>CBDCNP010000002.1:0-3672500 GCA_965219415.1 Candidatus Marinacidobacterales bacterium
AAAGGCATCCGCAAGGCACTCGTCGACGTTTTGGGGGACCTCGCGGTCATCCAAAGGTGCCAGATCCATAAACTCCGGAATCTTCGCTCGTACCTTCCCAAGTCTCGTCACGCCTACGTACTCCAGACGATGAAGGAAGCCTACAAGTGCAAGAGTGCCGACAAGGCGCGCAAGCGACTTCAGGCATTGGTGTCGTGGCTCGAGCGAAACGGCTACGACGAAGCTGCCGGAAGCCTTCGTGAAGGGATGGAAGAGACACTCACGGTCGTGAAGCTCGCGCTGCCCGCCTTACTTCGCCAGTCTCTTGCCACGACGAACGCCATTGAGAATCTCAACGGAACCATTCGCAGAGTATCGAGAAACGTCAAGCGTTGGAAGAGTCCTTCCATGGTTCGCCGATGGACCGCTCTTGGCGTCGTCACCGCGCAGAAAAAGTTCCGGCGTATCAAAGGCTATCGCCATATGGGCGCTTTCGTTCACGCGCTTAGAAGCAAACAGAAATCTCTTGACAGCGATGAGTTTGCTGCCTAAGAGTATTCACAGGTGCCGCCGCTACCCGACCAAATTCAACAGCGGCCGGGACATCCCCAGACTTCAACTTGGCCGCGGGTTTGTTCAGACTCGATTCGTAATTTCGGGTCGATACCCCCACCAAGATCTGATTCAACACTCGCTCTGGAAGCGGGTCTTCTTCGCGGAAGGCTTCGAAGTGTGGAAGCGACGCCTCCTCGCCCGACTTCGAGCGAACTCGAGGTCGCGACACTTGGATGCGACGACCACCGAAGCTCAGCTCTCCGTTCGTGCTCCCCCAGTGGTTATGAGTTCGCTCCTTCTCGTGCTTGCCCTTGAGCCCCGCGATCTCCTCGGCGTCCTCTCTGAGCAGTAGGTGCAGAGCTGTCAGTCCTTGCTCGTACACCCATTCCGTCAGTTCCGCCTTCGTGGCCGCGATCCCAGCTATCATCGGTAGCAGTATCTGACCGACTTGGCCAACTACCTTGCCCGTAGGCGAGTGCGTTTGCTTTCTTACTGGCTTCTTTGATTTCCTAGGCATTGGTGGCTCCTTGTCCCCCTCTGGAGACGGTTGTTTGGCAGACCTATTCTTAGGCCGGCCAAGGAGCCGCCGCTACCCCAAATTCAACATCCGGCGGAACATCCCCTCCCGAAAGGTATTGGACCTTATTAAGGAGCTCCAGACAGAAGGTCGACTATGAAAGTGCGGCGGGTTAAGGCAAACAATCGCAGGAAGGCGTTTGAGGTAAGCGCTTATAGGAATACTTACCTTTACCCCTATGCGAAACTGCACACCAAGCCTGAACCCGACAACAAGGTCGTCGAGGTCTTCGTTGATAAGAAGATCGGAAGCGAGGGTTTCACGTACGTTCTGCAGTCGGGTTCAGAAGGGAGCGTCCACGTCGAACAGGTGCTCGAGTACAACCAAGACCCCGGATACCTTCGGGAGCTCTTGCTCTACAAACTCACGCTCGAGGCTCAAAAGCGCCTCGACGCCAGCCCTTTGAGCAAGCGCGAAATCATCCGTCGACTGGGAACGTCGGCAACTCAGTTCTATCGGCTATTGGATCAAACCAACACCAGGAAGTCCGTAGGGCAGCTGCTTTCGCTCCTTCATGTGCTCGATTGCGATGTGGATTTGGTGGTCCGGGACCGTACAGCTTGAGCGAAGTATCCACCGGTGGGCTTTCGGTCTGGACCGAGTAACCAAAGGTAACGACTAGGCCACTCAAGACACCCCCTTCTACTTGTCGCACTTGGACCGAAAACCGCCTAGGACCTACTTCCCTTGCCCCGAAGGCCTTCATACGACAGGCTGAGGGCGCGCCGATGGTGCTTCCTACTTTGTCACTCGAAAACGAGGGCCTTGCGAAAAAGACAACGTCTGACCATCGAAGGTGGCTTCGAAGATGTGATCGCGCGCATAGAAGACTTCTTCTCCCTGAACGGCGAACCAACGCAGCGCATCGAGACGAAGGTCGTTTCCGTGACGCTGGAAAGTGCCCGACCCCGCCAGCCAGCCGCCCTCGGGCGTCGTGACGAGGAGGAAGTGCTCATCGGTGAGAGCGAGCATGCCGCGGTCGAGGCGAACCAGAGTCGTTGCCTTAGTGGGGATCCGGGTTAGCTTTTCGGCATTCCCGTTTGCGAAAGTCAGGACGAGCTCATCCCCGGAACGCCGAACGGAAACTTGATGTGTCGTGTTGGAGCGTCCGGACAACACTGGACTCTGCTCGGGCGTGACCAAGATACCGATTTCTACATCGAACCGCAAAACGCCGCCATTTAGCTCGTAGGTACCCACATGCGCATCCGCCAGCTGATTTTCCATCGGCTCGCCATCACGCATCGCCTGGTGAACGAACTTACCGTCGTGGAAGAGAAAGAATCCCGCGAGGGCCTCTTCGCTCTGCCCGGCGGTTGTCACCGACTCATAGGACCAGAGGCCTTGGACGTTGTCCTCCGGCAAGCCTCCGAGGGCGGCACCGACCGCAAGAACTGGGAGGCCGAACAGCATGAAACCCTTCATGGGTTCGTCAAACTCCCTTTAGGCCGTCGGGGATCATCGGGAGAGACCTCAGACGAGTGCCCGTTGCGCTCCAGATGGCATTCGCGATCGCCGGGGCTACGCAGACGATAGGCGTCTCTCCGGCCCCCGCCGAAGGCAAGTCGTTGCGGTCCAGGAGGATCGTTTCCAGCGCAGGAAGGTCGCTGAACCGTGGCACGCGGTACTGCGAGAAGAAGGGGTTTTCGATCTTCCCTTCGGCGAAATCTATTGCTTCGAACAAGGCGCCGCCGATTCCCATGATCACCGCGCCCTCGACCTGATTCTTTAGGCTATCCGGGTTCACGATGGCTCCGCACTCGAACGCGGTAACGAGGCGGTCGATGCAAACCTTTTCGCTTGGCCGCCCGATCGACACCTCCGCGAACGTGGCGACATAGGAGCCTGCTTCGAATCCCCCGGCGAGACCGAGGCCCCGATCCTTGGAGGCTTTCCTCTTTCCCCACTCGAACTGCTTGGCGGCCGCTTCGAGTACCGCGATCAGGCGCTCATCCTTTAAATTCTTTAGACGAAACTCGAGGGGATCCATCCCGATCGCGTGAGCGAGCTCGTCCAAGTGGGACTCGCGTGCGAAGTGATTCGCCGTTGCGGCGAGGGCGCGATACGAGCCCTGTCGAAGAGGTGAGCGCGCGGGATGGAACTCGATGTGCAGGTTGGGAATCTCGTAGCGACCCTCGATCGCTGAGTGGCCTGAGTTGTAGTTATGGAACTCCCAGGCGGTGAGGGTTCCATCATTTTTAACACCGCTCGTCACCTCGATGAGACCTGCGGGACGGAAGTAGGCCCAGGTAAATTCTTCTTCACGGGTCCACACCAGCTTCACCGGGCGGCCGGCGGCTTTTGCCAGCCGCGCCGCCTCGATCGCGCATTCGCCCGTGTGCTTGCCTCCATACCCCGAGCCTGTGTCCGGCACGATCACGCGCACTTGATTCTCCGGGAGATGGAACGCCTCGGTGAGCTGATCGCGGACCTTGAAGGGTCGTTGGGTTCCGGTCCAGACCGTAAGCTTGCCACCTTTCCACTGAGCTACCGCGGCCCGGGGCTCCAACGAGGCATGGGCGATGTAGGCGACGGTGTAGCGGGCCTCGAGCTTTCGGTCTGCCGTAGCCAGTCCCTTCGCGCTCGAGCCCTCGGCGTAACGCCTCGGTCCGCGCCATCCCCGAGTGTCCGAGGGATTCGCCTTCAAGTAGTCGAACAGGTCCTTGGATAATGGATGAGACGTTGATGCCCACTCCGCCCGAATGGCATCCACCGCTCGGGCGGCTTGGTGCTGGCTTGGCGCAGCGACTCCCACGAAGTCGCCGTCTTTGACCACCACCACTCGCTCCATCGCCTCCGCCTCGCTCGTGTCGACGGAAACCAAGGTGGCCTCGAAGGAGGGCGGCCGAAGCACTTTCCCGTACAACATGTCCGGTAGCTTGATGTCCGAAGCGAAGCGGTGCCGTCCCGTCACGAAAGCACGGCCGTTCACCTTCGCGGCCGACCTGCCGGCAACGGTCCAATTGCCCGCGGCGGTAGTGGGCGCGGGATCGCTGATCGTTTGGATGAGCTTCTCGCCCTTCGTGAGCTCACCAAACGCAATCGAGCGATTCTTTGCTGGATCCGACACCTTGCCGCTCGCGACGACGAGCGTGGCGCGATCCACGTTCCATTGTTTGGCGGCCAAATCGGTAAGGATTTCTCTCGCCGTAGCCGATGCCTTCCGCAGGTGGGGAGCCATTTGGGGTGTCGTGAAACTTCCAAAGGTACCGATGTCGTACGGCGTCCGGTCGGTATCACCCATGATTAGTTGCACGGATTCCATTGGCAAATGCAGCTCGTCGGCGACCGCCTGGGCGAGAGAGGTACGGACGTTTTGGCCCACTTCGACCTTTCCGGTATAGACGGTGATTACGCCATCTCCGCCGACGTGAAGCCAGGCCGCGAGATCGTTCGGAAGCGGATCTCCAAAGCCTCGAAGCGACTTCCCTCCAGCCTCTTGCGCCTGGAGAGCTTCGTCGAGTTTCACGAAGATGACGATGCCGCCACCGAAGACTTTTAGGAACTGTCTTCGGTCGACGTCGAAGTGGTAGGCGGCCGATTCAGCGAACTCGTAGCGCTCGGGCTCTAAAGACATCGGGAAGGATGTTTTCTTGTCCTTCATCAATCCTTCTCCCCGATAATTTCTGCGGCCTTTTCCATCGCCGCCAGGATCCTCGGGTACGTTCCGCAGCGGCAGATGTTGCCCTTCATGAAGCGAAGGACCTCCTCTCGCGTGGCGTTCGGGTTCTTGTTCAGGAGGCCAACGCCGGATAGGATCATCCCCGGCGTACAGTACCCACACTGCAGCGCCCCCATCTCTAGAAAGGCTTCCTGCACCGGATGGAGTTGGCCCTGGTCCTCCAGGCCCTCGATCGTAGTGATCTGTCTACCTGCGACGGCGCGCATCGGTGTGAGGCAGGACCGGACGGGGGAGCCATCGAGCAGTACCGTACAGGCGCCGCATTGACCCTCGCCGCACCCGTACTTGGCGCCCGTGAGGTTCGTCTGCTCTCGCAACACGCTTAGGAGGCTGGCTTCCGGGTCGGCGTCGATACGGATACGCGCTCGGTTCACCCAAAGCTCGGTGAGCGTCGACATGAGTACCTCTCAGATTGTGCTCAGCATACACCACAACCTAAGCGGGCGACGATGGACTTCGCGCGGATCCGAGGCGGAAACAAGTGCTCGACGAAGCCGTCCGGTCGGGAGAGATGTCTTCCGAGCGTCTTAACGAGATTCTAACGTTCTGACCCCGATAGCCACGCGCGCATTTGGACGTCCTGATTCCGATATTCGCGGCGAAGCCGTTCGAGAACTCGATCCATCTCAGGGTGGCGTGGATAGCTATCTGGATAAACAGGTAGGGCGGAGAGATCCTCACCTGCAAGAGCTATTTTCGCGACCTCGAATCCCCGACTGGCAAACTCCTCGATCATGTCTTCTCCATGCGCCTTGGAGGCCTTTGCGGGGTTTCCCCAGTAACCGTGCCAGTCCCTCCCAGGAATCGTCCGCAAGAATTCCTCATCGTTCTTGACCAGAAAAGGTCGATAGTCCTTATAGTCCGGCTTAACGAGATCGCTTCGCAGAAACAGATTAACCGATGTTTCCGCTGCGCCTGCATGCCCTTCATAGCCTAAGTGCTCTTGCCAATCCTGGCCAAAATGTTTCTGATAGATCTCCGAGCTGTAGAATCCTGAACCGAATATCAAGCTGGAGATATTCACCATCCGTACGCCGTATTCCTCACTCACATAAGCAGCGGCCTGATTGAAGGCGCTGTTCCCAGGAGGAAAGCCATAGCTATGCACCAAGAAGACGTTCTTGAAACCCTTTCGGGCAATCGTAGAACCCCAGTCGATTGCCACGCCTCGAAGCGTCTCGAAGCGCAGGGGAAAGGTGCCTATGTGGTTGAACTCTCCCGCATGGACTTCCGGTCCCTCCTCGCCGAGCATTACCGGCGGAACCAGCACAAGATCGTAGTCCGGATGGGAGACGCGGAGTCGTTTGATCATGCCATCGCGGATGCCCATGGCCTGAAAATAATCGGCGCCGACCGGAAGGTGTGGGCCGTGCTGCTCCAAGTTTCCCATCGTCAGGAAGAAGACGGAGTTCTTCCGGTCCAGCTCGTCGATTTCGACGAAAGTCAATTCTTCGAGTCGCAAAACGCGACCGGCTCCTGCTTGCGAAGCCATTACGATCTGCAGCAAGAGAATCGCACCGAATCCGATTACCATTGCTGCTGCGAGTCTTGTCTTAGCAGGCATAAATCCCCTCTTTTTTGGAGTGATCGCCGTGAGCAAATCTCCGACCGAGATCGCGTGGCCAAAGTGTTAGTTGGTCGGGACCCGAGTTGCTGGACGGCTAAGTGAACCAGTGCGCTCTTATGAGCATTACGGCGGATGCGATCGAAAAGATGGTGAGGAGTCCGCGCAGTAGGTGGATAAGGAATCCCTCACCGATGCGGTATCCGGCTGCAGAGAGTGCGAGTAGGGCGGCGGCGATCGGAAGCCCGAACCAGGGGTGGAGCGTGGGTACGATGGCCAGAACCAACCACGGCAACCAGGAAACCAATCAGCAGAACGGCCAGAGGATACCCCGGCTGAACTTCATAGTCCGCATGCGGTCGCGCGAAGTCGGCCGATGTTGTGTCGCAGATGACGTCGGGTTGCTCTGAGGTCCACAGCGTCTCGAGGTCGGGCAAGTAGCTCTTGCTGTCGGGCCAGCTCACGTAGAGCGACCCGTCCCCTCCTGCAACCCACACCAGCACCGAGCCCGCAGAGAAGTTCAAGCGCATGGCGGTCGGCTCCAGCTCATATCCTAGAATCGACGCCGAAAGCAGGGGTTGGCCCAGGAAGGAACGCCAGTACGGGAGGCGTCCGGCATCGAGCGACTTGAGATGCTCTGCGAAGGTCGAGCCGCCGGTGACCGAGAGCACCCAGTCATTGTATCCCTCGGCAGTCACCATGACGTCGCCGCCTTCGAAATGAAGCAGCACCGCTCGATCCAGGGCGAGGTCGGGATCATCCAGGGGGTAGCTGTCATGCAATTCCTCGTCGTAGTCGTCCCCGTACTCGACCGCGCGTAAGCGCTCACCGATCCGCGGTCGCAGCGCGTCTAGAATCTCGGTTTCGAGGAGGGACGACATCCGAAGATTCCCACGTTAAGGTTCCATGGCACTTCTCAACAGGTTGAGGCACGCCGGGGAAACCATTCGATACTGAACGACCTTACGAGCCTTCACTCGTCGGGCGGCGATCCTGTCGCAGATGACGAGGTCTGCGGCGTCGAGTCGGCGGGCTTCGCCTTGCGGGAGCAAACACTCTTGCAACGTGTGGCGCTCCCCGACCACCGGCGCCAGGACCCCTCGCGCTGTTTGCAGGACGAACTCACTAATGGACACGACAGCGATCGTGGAAGGCTCCCGCAACTGACGAATCATCTCTAACTGCTCGTCCCCCGACGAAAACGTGATGGGGATGGCAGGACGATCCTTCGGGACCACGTCAGTAATTTGGGAGATGGCAGCCGGTGGGTCCACAACCAATGTTCCCATCATCAGTTCCTGCCCTCTCCCCAAGATCCTCCGGTGAGCACGTCTCGACGGGAAAACCGAGAGCTTCTCTGAGCTCTTCTCGCAGAAGGTGACGGATGCCCCCGTCGGCCGAAACGACCAGCAGATGGTCCGGGGGTTCTGCCATGAGACGCTCTAGAACGCGCTGGCGAAGTTGCTTGACGCTGTAACCGGCCTCCTGTGCGGATTGAATCGTCGCATTGATCAGATCATCTAGATCCTTCACACGTGGTGCGGAGGTCAGGTCTCCTGGTGAACGCACCACCATCGGACTCCCCCGACGGCGAAGCAAGAGATTGTGAGCCTCCAACTCTTGGTACACCTAGCTCACGGTGTTGTGGTGAATCTTCAGCCGGCGGGCCAGGTCCCTGACGCTCGGAAGGGCCTCGCCGGGCTTCCATTCCCCTGTTGCAATCAGGAAAGTGATTTCTGCCACCAACTGATCGTGGATGGTGACATCGCTTTCCCTAGCAATACGGATGTCTGTCCGGGCAAGCATTCAGGGCTGGCCTCCGCCGCGGATCGAGTCTAGTTGACCCTCAGTTACGGCAATTCTACACGGTCTTTTCCAGCATGACACCTCAGGAACTGTCACATTCCCTGTGGCGTCGTCTCCCCTGCCCTGGCTACAGTCGACTACAGCTTGGTTAGGAGCCCAGAGGGAGGAATAAGCGATGAGGAGCAGGAAGGTCGCGGCCTGGATTTCTGTAGCAGTCGTATTGGTGCTCGCGTCTCCGGCCGACGCGAACACCGGCTTGCCGATGATCGTCGTGATGTGGCCGCTCATGATCTTGGCGCTTTTGCCCATCATCGCCATCGAAGCGTATGTGTTGTCGACGAGACTTGCGATGGCAATCGGGGGGGCCACGACGGTTTCGGCCTGGGCCAACGGAGTGTCCACCATCGTGGGCATGCCGATCACGTGGGTCCTATCGTTGCTTTTTCCCGTGATGGACGCCTGGATCTTGCGGTTCGATGAGGAATACAGCGTGGGTCCCGAGTTGGTTTTCCCAATTTCAGTTCTCGGGTTGCTCATACCCTTGTTCTTCGCGTCGTGGCTCGTTGAGTGGCGCATCGCGGTCTGGAGGCTTCCAGGGCTCGATGCAGGAACGGTCTCCGCCGCCATCTTCGTTAGCAATGCGATCACCTATGCCTGCTTGGCGGTCTTCATCTTGGCGTATTCATCTGGGTGCTTCGAAGTGAGCAGCGATCAGGTCCGGTAATCCCTATCGTAGACGTTGAAGCCTTAGAGGACGTGTACGAGGACGGGCGAGCGCGGGTCCTGGAACCGAGTCATGGTTCTGATACGGTGGGCTAGTTGTGTTTTGGCGATGGTCGCTGCCATCACGGCCGCTGTAGTGTTCGTGGGCGGGTCCGGGGAGTTGCCGATGCGTTTGGATGAGTCGGCCTCAACCGACGGCCCGTCTCCCTCGTTTCTTCCCCTTGTTCTCGTTCCTGGGTTCAAAGGCAGCGCCTTATCGGGTCCGCAGGGTCGCCGGCGTTGGCTCACCGGCTGGCAAGGGTTGGGCCTCCGCAGTCACGATCTGCGATTACCGCTGCGATGGGAAGGTGATGTGCAGCAGCTTGATGGCCTCGTCCCGAACGCACCGCTACGTACGGTTGCACGGCAGAATGTTTACGCCCCTTTCTTGGATTGGGCGGCGGCATCGGGACGGTCGGTTTATTCTTTTCCGTATGACTGGCGCCGCGATAACCTCGAGACGACCGATAGGTTCGTTGAATTCCTCGAAAGTGTCAGCCAAGAGCGCGGGGGCCAAAAGATTCAAGTCGTGGGCCACAGCATGGGTGGTCTCATTGGTTTCGTAGCGCTCAACCGTCGTCCGGACCTTTTTCACAGTATCTTGCTCGCTGGAGTTCCATTCGGCCCTCTCACTGGCTTCCTAGAAGACATGCATGCTGGCACGGCCGTCGGTCTGAACAGACGGATTCTCAGTCCCGAAGTCTTGTTTACATTCGTGTCTCCTTATTGCCTTTTTTCTCTGACGCCCACCAAATCGGACTTGGAGGACGAGAACGGCAACACGATTGTCCACGATTGGTACGCGGCGGCGGACTGGGAGCGACACAAGCTGGGCATTTTCGGGATGCTTGAACCGGCTCAAATAACCGACGAGCAGCGTTTGCACCTTCGCAACGCGCTGGCTCGGGCACGAGAGTTCAGGACTCTGTTCGTACGCAGCAACGAGAACTCTTTCAAGTACCCACCGATTGCTGTACTGGCGAGTGACTCCCGCAAAACGCTTTCCACGATCGTAAAGGGCGGCCCGCGTGCGGTTAGAGGGTGGGATTTTCGGGAAGCCCCAAGGGACCGCGGGGACGGACGTGTACCTTTCGAGAGAGCACTGCCGCCCAAAGGAGTACCGTACGAGGTTTACAAGACGGCGCGGGAACATGGTGACCTGCTGAACGACACCTACGTAGTTTCGTGGATTCTCGGACGCTTGTCTAAAACAGTCAAACGATGAGAACTTTTCGGGGGTAAAAGCACTTCATGATTCTGAGACGACGCGTTAAGTGGCTGGTGGCTATCGCCGTGGCAACCGCGGTTCATGTTCGACTTTCGCTACCGCGGTGAGAGCGAGGGCGAGGAGTCCACGCTCGGGGCGAAGGAGCCGTGGGATATCCAGGGTGCGGTGAACTATCTCAAGACCCGATCCGATATCGACCCAGAGCGGATCGGCATCCAAGGTGGTTCCTTGGGAGCGGTGTCGGCGATCCTGGCCGCGGCAGAGACGCCGGAGATAAAAGGTGTGGTCGCAGAAATCCCTTTCAAGAATCTTCCTAGTGCCATTGGCCACGCCTTCGAGCACCCCAAGGAAGGGGTTGGTTTGCCGAGCTTCCCCTTCGCACCTGTGAGCAAGTTTTTCTGCGAGCTGCGGCTGGGTGTGGATTTGGACGCGGTGTCGCCCGTTAATGTAATCGGAAAGATCAGCCCGCGTCCGGTTTTTCTTATCGATGATCTGGAAGACGATGTGTTTCCAAGCAACTCAGTGGAAGCGCTCTACGAGGCGGCACGCGAACCCAAAGAGTTGTGGCGAATCCTGGGTGCCCCACATGGAAAAGGCTGGGAGACCGCACCCCACGAATATGAGCGTCGGGTGCTGGCCTTCTGGCGGCGGAGCCTATGAAGACGAAGGAGATGGTAGAGTTTGGAATGGCGTTGGTGCCTCTTTTGCTAGGCATGGTGCTCGAGCCCATCGCCGTTCCGGGCCCGCAGCAGCAGGCCACCGAAACGGGACCAATCAGATATTTTTCATCGAGCTATGAATCGGCGAGGGAGGCATTCCTCGAGGCGGCGCAGCACGCCGGCGCGAGTGTGGAGAGTCTTCGAAACCCCCATGACGGATCGCAAGGTGAATCGCTCTTCACGGACATCGCGCTCCTAGGTAGCGCAGATGCGAAGAATGTCCCTGTCTTGAGCTCCGCGACACACGGTGTCTAGGGGTTTGCAGGATCGGGCATTCAAGTCGGGCTGTTGCGCGAAGGGCTTCTATCTCGCCTGGGGAAGGACACGAGCGTCGTGATGATCCATGCCATCAATCCCTACGGGTTCGCCCACCTGCGACGGTTCAACAAGGACAATGTCGATCTCAATCGCAGCTTCGTAAATCATTCCGAACCATATCCGCTCAACCCGGGATACGACGAGCTATCAGGGGTTCTTGCACCGCGCTCGCTATCCACTTGGTCGGGTCTCGCGTTCTGGTCCCGTTTAGGGTGGTATCTAGCGCGCAACGGCATGGGCGAACTCCGAGTGGCTGTATCCGGCGGCCAGTATTCGCACCCTGAAGGACTCTTTTACGGTGGTGGCTTCGAGGCGTGGTCGAACCAGACGATTCGGAAGATTGCTGCTCGATACCTCTCCGATGCCGATAACGTCGTGCTGGTCGATCTCCATACCGGACTCGGGAAGTATGGAAGCGCTGAGATTATTCTCAATATCCCGAAGACAGACGAGGCCTACCTTCGAGCCGTCGCGATTTGGGGCGAAGGACGCGTCACTTCAACGGTCGGTGGTGACTCGCTTTCTGCACCCATCGAAGGGTCGGTGAAGTTCGGTCTTCCGAAGATGCTACCGCCGGCAAAAGTAACGGCGGTGAGTTTGGAATTCGGCACGTCACCCGTCACGACCGTTTTGCCGGCTCTCAGGGCGGAGAACTGGCTGCATCATTATGGCGGGTCGGATCACGCTGAGGCAGGGCGCATCAAAGCGGAGTTACTGCGAGCCTTTTATCCCGACGCTGATGAGTGGAAGGTACGGGTGTGGGATCAGGGGAAAGAAGTTGTCGAGCAAGCGTTGGCGTACATGAACGGCGAAATCATCACATTTACCAGCGCAAATCCCTTTGGGTTTTCGGAAGGCAGCTTTCAAATTCGCTAAGGAATTCATTGGAAAACACCTATTGGGAGCGGAATCTCGTGGCGCATCGGAATCCGTCCAGTGAGGAGATCGACGAGGCGAGCACTCCTCACCGAGACCTGTCCAGTGCGGTCTCCCCGGTGTTACTTTTGGTTACTGGGTCTGGACCGAGTAACGAAAGGTAACACTTCCCTGTTTTCGAGCACTCGGAATTCTCTCCGGATTCCGCGGGGCGCCGGTCAGGTGATATAGTCATCCGCCGAAAGGAAGGGCACAACACAAAGAAGTATCCACAAAAGGAGGGGGTCTCGATGGCTAAGACGATAGATTCGATTCCTGAGAAAACGAGATGGGAAATGGCGACGCAAGGATTGACCGGCGCATACCTCGCAATTTCTAATGCGTTAAAGCAAGCTGTAGACAGGAGAAATTTGAGGAGTTCAATGGGTCGCTCTGGTATGAAGCAGGAAAGGGAGCCAAGGAATTTGCTGATAGCCTCGAATTAAGCACTGAGACCGCAGAAGATGTCGAAGCCGCTACGAAAGTGTGCCAATCTTAGTTGGGAATTGAAACGGCTCCAAACCCCGTGGTTTGATGGCGTTGGACAAAACAAAATCAAGCCGCGAAGAAAGGAGCCGAGATGGGAAGTCTGCTACGTTCGGTCAAGAAACGCAAGAAGTCGCGTCGTTTGGGTGAGGTCGAGATGGTGAGGCACGAGGATTACGGGGAACTCGCGCTGGACGCCAAGGTAGAGATGATCCGTTGGTTGGTCCCCCTTGGTCTAATGCACGTTCACGAGTTGCTCGACGACGAAGTGAAGGCGTTGGCGGGAGAGCGATACTCTCGCAAGGACGAGCTGGAGCGCGGTCGCCGTCCCGGAAGCAACCCGGGCACGGTAGGGCTTGGCGGCCAGCGGGTACCGATCCGTGTGCCACGGGTTCGGAGCATCGAGGGAGGAGAGATTCCGCTTCGCTGCTACGAGGCGGTGAGCCACGGCGGTGAGGTGAATGATCTTCTGCTGAAACGAGTTCTCTACGGAATCTCTTGTCGCAACTACGAGGCGGCAGCGGAAGCGATTCCGGGCGCCATCGGGCTGTCGAGCTCAACGGTGTCCCGAGGGTTCGTGCAAGCGAGCGCTGCGAAGCTGCGGGAGATGCAGGAACGGGATCTGACCGGCGAGGATGTGGTGGCGCTGTTTCTGGATGGGAAGACATTCGCCGAGGCAACGATGGTCGTGGCTCTGGGCATCACGCTTTGCGGGGAAAAACGCTTCTTGGGCTTCGTGGAGACGGACACGGAGAACGCGCAGGTGTTGACGCCGTTCCTGCGTTCACTGCTCGAGCGGGGACTCGATATCTCCCAGGGTCTGCTGGTGATCATCGACGGCGGCAAGGGTCTCCAAGCGGCAGTCAAGAAGGCATTCCGTAAGCGGGCCCTGATACAACGCTGCCAGTGGCACAAACGTGAAAACGTAGTGAGCTACCTGTCCAAGGGCGAGCAGGCGTCATGGCGCAAGCGGCTCCAGTGGGCCTACAACAGGCCGGAGTACGAAGAGGCCCTCACTGCGCTCGAGCAACTCCACGGTGAGTTAGAAGAGCGGAACCAATCCGCAGCTGGCAGCCTGGAGGAAGGCCTCGAGGAGACGCTGACGTTGCATCGACTCGGCGTGCACGCGGTGCTGGGCCGTTCGTTCAAGACGACGAACTGCCTTGAGTCCGTCAATGCTCTCGTCGAGGAACGCTGCGCGAAGGTCGACCACTGGAAGAACTCGAGCCAACGCCAGCGCTGGTTGGCAACGGCGCTCGTAGACATCGAACCGCGCTTGAGGAAGGTGGTGGGCTACCGCCATCTTCCCAAGCTTCGCGAAGCTCTCAAGCGGGAACTGAAGATCGAGGCGAAGACATCAACCGTATCGAAGAAGAAGGTCGCTTAAACGTGAGCCGTGGAGAGTTTCAACTAAGAATGGGCTTGACTCTGACGCTACACATCTCCTTGCTTCAGCGTCAATGGGGCCAGAGTTTGTATTCGAAGTTGTTGAGGCTACCGAAGACAGATGTGTGGGAAGGACTACTCAGTGTCCTTGGCACAAGAGGTGGAAGGAGTTAGGCCTTAACTTTGATACTTGCGGCGTAGGGCATCAAAGATGGGGTGATGGAGCTGCCGAGAGTTTAAACCCCAATTTTACTTTCAAACTTACCAAGAATATGGTCCGTGGCGACTCGCATTGCGAGTGGGTAGTAGAGCGGAAGAAGTAGAGGCAAAAAGGAAAGATAACGTCTTTGTAGGTTGTGCCCTTCCCCGCCGCGAGTGTCTGTCGTTCTTTTCAACCCGCCAATAGATTGCGGGTCGCTCTCAAGACGAACACGGTGGGATAGAAGAGGTAGGCATTCCCCGCCAGTCGCCCGAGAAGAAGCGCGGTCGTTGCGGCCACCGCTCCCACCAAGTCGAGGACGTGAATTCCCACAAAGAGAACCGCGAGGATGCCGACTACCTCCACGGCGCACGCCACGGTAACCGGCCGCGTGTGACGGCCGTAAACCATGATCGAGCGCTGAAATGAGAGGAGCACGGAAAAGAAAGGCATGAAGCTCAAAATTCGGAGCGGCAACACCGAGAGCTCACTGAGCTCCTGACTAAGCCCGGAGATGTCGTGGAACCAGATCGCAGACAAAGGCGTGAAAGCAATGAGCATGAGTCCCAAGTTGGCGGTCACTCCCAGGGCCGTGGCAAAGCGGGCGAGACGCCGAAAGTTTTCTCGGCGATCGTCGAGGAATGCGATGGCTACCTCTTGATAGGAGAGCGAGGTGCTTCGAAAGATGAAGGCGACTGAGGTGACCACTGGAAAGATGGCCAAGGATTCGAGCGCTAATTGGCTGCGACCCAGAAAGTAAGTCACCAGGGGGTGGACGGCGAGGGAGATAACCGATGTGAGCGCCAGCGGGATGTAGAAGTCCGTTATTCGCCTCACGGTCAACTGCTCGCTCTCGGCGAGCGGCGGAGCTTGGCGAATTTCCTCCACCGCTCGGGACGCCATGAAGCGCGTGACGACCGACTCCACCACCACGCCACACGAGAGAGCGGCTGCCCCCACTATGGCACCCGGCACCTGGGAGAACCGGTACAACAGGAATGCGGTCGCGGCCATAGTGGTAACTCGAATCGCGGTTCCATACCCGATACGCCGCGTCAGCCCGCGACGAATCATGAGACCCTGGAAAAAACGGCGATAGCCGATGGCGGCCGGCCACGGGAGCAAGATGATGAGGGAGCGGTGCGTCAGGTCTGCCACCTGTGAAGGCAGCAAAATAACGTCCTGCGTCAGCCAATAGAAGAGCGGCGGCCAGAGCACGAAGAGCATCGCCGCGGTGATGACCACGTTCAGGACGTAGGTGAAATTCCGGAGCCTGAGGAACGAATCCCAGTCCTTCACCAGGGCGGTAGAAGCACTCAGCATCATAATAATGGGCGCCTCGACGAGGATGGCGAAGGAGAAGGCAATGCCGTAGGCGGCGAGGTTGTAAGTAGGGTCGTCGAGGCGTGCGATGATCGCGGCGAGGAAGGGCCCCTCCGCGGACATCATCAACCAGGTGGCCGCCAAGGGCGACCAGACGCGGAAGATCTTGCGGTAGGTTAGGTTGGCGTCAGCTGTCAATCAGGCAGACCATTGTTGAGGAGAACAGAGTGTCACCGTATGACATGCAGGCCTCGTTCCTGAGCCCGGTCAAGATACTGAAATCCGTTTTCGGTAAATGCAACAATTTGACCGACACCAAGCCGCACTCCGTTCGCACCCCAGCCCGGCACCTCAACACGAATATGTGGATGAAATACGTGAACCGTGTTGTGGGAGAGCTTGTGCCGGTCCGATACGATCGACGTCGGATAATACTGCGGCTGCGATGAGATCCCCGCCACGTAGGTCCCTTTCCAAAACATCAGTCCCCCCAACATAAAACGCCGGATGAACATGGCAGGAGAGTGAAAGGACAGAGAAGCACCAGAAAAATTGTGGACACCGTTTTTCGACGGGATGGCGTGCGAGGCATCCTCAATCTCTTTGCCGGTCCTCCCGACTTTAAATTCCCTTGGCGATCAGGTCCTGGATCTCGTTAGCTTTTCTCAGCGCTTCGTTCAAAGCCTCCGGGACGTCAGTTTCATTCTCCTCGAGCACATAGGCGTACTGGTGCGAGTCGGTCACGAGACCAAACATCATGATATCTGAGTCGCAATTCACAATGTCGCCTGGCCGGATCACTACGCTGGCAATATTGTATTTGAACTGATCGCCCAAGAAAACCTCAGCCTCCTCGGGATACTTTTCCATATTCTCCGGGCTTCTCTGGATCTCAATGGTAGGGTGATTCTCATTTTCAATACCGAGTTCGCGCGTGCGATGCCGTAACCACCAGTTTAAGTCCTCGGTCGTCGTTACATTCGGTGTGATCGCAACGTTCGAAAACCCTTCCGCCAGAATGTCATTGTGAAGGCCCATCACATAGCGAAAAACCTCGATCTGCTGGGGGCTCATCGTTTCCAGCCAACGCACACCCAAGAGCCACGAATCACCCGACCGTGCAGCATATATGCTCCCCAAAGCTTCGAGCATCTGCTCGTTATTGTGTTGTCCGACCGCGATCGTCGCAGGATCAAATTTTGTCACGAGTTTGGCAATATGTTCATAGTCACGGGGCTCGACATATTCGATGCTTTCGCCCGTGTCGTAGAACATCATCAAAGCCGGTAGCGTCTGTGAGACTCCCGAAGCATAGGTACTCGGCAACGCCAGCCCTTCAAAATTCGCCGGCAGCAGCGAGGTATAGACCGGACCCTCATTGTTGTAATACAAATCCGCTTCATTGTTGCGCACGATCCACATGTCGATGTTCTGTTCCCTCATGACCATCGGCAGCACGTGCTCCTTTTTCCACCGCCACGCCCGTTCCATGATTTGGACGCGCTGCCGCATCGGAATGATATTCTTTATGTACTCCCCAGGTTTCAAATTCTTGGGAATCTCAGGAACCTCGCCACGGCTATCGTCAGGGCAAGCAAGCATCGTAAGAATCAAGATTGCGGAGATATTCGACCAACGGTTCATCACATGTGCTCCTCGTAGTCGACTATAATGGAGTACAAGAGAACAATCGACAACCTAGAACGCCCTTCTCCCCATCCGGCTGAGAATGGGGGCCTGAAGATTCTCGCAAGGAGCATGCGACTATGTGTTGTTTTTCAGGAGCTGTTGAGCAAGTCTCGAGTACGCATATCTTCGCTCGAAGTGCCAACGGAAGCCAGTTCCTGGCGTACAGCATGACCTATGCCGCTGCGGCAGACGGAGCGTGTCAACAACATTGAGACACCCGCGAGCTGCATTTAGTGGAGCCTCGATTGGTGTCAGGAGGGTCGTGACGTCGATTTTGTCCACGTCTGCCTGGATTGAGATCTCTTACGTGGAGCGGAAAAAGGGGCTACCCCAGGTATGGACCACCCAGAGAAAGTGGCTCCTAGGCGATCCTCGCGCGTGTTTTTGTCAGGTGGGGGGTTGATCCAAGCCTGAGACGGCAAAACAGGGGGTTGAGGTTTTCCACGGACGAAGCGTTCGGGATGAGCCCGATGAGCGGCGAGAAGCGTGTGTCGGCGAGCCGCGTTGAGTTGTTCGGCGCGACCCTGATGAACGACGGCCGGTGTCATGAGACCGATTCCCGAGTGGCGGTGTTCGAGGTTGTAGTAGTCGAAGAAGTTGCGGCAGAACAGGCGAGCATCCTCGATGGAGCCGAAACGACGCGGGAACTGGGGGCAATACTTCAGCGTCTTGAACTGAGACTCGGAGTAGGGATTGTCGTTCGAGACGTGAGGTCGCGAGTGAGTCTTGGTAACGCCGAGGTCGGCCAGAAGCAAGGCGACGGACTTGCTTCGCATCGAGCTGCCACGATCCGCGTGGATGGTGAGCTGGCCTGGTTCGATGCCTTGCTTGCGACAGCTCTCGACGATGAGACGACGAGCGAGCTCGGCACTTTCTCGGTGAGCCAGCATCCAACCCGTGACGTAGCGGGAGAAGATGTCCAGGATCACGAAGAGGTAGTAGTAGGTCCACTTGACGGGGCCACGAAGCTTGGTGATGTCCCAGGACCAAACCTGGTTGGGGGCTTCGGCCAACAGCTCCGGCTTGCGGTAGTTCGGATGGCACAGTTGGTTCCGACGTTCTCTGACTTCCCGGATCCGTCCCGCTTCCCGTGGAAATAAGAATGGCGTAACCTCCGGTTAAGCAAAACGAAACCGCGCCTGGAAAGGCAAGGAGGAGGATTACGCCATGAAGAAGCCTACCACCATATTGAAGGAGTCTGTAAGCGAGTACCGGGAGTTCGTCCAACTTCGGCTGCGTAAGCGGGTACTGGAGGCGATCGAGGTTGTGCTTGAGGAAGAAGTCGACCAAGCGCTGGGGTGTTGTAGCTACGAGCGTGCGGAAGACCGCCGTGGATATCGCAACGGAGCCGAAACCCGTCGCGTGACGACGTCGGTGGGAACTCGCGAGCTCCGGGTGCCACGAGCCCGCGTGCGAGACGAGGAAACGGGAGAAACGACAGAGTTCAGGAGCGAGCTGTTGCCCCGGTACGCGCGCCGGACTCGTGAGGTCGACGAGGCGCTCTTGGGGACGTACTTGTCGGGCGCGAATAGCCGCCGGGTCCGCAAAGCGCTGAAACCACTGCTCGGTGAGGAGCACCTATCGAAGAGCGCGGTGTCTCGCGTGGTTAGCCGGCTGAAGGAGCGCTTCGAGGAATGGCAGAACCGTGCTCTCAGCGAGGAGGTCTACGCGATCGTTTACCTGGACGGCTTCCACCTGAAAGTGCGGATGGCGAAACGTGTGATCAGCGTACCCGTACTGGCCGCGCTCGGGGTCGCGCCAGACGGGCACAAACGTCTGTTGTCATTGCGTCTGGCGGTGAGCGAAGCCTCGACGCATTGGGGCTCCGTGCTGGAGGGACTCCAGGCTCGAGGACTCCGGGCTCCCAAGCTAGTGATCAGCGACGGCCACAAGGGGCTGACGAAAGCGCTGGAGAAGTGGCCGGGGTGCCGGTTGCAGCGATGTACCGAGCACAAGCGCGCCAACTTGCTCCAACATTGCCCGGCGCACGCACGCCGTGAGCTCCGGCGTGACTACAACCGGATCGTCTACGTCAAGAACGGGTTCGATGCTCGCAAAGCCTATGACGAGCTCGTCGCCAAGTGGACGCCTCTCGCGCCGGCCGTCGTCCGAAGCCTGGGCTTGATCCGGTTTCGTAGACGGTTTAGTTAAGCTGGCGAAGTCATCATCCGTTCGTTCAAACTCGGCGGGACTGACCTGGCCGAGGGTCGAGTGTCGTCGTCTCTGGTTGTAGAATACCTCGATGAAGTCGAAGAGGGCCATCTTGGCCTCGCCGCAACTGAGGAAATGCTCCCCAAGCTCGTGCTTGACCGTGGAGAACCAGCTCTCGATGACGGCGTTGTCGTAGCAGTTGCCCCGTCGGCTCATGCTCCCGGTCATGCCATGCGTCTCAAGGAGACGTTGGTAGTCTTTGCTGGCATACGGACTGCCCTGATCGGAGTGATGCAAGAGCCCCGCGGCCGGTTGGCGACGTTTCAGTGCCATCCGCAACGCCTTGATAACCAGGTGACGGTCGTTAATAGCACTTACGGCCCACCCAACGAGGAATCGCGAGTAGAGGTCGAGGAGCGCCGCGAGATAAAGCTTCCCGCCGCTGCCGATCACGAACTCGGTCGTGTCCCCGACCCACCGTTGGTTCGGCGCATCGGCGACGAAGTCTTGCCCGAGCACATTGGCCGCGACGGGCTGGCCATGACCGCTTACCGTCGTGCGCTTGAAGCGTTTGCGTACTCGAGCAATGAGGCCTTCTGCCTGTTTCAACCGAATCACCCGCTTCCGACTCACTCGATACCCCTGCTCGTGCAGGTCGTGATAAATCCGCGGACTCCCATAGGTGCGGCGACTCGCCTCATGGGAGGCACGAATCAACACGCGCAACTGGCGGTCCCGGCGCGCGTGGGCCGACGGCGGCCGACGTACCCAGGCATAAAAGCCACTCCGAGAGACGTTGAGAATCTGACACAGGTGAACGACCGGTACGGTGGCCTTCTCCGCCTGGATGAACGCGAATCTTACTCGCTCTCCTTCGCGAAGAAGGCCGCGGCTTTTTTTAAAACGTCGCGCTCCACCCGCAACCGCCGATTCTCTTTGCGGAGCCGCCGAAGCTCCTCGCGTTCCACGCCCGTCAAGCCCGTCCGGCCCTTCGTCCGATCGGCCCGGGCCTGACGGACCCAGTTGCGAAACGCCGATTCGGTGAGGTCAAGCTCCCGGGCCACCCGACCCACGCTCTGGCCCTCATCAAGCACCAGCCGGACCGCGCCTGCCTTAAACTCGTCATCAAACTCCCGGCGGGGTCGCCGGGGCTGCGTTGTCTTTGCCATTGTGGACATCGTATCCGCCTTTCAGAAAATGTCCACGAAACTGGATCAAGCCCAAACTAGAGGAGGCCGGTAATCAGCTGCTGACCTTCTACGAATTCCCTCGTGCCATGTGGAAACCGTTTCGAACGACCAAAGCTCTGGAGAATCTCAACCGCGAGTTTCGACGCCGGACGAAAACCCAAGCGTCGTTCTCCAGCGAGGAGTCTGCGGTCGCTTTGCTGTTTGGGCTTATCGCCTCTGGCCAGATTCAACTACGACGCATCGACGGCCACCAACGTCTGAGCGAGGTTCTCGAACACGCGGAGGTCACCGCCTGATATGATACTCTGATGACGGAGTGGAGGGTGCCGTTCTTTTTCCACGGACCTCGGGACACATCCGGTACCGGCGGATCGCTACGACGTGCGGCCGAGTTACTATGTTTACGGCGGTCTCGTCTTCACCACTCTCACCACCAATTACCTCAAGTTATGGGGTAAAAAGTGGTACAACGATGCGCCTGCCCATCTACTCGATCTCCGGACGGGATTTCTTGAAGCGAAAGGGGAAGGGGTGGTTCTCCTCGTCAAGGTCCTCGCCTCCGAGGTGAATACCGGGTATCACGACATCTTCAACGGCCATGTCACCGAGGTCAATGGACAGAAGGTCAAGAATCTTCGGCACCTGGTCGAGCTGGTCGAGGCGGATGCGGACGAGCCGTTCGTTGCGTTCAAGGGCAATAATCACTCTGTAGTCGTATTGGATCGGGAAAAGGCAGAGCTCGAAAATCCCAAAATCCTCGAAACCTATGGCATTTCTGCAGACCGGTCCGAGGACCTTCGGTAGTTTTGCCGGGGCGTTGCCGTCGCCGTCGCCTGGTCCTCCGCTATCGTCCGCGTTATCCCGACCTCGGGACCTTGGAGATCGAGGCTGGCGATCGCCCTAAGCCGCACTCGAGAGGAGGTGTCCGGAAGGTGCTTGGACCGTAGTCGTCAGGATGAAACCAACTAGGTCCGGACCGAGTAACTAATGGTAACAACGCTTGCGTTACCTTCGGTAACTCGCCCGGAGGCCAAGATGTTAATGTCTAGCCTACTCCACCTCGATCGTTACTCGTTCGATCTTCCCCGTGAACGGAAACGGAGGTTCGTAGGTCCAGCTCACCGGTGAGCCCCAGTCCTCACCGACGTCCAGTGTCTCGTCATAGGTGAACAAGGTCGGCACGGTCTTGTCGATTCGCCCTCGAGCCACCTGCTTGCCGTTGACGGACATGGTGCCCATGCCGCCCTTGCCGCGGCCGCCGCCGTCGTAAAGGAAGTCGAACCGGAGGGTGGACCTCCCCACCGGCAAGGGTTCTGAAGAGGCGATGGTGTAGCGCTCCAAGGCGAACCAGTTGTAGGCAAATGTCGGCCTCCCGTTTTGCACCATGAGCACGAAGCCGGCTGGCGAGCCACCGAGGGTCACGATGACTCCTTCTGTCATTCCTTCTCCGGTCTCCAACTCAGCGACAATAGAGAACGAGCGGTTCTTGATGTCAATCACTCCCTGTTCCGGCATTCGAGAGATGCCGGGCCCGTAGACGACTTTGTTTCCGGTCGTGAGTTGTGGTCCGTGTCGGGCCATCAGCAGCGCCGCCATATCGTCACGCAGCGGATAGACTTGGTGTTCTTCGGCCTCGTGGTTGAAGAGCTTCTTCAGCTCCGCCAGTTTCTCCGGGTGGGCCGACGCGAGGTTCTTCGACTGGCCAAAGTCGTCCTGCAGACGGTAGAGCTCCCACTCGTCGTTCGCGAAAACACCCGGGCTCCCCAAGTTTTTTCCCGTAAAGCCGTGGCGAGTCCCAGCCCACCATCCTTCTTGGTAAATGGCGCGCGTGCCTATCGACTCAAAATGCTGGGTCGTGCGTCTGCTCGGGGCGTCTCGGCCGTCGAACGTGTAGATCATACTTACGCCTTCGATCGGTTTTTGCTTGATGCCGTTGACGATCTTGGGCTCTGGCAGGCCGGAAGCCTCTAGGATCGTCGGTAGAATATCGATCAGATGGTGGAACTGTGTGCGCAGGCCGCCGTGGTCCTTGATCCGAGCCGGCCATGAGATCACCATCCCGCTCCGCACGCCGCCGAGATGAGAAGCCACCGGCTTGCCCCACATGAATGGTGAGCTGGTGGCGTAGGCCCACATTGCGGGCATGGAGCCATAGGAGCGAGGGCCACCCAGCTCGTCCATGTCCTCGAGCATTTTCTCCAACGGATAGGTGACGCCATTGGTAAACGCCGACTTGTTGTCGCTACCTTGGAGCCCACCTTCCGGGGGTTGGGCCGTTGTCACCAGGTATATAGATGATGAGTGTGTTGTCCATATCACCGAGCTGCTCGATGGCCTCTATGATGCGACCGACTTGAAAATCGGTATGCTCGAACGAACCGGAGACAACCTCCATCCACCGGGCACCGACCTTTTTCTCGGTCTCGGTGAGCTCGTCCCAGTGTGGCAAGATCCCTTCGGGCCATGAGCTGAGCTTGGTATCGGGAGGAACGACTCCGAGTTCGATCTGCCTAGCCAGGGTTCGGTTTCGGAGATTGTCGTAGCCGTCGTCGAACTTCCCTTTGTACTTGGCGATGAAACTCTTGGGCGCAGCAACCGGCGGCTTGTGAGCCGCAGGCGCCCAGTAGGCAAACCAAGGTTTATCGGGATAAACGGTATTCTGTTGCCGGATCCACCGTATCGCCTTATCGGCCATGTCGGCCTCGAAGTGATACCCCTCTTCTGGCCTCTTCGCCGGACGGACGGGCGTGGTGTTCTCCCAAATGGGCGTGTACCAACTGTTGGCGCCGGCGCCGAAGAAACCGTAGTAGTAGTCGAAACCGAAGCTAGTCGGCCATCGGTCGAACGGTCCTACCGGCGTGATCTCGTAGACCGGTGTCAGGTGTGACTTACCGAACCAAGCCGTGGCGTAGCCGTTCTGCCGCAGGATCTCGCCCAACGTCGCGGCGCTTTTCGGAATGATGGCGTTGTAGCTCGGATGGTCGCTCGCCGTTTCCGGTGTGAAGCCCATTCCGACGGAGTGAGCATTGCGCCCGGTGAGGAGCGCAGCGCGGGATGCCGCACAGACCGCGTTGGTGTGAAAGTAGTTGTAACGCAGTCCTTCGTTCGCGAGGCGATCGAGTGTGGGCGTCTCGACCGGTCCGCCGAACGTGCCTGGCTGGCCGAAGCCGACGTCATCCCCCATGACCAGCAGGACGTTGGGAGCCCCGTTCGGCGCCCGGAGAGATTTATCCTGCGGAGGCAAGACCGTCCGGTCAAGAGTGTCCGAAGCCACTTGCTCGTTCCCCCAGCCTGCGGCGGGGAGTGCGGCACTCCAAACGGTGAGCCCCAGCAGAGCGACCGTCGCGACAAAGAGAGGCACAAGGCGAGCTGTCATTCCAACCCTTGCGCCCCGGATACGGCTCATGGGCATCGTTTTAGCATAATCTGCGGCTCAAGTTCACGAGCGACGGCAGCATTATGTTGAGTCAGGACTGCTCGGGGAGGGGCTCTCGGCATTGATGGGTCGGACAAAGGCTAAGGACCCGGTCCTGCTTCTTGACACCCGTATTGCCGAATGACTACTGCCGGTACCGCGCCGCGTGTGAAGGCGACTACGGAGAGGACCGTTGCCCGCGCTTTCGGTAGACGAGTAGTCCCAGGCCCGCACCGACGAGCCAAAGGGACCCGGGTTCCGGCACCCCTTTTCTTCCCCACTCCAGATCGTCGATACCGTAGCGCGAGCCGCCCGGGGCGACGACCCAGAACTTCGCGATGTGCTCGGAGGGGTGGTCGTTGACGAAGCCGACGAACCGGTAGCGATTCTCGTCGGTCTCCTTGCCACCGATCGACTCGGTCACGCCGTTCGTGAACTGCAGGAAGTAAGTGACGGGGTTGTCGGTGTCGAACGTGTAGAAACCGAGATAGTCGACGTGGTTCGGAAAGAAGATGGTGGACGCGCCGGAATTGTCTCCCATCCAGGCAAAGAGGTCGATGGCGAGGGTGCTACCCGGGTTGGCGTCGGACTTGGCGTGCTTGTCACTATCCGCATCGACGTTCGAGAACGTGACGCCGTCGACGAAGACTGCGGCCGGTTCGTCTTGGACGTCGAAGATCCTGTTGTCAGCCCAGGGATTGCCGAGCCAATCGTTTCCGTCCCAATCCTCTCCGAAGTCGGGGGGCTCGCCGATGGCCAGGCGCCAGGCGTTGTAGGTGTTGATGTTGTCCGGATCGTCCCAGTTGGGTGAGCCCTTCTCGGACGGTGCCTCGAAGAAAGTGAAATTAGTCGCCATCGCGCACGGAACGGTGGCCAACAGGACCGTGACGATGGCGGCGACGCGCAGAGTATGAGTTTTATTAGACATGGTGAAGGTCAGAGCACACACCGTGCCAGTTCGGGTTATTCCTTGGAACGCAAGACCTTGTGCGAGTTACGCCAGGGGCGCGGCAGTCTCGTTTTGTAAAGTGTGCTGACGGTTTGGGGCTGCCCCGGGCGCGTCCGTTTCGCTCGATCGGCAGACATCGCAAAGAATTCAACGAGTTTCACCGATTCAACGTAGTCCCGGCCGGATCCGAGACCGTGTAAGCATATCCGACAAGAAACGTCTGTCCCCATCCATCCGGCACCTGCCAGGTCGCAAAACCAACCCAGCCGCTGTGGCCGCTGAGGAAATTTTGGGCCTTGGTGGTCGCGGTAGGGCTCGCGACATGCGAATGCCAAACTCGAGTAACGAAACGTAACACTTCCATCTTCTCTCAGGGATTGGCAATTCGCTCCTGGGTTGAAAGTTGAAAGGCTACGTCGGCGGCGCCGGTGGGCGATACCGGAAAGCAAGAAGCGTGATGTCGTCCGACTGCGGAGCGCCCGCAGCGAAACTCTTTACGTCCTCGAGGGCACTCTCCACGAGTTTTTTCGAGTCCGCATGTTGGTATCGAGCCAACAAATCCTCTACCCGACTTTCTCCGAACATCTGCCCCTCCGCCGTCATCGCCTCGGTAACGCCATCGGTGTAGAGAAAGAGGCCATCGCCGGGTCGGAGAACCAGCGCATGACCGGAATATTCGGAGTCGGGATTCAGCCCAAGCACCAAACCGGACGTCTGCTCCATGGGCGCGACTCCGTTATCACTGGAGAGTAGATAAGGGGGGTTGTGTCCAGCATTAGAGAACGTCAGGTCTCCGCTCTCGAGATCGACCAGGCCACAAAAGACCGTGACGAACATGCAGGTGTCGTTGTCATGGCTGAGCTGGCGGTTCGCGACGCGCAAAACCTCGTTCGGCGTGAGACCCGCGCGGGCTGCGGTTTGAATCAGGGTATTTGCCACCGCCATAAAGAGGGCAGCGTGGACTCCTTTGCCCGAGACGTCACCGATAACGAAGAAGAGGCGGCCACCCTTAACGAGCTCGAAATTGAAGAAATCGCCGCCGACTTCCTTTGCAGGTTTAATCGTTGCGTGTATGTCAAAGTCTTTCCGTTCCGGAAACGGAGGGAAGATCTTGGGCATGGTGCTCATCTGAATGTCTCTGGCAACGCGAAGCTCACTCTCGATGCGCTCCTGCGCCGCCGTCGTCTCTTGGAGGTCCCGGATCGAATCTTTGAGCTGCTCGGTCATCCGGTTGAACGAGTTTGCCAGGATTCCGATTTCGTTTTTGGCGTTCAGTTCGATTTTCTGACTCAAATCACCTTTGGAGATCGTCTGCGTGTAATGCGTCAGCTTCCGGATCGGGTCGGACAGAGTGCGGGCGACCGACTGCGCGGTGACTACAACGGCCGCCAATGTCAGGAGGGTGATCAACAAAGAGAGATTCCTGAGCTGTGCGACCGGCTCGAAAGCCTCCTCGGCGTCGATCTTGACGACCATCCCCCATCTCAGGGGGAAGTATCTCCAGATCGCCAGGACTCTTTCGCCGCGGTAGTCAATCGAGACTCCGGAGCCTTTGCTACCCCGCAGCGCGTCTTGAAGCGGTTTCGCGTTCGGCCCCTCTAACGGGATCCTTTTGAAGGCTGCATCCGGGTCATGCCTGGTAGGTGCCAAGAAGACGATCTCACCGCGCTGCACAGCCCCAACGACGGTCTCACCGGTGCGTCCTAGCCCGGTGTAGTCGTTTATGATTCGAAAGACGTCCTCGTTATTCATGACCAGAGCGACCGCCCCAACCACCAGCCGATCTTTGAACGCCGGGGCGGCGATGAAGGCGGCGGGCTCGCCGTACGGCGGATACAGATCGAAGGTGGAGATGTCGGTCTCGAGAAAGGTGCTCGCCCGCCTGAAAACATGCGCGAGAGAAGTGCCCTCGAGCTCACCGTTCTCTAGACTCTGACCCAGCTCCGAGCCCCCACCAACCGTGAAGAGAACGTTACCCTTCCGCGAAATCAAAAACAGGTCTTGATAGCGCGCGGACTCCGTGTAGTAGGCGAAAAAACCATGATACGAGCGTGCCAACTCTTCGTATTCCGCCGAGTCGTACCCGTATCTTTTCCACGCGCGAGTCAGCTTCTCAATCGCCTCCCCGGTGAGCGGTGTTTTCGCCAGCGTCGTGACATCCCGCTGTCGTTCGAGAACGTAGTTCTCGATCTGCTTGATCTGTCGGTTCGCTGCGGACGAAAGTTCATAGTAGGCCTGCTCCTCGAGCGAGTTCACGGAACTGCGGTAAGTGAGAAATGTGGCCACAAACAACGGTATGAGTCCGATCATCAGGAACCACCGAAGCATCTGACTCGCGAGCCTTTCTCTTTTGAAGATCATGACTCTGTCTCCGGATTGGCCCACCGTCCGCCCCACAGTTGATACAAGCTCTCGACCCGATCGAGCCAATCGGAGCGGGATCGGTGGAATGGAAACGGAATCGGACGAACCGGCTCTTCGGAGCTCCATTGGATACGAAATTGTCCGTCTTCCATGATCTGGCCTATACGAACGACCTTCCATGTGTGTTGATTGATCGCGTCGACATAGACTATCCCTCCTGGTGCCCGATAGCTTTGCCCAACTACCGCCCCGCGAACCGCTGAGACTTCTTCCGTCTGCGCGTCCCGCACCGCGTTGGCCCAGAGATGCACGCTCGAGTATGCGGAATCCAACGGATCGCTTGTGACCCGCTCCGCCCCGAAGCGTTTCTTGAACCGGGCAACGAACTCTTGGTTCTCTGGAGTGGGCACACTCTGGAAATAGTTCCAGGCTGCGTAGTCTCCTGCCATTTTTCTGGCATCATCCCCCATGTTCACCAGCTCCTGTTCGGCGATGCTGAAAGACATTGTAGGGATTTCAGCGGGCGCAATTCCCGCGTCGCGCAGCACGCTGAAGAACGCGACGTTGGTGGAGCCGTTGATGGTGTTGAAGATCACGTCGGGATGCGTTTCTTCGATCTTCCTCACAACGCCGTTTACATCATTGGACCCGAGAGGGAGATATTCCTCTCCCACGACTTCGCCGTGAAGCGCGGAAACGATATCGTTGATGATGAGGTTCGCCATGCGAGGGAAAATATAGTCGGAGCCGACAAGAAAGACTCGCCGGCCAAGCGTGTTCATGCTCCAATTCACAGCGGGGACGATCTGTTGATTCGGCGCAGCGCCGGTGTACACGATGTTAGGGGAGCTCTCCATACCCTCGTATTGAAGAGGATAGAACAGCAAATGGTCATTCGCTTCGACGACGCGTTGGACCGCCTTCCGACTGGCGGAGGTCCAGCAGCCAAACATAGCGCTGACCCTCTCCTCGGTGATCAACGTCTCCGCCTCTCGAGCAAAGGCCAATTCGTTCGAGCGACCGTCTGCACGAATGATCTCGATGCGCCTTCCGAGCAGACCTCCCGCTTCGTTGATTTCTTCGACGGCGAGGGTCACGGCATCCGCGACGGCACTCTCGCTGTCTTTCATCGTGCCGGTGAACGAATGAAGCAGACCTACCTTAATTGGCTCAGTGACGGTGGAGGTCCATTCCAGAAAATAGAGCCCGGCCGAACCGAGGAGAAGCAAGAGGGCGATCGCGCCCAGGTTTTTTTTGTTCATGGGCATAGCTCCAACACAGAGTTCAGCGTCCGGAAAGGCTCGAGCTACGTTCCCGGGTGCGCCAAGCCCCGCCGATGGCGGGTCCGGATACAGGACACGCAGGACGCTGACCAGGGCATTCTATCGGCATGTCGAGGTTTTCGCAGGGTGCGCGGTTCTAGCGTACAAGGTGCGTCCGCCGGGAGCCCGAGCGGCGCGTCCAGAGTGCGTTCCGAGGCTCGACTCCGAACTCCCTTGAAACGCATGGATTCCTCACCAGAAGCATCCACTGGCACGACCTCTTCTCTCCTGGCATACTGGTCTCATCGCACCCCCCCTTTACTAAGAACTTTGGCCTGGCCGATGTGGCATTTGCCAGTCAAAAGGAAGTCTTTGCGGCTCGGAAGGAAGGTCGAATGAGATGTGTATGGAGATTGGTGGTGTGAACCTGATGCTTCCCATTGGTGTGTCCGGGGAGGCAGAAATCCTTTTGGTTCGGCCCCAGCATGTTGCGGACCTTTAGAAATAGGGTCTCATTGCCTTTCAGGCGGATGGTCGGACCGGGCGATGTCCCGTTGTAGCTAAACAGAAAGGGTTCCACGTCGCCCGTCTCTGCATCACCGAATACCGCTTTTGGGGCGGCGTGCTTCACGAGATTCAAGGTGAAGCTGCTGTCCGGGCCAATCGCTCGGCCGCCATTCCCAGGGCTCTACCCAGTTGTCTTCGAGATTTGCTCGGGTCCCTGCCGCCCCTTTTTGTGCGGCGTCCGAAACACCCCCCGGCGGTCGCGCCGCCGCCTCGGCGTTTGAGGACTTAGAAGTCCCCCGCTACTAGGGCGGCCGCACCGGCCACGGAGAGTTTTAGGAAATGACGGCGGCCGGGACTCGTCGTTTCCTCCACTGGTTGCGCATCTGGATCCCTGTGAAGATTCCCTTTATCCGACATACCAACGTGCTCCTAGTCGCGTGCTTCGTTCAATTGTGTCCCTAACGGTCAATCACCGGAGTGCCCCCGCCTGAGCAGCCGAGCAACAAACATGACATGAGTCACCAGGCGTAGTGGCACCCAAAATGTCGGAAGGTACCAAGTGGCCCCGAAATAGGGCTCAGGACCAGCTGCAGGCCGAAGATGGCTAGCGCATCCATCGGTTCGTTCCTCCCTATTTCGTATCAATGCATATACCACGAATACGCCGAAAATTGATTGTGCTGGCAGGCAGCGGTAAAACGCGATCGATTCTCGGACATCTCGGTGTGCCTACTCGCTGGCGACACTTGGTTGATCAGCCGAAGCCTTTCGAAATAATCTGACGAAATGAGCTGGCCTGTGCTCGCCGTGCTAATCGCGCTGATCATCGCGGTCACCTATTTCGTCATCAGCCGTGCCGGTATCTACCGTCCGCTCTTCACCCCTGAGCACTACGGTGAGGTTGCGAGACTTCTCGTCGGGCTTCGAGAATCTGCCCTTAGGGAGCTGATGGCGGGCGCGACGCCTGATTCCCATCCGCCCGCGGTCGTCAGCTCAGCCGGCCTCGCACTCTCCTACTCGATTGCGCGGGAAGACGAACTCTTCGTCCATCACTTTGCCATTAGCCTTCCTGCTCATATCACACCTCATGCGGTCGGGGATCGCTTCGCCCTGTTTCTAGCGAACCGCCTGGGTGTACCAACTGATCAGGTGCGTCTTGGGGCGAGTCAGTCGACCGTGCACCATATGGAGTTCGGTGTGGACGAGAAGGAGAACAATGACATCGCGACGCGTCCTATTGGGCCACCCTCGGAGAACGAACTGGAAGAACTCAGGTTCAACAAACATCGCGTCCCGTGTCACCCGATGGACACAATCGATACACTAGACTAGCGCAAACCGACGATCACAGTTTCAAGACACCTATCAAGAGTCCACTTTCGTGCGCAGTCGGTGACGCCGAGATCGAAATTATCCCGAAAAGCGCCGAGGTTTCCTACGAGCCGTCACTACTTTTGTCGGACGGGTCCGCTCGCTGCCTTCTTGAGGGCCTGCACACTCTCGTCCGACCCGGCACCCGCCGCCAGGATGGGGGGGCAGCCGGCGCCTTACCGGTGACGATTGAATGATGGAGGTGTTGGTCATCGCATACGGAATGATGTGGTCGATGAGCTCCTCCAGGTCCTTGACCGAGCGGACGTGAGCCTTGGCGATGAAGCAATCCTCGCCGGTGATCCGGTCGCATTCGACCACTGCGGCGAGGCCTTGCAGAACGCTGGCAACCTTCTGCAATTTCCCCGGGATGGGCCTGATCCTGAGATACGCGGATAGCGGCAGGCCCAGGGCCTGTGGATTGATCTTCGCGGTGTAACCCTGGATGACGTCCGCTTCTTCTAGGCGACGCACGCGCTCCGCCACGCTCGGCGGCGATAACCCGATGGCCCGCGAGAGCTCGGCGATGCTGATGCGGGCGTCTTCGGTTAGCGCGCTCAGGATCTGCGTGTCGATTTCATCGAGTGGGCCATTTTCGTATCGAAGGCGTTTCATTTCTTACTCCTACGTATTAAACGTTTGCTCCCACGACCATGTTTCGAACAGTATTCCATTGGCGCATTATACCTCCTATCATGACGGCGGGAAAACCGAATCCATCAGTTTCACGAAGGCCGCTGCGGTCGTTCCGCCCCATGCCTGGTTCAGCGTCAGCGCCGTCTTTCATTACCTCGGTCCTTCCTTTGCGGTCCTATTGTTCCCAGCCGTAGGCGTCCTCGGCGTCGCGTGGCTGCGGATCGCATCGGCCGCGACCATGTTCGCCCCTTGGACCCGTCCCTGGCGCACCTTCGCACGGGCCGACCGCCGGACGCGGGTGCTCTTATTGACCTTGGGCGCGTCTCTAGCATTCATGAACAGCGCGTTTTATTTGGCTCTCGATCGGCTGCCGATCAGCCTCGTCGCGGCCATCGAGTTCGTCGGCACGATCGCGATCGCGCTCTACGGCCTTGAGGAACGGACGCAATGTCGCCGCTCTGACGCTCGCAGTTGTGGGCGTGTTCGTTTTGATCGATGTGAAGTGGTCGAGCGATCCGCTGGGACTCTTCTGGGCCTTCCTCAACGCGGCATTTTTTGCCGGCTATGTCGTGTTGGGCCACCGAATCTCGCAGTCGGGGGCGAGCGGTGGCGTCGAACGTTTAGGCGCGGCCATGTTTGTGGCGTTCGTCTTCGTGATGCCAATCGGTTTCGTCCAAGCGTTTAAGGCTTTCAGTGCTCCGACGCTCGTTCTGGCTGGCATTGGGGTCGGTATCTGCTCTTCGGTCATCCCCTACATCTGCGATCAACTCGCCATGTCGCGTCTGCCCCGCGCCAGCTTCGCGCTGCTACTGGCGCTGTTACCGGCGACGGCCACGATTGTGGGTGTAACCGTACTAGCTCAGATTCCCAGCCCGAAAGATGTTCTTGGCGTCATCTTGGTTATGGCGGGGGTCGCGGTCCATAAAACACCACGGATTGCGAAAGTCAGCGAAACACAGAACGCCGAGAACTCGGTTCTCCATCGAGAGATTTATAAGGAGATAAAGGAAGCTGACCAATACTCCCAACAAGCCCACGGAGTTCGTGAAGATGATGTATTTCGCATCGGACGGTGGGGTTTCTGGAATCACGCCGAGATGCTTCAGTTCGTGCAAGGCATCACGAAGTGACATGGTTTCGATTCCGGCGTCCAAGGAGGGTTTCCAGACCTCCCGATCAAACTGCCCAGTAGTAGGCGTCAGAATAGTCCTTCTCCCTGGGATGCGCCAGAAGTGACCAGTCGAACTTTCAGCACGACTGAGTTACGATCTTTCTAGGAGTCACATTCCATTTATGACGTTTGGCGCAGATCGCCTCAAGCAGGTTTCCTTGTTGTCGCTGGCAGCGTATATCTTTGTTCTTGCTTTGGCGGCCAAAGGGGTCTTCCTCTACGGGTCCCAGCACCCACCGAAAGAAGGTTTGCTTGTCGTCCGAGGTGTTGTGAAGCAAGTGCGACTCGGCGGTCGTGGCAATTCGACCCGGTTTCGGATCGAATCGGATGGAGGCACTTTCCGTTATTCCTCTTATTACGGAAAAGTGTGGCCGGGGATGGAGCGTATCCAGCCTGAAGAGCGCGTCCAGGTCCTCGCCGAAAGAAACAAGCTCAATAAGAACGAGCTACTCAGCGGCAAACAGTACTATATTTGGGAGCTGATTCACGACAATCAGGTCATCGTTGCCTATGACGATGTTCGGGAATTAGTTGAAGGAAAAGAGGCGATCGCGAATCGATACGCCAGCGGTGCCTTAGCCGCCAGCGCCGTCTTCATCCTCATCGCCTGTATACGCAAGGCGTTTCTCAATCGAGAGGAATAGACGACGATGCGGTCCGGATTGAGCTCCTCGTAGCGAGGAGTTCGTTCCATTGCTGTCGTTCGATTTGTAAGGGAGAAAGGAGTGCTCGTAGCCAGTCCCCGTACCACAAGCTTGCTAGCTCCCAGTGTAACATGTTAAAGGAGTCGCATGGGATATTGCGATACACGATGTGCGATCCGTTCGGGGATCTTTCTCTCGTTCCTTGTTTCAGTGAGCCTCGGTTCTGCTCAGACCAAGGGCGCCCCCTGGCCGAACCGTGTACTCATCACCAACGACGATGGAATTGACATGGAAGAGATCCGCCAACTGGCCTTGGCGTTTTCGGAGATCGCGGAAACTTACGTCGTCGCTCCACTGGGGGAGCGGAGCGGCAGCAGCACTCACCTTACCCTTGACGGGGCACTTCGGGTCGAGCCCCGACAATTTGGTAAAGGCATCCATGCCTGGGGAGTTGATGGATTCCCCGCGGATTGCGTACTCCTTGGTGTTGCCGGCTTTATGCGCGACACGCCGCCCGATTTGGTCATCTCGGGGATCAACACCGGCCCGAACACCTCAGACACGTGGGTAGCCTCGGGGACGGTGGGTGCGGCTCGTATCGCCGCTTCCTTGGGCCTGCCGGCGATCGCCGTCTCGGGGGTCGACGCCAAGATTCCCGGCTCACTAGAAGCGGCGGCAAACTGGACTGTGCGTCTCGCCCAAAGCGCGATCGTTCGCGACCTTCGCCCACCTCAGTACCTAACGGTATCCTTACCTCGAATTCCACCGAAAGAGATCAAGGGGGTCCGCGTCGCGGAACATGACACGGGCTTTTTGCGTGCCGTTAGGTTTCGTGAGACAGAGGATGGTGTTTGGCAGTCGGAGCTCGATGGCGGTGAGGTGGAGACATCCGGTCGACGAAACCGAGACGCCGATGTCTATCTCTACGCATCGGGGTATATCGTGATCGTCCCGATGCGTGTGGACGAGCACGATCGAGAAGCCTTGAGCCGCTTGAAAGAAAGGATTGACTCCCGACCCACGTGGGGAGAGCCGGACTCGAACTAGCCGCCGCTTCGTTGTGGTCTACGCTTCCCGCGCAGTTCGGAATCTTTCACTCAAACGACGAGTAAGCAGGGAAGCTCGAGGTCGCCGAGTCCAAGCTCGAACAACTCGTCGACCGAAACCGTAATTTCGACGGAGCCTCCGATCTTCTCCGCGAGACGAGCTCGAAGCTTGTGATCCCGTCCCTGCCAATCGAGCGCTTGGTGAAACACGATCATCGACTCGGATCCTGCACGGGGTCAGCGGCCCTTCTCGCGGCGGAGAAGAGCCTATGCTGTGCGATAGGTTCCCGATACCCCACCCCCACCGCCAAAGAAAGCGAAGAACACGATGCCCACAATGGCGCCCGCTCGCCATCGTAACGAGCTCTGCAGTTTGCCCTTGACGAGACCGACGATCGGTTGAGGCCGTAACGCCTCGGGCGTCACCGAGGCGACGGACGTATCGGGCGTTGGCGAATCCAGGCGAACTATCGACGGCTGAGTCTTTTCGGCGACCGCGGGAACCTGGGCCGGTGCGCTTTGGTTTCGGGCGAGCAGGGTCCCGAGCGAGCTCTTCGCCCGAACCGTAGCGTTCGTCGCGTGATTTCATGAGGGCGCGAGTGACGACGCCATCGAGGAACGGTGGAATGCCTGGGACGACTTCCGTTAACGGGCGCGGGTTCTTGTGGAGAACTTGGGATGCGATGCTGGCAATCTCCTTGCCCTCGAAGGGACGCTCACCCGTAACGAGAGTATAGAGAACGGCTCCGAGGGAGAAGACGTCGCTTCGACCGTCGAGCTCCTCCCCGCGCAGCTGCTCCGGTGACATGAAGTACGGGGTTCCAACGACGACGCCGGTCTGCGTGAGATGCGCTGTGGAGGGCTTGGCGATCCCGAAGTCGGCGATCTTAGGGACTCCGGCCCGGGTGATCAGGATGTTGGCGGGCTTGATGTCTCGGTGAACAACGCCTTCCCGATGCGCATGGTCGAGGGCGAGAGCGATCGCGGCACACCATTCCAACGCTTTCTCCCACGGAATGCGGTCTTCACTTCGGAGATGGTGGCTCAACGGCTGGCCATCGATGAACTCCATCGCGATGAAAGGAGTTCCGGTCGCTTCATCGGTCGCGGCATCATAGGTGACCACGATGTTCTGGTGAATGAGCCTTCCGGCGGCGCGAGCCTCCTGAAAAAAACGCTTCAGGAACTGATCCCGTTCGGAGGCGGCAATAGAGTCCGGCAAGATGACCGTTTTGAGCGCTACCGGCCGGTCGATGATCGGATCGTGGGCGCGATAGACCACCCCCATACTTCCCCGCCCGAGCTCACCGGCGATTTCGTAGCGACCTAGGGAACGGATTTCCATGGATTGATTTCCGGCGCCGCTGGTCGGCACATAGACAACTGCTTCTCGTCTGCTAGAATAGGTGTATCCCCGTTCCGTCTTCCGGAGGAAAAAACCCATGCCCGCGCGGTGCCCTCACTGCTCCAGTGTTGTCGAAGAGACCGAGCTGCCCAGAATGGAGGGCGCACAGGTTCTGTGCCCGGAGTGCCAACAGCCGATGGAAATGCCGGATATGACCCTGCAGTTCTTTGATCCGAAAGAAATACCCACCGCCCCTGCATCGAAGACGTCGGGGGGCGCACTTTCGGACGGCAAGAGGTACGCGCTGGTCGTTGTGGATGGGAAAGAACCGGGGAAGGTTGGTCGAAGTCCACAAAGGTATCGGCGGGCCAGAGCTTTTCCCGGAGATGCTCCCGAGTAACGACTTCGCCCCGGTGCGCGAGCAGCAGCTCCAAAATCTTGAAGGGCTGCTCCTGCAGCCGGATCTTGAGGCCCTGCTTGCGCAACTCGCCGGCGTGCAGGTCCGCCTCGAAGACTCCAAAGCGGACAACTCCTCGGGGTGGAGAGGATGCTGTCATGGGCGTCTCGGTATGTGATTGGAGTCTACCACCCCGCCCCGAGCCATCCAATCCGTCCGGGAGGTCATTCATCTTGCTAACTTTTTTCTAATCAGTCACCTACCCGGTGACTCTGAGACCTTCGAGAGGGGAGCCTCCGGCCATTGGCTTCCATTCCTCTTCAGGCGAAATTGCTTCCAGTACCGAGAGCCACCTTTAGAAGGAGATGGGGTCATGAATGGAAGCCAGAAAAAGTGGGCTGAATATATTCGTCGGACGGCCCAGGGCGACGAGCGAGGTCTGGCCAGCCTCTACGATGCGTCGAGCTCGCTCGTATACGGCGTGGCACTTCGGAGTCTGGGAGAACCAATGGATGCCGACGAAGTGACGCTCGACGTCTTTATGCAGGTCTGGCGGCAGGCGTCTCGGTTCGATCCCGGACGGGGAAACCCTGCGGCCTGGCTTGTGGTACTCGCACGAAGTCGGGCGATCGACCGCTGGCGGGTTGTGATCAAACGACGCCGGCACGAGAGCGGGTTGAGCAACGAAGTGAATCAACCCGTTTCCAAGGACAATCCGGAACGAGACACTCTGCTCACCCAGCAGCGATCGTGGCTCGCCAGGGCGTTATCTACGTTGCCAAGCGAGCAGCGGCGTGCGGTAGAGCTGACAATCCTCTCGAGCCTCAGCCATGCCGAGGTGGCGAAGACCCTTGGCCAGCCCTTGGGAACCATCAAATCGCGCATTCGTCTCGGCATGGCGAAACTGAGGGAGCTCGGTGCCGCAGCATGAGAGCTCGACGGCTCTCCTACTCGGCCCGGGCTGAGTAACCAAAAGTAACCACTACGAAAAAGTGAGGAGCATGTGGACCCGCAACGGCGTCGCTTAGTAAACCAGTTCCTTCCCTTTGTACTTGCGGAAGGTCTCCCGCGCCTCCACCTTCAGCGCCTCGTCATCGCCGGTCGGTATCGGGTTCGGTGGGAAGAACTGGAGCGTGTCCTTGCCCCGCACCAGTGTGGCGCCGTGAGTCGGAGCCGTCGTTTGGCGGACCGATGCAGCGAGGTACGCGGTGGCGAAGCCGATGCGAGGCTCGCCCGTCTCGTTCGGGCGCGATCCATGGATGGTGCGCGCGTGGTGCAGGGACATCTGGCCAGCGTCGAGCGTCATGTCGGCCGCCTTCGTGGTATCGAAAGGGGCGGTGATCTCGGGGCCGCGTGTCGACAGATTGTCCCGCTTCGGCGCCTCGACATGGGGTAGCCGACCGGTCAGATGGCTTCCCACGACGCCGCGGACACACCCGTGGGCTGGATGGCTGTCCGAGAGGGCGATCCAGGCGGTCACGGATTCGTCGCTATCGAAATGCTCGTTGTAGTTGTCCTGATGCCAGGAAACGTAGGATGTTGCGTCGGCCGGTTTGTAGAAACATTTGTTCTTCCACGCCAGGATATTCGGGCCCAAGATGTCTTCGACCGCGTCGAGGACCGCCGGGTGACGGATGAGCTCGTCGGCCCAGCGCTGGACCAAGTGCACTTGAAGGAGATGGTTCTGGAGGTCGTCACCGCACGACGCGAGCAAGTCCTCGGTGCACGCACGGTAATGGGCAACCTCCTTTGGCGAAAGGACCGGGATACCATAAAGTAAGCCGTCCCGCCGATACGCTTCCAGTTCTTCGTTGCTGAGTCGAGTGCCCATCTCAACCTCCAGTCTTACAACCGTAGTCGCTGCAATCGCGGATCGTAGGCAGATCGGAGCTGGTCCCCCAAAATGTTGACCGTCAGCACGACGAAGGACATCGCGAGTCCTGGGAGTGCCACCACCCACCAAGCGTTCACCATGTGATTCCTTCCCTCCGCCAACATGAGTCCCCAACTGATCTGTGGCGCCACCACGCCCAAACCCAGAAAGCTCAGAGCACCCTCACCGAGAATCATCGCCCGCATCTCCAACGTCGCGACGACGAAGAACGTTGCGCCGATATTCGGAAGGATATGTCGAAACGCGATCCGTGACGAGGACGCCCCGGCCGCCCGGAGGCCCATAACGAACGGGCGTTCACGGAGCGCCAGCGTCTCCCCCCGCAGGATCCGCGCGTACTGCGCCCATCCATGCGTCGCTAGCACGAAGATTACGATGAATATGGAGCGACCGCTACTGGCAATGATGGAGATCGCAAGCAGCATGAACGGCAAAGCGAGCTGCGCGTCGATCAGGCGCGAGATCACCGCGTCCGACCACCCTCGGTGGTAACCCGCCAGAATACCGAGTACTCCCCCGACCGTGGCTGAAAAAACGACACCGGCGAGAGTAATGAAGAACGTGAGCCGCGCGCCATAAAGAAGACGCGCCGCCATATCACGGCCGAGATGATCGGTGCCCAATAGGTGTTTAGCATCCCCGCCCTCCTGCCAGATTGGCGGCCTCAATCGAACGCCGAGGTCTTGCTCGCCCGGATCCGGCAGCGGCAACCAGGGAACCAACACCGCGAGAACGAACACGGCGCCTAGAACGATGGTGAGCGTCAGCCATCCAGTCCTCCTGTTGCGTCGATTCATCGGGACGGCTCAGATTTCCGCGTCCCGGATGCGGGGGTCGATGGCGCCGTACAGTAGATCCACGGCAAGGTTGATGGCCACAAAGAGACTCGCGCCGACGACAACGATGGCTTGAACGAGAAAGAAGTCTCGGAAGCGTAGCGCGCCGACCGCCAAGGCGCCGAGGCCAGGCCACGAGAAGACGACCTCGAGTGTCACCACACCCGAGAGCATTTGCCCCAGGTGGAGCCCGATGATCGTCACCACCGGCAAAGCCGCGTTTCTCAACACGTGAACCGTGGCCACCCGCCAGCGAGACAAGCCGCGAGCCCGCGCCGCCGTCACGTAGTCTTCCCCGATGACGTCGATGGCACTCGAGCGCATCAACCTGGCGATCCGGGCCATCGGATAGGCGGAGAGCGACACCGCCGGCAAGATAACGTGCTTCCAGCTTCCACTCTGCCCCGCCGGCAACCACCTCAGTTCCACCGCAAAGAGGAGGATGAGCATCATGCCCAACCAGAAGAGCGGTAGCGACTGGCTGATGAGGGCAAAGAACATCATGACCCGATCGACGCTGGTCCCCTCCCGGAAGGCCGCGAAGAGTCCGACCGGAACCCCGATCACCACCGCCAAGAGGATCGCGGCACCGGCCAGCTGCAGCGAAGCCAGGAGCCGACCCGCGATGAGTGGTCCGTTCGACCGCTGATATCTCAGAGACTCACCGAGATCTCCGGTAAGCAGACTCCCCATGTAGGAGACGTATTGGACGACAAGCGGCCGGTCCAGTCCGAGCTCATGACGTTTCGCTTCGATCTGCTCGGGCGGTGCTATGTCACCGAGCATATGGACGACCGGATCCCCCGCCAAGCGAACGAGGAGAAACGCCAGGGTGACCGCGAGAAGCAACGTGATGACACCTCCCGCGAGTCTTCGGAGCATCATGCCGCTGCTGTATCAGGTGTCGGAGCTCACCGAGACCGTGTGGAGATCCCAAATTTGGTCGCCTCGAGGCACGAAGCCCTGGACCCGACCGGCGACACCGAAACTCCGGATCTGGATGTAGAGCGGAATGGGACACACTTCTTCGATGATCAAGAGCCGCTCGATCCGGTTATACACGCGGTCTTGTGCGTCACCGTCCGCGGTTGCCGCCTCTTCCACCAAAATGTCCACCCGCGGGTCGGAGCAGTAGGTCACGACGCTCTTACTCGTCCAATAGGAACGGATGGGTCCGTCTTCGTGCGCGAAAGTCGGGATGGTGCTGATGAGATGCAATCCACTCATGTCGTCGGTCAAGAGCAAAGCCAGGAACGCTCCTTCTTCCATGGGATCGCGATTGACCGTGAAACCGGCGGCTTCCAGCATGCCCGCGATCGCTTCCCCCACTTCGTTATCCAACATGTAGCGTCCGACGGTGTAGTGGAAGTCGATCGGTGGCAGCTCCCCGACCTCTTCGAGAATCGCTCGTGTCGCCTCGAGGTCGTAGGTTACGTAGTCGTCGTGTCCTCCGGCACTGGGGAACATCGGATGGAACAAGTTGGGATCGGGGATGGCGCCATCTCCTCCGAAGATCGCATCGACCAAAAGCTCCGCGTCGACCGCGTGGGCGACCGCCTTCCTTACCCGGCGGTCGTCGAACGGCGGCGCCCGGCGATTCATCTGCAACATCATCTTGGTGAGCTCCCGGACGCGGAGTACGTCAGCGCCCGGTGCCGCTTCGACCATCCCGGTGAGTTGTGGAGGCAGGTCAACGACGATGTCCGCGGCACCGGAGACCAGAAGGGCGGCCCGCGAGCTCGCCTCGGCGCTCCAGCTCAAGACGACTCCCTCCAGGGTCGGCATCCCGCGATAGAAATGGTCGTTGCGCGCCAAGACGATCTCTCGTCCCTCGTGCCACGACTCCAGTTCGAAAGGCCCGGTTCCCACTGGCGAAAGTCCGAGGCCGGTGGCACCGGCGGCAAGGTAGTTCTCCTTCGGAAACACCGGCACCATCATCATCATCATGGGGAGGAACGACAGCGGCTGCGACGTCGTCACGCGCACCGTGTCCTCGTCGATGGTCTCGACCGTTTCGAGCGCCGCGAAGTAGCGAGAGGACACGCCGGTCACTTCGTCTCGTGCTCTCAGGATATTGAACGCCGCCACCTCCGCGTCGAAGACTTCGCCATTATGAAATCGGACGCCATTCCGCACATCGAAATCCCAGGTCAACGCATCGTCACGACGCCAGTCCACCGTCAGGCCGTCCTTTGTCGCTTGGTAGGTTTTAGGATCGGGAGCCACCAGTACCTCGACGACCAAGCGGCTGACACCAACGCTCGCCCGGCTGTTATCGATGAACGGATGAAAGGAACGGGGTTCCGATCCCAGAACGATACGTAATCGTCGGTCCGCCGGGGCGGCCCCGCCTGTTTCTGGCCCGCCCCCACACGCGACGGCGAGCAAGCAGAGCCCAACCATTCCGGTGGAGATCGGCGACGGGAAATCCCTCATACACCAACCGGCGTTCCGGTTTCAGGAAGCTGGGGCGTCGTTCCGCACGACCTCCCCGCCCTTCATGACGAAGCGCAGCTTCCGGTAGGACGAGATGTCGTCCAGCGGATCTCCGTCGATGCCGACGAGATCCGCGTACTTGCCCGGCTCGATGGTGGCGAGCTGGTCTTCGACACGCAGCCACTGCGCCGGCTTCACCGTCGCGGCTCGCAAGGCCTGCCGCGGCGTCATGCCCGCTTCCACCAAGTACTCGAGCTCCCGCACCGTGGCGGTCGTGCCCTCGAAGGGCTCGGCAGGCAACATGTCCGTACCGAGAGCCACGTCCACGCCGGATTCGATGGCGAGCTTGAGCCCTGCCATGTGTGCGGGTCCCTTCCCGAGCGCTCGCTCCACCATCCACGGTGGCGCCTTGATCCGGTCGTAGAATTCCTTGCAACGCGTCACCAGAATCGTCGGTACCAGCCACGTTCCGCGTTCCACCATGAGCTTCACGACTTCCTCATTCAGCTCGTAGCCGTGCTCGATGCAGTCGAGGCCGCACTCGATACCCATCTTGATGACATGGGCCGGACCGACATGCGCCGTCACCTTCTTGTCCCAACCATGCGCGACTTCCGTCACCGCCCGGAGCTCATCCGGCGCCACCTGAGAGTCCATCCTGCCTTCGAACTCTCCCGAGATGCCGCCGGAGATCATGACTTTGATGAGGTCGGCACCGGCCTTGAGCTGTGCCCGTGCCACTTTTCGAAACTCCGCCGGCCCATCGGCCTCAACGGCGCCGGCGCCGCGGCCATGCCCTCCGGTGCAGGAGATCGCGGTTCCCGCGGTAAAGAGGCGAGGCCCCTGCGCTTCGCCCCGGGCAATTGCCTTCCTGAGCGCGAGATCCGCGTGGCGCTTCTCCGAGACGAGCCGAAGGGTGGTGGCTCCGGCGTGAAGGGCCTTGCGTGCGTTGGAAGCGATCCGCAGCGCGAGCTCGGCATCGTTCTCGCTGGCCAGTCGCGTGGCTTCTGCGCCGGGCAGAGCCAGGCAAAGGTGCACGTGCATATTGATGAGGCCGGGCGTGATGTGCGCGCCCCGGAGATCGAGAGTCTCCGTCACCCCCGCTTTCTTGGCGCGGTCGACGACGTCGTTCGCGCTTCCCGACTCCTGGATGCGTTCGCCCTTCACCCAGATGGCCGCGTCTTTCACCGGCGCTTCCATAGTCGCATCGACGGTGTGACAGTTTGTCAGGACTAGCTCACGCTCTTTCAAATCCTCGCTCCTATGTCATGTGCCTCGCTCAAGCCTAGAGAGACTCGGGCAGGCGGTCACTGTATGCAGGACGGAATCCGGTGTCAATCTCGTGTATAAGGGGATCCATGACGCGGGAGCTATGTCGCCTCGGGGTTCGCGCGTTGACGACACGCTACCGAGAGCGGAGTCTCTCGCCGACTGAGGTCGTGGAGGCGGTCGCCCAGCGGATCGACCGGATCGAACCCACCCTCAACTCCTTTGTCGCGCTCGTCCTCGACAAGGCTCGAGAAGAGGCGAAGGTCCTCACCGAAGAGCTGGCTCGAGGCGCCAGCCGGAGCGCCTTGCACGGGATTCCCATCGCGCTCAAGGAGCTCTTCCACGTCGAAGGCGTCCCGACCTCTTATGGGTCTGCATTAATGAAGATAGTGCCGGATCAGGACGCGGCGTCGGTGCGCCGTCTTCGTGCGGCCGGTGCCATCGTCGTCGGCCTAACCCGCTCCCACGAATGGGGTTGGGGCATTACCACGCAACACCCAGATGGCGGCGGCACACGGAATCCCTGGAATCCCGCTCGGGTGCCAGGCGGCTCCAGCGGGGGCTCCGCCGCAGCGGTCGCAGCCGGGCTCGTCCCTTTAGCGCTGGGAACCGATACCGGAGGATCCGTCCGCCAACCCGCGAGCTACTGTGGGGTCGTCGGCTTCAAGCCCACCTACAATCGTATTAGTCGCGACGGCGTCCTACCCCTCTCCCCGTCCTTCGACCATGTTGGGATCATGGCTCGGAATGCCGAGGACGCTGCGATCGCGTTGTCCGTACTCGCCGGCGACGTTCCGGAATTGCCTGAACGGCCTGAACTGGCGGTTCGCGGTCTCCGCGTCGGCCTCGCTCCGGATTTGAACCTCCTCGAGCTCAAGCCGGAATACGCGACCACGTTGGATCACGTGATCCAGATCCTCGCCAAGGAGGGCGCCCAGCTCACCGAGCGGCGCGGACTCGATCCCGATGACGTGCTCGCCACCTACCTCACCATACAAATGGCCGAAGGGTACGAGGTGCACCACCACCGGCTTGAGACCTACCCCCAAAGAGCCGCCGACTACTCAGCGCGCATCCGTGCGCGGCTCGAAGAGGCTCGAGAGATCGACCCATCTCGTATCTCGGAAGCCCGCGCCAACGTCCCGCGGATCCGGAAACAGTTCGAGGCGTTCTTCGAAGACATCGACGTCCTCTTGACGCCCATTGCTGCCGCCGGGCCCTCCCTCGTCTCAAAGCCAGACACCGTTACACACCGAGGCGTCGAGGTGCCGTTCCGCGATTTGGCGACGCACTACGTGATCCATCAAAACCTCACCGGCTTTCCGGCCATCACCTTCCGGGCCGGCTTCGATGATGAGCGTGTTCCGATCGGTGTTCAGCTGACGGCTCTTCCGGAAAAGGAGAACCTACTCCTCCAGCTGGCTGGGAAGCTCGAAGGAATGCTCGGCAGTGACGAAGGCAACTGGCCGCCGCTCCAAAATGAATGAGTCAGCAGTCTTCCATGCCGAGCAGCGATCTGCTATTCTTCCGCTTCCGTCCTCATGAACGCTTTGGTCGCGGCTCTCGTCCTTCTCGGAGCGCAGGGCACCGAGGAACCTACGCATCGATGGTACCGCGGCAATACGCACGTCCACACCGATCGAAGCGACGGCAACGCGTCGCCTGAAGTCGTTGCCGAGTGGTACCAGCGGCTCGGCTTTCACTTCATCGTCATCACCGATCACAACCAAATGACACCCGTGTCGGAGCTGAACGCCCGCCTCGGAACACCTGGCGAGTTTTTGGTGATCGCCGGTGAGGAGGTCTCCGCATCTCACGAGGGGCGACCGGTGCATCTGAACGGCCTTGCGATCTCCAACGCCGTGGCGCCGGTGTCGGGAACCTCGGTACGCGATGTCATCGACGCCAACGCACGCGCCATTCGCCGCCAGGACGGTATCCCGCAGCTCAACCACCCCAACTTGGGTTGGTTCATGACCGTCGAGGCACTGGTCGCCACTCGGACGATCCGCCATTTGGAGATCGTGAACGCTCACCCGGTCAACAACTCCTGGGGAGGAGGCGGCGCCCCTTCCGCCGAGGCGCTCTGGGATGCGCGGCTCTCGGAAGGGCGGGTGTTCTACGGGATCGCCTCCGACGACGCGCACGACTACGAGTCCTTCGCCCCCATGACGACCGATCGAGGCCCCAGCGCCAGCGCGAATCCTGGCCGTGCCTGGATCTTGGTGCGCGCACCCGCCCTCACCGCCGATGCGAATGCCGCGTCGATCGAGGCCGGCAGTTTCTACGCCAGCACCGGCGTCGAGTTCCTGGCGTACGAGAGCGATTCGCACGGCATTCGCCTCCGTCTGCCGAAGAGCTATCGTTACAAAGTGGCGGTACCCGGCGGACTCCGCTACCGCACGTTTTTCATTGGACTGAACGGCGAGGTGCTAAAAAAGGACGACACCGTGCAGCCGGTCTATCTTTTCGATGGGAGCGAGCGTTACGTTAGGGTGCGAGTCGAAGCATCCGACGGCACCCTGGCCTGGACGCAGCCCGTTTTTTCCACGAACCCCAAGTAATGACGTCCCTCGACTCAGGAAAAGAAAAGATCGCCTGGACCGGCTCCCACCTGCCGATGCTGCGAGACATCCGGGACGAGTTTGCCACAACACGTCCTTTCGACGGCCTAACGATTGGCATCTGCCTCCACCTCGAACCCAAGACCGCCGTTCTCTGCTCTGTGTTGTCGGCGGGTGGCGCTACCGTCGCCATCACAGGAAGCCCAAGAACAACCCAAGCCGATGTGGCTACGGCCCTGGCCGAGTCCGGGCATCACGTCTACCATGACCAAACCCGCGGGGCCCATAGCCACGACGATAACATCCATCGCGTTCTGTCCCATCAACCGAACCTGCTGCTCGACAACGGCGCCGATCTGGTGGCGGCGTGGATTGAGACCGCGTCCGAGGCCCGGCTCCTGGGTGGGAACGGAGGAAACGACGACCGGCGCGAACCGCTTGCGAGAGGAGCTCGCCAGCCGCGTCGAATTCCCGGTGATCGTGATCAACGACAGTCCATTGAAACGAATCATCGAGAATGAGCATGGCGTGGGCCAGACCGTGGTCGAGGCGTTCATGCGGGTCACGAACCTCATGGTGCCGGCAAAACGTTTCGTGGTGTTTGGATACGGTTGGTGCGGCCGCGGCATCGCGCGCACGTTGAAGCGGCTGGGGGGGCAAGTCGCGGTGGTCGAGCCCGATGCGGCCAAGGCGCTAGAGGCGGCGCTGGACGGCATGATCGTGCGAGAGGCAGAAAAGCTCCTTGGATGGGCGACCGTCCTCATTACCGCGACTGGAAGACCCGGCGTGCTCGAGGTCGCGGACTTCGAAAAAATGGCGAACGGAGCGATTTTGGCCAACGCCGGCCACTTCAGTTGGGAGATCGACGTAGAAGGTTTGAGGGCGTCCGCGAAGGAAACGACGCACATGGGAGAGTCGATCGCGGAGTTCGAGCTTGCCGACGGCAAGCGGCTTTCGCTCCTAACCGGCGGCGAGATGGTCAACCTCGCGGGTGGGGGTGGAAATCCTGCCGAGACGATGGACATGGGGCTGAGCCTTCAGGCCCGTTCACTGGAGCTGGTGGCCCGACAGGATCCGACGCTCCGCCCGGGGCCGCAGCCCGTGCCGAGTGAAGTCAATGAACGGGTCGCCAAGCTTATGCTCCGGAAGCTTCGAGAACCCACCGAGTAACATCGTTAGCCATCCCCGGACGTCGTTCGCATGAGCGGCGGTCTTCAGGCTGCAGCGGTCGGCTTGTCCTCTACAACCATCGACAACTCCGATTCCCTCTTAGAGCTTGGTAGCACGGCCCCGCCCTCGGGGCCCCACTTTTCTATTGACATTTCCGCGACCGAGCGGTATTTAGCAGACTAGCATTCCGCGATGGCACGCAGGTGCTACCGCGAACCGGAAAGGAGACACCTTGTGACTCCACCTGGCCATTCGGGGCCTTCAAAAGGCTGAGTCCGGTCGCACGGAACACGCGAATCCGGTCGCTTTTTTGAAGGTTGGCTTACGAGACCGTTTCGACTTAGGCCCGGCCTACGAACGTGTCCTCAGATCGTTGACCCGGGTGGGTGCCACCGATTGGGTGCCCCCCAGTCCGATGGGGTCCGGCTTCCACAAGCCTTGGGGTCGGTTCTTCTAGTCACCCACTCCTTGGGTTGCTTCCCAAGCAGCCTGAAAAGGCGGGGTGTGCACGTGGCTCGCTCCGCCTTTTCGCATCCGGCCTGCCCTTGCACGCTTCCCTCCGCACGATTAAGATGCGACTCACGTTTGAATGCGCTGTATCAACTCCCGGGGCGAGCACCGCCACACCTTGGTCAGCCGAAATCGTCAACCGTGTTGGGGGTCAGCAACTATGCCAGAACTCGATCCATCCAAAATCATGCAAGTCGGCCTCGGTTACTGGGGCTCGAAATCTCTACTGAGCGCCGTGGAACTCGGCCTCTTCACCGAACTCGCGCGTCAACCGATGACCGGAAAGCAACTCGAGACGAAGCTGGGGCTTCACCCGCGCGCCACCTATGATTTCCTCGACGCGCTCTTAGCCATGGGCTTCCTGCGGCGGGAAGGAGACGGTGCGGGCGCCGTCTACCGCAACACCAACGAGACCGAGGCTTTCTTGGATCGAGAATCCCCTCGCTACATCGGCGGCATCCTCGAAATGACCAACGCGCGCCAGTTCGCTATCTGGAACGACCTCACCGAGGGGCTGCGCACCGGGAAGCCGCAAAACGAGGTGAAGCACACCGGCGAGTCCATCTTCCAGAAACTCTATGCTGATCCTGCGGAGCTCGAGAGGTTCATGAACGCGATGACCGGCATTTCGATGGGCAACTTTCACGTCTTCGCACAGCAGTTCGATTTTTCGCCTTACAAAACGATGTGCGACGCGGGCGGCGCGACAGCCCAGTTGTCGATCATTTGTGCGCAACACAACCCTCACTTGAGTTTCACCAGCTTCGATCTACCGGTGGTGGCACCCATTGCGAAAAAGAACATCGACGCCGCCGGATTGAGCGAGCGCATCAAGACCGCCGAAGGTAGCTTCTTCGAAGATCCGCTGCCCCAAGCGGACCTCATCACTATGGGACTGATCCTGCACGATTGGAACTTGGAAAAGAAAATGCACCTGATCCGATCGGCCCACGACGCCCTGCTCCCTGGTGGTGCCTTCGTTGTTATCGAGAACCTCATCGATGACGCACGGCGAGAAAACGCCTTCGGCCTCTTGATGTCCCTCATGATGTTGCTCGAGTTCGGCGATGCCTTCGACTACAGCGGCGCCGACTTCGACGGCTGGTGTCGCGAGGTGGGCTTCGAGCGGACCGAGGTACTTCATCTCGCCGGACCGGCGAGCGCCGCGATCGCCTACAAAGCGAAGTGAATCGGCCGAGTTAAATCCTCTGTCATGTAGCGGCCGTCCCGACGTCGAAAGCGACGGCGAGACGGTCCGCCACCGCGAGCCCATCGAGTGTCGGCCGGAGCCAATCTTCGTCGAGCTCGAGGAGTCCGTCGTCAGAGAGCTTCGCCACCAACTCTTCGTTGACCTTCAGAAGGTCGATGTGGAACTGCTCGCGCACCCAAGTGAGATCCAAGCCGTCCTTTGTGCGTATGCGGAGCATGACCGCTTCTAAGAGGAAATCCTTGGCGCTCAGCTTCTCCCGTCCCTCGACCGCGCTTTCTCCTCGGTCGATCTTCTTTTTCCAGTCGAGGAGCAAACGTTCGTTCCAAAAACGGGAGCGACCATCGAAGGAATGCGCCGAGGGCCCCAGACCGAGATAAGGGGTGTGATACCAGTATTTCTGGTTGTGGCGCGAGCGGTGCGCTTCGGAGCGGGCGAAGTTGGAGACTTCGTAGCCCTCATAGCCGGCGTCGGCGAGAAACTCGTGGGTGAGACGAAAGAGCTCCGCCTGTCTGTCCTCCGAAGCCTCCATGACCTCCCCTCCCCTCTTCCTCCGTCCAAAGAGGGTCTCGTCGTGAATCGTCAGCTGGTAGCACGACAGATGATCGGGCGCTAGAGCGACGGCCGCCTCGAGCTCTTTTCGCCAATCGGAGACCTCCTGGCCTGGACGGCCGTAGATTAGATCGAGCGAAAGCTCGTCAAAACCAGCCTTGCGAGCAAGTGCAACGCTACGGCCAACGTCCTCAACGGTATGGTGTCGACCGAGCCACCGAAGCGCTTCGTCGTCCATTGCCTGAACGCCGAGCGAGAGGGTTCGTATGCCGAGCTCGTGCCAGACGGAGAGCGAAGAACGCTTTACGTCTTCGGGATTGGCCTCCAGAAACCACCGGCAAACGGGATCTAGCCAACCCTTATCGGCGATGGCCTCTGCGATCTCGGACAGACCCTCCGCGTGGAGGAACGATGGGGTACCGCCTCCGAAGTACACGGTGTCGAAGCCTCGAATTTCCCCATCCGAGAGCTCGATCTCCCTCAACAAATGTGAGACGAATCGCTCCTGCCTCGAGCGGTCTCCCGTCAGCACCGCGAAATCGCAGTAGGGACAGATCGAAGAGCAGAAGGGAATGTGAACGTAGAGTCCAGGCTTACTCGACTTGGAAGACCGATCAGGAGTCATCCGTCTTGAGGACGGCAACGAAGGCCGCTTGAGGAATCTCGACCGCACCCACCATCTTCATGCGCCTCTTCCCTTCCTTTTGCTTCTCGAGGAGCTTGCGCTTGCGGGTGATGTCTCCGCCGTAGCACCGGGCGGTGACGTCTTTGCGGTAGGCGTTGATGGTGGTGCGCGCGATGATATCACCTCCGATAGCACCCTGAATGGCTATTTTGAACTGCTGCTTGGGTATAGCTTCCGCGAGACGCTCACAGTAGTGAAGCGCCCGCGGACGGGCCTTGTCCACGTGTACGAGCTGCGAGAGGGCATCGACACTCTCGCCGTTGACGAGAATATCCACCTTGGCAATCTTCGTCTCACGATAGTCGAGCATCTCGTAATCGAAGGAACCATAGCCCTGAGTGACGGTCTTCAGGCGGTCATAGAAGTCGAAGAGCACCTCGGCCAAAGGCAGCTCCGACGTGAGCTCCACCCTCCCCACCGCGAGGTAGTGGAACGTCGTATTCACACCGCGCCGCTCACGGCAAAGCTCCATGACGACCCCTAAGTACTTCTCGGGCATCATCACCGAAGCCTTGATGTAAGGCTCCTCGGACTTGATGACATGCATCGGATCTGGGAAGCGGCTCGGGTTGTCTACCATCACCACACCTTCCTTCTCGAGGGTGACGCGGTACTTAACCGACGGAGCGGAGAGCAGCAAGGAGAGGCCGTACTCCCGCTGCAGGCGTTCCTGGATCACATCGAGATGCAAAAGGCCGAGAAAGCCGCAGCGAAAGCCATACCCGAGAGCCGCCGAAGAGTCCTTCTCATAGGTCAGCGCCGGATCGTTGAGTGTGAGCTTGTCCAGCGCTTTCGTCAGGTCTTCGTAGTCGTCGGTGGACATCGGGTAGATGGAAGAGAAGACGACCGGCTTGGCTTCCTTGTACCCGGGCAAAGGCTTCAGCGCCGGGTTCTCTTTGTGGGTGATGGTGTCGCCGATGGCAATGTCGTGAACCGCCTTGATATTGGCGAGCACGTAACCCACCGCCCCCGCGGAAAGCTCCTCTTGCTTTACCCGCTTGAGCTTGAGCAGCCCCACCTCCTCGACATCGTATTCCTTCCCACTGTGCATCAACCGTATCGTCTGTCCGGGCTTCACGGTTCCGTGCTCGATGCGGCAATACAAAACCACGCCGCGATAGACGTCGTACTGCGCGTCGAAGATGAGCGCCTGTAGCGGAGCCTCGGGATCGCCGGTGGGAGCGGGTAGCCTGTCGACGATGGCCTCCAGAAGCTCGTCGATGCCCTGGCCCAGTTTGGCCGAAACGGGAATCGCTTCCAGCGCATCGAGCCCCAAATCCGTTTCAATTTCCTCTTGGACTCTGTCGATGTCGGCCGCAGGGAGATCGATCTTATTGATGACCGGAAGCAAAGCGAGATCGTGCTCCATCGCCAGATAGAGGTTTGCCACCGTCTGGGCCTCGACACCTTGAGCGGCGTCCACCACGATGAGCGCCCCATCGCTGGACATCAAGGAGCGGCGCACTTCGTGCGAGAAGTCCACGTGGCCAGGAGTATCGATGAGATTGAGTTGGTACTCGCGACCATCCTTCGCCTCATAGTGAAGGCTGACGGTGTTGCTTTTAATCGTTATCCCCCTCTCGCGCTCCAAATCCATGGAGTCCAGGAGCTGGTCGCGGAACTCCCGGTCGGAGACCCCTCCACACCGCTGGATGAGGCGGTCGGCGAGGGTGGATTTCCCGTGATCGATGTGGGCGATGATGCAGAAGTTACGAATTTGCGTTAGCGACATAGGTTTAGACGGTTTTTAAATGGCACAAACGCTATAGTTTAGCACGCTTTTTCAGGGGGTGTGGCGAGACCAGAGTGCGCACCGCTAGCGCCCCGCCCGTCACGCCAGTTAGAATTCCGGCAAAGTAATGATGATCGGGAAAACGGTCCTGCACTACAAGATTTTGGAAAAACTCGGCCAAGGCGGCATGGGCGAGATCTATCGCGCCACCGATCAAAAGCTCGGGCGTGAGGTGGCGCTCAAGGTGCTGCCTTCCGAGATGGCCTCGAGCCCGGAAAGGCTCGACCGGTTTCGGCGAGAAGCCAAAGCCCTAGCCGCGCTCGATCATCCCGGCATCGTCGGTGTCTTTTCGGTCGAAGAAGCGGACGGGGTTCACTTCCTGACGATGCAGTTAGTCGAAGGCCGGTCGCTCGATCAGGTCATCCCCAAGGGGGGGCTCCCGCTTGAAGCGCTCCTCAATCATGCGACGGCGCTTGCCGACGCGCTGGCTGCGGCCCATGAAAAAGGAATCGTACATCGTGACTTGAAACCTGCGAACGTCATCGTCATGGACGGTGGACGGTTGAAGGTCTTGGACTTCGGCCTTGCCAAGATGTCGGCGCCACAGGATGAGGGACTCGCCTACTCGGAGGCACCGACCGACGTTCAGACGCGAGAAGGCGTCGTGATGGGAACGGTTCCGTACATGTCGCCGGAGCAACTTTCTGGCCGGACGGTCGATCACCGATCGGACATCTTCTCGCTCGGCATCCTTCTTTATGAGATGGCGGCGGGACGGCGACCTTTCGAGGGACGGTCTTCGGTCGAGCTTGCGTCTTCGATCCTTCGGGATACTCCTCCACCGCTCAGCAAGGCGCGCCCGGAGTTACCGGCGGAGCTCGAGCGGATCCTCTCGCGATGCTTGGAGAAGGAAGCGGCAAGCCGCTATCAGAGCACCTCGGAACTTCTGGTAGCGTTGGCGGCGCTCGGGCGTGGGGAGGAAGCGAAGCCGTCGACCGATACGGCTCCTTCGCTACCGACGAGTCCCTCTATTGCGGTACTCCCCTTTCGAAATCAAAGCGGGGACCCCGAGCAGGAGGCCTTCGCTTCCGGCATCACAGAGGACATCATCAGCGGGCTCACGCAAAGCAGCTTGCTCTTCGTGATGGCGAGCAGTGCAACCGAACGCTACCGCGATAAGTCCATCGACGTCCGGGAAATCGGTCGGGAGCTCGAGGCGCGCTACGTCCTGCAAGGAGCCGTCCGGAAGGCCGGCGATCGGCTTCGCGTTTCGGCCCAGCTCATTGACGCGTCGACTGGCATACAGGTGTGGTCGCAGAAGTACGATCGGAACCTCTCCGCCAGTGACGTCTTCGATGTCCAGGACGAGATCCGCGAGCAAATCGTGGCGACGATCAGCGACGTCCATGGCGTGGTCTACTCGGCAGGCCTCGATGAGGCCCGGAGTCGCCCCACCGAGAATCTGAGCGCATACGAATGCGTTTATGTGGCGCTAGCCTATGACAAAAACCTGAGCGTGGAGAACCACCTCCGTGCTCGCGAGAGCTTAGAGCGTGCGGTCGAGTTGGATCCCGAATACGCGCTGGCCTGGGGTTATCTATCGTGGATCTACACCGACGAGTACATCTACGGCTTCAATCCCCTACCCGAATCCATGCCCCGGGCGCTCCGGGTCGCCCGTCGCTCCGTCGAGCTCGCTCCGACGAACCACATCACGCGCTGGCTGCTGTCGCGCGTCTACTTCTTCCGCCGGGAGCTCAGTCAGTTTTTTGCCGAAGCCGAGAAATCACTCGAGCTCAACTCCAGTGAAGGTACAACCTTGGGCCTCGTCGGCATGTATACGGCCTTCGGCGGGAAATGGGATCGGGGACTCGCCCTCATGCGTAAGGCCACCGTGCTGAACCCCCATTATCCCGGCTACTACCACTTGGTCTTCGGCGCCGCGCACCTTCGCGAAGGCAGGCACGAAGAGGCTCTCCTTGAATACGAGAAGATGGCACTTCCGGGATGGTTCCTGGCTCAGATCCCGCTCGTAGCAGTGAACGGGCTCCTCCGCCACGAGAAAGAAACCCAAGCGGCGATGGCCCACCTTCTCGAGCTTCGTCCCGGTTACAACCTCGAGCAGTGTGCGGAAGACCTCCGCAGGTTCGGATTCCCAGAAGATGTCGTCGAGCCGCTGCTCGCGGGGCTGAAGACGGCGGGGTTGCCCTAAAGTCTTCGATAGTTAGTCCAGCCGCTCGATGGCATCGCCCTTTCTCACGATCCCTTCCACCAAAACGGCGCCGTACACGCCCGCCTTGCCGTCGTGGGCTTTGGCCACTTTACGCAGGACTTCGCCGTTCGATTCACCGGTGTCGGGATCCAATGTGATCATCTTGCAGCGCGGGTCGCGCTCGAGAACCGAGAGTACTGCCTTCGACCCGATTCGAAGCGAGTGTCCGATGAAAGTATCCTCGCCGAAACCGTCGGCGGATTGTAGGTCCACATAGATGTTGGCGCGGAAACGCCGCTGGTCGATCTCGGTCCCGACCTCTTCACCGAGCTGCCGTGCCGTTTGAACTGCAAACATCGAGACGGGCCGGCAATCTGTCATCGCCCGATCCGACCGTGATAGGGTGAGCTGGTGCTTGTCACCCAACCCGTCTCGCAGCTTTTGGATCAGCGCGTCGTCGTCGATCGCTAGTGCGTCTCCAGACGGTGTCTCGACCTCCACCATGAAATCTGTCGGCCCGGCGAACACGGGCGTGACGCCCGGAGCTATGCCCTCCGCGTCTGCCAGATTGCCGGGCCGCAAGACGTTGGTCGCACCTCGGAACCGTGGGCGATAGCGAATCATCTCGCTCTGCTCGCGACCCGTGAACCACGGGAATCCCTTGGGGGCGGCCGAGCTCCTGAAGGCGAACTGGCGGTCGCCGTAGAATCCGGAGAATCCCATGAACGCCTTCCAACTCCTCGCCGCACATGTTTTTCACCGGATAACGCCAGAGACTTTGGACTTTGCCGATTGTACTCATAGCGATCGCGTCCTTTCTAGAGTAGGGCGCCCTCCTCCTTTTTTGGGGCCCATCATGTTCTATTCGTCCTTTGCTACAAGGTCAGTTCTTGTTACCATCCGACGCCTATGAAGGGAGTTCATAACATGCATCGACAGATCCGTACACGGCTGTTGTGGGGAATGTGTATCGCGCTCGGATTCACTTTCTGTGCACCGATCGAGGATGCTTCCATGGAACCCCGTGGGGACTATGACGATCTCGTGGAGCTGTTCCTCGAGTTTCGTGAGCTGCAGGAAGTCAAAATCACGGACTGGGTTCCCGATTACACCTCCGCCGCCATGGACGTTCAGCGTCGCGGCCTATTGGATTTTATGCGTCGGCTGAAAGCTATCGATACCACCGATTGGCCGATAGACCAGAAAGTCGAGTATCACCTGGTGCGCTCGGAAATGAACGGGCTTGATTTTTACCTTCGAATCCTCAAACCGTGGTCGCGAGACCCCGGATTCTACCTTCAGACACAGGACGGCGGCGGCCCTGCCCGAGCCGGGCATCTTAGGGTCCGCGAAATGCCTATTCCTAAAGAGGACTTGGACGAAACACGAGCGAAGCTCAAGGCACTACCCACCATCCTAGAGCAGGCGAAAACAAATCTAACCGAGGGTGCGGGCGATTTGGCCTATTCGGCCCTTCATTACATGGACGCGGAGATTGGGTACCACCAAATGCTCCGCGATGCCATTGCAGAGCATCACCCGGAGCTCCTGGAGGATGCGGATGCAGCACTTACCTCGGTCATAAGTTACGGCAAATGGCTCAAAGAGAACGAAAACCACATGACCGCCCCGGCCGGCGTGGGGAAGGAAAACTACAACTGGTGGATGAAGAACGTTCAGCTCGTACCCTACACCTGGGACGAGCTACACGACATCATCATGCGGGAAGACGATCGCCTCCTTACGACGATCGCCCTCGAGCGGAACCGCAACAGGCATCTACCGGAGTTGGCGCCGGTACCTACCCAGGCCGAGCACACTCGCCGCCGTGACGAGGCCCTGCAATTTGCCATGGAATTTATGGTGGAGCAGGACCTCTTCGACATTCCCGAATGGGCCGATGTGGACGAGTATCTTGGAAGAAGGCCGTTGGCGGGACAGCGGTGGGGCTACTATTTTGTGAATCGGTATGTAGGTTCCGGCGAAACGGGCGAATGGCCCGGCGTGCGGGATTTTTTCCATCAGACCGCGGACCGCGAACCACTCCCTGAACAAACACACGAGTTCATTGGTCACTATTTCGACCACGGTCGAAGCGCACGGGACAAAAACCCCATCCGCGGCACCGACCGGTTTTATGCGATCGACATGATCCGAATGGAGGGATGGGCGTTCTGGCTCGAAGAAATGATGATGCACGCAGGGTATCTCGATACCCGTTCCGCCAGGGCGCGTGAAATCCCATACTGGCAGGCGGCCTTTCGTACCTGCCGCGCCATCGCCGACCTGAAGATGCACAGCAATGAATTTTCACTTCAAGAAGCGATCGATTACGCCGTCGGCTGCGCCCCCAATGGTTGGCTGATTCCCGGCGGCCCCCATGCTTGGTATGAAATGCAGACCAACCTTCGCTACGTCGGCTGGCATATGGGAATGGTCATCGGAAAACTCGCCATCAACCACATCATCGCCGAACGGGTTCGACAACTGGGCAACGACTTCAGCTATGAAGATTTCTTCGAAGACTTCTTCTCTGCTGGCCTCATCCCGCTCTCCCTCATCCGGTGGCAGATGACCGGTCTCGATGACGAAATGGAAATTCTGCGGCGATAGAGAGGAGCATTCCATGACGACAACAATCCGCTTGGCCCTCGTCGCCTGGCTCGCAGGCTGCGCAAACCAGGCGCCATCTTCTTCGGAGCCCGAATTCGAGCACGACATCGCCACAGCCGCTACGCCCTGGACTCACGAGCGTTTTGACGATTCCGAGGACAAGTTCACGTTCGCGATTTTCTCCGATTTGAATGGTGGAGAACGCGAGCAGGTTTTCGAAATCGCGGTAGCGCAATTGTCTTTCTTGCGCCCGGAGCTCATTGTCAGTCTTGGCGACCTGACCGATGGCGGCACCGAGGATCGTGAAAAGCTGACAAGGGAATGGGGCAGCTTCGATCGACGGGCCAACAAGGCCACTGCACCGATCTTTTACGTAGGTGGCAACCACGACCTCACCAACTAAACCATGCGGGAATTCTGGGCTGAGCGATACGGCTCCCGGTACTACTATTTTGTCTACAAGAACGTGTTGTTCTTGGTCTTCGATACGGAAGACTACGCGGCGGACCGAATGTGGGAGATTTACGTGGCTCGCGGCGCATACATCGAAACCCTGCTAGGGGATCACCCGGAAAAAGGCTCAGAAATGGAGTACTACCATATGCCCGAGCGACTGACCGGGGAGATTGGGACCGATCAATCGACCTATTTTCAAAAAGCCATTGCCGATCACCCAAACGTGCGTTGGACCCTGTTGTTCATGCACAAACCAGTCTGGCAAAGAGACGACGAACCAGAGTTTTCCGTCATCGAATCGGCTTTATCCGACCGTCCCTACACGGTTTTCAATGGCCACTTTCACAGCTATTCCCATACCGTCAAGAACAGTCGCGATTACATCATGTTGGGGACTACGGGTGGGGGCCAATCCGCGGAAAGCAACATGCCTTTCGATCATGTCACGCTGGTAACGATGACCGACGAGGGCCCCTCGATAGGCAATCTCAAACTGGAAGGAATTCTCGATAAGACCGGCCACATCCCATTGGACGGCGACAGCCAGTGCTTTCAGACGTCCGAGTGTGCCGCAGGGGGCCAGTAGCAACCGAGAACCGCTTCTCCGATTTTCGATTTGTCACGGGCGCAGTCTTCACTTATTCTTCTGCGAACGACCGCCTAAATCCCTCAGCCCCCGACTCACTCGCGGTCGAAGAGGTCAAATGGAAAGAGCCACGACAATACGGCTGGGGCTCCTCGTTTCCCTCCTATCGACGGTGCCTGCTAGGCCCGGCGCGGCGACGCCAAAAGAAGAGACTTGGATCCTCGTCGAGAGCCCCCATTTCACAGTGGCGAGCAATGCGGGTGAAAAATGGGCTCGGCCGGTGGCAGCCGAATTCGAGAGAATCCGTGCCGTGTTCTTGAGCGCACTCGCGAACGCCGAGGAGGACCCTTACCAGCCCATCATCATCTTGGCAGTCAAGGGTGAGAAATCATACCTCGAGCTGCTACCAGAGTATTGGGAAACGGAAGGCCCGCGGCCGGCCGGAGTATTCCTGCAGGGAGCGGACAAACACTTCATGGCCCTACGCCTCGACGGGCGAAGAGGATTGCGCGCGGAGCTGATATACCACGAGTACTTCCACCTGTTGGCCGCGGTCAACTTTAGGTTGGTCCCGATTTGGGTCGCGGAGGGTAAGGCGGAGTTCTGGGGAAACACTGTCATTCGAGGCACGAAGGTGGAAATGGGATTGCCGAACCAGAATTACATTCGGTATCTCGAGCGCCGGAGACTCATCCCCCTCGAGGAGCTCTTCGCTGTCGAAGATGACCCTCATCGAGGATCCGTCCCGCTTCCCGTGGAAATAAGAATGGCGTAACCTCCGGTTAAGCAAAACGAAACCGCGCCTGGAAAGGCGAGGAGGAGGATTACGCCATGAAGAAGCCTTACCACCATATTGAAGGAGTCTGTAAGCGAGTACCGGGAGTTCGTCCAACTTCGGCTGCGTATGCGGGTACTGGAGGCGATCGAGGTTGTGCTCGAGGAAGAAGTCGACCAAGCGCTGGGGTGTTGTAGCTACGAGCGTGCGGAAGACCGCCGTGGATATCGCAACGGAGCCGAAACCCGTCGCGTGACGACGTCGGTGGGAACTCGCGAGCTCCGGGTGCCACGAGCCCGCGTGCGAGACGAGGAAACGGGAGAAACGACAGAGTTCAGGAGCGAGCTGTTGCCCCGGTACGCGCGCCGGACTCGTGAGGTCGACGAGGCGCTCTTGGGGACGTACTTGTCGGGCACAAATAGCCGCCGGGTCCGCAAAGCGCTGAAACCACTGCTCGGTGAGGAGCACCTATCGAAGAGCGCGGTGTCTCGCGTGGTTAGCCGGCTGAAGGAGCGCTTCGAGGAATGGCAGAACCGTGCTCTCAGCGAGGAGGTCTACGCGATCGTTTACCTGGACGGCTTCCACCTGAAAGTGCGGATGGCGAAACGTGTGATCAGCGTACCCGTACTGGCCGCGCTCGGGGTCGCGCCAGACGGGCACAAACGTCTGTTGTCATTGCGTCTGGCGGTGAGCGAAGCCTCGACGCATTGGGGCTCCGTGCTGGAGGGACTCCAGGCTCGAGGACTCCGGGCTCCCAAGCTAGTGATCAGCGACGGCCACAAGGGGCTGACGAAAGCGCTGGAGAAGTGGCCGGGGTGCCGGTTGCAGCGATGTACCGAGCACAAGCGCGCCAACTTGCTCCAACATTGCCCGGCGCACGCACGCCGTGAGCTCCGGCGTGACTACAACCGGATCGTCTACGTCAAGAACGGGTTCGATGCTCGCAAAGCCTATGACGAGCTCGTCGCCAAGTGGACGCCTCTCGCGCCGGCCGTCGTCCGAAACCTAGAGGAGGCCGGTAATCAGCTGCTGACCTTCTACGAATTCCCTCGTGCCATGTGGAAATCGTTTCGAACGACCAAAGCTCTGGAGAATCTCAACCGCGAGTTTCGACGCCGGACGAAAACCCAAAGCGTCGTTCTCCAGCGAGGAGTCTGCGGTCGCTTTGCTGTTTGGGCTTATCGCCTCTGGCCAGATTCAACTACGACGCATCGACGGCTACCAACGTCTGAGCGAGGTTCTCGAACACGCGAAGGTTGCCGCCTGATATGATACTCTGATGACGGAGTGGAGGGCGCCGTTCTTTTTCCACGGACCTCGGGACACATCCACAAAATGGATACACCGGTCGACGTGGACGAGAAGGCGTTTACCGTCCGGGAGATTACTCCGGCCGAGTCGCTAGCCCTCCGAGGCAACTTTCTTGCTCATGGCACCAGACCCCTCAACGCAGTGCCGCTGTTGGAGGAAGCTCTGAGATTGGACCCGACTTCGACGATCGCCCACGAGAACATGGGCTACCTCCGTTTTCGCCTAGACGAACCAGAAGAAGCGGCGCGGTGGTTCGAGAAGGCGGTCGACCTCAACTCTGAAAGCTTCCTCTCGCATTACTACATGGCGATGCTGGCGGAGGGATTCGACGAGTTGGAAGCCAACGGTCGGGCCGAGAAAGCGTTGCGGAAATCCATCGAGCTAAATCCTCGGTTCGCTCCGGCCTATGCGGCGTTGGCAAACGACTATTTGCAGCGTCAAGAGAATCAGGACGAGGCCCTACAGCTTGCGCTCAAGGCACGCGAGCTCGAGCCCGCGAATCCTTCTAACTGGCTCACCGTGGGGTCGGCGCTCCTTGCCTTGGAACGTTTGGGTGAAGCGAACGCGGTTGGCGAGCGCGCTCTCTCGGCGTCGAAAACCGCCGAGGCGCGCACTGCGGCAGTGAGTTTCTTGCAGAACGTTAAGGAGTATGCCCACTACCTAGCCTCTCGGTACCAGGCGGTCCTCGGCATGGCCGACGTCGAGGAAGGAAGTAACCCGGTGCGAGATGTTAACGGCGACCTGAACTTGGAAGGCTTGACGCACCGGCTGCGTTGGGTGACAGAGAACACCGCGGAAGTGACGGGACAGTTTTCGGCGTTGGAGTGTATTACCGATCAACGATTCGACGCCGTCATTCTTTCTGGAGGGTCGAGATACGTGCTGGGTAGTTTGGGTGGACAGTCACTCAGCATCATGGAGCGCGGACAACACGTCCAAAAGTCCCTTCAGTGTGGCCCCCAGAGCGGAGAGGTGACCGCTCAGTACATCCCCACCGACGAGGTATCCGCCAGCACGGACGTCAGGGGAACACTACTTTCGCTGGATTTCAAATAACTGCGTCGCGCCGGCTTCCCAGGAGGAGTCATGAAACCAAGGTCTCTCTACGTTGCCTTGTGCGTACTAGGCACCGTCTTGCCGTACACTCAGTTCGTTCCCTTTCTGCGTCAGCACGGTCTCGATCTGGGCTTGTTTTCCGAAACAATTTTTCTCCACCTGGATCGGCGGATTCTTTGGCATGGACGTCATTGTCTCCTCGCTCGTCCTTTGGGTCTTCGTTCTCGTCGACGGCGACGTCTGACAATGAAACACCTCTGGGCACCGATCGTCGCGAGCCTCACCGTGGGCGTTTCCCTCGGGCTACCCCTTTTCCTCTACATGCGAGAAGTCCGGCTGGCCCGCTCAGCGTCGGCGTAGCTCCTGCGAGCGAGTATCCTCGAGCTGATTCTCTGCCGGTTGAAATCGGTTGCGAGTACAGAATGAGATCCGCCTCCGTAACTAACGAGCGCACGTAGAGAGGAGAATCATATGAAGCGAGAATCGGTGAATCCTTGGGACTGGGGTCTTAAATGGAGCATGGATCAAGGCGAGATCGTAGAGGGCGCCAGTCGACATCTTCACTGTTCCGGGCAAGTCGCACTCAAACCGGATCCAGATGCGGAGCACGGCGTTTCCGTGGTGTCTCCGGGCGAGATCCGAGGGCAGATGGAATCCGCATTGGCCAACATCGATGCGGTATTGACCAAGGCCGGAATGAACCGCAAAAACATCGTCGGCCTGCGTTTTTTTCAACCGACATTGATGGATTCCTCGCTAACTACGACGTCTACGCGAGTTGGATCGGTGAGGCGGGGACCCGACCGCCCCAGTCACTGCTCGGAATCCAGCGGCTTGTGTTTCCTGAGCTCATGGTCAAGATCGAGGCCGATGCGGCCGCATAGAGCAAATTACGGAGGTCAACATGATCAACGGTGCGCATTCCATCATCTACAGCAAGAGTCCTGAAGACGACCGGACTTTCCTGCGCGACGTCTTGAAGCTGCCCAACGTGGACGTCGGAGACGGATGGCTGATCTTTGGATTGCCACCGGCCGAGGTGGCGGTGCATCCATCCGAGAAGAACGACGTGCATGAATTCTACTTGATGTGCGAGGACGTCGAGGCGCTCATCGCGGAGATGAAACAGCACAAGGTCGAATGTAGTTCGGTGCAGAATCTAGGCTGGGGATTGCTCACACAGGTCACGCTGCCAGGCGGCGGCAAACTAGGTATCTATCAGCCTCGGCACGCGCGGCCGGAGAGTCTGGCCTGATGAGCCTTTCGCGACGTCGGCTGTTGGCTTTAATGGGAGGAGGCTTCCTTGCGTCCTGCTCTTCTAATTCAGATTCAATGATGGATTCTCCGTCGTCTGGCGACGCCGATGCCGGAGCACTTCCGTTCGCTAGCCTGAGGGAAGTCGCACGCTTGATGGAGTCGAAGCGACTCTCACCCGTCGAGCTTACACAAATGATGCTGGACCGGATCGCGGTCGTCGACCGCCGGCTCAAGAGCTACGCAACCGTGATGGCCGATCACGCCCTCGCCGCAGCCCGCGCGGCCGAGAAGGAGATTCACGCGGGAAACTACCGCGGACCGCTTCATGGTGTGCCGATCGCAGTCAAAGATCTCTGTTACACAAAGGGCGTCCGCACAATGGGGGGCCTCGGCGTTTTGGCCGACTTCGTCCCGGACTATGACGCGACGGTGGTGTCGAAGCTCGAACAAGCGGGTGCGGTTCTGCTGGGTAAGTTGAACCTGACAGAAGGTGCGATGGCGGGGTACCACCCCGATTTCGAAATACCCGTGAACCCTTGGCGGGATGACTTGTGGGCGGGTGCGTCATCGAGTGGCTCGGGTGTCGCCACCGCCGCCGGTCTGTGCTTTGCCTCTCTCGGCTCAGACACCGGAGGATCCATCCGTTTTCCCACGATGGCCAACGGAATCGTCGGTCTGAAGCCCACGTACGGCCACGTCAGTCGCTATGGCGTTTTGGCCCTCGCCGCCTCATTGGATCACGTGGGACCGATGACCCGTCGAGCCGCCGATGCAGCCATTGTTCTGGAGGCGATCGCGGGCTTCGATCCGAACGACCCAACATCGTTGCAAGAACCGGTACCGAACATGCTCGAGGGTCTCGCCAGCGGCGTAGACGGCGTGCGCATCGGTTTCGATCGGAAGTTTGCCACCGCGGGCATCGACCCCACCCTCGTCGCCTCGATCGACGAGGCACTAGCCCAATTGGAACGGTTGGGTGCAGAAGTGCGGGAAGTGGAGCTACCGGAGTGGACAGATGAAGTTCAGCAAGCGTGGTTCACCATCTGCGCGTCCGAGGCCCGCTCCGCCCACGAGGCCAACTATCCTTCCCGCGCAAACGAGTACGGAGAGTATCTCCGCGAGTTTCTCGCGCAGGCTGCAGACTTGACAGACGCGGACTACGCGGCCGCCACCCAGCTCCGGACCGAATTCAACGGTGGCTTCCGAGCCGCGTTATCGAAGGTGGATGCCATCCCGAGTCCGGCGGCCGGAATCCCGTTCGCCTTCTCCCAAGAATCGCAACGTGGTGGCATGGACGAATTCGATCGATTGATTGAGAACCTCGAGACGCGTTTCACTTTCCCGGCCGACTTCGCGGGTACACCCACTCTGTCCCTTCCCTGCGGCTTCACGGAAGACGGCCTGCCACTGACGATTCAGTTCATGGGGCGCCGACTGAGTGAGCCGATGTTGTGTCGGATCGGCCATAGCTACGAAGAATCGACCGGATGGCACGAGAAGCATCCCGAGGTGTGACGTTTTCGCGGTTTTCCCGATTGCTAGACCGTCCGCTGCGGTAGAATGAAAGCCGGCTCGTTAAACTGGAGGTCTGCCGTGAAAACCATCGTGAATAAGACGCACGGATCCCTTAAGGTTCCTTTGCCACGCGGCAAGACGCTTCGCCTCGGGCTCGGCCAGGTCGGGCAAATCGCGGATGAACATCTGGAGCACAAACCTCTCAAACGTCTGATCGAAGCGGGCAAAATCGAACTCCAAGGGACCGGCTCTACCAAGGGCGCCTATCGCGACCGTGGACGGTCTCCTCACGAGTCGACGCGCGGCCGCAAGGTGCCGGCTACGTCGCAGGGGAAGGGCGACCGCTGAGGCGCGTACCGAGATCTATTACACAGGCTTCGGGGCGGCAATCTTCACCCCGATCTAAGACTCTTAGACGTCCTTCCGGTGTCCGACCCTGACGACGTAAACCACCAGATTCTCGTCCTCGATGGAGTACACGACTCGATACTTGCCTTGACGAACTCGATACCTGTCCCGCCCGGATAGCTTTTCGCAGCCTGGAGGGCGAGGATCGACAGCAAGGCTACGAATTCGATGCACGATACGCCGTCGGTCGGTTTTTTGGCCGATGGCTTCGATTTCCTTAAGAGCTGAGGTCTTGATGAAGACCCTATATCTTTCCACGTTTCTTGAGGTCTTTGACGACGCTCTCGAAGGGAAGATTACGCTCCCTGGCGCGATCCTCGAAGGCCGATAGGTCTTCGGCGTCCTCGGCTAGCGCGAGCTTCACCGCATCGTTGACGAGGTCCGAGATAGGCCGGTCGGTCTCAGCGGCCTTCAGCCTCAGGGCTCGGTGGATCTCGGGATCGAAATAAACCGTGGCCCGCTTGGGTTCTTCACTCATTCCGACATTTTAACGTTCGAAGGAGCTATTTCTTTACTCCTCGGGGAAGAAGTGGTGCAGGTCGGGTTGGGCGAGGAGACTCTAGTTCCTCCCGGTACGGTCCACAAGCCGTTCAACCCAAACGATGTCAAGGCTGTGGTTTCTGCCCCTCTCTCGCAGGAATACGCGATGCCAGAAAAATTTGGTGTCTTCCTCCTTCAGGCCTACGGTTACTTCGACGAGTCGCCGAGCAACAATCAACCGCCGAGAGCGCTTCTTCAAATGTCACGATTCAGCCCCACCTACGACTCATGGCTGGGAGGACCTCCAGTGAATCTCCAGCGAGCGCTCTTCTGGGTACTCGGCCCCGTGGCTCGCGCCCTCGGTTACCGGAGCTACTATGAGCGCTTTGCTCCGGGGAATCGGCTGGAGTCCTGAATGGCTGTGAACAACGCTACGCACATCACACGGCGCACGCTACTAGGTGGCGTGCCGGTCGGGGCCGCAATCGTCGCCCTTACCGGCCAGGAAAAGCCGCGGGCCAAAGGGGCGCGCGTATGGCTGAACATGGATCAGAAGGAGCTCGATGACGCCTACGACCAAAGTGTTTACGCACCGAACTTAAGGCAGGTCATTGGCCGGTGGGTGACGAACAGCGATAGCGTCCGAGCCCGTTTGGGCACCCCGGAACGCCGAACCTACGGGCCAACCTCCATCGAAGGATTGGACATCTATCGCACGCCACGCGCGAACGCACCCATCAATATTTACATTCATGGCGGCGGGTGGCGCAGCAGCACCGCGGAAATGTATGCGTTCCCGGCCGAGCTCTTCGTCCATGCGGGCGCCCATTGGGTGGTGCCGGATTTCAACTCAGTCGATGACGTAGAAGGCAGTTTGATACCGCTGGCCGACCAAGTCCGTCGAGCGGTCGCCTGGGTTTACCGCAACGCCAAGAGCTTTGGGGGAGATCCCGATCGAATCTACGTTTCAGGACATTCGGCGGGCGGACATCTCGCCGGCGTGGTCCTCACCACCGACTGGCAAAGCCTCTACGATCTGCCGCCGAACATCGTGAAGGGCGGCCTCTGCTGCAGCGGGATGTTCGATTTGGAGCCGGTGCGGCTCTCGGCGCGGAGGCACTACATCAAATTCACCGACGAGATGGTGGAGACGTTGAGTCCGCAACGGCATTTCGACAGGCTCAACGCCCCGATGATCGTAGCCTACGGCTCCCTCGAGACGCCCGAATTCCAGCGCCAGTCGCGGGACTTCGCCGCCGCGGCCAAGGCGGCGAGTAAAGACGTGGAGCTTGTCGTCGCCGAAGGATACAACCACTTCGAGATCATCGAGACCCTGGGCAATCCCTATGGTGTCCTGGGCCGTGCTGTACTGGAGCAGATGGCCTTGGCGGGATGATGCGTGCCGCAGCACAAAACTATCGAACCAAAGGAGGCCGCCAGGTCGAAACTTCGTCTCCATCTATGAGAGCCGGGAGCCAGCGGACCATGGAAGCCCGGCGCGCGTTGACCCGATCTAGCTGCAGGAGTAGATTGAAGGTGGGGATTGGGATTGATTCGCGTAACGGTGGGCTTGAAACGACCAGGGGCGGAAAATAGTGCCTACGAAGCTCTTTTTCTTGTGGATTCAGGCGCGACGGACTCCATGGCTCCCGGCTCTAAGCTCCGACGCGTAGGGATCGAGTCGATCGGCAAGATGAGCTACGAGCTCGCCAATGGGAACCTTGTGGAATACCCCTTCGGGCTCGCTCAGATCGAGTTCATGGGTGAAGTGACAGCCGGACGTGTAATTTTCGGGCCCGAAAGGACGGAGCCGATTTTGGGAGTCACGGCTCTGGAATCGGTCGGTATCGTCATCGATCCCACTAACCAAACCCTGAAGCAACTACCCGCTATACCTCTCAAGCGCGCCGTGGCCTGAAGACGTAGCTCTTCCGTCTACTCCGCCTTGACGATCAGATGCTCGATGTCCTTCAACGCAGCAATCAGAACTTCGATGTCCTCCGGCGTGTTGAAGTAGTGAAAGGCAGCCCGGATGTTACCTTCCCGGCCGGTGATGACGATGTCTCGCTTGGCGAGCTCGCCGAGTGCAGTCTGCAAGTCGTGGGATGAAACAGAAACGTGCGGGCCGCGTTTCGCCGGATCGCGTGATGTCGCTACCAAGAATCCTTCCTCGTTGCAGCGCTCGATGAAGTGCGCAGTTAACGTCTCGATCCAAGGACCAATCTTCTCGAGGCCCACCGATTTTATGAGCTCGATCCCAGCCAGACTGTCGAATATCGCGGGAAACGCCGCCGAGCCGGCCTGGAAGCGTCGCGCATCGGGCGCTTCCTTATGCTGCTCGATCTGGAAGTCGTTGAAATCTTCCTGCCCGAACCAACCCGTCGCAGCGGGATGCAGCCGATCGAAAAGACCCTCGCGCACATAGAGGAGTGCGAGTCCCGGCGAGCCGAGTAGGTATTTCACCGTCCCTGTCATCAGCACGTCCGCACCCATCTCCTGAACGTTGATGGGCCGAGTCCCGCAGCATTGATAGTCGTCGACTACGAACAGGATGTCGTGAGCACGACAACGCTCGGCAACGGCCGGCAGGTTCAACCGGTGAGCATTGTTGTAGTACACATGAGATACCGTGAGGAGCTGAACTTTGTCGTCGAGGATATCGTCGAAGGCTTCCGGCGGCATTTCACCGTCCTGCGCTCGCGCCCGCCTCACCTCCACTCCCCGAGCTTGGTAGGCCAGCCATAAGTAGACGACCGACGGGAAGCTGAAATCATCAAAAGCCACCGCGGGGCGTTCTCGCCAATCGAAGCAAGACGCCAGCCCCCCCATGGCAACCGAGACCGAGGGCACGATGGCGATCTCGTGCATCTTTGCGCCGATCATGTCGGCAAACGATGCCCGCAGCTCTTCGTGTTTCGCGGCCCAAGCGGCCCACGGGGCCCCCTCTCGGTTCCAGGCGTCCATGTACTCCTGCACCGACTTCATCCCGTCGCGGCTGAGTGCGCTCCGTGAGTTGTTCGCAAGATGGACCTTGTGCTCCAGGATGGGAAACTCTTTCCGGAAAGTCAGGACTTCCCGAGGTGCGCTCACCAATGTGCTGTCTGACATTGCCTCTCCCCTAAACAGTGTTTGTAGCCAGCCGGCATTGTAGACCAACGGCCGACTCGTCCAAAAAGGCTACCGGAGGGAACCTCCCTCCCCTTCCCTACACTAGTCAAGAACATGGATAACTCGACTCCCGACCAGCGCGCCACAGCAGCTTTGAGAGGAGGTACCTCATGCAGCGTCTAGGCTTTTTCCAGCGTGTTCTCCTTGCGCTATTTCTTGGCCTGCTGGGATCCGAGCCGATCGCCGCTCAAATCCGGCCCCCCTGGGGCGTCTTGACGGTGATGCCGGCCACGAATATTGGGGCCCGATTGGACCGAGACCGTTGTCTCGTCGCCTCGGTGGGTCCGGCGGCAGCGGTCCAGTGCGGCGACCTGCGGGTACTCCACAAGCTGCCACCCACGGTACGGACCTTCAACGCGCCTCGCAACGGTGCCCTCGTTTACAACAGCGGCCTTGCTCACCCTTACCCTCTGGTTGCAGCCAACGTGAGCGTCATCGGTCCCAGAGGGATTAGCAACGTTCGCGTCTACCTTGTTGTCAATGGCGCCACGAAGGCCTTCAAGAGCTATTCCGGTAACAGCTTTGGCGGTTCGACTCGGATCGTCATTGGCTACGATGCCGCGAATGAGCCCACCGGGGCGTACCCCTACACCCTGGTGGTGTTCGCCAATTTAGGAGGCTTCCCCAGCGTCAGCTTCATGTCCGGGACTTTGGTCGTGGTGCGAAGAAGTGAGAGTCGGTACGGCGCCGGTTGGTGGGTCTCGGGCGTCGAGCAACTCTACTTTCCTGCCGGAAGCAACGACATTCTTTGGGTTGGGAGTGACGGGAGCTATCGGGTCTACGCACCGACTGCCGCTAACCACTGGCAGGCTTCGACGCTCGATCGCATCGACACAATTAGGTGGGATGCCAGCCTGAGCAGGTACGTCCGGGAGTTACCGGGAAGGGCGAAGATCCAATTCGACCGTGACGGTCGTCACAGCGAGACGGTAAGGCGAACCGGACAGACGACCCGTTTTGAGTATGCCAGCGGCGCAACCTCCCCCGAACACGAGAGGCTTTCAAGAATCTGGCTTCCGATCCCCGGTGGCGAGGAGCTGGCCTACGACTTTTTCTACGGCGGCGATGGGCTCCTGGACCGTGTGCAGGCTCCGGGACCGGACGGTTCGACTCGGGTGACCGAGATTCGTCGAAGCGGCACTCGGGTGACCGAGATTCGTCGAAGCGGCACCCGGGTGGACGAGATTGTGGATGCCGACGAGTTATCGGTCGGGTTCGGCTATGGCGCCGCCGCGGGCATGAACCGAATGATGTCACGCACCGGCCGAGCCGGCTATACGACGACGTATGCATACGGGGACGCCGGTAAGGTAATCGCGTCGACGCATGGGATGCGGGGAACCGGCCCGGACGTCGGCTTCGATATCACACCTTTCGAGACCGTCGGCTTCCGCTCTGGCGAAAGCGCCGCCACAGCCCATGCGCTCATCGACGGGCCGCGGACCGACGTCGCCGACACGACCGAGTACTACTTCGATAGCACCGGCGGCGTTGCCAAGGTGCTCGACGCACTCGGCAATGAGACCAAATTAATCCGACAGGATGAACGCTTTCCCGGGCTAGTGACGCGTGTCGAACTTCCAAACGGCCACTCCGTGACGGCCGGCTACGATGACCGGGGCAACGTGCTCTCCATCGTGAATGGTTCCACAGGGGCCATGTCGAGCTTCGAGTACAGGAACGCCCTCTGGCCGGATTTCGTGACGCGAATCGCCCAAGCCGAAGGAGAGATCACCGAGATCGGCTACGACAGCCACGGTAACCGTGTCTGGCAGCAAGACGGGTCTCTAAGTCCGGCCAGTCGGGTGGAGTTTATCTCCAACTCCGACGGGCAAGTGATAGAAGTTCGGCTACCCCTATCCGGGCCACAAAGGATCGAATACGATCGATTGGGCAACGTGCACGCGAAGGTATCCGGCCTGCTCTTTCGTACCGAACTGACCCCCGATTCTCTGGGCCGGGTAAGAGTGATCAAGAGCCCCATCGATGAAGCCCAGACAGCCTTCAAGTACGAAAGGATCGACTACGACGTCTTCAATCGGGTGATACACAAGGAAACCTCCGCGGACGACGCACCCTATTTCAACGAGTCCGGAAGACAACTTCATGCCAGTGTCGGCACGCTGGTCGTCGACAACGAATACGATGAGGAAGGCAACCTCAAGCTTGTCGCGCGGCAGTCCAACTCGGACGACAACCGCATTGGCGTCGTGAAGACCTCTTACGTCTACGACGGAATGGGACGCAGAGTATCTGAGATCGCGCCCGACCAAAACGTCGAAACCACAACCTACGACGCCGCGGGCAATGTCGTGGCGGTGACGCCGCGCCTCAGTCGAGGCCCCGCCGAGGCGATCACGATGCAGTACGACGAGCTGAATCGTCTGAGCATACGGACGGTTCCGGCGGTGGTTTACAGTGTCCAGACACTGGCAGTGAAGAACGAGAATTGGGTTTTTCCGCGTCTTAGCAACAGCATCGGCGGTGGGCTGATGGTCCCCCAGGATGTGCAGATGTTTACCTACGACGCGATGGGCAACATGCTCACCGCTCACAATCTGTACGCCCGAATCACCAGGCAGTACCTGCCGGACGGACAGTTGAGCTCCGAGCGTCAGGAGGTACGGAACTACACCGATGGTGAGTTTGGCCTGCACGACTACTACCTCGAGTACGACTACGACGGGAACGGTCGCAGGACCGAGATGCGAGCCAAGCTGGGAGTCAACTGGACGGGATTCCTGCCGACCGCGTACCAGTACAACGCCCAGGGGCGTCTCGAGCTCATTACATCGCGAGGCAAGAGGTTTCACTTTGCCTACGACGCGGAAGGTAAGTTGCAAACTTTCACCCGACTCTACGGTTCCCGTGATCCCATCACGGAGAGCTCTGTGTACGACGTCGATGGCCGCCTTCTGCAACGAAAAGTGGAGGCCCGCAAGCTCACCGGGACACGGCCGTGGCCGGATGCTCTGCTAATGGACGACTACTACACGTACAACGCGAAAGGACAAAGACTGCGTGTGGATGATCTGCTCGGGGACGTGTGGGTGGGCTACAACGGCCTCGGGGCGCTGCGTGGAGCTCCAGTCAGCGCGATTTCACCGGCCGACGCTCGGGGCGCACCTGGTCCAACGAAGGCTACGCGCTCGATGCCTTGGGCAATCAGGTGACGATGTCCCGAGAGGGACAGCCCGATCCGGACGACCCGCTTTTTGCGTGGGCGGATGAGTCTGCAAGATACGCCTATTGGGATGATGGAACCGGTCGTTTGTTTCAGCAGCTGAGGAGTATCGGCGCCGGTTTGCGGGAAACGGTCTATTTCTATGATGAGGCTGGAAACACCGTAGACGTCCAGGGTCAGCATGGCGCGTTTCAGGAACGCACGCACAACTACTACGGACTTGACGGCAAACTCCAATTCGTGGACAAACGGTCCTGTATTTTTGGAGCGGAGAACAAAAAGGATCCCAATTTCGGCTGCGCGTTGAGCGGTCAGTTGCCTGGGTACAGCGACCGACCGACGTTCGAAGAGCATTGGTACGACGCCCTGGGTCGACGCATTCTGCGGCGCAATCGCAGTTGGATTCGGGGCTGCGTAGGACCCAATTGCGACAACGTGATCATGCGTTTTGTCTGGGATGGCGACCAGGTCCTGCACGAGTCCCGTTATCCGGGGCACGACTCCAACGAAACTCCCGACCTGCTCGATGAATGTAGCGACCAGGTGGATCCCAACGACGACTATTTTCCGCTCGATCTCGAACGAGATTCCGGAACCATCGACTTATCGACCGTTACAAAGTGGGAGCCGCGCGGATGTGAAGAATTGATCGGACAGAACTTGTGCTCCGATGCCTGTCAGCCGGTTCGCCAACCACAGCGGCACTTCCCCTACGGAACCGTGACCTACACGCACGGGCCGGGCATCGATAGACCACTTCTCATTAACAGGCAGAGCTACAGTCCGGGCCGTCGCGGGAACATCCTTGTCATCCCGCTCACCAATTGGCGTGGAGACATCGATCGCGCCGCCGATTCGCAGGGCGGTTGGCTGGACTGTCAAGGAAGCACTCCGACTTTCGGTTGCATCGAGACAGAGTGGCCGGGTGAGCGATGGTGGCTGAATCACCGGCTGCGTCGAATGTACGACGACGGTCCTACGAGTTGGATGGACGATCTCGTCTACAACAAGCTCGACCCGTCGGGTCAGATGTACATGCGCAACCGGTACTACGATCCCAACACCGGTCGCTTCACCCAAGAAGATCCGATTGGGATCTCCGGTGGCTTGAACCTCTACGGGTTCGCGGATGGCGATCCGGCCAACTCCTCCGACCCGTACGGGCTTTGTCCACCATGGACGGATTGTCTCGCGCAGGGCATCGCAAATTGGGGCGCGCGGCGCGGCGGCGTGCTCGGGGGGTTGGCACTCAACACGGGTGCGGCGTTGAACGCGGTCTTCGAAGCCTCAGGTGTCAACGACGCCGCAGCCGCAGGGGATGCGATCGGGCGGGGTGAATTCGCTCGGGGCGCTACCATGCTTGCCCTATCCCTCCCGATCGGCAGGCCCGCCAAACCGGCTAAGGCGGCCCGCGCCCTTCAGGGAACTACCGTCCTCGGCCACATTTCCGATACCCGTCGCCTCGCAAGAAATCAACCCGGCGTCAACGTTCTCGACGTGGCAGGAGACACATGGACATACAGGCTGAACATCCGTTTCTTGGATGAAGCCATCGAACGGGGCGATAGTTTCTACCTCGCGACATCGCAGGCTAGACCTAGCTCTATCTTCGAAAGGGAATTGAGCTATCTCAGGAAGCGCGGATATCGGCGCCGGGGTGACTACCTGGTCAGGGATCCGTAGGAGACTTCTCGGCGGCTGGCGGCGTTCGGTGTCATGAGATCGGTACTTGCCGCCATCCGTCGCTCTCTGTAAACTCGCGGGCGGCGAAGACCCAAATGACCATCTTCTTGTTGGTCCAATATTCCGGCGTTGCTTGAGCACGCCGTAACAGATTGATTCTCGCGGCAGTCGCCCCTGAGCCTCGCACGCCTACGAGGTCGACGGTGAAGCCCAATTCCAAGGCGAGCTGGTCGGCGAGGCCAGCTCCCTCGGCGTGCATGTCCCCTCCGGCATGGAACACGAGCGTGTGGCTGTCGCCTAGCAAGATGACCGGGCTGGAAGGATCGGGTTCGGATCCCACGAAACGCAGCGGGAGTTTTTCTTTAGCGCGCGAGGGATCGTTTAAGGCAGTCCACAGGTCGCCGGTAATCTCCACCGTTTTCCACTCACTCTGAAAGGTTATTTTTGGGACGTCCTCCAACTTGGTCCGGACCGAGTTGGCAATCTCCTCCGCCGCAAGCACCGTCGCACTCCCCGACCAATGTGTGTCCTGTTGGCAATACATGTAGCCCTTCGGATGCTCTCGGTTGGAGATGAATAGCGGCGTCAGATCCAGGACCTTGATGCCCTTCTCACGAAGGATCTCGTAAAACGCCTGATGGTGGATATCGAGGCGTGGCGAGGGCTCGGCCGCAGAGGGAAGTTGGTCCGGGTAAACGATGGCCTTCGGGGGTACCGGCACGAGCACGAGCTCGACACCTAGCTCGAGTAGCTGTTTGTGAAAATCGAGGATCGCGGGGAGCGGGTCCGCCCACTCGGGGCGTCTCGCCTTGCTCACGTCGGCTGCGGCTTCTCCCCAAAACTTTTCCACCGCTAGGTGGCGTAGCTCGGGGGCAAAAAACAACCATCCCTCAGTTCCCTCGACAACGATACTTCCCTGCTCCTCGGCTGCTTGAGCGAGCGCCGCCCATTCGGAGAAAATTTCGCTCAGTGCGGGAGGCGGAGGGTCTGCGCTAATGCACGACGAAAGCATGAAGGCGAGGCCTGCCGTTACGCGCATTGACAAACGGATAGACATTCTGGAAAGGTGAACCCGAGCGCATTCTACCAACAATCCACGTAGACAGGAGGAAGGCATGGTTCTAAGCGACAAACAGCTCGAAATGTGCGAATCCAGCAAGTGGGACTTCTCCGATCTCAAGGCGTTATTCCTCGACTGGCACCTTGAAAAAGTCCCCCGAGCTATCACATACAGACGGGCTCATCAGGATCTCTCGAGCCATCATGGAGAAAAACGGCGTTTCGGTAGACGTGCTGCGTCCGGTTGACCACAAGATTGCTTATGGCGTTTATGGAGACATGACGGAGCACGGTTGGCAGGAAGACGACTGGCCTCAAGTTTATGACAAGGTCGAGGCTACCGACACACTCGTTATCACCTCTCCGATTTGGCTGGGAGAAAAATCGTCCGTCTGCACGAAAGTCATCAAGCGACTCTATTCGACTTCCGGTGACCTCAACGAACGCGGGCAGTACGCCTACTATGATCGTGTGGGCGGCTGCCTAATTACCGGCAACGAAGACGGCGCCAAGCACTGCGCGATGAACATCCTGTATTCGCTCCAGCACCTTGGTTATGTCATTCCGCCTCAGGCCGATGCGGATTGGTTGGGTGAAGCCGGACCGGGCCCCTCGTATCTCGACCCCGGGTCTGGAGGTCCCGAGAATGAGTTTACGAACCGCAACACGACCTTCATGACGTGGAATCTGCTTCACATGGCCCGTATGATTAAGGACGCGGGCGGCATCCCGGGGCATGGGAACCAGCGCTCAAAATGGGACGCCGGTTGTCGCTTCGATCACCCGAATCCTTTGTACCGTTAGAGCGGGTGCCGACGACTTATTGCGACTCCGGTTCTGTCTTCCCTCGAGCTGACCGGTGGTTCTTGTAGACCCGTCCGCCCTTCATGACGAAGACGACGTTCTCGACGTTCGTGATGTCCTCGACGTTCGTGATGTCCTCGATGGGGCTACCCGCGGTGGCGATGATGTCGGCTTCCATTCCGGGTGCCAGGGTACCGATCTGATTCTCTAGGCCGAGAGACTCGGCCTAGCGGGAGGTCGCACTGATGATGGCCTCCATCGGGTCTTGACCGCCGTCCCGAACCCGATACACGAACTCTCCATGGTTTTTTTCGTGAAGTCCGCCTAGAGCGTCGCTGCCGAATACGATTTTGACGCGCTTCGCGAGGGCGCGGCGAAACGTATCCAGTCCAATCGCCATACCCTTGTCCATAAATTCAAAACCCTCTTTGGTGTAGTTGTCAATGCCAACGAACTTCGGCTGATTCGTGAGGTAGTAGTCGAGGAGAAGAAACTGAGGGTCGTAGAACGTGCCGCGCTCCACCATCAGGTCGAGGACGTCGTCGGTGAGGGCGTTTCCGTGCTCGATCGTCGTGCAGCCCGCCAGCACCGCGGCCCGAGCGCCGGCCGCCCCTTGGGCGTGAACGACCGAACGTTTTCCTAAAGCCTTGGCCTCTTGGCAAGGCGGCTTGGATCTGCTCGTCCGTCATCGTCTGTTTGCCGCCGTCACGGATACTCGCGGTCGCGAAGAGCTTGACGACGTCCGCCCCCTCTGACACGGCATTCCGAACGAACTCACGGATCTCTTCGGGCGAACCGGTGCTCTTTCTGGCCATGCCGATGGTCAGGAGAAGACGCGGTCCGGGATTCCCCTCTGCGATCCAATCCCGGAGCTCGCGATCGAGAAGGGTTCGATCGGGTAAGGCTCCCAAGCTCTGGACGGTTGTGAAGCCCGCCATCAGATGGGCGTAGGCGTTCGTCGCACCGTAGAGAACGTAGCGTGAAGGGGTTTCATCAATCTCCGATGTAAGACCATGAAATCGATCGTTCGGCTCCATGTAAGTGCCGATGTGAACGTGGGTGTCGATCCATCCCGGCATGACCGTCAGGTCGCCGAGGTCGTAGGTGACGCCCTCTGCAGCCTCTGAGCCGACGCTCAAGATCTTGGAGCCCTCGAGCACGATAGTGACGTCGTGCAGGGTACCGCCCTTCCCGTCCAAGAGCGTCCCGGCGTTAATGACGATGCGTTGCGTCTGCACTCCGCGAGCGAGCTGCGGTAACAGGAGCGCAACCAAGAGCGGCAAAACGGATCGCCACATCACGCTTTCACCTCCGGCTTCGTCAGGGACAGCAAACGAAAGCTCGCGACAAACACGACTGCCACGCAGACCGCGGAGACCAAGAACGTTCTGCTTTGCAAGGCCTCATATAAGATGCCACCAAGGAGCAGCCCGACAATGCTCGCGGCGCTTCCGACGCTACTTGCGAAACCCTGCACCGCCCCTTGATGTTTGTCGCCGGCGACTCGAGAGAGGATGGCAAGAAACGACGGCCACATAAGACCATTGCCAAGAGAAAAGAGGCTCGCACCCACGAGATCACGACGTCCGGCTCGGCTTTCCGCACCGCCTCCTCCAGTCCTGTCGTGTCATAGACGTCGCACTCGACGGGGTCGGCGCCCAACGCGACGATCGCCTTAGCACGGTCCGGACTGCGGGTCATGGCGGTCACCGTGTGGCCCGCTTCGACTAGGCGCGGGACGAGCCGCCGGCCGATGACTCCCGTGGCACCCGCTACGAATACCCTCATTTGTCTTCTCCTACCTCGGCCCCATCATACCTATTCAATCGGGCATCCTGTGTCGTACCATTGGGGTCGGAGGGATACTGTGATTGGTTTGAAGAAGAGACTCGAGGCCAAGCGGTCGGTGATAGGGGCGCTTCTCGGTCTCAGATCCCCGGACACCGCGGAGCTAATGACTAACGCTGGGTTCGACTTTCTATTGGTGGATGCCGAACACTCGAGCATCGGCCCCGACGGCATCTTGGAAATGATCCGAGCCATCGAACGGGGGCAAGCAATTCCTTTGGTTCGGGTATCCGAGACCACCGCGGCCAATGTGCAATGGGCCTTGGACGGCGGTGCCAAAGGGATTCTCTTCCCGCGTGTGCGCTCCGTCGAGGATGTGAAACACGCGGTATCGCTTTGCCGGTATCCTCCAGACGGTGTTCGCGGCCTTGGGCCGGGCCGAGCGAGCGGTTACGGAACCAAGCTTCTTGACTACGCCGCCACCGCCAACGAAGAGATTGTCGTCATGATCCAGGTCGAGACTATGGAGGCGGTCGATTCGGTCGAGGCGATCGCCGCGGTTCCGGGAGTGGATCTGCTCTTCATCGGTCCAGGAGACCTCTCACAGGTCCTCGGAATCCCCGGGGAACTTCACCACCCCAAGATCCGGCAGATCGGGAGTCGCGTCCTGTCGGCATGCGCGCGGGAAAAAGTACCCGCCGGAATCCTGGTACTGGACGAAAAAACCATGGCTTACTGGAAGGAACAGGGCGTGCAATTCTTTGCCATCGGTTCCGATGCCCTCTTTCTCGCCAAATCGTGCCGCGATACGTTGGAGACCTGGAATAGGCTTGGCGAATGACGATGCAGGCAGTTATCACCGACGGTTTTCGAGAAACATCCATCGAAGAGCAAGTCCTCGCTCCGGCAGATATCCGAGTCGTCACCGCAGAAGGACGGCCGGAGGAGGAAGCGCTCGAGTTGATCCGAGAGGCCGACGCTCTCCTGGCCCTGGCGCGCCCCCTCTCGGGAAAGCTCATCTCCCAACTCACCCGCTGTCGGGTCATCGTTCGTTACGGTGCCGGGATGGACTCGGTAGACGTTAAGGAAGCGCAGGCGCGGGACATCGTCGTCGCCTCGGTCCCAGACGCCGCGGTACAAGAAGTGGCCGCTCACGCGCTGGCGCTGCTCATGCTATGCGCACGGAAGCTCTGGGCCTTCCGACGCGTGGAAAACTTCGCGCTAGACGATCACACTCCCGTACATCCTATACAGCGCTTGAACGAAACCACGCTCGGTCTCGTCGGCTTCGGGAGGATCGCGCAAGCCTTGGCTCGCATGTCCGGCGAGGTTTTCGGCCGGATCCGCGCGTACGACCCGCTAGTTGCCTCGTGGGATCAAAGAAAGGATGTGGAGCGATCGGACTCTCTAGAAGACTTGCTCGAGAGCGCGGACTTTGTCTCCCTCCACGTGCCCCTTACAGAAACCACAAGACATTTGCTGGGGCGGTCCCGATTCCGCTTGTTGAAACCGGGCGTTTGTTTGGTGAACACCGCCCGAGGAGGTCTCATCGACGAAGCGGCCCTGATCGAATCTCTGGAATCGGGCCATATTGCGGCCGCCGGTCTCGACGTCATGGAGGAGGAACCACCGCCGTCGGACCATCCTTTGCTGTCGTTTCCTCAGGTGTACTACACCCCTCACCTGGCCTGGTACTCGGAAGCTTCCCGGATAGAGCTCCGACGAAGGGTTGCCGAAGAAGCGCTCCGAGTGTTGACCGGCAAGCCCGCGCTCAACCCGGTGGTCATCTGAGGCGCTGCTACTTAGCCGCCCCAGATCTTCTCGTAAACGCGAAGCCAGTTTCCTCCCAGAACCTTGTGAATCTCCTCGGTCGACCAGCCACGCTCGATGAAGCCCCGAGTCACGTTGGGAAGCTCGGTAATGTTCTCGAAACCCTTGACGAACAACCAAGGGGGCTCTCCCACCATCGTTTTCGGGATGGTGAAGCGGTCGACGTCTTCCTCCGTCTGGGGCTCCACTCGCCCGACGACGAAATCCGGACCCAGGCCGACGTGGTCCACGCCGACCAGCTTACGTACATAGTCGAATTGATCGAGATGCTGCTCCATCGTGGCGTGCGGGCTTCGCGGAATGTGAGCATCCTTGCGAGGACGAACGTGATAGTCGCTAATCGCAGAGATCCCGATGACGCCTCCGGTTTTGGCGATCGCCTCCATGAGCGGGTCGTTTATGCATCGAATGTTATCCACGATGGCAGCGACGTTGGCATGACTGGATATGACCGGAACCCTCGGTGCCATCTCTATGGCTTCGAAGCTCGTTTTCTCACTGGCGTGCCCGCCAATGTCCAACACCAAACCCAATTTGTGGATCTCTTCCACCAGCCGCCGACCGGCCTGCGTCAGACCGATCTCTGGATCGAGAACGCCTCCCCCAAAAATGTTGGACACTTGGTAGGAAATGCCAATGATGCGAATACCCAACTGATAGAAGGCACGAAGGGCGGTCGGAGGGGGCTCGCCCCGCGCCTCGGCCAACTCATTGGCCGACTGCCAAGCGAAGACTAACGCGATCTTGTCCTCCCGATCGGCCTGGCGTATTTCGGCCACTTTCGTGACCGGGACCATCTTGCTCGGGTGCTCGTCGAGAAAATTGTAAAGATCGGCGAACAGCTGAATGTCACCCAGACCGCCAGCACCTACGCTCTTGGCCTGGCAATTCACTCCTCCCGCCTTCAGCATCTCCAAATATTTCGGGCTGAGCTCGGACGGGTCGCAACCGTTGACCACCACCGTCGAGCGCTGCACTGCCCAAGGATCCCGCTCGGGAGAGCGATCCGCCAAATCCTGCTGGAAAAGTCCTGGCCCTTCTCGCTTCGCCGCCGTCCCCTTTCGCGTTGACCCGACTACTGCGGCACTCACCGCCGCTGCCGCACCAAGAAACTCTCTTCTCTTCATCTGGCTCTCCTCTCTCACTCCGTCTCGGGTTCCTGCAAACTGTAGTAGACGGCGCGCACGAACCGTTCGATTCTCCCTTCCCACGGGCCATCGAAGGACGCGGTCGGTTTCGAAGTCACCACGTCCTCGACACTCATCCCATCGTTGATCATCGTCTGAACCTTGTCTCGGACCGCGATGAGCATGTCGCGATAGGCACGCAGATCATCCGAACTGGCAAGGGGCCCATGCCCAGGAATGATCTTGGTGTCGGAATCGGAGAGTGACAAGACGCGCTCGGCGGCGGCGATCATACCGTTCACATTGCCACCAAAGTCGACATCGATGAACGGATACATACCATTGAAGAAATTATCTCCCATATGGAAGACGCCGGCTTTGGCGAAGTAGATGATGGAATCTCCGTCGGTGTGAGCGTGACTCATATGAAAGATACGGATCTCCTCACCGTTCCAGTGAAAGGTCACAGCGTCGTTGAAAGTAATCCTGGGTAAGGCGTCGGCCGGAGCCGCTGGTGTCTCATCCTGGCGCAGGATCTCGCGGAATTGATCCACGCTCATCCGGCGCCGCACGTTGTCGTGCGCCACGATGAGGGTTCCGCGCTTTCCAAAGTTTTCGTTTCCACCGGTGTGATCGCCGTGGAAATGCGTATTGACGAGGAAACGCACGCCCTCCCCGGTGACGCTGTGAATCGCGGCTTCGATCCTGTCGGTGAGGGGGGCGAACTGGTCATCGACCAGGAAGGTGCCATCGGTGCCGGTCGAAAGACCGATATTGCCTCCCCGACCCACCAGCATGTACAAACCATCCTGGATCGGGACGACCTCGATCTTGACGTCGGCGAACTCGTCCTGGGCGGCGGATTCCATCGGCAATGCCAGCATAGCGAGGGCCACAGTGACCAGAATCCATCGTTCGACTTTCATCTGAATCCCTCCAAGAGAACGTCGATAAGCCGGGCAACCATAACCCAGTGACGAACCTGAGGCAAAGCCGTTTGCGTTAGAATGTCGCGGATGTTGAGGTTACGACCGGTCGGGCTCGACGACGCTCGCCGTGCCGCGGAACGCCTGAAACCCTTCCTCGTCCGCACCCCTCTGGTTCGCCTCAACGTGGATGACGCCCCAGCCGAGATCTACTTGAAGATGGAGAACCTTCAGCCCATCGGGTCTTTCAAGATTCGGCCGGCCGGAAACGCGATTCTCAGTCTCCCGCCGGCCCAGAGGCGCGAGGGCGTCTACACCGCGAGCTCGGGCAACATGGCGCAAGGGGTTGCCTTTGCGGCGAAAGAGCTCGGTATTCCAGCTAGCGTCTTGCTTCCTCGGGACGCCGCCTCGAACAAAGTCGAGGCGCTCAAGCGCCTCGGTGCCCGTATTCGCTTTTTGCCGGACGACGAATGGTGGCCGGTCATCCACAATCACGGTCACCCCGATGAAAAACGCGTCTTCGTGCATCCCGTCGCCCACCAAGATGTTCTCGCGGGAGATAGCACGGTAGGCCTCGAGATCATCGAAGACCTGCCGGACGTGGATACGGTGTTGGTGCCCTTTGGGGGAGGGGGCCTGGCGTCAGGAATAGCTTCGGTATTGCGGACCTTGAAGCCCAGTGCCCGTGTGCTGGGATCCGAATCCGATCATTGCACTCCCCTATCTGCCTCTCTCAAGGCCGGCCGGCCCGTCGAGCTGCCTGTCGAGAGCAGCTTCGTCTCGGGAATAGGAATCGGCAAAGTGCTCGATGAAATGTGGCCCTTGGTGAGCGAGCTTGTTCAGGGTGCGGTCGTTGCTAGCGCCCGAGAGATCGTGGATGCCGTAGCCCTCATGTCGGAAAGACACCGAATCGTTGTCGAGGGGGCCGGTGCGGCTCCCGTGGCGGCGGCGCTCGCGGGCCGAGCGGGAGGCGGTAAAGTTGTCTGCGTTCTGTCCGGCGGAAATCTCGATACGAAGTATTTAGTCGATATCCTCGAGGGCGGCATCCCCACGCTCTAGTGGACTGTATCGAGGTGGTACCAACTTCGTTGGTACAGCCTACTAGTGCCACGAATCTCAAGGAGGAAACTGCCGTACGTAGTGATCATAGGTAAGCTGTACCCGGGACACGTAGGCGACCACCTCCGAGCCCCGAACGTAACCGAACCTCGCGGTGCGGTTATAACGCGGCTGCTCCAAGAGAAGCATCGCTTTTTCCGTCTGACCGAACCACCTATCGGCGTCCCGCCCCATCTGCGTCGCTAGACGACGAGCGTCCTTTACATGCCCCTCGCCCGCGTTGTACGCCGCCAATGCGAATCGAATTCGATGCTTCAGGGGAATTCTCTGGTCCGTCCTCGAAAGGAGCAGGGACATGTATCTAATACCGGCGTGGATGTTCGCATCGACCGTGCCGATGTCTTCAAACCCCAGCTCCTGCGCGGTTCGCGGCATCAACTGAAACAGGCCCTCCGCCCCTGCCCAACTACGGCTCCGAGGGTCGAAGCGACTTTCACGGAACGCCTGCGCCGCCATGAGGCGCCAATCCAAGTTGTATTGCTTGGAGTACTTCTTGATGAGATTGTCGTACGGTGTGAGCCTCCCGGTCTCAGAAGCGCGCCGCTCCTTCGCACGGCGAATACCCGCGCTGTTGTGGAAGTATCGATTGAAGATGACGTTGTAGGCGAGCCCCCGGTATGACTCGGAAACGAAGCCATCCAGGAACGTCCGCAGCTTGGGGTTATTCTTCCGGGTTCCGAAGGCGATCTCTTTGGGGTGGGCCCCTTCTTCGGAGTCCGGCTCCGGCAAGGAAGGCAGGAATACGGCTGGCTGCACATCATCCCTATAAGCCAGCTCCGCGTCCAGGAGGTGGGAATCGGCGACGGTAAGAGGGATCGTTCCCTCACCGACTGCCGCCACCAAATCCTCGATCTCCTGCTCCTCCGACGCCTCCACGATCGCGAAGGGGCCGATCAAATCCTGGAGCGCCTGGAGCGTCTGATAGTAACTAGTGGATCTCTGCACGTGAATCTCTCGCCCGACGAGGTCTTCGATGAAACGAAGGGGTTCTTCGGTATCGGCGGGCTCGACGATAACTTCATGCGGGTATAAGTAGGGCCGGGTGAAGGCGATCTGTTCCTGGCGGTTAGGAGTAATCGTCATGCTCGCCGCAATGATGTCTCCGCGGCCTTCGAGAAGCCAGGGGATGAGGTCCGCGAATCGCGGGGGCACCACCATCTCGAGTCGCACGCCCAAGTCACGAGCCGCCATCTCTGCGAGCTCGTAGTCGAAACCCATGAGTCGCCCGCGATAAAGAAAGTAATTGACACTATTGTTGCGCGTGAGAACTCGAATGGACCCCCGGCGCTCTATGGCGTCCAGGTCGCCGGTACTGGCTTCCGTCGCGTGCTCGGTAACGAAGTGCCCGATCACGAAACTATCGGCAGCTGCCAAGAGCTCCGGGTTTTCCTTGCGGACCGCCCATCCGACTTGTCTTCCTTCTGCGATGGGAAAGAGCCGCGCGACCTCGGTGTTGTAGCTTTCGATCTCTGCGAGCTGGTCGCTATCGACTGCCGTGAGGGGTCGGCGTCCCAGGCTCACGTCGTGAACGATGGATTCGGTGTCTCGCTCCTCTTCGACGTAGACGACCCGCAGGTTCAAATGTAGTTCTTCGTCGAGCTGACGAAGGGTCCGCGCGAAGGAAGAGCTCCGCCGCACGTGAACTTCCCGTCCAACCAGATCACCCACGCGCTGCGGCAAGTCGGGTTCGCCCTTACGCCCCACCAGCCACTCCGATACGGTGGCGGTTGGCCGCGAGAACGAAACCAGCTGAGCACGCTCCGGGGTCATCGTGAGCTGGGCAGCAACGAGATCGGCGTAACCCCGTAGCAGTAGATTGAGGAGCACCGAGCGGTCTTCGACTCGCACGACCTGCGTGCTAACCCCGAGCTCTGCCGCAAACGAAGCGGCCAGGTCTTCCGCTCCTACCGCCGTTGAACTACGGGGCAATTCCTCCGTGCTTAAAGCAGTCACGAGAACACGAAGCGTTCCGCGTTCTCGTACACGCTCGATATCGCCGGTATCGACAAACAGCTCCGACGACTCCCTCGGAGAGCTGTGGATGAGAATTTCGGCGGGACCCTCGGAAGGCGCGCGACGCTCGCAGGCGAGGAATAGGGTGGTCGCGGCTAGCAGGGTCGCGGCCGGCGCACGCCACGACATGGCGGCATTATCCGGCCCCCCCCGCGGACAAGCAAATGCGCGGACGGGACTAGGTGAGACCGCCGTTACTTTCGGTAGCACCCCTGTTGAAGACTCGGATGACGTGATCACAGTCCGTCCCAGAGCAACATGAGAGCCCAGGGATGGCTGCGGCTGGAAATTTCGTCACATGGGAAAGAGCTGATTGAGGGGAAGTAGGTTTGACAGATATATGGTTAGACGATATGCTTATACGCATGAGGACGACGCTCAACCTCGACGATGCCATCGTGCGCGCAGTGAAACGAGAGGCGTTCAGGTCCGGACGGACCATGACCGAGGTCATTGAAAGCTCCTTGCGAGAGACGTTGCTGCAACGCAAGGCCACGCCGAGAAAGCGGTTCCAGTTGGGGATGGTGACCGTCAACGGGTCGGTGAACCCCGGGGTTGACCTCACCGACCGCGATAACTTGATCGACGTGATGGAAGGCCGTAGTTGATCGCGGTCGACACCAACATCCTGGTGTACGCCCACCGCGAGGGCCTCGACCTCCATGGGGCAGCACTCGAACGATTGTCTACGATCGCGGAAGGGCTAGAGCCTTGGGGTCTACCGGTTTTCTGTACCGGCGAGTTCGTTCGCGTGGTGACCCATTCGAAAATATTCACTCCACCTTCAACACTCGATCAAGCGCTGTCGGCGCTGAACGCAGTTCTCCGAAGCCCGTCCTTGCGTCTACTCTCCCCAGGCGAGCGTTATCTCGATCTGTTCGAAGATTGTGTCCGAGAGGCAGATGCGAGAGGAAACCTCGCTTTCGACGCTCAGATCGCCGCGGTCTGCCTGGAGCACGGGGCGAAGCACCTTCTGACGGTCGACCGGGACTTCAGCCGTTTCTCTGGGATTCAAGCACTCTCGATTACTTCGTGAAGGGTTCGCGCACCGCGGCCGACACGCTACGGGGCCACTTCTCCCCACGTGGGCACTTCGAACTGCACGTTCTCGTTCGCGAGCTCGGTACGGCTGATGCCGTCATACTGATTCGCTACGTCGGCCCAGGGGCGTAGCCGAACGGAGATTCTGTCTCCAGCACGGAACTGTGAGGCCTCCTGCAAAACACGGTCCCGCATGCCCCAGATGTACACGACGGCCTGAGCCCCGCTCACCCCAGCCCCGTCGCCCGCGAGGTCCACCAGATGTATGGCGGTGATGTGGTCGGCGTACGGAACCGTACCCGGCCGTGGAATCGGCGCTATTTCTTGGATCGTTCCGGATACCGCAACCGCTTCGCCGGGCGCAGGGACGAAGAACTGCCCGGGCGCCGCCTCGCCGAGACTGAGGTCCACAAGCGTCCAGTCGCCAACGGCCAGCTCCCGTTCCGCGAACTGGAAGATCACCAGCCGCTTGCCGGCGAGGCGATCCCGTCCGCCCGCGAGCTCGCGCCCCAAATGCTCTCTCGCAGCAAACGCACCGTCGGCGTTCTGAACGATCCGATCGATGGGCCGCTGCATGAGAAAGCTGAGCTGCTCGGCGAATCCACCGGACTCTCCCCAACCCATTTCAGCCAGGGAATAGATGTTGCTGAAGCTGTCGCCGAGCAGTAAAACATCGGCCTTTCGACTCGATTCCCACGGAGCGCCTTCCTCGATGCGTATCCGTCGCACCCGCACCAGCTCTTTTGGATAGCGTGACTGCCCCTCGGGCAGATCCAACATGCGAGCTACATCTCCCCGGTTCGTGACCTCCACGTTCTCACTGGTGTAATCGGCCCCGGGTGCCGGAGGTAACTCCACATGCTGTGACACGAAGTCGCGGAGATGAGCCGCCACCAACTCCATGGCCTCGGGTCGCCAATGTGTATCAGTCATCAAGTATTGGGGTGTTCCGGTTTGGCGCTTGGCATCGAACAGGAACGGGGCTGGGTCGAAGACCAGTACGCCGCGCTCCCCGAGTTGGCTAATGAGGCTCTCGTAATCGGCCGGTCGCAGCGGACCGCCCACTTCTTCGAAACCGCGGCTGAATCGCTCCGGGTGGACCGAGGGCTTCACCGGCGTGGGAATGACGATGAGTCGAATGCCTCTTCGTTCCAATTGCGCTTGGAGGTCCAAGATCGCCGGACGTGGATTTCTCGATTCCAGAAAACTGGGGCCGATCAGGTAGTCCAGGCTGTCTCTAAAAAAGAGCCACGCCTTGCCACCGATGTAGGCCTGCTCGTTGCCGGCGCCGAAGGCGCTGAGGAAGTACTGGGTCCCCGGCCTTAGCATCTGCCCAAGAAGTGTCTGCTCGCCGGCATCGTCGTCGAAGCGTTCAAGCTCGCCGATAACCACACGGTTCTTCCGAAAGACTCGTGTTGGCAGCGACGCGTCCGCTTCGCTACGGAGGGGCGACACCGTGACGCGGACTAAACTGGCTGCACGGCGTCGCAAGCTGTCCGACCCGTCGTGGACGATTTCGGCGAGCAAAGCGCCACCGACCAACAGAATAAACTGGCCCACCAACAGCCAAGCGGTCCCGCGCCCAATCGTCGTGTGGCCGACTTCCCTCCGCGCGAGCTCTTCTCGGGTCTGTTGAAGCGATTTCTCGGTCATATCAGAAGATGAAGTAGATGAACGGGTTGAATCCTTGTGTCGCGAGCACCGCGATCGAGGCCAGCCACAACCCGACTATCGCAATGGCCTTGAGCGGGGTAATGGTGCGAGTCCAATCCCAAGTCTGCGGACACGTCCATGTGACGAGAGCCGCAAGGAAAACCGTCCCCAAGTAGTACGGTTGATACAAAATCCCACTCAAGAGTCCGGCGGTTTCGTGCACCGTCTCGATGCCGAACATGCTCCGCAAATACATGACGGCGGCTCGCAGATCCTCGGCCCTAAAGAAGACCCAGGTGATGAGAACGAGCGTAAACGTGACCGCCCTACGCCCCACCGCCGGCAGCCAACGATAGGGAGGTGATTTTCCGCGGAGACGTTCACCGGCAAGCAATAGACCGTGCAGTCCTCCCCAGACGACGAAGTTCCACGCTGCCCCATGCCACAGTCCTCCGAGCAACATGACAATCGCCAGGTTGAGATAGGTTCGGCCGCGGCCGAGTTTGTTTCCTCCGAGCGGCAGGTAGAGATAGTCCCGGAGCCACGTAGACAACGATATGTGCCACCGCCGCCAAAACTCGGTGATCGACTGAGCGAGGTAGGGAGAATCGAAGTTCTTCGAGAACACGAATCCCAACATGAGGCCCAGCCCGATGGCCATGTCCGAGTACGCGCTGAAGTCGAAATAGATCTGAAACGCATAGCCGATGACGCCGTACCAGGCATCCACGACGCCGATGGACCCGGCGTTGAATGCGACATCCGCCACCTTGCCACAGGGATTGGCCAAGAGGATCTTCTTCGCGAGCCCGACGCTCACAAACGCGACGCCGCGGGAGAATTTCGTGACGGTGTGCGTTCGCTGCGAGAGTTGGTCGGCGACCTCTGAGAACCGGATGATCGGCCCAGCGACGAGCTGCGGAAACATCGAGACGTAGCAAGCGAAGTCGATGAAGTTTCTGAGTGCCCGGGCCTGCCCTCGGTAGACGTCGATGGTGTAACTCATCGACTGGAACGTGTAGAAGCTGATCCCCAATGGCAAGACGACGCTGATCGCCCTCTCGATTTCGAGCTCCGGCAAACCCAGGTGGCTGACGATGACATCGAAGCTATCCGCCGCGAAATTGAAGTACTTGAAGAAGCCGAGGAGCGACAGATTGGAAACGATGGACAGGGTCACAGCAACCCGCTGTGAGCGGGTGCGGCGTCTTCCCGGGTCAAGCTGCTGGATCGGACTTCCCCAATCCCGCAAACGGTGCTTCGCAATCACCAGCCCGCAGACGTAGTCAACCGTTGTCGATCCGAGTAGGAGTAGGACGAAGAGCGGATTCGCCCACCCATAGAAGAAGTAACTCACCAGGGTGAGGATGAGGTGCTTGGTGCGGCGCGGAACCGCGTAGTAAAGCAGCAGCGCAATGGGTAGGAAATAGAAGAGGAAGAGGTAGGAGCTAAAGACCACTGGCTATCTGTCGATGTCGTAGTAGAGTCGAAGGTCGAAGGCGTCGCTGTCCATGACGAGGCGCTCGCCTTCTAGCTCCTGATGCTCATCATACACGCCTAGAGTCATTCGGTGGACGCTGCCTTCTCCGCGTACCGCCTCGTCTAACACTTGGCCGTCTCGAATCACCCAGTGGGCGGCGAGAAGTGTCGCCCCCTCGTAGGCGCCTTCGAGCACTTTCACCACCTCGTATTCGTTGACGAGGAGCGCACGGCGGTATGGCAAAATCGACTCCGGTGTGGGGATCGGGAAAGATTGAAGCACACGAGCTTCGACAACCAGACGCTCGCTGGTTCCTTCGTCCGCTACAGGTGACGGCCCACGTTTTGGATTCCGCCCCACACGGTCGGCGGGTCGCTCGCTCGGGTCAATCCAAGCGTCCGGGTAGAAATCGGCATGCCGGTTGTCGGACACCTGGGCCCAGGCCTCGACAGTCGTGAAATCTTCGGAGAAGCGGCCGAGATGGATCTCGACCTGCTCTCCACCATCACGGATCTTGTTGGCCTTGTCGCCAACCGTGTAGGGGCCGGTGATGGTGAGAAACCGGGGGTGGTTGGCCCAGCGCGGATGGTAAATCTCGTATCCGTCGATTCCCGGCGCATCATTAATGTTGACCCGCCATCGTTCGTCACGCCCTAAATCCACCATAGTCAGATTGCGGTGAGCTCCATCGAAATACCAGAAAAGGGGGTTAGCACCGCTCGATAGAGACGTCCAGCATCCCCTACCCTTGCGATCCCAGTCACCGTTGGGTAGCCCCACCACTCCGGCCCCAGGCCAAGGGAAGAGCCCGCCCGCCAAGCGGCCATCGTCTGATACCTGAAAGGTGTCTCCGCTCACACGGCGCCGGTCCCAAACGAGCTCACTCACTTCCCAGTGGTCGATCTGGTGTCTGGTGACGACCCCATAGGTGACGGGGTCTTTCTTCTCGTCGGTACCCACATAGATCCATTCGACTTCGGTCTTCGGATCGATCCATGTTGCGAGCGCGAATCCCCTTCCCAGCCTCTGCACCCTGGATCCATCCCAGTTCACGAGGAGCACCCGGTTACGTCCGCGGTTGGAAACAACCACCCGGTCACCACGGGGCGTCAAAAGGGGCTTGGCATAGTTGCCCGGGGTATCGACGATCGCGCGCTCGCCGTTACCGTCGTGACTGTCGTACCCCATCAAGCGAAGTTGCTTGCCCTTGGTGCCAATGTCGGTCCCATCACCGAGGTCCTGGGCCCAGACGACTCGGGTTCGAGCACCGGTCAGGCTCTGAATGTCGCTCGGCTCCATTGCCCCCGGGCGCGTGTTTGCGTGTGCCTCGTTACGCTCCCCGGGTGCCTCGGGCGGCGCGCATGATGCGCACGCCACCAAAACGACAGCCAGGAAAAGGGACTTCTGTCGAGCCATGTTCCCCCCATTTTCTGGCAGCCGTTTGGAGCCTGCAAGCTGCAAACGAGCGGTCGAGTCACGTACAATAGTCGCTGGGGGCGGATACCCCGCACCGTCTGGAGGGCCCCATGGGATTCGTACTCACGATCTTTGGCATCGTCGCTGGCGCTTTCTTCCTTGGTTATTTGGGCGGTCGCCATCTACAACGGTCTCGTTAGCCTGCGAAACACCTGTGACAACGCCTGGAGCGATGTCGACGTCCAGCTGAAGAAGCGATACAACTTGATCCCCAACCTCGTCGAAACCGTGAAAGGGTACGCGAAACACGAGAAGGATACCCTCGAAAAAGTGATCCAAGCTCGGAGCCAGGCCATTGAAGCGCCGACGCCCGACGCCACCATCGCCGCAGAGAACGTGCTGACGGGCGCTCTGCGGAAGCTCTTCGCGCTTTCCGAGGCCTACCCCGACCTGAGAAGGCTAACCAGAACTTCATTCAGCTCCAGGGCGACCTCACCCGTATCGAGGGCGATATCGCCAACGCCCGCCGTTACTACAACGCGGTCGTTCGAGACTTCAACACGCGACAGCAAGTCTTTCCCGCCAATATCATTGCGGGCTCCTTCGACTTCCAGACGCGGGCATTCTTCGAGGCCGAGGAAGAAGATCAGAAGTCCGTCAAGGTTCAATTCTAGAAAACGGTTGGAAGGTGAGCGTTCCGCGAGTCACTTGCCTCATCTGCCTAATCGGGGCAGCAGCCCTTGGGGCGACAAGAGCGGCCGCGACCGAGATCCACCACTTCGATGTTGCGATCGTCCTCAATGTTGACAGCACGTTCGTCGTAACCGAAACGATCGAGGTCGACTTCGGTAGCCAGCGGAAGCACGGCATCTTCCGGACCATCCCGGTCGACTACAACCGATCGGAGACGATTGCGGGCGTGCCGATGACGGCTCGCTACTCTATCCGCCTACAAGTCTTGAAGGTCACGGGTCGAGAAGGTCGCCCGATCCCGTTTACCACGCGCAAGGAAGGCCGCAACCTCTTCGTCCGAATCGGCCACCCCAGGCGGACCGTCACTGGCCGCGTCCTCTATACGATCACCTACGGCGTCCAAAGGGCGATCAACCGTTTCGACGAACACGATGAGCTCTACTGGAACGTAACCGGGACCGAATGGGACTGGCCAATCCATTCCGCGAGTGCCCGCATCTGGTTCCCTTCGGACGTCGAAACGGAGCGGGTGATGCACAAGACGTTCACCGGTCGATGGAGCTCGACAACGACGGATGCCAAGGAACAACTCATCCCTGAGCTCTACTTCGCCGAGGTCGCCAACTTGGGAGTTGGCGAGGGCCTCACGATCGTTCTCGGGTTTCCGAAGGGCACCCTCCGGCCTCCATCGGTATCGCAGGAATCTGGTGGACCGTTGCGGACAACATTGTTTTCTTTCTCGCAGCCCTCGCCCCGATTTTGGTGCTGGCAGTCTTGTTCTGGTCCTATCTACGAATTGGCCGAGACCCTGGACGTCGAACACCGATCGTCGTGCAATACGAGCCGCCGGCCGAGCTTTCGCCGGCGGAAGTCGGCAGCCTGGTAGACGAGACGATCGACACACCGGACATCGTCTCCACCGTCATCGATCTCGCGGTGCGGGGGCACCTCAAAATCTACGACGAAAAAACAACGAAGCTGCTCTTTTTGTCGGAAACGGACTACCGCTTCGAGAGACTCAAAGACGACGTCGAAGACCTGTCGGAGCACGAACGCGAGTTCTTGGCCGGACTCTTTGCTTCCGGCGACTCCGTTTGGCTGTCCAGCCTGAAGAACGAGTTCTACACGTCCATCCCTCCGATCCGCAAGGCCATCACCCGCCAGATGCTTGCGAAGAAACTATTTCCCAGCGACCCGGAGAAGACTCGTGGCCACTACTTCCTTGTCGGCATGGCGGCCACGATGGTGCCGTTGGTACTGGGTGTCTTGCTCCATAAATCAGGTACCGTCAATATCGGCTTGCCCTCGCCGCCGGGCGCGTTTCTCTTTTTCCTGATTATTTGCTTGGCGGCGACCTTGGTCCTCGTTCGATTGTTTTCCAAAGCAATGCCTTCCAAGACACGAAAGGGAGCCCGCCTCGCCAAATACTGCCTCGGCTTCAAGGAGTTCATCCAACGCGTCGAGCGGGACCGGATCGAGCGGATGGCCAAGGATGACCCGACCCTGTTCCAGCGGGTTCTTCCCTACGCCGTCGTACTCGGAGTCGCCGACGAATGGGGCGAGCGTTTTGCGGGTCTTTTGACCGAACCTCCAACCTGGTACGAGTCCTCATCCTGGAGCCACGGGATCTTTCATCCGGGCGACATGGTGAATAACCTGGGTCACGGTATGCACGCCATGGGTTCAACCTTGACGTCGCGGCCCAGTAGCAGCGGCAGTGGTGGTGGTGGCGGTGGATTTAGTGGCTTCAGTGGTGGCGGAGGATTCAGCGGAGGAGGTTTCGGAGGGGGCGGCGCAGGAAGCTGGTAACTGCCTCAGGGAACGAAATCAAGCTGAGCCTAGAACCTCTGGCAATGGACTCACTCGGTGAAATTGGCGGGAATGCCGGCCCCCTTGAACATGCCCAATAGCCCGGTCTTGTCGGTCGCCTTCATCCAGGCTTCTTTGGGGTCTACTTTCTTGTCTTTGACGTGGGCCAAGAGACTGTCGTTCATCGTGGTCATTCCCAACCGCTTCGAAGTCTGCATGATCGAGGGGATCTGAAAGGTCTTTCCCTCGCGGACCAGGCTCGCGACGGCCTGGTTACCGAGCAGGATCTCTAGCGCTGCGAGTCGCCCCCCGCCTTCCTTCTTGCACAGAACTTGAGCTATCACCCCTTTCAGCGCTTCGGAGAGCATGACTCGGATCTGGGCTTGCCGGTCTGCAGGAAACTGATCGATGACGCGATCGACCGTGGAGACCGCTGTGGTCGTGTGAAGGGTACCGAAGACCAGATGCCCGGTCTCCGCGGTTTCGATGGCAATGGCGATGGTCTCCAAGTCACGCATCTCCCCGACGAGCACAATGTCGGGATCCTCGCGGAGTGCGGCGCGGAGTGCGTCCGTGAACGAGTCGGTGTGTCAACCGACCTCCCGCTGGTTCATGAGACATTTCTGGTTCTTGTGCACGAACTCGATGGGATCTTCGATAGTGATGATGTGATCCGAGCGGTTCTTGTTGATGTAATCCACCATCGCCGCCAGGGTGGTCGATTTCCCCGAACCGGTAGGACCGGTGACGACCACGAGTCCCTTGGTCAGGTGGCAAAGGTCGAGCACCGACTTTGGTAAGTTCAGTTGCTCGGTGGTCAAGATGTCGAAGGGGATTTGGCGAATCACCGTCCCAACCCCGTTCCGATCTTCGAAGACATTGACTCGGAAACGGGAGAGCCCGGGAATCTCGTGCGCCAAGTCGGCGTCTCTTCTTGTTTTGAAGCGCTCCCGGATATCGTCGGTCATGATAGGCAGCAGCAGTTTCTCGATTCTGTCGGAAGTGAAGGTTCCTCGGTCGTTCAAGAAGCGAATCTCGCCGTCGACTCGGAGAACCGGTGCGCAGTCGGATGACAAATGCAGGTCAGACGCGCCCTCGGAGATCATCGACCGCAGAATCTCGTCCAACTCGGAGTCGCCGTTCCGTGCCGCGACGGCGGCTTGCCTCTGAGGAGCTGACGCCCCTTCGCTCGGCCGCGGGACGCTCCTTCCGGCGCCTCGACTGTCGAGCTCGGCGCAACCGACTGCGCGGCCGACGTTGGTTGCGGCGACGGTTCCTCCGCCGCTCGCAAGCGCCGCAACTTCATAGCGATGCTTCCATTCGGGCGGTGCAGCAATACCTCGAAGTTTTCCCCGGCGTGGGTCATGCTGACGGATTTCGGTGTCTTCGAAAGCGAGCGAACTCCTTCCGGTCCGATGACTCCCTCGGCGGTGTGCTCCAGGGTATTCTCTTGAGGGTTTACGCGGATTCGTGTGGGTAAGTTCTGACGGAAAAACAGTGTAACTCATTGTGTGGAAAAGGTATCGAGTACTTCATCAGGTGCTGAAAAGTGGTCCATTTTTAGGATAGGCTAACCGAGTGAAAAATTCCCAGTCGATCCGCTCGCTGTTTGCGCTGCCAGGTTTCGTGGTTGGTGCCGGATTGAAGGGTCTATTCGGTGACCGATACACCCGCGTCATCCAGCTCAAGAGGCGAAAAAAACAGCTGTGTGCTCTTACTGTGGGCAACGGTGCCGGGGGCGCTATGACAAGCAAGTGTGCCGGGTCCGCGACCTGTCGTTGGCAGGCTGGCGGATCTATCTGGAATACGAGCGTTGGCGCGTCAACTGTTCTGGGTGCGGCGGTGTGCATGTAGAACACCTAGACTGGCTGGCGAACAACTCGCGCTACACCCAGCGTTTTGCGACGCATGTGGGCAAGCTGTGCCGGGATATGCCGAACAAGGCGGTGGCCGAGATGGAACGTCTGCACCACGGTACGGTGAAGGCTCTGGATACACGCTCTACATGCAAGAGCAGGTCGACCGGGCGGGGCTACCGGCGCCTCGGGCCATCGGTGTCGATGAGATCTCCATCCGCAAGGGACATAACTATCGCGTCATTGTCAGCGACCTGGAGCGGGCGCGTCCCATCTGGGTGGGCGGTGAGGGTCGCAAAGAAACCGACATCGATTTGTTCTTCAAGGCGCTGGGCGGAAAGAAAAGCGCCCGTATCAAGCTGGCCGCCATGGATATGTGGAAGCCCTTCCGGAACTCGGTGATTCACAACGCGCCTAATGCGCGGATCATCTTCGACAAGTTTCATATCATGCGTCATCTGTCAAAGGCCCTCGATGAGGTCCGGCGCGGTGAGTACAAACGCCTCAGCGGCAAGGACCGGTCGTACATCAAGGGGCAGCGTTACACTTTGCTTTCCCGGCGGGAGAACCTGAGCCTAGACGGTCGCCGCGCACTCAAAAAGTTGCTCCAGGCCAACCGGCGCCTGAACACCGCCTATATTTTGAAGGAGGCCTTCGGGCAACTCTGGGATTACCGCACCGAACGCGGCGCTCGCGCCTTTTTCACCCGTTGGAAAGACAGCCTCAAATGGCAACGCCTGCATCCGTACCAGAAGTTCGCCGGTATGATTGAGTCCCATTGGGATGGTATCGCCTCCTACTGTCATCCGGAGAACAAAGTCAGTCTCGGCCTAGTTGAAGGGGTCAACAACAAAATCCGTGTTCTGCAACGACGCGCCTACGGCTATCGCGACGAGGAATATCTCAAGCTGAAGATCGTGGCGGCTTTCCTTCCGCCATTACCCAGAAATGCAGTTTTCAACCCACACGAATCCGCGTAGACTCTCTCTTGAAGAGGCTCTCTTCCTAGGTCTCGGCGCTGGCCGTCTTGGAGCATATAGATCCGATCTCCAACCTCGAGGCGTATCTCTTCCGCGTCGTACTTCTTCAGAGCATCCAACAAGGGTACGATCTGTGACACATATCCTCCTGCAGCTCGTTACAACCAGACCTTGGCAATGTACCGCTTGTTCACGTAAGTCACGCCTTCCTCGACTTCAAGCGGTATGAACGTTTCGTCCATGTTGAAGAAATCCGAGGTGCGCCTTCTCTCCGGCGGCAAGATGGAAGCCAGGGTGCCCTCCAACACTGCGCCGTCCATCATCTCGATGCGAAGGAGATCCACACAGGGGGCGGAGCTAGCGTCGGTGCGAGAAAGGATCGGGGCGTCATCGCCGACGTCGACCCTTTGTAGCGAGTCGAGGTTCACGAGTTGGCGCTTCCCGGTGTCCTTGGACTCGACGGGCATGAAGTGCCGGGAGCCATTGAGGAACTCGTCGACGCTTTCCGGAGCTCTCCGTGGTTCTGTAACCGCCGCCAGGAAAAGGGTGACCTCCTCCTGTTTCCCGTTGGACAGAATCAGCTTGGCCTCGATCGGCTGCGTGGGCAGTCGATATACGGCGGCTGAGTTGCTCTCCGTCGAGCTCATCACGGGCCTCAAACGTCTTCTGCTAGGGGTACGCTGGCCCCCCTGAAAAGACGGCTATGTTTGTAACTGTTAAAGGGTTGCTGAGATAGAATGCCAGGTCGACGCTGTTTTTTCAAGCACCGGCTAGGGCCCCTTAGGGCGCAGCGCCAAAGGTAGGGCGCTTCGCATATGCCCGCGGCTCCCTGAAATACGAAGGCCTAACATTCTGCTGGGATTGCTAACAACTTGACGATAGAGGAGGGCGACATGAGTCGATTTACCACGTCCCGGACTATAAACGCTCCGCTCGATCGAATCTTCGAAACGATATCCGACATCAACAACTACTCGAAGGCGGTCCCGCACGTTACCAAGGCGGAAATACTGTCGGAGGTTCAGGCAGGGGTAGGGACCCGTTTCCGGGAGACCCGGGTAATGGATGGCAAGGAGACGACGACCGAGCTTGAGGTAACAGAGTATGCCAAGAACGACTGCATTCGCATGGTCGCCGATAGCCACGGGACGGTATGGGACTCGTTGTTCACCGTGAAGTCGGTCGAAGGGAAGACCTAGTTAACACTGACGATGGATGCGAAGTCCCATACCCTAGCAGCAAAACTCATGACCAAGGTGATCGGGGGCATGATCCAGAAGGGACTCGAAAAGGATATGGATTGCCTGAAAGCCTATTGCGAAGAATGACCAAAACCCGGGCAGAACACTAGACCTGAACATTCCTTGACCCTTGGGGCCATCACTGGGAAGCAAAGTCGGCGGTACCTATGCGAAGTACGTGCTCTTCGTGCTCGTCTTGGTGTATATCGCCAACTTTGTCGATCGGCTCATCATTTCCATCGTCGCAGAGGAGATCAAGGCGGACCTCGGGATCACTGACGCTCAGTTAGGCTTCCTTTCCGGTACTGCCTTCGCCGTTTTCTACGCGGTCTTCGGCCTTCCCCTCGGAAGACTCGCGGATCTCTGGGTCCGAAAATCACTCATCTCCATCGGCCTAGTATTCTGGAGCGCGATGACGGCGCTTTCGGGTACGGCGAGGAGTTTTCCTCAGCTCGCGGTCTACCGGTTCGGCGTTGGCGTTGGGGAAGCGAGCGCATCGCCGGCCGCGTTTTCCATCCTATCCGATTACTTCTCCCCGAAAGTACGGGCCACCGTCCTCGCTATCTATACCAGCGGCGGCTATGTGGGGATTGGATTGGGCATTTTCGCGGGGGGATGGATCGTCGACGGTTGGAAGGCGACCTACACTGTGCCGGGAACTGCGCCCCTCGGCCTGGCGGCCTGGCAGGCGGTTTTCCTCATTGTAGGCCTGCCCGGGATCTTGCTTTCGGTTTGGGTGGCTACGCTGGTGGAACCGCGGCGGGGTCAAAGTGAGGGCATCTACACGGCCGCTCACCCGCACCCGTTCAGGGATGCGGGACGCGAACTGATGGCCATCCTGCCTCCATTTACCTTTTACAAATTGTATCAGTCCAAGCGTGGCACCCAGGCCCTAGCCACCAATCTCGGATTCTTATTCCTGCTCTTCGCCGGAGGCACCGCACTTACATCGCTCACTGGTAACGCCCACCAGTGGGCCGTGGTTGGGGCCGGCTTCTATGCGACCTTCTCCTGGTTGCAGAATCTCGCCATCCGCGACCCACCAACCTTTACCATGATGTTCCGATCGAAGGCGTTTCTATATTCCGTGATCGGCTTTCCCTCCATCTCCTTCGTTGGCTATGGGGTGTTGTTCTGGACGCCGGCGTTTTTCATTCGAGCCCATGGTGTGGACGCAAGCGAGGTAGGAACCGTCGCCGGCTTGTCGATGATGGTAGGTGGCGCTCTCGGAGCTGTTTTGGGCGGCATCTGGGCAGACCGATGGAAGAAGACGAATCCGCGAGCAAGGATACTCATAGGGCTCGTAACCGTCGCGCTTACCGCGCCGGCGGCGGTGGTCCTCCTGACGGCCCGCGGTGTGCACCTGGCTTACGTTGCGAATTTCCTTTTCACGGGCTTTTCGGCGATTTGGGTCGGTGCGGCTACGAGCACCATCAATGATCTGGTCATGCCGCGGATGCGGGCCGTCGCCTCGGCATTCTACTTCTTGATGAATACGCTGGTAGGACTGGCCTTGGGCCCGTTCATGGTAGGGCAGGTGTCGGATTGGCTCACGGTGCAAGGGTATCCGGCAGTGGAATCTCTGCGAGTAGGGCTGCTATCGTGTCTGTTGTTCTTGTTGGTGCCGACCATTTGTTTCATCGCCTGTTTGAGGCATATCGAAGCGGACGAGAAGAACCGGCTAGCACGGGCATCTCGTGCCGGCGAAGAAGACCTCCAATTGGCTGAGTAAACCACGGACGGGAGCGCCTTCTTAGGAGATCATCAGAGATTCTTCTTCGACCCAGTGCGCAAGTAGTTGGCGTACGCGGTAGGAATCTACGGCGAAGCTGGCTTCGCACTCTGCTGGAGTCGCTCCGGAGGTTACTTTCTCCCACAGGGCATCGCTGAACTCCTGGTCTTCACCTTCCAAGGGAGTTGTCGGCTTGTCGGTTGTTTTCAGCGGGGCCTCGTCGGGGACCAACGCCGCGGCTCGATTCCACTCGTCATGACGCCGAACTCCTTCGAGGATCAGGTTCACGATCTGCTGGGGGGCGCCGAGCGGCCCATGCGAGGATTCGAGGTCCTCGCGAGTCGCAAAAGCAAACGTCCCGGGAAACGGTTTCACAAACAGCTGATAGACGGCGTCGTCGCCATTCAGTTCCCCAAAGCGTCCGCCTTGGAACAAACCCTCCTCGAAAGCTAGCGTTGCCTGGAGCGCGCCCTCGGCATTCAAGAGGCTCAGGACGCCGGTTTGCGGTATTTGACTCAACATTTGGAGCACCATCGGGAGACCGAATAGATCCAGATCGCCGCTCAGCCCGGCGGATGCCCGTTCGCTCTCCTTCTCGAAACCCGCCAGCGCCTTGGAAGCCGCTTCGGCGACCTTCTCCCCCGAATGCTTCTTGACGATCTCCTCCATCAGCTCCCGGACCTCGGGAGCCGGGGTGCCAGCCAGCGCCTGCACGAGGGCGAGCCTCTTCTCGTCGTTCTTCTTAAGCTTGAATCCCAATACGGACCGCATCTCTGCCTTGAGCGCGCCAACCAGTCTGCCGAGCAAGTCCTTCTTCTTGGACAAGTCGTGATGGCCGGCGGCGATCAATCGAGAGACGGTGTTCCCGAGACCGGTCTCCGTCTTCAACCCGTGATCGATGAGGGCTCGCCACGCGCGGGGAGACCCGTAGCGGGCAAGAGCGGTACAGGTCCGTTCGAGAGGGGCGTCGATCTCCTCGAGCGAGTAGACGCGCGCTTCAGGCTGCAAAAGCATATTCTCGAACACTTGCAGGTAGGCGAGCAACGTCCGCTCCGCATGCTCGTGCTCGCTCTGCGCCAGGAACGCGATCGCCTGTTTCACCATGGGAGCTGGACTCTCCTTGTTGCAGGCACGCATGACCAAATTGACTTCTGCGCCGACGCTTGCATCCTCGGGCCGCTCGATGACCCGTAGGAGATAGATCAGGTTCATCTGAAAGAACGGGTCAACGTCCATCCCCGGCGTGATCGAGGCAGTAAGCAACCCGAGGGCCTTGGCCCGCGCCGCGGACTGATGTATTTCGAGGATTGTCAGGAGCTAAGCGGGAGATGAAGCTACAGATCACGCCGGCGGCCGAGATCCTCGGACTCAGTCTCGCCGATCTGGCGAGGCAGGTACGCCAAGTGTTCTATGGTGAAGAAGCGCAACGCATTCAGAGAGGGCGTCACGACATCCGGGGAGCTACCCTCAGAAGGTGTGGAAATAAAGTAAAGGCGGAGTAACCTTCCGCGTCACGAAACACGGCGTGAAGGGGCCAACGGAAGGAGACACCGCCATGAAGGAAAAGACCACAAGACGACGGAGCTCGTCAAGGGTGGCTTGGGAGTCGCTGGAGAAGTGGGCGAGGCTCGAGATCCAGGATTGGGTGCAGGAGCTGATGGTAGCCGAAGTCACGGAGCTTCTCGGGCGTGAGAAATCGGAGAGACGGAAGCCCGTGGACACAACGGCGGGCTATCGAAATGGATACGGTAAGCCTCGGAAGCTGACGATGAGCGTGGGCACGGTGACGGTTCGCCGGCCGAGAGTAGGGGACGTGGAGGAGAGGTTCGAAAGTCGAGTGCTTCCGCTGTTCAAGCGTCGGAGCGAAACGGTGAGCGAGTTGATTCCGGAGCTGTACCTGCATGGACTAGCTCACGGAGATTTCGATCTGGCGCTCCGCGGGCTTCTAGGGGAGGACGCTCCACTTTCTCCCAGCACGGTGTCGCGGCTGAAACAGAAATGGCAGGGAGAGTACGAGCAGTGGCTAGCTCGCCCACTGGACGAACTCGAGCTCGTGTCCCTGTGGGTAGATGGCGTGTACGTGAAGGCCGGCCTTGAGAAGGACAAGGCGGCGGTGCTAGTTGCGGTTGGTGGCCTGTCCGACGGGACGAAAATCGTCCTGACGCTGGAGGCCGGGCATCGAGAATCCGAAGCGTCATGGTCGTCGCTGCTACGGAGACTGAAGAAGCGCGGTCTGAGATGTCCCCGTTTGGTGATCGGTGACGGTCATCTCGACATCTGGGCCGCGACCCGAAACGTATTTCCAGAAGCTGAGGAGCAGCGGTGCTGGAACCACCGAATCCTCAACGTACTGGACCGGATTCCGAAAAGGGACCAGGCGCAGGCCAAGCCGCTGTTGACGGCGACCCCCTACCCCACCAGCCTGCAGGAGTGCGAGACGAAGAAGGCCAAGTTCCAGGATTGGTGCTTGCGCAAGGGTCTTCCGGGGGCCGCGCACGTGCTCGACGAGGACTGGGAGCGGATGGTCAGCTTCTATTCCTTTCCCAAGCCTCACTGGCAACACCTTCGCACGAGCAACGTCGTGGAGTCACCGTTCGCTGCACTGAGATTGAGAACGGATGCGGCCAAAAGGTTCAAGAAAGTCGAGTCCGCCACTGCGACAATCTTCAAACTGCTTCTGGTTGCGGAGAAGAATTTTCGCCGGCTCAACGCACCGGAGCTGATGCGAGAGGTTCACCTGGGCGTTCGATTTGAAGATGGAGACAGGGTAACGGAGTCGTCGAAGGTTGCTGCTGCCTGAACTTTTTTACACACCTATTGACAAGAGCTCGGAATTCTTCCGTCTCGTGTGTAGCGAAGAATCTTTCCAGCTAGAGTATTGGCCTGCTGGCTAGTACACCGGTCGCACCCATTGTCCCCGACGCTGACGTAGAGCATGCCGTCCGGGCCGAAGGCAACGCTTCCTCCCTGATGGTTGCCGCAGACGTCGGAGGGTAGGCCGGTGATCACGGCTTCCGCGTCTTCGTCACCGTCCTGTCCGAAACGCGACATCCGTGAAGCGCGTCACGATGTTGGTGCGATTGGCGCTGGTATAGAAGACGTAGACCAGACTATTGGATTGGTAGTTGGGGTCGAGGGCGATACCGAGTAGTCCTCGTTCGCCGCCCGTCTGCACGCCGTTGAACGTGATGAGACGTCGGTCGCGGAGGGTTCCGTCTTCCACTACCCTCACCGATGCGGTCCGAACCCCACCGAAGCCGCCCTTTTCGGTCACCAGGATACGGTTGGCGGCGGTGAAGGCCATAGCGACAGGAAAATTCGGAAGGGAGACGACTCGCTCGGCGACGAATCGACCGTCGGCGGGAAGGCTTGGCTCGGGATCGGTTGGACTCGTCGGCGAGCCGTCCCCGCCGCAGTGAGTCAAGAGAACAACGAGCGCCGTCACGGCGACCCTAGCCCGCGCTGACTTCATGTCGACGAGGCGTGTGTTGTGTGAGAATTCAGGCCCGGCGGGGCGGCTTGGCAGGGAAGTGATTGATGCCCAGCTTCTGTGCCGCATTGTCCGTTAAATCCACAATGGAGGCGGCGTTGATCCCGATCGCGATGACGATGGTCTCGCTGATCTCTTCTTTGGTGGCTCCGTGCTTCAACGCCTTTTGGACGTGGCCTTCGATGCAGCCGTCGCATCGCGCGACCAAGGACGCGGCGAGAGCGATGAGCTCTTGGGTCTTGGAATCGAGAGCCTTGTTCTCGCTGAAATAGGTTTCCTTGTAGAACTGAGCGTAGATGCCCCGCATCCGGGGTTGAATCATGGAGTAAGAAGCGGGCCCATCCTTTTTTTCCGGGGCGTAGTCTATGCCAGGGATGTGTACGCCGTTCTCGTTAGTAGAAGGGGTGGAAGGCGACTCGTCTGCTTGCGTTTCCTTCTTTTCCGTCGCGGAATCTTTTGCCATTGAAACTGACCTCCTCGGGATCCTCCCACCAATCGAAACGTATGATAGCACAGACGGTTACTCAGTGACCGTCGGGGCAGGAGTGTAGGGGGCGAGAAGTGCCCTAACCGTAAGACTAAGATAATATTATGTTTATTCTCGCATCCTTGCCTTGCTTGCCACCTCGGTGGAGGCGAGTTAGGATGCCTACCTCGTAGGAGGTAGCTGATGGCCTCTCGCCTGGCGGTCGCCTTTGAGGGCTACGAGGCATACCACCGAGCCCCGGGCAACAAGCTCTGCCATTGCATCGGGATTCCTCTGATCGCCTTCACCCTCGTGGGTCTCCTTTCTTCCATCCCCGTGGGAACCGTGGGGGGGTGGCGCTTGGATCTGGCGATCGTCGTCGCCGCGGCGGTCGTGCTATATGACTTCCTGTTGAGTCCGCGTCTGGCGCTGTCTCTCGCGGTGGTCTTGTTACTTTCTTACTACCTGGCACGTCCGCTGCCCTCGTTGGTTCTATGGGCCGGCTTCCTTTTCGGATGGGCGCTTCAGTTTCTCGGCCACTTCGCCTTCGAAGGTAATTCGCCTGCCTTCGTCAAGAATCTGCAGCACCTGATGACTGGTCCGCTTTGGGTAGTGGCTCGAATCGTCCGAGAGCCGGTCGCCCATCGAGCAGGCGATGGCGAACAAGTTTAAGGAGTCGCGGTCATGCCTATTGCAACCCAGCTAAACCTCGATGTGGACAATGAAATCGGAGCACTGGCTCGACTATGTCGAGACTTGGCCGAGAGGGGAGTCAATCTCCTCGCCCTTTCCGCACCCGGGAGTGACGGGCAGAAAGGTCGGGTGCGGCTCTTGGTGGCCAATCCGCAACTCGCAAAGCAGGCCATGACCAAAGCGGGTTACAAGTTCGGCGTAGAAGAAGTCGTGTTCGTCGAGATCAAGAACCGCCCCGGCGCGCTCGCGAAAACGGTCGAGAAGCTGGCCAAGGCCAAGATCGACGTGCGTTACGCTTACGCCACCGCATACACCAAGGCGCAAAAAACCGCGGCCGTCGTCGCGGTGGGGGAGAACGACTTGCCGCGGGCTTTGAAGATCTTGCGTTGAGCGGAGGCGGTTTTCCAGGGAGTTCTTCATCGTCACATAGGGACGCAAAACGGGCGGTTACTCGGCCCGGACCAAGTATCGAAAAGTAACACTAGCCGTGTGGAACTAGTTCGTAGGGAAGAAGTGACAGGGGTCTGACCCCGCCCTATCTTCTATTGACGAAAGGCCAACAGAGACGCCGCCCCTTCACCCGGTATTTCTCTGTAGAACGCAACTCGCAGCTCCGGAAACGCCGTAAGGAGCTCGCCCGGGGCGAGGCAAAACTCCGGCGGGAATTCCGGTCGAGTTTCGAGATGCTCCTCGGTGAACGTTTCGATGAACAAGGCGCCGCCCGGTCGCAGGGCGCGCACCATGTCACCCCACAGGTTTCGATCCAGATAGCGGAAGCAAAGAACGACGTCGTACCGCCCCTCGGGGATCGGGAACTTCGTCAAGTCTGCGAGGACGAAATTGACTGAAAGTTTCCGTCGCTCCGTTTCCATCTTGGCGGATCGTAGCCCGGCGAGGCTCCAATCCACGGCGTCAACGCGGTACCCCTGCGCGGCCATGAGGAGAGCATTGCCTCCTCGACCGGCCGCGAGATCGAGACATCTGCCCGGTGGAAGGTGCTCGATTGAAGAAACGAGGAAGGCAGTCGGGTCGGCCGGCCCTTCCTTGGCGTCATGCTTCGCGTTCCAACGATGGCGCTCCGAGGTCGTGCTCATGTGATAGGGTCCTAGCAAGTGTCGGTCGATTTCACTATAAACCATCCCCATATTGGAGGTGTCGGATGCGTATGATCGCTATTGCTACGCTTCTCGCCATTGCGTTTGGCGGGGTCGCTATCGCGGTCCAACAGGAATACCCGAACTTCTCGTCGATAACGAGCTCTTGTCAATAGGTGTGTAAAAAAGTTCAGGCAGCAGCAACCTTCGACGACTCCGTTACCCTGTCTCCATCTTCAAATCGAACGCCCAGGTGAACCTCTCGCATCAGCTCCGGTGCGTTGAGCCGGCGAAAATTCTTCTCCGCAACCAGAAGCAGTTTGAAGATTGTCGCAGTGGCGGACTCGACTTTCTTGAACCTTTTGGCCGCATCCGTTCTCAATCTCAGTGCAGCGAACGGTGACTCCACGACGTTGCTCGTGCGAAGGTGTTGCCAGTGAGGCTTGGGAAAGGAATAGAAGCTGACCATCCGCTCCCAGTCCTCGTCGAGCACGTGCGCGGCCCCCGGAAGACCCTTGCGCAAGCACCAATCCTGGAACTTGGCCTTCTTCGTCTCGCACTCCTGCAGGCTGGTGGGGTAGGGGATCGCCGTCAACAGCGGCTTGGCCTGCGCCTGGTCCCTTTTCGGAATCCGGTCCAGTACGTTGAGGATTCGGTGGTTCCAGCACCGCTGCTCCTCAGCTTCTGGAAATACGTTTCGGGTCGCGGCCCAGATGCCGAGATGACCGTCACCGATCACCAAACGGGGACATCTCAGACCGCGCTTCTTCCGTCTCCGTAGCAGCGACGACCATGACGCTTCGGATTCTCGATGCCCGGCCTCCAGCGTCAGGACGATTTTCGTCCCGTCGGACAGGCCACCAACCGCAACTAGCACCGCCGCCTTGTCCTTCTCAAGGCCGGCCTTCACGTACACGCCATCTACCCACAGGGACACGAGCTCGAGTTCGTCCAGTGGGCGAGCTAGCCACTGCTCGTACTCTCCCTGCCATTTCTGTTTCAGCCGCGACACCGTGCTGGGAGAAAGTGGAGCGTCCTCCCCTAGAAGCCCGCGGAGCGCCAAATCGAAATCTCCGTGAGCTAGTCCATGCAGGTACAGCTCCGGAATCAACTCGCTCACCGTTTCGCTCCGACGCTTGAACAGCGGAAGCACTCGACTTTCGAACCTCTCCTCCACGTCCCCTACTCTCGGCCGGCGAACCGTCACCGTGCCCACGCTCATCGTCAGCTTCCGAGGCTTACCGTATCCATTTCGATAGCCCGCCGTTGTGTCCACGGGCTTCCGTCTCTCCGATTTCTCACGCCCGAGAAGCTCCGTGACTTCGGCTACCATCAGCTCCTGCACCCAATCCTGGATCTCGAGCCTCGCCCACTTCTCCAGCGACTCCCAAGCCACCCTTGACGAGCTCCGTCGTCTTGTGGTCTTTTCCTTCATGGCGGTGTCTCCTTCCGTTGGCCCCTTCACGCCGTGTTTCGTGACGCGGAAGGTTACTCCGCCTTTACTTTATTTCCACACCTTCTGAGGGTAGCTCAGAATTCCAGATGACAATCCCTTCGTGGAGATGCCGTTTCCCAGCTCGGCGTTTTTCGCCACCGGACTTCGCAATAGTTTCGACTTCACCTTTCATCCAGCAACTGGCGACATCTTCGCGACTGAGAACGGGCCATCGCAAAACGACGAAATCAATCGAATCTTGCCGGGCGTCAATTACGGTTGGCCCTTCTTTCAGTGCGGAGAATCGGTAGACACGGGGTGCTCGGTGCCCCGGCCGTCGAACCGGGCACCGGTTCAATGCTACGCCTCAGTCATCGCGCCAACCGGCATTGCTGTCTACCGGGGCGATGCTTACCCGGAGCCGTATCAGGGAAACGTATTCTTCGGCGATTTCAACAACGGTGTTCTCCATCGCCTCGTACTGTCGGAAGACGGAACGACCGTTGTCTCGGCCGACGACCGATTCCTGAGCGGTTTTGGGGCGATCGTCGATCTAGCCGTCTCACCCGACGGGATCCTCTACGTCCTGACCGACCAGGATATCCAACGGGTGATGTTCGTGTCTAACTAAATGTTGGCTAGGCGAGAACGCCGAGCTGCTGGGTCTCGGGATTCGGCATGTTGGAATCTCGGCTCGCGAGCGCTTCTTTTTCGGCTTCTTCAATCTCGGCGTTCAGATCCCCCTCCGCGTCCTCTAGCGATTGGCGATTGGGTTTCTCCGACGAGAGCTCGAACTCTGCGTCGGCCAAGTAAGTCTCATACATGCCGATCGGGTCGCGCCTCCCCCACTCCTCGAAAAGCTCGGGCGGCAGGATGGCCCGACTTTCTCCTTCATCGTGGGTGGCATGACCACCCATGCGGAACGTCCTCATCGTTACTACCACGGGCCCCCGTCCTCTCCGACACATGTCCGCTGCAAGGCGCACCGTCGCGTAAACGTCCAACACGTGGTTTCCATCGCACGTCATTCCGGTCACATCATAGATGGAGGCTAGCTCACTCATAGGTCGGCGAGAATGCGATGCCAGCGGCGTCCCGAGCGCGATCTGGTTGTCCTGCACCACGACGATCATTGGCAGCCGAAGCGCCCGCGCGCACATAACCCCTTCGTGAAAAGCAGTGGTGCGCGTTGATCCGTCGCCTACCCAAGTCAACGCCAGGCGTGAGTCTTTTTGTTGTTTGAAGGCCAACGCGGCGCCCGCACACACCGGCACCAGCGCGCCGACCATGCTGATAGGAGTCAGCACGCCTCGTTCCATGTCACCGAAGTGGATATCCCGCCCTTTGGTCGGTGAGTCGCCGGTGGCCAAATAGGCCCGGAACATGTCGGCCACCGTCATTCCCATCTCGTGGCAGGCACCGGCGTTTCGGATCATGGGACCCAACACGTCGCCGGGCTTCAGTGCATGGACCGCCCCTACCGTCGCCGCCTCCTCACCCGTTCCGAGCCAAGCCTTGGAGATGACGCCCTGCCGTACCCACCTCTTGAGCGCGATATCGTGAAGACGATTCCGGACGAGGCCCTTATAGAGTGCGAGGTGCTGCTCCGCCGTGAGTTGGTTGAGAATCTCTTTCCGCTCGAGATCAACATCGATCGTTTCCCGAAATCGATCCATCACCTCTAGATCGGGAGTCCACTCGACGTACTCGGGCGGATCGTAGGCTGCGTATCTTTTCAATCTGCCATCCCTGCCGGTGAGCATAACACGGCTGTTGAATCACTCTCCCTCCCCCTCAGGGAGAGTTGGCCGTCAAAATACGCCGGGCCAAAGAAGCAGGTAGTCAGACGGCGGGTGCTGGTGGTCCTACACGGCGCGTTGTGTGATAGCGGTCACGAAACGGCCCACAAACCAGGGTTACCATGCCGGCACGCTCGCCCCCACCTGACGAGCCCAGCCAATAGGAGGGGAACCTATGACACGGACTAAACTGCCGTCGTTTCTGGCCCTCACCGTGATCCTACTACTCACAATAGGACCGGTCCGGGCACAGTACGTACGCCACATGAACTTGCGTCAACTTTGCGAAAACGCCAGAAGTATTTTTCGGGGCACCGTCCTCGCATCAACATCGGGCACCGTTGAAGCGGGTGGAGGAGAGATCCCAACGATCACTTATCGGGTTCGCGTGGACGAGGCCTTTCAAGGCGTCGGCGAATCTGGAGACGTGGAGATCCGGATGGTCGACCCGAAGATGGCCGTACAGCGAAGTGGCTCGAAACGCTCCGTTCCTTTACTCAAGGGATTGCCTCAGATCAAAGTGGGAGAGGCCTACCTCTTCTTCCTGACACGCCCAGGCTCGGTCGGCCTTTCGACGACCGTCGGTCTCGGCCAGGGCTGCTTCCACGTCGTTGGGGGCGAGGAAGGGACCGCGGTCAACGAGTTCGGCAACGCCGGGCTCTTCAAAGACATGACTGAGCTGGCCACCGAGGCCGGTCCCATCGCCTATCGCACTCTTGCAAACGAGATCCGCCGCCTCCTGGGCGCGCAATAACCGAGGGGGAAACCATGAAAACCCAACGATTTCTGTCTTCCTCTTTCGTCGCAGCGTACATCCTCGCCGGGTCTTCCCTGCCCGTTCACGCCGGAGGACCACTCGACATCTGCGCGAGCGGCCAACCTTTTCTTTGGCCCAACCAAGGCCAGAACATTCCGTTCAACCCGGACTCGGGCACATTGGGCCCCCTCAACAACGCGCAGGCCATCGCCGCTGTCGCCGCGGCTTTTCAGAGATGGAGCGATGTCCCCTCGGCCACGGCGACCTATCAGAACGCTGGACTCCTCCCTGTGGATGTCGACGACACCAATTTCGTTCCCTTCCTCATCCCGCTTGCTCCTGATGGGCTCAGCGCGATCGTCTTCGACGCGACGGGGGAGATCTTCAACCTTCTCTTCGGAGCGGAGTCCGGCATCCTCGGTTTCGCCGGCCCCGAGTGGCTGGACGATGCCACCTGCGAGATCGCAGAAGGCGTCTCCTTCTTGAACGGGCCAGAGTTTACCGACGCCGTGGTAGCGGAGGACGTCATGGTGCATGAGTTCGGTCATTACTCGAATCTCGCGCACACCGTGGTAAACGGCCAAGTCGTCATCGCGGTATTCTTTGGCGTGGTCGACGACATGCCCTCGCCCGATCCGGCTTTTCCCGGGTTCCCCCCCAATCCTTTCGTGGACATCATCGAGACCATGTACCCGTTCTATTTGGGCTCGATCGTCGGCACCAGGACACCCGAGGCCGATGACATCGCGATCCTATCCACGTTGTATCCGAGCCCCTCTTTCTTCAATGACTTTGGCAGTATCTCCGGAACCATCCTCGGACCGAACGCCACCACCAAACTCACCGGCGTGAACGTCATCGCCCGCAACGTCGCGAACCCGTACGCCGATGCGGTCTCCGCCATATCGAGTGACTTCACCGACGGGCTCAACCAATCGGACCCGGGCGTCGGCGCCTACACGATTAACGGTCTCACCCCCGACGCAAACTACATGGTCTTCGTGGACGAAGTTCTGCTGGGCGGATTCAGTACACCGCTCAATTCGCCTCCGCCCGGACCCGAGGAGTTCTACAACGGAGGCAGCGAGTCCAACGATCCGAGCAGCGACGACCCAACCGACGCAGAAGTCATCATGGCGTTGGCCGGCTCCCCGGTCGTCGACGTCGATATCGTTTTCAACCAACGGCCGCTCGCCGTTCCCGACGAAGGTGGTGTGCAACTCTTCCTACCGTTCAGGATGCGCATTTGCGGTGAAGTATTCGAGAACATCTTCATCAATGGGAACGGATATGTATCGTTCGGTGCTCTCGGGCCCAATCCCAGTTTTTTCCCGAACGTCGGCGAGTTCCTGTCCGGTCCACCCAAGATCGTACCGCTGTGGGCGGATCTCGACGCCAGCTCTGCGGGCGTCGTCACGTTCAAGCAGACGCGGCACACGTTTACCGTCATCTACGAGGACGTGCCGGAGTTCTTCTTCGGCGGAGCAAACAGCTTCAAAATCACTCTCTTCAGAGGTCCTCGCCGGCGCGGGAACTCGTTTCTCGTCAAATATGGCGGGATGACTGCCCCGTTCGGCATCGCCGGGTTCAGCTGCGGTGGGGCGGTAACCTCAGGATTCGAGACGGAGACCGATCTAACAGAAACGCGCCGCTTCTTTGGCGTCAACATTATCAGGGGGAAGAAGAAGACCGCCGTTTTCGAGGAGTTCGACAACTTCGACAACGACCTCGCGAACCGGCGGCTTTTTTATACCAAGACGTCGGATTTCCGTGACCGCTTCGAGCCCAACGACTCGATAGGAAGAGCGACTCGCATCCGTCTCCCCTTCGACACCATTAGCGACAAGCGCTTCACCGAAATCGAGCCGGCCGGTGATGACGTGGATTACTTCAAGTTCCAAGCTCGCGCTGGCGACATCCTGACCGCAGAAATCCTCACCGGCCAGATCGATTCCGTCATGGGCCTGTACCAACTCATTGGCGGTAAACATCATGGAGACGATGACAGCGATAGCAGTGACAGCCGCAGTAGCGACAGCAGTGACAGCCGCAGTAGCGACAGCAGTGACAGCCGCAGTAGCGACAGCAGTGACAGCAGTGACAGCAGTGACAAGAAACACGGCGGTGCGCCGCAAGCAGTTCTGATCGCTCTTGACGACGATGGGGGCGAAGGGCTCCTGTCCAAGATCGTGTTCGAGATCCCCGCCGACGGGAAATACGCGATCGCCGTATCCACTTTCCCCGACTTCGACTTCGATGGGGACGGGAACACGGATCCCATCTTTGGTCGGGGACGCTACGTATTGAGCATCGTCAAACAGTAGGATCCCTCGGGAGGGGACTCGACAGGTCCCCTCCCGAGAGTTGTTTTCCTCCAGAAAACAGGGCTTCAGGGTTAGTACGCCCTCTCCGCTTGAGCTAGACTGCCTCCGAAAGGAGCTCTTCAATCATGGTTTATCGCCTTCGTGGTCTTACTTTAATCGCTCTAGCAAGTCTGGTGGCAGCCTGTTCGGCACGGCAAGCGAGCACCCCAATCGGTCTCGCGTCCGACGACCAAGCCGGCCGTTTCGTCTGGCAGGAGCTCCTCACCGACGATGTCCCGTCGGCGCGGCGTTTTTACAGCGGGCTCTTCGGCTGGCAGTTCGAGGATACCAAACGCCTTGGCAAGCCGTATATCTTGGTTCGCAGTGGAGGCGACTACGTCGCTGGGATCACCTACGTCAAACGAGAAAAGCCAGATGAGCCCGTCGCCCAATGGCTCAGTTATCTCCTCGTCGCCGATGTCGACGAAGCCGCGAAGAACTTCAAGGAGGCTGGCGGTCAAATACTCGTCGCCCCGCTCGACCTGAAAGGCACCGCGCGGGCGGCCATGGTCACCGACTTCGCGGGCGCCCCACTGGGCCTGGTGAGCTTCGACGCGGAGCTTCCCGCTCCGCCGGCCGATCCACCGTTCGGAAGGTTTTTCTGGAGAGACTACTTGGCAAAAGACGTCGAGGACTCGCTAGACTTCTACCGCAAGTTTCCCGGTTACCGGGCTCAGAAAGAAGGAAAAGGCAACAGCCTTCACTACGTCTTTCGCCACGGAACGGGCGGAAAAGCTATCGCCGGGCTGATTCCGATCGGTGATTCCCCCGTGTGCCCCAATTGGCTTCCCTATGTTCGAGTCGAGGATCCGACCGCGCTCGCCCGCTGCGCTTCGGAGCTCGGAGGCAAGGTCCTACTCGAACCAAGGTCGGAAGTGAGAGAAGGCTCGCTCGCTATTGTTGCTGATCCGACCGGCGGCGCTCCGGCGCTTCAGAAGTGGCCCATTAGTTGAGGAGATGATGATGATGATGATGAAACGTAGAATGATTCAGTTGACGCTGCTCTTGCTCCTGCTAACGGGCGTTGCCTTCACCACGACGGGCTGTACGACTTCGGTGGGTGTTGGGGTGAGCTACGGTTACCCAGGATCTTGGTACGGTCCCTGGCGCGGGCCAGCCTACATGGGCGGCCCGTTCTATTATTGAACCTTTTGCAGTATCTCCCTCGCCCCCGGGAGATGCTCCTCTTGGATGCGCGCCAGTAGCTCCAACCAACGGGGATTCATTGCAACCGCGCGTTTGATGTCGGCCAGCGCTTCCGCCTCGTTGCCGGCCTGCATCAACATCGCGCCTCGCCAGAAGATCAACTCGTCGTTTTCCGGCACGATCTCGAGCGCGGCGTCGTAGGCCCCGAAGGCCTTCTCGAATTCCTGTGCCGCTAAATAGTTGTCGCCGTCGGTCGCGAGATCGTAGGCCTTTCTAAGCTGGTACAGCCGTGTGAGCTCCGCGATCGGCGTCTGGTGATCTTCGACTCGCAGATCAACCACACGGTTTTTCCACGGCTCGTCCTCGGAGACGGAGCGAACCACGAGGAGCGCCGCCGACTGTCGGCCACGCACGTCACCTCCCGCTTCTTGCCCGGCTCGAAGAGCCGCTAATATGCGATCGCCGAGATCGCCCTTGGTCTGTTCGAACGTCCTCCCCATGTTTTCCCAAACCTCGGAAGAGGCAAGCAGGTTTCCCTGCGCGGAGTGATCTCTACCAATGCGATCGCCGGTGAAAGGGATGCACATCTTGCCGGTGTGAGCGGCCACTCGTCCCTGCGCATCGATGAACGCGACCTGACGCACGTCGCGCGCCTCGTCTTTCGACAACAGCTCATCTAAGGCGTCCTTCGCCGACTTCCCCGCTTTCATGAGTGCGAGGCCGTGAGGTCCGTAGGCCGGCTCGATAAACGATTGTGTCGCAACCGCTCCGACCCCAGCCTCTCGCCACGAAACACTGCTGCCCACCGAAAACCAGTGCGACTGACCGAACTCCCCGGTCGCGGGATCGCGCGCCACGATGGAGAAGGTGCCGGCGGGCCTTCGGGGCACGAGCTCTTCGGCAGAAGGGGCACCTGCAATCGCCGTCGTAATGAAAAACATCAGGAATCCTGCCAACATGAACATCTTCTCTCCTCCTGCTGGGTGACGCTTATCTCAACCTTGCGGTAACCTCGAGAAGACGATCGATATCGGCGGCGTTGTTGAAAAGGGCGATTCCAGCTCGAATCTGCGTGCCGTCCTCCCGAAAACTCACCTTGATCCCATTTTCCTCCATGATGGCGCGAACCGTATCGGGATCTCTGCCGTGAACGAAACTGACGATGGACGAGGCGTTGTGTGGAGGCGTGAGCACTCGGAGGCCTCGCTCCACCAATCCGCTCCGCAGTCGCTGGGCGAGGGCGATCGTATGTTTTCCGATCCGTTCGACCCCCACCCTGGCGAGATAGTCGAGTGCCGCGCCCAGTTGGTAGACCGCATCGAACGCAAGCGTCGCATACTCGAACGCTCTTGCCCCCTTGTAAAGCCGATACCGATAGTCTCCGAGCTCCTCTTCGTCCTGGAGCGCTCCCACTCTATCCGGCCGGACGCGGTCCAAAAGCTCTCGGCGAACGAAGAAGGGTGCCACCCCGTATCCCGCTAGCAACCACTTGTAGGTACCACTGGCAAGAAAGTCGATACCGGTCTCACCGAGTTGCGTTGGGAACATACCGACCGCTTGCACCGCGTCGGTATACAGATACGCACCGTGAGCATGTGCGAGTTCCCCGAGGCCCTTCATGTCGTGTCGAAAGCCATTCTGGTGAGAGACCCAGGCAACGGAGATTAATCGTGTGCGAGCATCTACCAGCCGTTCAAACTCGGAGTTTGGAACCGCGCCGCCACGCTGTCTGGCAATTCGCAGCTCGATCCCGAGCGTCTCTTCGAGGTGCTTGTACAAAATGTAGCTTGTCGAGTAATGGAGTTCGTCCACCACAACGTTGTCGCCTCGTTCGAGGCCAATTTGACGCGCCACGATGTTCTCGCCTTCGGTCGTGGCATAGAGGAAACCGATCTCGTCGCTTGAGACGCTTACTAACCGCGCGAACTTGTCTCTAACTTCGTTGGTGCGAGCGAGCATCTCCCCGAGCGAGATCGGCTTTCGAGCCTTGGATTTCAAAAAGCGCGCACCGGCCTCGACGACAAGCCCGGGGGAGGAGTTATGTAGGCACTGTCGAGGTAGATACCCTCCGCGGTGACCGGAAAGTCCTCCCGCACCCCAAGCGGATCGGCCTGACTGGGTGCAACTCCCATCCTCTCCGTCCTCTGCCGCGCGACCGCCGCGGTCGCGGACGCGACGCCCAGAAACTGTCTGCGGTCGACCTTCCTGGACGAGCTCAAATGGATCTCGACATGTGGAGCGCCCGCTGGCCGGCAGGATAGATCCCCTCGTCCCTCGAAAAGCGGAACCCATGCTGAGAGAATAGCCTTTGCCCCCGCGCATTGCCATCTGCGACGGAGAGGTGGATCTCTCGAATCGGGTGCTCCGAATCGAGGAGCGGCGCCTCCGCTATCGCTTTTGTAAGGAGTGCGGTTCCAACTCCTTGCGTCTGGAACTCTGGGACGACGGCGATTGCGAGCAGGTCCGCCAACGCCTCGTCACCCTTCATGCGGTTGGGATACGCCATAAGCATCGCCAAACCCACAGGCTGCTCGTCTAGCTCACCGACCAGAGTCAGGACGCCCTGGGTATCGAACCACTCCACCAGGTAGCGATCGTAGCTGCCGTAGATAGAGAAGACGCTGTGCGCAAGTCGGCGAACAAAGGCGCGGTCATCCCCCGTCGCTACGCGCACCGACAACCTTCCGCCCGCTCGGGCAGCCGGCCTCGGGGTTGTCTCTCTCATTCACGCCCTCCGACTGAAAGCCTAGGATTCCTGGAATAGTACTACGTACATTGGAGGGTCCTCAATCAGGAGGCCGTCATCCAATGCTCACAATTCGCTCATTTCTTTTGGGCCCGAGGAGACTAGATTGCACCCACATCAAGTTGAGGAGGAAACGATGAAAGAACTGACCTGGGTAGGTGTCCTTCTAACATTCATGGTTTGCGTGGGATGTGAGCGCCACGCCCCTGACCTGCCGCTGACCGTGGCTGCAGAGGCCGGAGACCGACTGCGGCTTGTGCGCCTGCTCGAGCAAGGAATGGATCCCGTCGCAACCGATGGGCAAGGTTGGGGACCTCTCCATTGGGCAGCGGGGTCCGGGCGCTCCGAGATCATCGACGCGTTGGTGGAGGCCGGTGCGGACGTCGACCGCAACGATCAGGGACGGAATCGGTGGACGCCATTGATGCACGCCATTCACACGGACCAGGAAGAGGCGGCGACGAGACTTCTCGCACGCGGGGCCTCCGCGAACGCGACATCTCCTGGTGGCGTCACACCACTGATCATGGCCGCCGGTTATGGACAAAGCGACCTCGTCGAAGTGTTGCTCCACCACGGAGCCAACCCCTATGCAGATGCCGGGAACGGAATCACCGCTCTTTGGGCGGCGGCCGGTGGTGGCGCCATACGGGATTTCACCGACGGTCCGTCGTTCGGCACGTGTTTTCCAGAAACGATCCGCATCCTGCGCGAAAACACGCCTGACTTGCGATTGACGTCAGGCCTGGCGTCTAGATTGGTGGTTTGGTTTAGCTACTTGCGGGGTTGCGAAGAAACCGTACGGGGGCTGCGGGCCAAGTAAGAGAAAGGGCTTAGAATGGACCGGGGATGTCGGAGTCGTCCACCACATGAACCGACTGAACGATAGACGTCACGATACGACGCCCTTCGCGCATCACTTCGATCCGCATTCCCAAACCGACCCAGGAGACTTTGAGAAGGTTGCCCCCATAACTCGATCCGCAAAGGTAGGACTCGGTTGGCTCGGCGAAAAAACGCCCGCCTTGAATGAGCACTTTCGACTCCCCGGGGCTCAGCAATATGAGCTGATACACCGTGTTCTGGGTTCTGACGTGAAGGCGCGTCAAAGTTGGGAGCTCGCCCATGTCGACCCCTCCCTGCCGAGCCGCCTCCTCCGCAAACCCGTCGAGGGTACAGCGGCGCGGGACCAGAAGCTCGTCAGAATCGAGACCAACAGCCGTATCTTGGGTAGACACAGCAAGATCCACATGGGTGGTCGACGGGCCCAGGCCCTTGTTGCCTTCCATTCTTGAACCCATTTTACTCGAAACTACCCTAGAAGCCAAGATATGGGAGGCGTCCGCCGGGGATGCCTTCCAGCCCCTCAATAGCGCAGAAGAACCTTGGCGATCTCGTCTTCGACCTGATCGGCACGCCATTGTCGCCGGATCCCGTTCAACATCACCGAAAAGGCCACCGGCCCTTCAGTCGGGGAGAAAGCGACACCGGAAAGCGAGCTGATCCCCGCCAGGCTCCCCGTTTTGCCCATCACCCTCCCCATATACTCTTCACTGCGATAGCGACGAGTTAGAGTTCCATCGACTCCGCCCAGCGCCAGCGTACAGAGGAAACTGGTGCGAAGCTCGGGCGTGTCGTAGAACTCCCGTAGAACATCCACCAGAATCGAGGGAGTCAGGTTGTTTTCGTAGGACAGTCCGGACCCGTCATCGATCCGAAAATCACTCGAGGAGTGACCCAATCCCATCAAATACTCGCTGAGCGCTCGAGCCCCTGACTCGAAACTTCCAGGTGCACCCCAGCGGTAGGCACCCAGTGCTTTTAGTATCTGCTCCGCCGCGAAGTTGTTGCTGTACTTTCCGAGCAACTCCACGACTTGAATCAAAGGCGGCGAACGATGAACGTAAAGAGACCGTAGCCCTGGATCGTTGGCTAGGCCCTTCTCGACCTGCCCACGAAATGAGACGCCGTGATCACGCAACTTGCCGACGAAGGCCGACGCAAGGTACCGCGATGGATTGGGCGCAACGAAACCGCCACGGCGTTCTTCGTCGCCCGCGATCACTCGTCCACTGACGACAACGCGATCGCGCCCGCCCGACTTGCGAACGCGGAGCCAAGGCCGTCCCCGACCGGCGGTGGTCACACGATTCAGAACCTCGAAGTAGCCGTACCCCCCATCGAACAAAGTGGCTCGTGTTCCCGCACTGTCGGCGGGAGTCGCCGTCACTTCCACGATGTTGAAGTTGTAGGAAAGAGCGCTTTGGATCGGCAGTCCCTTCTTGAGGATGTTGTCATAGGAGGCTGGTCCTCGCAGTTGATCGTCGAAGAAGCTGTCGTCCAGGATCAGATTGCCTTCGATCGCCCGTATCCCGGCCCGCGCCAAGGCCACCATGATCTCTTCCAAATCTCCGTCAGCCAATGCCGGATCGCCCGAGCCCTGAAGATAGAGGTTCCCTTTCGCGACACCGTCGACGATGGGGCCGTCGATCAGCAGGCGCGTTTCGAATCGATGGCTGGGACCGAGGTAGTGAAGCGCCGCGGCCATGGTGACCAGCTTCATCGCGGAAGCAGGGATGAATTTCTTCGTTGGATTGTGAGCGTAAAGCGTCTGACCCGTTTGCAGGCTCACCACCTGAACGCCGATGGCTCGATTCAGTCTGAATCGACGCCGTACTCGATCGAGGCTCTTGGCGAGATCGCTTCGTTCGTCCGCCCTCACGCTTGCTACCGGCCGCAGTGAGTGCATCGGCCCCCACTCGATGAAACTGGGGACGACGAGCAAAAGAATGGCGAAGTGGAAGGAACCCCTCAGAAAACGCAAGTACGCCTCTCTCCTAAAGACTTCTCCTGTATCTATTTGTACCATACATGCAATAGCTTGGCGACCCTCGCGTATTTCCGAGCGGCCCGGCGCGTAGCCGCTGGATGGAAGACCCGCCAGCACCTTAGGAATAGACGTTTTGTGGTAGTCTCATGTTCGTGAGACGAGACAAGTGGCTGGAGAGCGAAAGCACGGGACTGCTCACCGATCTCTACCAAATCACGATGGCTGCAGCCTATTTCGAGCACGGCATGAGCGCGCCCGCAACCTTCAGTCTCTTCATGCGCAATCTGCCGCAAAATCGGTCTTTTTTCTTGGCCGCCGGTCTCGAGGAGGCGCTCGATTATCTCGAAAATCTTCGATTCGGCCCCGAGGCCATCGACTATCTTCGGACAACCGGCAACTTTAAGGAAGCGTTTCTAGAACACCTCGCGGACTTCCGATTCGATGGAGACGTCGTCGCCATCCGGGAAGGAACGGTGCTCTTCCCCAACGAACCGCTCCTCGAAGTCACGGCTCCGATCCTTCAAGCTCAACTTGCCGAAACGTACCTCATGAACGCACTGCAGCTCGGTACATTGATTGCGAGCAAGGCGGCCCGCATCCGAATCGCTGGCCAAGACGGGAGCGTCGTCGATTTCGCTTCCCGGCGCGCGCATGGGCGAGACGCCGCCCTCAAAGTGGCGCGTTCGTCCTACGTCGGAGGCTTCCACGCCACCAGCAACGTACTCGCCGGCATGAAGTACGGAATACCCATCGAGGGCACCGTCGCCCACAGTTTCATCCAATCGTTCGAGCAGGAACTGGACGCTTTCGGTACCTTCGCACGCGTATTCCCCTCCAACACCGTTCTTTTGATCGATACCTACGACACGCTACAAGGCGCGCGCCACGCTGTAACGGTCGGGCGCGAGATGGCCGAACGAGGCGCGCAACTTCGCGGTGTCCGCCTCGATAGTGGCGACATGATTCGACTCGCCAAGGCAGTGAGACGGATCCTCGACGAGGGAGGCCTCCCGGAAACCAAGATCTTCGCCAGCGGCGGACTCGACGAATACCGTATCGAGGAGGCTCTCGGCGCCGGTGCTCCCATCGACGGCTTCGGCGTGGGAAGTCATCTGGGCGTGTCATACGACGCGCCTGCGCTGGACATCGTATACAAGCTTGTCGAGTATGCCGATCGTCCCGTGGTCAAGCTTTCTCAAGACAAGCAAACCCTTGGGGGCCGAAAGCAGTTTTTCCGACGGTATGCAGAATCGGGCGAGATGCTGGAGGACATCATCGCGCTTCGAGATGAAGAGCTCGAAGACGCGGAGCCTTTCCTCTTCCCGGTCATGGCGAGAGGAAAGCGGCTCAGGGACCCGACGCCATTGGACGAGATCCGTAAATACGCGGCCGAAAACCTCGCCAGACTTCCCTCACGCCTCAAGACCCTGCGCAAGACAGCATCGTATCCGGTCCAGCAGAGCGAGGCGATTCGAGCGCTGCAGAGCAAGCTCGTGGAAGAACATGGCGGAATGGTCAGCCGCTAAGACAACGAGAACGATAGCCAGGGAGCCGTCAATTGGGAGGTCGAGATGTTCAAACGAGCCCTTGGGCTTGCCGCCTGGCCGGCTTTGATTTCGCTGCTGATCACGTTGGCGCGTTTTTTTGGTGAACGCGCGAGCTTACCGAACGCCGTCACCTTCGTGCTCGGCATCATCTGGCTGACGTTTGTCGTCGCGATCTATTGGGGCGTCAAGCTGGCCGACGACGAGCGGCCCTATCGACTCCTACTACTGAGCCTCGTGGTTTTCTCAGTGCTTTCCAGGATCCCAGTCTTCGCGCTCTGGTGGGTGACCAACACCTGGGGTCTGGGCACGCACTACGATTTTACAGATACCTTAGGGCAAGCGCTGGTTGGCCAATTCATCTTCGGTTCCCTACAGCAGATTGTTCCTGGAGCCATTCTCGGGTGGGCAATGCTTGCGTTGAAAAGACGACAAGCGACCGAGCCGACCTAAGATGGTTTCTTCTTCCGTTACTCCCTCTCCCTCTGGGAGAGGGCCGGGGTGAGGGAAAAGGGGAGGGGGAAGGAAGCCAATCTACCCATCAGTGTCGAGTGCACAAACCGCTTCCACGAAAGCCTCCTCAGGTTGGGCCCCGAGAAGCTCGACTTCATCGTTGATCACGATCTTGGGGACTCCGGTCACACCGTAGCGCTGGGCCATGTCGGGGAACTCGCTGATCTCCACGACATCGGCGACGATCCGGTCGCTCTCGATTGCCATCTGATGGGCCACACGGGCCACGCCGGGACAGTACGGTCACGTCGGTGTGACAAAGACCTGAACATGCACGTCCTTTGACAGCGATTCCAGCGACTCTCTACTCTCGTCGCTCAGCGATGTGCTGCCCTTCGAGACATCGACGATGTCGGCTACGAACGCAGGGAACTCGGACCCTCCAGGAATCCCGAAATAACGGACCTTGCCCCGCGCTTCCCCTTCGAGCACGATGGCCGGAATACGCTCGATTCCCGCCGAGCTGGCCGCCTCTTGGTCGGCATACACATCGTGAATCGTCAGCTCCAGCTTCTCGGAGAGTGAGGTGACTTCCTCCACCAGCTCACCGGTTTCCGTGCAGGTGGGACACTCGCGTCCCGGAATCACGATCAGGCCGCCTCCTTGAGTGAAGAAGTTGACCTTCACGTCGCCCACGAGATCCCGCTCGAAGATCTCACCTAGCTCCTTCCGATTAGCGTCCGACAGCAATGCCATCCGTCACCCCATCTCTTTTTCCACCGAGTCCAACGCTACCGTTCCGACACCGGCCGCCTTCATCTTACGTAGCTCCCGATCGGAATCTCCAGCCTCCAAGTCGACCCCCCGAACCGCGTCTTCGAGAAGCGTCACCTTGAATCCTTGGGCGATGGCGTCATGCACTGAGCACTGCACACAGTAGTCAGTGGCGAGTCCGCCAACAAAAAGATGCTCGATACCTTGCCGCTTGAGCGAGTCGATGAAAGAGACGCCGCTGTCCTCCTCGGCCTGGAATGCGGAGTAGGCGTCTTCCTCGGCACCCTTTCCTTTCGAGACCACGATGGTGCCCTCGGGGAGCCTCAACTCCGGATGAAACTCTGCGCCTCTTGTTCCCGCGACACAGTGAGGTGGCCAGACACCACCGAACTCCTTGAAGTGGCTGGTCCGCTCGGGGTGCCAGTCGCGGGTGGCGTAGACGGGCAGGCGCGCCCGCGAGAACCGTTCCGCGTATTGGTTGAGGATAGGGACAACCTCATCCCCCCCGGGTACTGCTAGAGAGCCGCTGGCGCAGAAATCGTTTTGGACGTCGACGATAACGAGTGCGGCGCGATCTTTCGTGTTTTCGCTCATGGCGGACTCCGTTGACACGTTTCTCCGGACATCATAGAAGTGGGCGAGGAGTGGGCGCAAGCCTTGCCCCGACTTACGCTCCGTGGAGGCGGTGCTGGCTGTCGTGGGTGGAAAAATCGTTTCCCGACGGTAGGAGCTAGTTTTCCTGGGTAGCCCCCTGCCCCGGGTATTTGATCTGTGTGTTGACGATCCCCAACTCGACTCGACGGTTCTTGGCACGCGCCTCGTCACTGTTTCCGGGTACCAATGGCTGGGATTTCCCGAACCCTTCCGTACTGATGATGCGAGGCTGGATACCGACCTCGGCTAGGTAGTCGCGAACCGCCTTCGCCCGCCGGTTGGAGAGATCCAGGTTGTAGTCCTCGGTGCCGATGTCATCGGTGTGCCCATACACATAGATCTGATAATCGCTGGAGGTAAGTAAAATACCGACGATGCGGCTCAAAAGCTCTTTGTTCTCCGGTCGCAGGTCGGACTTGTCGAAATCGAACTTCAGGTAGTCGCTTCCCAAGTTCATCACTAATCCGAGGGCCGTCCGGCGAGTCTCGGCGATCTGATTCAAAGCGTGCTGAAGCCGGTCGAGCTCCTCTTCGCGCTCTTGTTTAATCTTCTCCGCTTCCGCAATCGCGACCTTGGCATCTTGGCGTGCGCGCTGCGCAGTCTCTCTTTCTCGCTCGGCCTCGTTACGCGCCATCGTCGCGTCGGTCTCTGCCTCGGCGCGACCACGTGCCGCCTGAAGCGCAGCCTCTTCGGCTTGCACGGCCCTTTCGAGAGCACCTTTCGAACGCTCGCCGATTTGTTGGAGGTGCTCTTCGACACCCAGCATTTGGCTCTCGAGCTCGGTGAGGCGGTTGAGTATGAGCATACCGAGCCCGAGGAGAACGGCCAGGCCGAGCGCGGCCAGGATCCCCAGGGAGAGTAAGGGAAGCTTGGTGTTCGTACCGGCCCCCTCCTCTGAGGGGCTTTCCGGCGTTTCGTTCAATGAACTCATGTTTGCTCTCTCAATAGCGCGCCTCACGGACGCGCGGGTGGTTGACGACGGATGTTGTGAAGGATCAATACGTATTATCCGTATATTCGGCGGGAAATTCAATTTTTCCGGCGGGAGCCGTAATCACAACTTTCACCTGGGTTTCTTATCCTGCTAAAAAATAGGGCCGGCAAAGCCGGCCCTGGGTAGTGCAAAGTTGATGACTGTCTTACTTCGCCTTGAAGTTCGTCTTCAGTACGTTCGTGCCCCACACGAAATGGATCTCGCCGCCGTCACCGGCGCTCGCGATCTCAATGGTGAACTCTTCCGTGCTCTCTCCCGCAGTCTCCCAGGCAAGCGGAGCGGTGCCGAGATCCATGTCGGCATCGCGCTGTGTTCCCCACTGCCCGGATTGCTCGTTGATGATGAGCTCCCATTTCTTACCATCGCCGCGCTTCGCGAAGAGGCTGTAGGAGCCCTTGGGAACGACTAGCGAATCGAAAACAAGGTCTCCGCTGGTCTCGAGCACGGTTGCTTTGTCGGCTCCGAGCCGCCAAACGGTGCCCGCCGGCGCCTTCGCAAGCATGTCTCGGCCGCCCAAGCTGGGACGTCCGTAGTCGATGACGACCTTCGCGCCGCCGATCGTTGCTTCTGCCTTGCCGCGCGGTACTTGTGCAAAAGTCACCGCAGAAACGAACGCCAGAATAATTGTTATAGCAAATCCGATACGGGTTCTCATTCTTCCTCCTTCTCCTCTTCCTCCCAATATGAAAAAATCGAGTTGAAATATAGCCAAAACGTGTCACTCCTGCAAATATGAGCTAGAATCCCCGCGTTCGAGGGGCGTCTGACTAAGTTGAGTTTGCCACCCACACATTTTAACGCCCAACAGGTTTCTAACGTGCGCGCCTGGCCATCTGGATAGGCAGCAAGCGTGTGTTTGAGCGCCCGGGGCCTGGCATGATCCGAGAGGTATCGTTGATCTTGTCGCCCACAAATCCGAAGTGGCTCAAAGTAGCTCTGGCGGATTTCGACCGCGTCCTCGTAGATCACGCCCATTGCGAGAAGAAGGCCGCGGCTTCCGCGATGTCTCTCGTGGTGGCCTACCCCGACCGAGAACGTCTGGTCCGACGATTGAGCGCGCTCGCCATCGAAGAGCTCCGGCATTTTCGTGCCGTGCACTTGCGTTTGAGACGTCGCGGTCTGACGCTCGGCCGTGATTTCGGAGACCCCTACGCCCAAGCGCTCATGCGGTTGGTACGCCCGGGGCGTGGCCGTCTCACCGATCGACTTCTCGTTGGTGCTCTCATCGAGGCTCGTTCCCAGGATCGCATTGAGCTCTTGGCCGACGCCCTCAACGATTCGGAGCTAGCGGCGTTCTACAGGTCGCTCGCAGAGGCCGAGGCCAGACACACCGATCTCTTCGGCGAGCTTGCCCGCCACTACGATGACCAAGGGGATGCCGAAGCCCGGCTCGCAACCTTGGTCGAAGCGGAGGCGGAGATTGTGAAGCGATTACCGATCGAGCCGCGCATGCACTAGCAGCGTGCTGAGGAATTCACTGCACCGCGCCGTCAGACTCCGAGTCGAGGAAGGCCCATAGGCGGTGGATCCCACTCGCCGTCTCCGCCGTTCTAGTTTGGGAGTCGCCTGGACCGTCATGAAGTACGCCTACTCGCTCCCCAACGCCGATGAGGCCAACATGGCGCTCTTCAACACCATGGGAAGCTTTCTCACCCTGGGTATCTATGGACTTTTTTTCGGGCGGAAGGGGGTCCACTCCCTGCATGAATGGTCCATATCCTTCCTACCCATGGGACTGATGGCGGCTGGCGACCTCTCGGTAATCATCGCGGCCAAGACCGGGCCCGTCTCCATCGTCGCACCTTTGAGCGGCGCCTATCCGATGGTGACCCTGGCGTTCGCATGGATGGTTCTCAAGGAGCGCATTACCAAGTTGCAATGGCTGTGCATCGCTTTCTTGCACGTCGGAATGTTCCTGAGCCCAGGAGCCGGCTAAACATTATTCAGGGCGCGTCTTGACCCTTTCACTACTGACAAGTTAGACTGCTTCAACAGCTGCTGTTCCACGTCTCGCATCAACAAGGAGAGTCTCATTGTCTGCGCTTTGGTGGTTTCTGATCGGCCTCGGCGTCATGCTCGTGGAGCTGGCCCTTCCAGGTTTCGTGATCATCTTCTTCGGAATCGGGGCTTGGATCACCGCCCTCTTCGTTTGGCTGGGTGTTCTCGAGAACCTCAACGCACAGCTTCTCGGATTTGTCGGAGCCTCCATCGTTTCCCTTCTCGCCCTTCGTGGCTGGCTGCAGAAAACTATGCAAGGTCGAGTGTCGGACACGGAGCTCTCGGACACTCGTCTCGACGACTTCATCGGGAACAAGGCCAAAGTCACCGTGGCAATCACGCCCGATAGCACCGAGGGGCGAGTCGACTTCCGCGGCACGCAGTGGGCGGCGTCCGCCAAGGTCGCGATCCCTGCCGAGGCGATGGTCCGGATCGTCTCCAAGGACAATCTGACGCTTCGAGTCGAGCCCATTTAGTTAGGAGAAAAGCCATGGAGACCTTTGTCCTTTTTGCCCTGATTGTCATCGTCTTGATCATCATCTTGCGAACGGCCCGAGTCGTACCCCAACGGTCGGCATACATCGTGGAACGCCTAGGACGGTACTCGAAGACTCTGAAGGCCGGTTTCCACCTGTTGATTCCATTCGTAGACAAGATCGCCTACAAACACACCTTGAAAGAGACCGCACTCGACGTTCCTCCACAGGTATGCATCACCCGAGACAATATCCAAGTCGAAGTGGACGGCGTCCTCTATATGCAGGTGATGGATCCCGTCAAGGCCTCCTACGGCATCACCAACTACATTTGGGCATCGACGCAGCTGGCGCAAACGACCATGCGCTCCGAAATCGGAAAAATGGAACTCGATAGAACCTTCGAGGAGCGGACGCTCATCAACAAGGCCATCGTCGATGCGGTGGACCGCGCTTCGAACCCCTGGGGAATCAAGATCACGCGTTACGAGATCAAGAACATCGTCCCACCTCAATCGATCAAAGACGCGATGGAGAAGCAGATGCGCGCCGAGCGGGAAAAACGCGCTCTAATCGCCGAGTCGGAGGGCGACCGTCAGGCCAAGATCAACCGAGCCGAGGGCGAGAAACAAGAAGCCATTGCCCTTTCCGAAGGTGAAATGCAGAAGCGGATCAATGAAGCGGAGGGACAGGCGCAGGAAATCCTGCGTGTCGCGAACGCCACCGCGGAGGGAATCCGACAGATCGCCGCGTCCATTCGTGAACCGGGAGGGGCGGATGCCGTCAGCCTGCGCATCGCGCAGCAATACTTGGAAGAGTTCGGAAAACTCGCCAGCACCAACAACACCTTGATCATCCCGTCGGATCTGTCCGACGTGGGAAGCTTAGTGGGATCGCTAGGCAAGGTGTTCGATCGGATAAAGAACGTTCGGGGCTCTACACCGCCAACACCAAGGTAGTCAATTCTTCGGACTGTAGGTCCCGTCGAACCAGACGTACCAAGTCTCCCCGTCGTCCTTCGACTGCTCGATGAACTGGCGGACCTTGCCGCCGTCGAGGGGCGTGAACTTCATCCGATACGGCTCGACGCGGCCGTCGCGGTAGGTGTGATGTCCCCGGAAATCCAAGGAGCCGTCGATGAGCTCGCCCTCGACCTCCATGAGTCCCCCGCCAGAATCCATCCATACCTGGATCCATTTCCGTTTGCCGGGATCGAAGTAGTTGATGCTCTTGCCGGAACCGCCCCCGGCACTGGTCCAGTTTTCGAACAGCATGCACCCTTGGACCAGCTTGTCGATGCGGTTTTCCCCCGCGGTCTGGCCGCCGGCCGTGACCTCCCACTCACTCACCCACCCAGAAGTCGAACTGCCCATACTCAGGGAGGAGCTCACAGGGACGAGCGTTGACATCCGCCTGCTGCACTAGCTCTTCGAAGCGCGGGTCGTCTCGTAGGCTGGCGAGATCGGTGTCCGACTTCAGCTTGTCGACTTGGCTGAACTCGTTCTTGACCGCCGTCGCCAAGCATTCGAACGCTTTTTCACGGTCGCCCAACGCCGCGTAGCTCGCTGCCATGTTGTATCCGACGATCGCTGTTGGCACTCCGTTTTTCCCGGCCTTCTGATACACCTCTAAGGCTTCCCGGTATTTCCCAAGGCGATGAAGGGCAACGCCCAGCCGAAATTGGGCCCGGGCATTTTTCGGCTCGCGTTTCGCGATACTCCCATTGGCTTCCGCCGCGCCCTGCCAATTCTCCGCTTGGTAGAGCACATCGGCCTCTTCCATCGAGGGGCCCTGTGCACGGAGCGGGTCTGCCCCAAGCAAGAACACTACGAGTAAGACCAGCGGGAATACTCCGAACAAAGCTCTCATCTCACGCCTCCACTTCGGGCTCCAGAATAGGCATCGGGCGCCGTGGCTGTCCATACCGGGGATCTGGTTTTTAGGCGGTCGTCTAAGGGTCTGCCCTCAAAGGGACAACCGACCCAGATGAGCGGCGGAATCACATCAGCAAACACTTGTTTCCGTGGCCCGGCTGGAGTAAAAACTGGGAAGCCGCGCCGATATGCCAAACCGTGAATCTGCGACCCTTCGTTTTGGGCCGTTCGAGATGGATCTTCGAAGTGAAGAGCTCCGCAAGAACGGAGCTCTCCTTAAACTCCCTCCCCAGCCGTTCAAGGTCCTCGCCGTGCTGGCTCAGAACCAGGGGCAGCTCGTCACTCGGGAGGAGCTGCAGCGACGGCTCTGGGGGAACGAAACGCATGTGGGACTACGATGTCGGCCTGAACTCCTGCATCAAGCAGATCCGCTCCGCCCTCAACGACACCTCGAACGCTTCCCGATACATCGAGACCCTCCCAAAACGAGGCTATCGGTTCATCGCACCCGTGGAGTCGAAGTTCTCGGAAGCCGTGGTCGGAGGAACGAGCTCCGGCGGCCTCCGGCGCGTCTCGCCTGCTGCGGGGGCGCGGTCCATGACCTGCCTCGTGTGCTCCTGTCCATAGTGCTCATCGGCATCGTGGTTCCGCTAGTCGGGCTCGGCTATCTCGCTCTGGAAAGCTCGCGGTCCCTATCGACGTGGACCGGGACGAACGAAAGCCGAATCATGCTAGCCGTCTTGCCCCTCGACAACCTGAGCGGCGACCCGGACAAAGATTACCTCGCGGAGGGTGTCACCCAGAAGATGATCACGCACCTTAGCAGCATTCGACCATCCCAGTTGGGCGTGATCGCAAGAACTTCGACGATCCAATACCGCGACACCGCAAAAACCGTGGAGGTCATTGGCGCCGAGCTCCATGTTGGATTCGTCTTGGAAGGTAGCGTGCGCGTCGACGACAACCGTATTCGCATCAACGGGCAACTCGTTCGGGTAAGCTGACCAAACAACCGTTTGGAGTGGAAGCTACGAACGCCAGCTCGAAGACAGCATCGCGCTCCAACGGGATGTCGCGCAGCGGATCACTCGGGCTCTCTCCGTCGAGCTCTTTAGCCCTGCTCGCGTAGCACAAGGCGCAACCGCGCTCACCACGAGCGAGGCCTACGACACCCTACCTTAAAGGGTCGCTATCTCCTGAATCGCGGCGGCAAGGAAAACCTCGAGAAAAGCGTGCAGTACTTTCAAGCCGCCATCAAGGCCGACCCCTTTTTCGCCTCTGCGCAGCTTGGAGTAGCCCAAGGCTACCTCCTTCTGGCACAGAGTCCCACCGAGCCCGCCGCGAACCTCTACGAGATGGCGAGGGACGCGGCGCGGAAGTCCATCCACCTCCAGCCGACTTTGGCCGAGGCCCATTTCGTGGATGCGCTGACGACTTGGTATTTGGATTGGGACTGGGAGCGCGCAGGAGCCGCGTTCGAGCGAGCCTTGCCAGTTCCACCCGGGCCTGGCCAAGGCTCACCACTGGTACGCGTATTATTTGTCGAGTCTCGGACAACATGGACGCGCCATCGCCGAAGTCCGGATCGCCCGACAATTAGATCCACTTTCGCCTCTTGTGAACTCGGACGTGGGTTGGTTCTATTACTTCGCCGGAAACTACGACCAAGCCATCGAGGAATGCATTCGAACTTTAGAGCTCGAACCTGGATTCCTTCTCGCGCACACCTGCCTCGTGGAAGCCTATGATCGCAACGGAATGCACGAGGAAGCGTATGCGGAAGCACAAGAGGCCCTTGCCGCCGCCGGGGCCACCGATGACGAGCTCGCGACGATTCGTAGCCTGGAACTGATCGAAGGACGAGGGAGAACGCTCCGGTGGTGGTTGATTCATGGCGACGACCTCGGACCTTACAAGCTCGCCTTGATCCACTTGAGACTGGGCGAGCAAGAGCAGGCCCTCGACTTCCTGGAGAAGAGCTTCACCGACCGGGACCTTTGGCTGCCTGTTCTCAGGGAGGATCCGAGGTTCGATTCCCTCCGATCGGAACCACGTTTCGAAGCCCTTTATCGCCGATTGAACTTCCCCGGCATCTAGCGTGCCTCAATGCGCCCTGCCAATGTGAATTGACCGAACGGAATACCACCTGTATCCTGTTTTCTAACATCCTCTTGAAAACTTAAGGACCGTCGGCAACTATGTCGAGGGAGGGAATCATGGGGAAGCTCCGTTTGGTAATCCTTTTTGGTTGGGCCGCACTCACGAGTGGGTGCATGATCTCGGAGCAGGTCGGAGAATTGCCCCAGGAGCTGGCCTTTCACTTCGATACCGATTTCAATCGGGCCCTCGTATTCGGCCGACCGATCGCCCTGGTCCTACTCGTCATGTGGGTCTTCGCCAAGTTCAAGAAGCCGAACTCCATTCTGCTGAGTGCGCCGCTCTTGGTCTTGGCGGGATGGACTCTGGCGCAAGATTTTCCATCGCTCGTGGACTACCGTGTCGAAGTGATGGACGAGGCACTCTATCTGAAGATCCCTCCCGAACCGGAAAAGGTGATCCCATGGAGCACGGTGGAGGGGATGGAGATAGAAGGTGTCGGATGGGCCGGTGCGGGCGGAGGTCAGGAGACCACCATGACGCCCTTTGGCCCTCGGAAGAGGGAATATGCGTGGTCCGAGCTTCCGGAGTGGCAAACGATGAAGCTGACTGCGGACGGAGAAACACACCTGGTCATTCTCGAGAAGCTCAGCGTCGAGCAACGTCAAACGCTCTGGCGGACGATCGCCAAGCGAGCCCGCTTGGTGAAAATAGACTAGCCTCGGATTCTTGACTTCCCGCCCTGCTGAAGAAGAGCCGGACTAGCGCCCCCAACGGTTAACGGGCCCCGATGGGACTTCCCGGCGGTAGCTCGGGTGGCCCTGTCGGCACGTCGGTACCCTGCGGGCGATTTTGCCAACGGCGAATGTCCTCAGCCGCTAGTTTCTGGTGAGGGGTCGGCGTCCCCACCGACTCGAGCCAGTCGGCAAGCCCTCGTAACTGCGCAGTTAGGATCGCGCGCGCTTGCGAGATGTTCTGGCTGTTCGACGCCTGCCGAAGAAACTGATCCAGGACCGCGCGCTGCATCGTTTTTTGTACTTCCGCCAGGTAGGCGGTTCCGCTGGTTGGCGCTTTCCAAGTTCGCTCCAAGAGAGACTCCGTCACATCCTCCAGGCCCGGGTAGTCGCTGCTGCGGCTGTGATACTCAACCAGGCGAGCCATACGCTCGGGGTTGAGAAGAAGTTTCACCGTGAAGCCGGACGCCGACGCGGCGGCTGCGAGGGGATCGAAAGTGAGACCCGTCCCGCGCTCGAATTTTTCACTCTCCGGCTCTCGAAAGGCGCGCGGCGGAATCATTCTTAATACCCTCTCGGGGATGGCCAAGAACACGGGGTCCAACGTCGACAGAACAACATCGAGAGCTTCACGCTGAGCTTGTCCGGGCACCATCGTGATTGCCATCTGCCCGTCTCCTCGCAGCGCATAGTTATAGTCGGCTCCGCCGATACTGTGCATCACCGCCTCCAATTGGTACCGATGGTGTAGGTAAAGCGGGACCAGCACCTTCTCCAGGGAGGACATGGGATCATCGAGGCGAATCGCTTCCGGTCCAAACGCCTCCAGGCCGATGCGCCGGACCTGGATTTCGTGCCGCAGCATCTCGATCGGATCGGCTCCGTTGTCCCACAGGGATGCCAACGAATGGGCGGCACCCGCCGGTCTCGCGTCCCGATCGGTAATAAAGCGAATCTTCCGATCCAAACCGTCCTTTACGATCGCCTCGAGCGCCGTCTGCTCGTCCGTCCCCGGCGCGAAATCGCTGTAGAGCCACTTGACGGCGAACTTGTCGTACTCTCCGACACCGACCCCGTAAGCGTTCGAAAGATCCAGCCGTCCATCCGGCGTGATTTCCACGAGGGGCGCCGGGTAATCCATGACGCTGGCTCGACCCGCGTAGGTACTTGCGATGTAGTTGTGTGCTAGACCCAGTGTATGTCCAACCTCGTGCGCCGATAGCTGACGAACGCGAGCCAAGGCCATCTCCACGGGGTCGTTCTGTGAGCCGACTTGCACCAGGTATTCAAAGGTGGGACCGCCTCCGAGGCCGCAACCGCCGAGTCCAGAACCGCTGGTCGGGCTCAAGCCCTTTCCGAGCAGGTAGTCCTGCCGCAAGCGGAGACTTCCCAAGTTCACGTTGCCCTTTAAAATCTCTCCGGTCCGAGGATCGACGACCGAGCCACCGTACGACCACCCACGCGTGGACCGGTGGGTCCAATGAATCATGTTGTAGCGCAGATCCATGGGATCCGCATCCGCCGGAAGGAGCTCCACACGAAACGCGTCCACGAAACCCGCCTCGTCGAAGGCAGCGTCCCACCAATAGGCGCCCCTTAAGAGCGCGCTGCGAATCGGCTCCGGCGCTCCCCGATCAAGGTAATAGACCAGGGGCTCGATGGCTTCCGATATCGCCGCGGTGGGGTCTTTCTTCTGCAGCCGATGCCGAGCCACCCACATAACATCGAGTTTCTCGTCGATGGGCGTCGCGTAGTCCTTGAAGGAAACACCGAACGCCCCCACGCGTGGGTCCGCCCGGCGCGGCTCGTAACCTCCCCGAGGTAGGCGAACGAGCGAATAGCGCACTCGTAACGTGACCGCGTCACCGCTCGCCGCGGTGGATCGAACGAGCTCCCCGGGACGGGTACTAGTAAAGGTCAGGAGAGTCTCGATCTCGGTGTTCAGTGGGAACGCCTTGGTTCGAGGTAAGTGAATGACGCTGCGACTGCGATCGAGCTGGAAGCTCCCCTGCCCGGCATCCTCCAATGTTTTGGCGATACCGTGCGCATCACGCAGAAAGAAATCCGTCCCGTCGACCAAGACGCGAGTTCCCGATTCCGCCACTACCTCGAAACCCCAATGAGTCGACGGGGCGAACGCATCCTGTACCGCCCTCACCTCGTCCGGATTATTGCTCCGCGCTCGGTAGCGGTAGTTGGGCTCGACCAGTAGGACCGTCGGGCCGACCCGCCGTGGCTCGAGGACGTGAGTGCGGCCAAGCTGCCCACGATCCAAGCCGACCGGATTGCTACCCAACCCGCTAGCCAACGACACCTGGTAGAGAAACTGGTCGTTGTCCCATTGATCCAGCTCCCAGAAGAGCTTTCCGGTGGAATCGTCCCAGTAGAGATCGAAGAACCCCTCCAGGTGAATCATGTCACGCGTCTTGTCTTCAATGGACGGGATGGACGGGGACCGACTCTCTTCCGAGCTTGCCTGTCCGAATGCTCCTCCCGCGCCCCCGGCAAGGAGCAAGCCAAGCATCACCACATGCTTCATCCCGCACTTCACCCATCCGTTCCGCATTCTCCGACCTCCGCTCTTCTTAGTCCTAGCTATCGACTCTGCTTCAGGAACTTCAAGAACTCCGCATCGCTCGTCAAGATAAGGGTTACGTCCTCACCGAAGCTGCTTCGGTAGGTTTCCAGTGTCTTCAAAAATTGGTAGAAGTCTGGATCCTTGCTATACGCACGAGCGTAGATACTCGTGGCCTCGGCATCCGCCACACCCCGAATCTCCTCGGCTTGCTTGAAGGCCCCGGATTCGATCTCTTTGAGCTCTTTTTCCTTCTGCCCGCGTATCTCCGCCGAGCGGCCCTGGCCTTCCGAGCGGCTGCGCTCCGCGATCCTCTGGCGCTCGGTGATCATTCGCTCGTAGACTTTCGCGCGCACTTCGTCGACGTAGTTGATGTGTTTGATCTTCACATCTACCAGCTCGATGCCATAGTCTGGCGTCACGACTGAAGCCTTCTCCAAGATTCTGGCCGCGATCGCTTCCCGGCCGGTGGCGATTTCCGCGGCCTGCTGTTGGGCAGCAAACGCCTGAAGCTCCTCCGTAACCTCGAACTCCCGGTTCTTCGAGCGTACGACCTCGATGAGATCGAAGGCCGCCACCGCGTTTCGGGTCTCACCATCGATAATGTCGTCGAGACGACTCTGTGCGCCCCGTTCGTCACGGACGGATTCGAAGAACTCCAAAGGATCTTGGATCCGCCAACGAGCGTAGGTATCCACCCAGATGAACTTCTTGTCCCTGGTGGTAATCTGGTTGGCATCGCCGTCCCACGCCAGCCAGCGTTTGTCGAAACGGTGGACGTCCCATGCAAATGGAATCTTCAACTTGAGGCCGGGGGTGGTGACGGCATCGCCGATGGGTCTTCCGAACTGCGTAACGATGACCTGCTCCGTTTCGTCCACCGTATAGAAACTGGCGGGCAGCAGGATGAGGAGCACCGCTCCAATAACAAGGAGAACTATCAGATTCCGGTTCATTTCTGCACCTCCTGAGTCAGATTCAGCAGGGGCAGCAGTCCCCTCTGTTTCTCATCGAGAATTACCTTTTTGCCCATGCGCGGCAGGATCTCGTTCAACGTCTCGAGATACATGCGGTTGCGGGTTACGCGAGGCGCCTTGCGATACTCCGCGTAGATCGCTTCGAATCGGGTCGCCTCTCCTTGGGACCGATTCACACGCTCCGCCGCGTATCCCTCGGACTCCTGGATCATTTGCTGGGCGACTCCCTTGGCCTTCGGAATCTCCTGGTTGTATTCCGCCCACGCGCGGTTGATGAGCTGCTCCTTCTCCTGAATGGCCTCGTTGACTTCGTTGAAGGATGGCTTGACCGGATCCGGAGGGTTCACATCCTGGAGCACCAGCTGCTCCACGGAGAGGCCAATGCCGTACTGGTCGCAGAGATCCTGGAGTAGATCCTTGGCCTGGATAGCGATGCTTTCGCGGCCAATGGTCAGCACCTCGTCCACGCTGTGATCCCCGACCACCTGCCGCATCGCAGCTTCCGACATGTCTCGGAACGTTCCAGCGACGTCGCGGACGTTGAATAGAAACGCGCGCGAATCGTCGATCTTGAATTGCACGATCCACTCCACCACCGCGACGTTGAGGTCGCCGGTCAGCATGAGCGACTCCTGCAGGAGCTCGCCTCCGTCCCGATACTGCGATCGGACGCCCGCTTGAACGGTCCGGAAGCCAAACTCCTGTTTCAGCTGGCGCTGTATCGGCACCTTGTCGAGCTTCTCGATGAACGGCCATTTGAGGTGCAGGCCGGGGTCAGTCGTTCGGGAATAGGCGCCGAAGCGCCGGATAACCCCTACTTCGTCGGGCTGGATCTGGTAGAAGCTTCCGAAGAATATGACTACGCCCACCACCAGAAGCAAGATCAGTCGGATCGTCCCGGGCGGGATATTGGGCAGATTGAATTGCGGCATCTGCGGCACGCGCGGCGGATCGAAGTCGAACGGTCCGTTGCCGCCCCGTTTATCAGCCATGTTGTCCTCCTCGCTTTCTTAGGGATGTAAAAGAGATTACTGGGTCGCACTGCCCGTGCACGATACCTTCGCGCCTAGCTGGGTTGCAAACCGCAGCTTTTTCCCTTGCGCTGGTTCGTCCCTTGTTGCAACATCTCTCCATGGATTTGCCGACCCGTTTCGATTTCCGTGCCGTAGAGCCCCGTATCTACAAGCTTTGGCTGGACCGCAATTGTTTCGACAGCGCCTACGACCCGGACGGAAAGCCTCGCCACCAGACCGAAACGGACAAACCGAAGTTCGTCATTGTCATCCCACCGCCCAACGTGACCGGTCGGCTCCATATGGGGCATGCTCTCAACAACACCCTTCAAGACACCTTGATCCGCTACAAGCGCATGGACGGCTTTGACACTCTATGGGTCCCCGGTACCGACCATGCCGGCATCTCCACCCAAACCGTGGTGCGCAAGCAGCTCGATGCGCAAGGAATCAATTATCGTGAATTGGGTCGCGAGAAGTTCATCGAGAAGGTTTGGGAGTGGAAGGCAAAGTACGGAGACTTCATCATCGAGCAGCTCCAGAAGATGGGTTGCTCGTGCGACTGGAAGCGCACGCGCTTCACGATGGACGAGGGGCTTTCTCGAGCAGTCCGTGTAACTTTCAAGACCCTCTACGACCGCGGCCTCCTCTATCGGGGCAAGCGGATCGTCAACTGGTGCCCGGTGGACCAAACCGCGCTTTCGGACGACGAAGTGAATGTCTCCGACGAGGGAGAGCCCGGACACCTCTGGTACATCCGATATCCACTGGTCGAGCCAACGGACGAACTGAGTCACCTGGTCGTTGCCACGACTCGCCCCGAAACGCTCTTCGGAGACGTTGCGGTCGCGGTTCACCCGAAGGACGAGCGTTATAGGAAAGTCGTCGGCAAAGAGGTCCGCCTGCCTCTTCAAGGCCGGGTGATTCCCGTGATCGCCGACGAGTACGTCGACATGGAGTTCGGCACCGGGGCCCTCAAGATCACTCCGGCGCACGACGCCAACGACTTCGAAGTCGGGCCCAGGCATGGGCTCGAACCGATCAATGTCATGAACGAAGACGCAACGCTCAACGATGTCGTTCCGTCGGAGTTTCGGGGTATGGAACGCTTCAAGGCCCGGAAGAGGGCGGTGGCCGCCCTCGAAGAGCAAGAGCTCATCGAGAAGGTCGAGGATCGCTTGGTCCCTTTGGGCCGCGCCCAGCGCTCCGGCGCCCCCATCGAGTATCGGCTCTCGGATCAATGGTTCGTACGGATGAAACCTCTGGCTGAGAAGGCACTCGCTGCAAGCGGCTACGAGAAGAAAGGCGACGACTGGGTGAAGGTAGACCCCGGCGAGCTATCCTTCCACCCCGAGCGTTGGGAGAACGTGTACCTGCAGTGGCTCACCCGCATCCACGACTGGACCATCAGTCGACAGATCTGGTGGGGACACCGCATTCCCGCTTGGTACAACCGCAAGACCGGCGAGGTTCGCGTCGACGTCGAAACACCCCAAGAAGTCGCGCAGGCCCCCGCGGATTGGTATCAGGACCCTGACGTGCTCGATACCTGGTTCAGCTCCTGGCTGTGGCCCATGAGTACGCTGGGATGGCCCGAGGCGACCCCTGATTTCGCGCGGTACTTTCCCACTAGTGTTCTATCCACCGCCAAGGACATCATCTTTTTCTGGGTGGCGCGCATGAACTTCGCTGGGCTCGAGCTTGCGGGAAGGCTCCCCTTTCGCCATGTGAACATCCACCCGACGGTCCTCGATGACCAGGGGGCGGTGATGAGCAAGAGCAAGGGTAATGGGATCGATCCGCTCGCGGTGATCGAGGGAGCAACGTCAGAAGAGCTCAAGGCTCCCATCTTCGAGGCGCGCCCACCCAAGATGGAGAAGCTCGTGACGAGAGTCGAGAAGAACTTTCCCAAGGGTTTCGAAGGGATCGGCGCGGACGCCCTCCGTTATACATTTATTTACTCCTGCTCGGACGGACAAGAAACTCGTCTTTCGCTAGAGAAGTTCAACGAGCAGGGACGCCGTTTCGTCACCAAGCTTTGGAACGCCAGCCGCTTCGTCCTCATGTCGCTCGACAACGTGCCGCCGGCGTCGGCAGGCGAGGCGCCTTCGGCCGTGTCGGACGACTGGATCTCTTCGCGTCTCGCGTCCACCGTGCGGGAGGTTCTCGCCGCCCTGGACGATTTCGAATTCGGCTCTCTTGGACAAGCCCTATATCGATTCGTCTGGAACGACTATTGCGACTGGTTCTTGGAACTGTCCAAGGAGCGTCTTCAAGGAGAAGATCCCGCGGCGGCTCGACGAGCGGCCTCGGTATTGGGTTGTTCACTCGCCGATATCCTGAAACTCCTCCACCCGATTTGTCCGTTCATCACGGAGGAGCTCTGGTCGAAGCTACTGCCCGCGATGGGCGAAAAGGAATTGTGGCTGGGCGAACGACCCACTTCCGAGCTTCTCATTCATGAGCCGTTTCCGAAGGGAGACGCTTCACCGGAAGCAGATCTGGAGGAACGCTTCGAAACCCTTCAGCGTCTCGTGACCCGTGTCCGAAACGTTCGGGCCAACGCGCGTCTGGGCGATAGCGTTCGCTTGGCGATCCAGGTGAAACCGCTTAGGGAGGACTTTCGACGCGTCGTCGAGGCCACTTCCGGGGCGGTGACGCGGCTCGCCAGCCTCGAATCGCTAGAGCTCGTTGAGGACAGGCCTCCTGGGGCGGTCACCAATGTGGATCCGGCATTCGAAATGTACGTCGACTTGGGAAAACACGTCGATGTAACGAAAGAGCTCGCGCGCATCGACAAGGAGATGGCTACCGTCCAGAAGAAACTCGAGCAGGTCTCGAGGAAGCTACAAAACTCCAAGTTCCTCGACGGAGCGCCTTCCAATGTCGTCGAGGGAGAGAAGACCAAAGCTCAGGAGCTGAAAGACATGTTGGTCAAGCTGGAGAAGCTCCGCGACGAGTATGGGTCCTAATATCTAGGTGCGGGCCAGAGAGAGCGTCGCTTCCTGTCCTTCGATCTCGACCTCACGCTTATCCGCGTCCGGGAACGATGCGCCGTCGTTAACGAGCTCGACACAAAGGGTCTCTCCCATCAAATGCTCTCGGCGCTTTTCGATGATCTCGTTGAGACGGTCGGAACCTCGAATCGCCAGGCGGATGCGCTGCGTGTACTCGAGCTCTAGCTCTTTGCGAAACGTTTGGATGCGGTTCAAGAGCTCGCGATAGATGCCCTCTTCGATCAACTCGGGCGTGAGCTCCGTGCTCAGTACGACGACCGACGTCTGATCCCCGGCCGCGGCATAACCTTCTCTAGCCTTGACCACGACCTCCACGTCTTCGAGCTCCAGGGACAGCGTGTCCCCCGCAACCTTTACATCGACGCTACCTTTGTCGAGAAGCGACTTGCGCAGTGCCGCGCCGTCGGCTTGGGCAAGCGCCTTCTTGAGAACCGGCATGTTCTTCCCGAGCTTCCGACCCAACCGTCGAAAGTTAGGCTTGATGCCGTAGCGAATGTGCTCCTCGGCACCGGGAACGAAGTCGATCTCCACGACGTTCATCGCCGCGGCGATGAGCTCGCGATACTTCGCGATACGTTCTTCCACATCGGGATGGGAGAGAATGATTTCTGCGCGGGCTAGCGGCTGTCGCACCTTGAGCTTGTGGTTGGTGCGGACCCGAAGGCCGAGGGATACGATATCACGCACCGTCGCCATCTCTTCGCTCAAAGAGCGGTCGATCCGGCTCGTATCTGCCTCGGGGTAGTCCTCCATGTGGACGCTTTCTCGAACGGCCGCGCCCCCCGGCCGCTTGACCAAGTTTTGATACATCTCCTCGGTCATGAAGGGAACGAAGGGGGCCGCCAACCGCGTCACCGTTCCCAGGACCTCGTAGAGCGTCGCATAGGCATCAATCTTGTCGTCGTCCATTTCGGACCTCCAAAATCGTTGCCGACTCCGCCGAAGGTACCAGTTCGAGAGGCCATCGACAAAGTTGGAAAGCTCTTTCGCAGCTTCGTAGGCCCGGTAGTTATCCATACGATCGATCACTTCCTCGGTGAGGAGAGCCAACTCCGAGAGAATCCAGCGATCCAAAAGCGCCCGTTCTCCGATGGGACGCCCCTTCATCGTCAGCGGATCGAACTCGTCGGGGGCGGCGTAGATCGTGAAGAACGAATAAACGTTCCGGAGCTTCAGCGGGAGCTCCCTCTGGAGCGATCTCACATTGGTCAGCGAGTGCCGGGTGGGGTTCCACGGTGGATTGGCGCCGAGAAAAAACCACCGGAACGCATCCGCGCCCGGTGCGGGCGTCTTGGTGTCCGCGAGTACGAGTCTCTCGTTCTCCGCAAGGCGCATCACCTCGGACGGCAGCACTTTGGCTCCCCGTTCAGTCGGCTTGACCCCTAGTGCAGCGCGATCGGTGCCGGACAACAGGACGAGTCTTCGCGGTAGTCGCTTCGCGGCGTCGATCAGAAACTCTCGCGCCTCGCCTTCTTTCCCGACCGGGTAGACCGTGATCGCCGCACCGGGAGAGAGATCCAAACCCTGCAGGTCTTCTCGCGCCACCAGGACCGTCCCCTCCTTCGGTTTGGCGTCGACTTGGTCCTCACCGAGAACCCCGAACTCCATCGCCACGCGATCCAGGATCACGTCCGGCGGGGTGTAGTTGCCCTTCGACTTGGACTCTTTCTTTCCGGTAGGGTCGGTCACGTGACCGAGCACGATGCAAGTCCGGTAAGGGTGCGGATAGGGCTCCGGCACCAACTTCAGCCGCGACATCACTCCTTTGTCGAAGACCAACGTCGAAATCATCAAGAGCGAATAGAACCAACCGCGGGTCTGGTCGATCGCTTCGGTGATGAAATCGGCCGGAAAGCTACGCTCGAATTCTTCCCTTCCCTGATGAGGGAATCCCCATTGCGCGAACGGCATGCTCCCGGAATCGAACCAGCCGTCGATGACCTCCGGAACTCTGCGATAGACACCGTCCTCACCTGCCTCTGTCCAAGTAACGTGGTCGATCCACGGCTTGTGGACGATCAGATGCTCGGAAAGGGTGGGATCCTTCGCACGCGCCTTTTCGAAGGCCTCGAACGCCGAAGGGTTCTTCTCGAGTATTTCCGCAACCGACGATGGCGCCGCCATCTTTCCGGTTTGGTCGTTGATCCAGATATTGAGCGGTGTTCCCCAATAACGCTCCCTCGAAAGAGTCCAGTCGACATTGTTGGCCAAGAAATCCCCGAAGCGGCCTTCCTTGATGTGCTCGGGAAGCCATGCGACGGTGCGGTTGTTACGGATGGCATCGTCGATCCGCGCGGTGGTTCTAATGAACCAGGCCGGCCGGGCGTACTGGATGAGTGGATCCTCGTCGGCCCGCCAACAAAAAGGGTAGTCGTGACGGTAATTCTCACGATGAAGGAGAATGCCTCGCTCCTTCAAGAACCGAACGATCTCGGAATCCGCATCCTTGACCCACTTGCCTTCGAGGCTCGGGATCTCCTCGTTGAACGTCCCGTCGGGGCGGATGGCGCAAAGTAACGGCGCGGCATCCGGGTCCTTGTAGGTTGCGATAGTGGCGCAGTGAAGCTCATGGTCGACTTCACCAAAGGCTGGCGCCTCGTGCACTAGGCCGGTCCCTTGATCGAGCTCGACGAAGTCGGCCGCCAACACTTTCCAGAACATCGGCGCCGTCCCACCGTCTTTGAGCTCGATCTCTTTGTCGCCGTGATGACGGTAGTAGTCATCGAACGGGGGTCTGTACCGCTGCCCAATGAGCTCGTTGCCCTTGAGCTCACGCTCCACCGGAAGCTCCCCACCAAACTTGCCCGCTACCGTCTCTCGCAACGCTGCGGCCACGACGAGCTTGCGATCGCCGTGTCGCACGACGACGTAGTCCACCTCCGGTTTCACGGCCGCGTACATGTTGGACGGGAGCGTCCAGGGTGTCGTGGTCCAAACGAGTAGAGACGTATCGGGCTCGTCGACTAACGGGAACGCCACGTAGACCGAAGGGTCGTCGACCGGCTTGTATCCCAACCCGACTTCGGCCGAGGAAAGTGCAGTGCCTCCCTGCGCCCACCACCAGACGACCTTGTGTCCTCGATAGAGCAGACCTTTCTTGAAGAGCTCCGAAAGCGCCCACCACACACTTTCGACATACGTCCGCTGGTAGGTGACGTAGGCGTCGGGAAGATCGACCCAAAAGCCGATCCTCTCGGTCATCCTTTCCCAGTTTTGCGTGTAGCGGAACACCGACTCGATGCAGCGAGAAATGAACGCTTCGACTCCGTACTTTTCGATGGCGGCCTTGCCGTGGATGCCGAGCTCTTTCTCTACTTCCACCTCGACCGGCAAGCCGTGGGTATCCCAACCCCCCTTCCGCGGCACCAAGAACCCCCGCATGGTGCGATAACGCAGAAAGACGTCCTTAGAAACCCGCGTCAACACGTGCCCGTTATGGGGCACGCCGTTTGCGGTAGGGGGTCCCTCGTAAAAGACAAAGGGTTTTGCGCCCCGGCGCAGCTTGAGACTCTTCTTGAAGATGTCGTTCTTGCGCCAGAATTCCCCGATCTTTCCCTCGACTTCGGGGAAATTTACGATGGGATCGGCTTTTTCGAACTTCGGCTTCGACATGGCGTTCTAACGGATAAATGACCTCAATAACTCATGGAGCGATCGTGCTCCGCTATCAAGTCGGCGTATCGCTTCGGATCCATCCAGCTCGCGTTACCACCTTCCAAGTCGTCCTCGGAGACCCCCCGGGCCCGGCCGCAGAGCCCTCAGACATAGACCGGAACCTTGTGGTCGACTGCGAACTGAAACAGCTCCTTCAGAGGCGGGAGCCCCACCGGAAGAATGCTCTGGCGGATTGGCTCCTTCATAAGGAGTGATCCATCGCCGACGAGGGCCACGCTAACGTCGTGCCCCCCTTCGACGGCGCCCTTGGCGAGCATGAACGCAAGCCCCGCTCGAGTAGGATCTTCCGCGCCATGTGTAGCGGTAATGAGAATCTTCGCCATGTTCAACCTCCCTTAAGGTCAATCATTATAGGGCACGCGTTCTCCCGAAGCCCGTAAATTACGAAAAGCCATGTAGAGCAATAGGTCATAACCTATCTTGATTCCGGCTCCGATGAAAAGAGGCGTGGAAAGAGAGCGACCCGCCATGAGTGCTCCCGCGATAACGGGAGACGCAGCCCAACCCAGGTTGCGCGTCAGATTGGTAACACCCGAGGCGAGTGTGCGAGCCTCCGGCTCGACGATCGACACCACGTACGACTGGCGCGTCGGTACGTCCATCCGTGAGAGTCCTTCCCGCATCAGGAAGAGGGCCGCCGCGACCGTGAAGTTTGGGGCAAAGGGCACCATCATCAGAAGTAGGCTCGAGGGAATATGGGTGAAGACCATCGTGTTGACCAGACCAATTCGCACCGCAAGCCAAGCGGCGCCCAGATGCGAAGTCGCGTTGGCGATGCGCGCCAGAAAAAATAGAATCGCCAGCTCGCCCTCCTGAACCCCGAAACGCTGGAAAAACCAGTAGGAAAGCAAGAGTCGTCGTCAAAAAACCGCCTCCTACGCTATCCAAGGCGAAAAGGCCCGACAGGCGAAAGAGGACTCTCCGGGTTTTGGGAGAAACCGGCGGGCGCTCGGAAGCGCCAGGCACTTCGATGCGCGATGAAAGGAGCGAACTGGAAATGATGCCGGTCCCGAAAAGGGCGGCGCAGGCACCGAGCGAGATCTGATAAGAAGACTCGACTGGAACGCCGCCCATCGTCCGTAGCAAGTAGGGCAGCCCGGCCATGAGACTCCCGAGGGCGTGTCCCAAATCCTGAACTATGTTGTACCAGGCAAACGTCCGGGTGCGGTTCCCTTCGCCAACAATGGATGGCATCGCTGCCTGCTCCAAGACTAAGGCGGCTCCGCGGTCTCGCCCCATACCGTTGAACATCCCGAAGAAGGCCGCCAGGCTCATCCATGTCAAGTCCTTGGCAAAAATGGCCAGAAGGGCTCCCAAGGAGGAAAGGGTCGAAAAAAGGACGAGGCTGCGCCTTCGTCCCCAGGTATCGCCAACGCGAGCCGTCAGCGCGGTCCCCAACCCCATGCCGACGAATCCGACGGAGGAGAGCACGATTCCGATGCCAGCGGCGCTCACGCCCCGTAGAGGAAGGACGAGAGCGTGCAGGACGCTCAACATTCCCGTGCCGGCAGCACGGAAGAACGCCGAGGCCAGGATTAGGTCGCGGTCCACATAAAGACACGTCCTCGACGAGTAAAGTATGCGAACATCGAACTCGGTCCGGACGGTTCAGGGGAGAATTTACCTCCCTTCCGCCCTGCTTCGGCTTGTCGCGGGTGGAGCGTCGAGCGCTGGGTTGCGATCGAAGAAATTATAAGGCCGCAGCGTCACCTGGTGCCATCCCAGGCTGTAGACCGGCCAGTCCTCGGCCGACGGGACATGGTGAAAGCCGAGCGTGTACCAAAGCACGATGTCTTGGTTCTCGACGTCCCGTCCATGAGCGGTCCAACGCGGGCAGACCTTGTCCTGCTTTGGATTGGTTCGGGTACTTGCCTGCGGCGAAGCGTTCCTCCGCATCATACGGTGTGACCCACAAGTGGTAGTTCGCGAAAAGAGCGCGGGCTAGCGGGGTACCGTTCTCCGACACCAGCGGCAGCGCATTTCCCGAGGACTCGATCGCATAGCTCACCGGATAGCCCACCCCGTTCCGCTGGTTCGCGTTCACTACGCGCCAAAGCGCCGGCCGTTCGTAGCTCAAGCGGTACTTTGCTTCCGAGTCCTTCTTGGAGGTCTTCGATCGAACCCGCCAAATGCCTCGGCGGGGACTCTTTTCGCCGAGTTGCTCGACCACAAGGGTGTCGCGGACGAAACTGTTCTCAGTTCCGTCCACGTCGAGATCGAGCCGGATCGAGAAGAAGTGATCATGATTGATGCCGACGCGGCCGGGCGCGATCAGAGGCCCCCATGCGGTGTCGTCCGCAGCGCTGGAGTCAGAGACGTTCATCGCCGCCACGCCTTTGATCGAGTCGACTCCGCTAGCGCCTCCGCGGAAAGTGAGGTTGCCCTTCTGATCGAAAAGCCAATCGAACACGTAGTCGTAGTTGCCGACCGTTGCGATGTAGCGAACCACGAGCCCCAGAGCGGGACGGCTCTCCGCCTTTGCCGTCACGAAGTCCGTGTGACGCCACAGTGGATCGCCGGTCGGCCGCTCGAAAATACAAATCCGGTTCTCGAGAGTATCGGCGCCTCCCGCAGCATTCGCCATCACCGGGGAGAGAAGAGTGGCGCTCTCTGGGCAGTCGGATCCAGGCAAGAGCCTTGTTCCCATCGTGCCGAGACCGTACTCCCCCTCGTCCATGTAGTTCCGGTAGTACCATCCTATCGTTGGATCCTGATAGGGCACGAAGATCTCTGCCAGCGTGCCCTGGTAGAGCACGGAGCGACGGTCTCCGTCGTCGTTCCAAGACACGAGGGAGAGCACAATACCCATCCGTAGATCCCAACGAATGTGAAACGACCAGTTTTGCCATTCCACCGTCGAGCCATTCGACGGTGAAGTTGCTACCCTGTGGTGCCGAGAAATACATAGGCTTAACTTCGCGCATGTTTCCGATGGAGTCTGGATCGAGGCCGGGTCTTCCCGGAGGTATCGGCACCACACCGGTGTCGGTTACCTCGATGACTTCTTTCGTATCGAGGTCGACGGTGGCGAAAAGGCCTTCGATGGGCGTGCTCGCATCCGTTGTCAGCCCTCCCGTATCGAAACAGTCGACCTTGACAATTCGCTCTGGTTTGCTCAGCCTCGCGCCCGAAGTTTCCAACCGTTCGAGGGAAACAGCAAAGCTGCTCGAAGTCGGCAATGCCGCGCTTCCGAAGACCCTCCTGCATACGGGAGTCTCCGAGTGCCGCTTCGATACCCGCAATAAGATCCGGCAACACGAGAATGGGGACTGCGCCAGGAAACCTCACGAAAAGACGCCACTTCGCGACGGCCTAGATCCACCACAGCCTCGTAGGTCTTTGAACCTTTCCGAAGAACCACGTTCGCCGCCCGCGGAATAGGCATCCCCTTCCGCCAAGCAAGCACCGTTTCCTTCCGCGGTTCACGTAGGGTGATCGAACTAAAAAGCGTTGCCTTGTCCGCATGGCCTGCGCCCCGTAGTAACGCCACCGCGGCGACGATCTCGGAGGCGTCGAGCGCATCCATTGGGTGTGGGGCAGATGCTCCGGCGGTGTGAGTCGCGAATAGACACGAGATCACCGTAGTAAAGAGAAACGCCCACGGCAGTGGTCTCTGCATTTCAAACCTCCGTTTCGGGAAAAATGGCGACGCCTAGTTGAACACGGATCCGCGGTTCGGGCAACGAAGCTATCAGGTTTTGGCTCGCCTTGGTCGTCCATGTGATAACATTCCCGCTCAGTGTCGAAAACGGCGCGGCGGGCTGTTAAGATATTACTTTGAGGAGGCCGTATGATTTTTGTTGACCACACGGGAACGCGAGCCCAGAGCAAAAGCTAGCTGATGTCGGGGACTGCATTGCTCCAAGAGGCCCAAGCGTCAACCGAAGGTAAGGAGGGGACCGTCGGCGACGCGTTTCGGGAGCTCCGAAACGATCTACGCCAACGCAAGTGTTTCGAGCGCACGCCTGCCGTGTACTTTGTCCTGACGGTCCTGTCGGTCGTCACCTTTGTCGCCGCGTATTTCTTGTCACTTGCGTCGACCAGTCTCGTCACACTGATCGCCTCCGTCGCGCTGGCCAGCGTGTGCGGCGTCCAGCTGGCGTATATCGCTCATGACGCCGGCCATGGCCATATCTCCCGACACGGCTTCGTCAATAAACTCGTGGGGCACCTTGCTCTCACGATTACATCCGGTTACGCATTCTCCAGCTGGACTCGCTCTCATGACCAGCATCACAGACGCCCGAACGTCGTGGCCCTCGATCCCGATGTCGACACCAAGTGGGTGGTCCTCCATGACTGGGCTCGCCCGAGGACGCGGTTGCAGAAACTGACGACGCGCCTGCAACATTGGATACTCGTTCCTTACTACACGGTGCATCTGTTCGAGCTCCGGCTCCGCGGGTTGAAGGACGTTCTGGCATTGCGGCTTCGTGCGGACGCGCTGGGACTGGCACTGCACGTCGTTGGATTTTTTGTTTTGCCTGCACTCGCGTTTCCTCTGCATAGAGTTCTGGGCTGCTACGTCGCCCTATCGGCTGGTAGCGGACTCTACTACGGTCTCATTTTCGCCGTGAACCACATCGGAGCGACGTACCTCCGAACGCACGAGGAAGTTGACTTCGTACGGCTGCAGGTGCTGAGCAGTCGTAACATTCTGACGGGTCGATTTGGCGACTTCGCGATGGGCGGCCTCAATTGGCAAATCGAGCACCATTTGTTGCCCCGCCTTCCACGCTTTCGGTTACGTCGCGCCAGCGAGTCGATACGGGAATTCTGCGCCCGCCAATCGCTGCACTACGAGGCGGTCCGCTTCTCCAAGGGGCTGGTCGCGGTGTTTCGGCATCTCCAGAAACTCTCGAGCGGCGGGGAACTCGCAGACGACACGTAGGCTCGGCCGCACGACCTGAAAAGTCAACGAATAGACCAGGATTATGCACTTGACACAAATAAACCATGTCAAGTGCATAATCCCGAATATAACAACCCACTTTGTTTGGCCTTGAGACGACTTAGAATCGGGAGGAACGTGCTTCGATGAAGTTTTTGTCTCGAAGCTTCTGGGCGTTGACTAGAGCGTCAACGTCAGTTCGAGAGATGGCACTGCGAAAGCATCAGAGAAGCTAGCAAAACTTGTTGTGGGATCTTGTCAAGAGAAAATCCGACTTTTTTTCTTGGAGGGACATTGGGGGACATCGTTCAGTTGGTGGGAACGAGCCGGTTCAGCTCTTCGAACCAGTTGAGGACGATGTTCAGTCGCGCCGGGCGTACCGCGTTAAAGGGTTGGCGTCCCCAGGGGGAGTCGAACCCCCGTTTTCGCCGTGAAAGGGCGACGTCCTGGGCCACTAGACGATGGGGACTAAAAGGGGCCAAATGGTGAGCCGTGCCGGGCTCGAACCGGCGACCCTCTGCTTAAAAGGCAGACGCTCTGCCAACTGAGCTAACGGCCCGGGTCATTCTAGGCCGTCTGCGGGAGCCGGTCAATATTTTGAGCGTTTTGAAGTGCTTCAGGCAGCGCCGTCAGGGACCGGATGGCCGGCTCCGAACCATCCCTCGACGAGCGGTTTTCCGTTTTCCATGTGCAAAATGGTCGCGTTACGGTCCGGTCCGGTCGAGATCGCACCGATAGGGACTCTGCTCAGCTCCTCGAGGCTGTCGAGGTACCGACGGGCGTTGGCTGGAAGGTCTCGGAGCCTCGTAACACCCGCGGTGGGTTCCGACCATCCCGGCATGGTCCGGTATTCGGGCTCACACTCCTCGAGCATCGAAAGCTCGCCCGGGAACTCCTCGACCGGCTCACCGCGGTAGCGATATCGGGTACAGATCTTTATCTCCTCGAGTCCGTCCAGAACATCGAGCTTCGTGATCGCCAGAGCATCGAGGCCGTTCACGCGGTTCGCATATCGCACCACCACGCTGTCGAACCAACCGCAGCGGCGCGGCCTTCCGGTCGAGGCACCAAACTCTTCGCCCTTCTCCCTAATGTCCTCTCCGAGCTGACCCAACATCTCGGTGGGCAACGGTCCCGCGCCGACGCGAGTGATGTAGGCCTTGGTGATACCCAGAACGTGATCAATAGCCGTCGGACCGATACCACTCCCCGTACAAGCGCCGCCCGCCGTCGCATTCGAAGAAGTCACGAAGGGATAGGTCCCGTGATCGATATCGAGCAAAGTCGCCTGCGCCCCTTCGAACATAACCGACTGTCCTTCTTGAACGGCTCGGTGGATCAGGCGAGAGGTGTCGGTTACATGCGGGAGCGCCGTTTCTGCAAAACGTGTCAACGTCGGGAGAATCGATTCCGCGTCCAGATCCGGCTCGTCACCTTGTGCGGCGATCCAAGCGTTGTTCTCCTTGATTAGATGTTCCAGCTTTTCGCGGAACGCCTCCGGGTGTCTCAGATCGCCAACTCGCAGTCCGCGCCGCGCGACCTTGTCTTCATACGCGGGTCCGATGCCCCGACAAGTCGTACCGATACGTTTGTCACCGAGCTTCTTCTCAGACACCGCTTCCAATCTGCGGTGATAGGGCAAGATCAGATGGGCCCGATCGGAAACAAAGAGATTGTCGCCGACCTCGACGCCCAGCTCCCGAAGCGTCTTCACCTCTTCCAAAAAGGCTTCGGGGTCGACGACGCAGCCGTTTCCAATCACACACTTCACACCCGGGTGCAGGACACCGGAAGGCAGCAGGTGCAAGATGAACTGCGTCTTGCCGACGACCACCGTATGGCCGGCGTTATGCCCTCCCCCGAAGCGGACCACCATCTCGACCCGCTCGGAAAGAAGATCGACGTATTTTCCCTTGCCTTCGTCACCCCACTGGGTCCCGACGACGACGATATTCGGCATCTACGCGTTACCTTTATTTAGGAACCACAGCCACCAAGTCTAGCAAAAACCCATTTCCTTCTCGACTTCCTCCGATACCTCGTTGACCACCTCCCATAGACGCTCGACGTGCTCCTTCTTCGTGCGGAGATGAGTGATGCAAACTCGAAGCGAGAAGGAGCCTCCTAAACGGCAGTGTGACATCGCAAGCCCGTCTCGAGCGTTGACTCGCGCCATGATCTCCTCGTTCAATTCATCCAGGGCAGCCCCGGTCGCGGAACGCGCGGGCACTCGTCGAAAACAGACGACGCTGGTCATGACCGGAGCAAGAAGCTCGTAGCGCGGAGCGGACTCCACCCAGGTCGCAAGCTCCTTCGCCAACTGGAGATGTTCTTCGATCCGTTCTTGGATCGCATGGAGGCCGTAGAACTTGAGGGTCATCCATATTCTGAGCGCCCGCATGCGACGGGTCAGCTCGATCGTATGTTCCATTGGATTCGGCAACGCTCCCCGGCTCTCTGCCTCCGAAACTTTCAGGTACTCGGGCACGAGGGTGAAGAACTGTCTCATATGATCCCCGTCCCGAACCAAGAGGCAGCTGGTATCGATCGGCACGAAGAGCCACTTGTGAGGATCGAGGGAGAGCGAATCGGCTCGCCCAAGACCTCTCCGCATCCAGGCTCCGGAGGGGGCAATGGCGGAAAGCGCGCCGTAGGCACCGTCCACGTGAAGCCAAACGCCTTCCTCTTCACATAGATCGGCGATCGTTTCCAAAGGATCGACCGCTCCACTACCAATCGTCCCCGCGTTAGCGATCACCGCCGCCGGTTCCCGCCCCTCCTCTCGATCCCAGGCGACGGCATCGGCCAACGCTTCGGGCTTCAAACGAAACTCGTCATCGGTCTTGATGGTATGGATGGCTTCTTTACCCAGACCCAGGAAGCGAAGGGCACGATGGACGGAGCTGTGGACTTCGGGAGAAGCGTAGAAAACAACGTCTTTCTTCACTCCGGCTCGTTCTCGAGCCAACGCGAGAGCCATCAAGTTCGCTACCGAGCCACCACTTGTTAGAACGCCCTCCCCCACCGCTGGGTAACCAATCATCTCCTTGATCCAGTTGACGACTTGCCGCTCAACTGCGGCCCCCGAGGCCGCGGCGCGCCAAAGACTCACGTTTTGATTCAGCGTCGATGTAAGGGCATCGGCCATGATCCCCACGATGGTCGAGGAGTTGGGCACATAGGCGAAGTTCCCAGGATGCTGGAGGTGGGTGCCCAAGCCGACGACCTTGTCACGAAAACTCCCGAAGACATCCTCCGGAGACTCCCCCACGTCGGGAACCGGCTCTTCGAACGCGCGGGCGACCTCAGACGGAGACTCTGGTTGAAAAATCGGGACATCGGGCGGGCTCTCCAGGTAGTCCACGATCCAATCGACCGCCTCGTGCGCGAACGCTCTCAGGGTCTCCGAGTCGAGCTCCGGGCGAGAGGGAAACTCACTGTCCCTAGCCATTCGTTTCACTCCTGTCGTACTATGCGGGCCATGCGAGAAACCCCCCGGGTGGAAGCTTACTCTGGAACGGCCCGAAAGCGGTAGCTCTCGTGGAACTTATTGGAATCTAGTTATCTTGGAAACATACATACCACGCCCCGAGATCGAGACCAGGCTCCTCGCCAACGTCGAATCCGGCAATAAGGCCACCATGCTCCTCGGTCCTCGAGGCTCCGGCAAGACGACATTGCTCAGGCGCGTACGCTCGCTCATCGGCAACTCCCGCCCAACCGCCCTGATTCAGATCGAGCCCATCGCGGCATCTCCGGAGATACTCTGCGAGCGATTTCTCCACGTCGCAGGGGAAACACTTTCTGCCGGTTCCTCCCGGTCAGGCCGGTCCCGGCCTTTCCAACGGCTGGTCTCGTCGTTATCGAAGGCCAAGCCGGGGGCTGTCCTGTTACTGGACGACATCACCGAGCTCCGAACCCTTTCTTACTTCCCGGGAGTGGAGAACCCATTGGAGAGCGTTCTCGAGGCGCTGAGCAAGAAACACTCACCAGACTGCGTGGTGACGAGCCGGTTCCCGGCGTGGGTCGCTTCTTCGTTCGAGGACCTCTCCAACCCAGCGCGTGCACACTTCGATGTCGTGGACATTCCCCCATTGAGAACAGACCAGCTAGGCACCTATGCAGTCAATGGCGGCGAAGGGCTCGTGGCTGCAACGAGAGGATTGCCGGTCCATATCACCCCACTCATCGCACGACTGGAAGACGGAGACGACCTCCCGACCGCCCTCGCCGCTGAAATGACAGACCGCGGCCAACTGGAGGCCGAGTGCCGTGCCACGTTGGGACAACTCTTGCATCGGGCCCGCGGCTATGGGGCCTGCAAGGCGGTGCTGCACGTGTTGGCGGAGGAGGAAGGGCTTCGGCTGACCGACATCGCAAGACGGCTCGATCGCACTCCAGGCTCGGCACGAGACTATCTTCGTTGGCTCGAGGAAGTCGACTTGATCACGGTTCGCGACAAACGGTTTTTCTTCGTCGACCCGGTCCTGCGTTTGTGGCTACGCCTCTATGGGCAAGGCGAGTTTCCCTCGCATGATATTATTGAAGCCGAGGTCGAACGACACCTGGGCAAGAAGCTTCCTGTTGTGCCTCCCCGCGAGACGGTCCCCACCACCCCTCACGAACAGCACGAACCTCCGCCCCCTATCCGTCCGGAGGAAGATCTCATCGAGATCGATTGAAGATGAAACTCGAATCCGGTACCCGCTTCGGGGACTATGAAGTGATCTCGCCGATCGGCACCGGCGACATGGGCGAGGTCTATCGAGCTAAGGATCTCAAATTGGGTCGCGACGTCGCGGTCAAAGTACTGCGGCAGGAGTTCTCTTCAGATCGCGAGCGTTTGTCTCGCTTCGAACGGGAAGCGCGTTCGGCGTCGGCTCTCAACCATCCCAATATCATCACCATCTACGCCATCGGCGAGTGGGAATCCATTCCTTATATGGTCATGGAGTTCTTGGATGGCAAGACTTTGGGGGAACTGCTCTCGTCCGGCCCGCTGCCCACCCGACAGATGCTGCGCATTGCGCAACAGGTCGCCGATGGTCTCGCCAAGGCGCACGAGGCAGGAATCGTTCACCGGGATCTGAAGCCTGAGAATCTCATGATCACCAGTGATGGATTCTTGAAGATCCTGGACTTCGGCCTCGCCAAACTGGTCCCCTCTTCCGCGGATCATTCCGAAAAGCCCCCTTGGACGGTCACGGCACTGCATCCGGTGTCATCCTCGGCACCGTCGGACACATGTCCCCCGAGCAGGCAAGCGGGCGCACCGTGGATTTTCGATGCGATCAGTTTTCGTTTGGCGCCATCCTTTACGAGATGGCGACCGGAGCCAAGACCCTTTCTCCGGCCATCACCCATACAAACGCTCTCCGCCATCATCGAGAAGGATCCCGAACCGATCGCCGGTCTGAACCCCGGTCTGCCCGGCGACTTCGTGGCGATCGTCGAACGTCTTCTCTCCAAGGACCCGGCGAAACGCTTCGACTCCACTCGGACCCTGGCAGCCTATCTGCAGCGGCTTCCCATCGACGACTTCGATTCCCCTCGCGCACAACGGCCTTCTCGAAAAACACAAGATTGCTCCCAATGCGGCGAAGAAAATCCGACCGATGACAGCTTCTGCGGTCGTTGCGGCTCACCGCTGGCCGAGAAGTGTCCTGGCTGTGGAACGCTGATCGAGGGCGACAAAAGCTTCTGTGGACATTGTGGCTATCGCCTCGCCCCCTCGTCACCGGCTCATCCACCTGCGACGCGGCCCGAATCTGCGCCCAAACTTCCCTCTGGTCCTTTGATTGACGGTGAGAGGAGGCAGGTCACGATCTTGTTCTCCAACCTAAGCGGCTATACCGCGATGGTCGAACGCCTCGATCCGGAAGAGGTCGCACGTGCGATGGCTCGCATCAGGGAAACGGCAGAGCAAGTCGTTGAAGAATACGAGGGCGTGGTGAACCAGGTGGTTCGCGATGAGATCACCGCACTCTTCGGCATCCCGATAACGCATGAAGACGACTTCGTGCGCGCCGCCCGTGCTGCCCTCGAGCTCCATCGGTGCGTACGCGAGCTTGGCGGTGAACTGGAAGGGGTGATTGGACATCGGCTGCGGATGCATAGTGGCATCAACACCGGCCGCGTCCTCGCGCAACAGCTCGACTCCAAAGACGAGAAGTACCGAATCGCCGGGGGTGCCGTCCAAGTGGCTGCGCGGCTCGTCGCGGAAGCGGAGGCGGACGAGATTCTGGTGAGCCCCGAGACACGCCGCCTCATCGCTCCATTCTTCGAAACCGAAGCAAGCCAGGAGCTCAGGATCAAGGGGAAAGACGCTCCGATCACACCCCATCGCGTGCTCCGGGAGTCTGGCTTTCCAGAGCAGGCTCGAGGCGGCCGAGAAATGGGGCCTTACCAAATACACCGCCCGGGAGACGGAGCTAGGCACCTTGGCTGAACGGCTTGAAAAAATTCTCGAAGGCGAAGGCCAATTCGTAACCGTGCTGGGTGAAGCCGGGGTCGGCAAGAGTCGGCTTCTCTATGAGTTTCGACGCAGCATGAAGGGCAAACCCGTCCGCGTCCTCCTGGGACGATGCCAATCATATGGGACCAGTGTGCCCTACCTACCGTTCATCGACGCCCTAAGGCTCGCACTCCATGTTACGGAGCAGGAGTCCCCCACCCAGCTTTTGCACAATGCGATCTCGAATATCCGGGCCATTGATCCGCGTTTGGAGAGTTACATTCCGCTATACCTTCACCTGCTGTCGATCCAGAGCGACGAGCACCCAATTCTGGATCATTTGCAAGGTGCCGAGCTCCGGCTAGCCTTCCTGGAAGCCCTCTCTGCCTTCTTCACGTTTAGCGCGGAGCGAGAGGCTCTGGCTATTTTTATGGAGGATTGGCAGTGGGCTGATGAGGCCTCCCAAGAAGCGCTCGGGCACCTGCTGGGAATGGGTGTCGGCCTATCCCCTCCTCCTGGTCGCCACCTACCGTTCGGATGCCTCGTTCGACTGGGGACACCTCGCTCATCACACGCAGCTTCATTTGCAACCACTGGAGACGGCGTCCGCGTCCAGCGTCGTCAAGTCGCTCCTCGGTGCCGACGACCTGCCGGCTGGATTGGAGGAGCTGATCCACGAACGAACGGCCGGCAATCCTTTCTTCATCGAGGAGATTTGCCATACGTTGCTCGAGGACGGGACGGTGCGGTTGGTCGAGGGTCGTGCGGTTATGGAGCGAGACGTCGACAACCTCGATCTCCCCGATACCGTCCAAGTGGTCATTCGCACCCGCTTGGATCGGCTCGATGGCGAAACGCAAGAAGCTCTTCGGAACGCATCGGTCATCGGTCGGGAGTTCAACCGTCGCATTCTAGAGCGCACACTCCCGGACCAAGGCAGGGTCTCGAAATCCCTCGAAGCCCTCAAGACGTTGGGCCTCATTCGCCAGATCCGTGTCCTGCCCGAGGCCACATACGAATTCCATAATTCGTTGACCCAGGAGGTCGCCTACGAAAGCCTTCTGCTTCACCAAAGAAAGGCACTCCACCAAGCGGTGGGAGAGGCCCTAGAGGAGCTTTTCCCGGACCGCCCGGAGGAACAGGCGGACCGGCTCGCCTACCATTCAGCCGGGCCGAGAACTGGGAAAAGGCGGTGCACTACGGTCGGCTGTCCGCGGACAGATCCACCAAGCTGAGCCAGTTCGCGGAAGCGCTCCGTGCTCTGGAAGACACCGTGAATTGGCTGCGGAAGTTTTCTGAGGGAGGTGAGCGGCTCTCCACGTTGATCGACTTGACGCTCCAAAAGGAACGCGTGTGCGAGACCCTCGGAGCACGGGAGCAACAACAATCGATCATCGACGAGCTTCTCTCGCTCCTCGAGTCCGCGGGAGACAAACAACGGCTTGCCGACGTGTTGGTTCGGCAAGGAGAGCTGCGCGCGCGGTTGGGACGTTCCCAGGAGGCCGAGCAGTCCTTGGAGAGCTCTTTGACGATCGCGAAAGAGCTCTCCGATCCTCTCCGAGAGCGGAATGCCTTGCAGGCCATGGGCTTCTTGCACTGGTCGCGAGGAAACTACGACCAAGCCATCTCTCACAACAATGCGGTCCTCGAGATCGATCGCAAGCGATCCGACACCGAAAAGATCGCCCTCGACTTGACGAACCTGGGCGCGGTGCTCAGGAGTTCGGGCGACCATGAACGATCCATTTCTTATCTAGAAGAGGCCATCCAGATTTATGAGGCGGTGGATAATCCGGTCAGAAAGGCATACGCCCTAGCGATCCTCGCCCAGACACATCGTGACCGGAGAGACAATGACACCGCCCTCGTCGTAAAAGTTGAACCCCGGCGTAGAAGCTCTTGTACTCAACACGTCCCAGAAACGACTGGAAATTCAAGGGCTCAAATCGGCCGCCGGGAGACGTATGACGTCGACGTGTTGATTTCGGATCTGGGAGAGGATTGGAGCTATCTGGTCTCCGGACGCGTTTTCGGAACCGATGGGTACGTTCAAGTCGCTGAGGAAAAGCGAGGTGCGGTGGACGAGCCGGCCGGCGTTGAGCTCCAGCGTGTCTGAGACGGCTGGACGCGTCGAGAGTTGGATGGTTCCACCCAGGGCAGAGCTGCCGTAAAGCTGGCTCGTAAGCACCGCGTGATACTTCTACCCCTCCTAGGGAAAGCCGGGGAAGACGATTCCAATAAATCCAGTTCCCGAAGGGGTCATTGAGCGGAACCCCATCCCAGAGAACCAGACTGCGGCTCGCTCCGCTGGGACCGATGCCGCGCAGGGACACTCCTTGGGTCGTCGGGTGCGCCACCAGGCTGCTCGATCTTCGAAAGAGACTGAAGCCTGGAACCCGTCGCAGGTGGTCATCGAGGACGAGCGTCGGAGATTCGAGGAGATCTTCGTGGGGAGAAGGCCGTCACCATCGCGATCGCATCGCCGAGCGGCTGTTCAGTTCTTGCCGCGGTGACTACGACGACTTCGTGGTATCCCTCGACCTCCTGCTCTTTCTCATCTTCGGGAACCGCCTGCACCGATGACTGGGCTAGCGATAGAAGAAGCAAAAGCGAGAGTAGAGACAACGCCGACAGCCTATCACTAGGACGGATCGAACGATTGACCCCAATTCCCCGAGAACACAAACTCCGTAATGGGGCGCCTCTTTCTAGGGGCGCGATCGCGTTCGGCCAATTTTTCGTCGCCGGCGTCGGGCTTGCCCCGGTATCCGATAGCGATTCCCGTCATGACCTGGAAGTCGGCGGGGATGTTGTAGAACTCCATCGCGCGCTCCGGCAGTATCCCTACCATCTGATGCACATACAGACCTCGTTTGGTCGCCTCGAACAAGAGGGTTCCTGACGCAAGGCCGAGGTCGTGTTGCGCGGAACTGTTGGGTTTGCCGTTGCGATCGAACAAAAGACTCACCACCCCGAGGGCTAGGACCGGTGCGTGCTTGGCCCACGCCTGATTCCCCTCCACCAGACAGGAGAGCAGACGCGCGAACTGTTCGGCATGCTCTTGGGTGGCCACGATGTACCGCCAGGGTTGCTCGTTGTAAGACGAGGGAGCCCACCTCGCTGCTTCGAACAATGCCTTCAGATCGTGGGCTGCGACCGGGCGTGAGTCGAAAACATAGGGACTCCACCGCTCGGCAATCAGATCGTCAATAGGGTAATCAGGTTGTGCGCGCTTGATTTCTGTCACAATGCCTCCATTTACTTGCTACGGAGTCGTGGAGAATCACCGTATTCGAGCCTTCTCGGGCCTCGGACTCATGATCGGCCTTTTCGAACGGGTCGCGGCGCAGGTTGAAGAGTCGCGGTACGCGCAACACGGTGAACGGTCGCACCCACACCTCGAAACCGTGGGCCTCCTGGATGCTAAACATCACCTTCCAGTCGTTGTAACGAAACGCAGACAGCGAGCCGTCGTCGGTGAAGTAGAAGAACTCCTCTCGAGGTCCCTTGGACGCTTGTCCGGTCATGTACGGGAGGAAATTGTAGCCGTCCAGGTGAACCTTGAAGGTCTTGCCTCCGGTGGTATGCCCCTTGAGCAGCTTCTCTTTGATGTCCGCGTCCCCTGCAGCTGCCACGAGGGTCGGCAGCCAATCCATCATGGCGATGATCTCGTTCGAGACGGAGCCCGCCTTAATTTTCCCAGGCCAACGAACCATCATCGGAACGCGAAAGCCACCCTCCCAGGTGGTGTTCTTCTCGCCGCGGAAAGGAATCATACCACCATCGGGCCAGCTCATGACCTCGGCGCCGTTGTCGGTGGCGTACATGACGATCGTGTTTTCGGTAATCCCCAGCTCGTCGAGCTTGTCGAGTAGCTGGCCCACGTGGCCGTCGTGCTCGACCATGCCGTCGGCATAGATGCCCTGCCCTGTCACACCCTCGGATTCGGCCTTGAGGTGTGTCCAGATGTGCATGCGCGTCGAGTTGAACCAAAGAAAAAAGGGTTTGTCCTGCTGATGCGTCTGATCCATGAAACCGAGCGCCGCGGTCAGAAACTCCCCATCGACCGTTTCCATCCGTCTCTTGGTCAGCGGGCCGGTGTCTTCGATACGTCCGTCGGCATAGCTGTGGATCACGCCCCGTGGACCGTACTTCTTGTGGAACTCGGGGTCCTTGGGATAGTCGGGAAGCTCCGGCTCCTCTTCGGCGTTCAGGTGGTAGAGGTTGCCGAAGAACCTCGTCGAAGCCGTGGTTGGTCGGCAAGTGCTCGTCCAGATCTCCGAGGTGGTTCTTGCCGAATTGGCCGGTGGCGTACCCCATCGGCTTCAGCATCTCGGCGATGGTGGGATCCTCCGCCCGCAAGCCGAGATCGGCTCCGGGAAGACCGACCTTCAGCAGCCCAGTGCGGAAACCGCTTTGACCGGTGATGAACGTGGCCCGCCCGGCAGTACAGCTATTCTCGCCGTAGGCGTCGGTGAAAATCATCCCCTCGTCCGCGATGCGGTCGATATTGGGCGTCTTGTAGCCCATGACGCCCATGTTGTAGGCGCTGATGTTGTACTGGCCGATGTCATCGCCCCAGATAATCAGGATATTGGGCTTGTCCTGAGCCATTGCGGTGGCCGACGTGAGGGCCATGGGAAATACGAGCACCAGCAGCGCTATGCTTCGGCTAATCAATATAGGGTTTACGCGGATTCGTGTGGGTAAGTTCTGACGGAAAAACAGTGTAACTCATTGTGTGGAAAAGGTATCGAGTACTTCATCAGGTGCTGAAAAGTGGTCCATTTTTAGGATAGGCTAACCGAGTGAAAAATTCCCAGTCGATCCGCTCGCTGTTTGCGCTGCCAGGTTTCGTGGTTGGTGCCGGATTGAAGGGTCTATTCGGTGACCGATACGCCCGCGTCATCCAGCTCAAGAGGCGAAAAAAACAGCTGTGTGCTCTTACTGTGGGCAACGGTGCCGGGGGCGCTATGACAAGCAAGTGTGCCGGGTCCGCGACCTGTCGTTGGCAGGCTGGCGGATCTATCTGGAATACGAGCGTTGGCGCGTCAACTGTTCTGGGTGCGGCGGTGTGCATGTAGAACACCTAGACTGGCTGGCGAACAACTCGCGCTACACCCAGCGTTTTGCGACGCATGTGGGCAAGCTGTGCCGGGATATGCCGAACAAGGCGGTGGCCGAGATGGAACGTCTGCACCACGGTACGGTGAAGGCTCTGGATACACGCTCTACATGCAAGAGCAGGTCGACCGGGCGGGGCTACCGGCGCCTCGGGCCATCGGTGTCGATGAGATCTCCATCCGCAAGGGACATAACTATCGCGTCATTGTCAGCGACCTGGAGCGGGCGCGTCCCATCTGGGTGGGCGGTGAGGGTCGCAAAGAAACCGACATCGATTTGTTCTTCAAGGCGCTGGGCGGAAAGAAAAGCGCCCGTATCAAGCTGGCCGCCATGGATATGTGGAAGCCCTTCCGGAACTCGGTGATTCACAACGCGCCTAATGCGCGGATCATCTTCGACAAGTTTCATATCATGCGTCATCTGTCAAAGGCCCTCGATGAGGTCCGGCGCGGTGAGTACAAACGCCTCAGCGGCAAGGACCGGTCGTACATCAAGGGGCAGCGTTACACTTTGCTTTCCCGGCGGGAGAACCTGAGCCTAGACGGTCGCCGCGCACTCAAAAAGTTGCTCCAGGCCAACCGGCGCCTGAACACCGCCTATATTTTGAAGGAGGCCTTCGGGCAACTCTGGGATTACCGCACCGAACGCGGCGCTCGCGCCTTTTTCACTCGTTGGAAAGACAGCCTCAAATGGCAACGCCTGCATCCGTACCAGAAGTTCGCCGGTATGATTGAGTCCCATTGGGATGGTATCGCCTCCTACTGTCATCCGGAGAACAAAGTCAGTCTCGGCCTAGTTGAACGAGTTTTTTCAAACAGGGGATCGTAGCCAGGTTCGTGGCCTCCCACAACCCGTAAAAATACGGGTTTCGGGGCGAGAAAATTCCCGACATCCCTAGTATGGCCGCCTCCAATTGCGCTATAACGGCGTTACCGGAGGTAGCAAAATCATGTCGAAGCCCGTAATCGAAGCCACCCCCAACGGACCCTATGTCGTGAGCAATCCTCCTACCGTCAAGAACTCGAAAGGCGAGGAGATCTCGACCAAGCCGACTACAGCGTTTTGCCGCTGTGGGCGTTCGGAAAACAAGCCCTTTTGTGATGGCACCCACGCCAAAGTCGGCTTCGACGCCTCCAGGCAAACCGACGGCTCGGCGGACAAGCAAGACCACTACCAAGGCAGTGCCGTCACCATCAACGACAATAGGAGTGTCTGCGCTCACGCCGCGCGTTGTACCGCAGGATTGAAGACTGTCTTCAAGTACGGCGAAGAACCCTGGATCGATCCCAACGGTGCGGGCGCCGAAGAAATCAAGAAACAGGTCGAAAGCCGTCCCTCCGGCGCGCTGAGCTACACGATGGACGGCGCCGAGCATGACGATTTCGGAGGCGCGCCATCCATCTATATCGCCCAAAACGGCCCTTATGCCGTCTCTGGAGGCGTGGAGCTAAAAGACTCGATGGGTGGCCAAACACCACAGTCGAGCGCGCACTACACGCTCTGTCGCTGTGGGGGGTCGAAGAACAAGCCGTTTTGTGACGGAACGCACTGGAAGGGATTCAAGGACGATAAGAACTAAAGCAGCTCGACGCTGCGTGCGTAGAAACCTCGATCGAGCCGTCTCGTTCTGATCTCGGGGTCCTTCACGCGCAGCTCGATCCGATACCGACCGGGTGCTTGCGGCTTCCAGGTGTGGGACCAAAGCGTCCAGGTCCGGTTCTGCCGATGATCATAGGCGCCTACCGGAACGTACGGCGCGCCGAAAATACCGGACTTGAAGCGAATTTCCAACGCGTTGGTCGCTTCGTTTCCACCCCAGAGAATGCCGACGACCCGGTACTCGAGTCCGCCGTCGACTCGCCACTTCTCGACCCGAACCGGCAGGGCTGCTTGATCCATCGCGGCCGGCTGAAAATCTCGCGCTAGCTCGGGCGTTCCATCTTGATGCGTACGGCTCGCGAACTCCTTCATCTGGCCGGTTGCCGGCTCCGACTCATCCACCAATCGGATTTCGTCGACCCACTTGATGCAGGTACAACCGTACCAACCCGGCATGATGAGCCGCACCGGCTGACCATGGTGCTTGGGGAGAGGCGCGCCATTCATCCGAGTGGCCCAAAAGGCTCCCTGCGCTTCGAGCTCGGCGAACGTGAAGACCCAGCTGGCACCTTCTCGTGAGCCCCGATAGGGACTGGAATGACCATCGAATCCTGAGACCAAGACCCGCGTGGCCGCACCAGCGATTTCGAGACGCTCGAGTAGATTGGAGACACCGACTCCACTCCACTCCGCGGCACTCATGAGGCTGAATTGGCGGTGCCTCCCGTTGCCAGAGCACTCGAGCAGATGCGCCCCCATCGGCTCTTCCTCGGCAAGAATGTCCTCGATCGAGACTCGGGCCGCTCGTTCCACCAAACCGCTCACCGCTATCTGCCATCGCGAGCTCTCGCGGAGCTGGTCTGGAAAAGCAGTACGAATGAAGAAGTTCTCATTCGAAGTGGTTAGGGTGTCTTCGGTCAGAGTGGAGAGGTCCAAGACCAATCGACCACCGAGGCCTGAGCCGTGAAGAGACCCCGGCGAGATCTCTCCTTCACCGACGAAGGGTACCGTCCCTAGGAGCCGTCCTCGAGCCAGGATCGGGGGAAAAGCTAGGAAGCTGGCCGCGGTCGACCTGAGACCTGCGGCGATGATGGCCCACGCTTGGTGGCGAGCTGGGTCACTCGATACCGAGGGCTTCTCGAACGTGCGCTTCGAGTATCGGGGGAGTTCTTACCGGATGGAAACCCACATGGACACTGTGGAAAGTGCCGTCGCGGTCGATGAGGAACGAGGTGGGCATGGAATACACTTGAAAGGCTTCGTCGACTTCGAACGTGCTCACCAGATTCGTGTAGCGGACTTTGTTCTCCCGCAAGAACTGTTTCACCTCGTCAAGCGGCGGCACGCGGTCATCAACGTGTAGTCCGACGACTGCGAATCCCTTTTTGCGGTACTTGGCTGCCAAGCCTTCGAGGAAGGGCAGCGACGACTTGCATGGTCCGCACCAAACGGCCCAGAAATCTAAGAGCACGACCGAGCCTTTGAAGTCTTTCAGGGATACTTTCTTGCCCTGAACGCTCTTCAACGTAAAGTCGGGCGCCGGTTGTCCGCGAAGGTCCTTCACCGAGTCGGCGGGACCTGAAACAAACAGCAGCGCCGCGGAAACGACCGCTATTGGCAGGGTGCGTCCAATCAAGTGGTAGCCTCGGATACCTTCGCCGACGCCTCGGGCGCACCAATAGACTCCTGCTCAGCGAGCCAGCGTTCAGAATCGATCGCAGCCATACACCCCGTACCGGCCGCCGTCACCGCCTGACGGTAGGTTGGGTCCATGGCGTCGCCACACGCGAAGACCCCCTCCAATGACGTGCGCGTCGTGCCCGACTGGACCTTGATGTAGCCGACGTCGTCGAGCTCCACGGCGCCACGCAGGAGTTCAGTGTTCGGCTTGTGACCGATGGCCACGAACAGCGCCCCAACCGTGAGCTCTGATTCTTCGTTGGTTTTGAGATTCTTGATGCGCAAGCCCGTGACTTCGTTTTCGCCCAAGACTTCGGTCACCGCGCTGTCCCAAAGAAATTCGATCTTCTCATTGTTCTTGGCGCGTTCTTGCATGATCTTCGACGCGCGAAGTTCGTCGCGGCGATGAATCACTGTCACCTTGCTGGCGTAGCGGGTAAGGAAAAGTGCTTCTTCCATTGCGGTGTCACCTCCGCCGACCACCGCCATCTCTTTGTTCCGATAGAGGGCGCCATCACACGTGGCGCAAGCCGAGACGCCCCTATTCTGAAGGCGCTCTTCGGATTCGAGACCCAGCCACTTCGCCGTCGCCCCAGTGGCGATGATGAGCGCGTCACAGGTGAACAGGCCTTCTCCGCTCTCTACACGAAAGGGCCGGCTCTCGACATCACACGATGTCGCGTCGGCGTACAAGACTTCGGTGCCGAAACGCTCGGCCTGCTTGCGAAAGAGATCCATCATGTCCGGACCGGTAACGCCGTCCGGAAAGCCTGGGTAATTTTCCACGTCGGTCGTCAACACGAGTTGGCCACCGGGAATGCCAATTTCTTTGTCCATCCCAGAACCGGCGAGCATGACCGGTTTGAGGTCGGCTCGCGACGCGTAGATCGCTGCGGTATAACCCCCCGGGCCACTGCCCACGATCAAGACACGCACGTGCCTCGCTTCTTTGGAACCCTGCTCACTCATGCTTTCCCTAATTTCTCCCGTACTGAGACGCAGCGTCTAGTTCAGATGTTTGTCAATCAGCTTGGAGAGATTTTCCTTCGAGGTGACACCAACGACTTGCTCGGCGACTTCGCCGTTCTTGAAAATGAGCACGGTCGGGATGCCTCGAATCTGGTACTTGTCCGAGACCGAGTTGTTCTCGTCGACGTTCAACTTGCCGACCTTGGCCTTGCCTTCGTAATCGGCGGCCAAGGCATCGATGGTAGGAGCCATCATGCGGCATGGCGCGCACCATTCGGCCCAAAAATCCACCAACACTGGCTTGTCAGAGCCCAAAACCTCACTGTCCCATGTGCTGTCGGTAAAAGCGGCAACTTTGTCACTCATCTTCCATACATCCTCGTTCCAACTCGCCGGTTGTGATTAATACAGGATATCGCAAACGCACGATGCAAGTGTGTGAACTCATTCACCGAGGTGGTCCTTCGACTCTAGTGCCTAGCCCGGTTCTTCTCAAGCTAACAAACAGCTCTTACGAAGTCAACTCGACGAGCACCGGGCGAAGAGTGCTATCCTCTTGAAATGATGGGACCTAGCAGCCCGGCTCGTCACTTCCAAGCGAGCCGTTCCCGAGGGCAGAGCTTCCTTCGAGACAAAGGGGTCGTGGCGCGCATCGTCGAGGCGATCGACCCCCGACCAGACCAGACGTTCCTTGAGATCGGCGCGGGTGCCGGGGAGCTGACCATGCCTCTGGCATCCCGGGGCGCGGCTCGAGTGCTTGCTGTCGAGACCGACCGCATACTTTACGAGAAACTCGCCTCGACGCTACAAAAGGGTGAGACTTGGAAGGAAATCGAGCTCATCCACGCCGACTTTCTCAACCTTGATCTGCAGAAATTGTTGTCAGAGCGCGACATTGCGCGGGTGCGGGTGGTCGGAAACCTACCGTTTTCCGTCGCCTCTCCCATACTGCTCAAGCTCCTCGCCCACCGAGAAAAGCTCGTCGACCTCACGCTGATGTTTCAACTCGAGGTTGCACAACGTCTGACGGCGGTGCCGGCCACCAAGGCCTACGGCTTCCTGACGGTCGTGGCCCAGCAGGCTGCGAAGGCAGAGCTCTTGTTCTCGATCCCGCCCCAGGCCTTCAACCCGCGCCCGAAGGTTCACGCCGCCATGGTGAGTTTGGTCCCTCTCGGGAAGGATGAGCCACCGGTTGGCGACTACGACGTTTTTCGGGCCGTCGTTCGTGGCCTTTTAAGCCATCGCCGCAAGAATATCTCCAACAATATCAAATACTTAGGGTCTGGGCGCGTGAATGCGTCCGCGATACAAAGCGGACTCGTCAAGATGGGTATCGACCCCGGCCGCCGGGCCGAAACCCTTTCAGTAGAGGAATTTGCCACCCTTAGCCAGTTTTGCGCTTCTCCACCATAGGATGTTCTGCTAGTATTGAAGTGGTTTCTTAGCTCTAGGCGGCTAACCCCTTATCGCTAAATGGTGTGCTTGGGGGCGCCCCTGGTCGGCTTTAATGGCAATGCCCCATTTGGGCGCTGCTCAGGTGACGATCCGTGACTGAATCCGCGCGCCCCCCAGTCGAAATCATCCCCCTGGGCGGGCTAGGCGAGTTCGGCCTCAACATGATGGTCATCAGTATGGGGGACACGTGTTTCGTGGTGGATGTCGGTGTGATGTTTCCGGACAGCGAATTGCTGGGCGTGGACTTGGTCATTCCTGACATGTCGTACGTCTTCGAGAACCGGGAGCGAGTCAAGGGTATCTTCTTGACCCATGGGCATGAGGACCACATCGGCGCTCTCCCTTACCTACTGAGCGAGATGCAAGTGCCGGTCTACGGCACGCGGCTGACGCTCGGCATGTGTCAGAGCCGGCTCGAAGAGCACAAGCTGGCGGATCGGGTTGAGCTCGTAACCGTGGCGCCCGGGGAGAGCCAGACTATCGGACCGTTTCAGATCGATTTCATACGCGTCTCACACAGCTTGGCAGACAGTATGGCGCTCGCTATCGAGACTCCTTACGGCCGCGTCATCCACACTGGTGACTTCAAGTTCGATCAGTCTCCGGTCGTCGGTGAGCCTATCGACATGCACCGTTTGGCAGCCTATGGAGAAAAAGGGGTGATGGCGCTGCTCTCCGACTCGACCAACAGCGAAGTGTCCGGTCACACCGGCTCGGAGAAAGACGTCACCGATGCTTTCGAAGAAATTATCAGCCGAACGCCTTTCCGCGTCTTCGTCGCGTGTTTCACCTCGAGCACTCACCGGATCCAGCTAGCCATCGACCTGGCCGCGAAATACGGACGCAAGGTTGCGCTGCTCGGGCGGAGCATGTCACAGAACGTGAACACCGCGATGGATCTCGGCTACATGCGCGTACCGGGCGAACTTCTCATTCGCCCTGCCGACATCCCGAAGATCCCCCGGAACAAACTTCTCGTCCTTACCGCCGGCAGCCAGGGCGAGCCTTTTTCGGCGCTTTCCCAAATCGCCATCGATAACCACAAACACGCGGCCATCGAACCCGGAGATGCGGTGATCCTTTCGGCACGCGTCATTCCTGGAAACACCCGTGCGGTCTCTCGAGTTATCAATCACTTGTACCGTCGCGGAGCGGAAGTCATCCAACCCTCCTCGGCCCGTGTACACGTGTCTGGCCACGGAAGTGCCGAGGAGCTCAAGCTCATGTTGAACTTGGTGCGTCCACGCTACTTCATCCCGATTCACGGCGAGTTTCGGCAATTGGTTTCGCACGCCCGCATCGCCGCAGGCCTAGGCCTTCCAAACGAGCGAATTCTCTTGGCCGAGGACGGTGACGTCATCGCCTTCGATGAGCAAGGGGGGCGCATTACTCGCAAGGAGGAAACGGGCAGGGTTTTCGTCGACGGAAGCGGGCTCGGCGATGTCGGCGATATCGTCCTCCGGGATCGGCAACATCTGTCTGAAGGAGGCATCGTCATTCCCGTAGTTTCCATCAACAAACAAACCGGTCGGGTCGAGACCCCGCCGGAGATCATCACCCGCGGTTTTCTGGCGGGAGAAGATGACTCGCTCCTCGACGAGGTCAGGGATTTGGTTATCGCAACGGTAGAAGACTCCCCCCCCGAAGAGGTCGCGGACTGGGGCCTCATTAAGGACAAGATTCAAACCGCGCTCCGACGGTTCTTCCGGAAGCGCACGCAGCGTCGCCCGATGATCCTTCCGGTGGTGATGGAGGGTTAGCTTGAGCCTCTACACCGCCATTTTGCTCGGGCTTATTCAGGGACTCACCGAGTTCCTCCCCATTTCCAGCTCAGGCCATCTTGCTGTTGCGCAGCACTTCGTACAGGGTTTCAGCCAGCCGGTGATTTTTGATATCGTGTTGCATCTGGGAACACTACTCGCGGTACTGATTTACTTCCGGAGGGAGGTTGCTCTGCTCGTGCGGTCTCTCGCCCCGGGCGACAGCGGCACCGTGTGGCGCCGCCTGTGGATCATGCTGATAGTGGGGACGACACCCGCGGTCATGGTGGGCTTCCTACTGGGCGGCTTAGTGGAGCGAAGTTTCGAGCAACTTTGGGTTGTGGGTCTCGGCCTCATCGTAACCGGAACGCTCCTGCTCAGCTCCCGGGCGCTTACGCGCGAGGGGCGGGACCTCGCCCAACTCGACGTCCGGGACGCGCTGACGGTCGGTTTGTTTCAAGGCGCTGCGTTGTTGCCGGGAATCTCTCGCTCCGGTTCGACGATCGTTGGAGGGTTGATGCGGGGCCTCTCCCATGACGCGGCGGCACGGTTTTCCTTTCTTCTTTCCATACCCGCGATACTCGGGGCGGCGGTCTTGAAACTTCCCGGAGCGCGCCTGGCCGAGGCGGGAGCGGTGGCCGGTTATGTCGCCGGTTTTGCCACTGCCTTCGTGGTCGGCTACATTTGCATCGGCGTCGTCTTGCGGCTTTTAGCAGTCAAGCGTTTCCATCTCTTGGGCTACTACTGCTTGACGGCAGGAGGGGCGATTCTTGTCTACGTCGCGTTCACTCTATCGTAAAGCAGCCGAAATAGAGCGTTCGGCACACCGCGAACGTCTTTCGGAAGTCGTTGGGGTTGGCCTGCTCGCCCTTTCATTGATGGTGATGGTCAGCCTCATGTCGTACTCCCCGGGAGATCCCGCGTGGTACTTCAAGGAGACTTCCCGGCTTGCGACCGAGAACTTGATCGGACCGGCCGGAGCGTTCTTATCGGAAGCGCTCTTTCAACTGCTGGGTCTTGCCGCCTATAGTGTGGTGGTACTCTTGGCCGTGACGGGGTGGAACAGGTTCTGGTGCCACAAGACCGACGCGGGCTGGTCGAAGAACGTCGGACTGGTGAGCACGGTGCTGAGCCTCGCGGGTCTTCTCGCCCTCTCGCTCCAGGAGGTGCCTCTCAAAGGCGTCCTTATGCCAGCCGGGGGTGCGATCGGACATCTCCTGGCGGCCTACCTCTCGTATGGGCTCGGTGAAGCCGGTGCGTTCATTCTTCTCGTCACGACACTCTTCGCCGCGATCATGGTGGCCACTCGTTGGTCGCTCAGTCAGGGTGTGAAGCGTTTATCCACATGGCAGCACGCCAAAGCGGCGGACTTGATCACCGCGTTCGCCCATTTTCGTGAGCGCCGACGCAAGGAGAAACTTCGCGATCGGGTCGTCAAAAAACATGCTCGGCGCGTTGTCGATACCGCGAAGAGCAAAGCCAAGCTCAAAGACGATGCGGTCGCTCGCGTCGAACAAACCAAGGCCAAGCCGAACAAACAAGAGATGCTGCCCTTCACGCCCAAGAAGGGTCGTTGGAGCATGCCTCCGTTTACGATCCTCGAGGCGCGTCCAGAAGAAGAAAAGCTGGATGACAAGGAGCTCATGGAGCGGGCGAAACTACTCCAAGAGCGTTGTCGCGAGTTCTCCGTCGACGGACAAGTCCTTCAGATACATCCCGGCCCGGTCGTCACGACGTTCGAGTTCAAACCGGACGCCGGGATCAAGTACAACAAGATCACCGCCCTCGCCGATGACCTCTGCCTCGCGCTGCAAGCCGAGTCGGTCCGCATCGATCGCATCTCTGGAAAATCTACGGTCGGAATCGAGATCCCCAACCCCAATCGGGAGGTCATCGGTCTGCGAGAACTTCTGGAGTCCGAGGTCTTTCAGTCGAGCGCTTCACGCCTCACGGTTGCGCTGGGCAAGGGAATCGACGGAGCCTCCAACGTCACTGATCTCACTCGCATGCCACATCTTCTCATCGCCGGGGCAACCGGCAGTGGCAAGTCGATCCTGCTGAACGCCTTGATCTGCTCGGTCCTCTACAAATCGACGCCGGACGAGGTGAAGTTGATCTTGATCGATCCTAAACGGCTCGAGCTGGGGTCGTACCAGGATATCCCCCATTTGCTGACTCCCGTGGTGACCGATCCCAAGCAAGCCAGTGAGGTCCTCAAGTGGGCCGTCTTCGAAATGGAAAATCGGATCAAGATGCTCGCCTCGGAAGGCGTGCGAAACATCGACCAATACAACAATATCCTGAAGGGAGCCATCGAGGCCGGCGAGATCAAGGAAGACCAGGACGGTGACCCGCTTCGCCCACTGCCCTACATAATGCTGATCATCGATGAGCTGGCCGACCTCATGATGGTCTCGTCTTCGGACGTGGAAGACTCCATCACCCGTCTCGCTCAGATGGCGCGGGCGGTTGGGATCCACCTGGTATTGGCCACGCAGCGTCCTTCGGTGGACGTGATTACCGGAATCATTAAAGCCAACTTCCCGTCTCGGATCGCCTTCCGGATGCCTTCACGAGTCGACTCACGGACGATTCTCGATGCCAATGGCGCCGAGCAGCTTCTCGGAAAGGGCGACTTGCTCTTCTTGCCCCCCGGCTCGGCCCGCCTGAGTCGTCTGCACGGCGCGTACGTATCGGAGGCCGAGGTCGGTCGACTCGTCTCCTTCTGGAGAAAAGCAGGCAAGCCCGAGTACAATCTCACCATATTGCAGGAACAGGAAAGGGCCGCGCTGGGCGACAGCCAGAGAGACGAGCTCTTCGATCAGGCGGCTAGGCTGGTCGTAGACTCCGGCGTCGCCTCGGTATCCCACCTGCAACGTAGGCTTCGGCTGGGCTACAGCCGGGCAGCTCGAATCGTCGATATGCTCGAAGCGGACGGGATCGTGGGCCCGCCCGAAGGGTCGAAAGCACGGGAGATCTTGGTTCCCAAGGATTACTTCGATGAGGTGGATCGACAACTCCGCTAGACACACCCTGATCATCGCCGTCGTTCTCCTGATCGTAGTGTCTGTTGTTGGCGCCTTACCGGCAACGGCCACCGCCGAGAAGTCCGCCGGCAGCCTCTACGACGAAGCTGTCGCCGCAGAAAAGAAGCTCGCCTCTTCCAAGAGCCTGCAAGGGCAAAAAGATGTCTGGCTCAGGGTCGCGCGACGGTACCACCAAGTAGTACTGACCCACCCACGCAGCGGCTATTGTGACGATGCGCTCTACCGCGAGGGCGAGCTCTATCGAAAAGCTGGCAGCCGTTTTCGAGATCGAGATGCTACGCGCCGGGCCTTGGATGCCTACCTTCTTTTGGTAGACGGCTACCCCAAGAGCAAATGGTGCCCCGCGGCGCGACTGGCGCGCGCCGACATCTATCTCAATCAGCTCTCGAACGAGAAGGCGGCCCGCAAAGAGATTGGGGAGGTTCTCGATGAGTGGCCGAAGAGCAACGAGGCCGCGGAAGCCAGGCGCATCTTGGCCAAGCTCGACAAGAAAAATGCGCCTCCCACCAAACGTGCGTCCGGCTCGGGCCGCGTCGAAGTTCGGAACATCCGGCAATGGTCGGGAAAGGAATATACCCGGATCGTCATCGACACTTCCGACGAAGTGAAGTTCAAGCGCGCGCGTCTGACTAATCCCGACCGAATCTACTTCGACCTCTTGAATACTCGCCTATCCGAGAGCCTCGCTTCCGAGACGTTTCCAGTGGGAGACGGTTTCCTTCAACGGATTCGTGTCGGACAGAACAAGCCAGACGTGGTTCGCGTGGTCTTGGACTTCGAAAGCATCAGCCGCTACAACGCCTTCTCGCTTCCGGACCCCCATCGTCTGGTGGTCGATATCTTGGGGATGAAGCCCGAGAGGCCTGCGAAAGCCGCGCCCACTCCGACCGTGGCCTCCAAACCACCAGCGCCGTCCCCGACTTCGACCGGCCGCGAGACTGCCGAGGCTAGCGATACTTCCAAGGAGTCGATAGCCGTCGCCGCCGACGCGACGCCGCCCGAAACCACCACTCTACCGTTACCGCCGCAGCCAACCTCCGAGGGTCGCTTTCCCCTATCGAGGCAATTGGGACTCGAGGCGCGGAGGGTGATCATCGATCCGGGTCACGGCGGGCGCGACCCGGGCGCGATGAAAAACGGCTTGCGCGAAAAAGAGCTCGTATTAGACATCTCCCGCCGAGTCGCTAAGTTCTTGGAAGCGGACGGGAGCTACGAAGTGATCTTGACGCGCAACACCGACGTCTTCGTTCCCCTCGAGGAGCGTACGGCGATCGCCAACTCCCGCGGGGCTGACCTCTTCATCTCCATACACGCGAACTCCAGCCGGAACCGCCGGGCTCGAGGCCTAGAAACCTACTATCTCAACCTCGCGACTTCCCCCGAGGCCGAAGAAACTGCGGCGCGCGAGAACGCCATCAGCACCCGACGGATGACGGAGCTCCAAGAGCTCTTGAGTCGGATCATGAACAACAGCAAGATCGCGGAGTCGAGGGAGTTCGCCCACTACGTTCAGGATTCAATGGTGGACAACGTGGTGAAGAACGGAAAACAGCGAACGCGCGACTTGGGGGTCAAGACCGCGCCGTTTTACGTCTTGCTCGGCGCCAACATGCCTAGCGTGCTGGTAGAGGTATCCTTCGTCTCCAACCCGGATGACGCGAAGCTGCTGTCATCGGGTGACTTTCGACACCAGATCGCGGAGTCGATCGTAAAGGGAATCCGCGGCTATACGACGTCGCTGAAGGGGGTAGCTCACGTTTCAGCGACCCCACCCACCGAAAGTTTCGCCCAACCCCGCTAGCAATCAAGCCATCAACTTGAGAGCGATGTACGGCACGAGATTGAGTACGAGGATTGCGATTTTGTATTGCCCTAGATACTGAAAATATGCGCGTGACATATCTTCGTCGCTTAACTCGAACATTTTCCCATGAATTTTTGACATTCCACCGCGCACGAAGGCTAGCATCATCGTTGCAACGAGCAGCATTCCGAAGTTGATGGCAGTGCACCATCCCAAAAATGCGGTGAGTGTTTCCAAAAAGTTCATTCTAGATTTCCTCCGTCCGCAATGTACCACCAAAACCGCGCCGAAATCTCGTCCGGACGAGCAAGGCCGCCGGCTGAGGCCGGCCCTATCAGGCGAGAAACTACCTGAGCTTGATAAAAGGGTTGTCGGTGAAGGCCCCGGCAGCTAAACCCCGTAGCACCACTGGTGCACTAATGCCCCAGGACGAGCTTGGGTCCGATCCGGCTCCCTATCATTGGCGAGGCTTTGAACGGAAGCACTCCCCAGGGTCAGAATCCTAACAATCGCCATCTCGGGCCGGAGCCTTCACTCACAAAAATACATGTGAGGTCAGTGATGCACAAGCGCATGAAAAAGAGTGGTAGGAAGTCGAAGAATCTGTCGCCGCAATCGCTGCCGGTGACAAGGTCGAAGGTAGCAGGCATCGATATTGGCAGTCGTGAGCATTGGGTATGTGGGCCGGCCTTGTCGGACGGTAAAGTGAACGTGCGGGTGTTTTCCCCAACGACACCGTCTTTGAATCAAATGGGGGATTGGCTCATCGAGCAAGGAGTCGAATCGGTTGCGATGGAAAGCACTTACGTCTATTGGATTCCGATTTATGAGTTGCTTGAATCGCGGGGTCTTGAAGTGGTGCTGGTAAATGCTCGACAGTTAAAAAACGTCCCCGGGCGTAAAACCGATATGCATGACTGTCAGTGGCTGCAGCTGTTACACAGCTGTGGTCTGTTGCGAGGCTCGTTTCGTCCTGGTGAGTCGATCTGCCGCCTACGCTCGCTTCACCGACAGCGTTGCAGCCTCATCGAGCAGTGTAGTCGAGCTATTCAATGGATACAGAAATCTCTGGACCAAATGAACGTTCAGGTCCATCGTGCAGTGACCGACATCACCGGCGTCACAGGCATGCTCATCGTGCGCGCCATCGTTGATGGTGAGCGTGACCCGTCAAAGCTGGCTGCATTTCGTGACCAACGCTGCAAGAAGAGCGAAGAGGAGATCGCCGAGCATCTTACCGGCACTTGGCGTGACGAGCATCTTTTCAACCTCGCATCGGCTCTGCGTCTCTACGATGCGCTACAAGCCGAAGTCGAACTGTTCGACCAGCGTATCCTTGAAGTGCTCATCGAAGTGCTCATCGAACTCCAGCCGCCACAACGCAGACACCACAACGTGCCAGCTCATCCAAATCCGCAAAAACGATACGACATGCAGCATCGGGGCGAGAGCGAACTGCGCAACGAGCTGTGGCGTTTTGCTGGATGCGACCTCACCAGGATCGACGGAATCAGTCCAACCACCGCCGCCATTGTCCTCACCGAGATCGGATTCGACCTCTCTGATTTCCCCTTCGAAAAATTCTTCGTCTCATGGCTACATCTCGCCCCACGTCGCCCTATCTCCGGCGGTAAACAACTCTCCAAACGCCGCAACGGCGCCGGCTCCAATCGCATCGCCGGTGCCTTACGTATGGCCGCTGTATCTCTCTCCCGCTCCAAGACCGCCCTAGGCGCTTACTATCGCCGCACTGCTCGCCGTAAAGATGGCAAAACCGCCGTCTTTGCTACAGCACGCAAGCTCGCCCAGCTCGTCTTCCGCATGCTCAAATATGGCCACGATTACATCGATATCGGCGAACGCGCCTTCGAAGACCGTTTTCGCCAAAACCACATCAACGGTTTACAAAAGGCAGCCGAAGCTCTCGGATACACCCTCACTCCCCAGGCTTCCGGAGGGTAGTTTCGGGTCAGGTTTTTTCCTGGGAGTTCGCGGTTGGGGGCCCGCGCGCACTAAGTTTGACCCGCTGACAAGACGGCGTTAGCATGAATGTGATGACCTCCTACCTGTTCAATCTCACCGTATGGCTTCAACAGAAACAAGGCGGCGTCACGTTCATCGACCTGAAGGACCCGAACCCAGACCCGAATTTGGCCTGGGTCATACTGACCACTTTTGTCGCGATCGGCGTGGCGCTTGCCGTGGCGATCGGAGTCGGTGCAGGATTCGGCCTCCTGCGCATCTGGGTCCGCAAGCGATTTCCCAACAATCGGCTGAACGGCACCGCGGCCGAGCCGATAACATTTCTCCACCTCGGTCAGGAAGAGCCGGAAGACGACGGTTCATAGAGGATCGAAGCCAATCATTCTCCGTCACCCAGGCCCTCTCCCATAGGGAGAGGGATTACAGTATGGAAGCCAACTTCTTTTAGGCTTGCGAGATGAAGACGCGGGCGCGGAGGTCGCGAAGCCCAGGGCCAAGGGAAGTGCTCAACGTGGCTCCGTGCTCCACCCCGGCCGGAATTGAAAAGCCGACTCGACGGTAGCGCTTTACTTCACCCGTTCCATCGCAGTCCCAGCACCAAACCATGAAGCCCTGGCCGGTCCCCTCGCAGGCGTCGCAATCCTCCCCAACCCGGACTTCGAAGCTGAGCGTCCCTCCCTGCCGCGCCTCCTCCGGAGAGAGCACGATCTCCGCGACAGAATCGGTGGCGCGGCTCCGGCGTCCCCATCGCGGGCGCTTCGGTGTCGAAAGAGGCTCTAACCAGAGCTCGGTCACCGAACCCGCCTCTCCACCGTAGGCGACCGGGATTTCAACCCCGAAGGTGAGATCGTAGGCCCGCTTTTTGTGGGGACTGGCCAAAATCTCGTAGGCTTCTTGGATGTCGCGAAACCGCTCGACGTCGGCAGTACCCTCGACGTCGGGATGGAACTGTCGAGCCAGACCGCGGTAGGCGCTCTTGATGTCCTCTAGAGAGGCCGCGGCGGTCACGCCCAGAATGACGTAGTAGTTCTTGGGTGTGCTCATCCAGACCCTACGCCGGCTCGAACGAGATGGTATCCCGCCACTTTGTTCCGGCCGGTTTCCTTGGCGAAATATAGAGCTCGGTCGGCGTTCTCGACCAGACTCTCTGCCGTCTCGGCATCGTCGGGCAGGAGCGCCCAGCCGACGCTCGCGGTGACGCGATGCGAACCGCCCCCGGGATGAATCCGCGCCGAACCGATCGCTTTCCAGATGCGTTGAGCGAACTCCTGCGCACCGTCGTAGGTGGCGTGGGAGAGCAACACCACGAACTCCTCACCACCATAGCGTGCTAAGACGTCCCCCTTGCGTAAGGTCCCCTGAAGGACGTCGGCAATTTTTTTCAGCACCGCGTCACCCAAGGCATGCCCATATGTGTCGTTCAAGTCCTTGAAGTGGTCGATGTCCAAGAGCATCAATGCGATGCTGCTGGCGCCGCGGTCCGCACGCGACATCTCCCGCTCCAGAGCCTGCTGGAAGTAACGGCGATTGAAGAGACCGGTCAAGGCATCGGTGGCCGCCATTTGCTCCACTCGTCCGTAAACGCGCGCATTCTCTAGCGCAATCGCAGCCTGGTTGCAGAGAACGCGCACCAACCTCACTTCGTTCGAGGAAAACGGCCTTCGTTTGCGAGTGAGCAAGAGGGCACCGGAAACGCGATTCTTGGCTAGAAGCGGCATGCCCAGGAAACCCGCTCCTAAATGGATGCCCTCGCCGGGGTATAAGACCGGCATCCCGGTGCGAAGCTGAAAGCGTATCGTCTGCGGCTCTTCCTGAGCTCTCAGGATCCAACCCGCCCAGGTGCGTGCACTCAAAGGAAACTGCGACCCTCGAACCTTTTGAGGATAGCCCTCCGCGACCGGCACCGAGAAGGCATCTTCTCCCTCTTCGCACAGGCAGATCGCACAGGTCTCGAACTCGGTCACCTCGCCGCAGAAGCTCACGATCTCTTCGAGGGTTTGCTCTACCCGAAGTCCTTGCGCCAGCGACGCGCTCGCCTGGTAGAGCCGACGTAATTCGTTCGAGAGGATATCGAGCTCGGACAGGTGCCGGGTCGACGACAGCCATTGGCGCATTTGTTCCGCAAACTCTCGGGCGAGCTGCTGGCGTCCTTCGTCGAAATGACCGGGCTCGTCGTGATCCATGACGAGGATCCATTGCGGTCCGTCGTGATCGCGAAAGGGAACGGCGATCAAAGAGTGAAGTTGTGGTTGCGCGGCGGGTCCGGATTTGTGGAAGTACCAAGGAAGAGAAGGTAGCGGCCGTCTCTTCTCCGTCATCGAAAGCACTCGCTCTTCACGGAGAACATCGCTCAGGAGACCTCCCACGAGAGAAACGCGTTGACCGGTCTTCTCCGCGGCCGGCCCCGATGCCAATCGAACAATGAACCCCGTCGTGCCGGGATCGGCTCGCAAGAGAAACGCACTGTACGACTCGGTCGTTTTCCGGACCAGTTCCAAGAGCGCACCCAATCGGCTATCGAGGGCCCGCACGTACTCCACCCGCCCGAGTCGTTTGCCCAGCTCCGAAAGAGGCGAGGTGGTCTCCACTTCCTCGTCCCGATCATCTCCCTCGTCTCGCTCGAGCTCTTGAAGTCCTTGATTGAGCCGCATGAGCTCTTCTTCTACTCGCCGTGACTTTCGTCGTTTGGTCCACTCTAGAAAACCAATCCCGGCCGCAGCGACAAAGGCCAAGCCGAGCAGACGAATCAAATCCAGGAGCCCGGCAGCGGGATGGACCGCCCAGTTCGAGATCTCCAACAAGAAGACAACCCCGACCAGGGCGGCGACGGAGCGCGGCGAATAGGCAACCGCGGTGAAGCCCGCCAAAATGAGGTAGAGCGCCTGCCACGGTGAGTGGAGGCCGCCGGTGAGCTGAACCACGAAGTTCACGGCGATGGCCAAGACCGCCAAGAGCACGAACTCGTTCCATGCGCCGGTGCGTTTGGACGCGAAGCGAAGCGATGTAACCGCGAGACCGGTGAGGAGGAACACTAGGAACAAGGCGCGCCACAGTCCGCCACCGCTCCGGGGGTCGAGTAGTGTCCAAGATAGAGTCTGATCCGAGAACAGACCGGCCGCCCCCAAAGCGAGGAGCGCCACCAGCATCGCTACGGTCAGTGTCGCTCGACGCACGATCGCTCAGGACCTCCGCTCTCTATCTGACGACGGCGCGGACACGGCATCTAAACAAAAGGATAGCGAGCTCGCCAAAGAGCGCGCGAGTCGATTGACGAGCGGTAGAGTGTCGAACGCCATCGCTCGTTCCACCTCCTCGCGAACTACCTCCGCATCATCCAACCGCAGAAAAAACGGGGGATAGCGATCCGCGAATGCGAAGAAACTCAAGAGAAGGTGTCCGGTTCGGAAGTTACCATGCTCAAACGGCGAGATTTCCAACAACCGCGCGAATGCGAGGGCCGCCCTTTCGGGAGAATGCATGCCTCGCCCGCTGTCGACGCTGAGCCAGTCGCAAAGATTCCCGATTTTGTCTGAAATGAGATCCGGGCGCGAAGGTGGAGAACCGGCGAACTGCGCCGGAGCCGGCTCCGTGCGATAGTCTCCGTTGGAGTCAGGGGTGGAGAGGCGATGGACCTCGCGGAGGAGACTCTCGGTCAGCTCAGGGGTCGACTCGGCCCTCTCCCGAATGGCGCCGAGCGCCCGGAGCTGCCCCCGAATGAGGTCGGCGCTGTCGCTCCGTCCCGGGTCCCCTTCGGTGCCCCCGGCCTGCACGTCCGCGATCGCTTGTCTCGCCACGGGTGCCCCGGTCAAACGAAGGGTCTCGAAAACACACTCTCCAAGCAGCTTTTCGAGGCTATCCGCAAATTTCTCTGGCCGCTCGGCGGCTCGGCGCAGCAGCGTGTCTCTTTGACGTCCCAAGGCAAGGCCGTGAGTATCGCTCCGATCGGGGTACAGCGGTAGGTTCTGCATGACGCCGCGGGTCCGCTCCAATTCAGTCACCGATACCGATTGCTTTGTCCGTGATTGTACCTCACAGTTGGCGCGGAAACCACACGGAGCAGGCGAGATAGGGGGATATTCGAGACGAGAGCCCGCCCGAGGCCGCGTCTTGCGACGGGATGAGGAAGGGATTGCGGAGTAGCCTGGCTTGGGTATTTAGCCAGTTAGTACATCTCTCGGTTAGGGCGACGAGCTCTCATCCCGAATGAATCCTACGCCACGAACGATATCGAATTCTGTAAGGTGGCTCACGGAGCGACCGGAAACACGAGCAGCAGGTCTTCGAAGTGTTCGATCACGTGCAGGCGCTCGTCTTCCGCAACCTCTTCGTGCTCTAGCTAGCGTGTCACGCAACGACCTCGCAAAACATTGTGAGCCGTACCCGTAGAGCGGAACGTTCTTCCTCTCTACCGCGGTCAGGTGCTGCCGCGCCGGTTTCTTGCCGACCCCTCGCGCTTCGACGAGCTCCAGGAAGCGATCCGTCGCCTTTTCGTAGAAAATGTTGTTCTCCCAAAGGGTGTCGTCGGTATCGATAATGAGCGTTTCGTCTTTGGCGGGCTTCAATTCCAATGTCTTTCCTCAGTAGTCTTGTCAGTGTTCCGGCTGGCCACCGTCGGATGGTTTTGCAGCCGCGTCGATCGCATTACGAGCCGCCTCGAAATGGCTTCCCATCTTGGCATGGGCTAGATCGGCGCGCGCTTCTTTGAGACGGCGCTCCATCTCGACCACGGCTTCCATCAACATGTCGGCGTTGCTCGAGAAGATGTCGTCCCAGATAGCGGCGGAGCTCCCCGCGAGGCGAGACAAGCTACGAAAGACGGGTCCACCGAGCTCGGTGCCTCGCTCGACCGACGCTGCCTGCTCGCACAGGACGAGAGCGAGGATCTGCGGTAACTGACTGACCACCGCGACCGCCCGATCATGTGTAGCGGCATCCACCGTAATCGGTTCGCCTCCCACCGCTCGAACGATCTCGCGGAGATCGGAGAGGCCTGATGATTCATTGGACATCCTTGGGACGAGCGCCCAGGCCGCGCCTCGAAACAAATCGGGCTCGGCCGCCTGCAGTCCGGAGGTCGCCTTCCCCGCCATCGGGTGGCCTCCGACGAAGTTGACTTCGTCCGCGAGCGTTTCCGCGGCCGCCATGACGTTTCTCTTGGTGCTCCCCAAATCCGTCACCAAGGAGCCAGGTCGAAATGTCGACGCGAGCTCACCTATTTGTTCGACGATCGTCGCAACCTGGGCTCCCAAGACGACGACGTCGGCATCTCGAACCGCCCTTTCCGCGTCCACCTCCGTCTCGTCGACGAGCGAACGCCTACGAGCCTCTTCCAGGACGTCGGGTGCATCATTACCCACCAAGACCCAGTCCGGCCGAGCACGCTTCAACGCCATGGCCAGGGAGCCACCCATGAGCCCGAGTCCAACAAAGGCGACGCGCTTCATCGATCCATCATTCGGCGGGTCGACGCTCGCTCGAATGCTCCACCGGTGACGTCACGGAACGTCCAATAGCGGTGGCGATGATGCGTATCTCTTCCATGAGCCCTTGGAATTGCTCGGGGTACAGAGATTGCGCGCCATCCGAGAGGGCCTGGTCCGGATGATTGTGGACTTCAATGAGTAGCCCGTCGGCACCGGCGGCCACCGCGGCGCGCGCCATCGGCACCACCTTTTCCCTTCGGCCGGTGCCGTGGCTCGGATCGACGATGATCGGCAAGTGCGAAAGTTTCTCGATGATAGGGATGGCAGATAGATCGAGTGTATTCCGGGTGTATCTTTCGAAGGTGCGAATACCTCGCTCGCAGAGGATCACCTGATGGTTGCCTCCAACCATCACATACTCTGCAGAGAGAAGCCATTCTTCGATGGTCGCGGAGAGGCCACGCTTGAGCAATACCGGTTTGTCCACTTTCCCCAGTTCCTTGAGCATGATGAAGTTTTGCATGTTGCGGGCGCCCACCTGAAGAATGTCAACGTATTGGGCGACCAACGGGATGTGCGTCGTATCCATGACCTCGGAGATCATGAGCATCCCGTTCTCGTCCGCCGCCTCACGTAGGTACTTCAAGCCCTCTTCCCCCAGGCCCTGAAAACTATAAGGCGACGTCCGCGGCTTGAAGGCTCCCCCCCGGAGGAAGGTCGCTCCCATTTCCCGCACGCTCGCCGCGATCTCCCTGATTTGATCGCGACTCTCGACCGAGCACGGGCCGGCCATGGCCACGACCTCCTCCCCGCCGATGGTCACGTCCCCGATGCGCACGATGGTGTCTTCGCGTTTGAAGGTGCGCCCGGCGAGCTTGTAGGGCTCGCTGATCCGCACCACCTCCCGCACTCCCACTAGCACCTCGAGGTCGCGGGGGTCCGCCGCGGTTTTCGGAATACCGACAGCCCCTAGAACCGTGCGCGTCTCACCGGTCGAACGATGGATGTCATAGCCCCATTCGGTCAGACGCTCGATGACGTTTTGGATGTCTTTCTCTTTAGCGCTGTGCTCCATTATGATGACCATGATCTTCCCTACCTCCTACTTCTTAACCTTCTTGCGGCTGGGCCTTTTCTTTTTTCGTGCGCGGGTAGGCCTCTTCGTTGGTTTACTTCCCTCCGGCCTGGGACCCGCACTGCAAACAACTCGCTCCGTGCTCCGCGACTCGTCGATGATCCGCTCGAATAGACGGCGAACCGACTCTTCGTTCAAGGGCCCATCGTTCGCACTCGTGACTCGCTTGAGGATCTGAACCTCGCGACTCGGCACGTAAATCTCCATATCGTGGGCTCGCTTGATCCAACCGATCTCGATCGAGCAGTTCGCCCGCTCGTTCAACAGAACCAGCAGCCGGTCGTCTAGCGCATCGATCCGTTGGCGCCAACTGCCGACCGCAGCCTTGACTTTGCTTCCCATCTTCAACGCCTTCGCCGCTTCAGCTCTTGCCCCACAGCTGCCGGGGACACCCCGGCTTGCTCCCACAGCACCAGAAGGTGATAAAGAAGATCTGCCGACTCTCGGCATAGCTCATCAGGGTCGTTGTTCTTTCCGGCGATGATCACTTCGGCCGCTTCTTCGCCGACCTTCTTCGCAATGCGGTCCACTCCCCCCTCGAAGAGGCGGGTGGTATAGGAGCCCTCGGGGCGCTTTTTCCGTCGGTCGCGAATCAGCGCCGCCAGCTCGCCTATCGTCTCCGAGAAAACCGTCTCACCCGGATTCTCAGAGTCGGACACCAATGGAGTGAAGAAGCAGCTGGTCTCCCCGGTGTGGCACGCCGGGCCCTCGAGCTGGACGCGCACCAGCAAAGAGTCCTGATCACAATCGGCTATCACTTCGATCACCTTCATCACGTGACCCGACGTCGCTCCTTTTCGCCACAGCTCGTTACGACTTCGTGACCAAAAGTGCACCGCACCGGTCTCGAGGGTCTCGTCGAGGCTTTCTTGGTTCATGCAAGCCACCATCAACACGCGGCCACTAGTAGCGTTTTGAACCACGGCGGGTATGAGCCCCTTGTCATCGAACTTAAGGCTTTCGACCTTGGTCTTTTTCGACATGAGTTGCTCAGTTTCTCGCGGATCGGGACGATCTGGTTAGGCGGACCGGAACCCCGCGCTCGGCCAAGAAATGTTTTGCCTCGCGAACGCGATAGGTCCCGAAATGAAAAACGGAAGCGGCGAGGACAGCGCTCGCCTTGCCTTCGGTCAGTGCTTCTTCCAGGTGTTCGAGCCTCCCGCAGCCCCCGGATGCGATGACCGGAATGGAGACCTCTTCAGCGATCGCGCGCGTGAGTGGTATGTCGTAGCCCTCCTCCGTGCCGTCACGATCCATGCTGGTCAGGAGAATCTCACCCGCCCCCAATTCCTCCGCCCGTTTCGCCCAGGCCACCGCATCGATCCCGGTAGCGGTGCGGCCTCCGTTGACGAACACTTCGAACCCACCGTTTCCGCGTTTTGCGTCGATGGCAAGCACCATGCACTGTTTCCCGAACCTCTGAGCGCCTTCATTGAGTAGCTCGGGCTCTTTCACCGCCGCGGTATTGATGGCGACCTTATCCGCTCCTGCTTCTAGAATGGATTTCATGTCATCCACTGTTCGAATGCCGCCCCCCACGGTAAAGGGGATGGTCAACGTGTCTGCCATCCGCTCCACCATGCGACGCTTTGTGGCCCGCTGCTCGTGGGAGGCGGTGATATCCAAGAAGACGAGCTCGTCGGCCTCTTCTTCGTCGTAACGCGACCCCGCCTCTACCGGATCACCAGCATCCACGATATCAACAAAACGTACGCCCTTGACCACGCGTCCCTGGTCGACGTCCAAGCAAGGGATGATCCGCTTTGCCAGCATGTCAACCCGAAACCGTTCCCGCTTCGATGGCGGCGGCCAATGTGAAGACTTTGTCGTAGAGCGCACGGCCGACGATGACCGCTTCCACCCCGTCTTCCCCTGCCGGCTGAAGACGACGGAGATCTTCCAGCGAGCCGATCCCACCCGAAGCGATGACCCGCGCCCCGGTTTCCTTCGCGAAGCGTTTGACCCCGTCCACGTTGGGTCCAGTGAGAACGCCGTCTCGCGAGATGTCGGTATAGATGAACCGGCTGGCGCCTCTATCCACCCATTGCTTGCCGAGCTCGAGGGGTCCGAGCGCCGAGTCCTCTTCCCAACCGCGAATGGATACTTTGCCTTTCCGCACGTCGACCCCGATAGCGACCGCCTCCGGAGCAATCGCCAACGCCTGTTGCACGACCGACGGGGTTTCCACGGCCGCGGTGCCGAACACCGCCCGAGCTGCCCCCACCTGCATCAGCCATTCGAAGTCTGCGATGTCCCGAATCCCGCCTCCGACCTGAACCGAGGCTTGGACCGCGCTGAGTATTTCTTGAATGGCGGAGCGATTCCCCCGCTGGCGCTCGAAGGCGGCATCGAGATCAACGATGTGGAGCATCTCCGCTCCTTGCGCCTGCCAATCCCGAGCAACTTCCGCGGGATCGTCACCGTACACGGTTTCCGTTCCGCGCTCTCCGCGCACCAGACGCACACATCGTCCCCCTTCGATGTCGATCGCCGGGATGATGGTCATTGTGTCACCGCGTCAGGCCCGCCAGTAGTTCGTCAGGACTTTGAGGCCAAGCTGCTGACTCTTCTCCGGATGAAACTGGATCCCTGCCACGCGATCTTTGCTGGCTACCGAACAAAACGACACATCGTAATCCGTCTCGGCCTTGACCGCGTCGTCCCCGTCCGGATCGACGTAGTACGAATGCAGAAAATAGAAATAGTCGCCAGTCTCGACCCCTTCGAGAAGCCGGGCCGTTCCGTGGAGCTCGAGTTGGTTCCACCCAATATGGGGGACGGGGCGTTCGGTTGAGAAACGACGGACCTGCCCTGGAAGCAAACCGAGCCCCGAGACACCGGGGGCTTCCTCGCTGGCATCGAAGAGCATCTGGAACCCGACACAGATGCCGAGCAGTGAAGCGCCCTCCTCGATAGCCTCCCTCAACGGAGCCTCAAGGTCGCGGTCTCGAAGATTTCGCATTGCCGCTCCGAAATGTCCTACACCTGGCAGGACTAGTTGCTTCGCACGACGGATTTCCTCGCATTCTGCCGAAAGCTTGCTCGGCGCCCCGATGCGCTCGAAGGCACGCGCGACGCTCCCCAGGTTCCCGACGCCGTAATCGACGACGATCAGATTCTCCGGCATGGGCTAGTCCTTGAGTGTCCCTTTGGTCGAAGGGACTTCGGAACCACCAGTTCGGCGGACCGCTTCGCGAAGTGACCGTGCGAAACCCTTGAAGACGGTTTCGATGATGTGGTGGTTGTTGCCCCCGTGAAGCGATTCCACGTGGAGCGTCAATCGAGCGCGGTCGGAGAGAGCGCGAAAGAAGTCCTCGAAGAGCTCGGTTGGAAAGTCTCCTACCCGATCGGAGGTGAAGCGAACTCTCCAGCTCAGGTAGGGACGGCCCGAAAGGTCGACCACGACTCGAGCCAACGCCTCGTCGAGGGGAACGAAAGCGATTCCGAAACGGTTGACCCCCGACTTGTCTCCCAGGGCTTCCTCCAAACAATCACCAAAGACCAGCCCGATGTCTTCCACCGTATGGTGGAAGTCCACGTGCAGATCGCCCTTCGCCTTGACCGAGAGATCGAGATTTCCGTGGTGGGCTAGCAGCTCCAACATGTGATCGAGAAAACCGATTCCGGTGGACACATCGGCCTTGCCGCTACCGTCCACGGTCAGCTGAACTTCGACCTCGGTCTCTTTGGTCGAGCGTTTCTTCTGCGCGATTCTATTCATTGAAGCTCCTCCACCGTCTCGCGAAGAGCACCTAGGAACTTGACGTTCTCATCGGGCCGGCCCACCGTCACCCTCAGGGCCCGGCTCAATCTGGGGTTCGAGCTCAAGTTACGAACCAAGACGCCTCGGGCGAGCAAACCGTCGAACACTTGCGTTGCCCCGGCGCTGCATTCGAATAGGATGAAGTTGGCCGCCGACGGATAGGGGTGAATGCCGTCCAAGTCGCGCAGCTTCCGATACAGCGCATCCCTTTCCTCCACGATCACGTTGGCTTGTTTCCGAATGAGCTCGTAATGATCACAGACCGCGAGCCCGACGGCGCGCGAAAAACCGTTCAGCGCGTACGGCAGTTGTGCTTTCTCTACCTCTTCCGCGAGCGCAGGCGCCGCGAGCAGGTAGCCAATCCGGAGGTCGGCGAGTCCCACGGCCTTCGAAAAAGTGCGCGACAAAGCCATGTGCGGATACCGGGGGAGGAGCTCCCTCGCAACCGAACCGCCGAACTCGAAATAGGCCTCGTCTACCACCAAGAGACCTGGGCATTCCTTCGCGATTCGTTCGATTTCTGCCGCACTGAGCGTCGAGCCAGTGGGATTGTTGGGAGAGCACAAGAATACTAGCGCAGGTTGGTTCTCCTTTATCGCCCGGACGAAAGCATCGACGTCGTAGCGGTAATCCGGCCTCATTGGGACTTCCACCCTGTCCGCGCCCAGCATGCGGCTGACGTAGCCGTACAAGACGAAGGACGGAGTCGGGTAGACGACGCTTCGGCCCCGCTCGAGCGTCGAGAGGGCCAGCATATGGAGCAGCTCGTTCGAGCCGTTCCCCACCAAGACACCCTCGGCGGGCCAGTCATTGAGACTACCCAAGGCGCTCTTGAGCTCAGCCGCTTGTACGGGTGGGTATCGGTTCAGGGCAAGCTCGGACAGCGCGTCTCGAATGGCTCGTCCGAGGGCCTCGGGCGGATCATAGCTGCTCTCGTTTTGGTCGAGCTTGACCGATGCCGCGTGTGGCTCGAGTCGGTAGGCTCGGATCGAGCGAACCTCGGGTCGCAAACGGCCGAGAAGAGGCTCCGCCAGATCTCTTTCGCGGCTTGTCATTCCGAGAACCTCGTTGCAATCGATCGAGCGTGCGCCTCGAACCCCTCGGCGCGGGCGAAGGCTTCGATGTCGTTTCGGTCCCGTGACAATTTCTCGCGACTATAGCGAATGAGGCTCGATCGCTTGATGAAATCATAAACACCCAGCGGAGACGCGAATCGCGCCGTGCCTCCGGTCGGCAGAACATGGTTGGGACCCGCGTAGAAATCTCCGATCGGCACCGGGGAGCTCGCACCCATAAAGATCGCTCCTGCATTCCTAACGCGTTGCGCTAGTGCTTCGGCGCCGTCGGCCATGATCTCGAGATGCTCGGGAGCCAACTCGTCGACCAACGCCACTCCTTGATCCAGATCGCAGACCAAGATCGCGGCGCCGTGTTTCTCGAGTACGGTGCGGATCATGGGGGCGCGCGGGAGGCCTTCCATCTGTTTGAGTATCTCGACGGCGACGGCGTCGATGAGCTCACGGGATGTGCAGACCAGAATAGCTCGCTCGTCTCCCGAACCGTGCTCGGCCTGAGACAGCAGGTCGGCCGCCACGTATGCTGGATCGGCCGCGCCGTCCGCAAGCACGACGATTTCGCTAGGGCCGGCGAGAGAATCGATTCCCACGACGCCGTAGAGGAGTTTTTTCGCGCTCGTGACGTAGGCATTGCCGGGCCCGACGATCTTATCGACGCGCGGGACCCTTGCCGTGCCGAAGGCCATGGCGGCGACCGCCTGTGCGCCACCGACGCGAAACACCTCGGTCAGCCCAAGATCTTCGATCGCCGCGGCAAGGGCAGGTGAACGCTCGATCGTGCCGGGGGGTGTGCAGACGACGATTCGGCGCACACCAGCGATCTGCGCCGGTACCGTATTCATGATGAGAGTCGACGGGTAGACCGCCTCCCCTCCTGGCACATAGACACCGACCGTATCGAGGGCACAGATCTTTTGCCCCACCAGGCTGCCGTCTTCGAGCTCAATGCTCCAGCTGGCTTCCTTCTGCCGTTCGTGGAAGCGACGGACGTTGTCTGCGGCGTTCACCAGTACCGACCGAATTGCCTGGGTAGCATTGGCTGCTTCGGCTGCGATCTGCCGGGCATCCACGCGCAATTCGTTTGGTCCGAGGCGGACACCGTCTAGCCTCTCCGCGAGCTCGACCAACGCATCATCCCCTTCGAATCGTACGGAACGAATGATCTCTTCGACACGCGTCACAATCTCAGGAGGTGTCACGCCCGCACCGGAGAGGCCCTCTCCCCGTTCGGTGAGGAAATCGTCCGGATTTTCGAACACGCGAATCATTGCTCCACCTCGCGGGCCAAAGACGAAACGAACTCACCCAAGACGCGCCCCTTGAGCCGAAAGCTGGCCCGGTTGATGATGAGCCTCGCCGTGCTCTCGAAGAGCACTTCATCGATTTCCAGCCCGTTGGCCGCCATGGTTTTACCGGTTTGCAGGAGGTCGACGATGCAATCCGCCAACCCCAGGACCGGGGCGAGCTCGACCGAGCCGGAAAGGAGAATGACTTCCACCGGAATTCCGTGACCGTGAAAGTAGCGAGACGCTACTTCGGGATACTTCGTCGCAACTCTCACCAATGGCAGATCCCGATAAGCCCCGGGTCGCTGATTCTGATCACGAGCCACCACCATCTGACAGCGACCAATGCGTAAGTCGAGCGGCTGGTAGACGTCCGGGTTGATCTCGGAAAGAACATCGTTTCCGACGATGCCGGCATCGACGACGCCGTGCTCGACGTAAGTCGGCACGTCGCGATCCTTTACGAGCACCGACGACTGATCTCGCCTGTTCGAGACGTGCAACTTCCTGGCCTCGCGGACGTCGTTCGGAAGGGCGAAGCCCGAGCGCGTGAGAAGCGCCACCGTTTCGTCGAAGATCCTGCCGGTGGGAAGCGCCAGGCGTATGGCGGTCGTCAACCTAACCTCACCTTCTCGCCCTTTCGCCGGCGTTCCATGGCTTCCCCGAGAGCTCGCGCGGGTTCTTTCTCGAGGGTGATGGCTTTCGACGCTGGTTTGGGCGGGAGCTTTTTCTCGTCGACCTTGTGCGCCAAGCGATCGAGGGACAAGGAAAAACCAACCGCTGGATGCGGCATACCGAATTTCGTTAGGAGGGAGTCGTATCGACCTCCTCCACCAAGCTCCAGCCCAGTGCCCGGTGCGTGAAGCTCGAAGATCATTCCCGTGTAGTAATCAAAATCTCGAACCTCGCCGAGATCAAATTGGATGCGGTCGCCGAAGCCGAGAGCATGAAGCTCTTTGGAAATGGCACCGAGCCGTTCCAACGCGGCTTGGCTCTCCGGCCGAGTGGCAACGGCCTGCGCTCGATCGAGGATCTCGAGGCCGCCGAACAAACGCATCGCTTCCAAGACCGCGGTCGGCACTACTCTTCCCAGAACGGCACCGGCGCGATCGGCATTTCGAGCTCGCATCGCTTCTAGAAGTTCTGGCTGGACGCCCGGTGATACCTCCGAATCCTCGAGCACACCGACCAAGAAACCTGTATGCCCGAGCGTCAGGACCGCGTCGTTCACCCCCAGTCGCCCCAGTGCCTCGAAGGCCACGAGCAATACTTCCAAATCGGCGGCCAATCCGTTGCCGATGTGCTCTAGGCCGATTTGAAAGAGCTCCTTTTGTTGTCCCGCCTGGGGCGGTTGGTACCTGAGCACTTCGCCGCTGTAGAAAAGTCGCAATGGCAGCGAGCGGTCTTGCATCCGGGAGGCAACGACTTTGGCCACCAGTGCGGTGAAGTCGGGCCGGAGCGCCAACAACTCCCCCGCCCGCCCGATGAAACGATAGATCTGCTCGGCGAAACTGGGCCCACCGGCACGCGCAAAGACCTCGTAGTAGTCGAAGAGAGGGACGATAATTTCTTCGTACGACCAGCCGGAAAAGACGTCACCGACCACCCGCTCCACTTGCTTGCGGAGTCGCGCCTCGCGCCCGTAGAAGCATTGCACTCCTGAGGGTATCTGTAGGTTAGAGCGTTGATTCATAGCCACTGCCGCTTTCGGGCGTCAAAGAAGGGCGGGAGGCAAACTGCGACCTCGCCACACGCCAGATCAGACCCCTGTGACATTATTAGCTCTGACCCCAGCGTCGGTGCATTTCGGCTCGGGCCGCGCTTTCCATGACCCCCGCGTCTCCCGTCCTTCCGGTCCACAACTTCGACTGCCGCACCGCCTGGGCCACAAGCATCTCGAGACCCGGCACCGCGAAAGCCTTTCTATCTCTGGCCAACTCGAGGATCTCCGTTTTCTCCAGGTCGTAAATCATATCCAGAACAAGAGCACCGGGCCGGAACGCCTCGATCTGCTCCGCGGAGTCAACGTCGATCAGTCCTTCATATAAAGGAGTGGCGTTGACCAAGATATCCCATCGATGAGCGGCAAACTCGCCTATTTCGCCCGCATCTCCCCCTACGAGGTCGGCGACGCTGCGTGCTTGCTCCAACCTGCGCGCGAGAACCACGACCTCGGCCCCCGCCTGTCCCAATCCAACTGCGGCGGCGCGGGCCGCCCCACCACCACCAAGAACTAACGCGCGTTTCCCTTCGATACGGAGACGACGGGACACCGGATCCACGACCCCTTCCACGTCGGTATTGAACCCGCACCACCGTCCGCCTCGAGCGACAACCGTGTTGACCGCCCCCGGCTCCTCGGCCGACCGATCCACGTCGCCTAGGAAGGGCAGGATAGATTCCTTGAACGGCCGGGTTACGGAAAAGCCGGCGACACCGAGCTCCTTGGCGGCTGGAACGAAGAGAGCGAGACTCTCTTCTTCAAAGGGAACGTAGATCGCGTTCAATCCGGCATGGGCGAATTGGGCGTTGTGCATCGCCGGCGAGAGGCTACCGAGCGCCGGCCGCCCGAGTATCCCGTAGATTTTTGTTGTCGCGTCTACCGTCCGGAAACGGTAAGTGCTCAGGAGCTCGTCGAGATCGAGCTGTCCTGGACCCGTCGCAGGTAATCCGCGCGCCGCGGCATAGGTGAGGTTGCCGCCTAGCCGATTGGCGATCACCCGACCGGCGGTCCCGGCGGGGCCCATAGGGATCGGAGCGAATCCGACGCCACGGCTTCGAGCAAGTCGACCCGCCTCGCCGAGCCGAACCACATCGGCAAGCGAGCCTGCCCGCGCCGCCACCTTGACGATATCGGCGCCCGCTACCGCGGCGCGCTCAACGATCTCCGACAAATCGTCCGGCATCCCATCGAATTTGTGGTGAGACAGAATCAGCCGTGAAGAAGTTTCCATCGTACGAAGCTCGTCGGAGAAGGAGTCCAGTTCGATGTCAACGAAGTCGAAGCCCAACCCCATAGCCCGTCGCAAAATCTCGAGGCGCTCGCGCTCCGAGCCCTGGAACACTCCTCCCTCTCGCCGAGTGCGGCAGGTAAGGATTAGAGGCCTGGTGCCCGCCCTCCGTAGGCCTTCTAAATCGAGGTCTTGGAGAGCGTCAACGCGAAGCTCCACGAGGTCTGCACCCTCGCAGGCGTCCTCAGCAGCCCGCCGCATTTCCTCGGCGGTAGACGCCATAACCGCCGCCACTACGCGAGTCGCAGCCCCCGCCAAGATGGGGTCGGTTCCCCTCTTTGTATCCAAAAAAAAACCTCTTCAGGCGACCTGAAGAGGAAAATACCGTCCGGCATCTTACATCCCCAGGCTCCCTATTGTGGCCGGCGTGTCAACGTGTCAGCGTGACACGCCGGGCTAGGCGCCCAGCTAGGCCCCGTAATGGTACCGATGGTACGTAAGATGCGCGAAACTACCGTCTGTACAAGCCCCGAGACACGGAAACGCCTTCAACGCCGTCATCGCTAGCACTGTCACTCGTGGGCTCATTTTCGACCTTGCGCTTCAAACGCTACACCCGCCACTTTTTCATGTCAAGTGACACTCCAGTTCCATGAGTCGCACCACCCGCAATTTTCTGAGTTGGCGAGCACTCTTTTCTTGTAACGTCACCGCTCGGGTGCTATATAAAAAAGGTTCTCGATTTCATCGTGGACCCGAATCGAGGCGCGCCGTGAATATGAACCGGATCTTGAGATCCGTCGTTTTCTTTAAACACGTCAGCGACCGTCATGTCCATCAACTGGTGGACATGGCGCGACTGCAAACCGTAGAGAACGGAGAGGTCGTCTTCTCCGAAGGTGAGGCCGAGAACCACCTCTACCTGATCGAGAGCGGCCGTATTCAGATCTCTCGCGATGGGCCTCACTTTGGCCGCCAAACCTTCGCGCTCCTCGGCCCCGGAGATCACTTCGGCACCTTGTCGCTCTTCTACCCCGATCCCCACTTCGCGTCGGCCATCGCTGTCGAGTCGACGCGCCTTTGGATCATCCGCCACGACGACTTCCAGGCCTGCCTCCGGAAACAACCGAAGCTTGCCTTCGCAGTCCTCAAGGGAATGGTGCTCGGCATCCGAACCGCCAACGGCGAAATCCGACGGCTGACGACACTCTTCGATCAACGATCTCGCTCGGCAATCGAGCTGCCCACAAAAGGACGCTCGACTCACCCATCGGTCCCACTCCCACCCCCGACGAATTGACCCCGGCGGAACCTTCCGGAGTAACAGACCCCGGAAAACCTTGATTCGTCTCTGTTTAAGGGAACACATCAGACGAGAGGGTTTTGACGGTGCCCTTCCTTTGAACTATCATTAGGGTCGGTGAGTCATTCGCCCACAACTTCTTCCGTGTTGCCGACGCGGATTCTCGAGGTTCACTTAGGAATGCCCATATCCAGCAGTCGAAAGCTGAAGAGGCGTCTGCCGCTCGTCATTCTCTGGCTCTGGCTTTTCACCGTTTCCTTGCTTCCCACGCTCGGTGCGGCCTCCCAGGGTGTCGAGACCATTTCGATCGATGCGGTCGAGCCCGGCATGGTAGGTGAAGGTCGCACCGTCTTTTCCGCCGAGCAGATCGAGACGTTCAAGGTCACGATCATGGGTGTGCTGCGGAACTATGGCCCCAACCAAAACATGATTTTGGCCAAGCTCGAAGGCGGCCCCCTCGCCGAGACCGGGGTGATCGCCGGAATGAGCGGCAGCCCGGTCTACATTGACGGGAAACTGCTCGGAGCGGTGGCCTACTCCTTCCCGTTCTCCAAGGAACCTATCACGGGAATCACCCCCATCTCAGAAATGATCGAAGCCACCGCGACGCCCATTTCACGACGCAAGGTGGCGAAGCTCGACTTTCCGCTCACACCGGAGCGACTGCGGACCGTCGCACCTCATCGGGTGCGGCCGGTCGCAATCCAGGGCGCGTCGCTCAGCGGAGTCGACCAACTCCGGCCGTATCTGGGGAAACTCCTTTCTCCTATTGCCACGCCCGCATCACTCAACGGCTTTCTCCCGGAGACCTACGACATTGCGGCCCCTTTGCTGCGGGCGCTCGGGATGGAACCCTTGCTCGGCGGCGCGATGGTGCCAGGGCTCCAGACCGGCAGCGAGATCGCGGAAATCACCACGCCCAACTCCGAGCTCACGCTGCAGCCGGGCGATGCCGTCGGAGTAGGACTCATCACGGGAGACATGGATATAAGCGCCACTGGCACCGTGACCCATGTCGACTCATTAACCGGAAGCGTTTACGCGTTCGGCCATCCTCTCTTCAACCTCGGCCCCATCGAATACCCGATGACCAGAGCCAAGGTGCACTTGGTCCTACCGAGCCTCTACAGCTCCTTCAAGCTGGCGAGCTCCGGCCCTACGGTGGGAACCTGGCTGCAGGATCGCCACACCGCCATCAAAGGAGCACTTGGTAGCCGGCCGAAGATGATTCCCCTGTCGGTCCGGGTAAAGACCAGTCGAGAACTAGAGAGATCCTATAACCTCAAGATCGTCAACGACGAGCTCTTCTCACCGGTGCTGGCCTACGTGTCGCTGATGTCCATTCTTCAGTCCACCGAAAGACAATTCGGAACTGCAACGGTGAAGGTCTCGGCCTGGATTTCTCTGGTGGACGAGCGACGGGTGCACATCGAGGACATCTTCGCGGACCAGCAACCCGCGTTGTCTGCATCCGCCATGGCGGCAGCCCCCCTATCCTTCCTCATGACCAACGACTTCCAGAAAGTCGAAGTGGAATCAATGGAGGTCTCGATCGAGGCCACCGAGAGCCCGCAAACCGCACGCTTGGTTCGCGCGTGGCTGGACACCGATCGCGTCGCCCCGGGCGGCACCATCTCGTTGAAGCTTTTGCTGCGCTCCTATCGTGGTGAGGACGTACTGAAGACGGTCGACGTCGCCATTCCAACCAACGTCGGCGAAGGCAAGCTCAAGCTCCTGGTTGCCGATGCGACCACCATTTCAGCAATGGAACGTCGCGAGGCGCACAATCGCTTCGAGCCGCGCAATCTGGATCAGCTCATTCGCGCGCTCAACGCACTGCGAAAGAACAATCGCCTTTATGTGAAGTTGACCAGTCCCGATCGCGAAGGGGCCATCGTCGCGGGAGAGTACCTCTCCTCCCTGCCCCCGAGTGTAATGAACGTCTTGAAAGCAGACCGCTCGAGCGCGAGCTATATTCCTATCAACAGCTCGACCCTATGGGAGTACGAGCTGGTCACCGATTACAGCCTCAGCGGCGCGCGCGTTCTCGAGATCACGGTGGGCAACCTTCAAAACTAGTGTAGTCCCGAGCTCGCACTCGAACCCCTCAGTCGAAAGGATAGAGATAGATGCACCCCCACCACCGCCCCCTAGTTGTTGCTTTCTTGTCGGTCTGCGCATTCGCGACTTGGGTAATGGCAGGTCTGCCGACCTTCTGGACGCTAGAAGGCCAACCGGAGTTCCTGACCGGAGAGGTGGACGGACTGTCGATCGCCAGCGACGGCGTCATGAGCCTCGCCCCCGCGACCCAAAACCTCTACGAGTCGACCGACCCGTTCTTTTGGAGCTTAGTTTCCGATCGAGAGGGCAATCTTTACGCCGGAAGCGGCAACAACGGGAAGGTCTACAAGGTGGACCGGGAAGGAAAAGCCACTGTGCTCGTGGACACCAACGAGCTCGAAGTCCACGGCTTGGCTCTCGACCGTCAAGGGCAAGTGTACGTTGCCACCTCACCGCGCGGCCGCGTGTACAAGGTTAACCGGGACGGAGAGCAACAGGTCTTCTTCGATCCTGACGATCGCTACATTTGGGCGCTCGCTTTCGACCCTGTCGGGAATCTTCTGGTCGCTACCGGCGACAAAGGCAATCTCTACCGCGTCAGCCCCTCCGGTGACAGCGAGGTCTTGTTTGCCAGCCAGGAAACGCATCTCATCTGTTTGACCACCGATGCCGACGGAAATATATACGCGGGGAGCGATTCCAATGGTCTGGTCTTCAAGATCGACTCCCGCGATCGTGTCTCTGTTCTTTTCGATACTCCGTTCCGAGAAGTTCGTGCACTCGTCGTCGACACCGCGGGCAACGTCTTTGCCGCCACTATCAGCGACACCAAGGGACCGGTGACGCCGACCACCGCGTCGCCGCTCCCCGGAGCGCCCCCTGCCGCGACGCCCCCTCAAGCCGCACCGGCGGAGGGTGCAACCGAGTCGGTCACGGTTACGGTTTCCGCTTCCCCGATGCCCGCCATGACTTCGACAACCGGAGTCGCCGGATTGCAAGGAGCGGTTTATCGCATCGGCCCCGAGGGCTCCGCCGAGAGACTCTGGGGGTCCTCTGAAGACCTCCCGCTTTCGCTCAAACTCGAGCGAGACGACCGGGTCATGGTCGGAACCGGAAAGAAAGGTCGTATTTTCCTAGTCCGGCAAGACAAGACTAGCTCTTTGCTCCTTCGTGCCGAAGCCGATCAGGTCACGTCCATTTATTCCAGCGATGGGCGCAATGTCTTCTTCGCGACCTCGAACCCCGCGAAGATCTATCGATTCGGCACCCGTCGCCGTTCTGAAGGCGAGTACCGCTCGCCCATCAAGGACACCGCGACCGTTTCTTCGTGGGGAAGGGTCCAGTGGGAAGGCCGCTCGCCGACCGGCACCGGTCTGGGTGTTCAAACGAGAACAGGCAACTCCTCGAAACCCGACAATACGTGGAGCGACTGGTCCGCGCCATACACCAACTCCGGTGGCGAGCAGATCACCAGCCCCAAGGGCCGCTTTCTCCAATGGCGAGCAATCATGAAGACCTCCGACAGTGGCGCAACACCGGAGCTGCTGAAGCTCACTACGGTATACCTGCAACAAAACTTGAGTCCCGAGGTAACGGACATCACCCTCCATCCCCCAGGCCTAACGTTCCAGAAACCCCTGGTAACCACCGGCGACATCGAAATTCTGGGTCTCGACGCCCCGCCCGATGCTCCAGGAACGTCGGACTCGGGAACCGCGAGTACCAACCCGTTTGGCGCTTCTAACCTTCCTCTGACCGCATATAGTCGGAACTTTCACCGAAAGGGTTACCAGACCGTGGTCTGGACAGCCATCGATCCCAACAATGACACGTTGAGCTACTGCGTTTCATACCGTGCGGAAGGCGAGAGCTCGTGGAAGCCCCTTCGCAAGAACCTACATGAAGCGGTGATCGCTTGGGATACCGTGGCCATGCCAGACGGACGATACATGCTTAAGATCGTCGCCAGCGACGCTCCCAGCAACCCCCAAGCCTCTTCTCTCGCTGGAGAACGAGAGAGCAAACCGTTCGACGTCGATAACACCCCCCCAAGCGTGTCGGATCTGGTGGTGGTGCCGGCCGACGGTGGACATCGCCTGACCTTCGTGGCCCTCGACGGCTCCAGCGCGGTACGGAAAGTCGAGTATGCTGTCGACTCCGGCCGGTGGCAGATGATCTATCCCGTCGACGGGATCGCAGACTCCCAACGGGAAGAGTTCGACGTTACCGTCACGGGTTATTCCTGGGGGATGCATACGCTCGTTCTCAAGGTGACCGATCTACTTGGGAATGTGGTAACGGCGCGAGCCGAGCTCCGCTAAGAAGAGCTCTTTCAAATATTGCGTTTGGACCGTACTTCTTTGGTCGTAAAAAGATAAAGGAAGTGCACGGCGACTGCCTGGTCGCCCAAACGCGCCGGCTCGAAACCAGAGGCCCGGACTACCTCGAGCGTTCTCGCCAACATCTTCTCATCGCCACTGCGGTGGATCACTCGCAAATCACGTACGTCTCCGTTCTGGTCGATCGACGCCAACGTGAGGAGAGTACCCTCCTTGCCCCGCTCCACTTCGGTGAACGGAAGCATATTCACCGAGCGATCACGGAAGCGAGGAGTCGTCATCTGCGTGTGCAGGGTTCACCGCCGGTAGCGGACCGGGATCCCAGCGGGACATCAACGCGCTTTGCGCGGATCCCCTCGATAAGTCGAGAAAAAGGACCAACGCCAACAGGCTTAACACGGCTCCCAAACTCACCGCGGGAAAGAGAACCGGTCGTCGCCGACAGCTCAAGAGCTCGTCGCGGAGGATAGGCACCATGCCCGCAGCTCTTCGTCGACCCTCTGGCGAATCACCTCGGCGAGAGAGGCAGGCGCATCGATGTGAGGAAAGTGTCGTACCGCATTGGCGATGTTCGCCAAGCGTCCATACTCGTCTCGACATCGAGGGCATTCGCCCAAGTGCTGTTCGACGAGCTCGCTGGTGTCGGCGGAAACCTCACCGTCGTGATAGGCCGAAAGCGTTTTGCGATCTGGGGTGTGAAGCATTCGTCTACTCCCTCGAGAGCTCTCGAACCCCAGGGTCCAACCGCTCGCGCAAGGTTGCGCGAGCGCGCGCCAAACGAGACTTCACCGTCCCGATAGCCAGATTCAAGGTTCGGGAGATCTCTTCGTAAGAGAGCCCCTCTATTTCTTTCAATAGAGGTACCGTCCTTTGCTGGAACGGCAGGGTCGCAATGGCGTCCTGCAAAATCCTACCGAGCTCCTTCCGCTCGAGCGCGCGGTCCGGCAAGAGTGCGGCACTTACTCCCACCGAGGTGCTCAATTCCATCGAGCCTTGCCGCTCGGCATCCTCTACCGTCACCGCGGTCATTTCACCTTCTCTACGGCGCCACCATCGCTGGCGGTTCTTGGCCCGGTTCAAGACGATCCGGTAAATCCACGTGCGGAGCGAGGCCTCGCGGCGGAATGTCCCCAACTTCTTCTAAACCTGAAGGAAGACCTCTTGGGACAGATCATGCGCTTCGTCGCGGCGGCCGAGCAGTCGCACGGACAAGTTGAACACCAAATCCTGGAACCGCTCCACGATTTGATCGAACGCCGTTTCGTCGCCCGACAAGAAGCGCTCAACGAGCGCGGTCTCGTCCAAGCTGAGACTAGCCGCTTCGCGCTCCGCCTTGAGCCCAAAGAGCTCTTCAACCCGAACCGCGGAGGTGGGTTGAAGCACGGACGCTGGGTCGCTACTCATGCTTTCCCACGAACGGCGCATTGTCCCCCAACCCCTTTGGCCCATCGTAGCACAGGCTGTCACAGGCCGACCGATGGTGTGACAGCTGGACCATGGGCTCCATTTCTTTAGACACCGCAAGTCGTCCCCAGGTTCCCTTCTGCAATGACTTGGACATTGACTCGATAGTCCCATTTTGCTAACCTGCTGTTGGCGAGGTACTTAGAGCACTCCATGAGGAATTTGGTCTTACCCATCGTGGTCTTGACGGCCACAGTGGGCTTTTTCGTAGCCGCCTTCCAAGGCTTTTCCCGCGACTATCGGTATGTGCAGCTGGTGAAGCTCGGAGACCAGCTGATGGAGGAGAAGCTGCCGTATCAGGCGTCGCGCACCTACGGCTCGGCCATCGGTCTCCGCCCCGACAAACCGCTTGCCTATGTGAAACGGGCGGAAGCGCTGCAGCAGCAGGGCAACTTGGCAACCGCGCTCGAGGATCTTTCCGAGGCCTCGACGCGAGGCGCCGACGCGATGACGGTCTCATTGCATCAAGCCGACATTTACTATGACCGGGGCAACTTCGACGAGGCGGTCACCTTCTATTCCGAGGTCCTAGCTCTCGATCCGAACTCTCCCTCTCTCTTGTACAAGCTCGGATTGTCGTGTTTCCGCGCGGGCCAGGAGGACACGGCCATCGACGTGCTGACCCGTGCGACAGAGGCACAGGACGAATTCGCCGAGGCGTACTACCTGCGGGCAAGCGTTTTTCACGCCGTCGGACGCGATGCCGAGGCGGAGGCGGATCTCCTGAAGACGCTAACATTACGGCCCGAAGCTGGCGAGGCTCGCTTGGCGCTTGTCGAGCTTTACATGGATACCGGCAAGACGACCAGGGCACTCCGCGTGGCGCGGGAAGAGATCGACCGGCAGCCGCAGGCCCCCTCCTCTTACCTCCTGGTCGCAGAGATCCAACGACGGCGCGGTCACAACGATCAAGCCATCGAGGCCGTCGGGCTCGCCCTCGAACAGGATCCGAACCTCCCCGGTGCCTATTTGCGTCTAGGCCAGTTGTGGTTAGAGGAAGGGATCTCTCGTAATGATAGGGTCGCTTTGGAGAAGGCTGTCGCCGCGCTCGAGTCGGTATCGCAATTGGAGAACGAGAATGGCCCCGCTTCGCTGGCATTGGGACAGGCCTATCTAGCGCTCGGTGACGAAGACCGTGCGTTCGACGAGCTCCAGCGGGCGGCGGAAGCAACCCCTATCCAAGCGGAGGCGCACCGAGAGTTAGGAGACCTTTACCTAGGTCGCGAGAACTTTGCCGAGGCGGCGACCGCGTATCACGTGTACCTAAAGCTTGGCGAGCAGAGCCCAAGGGTGTTGGAGCGGCTGGGAGATGCCTACATCGGGATGAACAACCAGTCTTCAGCGGCGGAGACCTACCTGCAGTCGGCAGCCTATAGCCTGAACCGCGTCGGGCCTTTGGCCAAGGCGGCTCGCGCTTATTTGGCTGCCGGAGAGCCCCGTCTGGCCGTTCAGGTTTGCGAGCAAGGACTGGCCGCCGACGCAGAGAACGAAACGCTGCGCAATTTGTTGGCTAGAGCGAGTAACGCGGTGCCTGCCGTCGCGAATCCCTAGTTTCTAACCACCGGTAATGTAGGTGGCAGTGGCGGACGGTCCGGTAAGAATCAACCCGAGAGATGGAGAGATAAACCATGAACCGAATGCTTAGGACGAGCCTTCTTGTCTTGCTGGGCACGACGGTCACCTCTTTTTCGATTCCCTACGTTTTGGACAGCGGGCACGCTCGAACCGCCACCGCGCTAAAAGTTGTCCGGGTGGCTTGCACCGACAACGTCTGCGGTGGCTGCGACGGCCGGTGCCATGACCGCGAGGGTGTGCAATACGATCACCTGACGGTGCGCAAGAACGGCCACTGTTCCTGCGCTCCGAAGAAAGGTGGCGAGCTCGACCGCGTCACGCGTGAAGCCTACAGCCGCTGGGTTGGCTCGAACACCCGCTAAAGGGGGGCGAGGATCTCTTCTTGTCCCGGGACCGACTCGTCGTCTTCGCTCGTGCCCCAATTTTGGGCGCCGTCAAGACGAGACTGGTCCCACCTCTGTCCAATGAACAAGCACTCGCCTTGCACCGAGCTTTGGTCGAGGACACCTTAGAGAGACTCACGCGAGTCGGGGGGAACGCACTCGAACACTGGCTCTATCTGAGCGAGCCCTTGGCCAGCCAAGACGCATTAGAAATCCCATCCGACTGGACCATGGCGCTTCAAAGCGGCGACGACCTCGGCGGTCGAATGGAAAACGCCTTTCGCGACGCACTCCACGAGGAGCCAGGGAAAATGATCCTCTTGGGAAGCGACAGTCCAACTGTACCGCTGGAGTACGTGGGGCAAGCGTTCAAGGAGATGGTCGACCGAGAAGTCGTCCTAGGTCCGGCCGAAGATGGAGGCTACTATCTTATCGGGTGCTCCACCTTGGTGCCTGAGCTATTCCAAAGCATCGATTGGGGCACCGACCGTGTGTTGTCTCAGTCGAAGGACGCCCTGGCGAACGCCAACCGTGAGTTCGCGCTTCTCCCCGCTTGGTACGACGTAGATTCGGAAAAGGACTTGGCACGACTTCGAACTGAATTGAAGGCCAATGTGCTGCCGCATCTCGCGTCTACGCTCGCAGAGATACCCTAAAGGGTTGGTTTCTTCGTCTTTTACTCCCTCTCCCTCAGGGCCTTGCGGGCGTCAAAAAATGACGTTGCCAGCCTCAAGGAAGTCAGACGCCGGGTGAGGGTGGCTCACCCGAACGGTTCTTCAATCGACGGGCTCTGTGGTGTGAAGAGCTTCGCCCCATCCTCGGTGATGTACATGCAGTCCTCGAGGCGAACACCGAACTCGCCGGACAAATAGATGCCCGGCTCGTCGCTGAAACACATGCCGGGTCGAAGCGGCGTTTTGTTTCCGCGGACCAAGCAAGTAGGTCCACTCGTGGCCGTCCAGCCCGATTCCGTGCCCAACCCTATGGGTAAAGTACTCGTAGTCGGGGCCGAAACCCCCGTCGGTGATGACGCGCCGCGCGGCTTCGTCGACCGCCTCGCAGGGAGCGCCGGGTTTGGCGGCCGCGAGGGCCGCGTCTTGCGCCTTTCTTTCGAGGTTCCACAGATCTCTTTGGCGATCGCTCGGCTTGCCGAAGACGAGCGTACGAGTGATGTCCGAGCGATATCCCTCGACACCACAACCGCCGTCGATCATCACGATCTCCCCTTCCTTCAATTTCTGCGGCTGACTGCTACCGTGTGGGAAGGCCGAGTACTTGCCGAACTGAACGCCCGCACCGCCTTGCACGCCTAAAGCCTGAAAGGCCGCTGCGCAATTGGCTCCGAACTCAAACTGCGTCATGCCCTCGACGAGGGTCTCGACCGACGCCCGATAAGCGGCAATGGTGATGTCGTTCGCGCGCTGCATCAAGGCGAGCTCCGCGGGAGACTTCGTCACCCGACAGCCGACGGTCACGACTTCGGCGCCGGCCAATTCGACCCCCGGAGACTCCTTTCGGACCCCATCGAAAAGAAAAAACCGCGCCCTCTCCTCGATCCCCATCCTTCCACTCGCGATTCCGCGATCCGTCAGAATCTCCGCAACTCTCCGGTAAGGGCTTTCGTCTTCCTGCCAGGTCCGGATGTCGTCGCCGAATCGGATCAGCTCGCGTGCGCGCTCCTCTTCGAACGCCGGGCATACAAACGCCGGCTCGCCGCGGGCGGGGAGGACCATCGCAAACATTCTCTCGCTGCGGCCCCAGCGAATGCCGGTGAAGTAAAAGAGGCTCGACCCGGACTCGACAAAGATCGCGTCAAGGTGGTTCTCGGTCATGAGGCGCCGAGCTTTTTCCATCCGAGCGCGGCGCTCCTCCTCAGAAATCGGTGAGATGCCCCCGGTCATGGGCTTCAACTGCCGTATCCACCCCGGAACCTCGGGCGCTACCCGTTTTCCTTGTTTGGCAAAGCCGAGAGTTGGTGCAAGTAACGTGGCGCCTGCCGCCCCCGCGGCCGACTGAAGAAAACCCCTTCTATCTATGCACAATTTTGTTACCTCCCCCAGTGCCCTAGACGCCGCTCATTCTAAGCCGGAATGCCGGGGCCGTCGATAGGAAGTGAGGTCGGCCTTCTTAAGGAGGGACTCAGGACCCGGCGGAAGGTGGAAAAAAATCGCTTTTCGGAATTTTACCCCCTTGACGAGCACGGGGTGTTTGTCATACCGTGTATGAACCGCACAGCCAATAGGCGATCCTGAGGGCCACGGCTGAGCTTTCGAGTTTCGGCTCTGCTACTGTGTAGCGGGGACGGGGCCGGGAAGGAGCCGTGCGCCGGGTTTCCTTTTCCAGGTTGGGATTCCGTCCCCGCTGCTCCGCTATTGGTGTACCTAATCCGCCGCGCACTATGTGCTAGAGATCACGCAATTGCAAGCGCGGTCCTCTGAAGCAATTACGGGCGCCTGACTGGGTATCGCATCGCAACTCCCTGATTTGGCGCCAATCCCGATGTGCGAGAGCACAAAAAACCGGGGGCGCCACCCTATAGCGCGCCAAAATAAGTGGTTACCAGGCTCAGTTTGGCCAGGCGCTTCTGTCGTCCTCTGCTGGACGCCAAAATAAGTGGTTGCCAAGCTCAGTTTGGCCAGGCGTCGGGCGTTTTTCCCCACGGCACTCCGTCGAGTTTTACCCACACTTTCGGGAACGTCATACCCTTGCGCCCGCGGCGCCTTGAGTTAAGTGCCTGTGTCTAAAGAGGGTACAGAAAGTTGTTCGGCGAGGTCAAACTGGTCCGGAATTTGCCCCTAAGGACCTTGAGCGGGGAGGGGGCGAGTGTGGAATGGCCCCCGATAAGACGCACTCTGATCGGGGTTTTGTCCACCCTTTGGTTGGGGCTCCTTCTCCGCTCACCGATCTCTACTCCGTCTTCCCGGGCGGAGGGAGCGTCACGACGTCTTCTGGATTTTCCAACCAATAGTCCGGTTCGTGAAGCTCGAGAACCTCCCTTTCGATCGGCCCCCAAAGTGCCGCTCCGGTGGAGACGCCGGCCGCTCTCCCGGCAGCCAGGTCGTGGGCCGAGTCGCCGATAAAAACAGTCTCCGAGGGCTCTACGCCCAGTTGCTCGATGGCATGAAGGACGGGTGCCGGGTCGGGCTTGGGGCGCTCGACGTCATCGACTCCCACCAAGACAGGAAACAAGTCACCGAAACCGCCGATTCTTAACCCCCGTTGGGCGCCCGATCTCGCCTTGCTGGTAACAACAGCTAGCTTCACACCCCGGGAGCTCAACGTCCTAACCGCTTCCAAGGCTCCGGGAAACACCGCCACCATGTCGTCGTGATGCTGGTTGTTGTATTCGCGGTAGGTCACGAGCATCGCCTCAACGACGTCGGGATCGTCCGAGAACTCGCCGAGTTGCTTGCGGAGGGGCGTCCCCATGCCCGCGAGCCACAGCTCGTCGGGTGGCACGCTGCCGAGATGCGTTTGAATCGTGTGGCGGTACGACCGAAGGATCAACTCCACCGAATCGATAAGCGTCCCATCAAGGTCGAAAAGGTAAGCCTTGAACGGTAGGTCAGCCACGAAGCTCCGCACTCAAGTCTTTTCGGAGACGCCCCAGGATTCGGTCGCGGGCCTTCGCCACATCCTTCTCGGTCAAGGTCCGGTCGCGGGCTTGGTACGAAACCGAAAAGGCGAGGGACTTCTTCCCTTCTGCAACCTGTTCTCCCACATACTCGTCGAACAGCTCGACCGAGGAGACTAGAGGGTGTCCCAGAATGACACCGCGCACGCGCGACGCAGGTACATCCCCACCGACGACCACCGCCAGATCCTCCACCACGGGCGGAAACCGCGGTATGGGCTGGTAGCGTGGGATCGGCGTGACCAGCGGCAATAAATCGTCCAGCGCAACCTCGTACAAGTAGACGTCCCGCTCCACACCAAAGTAGGCGGCGGTGGTGGGGTGAACCTGTCCGAGATAGCCGAGCTCCCTTTCTTCTGCGCGTATCCGGCTAGACCGGCCTGGAATCATCCCGTACTCCTCGACCGCTTCATATTCAACGGTAACCCCAAGCCGGTCGAACAATCGCTCCACGGTCGCCTTCGCCTCGAAGAACCCGACACCCTCTTCCGTCGCCCGCCCCCAGCGATCCAAACGCCGACCGGTTACCGCACCGACCAAATGCTCGACCTCGTTCGGCAGTTTTTCCTTAGTGGGAAGGTACACCCGAGAAGTCTCGAAAACACCGAAGACCTCGTTTTGCAGGCGCTGATTCGCCGCCACCGTGCTGAGCACGGAGCCCCGGAGGCTGGTCCGTAGTCGTTCTTGTCCCGCGTTGAGTGGATTCAAGACAGCCAAAGGCTCCTCGAGCGCAAACCGGTCCGGAGGGATGACTCGCTCCAGCGCCTCGCGACTCGTCAAGGGGTAAGTCACGATTTCCTGCATGCCGGCACTCGCGAGTACGTCGCGCACCTTCTCTCGTAGCTCACGCCTCGGCTGAGGTACGCGAGGAGGTACTCGCCCGGCCAGCGGTTCGATGGGAATCAACTCGTAACCGACGATTCGCGCCACCTCCTCGGCCACATCGTCTGGGATACGAACATCTCGCCGCCAGTAGGGTGGCTCCACTTGCCAACCGTCCGGGGGCTTCGGTGTGACTTCGAATCCGAGCAGTCCGAGCGTGCTCTCGACCTGCTCGTCGGGAACATCTATACCGAGGACTTGAGCTAAACGCTGGCGCCTTACGTCGATGCGAATCTTCGTCGGTTTGCCAGGGTAAGCATCGACGATTCCCGCCGCGGCCTTACCACCGCCGAGCTCGACCAGCAGTTTGGTCGCGCGCTGAGAAGCAAGGAGCGCGAGCTGGGTGGGAAGACCCCAAGCGAACCTCCGCGACGCTTCACTCGGAACCTTGAGAGCCAGTGCGGTTCGCCGGATGCTGAGCTGGTCGAACGTCGCGACCTCCAAAAGGATGGTCTTGGTTTTTTCCGTGACTTCCGTGTCCAAGCCTCCCATTACCCCCGCCACCGCTACCGGCCCCTTGGGATCGGTAATGAGCAAGTGCTCGGGTCCGAAAGTGTGAGCCACGCCGTCGAGCGTGGTCAGCTTCTCACCTTTTCGTGCCCGACGAACGATGATGGTGTGCTCGGCCAGCGTGTCGTAGTCGAAAGCGTGGATCGGTTGACCCGTCTCGAGCATCACGTAGTTCGTGACGTCGACGACGTTGTTGATCGGACGCATGCCCGCAGCGCTCAATCGTTCTTGCATCCAAGATGGAGAGGGACCGATCTTGACACCCTCGATCACGGTGGCGGTGTAACGCGGGCAAAGGTCGGCGTCCTCGATGACCACTTTCGCGAGCTTGTCCACCGGCTCGCCCTCGGCCTGGTAGCCCAGATCGGGCTCCCGCACCGCCTCACCGGTCAAAGCGGCGACGTCCCGCGCCACTCCGAGCACCGAGAGGCCGTCCGCCCGGTTGGGCTTCATGTCGATCTCGAACACCGTCTCCCCGTAGTAGTCCGCGAACAGTGTTCCGAGGGGCGCATCGTCTGACAGGACCAGTATGCCCTCGTGCTCCTCCGACAGGCCCAACTCCCTCTCGGAGCAAACCATGCCGGCCGATTCCACGCCGCGAATCTTCACCGCCTTCAGCTTCATCGGCTTGCCAGTGTGTCCATCGCTGAGCTGGGCCCCGAGGGTCGCGAAAGCGATCTTCTGGCCCGCCGCCACGTTCGGCGCTCCACACACGACGGTGTGCTGCTCGTCTCCAAGCGTCACCGTCGCGAGGCGCAGGCGATCCGCGTTTGGATGCGGGGACACGTCGGTCACTTCCCCGACGAAGACGTTTTCCCAAGACTCGCCTATCCGTTCGATAGACGTCACCTCGAGCCCGGCCATCGTCAAGCGGTGGGCGAGGTCTTTCGGCGGCAGACGTAGGGTGACGTAGTCGCTCAGCCACTTCAGAGGTACGCGCATAGTGACTAAAACTGCCTTAGGAAACGTAGGTCGTTGCTGTAGAAATGACGGATATCATCGACGCCATAGCGAAGCATCGCGATCCGCTCGGCACCGAGGCCGGCTGCGAAACCGGTATAGACGTCGGCGTCGTAGCCCATTTTCGTCAAGATCTCGGGATGCACCATCCCCGCACCCAAGATCTCGATCCAGCCCTCGTTCTTACAGATGCGACACCCCTTGCCCTCACACAAGAAGCAATCAATGGCCATATCGACACCGGGCTCGACGAACGGGAAGTAATCACATCGGAATCGAATCTTTCGTTCTTGTCCGAAGAGTCGCTTGGCGAACTCGAAAAGAGTCCCTTTCAGATGTGCCAAGGTGATGCCCTTGTCCACGGCCAACACCTCGATCTGCGTGATCATCCACTCGTGCGTAGGGTCGGTCGCCTCGTTCCGATATGTCTTGCCGGGTACCACGATACGGATCGGCGGCTGGTTCTGCTCCATGAAACGTACCTGATTCGGGGAGGTGTGGGTGCGAAGAAGGAGTCTCGCATCCGATTCGTCGGCGCGATCGATGTAAAACGTATCCATTAACTCCCGGGCCGGATGCTCCTTGGGAATCCGTAGCGCCTCGAAGTTGTAGTAGTCGAGCTCCACCTCGGGTCCTTCGACGACCGAAAAACCCTGAGACTCGAAGGCATCGAGAATGTCCCGCAGCGTCTGCGTGATGGGGTGAAGCCGCCCGTACGGGAGGGGACGGCCGGGGAGGCTAACATCGACCCCTCCGGTCTCTACGGTTTTCTCGATGCGCGCCATCTGGAGAGCGGTACGTCGCTCGGCCAGCGCCTCATCGAGCTCCTTCTTGAGGCGGTTGGCTGCTTCCCCGGCACTGCGTCGCTCATCCGCCGGCAACTCGCCCAGCGAGCGCAGGAATGCCGTGAGCGCTGCCTTGCGCCCGAGGTGGGCGATACGCCAGGACTCGAGCGACGCCTCGTCCGACGCACCGGCCAAATCGCGGCGTGCATCCTCGGCGATTTTTTGTATGTTCTTGCTAGCCGTCATAACCGAAAACGAAACACGGCCGGGATCCCGCCTTTCCGGCCCCGGCCGCTCAGAAAAGTGCACTACAATTATATAGCCGCCTGGCCAGGTTTCGTACTACCACTTACCTAGCTTGGCGGCCAACAGGGTCCAGCAGCCAGAACCGTTACACCCTGCATTGTCATCGAGACTACAAGTATGTGCCCATGCTTCCTGAGGGACCACCCCCGGTCCCAAGAAAAAACCATTGAACTTTTCTCTTGACAAGATTCTGCAACAAGTTTTACAGACCTCGCTAACACCTTCGTGGTACCACATCTAGCGCGTACGTTGACGCTCTAGTCAACGTTTACCCGCTTCGAGACAAAAAACTTCGTCGAAGCACGATCGTTCCTCCTCACGTCGCCTGACGGCCGAAAAAGGTGCGTTGTTATATTAGTCTTGAAGGAGGGACGACATGTTTAGCAAGTTATTGAAATCGATTTCGGATGATGATCTGCTCCGTCGCTTGTCGGGGCTGGTGCAAGAATCACGACGCGTCGAGTCGGACCTCGTCGCACACATCGCCGAAGTGGACGAGCGGCGTCTCTACGCACGTGAAGCTTGCTCCTCGATGTTCACGTATTGCACCGAGGTGTTGCATCTGTCGGAGGCCGAAGCTTATCTCCGCATTCGAGTCGCGCGCGCCTCGCTAAAACATCCGGAGCTTCTCATGATGCTGGAGGATGGTCGTATTCACCTGACCGGTGCCGCCAAGCTTTCGCCATACCTCACCGAAGCGAATCGGGATACCGTTTTGCCGCGCGCGGCGCACAAGTCCAGGGCAAAGATCGAAGAGCTTGTGGCGGAGGTCGCGCCGAAGCCTGATGTTGCGCCCAAGATACGCAAGCTTCCGGCGCCAGCCCAACTGCGTCCGGACGCAGTTGTGTCGCCGAGGCCCGCCGGGCCGAGGCCGATGACGCCGCTCGCACCCGCTCGCTACAAGATCCAGTTCACAGCCAGCGCCGAGCTCAAAGACAAGATCGAACGCCTGCGCGCGCTCATGCCGAACAGCGATCTAGCTGTCATCATCGACGAGGCCGTGACGGAAAAGCTGGAGAGGTTGGAGTCGAGGCGCTACGGTAAGACGCGGGCGCCCAGACCGGGATCTCAAAGAACACCGACACATCGCCGTCTTCACGCTACATCCCTGCCCCGGTGAGGCGGGAGGTCAGCGAGCGAGACGGGAACCAATGCACCTTCGTGGACGGGCAGGGTAAGCGTTGTGGTGAGCGCTCCCAACTCCAGTTTCATCATAGGGACCCCTTTGCCCGCGGCGGAGACCACAGCCCAGAGAACATCCAGATGATGTGTCCCACGCACAACCAGTATCTGGCGGATTGCGAGTACGGAACCGAAGTGATGGAGCGTCATCGCGGTGGAGCGGACCAGGCGCGCGAGCCTGCGCCCGCGTACTCATTGACTTTTCAGGCTGTGCAAGGCTATTTTCATCCGCAAAGGGCGGGCCATGTCATTAACTCCCGGCACGAAGCTAGGACCCTATGAAATCCTGGCACCTCTCGGTGCAGGTGGCATGGGTGAGGTCTACAAGGCCAAAGACGCTCGCCTCGATCGCACTGTCGCCATCAAAGTCCTCCCGGCTCACGTAGCCAGCCATCCCGAAGTCCGCCAGAGATTCGAGCGCGAAGCCCGCGCCGTATCGAGCCTGAACCATCCCCACATCTGCACGCTTCACGACATCGGCAGCGAGAACGGCATCGACTTCATGGTCATGGAGCACATCGAAGGAGACACCCTCGCCGACCGACTGAAGAAAGGCGCACTGCCTCTCGACCAAGCTCTGCGGTACGGAATCGAAATCGCCGACGCGTTAGACAAAGCGCACCGGCAAGGCGTCGTGCACCGAGACTTGAAGCCCGGCAACATCATGCTGACCAAGTCCGGTGCGAAGCTTCTGGACTTCGGGCTTGCCAAGTTGCAGCACGGACCTCAGGAGGGTGCGCCGGATCTCTCATCCCTGGCCACGGAAGCAAAGTCGCTCACTGAAAAAGGCGCCATTCTAGGCACATTCCAATACATGGCACCCGAGCAGTTGGAAGGCAATGAGGTCGACGCACGGACAGATATTTTCGCGTTCGGAGCGGTCCTTTACGAAATGGTGACCGGCAGAAAGGCCTTCGAAGGCAAGAGCCAGGCGAGCCTGATTGGCGCCATAATGAACTCCGAACCCCAGCCCATGTCGGAGCTCCAGCCGGTGTCACCGCGCTCGCTGGATTGGTCCGTCAAGAGATGTTTGAGCAAGGATCCGGACGACCGCTGGCAGTCGGCGCGCGACCTGATGGCAGAGCTCGGGCGGATCGCGGAAGGCGGCTCAGAGGCAGGCTTGTCTGCGCCTATAACAGATAAGGGACCTCGCGGTCGTCTCTTGTGGGGCGTCGCTGGCCTCTTACTGGGGGCGCTCGTAGCCGGCCTCGCCTCCTGGAAACTCTCGACGGATCCTTTTGGCTCGGAACGCCAAATCATGCGTTTTCAGATTCCGCTCGCTCCCAACCAGGACTGGGGACAGTCGGGGCTCGATATCTCTCCCGATGGCTCGCGCATCGCGTACGTTGTTTCGACTGACGACCGCCTTCAACTCTACGTTCGTTCGCATGGATCAGCCGGAGCCTACGCCGATGGCGGGCACCGAGGGGGCGCTCGGTCCTTTCTTCTCGCCAGACGGACAGTGGGTGGGTTTTTGGGCGGCCGGCAACCTAAAGAAAGTATCCGTCGCCGGCGGACTTCCACTAAAGCTCTGCAACAGCGAACCGACGCGAGGGGCAAGTTGGGGAGCCGATGATGTCATCGTGTTTGGAACTTCGGCAAAAGGACTGTTTCAAGTACCCGCAGGCGGAGGCACGCCCGCGGCGCTCACCACGCCGAACCAAGACGAGGGTAGGTTAGCCCATCGCTGGCCACAACTCCTACCAGGTGGGGAAGCCGTGCTCTTTACGATTTCGGATGCAGGGGCTCCGAGCGTCGCGGTTCTCTCTCGCGAAACGCGCGAGGTGCGCATACTCATCGAGTCCGGCGCTGATGCCCGGTACGTCCCGACCGGCCATCTTATCTATGGACTGAGAGGGCAGGTGTTGGGGGGTGCCGTTTGACGTCCGTCGGCTTCAGATTGAGGGTGCCCCAGTCCCGCTCATCGATGAGGTGGTGGCGGTTGGCAACTTGGCCGTTTCCGCCAGAGACACTCTGGTCTATGCAACGACAACGGCGTTCGTACCCAACAGCACCTTGGTGTGGGTGGATCGTGAAGGGCGCGAGAGTCCATTGATGGACAAGCCGAGACAGTATGTCGAGCCTCGCGTCTCCCCCGATGGCCGGCGTTTGGCGGTTACCCTCGGTCCTGACTACGATGTTTGGATTCAAGAGCTCGACCGGGGGACGTTGACCCGCCTGACGTTTGGCGAGGGTAATGACAGCTTGCCGATCTGGACACCGGACGGCGAACGGGTGACCTTTTCTTCTAGCAGCTCGGGACCATGGAACATTTTCTCCGTGCCCGCGGACGGTAGCGGCGAACCGGTCCAGCTCACCTCTAGTGAAAACCTTTCAACGGCCTCCTCCTGGTCGCCCGACGGCAAGATTCTCGCCTTCACACATGTGGGGCAGGAAACCGGAGTGGACATCGGGATCCTCACAATGGACGACGAGCCGAAGACCGAGGTGTTCCTGGGGACGCCTTTCAATGAATACCATCCGATGTTTTCACCGGACGGTCGCTGGCTGGCGTATACCTCTGACGAGTCGGGTCGGGCTGAGGTCTATGTGCGGGCCTTTCCGGGCCCGGGCGGAAAATGGCAGGTTTCGACGGACGGTGGGGTCTACCCCTTGTGGGCTCCCAGCGGCCGGGAGCTCTTCTATCGGAGCGGCGACAAGATGATGGTGGTTCCCATCTCCACGGCTCCCGAGCTCAGACCGGGCACGCCGGTGGTGCTGTTTGAGGAGCCTTATCACAAGCTTGGCTTGGCGGTTAACAACTATCACTCCTACGACGTGAGCCGCGACGGCCAACAAAGGTTCGTCATGATCAAGCCAGTCGAGGAAGAGTCCGCCCCAACGCAACTGAACGTCGTCCTGAACTGGTCCGAAGAGCTGAAACGCCGTGTCCCCACAAACTAGGGAAGCCCTCGGGCAACCTCACGGACCACCGGCCTAACGCACCAAAGCGGCATCGCTAAAGCTAGCCGTCGGGACCCACCGTTGCTGGAACCGTGAGCTGGTGCATTGCGACGGCGGACTAGTCCCTGTACGATCGTGGGCCAGATCTGCAGCAAGTAAGGAGCTAGTTAAATGCAGCTAGGAATGATCGGTCTCGGGAGGATGGGTGCCGGCATGGTCAGGCGCCTCATGAAGGACGGGCACGACTGCGTCGTCTATGACATTCACGACAAAGCGGTGAAGCAACTGGCCGAGGACGGGGCGCAGGGCGCGTTTTCGATGGAAGAGTTTGCACAAAAGCTCGACAAGCCTCGTGCCGCTTGGATGATGGTACCAGCCGCCGTCGTGGACCAGACGATCGAATCCCTGGTTCCGCATTTGGAAAAGGACGACATCGTCATCGATGGGGGCAACTCTTACTACCACGACGACATACGAAGGGCCGCCGCGCTCGAGAAGAAGGGCCTTCACTACGTCGACGTGGGCACCAGCGGCGGGGTCTGGGGTTTCGAACGCGGTTTTTGCCAGATGATCGGAGGAGAAAAAGACGTCGTCCAACATCTCGACCCGATATTCGTGACCCTCTCACCTCCGGTCGAGGCGGCGCCCCGGACGCCCGGTCGTGAAAAAGTGAGCGGTACCGCCGAGCATGGCTATCTGCACTGCGGCCCCAGCGGAGCCGGCCACTTCGTCAAGATGGTCCACAACGGCATCGAGTACGGTGTCATGGCTGCTTATGCGGAGGGGTTCAATATTCTCAAGAATGCCAACATAGGAAAGCGGGACCGCACGGTGGACGCGGAGACGACACCGCTCCGGCACCCGGAGCACTATCAATACGATCTCAACCTGACCGACATCTCCGAACTCTGGCGGCGTGGGAGTGTGATCACATCTTGGTTACTGGATCTCACCGCAAGCGCGCTGCTACAGAACCCGGATCTGTCGAACTTCGCTGGGCGAGTCTCGGATTCCGGTGAGGGGCGTTGGACGATCCAGGCCGCCATCGACGAGGCCGTTCCTGCCCATGTCCTCACCGCGTCCCTCTACGATCGCTTCAGCTCGCGCGACAAGGCCGACTTCGCGAACAAAATACTCTCCGCCATGCGCTATGGGTTCGGCGGCCATCACGAGAAGAAAGCGGAGAGCTAGCCGCTCGCGATGGAAGTCGAGATACTCGACGACGCTGACGCGGTGGCGAAGCGGGCCGCGGGCTTCGTGGTTGCCGTGGCCCGTCAATCGGTTGCCGAGCGGAATCGCTTCGTCTTTGCAGTCAGCGGCGGGCGCACTCCATGGAAGATGCTCCGGGCCCTCGCCGACGAAGACGTTCCATGGGAGCAGGTCCGTGTCGGGCAGGTCGATGAACGCGTCGCACCGGAAGGACACTCCGAGCGCAATCTGACCCATTTGCGGGAGAGCCTTCTCCCCCACGCTCCCCTATCGCCGGAACACATCTACTCTATGCCGGTTGGCGAGGCCGACTTGACCACCGCGGCCTCGAGCTACGCCGATCTTCTCCAGGACCTTGCCGGTTCACCCCCGGTGTTGGACCTGATCCATCTCGGCCTCGGCCCCGATGGACACACTGCCTCCTTGGTACCAGAGGACCCGGTGCTCGAGGTCGGCGATCGGGACGTCTCGGTGACGCAGATTTACCAAGGCCGGCGCCGCATGACGCTCACGTACCCCGCGCTGAACCGTGCCCGGCAATTGCTTTGGCTGGTGACAGGAGCGGACAAAGCAGAAATGCTTCCTCGCCTGTGCAACGGTGACAAAGGGATCCCAGCGGGACGGGTGGCAAGCGACAAAGCAACCGTGATTGCCGACCGGGCCGCTGCCCAACGATGGGGTTCTTAGCGAGACACGGCGACCAAGTGCCCTCGCGTGCGGAAGAAGAGAACTCCTTCGGAGATGGCCGGCGTCGCCATGGCGGTCTCCCCCATCGGGTTGGTCGCCAGAACTTCGAAGTCCGGGGCCGCCTTGAGGACGTAAACGTCGCCGTCCTCACTGGTGAAGTAAAGCTTGCCGTCCGCAGCCACCGGTGAGGCGCTGAATCCTCCTCCTTTGCCCAGTCGTTTACGTTCCACGATCTCGCCGGTCTTCGCCTGGTAGACGGTCATGACGCCGCCATCTTGGCACGTGACGAGGTACTCCTGATGGACGAGCACCGTTTGCATGTAGTTGCCGCGATTTCGACGACTCCAAGTGATATAGCGGTTCGTGCTTTCCCCCTCCGCCAACGAAATATCCCCGACGGCGTCGACCTTGATCGCGTAAATGGGGGCGGCCGGTCCGTGGGCATTGGTGATGAAAATGAGCCCGTCCGACACGACGGGTGTCGGCACCGGAATGTCACCCCCACCGGTCAATCTCCACAGCTCTTCGCCACTACTCAGCTCGTAAGCTCCAATGTGCTTGTACCCGTTCACGATCAAACTTGCCGGCGTCCATTCCCCTCGTGCACGGTTGGCGTGCTCCAGGTCGGTACGTCCTCGCGCGGCGTACGCCACACCTCCTCGCCATCTTCGATCCGCAAAGCGGTAATGAAAGAATTCTCCCGAACGCCGCACTGCACGATGACCAAGTCGCCATGAATCACGGGAGAGCTGGCAAAACCCCATTGCACGTCCGGAACTTTGAAGAACACGGAGTCCAGAGTACCTAGATCTTTTTTCCAGAGGAGGTTTCCTTCGAAGTCGTAGCAGTAGAGCCCCTCGGAGCCGAAGAAAGCGATGACATGCTTGCCGTCGGTCGCCGGCGTCGAATTAGCGTGCGTCGACTTCGGATGTCGTTTCGTCCGCGGCACACCCCGGTGAGCCGTTCGCTCCCAGAGAATCTCGCCGCTGGTCTTGTCGATGCCGTAGAGCTTCCAACTAAGGACTCCCTCGTCCTCGACCGGAGCGATGTCGCCGTACAGACCAACCTTCAGTTCCGCCTCGTCCTTATCCCTGACCGCGGTAGTGACGAAGAGTCGATCACCCCAAACGACCGGGCTCGAATGGGCAAGACCGGGGATGGCGGTTTTCCATTTGATATTGGTTCCGCGCTCAACATCCCACTCGGTTGCGGTCGCGTACCCTTCGGCGATACCTCCCGCCCCGGCTCCTCTAAAAGAAGGCCAATGAATGTCGGACGGTGACTGCCCGGGGAGGTCGATGGGCACAATGAGAAGGCCGAAAGCGACTATTGCATGACGGATCATCGAGAGCCTCCGCGCCAAAGATTACGTCCGGGCTCGGGGTTTGGCAAACACAAGGGCTAATAATAGGGCGTGCGATGAAGTGGTTCGATCGCGAGTTCGCATTTCGAACGCCGGTGGAGCTGTACCCCCAGTTCGTCATCCGACTCCGCGGCACCGCCGCCCGGCTGGACGAGTTGACGCGTCATCTTTCCCAACCCGTCTTGGCCCAGAAGCCGGAGGGCAAGTGGTCGGTCCAGGAGAATGTCGGGCATTTGCTAGACCTGGAGGAGCTCTGGGAGGCACGCCTCACGGATTTCCTCGAGGGAAAAGACGTCCTGACCCCAGCGGACCTCGAGAACCGCAAGACCCACGAGGCGCGTCACAATGACACGCCGCCCGGCATACTCTTGAAGGGATTCCGCCAGGCGCGGGACGGCTTCCTCGATCGCCTCGACCGGCTTGCGCCCGCAGATTTCGCGAAGACCTCTCGCCACCCGCGGCTCGACACGCCCATGCGACTCATCGACATGTTGGAGTTCGCTGCCGAGCACGACGATCACCATTTGGCGCGAATCTGGGAGCTCTGCAGCGAAGCCTACGCGCGCTAGTGTCCCGAGTGCTCGTCTGCGTTGATCCCGAATAGGTTTACACTCGATCTCACGCTGTGACATCATCGTTGGACCTCATGGTGGCCAGTCCTCCTGTCCAAGTCCGCGGCCTGGTAAAGAGCTACGGCAGCTTTCAAGCCGTACGCGGCATCGATTTCGACGTTCACGCGGGCGAAGTCTTCGCGCTTCTTGGTCCGAACGGAGCCGGAAAAACCACGACCGTCGAAGTCCTGGAGGGACTCCGCCCCCGAAACGGTGGCGATGTTGCGGTCCTAGGCTTCGATCCGGGCGAGCAGAGCAAGCCTCTCAAAGACCGCATCGGTGTCTGCCTGCAAGCCACCAACCTTCCCGACCGAATCAAAGTAAGCGAAGCCCTCGAGCTATTTTCCGACCTCTACTCGCACCACCAGGACAGCAAGATCCTCCTCCAGCGCCTCGAGCTAGAGGACAAACGAAACGAGTTCTACTCCGAGCTTTCGGGTGGACAGAAGCAACGTCTAGCTCTAGCCCTAGCCCTCGTCAACGACCCCCAGGTTCTTTTTCTGGACGAGCCCACAGCCGGATTGGATCCTCAAGCACGGCACGAGATTCATGGGCTCATCCAGGACCTTCGCAATGACAACCGAACGATTCTCCTCACCACGCATTACATCGAGGAAGCCGAAAAACTCTGCGATCGGGTCGCGATCATCGACGAGGGGCGCATCATCGCCATGGGGACCCCCAAGGAGATCCGAAGTCAAACCATGGGGCACTCCTACATCGAGATCCATAGCGAGCGCGATCTGCCGAAGAACCTACCGAGCTTCGACTCCGCGGAGAAGATCAGCGTGGGTGCGGACAAACGCAGTCTCACCGTTCACTCCACTCAGCCCGCGCGCGCCTTGGTGGAGCTCGTTAAATGGCTAGATCAACATGAAGTCGAGCTCGCTGACGTCCATCTCAAGCAACCGACGCTTGAAGACGTCTTCATCGAGATGACCGGCAGGAGACTCAGAGATTGAGACCGTACCTGGCGCTCATTAATATCGACCTCAAGCTCGCGCTTCGTAACAAGTCGGTCCTCTTTTTCAACTACCTGTTTCCCCTCATCTTCTTCTTCACGTTCGCCCAGTTCCTGGGCGACGGCCTGGGCGGCAATATTTCGTACATCGTGAGCATGGTCCTGGTTCTTGGCATTCTCGGCAACGGCCTATTCGGCGCAGGGATGCGGGCGGTCCAGGAACGAGAGGCCAACATTCTCCGCCGATTCAAAGTCGCGCCGATCTCGCCCGTCCCCATCCTCGTTGCCTCGATGGTTACCGGATGGGTGCTGTATCTACCGTCGGTGCTATTGGTTCTTGGATTGGCTCACTATCTGTACGGAATGGAGATCCCGGAGCGTTGGTTCGCTCTTTTCGCGTTGATTTCGATCGGTGTCATCGCCTTCCGAGCGGTTGGATTGATCCTGGCGGCGGTGGCGAACTCGATACAAGAAAGCAACATTCTGATCCAGACGCTGTACATGCCGATGCTCTTCCTGAGCGGTGCGACATTTCCGATGACCATGCTTCCCGTTTGGGCCCAAGTCACCGCGCAGTATCTTCCGGCAACCTACTTGGTCACCGGTTTCCAAGGGGTGTTCTATCGACAAGAAAGCTTGTTCGAAAACTGGCCCGCCGTCCTGGCCCTCACCGCCACCATCGTCCTTGCCACATTCGTCTCCGCGCAGCTCTTTCGCTGGGAGAAAGAAGAGAAGATCGCGGGCTCGGCCAAACTCTGGGTCCTTGGGGTGCTTCTACCATTCTTCGCCCTCGGCAGCTATGAGGTATCGAGTCGAGACAACATACGTAAGGCGGAAGCGTTGTGGCGCGATCTAGACCGCCGGGAGCTCCTTCTCATACACAACGCTCGAGTCTTCGTCGGCGACGGACGTGTGATCGAGTCGGGAACGGTCCTGGTCGAAAACGGCAAGATACAGAGTGTATTCGATTCCAACCCTCCAGATTCCTCTCGTTGGCAGGGAGAAGTCATCGAAGCGGCCGGAAAAACACTTCTCCCCGGGCTGATCGACGTTCACGTGCACCTGGCCGCACCGGGAGGGGTTTACCCACCGGAGACCGAGTACGACTTCGAAGGCGCGATGGAGCGAGCACTCGCCGCGTACCTCTATAGTGGTGTCACCACGGTCAAGAGCGTCGGTGACCCTGTTCAGGCCACTCTTCGACTGCGAGAGCGCGAGCGATCCCGAGAAGTTCAAGGAGCGGAGCTCTTCGTGTGCGGTCCCATGTTTACAACCGAGGGAGGCCACGGAACCGAGTATTTCGAGAAGCTGCCGGAAGCGATCCGAAAATTGGCCGCCCAGCAGTGGGTTCGCACGCCTTCGTCACCCGACGAGGCCAGCCGGCAGGTCCGCGAGCTCAAAGCGGATGGTATCGATAGCATCAAAGCCATTCTCGAGACGGGGCGCGCGGGAATGCTATTCAACCGCATGGATACGTCCATCCTCGAGGCTATCGCGGAGGAAGCGCGCACCCAGGGGCTTCCCCTGACAGTCCATACCGGCGACAGCCAGGACATTCTGGCCGCCATCGAGGCTCGAGCCGCTGGTATCGAGCACGGTTCGTCGCTCGACGAGATCCCACACGCAACGCTGAGCCGCATGGCCAAAGACGGAGTGGCTTACGACCCAACGCTGGCCGTTCGCGAGGCCCTCGTTCATCTATCGGTGGGTGACAGGAAGTCGCTCGAACGCTCGTTGATCCAACAGGTCGGTCCATTGGAGCTCTTGATGCAAACCCGGGAGGCTCTGGAATCGGGACAGATGGGGAAACACCTGAACGAAACGAGTCTCCAAGATGAGCTCGAACGTGCGAAGGCCAACCTCCTTCGCGCTCATCGCGCTGGGGTCACCCTCGTGACCGGAACCGATTCCGGTAATCCACTCGTGTTCCACGGACCCGCCATCCACAGAGAGCTGCAGCTTTGGGTCGACGCAGGAGTGCCGCCCGAGGTCGCCCTCCAAGCGGCAACCAGAAACGCCGCCGCTTTTCTCGGAGCGGGCGATCGCTTGGGTCTCATCCAGCCAGGCTACGAAGCCAACCTGCTGCTGGTCGACGGGAATCCGCTTGAAGACATCGCGAGCACAGAGCGGATATCGTTAGTTATCTACAAAGGCGGCCGAGTGGAAAGAAGTCGGCTGTTTGACTAAGAAGTTGCCAAAGGGAGCCCAAAAATGCTGAAACCAATTCTAACTAATGTTCTTCTATTCTCATTTGTCGTAGTGACTACCGGTGCCCAGGAGTCTTTGAAGGTCTACATCTCTGCAGATATGGAAGGGGTGGTCGGCGCGGTGACCGACGCCCAGCTTGGACCGTCGGGGTTCGAGTACCAGAGATTTCGGGAGTTCATGACCCAAGAGGTTCTCGCGGCGATCGAAGGCGCGCGTGCTGCCGGTGCCACCGAATTCCTCGTCAGCGACTCTCACGGCAATGGTCAAAACTTGCTCATCGAGAGATTTCCCAAAGACATTCAAATCGTGCGCTCGTGGCCTCGGCACTTGGGCATGATGACCGGAATCGACGAAAGCTTCGACGCTGCTTTTTTCATCGGATATCACTCGGCGACTTCGAATTTGGAAGGCGTTCGCGCGCACACGATGTCCAGCGCCCGGCTGACGGACATTCGGCTCAACGGTACCTCGATGCCTGAAGCGGGAATCAATGCGGCCATCGCGGGAGAGTTTGGCGTTCCGATTGCAATGATCTCCGGTGACGACGCCATCGTGGCGGAGGCGGGAGCGCTTCTAGGCCACATCGAAGCAGCGACCGTCAAGTGGGCTTACAGCTTTCATTCCGCTCGCACCCTGACCCCGGAGGCGAGTTACGAGCTCATTCATGAGACTGCCCGAAAGGCGCTCTCTAACCTCGGCGCGTTCAAACCGTACCGCTTGCCTACCCCGATCACGACCGAGGTCGCGTTCAAAAACTACCGTGCCCCTCAGCTACTAGAGTATCTCCCCAATGTGAAGCGGGTCGACTCTCACACCATCCAATTCACCGGCCAGAACATGCGGGAGGTATCGGACATGTTGGTGTTCCTCAACAGCTATAGTACGTCCCTGACGCCCTGACAGAATGACAAACTGATGGTTTCCGTCGCTACTTGGGCTTTCGCAAGCCCTTCGGCATAACTTCCTGTAGCTTTTTCTCGAGTCAAGCCCATTCTTAGTTGAAACTCTCCACGGCTCACGTTTAAGCGACCTTCTTCTTCGATACGGTTGATGTCTTCGCCTCGATCTTCAGTTCCCGCTTGAGAGCTTCGCGAAGCTTGGGAAGATGGCGGTAGCCCACCACCTTCCTCAAGCGCGGTTCGATGTCTACGAGCGCCGTTGCCAACCAGCGCTGGCGTTGGCTCGAGTTCTTCCAGTGGTCGACCTTCGCGCAGCGTTCCTCGACGAGAGCATTGACGGACTCAAGGCAGTTCGTCGTCTTGAACGAACGGCCCAGCACCGCGTGCACGCCGAGTCGATGCAACGTCAGCGTCTCCTCGAGGCCTTCCTCCAGGCTGCCAGCTGCGGATTGGTTCCGCTCTTCTAACTCACCGTGGAGTTGCTCGAGCGCAGTGAGGGCCTCTTCGTACTCCGGCCTGTTGTAGGCCCACTGGAGCCGCTTGCGCCATGACGCCTGCTCGCCCTTGGACAGGTAGCTCACTACGTTTTCACGTTTGTGCCACTGGCAGCGTTGTATCAGGGCCCGCTTACGGAATGCCTTCTTGACTGCCGCTTGGAGACCCTTGCCGCCGTCGATGATCACCAGCAGACCCTGGGAGATATCGAGTCCCCGCTCGAGCAGTGAACGCAGGAACGGCGTCAACACCTGCGCGTTCTCCGTGTCCGTCTCCACGAAGCCCAAGAAGCGTTTTTCCCCGCAAAGCGTGATGCCCAGAGCCACGACCATCGTTGCCTCGGCGAATGTCTTCCCATCCAGAAACAGCGCCACCACATCCTCGCCGGTCAGATCCCGTTCCTGCATCTCCCGCAGCTTCGCAGCGCTCGCTTGCACGAACCCTCGGGACACCGTTGAGCTCGACAGCCCGATGGCGCCCGGAATCGCTTCCACTGCCGCCTCGTAGTTGCGACAAGAGATTCCGTAGAGAACTCGTTTCAGCAGAAGATCATTCACCTCACCGCCGTGGCTCACCGCCTCGTAGCAGCGAAGCGGAATCTCTCCTCCCTCGATGCTCCGAACCCGTGGCACACGGATCGGTACCCGCTGGCCGCCAAGCCCTACCGTGCCCGGGTTGCTTCCGGGACGGCGACCGCGCTCCAGCTCGTCCTTGCGAGAGTATCGCTCTCCCGCCAACGCCTTCACTTCGTCGTCGAGCAACTCGTGAACGTGCATTAGACCAAGGGGGACCAACCAACGGATCATCTCTACCTTGGCGTCCAGCGCGAGTTCCCCGTAATCCTCGTGCCTCACCATCTCGACCTCACCCAAACGACGCGACTTCTTGCGTTTCTTGACCGAACGTAGCAGACTTCCCATCTCGGCTCCTTTCTTCGCGGCTTGATTTTGTTTTGTCCAACGCCATCAAACCACGGGGTTTGGAGCCGTTTCAATTCCCAACTGCAGGCTCGGCGGGTCGAGATCCCGTTAGGAAGAGCTCCGAAGGAGTCGAGTACGGTGAGGCGACCGGTCGCGTTCCTAATCGAGATGGGCCCTGGAAGATGGTGTACGCCGTTTTCGATCTCGGGGGAAAAGAGAAGTTGGTGGCGCGCTACTTGGGTGAAGCAGAGCAAGTTGCTTTCAATCGAGGCGCGTTGCAGACGTCGCTGGTCAGCATGGAACCGCAGCGGCTCCTGGTAGACGAGGTCAGGGCGGCACCGCGCGTCGTGTGGGAGGCCGCGTCCCTGCCCGGCGCGCGTTCGAGTGGGCTGGCGCGAGTCACGATGCCAACCGAGTGGATTCTAGAACCCGGAACGCCCTTCCCATGCCCAGGAGCTCCGCCTCTGGAGGCGGCGTTGGCGGCGTCGCCGCCAGGCGATTTCACGGTCTCGCTTCGTTCGGCCTGGTGGCCAACAAGGAAGGACACGCCCGAGACGGCGGCCTCTAGCTGTTCCAATCGCCGTGGGAGCCTAGGCGAGACCTCATACACGTTCGAAGAGGATTGGCTCGGTATCCCTTACACGGTTCAGGGGAGCTTCGTGTCCGTCGGAGAGGGGCTGCTCCAGTTGGAAGTGGTCGCACCAGCCGAGAAGGCCGGGCACTTGACCGAGCTCTTTTCCACTTGGGTCCGAGAGAACTCCCCCTGAGTTGAAGACGCATCACCCTCACCCAGCGTCTGGCCACGTTGACAGTGGCACGTCGTTTTCTGACGCCGGAATCTCCCAACCCGCCTCCGTCCCAAGAACTCGGGTGGCTTCGGCGGGTCCGCCGAAGCTCTTCGCGAAGGCGGAAGGGAGAGAGATTAAAGGAACAAGAGCTTCTAATGGGCGTAGTCGAGCGTCACGACATCCCACAGACTTCGATAGCGACCCTCGTCCACATTGTTCAAAAAAGTTGCCACGTTCTGAACGAGCGTTACCGTGATGTGATCACCGACCATCTGTGGGTGGGGGCGATGCAAGTTCGCGTAGGCACGAATAAAAACGCTTCGATCGTGGATTGGCAGTTGTTTCACGTTATCCACGAAATGCGGCCACTTGCGCTGGCGGAAGAGATAGAACTCCACGTTGGAGACATAGAAGGCGGAGACGGTATCCCCGCTTCCTCGAAGAAGTTTCCCCAGGCGGCGAAAAACCCCCTTGCCGGCGAAGTCGCCGACGAGAGGAACGATCAGGTTTGCCGTTTGCATACTGCGGACGACCTCGTAGGTTTCCGCCGTCGCCAGCCAGTTGCGCTGTACACCCTCCAGATCGGTCTCCACGAGGAATTCCTTCAGGGTAGGGAAGAAGAACGAGCGCCAGCTATCGTACTTGATGTCCAGACCTTGTCTGGAGAACTCCTGATAGATGCGTTCGACGTCTTGGAAGTCGCTTGGAGTCAAGTTGAGATCGGGCCAGGCGCGGAGGGTTGCCATCATTTCGGAAGAAAGTTGGCGGGTGAACTCCGGATCAACGGCGGTGTTCTCTATGATCTCGACCAGTTCGATTAAGGAGAGGTCATGCGAAGGAGGCGGCCGATGGACGGGTCTGCCGGTCAGAAACGAAAGATATTCGAGCCTGGTCTCTGCCTTTTCGATCAGAAGCTTGAAAATGAGGTGCTCCAACATGTTTTGGCGTCGGATGTCGACAAGAAAAGCCATCCGTGGCCGCAGCTCGGCAATGTAGGTGAAGTTTTGGTTGGGCCCCACACCGAGGTACACACCACCGGATATGGCCATCGCGTCGAGCGGTTGAAGCGCGTGAAGATAGGATGTTTCATTGGAAATGAAATTGTTGCTCCAAAAATAACCGCCCTCCTCGGAGAGCTCGTTGATGAGGCGACCGAACTCGCTTCGTGAGAGCTTCGGGGGTTCGGGGATTGACGTGTCTGTGCACGACGAGGTGTACGGGGAAAGAAACAGCGGCACCGCCAGGATGAGCAGGAACGATCGATGCAACATGGCGACTTAGGCGCTCCCTAGCCGTTGGTAGCTTTGCTCCGTCTGGTCGGGGGGGGAACGCAACGTGCCCTCAAAAGGATCGGGACACGAAGTCGAGTGATTCCTCGACATGTGCCATGACGAGGGCCCACCCGTGCGGCTCGCCAGGATGTGTTTTGAATTCGTGCGGTACTCCCGCTTTGGGTGAGAGCTTGGTCTAGAGCTTCCAGACCTCGGCCGAGCTGGATGATACGGTTGTAGCGGTCGGCAGTGCCGTAGTCGAAGTAAATCGGTAGCCCATCGAGATCTGCGGATTTCGCGAGAACCAAAGGATTGTTAGAGTCATAGTACTCTTGGTTCAAGGGGTCACCGTAGACGGTTGTGAAGACCTCTTTGAAGAATCTGAACCGTCGGCTCGATTTCATTTCTGGGGAAACATCGAGCGGGTTTCGATTGAGGAACACGATCGGCGAGTGCGCGGCCACAGCCCCGTACATGTCCGGATATTTCATCGCGATTTTCAAAGCTCCGAAGCCCCCCATCGAGGTTCCAGCGATACTTCGATTCCGCCTGCCCTTTCTGGCACGATAAGTGGTCTCTACGTGCCCCACCAGCTCCTTCACCACGAAGTCTTCGTATTTCAGGTGTCCGTCGTAGTAGTTGGTATAGAAGCTGCGACCCCCGTTGGGATGGACTAAGAGCATCTCCGGGATCTTTTTCTCCAACATGAGCCGTTCGATTTTGGCGGGCAGGTTTCCGTGCTCGCTGTCGGTCCAGCTGGTGTGGTCGTTGAACAATCCGTGGAGGAAGTAGAGGACTGGGTACACGTCCTTGTTGCTGTCGTAGGAGGGTGGAAAGAAAATGGAATACTGCCCTTGCCCGCGCAGTGCCTGGCTATCGAGGCTCGCAAACTCTACCCTCGAACCACCGGGAAGTGCAATGCCGCCGCGAAGCGGTATGAATGCTGCGGAGCTCCGTCCGAAGCCAACCGAACCTCCGAGCAGCAATCCGACGACACCTATCCCGAAAATCTGCCGGCTGGAAATCCGCAGCCTTTTTTTCGTCCTGTGCTTTCAATTTTTTTCCCTTTTGGGCAGCTTATCACAAGCGCCACAAGCGGAAAGACGCGCTTGGGGAGGCGCGGGGGCGGATCCCATATAATAGATTCGGACTAAGTCATGGCCACGCCCAGCTCGCTCGTTCGACTCATCGGTGTACCGCTCGATCTTGGAGCGGGCCGCCGCGGGGTCGACATGGGGCCGTCGGCAATGCGCATAGCTGGCGCCACCCAGACCCTCGAGCGTCTAGGCTATGAGGTCATCGATGACGGCGACATCGCGGTCGTCTGCCCCGAAGTGCAGGAAGTAAGCGACCCCAAGCTGCGGTACCTCCCGGAAATAATGCGCACCGTGGAGAATCTTAGCGGGAAGGTGGAGCGGACGATGGGCCGCGGCGAGTTTCCGGTCGTGCTCGGAGGCGACCACTCCATGGCCATCGGCACCATTTCCGGTGCCGCGTCTCACTACCGGGGCGAGGGCAAGAAGATGGGCTTCTTTGGTTCGATGCTCACGGTGACGCAAACACCCCGGAAACCTCGCCCTCCGGTAATATCCACGGGATGCCGCTGGCGGTGGTGTTGGGAAGGGGGGCCAAAGAGCTCGTCGAGGTCGGCGGCTTTGGTCCTGAGGAAGCGCGGCTCGATCCTGCGCATGCCGCATTGATCGGCGTGCGGAGCGTCGATGAATGCGAAAGAGGAGTGTTGAAAGAGCTCGGAATCACGGTATTCACGATGGAGAACATCGACCGAAGAGGGATCCACGCCGTCACCAAGGACGCCATCGCAATCGCCAGCGCCGGCACCGAATCCTTCCACGTGAGCTTCGACGTTGATTCGATGGATCCAGCGGTGGCGGCGGGAGTCGGAACTCCAGCGAGAGGGGGGCTGACTTACCGCGAAGCGCACACCGTGATGGAGCTCGTGGCAGAAAGCGGAAAGCTGTGCTCGTTCGAATTGGCGGAAGTCAATCCAGTTCTCGGATATCCGAAACTCGGCCGCTGAGGTGGCCGTCGAAATCATGGCCTCCGCGCTCGGCAAGCGAATTATCTGAGGCGCTTAGAAACGCGAAGCGGGGAGCGCCACGTCGGCTCGCCCCCAGGCGTCTTCGAATTCCTCCTGCGTTTCAGCCGCTTCGGTCGTTTTCCCTTGCGCTCGCTGGGCCTGCAAAAGACCGTAGAGTGACCAGCCGTTATGGCGATTCCAATCGAGATCCTTGTGGTAGACGGCCTCCGCTTCCGCGGGGCGGCCCGCCTCTAGCAGCACCGCACCCAAGACCTGCCGCACCGGTTGATGCCACCGCGATGGCTCCGAATAACGCAGTCCCTCTTGAATAATGGCAGCCTCTTCGAGGGAGCGAATCGCCTCGTCGAACTCGCCTTTTTTGGCTGCGAGCTCTCCAGACAACGTCTGGGCCGCAACGCCAAGAATGTCGTGGGCCGGGCTCTGGTTGATGACCAAGTCGTCCATAGACGAATCTCCGATGAGCTTCGAGAGCTCGGAACGCTCATGCTCGGCGCGGTCCATCTGGCCGGTCGCCGTGAAGGCCACTCCACGTCCGTAATGCCAAATCCCTTTGGTGAAAACCAGATCATCGGGCGGGGGCGGTTCGCTCAGCATTTCTTCCCACCTCCCGAATCGAGTGAACGCGTAGTACGGCGTCACCAAGAAGTCTTGAAGAGACGGGAAGTCGGACAGGTTGCTACGGGGAACTTTGTCCGCGAGCTTACGTGCGGAGTCGATGGCCATCTCACTGTTGCCTTCGAGAGTCGCCGCGGCCCACAGAAAGTGGATGTTGTGCGGGTAGTACCCAACGGGATAAAGACCCTGTGCCTGGCACTGGGCGATGTAGGACTCATCGGCGGCGATGGCACGAACGTTGGCCTCCGATGCGTCGGCATAGCGGCCCACGCGAATGTAGATGTGTGCGGGCATGTGCACCAGGTGCCCGGCACCCGGCATGAGATTCGCCAAGCGTTCCGCACTGGGCACGGCGCGGTCGGGAGTGGTCGAGGGCTCGACGATATGAATGTAGTAATGATGGGCGCCGGGATGGTCCGGATGACTGGCCATGACGGATTCCAGCGTAGAAATGACTATCTTCGTCCCGGGTTTGGGTTGTAGATCTGCGGTCCAATAGTCCCATGGCATCGTGTTCATGATCGCCGCGGCATACAGCGTGGCGGCGTCGGGATCGTCCGGATACTTCTCGGCGAGTGCGCTCATAGCCTTGGCATAGGTGGCGTCGAGCGTCGCGCGGTCGGCGTCCGCTTTGTTGTAGTACCGGGTGGCGAGTGCGTCGATGTATGCGCGCTCCCTCTCACTGGAGGCAGATTTCAACGCCAGCGCTTTTTGTAGCGCCGCGTAGGCTTCTAGCTCCCGCTCGTGGGGCATGGGGTCGTTGATATTGGGCCCCAGTGCGAGCCCAAGCCCCCAGTACGCCATCGCGCAGTCAGGATCGAGTCGAGAGCAGCCTCCCTGAACGCGCGGGCCGCCTCGGCATGGTTGAACGCGTAGGTGAGCCTCAGGCCTTGATCGAAGAAGATCTGGGCGCGTTCCGAATCGGTGGTGACGGGATGATGGAGCGTGCCAAGGTCCTCGAGCAGGGGAGCGACAGGAGAGTCGCTTTGGCCGTACCGCCGATAGTAAGAAAGAGGACGGCAAAAAGAAAAGAAGCGAAGGGCATCGAGTTCCTCCTAGAAGAAAGGAGACCTTATCGTTCCGATGCCCCTCGCATCAAATGCTACGAGGTCCGATTTCAGTTCTTGCCGAAGACCCGTAGAGTCTATCGGCGGCCGATCTCGACGTTCGAGTAGACCACTCCCTGGATAGATTCCGCCCGCTCTGCGATCCCGAGCTCCACATAGTGCTTGCTGGGATTGTAGGCGCGGCTATAGGAAACCGTAATCATGCGATTGCCGTTCATAAAGACGTCGGCAACGTTCCGGGCGCCAGCGGGGCCCCACTGGATACGCCACGTGTAGATCTTGAACGGATCCCAGTTGAGGAAGGAGTTACCCTCATCGTGCTGCTCGCCCTGCGCAATCCAGCGCAAGCGTAGGTAGGGGCCGTTGTGCCTCGGATCGAGCTTTTGAAGATGCACGCGGAACGGGTTCGCACGGTAGTCCCCCCGGCTGGGATCCCACATTCCGAACAGCATGAACTGGTCGAGGCTGGGATTGGAGCGTAGAAGACCCCAGGTGTCGAATTCCACGTATCCTGCCGAGACCGGGGGGATGCTATAACGAATGAAGTTATTCTTCGCTCTCACCTCCCAACCGCGGGACGTAAACGCACCGCCCGAGACCTGGCCTCTGGATCCGCCATTGGTGAGGGAATCGGAAAGAATGATCTGACCGTCGCCGAAAGTCTCCGGTTCGGGATCGTCGGGAACAGTGAAGTCGGAGACTTCTGATGTGAGCCGCGCCGTGCCCAGGTCCGCGTAGGCCCTCCAGAAATACTTTCTTGCGTCCAGCGACTTCCCGACCTTCCACGAGGTCTCTCCATCGGAGTCCTCCCGCACGCCCCCTTCTCTGGCCACGATGTCGCCAAAGCTCCGATCGCTCGCGACCTGGAACGTGTAGGTCGGCGTACCTTCCGTCGTCGTGGCGTTTTTCACCGTCAGCGTTGGGGATTGACTGCTGACTTCTTCGCCTGGTTTGGGGCTGACAATCGCCGGCGGTGCGGTACCGGGCGCAGCCGGGGGAGCCGTCGGAGCCGGTTGGCCTTCACTGCTGCCGACGCCCGTGGGAGTGCTCGAAGTCGGCGAGCTTCCTTCTTCCAGTGCGCAAGCTCCGAAAAGGAGGACAAGCCCGAGGAGGGGCCCGGCTAAAGTCAACCGTTTATGTCGGTTGGGGTACATGCACGCTCCTTCGTCTCTGTCTGAGCCCTCTAATGGGGTCCGTAGGCAGATGTTGGCAAATCTCTAACGTCCAGGGGTGATGAGAGCGGGCTGATAGTACCACTGGAAACAGGAGAAAGGCAAATGTTTTTGGAGACTTGGACACAAGACCTCAAGTAAAACCTTAAACCCATTGAACCAACCCAGAATCGGCGGGCTAATCTGAATTTTGATAACAGCTTGGAGCGAGTGTGGGGTTATTCTACCACAGGGAGTTCCAAAAACGAGGCGAAATCTGCATTTCGTTCCGAAATTACCGGATCGCCGATCTTTGGGATCCGAGCGAAGAGTCCGCCATCGTGGCCAGCGAGGGCGAGACGGATCCGGTGCCCCTTCTTGAACAGAACGGTGGTCGGTTGGAGGCCGATTTTGAACTCCGCGACCTCGCCTGGGACGATCGGGGCGCCGTCTGCGGTTTTGAAGGTGTGGTAGGGGCCGAAGACTCGGTAGGGTGGTTCTTCGCCGGAGACGGTGCGAGTTAGGGCGCGAAGCTCCCCTTCGGTGACGTACGTGATCCTTCCATCGGGGTGCACGTCCTCGAGATAGGCATAGATCGCCCCGTCTTCGTGGGTCGAGCCAACGTGGAGAGAAACCAAGGGATAGCCGGTGACTTCGAGGTCCGACTCGAGCGAAGGGCTGGTGTAGGTCAGCAGCTTTTCATCATCATTGGCGCGATCACCATAGATGACATCTTCGCCTCCCATCTCTGTATGCCAGCGAGTTGCGGTCCCGGTCATCGCCTCGAAGTCGATCTCGTAGCGGTCGCTACCGGCGGGGGCGCTCGGTGCCTCGGTTACCAGACTTTGGTCTTCACCTAAGTACCAACGTTCGCGTGTGACACCGGGAACCGGCCAGGTCGTGGTTCGCTTCCACTTAGCCTCGCCCATCGTGTAGTAAATGATCACCTTCTCGTTCATGATGCCGGTGTCGACATCCTTGAGGTGGTAGTCGAAAAACCGGAGATCCTCGTGCCACTGCGCCTTCCGACTCGGATCGGTGGGAGAATCATCGGGCAGGTATTGACTCGTGTGGAGGCTCCTCCGTGGTTCCACGGGCCGATGACTCCGCGCTGAGGATTGCTCAGGGTCATGAACCGCCTTATGACCGCGTCCGCGGTTCCCGCATCGTTCCAGCTTCCCCAACCGTAGATGGCAACGCCGGAGCGCTCGATCTCATCCAAGTACGTGTGGACACTGAGGTCATCCCAAGTGGTCTCCAACCCCGGTGCGGGCTCATCCCGGAAGGAGACTTCCATCAATGGACGAATGTCGGGGCTGTTTCGGTGCTCGGCAAGAGCTTCTGCCAGAAGCGCCCCCTCGGCATCCGCGTCGACCGGCTTTACTTTGCGATTGCCGCCTCCGGGAGCTTCGTTTCGATCGAGCTGCCGCACCACGTTGAGCCAAGTGCCGATCATCCATTCGAGCGGAATTCCACCGGGAAGACCGATGTCGGTATAGACGTCCAATTCCATGAACTTCGGGACGACGGCTTTTACCGCGGGATGATTGGGAACGGCAAGGAGCTGTGCCGTCGTACCGACGTAGGAGACGCCAATGCCGCCGACCGTACCGTTGGACCATGGTTGGGACGCGATCCATTCGGCGGTCTCACCATAGTCGGCGATGGCATCGGGAGGCCACAAGTGCTGCCAGGTGCCAAACGACGCGCCGGTCCCGCGCTCGTCGGCGCGAATCACCGCATAGCCGTGCCCGGTGAAGAAGCGGTCGTAGTCACGTGGCTCCTGTCCCTGCCGAGCGCGCCAGTATCGAGTCGTCATCAAGATGGCGGGGAGCTTTGCGTTCGGAGCGAGCGGTGACGGCAGGGTCACATCGATGGCGATGCGGACGCCGTCTCGCATCGTGATGTAGAGCGCCTCGTTGGTGAGCGCGTCGTATTGTGGGGGTGTGTAGTTGTTGAAGATGCCGAAAACCGCCTCGTGCTCGGCAAGAATCGGATCGCTGGGTACGGCCGCCTCACAACCGGTCAGCAGCAGCACGGCGATGACCAGCGCCGTCATTGCTGTCACTGCTGCCATTGTTCTTGGCTTCCTGCGAAGCATCGCACGTCTCCTTTCGACGGGGTGCAGCATAACTCATCTACCTATTTCGGCGTAGAATAATGCATGGCGGATTCCCAAGAGACCCTTTACAAGGTAGACGTGGTTCACGAGGGCAACGTTCTCGGGGAGGTATCGGTTGCGGTCGCTCGGCCCAATAACTTCCAGGCAGTGGCGATTATGGCCCATGGCGCCGGCGGGGACATGAACGCGAAGCTACTCGTTCAGCTACGGGACGGTCTCGCCGCTCGATCGGCGGCCGTGGTGCGATTCAACTTTCTCTACAGCGAAAAGGGAAAACGGGCGCCTGATCGGCGGCCGCTGCTCGAAGCCGCCTGGCGCTCGGTCGCCGACTGGTCGCGAAAAGAGCTCCAGTCGGACGCGATTTTTCTTGGCGGGAAGTCCATGGGCGGACGGATGGCTTCTTACTTGGCGGCGGCGTCTTCTTTCTCGGCTACCCGCTTCATCCTCCGGGAAAGACCGACAAGCAGAGAAGGGATCGCTTGCCCAGAATTCCTGTTCCCGCCCTTTTCATACAAGGCACGCGGGACTCTTTCGGCAAGCCCGATTTGCTTCAGGGGGTGGTAGATGAGATGGGAGGGCGAGCAATGCTTCACGTCATTGACGAGGGGGATCATTCCTTCAAAGTTCCCAAGCGGCTCGGACGGATCGAGGGTGAAGTGACGCAAGAGATCCTCGATGTGTTGGATGGGTGGATGCGTAGGGTCGGAGAGAAAAGATGAGTGATAGCCGCATCGAGGCCCTCCGCCAAATGATCGAGAAAGATCCGAACGATACGTTGGCTCGCTTCATGTTGGCAAATGAGCTCTACCAGGCGGGGGATTACGCGGCGACGGTGCAGGAGCTAGAAGCTTACCTGAAGCTCAAGGAGGACGAGGGAGCCGCTTATCGTACCCTCGGGGACGCCTTGGTTCAGTTGGGAAAGAAAAAAGAGGCTCGCTGGGCGTTTCGGCACGGAGCCGAAGCGGCTCGCGCTCACAACCACTTGGCCATGGCCGACGAGCTCGAGAAAACGAAAGTGTGCCAAAAGACTCGAAGGCTTGACCAGACAAAAGGAGCTCGGCGAGATCGCTGATGTTCCACGGCGAGAACACGCGGTCCAGGCGGAACCTCACCCCTTCGAGGCTTTGCCCACTGTCTGCCAATAACCGTTGCGGAGAAACGTCCTCCAGCCGTTGGGGCAACTGCAAACGCAATCCCTTCCCATCTAGCTCCTGGGCCGGACTCAACCGCAATCTTTGTGCAGAGAGAAGTGAGTCCAGCCCGTGCGACTCGAGAAAATCCTTCACCACATCGATGGAGACGGCGAATCCCACATCTTCAGCCTCGGATAGTTTCATGCGGACCACCCCCAGAGCGTAGCCTTCCTGGCCGACCAACGGACCGCCGCTATTGCCAGGGTTCATCGTGGCGTTGGTTTGGATGTAACGTCCGCGACCCTCTTCATCGGTCCTCAGCGCCGATACCGTCCCCCTACTCGCACTGACTCGGGGGACGATCTCTGGAATTTTCACCTTCGCCACTTCCACTACTCGACCGAAGGGATAGCCCAGGACCCGGACCGGATCATTTGGGCTCAATCGCCGTGGAGTCCCCGAAGGGAACGTACGTCAGATCAGCACCGTGGATGGACAACACCGCGAGGCCGAGAGCCGGGTCGACGGCGTTGATCGAAGCGGTGAACCGCCGGGCGCCTTCCCCATCCGGGCTGCCCGGCCCGCCGGGCCCGCCGGGGAAGACGACCTCGACCTGTTCGACCTCCACCTTGATGGTGATCTCGGTGTCGCCCTCTTGCTGCGTGAGCTCGCGGTCACCGATCACGTGGTAGTTCGTGAGCACGTGCCCGTAGCGTGATATGACGAAGCCGCTCCCGGTCCCCAACTCCACCTCTCTCTGCTCGATAACCTCGTCCCAGGTCTTTCGATACTCGACGCGAACCTGTCCGGTCACCCGGATGAAGACGGTGGCAGACGCTGTGGCCAGGCTGGGCGCCCAGCGGCGCGGCGCAGAAACAGGCCATCAGCCCGATGGCGAGCTTTCTCATACCCTCCAGGATAACAGGTGTAGGCCACGGGCCGATTCTGTTTCACCCGACAAACCTTTCACTTCGTGGTGGGCGCGCGGCGCGATAAAATAGGCACTTCGGGCAAGAAATGGCTAAGTTCTATCTGACCACAGCGATCGACTACGTCAACAGCCGCCCCCACCTCGGGACGGCCTACGAGAAGATCACCGCCGACGTCATCGCTCGTTACAAGCGTCTCGCCGGAGTCGATACGCACTTTCTGATGGGCAACGACGAGCATTCCCTCAACGTTTTCAAGAAGGCGCAAGAGGAGGGTCTGGAACCGTTAGCCTACTGCGACAAGATGGAAAACGAGTTCCGAGACGTTTGGAAGCGCCTGGACATCTCTTTCGACGATTTCATTCGTACCACCGAGGAGCGGCACCGCATCGCGGTCACCACTCTGCTAGAGCGTATCCGTGACGCCGGGGACGTCTACGACGGCGAGTACGAAGGCTGGTATTGTGTTTCCTGCGAGGGCTTCAAACAAGAAAAGGACCTGGTCGAGGGAAAATGCCCCCTCCACGGCACCGAGCCCAAGTGGATCAAGGAGAAGAACCACTTCTTTCGGCTCTCCAAGTACCAGGAGCCGCTCTTGAAGCACTATACGGACCATCCCGAGGCGCTCGAGCCCGAGATACGCCGCAACGAGATTCTCCGCGTCATCGAGGGTGGCCTAGAGGACATCTCCATCAGCCGCGAAAGCCAGAAATGGGGCATCCCGGTGTCATTCGACCCGGAGAGCGTGGTCTATGTGTGGTTCGATGCACTCATCAATTACATCTCCGCCGTGGGGTTCGGGCAAGACGACAAGCTCTTCGCACGATGGTGGCCAGCCGATCTCCATGTCATCGGCAAGGATATCACTCGTTTTCATTCCATCATTTGGCCGGCGATGTTGATGAGCGCCGGTGTCCCTGTCCCTAGGCAGGTCTTCGGCCACGGTTTCGTCTACTTCAAGGGCGAAAAAATGAGCAAGTCCTTGGGTACCGTCGTGGATCCGCTGGATGCCGCGGATCGGTTCGGACCCGATCCACTGAGGCTCTATGTGATCCGCGAAATCGCATATGGCCAAGATGGCGATTTTTCCTGGGTGCGGTTCGAAACTCGATACAACGCCGATCTCGCCAACAACCTGGGCAACCTCGTGAGTCGCATCACCTCCATGTCGCAGAAATATCGAAACGGGGACCTTGGCTCATACACCGGTTCGCCGGGGCGGCTGGCTAAGATCGCAGAGGAGTCCCTCGCGAGTTACCAAGAGTCAATGGATCGCTTCGCTCTCCAGGACGGAGCGGCGGCGGCGTTCCGTCTCATCGACGCGACCAATGAGTTCATCACCGAACGTCAGCCTTGGGCGCTGGCCAAGGTCTCGGCAAAGGAGGAAGAGCTCCGCCAGGTCCTTTACGAGTCGGCGGAGGCACTTCGCATTTCAGCGACCCTGCTGTTCCCGGTGATGCCGAGTTCGTGTGCGACGATCTTGAGTAGGTTGGGGATGGCCAAGCCAGCAGCGGAGCTGCGCCTAGATTCGGATGCCATCTGGGGAAGCGGAGGAAGTCTCAAAACAAAGAAGGGGGAGCCCCTCTGGCCACGTTTGGAAGCCAAGAGTGCGTGAGCCAACACAGGAGGACCATGAAGACTAGACACTTTCTGGCCACTACCGCGGTACTACTCGCGTTTTCCGGCCCTCAGGCAACGGCGCAGAGCCTCGCCGAGTTCGAAAAATCGGTCACAGAGCATACGCTCGAGAACGGAATGAGATTCTTCATTGTTGAGCGGCGCGAGGTCCCGGTGATGTCTTTCCACATCTACGCCGATGTCGGCTCCGTCGACGAGGATAACGGCATGAGCGGTATGGCCCACATGTTCGAGCATATGGCCTTCAAAGGCACGAAAGACATCGGCACCACCGACTACGTCGCGGAAAGAAAGGCACTGGATAAAGTGGACGAGCTGGTCGCCGCGATTCAAGAAGAGCGGCTAAAGGGCGATCGAGCCGACACCGAGCGCCTCGAGCAACTCGAAAACGAATTTAAGGAAGCACAACGCGCCGCCAACGACTTCGTCATCAACAATAAATTCAGCGAGATCGTCGAGGAGAACGGCGCGGTGGGCCTCAATGCCACAACATCGATGGACGCCACTCGCTACTTCTACAGCCTTCCATCGAACAAACTGGAGCTCTGGTTCTCGCTCGAGTCGGACCGCTTCTTGAACCCGGTATTACGTGACTTCTACAAGGAGAGGGGCGTCGTCATCGAGGAGCGACGGATGCGGGTCGAGAGCCAGCCGGTCGGAAACCTTCTCGAGGACTTCTTGTCGGTGGCATACAAAGCCCATCCCTATAGCCGGAACACGATTGGATGGTACTCCGATCTAGATAACCTCACCCGGCCCGCGGCGAGGGAGTTCTTTCGCCGCTTCTATACTCCGTCGAACTTGACCGCTTTCATCGTAGGGGATGTCGACTCCGGCGAGGTCATCCGCCTCGCGGAGCTTTATTTCGGCCGACTGCCCGTAGGTCCTCCGCCACAGGGATTGTGGACCCGAGAGCCGCCTCAAGAAGGTGAGCGACGGACCACCGTCTACGCGCAGTCTCAACCTCTTGTCCTCATGGGTTATCACAAGCCCGACGTGACCCATCCCGACGACGCCGTTTTCGACGCCGTCCAAGACATCCTGTCCGGTGGGCGCACGTCTCGCCTTTACCGAAGCTTGGTCGAGGACAAGAAGATCGCCGTAGCCGCGGGCGGCTTCCCCGGGTTTCCCGGTAACAAATACCCGAATCTGTTCTTGTTTTTCGCCTTCCCAACCCCTGGTCATACCAACGAGAAGAGCGAAGAAGCCATGCTGGCCGAGATCGAGCTGCTGAAGTCCGAGCTGGTCGCCGAAGACGAGCTTGAGCGGCTCAAGCAGCGTGCGCGGGCTCGTCTCATCGCGCAGCTCGATTCCAACTCAGGACTGGCGGGCCAGCTTGCCGCCTACCAAGTTCTCACCGGGGATTGGCGCAACCGTTTTCATACGCTGGACGACATCGACAACGTCACGCGAGAAGACATTCAGCGTATCGCCCAAACCTATTTCACGGAACGGAACCGCACGGTCGGATACTTGCTGACGGACCGAGCGGAACAGCCCACCGGCCGCTAGGAGAGGTGTCATGAAAAGACAAGCGCGACGAAACCACCACCTCACCAGCGTTGCTTTCGCCATCGGCACTCTGCTCGGCTGGGGCGCATCGGTGAGCGCTCAAAAATCATACGATGAGCTGACCTATCCCCCCCTCCGCGACATCCAGGTTCCCGAGGTGGCCCGGACCGAGCTTCCGAATGGCTTGGTGCTCTACCTTATCGAGGATCACACCTTACCCAAGGTCCGAGGCTTCGCCCTTATACGCACCGGCGACCTCTGGGAACCAGCGGACAAGGTCGGCCTCGCCAGCATCGTCGGACAAGTCATGAGGATCGGGGGAACCGCGATGCATAGCGGAGACCAAATCAACAAGATGCTCGAAGACGTCGGCGCCTCCGTCGAGATCGGTATTGGTGAAACTTCCGGCACCGCTTCCTTGTTCGCTCTCAAGGAAAACCTGCCCATGGTCCTAGGTGTCCTAGCCGACATCCTGCAGAACCCGGCCTTTGCCCCGGACAAGATCCAGTTGGCCAAGGTGAGGATGCAAAGCGGCATCGCACGGAGAAACGACGACGTCGCGGGTATTGCGAATCGGGAGTTCCAGAAATTACTTTACGGAAGCGACAGCCCATTTGCTCGAAGTGTGGAGCACGCCACGGTCGCCAATATCACGCGGACAGACCTCGTTCAGTTTCACGCGCGTTACTTCCACCCCAATCAGATAGCCCTCGGCCTGTGGGGAGACTTCGACAGTGGCGCGGTTCGAACACATGTCGAGAAACTCTTTGGTTTATGGGAGCGCAAAAACGTCGACATCCCACCGGTACCCAAGGTCGACACCCCTCTTGCGGCCTCAGTCAACTACGTCTCGAAGGACGACATCAACCAGACCAACCTCCGCATTGGCCACCTCGGTAGCCGTAGGGACGATTCCGACTACTTCGCAATGAGCTTGATGGCTGAAATTCTGGGTGGAGGCTTTTCTTCCCGCCTCTTCAAGCTCATCCGATCGGAGCAGGGACTCGCCTACCGTGTTGGCGCCTCATGGAACGCCGCTTGGGATCGACCCGGGACTTTCTCCGTCGTGTGTAACACGAAATCCGAGACCACCCTGCAGGCGACAACCGAGATACTGAAAGAAGTGCGGCGCATCACGGAGGAGCCCGTCACCGACGACGAGCTTCGTCTCGCGAAGGACGGGATCTTGAACTCCTTCGTTTTCAACTTCGATTCGAAGGGTGAAATCGTCCGCCGTTTGATGATCTACGAGTACCACGGCTACCCGAAGGATTTCTTGGAGCAGTATCGTTCCAACATCGAAAAAGTATCGGCGGCCGACATTCTCCGGGCGGCCAAGAAGCACATCAAACCAGACGGTCTCACCATCCTAGCGGTGGGTCGAGGGCAGGACTTCGACAAGCCTCTCGACACTCTGGGTGAGGTCAATACCATCGACATCAGCATCCCGCCCCCGCCTCAAAAGGCCAAAGGGGAAGTTTCGGGGCGATAGGCGCCGCTCACGAGGCGAATACGGCGCCAACGATAAACCAGAACGCGACGTAGAAGATAACGCCGATTCCGCATACGGCGGCGGCGCGACCGATGTCGGTGTAGCTCAATGCCGCCTTGGCGGCAAATACGGTGGCGACGATCATCCATATACTCGCCGCAAAAACCAAGAAAGGTCCGAGCACCGGGACGATTCCAAGGATGCGAGCAATGCCTGGCGCCGCACCGAAACCCATCGGCCTGAGGAATTTATTGAAGTCGGCTTCCGTTTGCCCTTCGGGTAGAAGCTTGGTGCCCACTAGGAAGATAACGCCAGCCCAAACCAACCAGCTCACGACTCCTCGAATAACGCCGCCTACCAGGCCGACGCCAAACCCTCCGACACCCGCAGCGAGAGCCGACACGGCAACAACTGCGATCGCCTGGTTGAAGGCATTGGGGTCGGCTTTGATCTCCGCGTACGCTCGGGATCGAGCTTTGCTGCGCCGACTATCCTCTCCTGGAAACTCGCCATGTGCTCCCTCCTGTCACGAAAATCTCATGGTACTCGATCGGCGCCTGGCTAGGCCTAATTAGAGCAACGAGCCAGTTTGGCGCCCATCAGGGTGTGAGATGCGCTTTACTTGGTCGCGTTGAAGGCCTTCAAGACTGCTAGTAGGTCACTACTGGTATAGGTGATCTCCCAGTCCCCGGTCCTTGTCGCCCCCGGGTAGAGGGCACCATCGTTGATCGTTTCCTCACGCTTCAGCTGGAGCTTCATGGTGTAAGGTGGGCTCAACTTGAACGCCTCGTACTGTGCCCGGTTCCGCACCGCCTTTTCGACACCGGCACGGATCCGCTCCCGCGCGACTTCAGGGTGCAGATTCACGGCTACCGGACCAATCGCGTCTTTCACCGCCACCGTCTCGATATCCCCCACCAGTCCCTTGATCTGCTCACAAACCGCCTTGTCCCCCGCGACGAACACCACCGGGACGTCATAGAGCCCGGCGATGAGAGCGTTGTAACCACCCTCGGGTAGAGAAACTCCATTGATCGAGAAATCTGACACGTTCCCGTTCGATGTGTGCTCCAGAATGGCGTCGGGAGTTCCCGCCTTGGCGTGATAGCCGATGAAAATTGCCGCATCAAAGGACTCATCGATTGGCAGCATCATGTTCTTGGGCCCCGGGTCGAGCCCACGAACAAGAAGAGCGTTCCGATTCAGCTCTTCCGGAAGCAGGTTCGTTTTCGAGCCATGGGAGTCTCGCACCACAACCTCCGTCGCTCCCGCGGCCAGCGCACCTTCGATGGCGGCGTTGGCTTCCTTGGTCATGACCTTCCGGAAGTATTGGTACTGGCTCCCGGAGCTGCCTGTACCCTCCCGGTCTACGACGCCGGTAATGCCCTCCATGTCCACAGAGATGAAGACCTTCAAGCCATCTTGCGCGGAGCCGAAAGCGGCCATTCCCAGACAAGCCATAACGGATACGGTCCAAGTCAATCGTCTCATACTTACCTCTCCATCCATCCCGACGTTTCTGATCCCGTCGGGGCGTTCTTCATGATGTGCTCGGCCATCGATTCGACGAGCTCGGCGTTGGTCATGGGACGCCAACCGTGTCCCTTCTTCGGCCGACCATGAATCACTTCCCCGCCGTAATGCGGATCCTTGGTGGCCTCCAAGAAATCCTCCATTAGATAGACCGCGTAGGGCAGATAAAACTGATCCGTCTCTGGATTGTAGATGCGGATCTTCCCCACCAGATCGGGGCCGATCTTCGGCCAGTTCGTTTCAGTGTAATGGCGCAGATCGTAACCCTTGTCTCTCATGTACCGCGCTACTTCGACATCGATCTCGCCGGTTTTCTTGTCCCAAAGGAGTTTCGGATAACCATCGTCTCCAACCGGTCCATAGGCCGCATTCCAGATGTCGAGCTGCCCGCCGGATCTTCCCTTCGTACCTTGGGCCAGCTCGAGCTGGCTTATCTGACGCACCTTGCCCACCGGCTGGCCTTCCGTCGTTCGCTGAAACATCCGTTCGGGTGCGCCCGGCACCGAACCCGGCACGATGAACGCATTATCGTCCTCGTAGATGTTGATGAGCTGATAACGGCGGAAATCGATAGGGTCGGGAAAAAAAGTCCACGTTCCGCCGAAGAATTTCGGGTGGTAGACCTGGAGGGCCAGGGACATCCACCCGCCGGTGGAGCCTCCGGTAAGGACGCGCGCGTAGGGTTTGGGAATGATCCGGAAGTTCTCTTCGAGATACGGGATGAGCTCGGTGAGGAGTGCGTCTGCATACGGTCCGTTGTTCGCCGAGTTCACACCGTAGGAATCGTCAAAGTAGGGTGTTGGGTGCTGGAACGTGATGGCGAACATGCGGGGGAACGAGTCCCCGCTCCAAGCTTTGTAGAAGTCGTAACCGGTGTCCATCTTGCCGCCCGCCGCCTCCATCATGTCCTGGAACAAATCATTCTGCTCTGGCGGCTCGGTCATGAAACCGAAGGCGGGGTTCAAGCTGAAATGATTCTGCTGATACACAACGGGGTAATAGGCATCGGGATTCTCGCTGTACCCTTTGGGAAGCAGCACCGTCGCGCCGATTTCGATCGGATGTCCCCAGAACTCGGTAAGCAGCTTGCTCGGAAACTTGACTCGCTTCACCCACTCCGTATCTCTTGGCTCGCGCAGCGGAGGGATGGTGTCGACGAGCTCTAGGGTAATGGTCTTACTTGCGGCGGGATCCAGGTGAACGCGCCCCGGTGTACTGACGAGATTGCCCGGCGAGAACGCCCAGCGCTGGCCTTCCCACTGATCCATGGGAACCCAGATGACGTGACCATCAGATCGCCGAAACTCGGTGTACACATGGAGGACGGCCTGAACGTAATACTCACCCGCCGGGAGCTCCTTCAAGCTCCATAGAGGGTATCCGATGGCGGTTGCGTCGATGACCGCTGTCTGACCGGGCTCCAAACCCTCGACGTCAGTTGCGAAGAAGGGCATGCGACCGTCTCGGCGACGCGCCGAGTTGTACGCGGCGATGCGCGGAACCGGATCGTCGGTCGGGCTCACGGTAAGGAACATTCGTCCCGTGAGCGGCCCCTCGCTCAGAGTCTCGCCGAAAGAGATTTCGAAACGCAGCCCGCCGTTCTGAGACATCGGGCGGGCCGTCGATGCCATCGATAAAAGACCGAGGGTCATCAAACCCATCAAGACAACGCTTTTGGCTCTCAATGAAGCTCCTTCATCTTCAGGTCGGCATCAGATCGGCTGATAGGCTAATCGAATGGAAGGCGCGCAGCAAACGCCCTTGTTGATTGCGAAGGGGCGGAATCCAAGCGAGGCGGTATTCTAGACGAAACCTAACTCTCGCTCGGTGACGACGAACAGGAGCTCGTGGTTTCCGATGCGAAACTCGGAGCGTTAATCCGTGGTACAATACCTACTCCACCTAAAAAGAGAAAGAGGTTTGCTCAGTTGGAGTTAGACTCCCTGGGACGTTACCAGATCCTCGCTGAAATCGGCCGGGGGACGGGCGGCGTGGTTTATCGCGCGCACGATCCCGTGATCGATCGTTCCGTAGCGGTCAAGATGATCCGCCTTCCGGATTCGATCTCGCCCAAGGACCGTAAAGCATTCCTGGATCGTTTCTTCCTCGAGGTTCGTGCCGCTGGCCGACTGAACCATCCCAATATCGTCGTCACCCATGATGCGGCGACCGACGAGCCCACTGGAATTCCCTTTATTGTGATGGAGCTCGTAGAGGGAGAGCCCCTCGACCGCAAACTATCCGTAAAGGGCAAGCTGCCTTGGAGGGAAGCTCTCGAGATTGTGACTGAGCTCGCGAAGGGACTCTCCCATGCGCACCGAGCCGATATTGTTCACCGCGACATCAAGCCGGCCAATGTACTCTTCTCGAGCCGGGGCGAGCCCAAGATCGCCGATTTCGGAATCGCCAAGATGCCCTCCGCGCACCTGTTTCAGACCGGCGTCGTGATAGGCACGCCGCATTTCATGTCACCGGAGCAAATCCGCGGTGAGAGCGTAGATGGGCGGAGCGATCTCTTTTCCCTCGGAGCCGTTTTCTACAATCTTCTCGTCGGGACTCGCCCGTTCGAAGGTCCGGACGCCGCCGCCAAATCCCATCAAATCCAGTACAAGAATCCAGCTCCGCCTTCCGAGCGCGAACCCGAGATCCCGAGAACCCTGGACGGGGTCATGGGACGACTACTCGCGAAATCCGCAACCGAACGATACGCCTCTGGGATGGACTTGGTGGAGGATTTGCAGGCCGTCACGCGCGGCGAGGAACCACACCTCGCCATGAAGCCTGCGGAAAAAACGGCGGAGGCGGTCGCGAGTGGCATCACCAACGTAGGTCAGGAATCACCGCTTCTGCTCCTTTCCACCGAGCGCAGACCGCGGCCGCTGAGGCGACTGCTCGGGTGGCTAGCGCTGGTCGCGCTCCTGACCGGAGCCATGGTCTATAGCGCGGGGATAGATCTCACCGATGTCCGGCGAACGCTTCGACCTTATGTCGCGCCACTTTCAGAGATGGTAGCCACTGAGCTCGATGCGGTGGAAAACCGTCTTCAAGAGAAACAAGCCGAGTGGAGGCGAGCTAACCAACTCAGAAGCGAGGCCGACGCCTTACTCGAAACGGGGCACGCCCAGGCACAGCGTGGGCAATGGGACCAGGCGCAGGCCGCCTACGAGGACAGCCTCCAGCTTTACCGAGAGGCTCGTGAAGGAGTTGGAGAAGCCTCCGTCCTTCTCGCCCGAGGTAGACTCGCAGCCCTACAAGGCAAATGGTCGAGCGCGGTGACAGATCTCGAGGCTTCGGCCGACGTCTTTGGCATTTACCGGAATCCGGACGGGAAGGCCCGAGCCCTTCTGGCTCACGGCGACTTGGCGCGCGACCGAGATGAGCTTGCAAAAGCCGAAGCACTCTACCGAGAAGCACTCTTTATCGCGGATGGTCTCGACGACCGCGGCACCACCCTCGAGATCTTTTTCGCGACGTCGAAAGCCGACCTCTTCGGGCGCAGCTGGGAAGGAGCCGGGGAGGGGTTTGCGCGCGTCCATACCGAAGCGACCGCCGAGTCCCGATGGGAGCTAGCCGGGCGGGCGCTTCAATACCTCGGCGCAGTGGCGTTCGTCCTCGGTGATGGGGACGTTGCGGCGGCTCGATGGGAGGAGGCTCGTGAAACGTTCGACACGACAGGCTCCCAAGCCCGTTTGGCCGAGCTTGGTCTCTGGGAAGGCCGAGCGTTGTTGCTGCGCGGAGATGCGACGGCCGCAGAGAAAAAAATCAATGAGTCCGAACGCTACTATCGCGCCAGCCGAAACAAACCGGGACTCCTTGCCGCCGCCGAGGCGAGCTGGGAGCTCGCGACCATCGAGAAAGATCAGGAAGGCGCAGAGCGGCGGGGGAAAGAAATCGCCGATCTGAGGAAAGAACTGGGTCTCCCTCCGGGCCCGATGTTGCCCAACATCCGGGAACCAAGCAACCCCGCGAGCCGCATGACCCTACTGCTCCGGGCTGCGCCAATCACCGCGCTTCGCGAGGCCCGCCTCGACGCCTTTGAGGGCGAAATTCCGCCGGTGGCGGCACGTTCGACACCAGACCGCCCGTAGCAAAACTCCCCGAATTTCTTTGCTAGAATGCTTCCACTCGCAGGAGGCACTGGCACATGCGGAAGTTTCTTCGATTGACGGGATTCCTTGCCGGACTCTTCTTACTGCTGGTCAGCCCGGCCGCCGACGCCGCGGAGGAGCGTGAAGTCGTCATCCTCTACACCAATGACTTCCACAGCGCCATCGACCCCATCCCTGCCTATTGGCTCGACGAACGGCCCATTCCGAAACTGGGCGGTGCGGCGGAGCTCATGACTTTCGTCGAGCAGATACGGGAGCGCGAGGCCAAAGCGGGAAACCCAGTCTTCCTCTTCGACACCGGTGACATGTTCACCGGCATGCTTTCCAAGCTCACCCAGGGCGAAGCCCTCATGGAAATGATGCACACCATGGGTTACGACGCCCTCGGGATCGGAAATCACGAGTTCGACTACGGATGGGAGAACTTTCGGAAGCAGATGTTCCGTGTGCCCTTTCCGTGCCTCGGCGCGAACATTTTTTACAAGGGCACCGGAATCCCGTTCTCCCCTCCCCACACGATCCTGGAGCGAAACGGCGTCCGCATCGGTGTCATCGGGATCATCGGCCAAGACGCTAAGAGCGTTGTCCTTCCCTCTTTCGTAACAGAGCTCGATTTCCAGGATCCGGCCCCTTACATTCAGCGTTCCATCGAAGAGCTCGAGCCCGACGTGGACCTCATCGTGGTCTTGGCCCACCAGGGCCACACCGGCCCCATGCAGACCGATGCCGAAGTGCAGCGGGACTTCGATGCCGACATCGAGCTCTGTGGAAGAGTCCCGGGTATCGACGTTTTCGTCGGAGGGCATGCCCACCGTGGAATCGAAGTCCCCTACGTCCATCCCGACAACAAAAGCATCATCGTTCAGACCTACGGCTTTGGCACTCGCCTCGGATACCTGCGCGTGAAAGTGGACATGGATTCCGAAGAAGTCGTCGCTCACGAGGGCGAGCTCCTGAAGGTTTGGAGCAACGAGCTGACGCCCAACCCGGTGATGGTTGCGAAAATGGATGCCTACAAGAAGAAGGTGGCACCCGTTATTGGCGAGGTCGTGGGGCACACACGGCGACACGGATCATCCGGAGCTACAACACTGAATCGCTGCTCGGTGCCTTTTCGACCGACATCATGCGTGAGCTCACCGGCACCGACGTCGCTTTCATGAACGCCGGTGGGTTGAGGGCGGATCTTCCCGAAGGTGCCATCACTCTGGGTAACGTTCAAGACGCGTTCCCCTTCTACAACACCGTGGTGACACTAGAAATGACCGGCGCGCAGATTCGCGAAATCCTGGAGCAGGGCTTCACGCTCTTGCGAGGGATGGTACAAGTTTCCGGACTGGTCGCCCACTACGATCTAAACCGGCCCGCCGGCCAAAGGCTACTCGACCTGAAGATTGGCGGTCATCCGACCGAGGACGATCGGGTCTACCGTGTGTCGACCAACAACTTCCTCGCCGAGGGTGGCGATCTCTACCAGACCTTCACCCGCGCCGAGTGGGCGGATGAAATCGAGAACGACCTCGCCGACGTGGTCGTGGATTACTTGAAGAAACAGTCGCGCCCAGTACAGGCGCCCGCGATGAACCGTTTGATCCCGGTTTCCAAATAGGCTCGTTCGGGGCAATTCAAAAGTCGAGCCCGAGTCCAGTCAGGAAAATAAGCTCGTTCTTCTTGGCCCCCACAGGTGGACTATTGTCGAAAGCATCCCTCACACCCACTCGAAAACTGAAAGAATCGACCAGCTTGGTCCTGAAGGCCGCATCGAACCGCAGCTTGTATCGTTCCGCCTCCGTCAGGTCCTGGAGGTAGCCGAAGTTCTGCTCGATCTCCAGATTTGGAGTGAGTTGATATTTGAAGTGCTGTTCGGCTTGGGCCGAGGCATGGCGGAACCTGGCGCCATCGGTGTAGTCCTCCAAGGTATAACCCGGACCTCCGCTAACCCATAGCTTGCTCCGATCAGAATCGAGCACCTGATAGCCGGCCCCAACGCCAAACACCGCTCGAGCGTCTATCAATTCCACTTCGTTGGTTTCGAAGTCACCTGAACCGTACACGAAAAACCTATCGGTCTGAAATCGCTCCAGTCGCGCCCCGCCAACTAACTGATTGCTCGCAAGGACACTGTCCGTCTCGGAGTAGAGGTAGCCGGCTCGAAGGTCCAATCGATGCCGATCGGTCTTGCGTTCCGCCCTCACACTTAGCGCCAGCGTTCCGGTATCCGCGGTTCCCCGTTTCCCGGTAAATGCTGCATCGGCGTTCCCGGTCCACTGGACCGGCGGAGTCGGCGGCTCGGGCTCTGGCAGCATGCCGGCTACGGTTCCAATTGTGGTTTCACCGAGGTTCAAGCGAGAGATCTCTTCCATGGACAGAACCAATGACTCTCCTGCCGAGGTCTTGAACTCAACTGCTTCACGGTTCCAGGAGACCAATTCCCCGACGAGACGGGTCCCATCTTTCCCTACGAGCTCGTCGACTGGCGCGGGACTCTGAGCAACTTCCTGCACGAGAACGAGCAGCAGTAGCATCACTTTCACCGAATTATCCCTCCGTAAACTCTTCTATTTGCAATTGATGTCTATGAAGTTTGTGCCATGTCTATACTAACCTCTAATCAGCGTTTCCCGGTCATCGCGTTATAATCTCCATAAGAAAGGAGCCTCAATGACGTTTCACTTCGGCTGCGCCCTGACCGTCCTTCTGACTCTCGCGGATCGTTCGGCGGACGCACCAGAGAACGAACTGTCCGCGCAGGACATCGTCGACCGGGCGATCGAGCGGGCCGAGTGGATAGACAAGGAGAATTTCGAGGCTCGCTTCAGCTTCAGGATGCTCAATGAGTCAGAGAGGCTGGACAAGAAGGGCCAAGTCGAGGAGCGCGAGGAACGCGTTTACGAGAACCAACCCATCGACGGCGCCGCCTACATGCGCCTGGTCGAGAAAGACGGGCAACCTTTGACCGAAAAAGACCTAAAGAAGGAACGCAAACGGGAGGAGAAATATCGGAAACGGCTCGCCGACAAATCCAAACCCGACGATGAAGACCGCGTTGCGTTCGACAGAGGACCTTGTGAGCCGATACAACGTCCACCGCCAAGGAATGGAGGACATCCGCGGCCGCCCAGCTTACGTCATTTCCTTCGAGCCCAAGAGCGGTCCGCTTCCGGCCAAGAAACGAATGGACTATGCCCTCAATAAATCCGCCGGGCGCCTGTGGATCGATACCGAGACCTACGAGATCGCCCAGTTAGAGTTCGGGCTACTCGACAGGATCAAGTTATGGTGGGGATTCATCGGTTCCATCAAGTAAATGCGTGGCCGCCTACGGCGAGAGCCGGTGGATGGACATCAAGGCGTTTGGCTCCCACGTCGTTTCGCTATCTACATGAACGGGCGAATTCTCTTCAAGACCCTCCATCGGAACGAGAAGATGGAGTGGAGTGGCTTCCGCAAGCTCCCGGAGCGAGCTCAGCAAGCGGCCGTGACCGGCGATCCGTAGGCACTTCCCGGCCCCTCAGGCCTCCCGATACACATCCTCGTTCTTACCGATGCCTTGCAAAGTCTGCCGATAGCACTTCTTGCCAGCGACGAAGATCCCTTGCGCCTTCTCCAGTTGCACGTTGCCACTCGTCAACTCATGAGACTCTTCCCACTCAAGAGGCGTGTCGGACACATCGTTCCCCCTCGATTTATCCGCGCGTGAATTGTCTCGGTTTCTTTCAGGATACCGGAGTATTCCGAATCTCGTAAACTGGCTACGCTCCTGCCCTGGTGCTAGGATGCGTCGGAGGGAACGGGAGGACGTGCTTGGAAGAAACGAAACGACAAGAGTATCTCTCAACCCTTGAAGAAACTGCGTCCCAGCTCAAAGGGGCACTCGCCGGCGTTCCCAAGAAGCTCCAACAATGGAACCCGGCTCCCGGGAAATGGTCCATACAGCAGATCATCTGTCACATGCGGGACATGGAGAAGGAGGCGTACTTCACGCGGTACAAACGCATTCTGGAAGAAGACAACCCTTCCCTGCCCGATCTCGACGGGGACACCTTGGCGCTCGAACGTGGTTACCAGGACCTCAAGCTCGGCGAAGTCCAGCGTGATTGGAAACGCGCTCGCAAGGAAAGCATCAAGCTTCTCAAGAGGGTCAAGGGCGCTCAGTGGCGATGCGTCGGCACCCACGAAACCGACGGCCCCTTGACCATGGAAGAGCTCTTACATCGTCACGCGGTCGGAAACGACCGGGCTCACCTCAACCAGATTCAGGCTATCAAACGGCGGTGGAACATTCTGTCGGAGCTCGAGGGTACGCCCGCCGAGCTCGTAGCCTTGACGCGCGATCTCTCTGAAGACGCCTTGAGGCGAACGCCCGGCTCCGGAGAGTGGTCGATCATCGAGACCGCGTGCCACATTCGCGATGTCGAGCAGTTCTATGCTGAGAGGCTCACCAAGATCGCCCGTCTCGACCATCCGCGTTTTTGGGCCATGAACAGCGAGCGCCTTGCCACGGCGAGACGCTATCGAGAGGCAGACCTCAAGTCCGTGGTAAAAGAGTTCCGGCAACGTCGTCGCGACACGCTGACGCTGCTCAGGGCGCTTCCGCACCCGATCTGGCAGCGAACCGGAATCCACCCCGAGCGGGGCGAAATGACCATCGAACAGCTAGCGACTCGGTTGGGCCAGCACGACCAACGGCATCTTGGCGAGATCCGGAACTTAAAGGGAACGGTGCCCCCACCCGGCGTCTGACGCGTTAGATACCCGCACGACAGGTCTTGACGCCCTGGGTCCTCCCAGAGGGGAAAGGGGTTAAAGGACGAAGAAACCAGCTTCAACGGTTATCCACTTCGAACAACTTCAGGAAATCTTCGGCGGCTGCCGGAGATACTTTTGCAACCGCTAGGTTCTCGTCCACATGAGCCTGCCTCTTCATACCAACGAGCGCCGTCGTGAGTCCCGGCGTCGAGCGAGCGAATTGGAGCGACCGCTGGGTGTCGGTCGTAAAGCCTTTGAAGAGTTTCCCCAGCCAATCCGGCAGTCCTGTCGTCAACCGCCCCTGACCGATCGACGCGCTCGACATCACGGTGACGCCCAACTCCTCGGCTGCCGATAGGGCAGAGACCACCTTGCCGTTCAGTGGCTGATTTTGCTGCGTTAGGGCCTCGGTCATTGCCAGACTATAAGGTAGTTGGACGAAACGGCAGTGGTGCTCTTCCCCTCCCACTTCCTTGGCTAAGGAGATGACCGTTTCGAGTGACAGGAAGTCTTTGGCCTGGGGCGACTGCCTATACCCTCCCCAAGTTGCGGTGCCGTAGTATTGGATCCTTCCATCGGACGTCGCCTTCTCCAAGAACTCGAATACCGCCCGCAGCCGCCGGCATAGCTCCTCGCTCGAGACCTCGGCAAGCTGCATCTCAGGGTTGTGAACGTAATAGATGTCGATGGTCTCCACCCCGAGGTTGGCGAGACTACGCTCGAGTTGGTTCTCGAGGAAGCTAGGTGTGATGACCTGGCACTCGCTCACGACCTCCTCCGGGCGCACAACTCCGGGCCCGAAGTAGGTTTTCTCGAGATAGTCCGCGACATCCGGAGGCGACTCGTTTTCGAAGGGGATGAACCCTCCCTTCGTCGCCACGACCACCTGCCCTCGCGTGATGTTCTGCTCGGCAAGCTCGCGTAGCGCATCGCGAATGTTACGTTCACTCCGCTGACAGCGATAGTTGATGGCCGTATCGAGGACGTTGCAGCCCGATTGGACCGCCCGGACCACCGCACTACGATATAGCTCGTCGGTGGTATCGTCGTTTCGTCCCAGGTAGGTGCCTAGACCGATCGAAGAGAGCCAAAGGCCCTGCGCCTGTCGAAAGTGGCCTTCCGCGACTCCTTCGCGCACCCGCGCGTCGACGTAGGTCTTGGTCTCCTGGATAGTGGCTCCCGCCATGCCCCCTCCTTGAGTGTCCGTGAGGCCTTGATGATACCTCTCCCGCCACCCCAGACAAACCCATGTGTGACTCCCCTTGACATTCTACAGGGAGCACCCTATACTCCTGTCGACGGTCTAGAGGAATGAAAGGCCTCCTCGGACGAAAAAGGAGACAAAAGTCATGACATATGCACGTTTGGTCCTACCCCCTGTTGTTGGTGGGTTTTCTCGGCTCCGCCTCCGCAGGCGGTCCCGAAGCGATGGAAGCCCTCGCGGGATTCGATCCGGTCCTCCTCACGGGGGGAAAAGAGGTTCTCGGTAAACAAGAGATTTCGGTCACTCGGGAAGGATTGCGGTATCACTTTACCAACGCGGAGAACAAGGCAACCTTCCTCGGAGACCCGGAACGCTACGGCGTCCAGATGGGTGGGCTCTGCGCACGCCTTGGAGAGAGCGTACCCGGCGATCCTGACATGTACACCGTTCACGCCGGTCGGATCTATCTGCTCGCCAGCGAAGAATGCCGCGAGCTCTTCGACGCGACGCCGTCCAAGTACATCGAGCCCGAAGTCCCTAAGCCCCTCCGTACCTCCGAGAGCGCCAAGAAGGGCCATCAACTCATTCAAAGCGTGGTCAAGGCCGCTGGAGGCGCGCACGCGATCGACTCCCTCGAAAGTTACCAGGTAGTGGGTGTCGTAGCCAACGAGTCCGGGGATCGACGCATCAAAACGACTTTCACGTTCCTCTTCCCCGATCATCTCCGCCACCAAAGGGATATTCCCAACTACGGATCGATCGCGACCATTGCCGTGGCCGACGACGCCTTCGAGGTTCGCCCGACCGAAGTTCGAGCTTTCAGCAACGCCCAGCGTGTCAATTTCCTAAGGATGATGACGCGCAACCTGCTCAGCTCTTTGCGAGCTCGTAACGAAGCTGAGTACAGCGCCGTGTACACCGGCTCGGGCCAAATCAACGGAGTGGATGTTGAGAGGGTCGCGGTAGATTTCGGCGGGCAGCGCCTAACGTTGAGCATCGAACCAAGCAGCGGCCGAGTCTTGACGCTCGCTTACGTAGGCCGCGGCCCCGACGGCGATTATGGGTGGGTAGTCCAGACGTTGTCCGACTATAGGACCGTCAGCGGAGTCACTCTCCCCTTCAAAACGAGCACGACGTTCAACGACCAGCCGGTGCCTCGAATGTCATTCACTGCGGAGTCGATCACGCTCAACGGGAGAATCTCCACAGAGATTTTCGAGAGACCAACCGATTGAGGAACAGCTAGATCACGTTGTGCTCGGGAATGGACGGTTGCCCCTGGAATCTCTGGATCGAGTAAGGAGTGAGATCGACGCTCCGAGCCTCACCGTCGACTATGAGCTCCGCAATCGACAGCCCGACAGCCGGAGCGTGCATCATGCCATGGCCGCTGAACCCGTTCGCGCAGAAGAAATTCTCGAGCTCAGGAACATGGCCGAGGATAGCGTTGTGATCGGGTGAAACCTCGTAGAGACCGGCCCAGCCCGTTTTGATCTCCGCTTCCGAGAGGGCGGGTACGCGGTGAGTCGCGTGCTCGCTCACGGTGGCGAGCCAATCCCAATCCACTCGTTGGTTGAAGCCGGGTGGTTCGTTCTGATCCGACTCCCCCAACAACATGCCTCCGCTTTCCTTGTGCATGTACACACCAGTTCCCCAGTCGATGAGCATCGGGAATCCGTCTGGCACCCAAGACAACGGTGCGGTCACGAAGACCATCCGACGGTAGGGTTCGACCGGAATCTCAATCCCCGCCATCTCTCCGACCCTCGCTGCCCAGGGCCCCGCTGCATTGACCACCGTTCCCACATCCCAGCGGTCCCCATTCACGATCAAACCCTGCACGCGATTCGATGCGATATCCATCGCGGTTATCTCGACCGAAGTTTCGAACGACGCCCCCAGCTCTTTGGCTTTCTTGACGTAGCCCTGAACGACGGCGGCAGGGCTCGCAATACCGTCTTCGGCACCGAAGGTCGCGCCAACGAGATCTTCGGTCTCCATCTCCGGAACCACGCGTTTGGCCTCCTCGACCGTCAGAACCTCAACCGGAACACCTAGGGCCTGCTGCATGGCAGCGTTTGCACGAAAAGTCTCGAGCTGGCTCTCATCGGAAAGCACGAACAGATAGCCATTCTGTCTAAAATCGACGGGTACACCGATCTCTTCCTCGAATCGCTTCAAAGCGGCGATGCTGAGCTTGGACATCGCCACGTTGGCGGCGGTTGTGAACTGAAGCCTGACGCCGCCCGCGCACTTGGCAGTCGCACCGGTGCCTAGGCTCTCTTCGCGCTCGAAGACCACGACGTTTTTGCAACCCCGCGCGGCGAGATGATAGGCGACGGAAGCCCCCATGATGCCCCCTCCCACGATGGCGACCTCGGCGATTCGTTTCAAGGTTGCTAAGGGTACGAGGAATCGAGAACTGGCGCAATTGCCTCCAGCGACGCCCGCGGTTGACAGGGTGCGCGACTCAACCGTAGGGTCCTTTCAACCAAGCAGGAGGTAGGAACGTATGGTCGAGACAGCCGAACAGATGAAGGAACGGATCCGCGACCTAGGATTTGGCACCGTCGTCGCCAGCAAGAGCAGCATGCGTCTGCTCAATCGAGACGGTAGTTTCAACACCGCCCGCAAGGGACTGGGTCTGAAAGCTTCTTTGAGCCTCTACAACGACCTCCCGACCATGTCATGGCCGGCTTTCGTGTTGCTGGCCACCGCCGGCTATTGTGGGGCCAACGTCTTGTTCGCCCTTGCCTACATCGCGTGTGGGCCAGGCGCCATTCAAGGTCCACCGATCGCGGACGCGACCAATGCGTTCTGGCGAGCGTTTTTCTTTAGCGTCCACACCATATCCACAGTGGGCTACGGGCACGTGGTTCCGGTCACGCTCTGGGCCAACATCGTGATGACGTCCCAGTCGATGGTTAGCCTGTTTGGTCTGGCGCTCGGAACGGGGCTGGTGTTTGCCCGCTTTTCGCGACCGCGTGCGAAGATCTTGTTCAGCAGGAATGCGATCGTGGCCCCCTACCGGGGCATAACAGCCCTCGAGTTCAGAATCGCCAACCAACGCAAGACCCCACTCATCGAGGTCGAAGCAAAGGTTATCTTCAGCCGTATGGTGACCGAAGAGGGGCGTCGAGTGCGCCGCTTCCACCTGCTCCCTCTCGAGCGAACAAAGGTGACGTTCTTTCCCTTAACTTGGACGATCGTTCATCCGATTGACGAAGAGAGTCCTCTCTACAATCTGACTGGCGAAAAGTGCGCGTTGGACGAGGCAGAAGTTTTGGTGCTACTAACTGGAACCGAAGAAACCTTCTCTCAAATGGTGCACACTCGTTCCTCTTACAAGCCGGACGAAATCGTATGGAACGCAATCTTCGAGAATGTCTTCGAGCAACCCGAGGGCGGACCCATAACGGCCAACGTGAGCCGCATCCACGAAATCAAGCGGCTGGAGCCTTCTTCGATTGGTGTGGTGTAAGGTGACTCTACTTCTCGTCACCGAGCGCGATCGCGCGGTCGAGCGCTTGGTGGATTCGATTCGACTCCCTCAGAAGCTCGGTTTGGATGAACCCGGCCTCGTCGGAGCTACACTCGATTGTGCCCAATTCCCTCGCTCCACGAAGTCCAGGAAAGAGTGGCAGCTGATATGCCGGATCATGGTAGTAGGGACCGCGAACTGTGTAGAGCACCGGATTAATTTCTCGGGACATCCTCATCAGTAGTGAGTCGATGATTGGCGCGTCTTCCACGCGCGCAGACAGGCTCTGCCTTCGCAGACGCCTCGCTGTCTCCTCGAATAAGGCGATTCGATGCAAGGTCGGCTCGAAGTCCCACTCTTCTCCCGCCGCCCTAGCCAGCTCCTCAATCGTCTTCCTCATCTGTATGGCTACGGGGGCGAAATCGAAAGGAAGAACGCTCTTTGTCGCGAGGGGCCAAATGAGCGCGACATAGAGTCTGGTATCCCGAACGAGCAGTTGCCTATCCGCCTTCTCGAAATCGTCTTCCATTGTGTGCCACCAGAAGCCATAGGCCGAACCGCCGGCGTCCTTCGCCCGATCGGGATGGCCCAACGGGATCGCCGGATAGAACGTCAGCGACGGTACGCCAATCCCCCACAGAGCCTCATCGTTGTAACGGAAGTTGCGCGTGGCCTCTCGTTCAACGCCTCCTCTATCTCGGAGCACCGAGTCCAAGAAGCCCTTGGCCTCGTACATTCCCTCCGCTTCGATGGCGGGGATGTGTCCCGAGGTTCGTGGAAAAAGAACGGCACCCTCCACTCCGTCATCGGAGTATCGTATCAGGCGGCGACCTCCGCGTGTTCGAGAACCTCGCTCAGACGTTGGTAGCCGTCGATGCGTCGTAGTTGAATCTGGCCAGAGGCGATAAGCCCAAACAGCAAAGCGACCGCAGACTCCTCGCTGGAGAACGACGCTTGGGTTTTCGTCCGGCGTCGAAACTCGCGGTTGAGATTCTCCAGAGCTTTGGTCGTTCGAAACGATTTCCACATGGCACGAGGGAATTCGTAGAAGGTCAGCAGCTGATTACCGGCCTCCTCTAGGCTTCGGACGACGGCCGGCGCGAGAGGCGTCCACTTGGCGACGAGCTCGTCATAGGCTTTGCGAGCATCGATCCCGTTCTTGGCGTAGACGATCCGGTTGTAGTCACGCCGGAGCTCACGGCGTGCGTGCGCCGGGCAATGTTGGAGCAAGTTGGCGCGCTTGTGCTCGGTACATCGCTGCAACCGGCACCCCGGCCACTTCTCCAGCGCTTTCGTCAGCCCCTTGTGGCCGTCGCTGATCACTAGCTTGGGAGCCCGGAGTCCTCGAGCCTGGAGTCCCTCCAGCACGGAGCCCCAATGCGTCGAGGCTTCGCTCACCGCCAGACGCAATGACAACAGACGTTTGTGCCCGTCTGGCGCGACCCCGAGCGCGACCCGTACGGGTACGCTGATCACACGTTTCGCCATCCGCACTTTCAGGTGGAAGCCGTCCAGGTAAACGATCGCGTAGACCTCCTTGCTGAGAGCACGGTTCTGCCATTCCTCGAAGCGCTCCTTCAGCCGGCTAACCACGCGAGACACCGCGCTCTTCGATAGGTGCTCCTCACCGAGCAGTGGTTTCAGCGCTTTGCGGACCCGGCGGCTATTCGCGCCCGACAAGTACGTCCCCAAGAGCGCCTCGTCGACCTCACGAGTCCGGCGCGCGTACCGGGGCAACAGCTCGCTCCTGAACTCTGTCGTTTCTCCCGTTTCCTCGTCTCGCACGCGGGCTCGTGGCACCCGGAGCTCGCGAGTTCCCACCGACGTCGTCACGCGACGGGTTTCGGCTCCGTTGCGATATCCACGGCGGTCTTCCGCACGCTCGTAGCTACAACACCCCAGCGCTTGGTCGACTTCTTCCTCGAGCACAACCTCGATCGCCTCCAGTACCCGCATACGCAGCCGAAGTTGGACGAACTCCCGGTACTCGCTTACAGACTCCTTCAATATGGTGGTAAGGCTTCTTCATGGCGTAATCCTCCTCCTCGCTTTTCCAGGCGCGGTTTCGTTTTGCTTAACCGGAGGTTACGCCATTCTTATTTCCACGGGAAGCGGGACGGATCCGATGGCGGTCGCGCTTCGGACTCCCGGCGAATCGATCGCCAGGTACGCCACGGCATTGTCGTAGAGATCCTGGAAAAACGTGTCCGCGTACCAAGTGGAGCCGCTGTAACGGCCGGTCGAATGGCCAGGCCACCAAGCGACGCGGACACTTCGTCGCATCCGCTGCCGGTTCCCGTGAAGGCGCGCGCAACCTCTAGCAAAGACGCGTTTCCTGTGGCACTGTCGGTGACCCCCTCGTGCCAAGCGTCCAAGTGGTTTCCGATCAGAACGAATTGCTCGGGGCTTTCGCTTCCTGGCACTTCGGCAACGAGGAGTGGAATATTTTTCCACCCGGTGTCGGTTTCTGCCTCGAGGCGAACCGTGACCCGCCCGTCGCGTCGGAGCGCCTCCAAACGAGCACCGTTGGTCTCGTTAATGGTCACCACCGGGATCTTCGTATGTTGCTCCGCCTCGTCTCGGGTAGGGTGCCCCCAAACCCGCAAGACGATCATGTTGACGAGCCGTGATGAAGGAGCGATACACACCGCCCCCACCGCGCCCGCCGCCTCGGCCTCTCGAAGAAGAGTCGGACTGGGATAGCCGCGCAGCAGGGCGACCTTCCCTTCCAGATCCGCATCTACGAAGTCCGCCTCGCGGGTGGTAACGATGTTCGGATCTTCCGGCCCCACATAGACGAGCTCCCCCGAGAGCCCGCCGGCCTCGGTCGAGGCGGAGAATGAGGGGGTGATACTAGGTACGGAGAAACTGCCTGGCGAGAGGATTTCTAAAGATGCGGATATAGGCACGCTCAGGTAAGAACGGACCTCGTGCACTTGGTGTGGAATCCCGTACTGCTCGAGCCGTCCCTTCAGATACTCGGCTGCTTTACGCTCGCCCGCGCCGGAGGAAGTCCGATCCAATTTGGAAAAGGCTTCAACGACCTCCCACATGTCGCCGAGGCGCACTTGAGACAGGATCTCTTCCTCTTGCGCGACGACTCGAAGACCCGCAAGAACAACCACCGCAACAACAGCTCACCGCTAGCGTCCTCATTTTGGCACTCCCCCACTGCCCGTCACGTTCTTTTCCAAACGGACAACCGTGCCGCCTGCGTCGGGAAAAGTGAAATCCACTCGATCCGCGAACTGGTGCATGTAGAACACCCCGCGTCCGCCCCCCCGGTCCAGGTTCTCGGGCTCCCGTGGATCCGGCACTTCGGCGGGGTCGAAGCCACTACCCTCATCGCCCACGATGAAGACCAGTTTTCCGTTGCCCCCGGCCAGGAAGCTCACGCGGACCCGTCGACCTGGGTCGCCACGGTTTCCGTGCGTAATGGCGTTGACGATGGCTTCTCGAAGTGCCAGCGAGAAGAAGTGAGAGGCATCGGGGCCAAGGCCCTCTTGGATTCCTAGAACCTCTGCGGCGTGCTGAATGGAGTCGACCACGCTCATCTGGCTTGCGGCGTCGATGTTGAAGCTCTACGGCATCCTGGACTCGTTGGCCGAAGGCCTTTCGTCTCACACTCGGCGCCTCGCGGTCAAGCCCGATAGCTCATGAGTAGACACCGGATCGGCGGGACGCTAAACTCGCTGGTGCCCTGCATCAGTTGAGGAAACCTACGTTGCGTGTCGCCATGGCCCAAATAAACCCCACGGTCGGGGATTTGGAAGGAAACCTGCGCCTAATCCGAGAAGCGATCCGGCGCGGCGAGGAGTCCGGCGTCCAGCTCGTGGTGTTGTCGGAGCTCTGCATTTCGGGCTACCCCCCCAAGGATCTCCTCGGGAGGTCCGCCTTCGTGCGAAGGTGCGGTGAAGCTCTGGACGAACTGGCGGTCGGAGTCGGTAAAACGGCCGCGCTCGTCGGCTACCCCGAGGAGAACACCAACTCCATCGGCAAACCCGTTTTCAACTCCTCCGCGCTCCTCCACGAAGGGAAGGTCATTTCGCGGGTTCGTAAGACCCTCCTTCCCACCTACGGCATTTTCGATGAGAATCGGTATTTCGAGCCGGCCCGGGACACGGTCCCGGTAGACTTTGGTGGCTGCAAGCTCGGCATTACGATCTGCGAAGATCTTTGGAACGACCGTGATTTCTGGCCGCAACACCACTACCGAACCGACCCGATAGCCGGTCTCGTCAAGCGTGGTGCGGGAACGGTGCTGAATATCTCTTCGTCTCCCTACGACCTGGGCAAAGAAGATCTGCGCCTGAGGATGCTTCGAGGCCTGGTCCAGAAGTACCGAGTGCCCCTCATCTACGTCAATCAAGTTGGCGGCAACGACGAGCTTATCTTCGACGGCAACAGCGTCGCACTGTCCGCCGATGGTTCGCTCCTCGCGAGGGGCAAACCGTTCGAGGAAGACTTCCTGGTGGTCGATACCGACTCGCGCGACGATGTCGAGTGGGAAGATGCACCCCTCATGGAACGACTACACTCCGCGCTGGTTCTCGGCACCGGCGATTACGCGCGGAAGTGTGGCTTCAAACGCGCCGTGGTCGGACTCTCGGGCGGGATCGACTCGACGGTCACGGCGTGCCTTGCTGCAGCGGCGTTGGGAAAAGAGAACGTGCTCGGCGTGAGCATGCCGTCTCGCTACTCGTCCGCCGGCAGCGTCACCGACGCTCGCACCGTGGCGGAGAATCTCGGCATAGAGTTTCAAATCATCCCGATTGAAGGTCCCTTCACGGCTTACCTTGACACGCTCGCGCCTACGTTCGAGGGTCGGAAACCGGACGTCACCGAGGAAAACCTCCAGGCCCGGATTCGGGGCAACCTTCTGATGGCCATCTCCAACAAGTTCGGGCATCTCGTGCTCTCGACCGGGAATAAATCCGAGTTCGCGGTCGGCTACACCACGCTATACGGGGACATGGCCGGTGGTCTGGCAGTTATCGCCGACGTCCCGAAGACCCGGGTCTACGAGCTCGCTAAGTATATTGATGAAGAAGGTCCCGTCATTCCCGAGGCGGTACTCACTAAACCACCCTCTGCAGAGCTGCGCCCCGATCAAACGGACCAAGACAGCCTCCCTCCTTATGACAAGCTCGACTCGATTCTCGAGGCCTATGTCGAAGACGCCAAACCGTTGGACGACATCGTCGCTCTCGGCCATGATCGCGAGCTCGTCGTGGAGGTCGTGCGCCGGGTAGACGCCAACGAGTACAAGCGCTACCAGGCTCCGCCTGCGTTGAAGGTGACGCCACGTGCCTTCGGCACCGGCTGGCGCATGCCCATCGCACGAGCCTTCCGGTAACCAGACCGGAAACGACCTCACCTCCTTTTTGGTCGCCTTCTACGGCCGAACCGCTCACTCGGCGGGAGCCCCCTGGAAAGGCTATCCGCCCTGGATGCGATTGAGCTCATGGGTGTGATGATCAACTATTATCGAGAGCACCTACATCCCTCGGCTCGTAGTCATTACGCGATTCTCAAGGGCGGCAAAGCCCCGAACGTCGTCCCCGACTTTGCAAAGGCCTGGTTCTACGTCCGGGGCGGGACGCGGGAGATGGTCGACGAGATGACTAAGGGCAAGGCTTACCCGTCATCGATCCCTGCCGACGTGTCGCCACCCGTTCTTCCCGACCCTTACGAGAATCCAGATTGGACTCCCGGCGATTTGGACTACCCGACATGGTGTTCTTTCGTTTGGGAGGAGCTGCCGGAAGACGACGATCAACCACCGAAGTAAGAAACTATTGGGCGAGATGCGCTGGCGAGTAACCCTGCAACCAGACGACGCCGGCTAGCTCGTCACCAAGTTCGAAAGAGGGACCGAGGTCCTCGGTGATCGTCGAAGCGGCAAAGAAATCCGTCGTGGGTCGGTTCGCGTCCCCATCATGCAGACTGACGGGAAGACATCGGAACTCTCGCCCCTCGTAAGAGAGCATCTTCGGGGGCCCGTCGATCGGGCTTTGTAAGCTACCGATGTCTTGGTTGCCGGCTTTTTGAGGAACGTACATTCGAATACCAGTTCGAAGGGCGGATCGGCCTCGCCGGTGTCGTCGATCAAGGGCAGTTGAAGATAGGGTTCCCTTTTGTGAAGGACGGTCGGCCACTGGAAGTTAGAGTATCGGAGGTTGTCTCGGGCTCCGGAGGCCGGGAAGAGTGGATCATTGGAGAGACGGGAGGCATGACCATTCGTTTCTACGATTTGCTCCACTCGACCGGACGTTCTCGATACAGCGCGGGTGAAACGCATGAGTTCATTGTCAACGCTCTCGCGTTGTCTCTCCGCAGAGTCCCACCTCTTCCGGTTTCCACGGACCCCGACGACGGTGACGTTCTGTTACGTTCGCTATGCGTGAGCCCGCAGCTCGACGCCAGCTAGTTTCTGGGACTTGATCAACAGGTCCGGCTTCTCCACCACCCTCAAGATTCGCCCCATGACCTTTCCCGGCGCTAGCGCAAGAGCGCGCCAGTACTCCGCGTGTTCGATGCCCTTGCCCACCGCTGAATTGGCGGTCGCCGACATGATGATGTCCGCATCCATAGATCCCTCTGTAAGGGAAGTAGCAATATCCGGACCACCGGAATCCAGAATCGAACACGCGCAATCGTTAGTGATAACGGACCTTAGGGGGCTGGCGCGGCGGCATGGCGATTCGAATGTAGGGTAGTTCCCCCACCGACGCCTGGCCACCTGCGGTATTGCCACCCCCGTAGTATGGTGTCGGGAACTCCGAGTAGGGGCTCGGCGCCTCAGGTAAGGCCCAGCACCTTGTCCAAATTGTTGGGAAAGACGACCGTGAACGTCGATCCCTTTTCCTCTTCGCTATCGACGAGGATCTCTCCCCGGTGGTCCTCCATAATCTTGTAGCAAATCGACAGTCCCAGACCGGTACCCACGCCCACCCCCTTGGTGGTGAAACCGGGGTCGAAGATCTTCTCCAATTTCTCTTTCGGGATGCCCTTGCCGTTGTCTTGGATGGCGACGTGGACCTTTTCATCTTTTTCGAAGGTCGTCACCGTGATTTCACCCTTGCCGACTATCGATTGCTGGGCGTTGACGAGGAGGTTGAGAAACACTTGGTTCATCCGGCCAGGATAACAGGCCACCGGCGGAATCTTCCCGTATTCCTTGGTTAGTTTGATGTCGTGTTTAATCTGGTGATAGACCAAGGCCAAACTATCGTCCAGTCCTTCGTGTATATCCACCGTCTTCAATTCCGCCTCATCGAGTCGTGCAAAGCTCTTTAGCCTTCGCACGATGTTCGCCACTCGTTTTGCCCCGGTGTCGATGACCCGGCTGGCGTCCCCAATGACACTAAGGGCTCGAGATACGCCTCCGGCGTCTCCGCCCGTTTCCCCTTCGAGCGATTGCTCGAGCCTCCGCACTGCCTCCTTCAACGTGTCGTTCATGCTGTGAATCGCACCGACCGGTGTGTTGATCTCGTGAGCGATTCCAGCGACCAACATTCCAAGCGCTGCCATCTTCTCGGATTGCACCAACTGAGTCTGCGTCTGCCGCAAGTACTGATTCGCTTGCGCGAGCTCCTCCAGTGCCTTCTTGACTTCACTAATGTCGTGCGCGATTCCTATGAGGAGCAACACCGACCCGCTTCCGCTCGTGAGCGCCGAGAGATCGGTCGAGTACCAACGCCAGGAACCATCCAAGTGTCGAACCCGATATTCGATACCGCTGTGCTCGATTCCGCCCTTGCGCGCCGCTTCAAACATTTCCCTGCAACGCTCGATGTCATCGGGATGGAGGAAACTCTCAAACGATTCACCTTCGACATTGGCTACTTCATGTCCGAGGAAACGTGTCCAATTCGGCGATACGTAAGAGAAAAGGCCTTCTGGCGTCAGCGCGTAGATAATGTCGTTTGCGTTCTCCACGAGTCCGCGAAACCTCGCTTCACTCTCCCTAAGAGCTTGCCGGGCCCTCCGCCGTTCCTCGGTGACCGCCGCCAAGGCATAGTCGTCATCATCACCACGCCGAGAAAGGTCCAGAGGAGGATCATCCTCCGATCGAACGCCCCGTGACCAAACGGACCATAGCCCTGTGCGGTACCCCAAACGCCGAGCGTTGAAACGATCAAGATGGCGGTCGATGCGCCGCGAGAACCGAAGCGGAGGGCGGTCCAAACCAGGAAGGGGAAAAGACCTCCTATCACGCTGACCGCTGTGGTCGACGGGAGCCAACCTCCGAACGCCAGCACACTGACCGTGAGAAGGGCTAGCCCGAGAAACGTGCCTTCGGCGACTCGGCCGATCTGACGTGGCCGGGAGCTCCAAGTGAGCAGAAAGGGCGCGACGGTGAGAATTCCCATCGTGTCGCCCACCCAGTACTTCAACCATTCGAGCCCGACTTCTCCGGGGGGTATGCGGCCGGCAGTATAGAAACTGATGAGCCCGATGGTCGAGCCCGCGATACAGGACACGACAGCCACTCCTGCCAATGCCGCCACGTCGTAGAGGCGGTCCAAGGAATTTCGGAATCCAAAGACCCGCTTCAGAAGGTAGGCACCCACGACCGCTTCCAACGTGACGCCCGCCATACTGATGGCGACTTGCGCCGAAGGCGCCTCCCCCCACGACAGAAACGCGGTTCCTATGGCGAGGCCCGGCCAGAGCCTGATGCCCCCGATGAGAAGCGCAACGAGCGCAACGCCACTCGGAGGCCACACCACTTTGACATCCCACCCCGAGTCCATGACGTGCGACAGGGCGAGATGTCCTAGAACGAGGTACACCCCGGCGAGCGCGGCGATCTTCAGTAAGTATTTGATCTTGGATCGGAGTCCTGTAGACAGGCTCATAGCGCAGACATAGGCCGGACGGGTAATTATATTTCTTGCCGATGCTAGAGAACAGCGGGGGTTGAGGAGTCTCGGGCGACCAGTGCGGCCTGGCGTTGGTTGAGTCGAATACCCGGGCGTGCCTTTCGTAGCTGCGCGACGGCGTCTCTTCCGTAGTAAGCCAAGAGCCCACCCATCATTAGAAACAGGACTCCGTATTTCATGGCTGTATCCGACCATAACAGAACAGTTTCTTGTTGGCGGTGCTAATGAGGACGTGGCGTTGGTCGACGTCTTCGATTCGGCACTCCCCCACCCAATCGGGAATCGCGACCTTTTGGCACAACCTTCCCGTTTGTAGCTCCAACGTCCACAAATAGTAGTGCCCGCCATGCGGTTCGGCGGGATCGAAAGTCAACTCCCGATACCGCTCTGACACAACCATGTAGACGAAGCCATCACTGTAACGATAAGAGTAGTAGTTCCCGGTGATGAAGTGGCCTTCCCGCGCGAGGTCGAAATGCCAACGCGATGCACCATTGGTTGCGGCTCGGAAAAGGTGAAATCCCTCGTCGTCTTCCGATCCGCGAGTGAGCACGTCACCGTTATCGAGCTTCAAGGGTTGTCCCATGTAGAAATTCCAAGGAGCGTCTTTCGCTTGCGCGTTGTCCATCCACTCTTCCGGATCGGCCCCCGCTTCTCCGACAACGTTCCCGGTATGGATGCTCAACACCTTCCCACCTTCGCAGAAACACAGCGACCCCTCCACATGGGCGGCGGTGCCCGGAACAGGCGGACCGACGAAGGGAATGAGCTCGAGAAGACGGCGCCCCCAACTCACTTCTCGGCGAGTCGGCCACAACAGCTTTCCTGTATCGACCGAGATCCCCCAAGCACCGAAGCTCGCGGTCCAAGGCCCGCCGGACTTCGTTTCGGTGGCCACGATCACGCCGTCGCTAATCCCACAGATCGTGTTCGGCCCCTCGAATGTGTGCTCCCATAGCCTGCGACCGCTCTGTAGGTCCACGCAAAACCACTGCCCGACCGCTTTCCCATCCGACAGATGTACGTGGCCATACCAGTCCGTCAGTGCGTCACGCGCCGTGAACTGCCAGGTTGGTTTGTCGACGATCATGTCCGGTTCGAGAAATCTATGTATCGAGGCGGAACCTCTCCGGTGAGCCAAACGCCGTTCTCCGACAAAAAGAACTCATAGCCGTCGGCGCACATTTCGTCGGACCGGATGCGTAGTACCACCGGTTCCCCGTGCCTCTGACCAACCTTGCGAGCCGTTGGCGCGTCGGGCGAAAGATGGACGTGTTGACGACCTCGGCTGGTCAGTCCCCGGTCGCGAATTCCCTCCACGAAGCGCTTGGCAATCCCATGATAGAGAACCCTTGGCGGTTCGACCCCGTCCAGACCGAGATCGACCTGAAGCGAGTGCCCTTGTACGGCGCGAATCCGAAGGCCATCTTCGCTAAGGCTGAACCGACCCTTGTCGTTTTGCTCGATGACCTTCTTTAGGGAATCCGCCGTTAGCGTCACGCCTGCAGCGCTCGCCCGCTCAATTAATTCTGAGACGCTCGCCCACCCGCCCTCATCCAGAGACAAACCAATCCTTTCCGGCTGGTGGCGAAGCACCAGTGCCAGGAACTTGCTGATACGTACGAGCTTTTTTTCCATGGGCTTAGCTATCAACGTCTTTGCAACTTCCGTGCCGCCGTATAACGCACGGCACTATCACAGAGTGTAGAATCTACTCAGTATGACGGCAAAAAGCCGAATCGTTCCCCCTGACGACCAGCTGACCAAGGTCGCGGCTCACACGGTCTCGCGGCTGAAGCTCGGCGTATACGGAGCCCTGGTCGGCGTTCTGCTGGGCATCGTCAATACCTTCCTGGACGTCGACTTCACGCCTCGGCTCGCTCTTGCCGGCTGGCTCGTTGCCGCGATCATCTCGGTCGTCCTATTGCATGAAGGCACTCACGGAGCTGCGGCGACACTGCTCGGCCATCGGCCGATATTTGGTATTAAGCCTCCCCTCATCTACGTGACGTTCAACGAGAAGTTGCCGCGCTGGCATCTGATTGGCATCGCCGTCGCACCATTCATCCTCTTGAACGTCGTCTTCGCCGCATTCTACGCGGCGGAGCTTCTCAAGCTCTTTTCGGTCCTGTGCTTCGGGATCAACACGCTCGGGGCGACCGGAGATCTTTGGATTACGAGCAAGGTACTGGGCGCCGAACCTGGAACCTTCGTTCAAGACACCAAGACCGGAGTCGAGATCTGGAGTGTGCGTCAGTAAGGCGGAAGCAAACGGCGAAATCCGTGCAGCAGTACAATCGCGAGAAAGAGGAGATTACGGGGCAAGATACCGGGCCAAAAGAGCGCGACGGGGCCGTCCGATCCTCCGTCGCCCTTTTCCGGAAACTGTTTCGCCAGCTCGGAGGCCAGCCGTCTCATCCAGTGCACCGAGCGCGGCCAATCGACCAAACCTGAGATCCATTCCTTTGGGATGTTGGAGGCCCCCACGGTGGCCCCGGCCAACGCGCCCACGATAGCCGCGGTCGTATCGGTGTCGCCGCCGAGAGAAACGACCTCCTCGACGGCGCGGCGGAAATCGTTCGGGGACCGTAGCCAGCAAAAGAGGGCCGCCGGTACGGTGTGATTGATATAACCGGACACTCCCTTCCCTAGACCCAGATCGTCGGCGAATACGGTTGGGAGAGACTCTCGCTCCAAATGCTCCTCAATCTTCGCCGGAGCGGCTAGGAGCTCCCGACCTTCGACGCGCTCGCGCAGCCAAAAGAGAAACCGTTTGGGATCGATGTCGCTCGGCAACTGGCGCGCTCCGTAGGAAGCGGCGAGGGCGACCGCAAGCGCTCCTTGTTCGGCACGAGGGTCGGTATGAGTTAGCCGGGTGGACGCTCGCGTGAAACGAGCGATCCCGTCCGTGTCGGCCTGAAAGCAAACTCCAATGATGGGAGACCGCATCGCCGGTCCATTGCCAGCAGAGCGGACGCCACTGCGATCCGGTGGTATCCCCATCCAAAGCTTGAGAAGGGCGCGTAGTGTTCCGAACCCCACCCCGGCGGGAAGCCCGAATAGCCCCCCGCGCAGTCGCCAGGCGAGGCTGCGAACGAATCGTTCCGGATCATCGGAAGCGGCGAGCAATGACTGCGCCACCATCGTGGTGTGCTCGGTGTCATCGCTCATCATCCCGCGCCCGAGGGCGAAGCGGTGACGAAGCGGCCCTTCGCCGTAGATTCGAAGCCCCCGACGGCGAGACAACCCCTCGCGGGGAAGTCCCAGGGCGTCACCCACGGCAGTACCCAACAATGTGCCGGCAATCTCGTCGGTCCGGTTCACGGCCGTAAAGCTCGAGGAGCGGGGCTACTCGTCGCTCTGCATTGGGATCTGGACGTTGCGTTCTCGTGCGACTTCCGCGGCACGTTCGTAGCCAGCATCCACGTGACGCATCACGCCGGTGCCGGGGTCATTCGTTAGCACCCGCTCGACCCTTTCCGCACCCTCGTCGGTGCCGTCTGCTACGACCTGTGCCCCAGCGTGTATCGATTTTCCCATCCCCACACCGCCACCATGATGGACCGCGACCCATGCAGCGCCCGATGCAGTATTAAGGAGGGCATTCAATATCGGCCAGTCGGCAATCGCATCCGAGCCGTCCTTCATCGACTCCGTTTCACGATACGGAGAAGCGACGGAGCCAGAATCCAAGTGATCGCGCCCGATGACGATCGGCGCTTTGACTTCCCCAGAACGTACGAGCTCGTTGAAGGCGAGGCCCGCTTTGTGGCGCTCGCCGTACCCGAGCCAACAGATACGTGACGGCAAACCCTGAAACGCGACCCTCTCTTTGGCCATCTCCAGCCAACCTTGCAATGAACGGTTATCGGGGAAGAGCTTGGCCACCGCGCGGTCTGTCGCTGCGATATCATCTGGCTCGCCAGAAAGGGCGACCCACCGAGCTTGCCCTTCAGACTTCCACCCGAATTTCTGCTCGGCGATGGCGGCGAACGTTTGGTGCGTACCCTGGAGAATCCCTTGTGTGCCGATGTAAATCCATGAGCCCGCCGTCATCTGCCCATACATCGTGAGACCCGCCGCTTCTAGCTCCCAAAACTCTTCCCAGGTCGCCCAGTCTGGAACTAGGAGGCTGTTTGCGATGAGTACTCGGGGAGACATCGGATGGGTCCGGAAAACACCTACCGGCTTGCCAGATTGAACCAAGAGCGTCTCGTCGTTCTCGAGCCGCTGGAGACTTCGCACGATGGCGTCGAAGGCATCCCAAGAACGCGCCGCCTTACCCCGCCCACCGTAGACAACGAGCTCGGCAGGGTTCTCCGCCACTTCTGGGTCCAGATTGTTCATCAGGCAGCGGAGCGCCGCCTCTTGAAGCCATCCTTTAGTACTGAGCGTCGAGCCTCGCGGTGCCCTGATTTCCCGGGGCTCGCTCATCCCAAGTCACCGACGGCTTTTTCGACGGCGGCAAGTAGCTCGCCGTCTACGATCATCCTTGCCGCGGCATCGATCTCGCCTGTCAATTCTCGGTCTTCTTCGAGCCGCGGAACCTTCCCACGCAGTGTTTTGGCCGCAACGCACGTTCCGGGTGCCGCCACCAACGGGGCTCGGTAGTCGATTCCTTGCACCGCGCACAGGACCTCGACCGCAACAACCTGGGAAGCATTCTCCAACACCTCCCAAAGCTTGCGACCTGCCCCCCAGCCCATCGACACATGATCCTCTTGGCTGCCCGATGTGGGAATGCTCTCGACGCTTGCGGGATGCGAGAGGACTCGGTTCTCCGCAACCAGAGCCGCGGCGGTGTACTGTGTGAGCATATAGCCAGCATTTACGCCGGGTTTGGGCGAAAGAAACGCCGGCAGACCCGCCGAGCGCTCCGGGTCGAGAAGGCGATCGGTGCGCCGCTCCGAGATACTTGAAAGCTCGGTGATGGCGATAGTCATGACGTCCAGTGCTAATGCTAGAGGCTGACCATGGAAATTGCCGGCAGAAACGACCTCGCCTTGTTCGGGGAAGACAATGGGGTTATCCACTACCGCACCCAGCTCTCGTGTAAACATGTCTCGGGCGAAGGACATCCCCTCGCGGCAAGCCCCGTGAACTTGGGGTACGCAGCGCAAGCTGTAGGCGTCCTGCACCGCGTGACTGAAATCCTCTGCATGACTCGCCACGATCTTCGAGCCCTTGAGCAATCGCGCGATATTTTTCGCCGACGCGACTTGTCCAGGGTGCGGTCGCAACGCGTGGATTTCGGGTCGAAACGGGCGGGCGCTTCCGAGCAGTGCTTCCACCGAAAGCGCGCAGGCGATGTCGGCGGCTCTGGTAATGCGCATCGCACGATGTAGTCCGAGTACGCCGAACGCCAACATGCCCTCGGTGCCGTTCAAAAGGCTTAGACCCTCTTTCGCGCGAAGGCGAATCGGCTTCAGCCCTCGACGGCTGAGAATTTCTGCGGCGGGCGCGACACGCCCTTCGTCCTTGAGAAGGCCTTCCCCGATTAGCGGTAGCGCTAGATGAGCGAAAGGAGCCAAATCTCCGGACGCGCTCACCGAGCCTTTACCCGGGACGACCGGCAGGAGATCTCTTTCCAAGAGCTCGACGTAACGTTCCACAAGAAGAGGTCGCGACGCCAGAATATCCTTGGGCAAGGGTCCGAGCTCGGAGCAAGAGCATGGCGCGAACCAGCTCATCCGCGATCGGTGTGCCGACGCCGGCGGCGTGGCTCCGAAGTAGATGAACTTGGAGCTCTTCCGACTCCTCTGGTTCGATCCGAGTGTTGGACAGCGCGCCGAATCCGGTGGTCACGCCGTAGATCGTTTGACGCTCTTTCAGCACACGTTCGATGACTGCGAGCGAGGGAGCCATGCGACTCGCCAGATCGGGATGGACCTCGACCTTGGCCTTTCGTTCCGCCACCGCCACGACGTCCTCCAACCCGAGTGGTCCTCCGTCGATGACCACTCGCTCCGGCACGAATTTAGTCCCGGGCCGCCACGCAGGTGGCGAAGCTCATGAAAACGTAAGCCATGTTCATCAACGTCAAATCGTTCACGTCGGCAGAGGCGTCCACTTCCACAAAGTCTGCCGCACGGACCTTGGGATGCTGTCCGCAAAGCCAGGCGGCGGTGGCCAACTGCCGCGGCCACATTCCGCCCGGCTGGGAACCGGGGCACGCCGGGGCATGGGCTCGATCGAGCACGTCGATATCGAAATCCACATAGATCCATTCACACTGGTGGCCGAGCCCCTCAAGGGCCGCACCGACCACCGGTCCCAAACCTTGTGCCTCCACGGTTTCCATCGTCGCGATTCGAATCCGTTGCTGGTCGCAATAAGCGCGATGTTCGAGAGAATTGGCGAAAGAGTGAATCCCTATTTGGATCACTTGCTCCCCGGGTAAGCCGTCCTCTATGAGTGCCCGAATCGGCGTGCCGTTGGTGGGGCCCAGATCCAGCTCTCGTACGTCATGGTGAGCGTCGAGGGTAAGGACTCCCACGCGGCCCAGCTGGCCTCGGGACACGCCGCGGACGAGCGGACGGGTGATGCCGTCATCCCCACCTTAGAAACGCGTAAACCGATCCCTTCGCCAGGCGCCGCGCCGATGCCTCGATCGCTGGTTGATACTCCTCCAGACCAAGGGAACTAACCTGCCAATCCCCGAGGTCAGCCACCGAGAGGCGACGCACGTCCACGGCGCGTTCGCTGTGGAAAGTGGAAAAGCGGCCCAGCACGCCTCGAAGCCGGTGGGGTGTCTGGTAGGCCTTGGATGGCGAAAGCGATGCTACGGACGTCGGCACACCTATCACCACGAGTGCAGGGTTCTTGTCGTTTCGAGCCAACCAGCTGTCGGCACGCGGCCAGGAGGCGTCTTCGTTCATCTAGTTATGGTCGACCTTCCTTCCATCGAGGCGCGATGATGATATTGAGGTAGGAGGCGGGACGCAAATGCTGAGCCCTCCTAGGTTTTCACGATGAACGTTGGCGAGTTGCGTGGAATAGGAATGCCGCGGCAGCTAGTCATAGACGCAGAGGAAATCGTTGAACGCCTCGTCGGCCACGTGCACCGCGAGGGCGAGAGTCAAGAGGACCCACGCCAAGCCGTGACGAGCGCCAAGGTCCTTAGGACTCATCACAGCACATCTCGTCGGCTGGCTCCTCCTTCCGCTCGATCTCGATTCCGGCCTTTTCCAGTCGGTCCACGAAGCCCTCGCGCCAACCGGGCGACAGCGCCTCGATGCGAATCGCCCGCTTGCAGTCCTCCAAATTCTTGAGATCGAAGTAGTACAAGCGGCAGATTTGCTCGACGGTCATTCCTTCGGGATCTTCTTCTACCAGTTGAAGGGAATCCCCCGCCCCCACCTCGCCTTCTTCGAGCACGCGGAAATAGAATCCGACCCGGCAACTCTGAAGAAAGAGTTTCGGGAACTTAGGATCGTTCATCTTGATACCCAACCGGTAACAAGGCACTCGGGGCTGAGTTACCTCGACCGTCGCGTCGCCGACCCGAAAGGTATCGCCCACGTGAATCCGTTCCTCCAACATGCCCTCGACCGTGAAGTTTTCCCCGAACTGCGGATCGCGGAAATCGTCCCGACCCAGCTCCCGGCTCCAGTGCTCGTAGTTTTCGCGGGTATAGACGCACACCGCTTTGTAGGGGCCTCCGTGCCCTTTGAGATCCACCTGCTGGTCGCCGTCGAGATTCAACGTCCGTAGCATGACCCGCCCTGCCACCGGCTCTTTGAAAATTCCCGTGGCAACCGACTTGCCCATATACGGGACTTCTTTACGAAGCGACACGCTGACCGTCAGAAGTTTCATCGTCACACCCCCTCGGAATGCTACGCCCGGCCGGTGGGCGCGTCAATCTCTCAGAGAAAACCGGAGAAAACTTGTGTGTCTCTCTAAGGACTTCGGGGACCTCCGATTGCTACACCCTACCTTGGAAAGGAGAACAACTATGCCTAGGTCCTTATGGATTGTAGCGATCGCCTTTTTTGGATTGGGCGCGGTGGCAGGAAAGCTGGTGCCCGTCCTCGGTGACCAACGACCCGAAGACAAGGAGGCCATTCGGGCCCATATCGACAGCTTCTTTCAGGCCTATATTCAGGGAGACCGAGAGACGATTCGAGCCACCCACAGCGAAGATTGGCGAGGTTTTCTGGGGCAGTCTCGCTCCATCATTCGTGGGATCGACCCCTACATGGAAGCCGCCAATGCCACGCTCGCCCGACCCGGCGGCATGGTCGGTTATCAGATGGACGACTACGATGTTCTCTTCTACGGCGATATCGCGTTGGTGCCGTACATCGCGTCTCTCGACGTGGAGTTCGGCGGCAAGCGAATCGATTTCAAACCCAAGATCCGGGTGCTCGACGTCTATGCGAAAGATGACGGCGAGTGGACTCAAATCGCTTCCAACACCGTCCGGCACCCCGAGACGGAAGCCGCGATCCGCCAGCAGCCGGCTCCAGTGAGTCCGCCTCTGCGCGAAAAGATCTTGGCGGCGAGAGAGACGGTTTGGCGAGCCTGGCTCTCGAATGACCAGAACGTACTCGGCCGAGTCATCCCCGAGGAGACCATCGCCGTCAGTGCCGGAGAAGAGGCCTGGGGGGATCGAGAAACTATCCTTGCCGGCGCGCGGGCGTTCGCAGAAAACGGCGGGAAACTCGTTAGCCTCGATTTTCCGTGCACCGAGATCCTGCTCTACGGTGACGTGGCCATTTTGTACACGACCTACGAAATGGAAACCGAAGTAGGTGGCGAAGCTCAGAGCCTGTCTGGTCGCGGTACCGAGATCTTCGTGCGGCGGAACGGCAACTGGGTCAACTCCGGCTGGCATCTCGATTCCGGGTCGTAAGAAAAATGGACGCTCTCTGGCAGGACATCCGATTCGCTTGCCGATCCTTCTTGAAAACGCCGAGCTTTACGCTCGTCGTGCTCCTCACCTTGGCCCTTGGCATCGGCGCCAACGTGGCGATCTTTAGTGCAGTGCATACGGTGTTGTTGAGGCCACTCCCCTACCCGGAGTCGGACCGCCTCGTCGCATTCTGGTCGCGGTGGGAGAACGAGGGGACGTTGCGCGTCAGCACGTGTGGTGGAGACTTCCGAGAATACCAACGGCAAGCGACGCTCTTCGATGGCATAGCCGGCATCGGCTCCATACGACAGAACGTCACCGGGGGAGCGGAACCGATTCAGATCCAGGTGGGCTGGGTGACGCGGAACTTGTTTTCTGTCATGAAGGTCGAACCGATGCTCGGGCGTGCTTTCGAACCGGAGGAAGGCGCTCGATCGCTAGTGTTGAGCTACGGCTTCTGGCAAAGCTACTTCGCCGGAGAACGCGACATTCTGGGGCGCTCGGTCAACCTAGACGGCCAACCCTTTACGATCATCGGGGTGCTTCCTGCGGACTTCGAGCTTCTCATGGCCGCGAATGCCGGCATCTCGACCGAGATCGAGGCATGGAAACCTCCGGGTCCGGCCGCCAACCCGACGCGGTGGGAATCCTCCGAAGCTCAACAACTCGACGCTCCACCCCATCGCCCGCATGAAGCCCGGTGTGACCTTGGCTCAAGCACAAGCGGAAATGGACGGCATCGCAGAGCACTTGAGGAACACGTTGGCCGATCACGCCCGCATGGGCTTTCACGTGAGCGTCGAGCCTCTTCATCGCGAGGTGGTAGGCCACGTGCGGCCCACGCTATTGACGCTCCTCGGAGCGGTCGGCGTGGTGTTACTCATCGCCTGCGCGAACGTCGCCAACCTACTGCTCGTGCGAGCTCGAGGACGGCAAAAAGAAATCGCGGTTCGAGCTGCTCTGGGCGGCGCGCCGAGCCGCATTGCTCGACAACTACTTACCGAAAACCTCCTGCTAGGGGCAGTCGGTGCTGCGGCGGGAATCCTTCTCGGTTACGGGGGCATCCGGTTTCTGCTGGCGCTCCAACCCGCCAAGTTCCCGAGGCTCGAAAGCATCGCCATCGACGGCACGGAGTTGGTATACACCGTGGTTGCCTCGGTCCTGGCAACGGTCGTTTTCGGCCTGGTCCCGACCTACCGCACCACACGTTCGAACTTGAACGAAGCACTGACCGAGCGGAGCCAAGAAGGAAGCTCCGGCGCTCGATCTCGGACTAATCAGCTCCTGATCGTCGCCGAGGTAGCCCTATCGCTGATGCTGCTCGTCGGCGCCGGCTTGTTGCTGCGGAGCTTCGTGCAACTACAGGAAGTGCGACCCGGGTTCGACACCGACGATCTCCTCACGTTCTCCGTGAGCCTCCCTAGCACGCGCTACCCGCCGCCTCATGAGACGGCGGATTTCTTCAAACGCTTCGAGGAACGTATCCAAACGTTGCCGGGCGTGGTCTCGGTTGGTACGGTTTGGCCCCTTCCCCTCGAAGGACAGATTTGGACCGGTCACTATTCCACTCCCAGAGTAGCGGGTGACGACTCAAAGCCGATGGCCGATTACCGCCTGAGCACACCTGGCTATGCACCGACCGTCGGGGCCCGACTCGTCGAGGGTCGTTACTTGCGAGAAGACGACGGGGACGTGGTGCTTGTCGACGAGGAGTTCGCCGCGCTGAACTTTCCATCTGGAACCGCGGTGGGCCAGAAGGTAGAAGTGGCTACCGGGCCGAACTTTCAGGAGTATCGAATCGCCGGGGTCGTCGAGAACATCCGACATGCCGATCTGAAATCCGATGGTCGGGAGACCATTTACCTGGCTGCGCGCGCGTGGACGTGGGCGGATTGGGAGCTCGCCGTCGCGGTGCGGACGAAAACGGACCCGATGAGTCTCGTCGCCCCCGTTCGCGAAGAGCTCGCTTCACTGGACCCACAGATCCCCATGGCCAAGATCCGCGCCATGGAGGACTATGTGAGCGACGCGGTAGCGCCGAATCGATTCGCCCTCATCTTGATCACCATCTTCGCCGCGGTCGCCGTGATTCTTGCGGCGGTGGGCCAGTACGGTGTGATTTCGTACACCGTTGCACAACGAACGCGAAAGATCGGAATCCGCTTGGCCTTCGGAGCGCCACCAGCCAGCATCTTTCGCCTCGTCCTCGGCCAAGGATTGGGCTTGACGACTCTCGGAGTCGCCTTTGGCGTGGTGGGTTCGTTCTTGCTCGGCGGACTCATCTCGAGTCTTCTGTTCGAGGTCACCGCCGAAGATCCGCTTACCTACGTCGCCACCGCAGGGATTCTGATACTGGGTAGCGCTGGCCGCCTTGCTTTATCCCGGCCAGGCGGGCAACTAGGGTGGATCCCATCATCGCCCTCCGCTCGGAGTAGGCCAGGCGGCCAGTGCGCTCCACGCCTTGCTGGTTCGTGCACAACAGTGGGGTCGGATCTAAAACTGGGCATGCGAAGCGCCAGTTGGTCTGGTGCAAATGTGCCCAAAACTGGATCTGACCCCCGTATTATTTCTGGGTTTACGCGGATTCGTGTGGGTAAGTTCTGACGGAAAAACAGTGTAACTCATTGTGTGGAAAAGGTATCGAGTACTTCATCAGGTGCTGAAAAGTGGTCCATTTTTAGGATAAGCTAACCGAGTGAAAAATTCCCAGTCGATCCGCTCGCTGTTTGCGCTGCCAGGTTTCGTGGTTGGTGCCGGATTGAAGGGTCTATTCGGTGACCGATACGCCCGCGTCATCCAGCTCAAGAGGCGAAAAAAACAGCTGTGTGCTCTTACTGTGGGCAACGGTGCCGGGGGCGCTATGACACAAGTGTGCCGGGTCCGCGACCTGTCGTTGGCAGGCTGGCGGATCTATCTGGAATACGAGCGTCGGCGCGTCAACTGTTCTGGGTGCGGCGGTGTGCATGTAGAACACCTAGACTGGCTGGCGAACAACTCGCGCTACACCCAGCGTTTTGCGGCGCATGTGGGCAAACTGTGCCGGGATATGCCGAACAAGGCGGTGGCCGAGATGGAACGTCTGCACCACGGTACGGTGAAGGCTCTGGATACGCTCTACATGCAAGAGCAGGTCGACCGGGCGGGGCTACCGGCGCCTCGGGCCATCGGTGTCGATGAGATCTCCATCCGCAAGGGACATAACTATCGCGTCATTGTCAGCGACCTGGAGCGGGCGCGTCCCATCTGGGTGGGCGGTGAGGGTCGCAAAGAAACCGACATCGATTTGTTCTTCAAGGCGCTGGGCGGAAAGAAAAGCGCCCGTATCAAGCTGGCCGCCATGGATATGTGGAAGCCCTTCCGGAACTCGGTGATTCACAACGCGCCTAATGCGCGGATCATCTCCGACAAGTTTCATATCATGCGTCATCTGTCAAAGGCCCTCGATGAGGTCCGGCGCGGTGAGTACAAACGCCTCAGCGGCAAGGACCGGTCGTACATCAAGGGGCAGCGTTACACTTTGCTTTCCCGGCGGGAGAACCTGAGCCTAGACGGGTCGCCGCGCACTCAAAAAGTTGCTCCAGGCCAACCGGCGCCTGAACACCGCCTATATTTTGAAGGAGGCCTTCGGGCAACTCTGGGATTACCGCACCGAACGCGGCGCTCGCGCCTTTTTCACCCGTTGGAAAGACAGCCTCAAATGGCAACGCCTGCATCCGTACCAGAAGTTCGCCGGTATGATTGAGTCCCATTGGGATGGTATCGCCTCCTACTGTCATCCGGAGAACAAAGTCAGTCTCGGCCTAGTTGAAGGGGTCAACAACAAAATCCGTGTTCTGCAACGACGCGCCTACGGCTATCGCGACGAGGAATATCTCAAGCTGAAGATCGTGGCGACTTTCCTTCCGCTATTACCCAGAAATGCAGTTTTCAACCCACACGAATCCGCGTAGACCCTTATTTCTTTACATCATCGCCCTCCGCTCGGAGTAGGCCAGGTGGCCAGTGCGCTCCACGCCTTGCTGGTTCGCACACGAGCTTTCACGATCGCGCCGCGACGAACGACGACCTCCTCTCGATCCCCGGCTCCGGTGAATGCACCCGACGCGACCTCCCCGCCGCTGACACGCGGGTCTCGACCGTCGAGCGTGAAGTAGAGTGTGCCCCGGTCGTTGGGGTTGACGACGCCTACGATACTGCCAACCGTGCGCGTCAAAACCTGCGGTGGATCGATCGCCGGGTAGTAACCCTCCCTTCGCAAGGCGTCGATGAACTGGTCCACGTTGCCCGTCATTTGCGCCACCACCCTCTCGACCTCCGGGACAAACGTATCGTCGCGCGTACGAGTCGGCTCGCCGAAAGGCTTTCTCACATCTCCCCACCGCGCCGACTCGGCAACCACGGCATCCGCGATGAAGTCGGTCAGCGTCCGCCATCGCGCGATCGCGCTGGCATCCGTCAAGGGCCCGTCGTTGAAACAGTGGACGTAAACACGGTCCGCGAATAGGGTCATGAAGTCGGGATTCCTTCGAAGCGAATGCCATATCCCGACCATGTCGTCCGCATCGACCTCCTCTGTCGCTCTTGCCCGGAAACGTGGATGAACCGACGCCACTGATGTGCCATCTCGGGAAGCCCAAATTTCTTCGGCATCCCAAATAAAGAACCTCGCCGGGGCCGGTGGGTTGTTACGATTGCCGGCGTACCAATTGTTTTGTGGCCAATCTCGCATGCCGGAGTACCAACAAAGAATCAGGTAGTCGGCAAACTCCTCGACATCGATATACTCCTGCAGCTGCCGGTAGCGGGAACGCTTCGCCGCGTCTTCCACTCTCAGCGGTCCACGCAGATAGTCCCAGCGGGACGAATCGCCTTGAAATGGCCCGTTGTGTTTCACCGAAAAAAAATCGTACATGGCGCCACCGTAGTAGGTTGCTTGAAACCAAGCGTCCGGCCTCTCAGTGACGTTGTACAAACCCCAGTAGAGGCCGTTTAAGTATAGTTGCACGAAGGTACCGTGCGCGCCGATGCCTGACATCGAGATCTGCGTGTCCCGCGCCCATTGGTCGCGCGTGTAAGTGGTGCGACCCGGGTGCCAGCGAGTCGCCCAGGAGCGATCTTTCCCCGACCTCAGGACGATGCGATCGAAGGTCTTGGCGGCGGACTTACCGTTGAGGGGCGCATCTCGAAAGATACGCGAGTCCCACTTGCCCGCCCCATACTCGCTCTGGAACTTTAGCTTCAAAGCGCGTTTGACGGCCGACCAACTGTGACTCTCGAGTCCGACATCGACTTGAGTGCTTTTCTGCGGCTTCTCCGGGTAGATCAGTTCCATCGAAGCGGCTCGCGTGCTGCCTCGCCCTGTGTCTCCCCAATAGACACCGCTTTGCCGCATATCCAAACCCGCACCATCGGTTTCGACCCAACCAAACAGATCCTCCCTATCCAAAACGATGGAAATGGTGGGAATGGACAGCAGCCCCGCTCCAATCGCCTTGCTGTACCGCGGATCGGAAACCACGTTCGCATCCATCCCGTAGTCGAGGGTGACTTTCTCATCCGACTGATAGCTGGTTCTCACCTTGGGGTGCGGAAATCCGGGCACGCTCGATGGCTGGTTTAGTACGTCCTCGATAAAGATGTACGTATGCGTGTCCACATTGCTCGAAACCAACCCCTCCTTGTACGCTATGGCTCGAAGAGTCGTGGTTCCTTCCACCGAAACGGTTACCGGGTTGGCATCACCCAACCCCCCGGTCGAGGTGGGCGCACTTCCGTCGAGCGTGTAGCGAATCCTCGCCCCCGGAGTCTTCGAACGGATCAAGACCGTGACGGGAGACCAGTAAAAACCGCGGTCGCTGCTGAATTGTGTATCCCGGACCGTTTCTCGCTCCGCCACGCCTTGCCCCATCATCAGGAAGGCAGTGGCGATTACCGTAAACAGACCGGCCGGGTCGTTTCTCATAGGCTCACCAATGAGGCTAACATACCGATGGCAGATCGGAGAGAAGGGCATGGACGCTGAGTTCGAAATCGGTGATTGGCGGGTCGACGTGCCAAGAAACCGGCTCTTCCGCTCTGACCATCCCGAGCACTCGGTGCGAATCGAGCCCAAGGCGATGCAGGTCTTGGTTTACCTCGCCCAGCACGCCGGAGAGGTCGTCGAGAAAGAAACAGTCGTCAAAGAGGTCTGGGAAGGCGCCTTCGTTACCGACGAGGTCCTAACCAATGCGATCTGGGAACTACGCAAAGCTCTAGGGGACGACTCCAAGAGCGCGCGGTTCATACAAACCGTCCCGCGCAAGGGTTACCGGCTGATCGCTAACGTTCAGAAAAACGCACCATTCGCGCCAACGAGCATCGCCAAAATCTGGTCGCCCGCTATTCTCTGGAGCCTACTCGCGGTCGCGTCCATTCTCATCATCTTCGCGCTACGTGGTCTACAGCGGACGACGCCGCCGCCAGAGGTCGTTGCGCGCTTTCCGGTCGAGATAGAGGGCAACCTAGGCCCTCTCTACGTGCCAGCCCTGGCGCTATCGCCGGATGCCTCGAACATCATTTACGTCTCGGCCCCCGAAGATGGAGGTCGCCCCCGGCTATATCGGCGAGCGATGGATCAAATGACTTCCGCCCCAGTGCCCGGCACGGAAGGGGCTCTCGCACCCTTTCTCTCACCGGATGAAACTGGGTGGGCTTTATCGAGGGCGGCAAGCTCCGAAAAGTAAACCTCCTTGACGGCGGCCCTCCGATGGACCTCTGCGACATCGGCGCGCCTCGCGGTGCTTGGTGGGGCCCCGATGGCTTCATTTATTACACACCGGGAAGCTCGGGCGGCCTCCGGCGGATCTCGACGGACGGTGGCGAATCAGAAACCGTGACCGAGCTCGAGGAAACGAATGCGGAATGGACGCATCGCTGGCCTCAGGTGCTCCCGGGCGGGCAAGCGGTTCTCTTCACTGTCGGCGACGAAGACATGTTCTCCGGTTTCGACGAAGCGAAGATCTACGTGCAGTCCCTCCTGAACGATGAGCGTCGCTTGTTGATCGAAGGCGGCAGCTTTGCGCGCTACGTGCAGGGTCACATCGTGTACGTGCGCAGTGGTGTCCTGATGGCCGCTCGCTTCGATGCCGAGCGGCTCGAAATCGTGGGGCGGGCTCGTCCCGTGCTCGAGTGGATCAAATGGTTTCCAATCAACGGCACGGCACAGTTCGCGCTCTCGCACGATGGGTCCTTGGTCTACGTGCCAGGCGGCCCGGAATGGGAAGAGCCACGTCGACTGGTGTGGGTGAACCGACAAGGCGAGTCCAAACCGGTCACCGACGACACCCGCCTCTTCTATGACCCGGGGCTCTCTCCGGATGGGCGTAAGATTGCGGTGGCGATCGCGCGCGAGGGCAACACCGATCTTTGGTTGCACGACGTCAAGCGTGATGCCTTGAGCCGTCTGACTGCGTCGGGAGGTGAAGATCTAGGACCCTTATGGACACCGGACGGCCAGCGCATCGCCTATTACTATTCGATGACCGGACCGTTTCAGATTTTCTCGCGAGCCGCGGACGGAAGTGGAGAGCCGCAGAAAATCCACGGCGGCGAAAACAGCCAGCGACCCGAATCTTGGTCCCCTGACGGCAAAGTGCTCGTCTTTTCGGAAAACGATCCCGAGACGGGCTTCGACATTTGGTCCCTTGCCATGGATGACATCGAGGGTAGTAAGCCGGAGCCAATCATCAAGACCACGTTCGATGAACTACACGGAAAGTTATCACCGGACGGTCGTTGGCCGGCCGTACGTCTCGAACGAATCCGGGCACCACGAGGTTTGCGTCACACCATTCCCTGGGCCAGGCGCAAGTGGCAAATTTCGACACACGGCGGAGACAACCCCAATTGGACACGCGGCGGAAGGGAGCTTGTTTACATCGACGGCAGCAGGATGATGGCGGTATCCATCACCACTCAACCGGAACTGGCAGCTACCAAGCCACGTCTTCTATTCGAATGGCGTCAACCTCCGCGCCTCTTCGAGGGGCTCTACCGTCGTTATTACGACGTGTCATCCGACGGCGAGACTTTCTTGATGGTACAAGGCGGCGAGCGAGAGACGTCCAAGCAACTACATGTCGTGCTCCATTGGGGGCAGGAGCTCCAGAACTAACAGACCAACGAGTACGCTAGCGACCGTCACCAATCAGCACGAACCCCGCCCAGCAATAAGGATAGCGGCGCGACTCCCCAGCACTTCCCCTCGCCATGGCCGCTTGAGCCTTGGACAATGCACCCGCAGCGGTGCTCCCCGACGCCAACTCCTCGTAGAAACGACTCATCAACTCACGCGTGGCTCGATCTTCGACCGGCCACAACGTCGCGATCACGGTGCTTGCGCCCGACTCGAGGAAGGCCCGAGCCAAGCCGACGACGCCCTCACCGCGCTGCGGTATGACGCCCACCGTCTCGCAAGCGGCGAGCGTCACCATAGCGCCCGATCGTAGCGGAAGTTCTAGAACTTCGTAACCCGTCAAGACGCCATCCTCCGGATCTAGTGGAGCGAGTAGACTCTCCTCAAGCGCCCCCCGCGCACCCGTCAACAAGAGGGAGGACTGAAGTGGAGTCACCGGATCCACGCGCGCATGCGTGCCGAAGTGCACGATGTCATAGCTGCCGATCCGACGACGGACCGCGGGCTCATTCGCCTCCTCTCCGATCAAAACATGAGACCCGACGAACCAATCTTTCAATTCCCTCGCCTCGATCTCCGCCTCGGCGAGGGGACGTCCGGACGCATTGGGTTTCGCGACCACCAACGCCCGGCCTCTCGAAGTCGCGGATCGACGGTCGCGCAAACGCACGAACGCCGATGCGCTAGGTTCCAACACCAGCTCGTGTGACTCGCCCAAGTATCGACTTCGCCCGCCTCCCCGTAGAGCCGCCCACGGCAACGCAAAGAGAATACCGTCGGGAACGATGACCGTCGTGCGAGCATCCGCCAGTAGTTGCCCCACCGGTTCCAAAAGCATGTACGACAAGTTCCTCTGCGCATCGGAGTAGAGCTCCGTCCATCCCTCGGTAAGCGGGAAAGACGCGGTCGTGTCGCCGCCAAAGATTCGCACCAGACGATCGAGTTCTCTTTCGTCTACTTCCTTGACCGACCAGCCGGAGAGTCCCTCGGAGTCGAGGACCAGAGTGGCGAGCCATCGGGACGTTACGGTGTAGTGGATGAGAATTGTTCCTGGCTCGAGAGCGGCGACGACACGGGATAGGGGCTCAGGCTCCCCCACGCCCGGCAAGATCACGTCAACACTCCCCGCCCCACCGCGCGTAACCAACGCTCCCGATTCGAGTGAGTCGAGTAAGGCCCGCCCGCGCGAACGCTCCAAGAGCCCGAAGGCCGTTTCTGGATCCCGGCGCTCCGCAAGGTGGACCCAGGCCAGATCTTCGTAAATGGATCGTCTGGTGGCTAGGAAGCGAGCTCTTTCTTCCTGCGACGGTGAGCTCGCTCTCAGCGTCTCGATCGTCGCAACCGCAACTTCCAAGGCTTCGATGGCGGCATCCGTGTCACCCTCGGCGAGTGTCAGCTGCGCCCGGCGGCGCGACGCTTCCGCTCGCTCGAGCTCGGTTCCGAAACCCTGCGCCAGCTCCTCTGCTTCGGTGATGGCCTCCCGAGCCGCGCCATCCTTTCCGTCGGCGAGATGAAGATCTCCCGCGATGAGGAGTGCCCCCAACGGGCCTGTACCGCATCTCGATCGGCCTTGCCGCGAGTCAGCGCCAAGACCTCGCCCACCACGGAAAGGGCCTCTGCCGATTCACCTGTATCCGCCGGCCTCCTCGGCGTCACCCTTCATCCAAGCCGCGTCGCCCAGGAGGTGAAGCGCGCGCAGTTCGCTCCAGCGGTCGCCAAGCCGTCGTGCAGCGTCCAAGGCGGCCTGTGCACGGTGCGCCGCGGCGGCCATCGTTTCGTCCTGATAGGCGGTCTCCGCGTCCTGCAGCAAGACCTCAATCTGCAGGACTTGTTTCGCACCCGAGGCACCACGCCGCTCATACCATTCGGTGAATCGCACCAGCGACGGATCGCCGAGACGCTCGTCGATCGCTAGAGATAGGCGCTCGGCTTGCTCGAACTCTTCCGTGCCATCCCGTTCCCTAGCCACCGCGGCGAGCCCCTTGGTCCACAGTTCTTCGACGACCCGTCGCGCGTCCAGCGGATTCGCTTCAACGAGCCCTTCGAGCTCGCCGTTCTCCGTCAACGCCTCGCGAAACCGCCGCTCCGTCTCGTCCGTCCGCTCGACGAGTAGCACGAGCCCGGCGACAGACACGCCCCACCCCGTGAGCAAGAGTAGCGGGAGGACTCGAGAACTCATTGGACAGGCAGGTTAAGGCAGAGTGCCCCGCTACGGCAAGGGGCTAGACTATGCCGACTTCGAACTAAGAGACGGGTGTCTCTTTCTTTTCCTTGAGTGGCCCGTCGCGGAGGGACTTAATGACCTTGAGGGCTTCGATCGAGCGGCGATCGGGGATCATCATCTTGAGAGCCTTGCGAATCAATGCGTCGGCTTGCGCGGCATGCCCCAGCTTGCCCTCGATCAGACCGGCGTAATAAACGGCCAACCCACATTCGGCGTCTAGCCGCACCGTTTCACTAAGCGCCACCAGACATTTATCCGAGTCTTCCGGCGCATGGAGGAAGCGACAGTATGCAAGCTCCGCCCGGTACTTGCTGTTTCGGGAATCACAATCGTAGGCAAGCTCCAGCTGGTGGAGCGCCTCAGTGTGGAGGCCCCGCCTCATGAGAGCGCGTCCCTTCTTGAATTGCAGCTCGGAATCCAAGAACTCCTTTCGGAGGGCGGTGCGCGACTCCACCTCTTTCCGCTTATTTTCCAGGAGCCGGTGGCGGCGGGCGATCAGCAAGGTCCGACGTCCCGGGTCGCTGAGCTCCCCGTAGGCCCGCCCTCCCGCCAGGTATAGATCTTGGACCCTCTCCAGCAGATGAGCGAGTTCGTCATTCAAAAACCTCCACGGCGCGAACTTCCGGGCGAATTCGATGTATTTCTCCTCGACTACATTAGGAGAAGCAGTCTCGTCCGCCACCCCCAGTAGGTCGAAGGCATCGAGCTCTCGATACCGCAAGTAGATCTCCATCACCTCGTTGGCGACCCCTTCAGAATCTGCCGCTTCTTCCGTGGTCGAAATCCGCGTCCATGCCGCCGCCGATCGAATCGGCTCGGTGTCGGCCTCCTCTTCGATCTCCTTGTCGACGTCAGGCGGCACTTCGAGTGGCTGGGTTGCCAAAAGGCGCAGTGTGGATTCCCCCGACGCAGTTTCTTTCCTCTTCTCTCTCGTCTTTCGGGGGTATCCATTCTTCTGGCCTCACTACGCCGATCACCATGAGCGCATAGAGGAATCGGATGAGCTTCTCATCTGGGATCGGCGACTCGGCTTCGAGTTCCTCGATCGTTTTGCCATCACGAAGTCGATCGATGAGATCTTTTTGGTCCGGAGTGAGACGGATATCCGCCAACCAATAAGGAGGCCTCAAATCCAGCGAGAGCTTGACCTCTCTCAATGGATCCATCGTGTCCCGAACCTCGTCTTCCAGAGCGAAACGTGATACTCCCGTGACAATCAGCTGCGCGGTCTTGATCTTGAAGGGCGACTCGACCTGCTCTGGGCCCTGGAGAACCCGAAAAGTACCGCTCCGCCAAGTGAATACATGGAGCAGTTTCCTTGCAAGAGTCTGCTGCAGAACACGGAAGAGCTCCGAGGGTGTGATCAGGGCGTGCCCGATGAGGATCTCACCCAAGTGCCGCTCGCCCGAGACGCTCTGGTTCAAGCAGTGCTGGCGCTGCTCGTCGGTGATCATGTTGCGCTCGACCAAAACTTGACCGAGGGTCTCGTGAAGTAGGTTGGAACGGCATTCCACCGGAACACCCTGCTCGAGGACGACGACTTTGGTCACCGCATTGCGGGCAAGCTCCAAGACGGCCGAGCGGCGAGTCACCGCCATCGCGTGAAGCAGTACCGCGAAAGGGATCTCGGTCAGATTCCCTTGCGTCACTCGAGCGATGGTCTCGAGTTGTTCGGGCCTCGGGATCACCCCTACCCCCCCCTGTCCAAGAAATTTCCCAGAATGTCCGAAAATGTCCGATCTCTTCGGATCTAGATTCGTTTTAGCGAGTCAAGCCCATTCTTAGTTGAAACTCTCCACGGCTCACGTTTAAGCGACCTTCTTCTTCGATACGGTTGATGTCTCCGCCTCGATCTTCAGTTCCCGCTTGAGAGCTTCGCGAAACTTGGGAAGATGGCGGTAGCCCACCACCTTCCTCAAGCGCGGTTCGATGTCTACGAGCGCCGTTGCCAACCAGCGCTGGCGTTGGCTCGAGTTCTTCCAGTGGTCGACCTTCGCGCAGCGTTCCTCGACGAGAGCATTGACGGACTCAAGGCAGTTCGTCGTCTTGAACGAACGGCCCAGCACCGCGTGCACGCCGAGTCGATGCAACGTCAGCGTCTCCTCGAGGCCTTCCTCCAGGCTGCCAGCTGCGGATTGGTTCCGCTCTTCTAACTCACCGTGGAGTTGCTCGAGCGCAGTGAGGGCCTCTTCGTACTCCGGCCTGTTGTAGGCCCACTGGAGCCGCTTGCGCCATGACGCCTGCTCGCCCTTGGACAGGTAGCTCACTACGTTTTCACGTTTGTGCCACTGGCAGCGTTGTATCAGGGCCCGCTTACGGAATGCCTTCTTGACTGCCGCTTGGAGACCCTTGCCGCCGTCGATGATCACCAGCAGACCCTGGGAGATATCGAGTCCCCGCTCGAGCAGTGAACGCAGGAACGGCGTCAACACCTGCACGTTCTCCGTGTCCGTCTCCACGAAGCCCAAGAAGCGTTTTTCCCCGCAAAGCGTGATGCCCAGAGCCACGACCATCGTTGCCTCGGCGAATGTCTTCCCATCCAGAAACAGCGCCACCACATCCTCGCCGGTCAGATCCCGTTCCTGCATCTCCCGCAGCTTCGCAGCGCTCGCTTGCACGAACCCTCGGGACACCGTTGAGCTCGACAGCCCGATGGCGCCCGGAATCGCTTCCGCTGCCGCCTCGTAGTTGCGACAAGAGATTCCGTAGAGAACTCGTTTCAGCAGAAGATCATTCACCTCACCGCCGTGGCTCACCGCCTCGTAGCAGCGAAGCGGAATCTCTCCTCCCTCGATGCTCCGAACCCGTGGCACACGGATCGGTACCCGCTGGCCGCCAAGCCCTACCGTGCCCGGGTTGCTTCCGGGACGGCGACCGCGCTCCAGCTCGTCCTTGCGAGAGTATCGCTCTCCCGCCAACGCCTTCACTTCGTCGTCGAGCAACTCGTGAACGTGCATTAGACCAAGGGGGACCAACCAACGGATCATCTCTACCTTGGCGTCCAGCGCGAGTTCCCCGTAATCCTCGTGCCTCACCATCTCGACCTCACCCAAACGACGCGACTTCTTGCGTTTCTTGACCGAACGTAGCAGACTTCCCATCTCGGCTCCTTTCTTCGCGGCTTGATTTTGTTTTGTCCAACGCCATCAAACCACGGGGTTTGGAACCGTTTCAATTCCCAACTAAGATTGGCACACTTTCGTTTTAGCTGGTCGGATTGGTTACTAAGAGTGTACCAGAAGTAGTGGAATCCCTCCAGCGGCAGGTGCATGACGCCTGAGCCCGCGACCGAACCAAAACCCTGCCAAGTTACTGCGAATCAGACACTTGTGGTATCGACCAAAAAAGAAGATGAGCCTGAACATCCGATACACGTCGTTTCGTGAAAACCTTTGTTTCTACGAATAGTTAAGCCGGCCGGCTCCGTCGTGCGCCTATCCTTAATGGAGGTCGTTTGTGGAGCCAGGGGTCCCACCAATGGCAGGCATGTTAGAAAACATCAGGACTTCCGCCATCCAGTTCGCGCTCGACGACGCCCTCACTCTCTAGGGAGACATGTATGGATGACTCCAATCGGGGTGACGTCACCCAGCTCTTGCTTGCATGGAAGAGTGGAAACAACGAGGCGTTGGACCAGCTGATTCCCATCGTCTACTCGGAGCTTCGGGGCCTTGCGCGGTTGCAACTTCGGGGGGAGCGTCCAAACCACTCCCTTCAGCCCACGGCGCTGACTCACGAGGCCTTCCTGCGACTCTTTGGGACTCGTCACGTGGGCTGGCAGAACCGCACACATTTTTTCGCCGTCGCGGCGCAATTGATGAGACGGGTCCTCGTCGAGCATGCAAGGAAGCGGCGCGCCGCTAAGCGCGGTGCCAGTATCACTCGCATCACGCTCGATGAAGGCGCCGTACGTACCAAGCCCATGGACGTGGACACATCGCTCTCCACGACGCGCTCACGGAGCTCGAGGCGCTGGACCCAAGACAGTCTCGGATTGTGGAGCTCAAGTATTTCGGAGGATTGGATACAGAAGAGACGGCCGAAGTGCTCGGCATATCCCCAACCACCGTCAAGAGGGAGTGGAGGGTGGCGAAGACCTGGCTCCGGCGGTCCCTCAGCCGCTCCGCGCGCCTGAGCGAGACCCGCTAAAAGAAAAACCCGAGGACGCATTGCGCCCTCGGGCTCATAACTCAGGAAAAGCTACTTCGCGGCCTTCACGGGTACGCTCCAGGCGTCCTCGCCCCAAGCCAGCTTCATCACAGCGCCCTCTCCCTTTTCCTTGAGAGCGATCGTGAACATGTCCACGGTGCTGGACGTCTTGGACTCCGCCATCGGCACCCGCGCCACCTCGCTGTCACCGATCTCCTTGCTGTACGCGAAATGCGGCCATGGCTCGTCCTTGAGCTCGTCCGGAGCCTCGTCCCAAATCTTGCCCAGCGGCTGGCCAACGACCTTGTTGACGGCCAACGCGTACTCGCCGTCGGCGGGACAGTACACATAGAGGGAATACTCACCCGCGGGAACCTTCGTGTCACCGATGTAGATGTCCCCGGAGGTGGTGAGGGTGGTCACCTGTTCCGACCCGGCTCGCCACATCCGGTCTTCGGGAAGCTTGGAAGTCAGTTCGCTGAAGCTCCGACCGTTGAGGGAGGGCCGACCATACTCGACAGAGACGCTCTCTCCGCCTCCGCCGACCATCGCCTTGGCGGTCTCCCGCGGAGAAGGTGTTTGGGCGAACGCTACCGTGGCAATCGCGATAGCGGCTACGCTCGATAAAAGAACACGCATTTATGAACTCCTTTCATTTCTGAAATCTGTTTTTGAGAAAAACCGAGGTGTCGGCGCTCCAAGCCCCGGGTCATCGTCCTCATTTCAGACCGGGAGTGCAAATGTAAAGTTGTTCAATTAATTGAATAGGTTACGCGAGGGGTTCCCCTTGGCGCGGCGGGCGATCTGTTACGGGAGGCTGAACTGAGGTAATCTGGCCCGCATGAGAGGTGTGCCATGAAGAAGGTGATGATTCTCATCGGAACCCGAAAAGGTGGATTCCTCGCCTTTTCCGATCCCGACCGCAAGAAGTGGGATCTAAAGGGTCCCTTCTTCAAAGGCACGCAGGTTCACCATATGACCTACGTCGGTGGCGATTTCGGTGCGGTCTGCGCCACGGTGAAGAACGAATGGTGGGGCCCGGACGTTCGAATCTCCAAGGAGCTCGGAGAGACCTGGCTGGAGCCGAAGAACGGAGTCCGGTTCGCAGAAGGGAGAGAGCTCTCCGTCGCCCGGGTGTGGATGATGAAGGGCGATCAACGAACCGGCGAGCCCGTTCTATATGCCGGTGCCGATCCGGGAGCCCTCTTCAAGAGTGACGACGGCGGCCAGAACTGGGAAGAGGTTCGCTCTTTGACGGAGCATCCTACCCGCGACAAATGGCAGCCGGGCGCCGGCGGAATGATGGTCCATTCCATTTGCCTCGACCCGGAGAACCGCGATCGGATGTTTGTCGGAATCTCGGCCGCTGGCGCCTTTCGGACCGACGACGGAGGAAAAACCTGGATGCCCAAAAACAAGGGGGTCCGTACCGATTTCCTGCCCGACAAGTTTCCCGAGGTCGGTCAATGTGTTCACCACATGGAGATGCATTCTTCGAATCCTTCCATCCTGTACCAGCAGAATCACTGCGGTGTCTACCGCTCGGAGAATGCGGGCGATGACTGGATCGACATCTCGGAAGGACTCCCCTCTCGATTCGGATTCCCCCTGACGGTCCACCCGCACAATGGAGACACTATTTACGTGTGCCCGGCGGAGTCGGATCAAAATCGTATGCTGCCCGATGGCACCCTGCGTATCTTCCGTAGCCGCGACCGGGGAAACTCGTGGGAAGCGCTCACCGAGGGCCTCCCGCAAACACAGGCGTATCAGCTCGTATTGCGAGCCGCGATGGATACCGACACGCTCGACCCGGCCGGCGTTTACGTAGGGATGCAGGGCGGTCAGTTACTTGCTAGCCGCGATGAGGGAGATCACTGGGAGGTTCTGTTCAACTGGTTGCCGCCGGTCTATTCTGTGCAGACCGCGGTCGTGGAGGTATGACCCTCACCCGGCGTCTGAGTCGGTTGCTACCGGCACGACATCTTTTGACGTCCGCAGTTCTCCCAGCCCGCCTACGCCGTCGGATGGTCCTCTACCGATGGCTACGGCGAGGTCTCGCCGAAGCTCTAGCGAATTCGCGCTAGCGAAGGCGGAAGGGAGAGGGGGTAACGGAAGGAAGCCAACCTTTTTCAGCGGCCTAAGGCGGCCAGCATTTCCTCGACGGTCGTGAACTTGACCCGCGGCCGCCCTTCTTCGTTGCCCTTACCAACCTCTATTTCGTCCAGCTTCTGCCAATCCTTCCACGAAACGAAGTTTGGTTTGCGCTCCCGCAGGAGCCTTTCGGCAGCTGCCGGCTCAGCCTCCGCCGGCGTCAGCGTGGAGCCGCTTGCGAGATCTTCCATCATGCAGTTCACGGTCTCCAACGCGTCAGGCTTGTTGGTGCCAATGACCCCACTGGGACCCCGTTTGATCCACCCTGCGGTGTAGAGTCCGGTAACGGGCTCTTTCGACTCGGGCTCGATCACTCTCCCCTTTTCGTTGAGTATCACCCCCCACTTCTCGCTGAACGGGACACCGGAGAGCGGCACGCCCCGGTACCCTACCGAGCGAAACACGAGACCGACCGGCAGCTCTTCGAAGGTTTCCGTCTCTCGAGGGCGGAGAGTTCCTGTCTCGGTGGCGTAGAGCTCGTTCTTGACAATCTTCATACTAGCGACCTCACCGGCGTCATTGCCGATTAGCTCTACCGGTGAAACGAGAAAGCGTAGGATGAGCCTTCGGGGCTTCCCCGACTCCTTGCGAGCCGCATACTCTTGAAGGATTTCTACCTTCCTCGCCGCCGACTTCTCCTCTTCCACCGATTGCTTACTAAGAGCATCCAGCTCGGCTTCCTCGGGCAAGACGACGATGTCCGCGCCAGGCATCTCGCCGAGCTCCTTGATCTCGGGATTCGTGAACGCAGCCTGCGCCGGACCTCGTCGACCGAGCATGTAGACTTCCTTGATCCGGCTCCCACGTAATTCCTTCTCGGCATAATCCGCGATATCGGTCTCAGCCAGCTCCTCCGAAGTGCGGCACAGGATCCGAGCCACGTCCACTGCCACGTTTCCGACTCCCACCACCGCCGCCCGTTCCTGTGACAAATCGAACTTGCGATCCCGATAGTCGGGGTGCCCGTTGTACCAAGCAACGAACTCGGTCGCGGCGTGACTCCCCTCGAGGTCCTCTCCCGGAACGCCGAGGCTCCGGTCGGTCTGAGCCCCGGTCGTGAAAACGACCTGGTGGTAATGAGCTCTCAAATCATCCAGCGTAATATCCGTACCGAATTCAACGTAACCGTAGAAACGAAACCTGGGATTCGCTGCGGTGCGGTCGTAGGCCTTGGAGACCGACTTGATCTTCTGATGATCGGGTGCAACGCCTCCGCGCACCAAGCCGAACGGGGTAGGGAGTCGATCGTACATGTCGACCTCGATCGTTACGTCCTTCTGTTTGAACAGATGCTCAGTCGCATAGAAGCCGGTGGGCCCGGCGCCAACGATCGCTACACGAAGTGGGTTGCTTTCGGTTCCAATTTCTGCCATCTACGCTTTCCTTGAGGTCGGGGTTCAGATCTGATCGTCCAACGTTTCCAACTCACCCTCGTATTCGTCTCTTTGTGCCTTCACTACGTCACCGATCGAAACGATCCCCACCAGCTTGCCCTGATCCATGATCGGCAAATAGCGAAAGCGTTTTTCGGTCATGGTGTGGAGCACCGGGCGCAAGGCGTCCTGAGGCACGCCAATGTGCACATCGGTGGTCATGAGGTCCTCGACGGTTTGAGAGAAGACTTGTTCGTTCTTGACCGCGGCCCGCACGATATCTCGTTCGGATAGAATCCCGACAGGTTGCCCTGCTTCGTCCACGGCGACCAAGGCGCCTATGTTGTGCTCGGCCAGCAACGCAATGGCCTCCCGAATCCGTCGCTCGGGACGGACGGTGATGACACCCGTCCCCTTCTTAGCCAAGATGGCTGCAACGTTCATGTGACACCTCCGGTAGGTCTTCTTTCTACCTTACACCCCCACTCCTGACCGCGACACCATGTCGATAGACGAGCTCGCCCCCCCGGCCAGTAGTCTCGAAAAGCAGCCACTGTCCTCCAACCGCGAGCGCAAGCGCGATGAGGCGTAGCCGACTGCGGCTTAGCACCGGTTTCTGGCGGTCCCGCCACGCGACTTCGACGCGAAGTATCGCGATCCCTATGAAGGCCACGATAGTGGCAAAGGCCCAATCCCCGTGGTTCGCGATCAGTTGCTCGACCTCCGAAGAAACCCCCTCTGCCTGGACGGCGGCGAGTTTTCCCGCGACGACCGCAGCCCCCGCCCCCAGCATTCCGAAGCCGTAGAGCGCAACTGCAGCCCGGTCCAACCAAACGAACCGGCGCATCACGATGCACGCCACGTCGAAAAGCAGTGCCGCCAGGAAGAGTGCGATCGGATAGTGAACTAGCAGCGGGTGCAGGTTCGGCACAGATTCCAAAGGGATTTTCCTGACTGAGTCTAGGTGGGAGATACCGGCCGATCGATGTCGTGAGTCAAGCCCATTCTTAGTTGAAACTCTCCACGGCTCACGTTTAAGCGGACTGGGCCTGCTTCGTTTCAGTGGACACCTAACGAACGGAGAGGTATATGGGTGTTCAGATGGCAGAAAAAAAGAAACGTCGGCAGTTCACGAAGGAATTTCGAGCAGAGGCAGTGCAGCTGGTTCGGGAGAGCGGCAAGGCAGTGAGCGTGGTAGCCCGGGATATCGATGTGACGGAGACGTCGCTTTATGCCTGGGTGAGGCAGGACAGGATCGACCGTGGTGAAGGCGGTCCCGGAACCCTGACGAGCGAGGAACTCGAAGAACTGCGTGGCTTCCGAAAGGAAGTTCGGGAGCTTCGGATGGAGCGTGACTTTCTAAAAAAAACGGCGGCGTACTTCGCGAGCATGAAGAAATGAAGTTCGCAGCGATTCGGATCCAAAGCGAGGAGTTCCACGTTTCGTGGATGTGCCGGCTGCTCCAGGTTTCTCGGAGCGGCTACTATGCGTGGCTGAGGCGGAAGCCCAGCCGCCGTGAACGAGATGACCTGCGCCTGTCCGTAAAAATCGTTGCGTTCTTCCGAGCCAACCGCGGAGTTTACGGAAGTCCTCGTGTTGTGGACGAACTCCGTGCGGATGGTGAGTCTGTTGGGCGTCGGCGCGTTGCTCGCATCATGAGAGAGAAAGGCCTGTGCGCGCGCCTGCCGAGACGTTCTCGGAAGACGACGGATTCGTCGCACTCGCGCCCCGTAGCTCGAGACCTCGTGCAGCGCCAGTTCTTGCCGAAGACCCCCAACGAAGTCTGGGCTGCGGACATCACCTACATCCGAACGTGGGAAGGCTGGTTGTATTTGGCCGTGGTCATGGACCTATTTTCGAGGCGCGTGATCGGTTGGGCGGTGGCGAATCATCTTCGCCGCAGAGCTCGCTGTCTCGGCGCTTCAGATGGCGGTGCGTCACCGACGACCACCGCGTGGGATGGTTCATCATTCGGACCGTGGCGTGCAGTATGCGAGCAGAGACTACCGCGCGTTCTTGCGACGCCACGGAATCGAGTGCAGCATGAGTCGAAAGGGCGACTGCTGGGACAATGCCGTCGTCGAGAGTTTCTTCGGCACGCTGAAAACCGAATCTCTCTACCGACTCGTTCTGCCGACTCGAGCGCAGGCGCGATGGGCTACCGTCGACTACATCACCAATTTCTTACAACCCGAGGCGACGGCACTCAACGCTCCGGAACGTCAGTCTCATCGAGTTCGAACTTAGACTCTTGGAAGCAAACCGGTGGATGTGTCCCGAGGTCCGTGGAAAAAGAACGGCGCCCTCCACTCCGTCATCAGAGTATCGTATCAGGCGGCAACCTCCGCGTGTTCGAGAACCTCGCTCAGACGTTGGTAGCCGTCGATGCGTCGTAGTTGAATCTGGCCAGAGGCGATAAGCCCAAACAGCAAAGCGACCGCAGACTCCTCGCTGGAGAACGACGCTTGAGTTTTCGTCCGGCGTCGAAACTCGAGGTTGAGATTCTCCAGAGCATTGGTCGTTCGAGTCGATTTCCACATGGCACGAGGGAATTCGTAGAAGGTCAGCAGCTGATTACCGGCCTCCTCTAGGCTTCGGACGACGGCCGGCGCGAGAGGCGTCCACTTGGCGACGAGCTCGTCATAGGCTTTGCGAGCATCGATCCCGTTCTTGGCGTAGACGATCCGGTTGTAGTCACGCCGGAGCTCACGGCGTGCGTGCGCCGGGCAATGTTGGAGCAAGTTGGCGCGCTTGTGCTCGGTACATCGCTGCAACCGGCACCCCGGCCACTTCTCCAGCGCTTTCGTCAGCCCCTTGTGGCCGTCGCTGATCACTAGCTTGGGAGCCCGGAGTCCTCGAGCCTGGAGTCCCTTCAGCACGGAGCCCCAATGCGTCGAGGCTTCGCTCACCGCCAGACGCAATGACAACAGACGTTTGTGCCCGTCTGGCGCGACCCCGAGCGCGGCCAGTACGGGTACGCTGATCACACGTTTCGCCATCCGCACTTTCAGGTGGAAGCCGTCCAGGTAAACGATCGCGTAGACCTCCTCGCTGAGAGCACGGTTCTGCCATTCCTCGAAGCGCTCCTTCAGTCGGCTAACCACGCGAGACACCGCGCTCTTCGATAGGTGCTCCTCACCGAGCAGTGGTTTCAGCGCTTTGTGGACCCGGCGGCTATTCGCGCCCGACAAGTACGTCCCCAAGAGCGCCTCGTCGACCTCACGAGTCCGGCGCGCGTACCGGGGCAACAGCTCGCTCCTGAACTCTGTCGTTTCTCCCGTTTCCTCGTCTCGCACGCGGGCTCGTGGCACCCGGAGCTCGCGAGTTCCCACCGACGTCGTCACGCGACGGGTTTCGGCTCCGTTGCGATATCCACGGCGGTCTTCCGCACGCTCGTAGCTACAACACCCCAGCGCTTGGTCGACTTCTTCCTCGAGCACAACCTCGATCGCCTCCAGTACCCGCATACGCAGCCGAAGTTGGACGAACTCCCGGTACTCGCTTACAGACTCCTTCAATATGGGTGGTAGGCTTCTTCATGGCGTAATCCTCCTCCTCGCCTTTCCAGGCGCGGTTTCGTTTTGCTTAACCGGAGGTTACGCCATTCTTATTTCCACGGGAAGCGGGACGGATCCAAACCGGTTTGCATAGTCAACTTGTCCACCAAACCGGAGCAAGCTCAGACCTTCTTCTTCGATACGGTTGATGTCTTCGCCTCGATCTTCAGTTCCCGCTTGAGAGCTTCGCGAAGCTTGGGAAGATGGCGGTAGCCCACCACCTTCCTCAAGCGCGGTTCGATGTCTACGAGCGCCGTTGCCAACCAGCGCTGGCGTTGGCTCGAGTTCTTCCAGTGGTCGACCTTCGCGCAGCGTTCCTCGACGAGAGCATTGACGGACTCAAGGCAGTTCGTCGTCTTGAACGAACGGCCCAGCACCGCGTGCACGCCGAGTCGATGCAACGTCAGCGTCTCCTCGAGGCCTTCCTCCAGGCTGCCAGCTGCGGATTGGTTCCGCTCTTCTAACTCACCGTGGAGTTGCTCGAGCGCAGTGAGGGCCTCTTCGTACTCCGGCCTGTTGTAGGCCCACTGGAGCCGCTTGCGCCATGACGCCTGCTCGCCCTTGGACAGGTAGCTCACTACGTTTTCACGTTTGTGCCACTGGCAGCGTTGTATCAGGGCCCGCTTACGGAATGCCTTCTTGACTGCCGCTTGGAGACCCTTGCCGCCGTCGATGATCACCAGCAGACCCTGGGAGATATCGAGTCCCCGCTCGAGCAGTGAACGCAGGAACGGCGTCAACACCTGCGCGTTCTCCGTGTCCGTCTCCACGAAGCCCAAGAAGCGTTTTTCCCCGCAAAGCGTGATGCCCAGAGCCACGACCATCGTTGCCTCGGCGAATGTCTTCCCATCCAGAAACAGCGCCACCACATCCTCGCCGGTCAGATCCCGTTCCTGCATCTCCCGCAGCTTCGCAGCGCTCGCTTGCACGAACCCTCGGGACACCGTTGAGCTCGACAGCCCGATGGCGCCCGGAATCGCTTCCGCTGCCGCCTCGTAGTTGCGACAAGAGATTCCGTAGAGAACTCGTTTCAGCAGAAGATCATTCACCTCACCGCCGTGGCTCACCGCCTCGTAGCAGCGAAGCGGAATCTCTCCTCCCTCGATGCTCCGAACCCGTGGCACACGGATCGGTACCCGCTGGCCGCCAAGCCCTACCGTGCCCGGGTTGCTTCCGGGACGGCGACCGCGCTCCAGCTCGTCCTTGCGAGAGTATCGCTCTCCCGCCAACGCCTTCACTTCGTCGTCGAGCAACTCGTGAACGTGCATTAGACCAAGGGGGACCAACCAACGGATCATCTCTACCTTGGCGTCCAGCGCGAGTTCCCCGTAATCCTCGTGCCTCACCATCTCGACCTCACCCAAACGACGCGACTTCTTGCGTTTCTTGACCGAACGTAGCAGACTTCCCATCTCGGCTCCTTTCTTCGCGGCTTGATTTTGTTTTGTCCAACGCCATCAAACCACGGGGTTTGGAGCCGTTTCAATTCCCAACTAAGATTGGCACACTTTCGATGTCGTCATCATGGAGGTCCAAACCCCGCCGGTCCGCCAAATAAGAAGGGTTTACGCGGATTCGTGTGGGTAAGTTCTGACGGAAAAACAGTGTAACTCATTGTGTGGAAAAGGTATCGAGTACTTCATCAGGTGCTGAAAAGTGGTCCATTTTTAGGATAAGCTAACCGAGTGAAAAATTCCCAGTCGATCCGCTCGCTGTTTGCGCTGCCAGGTTTCGTGGTTGGTGCCGGATTGAAGGGTCTATTCGGTGACCGATACGCCCGCGTCATCCAGCTCAAGAGGCGAAAAAAACAGCTGTGTGCTCTTACTGTGGGCAACGGTGCCGGGGGCGCTATGACACAAGTGTGCCGGGTCCGCGACCTGTCGTTGGCAGGCTGGCGGATCTATCTGGAATACGAGCGTCGGCGCGTCAACTGTTCTGGGTGCGGCGGTGTGCATGTAGAACACCTAGACTGGCTGGCGAACAACTCGCGCTACACCCAGCGTTTTGCGGCGCATGTGGGCAAACTGTGCCGGGATATGCCGAACAAGGCGGTGGCCGAGATGGAACGTCTGCACCACGGTACGGTGAAGGCTCTGGATACGCTCTACATGCAAGAGCAGGTCGACCGGGCGGGGCTACCGGCGCCTCGGGCCATCGGTGTCGATGAGATCTCCATCCGCAAGGGACATAACTATCGCGTCATTGTCAGCGACCTGGAGCGGGCGCGTCCCATCTGGGTGGGCGGTGAGGGTCGCAAAGAAACCGACATCGATTTGTTCTTCAAGGCGCTGGGCGGAAAGAAAAGCGCCCGTATCAAGCTGCCGCCATGGATATGTGGAAGCCCTTCCGGAACTCGGTGATTCACAACGCGCCTAATGCGCGGATCATCTCCGACAAGTTTCATATCATGCGTCATCTGTCAAAGGCCCTCGATGAGGTCCGGCGCGGTGAGTACAAACGCCTCAGCGGCAAGGACCGGTCGTACATCAAGGGGCAGCGTTACACTTTGCTTTCCCGGCGGGAGAACCTGAGCCTAGACGGTCGCCGCGCACTCAAAAAGTTGCTCCAGGCCAACCGGCGCCTGAACACCGCCTATATTTTGAAGGAGGCCTTCGGGCAACTCTGGGATTACCGCACCGAACGCGGCGCTCGCGCCTTTTTCACCCGTTGGAAAGACAGCCTCAAATGGCAACGCCTGCATCCGTACCAGAAGTTCGCCGGTATGATTGAGTCCCATTGGGATGGTATCGCCTCCTACTGTCATCCGGAGAACAAAGTCAGTCTCGGCCTAGTTGAAGGGGTCAACAACAAAATCCGTGTTCTGCAACGACGCGCCTACGGCTATCGCGACGAGGAATATCTCAAGCTGAAGATCGTGGCGGCTTTCCTTCCGCCATTACCCAGAAATGCAGTTTTCAACCCACACGAATCCGCGTAGACCCAATAAGAAAGGATGCCTTTATCCTTCATCCGTCGGGCAAATTCCGAACTATCGGCGAAGCTTTCTCGGCTCGAGCCGTTTGCTGGCCTGTTTCGTTGTCTCTATTTTCCGTCGCAGCCCAGGAGATAAATAGAGAGAAAAGTGTCACCGCGGTCAAGCTCTCGCTGATACCGGGCAAGCTTGTTCTCAAATGCTTCAACTGCGTGTTTACACCCATTTCCGCCTTCCCTATTAGGTTTAGGGCAACAGACACTCAACATCCACTTTAGCACTCATCTGAACATCAATCACTTACGGCGATGGGACTGAATGGAAGGTCTCCTTATCTCCTTCTGGCACCCAAATCACGCGGTTGCTCACCATCCGGCGTGGTCAGGGGCTCCTTCCAAGGGAGCCCCGAATAGTTTCGAGACAGGCTTCCGCCCTGACGTCAATGGGTGGCCGCGGCCCCCCCCCAGGGGGGTGGCATCTCGAACGTCGGCGAGTGATCGGGAAGGCCACTACCATGACAGTTGCGGCATGTTCGCTCAGTGGGATCGACCAAACCGGCCTCTCGGACTTTGTCGGGGTCAATCATGATCTCCGCGAGCCAGTAGTTGCCGCCGGCACCGTGACAAGACTCGCATTGCACTCCGGGGAAAACCGCCGGCCCGGTGGTATGACAACGAAGGCAACTCGGGGAGGGACTTTCGACACCGAGGCTATCGGTAGCCCGGGCGTGTGCGGTCGCGCGCCAACTCACATAGGTGGAGCGGTGACAGAGCTTGCAGCGCTCCGCGCCGACGAAGGCGGTCTCGTTAACGCCCAAACAAAGGAGGGAAGAGACCACAATGAGGCAACGAGTGGTGAAAGCATTCGACATCCTTTTCCTTGTGATCGCTTAGCACGGCTGAACCCGAGACGTCAAGACGTCGAGTCAGCCATCGAGATAGTCGAAAAGAGGAGCGCGACCTCCTCCCCTCGGCATCCGTCTGCCCGATTCGAACGTTTCGGAGTCCTTATTCGGCAAGGTGGAAGACGATTCCCAGTCCATAACGTTTGCCCCGCTTCACCAGTCGCATCCCATGGCGAAGCCCGATCTTTCGTCGCTTGCCGGCTTCGGTTGCGAAGCGCTCCCGGGTAGCAAAGATGACCAAATCCCCTCGCGTGACCGCCATCTCCCGAACTTCACCGTTCGGCATTTCGTCCAGCAGAACGAACTCTCCGCCATCGAAATCTCTACCCCGCTGGCTGAGCACAACCAACACTTGGTACGGGAAGAAAACCTTTCCGTAGATGTCTCGATGGGGATGGTTCAAGCCTCCGCTGCCGTAACAAAGAATGATCGAGGAGCTACGTTCTTGACCCGCCCGGCGACACCGGCGCCAGAAAGCGTGCAGCGTTGGCGGGTAGGGTTCTCTAGCGCCGATGCCCGCGTTGTTCGCAAACGGTCGCAGCCGTTCGTACAGTGCCGATCGGAGGGCCGCCGCCGGTTCCGAGAGTGGCTCCCGAAAATAGTAATAAGTACCGACTCCGTAGCCCTTAGGAGCCATGTCCACACGACGCTCGAACCGCTTCTCATCCGCGGCCGCCTCGAGAATCGTGCTGCAGTCCGACGAAGACAACAGCGCCTCGATATGAACATAGCCGAAAGACATCAAAGAATCGCCCACTGCAACCCAATCGAGCCGCGCCATGCGGCGCAGCAGGCGTTGGGCCGCCACCCCTGCGTCGGGTGAGCTGGACCCCGTGCCAAAAGGAAGTGGCTCGGGAACCGCACTCGCCCCGTCTAGATGGACGAATCCACGCGCTTGCGCGACCACTTCGCTCGGGAAGCCTTCCGCCCGCTCCGGTGACAGCGTTGCGAGCCTTCGGTCGGAAGCCGATGCGAACCTACGACCCGTGTAGTTTCCAACCCAGGATCGCCCGACCCTTCGTGCCCAGTCGGCGATGCTCTCCCCTTTCCGAGGCCGCGCTCCTTCTCGACGCAATTGTCGAAGCTGCATGACGGCGCGGGCGGTGTCCTTGGTCAGCGTGCCATTCGAGGCCACGACCCGGTGCCACGGAACGAGTGAGCGGAGTCCGCATTGCCCCATCGCTCGCCCCGCGGCACGAGCGGCCCCGGGGCGCCCGGCCATGGCCGCTAGCTCCATAAACGAGCGTGTCTCGCCCTTAGGGATCTGCTTAGCCGCTTCCAGGTAAGGATTGAACCGCATTTCCGACTCGACCGCGTCCAATACCGCCGACTCTCGGGCAACGCCGCAGAAGAACCGGTGGTATTCAACGCAGCTCGCGAAAAAGAAACAGCAAGCAAGGGACCGGAAGTATTTGTCGCGAGCTGTATTTACTCCGGCCTCTCCCCTAGCACGACGTCCACAGTCATCGACTGACCGTCGCGCAACACCGTCAGCGTCACGGTCTCACCCACGCGAGTCTCGGTCTCGAGATAAACGTTGACGCCACGGTAGTCCTTGACCGGCTCTCCGTTGATGGCGGCGATGACGTCACCGCCGATGGGCACCCTCACGTTTCCCAATCTCACCACCTGACGCCCACCCCGTAGCCCCGCCCCGGCGGCCGGCCCCCGTCGAATCACTTCCGCGATCAACACTCCCCCGTCGGGTGGAATCATGGCGCCGACTCGATTCAGCACCTCGGCATGTGCGGGGCCAAGGTCCATCAAAGTGATGCCGAGCCAGGGGTGCGGGTAGCGGCCGCGGGCGATGAGCTCTGGTACGACGCGCGTTACGGTCGTCGTTGGAATGGCAAAGCCGATTCCGGCGGAAGCACGGCTCGGGCTATAGATCATGCTGTTCACACCAACCACGTTCCCCGCCAGGTCCAAAAGGGGCCCCCCGGAGTTGCCAGGATTGATCGCTGCATCGGTCTGAATGATCTCGCCTATGAAACTATAGCGCCTACCTGGGCTTTGGATGATCCTCCCCAGCGAGCTGACGACACCCGTCGTCAGAGTGCGATCGAGACCGAAAGGGTTGCCGATGGCCACGACGAAACGACCGACCCGAAGCTCATCCGAATCACCAAGACGAAGGACGTGCAAGCGTTCGGGAGTGACATCAACCTTGACCACGGCGAGATCATTAGAAGGGTCGGCGCCCCCTATTTGCGCGCGGACGACGGAACCATCCGGAAAGGTGACATAGAGCTCGTCGGCCCGTTCCACGACGTGATAGTTCGTGACGATATGTCCGGTCTGGTCCCATACGAAACCCGAACCCGAGCCTTCTTGGGGAATGGCGTTCCGAAAGAAGTCGTAGGAGATCGATCGACTAGTAATGTTAACGACTCCGGGGCTCGCCTTCTCATAAACCGCGATGACCTTGACCTCGAGGTCATGGAGCGTGCCAGCAGCGACACTTGGATTTGGATCCGCCTGTTCGCTGGCAGGCACTACCCCCGCCGACGCAGTTTGGACTGCGGGCTCAACGGTACTTGCAAGGGCATCGTCCTCACCGGGGGTGCTTGCGGGCTCTTGCCACTGGCAGGCAAAGGCACCTGCCCAGGATAGCAAGAGAATGCCGGCGCCCGACCGCACCCGTGAAACTCTCATTGATTCCAATGGCTCATCTCAGCAGCTAGTTCAGCACGCGTAGGGTAGCACAGGGGGATCTGGGTGAGAAACCCTCAGTACCCTCGCCCTACCCTCTCCCAGAGGGAGAGGGAATAGATGCTCGCCTCCGGCTCGCACGACCAAAAGCGATTTGAACGAACGCGTTCACTCCGTTACATTCGGCCCAACCTGAGGAAGCGAAAGGAGCTAGTCCAGAAAAATGAGAGCATTAATCGTCGTACTATCGATACTCGTTGCGTCGATCGAAGCGGCCGGCCAAGAGCGACCTGAAACCGCCCAGTACCGTGGGCCTGCCGGTGATGCCGAACATCTGAGTTTCGTTCACGTAAACGGGGTTCGCTTGGCCTACCGTATGGAAGGCGCCGGTTTTCCGGTCATCTTCGTCCACGGAGAAGGTTACTCACACGAGCTCTGGACGGAGCAAATCGAGGCTTTCGGGCGAAAGCACCTCTTCCTCAGCTACGACCGCCGCGGGCACGGACAGTCCGAAGACCCGATTACCGGGTACTCCGAAATCGCCCATGCCGAAGATTTGAAGGCTCTGATGGCGCATTTCGGAATGAGAGAAGCACATTTCGTGGTGAACTCCAGGGGAGGCGCCGTCATCACGCAGTTCTTGCGCATCTACCCGGCAAGAGTCCGCAGCATCACTTTTGCGGACGCCACCATCGCGCTGGCTGAGATCTCCGAGGCATTCAAGCCTGCGGTGGAGCGCCTCAAGGGCCCGCCACCCTCGCTAGAGGAGGCCGTGCGCGGTCGTGAAGGAGCCAAGAAGTCGTCCTTCACCAAGGTGGCTCAATCCAAGGACGAAACCCGAGCCGTCCTCGAGCGGATGGTCGATCAATACAGCCCGCGCGTTGCCATGAATCCACAGAGATCCGACCAAACCTCCCCGACACACATCGGCCCTTGGAACCGTCGCGACTTTCCGGATATGTCGAAAATCTATCAACCGATGCTATTGGTCGTGGGCGAGCTCACCGATATTTTCTTCATCGAAGGGGCCCAAGAAGCCCACCGTCTCTGGCCCAATACCCGTTACCACATGATTCCGGGAACGGACCACCTTCTGGCGCTCGAGGCCCCGGACGTATTCAATTCATTGGTACTCGACTTCCTCGCCGAGGTGGACGCACAGGTCGCGACCCGTGACGAGTGGGTGGGACAGGTTCCCTAGTCGAATTTCATCGAAACGGTTTCTACCCCGCCCGATGCGGTGAGTCGCCCGCGCTACAATAGGAGAGAGGGGCCGGGGAGGCGGCGACGCAGGCTAGTAGTCTTCGCCAGAGCCTAACACCAGCTCGAGCCAGCATGAACCGCCGGGAATTCCTGAAGCTTGGAACAGCCTTGGCCCTGACACCGGCCATCGTTCCTGCCAACGCGCTGGGATCGTCCCGCCTGGTACTGCCAGCTCTTCCACGGGTGAACGGTGGATCAATGTCCAACCGCTAAGGCGTATGGGCCAAACGCCGGTGACTCCCGATGTCGACGTTCCCCTCATCCAGCCCGAGCTGGTCGATCTTCAAATGCAAACGGTTTACGAGTTGGGGTTCGAGTGGCTTCGGATCACCATCTCTTTCGATCGGTTCGGTCCGGACTTCGTGGCGGCCATACCCTACGTGCGCGCGGCGCGTGCCTTAGGCGTGAACGTCTTAGGAATCCTTGGCCAATTCGAGGGACTCGACTTACTTCGCCAGCTGTCTCGCTCTAGCAGGCGCGAAGAAGTGCTCCGGACCTATCTCACGATCTTCAACGATTTCGTTCCACCCGCCACGAACGCCGTAGAGAGCCCAGGGCTCTTTGCACTGCAAGTCTTGAATGAGCCCACCAACTTTTCTGGCATCTCACCCCGAACCTATGTTCGCGAGTTTCTCGCGCCCGTCTACGAGGAACTGAAGAACCAAGATCCTCAACTGACGGTCGCCGCCGCGGTGGGTAACGCCGATGGAATTCTGCGCACTCACTCCATGCTAGAAGTTGGCGTCGAGAACCATTGCGATCGCCTCGCGTACCATGTCTATGATCCGCGTTGGATCCCACAATTGGCGGACAGGGCCGCCCGGCCGATATGGGTGACGGAGTCGGGTGTTGCCGGACCAGAGCGGCATCTGAGCTGGATAACCCAAACTTTCGACGATATTCGGAGCGGCATCGACGGCGTCGAGGAAATTTTCTATTTCGATCTCTTCGACGCCGAGCCCAACCGCTTTCGACTCATCAATATCGAGCGCGGCCCGGACGGGGAATTTCGTGAGATTGTAGAATCGCCGGCCGCCGTCTCGCACCTCGTGTCGCAAGTCGCGGAAGCGGCGAACAACCAACCGCGCGCCGCCTACCGCGATCTCATCCACGACATTACGCGCTACTTCCCTACCGAAGAAGACCTCGCGGTGATCGCGGAAACATCGTTTGGGCAAGAGCCTTGACGATCTTGACGGCCGCCGCGCTGGGAATGCTCCTGGCCGCGGACTCGGATCCCGAGTACCCGCTGGGAAGCCTTCGCTTTCCGTCGCTGACCAAGCCGGCGGAGCCTGTTAAGCTGACCGAGTTCAGCTACGCGTTCTCGGAGAACGGAGCCACAGTACAACGATTCGAAGCACGGATACGGTTGAAGGCTTTCGCCTTCCTCTCCGGTGAGGTCTTCAATCAGCGACGCGGGATCGCCTTCACGACTCAACGCATCGACCTCGGGCTGACCGAGGCGAGAGGTCGCTACGTCATCGAAGGCGGATACCGAGCCGCCAAGTGGTTGGTCCGAGCGCGAGCGGAGCGCCGGCCGACCCCCGCTTCCTCCAGCGACCCCGGATGGATCCTAGATACCCGAGGGGCGCTCCGTTTCAATCCCGACTTCGAGCTTTTGTTGGAGTTCCTTGAAGACACTGGCTCGGAACCTTTTCTGGAAACGAGGCCGCTACGACGAGGTGCGTTGGGTTTCTTGTACCAACGTGGCACCGGAGTGGACATTTCCGCAAACGTTTCGGCGTCCCGGGTTCGCACCGAAGCGGGTATCGAGACCGATCGTCAAGGTGTGAATCTTGGCGCCATCGTATACCACGATCATATGCAGGTAGACTCCGCATTCGCATATTCGCGCTCCACCGGACGGCTCGCCGCCTCGGAAGGGTTCGCCTCGGTCGCCTTGTCGGGCGAGCTTGGACCGTACTTCGTAGGGCGCGCTTCCACCGCCCAACGCTGGCAACCTGGCATCAAAAGGTTCGAGAACGATACCCGGTTGGGCATCACCTTCTTCGGACGCCGGCACCGTTTCTTTCACGGTGGCAAAGTCGGTCCGCAAGTGCTGGCGTTGACCCGGAGAGCCTTTGAGTTGGGCTACAACGAGAGGCGGGTCTATAGCATCGATGGCCTCTCCTCCGACTCCGGGAAAGGCTCGCGCTATCGGCGATGCGAGAGGAGCTGGCGAACGATCTGGATGATCTCTACCGAGCGGAGGTCGCCGATCGCAACGTTCCCCAAGCGCGATTCGAGATCGCTCGGCGAACCAACGAAATCGATGGCGTGCGTTCCTGGATCTACCGGGTATTCGTCGGCGTCCCTTGGCGAGTCAATTGGCCTTTTGTCCGGAGCGAAGAATCCGTCAACTTCGTTGGTGTGGAATACACGCAAGAAGAGTTCGCGTTCCTGCCGGACCTTCAATCGGTGGCCCACGAGATCCAGGCCGTCGTCGCGCTGAACCGAGAGATGGACGCAAGCTTTCGCTGGACGTTACCGGCTCGAAGTCCGACCGAGATCGTCTTGTTCATTCCGCGCCGAAGTCGCTTCGAGTTGGAGTTCGCCTACGCCTTCGGGCGCTAACCGCCATGTGCTTTTTCGATTGCCTTCCGGATGCCTCCACCGTCTGGTTCGCTCTCATCTCGATGATCTCTTTCCCGATGCGGATCGTTTTCTCGGGCGGGCTCATATCCACGCCGTTAATGACGAAGAGCCCCTTGTCTAGGCGTTGCTCCATGCGTACGAGCTCTGGGTCGACCGCCATCAAGATAGAGCTGATCCCGTACTCGTCGTGGATCCCCTCGAACTCTTGCTCGATCCCCTGATCCTCCACGAACTTCAGGACGCCGGGATAGTCGTAGTACTCTGGAATGTAGTGAACTCGGGGCTCACCCTCCCACTCCGCGTTTAGCTTTGCCGCGACCGCTTTCATGCCTTCCTGATTTCCACCGCTATCACCGATCAATACGATGTTTCGGAAGCCGTGCGGCTTGAAGCTGGAGCACACGTCGATCAACACGTTTCGGAAAGTCTCTTCCCGTAGGCTGACAGTTCCCGGGTAGCGCATCGACCGGCTGGGTGGATCGTGATCTCCTTCCGGGACGAGCTTGATGATCGGGGCGACCAGGGCGTTTCCCAGCTTGCGCGCAATGACCTCGGTGACGGCCCCTAGAATGTAGTTGTGCTTTCCGGTTACGACCCACGGTCCATTCTGCTCGACGCCTCCCGTTGCCACGATAACCGTGGTTTTGCCTCCCCGGATCGCATCCCGCACTTCGAGCCAGGTCATCTCCTCGATGAAAACGGTATCGAGAGCGTCGATCGGCCTTGGCTTGTCGGGGTCGGGAGGAACGACACGCTGCGCGTTCACGCGCAGCGGACCCACGAAAATTAGCACGACTCCTAGCACCAGAACTGCCCGGATGAAGAAACTCATTTCGGCCTCCTTTCGGAGAGCCATACTAAACCCAAGTGCCCGGGGGTGATACGATCAACAGGGGAGCTAGCGGAGAACTAGTCCCGCTCCATGCTGGAGCGGGATTAGGCGGAGAGACGGTCGGCGGCCGACAAGACCAGTCCGCCCTGTTCTTCCAGCATCACGATGCCGCTCATCAGGAATCCGAGCAGGGCCCGCGCCGTGGTTTCCTCAGCGAGAGGACTTAGGTTGAAGACGGATCGGATCGGCTCCTGCCCGTCCAATCGTGACAGTATGAGGGGCTTCCTCCGACGAGAGCTTGAAATCACCCAACTCGCTCGACGCTTGGGTGTTCAACACACATCTCCGATCGTCCGACAACATCTCGTCGACGTGCCGCCCGATATCGGGGGTAAGCCGGGCGGCCTCCACGATGACCTCGGCCACCGTTATCGGCGTCTCGGTGACCGCCGGTACGTCTTGCAAATTCTTGAAACTTACCCGCTGCGGCGGTTTCACCAGGACGCCACGTGCCAGCTCTTGCACTTGAAGGCGAACGAACTCGGCAATTTCTTGGTGTTGGATGACTCCGAGATCCGCGAGGGCTTCACCGAGTCGTTTCCCGTGCCGCACGAATACGGATGCGTCTTTCAGGTGCTCCTCGGTGATCCTTCCCTGCCGCACCAAGACTTCTCCGAGGCGGTCGTTATTGCTGTCCGACTTCGCGGATACGATGCGGCCGCATCTGAACAAGACGGCGCGTTGAGCCTGGTCCGTGTTGTAGTCGAACGAACCGGTTCGGCTCTCGGTGGCGATCTTTTTGTAGGCTGCGACTATTTTTCGATTCAAGATCGTCCCTGTTCAGAGGTGATGTCGAACACCTGCGCGGTTCTGCAAGTCCGTTGCGCCTCTTCTATTTTGGGACAAAGATCGCATTTACGTAGTGATCTGGGATACGTCTTTTTTGGCACCGGTGAGGGTGTTTCCCCATCATCGCCGTCTGGCTCCGTTGAGATTGGCACCGAGCTGTTTTGACGGCCGCCGCGCCGACCGGGCGACCCCTAGAGGAGGTCCCTCACTTGGCCTCCATCAGTTTCTCGAGGCCTTCGGTCGACCGGGGAAGCAGCTCCGTCAACACCTCGGCACCATCCTTGGTAACCAGCACGACATCTTCGATGAAGACCGCGATCTTTTTGTCGTGGTTGTAAAGGAAACTTATTGACGTAGAAGTTCGTGTCGGTGATCCAAATCCTCACATACCGACCAGAGACCACCGGGTCGGCATCGAAGTCGTACCACGTGCCCGCCTGGGGCAACGAAGTTCGCTTCGGTATGTACGGTCGTGAAGTTAGCATCGGGCTGGTTACCGACTTGGATCTCGAAGCCCTTGGGAAAAAGCAACGGATTTTCGCTGGGCGACGCCAACAGTCGCACCCGCCCGACTTCGAGCTCAGACCCGAGGTCGATGGTGACAAACTCGGTAGTGACGCTGGCCTTGGAAGTACTTTGCCACTTGGTAGCGGAATCACCGTCGACGATGTTCGCCTTGTCGCCTCCGTTACTCGTCCACTCGCTCGAGGCGGCAATCGCGGTAAGTCCAGATACGTTGGTCAACCCCGACGGAAGCTGCGCGGTGAGCGTCGTAGGGGGCGCCGGCTGCGTGTCGACCTCGAGGACCATCGGCAGGGAAAAGGCACCGGGGATTGCCGCGGCGTCCCGCGCCTGGACTCTCCATTGATAGATAGGGTCTACGCGGATTCGTGTGGGTTGAAAACTGCATTTCTGGGTAATGGCGGAAGGAAAGCCGCCACGATCTTCAGCTTGAGATATTCCTCGTCGCGATAGCCGTAGGCGCGTCGTTGCAGAACACGGATTTTGTTGTTGACCCCTTCAACTAGGCCGAGACTGACTTTGTTCTCCGGATGACAGTAGGAGGCGATACCATCCCAATGGGACTCAATCATACCGGCGAACTTCTGGTACGGATGCAGGCGTTGCCATTTGAGGCTGTCTTTCCAACGGGTGAAAAAGGCGCGAGCGCCGCGTTCGGTGCGGTAATCCCAGAGTTGCCCGAAGGCCTCCTTCAAAATATAGGCGGTGTTCAGGCGCCGGTTGGCCTGGAGCAACTTTTTGAGTGCGCGGCGACCGTCTAGGCTCAGGTTCTCCCGCCGGGAAAGCAAAGTGTAACGCTGCCCCTTGATGTACGACCGGTCCTTGCCGCTGAGGCGTTTGTACTCACCGCGCCGGACCTCATCGAGGGCCTTTGACAGATGACGCATGATATGAAACTTGTCGAAGATGATCCGCGCATTAGGCGCGTTGTGAATCACCGAGTTCCGGAAGGGCTTCCACATATCCATGGCGGCCAGCTTGATACGGGCGCTTTTCTTTCCGCCCAGCGCCTTGAAGAACAAATCGATGTCGGTTTCTTTACGACCCTCACCGCCCACCCAGATGGGACGCGCCCGCTCCAGGTCGCTGACAATGACGCGATAGTTATGTCCCTTGCGGATGGAGATCTCATCGACACCGATGGCCCGAGGCGCCGGTAGCCCCGCCCGGTCGACCTGCTCTTGCATGTAGAGCGTATCCAGAGCCTTCACCGTACCGTGGTGCAGACGTTCCATCTCGGCCACCGCCTTGTTCGGCATATCCCGGCACAGCTTGCCTACATGCGTCGCAAAACGCTGGGTGTAGCGCGAGTTGTTCGCCAGCCAGTCTAGGTGTTCTACATGCACACCGCCGCACCCAGAACAGTTGACGCGCCGACGCTCGTATTCCAGATAGATCCGCCAGCCTGCCAACGACAGGTCGCGGACCCGGCACACTTGCTTGTCATAGCGCCCCCGGCACCGTTGCCCACAGTAAGAGCACACAGCTGTTTTTTTCGCCTCTTGAGCTGGATGACGCGGGCGTATCGGTCACCGAATAGACCCTTCAATCCGGCACCAACCACGAAACCTGGCAGCGCAAACAGCGAGCGGATCGACTGGGAATTTTTCACTCGGTTAGCTTATCCTAAAAATGGACCACTTTTCAGCACCTGATGAAGTACTCGATACCTTTTCCACACAATGAGTTACACTGTTTTTCCGTCAGAACTTACCCACACGAATCCGCGTAAACTCGATAGATATTGCTCGCCGGCAATGCAGAGGACGGCGTGAATGACGTGGCCGCGGTGATGACGTCGATGGGAGTTCCCCCGCTCGTAACGTTGTCCACCACCAACCGGTAGCTGGCGGCGTCCGTCACCGCGCTCCACTGAAACGTCGGCGTGGTGTCATTGGTCGCGCCGACGATCGGGCTAACCAGATTCGGGGCCGGGAGCACTCCCACGCAGCCATTGAGAGAGACATCGTCCACGAAAAAGTTGGTCCCAGTCGGTGAGCCGGTAGTCGTCGACTCGAACCGTAAGGTGTGGGTCCCCCCGTCGGCGTAGGCGTCCACGTTCACCACTACCTGGGCGTAGCCGCTGCCATAGGTCGGATCCCCCTCCAGCACCGAGAAGACCTCCTGCCCGTCGATGAGGACCCGCATCTCATCCACGCCGTTCCCGCTGGAGATGTTGATCCAAAGGTAGAACGATAGGGATGCCGCCCCGAGCGGAATGCTGACGGTCTGCTCGACCGAGCCTTGTTCTGGGACGCTGATACCGCCGAACCAGATCCACCAGTCGCCGGTTCGCGCCGCGGTCACAAGGCAGGTGCTAGGGTCGCAAAGCGGGGTCCCAAAGTTGGTCGAGACCTGCGTCCAAGCGGGGCTCGCGGCGCCTCCTTCGAAGCTGCCATCCGCAACTCTCTCGCTGCACTGATCGGCGGTAGTGAAAGACCAAACCGGTCCAGACACGTCGGGGCCCACGGAATCCCGACTGACTACTCTCCAGTAGTACGTGGTGGTGAATTCGAGTTGGGCGGGGGAGTAGCTGCTCTCGGTCTGGTTGCTCGAGACGAGCGGCGGGTTCGACGACGTCCCAAAGTAAACGTCATAGGTCGCAGCTCCGGCGATCCAGGATAGCGTTGGAGTGTGAACTACGTCGACCGCCCCGTCGACCGGTGAAGGCGCACGAGGAGTGATGTTGCCCTGAAGCAAATCGACCCAAAACGCCCCTCGGCCATGCGTGAAGGCAAAGAGTCTGGTTTGTGAAGCATCGAGCGCAAGCGTTTCCGTAACCACATTGGCGAAGCCGGTGTTCTCGACGGCCCAAGTTGCGCCCGCGTCGATGGAAGTGAAGACACCGAGATCGGTCCCGACATAGAGGTGGCTTCCCACTGGAGCCGCCACCGGGTCGACCACGATGGAATGAGACGGTACGTCGGGGATGCCGGTGCTTCCTGAGCCATCGAGATCGCCCCAGCTCGCGCCGCCCGTTGGTGCTCTTCCACACGTGTATGCCGCCGAACGTCGAGTAGGTGGCGTACGCCGTCATCTCGTCCTCGGGATGAAACGCGAGGGACGACACGAATCCGCTCCTGGGCCGGTTGGACGGCCAGTCTGTCGTGGATGACGCGCCCAGAGCCACGTCGGTCCGATGGATGCGCCCATTTGTGAGCCCGACCAGAACGCGGTTGGGGTTCGTGGGAGACACCGCCAGGGCACTCACGGTGCCCCCGAGCTGGGTGCTCGCCTGGGTCCAGTTGGACGCTCCATTCACGGTGCGCCAGACGAAACGACCTCCCGTCCACAACCTCTGGGAGTCGCTCGGATCCATAATGAAGGGCGTGATGAAGAGGCCGGAATCGCTGATGCCGTTGGTGGGGCTCGAAAAGCTCGCCCCGCCGTTGGTGGATTTCCTAATCGCCCAGCCCTGGAATTCCGCATAAAGGATATTGGTGTTGGTGGGGTCGACCGCCACGTAGCCACCGTCTCCGCCCATAATCGGCTGCCAATTCTGCGGGCCGCCGGTATCGTTGCCGCGGATGGTGCCGTTGTCCTGTGTGCCACCGAAGTAGGTTTGTCCGTTCGGATACGGGGCGCCGTGGTCGAACTGGGTGACCCCGTAGTTGTTATTCAAAGAGGACCAGGTTCACATCCGAGCTGGGGCCCGAGCACACATTGAGGTCGGTCCCCGCTCTGGCATCCAGAGTGCGGTAGATGCCGCCGTCGTTTCCCGCGAAGAGCGTCTTGTTGCTCACTCCATCGTAGCCAGGGTGAAAGGCGAGCGCGTGTTGATCCACGTGGGAGTTCCGGCCGGCATAACCCCAGTTCTGCCCGCCATCATCGGAACGGAAGAGATCGACCCCACCGGTCCACACGACGTCCGAGTCCACTGGATCCACGGCGATGACGTTGTCGTACCAACCCTGGTTGAAGAAGCTTCCTGCACAAAGGGCGAACCAACTGTTTGTCAGAAGCATCCGGTTCATGGATGTCGGGTCGTTATTCCGCACCCGAGCCGTCCAAGAGACGCCCCCGTCGGTGGAGCGAAAGACCGCGTGAAGACCGTAGATCACGTCCTGGTTGGATGGTGCGATCCCCAACGAAGTTCGCCCCAAGCCGGTCTCGGTCAATGATGCCGACCACGCACCGCCACCACCAGCATCCGGATTACGGTACACCGTCGCGTCAGTGAACGTACCCCCGCAGGAAGCGAAAACCACGTCGTTCGCCGAGTCAGTACGAATCACGAGATCCAGGCAGCCGTTCGACGTCCCGGGGACAAGCACTTGGGACCAACTGCCTCCCCCGTCGAGGGAGCGCCAGACCCCGGTCCTCGTCGCCGCGTACACCCGCTGCGAGCTGTTGGGGCTCACCACCACGTCGTTCACATAGTGGAAGCTCGAGTTGTTGGTGGAGGCGAGGTGGTTCCAGCTCGCCCCGCCGTCAGTCGTCTTGAAGATCCCCGCGCCACGGACCGCGTCACCGTTGAAAACGCCCTCGCCCGTTCCGGCGTAGAGCACGCTTGAGTTACTCGGGTCCATGGCCAGCGATGCCACCGCCAAGTTTGCCATCAGGTCATCGAGAGCCGACCAAGATGAGCCCCCGTTGGTCGTCTTCCAGACTCCCCCGGCGACGCCGCCGGCGTACATAACGTCGGCATTTCCTGGATCGATGACCAGCACGCGGGTGCGCCCTCCGACGTTGCCGGGACCGAGCTCCTCCCAAGTGGAGAGCGCTTGCATCGCGGAGGCAGTCATCCCTGCCGGAGCCATGAGGTCCGACGCCGTGGAGTAAACGGACATATTTCTCATTTGCCTTCGAGCGCTCAGGTAGCGCTCCACCGGAACCGCCGTCTCCCCTACCGGTGCCCGCTTCGCTCGGTAGTACTCTTGCGCCTCCGCCGGTTTATCGAATCGAGCCTTTCCCTTGACGAGCTTGCGCTCGCGGCTCGCCGGCTTGGCAACGGGGAGCGCCGACGATACGCTGATAACGCCCCCGCGACCCGGCCCGTGAGGCGGATGGGTAACGGCAAGAGCGCAAAGGATTCCATACGCGAGAACTATGAAGCCCGATCGGCTACCTTTGGTCATCTAGAGTTGCAGCTCTCTCGAGAGGGGGATTTCCTGCTCGCCTCCGCGGGTGACGCCAGAAACCGCAGGGGCAATCGATTTCCACGTAAATCCATTTTCGTCCTTCCGAGGGGTTGGGATCCTAACGGGCAGATCCCGTGCCACGATCTGACCACCCGCCCTCGTATCGCTTCTCAACGAGGTAACTCCGGTTTGTCGCTAAGTTTATAGAACTAGGAAGCTTGTTGACACAGCTCGCACGTCGACTTTTCTCATCGCGCCGGGCGTTTGCCCTCACTGAGGCGATTCCCTGACACTTGTTACAAATTTCGTCGCTCTCAACTCATTGCAAACAAGTGATTTCGATCACATGCAGGAACGCATGTGTTTCTTGGGGAGCTGAGATGATGTCGTCGATGTCGGCCAAGCCCCCCCTCCGGGACACCGTTGCTCGGGCAACTCGTTGGCGCTGGATTGGCGGCGCTCTTTGTGACAGGATAGCCCCCGCAGTTCGTCTATGAAATCACGGCGCGCCGTGTGCGCCCGGTCGTAGAAACGCTGGAGGGATGACCTTGAAAATTCAATCACTCTTATTGTCGCTTGGGTTGCTGCTCGTTCCATTCGCCGTTCATGGGCAAGAGGAAGTCGAAGGTGAGGCCGAGGCTGCGCCCACAGTGGAACCCTTGGTGGGAGCCGTTACCGGCGGCCAGCTTCGCGAGGTTCGTCGCCTGTTGAAAGACGGCGCGGACGCCAACGGGTCCACCGAGGGTGGGTCGCCGCTGCTCCTATACGCGTCACTTCATGGTCTCGAGAACGTTGCGAAAGCGCTCATCGAGGCCCAGGCCGACCTGAACGCTCAGAACCGGGCCGGCGCGACCGCTCTGATGTACGCCGCGCAGTTCAAGCACAACGGTATCGTGGAAGCGCTCATTGAAGGCGGGGCCGATATGAACGCTGGGGATAGCGTGGGTTGGACGCCGCTCATCTACGCGGTGGTGGGAGGAAACGCCGCGGCTATCACGGTCCTCCTCGAGGCAGGGGCAGACGTGAATGCGACTGGCCTGTTTGGTCGGAACGCAGCGCAAATCGCGGAGACTCGAGGGAACGCCGACGTCATCGCAGCTCTCAACCCACCGCCGCCGCCGCCCGGTTCGTGAGAACCGGTGGCGACCCCGGTTGTACTTCGTATCAAAAGAATACGCTGACCGAGAAATAGGCGGTTGTGGCAGCGAGTCCGTACTCGGACGGCAGGCCGCCGCCAGGGGTTGGCTCGTCGTCACCAACCCCGACGAAAACACCACCTGTCACGGTGGCTTCATCGCTCGCCGAATAAACGACGCTCGGCGACAGCAGTGAGCTCGGGTCGTTGAGGTTCAACAACCACAGGAACGACAGGCTCCACAAGGGGTTGAGCTGGAACTGGGCCTGGCTCGCGATCTCGTCCCGACCCAGAACCTGAAGCTCTCCCCTCTGAAACGCGAGAGACGTCAATACGTCGGTGTATTCTTTCGGACTCGCAGCGCCAAGACCATCACGCTGATACTCGACCACCACGTAGAAGTCGCGCTTGAAGACATCGAAGCGACGATCCACTCCGATCGTTCCGCGAAAGACCGTGTCACCCTCTTCCCGCAGTAACACCGCCTCGCCTCGGATCGCGGCGGGACCGAGCGACCCGGCCGCGCCCCCGGCCACGGTGGGTTTCTGGTAAAGTGCACCTCCCCAACCCGACAGCTCCCAATTCTTCCAGGTGGTGAGCCCTCTCGCGACGGCGGTGACTTCGGTCCCGGCCTGCTCGAAATCCGTAGCTCGCACGACGAAATCCAGTTGGCTGAGAGGTCCGGGGAATGCCTGGGCTCGAACCGCATCGACCCCCGCCCGAAACTCACGAAACGGATCGGCAGGACTAAACGGTGAGAACGGATCCGCCGGTGTGAGAAAGAGCGTAGTCGCCCAGGAGATGGCTTGCCGACCAACCTCCAGGTCGAACGCTGGGCTCGGATTCCAGCCGAGCGACAGACGGTCGAAACGGTGTTGCCACAGAACGTGGGTGCTTTCCTCGATCGTCCATTGAAGAGGGAGCCACTCCCCTCCGCCAGGAACCGAGCCAACGAAAAAACCCGGTAGGGCCTTTCCCTGTCGAAGGGTGAACAATTGCTCATAGGCCACGTCCAAGTTAAAGTCCCCGAACACCGGGTCGGACATGATGCGAAGCCGGTTGAAATCGCTCAACGCACTTTCAGAGATCTCTGTGGACTCGCTCCACAAAGGAACGTTTTGATAGTGGGCGGTGAGAGGTAGTGACTGCCCCAGGGCGTCACCGACACCCAGGAAAACAACAACCGCAAGCGGGACCGCGGTGCGGCGCGTCAATTCTTGGGCTCGAGCTGGCGCCGTTCATCCGCGTCGATCGCACCGTCGACGAGGCGAATGAGCCGGCGGGATCGTTCCATCACTCGCGGATCGTGAGTCGCAAACACAAAAGTCGTACCTAGCTCCTGGTTGAGCTCTTCCATGACCCCGAGCAACGCGTCGCTCGCCGACGAGTCGAGATTGGCCGTCGGTTCGTCGGCAAGCACCAGGACCGGCTCACCCACAACCGCCCGAATGACCGCCACTCGCTGCTGCTGGCCGCCTGAGAGTTTTCCGGGTCGACGATCCTCGAGACCACTGAGACCGGTGCACTCGAAGAGTTTGTGGACGCGCCGTTCCCGATCACTGGTCTCCATGCCGCGCAGAAGAAGCGGGAACTCGGCGTTTTCTTGCGCGGTAAGGACGGGGAGCAGGTTATAGGCTTGGAAGATGAACCCCACGTGCTCGAGGCGCAGCGCAGCCAGCTCGCGATTCGACATCTTCGTAATGTCCCGCTCCGCTACCCAAACACTACCCCTCGTCGCCTTGGTCAATCCACCTATGAGATTCAGTAACGTCGTCTTGCCTGATCCGGACGGTCCTGCCAAGGCGGTGAACTCCCCTGCCTCGATGGTGAGTGAAACATCACGGACCGCCTCTACCCGCTCGGCCTCCTGCTCGAAGATCTTCCAGAGGTTCTCCGTCCGGACCGCGGCACTTCCTCTCTTCGTCTTACTCATCGTCTATCTCTCGAACTTCATCGCCTCCGTTACGTCGATGTGCATCGCTCGGTACGCTGGATAGAGCGACGCCAACGACCCGATCGCCAGCATGAACACCATGGCTTGAACAATCCGCGCCACGCGGAAGAGGGGAACGATTACCGGATCCATGACCACACCCGAAAAGCTCCAATCCTCGTCCCACATCCCGCTAATATCGAGGCCGTCGCGCCAGAAATACCAGGTAATGAAAAGGCCCAGGGCAATGCCTAGGATGCCACTCACCACAGTGAGAAATAGACCTTCGATGAGCACGAGCCGGCCCGTCTGTCCTGGCGTCAAACCCAGCGCTTGAAGGACTCCGAACTCACGATAACGATGCAAGACCGACATCAAAACGGTGTTCACGATTCCCAGTGCAATGATCGTGAATAGAATTCCCTGAAACATGTAGTTGCCGAAGTCGTCGATCTTGACCGCCGCGTCGAGCTCGGGCATCGCCTCGCGCCAACCCATGACCGTCAGCGACCCTTGCTCGATGGGGGCGGCCAGCTGCCGACTAAGAACCCGGGTAACTCGCGGCACGGCGCCGCTGACATCGAGGAGCAGCGCAAGAGATGTGATGTCATCTCCTGAGCCCAACCAGGCACCGGCGGTAGTGAGCGGGATGTGCATCAACGAATGATCGACCTCCGGTATCCCGGTTCTAAAGATACCGACCACTCTGAGTAGCAGACCCGCGATATCTCCTTCCGCGTCTTGGGCCGTGACTACCAGACGCGAGCCGAGACGGAGCTCCAGGCTCTCGGCGAGTCCCGCGGCTACATAGGCGGCTCGATTGTCATCGTCCTGCAGGTAGCGGCCTTCGGCGACCTTCTTGTCAAGGATGGAGAAGCTCGACTCCGAGCTTGGGTCCACGCCCACGATCTGAACCGGGCGCGCACCAGCGGGAGAGCTTGCCAGACCGCTGATCGTCAGCTGCGGCGACACCGCGGCAACGTGCTCGGAAACGTCGGCGGCGGCGATCGCCGCCTCTGCCACCGCGCGTGCGTCGGCCGGAAGACGGTCCTCGATCTTCCGGCTGGTCTTGAAGCCTGGGGCTTGAACAGAGACGTGGCCACCGGCCATCCGCACCGCGGACTCGATCCAAGCTTCGTGCGTTCCGTCTCCTAATGGCAGGCTGATCATCAGTAGTGTTCCCCCGACGATCATGGCCGCCGCCGTCAAAAGTGTTCGACGGACGTGCCTCCGAAGATTGCGAAACGCCAGCTGCGTCAAGACCCGGCCCTGGCTCTTCACAGTCTCTTCATAGTCCGGACAGGGTATCGGCCGGCGGAACGCGGGAGGCTCGCGCAGCCGGATAGAGGGCGGCGATCAACGCGGTAGTCAGGAGTGCCACTCCAGCCCATGCCGCCATCGGAAAATTGTATTCGACCCTCAAGGTGGGTCTCATCAGCGCCCCGAACATCGTGAACTCGCCGTAAATCCAACTGAGATCGGGCGGGGCGTTGTGCCACCAAAACATGATGGGAAACGTAATCGCGGCTCCCACCAAGAGACTCAAGAGACCGAGGGCAATCGCCTCGGCGACGACGGTGAGCAATACCGCCCCCGGACCGCTCCCCAGAGCCAGCATCACCGCGAACTCGCGGCGACGCTCGAACGTCGTCATGAGCATGGTGTTGGCAACACCAAAGACCGCTATGGCGAACACGATAAGAATGACAATGAAGTACCACGCTTCCACGAGCTGAACGTACTCCAGCATTTCAGGGCGCAGCACGTTCCACGGTACGATCTCCAAGGGTGGGCCGGCCGCAAGCTGTCTTTCCAACCGGACCGCTGCCTCCTTAGCCAACCAAGGGTTGGTGGTCCGGGCAGCTATTTCGTGGATGCGAGCGGAATCCAGCGCGACCAGAGTCTGCAGGGAATCCAATGGAAGCAACGCGTACGACACGTCGAGCCCGGCCAAGCCCGTCCGATAAATCCCTGTAACGGAAAAGAGATCATTTCCCATCGAGCCGTCGGCTCCGGGAGCCACCAAAACCACCTCATCTCCGAGCTCGACAGCGAGCTGCTTAGCCATCTCGGACCCGATCAGAATCTCGTTTCTGCCGGAGGATGGAACGCGACCACTCGTCAACCCGGTCAAGATTCGGCTCACGTTCGGCTCGCGGTCGGGGTCGATGCCCATGAGCATGCCCGCCGAGGTGGAGTCACCAGAGCTCACGAGTCCACCCGCATACACCCGGGGCGCAGCGGCTTCGATGGCTGGATCGTTGGTCACGGCACGAAGAATTTCCTCGACGTCCGCGCCACCACGCCCGCCGATGGTCTCGTAGAGACTTCGCTCCGGCCGGTAGTCGAGGGAATGGACCTGCAGTTGCCCGGTGATAAGAGCGGTCCCATTCTCCACCATCTCGGCCTTGAGGCCGTCGGCCCAGCCGACGATGAAAACGACGGCGAAGTAGCCGACCGCAAGCCCCAATGCGGTAATGAAGGTACGCCTTCGGTTGCGGCCGAGATTCCGCCAGCCGATGAGCAGCCACGGAGCTTGGAGCATGTTTGTTCCCTTAATCCCTCTCCGCTAGGAAGACTGCGGGCGTCACGCAGCGTCGTGCCGTTATCACTGGAGTCAGACGCCGGGTGAGGGAAAAAGAAACCACCGTCATCGTCGGCGTTTCAGCGACTGCAGCGAGAAGAAGGGTTCCTGGATGTCGATGTCGAACTCTAGCTCACCGTACCGAATCGTGGTTCTCTCGTTGGGCTTGTCCTCCGGGTGCATGTCCATTACCGCGGGGACCAGACGCCCGCCCATTTTTCGGAAATCACTGTAGGCCAGCGAGCGCACGAGCTCATCATCCTCATCGTAGTAGCGTGCCCAGAGGGGCATGAAGTCTGCTTTGCGAACCCGGAACTCGATGTGCCCCCACACCACGGGTGCTTCTGGTTTCGGCGTCAGCTTGAAATCCCAGACCTCTACCCCGTCACGATCCCCTTCGAAGGCGACCTCGATGTCGTAGTCTCCGACTAAAGTACTCTCCTTCACGAGGTCGTCATTGGTGAAATGAGAGCCCATCCAGGACCCCATCATCATCGATGCCGGGATCTTGATCGTGCGATCCACCTTCGGAAGGTAGTTCCAAATGTCATCGCCCGCCTTGAGAGTGCCGGTGCCGGCCTCTTTGGCGGGGCTGACAATTTTCACTAGAGAGTACTCGGTGCCCAACGACCAGAGCTCCATCTTCAAACTACGTTCCCAGTTCTCGGTCACGACTTCCATCGTGGCAACACCATGACTCGAATCACCGCGCAGAATCCGATCGACGCGGTCGATGATGTCGCGGGGAGAGTCTTGGCCGTTGGCTGCGCCTGCCCCAAGAAGAAGAAGGAGAGCCAGCATTCCTCGCATACGCTTCATTGGTAACTTCCCATAAGTATTAGCGGCCGTTTCCTTCGCGCCACCTAGGTCCAAGCTATTGTTGCCATGACGAATACTTCCGGAAAGAAAAGAAGAGAACTAACATTCAGTGAGCTATCGACGTCAGCAACCCTACACGATAGCGGGGACGCCACTAGGTTGCAAGCCGCCGCAACGATTGGAGTGTGAACGGGGCGGCGGAGCGGATATCATGGAGCTTCGCGGGATGCAGTTGAAATAGAGGAACAGGAGACTACGATTCCCTCACCCGGCGTCTGGCCACGTCGAGAGTGGCACGCCGTCTTTTGACGCCCAACTCTCCCAAAGGGAGAGGGCTTAAAGGACGAGGAGACTATTTATAATGGGACCCACCGTATGGGTATGGCTTCAGTTCGCCTTCTGCGTCCTTCTGATCGGGGTGGCGGGAAGCAGGCTTTGCCGTTACGGAGACGTCATCGCCGAGAAGACCGGGCTCAGCGGCACTTGGATCGGGGTGGTCATGTTGGCCACGGTAACCTCCCTACCTGAGCTCGCCACCGGGATAAGCGCCGTCTCGTTCGCCAACACGCCAGATCTCGCGGTGGGAGACGTGCTGGGAAGTTGCGTCTTCAATCTCTTCATTATCTTCATCCTGGATTTCCTGCATCGCAAGGAATCCATCTATACCCGCGCCAGTCAAGGACACATACTCTCGGCCGGCTTTGGCATCATGATGCTCGGTTTCGCAGGCTTCAGTCTTCTGGTCTCCTCTCAGGGACAGGTGGTACGCATCAGCCACGTGGGTCTCTATTCTCCGCTTATTCTGGTCCTCTACGTTCTGGCGATGCGAACGGTATTCCGCTACGAGCACACCTCGAGAAAGGAATCCACCGAACAGGTCGCCGAGGTGTACGGTCACCTTTCGTTGCAGCACGCAGTGATCGGGTACTCGGTGGCGGCCGCGGTCGTCGTGGGAGCGGGCACCTGGCTGCCGTTCGTTGGGCAAGAAATCGCCCACCTGATGGATTGGGAGACAACGTTTGTTGGCACGTTGTTCGTCGCCTTCGCGACATCAGTGCCCGAAATGGTCGTTACCCTGGGCGCGCTGCGTCTCGGGGCCCTCGACATGGCCTTGGGCAACATCCTCGGCAGCAACTTGTTCAACGTTGCCATCCTGGCGGTGGACGATATGTTCTATCTCCCCGGTCCACTCTTCGATCAAGTTTCGTCCATTCACAGTGTCTCTGCAGTTTCAGCCATCATGATGTCTGGGATTGCGATCGTTGGCTTGCTGTACAGGCCTAAGACGAACTTGTTCCGCAAGGTGGGATGGATCAGCCTCTTCTTGTTTCTCGTCTACTTGCTGAACTCCTACGTTGTCTACCTATTCGAGAGTTGAGTATCGTGGAGGGGTGGGCTTATGAGCGATGAGAAAAAAACAACCGAGGACACCCGTCGCCCTAAGGTGGTGTTTTACTCGTTCCTACTCCTCCTCTTCTTCGTCTTCTTCCTCGCGTTCCTCGTTTTTCGACACTTCTTGGTAACCGTCGCGGTTTCCGCGTCGGTGGCCGCGCTGCTCGGTCCGGTCTACGACCGGCTTACTCGCGCCCTGCGCGGCCGGAGATCCCTCTCTGCGGCACTGATGGTCGCTCTAACCACACTCGTCATACTCGTGCCTCTTCTGACCTACACCATTTTGCTGAGCAGTCAGGCGGTGGATTTCTACGAATGGGTTCGCCCGAAGCTGGAAGCCGATGCACTCCGGCAACTTTGGAGCCAGGCTCTACCGACTCGTTACCCATGGGTGCTCAAAGTGCAGGAAGCGTTCCAATTGACAGAGCTCGATCAGGAGCGTTTGGTGGAGCTCCTCTCACCGGCGCTCAGCCAACTCGCTTCAGGGGCGAATCGCATCATCCAAGGGGCGGTCGCGGGAGTAACCTCGACTCTACTCTATCTAATACTGTTTCTCATCACGCTTTTTTTCATCCTGCGCGACGGAGAAGCCCTAGCGGGAGAACTCAAGGGGGTTTCCCCCGTGTCGCCGGTGCAATCCCACGAGATATATGAGCGCCTGACGAAAACCGTCAAGGCGGTGCTTTATGCGATGGTCGTGGTTCCGGTGGCGCAAGGACTACTAGCGATGCTCGGTTTCAAGATCTTCGACCTCCCTTCGCCGCTGTTCTGGGGAACGATGTTGATCTTCGCCGCGATCATTCCGGGGATCGGCTCACCGTTGGTTTGGATTCCCGCCACGGTGTATCTCTTTGTGGCTGGGCCTCTGTGGCAAGGGATCGGGATGCTTCTCTACGGAACGTTCGTCATCAGTACGTCCGACAACATCATCAAGCCAATCCTTCTTCACGAGACGGCCCAGATTCACCCGCTCCTCGCCTTCTTCTCGATTCTGGGCGGCATCCTTTCTTTTGGACTCATCGGCTTCCTCGTGGGGCCGGTGATTTTGTCTCTCATGCTCTCCGCCATACGAATTTATCGGATGAATATTCTGCGAGCCCCTTCGGGGGTGATGATTCCCCCCGCCGAAGCACCGGCCAAATAGCGTCATCTGAGGTTAGAAAGCGTAAGAGAACTCGGCGGTCGCCACTTTCTCCACTGCAACCGCAAACTCTCTGAATGCAGTACTATCGCTAGAGGTTCTTGCGACGATACGGCCCCGATCATAAAATGCGCCGCGAGACAAGAAACGATCATGTTGCACTACGTCATCGAGAAGCTCTCCAACCATCCGGGTCTCTTCCTCTTTTGTCGCGGACTCTTCGAGGCGAACTTCCGAGCCATTCGGCGCACGATCCACGAGCAGCTACCCGACCAGGAGGGCCGTAGGGTACTCGACGTGGCGTGTGGGCCGGGAGCTTTTTCCGAGCTATTCCCCGCGGAAACCTACGTGGGGGTGGACATGAACCAACGCTATATCGACTACGCCCGGCTTCACTATAAGGGAACGTTCCACGTAATGGACGCGAGGAAGCTCGACTTCGAAGCGGACACCTTCGATGATGTGCTCGTCTACGGCCTTCTTCACCATTTGAACGACGAGGATGCGCGAGCGGTCCTGGACGGCATCGCCCGTGTTCTGAAACCGGCCGGCCGAGCCCTGATCATCGAGGACGTTCCTACCGAATCACGTCTCAACTTGATAGGACACCTACTGCATCGCATAGAGAACGGCCACTTCATCCGCACCGCCGAGGAGTACCGCACCTTGTTGGGAGGTCACCTCCAGAAGCAAGGCGAGCAGTTCTTCCGCAGTGGCTTCTGCGATTACTACATGGCGAGTCTTACGAGCGACGGAGTTCCATCATCTGCTCCTGCCGCCGCTCAGGCCACACCCTCTCCATGAAGGCCGAGGTTCGACGCTCGGGCCTTTTGCTGCTTGCAGCATCGATACTCTTCCTTCTCGCCTATCAGGTCCCGACCGACCTCTTTTTCGACTTCGGACCCAACGACGGTGATTACGTCACCGGCTTCCGCGAAGACTTCGAGATCGATGAGCCAACTCTGATCCATTGGTCCCTCCGACGTGGACGGGTACGACTTCCCGTCATCCTGCCGAAGGGACCCTTCGAAGTCTCCTTTCGCTATAAGCGTCACATCGCACTGCCCGCCGAAACCGCTCTATTCGTCGCCAACGAGCAGGTCGATCGCTTCCCGGTGCCGCAGCAAGATTTTCAAGTTCGCACAGTCACCGTCTCAGAGAACGCGCGACCCTGGACTCCACTCGACATTGTATTTCTCTCCCGATCCTCCGACCCCAGGCCCCTCGGCCTGGCTCTCGACTGGCTGCGGATCCTACCTTCCGGTCCGGTGCTACCGGCGCCGGTCGCTTTCCTTTATTTGCTGGGAACGGTTCTCGGCTTGTACGTGTTTCCTCGTCTCATCGGGTTCTCGTCAAGAGCGTCGCTCGGCATCGCGATGGGAGGAACCGTCGCCCTTGCCATAGGAACTGCCTTTCACAAGCTTGCCTGGCTTCAGGCTTCCACGCAGTTGGGACTCCGTCCACACGTCATTTCGTTCATCGTGATTGCCTTCTTCTCAGTGCGCCGGCGAAATCGGGATTCCGCGTTCTCACATCCGCTGGCCCGGTGGGCGATGCTGGCGTTCTACCTGGGAACGACGGTACGTCTGCTCGCCTTGTTCCATCCCGACTTCTACTACCCCGACGTGCGAACCCATGCCAAGTTTGTCTCCATCATTTGGACCGAAGGCCTCGCCAGCTTTTTCATGGATCACATTCCGAACCAGCATCGTCATCTACTGGGGCTTCAGCGGGTAGGTGCAGATTGGAAGGCATTCCCCTATCCTCCGCTGCTGTATCTCTCTATCTATCCTCTGAGTCTTCTTCGGCTCCCGGTCGAGGATTGGATGAAAATCGTGCCCACCGTGCTTTCCGGCATCGAGGGCCTCATCGTCTACGTGATGGCGCTACGACTCGGCGCATCGTCCCGCGCCGCGGTAGCGGCGAGTTGGATTCACGCAACCGCACCGCTTCTTGCGTTTCGCCTCACCGTGGCGTCCTACGCGGCACTCTTCGGCCACTCTTGGGACATGCTGGTGGCTCTCTATCTGCTCTTTCGATTCGGACAGATGGAGCGAGCCAGAGTCGGAATAGGCTTGGCGCTACTCGTCGCGCTGTCGATCCTTTCGTACGCCGGTAGCGTCCTCGTGCTGGGCCTCTTCGTGCCCGCCTTCGCTGTCACAGTGGCGTTCCGATACCGGAACAAGATCGATATCCGGCGCGCGATACGCGTCAGCCTCTGGGCCTTGGTGGGTGCCTTGGCAGCTATCGTCGCTTTCTACAACCAGTACATCCCGGAGCTACTGCCTCAAGGTTTGAGTCAAGCTTCCCAAACCGCATCCGAGGGTGCCTTGATCGAGCTCCGCGTCACACCAATCGCCGCATTCCAGATGACCGTTCACCGACTTTTTCTATTCTACGGACCGTTGTTCGGTCTTTTGGTCTTCGTCGGATGGTACGTGGCGCGCGGACACCTTACTCATCGCCTAGCCTTTCCTCTCGCACTCGGGACGGTCTTCACGTTCCTTGGGCTCAACTTCTTGCGTGCAGGACTCGGGGGAACTCACATCTTCCAGTTCACCAAGGACGATTTGGTGTTGTTGCCAATGGCGGCGATCGTGCTCGGCAACCTCATGGACGTCGCAGCCAATCGGTCTCGAGCGGGAAAGATTGTTGCGGTGGGCCTTCTTGCCGGGTGGGTAGGATGGGGCTCCGTCGCTCTCGCACGCGACGTCCAATCGCGTTTTGTCAGACCCGACTATCCACCTTCGGCGTCGGCTACGGCTTTTCCCCCGAAGTGAAGGAGCAAGGGGACGCAGATCGCGAGCTACCCTCAGAAGGTGTGGAAATAAAGTAAAGGCGGAGTAACCTTCCGCGTCACGAAACACGGCGTGAAGGGGCCAACGGAAGGAGACACCGCCATGAAGGAAAAGACCACAAGACGACGGAGCTCGTCAAGGGTGGCTTGGGAGTCGCTGGAGAAGTGGGCGAGGCTCGAGATCCAGGATTGGGTGCAGGAGCTGATGGTAGCCGAAGTCACGGAGCTTCTCGGGCGTGAGAAATCGGAGAGACGGAAGCCCGTGGACACAACGGCGGGCTATCGAAATGGATACGGTAAGCCTCGAAAGCTGACGATGAGCGTGGGCACGGTGACGGTTCGCCGGCCGAGAGTACGGGACGTGGAGGAGAGGTTCGAAAGTCGAGTGCTTCCGCTGTTCAAGCGTCGGAGCGAAACGGTGAGCGAGTTGATTCCGGAGCTGTACCTGCATGGACTAGCTCACGGAGATTTCGATTTGGCGCTCCGCGGGCTTCTAGGGGAGGACGCTCCACTTTCTCCCAGCACGGTGTCGCGGCTGAAACAGAAATGGCAGGGAGAGTACGAGCAGTGGCTAGCTCGCCCACTGGACGAACTCGAGCTCGTGTCCCTGTGGGTAGATGGCGTGTACGTGAAGGCCGGCCTTGAGAAGGACAAGGCGGCGGTGCTAGTTGCGGTTGGTGGCCTGTCCGACGGGACGAAAATCGTCCTGACGCTGGAGGCCGGGCATCGAGAATCCGAAGCGTCATGGTCGTCGCTGCTACGGAGACTGAAGAAGCGCGGTCTGAGATGTCCCCGTTTGGTGATCGGTGACGGTCATCTCGGCATCTGGGCCGCGACCCGAAACGTATTTCCAGAAGCTGAGGAGCAGCGGTGCTGGAACCACCGAATCCTCAACGTACTGGACCGGATTCCGAAAAGGGACCAGGCGCAGGCCAAGCCGCTGTTGACGGCGACCCCCTACCCCACCAGCCTGCAGGAGTGCGAGACGAAGAAGGCCAAGTTCCAGGATTGGTGCTTGCGCAAGGGTCTTCCGGGGGCCGCGCACGTGCTCGACGAGGACTGGGAGCGGATGGTCAGCTTCTATTCCTTTCCCAAGCCTCACTGGCAACACCTTCGCACGAGCAACGTCGTGGAGTCACCGTTCGCTGCACTGAGATTGAGAACGGATGCGGCCAAAAGGTTCAAGAAAGTCGAGTCCGCCACTGCGACAATCTTCAAACTGCTTCTGGTTGCGGAGAAGAATTTTCGCCGGCTCAACGCACCGGAGCTGATGCGAGAGGTTCACCTGGGCGTTCGATTTGAAGATGGAGACAGGGTAACGGAGTCGTCGAAGGTTGCTGCTGCCTGAACTTTTTTACACACCTATTGACAAGAGCTCCAGATCGCCGCTACCTTGTCATGCAATGAACTGAAATACTCTCACAACAACTGGACCCAAGAATCGGGAGGGTCATCATTTACCTGTCCCTCCGGTGGATCTTTCTACCTGAGCTAGTCATCATCGCCACGGTATGAACATCCGTCTACACATGTCTCCGCGATATCGATTCGTATCAGCCCCGCCAGCTGTGACTGGAGTCGTACCCAGATCCACCGGACGATGTTCTCCGATGTTGGATTTTCTAAACCGGGAATTTCGTTCAAATAGGAGTGATCCAGCAAGTCTAAGATTGGCTTGAACGCCGCCTTTATGTCTGCGAAATCCATAACCCAGCCTGCCTTCTCGTCAACCTCCCCGGCCGCGTGGATTGTTAATTGGAATGAGTGTCCGTGCAAACGCTTACACTTATGACCATCAGGGACGTGTGGAAGCCGGTGCGCCGCTTCAAAACGGAATTTCTTGTGGATTTCCATGTTCTAGTCACGATGCTTATGATCGGAGCCCGAATAGCTTTACCAGTTCGTCTACGATTTCACTTATACTCCGTATTTTACGACCGACGTACGAAACAGTGGGGTCGCCGACAAAACCGCTTACTAGAAGCGCCAGCTCACTGGATGTGAAGTCGGGATCTGCTTCTACAAGAGCACGCCTCAGAAAGTCTGTTAGAGGGGTTCTGAAAGCGGCTGGCTGTAAAGAGGACAGCATTCGAATCCGTCTCGGAAATCCGGATGGCGCCCACGCCACCTCGACCTGTCGCATGAGCGGCTCCGACTCCGATGGCGTCGTTGATCGCAACTTGCAGGTTCACGGCACGGACAGTCTCTACGTGTGCTCCAACGCCGTTTTTCCCAACGTGGCTGCAGCGAATCCCACCCTAACGGTGGCAGCGCTCGCTGTGCGGCTAACCGAACATATTGACGCGGCATGACTCGTTGCCCCATGGTTGGCGAGAGGGAGGATCATTCATGCCACTGACACGGGACAAAGCTTGGCAACACCTTTGTGAATGGACCCAGACGGATTCGCTCCGCAAGCACGCACGGGCGGTGGAAATTGTCATGCGGCAAGCCGCACACCGCTACGGGCCGGGTGTGGATGGGGAAGAGAAGTGGGGGATCGCCGGCATGTTGCACGATGGGGACTACGAGCAGTGGCCCGAAGATCATCCCAACCGCATCGTCGCCTGGCTCCGTGAGCGCGGTGAAGAGGAGCTCGCCTACGCCATCTCCGCTCACCATACGAAGTGGAACGTTCCCTACAAGAGTCAGCTCGATCGCAGTCTCCTCGCCTGCGACGAGCTCACCGACTTCATCGTTGCAAGCTGCCTCGTCCGCCCGGATGGCGTCCACACGATCGCCCCGAAAAGCGTCCGGAAGAAACTCAAGGACAAGGCGTTCGCTGCCAAGGTCGAGCGCGCGGAGGTTCACGCTGGTGTCGAGTTGCTCGGCGTGGATCTGTCCGAGCATATTCAGTTCATCATCGATGCTCTGAAGCCGCACGCCGAGGAACTCGGAATCGGCGGAAGGGGTGCCGCCTAGCAACTAGCCGGCGCTAGTTCTTTCGCCTTCGCTCTAGCAATTGCCCGAGCCATGCGGCGGCCAGAATCAGGAAAAAGTAGGCCGGCATGACGAACCTTGGCGCCCGACCGGACGCGAAGTTCTGGATGTAGGCGAACGGAATGAGATGCCCCAAATAGGCAACCAACAGAAACCGCATAGGTGTCACCGAGCATAGCAGCAAGCCGGCGACACCGGCGGCGAGAACCGCGACCCCGAACAGTGGAAACTCACTCAAGCCGCTCCAAAATTTCGTCAGCGGCAAAATAGTCAGTCCGCGCAAATTGCCCATCAGCAGTTCGCCCATTTCATGGAACTCGGTGACATAGCGGTACAGGCTTACCTCCCCCAAACTCGCGGGATTCTCTGTACCCTCCGCCCTCAACCAGAATTGTGTGTGAAAGCTGATCGCATAGAAGGGATCCCCGTGCACCCGGTAGCAGTTGACCAAGTAGGGCGCCACGAGCACGGTCATCGTGAACACGGCGACTCCCAGCATCGGCCATCCGCTCTGCTTTCGTTTCTCCCAGGCCCCCAATACCAGGATGGGCAGAACGAGACTCAGACCGCTGAGTCGAATCAAGCACACCACGGCCGCTAGAACTCCAGATATCACCGGACGCAAAACGGGGTGGCCTCGATCCCGGCCGAAGACGGTCGCTACAAAGAGGAGAAGAAAGAACACGTACGCGCTCAACCGATAACCACTCGGCGCCTCGAAGATCAACCACTCGTGCAGAACCAGCGGTACCAGCATGGCTACCGCCCACCACCGACCCACCATGGGAATTGCCAACAGGAACGCGAGGGGCAAGACGGCGATCGAAAAGAAGAGACTCTGCAGGAGAATCCCGATCTCTCGTCTGCCGGCGAGCGCGACGAAGAACTTCACCAAACCGACGTAAACCGGCTCCCGAAACGACGCGTCGTAGAAACTACCGAGGCTCATCGCCTCGGCTCCGTCAAGATAGCTTCGGACATCCGCGCGATAGGGATCTTCTGCGAAGTTCGCGCGATAAAAGGCGTGGTAATCGGGCAGAAGAGGCCGGAGGCTCTGTTGAACGGTATTCGCCCATGGGCTCGTGTCCACGAGCTGGGAGCGAACAAGGAGCGCATCGAAACGCAGCATCGCGCCGAAACCGACGAGCAGCACGGCGGCGGCGGTCGGAACCCAACGAGCCGCTCGGTCGGCGGAAAGCCTCTCCTTCCAGAATTGCCGGGACTCGCCGGCGAAAATAACGAGCGCGAAAAACACGCTCCATCCGATGAGACAGACGATCAACGAAATGCCGGCTGCGATCTCCTTCCTTCGCAACGTGCGGGCGGTCAGCCGGTCCGCCTCGCCAGCCAGGTAATGATCGAGCGGAAGCAGTGCCATAAAGGAGGGTTGTGACCAACGCAGGTGCAGCCGCGCCGGCCCGTCGACCTGTTCGAACCTCAGTGCGAGGCGGTGCACACCCTGCTCGAGAAATGTGTCTTCGCGCGAAGAGCCGGCTGAACGAGCCAGCCTCTTCCCATCCAAACGAAGCACGCAGCGATTGTCGCAGTCCAGTTCGAATCGATAGACGCCGGCCCGCGGCGCAAAAAGCCAACCTGCGATCTCGAGCCGTACATCGCGCCGACGCCCCGCGATTCGGTTCAGATATTTCCGGCTATCGATGGTTAGCGAATCGATGCGCCGGTTGGCCTCTACTTCGGTTCTGCTCTCGGTTACCCTGGAGACCGTAGCAGGAAGCGACGACGCAGGTTCGACGATGCTTGCGCGCCACCAGGCCAGGGGCCAAGCGATGACGATGAGCGCGGTCGCGACGATGGCGAGAGGGAGAGGGCGAGGCTCGCTACTGGAACGTGGAACCAAGAAGAAGGCCAAGAAACTCAAACCGAACAATGGCCGGAGGCCAATGGACGGAAACGAAAAGGAGCCTAGGCTGGCGCCTTGATCACCGAGAAGCCGGATAGTGGCGATGCCGGTAAGTACTGAGAGGAGGACTAGACCGCGCTTGCTTCGGGGAAGAGGAAGAAACAAGCAAGCATATTGTCACAGTCGGAAAAGGGATTCAAAGCGCGCTCGATCCAAATAGTTCCGGCAGGGGCTTCCCGGTGTCGGTGACCTGAATCGGTCTTCCGAGAGCAGAAAAGTTCATCCCCTCGGGGTCGATTCCGAGCGCGTGGCAGAACGAAGCGAACAGATCGGACACCGTGACCGGCCGCTCCCGAATCTCGTGGCCGTCGATGTCGGTGGCACCAACGACCTGCCCCCCTTCCACTCCACCCCCCGCCAGGGCAACGCTCCATGCTTTCGGGTAATGGTCTCGCCCACCGCGATTGTTGATGCGAGGGGTGCGGCCAAACTCTCCCATCCAAACCACCAGGGTCGACTCCAGAAGCCCACGCTCTCGCAGGTCACGAATCAAACTGGACATGGCGGGGTCCAGCGTGGCCATGAGCGACCGCGTGGTCTCGAAATTGTTTTGATGGGTGTCCCAGCCACCAAGCTCGACCTCGACGTAGCGAACGCCGCGTTCCACGAGCCGCCGAGCCGCCAGGCAGCCCCGGCCGAACGCATTCAGGCCGAAGGATTCTCGTAGACGTTCCTTCTCGAGCGAGACGTCGAAGGCGTCGATAGACCGGCTACGCATCAGTTTGGATCGCCTTGTCGACCGTCGCCCAGTGCCCCTCGGCTTCCCCACCGCGGTGCGACGATTGAAACCTGGTTTCGAGCTTGGAGAGCAGGGCGAGTCTCTCATCGAAACGAGCTCGAGTGGCACCTGACGGGAGTTCGAGGTTTTCGATGGGTCGCGACGGGTCTCTCACCACGAAAGGAGCAAAGTCCACTCCTAGCAGACCCGAGCCCGCCGAAGGCCCGTTGAGGCTGACGAAAGGTGGTAACTCCATCTCCTTGCTCGCAAGCTCTTGCGCAACGACGGCCCCCAAGCTCGGGTGTCGGGTCGCGCCCTGCGGCGGGTAACCGGTGTGAGCGAGATAACGAGCGCGCTGATGATTCCCCTCGCGAGAGGTCATCGAACGGATGACCGCCAGGTCGTTCATCTCGAAAGCAACCTTCGGCAGATGCTCCGATATTCGGATGCCATCGACGGTGGTCTCTATGCCCCTGAACTCCCCACCCGTCGGCCGTCCAGGCTTGGGGTCCCAGGTGTCCAACTGACTGGGTCCTCCCGCCATCCACAAGACGATGCAGGAGCGAGCCTTTCCCGCAGCCGGCTGAGCGAAGACAGATGACAGCCCCAGCCACTGCGTTAGAGTGAGCCCGAAGCTTGCGCTGACACTTCGTCGTAGAAACTCGCGGCGGCTCCCCGCCTCATACGTAAAAGCGTCCTCGCTCATCGTGACACCCCTAGGGTTCAGTGAATGAAAAAAACTCGCTCGTATTGACCAACGCCCACAAGACATCTTGGTACGCCTGCCGGCGACTCTCCCCTTCGCGGATTAGCCGCCCGACATCCGTTCTCTCCGCGGGGCTCGGGTATCTGGCGAGGGTGCGGAGAAAGAGCTCCTTCACGACGACTCCCTGCTCCGGCGGGAAATCGCGCCCGCGGCGCGCGCCCTTCGACCCGGCGCCCCTGCTCATTCTCGTGAGAGGTCCATTCAGCATGGCGAGCGCCTGCGGGATCGTCCCTTGCGCGACATCCTCATCGCTCACCGTGTCGGTATCGAACAAAAAGACGAAGCGGCGAAAGAACCGGTCCTTGTTTTCTCGGAACTCCGGCGACCGAGCGTGCCGCTCTAGTTTGAGGAGCGTAACCAGGGAGTTGAAGAGTTGTTCCGGCGACATCCGCCGCAATGAAGATGCGGCGAACAGCTCACGCTCTGGCGGCTCACCGTGGTACTCCGAAGAGAGCCGATACGTTCGCGTTCCGGTAAGGACTCGAAAGAGGCGACGCAGGTCGTAGCCGTGAGAGCTGAAATCAAGTGCCACAAACTCGAGAAGCTCCGGATGAGACGGCGGATTCCCGCTTCCAAAGGCATCCACCGGCTCCACCAGTCCCTGCCCGAATAGCACGCCCCAGATTCGGTTGACCAACGCGGGACTGAAGTAAGGGTTTGCCGGTTGCACCAACCAGTCGGCGAACGCTAGCCGCGGATTGCCCCTCGGAACGCTACCGTCGAGTAGCATCGGGCGAAAAACCCTGGTCTCCTCTCCCTCAGACAACTTAATCTCAGCAGGATTCTGATCCACGAGTCGCAGTGTCTTGCGCACCGCGGTCACGGGCGCCATCATGTCTTCCTGCAGCTCCCGCTTCGTCATCCGTGAGACCTGCCCACCCTGATTCTTCTCCTCCTCCAGGCGCTGCCGCTCGTCACGAGCATCCCGTCGGATCCTTCGGTCGGTTCGGTTGGGACGGTCACGTCCGATTCCGGCGAACGACGCGGAGAAACCATAGAACTCCTCCTGGGTCCAAGTTTCATACGGGTGGTTGTGACAGCGGGCGCAACCCAACTGCAACCCAAGGAAGTTGGCCGCCACCGACTCCGCGGTGTCCTCTGGCTTCATCTCGAAACTGAGAAGGAAGTTGACCGCTCCGTTGTCGACCGGGTTTCCAGTCGCGGTGATGAGCTCACGGACTATCTCGTCGTAAGTCGTTCCCGCGGCCAGGCTCGACGTCAACCAGCTCGCTAGACGGTCCCGGTCAACGTAACGCGGCAAACGGCCTCTACCCAGTAGCACCGTCGACCAATAACGCCCCCAATGGGATGCGAACTCAGAGCTGTCCAGGAGCTCGTCCACCAAAACTGCCGTCTTGTCGGGAGCGGTGTTGTCCAGAAAACGCCGTACTTCGTCGGACCGAGGGACCCTTCCGATCAAATCTAGGTATAGCCGGCGAACGAGCTCAGCATCTTCAGCCGCCACCGCCGGCTGGACCGAGGACTCCCGCCAACCGGCCTCGATGTACGCATCTATCGTGCTCGAAACATCAGCGATTCCGGCCTTCCCCTCAGTGCCATGCGCCGACGCGCAGAGCCAACCGGCAAGCGAGAAGGCTAACGTAGCGATCTGAATGGATCCCCTCCCCATTGGTCCTCCGATTCTCGAATTCTTGGGCCTCACTGAGTGAGACCGTAGAACCTTCCTGCGGGTTTAATTGTTCTCGGGAACTTGCGAAGCGAAGAGTGCTCTGTCTATGATGCGCCACGACATGGGATTCTGTACGTCCGCAGCTGTAATCGTCGCCCTGGCGGTCGCACCACAACGCCCGGACGCCCGGCGGTTCATCCAAAAGGTCATGGCCAACCAAGAGGCCAAGCAGCAGCTACAGCGGCAGTACGCTTACCGAGAGACCATCACCACCGAATACCTACGCAAGGACGGATCGGTCGACGAGATCAAGAGCGAGGCCTTTCAAGTAACCCCGTCACCCGACGGCGAGTACCGCCGTTTGGTCGAGAAAGATGGCCACTCTCTTCCGTCCGAAAAAGAAAAGAAGGAGGAGGAGAAATTCCAAAAGTACCTCAATAAGCAACTCAAGCTTTCCTCCGAAAAACGTGAGCGAAATACAAAGGAGAAATTGGCCGGCCGCGTCAGCCGCTTTCAGACTCGCCTACGGGAAGCCCTGGAGGTTTACGAGTTCACTGAGCTCCCTGTCGTGAGGATAGAGGGTAACCGCATACGCTGCTTCGAATTCTCCCCGCGGACCGGCTACAAGCCGCATTCCAAAGGCACGAAGATGCTCGATCGACTCCAGGGGACGGTATGGATCGATCCGAAGCAAGCACAGATCGTCAAGCTTCACATCATCTTCCGAAAGGACATGAAGTTTTTCTTGGGCCTGTTCGGAAGAATATCCAAGGGCTCGGAAGCGGTCGCGGCGCAGCTGCAAGCGGAAGACGGCCTCTGGCTGCTCGAGAACATCACCGCCTCCTTGGAGGCGCGGTTTTACTTTTTCAAGAAGTACCGACGAAGGATTATCTACTCCTACTCCGACTATCAGAAGTACACCGTCGAGACGGATGAAGGTGACTTTCGGAAGGTGCCCGGCTCAACCGGCGTCCTGCCGCGTCAGATAATGGCAACCAACGTGTATTGGACGCCCGAGTAGGATCAGCCTGGCCAAACCGACTAAGGGCGTCGAGCCTTCTTTCCAATCACAACCAAGAACATGACACTCTTCCCGCTGGCGTGGGGGGAGAAGAACCGCGTCACATCGTCGTCGAAAAAAGTGAGCCCGGTAGCACCGAGCTGTTGTGCGTAAGCCATGAGATAGACCTTTCCTCCGAGGACACCACCCTCGAACTGGGCGGCTCGATAGCCACGGTTTCCAAACCTCGCTAGAACGCGCTCCAAATCGCACATGGCGTAGATATTCACGCTCGCATCCGCGGCCAGCTCTTGCCCGAGGTCGAGCCGGCCGGCCTCACGACGGAAATCTCCCTCCGCGAGCTGGTCGAGCGCTCTGCGCCCTCGGTCGTAGAAATAAGCTCCCGACGGCAAACCGTCGACCGCGTTCACGATGAGGTACAGATCGTTGAGGGACGTCCCGAAGGGTTCTAAGAAGTCGGCGGGTATCCCCCAGGTTGTGCGGTCGAGGATCGTCGAAAGCTGACCGAAGGAAATGGGAACACGAGCGAACCGCCGGGTCGAACCGCGCCGGCGAATCACTTCCTCCAGCGGGTCACCGGTGGTGATGGGAAGTAAGTCCTTGGACGCCAGAGGAAAAGTGGAGGCCCCAGGCTCGGGCTCCTTTCGCTCCGGTGGAGTGCCCCTCCAAGCCACCACGTCCTTCGCGTTTTCAAGAAAGGACGCCCGGTGCATCTCTCGGATCTCGGGGTAGTCGACTTCCGCCGGCGAAAGCGGCACGGTCTCGTAGTCCAGGGACTCAGCTGGACAGGGAGCAGCAGAAGGAGACGCCGAAGATGTCTTTCCTAGGGCCACCATTCCCAAAGTTGCCTCCCGGTCAGGACTCACGTCGAGAAGTTTGTTGATCGGGTCGTCTTCGAAACCCAAGACGACGCGAGACGGAAGTCCGATGCCCGCCGCCATAGCCAGGAGGTTTGCCATCAAAGTTCCGCTGTCCCAAAACGAGTGTCGATACGCCCGCTGTCGGTACTTCCAGGAGTTTCGCCAGAACGTACTCGTAAAGAGAATCACCGCTGGCGCAGACGCTATCGCCGGCTCGTCGGCGCTTGCCCCTACCAGGACCGATCTCCAATCGCCGGCTCGCAATTGTCGGAGGCCGAAATCCGAAGGATCGAAATGGTACACACCAGCTTCTAGCCCCGGGAGATCTCCGCAAACCAGGTACAGTTCGATGTGATAGAGCGCCCCAGTGCACGCCGCGGCGCGAAAAAGAATCTGTCCGCCAGGATGCGCTCGAACCCGCGTAATCCCGGCGGAGTAATAGAGGATTCGAGCCAGTTCTGCCACATCGGGCAGCCTTTCGACCTCTGACTCAATCTCTCCCACCGCCAAGGCGGCGAAGGCCGAAACCGATGACGTCTCCCGCTCACTCGGTAGCGGCAACGGCTCTAGATCGCGGTAGAGTTTGAAAGGTAGCGGTTGGTTCGGCCAATCGAGAAAGTGAGGGGTTGAGTGAAGGCTGGCGTCGGAATGTTTCGTATCGTCGTGGTAGGTTCTGGCCGCGCTTGTGTCGCCATTAACCATGCCCGCGATAGTAGCACGGCTGTGAGATAATACCGCGCTCATGGCCAAGGTACCCGAGCTTCGCATCATTGCGCTCACCGGCCTGCCCGAGGTGACGCCCACCAGCGACCTCGTGGGGCTCGTCATCGAAGCCGCGGAACGCCAAGACCTCCGTATCGTTGACGGCGACATCCTCGTATTCACGCAGAAAGTCGTTTCGAAAGCGGAGGGGCGACTGGTTCGACTCTCCGAAGTAGAGCCCTCCAATCTGGCCGAGGCTTTCGCGCGAGACGGAAACAAGGACCCTCGTTCGGTGGAAGTCGTATTGGGCGAGGCGCGACGTGTAGTCAAGATGGATCGCGGCGTACTCATCACCGAAACTCGGCACGGACTGGTCTGTGCCCATGCTGGCGTTGATGCCTCGAACGTGCCCGACCTCGACGCGGTCGTTCTTCTGCCGGAGGATCCCGACCGATCGGCGGCGGGTTTGAGATCTTCGGTCCGAGAGCGGGCCAACGTCGACGTCGCGGTCATCGTCTCAGATACTTTCGGAAGACCCTGGCGAGAGGGATTGACCAACGTCGCCATCGGCGTGGACGGGATATCCCCCTTGGTCGACTACCGGGGCCAACATGATCCACAAGGCAGATCGCTCAACGCAACCGTTATTGCGATCGCCGATGAACTGGCGTCGGCGGCCGAGCTCGTAATGGGTAAACTGGATCGCATCCCGGTTGCGCTGATCCGGGGCTATTCGTACGAAACAGACGGCAAGGGTACGGATCTAGTTAGACCAGCGGACAAGGATCTGTTTAGATAATCCGGAGGATTCCTTGAAGATTGCAATACTCGGCGGCACAGGTAAAGAGGGGAAGGGCTTGGCACTTCGCTGGGCAAAAGGTGGCGAAGAGGTTTTGATCGGTTCGCGAGAGCAGAGCAAAGCCGAGAGGATCGCCGAAGAATTGAACGAGCGGTACGGCAAAGAGGTTTTCCGAGGCTTCGACAACCGCACCTCTGCTGCCGAAGCGGAAGTGGTGGTGTCCACCCTTCCCCATCAAGGACATAGAGATATTTTGGAGAACATCCGGCCAGAGCTCGAAGGTAAGCTGCTCATGGTGGCGACGGTCATCTGGCCCCCCGGTCCCGTGGATCGCCCATCGGCCGCCGAAGAGGCACAGGCTGCGGCCGGAGACCAGGTCCGCGTGGTAGCCGCTTTTCAGACCGTCTCGGCGCTGGCGTTGCAAGCGATCGACGAGGAGATGGAAGAAGACGTGTTGGTTTGTGGGGAGGGCGAGGCCGGAGAAGAGGCCATCCAGTGCATGAGCAAGGCCGGTCTTCACGGAATCAAAGCTGGTCCTCTCAAACACGCCCGTATCGTCGAGGCGATCACCGCCTTGATGCTAAAGATCAACAAGGGCTACGGTGTGAAATCCGCAGGAATCAAGATCACCGGCCTGCCATGATCCAGTCGTGGCGTGGTCCGAGCGCAGCCTTGAGCCGACGCGTAGTCGCGAAGGCGACGAAGCATCGAAGGCTTGGGGGTGGGGCCCCAAGCCACAATTCAAAGCTCGAGGGCCAGCCGTGTTGGCCGCCAGATTGCGCGGTTACTTCGACAGGAGCTAGCCAGGCGGGTACTCAAGTTCGCGCTTGCCGTCAAAATACGTTGTTGCCAATCTGGAGCTAGTCAGACGGGGCTTTCCGATCGTGGTGACCGTCAAACGACGTTGTGCCATCGAACAAGGTGGCCAGACGGCGGTGGGGCCCCGCGCGCAGTAAGCTATGCCCTCCCTCATGCCTTCTTTAAACTTCGAGCTCATCCAAAGCGTGCGGCCCGACGTCGAGACACGGGCGCGGCGCACGCCCTTCGACCCGTCTCCGGCCTTATCCCGCGCCTCGGACCGCGAGGTCTACCTGAAGTGCGAGAACCTCCAACGCACGAACTCCTTCAAGATTCGGGGCGCCACCGCGAAAATGACGTCTCTCACCGACGAGGAAAAGCAACGTGGTGTGATGGCCGCGTCAGCCGGCAACCATGGGCGAGGAGTGGCCTTGATTGCGCAGGAGATGGAGATCGGCGCGACGATCTACGTTCCCTCCGCCATTCCCGACATCAAACGCGAAGCCATCGAGAGCTACGGGGCCAAAGTAATTGTGAGCGAAAGCGAAGGTTACGACGGTACCGAATCGGAAGCCATCGCGGCCTGTAAGCGCGAAGGCAGAACCTGGGTCTCTCCATATGACGACCCTATCGTGATCGCCGGCGCCGGAACCACCGGCTGTGAGATTTTCGAACAGGTCGACACCTTGGATGCGCTGCTCATACCGGTAGGCGGCGGGCTTGCGGTAGGGGTCTCGGTTGCGGCGCGGAAAATGTCGCCCTCGACGCGCATCATCGGAGTGAATACCTCCGCCTCCCCGGGTCTCTTCCTCTCGCGCAAGGAGGGAAAGCCCCGACTCACCCTCGATTCAGAACCGACAATCGCCGAAGGCCTCGAGGGCGGTATCTCCCAGGCGGCCTTCGAGCTCACCACCAAGTACATCGACGACGTTCTCGTGGCGGAGGAAGCCTCTCTTCCCCGCGCCATCGCGGAAACGCTTAGGGCACACCATTTCGCGATTGAGGGCTCCGCGGCGGTAGTGGTAGCGGCATTACTCGATGGTCTGGTGGAATCGAAGTACCGACGCGTCGGGCTATTGCTAAGCGGCGGCAACATCGACTACGCGAGGCTCAGACAGATCGTTCAAGAACACGCGTTGTAGGAAGAGAGCTCGGGCTGCGCCGAAATTCGCGGGCAGTTCAGGAAGAAAAGGTGTGGTGAGGTCCCGACTTATACGCCGGCTCCTCGACATTCCGGGTATCGGCCGGCCCTTGTATAGGGTTTTTGCGCGCACCGTATCCCAATAGATCGATGACCAGAGTCATCATCACAATCTTTTGGATGAGCTCTTTCTCCGACTGATCTTGCCCCACGAAGACTAGTCCTAGACCGGCGGGGATCACCTTGTGATGCCCCTTGATCTCGCCGCTGCAGCGAGCGACAACCGCCTGTAACGGTGGGGTCGCAGGGCCACCGGGAATATCCAGCTCAAGATGAACCTTCTTCTCGCCCTTCTGCAAAGCCAGATCGGTGGCAATGAAGGCACCGGCATTGTTGAGGTCGACCAAGTGCCCCTCCACGAGTTTTCCACCCGCGAGGATGCGGACCTTGATCTCCCCTTCTGTGCGAACCCTAGGCTGACGGCGTCGATCCATACGAGACTCCTTTGGCCGATGTTCTACAGTGCAAAACCTGTTCCCACCTGTGAGTTTGAATCGAGTCTCCTATCTCCATATGGAATCGACAGTTACACCACAGAGCCTCGGTCGCTAGTGTGGGATTCACACCGCACGGGGAGTAGAAAAGCACCCACCCCCGCGATAGTGGGGCATCCTCAACGGCTACAACTATCGCCGGATCTCGCGGAGATACCCGTTGATCTCGGGCGCGTCCTCCGCTTGGGGAGCCAACTCTAGGTACCTCTCAAAGAAATCGGCGGCTCGCCGAGAGTGCCCGTTCCGGTAATAGAGGAGCCCAAGCTCGCGGTAGGGGTCCGCGAATCCGGGCGCGGCGCCGAGCGCAGCATCGTATTCCGCAATAGCCCTCTCCACTCCGAGAGGCCCACGTTGATCGCGGTAGATGTTTCCAAGATAGAGATGAGAAACCGCGTCGTGGGGATCTTCTTCGATGAGACGAAGGAACGCCGCTTCCGCGAGACGAGCCTCCTCCCGCTCGTAGTATCCGATGGCGTTGTGCCGGCGAGCTCCTCGGATCTTCTGGGAGTACCTTTCGCGGTTCCAATTCAGTGAAGCCCCGTCAACCCTTCCACGGTATCTCAAGTTGATTTCACGCGTAAGGTTGCTGATGCGAGCTCGGTGCGTCGAATGATCGCTGAAGAGCCAGTTCGTGACGGCTTGCTGATCCCTCACATGCTCGTTGAATAGGTGCCAGACCTCCGGTGCCTGAAACGGGTCGTAGCCACTGTCGAATACGTAGTGAAGGCCGATACGGTCCGCAGCGTCCTCTTGGTCCCGCCCATGCCCGTTGATGGCGGCGTCTAGCGCAAGCGTCGCCCCGACTTCGAGAAGGGCTCGCCCGAGCGAAACCTCCGCCGAATCTCCTTGGGTCTGTTCCATTCCCGCGCCGGCAACTGCCGCGCTGAGCGCCAACCACTGCATCCTCTGCGCCCGCCGGTACCCGCGGTAGCTATGCTTGTGAGTGATATGGGCGATCTCGTGCCCGAGTACGGTCGCGAGCTGCGCTTCGTTCTCGAGAACCACCAGGAGCCCGGTGTGCACCAAGACCGTTCCATCTGGCATGGCGAAGGCGTTGATGTCGGGATCGTCCACGATCCGGAAGCTGAATCGCACCTGCTCAGCTTTCGTCCAGTCCGGAACCAAACTCTGGCCCACCCGATTCACGTACTCCTGGAGGGCCGGCTCATCGTGGAACACGAGCTTCTCCTTGAGCTCCTCGATTTCATGGGACGCTAAGGCGAGAAAGTCGCGCTCTCCCGGCTCGAGGCCAGCCGCTCTCAGCTCGACGTGCTCTAGTTGGATGGAACCATCGTCCAGAAGCGTCCCAGCACCCCGGACGTGCATCCCGGGGGCCGCCACTTCGTTGAACCCCGGTGGCCAGTGCACAGTGCGACCACCGACTTCCGCGCTGCCGTCTCCACTCGCTTCGACCAAACCGTCGACTCGAAGCTCCTTGAATCGCTCGGTCTGGATTTCGAGCTTGCTAGCCCAGAGCTCGTTCCGTTTGGATTCTCCCTCGACGGCAACCTCCCAGCCGATACGAAGATGAGTGGGCTGAATGTCCGGATCGTTGAGGCGCTCTATGCGCGTGGTCGAAAGAAGGTGGACGTCTACCCCCTCCACTACGATGGTCGCTCCTCGGACGTCCCAAATGTAGCCATGAAGCTTCTCGGCTTCGGACGGCGTCGCGAAGACCGTGGAAGCGATCGCGAGCCAAACGGCTGTTGTTAAGAGTTTCAAGCTCATTGGGAAGAGAACTTGACCGATGGTAGCACTGGCGGGAACACTCGCCAAGCCATGGCGTGAGAGAAAGCTCACTGAAGATGACAGAGGCAAAAAAAGAGGGAGCAAGTTGCTCCCTCTTTCTCTCTAGTCGTTGAGAAAAGTCGGCTGAATGAGCCGCGGTTAATTCGAATCGTCGTCGTCGGGCGTGGTAACCGACACCACCTTGATCGTGTTGGTCTCCTTGTCGAACTCTCCCGATATAACGATTTCTTGACCAAGGTTCTTCTTGGCGTCGTCTGCTTCGACATCCAGAATGAAGTAAGCTTCTTTCGTTGCCAACGCCCACTTGGCGCCGCGCTTCACGCAGCTCTCCGCACAACCCTGATGTTCGGCCTTCGCAACCTTCGCATAATCCTTACCGCAATGCTCGTCCGCGATCCAGCCGTTCCAGGTGCCCTTCTCCTCGGATGCGCTGCCTAAGGCAACGAAACCGGACAGCAGCAAAACAGATAGCGCCACGCTCGTCCACTTCATGAGTTGTTACCTCCAGGAACCGGGCTCCAGCATACTCACGTCGTACCACCCTGTCAAGCAAAACCGGACTCTTGGATAAAGGGGATCACGGGAGCTAGTGCCCTGACACTAGCCCGAGGATTCGTTCGCTACCGCGCTCTTGAGGTTCGGGGGAACGGTCCAGCGGCGCCCCAATCGTACGCAAATGTCACGCATGGGAGGTTTCGAAAAAAGCGGCAGTTGCCCTGGACCGGGCGCCAGCCCAGTGAACGTGAGGGAGATACCGACCACCGGCTCTTCCCGGCTCGTATAGGATCGAAGGAGGCTTCGTGCGGGGACTTCGAGCTCGATATGGCCCGACGTAGGATGGGGCAACAAACTGTAACGCTCCAAAGACACTCCATCGCGATAGACGAGGGCCAGTTCCACGCCCCGTGCACCGATTCTCAACTGCTGGAGCTTCTTCGAGGCGCGCCGGCAAAGCAGGCTCACCGCCCTTTCGAGCCGATTGCTTCGAGACCAGTCGGGCCGGTTTTCTCTGCCTCGAACCAGTTTCATCAGCCTCGCCGCTTCTAGTCCGAGGAGGGCCCGGGCCTCGTCATCAGTAAGCGCCGCCATCTGGCCCAAAGTCGTCATGCCGCGGCGACGGAGCGCGGCCGCCTGGACAGGCCTGAGCTCATCCAACTCTTCCAACGCGACTGTCGATGTGAACTGGGGCTCATAGCACGAGGAGACCGCGCGGCCTCGCCAGGCGAGACGAGATTCTGGCTGCGAGCCGAGTCGCGGCTATGCCAACAGACGAGTCGAGAAAGATGGATTGGCGGATGCCGTCGCGCAGCCGCTCTGCCCAGTCCATGTTCAGCATGTTCATGCCGCTGGAATTGCTGGGCGCAGTCGACGACAGAAGCACTGCATCATCTGCAGAAGGTCTTTCCCAACCATGGCCATGACGCCCCAGACATTGCTCAAAGCGCTCGGCTCTGGCTAGGAGCGCTTCGAGCGTCTGCCCCCCCTCCGGCGCTCCTCGAAGAAGTTATCGAGGGTGACGTGCGCCACCTGCTGTTTCTCGCGTTTCATTGGAGCGCCTACGGTCAAACAGCGCGCACTAGTGAACTGGTTTCTTGCCCCAACCGACGTTCGAGTACGAGTCTTGATAGATCCGCATATTTTCCTGCAAGGCCGCGGTCAAGGCGGGAATGAACTGAACCGGGACGACAACCTTGGCTTTTATCGGGGCTTCCACGACATGAGTCGATCCATCTGGCGCCTTCTTGAACTCACGTTCTTCGATAGGAAGCATCTCGCAAAAGGTCAGCGTAAAATCGAAAGGGGTGTGGGTAATGGCACAGAAATTGGCGTAGATCCGTCCGGTCGGTTCGGTTTCTTTTGGAACCACCGTGAAGTTGATCTGTTTCTTTTGTTCCATATGGTCTCCTTTGGCTTGGTTTGGCCGGCATTCGGCCGCTCAGTATTTTCTCATCAGGCCGATCACGACACCCTGGATCTTGACTTCCTCTTCCTTTACGATGATTGGCTTCATTGTGGGGTGGGCTGGCTGCAGCCGAATTTGCCCTTTCTCCCGATAGAATTTCTTGAGAGTGGCGTTCTCCCCTGCCAAGAGGGCTACCACCATTTCTCCGTTCCGGGCAGAGTTGCGGTTCTCAACGATCACGTAATCCCCATCGCGAACCTGATCCTCGACCATCGATTCGCCTTTCACCTTCAGCACGAAGACGTCTCGCCGACCGATCATGTCTTCTGGCACCGCCACGATTTCGTTCGTGCGGATGGCCTCGATGGGCTGCCCGGCAGAAATCAAGCCCACCAGGGGCACGTCACGGGCTTCGGATTTGGGCTGGGAAGCCACCACCTCGATGGCTCGGGCCCGGTTCCAGTGACGATGAATCAGGCCTTTCTCTTCGAGATGAACGAGGTGTTTGTGAATCGTCGAAATCGAGTTCAGCTTGAAATGTTGGCTGATCTCAACCAAGCTGGGGGCATAGCCGTTCTTCCGTATGGACTCGCCGATGTGATCCAGGATTTGTTTCTGGCGTTTGGTTAGAATCATGGACATCTCTCCCGTGTATGCATCCTATTTAACGAAATAAAAACGAAAATGCAAGGGAAATTTATAGTAAATTTACGTGTTATAAATAGGATTCAGGGCGTTTCGAATTGGGAAGGTTTACATTGGAGAACGAGCTAGCGAAGTTGGAGTGTGTCCCGTGCCGCGGTGGCACCCCCCCCGTCCAAGGGGATGAGCTCAAAGAGCTTGAGCGAAAGCTTGGCGGCCACTGGCGGACCGTCGACCAACATCACCTGGAGAAAGAGTTTCCATTCAAGGACTTCCGGGAGGCCCTGGCCTTCACCAACCAAGTAGGAGACCTGGCCGAGGCCCAGGGGCACCACCCTGATCTCTATTTGGCCTGGGGGAGGGTCAAGCTCACTATATGGACCCACAAGATCGATGGCCTGACGGAAAGCGACTTCATCTTGGCGGCCAAAGTGGATGAGCTTCCGGCGGCTGGCTAGGTCGCTCTAGAGGGTCGGGACCCCCGACCGTCGCCGCCCGACCGGAAATGCCTTCTCGAGTTGGTCCAGCTCGGCTTCGGATAATTCGACATCAGATGCTTGGTGGTTCTCATCCACGTGATCAGGGTTCGAGCTCTTCGGGATCGTGAACAGGCTCTCATGTCGAGTCAAGAACGCGAGCGCAACCTGACGCGAGCTCGCGCCTCGCGAGCTCGCGACCTCCCCGAGCACCTTGGCTGTCTCGCCACGCGAAGCGAAACGGCCAGAGTAAAAAGGGCTGTAGCCAACCACGGTCACACCATGTTCTTCACACCAAGGCAAGACCTGCCGCTCGATGGTTCTTTCCTGGAGGTGGTAGAGCACCTGGTTGCACGCGATCTTGTTCGGGCCGGCTAGGCGCACCGCCTCTTCGAGCCCCTGAGCATCGAAATTACTCACGCCGTATGAGCGAATCTTCCCGCCTGCGATCAGTTCTTCGAAAGCCTTGATGGTTTCCTCTAAAGGATGGCTCCCCGGCCAATGAAGCAGGTAGAGATCGAGATAGTCGGTGCCGAGCCGCTTCAGGCTGGCTTCACAAGCGCGCAGCGTCCCGCGGTGGGACGCGTTGCCGGGCATGACCTTGGAGGCCAGAAAGGCGTCGGCGCGACGGCGATCGATCGCTTCACCGACCAAGCGCTCCACTCTTCCATCGCCATACATTTCCGCGGTATCGATGTGGTTCATCCCCAAGTCGAGACCGCGTTTTAGTGCGCGCACCGCTTGGGCCGCATCGTCTCGCTCCAAGTTCCAAGTGCCCTGCCCAACAATGGATACCCGGGCGTTGCCCAGCTTGCGAAATTTCACGGAGCCTCCGTTGGGGACGAGTCTACCTAATTTGGAGGATGCGGAACTGCCCGTCCAAGATACGCTGGGCCACGGCCAAGAAAGTCGCCAGACGGCGGCCCTGCGAACGGCGCGGGGGGGGCGGCGGGGCTAGGCTTCGACGACGGTGTGAGGAGAACGCTACGCATCAAGCGCAGGCGGGCGTTCTCGATGGCGACCGAGGCATGCTGGGCGAAGATGGTCACCATTCGCATGTGGTAGTCGGTGAATTTCTGGTCTGACTCGTCCGTAACGATCCCTACGTTGAGGACGCCCAAGACGCTGTCTCGCAACTGCAGGGGTGCAGAGATCGAATAGCGGACGGGTGTCTTGTGGTCGACGAGAGATTGGAATCGCTCGTCCTGCGAGGCCGATCCACTCAAGAGCACCGGCTTGCGATGCTCAATGACCCACCCTGCGACGCCATCACCGATTCGCTGCTTGGTTTCAGCGATGACGTGGTGGTTGATTCCCTCCGCGGCAGCGATGACCAGGTGTTCTTCATCTTCGTCGAGCAACATCAACGAGCCCCGGTTGCCACCAACCAGTTCCAGCCCGGCGCTCAGCACTGCAGCGAACGTCCGCTCAGGACTGGCGCTTGCATTGACGGTGCTGATCGCGCGATAGAGTCCCGAAAGCTCTTTGAGTCGCGCCTCGAGGTCGGCCGATTTGTCCTGCTGATCGGAAAGCTCTTTGCTGATCTCAACCTGCTGCTTCCTTAGACGCCGTTCCTTACCGACTGCATAAAGACAAGAGAGAAGGGCGAGCACCGTCAACACCGAAATCGTGTCGGCAGGATATTGGTGGTACGACATATAAGTAATGGCGGCCAGCAGGACCAAGAAGATCCACAGCACAAAGTGGAAGAGCATGCTTCTCGCGTTGTCAAGCCTCGTTCGAAACGCGCTTATATTACATGTATCAAGACATGTCGGTTGCTGCCTCGACGGCGGTGCTCCCAGAGGAAAATCCCCTGCCAGGTACCGAGCCCCAGTTGGCCCCCGACGACCGGGACCGAGATGCTGGTTGCGGTGAGCGCCGCCTTGATGTGAGACGGCATATCATCAGGGCCTTCCGCGGTGTGCGTAAAGAGCGCATCGTCTTCCTTGACGAGACGATTGAGCCAGTTTTCTAGGTCGCGACCGGCGGCCGGGTCCGCATTTTCTTGAATAACCAGGCTCGCCGAGGTGTGTTGCACCATGACGGTGCAGAGCCCGTCGCCCACACCGGCCTCACGCACTACGGCCTCGACCTGGTCTGTGATCTCGTGCAGGCCTTGGCCTCTCGTCGTAACAGTGATGCGCTTGGCCATGCGTAGAGCGGCTGGATTAGCGGAGAAGATCGTCAATAAATAGTAGCACCGAGCTCAGCATATCCTCTCCGACGGAGTGCTTGATCTGGAGCGGGAGCTCGACGTTGGCGTAATTTACCGGCTCCATGGGGATGCCTGCCCGAAACACACCCATTGGATACTCCTTACGCTGGCTTCGAGTCTGCTCCTCTTCCCGCTTCGCGATCCGTCGACTGTGCTCCAGGCCGCCACTGGAAATGTAGTCCCCTATCTTTCCCAGCTCGTCGCCCATCGAGCCAAACTCCATCCTTGCGGCACTCGTCGATGATGACCCCGCTCGCTCGCATGAAGTTACGCCGATGCATATGGATGCCACAAACCGGGCACTTCATATACATCACTCGGGTCTGCCCCTTCCCCAGCTTGGACAGTATGGGGCTGGTCCCCTTCCCTCGCCGATACTCTTCGTTGCCGCGCTGCGTCTGCTGCCGAACAATGCCGGAGAAGGCGTTGGCTTCGACCCACATTCCGGAACACGATGGGCATTCGTCCACAGTGAAGTCTCCGACCTTGCGGTTGACGAGCTTCGGCTTGCGGCAGCGTGGACAAGTCAGCTTCCCCGTCTTCACGTCCAGCGCTGCGGGGTTGAGCGGCTTGCCACAACTCGCGCAGAACTTGCTCTTCCTCGGCGTCCGACGTAGGCAGAGAGGGCATACCAGGCTCAGCTTCGCCGAGTCCATCGTGGGAACGGCGCCGCAATATTGGCAAGGAGTCTGGTTGGCGGCGCGCGAGGCACCGCAGTTCCGACAGTGGGCGACCTCCGGCGTGTACGAACGCGGTCGTGGGACTTCCATAACGAAGTTGCAGGCACAGCGCAGCTTTTGGCCGACACGATAACGGCTCACGTCCCACTGACGCTTGCACTCCTGGCAGGCAATTAGCTTGTTCGCCATTTTTTCCTAAGAAGGGATCAATGAATGATATCAAACGATTCGGAGGACCGGAAAGTCGTCACGCCCGCTCTTCGGAACCTTCATGCCAGGCTTCCAAACCCTCGCGGACAATCAGGGGTACCAGAACCAAGGCGGCAAGCGGATCCGCCCAATCCCAACCGAACCAAGCGTTGAGCACAAGCCCCGATAGAGTGGTCAGGGACAACCACGCGCAGGCGATCGTCTCGTAGGCGTCTGCGCGGAGGGCACTGCTCCCCAACTCGCGGGCGGTCCTCAGTTTCGCCCAGCCGAGAAACGGCATCACGACGAGCGAGACAGAGGTCAAGACGATCCCTACGATGCTTTCGTCGGCAGGGCTTCCGTAACCAAGCAGTCGACGTCCCGCATCCAAGACGATATACGCCGACAACACCAGCAACAAAGCACCGGCGATCCGTGATGCCCGTCGCTCCATGGCTTCCGTTCTTTCCGGTGAGCCACCTCGAAGCTCTTGGCGAAGCCGCCACCCCACCACCACGCCGCTGACCGTTTCCACCAAAGAGTCCAAACCAAAACCGAGAAGAGCGACCGACCCGGCGACGGTGCCCGCCGCCAGGGCGATGACTGCCTCCAGGATGTTCCAGGAGACGGTGACGATCGCGAGCCGCCAACCCCTGACCAAAAGCTTCCGGCGCGACTGCGATTCAGGCACTAGGATTTTTCCAGAGTCTCCGGAGCGTCCGAAGTACAGGGCTCGAGGCGCCCTGAATGGAACCATCGTCTCAAGCAACGGAGATCGTAGAGACGGTAGTGGGTGGCAAGCCACAAAACGGCGGTGAAACCAATTGCTTCGGTAGTGAGGTTGTACGGGTTCAGTACGCTATAGACCCAATCATCCAGGGGGAGCTCGCGATAGCCGAAGGTTCCGGTGAACGGCCACATAGCCGTCCAAGGACGCATCCACATTCGATCGCAGAGCTGGTGAATCCAAAGTGCAAGCGGGTAAACGAGTGGCTTTCTGAGGGCAACGAGAACCAACGTCAGGAGGAGATTGACGAGAAGCGAGTGGAAGTACACGCGGCCATTGTTGATGGTCTCACGAAAGATGACGAGGCCGAGTGGCTTGTCGATTAGATCCGCTAGAAGGGCAAAGAAGACTACCCACCGGAGATCCACCTTCGGTGTTGCCCAACGCGCCGGCAGAGCGGCAGATGCAATGTGTCCCAGTACCAGCATTCAATCGCGCGCCATTCTATGGCTTCACGGGTGTTTGTCAATCGACGGCGCGCCGCACCCCCGGGCACTCCTGAGATACTATGGATGGAGACGGAGCTATGAAAGGAACAATTCTTTTTGCCCTAGCGCTCGCCTCGCTCCAACCCATCCAATCCACCTACTTGCCCGCGAGTTATCGCAGTGGCGAGGTACCGGTACAGCCTCCTCGAGTACCAGAGGGTGGCCGGGTACTCTTGGAGCTGACGGTCGGAGACGATGGCAAAGTAGTCAAGGGGCACACGCTCCGATCGACGCCACCCTTCACAGAGCTCCTGGTAGACGCGGTTCGTCTCTGGAGATTCCAGCCCGCCGAAGAGCGAGGGAAAGAGGTCGAATCTGCGGTGTTGGTCGCTGGCTTGTTCCGGCCACCAACTCTGGAGGGCCCGGCCTTGGGAGAGCCACCGAAGGACGTCACGCCGCCATCGAACATGATTCCGATGCCCTACACACTGGTGCCGGCTGAATATCCGCCAGGAGCACTTGGAGACGGCGTGGTGCTCGTTGAAATCATCGTGGAGCACGATGGGACAGTCGGAGCGGCTCGGGTCCTACGTTCGTCGGCGGCCTTCGACAAAGCGGCTACCGTTGCCGTTCTCCAATGGAAGTTCCGCCCCGCTCGCCGGGACGGGACGCCAGTACCCTCGTTCGCGTATATCGTCTTCGGGTTTCGGCAACCGCTGACGCCGAAATAGTCTGACTTAGTGCGCGCTCACTCCTCGTTCGCGCGCTTGGCGCCTCGCTCCTCGCTCGGCGCACGTTTCGTCGGCCGACTCCGGCCGGGCTCGCTCCGCTCGCGCAGGGTGCCGTGAATCAGTTAGCACCCTGCTAGACTGTATCAAGTAGACGCGCGAGCAAAGCCGTGCGGCGGGGCAGCTCGTCGATCACAAGGTGCTCGTTGCGAGCATGGGCTCCATCGCCTACCGCCCCCAGCCCGTCCAGAGTGGGAACCCCTAGCCCGGCAGTGATATTTCCGTCTGAACCGCCCCCCGCCGGGCCTTCTTCAAGGTCGAAACCAATCTCCTCCGCCAGCGCACGCGCCTTTTGATAAAGAGCTACGACCGCCGGTGACCGCTCGAGGGGAAGCCGGTCGATACTCCCCTTCACATCGAGCTCCGCCCCCTCCAGAAGCGGACGCACGTTCAAAACCTTTTCTTTCATCATCTGAGCATCCGCCACGGTCGATACTCGCACATCGATCTCCGCATAGGCCTCGCCGGCGATGACGTTGCTCCGCGTTCCGCCGCGGACCAATCCGACGTTGACACTGATTCCTCTATCGAGGTCCGTCAGCTCGTGGAGAGAACGAATCTGGCGAGCCAATTCCTCGATAGCACTCAGACCCTTCTCCGGATCCAACCCGGCGTGAGCCTCACGCCCTTTCACGCTAAGTTGAAAGATCCCCCCACCTTTGCGGAACGTCTTGAGTTTCCCGTTGGGAGGAAGCGACGGCTCGAGCACGAGTGCAACCCGGCTGCGACGGGCTTCCTCCTCTATATGAGGGCGCGAGCTCAGACTTCCGACCTCTTCGTCTGAGTTCACTAGCGCGGTGAGTCCGTTTGGAGCTCGGCCCACCTCGGTAAGAGCCCGTAGAGCGAAGACCAACTGAACCAGCCCGCCCTTCATGTCGAACGTTCCCGGTCCGTGGGCGATACCGCCCTCGATGCGAAACGGGAGCTCCTGAAGCGTCCCCAGCTCCCAAACCGTATCCAGGTGTCCGAGGATCAGAATTTGCCCCTCGGGTTGCGACTCACCCACAGTAGCGCGCAGATGGTTTCCGAAACGCTCGGACGGAAGCTCCGACACCTTCGCCCCAGAGGCTTCGAGCTCCTCGGTAAACACCTTCCCTACCTCGTCAACCGATTTCTTGTCGGTGCTCGGGGACTCGAGTTCCACCAACCGCTTTAGAAGCGCTAGCATGGAATCGCGCTGACTCTCCAACCACGGCAGAAGGTTGCTAGACATAGTTAGGCATTCTTACTCAGGGGAGGCGATGCTAACAGAGAGAAGGCCGGGGGAAAAGCGCAGCGGCGGGGAAAACTACAGGCGAATGGTGAAACGGCTTCCCTTGAACTCGAGCTCGACTGCCCCGATCGAGAATCTTGATGACTCGTGCCCCCTCGATGATATCTCCCTCGAAAACCCGTTGGTAGTTGACCACCGCTACCGGCTGGCCGTCGATCACGGAGGTTCCCTGTAGAGCAAGCGAGGGGAGATCGGCGGGCAGTTTCTCCTGCTCCGCGTCGAGATTGTTGGTTGCGCTCGAGCGATCGGTCGCGCCGCGGCCCACCAGTCTTACAGGAGGGGCCGGGGGAGCAAGGCCGGCAAGCACTTCGCCCTCCACCAGCGTCGCCTCCGGAAGTATCCCGGAGGGTTCTATCACTCCCGAGGAGCGGGTGGCGTCGACGGAAGAACCCTTTCGCGAAGACCGCCTCGGTGCAACCTCAGTTCTATCGGCGCCATTAGCCCCCGAAAGAGGCGAAGACAGCACCGCCTGCGGCTCGCTGGCAACGCCCGAAGCCTGAGGCGCTTCCGCCTCGAACGATCGGTATAACGCTACCGCGGCAAGGCCGAAGGTCACGATCGCGAGAACCAGAACGGCTCCCCATGCCCAACCTCTCGCCAAACTCGGCCCGCCCCAATCTCGACCACCCTGCATGACCATGCCTTCTTCGGCCTGGCCGTCCTTCTTACGATCGACCTTCTTGAGGGCGTCTAGTATGAAGCTCATAAGTCTTAGAAAAGACGCGGCACCGGGTATCGGCCCGAGCGGCTATAGAGAGCCATGCGCGTCTTGGGACCAACGATTCGATCGGGGACGAGGTAGTTGGAGCTTTGGAATCGCCCCACTGCCGAGCGGAGCGTCGGCGGCGGATCCGACTCCGGAGTCAAGTAACCGAGCTTGCGGAGACTCTCACTCACCCAAGCGCTGTCGGTGAAAGACGCCCCCTCGAACTCCTTCCAGAAAACGAAGGCCTTGCGCACCCAGAAGCGGTTCAAGAGCGACACCGGTATGCGCACCGAGTCGTCGGGAGCGAAGGAGAGGACCGCGGTGTCTCCCTCCAGGGCGGTCAGAGCGGCGTAGACGGTGTCTTCGCGAGAGGTATGAAAAAGCTCCACTACCACCGGCAGGTTGAGTTGTCGTATCTGATCGAAGTGGGTGGTGAGCTCGGTGCCTTGGAGTCCACCTCGACGCGCAATCGCCGGAAGATCTTCATCCGGCGACAAGGCGTCGGCTCCGCCAACTTGGGCATCCCACAAGTCGAGCAACACCGCCGCCGCTCCCCTTCTCGTGAGGGGCCGCGACAGCGTGCCGATGCGACGATCGAAATCCTTCTCCGAGAGTCTTCCCGCCGTATCGCTTCCATAGCCTTCGTTCAAGTCCGCGGCTTCGACAGACTCCTTCGCCCCGGGAAGAAAAGCCGTGTCCCCTCGCAAGAAATTCAACCCGACCGCTCCCAACACGATGGCCGCCAAAGCCGCTCCTCGAAAACTCCACGAGTGATACCAGCGCCTCCGAGCCAAGTGTACGAGGTCAAGCTCGGCGATCGCCTGTTTCACGAGCGCGGTGTCTATCTCCCGTCGGCTGAGGACGAAACCTGCCAGAAGCACCCGATCACACAGCAAATTGATTAGTCGCGGGAGTCCATTGGAAAACCGATGAATCTTTCGAAGCGCTCCCAGTGTGAAGGAAACCTTTCCCACGCCTCCCGCCACGTCGAGACGATGGCGGATATACTCGATGGTCTCGTCCCGATTCATCGGGTTGAGGTGATAGCGAGCCGTCACGCGCTGCGCGAGCTGTCGCAGGTTGTTTCGCGAGAGCAGGGTGTTGAGCTCGGACTGTCCGATCAAGACGATCTGGATGAGCTTTTCCGTCGACGTCTCTAGATTCGAGATCATACGGATCTGCTCCAGCACGTCGGGCGAAAGATTCTGGGCCTCGTCGATGACCAACACGATGTTCTTCTCGGCCTCCCTCGCTTCCAATAGGAAACGGTGGAGCGCATCGACCAAATCCTTGGCCTCCTCACCGTTAGGCGTGATTCCCAAGTCGTCATTGATAGAGCGCAAGAGCTCGACCGCGCTCAGCGCGGGGTAGAGAATGAAAGCGCTCAGCGTATTCTCGTCGAGCCGGTCCAGGAAGTAACGGCAAAGAGTGGTCTTGCCGGTCCCGACTTCGCCGCTGACCACGACGAACCCACCGCGCTGTTTCAGCCCAAACTCGAGATGGGCGAACGCTTCGCTGTGTTTCGCCGAAAGGTAGAGAAAACGGGGGTCTGGAGGTAGGTTGAACGGTTTTTCCCGAAACCCGAAGAAGCTTTCGTACGTTGTAGTTGGGTTAGTAATCTATCATGAGGGCCTAGGTCCTTACCAGCATCGCTCGCAGCCCGCAGCCGACCGCGGCCTCGAAGGCCTCCACGTCCGGAAACCGACTGCTGGGTATGGCAGCAACTCTCGGGACTTCTTTCGCTGGCCCGGTTGGTCCACCCTGCTCATCCGGATCCGCCACGCCATGAAAATGGAGCGCGAAACGGTAGCAGGGAAAGGCGATGGGAACGGATTGCGACTCGGTCCCGCCCAGCGAAAGTCGAGTGTCGGGTAGAGGCGTGAGGCCTCCGCAAACCGAGCAGTCGTAGCGGGGATCGGGACGGGCAGGATGCGAGTTCCCGAGGGGCTGTCCCTCCCCACACGAAGGACACACTTGGCGCGCGTCCTTCAAATCCCCCAGCCCGACCATCCTGAGCCTTTTGTAACCTCGTACCTCGATTCGTTCTGTCTTGGCGGTCCCGACCCCAAGCTCGACCAGAGGTTCTCTCCCCGGCGGACCGAGTTTGATTTGGATCTCCTCCAACCCGTTGAGATTCTCCGCACGCTCGCGAAACTCATCGTAGTTACTCGCTTCGAAGGCTTGGCCTTCCCCGGGCGGTGGGTCGCCCGGTTTATCGGGCTCTGGTGGGTTCTCGCGAAGCACGCCCCAGGAAGGTGGCTCCCGCTCGAAGGCCGAGTTCCAGGGTCTGGATCCATTGCCTCGAGCAATTGTCCCACCCGAGCCGCCGACGGCACGTAGTAGGCGTCCTTAGGGAACAGATAAAACAGAATCGGCTTCCTCACTCGCAGTTTCCGCGGCTGCCTGATCATCGGGGGCGGTGAAAAGAAAATAGTCGTAGGCGTAGCGAGCGATGTCCGCGATGGCGCGCTCCGCCTTGTCACGATCCTCAGAGCTCCTGCTGAGCACCGAGAGAACAATGTGCCCACGTCCGTGAGGGAGATAGATGATACCAACATCGTCGACCGTGCCTCCGATCGTTCCCGTCTTGTGGGCCACCGGAACGGATTTGGGCAACAGGCCCCGGATTCGATCGACACCGGTGTCGCACCTCAGCATGATGTCGACCATCTTTTTGCATGACTCCGGGCTCGCGGCCTGGCCGAGCAAGATTTTCTCCAACAGCAGATTCATCGCCGCCGGGGTGGCGGTGTCTTGGTTATCCATCTCGAACCGGGTGGCTGCCATCTCCAACTCGCCGGGCTCCAACTCGTAGTCATTGAGCTTCTGCTCGAGCTCTTCGTAGGTCAGCCCTTCTACATCCCACTCTTCGAACCCCATGTGATCCATGATCAGCTGTTGGGTGCTCCTGCTTACGACTAATCCCGTGATCCCTAGTGAAGCAAGGCGCTGATTCACGTTCCCGATCCCGACTCGCTCCAGGACGATATCCGTGGCGCTATTGTCGCTGATACGCATCATCAAGAACGCCAGGTTCTCGAGCGACAGCGAGACTCCCGGGACGATGAAACGCTTGAGCTGGCCACTTCCCAGATGAAGGTCCAGCGGTCCGAGCGACATCATTTCGTCCAGACGGATCTTTCCCTCGTCCACCTGGTTGAAAAGCTCCACCAGAATCGCCACCTTGTAGGTACTGGCCATCGGGTACGACCGATTACCGTTCACAACGAGCCATTCACCCGACTCTACGTGCTTGATGGCGACTCCCATGTCCCCCGACGAGCCGACGATAGCCTCTTCGACTGCCAGCCGCAGCCGATCGATCCCGCCCTTATTGGTCGCCGGGCCCTCATTGGCCACCGTGGTCGTGGCCAATGCCATGCAGAGGACCAGCAACAATGCCCTCGTCAGCACCTTCAAATGCACCTCCGGCGAAGCCTTTGGGCTCCCAGCTATCATGAATAGATGAACTCATAGTAGGTCAGACCGGTGCGCGAGCACAAGCCACCATTCGTCACATCTCTGTGGAGAAATTCATAGGTGAAGAGCTCCGTAACCGCGTAGAATCCGTGGGACGTGCACCGTCACGAATGGATTGATAGGGTGGTCGAATGATAGGAAGCGGCGTGAGTCGAGAGCAACTGTCCCGCTCAGTTTTCAAGATCGGTGTCTCGACCGCGTGTTTTTTGGCTACGTTCTTCGTGAGCTGCCTGACCCCCAAAGCGGAACCGGTCCTGGGTGACCTCGAAAACTCCCTCGAGCAAGGACTTGCCGAGGGAAAACAATCATTCGACCACAATCGCTGGAACGAGATCGTCGGCGAGTATGCCAAGGAAAACGGTCGGAAATTCGACTACCGAAGCCTTAAATCCAACGAAGCCCGGCTAGACGAATACCTCAGTGCCTTGGCCGAAGCGGAGCTTCCCACTCTCTCTAGACCGGAACTGCTGGCGCTCTTCATTAATGCGTACAACGCCTATACGGTGAAGACGATCCTCGAGGAGATGCCACCGCAGGGCGAATACGGGATCGAGAGCATTCGCGATATCCGCAACGTCTTCGGCCGGAAGAAGCACGCAGTCGGCGGATTCCGCTTGAGCCTCAACAATATCGAACACAACGTCCTCCGACCCTATTTCAAAGATCCCAGAATTCATTTTATCGTCAATTGCGCCTCGACTTCATGCCCCCCGCTTCCCGTCATGGCGTTCAATGGCGAGTCGGTCGATGAACAGCTCGAAGCGGAGACTCGCAGCCTCTTGTCTTCCCCAGATTATGTTCGCGTCGAAGAGGACAGGCTCCTGGTGACGAAGATCATGGATTGGTACGGCTCGGATTTTGTGAAAGTGGGATACCTAGGCGCGGAAAGATATCTCTCCGATTACATCAAGAAATACACTCGGCAGGATGTACGAGAATGGATCGATTCTCGGTCATCCCCTCCCAAACCGAAATTCATGAAGTACGATTGGTCGCTCAATCGAGCTTCCTAGTACGGTTTTCCAACTTTTCCGGCTCTGCTGACCCTGGTGCTTGCCTCGATCCGCCCGACCGGACTACTATCGCGCCCTTGCAATGAAAAAGCCGTTTCGCGAAGCGCTCGACCGAATAGAACGAGAACACTGGTGGTACCGGGGCCGACAAGTCATCCTCGAACGCGCCCTCGACCGGTTCATCGGAAATCCAGAGCGCTCCCTCGCCATCGGCGTGGGTGCGAGCCGCGAAGCAGAAATGCTATCCAAGAGAACGCGCCTGGTGGCGGTGGACCGCGAGGAGATCCATCGACGTTCCGCCGAGGTGGCGATGGGCGTCCAGACCGACGCCGCGCTTCTCCCCTTTTTGGATGCCTCCTTCGATGCCGTCTTCATCTTCGATGTGCTCGAGCATATCGAGGGAGATGATGCCGTGCTCGAAGAAATTCGGAGGGTGCTCCGCCCCGACGGTGCGCTACTGCTCACCGTCCCCGCGTTCATGTTCTTGTTTGGCCGCCAAGACAGAATGAGCGATCACAAACGCCGCTACCGCCGAGGGAAGCTCATGCAACTCGTGAGTGAGCACGGCTTGGAGGTACAGTACTGCACTTACTTCAATACGATGCTATTCCCTCCCATTGCGGCCGCTCGCGTGGCTCGCCGCTGGCTGCGCTTTCCCGATGGAGACGGCCAGACACGGACTTCGACATGCGGCTGCCCGGCGTGGTGGAGCGCCTCTTGGAGGGTCTGCTCGCCTTCGAAAGGCACGCGATCGATCGCGTGTCGCTCCTCTGCTCGGCTCGACGCCCGCCCGATCCGGCGAGCGCGAAAGCCTAACTCTCAGGCGTTTCCTCTGCACCCGCCAGCCGCTTTTCCCATTGAGAGAGACGCTCGGAACCGGGAGGCGACGTCATGAGGCTCACCGCCACCAGGGTAACCAAGCTCGTACTGATTCCGATCATGATCGGCTCGGAAGAGCCCACTCCCCAACGGCCCATGGCGATAACCGAGGCCATCGCGCTGAGGGGCATCGAAGCGAGTGTGCCGGCCGCATTGGCCCGCTTCCAAAAGAAACCCGTAAAGACGGGGACGAAGAGCGATCCCGACAGCAAGGTCTACGCGATGTCCAGCGCCTTGACAACGTCTTGCACCCAAAGGGCAATGAACCGCCCCGAGTTTTCCGGAGACTGTTTTAGTTGAGTCTCGCCATCTCCAGCGAGCCTTCCTGCGACCGATAGTAGTTCATCTCGTACTCGACGGGGGAGACATTTCCGATCGGCTCCAAGAGTCGTTGCGTGTTGTACCAATGGACCCACTCGAGGGTGGCGAACTCAACGTCTTCGAGACCACGCCAGGGCCCACGTCGACGGATCACCTCGGTCTTGTAGAGGCCGATGATGGATTCAGCCAAAGCGTTATCGTAAGAGTCGCCTCGGCTGCCGACGGACGGCTCAATGCCCGCCTCGGCGAGCCGCTCGGTGTAACGGGTCGAGACGTACTGCACGCCGCGATCGCTGTGATGCACCAATGGATCTTCTGGGTTTAGTCGGCGCTCGTGCAGCGCCTGCTCCAACGCATCGAGAGCGATGCCGGCAGTCAACGATGTCGTCGCTCGCCAACCGACGATGAGTCGAGCGAAGACGTCGATGACGAAGGCGACATACACGAAGCCGCGCCACGTGGCGATGTAGGTCAGGTCCGAAACCCAGAGCTCGTTCGGGCGTGTGGCGTTGAAGTCGCGCTCCACGAGGTCCATCGGGCGAGCGCCGCTCGAATCCGGCTTCGTCGTCTTGAATCGACGTCCACGGACCGCCCCCTGGAGACCCATTTCACGCATCAGACGGGCCACCGTGCATCGAGCCACGTCGCGGCCCTCACGGCACAGCTGACGCCAGACCTTGCGCACGCCATACACGTCAAAGTTCTCTTGCCGTACACGACGAATCTCGCCGCGGAGTTGGACGTCGCGCTTCGCTCTCGCTGGCAGGCGGCTTGGGTCCTTCTCTCTCGCTTTCTGCTCGTAATAGGTCGACGGGGCGATCGGAAGCATCCGGCAGATCGGCTCGACCCCCTAATTTTCACGGTTCGCGTCCACGAACAACACATCCACCTCGGTCGGCGGTCGAGCTCCGCCTGGGCGAAAAACGCCGACGCCTTGAGAAAGATCTCGTTCGCCCCCTTTAGCTCACGGTTCTCTCGCTCAAGCTCCTTCAGCCGCTGACCCTCGTCCGTCGTCAGTCCCGCTCGTTTCCCAGCATCACGCTCTGCTCGACGCACCCACGTGCGTAGCGTTTCCCGCGTACAGTCAATCTTCGACGCAATCGATGAGATCGCTGACCACTGAGATTCCTGCTCAGCCTGCTGGTCGATAACCATCCCCACTGCGCGCTCTTTTACCTCCGGTGAATACCTCCTTCGTCTTGTCATGACTCCATCCTCTCAAGAGGTGGAGTCTCCGGGAAATCCGGGGCGGTTCACAAGCCCGATCACCACGATGCCGAGAATACAGGTGAAGGATCGCGTTACGCGGAGAAACCCCACCTCGTTCAAGTCTCCGGCGAGGAATCTGCGATAGATGTCGTTCGCTACTAGCGTCGACGCAGCGAGAAGTGGACCGCTGGCCGTGGACATTAGGGCGGACAGACTGCCGGCTAGAACGAGCCCGGTCACTCCCGCGGGCAGGATTCCACCGCTACCGTGGCATAGGCCATTTGAGGATCCTGCAGGTCGGCGAACTTGACTGCCGCGATCATTCCGATGAACGCGGTCGCGATCGCGTACAGAAGGCAGTACAAGCCTGCGAAGATCGTTTCTCGTCGCGCAACTCGTGGGTCTCTTGCTGTGAACACACGTTGCCAAATATCTTGGCCGATGAGAAGTCCCAGGAAGAACAGCAAGAAAAAAGCAAAGATCGTATCGTAGCCGATGGTGTCGAGGAGAAAATGAGCTTCGGGTAAGTTGTCCGACAGTCCCTGCCAGCCGCCCACGGCGCGGAAGCCGATAGGAAGCATGAGGAGTGTCCCGATAGTCATGAGGGTGAACTGGATGGCGTCGGTCATGGATACCGACCACATGCCACCCAAAAACGTGTAAGTGACAACGACCAAGCCGCCCGCCAACATTCCGGCCGTCATTCCCCAACCCAGCATCGCATGCAGAATCGTTCCGATGGCGATGACCTGAATGACCGCGCTCATCATCGCGTAGGCCGCCATGATGACCGCACTGATCAGGCGTGCTGATTTGTCATAGCGGAGCTCGAGCATCTCACTGACGCTGATGACCCTAAGGTTCGCCAGCTTGCTTGTCAGAAATATGCCTAACGCCGTGATGCCGAGCCCGATCATGAAGACCATCCACATCCCGGAGATACCGAACTCATAGCCGAGCTTCGCGCTACCCACTGTAGATGCGCCGCCCAATACGACCGCGGCGAGGCACGCGGTGTACATGCCGTAACCCAACCGTCGACCGGCAACGAGATAGTCGTCAGAGGTCTTGCTCATCTTCCACCCGCGATAGCCAAGATAGGCATGAGGAGCAAGTAGAAAAAAATAATGGCGAAGTCGATGGCGTGCATTGCTTTACCGAACCGGGATTCTATAGTTTCGGAAGGGTGACTTCAAAAAAGTAAAATGGATGACATATGATGCCGCAAAGGAGTCCCTATGGTTCGCGTCAAATGGCCTACGTTCTTCGCTCTAGCAATCCTCTTCGCCGCCACTCCCGCCTGGTCGCAGGAGCCCGATGCAACCTCGACGGACGACGAGCCGTCCTTGACCGAGCAAACCGAGACGCTAGCGGCCGAGCTTCGGGAGCAGCAAGCCGAGGCCGATGATCTGGTGACCCGATATGAGGCCGCGGAGGGTGAGGAACGTCAGGTCCTCGCAAGCCAGCTTGTGCGGAGGGGAAAAGAGTTTCGGAGGAATCTCACCACGCTCATTTCACGCCTCGAGGGGCTGCGCGAAGAGGGGCGAGAATCGGAAGTCGCCCGCGCCACCGCCGAGAGGCTCGTGGTTTGGGCGATCGATTTTGGTCGCCGAGAGCTCGAGCGGCACCGCGAATCGGGGACGGAGATGCGGGTGGCGTGGATTGACCTGCCGCCGGAAGAAAAGCTCCTTGAGGAACAACGCCTTGGGATACTCCGTACCCAGATCATCCGCCTTCTCGAAGGTCTTCTGGAAATGTCTACCCACGCGGAGAGTCTCGGTCTGGATCCGACGGGTCATCTGAATTATTTGGACCAGTTTGTCACCGAATTCGCCCAAGGCGAGGCCGGCCGCCTCGATCTTGCCCGAATCCAAGTGGCCGAACTAAGTGAGCAGCTGACGAGGGTGGCGAAGGAAGAGGAGCCCGCGATCCGGGCCGAATTTACTGCTTTTCAAGAGAGGGTTCACGGAACCTCGACCTCGCTCGGGGCAATCGTAGACGTCATGGATAGGCGCGCCCTCGACACCGCCGAATACAAACAACTACTGATCCAAGCAACGGGCACGGTCACCACCGATATCTTCGACACACGGGTCCTTTACGGCCTCATCCAGGACGGGTGGAGCAACTTCACCGATTGGCTCTCGGCCCGCGGGCCTCAATTCCTTCTCAAGGCGTTCTTCTTTCTCGTTGTGCTCGGCGTCTTCTGGGTCGTCTCTCGGATCGTTTCTTGGATCGTTCGGCGAACGGTGAAACGCCCGGATGTCAAGGTTCCCACCTTGCTGCGCAATATGTTGGTGTCGGTCGCCTCCAAGGTTGTCATGATCCTCGGTTTGCTCATTGCGTTGTCTCAGATTGGAGTGGAAGTCGCGCCGCTACTCACGGGGCTCGGGATCGCGGGCTTCATCGTCGGCTTCGCCCTTCAAGACTCGCTGTCGAACTTTGCCGCGGGCATGATGATCCTCCTTTATCGACCCTTCGACGTGGGTGACATCGTCGAAGCGGGAGGCGCCTTCGGGAAGGTTGGCGACATGAGCCTGGTATCGACGACGATCCTCTCTTTCGACAACCAAAGGTTGATCGTGCCGAATCGGAAAATCTGGGGCGACGTGATCAAGAACGTTACATCGGAGAGCACGCGCCGCGTGGACCTGACCTTTCGGGTCAGTTACGGTGACGACATCGAGCGCGCAGAGCGAGCTCTCCGAGAGATCGTCGAAACGAACGAGCACGTACTCGACGAGCCGGAATCGATTATCAAACTGCACAAACTAGGCGATTCGTCAGTGGAGTTCGTCGTGCGCCCTTGGGTCAGGCGCTCGAACTATTGGGACGTCTACTGGGACATTACCCGCTCTGTGAAGAAGCGCTTCGACGAGGAAGGAATCTCGATTCCATTCCCCCAGCACGATGTCCACGTCCATCGGCAGCCCCACACTACGTAGGGGGGGCCCTCACCGGAGCTCTCGGACCCAGATGTTGCGGAAGCCCACCGGTCGATCGTGATCCTGGGGCAAAAAGAGGTCGGCTCACCCCCTCCTGTCTTTGACATCGAACCCATTCGTGCGACACCCTCCGGCTGTGCCAGCGGACAATTCAATCTACGACACACTGGACGACTGGTGGGACCCGACCGGCTCGGTGGCCGGCATTCATGCCATGAACCCGGCCCGTGTCGGTTATTTCCGGGGCGTGCTCCAGGAGCGGTTGGGGCCCGATTTGTCAGGGGTGAGGATCTTGGATGTCGGTTGCGGGGGGGGCCTGCTTACCGAAGAGCTGCTTCGACTCGGAGCCGCTGCGATCGGCGTCGACCAGGCTGAAGCGGCCGTCCGGTGCGCGACAGCCCACGCGCGCTCGGACGGATTGTGTCCCCGGTATGTACGAGCGTGTGGAGGGCAGTTGCCATTCGAGGACGGGTTTTTCCCCGTCGTAATGAGCAGCGACTTTCTCGAGCATGTCGAGAACCTGACCTCGGTCATGCAGGAGTGTGCACGCGTTCTCGCCCCGGGCGGTTTGTTTCTGTATGACACGATCAACCGGACATGGCTGACCCGCATCTTTCACGTCGGTGTGCTTCAAGAGTGGAGAAGACTCGTCCCGGAAGGCACGCACGATTGGCGCCAATTCATCAGGCCCTCCGAGCTTCAATCGACGATGAAGAGCGTAGCAGTTCGTCCGGTAGAGACGCTTGGCCTCTTACCGGTCGACCCCGTTCGCTTCGCGTTGCATCTCCTGAAACACAAGAGGGGTCGAGACAGAATGCCCGCCTTTCGTATCGGCTCATGGACGGGCGGTAGCTACGTTGGCTACGGCGTGAAAGAGATCGATTATAATGATGCGTCGCCCGCCGCCGGAGGAAGAAATGTCTGAAAAGTTCAAGCCTGATATTCCTGACAGTAAGGTCAGGCCACGCGAGGTTTTTCTGAATAGGAGGAAGTTTCTGACCGCACTTGGGCTCGGAGCCCTCGCGGCTCCCTAGGCGTGTCGCCCCGCGAACGGCGGCGCAGAAGAAACCGCGAAGCTGACGCCACCCTTTCAACGACCGGAGGTGTTTCCGGCCGAAGCCAACCGAAGCATCAAGCTCCCCCCTAGCCTCAGGCGCACCGAGCTCACGCCACGGGAAGTGGCGGCCTCCTTCAACAATTTCTACGAGTTCCTTCCCGGAGGCGGCGGACCGGTCTGGGAGTTCGTCGAGAAATTCGAAGTCGACCCGTGGAAGGTCGAAGTCGGCGGAGAATGTCAAAAGCCGATGACGCTCGACCTCGACGACGTCTTCGCCTTCGAGCAGGAAGAGCGGATCTATCACTTTCGCTGCGTCGAGCGGTGGGCGATGAACGTTCCCTGGACGGGATTTCCACTCAAGAAACTTTTGCAGAAGGTGGAGCCCAAAGACTCAGCCAAGTACGTACGCTTCGAAAGCGCCCTCGACCGTAGCCAAATGCCGGGAGCAAAGGACTCACCATGGTACCCATGGCCCTATCACGAGGCGCTCAGGATGGATGAGGCGATGAACGATCTCACCTTCGTGGCGACGGGCGTGTACGGTGAGCCGCTACTGAAGCAGCACGGAGCTCCCTTCCGCATGGTCGTTCCATGGAAGTATGGGTAAAGGGTCCCAAATCGGTGGTGAAGATCAAGCTGGTAAAAAAGCCGCCCAAGACGTTCTGGCAAATCCAACCCCACGAGTACGGGTTCCTCTCCAATATCAATCCCAACATCCCCCACCCTCGTTGGAGCCAGATGGAGTCGCATTGGTTGGACACGCGCGATAAATTCCCGACGGCGATCTTCAACGGCTACGAGGAATACGTCGCCGATCTTTACCCGGATGAGCCGCGAGCTCCCCAGAAGCCGTTGAGAGAAGGTCAGACCGCACGGTGAGCTCTTTGGATAGATATCGCTAGCGGAAGTTCTCCACCATCATGATGTCGCTGCTCATCTCATCCGCGTTCGAATAGACCACCCATTGACCGTCTGGAGACACGGTGAGCCCCACATTCATGCCACCAAAGTTCGTTCGATTAGCAAAGGAAACCAGCTCCCGTATCTCCTTGGTGTCGAGATCCAAGAGCTCGAGGGTGGGACCGCTGTTCCCTTCCGGGTTGATGTAAACGATGTTCCCACGCCACAGGACCCAGTCCATGAAGTCGGGCTCCTTGTCCAGGACAAGCGTCTCTTCTCCGCCGTCGACAGGCATTCTCCAGATCTTGTTTCGGCGTGGCTCAGGATGCCGGGTGAAATAGACGAAATGCCCGTCCTCTGACTCGAACGCGGTCATGCCGCCGTTTCTCGTCACCTGCTGCGGCTCTCCTCCTTCGACAGCGATCTTCCAAATTTCCGACCGCCCGGTCGGGCTGGAGGCTGAAGTAGATGAAGCGCCCATCGCGAGACCAGCTGAGGTGGTAATCGGCTACCTCGTCTCGCTCAGGCGCGAGGCGGCGGTGGAAGCCTCCCGTCGCCTCCACGACGTGCAGGCTACTGTCGGCTCGCTGGATAAAGGCGATCTGGCGCCCGTCCGGTGACCAGGCGGGCCACCATCCCTCGGCGAGGCGGCCACAGTCTTTCTCCCTCATCATCGCAAGTCCAGATCTCCCCCGTTCCCGAGCGCTGCGTCACAAATGCCAACCGAGTCCCCTCTGGAGAATACTTGGGTCGGGCGTCGAAGTAGGTCGAAGCGATGAGTCGCTCGGGTGAAGCCAGGCGTCCGGCGTTCGGTCCGCCAACCCGCCATATGTTGATGTTCAGTTTGGATAGTCGCGCGTACGCCAGTCGATTGCCGGTTCTTGCACTGGTGACGTAAATCGCACCGTCTCCAAACGGGAGCCTTTTCGACTCACCCCCACTGGCGGGAACGCGCCAGAGACTCGTACTTCCAATCGCATCGAACTCAGTAATGGCAGAGTAGATGAGCTCTCGACCATCTGAGGTCCAGTCTAATCCCCGGACGTTCACGTCGGAGGTGAGCTGCGTCTCCTCCCCTCCAGCCGCCGATACCTGATAGACGTCGCCGGGGGCGAGCATGTAGCCCCCCCGCGACCGAACAAAGGCGACGGTCTCCCCATCCGGCGAGAAGGTCGGACGGGCATCGTTGAATCCCGGACCCGGCGAGGTGAGTTTTCTTCTTTCTCCGGTGTCGAGGGAGAGAAGGAAAATCGCGTCCGGCGAGGGTGGCGAGACTTCATCGACAATCGCGAGGAGCTTGCCGTCCGGCGACCAAGAGAGTTTCTGACGCGCATACTGTTTTGAATGGATGGTGCCCAATCGACGCTCCGCACCTCCCAGCGCGGAGATGAGGGAGATCGTGCTCCCAGGCTCGTAGGACCCCACCGCAGACGTCACCGGACGGAGGAATGCGATCTGGCGCCCATCGGGTGACCATGTAGGCACCATGGCCACCCCGGGGCCGTCGGTCAGCTGAAGCAGCCCCGTGCCACCAATCTGTTTGACGTAGAGCTGGAGCGGAGCGCCGGCCGTGCCTCCGTCCCAGTTGAAAGCGAGATGGCTTCCGTCGCGCGATAGCTCGGGGTCCCACTCCCCTCCCTCGAAGGAAGTAAGCGGTGAGGTTCGCGGTATCCGTGTGGAGCGCTCTGCCGGTTGAAAATAAGAAGCAATCGCTACTGCCAGAAGCGCAACTACGGCAGCGGCTGCCATCCCAATCCCGAGATTCCGCCCAAGCCGGGAGACCTGTACCGGTTTCGGGGCACGTGCTTCCTTGACGTCTACCAGCGCCTCTCGTAACTCCTCCATCGACTGGTAACGCTGCTCACGGTCCTTACGAAGCGCCTTGTCTATCACCGCCTCCAGACCCGCCGGCACCAAGCCAGCCACTCGCTCCGGCTCGTCTCGCATGATGGCAGCCAAAACCGAGGCGACGTTGTCCCCCGAAAAAGCCTGCTCCCCTGTCACCATCTCGTAGAGCACACTGCCGAAGGAGAAAATGTCACTCCGGACATCGATCTCTTTCCCCTGAGCTTGCTCGGGTGACATGTAGGCCCCGGTTCCAAGGATCTCGCCCTCCCGGGTCAAAGCCATCTGTTTATCGACCGTTGGCGCCTCACCAATGGAATCTGGAGGCTCGACAAGCTTCGCCAATCCGAAATCGACGACCTTCACCCGACCCTCTTCGCTCACCATCACGTTGTCCGGTTTCAGATCCCGGTGAACGATTCCGTCCCGATGGGCCCGTGCCAGGCCGTCCGCCATTTGAATGGCGTAGTCGAGGGCTTTCGGCTGGTCGAGGGCTTGATTTCGAATGAGGTCACCCAGCGATTGGCCGGCCACGTACTGCATCACGATGAAGTGCAGGCCGTCGTGCTCAGTGATGTCGTAGATAGTGACGATGTTGGGATGATCGAGCGCCGAGGCAGCACGCGCCTCTTGAACGAATCGGCGGTGACGCTCGGGATCGGTGAAAAATTCTTTCCGCAAGGTCTTGAGCGCCACCGGACGGTTCAGCTTCGTATCCACCGCCAGGTACACCTCTCCCATGCCGCCCACACCGAGGTGCTTCTCGATGCGGTTAATGGCCGAGCGTGTCGCCGGGGTTCATTTCAGCGAAAATCCTCCACGAGCATGTTGTAGCCTCTGACACCGTCCAACTGCGTGTCCATGATCAATGGGCGGTCTGGAGACATCATGATTCCCAATTTGCGTTGCCCGTGCTGTTATTAATCTCGGGCGGTCGCGCCTGCAAACAAGAACGGGCTCGGAGCCTTACACGATGGCTCCGAGCCCGGTGAAGCACGAGTTTTTGCTACTTGATCTTCTCGCCGTTGGCCAACGCCTCGACTCGCGGCTGAAGGTTAGGATCATTGACCCCGAGCTCGACCGCCTTGTTGTAATTCTCCTGGACGGCTGCCACGATGGCTTCGTCGCCGTCGCAAGGACACCCCGCCTTGATCATTCCGAAGTTGGCCCACGCGAGAGCGTTATACGGAGCCCCCCAGTTTGAGGGTGCAGCTTCCGCGCTACGCTGCAGAGTGGCCTTGGCCGCCATGTAGTCCTGTTTGGCGAGCTGCACGCGTCCGAGGTTAAACAACCCTACCGGGTTCTTGTAATCGGGAGAGCTCGCGGCCTTCGTGAGCGCGGCCAGCGCCTCATCTACTTGTTGGCTTGCGATGAGCGCGGCACCATAGTCAGTCAGAAAATCCGCGTTGTCCGGCTCCAGGTCCACCGCCTTTTGCAAGGAGGGAAGGGCGCCGGCGGCGTCTTGTTTCTTGTTGAGCAGGGCCTTGCCTCGCTCGAAGTGGGCGGTACCCATATTCGCGTCGATCGCCAAGGCGGCGTCGAACTCCGCGATGCCCGCGTCGATCTGGTCTTGCGCCACGAGGGCCAACCCCAGGAGATAGTGAAGGTCCGCGGAGCTCGCATTCGACTCGAGGGCTTTCTTTAGGAACTCGGTTGCGCCGTAGGCGTCGCCCTTGTCGATCGAAATCGTGGCCGCCTTGAATACGGCATCGGTGGCACCCGGGTTCAACTCCGCTGCCTTCTTATAGTAATTGACGGCCATGTCGAGGTTGCCTTGTTTCTCGTACACCTCGGCAAACGCGAGTTGCGAAGCAAAATCATTCGGGTCCACGGTGACCGCCATCGCCAAATCAGAGTAGGCCGCGTCGGTGTCACCCCGGGCGTTGTTGGCAATGCCTCGAACGGCGTAGGCTCTTGTGAGCTTGCTGTTGAGCTCGATGGCTTTCGTAGCTCCCGCTACCGCACCGTCGTAGTCTTCCTTGGACAACATGATGTCGGCCATGCCGGCGTGTGCCTCCGCAAGAGAGGCGTCGATCGCCAACGCCTTATTGAAGGCGTCTTCCGCCCCCGGTTTGTCACCAGTTCCCAGCCGCGCCACACCCAGTGACGCCTGCGCGATCGCGTTGTCCGGCGCCATACCGATGGCCTTTTCCGCTGCATCCACCGCGGCTGTGTATTGGCCGGTCTTCGCCAAACTCATTGCAAGGTACACGTGGGCGTCGGTATTGGAGGGATCGGCGGCGATGGCTTTAGGTGCCGAGACGGCCGCCTCCTGGTACTTCCCAAGCGTCACCAGGGCCTCCGTCAATCCGGCATACGCCTCCGCCTGCTTCTTTCCGTCGGTGTGCTCCGCCGCCAGGGCAAAGGCACCTGCCGAGTTCTCTATCTCCCCAAGCTCTTTGTATAGGCGCCCCAACTTCAGCTGCGCCTCACCATTATCGGGATAGTCGGCGGCGATGGTGTAGTAGTATCTCCCCCCTTCGGCAAGCTTGCCGTCTTTGACCAGCTTGTCGCCCTTGCGCATGTACTCCCCGACTTGCTTCCTGGTCAGGGGTTTTCTCTTTTCCTCTTGGGACTGCGCGTTCGGCAGAATGACGATGAGGGCCAAGGCGGCAATGAACGCCGCCGGTATCCACCTCGGACGAAATCTCATGACTTCCTCCCTTTCGGGTTGTACTTGGCGTCCCCAGGGGCATCTGGGTCCAGGAATCCTGCTGGGTGCGGATTCTAATCCACTCCGGGGCAAAGGTTCAACCGTCCGCTCGACGAGACAGGGAGGGGCCCCAAAGCGGCCCGACCGGAGCAGCCTAACAGGTAGCAAACAAAGACATAATCAGAATAGCGGCGATGCCCGCCAGGAAAACAGTGAGACCTAGGGTCGCCTTCCAATTGCCGAGGTTGATGGGTGTAGCCAAGGCCAAACCGATTCTCCACGAAAATCGAAGGCTCGTCTCGATTGATGTAAAACAGCCCGTATTTCCAGTTCCTACTGTCCGTTGGTGGGTGCTTGGGCGCCCGAGAATACTTGGCTAGGATCACGACCACTCCCACCAAGACGTAGACCCCCATGGCAACAGCGAAAAAGAGGAAGGCGGTGGGTAAGCGATCGGCTTGACCGAGTCCAACCTGGATCGCTCCGTACGAGAACAACGAGAGCATGCCGGTGACGAGGATTGACACGCCCGACAGGAACGTAGTCATAACGGATCGAAAGCGCTCCTGGGCGATGACCGACGCACCGCCATCGCCGATCCGAATGCCCTGTTTGGCGTTCGCAATCAGGTAGGCGATGAGCGCCATCGCCGGCCCAATGAATAGAGTCGTGACCGGCAAGAGCATCACAGATGCGAAAGAACGCGGAGCCCACCCATCCGGTTGACCACTACCACCAAAGTGAATGGGCACTTGCTCCGGGAGACGATGGTAGTTGGTCGCGGCATAAGAAAAGACGAGAGCTCCCGCGGTAATGGTAACCACGAGCGCGAGTAAGGGGAACACGCTGGGAGACTTCACCGCCGCCGGAGGCGGGTTTGGAGGAACCGAATTCGTTTTCTCCATCGAAGTGCTTGTCAACTACTCTTTTTTTTCGGTGAAGTTGACCATCATCTTCACCTCGCCCCCCTCGGCGGCTCCGGTCATGGAGACGCTACGCGTACCGTCGGGTGAGCTCGCGATAAGAACCGCGCCGCTGGGCATCGTCGTCCGCTGCGCTATCTCCAGCCCGACCGCCTCGAGCTCGGCGACGTAGTAGTCCATCACGATTTCCAACCCGTCGTCGCTTCGCACGACATAGGCCCCCATTTCACCATCCGGGGTCTCAGTAAAGAAAGTACCCTCCGCCGACGCTCCCGGATAGATGGGTAGCCAATCTGGAAAATTCTCGAGGCCGACGCTGCTTCCCAGGATCGCGGTGCCGTCATCGCCGGTTATGGTGAGCCTCCCTGCTTCCCCACTTGCGTCTACATCGTACGTGCCTTCATCCGACGTGAAACTGAACTTACCTTCCTCGATGTCCTGATAGTTGAAGGTAAACTCCTCACTCCTCACCGGTCTTGCTATTCAAGAAGATGACGGTCCGTGTCTCCTTGTCCGCGGCAACCAACTCCACATCGGGATTCGTTGCCGCAATCAACCTCGCCGTCGCTAGCACAGGATTGTCTTCCATCTCTTCGACGACGTTCTTGGCCTTCTTGAAAACGTAGATCCCCCCCACGAAAGTCACGACTCCGACCAACACAAGGATGCCCGCACAACCGATGGCGACCCAGACTAGCGGGCTAAGCCCTTTTCGATCCGACGGTGCCCCCCTTCGGGGGTCCCTGGGGTGGCCATGCTGTCCGTTCGTCATTGTCTGCTCTCCTTTCGGAAGACTCGAGCGTGGTGGCTCATCATAGCAATCGCGGGCAATCAACGGGCAAATATCATCGGTGCGATTCCCCCCGACCGCTGATACCATCTACCCCATCGCATGCCAGAAGGACATATCTTCGAGTCCCCTTCTGCCGCTCGTCGTGTCGCCGAAGTCACCGCTTGGCTCGATCGGCACGCGCGAGGGGGAGAGGTGCTCATCCTCTGCTCTCAACTCAAGGCGGGTGACCATCTGGTCCGTTCCTTCGCTTCCCAACAAGGTTCCCTGTACGGACTCCGCCGACTCACGCTCAATGCGTTCGCTTATCAGTTGGCGCTTCCAGAGCTCGTAGAGGCAGGGCGCGCCACGCACAGCCGGCTAGGTCAACAAGCTCTTGCGGCAAGAGTCGCGCATGAGGCGCGGGCGGAAGGTGACTTCGGAGTTTTCTCGGTTGTCGCCCACGGGCCTGGGTTCGCTCGTGCCCTCGCGACCACTTTGAACGAGCTCCGTCTGCACGAAGTCGAGCCAGCGCAGCTGCCGGCTGCCGGTGAGACGGGAGCGAGCCTTTCCGAGCTCCTCGAACGCTATGAGAAAGCGGCGTTGTCGGCGGGAGTCGCCGATCGTACAGACGTTCTTCGGGCCGCCACGCGCGCCGCGGAATCGACGATGCGACCTCCCTTAGGGCTGCCTACGGTGTTGCTCGACGTACCGATCACCACACCGCTGGAGGCACGCTTCATCGCATCCGTAGCGCGCGGGGCATCGAAAGTGTTGGCCACCGTGCCCGCGGGGGATGAAACGACGCTCGAAGCGCTGAAAAAGGCGCTCAGTGTGGTCCCGAAGGTTGACTACGCCGGAGACGACTCGTCCGACGCCGTCAAACAACTTCAACGCTACATCTTCAGTGGCTCCGCTCCTCCAGGCCCACCGGACGACCAGGAAGTGGTGGTGCTGTCGGCTCCCGGTGAGGCCCAAGAAGCGGTGGAACTGGCGCGATGTATTCAGTCGGAAGCGGAGGGCGGCGTCCGCTTCGACTCGATGGCGATTCTCTTGCGTTCACCCGAGGTCTACACACCACTCATAGAAGACGCATTGGCTCGGGCGGGAGTTCCCGCCTACTTCGAGACCGGCACCCTTAGGCCGGCACCTGCGGGCCGCGCGTTTCTCGCTCTCCTCGACTGTGCGGCGGAGGAGCTAAGTGCCACTCGCTTTGCGGAATATCTATCGCTCGGTCAGCTTCCCGATCTGAATGAAGATGGCGGGCCCGCGGCGCCGCCGGAAATGCCCTGGAGCCCCCCACAACACGAATTGGCTCCTCCCCCACCGGAGGGCTATAGCCAGCCCGTGCAACTCGATCTCTTCGCGGCACCAGAACGAGTCGCCGAGCCCGAAAGACTCCCGGCCATCGAAGGAACGCTTCGCGCCCCGTGGCGATGGGAGAGGTTACTCGTCGACGCCGCCGTCATCGGGGGACGGGATCGCTGGGAACGAAGGCTTTCCGGGTTAGCTCGAGAGATTCAAGCACGACTCGATGAAGTCGACGACCCGGGTGGCAGCGAGGCGGCGACGCTCGAGCGCCAAATCGAAGACCTCGCGCATCTGAATTCTTTCGCGCTGCCCGTGATCGGCCTGCTTGCGGATTTTCCAGAGAAGGCCAGCTGGGGAAGATGGCTCGACATTCTCGAAGACGCTGCGTCGCGCGTTTTGGGCTCGCCAGAAGGCGTGTTGTCGGTTCTCAAAGAACTCCGACCGATGGCCTCAGTCGGGCCGGTCGAGCTCTTCGAAGTGCGGGAAGTTTTGAACGAGAGACTCACCTTATTGTCCCAAGATCCTCCTCGCTATCCTTATGGACGAGTCTGGGTCGCTCCCATTGACGCTGTCCGCGGATTGAGTTTCGATGTCGTGCTCGCGCCGGGTCTCGCTGAGAGGATGTTTCCGCGAAAGATCGTCGAAGATCCCCTGCTTTTGGACGTGGACCGGCGGAAGCTCGATGCGAGTCTCCCGCTTCAGGAAGACCGCGTTTCCCACGAACGACTCTCACTGCGTTTGGCGGCGGGGGCGGCGAGGCGAAAGATCGTGTTTAGCTATCCCTCGATCGATCTGCAGAAGGGCCGCTCCAAAGTGCCTTCCTTTTACTTGCTGGAGGTGTTGAGAGCCAGCGAGGGAACTCTCCCGGACTTCGAGTCCCTTGAACGCGATGCCGCCGATTCCTCGGGAGCGCGCCTAGGTTGGCCTGCACCGAGAGAGTCCTCGCACGCCATCGACGAAGCGGAGCACGATCTTGCGTTCCTTTCCGATGCCTTGCGCCAAGACACGCCGAAAGAGCTCGCGCAAGGTACGGGCCGATACCTCCTGAAAGTCAACGATGCGCTCTCGCGATCGCTTCGCACTCGGTACCAGCGCGGTCGCTCACGCTTCACGCCGGTCGACGGTTTTCTCGATCCTTCAACAGAATCGCAGAAGGTGTTGACCAACCACCGCTTTGGCGCCCGGGCGTTCTCGGTGACCGCCTTGGAGCGGTTCGGGGCCTGTCCCTATCGATTTTTTCTGAACGCCATCTTGAGACTCCGACCACGCGAGACGGTCGAGCAAATCACTCACCTCGATCCATTGACCTACGGCAGCATCTTCCACGTCGCCCAGTACGAGATTCTGACGACACTCGGGGAGAAAGGGCTTTCGCCCCTACGTCCGGAAAATCTGGCTGCCGCACTAGAGGAAAGCGAGCGAGTGTTCAGCCGGGTAGCCGAGAAGTTTAGCGATGAGCTAGCGCCGGCGATCGAGCGTATCTGGCGAGACGAGCTGACCCGCATTCGTACCGACCTGCGGGGCTGGCTCCGCAAGGAGTCAGAAGCCCCAGGTGGCTGGGTTCCACACCGATTCGAGTTTACGTTCGGAATGAAACCCCGAGGGCCCGCCGATCCGGCGAGCGTAACGCAAGAAGCCGTGCTAGCGAGCGGGCTTCGACTCAGGGGCGCTATCGACCTTGTCGAGAAACGAGAAGATGGAAAGATAAGGGTCACGGACTACAAGAGTGGCCGAGTACGCGTGCCGGAAGGCGCCGTCCTGTACGGAGGAGAAAGCCTTCAGCCAATCCTTTACTCGCTTGCCTATGAGGCTTTGACCGGGGACGAGGTCCGCGCGGCACGTCTTTATTACTGTACGGAGAAATCCGGTTACGCGGAGCGCGCCGTCGAGCCCGACGACGAAGCGCTAGAAGTTGTTTCCGAATTTCAACGTCGCCTCGATAAAGCGATCGAAGAGGGCTTCTTTCCCGCATCGCCGAGGCTGGGGTGCAAGTATTGCGACTACTTGCCGGTATGTGGCCCGGGCGCCGAGATCAGCGCCAAACGCAAGGAGGGCGACTCGAAGCTCTCCTTGCTGAACTGGCTTCGAAACTTGAGATGAACGAGCTGAACTGGCTTCGAAACTTGAGATGAACGAGCCGATGGACCAACTGAAAGAGGCCTACCGCCGGACTTCTATCGTTACTACAGCGGGACTCCGCCATGGTCCGAAGGGCAAAGGCGGGAGCGAGCATTAGGTAATGCCTGAACACACTCTGGTCGATCAAGAAGCTCGAGACCGCATACGCACCAGTCTCGACGAAACGCTGCTTGTCGAGGCGGCGGCGGGGACCGGGAAGACCACCGAGCTCATCGAACGCATTATCGAAGTTATTCGGCGTGGCCGAGGCAAGCTTTCCACCTTGGTTGCGGTCACGTTTACCGAAAAGGCGGCGGGAGAGCTCAAGCTGCGACTTAGAACCAAGCTGGAGACGGCTCGACGCGATGCGACCGGCCAGCCCGAAGTGCTAGCGCACCTAGAGGAAGGCCTCGCCCAACTGGAAGAGGCGCATATCGGCACGATCCACGGTTTCTGCGCCGATCTACTAAAGGAGAGGCCGCTCCAAGCGGGTGTCGATCCGTTCTTCGAGGTAGCCACCGAGGATGAGTCACAGAGACTCTACCGCCGAGTCTTCCTGCGGTGGCTACAGGAGAAGCTCGACGATCCACCGCCCGGGATCCGAAGGCTCCTGCGTCAACCCGTCGAGAACGAGTTGGGCCCCGTGGATCGACTCTACCAGGCCGGGTGGGCTCTCATTGATCGTCGGGACTTCCCTACCCCATGGGAGATACGCCCATTCCCTCGAGAAAAGGAGATCGATTGGCTCGTCGAGAGATTCCTCCACTTGGCAAAGCAAAGCGAGGATTGCACGAGCACTAGTGACCGGCTCTACCGGGACTTAGCGGGGTTGCGATCTTTCGCCCTCGAGCTCGATCGCCAGGAGACCGCCAGCGGAAAACGCGATTACGACTTTCTGGAACACCGGCTACTCAAACTCGAGCTAGGCAAGACCAAGGGGCGGGGCCCTTACTCGGATCGCGTCTCGCGCCAAGATCTCCTGGACGAGCGCGACTCCCTCCAAGAATCGCTGAAGGAGTTCCGAAAGAGGGCCGGTGCCGATCGGGCCGCCCACCTTCAAAACGAGCTCCCCGAGCTCGTCGAGCGCTATCAGGAGATCAAAACAAAAGCGGGTCGTCTCGACTTCCTGGATCTCCTGGCTAGAGCCCGCGACTTGCTTCGTGAGAACCGTCCTCTACGGGAAGAGCTTCAAAACCGATTCACCCACATCTTCGTCGACGAGTTTCAAGATACCGACCCACTGCAGGCCGAGATTCTAGTCTTGCTCTCCTCCGACGACCCGTCAGTTGACAATTGGCGACGCGTGAAACCTCGCCGCGGGAAGCTCTTCGTGGTCGCCGATCCGAAACAATCGATCTACCGTTTTCGTCGCGCCGACGTCTCCCTTTACCAGCAAATCAAAAGACAGCTCATGGAAGCCGGCGCCGAACGCGTTTTCTTGAGCGTGAGCTTTCGTGGTTCGCCCGAAATCCAAGAGGCAGTCAACGCCGCGATGTCGGAGGTCATGGACGGTTCGAAGGAGGCGCACCAGGCATCGTACGTGGGGCTCGACCGGTACCGCGAGCCGATCATTGGTCAGCCATCCGTGATCGCCTTGTCCATTCCGCGGCCCTACAGCAAGTACGGCAACCTAGCTAACTACGCGATCGATAAATCCGAGCCCGGCGCGGTAACAGCGTGGATCAAATGGTTGCTCGAAGAAAGCGATTGGAAGGTGACCTCTCGGGGCAGCACCGATCCGTGTCCGATCCGCCCGTCCGACATCTGCCTTCTCTTTCGCCGCTTCGTATCCGGACGAAGGGATATCACTCGCCCCTACGTCGACGGATTGCAGGCACGGGACGTCCCTCACGTGCTCGTTGGAGGACGCGGTTTTCACCAGCGCGAAGAGATCGACGCGATGCGGAACGCCCTCGCAGCGATCGAAAGACCCGACGATGAGCTCTCGGTTTTCTCTGCTCTCCGGGGTCCACTCTTCAGCCTCGCCGACGACGCGCTTTTTCTTTTTCGTACGCGCCACGGCCCTCTCCATCCGTTTCGCGAACCGAGTGGAGACCTATCGGAATCGGATCAAGAAATTGTGGCCACCCTGGAAATTCTCGCGCGTCTACACATAGGCAGGAATCACCGGCCGATCGCTCTCACTATCCGCCAGCTGCTAGACGAGACGCGCGCACAGGCGGGCTTCGCCCTTTGGCAAGCAGGAGATCAGGTGCTCGCCAATGTGTTGCGATTGCTGCAGCTGGCGCGGAATTTCGAGAGTACCGGTGGGCTCTCTTTCCGCGGGTTCGTCGGCCACCTCGAGGGGTTGGCCGAGCGGGGCGAGGTCACCGAGCAGCCACTCATCGAGGAAGGCGTGCAAGGGGTCAGACTCATGACCGTGCATCGAGCCAAGGGCCTGGAGTTTCCCATCGTCATCCTCTGCGACATCACGTGCCCACTCGGAGAGAGCGCTTCCCGCCACATCGATCCCGATCGCAACCTTTTCGCGGTGCGATTGGCGGGGGGCGCCCCGTGGGAACTTCTCGACCATGAGGCCGTGGAGGGGCGTCGCGAGGCCGCCGAGAGTCAGAGACTTCTCTACGTTGCGGCAACGCGCGCCAGAGACATCCTCGTGGTCCCGGCGGTGGCGGACGCCATAAGACCCCGCAGCTGGGTTGCGGCGCTTGCACCGGCGCTCTATCCGATCGGTAAGACCTACCGTCTTCCCGTCGTTGCACCGGGATGCCCTCGGTTCGCAGAGGAGGCGGTACTGGATCCACCGATGAACGCCCCGCCGCCGGGTGAGGGAATCAAACCCGGCCTCCATAAACCACGCAAGGGAGGCCACCGCGTCGTTTGGTGGGATCCCGCGCTGTTGGAAGAGGCGTACCAGCTAAAACCGAGCATCCGGCGGCACTGGATTCTGCAGGCCGACGAGGGGAGTGCGACCGACACCGGGACCGAGCGACACGACGCTTGGCAGCGGCGACGAGACTCGCTTCTCGAGGAAGGAAGCGGTGCGTCGCTTGATGTTAGAACGGCCACCCGAGTTGCCGAGGAAACCACCGAGACTCCTGACGGCGTTCGCGTCGAGGTCGTCGAGCGAGTGCCGAGACGCCCCGCCGGAAAAGGATTCGGCATCCTGGTGCACGAAGTGCTGGCGACAGCCGACTTGAGCGCCGGGCGCGAACGACTCGACGCGTTGGCGCGGAGCCTCGGACGCGTCCTCGGCAACACCGAAGAAGAGGCTGAAGCCGCCGCTGAAGCCGCCGAGCGAGCCCTTGCCCATCCCCTACTTCGGCAGGCCGAGGCCGCGTCTCGACAAGAGGCGTCGCTCTTACGCGAAAGCCCGGTGGTGCTCAAAAGAGGAGACGGTTCGCTGGTCGAGGGAGTGGTCGATCTCGCGTTTCGGAAGCGGCGCGGTGCTCCCTGGACGGTCGTCGACTTCAAGACCGACGTGCGGGTGGATATCCGACAAGAAGAATACAAACGCCAAGTGGCGCTCTATGCGGAAGCGCTCGGTCAGGCGACCGGAGCGGAAGCGGAAGGTGTTTTGTTGTACGTGTGATCGGCCCACAGCGCCGAAAGGCGACGTTTCCTAGTCGTGCAGGCACGCGGCCGTCAAAACCCCCCGGCACTTGCGCTCGTGCGTAGACACGGTTAGTCTGCGGCTGGCTAGAACGCAACCACGCCGGGGGACAAAAGTTGAGCGCAAAACTGAGAGTAGCGAGCTGGATCCTGCTGACCCTCATCGGAGGGCTGACGCTTCTCGGATCCGTGGCCTCCGTGTATGTAGCCTACGTCGCGGACGCGGGGCAAGATCAAATCGGTCCAATGACACTGAGCGAGCTCGCCGAAGGTCGGAACGAAGTCGAAATCGCCCTCCGAGCCCGGCGCGGCACCGCTGCGGCGTTCGCGACTGGTTATGCTCTTTTGTTCCTGACGATCGTGCTCGTCCCCTACCGCAAAGGGGAAGTATGGGCCTGGTGGGCCCTTCTGATCGGGACGATCGCAACGACCGGCGTTATTTTGATGCGCGTCCCGACGATCGGGACGAATCTCGGCCTCGCAGCGGCGACGATTCCGCTCGCTGTCGGCATCGTCGCCCTTCTGCTCGATGCCGGCCGCCTGAAAGCTACAACCTAGCGCTAAATTGCCCGGGCGCGAGACCAACTGCATGCGCGTGCGTCTCGTGGGCTTTCGCATAACCCTGGCGTTCCCCTACCTCGATACCAACCGCTGCTTAAGACGCGGGGAAAACCCGACGACTCCGGCGGATGAAACCGCCCCATCTGCAGCCGTCCAACCATCATCCACGAACAACACGGTGCCGGATACGTAGCTCGCTGCGTCGGATACGCGGGTGAACGTGAGTGGATTTCAAACCAAGGGATTCCTGTTCAGTATGGGGAACACTCCGATCCGCGATCGAAATTGCGGTCTACTAACGGAGCATCGTATTGAAAAGTAGCTTGAACGTCCCGTATGTCTGGGCACGATGCTGCGTGCGGAAGCCGATGAGAACCACCTGGCCCTCACCCTGCTTCGCAGCGACCATTGCCGCTTTCTTCGACAAATGTTCCTCGCCGATGAGCCACCCGCTTTGCAGAATGTCGCGATCTACGTACGTGACGATGCGCTCGTACCGATCGTTGTTTCTGTTGGGGACGATCTCGAACGCTGGGTTCTGCCAGTTGAGCACCAAGCCCCGCGACGGCATGCCGTACGCGAGTGGGTGGCCGTTGTCGAATGCCACTCTTAGTGTCGAGCCGGGGCAGAAGTAATCCTCCGAGTCGATGTCCTCCAGGACGTTGCGAACCTTCAGCTCAAATGTTTCGATGGCGAAGTTGCTAGCCTCCCCCAGAGCGACGACGGCGCCCCCGGATTCGACGAACTGTTTCAACGACGCCACGCCCTCGTCTCCGATGCCGGTCATATACTCGGGAGGATAGATCTCGGGGGGCCGACCGGGCCTCGGTTCCTCTTCCTCCCCGGTGATCATTTCCTTGGAGTCGTGTGGCAAGAGGATTACATCGTATTTGGCGTCGAGCCCGCCTTTCTTGATCTCCTCGTCCATAAGCGAGGTGTAAGGAAAGGAGAATGTTTCCAGCAAGAACCGGGTCCATCCTTCGTCCATGTTTCCGCCCCGGTAGCGTTGATACATACCTACGCGCATCCGCTTCACATCGTGGATTCCATCCCGCGGCTCCGCATCGAGCGGTGTAAAGTCCACTCCCGTCTCCCCGGCTACTTCCCGAAGAGTGGATTCTGAGCCACCACTCACGATGAAGTCTCCGAGGTGGAGGTCATCGGTCGCCTCGTCCACCCGCCGCACACTAACGCCTTTGTCGAGCAAGAGGTTGGCCGCCTTAAAGCTCTGATTCAGTCGGCCGTCCAGGACGAAGTGCGACCCCGAGCCCACTGTACCTGCCATCGGGACCGGCCCAGTCAGTCTCTCGAAATCGCCACTCACCGCGCCGTCTATCGCGTCCACCCGGACGCCCATGAACTCGCTCATGGTGTGAGTGGAAGTATCGTAAGGACGGAGGGGAGATCCGTCCCGCGCCCGCGTCCACTCATTGTCGGGGTAGAGCGTACGCCCGAGGAGGTTCCGGATCAGTCCCATCTTGGGCTGCGCGAGAGAGATGACGTAGGAGCCCTCCTGGTAGCTCATTTCCCCGACACTGAATGGCTTTTCGGCCCTCTGGATCTCGATATCGGATTGCAGCAACGTGTTCACCATCTTGATCGTCGTCAAGCGATCGTGCTGGACGGTGGGGATGACATAAGCCTTGGGTGTTCCCAGAGCACCCCGTTCCGTCTGCCTCTTCGCCTTCAGGTAACCGTTCCAGAGCACCGTTTCCTTGTTGCGCGCGGCGAGATCCTGTATGGCCCAAGCGGCTATTTTCTGCTGCTCGACGATGTCGCGAAGCCTCCACCAGCCTCCCTCCCAGGGGTTCGGCATCGTCGACTGCGCCTCGTACTCGGGAAGCCCGCGGGCGCCGCCGCGAAGCTGGTCGGGATGGAGGTAGAGCGGCGTCGCGAGGCTTGCGCTCGCCGCCTCGGTGAGCATTCCCGCGATGTTGTGGACCGGCGTGATCCAGTGCCATCCGAAATGCCCCCAGCCAGGATACTGGCCAGCATTGAGCACCCCGGCCTTGCCATTCTCCTCGAGCTTGTAAGCGATGTGCGCGCCATACCAACTGAGCTCCCGCCACATAAGAGGGTCTGCATACGGACGAATGGGCTCGCTATAAGGGGGCACGTAAAAGCGGGCCCCGTAAGCTCCCATTTGATGATGGTCGACGTACGCCTGTGGCTTCCAGTCGCGATAGAGCACCTTGGCCGTGTACACCGCCTCCACCATGTTGAGAAAATCCGCGTCCCGATTGTTGTCGTGGCCAACGTACTTGTGGTAGAGCCAAGGAAGGCCCACCCCCTCGTACTCCGTGCCAAGGTTGTCGCGATACCAGTCGGTCACCATGATCTGACCGTCCGGGTTGAAGCAAGGAAACAGGAGCAGGATGGTGTTGTCCAGGATGCGCGTGGTTTCCGCGTCGTCGCGTGAAAGAAGGTCGTAGGTGAGCTCGGGAGCCGTCTGCGCCCCCCCGACCTCCGTGGCGTGAAGCCCGAAAGACTGACTCACTACGGCCTTGCCCTCATCGATCAATCGTCGGATCTCTTCCTCCGGGATCCGCGGGTCCTGAAGCTGCAGGTTCACTTCCCGAATCCGCTCCAGATTAGCAATGTTCTCCGGCGAAGAGATGATCGCCAGGAGATACGGATGGCCGTCGGTGGAGGGCCCCATGTTGCTCACTTGAATTCGATCGCTCTCCTTGGCGAGAAGCTCGTAGTACTCGACGATCTTGTCCCAGCGAGCCAGCTTCCTGTCCGTGCCAAGTTGGAAACCGAAGAACTCGTCGGGCGATGTAACTTCGTTCACCGCTTGAGCGGAGGCCAGACTGGAGCCCATTAGCAGAGCGCCAAGCGCACAAGAGCTCACGATGAAACGCGTTTTGAGCGTCATAGGAATACTTCCTTCCTTTTCAAAGTGTGCGTCACGGCTCCAACGTCACATCCCTGGCGGTTGAAACCGCCCGTCCGCAGCCGTCCAACCACCATCCACGAACAACACGGTGCCGGTCACGTAGCTTGCGGCGTCGGAGGCGAGAAAGACCGTCGGCCCTACCATCTCCTCGGCCCGTGCCCATCTCTTCAAGACGGTCTTTGCCGCGTAGGCTTCATACCAATCGGGGTTCGAGCGAATGGGAGCGGTGAGAGGTGTTTCGACGACTCCCGGGGCAACCGCGTTCACTCGCACACCGGACGGGCCGAGCTCGGCCGCCAGCGTCCGCACGATTTGAACCATGCCCGCTTTCGTCGCCGCATACACCGCTTGACCGGGCTCGACGACCAGAGATCGAATCGAAGAGAAGATGACGATGCTTCCACCTTTTTGCGCGGCCATGATTCTCCCCGCCGTCTGAAGTACATGAAAGTTACCTTTCAGGTTCAAATCGATCACGCGGTCCAGTTCCTCTTCCTTGTACTTCAAGATCGGCTTTCGAACGTTGATGCTGGGCGTTGATATGACGACATGAGTCGATTATGAGTTTCCCGGATCTTTCCCAATTCGGCACTCACCGCCTCACGGTCTCGGATGTCTAGGTGCGCCGAGCTGGCTAGGCCTCCGGCAACTTGAATTCTCGTAGCGATGGCGCGGGCTGCGTCGGCGTTGATGTCGAGACACGTGACGTGCGCCCCTTGTGTAGCGCAGCCCTCCGCCACTGCCTCACCGATACCGGATGCGGCACCCACCACCGCCACGGTTTTCCCGTCTAACCGGAACAGCGCTTCGTCCGCCATCAAATCTCCCCGGCTCCCTCAGTGGGCCTCGCTGAACCGATTCGAGCGAGCGCCACCACCGCGAACCCGAGGCCGGAAGCGATGAGGCCGATGAGCGCCGGGGTCCAGGCGCCGAAACCCATTCCCCTCGTGTGCAGGTGCACGGCAAGCAAAACCGAGACTCCGACGCCGATCGCGGCCAGCACTTCGGGCGTTCCCGCGCGACGATAGTGAAGCCCTGCGACGATAGGCACGAACAGAGAAACCGATAGAAGAGAATAGAAGACCTTCAAGGCTCCGATCACGGTTGGCACCACGATCGCCAGCAACACTCCCAGCGCTCCCCCGGTCACGGCAGCGATGCGGGCGACTCTCAAGACACGCGAATCACTCGCGCCGGGATTCACAAAACGGCGATAGAGATCTTGGGAGAGCGACGTGGACAACATGAAAAGGATGGCGTCGCAGGAGCTCAATTCGGCGGAGAAAACCGCCGCCAGTCCCAACGTGCCGACAGCCAGCGGAAGCTCGTAGACCAAAACCGTCGCTAGTGCGTCCTCATGGTTCAAGAGCTCTGGGTGATGGACTCGGGCGATCATTCCGAGGAGTGGAGGTACAAAGGCGAACACCAGGAGTACCAGGGCGGTCGCAGAAACCCCGATGCGAACGGTTCTCTCGTCTCGCGCGCCGAACGTCTTTTGCAAGATCCCCGGAGAAATAATGAAGGCTGGAACGATCATCGCGACGTAGATCCACCCCGAGCCTCCCCCCCGCCAGAAATTCGTATACGCTGGGTTGGTGGCTGCTTCCGTCGCCATGACTGCGCCCCAACCACCCGCGGCGGCGAGCGACATCGGCAATGCCACCGCGAAGCCAACCAATAACACAACGAGTTGGACCGCGTTGACCCAAGCCGAAGTCAGCAAGCCACCGGCCGTGAAGTACGTCGTCATGACCACGCCACCGATGAGGCAACCTAAATACCGCGGCACGCCCGCGACCACGTGCAGGATCGTAGAAATGGCGATGAGCTGCCCAGCGAGGATGACGAGTGTCCCAATCCAAAGAAGTGTCGCCACGACACCCCGAACCGAACTGCTGTAGCGAAGCTCGAGGAAATCCCCGACCGTCCGGAGATCGTGGCGCTTCGCCAACCGCCACAATCGTGGGCCTACCCAAAAAGCCAAAAGGACGGAACCAATGCCCGCCGAGCCGACCCACCACCATGCGCTGAGGCCATCCCGGTATCCGAGTCCCGCCGCCCCGACGGTCGAGCCGGCTCCAATGTTTGCGGCAAGCAAGGTCGAAAAGAGCAGCACCGGACCGAGCTGCCTCCCGGCGACGAAAAAAGCTCCTGTGGTTTTGACGAGGCGCCCTATGATGAGCCCGAGGAAGACTAGAAGAAGCGAGTAACCGATGAGGAAGAGGAGATGCAGACTCACTTCGTCTCGCTGGACAGATCGCGCGCGGAGGGATAGCCCGGAATGCCTTCGACCGCCTTTACCGCCCGAACAATCGCATCCGCAATGACCTCTGCCGCCAAAGCACCGACAAGCGTTACGTTTGGATCCCCGTCCCAGGTACCGGTGGCCAGAGCGAAAATGGTGTCGCCGTCACTGGCAGTGTGAGCAGGGACCACTGCCCGCGCCAAGCCGTCGTGCGCCATCTGCGCGATCTTCGTAACCTGAGTCTTCGTCAGCCGAGCGTTCGTCGCAGTGACCCCGATGGTAGTGTTTTCTCCCGGACGAGCCCGCAGGAATTCGCCGGACCGTAGTAGCTTTCTGACATCGGCCAATCTCTTGCCGTCTTCGGTGCGGACGCCGGCGAGCACTCGTCCGGTTGCCGGATCGATGACGTCTCCTGCAGCGTTGACGGCGACAAGGGCGGCGACGGTGAGACCACTGGACAATGTGATCGCCGCGGTCCCCAGCCCTCCCTTCATGGCGCGAGCGTACCCGGCGAGCTTCCCCACGGTTGCTCCTGCCCCGGCACCGATATTCCCTTCCAGGACTGGACGGTCGCTTGCTGCGAGCGCGGCCTTGTAACCACACTCTGCGCCGGGTCGAACATGAGGTTTGTCGCCGACTCGGAGATCGAGAAGTACGGCGGCGGGAACAATGGGTACCGTGGCATAGCCCAGGTCGTAGCCGATCCCCTTCTCCTCCAAGTACCGCACCACACCGGAGGCCGAGTCGAGCCCAAAGGCACTACCACCCGAAAGCACCACCGCGTGAACCTCCTCGACGGTATCGGTAGGATCGAGTAGCTCCGTCTCGCGAGTTCCAGGAGCCGAGCCGCGTACGTCGACTCCAGCCACCGCTCCTGCCTCGGTGAGAATGACGGTGCATCCGGTTGGACGTTCGGTGAGCGTGTGGTGGCCGACTTTGATGCCCTCGACGAGGGTTAAACCGGAAGGAGTCGAGTCTTGGCCAAGCGCCGGGAGGCAAACGGCCAGAACCAGCAACGGTGTGACCTGGAAGGACTTCACGCCCAGAACCTACCAAACTAATATAATGTTGCCAAGTTGCTCGAGCTAATGGACGCACTACTCAGAGAAGTCGAAGCGGCCCGCGACGAGATCGTCGACTTTGCGGTGGAGCTCATACGGATCCCGACGGTGAATCCGCCAGGAGAAAACTACCGCGAGTGCGCGTCGTTCATCGGAAAGAAGCTCCAGGAATTCGGATTCCAAGTTGACTATCACGTCGCCGACGACCGCGACGAGCACACTGAGAAGCACCCACGCGTCAATATCGTCGGACGCCGCAGTGGCGACGAGCCACGCCCTCTCGTTCACCTAAACGGTCACATGGATGTGGTGCCGACGGGCCAAGGCTGGACGGTGGATCCTTTTGGCGGTACCGTCCGTGACGGCCGTCTTTACGGTCGAGGCAGCTCGGATATGAAATCCGGCATTGCCGCCGCGGTTTTCGCCGCCGAGGCTCTCCGACGCGCCGGAGTCTCGCTTCGAGGGAGCGTCGAGATCAGCGGCACCGTGGACGAAGAGAGCGGAGGGTACGCCGGAGTCGGATGGCTAGCCGAGAAGGGCCATATTGCCTCCGACCGGACCGACTATGTGATCATTCCGGAGCCCTTTGGTCGAGATCGCGTCTGTGTGGGCCATCGTGGCGTCTATTGGTTCAAGGTAACCGCTCGAGGCCGAATGGCTCACGGGAGCATGCCCTTCCTCGGCGTCAACGCTATCGAGCGAATGGCTCCTCTTATGGAAGCCTTTCGCACGGAGCTGATTCCGGCTCTTGCCCAACGCACGACGGAGATGCCGGTCGTTCCTCACGAGGCACGGAGGGCGAGCATCAATTATAAATGCGATCCAGGGCGGCCAAGTAGCCGAGTTTGGACAAACACCGTGCGTTCCCGACCGTTGTGAGATCATCGTGGACCGCCGCTTTCTCATCGAAGAAGATGCGGAGCTTGTGAAAAAAGAAATCTCGGCAATTGTCGACAGAGTCGGTTCGCGGACTCCCGAGGGAGACTATGATTTGAAGGAGTTGCTCCTCTTTCATCCGGTGATGACGCCCGAGGACTCACCGCTTACCGCTGCTCTCGAAGACGCTATAAAGAAAGTAACCGGAGAAAACGCGCAACTGGTCGCCAGCCCCGGAACTTATGATCACAAGCATGTCTCCCGTGTTGCGGGAGTCGACCATTGCGTTGCGTATGGGCCAGGCATCCTAGAAATGGCTCATCAACCGGACGAGTACTGCGAAGTGGAAACCTTGGTCGACGCCACCAAGGTTCTGTCATTGGTCCTATTGGAGTCGGTGGGAAAAAACTAGAGACTTGCCACGAGAGGACACTTATGGACGTAGTCACACCAAACCAAATGCATCGTATTTTCGTAGTTACGGACGCGATGTCCATTCACCGCGAAGGGATCATCGTCCCACTGGGCCCGGAGGGTTCAGGAAGCGTTCGGCTCATCGGCAACAAAGTCGAAGTCACGGTTCCCGCCGAGGGCGATTTCGATGATTGGATCGCGGGGCTTCGCGACCAGATCGCCAACCTCGATCTGTCCGGGGTCAGAAAAGCAGAAACGTAGCCGTTAAGCCGAAGCCAGCTCGCCCAGCGCATCCCGAAACACGCCGATCGTATGGTCGATGTCCTTCTCGTCCATCGACGTCGAGTTACACATCAAGCCCCGGGGAGCGATCGAGACACCGCGGTTCAGCAACATCAAATGTAGGAGTTGTAGCGGCTCGAACGCGCTCAGTTTGCCGGCGCGATAATTCGTCACTTCGATTTCCGAGAAATGGATCTGCAGGAGAGAGCCCACTCCGGTTATCTTGGCCCATGGCACCTGTATCGGCCAGGGCACTTCTTAATCCGAGGCGCAGGCGTTCACCGAGCGAATTGATCCGTGTGATCTCCCGCCGCGTGAGGAGCTCGAGCGCGGCCAGGCCCGCGGCCATGGTCATGGGATTGCCATTGAATGTCCCGGAATGAAAGAACTTGCCGGCGCGCGGATCGTATGGGGACATGAGCTCGTCGCTGCCGCCGAACGCCCCCACCGGGAACCCGCCTCCGATGACCTTGCCAAGCGTCGTGATATCCGGCGCGACGTGATAACTCTCCTGTGCTCCACCCCAGGCGAGCCGGAGCGTGATCACTTCGTCGAAAATCAGCAGTGACCCACAAGTCTGCGTCGCTTCCCGAAGTAGCTCGAGATAACCTGCGGCCGGTGGGATCATACCTGCTGCACCCATGACGGGCTCGACGATGACGGCGGCCAACTCATCGGCGTGGCGGTCGATGATGCTTCGCGTGGCCTCCAGGTTATTGAACGGAGCCACGACGACGTCTTCCACGACACCCTCGAAGATTCCCTGCGTATCCGCGCGACGGAATGTGGAGCGTCGGGCGGTCCCTCCTGACTCCACAAACTCACTTCCGCGGCATCGTGACTCCCGTGATAGCCGCCTTCCATCTTTAAGATCTTCGGCCGGCCGGTTTCTGCCTTGGCGAGCCGGATCGCGTGCATCGTCGCTTCGGTTCCGGAGTTACAAAAGCGGAGCTTCTCCAATGAGGGAATCCGGTCGCACAGAGCCTTGGCGAGTTCCGTCTGGCTCTCTACCGGCGATCCGAACGCGGTCCCTTTTCGGAGCTGAGCGCTGGTCGCCTCCACGATGCGTGGGTGCGCGTGGCCATGGATAAGCGCGGTGTAGTTGTTGACCAAATCCAAGTAGACGTTACCGTCCACATCGATCACAGAACAGCCTTCTCCCTTGTCGATGACAAACGGATAGGGGAAGAAAAAGGCCGCCGCCCGGATACCGCCCCCCGGTAGAAACTTCACCGCTTCGTCGAAGAGTCGCTTCGAGGCTGGGGTTCGGTTACGATATTCCGTTTCGACGCGGGCTCGGATGCTGGCGAGCTCGTCGATTCTGTTAGGGGATTCCATCCTTGATTATCTAGAGCAGAGAGTCGTCACTGTCAAGCCTTCGGAGAGTGTAATGCTAGTCGCACTGATTCTGACCGCCATCTTGGGTAGCCCATGGCAAAGGCCGCTTCAAGTAACTGTCCACCCCCAGACCGTCTATCTAGAAAAGGGCGCAACCCATCAATTTCTCAACTTCGACTTCATGTTCGAGAATCCAACCGATGAACGACTTCAGCTCGAGCTCATCCGAATGTCGGCCTTTGACGAAGAAGGCCGGCTGCTTCGACGACTCCGGCTGGACCGAAACGCGGTGAGCCCCAGCATGAATACCCTTCCGACCGCCGAGCTCGAAGGCGGTGGAACGCTTTTCGTCTTCAATCCGTTTCACACCTTCGACTCCGAGCTGAGGCTCGCACTGTTGCGCTACGAATTTATCTTTGCCTCGGAGAATGGTGGGACCCAGCTCGCCGAAACAATCGTGACTCCGGCAAGGTACGAAACGAAAACGCGGCTGGTCCTTCCCCTGCGAGGACGCATCATCGTCGACGACGGGCACGATTTCTACGCGCATCACCGGCGAGTAAACCTCGATCACCCCTTCGTGAAACAGATCGGAGCCACCGCTAACGCCGTTCGTTACGCCTACGATTTCTGCGCCGTGAACGAAGCCGGCGAGCTGCACCGCGGCGACGGCGAGCGCCTGGAGGAATGGTTCGGTTTCGGCGACCCGGTATTTTCTCCCGGAGACGGTGTGATTGCGGAGGCGGTAAACGACATCCCGGACAACACCCTCGTCGACGGCAAAGTCGTTTACTCTGATGCGCTAACGACGGACGACCCGAAGACCTTCTTCGGCAACTACGTCATCATCGATCATCAAAACGGAGAGTTTAGCTACATAGCCCATCTAAAATTGGGCAGCGTCCGGGTGAAACCGGGAGCCAAAGTGCTCGCCGGCCAGCTCGTCGGTCTGATGGGCCTGTCCGGCGACACGAGCTTTCCTCACGTCCACTATCAGCTTCAGACGGGTGTCGATACTTTCCGAGAGGAGGGACTCCCCTCCTACTTTCATGATTTCCGTCGCGTGGTGGGCTCGCAAGAGGTGTCAGTGGGGCGGGGGCACGTCGATACTGGAGAGGTCCTCGAATCCACGGCACCGGGAACCGAGCCATCGATGCTGCAGGCCGGCCGCCTGCTCATGGTGCCGGCACCAGACGCCGATCGGGAGCTCAAGGTACTCGTCTACTACGACATGGAAGGATTGAGTGGGATCGACGACTGGCGGATGACCATGTTCTCGAGAACCGATCGATACCGGAAGGGCCAGGCTCGGCTGGTGGCCGATGTCAATGCCGTTGTGGAGGGCCTCTTCGAAGGAGGGGCGGATGTTGTTCATGTCGTGGATGGCCATGGAAGCGGAAACCCGCACCCGGACATGCCACTGGAGCGCCTCGATCCCAGAGCGCAACACATTCTGAGAGACGCGCCTTTCGATGCGTACGCCGATCTCACGGGAGCCGGGCTCTACGACGCGGTCGCGGCTGTCGGCATGCATGCCAAGACCGGCAGTGCCGGTTTCATTTCCCACACGATGTTTCTGGGGACGAAGGTTCGACTCAACGACGCCTGGGTTACCGAGACCGAGGTTGTCGCCTACTCCTGGGGCCGTGTCGGAGTCCCCGTTATCTTCGCTTCAGGTGACGACGTGCTGGCCCGCGATCTCGAGACTATGCCGTGGGTTGAATACGTGACCGTGAAGACCGTGAAGACAGCCCACGGTGCCGACGGAGCGGAGCTCAAGCCTGGCGACGAAGTGGCCGCGCAATTGCGGGAATCGGCGAAGAGGGCCATTCAAAACCGTCTGCAAGCTCGTGCAATGAGGCTCGAACCTCCGCTCCGTGTTGAATTCCGGGCCGTTCATCCCGCCAGCTTGTCGTTGCTCGAAAAGATACGTGGCATCGATTACTCAGGCGGGAATGTTTCCTTCACCGCCTCCGATTTCGCCGAAGCGACTCGTGGCATTCAAGGGCTGCTCGCCGTGGCGGAACAGGGCTACGACCGCGTCCTCTGGGACACCATCGAGGCCCACCCATCGGGAAGCGAGCTCGAGCACCAGTTCGTGGATGACTTGTTGGAGCGCTACGCCGAGGTGGAAAACGGCGAATGGCTACCGACCGAGCAAGAGTCCGCCCCGAAGCGCAAATACCACGGCTACAACTGAGGCAAACTGACCTCCTGAGAGGACACCTCTAGCCCCCCGTTTCCCCGTCGAATCCACTCCCCCAACGAATCAAACCCTTTATACGGAACAATAAGCGCCTGAAACCGGGGCGCGCCGTTTCTGGAATCGACCTTGCATTAGTCATGGTATCGGGAGCCGAAAAGGAGGAAGGGAGATGACAAGGATTCTTGCATTCACGTTGATTGCAGCCCTTGGAGGGCTTTCACTGGCGGCTGCTGCCACTTTGAATGATGCCGAAATACAGTCCGCGATTGAAATTAGTTTAGAGAAAAAGGAGATCTTGAACGGCGGCGGAGGCCCGCGAGTCGCGGTCGAGAAGGGTGTGGTCACGCTCGAAGGCAAGGTAAAGAGCGTGTGGGCCAAGAACGAAGCCATCAAGCTCGCGATGGAGATCGACGACGTGGTCGCGGTCGAGGACGAGTTGAAGATCGCCTTTGGGGAGAGCGATGAGAAGGTCGGCGAGGAAATTGCAAAACGAATCCGCAACTACGTCTACTTCACCGTTTACGACGACGTCAATCTCGCAGTCGAAGACGGTCACGTCCTTCTAAAGGGCCGTGTCACGATGCCCTTCAAGGCAACGGAGATCGAGAAACGTACCTCCAAGGTTCTGGGTGTCCAAAGCGTCACCAGCGAGATCCAGACTCTTCGGACCAGCATTTACGACAACCGGCTTCGAGTCGTGCTCACGAATCGAATCTACCGGGACCCTCTGTTTCAGCGCTTTGCCCATCGGGTCAATCCCCCGATCCACATCATCGTCGAGGGTGGTCGGGTTACCTTGACCGGCGCCGTCTTCTCCAATCTCGAGAAAATCAAGGCGGAGAGAATCGCGCGGTCGACGTTTGGCGTGTTCAGCGTAGAGAACCGGCTACTGACCGACACCTAAGAAGTGACCTCGGCCGGTTTTCCACCGGGAGCACCTCATCGAGGTGCTCCTTTTTTTTCGCTCCACACCTGTCTCATCTTGCCGGCCCCCATGGCATGGGTTATTGTCCATGACCGATGGTCGGCATCACGTCCGCGCGCAGTTGGTTTCCCGGACTACGCGAAGGTGTCTATCTCGATACCGCGAACTTCGGTCTGCTCGCCTCACCCGTCGTAGATTCGATTTCCGAGCAGATTCGCGAGCTGACTAGAATCCCCGAAAAAGGAGCCGACCGTCGATGGTTCGCGCTGGAAGCCGAGTCTCGGGCCGCGCGCCTAGCGGTGGGGCAGATCATCGGCGCCGGAGCCGACCGGATTGCACTGGTCGAGTCGACGAGTCATGGACTTCAGATTGCGGCATCATCCATTCCCCTGGCCGCAGGCGACGAGGTCTTGATCGCGGGTTGGGACTTCGTTGGACTTTCCCTCGTTTGGCGCTCGGCTATCGCACAAAAGGGCATTTCGGTTCGCACGCTCGACCTGGGTCAGGCTTCGGATCCAACCGCATCGTTGGTGTCAGGGTTGCGCCCGGAAACACGCGTGGTGTGTACCAGCTCGGTTTCGGAAAACCATGGCTTTCGCCTGAACCTTGCGGAGCTCGGAACGGCCTGCCAAGCAAACCGATGCTGGCTGATTCTTGACGTTATGCAGGAAGCGGGAGTGCGGCAACTGGAGTTGGATCGCACCGCGGTGGATTTTGCATCAGCAGGGGGCCACAAATGGCTGGGCTGCCCCTTCGGGTCGGGATTCCTGTATGTCGGCGAGAACCGTTTCGATGAATTGATAACTCCCGCCCTGGGCTACCTCGGGATCGCTGAGCCTCGTGAAGGATGGGCAAACTACCTGAGCTCACCGCTGGCCGGACCCCTCGATGAACTTCCACGGCGTCGCCAAGGACAGGCTCTAGAGATCGGGGGTACCCCGAATTTCCCGGGTCGCTTGGCTCTCGCCGCCTCGTGCGGACTCATGAACCAAGTTGGCATCGAGTCCATCGAGCAGCACGTCTTGAGCCTGACCGGAAGTTTGTGGGACGAGTTGTCCGACCTCGGCCTGAAGATGGTGACTCCGCGTGACGACGAGTCTCGGGCGGGTATCGTCACCTTCTCGCTTGGCCAGCCCGAGCGGGACCGCGACTTAGCCAAGGCTCTTGCGACCCGTGGCGCACACGTCTCCTGTCGTTACCGTCAAAGTATCGGTGGCGTTCGCGCCTCGGTCCATTTCTACAACAATCGACAGGACATCGAAGATTTTCTAAGAGCTTTGGCAGACGCCAGGTAACGCCCATCGGGATGGGGCTCGCTGCGCTAGTTATGATAGGGTCGCACTTTGCACGGGAGGTAAGAATGCTAGAGGCCGGTGCTCAAGCGCCAGACTTCACGGTTCAGGATCACACCGGGAAGACTGTCAAGCTTTCAGATTTTGCGGGCAAGCACGTTGCCCTCTGGTTCTACCCCAAGGCGGATACGCCCGGGTGAACGGCCGAGGGTTGCGGGTTCCGCGACCGAATCCAACTGTACAACGACAAAGGTGTCCAGATTCTCGGAATCAGTTTCGATACCGTAGAGGAAAATGCCGCCTTCGCCAAGAAGTTCGACTTCAATTTCCCTTTACTTTGCGATACGGACCGCACGGTCGGCCTGGCCTATGGGGCCTGCGACAGCGCCGACGCTCAGTACGCAAAACGGATCAGCTATCTCATCGATGGTGAGGGAAAAGTCGTAAAGGCGTATCCGAACGTGGATGCTGCCAAGCACCCGGAGGAGGTGCTGAAAGATCTCTAGCGGGAGCGTTCACTCCCTCTCCCTTCCGCCTTCGCGAAAGCTTCGGCGGAACCGCCGAAGTTCTTGGAACACACGCGGACGGCGGCGGGCAGGGAGAGGGCCGGGGTGAGGGTAGTCTTACCTCACTCCTTGAGAAAGGACATCCAGTCGTCGAAATCATCGTCCCCGATGACCACGCCGCCGTCGATGGGGTCGGTACCGAGGCCGGGGTCATAGATGAATCTGCCGGCGCCCGGCTCCCTTGTACGACGCACTGGGCCCGCATGGCTGGAACTCGATACCCACCGCCTCAGAGAGGCGCGTGGGTTCAGGACCCGCGCAACTGGATCGTTGTCGTAATGCCAGCGGAAGGTTTTGACCTCTTCCAAGATATCCAGGTTGGGGAAATCGACGAGTAGTTCCTCAACAAACACCCCATCCAGCTTTCGGCTAAACGGATAATCAGGAATCTGATTCTCGAGGTACTCCAGAATTTTCGCCGTCGCCGAGTCCCGAGGGAGGTGACCATTCGATTCTACGATTCCATCCGAGGCTACGACGTCCTTGGTCGCCAGCCGATTCAAATCGAGCGGACCGGCGAACTGCACGCCGTTTAGTGCGAGACCATGTGTAGCCGCACCAGAATCATCCTTCCCCCACACAACGCGAGCATCGGTGTCATAGCTGACCTGAGGATAGAAACAGATCCGCAGTCGCACCTCTTGTCCCGACGAAAGGCATTCATCGGCGACGATCCCTGCTCCGGAGTCCGAGATGTCGTTCACAATGCCGTACATGGGGGTGGACCCGCCCCCCTGCACCGTCAATACCAAGAGTTTTCTCGGCATGAGGCGCCGGAGCGCCCTTTGCTCGCGGCGACGAAGCGATCTTCGATGGCTCTCGCCGTGCAAGGTCATAGCAACCCTTACTCTGTTCGCCCGTTGCCGTTGCCGTTACCAGTGCTGTCGTAATACTCATTGCCGTTCTCAATCAAGCTACCGGCCAGCGCCTAAGCGCGGAGCGCAGGTTCGTGAACTGCGAAACGGGTTGGCTGTCGTAGTGCCATCGGAAGGTCTTGACTTCTTCTAAAATGTCGACCTCCGGAAAATCACCCATTAGCTCGACGATGAACTCGCAATCAAGCCTGCGGTCGAACGGGTAGCCGGAAACCTGGTGCTCGAGGTATTCGAGGATCGCCCGGGTCACGTCGTCGCCCCAGCTTCTTTCTTCGTAAATCCTTGTTACGTATCGCTCCAAGTAAGGCTCGAGTTCCTTGCGGATCTGCGCGATCCCATCTGTGTAATCGATTTTCTCGTCGGAAATGAGATGTTCTATGTCCGGGTCGATGATGATGTACGCGAGCTCCTCTTCCTCGGGCGGGTAGTTTTTCAGGAACCCGGGATTCAAGATCTCCGGGAACAAAAGCCGCCTCCTCAGTTGCTCGCGGCTGAGTGGCGAAAGATCCGCAAAGAACACACCCTGAAGCGAGCCGACGATCTCCGAGCTGGGGTCGAAGCCTTCGGTGCTCCAAACGATGCGTGCCTTGGTATCGAGAACCCTGCGACGCCCTTCGCTGAGCACCAGCCTGATGGCCGCACCTCGGACCAGGGTATGGTCGGTGACGAGGAAGGCGCCGGTCTCCGACATGTTGGAGACCGTGCCTTGTGCGACTTTCAGGTCGCCGTCGAGAATCGCTGCGGAGAGAGACCGCGTTGGCGCAACACGGGGCGAAATCCGCAAGTCTCCGGGGCTACGTGCTGGTTGAACCATTGTCCCCCCCTCCTTGGACTATGGCTCGGGGTATGCTTGCTGGCAGTAAGATGGCGACACCTATAAACCCCTTTGACGCACCAATTAGCACATCCTAGCACTAACGAAATTATAAGGCCGTCCTAGTCGCCGAAACGAGTAGGCAACGCTCAGCCTGGGTTGGGGTAGGCTTGCCTCTAACTTTTTACTCCAACTGCCCAACGGGTGTCAAGTCTCAGTGCGCGCGGGGCCCCACTTCCACGCGCTGGCCCTTGTTCGCTCGGGCCCAAAACCACGGCCGAATCGCGGCAATTCCTCTCCGCCTTCGCTCAACACGTGCACGTGCGTTCGAGCTACGGCGGATCCGCCGAAGCCTTTTGGCGAAGGCGGACCGGCCGGCGGGCCTCCGGCCCGTCCGTGCGCGGGGACGCCCTCCGCTTCCGGGCATGGCTGCCCTCTCAGAACTCGGCCTGCAGAGTGATCACAGCGCTGATTCCAGGGGCCGGGACCGCCCGACTGTCCGCGCTCACGGGGTACGACTGGTCTAAGAGGTTCCGCACCCAAAGCCGGACAGAACCCCACGAATTGAACTTCCAACCCCCACCCAGATCCATGATGAAGTAAGAAGGTGTTGGCCGCTCCGTCGGCCCCGGATCGTTGTCGGCGGCGAACCATGCAACCCGGAGCAGTCCATACACTGTGTCGCCCATCTGCTTCCGCAACTGTCCTGTGATCCGCTCCGCGGGAATGTCGTCCAAGGGCTCGTCGTCATCAAGGGCCACGCCGGTCTCGAATTGAGCTCCCAGCTCCAAAGTCAAGTCCGGTGTTAGATCCACTTGGGCTTCCCCTTCGATTCCTTGCAGTCGCGCTTTGCCACGATTGCGAAAGAAGAACAGCCCTTGCCCTTCTTCGAAGCGCTCCACGAGATCGTTGATATCGTATCGGTAGAAGAAAAACGCCCAGCGCAATTTCTCCCGTCCGTAACGTAACGCCACATCGAACTGTAGAGAAGTCTCCGGCTCGAGATCGGGATTTCCGAAGGCGGTTCCTCGCCCGGTGACTCCTTTGAAGTACCGATCAGAAAGAAAGGGATCTCGGAAGCCGCGCGAGACCTGCCCAGTCAAATGGAGTCGCGAAGCGAGCTCGATTCGAAGCGAGCCGTATCCGGAGACTGCGTCGTTGCTCGTCGATTGGTCGCCATAAAACCCGCCGCGATTGGCGCTGGTCAAATGGTCGAACCTCACCCCGCCCCAGGCGCTCACTCGCCTGCCGAGCATGATTTCCCCGTTCGCATAGACTGCGGTATCGGAGCGATTCGCGTTTTCGATGGCCGGCTGCTGCTCGCGTTGGAAACGGACCGCTTCTGAAGCATCGGTGATGACCTCCGAATCCAAGGCCTCGAGATCGAAGCGTCCGTTTACGTCGAAACCCAACTCCAGTCGGGATGGCCCCAGGGGACGTACGGCGAGGGCTCGAAAGCTGAAATCATTGGCCGACACATCCGCCCCGCTCACGCGCCGAAAACCGGAAGGCCGAAGCTGCTCATCACGTTCGGTGATCAGTCGATAGCTCCCGAGAAATCCGTTGAAGTCGACGCGCGTGAAACCGGCCACCGGATCTAAATCGTATGAGACCGTGAGCCGATGCGAATTCTCCTCGGGGTGCGAGATACGAACCGGTTCGGGATCTTCTCTTGGGCGACCGATGTCTCGGCCGAGATCACTTTGCCACCCCACCGAGAAGAGACCTGCGCCAACCTCCTGGGTCACTCGGGCGAGGAATCCTCCATCGCTTGCCGAAGAGTTCGGAACCGTTCCCTCGGAACTTCGGTAGTCGGTGAAATTGCGGTAGCGAGCCTGAAAGAGCAAGCCGCCCTCGCCGAAACCCTGTGATATTTCTGCGCCCATACTCCGCTCTGGAATTCCGGCTCCCAAGCTCCCACGCAGGCGAACGCGCAACGGTGCGCCCGATTCGGGACGTCGGGTGCGAGCGTCGATGACTCCCCCGAACGCATCCGACCCATAGGCGACCGAACCGGGGCCTCGCGATACTTCGGTACCCTCTAGGAAGAAAGGATCAAGATATGTGGCGCTGGGACCGGCCCGGCGCTCCGTCGACACGCGAGCCCCGTCGATCAGGACGAGCGTGCGCCCCCTGGCCAAACCGCGGATAACAGGAACCGCAGCGTGAAGGTCCGATACCTGGCCCACCCCAGGGACGTTCTCCAACACTTCGGTCAACCGGACCGGATGGCGCTGAGCGATATCCTCCTTGGGCACGACGCTGGTGCCGCTCGCGGGGGGTGCCTCGATGTGGGGGGCCGCGCCGCTGGTAACAAGCACCGTCTCCGACACCAAGGGCGACACCGTAACGACAACAGGCCCGGCGTCGGGGATTTCCTCGATGAGGACGGGGGCCATGTACTGCCCACCTGGCATGACTACCAGGATCTCGAAGGGAAGCGGCGGATCGGGGCTGCGAGAGAACCAACCTTCGTGATCGGTTCGGGTCGAACCCGGATGTCCAAGCACGGAGACTGTCGCGTCCCCCACCGGTGTTCCGTCCTGCAGCACGACCCGGCCTCTGAACGCGAAGGCCGGCGACGCACAAACTGCGACCCCCGCAACCAACCACCAGAACTTCATTTTGGACAGTATAGCTCGTCGTAGTACCTTGACATCACAAGCGATATGGCGTTTCATTAGGTTTGGGTAGACACTCCTCAAACACCGGGGACAGTACACGTAGCGGTCGCCGCTTTGGCGCAGCCGGGTCGACGAGGCCGACCTGGCGCGAGGGGGTACCGATGGCAAGTTATGTCAACATGGATTCTTTTGCGGCTCGGCTGGAGAGCATGGCTGCCGCCGGTTTCGACACCGACGAAGTGCATGCTTACCTCAGCGACACGTTGATCGAGCCGTCTTCGCTCGACGCCTACGTGAGCTTCAAGTCGACTCGGTACGCCCGCAACCTGGTCCACAAGAGCAAAAGGTTCGAGATTCTCGTTGTTTGCTGGAAAGTTAGCCAAGGGGCACCGGTCCACGGACATGAGGGAGAACGTTGTTGGGCCCGCGTGGAACGAGGCACGCTTCGTTTCGCAAACTTTCGGGAGGTATCGGAGAACCCTTTGATCGTAGAGGCATTAGGAGACCCGGTCGACGGGGGCCCCGGGCACCTGGACGGTCCCGCCGATATCCACACCGTGGAAAACCCAGGCGACTCCGGGGAGGACGCTGCGAGTCTTCATGTGTACTCCTTCCCTTTCGACGAATGCGACATCTACGACCTGGCGCGAGGTGAGAAAAAACGAGTTCGGATGGAGTACGACACCATGTTCGGGAAATCCTTGGACCAGGCTCCCTGAAAGGTTCGTGTAATTGGTCGAGCTCAATCACCACGAACGCTACGTAAGGGCCAAAATCCTCTACTACGGTCCTGCCGCTGGTGGAAAAACCACTAGTCTTCAAGTTCTCCATGCGCGTGCGCATGGAAACCAGAAGATGGAGCTGATCTCGGTCAATACCGCGCAGGATCGGACGATTCTGTTTGACCTCCTCCCTTTGCGGACCATCGCCTTCCGCAGCTACGAGCTTCGATTCCAAGTGATCGCCGTTCCGGGACAGCGTCTCTACTCCGCGACACGCAAAATGCTTCTCAAGGGAGCGGACACCATCGTCTTTGTCGCTAATTCCGCTGCCGATCGCTTCCAAGAAAATCTACAAAGCCTCAATGAAATGACCGAGAACCTCTTGAGCCACGGAATCGATCCGTCTTCGTTACCGGTGGTCTTTCAATACAACAAGAGGGATCTCCCGGATACGACGGAGATCAAGACCTTGGATCGTGCCCTCAACGCTCGGAGCTCCGAGAGCTTCCCTTCCATCGCTATCGAAGAAGAGGGCGTCTTGGAGACGTTCGCCGCTGCACTTCGTCTCACGATGACCGAGCTTTCGACTCGATACAAGATCGGCGAGGACGTCCGTGGACCGCGCGCGGCGCGCGAATGGGCGGAGCGCGCCATGAAAGCGACCTTCAAGATGGCGCAACCGGCTCCAAAAGAAGAACCCGTACCCGCCCCCCCGAGGCTGGTGCTTCGTCAACGGCGGATCCAGCGTCAGCGACGGAACCACCACCCGCGACCGTGCTCCGGGTGCGAACGCCCTCATCGCCTCGGACCAAGCTCGGGTCCGCCCCGGCGGATCCGCCATCCACAGAGTCACCCGCGCCGTCCGCATCAGCCGAAGCTCAGGATCCCATGGCAGCCCAGGCACTCGTCAACAGCTACGCCGAGGCGGCAGCCGGACTCACCGACCATTTGGGCCGACTCCGCGAGGAGAGGGACGAGGCGAACCGAAGGCTGGAAGAACTCTATGCCGTGGCCGACATTGGGCGCAGCCTACTTCATGCCTCGCGCGATCGAGCCAAAGTGTTGCTGGAGGGCGTGGTGAAGAAGATGTCGGAAATCTTCCGCACTTCGCAGGCTTCGCTATCCCTCATGCGACCGGACGGCGAGTTGGAGGTCGTCGTTCACCAAGGGATCGAAGACGATCCTATTGTCTACGGAACTTCGTCCGAAGGTCATTCACTCGGCCCATCACTTCTGGAAGCTGGACAACTTCGCCTCGAGCTGCGCGGAGCGGCCGGTCCCCTCGGTGAAGCGATCGAGCGAGTCGGTTCGCAGTGTGTCGCGGTCCTGGTGCTTCCACTCCAGACACCGGCTCGCCCCATCGGGATGCTGGTTTTCTATCTCCCCGAGGAAGCGTCGATCCCGACCGAGTTCGAAATGGAGCACCTCGAGCGCTTGGCGCTCGGGCTGACGTTGACGCTGGAGGTCGCCTCCGAGGCAGTCTCGACCGACCGTTTGGAAACGATGACCAAAGCGGTGCTCGCCGGACAGCTTGCGCAGCATGTTTTTCGCTCCGCAGACGCGCCCATCGACCAAATCGTGTCCGCCCTTTATCGACTTCGCTCGCGCCCCGGTTCACCGGCATGGATCACCGACGGCCTCGGCCAGATGGAAGACACGATCTTCCAGCTCCAGAAATTGAGTCGGGGGGTGGCGGCATTCGGGGACGACGAGCTCCCTCCCGCCGACCGCGTCTCCTTGGAGGAGCTCCTCGGCGAAATCGAGGCTGACTTTCGCGTGCCATTGGCCGAGGCGGGGATCACCTTTCAAATCGAGAACAAGGCCGGCGGTGCTTTCATGAAAGCGGAGCCAGTCCTGCTCCGCGCCCTCGTCGGGGGATTGGTAGAGAACGCTCGCCGGGATCACATCCGGAGGCATGATACGGGTGATCGCACAATTGTCCGACCGAACCGTGCGGCTCGCCATTTTCCATAACGCCGGCGCGTTGGTTGCTAGGAGAGCTCCCGCGCAAGCCCTGTCATGGCCGTTCGAACGGCGTCTATCCGACATCAACCTGAAGCTGGTCGAAACTATGGTCTCCTATTTTCAAGGCGAGCTGACGACCGAAACCCGAGAGAAGGTCGGTACGATGACGACGCTGGCGCTACAAAGCGAGTGAACTAGGGGTCGGTCGAGGAAGTCGCGCGCGCCACCGATGCTCGGCCCGATCCCACCGCAAGACCTGAACCAGCCGGGACCATCCCCAAGCCATGACCTGGCACAATCGACGGAGATAAAACCAGCGAGTGGCACCGCCCGGAAACACTTCGCGCAGGACGTTGTGGCGAGGAAAAGTGAACTCCCACAAGTAGCCCAGCTTTCCGAGAGCCGAGGGGATCGAGAAAACCACCAAGAGCTCTCCCGTCGCCTCCGCAGCCCGCCTAGCCACGACCGCATCCACGAACTTGCATTCCATGCGATTCAGGCGCGGCAAAGAGACCCTTACTCCGGGTGGAATCTTCACCGAGAGCAGTTGCTCCATCGCCGAGACCGCATAGGCGACGGAACGCTGGGTCCCGGTTTTCTCGGCTTCGAGCAAGAGCTCTTCCCAGTCCAGCCGCCGGGAAACCAAGACTAAATCGACCAACCAGATGAGTCGGGAGAACGAGTGCTTCTGCGCGTGCACCGCGAGATGGAGAAACTGATGAGCGGGTGGCAGAGTCAGCAAGCTTTCGTCACCGGGATCCAAGGGCACCGCCTTGGCCCAGACCGCTTCGGCATCGAACCGAAACGCGAGAACCCGTCTGCGGATTCGAGACGCGTTGATGAGGTCGGTATGGAGGTCGAACATCACCGGCCCCTTCGTGAAAAGCGTCCCCGATGAGCCCGGGGAACGGAAGCCCCGCTGAAAGAGCGTATCCCGTACTCGGGGAAGGTCTATCTCTTTCACCAGGAGATCCAGGTCGCTCAAAGGGCGTAACCCCAGCTGGCCTCCGTAAGCGGTGGTGGTCAGCGCGTCGCCTTTGAGAAGAATGATCCGAAACCCTTCCTTCTGGAGAGCAGCACGAAGCGCAAGTAGCTCTGCGAAATGGCTTCCGTTGGAGACGAAAATCTCATGGAGCGCCTTGGAGAAAGGCTCCAAGGGAAGCTTCAAACCGTCGATTCTTGTGAGCTGCTCGAGCTGAAGCGCCAGCACACCGCTCATGCCTTCTTGCCCCGCCAGCCCGAGCAGACCCGCCCAGTCCAAGGACGGACCGATGCATTCGAGAGCCTCCTCCTTCTCGGCGTTGCCGAGGAAGAGACGCCCCGCGGCGAGGAGCAGGTCTAGCTCTGGGCTTCTAGCAACCACAATTGTTGGCAGCCTGACCCGGATTCATGCAGATGCCGTTGCAGCATCGCCACGTCGGGGTGCAGTCTCCGCCCGGGTTCGCGCACGGTGTACAGTCGGCGAGACCGGAACAGTTAGAATTCGGAATGCAGCTCTGGGCGTGTGCCGGAGTGGGTGCAACGATCGAGCTCACCACGGGTAGCATTACCGAGGCCGCGAGGCCGACTTTCTTCAACCGACGAATGAAGTCACGCCGAGAGTACGCCTCGATGAACGCTTCGTCTTCCAGCAAGCCGACGCGCGCGAGGCGGCCCAAGGCATAGCGCACGACCTCTCGGTCGGCAGGTTCGTCGAGCTCACTCGCCAAGATGCGGGCCAACTGACTGACGGTCTTCTTGCCATCGCTCCGGCGCCATACGATCGCGGCGGCACGATTGAGACGATGCGCTCGATGGTTTCTCAAGTCATAGACCAGAACTTCGTCGAGAAGGTTCTGCACCGCTAGATCCTTTTTCCTCCGACGAGGTTTGTCGCGTCCTCTGCGCATGTTCGCTCCTTGCCAAACTAGGCGGCGCTATCGAACTCGGCCAGCATTTTCTCCAGTACCTCATCCACTTCGCCTCGCGCACCGATCAAGACCGGCGCCCGACGGACGGCGCGCTTCAACATCTCGAGCGCCCGTTGAGGCGCCAGGCGGGCCGAGGCGGTGTTGGCCAACAGCGCGAGCGCCGCTTGACCGGGAGATAGCGTCTGCGGACTCCAACTTGCTCCCGGCTTGTACTCACTCACAATGACCAGCCCGACGGGTAGCGGTGGCCCCCCGGCCGTCACACCCAGTTCCTCAACCAACCCAGATATGGAAGGCCTGTCCCCCTCGAGGGTCCCAGTTGGGTGGGGAAAAGCGTGTACGCGGCCGCGTGAATCGAAGACCGCATATTCGTGGGAGTAATACGTTGCGCCCGCCCTGACCAATCCGGCGACCAGAGTGCTCTTGCCGCTGAAGGTCTTGCCCGGCAAAACGATTGCCCGGCCGTGCCATCCGACCACCCCGGCGTGGACGAACACTCGTGTCTCCGAGGTTTCGGCAACAAAGAGCCGCATGTCCGACGCGAAAACCTGAAGTAGATCGTCGAGGTCCATCGTCCTCGAGATCCGTTCCGTATTGGCATAGAGAAGGTTGTACCAGCGGACCCGCTCGGGGGAGCCTGTTGCCTGGTTGGACCCCACCCGGAGCGAATACAAACGATCCACGACGCGGGATCTCGCCGGTTTCCAACCAGGAGAGAGCAACGGCTCGAGACGCTCGAGCACTTCCGCTTGGTTGACGCGAATCCCTACACGAGTACCGTAGACTTGATAGGCGATCCCCGCTTCCCAACCCAACCGATCGAGCTCCTTCATGGATGGCGAGCCACCGTCGAGCCGTGGCAGAAGCGAACGTGCCAAGCGATTCTCTCCCTGTTCGAGTTTAGACCCCGGCGCCTCGGAGACACAGTGTTCCCAGAGAGTCCGACGAAAACCCGTTGTGATGAACACTTAAATTTATCTGTTACTTGTATCAACAGGTTACCAAAAGTACTCGACCGAGGCAAGAACCGCCCACGCGCAGATCTCGTTTGCGCTAGCGACCGCCGCTATATAGCCTGGGCCGCACGAAAAAGGCGGTTTTACAGGAGTCAGGGGCATTGGGTGTTCTCGAGGGAAAGCGGGCGCTCATCACAGGTGCGGCTTCCGGCATCGGAAAGGCCGCCGCACTTCTTTTCGCCAAGGAGGGCGCCGCGGTCTCGGTGACCGACCGGGATACGGCGGGTGGACTGGAGACGGTGCGAGAGATAGAGGGACAAGGGGGCCGGGGCCTTTTCGTTGCTGCCGATGTAACCCGCGCGGAAGACTGTGAAAGCGCTGTGCAGCAGACCGTCGCTTGGCTCGGAGGCCTGGATGTGCTCTTCAACAATGCCGGGATCATCATTCGCCGCTCGGTCGTGGAACTCGACGAGGCCGATTGGGACCGCGTGATGGCGGTCAACGTGAAATCTATCTTCCTTATGTCGAAGTATGCGATTCCGATTATGCAGGCGGGTGGCCAAGGCACCATTATTAATATGTCCTCCGGATGGGGCTTGGTGGGAGGCCCGAAGGCGGCCGCGTACTGTGCAAGCAAAGGAGCCGTCGTTCTCCTGACGAAGGCGATGGCCGTCGATTGTGGTCCGGACGGCATCCGCGTCAATTGTCTATGCCCGGGCGACACCGATACTCCATTGCTGCGAGTCGAGGCACGTCAACTGGGAACGAACGAGCCGGAATTCCTGGTCGAAGCCGCGCGAAGGCCGCTCGGGCGCGTCGGTTCCCCGGAAGATATTGCACGTGCGGCACTCTTCCTCGCCAGTGACGCCTCGAGCTACGTGACCGGAACCACACTGGTCGTCGATGGCGGCGGCCTCGCCGCCGGCTAGCTAAGAAGGAGGATTATGATGACAGTCAAACGATCTCTGTGGCTCTTCATGATGCTGGCCGGCTTTTCCTGCTCGCCACCTCCCGCAGCTCCACCCGAGCTGGAAATGCCCCGAGCCATCGTGGACCTGTCGCCCACTATAGGGGAGGACATGCCAACCAAGTCTCTCGGCGTCACGGCTCTCGAAGCCTTCGGTGTCCCGGTCACGACGACCTTCGAAGTCAAGGTCACCGAAGAGCCTTTCTATATCGCCGATGCCCTCATCACTTTGTTCAATCACGTGGGGCCCCATCATGATCCTCCCAGTCACCTCATAAAAGGGGGAGAGTCCGTAGATCAGGTTCCACTCGATCGGTTTTACGGTCCAGCTAAGTTTTTTGATTTTCGCTCCAAAGCAAAAGACGACCCCCTCCTTCCCTCGGACTTCGAGAACCGCGGCATCGAAGCGGGCGACATCGTGCTCGTCTTCGTCGACTACGAGCAGCCCGCCGACGGGGAGCTCCCCTCCTACGCGTACTTGTCGGGAGACGCGGCCGAGTACCTTGCCAATGTCCCCATCAAGGCCTTCGCCTCGAACATGCCGAGCCTCGGAAACGTGAAGCGGTACTTCCAGTTGATCGAGGAGGGACGCACCGGCTCGGAGAACATTTTCCCCGAGCACTATGCGTTCTTGTCCCGCGACATCCCGAACATCGAGGGGTTGGCGAATTTGGAAAGCCTATTGGGAGAGGAGGAGATCGTCTTCGTCGGCTTTCCGTTAAAGATCAAAGACGGGAATGGCGCGCCCCTGCGCGCGGCGGCTCTCGTGTATTGATCAAGGAGAAAGACAATGAGCTCACACGCTCGACTCACACTTCTTGTTGGATGGATTCTGGCGTCTCTAGCCGGAGTCGCGGCGCCTCTGGCGGCTCAGGAGTACTATCCCGCGGCCCACCCAATGGAAGATGCGGTCACCGGAGGAAGTCGGAATGGACTCAGCCCTGCTCGACGAAGCCGTCCGATTCATCAAGGCATCCGAGAATGAGAACCCTCGGGATCTCGGTGAGTACCTCACGGTCAGACTCACGAGCGAACCCCATAGCGAGATCGTCGGCCCGGTCAAAGAACGCGGCGACGTGAGCGGCGTCATTCTTCGTCACGGCTACATCGTTGCCGAGTGGGGTGACCCACAACGGGTGGATATGACCTTCAGCGTGACTAAGAGCTTCCTCTCGACGACCGTTGGGTTAGCCTACGACCGTGGTCTCATTCGAGACGTACAAGATCCCGTCCAAGAGTACGTTCCTCTGGAGCATTTCGACTCGGAGCACAACTCGAAGATCACTTGGGACCACCTTCTGCGGCAGACGAGCGACTGGAAGGGAACGCTTTGGGGTAAGCCCGACTGGGCCGACCGTCCCGGCGACAACCCCGCGGAGTGGCTCACCCGAGCACGACACGAGCCGGGTACCGTCTACAAGTACAACGATGTCCGTGTGAACGTCCTGGCCTTGGCGGCGCTCGAAGTCTGGCGCCGACCTCTGCCGCAGGTTCTGAAGGAATACGTCATGGATCCCATAGGAGCCTCCAACACGTGGCGCTGGCACGGCTACGAGAACTCTTGGGTCACCATCGATGGATTGAAGATGCAATCCGCGAGCGGGGGCGGACACTGGGGCGGCGGCATGTTCATATCCGCCCGCGACCAAGCTCGGTTCGGTTACTTCACGCTGCGGCGTGGCAAATGGAAGGGCCAACAACTCCTCTCGGAAGAATGGTTCGACATGGCAACCACGCCTACCAAGGCCCGGCCAGGCTATGGCTTCATGAACTTCTTTCTCAACACCGATCGAGAGATGCTACCGAGCGCCCCGGAAAACGCCTTCTGTCACTTGGGCTCGGGGACAAACATGGTTTGTGTGCTTCCGGACCAGGACTTGGTGGTCGTGGCGCGCTGGATCAAGAGGGATATCGAGGACGGCATCATTCAAAGGGTGCTGGCTTCCCTCAAGCCATCATCGACGACGAACTGAGGGACTACCGGCGGCGGTTCCGAGTCGGGAACTTCTGGAATTTCTGGGTAGCGGCGATTTCGTTCAAGCCCTCGCGGACGAGCGATTCGATATCCGAACTCGGCTTCAAATCGAGCGCATCCATTAGGTGCTGGTAGGCGGCGGTCGGCTCTCGGAAGGCGTGAAGCTGCAGGAGACCGGCATAGGCGTGGGCCTCAGCCGCGCCCTTATCCGCCGGATAGTCGCGAAGATGGCGCTGGTAGATAGTGAGCGCGGCCTTGGCGTGCCCGTTCCTCGCAAGCCAATTCCCCAGCGAGATCGAATCATCCGGATCCAAGAGACGGCGAGTCGCGTTGGACGGTAGCTCGAAGTAGAGTTTCCCTGCCTCTTCGAACCTCTGTTCTCGAATCGCGTCGGCGACCTTTTTCCGAATGGGCGGTGCCTCCGCTGCCGGTGCCCGTCGAGCGCGAAACTCTTCCGGTCGCGAGCGGACCTCGCGAAGACCGGCGATCCATGCCACCAACACTCCCGCTAAGAAACCCCCGATGTGCGCACCATGCGCCACACCGCCACCGCCACCTCGTGAGATCAGAAAGGGGAAGATATTCTCGAGTACGAGATAGACCCCCAGCACCAGGCGCGAACGCAATAGCATCGTTTGCATGATGAACGGAAAAAAGAAAATGAAGACCCGCACTTTGTTGTGAGGAAACCATAGGAAGTAGAAACCGAGCACTCCGGAAATGGCTCCCGATGCCCCCACCAGCGGAAGCGGTGACCGGCCGGAGAACATTCCGTAGAACAGAGTCGCCGCGACACCGGTGGCCAAGTACCAAAAGAGATACTTGAAGGATCCCAGTCGGTGCTCCACGTTGTCTCCATAAATCCACAGGAACAGCATGTTTCCGAAGAGATGAATGAAGCCGCCGTGGAGGAACATCGCGGTGAAGAGGGTGACCAGAGAAGGGTCTATGCTTCGAAAGCCCCATGAGAAGACAACCAGGTCGTAGGCTGATATTTGTTGAATCACCTGGGACGGTGAGACGCCCGGCGGCAGGCTTTCACTCACCGCGTTCACATACTCCTGCACGCGCGGATCCTGCGGGTCGGCGGCATTGAAACTGAGTGGCAACGAGATGAGAACGTAGACCGCGACGTTCATCGCAATGAGAGCGTAGTTTACGTACGGAACGCCTTGGGGATTAGGCTCATCTCCTAGTGGCAAGAACATGGCGTGGGTTCGTCGTTTTCGACGTTATTGTCAGGGGGACTATACCACTTGGAAACGCGCCCGAACGCCTACCGATAACGCCCCAGCACCGGCCGGCCGGGCTGGGCGCCGGGAACGGTTTTCCCCTCTCGCACCACGAAGGTGCCATGGACCAGTACGTGCTCGATTCCCTGCGAAAAGCTCAGCCCGTTTTCGAACGTAGCGGTATCGAGTATCTTGTCCGGATCGAAGACGGTGATGTCCGCGTCGGCGCCCACCTTGATCCGCCCCTTGTTCTTCATGGACGGAGCAATCCCCTCTAGCCGTCGAGCCGGCATGAGCGTCATCTTGCGCAGGGCTTCCATCAAGGTCAGGACGCCTTGTTCGCGGACGTATCGGCCGAGCACACGGGAGAAGGTCCCGGCGCCACGAGGATGGGCCCCGGGCGCGTACGGCATACCATCCGACCCAATCATTACGAACGGCGTGCGCATCGCGAGCTCTATCCATTCTGGTTTCATCATGTGGATGATGACGACGCCGCCTTTCTCGCGGTATGTCTCAAAAGTCTCCTGGGTGAGTCGCTCTCCCGTATCTTGCCACTGCAGATCCCGGTACGAGATCTGCATACGCTCTCGCCATCCTTCGTCGAAGATCGCCGATTGCAAGAACGTGGAAGCGGCGGTGTAAGGGTAGGCTTCCGTAGTCACGTCCAAACCCCTCTGTTGCGCCCCCGCAATCAACTCCAGAACCGTCGGCAGCGCGCCAAGACTCATGCTGTTCACGTGGACGATGTGGAGCGAGGCGCCGGTGGCAGCGGCGTTGGCGATCACCTCTTGCATCGCATCGATCCGCATCGCCCGGACGTGCGTGAAGATCGGAACCTCCCAGCCTTCGGCCATTTCAAACACTCGATAGATCTCCTCGTGGGTCGCGCCCGGGAAGTATTGATGCTCCATGCCAATTCCGAGGGCACCTTCGCGGAGACCCGACTCAAAGCTTTCCTTCAGGCGAGCGAGTCCCTCGAGACCCAGCCTCTCGTAGGCACCTTTCATCAGCGCCAAATAGTCGGCGTCCCCGAAGGGGCGACTCTCCAACTCCGCTCGAAGTCTGTTTCCGATCTCTTGGAACTCCGGCATCACCGTCGTCCGCAGCATGCCGTGGCCGGCGGTGGCACCGAAGTTGATGAGCGCCTTCCCCGCCCGTGAACGGATGAAGGCGCCGACGAACGGCATCCCCCCTTCGAGCTCGAGCGCGGTGGTGACTCCGTCGTGAACCTGAAACTCATTGGCTTCGTTGGTTTGGCCGTGTGCGTGCAGATCGATGAAACCTGGGGCGACCACCAAGCCCCGGACATCGACGATAGTTGTCCCCTCGAGAGGTTGGGTAGAAATCTCAGAAATCCGGTCACCTTGAATGCCGACGTAGCGCACCGCATCGAGACCGCTCTCTGGATTCATCACCCGCCTCCGGCCAGAACGATGTCGAACCGAGTGGCCGCGGACTGGGAGTAGACTTCACACCCCGGCAACGCACACAAGCTGAGGAGCGCCAAAACGTAAACGTAGCGACGGGTGAGACTCTGCATCTTGGTTCCTAGTTCAAATCGGAGAACGTGTTCTCGGCTTTTTCGATGAACGGCGGCCGCCAATTCGGGAACCGGTCTCGAAAAATATGGTCCCGTCCGTAATGCTCCTCCAAGAGACGTCCCTTGGCGGTCCCTCCGTTCCAGAGGTCGTACTCGGGGACCGCGTACCTCTCGAAGAAAGCGTTCAATCTCTCGTCGAGCGTCCCCACGACCTCTCGGTAGGCGGGATCGGCTGCTAGGTTGATGGTCTCGCCGGGATCGGCCTCCATATCAAAGAGAGTATCCGGCTCCTCTCGATCGAAACGCTTCATGTACTTCCACTTGGGCGTTCGGATCACTCGGAGAGTGACGAACTCGAAGAAAGCGGCGTCCTCCCAGCCCATGTCTTCTCCACTTAGGAGCCCCGCATAGGTCTTCCCCGGCGTGTTCTCGATCGTCACGTCACCCATCCCGAGATAGTCGAGGACCGTCGGGAAGAAATCGTATTGCCCGACGAGTCGATCGGTCTCGGCGCCGGCTGGAATACGCCCAGGATGCCGAAAGATCATAGGGATCTGCATGTGGACGTTCAACACCGTAAAGGGAAACGACCAGGAGGTGTTCCCCCAGAAGCCATGCTGCCCGTATGAGGCCGCCTGATCGGAGGTGTAGATGACCAACGTATTGTCATCGAAGCCGTGCCGGCCCAGCGCCTCCATCACTCTGCCCACGCCATCATCCACCATGGTCGTCTCGGACGCGGTGTTGACGACCGCCGCTCTGTTCGTCAGCGCATCGATGGCCTTCGCCGCCGTCGTTCCTTCGTCGATCATCAAGTCCGAGGGTCCCCTGCCTCGCGCCCACCTCATCACGTAAGGATGGGGCGCCGACTCCCGGGCGAAGTCGGGCGTATGCGCCTCGTAATGGGCCGCGTGACGGGTTCGCGGTTCCATGTTCACGGTGGGTGGCAACATGTAGGGACCGTTGTAAGGAAAGATACAAGAAGAAAGGTCTGTCGTCGGTCTGGCGCGAAATGAAGTCGATTGCCTTATCGGTCCAGAAGTCGGTGAGATGATTCTTCACCGTGTACGCCTCGCCGTTGTCGATGACCGACTGGTCATAGAAAGTCGTGGTGTGGCCAGAGGGAAACGTCACCCAATACTGGAAGCCGAGCTGCGGCTCGGCAGCCTCGCCTAGATGATACTTGCCGACGAGACCAGTGGTATAGCCGGCCTCGGACAAGGTCTGGGGCAACGAGCGGAATTCCTCGACGGCCGACCAGCCGGAGACGCCGGTGACACCGGGGAGCGCTACGTGGATACCGGTCTGAGAAGGGATGAGTCCAGTTAGTAAAGTCGCACGTGTCGGAGAGCACACGCCGTTCACGGCGAAAGCGCGATTGAATCGAATTCCTTCCTCCGCCAGGCGATCGATGTTGGGGGTTTTGACCTGAGTATTCCCATAGGTCCCGAGTAACGAATGACTCTGGTTGTCCGAGACGATGAGAAGCAGATTGGGGGGACGAGACGAGTCTTCCCCAGCGCAGCCGATGGCCCCAACCGCGATTGCAAGAGAGAGTACGTCTCGTATTCGTAGCACTTGAGCGCTTCCTTGGCATTCATGCGCGACCACCGTAATGGTCGCGCATGAGCGCGCAGAATACTCGCCAGCCTCTACGGTAGCAAGTTGGTTTGGAGGAAGGCGCTCGAACAGATCTAACTGAGGAAATCGGCTGGGTCGACCCGCTGCACTTCATCCACGACGTCGAAATCGCTATCGGTAGACAAGAGACGACGTAGCCCACCCTCTTCCATCGCAGCGATGTGGATGGCGTCGCGGGCGGTGATGCTTCCGTATCGGAGCAAGAGCTCGCGGGCCCGAGCGGTGGTTCGCTCCGATACCGGGAGTACCTCGTCGCACAACTGAGTCGCCGCGCCGTAGACCTCGCGAGCAACGTCGGGCTTCTGAAGTGTGAAATAGCGGTGCAGAATCTCCTGCAGGACCTCCGAGTCCGTTACCAGGCTCACGCGTTGATCGATTGCCGCCTGTAACGCGGCTCGGCAAGACTCGCGGAGAGAATGAGGCCCACCCGCGGCGTAAATCAGAACATTGGCGTCGAGAAAGTAGGCGTCAGGCTTTGTCTTTCCTGATGTCCGTCTTGAGACCACCGTACTGCTGCTTCCAATCGCCGTAGATTTCAGGAGCCGCCGTCGGTGCGAGCGAGAGAAGCTTCTGCAACGCTCGCCGCTTGACCCGTTCGGCCTCTGGCGTCAGGCAATACTTCTGGATTGACTCCCGGACCAATCCCGCGAGCTTCTTGCCGTCTCGGCGCGCGATACGCGACAGTTCTTGATACTGCGCTTCGTCCAGCGTCACCTGGATCTTCTTGGTTTTGGGCACTTTACTCTCCTATTAATAAGTGTATAAATTAATAACACATGTGTTAATAATTTTGTGTCATACCGAACATAAGGAAACCAAGGGAAATCCAGAGCCTGAACGAGGGAGGCAAGTGGCAGGAAGCGAAGTCGTTTTTTATTAGGAAGATAGGCGGATCGGCTGACTGCGTCCGGCCGGTCGGCGTTTTCTCAAGCCTTGTGGTACGATTTAGGAGTGGAAGGTCCGACCCTAGGCCCGCGCGCCGCGAGACAAATAAGCCGCTGAAAGCAGCCTTCTAAAATGGCAGCCATCCCTAGGCGAATCGATCTACCCGTCCCTTACCCGGTGCTTTTGAAATCGGCCCTCAACTCCGGCCGGGGACAGCTGGTCAACGTCTCTTCAGATGGTGTCTATGTGGCCACGCCGATGCTTCTCCTCCCCCAAGCGCAGGTGAGTATGCTCATCATCCTGCCGGAGATGAAACCGGTGAAGGCCGAGGCGATCGTCACCTGGGAGAACCGGGGTACCGTGCGTCGCGGAGGCCTACCGGAGGGCTATGGCCTGCGCTTCATCAGGCTCCCCGAGGAGACCGCGCACAAAATCCGGGAGCTCCTAGACACCGCCACGGATCCGACGCCGACCATGCCCTTGGGACAAAAATACAGCGACTACTTTCAAGCCGAAGAAGAGCAACCCGAAGGACCTCCCTATCCACTCCAGGAGGACTCGCTCCTCCACCACGCTCCGGACCGGCCCGGAATATTCTCACTCTCTTACGATCGGGCCCAGGAGGCTTGGATTGGCCGGGCGGACCACAGCCTTCGAGGGACCCTCGCGAGTTTCGTCGGCGAGTATGCTTACTTCTACTGTGAGGTCGTCGAGGACGAGACGGAGCGCTTCTATAGCGAGTGCAAGTCCTATCACCGCATGGGTGGCGAGCGGGGACAGCTCGACAACCCCGAGCATCCCACAGCGCCTTCACGTTCGGGCCTCGAATAGTCCCGTCTGCGTGCCAGTCTAACGGGCCCGGGCATCAATCCAGCGCGCGTGGCGCCCCACCCCCCCACGCGCGGCGGCGCCCAGTGCCAAGGCCTTGAAGATGTCGGTTCCGCGGCGGAATCCACCATCGATCAGAACCGGGAGCCGACCTTGAACCGCTTCCACTACTTCCGGCAGGCATTCGATAGTCCCTCGGTTGCTCTCTTCTCCGGGATGTGGCGCCTCGGGCCGAAGCCAACTCCCCTTCCGGATGCATGGGGCGTTGCAACCCTACCGGGGCCAGGATGATCGGCGTCTCATGGGTCTCCCCGAACAACCGCACGCTCGTGTCGACGTTGCTCACGTCCACGAGTCTTCGAACACGCAGTTGCAACCGGTCGAAGGCCTCGCGATGGCGCGCATTGTTTTTTCATCGTCGGATCCACCGGCGATGAAGTCATAGAATGGCTTGGGCAGCTTCCCGCGTGCCACGGGCTCGAGCTGGAAAACATTGATGGCGTCCCCAGCGGTGCCCGGAAGCTTTTCCTCGAGCGCATTTGCGACACCGGTGGCGAAGTAGCCAATGAGAGGCGAGTAGGCCAAGAATCGCAGGAATTCTCTACGCGGGTTGACGTCCATCAATCTCCTTTTGACCAGCCGGCTCGCCTATCGACTAGCCAGTCCGCCGGCCGTTTCTCCACCATCCATCGTATAGACATGTCCGGTAATGAAGGCAGCATCGTCCGAAGCTAGGAAAGAGAACAGGGCGGCGATTTCCTCTGGCTTGGCGTGGCGGCCGAGCGGTATCTTTTGATTCACCTCTTGCAGCTCCACGTCGGAGTATTCGGCGCGCTGCATCGGCGTCAGGACGTAGCCCGGGGAGACGGCGTTGACTCGCACTTTCGGCGCCAGCTCGAGAGCCATCGAACGCGTGAGCGCAATCACACCGGCCTTGCTCACGTTGTAGTCGGCATAGTTGGGATAGCCGAAGCGGCCGCTGGTCGACGCGGTGTTCAGAATCACCCCCCCCTCGCCCTCGACCATGCTGCGCGCCGCGGTCTGCGCCACGTAGAACATGCCGGTGAGATTTACCGCCAACACCCGATCCCATTCCTCCGCGGTGATGTCCAAAAAAGAGTGGCGGATACTGATACCCGCGTTATTGATCACGACGTCGACGCCACCCATGACCTCATTCGCCTCCGCGAAGGCGGCTCGAACCTGTTCTAGGTTGGAAACGTCGCACGCGATTGAGCCAGCGAGCTCCGGGAGATCTTCGGCGAATTTCCTTCCCGCCTCTTCGTCGCGATCCAGAATCGCCGTCCGCGCCCCTTCATCGAGGAAGCGATGGGCGGTTGCCGCGCCGATGCCGCTCGCACCGCCGGTGATCAAGACCCTCTTTCCCGTCAAGCCTAGCATATCACCCCTGCCCGCTCAGTCCGCGCGGGACAGATCGTCCAACGCCTCGCCGATAGCAACCACCGTGGCGTCGATGTCGGCGTCCTGGTGGGCGAGACAGGTTACCGAGTGAAGAGCGGCGGAAGGGCTGATGTAAACGCCCCGCCGAATCAGACTGTGGGCGAAGCGCTTGAACTTGGCCGCATCTACATGTGCACAGTAGTCGCGATAGTTGCGAATAGCAGGTTGTTCCGTGAACATCACCTGAAGCATGGGGCCGACGCCCTGAACGATCGCCTTCACCCCGCTAGCCTCGATGGCATCAGCGATTCCCCTCTGCAGCCTCTCCCCCAACTCATGAAGACGTCGAAAGCCACCGTTCTCGTCTCGCGTCAGCTCGTCGAGACTCGCCTGCACGATGTGCAGCCCGAGCCGAGGGGCATTCTGCGTGCCGTAGTGAAGCACGCCTCCCCATCGAAGGCCATCCATGATCTCGACTGCGCCGCTGATCGCGGCCACCGGGTAGCCGCACCCAAGCGCCTTACCAAAGATCGTGATGTCCGGTCGAACGTCGTAGAGCTCGGCGCAACCACCTGCAGCGACGCGAAAGCCGGTCACCGTTTCGTCCATGATCATGAGGATCTTGTGATCCTGCGTCAGTTCCCGAACGTGTTTCAAGAAGCCTGGCTCCGGCGGAATGACTCCGATGTTCGCCATGATCCCTTCGGTGATCACCGCAGCAAGCTGCCCCAAGTGAGAATCGATCGCGCGCTCGAGGGCGTCGGAGTCGTTCCAAGGAACGACGACGGTGTTGGCGAAGGCTTCCGAAGGCACGCCCGAGCTGTCGGGAATCGTCACCGGATCATGAGGATGCCCGAGGGACGTGATGGGATGAGGGTGAGAGCTGAGCAGAAAATCATCGTACCAACCGTGGTAGTGCCCCTCGAATTTGATGAATTTGCTCCGCCCGGTGATGCCGCGCGCCAGTCGAATGGCGGCCATGGCGGCCTCGGTGCCGGTGTTCGCGAACCGGATCCTCTCCGCACCGGGGACCATGCCGACGAGCTTTTCTGCGACTTCGACTTCGACCGCCGACGCGGTGGCGAAGAGACTTCCCCCGGCGATGGTGTTGCGGACCGTCTCGACGATGCGCGGATGGGCATGCCCTAAGGGCAAGGCTCCATAAGAAAGCATGAGATCGATGTACTCGTTGCCGTCCACATCGTAGAGTCGGCATCCTTCGCCCCGATCCATAAAGATTGGATAGGGCTCGTAGTTGACGCGCCCCCGCGACGGTGAGCTTACGCCCTCGACCAAGACCTCGAGCGCGCGCGCATACCACTCGGCCGATTTGTTCGTTGAAACCATTGCACTCCCCTCGATGTCTACCTAGTCTGCTTCAAATAGGTATCGAAGCAGCGACGCAACTCGCTCGCCGCGGCCTCGACCTCCTCGAACCGCATCCGCGGCCAATCGTACCGCAAAACTCTTGCAGTATACGCACCGTCTTGTCGGGACCTAACCCCCTCCCGCTCGGCCATCAGCGGGAGTCGAGATCTCCGTCATCAAGGTCCTCCGCGACTCGCGCCGGCTTCCCATAGCGAAGGAAAAGAGCGGGCACCACGACCATGTTGAGAGCGGTGGAGCTCAGAAGTCCTCCCAGCACCACTATCGCCATCGGGGACTGGATCTCTTTTCCAGCCTCACCGCCGCCGATAGCGAGTGGAACGAGCGCGAGTGCCGTCGTCAAGGCGGTCATGAGAATGGGGTTCAGACGTTCGAGCGAGCCGCGGAAAACCGCTTCCCGGCGAGGCTCGCCTTCGAGCATCAGGCGATTGTAGTGGCTCACGAGCAGGATGCCGTTGCGCACAGCGATGCCGAAGAGCGTGATGAAACCCACCAGGGAAGCAACGTTCAGTACACTACCCGCCGCGAGAAGCGCCGTCACGCCGCCGATCAGAGCCAGCGGTAAGTTGACCATGATGAGAAGCGCGGTGCGGGCACTTCCGAACTCCTGGTAGAGGATCAGAAAGATGGCGAGAATGGAAGCGGCGGAAAGAACGAAAATCGCGCGGGCCGCGGCCTCCCCGCTTTCGAACTGACCGCCATACTCGACGTAGTAGCCCTCGGGAAGGTCGATGCTCGCTTCGATTCTCTCGCGGAACTCCTGGACCACGCTCGCCACGTCACGGCCGCTGACGTTCGCTTGCACGACAATCTTTCTCTGTACGTTCTCCCGGCTGATCGTGTTGGGCCCACGGTCCTCCGCGACCTCGGCGAGCCATGCGAGCTTGACCTTCGCGCCGAGAGGCGTATCGATGACCGCGTTCCGTATCTTCTCGGCACTTCCACGGTGCTCCTCATCGAAGCGCACGACGAGGTCGAAGGCGTTTTGTCCCTCGAGCACCTGGCTGACGGGCTCTCCATAGAAGGCCACATCGATGGCCTCCGCAAGAGTCCCCGGAGTCACGCCGTACTTGCTCATGGCGTCGCGGTCGGACACGACGCGAAGTTGGGGTACGTCCGCCTGCTGCTCGACCGTCAGGTCTGCTACCCCGGGGACGTCCTCCACGGCCGCCCGCACAGACTCCGCGAGCCGGCGGAGCTGGTGGAGGTCGGGTCCGAAGATCTTGACGGCAATCGCAGCACGAGTGCCGGAGAGCATATGATCGATGCGATGGCCAATCGGTTGACCAATCGTGATGTTGGTTCCGGGAACGGCAGCGAGGTCGACCCGGAGCTCGTCCATGACGTCTCCGAGCTCGCCCTGGGAAAGATCGAGGAGAACGTCGATCTCCGCGGCGTTCACACCCTGAGCGTGCTCGTCGAGCTCGGCTCGCCCCGTGCGCCGCGCCGTCGAAACCACCGCAGGGTGCGCTAGCATTTTTCGCTCGGTCAGCCGACCGAGCTCGTCCGATTCTATGATGCCCGTTCCTGGCATGGTCACCGCGGACACGGTCAGCGTTCCCTCCTGAAACTCGGGTAGAAAACCTCGTCCCAGAAACGGGAAGACGACTATCGTCACCGCGACGAAAGGCACCGCCGCCATCGTGACCGCCGTCGGGTGCTTCAGAACGACTGCGAGCGTCCGCGCGTAGGCTCCCTTCAAGTGTTCGACTAACCAGCTCTCACGCTCCCGGTCGATGAAGGCCGCCCGGGGAAGTAAGAACGAGCAGAGGACCGGGGTGATGGTAACCGCCACCCCGAGGGAAGCGAGGATGCTGACGATGTAAGCAAAGCCCAGAGGCTGCAGCATGCGGCCCTCGACTCCGGAGAGGAAGAACAGAGGAACGAAGACAATCGAAATAATGACCGTGGCCTTCACGATGGGAGCACGAATCTCTCGCGCTGCGTCGTAGACGACGAGAAGAGCCCGCCGTCGCCCTCCTTCCGGAAGGCGGCGGTTCTCCCTCAGGCGGCGGAAGGTATTCTCGACGCCGATGATCGCATCGTCCACGAGAGCGCCCATCGCGATCGCCATCCCGCCCAAAGTCATCGTATTGATCGTGATTCCGAGGAGCATCATCGTGATGACGGCGACAGCGAGCGACAACGGGATCGCGAGGACGGAAACCGCGGTGGTGCGGAAGTTCCAGAGGAAGAGGAACAGGATGACGACGACGAGAACGGCGCCGTCACGAAGCGCCTCGACGACATTGTCTATCGCCAAAGAGATGAAGTCGGCTTGCCGGAAGATCCCCCGGTTGATGGCGATCCCCTCGGGGAGGCTCTCCTTCAGCCGGTCGAGCTCTTCGTCGATCCGGTCCGTCAGTTCGAGCGTGTTCGCGTTCGGCTGTTTCTGGACGGAAAGGACGACGGCCGGCTCGGCGTTGACGGAGGCGGTCCCGAAACGAGGCTTGGCGCCGACCCGCACGTCGGCGACGTCGCCGATGCGGACGGGAGTGCCGTTTACGAGGCGCACCACTGTTTTCTCGATGTCCGCGAGTTGCTGAACGCGGCCCAGGCCCCGGATGAGGATTTCCTGCCCGCTCTCGAGATAGACACCGCCCGAGGCAACCGCGTTGGAGCTCTCCGCGGCGCGGAGCACGTCCGATAGCCCCACGCCGTAGAATCGCATGCGGTCCGGGTGAACCAGCACCTGATACTGCTTCACGGCGCCTCCGATGGGAACAACTTGAGCCACGCCCGGAATCGCGAGAAGCCGTTTCCTTACCACCCAGTCGGCGACGGTTCGCACCTCCATCGGAGGGAGACTGTCGCTCGTCATACTGTCGGTCGGAGTCAGGCCCACGAGCAAGATCTCACCCATGATGGAAGTGATAGGCGCGAGAACCGGTGGGCTCGTGCTCCCGGGGAGCTGGGCGGCGACGAGCTGAAGCTTCTCACCTACGATCTGGCGCGCACGGTAGATGTCCTCACCCCAGTCGAACTCGACCCAGACGATGCTGATGCCTTGGGCGGACGACGAGCGCACCCGCCTCACGCCGGCGGCACCATTGACTGCTGTCTCGATGGGGAAGGTGACGAGCAGCTCGACCTCCTCGGCCGCCATGCCGTGCGCTTCGGTGAGCACGGTCACAGTGGGCGCGGTCAGGTCCGGAAAGACGTCGATCGGGATCGTTACAGCCGAATAGATGCCTCCGGCCAGGACAGCGGCGGCGCTGAAAAGCGTGACGAGCCGGTTCTGCAAGGACCAACGGATGACTTTGTCCAGCATTTTGCAGTCTTCTTTCAGTGCTCGCTCACTCGGCGTTCGCTCGCTGGCCGCGCTCCTCGCGCGGCCTCCCCGGCCCATTCGGGCCGTGCTCGCTCCGCTCGCGCAGGGTGCGTCGCATCTGTTAGCACCCTGCTAGTGGGGATGGCCGTGATCCGCGATCTTCGACGCGTTGAGCGACGCGAGACGGACCTGATACGCGCCCTCGCTGACGACGCGCTCGCCAGATCGGATGCCGCTCGCCACGAGAGTCCACTCGCCATCGGAGGGTCCGAGAGTGAGCACACGCCGCTCGAAGCTCTCTCCACCGACCTGCACGTACACAACGTCGAGCGCATCCTCTTTACGCACCGCTCGTGACGGGACCGCGACTCCTTCGGCGCTGGCCGGGAGGAAGAGCCTGGCTTCGACGAGCATCCCGACTTTCAGGCTTCCATCTCGATTGCGCGCTTCGAGAAGCACCGGAAGCGTTCGCCTTTCAGGGTCGATGGCGGCGCCGACAGAGACGAGCCGGGCACCTCCGTACACTCGTGGGCTCCCTTCCACGGTGAACGACGCGCTCGAAGCCTTGGACACGAGGGCCGCCTCCCGAGCGGGAACTTGGATTCGTAGCCAGAGCATTGCCGGATCGACGATACTGAAAAGGCGCTGGCCTGCGGCAACCCTTTCGCCCAAGGTCAGATTGCGCTCCGTCACGAGACCGTTGATGGGGGCGGTGAGCGTCAGCTCGTAACCCTCGCCGTCCACGTTGCCGACGGCTTCGAGGGCGGCGCGGCTCACTTCCAGATCGTGCCGCGCTTCGACGAGCCGTCTCTCCGGGATGGCCTCGACCGCGCTCAGTCGCTCGGCACGCTCGACTTCGCGCTCCAAGCGCTCCACCTTGGCTCGCAGCGCCGCGTAGGCGTTCTCCTCGGGGACGGGGGACAAAACGGCGATTCGTTCTCCCGCTTCCACCCAATCACCGGGAATGGGTGCACCGAGGTTGTGCTTCGCGCGTACGAGTCCCTCGACAGGCGCCGTCACACGGGCGACGGCGTTCGGGACAGGAACGATTTCACCGTTCGCCGATATCGACCGCTGGAGCTTGCGCTCGACCGCGGGCGCGGTGGCGAAGGGAATGATCCACTGCTGTTCCTTCAGGAAAGAGATGCGCGCGGCGGGAGCGTCGTCCATGTTCGGGAGCTCCGCACTCGAGCCGAAGACGCGGATCTCGCCCACCGGAATCTCCTCGTCTCCTCTGGGGCTTTCCAACGTCATGGCGAGCTGGTAGGCCCCTTCCTTCGGAAGCGAAGGAGCCGGCGTGAAGATCCCGTCTCGTGCCGAAGTTTCGGCGACCGTCGTGTACTCTTTCCGATCCGGCCCGACGAAGCGAAGCGTCAGCTTGCCTCCTCTCACGGGCTGAAAGTCTTCCAGAAAGGTCAGATGGACGGCCCAGGGTCCTCCGGCTTCACCCGCCACCATAGGGGGATACTCGAAAAAGAGCTCCACGCTCTCTGTCCACAGCGTGACCGCGGCGCCGCCCCCGTGCTGGTAGTCCTCCTCCCGGTGGGTCTCACCGCTCGGCCCTGGTTCGACGCAGCTCGCAAGGCACGCCAGGAGGACGACGACAAGATGCCACGTTAATCGATACGCTGTCTTCATGGGTTCCTTTCCCCTGTCGTTGCGGCGATGGGGGATTTCTCGAATGCCGCGGGGCCCCACCCCCACGGCTCGCCCTCCGGCGACTTCGCGCCTACTGACGGGCTGACGGCTCCACCCATCGCCCGCTCGAGGTCGTAGTAACGAATCCAGTGCTCCGACTTCAGTTGCGACTCCATGATCTGTGATTCTCTGAACGCCTCGGCGGCATCGAGGAGCTCCAGCAGAGACATCTCGCCCTCGCTGTAGCTGACGCGCGCGATCGCAAGTAAGTCGTCGACCCCCGTCAGAAGCTGATTGCTAATCAACGCGATGCGTTCGGAGACGGAAGCATACGTCGCCAGCGACCTCCGCACGTCGTTCTCGATGGAGCGCCGGGTCAGATGGGCCCGAGCGACCGCGGCAGGTAGACCAGCCTCCGCGGCTTCGAGGTCCCCTTTCCGACTGTCGAACAACGGAAGCGGCACGTTCACTGCCAAGAAATAGCCGTCGAGCCCATCGGATTGCCGCTTGTAGCCTCCCGTCAACGTGACATCCGGCCCCGTGAAGGTCGAGAGATACCGGATGGAAGCGTTGGCCGCGGCCATCCGCGCCTCAGCGCTTCGCATCTCCGGCCGCCGCTCGAGAGCGAGGGCGATCGCGGCCTTCTCTTCCAGTTCCCGAACGGACGGAGGTGCGTCCTGGGCCGCCGCCGTCGGGGCGATCTCCTGGAACTCTTGCTCGGGCTCTGCGGGCAGAATCAAGAACGCGAGCCTTAGACGCGCGTTCCTGAGATCGATTTCGGCCGACGCGCCGAGGTTTTCGTAGCGCGCTCGCTCGATGCGAAGTCGTCGCGCGTCGTACCCTGATAGGTCCCCCTCTCGGAAACGCTCCCGGCCGCTATCCTCTGCCATCCGGAAAACCGTGCGGACTTCTTTGACAACGGCCTCCCGTTCCTCCGCGGCCGCGGCTTCAACGAAAGCCCGCTTCACCTCGAACGCGAGTCGTCGTCGCTCCGCATCCAGCCTGAATTTCAACGCGGCCGCCTCCTCGTCCGACGTCTCTGCTCGCGCCTCACGTCGTCCTGGCCACTCCAGCCGCTGGCTGAGGGTGAAGTAACTTTCCGAGTAGTCGAGCCCACTCTCAGACAAACCCTCGTGGCTGACTCCCGCCACCGGATTGGGATGGGTTCCGGCCTGCTTGGCGAAACCGAGTGCCTGGTCACGCTCGGCCGCGACGACGCGCAGCTCAAGGTTGTTCGCTTCGAACATCTGTAACGCCTGCTCGAGTGTGATTCGTTGGATGGACTCTTCCGCCGACGCGTGGGTCAGGACGGTAACAACCGCAGCCATCGCCGCAAGAACCTTCTGGGACATGCACGTCCCTCCTATGCGGGCGTCAACCCGCGAATAATTCGAAAAAAGGAAAGTGAGGGTGCCTCTAGGAAGGCAGAGTTACTTGCCTCAGCAAGTGGAGGGTGGGGCGCGGACAGGCTTTCGGAAGAGAAGCGGCGGCGGGCGATAGACGTCAAATCGAGCGTCTGAGAGGGCAAGACACGTAGTCGATGAGGAAGTAAGCTGGACCTTGGACGCGAGGGCGAGGAGGGAACTCGATGGCCGCTCGACGCGTGGCGAGTCCATCCGACCGTGCGAGATGTTCAGAGAATCGTGGTGGCTCTCGCCCTGGCTGCTGGGATCATCAGTGGACTCTTGGTTCGAGCCGTGCGGGTGGCTGTCTAGATGAGAATGAAATGTGATCCCGTAATGCGGCGGGCGCTCCCCGTGACTTTCGTAATGATCGAAGTGACCACGATCGCCTTGATGAAGATGAGCAAGAGGAGCGGCAGCCGAGAAAAGGATCAGCGCAGCCGTCTGGAGGCTTGCGATGACAATCCTAAGGACATGGCCCTTCACAGCGCTTGATTCTCGCCGCAGCCTCGCGCGAAGTCAAGCGCTCGATGCCGAGTCGCTTTCTCGAAGATCTTGAGTCCCGCCCGCCCCCTAGCCCGTTTGCTCCACATAGGTATCGTAGCAGCGACGCAACTCGCTCGCCGCGGCCTCGACCTCCTCGAACCGCATCCGCGGCCAATCGTACCGCAAAAACTCTCGCAAGATACCTACCGTCTTGTCGGTGAAGACGACCGTTCCATCATCTTCAATCGATTCGATGCCGTCCCATCGATGAGAGGCACGATTCACATCGACCGCATCGTCTTTTCGCCAGGTGGGCGGGAGATCCAAACTCACCGCTCGGTCTTTCACAACCACCGGATAGCCACCCGGCAAGCCCGCGGGGGCGGGAAGGTGCATGTGCGTCGGCCTCTCGGGCGACTCCACAAAAGCGCGAATGGCCGAGATGAAGGTGCCGACGGTCAGGAACTGAAACTCCAGTCCGGCCGGCAATCGGTACTCCCCTAGCAAGATCGACCGCAGATCCGAATCCGGCCCGAAGCATCGACCGTCCACTTCGACCCTCACGAGGAACGGCGGAGGTTCGGCTCGGTTTTGCGATCGAGTCAACACGTAGGGCTGGAGGGCGTGATGCGCGGCAAGCCATACTCGCACTGTCGTTGGTTCAACCGATAGCCGATCGGCGATCAAACACTGGAGCTTGGGAATGAGCTCGCAGACGTTCCCGACACCACCCGTCGGCGCCAGCCCTTGCGTTGCCAGGATCGGGTTGACGACGTCCGGGTAGGGGGCCGAAAGGATCGGCGTATCCAGCTCCGATTGTCTCCAGACTTTCATGAAACGGATCATCGGTAGCAACTGGAAGGGCAGCCACGCACCGAACCCCGCCGATCGAAGGGGGTCGGCCAAGCGTGCCTCGACATGATCTAAGACCCACCAGGACTGCAGGCTGGGGGCGGCGAGCGTCACGTCGGGTCGAAGGGCGGCAAGGGTTTCCGCGGAAACCGCGATATCGTTCAGATCGAAGTCGACCACTCGAAACGACGGGAAGAAGCCCTCGGCGGCGGCCCCCATACGAGCGAGGTGGACGGCGGGCCGAGCGCGCGACGGATTCCGCGTGGCAACGATGATCTCGCCGATTCCCGGCCGCCGAGCCAGGATCTGAAGGAGTAGGCCGTTCAGCTTTCCGAGACTCACCAACAGGATGCGACTTGTCCGCTCGCTGGTCACGTCTAGCTCAAAACTCACATTCAATTCACTCTAGCCTCGGCAACGAGCGCATCCGCACCGTGGCGAGCCGCGAACACCGCCGCGGTAAGTAGCCCACATATCAAACCGAAGAGCGCGATGCCTAATAGCTGGAGCCAATCCGAAACGCCCTCAGGCTGAAATAGCACGACAAGCGGCGTCACGATGTCGAAAGAGCCTGCCTCGGCCCTCATAGCCTTGAGGGCAGCGAGCGCCGCCGCCACCACGGTGGCACTTGTCGCACCGGCGATACCCCCTAACAACCCTCTGATCGAAAGCTGTTTGACGGAGAGAGGCTCGAGGTGCGATGGTGCTCTGACCTCGAACTTTGGCTCACGGACTCCGAAAGGAACGAACCGCGACAGCAACACCAGCCCTGGGATCGAGCAGGGTATCGTGAACAAGAAGAACATCCTCCAACCCATCGCATCGACGAGAAAACCACTGATCGGTCCGGCGAGGAGCCGGGGCAGGCCGAAAAGGCTGGTAAACAGCGCGTACTGAGTTGCGGAAAAACGCTTCTGGGTCATGCGAAGGAGCAGAACCGAGTAGGCTCCCGTCCCCATACCGGAGGTCAGGAGCTCGAAACCGGTTGCTCCGTACATCAGCGGGCGACTCAACTCGCTCCCCGCTAGGATGAAATAGCCGATGTTCGAGAACGCCTGAAGAAGCCCGAAGACCCATAGCGAAGGCCCCAGACCGATCACCGTGGTCACCGCACCACCGAAGAATGCGCCCACCATCGTAGCGATGGCTCCCACTGAAGCGAGTGCCACACCTCGATCGAAAGCGTCGTACCCCATGTCGATCAGAAACGGTCGGGTCAGAGACTGAGCCAACTGATCGGCGAACTTGTAAAAGAAAACGAATGCGAGGATCTCGAGCGCCCGGTGTCGGCTCAGAAATCCCAGGAAAGGTAACCAGACCGCATCGCGGAGCGTTCGCGGGGCAACCAATTTTTCCTCGAGCTCCGGTGCCTTCCACGTGATGACGAGCATCGGCAGATAGGCCAGTGCCAGGCCGATGTTGACGAGCGACCAGGAGTAGGCGGCCGCCAGCGTGATGCTCAGACCGCCGGCCACGAACATGGCGGCCCGGTAGACAGCGATGCGGGCGCCCACCGCCACACCCTGCTCGGCCGGACGGAGGACGTCCACCGCGTAGGCATCGATGGCGATGTCTTGGCTCGCCGACGCGAAGGCGATGGCCAGTGCCAGAGCCCCCACGACCCAAACCGAGTCCGGTTGATCACCCACTCCGGCCAGCATCAACGTCGTGGCAAACAACGCGACCTGCGCGATAGCCGTCCATCCTCGCCGGCGACCGAGGAACGGAGGGACGTACCGGTCCATGAGGGGCGACCAGAGAAACTTGAAGGTCCACGGTGCTTGCGCCAGGGTGATGAGGCCCACGACACGGATATCGACACCGATATCTCGCATCCAGTCGGGAATGGCGAACCAGACGAGCCCAAGCGGCATCCCGGAAGAGAAAGAGAGAAGGGAAACGAAAAGCGTGCGTCGCGACTTCGCGGCCGCGATCAGACTGTCCCAGGTCCGGAGTCGGTGCCGGTTCTCGCTCACTAAGGAATCAACTCCGGCACCGGTAGATTTCCTTCATTTGGTCGAGCTCGGATGACATCTTGGAATCGTCCCAATTCAGCTCGCCAGCCATGATGGTGGCACACGATTTCAAGCACTCGCCTCCCGGGTGCCCGGCCGAGCCAAGCTCGGTGCGTCGCATCACGACGCTGGCTAGGTCCGTCGCCTGCTCCTCCCGGATCGCATGAATCACTTCCGCTCTCAAGACAGGTGCACCTTCTTTCACGGGTTGGGCGCATGCCGGTTCTTCATCGATGTACGCCAGGATTCGTCGGTACTCCGAGCCATAGGTGTAAACGAGATGACGGACGCACTCATCGTCCAAACCATGGGGCCTTCGTTTCGTCTCCCGATCTAGGAAGTCTGAGAAACTCTCGATCGCCCCTCCAAAAACGGGAGTGCTGGCGGTGCGGCATGGCGGCGGCTCCTTCCCAAGCACCTGGAAGACCTGCGTGATCGCCTTTTCCGCCACGTCGCGCGCCGTGGTGTACTTGACGCCCACCATGCTAACGAGTCCTTCCAAGCCCTCTCGGCGGTGATCGTGAATCCGATACTGCTTGACGAGCTTGACTGGCGCGACGCCGTTGTTGTTTTTGTCCGGCGGCACCATCGGGAGGAGTCCCCGGTGTACGAGGCGGACATCCTCGCGGCGTAGTTTGCCGGCCGGATAGCCACTATTGACTTCGTCCAAGAGCTCTTGGACGTCCTCTTCCTTCGCCTCGAAGTCGTCAACATCCCCGTCATAGACGGCGTGCCTCGTACCGACCATCGACAAGCCCCGCCACGGTATGACGAATAGAATCTGATTATGCTTGCTGGTCACCCCAACCGCGACATCTTTTACGATGGGCCGGGTGACTAGATTCGTCGCCTTCGAGAAATAGAAGAATCGGGGTAGATTCGTCCCCTCCAAACCATCGAGCATGCGATCGACCCATGGACCCGCGGCGTTCAAGACGACGCGTCCTTTGATCTCGAGCTCCGTTTGTCCGATGCGATCTTTGGCCGAGATTCCTCGTACTCGGTCTCCATCGCGAAGGAAGCCGGTCGCTTCGACATAATTAGCAACGCGTGCGCCTGCCTCGTCGGCCGACAGGACGAACGATAGTGTCAAACGGTCGGAGTTATAGATCTGGGCGTCATACCAAAGCGCAGCTCCGGTCAACCCTCGTTCCTCGACGCCGGGGACCCATCGCTGGCACTCGGCGCGTGAGATGGTCCTGCCCGGAGGAAGGAATTTCTCGGAATCGAGATTTCGGTTCCGATCGAAACTCACCACGTCGTTCAAGAAGAGAGCGGCTGCCAGGATGGAACGACGGCGGAGCCCTTTGCGGTAGGTCGGCAAGAGAAACGGTAGCGGATGGACGAGATGTGGGGCTATCCGCATTAGGGTGCGTCGCTCCCGGACCGACTCGCGCATGCGGGGCAGATCGGCGTGTTGAAGATAGCGGAGGCCGCCGTGAACCGTCTTTAGGTTGTTGAAGGAAGTGGCCCCGCCGAAATCCCCCTTATCCACCAGGGCAACCGAGAGCCCCCGGAGAGCGGCATCCCATGCCGCAGCCGCTCCGTATACACCGGCCCCGACAATTACCAGATCGAACTCCTGGTTTTCGAAAGTAGCGAGGTCTCGCTGCATGATTTCAGGGGCGCCTTCTTCTGATAAACAGATACTATAATAAAGTCGACACTGGGAGGTTGAATGCCGTCGGAGACCGCCACAACGATCGATCCCACTTCACCGCTGGGACGAGTCCAGAAATATTGGAACGAGCGGATCCATGACCTCGAGATGACCTCCCACGAGCCCGGGAGCCGGGACTTCTTCGCCGACCTCGACGAATATCGATTCGATAAATTACGCTATCTCCCCAAGCTGGTGGATTTTTCCGGCTATAAGGGGAGGCGTCTACTCGAAGTCGGTTGCGGAATCGGAACGGACTTGGTTCGCTTCGCCAAGGGAGGAGCGCACGCGGTCGGAGTCGATTTCTCCAGTACCGCTCTAGGTCTTGCCCAGAAGAACGCCGATTGCTCGGAGGTCTCGGTCGAGCTTCACCTTGCCAACGGGGAAGATCTCCCCTTCGATGACGGCTCCTTCGACATCGTTTATGGCCACGGCGTCTTGCAGTACACGGCCAATCCCGAAAAGATGGTCGCAGAGTGCCGCAGGGTCTTGGTGCCCGACGGCCAGGCCATCTTCATGGTCTACAACCGAGTCTCTTGGTTGAATGCGCTCTCCAAACTCATGAAAGTTCCGCTCGAGCACGAGGACGCACCGGTGCTAAAAAAGTATTCGATCGGGGAGTTTCGGCGGCTATTGAGCGGCTTCGGTAGAGCCCGCATCGTTCCCGAACGGTTTCCGGTACGCTCGCGCCTTCATGGCGGATGGAAGGGCTTCGTCTACAACAACCTCTTCGTTGGCCTCTTCCAGTTCCTCCCAAGACCCATGGTTCGGCCGTTAGGCTGGCATCTGATGGCGTTTTGTCGACGTTAGCCTGCCCGCCGCTACTCCTTTACTTGGAACGACGGTCCATTTTTTATAGCGAAAGTCTGCCCGTCGAAACTCGCCTCGACCGAGTGATCCTGTCGATAGGATACGTCGTCGCCCTTGACCGTGAACCAGCGGTCGGCGGTGAGACGAACCGAGTCCCCGTCTCGAACGAACGTACCCGATCCGGCCATCGCCTCGCCTTCCGGTGTGGCCACCAAGATAAAGTGGTCGTCGGTCAGAGCCAGATATCCGTGGTCGAGATTCACGATTTGAGCGGATCCATCGTCTACCCTCTTGAACTTCTGGATGGTGCTGGTGCCGAACGTCACGGTAAGCTCGTCGCTGGCTCGCTCTACCACCAAATCGTGTTGCCCCTCGCGATTCTCGGCGAGCGGCTTCTCAGCATCGGGGAACACTACCAGGCCCAAATCGGCAAAAAGCTTGAGAGCATCCCCGTCTACCCGATAGGAGCCCGCGTGGGCTTGCCCCACCTGATCCTCGAGCGGCCCCGCTCCTCCGATCGCCTGTTGGACGAAGTGTCCGTCGTGAAAAAGGAAGAGACCTACGATGGGCGTTTGCTCCTGCCCCCCGGATTGAATCGTCGTATAAGCCCAAAGACCTTGTACCATCTCTTCGACCGACTCCTCTGATTCATGTGCCACCGTACTCACCGAGGCCAGCAGCGCCGCGAGCACTACCGTGAGACGCAATCCGTTCATTAGGCCTCCCTTTCGCTGCTTTCAGCGCGGACCTTAACAGCGACGCTCCGCCGGTGTCAATCCCTTTTAAAATGCTCGTTTCGGCTATAAGATGAGCCCGGAAGAGGAGGTGTCATGAAGAAGTTAGTGCTCATCGCTGTTCTCGTTCTATTTTCCCAAACATTGGAAGCCTCGGGCAACAAGCTCGTCGGCGCCTGGGACACGCATAGTTATGTCATCGAAGGCAAGACCCATGCACTGGACGGTATTATCATTTTTACTGAGAACTACTTCGCAGGCACCGCCTACTCGAGCTTCTCCGGTGGAGAAATGGACGACTCCAACGCCAACGCCGGAACTTACACCATCGAGGGAAACAAGGTCACTTTCCAGCAGCAGGTGCAGATCCACATCCGCCCCGGCGACAAGAAAGAACCGATCTTCTATGGGAAGGATGTGCCAGAAGAAGCGACCTTCAAGGTCGACGGCGACAATCTCACCATCTACTTCCCGTCAGGCACCAAGTACCTGGCTAAACGCCTGGAATAGCGCACATTTTTAGATCCGACCCCTGTTATATAACAGGGGGTCGGATCTAATAGTGTGACACTTTTGTTACTTTTGGTTACGAACCGTTAGCGCTTCCTTCGCAGCAGCCACCTCGGCCACCGGGACGTCCGCCTCTCCCCATAAGGAAAGAAACTGCTCGTACATCGCCTTGGCCTCGGCACGCCGCCCCATCTGTTCGTACAGTTTTCCGAGTTGATAGTGGGCCTTGACGTAATGGATGGGTATGTCGAGTCGGGCATCGGTGAGCTCGATCAGGCGGACCAACTCCTTCTCGGCTTCTTCGTGCCTGCCCGATGCAGCATAGGCACGAGCCAGCGTCTCCCTATAGAGAGGATGGTCGTAGGATTGAATCGCCAGGGGGAAATTGACGAGCGCGTCCTCAGCACGGCCGCGCGCCAATAGGATTTCCCCGTTGAGATGATAGAAGCGCCGAATGTGGGGCGCGAACTCTTCCTGCAGCGTGGCATCACCAATGATCCTCAATTGATTGCCAGCCTTGTGCAGTCGATCCTGCTTGATCTCCAACAGTCCCATCAGGTGTTGCAGATCGAGATTGAGGTCGCTCACCGAATGCACAGAGTTATAACCAGAAGTTGTGGATCGCCTGAATGAGAAAGGCGGCGTATCCTTCCATGTAAGACAAAGGCCAAACCGGTTTTAGCGAACCGGAGGAAGGAAACGCCACCGATGCTGAGGATACAAGATCCACCGAAGGAAACGAAACATGAGGAAGTCGGGACTGCGCTCGATGAGCTGGCTCGTGAGGGGGCGCGTCGAATGTTGATGACGGCGCTGGAGGAGGAAGTCGGAGACTACATCGAAAGCCACTCTCCGGAACGAGACGAGAACGGACACGCGAGCGTAGTCCGCAACGGTCGAGCTCGAGCCCGCAAAGTGACGATGGGCTGCGGAACGATGGAAGTCGAGGCGCCGCGAGTCAACGACAAGCGGGTGATCGATGGAGAACGTCAGCGCTTCACGAGCAGCATCTTACCTCCGTATATGCGTCGCTCCCCGAAGGTGAGTGAGGTTTTGCCGTTGCTGTACTTGCGCGGATTGTCGACGAACGATTTCGGGCCTGCGCTGAAGGAGCTGCTGGGCGAGGAGGCTTCGGGGCTTTCGTCGACGGCGATCACGAGGCTGACGGCGAAATGGCAGTCGGAGTACGAAGAGTTTCGGAAACGAGACTTGAGCCGCGAGGATTACGCGTACATCTGGGTCGACGGCGTTCACTTCAATGTTCGTCTCGAAGACGACAGGCTTTGCACCCTTGTCGTTCTTGGTGTTCGGGCGGATGGGACGAAGGAGCTGCTCGCGGTGGAGGACGGTTATCGAGAGAGCGAGGAGAGCTGGGCGTACGTGCTGAGGGAACTAGATCGCCGCGGGATGAAACCTCCTCTTCTCGCCATCGGAGACGGCGCCTTGGGATTCTGGGCTGCGGTTCGAAACGTATGGCCGGAAACCCGTCACCAGTTGTGCTGCGTTCACAAGACAAAAAACGTCCTCGACAAGCTACCGAGGCGTCTTCATGGCCGTGTGAAGGGTGCCCTGAACGAGATCGTCAAGGCTGAGACCAGGGAGCAGGCGGAAGAAGCTCTTGAGCGGTTCGAATCGGACTACGGGGCCAAGTACCCCAAGGCTGTCGCATCCCTGACCAAGCACCAGGACAAACTCCTGACGTTCTACGATTTCCCCGCCGAGCACTGGGAGCACATCCGAACCGCCAACCCCATCGAGTCGGCGTTCGCCACGGTGCGACTCCGGCAGAGAGTTACCAAGGGAGCAGGCTCCCGTTCGAAAACCCTCCTCATGGCCTACAAGTTACTCGACATGGCGAGCCAACGATGGCGCCGGGTGAACGCCCCCGCACTTGTCGCTCGGATACTTGAGGGAGAGAAGTTCGTCGACGGATTAAACGAAGAAGCGAGGAACGCCGCTTGACTCAGAAAGTTGATCCACAACTCTTGACAATATCTCGAATGCGCAAGCTGCAACGCCTCTCCGTAGGCTTCCGCCACACCCTCTAACTCCCCGATTTCGCTCAGGAAGTAGCCCACGTACAAGAGTCGATGCGCTTCGGCTCTTGAATCGCCTCTCTTGGACGCTAACTCCCGCCCGGCTTTCTTGCTTGCCGTAGCCTCCTTGAAGCGTCCCTGGTACAGCTCGATGAGCGCTAGCTCGTCGTAGGCTTTTTCGCGGGTCTCGGACGCTTGTCGTCGGAGGAGCGGCTCCACCGTCCGGCGCGCTTCGTCGAACTCACCTTGCAAGACCGCGGTTCGCGCCAGTTCGATTCGCGCCTCGATGTCGTCCGGGTGCCCTTTCAGCCTTTCGTCGAAGAGGACGCGCGCCCCGTCAAAATCGGCTTCGCGCCTCGAGAGAATCCCAGCCGCCAAGGCACCGCTCGGTTCTGGCAGCCCGCCATACGGAACATCGGTCGGGGGCGAGACCTTCCACTGCTCTCGGCCCTTTTGGACGAAGTCTGCGAGTGTCGTCGCGAGGGCGTTCAGATACTCACGACCCGCCTCGGCGGTCGTCGCCCGCGGATCCCCAAAGACCCCGTTCGGCGTTACACTCTGAGTCCCCTCTGCGTTCGTTCTTTCACCCGCACCGTACGCGTCTCCCATGAACCCAATCTCGGCCTCGCTCATTCGTACAAGATCCGGTCTCGCTGCGAGCACCATGGAAGTTTCCGACCCTCCCGCATGAGAACCGGCGACTGCCGGGTCGATACCCAACCGCTCGGTCGTTGATGTCAGTGCGCCGATGTAGCTGGTCGCATCGGTGAAGGCCATGAGGTTCAAGTGTGGGTAGAAGTTCGAAAGCTCACGAGCTGCCCGTTCTACGGCGGTAAAGTTTCCACCGTGAGTCGGAATGAGGGCGACGTGACGGAACCCATGCCATGCCAGGCTATGAACATACTCTCGCAAGAGTGCGACGAGCACGTCGTTTCGCACGCTGAGCGTGCCGGGGAAGTAAAGATGATGAGAAGAGGCCCCGATACGGATATTGGGTGCCACCACGGCTCGCCCGATCCGCTTGGCGATCTCTGAGCCGATGAAATCGCCGGTGACCGAGTCACTCGCCAAGGCGATCTGAGGGCCGTGCTGTTCGGTCGCACCGATGGTGATAATCACCGTATCCACGCCGGCATCGATCGCATCACGAACCTCGGGCCAGGTCATCTCCTCGAGAAGAGCCCCCGATGTTTGCCCGTGCGCCATCGGTGATGACACCGTCAGGATTCCTACGGTCAGCGCAATAACAAATCTCATTTCGAAACCTCCTCCAGGTCGATCGGTTCTATGCGGCGAATAATGAAAGCAACCGCGGCAGCCGCGCACAAAGGCAAAAGCCCCGCAACTACAAATACCGGCTGATAACCGAAATGATCGACCAACCATCCGGTGGCGAGCGTGAAGGTCATTCCCCCGAGGCCGGCGCCCATGCTCGAAAGACCGGTGACGGAGCCCACCGCACCGCGGGGAGCGATATCGGCAGCGACGGTGAGCATGTTGGTAGCCCACGCACCGAAAGACAAAGTCGCAAAGGCGATCAGAGCGAGATTGGCGGCGGGGTCCTCAACGGAAACCGCGGGGAGGGCGGTCGTCATCCCAACCGCGCTTGCATAGAGGACGGTCTTTCGAGCCCGATCCACGGTGAATCCTTTTCGTATGAGATAGCTTGAGAGAAACCCGCCTCCCACGTTGCCAATATCTGCGGTGAGAAAAGGGATCCACGCGAAGTAGCCGATCTGTTCCAGGGTATAACCGCGTGCGCGTACCAAATACTCCGGAAGCCAAAACACAAAGAACCACCACGTCGGATCGGCACCCATGCGGGCGAGCACAGCTCCCCATACCTTCCTCTGGCCGAGGAGCAAGCGCCAGGGCGGGCGTTCACGGGATACGGGCTCGACTTCCTGGAGCATCGTCTCCTTGTCCGCCGTTGTGAGTCGAGGATGTTCCTGAGGCGGCCAGTAGATGGTCAACCAGGCCAAGAGCCAAAAGAACCCGAGCGCTCCGGTGATTAGAAAGGCGGCCCGCCATCCCCATCGCAGGGTGATGAAGACCACGATAGGCGGAGCCACCATCGCGCCCACGCTGGTGCCGGACCCGAAGACACCGATCGCCGATGCGCGGTCACGGGCCGGGAACCATTCCGTAACGGCTCGGGTCGATGCGGGCCAACTGCCGGCCTCCCCCATCCCCAAGAGAAACCGGAAGAACGCGAAGCCGGCCGCACCGCGGACCGTGGCATGGAGCATGCCGGCTATGGACCACCAAATAATAGAAAGCGTGAAGCCCCGACGAGTTCCCCACCGATCCATCAGCCAGCCGGATCCGGCCAGCATGAAAGTGTAGGCAAGCAGGAAAGAAAAGACGATGCGCGAGTAGTCGACGTTGGAGAGCCCTAGCTCGTCACGAATGATGGGCGCGTTGACGGAAAGGACCTGCCGATCGATGTAGCTGATGACGGTGGCCAGGAACAACATCGCCACGATCACCACCCGGCTGTTGCGGATCGTCGCTCTCATCAGTGACTGGCCAACGTATCACCGACTAGAGAGCGATTCCAGCGTTTTGCATCAGATGTAGGGAATTCCGCCTCGAATCATACCCAAGGGAGGTATCCTCCCTCAACGGCGCCGAACGCGCGGTAGCTACTGTAGGAGGGGTTATGAACGAGGAATCAAGCAAGCGAATGGCAAGATGTGCGATACGTCAAAGCGCTGGTCGACAACTGGCCGGAAGCATCCGTCGAACCTCCAGTCTCGGAGGCTCCGGTAGAGGTGTTGGACTGCGAACCGGACGTGATCGTTAGAGGGGACGCAGAAAAAGGAGATGCGGTTTGTACTCGGACTAATCGCCGCATATCATACCGCACGCCCAGTCCGTCAGGCGTGCCGGGATGAAAAGAACGGAGGGAGACACGAGAGATGGCCACTCCTCAGACGTACCTTAGGCCGACCGGAGCCGCTTGGCTCGACACGATTCGGGTAGAGCTCCTAGAGCCACTTCTAGACACGGTGCGCCACCACTCGGTCGTCGCCGATTCCCATTCCGGCAAGTTACCGCGCGAGGCTTTGATGCGATTGTTGGCCGACGTGCTCTGGCTGCTGGTATCGACTCCGAACCACGTGGCCGCTCTCGCTGCCCGCTGCCCCACCTACCGTCACGATCTCAAGACCGAGCTGCTACAAAACGCTTACAGCGAGCACAATCACCCCGAAGCATTGTCCCGCGCCGTGACCGCTCTCGGTGGCCCCGGTCAGCAGATCCTCGCCGGTCCGGAATGGGCTTGGGAGCCGTACTGGGCCACCTGGCACGTTCGTAATTGGCAAGAACTCTGTTGTCTCTCTCGTCCTTTCGTCGACGGGGTGGCCTGTTTCAACGTCGGTGTCGAGGGAGTGGTTCCTTCCATTTTCCATCCCATTGGTGAGGGACTGGAGGAACAATATGGACTAAGCGGGGCGGCGCTCGACTGGTTTCAGTGGCACGGAGGCGAAGTCGAGGAAGAGCACGGAAACGAAGGGCTCAAAGTGCTGGCGGAGATCGTGGATCCGAACGATGAGGAGATTCAGTCTCGTTGCCGATACATCATCGACCGCACCAGCTCGTTCATCGCCGGTCCCTGGCTCGACGCCTATCAGTCGGCCCCCTAGGCTCCAGTGCTCGACTTTCTCCAGTGGTACTTCCCTTGGTCGCGGATCGATCCGATCTTGAAGATCGAGCTCATGATCTGGTTTGGCTCCGTGGCCGCCGCCTTCCTGATTCCCACCTGGGCACTAGTCCTCAAGAAAACGTGGCTGCCCATGTCACATCTCCCCCTTCCAGCGAACGAAGACAAGGCGCCCGATTCCGATGCGCATTGAGGCCATCCTCTACGTCGCTTTCCTAGCGCTCAGTTTCGGGATCGGAGCCTTCGCCGTCCGCCGCGTCAAGACGCTCGCCGATTATTACGTTGCCGGCGGATCGATGCCATGGTACCTCCTCGCGGGAAGTTTCATCGCCGCCAATGCGAGTGCCGCCCTCTTCCTCGGAGCGACCAATGTCGCGGGCGGTGTCGGCTACACGTTCTGGTGTGGCTATTTCACGACCGCAGCCGGCATCCTGTTCGCGATTGGCGTAGTCGGTGTCCTGGTCCGTCGACTCTCCGGCCGATACGAGATCTACAACTTCGCCGACATCCTTGCCCTTCGGTACCAGAGTCGAGAGAAAACGGTGCGCATTATTACGGCGGTGGTGGTTCCTTGCGTCTATATCCCATACATCGCCGCTCAATTCATTGGGCTGGCTGCGATCACTTCGGCCGCGTTCGACTTCAACTACTCCCTCGTCCTGATCGGTATTATTTCGCTGATCGTCGGGTACACGTTCCTGGGAGGCATGGTCGCCGTCGTCTGGACCGATGCCTTTCAATTCTTGGTGCTGTTCTTGGGCATGATCCTCGTTGTCCCCATCGGGATGGAAGTCGCGGGGAACGGTTCCGCTGCTGCCGGATGGGAGCGGATCGTCGCTTTGGGCCCCGAGATCTTCCAGTGGACGAATGAGTCCTGGCCCTGGTATTTGGTCTTTGGACAGTTCGTTTGGCTCTTTGCGTTCTCCGCCGAGCCCCACCTGGTCACACGATTTCTCACCGCCCGCGACGAAGCGACGATTCTAAAAGCTCTACCCGTCTGCCTGGTCGCGGTATTGATACTCTATTCCTCATCGGTCCCGGTGGGTCTCCTGGGCCGACTCGTCGCACCCCAGCTCGCCGAAGGTGAGTACTACTACATCGAGCTGGCACGTGCGGCGCTAGGAACCTGGCTCGGTGCGTTCGCTTTGGCCGGCGTAGCCGCCGCCGCACTTTCCACTTGCTCGACCGAGCTTATCGTAAGCTCGCAATCCCTTTCGCGAGATCTCTATCAAAAACTATTGGCACCCGACGCCCCCGAGAAGCGGGTCCTCTGGGTTGCCCGCTCGAGCGTCGTCGTCATGGGTGCGTTGACGTTCGTCCTCGCCTACTTCCGTATACTGAGCATTTTCTGGTTGGTGATTCTCTCCGTTTCCTTGCTCACCAGCGCGTTTTTCGTCCCCGTGGTGGGAGGATTCTTCTGGCCTCGCGCCACCTCGGCTGGCGCCGTCGCATCCATGATCGCGGGGGTAACGGCGGGGGTGTCGGTTTACATCGTCAATCAAATCGGGGGAACTCACTATTTCATTAGTGAGCTCTATGCGGGCCTCGGTGCGAGTTTGTTGGCCTTCTGGGGCGTCAGCCGTCTCGGAAAACCGACGGACGCGGAGCTGCGAGTACTGTCGTCGCTGCGAGTCGGGCCGCCACGATCCAGAGAGGCGGCCTAGCGATGGCGGGCCGGGCCCTCCGGGTCGGCATCGTCGGCTACGGCGAAGCGGGGGTCTTCCACGCCCGACATCTCGTTGGTGCGGGCGCCGAAGTCGTTGGCGCGGTGACGTCTCGCGCACTCGATTCTGGACGCCGACGTTTCCACTCGGTCTCCGAGATGCTACCTCACGTGGATGCCGTGACCATCGCGGTACCCAATCATCTCCATGCTGGCCTTTGTATCGAAGTACTCGAGGCGGGAAAACCGGTCTTCGTCGAGAAACCACTGCTCCAAACATCGGCTGAGCTCGAGGCTCTGGAACCGGTACTGCGGAGCACGCCGCTACCGGTGCATGTTGGCTTTCGTCTCCATTGGAACCCGACCCTGCGCGCCTTGAAAGAGCGACTGCGTGGAGTGCGTCGCCTCCGATGCAACTACCGTTTGGGGATCGATCAGTTGGCCAAAGACAAGCCATGGACGCGTCAAAAGAAAACAAGCGGCGGTGCCTTTTTCACGCTCGGGGTACACGCCCAGGAACTCGTGCGTTGGCTCGCTGGCGCTCGCGGAGAACCTCTGTCCGATCTCAGTGCCCAAGCAGAACACTACGAAGACAGGACCGACTTCCCCCTCGTAATGTCCATGTTCGGTCACCTACCCAATGGTGTCGAGTTGAAGTCCGCCGTCGATCTCCGCGGTGATGCCCCCTTTCGGTTGGAGCTCGAAGTGGAAGCGAATTCGGGTACCTATCCCGATCCTTCGCTACCAGGACCCGCACCGGAAGAGAAAGGATCCGCGGAGGCCGAGTACCGTGGCTTGATGAGCGACTTCGTGCGTGCCGCGACGAGCGTGGAAGAACAATCCGAGGCCGTTGAAGAGATTTTGCAAACACATCGCGATCTACTGGCGGCTCGCTCCATCGCCGAACCCTAACACTCCCTTGTTCCTACTTGATTGGCACGTCGCCGATTGTCGTGCTAGGTTAGACGACAAGTGAGCCGACGGATGCTTTCTCAACTTCAAACAATTGAATTGACTCTACAACAAATTGATTTCCGCCGATTCGGCCGAGCGACCTGCGTACGGAGGGAACGAACCAACGGAGGTTACGATGAGAAAGGTTGGTGTTCCTAAGATCGCTCTGGTGCTCGCAATCGGCACCTTTTCCCTTCTGCCCGTTGTGGGTTGTTCCGCACCCGCGGAGCAGGCACACAAAATTCCCCTCACGACTTCATCCTCGGAAGCGTTGGATCTTTTTCTCCAGGGTCGTGACCTTGCGGAGAAGGTTCGCTTTCCGGAGGCATTGCCGTACTTCCAAAAAGCCGTGGAGCAAGATCCCGATTTTGCCATGGCCCACCTCAACTTGGCGTTCTCCCAAAACACGGCAGACGGTTTCTTCGAGAGCATAAAGAAAGCCGCCTCGTTGGCGGACGGTGCGTCGGACGGCGAACAGTTTTGGATACGCGGCACCGAGGCCGGCATCAACGGCCGACCGATGGAGCAGAGGGAGTACTACGAGAAACTCGTCGACGCCTACCCGAACGACGAACGGGCCCATAACCTATTGGGCAATCAGTACTTTGGGCAACAAGAATACGGACCGGCGATCGCCGCTACGAGAAATCCATCGACATCAATCCAGAATTTTCTCAACCCTATAACCAGCTCGGCTACTCTTACCGTTTCTCCGGCAAGTACGAGAAGGCGCGGGAAGCCTTCGAGAAATATATCGAAGTGCTCCCGGGCGATCCGAATCCACATGACTCTTACGCCGAGCTCCTTGATGAAGATGGGAGAGTTCGAGCCGTCCATAGAGCACTACAAGAAAGCCCTCTCGATCAATCCGAAGTTCATCCCGTCCTACATCGGTATCGCCACCAACTATAACTACATGGGCAAGCATGAAAAGGCTCGCGAAACGCTCGAGACGTTGTACGAAAAAGCGGACAACAACGGCCAGCGCCGTCAAGCGCTCTTCGCCACCGCCGTCTCATTAGTGGATGAGGGAAAGTTTGGACCAAGCATTGGAGATCTTGTCCGAACGATACAAGCTGGCCCAAAAAGGCGATGACGACGACGCCCTTGCGGCAGACCTCAACCAGATCGGCAACATTCTTCTGGAAGCTGGGCAACCAGATGAAGCGCTCGCGAAGTTCGAGAACTCCGTAACCCTGATTCGGGAATCGAATCGCTCCAAGGACCAGAAGGCAAACGCGGAGCGCCAACACGTCATCAACGTCGCCCGTGTTGCCTTACGTCAGAATGACCTCGCCACCGCGAAGTCGAAACTTCAGGAGCATCGCGAGCAGATAGCGGCGATCGAGAACCATCCGCAGGCCGGGATCTCCCACCAAGTTGCCGCGATGATCGCGCTGGAAGAAGGCGACTACGAGACCGCCCTCGCGGAGATCGAAGAGACCAGCCAGCTGAACCCTTACAACGTCTACCGGAAGGCGATGGTCTACGATGCCAAGGGCAACACCGAAAAAGCATCTTCCCTCTACCGCAAGGCAGCGGAATTCAACGCGCTGAACAATCTCAACTACGCGTTCATCCGAGCCAAGGCGGTCGAGAGAGCGAACGCCACTTAGTAGGCTGCACCAACGAAGTTGGTGCCACTCTTTCGTACCTCTCCCCCGACTGCGGAGGAGAGGTCGTCTGTGGCAGTCCACTAGCCCGCAGTTTGGCCTGGGGCGGGCCATCCGTCCGCTCCAGACTATTTCTTTCGCTGAGTTTTCTGCCTCGACTTCCTACGCACTCCTCGGCGGTTGCATAGCGTGTAGATCCGGCACTCATCGCATAGAGGGCCGATCGGCCTGCAGACCAGCTGACCGTGCGCGACGAGCATCACATTCACTCGCCGTCGCCAACGCACTGGCACCAAAGGGGTGAGGGCGGACTCGGTTTTCTCAGGTGTCGCTGTCCGAACCCAGCCCAGCCGATTCGAGATTCGGTGCACGTGCGTGTCGACCGCGATCCTTGGGGCACCGAAGCAGGTTGCGAGAACGAGGTTGGCGCACTTGGGGCCGATACCCGGTAGCGAGAGCAATCCCTCGATCGTGCGCGGCACCTCCCCCTCTTCGATCAAGCGGCTGGCGATGGCCCGAAGCTGCTTGGCTTTCTGGCGATAGAACCCGGCGCCGTAGAGAATTCGACTCAGACGCGCTTCTGAGAGCGCGACCAGGGCCTCCGGTGAGGGTGCGACCTCGAAGAGGTTATTGGATATTCTGAGCGTCTGCTCGTCGCGAGTGCGGGTGCTGATGAGGCACGCCACCAGGGTTTGAAAGGGCGTGCGTTCTCCCCAGATCCCTTGGTACACGGGGGCGCTTGCGTACCGTCCGCGGCGCGTGTCCCGCGAGAGGATTCGCAGCACTTGTGGCAAGTCCTTGACTCTGCGCTGCATGGCAACTAGTATAGCCGCCGTCATGCCTTTTACCCGTAGGTCGTTTCTAAGAAGGCTTGCGGCCACGGCCGCATTCGCCCACTCCTTCCGTGCGCAGGCGGCCGTGGGTACTGAGCTAGAAGAGCTCCTCTCGAAGAGCATCATCATCGACGCCTTGTCCTACTTTCACCGGAACCCCGATGTGCGAGGGGCCGACCATTCGACACCGGACTTCGCGATGCTCAAGGAGTCCGGGATCACCATGGTGAGTCCGACTACCGATCGCAGAACGGAGAGCCCCGACGCCGCCTATCACGACGCGCTGAAGCGCCTGGCCGAGCTTCAGAGTATCGTCGCCCGCTATCCGGACCGAATGATGCTGATACGCAGCGGCTCCGATATCGAGATTGCCAAGGAAGAGAACAAGGTCAGCGCTCTACCCAACTTTCAAGATACGACCGCGATCGGGACAACCTGAAGAACCTCGACGTGTTTTTCGATCTCGGCGTCCGCCAGATTCAGCTCACCTACAACTGGCGGAATCTGGTGGACGATGGTTGCTTGGAGAGAACCGGCGCCGGGTTGAGCTACTTCGGAGTCGAGCTCGTCGAGCGCAATGAACGAGCTGGGCATCGCCGTCGACGTCTCCCATAGCGGGCACCGAACGAGCATGGACGCCATCGAAGCCTCTTCCAAGCCGATCTTGTTCTCGCATACCAACTGCAAGGCTATCTATGACCATCCTCGCAACAAGAGCGACGAAGCGATCAAGGCCCTCGCGAAAAAGGGCGGCGTGATGGGCATGACGCTCCTAAGTTGGTTCATCAGCGAAAACTCACCCTCGACGTTCGATGACCTGCTCGAGCATTTTGATCACGTCATTCGACTGGTCGGACCGGACCATGTCGGCATCGGCTCCGACATGGGACTGCCGGGCTGGCGCGTGACCAAGCCGGATCAAACGAGTTTACAAGGAAGCCCTCCCCAGCTAGCCACGTGTGAAAGGGCTGCCCCCCGATACCGCCGGGTTGCAGTTCGTCGACAACGCCGAAACAAGACCTAAGACGACCCAACCGACTCCAAGAACGACGACTTAGAAGAGGGAGGATGCGTAAGAACATCTGACTTCGGAATTCCGGCCACAGCCTCAGGGGATTTTAAGTCCTCTGAGGGACCACTCTTGACCACACGGAGAGGCAACACAGCTTTAAGCCGTGCATTAGTGAGTCACCGCGCTTCCCAATACGTTATAGGAGTGTCGATATTTTCGTCGGCCGTGGAGGACTCGGTAAATCCGAATCTGGCGTCGCAACACTTTGTAGAAGATTAGATATTCGTTCTCTATGAGGATGCGGTAACCGCGAGCTCGAAGGACCTCGTCCTTTGGCAGGACGCCACGTTCGGGCAACTTGGCCAAGCTCTCGATCCTGTCTAGGAGCGCGTCGACCAACCGCTCCGCAGCCTTTGGGCGATCCCGCTGGACGTAGTCGCGAATCTCGTTGAGGTCCGTTTGGGCCCGGCGAAGAATCCGGACCGAGCGTGTCATCGCCTCAGCAGTTTCCTCATCTTTGCCGCGCTTATGCCCCTATCGCCAGCGCGGACATCCTCTTCTGCCTCCCCGAGGAGTCGGTAGAGCTCAAGACGAGCCTGATCGCGCTCGTACGTGGCGAGGCTCATGACAACCAAGTCGCCCTCCCCGTTCTTTGTGATAAAGACGGGCTCGCCAGTATCGTGGCAGACCTGCGAGATCTCAAGGCTCTTGTTCCGCAGGTCCGAGATGGGTCGTATTCGTGCCATGCGCTTCCCCTTTTCGATTTCAGCATATCATAATTATGATACGCGAACAAGAAAACCTCGTGGGCCGGCACCCGCCATCAACTGCAGTTTGGGGGTGCAGTTCAAAATGTGATGACCCGCTATGACTACCTGGTGCCGGGGGCGGGACTCGAACCCGTCACGAGGGGTCACCTCAAGGGGATTTTAAGTCCCCAAAACGGCCTGGACTTTGGGTATCGAGGGGGCAGGCTGCGGTGGCGCATTATTATTGGGAAGCCCCCATGCGGATTCGTCTCGCTGCCTAAGCCACCGATCGAGAAGCCCCTGAGAAATACGAGCCGCTTCCCTACTCGACTCGCTTCAAGACGAGTTGCGCCGTCGACGGTAGATCGATGATGACCTTGTCGCTCTCGACTGAATATTTGGCACCGTCGAGGCTCGCCTCCGGCCCGTACCAGACCTCGGTCTCCTGAAACTCCTTCTTGGGATCCATGTGGAGCTCCATGTCTACCACCATGCTGATCGTTTCCGGCCCGGTAATCTCGTAGGTACCGTGGTGTGCTTCCGAGAAATCCTTCTGTCGGACATCGCGATTGAAGAACGCAACGTGAAGCCAATGCTTATCTCCAAACATCATGTATCCGTCGGTCTTGTAACGGACTTGGCTATCGGCCTTGACGTAGGATTCCATCCACCAAGTCCCTTTCAAATCCAAGTTCCCACTCTGCCCGACTCCGACTCCGACCCCCAGCGCTACGAAGACGAGAACTACAGAGAGAGCTATTAGTTTTTTCACTTCATCCTCCTCGAAGTTTGGTTGCGATCCTTATTCGGATGTTGGAGCAGGAGCCCCTTGAAAGGCCAATTCACCCCGCTCGAAAACCCGACCGTTAAGTATGACGACTTCGATATCTCGAAGATTCCTGATGTCATCCAAAGGATTCCGATTCAAAAGTACTAGGTCGGCCAGCTTTCCTGCTTCGATGGTACCCAACCGATCCCCGGCTCCGATCATCATCGCAGCGTTTCGGGTACCGGCAACGATGGCATCCATGGGGGTCAACCCCGACTGCACCAAGAGCTCGAACTCGCGAGGCACATTGTAGCCTTGCAGAGAATGAATGACCGCGCCTCCCGCGTCTGTGCCCACGGTGAGCTTGACGCCGGCGTCGAAAAACCTCTTGGTGTTCTCCTTCATGGTTGCCACCGTGTCTCTCGCCCATTGGATTGAATCCGTTTTCAAGAAACCGTCCATCCCGCCAACCGCCCGCTCGAGGGTCTCTTCGCTCTGCAAGGTTTCGGCGACGAAGTCCGGTACGGAAGCCTTCAAGATCGGATGTTCCCAAAGCTCGGGCTCATCCATGTAGCGGTAGAAAGACTCGAAGAGAACGAGGGTCGGCGTAACGAAGATATCCGCCGCCGCCATCTCTCCGGGAAGTAGGTCGTCTGCCGGAAGGGGATCTTCGAGCATGTGCACGATGGCACGAGGCGTGACTGCGAGCGCGTCTCGATACTCCTTGAGGTCCATGGCGTGGATCATCAACGGCACCCCACCCTCGCGGCAACGCTCGGCAACGAGTGCCATGAGCTCAGGGTCCATGCGGGGAAATGCGTTCGATGTCCCCAAGCCATTCTCGTAGATGACTTTCACTAGATCGATATTCGCCGCGAAGTAGTTGTTCAGGCGCTCATCGACTTCCTCGGACGTGGTCACTCCGCCTCCGTGGCGGCCTCCCCATCCGTCCGGAGCCGTAAAATGCACTCCCCCGGTGTAGAAGCGGGGAGAGAGGACCTTTCCTCCACGCTCTTTGCTCCGATGCTCGAGGGCCCAATCGACGTTGGGAGAGGATAAGTTAATCAGGGTCGTGACGCCGTTGTACAGAAACGCTCTCGGATTGTTTTCCAGCGCCCGTTCCTTCTGCTCGTCGGAGAGGCCAAACCCGTTGGTCGACTCGAGATGCGAGTGGGCGTCGATGAGACCGGGGACCAAATACTTCCCGGTGGCATCCACAATCTTTGCGTTCGCCGGCAGAGATGCTTCGGCGGCGTCCACGCTTTCGATGCGATTCCCCCTGATAACAACAATCGAGTCCGCTCGAGGGACCGAGCCCGTGCCGTCGATGAGCGTCGCCCCCTTGATAACGAGGGCGGGTTCCCCGCTTGCTTGTTCGACCGGTGGGGCGGCGCATGCAGCAGCAACCACAGCGGCGCCTGCGATGAGAGCCCATTCAGTTCTGTGAAGCATGTCTGCGCCTCCTCAGCTCGCCTTGTAGGCAAAATCGGCCCGAGGGTGTACCTGGCCGTCGCGAACGATGAGTTCGATTCGTCGTACGTTTTCGATGTCTTCGAGAGGATTGGCGTCGAGAATCAAAAGATCCGCCAGTTTTCCCGCCTCTATAGTCCCTAACTCGTCTTGGGCGCCGATGAGCTCCGCTCCGACCCGAGTAGCAGCCACCAGGGTCTCCATCGGGCTGAACCCACACTCGACGAAGAGCTTCATCTCCCAAGGCGTGTTGTAACCCTGAAAATTCCAACCGACCCGTCCCCCGGCATCGGTTCCTATCCCTTGTTTGACGCCTGCCTCGTGCATCTTGGTAATGTTTTCCTTGAAGATCGGAATCTTTTCCGCCACCCAATCATAAATCGCATCGCCGGCGATCTTCTGGAAGCGGGCATGCTCTTCTTCCATGAAGTCGGGGCGGCGCATTCGCTCTAGCAGAAAAGTCGGCACGGTTCCCATCAAAACCGGATCGTCGAACCCTCCCGGCCGCTTGTCATAGTGAAGAAACGCTTCGAAGAGACTAACGGTTGGAATGACCGCGACATTGTTGTCCGCCATGTCCTGAAAAAGCGGGTCACCTTCCGGCACGCGCTCCTCCAAACCGTGGACGATGGCGCGAGGTCGAATGGAAACCGCCTTTCGATACTCTCTGAGATTGATAGCGTGTACGTAAACCGGTACATCGTCCGCGGCGGCAGCTTCCGCGACGGCCTCGAGCATATCGTCGGGTATCAATGGAACGAGGCCAGACTTGTCGGCAAGTCCGTCTTCGATCACGATCTTGAAACCGTCAGTACCCCGAGCGATGTAGTCTGCGGCTCGCTGGCGAGCCGCTTCTGCATCTTTGAGCGCGCCTCCGTGCTGGCTTCCCCATCCGCCCTCTGGAGCGAAAGAGCGTCCCATCGCGTAGATCCTAGGCGAGACGATGCGACCTTCCCTCTGCGCCGCACGGCGTGCCCAAATCCACTCCTCGGTCGAGGACAAATTGAGAACGGTGGTGACGCCGTTGTAAAGCAGAGAGGTGCCGTTGTGCTCGATGATCTGTTCTCTTTCCTCTGGCGATATCTGATAGGCGATGGGTGCATCCAAATGGATGTGGGTGTCGATGAGTCCGGGAACGACGAATTTGCCCGTGGCGTCGACAACCGTAGCCCCACGGGGAGGCTCGAGATCAACCCCTATCGCCTCGATTCGGTTGCCGCGGATCCAGATGTTGGCGCCTTCCCGTGGCGCTCCACCGGTCCCGTCGATGAGGGTGGCATTCTGGATGAAGACGCCTTCTTGAACCGGCTCCGGCTCACTGCTGCAGGCCCAGAGAGCCCCTACCAAGACGAGCAAAACACCTAGAAAACTGCTGTCGATCCTCTTCATCACGGACTTCCTCCTGTTTCCGCCACGGCGTCCTCACAAAACCGACAAAGGGCGTCAGATTCTAACCTTCTTTTCCAAGAGCGTATATAGCACAACGATAGCGACGAGCGGCATCGTAGCCACCAAGGCAAAGACGGGTGGATAACCAACGTGGTCCACGAGCCATCCGGTGCCTAGTGTCAAAGCCAAACCACCGAGTCCGGCCCCCATTCCGCTGAGCCCTGTCACCGAGCCCACCGCCTCCCGCGGAAAGGCTTCGCCACAAAGCGACATCATGTTGGGGGCCCATAGCCCGAAGCCAAAGGTTGCCACGCTGATTCCAGTGAAGGTGACCAGAATCGGAAACGGGAAGGCGGCGAGCGCCCCCGCGGTCATCATGATCATCCCCGCCGCCATGACCACCAGACGTGCCTTGATGACTGGAACGCCCCGCTTGATGAAGAGATCGGAGAACCACCCGCCAAGCAAAATTCCTACTCCCTGAGCTGCAAAGGGAATCCACGCGTAGCGGCCGATCTCGGCGAGACTGAAGCCGGCGTCGCGTTTGAAGTACTCGGGCAACCAATAGTGGTAGAACCAGGAATTGGGATCGGCAAACATGCGCGCCAGTATGACGGCCCAAACACTCCGCGAGCGCAACAGCGAGAGATAGGGGATGTGAGAACTGCTCGAGGGGGCAACGGGCTCGCTCTCTCGAATCACCTCCAGCTCGGACGGTGTGATGCGGGGATGCTGCTCCGGCAGTCGGTAAACCGCCCACCAAACCAACACCCAGACGATGCCCAATAATCCCGTCAAGATAAAGGCGGCGCGCCAACCGAGCGAGAGCGTGATCCAAGCCACGAACGGCACCGAGACGACCAGCCCCACACTGGTTCCGGCACCCCAGATCCCGTTGGCCAAGCCGCGCTCGTGCTTGGGCAACCACTCGGAGACCCCTCGTACACATGCCGCCCAACTTCCTGCCTCTCCGGCCCCCAGGAGAAAACGGAAGATCGAAAAGGACATCACGCCTCTTCCGAAACCATGGAGCATGGCCGCTGCCGACCACCAAAGCATGATGACCGCAAAGCCCTTGCGGGTTCCTATGCGGTCGATCATCCAGCCGGTTACCGGCTGCATGATGGTGTAAGCGATGAGGAAGCTGGAGAGGATGCGAGCGTAGCCGAAGTTGGAGATGCCTAGGTCGTCGCGGAGCGTCGGGGCGACTACCGCGAGCGTTTGCCGATCGACATAACTGATGGCAGTGGCCAGGAACAAGAGAGCAACGATCCACCAGCGGAGATTAGGTATCTGTCGCACCGGCCCCCTTGCGACCGAATCTGTGCCTCGACTCTGCAATGCCTACCGGGCTCGTATCATTTCTAGAATCGCGACAAACAGCTCGCTATCCGCATCGCCCAGTGACCGGGCGGTCTCGGCATGGTCCATGCCCTTGAGCATGATGAGCTTCGCGTCGACTCCGCTGCCCTTCAGTTTTTCCATGAACTCCCGAGATGACTCTCCGTAGGGTTCTTCCGTACCGACCGCGACGATGAACCGTGGTGAGGGGTTGTTGATGTTGAAGAACGGAGCGGCCTGCTCGCGATTTGACTCGTCGATGAATCCGGGAAGCCCGCTTATGTCTTTCAGGTGATAGGGACCGCTGATCGGCGCCACTCCCTTGATGAGACCAATGGGAACGCCGTGCTTTTCCCCCCACACGCCATTTGCACCGGCGAAACCCGAGAGGATCGCCCCGGCAGAATGCCCGCCGACGTAGATGAGCTCGGGGTCGCCACCAAAGGAGGTGATGTTCTCGTGAATCCAAGCCACCGCCGCCGCCACGTCCTCGGACTGAGAGGGGAAGCCGAAACCGTCCACGGTCAGTCGGTAGCTCGCCACCGCGGTGATGATTCCGTGCTCGGCAAAAGGAAGGGCGATGCCCCCGTAATGCGCACGGTCTCCCTCGCGGAAGCCTCCGCCGTGCAGGAACAAGAAGGTCGCCGCTTCGTCCGGCTGCCCTTTGGGTAGATACAGATCGAGCTTCTGCTTCAGGTCTTTCCCAAATGCTAGGTCCAGGTGGTTTGGCAGTTCCATGCGCGCCTTCGCGGTGTCCGCATCGTTCGCATCGTAGAACGCGACCCAATCGATGCTGAACTCACCGGCGTGGACTTGTGTGTAGTACTTTGATCGATCCTGCGCCGACATCGAAACGGTCGCGAGGAGATAACCCACCACCGCAAAGATTGCCGTCCTACTCATGAACAAACTCCTTTCCGCTGTCACGTTGTCCCGTGCGCTCAACCATTATTTCGGTGGAACGTCGATCACCATCGCGTCTTCCGCCAGGATGACTTCTCCCGAGAAATTCTTCTTCGCGTCTTGAACGATCTTGTCCCAGATTTCTGGCGAGCGACGCTTGCCGTAGTACATCGAGGCCATTTCGATCGCGGCATCGGCCGAGGTGTAGGGTCCAAGATGAGTCAATATCAGCGTCTTGACCCCCGCCTCCTGGGCCACTCTACCGGCGCCCAAGGGCCCCGAGTGGCTCCACATCTTGCGTTCTTCGATGATTTCGTCGAGAAAGGCCGTGTCATGAATGAGATAGTCCGCACCCCGCGCGAGGTCGATCATCCCTTGACAGGGGCTGGTGTCGCCGCTGATCGCGACGACTCCGTAAGGAGTCTCGACCCGGTAACCGACGGAAGGCAACCCGACCCTCTGATGATGTTCGACATCTCCGACGATGACCTTGAAATTACTCCCTTCGTAGACGAAGCCGGTCTCGATGTCCTCGACTTCGACGGCCGGAGTGTCCATGGGCTTGTGCTTGATATGGGGCGGCAAGGCCTTTATGTATGCCCTCACGAACGCCACGTCCGCTTTGTGGGACTCGAAGATCGTCGCACTCGACATATGAGTGGTCCCGTTCGGACCGTAGACTTTGAGTACTTTCCTGCGACCACAGTTCCAGGTGGTCATGATCAAGTAACCGTAGTCGCACATGTGGTCCCAGTGCAGGTGCGTGAAAAACAAATAATCGACGTCCATCGGGTTGATCCCGGCTTTCACCAGGTTGACGGTGGTTCGCTCTCCGCAGTCAAACAAGAGGATGGTGTCATCGACAATCACCGCCTGGCTCGGATTTCCCCGGTCCGGGTCGGGAACCGCCGAGCCCGAACCGAGTATCGCAACCTTCATCCCTTTCAGGCCTTTCGCCATGCTCCCTCCGCTACCGCTCGTTCATTCGCGCTAGGTAATCCAAGACTTCCTTTAGGGTGACGACGTCCCCGTACCGTTGATCGATATCGATGAGGTTGGCCTCATTCGCCAGCGGCGACCGATCGCCTACCGCCTCTCGAACAACCAGGGGACGAAAACAGTGTTGCGCCGCATCAACCGCCGAGGCCCTCACGCAACCGCTGGTCACGCATCCGCAAATCAGCAGCGTGTCGATCCCGCGCTCCGAAAGCTCTGCAGCCAGCTCGGTACCGAAAAAAGCCGAGCCCTGCTGCTTCGGGACGACGAGGTCGGTATCCCGACGCGGCAAGCGAGGGTCGACCCGAGTCCAACGAGAGCCTTTCTCGAGGACGGCAACCCGGGGCGACTTCACTCCTAGCAAGATCTTTTTCCCTTCATCGCCAACGTATTCAACCGTCGTGAAAACTGTGGAGATTCCACATCGCTCCGCCGCCTTCAAGATCTGGACCGTCGCCTCGATTTCATCGTCCCAGTCGCCTCCGAGCGGGGACTCGCTGCTGGTGAAACCCTCGATGAAATCAACGACCAGCACGGCGGGGGCTTTACCGGCACCCATGCGAGGCGCGCAGGTGTAAGGGTAGTGAGTCCGAATCCCCGCTAGCAGGTCTTCTTTTGTCATCAATCCTTGCGTTCGGGAGGGTCAATCCCCTGTATGCGCAGAAGGATGTAAACCTGGCCGCGGTGATGCGCTTCCTCCTGCACGATGCTCCATAACAAGCGCTCGATGGAAAGCTCGACCCGGAACGCAGGGAGTTCCTTTTCCAGATCCGCCGGCATGAGGTCGGCATAGGCTTTGACGGTGGTTTCGTGGACCTTGTGCAAAAGCTTGATGCAGTCGTCAACAGTGGGAGCGTCTTCGGGCGGAAAGACACTCCCAGTCAGTATGTCCTTCGGCTCGTTGTCCAAAATGATCTTGTCGATGATGTAATGCTCGACGTAGGCGATGTGTCGAAGCGTGTCGTTGATACTCCTCCGCCCGTTCTCCGGGATCCAGTTGAATACCGACTCGACTTCCTCGGGAGTCTTTTCCGCTCTCAATTTTTCCACGACTCGTTCCAGTCCATCGAACAGCTGTTTTCGCTCGCGCTCCCAGTAGGGGTAGAGATCGTCTATCTTCATGAGTATGAGTGCTCCTTTCTCAATGCGGCGGGGCCCCACCCCCACCGCCGTCCCTTCGCCGGCAAGCGGCTTCGGGACAGCTGATGGCTCCTCGCGCAGGGCGTAGTCAATTCTTGAGCCCCCTGCTAGTGCCATACTGGTTGTGGAATGTCTTTTCGTGAATAGGAATACGAAGGCTTTCGGTGAAACGAACCTCGTTGGCGGCGACGCCCAGAGCAACGAATGAGACGATGCGGAGCCCTTCGGGGATGTGTAGTATATCCCGCACCTGGGGAACGCGGGCCAGCCTGGCGATCCAGGTACTTCCCAGGCCCATGCAGGTAGCAGCGAGCAAGAGGTTCTGGATAGCGGCGCCCATGGACATCAGGAAGAGATCCTCTTGCCCTTGGGTCGGGATCTCGGAGGCGTCGACGTAGGATTCCTTGCTCCCGACGTTACCGCAGACGGCGATGAGGAGCGGCACGGTAATGAGATCGGCTTGTTTCCTGGACACGGTCTGATAGTGAGCATCGTGGAACAACGACTCCTCCAGATAAGCGTCCCGGAGCTCGCGCTGGATCTTCTCGTCGTCAATGAGAATGAGCTCCCATGGCTGGGTGTTGGCCGCCGACGGCGCCCACCGTACCGCCTCCAGCATCGTATCAATGGCTTCCGAAGATACCGCTCCCGGGCGGTAGGCCCTGCTGGTTCGCCTCCTCTTGATGACGTCCAGAAGGTACGCCGGTCCTTCGTTCATAATGACTAATTCATCGCTCGGGCGCTGGTCGTCTGTCCCGGCGAGGCGCGATCCACGAGCTCGCCATCTACCACGAAAACGATGCCTCCCTTGATGACGTGTGACACACGATGCTGCAGAATGGATATATCGAACAACGGATCGCCATCCACCACGATGATGTCGGCAAGCTTCCCCACCGAAATCGTACCCAGCTTGTCGTCGACGCCTTGCATTTGAGCAGGGCGAAACGTAGCGGCTTGAATCGCCTCCATATTCGTCAAACCCGCGTCCGCCAGGTTCTCGATCTCGCGCGCGAGGGGACTGTGGAAGTTGAGCGGCGCTCCGGTGTCGCAGCCCGCCACGACCTGTTCACGCCCACCCGCGGCGATGTACCGCTTCAGCTTTCGCTTCGCCACCTTGATGCGCTCGGGAGCGCCGATCCCCCAGGGAATGGCGGACGGGTTGCGCCATGTCTCGACCAGCGCCGCATAGATGTCGGGAGCGAATTGCTTCTCCAGTCGAGGGTGGTCGACCGCCTCCGGAAAGTTGAGGGCGCGCACGTAGGCGTTTCGCATCTCAATGGTGGGCACGATGTACGGGCCACGCAGAATGTTGGCCGACGGACCCAAAGCGACCGGCTTGGCGCCTCGCACCAGAAGGCGGAGATCCGCATCGCTATAATCAGAAAGAGCATCGGCGGTGAACACATGATGCATTCGGTCCACACCAGCATGAACCGCGGTGCGATACGCCTCGATATGCCGCACGTCGGCGTCCACGCCTATGCCAGCGCGGTGCGCGGCATCGGTCACTGCCTCGAGCACCGGTCGATCCCAGAAGCCATAGACCTTGATCTGATCCACTCCCATCGCGATGATGCGCTCGGCGGTCGTGCGGGCATCCTCCGCCGTGCTGACCGAGTACTCACCCGGCGTTCTCCCGATACTCCGGGTAATCTGATTCATGATGGGACCGGCGAAATACATTCGAGGGCCGACTTTCTCGCCTGCCTCGATTTGCGCCCGCAGTTCCTGCTGTTTCTTCAACGGCCCACCGGTGTCGCGGAAGCTGGTGACCCCCGCCAACAGATTGGTCTGCGCAGTTGAGGTCATTACCTCGATCTCACGCCCCGCGAAATCGCGCGGCAGCATCGCTGGATCGCCTTCCCCGACATGCCACAAGTGACCATGCGATTCCCAAAGTCCGGGCATAACCGTCATGCCGTTAGCATCCACGATCTGAGCTCCGCTCGGAACATCGACAACGCCAATCGGTCCCACCGCGACGATTCGGTCCCCTTGGACGAGAACGACGGCGTTCCTCAGTGGCTCCCCCCCATAACCATCGATGACACTACCTCCGACGATCGCCAAGGTGGCGGTCCCCTGACTCTCCGCGGGAGGCGTTCCCAATAACAGGAGAAGAGCTACTGCCAAGCCGGCTTGAGCAATTGTTCTTTTCATATCAAGTCTCCTAACACGCGGTTGATCAATTCCATGACAAACCGTCGTAACGCACGCCATCCTTCAGCACGAAATGGATTCGATTCCAGGCCCAGCGCTCGGTGAGTGGGTCGGCCCGGAGCGAGATCATATCCGCCCGCTTTCCAACCTCCAAGGTTCCCAAGCGATCCCCGTAACCGAGGTTCTGAGCGGCTACCGCCGTCGCGGCACGGATCGCATCCATAGGTGAAAACCCTCCTTCGATAAGAAACTCGATGGAGTTGCCGATCCCACCGTAGTACAGCGTATCCAAGCCAAGGCTGAGCGGGACGCCGGCGCGATGGGCGGCGAGCGCCTGGCTCTGCTGCGTCCGGATGGACGGGAAGAAGTCCCGCCCGGCACGATTGGCCTCATTGTCCTGATAGTCACGGTCCACGGTTTCGACGTCCGGGTTTTCTTTTCGATAGTCGAAGTAGTGCTGACGGCCATAGTCGATCCAATCACCGGGCGACTTGGCACCGGTATCCATGAACTTCCAGGTGCTCTTGTCGGGACGCAGGCCGACGTAGACCAACGGGGTGAAGCTCACCGTGGTCCCGTGCTCCACCATCATTTGAATGATCTCGTCCGTCATCGGCCGAGCGTGCTCGATATTATCGGCACCGGCGAGTATCGCGGTCTTCATCGATGAACCCCAACGGCCCGTTGCATGCACGGTAACTTTGATTCCCAAGCGATGCGCCTCATCGACTAACGCGGTGAGCTCCTCGAGCGTAAACATCGTGGCTTCCGGTGAGCGATCGATCAACGTGACCTTGACCCATTCCGACCCGTGGTGAAAGTTCTCCCTTACCTGCCGCCTGGCTTCCCAGGGACTATCCACCCAGTCCTTGGGATCGACAAAGTGTCCACCCGTCGGGGTGATGATCGGCCCTCCCAGGATCAAACGCGGGCCGGGAACCATACCTTCCCGTATCGCGCTACGCAAATGGAGGTCGTTCCAATGAGCTTCTCCGGTCATACGCGATGTCGTGATACCACAGAGCAACTGCACACGCGCGTTGCGGACGATACGAAGCATCTGGATCGCGTCCGGCTGCATGAGTTGACCAACGAGTCCTTCCACTCCGACTCCGACGTCGATGCCGTATCGCAAACTGAGATGGGTGTGAGTGTCGATCAACCCAGGAAGCAACGTTTCTCCTTCTAAATCAATAACTTCCGCGCCTGACGGGATGGTAACCCGGGAAGCCGGACCAACCGCCTCGATGGTGTCGCCACGCACCACGACCACTCCGTTCTCAATGGGCGCCCCACCGGTCCCATCGATAATCTGTCCGGCCCTGACAGCGATGACCGCGATGACTCTTTCTTGAGCGGCGACGCCCATGGAAAGCGAGAGAAAGAAAACCATGAATGGAACGTTTCTGAGTTTCATTCCTACCCTTTCTTATCAGGGTCGTCGGAAACGAGGGTTTCTGAGAAAAAAGGAAATACCTTCTTTTCGAGTCGCTCCCCAATGCGGTTGGTATGATCGCCCTGATACTGTTCGAAAGAGTGCTCGATGTCTCGTGCAGCGAGTGCCTGCGACAATGTGCGGCTACCCAGCGGGATGTGAGTGATCGGATCGGTATCGCCAACATCGAAGCCGATGCCCCGTAAACGGGCGAAGCCTCCTGCCAATGCATCCATGGACTCCGCCGGGAAGCGAGTTATCCACTCCTGATAAATTCTTTCGTCAGGAACCACCGAGCCATTCGCCAACCTGAACGGAAAGTCCACCAGGAAAGGGTTGTTCCCCGGGTTCGGCGACATCGCCGCGGCCACCGAGACGAAGGCGTTCGGATACATCCCGGCACCCACGAGTTCCTTTCTCTTGCTGAGCTGAAGCGTCGGGATCCAAGCGGGGTTGGACGCCATCACATCCCCCTCCATGCTGAGACAGCAGGCGCTCAGTCCGTAGATCACCGAGTAGACATCCGAATGTCGTGCCGCCAAGAAAATTGCGCCGTAGCCCCCCATCGAATGGCCCGCGATGCCGCGGCTCTCGCTTCTGGCTAGAGTGCGATACGTCTCGTCTACGAACTCGACGAGATCCTTGGTGATGAAGTCGCCCCAATTACCGGTAACGGAGGAGTTGATGTAATAGCTACCCCCATACGCGTTTCGCCCATCCGGCATGACCAGGATCATTTCTTGGATTTTGCCGTCCTCGATCAGCCGGTCCATTACAGTCTGAACGTTGAATCCCTGGAAGAAACCATCTCGCCAGATCGTATTGGTGTCGTCATAGCCATGGAGAAGATAGACCGCCGGGTACCGTATTTCGCTCTCGTGATACCCGGGCGGAAGATACACGATGACACTCCGGTAGGCGGGGTCACCCAGGAGGTTGTTCTTTAAGGCGTCACTGTAAACACTCTGGTAGACGAGCTCGCTCTCACCGGCGGCGACGAAGGCGACACCTGCCGACGCCGACACGCACAGCGCGATGAGGACGGCCCCAAGTCTCATAGACGTCTTGCCATTTCCTTCCTGGGCGAAGGAAAGGCCCGCTTGCTCTGCGCTAGATCCATCCTAACGAGCATCTCGCACATTCGTATTCCCGCGACCCCGGCATCGATTACCGGGATGCCTAGCGCTTCTTGCGCGCCGCTGGCAAGCCCGATCATTCCCGTGCAACCTAAGATGAGCGAGTCTGCGCCATCTTCATCGATCGCCTTCCGCCCCTCGGCGATGGTCTTGTCCAGCACCGCGTTGTCTTTCTCCAGCTCTACGACGGGGACTTCGATCGACCGGATCGAGGCCATGCGATCCTCGAGCCCGGTCAGCCGGATCTTATCCAGCATGAAGCCGTTGCCCCGGCTGAGAGGAGACAACCAAGTGAATCTCCGACCGACGAGGCATGCCAGTGCCACGGAAGTTTCCATGATCCCGACCACCGGGATCTCCAAATGCTCCTTAGCGGCTGCGACCCCCGGATCTGCCGCGCAGAAAACGATCAGGCCGTGGTACCGCATCTGATCCGTGTTCTCGATTTCCTGGATCAGATAGGTCATTTGGATGTCTTCCCAGAAATGCTGCTCTGGAGACTCGATTCCCTGTTTGAGGAAGACCCAATCGAGTTCGGTCTCGGGATCGTGGGCATCCGCGTATCCGTCTTTCATGCGCGGAAGCCAGTCCACGGTCGTGACGATGACTGGATTGATGACTTTTATTTTCATGCTGGCCCTCCCCACGGTTAGTTCCAACTAAGCGTGTCGTAACGCCTGCCGCCCTTCATTATTAGTCGAATCCTATGGAGGGCCCGGACGTCGGCCCGGGGATCGCCCTCGACGGAGATGATATCCGCGGCTCGCCCCGGTCGAAGCGTGCCGACGCTGTCATCGAAACCGCTGATTTGCGCGGCGGAGCCGGTGGCGATGTGGATGACGTCCTTTAGAGGAATACCGGCCTCCACGAGCCACTCCATGCTAAGCGTAATACCTCCGTAAATCGTGTCCAACCCCAGGCTCATCGGGATGCCGGCCCGAAACGCATTCAATACATCGGCCTGTCGCTTCTTGACCGCCGGGAAGTGATCCCGACTCGCCCGGTTGGACTCGTTATCGGCGTACGGACGATCTTCTGTCTCCCAGTCGGGATGCTCACGCCTCCACGTCACCATGATGTCGCGCATGAAGTTGATCCACTGCTCCCCCGTCTCCACATCATGGTCCAAGTAGCGCCACCACTCCGGAGTCGGACGAAAACCGATGTAGACGAGAGGAGTCAGGCTCACCGCGGTCCCGTTGTCCTTCAAGAGCTGAATGATTTCGTTGCTGAGGGGACGAGCATGCTCGATGCTATCCGCGCCCGCTTCTACCGCGACCCGAATCGAAGAGCCCCAGTTACCCGTGCAGTGGGCAGTCACCGGAATGCCCGAGGCGTGAGCGACATCGACCGCGGCCTTTGCCTCTTCGACGGTGAGCTGACTCTTGGTGGGAGAAAGGTCCATCATCGATAGCTTGATCACACGCGCCTCGTGTTCGAAGTTTCTGCGGACGATCTTCACCGCTTCCCAGGGGCCGTCGACCTCGAGAATGAAGGGCGAGCCATGTCCACCGGTACCGGTGATGCCTTCTCCCGAAGGGATGATCCGCGGACCGGCGATCATGCCGGAATCAATCGCACGCTTAATGGCGAAGTCCAGACCTTGCACCTCCCCCGTCATTCTCATAGTCGTGATTCCGCAGAGAAGCTGGGTCCGCGCGTTCTTGGTGAAACGCATCCCCAGCGCCCCGGCGTTCCCCGCCGCCTGTGCACGCCTCCCCGCGGCACCTCCCCCGGCATAGCGATAGCGGAGATGCCCGTGCGTATCCCAAAGCCCGGGCATGAGGGTGTGGTCCCCGAGATCGAGGGTCTCCACGTTCGCCGGTATTCTCACGTCCGAAGCGCGGCCGACCGACTCGATGACCCCGTCCCGAACCAACACCACCGCGTCGGCGATGGCCTCGGCACCGGTCCCGTCGTAGAGCAAGGCCGCTTTAACCGCGAGAGGGCGCTCGGCTTGTGCCGCGTCACCCTTTAATGGCGCCACCGGAACGATGCCGAGACCCAAGAAAAGGGTCCCTAACCAGAGCCTGTGCGGTACCGTCATTTTGTCCTCCATGGACCTCATGGCAACCTCAGAGCAATCAATTCTGCAGGCTCCGACGCCCCGCCGATCGCCACCACGATGTACTGCTTGCTATCGACCATGTAAGACATCGGCGCACCGGTGGCGTTGCCGGGAAGCGGAACTTCCGCGACCAGCGTTCCATCGTTGGGGTCGAACGCCATAAGCGTGGGCTCGACGTTGGTCAGCTTCAAACCACCGACGTCCCCCTGCGGGGTTCGCTGTGAGCTCCGGTCACCCTGTTGAGCCACGAAGAGCAACGTCTTGGTCGCCAACGGAAAAGCGCGACGAGGCCAGCCCAAGCGAGGCAGGTCCAGACCCTCGAGCGCCGGATGGTCTAGCGGCCCCTTGCCAAGCGTCGCCATCCACTTGTGCTCCCCGGTGCTCAGATCGATGGCCGTAACGCGAGCGTAAGGGGGTTTGAAGAGTGGAAGCCCCTGTGGCCCCTCCGGCATCGATACGTTGCCCATGCGCTTCATGTCGGAGCGCTCGGGATCGGGCACCATCAGCTTTACCGACGTCGGAGACAAGATGGAAGGGACGTAGAGGATTTCGGTTTCAGGATCGAAGGCGGCTCCCGCCCAGCTCGCGCCGCCCGCCCAACCGGGCAAGACGATCGTCATCCGTGCGGTCGGCGGCGTGTACAGAGAACCATATTCGTATTGCTCCAGGATGGCCTTGCCTTCGGAACGAAGCTCCGGAGTGAAATCGATCAATTGGTCGACGGTGACGCCTTGCGGATCGAAGGGCGGCGGCTTGGTCGGAAATGGTTGCGTGGGAGAAGACTTCTCGCCGGAAACGGTCGACTGCGGAACGGGACGCTCATCGATTGGCCAGACCGGCTCTCCGGTCACACGATCGAGAACGAACGTGAAGCCCTGCTTCGTGACTTGTGCAACGGCTTTGACCTCCTGCCCGTCCACCGTAATGTCGACCAAGTTAGGGGCGGCGGGAAGGTCATAATCCCAGAGACCGTGGTGCACAATCTGGTAATGCCACACCCGTTCCCCAGTCGCGGTGTCCAGGGCCACCAACGCCTCGCCGAACAAGTTATCACCTTGGCGATGTCCTCCGTAGAAATCGTTGGTCGGCGTGCCGAAGGGAAGGTAAACGTAACCGAGCTCATCGTCGCAACTCATCAATGTCCAGACGTTGGTATTGCCAGTAGATTTCCAGGACTCGTTCTCCCACGTTTCGACTCCGGTCTCTTCCTCCTGAGGCACCGAGTGGAACGTCCAGAGCTTCTTGCCAGTCGTGGGATCGAATCCCCGCACGTCTCCAACCGGCATCTTCGTGCTAGGCTCGAAGTCGGTCATCGAGGACCCCACGACCACGACGTCGCCGCAGACAATCGGTGGCGAGGTCATGGTGTAGACATCGCGTCGATGTGGACCGCGTAGCCCTTCGACCAAATCGACCCGCCCGTTTTCACCGAACCCCTCGATCGGCGAGCCCGTCTCTGCATTGAGCGCAACTAGATTCGCATCTCCGGTGGCGATGAATACTCTTCCCTTCCAATAGTCCACACCCCGGTGAATGAACCACTTCGAGGGAGTGTCATTCCTCCAAGACTCCGGATCGAAAGACCAGATGGTCTCGCCGGTCTGCGCGTCGATGGCCGCGACTTGGCTCAGCGAAGTGCTGGTGTAGAGAACGCCATCGATCATCAAGGGCGTGGTTTCCCAGGCCCATGACCAAAGCTCCGGATTCCCATCGAGCACTTTTTTCTCGACCGAAAGCCAGCGCCATGCGATCTGTAACTCGTTCACGTTCTGGGCGTGAATCTGATCGAGGGCGGCATACTTGGAGCTCGCCTTGTCCGCACCGTACGACCGCCATTCAATATGGTCAGGCGGGCTCGACGTATCCGCGGGCGGCTCCGCGCTCCCGCAGGAGGCGAGTATCCCGCAAAAGCAAATGCACGCCAATAGAGCAGCAGCAGTGTGAGTCACTACTAGTAAATGTCCTGGTCTTTGGACGACACGAGTGGACCTTGGTAACCGAATCGGCGGATTTCTTTGACGTTCGCTTCGGGGTCGTCGCTGTAGTTCTGCTCGTGATACAGAACGAGCAAGCTTGGTCGCACCTTGTCCGCCAACCGAGCCAGCTCTTCGGTTGAGGTGTGATAGAGGCCCATCGATTTCTTCTTGCTTTCGACGTCATCCCCGCCCCAGGGCGCGTTGGCCAACCCGTCCAGACCATAGACTTCGTGAACCAAGACATCCGCGTCCCGACTCGCGGCCTCGATACCTGCACAGGGCACGGTATCGCCAGAGATGGTAACGACTCGATCCGGTGTCGTGAATCGGTAGGCCACCGTCAACGGGAAGCCGGCGTGCTTGGTCTCGAACGCCTCCACCTCCACGTTGTCGTCCTCGTAGACCAGGCCCGGACCACTAACTACATGGCCGACGGATTTCCACGCGTTATCACTTTTTTGGGCCGGGCCGTGGACGAACTCGTCGATCGCCGGCCGGTATGCCTTGAGGATGTAACTCACCAAATCGGGGGTCCCCGGAGGTCCGTACACTTGAGCCGGTTCGAGCCGCACCTGCTTGCCCATTGACCAAGGGTGGAGGAGTATCGCCGGCAGGCCGATGATGTGATCGACATGAAGGTGGGTCAGAAAGAAGTGACCGAGGTTGGGTGCGGCCAGCGCCGCGACCTCACCACCGAAACGCGGGGTCGCCGCGCCGGTCGCCCTCCAAATGCCTTCTCCCGCATCGACGATGTAGGGGCGACCGTTGACGATCACCGCAACGGCTGGGCCACGGCGGTGGGGATCGGGAAGGGGCGTGCCCGAGCCCAGGATCACGACCTTGGTGACATCCGAGGGTGAGTATTCTCCGCCCCATGCGGGCGGCACCCGGTAGCTCTCAGTTGCGACGATGAGCGCCGCTACCGCAAGGGTCGCCCGAATCGGATCTCTCATGATTCGATGAGTATCGACCGGGCGCGTGCGAGCTCGTCCAGCGCGTCTCGGGTCGAAGTTGCTCTCGAGAAAGCCGACTCTCCAGCCTCACGGATGAAACGTTCGGCCCTTCGCAATCGCCCCACGGCGATGGGATGAAGGTGCACCCCGTCCAGAACGATGATGGCGTCCTCCGTCTCGTACCCTGCCCGTCGGATCAGCTCTCGTGCTCGCTCGTTCTCGAAGAGACCCTTTTCCAAGCTGGTCTCCAGAAGCTGGGTGGTTTCTCGAATGTTTTCGAGTGCGTTGATGACCCTAAGGAACCCACCGATCGCCAGTACCTCGCTCGCCGACAAGTTCGTATCGGTGCCGAACCGCGTGCTCAATGCGATTCCCACCGGGGCATTCTTGAAGGTATCGAGGTTATAGACGTCCACCGCCTCCTCGACCGATTTGACGAAGCCGCTGTGAAACAGGGGGCCCGCGTCCGCCGCTTCGACGACGGGAGGCACATTGAATTGGTGGGTGTCGCCGAAACCATTGTCCAGGGGAATGAGCTCGGTCGGTTTGCCAGGGGCGAACTCCTCCCCAGTGGCATGGACGATGCTACCCAGGTTCTCGGTGCGTCCGTCCGAGATGGCCACCGCGCTGAGCGATGACGCCCCCCCGTGGAAGTGACAGACATTGCAGCGGCCGTTTTGCTGGTCCTTGTCGATGAAGAGCTCCTGACCGCGGAGGGCAAGCTCACCCTTCAACGGCAGGGGAAGCTTTAGTTCTTCCTGGCGTCCTAGAGTCAGCATGAACGCTTCGAGCGCGTCTAATTCCTCTTCGGTGGGACGTCTAAAATCCACAGCAGGTTCGCGATTCAGTGTCTTGGGCATATGCTGCATGATCGCGCCAATAGCGAAAGACCGGAGGCTCCCGTCGCCGGGGGCACCGTCACCGGCCCATCCGGTGAGTGGCCCCATGAAGTCGAGTCGGTTCTCGGCGCCTTCAAACTCCATGCCCTGAATCGAGGTACGGACCGAGCGCAGTGATTGAACAGTGTGCATCACGAAGTCGTTCTCCAGATCACCAAAGCCATTCGGGTTCCCCAGAACCAAACCGTACTCTCGCAAAAGTTCTGATTTTTCGAAGTTCTCCTTCAATGCGGGAACGAACTCATGGACGAAGAGCGGATCGTCATCCGGCAACGTGGCAATGAAGGCCGGCGTGATCCGCCAGTTGTCTTCGGGGCGATGGCACGTCGCGCACGTTCTACCGTTGCCATCGAAGGTCTCGTTGAAGAAGATCTCCTCCCCCTTGGCAGCCAGATCGACTTTAGGAGTCGAAAAGATGGAAACGGCAAATACAAGTAGAACACCACTCGCCAAAACTATCTTCATGATTCCTCTCCCTGTGGAAGAAGCAAGAGCTTTCCCACGGTCTCTCGACTCTCCATGAGCCGATGGGCTTCGGGTGCGCGGTCGAGAGGTAGTCGTTGCGTAATCATCGATCGTATCTTTCCTGCTTCGTAAAGCCCCAGCAGCTCGTTCCATGAGGGGTCGATGAGCTCGTGGCGCTCGGCAAAGAAGACACTCAGGTTGAGCGCCGCGAATGTCGAGCTCGTACGCAGCAGATCGTAGGGGTGCACCGCTAGGCCTTCGCCGCTCGCTATCCCGAAGAGAACGAGACGTCCGAGAGGGGCGAGACACGTGGCGGCCTCTTTGAAAACGCCTCCGCCGACCGACTCGAGAACGAGATCCGCACCCCGGCCTTCGGTGCAGTCTCGCACGTATGCTGCGAGGCTCTGCGATCGATAGTCGACCGAGTACTCGACGCCGAGCCCTTTCAAAACCTTGAGCTTGCCTTCGGAGCCCACGCCCCCGATGACGCGAAGCTTCTGGGCCAAGGCCAATTGAACCAACGCCGTCCCTACTCCTCCCGCGGCTGCCGTGATCACCACCCACTCGCCCGCTTGCGCTCCGCCGAGCGTGTTCAGCGCGTGGTAGGCGGTGAGAAAGACGTGAGTGAAGGCAGCGCCGTGTCCGAAACTCATCGAGGGAGCGAGTGGGAGCGCGTAGTTTTCCGGGACCGCCACCCACTCTGCGTAAGTCCCACCGCGAGGGGAATAAACGCCGACCCGATCTCCCACCCGGAACCGTGTGGTTTCCTTTCCGACTTCCTCCACCACCCCACTACCTTCGCAGCCGGGAATAAGAGGCGGCGGCGTCATCCCTGGATGGCTCGCGGTCCGACACAAGATGTCGGCGAAGTTGACGCCACTCGCTTGAACATTCACCAGCACTTCGCCACGCGCGGGTTTGGGCTTCGGCGCATCGACAAACATCAGCGCCTCGGGTCCACCGGCCTCCTCAACGCGAATCGCCTTCATGCGTCAATCCCGGGTTGATTCCGTAGACGGTTGGTTGCCTGATTGTCTACGTTGTCGTCCACGAGTGCGACCTTATAGGTTTCACGAGCCGCGTCGCGGGTGACGTAACCGTCGAGAACATCCTCGAGAACGCTCGATGGCTCCCGTTCTGTCGGATCGCCATATCCCCCTCCACCCGAGGTGAGGTTCCGACAGCAGTCTCCGGCTTCGACGCGGACGCGCCGCGTCCCCACGCGTTTCTCGCGCTCCGTCTCGGGGAAGAGAATCATTCCGTTCGACGACGGTTCCGAGCCTCCCGCCAGCGCCCAGGGCAACGTCTTGGTTTTCTTCCTGACGGAAAGAAACTCGCCCGGAGAGATGAAACGGATGTCCCTCCTGAGGCCAAGCCCCCCGCGCGACCGACCGGCGCCACCGGAGTCGGTGCGCAACTCCAACCTCTCGAGAAACATTCCGGTCTTCAGCTCCAATACCTCGATCGGTGTGTTGCGAACCATGCCCTGGTTGGGATGGTTCATCGCGTTGCCGCCGTCGTGGGTCGTCGTCGCGCCCCATCCCACCGGATCGTTATTGCTGACCGCGAAGAAGCGGCGCGTGTCTGGGTGTGTTCCAACCATCATGAAGCCGGGCACATCACCGCCGGAGGATGCCTGAAGCCGTTCGGGCATGCCTTGGGTCAACGCCTTGAAGATGAGCTCGAGCTGCGCGTTAGACGTCCACAGGGTGAACGTCGCGGACGGATACGTTGCGTGGAAGAGCGTTCCTGGTGGGGCAACGACCTCTAGAGGGCGGAAGTTGCCGGCGTTGGTCGGCGAACCGGGGGTGGTGAGGGCCTTGAAAACGACGCGGGTCGTACCCAAGGTGCGACCGTACGGCAAATTGACCGGCCCCGGTACCGCCGGAGACGAGCCAGTGAAATCGACGAGAAAACGATCGTCGTCGATGGTGACGGTCACCTTCATCGGGATCGTATCGTCGGAGACGCCGTCGTCGTCCAGCAAATCCTCGGCGGTCCAGGTGCCATTGGGAAGAGATCGCAGAGCTTTACGCGCAAGCTGCTCCCCGTGTTCCAAGAGCCGGACGACCGCCGCATCATAGCCTTCGGGCCCGAACTTGCGCCGTATATCGACCAGCCTTTTCTCTCCAGTACGAGTAGCCGCGACTTGAGCGTTCAGATCTCCGAGCACCGAATCCGGCATGCGCGAGTTGAAACGGATGATGTCGATGATCTCCGGATCCGGTTTTCCCCTCTTGTAAACCTTGGTACCGGGAAAAATCAGCCCTTCCTGGTGCATGTCGGTGGAGTCGAGAACGTAGCCGGCATCCTTGGCGCCGAGATCCATCCAGTGCGCCCTGATGCACGTGTAGGCGAAGGGCCGATCCTCACCCGGGGCAAAGGCCGGTGCGAAAAGCGTGACATCGAGCGTATGGGCCGAGCTCCAGTACGGATAGTTGAGTAACACGATGTCGCCGGGCTCGAGATTCCCCTCGCCGACGTAGTCGACGCCTTTGCGGATGGCGTAGTCGTTCGAGCCAAGGAACGACAAAAGGCCCGGCGCCTCCGTCACCAGCTCGAGCTCACGACTGTAGATCGAGATGCCGAAGTCCAAGATTTCGTAGACGACCGGATTGAAGGCGGTGCGGATCAGCGTACGCCGCATCTCCCCGGCGGCAGAGAATAGGTAGCTCCGGATGACCTCTACCGTCGCTCCGTCCAACTGTTTCATGAACTCCTGAGCGACCTCGTTTTTTCCTCGTCGACTCCGTTTCCCGCAAGCACGACCTTATATGTTTCTCTAGCAGCTTCCTTCGATATGTAGCCGTCTAGGACATCCTCCCGCACTAGGGCCGGATCTCGCCGCGCTGGGTCGCCGTACCCTCCCCCGCCGGCGGTCAGGTTTCGAACCCTGTCTCCCACAGCGACCGCCGCCCGAAGGGTGCCACCCGCCTTTTCTCGGTCGGTGCCCGGGAATAGAACAAAGCCGTTTCGCTTCGGCTCTCCTCCTCCCGCAAGCGGCCAAGGGCTCGTTTTCGTCTTTTTCGTGACCGAGAGGATCTCTCCGTCAGAGATGAATCGTATGTCGCGCTGGATTCCCAATCCTCCCCGGTACTCTCCAGCGCCGCCGCTATCGATTCTGATCTCCGAACGCTCGAAGAACATACCGGTTTTCACTTCCAAGACCTCTGTCGGTGTGCTGCGCATGATGCTACCGGAAAAATGGTGTGTGGCGTTCGCCCCGTCGTGAATCGGCGTCGCCCCCCAGCCGATTGGACCACCGTCACTCACCGCGAAGAAACGTTCGGTGTCTGGGTGAAGACCGACCATCATGAACCCCGGCAGATCGCTCCCGGAAGACGCGGCCATGAGCTCCGGCATGCCCTCCGCCAAGGCCTTATTGATGAGCTCCAATGCGACGATGGCCGTCCAAAGTGTGAATGTGGCAGCAGGATAAACGGCGTGAAAGAGCGTCCCCGGCGGGGCGATGACCGTGAGCGGGCGGAAGTTTCCGGCGTTGGTCGGGGAATGAGGAGTGGTCAACGACTTGAAAACGATCTTGGCCATCGTCTCCGACAAGCCCAACGGCACGTTCACCGGTCCCGGTACTGCCGGTGACGAGCCGGTGTAGTCGACCAAAAACTGATCTTCGTCGATGGTCACCGTGACCCTCATGGGGATCGTATCGTCCGAGACACCGTCATCGTCCAGCAAGTCTTCCGCCATCCAGGACCCTTTTGGAAGCATTCGCAGAGCCTTTCGGGCCAACTGCTCCCCGTGCTCCATGATCCGCGTCACCGCAGCGTCAAAACTCTCTCGACCAAATTTGTCAAGTATCTCCACCAATCTCTTCTGACCGGTGCGCGTTGCCGCCACTTGCGCATCCAGATCGCCGAACACCGATTCGGGCATCCGTGAGTTGAAACGGATGAGCTCCATGATTTCCCGATCCGGCCGGCCTCTCTTGTAGACCTTGGTTCCAGGAAATATGAGCCCTTCCTGATGCATGTCGGTAGAATCGAGTACGTAGCCTGCATCCTTTGCGCCGAGATCCACCCAATGGGCCCGGATGCACGTGTAGGCAAAGGGACGATCTTCATGGGGCGCAAATGTAGGGGCGAATAGAGTGACGTCGAGAGTATGGGCGGCACTCCAGTAGGGGTAGTTGAGAAGCACTATGTCGCCGGGCTCCAGATTCTCTTCGCCCACGTGCTTCACCCCCTTGCGTATCGCATGGTCGTTGGCACCCACGAAGAAGGTCAGGCTGGGCGCCTCGGCGACAAGCTCGAGCTCGCGACTGTAGATGGAGATACCGAAATCCAGAGCTTCGTAAATGACGGGGTTGAAAGCGGTACGAATGAGAGTACGTTTCATCTCGCTGGCCGCGGAGAAGAGGTAACTCCGAACGACTTCGACCGTAGCCCCATCCAAAGTCATCGCAGTGCCTGTCAACCGGTCCGCAGTTTGCGGGTCGCTTCTTCATCCAACGCACCGTCGGCGACGACGACCTTGTACACTTCTCGGGCTGCATCGCGAGACACGTACCCGTCGAGGACATCCTCGAGAACCCGAGCCGGCACCCGGTCAGCCGGATTCCCGTATCCGCCTCCGCCGGCGGTGAGATTCCGACACTTGTCTCCCGCCGCCACCGCCACTCGGTAGGTCCCCACCTTCTTCTCCCGCTCTGTCTCCGGATAGAGAACAAAACCGTTCCGCATCGGTTCCTTGCCGCCGGCGAGGGGCCAAGCGCTGGTCTTCGTCTTCTTCATCACCGAAAGCATCTCGCCATCGGAGATGAACCGGATGTCGCGCCTTATGCCCAACCCGCCCCTGAATTGTCCCGGGCCACCGCTATCGGTGCGGAGCTCCAGGCGCTCGATGAACATCCCGGTCTTGACCTCCAAGACTTCCATCGGTGTATTGCGGACTAGACTCTCCGACAAATGGCTGTTGGCATTGGCGCCATCATGGTCGGGCGTCCCACCCCAGCCTACCGGATCGTTATTGCTCACCGCGAAGAAACGTTTCGTGTCCGGGTGAATACCGATCATCATGAACCCGGGCACGTCGCTTCCCGAGGAAGCCGCCATGCGTTCGGGCATGCCCTTGGCGAGGGCCTTATAGATGAGCTCCAGCCCAACGATACCCGTCCACAGCGTGAAGGTCGCGGCCGGGTACACGGCGTGAAAGAGGGATCCGGGTGGCGCGATGACCTCCAAGGGCCGGAAGTTGCCGGCATTGGTCGGGGAATAGGGTGTGGTCAGCGACTTGAGCACGACCTTGGCCATGGTCTCCGTTAAACCGAACGGAACGTTGACCGGTCCCGGAACCCCCGGCGAAGAACCGGTGAAATCGACTACCAGCCTATCGTCGTCGATGGTCACCGTGACTTTCATGGGGATCATGTCGTCGGAGACGCCGTCATCATCCAGTAGGTCTTCCGCGGTCCAGGAACCGTTGGGAAGCTCCTGAAGCCCTCTCAGTGCCAGTTGTTCACCGTGCTCGAGAATACGTTTCACGGCCGCATCGAGGGTCTCCCGACCAAATTTCTGGAGAATCTCTACCAATCTCTTGTGCCCGGTCCGAGTCGCAGCAACCTGGGCTTCGAGATCGCCGAATACCGACTCTGGCATGCGCGAGTTGAACCGGATGATCTCCATGATCTCTTTGTCCGGTTTGCCTTTCTTGTAGACCTTCGTACCAGGAAAAATCAGCCCTTCCTGGTGCATGTCGGTAGAGTCGAGCACGTAGCCCGGATCCTTGGCTCCGAGATCCATCCAATGGGCGCGGATGCACGTGTAGGCGAACGGCTTGTCCTCGTTCGGCGCAAAGACCGGAGAGAAGAGCGTGACGTCCAGAGTGTGTGCGGCGCTCCAGTAGGGATAATTGAGAAGAACAATGTCTCCGGGCTCAAGGTTTTCTTCGCCGACATGCTTCACCCCCTTGCGTATCGCATGGTCGTTGGCACCCAGAAAGAAGGTCAGGCTGGGAGCCTCGGCAACCAACTCGAGGTCCCGACTGTAAATCGAGATACCAAAGTCGAGAACCTCGTAGATGACCGGGTTGAATGCCGTGCGGATGAGGGTTCTCCTCATCTCCCCGGCAGCCGAGAACAGATAGCTCCGAACGACTTCGACGGTGGCCCCGTCCAATTCCTTCGTCTGTTCCTTCATTTGGCCTCCGTCTGGATCACGAGTTGTCCGTAGGGATCCACGCGCACCGATTGTTTCGAGTGAATGACGGTAGTCGAAGTTCCCTCATCGACGATGGCCGGGCCCTTGAACTCGTCACCAGGCTGCAATGATTTCCGGCGATACACTTCGAAGGGGACGACCTTGCAAAGATCGAAGCAGTAAGCGTCTCTCGCCCCGAGAATGGCTCCGCCGAACGTGACTTCTTCTTTCGGAAGCTCGGTCATCTCGGGCTTGTCCATTAGGCCGCGGCCGCGGACTCGCAAGTTGACGGTTTGCATCAAATCCGAAGTCGTATGTCCGTAGCGTGTTTTGTGTAAGGCTTCGAAACGCTTGCGGAGCTCCTCGAACGGTAGCCCTGGGTCGACCGAGACGTCCAAAGCGTGCTCCTGTCCCAGGTATCGGAGCTCCAGCACCCGATCGATCTCGATCTCCTTGTCGGACATACCTTGTTTCCGAAGCGCGTCGATCGCTTGTTTCTCGAGCTCCCGAAACCCATTCTCCAACTTCTCGGGATCGTAATCTTCTAAGACCTGCACATCGGTGCGCGAAAAATCGGCCGCGAGATCCGACATCAACATTCCCCAAGCCGAGAAGGCGGCGGGAGCAAGAGGAACAATAGTCTGAGGTATGGCCATTTCCCGCGCCAGGAGAGGCGCGAACATCGGACCGGCACCGCCGAAGGCCAGCAGCGTAAACTCCGTCGGATCGTAACCACGTTCGACGGAGATCTCGCGGATGGCACCGACGGTGTTCGCCATCACGACGTCAAACATCCCGGCCGCCGCTTCGAGCACGTCGATCCCGAGAGGCTTGGCGATGACCCGATCGATGCCCTGCCGACTAGCTTCCGCGTCGAGCTCCATGCGCCCCTTTAGAAACTTGTTCGGGTCGATGTATCCGAGAGCCAGCGCCGCGTCGGTCGTCGTCGGCTCGGTGCCTCCTTTTCCGTACGCAATCGGTCCCGGCGCCGCTCCCGCACTTTGGGGCCCCACTTTGAGTAGCCCTTCTTCTAGCCAAGCGATGGAGCCGCCGCCCGCCCCAATGCTGCGGATGTCGTAGATCGGAATGAGGGCGGGGAGATGCTCGAGGTCGGCCTCGTGCATGAGGACCGGCTTCCCGTCCTCGATGAGGCAAGAGTCCAAACTGGTCCCCCCGAAGTCGACAGAGATGAGACGGTTGTTGCCGATCGTCCGTGCGATATGGGCCGCCCCCACAATGCCACCCGCCGGCCCGGACATGACGGTGAAGATCGGGCTCCGCCGCGCCACTTCCGCGGTCATGGCTCCGCCGCTCGAGCGGGTGATGAGAAACCTGCCGTCGAAGCCTCTCGACCCCAACTCTTCCTTCAACCGGTCTACGTACTCCTCATAGATGGGGCGAATGTAAGCGTCGAGGACCGTCGTGCTCGTGCGCTCGTACTCACGATACTCGCGCGTGATATCTGTGGAGATCGAAACCGCAACCTCCGGGAAGTTTTCCTTCAACAGACGCGCCGCGCGCTGCTCATGCTCCGGGTTCTTGTAAGAGTGCAAGAAAACGACCGCTAGCGAGCGGAGCTCGTGATCTTCGATCAGGGTTCGCGCCGCTTCCAGCAGTGCCTTTTCGTCGAGCTCTTCGACGACCTCACCCTTGACATTGATGCGCCCGGGGACTCCCGCGGTGTGCCGGCGTCTCACCAAGGGTACCGGTTTTTCGTACCGGAAGTTGTACATGTGCTCCGCCGGGACATTGGCGCGGCCGATTTCGAAGATGTCGCGAAAGCCTTCATTAGTAATGATGCCGGTCAGCGCGCCCTTCCTTTGAAGAATGGCATTGAGACCGAGCGTGGTGCCGTGAATGAAAAGGCTCGCTTGTTTGAGATCGGTGCCGAGCTTCTCGAGGGCTTCGAGCACTCCCTTCCAGGGCTCTTGCGGGGTGGCGGGAGATTTTTCGAGCCGGACGGACTGGTTCGAGACGTCGAACTCGATGGCGTCGACGAACGTGCCACCGATGTCGACCGCGAGTCGATATGGCTTCATGATGGATCCTTTCGAACGGTGCGGCCCGCCTGCATGACGAAGAAAATCCCTTCGAGCGCTTTGATATCTTTGAGGGGATCTTCGCGGACGGCGATCAGGTCCGCGCAATAGCCGGACTCGACAAGCCCGACGTCGCCGTCGATACCCATGAGCTCGGCAGGGCGAATGGATGAGGAACGAATCGTCTCGAGCGGCGAGAGGCCCGCGTCAACCATATAGGACATCTCTCGTACGGTGGCGTTGACTCCGTCCGACACTTCGCCGGGCGGTATATCGGTGCCGTTGACGATCTGAACCCCTTCCCGCACCGCGGTGCGGATGCTGTCCAGGTGCATACCACCGGCCCCGGTAGCCTTCTCGATGGTCCAGCCTGCGAACCCGTGATCCTTCATCCATCCCGGCGACCGCGTCACCGACAACGTCGGTACGACATACCCCGCGGCTTCTTTGATGGCCTGGCAGGCTTCCTTATCGAGCTGATATCCGTGCTCGAAACAGCGGACTCCGGCCTTCGCGGCTTTGATGATCTGCCCCGCCCCTCCCGCGTGCGCACAGACGTAGGTGTCTCGGGATCGCGCCACCGAAACGACGGCCTCCATTTCCTCGACACTCATCTGCGGCTCGGAGAAGGTCTCCTTCTCCTGCGCGATGCCGCCGGTGATGAAGACCTTGATATGGTCGGCGCCGGCGGTGAGCTCCTCGCGACCGGCCTTGCGAAAGGAGTCCGGACCGTCGGCGATGAGAGCACCGAAGCCACTCCCGTGACCGCCGGTCACGGAGATGCTCTTACCTCCGGAGACGATGCGCGGCCCGGTGGCCCAGCCCTTCTGGATCATCGTCCGCAGCGACAGATCGGCACGATGCATCTCCCCTACCGTACGAACGGTGGTGATCCCCGCATGGAGAGCGTCGTTCGCCCTCTTCTGACACCTGAGCGCGGTGATCGCCGGACTCTCGTTCTCGTCGGTTTCGTGAAAAGGGAAGACGATCGATAAATGAGTATGACAAGTGATGATGCCAGGCAGCAAGTAGGCCCCTTCGAGATCGATCGCATCTCTAATGCCTGACGCACGATCGATGGAAGCGATCCGGCCGTCGCCAATGGTGAGTGATCCCTCCTTGAACGATCCTTCCCGAACATCGAGGATCCTTGCGTTGGTCAGTACCGTCATGTTGAGGCCTCCACACGAAACTGGAGCGGGTAGAGTAGCCTCATCCCACCGCCATAGACCACCATCGTCACCACGAGTGACACGATAGGCTGGATACTCTCCGGCGGCGCGAGACGGCCGGCCACCACCCCCGCCGCGAGAGCAACAAGAGCCGCCAGATTCACACCGCGGGTGTATCGATACCGCCCATCCCTACTGTAGAAATCTTCCATGGCGGGTCGCCGACCTCTCACCAGGAAATAGTCCGCGATCATGACACCCACGAGTGGCGCAAAGATAGCCCCTAAGGCTACGAGGAATTCCGCTAGGTATCGTGTCACGCCAAAGTAGCCGAGCGCCGTGACGAAGAACCCAAGGACCAGGGTGTGAAGCCAACGCGAGCGACCGGGGAAAATATTCGTAAGCGCCAGCCCCCCGGAGTACAAATTCTTGTCGTTGGTCGTCCAGGTCGCGAAGATGATGAGAACAAGCGCCGGTATTCCCAGGCCGAGCTGCTGAACTCCCAACACCGGATTCCACTCTCCGCTGACGAGGCGAGAAAGTGCGCCGAGGCCGATCATGAAGGCCGAGACCGGCACGATCCCGGACCAAATCCCAAGCCACAGCGAGCGATGGTCTTTCGAGTAGCGAGAGAGATCGGAAGAAGTGAAAGCGGCGGTGAACTGGCCCGACACCATGATGTTCATTCCGGCGAGAAAGCTCAGGCTTCCGTCACCTGGCCGATTGATGAGCTCCTGGAAGGGATGATCCAAGGCGATCTTCCAGGACAAGAGGCTGCAGAGAACGAGTAGAGCCGGCACCGACCAGGTGGCCAGCCTTTGAATCCAGCCGAAGCCCATGACCGCGATGACCACGTTGAGCGCCCCCATGACAATATCATGAGGACCGGCGAGGAAAAGCCGCTCATTCGCTCCATCACGCCATCCGCGGCCAACCCCGCAAGCTCTGCCTGAAACGCGAACCAACCGATCCCTGAGACTGTGATCGCTAATGAGGCGATCCAGGTCCCCGATGGAAAACCCAGCGATGAGCGGGTGAGCACGGACGCGGGGAGTCCGTGATCCGCCCCCGGGTAACCGGTCAAACTAATTATCGCGGCGGCGACGGTGTTTCCGATGAGGCCCACGACGACCGCCTCTTTGAAGGAAAGCCCGGGGAGCAAGATACCCCCCATCATCATCATGGGCAGGCAGACGTTGATTCCCGCATACATGACGAAGAGCGAGAACCAGCCGCCGGTGCGCGAGGCAGCGGGGACGGCGTCGACGCCGAAAGATTCGGCCTTCAGTGACAATAGACCCTGCCTACTAGAGAAAAAGCCGGCCGCGGCTGAAGCGTCTGCAGACGGCCCTTGCGCTTCCAAACACTTCTTTGGGGAAGCGGTCGCGCTCTCCCCTAAAGTGAAACTACCACAGTCCTTACTTTAGAAGCCCACGCGAACGCCGCGACGGATCTCGCGAAGGCTGACACGGTGCATCTGTCACCTTGGCCGTGACAGCTAGAATCGGTGGACTCTACCCTGGCCCTGTCCGCGGTGTCAAGGGAAAAACCAGCGGATATGGCCCGAAATTCAAGCTTCGGGTCGAATAAACTGAAGGGTGTTTGGGTATGCATCACGAAGCAAGTTCTGTTACAGTACGCGTAACAACCGTCTTATCGGATGTGTGTGACTGTGATGCCCGCGGAGCGCCGAACGATGCTCGAACGAGGTGTGCGGGTGCTCGAGCCGATGGATGGTAGCGTTCGTCCCTACACTATCGTCGAGCCCTGACGCCATGGTTCGCGCAAAAGAGCCAAAGCAAATCGAGTTCCAGATCCGGCAGGACTCTCCGCTCTCGCCCGAGCAACAGTTGGTCAGCCAGCTGAAGCTCGCCATCATGCTAGGAGAGTTGAAGCCGGGCCAGACCCTTCCGTCGATTCGCGATATGGAGGGCGTGACCGGGCTGGGGCGCAACGTCGTATGGCGCGCCTACTCCAAGCTCGCCGAATTGGGCGCCCTGACGATCGAGCAACGAAAGCGCGCCGTTGTCAGCTCCAACGCCGACCCGAGTCGGGCCTCCAAGCTGGTGGCGGTCTACGATTGGCTAGGCAGAGATGTACTGGAGCGGATTCGGGCCCTTCGAGTGAACCCGCAATCTTTCGTGCGTTACCTGGATCACAGACTTCAAGAATCCGACGCCATCCAACACGACACGGTGTTCGTCGAGTGCTGCAAGGTGTTTGCTCAAGCTTGGTCGGCGGAGATCTCACAGCGCTGGGGTGTCCTGGTTCCCGGCTACGACTTCAATAAGATACGAGAGATGTCTTCCGATGAGCAGGCCCGTTTCAAATCGGTCTTGGTTCCTCTGGCGCACCACGAAGAGGTGCTCAAATTGTTTCAGGGCCCTCACACGCAAGTTATCCCCCTGACGTTCGTTTGGGACGAAAAAATCATCCAAGAGCTCCAATCGCTCCCGGAAGGGGCCGCTCTGGTCATGTTCTTCGCACAATCCGCCTACTCCGATCCCTGGGTGCGAGAGCTCCGGAACGTTTGCCCCAACTTGACCATCGACGTCGTGCCCTATGAAAGCCCGCAGCAAGTCCACAACGTCATCGCATCGGGAAAGTATCAGCGGGTTCACGTGAGCGGCGCCGTCATCGACGATGTGTACAGTGAGGTCAAGACCCACCCCGACTTCATCCAACAACCCCTCGAGCTAGACCTGCGCTCCCTGGAGGAGGCGCGCATCCAGGCGGGCGTCGTTTTGTGAGGACCAAATCGACTTTATCTCGGTAACCGTAACTTAACGGCGACGAGCCAGCCTGTTAATATGCGTTCATGAAGGGAGCGTGGCCGACCCTTATTGTGCTGGTTGCGATCGCGACTGGGCCATCTCGAGGAATCGATGCGGCTCCGGCTCCGAGCCTATTGCTCATCACGATCGACACCCTCCGCGCCGACCACTTGGGTGCCTACGGTCGGCGTTCCGCCGAGACGCCCAACCTCGATAGACTCGCCTCCTCCGGTCTTCTGGTCGAGAACGCGTTCACTCATAGCCCGGTGACGCTCTCTTCCCATGCGGTCTTGTTGACGGGTCGCCTCCCCTTCCAGACGGGTGTGAGAAGCAACTCTCTTTATCGGCTCGCGGACGCCGAGACCACGATGGCGGAGATGCTACGCGGACGAGGGTACCGCACCGCGGCCTTCGTTTCGGCGGCCGCCTTGGACAACCGTTTCGGTTTGGGACAAGGTTTCGAAGTTTACGACGATGAGATGAACCCGACAGAAGGCGGCCAGCTGATCGCCGAGCGGAGCGCCGGGGAGGTCGTACGCACCGCACTCGAATGGCTCGATGACGTCGATCCGTCACCCTTTTTCCTTTGGGTCCATTTCTTCGACCCCCACCACCCTTACAGCCCGCCCGAGCCCTTTCGATCCCGGTTTGCGGATTCCCTTTACGAAGGCGAGATCGCCTATACCGATCGGGAAATCGGACGGCTACTCGAAGCCATCGATCTCGCCAACACCGTGGTCGTGACGACCGCCGACCATGGGGAAAGCTTGGGCGAGCACGGAGAGCAGACACACGGCATCTTCGTCTACGACGCGACCCTCCGCGTCCCCCTCATCCTCGCCGGTCCCGGCATCTCCCCGGCTCGGATGCAACAAGGGCCCGTCGGCTTGGTGGATGTACTTCCGACCGTGCTGGAGAAGCTTGCCATCGAACGACCACCCAAACTGGCTGGCAAAGACGTTCTAAGCGAAGGTCCCTCTGATCTCCTCTACGCCGAAACCTATATGACACGGGATTTCTACAACTGGAGTCCCCTGAGAGCCGTGCGCTCGACACGCGCCAAATTCATCGAAGCGCCGCGGTCCGAGCTATACGACCTCGTCGCGGATCCCGGCGAGACCAAGAACCTAGTCGAGGAGAGGCAAAGGACGGCGCGTCAACTCTCAGAAAAACTCAGCGAATTTGCTGATTCAGAAGACGCAAAGGCCACATCCTTCCAACCGGACGCGAAGCTGCTGTCCGAGCTTCAGAGTTTGGGATACGTCGGCGGAGGAGTTCCGGCGAACGCCCGTCCGGCAGACGAGCGACGGCTACCCGACCCCAAAGACAAGATTGGCATCGTCACCGACCTGGACGATGCAATCAGTTTGTTCGGCACGAAGCGATTCGAGGAAGCTGCCGTCATTCTTCGCGAGATCCTTCGGGTCGATCCAACGAATTTTCTCGCGTCCCACTACCTGGGAGAGACACTCTTCGAGCTCTCGTCGCCCCGCCAAGCGATCGAGGCCTACCAACAAGCCATCGAGCAAGGCAACGAAACGCCGTATCACCGTTTTCGCCTCGGTTTGCTCTACGAACAGCTGAAGGAGTATCCGGCCGGGGCCGACCAGTTCGGTCGAGCCATCGATCTCGACCCCGATGCGGCGCGCGAGGTTCTGAAGCGCGCACGCGATTTGCTTCAAGCAGGAGAAGTAGACGGAGGCCTTCAATACCTGAGCATGCTCGAAGAGCGTGGCGGCGGTGGCACCTCACTTGGTCTGCTGCTCGCTAGCGCTTGGGAGCGCAAGGGCGAGACCGGGAAGGCGCTGGCCGCCATCGATCGTGCCCTAGAAGCGGATGCCTCCAACCCGACCCTTCTCGCGACGCGAGGGCGTCTACTAATTGAGCTTGGCCGAACCGAAGAGGCGGTTGGCGCGCTCGAGCAAGCGTCGCCAGGACTAGAGGACCCCACCGAGAAAGCGGCGGTCGTCAAGACGCTGGCGACTCTTTATGGGAACAAGGGAGAGCTCGAGAAGGCGATCGCCTATTTCGAGCAAGCCGCGACCCTCACCCCAAACGACTCAGAGATCATGGCGAATCTGGCGCTGACTCTCGTGCGCGCCGGGCGAACGAGCGAGGCGCTCGAGCCCCTGACCCGCGCCATCGAGCTCCGGCCGGAGGAGGTGCGTCTACTCAATCTCAAGGCGGAGATCCTCTACAGGGAGGGAAAGCTAGAGGGCAGCCGCGATCTGTTGCGCCGTTCGCTCGCTCTCCGCCCCGATCAGCCTCGCATCAAAGCGGCGCTCGCCGAGGTCGAGGCCAAACTCGAGTCGCCGTAACGCGCCATAACGAAATGAGGAGTGCCTATCATGTCTAATAGGGTGAGCGGGACTAGTGCAAAGTCCGTTGTATTCCTGTTCGTCGTCCTGTTTCATATTGGATGTGCCGGCAAAACTGAAAACCAACGTCTCGCACCGAGCGAACACGAAGAGTTTACTCAATATATGGTCGAGGGCCAGAACCTCTACAACCTAAACTGCGCCAATTGTCATCAACACAATGGAAAAGGACTGGGGAGGGTGTTCCCCCCGCTGAAAGATTCCGATTATATGGAGGCGAATTTCAATCAAGTCATCTGTCTTATCAAAAACGGGCGGGAAGGAGAAATGACTGTAAATGGGATTCTGTTCAACGAACCGATGCCCGGTACACCTCACCTGACGAATTTGGAGTTTGCAGAAGTCACGACCTATATCTACAACGCATGGAGTCACAAGAAAGGCATGATTACGGTGAGTGAAGTAGAGACGGTGCTGGAGAATTCCTGTGAGTGATTCGTATTCCCTTGACACTTTCAAACCCAGAGCCTAAGGTGAGAATCTTCAAAGGAGGGCGGACGTGTGCGGTTCGAGACGGCGATTTCTAAAGACCGGGTTCTTGGGCCTTATCGGTCTCGGGGCGGCCGTACGGTCCTCCGGCCAGAGTGGCGCGAAACCTCACGTGCTCGTTGCCGGCGCCGGCGCGTTCGGAGGATGGACGGCGCTTTATCTTCTCCGCCAAGGTGCTCGCGTCACCCTCGTCGACCCTTGGGGGCCAGGAAACTCCCGATCGAGCTCCGGCGGCGAGACGCGCAACATAACGGGTGACTACGGGTCGCCCGAGGTCTATCGGAATTGGGCCCGGCGCGCCCTGCCTCTTTGGCAAGAGCACCAGAAGCAATGGAACGTCCCGCTTTATCGACCGGCCGGGGCCCTATGGATGGTTCGCGGGAGCCTTGGAGCCGGCGACTCGGCGACCGACCGGACGGCAGACTACACGAAATGGGTTGATGAAGACGTTGGGGGTGGTGAGAAATTGACGCCAGACGATGCGCACGCGCGTTTTCCCCAAATTCATTTCGACGGGGTCCGTACGACTTTCTACGAGAAAGAAGCAGGCTTCTTGATGGCCCGTCGTGCGTGTCGAGCTGTGCTCGATGGATTCTCAGCGGAAGGAGGAGTCTATCGACAAGCTTCGGTCGTCTCTACCCAAATCAAGGGCGGGGAGATGCAGGGAGTGACGCTCAGCGATGGCTCACAGATCGAAGCGGGGCGCTACGTCTTCGCCTGCGGCCCCTGGTTGGCAAAGCTGTTCCCGAACGTAGTTGGGCCACACTTGAAGATTACGCGACAGGAAGTCTATTACCTCGAGACGCCAGAGGGAGACGAGCGCTTCCGGGAAGGCCACCTGCCGCACTGGGTCGACTGGGGAGAGGAGATTTGGTGGGGAGTGCCCGCCCACCAGCAGTGGGGATTTACGGTCGCCGACCATAGGCTCGGGCCACGCTTCGATCCGACTTCTGGTGACCGACAGATCACCATGCCCGCCATGGAAGCAGCGCGTAAGCACGTGGGTTTCCGCTTCCCGGGAATGAAGGGGGCTCCCTACATCGGCGGACGAGTTTGTCAGTACACGAGCACTCCGGACGGCGACTACATCATCGATCGCCATCCGGAGGCGGAAAACGCCTGGATCACCGGCGGGGGTTCCGGCACCGGCTTTCACGCCGGACCGGCTCGCGGTCAGGACGTGGCCAAGTATGTCCTTGGGGAGGGCTCGCCGGATCCGCGGTTTTCGCTGTCTCGATTTTCCAAGAACCCGTAACGACGATCAGCTTGCGCCGTTAACGGGAATGACCATCGCATCTTCCCCGATGACGATCGGGCCGGTAAAGTTTTCTTTGGCCTCGCCGAGGATCTGCGACCAAATCTGCGGCCCCCGACGCGGGCCGTAGTACATCGACGCCATTTCGATAGCGGCGGGAGGGCTGTCGTACGGCCCCAGATGGGTCAGAACCAGTTTCTTGGCGCCGGCCCGTTTCGCGATATATCCCGCTCCGCGAGGCCCGGTGTGCCCGGTCCATGCCACCTTCTCGGCTCCTTTTTTTCCTTCAGTGTTCTGCCGGTAGTCCAAGATGTCCTCCAGGAAGGTGCATTCGTGAACGAGTACATCGACATCCTTGGATAACTCGACCATGGCGTCGCAGGGCTCGGTATCCCCACTAAAAGCCGCCGAGCCGTACTCGCTGTCGATTCTGTATGCATAGGAAGACCGTTCGAAGCCAAGCGGCTGGAGGTGAACAATCTCGCGCGAGGTCACTTTGAACTTATCGGTCTCCACGATGGTTCCTTCGTGGATCTCCTTCACTTCGATCGGCGGGTCGTACCGGGGGCGATTCGTAATGTGGTCGGGTAGTTGGTCGATGTAGCGCCTCACGAACTCGACGTCGATGTGGTGCGCTTCCAACATGCCGTCAGACATGCGTTTCGTCCCCACCGGCCCAAAAACCTTGATCGGGGTCGACTTGCCGCAGTTCCAAGTGCTGAACAAGAGGTAGTTGTAGTCGACCATGTGATCCCAGTGCAGGTGGGTGATGAACAAGTAGTTGACATCGAGAGGGTTGATACCTGCACGGACCAGGTTGACGGTGGCGCGTTCGCCGCAGTCGACCACCATCACTTCGCCGTCGATCACCACCGCCTGAGACGGATTTCCCCGCACCGGATCCGGAACCGCGGAGCCCGCGCCCAACAAGACGACGCTCATTCCCTTCCAGTCGTTCATGACGTTGCCCTCGTTCTTGTCTTGACGTTCATGTCGATCTGCTCCCTAATTTGCTGTCAGTACCTTCTTGATCGGAAGTTGGTCCCGGTCAACCACCTCGCCGTCTTTGAGAATCATAGCGATTTTTCTGAAATTGTTGACATCCTGCAGGGGGTCGGCATCCAGAATCACGAGATCGGCCAACTTGCCAACTTCCAACGTCCCTATCTGGTCAAGTTTGTCATAGGCGGCGGCGACGTTGCGGGTGGCCGAGACCAGAGCATCCATGGGGGTCATCCCCTTCTGCGACATTGCCTTGAACCAAAGGAAGTGGGCCTCGCCCAGTTCTTCGGGGTGCTCTTCTCCAAAATCGGTCGGGCCGGATTCCGCCTCCGTCTTGGTGGGGTTTGAAACCCCCGCGTCGGTAGCCAGCGCGAAGGCCACACCGGCCCGAATGTACCGAATGATGTTCTCATTCTGAACTCGGGTGTGCTCCCGCGCACGATATAGAAGGTCAGGGTTGGCCAGCGCGAACTCTAGCCGTTTGTCGGTGTGCGGAAGTTCAGCGGCGTAGATATTCTTGTCGAGAATCATCTTGATGGTCGAGTCTGGAATTGGTGTAGGACCCGTCTCGCTGCCGTGTTGCAACAGGTCGACCCCTAAGTACGCCGCTTCCCGGAGGCTCTCCACCGACGTCGTGTGCGTTTGGACCGTGATACCTGCCCTTCGGCACTCTGCGACGATCTGCTTTTGTGCTTCAAGACTGAACAACAGCATGGCGTTCATACCCAACGATTTGGGCAACCCGGAACACCCGGTGCAATCGTGGCCGCCCACGCCGTATTTGAGAAAATCGATCCCACGGGTGATGTATTTCCGGATTTCGACCCCCACCTGTTCCGGGGTCATCCAAAGGAGCTCCGGACCGGAGTTCTCAGTGAACATCCAATTGATCCGCTTCACGAAATCCGAGGGGGCCGTCCAAGTTGCCGCCGCGTTGAAATCGCGACCGAAGGGGCCGCTAAAACCGACGATGTTCCCCGCTACGAACATCCGACTGCCCACCGTTTCACCGCGATTAATCCGATCGCGAACATCCATCAGTGATTGCAAAGGACCCCAGGTGTCGAAGACGGTTGTCAATCCCTGCTTGAGTGCGATCTGCGCGGCTTCCTCGATCAGGTCATCGAAACGACCTTCGTGGCGGGCAATGAACTCCACCGAAACGTCCCGGAACAAGTGGACGTTGGCATCCATCAGGCCCGGAATCACGTACTTACCCTGCGCATCGATCTGCTTGGCTCCGGCCGGTACCTGAACTTGCCCGCGGGGACCCACGGCGGCGATAGTTCGGCCTTCGATGACAATGACCGCGTCTTCGACCGGAGGACCCCCGTTTCCATCCATCAGGGTCGCTCCCACGATCGCGGTCTGTCCGTGACCCGTCGCCACCGATGCAAGCAGGCAGGCGAGCAACGCCGGAAAGAGGCAGATGAAATTCTTCCTTGTCATGACGTTCATGTCGGCGGCCACTCCTATGAGCTCGGCTTGGTGTACTCGCCCACGCAGTCCCAAACGATCGGGCTATCGGGACTGAACTCGCCCTTACAGGAACCCTTCCCTTTGATGCCCTTCAACTTGCCGGTGCCGCGAAAGATGGTCCACTCGTTCTTTCCGCTCACCGGCTGCCCATCCTTTAGCATCATCTTGCCTGTGTAGCGGTAGTGGGCTTGGTCCCCGTTGGCCATGGTGTCGATATGATAGCCGCTAAACGTGGACTCGTTGCCAATGGTCTCATCGGCGCTCACGCTGTAGCCCTTGGTGTTCTCGACCCCGTCGATCACCATCGGTTTGACCCAGGTGCACTGCGACTTGCTGATCGAATAGGAATGATTGGGCACGTCGCCGATCTCGATCGCGTGCTCGGGCTCACCGGGGGAACAGCGTATCGTTCCTGACATCTTAGTTTGCGCACCAGCCAATGTTGCAAGCGAGACTGCAACGAGAGCGGCGAATACGGTTTTGAACTTCATCAGAACCTCCTCCTTGAACGGTAGGTCGGCGAGAAATGTGACTCAGGAATCGGCAAATTGCGGTATGACCTTCTCCCCAAAGAGCCGGAGGCTGGACATTGCCTCCTCCATACTCGGGCCGGTTCCGTAGCGACTGCGGAAGATCACGTAGTCGACGCCAATTTCTTCTTTGAGGCGCTCAATCTGATCGGTGACCTCTTCGGGTGTCCCCAGTAGGAGGTTCGGCCGGACATCTTCGCGCTTGAAGTCTTCCTCCTTCTTCAGCCGCTCCGCCATCCCGAACCATTCATCCTCTCGGCCCGGAAAACTGGAGAAATAGAACCAAAGTTCCTCCCTCCCGTACTTCCAGAAGGTCTCCTCGACTTCCTTCGCCTTGGCTCGGTTCGGTGAGACGAAACCGTCACGCCAGAGAATCACCTCTGGCCGATTCCCTCTTTGCTTCGCCAGGCCGCGATAAATCTGCGTCCACTCCTTTGCAACATCAACAGGAAGATAGGCCGACAAAAAGACCGGCAACCCCAGCCTGGCCGCCCGACGGAACCCGAAGGGAGTTCCTGCGCCTAGCCAGATGGGGGGATGAGGTTTCTGGATGGGCTTCGGCGTCACCCGTTCGTTCTGGAAGCTGTAGTTTCTCCCGTAGAAGGAGAACACGTCCTCGGTCCAGGCTCTCTGTAAGATCTCGATACCTTCCTCGAAGATCGACACCTGGTTCTTGATCTTCAGCCCATGGCGAATGAATTCCCGTTCCGCATTGGAGATTCCTAGACCCAGGATAAGACGTCCGTTGGACAAGACGTCCAGCATGGCGGCGTCTTCGGCCACATGGAGAGGATGGTAGAACGGGAGCAGAAACACTCCCGTGCCGACTTTGAGCCTCGTGGTTTGACCGGCGATGAACGCGCAGGTGATCAACGGCGAGGGGTTGTAGCCGTCGATGATGCCGTGGTGCTCGGCGGTGAAGCAGGAATCGAAACCGACTTCTTCGCAGAACTTGGCCACCTCGAGATTCTCCAGCCACATTTGGCGAACGTTCCCGCCTCGCGGCGGGTCCCGAAACCGGAGAACAAAACCGAACTTCATGGCCTGAGCATCTAGAAACGTCTAGCGGCGAGCGGTCAACACTTTCTTGATGGGCAGTTCATCCCGATTCACGACCTGCCCGTCCTTCATGATGATATTGATCCGTCTGATGTTGTCCGTGTCCTCAAGGGGGTCGGCATCCAGGACGAGCAGATCGGCCAGCTTGCCAGGCTCCAAGGTCCCGAGCTCGTCCAACTTGTCGTAGGCCGCGGCATTGTTTCGCGTCGCGGCGACGATGGCGTCCATCGGTGTCATCCCTTTTTCCGCCATCGCCTTGAACCAAACGAAATGGGCGTCCCCCAGTCCCTCAGGATGATCCTCCTTGAGCTCCTCCTTGCCCGATTCCACCTCGGTCTTGATGGGGTTCGACACCCCTGCGTCGGTGGCGAGCAATAAAGGCACGCCGGACTGAATCAATCTTACGATGTTCTCGTGTTTGATGGAGACAAATTTCTTGGGCCGCTGAAGTATCTCGCTTTCCTCAATTTCCCTCTCCATACGCTTCCGAGTCCGCGGCTGCACGGCGCAGTAGATTTTCTTCTCGGCCATCAAATCAATGGTGGAATCCGGAATCGCCGTGGGCCCGGTGTAGTTCCCGTGTTGCATCATGTCGACACCTAGCTCGACGGCCTGCCGTAGGCTCTCGACGGAGCTGGTATGGGTCTGGACCGTAATCCCAGCCCGTCGACACTCGTCGATCATCGCCTGCTGCTGTTCCGGAGTGAACATGAGTAAGGCGCTCAACTCCAACGCCCTGGGGAACCCGGAGCATCCCCAGCAATCGTGGGCGCTCACCCCGTACTTGAGGAAATCGATTCCCCGCGCGATGTACTTCCGGGTCTCCACGCCAACCTGCTCCGGCGTCATCCAAGAGAGCTCCGGACCCATGTTCTCGGTGAACATCCAATTGATCCGCTTCGCGAAATCCGAGGCGACGCTCCAGCTTGCAACGGCGTTGAACTCGCGGCCGAAGGGACCGCTGAAACCAACGATGTTGCCGGCTACGAACACCCGACTGCCCACGGTTTCGCCCCGGTTGATGCGGTCACGAACGTTCATCAGCTGTTGTAACGGACCCCACGTATCGAAGACCGTCGTCACCCCCCCTTTCAAGGCAACCTGCGCGGCCTCCTCGATGAGGTCCTCGAAACGGTCTTCGTAGCGGGCGATGAACTCCACCGAAACGTCCCGGAACAAGTGGACATTGGCATCCATTAGTCCGGGGATGACGTACTTCCCACTCCCGTCGATCTCGCGCGTGTCCGCCGGAACCTGGACCTCGCTCCGAGGCCCCACCGCCTTGATCTTCGTTCCCTCAATGACGATGACCGAGTCCGGTACCGGTTTTCCACCCGTTCCGTCGATCAGCGTAGCGCCTACGATCGCCGTCGATTCCTGGGCGTAAAGGGTAACGAAGCCAACTAGTATGAGCAGCCCGCATATCGCTGCCGCCCGCCACTGTTCGCGTCTTTTCATGCCATGCTCTCCGTCCCCGCGTAGAGACACAAACCCCCCCGCTAGATGCCCCTTGACTCAGTCTTAACTATCCTTAGAAATTGAATCGAAAACCGATTTGGATCTCCCGGCCCGGGAGCGGCTCAACGGTCGCACCGGTGCCGAACGCCTCACCGCAACCAGCGGCGTCTGGTAGCCCATCACCGGTCGAATCGCCACAAGCCGTCGAGAACCTGAACGGATTGGCCCGGTTGGTGACGTTGAATATCTCAAAGAGCACAACGACATCTTGGCCACCGGAAAAACGGAACTCCTTGGCCACCCGGAGGTCGATATTGAACAAGCTGTCGGAAAGGAACCCACCCTTTTCGGTCCCGAGCAGACGATTGTCGAATTGAGTATCCCCATCCGAATCCAGGGGTAAGCCGGCGGCGTTGAACGGTCGTCCCGATTGCGCGTTCATGACGCCAGAGAGATCGAACCCGTAGGGCAACCTCCATAATCCGCTGAACACGAAAACGTTTTTCGGCGCGCTCAAACTTCTTCCGATGTCGAGCTCGGGTTGATTGTTGAACAGGAAGCTCGTTTCGGCCGACGCCGGTGGCACACGCAAGGTCGAAAAGTTGTCCTCTGCGTCGGTGTACGTGTAGCTGGCAAGAAACGAATACCGGCTGCTGAAGCGCTTACGTAGGGCAACGGTGACGGCGTTGGTGTCGAGAAACCCACGGGGCTCGATTACGTGCGTACAGCTCCCCCCGTCTACGGTATTGCCGTCGCAAGTGTTGGATATGGGAACGTCTCTTAGATTGGTGACCCTTCGAGTCAGAAGATTCTTGGATCGGCGGATAAACAGCTCCACATCGATGGAGAGATCGCCACCAAGCGCCTGCTCGATCCCGACGTTGAAGGAATCCGTGTAGGGAGTGGTGTGAGGACGCTGGATGGACTGAATTCCGTCGAAAGCCCTTGGAGACTCTATGAACGACAACGGTCGACCAGCATTGACGCTGGTTTCCCCGGTTTCATCCAAGAATATAAACGTACCCGTGGAAGGCGCACCGGGCAAGGCGGTCGGGCTATCCGGAACGGGAAAAAAGTCATTCAAAATGTCGAGCGCCGCCTCCGGCGATAGCCGGCCCCCGGTGAGCTCAGGAATACTGCCATATTCCAATATAGGCGGATTCACGGGATCAGGCACCGGGATTCCCAGTAAGTCATAGACGATGAAGGGTTCTCCCTTGCCGGTAATGGTGATATCGCCGGAGGTCCTGACGTCCCCCAAGGGAATGAGGTAGCTGTAGTAATCTGGGCTCGCCAACCATCGGATTCCAGAATCCTGCAAAATACCTATCGCCCCGAGACCCGGATTGTTGATATGGGCGCCGCCTCGCGGGATGGTGTGCCAGCTCTCTGTGGCGAATTGCACTCCACCCAAGTCGGGCGTCCTCTCCACAATCTCCATGATGAACTGGTTGTAGAACCGGCCCCAGGACGAACGAAAAACCGAGTTACCGTCTTTTCCGAGATCCCAGGCGAACCCGATCCGTGGCCCGATGTTGTTCTTGTCGTCGGAGTATAGGCTCGCGTAGTCGTAACGCAGACCTACGTTCACGGTAAGCCCTTCCGCGGCCTCCCAATTGTCCTGCACGAACAACGCCCATTGGTTATTCGTGGCCGCGGCATTTGTATTGTCACTCACGATGTCGTGGGTGAATCGGAGCATCGTGACATCGAGTCCCAGCGTTTCGTAGTTCACATCGATGATCGGATTGGCGATGATGGTTTGGGCGGCTGAGAGGAAAGTGTGATCCAAGGAGACGCGGTTCAGATCAACTCCGAACTTGAGCGCGTGATCTCCCTTGAAGTAGGAGAGTCTTTCAACCCACTGAAACTGGTCCTGAGAGCGATCCACCTCGGCAATCGGGGACGCATTCGACATCCAAATCTGAAACGTGGGAATAAAGGTGATGGGGAAGAGCTGCTCGGCTTCGGCCGGTTTCTCCTTGTTTTCTTGGAACAAGAGGTTCGCCCAGCGGAAGGACGATTCCAAAAAGGCGTTTTGGCTGAAAAAAGCGGTATACCTGGCATTCACACTCGTCTGGTCTTGCGTCAAATCCGAACCGATCGACGGCAGTACGAGGGTTCCCGGCGGCGGCGCAGCGAAACCACGATTCGGATCCGGCAGGAAGTTATTCTGGGTGCCGCGATTGATGTTCACCGTGACAAACAGTACGTTCTTGTCATTGAATCGATGATCGGCCTTTAGGAACGTGGTGTACCTAGTGTCCTTCGGAGCTTGGTCGAATGGCTCACGGCCGAAGGCTGGGGTGAAGTAACCACCCGTAATAATCGGTGGAAGAATGCTTTGATCGAAATTGATTCCCCGCTCCTCGCGAAACATTTGAAACGAGCCAAAGAAGAACGTCTTGTCCTTCGCAATCGGACCGCCGACAAAACCCCCGAACTCCTGTCGGCTTAGTTGCGGTGCCTCCTGTCCCTCGACGTTAGAGGAATCCATTGCGTCATCGCGGAAAAAGGCCCACACCCTGCCTCCGAGATCGTTGGTGCCGGAACGAGTGATCACGTTGGCGACCGCACCCGAGGCCCTGCCGAACTCGGCCTGGTATCCACCGATCAAGACGTTGAACTCCTGGATCGTGTCTTGTATGTAGAACTCCGCGAAGTTGCGAGTATACGCATCGTTGTTGTCCAACCCGTCGGCGAGAAACGAGTTAGTAATGGAGCGCTCGCCGAAGAAGGTTACATTCGCACCCTGATCGGAGGCGGAGGGCCTTTCAGCGGCCCCCGGCACGAGCTTCACCAAGTCCAGAAACTCGCGGCCGTTTAGCGGGATGTTGTCGATGGTCGCGGTATCTACCGCGACTTGAAGGTCCGACTGCGTCGGACGCACCATAGGCAGCTCAGCCGTAACGGTCACTTCTTCCGTAACTCCAGCCACGGTCATGGTGATATTGATCGGCACCTCCCGATCGAGGGCCACATTGATGCCGGTAACTCTCTCGACGGCAAAACCGTCGAGCTGTGCGGTCAGCTCATAGAGCCCCGCCTGAATGCCCGGAATTCGGTACCGTCCATCGTCGGCCGTCGCCACCGTAACCGTGCCTCGTAACAACGAAGGACTGGTGATGGATATGGCGACTCCCGGTAGCACCGCACCCTGGCTATCCCGAACGACGCCGTGGATGGTGGACGTGATCTGCCCGTAGGCCGAGCCCACTGGCAGTGCCAAAAAACTGGCGAACAGACCGATCGCAATCAGTACCCTATGGATGCTCATCACTCCTCCTCTTGAAGATAGGTATTCGCCTCGGGAAGTCTCGTTCGTTACCAACACCCCCCGTCTAGACGAGCGCCTCCCGGCGGATGGAGGCCGTCATGCGGCGCAGGCCAACGTGATTGCATACAGTATTCAAATAGCCTGGGGCAGCGTATATCACGTGCGAACATCTAGCGTCAAGGCCCGAACCGACTACAGGGGCTCGAAGCACCCGCGGCCGGGACGACAGTCCTCGCGGTCTGCCGGCTTTCCATCCGGCCCCAGGCAGTTCATGGTATGAATGCACCACACGATGCCGTCACTCGTGTGAGGGACGTCGGGATCCGGCTCGACCTCGATGAAGAGGCCCTTCCACCGCAAGCACCGGCAGCGCTCACTCGTCTTTACGAGGTCAATCCCCATCGGCCCCATTGGTGCCATGGGCTCAAGCCTCCTTCTCCAAAGCGGCAATGACCCGATCCGCCGTCAGCGGCAGTTGCGGTACGCGCACTCCGATCGCGTTCGCGACCGCATTCGAGAGGGCGGCACCCGGCGAGATAACCGAAGGTTCGCCCATGCCGATGACGCCTCGCTCGTCGAATCCAGGACCGGTCATCAAGTGAACGACGACCTCGCCGATGTCTCCGATCCCGGGAAGCTTGTAGAACTCCAAGTCGGCGTTGAGCAAACGACCGGTCACCGGGTCGAATATCTTTTCTTCGGTCAGGGCATAGGCGATCCCCATGATGACCGCTCCGTAGACCTGGCTCTCGGTGGTCTGGAGATCGATGATGAGGCCGCAATCTTGCACCGCCGCAAACTTGTTGATGCGCACCACGCCCGTTTCCATGTCCACCGACACGTCTGCCATCTGGACGCCGCCGGTACCGCTGTCGTTGAGCTTGCCCGGGCCCGGGTTGCCACCGGTAACGGTAATGGGATTAACACCGAGCTTCGACGCCGCCTCTTTCCAGCTCAGTCTCCGGGCAGGGTCGGCTTTGACTCGAATCACTCCCTCCCTGGCTTCGAGATCGTCCGCGGTGGCCTCGAGATAGGGAGCGATTCTCTCGAAAAACTGCTCCCGAGCATCTAGCGCTCCCCGACGAGACGAGCCTGTCACTCCTCCCACCGTGGTACTCCCTCCCGACGGCCCCGACGCCACGTAGCGGCTGTCGCCGAGGGTAACTTTCACCGACTCGAGCGGGATACCGAAAGTCTCCGCCACGACGATGCCCACCACGGTGCGCGTGCCGGTTCCGATATCTTGGCTAGCCAGCCTAGCCTCCACCAGGCCGTCCGGGTACACGATGACTTCGCAGTTGCTTCGGTGGGCGCGCCCGCCGAAGGTGTGCATCGACATACCCAAGCCGCGTCGGATCGCACCACTCCCCTCGCCCCGTGGATGCCAGTTCTTCTTCCAGTCGATGAGCTCTGCCGCCTTGTGGATTTCCTTTTCTAGATCGGCCGCGCGGGATCCGGTGGCCGAGATGTTCTTGAGAAAGAAATCCATCGGATCCATCTGAAGCTCGGCGGCCAGGTCTTCGAGCGCCGCCATCGTGATGAGGCAGCCCTGAGGATGATTCGGCGCCCGCCAGGCGCGCGCGGCGCCGACGTGCGTGGGAACCGAAGTGTGTTGATGTGACTGGTTCTCGAACCGGAAGGGGTACGGAAGCAGCGGCGTTCCGGTCCCTTGAACGCCTCCGGTGCCCCAAGACCGAGAGGACCAAGCGGTGACCGTTCCATCTCCGGAAGCCCCTACTTCCACTTCCGCAAAAGCGGAGGGCCGGCCTCCGGCGATGGCGAGCTCGGCGTCGCGCTCCAGCATCAGCTTTACCGGGGCGTTCGTTTCTCTGGCCAACTCGACACATTCGATGCCCCAGCGATCGGGACTAAACTTGCTGCCGAAACCACCGCCCAAGTGCTGCGTCACGCAACGCACGTTGGACGCGGGTAGTCCGACCTTTTCGGCGATCTGGCCGGGAATGCCGGAGACACTTTGAGTGGACGCCCAGACGGTCACGTTTTCAGCATCCTGCCATTCGCTTACCTGGCCGTGTGGCTCGAGGCAACAGTGCGCGATCATCGGGAGGCCGTACCTGTCCTTGATTTTGAATGCCGACGCCGCCATCGCCGACACCGGATCGCCGGTCGTCGCTTCTTGGGCCGGCTTGATGGCTGGCGCCGCACCGATGTTCTCCTCGGTCACGTAGTGCGGAAGCACCTCGTACTCGACATTGATGGCGCGGACAGCGTCGCCCGCAATCTCCTCGGTGGTGGCCGCGACCACCGCGACTTCATCCAGAGACCACTGAATCTCCGCGCCAACGTCCTGTATGACCCGCACCGCCCGGACCCCAGGCATGCTCTTGGCGGCGGCGACATCGATGCTCGTGATGCGAGCATGGGCGTGCGGGCAACGGAGCACCCTCGCGAAGAGCATCCCGGGCCGATTGATGTCATATGAATATTTAGCAGCGCCCGTCGACTTGGCCGGACCGTCGACCCTGGTGAGCCGTTTTCCGATGAGCTGGCGATCTTTGGCTTCCGGCCACCTGTACTCAGCCATGGGTCGCTCCTTCCTCTGCCACGTCGAGAGCAGCCTTGCGAATTCCCATGTAGGTCCCGGCGATCAACCCGGTGGTCACCGCACCCACCGCGCCGTCGTTTCGGAAAGTAGTTTGCGAAATACCATGCAGGTGTATGCGAGTCAAGTAGGGACGACCTTATCCTCTTGAACCGCCCCGGGTTTTCCGGAGACTGTTTTAGTTGAGTCTCGCCATCTCTAGCGAGCCTTCCTGCGACCGATAGTAGTTCATCTCGTACTCGACGGGGGAGACATTTCCGATCGGCTCCAAGAGTCGTTGCGTGTTGTACCAATGGACCCACTCGAGGGTGGCGAACTCAACGTCTTCGAGACCACGCCAGGGCCCACGTCGACGATCACCTCGGTCTTGTAGAGGCCGATGATGGATTCAGCCAAAGCGTTATCGTAAGAGTCGCCTCGGCTGCCGACGGACGGCTCAATGCCCGCCTCGGCGAGCCGCTCGGTGTAACGGGTCGAGACGTACTGCACGCCGCGATCGCTGTGATGCACCAATGGATCTTCTGGGTTTAGTCGGCGCTCGTGCAGCGCCTGCTCCAACGCATCGAGAGCGATGCCGGCAGTCAACGATGTCGTCGCTCGCCAACCGACGATGAGTCGAGCGAAGACGTCGATGACGAAGGCGACATACACGAAGCCGCGCCACGTGGCGATGTAGGTCAGGTCCGAAACCCAGAGCTCGTTCGGGCGTGTGGCGTTGAAGTCGCGCTCCACGAGGTCCATCGGGCGAGCGCCACTCAAATCCGGCTTCGTCGTCTTGAATCGACGTCCACGGACCGCCCCCTGGAGACCCATTTCACGCATCAGACGGGCCACCGTGCATCGAGCCACGTCGCGGCCCTCACGGCACAGCTGACGCCAGACCTTGCGCACGCCATACACGTCAAAGTTATCTTGCCGTACACGACGAATCTCGCCGCGGAGTTGGACGTCGCGCTTCGCTCTCGCTGGCTGGCGGCTTGGGTCCTTCTCTCTCGCTTTCTGCTCGTAATAGGTCGACGGGGCGAGCGGAAGCATCCGGCAGATCGGCTCGACCCCGTAATTTTCACGGTTCGCGTCCACGAACAACACATTCACCTCGGTCGGCGGTCGAGCTCCGCCTGGGCGAAAAACACCGACGCCTTGAGAAGGATCTCGTTCGCCCCCTTTAGCTCACGGTTCTCTCGCTCAAGCTCCTTCAGCCGCTGACCCTCGTCCGTCGTCAGTCCCGCTCGTTTCCCAGCATCACGCTCTGCTCGACGCACCCACGTGCGTAGCGTTTCCCGCGTACAGTCAATCTTCGACGCAATCGATGAGATCGCTGACCACTGAGATTCGTGCTAAGCCTGCTGGTCGAAAACCATCCGCACTGCGCGCTCTTTCACCTCCGGTGAATACCTCCTTCGTCTTGTCATGACTCCATCCTCTCAAGAGGTGGAGTCTCCGGGAAACCCGGGGCGGTTCACTCTAGAGAACATCAAGCCTGGCACACGGTCAAACACCATCAGTCAGCAATTGACTGATAGGCCAGAACTCGAATTTGGTCATGAAGTCTGTATCTGTTTTTCCAAGACGCAAGCTGGGTCATGACAATAACTATCAGCTCTTCTTCAGGATCTACATGAAAATATGTGCCAAACGCTCCTTCCCAAAAGTATGCTCCCAATGATCCTTGTGTTCCTAATTCAGCTAAGTCGGTTGTGACTCCAAAGTGGAGGCCGTACCCATAGTTTCCGACTCCCCGTTGGACAGGAGGAAATCTACCGATGTGATCCAACGTCATCAATTCCACAGTCTTACGGCTGAGAACCCTGACGTCGTCCAACTCGCCCATGTTGAGCAGCATCTGACAAAAGCGGACGTAGTCCGTGGCTGTAGAAACAAGACCGCCACGGGGAATGAAATAGCGCCTGGAACCATGAATCCAAGAACTTCTGCTTGGCGAGTCAGCTAGTTTCAGTCCCTCTTCGTCACTCTGGAAATAGACTGAAGTGAGACGAGATGCCTTTTCTTGCGGAAGAAAAAAATAAGTATCCTTCATCCGCAACCGTGAAAATATCCGTTCCTGGAAAAACCCGTCCAGAGGCATGCCCGAGACGACTTCAACCAGATAACCGAGAACATCGGTCGACCAGTTGTATCCCCACTGGGTACCCGGATGGAAGCTTAGCGGCAACGTTGCCAATATTTTCATCGAGTCTGCAAGAGACATATCGGGATGCGGATGGCAGGTCTCGGGTCGAAGGAAGGGCTCGAGTTTCTGCTGGAAGAGATCTGCAGTGAGCCATCTCTTGTCCTGAGACGTTATTCCCGAGGTGTGAGTCAATAAATCCATGATTGTGATCTCTCGCTTCGCAGGAACGGTCATGAACTTTGCCCCGCTCTTATCTCCGGGTGGCGGGGGGACGGCAACATTGGGATTCTTGAACTCTGGAACAAGTCTCGATATGGGATCAGACAGTAAGAAATGCCCTTCCTCAAACAGCATCATGACAGCGACAGCTGTAATCGGTTTCGTCATCGAGGCAATCCGAAAGATGGCGTCCGCACTCATTGGCTTCCGGGCTTCCAAATCCATCATCCCCAACGCGTCCAGATGGGCAATTCTGCCGTGCCGGGCAATCAGAATCACGGACCCGGGAATCTCTTGACGATCTATGAATCCTTGAACAACTGGGCGAATTCGCGCCAGCCGTTCTGAGGACATCCCGACCTCCTCCGGCTTTGCATTAAGCATACCCAGTGCTCTTGCCTTGACATCGTCGGAAGCGGTGTGGCAAATCAACAGCATGACTGCCAGAAAACCACGAGTAGCTAGGGTGAAGCCTTTTGAAATAATGTTGGAGAATCCCCGTTTTGTTAACATGAATAAACTCCTCTACAACTCAGATGCAGGTGGATTGGGCGAAAAACGTTGTTATTCAGACTCAAAATGAAAAAGTGAGCCTAGCTCGCAGAGCTTCGACCGGCCGGTCCGGTCTCACTCACCATGAACGACAAGAAAACCCCCACGCCAAGGGCTGCTCCCAACAAGCCCACCACCACGAAGAACTGTCGGGGCGTCGTCGTATCGTAGCTCCCCAGGATCGATCCCAGGACTGGGGATGCCGCGATCCCGAAGAAACAACCAACAGAGATGATAAGACCCTTCGCACGCGCCGACCTGGTCCTTCGAGACCCCCGGTAGCTCGAGCGGCAAGGCGAACAACAGAACTTGAATCGCCGCGAGGCAAAACCCGATCAAAAGGACCATCGCCCAGAAGAGCCACCCCAGGGGAACCACGATCAGACCGAGGAATAGCAGGCAAGTGAGGAGAGCCGGGCCGATCAAGAACGGCCGACGCCTCCCGACCCGATCGGAAAGTCCGGACACGGAAAGCGCCCCGAACACAAAGCCCACCATCGTTAACGCAACCACCTGGCCAGCCGTTTCTTCCGCGGCCCCTTTAGCGATCACCAGGTACGGAAAACCGAAGGCCAGCCAGCCCAAAATACCGATCTGAGTCACGGCGCCGAGTCCGACCAAGAGCCTCACGTCTCGTTGGCTCGCTACCGAGCGAAAGCTTCGGAGCATATCGGCGACTCCTTCCGAAGCGCCATGCCCCGACGATGCACGGGAAGATCTCTTGCCGAGGACGAACCATGCGAGAAAAACAACCGTTCCGATCGCACCGGCTGTTAGGAACAGCTCTGCCCATTTCTCGCCGAACACGGGTATCGCGAACCAGAAGACGGTGAGCACACCGATGGAAGCGCCGGACGTATAAAACCCCACCGCTCGTCCCAATTCGTGAGGCGGGAACCACTCGGAGACCGCCTTGGGCATGCCACTCAACAGAAAGGCGTAACCGATTCCAAAGGCGAAAGTGGCAAGACAGAGCCACGCAAATGTAGGAGCTATTCCCCGCCCCAAGGCGAACACGGCCATCAGCAGCAGTGCGAACCCCACCCCGGCGCGAGCTCCGAAGCGATCGACCAGTATGCCGGCCGGGATCGAGAAGAGACCCATGGCCAGCAACGGCAGGTTGATCCAGGTGGCCAACTGTGCGGCGCTTAGCCCGAATTCTTTGGCCACCGAGAGCTGGACCGGGCCACCCGATAGCTGGGTGAGCGCACCGCTGGTGTTGGCGAACCAGATCAGAAAGATAATGTCCCAGCGATAGCCTACGGCGTCCGTCTTTGGCTCCGAGCTCACTGCGATGCCCCGGCGGCGGCCGAGTCCTTCAAAAAGAATCTGCGGTGGATTGGCATGCGACCTCCACGGATGTCTAGTCTCAACCGAGTGTGCTAGTTTGGGCTCGATAGAGCGCAATGGGCAAGGCATTTTCCCTCATCTGTCTCGTTCTCGCCATCCACGCGGGCGTGGGGTGTGAATCGCGGCCCGCGAGCCCTCAACTCTTAGTCGCGAACGGCACGCTGATTGACGGTACCGGCGCCGCTCCACGGACCGGGGTGGATGTCTTGCTTCGGAATGGCGAGATCATAGCCATTGAAGAAGACCTGCGGCCGACCGGCCCTTTCGAGGTTCTCGATGCTACCGGGAAGTTTCTCGTACCTGGATTGATCGACACCCACGTCCACTTGGACGCCCCGATCGTTTACCAGATAACAGAGCAAGAACGTTTCCAGATCTTGGAACATACACCGCGAGCGTTTCTCTACAGCGGCGTCACGACCGTGCTGGATCTTTCCTCGTACGTCTCTGGGGAGCCGGGTGAGATCTTGGCGAACCGCACCGCTCAGAGAGCCGGACGTCTATTGTCACCTCGCATCTACACCGTGGGTCTGGCCTTCACGCCGAAAAACGGATGGGGGCCGGAGGGCGAGAGCGCTCTCACCAACGCCGATGAGGCTCGCACCCGAGCTCGGCGTTACGTAGCGGACGGGGTGGACGGGTTCAAGATCATGGTCGAGGATGATGTGCTGGACCCGGGACCACTACGGGAGAAGTTGGACCAGATGGTGGGTGCCGTAGCGGAGGAAGCGCGCCGCGCCCACCTCCCGGTCTATGCCCATGCGGTCAACCTGAGGGAATACCGGCGCGCCCTCGAGCTGAGGCCCCGGGCGATCGTTCACGGCCTGGAAGACGAGATCACGGATGACGATGCCCTCATCGGTGAGATAGTCCGAACCGGAACCTACATCGTCCCGACTCTGAACCTCTTCGAGTCCTTCAACCGATTCGAAGGAAGCCGGACATGGTTCGAGGATGCGATCCTGAAGGCGAGCGTTCCCTCCTTCTTGCTCGAGAAGATGCGCGACCCCAACTACATCTCGGAGGAACGACGGCGATTTTCGGCCGACGGCTTTCCGAAGACCACCCCGGAGCGAAACGACCCCTACGCATGGGTAGTGAAGAAGCTCCCGGTGCTGAAAGAAAACGTGACGAAAATGCACCGAGCCGGCGTCAAGCTCGCGGTAGGCACGGATGCCGGCGGACGAGTGGGCTACAATTTCCAAGGCTATCAGACGCCCCGAGAGGTGGAGTTGTTGGTTGAGTGCGGACTCACTCCGATGGAGGCGATCGTCGCCGCGACACGGACCGGCGCCGAAGTGATTGGAGCGAGCGACCGCCTCGGGACCATCGAGCCGGGCAAGGTAGCCGACCTATTGGTTTTGAGCGCCGACCCCACCGAAGACATCCATCACTTGCGACGGATCGAGCTCGTCATCCAGGAAGGTCAGGTTCGGGAGAGATCGGAGCTCTCCTACCATTAGTGGAGACTATTGAGATCCGCTGGCTCGGGCGAGTGGCCGGTCGAAGCGAGGCGAACGCAGGCCAAAGCCTGTAGAGAGAAAAAGGCCGGCTGCGGCTTCCCGCAGCCGGCCCGGAAGCCTTACCCGAACTTCCTTAGCAGGTTAGAAGTCGACCTTGAACCCGATCTGGATCTCGCGACCCGGGAAGGGCTCCACGATGCTGCCGAAGACATCGCCTCCACATCCGCCCAGATCGGGCAGAGCGTCGCCGGTCGAGTCTTGACAGGTCCTGTTCACCACGAACGGGTTCGCACGGTTCGTCAGGTTGAAGAACTCGATCAGTGCGGTGAAATTCTTCCCCTCCCCGAACGGGAGGTTCCACGCGATCCGGAGGTCGACGTTGAAGAAGTCCGGTCCTTTGAACTGACCCTTCTCGGTTCCGATGAGGCGATTATCGAAGATGTTGTCCCCGTCGGTGTCGAACGGAAGCCCCGCCGCATTGAACGGGCTTCCCGACTGCCAGTTGAGCACGCCCGAAACGTCGAAGCCAGCCGGCAGTCGGTAGAGACCACTGAAGACCAAGACGTTCTTCGGCGTATTCAAGCTGCGGCCGATGTCACGCTCCGGAAAGTTGTTCCACAGGAAGCTGATCTCCGCCCCGCGTGGCGGTACTCGAAGGGTCGAGAAGTTGTCGGTGGCGTCGGTGAACGTGTAGCTCAGCAGGAAGTTGTAGTTCTGGCGGAACCGCTTCTGTAAGGCAAGAGTAAACGCGTTGGTATCCAGGAACCCCAGGTTCTCGATCTCACTGAGACAAGGCCCCGGGCCGTTGACGGTGTTTCCGGTGCAGCTCGCGGAGATGGGCTCGAGGAGCAGGTTCACCACGCGACGGGACAGAAGATTCTTCGAACGTCGGATGTGAACCTCGGCGTCGATGGTGAAGTCGCCGCTTAACGCCTGCTCGATTCCGAAGTTCAAGGCGTCGGTGTAAGGAAGCGAATGGTCGTCCGACAGAGTCGTGATCCGGGTCACCTCGACGTCGAGCTGCCGGAATAAGAAAGCCAACGGACGGTTGTTGACGATACTTGCGTCCCCTCGCTGCTCGAGAAACGTGAACTGGTCGCCTGCGTCGGTTGGGTTGACAAAGAAGTCATTGAGGAGCGCCACCGCTGCTTCCGGTGAGAGCCTTCCTCCCGTGAGCTCCGGAATGCTGTCGAACGTCAGCACCGGTGGCAGCGACGGATCGGGGACGTTGATGCCAAGGACGTCGTAGATAATGTAAGGGTTGCCCTTACCCGTGAAGCTGCTATCGGTGACGACCTTCCCATCGCGCTGGATCAGGAACGTACCCGCAGAGGTAAACGTAAAGCCCTCGGGAAGGATGTGCTCGAACAGCGTCGGATTAGCGAGGATACGGCTGCTGGATGCCTGCAAGGGCCCGAACGCCCCGAGTGCCGGATTGTTGTAGAAGGAAGCCCCTCGGGGAATCGTCTGCACCGACTGCCCGGCGAGCTGGATGCCACCTAACTCCGGTGTGAACGCGATCACCTCGGCAACGCTCACATCGTAGAACCGACCCCAGCCGGCGCGGACTATGGTCCTTCCTTCGTTCTTCAAGTCCCAGGCGATTCCAGTCCGCCATGCAACACCCCCCGTATCGAAGAGGCTGGCGTAGTCCCAGCGGACGCCAAGATTCAGAGTCAGCCCGGGTCTCGGCTCCCACGAATCCTGCCCGTACGCGGCCCAGTTGTTGGTGCTGCCGATGGCGCGGTTGTTGTCAGGGCCCTGGCCCTCCACGATGATGTTGTTCCCGACTTGGGAGCTGATGTCGTAACCCAGCCTCTCGAAGTTCGTGTCGAGAGCCGAATTGCCGATAATGATGGACTGCGGTGGTGTGAAGAAATGATCGATCGCCACGTGATCCAGGTCTATGCCAAACTTGAAGGCATGACTGCCCGTGCTCTCCGAGTCCATGAAGTACGACAAATGCTCCTGCCATTGCCACCGCTCTTGTTGGCGATCGATCTGCCCCACTCCGGACGAATTGGACACGAAGATCTGGAAATTGGGGACGAATACGAGCGGGAACAGCTGCTCCGCAGACGCCGGTTTCTCGGCATTCTCCAGGTAGTCGCTCTTCCAATAACGGAGCGACGACTCCAGGAACGAGCTGTCGCTGAAGAAACTGGTGTAGCGTCCGTTGATGCTATTGGTGTTCCGGTCGATGTCGGAGGCCGTCGAGGGAAGCGTGACCGTCCCCGGCGGCGGAGAGCCGAACAAGGCCTCAGCCGGCGGTTGGAAGTCATTATCCGATCGGCGGTTCAGGTTCCAGGTCACGAACATCTGGTTCTTGGCGTTGAAACGGTGATCGAACTTGAAGAGGTTCGTGATCCTCCTCTGCTGAGGGACCGCGTCCAGCGGCTCACCCCCCGTGGCGGGCGAAAAATAGCCGGCCTGGACGATCGGGGTCAGAATCGACTGGTCCAAGTTGGCCCCCCGGTCTTCCTTTACATACTGGAACGCATCGAAGAAGAACGTCTTGTCGGTCTTGATCGGGCCACCAATGGTGCCACCGACTTCGATACGCTCCAACGCGGGAGGATCCTGCCCCTCGACGTTCGACGAGTTCAGAGAGTCGTCGCGGATGAAGAAGAAGCCCCGAGCATCGACCTGGTTGGTCCCGGAACGGGTGACGATGCTGGTCACAGCACCGGAAGCGCGCCCGTACTCTGCCGGATATCCAGCCAAAAAGACCTTGAACTCCTGGATCGCGTCCTGGACGAAGAACTCCGCGGCCCCCCGTGTCCAGAGGTCGTTGGCGTCGTTACCGTCGATCAGGAACGAGTTCGCGATCGCCCGCTCCCCGAAGACCGTGAAGGTTGTCCCCTGGTCTGATGACGAGGGACGCTTCGCCACACCGGGTACGAGCTCCACCAGGTCCAGAAACTCACGACCCTTGAGCGGAATGTTGTCGATGGTCGTGTTGTCGATAGGAACGCCGAGGCCCGATTCCTTGACCCGGACCGGCGCCGAATCCGCCATCACGGTGATCGTCTCCTCCACGCCCGCGAGCTGAAGGACAACGGCTATCCGGACGGTCGTCCCGACCGGGACGACGATTTCCGTCACGGTCTCAGTCGCGAAGCCGGAGAGCTCGACCGTGATGGAGTAGGTCCCGGCCTGGACACCCGGAATACGGTAGGCGCCTTGAGCGTCGGTCGTCACCGTGACGGTGCCGCGAACCAGCGCCGGGCTGGTGGCGGTCACACTCGCACCAGGCAAAACGGCGCCGCCCTGGTCGCTGACCGTCCCCTGGATAACACCGGTAATACCCTGCGCCGAAGCCATAGATGCGGTGGCCACGATCATCAAAGCTAAGATAAAGGTACGTAGAAACAATGGTTTCATCGATGATTCTCCTATTGGGGGCGATTGTGAATAGCCCCATGACGCACCGATTCGCCTTGGGAAAACCTTTGGTGAGGGGGTAAAAGCAAGAATATCGGCTGTTGACCCACCATGGCGCTCTCGGCCGGCGACGATAGAGTCCCAGCATCGAGACCCTTCCTCCGGGCATACCCGCGGGATCCTAAGCGGTTCATCCACCGCAGTCAAGTGGTTTATGGCCGGGAGGTAACTACTATTTCACCTGAAAACTCGCTCCGTCCGACAGGGTGAGTCTCTGACCATCGAAGGTCGCTTTTGTTGTCTCATCGCGGCGGTAGGAGACTTTGGAGCCTTTAGCCTCTGCCCAGCGCAGCACCTTAAGGTTGTAGGACTCTCCCTGGCGCTCGAAAGCGCCGCAACCTGTGACCACACCGCCCTCTCGGGCCGCGACCAACAGGAAGCGACCGTCGACGAATGCCAACATCCCACCCACCAGCTCATGGATCTCGCCGACACCTTCACCGAGTCGTTTGAACGTCTGCACCGTCCCGCTCCCAAACGTGAGCGTTAGCTCGTCCCCCGAGCGCTCCACCAATAGCTGGTGCTCCGTCCTCCCGCGCTCTGAGAAAGCTGGCGCTTTCTTCGGCGAGACGCTGATGGTTTGCTCGGCCACCATCTCGATGCCGTCCGGACCATGCCGGTAGGTCCCCGCGTGAGCCATCGCTCCCTGCGTCTCGAAGGGCTCTCCGTCGTTGATGGACTGCTGGACGAACTTCCCATCCTTGAAGACGAACATCCCAGTCAGAGAAAACTCCCCTTGCCCCCGCGGCGTGAGACCGGTGTAGGCCCAAAGTCCTTCCGCGCCTTCGCTCGCGGACTCCGGGGCTTGCGCCGTCGCGCCCGCCTCGAGCGCAATCGACACGGCTAGCACATACAGCAACAGGAAAGACTTGATTGCTTTTCTCATTGATTCCCCTCATGGGTTCGACTTGACGGCAACAGGCTCATCAGCTATGCAAGCATGAGGTTAGCATGCACAAGACGACTTTGCTGGCAATGGGCCTCGCGTGTTTTCACTTAAGCACGGCGGCCGCGCAAGACCGATCCACATACGCTACGCACCTGAACGCGTCGAGCTCCGGAATCGACTGGATCGCTTTCTACGACGAGATTGACGCGTTGACGGCAGAAACGCGAAAGGAGCTCCGGCATCATCTCGATCTTCCATACGGCGAGGACCCGAAGCAAAAGCTCGACTTGTACCTTCCCCAGCCCGAAATGTCCGAAACGGCCGGCCCGGTCTACATCTTCATTCACGGCGGAGGATTCGTCGAAGGCGACCGTGTGCACTATGGCTACGTGGCTCGGCCACTCGCGGCGCAGGGGATCGTGACGGTGGTGATGAGCTACCGGCTCTCCCCGGCCCACTACCCCGACCAACTTCACGATGTCCAAGACGTATTGGGCTGGGTGTATCGGAACATCGAAAAGTACGGTGGCGACCCTTCACAAATTTACGTTGGCGGTCACTCGGCAGGCGCAATCCTGTCGGCCTTCGTCTCGGTAGACAGCACCTGGCTTTCCTCGACGTCTCTTCCGGACGATCTCATCAAGGGCTATGTTCCAATCAGCGGGCCCTATGATCTCCGCAAGCCGGGCGGTTTCGTTGACAACTATCTACCCGACGATGCCATGCGCACCGAGGCGAGCCCGATTCTCAATATCCAGAACGTCGCTCCGAAGGCCGTTGTGGCGGTTGGCACGCTCGAGAAACCGTACCTCGAATCATCGAAGGCATTTGTGGAAGCGCTTCGTGCGGATGGTGGCGATGCAAAACTTCTCGTGCTCGAGGACATGGCTCATGATGCCACCGCATTGACCGCGGGTGACGAGGATGGCCCTCTCGTCCGAGCCTTGATCGAGCTGATCGAGTCCAACCGTCAGAACTAGTGCCGTTCCAACTAACGTCGCCGAGCACGTTGGCTGGTCTGTCCCCCTCACCCTCCCCTCTCCCCAAAAAGGGGAGAGGGAAAAAAGGAACAAGACTTGTGCCGCCCCGCGAGCCCCATATAGAATCGGACCAAGACGAAGGGCCAACCCAACTGGCCGAGCCTAACTCACGGAGCCATACATGTCCGCAAACAAGGATCTCACGAAGTCCATGTTCGAACGGTTCAACGCGATGGATGCCGATGGCCTTTCGCCACTGGTCAGTGATGGCGTGAAACACAGCGCCCCGGGGACCCAGTTCGGTGTCGATCTCGAGGGGAAATCAATATTCATCGCATATTTCCGCGAAAAAGTGTTCCCGAAGTTCGAGAAGGTCCACTTCATACCGGACAATATGTACGACGATGCCGAGGCCGGTGTGGTAGTGACTGAATGGCACGGAGATTTCCTGACTAAGACGGGCAAGCCGTTCTCGAGCAAAGGCGTCTTCGTCGTGGCGATCACCGAGGGAAAGATCGATTGGGTACGCGAGTACTTCGACACCGAGAAAACCAAGAAAGCCATGAGCTAGGCCCCCTCTCCCCTCTGGGGAGAGGTTGGGTGAGGGGCCACGAACAACTAAGGAGGACCGGAGATGTCAGCACAAGCGAAAGAAAAGAGTGGCGGAGTCGATCCGATCACGCTGGCGGTGGTCCGGGGCGCACTCGAGACTACCCAGCGCCAGATGACTCTGACCATGGAGAGAACCGGACGCTCGAGCGTCGTCGCCGTTTCGCGCGACTTCTCCAACGCCATCTTCGACTGGACTCCCGAGATGATTGTGCAAGGGCAGGATCTGCCGATTCACTTGGGCTCACTGATCTTGGCTACCCGAACCATCTCCGATTATTTCAAGGAAGACATCGAGCCCGGCGACGTGATCATCCACAACGATCCCGTCTACGACGGAAGTCACACGTTGGACTGGTGCCAATACAAGCCGGTCTTCTTCGAGAACGAAATCGTCTTCTGGTTGGTTAGCAAAGGCCACATGGCGGATGGAGGCGGACCCGTTCCGGGCGGTTACAACCCGGAAGCGACCGAGATTTACGCCGAGAGTTTGCGCATCCCGCCGATCAAGATCATCGAAGCCGGAAAGTTGAAGAAAGACCTCTTCAACCTCCTGGTGACGAACGTCCGCACGCGGGAGAACATATCCGGCGACCTCAGAGCGCAGCTCGGTGCACTCCGGGTAGGCGAGCGCAATCTACTCGCCCTTCTGAAGAAGTACGGAAAAGAAGAGGTCAAGGCGTGTGTGTCGGAACTCTTGAATCTCTCCGAACGTCACATGCGTGAGCTGATCCAGGAGCTCCCTGATGGCGTCCACCAAGGACAAGCCATGATCGAAGACATCGGACACGGGTTGGGAGACAAGCCGGTCGATGTCGAGGTCGAGGTCACGGGAGATCGGATGAAGATCCGTTTGGAGGCGCCAGCTCAGATTCCCTTCTACACCAACTCCTATCGAGCTAACACCACGAGTGCGGTCTACCTAGGGCTAGTCATGTTCATGAAGCCGGAGCCTCCCTACAACGAAGGCATGTACCGATCCATCGAGCTCGACTACGGCCCGCACGGAACCATGGTCAACGCGAAGGAGCCGGCTCCTCATGTCGCGAGTACGACCTGTCCTGCGGAGACGGTTACCGATGCGGTCCGCAACACATTGGCGGCGGCCTACCCCGGCAGGGCCTCCGCCGGCTGGGGGCATTGCTCCTGCATCAACGTGTCCGGTATCGATCCCAGGACCCAAGCCGAATACGTCCATATGATGGTCTCGACGCTTTCCTGCGGCGCGGGCGCGGTAGAAGGGTTGGACGGATGGCACGGCGTCGGCCCGCAAGCAGGATTGGGAGGGGCCACCTGCGGTGAGCAGGAACAGCTCGAGTACGGCTATCCGCTCATCGTTCACAACTACTCGATCACCAAGGACTCGGGCGCGGCGGGCAAGTACCGTGGGGGTTGCGGGACGACCTGCGAGGTGGAACCGGTCGGACACGAGATGACTGTGGTGGTGTGGGGTGAAGGTCGCAAGTATCCCGCGTCAAACACGGAAGGAGCGAAGTCGGTCTGGATCGACAACAAGATCTGCCAAGTCGAGTTGATCAAGAAAGACGGCACGGTGGAGACGATCCGCGAGAACAAGCTGCTCAAGATCGGACCGGGCGAGCGCATCCGCACCACTAGCGCCGGGGGTGGCGCGGTCGGTCCACCGTTGGAACGCGATCCCGAAGCAGTCGCCGACGACGTCCGGAACGAAAAAGTCTCTCCAGAGGGTGCCCGTGTCGAATACGGCGTGGTCATCGATCCGAAAACGCTTCAAGTCGACGAGGCGGAAACCACGAAGCTGCGTGCCGAGTCGCGAGAGAAAGTGTCCCATGGGGTATAAGCTCGGGATCGACACCGGCGGCACGTTTACCGACTTCGTGGTCTTTCGCGAAGACGGTACTTGGGAGCTGTCGAAGACCGCCTCCACACCAGAGCACCCACCGAAGTCGATCCGCGAAGGGCTCGTCCAAATCTGCGACGGCCTGAAAGTGGATCAGAAAGAATTCCTCGCCAACTGCGACTACATCATCTATGGAACGACGGTCGGCCTGAACTCCTTGATTCAACACAAAGGCGCGAAGCTCGGTCTGTTTTGCACGAAAGGCCATCAAGATTCTCTCGAGCTCCGCTTAGCTCACAAGGAAGACGGACACCGTTACGACTTCTACTACCCACCGGCGGAGATGTTAGTTCCTCGCTGGCTCCGGGTCCCGGTGCAGGAACGGATCACCGCCGCCGGCGAGGTGTTGACGCCCCTCAAGGAAGAAGATGTCCGCGCCGGAATCGAAAAGTTCAAAGAGGCGGGTGTGGACTCGGTGGCGGTCTGTTTTCTGTGGTCCTTCCTGAATCCAGCACATGAAAAACGTGTGGGTGAAATCATCCGTGAGGAATTTCCCGACGCTTACCTGACACTCTCGGTCGATGTGTTGCCTCAAATCCGGGAGTACACCCGGGTCAGTACGACCGCGGTGAATGGTTTCATTGGGCCGGTGCTCCGAAACTCGATCCAAGAGATCGAGAGCATGTTGCACGACATGGGTTATCGCAACCCGATCCGTTACATGCAATGCAACGGTGGGATCTCTTCGGGCGACTTTATTTCCCGCAAGGCGGTCTACGCCATCAACTCCGGGCCGGCGGCGGGCCCGACGGCGAGTCTCTTTTTCGGAGAGCGGGCCGAGCTGAGCAGTCTTTTGACCCTCGATATGGGAGGTACCAGCACCGACATCAGCATCGTTCAGGACGGCCAGGTGGACATCGTCAAGAACTTGGAGGTCGAGAGGTACTTGCTGGGTATTCCGCTGGTGAACGTCGTCAATATTGGCGCCGGCGGCGGGAGCATTGCCTGGCTCGACTCCAAACGTATCTTGAGAGTGGGACCGCAAAGCGCGGAAGCAAACCCGGGACCGGCCTGCTACGGCCGGGGGGGTACCGAGGCGACGGTCACCGATGCGCTCAGCGTCCTGGGTTACCTCAACCCCGACTACCTCTTGGCGGGCGCCTTCAAGCTCGATCGGGATGCCGCCCACCGTGCGGTGCGCGAGAAAGTCGCGGAGCCTTTGGGTCTCACGATGGAACGAGCCGCGCTTGGTGTCTTCGACGTGGTCAACTCCAACATGATCGGGGGGATTCGAGCCGTTTCCGTCGAGAGGGGCTACGATCCTCGCGACTTCGTCTTCGTGGCCGGAGGCGGTGCCACCAGCGCGTTCATCGGTCGGCTCGCCGCCGACCTGGACGTCGAGCGCGTCCTGATTCCGAAAGTGGCATCGGGCCTATGCGCCTTCGGAGAAGCGATCGCCGACGTCAAACACAGCCACATGGCGACTTATATCACCCACTTCTCCAAACTGGACCTCGGTCGCCTGAACCGCATTCTTTCAGACCTCGAGTCCCTGGGCCGGAAGGATCTCGAAGAAGAAGGGTTCGCCCCCGAGGACATCACGATCCAACGTTCCATGGAGATCCGATACGCCGACCAAATACACGAATGCACGGTGCCGATTCCGTTCCAGGGCGAGCTCTCCGAAGAGTACGTCGGCAAGGTCAAAGAGCTGTTCCACCGCCGGCACGAGGAAATCTACACCTACTGCGAGCCCGATAATGAGCCGGAGTTGGTCAACATGGAAGTGAACGCGATCGGATTAACGCGCGCGTCCAGCCGCGCCGTCGGCCAGGTCGATGGAAACGGCGCGGCCGGAGGCGGGGTGACCGCGAAGCGTCGCGCCTATTTCCACGAGCACAAAGACTATGTGGAAGTTTCGGTCTATGACGGGCGGCAAGTAAAGGTTGGACAGAGCATCGCCGGCCCCGCGATCATCGAAGAACCGACGACGACCATCGTGGTCTTCCCCGATTGGAAAATCGAACTGAAGCCGGCCAGTTACTATCTGATGACTCGTTGATTACGGCCACCCGGATCAACAAACCGATCGCACCAAACTAAGAAGCGGTGGGTGTGAGTCCCAGAAACTCCGTCTCGACGTATCGGAAATCCTCGTCCATCCTGTCCTGCTCGTCGCGATCGAACGTTTCGCGAGCCTCACGATACCTCTCTCGCAGAACCTCTGGCAGGATGCGAGCGTTGTCGCAGACGTCGCGAATGTCCTCACGGTCCTTGGGTCCAAACCGCTTGGGACCAAGCTTGCTGACCACAAGGTCGTAAGGATCCAGCACGTGGACGCGCAAGTTCTCGAGGTCAGGAATGTCGACCAATCGGCTACACGCTCTCCATCCCAGCGCATGGGGGAACATACCCTCGGTCCAAGTAGTAGCGTGTGACTCGGTGAATGTCAGAGTTCCGACCCGCGGCTCTGCGAAGCTCTCCTAGGGTTTCCTCCGGACTTCCGATCGCGTCAACGTCCACCGTCGCCTGTCGTCCACCGTAGGCTAGCAGAACCGCCGCGCCGCCACCAAGGTAGAGGTCGAGTTTCCTTGGCGGCTTCAAGAGGGCATCCACTTTTCTTAAGAACCCAACGATGGACTCTCCACTGGAGCTGATAAGAATCACGGGGCACCCAGGATGGTACGAGCACGTGTCAGAAAATCATCAAGCGATAGGTCGAGAGCGATTCTCCATCGACGACTCACAGCCGGAGAATCTCCCGGGGTACGGTCGGCGAAGATTACTGGCTCGACGACCTCTTCTCGCCCCGCGCCCTGTCTCACTTCAGTCCACACGGTCCTCCAGGCTGCGTGAACGTTTGCGGCGGCGTCTGGGTGGATCCAACGGACCTCGAGCTTCCGCGAGATGATCTCTGCCACTTCGCTCAGCCAGCCGACACGCTGCAATGTGCCATAGCGTTTGGCCGATGCCACCAGCTCGGGGGCGGCGAAGTCGTTCCGTAGAAGTAGAGCGGGCACCGCTTCGATGAGCCGTACTGCTGCGCGGTCCCTTACGCTCTCCGGAACCACGTCTTCGAACGCTCGCACCTCTCCGAGAACTGGGCGTCCCGAGATGCTCAGGTCTCTGAGCCCCCAATGGAAAAGTTGAGCAGCCAGAGCACGACCGTCCGTGCCGGTGCGCAGGCGTCCCGTCGCAAAGTACAGAAGAGGCCACCCGAACTTTTCCGCAAGCAGGCACATGTCACCGAAACTGGGCTGCGAGCGGTTGGTTTCGAAACGGGACAAACTTGCTGCAGAAATGCCGGTCAGGTCCGCGGCGTCTTTCAATGTGAGCCCCGCGTCGTTACGGGCCGTCCGGAGACGAGGGCCAATCGGCTCGTGTTTTCTTGGGCTTCGGCGGGGCATCTCGTATTTCCTCTATTCCTTTATAGCACGTCTATTCCTATAAAGCAATAATATTCCTTTACGGTAATACACTTGCCTTATAGGAATGACACTTGGGGATCACTCTCGTAAAACGTTTGAATAGAATTACTTACGGGGTATGCTGCTTTTTCTCCTCAAACGGATCGTTGGGACAAACGCATTCCGGCCACGTAGACGGACCCCGTCACAACCATCGAGACGATGGGCTGGATCATTTCCGGGGGGACTAATCGACCTGCCGCCACTCCGAGAACCATCGCCACGATCGCGGACCAATTGACACCTCTCACTGCCCCGTTCAGCTGCTCGGCGTCTGGGACGCCGGCCGCAGGTAGCTGGCGACGGCGGACGAAGAAATAGTCCGCGAGCACAATGGCGAGTAATGGAGCGAAGACCACACCGAGCAGCATCAGCCACTCCGAAAAATATTGCGTCAAACGCAAACAGGCGGCGGTGGTTCCGATCGCCCCGAGCACCAACGTATGAATCCAGCGTGCCCTCCCCGGAAATAGATTCGTTAGGGCCAATCCACCTGAGTAGAGATTCTTATCGTTGGTGGTCCAGGTCGCGAAGATGATCAGCAACAGCGAGCCCATTCCCAACCCCAGAGACTGGACACCCAACACGGGGTTCCACTCTCCAGTTGCCAGCGCGGACAGGGCTCCCAATGCGATCATGAAAGCGGCCACCGGCGTTACGCCGCCGAAGATCCCTATCCACACCGAACGATGATTTCTCGCATAGCGGGAGATGTCGGAGGCGGTGAAGCTTCCGGCAACCTGTGCTGAAATCATGAGGTTCATGCCTGCGAGGAAAGTCATCGATCCATCACCGGGCCGACTCACCAGCTCCCAGAACGGAACTTCGCGAACGATCTTGATAAAGAGCCAAGCGGTGAGGATCAGCATCGCCGGCACCGCATAGCCGGCGAGCTTACGCATCCAATCGTAACCCATGACCGCGAAGAAGACGTTCGCGGCGCCCATGAGCGCGATCATCGCTAGCGGCGATGACACGCCGACAAGCTCGTTCATCATTCCATCCGCGGCCATGCCCGCCAGCTCCGCCTGAACGGCAAACCAGCCGGACAAAGACATCACCACCGCGAGTGACGGGATCCACGTCCCCCACGGATAGCCGAGCGACATCCGGGTGAGAACCAACGTGGGCACGCCATGGTCGATTCCCGGATACGCGGATAGCGCCGTAAAGGAGAACCCGATCCCGTTCGCGAGCAACGCAACCAAGACCGCGTCGCGGAAGGACATACCGGGCACGAAAAGCCCCCCCATCATGATCATGGGGAGACAGATGTTGATGCCCGCGTACATCGCGAACATGCCGAACCAACCCTGGGTCCGAGAAGATCTTGGGACGGCGTCGAGGCCTCGCCGTTCAAGCTGGAGCGTCACCGGATAAGAGTTCCGATTGGCGGTTAGTCGCCTCGAGGTAGGTCGAAAACCATCGCGTCTTCTCCGATGACGATCGGTCCGTCGAACTCGGACTTGGCGGCGGCGAGAATCTTCGACCAAATCTCCGGACCGCGGCGTGGGCCGTAGTACATGGACGCCATCTCCACCGCCACGGGATGAGAGTCGTAAGGTCCAAGATGCGTCAACACGAGCTTCTTGGCACCGGCGCGACGGGCGACGCTTCCCGCGCCGCGAGGCCCGGTGTGTCCCCGCATCTCCCGGTGCTCCATGATTTCCTCCAGAAACGTGCATTCATGGACGAGAACGTCGACGTCTCGCGCGAGCTCCACCATCGCGTCACAAGGCTCGGTATCTCCGCTGATCGCCGCCGAACCGTACTCGGTGTCTACACGGAATCCGTAGGAGGAGTTCTCGAAACCCAAAAGTTGAATGTGCGTTACCTCTCGGGCCGTTACCTTGAATTTGTCGGTCTCGAGAACTGTGCCCTCTCGAATCTCATTCACTCGTATGAGTGGCTCGGGCGTGGGCCGCTCGGTGATGTGATCCGGCAGGCTCGCAACGAACCGCTTCACGAACTCCACGTCGATGTGATGCATCTCCAACATCCCGGCCACCATTCGCTCGGTGCCCATCGGACCGTATACGTTCAGCGGAGCAGCCTTCCCGCAGTTCCAGGTGCTGAGAAAGAGATAGTTGCAATCCACCATGTGATCCCAATGGAGATGGGTAATGAACAAGTGGTCGACATCCATCGGATTGATCCCGGCGCGGACCAGATTGACGGTTGCCCGCTCTCCGCAATCGAAGAGCAGCACTTCCCCATCGACGACGACCGCTTGGGACGGATTGCCGCGTGACGGATCGGGAACTGCCGAGCCGGACCCTACCACGACGACCTTCATACCTCGCGCGCCGGCCATAGTGGCACGCAGTATACACTCTCAATGAACTGCCCTATACTCCTCAACAAATTTGCCGGGGATGAAGGAGAAAGAGATGAAGAAAAAAGTCGAGACCGAAGTGAGTCAAGGATTCAGCCGTCGAAACCTCTTTCGCGCAGTTCTTGGAGGAACGGTGGCTTCCGCCGTCTCGTCACGCGCTTCGAGTGTCGAAGCGGCTCGTCCAACCCTTGAGGCCCTCGAGGCCGACGTCGGCGACCAAGGTATGTACGCGGTGATCACGGGGTCCGGCTCCGCCATGGCCGATCCCGAGCGAGGCAACGCCAGTGCCGCGGTGGTCGTAGATGGAACCGTTCTACAGTTCGACTTCGGCCGTAAAACGATGGACAACTTGATGCGCGTCGGGATCAATCCAATAAACATCGACTACATTTTCTTCACCCACCTTCATTTCGACCACATCGCTACCTACGACTATTTCATCATCTCGTCTTGGATCGCGGGGCGTAGGACTCCCTACAAGGTGTTCGGACCTCCGGGCACCGAGGCGATGTCGAACGGGGCGCTCCATCACATGCACGAAATGGACGTCCGATTCGTAAAATATATCGTCGACACCTGGCCCGACATTGCCGAGAAGCCTCCGGTGGCGGAGCCGCCCGTCGAAGTCACCGACGCCGAACCGGGTCTGGTGGTCGAGACCGACGATTTCAAGGTCACTTCGACCGCAACTCCGCACCTCAGTCCCCCCAACATGTACAGCAGAGGTTATCGGGTCGACTCCAAATACGGCTCGGTCGTCATCAGCGGAGACACTGCCCCTTCCGAGAATATGGTTGGGCTTGCCAAGGACGCCGACATCCTCATTCATGAGTGCGTCATCCCCGACTACGGTATGACGACAGCCGGCAAGTTCAGCCGCAAGGAATTCCACGTGAAGGAAACGAAGAATCAACGGACTGGCCACACCTCGCCGACCGGCCTGGGGAAACTGGCCGCACAGGCCGGGGTGAAGAAACTGGTGGCCTACCACCTCGCTCCTTACACCAGCGTGCCGGCGGCGGTGGAAATGTCCGAGAAGTACACCGGTCCCAACCCGGGTCCGGAGATCTGGTCGAAGTACATCCACGCCATGAAGAACCAGTACTCGGGCCCGGTCATCCTGGCGGAAGACGCGATGGTGATCAAAGTTTCGTAAGGTGGTCCCGTCATGAAGGGCTTCACACGAAGAGGGTTCTTCGGCGGCCTCCTGGTAGCGCCCGCCGCCTTCGGCCTCAAAAGCGCCGAAGCCGCGAAGAGCGTGGACTTGGAACGCCCCGGCATGCGGGCGTTGATCACCGGCTCCGGATCGGCGCTCATCGATCCACTCCGCGGCAACGCGAGTGTGGCGGTGATCGTCGACGGAACGGTCCTTCAGTTCGACTTCGGCCGTCGCGCAATGGACAACCTCGCGCTGGCGGGGATCAATCCGGTGAACGTGGATTACATTTTTTTCACGCACCTCCACTTCGACCACATCGCGACGTACGACTACCACGTCATCTCCAGCTGGATCGCAGGACGTCAGACTCCGATTGAAGTTTATGGACCCCTGGGTACGACAGAGATGTCGGACAAAGCCATCTATGGAATGCACGCGGTGGACATCGTTTTCGTCGAGAAGCTCTTGGCCGGGTGGCCGAAGCGGCTCGATCGTAGACCGAAAGATAAGCCGCCGATCGATGTGCACGATGTCGGGGCCGGGGTGGTGACGGAAACGGATACCTTCAAGGTCACGGCGGTGGAAACGCCGCACTATCGATCGATGGGCGTTCGAAGCCTCGGCTATCGAGTCGACTCCGAGCACGGATCGATCGTCGTGAGCGGAGACACCGCACCATCGGACGCGCTCGCCGAGCTCGCCCAAGGAGCAGACCTCCTCATTCATGAATGTGTGATTCCCGATCCCGGCATGACGAAGTCGGGTAAGTTCGCGGAAAAGCCTCCCGAAGACGAACCGCCCGAGGGGCACACGTCTCCCACTGAGCTCGGGCAACTAGCGCAACGTGCGGGTGTGAAGAAGTTAGTCGCCACCCACCTTGCTCCGTATACGAGCGTCGACGCCGCGGTAGAAATGTCGAGCATGTACCTCGGCCCTCGGCTGGGCGAGGAAATCTGGGGAGAATTCGTACACGCGATGAAGCAGCAATACGAGGGCCCCGTCGTCTTGGCCGAGGACGGGATGGTGTTCGAAATTTAAATGCAGTGCTAGGGTTTGTAGAGTTCCGCGATGTGGATGTCGGCTTCTTGAGTCAGGCGTGAAAAAACGATCTTCTTTCCGTCCGGAGACCATCCTCCGTTTAGAACAACTCCGACTTTGGCGTCGGTGAGCCGCTGCGGTTGTCCCAAGGCCCTAGGCAACTCTCCAGGTGCGTTAGGCGGAGCCAACCGCAGCAAGAAGAGCGCTTGGCCGGTAAGCTCGTGGTTGCTCGTACCCGGTTTCCCGTCATCGCAATAGCTTACCGCGCGACCGTCCGGGGCAACATCTAGCTCCCAGTGATCGCCGCGATAGAGTGTCACCTCCTGGCCACTCTTCAGGTCGGCAACTACCATTTCCCGTGTTGTGGGCGCGTCTTCCCCAAGACGCGTGTAGACGACGTGTCGGCTGTCTCGGTACCAATCGAAACGAACGGCGCGCGGAAAATGGGACCGGGCGTTTTGGCCGTCCCGGTCCACGACCCAGAGAACCTCACCTTGATCTGCCGCGCCGATGTAGCCGATGGCCTTGCCGTCGGGAGACCATCGGGGGGCTAGCTCCCGATAGGTTTGCTCTTCCGTCCCTCGGATCAGGATCCTGTGATCCGTCAGGGGGCGCGGGGCGCCACCTTCGACACTTGTGACCCACACTTGGAAATCCCCGCCACGGTTCGAAAGAAAGACGATCTCGCGTCCGTCTGGCGACCAATCAGGCTGGATATCCATGGCGGGTTGATCGGTAAGTTGCCGTTCCGAGCTCGTGTCCAGATCGAGGAGCCAGATCTCATTGTTGCCCGTGCGGTCGGACTGATAGACGATCTTTCTCCCGTCCGGGGAGACGCGGGGAAAAAAGTTGTCGCGGGTAGTCAAGGTCAAACGTTGTTCCGCTTCGCCTTCCAACCCACGTAAGTATAGGCCCGACTCGGGGTTAAACCGCGCGTAGGCGAGAACGGCCTGGCGTGAAACGACCGGATCACCCTCACTTTCAACTCCCGAGGTCAACTGGCGTATGCGACCCGACGCGATCTCCATCTCCCATAGGTTTCTTGTTCCGGACCTCATGGACGCGAAGAGAATGTGTTCGCCGTCGGGTGACCAGGAGGGCTGAAAGTCCCAGTCCCGACCGCCGAGAAGCAAGCGCGCCTCGCCGCCGCTCCCAGGCAATACGAACAGGTTTACGGTCCCTTTCGCCCGGCGGGTAAACGCAATCCGTTCCCCATCGAAGGACCACGAAGCATGTAGGTCATCGCCGCCGGGTGGCGGCTTGGTCATTTGCGTTTCTTCTGCCGTCGAGGAGGTTGATCTTCCACACCGCCATTTCCCCGCTCGGTCCAAAGCGGGAGAAAAGCAGCTGCTGACCGTCGGGCGACCAGGGCATGGGGCCGAGCGGGTGATTCAGGGGCACCCCGTTGGTGTCCGCCAACTCTCGTTCGGGGCCTCCCAAGGGCGGAATTAAATAGACTTTCGGCCCGGCGCCTCTGTCCGATAGAAACGCGATGTACCTCCCGTCGGGGGACCAGCGCGGGGAGACCTCATCCGCGGCGCTGTGGGTGAGCTGAACCGGCTCTCCCCCAGCTACCGGTTTCACGAAGATGTCGGTGCTCCCGGCCTGAGGACGCTCGTAGGCGATTAAGCTCCCGTCAGGAGACCACGTCGGGTACCGCTCCACGCCAACGAAGCTCCATGATCGAAGCATCTGTAACGGAGAAACTCGAACGGCTCGAGGCCAAGCGCCTTGGCAAAGTCAAGAATCCGAGAAAGAGCCTCGTAGACGCCGACACGTCACCGGGAGCGCGCGCAATACCCGCTCCTGTGAGGCGCTTCGTGTGGGCGCGCGACCAGGGTCAATGCACCTTTGAGAGCGGGGACGGTAGACGATGTCCCGAGCGCCTAGGACTAACGAAGAGCTCTTCAACGATCCCCCCTAGTAATGAAAATGAGAGTCTTTGCGGTCTGGCGGGCGTAATGCTACACTTTTGCCTCTTTCCCGGAGGAATCGATGCCAACCTCATTCCGCATCGGCGAATGGTTGGTTGACCCTCGCGCCGACCGAATCGTCAGCCCCGACGAGACCGTACACATCGAACCCCGCGCCATGCAGGCGCTGGTCTATTTGGCCGAGCATGCCGGCGAAGTGGTCACCCGCGATGAAATCCTGCGAGCGGTTTGGGAAGAAACGTTCGTCGCCGACGAGGTGCTGACTAGTGCCATCGCAAAGCTGCGTCGAGCGTTCGGCGACGAAGGCACGAACCCGACCTTCATTCAGACGGTACCCAAGAAAGGCCCTAACGTAACGATCGTTCCCATTCGTCGAGGAATTGGCGTTGCTCGGTCCTGCTGCTGCTCCGCCGGCGAAACGGAAGCATTCAGTCGATAGCGGTCGCGGTGTTCGTAGTCGGTGCCGGGACTTATCTCTTCACCAACTCCACTCCGCCTGACCCGACGCCGTCTCTGAACGTCAAGCTCTTCACCAGCTCCGTTGGCGTGGAGCGGTACCCGACGTGGTCTCCTGACGGGAGCTTAATCGCCTACGAGCGTCCACAGGCTGGCAACACGGACATTTTCGTGAAACCGGCAAGTGGGGGAGAGCCGATTCAGCTCACCAGCAGCCCGGCGGATGAGATCTCTCCGCGCTGGTCCCCCGACGGGAAGTACATCGCGTTTCTATCGGACCGAGGTCCCGGGACCAAAGTTTATGTGATCCCACCTCTGGGAGGCGCCGAACGAGAGTTGGTGGACACCAACCGGGTGCCCCTGAATCACCCACTGGGCCCCATGCCTTGGTCGCCTGACGGTCAGCACCTCCTGTTCTCACGCTTGGGACCGAGCGGAGAAATGGAGGTGTGGAAGGTCAACCTCTCGACGGCAGAAGAAACACAAATGACCGAACCGCCCCCCGGCGGCGAAGACCTGCACGCATCGTGGTCGTTCGATGGGGAAAGGATTGCGTTCGCCCGCCGGGGGAAGGGGACCGTAAACCTGTTCGTATTGCCTGGGAGTGGCGGCGAGGCCCGTTTACTTCTCGGCGGTCGGGACTGGGCCTATAAGCCTGCCTGGGCACCGGACAACCAACACATTGTCTTTGGGGCCTTGACGTCCGGAGCTAAAGATCTGTGGGAGGTGGAAGTTGCGTCGGGTCGCCTACGCCAGTTGACCTCGGGAGTTGCAAGTGAGGATGATCCGGTCGCTTCACGCCAGGGCTCTCTCGCATACGCGCGCTTTAGCGAAGAGTCGGGCCTGTACTTACGTGGGTTGGAAGGCGAAGCGGAACAACGTTTGACCTTGACTACCCGCGACAACTTTTTTCCCCGCGTCTCCCCTGACGGCAAGAGAATCGCCTATCAGTCCGACCGCACGGGCAACAATGAAATCTGGCTCTTCGACCTGGACACGAGCTCGGAACGGCAACTTACCGATCAACCCGCCATGGATATCCAGCCTGATTGGTCACCCGATGGACGCGAGATCGTCTTTCTTTCGAACCGGGACGGGGACTTCCACGTGTGGGTCATGAATGTAGATCACGTAGTCCCGCGCCGCTTGACGGACCACAGCATCTTGATCCGAGGGACGGCAGAGGAAACCTATCGGGAGATAGCCCCCCGATGGTCTCCGGACGGCAAGGCCATCGGCTACATCGGCGCGGCCGAGCAGGGTGAGACTCTTTGGGTCGTGGACCAGGACGGCGAAAATGCCCGGTCCTATTTTCCGGACGCCGTTCGTTTCGATTGGTATCGAGACAGCCGACACGTAGTCTACACGCGTGTGGCGGAAGGCGATTCGGCAACACGGGAAATGGTAGTCGCCAATTTGGAGAGCGGCAAAGAGTTCATACTCTACCGCGGCGATCACTGGGAGCTAGACGTCGCCCCGGAGGGTAGCGCCGTAAGCTATTGCGACGACTTGAGACAGGGTGGGAGCGCCCCCGAGCTTTCCGGTCAAGCGCTCTTCCTGCTGCGATTGGCTCCGCCTAACGCACCTGGAGAGTTGCCTAGGGCCTTGGGACAACCGCAGCGGCTCACCGACGCCAAAGTCGGAGTTGTTCTAAACGGAGGATGGTCTCCGGACGGAAAGAAGATCGTTTTTTCACGCATGACTCAAGAAGCCGACATCCACATCGCGGAACTTTACCAACCCTAGCACTGCATTTAGATCTCAATCACCATCCGTGGCCCCCCCTTAGTAAGCGAAAATGAGACTCTTTGCGGTCCGGCGGGCGTGATGCTACACCTTCGCATCCTTCCCGGAGGAATCGATGCCAACCACCTACCGCATCGGCGAATGGTTGGTTGACCCTCGCGCCGATCGAATCGTCAGCCCCGACGAGACCGTACACATCGAACCCCGCGCCATGCAGGCGCTGGTCTATTTGGCCGAGCATGCCGGCGAAGTCGCCGCGATGAAATCCTGCGAGCGGTGTGGGAAGAAACGTTCGTCACCGACGAAGTGCTGACTAGTGCCATCGCAAAGCTGCGCCGGGCGTTCGGCGACGAAGGCACGAATCCGACCTTCATCCAAACGGTACCCAAGAAGGGTTATCGATTGAATGCTTCCGTTTCGCCGGAGGAGCCACAGCCGGGCCAAGCAACACCCGTTTCAGAAACGGGGGCCAGACAACTTCCTCGACGAACGCGCACGATCGTTGCGTTGGGGGTCGCAGTGTTCGCAGTCGGTGCTGGCACCTATCTCTTCGTCGACTCAGCTCCGCCCGACGTAACGCCGCCTCTCAACATTAAGGCCTTCACCTTCCACCAAGGCGAGATTTTTTTCTCACGTCCTTCGCCTGGACCTGCCAAGTTGCGCGAGCTAGAAAACGGCTCGGGGTGGGGTGCGGTCCTTCGTTGCGAGTTGCACAGCAGCACGGAGGGGCGGCGATTCATGAACTCTGTCCGGAAAGAGTGGAAACGACGGCTTCGGTTCACCGACCCGGTCGGCGGCACGGCGGTACTGCTCCATCTTGCCTTTGCCGTAGTCTATCTCCGCCATGTAGAGATTGCGGACCACATAGAAGTCTGACATTGTCGGCACTTCGATCGCCGCCGAGCGCGTGGGGATCGTCGTGATGGAACTGCAGGCGAGGTCGGCACCCGGCATGAGGGCCGCGAGCCGTTGGAGCTTGTCCTGAAGGTCAGCACTCGCGGTGAACTGCACGCGGTACCGCGAAGGTGCCAGCGGCTCGACGACCGGCGGCTTGTCAGCCGTTTCGGGAGCCGGGGCCCGCTCAGGTTCAGGGGCTGGACTCTTTCCGGACGGAGTACCTTCGGCGCCTGACGTACGGAGTTCGCTTGCCGGCTTCTGTCGCCGCTTCGGAAGCTTCCGGATGGAGGGCGAGACATCCGGTTTCGGCGCAATCTCCGCCGCCAGCACCAGGAGCTCGCGTTTGGTCTTGTGGGTTGCTCGAGCCAAGAGCTCCTCGCAATTGGTGTCGGTAAGATGCGGTGCCAGCACCGTGATGCCGCTCAAGTGAAGACGCCCATCGTCGAGCATCGTCAGAAGCACCGGATGTCGGCGCGACGCCCGTGCGGTGGCTATCCGTAGGAAGGCTTCTGCCTCGGACAAGTGCAACACGTCGACGCAATATTTAAACATCGATGACGAAGCTTCACGGGCATACAGTCGGCGTGCATCGACTTCGGCGATATGCGCAACGAGAACCGACTCCACACGTCGCGACTGTTTCAAAACGCTCGACAGTCGGCCAAGAAGCTCGTCATCCGACAGTGGGGAAAGCGATTTCAATTTGTCTTTTTTGTTCATGCGCCTGTTATAGCATGGACTTTTTTGACGCTCTGTGCCCGCGCGTATTGAACGCGAATGCGTCGAGACACTTCGAAGTCTATCCAAGCAAACGAGCGTGCCTGTCGTTTCCTTATCGCACGTACAGGCCCACTCCAGATCGTACCTGCGGTTTTTTTCATATCGCCGCGAATAAGCTGTCAAGAAAAAAGTGAATTATTTTTCTCAGCGATCTCCCCTGTTTTGGGAAGGTGCTCTTAATCCCCCCCTCCACACGCCGTCCCACACCGTGTACAATGGCGGTCGGTTGCTTGGATGAAGAAAACAGACTCCCCAACCGCAGTCGTTACCGGTGGAAGCAAGGGCATCGGGGCAGATATCGCGGAGCGGCTTCTCGATAGAGATTACCGCGTCGTCAATCTGTCCAACATCCCCCCGAACTGGAAACATGACCGGCTCGAGACGATCGAGGTCGACCTATCGGATCTGGACGCAACGCGTGAGACCGCTGCCGCCGTTGCGGCGGTTCAGGACGTCAAGGTTTTCGTGCATAACGCGGGAGTGATTCGGCCGGCGCTCCTCGAGGCCGTCAAGCAAGAAGACCTCGATCACTTGGTCAGCTTGCACCTCGGTGCTGCGATAGCCCTCGCGCAGCAATTCGTGCCGTCCATGCGCACACAAAAGTTCGGACGCATCGTGCTCATTTCCTCTCGCGCCGCTCTCGGTTTGCCCACTCGCACCGCCTATTCTGCCACCAAGGCAGGAATGATCGGCTTGACGCGAACCTGGGCTTTGGAGCTCGCGAAGGACGGCATCACCGTGAACGCGATCGCCCCGGGGCCGATCGAGACCGATCAGTTCCACGAGCTCATCCCACCCGACAGCCCGAAGAAACCACAGATCGCCGCGAGCGTCCCCGTGGGACGTCTAGGAACACCGGCCGACATCGGAAGGGTCGTCGACTTCCTTGTCGATCCGGAAAGTAGCTTTATCACCGGTCAGACGCTGTACGTCTGTGGCGGTGTGAGTCTCGGGGGCCTGACACTTTGACTCTCTAGACTCGTAACCTCATAGAGAGGGGTTGCCATGAAGAAGTGCCTGCCTGTTTTTCTCCTTTTCGTTTTCTACGCCTACCCAGCATGGAGCCAACAAGACGCGCTGGTCATTGAGGATGTGACACTTATCGATGGAACCGGGAACCCTCCGGTGCAGAACGTCACCATCATCGTCCAAGGTGATCGGATTCGGTACGTCGGCCCGGCTGAGGTCGACATTCCTCGTGGTGCCCACCGAATCGACGGCAAGGGCAAGTTCGTCATCCCCGGGCTCATGGACACCCATATCCATCTCAAGGGAGGCCGATTGGGTCCCCACATGGAGGCCGACGAGGACGCTCCCGCCAACGAACAAGACGCCCTGAGCGCTCTTCACAGCTACCTCAATGCAGGAGTCACTGCTGTCTACGACGCCGGCAGCTATCCCGAGTTCTTTTTTCCGTTCCGGGAGAAGGAGCGCTCGGGAGAGATCACCGCGCCCCGCATCTTCGGATCCGGTTTTGCTATATCCGCTCCCGGTGGTCACGCCGCACCGGTTCCCGTCACCGTCGAGGACTGGGCGAAGGATCGCAAGAAGGTCGACGAGGTACTGGCCTGGAAGCCCGATCTGGTCAAGATCACCCAAGACGAGCACGGTTGGAACATGCGGCCTTACGGGAACTACATGCCGATCGACTTGCTCGAAACCGTGATCCGCTACGTAAACGCGCACGGCATCCGTACCTGCATCCATACTTCCAACGAGCTCCGCACGTGGGAGGCCATCTATGCCGGTGTGGATACGCTCGCCCACCCCGTCATTCAGGCCCCGGTAAGCGACAAGTACCTCAATATGATGAGGGTCAAGAAAGTCCCTCAGGTCTCGACACTGACCATCGGGGATGGCTACCGGCGCCTGCTCGACGAGCCTGAGTTTCTTGATCAGCCGCTTTACCGAGCCACCCTCGAGCCCCAAGAAATCGCCCGGCTCAGGAACAAAGAAGCCAAGAAGCAAGCCGACAGGCGCTGGGTGAAGTGGATGCGGGTGATGAATCCCGTCGCGCAGGAAAACCTAAGAAGGCTCAACGAAGCCGGCGGCATCGTTTCACTCGGGACCGATCAGGATATGGGACCAGCCGTCCACCGGGAGCTCGAGCTTCTCGTCGATGGCGGCATATCCTCTCTCGACGCTATCAAGATCGGAACGTTGAACAACGCGATCTTCTTGGGCATGGAAGACGATTTGGGCACGATCGAAGCGGGGAAGCTCGCCGATCTCGTGATCTTGAACGCCGATCCCACCAAGGACATCAACAACGCGAAGCTCATTCATACCGTCATCAAGAACGGGCGAGTGATCGATCGGGCCACGCTACAAATTCCCGGTAACGCACAGGGCACCCACTAACCGCCGACATTCATGACGTTAATAATGTTAAACGCATACACCTGATCATCAAGAACGGGAGAGTCATCGATCGCACCCGCGCTTTTCCACATCCCAGCCAACGCCAGCGGTACACAGTAGACAAGACCAAAAATCGGATATGATTGCGTTCTAGACGGTTAGGAGTACGTGTGCGTGTGCCGAAGAAAAAAAGCCTCGGCTTCGAAGTGAATGGCCAGAGTGAGACGCTCGAAGTCTCCCCGCGCACCCGTCTCCTCGATGCTTTGCGGCTAGGGCTCGGACTCACCGGCACCAAGGAGGGCTGCGGCACCGGAGATTGCGGAACCTGCACCGTTTTCCTCGATGGGCGACCGGTCAATTCCTGCCTGGTCATGGCCCTACAGGCCGAGGGCCGGGAGGTCACCACCATCGAAGGCCTGGGAACACCCGGCCAACTCGATCCGATTCAAGACGCGATGGTGCAGTGCGGCGGGATTCAATGCGGTTTCTGCACTCCGGGCATGGTGATGTCGCTGAAAGGGTTGATGGCGCGTAACCCGCGACCGTCCGAGGAAGAGGTTCGCGTCGCGATCTCGGGGAATCTCTGCCGCTGCACCGGCTACGGCAAGATTCTCGAAGCTGCCCAAAGCGTGGTGGGCGGCGTGACACCCGACCAACCTGACAGGCCTGGCAGTAGCGACAAGCCCGATGGCGGCATCGGATCACGCTTCGTTCGCACCGATGCGGTGGAGAAAGTGACGGGACGGGCCGTCTACGCCGAAGATGTCCAACTTCCGAAAATGACCTACGGCGTGGTCGTGCGGAGTCCCTATCCCCACGCGCGCATCCTTTCCATCGACACATCCAAAGCGCTAGAGATTCCCGGGGTCAAAGCGATCGTCACCGGCCGCGATTTCGAGATGGGTTTTTACGGCATCGACCTACAAGACCAGCAGATCTTTGCCTTGGACAAGGCACGATTTCTCGGTGAACCGGTGGCGGCGGTAGCGGCGACCACACTGGATCTCGCTCGTGAGGCAGTGGACAAGGTTCGAGTCGAATACGAAGAGCTCCCCGCGGTTTTCGATAGCGAAGAAGCGATTTCCCCGGATGCCCCCTTGGTTCATCTCGACGTGAACGAGTACGAGCACAACTGGAAATCGGAGCGGACCGGAAACCTCTGCTACCAAACATGGATCGGTCACGGCGACGTCGACCAAGGCTTTGCGGAGTCGGACTTCGTTGTTGAGGGGACGTACCGCACCCCGGTCGCTCACCCCGGAGCCATCGAGCCCCATAGCGCTACCGCCAAGGTGGACCCCTCCGGTCGCGTCACCGTCTGGACCACGACGCAGAAACCGTTTGCGGTGCGCGCCTACCTTGCTCGTGCCTTCAAACGCCCGGTGAACGATTTCAAGGTGGTGCAAACTCATATCGGCGGCGGCTTCGGTGGCAAAGTCGTCCTTTGTCTCGAACCTTACGCGGTGGCTCTGGCCGAGCGGGCCGGCGTTCCCGTGCAGATGACCTTGACGCGCGAAGAAGAGATGTCGACCACGACGCTCCGGCACCCGGCGAGAGTTCGCCTCGAGACCGGAGTGAAGCGCGATGGCACGTTGGTGGCGCATCGAGTCCGGGTCCTTTTCGATACCGGCGCTTACTCCGGTGACGGGCCGACGGCTGGCGCGCTTGCGACGTTGATGTCCACCGGCCCCTATCGTTTCGAGCACGTCGACGTGACCGCACTCGTCACTTACACCAACAACATCCCATGCGGTTCGTGTCGTTGCCCGGCCGGCCCCCAAATGGCGTTCGCGGTCGAGACCCATTTCGAAAAGATCGCTCGGCGATTGGAGATGGACAGTCTCGAGTTCCGTCTCAAGAACGCATGGGTAGACGGCGATTACACGCACACCGGACAAGAGCTCACTTCGGTGAGCGTCAAGGAGTGTCTCGAGAAGGCCGCTGCAGCGATCGACTGGGGCAAACCCCGAGCCCCGGGAGTCGGTCGCGGCTTGGCGTGCAACTGGTGGGTCAGTGGAACCTGGGCGACCTCGACGCTGATGGAAACAAACGAGGACGGCACCTTCCGTCTTCTCTCTGGTGGTGTCGACATGGGAACCGGCGCCATGAGCACGAGCGTGTTGCAAATGGCCGCGGCGGGGCTCGGCGTACCTCCCGAGTCCATTCAACTCGTTCGTGGTGACACCGACACCCTTCCTTGGGATCACGGACATGGCGGCAGCCGGATGGCGTTCACGGTAGGGCGTTCGGCATATGAAGCGGCGTTGGATCTCAAGAAGCAATTGCTACAGGAAGCGGTCGGGGTGCTGGAATCGCCACTCGACACACTTGAGATCGAAGGAGACAGCATCCGAGTCCATGCCGAACCGGAGCGCGCGGTGCCATTGGCCCGAATCTGCTACGCGCGACACAAGAAACACGGAGGCCCTCTAATCGGGAAATCGTCCCTGCTCCTTGAGCCACCCCCGACCGAGAGGACCCGGCATCGCGATCATCCGTATCCCGCCTTTCCTGCGCCCAGCTTCTGCGCGCATGCGGTCGAGCTCGTAGTGGACGACGAGACCGGGGAGATTACCGTGAAGCGTTATGCGGCGGCCCATGACGTCGGCAAGGCGATCAACCCGACGGCCTGCGAGGGTCAGATCGAGGGTGGCGTGTCCATGGGGCTGGGGTTGGCGTTATCGGAAGAGATTCGTGAGGAAAATGGGAAAGTGCTCAATCCGAACTTCGCGGACTACCTTCTGGTCACCGCGGAGGACATGCCGCCCACCCAAGCGCTTCTGGTGGAAAAACCGGCAACCGAAGGTCCGTTCGGAGCCAAAGGTGTTGGGGAGCCACCCGCCGCGCCCCCGACCGGAGCGGTCGCCAATGCGCTGACCGATGCTCTCGGCGTCGAAATCGTTCGACTTCCCCTTCATTCTGAAGAGGTCGTCTCTCTAATAAAGATGCTTCGTTAGCGACAGCCGAGGCAACGTAATTTCTGATTGCCGTGCCTTTGCCAAAGTAGAATAATTCAGTCCATGGAAAAAAAGACTCTGAGCTTCACCGTCAACGATGAGCCGGAAACGATTGAAATCACTCCGCGGACCCGCCTGCTCGATGCTCTGCGTGTCGACATCGGCCTGACCGGCACGAAAGAAGGATGCGGCACCGGCGATTGCGGTAGCTGCACGGTGCTGTTGGACGGAATCGCCGTGAACTCGTGCATGGTTCTAGCGCTTCAGGCCGAGGGAAGAAACGTCACCACCATCGAGGGCTTGGGAAAACCGGGGGACCTTCACCCGATCCAGCAGTCCATGGTGCAATGCGGCGGCATCCAGTGTGGGTTTTGCACTCCGGGCATGGTGCTTTCATTGAAAGGACTACTCGATCAGAATCCTCGTCCGAACGAGGAAGAGGTTCGAGTCGCCATCTCGAGCAACCTTTGCCGGTGCACGGGCTATAGCAAGATCCTCGATGCCGCGAAGGCGGTGATCGACGAAGTTGCAACGCCGGGAGCCGCATCCCCTGGCGGCGACGCCGCGTCTGATGATGGCCGGGTTGGAGCGCGAATGGTGCGAACCGACGCGGCGGAGAAAGTGACTGGACGCGCCATCTATGCCGAGGACATCCGACTCCCGCGCATGATCTATGGCGTGGTCGTTCGGAGCCCCCATGCACACGCGAAGATCCTTTCTATCGATACCTCCGAGGCGGAGAAGCTGCCGGGGGTCAAGACGGTGGTAACCGGCCGCGACCTCGAGATGGGCTACTACGGAATCGATCTTCAGGATCAACAAATGTTCGCGCTGGAGAAGGCTCGTTTTCTGGGAGAGCCCGTTGCGGCGGTCGCGGCGACGACGCCCGATATCGCACGGGAAGCGGCTTCGAAGGTGAAGGTTCAGTACGAAGAGCTACCGGGTGTCTTCGACCCCGAAGAAGCCATCTCCTCGGACGCGCCACTCGTTCACGACGACGTCAACGCCTATGAACACAACTGGGAGTCGGACCGGAAGGGCAACCTTTGCTTCCAAGCTTGGGTCGGAGAGGGCGATGTCGATAAAGGATTCGCCGAGTCGGATCAGGTAGTCGAAGGAACCTACTACGCACCGGTGGCGCACCCCGGCTCGATCGAGCCGCACAGCTCGACGGCCATGGTGGATCCCGCGGGGCGCGTCACGGTGTGGACCACCAACCAAAAACCCTTCGCGGTGCGAAGTTATCTGGCCCGCGCCTTCAAGCGCCCGGTAAACGCATTCAAGATCGTTCCCACCCACATCGGCGGAGGCTTCGGCGGTAAATTGGTCCTTTGTCTCGAGCCCTACGCGGTCATGCTCGCCGAGCGGTCGGGTCTTGCGGTGCAAATGACTTTGACGCGCGAGGAAGAGATGGCGACCACGACGCTTCGCCACTCCGCTAAGGTCGAGCTCAAGACCGGCGTCAAGAAGGACGGGACCTTGGTTTCACATCAGGCGCGCCTTCTATTCAATACCGGTGCCTACTCCGGTGACGGCCCTACCGCAACGGCCCTCGCCACGTTGATGGCCACCGGCCCATATCGATTCCCGAACTTGGACATCACTGGCCTCGTTGCTTATACCAACAACGTCCCTTGTGGCTCTTGCCGGTGCCCGGCCGGACCGCAGATGGCTTTCGCAGTGGAGACCCACCTCGAGAAGGTGGCACGCGCCATCGATATGGACAGCCTCGAGTTCCGCCTAAAAAACGCGTGGAAAGACGGTGACACGACGTGCACCGGGCAGGCGCTCGACTCGGTCAGCGTCAAGGAATGCTTGCAGAAGGCGGCGGACGGCGTGGAGTGGGACAAACCGCGCGCGCCCGGTGTCGGAAAAGGACTGGCTTGCAACTGGTGGGTCAGCGGAACTTGGGGAACGTCCACATTAGTCGAAACGAACGAGGATGGTACCTTCCGCCTCATCTCGGGCGGTGTCGACATGGGCACCGGTGCGATGACCACGAGCGTGTTGCAAATGGCGGCAGCCGGCCTCGGCGTGCCCCCCGAGTCGATCCAGCTCGTTCGGGGTGATACCGACACCCTCCCCTGGGATCATGGGCACGGCGGCAGCCGTATGGCATTCACCGTGGCGCGTTCGGCCTATGAAGCGGCCGAAGATCTCAAGCATCAATTGCTCGAAGAGGGTGCCCGCCATCTCGAGGCTTCGATCGAAGAGCTGGCTCTCGAGGGCGATCGTATCTTCGTCCGCGAAGATACGTCGCGCTCCGTGCCTTTGTCGAAAGTCTGCTACTACCGTCACAAGAAGCACGGGGGGCCTTTGATCGGCCGCTCATCTATCCTCGACGATCCTCCCCCAACACCGAAGGGACGACACCGCTTCCATCCTTATCCGGCCATGCCCGCCCCGAGCTTCTGCGCCCATGCGGTGGAGCTCGCCGTGGACGACGAAACCGGCGAGGTATCCGTGACCCGCTACGCGGCCGCCCACGATGTGGGCAAGGCCATCAACCCTACAGGCTGTGAAGGCCAGATCGAGGGCGGCGTCGCCATGGGACTCGGGCTGGCCATGATGGAGGAGCTGTGCGAAGTAGACGGGAAGGTGCTGAATCCGACCTTTGCCGACTACCTTCTTCTTACCGCCGAGGACATGCCTCCTATGAAGACGATTCTGGTCGAGAAGCCCGCGACCGAAGGACCAGTCGGGGCTAAAGGTGTGGGTGAGCCACCGATCGCTCCCCCCACCGGCGCGGTTGCCAACGCGTTGACCGAAGCGCTCGACGTCGACGTCGATCGCCTTCCGCTGACGCCGGAGGCGGTCACAACACTCATCGGATCACGAAAAACATGATCAACGACTTCGAGTTCACGCAGCCGCGCGATGTTCCAGAAGCCCTCAAGGCCTTGACCGAAAAAGGTCGGATCGTACCGGTAGCCGGCGGTACCAACGTGTTGGTCAACATGAAACGCGCCCCCTTGGAGGCCGATCTCGTCGTTGATTTGACCCGACTCGAAGCCCTGCAACCGATCTCGATCGACAACGGAACCACCCGTCTGGGAGCCGGTGTCTCGTTCACTCGCCTGCTCGAATGGGCCCCGGGTGGTGCGGTCGAAGGGCTAATGCGGCCGATGTGCGTCGCCTTCGCTGGCCCGCTCATCCGCAACCTCGCCACAGTGGGCGGGAACATCTGCGACGCTTCTCCGGCCGCCGACGTGTCCCCTCCCCTTCTCGCCCTCGATGCCAGCGTCCAGATGGAAAGCGTTTTGGGCGGATTACGCACGATTTCGCTCCCGGAATTCTTTCAGGGGGTCCGTAAGACGGGACGACGTGCCGATGAGTTGGTCACGAGCATCGAGTTCGCGAAACCCGAAGACGATGAGCGCTGGTTCTACTACAAGCTCGGCAAGCGCAAGGCCGATGCGATCTCGATCGTCAGCATCGCCATGACGGTGAAGCTCGCACGAGGTAAAGTAGAGAGGGTACGGATCGCCTTGGGTGCGGTGGCGCCGGTAGCGATGCGCGCTCCCGACGCGGAAGGGACTCTTCGAGGAGAGGCCTTGAACGATTCCACCATCGCCGCCGCGGCGGCGGCAGCTGCTAAGGAATCCCGGCCCATCGACGATTTCCGGGCCACCGGCAACTACCGGCGACAGATGGTAGAAGTCTTGGTAAGAAGAGGCCTCCACGAAATCGCGGGACAGGGCAAATGACCGTTTAGGTAGGTTCGACTTCACCGTGGTCACATCGAGGTTAGGTAAAACCGTCTTGGGATCGGCAGCCGCAGTGGGTGCCTGGCTACTATTCGTCTCTCCTTCGTTCGGACAAGGCGCCACCCCCCTCGCCGACCAATACATTCGGTTTCTCGAGGGGGAAGCCTCCTACGTCTTGACCGACCAAGAGGAAGAGGTCTTCGAAATACTCAAGACCGATGAGGAGCGCGATCGGTTCATCGCTTCCTTTTGGGAAGTTCGCGATCCTACCCCGGGCACGACCCGCAACGAGTTCCGCGACGAGTACGAAGAGCGGACCAAGGAGGCCAACAAGCTCTTTCGCGGCTACGGACGGGAGGGGTGGAGAACGGAGCGGGGTCGTACCTACATTCTGCTGGGGGCGCCCCACGAGCGAAGGAGCTACGACCAGGCCCGAGATCTTTATCCGATGGAACTGTGGTTTTATCAAACCTCGGATCCCGCTCTGCCAGACTTCTTCTACCTCTTGTTCTACCGAAAGGGCGGTGCGGGTCGCTATCGCCTCTGGAACATGATCAATGACGGCCCGCAAGCCTTGATCGCGTCGACCTGGGCCCCGGGCGCCGTCCGAGGTCAATTAGATCCCTACTTCCAGAAGGTCGACACCGATCTCTACCAGGCAGTAGTCGCACCGGTCCCAGGTGAGCCGCGCGCCTCCCAGGCCTTTGCGCAACAGGAGATTCTTGCCGTCATCGAGGACTATCCCAACCAAAGCATGAACCCCGAGTTCCAGGGCCGCTACGAGCCGGGCAGCGCCATCGTCGACGTCGACTACATGTTCCGTAAGATGGATTTGTCTCCCCTCGTCGCCATCTTGCCTTCCGAAAACGGCCCTTTCGTTCACTACGCCCTCGAGATGCCCGCCGAAGACGGCAGATTCAATCAATACGAATCGACGTACTACACCGTTTACGACGTCGAGGTCATCGTCGAGACGCCAGTCGGCAAGCCCGTCTACCAACTCCGAGACAAACGAGAGATCGAAGTCGGGGAAAGCGCCTGGGAGGACGCGAGGATGCGCCCGATAAGCCTCCAGGGACGCTTACCCATCGTGCCGGGCAAGTTCGTGCTCCGCTTCCTAGTACGCAGCCGCACCGGGCACATCTTCGATACCTACGAGACACCCATTCGCGTCCCGGAGAAGATCGATGTCTCTCACGTTGTTCCGGCGAGCTTCTTTCAACGGCGAGAACGGTTCGGGACCCAGCTCGCGTTCCATTTCCGCGACGCGATTCCCGTGCCTCATCCGACCGCGCTTTACCGTCCGGGCGGCGCTCTCCGCGCGTTCCTCGTGCTGACACCTTCCGAGTCGAAGGAACCGCTGCAAGTGAACGGTGAAATCGTGTACGGAGAAGAGCTCATCCACAAAGTAAACCAAGAATTCTCTGGAGGAACACCTGGTCGGCCGGCTCTCATGGCCTTCGAGATCGGCCTCCGAAGTTCTCTCGTCCCTGGCGACCATCGTCTGGAGCTCGAGCTGAGCTCGGGGCAAAAACGCACCCTGTCGTTTACGGTCGAGCCTGGACCGAAGCTGGTCCCCCCTTTGGTGAACAGCCCAACCGAAGCGCCGAATACGAGTGGCCTCTGGAACGTGGAGCGGGCCAAACAACATATTGCTCTGGGACAGAACCTCGCCGCACTCGAGTCTCTCGAGAACGCCGTGGAGCGGATGCCCGACTTGGAGTCGGCCCGTCTCCAACTAGCCGTCCTGGCGCTGGGTCTAGGTCAGCCCGAACGAGCACTGAAGGGCGTCGTTCCGGGACTGATGGCCGATCCCTTCCACTATGACATGCTCGTGCTCGCCGGCTATGCATCCGAGCAATTCGGTCAGCTCGACGGGGCGGTGAAATACTACGAGCGAGCTCGCGCTGCAGAGCAAGCGGATGAAGAGCTCCTCCAAGCTCTCGCCACTTTGTACGACAAGCTCGGCGAAGCGCAGAAGGCCGCCGCGGTAAGACGAGAGATCTCGGGCTAACCGTAATGAAATCCACGCATCGACCGATCCTGCCTCAAGTGGAGAACGACTCCTTCTGGAGCCGACTCTGGCACTTCCTTCCTCCTGCCCTCGCATACTCCTTTAGGCACCTCACCATCGGCACCTGGATCCGCATGCGCCGCCGGTACCTGAAGTGGCGCGGGGAGAAGTACTACATATGAGGTCGGCGACGTGAAACTAAAGTCACCGCCTCCCGCAGAGTCCGTTTTCATGTATCGTGATGCGCCGCCCTCGGGGAACGAGATCAACGGCTTGGGGGAAACCTCACCACGCCGAGCGAGCTACGTCTTCCACTCAAATTTCAAAACCGGCCCGCTGCCGTGGGACGAGATGCAAACCCACTTTCGTTACACCTATCCGGGATGGATGTTGCCGCGTCTGCTCAAGAGCATGTGGCTGGCTTTTCGTCCCCAAGGCAAGGTCGCCAGCCAGCGTCGAGAAGTAAGCGATCCCGCCGCCATGGCCGCTGAGGTCAAGGCGAAGGCGAAAGAGTTGGGCGCGGGCATCGTCGGGATCTGCAAGATGCGCGATGAGTTCCTCATCGAGGGAACCAGCTCTCCCTATCGTTACGCCATCGCCATGGGTCTCCCGATGGATCGCGACATCATGTCACAAGCACCGCGCCTCAAGTCGGGGCGCGAAGTCTTGCGGGTTTACCATCAGTGTTCCAAGCTCACGGTGGATCTGGCCCGCCACATCCGCTCGATGGGATGGCCGGCGGAGGGACTGCCCATCAATAGCAGCGGCGAATACCTCCACATCCCCATCGCGATCGCCGCGGGCCTCGGTGAGCTGGGTAAACACGGCTCGCTGATATCGAAAGAGTACGGCTCCAACTTTCGACTGACGACGGTCGCTACCGACCTACCGATGGCGCTGGATCAACCGGTCGATATCGGCGTCGATGACTTGTGCACTCGGTGTCGGGTCTGCACGGTCGAATGCCCCCCGGATGCTCTCTCCGACCAGAAGCAATGGGTGCGGGGCACCGAGAAATGGTACGTGGATTTCGATCGCTGTGTACCGTACTTCAGCGATAATTACGGGTGTGCAATATGCCTAGAGGTTTGTCCGTGGTCGGAGTCGAGCCGCGGGTGGGACCTCTCGGAAAAGCTGCTTTCCTTGCGCTCTAAGACGCCCCAACCCGCATAAAAAAACCTGGGACAGATAACCCAAAGAGATTACCCGTCCCCCGGAATTTACTTTTGCAGGGCCTCGTGGACCCGGCCTACCAAGTCGGGCCCCGGAGTCAACGTTTGATCTCCTTCGTCCTTCCATTTGGCAGGACAAGCCTCGGCCTGTTTCTTCGCCAGGTACAGATTGGCCTTGAACTTCCTCATCAGCTCGTCGATGTTGCGCCCCATGTTGAAGAAATTCACCTCTGAGTTGAGAAGCGTGCCCTCGGGGTTGATGATGAAGGTTCCCCGGAGAGCCAATCCCGCTCCTTCCTCGTAAACGCCGAACATCCTGGACACCGTACCTGTGGGGTCGGCGCCCATCGTATACTTGACGCTCGCCAACTCTTTTTCGTGTCGTTGCCACGCCAGATGCACGAATTGCGTATCACAACTAACCGTGACGAGCTCCGCACCCATCTTATTGAAGCGATCGTGCTGCTCTGCCAGAGCAGCAAATTCGGTCGCTCAGACGAATGTGAAGTCGGCGGGATAGAAGAACAGGATCGTCCACTTATTCTGTGACTTGATCTCGTCGAGACTTATTTTCCCGAAGTCTCCCTTCACTGGATCGAACGTGGCGAGCTCGAAATTGGGCACCGGATGCCCAACTTTTAGCCCGTTTCCGGATTCACTCATTGCATTTCCTCCTTAAGTCGCCTCTCGAGCTCGGCCCCGTATCATAACTCAACTGACCGTGGTCCTACCTCCAAAGTGAGCGCTTTGTCAGAATTCGGGAGCATAAATGACCCGCAAGGTACGTGGTCATGGCCCCAACCGCGACATTCCAAGTCCAAGCCAAAGGCGTCAGAAGACTGACCAGCGTGGGCGTGACCAAACCCGCCAACATTCCCACCAGGGTCCCTGCCGCAGTAGCCCGACGGCTCGAGACGCCTAGCAAGAACGCACCTACAGTTGGACCCGACGCGTAGGATAAAGCCGCGAGCCCGGCCTCGAGTGCGGAAGAGACCCGTTGCGCCAACAGGGCGACAATCGCTTGGGCTACTCCCCAGAAGACGGTGAAGATCCGACCCAGACGTATCTGCTGTGCTTCCCCTGCCCTAGGATTCACGTAGGGGATGTAGAAATCCTTCAGTGTCGTCGAGGCAAGACTATTCAAAGAGGGAGACAAGGCCGCCGCTACCACCGCCGCCAAGATGAAACCGGTCCAGGCTCCCGGAAGCTCGTTGGCTATGAACGTCGGCAGGACTTCGTCTCCCCTTGCAAACGACTTCCCGCCATAGAAGGACCCAAGAAGCGTCCCGATCAAAAGAAACAGTGCGAACTGACCGAAGACGACGAATCCGGAAAGAACGAGCCCCCGTGCTGCATCTCGGGCGCTGCGTGCGGCGAGGAGTCGCTGAACCAGGTATTGGTCCGTCCCATGGGTACCGAGGATCAAGAACATCCCTCCGATGACTCCGGACCACAACGTATACGTTCTCCCGGCGTCGAGCGACAGATCGAGGACTTGGGTCTTGCCGGCCGCCGCCGCGGAAGCAAGAGTCTCCGTGATTCCTCCCGGCAGGGCATGAGCGACCGCAACCAGCACAGCCAATGCCCCGGCCAAGTAGACAAACAACTGAACGACGTCGGTCCAGATGGTGGCCTTGACTCCGCCTTCTTCTGTGTAGAACATCATCGCCGCCGCCAACAACAGAACGAAGTAGGGCTCGGGAGCGCCAACCGCCACCGCCACGACCAATGCCGCGGCGTGAAGCCGTATCCCATCGGCTAAAGTTCGGTAGACCAGGAAGACGGCTGCCGCCACGTTGCGAACTGACGGACCGAACCGACGAAGAAGGAACTGGTAGGAGGTGAAGACTTCGCCCCGAAAGTAAGCGGGGATTAGGACTGCGGCGATGATGAAGCGCCCCAGGATGTAGCCCAGGCCCAGCTGCAGAAAAACCCAGTTTCCGTCGTAGGAGAAACCGGGAACACGTGTGAAGGTGAGGGTACTGGTCTCCGTCGCGACGATGCAGGCGGCGATGGCCCACCAGGGGACGCTGCGGCTGGCGAGAAAGTAATCATCGACGGATTTTCTCTTCCGCCCTAGATAGACGCCGAAGAAGGAAATAGCCGCCAAGTATGCGAGCAGGACAACGACGGCAGACAAGGAGAGATTCAAACACACTCCTCCCCGGTTGCCGCCACCCAAGGAAGCGTGAGGGCGTTACCGCTGGCGTGTCGAACCGGCGCGTTTAACTCTCTGGTTCACCGGGTGTCGGCAGGTACTTCACCGGCACCGCCGACGCGATCCACCACTTGCCATCCTTCTTTACCATCACCACGGTCACGTGGTGCTCGAAGGGGGGCAGGTCCGCGCCGTCGGGTCCCTTCATGCCCAGAACGTCACAATCGAAATCCAATGGGGCGACGTCGGCAGTGAGGAGTCGCACCGAGTTGCTTTTCACGTCATAGGTCGTCTTCTTCATGAAGGTCGAGTGCTCATCGGTGAAGAGCTTCTCCACGTCGGCGCGGCCCTTGGCCACCCGACCGAAAGGATTGATCAGCTCGCCATCCGGGGCCCAAGGGGCCGCCATCGCCTTGGCGTCGTTCTTGTTCCAAGCGGCGGTCAATTCTTCGAGGCGCTTCTGGATCGCTTCTTCGTCACCGGCGATGGCGGTGGGAAGTGCTACCAGGGACATAAGCAAAGCTAAGAAAAACGTCTTCATGGTGACCCTCCTTGTGTTTCAGAATCGGGCCACAAGCTACATGGGGAGGGGCACCGCCTGCAAATGGGTCCGGCGAGCTGGTATGCTTTCATCGCCATCGAAGAGGAGAGACCAAAATGGCGCACGCGTATGGACAACTCGTTGACGGTAAGTGGGAAACGGGGACCGAGGCGATCTCCGTAATCGACAAATACTCCGGCGGGGAGATCGGCACCGTGCCGAGTGCCAGCAAGGACGACGTAGCGCGGGCGGTCGGTGCCGCGGCCAAGGCGTTCCCCGCCTACGCAGACCTACCGGCCCATCGGCGAGCCAAGATTTTCACCCGCGCTTCCGAGCTTTTGGAGAAATACCAGGAAGATCTGGCCGCTACCATCTGCCGTGAGGCGGGCAAGGCATGGAAGTTCTCCCTTCTGGAAGTCGCCCGCGCCATCGAGACCTTTCAGTTCGCCGCCGAAGAAGCCAAGAGAATCCATGGAGAGACGATCCCGATGGACGCCTCGGCGGGTGGCGAGAACCGGATGGGTTTCTACATTCGCACACCGGTCGGCGTGGTCGGAGCGATCTCCCCATTCAATTTCCCGCTCAACCTGGTCGGACATAAGGTTGCGCCCGCCCTCGCGGCGGGAAACACCGTCGTACTCAAACCGGCGACCACGACTCCGCTGACCGCGGTGCGACTTGGCGAGATCCTCATGGAAGCGGGCCTCCCCGACGGGGTCTTCAATCTCGTATTCGGCAATGGGGCCACGGTGGGCGATTGGCTGGTCACCGACCCACGCATCGCCAAGATCACGTTCACGGGAAGTCCCCCGGTTGGTCGGCAGATCATGAGCCGCGCCGGCTTGAAAAAGATCACCCTCGAGCTTGGAAACAACTCCGGTACGATCATCGAAGACGATGCGGATATCGATAAGGCGGTCCCTCGGTGCGTGGTTTCCTCCTTTGCCAACTCCGGGCAAATCTGCATTAGTCTTCAGAGGCTCTATCTCCACGAGAAGATCGCCGCGGAGTTCACCGACAAGTTTCTCGCCGCCACCGCGAAACTGAACGTAGGAAACCCCCTCGATCGAGACTGCGATGTTGGGCCCATGATCACCGAGTCCGAGGCGGAGCGTGCCGAGGCTTGGATGAAAGAGGCGGTAGGCAAAGGGGCGAAGATCCTGATCGGCGGAAAACGGGAAGGCCGTATGTTCTGGCCCACCGTCATGACCGACGTCAAGCCAAACATGAAAGTGGTTTGCGACGAGACCTTCGCCCCGCAAGTATCCTTGGTGACTTATCGCTCGTTCGACGAGGCGCTCGACCTCTTGGCGGACTCGGCCTACGGCCTGCAAGCCGGCATCTACACCAGCGACATCAAGAAAGCCTTTCAGGCCATCAAGCGGGTGGACGTCGGCGGCATGATGGTGAACGACACGTCGATCTTCCGCGTCGATCAGATGCCCTACGGCGGGAACAAAATGAGCGGGATCGGCCGGGAAGGCGTTCGCTTTGCTATCGAGGAGATGACGAATATACGGATGGTCTGCTTCAACCTCTCCTAGCATTATGGTTGACGATTAGATGTTCGTCGTAATTCTCACCGCCCTCACGCTGGTCGCATTTGCCGCAAACTCCCTGCTCTGCCGCATGGCACTGGGTGAGGATCTCATCGATCCCGTGACCTTTACGACCCTTCGTCTGGCGAGCGGCGCGATAATTCTCGTTCCCATCTCGAAGCTGGTGGCCGAGTCACCCCCGGCCGGACACGGCCTGGAAAAGCAAGACCTGCGAGGATCATGGAGCTCGGGCTTGGCGTTGTTCGTGTACGCGGCCGCGTTCTCGCTCGCCTATCTCTCCCTGGACGCAGGAATGGGTGCGCTCATACTCTTTGGGGCGGTGCAGGCGACGATGATGGGTGCGGGACTGAGATCAGGTGAACGGCCGCACCCTGTTCAATGGCTTGGGCTCATTACCGCACTCGGCGGGCTCGTCTATCTCGTTTCGCCCGGGATCTCGGCGCCCGATCCACTCGGAGCGTTCTTGATGTTCATTGCCGGGATTGCCTGGGGCGCATACTCAGTTCGAGGTAGAGGCGTGGCCGCACCCGTTTCGTCAACAACCGCCAACTTCGCTCGAGCCGTCCCCATGGCAGCCATCGCCAGTGCGCTCGCGTTCTCATGGATTCACGTTGAGCGAACCGGAGCCATCTTGGCCCTTGTGTCCGGGACCATCACGTCTGGGCTGGGGTACGTTCTGTGGTACAAGGCCCTTCGAGGCTTAACAACGACGCGAGCGTCCATCGTGCAACTCCTCGTGCCGGTTCTCGCCGCTTTCGGCGGTGTCGTGTTTCTGGCCGAGGGGGTGTCCGCAAGACTAGCCATCGCGAGCGCGATGATACTTGGAGGCGTTGCCATGGCGGTCTTGACCCGTGCATCGGAGCCCAGCGAAGACCCAGTGAGACATGGATAAGACGGAGCCCTTCGATACTGCCACCGGTTGCGAGTACGTCGAGTCCGACGACGTTGCGCTCGAGCGTCGGAGGCAGTAGGCTCCTACCAGCCGCACCAGTTCAGAAATGAATCTCCGCAGACACCGGCTGCTGCCCAAACACTAGGAGGACGCTATGTCGGTTACGCGTCGGGCCTTCATGAGCACGTTGGGGTTGGAAAAACATGGAGCGCTTTCGCTCCCCTTGATCGCCGCTCGCGGTCGCGAGGCGCTGGCGGCCACCGAGCCCCGCTCGCCCGCCATTCCCCCGCCTCCCGATTTGGACGAGATCCGTATCAGCAGCAACGAGAACCCCTTGGGACCGGGACCGTCGGCCATCCGTTCTCTTCGTGGGGCGCTCGATCAGACCAGGCTTTATCCGATGAATGCGCGGATATCCGACTCGGCCCTGAGGGAGCGCCTGGCCAGGAAGTTTGGCGTCCAGTCGGAGAACCTCGTGCTTGCCGCAGGCTCGAGCGAAATCCTGCGAAACGCGGTCCGTGCTTTTACCGGGCCCAACGAGCCTCTCGTCACCGGGGACTGCTCCTTCGAGAACCCGGTCAAGGCCGCGGAACGGTTTGGGCGTCCGGTGAAGGCTATTCCGCTCACTGCGGATCTTGCGCTCGATCTGGACAAGATGGCGGGAGCCGCCATCGGAGCGGGGTTGGTCTATCTCTGCAACCCCAACAACCCTACCGCCACCGTCCATTCGGCCAACGCGGTGAAGGACTTCGTGAAGTTTGTGACCAGGGAATCGTCTTACACGCATATTCTGATCGACGAGGCGTATCACGATTATGTGACCGACCCATCCTACGAGACGTCCGCCGAGCTGGCGACGAGGTACCGCAACGTGTTCGTGAGCCGCACGTTTTCGAAGGCGTACGGAATGGCCGGGCTGCGACAAGGTTACGCGGTTGGTGGCAAGGAAACGGTCGGCAAACTGCGAGCGCTCAAACTAACGGTGGACACCAACATTCTCGGCATGGCCGCTGCCATGGGAGCTCTCGACGACGACGCGCACATCGAGGAAGAAGTGGCCCGCAACACCGCGGCCCGCAAGTACACGCTCGATTTCTTCCGGCGTGCCGGATACCGAACCACCGACAGTCAGACGAACTTCATCTTCGTGCACTTGGGGAGTCCTGCGAAAGAATTTCGGGAATCCTGCGAGAAGTACAAGATCAAAGTGGGAAGGGACTTCTCTCCCTACGAGAAAACTCACGCACGGATCTCCATCGGGACCATGGAGGAGATGCGTCGGGCCACCGAGGTCTTCCAGCGGGTTCTCGGTACGTCCGCCACCGACTCTGCCGGGCAAAGGTAAGGAGGTCGACATGCCACTTACGAGACGGAGTATGTTGAAGAACCTGGGAGTCGGCGCCGCGGGAATGTACGCGAGCTCGCTCGTCAGCACACGTTGGCAGGAGTCCATCGCCTTCGCCGCGGAGACCTCCCTGCCACTAGAGACTGTCATCAACCTGCACAACAACGAGAATCCCCTGGGCCCCGGGCAGCCCGTCCTGGACGCGGTCGACGGCGGCCTCGGTTCCGATGGCGCCAAGACGGGTCGCTATCCGTTCGCCTATGGGGACGCGCTTCACGAGGCGATCGCTGCGAAATTCGGAGTGAAGCCCGAGAATGTCCTGATCGGGGCGGGCTCGACGCAGATCCTGGTGGACGCCACTCACGTCTACACTTCGAAGGAAAAGGCCCTGGTGGGATCTCTCCCCACCTATGAAGAGTGCTTCGGCTACGCACGCTTCATGGGTCACCGCTCCAAGGCCGTCCCACTGACGAGCGAGTTCCGTATGGATCTGGATCAGACGCTCCACGCCTGCAAGGGAGGGGGGCTTCTCTTCTACTGCAACCCCAACAACCCCGCCGCCTCAATCGTCGCCCCCAGCGACACGAAGGAGTTCATTCCCCGCGTCTTGAAGGCGACGTCCGATCTCCACATCCTCGCAGATGAAGCGTATTTCGACTACGTAACGACACCCGGGCATGAAACGCTCATCCCGATGGCGGTCCAAGAACCCCGACTCATCGTGTCCCGTACCTTTTCCAAGGCGTACGGGATGGCCGGTCTTCGGGTCGGCTATGCCATCGCCCATGAGAAGACCATCGAAGAGCTCGAGAAGTTCCACATGACGCTCGGGGTCAGCGGCTTGAGCTATGCCGCCGCCATCGGCGCGCTGGAGCGCGATCAAAAGGATCCTTCTTTCATTACTAATGAACGCGCTCGGAATCGGAAGGCGCGGGACTATACGCGCAGCTGGTTCCACGAACGGGGGTACAAGGATACCGACTCGCAGGCGAACTTCCTCTTCGTCGACGTCCAGATGCCGGTGGAGGATTTCCAGGCTGGATGTCGGGAGCACGGTGTGAGGGTGGGACGTCCTTTCCCACCGCTGTGGACGCACTGCCGCACCTCGATAGGAACCTTGGAGCAGATGCAGAGAGCCACCAAGGTGTTCGAGAAGGTACTGGGCGCGAGGGCTAAGGCCGCCGCGTAGACGGAGCTTCGCTGCTGCGCTGACTGGTTAGGCGCTATTCACCGGGGCGCACCTTCACCGGATCCAAGAACGGGATCATCTCCCGGAGCTCCGCGCCGACCCTCTCGAGGAGCTGCTCCTGCTCGGTGGCGCGAATCTTGTTGAACTCCGGCCGTCCCGCCTTGTTCTCTTCGATCCATCCTCGCGCGTAGGTCCCATCCTTGATGTCACAGAGCATTTTTTCCATCTCTTTGATGGTCCCCTCGTTCACCACGCGCGGACCTCCCGTGTAGTCGCCATGCTCGGCGGTGTCGCTGACCGAATAACGCATGTAGTTCAAGCCGCCCCGGTACATCAGGTCGACGATGAGCTTCAACTCGTGAAGGCACTCGAAATAGGCCACCTCGGGCTGATAGCCAGCCTTCACCAGCGTGTTGAAACCGGCCTTGACGAGAGCCGACACGCCGCCGCAAAGCACGGCTTGCTCACCGAAAAGGTCGGTCTCGGTCTCCTCCGCAAAAGTCGTGACCAAGACGCCGGCCCGCGTGGCACCGAGGGCCTTGGCGTAGGAAAGCGCCTGCGCTTCCGCTTGTCCACTAGCGTCTTGCTCCACCGCCAAAAGTGCCGGAGTCCCCTGCTGAGCCGTGTAAGTCTCACGCACACGGTGTCCCGGGGCCTTGGGCGCGATCATGCTGACATCGATATTCTTCGGAGGGGTGATCGTCCCGTACCTAATGTTGAACCCGTGGCTAAACATCAAGGTGTTGCCCAATTCCAAGTGAGGCTCGATCTCCTCCTCGTAGATTTTCGGCTGCTTGGTGTCGGGAGCGAGCACCATGATGACGTCGGCCCACTTGGAAGCTTCCGCGACGTCGGTAACCTCGACGCCCTGTTCTTTCGCGATGGCGCGACGCTTACTGTCCAGCCTCAAAGCGACGCGGACCGATACTCCACTGTCCTGCAGATTCAAGGCGTGCGCGTGGCCCTGCGACCCGTAGCCGATGATGGCGACTTTTTTCTCCCGGATGAGCGAGAGATCCGCATCCTTATCGTAGAAGATCCTTGCCATAAAACGTTGCTCCTTTTCGAGTCCCTTAGTTGGTCGCGGGATGGGCGCGTTCTTGGGCCGCCCCATTCGGAAGACGCGCATGGACGAATCCGGGCTGGACGCTGGTAGCCTCGGATCCACGCTTCATCGCAACCGTGCCGGTGCGCGCCATTTCGATGATACCGAATGGCCGCAGCACATCCAGAAGTCCATCGATCTTGTCCTCGGTGCCGGTGATCTCCACCATCAGGGCATCGGTCGTAACGTCCACGACGCGGGCCCGGAATACTTCGACGATCTGGAGTACCTGGGGACGCTCCTCCGCCGTGGCGCCGACTTTGATGAGCGCCAGATCCCGCATCACCGCGGGGCTCAGGCTCACGTCCTCGACTCGCAATACATTGACCAGCTTGTAGAGGTTAGCCTCCACGAGTCGGGCAGCGTTGGCATCAGCGTCCATCACGATCGTCATTCGGGAAACGCCGGGTTGATCCGAATGACCAACCGCCAGCGAGTCGATGTTGAAATTCCGTCGGCGGAACAAAGACACGGCGCGATTGAGAACACCGGGTTTGTCCTCGACGTAGACGACGAATGTCCGGAGTGACCTCGACTTGGATTGATTCCCATTATTTGGCACTTTGTCCCTACTTTTCTTTCTCGGCTAGTGGCAATGGCCGACGAATCATTTTATGGAGATCGGCTCCGGCCGGAACCATGGGGAAGACGGTGTCTTCCTTCTCCACTTTGAAATCGATGACTACCGAGCCATGCTCGGCGCGGGCTTGCGCGACCGCGTCCTTGATCTCGTCGCGGCGTTCCACTCGCACCCCCGTCAAACCATGCGCCTCGGCGAGCTTGACGAAGTCCGGGTTACGCATGGGTGTCGCGCTGTACCTTCCACCGTAAAAAAACTCTTGCCACTGCCGCACTAGACCGAGGTAGCCGTTGTTGATGATTGCGACGTTGACCTTGAGTTCTTCTTGCGCGCAGGTGGAAAACTCCGCGGCGGTCATCTGGATGCCGCCGTCGCCTACGATTGCCCATACTTCCTCGTCGGGCATGGCCATCTTCGCGCCGATTGCGGCGGGGAGCGCGAAACCCATGGTGCCGAGCCCACCCGATGTAATGAGCTTTTTCGGGTAGTCGTGCTTGTAGTACTGCGCTTCCCACATCTGATGCTGCCCGACGTCGGTGACGACGAGTGCCTTTCCTTCGGTGTAAGTCCAAAGGTCGTTCATGACGTGTGCGGCGTAGAGGTGACCGCTGTCGGCGAGATGGAGCACGTCGCGTACCGCCGCGTCGCCTTTGAGATCGCGGACTCGTTCGTGCCATTCCGCGCGATCGCGCGACTCTGCGCCCTCGAGAAAGACTTCGAGGGTCTCTCGTAGATCACCGACGATTCCCACGTCGACCTTGATGTTCTTATTGATCTCGGACGCGTCGATCTCGACATGGATCTTTCGGGCGTTGACCGCATAAGTCTGCGGGTTGCCGATGACTCGGTCATCGAAACGCATACCGAACGCCAACAACAGATCCGCTTCCTGAATCGCGTTGTTGACCCAGGCTTCTCCGTGCATGCCCATCATACCGAGGCTCAGTGGATGGCTGGCGGGGAATCCACCCAGGCCCAAGAGTGTCGAGGCAACCGGAATACGTGTCTTCTCGACGAAATCCAGGAGCACCTGGGTGGCACCGGACATGAGGACTCCGTGTCCAGCGAGGATGATGGGACGCTTCGCCTCGTTGATGAGCTCGATCGATTTTTCGAAGTCTTCGGGAAGAGCACGCAGGTCGGGCCGATAACCCGGCAGTCGCACCGGTGAGTTGTTCCACTCGAACTCGCAGCTACCCTGCTGGGCATCTTTGGAGATGTCCACCAGCACCGGCCCGGGCCGACCGGAGTTTGCGAGATACAGCGCCTCTCTCAGTGATCCGGCAATCTCTTCGGTGCGCGTTACCAAGTAACTGTGTTTTGTGATGGGAAGCGTGATTCCCGTGACGTCCACCTCTTGGAAGGCGTCGGTGCCAATCGCTCCACTCGGAACTTGTCCCGTTATGCAGAGGATCGGTGATGAATCGAGCCTCGCCGTCGCGATGCCGGTGACAAGGTTCGTGGCGCCTGGACCGGACGTCGCGATGGCGACGCCGACGCGCCCTGAGGCGCGGGCGTACCCATCGGCCATATGGGCCGCACCCTGCTCGTGTCGGACCAGAACGTGCCGAACGGAATCGGAATAGTCGACGAGGGCGTCATACGCGGGAAGGATGGCCCCTCCCGGATAGCCGAAGACGACCTCTATCCCCCCTCGTTTCAACACTTCCCAGATGATCTGTGCGCCGGTTCGCTGCATTTTGGCTGCCTGGCCTTCCCTAGAATCAAGTACCGACCGACCGACCGGTCGGTAATCTCTAATTTAGCGCGCCTCGCCCCCGGGGTCAAGTTCGTAGGCGAACCCTAGACCAGCCCGAGAAGGGTCAGCACGGAGAAGACCGCGTAGCCGACATAGAAAAGGCTGGTCAGGGCCATCAGGGCTGTCATGATCCATCCAGGCTTCGCCGCCGGTGGAAGAAACCGCCGGTTCATCACCAGGGTCAAAGGACAATAGATGGCCATCGCGATCCCCCCAGAGAAGCCGGCCAGGAACAGGAAGCTCTGAGCCCGGGTACTGGTTTCCAATACGTAGGTCAGAAAACAACCGAGAAGAATCCACGCACCGGCCACCACCGCATACCAGAAACCGAGGGGGCGCTTTCGAGCCGCGGCGAAATTTGTGTGGAGGATGTCGGACAAGCTGCGCGCGACCCCGTCCACCAGAGTCAGTTGAGTGGACAGAAGCGTCGCGACCGCAACGAGCAGAAATACGGTGGTAAGGGGCGCAAATACGTTTCCCAAGGCGACCGCCTCCAACGCGAGAAAACTGATCTCCTTCCCTTCATAGAAAGCCTGCAGCCCTTCCCACTCGACGGTGCCGGATTGTGTCAATGGGTAGACCACGGCCAGCGAGGCAAAGATGAATAGCAGGATGGTGAAGTTGCTCAGAAACCAGAAGAAGAGGACCTGCTCTCGAACCGCGTGAAGCCACCAGCGTCGCCACCGATTGCGATTCTCCGCATCGTCGGGGAAACGATAGCCGGTAAGAGACTCCCTCGGTTCGCGGTCGCGAAGAATGTTGGTCAAGACGGGGATGCGCCCCCCCATCCCCATGTTCTTGTCGCGTAAGTAGAAACAGAAAAAAAGATTCGCCGTCCCTCCGGCGCCGGCGAATACGATCCAGCTAAAAAACTGGGGGTAACTCACGGCCGGTTCCTTGTGCCCTAGGTTAACGGCTCCCTTCGCGACGGCGAGCCAAAGATCACTTCTACCGAGCAACACCGCGAGGATGAGCAACCCGACGACCGCAACGACGATCATCAATGAAGTCCATCGCTCTACCGATCGATAGATCACCTTGGGACCGAACAGCATGAGCGCCACAACGAAGAAGGTAAGAGCGGTCCACACCCAATCCGGCCCCCCTTCCATCGGCGTGACCTGCGGGCCGAGCACTAGCGCACGAAGCGCCTCCCCACAACTTCGGGCCCAGCCGGGCAAGAGCCATGACGTGACGTTGAGAAGCAAGAACACGAATGCAAAGCCGCGCCACAATCGAGCGTAACCGGTGTACGCGGTCTCGCCGGTGGCCAGCGCGTAGCGCGCGACCTCAAGGTTGATGACCATTTGCAGAAGAATCCCGATGCCGGCCGCCCATATCATTCCGGTGCCGTAGCGTCCGACGGCGGTCGGCCAGATTATTAACTCGCCCGCTCCAATAGATAGGCCAACCAAGACCGCGCCGGGCCCAACCAATCGCCAAAAATTGCCCGGGTAAGGAGGTAGTTCGGCGGACGCGAGGGGCGGAAGGGGCGATCCACTGCGTCGTCGTTGCTTAGCGGTGTCGTCCTGCATGCCTTTCCGATTGGAAAACGCAGACTATCGACTCGCTCGGACGTAATCAAATGTGCGAGAGCACAAGCGCCCGCCGACGTCGACCCCGTGATGTATACTCCGGCGAGGGAGAAAAACATGCGTAGCGATGCTGTGAAAACAGGACTTTCCCGCGCGCCGGCTCGGGCGATGCTCAAAGCCACTGGCCTCACCGACGAGGACTTGGCGCGGCCGCTCGTCGCCGTCGCCAATACTTGGACCGAAGTCACTCCCTGCAACTTTCATCTGCGCCGGCTCGCCGAAAAAGTAAAAGAGGGCGTTCGCTCCGCCGGAGGCACGCCGATCGAGTTCAATACCATCACCGTTTCCGACGGCATCGCGATGGGCTCGGAAGGAATGAAGGCATCGCTGGTTTCGAGAGAAATCGTCGCTGATTCAATCGAGCTCGCGGTAAACGGACACCTCTTCGATGCGGTCGTCGCCATCTCCGGATGCGACAAAACCATCCCCGGGACGGTGATGGCCTTGGTTCGCTTGGACCTCCCCTCCCTCATGCTTTACGGGGGCTCCATCCTTCCGGGTACTTTTCAAGGACGAGACGTGACGATCCAAGATGTGTTTGAAGCCGTTGGAGCGTGTGCCGCAGGCCGAATGACGGAGGCCGAGCTCCACGAGCTCGAAGACAACGCTTGTCCAGGCGCGGGCGCATGTGGCGGTCAATTCACGGCCAATACGATGTCCACCGCCATGACGATGCTCGGCATCTCACCCATGGGGGTGAACGATATCCCGGCGGTGGCGAAGGAGAAAGACGCCGCGGCCTTCCGCTGCGGTGAGCTCGTCATGGCGCTTCTCGAAAAAGGCGTCCGGCCTAGTCAAATCATTACCCGCCCGGCGCTCGAGAACGCCATCGCCTCGGTTGCCGCCACCGGCGGTTCGACCAACGCGGTCCTTCATCTTTTGGCCATTGCCCGAGAAGCGGGTGTGCCTCTGGAATTGGAGGACTTCGATACCATCGCCGCCAAGACGCCGATCATTGCCGACCTCAAACCCGGAGGACGCTTTACCGCTCCCGATCTCGAGCGAGCCGGCGGATTACGCCTCTTGACGCAGCGCCTAATGGATGGAGGTTTCTTGACCGATCACCCCACGGTCAGTGGCCGCACACTCTTCGAGGAGGCGAAGCTTGCCAAAGAGACGGCCGGGCAAACCGTCATCCGTCCTGTAGCGGAGCCGCTCAAAGCCTCGGGCGGCTTCGCGATCTTGCACGGGTCGCTCGCCCCCGAAGGGTGCGTGGTCAAGCTCGCGGGGCATGACAGAGTTCAACACGAAGGACCGGCACGCGTCTTCGAACGCGAGGAGGACGCCTTTGAAGCCGTGCAGAGTGGTGCGATAAACCCAGGCGATGTCGTCGTGATTCGCTACGAAGGTCCCAAAGGCGGTCCGGGTATGCGGGAGATGCTCGCGGTGACGGCGGCGTTGGTTGGCCAAGGGCTAGGAGACTCTGTCGCACTCATCACCGATGGCCGCTTCAGTGGAGCGACGCACGGGCTCATGGTCGGGCACGTCGCGCCCGAAGCAGCGGCCGGCGGCCCCATTGCCTTCGTGCAAAACGGCGATACGATTCGATTCGATATCGAAGGACGTCGGCTGGACCTCGACGCAAACTTGGAGGACCGCCGCGCCCGCTGGAAACCGCCTACGACCACAAAACCGAAGGGCGTGATGGCCAAGTACGCGCAGCTGGTGTCCTCAGCCTCCGACGGCGCGGTCACGACCGCGACGGGTTGACGTTTAGTCCCGGCCAAACATTTTCATGATCTCCAGGAAAAGTATGCTCTCCTCGTCGCCGAGCACGAGGGCGGTGTCCGCATGATCGTGGTCCTCGAGTACCAGAAACTCCGCTCGAGAACCCATTGCCTTTAGCCGTTTTACGAACAGCCGAGGTGAGTCATGGAGAATCGCCTCACCTGTTCCCGCGGAGAAGAAAACGACTGGAGGCGCGGTGTCGATGTTCTGGAGGGGATCGGCTTCCTGGCGAAGCGCGGGATCGGCGACGTAAGCATTACCTTCCGCCTTTCTTATCGCGTAGACTCCGCCACCGAGGGCTGCCTCGGGGTCCCCGACAACGATGGACGTGCTGATGGGAGCGCAACCCTTGATGAGATCCGCGGGTAGCCTCTTCTCTTTGAGCCACCCTCCCCGTACGCAGACTTCGGCGGCCAATATTCCCCCCGCTGAATGCCCACCGACATAAATGTGATCCGGATCACCTCCGTAATTGGCAATGTTCCGATACAACCAGGACAATGCCGACCGGATGTCCTCGGGTTGGCTGGGATAGTAGAAGCCCTGCGGAGTGAGTCGATAGCTGGTGACGGCGGTGATGAAGCCTCGCTTGGCGAAAGGACCGGCAACGTATCCGTAGTGGCTGCGATCCCCTTCTCGAAAACCTCCTCCGTGAATGAACAGGAACACCGGCGCCTTGGTGGGTTTCTCTTCGGGGAAGTACAAGTCGAGCTTCTGCTTCTCGTGCTCCCCAAAGGCGAGATCGAGAGTGTGCGGAAGCTTCTTTCTGGTTTTCGCTGTCCAGTCGTCGAGCATGTCATAGAAGGCGACCCAATCGATCTCGAACGTGTCGGCATGCGTATACGTGTAGTACTGCGTCTTCTCTTGCGCCTCCCCGGGTGACGGGAGCAGGAGAACGCTACTAAACAAGAGAGTCTTCGCAAGCGGTTTCGGATTCAGCAATTTCGTTCCCTCCTTGGAACCTAGCGGATCACCTTACCCTTAGAGCTCACCCGGTACGGCTCAGGCAACACAACCTCGACCTTTTTCCGGAAACCCTTCACTTCCCAGCCGAGTCGCTCTAAGGTTTCGGTGATGCGGGTCTGCACGCGGACAGAGTCCTCTTCGTCACTCACCAGAGCCTCTAATAGCGGCTCGCGCGCACGTTCGTCGGCATGCACCTCGAGACACTCTACGGCAGAGATTCGCACCGTGTCATCCGGGCTTTTGAGGCAAGGGATCACACCTTCCACGACACCGCTCACGGGCATCGACTCGAGCGCCTTGATGATCTGGGTGGCCTTCTCTCCTCGAATGCGAACGGAATCGCCCTGGAAAAGGATCTCGAGGAGAAAAGGAACGACTTCTTCGTCGGGGCGGAGCGTGCTGAGAGCATCTATCGCCCACGTCAGTTGGTCGTGGCGACGGATATAGAGCTTCAACGGTTCGACCGCTTCTTGGCCGAAGCCGACGAGCACGTCGCGGACGTACCGTTTTTCGTCCTGATCGACTCCCAGGTTCTCGGTGGTCGCGGAGAAACGGCGCGCCAGTGAGTAGATCGCTTGGGAGGTGCCGATGGCTTTCAGCTTCTCGACCGCTTCCAAACGCGCGTCATGTTGTGCGTACCGCTCGAGGAGCGTCTTGGTGCTGCGGTTAATTCGTAGCCTGAGCCTTCCCTCCGCGCTCGTCAGATCTTTGAGCACGGAGAAGGCTGTTTCTACTATCGACATTATCTCTTATAGCATTAATTAGTGGTCGTTCGTCTCTTCGACTCACTCCCGGGCCTCGCTCTTCAATAAATGGAGCGGGGCCCCACCCCCACGCCTCATGCTCCGTCGCTGGCGCGACTGGGCATGGGCTCAAGGCTGCGCTCGGCCTCACGCCACGGCCGAATCGTCCGCATTCGGGCTGCTTCGAGGGTATCAGATGTTCCCGGTATCACTTCGAAGCTACTCACCCCCAGGATAATTCCCTTGCGTCTAGAAAACTGCCCTAACAATTCCTCCCAGCCGGCGGCGCTACGCGCCGACTATAACGCTAATTCAGCGGGTGCGCCCCCCAAGGCCTCGTCAAAAAAGTCCATGACCCGATTCCAGAAGATCCCGGGGGGTGGGTAGTTGTCGAAACCATGCTCGCCGCCTGGCAGCAACCATCGTTCACTGGGTAGACCCGCCTCGCGGCGAAGATCGTCGAGATACTCGGAGTGGTAAGGCGGCACTTGATCGTCGGCGTCGCCGTGAATGAACAACACCGGGGCCTGAATCTCGGTAATGACCTCGGCGGGACGGATGCTCATAAGATCGACGCCGGCGCGCCAACGAACCGCGACGCTGAGCGGATAGCGGAGCCACGTCCCCACGCCGCGCGAGCTCAACATCTCACCGGCGGCGGCCCAAAAGTCCGAGTAGGGTGCGTCGAGGGCCAAGGCGGCGAGGGCGGGGTCCTCGGCGGCGGCAAAGATGGCGGACGCCGCGCCGTTCGAGGTTCCAAAAACCACCACCCCATCCGGCCGGACCGATTCCTGTTGGCGGACCCACTTAGTGATGCTGGCTATATCGAGACGCTCGTTCACGGTAAAGGTCACGAAATCACCTTCACTCGCTCCTCGGCCGCTCAAATCCATGGTGAGAAAACCGTATCCGCGACGATACCAGTGTTTCGCGCTCTCCAAACCTTGGAAACGCGATGCCCACAAGCCATGCACGAAGACGCCGACTCGCCCATCGCTCCCTTCGGGAGGCGGGACGAACCAACCTCGAAGATTGAAACCGCTAGACGAGGCAACCTCCACGTCCTCGTAAGGAAGTCCCAGGTCCGCCGGGTTTCGGAGAAACGGTTTGAGCACCAACTGAACATCCCGGGAGACCTCCCCCTCTCTCTCTACGGTCAGCCTCACCGCATCCCCCGCCTCGTACTCGCTGATAAACAGACTGTGAAGCTCTCTTCCGTCCAGAAACACAGTCCCATCGACGCGAGTGATCACGTCGCCGGACCGCAGTCCGATTTCCCGTCCCGACTCCCATGGTCTGCGGATTTGCAAGCCTTCGGGATTTTCCGAACGTTCGGTCCAACCCAGAAACGCAAAGCCGGGCACCGGCCCCCCGTCCCGAACCGGGGTCCCGAAGAAGTCCTCACCCGGAACACGGCGCTGTCCCGTGAGATACGAGAGCGCCATCCGATCCACGGTGTAGGCAGCGAATCCAAGGAGACCCACGAGCAAAACGGTGAGCAACTTCCAGACCCAACGGCGTTTGTGGCTCAAGAACGTTCCTCCTTACATACAGGCTTAAGAGGGCATCATAGCCATCGGGCGCCGACCGAGCAAAGCGGCGTGACTGTGCTACATTAGCCCTTCGCTTCATGTCCACGACCTTTTCCCGCTCGATGCGCTCGCTCGAACGCGACGGGTTTCATTTCACTCTGGCCGCTTTACTCTTCGCTACGCTGCTTCTCGCTGCGTGGGGCGCCTGGTTTTTTCTCGCCGCAATCCCCGTGTATGCGGTGACCAATAACTTCCGTATCGATACGAGCGGTCCCTCGACAAGAATCCTCGCGGAGTTCGATGTCGGCGAAGCTCGTGCCGTCCGGCCGCAGCAGAATGCATGGCTTCGTTCGAACGACACGCGCGCACTGTCCGCGACGGTTGCGCGAGTCAGTGAAACTAGAGTCGAGCTCATCGTTCACGAACCGATTTCTCCGAACCTACCAAACCAAGGCCAAGTCGAGATCGAAATAGAAAGAGCAACGCCGTCGACACTCCTGCTTCGTTCGATCGGACGCGACTAAGGCTCCGAACTTTGCGCGCCCGACATCGTTTCTTTGCACCGGAGGTGGTCCAATCGTCCGCGATGGACTGTGGACCGGCCGCCCTCAAGAGCTTGTTGGACGGCTTCGGGATTCCGGTGAGCTACGGCCGGCTACGAGAGGCCTGCCAAACCGATGTAGACGGCACCTCCATCGACACATTGGAAGACATTGCGGTCGAGCTCGGCCTCGAAGCCGAGCAGATCTTGGTGCCTACCGATCATGTTCTCCTCCCGGCGGCGCATGCGCTACCCGCTTTGGCGGTTGCCGAGCTGCCAAACGGTGGGACGCATTTCGTCATCGTGTGGAGTCGACACGGTCGACTCGTGCAGGTCATGGATCCCGCCTTCGGCCGAAGATGGATCTCCGAGGAGCGGTTCTTGTATGAGCTCTACGAGCACACCATGCTGGTCCCCGCCGCCGCATGGCGTGAGTGGACGGTCGGGAGCGAGGCGCGCGGTGCCATCGGGTCGAGGCTCGATGCCCTGAATGTTCCGAAAAACACTTCACGTGATTTGATCGAACAAGCGTCAGCCCGTCCCGATTGGAAGGCTTTGGCAAGACTGGACGCTGCCGTCCGGGCAACCGACTCGCTCGCGCGATCGGGCGGCATCGGTCTCGGCGATGAAGCAACGCGTGTTCTGAGAAGCCTCATCGAAAGCGGCGATATCCCGGAAGACTTTTGGTCGGCGCGCCCCCCTGATGATGATGGGGATGACGCTGATGAGGAGTCGGAGCAAGAGGAGCACGTCTGGGCACGAGGCGCGGTGCTAGTCCGAGTGCGTGGCCGTCGCCCGTCGTCCACCGACTCCTCCGAGCGCTCAACCGAAGAACTATCCCCAGAGCTCGTCGCGGCTCGTGAGGAACCTACCGCCCGGCCCGGTAGAGCGTTATTCAAACTCCTTCAGGCCGATGGACGGCTCTCCCTGACCGCTTTGGCCCTCGCCTTTTTCGTGGTAGCCGGCGGTCTCGTGATCGAAGCACTACTCTTTCGTGGCCTACTGGAGCTGGTTCCAGCGCTCGGCTCATCCACGCAACGGCTCGGTGCCTTGTCGGCGCTCGTAGCTTTCGCCTTGTTTCTCTTGCTCTCGAGCTCCCCATCGCGGGAGGCATCCTCCGTCTCGGGCGACGGCTCGAAGGCCGGCTGCGCACGGCGTTCCTAGCGAAAATCCCTCGTCTTGGGGATCGTTACTTTCGAAGTCGACTGATCTCCGATATGGCAGAGCGCAGCCATAGCGTCCACGGCCTGAGGCGTCTCCCGAATCTGGGTGAGGCCTTCATCGCTTCTTTTTTCGAGCTGACGTTGACGGTTGCAGGAATTATCTGGCTCGCCCCCGCAAGTGCCCCGGTTGCGCTTTTCGCGGGTGTGCTCGCGATCGGACTGCCGCTGGCAGGTCAACCGGTTCTGATGGAAAGGGACCTTCGCGTGCGGAGCCACCTGGGCATCCTTAGTCGCTTCTACCTCGATTCACTGCTAGGGCTGGTGGCGGTGCGGGCCCATGCCGCTGGGCCTTCCATCCGAAACGAGCACGAGGCGGAGCTCGTGCAGTGGACGAGAGCGCGTTTGTCATTCCAGAGATCCGTGGTCGGTGTCGAGGGCATCCAGGCCCTGACCGGATTCGGGGTTGCCGCCTTCCTCCTATTGAGTCACCTGAATCGGGGAGGAGACCTGGGGATCGTGTTGCTCTTGGTCTACTGGGCGCTCAACTTGCCGTTTCTCGGTCTCACCATCGCTCAGCTTGCTTGGCAATACCCGGCCCATCACAACGTCACACTTTGCTTGACCGAGCCGCTCGGTGCGCCCGACGACGAGTCAGACCCGAATTCTCACACAGCAACAAAGAACGACCCCGGAAGGAAAACGGGCGCCGCGATTCAGATGCGAGAGCTGAGCGTGCGAGCCGGCGGCCACATCATCCTCGATCGTATCGATCTCGAGATCGATCCGGGCAGTCACGTGGCGGTGGTGGGTCATTCCGGCGCGGGCAAGTCGAGCCTGTTCGGGGTCCTCCTCGGCTGGCACCGAGCGAGCTATGGAGGGGTCCTGATCGACGGCGTCCCCCTGGAGGGTAGCGAGCTCGGACGTCTCCGTTCGGGAACGGCGTGGGTCGATCCGTCGGTTCAGGTTTGGAACCGCTCACTGTCCGACAATCTGCTGTATGGGCACGAGGGGCCCGCCATGTCTCTCGAGATGGCCATCGATCAATCCGATCTCCGCGACGTACTGGAGTCCTTGCCGCAAGGCCAGGAAACGCTGCTGGGAGAAAACGGCGGATTGGTTTCAGGCGGTGAAGGCCAAAGAGTTCGGCTCGGCCGCGCGATGATGCGATCGTCGGTGCGCTTGGTTCTCCTGGATGAGCCGTTTCGCGGCCTTGGGCGCGAACAAAGGGCCGAGCTGCTGGCTCGTTGTCGGGAACTTTGGAAACACGCCACTCTGCTCTGCGTCACTCACGAGATCGCCGAGACCGATTCGTTCGATCGCGTGCTCGTTATGAACGGTGGAAAACTCGTCGAGGACGGCGCACCGGAATCACTCGCTGCCCAGGCAAGCTCTCGCTACCGCAACCTGCAGGAGTCCGAAAAAGCGATCGCCGGCATATGCAGTGGCGAGTCTTGGCGACGGCTCGAGCTCGTCGATGGCAAGTTGGCCGAGCGATAGAAATGTCTACACCCGATCACGAATCCATACGCCACCTCTCGTGGCCGACCGAGGAAATGGCGGAGGGGTTGGCCCTCCTGGCACGACGCGCGGGCCTCGGCCCTCGTAGCGCGCAGATACCTTCCCTAGACCAGAGCTCACGAGACGACACCTTCTCTCATTGGGATGGCGGCCAGCGCAGCGTGGATGGGGCTCGAAGCCCAGCCCGTCGAGTCCACCTATCCGGAGCTTCCCGGCTTTCTCTTGCGATCGGGGCCGGCGGTCGTTCGCTTGCCCGCACCGGGCACGAATCGTTTTCTGCTGTTGTTGAAAGGCAAGGGGAAACAACGTCTCGATCGTCGGAAACGACCGGGCCATCCACTCACTGCCTCTCGCGCGGGTGGAAGGAATCCTGGCCCCGCACGAAGCAAAGCGAGTCGGCGTTATGGTCGACAAGCTTCTCGATCGTATCGGGCTCGTCGGACTCGATGGCACCCGTCGCCGGCAACGCGCTCGAGAAGTCATGGTGCGCGAGCGATTAGGCAAGGCTGTGGTGGGCGGTTCTTGGATATTGCGCTTGCCTGCGAGCGCTAGAACCAAGTCGCTGATGAGGCACGCGCACCTCCCCCATTACTTACTCGCCTTCATTGGGGCGCACACCGTTCAGTATCTACTGTGGATCGCTTCGTGGTGGGTGATCGGGCGCGGCGCGCTCGAGGGACGTGTAAGCTCGGGATGGCTGGCCGCTTGGGTACTTCTACTGCTTACCATGATCCCATTCCGACTAGTCGCCACCTGGTTCGAGGGTTTGTTGAGCATTCGGGCCGGAGCATTACTCAAACAAAGACTTCTGCAAGGAGCGCTTCGACTCACCCCAGACGAAATTCGGCACGACGGGGCCGGTCATCATTTGGGTCGTGTACTCGAATCGGAGGCGGTCGAAGATCTCGCCCTCACGGGAGGGTTCTTGGCGTTGATCGCCGGGATCGAATTGATCATCGCAACCTTCGTACTCGCAACGGGTGCGGGAAGCGGGTACCACGTCGTACTTCTCGGCGCCTGGCTCGGTTTGGCGTGGATGACGGGCCGCCATTTCTTTCGGCGGCGGCGGCGGCGGTGATGGCCGGCCAGGCAAGTGCTGGGTTGTTGGGCGGTCGGACTCGGCGGCATGCTTCTCGCCTATCGAGCGCTCGACAAGCTCGTCGATGGCTTCTCCGATCTGGCTGATGCGGTCATCGCCTGGCAACAGGTGTCCCTCCTTTCCACGGCGCTCGGCGACGAGAAGCCCCCGGCGAGCCAGCATTGGATATCCCCCCGGATACAGGACGCCCCTCGACTCTTCTCGAAGCCGACGCGATCGGTTTTCGTTATCCCGATCGAACGTCCCCGGTTATCCAGGAGGCGACTCTCAGGATCTCGGTGGGGGAGCGAGCGATCCTCGCTTCGCCATCGGGCGGAGGCAAGTCCACGCTGGTGTCTCTCTTGACCGGGCTCCGCACGGCAGATTCAGGTTCGATGCTTCTTTACGGCCTCGCCCCGGAAAGGCTCGGCGCCCAACGTTGGACGCGAAGAGTCGCCGCCGCCCCACAGTTCAATGAGAATCACGTGTTCACCGAGACCTTCGCCTTCAATCTCCTGATGGGTCGCGGCTGGCCGCCGAAGCCTGCCGACCTAGAAGACGCGGAAGGGTTGTGCCAGGAGCTCGGCTTGGGTGGGCTCATCGAGAGAATGCCGGGCGGGCTTTTCCAGCTGGTCGGCGAAATGGGCTGGCAACTCTCTCATGGTGAGAAGAGCCGACTCTACATCGCGCGGGCACTGCTCCAGGGAGCCGACGTCGTGATCCTCGACGAGAGCTTTGCCGCGCTGGACCCGGAGAATTTCCGCCGGTCGCTCGAATGTGCCCTCGAGCATGCTCCCAGCCTTCTTGTAACAACCCATACCTAACGTTCGTGGGTGCGCTCCCACGCCGGATTTTGCCCTCGGGGTGTGGGCTTGACACCACGACGACTTTCTTGTACGCAGGTCCTGCGGCTGTCTGGCCTGTTCAGCGGGGGGATGTTCCCACTGTTGCAGCGGGTCAGTTTCTTACCCGTTAGGGGGGGCGAAAGCCACATGAAGGTCAAGACAAGTATCAAGGCGGGGCCCAGCATCCGGAGGGGCCGGTAGCCTCGACCTAAGCAACTTACGGTGTGATCTGGCGAGCAACGGGTTCTCGTTGCTCGCTTTTTTTGCGGCTGGTCAACGCCCTGCTGCGCGGTCCTTGCTGAGACGACTCGCGCTCTTCTTGAACAGGGCCTTTACGTCCGGTCGCGCCAGGAACGAGCTGGAATGCTCGGGAAGGGCGCTGTTTCGAATCCACTCGACCTCCTGGGCCGCCTTTGCGAAAGCCTCGACCGCCTCCTCTGGACGCCCAAGCGCCTGATAAGCTTCTCCGAGCGTGGCATAGCCCGCATAGAGTAGCGGCCTTCCGGAGAATCCCTCGGCGATTCGCACCGACGCCTGCGCCTCGGTCTCCGCCGCCCCAGCGTTTCCTTGTGCCAGGTACACCTCTGCTAGCGCTGCGGCGGCGCGTGCTTCGATTACACGGAGCCGGGAGTTGGCCGCCTCCCTCTTGGCCTTCACAAGAGTACTTCTTGCGTCGGCAAGTCGTCCCTCAGCCAGATAGACCCGCGCCAGCTCGACCCCCGATAAGATCTGCATTCTCCTCTCACCGGCCCGCGCTGCGGCTTCCCCACCAGATTTACACTTGGCGCGCGCTTGCCTAATATCGCCACGGAGCCGGTGCAGTCTTGACTGACCGAGAAGAATAAGAGGTAGCAGGTCTTCCGCAAGGGCATCGCCAGCCAGCTTCGCGGCCTCGCCCAAATTCTTTTCTGCTGCCTCGAACTGACCCAGTGTGGTCAATAGGTGGCCAAGGTGAGCCTTTACATCGGCTACGCAGGGTGAGGTGATCGCCAACGATCTCATCCTCAAGGCAGAAACGGTCCGTATCGAAGGGACCATCGAGGGGGATCTGATCGCGGCCGCCCAATCGGTCACGGTGACCGGCCGAGTCGGCGGCGACGTAATCGTAGCGGTCCAGAAACTGAACGTGGACGGCCGGGTCGATGGGAACGTGCGAGCCGGGGCCGAGTTCATCGATCTGAAGGGGTTCGTTGCGAGGAATGTCACCGTGGCCGGCGAAAGCGTGGAGCTCCACGCCGGTGCGGTAGTAGATGGAACTTTTCCGAGAAAAGCAACCTCGATGGACGCATAGGGCGCGATCTCATCGTTTTTGCGGCAAAGAGCCGCATTAACGGCCGGATCGGGGGCACCGCCCGGTTGGCAGGAGGATCGATCAGCATTGATCCCGACTCTGAGATTGGAGGCGACGTCCGCATCTTCACCGGTAAAGATCCGGACATTTCCCCCGAAGCGACTCTTGCGAGCGATCCGGAAATCGAGATCATCCGGGAAACACCTGAGTATGCGAGTGCAGGGTCTTATCTGTGGCCGATCCTCTTCTGGGCGGCGGCCTTTGTGTACGGTTTAGTGATACTGCTCGTGCTGCCAAGATTCTTCGCTGGCGTGCTCAGCCGGATACCGAGGTACGGCCTTTCCATCGGGATCGGAGCCGCCGCCCTCGTCGCCGTCCCGGTGGTGGCGACGATAATTAGTCTTACTCTGGTCGGACTCCCGGTTGGAATCCTCACCTTTGTGGCTTATGTCGCGGCCGTCTACTCGGCGCAAGTCTTCGTTGGAACGTGGCTGGGACGAGAGCTGTTAGGACCGCCGGTGGGGCAGGGCGATGCCATCGGAAGGCTCGCCCTGGGGCTGGCCCTGATCCACGTCGTGAAGCTGATTCCGTTCGTTGGGTCGCTGGCGGATCTAGCGGTATGCTTGTGGGGCCTGGACGCGCTCACCCTGTACTTTTTCGAGCCTCGCGCGGCGCAGACCGCGCCGGCCTAGGTAGTCTGGATTCCAAATAAGAGATGGTATTGAAGGCGATACAGCAGTTTTTCGATACCAAAATTCAGCCTGCTACGGGCATCGCCCGAACAGGTTCGGCTGGCTCGACCGCATCGGAGCACTCCCTGCAACTTGCCACCGCCGCGCTGCTGATCGAAATGACGCGGGCCGACTTCAAGGTCGAAGAGAGCGAGCGGCGCATGGTGGGTGACGCCATTCGGCGCGCTTTCGATCTATCGCCTGAGGAAACCGCGGAGCTCATTCGTCTCGCCGAAGAGGAGTCGCAGCAATCGGTTTCGATTTACGACTTCACCCGGCTCATCGATCGGGGCTTTGAATTAGGGCAGAAAAAACACATCGTGGAGTTGCTCTGGAGGGTAGCGTTCAGCGACGCCGAGCTCGAAAAACACGAGGAGCACCTCATCCGCAAGATCGCCAAGCTCATTCACGTCCCGCACCCGGATTTCATCGACGCCAAGCTCAGGGCGAAGGAGTCTCTGAAGCACGAGGCGTCCGAGGAAGCGCCGCCGTCAACAACCTAGGGCTAAGCGGTGGAGACGGCATCCGCGATGAAGCCACCTACCTCCTTGGTTGGCTTGGCCGCATCCGGGCCCACCAAGTCGGCGGTCAAGAAACCCTTCTTCATGGAGGCCGCGATCGCTTCGTCGATCGCAGCAGCCTCCTCACTCAAATCAAAAGAGTAGCGAAGCATCATCGCCATCGAACCGATGGCACCGATGGGGTTCGCAATTCCTTTTCCAGCGATGTCGGGAGCGGAGCCGTGCACCGGTTCGTAGAGCCCAACGCTACCCCCGATGCTTGCCGAGGGTAGAAGCCCCAAAGAGCCGGCCAACACCGACGCCTCGTCACTCAAAATGTCGCCGAATAGATTCCCCGTCACCATGACGTCGAACTGGCGGGGGTTTGTGATGAGCTCCATCGCCGCCCGATCGACGTACATGTGATCGAGTCGGACGTCGGCGTATTCTTTCCCGATGGATTCGACAACCTCGCGCCACATCTTAGACGTCTCGAGCACGTTGGACTTGTCCACCGAAGTGACATGGCCTTGCCGCCCTTGCGCGGCCTCGAAAGCGACCCGGGCGATCCTCTCGACCTCTGCACCGGTGTAGACCAGGGTGTTCCAGGCGCGAGCAGCCGCTCCGTCCCCTTCCCTTCCCCGCGGCTCGCCAAAGTACACGCCGCCGATGAGCTCCCGGACGATGAGCACATCCAAACCCTTTAGTGCCTCATCGCGAAACGGTGAGCCTTCGGGATTGAATTGCGACACGATGGGACGAAGGTTCGCGAAATTGCCCAGTAGGCGCCGCAGTTCCAGCAGGGCCGCCTCGGGCCGCTCACTGGGAGGGAACTTGTCATAGGCCGGATCGCCCACCGCGCCTAGAAACACCGCCTGGCTCCCGAGACAGGCGTTTCGCGTCTCGTCGGGGAAGGCCTTGCCAAACTGGGCGTAGGCCCGCGTTCCAAACGGGTGCTCCGGCGCCGAGAGCTCATGGCCGAAACGACTCGCCACGGCCTCGAGTACACGGATGGCCTCTGCCGTGACCTCGGGTCCGATGCCGTCTCCTGGAAGGACTGTTATTTCGAGCTTCATGGTCCTCCTTTATAACCAGTGAACGCGGTTTTCCAAACCAAAAAAAAGGGGCGCGCTGGGCGCGCCCCCGAACCCCTGTCGAGAACCGAAGGACTATGTGGAGTTGTTAAGGACGTGGGTAAGGATGTAGCGGGATGATAAAGCGGCTTCGATCGTTGGATGGGATTGGCACCGCATAATAAGTCTTACGGGCCTCAAGTGGACCCTCGGTCGAATTAACCCAACAGAGGAACGATACGAGCGCATGTTAAGTAAGCTAGGTTGGGCAGAGTTATCATAGGGATCCCGGGACGATCTGTCAAGCATGAAGTCTTCATTCGGTGATCTTGCGGGGTCCCTCACTAGGCTGAAAAACCCGCCCTGGCTCATGCTTAGCAGTAGGCGATTCAGGCAAGTCATTTAATTACAACAATTACGGCGGAAACAATCGGGCCCGACTTTCCCGCGGGTCGACTCACGGCCCCACCAACCATTTGCCCGTTTCTCGACAGCAGACTAACATCGAGCCACCCGCATGACCTCTATCGAAGAACTCGAACAAGAGTTGGCCGCACTCGCCCGGGACGAGTCGTCTGTCGAGAAACGCATCGATCTGCTCAACAAGCTGGCCTGGGAGATTGGCTACCAGAACGTAGATCGAGCCGCCGAGCTGACAGAAGAAGTCAAGACATTGGCAACCGAGCGTTCCTACCGGAAGGGCATCGCCTTCAGCCGGTTGAACGAGGCCTTCGGCGATTACTACTTCGCGAAGCACCAAAGGGCGCTTGTCCGTAGTCGCGAGGCCCTCGATCTGCTCCGCGAAATCGGCGAGCGGGGCGGTGAAGCAGACACCCTCTTCGGGCTCGGCATGGTTCATTGGTCTCTGGGCGACTACGAAAAGGCGCTCCAACACATGCACGATAGCCTGGATTTACTCCGCGATCTGGCGAACCCGAGCAGAGAAGCTTGGGTCGTCACTTCGATCGGCGGGGTCTACGAGAATCTAGGCGACCTGGACAAGGCGTTGGAGTTTCACAACCGAAGCCTCGAGATTTTCCGATCCTTGGGCGATCGAAACGGTGAAGGACGGTCGCTCACCGGTATCGGTACGGTCTTCCAACGGCAGAACGAGCAGGCGCGCGCCCTCGACTACCACCGTAGAGCGCTGACCATCTTTAGAGACGTCGGCAACAAGATGGGTCTCTCTCGCGTGCCTTAAACGATATCGGGACCCTCCATCAGGCGCGAAACAAGTTCGACAAGGCCCTTCAATTCCACACCGAAGCGCTCGAGATCCGGCGACAGCTCCGCACGAGGCACGCCGAGACGACGAGCCTCATCAATCTAGGGAAGCTCTACAACCAGAAAAAAGAGCCCGAAACGGCGCTCGGGTTTCTGGAACAAGCCCTGGCGCTTTCTACCGAGCTGGGTGCCAAGCCGAAGACGTACCAGTCTCACGAGGCGCTCTCCGAGACCTACGCCGCTTTGGGCGACTATGCCGTGGCACTCGAACACGAGCGCTCCTTCCACCGCATCAAGGAGGCCGTCTTCAGTGATGAGACCACGACGCGATTGAAGAACCTCCAAGTTAGCTTCGAAGTCGAAAAGGCGGAAAAGGAAGCGGAGATCCACCGATTGCGGAACATCGAGCTCGCCGATGCACTCCGAAAGCTAAAGGAAGCCCAGGCACAGCTGATCCAATCGGAGAAGATGGCGGCGGTGGGCCGACTGGTCGCCGGGGTTGCCCACGAGGTCAACACGCCGATCGGCGCCATCCAGAGCAACACCAACGTCTCGCAGCGCGCCGTCGAGAAGATTGCTCGAGCGCTAGACTCGGGTCGTTCTATCGACGAGCTCAGAAGCAATCGAGACTTGAAACGAGGGTTAGACACACTAAAGGTGAACAACGAAACGACCGAGTCGGCCCGGACGAAGAATCTCAGAGCTCGTGAACCGCCTGAAGAACTTCGCTCGACTCGACGAAGCCGAGTTCAAGCTAGTCGACGTCCATGAGGGTTTGGAGAGCACCCTGAGCCTCATTGCACCTCAATGGAAAGACCGCATCCGGGTGATCAAACAGTTTGGGGCGCTGCCCAAGATCGAATGCTACCCCAACGAATTGAACCAGGTGTTCATGACCTTGCTCCTCAGTGCTTCGGAAGCGATTGAAGGCGAAGGAACGATCACCGTCGAGACCGCAACCCATAACGGAGAGGTCTCGGTAACGACTGCGGACACCGGCAAAGGCATACCACCCGATGAGCTCGAGAAGATCTTCGACATAGGGATCAGTCAAAAGGGTCCCCAGCTACGGATGCACGCCGGCCTCGCCAACAGCTATGCGATCGTCGAACGACACCGCGGGAATATCAAAGTGGAGAGTGAGCTCGGTAAAGGGACCACCTTCCGAATCCGCCTACCGGTGAGACAAACCTGAAACGGGGAGTTGCGGGGGCTCGGAGGTCAGGGCCGAGCCGGAAAACAGTCGTAGCTGCCCAACCACACCGGCGTCTCTTCAGCCCTCGTTATCCGCCCAGCTGCAGAACTAGACGGCGGGGAGAGCGCTCCCCGTGAATCCGATGGGGGCGCCGGAACCTGGACCGGATTCGGAAAGCGCATCGATACTCAGGGTCTGGTTTTCAAGCAGCACGACTCTCCAAGTGGCTCAGAATGGTCGCGGCGGCTTGGTCGGCTTCGCCACGAGACCCTTTCAGCACCGGCACCGAGTCGATGGCGCACTTCAAGGTGGCCAGTGCAAACTCCGGCCGCAAGCGGGCAACGACCGTGTTGGCCAGAAGTGCGAGCATGGGGGGACGTGCGCCAACGGTTCCGCCAATATCTTGGATCTCGACTCTTCTCGCCTGACCGTCGCCCTCTCTAAGGGAAAGCGCTCTGGGATAAGGATGGGCGCGACCCTTCGCATCCAGTACCGCGAACTCATCGGAATAGTAGCTGGCGCCGGCTCGAACGAGCGCCTCGACGAGGGTGCTCTTCCCACTGAAGGAACGTCCAGGAATGAGAATCGCACGATTTCGCCAGCCGACGACCCCCGCGTGAACGAACAATCGGTTCTTGGCTTGTAGCGCAACGGTGATCTGAAGATCCGATTCGAGCCCCTGCATCACCTGCTGCAAGTTTAGGCTGCGCGCCACTCGTCTGCTGTCGGAGTACAACAGGTTGTACCGGCGAATTCGCGACTTGCCGTTCGTTCCGCCGATGCGAAGAGAGTACAAGTAGTCGACCAGGGGCGATGTCGACGGCTTCCAACCTGGCGGCAGAGCCTTCGCAAACTCTTCGGGAACTTCCTTTTTGTTCACGCGGATGCCGAAGCGAACGCCGTACGCGCGAAAGGCCGTGCCACCCGCCCACCCGAGGCGGTCAAGCTTCTGCAGTCACGTAGACGGTTCTTTGAGTCTGGGCACGAAAGAAGCTAGCACCAGTCGTCTCCTCTCATCGGTTCATCTCGTCGTCAATTTGTTGTGGAAGATGCGCGCAAGTTAGAGCCGGCCGCGTTTGACAGCCAGGGCTTTGGCTTTTCTAAACGCTGACTGAAAAGTTGTATCTGAAAGTATATCAGTAGGTTAACAAAAGCGACCCGGCGTGCGCAACCGGCGCCGTAGACTTCCGAAGGAGATGGCCAGAGAGGCGACACGACCTTTTTCACGACCCCATCGTTTCGTACTCCAAGACGCCGGTGTGCATGGTCATCTTCCAGTTGGGCCCGACCCTGGAGTAGACCTTGCACACTCGGCCCTTCCAATGATTGAGGCGACCTTCACCGTCGATCCACAGGGTATCGATGTCGACCACTGCGAAGGCGCCATCGCCCTCTTGGGAGACCTCTATCTTCTTAATCTCTCTCTTGTTGTGAGACAGCCGATGGGTATCGAACAAACTCTGCCATCCCTTTCGCCACCGCTCGACGTCGTACCGACCTTGTTCCAGGATCCAGTCCATCGGATCGTGCGCTTGAGCCGTTGGAGGCCATGGCCAAACCATATCGGGATGGAAGACGGACAGGAGCAGGTCGACGTCCTGGGTATCGAGTTATAACCAGAAGTTGTGGATCGCCTGAATGAGAAAGGCGGCGTATCCTTCCATGTAAGACAAAGGCCAAACCGGTTTTAGCGAACCGGAGGAAGGAAACGCCACCGATGCTGAGGATACAAGATCCACCGAAGGAAACGAAACATGAGGAAGTCGGGACTGCGCTCGATGAGCTGGCTCGTGAGGGGGCGCGTCGAATGTTGATGACGGCGCTGGAGGAGGAAGTCGGAGACTACATCGAAAGCCACTCTCCGGAACGAGACGAGAACGGACACGCGAGCGTAGTCCGCAACGGTCGAGCTCGAGCCCGCAAAGTGACGATGGGCTGCGGAACGATGGAAGTCGAGGCGCCGCGAGTCAACGACAAGCGGGTGATCGATGGAGAACGTCAGCGCTTCACGAGCAGCATCTTACCTCCGTATATGCGTCGCTCCCCGAAGGTGAGTGAGGTTTTGCCGTTGCTGTACTTGCGCGGATTGTCGACGAACGATTTCGGGCCTGCGCTGAAGGAGCTGCTGGGCGAGGAGGCTTCGGGGCTTTCGTCGACGGCGATCACGAGGCTGACGGCGAAATGGCAGTCGGAGTACGAAGAGTTTCGGAAACGAGACTTGAGCCGCGAGGATTACGCGTACATCTGGGTCGACGGCGTTCACTTCAATGTTCGTCTCGAAGACGACAGGCTTTGCACCCTTGTCGTTCTTGGTGTTCGGGCGGATGGGACGAAGGAGCTGCTCGCGGTGGAGGACGGTTATCGAGAGAGCGAGGAGAGCTGGGCGTACGTGCTGAGGGAACTAGATCGCCGCGGGATGAAACCTCCTCTTCTCGCCATCGGAGACGGCGCCTTGGGATTCTGGGCTGCGGTTCGAAACGTATGGCCGGAAACCCGTCACCAGTTGTGCTGCGTTCACAAGACAAAAAACGTCCTCGACAAGCTACCGAGGCGTCTTCATGGCCGTGTGAAGAGCGCCCTGAACGAGATCGTCAAGGCTGAGACCAGGGAGCAGGCGGAAGAAGCTCTTGAGCGGTTCGAATCGGACTACGGGGCCAAGTACCCCAAGGCTGTCGCATCCCTGACCAAGCACCAGGACAAACTCCTGACGTTCTACGATTTCCCCGCCGAGCACTGGGAGCACATCCGAACCGCCAACCCCATCGAGTCGGCGTTCGCCACGGTGCGACTCCGGCAGAGAGTTACCAAGGGAGCAGGCTCCCGTTCGAAAACCCTCCTCATGGCCTACAAGTTACTCGACATGGCGAGCCAACGATGGCGCCGGGTGAACGCCCCCGCACTTGTCGCTCGGATACTTGAGGGAGAGAAGTTCGTCGACGGATTAAACGAAGAAGCGAGGAACGCCGCTTGACTCAGAAAGTTGATCCACAACTCTTGACAATATCTCCTGGGTATCCCAGGCGCGAGTCTCACGATTGACGATCTCTTCAATCTCGCTTCTGGTATTCATGCCTTTCTTCTCTCCACAGAAGGTGGCTTCGCAGACCGCCTAGGCGTGATTGGTTTCCCCACTTGCGGCGTATAAGCCTAGCAAGGTGAAGGACCTGGCAGCTCTCGAAAACCGGTGGTTGAGCGGCGGCGCTTGTCGGGAAACAATCCGAGTCGACCTGGATCACGTGATCCAACGGAGCTGCCGCCGACAACGGACCGACTCGCGCCCGATAGCCAAACTGAATTCCTAATGTTTTAGTTGACACCAAGTCACCATCTAGGTATACTCTACTATGAAATTAGGAGATGGTTAACAATTCTCATGGCCAGAAAGAAAGCCAGCGGACAGCTCACCCCCCTGGAGTTAGAGCTGATGAAAGTGCTTTGGGAGCTGGGCCCGGCAAACGTTCAGTCCGTCCAGAGCGCTCTGGCTCCGAAAAGGAAGCTCGCATACACCACCGTGCAGACGGTGCTGAACGTGATGCACCGCAAGCGGAAGGTCAAACGGATTCTCCAGAACAGGGCGTACTTTTACTCCCCAGCCGTTAGCCGCCGCGAGGAAACGAAGTTGGTGCTCGACGACATGATCGATCGACTCTTCAGCGGCTCCGCCGAAAGCCTTGTCCTGAGCCTCGTTGAGGATCGGCGCCTGTCCCGCAAGGAGTTAGATCGACTCAACCGAATCGTTGACTCCTCGGAAAGTAAGTCGTGAACACGGTTGGGTCGCTGCTCGTCCTGTTCTTGCTGAACGCGATGTGGCAGATTCCGCTCGTGGCGGCTGCAGCTTTGGCTTGCACCCGCGTAGCGAAACGCATGCCTTCTCGCCACCAATACAAAGAACACCGCGTGGCTCGACAGCCATGATTGTCGGACCGGACGGCAAGACTTACTTCGCCAGAGTCGGCCAGCTTTTCTACGACGGGACCCTTATAGCCATGGACAACGGCACGCTCACCTTTCGAATAGCGGACAAGAATCCTTTTTCTGCTACGACCGTCCGGGAAGTTACACTAGCCATGCACCCCATGGCCAGCGATGCCAAGTGAGATGCAGACGGGGATTAGCTCTCCGAGCATGGCAAAGTAGCTGCAGGCGTCCGTGCCGCGGCCGCCGACTCCCTTTCGGAGTGGCGCCCTACTCCTTGAGCTTCTCTTCGAGAAGCTCGCCCGCGATATCCATGAAGTCCCGCTCGGTGACAATTCCAACCAGTCGACCATCCTTCACCACCGGTAGGGAGCCGATCCGGTGACTTCGCATGAGCTCGAGTGCCTCCAGACTCGAAGTCTCCGGCGAGACGGTAACCGGGTCTTTCTTCATGATGTCCCCCACCGGGACAGGCTGCCCGCCGGTCTCGGCACGCCCTTGGGCCAATAGATGGATGAGCGCACGATAGGAAATCAACCCCACCAACCGACTGTCATGGTCTTCCACCGGCACGTGGCGGATCCTCTCCCAGTCCATCAAGCTCGCGACCAGGTCGATGGGTTCGTCCTCGTGAACCGTAAAGAGGTCGGTGGTCATGAACTGCTCGACCTTCACGTAGTGCTGCTTCCAGCCACCCGCCTCTTCGAGCCGTGCCAGTTCCCACTTCGCGATCGGCTTCCCTTCTTTCTGACGCTCGACGGTTGCCGCGGTCAAGGCGCTCAACCTCTCTCCAGGTGTGCCGTGTTCCTTCATTGCGGCGAGCGAAGACAAGATCCACTGTGATCCTGTCATTTTCGACTCCACTCTCTCTGCAACCACGCCGAGGTATCGATCGATATCGGCCTCAGCGATACTCCGCCGACCGAGGCCCTTCCGCGCCAAGGGCAGCAGCGTCTCCAGAATGAGCTCACCTGCCGGGCCGGTTTTTCCCTCCAACCAAGTCAGCTCGGCACTAAGCCCTTGCCGGCTGGCGGCCATGAAGTTCGCGGCGGCGTCTTCGAACTCCATGACTCGCGTGATGTCTTCGTACTCCATAGAGAGGCCGCTGATCAGCCCGAACCAAAGCGCCGCATTGGCCACTTCGTCGAGCGGCGTCGGCCCCGATGGCAGGACACGGTTCTCGATCCGGAGATGTGGCTTGCCATCCGTTATCCCGTAGCAGGCGCGGTTCCATCGATAGACCGTCCCGTTGTGCAGGCGGAGGGCCTTGAGCTCGGGGGCCTCACCCTTCTCGAGCTTGGCGAAGGGATCCTCGTCCAACTCCGTTCCCAGAATGATCTTGAACCGGGCGATGTCCTCCTTGAAAAGCTCTGCGGCGGAGCTCTTGACCCAGCTCCGGCCGAAGCTGACACGAGGGCTACGGTCGCGCAAATGGTGGCTGGAGCTTCGCGTATCTACGGCTTGCTGGAAGAGTGCGATCCTGGTCTCGCGCCAAAGACGGCGCCCGAAGAGCAACGGTGAATTCGTAGCCGCCGCGATGACCGGAGCTGCGACCGCCTGCGCGACGTTGTACAGATTCGCGAACTCGTCTATGCCGGATTGAAAGTGAACCTGGAAGCTCGTGTTGCAGGCCTCCAGCATCACCGAATCGTGCTTGATCAGGACCTCGTCCACCCCCTTGATGCGGAACTCGTAGGCGCCACCTCGTAGCCGACTCAGAGCTCGATTGAGCGCGAAATAGCGCGGCAGCGGCGTCATGTTTTCGAGTCCCAAGTCAGATTTGCGGAGAGTTGGGAGAATGCCGGTCAAAACGATTTCCCCGCCGCAGCGATGAGCCGCCTCCCGAGCCCTGTTGAGCATCTCGTTCAGCTGTGATTCGAGTCGCGAGAGGCAATCACCGCCGAAATCCAGTGGATCGAGATTCACTTCGAGATTGAACTTACCGAGCTCGGTCGTGAAATGGGAATCGTTGATTTCGTCGAGCACCTCGAGCGCCAAACCGGCGGGGCGCCAGCCATCGTCGACCAAGAAAAGCTCCTGTTCGGCTCCGATGCGCCGCACGTCAGACTCGATCATGCCCTCCTCGACCATGGTCTCGAACGCCCGCAGATCGTTCAGCAGGCTCCTCATAAAGAGCCGGAGCTGTTCACCGGAGATGTCGGGTTGGACTTGCTGCTCGCCCATGGAATCCCCCTTCGCTCAGGATTCTATGGGCAGTGAGGGATCGGAATCAAAGGGTCGCTAGTGTCACTGAGCTTTACGAACTGCCCGCCGCGAGGGGTAAGCGAAGCGTCGCAACACAGCCAGCCTCCGAGTCTCGGTTCTCGAGTGTGAGATTTCCGCCATGTGCTTCCGCGATCTGACGGCTGAGCACGAGACCGATGCCCGGGCCCTCTGCCTTGGTGGTAAAGAAAGGTACGAAGAGGTTCGACGTGTTGGAGAACCCGGGACCATCGTCTTCCACCCAGACCTCGAGGCTTTCTCCTTCCGCCCTCCAGCCCACCCGTACTCCACCTTCGGTTTCTTGGGATGCGTCTACGGCGTTGTGGATCAAGTTGATGAGAAGCTGTTCGAGTTGGGAGGCATCGGCTTGGATGACGAGAGCCGGCCCCGAAGACACGCTCACTGGGAGCCGGGTCTCCAAAGTGGCCACACGCTGCACCCAAGTCCCGACGTCCAAGGGTTCGAAGGACGGATGAGGGAGTCGCGCCAGTCGCGCGTAGGCTCCCATGAACCGGCTTAGCGACTCGGATCGCTCGGCGATCACGTCCAGGACTCTTTTGGCATCTCCTTCCAGTCCGGGCGGCGTGGGCTCACGCTCGAGCAAATGGGCGAGCGTGGCGGCCATGGATTTGATCGGAGTCAGAGAATTGTTCAGCTCGTGACCGATAACCCGAATCAGGCGCTGCCAGGCTTGGCGTTCCTCTTCTCGAAGCGCCTGGCTGAGATCCGATAGCACCACCATCTGGTGAGGAAGTCCGCTCTCCCGAAAGCTGCTGCGTCGAAGCCCCCAGCGACCCGATTTACCGGGGAATGTCTTTTGTATGGTCTGCGCCGCCTCTCCTTCCAAACAATCGGATAGGCCAAGCTCTAGAGCGGTTCTTCTCAGCAGGCGCTCCGCGGATCTGGCGAGAAGCCGCTCGCCGGCGCGGTTCACCAAACTCAAGCGGTGATGTTCACCGAACGTAAAGACGGCGACCTTCGATCTCCTCCATGACCTTTCGAAGCAGCGTCGTCGCCTCGAGCGCTCCGAGACGCTGGCTGCGAAGTGTCTCCCCGAGCGCGTTGGCCTCCAACATGACTTGCCCCAGCGCCTCCTCCCGACTCGCACCGCGAGCTCGAATGGAGTAGTCCCCTTCCCGAAGCGCTGCAAGGAGATTGGACAGTGTCTGCAAAGGCAGCACAACCCGCTCCCGAAGGGCGAAACAAAACCCGAGCCAGAACCCAAGGATCAAAACGGAGAGGGTCCATTGCACCTTGGGCGTGTAGTCACCCCCCCACAACATGATCATCGATATCAAGACCGCCGGGGTGCTTTCCGCCTGTCCATAAGCCGGACGGCCTACATAAAGAATGTCGACCAGTCGCTCTAGCTCCACCGTCCCATCGACGCTCAGGTCGGGCCGCGCACCCTTCGGTAGCGGACCAATGAGCGCCACATCGACCTGAACGGTTCCCTCCTGGACGGCCGGATCGACGCGGATGACTTCTCCCTCGATCAGTCCGTTTCGGGTATCGATGGTCGCCTTTGTCCGACCTCGACGTCCTTAGCTTGCGTCTCCGCGATACGAAGCTCAGCCTTGAGCTTGTCGGGCTGAGCGACCTTGGCCAGAATCGTTCCGGGAGTCACTTGCTGTCCTTCCTCTACCGGTACTTGCTGCAGCACCCCGTCGATTCCCGCACGCACCTTCAGAGCGCGGACCTGTTCATGGCGAAGCTCGGCCAGAGCGCGGAACTGGTCGACCCTGGCGCGTCGGGCCGCCAACTGCGCGTCGCCCGACTCGCTCGCAATCTCGAGCCTTTTCTGTTCGAGCTCGTGCCGGGTGGCGAGCTCTTTCGCACGCACCGCGGACAACTGAACGATGAGATCCCCGATCAACCCCTCCTCATGCAGCTTCTTGTCGGCTTCCGCTTGGAGCTTGGCTTGGTTGAATTCCGCCAGGACGTTGGCGGCGTCGGCTTGCTGATTCAAGAATTGACTCTGTAGCTGCACCTTGAGATCTACGAACTCGGCCTCGGCGGCGCGCAGTTGATATTCCGAATCGAGCGCCGCTTGCTCCAACTCGGGATTACTCATTTCGAGCAGAATGGTATCGGCCTCGACTTTGATGCCAGGTAGCATGCGGCGTTCGATCCGCCCGTCGGTCCGCGCCGAGATCCATCGAATCTCCTCCGGTACCAACGTGCCCGGTCCACGGACTTGCCGGAGCATCGAGCCCCGTTTCACGGTGTCCATGTAGACGGTCGCACGATTGACGCTGGGCGCCGCAGGCTCGAGCCGCGAAAGGGCGACCGTGATCACCAGCAACCCGGCGCCTGTACAGATGATGCGGCGGGCCTTTTTCTTCTTGGCGACGTCTGGTCGCGGTATATCCATTAATGTGCCTCCACACCCTTATATGCGCAAATGGTGTGCCATTTGTTCCCTTTTTTTATCGTTCTGAAAATAAAGGACTTATTCATCGAAAACGCACAGAGCTGTATCCGCAAGTGTCCGCTTTCGGGACCGATTTTGCCCGGGAGCGGACATTCTACAACGACTCCCTCTCCCTCCGCCTTCGCGTGAAGCTTCGGCGGACCCGGCCGAAGTCATCGGAACGGAGGCAGACGGAGGCGGGCAGGGAGAAGGGGTCTGCTGCATTCTCAGTCAGAAGTCTTGGACTGGGCTCCGGCCGCGATTTGGTAAAGAAGCTCCTCCCGCACCAGCGCGAAGGGCAACGTCCCAATCTTGAGAACCCGATCGTGAAAATCCTTCAAGGTCCCCTTGCGGCCCATGAGGTACATTTGCGCGAAGTACTCGTCGCGCAGCTGCATGAGCTGGTGGTATCCCCACGTCGCGATGCCGGTTCGAGCGTAGCCGTGTGTGGCTCCTTGAACCTGCAGGAAGGAGTACGGCTCGGCGAACATCACGTCGCTGGTCATCAAGTTGACTCCCTCCTCCACGCTCACGTACCCCAGGTGCATCCCGGCGTCATAGATGACGCGCGCGTAGCGCCATAGCTTGAGCCGTTCCATTTCGACACGGTACTCGTCGTGTTTGTCGGGTGGATAGAACCCGTAGTCCGGCGTCAACACCCACTCCACGTAGTAGCACCAAGCCTGATTGCTATACGCGCTCTCATAGGTTCGAAGCCTGCGCGGGTTGTGATTGTTGTACAACGCCACCAGCCCGTGACCAGGATAGACTTCGTGCGGCATCAGGGCGGTGATGAAGGCATAATTATGGGACCTCAAAAATCTTTCTTTCTCCTCGGGGCTCCACCGCGGATCCATCGGCGCTAACATGACCGCCCCGGGGAACTTCGAGCCGGCCGCACGTGGCGCACCGCCGAACCCCGTGAACGTCAGCTTGTTGTAGTACGCCGGCGAATAGATGGCTCCCGCCGCGTTCTCGGTGTCCCACGGCATGGACATCAGAACGTTCTCGATGAGCCACGGACGATCCCGTCGAACCTGGACGAGGAAATCATTGAGCATCGATTCCTCGGTGGGGTGGTCACTTTGTAGATCGGTCTCGATCTGACGCCAGCTTCGCCCGCCCGCGACCTTGGCAGCGGTCTGGTCCAGGACACGAAGCTGTTCCTCGAATTGACTCCGTCCCCATTGGTAAAAGGACTCCGCGTCTAGATCCGCGACGTGGTAGAAGTCGCGTAGGCGCGCATCGAATATTTCTTGTCCGACTCTCCATTCACCTTCTGGTTTCTGCGGCAGATCGGAATCCAAGAAATCCCCGAAGCCACGGAGCGCGGCCAACACTTTCTCGTTCTCCACCAGCAATTCCACGCGTTGGTCCGGCACCCGATCCGCGAATCGAGGGACATCAACCTCGAAGGTCTCGATGGCACCCTCCAGCAATCCCTTGGCCGGATCGAGCCACAGCGGAATGAAGACTTTCAAATTGATCTTGGCGTTTTCGAGCCGTGCGGGAATGGTCTTCATGACGGCAAGAACGGTGGCGGCCCGATCTGTCACCGGGCGGTTCTCGAGATAGAGGAGGCCGCCTCGAGCGGAGACGATGGGCTCGATCCGCAAATAGAGGGTGGGATCCTTTTCCCAATACTTGACCTTCTCCCCATCCATGACCTTGGTTTTCAAGATCCCCTCTAGATAGCGGTAGTCGATGTCCTGCTGGAAGCTCAGTGCCTCACGATCGGTCGCGTGAAGCTCATCGAGAAGTCCGCGCGCCGTGTCGAGCCGGTTTTGGTAGTACGCCGCGCTACCATCGTTCACAGCGGTTGTCCCAGTACCGACGTCGTGGAATTCGGCCAGGTACTCGTCGATGAGTGATTCGAAGGCCGGGTCCAACTTCTGTGATGAAGCGATGAATGGGCTGCCGGCAAGCAACCCCAACACCAACACGAACAGCCCTGTGAGTCTCATAGTGGCTCCCACGCGGTCTAGGCCGCGCTGACCCTCGTCTCCAATTTGACTGGCGTCTTCATGGATTTGGATATCAGACAATTCTGCTCGGCCTTGTGGAGCAGCCGTTCGGCCCTTTCGGTATCGGACGCCTTGACCACAGTCAAATCCACTTCTATCACGATGCCCGTGAAAATCCACCCCTGCCCCTCAAGCCGCTCGACGGTTCCCTTCGCCGTCGAGCGCCAGCCAGAAACCTCCAGTTGGGATATACGCGCCATGGCTACAAAGGTCCACAAAATACAGGTATTCGCCGACGAGAGGAACTGGTGCTCGGGACTCCAGTTGCCACCAGGTCCTCCGAACTCTAGCGGCGGAGCCGTCGTCAGGGTCGGCAGCCCCGGGGATTCGGCCCGACCGCCCTGTGCATCAGTCCAGCTAGCCGAGGTGTGATACTCGTGCCTTTTCTGCATCTTAGGAACTCCGGAGTGGGTGCTGGCTTACGTTGCTCATTCTTGAACCAGTGAATCCTCGGGAAGCAGGCTCCTTCCCGGCAAGTGCGCCGGAATCGACAATCCCAGCATGTGGAGCACTGTCGGAACGATATCGATGGCGCGCACGCGAGACCATTTGCTTCCCGCCGGAACTCTCGGACCCCAGGCCGCGCAAACTGCCAGCATATCTCGGCGGGTCGGCAGAAAAATATGGTTCCCTTCCGGAGCCTTCCGTGTCAGCACTTCGTCCTTGCCGGTGCGATCCGAAAAATGATACCCGCGTGCCAGGTCAAGAAAGAGGTCGCCAGTATTCTTGCCGCCGGGCTGGAGGAGCCCTCGGGTTGCCGGTTCGAAGAACGCGGTCACGACTCTCTCGCCGCTCAACGGGTCCTCGACCGCACCGAGCGCCTTGCGCACCCGCGCCAGCACTCGAGGCTTCTCCTCGAGCGGCACGATCCCACCCTTTCTGTCGATGGTATTCACCGCCACGGAGGTGTCGGTGGTCGGCAAGAGAAGCGCCTCGGTTCGCGCGAGATCGATGGATCGATCGGAGTTGAGGGCGAGTAGGCCGGCGTGGGCAAGAGCGATGTTCACGTTGAAGTTCTGATTGGTGCCCGCCATGCCGTGATCGGCAACGACCACCACATGTACTCCGTCGCGGGAAGCGTAGTCCATCATCGCGCCCAAGAGATGGTCCTGCAGCTCGAAGGCCGCCACGAGCGTTGGCCACACTTTCTCGGCCAGGGCGGCATCGAAACCCGGCATCGCAGGATCCACATAACCGACCGACGCATGCGCCAGCTCATCGGTAACGGGTGAGTACATGATAACGAGTCGGTAGTCTCCTTCATCCAGAACACGGACCACCTGCCTCCGAATTTGCTCGTTGAGATGGGCCTCCGTATCCAGTAGCCGCTCCTCTGCAGAACCGTCGCCGCCCTTCATTAACGTCCTTCCCAGTCGACCGGTTTTGTACAGACGGTCTCCAGCGTTTCCAGCGAAGGCCTCGATCTCCGTTTCACCTATTCCCGGAAATGCGTTCGAGGAGCTGAGAATCGCCTCGGCACTGCTTCGGTAAATCATGAAACGAGACGCCGTCTCATCGAGATCGAACACTCGGAGTGAAAACCAAAGCTCCTCGCCTTGCAGCGTCGTCGCGATGGGCGAGGAAAAGGATTCGTCTCTTCCCGGTTTGACTCGCGCTAAAAATTGGCCGGCTTGCTTATTGGCGCAGATGCCTAGGGTGTCGCAACCCACTGCTGGATCAAACGGATCGTCAAAGAAAAGCGCCCAAAAGGATCGATCGCCCACCCTCAGGACGAACTCTCGTGCCTCGGCCCCCTCAGCTTCCGCAATCGCCCATCCCCACGCCGGCGCAAGTGTGACGCGCCGATCGGTGAGGACGTCCGCGGTGATGCGTTGTCCCGAGTAGCCATAAAGCAATCCCAGGTTCTCGGCTTCTTCGGAACGCAACCGACCGAGGCTGTCGGCGAACGGATAGGACTGCGTTGCGTGGAAGACGTAGGTCATCAAACCCGCCCGCGCCGTCATCACCCAGATCGGATCGGCCCGTAGCGGAGGTGAGAAAAACCCTGATTCTTTTTCCAGTCGCGTGTGCTCGCTTGGCGGCTCCAGGAGAAGCGAGTTCCCGGTGATGCCGCTGGCGTGTCCATAGACACCGGTCCAAAACGTAGCGTTTGCGGCCGCGGTCTTGGTGGGGTAGGTGGTGATCATGCCGTCCGACCAAGCCCCCTCACGCACTACCCTTTGTAGATGGGGCAACCTACCCTCCGCCAGGATCCGAGACGCGACCCAGTGCGCCGCTCCATCCCAGATAAAGAAGATGACCCGGGGAGGCGGGCTCCAACTGAAGGCAAGCGAGGTGGCAAAGAAGAAAATCGCAAGAGGTGTCACCGCCTTGAGTCTGCGCACAGATGGATTCTAACACTGCGCTGGGAGAATTCGTGGCGAGCGTATATATTGCGCCGACGGAGAAATCATCGATGACCTGGATACGCCGCCTTTTATCAATTGGCTTCGTTTTGATGCTCCCCTGCCTCGCCAGCGGAGAGGACGACGAGTCCTTCCAGAAGGCGGCAACTCAGATTCTCGGCGCCGCCCAACAGAATTCCCGTGTCATGGATACTCTACGGCACCTGACCGATCGTATCGGCCCTCGCCTCAGTGGCTCGCCGGGTGCCGAAGCCGCCGTCGAATGGACCACGGCAAGAATGCGAGCCGACGGCCTGAACGTTTCGTTGCAACCGGTGAAAGTACCTCGCTGGATCCGCGGCGAGGAAATCGGCGAGCTCCTCACGCCTTCCCGCCAAGAGCTCTCTCTCACCGCGCTGGGAGGCACCGTCGCCACACCCAGCAAAGGACTCACCGCCGAAGTCATCGAGGTTCGAAGTTTTCAGGAGCTCGATGAGCGCAGCGAAGAAATCCAGGGAAAGATCGTCTACTACCACAGTACGATGGATCCAGCACTCAACCCTTTCGAAGCGTACAGCCGAGCCGTGGTTTTCCGGGCCCGCGGGGCGATCGAAGCGGCGCGACTCGGTGCGGTAGGCTCTCTCATTCGGTCCCTGGCGACCGTCAGCTTGCGAACGCCACACACCGGTGCCATGAGCTACGACCCCGATGTGCCGCGCATCCCGCACGCGGCGCTCAGCACCGAAGACGGGGATCTCCTGCATCGTCTGATCGCCGAAGGCGAAAAGCCGACGGTGCGCTTGACTCTGACTCCCCGCCGGGAGTCCGACGTCGAGTCTGCCAATGTGATCGCGGAGCTACCCGGCCGCGAGCTCCCCGAAGAGATCGTGCTCATCGGTGCGCACTTGGATTCCTGGGATCTCGGAACCGGAGCCTTCGACGATGCGGCGGGCTGCGCCTTGGTCATGGAAACGCCGCAACTCCTAAAGCAGCTTGGGTTGATCCCACGCCGCACGATTCGCGTCGTGCTCTTCATGGACGAGGAGAGCGGACTTCGCGGTGCGCGTCGCTACGCGAAGCTCTCGCCGGAGGAGCTCCGGGCCCACGTCGCAGCGATCGAGGCCGATACGGGAGCAGACGATCCCCTCGGATTCAGCGTCAGCCAAGGAGGAAGGGCCCTGAAGCTAATCAAGAAATGGGCGAGGATGCTCGAGCCGATCGAGGCCGATCAGATCATCGAGGGCGGTTTCGGAGGTGCGGACATCGGTCTGCTAGGTCGCCAAGGCGTTCTCGCGTTGGGCCTCTTACAAGATCCGTCGCGGTATTTCTTCTACCACCACTCGCGGACCGACACGTTCGATAAAGTGAACCCGGAAGCCATGCGGCGAAACCTGGCCGCCATGGCGCTCATGGCCTATGCGCTTGCAGAGACAGAAGAGGATCTAAGAGGCGATCGGGGTGGCCGTCGCCCGACTAGCAGCCGCCGGTAGCGAAACGACCGGGTGCTGACGTCAAAGTTGCGTTCCTCACCCCCGCCAACTACCCGCTAGACCTCCAAACCATCGCTGCGCTATTCGCGCTGCGCGTCCTTCTCGTACCGGGCCAGGTTGGTTTTGATCCGTTCGGCGAGCCGATCGTCTTCGCCATCAAGCTGGCTCACCGCTTTCTTTTGCCAATCGAGCGCTTGATCCAGATTCCCCATGTCGTAGTGCACCCGTGCCAGCGTTTCCAGGAACCGAACGTTCTGTTCTTCTGCCAACTCGTTGGCGCGCCGCGCCGCCTGGAGAGCAAAGCGCAGATCTCTCCTGGCGATTCCGGGCGAGGACAGAGTCGCATCGGCCAATCTGCCAAGCTCCTCCTCTTGATCCCAAATCTCTTTCATGAAGGCGTAGCCGAACTTGTACCCCGCTTCGGGATCCTTCAGATCGCGAAGCAGGGTCACGAACCTGAGCTGCTTGGCGTGGTTGGTTGGATCGAGCCGCGGGTCCAGCGATCGATCGGGCGACGCCGTGCTCATCGACAGGTAGATCTCGACGTCGAGCTCATCGGCAATGCGGTCGGCCCAATCACGAGACGAGGCCTTCCAACCAAGCTCCTCGCGCTTGAGCGTGAAGGCGCTCTCCAGAAACAAGAGATCGCCGTCGAGGCGCGCCATCGTCCCAAAGGTCGATGGCATGAAGGTCAGCGTCGCCGGGATCGTCAGTTGTTTGACGCTTTCCTTAACGGTCAACTTGGCTTCCAACTCGACCTCGTAGTGGGTCGACACTTCGTCGTGGTGGGTCTGGGTGAACCCGACGACGCGGGTAATTTCAACGAGCATTTCGGGATGATTGTCTCGGTCTAGAAACTCTGAACTCTGGACTATCTCGTTCCCTCCGCCCGGTGTGGTGAAGTTGTCGTCGATGCCGGTCTCCCAAGACACCACCGGTATCCGAAAAGCCGCATGGAGCACTGGAGTCGTTCCGGCCTCGTCCAGGTCGAAAGGCGCTACGACGTAGCCGACCAACCGCTTGGTCGTAACGGTAAGCCTCTGGAGCAAAGCGTCGGAGACGAGAAAGACTTGCGGCCCCTCTCCAGGCCGAACGAAGTAGACTTCTCCCGCGTCCATCTGCTCATCGGGCACGTTGAGAGTCTGCCCGCCCAGCGAACGCCCCGGAACCTGGCCGTATCCAGCAACGGCCGACAAGATCGCTCACGCCACCAGGCATCCGAGAAATCTTGACGCAGAAATCATTAGTGGCTCCCCAGGTCGAGGGCCTTGATTGTGGTCCGGTTCCGGATGTAGAGCGTGCCGTCCGCCAAAGTGGGGGGCGCCCAGACCAACCGATCCATCACGTGGGCGCGGCTGTGAATCGTCAGATCCTCGGGAATTGGTGTCGCGATGGCCAGATCCCCCTCCTCGTCCAAAATGACCACATGGTCTCCCGCTCTCAAGAGATGCGCTCGACCAAAACCACGCTTTCTCCACACCACCTTTCCCGTCCTCACGTGGATGCCCATTAGAAAAGCGGGCCCGAAGTCTCCACTGGACCCGTAGACGTGGTCCCCAATCCTAACCGCCGACGCATACATCACTCGCATCTTTCGGCTGTACCAGAGCTCCTCAGCCTCGAACCGGTCTCCTTTTTTCTTTACTTCGATCACGCGGCTACCGTCCGCGTATGCACTCGAGCCGAACAACAGCTGGTCTTCACCCCAGATCTGCGTCGACATGATCGTCCCCGCGGTTTTCGGCAGCGATAGGTGCCAGCGGAGCTCGCCGTTACGCGGGTCGATACCGGCCCGGTCTGGTCCCATGGCCACGAAGAGCTGATCCTCTCCTTCGACGTTGACGAGAATCGGGGCAGAATAGCCGGCGCGGAAACTCTGGCTTTTCCAGACGATCTCTCCGCTCTCCGCGTGGAACGCCACCACCGCTTGGTCTTTGCCACCCACCCCCAGGATCACCTTACCGTCGTAGGCGATGGGGCTAGGCCCGTAGCCTCTGCCCAAATGGCTGGCCTCCATCTCCTTCATGAGATCGCGGGCCCAAAGCACCTCCCCGGTGCGCTTGTCGAGGCAATGGAGCTTCACCGTCGAGCTAACAGTAAAGAGGCGTTCTCCCAGCAGCAGGGGCGTCGCGATGGGTCCGGGACCGAACTCGAGAACCATGTCTTCAACGGTGGGCGAATCGTAGGAGGTTTCCCAGAGAGTCTCGCCGGTGTCGGGTAGTGTCCTAATTTAGGACACTACCCGGTGTCGGCGTCGATGGCAATCACCACGTCGCCTTCCCCCTGCCGGTACATCGTGTACAGCCGATGGTTCTCTACGAGGATGGCCGAGTAGCCGTCTCCGAGCTCCCGACTCCAAAGCTCTTTCGGCCCCGATTCGGGCCACGTAAGCGCGAGGCTCACACCATCGACGGTAAAATTTCGATGCGGCCCGCCAAACTGCGTCCACTGGGAATAGCCAGGCGCCGCGAGTAGCGAGACGCTTAACCCGAGGGAACCGAGTCTCAGAAGGCCGAAGCTGTTTCGAGAAACCAACCACCAACCGAGTCTTTTCCGCATCCCGTCCACCTCAAACGGTCTTTAGAATTTCCTTGATTTGATCCAGCTCGATTACGCGTGTCCGGGGCAGACTCTCTCTGATCGGCGACCGGTGCGGCACATCATATCTCACAAGGCGGGGAAACTTGATTGCCGTTTTGTTGGACGGACGGACAAAATTCGACCTCTCGATGCTACAATCGGCTGCACCTAGGAGGGATGGATCGTGTCGTTGGCACTCTTACTGTGTTTCTCGATGATGCAGCCTGCCCAAGGGCAGAGCCCAGAACTCAAGGTCTACATTTCTGCCGACATGGAAGGCGTCGGTGGAGCGGTGACGCGCCAACAAGTGAGTCGGGACGGCTTCGAATACGAGCGTTTCCGTGAGCTCATGACAACCGAAGTGAACGCTGCTATTGAAAGCGCCTTAGAGGCGGGGGCGACCGAGATCGTAGTCAGCGACTCACACGGCAGCGGCCAAAACCTTCTTGTCGACCAACTCAATCCGGCGGCGAAGCTGATCCGCTCCTTCCCGCGGCCGCAAGACATGATGCAAGGAATCGACGCCAGTTTCGACGCCGCCTTGTTCATCGGCTATCACGCCGGCCAAGGGAATCCCGACGGGGTCCTTGCCCATACGATGAACGGCGAAGTGCTGTGGATCAAGCTAAACGGCGTAACCGTGGGAGAGCCCGGCTTCAACGCCGCTTTGGCGGGACACTTCGGAGTGCCAGTCATCATGATCGCCGGCGACCAGGGCGCCGTCGGGGGGCTGCGAGATTTGGTTGGCGATGTCGAAGGCGCCGAGGTGAAGCACGCCTACGGCGCCACTTCCGCGCTGACGCTACATCCTACGCGGTCACAACAGCTCATCGCCGAGCGCACGACCACTGCCCTCGGTCGACTCCGAGACTTCAAACCCTACCAGGTGGCGACGCCTATCAGCATGGAGGTTGCCTTCAAGAACACCGTGACCACCGAAGTCGTTGCCATGATTCCGGGCGTGGAGCGAACTGCTCCGAACGCGGTGAAACTTACCGTGCCCGACATGGTGGCGGCAGCCAAGTTCGTTGTCGTGCTCATGTACCTCGAAGTGGCCAACGAAGGTTAGTGCCGGCGGCGTCTCCAAAATCAATAAAAAGGTCGAGTCGAACAACCCAAGGCCGCGAACTAGCTCGGCCGATTCGTCATCGCGCTCCATATGGGGATGTGGGAGTCGTAGTCCGGAGTCTTATTGGGAACGGGGTCCTATTGTTCCCCCTCCCAAATAGCGATGCCGCCGGCCTGTTTTCCGACGGCGACCGCCGCAAGCACGCTCTTAAGGCGTCCTGTAAACGACGACCCCACCTGGGGCTCTGACTGGACGCAGGGTCGACGCTGAGTGGTTAATCACGGATTGCGGCGCTTGAGTTAGAAGCCGACTTAGACGCCTTGGAGGCGAACCCGTTTGTCCCCGAAACTCGCAACAACTTCAAGTTCTCCACCCAGCGCCTCAACGTACCGCCGCAACGTAGACACCAAGTGGTCCTCACGCCTTTCGGTTCGGGATAGCTCCGATTGTGCTACCTCCGCAAGCCTAGCCAACTCCTCCTGCGTTTTTCCCAATGACTCCCGTAACACCTTGAGATTCATTTCGAGGAGTTCGGCTTCTACCCAGCGCCGGTTGGCTTCCCGCTGGGCGGGCGTCAGCTTGGTAGCTTTCAAATCCTTCCAACGGTGGACACGCATATCTACTTCCTCCTCTCCTCTTCCTCAGCGAGGTATTGCTGCCAACTGGCCTCAGCCTTCGGGACAAATGTCTCGTAGAATCGATCGTCCCCAGTCTTGTCTCCCGCGATCAAGAGAACGGCCTGTCGCCAAGGATCGAACGCGTAGAAAACGCGGAACGGGCGCCCCCGAGACTGGACCCGAAGTTCCCGTAGCGGAAATCGGCTCTCCTCAATACCGTCCCCTCCACCTCAAGGAGGTCTACCACCCGGGCGACGTCGACCCGTTTCGTCGTTGTCGAGAGCTTCCCACCACTCCTTGAACTCATCGGTCCACGATGACCTCAACCACAATCCATAGTATACGCTTAACCTCATATTCTGTCAAGCGCATATTCCCAATACAAGCACGGACCGGGATGACCCGCGATCTTGGCATGAGCTGCGGCTGTGGCTCCTGAGTTGTGGCTGTGGAACGCTCAGCTGCGGTTCTGGCGCACAAGCTGCGGCAGACGAAGCCCGCCCGCCCCAAGCTCCGGAGGGAGTCGGCCTCGCTTCGCGAACGGGCAAGGCTCGCGCAGCGGAGCAAGGCACGCGCCCTTCGCTGGAATCCAATGAGTCAAGCTTCGGTCACGTCCCTTGCATCGCTGTCCGATAGTGGCCTACAGATCCTTACGTTTGATGCTGCCTCCTGAGTTTCCAAAGCAGAAAACGATTCGGAGGGGAGCCAAGTCCGGCCGCTTTCCAGAGGGCCCAGAGCCTTTTCCGGTTGCCGGGCTCCTCGGGATCCTGTGGCGATTCTGCCGTCAGCAGAAGCAAACCTCCGTTCCGTAGATCGCGCCTTCGCAAACCGCCGATCTTTGCCTTCTCGACGATGCCATCTATTAGTGCTTTCCAACGCTCGGAGAAGAAGTTGGCCCAATAGACGGATTGCAGAGGCCACGCCACTTCCTCCCCGGGGTGAACGCGAGGCGCGGACGCCAGCATGCCTGGCAAAAAGGAGAGGGGGGCAGCACTTCCGTCCAACGCAATTGCATCTGTTATATCATGTGCATGCCCGTGATCGGCCCCGACCGTTTCGAAGAGCGCCACGAGAAACTCTAAAACACTTTCGATGTGTTCTTGGTTTGTAGCCTCGCCGACTCTGACGCTGATGCTTGACTTGGCGTAACTCCCGCGCTCCCAGCCGCTCCCCCTCGGTCGCAGGCGTGGTCCATCGAGCAGCTCAGTGATAGTGACCGTGAACTGCGACGGGTCACTATGCGCGAGCATCAATGCCTTTCCAGGATTTTTCCGTAGTTTCGCAATCAGAGCGTCTCTTTCCCCCTCCCGGCTGCCAACTCCATGCCACGTCGGGGCGCCAATCCGATCCGTATAATCATACTTGTCAAGACACACGTATTGTTGTTCGTCCGCTAAGAACTGCAACAACCTTGCCGGTTCCTCCTGGAGCAGGCGGCTGTACGCAACAAAGTGTGCTGACAGTTGTGGATTCAGCATTGACTACTAGGGGAGGACTGAAAAAACTCGGATTCTTGCGCCCTCTGCTCTCCCGAGCGCTGTAAGCTCATCCACGAATTGCTTGTTCGGCGCCTTCAAGAAGAAGTACCAGAGGTCTGTACCTGCGTTCTTGGCGGCTCCTAGGAATACCTTGAACTGTGCCAGCCTAAACGCTGCCTGGCTCAGTCTAGCCTCAATAAGAATTCCTCGCCATACGAAATCGATAATACGACTGCCTTTCGGCCCCGCGCCGAATCCAGCGACTCTCCCTCCCACGATCACGACCTGGCGGAACGCCTGTTCCCTAAACACAATCTCAAAAAGGAACTTCTCAAACGCTCGCCCCAAACTCAGCCGCGCGCGACCGCGGAATATCTCAAAGGCCCGAGCCAAGATAGGCAGTCGTCGCGACCCTTCCCTTGCTCCGGCTCCAATAAGGCCAGCCGGCGACGGGAAATTGACACCCGAAAAAGCCGCGGCTAGGCCTATGACAATACCCTCAACGGCGGTCGTCAATTTGGGAACCGAGATCGCAATCAGTGTCACTCTCAGGTTGATAGCAGCCAGCGTGCTTGCGAAGAGGCCTTCCCCAGTGGGATCAACGTTGTTGACGGGATTTGCGTGGACATGTAGATATTTGTGGAGACTTAGCGGATCGAATTCTAAGCCCTCGAAGGGGTCTAAACTGGCAAACTGTCCGACGGCAGGATCCATCCACCGGGCGCGGTTATAGTTATAATAGAAGCCCATGTTGGGCTGGAAGGGTTCTCCTGCAAATTGGTACGGCTTGCGGATCGGTCCCGACGTGCTGTAATTGCTCACCAAACGCGGTGTATTCGTACCTGTCGGTGACGTTGCCAGTTTCGTCCGTAAGGAAGCGGATGGATCCCAGCCCATCGGCGTGGTAGTAGCGGGTTTCGGTGGGTCGAATAACCGAGAGAAGGTCGTCGACGCCCCTTACGTAGTAGGCGAGCACGTTGCCCGCGTTGTCCGTTTCGGCGACGACGTGGCTGAGAGAGCCGGAGGGATCTACTAAGAACTCGGTGAGCGCAGGCGGTCCGGTAGCGGGCGTGATTTCTGTCCGCACGCGATTGCCGTCAGCATCGTACGCGTGGGCGACGACTGCCCCGTCCGCCTTTTCTACCCTGACCAATCGATTCTCGAAGTCCCAGAAGTAGGTGGCTTCGGCTGACTTGCTGGTCAGGTTTCCGTTTTCGTCATACCCGTAAATGGTGCCGTTCTCCGTCAAGAGCCGGTCTCGGTCGTCGTAGGTGTAATTCACCAACCCAGCGCCGGAACCCGTGGTAGTCTGCAGCTCTCGGTTGCCCACGGGGTCGTAGTCAAATACCTTCTGATAGACGAACCCGCCCACGTCACTGACCTGCTCTGCGGTGAGACGATACAGGCCGTCGTAGGTGTACTCCCTGAACGTCCCATCGGCCTCGTCGATGCGCTCGCGGTTACCCGCCAGCCCCAGGGTGAAGTCATAGGACTGGATCACCCCCGTCGGTCCGTTAGTCGTGAGATTGGTTAAGCGATTGAGTGTGTCGTAGCTGTAGCTGGTAGCAGTTCCATTCGGTTGGCTGAGCGAGCTCCGGTTCCCATTTCGATCCCAGTCGAAGTCGTAGGTTCCGTTGTTGGGATCGGCTACGGTATCCAACCGACTCGCATCATCGTAGGTGTAGATGGTTTCGAGGATCGTTGGGCCGATCGTTGCCTTGAGACTGGTTCGATTGCCATTGGCGTCGAAAACGTAGTCCAACCGGCGGCCATCTGGATATGCGAGACTCTGCAGCCGGTCTCTTTCGTCGTACGTGTAGCTAGTGACGCCCCTGGAGTCGGTGGTCGACTCCCGCTGGCCGGTATTTGTGTACGTAAACGCTACGAAGCTCGTATCGGGGAAACCCCGTCGGGTGAGTCGATGGTTGACGTCATAGTCGAAAGTGACCTGGTTCCCGTCAAACTTGGTCCAGATCTTCAGGTTCCCAGCAGGGTCGTACTCCTTGGACTCGAAAATCCCATCCGGTAGTGTCCGCCTGGTCTCCCGCCCGAGTTCGTCATACTCAAAGCCGGTGACGTGATTGTTGGCATCCTCTTGCTCGATGCGGTTCCCTACCTCGTCGTAGCGGTAGATCGTCTCCTGCGCCAAGGCATCAATTACTGTAGTGAGACGGCCCAAACAATCGTACTTGAACTCGGTGACCTTTCCTTCTTGGTCGATCTCTCGAATGCGGCGGCCCAAGCTGTCGTAGTCCGTTTGGATGAAGGTCCCGTCCGCGAAGATGGTCTTGGTCCGTCGGTTGAGCGCATCGTACTCGAAGGTCGTGTCTTCTCCTTTGGCATCTTTGATGAGAATCTGGTTGCCGGTCTCGTCGTAGTCGAATGCTGTCTCATTCCCGAGAGGGTCGGTGATCTTCGTGCGACGGCCTGCCTTGTCGTAGTCGTAGAAGGTCGACTTACCTCGGCCATCGACCGTTTCTGCCAGTCTTCCGGCGTCGTCGTAGACGTTTTGGGTAAAAGCTTCGTCGGCGAAAGTCGTCTTCGTCAGTCGCCCCAGGCTGTCGTACTCAAACCCGGTCGTACGACCATCACGGTCCTCCGACCTCAGCCGCCGCCCCTCCCCATCGTAGGTAAACTCTTCGGTCGTCAGATCCGGGAACGTGGTCTTGACCGGCCGCCCCATCTCGTCGTACTCAAACTCCGTCTTCCGATTCAGTTGGTCGAAGCTCTCGATCTGCTTCCCGAGCTTGTCGTAGACCGTGCGGGTAGTCGTTCCGTCGGGGTCCTCGGTTTCAAGGAGCCGGCTCTGCTTGTCGTAGGTAAAGATGGTCTCGAGGGTCTCGATACCCGAGGGAGTCGTTCTCGTCCGCGTCTCGGTTGTCCGATTTCCGTTGGTGTCGTACGTAAAACTCGTCTCATTGCCCAGGGCATCGGTTTCTTTTGTCAAGTTACCGAACGAGTCGTACTCGAACTGGGTTACACATTCCACGCCATCGACCAGGACCGACTGCGTTTCTACGTTGCCCTTATTGTCGTAAGTGAAGGTGGTTTCGTTACCCAACGCATCGATGGTCTTTTCCAAGTTGCCGTTGGAATCATAGACATTGGTGGTCGGGTTCCCGCGAGCATCCGTGGTCGTCTCTACCTGGTCCCTTTCGTTGTAGGCGAAGGTGGTCTCATTGCCTTCGGGATCCTCCATGCTTGTCAGGTTGTCGCGGTCGTCGTAAGTGAAGAACGTCGTCGCCGGGTCGGTATTGCTCGGATCGTGCGCCTCCGTCTCGGATAGACGATTATCCTCCTCATCAAATGTCCTCAAGATGATCTTCCCATTCGGATCGATCTCTCGTACCACGTTCCCCCGGTCGTCGTACTCAAGCACGCGCTGCGCGCCGTTCCGATCGCGAATGATCTCCACCCGCGCATCGGGATCGTGGGTGTACTCAATCGTCTTGCCGAAGGCATCGGTGTGACTGATGAGCCTTCCCGTATCCGGATCGTAGTCGTTCCGGATGGGCATGATGCCTCGGGGATCTTCAATCCCATCTAAGTGATGCGGGATCGGGTCCAAGTAGGTAAACGTTGTAGTGTTGTTTTCCCGGTCTGAATAGGTTTCGAGGTCCCCGTTGGCATCGTAGCGGTAGAGCATCGCGTTGCCCTCGGGGTCGGTGATCGACTGGATACGCCCTTCGGCATCACGATCGAAGACGACGCCCTTGCCGCTCGAGTGGGTAATGCCACCGGGACCGATGGTGAGCTGGTTCCCATTGAGATCGGTGAGGCTCTTCAGCCCATCGACTTGATCGATGAGAAACTCCCGCCCGTCGCGAAGCGTCAGCCGGTAGAGATCCGGGTCATAGATCGAAAAATCCGGTGCGAAAAGCTGCACCGAGCCAGGGAACGCTCCGACCACGAAAACCAGGCCTCCGTCGGCCGGCGCCAAAGAGCTGTGGGTACCCGGCAGGGGACGGAAGGTCAACGTCACTTGATCCATGGGGGTGAACTGTTGACACGAGGGCGTGACGATCGGCTCGAACTCGTGGACCTCCCCGCCTGGAAAGGTGATAGTCACCACCGACGGCTTCACAGGGGGCAGACAGTAAGTCAAGAACGGTCCCGGAATGAGCTGGCCTTGCCAGGAAACACCCGCCACGCCGTTTTCCCCGACGGTCAGCTCTTCGATGTCGAGCGTCCACCCGAACCCGAAATCCCCCAATCGTTTATCCCGAGAGTCATACGTCCGCGTGATCCGAATGGGAAGACCGGCCACAGGAACTTCGAGATCCACAAACGAGACAGTAAAGTGCCCGACCTTGAAGTTGTCTTGCACCACCACGAAGACCGATGTACTCGTAGACTGTGCGGCCTGGTCGGTGGCTCTGAGCCGCATATGGAAGGTCGGCTACTGTCCGCGCCGCGCTTGCCCCCGCCACTGCTGCTGTCGTCGCTGCTGCTGCTATCACTACTCCGACTGTCACCGCTGCTGTCGTCGCTACTGCTGCTATCACTACTTCGACTGTCATCGCTGCTGTGGTCGTCCTCCGGCCCCTCCTCCCCGACACCAACCCGAATCGTTAATTCGCGGCTCCGATCACGGACGAAAACGTCCTTGTTGTGATCCGTATCATCATCCACAAGGTTCGTGGCCTTGGACTCGAACGCCACGAATCGGCCGCTGGCATTGATGGACGGGGCCTCGCTGTCTCCATCGCCTTGTTCGCCCTCGCTGCTCATGCTGACGCGCGTGGTCTCGCCGGAATCCCGATCGTGCACGAAGACATCGGCCTTCCGGTTCGTATCATCGGGCACAAGATTGGTCGACTTACTTGTGAACGCTACGAAATGTCCGTCGGCATTGATGCTGGCGGAACCGCTGTCGCGATCTCCTTCGATTCCGTCGCTCGTCACACTTACTCGGGTCGTCTCACCGGTTGTGCGGTCGTGGACGAAAACGTCCTGTTTCCATTTGGTGTCAGAGAGGACGAGGTTTTTCGCCTTCGAATGAAAGGCAACGAATCGACCGTCGGCGCTGATCGCCGCATGGCTACTGTCCTTGTTCCCTACCGAGCCGCCGCTCGCGATGCTTACCATGGTCGTCTCACGCGTGTGCCGGTCGTGGACGAAGATCTGCTTTTTCCAGTGCGTGCCCTTCGGGAGAGAGATTGGAAGCTTTGGACTCGAAAGCGACGAAGTGACCGTCCGCGCTGATCGCGGGAGCCCCGCTTCCACCATTCGCTTGCTCGCCGTCGGCTCGCAATGCTCAGCCGTACGGTCTCACCCGTATCGCGGTTGTGCACGAAGACGTCAGGCTTCTTGTTCGTGTCACCGGGCACTAGGTTTTTAGCCTTCGACTCGAACGCTACGAAACGGCCGTCCCCACTAATGGACGGCTTTCCACTGTCGGCATAGGCTTCCCTGCCGTCGCTCGCCACGCTTATCCGACTCGTTTCGCCCGACTCTCGGTCTCGGACGAAGACGTCCTGGACGTAGTTGGAGTCTCCGGGGACGAGGTTCTTCGCGCGGGATGAAAACGCCACCCAGCGACCATCCGCACTGCTGGACGCGTCTTGGCTGTCGCGATTCCCCTGTTCCTCTGCGCTGGAGAGGCTCAGCCGGATAATTTCTCCCACTGTGACTGAGGGCGATGGTGCCGGCGCTGCAATTGGACGGACCGGCGGCGACGAACTGCCGCCGACAGTGCTAGAGCCAGCCGTGGGTGTCGAGACCTCTGCAAGAGGAACCGGGTTCTCTGGAAAAACCACGAGGGTCGGAGAAGCCGCCCGCGAAGGGAAGCGAGCGGGAAAAACCGATTGGAGCATGCGGATCTCGGCGACGACAGTCGTCTCCAACAAGAAGTAATAAGGATGACGGAACTAACGATCTTGCGCGGCCGCTCGAGCGCCTTGGTCATCGTTCCATCCCAGGCGAGTCCATGGCCCACGTAAGGAGAGCGCACCGAACGAGGCGCGAAATCACGGGCTCCTCGCTACAGTTTCGAACGCTACACCCCCTTGGAACCGCGGCGGAGACACTCGTCCCGCCGAATCGCTCAAGAACTCTTCGATGTTCGAAAAGGGTGGGTCTAGCGGTTCCGATCCAGTGTTGGAAAACGGGCGGAGCTCGGAGGAAAGGAATTAATAAGTCCAGCGGAAAGAAACACCACAAGCGCTCCCGGGGCCGAACCGGCAGACAAACCCTCAAGTCCTCTTAGCCCGCGCGTTGGTTGGGGAGCGTCGCGCAAAGCCCTACTGGGCGCCAAATTATCAGAAAAGACGGCGCGCCGTCAAAGAGGAGAACTCTCGCCGACCTAGCGGTCTCGCTCCCAAAGAGCGATGCCGCCGGCTGTCTTCTCACTACCGAGGCAAGCTCGCTCGGAGGGTATTTCCCAAGAAGGCCCGCCTTCGGGAAACGATACGCGTCTTTCGTGCCACTTGGCTGGCCGGATTCCGAAGCGTAATCGGACTATACGCAATATTGTGTTTAACACGCAATAATACGCATACTATCCTAACAACTGAAGGGTGGTGTCTTATGAACCTGTACGTCTACAGCCAAGCGACGCTTGCGTCCAAAGCTCAAGCTTTGGTTCATCGGCTCGGCGTGGAAGCCGATTCGCAGATAAGTCACTTTCCCATTGTCCCCCGGACGCTGCCAGCACGCGCCCACTGCGTCCTGGTCCTATCGGGCAACGAGCCAACCGACCTCATCCGAACGAATCTGCGGAGACTCGCTCGGGGTAGTCGCTGGTCTGGCAAAGTTGTTCTCTACTCGGAGAGCCCGGAGCTAGACAAGGTCGTTGTATGGGCGCGCTTGCTCGAGAGGCTCTTCCCGAAGCGTTCCCATGTTTGCTTCGTCGACGACAAGCTCGCCCGCGTACTAAAACTCCATCCGGTTCGCTCTGCACAGACTCCGCAAACCATTCCAGCGGTTCAGTCTGCGGATGTTTCAACTCTCCGACGAGACCTCGGCCTAACACAGGAACAGATGGCTTCTGCCGTCGGCGTCAGTCCAAGGACAGTTCAGAACTGGGAACTCGGTAAGCCTTCTCCACGAACTGCAAGGCGCCTTCAAGATTTGTTCGAGCTGCGAGAAGTGTTGAAGGAGTACCTGCCGTTTGATCAGCTTGGGCAATGGCTCTCGTCTGCCAACGACTCCTTCGAGGGCTCATCGCCAGTGAATTGGATCTTGGCAGGGAGGGCACGGGACGTTCTACTCGGGTTTCGCCGACTTCAAACAGGCGAACCCTGGTGACGCTTCCCCGTGCTTGGGTTCAGCTGCTCAAGCGCCTGAGCCGGGACGCCGCGCCGCTCGAACGTCATTTCTTTCGTTCGGTGGAAATAAGGTACGCTCACCCGGACGACGTACTCACCGGGGAAGGTACACGACGCTACGGCGGACGCTTCGCCCGTACTGGCGTGCGCGCCGTCTATCTCGCCGCCGATGAAGAAACTGCTCTCTGCGAGGTCACCGCCCGAAAAAAACGCCTCAGTGGCCGACGCCAGATAGAATTGACCGACTACCCGCGAGTCACCTACGTCGTCGAGGTTAAGTTAGCGCGCCATATCAACCTCGCAGCAATGGCGAGTGGAGGCGAGTCTGGCAAGCTCGTGAGTGCCTGCCTCGCCCCGGATATTCGAGACTCTCAAGAGGTGGGCGAGTTCCTGAGCGACGCAGAAGTCCAAGGGATTCTCTACCCGTCCGCAACACCCGAATGCAAAGGAGAGAATGTGGTTGTATTTCGGGAACTTCCTCCCAAACCGAGCCTCGAGCTTGTCAACAGGGACCGTGTGATTGCTCTTTTCGAGGAGTGGGCTAAGCGCGGTTGACTCCACTTGTCCGGTGGCGACCAGCGGCCGGCCCTGGCCAAGCAACTAGCGGTCTCGCTCCCAAATAGCGATGCCGCCCGCCTGCTTTCCCACATCCACCGACGCAACCAGTCGAGGCGGCGCGATCTGGAAGACGTCGACGCTTCCCGGCTCCCCACCGACGCCCTCCACGGTGACGATGGCGAATTTCCCATCCGGAGTCACCACAACGCCATGAGGTACGCTACGCGAAGAAGAGACGCTGGCGATCTCCTCTCCGGTCTCGAGATTCCAGAAGCCGACCGCGGCACCTTTCTTATAGGTAGCAACGAGGACTTTGCCGTCCGGGGTGACGTCGAGGTTGTAAGGACCGGGACCGGTTTCGAACTTCCTCGTAACCTTCCAATCCTCGAGGTCCACCTCCAGGACGATGTCCTTGGCGTTCCCCGCAACGTAAACCTTCCCCTGCGGCGTCGGCGGCGTCACCCACGTCGGTTGGACCACCTTCGACACCGGATATCCGGTTTCGTTTCCTTCACCATGCTGATGCACGTCGCCACTCTGAGTATTCGGGTCGACTAGTGACAGCCTCCGGTTGACCTCGAACCGTAGGGCGTCGAACTCCATCAACTCGTCGCTCATCATGTTGACGGAATAGAGGCGAGCCCCTTTCGCGTCCAACCGAGCCCCGTGCGGCATGATGCCGGTGGGGATCTGGGCCACCTCGATCATCGTCTCCGCCTCTACCACCGAGATACTGCTGGGCTCCATATCCCCGTGGAGGTTGAAGTTGACGACGTAGAGGAGACCGGTGCTCGGTGACACCGCGAGTGTCGCCGGAAACATGCCGACCGTCACGTCTCCCACCCAGTCGTCGGTGCCGGTCTCGTACTTGTGGATAGAGCCGTAAGGCATTCCGTGGGCGATCGAGACGAACCAGTGCCGACCGTCCGGAGAGATGTTGATGCCGTGGGGGCCTTCGATGTCGGCCGGGAAGCTCCCTACCGGAATACTCTTGGCCACCTCGAGCCCTCCGGGACCGAAACGAATGAGTTCGACCCGGTCATCCGACTCGGCGGCAACGTAGGCATAGTAGTTATGCGTCGGTTTCGTTAGATCTTCCGCCGGAAGCGTGGTCGGCTGGACGAATACAAGGGCGAGCGCCGGCAAAAGCCAGCGCCCGCCGGTATAGATAGCTGACGGCTCCATCATCTTTATTACCTGGGCTCCCCGAAGTCCCGGGGCTTGGAATCTTTGGTCTCTTCTTTCGGAACGAGTCTCACCGCCCAAAGCCCGGAATTGAAATCTGCGACGAAGATGTTGCCTTTGTAGGGCTGCGGTCCCCATGCGAACGGAGCGTTCGGGATGTAGCCTTCGGGATCGGTTGGAACCCAAAACGCGATCTCCCGCCCCTGCTTGTAGAGGTCACCACTCAACTCACCGGAAACGTCAACGACTCGCAATCCCCCGTTGTAGTACCCGATGTACATGATGTCGTCTTCGATCCACAGGTTGTGAGTGCCAGCTTCCGGCACCTGATAGCGCGCCACCTCACGTGGATTCTCCCAATCGTCCCACTCGATGACGTGGATCCAACCGGCGGCGCGATCGGGAATCGAGCCCGGCTGCGGGTTGAAGTCGGCGTACGGAAACGCTTCGTCGCCCATGAAGGCATAGAATTTCCCGGTCGACTTGCTTCGGTAGGGGTAGGCAGCGTGATTCCACCCGTTCGGATGCGCGTGACTGCCGAGCTTCACCGGATTGTTCGGCGAACCCCCTTTCCCACCTCCGCCGACGTCCACCGCCACCACGCCGTCCGTCCAGTTGGAGGAATAGGCGATGCCGTCCTCGACCCAGACGTCGTGGATGCCGTGGCCGGGCGTGTCGAGCTCGAAGCGGCCCACGCGAGTGGGCTTGGTGGGGTCTTCTATATTAATGATGTCGTAGCGACGACCGTTGTTGATCGCGTAAATGTGGTTGTTGTGGATGAAGACGTTGTGTACGCCGCCGTTCAGCTGGTCGTCATACCGAGCGATGACCCGCACGCCATCCCGGGGATTCGAAATGTCGAGGATGACGAGGCCGTTCTTGCGGTTCGAAGCCCCTTCCCTGCTGATCACGGCGACCTTCGCATCCTCCGATACCTTGACGTCGTTCACGGTACGGGCATCGACTCGCACCACATCGATCAGCTGCATGTTCTTGGGATCGGTGACGTCCCAGATATAGGCGTGACCGTCGGCGCCCCAAGTCCCGGTTAGGGCGTAGTCCCGCCCATCGACGCCTTCCCAGATCCAGAGATCCGAGGTATGTCGATCGCGGACCGCACCCTGTCCCATGACTTCGATCTCTTGACTGATGTCGCGGGGCACGATCTTGATCGTCCGCCGCGCCGAGTGCGATCCGGCTACTGCGACAACGGTGTGGAGTCCGGAGCGTTCCGCCACGAAGGCACCAGTGGGATCGACGTGCGAGATCGCTCCTGGCGCGATAATGGTATCGAACGGTTTTCCGTAGCTGGCGAATTGGACTGGAAACTCTGGGACTTCCTTGCCCTTGGCATCGCGCGCCACTGCGTTGAAATGAACGACGTCGCCGGTCCTCGCTTGCTTGGTGCTTACCTCGAGCTCGAACGAAGCAACGGGGTTCTCGAGGACCTCGATGTTCGCGGTCCCGTCGACGTCCTCAGCCGTTGCAACGATCTTGGCCTTTCCCGGCTTGTGGAGAATCAGGTTGCCCAACTCGTCGATAGTCGCTACATCCTTGTTCTTACTCTCGAAGGCCACTTGCAACTCGGTGCGCCAAGCTCCCGAGGTGTCCCGAACTTCCGTCTGAACCGGCACCACCGTGCCCGCATAACAGCGTGATGGAAGACTGATGAACGAAACCGATGCGATGGGCGGATTCGGTATCGTGACCGGCACTTCGACGCGGAGCAGCATGTCTGCCCTTCGACCCCTTTGCTCTGGGTCCTTGGGCACCACCGCAATGAGGGTGTGGTCTCCGGGGCGATAGGCTTCCACGTCGCCTTCCGGGGTCACGCCGACGCTGCGCCGCGAGCGCGAGAAAAACATAACCAGCATATCGACCGTCTCACCGGAGGCGTCCTTCACGGTCGCGGTGAGCTTGGCCTTCTCGCCGACCTTTAAATGGAGCTCGGTGGGCTCGACGATGAGCTCCGCCGGTTCTGGCCCCGCTCCGTCCTGCTTTTCCTGGGCATCTTGTGCAGTCGCCAGCGCCGCCAAGAGAAGTGCCCCCATCGCAACGATGGCGATCTTCGAAAAATTCACGTTTCCACGTCCTTTCCTTCCTCCCCGCGCGAAACGCGAAGAGCAACACTGAACTTGCAAAACCATTTGAGCCTATTGAGCTTGACGCGCCGCGTCGGGCGCTAGAAATACTGGCGGATCGGCTTGGAGCCGCCGCTCGACCCGCCAGCCTACCTCGTCGACGGCTCCGCGGCAAGGGCCCGCCCGTCCGTGCCTGCCCGTGCCCGCCCATGTTAGAGTGGCGCCTGAAGGAAGCGAAGAAGTGAACGAAGAATGAGAGAAAACCGCGACGTCATCCTCGAGACGCTTCGACGTGTCCGAAACCGCGGCCGCTTCAATCGCGGACTCCGAGAATTTGCTTTCGTGTTCTGCCTCTTTTTGGCTTCGGTGCTGGCCTTCCAGCTCATCCGGCTACGAGTTGGCATCCCGGCAGGGCCGGCGGGCCTCGACACGTATCTTTCGCACATCTGGCTCATAGCGTTGAGTGTTTTCTTCGTCTGGAGGGTGAGCCGCACGCGTACCCTCGCCGAGGCAGCCGCCATCGTCGACAACCAGGGAGATCTCAAGGACGAACTCAAGACGGCCTACTGGTTTATCAACAATGACAGAGATGACGATGCCTCTCCCTGGATCGAGCTCCAGGCGCGACGTGCTGCAACGACCGTCGCCGAGCTCGATCTCGGCAAGCTCGTACCGACGGTCATTCCAAAGGGTCTGTTTCTTGCTGATGGGGTGCTGCTCGCAATTGGGATCTTTCTTTGGACACTTCCCGGCCAACCATCCATGGTCCCGTCGCATGGCCCGTTGGAGCTGACTCGCGATGAGGAAAAACAGGTTCAGGATATCCGGGAGTTGCTCGCAGATGCGGCACAAAGCGAAACGGTTCAAGAGCTGGATGAAACGCTCGAGCGGCTCGAGCAAGGCGAGCTGTCCCTGGACGACGGGCTGCAAGACCTAGCTATCGTCGAGAACCTCCTGTCCGAAGGGAACCTGGAAGTGAGCACTATTAAGGAGGGCTTGGGCGAGCTCGCCAAGGACCTTCGTTCGTCTTCCGAGCTGACGTCGGTAGCCGATGCCATAGATTCCGGCGATCTGAACGAGGCCTCTGACCTCCTCCGTGCTTTGGCCGAAAACCTGCCCGATGCCCCCGCCGACATGGCCGCTTTGCGCGAGGCGCTCGATAGAGCGTCCCAGGCGGAAGACGCCTCATTAGAGGAGCTCCTGGAGAACTTGCGGCAGGCCGCGGAAGCCTTGGCAAGTCAGGATAGCGACGAGGCCCAACGAGCCTTGGAAGAAGCGGCCGAGGAGCTCGAGTCGATGGGTCGCAAAATGGAAGCACAGGGCCAAATGAACGAAGCCCGTCGCCAGCTCGGCGAGCTGCGGCAATCTCTAGGTGAACAATCGCCTTTCGGAGCATCGGATGAGCAACCTCCCCCGTCGGATACATCAGATACAGGGGAAGGCGAGACCGCTCCCGCCAAGGCGGGTGGCATGGCAATGCCGGACGGTGACGTCCAGCTACAAATGGGCGGCGGTGCCGCACCCGATCCGACCGACGTACTCGACGCCGGGCCGGGAGGGCATTCCACCGGTCCCTCTCAGGGAGAAGACAATATTCCAGGCGACCCAACGCGGCTCGAAGTCCAGCTCGAAATGGAATTGCTGGCCTCTGAAGAAGACCCGGAACGCGATCTGCCCGAGGATATCTTCGACAAAGAGAGTAGACAGGAACATTCATTAGTCGATTACCGAGAGGCTAGCCCGCGATCGGATTATGTCAGCGAGGCCATCATGAACGAGGAACGGATTCCGTGGCGTTATCGTAATCTCGTCAAGAAATACTTCTTGGCACTGCGTCCTCAGCAGGCCCAGCCAGAAGACAACAACTGAGAGCATATATATGGTCGCCAATCTAGACAGGCAAATAGAGGTATTTAGGGAGCAGTTTCGTGTCGTCCGGAACGAGATCTCGCGCATCATCGTGGGACACGAGGAGATCGTCGAGGCCGTCATCACTAGCCTGCTCTCCAACGGACACGTTCTCTTAGAGGGCATTCCGGGGCTCGGAAAGACCAAGCTCGTTCAAACACTCGCCGACGTGCTCCATCTCGAGTTCTCGCGAATCCAGTTCACGCCGGATCTGATGCCCGGCGACATCATCGGCACCAACGTCGTGCACGAAAACGAAGAGGGGCACAAGTTCTTGGACTTCCAGCCCGGCCCGGTGTTCGCGAACATCATCCTCGCAGACGAGATCAACCGTGCCACCCCCAAAACGCAGTCGGCTTTGCTGGAAGCCATGCAGGAGAAAACCGTCACCGTTGGCAAGGTGACTCATCACCTAGAGAAACCCTTCTTCGTCTTAGCCACCCAAAACCCGCTGGAGATGGAAGGCACTTACCCGCTTCCCGAAGCGCAACTCGATCGGTTCCTCTTCAAGCTCAAGATCGGCTTTCCGGATCTTGAGAGCCTTCACGAAATCCTCGACCGCACGACTCGAGTCGACGAGCCGACCGTGGATCGGGTCCTCGATCAGGGACAGATCTTGGAGATGCGGAAGACGGCTCGCTCGGTTCCCATCGCCAAGCCGGTTCAGGAGTACGCGATCAAGCTCACGCTGGCGACGCATCCGGAATCATCAGAGGCCCACGAGATCACCAAGCGATACGTTCGCTTTGGGGCCAGCCCTCGCGGAACACAAGCGCTGGTTATCGGGGGCAAGGTTCATGCGCTCCTCAACGATCGGGTACATGTCTCCTGTGAAGACGTTCGCGCCGTCGCGCTGGCATCGTTGCGTCACCGGGTGCTCTTGAACTTCGAGGGAGAAGCAGAACGGATCGACCCCGACACCATCCTCGAGGCGATCCTGGAAACGGTCCCCGAGCCGTCGGAGTAAATCCCCACTTAATGTCAGTCCAAGAAAAGCCGAGCACCCTTTTCGACGAAGACTTCCTTCGCAAGCTCGAGTATCTGAACATCGTTTCCAACCGGCTCATTCCCGGTCACCTCAAGGGCCAGCATCGAGCACGGAAGAAGGGCTCCGGCCTGGAGTTCGCCGATTATCGCCCGTACGTTGCGGGTGATGACACACGCAACGTCGACTGGAGGACCTACCTCCGCTTAGACAAGCTGTTGTTACGAATGTTCGACGAGGAAGCGGACCTCCCCATCTACATATTCTTCGACGCCAGCCGATCGATGAACTATGGAACGCCGCCGAAGTTCGACTACGCCCGCAAGGTTGCGGCAGCGCTCTGTTACATCGGTCTGCTGAACCTCGATCGCGTCAGCCTCATCGCCTTCGCCGACGGCAAAGCGGCAGAAATGTCTTCGCGGCGTGGCAAGAACCAGATCCACCACGCCTTTCGGTTCCTCGAAGGCGTGGACTTGCAAGACGCGACTCACATGCAGCCGGCGTTCAAGAGTTTCTTCAGCGCCAAGAGGCGGCGAGGGCTGGTGGTGGTCATTTCTGATTTCCTGGATCCGGACGGCGTCGAACAGGCTTTCAATTGGCTGCGATACCTCCGACAGGATGTCTTCACCTTGCACATTGTCAGTGCCGAGGAAAAACGACCCGAGCTCCCGGCGGAGGTTCTCCTGGTCGATTCCGAAGATGGGACCACCCAGCGGATTCGAACGACGCCCGGGCTTATGGCGGCCTACGAAGAGAAGTTTCAGGAGCACGCGCAGGAGATCGAGTCCTATTGCTGGAAGTACGGCTGGGGGTACGTCCGGACCACGACCGAAACACCCTTCGAAGATCTCATCCTCCAGGTCTTCCGCCAAGACCGGTTCCTGAGATGAGGTTCCTTGCTCTCCCGTACTGGCAAGCCCTCTTGCTGGTTGGTCTGACCGCCGCTGCCATCGCTGTTCTCTATTGGCTGAAGCCACCGCCGCGACGCCTGCTGGTGCCGTCCAACTTGTTGTGGCGGATGGTGCTCAAGGAACGAAAGTCGAGCTACGACCAGTTGCGCTGGCTGATCTCGTTACTTCTCGCGCTCGCGATAGGCGCCGCCATGGCGCTAGCGGTTGGGCGTCCGGAAAACGATGGGACTCCGGTTCGAAACGTGAGGTTGATTCTAGATAACGGCCCCTCCATGGCGACCCGCTCCTCGGATGGGCGCTCGCGTTGGGACCTTGCGATTGAGGCCACGGAGGGGATCCTTTCCGGGGGAAGCGAGGGTAGTCGGTTCCTCATCGTGGACACGATGGGGCAGGCTACGTCCACCACCTGGGGCGACCGCCGACAAGCCAGAAAATCGCTCAGGGCGCTCTCGGTATCGCTGACCGGAGTCCCGGAGCTGCCGCGACTCGATGCGAGCGACGCAGAAACGTATATCGTCTCCGACGGAGTGTCCCTCGAAGTTCCAGAGGGCTTGCCAGAGGGAACGCAGGCGATATCGGCTTTCGAGCCGGCCGAGAACGTCGGCATCACCGCGTTCGAGATCCGCCCCGAACCGGCCGACCCTTTCCATTACCGGGCTTATCTCGAGGTTGGGAATTTCTCGACCCAATCGAAGCCGATCGACATTCAGATCGGAGGAGCCGGCCCGCATCGACGCGGCAGAAACATTACGTTGGACCCCGGCGAGGTTTTCTCGGAAGGCTTCGATCTTGCCGAGTTCCAAGGAGGAGCACTGCGGGCTACCGTGACGACACCCGGGGACGGATTCGAGCCCGACAACTTCGCCTTTTCCTACCTGCCCCCACATCGAAAGATGCGCGTTCTTCTGGTGAGTCGCGGGAATCAGTACCTCGAGACGGCGCTCCCCGCCGATCTCGGAGTCGACTTTTCGATGTTGACTCCGGAACGGTTTGAAGAGCAGCGAGAACATAATCGTGCCGATGTCTTTATCTTCGATCGCTTTGAGCCCGATCCTCTGCCTGGTAGCCCCACCATCCTTTTTGGACCGCCCGGATCTGAAGTCATCGAAGGCCCGTACGTCGCGGGGCGCGCCACCGGCCATCCCGTCCTGCAATTCGTCGCCCTCGAGGACTTCTTCGTGGATCGCGCGAGGCGCGTGGACCCATCAGACGCTGAGATCGTTCTCGGAACCGAAGAAACTCCGTTGATCTTGGCTGTCGAGGAACCTACCCGGCGGCTCGCGGTGACATTCGACTTGGCCGACTCCAACTTCCCGCTCCAATCCGGCTTCCCGGTCTTCCTTTCGAACGCGCTGGCCTGGGCCACCGGCGAACCGTTGGCACTTGCGCATTCACTCGGCACGGTCGAAATTCCACTTCCCCATCCGACCATCACCGACCTCGAGGGTACGGAAATCCCTTGCCACCCTTTGATGGGTAAGTCCGTCTTCGAAGCGAGCGAGCCGGGCCTCTACACCGCGGTTCAGGGGAACCGGCGAGTGCGCGTGGCCGTCAACGTCACCGACCGACGGATTTCCGAAGTGAATCGCTCCACGCTTCCTCGGCAGGACGCTCGCCCAAGAAGTAAAGTGGCGGCCGGAGGAAGCGGAGAGCTATGGGTGTTCCTACTCGGCGCGGCGATTCTTCTACTTGTGCTCGAATGGTGGACCTACCACCGCCGCATCACAATCTAATTCGGGAACCGGTTATGTACTCCGCCCGGACGGAGTGCGCGGCTCTCCAAAAATAAAAGATCACTGAGAAAAATGGCTTATTTTTTACTTGACAGCTCTGGCGAAGCGATACGAAAAACGTGGCAGGTGTGATGTGGAGTGGGCCTGTACCTGCGATAAAGAAACGACAGTCACTCTCGTTGGCTTGGCTAGACTTTTCGCAAGTGTCTCGATGCATTCGCGTTCAACACACGCGAACACAGGGCGTCAAAAACGTCCATGCTATAAGTGGTGCATGAACAAAAGAGATGACTTGAAATCACTTTCCCGACTATCGGATGACGAGCTGCTTGTTCAACTGTCAAACGTTTTGAAACAGTCGAGGCGTTCTCGTTGCGCATATCGCCGAAGTCGATGCACGCAGACTGTATGCGCGTGAAGCATCATCATCGATGTTTCAGTATTGCGTCGACGTGTTGCACTTGTCCGAGGCAGAAGCCTACCTACGGATAGCCGCCGCACGGGCGTCGCGCCGACATCCGACGCTGCTGACGATGCTCGACGATGGGCGTCTTCACTTGAGCGGCATCGCGGTGCTGGCGCCACACCTCACCGACACCAATTGCGAGGAGCTTCTGGCTCGAGCACAACCCACAAGTCCAAGCGTGAGCTCCTGGTGCTGGTGGTGGAGATTGCGCCGAAACCGGACGTCTCGCCCTCCATCCGGAAGCTCCCGAAGCAGCGACAGAAGCCGGCAAGCGAACACCGTACGTCAGGCGCCGAAAGTACTCCGTCGGCCCGTCTGGAAAAAGTAGTCCAGCCCCTGAACCTGCCCCCGCCCCGGCTCCCCAAGCGGCTGACAAGCCGCCGGTCGTCGAGCCGCTGGCGCCTGCGCGCTACCGAGTGCAGTTCACCGCGAGCGCCGAGCTTCACGACAAGCTCCAACGGCTCGCAGCACTCATGCCGGGTGCCGACCCTCGCTTCCATGATCGAAACATCTGTAACGGAGAAACTCGAACGGCTCGAGGCCAAGCGCCTCGGCAAAGTCAAAAATCCGAGAAAGAGCCTCGAAGATGCCGACACCACGCCGGGAGTGCGCGGAATTCCCGCTCCGGTGAGGCGTTTCGTGTGGGCGCGCGACCAGGGCCAATGCACGTTTGAGAGCAGCGGCGGAAGACGATGTCCCGAGCGCCTAGGGCTGCAATTCCATCACGACGAACCGGGTCCGTGAACCGAAGCCGTCGTTTCCACTCTTTCCGGGCAGAGTTCAAGAATCGCCGCCCCTCCGTGCCGCCCTGCAACTCGCAACGAAGTTTGGTGCCGCACCCTAAGCCGTTTTCTAGCTCCCGCCAGCCGGAGACCGCCACCTGTCTTCTTCTCGAAGGCGATGGATTCAAGCACCTTCGAAGTACGTGGCTTGCTATCGCTATTTACATTCCGCTTGCGGTGATCGTTTACAACGTAGGGAACTCGCCAATTGCCTTTGTGTCGGCCGCGTTCTACCGGGTGCTTTGTTTTTGTGTTATTCCGTTTCGGCTGGATCAACCGCCGGAAGCTTTCCGTTCTTGCCCGGCTTGCGATCGCCAGACCAGGCGACGTCGTAGACCATTTCGTGGGTGTCCCCACCGCTGTCCATCCAACCCTTCACGATCTGGATGCGGTCTAGGTTGCCGCCGATCGGATCCTTGATGGCGTAAACCATGAAGGTCGGCGCTCCGCTACCCGCGCGCGCCGGCAGATCGCCGCCCATGGGTACGCCCTTCGAATACCCGGTGAAGGCCGGTGTGCGGCTATCGAGATCCGTCGTCGTGAAGTTCCAGCCGCGAAAAAGCGAACACCCATGCGGCTGCCGGTCGTGGCGTAGGTTTCCTTACGCTCCATCGCGTCGAAGATCGCCTCGCGGGTGTTCTCGGTCGCCCACACCGCGGCCAAACCGGAGGCGGCCAACTGCCATCCGTCGACTCTGCCCTTCTCGGACTCAAACATCGGGTGCTCCATGCGATGCGGGCTCGGCTCGTAGCCGGTGTGCTTGCCGAAGAAGTTGTCCTCCTGGGCGGTGGCGAGTGCGGTGTGGCTGTCGGTCGAGCCGACCTGGCCGAATTTATAGGGGTTCGTCCCTAGGCGCGATTCGATCACGAGGCCACGCTTCAGTGCCTCGCGGGCGTATTCTCCGGCGAGCATGGCGTCGGTCTTGGCCTCGGAGAGGTCTAGATTGCCGACATCCCAGGTCTCATAATCCGCGAACTCGTCGTCGGGCGATAAGAACGAGTGGGTCTCGCCGTCACCCTTGATCTGGGTCGTCTCGTAGAGCGGCTCCCAACGGTGACGCTGGGTCACGTAGTCCTCGTCGAACGCCCTGCCGTTCCACTGAGCCTCCAGCGGGAACATGATGCCGTTGGAGAGATTGCCGTTGTGAGCAATGGCGAGGACGTCGCCGCCGGTCTTTTCTTCGAAGTTCGCCAGCCACTTCCAGAGGTCGCGCGGGTCGGCACTGCCTAACGGCGGATACGTCGTGTAGGCAACCATCTGCGAGGCTTTCGCGGCATCATCACGATAGATGATGACCCGGTGCATGTTGCCGCCTCTGATCAGCGAGGTCCATTCGAAGCCGATGAAGGCGGTGAACTTTCCGGGATCGTTATACTCCTCAGCCGCTGCGATCGTGTCGTCCCACGCCGACTTGTACAACTTGGTATCGGGTCCATACATCAGGGCTTCTGGGAAATCGCCCTGTGAGAACATACCGATAAGCTCGAGCGCGACGCCGACGCCCTCGCCCGCCTGAATCCGGTCATACCAGTCCTGCCCCGTGGGATCGGCCAGGATGTTCGGCTTGCCCGCGTACAGATCGGGAAACCCATGTTGTCGGAATGATCGGCGATGACCAGCCAGTCCAATGGACGGGACAGCTTCACCGGCATGCCGGCTGAAGCGACCACCTCTTCGCCGCGCGCGAATCGATAAGCATCACGAAGGCCGAGCCTGTTCCCGAATGCGCCTGCGTCCATCGAGAGGGAAGTGTGCAGATGCGAGTCGCCCCAATACGGACGGCTCGCGAACCCTCGCCCGGCGCAGGGGGAATAACTCTTGCCCGGATAGGCGCTCGACAGTACCTCTTCGGCCTCGGGCGGCGGCCGGCAACTGAGCCGACAGCGGCGCGGCGACGGCGGTGAGAGCAACGACTACGGATGAACCTGCTTAGCTTCTTCACGACTTCAACCTCCATGGGGGAAGAACTGCATAGAATGAACTTGCTTGGAGATCTCGTTCTGGACGAGATTCGTGGCAGAACCTACTCCATTTTCCAAAAGTCGATACCCGAAGCCTGCTTGCCGACGTCGATGGACGCGCGAACCTCGAAGGTCTGAAGATCGATGACGTCCACCGTCCCCGGATCGTCACTGACTCCTTCGATGGAGACGAAGGCGAAGCGGTTGTCGGGGCTCACCGTCACGCCGTGAGTGATCCGGCGGCTGGCAGGAACGCTGGCTAGCTCCTTCCCGGTCTCGAGATCCCAGACCGCGGTGGAGTTGTTCGGCTTGCAGGTCGCGAGGACCATCTTGCCGTCGGGGGTAACCGCCAAGTTGTAAGGCCCCTTCTGGGTGTGAAAGCGCCGCGTGATCTTCCAATCGGCCAAACTGACCTCGGCGATCTGGTTGGCGCCTTGAAGCGCGACATAGATGAAAGGCTTCGTCGGATGAGGCTGCACCCAAGTCGGCTTCACGACCGCCATCTGGTGACCCTCGCCATGGTGAACGGGAGCTGCGGTGTCGTCCTTGGTGAGGTGAAGCTTCCGGCCCACTTTGAGCTGCATCACATCGATCTCGTAAAGCGTATCGTCCATCATGCCCACCGAGTAGTGAACCCTTCCGTCCGGGCTGGCTCTGGAGCCATGGGGCATCATGCCTTGTTCGATCTGCGCGATCTCGGTCATGGAGGCGGTGTCGATGACTGAGACGGTGCTGGGCTCCATGTCTCCGTGGAGATTGAAATTGACGACGAACATCAAGCCTGTGGTTCGGCTGATGTCCATGGTGGCGGGAAACAATCCCGCCTGGACGTCGCTGACGGAAACGTCGTCCCCCGTCTCGTACTTGAAGACCGATCCGTACGGTAGTCCATGCGCGATGGATACGTACCAATACCGACCGCTGGGTGATACGCGAATCCCGTGTGGCCCTTCGGTCTCGGTGGGAAAGACACCGACCTCGATGGTCTTGACGACTTCTCCACCTTCGGGACCGAACTTCACCAAGTGGACAGTGTCTTCGGACTCCGCCGCAACATAAACGTAGTAGTTTTTGTCAACCGGGTCGCCCGCGGCGCGGCGCGGAGCTCCGGTGATCGAAGCGGCTGCGAGGAGAGCCGCGGAGACGGCGACGAGTCCTCCGTGTCTCATGGGCTCGCGGGGTCCTTTTCATCATCGGGGGATACCAAGCGAACCGCCCAAAGCCCGCTGTGGAAGTCGGAGAAGACGATGGTGCCCTTGTGGGGTTGCGGTCCCCAGGCCATGGGTGAGTTCGGTACGTACGCCTCGGGATCGTCGGAATAAAAACGCCCCATCTCCCGACCCTGGGCGTATAGATCGCCCAGCAGCTCGCCTGAGACATCGAGCACGCGCAAGCCTCCCTGGTAGTAAGCCACGTACAGGACCTCCTGATCCCAATCGATCCAGTAGTTGTGTACGCCGTAGTCCCCCACTTTGTAGTTAGCGACTTCCTTGGGATTGTCGAAATCGTCGAACTCGACGACATGGATCCAACCTCCCATTCGGGTAGGCAGTTTCGTTCCCGAGTTGAACGGCTCGTCTTCCGGAATCCGAGGATTCGGAAACGAGGTTTCGTCGCCGCCAAAAACGTAGAATTTTCCGGCCGACTTGCTCTTGAGCGGCCACACCGCGTGGTTCCAGCGGGTGATCTGATCGGCGCGGCCCATCTCGACCGGGCGAGCCGGTGAGCCACCTTTCCCTCCCCCGCCGACATCGACGAGGAGCAAGCCGTCCGTCCTTCCAGCTTGATAAGCGACGCCGTCGCGTACCCAAACATCGTGCACCGAGCGGCCAGGACTGCTGGTCTCGAAGCGGCCAACGCGCGTGGGTTTGGTCGGATCTTCGATGTTGATGACGTCCCAGCGCCGGCCATTGTTCACCGCATAGACGTGGTTGTCGTAAACGAAAACGTTGTGCACCCCACCGGTGAGCTGATCGTCGAACGTGGAGAGTATCTTGACGTCTCGCGGGTTGCTCACATCGAGAATGACGATCCCGTTCCGACGATTCGACGCCCCCTCGCGGCTGATGACACAGATGCGACCGTCTTCAGAAACCTTGACGTCGTTGACCGTACGGGCGTCCACCTGCACGGTGTCGATAAGCTCCATGTTGGCCGGATCCGTCACGTCGTAGAAGTACGCGTTGCCTGGTCCGTTCCAGCTTCCGATGACCGCGTAGTCACGACCGTCCGCACCCTCCCAGATCCATAGGTCCGACGTCCGGTGATCTGGAACTCGTGCTTCACCCACGAACTCGAATTTACGTGCCACGTCGCGCTGGGTGATTCGCACGCTTTCCCGGGCCACCGCCTCGCCCGACATCGCGACAACGGTATAAATGCCTTGCTGCTCCGCCACGAAGCGACCATCGTCGAGTATCATCGCCGCGGCTCCGGCGCCCAAAGACTCCGGGTGTGCCGGGTCGGGGCGATTTCGAAGAGAGAACGCAACCGGCACACTGTTTACGACCTTGCCCTGCGCGTCCTTGGCCACCGCCTGGAAACGGATCACGTCCCCGGTGCGGGCCTCCCGTTGAGAAGCGGTGAGCTCGATCGAGTGAACTGGGTTTGGTTCCACCTCGAACGTCAACGTCGCGCTGACGTTGTCCGCGGTGGCGGTCACGGTCGCCGTCCCAGGCACAAGCCCGGTCAGGTTTCCGAAGCCATCGGTTTCGGCAATCGCGGTGTCGCTGACTCCAAGCGTCGGAGCGATGTCGTGCCGTTCCCCCCCGCTCTCATCGACCCCGCTGACGCGAACCGGTATCGTTGTGCCCGCATACACCGTGGACGGGACGTCTACGATCTCGAGACTGATAAGCGGAGGCACCGGCACGGTGACCTCGAGCTTTCCCCGTATACCCGGATCGAGAAACCCGGTGTAGCTGTCGGGCTCGCCCTCGATGCGTTCCTCGGGCGACAGCGCGGTCACTGCGTGCTCCCCCGGCCGAATGGCCTTGGCGAGGCCGCCCGGGGTCACCTCGAGATAAATTCGGCTTCCGAAAAAAAGAACCTGGGCGTCGGGTAGGACGTTACCATCCGCGTCCTTGACCACTGCCTTGAGCTGCGCCGTCTCGCCCACCTTGAGCGTCAAAGTCGAAGGCTCTATCTCTACCGTCGCGGGTGCCTGCGCCAAGAGGGCAGCCGGGGTTAAGATAGCCAAGGCGACCAACAAGAGAGCCGTGGCGAATTCCTTCATGTTCTTCCTCCAATTTTTTGGGTCGACCGGACCGTACCTTACACCCTTGGGCGGGTCATGAAAAGCCTGACAAACCCAGACGATGACCGACGGCGCGATAGGATAGGATAGGATAGGATGAGACGACGACGACCAACATGAGCCTCGGCTTCACCCACTATTGGCCCCTCCTGTTTATGCTGGCGGTCCCCTTCGTGTGGTGGATCCGGGTCCGCACCGCAACCGGGCTTACCCCTAGGCATCTGAGGCTTTCCGCTTTCGCGCGCTCCGCGGTCATCGTGCTTCTGGCGCTCGCGATCATGCGCCCGGTTTGGAATCGCTCCGGCGGGTGGACATCGGTGGTCTACGTGCTCGACGTTTCTCGCAGCGTCTCCCCCGCCTTCGTGGATTCCGCAATTCGATGGATGGCTCGGGCGACCGAAGAGGGCTCGCCATTGCATGCGCGCTATGTGGTCTTCGCGAAGGAGCCGGTCGTCGTAGAACAGCCGGAGGAAATCCGATCGCTTTCCGTGTCCACTGGCGAGCCGAGCGCTTCCCAGAGAACTCAAATCATCCAAAGTTCCACCAACATCGAGAAAGCGCTCGGGCGGGCACTTCAAAACTTCGCGCCGCATACCCTCAAGCGCTTGCTACTGCTTACCGATGGTAACGAGACCACGGGGGATCTGACGAAGGCTCTGTGGCTCGTCAAAGAAGAAGGTGTACGCGTGTTTGCCATGCCCGCCGCGGTGCGAGCTGACAAGGATTCCTGGATCGAGGCGATCGACGCACCAGAGGAAGTGAGAGCCGACGAACCCGTAGAAGTCGAAATACAAGTATTCAGTCGGGTGATCGACGAGAGGCCGATCGAGCTGCGCCGCTCCGGCATGCTCATCGCCGAGCGCGGCCTAGAATTGAAGCCCGGTGCAAACCGCAGCACCTTCGAGGTTCGTTTTCCCGAACAAGGCCTGGTAACCCTTCAGGCGAGCATCGGAGTGGACGGAAACACTTTCCCGGAGAATGACAACTATTCGAAGTCGGTTTGGGTGGATGACCCGGCGCGGATCCTCTATGTGGAGGGCCACACCGCCAGCTCGCACTACCTCGAAAGAGCCCTTGCGGATGCGGGTATCGAAGTGGACACGGTTCCCCCGAGCGCCCTTTCCGGAAAGTCGAGCTCTCTAACCGACTACGACGCCATCATCCTTAGCGACCTACCGCCTCAAAGTCTCAGTGACGACCTGATGCATGCTATCGAGAGTTACGTCCGTGATGAGGGCGGCGGGCTCGTATTCGCGGGTGGCGAGTCCAGCTACGGTAAGGAAGGCTATTCCGGATCGCCGATCGAAACGGTCTTGCCAATCTGGTTTCGCGTCCAAGAAAAACGAAAGGATCTTGCACTCGTCATCACACTCGACAAGTCCTACAGCATGAGCGGGGACAAGATGGAGTTAGCCAAGGAGGCGACCTTGGCAGCCCTCAATCTCCTTCAAGATACGCACCGTTTCGGCTTGGTGACTTTCAACTGGGATCCCTACGTGACGGTTCCACTCCAACTGGCGGAAAACCGTGCTGAGATTCGCGACGAGATCCGTCGCGTTCAGGCGAGCGCTCAAACGAATATTTTTCCCGCCTTGAGAAGCTCTTTCCGCCAACTGACCAGCACCGATGCCAAGGTCAAGCACATCATTCTCTTATCCGACGGCAAGACTTACCCCGACGACTACCAAGGGCTCGTCGCCCGGATGGTGGAAGCCGACGTCACCATCTCGACGGTGGCGGTCGGTGAAGAAGCGGATCGTGATCTGCTTGCGCAAATTGCAGAATGGGGAAGAGGCCGAACTTATTACATCGAGGACGCCGCGCGCGTTCCACAGATCTTCATCGAGGAAACCCAGATAGCGGTCCAGGCGACGTTGGTCGAGGAGCCATTTCAACCGATCTTGAGCCGACCCATCGAGGCATTGATGGGAATCGATTTCTCAACCGCTCCCCCTCTGCGAGGCTATGTGAGTACTCAGCCGAAAGACACCGCCGAGGTCATACTCGAATCCGATTCCGGAGCGCCGATCTTGGCGCGCTGGCAATACGGGCTGGGCAAAACCGCCGCCTTCACCTCCGACGTCAAAAACCGCTGGGGCGTCGAGTGGCTAAGTTGGCCGGGGTACGGGAAATTCTGGTCTCAGCTCGTTCGGGAAACGCTGAGAAATCCGCCGCCGCCGGAACTCGAGTTTCAGTTGCGGCGCGAAGGCGAAGAGGCGTTGATCAGCCTGACCGCCGTCAACGAAGAGGGTCGCTATATCGACGAGCTCGATCCAGAGTTCGAGATCGCCTACCCAAAGGGCGAGCAAGAACGCATGTCGCTGGCTCAGGTGGGGCCCGGCGCCTATCAAGCTCGAGTGCCCCTGGCGGCTTGGTCCGAATCCGCCTACATCTTTAATGTAACGGAGCCCGCCACCGAGGCGAGTCGGGCGCTGCACTACGAATACCCCGACGAATACCGCTTCTACCCGCCTCGCGTCGAGCTGTTGCGCACGGTCAGCGAGGAGACGGGGGGAAAACTCAATCCTGAAATCGAGGAGATCTTCGCAGACTACGGCGAGACGGTTTCCCGACCCGTGGAGCTGTGGCCGCTTCTCGCCATGCTCGCCCTCGCCGTCTACCTACTCGACATTGCTATCCGCCGGGCGCCGTGGGTTTGGGAGAGGCTGGAGACGAGTGCTAGGCCTAGTTAGTGCGCGATGAAAACATACCTACATTGTCGTAACCTGAAGACACAAGGGCCGTTGCAAGGTCCGGCGTCCTGATGGTAGCCTTGACGCTCGGTTAGGTTGGAAAATTACTCGATGGCCCTTCCGGCCCACACGCGAATCATCGTCGTGACGAACTGGTTCGAAGAGTTGAAGCGCCGCGCACCAACAGAAGACTGAGGGGCTTGACGATACAGTGTGGAAAGCGATAGACCAAAGTCCGGGGGAAAATTAGTGTCAACACAAAAACTGAGCGCGGTCGTCCTTTTTGTGGGTGTTTCCTGTATCGCTTCCTGGGCGGTCGAGCCTCCAGCCGACGCCGAAAAATACTGGGGGCAGTGGCGAGGTCCCTCGGCCACGGGCGTCTCATCGAATGGCAACCCGCCGCTCGAGTGGAGCGAGACCAAGAACGTCCGTTGGAAGATCGAGATCCCCGGCAAGGGATACGGAACGCCTGTCGTTTGGGGAGATCGGATCTTCCTTCTAACCGCCGTACCCTCCGGAGAGCAAGCCGTGCCACCGCCGGAACCCGAACCCCAAGAGGGTGGCGAGCGCAGGAGAAGACCGAAGATCACGCCCTCGAAGCAGAAGTTCGTCGTCATGGCGATCGATCGCCGAGACGGCTCCGTGCTCTGGGAAAAAACGGCCCGCGAAGCGCTTCCCCACGACGGCACCCATCCCGACGGAAGTTGGGCCTCCGCATCTGCGATCACCGATGGCCAGCACGTCTACGCCTACTTCGGTTCGCACGGGCTCTACTGCTTCGACATGAAGGGCAATCTAGTTTGGGAAGTCGATCTCGGCGACATGAAGACGCGGCGAGGATTCGGCGAAGGTAGCTCGCCGGTGCTCCATGGCGACAAGCTGGTGGTGAACTGGGACCACGAAGAACAATCCTTCATTGTTGCGCTCGACAAGACCACCGGAAAAGAGCTTTGGAGAACGAACCGCGACGAGATTACATCCTGGTCTTCACCACTGATCGCCGAGCACGACGGCAAGGCGCAGGTCATCACCAGCGCGACCAACCGCATCCGCAGCTATGATCTCGAGACCGGGAAGCAGATTTGGGACGCGAGTGGGATGACCGTCAACACGATCCCGACGCCGGTCGCCGGCGACGGCATGGTGTATGCGACAAGTGGCTTCCGCGGCAGTGCGCTGCTTGCCATCAACCTGGCCGACGCCAAGGGAGACATCGACGGGTCGGGAGCCATCGCTTGGAAATACGACCGAGACACACCCTATGTGCCGTCACCCCTCCTCTACAAAGACACTATTTACTTCTTCAAGGTGAACTCGGGGATTCTTTCTTGCTTCGACGCGAAGACCGGAGAGCCGTACTACGGCCCGCAGCGTTTGGGAGACGTGGTGAACGTCTACGCGTCGCCAGTGGCAGCCCAAGACCGCGTTTACATCGCCGGTCGAGGGGGTACGACCTTGGTCATTCGACACGGGCCCAAGTTCGAAGTGCTGGCCACCAACGATTTGGACGACAGCATCGACGCGTCACCGGCGATCGTCGGCGACACGATTTATATTCGGGGCCACAGGAACCTCTACGCCATCGCCGAGCAGTAGCCGCCCAGCATAAAACGCGTGGTCGTTGGATCACGTGATCCATCCCGTGGGAGAAAGATTCCTGTAACACACTGTTAGTGAGGGGCTTAACCGACCATTCCTTCGGCCGGGTTCGGCGGTAGCCTTGATTGACAGACTTCTTTATTTCTTGTATTCTTTACTTAGTGGAAAAATGGAGGCCGTCCCCATGGAAATCAGCAAAGTGTCATCCAAGGGTCAAGTCACTCTTCCCAAGAAGATCCGGGAGAGCCTTGGGCTCGGCCCCGGAGATCTGATCGCATATGAGTTGGACAACGGGGTCGTCTCGATTCGCCGATTGGACTCGTTCGATGCACCGTTTCACTCAGCACTCTCCGCCACGTTAGACGAGTGGAACACGCCCGAGGACGACGAGGCGTTTCGTGATTTGTGAACCTTGGGACGTAGTCGTCGTCCCCTTCCCATTTGTCAGGAGATCGGGGACCAAGCGAAGGCCGGCCTTAGTTCTCAGCAAGACGAGTTTCAACGAGGGCGGAAACACCGTTCTCGCGATGGTAACAACCCGGGCTCACCAGCCGTGGCCTGGCGATACGCCGATTGTGAGGCTCGATGCAGCGGGTCTGGATGTGTCGTGCATCGTCCGGCTCAAGTTATTCACGCTCGACACCCGCTTGATCGTGCGGCGGATCGGACACCTGTCAGCGGTCGACAGTGAAAAGACTGCCGAACAGCTTCACCTACATGTAGGTTGAGCTCCGGATCCGCGGCGAGGATTGAAGCGGTTCAGCTCACCGGACCCAGGTAACGGTCGAGCCAGTCGAGGGTTTCTTTGATGAGCTCCGTGCGGGGTACGGAGTGCCCCTTATCATAGACGAACATCTTCTTGTGCTCTGGTGGCGTTCCCAGGAGCTCGAAGAATGGTTTCTGAGACGTCTCCGCGGGGAAGAAAAAGTCGTAACGTCCGTTGAGCATTAGCACCGGCAGCGTTATGCGCGGAACGAAATTGATTTGGTCCACCTCAGGCTGGGCTCTTTGAAAAAGGAATCCTCCGACGAGTAAGACACCGGCATCGAACCGCTCTTCCACCGCAAGCATGACTGCTCCTAAGTAGCCCCCCCAACTAGCACCAAAAAAAGCTAGCTTGTCGGCATCGATATCGTCGCGGGTCTCGAGATAGTCGATCGACCGAGGTCTTTCGCCCACATGATGACGTGTTCTTTGAAAAAGTTGGTCTCGTCAGGGTAGTCGGAGTCCAAGCCGTCTCCTCGTTCATAGGTGCTCTTATAGATCGGCCACATGAGCGCGCGGCCACTCTTGAGGAAAAAATCAATCCTCTGCGACCGCAGAGGCAGAGACTCACTGGACCTCGAATGAATGGCGCCTGAGCCGGGAAAATAAACCACGGTTTGGTACGGCGGTGCCCCACGTTTCGGTAAGAAGAGGTAGGCAAACATCCGCTCGTTCCCGTAGGCCGTGTCCAACGCTATCTTCTGTTTGACCCAGTGCTCGGCGCTGTCGTCTTCCAACTCGACTTCGGCGTTGAGATCCGTCTTGTCGTAAGAATACAGTCTTTTGTAAATCTCGAAGGCTTCGTCTGAAACTGGCTCCTCGGCTCGATAATCCCGGAAAGGAACGTCTACGAGGGCGTTGAGAGCAGGCAGATTCTCGGGCCGTTCGAGGTATCTCATGCAGCGGAAGCCGTTCACCGGAGAACGATCCGTCGGTTCCTGCGTATACCCGTCGTTGAACGTGTAGTACTCGTCGTTCCATCCACCACCCAAGATAAATCTCTCACCCCGACCACTTTCGTTTAAGCACCACTCCCGCACGTTGCCGGCCATATCGAACGAGCCGTAAGGACTCATGCCACGATGACTCCCCACCGGGGCTGGACCACGACCAAAATTGCTCAGAGGGATGATCGCATCACTCATCCACGTTCCCGCAGCTTTGTTCCAGTGATAGATCGTGGGGAGAACCTTGCCCGCATACTCCGCATAGGCTGCAGCCTCATACCAACTCACACCTGTCACGGGGTGGTCACCTTCTCCCTGTCGGTAGTCTCCTGCTTCCCAGGTAGAGGGTCCCGGCCTCCCCGTCGCATCAACCAGATCTGCCATGGCTTTTTCCCAAGGGAGCTGGCGACCGTTTTTGTTGAACTCATGACTCCAATATTCCCGTTTCTGGTAACCACCGGCGTCGACGAATTCTTTGAATTGGCGATTGGTGACCTCATATCTGTCGATCCAATAGTCGCCTAGCTCTCCAGGGTCCAAGTGCTCGAAGCCAGGCATAAACAGGGGAATCGCACCTGTGGCTCGAACCATCCCGGAGGCAACGGAGTCTTCTTTGTCCAGGGTAATGTCCAGGTCCCCCATCTCGTGCACCCAGGCACCTTGTACCGTGGCAAATCCTTCTTTGAGTATTTTGAACTCAGACGTGTCACGTGGCAGCGCCAGTCGGTCGATGGGCGTTTTACCAACGTGTTCCAGCTCCGCCCGGTAGGCGCCTATGTGCACATCCGCGTCCGCCGGAGTGGTTTGAACGGAAATCTCCACCGCGAATTTCGGCCACAGCGAGTTGAGCAGAGGGTCGTCCGGAATAGATGCGCGCGCCCGTCGCGCGATTTCGAAGGCGCCACGATAATCTCCCTCCTCAGTGAGTCGCATGATCTCAGGCAACCCCTGCTCTCTCGCCCATCGCACCTTGCTGGTCGCCTGAAGAAACCAAATCGCTCCCACCGCCGGGGCGAAAATGAGTAAGAACGCCAGAAGGAACTTCCACCGGCCTTTCTTCTTGGGAGGCTCAACATCTTCGACGGCGCGCAGTTCGGTCGTCGTCTCCTCCGACAGCGCTTCGATGGCGTTACCGACGTCGAGGGCCGTCTGAAGCCTTTCGTCGGGATTTTTCTTCAGACACCAATCAACGACTTGCTCGAGGCTCGGGGGAAGATTGCCTTTTTTCCTCAAAAGCGGGAGTGGATCGTCCTTGAGGATGGCCGACATGACGACGCCGGCGGACTCCCCCCCGAAGGCCCTCTCGCCAGTGAGCATTTCAAAGAGGATGGCGCCGAAGGAGAACACATCCGATCGTTGCTCGGCGGATTGGCCGCGTACCTGCTCGGGAGACATGTACCCGACGGTTCCCATGATGGTTCCGGGTTCGGTGGCGCGCGTCCTCGTTGCTGAGTCTTCCCCACCTCCCTCTTCGGCTTGTTTGGCGAGCCCGAAGTCGAGGACCTTGACCTTGCCGTCTTTGGTAATAAATAGGTTCTCGGGCTTCAGGTCGCGATGCACGATGCCGCTGGCATGGGCCGCGGCCAACCCATCCACGATTTGCCGTGCGTAGCCGATCGCTTCGACCGGCGACATAGAGCCCTCTTCGAGTCGGTCTCGAAGCGTCTTACCTTCGAGAAGCTCCGTGACGGCGAAGATCACGCCTTGATCCTCACCGAAATCATGAATGGCAAGGACGTTGGGATGGGACAGAGCCGCGACGGCTCTTGCTTCGCGCTCGAAACGCTCGCGGCGCTCCGGTGAATCAGCCACGTCGGGGGGGAGTATTTTGAGGGCTACTTTACGGGCGAGCTTGGTGTCCTGGGCAACGAAGACTTCTCCCATCCCTCCACTGCCAAGCTTCTCCAGAACCTTGTAGCGGCCGAGCGTTTTGCCAACCACGAGTGCCTCCCGAGCGGATGACGGCGACCAGAAGACGGTCGCAGCGCGACGGCGCCAATTATACAGCCGGGCCGCACGCAAGCGTACTGGCGTCTGGCTGCTTAACAAAAAGCGGCTGAAATCGTTTCCTTTCTATCCGCGAGATGCCGCAAAGCGCACGCAAGCAGAGTGCCTGGAAAGAGGTCTACACCATCGTTCGACGTATCCCCCGAGGACGGGTGATGAACTAACGGTCAGATCGCGCAACTTCTCCATCGGCCGCTGTCCGCACGTGCGGTCGGCTGGGCGATGCGACAATGTCCCGACGGCCTGCCCTGGCACCGTGTGGTGAACGCTTCCGGAGGCTGCTCCACCGATCCGATCACCTACCGGACCACCCCCCCGGCCTTCAACGCGCCCTCTTGGAAGCAGAAGGCGTGCGTTTCCGCCGAGACAGCACCCTCGACCTCTCCCATTACCGCTGGTCACCCAGAAAACGACGCGCCGCCAACTAGACGCGTCGGAAGGCGGCGTGGTATAAGCCAACCAGCCAGTAACGAAGGAAGGGAACCAATGACGAAGCGGCTTTTTCTCTTCGTGCTTGTCTCCATTCCACTTTTCGTCGTGACGTCCTTTGCGCAAGACACCGGTCGCATCGCTGGACGCGTCGCCCGCGAAGACGGAACCGGTGTAGGAGGGGTCACCGTTGTCATCAACGAGATTTCGATGGCCGACATCACGGACCAGGGAAGTTCCTTCGTCTTCGACAACGTGCCGGTAGGAACGTACTCGATCACGTTCATCTTGGGAGAAAGCTCCGACTCGGAGTCCGGCATCGAGGTAACGGCTGGCATGTCGGCAACCATCGAAAAAGCGGTCGACTGGGAGATCGGTTTCGTCGAGACTATGACCGTGACTTCGGCTTCCTTGCAAAGGGAGCGGATCGTAGAAGCGCCAGCCGCCATAAGTGTCGTCACCGAAGCACAGATCGCCAGTCGAGCCGCCTTCGGTCAGGTTCCAAAACTGGTGGAGTTCACGCCGGGCGCCAATGTGACGCAGAGCGGACTCTACGATTTCAACGTCAACACCCGCGGTTTCAATAGCTCTTTGAACCGCCGCGTGGCCACACTAATAGACGGCCGAAATCCCGCCGTGCCGTTTCTGGGCGCCCAAGAATGGGCCGCCATTTCGTTCCCAGTAGACGATCTAGCCAGCGTCGAATTGCTGCGCGGCCCGAGCGCCGCCCTTTACGGCGCGAACGCATCCAGCGGTGTCTTGAACCTGACCTCGAAAGCTCCCCGGCAATCCCAGGGTGGCCAGGTTCGGTTCACCGTCGGAGAGATCGATACCGTTAATCTCGACTTCCGCTGGGCCGGGGGCCTGGGCAACGATTGGTACATGAAGGCCGTCGCCGGGATGCGGAGAACGGGAGACTTCACGGTTTCGCGGACCTTCAACCCGGCCGATCCACTCGGCTCGGTCGAGTACGCTGTACCGTGTCTCGCACCGGGCCAAATCGATTGTCTACCTTTGGAGCGCGCGCCGCTCAACCCGTTGGACGACGACGAGATCTATTTCGGTGGGATCCGTTTCGACAAGTATCTTCGTAGCGGCAGCTTCTTCACTCTCGAAGGAGGCATGGCCAGTGTCAAGGGGCCGGTCTTTCAAACCGGACTCGGTCGCGTTCAATTGGGAGGGTCGGTCGATGGAGACGCTTCGTCGGTCAAACGCCCATGGGCGCGATTCAATTTCACTGCTCCACGGTGGAATTTCCTTTTTTATTACACCGGCCGTGATGCCCCGAACCAGTTGAACCTCCGCCCCGGCAATAATTTCGCGCTCGACACTTTCAATCTGCAGTTCGAAGGCCAATACAACTGGAGCTTTGCCCAAGACAAAGTCAGAGTCGTTTTGGGAGGCGCCTATGGACATGAAGACATCAACAGCGCCGACCCTGACAGCGGAAGACAAACCCTCATGTTCGAGCCGGTCACCGCCGATCGTGGAGCGGTTTTTGGCCAGGCGGACTGGAATATCACGGATCGGGTCAAGGTCATCTTCGCGGGCCGGTTCGACGACAGCACCTTGTACGATGCCCAGTTCTCGCCCAAGGCGGCCGTCGTTTACAACTTCGATCCCAATCACACGATCCGCTTTACCTACAACCGGGCCTTCCAGGTGGCCAATTACTCCGAGTTTTACTTACAGGGGGACGTTGCGGCGCCGGCAGACCTGAGCGGTCTCGAGGCCTTCTGCACACCTTTCGGTGTGAACTGCGGTTTCACCAATCCGACTCGCGTGCTCGCCCTCGGCAACGAAAGCCTCGCGGTCGAGGAGATCCAAACCTTCGAGGTCGGCTATGCGGGGATCATCCAGCAGAAGGCCTTCTTCACCATCGACTACTACAACAGCCAGGCAAACGATTTCATTACCGACCTGTTGCCTCAGCTCGGAAGTTTCCCCGGCCAGCGAACCAATCCCAACTTCGGTCCGTGGGAGCCTCCCGGGGCACTGCCCCCACCGGTCGTGACCGCCATCCGTGGCCTGGCTCCTCCTATACTCTCGAACAACCTCGACGGCTCGAACATCCTGGCGGCCGTGTCCTACACGAATTTCGGTGAGGTGGACACCCAGGGCATCGAGATCGGTCTGAACTACTACTTCGTGGATCCGTGGAGGTTTACGTTCGCCTACTCGTGGTTCGATTTCGACTCCAAGGAGAATCCGGCGTTCGACCGTCTGCTTGCGCCCAACTCACCGGAACACACTGTACGAACCGGACTCGGTTACGTCACCGACCGCTGGGACGCTGACTTCGGCGTCCGATGGGTTGACGATTTCTTATGGGCGGTGGGAGTCTTCCAAGGACCGGTGGAGTCTTACACGACCGTCGACGTGAGCGCTAACTTCCGCATCGTAGAGCACTGGAAGGTCGGAACCAATATCTCGAACTTGTTCGACAGCGTGCACTATGAGGCGTTCGGGGGAGACCTCCTGGGGCGGAGGGCGCTGGTTTATGTAGCGGTCGACTGGAAGAACTAGAGGCAGTCGGTTGCGGGCCTCGGCTTCTTGACGACCAAAACCTTCATCGAGTCGCACGGCTCGCTGTGATGGGGCCAGCTGACGCCGATCGCATGGTGGGGCTGGTGGAGCTCGACTGGCGGCGTCGCCGCCAACGTGGTCTGGGTACCTAGCGGGAGTCCAAAAGACGTGCGGAAGAATTCGATCGCTTCATCGAGCCGACCATCCTCGGCCAAGCTGAGACCTCGATAGAAGTTCGCCGTCGAGGAGAACGCCGCAAAACCTGGGAAGCTCCAACCCGATGAATGGACAGGAACAAAGAGCATCCCGATCAAAACGATGGCGACAGCTGTCGCCTTGACGTCGGTAGGAACTCGCGCCCACATGGTTTTCCTCCCCTTAGACCTCGGGTTGTGTCTCGCAAGGCGGATGCCAGCTTGTGGGCGCTCGGGCGTAGGGCCCGCCTCCATTAAGCATCATGTTTTGAGCCATTTACGGGTGAGCCCGAACGGCGATTCGGACCTTGGCTCGAAGGCCTGCAAAGAAATTAGACAAGCCGCACGCGATCCGTTACAACTTCGCAATGGTTAAGAAACTCGCTTTGCCGTTGGTGGTTGTGGCGGCGGTTGCCTCTGGGATCGTGCTAGGCGCGGGCGCACCCGCCGAGGACGTAGAAATCGTTCCGCCCGCCGGCAGCGGCCACGACTTCTGGCCTCGCTGGCGGGGGCCCCTCCGGACAGGGAGTCGTGAACGGCACGGGCTATCCGGAAACATGGTCCGCGACTGAAAACGTCCAGTGGAAGGTGCGCGTCCCGGGGCAAGGAAATTCATCTCCCATCATTTGGGGTGACAAGGTCTTCCTGACCACCGCTTACGACGGCGGAAGGCGAATCGAGCTCTTGTCAATAGGTGTGTAAAAAAGTTCAGGCAGCAGCAACCTTCGACGACTCCGTTACCCTGTCTCCATCTTCAAATCGAACGCCCAGGTGAACCTCTCGCATCAGCTCCGGTGCGTTGAGCCGGCGAAAATTCTTCTCCGCAACCAGAAGCAGTTTGAAGATTGTCGCAGTGGCGGACTCGACTTTCTTGAACCTTTTGGCCGCATCCGTTCTCAATCTCAGTGCAGCGAACGGTGACTCCACGACGTTGCTCGTGCGAAGGTGTTGCCAGTGAGGCTTGGGAAAGGAATAGAAGCTGACCATCCGCTCCCAGTCCTCGTCGAGCACGTGCGCGGCCCCCGGAAGACCCTTGCGCAAGCACCAATCCTGGAACTTGGCCTTCTTCGTCTCGCACTCCTGCAGGCTGGTGGGGTAGGGGATCGCCGTCAACAGCGGCTTGGCCTGCGCCTGGTCCCTTTTCGGAATCCGGTCCAGTACGTTGAGGATTCGGTGGTTCCAGCACCGCTGCTCCTCAGCTTCTGGAAATACGTTTCGGGTCGCGGCCCAGATGCCGAGATGACCGTCACCGATCACCAAACGGGGACATCTCAGACCGCGCTTCTTCAGTCTCCGTAGCAGCGACGACCATGACGCTTCGGATTCTCGATGCCCGGCCTCCAGCGTCAGGACGATTTTCGTCCCGTCGGACAGGCCACCAACCGCAACTAGCACCGCCGCCTTGTCCTTCTCAAGGCCGGCCTTCACGTACACGCCATCTACCCACAGGGACACGAGCTCGAGTTCGTCCAGTGGGCGAGCTAGCCACTGCTCGTACTCTCCCTGCCATTTCTGTTTCAGCCGCGACACCGTGCTGGGAGAAAGTGGAGCGTCCTCCCCTAGAAGCCCGCGGAGCGCCAAATCGAAATCTCCGTGAGCTAGTCCATGCAGGTACAGCTCCGGAATCAACTCGCTCACCGTTTCGCTCCGACGCTTGAACAGCGGAAGCACTCGACTTTCGAACCTCTCCTCCACGTCCCCTACTCTCGGCCGGCGAACCGTCACCGTGCCCACGCTCATCGTCAGCTTCCGAGGCTTACCGTATCCATTTCGATAGCCCGCCGTTGTGTCCACGGGCTTCCGTCTCTCCGATTTCTCACGCCCGAGAAGCTCCGTGACTTCGGCTACCATCAGCTCCTGCACCCAATCCTGGATCTCGAGCCTCGCCCACTTCTCCAGCGACTCCCAAGCCACCCTTGACGAGCTCCGTCGTCTTGTGGTCTTTTCCTTCATGGCGGTGTCTCCTTCCGTTGGCCCCTTCACGCCGTGTTTCGTGACGCGGAAGGTTACTCCGCCTTTACTTTATTGGGTCTACGCGGATTCGTGTGGGTTGAAAACTGCATTTTTGGGTAATGGCGGAAGGAAAGCCGCCACGATCTTCAGCTTGAGATATTCCTCGTCGCGATAGCCGTAGGCGCGTCGTTGCAGAACACGGATTTTGTTGTTGACCCCTTCAACTAGGCCGAGACTGACTTTGTTCTCCGGATGACAGTAGGAGGCGATACCATCTCAATGGGACTCAATCATACCGGCGAACTTCTGGTACGGATGCAGGCGTTGCCATTTGAGGCTGTCTTTCCAACGGGTGAAAAAGGCGCGAGCGCCGCGTTCGGTGCGGTAATCCCAGAGTTGCCCGAAGGCCTCCTTCAAAATATAGGCGGTGTTCAGGCGCCGGTTGGCCTGGAGCAACTTTTTGAGTGCGCGGCGACCGTCTAGGCTCAGGTTCTCCCGCCGGGAAAGCAAAGTGTAACGCTGCCCCTTGATGTACGACCGGTCCTTGCCGCTGAGGCGTTTGTACTCACCGCGCCGGACCTCATCGAGGGCCTTTGACAGATGACGCATGATATGAAACTTGTCGAAGATGATCCGCGCATTAGGCGCGTTGTGAATCACCGAGTTCCGGAAGGGCTTCCACATATCCATGGCGGCCAGCTTGATACGGGCGCTTTTCTTTCCGCCCAGCGCCTTGAAGAACAAATCGATGTCGGTTTCTTTACGACCCTCACCGCCCACCCAGATGGGACGCGCCCGCTCCAGGTCGCTGACAATGACGCGATAGTTATGTCCCTTGCGGATGGAGATCTCATCGACACCGATGGCCCGAGGCGCCGGTAGCCCCGCCCGGTCGACCTGCTCTTGCATGTAGAGCGTATCCAGAGCCTTCACCGTACCGTGGTGCAGACGTTCCATCTCGGCCACCGCCTTGTTCGGCATATCCCGGCACAGCTTGCCCACATGCGTCGCAAAACGCTGGGTGTAGCGCGAGTTGTTCGCCAGCCAGTCTAGGTTGTTCTACATGCACACCGCCGCACCCAGAACAGTTGACGCGCCAACGCTCGTATTCCAGATAGATCCGCCAGCCTGCCAACGACAGGTCGCGGACCCGGCACACTTGCTTGTCATAGCGCCCCCGGCACCGTTGCCCACAGTAAGAGCACACAGCTGTTTTTTTCGCCTCTTGAGCTGGATGACGCGGGCGTATCGGTCACCGAATAGACCCTTCAATCCGGCACCAACCACGAAACCTGGCAGCGCAAACAGCGAGCGGATCGACTGGGAATTTTTCACTCGGTTAGCCTATCCTAAAAATGGACCACTTTTCAGCACCTGATGAAGTACTCGATACCTTTTCCACACAATGAGTTACACTGTTTTTCCGTCAGAACTTACCCACACGAATCCGCGTAAACCCACTTTATTTCCACACCTTCTGAGGGTAGCTCGGCGAATCTCGCTCCTCTGTTTCCAACGCTCGGACGGCGAGCTCCTGTGGGAGGTCTTTGCACCCAAGGCCACGCCGGAGAGTCCGCACCGCAAGAATGGACACGCCTCGGGAACACCGACAACCGATGGTGTGCGCGTCTACGCGTATCTAGGAAATCATGGCCTCATGGCGGTGGACCTCGCCGGCAAGGTGGCATGGCATCGGCCCTTCGCCGAGATGCCAGCCTTCCACGGCACTGCGGGCTCTCCCCTGATCTACAAAGACAGTGTCATCCTCTACCAGGACCACGAGGGTGGCACTTCGTTCGTGGCCGCGTTCGACAAGACCTCGGGCAAGGTGAAGTGGTCGACCCATCGCGACGAGACCGTGGGTTGGGGAACGCCCATCGTGATCCGCGTTGGGGACCGTGACGAGCTCATCGTGAGCAGTCAGAAACGTGTCTATGCGTACGATCCCGATACCGGCAAGGAGCTTTGGACCTGTGGCGGAAATCTATACGAAGTCATCCCCACCCCGGTTGTCGGCCACGGCCTCGTGTATTGTTCTTCAGGACGTGCCGGTCCGACCTTGGCGATCCGACCCGGCGGCAGCGGCGACGTGACGGATACTCACGTGGTTTGGAAGAGCCCCAAAAGCTCTCCTTTCGTCCCCTCACCACTCCTGTACGACGACACTACCTCTACATGGTGAATGACATGCTGAGCGTCGCGACGTGCTATGACGCGAAGAGTGGTGACGTCATGTGGCAAGGACGCCTCGGTGAGACGCAGCGGGAGGGATTCTCGGCCTCCCCGATCGGAGCGCAAGACAAGGTCTTCTTCACCAACGACCTGGGCGATACTTTTGTCTTGAAAGCCGGGCCGGAGTTCGAATTGCTACACGTCAACCGGCTCAATCAGCGAACGCTCGCTTCGCCCGCTTTGGTGGACGGTCATTGGTTCTTCCGGACCGAGAGTCACCTATTGAAGATCGGCAGCTGATTCGTACCGCCAAGGGAAACGGACGCCTAATCGGTCTCGGGCTTCTTCTTGGTGTAGACGATCTCCATGCTCTTCTGTTCGTTACCGTCCCCGTCTATCATGAACATCTCCAAGACGTACTTGTCCTCGCTCTCGATGCCAATCACGATCTTGCTCTTGACCGGCTTGCTCGTCATCGGGTCGAACCACTCGGAGTGGAAGACGATCGCGTTCTCTCCGGCGTCCCACTCGCCTTCGCTATAAGCGAGAGCGGTGCTCACACTATCGATCCAGGTGGACACGAACTTCTTTTTAAGGTTGTCGTATGCCCAGATACCCATTCCGTGGAACGTCTGCCCCATCATGTCGCCCTTGTACTCTTGATGTAGGTAACGCCCGTTGTAGAGCATCTTATTCGCGCTCTTCCCCTTGGACTCTTGTGGCGGGGCCGAAGGATCCATCCAAAACTTGCTATGTGCATCCCACTCGCCGGCTAGGGCTTCGAGTTTCGTGTGGGGTTCGCCAGGCGTGGCCGCCTTCTCCATCGCTTCCATCATGGCCTTGTCTTCGGCGCTCATTTCCTGCGCCCAAGCGCCGGCTCCGAGGCCGATGACAAGGGTAAAGGTAAGACAAAACGCAAAAGTGAATGTTTTCATGATTGGTTCCTCTCCGGATAGAGATTTTCGTCTGAGATTGAGTGGCCGAAGATACCCCCGCTCCATGAGCGTGTCAACCAGCTAAAGGCACTTCTTGCGGTCGTTCTTATGATCTAACATGGTTCTCACGTACCGTCGATGAGCGACGACAACCTCTACTTCCGCCAGCTACTTGCCGGACGGGATTTCGCTCGCAAGAATCCGATTGCCGGGCAGATGGTCAATTTCTGCTACCTCATCGGAGACCGCTCGACCCGGAAGGCGGTCGTGGTGGATCCGGCTTGGAACGTCAAAGATCTGGTCGACGCCGCGGAAAAGGACGGCATGGAGCTAGTCGGCGCCCTAGCCACTCACTACCATCCCGATCACGTGGGTGGTGACCTCTTCGGCCACGATATCGAAGGACTGGCTCGACTCCTCGAGTTGAAGGGCATGAAGGTACACGTTCAGAAACCGGAAGCCGAGGGCGTCCGCCTCATGACGGGGTTGTCCGATACCGACCTGACGCTCCACGACGGCGGCGACCGGCTGAGCCTCGGTGACGTCGAAATCGAGTTCGTTCACACACCGGGACATACACCGGGGAGCCAGTGCTTCCTGGTGCGCGGCCGCCTAGTCTCGGGCGACACGCTTTTCGTTCAGGGATGTGGCCGAGTCGACCTTCCGGGGGGCGATCCCGAAGAGATGTATCGGACCCTGACCGAGCGCTTGTCCAAGCTACCCGACGACGTGGTGCTCTACCCCGGTCACGACTACGCGGAAAAGCCGACCTCGACGCTCGGCGAGCAACGCCAGACCAACTATGCACTTCGTGTGTCCAGTTTGGATGACTGGCTCCGGATGATGGGACGCGGGTGAGCGGAAAAACGCGGGGCCCGAAAGAAATAACGCCGTCCCGGATTATTCACCTCAGAAATCATCCTTCGAGGATTCCTCCGGACAACATTCCGCTGCTCACGATTTGTGCAAACTGGAGGAGCGCTTACGGTGACGCGGGTCCGGAGACATCCGTCGACAAGTTCTCAACACCCATTTCCACAGAAAATGTTAGTCGAGGCCCGCACGTCTCTTAAATGACCTACCTGACTCTCGCCCTTTTCGTCTTTTGGGGGCTTCTCACGATTCAGACGATCGTAAACTTACTCGTCTTTCGGCGACTGAAACCCGCCGACCCGCCCGGCGAACGAGCGAATTGGCCGATGGTGTCTATTGTCATACCCGCGCGCAACGAAGAAAGAGACATCGGCCTGACGTTGGATGCGGCTTTAGCACAAGACTATCCCAGCTTCGAAGTCGTCGTCGTCGATGACGGCTCGACCGACGGCACGGCAAAAGAGATGCCAGCGACCCGCGGCTCGTGCCAGTATCCTGCCCTCCCCTCCCCGAAGGATGGTTGGGCAAACCACATGCTCTGTCCAACGGGACCGCGATCGCCCGCGGGCGATGGCTTCTCTTGATGGACGCCGACGTTCGCTTGGCTCCCGCTGCGCTCCGCCAAGGGGTCGGCCGCGCGGCGTCGGAAGGCTGGGATCACCTTGCACTCCTACCTCACTTCGAACGGGAGGGGTTTTGGGAGGGGGTCGCCATGCCCTCCCTACCGGTCTTCTTTTTCATTTTCTCCCCTCGTTCGTCGCGCTCTCCCGACGTCGAAAGTTGGCCTTCGGCGGTGGCGCCTTCAACCTCGTTCGGCGGGAAGCCTACGACACGATCGGCGGCCATAGCCGGCTTGCCGCCTCGGTCGTCGACGACGTCCGCCTGGCGATTGAGCTGAAAGCGGCTGGATTCAACACTCGCATGCAGCTTGGGCCTTCCCTGCTGCGAATCCGCATGTACCGAGGGCTGGGCGAGATCGTCGAGGGATTCACCAAGAACGCTCACGCTGTCTGGAGAGGTCGCGAGCCCCTTCTTGTCGTCGCGTCCTCAGTGCTCCTGGCTCTGAACGTCTTTCCTTTCTTTTGGCTGCCCTGGGCAATGAGCATTCCATCCCAGGCCTTGTCCCCACCGCTGGTGTGGCTCGGAGCGAGCCTGGCGCTGCTCGTGGCGTGCCGATCGGCGATCCAATGGTGGTTGGGCTTCCCCTGGTGGCCGATACTGTTTCACCCGCTATCGGTCCTCGTAGGCTTCGTGATCGTGGCTCGCTCGCTGCGTATGGTCTACGTGGAAGGGATCGTCCGGTGGCGGGGTCGAGAATACCGGAGCGACACGACGAGTTTCTGACCTTCACGGTTTCCACTCGCCCCTTCGCCCTCGACGTCCGCTTGCGCCACACTCCCATCCCGGAAACGAACGCCTCGAAACAATAGGACCGGCTAAGTACGGTTTCTAGGGGCTTGCGAATGGCATTCATGTTGCACATCCTTGTCGTTGGGAGCCCTTAGCGAAACGGGAAAGTCATGGATACCTTGCTCCAAGACCTCCGCTACGGCATCCGGACGCTTCTCAAGCGGCCCGGGTTCACTTTGGTGGTCGCCTTGACGCTCGCGCTCGGAATCGGCTCGAACACCACCATATTCAGCGTGGTGAATAGCGTCCTTCTTAGGCCGCTTCCCTATCACGACCCCGCAAACCTCGTCCTGCTGAAGACAGTGCTGCCCGAGCAAGGGCGGGTCCGACCTGCCAGCTCCGGGCCCGAGCTCTTCGACTACCGCCAGCAGTCCAGATCGTTCTCTCGGCTGGGAGGAATCTGGTACCGGCCGGGTGCCCTGACCGACGATGCCATCGAGCCCGAAAGAGATCGATATGGGATTCGTCTCGGCAGGTTTTTTGGACACGCTCGGGATCGAGCCGACAATGGGCCGTTTCATCGCCGACGAAGAAGACATCGTCAACTCCCCCCCGCGTCATCGTGCTCGCACATTCGCTTTGGAAGCGCCGCTATGGGGCCGACCCGAACATCGTGGGCAGCCCGATAGAGTTCGACGGGATTCCCCATACGGTCGTGGGCGTCATGCCCGAGGGTTTCCAAATGCTCTTGCCTCCCGAAGCCGGGGTGCCGGCGCGACTCGACGCCTGGGTCTCGTGGAATGGCGGATATGACCAACTTCTTCGCGGGTGGAGAATCTTTACTCTCGTGGGCCGCCTGGCGCCGAAGGTGACCGTCGAGCAAGCACAGGCAGAGATACGAACCGTGGCCGAGAGAGTCGAGGCCGACAACTTCGAGGACTATGAAGGCTCGGGACTCGACATCGAGCTCGACCGACTGCATAGCGATGTCGTAGCTCAAGTGCGACCGAGCCTCCTGCTACTTCTTGGTGCGGCTGGTTTCGTCCTGCTCATCGCGTGTGCCAACGTCGCCAACCTCTTTCTCGTCTGCGCCAGCGGAACCGAGAGCGAGATGGTGGTGCGAGCGGCACTCGGTGCCAGTCGTTGGCGTCTCCTCCGACAGCGCGTGACGGAAAGCGCCCTCATCTCCTCCCTTGGTGCCGGGCTGGGTTTGTTATTGGCCCAGCGGGGCATCGAAGGCTTGAAGCTCCTTCAACCCGGAAACTTGCCGCGCGTGGACGAGCTCAGCCTGGACTGGCGGGTTCTCGGTCTGGTGATGGCGACAGCCGTCCTGACCGCGCTGGTTTTCGGCGCGGTGTCTTCGGTCCGCATCTTCCGAAAGGGTGATGACTCGGTAGCCCTCAAAGTGGGGGCGCGATCTCTCGGCGATTCCGGCCGTCAACGCACGCGCCGACTTCTGGTTGTAGGTGAATTGGCTCTTTCGTTCATGCTTCTGGTCGGCGCAGGGTTGCTCGTCAGAAGCTTCGTGCTCCTGGCGGGAGTCGACCCCGGGTTCAACCCGGGGGGCGTACTCACGATGAAACTGTCCTTAGTCGACAGCCACTATCGGTACAGCGAGCCTCTGAAGATGGCGGAGTTCTACCGACAGCTTCTCTCCCGCGTCAAAGATCTCCCGGGCGTCGAGGCGGTGGGTGCGGCAACCGAGCTCCCACTGGACGGGCAGTCATTCCACCTCGCGCCATACGCCTATGAGACCCCGGAAGGTGTGCTCGAGTGGGATAGGGTCGCCGCCAACTACCTCACGGTGACTCCTGGTTGGTTCGAGTCCATCGGCGCGCGACTGAAAGTAGGACGTTTCTTCGAATGGACAGACGATCTCGATCATCCAAACGTGGTCATCATCGATGACAAGTTGGCGCAAATGGTTTGGCCGGGGCGCGATCCAATCGGTGAGCGTCTACAGATCGAGGTCTACTTGAACGGCGGTCGACCCGTATGGGCCGAAGTCATCGGTGTCGTCGAGCATCTTCGACAGCATCCCAGCCAGATCGGTGTCGAACAAGTCTACGTCCCGCACCAACAGTCGCCCATGCGCACGATGGCCCTCGCCATTCGAAGCGATGTCGACGATCGGACCGTGGCCGGCGCGGTCAGGAACGAAGTGCGCCAGCTCAATGCCGACCAGCCGGTTCACGGCGTGCGCCCCTACGCAGAGTATTTCGCCGAGTCGATGGCCGCTACTCGGTTTTCGCTCTCACTTTTGGCTCTGTTCGCAGTGATGGCGCTCGCTCTCGCTTCGGTAGGGATCTACGGGGTCATCGCCTACAGCGTTAGCCAACGAACGAGGGAGATCGGCGTTCGGCTCGCCATGGGTGCGACGCCACAACGAATTCTCAGATCGATACTCGGACAAGGGGCGGTCCTGACCGTGGCGGGCTTGACGCTCGGGTTGCTCGGAGCGGTCACGCTCTCGAGCTTCCTCGCTAGCTTTCTTTACGGCGTCACCGCGACCGATCCACTAACCTTCACGACGATTCCAATCGTGTTGGCTCTGGTGGCACTGGCTGCCTGCTACCTGCCGGCGCGTCGTGCCTCGCGGCTCGAGCCGACGCGGGCGTTGCGAGAAGAGTAGTTCGAAAAGAACTGGAGGTTTTGCAATGAGCACCTTGTTTCAACAATTCCGATTGGCTCGTCGCCGTCATAGCGGCTTCGGTCTTCGCCCTGCTTCCGCGCCTGCCAGAGTCGGTCGCGGTGGGGGGCGGCGCCCGCTTCGGGCAACGCGCCACTGCCGGGGTCGCTGGACGCCGCATGCAACGATTGCTCGTCGTCTCTCAGATAGCCGTTTGCTTCGTGCTTCTCATCGGCGCCACCTTACTTCTGCGAACGCTTTTCAACCTGCAGCAAGCCGAGGCGGGAGTGGATGCAGAAGAAGTGCTCGCGATGGAGGTCCCGATTCTCGGTGCACGCTCCACCGACGAACGGCGCACTTATTACCAGACGATCCGTGAACGCGTGGCAGCCTTGCCCAGCGTACGCGATGCTGCTCTCGGGAGCGTCGTTCCGTTGCGCGGGGCGCCGACCGGGCTCGCTGCCTTTCTCACGACAATGGAGTTTCGCATCGAGGGCCGGGAGGCGGAACCGGGTGCCCCCCAGCCACGAGCCGACTACCGCAGCGTGAGTACCGAGTACTTTCGGACTTTGGGCATCACCTTGATGAACGGACGCTGGCTCGAGGGGACGGACCGCGCCGACGCTTCTAAAGTTGTCGTGATCAACCAGTCGTTCGCGAAACGCTACTTTCCCGATCAAGACCCGGTGGGGAGGCGTATCGCCTGGAGCGGTGACATCGTGAGCCGCATCGGCATCAGTGACGAGTGGCGGACGATTGTAGGCGTGGTCTCGGACACCAAGGACTATGGCGTCGATGCCCAGGTCCCGCACGCGGTCTCGGGCGGCAAAGTAACCAGTCTGTTCCCCCGCAGCGATAAGAACGTCATGCTTCCCAGCTTACCAATCTCTGGACTGAGTTCTTCGATCCGATTTCGTCCAAACGGAGAACTCTGAGCTTGCCAAGCTTTACTATTCCGTCCGGCAGGGCGGCAATCTGATTGTCGTTAACATAAAGCTCCTCCAAGCGCGAGAGAGCGCTAAGCTCGTCGGGCAGGGATCGCAGTTGGTTGTGGGATAGATAAAGTCGCTCGAGGGTTTTCACTCTGCCGATCTCGGGCGGCAGCACGGTGAGTCCCCATGCCGAGAGGTCGAGCCATGACCGGCCTTGCCGTTCGGCTTCGCGAATGGCTATCATCGCGTTCCAAAACGATCGGAGCGCCTTCATTCCGTCTCCGAGAGACCGCACCTCCAGATTGGCCCCTGGAAGATCGTGGTCGACCGCCTCCAAGCGACCGCCCAGGTGTTGGGAAAGAAGCCTTCGGTGATGGCTTGGAAAGACAGCGTGTTCTCGGCTCGAACGAAGCCATGGCCTTCGTCGGGATAGCGCACACAGGTCACCGGAAGGCGGTGCGTTTGCATCGCCCGAACCATCTGGTCCGATTCTCTTCGCTTCACGCACGGGTCGTTCATTCCGTGGCCGATAAGGAGAGGCTTACGGATGCGACGAGCATGGAGCGCAGGTGAGCGCTCCGCGAGTTGCCGGTACTCTTTTTTGTCGCGCGGTGCGCGAAAAATTTCACCGTTCGTCAGGTCCGAGCAACCCACTAAGTCGACGCCGCAGGCAAAAAGGTCTGGTGTAAACGCGAGGCCTGAGAGTGCCGCGTAACCGCCGTAGCTCGCACCCATGATCGCGATGCGCGACTTGTCGGCAATACCGAAATCAGCTGCCCAGGTGACCGCATCGATAAGATCGTTCTGCATCGCCCCGCCCCAGAGACCCCTGCCTGCGTTCACAAAGTCCTTTCCGAAACCCGTCGAGCCTCGAAAATTCACGCTCAGCACCGCGTATCCCCGATTCGCCAACCACTGATGATCCGGGTGGTAACCCCACTCATCGCGAGCGTGGGGCCCTCCGTGGACCAGCAGGACCATGGGCAAAGGCGTTGGCGGTCGAAGCCTCTCATCGCCGAGGTCCAACCACGCCGGCAAGGTCAAGTAGCTGTTGAGCAAGAGCCCATCGCGAGCCCGGATAGCAAGCTCTCGCATGCGGGCTAGATTCACTCGCTGCAGAGCTTCCCGAGCGGCGAAGAGGAAACGCGCCCGACGGTTCGTGCGGTCGTACAAGTAGTAGCGACCCGGCTCCACGTCGGATTCGTAAGTGACGAGCCAGAGCTCACCGTCTGTTGACTGCCTCACGACTCTCAGGCGGCCATGCTTGAACAGCGATTGCAGGTATTTCTCATCGGAGAAGGCCCCCGTCTCTTCATTTTCAACGCCTTTATCGGATGTACTCTCCTCGCGGCCGGTAGCCACATCGATCGTTTTGAAGATGGGTTGGTCACCCACTCGGCTGTCGACCACGTGCACGAGCTCACCCGTGCTGTCCACACCCAGGATCTCGATGGTGAAGGAATCCTCACAGGGAATCGTCAGAAGAGGCGTCCACCCCTCGGAGGGGCTCACTTTGAGTACTTCCCTATCCCCGTTTCGGTAGCGAATCGCCAACCGTACGCAGTAGTCATCGTCCAAGACCAAACGTTCGAAGACGTAGTTCATCAAGAAGAACGTCCGCTCGCCGGTCTCGACGTTCGCCTTGTATAGATCATAGTGATTGGCATCGCGCCCGTTGATCCCGATCATGATCTCCGAGGGTCGTTTAGCGCTCATTTTCTCGACGCGAGCAACACCGAGTAGCTTGCTCACTGCATTCGCCACCGGCCGACGTTCCGGCGCTCTTTTTGCATTGGAGAGGTTCCGGTCCTGTTTAGTAAATACATTCACCGAATGCACTTCCCTTTTCTCGTCACCGTCATAGTCCCGCACATAGATGATGTGCTCGTGGGTGTAAGCCCAGAAGTGGTACCGAATTCCGGGCTTCCTGGTGGACGTGATGGCTCGGGCGGCTTCCAGGTCCTCGGCCGGCGCCACCCATATGTTCAGGACGCCGTCGACGGGCGCCAGGAAGCTTATGTGAGCGCCGTCTCGACTGAGGTCTACATCGGCCTTTTCCGGATTCCCGAAAAACACGCTCCGAGGAATCAGGGGATCCTGTCGCCTGTGACTCACCGTCATTTCGTCCCTCTTCTCGATTGGGCAGAAGTCAAGGGTAAAGTGGCGCCAAATCCCGGCCGGCCGATTCCAAGCTACGGGGGCTGGTCCCGCTCGGCGCTATTCAATTTTTTTGGCTGTTCATCTAACTAATGCGGAAAGTTGGGTCCTTTTGGCTCAACCAGAAGGGTTTTTTGAGGGGTCCGAAGGGGTTTTTCCCAACTGTTCGCCGAGGGGGGCCAGACGCGGCACTGCGTGATCCGGATCACACTTCCTGAAAATCGGATTTTCTTCCATAATGGATTATGATAGGTTTACTGCGTGCTGTGACGGGAGTCGAAGACTCCGAGTGCGCCGTTCGCAGTTTCTACGAAGATCCCGTCTACCCCAGACGCGCCGCACTCGTGGCCGGCCCCTCGAAGCCCTTTAAGCCGTGAGAACTCTTCTGGACGTAATCCAGGAGTGGGCCGCACTCAACGACGCCAAGACGGTCGCGGGCGGCACGCTACCCCCCGCAGAAGAAAAACGCTGGGAAGATTTGAGGACGTTTTACGACTTTGTCATGGCGCAGGAAGGGCTTTGCGAAAAGCCAGCCAGTCGTTTCTCCGCCGACGACATCCGCAGCACGGTGACGACGCGGGATCGCCTTCGCGTGAACACCGACATGGAAATCGTTGTCATTAAGAACGGGACCGCCGAGCGCGCCCAAGTAAGAAACCTGAGCTGCGGAGGTGTGCTTCTGCTATGCGACACACCCTTCGATAAAGGACACGGACTCACCGTCCAACTCGCCAGCGTCGCGAGGGGCGCGGGAATCCTGCCCGCGGAGAGTGAAGTGGTGTGGCTCGTCGATCAGGGGGTCTCCGACTTGTCGTTCCGCTACAAAATGGGGGCGCGTTTCCTCGACCTTGGGCACACCGAACGAACCAGCCTGGACTACTTCGTGGTGGACAGCCTCGAGAACAAGCTACTCTCGCTGCGCCGTGACGCATTGGACCCGGAGTTCCTTCGCCGAGAGCAGATCGTCCTGTAAGAACTTCCTCCTGGACGTCGAGTCCTCACCTGCTAAACTCCTCGCGATGTCGCCTTTCTTGGGTGGAAAAGGGCTCGCCTGGGCAAAGCAGAACCTGCCACGGATTCCGCTTCTCGTAAACCTCGCTTGGGGCCTCCTCCGGGATCCGAGGGTTCCGGTGTCCCTCAAGGCAGTCCTATTGGGAGTGCTCGCCTATGTGGCGAGCCCGCTGGACCTCATCCCGGATTTCATCCCGGTCCTAGGTCGAGTCGACGATCTACTGGTCCTGCTCGCGGCCATGGAAATGTTCACTCGGTTGGCTCCGCCCGAAGTCGTTGCCGAGATCGAAGAGAAGTACCGGGAAGGTCACGGCCCCCTCCGCACCGACTTGGAAGCCGCCGAGAAACACCTGGGGCGGCTTTGGACCTGGGCGGTCCCGAAGGTCGAGCGGCTTGCCCAGAAGTACAAGAAGCGGGTGGACAACGAGGCCTTCGTTCGCGACGTCAAAGGAAAAACCCCTCCGCCGCCCAGCGCCTAATTCCTTGCCTCATCTCTGAGGCCGCGTTACAATCCTCGCCGCTTTTGACACCTTCGAGAATGTTCAGAATGGCAAGTAACGAGCCCGGAAGCGCGAGCCTTCGCTTCTGCTACGCGTCGGTCTTTTGGCTGATCGTGCCGGGCGTTTTCGGCCTGATTCTAGCCACTTTCTTGTACGTCCCAGCCCTGGCCGACCAGCTCCCTCTCTCCATCAAGCCGTACTTGAGCTTCGGCCGGCTGAGACCGGCTCACGTGAACCTCGCGATCTTCGGTTGGCTCTCGCAGGTCTATTATGCCGGCATCCTCTTCATTATCCCTCGGCTCCTCCGCACCGAGCTCTACAGCGAGCGGCTCGCCAACGTGAACTGGTGCCTCTGGAATCTCATGGTCGCCGCGACGCTTATCACTCTTCCGATGGGACACACCCAAGGCCGCGAGTACGCGGAGATGATATGGCCGCTCGATCTGCTGTTCATTCTGAACATCGTGCTGTTGGCGATCAACATCTGGGGAACCGTTTCCCGCCGGCGCGAGCCCAAGATCTACGTGAGCGTCTGGAACTTCATGGCGGCAACGATGGTCATGGTGCCCATCTACGCGGTCGGCAACAAGATTTGGGATCCCTCCGGTGCCTACTACGGCATGAACGACAACATCGTGAACTACTTCTATGTTCACAATCTATTCAACGCATGGTTTACGACCGCGGGGATCGGGCTGGCTCTTTATCTTCTGCCGAAGCTCACCGGAAAAGCGCTCTACAGTCACCGCCTAGGACTCTGGGGACTCTGGAGCGTCTGGACCGGACAACATCACCAACTCTACAGCCCGGCGCCCGATTGGTTGGAGTACCTCACCATCGTCTTCAGCATTCTGGCAGCCGTGCCGACGACGGCGTTCATGGTCAACTTCTTCATGACCATGCGCACACGCTGGCACCTCGCCGCTCAAGACGTCGCGCTTCGTTTCTTTGCGACCGGAGCGATCTTCTGGGGGCTCACCTGCGTGCAAGGCATCTCTCACTCGTTTCGAACTTTTTCGATGGTCGTGCATTTTACGAACTGGGTGGTTGGACACTCGCACCTTGCCTTTATGGCGGCCTACAGTTTTTGGGCTTTCGCACTCATCTATCTGATCGTGCCGACACTCAGCGGCCGAAACATCTACAGCAAGAAACTGATGGAGTGGCACTATTGGCTGACCACGCTCGGCATGTTGATCTTCATGATCTCGATGTGGGTGGCGGGGCTCATCCAAGGACAAAACTGGTCTTCTTATACGATCCCGTTCCTGCAAACCGTGATATCGATGAAACCTTACTTCGGGGCTCGCCTTATTGGGGGCGCCATCGCCGGCATCGGGATCGGTTGCTTCGCGTGGAATATCTGGCGGACGGCGCGCAGCGGAACCCGTATTGCAAATGAGAGTAGACAATGAGACCTAACCTGGTCTACCTTATCGGCGGCTCCCTGATCAGCTTGTTGCTCGGGATTATCGTCACCATTATTATCCCTGCGCAGGATCCGATCGGGCCTTCGCCGTTGGCCCAATCCTATTCCGAAGAAGAATTGAGGGGGCGTGATATCTATCTACGTGAGGGGTGCCATTACTGCCATACCCAGCAAGTCCGTGAGCCCGAGGCGGATCGTGGGATGGTGCGCCAGCGAGGCGATATCGGACCCGAGTCCGTACCGGGAGATTTCTACTATCAGTCCCCGGTTTTCTGGGGCACCCTCCGCCAGGGCATGGACTTGGCTCACGTCGCCTCCCGGAAGGGTATCGGAGACAACGTGGGCTGGCATGAGGACCACTTCAAAAACCCCCGGGCGTGGTCGCCCGGAACGGTCATGCCGTCCTATGACTATCTGTCTGCGGAAGAGATTCAGGCGCTCACCGCATATATATTGACGTTGAGGTAGGTCTATGGTGTTCCCCGCAACTTGGCTGGTGCTGGCGACGGTAGCCATCATCTTGGTGCTCTTCGGCCTCGGGTACTACTGGGCGCGGAGCCACGGGCAGTTCGACGACATCGAGATGGCGAAGTACTCCATGCTCGATAACGACAAGACCAACGATGAGCACTAAAGGAGCGCGGGAAGTACCGCCGGGCCACGACGATTTCGGGGGTGAGGTGCTGGTCGCCAACGGAAAACCGCCGCGTTGGGTGACCAAGGTTCCCTATCTGGCAATGGCGTTGGCGCTCGGGTACTACGCGCTGGTCCAGGCCACCGATCCGGTAAACCTGGTCTTTGCGTCACTGTTCGTGATTTGGTTTCTCTACACACCCATTGCCCAGAAGAAGGGCTGGTTTTTCATCCCGATGTGACATGCCGAGGGGAGGTGACATCGATCAAATAGATTGAACAACTGCTTAGTGTGTCTCATCTTTTTTCAATTCACGCATTGAACTTGGAGGAAAGAAATGGCCGACAGAGCCGAACAAGCAAACAAGTATATGGAAGAGAAGATGTTCTTCACTCCCCGCATGTTCAAAGTAACCAACACGCTGGCACCGGAAGTCGGGGAGCGCTTCGCCGATTTTTACGAGTCGGTGTGGGCGGACGGCAACCTGCCCCGCAAGATCAAAGAGCTAATGTTCGTCTCCATTGGCGTGGCTTACATGTCGCCACGCTGCATCATCCACGTTCAGCCCGCCATCAAGGCCGGTGCCACGGACGGCGAGATCTTCGAGTCAGTGTCGGTCGGTATGCTGGCGGCTGGGTTCGTGCCCGGCGGACCAGGCATCCCCTATGCCTTCGAATATGCCGCCAAGACGCTGGACATTGCAGCCAAGATCCGTAAGGGCGAAGACTTCGAGTATCTCCCTGGACCCAAGTTCGACAAGGGCGTCGGCTAAGGACAACCGTCTCTGCGCAGACGGGGGTCGGACAAACTTAGGGCTCCCGTCTGCTTTCTCTTCTAAGACAGAACAACACATGAGTGAGCAGAAATTTCCTAATGACGGTCTTCTGGTCGGCTCCGCCTGGCTGGCCGACCATTTGAACGATGCGGATTTGCGACTGGTGGAAGTGACGGCGCCCGGTGCCGGATACAAGTTCGGGCATGTCGCAGGCGCCGTCTATCTGAATCTCGACGATGTGTTGACCGGGAAAGCCACCGGCGTCGAGCGAACGGTGGGCCCCATCGAAGAAGTGGCCGCCCTCCTTGGCCGACTGGGCCTTTCCCGAGACAAGACGATCGTCGTCTACGACGAGTTCGGGGGTACCCGGGCCTCACAAGCTTTTTGGCTTCTCGAGTACTTGGGCTGTGAGCAGGTGCATTCACTGGAAGGCGGCATCGAACGCTGGCTCGCCGAAAACCGCCCGACGACGAGCGAGGCGCCCGATGTCCGAGAGGCGACCTTTACTCCCGCGATTCGTGAAGAGCGTCTCGCAACCGCGGATTGGATCTTGGATCGCCTAGAGAATTCCGATGTATCGGTCATCGACGCTCGCTCACCCGAGGAGTACGAAGACGGCCATATCCCGGGGGCCAGGAATCGATCCTGGGACAAGACTTTAGCGCGAAAAGCCTACCAGGCCTTTCGATCGCCCGAAGACCTAAAACGTGAATTCTCCGAGCTGGGTGCAAGCGAAGACAAAGAGATCGTCGCCTACTGCATGACGGGCGCGCGCTCCTCACACATCTACCTCGCTTTGCGTCTGTTGGGTTACACTCGGGTCCGGAATTATGACGGGTCCTGGACGGAATGGGGGTCCAGACGGGACCTACCAAAGGCCTGACAAGCCTGAAAGGCCTGACAGAGCTGACGCGTAACCGCGTTGCAAGGCCGGTAATTTCATCTTAGGAGGATTAGGAAAATGGCTACCAGTCAACTACCGCTGTTCCCGGTTACCGTCGTGGGCAGCTGGCCGAGACCCCAGTATCTCTTGGACGCGCTCAGGAAGCGCCAAAAGGGGAAGCTGAGCTTCGAAGAGTTTCAGAAAGTCGCCGACAAGGCGGTGTTGGAGCAGCTACGCTACCAAGACGAAGCGGGCGTCGACATTGTCAGCGATGGCGAGCAACGCCGAGACAATTTCTACTCGTTCGTCGTAGAGAAGCTGGACGGCGTCGAGCTGATGACCTTGGCGGATCTCATGGACCACGTCGAGGACAAAGCGGGGTTCGACTCCATCCTGCGCAGCATGGACGCTCCGGCCTTCGGTATCAAGAACCCGACGGTAACCGGAAAGATAAAACCCAAGATGTCGCTGTCGCTCGACGAGTACGAGTTCCTGAAACAGCATACCGACAAGCCCATCAAAATTCCCCTCCCTGGCCCATACATCTTGATCCGATCCATGTGGGTCAAAGGCGTCTCGGACAAGATCTACCCCACCCAGGAAGATCTGGCCGTGGATATCGTCAAAATTCTTCGTGACGAGCTCATCGCCCTTCGTGATGCCGGAGTCGACTTCGTGCAATTCGACGAACCCGTGCTCACCGACGTCGCTTTCAACCCTGCGGTGAAGGAACGCACGTTCATGTGCGCCTCGATGGCGGCGTCCTCGGGTGATCCGACCAAAGAGCTCCTGCTGGCGACGCGCATGATGAACAGTATCGTCGACGGCGTCGATGGCATCCGCACCGGCGTCCACGTGTGCCGTGGTAACTGGAGCCGCAAGGACGAGGTGTTGCTCAAGGGAAGCTATGAGCCGCTGGTCCCGACCATGATGGGGATGCATCTCGATCAGCTCGTCCTCGAGTACGCAACACCGCGTGCCGGTGAGCTCGCGGCCTTCTCGCACCATCCCAAGGAAAAGGAGATCGGACTGGGCGTTGTCAATCCTCGAACCGACGAGATGGAGTCGCCGGACTCGGTGGTCGAGCGAGTCAACGAGGCCCTGAAGTACTTCAAGCCCGAGCAGATTTATCTCAACCCCGATTGCGGTTTCGGAACCTTCGCCGAGCGGCCGATGAATCCTGCAGGGATCGCGGGAAAGAAATTGGCCGTCATCGGTGAGGCGGCCAAGAAGCTCCGTGCAAGCCACTAGCAGGGTGCTGAAAAATTCGCGGCACACTGCGCGAGGAGCCATCAGCTGTCCCGAAGCCGCTTGCCAGAAGGAACGGGGGGGGCCCCGCCGCACTGATGAAGGAGCGAACCCGCGTGGGCCGTCAAACTAGGTCGTTGCTGAAACTGGACGTGACCAGGCGGCGGGCCGATGAAAGTTCGCCGAGCGAAGAGCGAGGCGCCAAGCGCGCGAACGAGGAGTGAGCGCGCATTGAGCATAGGATGAAAGAGTTATGGAAGAATCGACCAAAATTAACGGGTTGGACATTGAGGAGACCCGGGAAGCCATCAAGACCGTAAGCGCCGTGGAGGGGGCACCGAAGGCCCCCAAGAAATCACGGTGCAAATGGTTGACCGGTCTCAAATTCAGGACCTACGTACGGAACCACGTCTTCCTCGTCGATGAGCCCGCACACCTCGCGGGCGAGGATGAAAGCCCTAACTCGATGGAGTATGTGCTGGGAGCCTACGCCGCGTGTTTGGCCACCGGCTTCGTTCTCAACGCCAGCCAGAAGGGTATCGAAATCCACAACCTCGAAGTGGCCGTGGACTCGACTCAGAACAACGTATTCACGTTTCTGGGTCTGGGGGGCGAAGGACACGCCGGGTTCGACACTATCAACGCCAAGCTCTTCGTTCAGGCCGATGCGGACGAGGCCACGCTAAAAGACGTTTGGGCCCAGACCGTGGACACCTCTCCGGTGCACAACTCTCTGGCCCGGCCGGTGACCATCAATCCTGAGGTCGAGATCATTCCGTAGCTCCTAGGTCAGATTTCGGATCGCCGCCTGGCCTGCCTCGGACCCCCAAGGTCTGGTCTGCCTGACCCGAAACTACCCTCCGGAAGCCTGGGGAGTGAGGGTGTATCCGAGAGCTTCGGCTGCCTTTTGTAAACCGTTGATGTGGTTTTGGCGAAAACGGTCTTCGAAGGCGCGTTCGCCGATATCGATGTAATCGTGGCCATATTTGAGCATGCGGAAGACGAGCTGGGCGAGCTTGCGTGCTGTAGCAAAGACGGCGGTTTTGCCATCTTTACGGCGAGCAGTGCGGCGATAGTAAGCGCCTAGGGCGGTCTTGGAGCGGGAGAGAGATACAGCGGCCATACGTAAGGCACCGGCGATGCGATTGGAGCCGGCGCCGTTGCGGCGTTTGGAGAGTTGTTTACCGCCGGAGATAGGGCGACGTGGGGCGAGATGTAGCCATGAGACGAAGAATTTTTCGAAAGGGAAATCAGAGAGGTCGAATCCGATCTCGGTGAGGACAATGGCGGCGGTGGTTGGACTGATTCCGTCGATCCTGGTGAGGTCGCATCCAGCAAAACGCCACAGCTCGTTGCGCAGTTCGCTCTCGCCCCGATGCTGCATGTCGTATCGTTTTTGCGGATTTGGATGAGCTGGCACGTTGTGGTGTCTGCGTTGTGGCGGCTGGAGTTCGATGAGCACTTCAAGGATACGCTGGTCGAACAGTTCGACTTCGGCTTGTAGCGCATCGTAGAGACGCAGAGCCGATGCGAGGTTGAAAAGATGCTCGTCACGCCAAGTGCCGGTAAGATGCTCGGCGATCTCCTCTTCGCTCTTCTTGCAGCGTTGGTCACGAAATGCAGCCAGCTTTGACGGGTCACGCTCACCATCAACGATGGCGCGCACGATGAGCATGCCTGTGACGCCGGTAATGTCGGTCACTGCACGATGGACCTGAACGTTCATTTGGTCCAGAGATTTCTGTATCCATTGAATAGCTCGACTACACTGCTCGATGAGGCTGCAACGCTGTCGGTGAAGCGAGCGTAGGCGGCAGATCGACTCACCAGGACGAAACGAGCCTCGCAACAGACCACAGCTGTGTAACAGCTGCAGCCACTGACAGTCATGCATATCGGTTTTACGCCCGGGGACGTTTTTTAACTGTCGAGCATTTACCAGCACCACTTCAAGACCCCGCGATTCAAGCAACTCATAAATCGGAATCCAATAGACGTAGGTGCTTTCCATCGCAACCGATTCGACTCCTTGCTCGATGAGCCAATCCCCCATTTGATTCAAAGACGGTGTCGTTGGGGAAAACACCCGCACGTTCACTTTACCGTCCGACAAGGCCGGCCCACATACCCAATGCTCACGACTGCCAATATCGATGCCTGCTACCTTCGACCTTGTCACCGGCAGCGATTGCGGCGACAGATTCTTCGACTTCCTACCACTCTTTTTCACGCGCTTGTGCATCACTGACCTCACATGTATTTTGTGAGTGAAGGCTCCGGCCCGAGATGGCGATTGTTAGGATTCTGACCCTGGGGAGTGCTTCCGTTCAAAGCCTCGCCAATGATAGGGAGCCGGATCGGACCCAAGCTCGTCCTGGGGCATTAGTGCACCAGTGGTGCTACGGGGTTTAGCTGCCGGGGCCTTCACCGACAACCCTTTTATCAGCTCAGGTAGTTTCTCGCCTGATAGGGCCGGCCTCACGAAGGCCGCCGAAGCTCGACTACACCCTCACTCCCCAGCACTGCGAGAGGTCGTTTCGGGTCAAGTGCTGTCCAACCGAATCCCCGGCGAACGTACCGGTCTTCGCCGGACGCAGGATCACGTGATCCAAGATTGGAAACGGTCGCACGCTGTAGGACTCCAGAGTCTCGGGAAATCATGCCGGCGCTGGCTCGCGGTTCGGTCTGGAAGCCAGACGGTTTTCTCTGAGAACGTCTCTTTAGGGGCAAGGGCTTTTCGATGACACCCAATGGCCCTTCCCAAGTCAGCCGGTTGGGAGCCCAGCCCTTGACCTTCAATCGCCCTCCGGTGATCGCCGCGTGACAGACCGCGCAGAGCGTGTGGAGATTCCAGGTCTCATCGGGACCGCCACGAGCCCGCGGAATGATGTGATTCGCGGTTAGAGCGGTTCGATTACTGCACCCGGGCCGGGTGCACTTCCATCCGTCCCGCTCCGCGACTTTCCGAACATAGCCACCGTCAGTTTCCGGACCGTCTCCGAATGCAGGCGTTGTTGCATACCCACAAAGCGCCTCCGCGCACATGAGGTCGAAGACTTCGATGTCGCTCAGTGTTTTCCCCGCCAATCGCTCGAGGGCTTCCCGCGCCTGCTCCCAAGCTTCGACGCGTTCGCCCTTCGAGAACAAAGAAGAGGGATTTCCTCGTCGTCGGAGGCTGTTTCCTTTTCACTTCCTGCTCGAGCTGACGATTGCTCATGCTGTTACAGCGGTCGAGCCACTTGGCCTCGGTCTTCGGTGTCGCGACTTTCACGACTTCCCTCGCCTTGGTCCAAGGAATGTCCCCTCGCCGGAAGGCCTTCTTCAACCTAGGCAACTCTTCGAAACGCTCCGCCATGTGCAACAGCGAGCGCGTCTTTCGATCCTCGAAGCCGAGACTTTCGCGGGCGTAGTCGACGGTCGAGGCAAAGCCGTACCTGAGATAAAGCCGTCGGGTCTCGACTTCCTGAAGATAGAAGCACAAGACGGACTCCACGCGGCGATGCACGCGGGCCGCGGCGACGAGGCCCCGATCGACCTCGCTCGGGGGGAAGACCTTTCTTCATTTCGAGAGCGGCTGCAGCAGACAGGGACATGACACTAACTCCTTTTAAAATGAATGGCTTAACAAGAAATCTTCACACTTCAATATAGGAGTATGTTAGGTGAAAGTCAAGAGTATTTAAGTTGTGTAATTATCTGAAAACAAAAGGATTAGAAGAAAAATCGGATGGTGAGAGATCTGGGCGTTACCTCTTAACTTGCTGATAAAAAGCCACTTGCCTACTGCTTCGCGTCAAGACCGGATGTGATCGAAGGTCCGAGTCCCCCGAGCCGCCCGGGGTGTTCTGCTTCCCCTCTGGTCAAGTCCTATCGGCTAGGACAAACCGAAGCTTCCGCTACACCTTCAGTCCCCTATACCTGCTGGACGGTCGTTCCGCCGCGGCTAGCCTCATGGCAACTCCCCATCTTGGCAGCAAGCCAGTTCAATCTTGTAAAATACCCAGTTGACGATGAAGAACCTGGTTCCACTGCCGTATCGCCGTGTCTCCGTCCAGCCTTACCAAGGCCAGATGACGGAGCCAGCCATCCGCGCCCACCTGATGGGCCGCGAGACCTATCGGCGCACGGATTTCGTCGTCCTCAGGCAGGGGCAACAGACCGCGGTCGTCGAGGTCACTGCCCCCGACCGAGAGAGCCTCTTCAGCCCCATCGATTCCGTCCGCATCGTGGCCCTGCCCGAAACATGTGTCTTCGTCGAAGCCTCAGAGACCGACCCGGCCAACCCGTCCTCCCTCGCCGCCAAGGCGCACGAGCTCGGAATCGAAGGCGAGCAAACACTCGTGGTACGCGGCAAGTACGAGCACGTCGGTTTCATTCATCACCCCGAACCAATGGTCATCCGTGTCGTGGAGGTCTCTCCGCCCGAGCCACCCAAATTGTTCGACCTCGCCCAACGCGTACTCGGTTACGCGGAGCTTCCACCGATCCGGTTGGAGCTCACACGGATCGACCTGATCGAGCTCGCCGAAGGCCACTCTCCTTCCTCCTTCTTAGTGCCTTGCCGCTCTGGAGGACTGGAAGCGCTCAAGGCGCCGGTGCACTTTCTGGACGAGCGCCCCGAGCGGCACGACTGGACGATGATCGGATGCGAACGCAGTTTGCAGTTCCACCGCCATTTCTACGGCGACGAGCCGCCCCGCATAGAGCTCTGCCCTCGCCAACTGGCGGGCAACAACGACACACCAACGCTACTCAAATGCTGCCTGCTCGAGTTCGACACCGAGCTCGACGGAAGCACGGTGGCGGCGCCGTGGGGTGCCGACTTGGCGATGGTGGAAAAGGCCATCCGCCAACTCGTGGCGGTCGCCGAGCCCGCACCCGCCGGCGCATCTAAAGTTCCCTGACCGCAATCACCGGAGGAAAGCCTTCATGACCAAAGCCTGGACTGCCATCTTTCCCGAACTGGCGGCCCGCTCGCGCAAGCCGCGCACTCGCGGGGTGACGATGCTCCTCGACAAGTGCCAGGGCCCCTCGGCCACCGAAGATCTCTTGGCGATGTCGGGTGACTACATCGACTTCTGGAAGATGTCCTACGGGACATCGGCTCTCCTCGACGATGGTTTCCTACGTCGTAAGATCGAAACCATCGGCCAGCACGACATCATCGTGCATCCCGGCGGTACATTGGCCGAATACGCGATCATGCAAGGTGTCTGCCGAGAATACGTCCGACACTGCCAGACCCTCGGCTTCACCGGCGTCGAGATTTCGGATGGCACCATCGAGCTCGCGCCCGGTGCCCGACGGGATGCGATTCGGTACGCACGGGATCTCGGCTTAACCGTTGTCACCGAGGTGGGCAAGAAAGACCCCAACGAACAACCTCCGGTGGAGCTACTCGCAGAGCAAGCACTGGCCGACTTCGATTCGGGAGCCTCCTGGGTGATCGTCGACGCGCGGGAGTCTGGCCGAGGAGTCGGGGTATTCGATGCGGATGGCTCCGTCCGCGAGGACGCGGTGGATGCCATGGTCGACATCCTAGAAGGCCATCTCGATAAGATGATCTGGGAGACACCGCTCAAGAAACAGCAGGAGTACTTCGTCATTCGCTTCGGGCCGCACATCGGGCTGGGCAACATCCAACCGCGCGACGTCCTGGCGCTGGAAGCGATGCGCACCGGGATCCGCTTCGAGACGTTCCACGCTTTTGCCAAGAAGCTCCTCGAGGAAGCCCAGCAGGCTCGAGAGACGGCGGACGAGGGATAAAGGATCGCGATGGTGTTTGGCGAACCCCCGTCCGACGAGCTCATCCGAACCGCGTACGCACGCGAAGCGGGCGACACGGCTATCCTTTGTAAGGGGATGAGCCTGGCCGACATCGCCCACGTCGTGGGGCTGGTCGAATCCAAGATCATTCCCCGCCAAGCGGGAGGCGAGCTCCTGTGGGCATTGCTGGAAATCCATCCTTCACCGCCGATGGATTTTGCTGTCGATCCCGCCCGCGGTGATTCCTACTCCAACCGGGAGTCCTACCTGAGAATGCTTACCCCCTCGACCGGGTGGCTGTCGGTGGGCCGAGCGAGACGTGAGTCCACGACCACCGGTTATCGAATCACCGTCCGAGAGCGGCTGCTGAGCTTGGCCGGCGCACTCGGCGACTGCGCTACGGCGGCACTCGAGCAATGTGACGCGCATCGAGCGACTCTCTTCCCCGACTACACCTACCTGCAGCCGGCTCAACCGACGGTGTTCGCGCATTACCTGCTCACGTTCGTCTACCCAATGCTCCGGGACCTCGAGCGTCTCGGGGGCGCCTTCGCGCGTACCAACGTTTCGCCGGCCGGGTGTGGGAGCGTCAACGGAAGCCGACTCCCCTTGGACCGCGAAGCGCTGTCCGCCATGCTCGGCTTCGATCGCCCCATCCCGCATGCACGCGACGCCATGTGGCAGGCGGACGGTCCGATCGAAAACGCCGCCCTCATCACTGGAGCGCTGGTCAACCTCGACCGCTTGGCCGAAGACCTGCAGATCTTTTCGACATCGGAGTTCGGGCTCGTCGAGTTGGCCGACCGCCACGCGCGCGCGAGCGTGATCATGCCGCAGAAGAAAAACCCGTACTCGCTCGCCTATCTCCGCGGGCTCGCCGGGGCCTCCATCGGCACTCTCGCTGCGATGGCTGCGGTCGCGAAGACACCTTCCGGACAGATCGACAATCGCATGTTCGCCTATGGCGACGTACCACGGGCGCTCGATCACGCGGCGGACGCAGCACGCTTGATGGCCGACGTGCTCCGAGGGATCACGGTGAAGACGGATGTCGCCGAGCGTCGAGCCGCTCAAGACTTTCTCGGTGCGACCGATTTAGCGGAAGTCATCATGATCGAGTGCGAGATCGACTATAAGACGGCGCACCGCATCGTGGCTCGGGCCATCCGCGAAGCGCTCGACTCGGGCGAATCGGGGTTGTCCGTGAAACGGCTGGAAGCGAGCGCCGAAGCCACCGTTGGAAAACAGCTCGGTCTCTCGAAGAACAGAATTCGCGAATCGCTCGACCCGGCGAGTATCGTCGCGACACGCAGCGGCATCGGTGGCGCAGCGAGCGAATCGGTGGGTGAGATGATCGCCGAATGCAGGAAGGGCCTGAAGGAAAATGAAACGTGGCGTCTCACCACGGGAAGGAAGCTCGTCGAGGCCGAAACTCGGCTGGGAATGAAGGCCACGGTACTGAAGATCGTGCCCGCCGAGGGGGACGGCTCATCTGGAGCCGAGCGAGCCGAATCGGATTCTTGGGAAAAGGAGTTCGAAGATCTTCCCAAGATGCCTCCGGGGCGCCGCCGGTTTCCAGCCGAATGACCGCTCCCGTCAGAGCCTAACGTCATGCCATCTCACATTTCCGATTCGCTGATCTACCGGGGTTCATGGGGAACCGAGGAGACGCGTGCGATATTCGACGACGTGCCCCGAACCCGCGCGTGGCTCGAGATCCTGGCGGTGCTCGCGGAAAGCCAAGCGGAGGTGGGTCTCATCCCCGCCGACGATGCCCAGAAAGTGGCGCGCGCCTGCCGAGAGATGACGCTCGACGCCGAGTTCTTCGAGGAGGTCCGCAAGGGTTTCGAGGAAACGAATCACACCACGCTCGGCCTCATTCGCGCCGTCCAGAAGCGTTGCCCGGAAGGGTCCGGCGAATGGGTCTACTACGGTGCCACCGTGCAAGACATCGCCGACACCTGGACCATGATGGCGGTCGCGCAAGTCTGGTCCATCGCGTTCCGAGAGTCGAGAGCGCTCGAAGAGAATCTTCTTCGACTGGCGGAGACACACAAAAACACGGTCATGGCCGGTCGCACGCACGGCCAGCCGGGACTACCTATCACCTTCGGTTTCAAGGCAGCGGTTTGGGCGAGCGAAACTCGACGCCACATCGCGCGCCTCAAAGACATTAGACATCGCCTCGGAGTGGGGCAACTTGCGGGCGGCGTAGGCAGCATGTCCTCGTTGGGCCCGCAGGCGTTCACGCTGCAGGAAAAGTTCTGTTCTCGTCTGGGGCTTCAATCGCCGGATATCTCATGGACCACCGCGCGGGACGTTCTGGTGGAGTGGTTCCAGCTGCTCACTTTGATATCAGGTACCGCGGACAAGATGGGGCATGAGATCTACAACCTGCAGCGTCCCGAGATCGGCGAGGTCAGTGAAGGTTTCGTACCGGGAACGGTGGGGAGCATCACCATGCCACACAAGCGTAACCCCGAGATCGCGGAGCACCTGGGAACGCTGGCAAGAGTGATCCGACACAACACGGCTCTCCTGGCTGAATCTCAAGTGCACGACCACGAGCGGGACGGACGGGCTTGGAAATCGGAGTGGGCGGTTCTCGCCGAGACCTCGATGGCGGCGGCGAAATTGCTCGAGTTAACCAACACAATGACCGAACATCTCGACGTCCACGCCGACCGGGCGCTCGCTAATCTGGAAGCGAGCCAAGGCTTCGTGCTGTCAGAAGCCGTCATGCTGAAGCTTGCGGAGTATGTTGGCAAGCAAAGTGCCCACACGCTGGTGTACGAGACCGCGATGAAGGCACACGACGAGGGGCGTCCGCTAAAGGACGCCATTCTGAAGAATGATGCCATCTGCAAGCACCTGTCCGCGGAGGCCATCGAGGATCTGTTCGACTACCGGCGACATGCGGGTTTCTGTAGCGAGCAAGTCGATCGGGTGCTGGAGCGGGCGAGGAAGGAGAGGGAGAGCGACTCGGAATGAAAACCTATTTCTACATCGGGCTGGCACTGATTCCACTCACCTTCGGAGCGTGTGGCAACGGAGCCGGCTCCAAGAGTGCCGAAGCCAACATCAAACCCCTCCCTATCGGCAACCCGGCAGACGGAGAAAGCGTCTTCATGGGTACGTGCATCAAGTGCCACGGCAAAGATGCAACCGGAATCGAAGGTTCAGGAACGAACCTGACCATCAGCGATTTCGTCAGAAATCATGCGGATGCCGAGTTGGTGGACTACATCAAGACCGGACGCCCGATGAACGACCCACTCAACACGACGGGCATCGCCATGCCCCCGTACGGCGCCAATCCGATGCTAACCGATCAGGATCTCGCAGACGTCGTTTCGTACCTCAGGACCGTCCTTAGAACCTCGACCATGGAAAACAACGACAAGTGACGAAGAGACAACCAATATGTCGACACCCTCTCGTTTCGAGCTAGCCATTCTACCTACACCCCTCGTCGAGGCCTCGCGTTTATCGCGAGCTCTCGAGGGTCCCCGAATCCTTATCAAGCGCGACGACCTGACGGGTTTCGGTTTCGGTGGCAACAAAGTACGTGGACTCGAGTATTCCATCGCCGACGCCACCGCCAAAGAAGCCGATGTTGTCGTCACCGGTGCGGGACCGCAATCGAATCACATCCGCGCCACCGCGGCCGCGGCGCGGGCAGCGGGGCTCGATGTGGTCGCCGTCATGCACGGCGAGCGACCCGCCGAGACGCAGGGCAATCTTCTTCTCGATCAATGGCTAGATGTCGAGACGCGATTCACAAATGATCCCGACCGCAGCCTCTTGGATCAAAAGATCGAGGAAGTCGCGGAGGAGCTCCGGCAATCGGGGCGACGACCGTATGTCATTCCTCGGGGAGGTTCTTCGGCGATCAGTGCCTGCGGTTACGTGCAGTGTGCCCGCGAATTGGGAGACCAGCTCGTAGATCTAGGTGCTCGACCGCACTGGCTGATCCTGGCCACCGGAGGCGGCGGCACGCATGCGGGCCTCCTCGCCGGTTCGAAGATCTACGATGCGCCGTATCGCATTCTCGGTGTCACCGTAAGCCGCCCGGCCGATGAGTGCGAGGAGCGGATCGCACACCTGGCCCGCGAGGCGGCACAGCTCTTCCGACCTCAAGGGGAAGCCATCCACATCACCCCCGACGACATCTCGGTCCGCGACGGTTTTATCGGTGACGGGTATGGGATCCCCTCACCTGAGGGCATCGAAGCGATCCGCCTGCTGAGCCGGACAGAGGGGTTGTTCTTGGATCCGACTTACACCGGTAAGGCCATGGCGGGGCTCATCGGCGAGATCCGATCGGGGCGCATTAGAAAAGGCGAGACGGTCGTCTTCGTTCACACCGGCGGAGAGCCTGCCCTCTTTGCCCACCCGGAGATCGCGACGCGTTCATGAAGAAGAGCCTGCCCGCTGCGACGTACCTGACTGCCACGCTCTTACTAGTCTTACTCACAGGGCTCACCGGCGGCGCGCCGCGGGAAGAGCCTCACGCCATCTGGGAAGCCGACAACCCGATCCAGCCGATCCCCGCGAGTCCTCTGGGCATAGATATACGGCTCCATCGCCTGAAGGACCCCCCCACTCCCGAAACGGTGCGACTCGGTCGATGGCTTTTTTTCGATGAACGACTCTCTGCCGATGGGACGGTCTCCTGCGGGACCTGCCATCGTCCGGAGAACGCGTTTTCCGAGCCGAAACCGGTGTCGACCGGAGTTCATGGGCAAACGGGAACCCGCAAGGCCCCGACGATCGTAAACCTGTCGAGAAGCCTCTACCCATCTCTCTTTTGGGACGGTCGAGCCGCAACGCTCGAAGCACAGGCTCTGCTCCCGATCGTCAATCCGATCGAAATGGGAAACAGCGTGGAGGCGGCTCTCGAAACACTTCGCTCCATCGAGGGTTACCGGAAGTATTTCGAGGAAGCCTTTGGATCACGCGAGGTCACCCCACAACGCGTAACACGTGCCATCGCCGATTACGAGAGGACACGACGGAGTGGCAACTCGCCTTGGGACCGATGGAGCGCCGGAGATGCGAGCGCGCTTTCCGATGCGGCGCAGTTGGGAAGGCAAATCTTCTTTGGAAGGGGACGCTGCACGCGTTGCCATAACGCGCCGGATTTCACCGACGACGAGTTCCACAACGAAGGCATCGGATGGGTTCCCGAGACACAATCCTTCCTCGACGAGGGTCGCTTCGCGGTGAGCAAATTGGGCACCGATCGGGGCGCGTTCAAGACTCCCACTCTACGGGACGTCGGCCTCCACCCGCCCTTCATGCACGACGGTTCCATCGCAACCCTCCGAGAGGTCGTTGAACACTACAACCGAGGGGGAAACCCCAATCCCTACCTGGATCCCGTTATCGAACCGCTCGACCTGAAGGAGCCGCAGCTCGAAGGGCTCGTCGCGTTCCTCGAAGCGCTCGCCGGCGAAAGCTACCGGGACGAGGCGCCCGCAACTTTCCCCAAATGATCGACTGAACGCGCGCGCCTCGCGGTCAACCTCCTATTTGACCGATGGAAGCCCGAAAAATAGAATACGCCCGCCCAAGCAAAGGATTTAAGGAGAGGAAAACCCACGATGAACAACCCCCACAATCACCGAACCGCCTTCATCGTCGCTCTGCTGCTGGTCGCGGTGTCGCTCAACGCCGCTGCCGAGTCCTATGATCCGAACGTTTACCAAAGCCTGGAGTGGCGTCTCATTGGTCCGCACCGGGGCGGCCGCGTGACAACGGCGGTAGGCGTTCCCGGACAAGAAAACGTCTACTACCAGGGGGCCACCGGTGGCGGCGTTTGGAAAACCACAGATGCCGGACTCTCCTGGAAGAACATCTCCGACGGTTTTTTCAAGACCGGCTCGGTGGGCGCGATCGCCGTAGCGCCGTCCAATCCCAATGTCCTCTACGTAGGCATGGGAGAGGTCTGCATCCGGAGCAACTTCTCGCACGGAGACGGGGTCTACAAATCGACCGACGCCGGCAAAACATGGACCCATATCGGGCTCTCCGACTCCCGCCAGATCGGCCAGATCCGCATCCATCCTGAAAACCCTGACCTGGTCTACGTCGCGGCACTGGGCCACGTCTTCGGTCCCAATGAGGAACGAGGAGTCTTTCGCTCCAAGGACGGGGGGAACAGCTGGGAGAAAATCCTTTACATAAATGACAAGACCGGCGCGGTCGACCTGAGCCTGGACGTCACGAGACCCGACGTCATCTACGCAGCCATGTGGCAAGTCATTCGAAAACCATGGGGAATCCTGCCGCAAGGGCCGGGAAGTGGTATCTACAAAACGACGAACGGCGGAGATTCCTGGGAAGAGCTCACCGGCGGATTGCCGGGGACGGATCTCGGTAGGATTGGTGTCTCGGTCTCTCCCATCAATCCCAACCGAGTCTGGGCGCTGGTCGAAGCCGACGGCGGCGATCTTTTTCTTTCCGACGACGCCGGCGCCAATTGGTCTATGGTGAACCACGACTTTCACCTGCAACGCCGACCCTACTATTACGGCCACATCTATGCCGACTCTCAGGAGGTCGACACGGTCTACGTCCTCACCTCTCCCTTCATGAAGTCGATCGACGCGGGAAAATCCTTCGAGCACGTCGAAGTGCCCCACGGGGACAACCACAACCTTTGGATCGCTCCCGACAACAACAAACGCATGATCAACGCCAACGACGGTGGCGCCAACGTTTCCTTCGACGGAGGCAAGAGTTGGAGCCGAGTCGATAACCAGCCTACCGCTCAGTTCTACTGGGTCATCACCGACGACCGATTCCCCTACCGCGTCTACGGTGCCCAGCAAGACAACACCACCGTCTCCATTGCCAGCCGGACCGCAACTCCCGGAATTGCGGCGAGCGATTGGTACGCAGTGGCGGGCGGCGAGAGTGGTTACATTGCTCCCAAACCGGGAGACCCGGACGTCACCTACGGTGGCAGCTATTGGGGATTTATGACCCGTCACGATCGCCGCAACGGTGAAAACCGCGATGTTTCCCCTTGGCCGGCGCGGCCCATGGGGCGGGTGGGAGCAGGACTCAAGTACCGTTTCAACTGGACGTATCCGATTGTGATCTCGCCGCATGACCCCAACACCGTCTACGTCGGGGCAAACGTTTTGTTCCGCTCCACGAACGAAGGGCAGACCTGGGACGCAATCAGCCCCGACCTAACTCATGACGACAAGAGCAAACAGCAGCTGGCTCGACTCTCCGACTTCTACTGCACGATCACTTCCATCACCGAGTCGAAGCTGCAAAAGGGTTTGCTCTGGGTGGGGTCCGATGACGGGAGGGCCCACCTGACCCGGAATGGAGGGCGAGACTGGCTCGAGGTCACACCTCCCGAAATGGAAGCGTGGAGCCGCATCAACCTGATCGAGTCCTCGCCTCATGAGGCTGGCTCGGCGTACATGGCGGTGAACCGCTACCACCTCGACGACTACCGACCGTACATCTACAAGACGAAGGACTTCGGGCAAAGCTGGAAATTGGTCGGGAAAGGCATCGCCGAAGATGCGTTCGTAAGAACGGTGCGCGAAGATCCCGAAAGGCGGGGGCTCCTCTACGCCGGTACTGAAACGGGGGTCTATGTCTCTTGGGACGACGGAGAGAACTGGCAATCGCTGCAACGCAACCTGCCCGTTGTGCCGATTACCGACCTCGCGGTCAAGAACGATGACCTAGTCGCCGCCACTCAAGGCCGCGCCTTCTGGATCCTGGATGATCTAACCGCACTGCATCAGCTCACCCCCGACGCCGCCGCTTCTCCCGTATTTCTTTTCGAGCCGCGCGCGGCCTACCGCGTGAGAAGGGGCCGCTCGTTTCTCCGGGACCCCAACGTCGGCCAGAATCCCCCCGACGGCGTCATTGTGGACTTTCTGCTTCAAGAGGGTTCAGACGAAGCGAGCCTCGAATTTCTAGATGCCGATGGCACCATCATAAAGACATTCTCGAGCTCGGACGAGGCGTCGAACGTGACCGCGGAAAAAGGGCTCAATCGTTTCGTTTGGGATCTGCGCTATCCCGATGGATCCGATCTCACAAATGGCAGCCACCTGTTCGGCGGCAACCTCCGTGGGCCCATGGCCGTCCCGGGCATTTATCGGGTCCGCCTAACCGCGGCGGGTGAAACGAAAAGTGCTTCTTTCGAGATCAAAAAAGATCCGAGGGTAGCTGCCACCCGCGAAGATCTTCAGGCACAATTCGACTTGCTCATAGAGGTCCGCGACGGTGTGAGCGATGCCCACCAAGCCGCGAACAAGATACTCGCCGTGAAAAAACGTCTTCAGGATGTATCGCCTGGCAACGAAAATATAGACAAGCGGTTGAAGGAGGTCGACGGGAAGCTAACGGCAGTCCTCGACGAACTGGTGGAGTTTCGCTTCCGCGGCATCGACGACCAGATGCTCGTCTACCCGCTGCAGCTGAATGCAAAGATCGCATCTTTACAGAGAGTGGTCGCGAGCGCCGAACATCGACCCACCGATCAGTCGGTGGATGTCTTTAGAGAGCTACGGTCTCAGCTCGACACGCAGCTCAGCAGGGTCGACGCCATCATGGCGAACGACGTCAAGGCGCTGAACCGATTGCTCAGAGACAAGGGCCTCCGCGAAGTGAGCACCGACCGGGCCGAGCCGGAGTGACCGACGGTCTGGCCACGCGATGAAGATCTTGATAACCTTGCCGGAATTCCCACCATGACCGCGAGGCTCGATCATCTGAAGGACTCTTACCGCGTGCTGGGGGCTCGGCTAAACGCCCCCCCGGAAGAGCTCAAGCGGGTGTACCGGAGCCTGGTCAAGCAGTGGCACCCCGATCGCTACCCGGCACGCTCCGTGGAACAGGAAGAGGCTTCCCTCCGAATGAGGCAAATCAACATTGCGTACCGTGAGGTTCGTAACGCCCCTCTCCGCTACTTCGATCCTGTCGCGCCCCGGGCGGAGGCGGTGATTCCCCCTGCCGTCATGAGATCGTGGCAGCATAGGTCATCGTCGTTCGATTCCGTGATCACCGGGATGCGCTTTTTTGTAGGCGCGTTCTTCGGCGCCGCGTTCGGGGTCATGATGATGTTCCGTTCCGTCCCGGCCCCCTGGCTGTACGGACCGATCTTGGCGGCTGTGCGGCCGGTTACCTGGCGGTACGCGTGGGTGACGAGGTCTGGGAAGTCTTGACGACGCCTTTCGGGAAGGCATGAGACGGCGACTGCCCTTTCAATCGACCTAGAGTGAGTCTCTCGAATTGTGCTAGCATATACCCCGCCTTATGATTAAGCACAAGCCGCTCTTCACGTCGGAGGCCGTTACCCGAGGCGTTCGAGTGCACGTCGTCTGCAAGTACTCCCCCGACCACTCTCAGCCTGAAGTGAACCGCTGGTTCTTCCTCTACACTGTCAAGATCGCCAACGAAGGGACGGAACCGGTCCAACTTGTGAGCCGTCACTGGATCATCGAAGACGCCGACGGCAACGTGGAAGAAGTACGGGGACCGGGCGTAGTGGGGCAGCAGCCCGATCTCGCTCCCGGTGAGTCCTTTCAGTACACGTCCGGCTGCCCGCTGACGACCCCGTTCGGCTCGATGCGCGGCACGTACCAAATGGTGTCGGAAGCAGGCGCGAGCTTCGACGCGAACATCGCCCCCTTCACCCTCAGCGAGCCTTACACGATTCACTAGGCACTAGCATTCCACCTTTATTTGTCGATGGACCCTATTCCCCAGGAGATCTTTTCGAGGACTTCCGCCCGTTTCGGATGAGCGAAAAACCAATGGCGAAAAAGAAACACAAACTCACCGCAAGAAACGCCGACAAACACTGGTTGTATGAACAGAGTGTTCAAGCACCCGAGGCGGACACTCGGTTTTTCGCTCGTTATTACAAGAAACTCACTGGTCGGAACGCTCGCGTCATGCGAGAAGATTTTTGCGGGACTGCCGCGCTTTCATGTCACTGGGTAAAGCTGCACCGAGAAAACCATTCCATCGGTGTGGATTTCGATGCCTCGGTACTCAAGTGGTCACGCGCGCACAATGTCAGTGAGCTGACCGAAGAACAGCGAGGGCGTCTGCACCTGATTCGAAACAACGTACTTACGGTTCGCCATCCGAAGGCCGACGTCGTAGCCGCCATGAACTTTAGCTACTCGATTTTCAAAACCCGCGAAACGCTCGGCGCATACATCAAGAACGCCTACCGCTCTTTGAACAAGCGCGGTGTCCTCTGCATGGATGCATGGGGCGGCCCTGACACCCTCATCACAGACGTAGAAAAACGCCGACAGCACGGTTTTACCTATGTGTGGGACCAAGCCGACTTCGACCCGATCACGTTTCATATTCTTTGCAAGATCCACTTCGAGTTTCGTGACGGCTCGCGGATGCGCAACGCGTTCGTCTACGACTGGCGTCTGTGGACGCTACCGGAGATGCAGGAGCTCATGGTCGAGGCCGGTTTCAAAGATGTGCACGTCCTCTGGGAGGGCACGGAGCGTGGCACCGGAACAGGCAACGGTGTCTTTCGCCGCGCCAGCAAAGGAGGAGACGAGGCGGCGTGGATCGCCTATGTCATCGGTCGAAAGTGATGCAGTGGGCCTAAACCAAGGCTACTCCTATCGAAAGACATTGGGCTCGGAAGCCGCCGATCTCACCGTCCTCGAATACCTCGGCCGAAGCTTCCGACATTCTTCCCCGGATCAGTGGCGAGCTAGGATCGAAGCGGGACTCGTCCTGCTCGACGGAGAGCCCGTCGCTTCCGGTGAAGCCATCCACGCCGGTCAAACTCTGGTATGGCTTCGACCGCCCTGGCAAGAACCGAGTGCCCCCGTTTCCTTCGCAGTCCTCCACGAGGACGAGCACCTGCTGGCTATTGCCAAACCGGCCGGGCTTCCGACACTTCCCGGTGGCGGCTTCCTGGCCAACACGCTTCTCGGTATCGTGCGCAAACACTATCCAGAAGCGACGCCCCTTCACCGATTGGGCCGTGCGACGTCCGGGATCATGCTCTGGGCACGAACCGGTCTGGCACGTCGCAGGTTGCGGCAAGCTTGGGAAACAGACGTGGTCAGAGTGTACCGGGCGTTGGTCCAAGGCGTGATCCTTGAGGAGGAACTAACCGTCGAAACACCCATCGGGCCGGTACCGCACTTGCTGCTGGGTACCGTCCATGCGGCGACCCCCTCCGGCAAGCCTTCTCAGAGTCGGGTCCGCACGCTCGGGCGATCGAGCGACACGTCCTTGGTCGAGGTTCTATTGGAAACCGGGAGGCCCCATCAAATCCGTATCCACCTCGCAGCGGCCGGCTATCCACTGGTTGGAGATCCGCTTTACGAGATGGGTGGCGTGCCGAAAGCGAAGAGTCGTGCCCTGCCGGGAGACCTCGGCTACCTACTCCACTCGGAGCGGATTACTTTCCGGCATCCCAATACTGAGCGACTCATGGAGGTGGCGTGTCTTCCACCGCCGCTTCTTAGAACACCCAGAAACACCTTATAATATTCTTCCTATGTCGCGCACCGCCGCCGCGCTCATCATCGGGAACGAGATCCTGTGCGGCAAGATCCAAGAGAAGAATCTCGGTCAGCTCGCCAAACTCTTGCGACGGCTCGGCATCCATCTAGACCGGGTCGTGATAGTGACGGACAAGGTGGAGACCATCTCCAAAGAAGTAGCGGCGCTCTCTTCATCCCATGACTTCCTCTTCACGAGCGGCGGAGTCGGCCCAACCCACGACGACGTCACGATGGAGGGGGTCGCTGCTGCTTTCGGTGTACCGGTGGTGAGCGATCCCGTCCTCGAAGGGAAACTGCGAAGCCACTTCGGGAACAGCATCAACGAGAGCCACCTCCGCTTGGCACTGGTACCGAAGGGTGCCCAGCTACTCTCCAAGGCCGAGTCGCTTTGGCCGGCGACGGTCATGGAAAACGTCTGGATCCTGCCGGGCATTCCGGAAGTGTTTCAGAAGAAACTGCCGATCGTGGAAGAGCACTTGGGCGGAGACCTTCCATTCCTTTCGCGCGCGGTTTACACCAAGCTGGATGAAGCCGATCTCGCTCATATGCTGAACAAAGTCGTGGGCAGCCACCCGACGGTCGACATCGGCTCCTACCCGACGTGGGCCGATCAAAAATACAACACCAAGCTGACCTTCGACGGGAAGGACGAGGGCGCCATTACCCGAGCGGTGGATGAGTTCGTAGCCTTGCTGCCCGATGGCGAGCCCCAATGGATCGAATAGCCCTTCGGAGGGGCGAGGAGGTACCCATGAGGTCGATCGTTTCCATATCTTTTTGTCTCCTCTTTTCCGCCACGGTGCACGCTCAGTTCTTCGAGCCCGATGTCTATGAGGCTCGGCGAGAGGTCGTGCTCGAAAAGCTGGGTGAGGCGATGGCTATCGTTCCTGGGTACTCCGGGGCGCTGGGCATGGGGGTCTACCGACAGTCGACTCACCTCATTTACTTGGCAGGTGTGGAAGCTCCCAACGCCTATTTGCTCCTGGACGGTCGGTCGAAACGGACGCTGTTGTTCCTTCCCGAGCTTACTCAGTTCCTAAGGCCGCAGTTCCCTACCGAGGACAAAGAGGCACTGCTGGAAGCGCCCTGGAATCGTCCTCCAGGACGCCTTTCTCCTGGGAGTGCAGGCGGTGGCATCGACGGGAATCGAAGAGGTCTACAGCCTGGCAGCCTTCTGGGACGAGGTCGAGCCGTTGGCCCGTCAGGCCTCGCGGATCTTCGTCGATTACGACGACCGAACGATCTGGGCACCGTCCCCTTTGGGGCCCCTCCGAACACCGGGCCGACAAGTGGCGGACCGTCTGCAGGATCTATTGCCCACCAAGCAGCTAGAAAACCTCGCCCCCATGATCCGCAAGATGCGGCTCGTGAAAGACCAGGCCGAGATCGACACTCTCCGACGCGGCGTAGAGATAACGTGTAACGGTATCAACGAAGTGATACGAACGGTCCGCCCCGGGATGACGGAGCTCGAAGTGGCGGGACTCCTGGACTACGAATGGAAGAAGCAAGGAGGGCAGCGCGTCGCCTTCGATTCCATCATCCATTCCGGCCCTACCTCGATGCTCTATTTCACCATGCCCTGGGAAACTTATGACGCCTATTCCCGACGGATCGAACAGAGCGACCTCGTGTTCGTCGACGTCGGCACGGAGTACAACTTCTACGGTACCGATGTTTGCCGCACTGTTCCCGCTTCGGGACGTTTCGACCCCATACAGCGAAAGTACTACCAGATCGTCCTGGAGGCATCGAATGCTGCTTTGGCGCACATTCGCCCCGGGGCAATGATGGAAGACGTCGTCCGCGCGTCGGCGGAAGTGTTCAAGAAGCACGGTCTCGATGAGTACGAGAACATTGCCACCGTGGGGATCGACAACATTTGGGGCCCCATGCCGTCGCCCACTCACTACGTAAACCGGGCGAAGGGTCTCCTTGCCGGGGTTCGCGATTTAGGCCACCACGTGGGCCTCCGAGCGGTGGAAGGCCGCGACTACGGCGAGCCAATGCAAGCGGGATGGATGTTCACGGTCGAGCCGAAACTCTTCGTCATCGACCAAAGATTCGGAATCATGATCGAGGATCAAGTGCTGGTGACCGAAGACGGCATGGAGAATCTCTCTCGATCGTCCCCGAGGACGGTGGAAGAGATCGAGGCGCTCATGGCAAGGGGGCCTTCGACTGACTCCGGACGCCGCTGAACGCCGCTATTGCCGAATCGAGGTTGTCGATGGCAGGAATGTCTTCTCCAAGCGAGCCCGCGAATCGGCCGGTGGAACGAAAGCACGGCGTAAGCTCCGAGCGGGAGCGTCGATGGGGAGTCATCGGCAGCATTTCGGGCAGCCTCGTCGGTGGCGGGGCCGCCCTGGTCGGCGTCTTCATCGACGGCATGCCCTGGTATGCGTCGGGCGCCTATCCTCGCGTGTTTGTAGAACAGCGGCTCCTCGCGATCGACATCTACTTGATGGCGGTGCTTGTCGTCGGCATGGCGTTTTCGACCGCCGGGATCGTGTATTCTCGCCGCAGCCCTTACCCCAGGACCGACGCCTTCGGCGCGGGTTTGATGGGAACGATCTTGATGGCCCTGGGCGGCGTCATTCTCTTCATTCGCCTCGTGGCGCTCATCCGAGGATAGCCTCGCCGCTGCTCACTCCGACATTGGCAAAGCATCTACGCGATCGGGCGGCGCCTTCTCCCAGACATGAGCCCTTCCCAGGGCGTGCTTTTCGAACCAATCGAGCTCGACGTTCATCTTGAACAACTCGTGGCGGAGCTCCCGCCAGCCATGAGGCTCTCGCGGCGCAATGTCCAGATGGGTGGGGACACCATTCGTCCGAAGAGCTCGGTAGAGCTCTACCGACTGCGGAGGCGGCACCCGAACGTCGTTCTCTCCAACGAGAACGATGGTCGGCGTCTTGACTTTCCAAATGTCTTTTAGGGGCGAGTGCTCCCAGTAGACTTCGATGGGCGCGTTCTTCTGCCAAGGCGTGCCGCCGAACCAGGGAGTCCGATAGATGCGAACGTCACTCTGGCCGTACATGGAAATCCAGTTCACCGCGCCGGCTCCCGAGGACGCTGCTTTGAAGCGGTCGGTGTGGGTGATGATCTTGTTGGTCATGTGTCCCCCGCCGCTCCAACCCATCTTGGCCATCCGCTCTCCGTCGGCGATGCCAAGCTCGATGACGTGATCGACACCTGCCATGACATCCAGGTGCGCGTTCTGGTAGTAATGGCCGACCATGTCACGGAGAAACGGGTCACCGTACCCCGTGCTGCCCCGGTAGTTCGGCTTGAGGACCGCATACCCTTTGGCCGCCAGCACCGGGATGTAGTCTCTCCATCGGGGGAATCCGAACTTGTCGGATGATGCGGGCCCGCCATGCGTTTGGACGACGAGGGGGTAACGCTGCCCGGGTTGGTAGTCCAGTGGATAGAACAGGAGCCCCTCCGCGGTCACACCATCGGCACCCTTCCACTGGATCGCTTCTTGACGCGGTAGCACGAAATCTTTAGACACATAACCAAACACGTCGGTGGTACGCTTCGGCCTTCCCTCTCGGCTCGCGTCTAGCGTCCACACGTCACCTGGGTTCGTCGGCTCGCCGATGCTGAAGACGTGGCGAGACGCCTTTGGAACATATGTCCAGCTTCTCACCGCGTGGTCGCCGTTCGTGAGTTGCGTCAGCTTCTCGGTGGTCACATCGACCGCAAACAGTTCGCGACAAACTCCGGTGTTGGCGGTGAAGTAAATCGATTTACCGTCAGCCAACCAGCTGGCGTCGTCTATCCCGTGTGGAAGGTCAGACAATAGAAGCCGCGGCTCGCCACCGGTTGCGTTGACGACAAAGAGGTTCCCGTTGTAGTACGTCTCGAAGTCTTCATTGGAGCCGGTTCGAAACAGAACCACCGCGTTGTCGGGGGAAAGCTCGGCGCCTCATTCCACCACGGCATTGTCGGTGAGCCGGGCCGCGTCTTCCCCGTTAGCATCCATGACCCATACCTCACTCTCGTCCGAGTCGTCGAAGAGTGGTGTGGGAGCGCGGTGCAACGCAATTCGCGAACCGTCCAGGGAAAACCTATAGCCCAGGATCGAGTAATCCCCCTCGGTGATCCTTTCTTCGACTCTTTCGTCAGCCGAGACTCGCCACAAGTGATGCTGCTTGTAGTCCTCGTCGAGGGCCGGGACGTCGTCCTCTTTTTCTTCTCGTGTCTTCTCTTCCTCTGTTTTGGCATCCGCAGCCAGGAAATAGAGAGACGCCCCGTCCGGAGCCCACTCGATCATCGAGACTGCCGTCTCGTGCTCGGTGACACGTTCCGCCTCGCCACCATGTGGATCAATCACGTAAATCTGCTTTTCCTCATCGTTCCCTCGCTTGGCGATGAAGGCGACACCGCTACCGTCGGGCGACCACCGCGGGCGCGACTCTCCCTCGGTCCCGTTCGTCAACTGAATGTGGACTGAGCCATCCGTTTTCGACAGCCAAATGTGACGAATCCTTTTGTTCTCTTCCCAGTTAGCTTCCGCGAGAACGAACACCACTTCGTCGCCGCTCGTTAAGCACGGGCACTTCGAGGAGATCGACGAGTGTCATGGGACGCTTGGCCTCGCCGATGGCTCCAGACGCCATCATCAAGACGAGGCCGGACGACGACAGAATGAATGAGCTCCATTGAGTCTTCATGAGCTTTCCCCCTTTTACTCGGGGGAGATTGTACAACATAGCGAGGGCATGTGCCTGATAGACAAGGGGTTAGGGAACGTCGTTTTTTCTGAAACCCTTTCCATCGTTTTTCCGTCTTATGAGAAGGATGAGTTCACTAATTTCTGAAGGAGATCCCCGATGAAACAGCTCTTGAGTCGTCTTTTCCTGTTCGGATCGCTTCTGGCCAGTCCGGCATGGGCCTCACAGCAGGTGGTAGAGACCATCGACAAAAGCTTTACTGTCGATGGCACTCCCGAGATCGACGTCCAGAACGTCGACGGCCCGATCACGATTACCGCCCACCCAAGTTCTGACATCAAAGTAAGAGCCATCAAAGAGGTCCATAGGGCCGCTAGCGATGCCGATGCAAAGCAGGCCGCCGACAAGGTGATGGTGGAGATAAATCAAGTCGGCAACCGTATCGAGATGGCGGCGGAGTACCCCAGAAGCGCTTTCTCATTCGGCCGTGGGCCGTACGTCATCGTCCGTTTCGAGATTTCGACACCTAGGAAGAGTGACGTAGACGCCCACGCCGTCGATGGTTCTATCGAGGTCGTTGGCCTCGAGGGACGCTTGCAACTCCAGACCGTCGACGGCGATCTTGGAGTGCGGTCTTGTTTGGGTGAGATTTCCGCTCAACCGTGGACGGAGATTTAGGATCCGTCCCGCTTCCCGTGGAAATAAGAATGGCGTAACCTCCGGTTAAGCAAAACGAAACCGCGCCTGGAAAGGCGAGGAGGAGGATTACGCCATGAAGAAGCCTACCACCATATTGAAGGAGTCTGTAAGCGAAGAGTCTGCGCCGTGCTATTCAACTGAATCCCAGTTACGCGACCGCGCACCACTGGCTCGGAAGTCATTTCGCGAAGCTAGGGCGATTCGCCGAAGGCTTAGCAGAAATGGATCGTGCCCTAAAGCTCGACCCCTTGTCGCTTATCATCAATACCGAGCGAGGACAGGCTCTCTACTTGGCACGGCGCTACGGCGAGGCGGAAACCCAACTCACCGAAGCGCTCGCCTTGGACGAGGACTTCGCGCCAGCTCACTCCGTCCTTGCGTTGGTCTACCTTCAGACCCAGATGTACGAGCATGCGCTCGCGGCCCGCCGAGGCAGTACGGGAATTGGAGAAGGACAGTCCGACCGGCCTAGTCTTAGCTGGCTTAGCTCATGCGGCGGCCGGTAGGAGCACCGAGGCAGGAGCCATACTAGACCAGCTCGCGAGGCTTGCCGGAAGACAATACGTCTCTCCGGTGCACCTGGCGACCCTTTCTGCCTACCTCGACGACCGAGAGGAGGCGTTGCGATGGATGGAGAAAGCCTTCGACGAGAGGGCTACCGACCTTCGCTTCCTCAAAGTCGATCCCCTGTTCGATCCAATTCGCTCCCATCCCCGTTTCCCTGAACTGCTTCGCCGCATGAATTTCCCAGAGTGAGTGTGAAGCGCGGCACGCTTCGTTTCACAAACGTCTGGTCCGTTCAGAAGATGGAATCAACCGTTTTAGCAGTGTGAAAAGTTTCCGACTGCAGGCTGCGCGAACGGAGCGAGCACTAGAGAGGACGAGCAAGGCCCAAGTTCGTTGCGGGAGGTTTTGGGCGAGCACTATAATGCCGATAGCTCGAACCTGAGAGCAGGCCGTGCCGACGTCCCAATCGTCCACCCCCATACGCTTTGGGGACTTCGAAGTCGATCCGCGCGCCGGTGAGCTACGGAAGCACGGTCGCCTGATCAAGCTCCAAGAACAACCCATCCAACTCTTGCTCTTGCTCCTTCAGCATCCAGGCGAAGTCGTAACCCGGGAAGAGGCGCGAAACGCTCTCTGGAAAGACGATACGTTCGTCGACTTCGACCATGGGCTCGGCGCGGCATTGAATCGTTTGCGCGCCGCCCTAGGCGACTCCGCAAGCAATCCTCGTTTCATCGAAACGCTGCCTCGCCACGGATATCGTTTCATTCTGCCAGTCGAGGACGCAGCAAACAGAAAAGACGCGGTGTCCACCGACGGCTCGCAAGAGCTCGCCGGCCGACCCGCGCAAAAAATCCTCCGGTACGCAACGGTCGGAACTCTTGCAACCGCCGTCCTCTTTGGAGCGACCTATCTCGCCCGGTGGCAGCTCTCACCCGTCCCAAACCCCGCGCAAGGGAAGGTCATGCTGGCGGTCCTGCCACTGGACAACTTCGATGGCGATCTGGAACGCGATTACTTCAGCGACGGGCTCACCGAGGAGATCATCACTCACCTCGGCCAAGTGAATCCGAGGCGGCTGGGAGTCATCGCTCGCACATCCGTTATGGCTTACAAAGACTCGAACAAATCGATCGATCAGATCGGTCGGGAGCTGGGTGTGAGCTACGTGCTCGAGGGGAGCGTTCGGCGGGAGGGACAGCGGGTAAGGATCACCGCACAGCTCATTGAGGTCGCGGACCAGACACACCTCTGGGCCCAGACCTACGACCGTGATTTGCGTGAAGTCCTGGCTTTACAGAGTGACGTGTCCGGTCGCATCAGCCAAGCGCTGGCGGTCGAAGTACTCCCCGCTAACGATGGGACGCCATCTCGCCCCGCTGTGGTGCACCCTGCTGCCCACGAGGCTTACCTGAAAGGGCTCTACTTCCGGGACACCATGACCGAGGAAGGCTACAAAAAAGGCATCGAGTACTTCAAAGAGGCGGTCGAACTGGACAAGGACTTCGCCCCGGCCTACGCGGGTATGGCCGGGTGCCATTGTCTGCTGTCCGGACACGGACTCGAAGTGCTGCCCCCAAAGGAAGCCATGCCAGTAGCGAAGGTGGCGGCACAGAAAGCCCTCGAGTTAGACGATAGGCTCGCGGAAGCGCACGCGGTGATGGGAATGGTACATATGAAGTTCGACTGGGACTTTGAAGCCGCTGAGAAAGACTTCCGCCGTGCCATTGAGCTCAACTCGAGCTACGCGCAAGGGCATTTATGGTACAGCCTTCTCTTGCAGGCGATGGGTCGGCAGAAAGACGCTGTTTCTCGGGCGAAAAGAGCACGAGAGTTGAGTCCGCTCTCCCTCGCGACCAATGTGAACTTTGGACTCCAGCTCCTCGACGCAGATCGGTACGACGAGGCGGTCGAGCAAATCGAGCAAGCCATCGAGCTGAATCCGAGATTCTGGGGAGCACATTGGGGTCTCGGCATCTGTTATCGCCAAACAGGCAAGTACTCGGAGGCGGTCGAAGAGTTTGAAAAAGCCGTCTCGCTCTCGGAACGGAATGCAGTCTCCGTTGCTTCGCTCGGGCACGCCTACGCCGTCTCGGGCCAGCGACTGGAAGCTCTCCAGATCCTGGACGAACTGAATACCCGGCGGGAGAAGATGTACGTCTCGCCCGCCTTTCTCGCTTATATCCACGCGGCGCTCGGCGATACCGATACCGCGTTTCGGTTGCTGGACCGAGCTTACGAGCAGCGCTCTCGCTATCTTGTTTGGCTGAAAGTCGCGCCTGAATATGAGCCGTTACGCTCCGACTCACGATACCAAGATTTGGTAACCCGCATGGGCCTTCCAATGTAGGCGACACACTTTTTTCACCGTACGGCGGTGTCCCACCTGGGTTAGGGAGCGTGCTTCGGTTTCGCGGGCGCCCATTCGGCTCGCCCCAACAAGCTGGCCTGGGGAGCTGCCAAGGGCAGAGCTCCCCAGACCCCGGCAAGCAAACTAGCTCTCTTCTACGATATCCGGCTTCAGGGAGCCAATGATCTCGAGAAGCTCAGATTTCTCGGCCGCCGGAACTTTGAATTTGTCCAATGTATCAACGAGATGTTGGACCACGATATTAAATTCCTTTTCAGTGATCCCGAGCCCACCATGGATGACCTTGGCTGGCCGGCTGATGATCTTACAGGGGCCTCCGGTGACGTTGCAGACTAGGTTCTTGTTTTTCTGCCTGAACTGTTGCCTTGTATCATCGCCCATGCCCCTGAAAAACTGGGCAATGCGAGGGTCTTCAAACAACTTTGCCGCGAAGTCATCGACCACGGCAGAAATCGCATCGTACCCGCCGAGGCGTTCGTATAATGATTTCTCCTCGCCTGATTCCTCTGGTGCCGACGAGCTCTCGACGGCGGACGGTAGCCCGCGTTCGACAGCTTGCAACGCCGGAGTCACAAGCAGTGCGGTTGCTAACAAGAGCCCCTTACCCAGGAGCGAACTCCTCGTTCTTCCACAATCTCCGATTGAAAACATCGCAATCCTCCCGTTTCGATTCGTGCCCTTGGGCGATTGTTCACCCGGGACAACCTACGTTCATAGGCCTAGTCCATTTACGAAGCGTTTCGTTACAAGCTGAAACCTGGGATGTAACGTTTCAACTTCCGGGAGGACTATTTCTATGCCATGTCGGAAATGGAAGAGAAAGAGCTTCGACTGCTTGGCGCAAGCTACCGTACGGCGCCGGTCGAGGTTAGGGGGTCTCTCGAGCAGTTCGTTGCCGAGACCCAGGCGCGCTTGCTGCCGAACGAACCAGGAGAGTTGGAGCTCATCGTCCTTTCTACCTGCAATCGCACCGAGATTTACGCTTCGGGGCCGATACAGGCTGACTACCTGGATCGATGGTTTCGGCACATTGCCGATAGCGTTCGGCCCGGCAGTGCCTCCTCAAACGAAACCCTTTATCACCTTCGAGGTGAGTCTGCGGCGCGGCATCTATTCCGAGTCGCTTGCGGACTGGACTCGGCGGTCCTGGGTGATGTGCAGATACTGTCGCAGATTAAACAGGCCCGGACGGCCGCGAAGGAGGCGGGAAGGCTTGGAGTCTTCCTGGAACGGCTCTTTCAGGTGGCCATCCAAGCAGGAAAGCGGGCAAGACACGAAAGCGAGATCGGGTATGGTGCGGCCAGCGTGGGCTCCGCCCTTGCCAGCATGCTCCGCCGACGATCGAAATCAGGTTCATTTCGAATCCTCCTTATCGGAGCCGGTAACGCCGCCCGCAACATTGGTCTGCACCTCGCCAAATCCGAGCTAGGCTCCATCGTGTGTATCAACCGCACCCGCCACAAAGCGAACGAGCTTGCGCGTCGGTTGGGAGGAGAGTCCCGGCCCTGGGACGAGCTCGAAGCCGCGTTGCTCGAAAGCGACCTTGTCATTGCGGCCACATCGGCCGCCGAGCCCGTTCTTCAGAAAAACGACCTTGAGGAATTGGCCCAGCGGCGTCGTGGCGAGCCCATTCTGATCGTCGACGCCGGCCTCCCCAGAAACGTGGAGCCGGGCTCTCCTTTGGACGTGATTGGTATCGATGAAGTCCGTGAGCTGCAGGAACAGGTTTTGGCAAGGCGTCGGGCTTCGGTGCCATCGGTGGAGCGAATCATTCAAGACGCGGTCGAGGAGTGGGGACGCTGGCTTGCTTCTCGGCCCATAGAGGAAATCGTTCGGTCCTTGTTTCAGGAACTACCCCACTACACCAAGCAGGCGGCAGCCCGACTCGTCGACGGCGGGGTACTGACGTCGGAAAAAGCAGAACGGATCCTCGCGAAGTCTCTTCGGGAACTGCTCCATGACCACGTCCGTCGTCTGCGCACCCTCAGTAGCGACGGCGACATCCGACTCATGAATTAGCGGTTCCTACAAGACTTCCTTGACCTTCTCTACGGGCTCGTGCCAGCACGGCCCCTGCGCCCTTCTCCACGATCGGCCGCTGTATGAGCTCTGGGTGCGCAGCCATCGCATCCAAGATCTGCTTGTCGATCACCTTCGGGCCGTCGAGCTTGAGCTTCTTGTAGGCCGCTTCTTTCTTTCGCAGAAGCTCTCTGGGTGAAATCCGCATCTTGCGGATGAGGTCCTTGAGCTTCGTCTTCGGAATCGGGTCGACCCTGTAGTCGACCCTCTTGAAGTCTACGCCGCTCTCCCGGAGCAGCTTCGCCACACTGCGGCACGTGCCTCACGTCGGTTTTTCGTAAACTACTATCTGCTTTGCCATTCCCCACTCGTCTCTATTTGTACGAAACAATGACCGACTCGGACATTCCGGGAGCGGCATGGATTTCGTGATTCGAAAAGCCGGCTTCCCCAAGAATCTGTTTGTACTGCGCGAAGGTGTAAGCATCCCCTCTCGGTGTGGAACACAACATCGTGAGCGAGAACATAGCCGCGTCCGGAGGCGACACGCGGTCGTCATTGGGCACGAACTCCAGAGTCATCGCCCGCCCACCCGGTTTGAGGGCCCGGTGCACTTTCTTCGCCAACTCGGTGCAGGTAGGGATGTCGAAATGATGAAAGAAATTCGTCAGCAGGACGAGGTCGTAATCGGTGCCGTAGTCCACCTCGAACGCGCTCCCTGGCTTGAGATGATGTCGGTCACCCACGCCGGCCGCCTGAGCGTTCTCGGTTGCGACCTCTAGGACGGCAGCCCAATCGACGGCATAGGCTTCCGCCTCAGCGTTTTTTTGCGCCACCTTGATTCCGAAGAGGCCATGCCCGGCCGCGATGTCCAGCACTTTGATCGGTCCTTGAGGCGGCCCGACGAGCTCGGCGATGAACTGCGCGGACGGAGCGATGAGCGGGGCCATACTCCGCGCAAACTCGATCCATAGCGGGTTCTCCGCAGTCACCGATCCGTCTTCCTCCATGAGCGTACCGCCCTTTCGGACGGCGCCAGCCACGTCCCGAAACGCACCCGCGAGCTCCGGTGCCAAGAGAAAACGCGTTGCCACCCCGACATAGGCGGGCGAGTTCTTATCGAGGAAGAGTGCGGTGTCGGGAGTGAGGCCATAGCTAGGATCGTCCTTCGTCAAGAACCCGGCAACCACGAGATAGTCGCAGAGAATGCGCACCCCCCGCTCGGAAACGTCGAGCCGCTTGGCCAGTGCGTCAGCGGAGGTCGCCCCCTGGGCGATCTCGGTGAATAGACCCAGATCGATCGTACCTCTCAAGGCTTCTGTACGTTGGTATGCGTTGATAGTGTTGAAGATGAGCTCCGGTGACGGAGGTGCTTGCTTGTTATTCATAAAAGCCTCACGGGTTTATGCAGGTAGGAAGTAGAAGGCGATGGCGAGCATCACGTACACGGCGAACATTTGCACGCCTTCCATCCAATGGGTCAGGCCGTCCTGGCTCACGACGACGATGACCGCTACTGCCATAGCGATTGCCACCACCTCCATCGTTGTAAACCTCAAATCGATGGGGCTCGGACCCACCGCGTAGCTGATGAAAACCAGCAGCGGTGCCGCGAACAAAGCGATTTGAATCGAGGAGCCCACCGCGATGTTGATGGATAGATTCATCTTGTTCTTGAGGGCCATGAGCACCGCGGTGGAATGCTCGGCGGCGTTCCCGACCACCGCAACCAGGACGACGCCGATGAAGACTTCCGTCATGCTCAATGCATGGGCAGCCGCTTCCACCGATTCGATGAGAAGCTCGCTCATGAGGGCCACCGATGCCGCCGCCCCCAACAGGACGAGAAACGAAGTGCGCTTCGACCAAGTCTCCCCCTCGTGTGCTTTGTCCCCCGAATGCGATCCTCCGACATAGAGGTGAGAGTGGGTTTTGAATGTGAAGACGAGCGAAACGAGGTAGGTAGCCATGAGCACCACCGCGATCATCAGACTCGTCTCCTGCTCGCTCCGCTGGGCACTGTCGCCCGCGATCATGTGAAAGATCGCGGGGATGGTGAGGCCGATAGCGCTGAGGAGCAGCATGGTGGAGCCGTGCCCTGCTGCGATCGGATTGAAGGTCTGTCTCTGGTATCGGAGACCACCCAGAAATGCAGAGAGCCCGAAGACTAACAGGACGTTGCCGATGATGGAACCGGTGATCGACGCCTTGACTAGATCGTGTAGGCCGGCCCGCAAAGCCATGATCGCGATGATCAATTCTGCCGCGTTTCCAAACGTCGCGTTCAGAAACGCCCCCAAACCCTCCCCGACCCGTTCCGCCAGGTGCTCGGTTGCTTTTCCCATGAGACCGGCTAGAGGAATGATGGCCAAGCCGGAGGTGATGAATACTGGCAGCCCGCCCCGATGAAGTACATGCTCGAGCAGAAAGGAAATGGGAACGAAGACGAGCAGTAGGAGGAGGATGTTTTCCGCAGCGAAAAGTCTTTTCATGATGTGACGGGGCTGACCCGAACGGGCCGGATATTACATCGCACCGCAACAAATTGACAATCTACTCGGTGGCTGAGCTGCGTATGGCGAGAAACCGGCCGGCGAACCCATCGATGCTCACGCCGACCCGCCCCGGCATGACCGCTTGAGCGACAGCTACCATCCGCTGCCGATAACCAATGCCGGTCGAGTCGGAGTCTAATCCCTCCATCGCACCAGGTAGACGGGTGACGCGGGTACGGGCTCCATCCGGGCTTCCATCCCCTCCAATGAAATGATCGACGATGACCCCGTCCGCAACACGCTCGATACGCTCGAAGAATCGGTGGGGCTCGGCAATCGGGAGGAGCGGAGAGACCGTGATGACGACGCGGAGGCCGTCTGCCTTCAGCATGGCGGCTGCCTCGAACCTCTTCTCTAACGAGCTCGCGGGCGGTGGTAAGCCAGGGATCGTTTCGCGATCGGTCTCGATCGAAATGTGCAAACGCAGATCGCACTGCTTCGCCAACTCGTGATAGAGGTCGGTGTACTGGGTGACCAAATGGGTGTGGGTCTGCACGATGAGAACGTCGGGAGCCGATTCATTCATCGCCTTCAGCAGACTCTCCGTTACCCGGAAGGTCGACTCCTGAGGCACGAAAGGGTCGGTGGAGCTCGAGAGAAAAATACTGAACCCGCCGCGGGCGCGCCCTGCCCATCGGCGCTCCCTTTGATGCTGGCTCCGGTATGCTGCCGCAGCATTCGTGCGGACCTCGAGGAAGCTCCCCCAATCCTCGCCGCGCGTCAACCAGCGGTTGTGCTGTACATAGCAGCCGACACCGCACAGCGACTTTCCGTACGTACATCCTCGATAGGGCTGCATCGAATGAGACGTGACCGTCTTGAGGTAGCCCGAAGTGCGAGTGAGGATGCTACGGACGCGAGTTTCGGTGATGTTGACGCCCATGACTAGAACCCTAGCGTGCGGCCACGATAGCACGAAGATCGCGCCCCGAGCAGAGATTCACTCTCGAGATTCTGAGGATTCCTCGTTCCTCGACTCGCCCGGTGACACGTTAGGCACGTCAGGTGCGGACGCTTCGATTCTGGTCACCCCTTCGTACAAAGACAACTGACCTCCGTAGAACGCCAGTCGAACGACTAATTTGGCAACCAAGTAGGCCTGACCGATCGCGAAGGCAAGCACGACACCGGTCATCGTGGACTGCCCTGCTCCGGGAGCCACGAACGCGTACAGGCCGAGCAGCACGATCGCCAAGATGCCGAGCCCATAGTAAAGTCCGAATGCCTTCGCCGGGTGAGAAAGAACGAACAGAAGGCCGCGCAGCGCCGCCAGCACCATACTGCTACGGTCCTCGACGAACGTGGCGATCTTCGCGTAGTCGAACGCCATGTTGACCAGAGTGAGCAGAAACACCACGACGGCAGTTCCCAAGAGCACGTAAATCAGGACAGTTCCTTCCACGGTGACATCCCGTGTCCAGTAGTCGATTCGTCCGAAGAGCCACTCCGCGAACCGGTAAATAAGGTAGTAGAGAACGCCGGCCAGAACGATCAAACGAACAAAACGGAAGAAGAACCGCCCGCCGTTAGAGAAAAGACGACTAAGACTGAAGAAGCCCTCCGATTTGGAGAAGCGATCCAGGATCCCACCTACGAAGAGCGCCCAAACGAGCGCGTAGAGAACCCCCAGCCCGACGACTCCTGGGAACTGTTGGAAGAGGCCACCGAACAACCAGCCTTCGACGTTATTGTAGATGGCGCCGGGGCCGACGATGGTTGGGGTGAAGGTGCGCTCTAGCCCCACCGCGCCTTCCCGAAACTCTCCATACCAACCCAAATCGAAACCGGTTGCCAACTCCTCGTGCACCTGGCTGAAACCGATCGACGAGCGGATGGACTCCGACATAACAATTCCGGCGGGAAGCGCGATCGCGAAGTTCACGAGCCACAGCCAGATGACCAGACCGGGAGATTCGATAGCACGCCACAACCCAACGAAGATGGCTCTTATTGCAGACATGTTCTCTCCCTTCGGCTATACGAAGAACGCGAACGTGGCCAAGGCGTCCTGAAGCCAAATCATCCACTTCGAGCCCCACTTGCGCGCCGGGAACTTGGACGCGGGCGTAAGGAGCCTGGAGTTGTTGGTGTAATAAAGGTCGAGCACGAGTTTCCGATCCGGATCGACGATCGCGTACTTGAGCTTCGCCGGCCGTTCTTCGACGTAAAGCTCCCAACGCGAGGTGCCGTCCCACTCCTTGCGAACTTCCGTACCATCGTCGAAGACCATCAGGACATCGACCGGAAAGATGGCACTACCATAGCGGCGAACCACAACTTCGGTGCGATAGAGCTCACCGTCGTCATCGGGTTCGGAGTAGATGAGCTTTCCGTCCCGCTCGACGAATCCTTCGACTTTTATCGGCTCGCTCGCCACCGATTGAACGGCGTAGTCGAACGTCTCCGAGCCCCCGTGCACCTGGTCGAAGAACCAAGTGAGGTCGGTCTCCGCAACCTCGTTGGCCACGTCGAAGAAATCTTGCGGGCGGGGATGGCGCAAGCGGAAACGTTCGAAGAAGGTCGACATGACCTCTTGCAGGGTGTCCCAACCGAGATACCGCTCGAGCGTGAGAAGCCAAAGCGCCGTCTTGTTGTAACTAATCGCGCTGGACGATCCGGGAAAGTATTTGTACGTCGGGGTAGATTGAAGGTCCGCGGTCGCTACCGAGCGGTATCCGTCCAGCCGACTCCCCCCGACGCGTGAGCGTTTGATGTCCTTAAAGAGGACCGGGAGGAATCCACCGCGGATGCGCATCCCGGGAGGCCTCAGGTAACGCCGCACCAACACGTTGCCGCCGTAAGTAACTTCCATCGTGCGCGCGGTGGAGAACGTATTGAGCCCTTCGTCCAACCAGGCAAACTCGAACTCGTTGTTTCCTACCAACCCGTACCAGAACTGGTGACCGGCCTCATGAACGGTGACTCCCTCCGGCGAGCCGGCCGCGAAGGGATTGAAGAGGCGCGTGCCGCAGGTGAAGATGGTGGGATACTCCATCCCCCCCGCCCCGGAGCCGAAGGCGGGATCGACCACGGTGATGTGATCATAAGGATAAGGACCGTACCACTTGCCGTAATTGAGAAGCGCCGCGGCAGTCGCGTCGAAATGCCGCGCCGCTTGCTCGAGGTGCTCGGGCTGGAGGAGCAATCGCATGTCCACCGAGGGCAGCCCCGGCTCCTCGAAGCGTGATTCCCGCACCAAGTAGTCAGGGCTGGTCGTCCATGTGAAATCGTGGACATCCTCCTGCCGGTATCGATGGGTTACCGTCTCGTCGGGATTGACCTCCAGATCGACTTCCTTCCCCGTCGCTCCAAGGACATACTCCTTCGGCACCGTCATGCTGACATCGTAGACTCCGTAATCGGAGTAGAACTCGGTGGCAACGTGGAATTGATGATTGTTCCAACCTTCTTCCTCGAACACACCGAGCTTCGGAAACCAGTGCGCGAGAAAGAAGAAGTCTCCCCGGAAACCGGTGCGGCGGAACGTGCGGGGAATCTTCGATCGCCAGGCCACCTCGATCTGAATGGTCTCGCTCGGCCCCACCGGCGTGGGGAGCGGCACTACCAGGACCGTTCGGTCGTTAGGGTTTCCATCGTCCGGCGAGGCGTAGCGCATACGGCCGGTGAGGTCGTTTCCCGAGTAGCCCATCCCGGGCAACAGTTTGATGGAATTGACTTCGACGTAGCCCCAGTCGCCTTCCTCGATCCGAGGTTCGGATAGAGGCCGGCGCAATCGGCCTTCTAGAATCCACGTGCTCCGATTGTTTCGCCAGGCGTTCCAATAGAGATGGAACCGGAGCTCGTCAGTGGGCTGCTCTTGGACGTTGGTCCAGGTAATCGTCTCTCGCCCCGCTAACGTCTTGCTCTCGGGATCCAAAGTGACTTCGATCCGGTAGTTCGCGTTGCGGGGCGCCGCGGCTTCCGTCTCGACTGGCTCTTCCTGCGCGAAAAGGAATGAAACTGACGACAATCCGAGCGCTGCGACCCAGGTCGAGCATCGGAGAAGCGATCTGCAACGCTTCATAAAGGCCTCCTGCCGAACGGCATTTCGATAAGACGAATCCGAAAAACGCGTGATTATAAAGGTCCCCTTTCGCCGTTTCAAACCGCGGTATACTCGCCGTGCCTGCCTAGGAGGACCGCAATGAAGATCGCCGTTACCGGGGCCACCGGTCTCATCGGCACCGCCCTCAGCGAGAGGCTTCACAAGCAAGGAAACGAAATTATCGCGATCTCGCGACGAAAGAATCTCTCGTCACCTTATAGCGTCGTCCATTGGAATGTGGAGCGCGGGGAGCTCGATACGTCAGCCCTCGAGGGCATCGATGCGGTCGTGCACCTGGCCGGAGAGACGATCGCGGAACGATGGAGCGCAAGAAAGAAGGCACTTATCCGTAGCAGCCGCGTCGAGGGGACCAAGCTTCTGGTCGAAGGCTTGAAGAGTCTCTCCAAGAAACCCTCGGTGCTTGTCAGCTCATCCGCTATCGGTTTCTATGGAAACCGGGGTGACGAAGAGCTAGACGAGAGTGCCGCCCCGGGCACGGGATACTTGCCGGAAGTCTGCCAGGACTGGGAAGCAGAGGCGGCCCGTGCGGACAAGCTCGGAATGAGAGTCGTGCGCATGCGAGGAGGCATCGTCTTGTCCACTAAAGGGGGGGCATTGGCGAAAATGCTGTTGCCGTTCAAGCTTGGTCTCGGCGGACCCGTCGGAAGTGGGCGGCAGTGGATGTCTTGGATTCACATTGATGACGTCGTGGGTGGATACCATTTCGCCCTCCACCAGCCGGAGTTTCATGGTGTCGCCAACTTGAACGCGCCTAGACCGGCCCGAAACCGCGAGTTCACCAAGGCTCTGGGACGAGCCGTATCGCGCCCGGCCTTGCTCCCGGCACCCGGGTTTGCGCTGAAGCTGGTTTTCGGCGAAATGGCCCAGGATCTGCTACTCGACGGCCAAAGGGTCTTGCCTCGCCACTTGGAGCAAGCGGGTTTCAAGTTCCAATACCCCGGTCTGGACGAGGCGCTGCGGGACATCATCTCGGCACGCAAATAGCCTCGCCGGCCCCCAGGGACGCCCGCAAGGAGCCTGATATAATGGCGCCATATGGAATTTGACGCTCCTCCGGGGGATTTCCCGAAAGCTCCTCAACAACCCTCCGAACCCTCGCATCGCGGCGCGCGCTTGGTGCATTGGTTGGTCCTGCTCTTTTTGTTTGTGTTGTCCGTCGCGGGTGGCTCCCTCACCGGATTACTGATTGCCTATCAAACCGACCTGCCCCAAATCGAGACCCTGGAGGACTACAAGCCGAGCATCATCTCCGAACTCTACTCCGACGAGGGTAACGTCATCGCGGAATTCGCGGTGGAACGGCGGGTGGTGATCCCCTTCGAAGAAATCCCGCCATACCTCAAGGACGCCCTGGTGGCGACCGAGGACAAACATTTCTACCGACACCCTGGGATCGACCCCACCGGCATCGCGCGGGCGGCATACGTGAACATGGTGCAAGGGCGCCGCGGCCAGGGTGGGAGCACGATCACGCAGCAACTCTCACGCCTGTTGTTCCTCACCAAGGCGCTTACGTACGAGAGAAAAATCAAGGAGGCGATCCTCGCTTTTCAGATCGAGAAAAACTACACCAAAGACGAAATCCTCACGCTTTATTGCAACCAGGTGCCCCTCGGAAAGGGCGTCTACGGCGTTGAGGCAGCCGCACAGTTCTATTTCGGCAAGCCGACGCGAGATTTGTCGCTCGAGGAGGCCGCTCTGATCGCTGGCTTACCCGGCCGCCCGGCGACATTCAACCCGTTTGACAACCCGGAGCGCGCATTCGTGCGCAGGAACCACGTGCTCAACCGCATGTACGAGGAGCGGTTCATCCTCAAGGATGTTAAGAACGCCCTCCAGCAGCGGCCCATCCAGATACGTCGACGGGAGCGCAGCGACGAAATGGCCGCCTACTTCGTGGAGGAAGTCCGGCAGTACTTGGAGCACAAGTACGGAAGCCAGCGGATCTACCGCGGAGGACTTCGCGTCTACACGACGTTGAGCGAAAGCATGCAACGGTCGGCCGAAAAGGCTATGGACCAAGCTCTCCGAGATCTCGATAAACGGCAGGGGTTCCGCCCGGTTGAGTTCAACGTACACAGAGATACGGAAGGCGCCATCGACGATTTCGTGGCCGACGATTGGGGAGAGCCGCTTTCGGTCGGAGAAGTCGTGACCGGGGTGGTTACAGCCGTCGACGACCGAAAGGCGACGGTGTGCATCGATCGCTACACCGCAACGGTGGATGCCAAAGCCATCGAGTGGACGAAAGAAAAACGGCCCGCCGCCATCCTCAAGTTGGGCGATGTCACCGATTTCAAGATCCAATCCATCGACCCTCCAACCGAAACGGTGACCGTCACTCTTGAGCAAGAACCGGTGGCCGAAGGGGCCTTCCTGGCCCTCGAGACCAGAACCGGCCAAATCAAAGCGATGTTTGGCGGCTTCGACTTCGCGCGCAGCAAGTTCAATCGTGCTGTGCAGGCGCGCCGACAGCCCGGATCGGCGTTCAAACCCTTTGCTTACGCCGCAGCTATCGACGCCGGATTCACCGCCACCTCCCTCATCCTCGATGCCCCGGTCCAATATCAAGATCCGATAACGGAGGAGATCTACGAGCCATCGAACTACAATGGCAAGTACGAAGGATGGGTCACTCTTCGCCGAGCCCTCGAGGCCTCTCGCAACGTGCCGGCGGTCCGTTTGACCGAACAGATCGGACCCGAAAAAGCAGCGGAGATGGCCCGCCGATTGGGACTGGCCGGACCCCTTCCACCTTACATGAGTTTACCGCTGGGCTCAGCGGAAGCGAGCCTCATCGAGATGGTATCGGCCTACTCCGCATTTCCCAATCAAGGGATCAGAATGCGGCCCTACTTCGTTACCAAGGTGACGGATAGGGACGGCAACCTCCTCGAGGAGGCCCACCCCAAGGCGGCCAGCGCCATCCGTGCCGACACCGCGTACATCGTGACTAGCCTGTTGCAGGGCGTCGTGCAACGAGGCACCGGAGCGCGGGCGGCTCAACTGGGACGGCCGATGGGGGGTAAGACCGGAACCACCAACGACTATACGGACGCGTGGTTCATCGGATTCGACCCCGGCTTAGCGGCAGGCGTTTGGGTCGGTTTCGACGAGAAACGCTCTTTGGGAGAGAAAGAAGTTGGAGCACGGACCGCGCTTCCCGCCTGGATCAGCTTCATGGGTGAAGTGAGAGCGGATTCACCGGTTGAGGACTTCTCTGTTCCCTCGAACATCGTCTTTGTTCCGGTGGATCGGCATACCGGTTATCCGAGCCACAGTTCGGGTAAGGATGTGATCTTGGAAGCGTATATATCTGGCACCGAGCCAGCGGGGTATCCTTGAGGAGGCGCCGCGTGTGGGCGCCCAAACAGTGGCGTTGCCTCGGCTACATCGAGGCAGGGCGCCGGAGCTAGAAGCCAATGAAGAAAGTCTTTGCTGCAGGGTGTGGCGTTCTTGTGTTGGTGGCATTGCTGGTCGCGGCGGTCGCAGTTCTGTGGGGCCTCGGGTCTTACAATCGGCTGGTTGGCCTCGACGAGCAGGTCAGTGCCTCCTGGTCCCAGGTCGAGAACGTGTATCAGCGGCGAGCCGACTTGATTCCCAACTTGGTCAACACCGTCCAGGGCGCAGCAGATTTCGAACGAGAAACCCTCACCGCCGTCATCGAGGCCCGAGCCAAAGCCACGTCCGTCCAGCTGACGCCGGGAGAGTTGAGCGATCCCCAAGCGCTGGCTCGATTCGAGCAAGCCCAGAGCGGACTAGGAAGCGCCCTGGGACGCCTGATGGTGGTCGTCGAGCGTTACCCCGATATCAAGGCCAATCAGAACTTCGTCCAGCTCCAGGACGAGTTGGCCGGTACGGAGAACCGAATCGCCGTCGAGCGCAAACGCTTCAATGAGTCCGCGCAAGCCTTCGATACGGCTCGGCGACGCTTCCCCACCGTCATGATCGCCGGTTGGTTGGGATTCGATGAGAAGGCCTATTTCCAGGCGACTCCAGGAGCGGACCAACCCCCGGTCGTCGATTTCGATTCCTGACCGACGCCTTGCCCAAGTATGGTCGTGGCAACAACCCCCGTTTAGCGTCAGAAACCAAACGACTCAAAATCTAAGCGCCACATACTCAATAGCAATATATAAACACCTAAAATACAGCGTGTTAGCGTTGCGATAGATCCATCCTTGACAATTTCACACTAAATTTGTATAGTTAGTAAGCATCGACAGGTAATAACCGGCGTCCAGGCGGGCACTGAAACGTGGGATGCCCTACTTTCGAGGCAAGGCCTGCTTGATGACCGAGGAGAATAAATGACAACCAAAGAGCAGAAGCAGCCGACTCCAGAGGGAATCCAAGGGGCGATTCCTATCCTCCCATTGCGAGACACATCCATTTTTCCACACTCCATCCTTCCCCTTGCCGTGGGTCGAGAGAGCACGGTTCGATTGCTCGAAGAGAACTCGGACACCGCCGAGTTCATCGGTGTTGTAACCCAGCGTGATGCCACCATCGAGACGCCGACCGGCTCCGATCTCTACGAAGTGGGCACCGGGGTCAAGATTCACAAATCGGTTCGAATGCCCGATCGGTCGGTTCGGTTGGTTGTTCAGGGCTTGTTCCGATTCCGGGTTCTTCGGGTAGTCCAGACTGCCCCCTACATTCGCGCCGACATCGAAGTCCTCTCGGATGTCATCTCCCCCGAAGAAGAGCTAGAGATCGATGCTCTGACCCGTAACCTGCAGTCGGTCTTCTCCAAAGTCGTCGAGCTTTCACCCAATCTCTCCGACGAGGTCTCCTCGCTGAGCTCCGCTACCCAAGGTGGTAGCCGCCTGGCAGACTTCATAGCGCAGAACCTTCCCAGCCTAGAGACGCCGGCCCGCCAAACCGTGCTCGAGACCTTGGAGGTCAGGCAACGGTTGACCCTAGTGCACCAGGCCCTGTTGCGGGAGCAGGAAGTCCTCGAGCTGGGGAACAAGATCGAATCCCAGGTCAAGGACGAGGTGGGAAAGACCCAGCGCGAGTATTACTTGCGCGAGCAGCTCAAGGCCATTCAGAAGGAGCTGGGCGAGACCGACGAAAACACAAAAGAAGTCGAGGAGCTCCGCCAGAAGATAGAAGACGCCGGCATGCCGGAAGAAGCGAAGAAAGAGGCCCTGCGTGAAGTCAACCGCCTCGCCAAAATTCCGCCAGCCTCTGCCGAGTACACGGTCGGACGCACCTATCTCGACTGGATCGTCCGCGTACCCTGGTCCACTCGCACCGAGGACGTCTACGATATTCCCAAGGCCAAAGAGATCCTAGAGGCGGACCATTACGACCTGGAGAAGGTTAAGGATCGGATCTTGGAGTTCCTCGCGGTTCGAAAGATGAAGCCGGATATCAAAGGCCCCATCCTGTGCTTCATGGGACCTCCGGGCGTCGGCAAGACAAGCCTCGGCAAGTCGATCGCCAAAGCCCTGGGTAGGAAGTTCGCTCGCATTAGCCTGGGCGGGATTCGCGACGAGGCGGAGATCCGGGGTCACCGGAGAACCTACATCGGAGCACTGCCGGGGCAGATCATTCAGAGCCTCTACCGCGCCGAGTCCAAAAATCCGGTGTTCATCTTGGACGAGATCGACAAGCTAGGAATGGATTTCCGGGGCGATCCGAGCTCCGCCTTGCTCGAGGTGCTCGATCCCGAGCAGAACAACTCGTTCCGGGATCACTATCTCGACCTGCCGTTCGATCTGTCGGAGGTGCTCTTCATCGCGACCGCCAACATCATGGATCCCGTTCCGCCGGCCCTCAAGGACCGCCTGGAAGTCATCCATCTGGCCGGTTACACCGAAGAAGAGAAGATCGAGATCGCGGAAAGGCACCTCATTCCACGCCAGCTCGAAAATCATGGGCTTAAACCGGACGTGGCCCCCCGATTCACTCGTGAGGCTTTGGCGGAAATCATCCGCCACTACACGAAGGAAGCCGGTCTCCGAAACGTGGAGCGGGCCATTGCCTCGATTTGCCGCAAAGCGACCAGGAAATGGGCGGAGGGCGCTACCGAACCGGTGACCGTCACCCCGGAATCCCTTCAGGAATTCCTGGGTGCACCGACGTTTCTATCTCGCGAGATTTCCGAGCGAGTCAAGGTGCCGGGAGTTGCAATCGGAATGGCGTGGACTCCGGCAGGCGGAGACATTCTCTTCGTCGAAGCCTCCAAGGTAAAAGGCGCCAAGAATCTTCAGCTGACCGGCCAGCTGGGCGACGTCATGAAAGAGTCGGCGCGCGCGGCCCTCACCTGGGTCAGGGCTCATGGTCAGGAGTTAGGACTAGACGCTGATTTCTACCGCCGGCTCGACCTCCACCTTCACGTCCCGGAAGGCTCGATTCCGAAAGATGGCCCTTCGGCAGGTGTGACCATGGTGACCGCCTTGGTATCGGTACTGACCGGAACACCGACGCGCCATGACGTCGCCATGAGCGGGGAAATCACGCTGACCGGACACGTCCTCCCAGTAGGCGGGCTCAAGGAAAAACTCCTAGCCGCACATCGCTACGGGATCAAGACGGTCATCATTCCCAAGCTGAACGAAAAAGCAGTGCTAGAAGATCTTAGCAAAGGGATTCGCGAGGAGCTCACCATCCATCTGGTCTCGAACCTGGACGAGGTATTAAAGATCGTATTCCCCGCCTTGGCTCCCGGCCTGCTACCGCCAGCCCCGCTTCCCGGCGGTACCGATCCTTCGCGCCACATCCCCTTGCAGTGATCGGCTGTGGATTACAAGAATTACTACCAGACGCTCGGCGTCTCGAAGGGTGCGAGTGAAAAGGAAATCAAGCAGGCGTATCGACGCCTGGCACGTAAACACCATCCCGATGTGAACCCCGGTGATCGCGGGGCCGAAGTCCGCTTCAAGGAGATCAACGAGGCCCACGCAGTCCTTTCGGACTCCGACAAACGACAGAAATACGATCAACTCGGCGCCAATTGGCAGCAGTACGAGCGGGTCGCGCAGCAAGGTGGTGGAGGTGGCTTTCCACCGGGATTCGAAGGATTCCACGTCGAGTTCGAGGGTCAGCCCAGTGCGGAAGGGTCTGGAGCTTTCTCTGACTTTTTCAAGATTTTCTTCGGCGGTGACTTCGATGCCGATTCAGTCTTTGGAGGGGCCGGACCCGAATCGGGGCGACGCCGGGGACGGAGGGGCGCGCGCCGGGGACCCCGGGGAGGCGGATTCGGTTTCGATCCGCCCGCGTCCAAAGGCCGTGACGCTTTCGCGCCTCTGGAGATTAGCCTAGAAGATGCGTTTCGTGGAAGCCAAAGGCGACTCGCTCTACAGGGGCATCCGGGTTCGCCCCAGCAGCAGATCGAGGTCAAAGTCCCGCCGGGAGTGAAGGACGGCTCTCGAGTACGTGTGGCCGGCAAGGGTGAGCCCGGGGTCGGCGGAGCTCCTGCGGGAGATCTTTACCTCGAAGTCAAGCTTCATCCTCATTCGCTCTATCGTCGTCAAGGCGACGATCTCTGCGTCGACGTCCCGGTAACGGTGAGCGAAGCGGCGCTCGGCGCCGAAGTAGAGGTCCCCACTTTTTCCGGCAAGACGCGCATCAAGATCCCCGCCGGCTCTCAAAGCGGAAGGCTGCTACGGCTCCGTGGAAAAGGCATGCCGCAGCTCAAGAAGAAGGGTCACGGCGACCTGTTTGCGAGAGTGAAAGTCGTCACACCCACGGAGCTTTCCGAAAAGGAACGCGCACTTCTCGAAGAGCTGCGCGATCTAGGCTCGGCGGACCCGCGGGCGCATTTCGCGAGCTGAGCGAACCGACTAACCAGACCCTCCTACCGTTACCATGACCTTCGCGGCATAGCTTGCAGGGTCGATGCGTTTTGCCGATTCGGTCTGCGGATCGAGCTAGGTGATCGTGATGGACAGTTCCTCGAATTCCTGCGTATCGCTACCGCCCGGCGGAACCCTGAGCGTTAGATCGGTGGTACCGCCGCCTCGGGAAGCCCGGAAGATCACAACCGCCTCGCCGGCGACGACGCGATTCGCGTCCTTCGGGCAGCGAGAGTCCCAAGCGACGCAGCATCTCGAGGAGCCGAGCAGCCTGTGGACGGAGAACCCCATGCTCCTTTCGGCGTCTGAGTCGAGACCGGTGCTTTTTTCTCCACCTCTGGGCGCCTGACGGTTTTCTTTAACGGGCCTGCTGTTCGATTTGCGCGGCGAGCTCGAAGAATCTCTCGATGTATTGTCGGAGCTTCTCTCTTTCCCCTGAGCCGAGATTCACGAAGGCGACGCCTACCCCGGCGGGCCGACTCTCTGTTTGGGGTGTGACCTGGTTGTTGGACCAAACCACCTTGGCCTCTACCTCGAGTTTGCCGAGATTCCACCCATGGAGCTCACCATGATGATGCGGGCCGCTCGATCTTGGGCCACGATGCCCTCCACGGCCTCGATACCTTCCATCTCCGGCATAGTGATATCCATCAACACCAGATCAGGCCGCAGCTTTACGTACTTCTTGATCGCCTCGCGCCCGTTGGCGGCGAACCCGGCGGGTTTTCCACCCCGTCCTGTGCCAAAACTCGGCCTTTTTGAAATAGGCCATAAATCAGCAACTTAGTGTCTGTGTTTGCGACCGGGCCAAGGGCCGTGGGCTTTACAATCGTCTTGGGCGGGCGGGTCGTCACCATGCAGATGACCACCTAGTCGAGAGCGAATATCGAAGCGTGTTCCTGAAGCGGTTTCCACGCTACGCCGGTCGAGCCCGCCGAGTGGCTACCGTCGCCGGCGACCATCTACGCGGCACGGCAGTAGTAGTTGAGAATGCCCCCAAGTCGCTCTCGCGACACGATGGGGCCAGCGTCATTCGCGCTTGCCGGCAGAGGTGTGATGAGCTCGTTGCCGAGACCTTGGTGGTTCCGTTCTGTGTGATAGTGCACTACGTATTCGGTTACCGCTGTGCGCAGGTATCGCTCACTGAGAGGTACGAAGCGGTCGAGACACTCTCGACGTATGGAGAGAACGAATCTTTCCGCATATGCGTTCAGATTCGGACTATTAGCGGGAAGGCGAAGGGGCTTCACGCCTGAATCTCTCAACAGCCCACGTACCGCCTCGGTGAATAGCGGGTCCCGGTCGTGGATGAGGTATCGCTTGCCAAGGAGGAAACCATCCCACAGGTCAGTGAGGTTTCTTGCCACCTGCTTCATCCACTCCCCGTTGGGGTCCGACGTTATCCACCGATGCACACGCAGCGAGTGGCGATATCGATGACAAACAGGACATGGTAGCGGACGAGCCCGAACGGGTTCACCACCTCGACGGTGAACAGGTCTGTCGCAGCGATAGCGCCCCAATGAGCCTTGATGAAGGTGCTCCACGACATGCTCCTGCCCCGCTCCGGAGCAGGAGCGATACCGTGCTCGGCGAGGATCCTCTTGATAGTATTGCGTCCGAGTTCATGTCCGAGGTTCTTGAGTGCATCCCGCAGGCGCGTATATCCCCACGTCGGGTTCTCCTGCGCCACGCGCACAATGAGCTCACGGATGTCCTTCGCCGTCGGAGGTCGGCCTGGACTCCGGTTCTTGCTGCCATCGTACCTGGCTGCGATGAGGTGGCGGTACCAGCGCACAAGCGTAGCGGGTGTGGCAACGGACGCAATCTGGGCCAACGCCTCGCGGCCCAAAGCCTGGGCCTTGACCGCGAGCCTGCGCCGGTCGTCGTCCGAGAGACTGAGACGCTTGCCCCGAAGCCCGGCTCGGAGCACACGGTTCTCCTCTTGCTGGTAGTCGATCACATCCTGCTGCTGGCGGTTGACCCAGCCAGCTAGAACGAGCAGTAGGAATTGCACGTGGTACGTCATCATGGAGCTGAAGATAACACCCTCGGGCCAGACGATTGTAAAGCCTACGGCCCTTGGCCCCGGCGCAAACACAGACACTAAGCTGCTGATTTATGGCCTATTTCAAAAGGGCCGAGTTTTGGCACAGGACGGGGACGCGAGGAACGGTCGACATCACCCGCACGAGAAAGTAGATCGACCACACGTACCCCGCGGCGAAAGGGATGTCCTTGGGATTGTTGAAACCGTGCCCCCAAAAACGTGGGGTGAGCAAGAGCAGGAGCGTGGCGAGAAACGCCGTGCGCGCCGTGCCGATCTCACGGGCGAGAAACCAGCAACCGAGCGCGCCGGCGAAAGCTACGAGCGCGTTGAGAAGATGGCGGGAGTCGTAGACGTCGAGGGGCAGGAGCCGTTTCCCTACCGCACACAGCAGATCGAAAGCCGCGCCGTAGTAGTAGAGGTCGAGGTAGCGGAACGCCTCCCGATCACGAAAGCCGGACGCGAAGTACTCGTAGACGCCGTCCCCGTACCGCACGTGGGACGCTTCATCCCACGTCACACCGTAGTCGGTGAACGTGAGCGACACGACGGCCAGTGCGATCCCGAACAAGACCACGGACCACCGACCGTAGGAGCTCGAGCGTGAGCTCAAGACGCGACGGCTTCGACCGTGACCTCGAACCCCGCGTCCGAAAGATCGCTTTCGGAAACCTGGAAACGTTCGGCCGAAATGCCACGCGCCGCGAGACCGTCGAGGACGGCTTTGGCGCGCTCCCCTGGCGGTGCCGGGACTTCGAGCGGGCCACGGTGGCCTCGGATCTCGGCGGGAACGTCCGGATGGGCTTCGAGCCAGTTGGCGATGGAATCGAGCACGCGCTCCGCATCGTCGTCGATGGACGCCTCGCCCCGCCCGAAGACGACCGTCGCGCTCGGTCGTAGGACGTCGTCGAAAGACATGCTCGTCGGCGGAGCCTCGTCCACAATTTCGAGCGAGTAGTTCCCGTCCGTAGCCCAGACCTGGCACCAGGTGTCTCCACAGCCGTCGTTGTCTTGACGGTAGACGACCACCATTTGCTGATCCTCTCCACCGTGCCGCTCGGTCGTCAGTTTGGATTGAGGCACGGGCGCGATTCTGGGACACGCCTCCAACGAGAGGGCCGGCAGGACGGCCGCGACGCTCATGACGACATCCTACCTCACCTTGTCATCGGCCGGGGTTATCTATACCATCGGCGTCACTTCCGTGAAGCGCGTCTCGTTCGGCCTTGCGATCGTCTTGCTCCTCGCCGCGACGCTTCGGCTCTGGGGGCTCGACTACGGCCTACCGCACCCACTCTCCCGCCCAGACGAAGAGCGCATCGTCGGCCGCGCTCAGACGATCCTTGCGACCGGAGACTGGCACCCCGGAAGCTTTTTCTATCCGAGTCTTCTCTTTTATCTGGATACCGCGGCACTCGGGGCCTACTACGGTGTGCAGAAATCACGGGGACACTACGCGCGGCCTTTCGACTTCCTGTACGATATCGCCGTCACACGCCCGGGCTTGCACTACCTCATCGGCAGGTGGGTTGGCGCCATCGCCGGTACCCTGACCGTGCTCGTCGTTTTCTTTCTCGGGACGGCGGTCTCTCGAAGCCGGGCCGTGGGCCTCGTCGCCGCTCTCCTTCTCGCGGTGTGCCACCTGCACGTCCGCGAATCCCACTTCGCCACCGTCGATGTCGTGATGACACTCTTCGTCACCGTCTCGCTCCTCTTCGCCGTCCATGCGAGCTCGCGACCGACGACCTTCAACTACGTCCTTGCCGGGCTTTTCGCCGGCCTCGCCGCCTCGACGAAGTACAACGCCGGCTTGGTCGTCCTTTCTTTGTTGTCCGCGAGCTACTCCGTCTATCGGGCGTCGATGCTCGACAAACGGAACGTCGCCACCCGCCTCGCCGTCGCGGCGCTCGTTTCCGCCTCCGCCTTCGCCGTCACGTCACCCTACGTCTTGCTCCGCCACGAGGGCTTCCTCGCTAACATGAGCGGACTGAGCGCACTTCTCTACGAGCGTCACGCGGGGCTCGCGCTCTGGGACCACTTGAAGACGACGCTTCCGGCAGGACTCGGTTGGCCCCTGTTCTTGGCGTCGCTCGCCGGGCTCGCCCGCGCGCTGTGGCTTCGACGTCCCGCCGACGTCGTCATGCTCGCGTTCGTCGTCCCCTACTTCGTTCTCGTTTCCGGCGTACGCGTCACCTTTCCGCGCTACATCGTCCCGATCGTTCCCGCGCTCGTCGTCCTCGCCGGGCTCGCCGTCGATTTCGTCCATGGGACCTCGTCCCGCTATCGCTCCGCCGTCCTCGCCGCGGCCGCGCTCGTGCTCGCGGTTCCGACGCTCGTGAGCTCCGTCCGTTACGATCGCATCGCTTCGAAAAAAGATACGCGTGTTCTCGCCGCGGACTGGATCGCGGCGAACGTCACACCCCAGAGCCAGATTCTCGTTTGCCGTGGATACGGAGCTCCGCACGTCAACGAGGATCGAAGAAAGCCCCCCGCTTTCGTGGTCCGCGAGATCGACTGCAACGCCCCCGCTGCCACGGACGACTACCTCGTCACCCACGAGCACGAGCAGCTCGCGAGCTTCTCGAAAATCTCCCCGGCGTTGTCCGGCTGGCTCGACGCGAATGCACGGCTCCTCGCAAGCTTCGATCCGTACCGGGAAGGCAGCGAGACCGAGCCCGTCTTCTACCGCGCCGACGCGTTCTACATTCCAATCGCCGGATACGACGCCGTGGTACGGGGTGGGCCCATCGTCAAGATCTGGAGCTTTGCGCCGAGCCGAGCGATGACGCCGGCGGTTCCGAAGAAGGAATAGGTGGTGGTGACGACTTCGTCGCCTGGGCCGATGCCGAGAGCCATGAGACTCATGAGAAGCGCGTCGGTCCCGGACGAGGCACCCACGCCAGCCCTCACGCCGCAAAGGCCCGCGCCGCTTCGTTCGATCCGCTCGATCTCCTCACCCAGGATATAGCTTCCGGTATCGAAGCACCGCGCCAGGACTTCGTCCCGGATCGCCCGTGCCGGGCTCCGAGATCGACGAGAGGGTTCTTCGACGTCATGGGTTCGTTTCCGGCACCATGATATCCGTTTGAAAGACGCCGGGGCCTGGAATAACATACGCACCAGCAACGCTAACCTGAGGACCCCGTCCTGTGCCAGAACTCGGCTGTGCCTTCTATTTATTCATCCGCGCGCACCGAACTTGATTAATCTCTGGTCTGTCGGCACCATGCCGGCATGATTTCGTCGTTTGTTCGCGCTCTCATCTCTTGTGATCCGCAAAAAAGAAGATCGCGAATTGACGGGCAGACGGCCATGGGAGTTGAGGTCCCTGCGAACTCGTGTTCGCCTCGGTGGAGGTTCTGCACTCTGTCGCTGCCCGGGCCACCGACGCAATAACGTGCTTCAGAAAGAACGCGTTGTTCCCCGGGAGAACCTAGCTCCGTCAGACGACGCGTGCCAACCGGTAATCGTGATGGAACCCACCAAGGACCGGCCTCGAGGCAACGGCGCGCTGGGCGGGTAATTGATGTCGGTGCTGGTCCGGTTTCATCGGAAGCTCGACACAGGGGGTGGGAAGGCTTGGGCCGAGCGATGAATGCGGTCTCGCCCGATTGTAGTAGTCACGCCATTCGGTCAAGAGTCGGCGGAGATGTTCCTCCGACAGCGGTATCAGAAAATCCAAGCACTCCCGGCGTGTGGTGCCGATGAGTCTCTCACAATAGGCATTCGCCTGCGGTGCTCTGCGCGGCGTCCTCAACGGCCGAACACCCATCCCCCGGACGGAGCGGCGGAGGTCTGCTGAGAACTTCCCATCGCGGTCCACGATGACGAATCGATAGTCGTGCTCGCACCCAATCGCCTCCCGGAAACTGTTGCAGCGTCCCGTTGCCTTGGTGCACAACTCTCGATCTCGGTCCACAATTGTCCTGTACTCGCGGATACGAGGTTCCCCATGAGCATTTTCAAACGCACTCAGCGGAAGTATGTGAAGAAGGCCTATCGCGTGAGGAATTGGCGTGAATATGAGGCGGGTCTACGCAACCGCGGGAGCCTGACCGTCTGGATCTCGCTCACCGCCGGCAAGCTTGTGAACTGGGACGCGCCCCGGCCAAGGAGGAGGAAACCGGGCCGTCAACGCAAGTACTCGAACCACGCCATCGAGACGGCTGTCACCCTGGGCATGGTGTTTCATCTGTCATCTAGGCAGAGCGAGGGATTGCTGCGGTCGTTGTTCGCTCTGATGAAGCTAGACAATGATGTGCCCGATCACACCACGATCTCGAGGCGCAAGCCGAAGCTGGGTAAGGTCCCCTTCTACCAAGTCAAGCAGAAGACGCCGTTGCACATCTTGTTCGACAGCAGCGGTCTCGCTGTCCACGCCGGCCAGCTGCGCAGAGCACAAAAGAGCAGGGACTATCGCAAGCTCCATCTGTGTGTCGACGAGCAGAGTGGCGAAGTCGTCGCCGGCGAGCTGACGAGCAAAAGAGCCCGCGATTCATCGCGGGTTGCATCGCTTGTCGGACAGATCGACAGTCCCATCTCATCGGCCAGAGCTGACACCGCATACGACGCCGGCGGCGTCTATGAGGCAATCGAGAATCACAGCGCTCATCGCTCGCCGAGGGTGCTGATACCGCCGCGCAAGGACGCCCTGCTCGCATCGGGGCCGGCGAGCAGCCGACAGCGCAATCGCAACATTGCAGCACAAGCTCGGCTCGGCAAACGAAAGTGGCACACAGAATCGGGCTACAGCAAACGGAGCAAAGTCGAGACAACGTTCCATCGCTACAAGGCTATCGTGGGCTCAGCGATGCGAGCGAGAGGGTTGGCGGCACAGAGAGGTGAGGCAAGGATCGGGTGCAAGATTCTCAACACCATGACGGCGCTCGGGATGCCTGATAGCGAGATGATCGGATGATGGGAGTCGGGGCCAAGCGAGCTCTCGGCCTCTATCGGAGTTGTGCACCAAGGCACCGTGACGATGGGCAGTTCCCAGACGTCCGGCACCAACTGCTGGAAGTGAAACTACAAACGTCGCCGACCATCGATCTCAGTTTGGTGTGTCCGGATAGTGGGGAAGCTTTGGACGTGCCGAGAATCAACGGCCTGCAGATTCGCCACTGCGATGTGCGCTATGCGCTGTTCTACGCGGAAACGGACGGGAGGAACGTGACGTTGACGCATCTGTTTCTGACTACCGGCGAGAAATTCTTTACACGGTTCCCACAGTTCCAAGGCAAGGTTCTGAACAAGAAAATTCAGATACCGTTGCCTCTGAATTTTTTCAACGACTAGCAATGAAATCACTGAAGAAGAGGGCGTGCTTAGTTTGATACGGGTGCACAGCCAGTAAAGGCTTTCCAGACTGTGGCGTTCAGTTCTTTCTGGAGCAGCTCAGCAATCGGCGATGGCGTACACTCGTATGTCCGCTTCGCTTTAGAAATGATGGCCCTACCAAGAGAGCTATGCGGATCGGGAAGGGAGAAATTTTCAACGTATTGCGTGATGAAACGCCGGCGGCCCGCATAGAGCTTGTTGTGAAATCGGAGGTCATAGAAGCGCTCGATGAAAGTAGAGTTAGCAACGCCAGCCGCGAGCCATAGGAGGTCCATATCTGAAGGGTTCTGGCTGATAAGCCAATAGCAGTCCCCGTTGACAACATAACCATCCAGATCAATCCAGAATGTCGGTTCATCCGCTATGTCCCGGAACACAAGTTTGGGTTGATCCCAAGCGTTCGGGTCTTGCGGGACCCAGATTTCATACCACTCGCGACCTGCCTGGATGACGTATTTTCGACCTTCAAGAACCGGTCGTTGCGCCGCAAGATAGGCTCGACTGCGGGGATAGCGGGTTAGGTCAACGGCGCCGCGACGGCCCCCTACAACCTCGTGCGGATAGAGGATGTGAATTGGCCGGTCAGAGGAGAGGGACTTGAAGCGGCGGGCAACATGGTGAGTAATGAGCGGCCTAAGAAGCTCGGGCCGGTCAATCGCGGCCATGTCCTGCCAGTCGTTGCGAATAAAAATCTTGTCTGCACAGGTCTTGACGCCGACACGTATCTTTCCGATGTCGCGGAAGGTTCCCCAACTATGGGCGTCCACGATCTTCAACCACGTGTCACTGGCCTTCGTGGCAATACGCCAAACACCGTCAGGTGTACCGTTCGTGTCGAGCTTGCCGTGCTGAACATGGAAGTGCCGTCCATCATCAATTTCGATGACGCCTTCGCCGTTGAGAGCATTGATCGGGTCGGCGGCCGACGCGGTCGCGGGTTCGGAGGTTTGGTAGATAGACGTGAACGCCGAAGTTGCCAGCTTGCAGCTGTTCTTCCCTTCAACAAGCAAGACGGCGGGCAGAACAGCAGCCTCAAAGAGCTTAGTGTCGCCCAAGTCCCAGGCGTGGCGGATGTTAAACCGGTCAAAGAGAGCCCGCCGGACAGACGCGCCGGACTTGGTAGTCATGAAGCGGTTGGAAATGATGATTCCGGCGATTCCCTGAGGCTTGAGCACCTGGGAGATGCCGAGAACGAAAGCATAATAGAGGTCGACACGGCCGGAGAGGCCAAACTGTTCCGAGAGAAGCTGCGCCTGCGTCGCACCCATGATCTGTGTGCGTACATAGGGCGGATTCGCGATGATGAGGTCATAAGCCTCGGGAATGGCAGAGCGAAAAAGGTTGCCATGACCGCTTGGTCCGAAGTGTTCAAGGATAAACTCAAGGAAGTTGTCGGATTCGAAGTGGAGGGAGACGCTGGGGAACCGTTGTTCGATCCGTTCCCTAGCAGTATCGAGAGCATCGGAGTCGGTCTCGAAACCATAGACTTCAATGCTTGCCTCCCATGGGCGGGGGAGGTGCTTAAGAAGGCTGACAAGAAGCTCTCCATGGCCAATAGCAGGGTCAAGAATACGGAGTGAACGGTAGGAGGTTTGTTCCTCGAAGGCCTCTACAATCTGTTTTGACACAAAATCGGCGAGCACTTTGGGTGTGTAAACTGCACCATCGGCCTTCTCTTCGGTGACGATATCGTAGCGTTTCGTAAAGCGCGGGCGGCGCAGGGCTTCCATTCGTTTTCGGCCTCCATGATTTGAGAGCCGGGGGAACTTTACACTACTCATAGTCATCTGTTCGAAACAGGATGTCAATAGCACCGTGGAGGACACGGGGCCAGGATGGAGCCTCCGGCCAAGATAATGAGCCTACCGCGTCCTGTGCCAAAACTCGGCCCTCTTGAAATAGCCCATAAATCAACAGCTTAGAGTTTGTGTTTGTGACCGTGCCAAGGGCCGAGCGCGAACAAACGACGAAATCATGTAGGCATGGTCCCGGCAGACCGGAGACCGATCAAGTTCGGGGCGCGCGGATGAAGAAATAGAAGGCACAGGGATCTCAACCTGACTCGAATGCCCCCCCATGTGCTGCTCGTGACTTTTCCCTGTTCTTCCAGAGCAATTCCCTGTTCAGTGATCTTAAATTCCCTGTTCTTTGGGAACAGGGAATGTCCACCTAACCATCTGAAATATAGAGCGTTACCATATGTGAAAATGGCCCCATGAGCCCCCAAAAAACTTAAATTCCCTGTTTTTCCCTGTTATTCATGGTTGCCAGCTGAGACCGGATAGCTCCACACTGCCCCATCCGCCACCTAGTCTGGCCAATTGTGGCACTGCAGAGACGGGTGAGATTTTCCGCGCGGTTTGCGGGGTTTTGCAGGATCAGGTGGCACCAGAGACGCGCTAAAAGGGCTGAACTGGCCTCATTTTCGGTTTTGGTCTCTAATCTCGATTTTCGAGTGCCACGCTTGCGCCAAAGGGAGGAGCGGTCCGTTGACAGGGCTGTGCAGCGTCGGAAAAGAGGCCACCCGAGGCGCCCAGAGTCGAGGCCGGGATACCGCAGCGTAGCTCGCCTAGCACGTTTTGGTCTAGGTCCGCCTAGGCCTATACTGGATTTCCATCTTGCCCCAGGCCTGGATCCAAATCCTCGCCCGGGAGCATCGCATCCCATTTCTGGACGGTGTTTCCCTCGCGTACGGGGAAACCCGAATCGCCGGCCGCAACGTCACCCTCCCAGGCACGTGACCTGCATAAAAGAAGATCGGTCAGAAGCAGCCGATCATGGCAGGTCGAAGACACGCAATCAACGCTAGATCGAATTTTTGCGGAGCACAGGTCGAGCAAGTCGCGAAACTCCGTGGTGAACTTCTGGTCGCGACTCAGGATGAGCAATAGCGCACTGGACGGAACGCGAGGCCGACCTCACTGCACTGGGAGTTCCAGTTGGTGCCCCTTAGGCATTCCATCCCAAGTCTTGCCGTCGAGGATCCGGCCACCCCTCTTCTTCTGAACGCCACCCCATTGCTTGAAGAAGAAGGGTACGCGCTCCCGACGGCACTGGCCTCGGATATCCCTGACCCAGGCCGCCTTGATGGGTCGAGCGCCGGGACCGCTCTCCCCACCCACGATAACCCAGTGGATACCCGAGAGGTCGAGAGGGCCTAACCGATCCAGCAACGGCTCCAGCGAAAGGAACCGCACTATAGTCGGTACCCTTCGCAGGTGGTCCGCACGCCATAGGTACTTCGCGCTCTCAATCGACACGCCCATCCACACGTTGGCAGGCCAGTTCAGATCGGGAGCGAGTTCGGCTAACTTCTCCGACCGCTTAGCGAGTTCGGCTAACTTCTCCGACCGCTTGGTGAGAATCTGAAATGTGTGCCATGACGCCCGTTCCATTGTGTGGAACACTCTTCGGATAAACGCGAGAGGGACCTTCTCGTGAAAAAGGTCGCTCATACTGTTCACGAAGATCGTCCGAGGCTTCTTCCACGTGAGGGGGAGTTCAAGGCGATCCGGCCAGAGGCGGAGGTCGAAGCCCTGCTCAAAGTGGTGCCCTGGAATGCTGCGCCACCGTTCCGCGAAGGTTTCTGCATAACAGTGTTTGCATCCTGGACTTACCTTGGTACACCCTGTGATCGGGTTCCACGTTGAGTTGGTCCACTCAATGATCGACTTGACGCTCATTTGCTTTCTCCTCCAGGACAGGGCCTTGTTGATAGTAGCGTCTCATCATTGAGTTGCGACTTGCGTTTCATTGTCCGACGGTCCGGGAACAGGCTCTTCTCGTCGAACGTCAGTTCGTCGATGACCGCACGGTACTCCTTCTTGCGTCGCTGCATGAGGTACTTTGGAATGACCGCCTCGAAGATCCGCGGCCGAGTCATCGGGCGTGGATCGACCGCAGCAATGATCGCCGCCTTGAGCTCCTCGATAGGACACGGCTCGTACCGCCCAGGGGTCATGTCGAAGAGAAGGCCGTCTTTGAATTGCTGGAAATACGGTTCAAGAGCGTTGATGGCGACGTCATTCATGTAGGCAACCGCCCTTGGACTCCGCGTTCCGAAGATCAAATGATACTTCGCGAGTTCGTCGGCGGGGACTGACGTCCCGCGCTCATCGAGCTCCTTGACGGGTACAGAGTACGTATAGTCAAAGAATTCGCGCACGCGTTCCACGTACTTTCCGACGACGAGATCTTCACGTTGGATTTTGTCCAGATTGGGGTCTGTCACGATGGGTAGCCAGTAGTCACCGCCCATCACTGCGTTCACAGTTTCAACCTTCCCCGCCTTCACCTTTTTAGCGACCTTAGAGGCGGAGTCCGTGTAGGACCAATTGCCGCTCATTCGCATGAACGTCTTGAAGTTGAAGTTGATCAGAACCTCCGTACTCTGGGTCGTGTCTCTCTCGTAGATCTGCTTCACCGTTTCGAAGTCGACATCCTTGATTCCGTATGGGTCCAGGTAGAAGAACAAGGTGGCTCCTTGTCCTAGCTCCAAGGCTCGCGACAGGGCCTCCGAGAAATCGGCAAGTGGTTTTTCCGTAACACGATTATTGATGTGGTTCGCCAACCCGTGTTCCAGCGTATCCCGATGCGCAGGATGCGAATCTGAGAAAAGGCAACCGACAGTGACCCGACGTTTGGGAGCGCTTTGAATGGCGCCACAGATAATCAGGGGCGAACCTTCCGATCCATCGCCGAAGCGGCCAGGACCCGAAAAGGCATCAACGATAATGATCGGCCGACCGCGACCGTGAATCGTCCTTAGGTAGCAGGTGATGTAGTCTTTCAGGATCTTGTCTTTGACGTTTGACCATGTGTGCTTCGTCTTGAAAAAGGGATGAATCTCATTCGCGCGGGTGCCGTAAGCACGGTCGTCTCTGCTCATTCCTGCTTCCTCTCCCAAGCGGCCTCCCGAGGAGATCTTACGGTACACTGCGACGCAAGCCTCGTAGTTCGCACCGGTTCCATCACGCGTCCTGAATCTGCACCTTGTCTGCGAGTTTCCAGATTATCCAGGACCTGAAGAAGGTCCGACGTGTGGCTCCCTGCCACATCGCGGTTGACCGTTCCCGAACGGTCCACGCCAACCTGCGGGTCTGATCTGCTCCCACCAACGAAACCACCTACTAAGTTAGTCCCGGAACCATCTGCAGTCCAATCCAGGGTCCAGACTCTGGGTCTGGGATCTCAGGAATCTGACTCTCGCGCCGGCGGCCGTTGATCGACGCCGGCAATACGTAGATGTGGCAATCGGTCAAGCATGTCCCCGCAGACCGTAGTCGAAGAATTCAGTCGGATGGTCTTGCGCATGCGCTCACGCTGTAGGTCGCTATCTTGTCGAAGAATCGCGATTTCGTCGATTGTCCTTCACGAAGTGACTCGCTCGATGCCATGCAAACCGTTTCCGGTGCTTTTCTGTCAACGGAATAGGATGATGCCAGCGCAGCTCGGTCCGTGCCAGCTCGCTCAGGGCAGGCGAGAACTCTGGTCTCCCGTCGTCATCGAAGGTTATTAGTCCCCTGTCAAAGGCCGCATCCCAAAGTGCTGAGAGAAGCAGTCCATTGTGAATGTTCAGACGTTCGGTGTCGTCGGGGCAGTCCTTCCAGGGAATGATGTGCGAGGCGCGCAGCAAGTCTAGGTCCGTGATTCCGGTCAAGGGACACCGGCCCTGCCAGTAGGTCAGCAGACGGTCGCGAAAGATGTCCTGGCCGATGCGCTGAACGACGAGGCGCTCGGCCTCGGTGGTCTTGGGCAGTTTGCGGGTTGCGGCGCGGAAGTCTTCGAGCGGGCTTCGGGCAACGCTACGCCAAGGGCGTAGACCTTGGGCAGCACCGCATAAAGTTCGGTTAGCGTGGCAAAAGCATAACGGGCAAGACCGGGACCGGACATGTCGGCGCGTGGATGCTCCAGTTCCTCGACGACGCCCGTGTGGTCGAGAGCGAGGAACCAGGGACCGGAAGGCCCCGTCGCGGAGAGGTGAATGGTCCCCTTCGCAGTGGTGGAGCCGTAGCGCGCCCAGCCGGCCTCCTCTTCCATGGGGCGGCGATGGCCGTTCTGCCAAGCGGCCTTCCGGCATTCCTCAGCGACGACGAAACCTTGGGGCGTTTCGATCACAAACCAAGTTCCGTGAATTGGCCACTCACCTCCATCTGATCCCACGCGGCGAGGACGAGGCGGCGAGTGCGGTATTCGCCGTATTGGCGGACTTCCTTTTCCTTGAGTACACGGAAGGTTTCCGAGGGATAGTCGGGGCCCTTCACGTCGGCGGGGTCGAGTATATAGCTCAGCTCGTCGCGGGTCAGACCGTAGGCGCGAGCGTAGAAAGCGTCGAGATCGGCGCGCAAGTAGGCGCGGCGTTTTTCATCCCAGGCGAAGGGGGGGCCTTCATAGCCGAGGTCGCGGGCGAAGGAAGTCATTGCGTGTGAGGTGTAGGTGAGTTCGAGCACCTTTGGGGTAAGAAAAGTTACACGCTCTTGCGTGTAGAAGCTAGAAGGGAGAAGCGTAATCTGACGCATAGTGAAGAACTTAAAGGAAGTGCCCCCAACTTTCTGGCGTGCAATGAAGTCAGTCACAAGCGAGTTCAAATTCGCATAAAGAGCCGAAACTCTTGAGGTACAGTGGTCCGGAAGCATCAATAAAAACTTGTCGTTGTAGGCAACGCGCGGAACCAAACAAGCAATCACTGTCCGCTCGTCGGTCGCCCGCGCGATGTCACGCCAACCCATCAACCAGCCTCGGGACCAGCCTTTGGCGGTGAGGCGCTCGTTCACGTCCGTTTCCGGCACCCAGTAGCGAGGGGTGGGCTTGATCCAGTTTCGTGGACACTTTCTGAAAGGCGGATACGATGTCCACAATGGCAAAGACAACGCAGCCCCGGCGACCCCGCCGGGAGTTTGATGACGAGTTTAAGGCAGGCGCGGTCCGGCTGGTGCTTGATGAGGGCCAGAGCGTGGGTCGGGTGGCCCGGGAGCTTGACCTCACCGAATCGGCGTTTCGCAACTGGGTCCGTCAGGCCCGGGCCGATCGGACGAAGGGCCGGACGGGCTTGACGGGCGTGGAACGCGAGGAGCTTCGGCGGCTCCGCAAAGAGAATCGGCGGTTGCGGGTGGAGCGCGACGTTTTAAAAAAAGCCGCGGCCTTCTTCGCGAAGGAGAGCGAGTAAGATTCGCGTTCATCCAGGCGGAGAAGGCCACCGTACCGGTCGTTCACCTGTGTCAGATTCTCAACGTCTCTCGGAGTGGCTTTTATGCCTGGGTACGTCGGCCGCCGTCGGCCCACGCGCGCCGGGACCGCCAGTTGCGCGTGTTGATTCGTGCCTCCCATGAGGCGAGTCGCCGCACCTATGGGAGTCCGCGGATTTATCACGACCTGCACGAGCAGGGGTATCGAGTGAGTCGGAAGCGGGTGATTCGGTTGAAACAGGCAGAAGGCCTCATTGCTCGAGTACGCAAACGCTTCAAGCGCACGACGGTAAGCGGTCATGGCCAGCCCGTCGCGGCCAATGTGCTCGGGCAAGACTTCGTCGCCGATGCGCCGAACCAACGGTGGGTCGGGGACACGACCGAGTTCGTGATCGGCAGCGGCGGGAAGCTTTATCTCGCGGCGCTCCTCGACCTCTACTCGCGATTCCTCGTTGGGTGGGCCGTAAGTGCTATTAACGACCGTCACCTGGTTATCAAGGCGTTGCGGATGGCACTGAAACGTCGCCAACCGGCCGCGGGGCTCTTGCATCACTCCGATCAGGGCAGTCCGTATGCCAGCAAAGACTACCAACGTCTCCTTGAGACGCATGGCATGACCGGGAGCATGAGCCGACGGGGCAACTGCTACGACAACGCCGTCATCGAGAGCTGGTTCTCCACGGTCAAGCACGAGCTTGGGGAGCATTTCCTCAGTTGCGGCGAGGCCAAGATGGCCCTCTTCGACTTCATCGAGGTATTCTACAACCAGAGACGACGACACTCGACCCTCGGCCAGGTCAGTCCGGCCGAGTTTGAACGACGGATGAGGACTTCGCCAGCTTAACTAAACCGTCTACGAAACCGGATCAAGCCCAGGGCGGGCTCGCAGGTCGGACGCTGCTTTTCCGTCGACCCAAGGTTGGTCGAGCTTTCGCCGTCCTCGTCATAGCCTGCCCACCGATGATCGAATTGATGGATCATCTTCGCCTCGTAGAGCGGCACATAGCGAATGGCGCGAGGCCCGCCATCCGAAAGCAGCAGGATGCCACCATCGACTCCTTCAGCTGCCGGCACACTCTGTGACGGATGCTGATCGGAGCAAACCCAATCGGTGCCTTCGCGCACGAACCCGGCTTCCGTCAGCTCTCGCGCCGTGCGGAACAGGGCTGAGTCGGAGGTCATGTTGAACAGGCCCTGTCATGTTGAACAGGCCCTGTCGAAACTCGATCCCCCACGGGTTGCCTTCCGGCCCCTTGCCCTCCTCGATCAGTATCGGGGCGTTGGCGTAGATCTTTGCGGTCAGTTCCGCATCGGCACGAGAGCGGAAGACAGGTGCTGTACGGGTGTTGGGGTTGATCGCCGTGATCTGCTGGGAGCTCAGGGTAAAGTTTCGCTCCGGTTCCGCCAGTTGCGCTGGGTCGGTCAGGAAAAAGGCAAAGTGGGCGGTGCCCTCCCACCGTGGCGCCACTGCCCGAATGGGTCTTTGCGGCACTGGTCCTGTGCATGGCGGTGTCTCTGTCCAACCGCTTCGGCCGCATGTACAACGAGCTGGACGAGCTGCGCCAGAGGTCTTGAAAGGAAGGTGAAAGAGCGGTCGGCAGAACTGGGGACGGCGCAGCGAAAGATCAACGCCGTTCTCGAAGGGGCCGCTCTAGGGGTGGTCGCCATTGGCGGAGACGGCCGTATCGTGCTGGTCAACACCATGGCCGAGAAGATCTTCGGCTACCGCCGGGAAGAGATGCTCGGCCAAACCGTCGAGACGTTGCTGCCGCAGCAACACCCGGAGCTGCGCCGGCCTCACCCGGCCAGCAATTTCTCCCCGCTATCCGACCGGCCGATGGGCTCCGGCCAGGACCTGGCCGGCCGCCGTAAAGACGGCACCACGTTTCCAGTGGAAATCAACTTAAGCCACGTCGCCGCGCCTTGTTCAACAGGGCGGGCTATGCCACGGAGGACGGGCTCGTCGGCCGAAAGCTCGTCGACCTCTTGGTACCCCGAAGCCCGGCCGCTCTTCGCCGCCTACCTCGATACGATTCGCACAGAAGGGCGCGCCCAGGGTCTCATGAAAGTCATGACCAAGAGTGGAGAGACAAGGATACTCGAGTATGACAATACCTTGCGGACGGAGGCATCGGGGCAACCCCTCGTGCGGGGGGTGGCCCGCGACGTCACCGAGCGCAAGCGTGCGGAGAAAGCGCTCGAGGCGCGCTCCGCGGAGCTAGCCGTGGCGAACGAAGAGCTAGAGGCCTTCACCTACTCGGTATCGCACGACCTACGCACTCCCCTGCGACACATCAACCTCTCTGCGCAGTTCCTTCTGGAAGATTATGGCCCCGGGCTGGGCGACGAGGTCCTAAGCGACTTGAGACAGATCCGGGAAACTGCGGTCACCGCGGGCAAGATGGTAAACGACTTGCTCGAGCTCTCGAAGCCGGGGCGGCGGAAATTGGAACGGCAACCGACCGAGCTCGGCGCGCTGGTGGAGGAAGTTCGTCACCGCCTCCGGCCGGAGCTGAACGGCCGGCGGGTCGATTGGGTGATTGGCGACTTGCCCACGATTTACTGTGACCCCTCCCTGATGGAACGGGTCCTCTTCAACTTGCTGTCGAATGCTATCAAGTATACGCGTCCGCGGGAGCGCCCTGTTATCCGGGTGGGTCAGATGGTCATGAATGGCCAGCCCGTGATCTTCGTGCGGGACAACGGAGTCGGCTTCGACCCGAAACAGGCGGAAAAGCTCTTCCAGGTTGTTTCGGCGCCTTCACCGGCCCAAGGAGTTCGAGGGCACCGGGGTGGGGCCTGGCCACCGTGAAGCGCATCATCGCCAGACACGGGGGACGGGTATGGGCGGACGCCGAACCAGGCAAGGGTGCCAGCTTCTTCTTCAACCCAGGTCCGCGGGAGGAAACGGGGGGCAGACCCAGCAAGGGTAGCCGGTGAAGCCCTCGAGCAGAGCCAGCCTAGCGCTCGCCTGCATCTTCGGCCCACTTGCGGGTCTCGCTCCCAGCAGCGCCCGAGTAGCAGCGAGCTTCTCAAGAGCGTGTTATGAGACATCGCAAAATGTCTCATGCGACACATCTTCACATCTCGGAACGCAATTAAAACGGTGGAGAACCCGATTCGCTGTCCTCGTTCGCGCCCAGGAGATTGCAGAACGCTCAGCCGTCCAAAGGCGCCGGCGACTCCCGCAACCCCGTGCCCAAGAGCTCCCTTACCGCGCCGATCAATTCCCTCGATCCCAAAGGTTTGGTCAGTGTACGAAACGCGCCGATCCGCTTGGCGAGCTCGAGATAGTTCTCCGGTGGCAAACGGCCCCCACCGGAGATAGCAATGATCTTGATACCCGGGAAGTGGCGCCGGAGTTCATAGATCGTTTCTATGCCCTCTTTGGCGGGCATGAGAATGTCAGTGATAACCAAGTCTGCCGGTTCTTCGAGGCAGCGTCGAATTGCCTCGTTTCCATTATTGGCGGTCCTGACCGCATAGCCGGCTTGTTCCAGCATACGCTTAACGATATCCAGTACCGCATCGTCATCTTCTACGACCAGAATGCCCTCCATAACTTGCCTACCTTCCCGACTGATTCATGGGCTCAGCTCAGCCGATCAAAACTTTCCCGTCGCAAGCGCTCGAAGGTACATTTATCAGGATTTCCGGCGAAGTCGAAAGCAAGAACCGTACCGATGTTTCCTGTTCGACGAAGAGGGGGATTGGAAGCCAGATCTCATTCCTAGCTCTTGAGCGCAAGGTTCCTGTGCTTCTTGATTTCCTGGTGAGACGAGCTGCTGGGGATTCCGAGTCTCACCGCCGTACTGCCGACCCGACCCTGCTCCCCTTGGAACGTCCTTTCGATGCGTAGCCTCTCAAGCTCCCGCAGTGTGAGATTCCAACCGCCTGCCGAAAGGTCAACCTCACTCCGTCTTCGTCGTCGACGAGCAGGATCTTGTTCCGAGCCATCTCGAGACTCCTCTCCTCACTCCGCATGAACTATCCCGAGTAGAGCGGACAGGTCACAGAGATTACAGCCCCGCCCTCGGGTCGGTTGTCCGCGGAAATCCACCCCCTATGATCTTCGATGATCCGCTGGGCGATGGATAGCCCCAGACCCGTTCCATTCCGGCGTCGCGTAAAGAACGGCTCGAAAACCCGCGGCAGATCGTCCTTGCGAAACCCCGGGCCCGAATCCTGGATGGTGCAGTGAGCCCACCTATGGCCGTTTTCACGGATCTCCTTCGCCGCCACCCTGATGATCCCTCCCTGAGGAGAATGTTCGATGGCGTTCTCCAGAACGTTTTGAAAGGCCAGGAGCAAGCGTGTTCCGTCCATCATTCCTGGCGCAAAACCTTTTTCGACGTCATTGGCGACGTTTACCTTCATTCGCTCCGTCTGGGCGGCGCATAACTGGATTGTTTGATCGATGACGTCACCGATAGAACCCTCGGAGACCTCCCGGCTTTGCGGCCTGCCGTACTCCAAGAGCTCTTGCATGAGTTGGCTCAGCCGATCCAATTCCCTGCGTAGCACCCTGGTATATTGTTGATACTCCTCCCGATCCGGAAAACGCGCTTCGAAGGCATCCACCGTCGCTGAGATCCCAAAAAGGGGATTCCGCACGCCATGGGCGACGCCGGCCACCAGCGAACCCATCGCCGACATGACCTCGCTGCGACGCAGTGCCGCTTGCAGTTCCACCAACTTGGTGATCTCTCGCGCCACGAGTATGATTCGTTGATCCTCGCCGGGCGCGGCGCTCACGCTTGCCGCGATGTCCCAGGTTCTGCCCGTCGACTCATCTCGAGCTTGGCAGGACCTCGAGGAACCATTCTCCCGGACCAGGCTCACGAGCTCGGCCGCCGTTTGCCAGGGCTGCACCGACCCGACGCCCTCGACTGGCCCGCGTGTGATCCTTTGGTAGCTCTTTCCCAAGAGGCGCTTGGTAGCTCGATTGACCCTGGTGATTTTGCCGTCCATGTCTACGATCAACATCGCAGATTCAACTGCATCAAAGGTTCGTCGCCACTCCATGGCCGACCTCTCCATGGCCTGCCACAGACGCGCCTGTGCCGCTTCGATCTGCTTGCGCTTTGTCGTGGCGCGGATGATGGCCAATCCGCCGAGGATCTCGCCAGACTCGTCCCTTAGAGGAGTATATTGGCCTTCGTAAAATCCTTGCCGGCCTGTTTCGGTTAGGAAAAAGGGTCTATCTTTGACAAAGACGGTCTCCCCGGAGAGTGCTTTAAACATGGAACTGTCTTCCCGAAAGTGTGCCAATCTTAGTTGGGAATTGAAACGGCTCCAAACCCCGTGGTTTGATGGCGTTGGACAAAACAAAATCAAGCCGCGAAGAAAGGAGCCGAGATGGGAAGTCTGCTACGTTCGGTCAAGAAACGCAAGAAGTCGCGTCGTTTGGGTGAGGTCGAGATGGTGAGGCACGAGGATTACGGGGAACTCGTGCTGGACGCCAAGGTAGAGATGATCCGTTGGTTGGTCCCCCTTGGTCTAATGCACGTTCACGAGTTGCTCGACGACGAAGTGAAGGCGTTGGCGGGAGAGCGATACTCTCGCAAGGACGAGCTGGAGCGCGGTCGCCGTCCCGGAAGCAACCCGGGCACGGTAGGGCTTGGCGGCCAGCGGGTACCGATCCGTGTGCCACGGGTTCGGAGCATCGAGGGAGGAGAGATTCCGCTTCGCTGCTACGAGGCGGTGAGCCACGGCGGTGAGGTGAATGATCTTCTGCTGAAACGAGTTCTCTACGGAATCTCTTGTCGCAACTACGAGGCGGCAGCGGAAGCGATTCCGGGCGCCATCGGGCTGTCGAGCTCAACGGTGTCCCGAGGGTTCGTGCAAGCGAGCGCTGCGAAGCTGCGGGAGATGCAGGAACGGGATCTGACCGGCGAGGATGTGGTGGCGCTGTTTCTGGATGGGAAGACATTCGCCGAGGCAACGATGGTCGTGGCTCTGGGCATCACGCTTTGCGGGGAAAAACGCTTCTTGGGCTTCGTGGAGACGAACACGGAGAACGCGCAGGTGTTGACGCCGTTCCTGCGTTCACTGCTCGAGCGGGGACTCGATATCTCCCAGGGTCTGCTGGTGATCATCGACGGCGGCAAGGGTCTCCAAGCGGCAGTCAAGAAGGCATTCCGTAAGCGGGCCCTGATACAACGCTGCCAGTGGCACAAACGTGAAAACGTAGTGAGCTACCTGTCCAAGGGCGAGCAGGCGTCATGGTGCAAGCGGCTCCAGTGGGCCTACAACAGGCCGGAGTACGAAGAGGCCCTCACTGCGCTCGAGCAACTCCACGGTGAGTTAGAAGTATCGAAGAAGAAGGTCGCTTAAACGTGAGCCGTGGAGAATTTCAACTAAGAATGGGCTTGACTCGTCTTCCCCGGTCTCCTTCAGAAGTGGGAGTACATCGAAGGCACATTTACCGAGCACTTGTCCTGCCCGCACGCCGGAGATTCGCTCCATTGCCGGGTTCCAGAGCGTGTAGTGACACTTTCGATCGAAGGCCAGAATACCGTCGACGCTGCTATTAATGAGTCGTTGAGAGAATTCCTTTTCGCGCCGGAGCTCGTTCGCGGCTCTTACGCGCTCGGTGATGTCTTCAATCATGCTCAGACTATAGAGAATTTCCCCCGCCCCGTCTTTGATTAGCGAAGCGGTGACCCGCGCCCATAGGATCTGCTTTTCCTTCGTAAAATAACGCTTTTCCCTCTGGTAGCTTGAAATCTCGCCACGAGACAACTTGCGGGCGTCTTCCGTATCGAAATCGAAGTCCTCTGGATGCGTGACGTCGATGAGACTGAGCCGAGTCAGCTCATCCTCGGAGTAGCCTAGCATCTGGCAAAACGCCTTATTCACTTTGAAGTAGCGGAAATCCCGATCGACCAGTGCCATGCCCACCGGCCCGTCCTCGAAGACTTTACGCAGTTGCTCTTGGCTCTCCCGGAGCGCCTCCTCTTCCGCGCGGTCTTCCTCCCACCTGTGTTTCGCATTTTCCTCATCGCGTCTTGTTACCAAGTAACGAAAACCAACGCCAACAAGAATCAGTCCGGCTATGCCTAGGAGTCCGGGAAGCATTGCATTCCAAAGTCTTGGCTCAAGAGTAAACTCTTCCAACAACTCGATGAGCAGCGAATTCAGGAGTAGTACCCACCCTACTTTCAGCACTCCTACCTGGAACCTGGAGACGAAGAAGTACCCGATGGCGATGGCCAATAGATAAGACGCTTCCATCGCTATGTTCGGCGAGTCGAACGGCCCTTTTATGGGGAACGCGTAGAACCAAGCGATGATGGTTACCACGCTGGGGAGTAACAGGGCATGTTGACGCATGGCGATCAGTCCACGACGAAGTCTCATTCCGACACACGTCGTCCACACGATAAGTGACCTCCGAGCTCCCGGGGACTTCGACACTGGACGGTCTCCAACCGGCCCGGGCGGCTTTCGCAAATCTCACCCTAGATAGTCAGCGTTTCGGGAGGAACCCTTTTTCAAACCGAATGAAACGCGCCGCAGCCGCAACCCCCGGTAGCAGAGATTACTCACCCCTGCTTGGAGCGCCTTTCCAGGATTCCCCCAATTTTTTGTGTTTCGAAAAGGATAACTGGTGTCATTCCTATGTCAACCGAGTTCGGGTAATGTCACCCTGGTTCCGGTATGAAAGTAGCCGATCTTCCGTTCGATGTCCGGTTCACAGCCCCTAGACACCGAAAATAAGGCCCCCGAACAAGGATGAAGCGGAGATCCCAGAGCGCCGGCGGACTCCATCTGGGCGCTGCCGGGGCAGATCATCCAGAGCCTCTGCGGCGCCGAGCCCAGAAATCCCGTGTTCATGTTGGACGAGATCAGCACGGACAATCCCAGGGCACTTTCGGCCTCTGGGTCCTGGACCTCACACCGCTTGCTGGCCGATTTGGGTAGCGAGCTGGCAAAACTTCTGGATGTAGGTTCAGAGTTTTTGCTTCCCTTCATCAGAAACATCGAGGAACCGCAAGCCCATGCCTGTCGGTAAGCGCTCCGCCTTCGACCCGACCTTGTCGGTGCGCCAAACGACTTCCGCCTCCGCCGTCACCTCACCCAAATCCCACGGCATATCCAATATCAAACCGAACGATTCGCCGGCCTCGGTAAGCTCCTCGGTTGCCAGAAAAGCCCCGGTCTCACTGAGATTCGTGACGTAGCCTTCGAGGAGCTTCTCCCCGAGTTGAAATTTGGCTCGAATGATCAGCGGGCTGACGCGACGACTGATTCGTGTTTCATCCATTGGCACACCCCCATCTTCCGTCCGTTCTATGCAGATAGCGTCGACTCGAAATCACGGAGCTTGCGATGTAAGAAAACGTTCTCCAAGGCCATCCCTGCTTGCGCCAGGAAGAGCTCGACTCCCTTGAGTTTTCCGAAAGGCTTTCCGGAGACCGGGTTGTCGCCGTAGAGGATAGTCAAGACCTCCCGGTTGTTGAGCATGGGTAGCAATGCGATCTCTTGCGCGCGGCCCCGGTCAATGACCGAGTAGAGAGAATCTTGTAGACCGTCCACGTCTGGTCCTATCCGCAGCGTTTTGCGAGTCTGCACAACCTGTGCTAAGCACTGGACCTTTTCCAAGTCCATGACGATTCGCTTGGCCACCTCGATGTTGGCACCGCCACCTCGAGTGAGCCCGAACCCTGCCATGCCAGTGGCTTCGCGTTTCTGAATCATGAACAAGATGCCCCTCTCGAAATACTTGGATGCTACCTGAAGGACCATGCGAGACACGTCCAAAGAGCGTCCCGGGTTGACGAGCTGTTCGGACATGGAAGTGAGAAAGTCCAGCAACAAGGAGTCGTCGCCACGTTCGATGTCTGCGGCCTCCTTCGCCGGGCCCGATGGGTTGATCGTCAGATCGGTGAGGTGGCGCATGAGGAGAACCGAGAACGCTTTCAGAAGGCTCGGTACTCATCCTGATCGAGTTTGGAGATCGTCGGTTTGAACGCGACTTTGTGGATTCCCAACTCCCTCGCTCTTTCCCGGGCCTTATCCGGGAGTCGATCCGTCATCAGAAGAATGGGCAATTCCAATCTGCTGTTTCTCAGCCTCCGCACCAGCTCGAAGCCACCGTAGAAGCTCTTGCCACTTGGGCTCGGCATGCGGAGATCGGAGGCAAGCACGACCCGGTCGCCGGCAGTCAGGAGCCTGCGAACCAACGCCTCTCCCTCGTCCGGATTGGAGGCGGTTTCGACGCGCAAGCGCCGCGCCCGGAGCTCCTCACCTACTATGTCGGTAACCTCGGTTTCATCGTCGACCAGGACGACGACCATCTCAGACTGCGTTTCGGAAGGTGCACCGGGCGGTTGGACACCGTCCGCCGGATCTGCCGGTGGGACGGGCGGAGGCGATTGGATCGGCTGAGCCGACTGAGCCTGCCGAGCGATCTCCGCGGGAACGGGAACAGGCTCCGGCGTAGTCTGTGAAGTCGGCCGCTTTTCGGCTGGCGGTCGTGGGTCGGTGCCAACGAACATGGCCGTATCTTCACGTTCCTCGTCCATTTCCTTGGCGGTATCCAGCAACAGGTGCTGCGGATCGAAGCCGTTGTGGTCCAGAAATGGCGCGACGTCTACCCCACCTAGCTCGGCGGTGAGATCATCGGTGAGTCGAAACAAAAAGTCTCCCTCTCGCATCGTGGTCAGCTCGCGAAACGTGACCTCGATATGCTGCCGGAGCAAGGCCGAGCGGTCTCCGGTGTGATCTCCGGCGGCGAGCTGTCGTAGGTAGCTCAGGGTGGATCATGAATAAGCACAGAGAACCAGCCCATTCTTGAAGAGGATCGCGCCCCGACCCAAGGGACCCTCGACACTCAAATAACCCGTCTTTTTCGAGAAGGCGACGATTTGGAGGATATCGAGAAGGGGGAGATCTTCTAGTCTCCCCTTGAGACCCTCGCTTCCGTGGTCCTCGGTCAATGTCGTCGCGGCTCCTGGTCGACGAGCCCCACGCCCAAACCGAACGGGGGTAGCGGGGTCGGCATTAGGCGGACTAAGGCCGGCTGGGGAGGGGTGGCCATGCCGGCCGATCAAGCAATGCGTGTGCCAGAGGCGGGATCCGCTCGGAGCGCCGATCTACCTGGACCACAGGCGTTTACGCGAGAGGCCTGCATTAGAAGATGGGGAAAGCTGTAGAGTTTTCCCGGCACTCGCGGGGTATTACCCTCGCTACGGCTTGTGAGCGGGCTCGGAGCGCCGGCTCAAGAGAAAGACCTTGATGAACGGATCCAAATAGCCGTCCATCACGCGATCCACGTCACCGATCTCCTGTTTCGTGCGGTGATCTTTCACCATGCGGTACGGCTGAAAGACATACGAGCGTATCTGATTGCCCCAGGCGATCTCCTTTTTCCCATCGTGCAAGGCTTCGATCTTCTCTTGCTTCTCTCGAAGCATGCGATCGTAGAGCCTGGCCCGGAGCACCTTCATTGCCATGTCGCGATTGCGATGTTGGGAGCGCTCGTTTTGACACTGCGTGACGATCCCGGTGGGAATATGGGTGATACGCACGGCAGAGTCGGTGACGTTGACGTGTTGGCCCCCCGCCCCGCTCGACCGGTAAGTATCGATGCGGATATCTTTCTCATTGATTTCCACCTTCACTTCTTCGTCCACCTCGGGAAAAACAAAGACAGAAGCGAACGAGGTGTGCCGTCTCTTCGCTGCATCGAAGGGTGAGATGCGTACCAGGCGATGGACCCCGACCTCACTCGAAAGAAGACCATAAGCGTAGGACCCGCTAACCGTGAAAGTTGCACTCTTGAGCCCCGCTTCTTCACCTTCCTGGTAGTCGAGCATCTCGGTTTTCCAACCCTTTTGCTCGACCCAGCGCAGATACATTCTGAGCAGCATCTCCGCCCAATCTTGAGATTCCGTGCCTCCCGCCCCCGGGTGGATGCTTACGATGGCGTTTTTCGCGTCGTTTTCTCCCCCAAGGAGCTTTTGGATCTCAGCGGCCTCTACATCCTGCTCCAGTCTCTCCAAGTGTTTCTTGAGATCTTCCGCGACCGCCTCCCCCTCCTTCGCCCACTCGATGAGCGTACGCACTTCCTCTTCACTACCGTTGAGATGATGGATGAGGTCCAGATCGTTTTGGAAGCGGCTTCTTTCTCGGGATAACTGCTGTCCCCGGGAGGGATCGGACCAAACGGAGGGATCGGCCAGTTTTTGTTCTAACTCGGCGAGTGCTTTCTTGAGCGCGGCTTCGTCAAAGATAACCTCGAACGTCCTGCACCCGGCGTTCGATCTCATCGTACCGCCCTAGCAACTCGTCAATGATCGGTGGCATCGACGGCATCACTGTCTCCTCTTGTCCCGGTGATGGAGCACAACTAAGGTAACTCCGAAGAGCAATGTTACCACGGCCATCGACTGCGACAAAAGGTAGCCATAGCGAACGAAGAACGTCTCATCAGGCCGGAACGAGACGTTGTGTACCAAAAGGGCAGGTGTAAACAGGTCTCCGCGGGCCAAGATGCGGCCAAAGGGATCGACGAATGCCGAGACCCCAGTGTTGGCGGCGCGGACCAGATACCTCCGCGTCTCGATGGCTCGCAGCACCGCCTGGTTGAAGTGTTGGTACGGAGCGGCGCTACGGCCGAACCAAGCGTCGTTCGTCACATTGATCAAAAGGGCGGCTCCTGCTTTGACGAAACGCCGGGTCAGGTTCGGATAGATCGCTTCGTAGCACACGAAGGCGCCAATATTCTCGCCCTCGACCGAAGCGACGACGACGTCGGTCCCCGCCGTGAAATTGGAGGCGCTCTGAACGATGGGCTTGGCGAAAAAAAGCAGCGACCGGAGAGGGACGAACTCACCAAACGGAACCAAGTAGATCTTGCGGTAGCGCAGCCGAACCGTTCCGTCAGGTTCAAGGAGCTTGATCCCGTTAAAGGACCGGTAGTCTTTCGTGCCGGATAGAAACTCGTAGTCGTCACTGCCGAAGAGGAGAGGCACATTTTTCTCGTTCACGAAATCGCGCATGTGCTGAGCTTCCGCCCCCCCCCCGTCGAAGTAGAAGGGCGTCGACGACTCGGGCCAGACCACCAGTTGCACCCCTTGCTCGGTGCCCTCGCCCGAAAGCTTCATATGAGTGGCGAAGATCTGCTTTCTATATTCCGGCTTCCATTTGTGCTCCTGGAGCACGTTCCCTTGTACTACAGCGACCGGGAAGCTCGCCGCCGGAAGTGGGCGCGCCAGCTCCCAGTATCCAAAGAAGAGCGTAGCCCCCACCAGAGCGGCGACCGGTACCGCGGCCATCGAAGCGCGCTTTAGGCCTGGCCGACAAAGCCAGTAAGCGAACAGCGAGTTCACGAGCACGATCAATAGAGAGATCCCGTAGACACCGGTGAGTGAGCCAATTTGGATGACCGGCAGGAAGTCGACCTGGCTAGAGCCGAGCAGACACCAGGGGAACCCCCCGAACGGGAACTTTCGGAAAAACTCTAGCCCCACCCAAAGTATCGGCGCGACGAAAATCCCGGTCGCTCCGCCGCGCAAGCAGGCGGCGGCGGCAAGCCCACCGAAGGCCGTGGAGTAGAGCGAAAGGTAGGCGACCAAAGTCAAGAGAATGACCACGCTGGTGGGCCGACCTATACCGTCTCCGAAGCGAAACATCGTGTCGCTAATCCAGTACAGGTTTCCGAGGTGGAAGAACAGGCCGAAAAACGCCCCGGCGACCATCGCTTGACGCGGACGAACCTGGGTTATCTGGTAGAGGAACGGCACCAAGGCCACCCAGGCAAGCAAGGCCAGCCCGGCGCGTGGGAAGCACAGGACGAGCAGCGTCCCGGAGAGTGCCCCAGCGACGATGTTCACGCTACTGAGTTATGTACGGCTTGAACTTCTCAACCTCGCGGAGCTGGACCGCCACTTGCTCGGCCCGCACACGACTCTCGAATCTCCCCACCCGGACACGGAACAGTCCCGCCGAGCCTCCTGGCTCGAGATAGGCACGGTAACTGGCGTCCTTGAGACGCTTCACCAGGGAGGCCGCCGCCTCTTCGGTCCGGAGCGCCACGACCTGAATCGTGAAGGCTCCCTGCTCGGCTCCGATCACACCGGGGTCGGTGGACACGGCGCGCTTGGTCGGTGTCGATGGAGAACGCGATTTGTTGGACTTGGCTGATGCTTGCTTTTCGGCCTCAGTGTTTGAACCCGCACCCGCGCTGGGCTCGGTCGCCTTCCTCGTCTTTCTCGATTTCTTCACCGACGCCAATAATTTCTCCGGGTTGCTGGCGGGGCTCTGAAGTTCGGCGTCCACTTTCTCGGCTTCGAGTCGCTTCGGGAAATCGAGCTCACGGCGCACGTCGGCAGGGGGAACGGTGGTCTTCATCGACTGCCCGACCGGGGGCTTGGACATGATGCTATTCCCGCCTGCGGCAAGCGTTGCATCCCGCACGCCGCGCCCGACCATCACTCCGCAGAGAAAGAGGACTACAGAGATGGCTACCGCTGCCATGAAGAAAAAAAACAGTTGCTTGTTGTTCAACTGGACCTCGTAGTAGCCTGCTTCTTCGTACTCGGCCATTTCAGACGACTCCTTCCGTTTCCTGCCCCTCAATTTCGACTTCGTTGGTCTTCATTGTGTTCCGGGTTTGCCTTCCTCGTAAAAATATCGTTTGCTACGATTATCTGAAAGCACCACTTAGGCGAGGCTCGACGAACTGCTGGCTTGGATGGTGGCGGAGATCCTTTCCCGTTCCTCCTTGCCGAACTCGCGTCCTATACCCAAGTTAGCTAGCAGCTGGTCGAAATCGACACGCGCCGCGCTACTGAGGTCGATACCCTCGAACAATGGAGTGCATTGTTTCGACACCTCGGCGACGATCCGGTCCGCGAACTCGCCGGCCTCGTCCCCCAGCTTCTTATTGAGAAAAGTCGACAGCGTTTCGAAATTGCGATTGTAGTGCTCGACAATTTCCTCGAGCTCATACTCCTGCTCCACGGTAAAAGCCTTTCCACTCTCCGCGCCTTCCCCTCGCCTCTCCAGAACTCCAACCGCGACCAAACCGTAGAGAATTCTGAGTGTCTCGAAATTGGAGAGGAAGCTCAACGAGAGTATCTGCTCGAGGTTCATCGTCCCGTTCACTAGGGACAGAACCTGTGATTCGTCCGAGTCGAGCTCCAGCTTGTAGGTGAGATTATCTGCGATGTCCGACACGCGAAGGATTCGATCGATGGATCCCAAACCGGCATAGATGCGCGAAAAGTCGTTGATACGGCGAATTCCCTCGAGAATCACGTCTTCGGTGTTGAGTTGCAGCGTGATCGGGCCTTGTGCCGATAGGTCCTTGATGACGAACCCGTACTCCCCTCGCAACCAGTCGAAGAGACCATAGACGATCTCCTCGACGTGCCCCTGGATCGCCGCAATCAGCTCGTCAGGGGACAGAATGTTTTGCTCTACCATAATCGCCCCGAAGCGCTTGCCGGGGCGAACCAGCTTGCTCCCCTCCAGGAACTGCCGGACGGTGATCTTGCCTTGCTTGATCAGATACTCGCCGAGTCGATCGTCGGGGAGATTCGAAGTCGCGAAGATGATTTGCCCTTCCTTGAAGTAGACGGCCTTCCAACGTCCCATGTCGTGGAAGTTGAGAGTCCCGGTCTCTCGGCTGCGGCTGATACTGGCGAGCAGCTCGTGGAGGCTCGACTCCGAGAGCGAGCCTCGTATACTGAGTTCCTCGTCCTGCATCTTCATCTCGCTAATGGTGAGCCGCGCTCGGAAACGCCACCGTCACGAACCGCTCCCCCCTCCTTGCTTGGAGAAGAAGTGTTGGATCAGATCGATCGGCAGTGGGAATATGATGGTCGAGTTCCTTTCCGTTGCAACCTCGGTGAGGGTCTGCAGATACCGCAGCTGTAGTCCCATCGGGTGCCTACCTACGATCTCCGCCGCTGATGCCAGCTTGTCGGCGGCCTGGAACTCACCGTCGGCGTGAATGATCTTGGCCCGCTTCTCACGTTCCGCTTCCGCCTGCTTAGCCAGCGCACGAGTCATCTCCGCTGGCAGGTCGACGTGCTTGACTTCGACCGACGTCACTTTGATGCCCCACGGGTCGGTGTGCTTGTCCAGGATGTCCTGGAGCTGCATGTTGAGCCGCTCTCGCTCCGAAAGCAGATCGTCGAGCTCCACCTGACCCAGCACACTGCGAAGCGTCGTCTGCGCAAGCTGCGAAGTCGCATAAAGGAAGTTCTCTACCTCGACGACCGCCTTAATCGGGTGAAGGACCCGGAAGAAGATCACCGCGTTCACCTTCACCGAAACGTTGTCCCGGGTGATCACGTCCTGAGGCGGTACGTCGAGAGCCACCAAGCGCAGGCTCATCTTGACCATCCGATCCACGGGACTGAAAACAAAGATGAGACCCGGCCCTTTGGGATAAGGCAGGAGTTTCCCGAAACGAAAGATCACCCCTCGCTCGTATTCGTTGAGAACCTTGATCCAGTTGAGAAAGAAAATTGCCACAAGAATAATGCCAATGAAACCACCCATCGGTAGCCCGAACATTGTTCACTCCCTTTCAGTCAAGCTCTTAGAGAAGGGCACCACTCGGAGGACGAGCCCATCAATCCCTGTCACCTGAACGCGCGCCCCCTGCGCGATCTCTGCCTGCGAGAGCGCATCCCAGTACTCTCCATGAACGAAGATCTTCCCTCGCCCGTCGATGTCTGTAGAAGCGGTTCCTACCTGCCCGATCAAGCCCTGATCTCCTGTCACGGGTTTCCGCTTCATCGAGATGATAACCAATCGAGCAAGAAACCCGAACACCACGACGAGTGTCACTACCACCGGAAGTATGACCGCCCAGCCTAGCTGGAGCGCTGGAGTCGGCACCGTCTGCTCCTTGAAAAGCATGAGAGACCCCAGGATCAGCGCGGCGGTGCCACCCAGTCCGAGAACACCGAAGGCCGGTGTGAAGGCCTCCGCAATGACTAGACCCATCCCTACTAAGAGCAAGAGCAGACCCGCATAATTGACCGGCAACACTTGAAGCGCGAAGAAAGCCAGTATCAGCGAGATGACGCCGATGACCCCAGGCAACACCGCCCCGGGGTTGGCGAGCTCGAAGTACAGGCCCATCATCCCGAGCGCCATGAGAATGTACGCGACATTCGGGTGGGCAATGACGGAAAGAATGCGCTGAGGCCAACGCATCTCGTGTGCGACGACGGTTTGGCCCTTGGTGTTGAGTACCACCTCGTCACCGTCGAAACGGATCACCGTCGTCCCATCGAGTTGTTCCAGAAGCTCGTCCTCGGTGCCGGCGATGTAATCGATGAGTCCAACCTCGAGCGCTTCGTTCTCGGTCCATGACTGGCTCTCGATGACGCCTTTCTCCGCCAGCTCCACCGGCCGGCCTCGCTTTGCGGCTATCGAGCGGATATAGGCCGCGGCATCGGACTCGACCTTCTTGGACATCGTCTCGTCCATCTCTTGGCCGCCTCCGGAGACAGGATGAGCCGCCCCCATGTTGGTGCCGGGCGCCATCGCCGCCACGTCGGCGGAGATGGCGATGAGAAACCCCGCCGAGGCGGCGCGCGCACCGGATGGAGCCACATAGACCACAATCGGAGTCTCGGCGTTGAGGATCTTCTCGATGATCTCCCGCATCGCTGTGTCCAAACCACCGGGCGTCTTGAGTTGGATCAGGACCAGTTCCGCACCATCGCGGTCCGCTCGATCGATGCCTTCCGTGATGTACTGAGCGCTGACCCGATGGATAATGTCTTCTACGGTGAGCTTGTAGATGGGGGCGGACGAAGCCGGCGCCGCCAGGGCCAGCGCGACCGAGGCAAGCAACCGTATCGTCGGTCTGTAGGAGAGACTCATTGAAAATGGAAGTATACACTGAGGTTATGTCGAGTGTCAAGGCGTTCGATGCGGTAAGTCTATGAAACGGCTACCCTTGTGGTTCTCACCCTTCGAAATCGGCGACTTTCGCCCGGTCTCGCTGCGCCGGGGGCCAACGGCTTGAACACGCGAGCGACGACTGCGGTGGTCGGCTTTTTTGCCGTACTGACTTTCATTTATACGATTCCGCTGAGTCTCGACCCCGGAGGTCGGGCTTTGGATCTTGGAGCCGATACCCGCCTCTTCCTCTGGACTCTGGCCTGGGACCTTCATGCGCTGGTGAGCCAACCCTTGTCTTTGTTTCAAGCCAACATCTTCTTCCCCACCCCCGACACGCTCGCCTATTCGGAACACTTGTTGGGAACCGCGATTCTCGGCTCACCGTGGCTCGCGGCGACGGGGAGTCCGCTTCTTGCGCTGAACGCAGTGCTCCTCATCTCCTGCGTCGGTGCAGGCGCGGGCACTTACTTTCTCGCGCGTCGAGTCGGTGTCGGCGTGGCGGGTGCCCTGGCTGCCGGCGTCATATTCGCCTTCGCACCGCCCCGCTTCTTCCGGCTCGGGCAGGCTCACCTCGCGGTCGTACTCTGGATGCCCCTCTGCCTGGGTTTCGTACACACGTATGCCGCAGGGGGTTCCCGCAAACATCTCTTAGCAGCGGTGGCTTTCTTCACACTTCAAGCCCTCTCCGGAGGACAACCGGGTCTGTTTCTGGCCCTTGCCGCGGGAGGATTCCTGCTGTACGCGTGGGTCTTCGGCTTGCTCCGACCTCAGGGCAAGCTTCTTCCGGACTTCGGCCTTGCAACCGCACTCGCCGTCGCGCTGAACTTGCCCTTCTTCCTTCCCTACGTTCGTGTGCAGGAAGCGTCCGGGCTCAGCCGATCGCTAGAGGAAGCGCGGGAGTGGTCGCCTAACGCCGCCAGCTTTCTCGCGGCGCCCACGCACGCGCAACGCCACCTACTCTCCATCGTTCCGGGACTCGAGCGACGCGTCATGGGTACCGCCCGGGCATACTTGTTCCCGGGCTTTCTGACATTGTTTCTCGCTCTGCTGTCCCTTCGCCGGGTGCAAGAAATTGCTCCGGTGGCCGAGCATGCGCCACCGCCTGCACAGACTGCCCAGGGAGGTCCGGCGCGTTGGCTCATCGCGCTAGACGCCTTGATCCTCGTGTCCGCTGTCCTCACCCTATCCCTCGTTCTGACGGGAGGGGGTCGGTGGCAGGTCGGAGGCCTAACCATCTCGGCCCGGGGTGCCGGGAGAGCGGCGGTTGTCTTGGCTGCTCTGTCGGGGTTGCGTTTTGCGCTTGCCCGTCGAAGCCCATTCGCGTTCCGGGGACCGTATCGACGACTCGTCGAGCGAGTGCGGATCGAGTTTTCATCGCGCGTGGGCATTCAAGCGGGGTACTACTTCCTTCTCGCTGTCTTCTCTCTATGGATCGCTCTCGGCCCTAGTTTCGGTCTATACGCAGCCCTTTACCGACTCCTGCCGGGCTTCGACTTCATTCGAGTCCCCTCACGATTCACGCTGCTGACCGTTTTGAGTCTGGCCGTTCTCGCCGGTGTCGGACTGGAGCGACTTCTTAGTCGCGTCGGCGCGAGTCGACGCCGGCTGCTCGCCCCAATAGGCATCGGCATTCTGCTATTGGAGTTCGCAGCGTTCCCCCTCGATGCCCCCCCCTACTCGTTCGCGATCCCACCCATCGATACCTGGATTGCCCGCGAGGCCCAACGTTCGGGTCCGTTCGCGGTGGTCGAGCTTCCGGTCCCGGATCCGAGGGATGCCGCCGCCTCCGCACGCTGGCACTCGCTCTTCATGTTGCACTCGACCGCACATTGGCAAGGGCTCGTCAACGGCTACAGCGGTTTCACACCACCCACTCACGACGCGCTCTTTCGCAAGCTCGTCAATTTCCCAGATGAGGCTAGCATCGCTGCTCTCGAACAAATAGGCGTGCGTTACGCGGTCATCCACCGGGATGCGTTTAGCCAAGATGAGTGGACCGGAGTGGAAGAGAGGCTTGAAGTTTTCGACGACCGATTGCGACTAGTGGCCGAGGAGGGAGACGGGCTCGCCTATTCGCTTACTTGTTCGAAGGCGAATCCAGCTGATCATGAATCGTAGTGAGCTTCGCGATCTCGAACGATTTGGTGCCGGCGGGAGTCTGGACGGTGACTTCGTCGCCCTCTTCTTTGCCCAGTAGTCCTTTTCCAATGGGTGAGGTCGTTGAGATGAGCCCATGTTGCACGTCGGCCTCTTCGCTCATCACCAGGCGGTAGACGATCTCTTCTTTTTTCTTGATGTCGTAGACGTGGACTTCCGAGCCCAGCGAGACTCGATCCCGCGGAATCTTGCTCAGGTCGATCATAGACATTTCGGCCAGCCGTTTGCGAAGTTGGCCGAGCCGCGCGTTCACGAAACCTTGGCGCTCCTTGGCGGCGTGGTATTCGGCGTTCTCGGAAAGGTCGCCGTGCTCGCGAGCAACCTTGAGCTCCCTAGGAAGCTGGACGTGGAGCTCTTCCTCGAGTGATTTGACCTCTTCTTTGAGTTTCTTGAGGAAATCTTGTTCCATGACCGGGGGCCCATAGTAGCACACCGCGGGACGCCGACCCGGCCCGTGGTAGCATGGCGGCAGGTCACGCCACCATGAAAACCCTGGCCAGTCCCGAAAACCCACTCATCAAGACGATACGCCGTCTTCGGCAACGGCCCCACCATCGTGGGGAGGACCGGTTCGTACTCGAGGGCCTCAAGCTGGCGAACGAAGCGCTCTCCTCCGGCACCGACGTGAGCCATGCCTTCCTCTCCGCCGACTTCAGCGAGAGCACGAGTGGGCGCAGACTCCTCCGACTCCTGGAGGCCTCCGGGGTGCCCTCCGTCTCGGTTGAGGAAAGCCTTTTCCGGCGTTGCAGCAGCTTGGAAGCGCCGGAAGGTGTGTTGCTCCTAGCAAGGCAAGAACCTCGACCGCTTCACGAACTTTCTGGGGATCTGGTCATCGTGAGCACGGGAGTACAAGATCCAGGCAACCTTGGTGCCATCGCGCGAGTGGCTGAGGCGGCCGGCGCATCGGCGCTCGTTGCTTGTCTTGGGAGCGCCTACCCTTTTCATCCGAAGGCGGTTAGAGGGTCGATGGGGAGCCTGCTGCGACTGCCCGTTTTCGATGGCGGCGACGTAGACACCGCGATCGTCGCACTTAAACGGAAAGGCTTCTCACTCGTGGCGTGCGTCCCTCGTGGCGGATCGGATTTCCGGAGAGCCGATCTCAAGAGCGATTTGGCTTTGATGCTAGGAAGTGAAAGCGGCGGGTTGCCCGAAGAACTACTGAAAGTGTCCGATCTGCGCCTGTCGGTGCCAATGAAGGATAGCGTGGATTCCCTCAACGTGGCAGTGGTTGCGGGTCTCGTACTCTACGAAGCAGCACGCCAGCGGGGAGTCATGTAGCGTGAGCCAACCTGGACTCTTCGGCGAGCCGAAAGACAAACACCCCGGGACTTTCGACGCTCACACGCCCCTCGCGGAGCGTATGCGCCCTCGAGACCTCGACGAGATATTGGGGCAGGATGAAATTGTCGGGCCCGGCACCCCCCTTCGCGCCGCGGTCGACAAAGACACCGTGGGCTCCTTGCTATTGTGGGGGCCTCCTGGCTCGGGAAAAACCACATTGGCTAGGGTCATTGCTCATCGCACCAAGTCCTACTTCGTCCCCTACTCGGCGGTACTTTCCGGGATCAAAGAGATTCGAGCCGTCATGCAAGACGCCGAGCGCCAACGGCGGCTACACGGCAAGAAAACGATTTTGTTCGTCGACGAGATTCATCGCTTCAACAAAGCCCAGCAGGATGCTTTCCTCCCACACGTCGAGTCCGGTAACGTCATTTTGATCGGAGCGACCACCGAAAATCCGTCGTTCGAGGTGAACGCCGCGCTCTTGTCCCGCTGCCGTGTCGTGATCCTGCGGCAACTGGGCTCTGACCATCTCGAAGAAGTAATACGACGAGCCCTAGCCGACAACGAAAGGGGGCTGGGTGCCGGCAGGATCGAAATCGAACCCGACGCGCTCGGGTGGTTAGCGCGGCAAGCGAACGGTGATGGCCGATTCGTGCTCAACGTGCTCGAGGTGGCGGTGGCCGCAAAACCGGAGGGAACGATCTCGCTTGGGGATTTCGAAAAGGTCGTCCAGCGAAAGGCGCTGCTCTACGACAAAAGCGGCGAGGAGCATTTCAACATAATCTCGGCGCTTCACAAGTCGCTCCGCAATTCCGATCCCGACGCCGGGCTCTATTGGCTGGCTCGCATGCTGGAGGCTGGCGAAGATCCCCTCTATGTGGCGCGCCGCTTGGTTCGCTTCGCCTCTGAGGACGTGGGGCTGGCCGATCCCCAGGCGCTCTCGGTGGCGATGGCGGCGAAGGAAGCTTTTCATTTCATCGGCCCCCCCGAAGGGAAATTGGCCCTCGCTCAAGCTGTCGTCTACCTAGCGGCCGCACCCAAGTCCAACGCGATCTACCGTGCGTACGGGGAAGCCGCCGATGACGCGCTCAAGGAAGCCACCGAGCCGGTTCCGTTGCACCTGCGTAACGCCGTCACGAAATCCATGAAGAGCTGGGGCTACGGTCGAGGCTACCAGTACGCGCATGACTTCGATGAGAAGACGACCGACATGGAGTGCTTGCCGGAAAGTCTTGCCGGTAAGGTTTACTACCGCCCGACCGATGAGGGCTTCGAGGACGCTCTACGCGAGCGCCTCAAAACTGTACGGAAGCAGAAAAGGAAGCTAAGGAAGGAATCGAAGTAAAGGAAAATGGAGGGATCTATGAAGCAATTCGTTAAACCAATCCTCGTTCTCACGATCGCCGCGTTGTCCGTGATCCTGGCGGTTGCGAGTGTCGGGGCCCAGGGGACGCTGAAGGTCGGCGACAAGGCGCCCGACTTTCCGCACCCGTTCGCGTCGACGGCCGGAGAGCCGGGCAAGATCAAGGTTCAGACGTCCGACTTCCTCGGGAAGAAGAACATCGTTTTGGCTTTTTACGTTGCTGACTGGACCGGCGGATGAACGCGTCAATTCTCGTCCTACAAGGACGACATCCAGAAGTTTCTGGATGCGAACGCCCAGGTCCTGGGAGTCAGCACCGACTCCCCGTTCTCTCAAGCAAAATGGCTGGAAAGCCTGGGTATCGCGAGCAAGGACACGCGAGTAGCGTCGTCCGGCGACTCGCTGCCTGGATTGATCCTGCTTTCTGATCGGAATGCGGATCTCGTCAAAGCCTATGGCGTCGACACATTCGATATCGATGGCGGCGTCTACGCGAAGCGGGCCACGTTCGTGATCGACAAAAAGGGAGTCCTTCGTTACGTGAACTACGAGTATAAGATCAATGAAGACTACGAGCCTCTCATGAAGGTGCTTGCCGAGCTCGATTAGGCGATTCAGGGAAAACGGTGGAGGTACCCAAGGAGGTGCGCCTCATCCGTCTCGAGTGCGGTAAGGCCAACGCCATCGACCTGCGTCTCCTGAAGACGCTTTCGGATGCGCTAGAGGCTGCCCGCGCCGATAGTTGTCGAGCGGTGGTTGTCACCGGGTACGAACAGTTTTTCTCCGCCGGGCTCAATTTGAAAAGCCTCCCCGACTCACGCGAGGGGATGACGGGCTTCGTTCAAGAGTTCGAGAACGGACTGCGTCACTTGCTCACTTTCCCGCTTCCGGTGGTTGCCGCTATCAATGGGCATGCCATTGCCGGGGGATGCGTTTTTGCTTCGGCATGTGATTTGCGCTTCGCAGCCGAAGGTTCCTACCAAATCGGTTTGTCGGAAGTGGACGTGGGACTCCCCTTCCCGGGCTTGGCTCTTGCTGTCATGAAGAACACGATTTCCAATCGCTGGCTGACCGATTTGGTTTTGGGAGCTCGTCTGCTAACTCCCGACGAGGCGACTGAGGTGGGCATTGTGCACGAGGTCGTCCCGGCGGAGCGGTTGCTCGATGAGGCGGCCGCCCAAGCGGTACGATTGGGAGCAAAACCCCAGCCGGCCTTTCGGTTAACGAAGGAGGCGATGCACCAGGACCTTCTAACTCGAGTCGAGTCGGTCGCCGAAGAGACGCGGAAACAGTTTCTCGACTGCTGGTTTTCGAAGGAAGTGCGAGGGCGACGGGAAGAACTGCTGAAACGATAGAGTGTTTGGCCTGGCGGCCTACTCCAACTTTTCGCCGAGACGATCGAGATCTGGCTGCAGTTCCTCGAGCATTTCCTGAAACGGAGTACGGTCGGCTGCTCCCCCGACGGGGGCCACGTCGAAGGCGGCGGTCGTTAGTAGGCCCTTCAACTGCGAGCGCACCCCGTCGGGTAGCCCGGTGAACTGAACGCCGTGAAGCACGGCACCCAGGAGTGAATCCTGCGAGTCTTCCCCCTCACCGCTCCAGACAATGTGTCCTTTGGTCTCGAAGACGCCAAGGCGGTCGAGGCTGACCTTGAGATCGACTCTCCAACCCCTTTTCAGCAGCAGATCGGTAATGAGGCAGGCGCCCGACTCGGAGAAGATCGCGGACCACTCCGCAGCCGAGGGGAAAACCGTCTTCATTGACGGCAACGGTGACGGAGTATTTCGGGACGAATCGCCGTGCGGCGCGAGGGGGGCTCTCCTCGATCTTCGAGCTCAGGACTTCGTTGAGTTTTGTGACCTCGGAAAACGTGTCGAATATGCTCTTTCGACGACACCGGCGGGTGCGCCTTCGCCAAGTTGAAACCTGCCCAAATCGTCGCATCGTCTAGACTTACTGCTGGGAGTAAACAAGGTAAGTCGATGCCACCCGGAAAGTCAAGGATTGTGATTTTCATCACCTTATTTGGGGCCCGGCATTTCTCGCCATGCATTTCTCGCCATGTACCACCCTTTTGGTGCGGACTCCCTCCGGGCCCGCTCAGGTACCACCCATTTGAAGGAAAAGTTGGACGAGGATGTCGTTTTGGGGTACACCTCTCACTCACGTCCGTTGGCGTGTCGAAATGGAGGGGCCTTCTTGTGCTCACCAGGGTTGTCCCATTATGTGTGCTCGTTGCGTGGATGGGAGTGGGCCGCCAGGACGCAAAAACCACCACCGAAGTCTCGTACACGATAGTTGGCGGCAAGGCGATACATAGACAAGCCTTGGCAACCGCAAATCTCTCGCTAGTCAATTCCGAAGGAGAACAACAGATGTTCCGCGAGCCACTAATCCTATGCGCTTTGTTGATCTTAGGTTTCGCTGTCAACAACGGCCGGCCTGCCCGCGCGCAGGTAATCAGCCTGAAGGAAGCGGTCAATTTACCCAAACCGCCGCCCGACCATCGCATCCCCCATGGCGATGACGCGAATCGATTCGGTGACCTACGACTACCGGCAGGCGACGGGCCTTTTCCTGTGGTTATCGCCATCCATGGCGGTTGCTACCAGGCCAAGTACGACCTCACTCTGCTGAATAGCTTTTGTGCAGATCTTACCGCGGCGGGCGTTGCGACATGGAATATCGAGTATCGCCGCGTCGGAAACGAGGGTGGTGGATGGCCGGGTACATTCGAAGACATCGCCCGCGGATCGGACCATCTCCGAGTGGTGGCGCAAGACTACCCGCTCGACTTGACTCGCGTGGTGGCGGTTGGTCACTCGGCGGGCGGGCATTTTGTCGCGTGGTTGGCCGCTCGCTCACGTCTCCCAAAGGGCAGTATTCTCTATTCAGAAAAACCGATCTCGCTTCTAGGGGTCGTGCCACTCGCCGGGGTAATGGACTCGCGTGCCGACCTCGAGGGTGGCGTCTGCGAGAAAGTAACGCCCAAGCTTCTCGGCGGCCTACCGTCCGAAGTTCCCGATCACTATTCTCAGGTCTCCGCAATCGAGTTGCTGCCGCTCGGGATACCGATTCGATCGATCATCGGAGACCAGGACGGCCCGGTACTGATCGACATGGTCAGGCGCTACGACGAGAAGGCTCGTGCAGCAGGAGATGATTCGACGCTATCCATCGTCGAAGGAGCTGGGCATTTCGAGCTGACCACGCCGGGTAGCTTCGCCTGGGCGCTCGTGAAGGAATCGGTCCTTTCCCTCCTCGAGCCCAAATAAACCGGGGCGGCAGCCGAATCTATTGGGGAGGTGCGATCAATCGTCGCACGAAGGACTCTGCCCGGTCGAGCGCCTCCTTGGGAACAGGGCCGTGAAACTCGAGGCCCAGAAACGGCCCCGGACCCTCTACCGTCACGGTCCAACCCCCACCCTGGTTCACCGCGACCAGGGCGATCTCACCGTCTGGAACCCGCAAGGTCCTCAAGACGCTCAAGCCATCCTCGAGAACTTTTTCGCTCGAGCACATATCGGGAGTAGACATTTTTCGCCTCCTCTCGTACCAGCCTTCCGGCACTCTTGACTCGAACAAAGCAAGAACCATTCCCCGTCGTAAATGGTGATTCTAAACAAACAGACGTGTAGAGGCTGCCAATGTTTGACGCCCCAACCTCTCAAAATGTGTGAGCCTTGTGACGCGGGACAAGGTATCCGCGTGAGGCGGATCACAATCTAAGCAAATGGGGTGGCTAACCGGCGTCTGGCTAGGTTGATGTCGCCAACCGAACATTTTGACGCCCGACAAGGACTGGCGCCGGTTCAAACCGGGCCGACTAGCCGGCTTTGATGCGCGCCAAGGCGTCCTGGGCAGCGCGGGCTACGTCAGGATCGGACTCCTTCGCCGCGGCTTGTAGCAGTGGAAAACTACTGTAAGAGCGCGAGGTTCCCAACGCGACGAGGGCTTGAACTCGGGGAGCAAGTGTTTCGTCGGCGGCGGCTCGCTCCAACAACTTAACAGCCCATGCGTCGCCGAGGGATTCCAAACACAGACACCCGATGTGCTGATGGATCTCGCCACCGCTTCCGAGCGAGCGCTCGATCGCTTGGTGCAGGTCGGGTGCCGCCGAGCCCGCGGAACGCGCCTCCCGATGGCACTCGGACGCCAAAACCAAGTCCCGTTCGAGAAGGCCTTTCACCAAATCGGAGCTGTCTTCCAACATCCCACTCAGGAAAGCGAGTGCACCATGAAAGGAGCCTCGCTTGAGATTGTGGGGACGATCATCGAGCGCCGAATCGTGTATCCACTCCGCAGCGTCGACGAGCTCAAGAATCTCACTGGTGCTATTGGACCGGAGGGCGTAGGCAGTCAGAAACTCCTGGATGTGTTCCGGAGTGTTGAACTCACTGCCGCCGTCCGCGTGAACCAGCCCTACCTTGGCCTCGCCAGAGGACCAACGACTCGACGTCAGCAAATGCAGGACGTCAACGTTTCGGCGCACGAGACCATGGAGCCGATCCCGTGTGAGACCGTCCCTACCGAGCGCTCTCCCCTCTTCCTGGACCAAGATCAGCCCTTCTCGCTCCAGCCGACGGAGAGCGTCACGTATGGCGGCCGCCTCTTGCCGGATCCGGGGAGCATCTCTGTCGTCGGCAAACTCGGCGGCAAGAAGCACCTTCAGTGGGACCTCGAGGGGAACCGAAGCCGGTTCTTTGGTCTGCTCGTTTCGGGAGAATTTCCGAGGAAGGTAGCCCGACGGGTGTCATAGAGACAACTCCCAAGGTAGACGGGCGACGTTTGGCGGATCGATTTTCAATCGAATGAGGAGCCGAGTCTCGGTGGGGCGCGTCTGCTCGCGAAGGTGGATGTAGAGCCGAAGGAGATCGCCTTGGAACAGGGTGTCGAAAAGCCTGGCTCCAACGTACTGGAGTTCTTCCGGGTTGAGCTCGTCAAGGTGGTCGACGTAGCCAACGAATCGCGGGTCGTCGAAGGGCATGTGGATCTGCACCGGTAGCGTAGAACGGCCAAACTCATCCCAACCCACGGCCGAATAGAAGCCGGGTGTCGGGTCCGTCCACACAGCTAGCAGAAGATCCTGGTGTTCAAGCCCCTTCATGCCGTTCTTCCTGGCGCGCCACGATGGGACCCCGGAGAAACCAATCCCTCTGAGGCCACAAGTGCATCAATCTTAGGAGTTTGCCGCGCTTTCTACACTATTCCGAGCTTCTTGTCAAGGTCTCGGACCGAAGGCATTTATTTTCAACGGGATCCAGGGTACACACCGGAACACGGCTTTTGCTCGTGGGGCATCAAGCCTCCTGACCCGATCCTCTTGCGATTACCCCATTCGGGTGGGGCATGATGGCCCTGAGCATCCCCTTGCGATTACCCCATTCGGGTGGGGCATGGTGGCCCTGAGCCGCCGTGGACGTCGCTATCCCTTGAAATTGGCCTGCAGGATGTTCATCCGGTAGTCATCGCCTTCCATTTGGACATCTCTGCACATTTCGTAGAGTCGCGACCGGAGGCGAGAAGTGATCCTCTCCGACAAAGTATATTCTTCGGTCGGCGGGCGTTTGCCAAACCCGGGGGTCGGGGTGGATCGCGCCGCTCCTCGACGATCTGAGAAATTGGTCGTGATGACGGTGAGCTTCTTTTCGTTGTACCTGTGGTTCAGGATATAGAAGAGCGTATCGAACACCCAGAGAGTTGAGTTTTCTCCGCCAAGATCGTCGAGCACCAGCAGCTCCGACTCGAGCACCGGCTGCAGGACTCCCATCTCCGTGACCGAGGTTTCCGGACTGTACGATTCCTTTATTTCCCGCAGGAGCGCGCGGAAATCGGCGAAACGAGTACGGGTCCGAATACGTCTCTCCACCAACACACGCCTGCAAATGGCAACGGCTAGATGGGTTTTCCCAACCCCGGGAGGTCCGCTAAAAAGGAGACCGGCCTCGTTGTCCGGGAACTCGTCGGCCCACTTCCCCGCAATCTTGCAGGCCTGCGCCAACTTAGGGCGGAGCAGCTCGAAGGGCTTCCCACCACTCCGGTCGTCGAACGCGCAGTCGCGATACCGAGACGGGACCCGGGCCTGCCCCATAGAGGAGCCGGTAGTGTCACCCAGCCAACAATCGCACCGCTCTACACGAACGACACCATCGCGTTCGAGCCACCTCCACGACGTGCCGTCACAAATGGAACAAGGAGCGCTCAATTGAGGAAACCCCGCATGGCCTGGGCCGTGTTCGAACGACGCAACTTGGCGATGGCCCTCGATTCGATCTGCCGAATCCGTTCCCGCGAAAGTCGTAGCCGATCCCCGATTTGCCGAAGGGTCTGGGGCTCCTCGCCGTCGAGGCCGAAGCGAAGCCGAACAACATTCGCCTCCTTGGAACCGAGCACGGTCAGAAGTTCTTCGATTTGCCCCAAGAAAGACTTCCGAATCAGCTCCACCTCGATCTGAGGATCGGTTCTCTGCTCCAAACGGTCGCTCAACTCGATGTCTCCGTCCTCGCCCACCGTTTCCGACAACGAGACATCGTGGCCGGAAATAGCGATAAATGTGTTCACCGCATCGAGTGAAAGGTCAAGCGTCGCCGCTACTTCTTCCGGGGCCGGCGTGCCCTTGTCATCTACGTCAGCCTTAAACTCGCGCTCGATGCGACCGAAAGCCATGGCCATGCGTGACGGGACGCTAAAGACGCGGGTGTGCTCCGAAACCGCTTGAATGATGGATTGTCGAATCCACCAGACCGCGTATGAAATGAACTTGACGTTGCGGTCCGGATCGAATCGACGCGCTGCTTGAATCAATCCTAGGTTCCCCTCGTGTATGAGGTCTAAGAATGACAACCCTAAACCTCTGAAGCGTTTAGCATAACTCACACCGAATCGCAGGTTGCACTCCACGAGCTTTCGGAGCGCGTCCTCGTCCCCTTGCCTAATTCGGTGCCCTAGACTTTTCTCATCCTCGGGGGTTAGGCGAGGAAACTTGCTGATTTGGCGTATGTAATGGCTGAGCGTTGCCGCGTCGTCGGATGAAAGCCCCCATCCCCGTGCGGCCCGCATGAGCCGATCATGCCGCAGGTGTGCCCTTCTCGGCAAGGCTTGTCGGGTCATGTACTCGTCATCAGGTCTTACCTTTTTGTAGGGAGGAAAGGGGGTCGTTTTTTCGTCGATCACTTACATGGCAAGAAAGACTACGTTTCGTCCCAGCGGGCTATTTGGTCGAGGTTACCAACCGAACATTCCAAGGGCGCTATCTACTTCCACCCACTCCTGAATTCAAGGACATTGTTGTCGGCGTTCTCGGCAGAGCCCAGGCGCGCTTTCGCATGACCATTCACGCGTTCATCTTCCTCTCCAACCACTACCACATGCTGGTTTCACCGAGCAGCGCGAAACAACTGGCCGACTTCATGTGTTTCGTGGACGGCAACATAGCTAAGGAGGCTATCCGATACGTCGGTTGCTGGAAAGGCAATGTCTGGGAGGGCCCCTATCACTCCATTGTTGTCAGCAACGAGGAGCGAGCACACGTTGCCCGCCTCAAGTACGTTTTGTCCAACGGTTGCAAGGAAGGGCTCGTGGCGAGGCCCCAGCAGTGGACCGGCGCCAGCACCGCTTCCGCCCTGTGGAGGGGGATCAAAACCATCAAAGGTCGGTGGTTTGACCGAACTAAGGAATACCGTGCTCGGCAATTGGGCAAGTTTGAGACACACGAATCTGTCGAAACCGTTGCTCTCACTCCGCTACCCTGCTGGGTTGACCTCGACGACCATGTTCACACGGCAAGAGTGCGGGCTCTCATCGGCGAGATCGAAATCGAAACTGCCGAGATGCAGCGCAGGAACGGAACCGCCCCGTTGGGTATGAAAGCAGTACTCCGACGGAATCCCCTTGACCAACCGGAAGACTTCAAACGCACTCCCGCGCCCCTTTTTCATGCCGCCACTCAGGAGGTTAGGCGACGGCTCCGGGAAGCCTACAGCACCTTCGTGATGAACTATCGAGAGGGCTGCAGAAAAACTCCAGAACGGCGATCTTGCAGTGTGTTTCCCACGAGGAAGTTTCCCTCCCCCGCGTCCCTTCGTCGCCGTGCTCGAACCCACCTAGCCGTCCAAAAAATGACGCGGCGGTACCGAGCAACTGTGCGAGAGTTTGCCTGTTTTGCTCCGGTGCGCCGACAACCTAGCCTCCTGCTCGTCCTGACGACCGCCGTTTCCTACCACGACAGCGATGAACACCAGGTGTAGCGCCCACCAGTACCTCGATCAGGGCCGCTCGAGGTAAATGGGTGCGCCCCTTAAGCGTCCTCTGACCAGGCGTCCTCTAGGCGTCCTCTAGAGTCTTGGGGAACCTTGACCAAGTCACGCGGCGGAAGTTTTACCAGAGCGTTCTTCACGCGATCCTTCCACCCTGCCTCTTCCTTCATCATTTCCCCGCGCACATACTCGATGAATTCGCTCACCTCGGCCTGCATCTGTTCCATCTTCCGCCGCATATTCAAAATAATCTCGACCCCCGCAAGGTTCACACCCAGATCGCGCGTGAGGTTGAGGACCGTTTCTAGCTGACGAAGATCCTCTTCCGAGTAGAGCCGGGTGTTGCCTTCAGTGCGAGAAGGCTTCAGCAGACCCTCGCGCTCGTAGAGCCGTAGGGTCTGGGGATGAATCCCGTAGGTCTGCGCCACGGCGCTGATCATGTAATAGCCTTTTCCCTTGGGACGGCCTCCTCGAGATTTCTCGCGCGGTGGCGGAGTCGATCGTTTCACCGCAACACCCCCTTGTCCTTCTCGAATGCCACGAAAAGCTCACGACGCGGGTTCTCTGGGTGAAGTCGCGCGAGCTCGCGTAACAGTTCCTGAGTGCGATCGTCGTACACCACCGGCGTAACCACTTGGATCGTCACGAAAAGATCTCCGCGCCCCCCACCCCTCAGAGACGGCGCTCCACGCCCGGAGAGCCGAAGCTTCTGGCCACTCTGCACTCCTGCTGGGACTCGCACTTTAACCGACCCTTCGACGGTGGGCACCTCGACGCGGCAACCCAGCGCCGCTTCGCTAAACGTAATCGGCACCGTGCAAAAAAGATTGTCACCCTTTCGAGTAAAGAAAGGACGTGGCTCGGCGGCCACGATTTGAATCAGCACGTAGAGATCCCCTGTGCTGCCGCCGCCTCTGCCTTCGTTTCCGAGCCCGGGCACTGCTACCTTCGATCCATCATCCACACCAGGGGGGATCTCAACCTGGATCGACTCTTCCTTCGCCGTCCGCCCAACGCCTTGACAATCAGGACAATCTTGACGGTCGACGACCCCCGAACCGCCGCAGTCCGCACAAGGCCGAGCAAACAACATGTGACCTCGCGCTTGCGTAGTCCGTCCACGTCCCTGGCACGCCCGGCAAGTCTGCGACCGGTTCGCAGGCAAATGCCCCCAGCCCTCGCAAGTCTCGCACGCGATAAGCCGATTCACTTGAAACGAAGCGGCCAACCCTTTGAGGGACTCCTCGAAGGAGATGCCCAAACGATGTTGGGAATCTTCCCCGCGCGTGGCCCCCTTGGATCGAGAGGAGACTTCCTCGCGACCGAAGATCTCCGCAAAAACGTCAGCATCGGACCGACCAGACATCGAGAAATCAAAACCTTCGAAACCGTAACCGGCAGCCGCCTCGGCGTTTTCTGTCGTTGGTTTGGCTCCCGATCGATCGTACTGCTCGCGCTCGCCGGGATCCGACAGCACTTCGTAAGCTTCCGTTATCCTTCGATAGCGCACTTCCGAGACGCGGTCGCCCGGGTTTATCTCGGGGTGATACTTGCGCGCCAGCTTTCGGTAAGCCCTTCTTATCTCGATGCGGCCAGCCGTGCGCTTGACGCCGAGGAGCTCATAGTAAGTACGTCGTTCCATCCTTCTCGATCCCTAGTTACTTCTCGCTTTTTACTTCTTGTCATCCGAGTCCACGATCTCGGCATCGATAACATCACCCTCGCCGTCGCCGTCGCCGGCGCCAGCTCCCGGTGCACTCCCGGCATCGCCCGCCTCTGAGTCTGCCGGCGGCGCCGGGCCGTCATCTCCGCCGGCCGTCGCCCCGGCCTGCTTGTACATAATCTCGGCTAGACGATGACTCGCCCGCTCTAGGACTTCTCGGGCGTTGCGAACTGCTTGGACGTCCGCCTCCTGCAAGGCCTTCCTAGCATCCTGGATCGCAAGCTCGATTTGTGAAGCCTCCTCCGCGGGGATCTTGTCCTTGTTCTCCTCCAGAATCTTGTTCGTCTGGTAGACGAGGCTATCGGCTTTGTTGCGCTCTTCGGCTTCATCTTTCCGTCGCTGGTCATCCTCGGCGTGAGACTCGGCCTGCTTCTGCATCTTCTCGACCTCGCTTTGATCCAGCCCGCTCGAGGCGGTAATCGTGATGGCCTGCTGCTTCGCGGTCGCCAAGTCTTTGGCCGACACGTTGACGATTCCGTTCGCATCGATGTCGAAGGTTACTTCCACCTGCGGCACCCCCCGCGGGGCTGGCGGAATACCAACCAGCTGGAAACGCCCGAGAGTGCGATTGTCGCCGGCCATCGCCCTTTCGCCTTGAAGAACGTGCACTTCGACTTGGGTTTGGTTGTCGGAGGCGGTGGAGAATATCTCTCCCTTTCGGGTCGGAATCGTCGTATTTCGCTCGATAAGCTTTGTAAACACGCCTCCAAGCGTCTCGATTCCGAGTGACAACGGTGTGACGTCGAGCAAGAGCAAATCCTTCACCTCGCCCGATAGAACCCCTGCTTGAATGCCGGCGCCCACCGCGACGACTTCGTCCGGATTGACCCCCTTGTGCGGGTCCTTTGAGAAGAGCTCCCGCACCATCTCCTGTACTTTGGGGATTCGTGTGGAGCCTCCGACAAGCACTACCTCGTCGATCTCTTTCGCCTTGAGGTCCGCGTCCTGCATGGCTTGCTTACAGGGACCGACCGTTCTTTGCAGCAAATCGTCGATCAGCTGTTCTAGCTTGGAACGACTGAGACGCAAAGAAAGATGCTTCGGCCCCGACGCGTCCGCGGTAATGAACGGCAGGCTAATCTCCGTTTCCATCGTCGACGAAAGCTCAATCTTCGCTTTTTCCGATGCCTCTTTGAGCCGTTGCAATGCCATCCGATCTTTGGACAGGTCGATCCCCTGCTCCTTGACGAACTCATCGATGATCCAATCGATGATCCTTTGATCGATGTTGTCTCCGCCGAGATGCGTGTCACCATTGGTCGACTTGACCTCGACCACGCCCTCACCTACCTCCAAGATCGAAATATCGAACGTCCCTCCTCCGAAGTCGTAAACGGCGATCTTCTCATCCGACTTCTTGTCCAACCCGTAAGCGAGGGCCGCCGCGGTCGGCTCATTGACGATGCGCATGACTTCGAGGCCCGCGATCTTGCCGGCGTCTTTGGTAGCTTGCCGCTGGCTGTCGTTGAAGTAAGCGGGCACGGTGATCACCGCCTGTTCGACCTTGGTCCCCAAGTAGTCCTCGGCGGCCTGTCTCATCTTTTGCAGGATCATGGCGGAGATCTCGGGCGGCGAATGTTGGCGTCCCTTGATCTCCACCCGCGCGTCGCCGTTGTCTGCCTCAATCACTTTGTAGGGAACCATCTTCATCTCTTCCGAGACTTCCTCGTAACGACGCCCCATGAATCTCTTGATTGAGAAAACGGTATTCTCCGGGTTGGTGACCGCTTGACGCTTGGCAACCTGCCCTACCAGCCGCTCGTTTCCTTTAGTGAACGCGACCACGGACGGAGTCGTGCGACTCCCTTCGGGGTTCGTTATGACGGACGGGTTGCCGCCCTCCATGACCGCGACCACGGAATTCGTAGTACCGAGGTCGATGCCGATGATCTTGCCCATCGCTTTATGCCCTCCCTAGAAGGTACCTCCGTTTGGAGGCTCAGTCGCCGTAAAGGATAGAATATGAGCGCGAATTTGTCAAATTTTTTGCGGTTTTCTCTAGAGAAAAACCTTGTCCGGCGAGGGATACAAGGTGTCACTTGCGGGTGACCACCAAAAGGGTGAGACATGGACGAGTATTCCACTTAAACTTCTGAGACATATGGGATTGTGCGGTTTGCACCCGGAGAGCGAAGATGGTACACAGGTTGCAAAGCCATAGGTTAGCGGACCGGCCCGGCCGCCGGTCCGCGGTAACCATGGAGGCCAACATGACCCGCAAGGCAATTCTCCAACTTAGCGTCCTCGCCCTCGTACTGCCCGGGTTCGCCTATGCATCGTCCGGCCAAGCCTCACAGGCCGGACGCTCCTACACCTATGGTCACATCAGCTACGTCGAAGGAGAAGTTACCCTCCAACGTGCCATCGAGCCGGAACCCTCGGGGGCGGGCGTTAACGAGCCCGTCACCCCGGGGGATCGAGCCTGGACCGCAACATTTGGTCGGGCGGAGGTCCGGCTCGCGGACGGTTCCCTCCTACGGATGGACGAACGCACCAAGGTCGACTTCGTCGCTTTCGGCGAAGCGGCCGGCCAGGAAACATTGGTTCGACTCTGGAGTGGAAGCATCATCCTTCGCCTCGTCGATGCCGGAGGTGCCACGTTTCGCGTCGACACCCCCGGAGGAAGTATCTTCCCCGTATCGGAAGGTTTGATCCGGATCGACGTCGACGAGAGCGGCACCACCACGCTCTCCGTCTATGAGGGTGTCTCAGAGCTCGCCTCCGAAGGTGGATCGGTCTTGGCTCGAAGCGGACAGCGCAGCTTGGTCCAGTCTGGCCTTAGACCCGAGCCGTCCTACGAGTTCAACACCGCGCGTTGGGATGAGTTCTCCTCGTGGAGCGACGGTCGCGACCAACTCTACCGTCGCACGACACGGGTCAGGGGCGTTCAGGAGGAGGTCGCGGTCTATTCGGGTGAGCTCGACCACTACGGAACATGGCGCCGCGACACTTCGTACGGAAACGTTTGGTACCCGAGAGTCTCGGTAGGCTGGAGCCCGTACTATCAAGGACGATGGGCCTACACGGCGTTCGGTTGGACGTGGGTGTCTTACGAGCCCTGGGGTTGGGCGCCCTACCACTATGGTCGCTGGGGTCACGGTGCCTACGGTTGGTACTGGATCCCAGGTGCACATTGGGGCCCGGCGTGGGTCTCCTGGGCTTTCGGACCTTCCTGGGTAGGCTGGTCTCCGCTCGGCTATCACGACCGACCGGTCTTCGGCTATCGTTCCGTGTTTCACTATCGCGGTGGTCGCGCCGTCCCCCGACATCGCGTCACACGAGGTTGGAGTTTCTCCCGCAACCAACACTTCGCTTCACGCTCAGCCGCAACGACACGGCTGGGAGTGGAAGACGTTCGCGCTACTTCGAATCAAGCGCGGCTCTTGGAGTCTGGAGCTATCCTCGATAGGCGACTCGCAGCCCGGGCCGTCGGTCCAGCCGCGATGACTCGCGCTGCCAGACAACGCCGCGATGTGGACCGAACAGGGTCGATCCCCGGCCGGACCACACGCGGTCTCGCGACGACTCGTGGCAGAGTTTTTCGGAGCGCCGGAACGGGCTCCGGCTCGAGCGCGGTGCCGACCCCACCGGCGCGGGTCCAACAGCGTGACCGCAACGCTGCCGCTGCGTCGCGAGCGCGCACCGCGCCAAGCTCTCGTTCCGATGCTCTGCAACGGGGGCTAACGGCAACGACCAGGCGCAACCCCGCAACCACCCCGTCCGCGTCGAACGAGCGAACGACTCTCCGCCGAACGGGGGCCCGTCCTCAGCCAAGCGCTGGACCGAGTTCGGAAACGGCGGCCACCGGGAGTCGCCCCCGAGTGGGTAGTACTACGACACGCAGTACTACGACACGCACCATGAAACGGAGCACAGGCAGCAGCGCCGGAAGCAAGGACTTTTTCAGCCGCCGGCCCAGCGTCAGCGGATCTCGAACGGGAAGGAGTTCGGCCACCAAACCGTTGTCGACGGGACGCCCTTCTACCGCCAAGCCCCGGACAGGAAGCCAGAGCAAATCCTCTAGCAAGTCCTCTGGGGCGTCCCGGAGTCGAGGAACCCAGAAGAGTCGAGTCAAGAAGAACAAGAACTGATAAACTCCGACGTGTTACTCGACTCCCCTCACCCGACGTCTGGCCCGATCTATAACGGCACGACGTGTCTTGACGCCCGCAGTCCCCAAAGGGGAGAGGTTTGCCTACGCTAAATCTTCGGCGAGACCTCGCCGTAGCCGTTGTCACGCGTAGCGCTCCCAACGGCGAAGGCGGGAAACTACTATTTGATGCGCAGGATCCAAGGCATCAAAAACAGGGCCTCCTCGCTCGCCAGGGGACCCAACAGATCAACGAGAGCCGTAAAAGGAGTCCCCGAGAGAGGAGAGCCCCACGGCAAACCAAAGGAGAGAAACTCTCTAAGCCGGGGCCGCTTCGCATAGGTTACGACGCGGATCTTCTTCTGCGGGGCGATGCCTGCCCGAAGGCGTGCTAACTGAATCGCGGCCTCCAAATCCCCTAGCTCATCGACTAACCCACGTTCCTTTCCTTGCCGACCGGTCCATACTCTTCCGCGCGCTACGTCGTCGACTTGCGCGGGCTCCAACCGTCGTCCTTCCGCGACGCGAGGCAGGAAGAGTTTTTCATAGAAGTAACGAAGTTGTGCACGCTGCTTGTCACGCTCCTCGATTGTGAAAGATCGAGTTGGCGAGCGGAAGCCAGCCCGCTTGGAGAGTGCGATCGTTTCGCGCTGTATTCCCAGCATGTCGAGTAGGCGGCGAGCAACCATCTTGCCTCCGAGAACCCCGATCGAGCCGGTCAACGTGGAAGCCTCCGCTACGATAGCGTCCGCGGCGGTGGCGATGTAGTACCCGCCCGACGACGCCACATCTCCCATGGAGACAATGACCGGTTTCACTTTGCGGGTGAGAGCGATGTCGCGCCAAATCAAATCCGAGGCCACGGCTGCCCCGCCCGGACTTTCGACCCGAAGGACCACCGCCTTGACCCGCCGCGATTCGCGAACGCGTTTGAGAAGCTCTTGGAAGCTGCGTGAGCTCACCACGCGGGTCGAGGGTCGTCCGCGACGGTGGTCAGAAGAAGTGATCACCCCGACCGCATACACGACGGCGACTTGCTGCCGACGAAACGTCAACAATCGTCGCAGCCATCCGTCGCGAACCGGGTAGCGACTAAGAGGAACAACCACAACATCCACGTCCAACTTTTCCCGAAGCAGCGTTTCGCAGGCATCCTCATGCTCCACTCGGTCGACGAGCCCCAACGCCAATGCTTCCTCCGCGGTGTAGGGGCCGTCGCCAAAGACCTCCCGGACTCGCTCGGTGCCCAGGCCCCGCCCCTTGGCTATGGCATGCTCCAGCTGGTCGGATAAATCCAGAAGAAGAGACTGAAGCGCCTCGCGGCTCGGAGTGGACATCCCCCGCCGCATGAAGGTCTCCCCTGCGCTCTTGTACTCCCCCACGGAATCAAGCTCCGCCTCGACTCCGATTTGTTCCAGAAGGTCTTTGAAGAAAAACGCCTCCGCTTGAAGCCCCACGAGATCCAAGCTCGCACCTGGATGCATGATCAGCGTTTCGCAAGCGCAAGCGAGCGCGTAGTCGAGATTGCCCGCCCCTTCGAGAAACGCCACCACCGGCTTCCCCGAGGCATGAAACACTTCAATGGCACGAACCAGGCTAGCTGCCTTCGACCAACCGATCTCCGGATGCGCGAATCTGACCAACAACGCTCCGATGCGACGGTCACCGGCCGCTTTTCGGATCGCCTGCGTGGCTCCCCGCAGATCCAGCTTGGGCGAACGGGCAAGAAAAGGGGTCTCCCCCCGTGTCTCCACAACCTCTTCCTCGAGCCGGACTTGTAGGATTTGTTTCCGCTTCCCTCTCATCGTCCTCTCCTTCGGCTCCCCCCGGCGTTTTCTCCCTCAATCTCCAGCGAGCCGATCTATGTGGGGCGTGGGCTTGGACCCCCACCCCCGCCGGAGGCTCGCTCTGGACTTCCCTAATCGTGTATAATATGAGGTTAAGTCACAAAACGCGTGCCAAAAAAGGGCAACTGCCGCCTCTGAAGCTGAGCAGGATGGCGATTCAAAGCAAGATAGAGCAAGCCAGCACTTCCTTCGACTGGGTAGGCCCCCTCTCCGCGACCCCCCTTCGCCGAAGTGCTTCGTAAGATTGCGCTCGAAGAACGCAGCGGCGACCTACAGGTCATCTTCGGCCAGACCATCAAGACGATCTATTTCGACCGCGGCTTCGTGGTCCTGGCCGCCAGCAACCTCAAGAGCGACCGGCTCGGGGAAAGCCTCATCGAGCGCGGCCGCATCTCCCGTCACGAATTGGCTCTGGCGACCATGTTGATGAAGACCGGCCAGAAGAAGATCGGCCAGGCCTTGGTCCAAGCCGGGGTGATGGCCGAGGAAGAGCTCGGTCGGAGCGTGGCATTGCAGGTCAACCGGATTGCCTTATCGCTCTTCAAAGCGACCGACGGGATCTACAGCTTCGATGAGCGGCCTACCAACATCCCGATGAAACTGATGGTCAGTCTTTCGATCTACCGGATCCTCCTAGAGGGAATCCGAAGGATGACCAAGGGAAACCTAATCCTGCAGGGTCTCCCACCTCTCGATACCGTACTACGCGTTTCGGAACAGCCACCGCTTACCATCGACTTCGGTCAACTGAAGCCGGTCGAACAATCGGTGCTTCGTGCCGCGGGACGTGGCGTCGTGCTCCAATCCATCACCGAAGGATTGGGGCACGATCAAGGACGAGTCCTCAGGGCCTGTTACGGCCTGCTATGCGCCGGCCTTCTCGAGGAGAGCGAAACGGACAGGACGCCCCGGCCTCTCAAGGTACAAGAAGAGACCGGTGTCTTCCTGCTTTCCGACCTCGAGAAAAAGTTCGCAAAAATTCAAGCTACCACCGCGCGCCAAGAGATTCTCATGGAGTTCGACCATCTCGGCGAGATGGCGGAGGCCGACCTTCTCCAGATCGACAGGAAGGCCGATATGGAAGACATCCGACAGGCCTATGAGAGTCGACGCAAGGAGTGGTCGATCAAGAGGAATCTCGTCGAGCAAGAGCGCTCGCTGATCGTCAAGGTGGACGAAATCCAGGCCCGATTGGAACGGGCGTATCAACAAATGTTGTCGGATCACAGCGCGCCCTCGCCCCCGCTTTCCAACCAGGCTGCCGCGGAGTGGTCGGCGGTTGGTATCGAGTTCGCAGAGAGCGATGTCCTCGATCAAACCGGGGAGGGTGAAACCATAGAATCTTCGCCGGCTCAGCGTGCCCGCGCTCAGGAAGCCATCGAGAAGGTGCAAGAGCTCGAGGACGCGCGGCAGGCGCAACAAATCCAAGAAGCTCAGCGGACGAACGAAGAGGACGAGCTCGAAATCGAAGTCGAGACCGGCGAATTTGATACGCCCGCGCTACCGCCGCTCATCGAAGATGAACCCGAAGAAGCTTCTTTCATCAAGAACGAAGTGGAGCTACAGCTCGGGTCACAGATTGAGCTCGAGGTGGAGGAAGCGGCTGCGCCCGCCGAGATCGAGATCGACGATGACGCTTCTCACGCGCAACTCAAGATAGATGAAGAAGCGGCCGGGCCGGGGATCGAAATCGAAGTAGAAGTAGACGTAGAAGAAGATACCGCGCCCAAAAAGCTAGAGGCGCGATCGGACTCCACGCCAAAGATCCGAATCCCGAAAAAACCCAAGAGCCTGGAAACGATAGTAGAGGAAGAGACCGTCCCGAGCGGGACCGAAGCGCAAGAAGAAGCTGCATCTGCCGCCGACATCGAAATCGAGTTTGACGAAGAAACGAGCGAGCCAGCAGACACAAAACCGAACGTTCGCGATGCGGGAATGTCTTCTAGCGAAGACGAGGACCGATCGGAAGCGCCCCACGTCGTACAAAAAGAACTGTTGCCCGAGCAACGGGACGAGAGAGTGCGTCAACTGTTTCGCGATGTAAAGCTACACTTTACGGTGCGAGATTGGGACGGTGCGGTCTCGCTTCTCATGGAACTAGTGGAGCTCGAACCGAACAACGCACACCATCACGGCATGCTCGCCAAGGCGATGTTGCGTCACCCTGTCATGCGCACGAACGCGGAACGTCACTTCATCGAAGCGCTGCGCCTCGATCCACAAGATGCCGATCTCCATTATTGGCTTGGCCTCTACTACAAGACCTTCGGATTGAAATCGCGAGCCGAGACCGAGTTTAGAACTGCGCTGCGGATCGACCCCAAACACGCGGGAGCCCACAAATACCTCACCGGTGGTGGCAAGAGGAAGGACCCGCTGAGCAACCTGTTCGGTAAGATCTTCGGGTAGATATAACTCGAAGCCCATCAGTAGCTTCCCCGTCAGGAACCCCATATGTAGTAGTGCGACTAGCACTACTACCCAAAATCTGGTATTTTTCTCTTGACACTGGGTCTCAGCTAAAAGTATAAAATCTTCACCTAAACCAAGCCAAAGCGATTGACTGATTTCCCGCTGCGGCCTGGACGTAGCGGCAAAGGGATTTCGCTCAAAGGCAAGGATTTCTAGTTTAGCGAGTTGGCTTCCGTGCTCGGGTCGTCGCAGTGTCGTTTCGTCTCTATACGAGATTGCTAGACTCGATTTGAGGATTTGGAGGGGAAAGGCGCATGGGGACGTCCAAAAACGACATTTCGTTGGTAGTTGAGTCGGGCAAGACTACACGGGGATCCACGGGAAAACGTCCCGCATTGAAGTTTCAGCGCTATTTCACCCAAGCAGGGACTTCCCCGTTCGACGCCATCGAATGGGAGACCCGAGACGCCATCATCGCCAACGAAAAGGGAGACAGCATTTTCGAGCAGAGGGGCGTCGAGGTCCCCGCTAGTTGGTCGCAGATGGCGACCAACATCGTCGTGTCCAAGTACTTCCACGGAACGCTGGAGACTCACGAGCGAGAGCACAGCGCCCGTCAGTTGGTCGGTCGCGTGGTGAAGACCCTCACTCAATGGGGCCTCAAGGGTGGGTACTTCGCTAGCGAGGAAGATGCGAATGCCTTCCATGACGATCTCGCTTTCTTACTGCTGAACCAATTTGCTTCTTTCAACTCGCCGGTGTGGTTCAATTGCGGCATCGAAGCCAGACCTCAATGCTCAGCATGTTTCATCAATTCCGTCGAAGACACGATGGATTCAATTCTGACCCTCGCCAAAACGGAGGGGATGCTCTTCAAATGGGGTTCTGGCACCGGTAGCAATCTGTCCCCACTGCGCAGCTCGCGCGAAAGACTCTCCGGGGGCGGAATCGCCAGCGGCCCCGTTTCTTTCATGAAGGGCTATGACGCCTTCGCCGGTGTCATCCGTAGCGGTGGGAAGACGCGGCGCGCCGCGAAGATGGTCATCTTGAACATCGACCATCCCGACATCATGGAGTTCATCGAGTGCAAGACACGCGAAGAGAAGAAGGCGTGGGCTCTTATCGATGCCGGTTACGATCCGTCATTCAACGGCGAAGCCTATGCGTCGATCTTCTACCAGAACGCGAATCACAGCGTGCGCGTGACCGACGACTTTATGCAGGCGGTCGCCGAAGATCGCGATTGGGAGACGCGCGGTCGAACGAACGGCGAGCCGATGGATCGACATCCTGCCCGGGAGTACCTGCGCAAAATTTCCGAATCTACCCACGTCTGCGGTGATCCGGGCATGCAGTTCGACACCACCATCAACAATTGGCACACCTCCAAGAACACGGCGCGCATCAATGCCTCCAATCCATGCTCCGAGTACATGTACTTGGATGATAGCGCTTGCAACCTGGCCTCCTTGAACTTGATGAAGTTCTTGAAACCAGATGCGACGTTCAACGTCGAGTCTTTCCGCAAGGCGATCGATACAGTGATCACCAGCATGGAAATCATTGTTGGAAACGCCAGTTATCCGACCGAGAGGATCGAGAAGAACTCTCATGCCTACCGCCCGCTCGGCCTAGGCTACGCCAACTTGGGCGCCATGCTCATGTATCAGGGAATTCCTTACGCGAGTGAAATCGGCCAAGACACCGCCGGAGCGATCACAGCAGTGATGACGGGTGAGGCCTACCTCCAGTCGGCTCGCATTGCCGCCTGCCTTGATCCGTTCGAAGGCTACGAGAAAAACAAAGAGCCAATGCTAGAAGTCATGGAAATGCATCGGTCCGCAGTGGACTGCATCGATCCGGCGAGAGTGGAGCCGGATCTCTACCGCTCCGCCCACGACGTTTGGGACGAGACAGTGGAGGCCGGCCGTCGATACGGCTTCCGCAATGGTCAGGCTTCCGTGCTCGCCCCGACCGGCACCATCGGCTTGATGATGGACTGCGACACCACCGGGGTCGAGCCCGATCTGGCGTTGGTCAAATACAAGAAGCTAGTCGGCGGCGGCGTGATGAAGATAGTCAACCAAACGGTTCCTGCCGCGCTCGAGCGCCTGGGCTATAAAAAGCATGAGGTGAAGGGCATCGTCGACTACGTTCACGAGAATGGCTTCATCGAAGGAGCCCCCTCGCTCCGCGAAGAGCACTTGCCGGTATTCGACTGCGCGGTCGTTCCCGCTGGTGGAAGCCGCTCCATCCCGTACATGGGCCACGTCAAGATGATGGCCGCGGTCCAGCCCTTTCTCTCCGGTGCCATCTCCAAGACGGTCAACATGCCTCAAGAGAGCACGGCCGAGGAGATCATGGAGACGTACATCGAGGCTTGGAAGCTCGGCCTCAAGGCTATTGCCATCTATCGGGACGGAAGCAAGCGCACCCAGCCTCTCAATACCATCTCCGATGCCCAGGCCGGAAAAAATGCCGCAAGGGAAGACTTGACGCGTCCGGTACAGCGGAAGATGGCGGTGGAGAGAAACGCCCTGACCCACAAGTTCAACATCGCGGGCCACGAAGGCTACATCACCGTGGGACTTTACAACGATGGGAGCCCGGGCGAGATCTTCATCAACATGTCCAAAGAGGGGTCGACCGTCTCGGGTCTGATGGACGCGTTCGCGCGAGCGATATCCTACGCCCTCCAATACGGAGTGCCCTTGGAAGTCCTGGTGGACAAATTCACCCACACCCGTTTCGAGCCATCCGGCTTCACCGGCAATGCCGAGATCCCCTATGCGAAGTCCATCACCGACTACATCTTTCGTTGGCTGGCGGTGAAGTTCCTCACGCCGGACCAACGGGTGGCGGCGGGAGTTGCCCCCGACTCGAACAACGTAACGGACCCGGAAACCACAGCTGAGACGCCTCAGCCTGCAAGGCCTGCAAAGGTTGCCGACGACGGGGCCCAGAAAGTAGTGCCACCACCCACTGCAACTCGGCCATCGGAGGACAACCGAGGCCCTATAGGCACGTCAAAAACGTCACCGAAGCTACCGAGGTTATACGAGGACGCACCACCTTGCTCAGTTTGTGGCTCGATCATGGTGAGGAACGGTAGCTGCTACAAGTGCCTCAATTGCGGAAGCACCAGCGGCTGTTCCTAAGTACCACGGCCGACTACCCGCGCTGGCCGACCAGCTTGGGCCGCTTGCGTAAACGTGATACTTCTCACATAATTCACTCGGAAAGAATAGTAATGATCCCACTATGGAATGACGGGTACGGCGCCCACCTCCGTATCTTCCTGTCATTCCGAGGATTAACTTAGTCAACGGCGTTACGCTTTAAAACGACGAACTCAATGCCCGCCCGCGGGCGAGCCGGAGCGGCGGTGACGGCCGCTTCTTCGAGGAGTCACTTACGATGACCCGATTCATGCCCGCCCGTCTCGTCATCATTTCCACCCTCTTCACCTTTCTTTTTTCCGATTTCGTGTCTTCACAGACCCCGGGAGCGGCGACGCAAAACGAGCCTTCCCAGCAAGTACCCGGAATGCCTGTCATCCATCACGACCCGGTGGAGTGCGTCGTCGAGAACGTGCACCCCCTGTTCCAAGCCTCCGTTCAGGCGCAAGGCGGACTTCACACCGTCAAGATTTACTTCCACGCCAAATACCTCAGCGATTTCTATTACGTGGAGATGGCCGACACGGGCGACGGCTGGCAGGCGTCTCTTCCGATTGCGGCGCCGGAAACGAGCGGGTTCGTGTACTACATCGAGGCGGTGGACCTTTCCTTCAACACGTCTCGTACCGCGGAGTCACGACCAAAGTCACCGACGAGAATGAATGTGATCGAAGAGACGAGGGGGCGCCCCCAATCACGGTCGGGAGCACTACCCCCGGCGGCGCTGCCGTGCCCGAAGGCTTCCTCGCCACGGGAATCACGAGGCTCATCACCTCCACCGGCGCCAGTCGGGCGGTGGACGGAGGAATCGGAGTGACCACCGGGATCATCATTGCCGGGGGAGCGGCGGCAGCGGGCGTCGGTATTCTCGCTGGCGGCGGTAGCGACCCGGAGCCCGAACCGGAATCCCCGCCAACCGTGGACCCACCCACCGGAGGTGGTGGCGGTAGTGGTGGTGGTGGTGGTGGTGGTGGTGGCGGCGGTCCGACCGACCCCCCACCGGAACCCGAAGGCACGGACCCGGTTGCGTGCTTCGACACCGATCCCAATCCACCGATCGTCAACATCAATGACGCGGTGAAATTCAACGCCTCTTGTTCGACCGCCGACAAACCTCTTCGCGCGCAAATGGACGACAAAGATCGAAACCTACCACTGGCGCTTCAACGATGGTAAGGCGGACAAGGAAGGACGGGTTGTCAACCACCTCTACGGTGAGAGCGGGCACGCATCCCACCGAGCTCACCGTTACCGACAGCGCGGGCAACACTGACACCACATCGGTCGATGTGGTCGTCCGAAACACCGTGTCGCCACCTTCGGGTGGTGGTGGTGGTGGTGGTGGCTCGAGCGACGCCGACATTCAGGTCAACGTCAGCCGCCCCACCGGCAGCGTCTCGGCCGGTACTCCTTTTGATTACACGGTACGCGTCCACAACGGGGGGATCCTGGATGCTGTCGACACCAACATGTCGGCCGACCTCACCGGGACCGGCTCCCCTACTATTACCGGCGCACCTGACTTTGGCGGCTTTACCTCGTGCGCCTTCACCCCCACCAGCGTCGACTGCAGACCGACCACGATCTCAGGAGGTAGCACTTTGACCGTGGTCATCACCGTCGTTGCCTCCACGGGCAGTAACGGCTGTGTGGCCTCTGCATCGTCTTCCAGTCCCGACGACAACCCGGGAAACAACAGCGACAGCGCAGCAGTGCTGGTCACGCAGCGAGCGCCCGACGACTTCCGCGTCTCGATAGACACCGCCTTCACGAGTCGCCTGGAAGTCCCACCCCCCAACGGGAGTGTTCGCGGCCAGGTGCTATTGAACGGAACTCAGCTCGACCAGACCGACAACAGCGCACCCTTCCGGCATCATCTGAAGGGACGAAAGGGCAAAAACATCGTGGAGGCTCGAGTGGTCTCCGGTACCGGCGAAGGCCGTTGGGTTTTCAACTTTTCGGGGGCCCCCAACTTCGTCCCCGGAAGCCTCGCAGCCGAGTCTGGGCAGGTGATATCGCGGGGATCGGATCGGGTCGTTTTTCGCGTGGGCCCGTCGGCCGAACCGATTAGGTTCCGCTATCGACTGTCGCGGTAGGTTGTACTAGGCGGCCTGATCGGCGAGCACACCGAGAGCCATCTCGTCCGAGACTTCGTTGACGAGAACGCGGACGAAAACGTTCCGGAGTGGCCGAGAAGACACGACGCCGACGCGTAGGTAGTTGTCGGTCAGACCGGTCCAAAGTCCGCTATCGTCTTGTTGCTCGAAGAGGACTTCTACTTCTTGCCCGAGGTAGCGTGATCCGAACTCATGACGCTTGCGGCGTGAGAGCGCCCGCAGTCTCTGGCTTCTCTCTTTGATGACCCGAGGGGGAAGGTGTCCCTCCAGACGTGCGGCACGGGTACCGTAGCGTTTAGAGTAACTGAAGACGTGAAAGTACGAAAAAGGAAGTTCGGTTAGAAGACGTTCCGTCCGCTCGAACGAAGCGTCGCTCTCCCCGGGAAAACCGACGATGAGGTCGGTTCCTAGTCCCACGTCGGGAACGGTCTGCACCACCCCTTGAAGGAAACTCCGGTAGTCGGCGGCGCGGTAGCGACGATTCATTCCCTCCAGAACGGAATCGTCGCCGCTTTGGATCGGGACATGAAAGTAGTGACAGAGTTTTTCGGACTCCGCCATGTAGTCGACCAGCCGCGGCTCGATCGTCGTCGGCTCGATGGATGTTATTCGGATCCGCCGGAGACCGTCTACAACTTCCAGCCTTTGTATCAGCTCGAGAAACGACCGACCCTCGGAGCGATAGCGCCCTATGTTCACACCGGTCAAGACGAGCTCGCGATGACCGCGCGACACGAGCTCTAGTGCCTCGCGAACTACATCGTCGAGATCGCGACTCCGTTCCCTCCCCCGCGTGAAGGGGATGATGCAGAAGGAGCAGAAGAAGTCGCACCCGTCCTGAACCTTTAAGTTGGCCCGCGTCGTCGTATACTCTCCGGTACCACCCACTTCGAAATCCGAATCGTCGATGAGCTGCGAATGCAACACCACCGGCTCCGGGAGTTTGCGCGGGTGATCGATGAACGCGGGGAACTTCATCTTGTACTCGGTGCCCACGATCATGTCAACGCCCGGGATCTGTCGCAAGGCCTCGAGCCCCACCTGCGCATAACAGCCCGTGACCACGACGAACGCGTTGGGTGAACGGCGAAGGGCCTGTCGAATGACGTTACGACACCGAGCTTCTCCGTGCTCGGTGACCGAGCACGTGTTGATAACCGCAAGATCGCACGGCTCCCCCCACTCCACCATGGAGTAACCCTTACCCTTGAAGTTGCCCGCCAACACGGCGGTCTCCGTCTGGTTGAGTCGGCAGCCTAGCGTATAGAAAGAAGCTCGATACAAGGCAGATGTCCTCTAAACGGCTGAGTATAACACGCGTCCAACACCCGAGCCGCTCACCCTAGCCGATGACCCGAGCCTACCCGATAATGACGAGATGGAGCTCCCGAGGGCCGTGAACTCCCACCGTGTGTACGAGCTCGATGTCGCCGGTGCTGCTCGGCCCGGTGATGAAAGTAAGCGCACTGGGAAGCGTCCCTTCCACCGCCGTCACCCGCTCGAAGAGCTCGCCCAACTCGAAGCAGATGTTCCGCGAATGCAGCACCGCGATATGTACGGGCGGGACGAGAGACACCGCGCGCCCTTCACCGGGCCGGGTCAGGAGAACCAGGGTGCCGGTTTCAGCAATTCCGTAGTCGACCCCGGTCAACCCAGCCTCCGCAGAAAAGTTCGCACTACGGATGGCTTCGCGAGAACCGCCTTCCCTCAAATCGCAGACCTCGAGCTCGATCCCCGCCTCGAGAAGTGCCCGGTCGAGGTCCAGCTCCTTCAAGACCGCGGTGCGTGTTCTCACCAGCCGGCGGACTCGGGCGGCGCGCAGCACCCTCACGATCCGATCCCGTGCATCTCGCAAAGACGGCGCTCGATGCACCACTCCCTCTACGGCTTCGAGCTCTCGGGCCAACCGATCCGCCAACTCCCGCTCCGAGAGGGGCTCGGAGGATGGCGGGGGACGCGAGGGAACATCGTTCGCCTTCGCAGGAGGCAAGCGGAGCCGGGCGAGAAAGGATTGCTGATCCATCCGTCTTTTAGCCTCGCCTTACCTCGAAACGCTGCCGGAAGGTCTTCCGCGCCGGCGCCGGAAAGTCCCGAAAACGTGACCAGGCGGAGAGCCCGGGAGGGCGCCGCATCATGCCGTTGCCGACGAAAGGGCGAGACAGCCAATACGCGACTCGCGTTGCGAAGCGGTATCGTCGCTCCGAGCTCATCGCGTAGACGAACAGACGTACGAGAAACCTTTCCAGGGGTCGGCCGGGGACAGAACGGGCAGCCGGCACGGGCCCCTCGCCGGAAACGACCTTATTCCGCTGTTCCAACAGCAAACGAGGGATATCGATACGAACCGGACATACTTCTCGACAGGCACCGCACAACGAGGAAGCAAACGGAAGCTCGGAAGCTCGACGATGTCCAACGAAAGAAGGCGTGATGATCGCACCGATCGGGCCGGAGTAGACCCAGCCGTAGGCGTGGCCGCCGGCGTGGCGATACACCGGGCACACGTTGAGGCAGGCTCCGCACCGTATGCAATAAAGCGATTCCCTCAGTTGAGGATCGGCCAGCAAACGGGAGCGTCCGTTGTCGAGTACGATGAGATGAAACGCTTCCGGGCCGTCCTCTTCTCCCTCGCGCCTCGGCCCGGTGATGAGCGAAACGTAGCTCGACATCTTCTGCCCGGTGGCGCTTCTCGCGAGAATTTTCAGAAAGACCGCGAGAGCGGCGAGATCGGGGATGACTTTTTCCATTCCCATCACCGCAACATGGACGCGGGGAAGAGACGTCGAAAGTCGAGCGTTGCCCTCGTTCTCAACGATGGCAATGCTCCCGGTTTCGGCGACCGCGAAATTTACGCCGGTGATCCCCATCTCGGCGCAGCGAAATTTTTCGCGGAGATGACGGCGGGCCTCTCGAGCCAGCTCCTCATGACGCGACAGACGAGGTGACCCGAGCTTGTCGACGAAGAGCTCCGTCACATCCTCTCGCGATTTGTGGATCGCGGGCGCAAGAATGTGGGAAGGCGCTTCGCGAGCGAGCTGGATGATGTACTCTCCCAAATCGGTCTCCACCGGCTCGACGCCAGCGTCTTGCAACGCTTCGTTGAGAGCGATCTCTTCGGTCGTCATGGACTTGCTCTTGACCGCCATGCTGGCGCCATACTGGTGGGCGAGCCCCACAATGATCTCCTGCGCCTCTTTCGCGTCCGCGGCCCAATGCACCGTGCCACCGTTTCCGCGAACCGCTTCGGCGAGCTCGGTAAGATATTGGTCCAAGGCGGCAAGTGTTCTTTCTTTGATATCCCTCGCAAGGTCGCGAAGCACGTCGCCCTCGGGGTACTCGGCGAAGGCCTCGTCCCTGCTCACCATGATTTGAACGGTCGCTTTCGACAGTGCGTTCTGAAGCTTCTGATTGGAGAGGGCCTCCCGCACGTTCGCCGAGAAGCGATCGCTGCTCAGCTTCATGACTCGTCTCCCGCCAATACGCGTGCGATGTGTACCGCCCGCAGTCCACTCCCCCGCCTGCGCAAAGCACCCTCGATGTGCATGAGGCAACCGCAATCGGTTGCGGTCAACACGTCGGCGCCTGTCGACTCGAACGCTTCAAGCTTATCGTCCAGCATGGCCTCCGAAAGCTCTGACATCTTCACCGAGAAAGCACCGCCGAAGCCGCAACAGATATTGGCTCCCGGAAGTTCTACCAAGTCCAAACCGTTCACCCCCTGCAATAGCTGGCGTGGCTGGTCGCAGACGCCGAGCTCGCGAAGGAGATGACAAGAATCATGGTAAGTAACCCGCTTCGAGACGCCGCGGGTTCCTTCCCTTCCGGAACGAAATCCCTCTTTGGCAAGAAACTCGGTTAGCTCGTAGACCCGGCTCGCCAGACGACGAGCCCGCTCCTGCCACTCCGGCTCGCCTTCGAAGAGCTCGGGGTAGAAGACGCGCACCATGCTGGTACAAGAACCAGAGGGAGCAACGACGGCGGCGTAGGGCTCGAATATCTCGATGAATCGACGAGCCAACCGACGCGTTTCGTCGCGATAGCCCATGTTAAAGGCCGGTTGACCGCAGCAGGTTTGAGCCCGAGGGAATTCGGGTCGGCACCTTGCCCTTTCGAGACAAGCGACCGAGGCCTCTCCCACCTCGGGAAAAAGCTCGTCGACGAGGCAGGTAACGAAGAGAGCGACTTCTTTTGCCATGGCGACGCGGCCCCGCTCAGCCGGGCGGCCAACGGAAGCTGCGGCCTGTCAGAAGGTGAAAGTGCAGGTGATAGACGGTCTGGCCGGCCCAGCTGTTGCAGTTCGCGACCAAGCGATAGCCCTTTTCCGCAACCCCCTCTTCGCGCGCAATGTCGCGTGCCTTGAGCACTAATCCCCCCACCAGATCCGCATCCTCTTTGCTCAAGTCGTTGATGGTGGGAATGTGCCTCTTCGGAATGACCAAGATGTGAGTCGGGGCCTGAGGATTGATGTCTCGAAATGCGTAGATGCGCTCGTCCTCGAAGACCGGAGTGCTAGGTCGACGTTTTTCGACGATATCACAAAAAGTGCATCCCATCAGTGTGTCCGGCGCCTCGAATCTTATGCGCAGGAGGCACTTGCGGTCAACGAAGTAGCCTGGTCGTTCCCGACGTGGCCCTGCGGTCGTCTAGCTGATAAGTTAGCGCAAATCGAAGTCCGCCTCCGCTGAAGCTTCGGCGGACCCGCCGAAGTCCTTGGAACGGAGGTGGACGGAGGCGGGGAGGTTCTGATCCTATGAGTGAGAAAGCGGGGCTTTTGACTCGCGGACATACCAAGCTGACACTGGCCGGAGCGAAAGTCATGTTGGAAGGGGCCGAGGCCATGGCGCGCGAGATGGGGCTCGCCATGGACATCGCGGTCTGTGACGAAGGAGGCAACCTTCTGGCCTTTCATCGCATGGAGGGGGCAAAGATAACCAGCATCGAGGTCGCCATCGGCAAGGCTTTCACCTCCGCCGCGACTCGCCTCTCGACCGCTAAGTACGGCGAGGTGGCGGCCCCCGGCAAACCGGCGTTCGGCATTCACGTCAGTAATATCGGCCGATTCATGATATTCGGCGGTGGTCTCCCCGTTTCGGTCGACGGCGAGCACGTGGGAGGGATCGGAGCCAGCTCGGGCAGCGTCGACCAAGACGCCGCCGTCTCGCAGGCAGGGATCGACGCTCTTAACGCCGCCCTTGGGTAGATAGAGTGAGTCGCCTAGTTCACGCCTTGTGAACGATGGTCCTCTGCGCTACGAATAAGTAATGCTCGCCGCCTCGCTGGGGATCGTTGTCTTTCTTTGGCAGACCCCATCTGCACCTCCTGACGGGCCGGAGGACGATCCGACCTCGCCCCGAATCGAAGACAGCGACGACTCCGCCGAACAAGCGTCTCCCCGCTACGGGATCTCCGCCGACTTCGATTGGAGCTTCAGCAACGCCGAGAAGTCTCCGCTGAACTTGACCTATTACGGCGAGAACATCATGAAGCTCCTGCGAGTCTCGCTGCTCTTCAACTTTCGCGCTTCCGATCGTGTCGGCCTCTACGTAAACATTACGTCGGAGAACCTCAGCACACCTCATCTTTACGGAGCGTTCGTGCGTTTGGCGCCGCTGACCGAAAACAAGCTTTGGATCCAGGCGGGCAAGATCCCGCAACCCTTCGGCGCCTTTCCCGAGCGTTGGTACCCGTTCGCCAACCCGCTGATCGGCAATCCGTTCATGTATTCGTATGTCACCTCCCTTCGACCCGACAACATCCCCGCCGGCCCCGATGACCTGCTGAGTCAAAGAGGAAACGGACTCGCGCCGCAGTTTCAAGGTGGCGGCACCGGCTCGCGGTTTCCCGGTGTTCCGATGATCGAGATCTTCAAATGGGCCGCGGGCGGAGTCGGCTACGGAAGCCTCGGCCCAGTCGAGTGGTTGGCCGGTGCGACGTCGGGCACTCTCTCGCACCCCGGAGGGGTGGATGAAGGAGACGGTGCGCAAATCATCGGACGGGCGCACGCTATCGACCTTCCCCCGCCCTCAACGCCGGCGTATCGGTGGCAAGCCGTCGATGGCTCGACGACGTCGTCGAAGGCAGTTTGGGTGACCAGCCGCTGAGCTCGTTCAAACAGACCGGCATCGGCGGGGACTTCAACTACGCGCGCGGTCATCTAATACTGTACGGGGCGGCGGCTTGGTCCCGTTGGGATGTTCCCAACGTCGAGGATCCGGTCGACGCGCTCTCGGCGTTTCTCGAGACCCGCTACCGCTTGATCCCCGGTCTATACGTGGCGGGCCGGCTCGATCGGCTGACGTTCAGCGACATTACTTCAAGGAGCGGACAGGGCGAACCGTGGGAAGTTCCCGCTTACCCGAGTGGAGATCGGTACCGGCTATTCCTGGGAAAGGCACGTCATTTTGAAAGTGGTCGGTCAATTCAATTGGTACGACGAAGCTACGGAGCTCGATGAGAACATCATTGCGTTTCAAGTTGTGGTGCATTTCTAGCGCCCTCGCCGGACTCGTCGCCTCCGCGGCAACGACTCCGAGCGGCGCCCAGAGTGTGCGGACGGCGAGCCTCCGCGGCAGAGTCGAGTTCCGCGGCTTCGTTCGCGCTCCCCAATACAGCAACGATTTCTATTCCTACCGACCACCGTCCGATGCGCCAGGACGGGAAAGTCCTCTTCGCGCCGTCATCTACTTGGAAGACCGTGACCACCGACTCGAACCGGCGAGCCAGATGCCACCGGCGGCGATCGACCAGAAGGGTGAGGTGTTCATACCTCATATCCTGGCCGTCCAGTCCGGCACCCGCGTCGACTTCCCGAACAGCGACGTCATTTATCACAACGTGTTCTCCTTCTCGAAAGTCAAGCGTTTCGATCTCGGACGGTATCCGAAGGGTCAATCTCGCTCGGTGATCCTCGATTGGCGTCGGTCTTGTGCGAGTCTTTTGCGAAATCCATTCGCACATGAGTGCCTTCGTCATGGTGCTGCCCCATCCGTACTTCGACACCACCGACGCGTCCGGCACCTACCGCATCTCGAAGATTCCACCGGGGCGGTATCATGTGGTGGTGTGGAATGACCAGTTTCGTTCCGCGCGTAGAGAAGTCGTGCTCGAAAGCGGCGAGGAGGCCGAGCTCGACTTCGTCCTCGAGCAGTCTCGGTAAGCGATCATGTCGTTGCGGAACAAACTCTTCGTTTCCTTCGGCACTATTTCCCTGCTCCTTCTCGCCTTCGTTTTCGTCACCGTGGAGCTACGGGTGCGCGAACAGGTGTCGGGAGACACGGTGGCCGAATTGCAGCAAACCGATGCCGCCTTCGTCAACATTGGGAATTCCTACGGGAACGGCTCGCGCGACAAGGCGCCATTGCCGCCGACGCCCCCAAACTGAAGGCGGTGATCGACACCGGCGATCCCGCGACCATCCAACCCGTCGCCAACGAATTGCGGGAGATGATAGACGCCGACCTGTTCGAAGTGCGGAACCAGCGGGGACGTTCGTTAGCGCGGTTCGCTGAGGGCGACAACGATTCTTATTTGGAGGTGAGCTTCCCGATCGTCGTCGGCGACAGCGCGCTCGGGAGCCTCGCCGCAGGTTACGGGTTGGACCGGGCTTTCGCGACGCGCATGAAAAGGTTAGTCGGTGCAGAAGTGGCGGTGGTCCTCGAAAACCGTGTTCTCGCGTCAACGCTCCCCTCATCGCGAGAAGTCGAACTCGCCCGGGGCCTGGCTTCACCGAATAAGGAGGGGGATTTGGCAACTGAACTTGGACGGTGAGTCCTACCTCGCCATGGCCGTCTTACCTGGGACGGCACCGCGGGCCCAGTTTCTGATCCTCCGTTCGCTGGACGAGAACCTCCGCTTTCTCGGTGCGGTACGCCGAGACTTGGTCTTGCTCGGAATCCTGACGACCGCGATCGCTCTCCTCGCCAGCTACGTGACGGCGCGAACGCTCACTCGGCCGTTGGCGGCCATTGTGGAGGGCATGAGAGAAACGGCTCGCTCGGGCGACCTGACGCGTCAGATCCAAATCGAAAGCCGCGATGAAGAGGCGTCTTTGCTTGCCAAGACGTTCAATCATGTGGCGAGCTCCCTCCTTGCATTCCAGAAGGAGGCCAAGCACAAAGAGCGGCTGACGTCGCTGGGACGTCTTTCCGCCACGCTGGCACACGAGATCCGAAACCCCCTCACCATTATTAAGGGCTCGGCCCAGCAGCTTCTCGAAGAAAGCTCCCTCGGTGGGGAGGAGCGCGAAGCCGCGGCCGATATTATCCAGGAAGTCGATCGTTTGAATCGTCTGGTGCAGTCGGTTCTAGAATCGGCCCGCCCGGCTTCTTTTAGTCTCGAGGAGGTCGATATCAACGAGCTCTGCGCCGACTGCCTGAGCGCAGTAGCCGACTCGCCCGAGGTCACGACCAAGGCAAGCTGGGACCCGCGCCTTTTGCGGGCCTCGGTGGATCCGGCCCGCCTCAAGCAAGTTCTACTAAATGTGCTGCTCAACGCACAGGAGGCGATGTCCGGCGAGGGGACGCTCAGGATTGAGACCCGTCTCGATGACGGCGATTACGTCATTTCTGTCTCGGACACCGGGAAAGGCATCAGCGAAGAGGACCTTCCGAGCGTTTTCGAGCCCTTTTTCACCCAGAAGCCGAACGGCACCGGCCTCGGCCTTTCGGTCGCTCGAAATATCGTCGACGGGCTCGGCGGCCGCATCTCGGTCGACAGCACGCTCGGCCAAGGCACCGACGTGGAGCTTCGCCTTCCCTTGAAGCCGCGCTTGCCGGCCTTCGCACCCAGGGGAACTGGCCCCGGCCTCGACATGTGAGGGCCTATTGACAGCCCACGAGGTCACTGTCTAGAGTGGGGCCGCTAGAACCATGATAGCGACCACTTCCCCCGCGTCCCGTCGGGTCGGCCGAATCCTCATCGTCGACGATGAGGTCAAGATCTTGAAGCTTCTTTCGCGGTACTTCTCCCGCCAAGGGCACGAGGTCAAAGTCACGACGGAGCCTTACGAAGCCCTCCGGCTGGTTCAATCCGAGCGGTTCGATGTCCTGATCCTCGACCACCGCATGCCGCAGCTCACCGGCCTCGAGGTCTTCAAACGGGTCCGACGGGGCGAGTCCTCGCCGCGAGTCATTTTGATGACCGCTCATGCGACGGTGGAAAAGGCCGTAGAGACGATGAAGCTCGGCGCGGTCGATTACATCCAAAAACCCTTCGACTTCGACTCGATGAAAGAGGCGGTGCGGAAGGCTCTCGAGCAACAGAGCGGGCCGGAGGCGCCGACGGCCCGGGTGGCAGCGTCCACGGAAACAGAGAGCCCTCTCAAATTGGTGGGTCGAAGCCCAGCCATAGGGGAATTGCTCACCAAAGATTAAAGCCGTGGCCGCTACCGATTCGACGGTCCTCATCACCGGCGAGACGGGTACTGGCAAGGAGCTCGTCGCGCGCGCCATCCATGACCAATCCGGAAGAAGCGGCAAGCCCCTGGTTCGCGTCAACTGTGCGGCTATCCCCGAGGGCTTGCTCGAGAGCGAAATGTTTGGCCACACACGGGGGGCGTTCACCGGAGCGACCCAGAGTCGTCGCGGCAAATTCGCACTCGCTCACGGAGGCAGCCTGTTCTTGGATGAAATCTCCGGACTGGGCTCGTCCCTCCAACAAAAGCTCCTGCGAGTCTTGCAGGAGCGAGAGTTCGAGCCCTTGGGCTCCGAACGAACCACCAAGGTCGATGTCCGCATCCTGGCAGCGACGAACCGCAATCTGTCCGAGCTGACCCAGAACGGCGACTTTCAAGAGGACCTCTACTATCGGCTCAACTTGATTCCCGTCGACGTCCCCCCGCTTCGCGAGCGGCGCGACGATATCCCGTTGCTGGCCGAGACGTTTCTCGAACGATTCTCGGCGAAACTGCGCAAGCCGTTCCGCGACTTCTCTCCGGAAGCGATGGAGTTATTGATCCGCTACGACTGGCCGGGCAACGTCCGTGAGCTCGAGAACGCGGTGGAACGAGCGGTGGCACTAGGCGCGGGTCCGAGCGTCGGGTCAGAATATTTCGGGGACCTTGAACAAGCGCCTTCGCACGGCCCGCCCTTGCCGACCCTCGACCTTCACGAGAATCTCGGGTGGATCACTCGGCAAACGATTCGACGAAGCCTGGAAAAAGTAAACGGTCGTAAGAAAGAGGCCGCGGCTTTGCTGGGTATCAGCCCACGCGCGCTTAGCTACTACTTGCGCAAGTACGATCTGTAGAGTACTCGCTCACTCCTCGTTCGCTCGCTGGCCGCGCTCCCATCGCGCAGAGTGCAGTGATTTGTTTCGCACCCTGCTAGTTGCCCTAATTCAGGACGACACCACCCCGCACCGTCGCCTCGCCCAGTTTTCCACAGAATCTGTGCAGTTCATGTGGAAAAGCTATCGATCGAGGCCCTCAGACCCGCGAGTCGGTTGTCTTTGGAGCGTTTTGCACAATCCTTGAGCAGAGATTTGTGGGTCTACGCGGATTCGTGTGGGTTGAAAACTGCATTTCTGGGTAATGGCGGAAGGAAAGTCGCCACGATCTTCAGCTTGAGATATTCCTCGTCGCGATAGCCGTAGGCGCGTCGTTGCAGAACACGGATTTTGTTGTTGACCCCTTCAACTAGGCCGAGACTGACTTTGTTCTCCGGATGACAGTAGGAGGCGATACCATCCCAATGGGACTCAATCATACCGGCGAACTTCTGGTACGGATGCAGGCGTTGCCATTTGAGGCTGTCTTTCCAACGAGTGAAAAAGGCGCGAGCGCCGCGTTCGGTGCGGTAATCCCAGAGTTGCCCGAAGGCCTCCTTCAAAATATAGGCGGTGTTCAGGCGCCGGTTGGCCTGGAGCAACTTTTTGAGTGCGCGGCGACCGTCTAGGCTCAGGTTCTCCCGCCGGGAAAGCAAAGTGTAACGCTGCCCCTTGATGTACGACCGGTCCTTGCCGCTGAGGCGTTTGTACTCACCGCGCCGGACCTCATCGAGGGCCTTTGACAGATGACGCATGATATGAAACTTGTCGAAGATGATCCGCGCATTAGGCGCGTTGTGAATCACCGAGTTCCGGAAGGGCTTCCACATATCCATGGCGGCCAGCTTGATACGGGCGCTTTTCTTTCCGCCCAGCGCCTTGAAGAACAAATCGATGTCGGTTTCTTTGCGACCCTCACCGCCCACCCAGATGGGACGCGCCCGCTCCAGGTCGCTGACAATGACGCGATAGTTATGTCCCTTGCGGATGGAGATCTCATCGACACCGATGGCCCGAGGCGCCGGTAGCCCCGCCCGGTCGACCTGCTCTTGCATGTAGAGCGTATCCAGAGCCTTCACCGTACCGTGGTGCAGACGTTCCATCTCGGCCACCGCCTTGTTCGGCATATCCCGGCACAGCTTGCCCACATGCGTCGCAAAACGCTGGGTGTAGCGCGAGTTGTTCGCCAGCCAGTCTAGGTGTTCTACATGCACACCGCCGCACCCAGAACAGTTGACGCGCCAACGCTCGTATTCCAGATAGATCCGCCAGCCTGCCAACGACAGGTCGCGGACCCGGCACACTTGCTTGTCATAGCGCCCCCGGCACCGTTGCCCACAGTAAGAGCACACAGCTGTTTTTTTCGCCTCTTGAGCTGGATGACGCGGGCGTATCGGTCACCGAATAGACCCTTCAATCCGGCACCAACCACGAAACCTGGCAGCGCAAACAGCGAGCGGATCGACTGGGAATTTTTCACTCGGTTAGCCTATCCTAAAAATGGACCACTTTTCAGCACCTGATGAAGTACTCGATACCTTTTCCACACAATGAGTTACACTGTTTTTCCGTCAGAACTTACCGAATCCGCGTAAACCCAGATTTGTTTGTCCACTTTTGGGAAGAAACATAATTCATTCGCCTGATACCAAAACATTCCTAACACAGTGACCCACTTCACACCCAACGAGCGGTATGACTGGGGTTTGTGTGCTCTTACGCACACATCGTCGGCGGAAACACCAACACATCGGCCGGGATTTGCACAACCTTCGGGCTGAGAATTTCGGCTCTTTCCACTCTTGGGTTTTAGGGAAGATCCCGTGGACAATACGTCCCGTCGAGAGCGGCCCGGGGGATGCTCGGGAGGCTCGTAGCCCGAACATGAAAAGGAGGTTGGGGTCATGCAGGGCACCGTCAATCTTCAGCTACAAGATTTTCCGACTTCTCTGCTTTCCAGGATCGATCGCTATGCGCAGCTACTGGAGGAGTTCAACCCTGGGGTGAAGTTCACGAGGGGGGCGTGCGTAACGAGCCTACTCTCTCGCGCATTAGCCGAGATCGAGGGACAGTCGGCATGGGGGCGTCGCAAGGGATCCGAGCATCGCCAAGGACTGCGAGACCGCGATCGCCGACGGAATGTCCGTCGCTGGCGCGACAACCTCATGGAGGACGCGGAGAAAGACGTTCTCAACAACCTGAGGGATCGTCCTCCTCTCTAACAAGTGCCACCCTTTTGGTTTTGTAAGAAAATCGCGACAAGTGCCAGGTAATTGAAAGGCGCTAGTACCCGAAGACCCACCCTTTCTTAGGCAACCACGTACCACCCACGTTGGTGTGCGACCTCCGGTCGCGCGCTAGACTAGACCCACTATGGAATTCCAACTGCAACAATCCCTCGAGATCCTGGAGAGGACACCGAAGACTCTCCGGTCTCTTCTAGAAGGTCTCTCGGACCCCTGGCTGCTCAACAATAAAGGCCCCGAGACTTTCAGCCCTTTCGACGTCGTGGGCCACTTGATCCATGGCGAAGAGACGGACTGGATCCCTCGCGCCAAGATCATCTTGGAACATGGCGAATCGAGGCCCTTCACCCCGTTCGATCGGTTCGCGTTCTACGAGGCGAGCAAGGGAAAGAGCCTTAGCGCGCTTCTCGTGACCTTCCAGAAGCTTCGGGAGCAGAACGTCGAGGTCTTGAAAGGGCTCGGTCTAACCGCGGAACAGCTCGATCTGAAGGGCACTCACCCTGAGCTCGGCCAAGTATCGTTGAGGCAGCTACTCGCCACGTGGGCCACACACGATCTGGGACACCTCGGTCAGATCGTCCGGGTCATGGCTACGCAATATGACTCGGAAGTCGGCCCTTGGAAGGAGTTTATTTCTATCTTGAAACGATAGTGCGACCCCGGCGGCTCCACCGAACCGTACCACCCAAACTGGCAATCTTTTGCCGCTGAAGTACTTGCACCCGACGGCCCACCGCCATAAGATCCCTTCCTATTAAAGGAGGCCGATGGTCGGGCGGACCCTCTCCCACTATAAGATCCTCGACGAAGTCAGCCGTGGCGGTATGGGTGTCGTCTACCGCGCCGTCGACACCAAGCTGAACCGCGAGGTCGCCTTCAAAGTATTACCCGCCGATCTCATCTCGGACCCAGAGCGGAAACGCCGGTTCCTTCAAGAAGCGCAGGCCGCCGCATCGCTCGAGCATCCCCATATCGCCACCATCTACGAAGTCGACGAAGCCGAGGGCGTGACCTTCATGGTCATGGAGCTCATCCGCGGTGAGAAACTGAGCGCGATCATCGAAAAAGAACGACCGTCCCTCCAGCGATCGCTCGACCTGGGCCTCGAGGTCGCGGAGGGGCTGGCCGAGGCCCATGACAAGGGCATCGTTCACCGCGATCTCAAGCCCGACAACGTCATGCTCGCCTCGAACGGCCACGCCAAGATCATCGACTTCGGTCTCGCCAAGCTGGTCGAGCCGCTCGGCGGTGAAGGAAGAGACCGAGGCGCACACCGCGCTCCGTCGGGAGACCGATCCCGGTGTGGTGATGGGGACCGCGTCCTATATGTCACCGGAGCAAGCTCGGGGATCCAAAGTGGATCACCGGAGCGACATCTTTAGCCTCGGGATCCTGCTGTACGAGCTTCTGTCCGGAAAGCCGCCCTTCCAAGGTAGTAGTGGCATCGAAATCCTGAACGCCATCCTCAAGGAGACTCCGGCTCCCCTGCCTCCGCTCGGCGGCGACGTGATGCCGGAAACGGCGTTCGAGCTCCAGCACATCGTGGACAAGTGTTTGGCGAAGGATCCCCGCGATCGATATCAGGGGATGAAAGACCTGGTAGTCGATCTCCGTTCGGCTAGGCGACGGTTGGAGTCGACCACCATCAGCGGCGTTCGCAGTAGTGGAGCGGTCCCGTTACCCACCGAGTCCCGACAGCGAAAAACCTGGCTCATCGGCGGCGGGGTTGCCGCCGCTCTTGTTGCAGCGGCGACCGCTATGATGCTGACGAACCCGGGACGAGACACGCCGCCTGCCTCGGTCAGCCCGGAGAAACCCTCCATCGCGGTTCTCTACTTCCAGAACAACACGGGCGATGAGACTCTCGACTGGCTCCGCACCGCTTTGGCCGACATGTTGGTGACGGACCTATCCCAATCACCGGAGGTCGAAGTTCTCGGAACCGATCGTCTCTACGAGATTCTGGAGGAGATGAACCGGCTGGACGAACGCATCACTTCGTTCACCGTCGTCAAGGAAGTAGCGGAACGGGCCGGCGTCAACAACGTGCTCCTCGGGGACTTCGTCAAGGCCGGCGCCACCATCCGCATCAGCGTCCGGCTTCAGGAGGCAGAAACGGGCAAGATCTTGACGACCGAAAAAGTCGAGGGCGTAGGCGAAGACAGCATTTTCCCTATGGTCGACGATCTCAGCCAACGGATAAAAAGCAAGTTCGAGATTCCAACGACGGTAGATGACGAGCTGGACCGGCCACTTCGAGACGTCACCACCGACTCGGTCGAGGCGTACCGTTACTTCGCCGAAGGCTACCGCCTGCAGACCCAAGGAAACGATCGCGACGCTATCCCGCTCCTGGAGAAGGCGGTCGAGGTCGATCCGGGGTTTGCCATTGCCCTGGCCAGCCTGTCCGACGCTTACTGGAACCTAATCAAAGAAGGAAATCGGAAGAGGCTTCGAGGCGAGCTCTAGACAACTTGGATCGGTTAACCACACGCGAACGCTATTTCATCGAGGGAAACTACTACACGCTGAGAGAAGAAAACTACGCTCGGGGCATCGAGGCCTTCAAGAAGGGCCTCGAGCTTTGGCCGGACCACACCGATTCGAGCAACAACCTGGCGAACGTCTTCGCGCACCTAGAGCTCTACGAAGACGCCATCGCACTCGATGAAGTCCTGGTGCGGCGACGGGAGCGGTTCCCAGGTGTCTACAACCGGTTGGCCCGCTCCTACTCCGCTCTCGGGGAACGAGAGAAGGGCGATCGGCTACTGCAGAACTACCTGCAGCAGAGCCCGGGGGGTACCGCGCACCTCTGGCTCGGAAACCACCACAAGGAATGGGGCGCGTGGGAGAAGGCTCTCGAAGCTTACCACGAGGTACAAGAGATCGTTCCCGATTCACCCCATGCTCGGTGGGGTCGATTCGAGGTGGCCTCCCTGACCGCGCGATGGGATGAGGCGCGGGCCATCACTCGGGAATTCGAAGAATCGAGTGTGCCGCGATGGCAATACACTGGGGCGGTCGGGCTCGCTGGATTGCAACTCTACCTTGGCAACGCTTCCGAGGCACTCCGCTGGGCCAGAAAGGCGGGGAGCGTTTATTCGCAGCCGAAACCTGACCAGACCGAGGGTGCCACTCTGGCTGCCCGGATATGGCTCGGGCGCAACGAACCCAACGCTGCTCTCGCGCCGTCGAGGGAGGCCCAAGAGCAAGGCAAAGGAAACTCGGGCGAGTGGATCGGGCTTTATTTAGAATCTTTGGCGCTCGTACGGTTGGGACGAATGGAGGATGCCGATAGGCAGGCGGAGAAACTTCGCGAGCGGACCGTTTCCATCCCGGGTCCTAAAGAGACGAGACGCCATCACCTTCTTCTGGGCGAGCTAGCGTTGGCCGAAGGGGATACGGCAGGAGCGATCGAGCAGCTGGAGAGAGCGGAATCAACGCTCGCGCCGCGAGGGTACATGGAATCGCACCACGTCGCCGTCCGGTTCGCCCTCGGCTCCGCCTATTTGAAGGCGGGGAAGGAAGCACAAGCCGCCGAGCGGTTTCGCCGCGTGACCGAAAGCACGACCGAACACCTCGCCTTCCCCATTGAGTACGTGCGGAGCTTCTACTTCCTCGCAAAGATTCCACGTAATCTGTTGAATGCCGTTAGGGTGGCCGTCTCACCGGAAGCGGTCGACATGGGAACCCTGGTGGTCATGAACGGGCAGATCGATGCGGCGCGAGAAGTGACCAAGACCAGCACCATCGCCCGCGAGACTTTCAAGACGTTGGAGTTCGGTGCATTAGGAGTCGCCGACCTTGGTGGCGTGCGGTTTTATCGGACTCCGCTGCGACGCCAAACGATTCCTCTTGCCAACGACGCGCGTTTGGTCGCGTGGAGATCGTGCCCCACTATGCAGGTGCCGACGGCCGACTCGTCCGCGCGCTACTAAACGATGACCAACCCCCTGCCCTCGCCGGGCTCGTGATTGCGGCGACCGGTCTCGGCCACGTCAGCGCTTCGACGCATGATGTCATCAAGGAAGCGCGCGATCGCGACATCCCTGTCATTAGTTAGTACGCGGGTTTACACAGGGAGATTGATGCCTCTCTACGCGGGAAAGGGCAAGGGTGTCGACCTTCGGGAACTCGGTTGCATCCTCGCAGATAACCTCAGTCCTCAGAAGGCGCGGATTCTGTTGATGGTCGCTCTGACGAAGACCAGCGACCCCGAAGAGCTCCAGCGCTTCTTCGATTCATGAGTTTTGTCAGGCGCCTGACATTGAGAAGAAAAGTAACAAAGCCTCGCAGCACTCGCGCGGGAACATGCCGCCACCATTTCGGCTCCCCTCCGAACGTTTCCAGGCGTCTCCAAGTTTCGTTGACGTGAATTTCGCGGCTGAGTCGGCTTCCTAAGCACACGAATCCCCTTCGATCACAGCCTCAAGAAGATTTCGTGGCTACGCGGCGCCAGCCGGGGCTGCGGCCTCGCCTTGCTCTTGCCCCGGCAGCTCGAAGTCGTCGGGTTCGAACGCTTCCGCTGCTAATTCGTTGAAGCGCTCGACGCTCGACTCCATCAGCTCCGGTCTCCGCCACTCAAGCTCGTCAGGTGCTTTTCCACTCACCCAAATGTTTCCCGCGTGCAACATGCGGTGGTGAACGAAACAGAGCGTCAGCACATTGGACGGCGAGTCGCTCTCCGCTCGACTCTTCTTTCCGGTATGACTGCGAAAGACAATGTGATGCGGGTGAAGTCCACACATCACGGAGCAACCTGGATACTGGCACCGGTACTCGTCTCGTTTGAGAACCTCGAGTTGAGCCTTGGTGAAACGTACGGGAACGGGGGGCGGCAGCTCATCGCCCTCAGGGCACGCCGACGGAGCGCCCTCTGTAGCGGAGGCTTCCACGATCTCGACGTCCTGCTCCGCCATGTATTCGTATGTCGCGAGGAACTCTCCACATATGAGGTCGAGACATCGGCCCGGGTCGATTTCTTCGCCCGCCATTCTTCGGCAGATTTCCATCGCTCGAGCGACGACAGCAGTCTGCTCACCAGTCAACCACCAGTTCACGTTGCTCCCGCCGGGTTGGAGTTGATCGCGGATATGCCTTTCGAGTTGTCGCGTCGAAAGGCTGACGGCTTTGTCCAGCCACTCCTTTTCGTCCTTGGCGGTTGCGACCATGGCGACCTTGGACGCCTTGGTCCAGCCAATGTCTCCCCGTGCCAGGGCCTCGGTGACCTTGGGTAGAGCGAGAAGCTTCCGGCCCAGAGCCAGCAATTGCCGGATCTTGCTCGGAGAGAAGCCGAGGAGCTCCAGCGCATAGTCCTCGACGTTGGCGAAGCCGAAGTCCTCGTATCCACGTCGTCGCTTTATCTGTAACAAATAAAGGCAGATAAGTCTCTCCGACCTCTGATAGGCCTGGACCTCTTTTTCCAGCCGCCGGTGCAGCTCGGCAATGGCAAGTTGTTGATAGGATTGAAGTTTTTTCATGACACCCTCCATTCGAAGTATATTAGATATTTTAGCAATTATTTAAAGAATATAAAAGAAAAAATAAAGAAATAACGAGTCTAAGCAACTGTAAAATAAATGGTTATACTTCTGGCTCAACTTCGCTCATGAGCTGCGGCCCCGAGGACATGGGCTGCGGTTCTAAGGAATGGGCTGCGGCTCGAGGGAATGGGCTGCGGCTCGAGGGAATGGGCTGCGGCTCGAGGGAATGGGCTGCGGAGACGGCCGGAGCCATTGACTTTTCAGACCGGGAAGCCGTATTTTCCACTACGATAGGAAGCGAATGTCCCTCACTCCTGGCACAAAGCTGGGCTCGTACGAAATCACCGAGCGAATTGGTGCGGGCGGGATGGGAGAAGTTTTCCGTGCCCGCGACATCAAGCTCGGCCGTGAAGTCGCCATCAAGGTTCTGCCCGAAGAGTTCGCCAAAGACCGCGAGCGCCTCACCCGCTTCGAGCGAGAGGCACGTCTTCTTGCCTCTCTCAATCATCCGCACATCGCTACCATTCATGGGTTGGAGACCGTGGACGGCACGAACTTCTTGGTCATGGAGCTCGTGCCCGGTGAGACCTTGGCGGTTAAGATCGCACGCGGTCCCATCTCCCTCGGTGACGCACTGCCTCTCTTTCAGCAAATCGCGGAGGGGCTTCAGGCGGCACACGAGAAGGGCATCATCCATCGCGATCTGAAACCCGCGAACATTCAAGATCACGCCGGAAGACAACGTCAAGCTGCTGGACTTCGGGCTGGCGAAGGCTTTCGAAGAGGAGCCGGACCCATCAGCCGATCTTTCACAGTCCCCCACCCTCACGCGTGGCACGGCTGCCGGAGTTATTCTCGGCACTGCTCCCTACATGAGCCCTGAGCAGGCGCGAGGCAAGCCTGTGGATCAGAGGGGCGACATCTGGGCCTTCGGTTGTTGCCTCTTCGAGGCGCTCACCGGTCGTGTCGCGTTTCTGGGAGAAACCGTTTCCGACACGCTCTCGGCAATTCTCGGAAAAGAACCGGAGTGGCAAAGAATCCCCCGAAACACGCCACGACGCGTGCAAGAAATGTTGCGTCGGTGTCTCCGCAAAGTTGCGACGCGACGTCTCCAGCACATCGGAGATGCGCGGATCGAGATCGAAGAGAGTATTTCCGGTGCGCACGAGTCGGAGCTCGGTGCTGATGCCGAGCCACGACTGGGCCGTCGTGAGCGCATCGCTCTCTGGAGTCTGGTGGCTTTGCTTGCCGCCCTCGCTGGAAGCCTAGCTATACGCTCCGTGATCCCGGAGTCGAAGCCAGTCGCCAGGTTGAGCATCCAACTACCCGAGTCCACGTCGTTTAGGAGCACTTCGCACCCCGATGTCGCTATCTCCCCCGACGGCAGTCGCATCGCGTACGTCGCGATGAAAGATGGAAGGTCTCGACTCTTCTTCCGACCCATTGACCGCTACAAGACGATCGCCCTCCCTGGAACGGAGGGCGGGAGGAATCCGTTCTTCTCCCCGGATGGTCTATCGCTCGGATTCTTCGCGGATGGAAAACTCAAAAAGGTAAACGTGCCTGGTGGCGGAGCTCCCGTCACCTTGTGCGAAGCGATCGAAGGTTGGGGTGGAACCTGGGGTCAAGGCGGTACGATCGTGTTCACGCCACAGTGGCTGAGCGGCATCGCGCGCGTCTCCAGTGCTGGCGGGACACCCGAAATAGTGCTCCCCGCCACGACCGAAACGCAAGCGGGATGGCCCTAGTTCTTGCCTGGTGACCACGCTATCCTCTTCACACTTTTTTCAGCTGCAAAATCGCATATCGCGGCGATGTCCCTCGATGACGGTGAGATCGTCAAGGTAGTCGAAGGCTCCTACGCCCGATACGCAAATGGCTACATGGTTTATACGCACCAGGATTCGCTTTTCGCCCTGCCTTTCGATCCGGAGCGACTAAGAGTCAGGGGCGTGGCCGTTCCCCTTCTTACCGATCTCCGGATCCACGCTTGGTCCGGCAGTAGCTTCGACGTGTCAGAGAGCGGCGCACTCGTCTACTTGCCTTCACGGAATGAGGCACACCGGACCCGGTCCCTTCTCTTGATCGATCGCGACGGAAGCGTAGTGCCCCTAACCGACACCACCGAAGAGTATGGAATGCCGCGTTTCTCTCCAGACGGGAACCGGATCGCGTTTTGCGTTTCGAAAAACGGGTGGAGAGATATCCACGTGTTGGATATTGCCTCGAAAAACCCCTCCCGGTTGACTTTCAATCCCGGATGGTCCGACTACTGCCCGGCGTGGTCCCCGGACGGTAAGACGCTGGCATTCTTGTCCTTCGCTCCGGATGGTGGAGGAGGCATCTTCTCTCAGGCGGCAGACGGCAGCGACCGAGCTACGCGCGTCACGTCGACGGGGAGCTTACTACACCTAGACGAATCCCAAATGCCAGGCGATTGGGGTGGGCATCAGAATCTACTGGCCTTCGAACAGGACTTCCCCGACAACGCGGACATTTATGTGCTCTCCATGGACGGCGGGAGCGAACCGCGACCGTTCACAGAGACCCCTTCGGTCTGGGAATTCGGCCCCCGCTTGACCGCCGACGGCCGCTGGATCGCTCACCAATCCGACGAGACGGGGCACTCCGAGATCTTCGTGCAACCGTTTCCCAACGGTGAAGGCAAGTGGCAAGTCTCAGTGGGTGGAGGAAGCCATCCGGCCTGGCGAAGGGACGGAAGTGAGCTCTTCTACTTATCAGCCGAAGGCAAATTGACCGCCGTAGACATTCGGACCCGGCCTCAGTTCTCGGCGGCCAAACCGCGTCTAGTGTTTGAAGAATTAGAAATAGTGAGAGCGTCCGGCTGGCGCGGCTTCGCTAACTACGACGTGTCTCCGGACGGTCAATCCTTTGCCATCATAAGAAACACCGCGAAGCCGGGGCGGGAGATCCGTTTCGTGCAAAACTGGATCGAAGAAGTAAAACGGCTCGTTCCAGTAGGCAATTAAGGAGAGTTTCATGAAACGTATCGTTCTCGGAGCACTGTTCTTGGTTCCCACCATGGCAACAGCCCAACCCAAGCTCAAGGTCCACATCTCCGCCGACATGGAAGGCGTCGTCGGGGCCGTGACGGCCCAGCAAATGGGCCCGCGAGGCTTCGAGTACGAGCAGTCTCGAGAGTTCATGACCAAGGAAGTGCTGGCCGCCATCGCCGGGGCACGGGCCGCCGGGGCGACGGAGATCTTGGTCGCCGACTCGCACGGGAACGGCCAGAACCTCCTCATGAAGGAGCTCCCCGAGGACATCCAACTGGTGCGTTCTTGGCCGCGTGCACTCGGCATGATGCAAGGTATCGACGAGACGTTCGATGCCGCGGTCTTCATCGGATACCACGCAAGCGCCTCGAACCCCAAAGGCGTCGCTGCACACACCTACACCGGTGTATGGACCGACGTAATGCTAAACGGGGTCTCGGTTCCCGAGGCCGCTCTCAACGCCGCCATCGCGGGTCACTTCGGCGTACCGGTGGTCATGATCTCGGGAGACGACGCGATCGTCGACGAAGCACACTCGCATCTCGGGAACATCGAAGGCGCCATTGTGAAGTGGAACTACGGCGAGAGTGCGGCTCGCACGTTGATGCCCGAGGCCGCCTTCAAGCTCATCCGAACCCAAGTCGAGAGAGCGCTCGCCCGGATCGGAGACTTTAAACCCTACGTGCTCGAGAAACCCGTGCGCGTCGACATGAGTTTTTCGACCGCGCTACCCGCGGAGACCCTCGCCTTCCTTCCCTCCATCGAGCGAACCAGATCTCACAGCATCCGATTCGTCGCCGAAGACATGGTGGCGGTCGCCAAGTTCCTCGAGTTCGTGGCTCTTTACCGGCCCGAGTCGGTGTCGTGAATAACCGGAAATAGAAGGACTTACGAGTCGGACGCACATTCTCGGAACAATGCGTCGTGTCGTGACGTATCCACTCTCGAGTTAGGGGACGAGCAAACGGGATGATAGACGGTCTTCTCCAGGATTTGCGGTATGCTTTTCGGACCCTCGCCAAGAGCCCGGCGTTCGTCACGGTCGCCGTCCTGTCGCTCGCGCTCGGCATCGGTGCCAATACCGCCATCTTCAGCGTCATTAACGGTGTCTTGTTTAAGCCGATGCCGGTCCACAATCCAAACGAGTTAGTCGCGGTCTATGCCACCACTCCTCGATTGAACGTTCCCAGCCAGTTTTCCTTCCCAGATTACTTGGACTATCGCGAGCAGAACGATGTCTTCACCGATATCTTCGCGCACTTCGGCGTGCCACTGAGCCTTACCGACGGTGACCAACCGGAGATGGTCTGGGGAGAGATCGTAACCGGGAACTACTTCATCGGGCTCGGAGCGGAGCCCGTCGTGGGCCGCACGCTCATTCCGGAAGACGATCGGACGCCGGGAGGCCACCCCGTCGCCGTCCTTCGACACGGCTACTGGGAACGCCGTTTTGGCGCCGATCCATCCGTCGTCGGCCGCATCGTCAAACTGAACGGACACGAGTTCACACTGGTGGGTGTCGCGCCTAAGGGATTCACCGGCACGAAGTTTCTCGGTTACACTCCCGATCTGTGGGTTCCGGTGACGATGCACGAGCAAGTATGGCCGGGAAGCGATGGCCTACTCGACAAGCGCGGCGCTAACTGGCTCCAGTTTCGCGCGCGGCTGAAGCCGGGTGTAACGCTCGAAGAAGCGAAGACCGCGATGAACACCATCGCCCCGACGCCTGGAAGTTTCCTACCCGGAGACCAACCGCGAGTTCGAAATGCACGTCATTCCCGGCAGTACGAAGACCGAGCCGTTCATCGAGCACAAGGGGTTCATGCCCGTCGCCTCCACGGTTCTGATGGGGATCGTGGCGCTCGTCCTGCTCGTAGCTTGCGCGAACCTGGCGAACCTTCTGCTCGCTCGGGCCCTCTCGCGAAGCAAAGAGATTGCCGTCCGCCTGGCGATGGGCGCGGGCCGACTGCGTCTCGCGCGGCAGCTCATCATCGAGAGTCTTTTTCTCTCGCTTCTCGGCGGTTCGGTGGAACTCCTCTTGGGGCTTTGGTTCCTCGACGTGATGGTATTTCAGCCGATCATGGACTTTCCCATCGATTACGATTTGAGCCTCGACGGGCGCGTCCTCGCTTTCACCCTGCTCATCTCACTGATCACCGGAACCTTGTTCGGCTTGGCCCCCGCACTACATGCATCCAGGCCGGACCTGGTCCCCGCCCTCCGAGGAGAGAGCCTCGCCGACGTGGCGGTCGGACGTCGCTTCTCGGGCCGAAGCCTTCTGGTCGCATCGCAGGTGGCGGTGTCGTTGGTGCTCTTGGTCGCCGCCGGACTCTTCCTGCGTAGCTTCGAGAACGCAACGGAGATCGATCCCGGTTTCGACACCGAGAACCGTCTGCTGCTCTCGGTCAATCTGGGACTTCAGGGCTATGGCGAGCCCGAAGGCAGAACCTTCTACCGGCAGGCCCTCGAGCGCCTCGAATCGACTCCCGGAGTGCGGTCCGCGAGTCTTGGTCGGCCACTTCCCCTGGATGCCTCCAGTAACGCCACCGATGTGGTTATCGATGAGCTTTATCGCAAAGCGGGAGAAGACGAGTTCCCCATCTTCTATTCTATTGTCGGCTCTGGCTACTTCGAGACGATGGGCACCGAGGTCCTGAGCGGACGTGGCTTCAACGAACAAGACACCGAGTCGTCTCCCAGAGTTGTGATCATCAACGAGACCATGGCGCGCCGGTTCTGGCGGGACGAAAACGCCATCGGCAAGCGATTCGGTGTCTGGGGGGCCGACGGTGAGCACGTAGAGGTGGTGGGCGTAGCCAAAGACGGGAGATACATGACGGTGGGTGAAGATCCCCAACCCTTCTTGTTCCTGCCGTTCGAGCAGAACTACCGCTCTGAGATGACCTTCTTGCTCCAAACGGAAGCCAACCCGCAACACCTGGTAACGAGAGCGCGGAAGGAGATCCAAGCGCTCGACGCGGAGCTGCCGATCTTCGGCATCAAGTCAATGGGCGAGTATATGAGCCGACACTATGTCGGACCCGAGGCGATCGCTTCCCTGGCGGGCGTGTTCGGATTCGTAGCGTTGCTGCTTGCGTCGGTCGGCATTTACGGCGTCATGAGCTACGCCGTCGTCCAGAGAACGCGAGAGATCGGAATCCGAATGGCCCTAGGCGCAAGGCAGCTCGACGTGGTCGGCCTAGTCGTAAAACAGGGGTTCATCATCATTCTCACCGGCGTCGTCGTCGGTGTCGCGGCCGCCATGGCGTCGACACGGGCTATGACGAGCCTCCTATACGACGTGAGCGGGAACGATCCCGGAATCTTCCTGACCGTCTGCGTGGTTCTCGCATCGGTGGCATTGCTCGCTAGTCTGATACCCGCCCGTCGCGCCGCGCGGGTCGACCCCCTGATCGCCCAAGTACCAGTGAGCCAGCGCTCTACCCAACACCCGCTCCGAGCTTGCCTCACCCTTGTGGCGTCCAGTACCATGTCCAGCGAGACGGTGTCCCCCGAGGGTGGTGAGATCCTCAAAGACGTCAACGGTAATCCAACCGGCGTGCTATTGAATCGGGCGCGCGCGCTTTTGGAAAACGCGATCCCGGAGTCCAAACAAGAGCAGCTCGAGGCGCAGATCATTTCCGGTCTGGAGCAAATGGCGTCCTCCGGCTTCGTCATGGTGCACGAGGCCGGAACCGACAGAGCCACCACCGCCGCGTACGAGAATCTCGCCAGACGATACCAGCTTCCAATCCGCGTATCGGCCATGCTGTCCAGTCGCGACCCGAAGTTTCTGAGCACGTGGCTGAAGTAAGGTCCGGTAACCCTGAGGGGTGAAAGGTTTTTCGTGCGGACGGTCAAGGGTTACTACGATGAGGTGTTCGGCTCTCGCGGCGCTCTCCTTCTGGAGGGATACTCCGACCACCCGGACCACCAAGGGATCGGAGGCGCGGATTACGGCTTCGACGAGACGATGATGGCCACGGTGATGCGGGCCGGTTTCCAACTCGCCATCCACGCCATCGGCGATGCGGGAAACTGCGAGACGCTCAACTTCTTCGAATGGGCTCTCGAGGAGAATCCCGGCGCGAAGGAGCTCCGGCATCGCATCGAGCACGCCCAAGTGATCCAGCCTGACGACTTCCACCGGTTCGCGGAGATCGGAGTCATCGCCTCGATGCAACCACCCCACGCCGTCGAGGACAAAGGCTGGGCCGAGGAGCGACTCGGTCCCGAACGCATCGAAGGAGCTTACGCGTGGAGAACGCTTCGGCAATAATGGCGTGCCGCTGGTACTGAGCTCCGACCTTCCGGGTTCCGATCACAGTATTTTCTATGGTCTGCACGCTGCCATCACACGACAAGGCAAGAACCTCAAGCCACCCGGGGGGTGGTACGCCGAGCAGCGACTCACTCCCGAGGAGGCCCTGCGCGGTTATACCAGCTGGGCCGCTAGATCCGCTCTACTCGAGCTCACGACCGGAACTCTCGCTCCCGGCAACTGGGCCGATGTTACGGTCATGGACATCGATCCTCTCGTCGTCGGTTCGAAAGAACCCGAGAAACTCCTCGAGGGCGAGATTCTGATCACCATCGTGGGCGGCCAACCCGCCTTCATGCGCTGATCGCCGGTCTACGCGCGGTCGATGGCCATGGCGTAGTAGACGCGCGCCCGCTGAACACGAATCCGTCGTAGGTCATCAAGGCTACCGAGACCGCGGCCATCGAACCCGTTTGGATGCCCGACCGCGGCAAGAACGTTTGCGTGGACGATGAAGCCCGCCGAGGCGAGAGTAGTCCCGACGTTGATGAGGAGGGCGTCGACGAGGTTGAACTCTCTTTGTAAGCCGCTGTCACCGGCCATTCGGTTGAGTTGGCCCGGCGTTCGTTACTCAGCGTCGCGCAAGAGGGGACGCGTCAAACAAGTAGGGCCGCCTCCTCCATTTTGGCTGATCTCCGTTCCGTAGAACGTCCTGACGTCGAAGCCTTCCTGACGCAGCCGGATATTCGTCTTCTCGTTTTCTTCGAGTGCGAGCAATTTACCATCACCCAGAGCGAGGACATTGCAGGCCATGGTCTCCCGTTCCGACGGATAGATCTCGATCAGCTTGAAATCGAAATGACGTAAGAGCTGTACAGTCTGGACCGCGAGCCACGGAAGGTCGACGAGCGCGGTTCGCACGTCCACGATGCTGAGGAGAGACATGAGATGGAGGCAAACCGACGGACCGGGCCCGTGAGGAAGCGGCGCCACAAAGACATCCACACCGTGCGGCTCCAAGAACGCACGTAGCTGATCGATGCCGGAATCGTTGGTGCGGTAGCCGTGCCCAACCAGTAACGTGTTGGCATCCAACCAAACGATGTCTCCCGATTCCGCCGTTCCAGGGGAGCGGATTTCCCCGAGCATCGGAATCCCTTGCGATTCATAGAACTGCGCGTGAAGAGCGGGCTCTCCGCGCCGCGCCGGTTTGCCCATGTGCATACCGAGCGCACCGAAGTCGGTCACGAGAGATGCATCGTGGACATACACCGCGTCCAGCGATAGATCCTCTCCCGGTGGCAGCAATAGCACTTCCGCACCGGCAGCCTCCAGCTCGCGGCGCAAGTCGGCGTGCTGAGCCTCGGCGGTGGTGAAGTTGGGTTCCCGATAGTAGCTCAACTCCCGCCATCGCCCCGTCTGCTCGGCATCCACCCATCCCGAAGCCTTGGGGGGACAGATCATCACCCGGCGAAGACCACCGGCCATGGAATGACCGCCGTAGTTCCTCCCCCCGTTTCCCTTCAAGCTGCTACCTTGCTGGAGATGAGCGTCGCGAGAATCGGTGCCGCCAAGAGGAGATCGTCGATGGCGGCCCGTTCGTTCGCCGCGTGGGCCAATTGCACGTCTCTCGGACCGTATAGCACCGCAAGCACTCTTGCATACCGGCTGAGGAGCCGCAAATCCGTTCCGTAGGGAACGCCGGGGGGCTAGAGTGGAAGTGCTTTGCCAACACCTTGTTCGATCGCCTCGCTGTAAATCAGAATCGCAGTGGCCATATCATCAAGTGCCAGTCCAAGATTCATACAGATGATCCGTTCATCATCGGACTCGCGGCCGCTTTTTTTCCCGGCGACGATCTCACCGAGATCGGCATAGGGTTCCGGCGTCTCACGGAAGTATCCTTCCTGCCGGTAATATCGCATTTGGGAAATGTCATCCGTCGCCAGTTTGTCCGCTGCTCTCAGCGCGTTCCCTTGCCAATAAGAATCGAAATCAAGTGGGCAGGCAAAGGCTCCTCTCGCCAACCACCCCGGCTCGATGGCAGGCACCGGGTCTCTGAGAATCGGACCACTCGTGACAACGATGTCCATATCTTGAACGGCTTCTCGGGCGGTCGCGACGGAAACCACATCGACGCCCGTCCTCTCCTGCATTTCCTTCGCGAAACGCTCGGAGATCTCGGGAACGATGTCGTAGGCCTTGGCCTGTTGGAGCTGGTACAGGCCGGAAAGCGCTTCGAGGTTGCTCCATCCCTGAACCCCGCACGCAATGATCCCGACACGATGGCTGTCCTTGCGGGCCAGGTGCTTCCCTGCGATGACCGTCGTACCGCCAGTCCGCATGGCGGTGATCCAGGTACAATCCATGACCGCGATCGGAATACCGGTGTCTGGATCGTTTAGAATCAAGAGGCCGGAGACGTACGGAAGACCTTTCTTCTGGTTTTCCGGATAGCCGGAGACCCACTTCACCCCGCTCGCCCCGAGAAAAGGAATGTAGGCCGGCATGGCATGCGTAAAGGCGTTGGGACGCGTGTGGATGCCGGGCTTGGGGGGCATTTCGACTCTCCCCTCCCCCTTTTCCCGAAACATGTGCTCGAGATTCTCGATGATCGAAGACAGAGGGATCGCAAGGGCTTCAATGTCTTGCCGGGAAAGATAGAGGAATTCGCCCGGTTTCATCGGCTAAGCGTAACCGCAACTCGACGCGGGACGCCAATAGAAGAAGCAGTGACGGAGCCCATTGGGGGCGACGAATAGCCGCCAGTTGTTTTGTGGGGAACGGACTACGAAGTCCTTACACGGATCGACCTAGAATCCGCGCTTGCGGCGACGGATCCCTCGGCGACTACCCTTGTTCTTGAATGGCTTTCCTCCATCGAACGGAGGAGCCCAACCTCCATCACCGCCCCCGCCGCGAGGTGCGAAGGAACGAGCCGGCTTCGCCTGAGCCTCGTTGACCCGAAGGGGCCGACCGGCCAGCTCCGTGCCGTCCAACGCCTGGATCGCTTTGGCGGCGTGTTCCTCGGACTCGAACTCTACGAAGGCGAACCCACGCATCCGGCCCGTCATCTTGTCGAGGGGCATGAAGACATCCTGTACCGGACCGATGGCACCGAAGGCCTCTTGGATTTGTTCTTTAGTAATATCGAAACTCAAGTTACCGGCAAATACTTTGCGGGAAATGACATCCTCCTTTTTGTTCGTCCCACGCATAGCCCACGTGCGGACGTGGTTGATTGGGTGACTAAGACCCCCCGAAGAGATGCTTCGATTGGAGCGTTACGACGCTTGGACCGTTCACGCGTGTCGTGTCTTCAATTGCAGGGATTGCAGGGATACGGGCAGTTCTAGGCTCTGGGTGGAGGGAATATCACGCACTCGGTAATTATACTCGTCGAATCGCCGCGACCGCAAATGCCTCGCGGTTCCGCCGAGCCGAGAACGCGTTTCGGCCGGTTTGCCCGCCGTTTCAGTGCCCAGCGGGCGGCTCTCGGAAGGCGGTTCGCGCACGGCAATCGTGCCCCGCACCGCGGACACCTTCACGTCTCCGCCCTGACCGGCCAGTTTCTTGTGCAGCCCGAAGAGGGTCCGAAGCCCGTGTAGGGAAACATAGTTGAGCTTGGTGCAATCGACGATGATCTTGGCCGCGCCGGCTTCGATGATCTTCTCCAATTCTCCGACAAATTGGCCTGCCGTCCCCTTGTCCAAGCCGCCATCAGCGCTCAGAATGAGGGCATCCTCATCGACCTTCTTGTAGTAAAACTCCATCTTTACACGCTCTTAGAAATGCCAGGGATTGGCCGTGCTATTCGCTTTGGGGGGTGGGTCGCAAGTCTTTGTTCCCTCTCGGAGGGTTGGGCGTCAAAGAATGGCGGGCCGCCGTCAACGTGGCCAGACGCTGGGTGAGGGCCCCTACCGGTACGGGATGCGGACCGGCATCTCCCTCACCGGCACCAATTCCTTCATGTCGGGCTCGTCCTTCATCTCTTCCGCCCGCCCCGCATACCACTTGCTAGCCGGCCAAGCGGTTAGGCCGTGGGCAAAGACGCTCATGAACACCGTCACGATGATAATGGTGAAGATTTCCTCGCGACTTCGTATATCGGCCCGGCCCAAAACCAACAACGCGAACAAGATCGAGGCAAGCCCCCGTGGCCCGAACCAGCCGAGAAAAATGACCGTGTCCGGTTGAAAGCCACCGCGGATTAGACTGAGCGCAACCGGGATCATTCTTATGACTTATGACCGTCAAACTCAGGACGCCATAGATGACCACCCTCCAGTTGAGGTGGTCTACCGCTGGCCAGACCAAGGCGGCCCCGAAGATCATGAAGGTCAGGAGGGCGAGCAGCTGCCCTTCCGTTTCCGCGAAATCATAGAGGCACTGGCAAATCGCCCGCGACGTGTTTCCAAGGGTGAGCCCCGCGCAGAAGGCGGAGATGAACCCGTTGCCTCCTACCGCTTCCGCCACGAAGAAGGCGAGGAACGAAATCGCCAACGCGGCCAGTTGTTGAAAGCTGTGGTTCATCCACCGGGAGCGGGTGCCGAGTTGCACCAACTTGCTTCCAATTCATCCAGGATCCGCTCGACTACGAGACGCGAACGCACCACTCCAACATCGACGTCTACGACCATTTGGAGATTAGCGATCTCATGCAAGCGGCGGCCATCCTCGCTTCGTTCGTCTACCACGCCGCGAATCGAGAAGAGATGCTACCTAGGGAACCGTTGCCGAAGGCTTTGTCGGTAAACCCCTAACCGCCTCATGGTAGCCGGCCGAGGGCTGGAGGTCGGGTGGCCGACTAGAGGATCAACAACCGGGAAGTGTTTCGACGAGGAGCCTTCCGGCGGCGAGGCTCCGAAGTTCCTCGGCGAGCTCGAGCGTTCTCAAGATGGCCTTCCGCGCCAACTCTTGTTCGCTCTCCTCCGTCGCGTAGCGGGCCAGCAGGGTCTTCCCCCACTCGTGATGGCGTTTTTCGTCCGGTTGGATGCGATCGCGGTACATCTCTGCGGTCTCGTTGTCCCCGACGTGCTCGCAGAACGCAATGAACAGTTGGTTAGACTTGTAACCGATCGCTTCTCGAGTGAACTGAGCCGCCGCGATCCGCTCGACCGTCGTCGTCAGAGTGTCCAAGTATTGCGAAAGAGGCCCGAGCGCCCCGGTGGGCGCGTGCTCGTTGGGATCGTCGCCGAGCTCCTTCAGCCGGTTGCTGATGAGCTGAAAATGCTTGGCTTCGTCGCCGGCCTGCTGCGCGAAGGCGATCTTGACCTCGAGCTCGGGCGTGGTGCGAACCCCGCGGGCTGCGATCTCCGTCGCCTCGATCTCGTTTCGCAGCCCACCGCGTAGGAGCATCAGCATATCCGCCTTCGCAGTGGACTCCGAGAGCCGGGACAGCGCCGCATCGCGTGTGGAAAGGATCTGACGCAGCGTGGCGTCCATTTCGTCGACGAAGGCTTCGCCGTCCATTGGCCTTAGACTATCACGACTTGCGCTGCGACTCGGCTTCGCCGGCCGGCGACGCTGCCGCGGAAGACCCGTAGATCTCTTGTAGGCGCTTCGCCAAGTAGTGCCCGCCCTTGACGGGAGGGTAACGCGAGGGCCTCGCTGGGCTGCAGCACGTCTCGAGGGATTCGATCACCGCGTCGTAATTCGTACCGAAAAAAAACGGCACAGAATATCGCTCCTGCCCGGCTCTATTGATCACGCGGTGGGGCGTGGCGGTGAAAACATCGTTGGTCCAGCGCGCCAGCATCTCGCCCAAATTGACGACGAACGTTCCCGGGATCGGAGAAGCCTCGACCCACTCACCCGCCGGGTTTCGAACCTGGAGGCCACCGACCTCCCCCTGCGCCAAGATCGTGAAGCACTCGTAGTCGCAGTGCGCTCCGATTCCCAGACGGGACGGGTCGACGGGCCCGGGCTGCGGTGGATAGTGGAGCAGCCGAAGCTGCGCGATGGGTCGATCGGTCTTGTCCCGAAAAGCGAGCGGTGAGAGCCCCAGGCTCACCGCAAAGACCTCGAAGAGCGTCCGGCCCAACCCAATCATCTCCTCGAAGTACGCTTCGATGGTCTGGCGAAACCCTGGCAAGGAACTCGGCCAGAGGTTAGGTCCGTACATCCGAAAGGCCGCAGGATCGTTCACGTCTTTGAGAGGAGTGGGGGGCGGCGTGGGAAACGTGAAGTCTAGGGCTTCCTTGACGTCCCCAGCGGCATCGGGGTCCGTGCTTTCTGCTCGGAGGGGAATGTAACCTCGCTGCTTGCGCGCCTTGGTAAAGTGGATGGCGGTCTTCCGATCCTCGGGAAGGGCGAAAAACCGTTTCGCAGCTTGGAAGGTATCGGCGATTCCTCGCTGCGGCACACCATGGTTTCTCACATAGAAGAAACCCACGTTCTGGCAGATGTCGCCCAGTCGCCGCGCCAACTCCTGCCTAACCTTCTCGTCTCCATCGAACCAGGGAGCGAGATCCACCACCGGGATCGCTTCGAAGGGAACTCGCCTCGCAACAACGACGCCCTGCCTTGCCATCCTGCCACGATCATAACCGTGGTGGCTCCTGGGTCAAGAAATTCACCGTGCTCTACGTTGGATCCTCCGAGAAAAACCCTCGATCGATCCTCAGGCCAGCCCTCTGCCAAGGGCCGTTCGGCGCCCGGACCACCACTCCCCACAACCGCACTCCGGCGAAGGATCGAGGCCCGGGAACGATGACTTCGACGCGACAGACCTGAAGCTTGCGGAACTGAGTCAAGCCCATTCTTAGTTGAAACTCTCCACGGCTCACGTTTAAGCGACCTTCTTCTTCGATACGGTTGATGTCTTCGCCTCGATCTTCAGTTCCCGCTTGAGAGCTTCGCGAAGCTTGGGAAGATGGCGGTAGCCCACCACCTTCCTCAAGCGCGGTTCGATGTCTACGAGCGCCGTTGCCAACCAGCGCTGGCGTTGGCTCGAGTTCTTCCAGTGGTCGACCTTCGCGCAGCGTTCCTCGACGAGAGCATTGACGGACTCAAGGCAGTTCGTCGTCTTGAACGAACGGCCCAACACCGCGTGCACGCCGAGTCGATGCAACGTCAGCGTCTCCTCGAGGCCTTCCTCCAGGCTGCCAGCTGCGGATTGGTTCCGCTCTTCTAACTCACCGTGGAGTTGCTCGAGCGCAGTGAGGGCCTCTTCGTACTCCGGCCTGTTGTAGGCCCACTGGAGCCGCTTGCGCCATGACGCCTGCTCGCCCTTGGACAGGTAGCTCACTACGTTTTCACGTTTGTGCCACTGGCAGCGTTGTATCAGGGCCCGCTTACGGAATGCCTTCTTGACTGCCGCTTGGAGACCCTTGCCGCCGTCGATGATCACCAGCAGACCCTGGGAGATATCGAGTCCCCGCTCGAGCAGTGAACGCAGGAACGGCGTCAACACCTGCGCGTTCTCCGTGTCCGTCTCCACGAAGCCCAAGAAGCGTTTTTCCCCGCAAAGCGTGATGCCCAGAGCCACGACCATCGTTGCCTCGGCGAATGTCTTCCATCCAGAAACAGCGCCACCACATCCTCACCGGTCAGATCCCGTTCCTGCATCTCCCGCAGCTTCGCAGCGCTCGCTTGCACGAACCCTCGGGACACCGTTGAGCTCGACAGCCCGATGGCGCCCGGAATCGCTTCCGCTGCCGCCTCGTAGTTGCGACAAGAGATTCCGTAGAGAACTCGTTTCAGCAGAAGATCATTCACCTCACCGCCGTGGCTCACCGCCTCGTAGCAGCGAAGCGGAATCTCTCCTCCCTCGATGCTCCGAACCCGTGGCACACGGATCGGTACCCGCTGGCCGCCAAGCCCTACCGTGCCCGGGTTGCTTCCGGGACGGCGACCGCGCTCCAGCTCGTCCTTGCGAGAGTATCGCTCTCCCGCCAACGCCTTCACTTCGTCGTCGAGCAACTCGTGAACGTGCATTAGACCAAGGGGGACCAACCAACGGATCATCTCTACCTTGGCGTCCAGCACGAGTTCCCCGTAATCCTCGTGCCTCACCATCTCGACCTCACCCAAACGACGCGACTTCTTGCGTTTCTTGACCGAACGTAGCAGACTTCCCATCTCGGCTCCTTTCTTCGCGGCTTGATTTTGTTTTGTCCAACGCCATCAAACCACGGGGTTTGGAGCCGTTTCAATTCCCAACTAAGATTGGCACACTTTCTCCTTGACAGGGGGGAGTGGAGATGAAGAGAGAAAGAGTGCATGCGAGCTTCGTTCTGGGAGCCATGGCGTATCTAGTGCTAGCCCCGGTTGCGACCGAGGCGGCGAAGGTCAAGATCAGGTTCCGCTACACGGTGAAGTTTACCTGTGGCTCGGTCGTGTCGGGCGGCGGGCCGGTCGTTCCGGGCGACTACGCGACATCGGTCAACCTGCAGAACGCTTCCTCCGGTCCAGTCATCGTTCGTGAGGCCATCGCGCTTAGTTTTCCGCCCGAGGCGCAGGGGAGAGTCTCGGACAAGATGGAGGGCGGATTACCGGCCCATGAGGCTCGCCAAGTGGATTGTAGTACGATCCCTTGGGAGTTCTCCTTCACGGATCCCGCTGCACTCGACGGCTACGTAGAGGGCTATCTCATCCTGGAGAGCACCGGCCCACTCCATGTCACGGGCGTCTACACCGCGGCGGGCGGATCGGGTCAAGTATCCATGGACGTAGAGAGAGTCCCGGGTCAGACTTTGAAGCGCTTCGTGGGTGATCGGAATAAGCTGATCATATGCCACGTTCCGCCCGGGCACCCGGAGCGGAGGCACACGCTTCTTATAGACCGAGCCGTTTGGCCGATCCATGAGGCTCATGGCGATACGATCGGCCGCTGTGAGTAGTTTCGCGGAAGAAAAAAGGGGGGCTCACCCGCTGGGTGAGTCCCCGCCTTTAGGGTCTTACCTCTACTTTGTTCTTCTATGCCTTCGGTGGGCCTTCTTGAAATGTGCCACGACTCGAATCGAGTCGCTGCCTTCGATCGCCGTCCCGTCGAAGAGTTCGCCGGTCAATGTTCCCGTCGACGCGCCGACTTCCCAGTGACGAGGTTTGTCCTTGAAGTAACAGACCGCGTCGAGGAAATCGTCGCGGTTCCAATCCACGATGGCGCAATGTGGCCCTTGCCTGGGGCGTATGCCGAGCTCGGACGCTTCGAATACTAGCGTGCTGAAGTCGATGTCGAGCGGTGAAAAGTCGGCGCTCCCGTTGATCGCTACCGGGATGAAACCGGGGCCGCGGCGGCTGAACGTATTGTTCTCGCTACGCGGCTTGACATCGATGTCGACACTATCCGTTCGACACTTGCCGGCGTCCCACCTTCGAAGATGTCACTTATGTCGGTTTCGGAAAGGGCGGCCGAGTAGATCGAGATCTCATCCAGTAGCCGATTGAAGTCGAAAAGAGGATCGAGATTACCGCGAATGCCGAAGAGCAGGTCCTGCTCGCTACTGACGTCGTTCAATGTGGTGTAGTCCTGGAAGCCGTCCAGATGGTCGTCGATATATACTTCGATGGACTTGGAAGCCCCATCGAAGACGCAAGCGACGTGATGGAACTCGTCATCGTCTACGGGCATGCTGCTCCACACGAAGGGAAAGTTCGTGCCGTCGAAAACGCCGCAAAAAATCGTTCCCTTGGGGCCAACCGTGGTGGGGAAACGCGGGTCACCCGTATTGAGTCGTACCGCGAACGGATAGGCGAAAGTGCTCGAGTTTGCCCATTTCTCGACCAACGCCGGGTGCCCCTCGATCATCCCTTCGGTCTTCATCCAAAACTCGACGGTGTAGGAGTCCGAGGCTCTGAAATCTAAGCTGGAACTGTGCGGAACTTGTACGAAGTCTTGGGTGCCGCTGAAATCGAAGGCCTGTCCGACTTTGCCCGGGCTGAATGTGGCGTCGACCACGGTGCCGTCATTGTCACCCCAAGCGTCCTCGGCGTTGCCTTCACCCGGCCACCAACTCACCAAGCCGGAGGGAGCGGCGCAGTTGTCTCCGCCGGGATTATCGTTGTTAGGAGGTCCTTAGTCTCGGCTATCGTCGTCGCTGCTATCGTCGTCGTGGCTACGTCCTTTCGGACGTGCATCGACGGGACTTGCAAGCGCAAGCGCAAGGAAGAGTGGCAGTAAAACCCCAAAGAGGCTGAGCGTTTTGCTCATGGCACACTTCCTCTGTCTAGCCGAGGCCTGGGTTTTGGGGTAATCCAGCCGGCAAACCGGCGGTCGGGGGAGACCTAAGCTTTTAGGATGGAGTTCAGTTTACGCCCACATTGCAAAAATGTCAAGTTGAAATTCCCACAGGGTCGTTGGCCACGCGCGGAGGAAGATGCGAGGTTGCCATCGAGCGCCGGGCAACGCGGAAACAAGTAGGTGGAAGTATGGCTTTTGCATATGATAGTCAGGTCTTTCTAGCTAACCGCTCACCCAGATGCTGACCATACTGATCGGCTTTGCAGTCGGCCTGCTCGTCGGCCTAAGTGGCCTCGGCGGCGGGGTTATTCTGCTCCCGCTCCTCATTTTCGTGCTGCGCGTTCCTCCCATCGTGGCGGTCGGCTCGGGAGCCGTTTTCTCCTCGATCACCAAGACCGGTGCCGGCTTTCTTCATTGGCGCCAAGGCACCCTCGACTGGGGGCTGGTTGGCTATTTGGCCGCGGGCAGTGTACCCGGGGCGCTCGCGGGAGTGGGGTTTCTCTCCCACCTACGGGCGACATACGGTGATGGTGTGAATGACCTCCTTACCCGGATCCTAGGCATTCTTCTCATCGTCATCCCGATTCTGTTGTTAGTGGAAGCGAAGCTCCAGCGGCAAACAGGAAACGATCTCCGATCGCTGTTACCGACGTGGGTGAATCGTCGCAACGGCGGAGTCATCACCGGACTCGTCGGAGGTTTCTTGGTGGGGCTCACCTCGGTGGGCTCGGGAAGTATCATTTTGATGTTACTGCTGCTGTTCTCACGTCGTCCTGGCAACGTCCTGGTCGGGACGGATATCACGCACGCCGTGATTTTGACCGGAGTGGCAGGACTCTTTCATCTGGGAATCGGAACGGTGGACTTGCCTTTGGTTGGCCTATTGCTCGTTGGCTCCCTGCCCGGTTCTCTCTTAGGCGTGCGACTCGGCGCCTATCTTCCCGCCGGTTGGTTGCAGCGCATCTTGATCCTGCTGCTTTTTGCCACCGGGGTAAAAATGCTTTGGGGATGAAGCGGAAGGGGTCCACGTGGGAGTAGGAGCCCTGGCGTTTTTGTCCCTCATGCCCATCGCGGCGGTGGGGATCCTACTCGTCATTCTGAGGTGGCCCGCGAGCCGCGCCATGCCTCTCTCGTATCTCGTCGCGGCGAGTCTGGCCCTCTGGGTGTGGAAGGTTGCTCCGGTACAGATTGCCGCGGCCACCGTGAACGGATTAGTTATCGCCGTCACACTCATCTACATCGTATTCGGCGCGATCCTTCTTCTGAATACCTTGCAAGCGAGCGGAGCGTTGAGGACGATCCGGCGCGGCTTTACCGGCATCACCTCCGACCGACGCATTCAGGTCATTATTGTCGCTTGGTTGTTCGGGTCCTTTATCGAGGGTTCGGCAGGGTTTGGCACTCCTGCGGCGGTCGCGGTACCTCTCCTGGTCGGCCTCGGGTTTCCCGCGATGGCGGCGGTCATGGCGGGAATGATCATCCAGAGTACTCCAGTGTCCTTCGGCGCGGTGGGAACACCGATCTTGGTTGGTGTGAGCAGCGGCCTTTCCACCGACCCCGAGATCGCCCGGTTCGCCACCGAGCAAGGCTATGCGGACTGGAGCCAGTTCCTCGCGATGATCGGTGTCAAGGTCGCCTTCCTTCACACCATCGCCGGGACCCTGGTGCCTCTGTTGGTGCTCGCGTTCATGACGCGATTCTTCGGCGCCAACCGGTCCTTCGTCGAAGGGCTCAGGGTTTGGAAATTCGCATTGTTCGCCGCGTTCGCCATGACCGTTCCGTACTTGATCGTAGCGTGGTTGCTGGGTCCCGAGTTTCCGGCGATGTTCGGGGGACTGGCGGGACTTGCGATCGTGGTTCCCGCCGCCCGCAAGGGATTCCTCGTTCCACGGGCCGAGGATGCATGGGATTTCGAAAGCAAAGAAAAATGGGACCCGGAGTGGACGGGATCGATTGAGATCAAGGACGAGGCGCCGCCAGGCGCAGAGATGGGCGTCTTGAAGGCTTGGTCCCCGTATCTTCTGGTCGGGTGTTTTCTGGTGTTGACCCGCCTTCGCGGGTTGCCTTTTCTCGGCTGGCTTCAATCTTGGACGCTAACTGCTCCGAACCTCTTCGGCACCGACATCACCGCCAAGGCTCAGCCACTCTACCTGCCGGGCACCGTCTTCGTCACCGTTTCTCTGCTCACATTCCTTTTGCACCGCATGAAAGGCGGCGCCTACCGGTCGGCGTGGGGAAGGTCGATTCGAACCATGGGATATGCCTCGCTAGCTTTGATCTTTACGGTGCCCATGGTGCAGGTCTTCATCAACAGTGGGGGAGGGGAGGCCGGTTTCGAGAGGATGCCCATCGTGCTCGCGGATGGGATCGCCACGTTGGCGGGCGGGGCCTGGCCCATTTTTGCCCCGTTCATTGGCGGACTCGGAGCCTTTGTCGCAGGTAGCAATACGGTTAGCAACATGATGTTCTCTCTCTTCCAGTTCGGAGTCGGCCAGCGGATCGGCGTAGACCCGACGTGGGTGGTGGCCCTGCAGGCCGTCGGGGGTGCCGCCGGAAACATGATCTGCGTCCACAACGTGGTTGCGGCGTCCGCAGTCGTAGGCCTCGGGGGAAGAGAGGGCGCCGTCATTCGAATGACGCTCATTCCCTTCTTTTATTATGCGCTGCTGCCAGGCTCGGTCGGTTATTTCATCGTTTGGTACGCGCAAAAGGGTATTTTTAACGCTGGGTCGGCGATAGCCTTTCTCATTGCACTAGCAGCGGTTATTGTCGTGGTACGCGCCAACCGTGAAGCGGAGGCCTGAGAAGACACTAGCCGGTGTTGCGCATGCCGGCCGCGATTCCATTGATCGTCAGTAGGAGTGCGTACTGAAGTCGCTCGTCTTCGTCCACCTCACGTAGACGCCGTAGCACCTCGACCTGCACGAGGTTGATGGGATCGACGTAAGGATTGCGTATGGCGATCGACCTGCGCAAGACCGGGTTCTGTTCTAATAATTCTTGGTGGCCGGTCGTTCTCAGAACGGACTCTCGCGTCTTCTCGAGTCGCTGGCGCAGCGCTTCACCGAACGGTTGAACATCTTTCGGTACTAGTGTCCGATCGTACTGCGCGGCGATAGCGGAATCCGCCTTGGCTAGCACCATTTCCATGAGATCGAGCGTGGACCGGAAAAACGGCCAGTCTTGGTACATTTGCTTGAGCTCCTTTTCACTTTGGCCCCCCATTGTCTTGGCGAGAGCCTCTCCGATCCCCAGCCATGTTGGCAGAAGCAGCCGGTTTTGGGTCCAAGCGAAGACCCATGGGATGGCACGCAAGGATCCGAGTCCGGTGCTGGGCCGTCGTCTCGCCGGGCGGCTCCCGATCTTCAATAGCCCCTCGAGCTCCGCGATGGGCGTTGCCGCCAGGAGATACTCGGGGAACTGAGCATGTTCGTAGACGAGGTCCCGGTAGGAGTGACGTGACAACTCGGAGAGCTCCGTCATGAGCTCGCGCCATTCGGGTTTCGGAGGAGGAGCAGGGGCGACGGTCGCTTCCAGGGTGGCGGTGGTGTAGATCTCGAGGGTTCGGAGCGCGATGCCCGGAAGCCCGAACTTAGCTTCGATCATTTCTCCTTGCTCGGTCACTCTCAGGGCGCCATCGACCGATCCCGGAGGTTGTGACTGGATGGCCAACACGGTGGGCCCGCCGCCTCGTCCCACCGTCCCGCCCCGTCCATGGAAGATGGTTAGGGGAACCCCTTGGCTCTTTGCGGCGTCGACGATCTGCTCCTGTGCTTGGTAGAGCTCCCAAGCGGCGGCGAGTCGCCCTCCGTCCTTGGCGGAGTCGGAGTAGCCGATCATGACCTCTTGCCGGCCGTGCGCCTCGAAGAGTTCTTCTCGATAGCTTGGTACTAGCAGCAGGGTTCGAATGGTTTCGCCCGCCGCCCGTAGATCCGCTACCGTCTCGAACAGCGGCACCACGCGCAGGGGTCTTCTAACCGCGGCGATTCTCTGGAGAAGCTCGACCGCGAGGACGTCCGATGCGCCTCGCGTCATCGAGATCACATAGGCACCCAAGGAGTCGGGAGGGAGGCGAGCGATCATTCGAAAAGTATCGAACGTATCGTGAATTGTTGAGGGAAGCTTCGGATCCCTCATGAGCTCTGGCGGGATCAACGATCGTCGATTTGCAATTTCCCGGATGAGGAAGGCCCGTCGCCCCTCCTCGTCCCATTCCGAATACGAACCGAGCCCCAAGTAGTTGGTGACGACGTCCAAGGCTTCGTCGTGACGTCCCGCCTCTTGGCGGATATCGAGGCGGACGAGTGTAAGCTCAAAGCACGCTAGGCGGCGTTCAAGATCCAGAAGCCGTCCCCGCGCCAGAAGTGAGAGGTTGGTGGCCTCGAGCGAACGTCGACAAAGGGCCAACACTTCAGCGAGCTCGGACGCATCGTCATAGATGTCGGCGTCGTTGGATGCCTCACCTTCGAGCTGCGCCTCGATGTATTTTCGGGTCGCTTGGAGTTTGTCTATCGCCTGTTTCAGAAGGGCCCGGTATGGCTCCGGCATTTTGCCGACCCGGGCGCGTAGCTCGGTGCTTCCCGACCGCATCGAGAGCTCATCACGCAGCAAGGCGAGCTCCTTCTCATAGAGCTCGGCCGCCGTCCATCGAGCGAGCAAGCACGCCTTTTCGGTAACCTCGGGCGTTACGTTGGGGTTCCCGTCCCGGTCCCCGCCGATCCATGAGCCGAATCGAATCGGAACCGCGGTCCGCGGGAGCGGCTTGCCGGCGACTTGGGTGAGTGCGGTGTCCACTTCACGCAGGTAAGCGGGGACGACGTCCCACAGCGTTTGCTCGAACACCACTAGGCCCCATCGCACTTCATCGAGCGGTGTGGGACGGCGGTGGTAGATCTCGTCGGTGGTCCATGAGGCCGCGATCTCCCTCCGGAGGTCCTCCACGATCCCATTGCGCTCATGAGCGGAAAGGTCGGGCCGATCCAAACGTTCCAAGCACTGCGCGATCTCCCGGTGTTTGCGGCGCAGTGTCCGGCGAACGACCTCCGTGGGATGGGAGGTCAAGACGAGCTGGATCGAGAGAGCGCAGACCTTCTGGAACAGATCATCGGGAGAAGTCCCGGAGGCGATCAAGCGTGGAAACACGTCCATACAAGAGCCGGGTTGCGGTCTCGGCTCGGCGTCGTGCTGATAATCACGGCGCCTTCGAATGCGATGGTGTTGTTCGGCGATGTTGGCCAAAGTGAGAAAGTGCGCAAAGGCCCGCGCTACCGGCACCGCGTCCTTCAAACGAAGCTTGGCCAGCTCCTGGCTCAGCTCGGCGAGGTCCTCTTCGCCGGAGGCCCGCAGTTCCTTCGCCATCGCCCGCACACGCTCGACCGTCTCGAACAGAGGGAGACCCTCTTGAGACTTCAACACGTCTCCGAGGAGGCGTCCGAGTAGCCGGACGTCGTCGCAAAGTGGTTGATGCGGGTCGGCCATGATCTGATTATAGGCTCTTAAGTCCAAGTAAGCGCTGTCTCTCGCACGATCCCGCCGCTGGACCCAAAGTGTGACCGAGCGCACTCGTTTCGCCCGACAGAAAGTGTATGAAGAAGACCGTTTAAGAAGTATGGGGGTTCCAAGTGTGGGGGGAAGCCCTTGATCTCGGGCTTTCGAGTGTCAAGTGATGTCTTATCCCTACACGTCGAAATAATTGCGTTGACAGACGTCGATCGCGCCCCATACACTTGACGTCCCCAACCTGCATGGCGCCATCGGCCGCGTCGTTTCACTCGAGCCAGAGCGATTGATCTAAGTATCTTTATATGAAGGCTCTGGCGGGGAAGCATGTATCGCATTCATACTCGAGCCGTTCTCGTTGTCGGCTTAAGCCTCGGCCTTCAAGTCGGAGTGCCGGGGTCTGGTCTGGCAGGGCCAGAAGATAAGCTCAGCGAGTTCGACTTCCTTCTCTTAGGGCTATCGGTCCGTCCTGAGCCCGAAGTCCAGGTCGTCCCCGTTAATACCCCCACCGGCGTTCAGATCGCCATCGGTTTCGCGGACTCGAGCGCCGATGCGAGCGGCCTTCTTTCTTTGCTTCCTCCCGGGCTCGAGGTAGCGGCAGAGCTAGTCGGACCCGGGATCGAGACTCCGGTTGCGCTGCGAGGGCCGCCCGGGAAAGTTACTTCCGATTCCACCCCTCCTGACGCGTGGCCTCTTTCTCGTCCGAGACATCCGTCTCGAAAAGGACGGCACCACACTCATTAGAAGTACGCCCGACACGGCGACGATCGAAGTCATCGACCAAATCCTCATCACACAGGTCACCACACGTCCCCTCACCCTCGAGGAGACTCGACAAAAGGGCATTTTGTTTGGTGACGATGATTTCACCGGATTCAATTTCACCATCGCCCTCAACCTGGAAAGCCGTTTGATTTCGCTCGACTTTCCCGTGGTCTTCGACTCCAACAACATCCCGGTCCCGATTCCAAACGCGCCCGACGTCAGGCTGAAGGGCCTCAACCTTCCGGGGTTGGGAGGCGTGGGGTTCGTGCCGATGATGCTCGATGTCGGGCTACCGGAGGGGACGGATATCATCAATCCACCCGAGCTCGAAGGCGTCAGTGTTCCGGGGCTGTTGGTGATTCCCGGGGAAGTCGGTTTTCTGAATCAGTTCTTCAGCGCCATCCTTCTGGTCTCGAACGGGGCACCCGGAGGTTCGGGATTAGTCGTCACCGATCTAGAGGCGACCATCGAGCTTCCCGCGGGTGACGATCAGGTGCCGGATACTGCCGACGATCCGCTGGAGATCGCGGAGACCGCGGCTGGCCGGGCCTCGACGATTCCGATTCGCGGATTGGGACCGGATGGTCAAAGCGGAACCGGAGACGACACGGATCGGTTCGCGTCCTCCGAGCAAGGCCAGGCGGAGTTCTTGGTCGAAGGACGTCGGGAAGGCTTCCACACCATCTCCTTCGACATCGATGGGATTTTGGAAGGCCTGCCGATTGGGCCGGTTCCCATCAGCGGTTCAGCGAAGGGTGGTGTGCTGGTCAGGAATCCCTTTTTCAATATGACGTTCACCGCGCCGTCGACGGTACGAACCGGTGAGGAGTTTTCTCTCTTCATTACGGTGTCGAATATTTCGCAAGCGATCGCCAACGCCGTCACCGTCACGCTGAACCAGGCGAGTCTCGCCGGGGCGACACTCCTAGGCGATCCGGCGCAGGAGATCGAAACCCTGCTTCCGGGTGATTCGGAAGCACTCGAATACCGCTTCCGCTCCAATCAAACCGGACAAGTCACCGCATCCTACTTGAGGTTCGACGGAACCGAGAGCACCGGAGACCTGCTCTTCACATTGGGCGTCGGTCCCCGTGGCGTTCCCTTGTCTCCCGATACGATCGTGCTTCCATCCACCGTGGAAGTGCTTCCCGATGCTGTTCTGATGGCCGCGCTTCGTGTGCTCGGCCAAGCTTGGAGCATAGCCACCGCCCCCGCGGGAACGATTCCCGAGGGAGTGACCTCGGTCTCGAAGACCGAGGTGTACGACCGTGCCAACGAGATAGCGGAAGCCGGATTCCGGGTTCAGATCGGCGAACCGCTCGACCGGGCTCTTCAAGGGCTTGCCTTCGAGTGGGTGAGTACCGATGCGCGAGGTTTCGAGGAGATCGTTCGAGAGACGAATGCCGGGCAAGCGTTCCTGAACGCGATCGGCGAGTCCCTAGCTTCTCCCGACACCATCACCGACTTCCATCGCGACGTCGCGCAAACTTCCTCCGTCGAGTCCGACCATATTGTGGTTGGTGTGGGCAACGGTTCGGGCTCTGCCCCCTTGACCTGGGAGGTAACCAGCGGGTTCGGCCGGACACTCGACGTAGGCGCCTCATCCGATTTGCCAAATGCCGCTTTCGTTCCGCTCGCCGGGACCGAGCCGCTCGATGCCGGCCGTGGTATTGCGTTGATTACTCGGCTGGACTCGTCGCGCTACGAAGTGTCGTGGACCGCGACCGGAACCGGTTCGCTCGATCTCACTTTGAGTGTGCCACGGCCCGGCAGTGGAGTCGGCTTTTACGTGTTCTCCGGTGTCGGTATCGAAGCTGGCGAGCAAGGGAAGGTCGTGCTCGATTTTCCGATTAACGAGTCGATGCTAACGCTCTCGATCGATCGGGATGGTAACGGCATCTTCGAAGAGTCCGTCGAGTCGGCTCCGGGTTGAGATCATCCAAAGCTCCGGTCCCGAGCTTCTTGCCGCCACGGTCGTGGGTCCGGAAACGTTGTCCGGCGCCGATCCGTGGGGGCGTGTCGTCGCGCTTCTATTCGACAAAGAGGTGCGGGCAGTAGAGGCGGAGAGAGCCTCGAACTATCGTGTCGGGGAAAACGAAGTCCTGAGCGCCATCCGCCAGCTGTCGGGGCGCCTGGTGTTTGTGTTCTTGAGAGATCCAGTTGGGGACCTCGTCCCTCGCCAGGCCACCGTGACCGGACTCTTTGATTCGTCCGGCCAACCGATGATCCCTTTCACGGTGAGCCTCCCCATTACGTCGCGGCTCGTCGACCCCGGTGCCATCGTTACCGGCCGTGTGCTTCGGGCCGACGGGACTCCGTTGGGTGGAGCGCAGATCTTCTATCTCAATTCCAGCCGTGGGGTCGGGTTGTTCGCCATCTCTGCCAAGGAAGTCGAGCCCGACGGAAGCTACGGTTTCGATTACGTGCGGCAGAGCCCAGACGGCCCCTTCGCTATGCGGGCGATCGATCCCGATACCGGCAGCAGCCAAGAGCTCACGACGAGCGTTCGGACCAACCGCGAGCACATCGTTGTGGATCTGGTTCTGCTGGGGCGGGGTGGTGTCACCGGTACGGTGCGCGATCTGATCGGCGAACCAGTACCCGGAGCTCAGGTCCTAGTAACCAGCCAGGTCGATCCCGCGAGTTTCGCGCTCACGGAAACAGATGGCGAAGGCCGATACGAAGCGCCCGACATTGTGGTCGGCGCGGTCGCCGTCAAGGCCGTTTTCGGAACGTCCTCCGGTTGTGGCGGCGGGCAATATTCAGCGGGCTGGGACATTCACCGTCGTTGATGTCACCATCAATCTCAATGCGGGCCGCGTCAGCGGCGGCGTCTTCGAGCTCGATCCCGAGCTCGGCGCTCCCACGCCGGTCCCCATGATCGAGGTGCACTACCTCATTCCGAATCCCATTGCTCCAGGTGAGCTCGTTGCGGCAAGTGGAGAGACGGCGGGCGACGGATCGTTCGTGTTCGAAGACGTGCCGAGCGGCGCGTTCCGCATCCTGGCCATTGATCGCGTGATCGGCCGTTCGGAGTCGCGCCCCGGCACACTAGTGGCAGGGGAGGCGATCCCGGGCAGGGGAGGCGATCCCGGACTTCGACCTGTTCTTCTCGGTCGATGAGTTCGGGGCGGCGCAAGGAACCGTTCTGACCGCCTCCGGCGGTTTCGCGGTAGGGGCCCTTGTTACGGTCGCGGGGCGTCAGGTCTTAACCGGTTCGGACGGCAGCTTTCTGGTACCGAACATACCCGTAGGGTCACATACCGTCAGCGCGCGGCACCCCAGCACGACCCGCCAGGTCAGCACCCACGTGACGATCAACGCCCCCGCCGACATCGTCAATGTTTCGCTCACGCTCCCCGGAGCGGGGCGGGTGGTGGTGACGGTTCTGGACACCCATGGCGATCCACTCGTGGGGCAGACGGTCTTTCGCTTGGCCGGCAGCCCGTGCGCGGGCATCCCCCAGGTGACCGACGGCGCCGGTATCGCCATCTTCGAGGAAGTTCCGGTTCCCGGCGGATCGTTCAAAGCCATCTTGGATGACGATGTCGCCGAGGGCAGCGCCACCATCCAGCGTGAAGGTGATGCTGCGGCGCTCACGCTCCGATTTTCCGGGTTTGGAACCGTCAGTGGGACCGTCCTCGACGATCAGGGGGAGCCAGCGCTCGGCGCCACCGTCATTCTAGGTGCGAAACGCCTCGACCTTGGTCTCTGCACTTTCCTCCGTGACAGCAGGGCTGCCGCAGTCGAAACCGGACTGGACGGCACATTCGTGTTCGAACACATTCCGGTAGGCGTAGTGAGCGTCTCCGCATCGACCGTCTTCTTCCCGATCCCCGCTACGGGGAGGGATAGTTTGCTCTTCGACGGAGAACTCCCGCGACTTCATTCTGAATCTGTCGTCTTCGATAGCCGGAGAGACCGCTTTGAGCCAATCCTCAGCAGGAAGATGTTATATTCTGGAATAAGTGAAAACGCTGCCACTTCGCGACCTTGGGTTCTCAGGATTCGGTATACGGTCTTTCGATTCAACAAAGATACCCGTCACGTCGCTTGAGCAGCGCCCACAGCCTTCGGTAACCGAAAGTGAAGTGCTCGAAGGCGAGCTCGCCAATCCGTCTCACCACAACGTGCAAGCTGGCATTGAGTTTCTCGCCGGTAAGCATGTAGCCAAGTTTCTTTCGGAACTGCTTGAGCTGAAAGTTCACATCGTCGACCCCCGAAACGGTGCGACCGGCTACGAACTTGCCTTACTTACTCATGTTTCTTGGCTAATCGACTTCGACACAGGTGCGAGAGAGCTAAGCACGCTAAGGATTGTCGAATCCGTGCGTACGACAGCATTTCAGCGGATCTATAATCAAGGGGATGTCCCGGCCGCTGTTGAATTTGGTCGGGTAGCGACGGCACCTGTGAATACTCTTAGGCAGCAAACTCATCGCTGTCAAGAGATTTCTGTTTGCTTCTAAGCGCGTGAACGAGAGCGCCCATATGGCGATAGCCTTTGATACGCGGAACTCTTTCTGCGCGGTGACGACGCTAAGAGCGGTCCATCGGCGAACCATGGAAGGACTCTTCCAACGCTTGAGGTTTCTCGATACTCTGCGAATGGTTCCGTTGTGACCTTGCCCAGGAAAAGTGGACAGGTTGATTATCTCGCATGAGCAGTTTTGAGGTCATGAATCCGTTCGAACAGCATTGAGCTGTTGTAATCGAGTGACGAGTGGAGTCGATACGGATTGTAGAACCTGTGCCTCCTATATATTCATCCGCGCGCACCGAACTTGATTAGTCTCCGGTCTGCCGGCTGTGCTCCGCAAAAACTCGATCCGTCGTTGATTTTGCAGTTTAGACCTGCCAGGATTGGCCGTTTCGCGGCGAACGGATGAAGTGACCCAATCGGTATGGTATGGTCAAGTTATTGAAAACCCGGCTGACCGACCCTCAAGATGATGGGCTCGAGTTCTGTCGTGAGCCGGCCATGTTGGGGATCGGCCAGCCCGATTCTGCTTAACTTTAACAATGCCCCTGACTATGCTCTGCCATATAGTCCTGCTGAGCCATTTGGCCCTTGTTCCTGCAGTATCCAGGACCCTCGAAGCCAACGACGACTGGCCTCAATGGCGCGGTCGACAGCGCGACGGTCTTTCCCGTGATTCGAATCTACTCGACCAGTGGCCGGCCGGCGGACCGGAGCTCGTCTGGAAGGCCAGCGGGCTCGGCAATGGCTATTCGACTGTGTCGGTCGCGCGAGGCCGCATCTACACTCAGGGAGCCAGAGGTTCCCGCGAGTACGTGATCGCCCTGGAAGCGATCATGGGACGTGAGGTCTGGGCGAAGCCACATGGGCGGCGCTATCGCAACAGCCGAGGAGACGGACCGCGCGGTGCGCCGACGGTGGACGGCAACCGGGTCTACGCACTCAGTGGAAGCGGCGATCTATCGTGCCTCGAAGCGGATACCGGAAAGATCATCTGGTCGGTGAACCTTCTTGAGACCTTCCGCGGGCGCAATATCAACTGGGGCATCAGCGAGTCTCCCCTCGTTCTCGAGGACCGTGTCCTCGTCAACGCCGGAGCACGAAATGCCTCGATCGTGGCACTCGACAAGAGGGATGGCTCCCTACTCTGGAAAACGGCCAGCGACGAGGCAGGGTACTCCTCTGCGGTCCGAGCCAACATCAACGGTGTCGATCAGGCGGTTTTCTTCACGGGCCAGCGTGGGGTGGGCGTTCGCATCAGTGATGGGCAAGTGCTCTGGTCATACCAACGCGTCTCCAACCGAACCGCCAACGTTGCCACACCGGTGGTGCGAGGCAACTACGTTTTCCTGTCTTCCGACTACGGTACGGGCTGTGCCCTGCTCAAGATCTCCGGGGGCGCGGAGCAAATAACAGCCCGTGAGGTCTACTTCACCCGTGACATGCGCAACCACCACAGCAGCTCCGTTCTGGTCGGCGATACGCTCTATGGTTTCTCGAGCAGCCGTCTCCACGCTCTGAACTTCTGGACGGGCGAGCTGGCGTGGCGTGACCGCAGCATCGGGAAGGGCTCTCTGGTCTTTGCGGACGGGCATTTGTACATCTTCAGCGAGAACGGAGTGGTGGGGCTCGTAGAGGCGACGCCGGTGGGGTACCGAGAGAAAGGTCGCTTCGAGATCCGAACCTCCAACAAGCCCACGTGGGCGCATCCGGTCGTGGCAAACGGCACACTCTACCTGCGCGACCAGGATACGCTTTACGCCTACGCCATCCGCAAGTGACTTGCTGGCACGGGTCGATATTCCTAAAGGTCGGTGGTCTCCATCATCATCACACTCGACGCGCTGCTTGAGTCTGATCCGCTCGGAACGGCTGCGGGACTCCGCACCAGGTTACACCTCTGGCCCCTGAGTAGAGCCGACGCCGGCTCTTAAAACGTCCTACATGAAGACGACCAAAACATCCTGGTTGCAGGCAGTTTGCCAATCTCATACAGATCGAGTTTATGGAAGGGACCATCGGTAATCGTGATGGAGTGCACCAGGGATCGGCCTCGAGGCAACGGTGCACTAGGCAGCGTTTTGGTCTACCCGGATCGTCTCCGATCACCCCGGGCTGCGGCGCCTCGGCCGCTGAGTTCACGGGGTGAGACAAGGAAGGCTAGCCATGAAAATGGTTGTGACGGTATCTCTGTTGTTTCTTCTCGTTGCTGATGCGTTGATTGCCCAAGCTCAATCCAAAGGGGACGAGACGGACCCCTTCGTGGGGGCAACCATCATCGGTGAGAAGCAAGTGACCGCAGAGATCAGAATTACCGACATTCCCGAGAATCTCGCTCCGTTCAAGGAGGGTGGTTTTTCCAAGTACGTGAGTGTGTTCGGCGTGCACATCTTTGCCACGCCCGACGCACGAGACGAGAAGTTGCTACATGCGGCCAAGGTCATGGCCGAGTACTTAGATAACGACTCCGACGGTGTGCCAGAAAACATGCTGGTGCTAAGCCATCTGGTAAGCCGCAACTCGTTCATCGTGTTTCCGAAAACGCCGGAAGAGCTGGAGAACATGGATCACGATGCCTGGCGGAGCGCGGGATTCAACGCCGGGCAGTTGCTTTGGGACGAAGAAACGCACCCCGGATTCATGACCGACGGCGTGGTCAATCGGGAGGTCGAGCAGGACGCAGCCCTCGAAGAAATCTGGCACCTTCTTTGCGATGCCGGTTGGTCGCCGGCCTACCCTGAAGCCTTTGCTCCGGAACCTGGGAGCGCGCTCGCCAACTGCATGGACAAGGCGCGCGGAGGGCGCTTCATGGAAATACCTACCGGGGGACCTAAGGCGGGGTATCCCGAAGAGGCCTGGTATCACTACGACGACGAGACCTGTGATTACGGCTGTATGGCGGTCGAGTACATGTATTGGGGCACCACGTCCATCCTCGGAGCGCAGGAGTTCAACTCCGCCAACCGTCCCGAGAGCGGTGAAGGCCCGAGTCAAGAGTGGGGGGCCTATACGCCGGAGTTGATGCGCACGGTGGACCCATGTCTCTACGGATTGCTCACCGATCCCAGGTACATGATCGCGACCAAGGCTCCCGAGGGGCGCTACACGCCGTCCGCGACGCCGACTATAATCGTCCCGCTCATCGCGGTGGACGAACGATAGATAGGGGAATCGAGATGTACAAATCCATATGCGTTGTCTTGCTGTGCCTCGTGGCCTCCAGCTCGAGCCTGTCGTTGCTGGTCCGCGCATCGACGATCGACGATGCACGCTCGCTTTGGGAGATCTCATGCATGATCCGCAAGGATAAATTCGACTACGTGCTTCCCACCGCCATGCGCCGCAACCGCATCGACATGTGGATCGTGCTGGATCGTGGTCGCGGCACCGAGCCGATGGCGCGTGACTTCGGCATCGATACCGTCAACGGCCAAGGGATCTACATTTTCTTCGACCCAGGTGAAGGGCGTGTGGAGCGCATCCAGCTGGGACCGGAGACGGATATGGCGGAAGACTGTGGCGCGTACGACTCGTTCGGGAGAAGTACGGAGCTTCGCTCCATCGTCGAAGAGCGCGATCCCAAAACGATCGCTTTGAACTTTCTCGCCGTGCCCAATACGCGTGAGGGTATTCACGTTGCCGACGGACTGTCTCACACCGACTACCAGTTCCTTGAGAACGAGCTAGGCGAAAAGTACGCCTCCCGCTTCACCTCGGCACAGCATCTCATCGCGGACTATCACGGGGAGCGCGTCGCGGGTGAGATCATCGAGTTCTCCAAGATTGGAGATCTCACCCGTAGGGGCATCGAGCGCGCGCTTAGTAATGAAGTGATCACGCCGGGGCAGACGACTCTACAGGACGTTTCCTTGTGGTTCCGAGCGACCAGAGAAAAACAGCGCAGCCCCTAGTGGGCATTGTCAAGTTTTTCACGGCCTGACGGCCACCCCGAATGAATGAAACGCGGTAGTCTCTGGAGGTGGCACCGGCTCAGAGGTCGGCTCAACGTTGGTGCGACTGAGCCCGTTGTCAAGTTTGGCTGGGAGTCCTGCGCGTATCCAAAATTGCGTTTTCTATCCAGCTGGGATTGTTGAGCGCGTCTATTAGATTACAAGTTCGTGGGCTCCACGCCGGTGCGACGTGAAGGAGGCTGCGATGAGAGTGGTTCATAAGCGATGCGCCGGATTGGAATGGTCCGCTGCTTCTGGCCGATCTTTTTTTGCGGATCACAAGAGATGAAAGCGGGAACAAACGACGAAATCATGCCAGCACCGGTGCTTCCGCTATTAAGTGTTGGTGAGATGACGCTAAGACTTTACGCTGCATTAAATTACAGCCAAAATAGCGCTCACGACCTTCGCCGCACAGTAAATGGAGCGTAAGCGCCTATTTTGCAAAGGGATACGTACACATCACCAACAGCAAACAGCGCAAGCACCGCACAGGACGGGGTCCACGCATGTGTCTGCCCGCTGCCGAAGTGACTGATACAATGGGACAATGCGACTCAACTCGCCGAGCTAATCGCCAAAGACAATCAATTCAGTGACTGATAACGACCGTGATGCCCAGATGCGAATGGCGGCTTTCGAACATGTTCGAGGACTGCACGAAGTCCACGATCAGCTAACCGCAAACGAGTTGAAACCAGGTTTTGTTTTCGACGGCGAGCGCATCCCGCTCATCAATCCGCAACGCGGTATTTTCAAGCCGCAGCAGATGCGATTCTTGCTTTCGATCAAGACCGTGTTCCCGAGACCGGGCGGCAAGATCTGGTACGACGATCAGCGCGATGTTCACCGCCAAATTTTCGAGGGTGACGAGACGGTGGATTACGCATTCATGGGAAAAAATCCAGAGGCTGCTGACAATCGCTGGCTGCGCGAAGCGTTCGAGAACCAAAGACCGGTGATATATTTTCTTGGTATCGCGCCCGGCCGCTACCAAGCTATGCTGCCAGCATTCATTGCGGGGTGGGACGCCGAGGCATTAAAGGCGCGTGTTGCGTTCGGAGTGCTCGATCAAGAAGCGCCGACGCCACCGAAGAACGTCCTGGAACGGCGCTATGCTCTGCGTTCGGTCAAACAACGATTGCACCAGGCATCGTTTCGAGAAGCTGTCATCAGTGCCTATAACGGCCGCTGCGCGCTGTCGAGGATACCTGAACCACTGCTCCTGGACGCGGCGCATATTGTTGCGGACAAGGATGAACGGCTCGGTCAGCCGGTGGTCCCCAACGGCATCCCACTATCGAAAATCCATCACGCTGCATTCGACGCGCATCTGATTGGGATTGACGCGGACTACCGCTTGCATGTTTCTGATCGACTGCTCGGCCAGAGTGACGGCCCCATGCTCGAAGCTTTAAAGCGGCTCAACGGTGGAACCATTCACCTACCCAGCCGCATCAAGGACCGACCGGATCGAGACCGGCTTGCGCTGCGCTTCGACCGCTTCAAGGCGGTGGCGTGAGATGCACGCGTTCACTCAATGAGTACGGTCAATTTAAACCAAGGTAAAGATGGTGCGGCGGTTGCCAGTCGACCTCGTCGTGTCCAAAAACACAAACGAACTCAAGACCCGCACGCCGCCGATATCATCATTAGTAAGGGGCGATGCCGATCGCCGACTGATGGGTGCTTGCGCTGTTTACTGTTGGTGATGTGTACGCATCCCTTTGCAAAAGAGGCGCTTACGCTCCATTTAGCGCGCAGCGAAGGTCACGAATGCTATTTCGGCTGTAATTCAATGCACCGTAAGGTCTTAGCGTCATCTCACCCACACTTAATGACGGAAGCATCCAACTAGCTGTAATTCCCTGGGTATTAGTGTTTTCAGTTGTGCCTTCTATTTATTCATCCGCCAGTCCATGGGCCGGAAGTCAGCCCTGCGGCGCGAAATACCCTGGATTCTGCTCGGATTCCAAGGGCGTCTAAGCTGCTGATTTGTGGTCTATTTCTAAAGGGCCGAGTTTTGGCACAGGACGCGAACGCCCAGCGGGTCAGCAGTTTGCACCTTTCCAAGGGTCGCTTGAAGCAGCCATCGCGGTCGGATACGTATTCCAGTTCAGCAGTCCGAGCCCAAGGAGCCCTCCCGTGAACGGCTTGGCGGGTTGCTTCGTTTCTACCCTCGGGAAGCCGCATGAGTATCTTGACCTCACGGCAATGTAGCGAAAACTCAGAGAAGCCCTGGTGCCAACGTCATGCTATCCTCTTGTTCTACAGTGATTTAAAGCCATCCGTCACGTGCTGGTCCCCGCACGCCTCATCGACGGGGGGTCGTTCGAGCTTATTTGCGAATTGACAGTCAATCCGATTTTCTAGACGGCAATCTCAACCTCCTTGACGCCTGAAAGAGGGCCGTGTCGTAAACTCTCCGACGGAGGCTACACTCGTAAGTCATTGTAGTGAAAAGCTATTACGCCTCATCGATGGACGCGTCGTCGACGGGAACACCTTTCCGACTATCGCAGTCGTAAGGCTCAAGTGGGGGCAAGTGGAGCTATTCGGGTCTTGGCAGCAAACAAGCAGTAACGGTGCAAAACAGATCATCAAAATGCAATTGGAGGCCATTTCGGGGCTGAATCGAGCGCTAATCGCTCAGTTAATGGGAAGACGCCGTCGTGTCCAAAAACATAAACGAACTCAAGACTCGCACGCCGCCGATATCATCATCAGTAAGGGGCGATACCGTTCGCCGACTGATGGAGACCAAGAGTGAGCGTGGCAGCAGCGGGTTGGCTTACAGCGTGACCTGCCTCACAGCGTTGCGACGAGGGCACGCTGCTCCTCCCAATCGTCGGGAAGTGGATGATGGAGGAGGTAGCTCGATGTCAGCCTAACGGGCTGGCGGCCTTCCACAATGGCACGGACGATGTCGGGTGCCAGGAAGGGGTGCTTCCGCCATTAAGTGTTGGTGAGATGACGCTAAGACCCTACAGTGCATTAAATTATAGCCAAAATAGCATTCGTGACCTTCGCTGCGTGCTAAATGGAGCGTAAGCGCCTCTTTTGCAAAGGGATGCGTACACATCACCAACAGTAAACAGCGCAAGCACCCGCGGATGAATAAATAGAAGGCACAGGTTCTATCGGGAGTCCGAGTACGACCAGACCTCGCCGGTGACGAGCGCGACCGGCGACACTTTCGCGAAGCTTGGCGGAGAGATCCAGCGCGCCGAGGACCGGATCGGTAGCATCTCGTCGCAGAATGTCTTCGCCAACGTGTACGTCGACTTCCCAGGGCGGACTCGTCTGACACCGTACGTTGGAGTGGGAGTCGGCATCGGGCTGACCGAGCTGGATTACGGCGACCTGTGGGCGCGGAACCCCGACCCTGACGCCATCGGTACGGCCGCTGGTCTGCCGAACGAGGAGGAAATCCGCCGCAACCTTGCCGGCACTACCACCAGCAAGCAGACGGAGCTGCGTGATAGGCTAGCCGGGTACCAGTTGCTGGGCGGCGTCGATTACGCCATGTCGAAAAGGGTGTCACTCGGTATCAAGGCCCGCTGGGTCGGCTTTGGGCGGTTCGCCGCCGTCGGCATTGAGTGGGAGCGTTTGCGGAGCCACGCATCGGAACTGCGTCGCGACGGCAGCGAGCCCGTGACGTTTCGCATCCGAACCGGCGATCCTCTTTCGTTCGTTAGCGTGAGCCTCTCGATGCGGTACGATTTCTAAAACGGTCGTCACGTTGAACGCGTTTCGTTCAGATACCGACCGAATCGGCGGCAACTGGTGCTTCCGCCATCGAGTGGGTGCTTCCGCAGTCAAGTGTTGGCGGCCGCCGCGTAACCTGTTCGCGTGCTGGAGTCTTAGCCTGATTTCGAGAGGCGCAGTTCTTTCGTCAATGCCGGCTGGACCGAGTTTTGGCACAGGACGGGGTTGGAACGGGCCACTGTCAGGATGAGATGGGTGCACGGCTGGCAGACCTCCCCGATGACGAGCATCAGGCGTGCGTGGGCGAGTGATTGGGCTAGGCATGGGAGCGGGTCCTCGTCGCTACGATCGCGATTTTCGTGATGCAGCGAGGCGCTCCTGATACCGAAAAACTCGCAACCGATCCCGTCCGAGGCACGTTGATCCAGCTCACCTCACATTCTGGTGACGAGCTCTTCCTCAGCTTGTCGCCCGCCGGAAAAACCTTTCGCCGAAGCGAGCCGCGCGTCAGAGAACCGGGATGTCTACAACCTCGGCGCACTTCACGGACCGAGACATATCTAACGTTGCGATTCTGACAACCACCTCTGGATCTGAATGGCCTGATCCTGATATTCGCGGCGAAGCCGTTCGAGAACCCGTTCCATCTCAGGGTGGAGTGGATCATTTACTCTGTCGCGAGGGGTGGCAAAGCTGGCTGGATAGACAGACAGGGCGGAGAGATCCCCACCTGCAAGAGCTATTTTCGCTATCTGGAATCCCCGTCCGGCAAACTCGTCGATCATGTCTTCTCCGAGCGCCTTGGAAGCTCGGGAAGGGTTTCCCCAGTAACCTTGCCAGTCCTCTCCAGGAACCGTCCGCAAGAATTCCTCATCGTTTTTGACCAGAAAAGGCCGATAGTCCTTGTAATCCGGCTTGACAAGATCGCCTCGCAGAAACAGATTAACCGATGTTTCGGCTGCACCCGCATGCCCCTCATAGCCTAACTGTTCTTGCCAATCCTGGCCAAAATGCTTCTGATAAATCTCCGGGCTGTAGAATCCTGAGCCGAATATCAAGCTGGAGATATTCACCATCCGTACGTCGTATTCCTCACTCACAAAAGCAGCGGCTTGATTGAAGGCGGTGTTGCCAAGAGGAAACCCGTAGCTATGCACCAAGAAGACGTTTTTGAAACCCTTTCGGGCAATCGTAGAACCCCAGTCGATTGCCACGGCCCGAAGCGTCTCAAAACGCAGGGGAAAGGTGCCTATGTGGTTGAACTCTCCCGCATGGACTTCCGGCCCCTCCTCGCCGAGCATTATCGGCGGAACCAGCACAAGATCGTAGTCCGGATGGGAGACGCGGAGCCGTTTGATCAGGCCATCGCGTATGCCCATAGCCTGAAAATAATCAGCGCCGACGGGAAGATGCGGGCCATGCTGCTCCAAGTTTCCTATCGTCAGGAAGAAGACGGACTTTTTCCGATCCAACCTGTCAATTTCGACGAAAGTCAATTCTTCGAGTCGCAAAACGCGGCCGACTCCTGCATGTGAAGCCATTACGATTTGCAGCAACAGAACCGTGCTGAATGCAATTACCGTTGCTGCAGCGAATCTCCTCTTAGCTGGCATAAGTCTCCTTTTTTGGAGCCATCTAAAACCTCGAGTTTCGAAAATCAGCTAATTGACCGTGAAAGCCTAGGCCTCGGTGAGCGCGTAAAGCAGATCCACGTAGGCTTTCTCGATGTCAGCCAGACTAGCGATCGCCGACGTCTTGGGCTGAATCAGCATGTACTCATTGGGCGCGTGCATGTTTCCTCCATGCCCAAGACCCACCAGCACCAGCGGCAGCTGGAGCCTGTCGGTAAACTGATCGAAAGGGGCATTCGCCCCAAACCGAGGCCAGACAGCGGGCGTGATGCCGTATTTGTTATACACGCTGATCGCCTTGTGCACTAAGGGAGCGTCCACAGAAGTCTGAGAAGGCGGATAGGCAGCCAGTTGTTTGATTTTGACATCCGTGAAGCCCTTGTTGTCCAAGTGAGTACGAATCATGCTCAAAGCCTCTTCTGGCCGCTGGTTGGGCACCAGCTGCGAATCGACCTTGGCCACCGCTTTGCGAGGTAAGATGCAATTAGCCCCGGGACCCGTATAGCCGGACGAAATCCCGTCAATGTTGAGCGTGGTATCGAACAGAAACTGGACGAAGGTCTCCTTTCCTTTGATACCATCAATCCAGCGCTTCACACCCAAGTCAGCAAACTGGGTAAACTCACCCCCCGGACCAAAAAAGCCCGCGAGCTGCGGACTGTTAATGAGTCGCTGCTGTTCGTCCGTTGGAGGCTGTATGGGATCGTAATAGCCAGGAACCGTAATCGTGTTACCGTCCGGCGTCGTTAGGGTCCCTAGTGCCTGCACCAGGCGCCACACCGGTGAGTCAACAATCGACTTGTACCACCCTCCAATATCATCAACCGTGGGGCCTCCGTGTTCCGTCCCTGTCGTTTCAAGCTCGAGGTAAAGCCAGCCCTTCATTCCCAAGCCCAAGGTGGCAGCGCCTTTTGGATTCTGGGAATTGTGAGGACAAATGACCCCGACGGCTTCACGAAGTCGCTCCTCGTAGCGGTCAATGATCTCCGGGTAGTGGCGAGAGCCGATCTCCTCTTCACCCTCGGCGGCAATCATCAGATTAACTGGCAGCTTCCCCTCGGTGGCAATGATCGATTCGACCGCGTTCAAGAAGGCCCGCTCCGGCCCTTTCTGGTTCGCCGCCCCTCGAGCCATAACCGCCGTACCCAGCTCCTCAATCTCCACAAGCTCCGACGAGTACGGAGGTACTCTCCACTTTTCAGGAACGACCGGAACCACGTCGTACATCAAATAAACACCCAGTGTTTTCTCCGCTCCGGCGTCGTAATAGCCCCACACTCCAGGATGGCCGGAAGTTGGGACGAGCTCGGCCTCCTTGAAGCCCAGCTGGCGAAAATCGTCCCGGACCATCGTCGCCATCTCCTCAATCCCAATCCCCTGGGCACTATCTGATGGCTGCCGCAACCAGCGGCGAATATTTTCCAGGTGATCTTCCAAATGCTGGTCAATGTAGCGATACACACCAGAATGATTCCCCTGGTAGGCCGCAATCTCCCGCGCGTCAAAAGCCTCCTCGGTCGTAATCTCAAACTCGGGTCGCTTAATCCCTTCCGTCTCCTCCGCCTCGCATCCAGCCGCCAAAAGTCCCCAAGCGGCGGCTGAGATCCCTACCAGGCCTCCCTGGGCAAATTCCCGCCGGTTCATTCCGTGGCCTTTCTCTTGTTTTTTCATTTAAGAGTTGCCTTTCTTTGTTTTATAACAGCTTCCGGTATCGTCGAGTCTTCCCATAAATGGGGAATCGATTCCGAGATCTAGCGACTCTCCCGTGCCAGACTGACGAGCTCTGTGGCAAGCTTGTAACCTCGTGACGGTTCCCTGGCTCCGCAGCGGCGCACGAACGTAAACGCTCTCGCCCTTGGCCACTCCGGGACGAAACGTGCCCCAACAGCTCCGGCGAAGAAGGGTTACACGCACAGCCAGATTTCCATGCCAGGGCGCAGAGCTGTGTGCCCATGCAGTTCACAGGAAACACCGGCGCCGAGCGGGTATAGGTACTCCCAGGAACTTGACTCATTTGTAGAGATGCTGCGGAGTCAAGACGTCTCGCGTTTGCATCAGGTTCGTGTAGGCCCCCTAGTTCCAACTCAACGTGTCGTATCTTTTTCCACCTTTCATCACGAGGTGGATCTTATGAAGATTGGTAATGTCCTGTGCCGGGTCCCCGGCAACCGAAATGATGTCGGCCAGCTTACCGGGAGCCAAAGTGCCGACCTCTTCGGCCACGCCGCTGATCTTTGCCGCGGAGCCAGTGGCCATATGGATGACGTCTCTTAAAGGAATCCCAGCCTCCACCATCCACTCCATCGTCAGTGTGAGCCCTCCATAGTAGGTGTCCAAGCCCAGTCCTATGGGCACCCCGGCGCGGTAGGCGCTGAATACAGCGGCCTGTCTCTTTTTCACGCCCGGGAAAAAATCCCGCGCGGCACGATTGGCTTCGTTGTCTTCATATGGACGATCCTCAGTCTCCCACTGAGGATGTTCTCGCCTCCACTTGAGCATCTCTTCCCGCATGAATCGAATCCACTGTTCTGGTTTCACGACTTCCTGATCGAGAAAGCGCCACCACTCGAGACTCGGTCGAAACCCAATGTAGACTAAGGGGGTCAGGCTAATGGCGGTTGCGTGTTTCTTCAGCAGCTGAATGATTTCCTCAGTGAGCGGCCGGGCGTGTTCGATGGAGTCGACTCCGGCCTCAAGGGCGGTACGGATCGCCGAGCCCCACTTGCCGGTGCAGTGAGCCGTGACAGGAATTCCGGAACCGTGGGCTTCCTCGACAGCCGCCCGCACCTCTTCAGGACGAAGCTGTGCTCGCTCTGAAGAAAGATCAACCATCGATAACTTGATCAGTCTTGCCCCGCGTCTGAAATTATCTCGAACGAGGTGAATCACTTCCCATGGTCCGTCCACCTGACTTCCAGGAGTGGTGGTATGGCCTCCACTGGATGTGATAATGATGCCAGCCGGGATGATTCTTGGTCCTGGGATCATGCCAGATTCTATCGCTCTTTCGAGGTCCAACTGGATATGGGCTAAGCCGGTTTCATCCCCGACCATTCGCATAGTCGTAATGCCGCACAACAGTTGAGTTCGGGCATTCTTAACCATGCGCATCGCCTGGCTTCCCGGTCCTTGGGCAGCCTGTTCAGCTTGTCCCACGGCGCCTCCTCCCGTGTAGCGAAGCTGAATATGGCCGTGGGTGTCGATCAGTCCCGGAAGAATCGTATCCCTGCCTAAGTCTATGACTGTGGCGCTGCCAGGGATTTCAACTTCAGACGGCGTCCCCACCCGCTCGATTCTCTCGCCCCTGATGACCACAACAGCAGGTGAAACGGGAGCGGCTCCGCTTCCGTCAAAAAGACGTGCAGCCTTCAGAGCAATACTGGGTGGGGAATTCGTTTGAGCAGACAGAAGTGCAGTTGACAATACAAACGACTGAAGCACCACGGCCTTCAGAGACCCAGGCCGCTTCATTCGTGCAGCACCTTTTTGATATTCCTTTATTCGCTAGAACTCAAACCGCACGCCAATCTGAACTTCGCGCCCGGGCGACCCGGTAACCGCATCACCGAAACTGCCGCCTCCACAGCCAGCTGGATCGGGAAGTCCGTCACCCGTGCTATCTTGGCAAACGTTAAACACCTGAAGCGGGTTCAGCCGGTTGGTCAGGTTGAAGATCTCCACCAGTCCTAGCAGGCGCGCGTCCTCGCCGAGATGGAATTCCTTCGCGAACCTCACGTCGATATTGAAGAAATGACCCGTAGTAAACCCGCCCTTCTCTGTACCCAGCAAACGGGTATCAAAGAGACTGTCTCCATCGGAATCGAGGGGAAGGCCGGCAGCGTTAAACGGACGGCCTGACATGGCTCTTAGGACTCCGGAGAGATCTATACCGTAAGGCAGTTTAGAGAGACCGCTGAAAACAAAAACGTGTTCGGGAGTGTTCAAGCTCCGCCCTATGTCTCTCTCCGGAAAGTTGTTCAAAAGGAAGCTACTTTCACCGAACACCGTCGGTATCCTGGGGTTGGTGAGGTTGTCCGTCGCGTCTGTGTACGTATAGTTCGCCGCAAACGCGTATCCGTCGCTAAAACGCTTGACCAGGCTTAAAACAAACGCGTTGGTGTCCAGAAACCCGATCGGTTCAAGTTGAGCATTGCAGGGACTGCCGTCGACGGTATTCCCCTTGCAGCTCGCGGCAACCGGCACCTCGAGAAGATTAGTGACCCTCAGCGTCATTAGATCCCTCGTCCTCCTTACGAAAAGCTGCGCTTCGAGCGATAAATCTTCTCCGAGTGCCTGTTCGATCCCAATGTTGAACGAGTCTGTGTGTGGGAGCTTCTGCTCCCCTAGCGTCTGGATTCGAACGATCTCGGGCTCGCAGTTACGGAATTTGAATATAAGCGGTCGGCCCAAATTAACGCTGTTTTCGCCCGTCTCTCGGAGGAACTCGAACTGATCGCACTCCGGCCCCGGGAAAAAGCCGTTGAGAATCGCCAGGGCCTCTTCGGGAGTCAACCGTCCTCCGGTCAGCTCGGGAATACTGGCAAAGTTCAAAACGGGGGGAGTCGCCGGATCATTTACCGGGATACCGAGCAGTTCGTACATGATATAAGGCTCTCCCCTTCCCGTGATGGTGAGATTGCCTGAGGTCCGTACGTCACCTTCTGGAATGAGGTAGCTGTAAAGGTTAGGATTCGACAGCCAGCGGGTTCCCGAATCTTGCAAAACTCCCCAAGCGCCGATGCTCGGATTGTTGTAGAATGCGCCACCCCGAGGAATGATCTGAAAATCGAATTCCTGGTTTGAAATTCCTCCAAGTTCCGGCGTCCGGGCGATGGCCTCCAGCACATTCGAATCGTAGAAACGACCCAAGGATCCACGGATGACTGTTTTCCCCCTGTTTCCCACGTCGTAAGCGAATCCGAGACGTGGACCAAAATTATTCTTGTCATCGCTGAGAAGAGACGAGTAGTCGTATCGCACGCCCAGATTAAGTGTGAACCCGGGCGTCACCGACCAGGAATCTTGGAGAAACAAAGCCCAATTGTTGACTGTGCCTTGAGCCCGCTTATTGGGTCCGACGATTTCTTCCAGGCCCTTGTCTGCCCGTTGCATCGAGATATCATATCCAAGCTCCTCATAGCGGCCCTCGACATCGAGTGCGGTATTACCCAGGATGATGAAATCAGAAAAGACAATGAAGTGGTCCAACTCGTTTCTGAGGTAGTCAATTCCGAGTTTGAAGCTATGGCTACCTAAACTGTCGGTGTCTTTGAAATAGGACAAACTTTCCATCCACTGAAATTGGTCTGTCGTTCGATCGACCGTTCTTAGTACCGAGGCACCCGAAAGCCACACCACAAAATCGGGCACATGAGTTATGGGTGCAAACACCTCCTCACTCTGAATCTTCTCAAGATTCTCTCCGAAGCGAATTCGATTGAACCGAAGAGACGACTCCAAGAAAGCCGTGTCCCCGAAGAAAGTCGTGTAGCGCCCGTTGACGCTTGTAGAGTCAAGTTCGAGATCCGACGCGCTAGAGGGGAGAAAAATTGGCGGGGGTGGGCCTCCCGACCGTTCGCCGGTGCCGGAGGGAATCAGAAAATCATTGATCCCTCGATTCAGGTTGAAAGTTACCGACAACTGATTTTTGCGGTTGAAAGTGTGATCTAATTTAAAGAAACTCGTGATGCGCCTGTCCAATGGAGTTTCATCGAAAGGCTCCGTGCCAAGAGCTGGTGAAAAATAGCCATCCCTAACAATCTGGGGGAGAATAGACTGATCGAAAATGATACCCCGCTTTTCGCGAAAAAGCTGGAACGCCCCGAAGAAGTAGGTCCGGTCTCTGGCGATCGGCCCGCCCAAGGTCCCACCGAACTCCTGACGCTCGAGTGCAGGGGCCTCTTGGCCTTCGATGTTCGAAGAATCAAGGGCACCATCCCGGAAGTATCCGAAAACACTTCCGTGGAAGTCGTTGGTACCCGAGCGGGTGACTACGTTGGCAACGGCCCCTGTGGCACGACCAAACTCCGCCTGATATCCTCCCAATAGCACCTCGAATTCCTGGATGGCGTCCTGGATGAAGAACTCGGCGAAGCTCCTGCTAAACGGATTATTGTTGTCCAGCCCGTCAACCAGGAAAGAGTTGGAAGTGGCCCTCTCACCAAAAACCGTAACGTCGGCCCCCTGATCAATCAACGGGTCGCGCGGTGCAGTTCCCGGAACTAATTTCATCAGGTCCAGGAACTGTCGCCCATTCAGGGGTATTGCATTGATCGTTCTGTTATCGATGAGTGCTTGCAGATCCGATTGGCTTTCTCGCAAAAGCGACACATCAGCAGTGACAGTAACCGCCTCCTGAACCCCGGCGAGTCGCAGCGTAATGTCTACTTGCACGTCCGTATTTAGCGCTAGCTCAGTACCCTCTACTAGTTCCCTTTGGAAGCTAGCCAATTCGGCCGTCAATGTGTAGACGCCAGGCTGGAGTCCCGCGACTCGGTAGCGCCCTTGGTCATCCGTTGTCACATCGAGGGTGCCCCTCTTTAGTGCAGGGCTTTCCACGGTCACTGTGACATTGGGGAGAACGGCACCCTGGGAATCGCGAACGACGCCGTGAATCGTCGCGGTAATCTGCCCAAAGACGACGGGCACCAAACATGTCAAGGCCAGAAAAAGAACTAACACTCTACCCGTGTGCTTCATAACAACCTCCAAATGTGGTTTGAGGAACACTTTTGGGGGACCGATAAGAAAGGAGCTGCGAAAGCCCGTATCCGCGCCGGTAGGTTTGGTGCGTTAGGCGTGGCTCAGACGCGGAGGCTTGTGGATACCAGGAATATGTGGCTAGGTGCTCTAGGTCAATAGTGCAAATGGCCCGGTTTTTGAATTTTGACACTCTACCCGTGTGCTTCATAAGGCTTGTCACGAGTTCCGGGCCGAGTTGCAGGGATTCGCTCCATTCAGAATCCCAAGGTGCCAATCGCTCGCCGTTGTTGCTCGAACGGCTGTTGCCAGTCTCGAGGCACTCTATAGCAAGGCACCATCTTTCTGTCAAGGCGTTTGGGGATGTCCCGCCGGATGTTGAATTTGGGGTAGCGGCGGCTCCTTGGCCGGCCTAAGAATAGGTCTGCCAAACAACCGTCTCCAGAGGGGGACAAGGAGCCACCAATGCCTAGGAAATCAAAGAAGCCAGTAAGAAAGCAAACGCACTCGCCTACGGGCAAGGTAGTTGGCCAAGTCGGTCAGATACTGCTACCGATGATAGCTGGGATCGCGGCCACGAAGGCGGATCTGACGGAATGGGTGTACGCGCAAGGACTGACAGCTCTGCACCTACTGCTCAGAGAGGACGCCGAGGAGATCGCGGGGCTCAAGGGCAAGCACGAGAAGGAGCGAACTCATAACCACTGGGGGAGCACGAACGGAGAGCTGAGCTTCGGTGGTCGTCGCATCCAAGTGTCGCGACCTCGAGTTCGCTCGAAGTCGGGGCGAGGAGGCGTCGCTTCCACACTTCGAAGCCTTCCGCGAAGAAGACCCGCTTCCGGGCCCGGTCAGCGCCCGTTCTCCTACTTGGGCGCAAACGTGGCACTCCTCGAAAATCGGGATTAGAGACGAATCCCGAAAATGAGGCCTTTTCCGCCCTTCTAGCACGTCTCTGGTGCCACCTATCCTTGCAAAACCCCGCCAACCGCACGGAAAATCTCATCCGTCTCTGCAGTGCCACAATTGGCCAGACTAGGTGGCGGGGCCGACGAGATTCGAACTCGCGACCTCCGGCGTGACAGGCCGGCGTTCTAACCAGCTGAACTACGACCCCGCTCGGTCGTTGGCAGGCATTCCTAACGGGTTTTTGGAAACCCCCGCCTTGGAAAGCGAGAGGGAGTATAGCGGTCACCCCACAGCTTTGTCAATCTGAGACGCCCTTCGGTAGTGTCCTAATTTGAAATTAGGACACTACCCGTCCTTCCTCGTAGGTCACCCCAATAGCACCAAATCAGCCCCCATTAACAAGCTAAGCCTCATCGGGACAAAGCCCTTAAAACCTCAAGTTTCGCTTGAAGTGTTCGTACTCTCTGTGATATTTTGCAATGTTTGTACTAATGTTGGGATGATATGAGGCTGACTCGGAACCAAGTTGAGTTCATCGCCCACCGGATCGCCAAGGATCTTATCGAGCAGGGGCACATCGAATCCGACGACCCGGCCAAGCTGATCGGTGGATTCGTCGATTTAATTACCCAAGAGCTCATGGTCGAAGACCAGCTGAACGATGAGGTTCGAGATATCCTGACCCAGCACGCCGAGGAGATGCGGCGCACGAATGTCGAGTATCGCGAGATGTTCAAGATGATCAAGAAGAAGCTGGCTCGAGAGAGGAAGATTATTCTTTAAGGATCAAAAGGATGCGGCTCTCGCACGGGAAAATCAATCACATCACCAACCTTCTGATGGACCACTTGCGCATCAACCCCGAGGTGGAGTTCTTCAGCGATGACAGCGAGATCCGCCTGGACATCGTCCGCGTTATCAACGGGGAACTGAAGGACGATGAGGTCATCGACATCGAAGTCAGGCGGAAGATCGAAAGCCAGCAGCGCGACATCCCCGAAGGCAGTGAAGAGTGGGACATCCTTTACCGCCGATATTACGACGAGGAAATGACCAAGCGGCGCAAAGTTATTCCCTGACCCACCTCAATTTATCCTCCACCAAAGCAACAAGCCCGCCGCGAAGCACCCCAGAACCGTTACGTGCTCCCGGTTCTCGATCACTCTTTTCCAAGAGAACGCGTGTCCTTGAACCGAGCTCCCTTTGCGGCCGGGCACGGGCAACAGCAACGGCACCTCGCGGGCAAAGTCAGCGTAGGCATCAGGATGAGCCTCGTGGAGGCTAGCCGCCTCGGCCTTCATCACCGGGACGTAGACCCCCAGCAGGAATGCCGCGAGCAGCAGCCCGACTTCCCACCGCCCGGTGGCTACCGCGAAGCCGATCCCAACCAAGAAGCTTCCCAGGTAGAGCGGATTGCGCGTCCGTCGGTAGGGCCCGCTCCGAGTGAGCCCCTTCCACTTGACCAGATGCCCGGAAGCCCAGATTCGAATCGCTTCGCCGACCACGGTGAGCGCCAACCCGATGGCGAGAAAGGTTGGGGTGGGTCGGGCGAGCCAGACGGCCCCTAGGCCCAAAACCCAGCCCAAGGGCACTCGCAAGCGGACCAGGGGTCCGGAAAGTTTCTTCATTTACAAGTGCCACCCACTTGGTGGTGGAGTCTATCACAGCTCCATTTGGGCTCAGAACAGACGTATTCCAGTGGATTTTCAATGATTTAGCTATTAGTGTAATAATATCAGATTTAAACTCATTAATCTTATTATTAAATATCATATTTATTTATTATCTACTAATCATATGCTATTATTACTTCTAGAGATTGAAGAGGAGCGGGCCCCGAAGCCCAATCCCAAACATTCGTGAGGAGGAGATAGATATGATAACACTCGTTCGATGGAATCCCTGGAGGGACTTTGGCTCTTTGGCTCGGACGTTCGACCGAAGTTTAGATCGCAGTGAGGATTTCTTTGGAAGCTGGTCTCCGGCAGTCGACATTTTCGACAACGCCGGCGAGATCGTGTTGAAGGCCGAGTTGCCCGGGCTCAAGAAGGAAGACATCGACATCAACGTCGAGGACAACCTTCTGACCGTACGCGGTGAGAGAAAGCGGGAGAAGGAAGTCACTGATAATGACAAGGGCGTCTTCAGGTCCGAAAGAGCCTTTGGCTCATTCAGCCGGTCCTTTACGTTGCCGACCACGGTGGCGGTGGACAAGATCAACGCCAGCTACAAGGATGGCGTCTTGACCCTCACTCTGCCCAAGGCCGAAGAGGCCAAGCCGCGACAGATCGCGATCGAGGCTGCGTAAGCTTACGGCGCGTTTTTCGAGAAGAGCTACCCACGAGGTAGCTCTTTTTTTTTGCGCTCAAGCTCCGTTCAAGCGATCGCGGACCGCGTCCATCACCTCCGGGACCGACATCGAGCGCAGACAGACGGTGTCGAACCCTGGGCAGCGCCTCTTGTAACAAGGACTGCAAGGTACCGATTTCCAAACCACCACGTCCCCTTTCCCAAAGGGACCGTTTCGCGCCGGATCGGTCGGGCCGAAAACTCCGACTACCGAAACTCCAAGCGCACACGCAATGTGAAGCGGGCCGGTGTCGCCACCCACGAAAAGGCGCGCTCTCTCGAGATAGGGGATCATTTCCTTAAGCCCAGTCGCCGGAGCGCGTCGCGCCGCTCCCGCGGAAGAAGAAACGATCCGTTCCGCTAAATCCTCTTCACCAGGACCCCAAAGCACGAGACTCGGAAGGTTCCATTCTCGTTGGGTCTCCTGCGCCAGCTTCCCGTACCTCTCGGGACTCCACCGCTTTGTCGGCCAGCCTCCACCAGGATTGAGCGCCACGTAGTCCGAGATGCCGTAAGAAGCCAGGTCCTCCTCGGCGCGCCGGCGAACCTCTTCTGGTATCGCGATAGGAAAAATGCGCTCCGACGTTTCGACTCCAACGGCACGAAGTAGATAGAGGTTCCTGTCGATGACGTGCCGCACATCCTCCGGCGGCGAAAGACGCTGGTTGGTGAAAATACTTGCGCCCGATTCCCGGAGATGCTCGCGAGCGAAGCCAATCCGTTTCGGGCTCCGGGCGAGCCGGCTCAACACCCCGGACTTCAGCAACCCTTGGAAGTCGAATACGGCATCGTAGCGCCGCGCCCGCAATGCGCGCAGACCTTCTCCGATTTGGCCCCAGGTCGCGGGAGAGTACAGTCGCCTTCTCCAAGCCAGCGTGTCGACTTCCAACAAGCCGTCGAGGAAGGGGTTCCCGACTAGGATCTCTTTCGTGCGCGACTCCACGAGCCAATCGATGTGAGCTTCGGGGAACACTTGACGAAGCGCCGCCAGGGCGGGAAGTGTGTGAACGATGTCTCCGATCGAGCCGAGCCGAACGATGAGAAAGTTCAAGGTTTCGAGAACCGTTCTCGCAAGAGCGCGATGAGATCCCGTGTCGAATGATCTTTCGGATCACCCACGATCTTGGTGCTACCTCCGATCCGCTTCATCTCCTCGCGCTCTGGAACGCTCTCCTCCGTGTAGTCGGTGCCCTTGCAATGGACGTCCGGCCGGAGAGAATCGATGAGGGAGGCCACGGTCTCGTCTTCGAAGATCACCACTAAGTCTACCGCGCCGACAGCGGCGAGGAGCTCGGCGCGAGCATCGGCGTTGAGAAAGGGACGCCCGGGCCCTTTGAGTGTTGCCACCGAACGATCGCCGTTCACCGCCACGATGAGCAGATCGCCTTCGGCCTTGGCACCCTCGAGATAGCGTACGTGACCTACGTGGATGAGGTCGAAGCAGCCGTTGGCAAGAACGACCCGCTTTCCTGCGTTACGGGCTTCCGCTGCGAGACGACTGGCCGCCTCGAGATCGACTCGCTGACCCAAGTCAGTCCTTTTTGTGGGTGTTTACCGCGGCCGCCAGCTCATCTCGAGAGACCGTCGCGGTCCCCCTCTTCATGACGACGATGCCCCCGGCGTAGTTAGCTAGTAGTGCGGCTTCATGGAAAGTCGCTCCCGCCCCAACCGCCAAGGTGAAGGTGCTGATGACGGTATCGCCGGCACCGGTTACGTCCGCGACCTCGTCGGTGCCGAAGACCGAGATGCATTTCGTCTGCCGGCGGGGCTCGAAGAGCATCATGCCCTTGCTTCCCCGGGTCATCAAGATCGCCTGGCCCCGGAGGCGCCGAAGCATCTGGCGGCCCGACTGCTCAAGGGCTTCCGCGTCGTCACCGATACTCAGGCCGAGGGCCACCTCGACTTCCGGCTCGTTGGGAGTCGCGGCAGCAAAGCCAGGGTAGTCAAGAATATTGTAGCGGGAGTCGAGAATTGCCAGCTTGCGAAGCGAGTTTGCACGGGTCGCGAGCGAGCGAGCCATCTCCGGCGTGAAAAGCCCATACCCATAGTCGGAGGCCATCACCACGTCCGCCCTGGGAAGGAGCTCGGCAATGGCGCGCTGAAGCTCGCGCCGAAAACCACCGGCGGAGTTCACGTGACTATCTCGATCGATCCGCACGACTTGCTGCTTGGTCGAATGAACGCCACCGGCGAGGATGCGCGTCTTGGTCGGTGTCTGGTAGCGAGCCGGAGTCAAGATCGCCGAAGTGTTGATACGAGAGCGGCGGAAACCGGCGAGCAGCTCTTTCCCGGAACCGTCCTTGCCCACCAGCCCCACCGTCATGGGTCGACCGCCTAAAGAAGCGATGTTGGCAACCGCATTCCCACCGCCACCCGGAACCACCTGGGTGCGATCGTGGTTCAAGATGAGGACGGGAGCCTCCCGGCTGACGCGGGAGATACGGCCGTAGACGTACTCGTCGGCGACCAGATCGACGACCGCCAGCACTTTGACCCGACCGAATCGATTGACGAGGTCGAGGAGCCGCCCACGTGTTGGCTCGTACTTCACGCTCCGGCCTCCGAGAGATTGTCCGAAAATATATCCATAAGGGCCGAGTAGAGGTTGGGTGCCACCCAATCGGGTTGGCGCGCCCAGCCGTTTCGCTGATGCTCGTAGTATCCCTGCCCGAAGCCGGTGAGAACCAGCGCGGAGCGTGCTCCGACACTCCAGCCCAATTCCAGATCGGAATAGGCATCGCCGATGACGACGGAGCGGGCCAGATCGACATCGAGCTCTGCTTGGGCTCTGTGCAGCATGCCCGGTTTGGGCTTGCGGCAGTCGCACTCGCTTTGCATGGGCCCATGCGGACAGTAGTAGATAGCGTCGAGATGTACCCCGGCGTCGGACAGGGTTTTCTCGAACCGGCCGTGAACTTCGTCCAGCAGTTCTTCCGTGTAGAGTCCGCGAGCGACTCCCGACTGGTTGGTCACCACGATTGCCAGATACCCCTCGCGATTGATCAACCGAATCGCGTCCACCGTCCAGGGAAACAAACGAAACATGCTCACGTGATTGACGAACCCCACTGGTTTATTGAGCGTTCCGTCGCGATCCAGAAAAATTGCGGGCTTGCTACTCATTGAACTAGTACTCAGGGGGAACCCACTCGGTCTCTCTCACGAGAACCGGTTCCTTCGAGAAGCTCTGCGGACGCGCCGTAGACGTCTTCGACCGTGACTCGGTCCATGCACCGGTGGTCGATGGGACATTCTTTGAGCAGGCAGGGGCTACACTCCACATGCTGCCGCACGACTCTTGCTCTCGGGCTCAGCGGGCCAGTTTCGCGTTCATCGGTCGGACCAAAGACCGCGACTGTGGGTACGCCGAGAGCCGACGCCACGTGCATCGGCCCCGAGTCGTTGCTGATTAAAATGGAAAGTGAGCCCACGAGTCCCATGAGCTCGCCCAACGAGGTTTTTCCCGCTAGGTTGACGGATGGTGATTTCAAGTGAGATTGAATCTCTTCCGCGATACTTTGCTCCCCGGGCCCGCCCAACACCACGATGCGCGCGTTGTGGGAAGCCGCTAAACGATCGCAAACCTCGGCGTAACGCTCGGGGATCCATCGCTTCGCTCGACTGTTGGTGGCACCAGCGTGAATCCCAACCAATGCCCGCCCATCGTGGCCGTTGCGGTTTCCCAAAAGCTCGACGGCCTTGGCTCGCATCGGCTCGGTCAGGTTCAAGTGGTTATCGGGCTGGCCGGTCTCGACGCCCAGATGACGCAACAAATCCAGGTAGTAGTATGTCTGATGACGCCCGAACGGCCTCGGTGCCGGAGCGATAGGGTTGGTCAGGAGAAGCCCCCGGCCATCGTGCGCGTATCCCCAACGCTCGGGGATCCCGGCCACCCAAACGATGGCTGCGGCGCGAAACGAATTCGGAAACAGGACAGCCAGATCGAACTTGGCGTCGCGAAGCATACGAGCAGTTCTGAGCAAACCGCGGACACCACTTGACTCACCAGGATGGTACTGCAGCGTGTCATCCACCGCCTCACAACCCTCGTAGAGCTCTTCGACCCAAGGCTTCGCAAACACCGTGAGACGTGACTCGGGATAGGCGCGTTTCAAGCTCCGCAGAGCGCCTAGCGACATCACGGCGTCCCCGATCCAACTCGGCGCGTACACGAGGATGGAGCGATTCAACTCGCTTCTCCCTCGCGAATCGCCGCCTCCGCTACCTCTCGCTCTCCCGGCGGCCTGGTCTTCCAACGTCGGTGCATCCAAAGCCAGTACTCGGGGTTTCGGCGCACGTAGCCTTCGAGAACTCCCACGCACCGCTGCGTGAGATCCTGGATGACGCGGCGACGTTCGGGACCTCGGTAGGAAACGTAGGGGCTGGAATCGATCGGCGTCTCGTAGATCAACCGGTACCGACCGTCCGCAAGAGGCAATGTGAAAACCGGTACCAAGGCGGCTCCGGTCTTGGCCGCGAGCCAGGCAACAACGGGCGTCGTCGCCGCTGGCCGACCGAAGAAGTCGACAAAGATAGCGTCTTCGGTGGAAACATTTTGATCGACGAGCACCGCAACGGTCTCCCCGTCTTTCAGCATTCGGAGCATCCGGGCCAACGCCCGCTGTTTGTAGAGCACGGTATTCGAGGAAACGGTTCGGATCTCCTCGAGCCATCGGTTGTAATGAGGGTTGTCTTGTAGCCGCGCTACTACCCCTATCGGTCGCATGCGGTAGGCGTGCGCGATGGCGTGAATCTCCCAATTCCCGAAGTGAGCCGCTACGAGAAGGACTCCCCTGCCTGCGGAGCGAGCACGTTCGTAGTTCTCCAGTCCTTCGAACTCGACGATTTTTTCGATCCTGCGCTGGGACGGTTTTCCTAGAGCTAGGAGCTCGAAGAGCATGGCGCCGAAGTGACGGAAGGTCCCGCGCGCAATCGCGTACGTCTCCTCCGCGGACTTCGTGGAATCGAACGCGGTGTTCAAGTTGTTGATGGTGACCGCTTGGTGCTTCTTGTCGAGGGAGAAAACGATGCTGCCGAGCGTCCTTCCGAGCGCCAAGCGGGACCGGCGAGGAAGCGGCCGCATCGCGTAGCCGAAAGCAAGCGCGGCCAGGTACTCCGCGTGGTGCCGAACTGTTGTCATCTATAGGTTTATCCCCAGGACCTTCTCTGGAAGGTGCCACGGGCTTGCCGTCGAACCCGTCAGGCCCGTGAGGGCGCCTTGATTTTACAACGAGAAAGCTAGAGGTAAAAGCCTAACTTTATGGAGGACACGCCTTTACGCGGTGTCGTCGTTTAGGGAGTGGGGGCTTTCGAGCCCCGGCATCGTATCTAGCAGAACTTCAAAGGCTTCCGACTCGAGGATTCGCGTCTCCAGGCTGGCCTGGTAGAGCGGCAGGACACCATCTCGGACTGCCGACATTTTCACGGCGTCCTTCCCGGTCGTCACCATCGCTTTGGCTCCGCTGGATTGCGCGGCTCGGAGAAGCTGCCTGACCTCGTCAGGCCGCCACGCGTGGTGATCCCTCTTGGAGCACGACCACACCACACGAGCTCCGCACGTCTCGACATCCTGCCGAAGCCGCTCGGGCCGGGCGATGGCGGCCAATATGCCCACGTCCTGACCGCGAAGGCTGTCGGGCGGGAGCATCTTCTCCGGATCCCCGAGGCGGTGCAGCGCCGAGATGCTGTTGACCGACCGAAAGATGGGCCGGTCGTAGCTAAGGGATCGCAGGACCCGCGACTCCAAGGATTTGGAAGGGCTCCCCTCTCGCCAACGCGTCCACACCAAAGCTCCGGCTCTCTCCAGATTGGCGAACGGCTCGCGCAACCTTCCCGCCGGGAGCATACGGAGTGTCCCCACCGGCTCTTCGGCATCGATACATACGATGTCGAGATTACGAACAAGTCGCCGATGTTGGAATCCATCGTCGAGAATGAAGATTTGCGGGCCTCGTTTGCGATAGAGCTCCATCCCCACCTCGTAGCGGTTGGCCCCGACGGCGACCGCGAGTCCGGGAACTTGCTGGGCCAGCTCCATGGGCTCATCGCCTGCCTCGTCCACCCCGGCGAGAATGGACCGGCCGTCCGACACCACCAAGTGGGTGGCACCTGAAGAGGCCCTCCGGTAACCCCTCGAGAGAACCGTCACCGGGCGGCCCTGAGAGAGAAAGTGGCGGGCGATGTGCGCCACCAACGGTGTCTTGCCGCTCCCGCCGACGGTGAGATTCCCCACGCTGATCACCGCCGCGGGAAGCTCTTTCATCGCGAGAACATCTCGCTCGTAGAGCCAGTTCCGCGCTTCTACGACCGCACCATAGGCCCATGACATGGGCACCGTGGCAGGCAATGCGATCGTCTCCAAAACGGAACCGCTCATGCCGCAGTACCGACCGCCCGGCGAGCACTCTCCATTGTCTTGCGGCCCGCGCCTCGGTTTGCCTCCACGTGCTCGCGCGCCCGAGCGCCCACGCCACAGCGCCATGTCTCGTCTTTCAACAACCGCGACAACTCTTCTCGAAGCTCATTCTGCCCGCTCACTTGCACCGCTGCGTCCGCCTCGAGGAAGGAGGACGCGATCTCTTGGAAATTACTCATGTGCGGACCGAAGACGACCGGTTTTCCCTCCGCGGCAGGTTCGATGAGGTTGTGGCCTCCCCACTTGGCGAGGCTTCCGCCAATGAAGACGACATCGGTAGCGCGATAGATAGACGCCAGCTCACCCAGCGTATCGAGCACCATGACGTTCGCGTCCGTATCGGCTCGAGCGAGTGAAGTACGCCGGACGACATGGAAACTTCGCGATTCTGCAAGCTTCGCGACCTCATCGAACCGCTCCGGATGCCGAGGCGCAATGATCAGAAAAAGGTGAGGATACTCTCCGCGCAATGATTCAAACGTGTCGAGCAGGATCTCTTCTTCAGGCGCGAGCGTGCTCCCGGCAACCAGCACGACCCGGCCCGGAGGTATCAACTGTGCGGCTTCAGACGGAGGTCCCTCCGCGGGTACGACCGCATCGAACTTCAGGCTTCCCGTGACGAGTACCTTCGACGGGTCGGCTCCCAGGTCGACGATGCGCTCCGCGTAACGTGGGGTCTGCATGCAGAAGGCGTCGACGGGCTTCAGATAGCGGCGCAGAAAAGGTCGGATCAGTCGGTAGCGGCCGTAGGAACGATCGGAGATGCGGCCGTTGACCAACATCGTCGCCGCCCCTGCTTCGTGACAAACCTTCAGCATGTGCGGCCAAATCTCGGTCTCGATGACCATCAATGCGCGAGGACGGATCCGAGCAACCACTCGACGGACGGCGAAACGCCAGTCGAAGGGACAAAAGAATACGCCATCCGCGTCCTGCAGTTGTCGATCGGCGACTTGTTTGCCGGTGAGCGTGGTCACCGATACGAAGACCGGCGTGTCGGGAAACGATTCGCGGATCAGCGGGAGAAGCGCTCCCGTGGCGACTACTTCTCCAACCGAGACCGCGTGCACCCAAATCGAAGATCGGCGCTCAGAATTCAAAGAAGGGGGAAGAAAACCGAGACGTTCCTTGAGTGAAGGCCAGTACTTGCCCGTGACGACGCCGCGATAAAGAAAATACGGCAGGCTGAGTATCGCTCCCGCGGTCAAGACCAAACTATAGAGAAGGTACATGAAACGGCCGACTATAGCGGCGCTCGCAAGGCCCTGTCAATGAAGCCTTTTCCACGCACTTTGACAGCCCCCGAGCTCCAATCTTATACTCTGCCCCTCGACTGGCATATCTGAAGGAGTGATCGATGGCAATCAAGGTTGGGATCAACGGGTTTGGACGCATCGGCAGAAATATCCTCCGCGCCACACTGGACGACAAGGACATCGAGTACCTCGCGGTCAACGACATCACCGACGCCGACACGTTGGCCCACTTGTTGAAATACGACTCGGTGCTCGGGAACCTCGAAACCGACGTCAAGGCGGAAGGCGATGAGATCCAAGCCGGTTCGCGACGGCTGAAAGTCTTGAAGGTGAGGGATCCCGGGGAGTTACCGTGGAAGTCGCTGGGAGTCGACGTGGTCATCGAGTCGACCGGTCTCTTCACAAAGAGGGACGATGCCGCCAAACACCTGAGCGCCGGCGCGAAAAAAGTCATCATCACCGCTCCCGCGAAAGGCGAAGACTTCACGGTGGTCATGGGGGTCAATCACGAGAAATACGCCCCCGACAAGCATCACATCATCTCTAACGCCTCGTGTACGACCAACTGTCTCGCCCCCCTCGCCAAGGTGATTCACGAACGGTTCGGGTTCAAAAGCGGGATCATGAACACCATCCACTCGTATACTAACGATCAGCGTTTACTGGACCTACCGCACAAGGACATGCGGCGAGCCCGCGCCGCAGCCCTTTCTATGATCCCCACCACCACCGGGGCTGCCATCGCCGTTACCCGTGTGCTCCCCGAGCTCGAAGGGCGGCTGGACGGCATCTCTGTGCGAGTGCCGACGCCCAACGTCTCGCTCACCGACCTGACGGTGGTTGTAGAGAAAACAGTCACTGCCGACGAGGTCAATCACGCTCTCGAACAGGCCGCCGGCGGCAAGCTCAAGGGTATCTTGCAGGTTTCCCATGAGCCCCTGGTGTCGATCGACTTCAAGGGAAACCCGCATTCTTCGATCGTGGACGCACCTTTTACCAAGGTCGTGGGTGGCAACACGGTGAAGGTTCTTTCTTGGTATGACAACGAGTGGGGTTTCTCTTGCCGCGTGCGAGATCTGATTAAGTACATCTCGACCAAGGGGTAAGTTCCGGCAACGCTAAACGCGTTCGCCGGGACAGCTGACCGAGGAAGGTTTCGAGCGACTTCGAGCTACTGGGCAACTTCTGACAGAACGTTCATCAGCACCTTGAGAGCATCTGTCTCGGTGAAGATGCCGACCAACTCTTGGCCATCCACCACCGGTAACCCGCCGACCGTCTTGTCGACGAGAACCTGAACGGCATCTTTCAGGTCCGTCTCCGCCGTCACGGTGAACGGCTCCCGCGTCATGATGCGGGAGATGGGAGTGTTGCTCAGGACCTCTTCATACTCGCTCATCTCCACGCCAGACAGAAGCGAGGGTGATGCCTTCGAATGTCCCGATCGGTCACGATGCCCACTAAGATGGTACCCTCGGTGACGGGTAGATGGCGGATGTGATGCTGCCGCATCAACATAACCACTTCCTTCATGCTGGCGTCTTCGCGGACGGCGTGGGGGTCTTTGATCATGCAGTCACCGACCTTCATTTTTGTGACCCTCCAGGGCTAAGTTTTTTGGGACAAGTTCATTGTACCTGCAAAACCCTTCCCATGCCAAGCAGCGGGCGGTGGAGCTCGGCCGGAGCGGATCGGACAGTACAACTATAGTTGAATCAATATTTTACAACTAGTCGCCGAGCGTCGATAGACGATGCTACAACTAGGCAACGAATCCGACGTACTGATGTAAGATTGCCCCAATTCGAAGGAGGTCCGAAATGGTCCCAGAGACGTCTCGTCGTTCCTTCCTCAAGCGCCTCACCAGCGGTGCGGTGTTACTTCCCGCGGCGACTGCCCTCGGCAAACCGGCTTCCCTATGGCCCGCTCCCGATGAGGGCGAAGCCTTTTGGGATATGGTGCGTCAGCAGTTTCCCTTCCACGAAGAGAAGGTCCCGATGAACGCGGCCAATTTGTGTCCGGCGCCGCGCGTCGTTACCAATCGCGTCGTCGAGCTCACGTACGACATCAACATCGATTGCTCGTTCAACAACCGGGCGAAGTTCGCCCCGCTTCGAGAAGAATCGCGAAGCAAAGTCGCCCAGCACCTCGGCGTGAGCGCCGACGAAATCGCGTTGGTGCGCAATACCAGCGAGGCCAACAACACCATCAACAACGGGCTCCCACTGAAGGAAGGCGACGAGGTGGTACTCTGGGATCAGAACCATCCCACCAACAACGTCGCCTGGGAAGTGAGAGCGGCGCGCTTCGGCCTGACCACGAAGCGAGTAGCCATACCGCGCCACCCCTCGAGTGTGGATGAGCTTGTGTCGATTTTCGAAAAAGCCCTGGGACCTCGAACACGGGTGCTCACGATCACTCACATCTCCAACGTCACCGGCGTCCGCGTTCCAGTCAAGGAGCTCTGTGAGATCGCGCACCGAAGGAGCATCCACGTCCACGTCGACGCGGCACAGGCCTGGGGGGCCCTGAACGTCAATCTTAGCGAGCTCGGTTGCGACTCCTATGCCGCTAGCGCGCATAAATGGTTGGTCGGCCCCCTGGAAGCCGGCATGCTCTACGTGAGGGAGGACCGTATCGCGGAGATCTGGCCCAATGTCGTCGGGTCCGGTTGGGGCGACGACGCCGAGCCCGACGACAAGGGCGCTCGAAAATTCGAGTCACTGGGACAGCGTGACGACCCCTGCCTGGCGGCGGTCGGCACGGCCGTCGATTTCCATCAGAGAATCGGTCCCGATAGAATCGAAGCCCGCGTGTACGAGCTAGCCAGTAAATTGAAGGCCGGCCTGCAGGAAATGGGCGCCAGACTCGTCACACCGATGGATCCTGAGCTCAGCGGCGGTGTGTGCATCATCGAAATGGCACAAGACAACCGAAAGAAAGCCTTCGACGCACTCTACCAAGAGCAAGGTATCGCCGCTGCGCAAACAGGAGGGCTACGCCTTTGCCCTCACATCTACAACACTCGGGCACACATCGACCGCGCGCTTGCGGGCGTGAAGGCACACCGGGAGCTGCTCGGGTAGGTAGCGACGTCGTCTACTGCGTGTCGCTATAGATCTCGGTGTCGCGATTGAAGCTGGCCCAAGCGAACCAAAAAGCCGAGTAAGTAGCGATAGGCTTCAAACGGGCGCTAGGGAGAGCTCCCTCTACCGATTCGCCAGTCAGATTCCAGACGGTGCCGGTCTCGCGATCCTGAAGCTGGAACGGGAACCCAATGTTGTCGATGATGTCGAAAGTGAGAGTCTGCTCCCGTCCCAATCCCTCGACACGGCGGTCGAACGGTAGCACCATCTGCGCGTTCTCGTCGAAGACGACGAGAACCGGTCGGCCGTTGACGGTGTCGTTGACGGCTGTTCTTTGGCCCAGCGACGGGTAGGGGTAAGCTCGCGCAACCTCGCCCTCGACGATGCCGAGCACGTTCTCCTTCAAAGGCCGGCGCGGATCGATGAAGCTCTGAGGAAACCAAATCGCGTTGTTGTTATTGTAGGCACCGTAAGGGTTTCTTCGATAGTTCCGATCGTGGCCGGTGTTGAAAGTGACCACGGTGGTGTCCGGGTGAAGGCTTTTCCAAGCCTCCCACGTGGACTGCACGACGGGCAGCACCCTAAACTCGGTCCCCCGAAAGCTCCCGCAAATGCTCTTCCCCAGCATCTGGTTCCAGAGACTCTTGCTGGTGCGGTCGAACAGGACGTTGTTGTTCTCGAACAGAAGCCCTGAGGTACCAAAGTTCTGAAGGCCCAGATTGTTGATGACCGGACTGAAGACCAAGCCGCTCCCAGTTAGCGGACAGAAAGTCACCAGAACCGGCGAGCCCCCCACGAAATCATTGACCACCTCGTGCCACCAGAGAACGTTATGGGGATAGGCCCTGGCTTCACCGTTCAACACGATGCCCAAAACGAGGTCGTCCGCGAACATGAACTCGTCCCCTGCGGCGGCCTCGACCACCTCGGGTGATGTCAGCGACGGGATGCCGTCCGGTCCGACAGAAGTACCGATGACCTGCTCCTTGGGAACGACGCACTCGGTCGCCTCCTGAGCCGACGCCGAGACAGACCAGAAAAGGTATGCGAGAACAATGCAGGCTTGCTGTCGGTTAGACAGGATAGGGCCCTCCTCCCCTACCAGCCTATCTCGCGGTCACCGCAGCCGACTATTAGCTCTCCCACAGTTTTCTTCCTGTCGATTCGGTCCAAGAAGTGCATGTCTAGAAGCCACTTAGACCAGCCGCCCACACCCACTAAGAGGCCCGTCTCGACGTCCGAGGATATATAATCGCCCCCAATGATCCGACCATCCGCCCTGCCCTTGCTAGCTGTGCTCTCCCTCGTTGGATCCGTATCCGCGACCGAGTACGAGGGCGACACCACTAACGTGGTCTACGACCCAAGCCTCTTCGAAGCCTTGGAGTACCGCCCCATCGGACCCTATCGCGGAAGACGGGTCACTGCGGTCGCCGGAGTCCCCAAACGTCCGTTCACTTTTTACATGGGAACCACGGGCGGCGGTGTGTGGAAAACACACGATGCCGGCCAGACATGGGAAAACATCTCCGACGGCTTCTTGGAGGTCGCTTCGATCGGCGCGATCGATGTATCGCTTTCCGATCCCAACGTCATCTATATAGGGACGGGCTCCGCCTGTCCACGAGGCAACATCTCCGTCGGAGATGGAGTCTACAAATCCACCGACGCCGGGAAGACTTGGACTCGCGTGGGTCTTCGCGAAGCAGGACAAATCGGGCGGGTTCGCATCCACCCGAGCAATCCAGACTTGGTTTACGTGGCTGCGCTCGGACATATCTTTGGACCGAACCGGGAGCGTGGCGTCTTCCGCTCGAAGGACGGGGGCAAGAGCTGGGAGAAGGTGCTCTTTGTCTCCGAGAAAACCGGCGCAGTCGATCTCTCGATGAATCCGGCGAACCCGCGGCAGGTCTACGCGGCAATGTGGCGAGCCGAGCGGAAGCCTTGGACGTTGATCGACGAAGCCGAAGAAGGTGGCCTTTACAAGACGACCGACGGCGGAGACGAGTGGGAAAAATTGACCGGGGGACTTCCGGAAGGCCTCATCGGCCGCATCGGGGTATCGGTCTCACCGGAGAATCCGAACCGCGTGTGGGCCCTGGTTACCGCGAGAGATGACAAAGGCGGCGTCTATCGGTCCGACGATTCTGGGGAAACGTGGAAACAAATCAGTACGGATCGAAAGCTCCAGACACGGGGCTGGTACTACTCTCACATCTATGCCCACCCACGCGACGAGAACACGGCCTACGTTTCAGTTCAATCAACCCACCGCGGAGTTTTGTCGTGTAACCGTGGACAACCGCTTCCCTTACCGCGTCTATGGGGCACAGCAAGACAACTCCACCATTAGCGTGCCGTCTCGGAACGCGGGAGGGATAACGCCGACGCAGTATTGGTACGACGTCGCCGGTGGCGAGTCGGGACACATCGCGGTCAGCGCCGAAAACCCGGAACTTTCGTACGCCGGCAATTACATCGGGAGAATCGACCGGTACGATCACCGAACCGGCCATCAACGCAACGTCATCATTTATCCACAACTTGCAGACGGCGTCCCCGCCAGAGACCTCAAATACCGATTCCAATGGAACGCACCCATCGTATTCTCGCCCCACGATCCGCAAGTGGTTTACCACACCTCGAACTACGTGCACCGCACTCGGGACCGTGGCATGAGCTGGGAGACGATTAGCCCCGATCTCACGAGAAACGACCCCACCAAACAGGAGCTACCGGTTGGCAATCGCTTCAACTCAACTTGCCGGTGGCCCAGGTCGCCGACATGCAAGTTCACGAGAAGGATCTCGTGGTCGCCACGCATGGTCGCTCGTTTTGGATACTCGACGATCTGACACCGCTACATCAAATCACCGACCATGTAGCTACCGCACGGACGCACCTGTTCAAACCCCGCGACGCACACCGCGTCAGAACCGGACGCTTCCGCGGCTCCCGAGCACCCGAGGCAGCCCCTGCCGGCGCCATCATCTATTACTCCCTGGCAGAAAAATCTGCAGAGGAGGCTTTGAAGCTCCAGATCCTGGATTGCGATGGGAACGTGATTCGAACTCACACCAACAAGAAGCACGATTCGCTCCGTGCGGACCCAGCTCGAAGAGGTAGCCGAGCGGGCGGAAGAAGCCGGCTACGAAGGGAATTTCAGCGACACGTCGAAGTCCATCGGAGAAAAACTGACTGCGATCGAAGATGAGCTCATCCAAACGAAGAATGAAGTATCACAGGATCCACTCAACTTCCCGCCCAAGATCGACAACCAGTTCGTGTATCTCTACGGCCACGTGAACAGTGCCTACGGACGGCCGACCGAGGGCTCCTATCGGCGCTTCGAAGACCTAAATGACGAGCTTACTCCTCATATGGATGCGCTCAGGCAACTTCTCGAGAGCGAGGTCAATCAATTCAACGACTCCATGCGAGGCAAGGGCGTACCGGGAGTCATCCCCCCGAAGGCGACGCGATAAGACATGGCACTAGCGAGCGGTTCCCGTCTCGGAAGCTATGAGATCGTTGCGCCCATCGGCGCGGGTGGGATGGGTGAAGTCTACCGGGCGCGAGACTCAAAACTCGATCGGGACGTTGCCATCAAAGTCCTTCCGCTGGATCTAGCCAAGAATGAAACCGCTCTCGCACGCTTCGAGCGCGAGGCCAAAGCCATCGCCGCACTCGCGCACCCTAATATCCTGGCGATCTACGATTTTGGCCAAGAACAGGGTCTTCATTTCGTTGCCGTCGAGCTCCTGGAGGGAGAAACCCTTCGCGACCGCATGGGTAATGCTCCGCTCCTCCAGCGAAAGGTCCTCGACTACGGCGTCCAGATCGCCCAGGGCCTCGCCGCCGCGCACGACAAGGGAATTGTCCATCGGGATCTCAAGCCGGAGAACATCTTCGTCACCAGAGACGGCCACATCAAGATTCTCGACTTCGGACTCGCGAAGCATGAGAAGCCCGGCCAGGACACCGACTCGGCACCGGAGTCCGAGACACGTGCCCGTCAAACGAAACCGGGCGCCGTCATGGGGACAGTGGGCTATATGTCCCCTGAGCAGGTGAGGGGCCAGGACGCCGACCATCGGTCGGACATTTTCTCCTTCGGCACCATCCTTTACGAAATGGTCTCCGGCCAAAAGACTTTTCACGGGGATTCTGCGGTCGAGACGATGAACGCCATCCTCAAGCAAGACCCGTCGGAGCTTTCCCAACTGAAGGGCGATCTCTCACCCGCCTTGGAGCAAATCATTAGACGCTGTCTCGAGAAAAGAGTGGAAGAGCGGTTTCAATCGGCGCGGGATCTCGGATCGCCCTCGAGGCGGTCTCAGGATCCGCATCTGGCGTTGCGCTTCCAATGCAAGAGACCCAGCGGCGATTCCCCTTGAGGATCGTTGGTGTGGGAGCACTGGTTTTGCTCGCAGTAGTCGGATTCTTTTTGCTTTCCCCAAGAACCGACTCCCCGGCGGGGCCGAAACGGATCGTCGTCTTGCCATTCGAAAACCTCGGCTCGGCCGACGACGCCTATTTCGCAGCCGGCATGACCGAAGAGATCACCAGTCGTCTGGGCGTTGTGAGCGGGCTCGGCGTCATATCGAGAAAAAGCGCTCTCCAGTATGAAGGCTCGACAAAAGCGCTAAGCAGATTGGAGAGGAGCTCGGCGTCGAGTACATCCTCGAAGGAACCGTGCGTTGGCAGCACGAGCAAGAAGGCGTGGGTCGGGTTCGCGTGACTCCGCAGCTCATACGCGTCGCCGATGACACGCACGTCTGGTCGGAACGCTACGATAGGGTCTTGGACGACATCTTCCAAGTGCAATCAGAGATCGCCGAACAGGTTATCGATCAGCTCGACGTCACGTTGCTCGAACCGGAGCGCGAGGCACTGGAAGCTCGACCGACCGAGAATCTAGAAGCTTACCAAGCGTACCTACGGGGCGTGGCGTATATTTTCGGGCCCGACTGGTCGACACAAGAGAACGCAAGCCTGGGCATCGAGATGTTCGAACGAGCGTTGGAGCTCGATCCCGAGTTCGCCCTGGCCTTTGCGAATTTATCCATGGCGCACACTTTGTTCTACCTAGAAGCGCACGACCGCACAGACCAGCGTTTAGCGAAAGCCAAGGAAGCGGTAGACCGGGCACTCGAGCTTCAACCGGATCTCCCTCAGGCGCATTTGGCTATGGGCTATTACTACTATCACGGCTATCTAGATTACGAGAGGGCACTCGAGGAGCTCGCCATCGCCTCTGCGGCGCTGCCCCTCAATAGCGACATCGCGGCGGCCATCGGCTATATCCGCCGGCGCCAAGGAAGGTTCGACGAGGCGATCGAATATCAAAAGAAGGCGCTGAAGCAGAGCCCTCGAGAGGCCGACCTTTGGATGGCGTTGGCAGAAACATATGCGATGGTCGACAAACATGAGGACTCACAGATCGCCTTGGATCGCTCTATCTCCTTGGCTCCCGACCAGATCGGGGCTTATCTGGACAAGGCCTGGGGCTTGCTTATCTGGAAAGGTAAGGCCGGAATCGAGAACGCCCGAGCCATACTCGACGAGATGCCGTCCAAGGATGACGTGTGGATCGCCTGGTACCGTTTCGAGATCGAGAGCCGGGCAGGAGACTATTCCGCGGCACTCGACGCGCTCTCGTCGATGCGACAGGAGATCTTCCAAAACCAGCTGGTTTTCCTGCCTAAGGCGCTTATGTCGGCCCGCGCTTACGAGCTCCTATCCGACGGGCGAGCGCGCCAAGACTTCGAACGAGCACGCGTCATTCTGGAGGAAGAGCTCGAGGAGACTCCCACCGACCCTCGTCTCCACGCCTCGCTTGGCGTCGCCTATGCCGGCCTCGGTCGCAACGAAGATGCCATAAACGAGGGAAAGCGCGCGGTCACGCTCTATCCGGTTTCCAGGGACGCGGTGAACGGTCCTTACTATATCCTGAACCTCGCTGTCGTTTACGCGATGACTGGAGAGTACGAGGCGGCCTTGGACCAGATCGACTATCTACTGAGCATTCCCGTCGACTTCTCGGTCGCCATGTTGGAGCTCGATCCGCGATGGGATCCGCTGCGCGATTCGCCACGCTACCAAGAGATCCTCGAGAAGTACGGAGAATGACGAACGGCAATTCCCTCTCTTCGCCTCGCTTGAACGCCCAGTCATCGATCGGATAGCTCCTATCCTTTTGGATAGCCTTTCTCCGCAACACCAAACCGGACACGGCGCCTATCTACAACGAAGCAAAGCTATTCGACGAAATGCAAACGATGGAACGTCGCTTGCAATAGACCTCCTACTGGATGAAAGCAATTTCAGAAAGGAGCATCAACGAATGACAAAAAGGATCGCAGTTCTTCTGCCGGTACTGATGGTGATGGCTGCTGTTTCACCCGCATCGGCGCAAGAGACGCCCAGGTTCGAGATCGGTGTCAACTATTCGATTCTAAGTGAACAGACGATCGACCAGACGCTGCCCGTCGGCTGGACCGTTCCCGTCGCCTACAACTTCAACAGTTGGCTCGCCGTGGCCGGCGAAGTCGGGGCCAACTACCGGAGCGATCGCATCTTCGGCCAAGGAATCGACATCGATGTGTCGACGTATATGGTTGGTCCCAAGTTCACGAAAAGAGGAAAGAACGTGACGTTCTTCTTTCAGATGCTGGGTGGAGCCGCCCGAGGTGCTGCTAACCTCGATGTAAACTTACCGAACTTCAACCTACCTAACTTAAACTTACGCAACTCACCCAACCTTAATCTCCCGAACCGGGCTCTCGATTTGCTCGACCGCGACTTCAGCCGGTCGGCGACCCAGTTCGCTCTTCAACCGGGTGGTGGCATCGACGTTAGTGTTTCGGACAACGTAGCCATTCGATTGCAAGGCGATTATCGCGCGATTCTCGCTGACACGACGCTCAACCAGTTTCGGTTGGGTGCGGGAGTCGTCTTCAAGTTGGGAAGGCACCAGTAAGTCCACTGGCGCCGGCGGAGGTCCGGCGAAGGCTAAAAGGCACCAGTCGTCGTCGGTCCTCCCCCCTTCTCTTTCATCTAACCGAAGCGAAGCGCTCAAACGAGCTCGGTGATGTACTTGTCTTTGGCCAGCCGCCACAACGAAGCGAGGAATGCGGTGAGAGGAATGGCAAGGATCATTCCCAAGATGCCACCGAGCGCCGTACCCCAAAAGAAGATAGCGATAATGATGGCGATGGCGGGAAGCCCGGTGCGGTCGCCCATGATTCGTGGCGTAAGGACATACCCCTCGATTAGCTGTACGACAACATAAACGACAGCGACGCCGATCAGCATTTGTAGACCTCCCCCGGTCTGGAAGAACGCGAGGGGAATAGTAATGCTCAGTCCGATGATGCTGCCCAGATACGGGATGACGTTCAGCAAGCCCAACATCAATCCCAGGATGAAGCCATACTTGAGCCCGACGATGCTGAACCCGAGTGCGAAAAGCAAGCCCTGAAGGAAGGCGATAAGGAGCTGCCCTCGAAAGAAGGCGACCACGATGTCAACGAACTCCTTGATGAGGTAAACAACGTCTTTTCGGGTCTCTTCTTTCAAGAGCGGTAGGAGCTGCGCCGCGTCGAAACGGGTCGGCGTCATCAGGAAAAAAGCGAAGTAGACCGGCAATATGGCCCAACCGAATAGAGCTCCCAACCCACGGACTATGCCCCGGCCGGCGGTGATGGCTCCCTGGCCGAAGATTTGAAGACCCTCGACAAGGTTCTCCCCTTGCCCCTCCAGCGTCTGGCGAATCCGCTGTCCCCAGGGATTGTTCTCTAGAAATCCGACCACCCGAGGCCATCGCTCTTTTACGAACACTTGAATTTGCGTCCACCATTCCGGTAGTTGCTCCACCAGCCCCACCAGCTGCTCCACGGCGATGGCTCCGAAGAACCACAAAAACGCCCCCACTGGAACGAGCACCGACAAGAGGATGGCCACCAGGGCGAGGACCCCGGGAAGACGTAAACGCTCCCGTAGCCAATCGTAGTAGGGGCGACACACCAGCGCCGCAACGCCTCCCACCGCTAGGGGAAGGAAAACGACCGAGAAGGTGTGGAGAAACCAGGATACCAACCAGAAGAAAGCGCCAACCGCGACGAGGATGATGACCACCGAGAGAATCGTGATGGCGGTGGCAACCGTCTTGGCTTGGCGATCCGTGAGTGTCAGTGCCATGGATGCGAACCGTCACCCTTTTTCTTACGAGGCTCCGATCTTGCTGCGCCGCGCGTGTTCCAACGACGGAAGCCGGTATCGAACGTCCTTCAGGAGATCGAAATCGATATCACAGATGAGGGCCGCCTCTTTGTCTTGACATTGGCCCACAATCTGTCCCCAAGGGTCGACGATCATCGTCCTCCCGAAGCTGGCGCGGCGTTCATTGTGTTGACCAAACTGAGCGGGGGCGACGACGTAACACTGATTCTCGATGGCTCGCGCGCGAAGTAGCGTTTCCCAGTGGTCTTTGCCGGTCGGAACGGTGAACGCTGCGGGAACGAAAAGAATCTCCGCGCCGCGCAGTGCGAGTGCCCGATAGAGCTCTGGAAATCGGAGGTCGTAACAGATTGATAGCCCCACGACGTGGTTGAACACTTCGACGGTCACGATGGATTTTCCAGGCTCGACGTAGCTGGACTCCTTGAAGTTGTGCTGCTTGTCAACGGCCACGTCGAACAGGTGCATCTTGTCGTACCGAGCCACCAGATCCCCCTCCGGGTTATAGACCAGACAGGTATTGGTAACTTTCGACCGGCTCTCCGTCCTGAGCGGCACGCTACCCCCGACCACATGGACACGATGCTCGGCCGCGAACACTCTGAGGAACTGAACGCTCGGACCCGCATCGGTCTCGGCGACGCGAACCTGTTCGGCCTCCCCGCCGAGGAACGAGAAATTCTCCGGAAGGGCGACCACCTGAGCCCCGGCCAGAACGGCTTCCTCCATGAAGCCACGCGCCTTCTCAATATTCGCGTCCCGATTCTCGGTAGAGCACATTTGGATGGCGGCGATACGCATGACTAGAGTTTGCTCCCAATCCACACTGCCTGGAAGAGGCCTTTTCCGGCATCCTTGGGTTTGTCGGGCTCGAAGTCGATGAAGGAGAACGTTCCGTCACCACCGAAGCCGGTGGTGATGTCGATGCCCCGAGCCCCTTGCGAAGAAGCCTCGAAGTAGTGGAAGTTGTCACGGGTCGTTGAAAGCGTGTTCATTCGCCCCGGAGTGAGAATCTCGTTATGCGTCTCTCTTATGAGGAAGGTTGTGGGAGAGCCCGAATTGTACGCTGGAGCGTCGCCTTCGATCTCGAAGTTGCGAATCCGCGCTTCGCCCTCGACTGCAAGAGTGCAAACGGCGGCGTTGGGATGACAATGGGCAGGGAGAATAGCGCCTGGCTCCATTCGCCATTGGACGACGAAGAAAGGAGACCCGCGGTGACTCACCCCAAACTCTACTTTGGGCTCGAGGTTCCCGAAGGCGCCAAGTTCATGACTCGGAACCTCTGCTATTCGCGCCGCGAAGGACGCGATGCGGTAAAGGTAGGCATCTTCGTTCACGTCTTCGGTTTCGTAAAGCTCCTTGGCCGCCGGCACACACTCCTTAAGAAACTCCTCCCAAGTGAGACCCGTTTCTTCCTCGCCGGCCGTCGACTCTCCTCGCGCTATTCCTCGGTTAAACACTATCGCGGCCGCAGCAATCGGCAACCAAAAGAGTCGGCGACGTTCCAGAATCACGCCTGGAGACAATTCATCATCGCCGCTTTCCAAGCAAACACCTTTAGGTATCCAAGTCACGAGAACTCCCGGCTTTTCTCTGGACTCTCCCCCTCGACGGGGAGAGTACATCAGTCAAGGGTACAAATCGAGCCGCCGATTGCGGTATGGTAAACGCCGTGAGCGATTTCGAAAGATTGGGGGCGTTCTACCTGGGGCGCCGTTACGATGTGGAGGAAAGGGCTTCGAGCGACGAACCCGTCCTCTACGACGCCAAGGATCTAACAACCCACGGCCTTATCGTAGGTATGACCGGGAGCGGCAAGACCGGTCTTTCAGTCGTGCTCCTCGAGGAAGCCGCGATCGACGGCATCCCCGCACTAATCATTGACCCCAAGGGCGACATGGGAAACCTCTTACTCAGCTTCCCGAAGCTTCAGCCTTCCGACTTCAGGCCCTGGATCGACGAGAGCGAGGCAAGCCGCAAGGGAGTCGACCCCGCTACCTACGCCGCACAGACGGCAGAGAAATGGCAGAGCGGCTTAGCCGACTGGGGACAGAATCGAAAGCGCATCAAGAAATTCCGTGGCTCGGTCGACCTCGCCATCTACACTCCAGGCAGCGAGGCGGGCCTGCCCCTTTCGATGCTCCGTTCGTTCGCCGCCCCTCCCGCCGACCAAGCGAAGGACTCCGATGCGCTTCGCGAACGCATTCTCACCGCCGTCTCGGGCCTGCTCGGCTTGCTCGGACTGACGGGCGCCAAAGCCGATCCGATCCGAAGCCGCGAGCACATTCTCCTATCGAAGCTCCTCGAAGAAGCGTGGAGCGAAGGCCGTGACATGGATATCGCGAGCCTCATTCGCGGCATCCAAGAGCCGCCGTTCGAAAAGTTGGGGGTGATGGATCTGGAATCCTTCTTCCCTTCGAAAGATCGGCGCGATCTCGCGATGCAGCTCAATAACCTTCTCGCTTCACCGGCCTTCGAGGTCTGGAGGAAGGGCGAGCCTCTCGACGTCCAGCGCTTACTCTTTACCCCGGAGGGGCGCCCACGGCATTCGATCTTTTCGATCGCCCACTTGTCCGACGCGGAGCGCATGTTTTTCGTGAGTATGTTGCTCAACGAAGTGATCGCATGGATGAGGATGCTCCCGGGCACCGGTAGCCTTCGCGCCATCCTCTATATGGACGAGATATATGGCTACTTCCCTCCAATCGCCGTCCCACCCTCGAAAATCCCCATGCTCACCCTTCTCAAGCAAGCGCGGGCTTACGGCGTCGGTGTGCTGCTCGCAACCCAAAACCCTGTCGATCTGGACTACAAAGGGCTATCGAACACTGGAACCTGGTTTCTTGGAAGGCTTCAGACGGAGCGTGACAAAGAGCGCGTCATCGATGGGCTCGGAGGAGCGTCGGGTGGCAAACGATTCGACCGGCGGAAGACGGAACAGCTTTTGGCGGGGCTAGGAAAGAGGGTGTTCCTCATGCACAACGTGCATGAGGACAAGCCCACGTTGTTTCAGACACGCTGGGCACTCTCCTATCTGAGAGGGCCCCTGACCAAGTCCCAGATCGAGACCTTGATGGCGCGGCGCAAGAAAGCGTCGCCGGCCGAACCCGAACCGAGAAAAGAAAGGCCCGGGAGGGTTCGGTCCGAGAGACCCATTGTCCCGCGCGAGATCCCTCAAGGGTTCCTGCCAGTCCGCGATGGCTCCGCCGAGACGAGCCGACTCGTGTATCGGCCTGCGTTGCGTGCCACGACGCGTCTCCACTACGTCAGTGTCCGAAGCAAAGTCGACCACTGGGAGACGGTCTCGTTGCTCCTTCCGCTTTCGAGCAGCAAGTCCGATTTGAATTGGGACCATGCCGCGTTGAAAAAGGGCGAGCAACCCGCCCTTCAGAAGACCGACGCCGAGGGCGTGGGCTTCACGAAGCTGCCTCCAGCCGCCACGCAAGCGAAGAACTACAAGAGATGGGGCACTTCCCTTCGCAATTACCTTTACCAAAACCGTCTCCTTACGCTTTGGAAGAGCGCCGAGCTTCGAACGACCTCGCGGATCGGCGAGGACCAGGCCGCCTTTCGCACCCGACTCACGCAGGCGCTCCGGGAGAAGAGAGACAAGGAGATCGAGAAGCTGCGGAAGCGCTACGCCCCCAAGCTCGCCCGGCTTCAGAAGAGGATCCAAAAAGCGGAAGAACGCGTGGAGAGAGAGAAAGGGCAATACAACGAACGGAAGTACCAGACCGCGATTTCTTTCGGTGCGACGCTTCTAGGAGCTCTCCTTGGGCGCAGAGTGAGCGGCCGCGCCACAACGGCCGCTCGCTCGGCGGGGCGGGCGGCGCGGGAAAAAGGAGATGTTTCACGAGCCGAGAGACAAGTCGAGCAACACCACGTGGAACTGCAAGAACTCGAGGAAACCTTCGAGGAAGAGGTGGAGGCTCTTCGTGAGCTCCCCGACCCCGCGACGCTAGAGTTGGAAGAGATTCCGATTCGGCCCCGGAAATCGGATATTACCGTTAGCCGACTCGCCCTGGCTTGGACCCCTTGGGAGCGAACCGAAGACGACGTGCTCAAGCCGAGGTACTAGCGGAGCACTCTATTTCTTGAGCCACTGGAAGACCTCGAGTGTGTATCCCTCGGGGTCTTTGAATCCAAAGGCGCGCACGTTGACCTTCGTACTGTCCTTGGGTGGATTGGGCACATCGACACCCTGCTTTTTCAAGTAGCTGTACCAAGCGTCGGCGTCTTCGACGACGAGACTCACCATTACCGGCTTGTCCTTTGACGGGCGGTGCGCCCCTCCGGTAGCGCTGACCAGCCCTACGATAGAGCCGGGTGACGTTTCATACATCTTGACCCAATCGAGGTCGAGCGTGGCTTTCAAACCAAGCGTCTCGCCATAGAACTTGCTTGCAAGCTCGAGGTCCTCGAAGTAGAGAAAAGTGACTTGCCCCGAAACAGGCGGCGCCTCACCAGAAAACGACGGGACCGCCGCCATCAAGATACACACCATTGCTAGGATAATCGTTACAACAAGAATCTTCACTGCCTTCACTCCTTAGAAAGTCTGGCCGAGAAGTGTTTGGAGCTTCTCCCGGTAACTCCGGCTCAAATTCAACCGCGCGCCGTCCTGTAGTATCACGATGTAGTCCCCATGAAAAGCGGGTTGCATCTCCTTAATCCGATCTACCTGGACAATCGTGGATCGATGTATACGGACGAACTTTTCAGGGTCCAAACGTGCCTCGAGGCGGCCCATCGTCTCCCGCATGAGGTGCGTCGTCGGTCCAACATGAAGCTGTACGTAGTTGCCCGCCGCTTCGACCCAGTCGATCTCGTCGGCGCGCAAGAAAAATACCCGGCCCGCCGACTTGATGACGAATCGCTCCGGATGCTTGGACACTTTTTTGACGTCCTTCGGCAGAGCGAGAAGTCTGTCACCCAATGTTCCTCGTTCCCCGAGCTGGGCGCGTGCCCGTTCGAGCGCCTTCTGGAACCGCTCTCGGTCGAAGGGCTTCAGCAAATAGTCCAGCGCGTGCACATCGAAGGCGCGGAGAGCGTAACGATCGTAGGCGGTGACGAACACAACCGCCGGCACTCGCTCCGGGCCGACCGCTCGCAGCACCGCGAATCCGTCCATCTCCGGCATCTGGACGTCCAGGAACAAGAGCTCGGGACTCTTCTCTCTAATCGCGGACACCGCTTCCTTCCCGTCCCCGCACTCCCCGACTAGTTCGATGTCGGGTTCGTCGCAAAGCAGCGTTCGGATCCGCTCCCGAGCCAGAGGCTCGTCGTCGACGATGAGGGTGCGCATACGGAGATGAATAATATAAGTTAGAGCGGTATCCTGCTAGTGGCGCGTGAGCGCCGCCGGCCGAGAGCCCTCAGCCCGCGCGCAGTCGCTTGCCGACGAAGCGCGAAGGCGTGGGGGTGGGGCCCCGCGCCACTAGATGATGTCATCATGCACAAACTAGTGCTCATTCGACACGGCCAAAGCACCTGGAACCTGGAGAACCGCTTCACCGGCTGGACGGATGTCGGATTGACAGAGAAGGGGACCCAGGATGCGATCGAGGCCGGACGGGTCTTGCGGGACGAGGGTTACGTTTTCGATGTCGCCTACACCTCTCTGCTAAAACGGGCCATCAAGACGTTGTGGCTTGCCCTGGAAGAGATGGATCTCATGTGGATCCCGGTGCACCGCAGCTGGCGCCTCAACGAGCGTCACTACGGCGGGCTTCAGGGTCTCAACAAGGCGGAGACTGCAGAAAAACACGGGATCGAGCAAACCAATGTGTGGCGACGCAGCTACGACGTACCCCCTCCGGCGCTCACTCCTGACGATAAGCGGTTCCCGGGTAAGGATCCGCGGTACGCCGATCTCCCGTCTGATGAGCTCCCCTTGACGGAATGCCTAAAGGATACGGTCGAGCGGTTTCTTCCCCATTGGCACGAGACCATCGCACCGAGCGTCAAGGACGGCCAGCGCGTCGTGATCTCTGCACACGGCAACAGCATTCGCGCCCTGGTGAAGTATCTCGACAAGGTCTCGGATCAGGAGATCGCGGGGCTCAATATCCCCACCGGAATTCCGCTCGTTTACGAGCTGGAGGACGATCTGACGGCCATCCGCAGTTTCTATCTCGGAGATGCCGAGGCGGTGAAGCGAGCCACCGAAGCGGTGGCCGGCCAGTTGAAACAAAAGAAGTGAACCCTCACTCCTCGCCACTTTTGGACAGCGGGATAGCGAGGTTCACCGCCAAACCTCCTCCCACCGCATCGGAAAGCTCGAATCGATGGCGAGCACCATAGAGCTGCTCGAGACGGGCGCGAGTATTCGCTGGTCCTATCCCACCAGTCCCCTCGCTCCCGTCACTCTCCCCGGGAAGACCCGGGCCGTCGTCTCGAATCTCGAGGTCGAGCATGCCGCTGTCGCGCCGTGCCTCGATCTCAATCCGACCTCCGGCCGCCCGCGGGGCGATGCCGTGACGGATCGCATTCTCCACCAGCGGCTGCAGTATCAGATTCGGCACCCGGGCATCGAGCAACTCCGGATCGACGCTGACCTCGACGACCAAGCGATCACCGAATCGAACTTTCTCGATCTCGATATAGCGATCGAGGAACTCCAACTCTTGCTTCAGAGAAACCTCTTGCACGCCGACGTTCTCGAGCGAGTGCCGGAGCAGATCGCTCAGTCGAGTCAGCATGCGCTCCGCAGCCTCGACGTCTCGATGCATGAGTGTGGAGATAGCGTGGAGTGTGTTGAACAAGAAGTGTGGGTGGAGCTGCATCTTCAGAACTTGAAGCTGAGCCTCCGCCAAGCGCGTCTCGAGCTGAGACGCTCGGAGCTCCCGCTCTCGATACTTGCGGTAATAGTTGACGGTCAAGCCGACTCCAAGAATTGCCCAATACGTCAGCACGTTCGAATGGAGCTCATAGGCGGAGGAGACCGGTATGTCCAGGCCGGTGACACGAGGGAGGAGCCACGCGTCCATACCGACCTTGACGAGCGAGAAGAGGATGCCCGCCGGTAGATGGACGACGATCGCGCGTAGCCAGGTTCGGCGTTGAAACGGGAAGCGCCCGCCGAGCCAGAAGATGGCAGGCGCCAATACGCCCCATCCGTACCACTTCGTTAGGGACATAAGGAGCGGCAAGCGCCAGTCGAAATCCTCCCCCCGATACGAGTAAATGAGGAAGACTTAGATGGACACACTCATTAAGGATTTCAAGTTCGCGGTTCGGATGCTCCTTCGGGAGCCCCGGTTTCACGGCAGTGGCAATCCTTACGCTCGCCCTAGGTATAGGTGCCAATACCGCTCTGTTCAGCGTGGTCAATTCAGTCCTCTTGAACACCCTGCCCTATGAGGAACCCGACGATCTGGTATGGCTCCACGAAGGCCAGCCAAGCCTCGAAGATATGTCCATCTCCTATCCGAATTTCGTGGACTGGCGTGATCAGAATCAATCTTTCGAGGCCATCGCAGCGCATCGTTTCAGCAACTTCAACCTCACCGGCACGGATCGACCAGAGCGGCTCCTCGCCGCCGAGGTATCGCACACCCTCTTTCCTGTGCTGCGTGTCACGCCCCTGATCGGAAGAAACTTCACCCAAGACGAGGACGAGCCCGGTTCAGAGCCTGTCGCGATTTTGAGCTATCGACTCTGGCAACGTCGCTTCGGGGCCGATCCCGACATCGCCGGAGGCATCATTTCACTCGACGGTGTGTCCTACACGGTGGTTGGAGTCATGCCGCACGACTTCCTCTACCCTCCCGACACCAACGATCTCGAGCTCTACCTCCCCATCGGTCACTTTGCCGAGTACTGGCTGGAAAGCCGGGGACGTCACCCCGGAATCCAGGCGACCGCACGCCTGAAACCAGGAGTCTCGTTCGAACAAGCGCAGGCCGATATGGAAACGATCGCCAGGCGGCTCGAGCAAGAGTACCCCAAGACCAATACCGGCCACCGGGTTGCGCTGCAGTTGCTTCGAGTGGAATTGGTGGAAGACGTGAGACCGGCGATTCTCATCGTACTGGCTGCGGTGGGTTTCGTCCTCCTCATCGCGTGCGCCAATGTGGCGAACTTACTCTTGGCGCGGGCCGCCGTTCGAGAGCAAGAGATCGCGGTGCGCACGGCTCTCGGCGCCGGCCGTCGTCGTATCGTTCGCCAATTACTAACCGAGAGCGTGCTGCTTTCGTTGCTCGGTGGAGCAGCCGGGGTGCTGTTGGCCGTTCTCGGCGTCGAGGCCTTGATTCTGGGCATCCCCGAGGATGCCTCACCGATTTTCAGACAGATTCGCATGGATCAAACTGTCCTCGGATTCACACTGGCATTGTCGTTCTTCACCGGCCTCGTTTTCGGCACCGTGCCGGCGCTTCTTGTCTCGCGATCCGATCTCAGCGAATCCCTCAAGGAAGGTGGACGAAGCACCGCCGGCGAAGGCGGGCATCGCCTCCGCAGCCTCCTGGTCGTCTCCGAAATCGCGCTGGCTTTGGTCTTGCTGATCGGAGCCGCCTTGATGATGCGGAGCTTCTTCAACGTGACAGAGCAAAATCCCGGCTTCAACACCGGAAATCTCCTGACCATGACAGTATCGTTGCCGCCGGCGAAGTATGAAGAGGATCACCGACAAGCTGCCTTTTTCGAGGAACTGAACGAGCGCGTCGCAACCTTGCCCGGAGTAGATTCGGTCGCGATGAGCCTACCGCTGCTGGGAGGTTGGCAAAACGTCTTCGTCATAGAGGGGCGACCGGCACCGCCGGCGGGAGAAGAGTGGCTCACCGAGGTGATGCGGGTTAGCCCGGATTATTTCGAAACCATGCAGGTACTCTTGCTCAGGGGTCGCACATTCACCAAGCAGGACCGGGAAGACTCTACGCCGGTTGCCATCGTGGACGAGACTCTCGCCGACAGCTATTGGCCCGGTGAAGACCCGATCGGCAAACGAGTGAAGTTCGGAAACGATCTCGGCTCCGAGGATCCCTGGATGGAAGTGGTGGGCGTAGTCGGCCATGTCAAAAACTACGGGGTGGACGCGGAATCGAGGATCGAGCTCTACGTTCCTCACCGTCAAGCCTTGGAGTGGATGACGGCCATGAGCCTTCTGGTACGGACCTCCGGCCCCCCGGCACAGCTTGCCAAGTCCGTGACGCAAACGGTTCTTTCCATGGATCCGGATCAGCCGGTTTTCGATGTCATGACCATGGAGCAAAACTTGGGCAGGAGGCTCACCGCGCGACGGCTGTCCTTGGTGTCGCTCGGAGTTTTCGCGGGAGTCGCCATCCTCCTGGCAGCGGTCGGAATTTATGGCTTGATGGCTTACTCCGTCACGCAGAGGACCCACGAGATCGGTATCCGCTTAGCGCTCGGTGCACAAGCTAGGGACGTTCTCAGAATGATGATGGGACAAGGACTGATCCTCGCCGGCCTAGGCGTCGGGCTCGGGCTTCTGGCTGCGTTCGCGCTTACTCCGCTGATGACGACGGCGGGGCTCTTGTTCGGCCCGGGATCCACTTACCTTTGGCTCGCTCGCCTTCCTTTTGACGTCGGTCGCGGTCGCGGCTAGTTTTGTTCCGGTGCGTCGGGCCACGAAAGTGGCGCCCATGATTTCCTTGAGATACCAGTAAACCGGCCGCCTCCGGCCGCCGTGATAACGAAGGGACTTCGGCGAGCCTCGCCGTAGCTATGCGAAGGCGGGAGGGAGCTTTCTCCGGTAGCGTCCGCCGCCGCTTTAGGCTATGAATAAAGCGGCCGCCGGCCGCGCAATGATCTGTTCACACACCGACGTTGTCGGGAGTCTCCTTCGCCCTCCGGAGCTTCTTCGCGCCCGCGAGGATCTCGCCGCGGGTCGCATCAGCTCATCGAGCTTCAAAGATATAGAAAACCTCGCGGTAGATGCGGCCATCGAGCTACAAGAAGAGGCCGGACTGGAAGTCGTCACCGACGGGGAGATGCGAAGACTCTCCTTTCAAAGCCAAATGACTGAGGCGGTCGAGGGCTTCGCCGAGCACGATATCGACGCCTTCCTCTGGGGTAAGTGGCACAGCCAGGAGCTCGGTGATTGGTCCGTCGAGCGCCCGCTCATCGGTGTCGAGTCGAAGCTCGAACGCCGCCGCCACTTCTCCGCGGAGGAGTTCACGTACCTCCGGGACCGCACCAACAGCAACCCTAAGGTGACGCTTCCCAGCCCGACACTCTTTACCAACTTTTGGTCCGAGCAATCTGCGAAGGTTTACTCGACCGTCGACGCGTTCCTAGCTGATGTCGTCAAGATTTTGCAGGAAGAGGTCGCCGAGCTCGTTCGGAGGGGAGCTACCTACATTCAGCTCGACGCGCCGCACTATACGCAGCTCCTCGACCCAAGAACGAGGCCTTTCTATGAGGAGCGGGGCGGGGGGATAGAGAACTGGATCGATCGAGGCGTCGAGCTCGAGAACGCCGTGATAGGCGATTTTGCCGATGTCACGTTCGGTTTTCACCTTTGACGAGGCAACCAGAACAGCAGGTGGCTGTCCGAAGGCGACTACGAGCCCATTGCAAAGCGACTCTTCGGTTCCATCCAAGCGCAGCGGCTTCTTCTCGAGTATGACGATGAGCGCTCCGGCTCCTTTGAGGCCTTGAGGCACGTTCCGGACGACAAGATGGTGGTGCTCGGTCTCATCAATACCAAACTCCCGGCAATGAAAGAACAGTATGATCTCGAAGCTCGCATTCGCGCGGCCGGCGAATTCATCTCCGCCGAGCGTCTCGCTATCTCGCCTCAATGCGGATTCTCGACGTCCATCGTGGGAAATCGCATCTCGGCGGAAGACCAGAAATCCAAACTCAAGCTCCTCGTCGATACCGCGACGAGTTTTTGGGGATAAGCGTGATGTCGAAATACTTGCTCCTGCTGCTCGCCTTGGGCTTGATTTCCGAAGCCTCTCAGGAAACACCCAGGTTCGATCTCGTGCTCGCGGGAGGCCGGGTGATGGATCCCGAGTCAGGGCTCGATGCGATTCGTTACGTGGGTCTTCATGATGGAAAGATCTCTGCGATTTCCGCTCGACCGCTTCAAGGCGACGAAGTCGTAGACGTTGGTGGACTGGTCGTAGCGCCCGGCTTCATCGATCTGCATGCCCATGGCCAAAATATCGAGAGCAACCGATTCCAAGCAATGGATGGCGTCACGACGGCATTGGAGATGGAAGGTGGGGCCTTTTCGGTGTCGGAATGGTACCAAGCGCGCGAAGGCCAGTCCTTGCTCCATTGCGGCGTGACCGTCAGTCACAGCGAGGCGCGAGCGAGCGTTTTGCCTGGCCGGTCCGAAAGCGGCAAGGACGTCTCGTATCGAACCGCGACTTCGGACGAGATCGACGAGATCGGAAACCTGATCCAACGGGGCCTGGACGAGGGAGCTCTCGGTGTGGGCTACGGAATCCAGTACACCCCGGCAGCAAGTCGCGGAGAGATCATTCGAATGTTCCGGATAGCTCAAAACCTTGGCGTGACGAACTTCGTTCACATCCGTTACGCGGGCGCAGTCGAGCCGGGAAGCAGTGTCGAAGCCGTCCAAGAGATGATCGCGAACGCCGCCTCACTGGGCGCTTCGGTCCATATCGTCCACATCGGGAGCAGTGGTCTTCGCCAAGTGCCGATCGCGCTCGACATGATCGAGGGAGCTCGAAGTCGCGGCGTCGATGTCACGACTGAGGTTTACCCTTATACCGCGGTTTCGACGGCCATCGAATCGGCCATTTTCAATGATGGCTGGCGGGAGAGGGTCGAAGCCGATTACGGAGACATCGAGTGGGTTGCGACCGGCGAGCGGCTGAACGAAGAGAGCTTCGAGCTCTACCGAAGGCGGGGTGGCATGATCATCGGCCATATCATTCCTGAGGAGATGGTCGATTTAGCGGTGGGTCATCCTTTGGTGATGATCGCAAGCGATGGTGTGCCCTTCGTTAACGGCCGAGCTCACCCGCGGGGTGCCGGCACCTTTGCGCGGGTACTAGGGCGGTACGTCAGGACCAGAAGAACATCGACGCTCATGGAGGCTCTGCGGAAGATGAGCCTCATGCCGGCGCGGCGCCTGGAAAGTTCTGTCCCCGAGCTCGAGAACAAGGGCCGGCTTCGGGTGGGAGCCGACGCCGACCTTGCGATCTTCGACGCCGAACGCGTCCTCGATCGAGCGACGTTCGAAGAACCCGCTCAATACTCCGAGGGGTTCGTGAACGTGTTGGTGGGGGGAGTGTTCGTTGTCCGCGATTCCGAACTAGTGGACGGCGTCACGCCGGGCCAGCCGATCAAAAGGTAGGAGGGAGGAGGCAGCCTCCTCCCTCTCATCTGGCCACTAGTCGGTCGTGGACCCAGAGGCCTTCAGGCGGCTGAGGTCCGGACGAACTCTGAGCACGAAAGTCTCGGCCCGCTTGACCGCACGCCTCACCGTATCGAGAAGCTCTCTCGCCTCTGCCTCGCTATGCGCCTTGCCCATCATCTCCATGAAGTTGGGGACCTCATCGCGCTCCGACCACTGGTTGAAAGGCGTTGCGGTCGAATAGATGTTTCTCGGTCCCATAACTGACAGGCGGCGGATCGATCGACGCCCATTCGATGTCCCTTCCTGAGCCTCCTTGACCTTCGCGATAAAGAGTTGGTAGTCGGAAACCATCTCGCGCTCTACTTCCACACGCCGGACAAAGATGAACTTGCTCGGTTCAACGGCGCCTTGGAGACCGGTCGTCAGGTCCTCGAGCAGCACGTGCGCGGCGGTCTCCACGCTCTCGGTCGCGACGTTTCCAGACCGGATGATGTTCGCAGCTTCCTTGTCGCCGAAGGCCTTCGAGAGAATCTCCGGGTAGAGGGTCCAACCATCCCGATCTCCCCACTTCTCGAACGGAAGCCAGAAAATGTAGGTCGTGCCCTGATTCCCGAGCTCGACATTGCCGGCACCCCAAGTTTGCTGGGCTCCGATCTTGTTGGCGCCCTCCACAATCTTCTTCACGAAGTCTTCGAATTGAGGGGCCGCGCCCGGTCTCGTCTTGACCGTGATAACTTCAAGGTACTTGGACGGCCGATCCTGAGAGATGGCGAACGGAGTGAGAACAAAGAGAAATGCTAGAGCTAAAGCCAGGAATTTAAGGCCTTTCATGAGGCCTCCTTTCGTTTATTGAAGAACTGGTGGCGGCATCCTAGAGCGACGCAGGCGATATTGTCAAATGGAAATCACATAGAATAGGGACATGCGGATCTGCTCTTTCCTTCCCTCCGCCACCGAGATCCTCTACGCCCTGGGACTCGGGGATTCGGTCGCGGGCGTCACGTTCGAGTGCGACTACCCTGCCGAGGTTCGGAAAAAGCCGGTGCTGGTCACCTCGAGCCTGTCTCATGAAACGGACGCGGCTGCGATCGATCGGCAGGTGAGCGCCGCCGCCGCGCGGGGCGAAAGTCTTTATCGCATCGACGCCGAGGCGCTAAAGCAGATCGAACCGGACATCATCCTTACTCAGGAGCTCTGCCACGTGTGCGCCGTGACGCCGGGCGAGCTCGGCTCCGCGCTCGCAAACTTGTCGCGTGCCCCGCGCGTGATCTCCCTCCATTCCCACAGGCTCGAAGGAGTGTGGCAGGACATCTTGACGGTGGCCGAAGCCACAGACCGCAGCGCGGCGGGTGAGGCCTTAGTAAAAGAGATTGAAGGACGGCTAGCCGCAGTCGATCAAGCGGTAGGAGCGGTCACCGAGCGCCCGCGCGTTCTTTGTCTCGAGTGGCTCGACCCGCCTTTCATCGCCGGACACTGGGTTCCAGAGATGGTCCGTCTGGCCGGCGGGGACAGATGCTCTCGGCCGACCCGGTGAACGTTCGGGGGCGACCTGGGAGGAGCTTCTCGAAACAAAGCCGGACGTGATCGTCGTGATGCCCTGTGGCTACGCGCTCGCGCAAACATTGAAGGAATTCCGATCCACCCGACTCCCTGACCGCTGGAAATCTCTGCCGGCGGTCCGAAACGGTCGGGTCTACGCCGTCGACGCCAACAGCTACTTCTCGCGTCCGGCCCCTCGGTTGGTCGCCGGAGTCGAGATTTTGGCGCAACTGTTTCACCCCGGGCTCGACGCTAAAGCCCTCCCTCCCAGCGCCTTCGCCCCTCTCATGTGAGAGGGCGAACAAAAGGGTGGTACTTGTTCACCGTACTTGTTCACCAAGTGGGTGGCACTTGGTGTGAAAGGAGGTCACGAGGAGAGAATCTCGTCTCTCTTTGAAGATACGGAGTTTCAGGCGACCTCGAGCCTCGCTAATATCAACTAGTTGAATAAGGATTCTCATGAGCCTTGAGGTCGACGCTTCCTCGATTACGGCTCGTAAGGGCTTTTTAGGTACTTCGTCGCGGTCTGGTGAGAATCCTCGTACTGGGGGAATCCTTGAACTACCTCATATTGTGTGACCGCTTCTTCGCGTTTGCCCAGGAGATCTAGAAGCTCGCCCGCCCTGAGATGGGACAAGGCTCTTTCACGCTCCGGCGTCGCGGCGTCTCGAGTGGCACCGACGAAAAGCTGGAGCGCCCGTTCCTTGGCGCCTAGCTCGACCAGCCTATTCCCTACGGTGTAGCGAAACGTTCCCAGCGGCACCTTTTGGTAGTTTTTCCGTCCTTCTTCGGCGAGTCGCACGACATCCAGGTAGGTTTCTATCGCACGTTCCCGTTCGTTCATCCGTTCCAGAAGTTGCGCCTCGTTTAAGTGGAGCAAGAAGTTCTCCGGATACTTCGTTCGAAGATGCCCGACCACTTCGAGCGCATAGGCGTAAGATTTTTCCCTCACGTAGAGGACGGTGAGCAATACGCGCGCTTCGTTGTGAACGAACATCCCTTTGTCGGCGGCCATGATCAAATACTCGAAACCACGCTCGGCGCTACCTTGATAGCCGGCGATGGTCGTGATCCATTTGAGATACCACGGAATGTTTCCCAAAACGTATTCGTAAGTGCCGACCGTCATGTAAGAGTCCCAAAACTCTGGATCCTCGTTCACCAGTTCACGCTGAATCTGATACGCCTTCTTGCCGTGACGCAGCGCGCTCAAGTAGCTGCGCTCAATCGTAAGGGCGAAACCTCCTCGGGCACCTTCGCAAGCACCCAGATAGTAACGGGAGTCTTGGTCTCCAGGATGCTCGGCCAAGTACTTCGCCGCGAGTTCTTGGCTTTTTGCGATGCCGTCCAAGAACGCCTGACGATCGGCCTCCGGCATTTTTCTCTTGGAGGGGCGCGTGAAATATCCGGGAGAGATGAACTCGTCCAAGTCGAGCTCTTGGCGCGCGAAGAGCTCACGGAGCCAGACGGCGACAGCGCCCGCCAGCAGCGGACCGGGATGATCGGGTCGCTCCTCGGCTATGTCAGAGAAGAACTGAATGGCCTTATCGTGCTCCAACTGAAAGAGATGGTCGACGCCCTGCTCGGTGGCCGCCTGATACTCCTCGGTCCGGAAGCTCTGCGCAGAAACAGGACTTGAAAGAGCGAATAGCAGGGACGAGACGACCGCTACCCTGCGCATACTTCTACCAACCATCAGACCAAACTGCCTGGAACTCACTCGAGAATCCCTCTTCCTACTGTCGGCTCAGGCAACTCCAACCGCCCCAAATTTGAATAGTGCCCGGCTTCCAAATCGAAGCCGCCCGCAACTGACCTCTTTGGCGAAGGACCTATTCTAGCCCAGGAGCGAACCTGAGCGTCCGTCCTTGAGGATAAGGGGTAGACCGGACACCATGAGGACAACGTGCACCGCCTCCTGTGCAAGTTGCTGGTTGGCGGCGCCCTGTAAATCGCGGAAGTGACGTCCGGCAGGATGTTCCGGCACGATCCCGCTTCCCACCTCGTTACTGACCGCCACAACCTTGCGCTCCTTAGCAACCTCTGCCAACGACGACACCTCTTCGATCACGAGACTTTGGAGCTCGCTTGCCGAGACCGACCGGTGCTCCCACGCGAGATTCGCAACCCACGTGGTAACGCAGTCCAGAAGTATGGTGGCCGATGGCTCCGACTCACGCACGACGCGGACGACCGCCAGCGGCTCTTCAATCGTTTTTCACTCATCGGGCCGTTCGGCACGGTGTCGATCAATGCGAGCGCGCATCTCGGGGTCGTTTTGCTCGCGGGCGGTGGCGAGGAAGGCGACGTCCAGGGCATCGGCGCATAGGGACTGAGCGTAGCGACTCTTGCCGCTCCTCGCTCCCCCTAGAACAAGAGTCAACATTCTGCCAGCTGCACGAACTTTGCGAGATCGAGGTTGACGAACCGAACGAGCGGCGTGTCGTGGTAGTAGTCGATCAGACTTACAGCCGCGTAGGATTGGCCCAAACGAAAAATGCTTTGTTTGGGCATCTGAAGCGCATCGCGGAGCAAGATCCGGTTCACCCCGCCGTGAGCCACGATAGCCACGACTTGCTCTCGATGGCGCAACCGCAATTCTGCAGCAGCAGAGAGGACACGCCCTTCCATCATGTCGAAACTCTCGCCTCCGGGGAAGGTTACTTCGGTCGGCTGCTCCATCCACGCCCGATAGAGCTCTGGATAGGTCGCGGCCGCTTCCTCATAAGGCATCCCCTCGAGCTGGCCGAAATCAATTTCTGCAAGCCGCTCGTCCACTAGCGGTGAAAGCTGATGTGACCGGGCAACGATCTCCGCGCTCTCGCGCGCCCGGCGACGAGGGCTCGTGTACACAAAGCCAAGCGGTGTCTGCCCCAGGCAACGGCAACCACACCGATCTGCTCCCTACCTGACTCGGAGAGCCCCACGTCGAGCCTTCCGTAACAGCGCCCGCGCGCCGAGGCTTCGGGTTCGCCATGCCGTACCAACACGAAACGCGCACTAACACCGGCGGGTGTTTCCCAGAGGTTATGGGTCATCGACGGATGATCCACACGTTCAGGCGCCCATCCCCACCGCGACAACCAGCACTAGCGCTTCGCTCAATTCGGTGTTCGCACCCAGGGTGTCACCGGTGATTCCACCGATTCGCCGGCGAAACCATCGACCCATCAACAAGGTTAGAGCTGCGACGGCGATCCAACATTTGGCGCCAACCACGCCGCCCACAGAAAGAGTGATGCCCCCCGCGATAACAGTTGCACCGACGAGCTCCAGCCACCCTACATGCTCAGTCACCGCCATTCCCAGTCCGCCACGCGGTTCCCGGGCGTAAGGGAGAAATCGCCCCAGCGCTACCGTGGCCCAGCGCGCGAGGGTTGGTGAAAGGATCAGGAAGAGTACCGCAGCTTCGCTTGCGATCAGGACACTCAGCGCCGTTACTTTGATCGCGAGCAAGAAAATCAGGGCAACGACGCCGTAGGAGCCCAACGTGGGGTCTCTCATAATCTTCAGACGATCCTCGCGCGTTTGTCCGCCGCCGAGTCCGTCAGCGGTGTCCGCCAGCCCGTCGAGATGGATGGCGCCGGTCAGCCATGCGGAAAACGCGGTAACGAGAAGCGCGGTGAGCGGCGCTGGCAACCAGGGCGCGCCGAAGTGCAAATCACCTCCATCGATGTGAACGGACAATAGCTTCAACACCGCCACCGCGGCAGCACCGATCCCCGCACCGACGAGTGGAAAGAAGAGAGTCGCCCGGCCCACGTCGACCGACTGGAATTCCCCAGCCCCCGGAACCGGAACTCGGGTCAGAAAAGAAACCGCGGCCGCGACCCGCCTCATTGCCTCACTGGTCCAACTCGAGCCAACCGAGAACAGCGTTCACGTCCATCACTTCACGGACACAGCCGGCGAGACGGTCGAAGCGGGATTCTCGCTCGGCGGAGAAGAACACGAGCTCGGACGGCGAAGTGAGCCCGCAGGCGGCGCGGCCCGCGCATACGAACGCATGCCGAAAACGATCGGAGTCAAACAGACCGTGGAGGTAGGTGCCGATGGTCAGTCCGTCGGAGCTCACCACCCCGTCGCGTCGTTCTTCCGATTGGCCCTCACGACGGAGAGCGAAGATAGGAGTGGCCCCCTCATGGTACTTAGTCCGTCCTAGATGGATCTCATAACCTTCGAGCTCGCAGCCATCCATGACCTTTCCGAAGAGGTTCGGCTCCATCAGGCGGGCATATGACCTCACCGTGATCTTTTCCGGCGCTAAGAAGGTTTCGACCGGCAGAAGCCCGAGCCCCCTCACCCTCCCGCCTCCCTCCATGCCCTCCGGATCACGAAGCTCCTCTCCTAGAATCTGCATGCCGCCGCAGATCCCGACGGTGATCCCGCCGCGGCTCGCGTGTGTGCGAACGGCGGCGTCCCAACCATGGCGTCTAAGCCACGCCAGATCGCCACTCGTTTGTTTGGACCCCGGCAGGATGATGATATCGGCGCGGTCGGTATCTCTGGGTTGAGTCAAGTAGGCCAAAGCAACGGCAGGCTCGGCGGCGAGCGCATCGAAATCCGTAAAGTTTGACATAAACGGATACGCGACGACGCCGATCTTGAGTCGGCGCTCCGTGCCCCCTGTTTCCAACCAGTCATCAGGCAAGCCGCTCCGATCTTCGACCGCCACACTGTCTTCTTCTTCCAAGCCCACGTCTTTCAAGTAAGGCACAACGCCCATGCACGGTTTTCCAATACGCTTCTCGATGAAGTCGATCCCCGGCTGCAAGAGCGCCCGGTCGCCGCGAAACTTGTTGATCAGAAAACCTCGCACCCGGAGTCGTTCGTCTGCATCGAGTAATTCGAGTGTACCTAGGAGTGCTGCGAAAACCCCCCCGCGATCAATGTCCCCCACCAGCAGACACGCGGCATCGGCTAGCTCCGCCATCCGAAGGTTGACGATGTCGTGCTCCTTAAGGTTGATCTCAACCGGAGAGCCTGCGCCTTCGAGCACGATGACGTCATGGTCGCTGGCGAGACGCCGGTAAGATTCGACCACCGTCGGGTACAGCGCCTCCACGCGCCCCTGATGATAATCCGCTGCAGAAACCTGGCCCCATACTCGCCCGCGGACGATCACCTGTGCCGACGTATCGGAGGACGGCTTGATGAGAACCGGATTCATGTCCACACTCGCCGGCACGCCTGCGGCATCGGCCTGCATGGCCTGCGCCCGTCCGATCTCGAGACCTTCTGGCGTGGCGGCCGAATTGAGTGACATGTTCTGAGCCTTGAACGGCGCCACCCGGTACCCCTCCTGTGCCACGATCCGGCACAGAGTCGCGGTCATTAATGATTTACCCGCGTGGGATCCCGTCCCCAGTACCATTCACGCCTTCGCCATTTCGGCTTCTTCTCCGAATCACCAGGCTCGCGACCAGCGGGGCCCCGGGTGTTTCTCGTCACGCAGCCGCCCGTCGACCCCCGCCTCCTTTTCCAGCCGTCGCCCGAACAACCAAAGGAGATCGGAGAGCCGGTTGAGGTAGGGAACGACTTGGGGATCGACCTCCTCGCCGGACTCCACCAACCGAACCACTCCGCGTTCTGCACGGCGACAAATGGTGCGAGCCATATCGAAAGCCGCAGCTGCGGCGTGCTCTCCCGGAAGTGCCCAATCGTCGAGGAGGCCCTCGAGCTTCTCGATGCGGTTGACATCCCGCGTCAATGCCTCGACGTTCTCCTTTGTTGTCGCAGGTATCTCTTTCGTCTTCGTCTCCGGACTCGTCGCGACGGACGAGCTCACCACGAACAACTCACGTTGGATCTCCTTCGTCCGCTCGCGCACTTCGGAGTTCTCGCAAATCGCACGCGCGAATCCCATCGTCGATATCAACTCATCGATGGCGCCGTACGCTTCCACACGAACCGCGCCCTTCGACACACGCCGACCGTCGATCAAACTCGTCTGCCCGTCGTCACCACGCTTCGTCGAGATACTCATAGCATCCTCACATCGTTACATCCTTACAGGGCTGAGTAGCGCTGCCGGCGCCTCAGCAGCCACAGAAAAGTCGGTCCTCCAACGAGCGCCGTCACCGCTCCCACCGGGAGCTCGCTCCCGCCGAGCACTGTGCGCGCCACGGCATCGGCCAACACGAGAAAGGACGCGCCAAGGAGTAAGGAACAAGGCACGACGATGCGTACGTCCTCTCCAAACATGACCCGCGCTGCATGAGGAACAATCAATCCAACGAATCCGATGGGGCCTGCCACGGCAACGGTTGCTCCCACGATCAAGGAAGAGGCGGCGTAAACGATCTTCTCTACGCGGCGCACGTCGACGCCTAGACTGATCGCGGTTTCCTCGTCCACTGCCAACAGATGGAGGTCGCGGGCCGAAACCACCAGCATGACCAGGCCCGGGAGAACGAAGAGAGCCAATCGCCACACCAAGCTGAATCCGACCACGTCCAGACTGCCGATCATCCACCGAAGGATCTGCAGGGCTCGGGTATAGTCCGCAAGGAACTGGATCACCAGTACGCCAGCGGCGGCGATTAGGTTCAGCACTATCCCGGCGAGAAGTAACGCACCAGGTAGAACGATGGCCCCCGTCGAAGCCAACCGATAGACAACGAAGACCGCCGCTCCCGCTCCAATGAAGGCGGCGACGAAGACCAGCGGGATGCCGCCGACCCGCGCACCGAGATCCAGCGCGATCGCCACGCTGGCGCCGAACGCGCCGCCGCCCGAGACTCCGAGCGTGAACGGATCGGCCAGTGGATTACGAAACAGCGCTTGTAGAGCAGCGCCAACCACGGCTAGAGACGCCCCGACCAGAACGCCAAGTGCAACACGAGGAAGTCGTATTTGGAAGAAGATCATCCGTGTCGTTTCATCTAGGCGAAGTGCCGTCCAATCGACTCGCTGATAACCCGACAAGAGGGCGATCCATATCGCTAGACCGAGAACTCCAAACAAGAGGATGAGAGGCCCCTTGAAGCTCCGGGAGGCGGGCCGGGTTGCAACCGGCGTCGATGCAAGACCTGTCGCTTGTTGAAGCATCACCACTCCGACCATACGAATGTGCGTCCGTCCATCTGCCGGGAGCGGACATTCGGGTCCCCATAGATCTCCACTAACTTGTTCTGGCGCAATACCGCCGAAGGGCTGCCCTCCGCCACGATCTCGCCAGCACGCATGGCGAATGCGTAGTCGAGTCCCGGGTCGAGCAGTTGAAGGTCGTGAGTGACCATCACCGTCGTTAAACCTCGCTGGTCGCGGAGGCGCCGCAGCGTGCTGATGAGCCGTGCGCGGTGTTTCAGATCCAGCGACGCGGACGGCTCATCGAGTAGCATGCAATCGGCGTCTTGTGCGAGGACCCGCGCCACCGCCACCAGTTGACGCTCTCCGGCCGAAAGCTCCGTTACTGGACGCGACTCCAGGCTCAGAGCATCCACCGTGGCCAGTGCTCGACGGGCCACTTCTCGGTCAGTCTCGTTCTCGAAACGGAAACGAGGTGTGTAAGGGCTGCGCCCGGTCAGCACGACTTCGAGCGCGGTAAAAGGAAAGACCGTGCTGTGCGTTTGGGAGACGTACCCGACGCGGGTTGCCAGACGACGTCGATCGAGTGCCGCAAGAGATCTTCCTTCGAAGCGGATCTCGCCCTCGAGAGGCGCCAAGATGCCGGCCAGCAAACGTAACAGGGTCGATTTTCCCGACCCGTTGGGTCCGATGACTGCACAAAAGCTCCCCTGCCGGATTGAGAGGGAAACACCACGCACCGCCTCGACGCTTCGCGAGTAGTCGAAACGGACGTTGCAAGCTTCTAACAATGGCGAGTTCACGCTACCGCTCAGTCCTCGAACGCTTCAAGGTGGAGAAACTCGGCAATCTGGCGCGCTGTCTTTCCGACAAACTGGGAGGGATGGATCAGTTGCGTATCCCGCAGCGGATAGACTCGGCCCTCTTCCACAGCGCGGACATTGTCGAGGTCGCGCCACACGCCGCTCGGATCTTCTGCGAGCTTCGTATTCCCCGCGATGAGGGTCACCGGAGCCGCCACTGCTTGCACCATGTCGAGAATCACGTCGGGGTTTAGCGACACCACGGCTTCGGCGGTTATCTTGACGTAGTTGTGGGTCGCGGGCGGCAGCAGCGGCTGACCGCCCGCAATCTCGATAAGATCGGCGAAATAGCTTCCTTTTGTCGCCACATAAAGATCCCGGAGCGTCCCCGGCAGGCGATCGACGACACAGAGCACGCGCGGTCGCGGTAGATCGGCGGTCCGACGACGAACGTCTTCGAACTCGGCTCGAACCCGCTGCGCAAGTCGCCTACTTTCCGCGCCCCGCCCCACCGCACGACCGATGTCAATGATGGACGAAAAAACGTCGTCGAGAGACTGACTGCCAACGACCAAGCTCCGGATGCCAAGCGCCTGGAGGCGGTCTTGGATGAACGGCGCTTGGGCATCGGTCATGACAACCAAATCCGGCTCGAGCGATAGGACGCGCTCCAAACTCGTGTTCTGCCAACCCCCGACCCTAGGCAGGGCTTTTGCCTGGGGAGGGTACTCGCAAAACGTGGAAACGGCTACGACCCGGTCGAAGGCGCCGACGCCAAAGAGAATCTCCGTGACGCTGGGCGAGAGCGAAATGATGGCTCGGGGGATTCTCGGCTCGCCACCAGCCCGGATCTCTCCGGCGAACAGCAACAACGCGACCGCGGCCGCGATGGGGTGCGTTCGAAAGCGCAACATCATCTGTTCGGTTCTGATTAGAACTGGAACGCCGCCCCGGCCACCGCGGTTCGGCCGGGCATGCGAAAACCATTCTCGAAGTTCTCCCGGTCGAACAAGTTCTCGACCTTGCCGAAGAAACGCACACCCTTGGCTCCGGCGAGCGGCCAAGTGTAGCTCGCCCCGAGATCCGCCTTCACAATGCCACCGAATCGATAGGTCCGGCTCACGAACGTGACCGGATCGAAAACCGGCGCGAAGTAACTATCCGACGCGTTGAGCTCGAAGTTCACGTAGAAATCCCGGGCCAGATACTGCGTCGCCACCAACGAGAACTGGTGCTTCGGAATGACGAAAGCTTGCGTTAGCGCCTCGTCACCCGCGGCGGGCGGCTCGGTGTCGGTGTAGGTATAGGCGACAGCAACATGCAAAGATTCGGTGGGCGTCGCGGCAGAGCTCAATTCCAGACCCCGGGCGCCTCCCCCCTCGACTCTGCGGTAGCCACCGAAGCGTCCGAACGGATCGGTAGCCGGATCAATAGCACCGGTGAAGTCGAAAACGATGACCTCCTTGAGGCGGGTGTCGAAGAAGGTTGCCGAAAGGCTCAACCGTTGGCTAAGCAGTACCTGGTCCACGCCGATATCGTAGCCAAGCGAGCGCTCCGGCTTGAGCCGCGGATCCCCGAATACCGAATACCCGAACGTGCTGAAAAAAGTACCGAAACGCTCGAACAGCGACGGGGCACGGTACGCGTTCCCCAAGTGGGCTCGCAGCTTGGTGCCAGAGCTCCGAAAGAAGTAGGCCACCGAACCATCTCCGGTAAGCGCACGCGGCGGATCTTCCACTTGAACCCCCGCGTAGGGCGCATTCTCGACCGGTGCGAAGATAGGATCGGCCAGGGAGAAAAACTGGGCCCGAAAGGCCCCGGAGACTTGTAATGAGCCGTCAAGAAAGGTCAGCTGATCTTGAATAAAAAACGTATTGCTGCTTTGTGTCACATCCACCGAAGAGTTCTCCGCGGTATTCTCAGGGAACGAGAAATTGATAAAGGTCTCGGTTTCGAACTCGTACCCGGCAGTGAAAAAATTCCAGGAAACGAGCTCGAAATCAGCCAGTGCGTAGAACGTGTGGACGCGGCCGTCGAACTCCGACAATGTCTCGCGACCCGGCTCGAACGATACGCCTTGAGGCCCGTCTTTGAACGCGCGGTCGGTTATCAAGCCGTGATATGCAAGGGTGTATCCAAAAGTCTCCGATGGTTTTTGCTCGAAACTGACCGCTGCGGAGACCAAGCGGGTGTCTCGGGTGCTATCCGGATCATTAGCCGAGGGAATGAGATTTGCCGCGCCGAGATCGAGCTCTGACACGGGAGCCCCTTCCTCGAAGCGCCTCACCTCCGATTGCGAGAGAGGCACCGCCTCAATGATTCCCGTAGCGGGAATCGATCCAACCGATTGCGGCGTTTCGTTGACCTTCGAGAAGGTGTCTGCGGTATAGAGCCTCGCCGACAGCGTCGTCGTGGCGGAGGGGCGCCAGCGAATCTGCCCTTGCACGCTGGTGTTCTTCGCTTCATCGTCGCCGTCCAATCCCTCGCCGACGTTCACGTGCGACAGACCGATGCTATAGGTCACGCGATCTTCGCTGAGTCCTCCCGCAATACGCGCCCGCCCGCGAAAGAAATCGAGCGAGCCACCCTCGAGCAGCAAGCTACCCCGGGGAGGCCCTCCGCCCTGGGCGGTGACGATATTGATGACTCCGCCTACCGCGTTTGTCCCGTAGAGCGACGAGCCGGAGCCACGCAAGATTTCGATTCGGTCGAGATCGTTTACCACCAAGCTCTCCATCAACGCGGAGGCATCTCCCTGCGTCGATGCGGCGTCCCGAAGCCGGAAACCATCCAACAAAACCGCGGTGTCTTCGCTGCGCAGCCCCCGAATCTTGATGGAAACGAAGGCTCCGGGGCCGCCCAGCTGCTGAACCCGTAACCCGGGGACCGGGCGGAGAGCCTCCGCAATCGAAAACTCGTTGCGAGCTTCGATTTCCTTATCGTCTACGACGGTGATGGCCTTCGACACTTGGTCGACGGTTTGTGCGCTACCGGAAGCGGTCACCACGACGTTCTCGTGAACCGCGGCCAACTCCAGTTTAAAGTCCGCGACCAAAGAGCCCCCCTGGGCCAACGTAACGGTTCGCACTTCGGCTCGCGAAAAGCCGGGTGCTTCGGTGTTGATCAAGTATTCACCGCCGCCGAGGCGCTCGAATCGATGCGTACCCGACTCATCGGTGAGCACAGAAAGTCGCACCCGGTTGTCGCGAGTGAAAAGCGATACCTTGGCACGAGCGATCATCGCGCCCTGTGGATCCTGGATGCGCACCGTGATAGTGCCGGTGGTTTCCTGTGCAGCGGATGAAGTTGCAACCCCCAAAGCCCAGAGCACAACTGCAAGCAAGAGCTTCGTCCTCATCAGTAGACCTCCCACTCTGACGCCCTTCGGCGTCGTTGAAGATCCGGACGAGCGGAGTGGGGTCTCGGCGGCAGGCTGGGAGAGCGAGGACGCAAAAAGAAAAAGCTCCTCACTCTTCCAGGGAAGAACGAGGAGCCTGATGTTTCCTGCCCTCGAAACCGGACTCTTCCCATCGAAGAGTCACCCGACTTCTGGGCTCAGGCAGGTTTCCTGACTTGAGGATCGGTCGCCGCCGCCTGCCTTCCCTCCCTTACGGAAGTGGCTGTCCACCCCTTATCAATAAGGTTCGAACCAAGGCGGCCGGCTCTCCTACTCACAGTGGCGTGGGCCGTTGGGGCATCTCACCCCATTCCCTATTACCCCGCGATTCGGGCACCTGAGCCTGTCCGTATTCAGTTGTCGCCGGAAGTATAGGTGGTGCCATTCAGGGAAAGCAAGGTCGACGACAAGAAAAAGGATCTTGGCGATTTGCGCCTCCGAGCCGTCGAGCGCCAAAGCTCGTTGCATCAACAGATACAGTGGATGCTTCGTCCCGCGCTATACTTGGATGGTGGGAAAGAAGGCGTCCGTAGTTCTCGGAGCTTTCGACCGCCGTTCCGTCAGGAGGTGCTCGATGAACAGGCGAGATTTCTTCAAGGCCGGACTGGGGCTCGCAGTCCCCGCGTGGTTGGCTCTAACGAAGGAAGGCATACCCATGGGAACTACACAGGAGGAAATCAAGAAACTCGAGAAATCGAAGAAAGAGTGGCGCGAGCTCCTCGACGAGGATGCCTATCGAGTGCTCTTCAAAGACGGGACGGAACGCGCCTATACGAGCCCGTTAAACAATGAGAAGCGCAAGGGAACCTTCGTCTGCGCCGCGTGCTATCTGCCTCTATTCAAGTCGGAGACGAAATACGATAGTCGTACCGGCTGGCCCAGTTTCTTCCGTCCGATCGACGGCCGCACCGGCACGAAGAGAGATTTCAAACTCGTTGTGCCGAGGACCGAATATCACTGCATCCGCTGCGGTGGTCATCAGGGTCATATATTCAAGGATGGCCCCCGACCGACCGGCCAAAGATGGTGCAATAACGGCGTGGCGCTGAAGTTCGTCCCCGAGAGCGACGAGCTTCCGTCGCTTCGGCAGTAAAGCTCCCACCCATCTCGTACGTCTGGCCATCAGCCCAGTTCCACATCGGAGCCGTTGCGGTCTCCACAGGGCCAAACGTTGACAGCACAGTAGATACGCCCTTATACTGGCGTGTTTTCGCTTTATGAGGAAGCTTTCTATTAAAGACCTGGACCTGAAGGACCGTCGCGTGTTCATGCGAGTCGATTTCAACGTTCCCCTCGAGGACGGTAAAGTCGCCGACGACACCCGGATCCGCGCAACGCTGCCTTCGCTGCGGCATGCCTGCGGAGCCGGTGCGCGGCTGGTGCTCGGTTCGCACCTGGGGCGCCCCAAAGGGGAGCCGAACCCGGCCATGAGCTTGACGCCGGTGGCCGCCCGCTTGTCGGAACTTTTGGAAATGCCGGTTGGCTTTGCGTCACAGACGCCGGGTCCGGGGACGAAAAAGCAGGTCGACGACCTTCCGGAACGCGTCGTCCTTCTCGAGAACTTGCGTTTCTCGCCAGGCGAGGAGAGAAACGATTCGACTCTTGCGAGCCAGCTGTCCGCCCTGGGAGAGCTCTATGTAAACGACGCGTTCGGCACCGCGCACCGTGCACACGCTTCAACGGTCGGGATGGTAAAGCACTTCGATAAGGCGGCGGCCGGTTTCCTGATGGAGAGCGAGCTTCATTACCTCGACATGTGTCTGACTTCGGCACCCCGACCGTTCATCGCACTCATGGGGGGGGCCAAGGTTTCGGACAAGATCGAAGTAGTGAAGAACTTGCTCACCAAGGTCGACCGACTTCTTATTGGCGGAGGTATGGCGTACACGTTCCTGAGAGCCAAAGGCCTCGCCACCGGCAACTCTCTCGTCGAAGAAGACAAGATCGGGCTGGCTGAAGAGTTGTTGCGGCAAGCGGGAGAGAAACTGGAGCTTCCGCGCGATCACGTGGTAGCCGAGTCATTTGATACGGCGACGTCGGTGAAGATCGTTCCAACCGGGGAGATTCCCGACGGCTGGATGGGCCTCGACATCGGTCCGGAAACCGTGAGCGCCTACCAGCGAATCCTCGGCGACGCGAAAATGATCGTCTGGAACGGTCCGATGGGAGTGTTCGAGAAAGAGCCCTTTGCGACAGGAACGCTCCAGATAGCCGAGGCGGTGGCGTCGAGCGACGCAATGAGCCTCGTTGGCGGCGGTGACTCTATTCTGGCCGTGCATCGTGCGGGTGTCGCGGACCGAATCACTCACATCTCCACGGGAGGCGGCGCATCGTTGGAGTTCTTGGCGGGCGACAAGCTACCCGGTGTCGAGGTCCTGAGCGATGCGTAAGCCATTCATCGCGGGCAACTGGAAGATGCACATGAAGACGTCCGAAGCATCGGGGCTGGCCTCGGAGTTGGTCGCATCTTGTCGCGAGATCGATGGCGTGGATATGGCGGTGGCGCCACCGTTCACCGCGCTCGCCGAAGTAGGAAAAGCGTTAGCCGGCAGCTCGATCGCATTGGGCGCCCAAAACATGCATTGGGAGGACAAAGGAGCCTTTACCGGTGAGATCGCTCCTTCCATGCTGACCGACGTTGGTTGTCGCTATGTCATCCTCGGCCACTCCGAGCGCCGACAGTTCTTCGGAGAGACCGACGAGGGCGTCAACCGCAAGGTCCTCGCTGCGTTCAAGCATAAACTTGTTCCGATCGTGTGCGTGGGAGAATCGGAAGAAGAAAGAGACCGAGGAGTGACTTTCGTTATTGTCGACCGCCAGGTGACCGGCGCGCTGAAAGACGTGGCGGCAAGTCAGATGGCGAACGTCGTCGTGGCGTATGAACCCCTCTGGGCCATCGGGACTGGGCGCACCGCGACTCCCGCGCAAGCGCAAGAAGTCCATCAAACCATTAGGGCCAAGTTGGCAGTGCTTTTCGGAAGCGAGACGGCCGACGCGGTACGCATCCTCTACGGCGGCAGCGTCAAGCCCGATAACATTGATTCACTCGTGGCCGAGGCAGACATCGACGGCGCCCTGGTAGGTGGGGCAAGCCTCAAGGCTGCTTCGTACGTGCGGATCTGCAGATTCGAGAGTAGTTAGAAAGGAAGAACATGATCATTCTGCTCACCATTCTTCATATTGCTGTCAGCGGGCTTCTGATCCTGGTTGTCCTCGCCCAGCAAGGTAAGGGCCAGGATCTGGCCAGCGCTTTCGGTGGCGGCGGATCCTCCGCGGCCTTCGGCGCCCGGGGTGCGGCTACATTCCTTGCAAAAATAACGACCATCTGTGCGGTCCTCTTCATGTTGACCTCGCTGGGGCTCTCGTATCTACGGCCGGCTGTATCCGGAGGGTCCGTCGTTCCATTGGACTCGCCCCCCGGGGAAACCGTGCCGACCGACGTTGGCCCCGAAGAGACGCCTCCTCCCCAAGGCACCGGCGCACCCGAGGAAGGCGTCGCGTCACCCGAGGGCGAGGCCGAATCGAGTACCGAGCCGACCGCAGGGCCAACTGAACCACCCCCAAACCCGGAGTGAAGTTTCCCTCTCCCCGCTGGGAGAGCTTGGAGTGTATTCCCTCTCCCCTTCAGGGGGAGAGGGTAGGGTGAGGGGTTCTCCTTCTGCTATAATTCACATCTTTCGGAGCCCTCTCCGGGCAGCCGAAGACCCACCCAAGTTGCCGAAGTGGTGGAACTGGCAGACACGTGCGCTTGAGGGGCGTATGGGGCGACCCGTGGGGGTTCGAATCCCCCCTTCGGCACCAAGTTTCGGTTTTCTCTTATGACTCAACGAGTTGCGCGAAGCCGTTGTTAGTGATTGCTAACGATTTGCTAACGGCGACGTTCAGATCTGCGTGTGCTTTACAAGAGAACTTTTTTCACCTAGATCGTTAACCCACTCAGAAGATAAAATATTCACTAGAGGTTAGGGCGATGGCCGACGCGTTCGACGTGCTTGACGCACCGATGTACTCTCCCGTATTCGTCGCGAGGCTTGTGGGACTCCGGCCGGAAAGAGTACGTCGCTGGTTGCGTGGGTATGAGTACACCTACGCACCATCGCCATCAACTCACGCGCAGAGAAGGAAGAAAGGGCCCGTCGTGAGTCGATCCGGTGCAGAAGGATCACGGTACGCTTCCTTTCTAGATCTGATCGACCTCCTCTTTTGTTCCAGTAAGTTTTTAATTGACACAGAGCAAACGATCAGATACGTAACAGCTAAGTTTGCGCCAGTGCCACTCGCGAGCGACTCTCATCTAAAGCGCGAAAATCCGGAGGTGTGGTATGCCTTCTCCTCGGGTGTTCCGCTCATCCTTCCTAGTCCACCTTGTAATCGACAGAAGCGTGCCGGCTTCCTGTCGCTCCACCCATGCCGCGATCGCGGTCAGGAAGATTGAAAGTAACCTCGGACTTATTCAACTAAGAACAAATCTCCTCCACTGGGGGATGTCCCGGCCGCTGTTGAATTTGGTCGGGTAGCGGCGGCACCTGTGAATACTCTTAGGCAGCAAACTCATCGCTGTCAAGAGATTTCTGTTTGCTTCTAAGCGCGTGAACGAAAGCGCCCATATGGCGATAGCCTTTGATACGCCGGAACTTTTTCTGCGCGGTGACGACGCCAAGAGCGGTCCATCGGCGAACCATGGAAGGACTCTTCCAACGCTTGACGTTTCTCGATACTCTGCGAATGGTTCCGTTGAGATTCTCAATGGCGTTCGTCGTGGCAAGAGACTGGCGAAGTAAGGCGGGCAGCGCGAGCTTCACGACCGTGAGTGTCTCTTCCATCCCTTCACGAAGGCTTCCGGCAGCTTCGTCGTAGCCGTTTCGCTCGAGCCACGACACCAATGCCTGAAGTCGCTTGCGCGCCTTGTCGGCACTCTTGCACTTGTAGGCTTCCTTCATCGTCTGGAGTACGTAGGCGTGACGAGACTTGGGAAGGTACGAGCGAAGATTCCGGAGTTTATGGATCTGGCACCTTTGGATGACCGCGAGGTCCCCCAAAACGTCGACGAGTGCCTTGCGGATGCCTTTGCCTCCGTCCACTACGCAGAGAATCGACTCATCGACGCGCAAGCCCCGCTCGAGAAGGTCCTGCAACATCGCGGTGCACACCCGAGAGTTCTCCGTCGAGCCCAGCCATATACCCAGGGGCACCTTCGTTCCATCTATTGTGATACCTAGAGTTACGACGACGGTCTGTCCGGCCACCTCAAGGCCATCCAGCATCAGTGCCGCAAGCTCGAACTCCTCTAGCCGCCGAGACAGGTATTCCTCGAGCTTCTTAGTCGTCTGGCTCACGAGGTGACGGCTGGCGGCACTCTTACTCGTGCCACGAGACTTCAACTTGGCCGCGGGTTTGTTCAGACTCGATTCGTAATTTCGGGTCGATACCCCCACCAAGATCTGATTCAACACTCGCTCTGGAAGCGGGTCTTCTTCGCGGAAGGCTTCGAAGTGTGGAAGCGACGCCTCCTCGCCCGACTTCGAGCGAACTCGAGGTCGCGACACTTGGATGCGACGACCACCGAAGCTCAGCTCTCCGTTCGTGCTCCCCCAGTGGTTATGAGTTCGCTCCTTCTCGTGCTTGCCCTTGAGCCCCGCGATCTCCTCGGCGTCCTCTCTGAGCAGTAGGTGCAGAGCTGTCAGTCCTTGCTCGTACACCCATTCCGTCAGTTCCGCCTTCGTGGCCGCGATCCCAGCTATCATCGGTAGCAGTATCTGACCGACTTGGCCAACTACCTTGCCCGTAGGCGAGTGCGTTTGCTTTCTTACTGGCTTCTTTGATTTCCTAGGCATTGGTGGCTCCTTGTCCCCCTCTGGAGACGGTTGTTTGGCAGACCTATTCTTAGGCCGGCCAAGGAGCCGCCGCTACCCCAAATTCAACATCCGGCGGGACATCCCCCTCCACTGGGTGGTTCGGCCAAAGTACCCGCCCGTGCGTTGCAAGTCGAATCTAAAGAGAAGCTACGCGTAACTAACAGATGGAGGTCCCCACCAGTCGCAACGAGACCTGGGACTATGAGGGTCGACCGCGTGCACACTACGAATATCAGTTTGCGCGCGCTAAGTTGGTCGGCCAGTTTCCGAACGAGGATACGCGCTGGAAGCGATTGCAGGACTACTACCTGAACTGCATCGCCGACTGCGATCGTCACGTGGAACGAATCCTCCGGGAACTCGACGAGCTTGGGCTAGCGGACAATACAATCGTCGTGATGACATCGGACCACGGCGAGCTAGGCGGAGCTCATCAAATGCACGGCAAGGGAGCTACGGCGTACAAGGAGCAACTTCACGTGCCGTTATGGATGCGGCACCCCGGCCATGCCGGCAACGCAGGAAAGGAATGCCCGGCCCTGACATCGCATCTCGATATCACGCCGACCATCCTGGGGCTCGCGGGGGTCAGCGACGACAAGCGCAAGGCGATGGCGCCGAAACTACATGGACAAGAACCTGAGCAGTCTCCTGGCGTCGCCTGAATCTGCAAGGTCGAATGCGGTAAGGGACGGCGCGCTCTACAACTTCAACATGTGGCTGTACCAGGACGCCGACTTTATGCAGCGCGCGTTCGAGATACTAAGCGCCGGCAAAAAAGTCGCCTAGGCCGGCCTAGAACCGGACCTGAGCAAGCGCGGAGCGACACGCAGCATCACCGACAGCCGATATCGTTACAGCCGCTATTTCTCGCCGTTACAGCACAACCTGCCCGAAACGACGGAACAGATCTTCGGTTACAACGACGTTGAGCTGTATGATCTCGAGACGGATCCGGACGAGATGCGAAACCTGGCCGTCGATAAAAGGGCAAACGGCGAACTGCTGCTCGCGATGAATCAAAGGCTGACCGATGTCATCGACGTAGAAGTTGGCAGCGATGACGGAGAATTCCTGCCGGAGAACAAGGCTGGCTGGGCGGTCACGCGTTTCGATCCCTGACTATAAAAACCGTCCGACGAGCCACTCCGAACGCCGGAGCAACCCTCTCCCAGCTCCCTTTTACGTTGCTGTTCGCTTTTCGGTGCCCTCGGGTGGATAAGAAGCGTTCGGCACATAGACGGCGGTACGGTCCAAGGTTCGTATCTTCGTTGCGCGCAAACCGATCTCCTCGACGGCGCCGATCTTGTCGCCGAAACGACAGAAATCACCGACGCGGACCGGCGCGGAGCTGAATAGAGTAATCGCGCCGATCAGGTTCTCGATCGGTCTCTGCGCGGCCAGGGCAACCGCCAGACCGCCGATTCCGAGACCTGCAATCAAGGTGGTCGCCTGGAACCCGAGGTTCTCGAACCAGAGCATTACCGCGATCAGAGCAATCAGCAGTTTGAGAACGTTGGCCGCGGGACGCATCAGCACGGCTGCTTGGGCACGACCTCTGGCCTTCAATCGGTTCGCGGTTTGCCCGTGAAAAACGTCGACCAGTCGGATCAGGACCCAAGCCACGAGGACCGTTATTAGCGTGTGGCCCTCCATCCACGCGCGCGCCGTCACTCCCGGATGGATCACATCAATCCAGCTCCGGGCCACTATGACCGCGATGAGTAGTCGAATTGGACCCGAAACGAAGCGGCGGAGGTCGTCACTGAGACGTGTTTCGCCACGTCGAAACAGCCACCCGATAAACCAGGTCGTCACCCGCGCGACCACATATCCAATGCCGAGCAACCCGACTACCATGAGCCATTGCCACGTGTGCAGACCCAGGATCTCGAACTCGGGCATGACCTTCGAGAGCCTCTCACCGATCGCACCGTAGCCGTAGATCTCGTAGAGCTCAGGGATCTTCCCGATCGTCGCGTTGGAGATCTTCCAGATGAAAGCGCCGTCTCCCCGCGGGACGCGTTGCATGTAGATGTCGACGGGCTTGCCGTCTATATCGATTCGGGCGAGGCTGTCACGGTAGTCTGGTAGACCGTCGTCGGAGACGCCCCGAGGGTCTCTGCTCACCGTATCGGCGTCGATCCAGAGCGCGCGATCGAGCACGATCTTGAACTGCCTCACGAGCTCGGGGCCACCGATCGTAAGCACCTCCTCCGATAAGTTGCGGAGGTCAAGGTACTCGGCCGCGCGCTCGTAGTCACCTTCCCGCGCGGCTTCAGCAAAACCGAGGTAACTGCTACGGGGCGTGCCTCGATCGAACTCGTCCAGAGGACCCTGGGTTGGCTGCTGAGCCTCCGCCTGATCCTCCTCCTGCTGCAGCACATCCTTGACATTGGGCTCCTGGGCGTGCGCTGGGTTGAACCCGAGCAGCAGCACGGTCGTCGACGTTACGATCGCCGCCAGAATCGGGTAGCGACACCGGGATTGGGGATGTGACAAAAGGCTCATGGCATCCTCCTCCATTCTTGGGCGAGTTCCATCCGGATAGCCTTGTATGCCACTGGCTGAGCCCGTCGTTGGATCGCCAGACTCTCTCACATGATGTGTAGTCTTGACGCTGTCCTTTACGGCGTGTACCAGATCGGCGAGGTATATGCCCGGTCCTGGACGATCATCCTTACCGCTTCCGGCATCTCGATGCCGAAGCGTTTAGCGTCGTAGGCGGTCCAGCGCGGGGTTGGGATCTCGAGGACCCGAACGTAGTAAAAGGCGCGCCGATCGGCATCGAATTCAGGATCCTTCCAGTGGGCCATCAGTAATGCATCGCCGATGGAGTTCGTAAAGTCGGCGTTGGCTACATCCACAGTATTTCCGACCGGGGTTTTACAGCGGCCATCGGATCCGATGGCGCGTCCGTCGGACACCGCAACATCATAGAGTCGCTCGCGCATTTGGCCTTCGGCATCGACCCAGCCCTTGACGATCTGGATGCGGTCGAGGTTGGCGCCGTCGGGGTCGCGCAGCGCACGGACCATGAAGGTCGGCGCCTTGTCCGCCGGAGCTTCAGTGAGGTCGCCGCCCATGGGGACCCCTCGTTTGTAGCCCTGCTTGGCGAAATCCGGGCGTTCTACTTCATCTGCCTCGAAATCCCATCCGGCAAATACGCGTACGGTGATGCGGGTGCCGGTGCTGGCGTAAACCTCCTTACGAGCCAGGGCATCGAACAAGGACTCGCGAGTATTTTCGTGTGCCCAAACACCGGCAAGGCCGGAAGCGCTCGTCTCCCATGAAACGACTGCGGGCGTTCCGTCCGCTTTCATCACCATGCACTCTCCCAGACGCTCCGAGTGAGTTCAGGGTCTTCGAGACGGGGCTTACCAATGTCGAAATCCTTCATCATGCTGACCACTAACAACCAGGCTTCTTCACCACCAGCCTTGTAACCTTCGACCATCTCCCGTCCGCCTTTGGTGGCCATCAGGCGGGGATCGGAATTGGCCATCAACTCAGTAAATCCAAGGTACGAAGCATGATCGGAGACCACCAGAAAATCCAGCGGTCGAATGAGTTTGGCTCTCACTCCATTGCTCGCAACGACTTGCTCACCCAGGGCGAAACGGAACGACTCCTCCGGCCCCAGCGTGTTTCCGAACATGCCGGAATCGAAGGAATAGGACGAGTGGTGGTGTGTGTCCCCCCAGTACACCCGTTGCGGGAAATGGTCCTCGACGTAGGGTGAATATTCCTGTTCTTTCTCCCCTACATGTTCTCTTTGGGGCGTCCACTCCTGAGCAATTACAGAATTGGGTGCGATGAAAACGAGCCACATAACAGCGGCTATTGCTATAGCTTTCATTCTTGTCTCCGTCCTAATAGAAGATGAAATGCTCTGGTCCTCCTAGCGTATACCATACCGGTGAGGTACGCGCGTGGCATTCTCCACATCCACCGTGCTGCCCACCGCCGAGCCTAGCTCTCGAGTGTTACGTTTGGTTACTTGTCCGGACCGAGTAGGTTTCAAAGCAACAGGGTCCAGCCTCGGCGGGAACCCGCTCAAGGCGCCCGGCTCAGCAGGAGTCCTTGCCGAGCCCGCTTTACAACGGTGGCCCCGTAGCATAGATTCCTCGGCATAACATGAACAGAGTAACCCTTCTCATAGCGCTTCTTGGCTCATCCTTCCTCGTTCAGGTTTCGAGTGCGCAAGAGCGCTATTCGGACGTCATGTTGAACATTGGCGATGCCAATTATGGAACGTTCGATGACGGCAACCCATACGCCACGGCCAAGATGCTGAATCACGTCCGCAGAGAGCGGTTTTACCTCATCCTGCCGAGAGTCATGCGGGAACACGAGGTCGACATGTGGATACACGTGATCCGGCCTTGGTCTTGGGGAGGGACGGACCCTCTTAGATATGAGTTCGGCAGCAAGTCCGGTGTTTTCATTCTTACCGACCGCGGCGGCGGCAGAATCGAACGGGTCGTTTTCGAGGGGGAAGTTCAAGATCCAGGCGCCTACGATATCGTGCGTGGAGAATACAGATATATTAGTCAACAAGATTACGAGCTCATGGACTACGCGATCGAAAATCCGGATAACGATCTTGAATCAGAATTGGACCTAAGATTTCTGGGCCTCGGAGATTTTGTGGCCGAACGCGACCCCAAGCGCATCGCGGTCAACTACGTAGAAAGTCTTTCTTTTGCCGAGGGTTCGGAGACCTTTACGATGGCCCTTGGCGACGGTATTTCGTATACGGACTACGTCCAACTTAGCAAGGCTTTGGGAGACAAGTACGCGGAGAGGATGGTCTCGGCCGAATATCTCATCTTGGACTACCTATCGCGAAGGGTCGCGAGTGAAGTCGTGCTCTATGGGTCGGCTCGCGCTTCAGGAGGACGCGGGAGACGATTCGGCAAGATCGTGCCTGGCGTGACGACACTGGGCGACATCGGGGTTCGGTCAGTCTTGAACAAGGATGGCAATCAAAGACGTGGAGAAGACTACGTGATCCGGCGAGGCGACCTCATTGGCGACTGGCAAGGAAAGGCCTACGTGCTTCGGAAAGGCGAGACGGACTTGCCGTGGTATTTCCGAAAATTCCAGGAAGACAGTCAGAAAGTTCGTGAGATCCTTCGCAAGAACATCAAGGTAGGGCTCACCGCAGGAGAAACGTGCGATCTACTCGGCCGCAAGCTGGAAGAGGCAGGTTTCATTTACACCGAATACCAGGAGTACAACAAATACGTAGACCATCCTGAAAAGACCCAGGTTCATCTCGACTTACATGGGGAAGGAAAAGGCATTCTCGCGCCCAGGATTTCGCCAATGGGGCCGAAGTGGCACTGGAACATGAAAATCCAGCTCTTCCATACGTTCGCCGTCGAGTACATGATTTACGTACCGGTTCCCGAATGGGACAGGGGAAACAACTTCACCGGACGACAGATATATGAAGCCTACCATGATGGTGGGGTGGTAACGGGACGCGGGACGGAGATTCCATTTCCAGACCAGTCCGACGAGATAGAGATCATCCAATGAGGTTACAAGTCCTTTCGATATTCCTGTCTATACTTTTTGTTCCTCTGGGACTGCATGCCCAGCTCCCCACGCCGACCGCTTCACCGGACCTGATGCGGCTGATTCGTAGCGAGAAGTTCGAAGTGATCCTGCCTCGAGTCATGAGGGACAACCAGATCGACATGTGGATCCATATGAAAGGAGCCGAAGATCCCCTCAACTTCGAGCTCGGCGACAGCCCGGGCGCCTACATCTTCACCGATCGCGGCGGTGACCGAATCGAACGAGCCGTTCTGGGCGGGCGTGCCGATGAGGAGCTTTTCGACATCCTTGGCGCCGAGAGCGATCTCGCAGAGTTTGTCTCGGAACGCAAACCCAAGCGCATCGCCGTGAACTATTCCGAGGAGAACTCAGGCCTCAGTACGATTTCCGATGCTGATCGTGCTCGACTGCTCGAGGCCTTGGGCGACACGTACAGGGAGAGAGTCGTCCCCGCCGATCGCTTAATAGCCGATTTCCTCGCGGGACGAGGGATGGCCGAAATAGCTCTCTTTGGACGGTTACTCATGACGAGCTCAGAGATCATAGACGAGGAGTTCGACAAGATCGTCCCCGGCGAGACAACACTGAAGGATATCTCAGGGAATGTCTTCGTCAGAGATCTAGATGGCAAGGAAGAAAACAATACGGACCACGTAGTCCAGTCGGGCGATCTGATCGGCATACTCCATGGTGCGAACGCGATGGATTTTCGAGAGCACAATGGGGGGATCGGCTATGTGCTTCGGGAGGGAGAGACCGGGCTACCCCCGGAGATCCGGAGCATCTGGGAACATGTGTTGAAGACCCGTGAGATCTTCCGCACCAACATCACAGCTGGTCGGACGGGCGCGGAGATGCTCGAGACTCTCATCGGCAAACTAGAAGAAGCGGGCTATGTTTACATCGACCAAGATCAGTACGACCCGAATGCCGATCCCGAAAAAACACAGGTCCATATCGATTTTCACGGCCTGGGAAGAATCGTCTCGCAAGAAGAGGCGCCTAGGATTTCTCCTTCCGGCTGGGGGCGGGATCTGAAGATCCCGCTCTACCACACCTTCGCTCTCGAATACATGATCCACATGCCCGTGCCGGAATGGGGCCCAGGCAAGCACCTGTACATATGTCTCCATGACGGTGCGATGGTCACCGAGCGCGGGGTAGAGTTCCCCGCTCCCCCCACCCAAGGGATCCGGATTATTCGGTGATGACACCCATGAAAACAGCGCCGCTCGCCCTTTCGTTTTTCGGCATGCTTTTCCTTGTTTGCGGAGCGGATGCACAATCGCGCTATCCGGAAGCGATGGTCGGCATCAGCGACGCCTACTACGCGGCGTTCGATGACGACAATCCGTACGCGACGGCGGAAATGCTGAATCACATTCGACGGGAGAAATTCGACCTCGTCTTGCCTCGTGTGATGCGGGAACGTGAGGTCGACATGTGGATTCACGTGATTCGACCCTGGACTTGGAGCGGTAATGAGTATCGTCAACTAGAAGGCCAAGGCCTGAATTACAGCAGCATCGACAGCACCGACCCTCTTAGGTATGAATTCGGTAGCAACGCCGCGGTCCTCATCTTTACCGATCGCGGCGGCGACCGGATCGAACGGACCGTTTTCGAAGGCGAGGTGGAGGACGCCGGTGCCTTCGACATCGTCCGTGGGCAATCGCCGTTCATCAATCAAGAGAACTACGAGATCATGGATTACGTGAAGGAGAATCCGGAGAACGTGCCGGAAACGGAGATAGGTTATCGGTTCATGGGCCTCGGAGAATTCGTCGCGGAGCGTGACCCCAAGAAAATCGCTGTGAACTACGCGGAAAAGCTGTCACTCGCGGAGGGCTCGGAAACCTACACGCTGGCTCTCACCGATGGCGTTTCGTACGCAGACCATCTCCAGCTGACCAAAGCGTTGGGGGACAAATATGCGAAGAGGATGGTCTCGGCCGAGTACATGATCCTGGATTACCTGACCCGAAGTGTGATGGCCGAAATCGTCGTCTTTGGCGGCTCCGGCCTACCACGACGAGCGAGAACGTTCGACGAAATCGTGCCCGGTGAAACCGTCTTAAGCGATGTAGGAAGTTGGTTTTGCACGAGAGATGCCGGACACGACGAAGAGGCGATGAACGACTTTCCGCTCCAGAGGGGTGACATGTTCCAGCGCGGGCAAATCCCCTACTACTTGCTTCGGGACGGTGAGACCGAACCGCCTCCGGAGGTACAAAGAAGCTGGGACGAAGTAGTGAGAGTTCGCAAGATTCTAAGCAAGAACATCAAGCCGGGGCGAACGGGGGGAGAAACCCTCGAGCTCGTCATTCGTAAACTGGAAGAGGCGGGGTTCGTCTACATCGACCACGATACCTTTGACCCAAGCCTAGATCCTGAGAAAACACAGGTACATCTCGATCTGCACGCTGTGGGCAAGGGAGTGCTTGCCCCGAGGATTTCCCCGATGGGCCCGAAATGGCATTGGGATATGAAAATACCGCTGTTTCTGACCTTGGGTGTCGAATACATGGTGCATATGCCTGTTCCTGAATGGGGCGAAGGGAAGCATATCTATTACTGCAGCCTCCACGAACGTGGCGTGGTCACAGAACGTGGTGTGGAGTTCGCCAAACCACCCGTCTCGGGGATTCGTGCTATTCGCTGATAGCCGTCAGGTATTTGCCCCCAGTGTGATGCGGCGTTGGCATCCGAGAAGGCTCCTGCTGCCACTGACGCTGTCGACCACCATGTTCCAATAGGGTCTCAGGGTCGAATTCCCGATAGTGAGAAAGAAGCACGTTCACGGCCTGAAATTGATAGACTAGACGATCAGGCTCGACCCATTCGAACCGTGGGCGCGAGGCGGGCCGCGGCCCCCACGAGAATACGAGTAAAATTTGATGAGAGTGCACCTAATCAACCCCAGCCACATCTCCTTTGGAATAGGCGTTATAACCCCCCGATGGCTCTTCGTACTTGCGGGCTCGACTCCCCGAGAGTACGGAGACCCGCAGATTGTCGACGAAACACTGGAGCAAATCGACCCCTCGGACATTCAGCCGGGCGACGTGGTCGGCATTGGCATCCATACCGGCAATGCGCTGCGTGGATACGAGGTCGGTCGATTGGCTCAGGAACGGGGGGCCTATGTGGTCTATGGAGGCATCCACGCCACGCTTTACCCCGAGGAAGCGCTTGATTTGGGCGGAGCAAGCGGCGTCGTCAAAGGCGACGGGGACGTCGTATGGGCTACAGTTCTGGCCGACTGCGCGAAGGGAAATCCCAAGAAACTGTACGAAGCGGGAAGGATCGAGGCGGAACACTTCAAGCCCGCCCGATGGGAATTGATCCCTCGCGACAGCTATATGTGGGCCTCCGTGCAGACGGTGCGCGGGTGTCCCAAGCATTGCTCTTTTTGCTCCGTATGGCGGACGGACGGCCAAAAACCCCGCCAACGCGCGTCCGACGCCGTCATCGAGGAGATTGTCGAGCTCCGACGGCTCGGGTTTCGTTTCATTGCCCTGGCTGACGACAATTTCTACCCGGTTACGTTGGAGGATTTGAGGCTTGCCGAAAGTCGCAACGATCTGAACCGGCTCCAGGAACTCAAATCAATACGTGAAGACCGATTCCACTTGATGGCGCAAATGGCCAAGTTGCCCGCCAACATGGTGTTCTTTACTCAGATCACTATGGAGGTAGCCGACGATCCCGAATTTCTGGATGCCATGCGCAACGCCAACATCAAGGGGGCTCTCGTCGGGGTCGAGTCGGTGACTGCCGAAGGGCTGAAGGCCGTCTACAAGAACTTCAACGCCGCCGGCACAGACTTGGTACAGCAGCTTCGCACTTTTCGCAAACACGGAGTGCACGTCTTGGGCTCGTTCATCTTTGGTCTACCCACGGACCGTGCGGAGACCTTCGACGCTACCGCGGCCCTCGCGCAGGAGGCCGATCTGACTTTTGCGCAGTTCGTGATGATGACCCCGTTCCCGGGGACGGTAGATTTCAATAACTGGGAAGCATCGATGAAGGATGACCCGACGCGCATTGGGGGCTTTCCATTGACCCAACACTGGTTGATTCCTCAGAATCTTCGGCCGAAAATCTACAGCGCTCATCCAGTGCTGTCTCCGGAGGAGATCAGGGTTCGCACACAGTCGGTTTGGGATCGTTTCTATAGCTTGGGCTCAGTCTGGAAGCGTTCTCGCTGTACTCCGACGTTGCGCGCACGCCTCGCTTTTGTCTTGCTCTCCAAGCTCTACCGGCAAATGTACGCCAGTACAGGGATTGCGACGGACAGTGCCCGTGTGAACCGGGCGACGACCGCGGCTAGGTGGATAGCGAAGCCCTGCCGGCGGCTGTTTCACACCGCGCCGATGCCGGAATTGCAGGTACCCAGCGGCACCCAAACTCCCAGTGACCCGGGGGCAGGCGCGGTCGAAGGCCTCGCAACTCGGTTTGGCAACCACGTTGAATGACGGCCAAAATGCTCCAAGACTTGCGACTGCTTCCGTCAAGCCCTCAGTCCAGTTTGCGCCGGCCCCGCCTGCAGACTATATTCAAACGGAAACGGGTCTCAGGTTGACCAAAGGCCCTAAAATCCAACGCCATGGGGCTTCCCTTCGCTGCGCGCGGGTCCTCCCTTCTAATCGTGCTCACCTGTGCCTTCGTACCTGCCTGCTCAGGAGTTGAGGCTGAACCGCCAGACGACCAGACTCCCCTCACCACACACAAACTCGTCGTGAGGCAAGGCACGTTCGTCCAGACCGTGCTCCTAACCGGAGAGCTTCAGGCGGTTCGTGCCGATTCCATCAAGGTGCCTAACACACCCACGTGGAACGTTCGCATTCGCTGGATGGACGAGGACGGCGCAACCGTCAAAGCGGGACAGAAGATACTCGAGTTCGACAACGCGGCGTTCGTAGCCGAGCTCGAGGACAAGAAGCTGGGGGCAGCCAAAGCAGAGAAGGCATACCTTCAGCAGGGCGCTCAGAGCAAAGCCGAAACCGCGGAAAAAAACTTTCTGGTCCAAAAGCAGAAGGCCGAGCTCGAGAAAGCCCGGCTCGATGCCAGGGTTCCCAAGGAGGTTGTGTTCACTCCGCGACTACCAAGACAAACAGCTCGCTCTGCAGCGAGCGGAGACGGAGTACGTGAAGGCGGCGAAAGATCTCGAAGCGCAGCGGAGGGGCGCTCGCGAGGAGCTGGCGATAAGACGCGCCGAGCTGGACAAGTCCTTGCACGATATCCGAGTTGCGGAAAAAGCCATCGAGGACTTGACTCTCTACGCCCCTCGCGACGGGATTCTCGTTGTCGGGGAAATCCCCTGGGAGCGCCGACGCCTGGAGGTCGGCGACACCGTTTGGCTCGGCATGGAAGTGATGACGATCCCCGATCTTAATGCGATGCAAGTCACCGCCTCACTCTCCGACGTCGACGCAGGGCTAGTCGACGTTTGAATGCCGGTCGAAGTGGTTCTCGACACATATCCAGAGAACCAATTCCGAGGAGTGGTGACCAGCGTCACCACCGTCGCACAAGAAACCGGGCCTCGGACGCTGCGCAGGGCTTTTCACGTCACCGTTAGTCTGGACGAAACAGATCCTGAGCGAATGCGGCCCGGGATGTCGGTGAAAGCGCAAGTTCAGAGGGTCTTAGGGAGGGAGATATACTCCGGGGCTCACAGAGCTAACGATATGTTGAGGTTTCCCATCGGATTGTCACGTCGAACGCTCGCGCTCGGTATCGCGAGCGTCGCTTTTTTCCTCGCCGCTCTCTCTGGCATCGCTCATCTCGTTGAGGGGACCGGACCGGACTGGACCACCATCGAACGGACCGACTTGAGCCTAACGGTCGACGTCTCGGAGAGACTGCAGGCGGTCTACTCTCAGGCGCTGGGACCGCCGGCGGTCAAGTGGATGTGGGAGTTCCAGATCGAGGACATGGCGCCCGAGGGTTCGGAAGTGGAAAAAGGTGAGGTCGTGCTGGCATTCGATACGACGGAGCTCGAGCGCCGGCTACAGGAGATCACGGCCGCATACGACTCCGCGCGGAAGGAGCTCGAGAAGAAAGAAGCAGGTATTGCGATCCAGCGGAGGAACCACGCCCTCCGGATGGCAGAGGCGAAGGCGAATCGCCAAAAGGCAGCGCTCAAGCTGGACCGGCCCCGCCAGTTCGTCGCGGCGAACGAGCTCGCGAAGGTCCGTATCGACCTGGATACGTTTGAGAAAGAGATCGCCTATTTGCAGGATCGGGAGAAGTCTCTCGAAGTCGCCTTCGAGGCAGAAACCGCGGTACTCCGCGGAGAGCGGGATCGAGTCGCAGGGAGACTTCAAGAGATCAAGGCCGCCATCACAGCGATGGCGGTCAAAGCACCCCGGAGTGGAACGGTCATCCATACGACGGACGGCCGGGGCGAAAAGAAAAAAGTCGGGGATCCGTGCTGGCGGGCAGAAAGAGTGCTCGAGATCCCCGACTTGACCAAAATGACGGCCGAAGGCGAGGTTGACGAAGTCGACGCCGGGAAACTAGCGGTAGGCCAAAGCGTTAAGCTTCGTCTCGAGGCCTAACCCCGACGCCGAGATTACCGGGCGCGTCGAGTCGATCTCCGCAACCGTGGGTCGACCATCGCGTCGCTCGCCGCTCAAGATCATCCGAGTCCGCATACGCCTGGACGAGAGCGATCCGCTGAGAATGCGACCGGAGATGCGTTTCCGCGGAACGATCGAAGTCGAGCGAATTCGCAGCGCACTGGTCGTCGCCAAGGACGCTGTAGTGAACACACCGGGCGGCCCCGTGGTTCGCCGGCGCCGGTTCACGGGTCTTCAAACCATTCCGGTAACCTTGGGGCGTAGCACCGCAGAGCTGGTCGAGATCCTACCGACCGAGAGGCCTTCCATGATCGGGTGCTTCGCGTGGCTCCGCCCTCGCGCCTGTGGATAATGAGTGTTCGGGCGAAGAGACTTGGCGCCTGGGGGCTCGGTTCCCTCCTGTTCTTGGTCTCAGGTGCTACCTGGCTGGGGGCGCTCGCTCGAGAGCGAAAACATCCCGACTATCACGGTCACGCGAACCGCGTTCGTCCATCAGGTCACGGCCGAGGGAGTCTTGAAGGCGGTCCGTTCGACTCCGCTGACGGTGCCGCAGGAAACACAAGGTCCGACGAAGATCGCATGGTTGATGGAAGACGGAGCTCATGTCCGGTCTGGCGATGTCGTCGTCCGCTTCGATCCGACGGAGCTCGAGAATCAGCTCATTGATGGCAGCGTGACCCTCTCGACGTCGGAGAGCCAGCTCAGCAAAAAGGAGGTCGAGTCCGGTGCCACGATGAGCAAATTGGTGGAGGACGAGAAGCTCGCGCGGTCGGAGCTCCAAATGGCGCTGGAGTTTCAAAGCAAGGATCCGGACATTTTTTCGCGCATCGAGATCATCGAATCGGAAATCGACGAGAAATTGGCAGAAAAGCGTGTTCACCATGCCGAGGACTCCTTGGCGGCACACCGACAGTTGGCCGAAACAGAAATGGACCTGCTATCCATCGAGCTGCGCAAGGCCCAGCAGAAGATCGACCATGCACAAAAGGGACTCGCCGCCCTCGAAGTGATAGCACCGCACGACGGCGTTGCTATCTTCAAGCGGGATTGGCATGGCAATCCAAAACGGGTTGGTGACGTGGTCATGCGAGGTGAACCATTGGCAGAGATTCCCTCGCTCGACGAGATGGAGGCCGAGGTCTTCGTGCTCGAGGCCGACGCCGGAGGACTCGCCGTTGGACGCCCCGCAGAAGTCGTTCTGGCATCCAACGGCGGAGCCGTCTACCCCGGTGAGATTCGAACGGTCGATGCCCTGCCCAAACCGAGGATGCGGGGCGTTCCACTCCAGTACTTCTCCGTCACGGTCAAACTGGACCAGACTGATCCCAGCGTGATGAAGCCCGGGCAAAGGGTCCGCGCGACGCTGACTTTGGAGGAGCGGGAGGAAGCCCTCGTCGTCCCTCGGCAGGCGGTGTTCGATATCGAAACACAGCGAGTCGTCTACGTTCTTCGCGGTGGCAATTTCGAAGCGGTCGAAGTCTCACTCGGTCCCACCTCCCTGGGACGGATCGTGATCGAGAGTGGCTTGCAGACAGGCGACCTCGTCGCGCTTCGAGATCCGGCCGAGCCTACCGGCGAGGGCAGAGCTACTGCCGACGAAGAAAAGGACAAACTGCCCTCGACACCTCCGCGATGAACTTCGAAGAGACTGTGCGCGATGCGCTAGACAGTCTATCCGCGCGCAAGCTCCGCGCCGGCTTGAGCATGCTGGGGATGATTTTCGGAGTCGGTGCGGTCATTGCCATGCTCTCGATCGGAGAGGGAGCGGAAAGGCAGGCGCTGGAGTCCATAGAGAGGCTCGGTCTCCGCAACATCTTGGTCCAGTCGAAACAAATAGCGCGAGAGGATTTGGAAGAGATTCGCAAGAAATCTCCCGGACTATCCCCCAGGGACATGGATGCCATCCTCGAAGCGATTCCAGGCGTCGAAAGAGTCGAGCCACGTGTCCGGGTGGACCCCTACAAGATCTTGTCTAGGGATGGGAAGGCGGACGCCGATGTACTCGGCGTCTCCCATCGCCACGACGAATGGGCCCATCTCGCCCTCGCCGAGGGCCGCTTCCTCGACAAGCTGGATGAGGAAACGCACGCACAGGTCGCCGTCATCGGAGCAAACGTGCGGCGCGATCTGTTCGGTTACCGGCCCGCCGTGGGTAGCCAACTCAAGGTAAACGACGTGTGGCTGGAGGTGGTCGGCGTGCTTCGCCCCGAAGGTGAAGGAGCTAGCAACGTCGACGCTGCTACGTTGAGGTCGACCACTTTAGAAATCTATCTCCCCTATACGACCGCTCTTCGAAAATTCGAACATGACGCCCTCGATCCCCCTCTGGACTAAATCGTGGTCCGAGTGCGCGAGGGCGTTTCTTCCTGGCAGACGGCAGCAGTCGTTGAGCCACTACTCGACCTTTTGCACGGTGGCGAAGACGACTACGAGATTGTGGTTCCCGCGGGTCTTTTGGAACAGAGTCGGCGCACGCAACGACTCTTCAAGATCGTGATGGGCTCGATCGCCGGGATCTCGCTCGTCGTAGGCGGCATCGGCATCATGAACATCATGCTCGCCAGTGTGTTGGAAAGAACCCGCGAGATTAGTCTCCGTCGTGCAGTTGGCGCGAGGCAGCGGGATATCCGATACCAGTTTCTAATTGAGTCCTTCGTGATCAGCCTGCTGGGCGGAGTGACTGGAATCGCGCTCGGCATGGCGCTGGCGCAGATTGTCGCACACTATGCTGGCTGGCCGACGATCGTGACCTGGTGGTCTATCGTTCTTTCGACGGGAGTCTCTGTCTCGGTCGGACTGGCCTCAGGTTTTTATCCGGCCTCGCGTGCTGCCGAGTTGAATCCGCTCGAAGCCCTCGGACGTGCTTGATCGGCGCTTTGAACTAGAGGATGGTTAGTTCTCCCTGTCTGGCTTGGTTCAGATTGGCAACAACGTTGAACGACCGCCGAATCTTGGCCGCTATCCGGCCGCAAGCATTCAGTGGCCGTGCTTGAGAAGCTGGTCGATCTGAGACACCGCCGTGTCCAATCGCTCGGCGTGTGTGCCACGGATCTCGACATGAGTCAGGCCGCGATCCACCAGGGCCCGACGGAAGAGCTCGTGCATCTCCTCCCGCCGGGCGCCGCGATCGCGTTGCTCTCCGTCCGGAGTCCATGGAACGTCGATGCCGGCTAGCAGGTAAAGGTCTGCCGCCCGCTTCTCGAAAGCCTCCTCGATCCACTGAGGGCAGTCGCCGTAGTAGTGGCGGTTATAGACGATGGCGCTGAGCAGGTCGGTATCTTGGATCAGCAGGCTGGAAGCCTCGGCGGTTTGGTTATCCTCGAGGGCCATCTGGCCACGTGCGATGGCCTCGACATCTTCGTACTCGGGAGCGGCGCCCTTGTCGATCACGAACTGGCGTGCGAACTCCGGAACCCAAGCCGTGTCATAGTGCGTGGCGAGTGCCTCGGCGAGGGTCGTCTTGCCGGTGCACTCGGAGCCCGTCACCACGACGCGGATCATCACGTGCCCCGCATCGACCGTCGCCACTGGATGAAACCCATAGCGGCCAGCACAAGAAAGACCGCGTACAGTCCCGCCGTGAGGTAGAGGTCCTTGTACAGGAACATGCCGACGTAGAAGACGTCCACCGCAAGCCAGACCAGCCAGGATTCGAGCAGCTTTCGAGTCTGCATCCACTGAGCGGCAATGCTGAACGAGGTGAGCATCGAGTCCATGAAAGGTAGCGACGCGTTGGTGAAACGTGTCAGGGTCTGGCCCAGCAGCACGCTGGCGAGCGTCCCGACCACAAAGAGCACGATACGGGTCCGACTCGACGTCAGCGAAACCTCCAGCTCGCCGTGATCCTCACCGCCGTGCCACCATGCCCACCAGCCGTACGCGGCCAGCGCGAAGTACAAACCCTGTAGCCCCATATCGGCGTAGAGCCGGGCGTCGCGGAAGACGACTGCGTAGAGGGTGACGCTGACCATGGCCAGCGGCCAGCACCAAATGATCTGGCGGGCCGTCAGGTAGACGGCCGTTAGAGTGAGGACGACGGCTACCAGTTCGAGGGAAAACACGACCCCCTAGAAGCCAAGCTCCAGCGAGACGACGAAGTTGCGCGTGGCCAAGGGATAGTAAAAAGGGATGCCGTCGAGCGTGTCCATGCCAGCGCTGTCCCGAACGAGGAATTGATAACTGTATCCGCTGGGAAGCTGATCGAGACTATTCAGCAGGTTGTTAACGAACAGCGTGATGCTCACGTCGGTTCCTTGCCACCAGCGACCCAGACTTTGCGAGGCTCGCAAGTCCAAGTTGGTGAACGATGGTGTCTGGAAATCGGCAAGCCCGGTATTGTCCAAGTGGGATGTGGCTACGTAGCGACCCAGGAGACCAATGCTGGTATCGCTATTGGCCCATTCGACGCCGAGATTGAAGATAAGCTCGGGGGTCAACAATGGCGGCACGTCTAGGTAAGTGATGGGCTCGCTTCCAATCCACGCTCCCTGCTCGTCAAAGACATCGTAGAACTGTGTCCATTCGCTGATGCGGTTGCGGCTCACGTTCAGGCTGTGGACGACCGACCAGTCCGGTACCGGTACCCACTTGAGATCGACTTCGATCCCACGACGGTACGACCTCTCGACATTGCGCCGTAATGGCAGGCCAACCTCGGACAGCTCGCCGGTCAAGGCGATCTCGTTCCGGAACTCCATCAGATAGACATTAGCCTGTAGGCCCCACCGGGCGGTGTTGAGATTGACGCCGCCTTCGAAGTTGACCACCGACTCGGGTTTCACCGCTTCGAGATCGTGCGGAATGCTGGCGTTGTCCTCACCCAACAATAGATCGAGCCGCGCCGGCTCGCGCTGTGCCCTCCCGATCGAGCCATAGAGACTCAAGCCGGGCGCGAGGATTTGCCTTACGCCCACCTTGGGGTCGAGAAAGTTCCAGTCGACCGAGGCCAAATCGACATCCCCGTCGTAAGAAAAACCGGCCCAGCGCCAGTGGAGGTCGCCGAACAGAATCGTTTGCCCAAGCCGATACTCCAGCTTGCCGAATGCGTTCGCGGTCTCCTTGAAGCCGGTGTTCTTGTAAATCCGACCTCCAGACTCGCTGTCGAGAAAATGGTCACCGGCGAAGTCGTTGTAATGCACACCCAACGTCGCCGACAGATTGTCGGCGCTGGTGCTGACGGTAACCATGCTGCCGAAGAATCCCTGGTCAACGCCGAATCGGAGCAGGTCGTTCTGCGCCACCGGGTCGTCCCAGAGTTGGAACCATCCATCGGCACCGTTGTAATAGAACGACGCGGTCAGCAATGTCTCGCGGCCCAGGTCTCGCATGTACTTGAGCTGTGCGAAGTCTTGGCCGAAGTTGTCGCGGTCTTCCTCGGTAAGCGGGTTGAAGCGCCGGTTCTCGCGGAGCGCATCCGGTTCGACGGCGAGGTAGGCGAGCTGGGACTCCTCGTTGCCGGAGAACGCAACCAGTGTCAGGGACGACCGCTCTCCCTGCCATCCCGCGTTCAGAGAGAAGGTGTGATGCTCGGTGCCGGAGCGTTCACGATAGCCGTCAGATTTGGCGTAAGAGAAACGTCCAGAAGCGTAGAGCCCATTTTCGAAGAGACCGGACTCGTAGCCGATAGAGCCACGCGCGGTGTTGTAGGAGCCCAGTACTAGCCGAGCCTCGCCGCGGTGGTCTCGAGCCGGCGGCCGGCTTGCGAAGTTCACCGAGCCGCCGTAAGCGGGCGAGCCCACCGACGAGGTGCCGACGCCGCGTTGAATTTGGATGCTGTCGATGCCGCTCAGGAAGTCGTGGAAATTGTTGAAGAACAGAGCGTGCTCCGCCGGGTCGTTGAGCGGCGCGCCGTCATAGGTCATGCTGATGCGAGTCTGTTGGATGCCGCGCATACTGAAGTACGAGTAATTGGCGCCGACGCCCGAGTCCGAGTACCAGTTCATCGAGGGAGTGTGCTCCAGCAGCTCAGGAACATCTTGCCCGTAGCTGAATTTTTCGATCTCTTCGCGGTCCATGTTGCGCTTGGTCACCGGAACCTCTTCCCCAGCTCGAACACCGATGACCGTAACAGACTCTTCGACCGAAGTTACCCATTCGAGCCGGAGCTCGAGCTCGAGACCCTGCGAGGCAACGAGCGCGCGGTGGCGCAACAGCCGATAGGCGGGGTGTGAAACTCGGAGCTCCCACTCGCCCGGTGGCAGCGAGAGTTGAAAGCTTCCGTTCTCGTCGGTGGTAACGGGCCCTCGGCCACTTATCTCGATGCGCGCTGTCGCGACGGGCTCGCCGGTGGGAGCAAGAACCACGCCCTCCACAGGAATCGTTGCCTGCGCTTCCCCTCGTGGCACGACAACCACTACGAGCATCGCGGCGAGAAAGAGTTGGTTGATTTGGGTGCCGAACATCGTCATTCTCCCTAACGCGGGAGATGACCGACTCGTTCGAGATTGCCGGTCTTCCGAGGTGCTAGAAGAGCCAGCTGCCGTTCCCTACGCCGGTATCAACCGGATCAGGTTCCGAGGGTTTGCTCTCAGGCCGAGCGGCCACCCCTAGGCGTATCTTCAGACACTAGCCTCTCGCTTTCGGCGCGACAAGTCAAGCGGGCACGGAGCGACGGAGCGGGCAGCCCCGCGCCGGCCCATCGACTAAGCGCTAAGCCAGAGTGGCGGCCGGGTCTCGGTAGATCTCCTGAACGCGCTCTACAAGCTTTCCCAAAGCCGCGCCGTCGATGAAGATGTGATTGACCTGCATTCCGACCGGCACCGAGAGACGATTGTCTTGTTCGGAATGCTGGCCGAAAGCAATTTTGGGCTCTTGCTCCGTGGGGCCCATCACAGGGTGTGTGACCCCGGTGAAGCGCAACTTGGGCGCGGCCGTGAAGAAGACGTAGTTGAAGTCGTCGGGGGGCTTGGTCTGGAGCGCGCTCTTGGCTTGCTCCAAAACGGGCTTAGCGCGCTCATTGAAACGCCAAACGTCGGGGTCGTAACGAAAATAGGCCAAGCTGAACATTCCGCCTGGAGCGGGTAGCGTAAGCCCAAGCTGAAGCTCATCGTAGAGCACGATCCGATCCTCGACGGGGCGATAGCGGAAGTCCTCGATCTCCTGCATGGCGCGGGCAAAGAAGTAGCACGAGTTGAGGTATATCGGTATATCGGTAGCTCGTGCTTGCGAGTGAAATCTCTAAGACCCGTAATATCGGTGTCGACGGTGACAGCATAGATAGGAAATTCAAAACCACGGAAATAATCGAAGAGCGGTTGCCGGTAGTAGGAATCCACCAAACGGTAGCCCATGGCCTACCCTTGCAGCTAGCTCGCTAGCGCGCGCAGATCGAGCTTTCCATCCTGCACCGGAGGACACCAGTAGTATCCCCCTGATACCGGACGTGAGAAACGGAAGAGACCATCGACGATGCCGTCTTCGAGCCCGACCTTTCGCGTGAGTTGCGCTTCGAAAGCATCCAGCGTCTGCCCGAAGGAAACGAAGACCAGGCCTTCCCCGTCGGCATCGGCCCATGGCATCGACTGCCGGACCACGAACGCCTCCGGGTCAAAACTCTCTTGAGCGGTTCTCTTGACGTCCGCGGATTCCGGCGCGTCCTCGATCTCCTCGTTGTCACGTAGGCGTCGCCCGATGATGTTGTCCCGCTCGTCCTGAGTCATCGCCTGGAACCCGACCAGATCGTGCTGCCAGGTTTGCACCGCGACGAAGCTCGAGCCGTCGAGCCCCGCGCCACGCCCCGACACGATCGCGGCCGCGACTGCCTTGTCGCCGGTCGGATTCTCGGTGCCGTCTTCGTACCCGGATAGGTCTCTTCCCCGTCCGGACGGCGTCGGGTCGTGCTTGAAACTGTCGACCACGCCGGACAATGCGAGAGGCTCTAGCCGTTGTTCGAGATCGAGCGACCGAAGGACCAATTGACCGCGGTCGCCTTCGCCCCGTAGCCAGCACCAAACGGCAGCCTGCGTAGAAGGGATCTCTATACCCGAACCGGTGAGGCTCGGGAAGGCTCGAAGACCTTCGATACTGCCACCGGTCGTAAGCACGAGTGAGCTCCCGAGCCCAACTACGATGCCCGCGTCGGTGCCTAGTTCTTGAACTGATTTCACTGCAGCACGCGGGTCATCGCCAGGCGCGAGCTGGAAGAAAAGAAACCTGCCAAGGCTTGGACCGGGCGCGAGTATTCCAACTTGATGTCGGCTCACCGTCACACTCCAGAAGATTCTCGATAAGAACCTATCACGACTATACTGACCAAGGGAGAAAACCATGAGCGTTAAACCAGCATTAGCAGATCTCGAGAGCGCCCTGCGGGCCGCCGGGCAAGCCCATCACGACTATGAGGGCAACTTCCTGAACGGAGAAGCCGACAAGCAGTGGGCCGGTTGGTACGCCGGGTATGTGCTTGGAAGGCTCGGCGATTTCACCTCGCCGACTTCACTCGCCCGCATGGTGGCCGAGGCCCCATCCGCGGACTATTGGGCTTCCGCGGCTGCGAGCCACATTTTTGCAGCAGCTTTAGCCTCTCGTGGCGGCATTAACCTGACTCCCACAAGCCCCTAAGTTAGAGGGGCATACAGCCGATCCCATTGTAGCGGCGGAAAGCGCTTGACAATCCGCCCCTCCGAATGTAACACTCCATCCGGATATACGGATGAAAGCCACCCAGGCCATTCTCGACCACTTGTCGGCGCTGACCGATCCCGTCCGCTGCCGCATCCTGCTCCTGCTCGAACAACATGAGCTCACGGTCGGCGAGCTCTGCTCGGTAGTTCAACTTCCCCAGTCCACGGTCAGCCGCCACCTGAAGACACTCGGCGAGTCCGGTTGGGTTGTGTCCCGACGAGACGGGACGAGTCATTTTTACTATCTTCCGGACGGTGTCGAGGGATCCGCTCTGCCCCAATTGTGGAATATCGTCCGAGGAGAGATCGCGGAAACCCCCGCCGCAATACAAGACTTCAAGCGACTCGAGAGCGCGTGGGCCGCGCGGCGGACCAAATCACAGGAGTTCTTCGCTTCTGCGGCCGGGGAATGGGACCGACTCCGTACCGAGCTTTTCGGAGAACACTTTTACTCTCACTCGCTCTTGGCGCTCCTCGATCGCAGTTGGGTAGTGGGAGACTTGGGCTGTGGCACAGGGCAAGTGACGGAACTCTTAGCCCCATTCGTCGAACGCGTAGTGGCCATCGATGGTTCCGCCGAGATGCTGAGCGCGGCGCGGGCACGCTTGCGAAAACACAAGAACGTGATCCTTCGCAAAGGCGTTTTGGAGAAGGTCCCAATTCAGGACGCTTCGCTCGATGCTGCCGTGCTCATGTTGGTATTGCATCATCTGCCGGATCCAATTGCCGTTCTCAGCGAGGCTCGGCGCGTGTTGCGCCCGGGAGGCAAGTTGCTGATCGTCGACATGTACCCCCACCAGCGGGAGGAGTATAGACACCAAATGGGACATGTCTGGCTCGGGTTTTCGGAACAGACGATGAAGAAACATCTTGCCGCGGCCGGTTTCGACGTCGGCGCCATCCATTCGCTTTCGCCCGAGGTGGACGCGATGGGTCCGACCCTCTTCGCTACCGTCGCATACAGAAGGTGTGCGCGGCCTCAAAGGGCGGACTCGCTTTCGAAAGACGGAAGAACTCGCCAAGGAAACGGCGTGATGATAGACACGTACCACTTGAACCCTTTAGTCTGGAGGAACTAGCTCATGAGCACTACGGCAACACAGGGATTGCACGCTTTTAAGGCGGCCGAGAAAGCTGGCCGCGTCCCTCACAAGGTCAAGGACTTAAGCTTGGCTGATTTTGGGCGGAAGGAAATTCGACTCGCCGAGCACGAGATGCCCGGACTAATGGCACTTCGGAAGCGCTACCGTGCCGACAAACCACTCGCTGGGACCCGCATCATGGGGAGCCTGCACATGACCGTTCAGACCGCTGTGCTCATCGAGACACTCGCCGAGCTGGGTGCCGACATCCGCTGGGTATCTTGCAACATCTTTTCCACCCAGGATCACGCGGCGGCGGCGGTTGTGGTCGGTCGCTCCGAGACCGGCGGCACGCCGGAAGCCCCCAAAGGCATCCCGGTCTTCGCCTGGAAGGGAGAGACGCTCGAGGAGTACTGGTGGGCCACTAACGAAGCGTTCATGTGGCCGGACGGCAACGGTCCCCATCTCATCGTGGACGACGGTGGCGATGCCACGCTCCTCGTGCATAAAGGCGTCGAGTTCGAGAGGGCCGGCTCTGTTCCCGCCTTCGCCCCCGACAAAGATCCCGAAGAGTGGGGCGTCATCCTGAACCTTCTTCGCGAAGAGCAGGCCAAGGACAAGAAGCACTTCACCAACCTAGCCTCCAGCATCCGCGGAGTCAGCGAGGAGACGACGACCGGCGTGCATCGCCTGTATCAAATGATGGAAGAGGGGAAATTGCTCTTCCCCGCCATCAACGTCAATGATTCGGTCACCAAGAGTAAATTCGATAACGTCTACGGATGCCGGCACTCGCTCCCCGACGGACTCAACCGCGCCACCGACGTCATGATCGGCGGCAAGGTCGCGGTGATCTTCGGTTACGGCGAGGTCGGTAAGGGCTGTGCGCAATCGCTGCGCGGGCAAGGCTGCCGCGTCATCATTACCGAGATCGACCCCATTTGCGCCCTTCAAGCCGCTATGGACGGGTATGAAGTGAACACGCTCGACAACGTGATCAAGGAAGCCGACATCTTTATCACCACCACCGGCAACTTCAACATCATCACCGCCGATAGCATGGCGAAGATGAAAGACAAGGCCATCGTCGGCAACATCGGCCACTTCGACAACGAGATCGACATGGCCGGCCTCAAGAAGGTTCCCGGGATCGAGCGCATCAACATCAAGCCACAGTACGACGAGTGGCGATTCCCCGACGGACATAGCGTGATGATTCTCGCCGAGGGGCGACTGTTGAACCTCGGGTGCGCCACCGGCCATCCGAGCTTCGTGATGTCGGCGTCCTTTACCAATCAGGTATTGGCGCAGCTCGAGCTCCACCAGAACCAGGCCTCCTATGAGAAGAAGGTCTACATGCTTCCGAAGAGGCTCGACGAGGAAGTGGCTCGCCTACATCTGCAGCAGCTCGGGGTGAAGCTGACCAAGTTGACGAAACAGCAAGCCGACTACCTCGGCGTGCCGAGCGAAGGGCCCTACAAGCCGGACCACTACCGGTACTAGAGTTAGTCCCGTTCCCAGCGCGCAAACGTGCTGGGAACGGGTTTCCTTCCATCGACCAACGCGCTGCCACGCCACAAGAGCGCTCTACAGACCCATGACCGCTATGTGCAGCTTTCGCAGCAGCCGAGTCAGCATAGCCCTCTCCCTGCGCGGCAGCCCGGCGATGATTCTGGCTTCGTTGGAGGCGTGATCGGGGAGGGCCGCGTCGATCTTCCTGCGTCCCGCTCCGGTGAGCTCGATCAGCACGACTCGCCCGTCGTTCGAATCGGGGGCTCTCCGAATCAGGCCTTTGGCTTCTAGGCGGTCAATCCTGTTCGTGACGGCGCCGGAAGTGATCATCATCGCAGAGAGCAACTGTCCTGCCGTCAGCTGGTGTGGATGCCCGGATCGACGCAGTGTCGCCAGCACGTCAAACTCCCAGGGCACCAGGTTGTGCTTGGCGAAAACCCGCTTCAACTGTGGCGCGATCATCCTCTCCAATCGGCTTACCCGACCGATGATTCCGATCGCAGAGGTGTCTACGTCGGGTCGCTCACGCCTCCATTGCTCGAGGATGGTGTCGACGGCATCCCGCTCCATTGCGCCGACAGGGTATCACGATTTCTCTTGACATTGAGATATTCGTCGCCTATGATTATCTTTATGTTAAGAGAAATGTCAAGAGCGATTCTAGATCAATCGTTAGGGCGGCGGCAGGTCTTCGGCAAGATCGCCGGCTTTTTTGCGGCGTTTTGGGCCGGAGGGGCGTCCGGCGAAACCTCACCCCCCGGTCGAATCTCAATGAGGGAGCGCAGGGTTGTGGTCAACGAGCTCAGGTTCGCGATCACGTCGGAGGACTTCGACACGACCGTTCGCCTATATCGGGACATCCTCGGACTAAAACAGATAGCGGACTGGGGAGGTGAACACGGCGAGGGTATTCTTCTCGAGGTGCCGTCGGCGACGCTCGAGATCCTCTCCAAAAAGCGTGCCGCCTACGTCGACCGCATCGAAGTAGGACGTGCGACCGGCGCCAGGGTTCGCCTCGCAGCGTCCGTGCAGGAGGTCGACAGCCTGGCCGCGGAGATCGAAGCGACAGGAGTTGGAAAGCCCCTCTCATCGCCCAGGATCACGCCATGGGGAGACCGGAACCTCCGTATCAACACGGGGGATGACATTCAGCTGACGCTCTTCGCCCCCTCGCCCCCAAACGAGTAGCGGGCGAATACGAGTCCAATTACAAGGCTCGCCGCCGGTCCCGTATAATCACCGCCCATGTCCAAGTCCGTGAAACTCACCATCACCGCGGCCTTCCTCGCTCTCATGGCCTACGTGGTGCTCTCCTCGCTCGGTCTCAGTAAGGCAAGCTGCGAAGTCTGCATGAACTTCAAGGGACGGGAATCCTGCCGCACCGCTCACGCCGCGACCAATGAGGAGGCGATCGTGGCCGCCCGCAACAACGCGTGCGCCCGCATCACGAACGGCAGGACGGAGAACATTCTCTGCGGCGGTACCCAGCCAAAGAGCATTCGCTGCTCGGACTAGTCCCCGTTACTTCGATACGTCCCTCACCGTCGATCGCCCCGAGCGCGGGCCTCTTGGGACCCGCGCTCTGATTCAAGGCATGCCTCCCTGCCTCACGCAGATCGACAAACCGGCGAACTAGGCGGCGGCCCTCAAGGAACGGAGCACCTCGTCCGTGGTGAGGACGGCGCTGGCGAGGAACCCGAAGTTGGTCAGAGCCGACGCGTACCCATCGCCGAGCTCCGGATGCTTCGCGGCGGCGGTAGCGTCCTTGACCACCGAGACCTCGAAGCCCTGCTCCAAGAGCTCGCGCAGATGGCTCTCCAGGCACAAGTTGGCCGACATCCCGGCGAGCAACACCTTGGAGATGCCACGTTTGCGAAGCTGCAACGCAAGGTCGTTGCTCTCAGGGCCATACACCTTGTGAGGACTCACGACGACGGTGTCGCCGTCTTCCATGTAGGGCTTGTAGACGTCCAGCCAATCGGCGCCCGAGCCGGCGAAACCATCCATCGTAAGGGCTCCGGTGCGATCGAACATGTTGATCTCGTGCATCATCTTTTCGACGGTCCCACCGAACTGCCAGCTGTGGTCGGTCGGGTAGTAGTAGTGGGGCGATACGAAGACCGGACAGCCCGCTTGCTTCGCGGCCTTCAGAAGCTCCTCGATGTGCTCGACCGTCCGGTTCTCTTTCACGCTTTCGCCGACGAGGCCCCATGTCACGCCCGAGGGGCTCAAGAAATCGTTCTGCGGATCCGTGATGACGAGGCCAGTGTCCCGACTTGTAATATCCATGACTCTCCTCCTACCTGGTTTAGGGTTGGATTCGTTTTGTTCCGTCTTCACCATGGTGTAAAGATGCCATCCTGGGTGTGCGATTGGGTCCGGATGAGGTGCTAAATCGTCTCGAAACTACGGGATGGGGCGGCAAGCCGGAAGTGCCATCCGTTTACGAATTGAAGCACCAAGCCCGCATGAACTAAGATGCCTCGTGCTCATCGAGCGACTCTTCCAAAACCTGGCACTCAGTGTCGAGCCTTTCGCAACTTGCCACGTAGCACCCGGATGGCGGCTCCAGCTCCCCATCCGCGACTGGGTGATCTTTCATTTCATCTTGCAGGGTGAGGGCGGGCTTCGAGTCGGCTCCGGCGAAGTCCTCCCGCTGCGGCCGGACTGCCTCGGAATCATGCCGCCGCGTCTAACTCATTCCATCGAGAGCGGTTCTGATGTGCAACATGAGAGCTCGGTACGGGGCGACGAGCCCGGTGCTCCGATTTGTCGGCTCGGCGCGGGCCCCTCCGAGGATGTAGGCGTCGTGGTGGCCTGCGGTCGCATCCAGGTAACGTACGGCGGTGGCGGACCGGGCTTATTTGACCGCCTTGAGGAGGCGATCGTCCTCGATTTCTCCGACTCGCCACCCATGCGCACCACGTTCGAGTCCTTGGTCGCGGAGTTCGGAACCGGTGAGCCGGGCAGCAGTGCGATGATGACGGCCCTCATGAACCAGTGCCTCATCTCAGTGTTCCGACGACTAAGCGATCAGTCAGACCAGCTACCTTGGCTTGATGCACTCGAAGACCCGAACCTCGCACGCGTTCTCGACGCGATCCTGGAGAAGCCCGAGCGTCCCCATTCCCTGGAATCGCTTGCCGAGCTCGCGAACATGAGCCGCTCGGTCTTCGCGAGGCGGTTCCACGAGTGCTTCGACCGCACCCCCATGGATTACCTGCGCGACGTCCGGCTACGACGGGCCGCCCGGCTGTTGCAACGCGCCGATCTCTCAGTGAACGACGTCGCTAGCAAAGTGGGATTTGCCAGCCGCAGCCATTTCTCGCATGCGTTCCGCGATCACTTCGGTTGTGCACCGGCGGAGTTTCGCGAAGCGCCGGGATAATACCGGGCCATCGGCCCGAGCACCGCTCCCTGGTATAAAACCTACTTCTTAGGAAGGAAGAGAATGAAAACATTTCGGCAGGTGTTCGCTCTTCTGTTGTCGGCTCTGCTGTGGGGCCCAGTTGTTGCACATGCCCAATCGACAGAGTCCCTCGAGCTCGTGATTTCCGGCGGGCGGGTCATGGATCCAGAAACCGGACTCGATGCAATACGGAACGTCGGCATCGCTAACGGCTCGATCGTTGCGATAACCGAAGAGGCTCTCGACGGACAAGAGAACACTGACGCAACCGGGCTGGTCGTTGCGCCCGGCTTCATCGATCTTCATGCCCACGGCCAGGATCCGGTAAGCAATCGTCTTCAAGCCGCGGACGGTGTGACCACGGCCTTGGAAATGGAAGTCGGAGTCTATCCAGTCGGCGCGTGGATTGCCTCACGCGAAGGCGAGGCGCTCATCAACTATGGGGCGACCGCTGGGCACTGGGCGGCTCGAGCCAAGCTCATGGACGGGATCAACCTCAAACACCTCCCCACCCTCCCCCCCGAGGAGCAGGCCGAGCTCAATAAGGGCGAGCACGCCTACAAGGAAGCATCCGACGACGAGCTCGACAAGCTCGCTGCAATGCTCGCGAAGGGACTCGATGACGGAGGGCTCGGACTAGGCTTCGGCATTACGTATACTCCTGGAGCTTCCCGCTTCGAGATCCTCCGGTTGTGGGAGTTGGCCGCCGATCGAGGTGTCGCCGTCTATGTCCACCTTCGCGGAGAGAGCTCCGGCGGAACCTTGGGAAAGTTTCAGGAGGCGATCTCCAACGCCGCCTCGACAGGAGTTTCGGTTCACATCGTTCATATGAACAGCAGCGCTGGAAAAGATGCGAAAGTTGACTCTCGGAATGATCCGGGGCGCGAGGGAGAGAGGGTTCGACGTGACCACCGAGTCCTATCCTTACACCGCGAGCTCGACGTATATCCAGTCGGCCTATTTCGACTCCTGGGAGGGGCTCACCGACGAGGACTACCAGCGGCTTCAGTGGCCCGAAACCGGTGAGCGCCTGACGGCCGCAACCTTCAGGGAGTATCGCGACCAGGGAGGTGCGGTCATCATCCACGGACGCTCAGAGAAGACCAATGAGTGGATCGTCGCCCAGCCAGACGTCATAGTGGCAAGCGACGGTATTCCCTACCTCTACGGGCCGGCGCACCCGCGCGGCGCCGGCACTTTCTCAAGGGTTCTCGGTCACTACGTGCGCGAGCGCAGGTCGCTGTCTCTGATGGAAGCTCTCCGGAAGATGACGCTCCTGCCAGCTCAGCGGCTCGAAGGTGTTTCCGCGCAAATGAAAAAGAAGGGCCGTGTTCAGGTGGGTGCAGACGCCGATCTAACCGTCTTCGATCCCGAAAAGATCATCGACCGGGCCAATTACACGCGCGGAGACGCGCCTTCGGGTGGAATCATTCACGTTTTGGTCGGTGGAACGTTCGTTGTGCGTGGTTCCCAAATCGTCGATGGAGCCTCGCCGGGCCGGGCTATCCGCGGCTCCAATTAGTGGCTTCTTGAAGATCGCGAACGCCTAGTAGAACGAATCACTGTGGCCCCAGTGCTCGACGACTTTACCCTCGTCGATGCGGAAAATCGCCGTAGCACGCATGGTTTTTTCCCGATGGCGCCGTTTCTTGTTCCCGTTGTAGGTGGCGCGGATTCGGGCCGCCACCCGGTTCCCTTCGGCGACGATATCCTCTACCACGAACTCGATATCCGGATAGGCGGTCTTGAACTGCGCGAGCATGCGTCTTAGCCCCTCGCGATCGCCCCAACGACTATGGTCTACATAGGTCTCGGCTACAAACTCATCCAAACGCGCGAGCTCCCTTCCGTAGACGCTCTCGACCAACTCACGGACCAACTCCTTGTTTTGCTCCGACATCGTCACTGTAGCCTCCTCAGCGAACCTCCGTTCGAACCGAGCCAGGTAAACTGAACTCCCCCACCACCCGGCGCGAACATCGGACCGATCGCGAAACGATGGTCCGCGATGCCGATGGTCACGGTGCGACCCACCATGATCCCAATGGCGGCACCGAAGATGACGTCACTCAAGTAGTGACGAGCCTCATTCACGCGTGAGCCCGCGACGTAACCCGCCACCGCGTACGCCGGAACCCCGACTTTCCATCCGTATCGCCGTTGCAGCACGGTGGCCGTCGCGAAGGTGCCGGAAGAGTGGCCCGAAGGAAAAGACGTTTGGCTCGAGCCATCGGGGCGCTCCCGTCCGACCGCCTTCTTGATCCCGAACGTGATCGTTCCCGTCACAATCTGAGCTCGCACGAGATCCCGCCCCAAAGACGCCACCTCGGGCGCCTTAAACAACTTCCCTAGCCCGTAGGTCGCAAAGGCGGCTCCGGCTTGAAACCAACCATCGCCGAGAATTTCGCCGGATTCGAAGATGGGATCGAGAGCTCCGCCTGGGCTGAGCTCGGAATTGAAACCGCTCGACGCGACATCTTGGTCGAAATGACTCGCACCCCACGCCGCGCCGATACCCGCACCCATGGTCACGAGATTTTCCTTGGTAGTGAAAACGTTTTTGAAATCGACGCCGATCTGAAGAAAAAGGTTTCGTGAATCCCGCTCATGCTCTTCCCGGCTGGGTTTCGGGGAGATCTTTTCCCCGTGCGACTCGTATCGTGGGACGAAAAACGGGTCGACGTTGTCGTCCCCCATCGCCGGTGAGCTCGCAATACTCAGTAGGCCCAGCACGACCAAAAACCAACCCCAGTGAGGTGTCCGTTTCATGATGCCCCCTTTCTCCTTCGTCACGACCTTTGACTCGGCCGAAAAGACCAGGGTGAACTCCGTCCCTTCACCCCAGGCGACTCCTAGCCGAAAGCTCCGCACCGTGCAGCTCTGCGATACGCTTGGCGATCGAAAGTCCAGTCCGAGGTTCCCCCCCTCGCGAGTCCTCGACGAATCCGCCCGATAGAGCCGATCGAAGACGAGTCCTATTGCCTCTTCTGGAATTCCTTCTCCTGTATCCCTGACACCCAACCGAATGCCGTCTGAATCCCGCTGGAGCGCAACCGTGATGCGCCCTTCGTCGGTGTGGGCCACAGCGTTCTCGAGAAGCGAGGCGAGCATCCGGTGAAGGGATGGTTCGTTCCCGGTGACCACCGTGACTCCATCGGGTACGGTGACCTCGAGCGTTAGCCCCTTCGACTCGACCTCCCTCTCGAACTGGTGGCAGACTTGGACCACAAGCCCGGAGAGATCCACGTCGGACATCGAGACCGGGCGCGTTTGTGCCCCTTCGCGCGAAAGGGACAGAAGCACCTCGATGAGCTGGCTGAGACGGTTCGCCTCGGCTTCGATGTCTTTGAGATCTGAGCGATACTCTTCTTCGGTTCTGCCATGTCTCAGCGCGAGTTCGGCGGTGGTTCGGATCACCGAGATCGGCGTTCGAAGCTCGTGTGAGGCGTCCGCGCTGAATTGCTCGATCTTTGCGACGGAGCTCTCGAGGCGATCGAGCATCGCGTTGAAGGCTCGCGAAAGCCGTTCGAGCGCGTCGCCCGTCTCGTGTACGGTAATGCGTTTGTCTAGGTTTCCGACGGAGATGCCGGAGGCGGATTCGCTGATTTCATTTATCGGGTTCAAAGCCTTGCGAGCGATGTAGAACCCTCCGCCGCAGCTCAGCAGGAGTGCCGTCGGTGCCGCGACGAGAAGCGACATGAGCATCCGGTCGCGAATCGCGCTCAAGCTCTCCAGGGAGCTGGCCAGAAGAACTGCGTACGACCCGTCCCCCAACACGACTTCTTCGATAAGGACACGATGGGGCACGGACGAGACGTGAGTCGTATACAAGATCGGCTCGGGTCCCCCACGCCGCCATGGAATCGGTGGAGGATCGGCTCCGTCAGGCGGGAAGATCTGCTCTTCACCTTCGTCTCGAATCTGAGTCATGCGACCCTCGGGAAATGCCAGAACGTATTCGACCAGGTCTTCTTCAATCTCCCGACGGGGCTCTTCGAGCTCGTCGCGGTCGTCATCAGTCTCGTCGTCGTCGTCCTCCTCCTCGATCTCCGTAGACACGACGGCGACCAGCCTCTCGACTCGTTGATGGAGTCGATCGTCGATCGCCGCTCGAACGGCATACCGCACCGCCATCCACAGAACGAGAGACAGAGCCAAGAAACCGACGAAGAGCATCGTCGCGTACCAGGCGGTGAGTCGAAACTCGAGCGAACGCCGGGGCTTCACGGCTCGGTTTCTTTCAGGCAGAAACCGACTCCTCGAATGGTGTGAATCAGCGGCGGGTCGCTGGGGCGGTCAACCTTGCGACGCAAGGTACTCACGAACACGTCGACCGTGTTCCACTCGACGTCGGATTCGTGACCCCAAACATTCTCGATCATCGCTTCGCGGGTCAACACCATCCCGGCACGTCGAGTCAAAAGCTCGAGGAGCTGAAATTCCCGGGGGGTTAGGCTCAGCTCGCGCTTGCCACGCCAAGCCTTGTGGGAGGCAGGATCCACCCGCAAGTCGCCGACGGTCAGGATCGCGCGGCGTGGCGCTGGACCACGACGCGCCGCCGCTCGCACTCGAGCCAGAAGCTCATCGAACGAAAAAGGTTTGGTCGGGTAATCGTCGGCGCCGGTATCGAGTCCCGGTGACGATGTCGGTCGATGCATCGCGCGCAGTTAGCATGAGGATCGGCGTCTGACACCCCCTCTCCCTTAGCCTCCGAGCAACCTTGAACCCGTCCATCACCGGGAGCATCACATCCAAAATGACCACGTCGAAGGCATGCGACACCGCCACGTCGAGCCCCTCCGATCCGTCCGCCGCAAGCGTGATGGTGTGCCCCTCCCGCTTCAGGCCTCGCTCCAGGAGTGCCGCCATCCGCGCGTCGTCCTCGACGATGAGAATCTGCACATCCTCAGTCTATAGAAAACGGTGCGCAAACGAGGTGTCCTACGTTCAGCCCGGAGGAAGCTCCGGCGAGTTTGCCGCCATCGAATACATCGTCGAGACGCTCGAAGCCGATGGAATCCCGGTCGAGGTCATGGAATTCTCCGCCTATGTCAGCGACCCGATGCGCTGTGAGGCCAGATTGAAAACTCAAGGCGCGGAGCCCATCACGTGTCTCACTCAAGCCCTGGCCGAGCCAACAGACGAAGGTGATTTGAGCGGCCGGCTCGTCGATTGCGGAACAGGCACGGTTACCGATTACCAGCGCGTCGACGTTAAGGGGAAGATCGCCTTGGTGGAAGCACTAGCCTACCCCCCCCGCGTCGACGCCGCGGTTGTATTCTCTTCGCCCACCGATAAGCTTCATGAGCTCACGGTGAGCACGATCTGGGGTACGCCCACACACAAGAACTACCAACGCCTTCCCGACATACCGAGCATCGCGATTAGTAAAAAGGACGGCAACGCTCTTAGATCTATGCTCACCTCGGAATCGGTGGAGCTCTGGCTCGAGACCGAGGTCGATGCAGGCTTCAGACCGCTACGGCTACCGATCGCCTCGATCACGAGCGAGAAGGATCCCGAAGTCTTTGTTCTCTTGGGGGGCCATATCGACGCCTGGCATCACGGCGCGAACGACGAAGGCGCGTCCAACGCCGCCATGTTGGAGCTTGCACGGATCTTCTATCGGCATCGCGGCGAGCTCGAGCGCAGTCTCAAAGTCGCCTGGTGGCCCGCCCACTCGAACGGACGCTACGCCGGCTCCACGTGGTATGCCGATTCGGCATGGCTCGACCTCCGGCAAAACGCTCTCGCCTACATGAACGTCGACGGACTAGGTCAAATGGGGACCGCTCGCTACGAGGTCTGGAGCACCGCCGAGATGGACCGACTAGCGCGAGCCGTCCTCGAAGATGTGGCCAACGTTGAGCTCGAACCGGATCGGCCGGCTCGAAACTCGGATCAGAGTTTCTACGCGGTGGGCCTCCCGCTCCTTCAATTCCATCAACGGCGTAGCGAGGGAGGGGCGGGTTATTGGTGGTGGCACACACCGGAGGATACGATCGACAAGGTCGACTTCGAGGTCTTGACCGAAGCGACCGGTGTCTACGCATCGGCGCTTTGGCGCCTATTGAGCTCGCCGACTCCCCCCATCGACCTACCCGCCGTCACGCAAGAACTGCGAGAGCTCCTCGAGGAAAGACAACGGATCGCCGGCGAACACTTAGACTTGAGCCGCGCCTTGGAGCGCACCGACGAGCTACACGAGCTCATGCTGGGACTGCGGCGGGACCTTCGCTCGAAGACACCGAGCAATCCTCAGCCCGAGGTTGCGCGGTCCCTGGTTCGCATCGTGCGCCCCCTGATCCGGGTGCGGTATCAGGAACGAGGCCCCTATCACCAGGATCTCGCCGTCTCTATTCCGATTCTCCCCGGACTTGCCACACTCGAGTCCATCGGGGAGCTCGATCCCACGAGCGATCTTTACGGGTTTACCAGAACCTATTTGAATCGCGAGCTCAACCGGCTACTGGATCACATCGATCAATCCATTACAGAGGCGACGGCGCTAAGGCGACGACTTCGGTAAGCGAGCCTCAGTTTTTCTTGCGCAAGAGGCCGCGGAGAGCCTCTCCGGCCGCTTCGGTGGCTTCGCGTTTCAACCCCGAACCCGCCTGTGCCAATAAGGCCTTGGAATCGGGACGCACCTTGGGGTCTTCGAGCGTGCCGGTCACGCTAATAGGGATGGGAACCCACCCTTCGTCATCGGAGAGAACGTCCAAAACGTTCGACCCGACTCCCTCGATGGTAATCCCCTCTCGCGGTGTGGCGACCGCGAAACCGAGCTCGATCGGACCTGCGAGATTTACCCAACCGTCGAGATCCAACCGGGCAACCTCGCTAGTGAACTGAAAGGGCGAAAGGACCACGACGTTGTTCTCGAGTCGAAACTGCGCTTCGGTCGCTTGATATTGCGTCCCGACCAAAACCGTCTTCCCCAAGGCCTTGTCCACTCCTGAGAACATTTCTGCGGCGGGAAACTCGCCTGCCGCTAGAAGCACGTTACCCGATGCCTTCACATCCTTGGTGTCCGAACCGACGCCTTCCGCTTCGAGTTTGGCGGTGCCCGGACCGAACCCGTCGCTCGCGCCGACCATACTGTTGAGAGCCAACCCCATCTCTGCCCTTTGTCGGGATCGACGAACGTACCGGTGAAGGCGACGTCGAGCTCCAAATCCGGCTTCACGGATTTCAATCCTGCCTCATAGCCGGCCAGAAACTTCTCCACACCCGGCGTGTCGGCGCCTCCCATGAAGCCAACGCGTCCGGCGTCGCTCTTCGTGGCCGCCACGACTCCGCATAGGTACGAGCCTTCCTGTACGTCGTACGCGATGGCACGCAGGTTCGGATGCCTCTCGGGCTCGGGAACACTTTCGTAGACCAGCACGAAGCGCGTCTCAGGGAATTGCGGCGCAACCCTGAGGAATGGTTCCTTGATGAGAAAAAATGTACTGACCACAACGTCGTAGCCGGCGTCACTTACTTGACGAACGGTCGTCTCGAACTCGGTCGGGTCTTTCATCTCTACCATCTTGACCCGCGACGCATAGCCATCATCCTTAGCTGCTATCGGAGGCGGCGTATACATGACAGGGAGCCTGGGCGGCACGGCTCCGCTGCCTGTTTCTGGCGAGGTTTTCGCCCAGGAGCCGCCGACCTTCTCGCCCGTCAAAGCCATTGCGGACCGCGACGTCTACTACCCTGGAACCGAGGACCTGGCGCCCGACGAAATGCGTGTCACCGCCTGCGGTACGGGAATGCCCAACGCGCGACCGAAGCAGGCGGCCGCTTGTTGGCTCGTGGAGCTCGGAAACGGCGATAAATTCCTCTTCGACATCGGGACGGGCTCTGCCGAGAGAATCTCGGCGATGAAGATTCCGTACAACTATCTCAACAAGGTTTTCATCGGCCATCTCCACTCCGATCACTTCGGCGATCTGGATGCGCTCTGGGTCGGCGGGGTCGTGGGCAACCGCGTGGTTCCATTGCGTGTTTGGGGACCAAGCAGCGCCCAGGAGAAATACGGAACGAAGGTCGCCCTCGAGCACATGGAGGCAATGCTGGCGTGGGATGTCGACACGCGTTTCGGCAACACCGATACCCGGGGGTTGTACCTGGAAACCACCGAGTTCGACTACCGGGCCGTCAACCAGGTCATCTACGAAGAGAACGGAGTCACGATCCGGACGATCCCCGCGATCCATATATACGGCGGTCCGGTCAGCTTCATCCTCGAGTGGAACGGGCTCAAGTTTGCCTACAGCAGCGACACGTTTCCAAACAAGTGGTGGATGGAGTACACCACAGGAGTCGACCTATCCGTTCACGAGGCCTTCATCACGCCCGCAGTCGCTGGTCGAGAAGCAGAACTTCTCACCCGAAGCTGCTCTCAACGTAGGTACGCAGATTCACACATCGCCAGCACAGTTCGGCAAGGTGATGGCGACGACGAAACCACGTATGGCTGTCGCGTACCATTTCTTCAACGACTTCGACACCGCTCCCGACGTGCTGCGCGACGTGCGCAGGACCTACGATGGAGCCCTGGCTCTGGCGACTGACTTCATGGTCTTCAACGTCACCAAGGACGACATCAAAGTGCGTATGGCGGTCGTGGATGAAGACATCTGGCCGATGCCCTCGACGATCCCTCTCGTACCACCGGATCCGAGCATCCAGCGGACTGAAATGACGGAGTTCACGAGAAACGGTCGTATCGTTCATCGCGACGTCCTCGAGGAGATTTATGCGGAGATCAATGAGCGCTTCGGCTCGAACGCGCGTGTACCCTAGAAGGCGCGGGACTTGAGGGGGGTCAACTCGGTCCGGACCGAGTTGGCGGCGGATGCGACGTCGTCGTTCAAAGCCGTCTCCACTCGGCCTTAGCAGCACGCGGCCTCACTGTCGCCGCCAAACCTCCCCGTCCCACTCCCACGTGTCTCCAAAGATCTCCCCTCCCGGGGTCGGGATGTAGCCACCGAATAACACCACCTTGTTCCTAGATCTATTGAGCACCATGTCGTGGTCGACTCTTATCGTGGGGCTATCGACATCTAGCTCGTTCCACTTTCCTTCCCTAAAACTCCATGTCCCAGCTCGGGGCACCCGCTCTGGATCGCCGCCACCGAACCGGAGAAGACAGTCGCACGAAGGATCGGCGCTCATGGAATAGTGAGAGCGACCGTTCTCATCTCCCGCGTGGAGCTGCTTGCACTCGCCTTCCCAGGCCCAGGTGTCGGCGAGCACGACGGCTTTACCGTCGTCGAGGTACATCCCGCCGAAAAGAACGACTCGGGAGCCGGCGGAATCGTAGACGAGCTGATGGGCGTCCCGTTCCCCAGGGCCTTCGGAAGACCCACGGGACCACTCGCGGCCGTCCCATTCCCAGGTATCTTCAAACGACACCGTCCCGTTATAACCTCCTTGCAGCACCACGCGGTCTCGGGCTGGGTCGTAAACCATGCCGTGATGGTCACGGGGCTCTGGACCGAACTCGGTGGCCAACGTCCATTCCGTTCCCCGCCATTCCCAGGTGTCGGCGCGGGGCTTGCCGGAGGCATCGCGCCCCCCAAAGAGAACGAGTACCTCACGTAACTCGTCGTAGGCCAAGCCGAACCAGGCACGCGGCTCCGGCCCGACCGCGGCAACCTGTGTCCACGTTTCCCCGTCCCAACTCCAGGTATCTCCCAAATACTTCTTGCCGTGGGTCCGGCCGCCGAACATCACGACCGCTTCTCGGGAAGCGTTGTACACCATGCGATGCCCGTGCCGAGGCAATGGTGCCTCGGCGGCCGCCGATGCCGCGAGAGCCATCGCTGGTATAAGAACGAACGTCGCGAATCGCATTAATGTGAGCATGGCGGGTGAAAATGTCACAGGGGTCGGATCCAATTCTGTGCATGCACAAAACTGGATCCGACCCCAGCTTGTAGAGATCGCTAGAGCGTCGAAACCCAGTCGCAGATCCGGTCCACTGCCTGGGTGACCGGTCGGCAATGCTCCAGCACGAAACTCTCGCCGAGGTCTTCGTCCGGGGCCGTGCCGGTGGCAGAGATCAGAGCCGCGGTGCCATCGAAATCGACATACGCTAATCGCAACGTCAACTCCGCCGGGCGTCGACCGAAGGCGGCGCCGGGAAGCGTGGCAACACCCGTAGTGCTTCCAGCAACTTCTCACACAACTCCGTACTCGTGTTGATACCGGCCTTCCGAAGCGCGGGCTCGAAGTCGGGGAAAAGGTAGAACGCCCCATGCGGAGCGGTCAGCTCGATCCCTGTTTTCTTTAGACGGTCGAAACACCATCCGCCCAGCGCTCGGAGCACACGCCTACATTGGAAGAGATAGTTTTCGATCTCCTCCCCACCCTCAAAGGCGCGAACAGCGGCGTATTGGATGGGAGTGCTGGTCGAGGTGAAGCTTTCACTCGCGACCACCGCCACCGATTGTTGCAGCCAAGATAAGCTATCCGGAAAAGTAGACGTGCCGAGCCTCCAACCTCCAGCGCCACACCATTTGCTCAAACCGGAGCTGATGATCGTACCCTCGGGGTAGAACTCGGCCATCGAATTGTGACGGCCCTGGTGATGAATCTCCCCGTAGATTTCGTCGGACAGCATGACCACGCGGTAGCGTCGTGCCACGTCGGCCAAAGCCCTCAGCGTGTTGACCGAATAGGCGTAGCCTGTCGGATTGTTCGGATAATTAAGAATGACCAGTCGCGGTCGGTCGGGATCGTCGCGGCAGAGCTGCTCGAGCTCCTCGGGCTGGAGCTCCCAGTTCTTGTCCCGTTGCGTGTTGAGCCAGCGCACATGTCTGCCGATGATCTGGGCCTGCGGCGCGTAGGTCACCCATGACGGCGTGGGAATCACCAGATCGCCGTAGTAGACGAGCTGAATCAAAAACATCAGCTCCTTCGAGCCCGGGCCGACCAGCACGTTGTCCCCGGTTCGCTCGATTCCATGTTTGCGGGAGTGATACGCCGCGACCGCCTCACGCAGGGCGGCCAGCCCCCTCACCGGAAGATAGTCTTTTTGATGGGCGTTCTCCCTAAGCTCCTCGACCACGACCCGTGGCACGGGAAAGGGAGATTGTCCCAGTCCCAGCCGGAAGACCTCCCGGCCCTCTTCACGGAGCGCTGCGCTGCGCTCGTTGATAGCCAGCGTCGCCGAGGGGCTTAGGCCGCGGACGTTCAGGTTGAGGTTGACGGTTGGGCATTTGGTCGCTCCGCGCTGCTTGGTCCGGGTCCGGGTCGTACTCATGAGGTTTCACCTGCTCTGCTCTGAAAAGGGCTTCCGGTTGCTAGTGGCTGGGGGACGCAAGGGGATATATCCAATAGTCTCCACAATCTCTACCGGGGCGACCTGGATAGCTCGCTCATTGGTCGTTTCCTTGCTGGTGGCTTTCTTCTAGTGTAGCGAAGAGTTGGGTAATTGGCACCATGAGAGGCGGTCACCGGGGCTATGACAAGCGAGCGATGACCTTCTCCGAGAGGGTGCCGATGAGAGCTCGTGGGTCACTGCTCGTGATCGGTATGACGAAACCATCGATTCCGAATTTCAATATTTCCTGAAACCGCGAAACGGCCTCCTCTGGCGTACCGGCGATCGCGATCGAATCGAGTATGCGATCCGTCACTAGCTCATTGTGCGGGGCAATTGAGCTGCCGTGCTGGTAGTAGTCGTATCGCTCCTTCATCTCTTTCAACTCCAGCCATAGGGACTCCGGAAAAATCTCTTTAGGGACGGAGTCAAACACTGTGCCTGCCGCCACGGCGCCATAACCTTTGAGTTCTTCTCTCACACGAGGGCGGTCTGCCCCAACGTTGCAAGCGAGCCTCATGAATAATTGGATTTCGTCGAAGTTCCGGCCGGCGGCATCGGCACCCTTCCGTACGTTCTCGAGAGCGTACTCGATCAAAGATGGTTCGGAGCCCACTTGGAAGAGCACTCCATCCGCGACCTTCCCCGCCGATTGAAGGGCCCTCGGACCCGAGGCTGCAAAGAAGATAGGAACAGGCGAGACCGGCCAGGCCATCCGAATCTCCTGCCCCTGATGCGTGGTGGTATCTCCTCGAAGGAGCGCTCGAATCGTCAGGGCGCGTTCTTCCCACTCTCGGATGGTCGCCGGCTTCAACCCCAAGTTGTAAACGGCGCTTTCACCGCGCCCCATTCCGAGTATCGCTCTCCCGCCGGAAACCTCGTTCAAGGTCGCGATGTTCCCCGCGAGCACCGCGGGGTGACGGGTGACCGGATTGGTGACGCCAGGTGCCAACTGGATCCTTCGTGTCCGATCTGCACAGAGAGCGAGAGCCGTCCAGGCATCTCGAAAGACGGATTGTGAATCGGCGATCCAAGCGCCGCCAAAACCGGCCTCCTCGGCGACAACGGCAAGCTCCACCACTTCAGCTACCGGTCGAGTGGGCAGCAGACCCACGTCGAAGCGCACTTTGTTTTCGAACTCTCTCGGCATCAACGTCGACCGATTTGGTGTGCCGGGTGAATCATGCTATGAACTATAACCCCGATGGCCAAGCATCTGTACCTTCCGACGGGTGTGATCTTTGTCGCGGCAACTTGGGCCGGGGGCGCCCTTTCCGCGCTACAGGCGGCCCCGCAGCCCGAACAAGTCCCTCCCAACATCCTCGTCATCTACGCGGACGATCTCGGGTATGGGGATCTAGGGAGCTATGGTCACCACACGCTCCGGACGCCGACCCTCGATCGGCTGGCCCGTGACGGCATGCGCCTAACCTCCTACTACGCTCCGTCCCCGCTCTGCTCACCCTCCCGGGCGTCGCTGCTCACCGGAAGAATCCACTACCGAACCGGCATAGAAAGTTGGATCCCGCCCGACACGGACGTACAGCTCGGCCCTCGCGAGATCACCATCGCCACGCTTTTGAAGCAAAAGGGCTATCAGACCTTCATGGCCGGGAAGTGGCACCTCAACGGCGGACTGGACCGTCAAGATCATGCCCAGCCCGACGATCATGGATTCGACAATTGGCTCGCGCTCCATGCATGGCCGATCCCTCACAACCAGAATCCGGTGAACTTCTACCGAAACGGAGAGCCGCTCGGGCCGATGCAGGGTTTCACCGCGCAGATCGTGGTGGACCAAGCAATGGAGTGGCTTGGGCAACGGGACGCGGAAGCACCATTTTTCATGTACGTTCCGTTGATCGAGCCGCATTCCACTATCGCCAACCCCAGTTGGGTGAATCAGATTTACTCCGAGCTCACCTCGGGAGAGCCTGATCCCATCGCCAACGCGCTCGATATACCCGGTAACCTAGCTGCCCGAGGCCCCGGCGAGTACTACGCCAACATTACTTATATGGACTACCAGCTCGGACGACTGTTGCGCCGTCTCGACCGGTTGGGTTTGCGAGACGATACGTTCTTGTTCTTTGCCAGCGACAACGGACCGGTCACCACCGACTGGAGGCATTGGTGGGAGGTGAATCTCTACGGCAGCACCGGGGGATTCCGCGGCCGCAAGGCCGACCTCTACGAAGGCGGGATCCGGGTGCCGGCGATCATTCGATGGCCTGGACGAGTCGAGCCGGGCTCCGAGTCTGACGCGCCGCTCATCGGTTACGACTTGCTGCCAACACTCGCTTCCGTCGCGCACTTCTCGGTTCCCGATGACCGGCCCATCGACGGCGAGGATTTTTCCTCCGTCCTCGATGGAAAGCCGTTCGTCCGCGAACGGCCTCTTTACTGGGAGTTCGATGACGACAACGGCTTCCACTTCGCACTGCGCAACGGGAACTGGAAGTTGCTTGCCGATGAAAGTCTCGAAGAACTTCGACTCTACGACTTCACTCACAACCCATTCGAAGTCGTGGATGTAGGCCCTGAGCGACCTGAGGTCGTGTCCGAGCTCTTGGGGAAGCTAAAACTGATGCGAGACAGCGTCGCCAGTGACCCGCTCAAGCCTCGCTAACCGCCAATGGATATACCCCACCCTCACAAGCTTCTGGATTTCTCCGGCAAGGCCGCGCTCGTCACCGGGGCGGGAAGTGGGTTGGGTCAGGGTATCGCAAGGCGTTTCGCCCAGGCCGGTGCAGCGGTTATCGTGGGTTATCACACCAGTGCGGACGGTGCCCGAAGTGTCGTTGCGCAAATCGAGTCGGAAGGCGGCCGAGCCAAGGCAATCGGGGCCGACGTCACTCAGAAAGACGATGTTGAGCGCCTGCTTCGTGAATCGATCGCGGCCTTCGGCAAGCTCGACGTTGTCATCAACAACGCCGGGATCTATCCCCATTCGTCGCTGGTCGACATGACGGAGAACGAATGGGACGCGGTCGTCAATGCGAACTTACGCAGCGTGTTCCTCTGCACGCAAGCCGCGGCGAAACACATGATGGCGCAAGGCGAAGGTGGGGCCATCATTAACATCTCCTCGATCGAAGGCGAGAATCCGGCCCCCACGCACAGCCACTACAACGCTGCCAAAGGCGGTGTATTGATGCATACTCGCGCCGCCGCCCACGAGCTCGGGCCACACAGCATCCGTGTCAACGCCGTCTCTCCGGGTCTTATTTGGCGGGAAGGTATCGAAGTCGCCTGGGCCGACGGCGTCGAGCGTTGGAAGAAGAGAGCCCCCTTGACCCGCCTTGGAATGCCAGCCGACGTGGCCGATGCGTGTCTATTTCTAGCGTCGCCCGCCGCCCGTTGGATCACCGGCGCCAACCTCCGTGTGGACGGAGGCGTGATGACCTGCCAGATCTTCTAGCCTACTAGGACGCGCGGCGGCCGACCTTGCCAGCCGCCAGGGGGCCGTCCATTAAATCCACGATGGAAGCCACTTCGCCAAAATGGTAGGCAAAGTTGCTCAGGAAAACGCGCTGAAGTGTCTCGAAGTCGACTTCGCCCCACCCCTGATCGGGTAGAGATGTAGCGGAGGTTCCGTCGCTGAGCATGATGGTATGGAAGTCGCGGGCCACCGCATCTCGGGCCGTACATTCCACGCACGCCCCCACCGAAACGCCGCTCACGATGACGTTGCGAACGCCGAGCTCACGCAGGGTTGCTTCGAGACCGGTGTAGACGAAACCCGATTGCCGGATCTTCTCAACGACGATGTCGCCCTCCTTGGGGGCGATCTTCTCCCACATTTCGACGCCGCGAGTACCGGCCCGTACCGCCTTACCCTGACCGATGTTCGGGAAACGCTCTGCCAACGTACCCATGTTTCGGGCTTCGGGATGGAAGACGTGATTGACATAAATGATCGGCAACCCGACCTCACGACATCGATCAAGTAGCACCGCCAACTGGTCTGCCATTTCGCGGCCGGAAGGGGTCTCCATCGGAGCACCGGGCGCGATGAAGTCCCGACTCATGTCGATGACGAGAAGAGCGCTGTTTTCGGGTTTAACGTTTTCCAGGGAAGTTTGCTTGCGAGCCATGTCTAATCTCCTTATGACTTGGTGTATTACGCGTCTTGGGGCTCCTCGAGCGGGACCTCGAGCATCACGTCTTCTGGTCCAAAATCGTGCCCCTCGGTGGCCTGGTGATACTGGTTGCCTTGCGTATTCTCGTACTCCTGACTCCCCTCGACCGGAAGCGGAGACGTATGCCAAACGTCGGGGAACATGCTCATCCCCAGCGAGCCGTCGGAGTAAAACCCGACGAAGTCCTCTGGGCGCGGGTTCTTGGTGGGTTTCGCCAGAAGGAACACGGTCGGTCTACGATCGGCACCAATGAACGCCTGGGTGGCGTCACCGTGACAGTTGACGTAGCTGACGTGGGCTGCGCCGCCCACCAGTTTGCCAACGACGCCTTCGTCAGCTACCGCGTGGTTTTTGAAATAAAGCTCGTCTCCTTGGTGGCGCACCTCCATCCGCTCCTTTACCATCTCACCCTCCCGGATTACAGGCTCTATCTCATCGAGGCTCCGGATGACCTTACCGAAGCCCTCGGCCGCCTCCGGCGTCAGTCGCTTTACCGGAACGCGAACTATTCGCGCCATTCGTTTCGTCCTCCCCTACTTGCGGTCGTACATGGAAGGCTCGCGCGCAAAGACCCGCCGAACCATGGGCTCGAAGAATTCTAACGGCAGGCTGTCGAACGCCGGGTCGAAAGCCGGCATGTCCCACTTGTGGCAGAAGTCTACGGCGTCCTGGTAGTAAGGATGATCGCGGTAGCGATCGCGGGCGTTGCGGTCGCCACCTTCCAAATGGGCGTAGTAATACGCCTGGAAGATTCCGTGCTGTTTGACGATCCAGTGGGTTTTCTCGGATACGTAGGGCCTTAGAACCGCCGCCGCGATCTCGCAATGGTTGTACGGTGCCAGCATGTCGCCGATGTCGTGCAGGAGCGCCGCCACCACCATCTCCTCGTCGGCTCCGTCCCGGTGCGCGCGGCTCGCTGTCTGCAGAGAGTGCTCGAACCGGTCGACTTGAAGCGGCGTGGGCTCGGATTCCAGGCTCCTGAGGTGAGCGAGTACACGGTCCGCGACACCCGCCGCGAACTTGCTCTCGACTCCCTCGATCAGTGAAATGTCCTCGGCCGTGCAATCCTCCATCTTGGCAAAGCTCACGGTTTTCATTCTTTTACCTCAAACTACCTCTCTCCCCAAAGGGAGAGGGAGGAAAGGAAGAAGAGACAATTCTTGGTCGGCGTCTCCGGTTTGTCAATCGCCGACCCGAGGTTATTATGGCGGCCCGAGCCCACCATGAATTACGACTGGACCCGATGGCGCGTCGTACCTCTGCTCATGGGGATCACCTTCATCAGTCATCTCAACCGGGTGAGTATGTCCGTGGCTGGCGACGAGCGGATCATGGATCAGTGCGCCATCTCCCCTACCCGGATGGGCATGGTCTATTCCGCGTTCCTGTTCGCCTACACGCTCTGCATGACGCCGGCAGGTATCTTCGCCGATCGGTTTGGCGTTTGGCTGGCGCTAGGCCTGATGGCATTGGGAACCGCCGTTTTCGGCGCTCTGACGGGATTGCTGGGATTTGGACTGGTAGCCGGTAGCCAGTGGATTGCGCTCATAGGTCGTGCGCTCGATCATGGGAGGTTTCAACGCGCCCCTCCATCCATCGAGCGCCAGGACGGTTGCGAATTGGATACCGACTAGCCAACGCGGTACCGCGAATGGTTTTGCCGTCAGCGCCGCGGCGTTGGGCATCGCGAGCACGTACTACGTCTTCGGGACCTTGATCGATTGGGTGGACTGGCCCGCCGCGTTCCTAATAACGGGAGGAGTAACTGCCTGCCTCGGAATACTCTGGCTCGCCCTCGCCGGGGATTCACCGACCGCGCGGCGCGAGCCTCCCGCCACCACGCCAGCGACGGAACAGGGTCATGAGAACTCCGACTGGAGTCGGCTGGTCCGGAAACCCGGACTCGCCCGTCTCACGCTTTCTTACGCCGCCGTGAACTACTTCGAGTACTTGTTCTTCTACTGGATGCTCTACTACTTCGGCTCGGTGTTGGGCCTCGGCGTCGACAAGAGTCGGATCTACTCCACCATCGTCGGGCTCGCGATGGCGGTAGGAATGCTGTCGGGTGGTTTCCTCACCGATCGCCTCGAACGAATCTTGGGACACCGACGAGGCCGTGTCGCGGTTCCTGTCACCGGAATGATCACCGGTGCCGTCATGCTTGGCGTTGGCGTCCTGGCCAGGGATCCAATTTGGGTTGTCGTTTGGTTCAGCCTCGGCTTGGGCTCGGTCACCGCCGCCGAAGCATCATTCTGGATGACCGCTGTCGAGCTCGGCGGAAAGAGAGGGACCACCGCGGCTGGAATACTCAACACGGGCGGGAATGTCGGCGGGATGGCGGCACCGGTCGTGACTCCGTGGGTGGGGACGGCGTTCGGCTGGCAGTGGGCTCTGGCGCTAGGTGCGTTGGTAGCGGTCCTTGGGGCGCTGCAGTGGAAGTGGATCGTCCTCGAGCAGAAATCGGAGCCTTAGCTAGGTGCCGGCTCGCTTCGCATTGGGATCGGCGGGTTGATCCAGGAGTTCTTGTAATTGGGGATCTAGTTTCGTGGAGTCGGTGCGATTGGCATGGCCGCGCTATACTCTTTCTATGTCTGGCACCGGGGGAGCGGAATCTGATCTTGTATTTCTCAGCGAACGCCTGATACGCCAGCTCGAAGCAATCTCTCGGCGCGCGGACAACGCCGGCCCCGATCTGTCCACCGTCGCGGCCGGGGATGCCGGCGTCGATCACTGGATAGATGCCTTCCTCCAGCACTTTTCGAATGTCGATCCCGGTCGGCGTTCCTCGATACGAGAGGAACGGTATCTGGTAGTCGGTGTGCTCTCCAACCGTGATCTCATACATCGCCTTGTTGTTTTCGACCATGGCTTCAGGGGACCCACCCTGGTAGGCCTGCAAAGCGAAAGCGGCAGCTTGCGCGAACCCGCCCAGCCCCACCGTCTCCGCCATGAGGCTCTCTCCACCCATCCAGGTGATCTCGTCTTCGGTGTGTCCGTCGAAGAGCCTGGCCTCCACCGAGGCGTGAGATCCCAGGAACCATTGATCCCCCAATCCGCTTACCCGAATAGCGAATCCCCGGCAGTTGACCGCCATCCCGGTGACGACACTAGAGCCCTCGATCCCCCCGGCAGCATCCGCGGTTCCCTTGGCGGCGGCCATTGAAAGCCGAAGAAAGAAATAGTTGTCTTCGGTGAGCGCAGCCAGGACATCTTTAATGGTCTGCCGCGAGAACTTGCCATCATCCACTAAATCCAGCAAGTAAGGAAAGATGCGATCGGAGAACATGAAAGACGCCGCGGTATTGCGGCTATGCAGCTCGTCGCCCATGTGGAGGGCCCTTTTCATGATCGGCTTGAGCTCGATCCCGCCCGACAGGCGGACCGCCTCCCCGAGGACTGGGCCCAAAACATCCTGGATGACGCCTAATCGGCGCACTACTTCGTCGTTATAGACACCGTAGCAGAGACGGTCTTTCGTCTTGCCCTCGTAAAAATTACAGTAGCCGGTGTTCCCATACGTTCGATTCTCTACAACGAAGACCGGCATCGAGGCGGTGTAGATCCCCGCGACCGACCCGACGCAACCGTAGTCCTGGCAACCTCCAACTTTAATCGCGCCGCTCGCGAATTTCTGGTTGGCCTCCTCGTCGCTCTGGGCCAAACCCTCATACAACGCGCCACCGATCAGCGCCGCTCTCTGGCCCCCCATGTAGTCGCCCCACGCCATCGGCGGCCCGGATGTCAACAACGTCTCCTTGGTCATACCGGGTACGACCTCGATGGCTTGACGAACGTCGACGAGAATCGGCTCCGACTTGCACAACCGATCGAAAGCCTCCTGATTCGCCCGGTCGGTGTCGACGGCAGTTTCGGCCTGTGCCATTAGAGTTCTCCGCGGCAACGGTTTATGATGCGGGCGATTATACATTGACTTAGCGAGCGGAGACATAACCCGAGAAATGTCGGCTAATGTTGCGTTAGTCACGGGAGGCCAAGGCGGTATCGGCAAAGCCATCAACCGGCGACTGCTCGATGCCGGATACATCGTTCTCTCGGGTGATGTCACCGTTGCTCCGACGCGCAACGGTACGAAGGAAGCAGATACTAACGTACAGCACCTCGACGTGACGTCGCTCGAAAGCGTGGAGGCAGCAGTCCAGTGCGCACTGGGGTTGGGCCCATTGACTGCGATCGTCAACTGTGCGGGCATTTTGATGGCGTCGGAGGCGGGAAGCTGGGACGATGAGAACACCAAGCGCATGTTCGACATCAACGTCTTTGGTGCTGCGCGGGTCACCGCTTCCGCGGTTGAGCACATGAAAGACGGCGGTGCGATCGTGAACGTGAGTAGCATCAGCTGCCGACTCAACGATCAGGGCGACCTCGCCTTGTACGGAGCGACCAAGGCGGCACTCGAGAGCCTCACACGGAACAACGCCCACCAGCTCGGACCGCGTGGCATTCGGGTAAATGCCATCGCTCCCGGGATCATCGATGTTGCAATGTCCGACGACATGCGAGAAGTCGCCTATTCTGAAAAATCACCGCTCAAGAGATGCCCTCTGGGTCGCATGGGAACGGCCGAGGAGATCGCGGAATGCGTCGAGTTCCTGCTCTCCGACCGGGCGTCCTACGTGAACGGCACCACGCTGATCGCGGATGGCGGCATATCAGGCTACTGAAGAGATCGGAGCAATTTGAGCTTCGAGGGGAAAACCGCATTCGTCACGGGAGCCGGCGGGGGCATGGGTCTGGCCATTTCCCGCGAGCTCGCCGGGCGCGGGACGCACGTCTTCATGATCGATATCAAAGCACAGCCTTCGGAGGTCGCGGACTGGCAGGGCTCGTTTCACTACACTCAAGGAGACGTCACTTCGGAAGACACGGTCGCCCACTCGATGAAGGGCGCTTTCGAAAAACGAGGGCGGCTGGATTATCTAGCCAACGCCGCGGGCGTCCTATGGTTCGGGCGAGACAAGTCCGCGGTGGAGATGGACCTCAACGTCTGGGATCAAGTGCTCGCGATAAACTTGAAGTCAATGGTACATACGGCGCGACATGCCGTCCCCCTAATGAAGAAGACGGGGGGCGGGGCGATGGTGCACATCTCGAGCATCCAGTGCCTTCGCGGGGACGATGCGCCCCAAGACGCCTATCAGGCCTCGAAGGGTGCCGTCCTGTCGCTATCGAAGTCGTTGGCGGTGCAATTTGGCCCGGACCGGATTTGATCGAACGCACTACTGCCCGGTCCGACCCTGACACCGATGCAACGGCGCTGGGAGGGAAATGAGGAAACCCAACAGGCCATCGCGAACACTGTCCCCCTCAAACGCGTCGGTACAGCGCAGGACATGGCGAACGCCTGCGTGTTTCTTCTGTCTGAAGATGCTAGCTTCATAACTGGGACCGAGCTCATCGTCGACGGCGGCCTGATGGCAAGACCCTAGCTTCCCGAGATCGCGCATGCACCCGGTCACCGCCACGCTATCCACTTTCGTACTGTTCTTGGCGCCCGGCCTACTCCTGGTCGCAGCGCTTAACGCGAGCAAGAAGACGCTAGAGCTGACCCTAGGCGAGCAGCTCTATCTCGTGATCGCAGGAAGTCTCTTGGTCTCGGGCTGGGTGGGATTGCTGGCGGCCGAGGTTGACCGTTTCTCCACCGTCACCGTGGCTACCACCGTGGGTGGTCTCGTTCTGGTCGGGGCATTGCTCGCCCGCAGGCACCTGTCACTACGCCCCGGTGCACTGGGATGGGATGAGCTGGCGGTGGTGGCATGCCTCATGAGCTTCGGCGTGGCCGTTTACTTTCCGCCTTACGAGTACATTCTCGGAGGGCGGGATCCTGGAGTCTACGTCAACACGGGATTCCATCTCGCCCGCGAGGGTAACCTCACCTATGTCGATCCCGTCGTGCTGAGCGTTCCTGAAGAAGCGCGAGATCTCTTCTTCCGCGTCGACAAGGATCTGCCGCCCTGGAGTCAGCCGCGGTTCCTCGGCTTTCATATGGACAGCCCGGATAGCGGGCAGATATCGCCACACGGATTGCACCTCTATCCAGTGTGGATCGGAATTGCGTCGCAACTCTTCGAGATGAAGGCCGGTCTTTACGCAACGCCATTTTTCGCTTTGATGGGAGTGGCCGGCCTCTTCCTAGCGCTACGCCGTCTCTTCAACACCGAAGTCGCGCTCTGGGCATCGGGAATGATGGCCGTTTTTCAGATCCAGATCTGGTTCGCCCGCTTTCCGAACGCCGAAATCCTGGTTCAGTTTCTTTATGTCACCGGGTTGCTAGCCTTTTATTTCATGGAGGAGAAACGCTCCCGCTTGGCCGGTTTTCTCGGCGGAGTCGCCTTCGGCGCCACACTGTTGGTGCGTATGGAGAATCTTCTCTTCCTCCTACCGCTAGGACTTTGTCTCGGCTGGCGAAGACTACGGAGAGAATTGGGCACGCCGGAGCTCGCGTTTCTGGGCGCGTTCTCTTTCATGGCGCTCCACGCCGCGCTCCACGGCCGGCTCCTCGCCTGGCCTTACGTCTCGAACGTTTTGGGTCGACATTACTGGCGCATCGTTTTCGATAACATCGCCCTGTTCGTTTTGGCGGCGGTGGTGGTTTTCTTCCTCATCGACCGGCTGGGAACGAAGGCGGCCTCGCACATCGCCCCACTGACCGAGAGCAAGACAGCGCGCATCACCGCCGCGATGTCGGTCTTTGCGCTGGCACTCTACGCGTATTTTATCCGTCCCACTTGGCATGGCCCGCGCACCGCACCGCATGATGCCGAGGCGTTTCTGCGCATGGGTTGGTACCTCTACCCGGTGGGACTCGCACTGGTCGTGGCGGGCGCGATGCTTCTCCTGGCGCACAGCAAACGGCGGCAAACTCTTTTCGTTCTCATCGGCCTGACGTTCTCGCTTTTCTTTTTCTACAAGGTCCGTGTCTGGCACGATCACTACTTCGCGATGCGGCGATTCATACCAGTAATCCTACCTACGTTTTTCGCCTGCATCGGAGTTTTCCTGATCAGTTTGCGGGATGCGAAGGGGTGGATTGGGAGTTGGGCACCGCGCGTCATAGGATCGCTCCTGCTGTTTTCCTACTTTGCCGCCGGCCGACCCCTTTGGGGGCACGAGGAGTTCCCCGGTAGCCTCAATTTCGTAAGGGAGCTCGCCCGGCACATCGGCGATCGTGACGTCGTCATCTTTCCTCGCAAGGAGGGTCTACACCTTCTGGAACTTCCGCTTTCACAGCTCGAGGGGAAGAACGTCCTGGAGTTCTACGGACTGAAGCCAGACCGCGGTGCGCTCGAGGGCCTGATCGCAAAATGGCGAGATGAGTACGAGGATATCTACTTCGTTACCAACTACAAGATCTCACTCTCCGGGCTATTCACCCAACACGTCAAGGACTTCGCCCTCGGCACACAGCACTACGAGTTCGCTTACACGCACCCACCGACCGGACCGAGACCCTTCCATCTGCGATTCACGTTATCCAAAGCGGTCGATGTCGAGGAGCTGGCGGAGCGGATGCCCAAGCTCGATGTGATCGATGTCGGCGGCAGCGACGAGCTACTGGTGGCGTGGTTCTTCGAAAAAGAGCTCGGACCGGACGGGATCAGCTACCGATGGAGCCAGAGGACATCGAGCATCTTCATCCCATCGCTCGGTGCGGACAGCAGCGAAATCCTCGTTAGGATTGCCGGGCCCGAGGAAAAAGAGGCGCCTCTATATCCCGTGTCCGTTTCCATAGATGAGCACAACTTGGGTACGTTCCATCCAACGCGGCAGTTTCAAACGTATAGCTTGGAGCTGCCGTCCGAACTGGCGGCCAACCGCGACGGCTCCTATGCGATCCTGCGATTGGACACCAAGACCTGGAGGCCGTCCAACTGGATTCCAGGGGCATCCGACATCCGCGATCTAGGCGTGAGGGTCGACTGGATCGAAGTTCGCTAAGCTACCGCAGATAGCCAAGCGCCCGTAGTTTCTCCTCGAGTGACTCGTCGATCCTCGCCGGCACCGAAGCTCGCGTCAAACTTCTCGAGTGGGTGAGAAGCCTCGCCAGAAAAGATGCTGGAAGGGGACGCTCAGGCACCAGGTTTCGGGACTCCGCTCCATCCGAGGCGAGATCGAAAACCTGGAGCGGCGGTCGCGGCCGATCGAACGAGAGATACCGAATGAGCTTTTGGTCTCGGTAGACGACGCTCTCCAGCTCGCGTCCATCCAGATTGAGGTAGCCCACTACTGGGGGGTTTGTCTGCCTGCTCCAAAGACTTCGCCCATGAAGAGCGCTGGTTGACTCCTCGCCAACGTGTTGCATCAAGGTCGGTAACAGATCGACGTGCTGAGCGATGTCCTGACGCCGAACGCCGACGTCATGCCCTCCCGGCCATTTCACGATGAGTGGGATTTCAAGCTGCTCCCGGTAGAGCGTCTTGCCATGGCGCCACCAACCGTGGTCGTCGAACTCTTCGCCGTGGTCGGAGACGAGCACGATAAGGGTCGATTCGTACAGCCCGACACGTTTCAACCGGTCCAGCAGCTCGCCGAAGTGTTGATCGTTGAACGCGATCTCCGAATCATACAGTTCCATCAACCGAGCGTGGATCTCGGCAGAAGAATCGATTCGCCCATCCTCGAGGGCCGTCATGAATGCCACCGTGCCGATCCCTTCCGCCGGCTCTGCTTGGGAAACTCCAGAAAGATAGGGATCATGGGGATCCATCGAATGCATATAAAGGAAAAAGGGCTCGGCCCGGCTGCGGTTCTCAAGCCACTCGATGGCACGACGATTGAGTGCATCCGACCGGACGTAGCCTCGTTGCGGGTCTTCCTCGACAAGGAGCTCGTACGTCTCGAACCCTTGATCGAAACCAAATGCCGGCGCGAGGTTCGGGTTGGTAACGAAACCGGCTGTCGCGTATCCCAATCGGTCCAGCCGCTCAGCCAGCGTGTCGATTCCCGGAGGCAAGGCATCGGTGCGCCGGTTGGCGGCGTGCGCACGCGGCAGAAGCCCCGACATGATCGAAGCCACCGATGACTTGGTCCAAGACGACTGCGCATAGGCCGTCTCGAAGAGCGTCGCCTGCTCCGCGAAGGCGTCGATCCGCGGCGTCGGACTCGAAAAACCGTAACAACCCAAATGGTCCGCACGCAGTGTGTCGATGACATAGAGCAGAATGTTCGGCCGCTTGGACGGGCGGGGACCGGTTTCACTCGACTTCGGCCACGACGCAGAACGAATAGCCGGCCGCAGCAGACGAATCCCGGCATCGCCCCCAGGTGCTCCCGGCACTCCGCGGGCCTGAAAGGACAAGACCAGACGCTGTGATGATGCTACCGATATCGGAAGGTCCACATGCCCGGGGATTTCGAAGTGCTCCACCGTCCGAGCGTCCATTGTTTGAACGGTGACCTGAAGGTCGGTCGCTTCCGCTTCCTCGCCGTCGTCCCAAAACCGCACGCTTTCGATCACCAACGAGCTCTCAGCGGGGACATCCAATTGGTATTCGAGTCGCAGATGGTTTGGAAGCATCACCGATGCACTCTGCCCATCGCCTCTGGCGAACGGCGTGCGGGAGGGCGTCATTTCCCCGATGCGAAGCCAATCCCAACCAACGGCAAGACCGCGATCGTCAGTGGCGCCGGGAAGCACTTCACTGGGCGAGCGATGGTGGGCGTACGCGAGCTCGAGCTGGTTGGTGCCAGAAACCAAAACCTCCGCGCCGACCTTCACCCGATACTCGCGGGCCGTCCTTCCGAGCTCCAGGCCACCGACCTCGTGGCCATTGATCCGCAGAGTCACTTTCTGGAAAGGTGCGCCCTGATACGAAAAGGGCCAGCAACGAAAAGCCAGGGAAAGTGCGCGTGGCTCGGCGAGAAAGAAGTGCAAAGACGACCTCTCCCATCCGCTTTCCCAACCGGAAGGCAATGCAGAATGCTAGGTGACGCAAAGAGTCTGCTCATCCACTGCCCCGCATAGGCCCAACTGAGGTCGACCACCAGGGCGATGATAGTCGCAACCAAGATGATGAGCACCACACTTTGGAAGTAGGCATCGTCCACCCGTACATCATCCTGTCCACTTCGGCCTCCTTGGTGGAGAATTCTTCCCCGACCCGTTCGTCCAAAACAGTCCCGTCGTCTCCGGCGAGACTGCGCATCGCTTCGAGACCCCCCACCGGGCGAGACATGTCATGGATGCATTCGAACGCGGTCACTAAATCGTAGCGACCGGCGAGTTGCGGATCCGCGGCATCGCGGACATGAAACCGCACGCGATCGGAGAGACCGGCCTCCCGCGCGTTTGCACGGGCAATCTCGACCGACGCCTCGTCCAGATCGGACCCATCCACCTGTACTTGCGGATAGCTCTGCGCAATGCCGATCGCCGACCACCCGGCACCGCAGCCGACATCGGCGACCCGCGCCGAGGGGTCTGATCCCAAGCGCTGGTGTACGTCGGCGATTGCCGGTAACCAAACCTTCCCGAGCTCTTGCAAAAACATCGTACGGTTGATGCCTTCCTGCCCCTTCACCAAGTCGGCACCGTAGTCTGCGTACGGGACGCCGCCGCCCTTGCGATACGCATCGAGCACTTGGCTTTGGCTTATTGGGCTAACCGCACCGACCAAGAGCTGCGGAAGGGGCGCCAAGTAGTTCAAGCTCTCGCGATCGACGAGAACCTCGGCATGTGCCTCCGGAAGCCGGAACCGCCGCGCGCTCGCCGCCGATTTCTCGTCATCAACATCGAGGATTCCCGTGACTGCCTGCTGCTCGAGCCACTCGCGGGTGTAACGCTCGTGTGTGCCGGTTTGAGAGGCAAGCTCGGCGGAAGTCGATGGCCCTGCCTCGGCGAGGGACTCGTATAGCCCCAGCCGCGCGCCAATATAGGCGCTGAAAATATCGAAAGTGCCCCGCACCGATTCGAGCAATCGTTCGATGAACGCTTCTCGTTTACCGGGGAGGTCCGAGTCTGCCATGGCCGTCTCCTCAATCTATTCGCTGGCGTTTCCAAAAAACGTAATCCGTACCGGCCGGCTTCCCTCCCAAGGTCCGGACCAGAGTGCCTATTTGCCCTCGATGATACCAAGAGTGCCCGAAGAGCTGCGTCAGAAGATCCTCGACGGTATTTCGATACCGTTGCCCCTCCAAGCTCCGATAGTCGAACTCCCGTGCCAGCTCGGTCGAATCCAGCCGGCTCAGGTACGCCGTCCAAGCGATATGCATCTCGTCAACGAGCGACTCCAACTCCTCGAGCGCTACGTCACCTGGAAAGAGCTCGGGTGGAGCACTCTGGGTCACGCCGAAACGATTGAGCCATAGCCAACGCGCCGCAACGATATGGCCCACCAGCTCCAAGGCTTTTTGGAACTGCGGCGCGTCGCGATGAGTGGCGGGCACGGAGTGCAACGACCGCAGCACTTTTTCGTGGGCCCGGGCCTCGTAATCGAACCAGCTCCGGTACCGATCACAGAGCGTGTCTGTTGACATCTAGCCCCTCCCGATTCGCAATTTTCGCCTACTCTACCACGCCGCCCAACGTCAGAGAGAAGGTACAATTCAGCCTTGATTTGAATATGGCTAATCTTGACTTCTTCGTCCTAGCAACCTACACCATCGGCATCGTCACGCTCGGAAGCGTCTTCTACCGCCGCAGCCGGACTCCGCGCGGATTCACGGCCGCCGGTGGGTCCTTGCCGGCCTGGGCGGTCGGCCTTTCCCTTTTTGGCGCCTACCTCAGCAGCAATACGTTTCTCGGAGTTCCGGGGAAAGCCTACGCCTCGAACTGGAACTCCTTCGTATTCAGCCTGTCTCTTCCGTTCGCGGCATGGATCGCAACGAGGTACTTCGTTCCCTTCTATCGAGGCACCGGCGAAATCTCCGCCTACACGCATCTCGAATGACGCTTTGGACGATGGGCCCGCGTCTACGCGATGGTTTGCTACCTATTGACCCAGCTCGCCAGGATCGGAGCGATCCTGTTCGGGGTCGGTATCGCTCTCGCGGCGCTCACCGGGTGGCCGATCGAAATGATCATTGTGGCCACCGGTGGCCTGGTGATGCTTTACACGCTTCTTGGCGGGATCGAGGCCGTTATCTGGACCGATGTCGCACAGAGCGTCGTGCTATCACTCGGCGCGCTGCTGGTCGTGACGATGCTGCTTTTTGGAATGCCCGAAGGCCCCGGCCAACTCTTCGAGATCGTTTCGCGCCAAGGCAAGTTCGGCCGAGGAAGCCTGGCGTTCGACTTCACGACCTCGACATTTTGGGTCGTCCTCCTCTATGGAGTCTTCATCAACCTCAACAATTTCGGTATCGATCAGAGCTTCGTACAGCGTTACCACGCCGCACGCAGCGATCGAGAGGCCGCCCGCTCGGTGTGGCTGGCCGCTCTCTTGTATCTCCCGATCTCACTGATGTTCTTTCTCATTGGGTCCGGCCTCTTCGCCTACTATGAGGCCCGCCCGGACTTGAAGGCACAATTACAGCGCGAGATCGTGACGCAATCCGACACGGCCAGCGAGGAACCGGCACCACTGACTAAGGAGGAGCTCGGCGACCGCGTCTTCCCTCATTTCATCGTTCGAGAACTGCCGCCCGGTTTGGCGGGTCTGCTGATCGCGGCCCTCCTAGCCGCAGCGATGAGCAGCATCGACACCAGCCTGAACAGCTCAGCGACGGTTATTCTGTACGATTTTTATCGAGGGTGGTTGCAACGCACGGTGAACGAACCGGAGGCGATGCGCGTCCTCTACGTCGGTACGGTCGTGATGGGCGTGCTCGGAGTCGGTGCCGCGCTCGCGATGATCGGCGTGAAGAGTCTCCTCGATGCTTGGTGGACCCTCTCAGGCATCTTCGCCGGTGGTGTGCTCGGCCTCTTCCTCCTGGGGTTCATCTCCCGTCGGGCCGATCGCCCGGCGGCGGTCACTGCGGTTGTGATCGGAGTGCTAGTCATCTTCTGGATGACGTTCTCGCCACTTCTTCCGGACGAGTCCTACCTGCAGAGCCCATTCCACGCGAACATGATCATCGTGGTGGGAACGCTGACTATTTTCCTCGTCGGCGTCTTCGTCACGAGTTGGCGTTCTCGAAACTGATCCGACCCACTATTCTATTTCGATCCCGTCGACGTCATCGAACCTGGCTTTGATTCCCCAACCGCCAAAGCTCTCGCCAACCGCCATCCATAGCTCGTTCTCGCCCTTCTCGAGTGGCAGATACAATGCGTCGAAATCCCCGAGCGTCCCCAAGAAGCGATAGTCGCGTGACCGGAAAGACCGTTGAAGACCGGCGTATACTGAGTTGCGTCCGGATTGCCGGACTGGTGAGGTCTCATGTAGAAGTCCTCGAAGTTCTCCTCGCCCTGAAAACGCCACATGGCTCCCACGAAGTTCCGATCTTCCGGGAATGCTATGTCGAACTCGAGGATACCGTCGGTGAAGGCAGCATCCTTGATGACCGCAACCCCACCTTTCAAGAATAGACTCGGCTGACCGAGATGTTCCTCGGTACGCCATTCCTCAGCCTCGATTTCCCAACGATCGGAATCGAAGGGGACACTCTCGTTATCGGCGAACGCCGAGACGGCGATTAGAAAGAACCCGAGCGTAATACCCGCAGAACGTTTCATGCTGCTCTCCTCGCCCCTCCCGGATGCCACCATAGCTCAGCGACATGAGTGGGCCCAGGAAGATGGCGATTCTTGAACTCTGTCCGGAAAGAGTGGAAACGACGGGTAACGTGCATTGACCCTGGTCGCGCTCCCACACGAAACGCCTCACCGGAGCGGAGACTCCGCGCACTCCGTCCGGACGGAGTTGGCAGTCTACCAGCGGAAGAGTGGAGCCTCGTCCGACTAGAGGGGGACGCCTCTACCAGGCTCGCGGGTGCTTATCGAAACGGACCAGCCGGACCTCGAGCGGACCCTCGGGTGTTTCCTTCTCCGTCCGGATAGGGAAACCGGTTGGATCCAGCCAAAGCCGATAACTCGATTCAGACTGCGTGATCTCATAGATGGAAGCCACGACGTTCCCTTGTACCTGGGCTTGAACTTCCTCGTCGCGATAGCCGTAGGCGCGTCGTTGCAGAACACGGATTTTGTTGTTGACCCCTTCAACTAGGCCGAGACTGACTTTGTTCTCCGGATGACAGTAGGAGGCGATACCATCCCAATGGGACTCAATCATACCGGCGAACTTCTGGTACGGATGCAGGCGTTGCCATTTGAGGCTGTCTTTCCAACGAGTGAAAAAGGCGCGAGCGCCGCGTTCGGTGCGGTAACCCCAGAGTTGCCCGAAGATCTCCTTCAAAATATAGGCGGTGTTCAGGCGCCGGTTGGCCTGGAGCAACTTTTTGAGTGCGCGGCGACCGTCTAGGCTCAGGTTCTCCCGCCGGGAAAGCAAAGTGTAACGCTGCCCCTTGATGTACGACCGGTCCTTGCCGCTGAGGCGTTTGTACTCACCGCGCCGGACCTCATCGAGGGCCTTTGACAGATGACGCATGATATGAAACTTGTCGAAGATGATCCGCGCATTAGGCGCGTTGTGAATCACCGAGTTCCGGAAGGGCTTCCACATATCCATGGCGGCCAGCTTGATACGGGCGCTTTTCTTTCCGCCCGGCGCCTTGAAGAACAAATCGATGTCGGTTTCTTTGCGACCCTCACCGCCCACCCAGAATGGGACGCGCCCGCTCCAGGTCGCTGACAATGACGCGATAGTTATGTCCCTTGCGGATGGAGATCTCATCGACACCGATGGCCCGAGGCGCCGGTAGCCCCGCCCGGTCGACCTGCTCTTGCATGTAGAGCGTATCCAGAGCCTTCACCGTACCGTGGTGCAGACGTTCCATCTCGGCCACCGCCTTGTTCGGCATATCCCGGCGCAGCTTGCCCACATGCGTCGCAAAACGCTGGGTGTAGCGCGAGTTGTTCGCCAGCCAGTCTAGGTGTTCTACATGCACACCGCCGCACCCAGAACAGTTGACGCGCCAACGCTCGTATTCCAGATAGATCCGCCAGCCTGCCAACGACAGGTCGCGGACCCGGCACACTTGCTTGCCATAGCGCCCCCGGCACCGTTGCCCACAGTAAGAGCACACAGCTGTTTTTTTCGCCTCTTGAGCTGGATGACGCGGGCGTATCGGTCACCGAATAGACCCTTCAATCCGGCACCAACCACGAAACCTGGCAGCGCAAACAGCGAGCGGATCGACTGGGAATTTTTCACTCGGTTAGCCTATCCTAAAAATGGACCACTTTTCAGCACCTGATGAAGTACTCGATACCTTTTCCACACAATGAGTTACACTGTTTTTCCGTCAGAACTTACCCACACGAATCCGCGTAAACCCAGAACATTATGCTCCCGAAGCACGGCGCCTGCAAGCCCATCACATCTGAACTTTGAACTTGTTCCTCAAGGCGAATGCGAAGGCAATTGCCAGGACGAAGTAGATGATCATCCAGTGAAGCGAAAAGCCGAAGACGCTCACTTCCTCGTCCGGGTAGGTCACGCTGATGGACTTGATGGGACTGCCGGCAGGAAGAGGGTCTTCGGCCGGATAGAGGAGCTGGTTCAGGAACCCTTTCGCCAGACGAGAAGGCGATCGGAGCACGACGTCGTTCGAGACTCGCACCGCCTTGGAATAGGCTTGGCCTTCCAGCATGACATCCACGGTGAAGTCCCCGGGCTCTTGACCACTGATGCTGATACGCCAATCCATTTCCTGAAGGGAAGGAATCCAGAGGCCGCCGGGTGTCTCAACAAGGATACCGGAAGGCGCGGTCAGGGTGAGCTCTGGCCTGGGCGCTTCTTCCCACGAAGCGTTGTTCCCGGTGTCTTGGAGCTCGACCTTAAGGAGGACCGGAGCACCGGCATCGAGTCCACGATATCCGTAGTGAAACTGAAGCTGAGCGATGATCAAGATCAATGGCGGCAAGGTCCACAACATGGGAACCGCCGACAGGCGAAGATAAGTCAGATTGTGGCGGAGGATCTCGGTTTGCGAACGCAGTATGGCTCGTAGATCGTCGTTGAAGAGACGGATCTCGAAAAGGTTGGCGTGAATGCGCCGCTTCACGGCCGCGATGGCATCCTGGTTGGAAGTCTTCTTGAAGACTAGAAGCATCCCAATGGACGTGATCAACGACACAACGGCCAGCCCCACGATGGCGGGAAGCTCGCTAAAGGGTGAAAGAAGAAACTCGAAGACAGGCCTCAGAACGGCGTTGATGTACGACATACGATTCGGGACCGGCGGTTAGGATATGTAACCCAACCCTTGCAGTCTTTTTCGGATCTCCTCTTCGGAGCCGGCATCCTCCAGCTTGGCCAGCTCTTTTTCGAGAGCATGAGTGATGAACTCCTCGGGTGAGGAGTATCCGGCAATGTCCGCATATTTCTTGATCTTCGCCACCAAGTCTTTATCCAATTTCACTTTCGTCGACCCAAACATCAACTGCCTCCCTTGCCGGCGTCCATGCCCTCGCCACCTCGCGAGGGAAACTCTCCCTCGATCCCGAATTCCGCCAGGACCGCGGCCGCCAAATCCTGCAATCGCGTCGCTTCCTTCTTGAGAGGGCGGCTCGTGAGCAGCACGCCGGGAACGGCCTCGTGGTCCATCGCGTGATCGCCACTCCAAACGCTGGTGTTGTCGCTATACACCTCTTTGCCCACCGCACCCAAGGCCGACTCGTTGGAGCCCCTAGTCCCTTTGGCGTAGCCGATGACCAAGTCGGGACCGATCTCGAGCTCGCCTCGGTCCTTATAGAACTCCTCTCGTTTGTAGACCTTCGTGACCGCGGGCTCCCCGGTCTCAGGATCCATGGTCGCCAGAAGCTTCTCGGCGATCTCATCCATCACCCTCTCCCGCTCGCCGGGGTTCACGATTCCCCACTTCTCACGCCCGCGTAGGTTGACATAGAGCGAATTGATGCCGACCGCGTAGGCTTGGGTACCGGTCCAATCGACGTTGGCGAAAATGCCGGGATCGTCTTCCATGTCTGGGTCCCGCACGGCGAGGAATCCATTCTCGTGAAGCCAGGCGTTCAGGTGAAATGACCGCCGCCACGAAGTGAACCCATGATCCGACATCACCACCAGTAGGTCGTCTTCGTTCATTCTTTCGAGCGTGTAGCCCACGATTCGGTCCAACCCCTGATAGAGCTCGTCGATGAGACCGGAGAATCGAGCATCGTTCTCGGCGTCGTACCCGGGATGGTCGGGATCTCTGCCCCGCCACATCATGTGACTGATTTGATCCACGTTGCCGAAGTAATAGAAGAGGAGGCCGTTCGTGAATTGATCGAGCACCCACTTGTACTGCTCGACGTTTTCTTCTCCTGCTATCTTGGACTGAGTTAGAAACTCTTCGGACGTGAACACGTCCTCCATAAGGGCGGCGGTGTCCTCCGGCATCCCTTGTGTGTAGAAGCGACCGGATGCCTCGGCAAGCTCTGCAGCGTAGGAAACCGGCGTCGAAATGATCGCCGCCGTCTCGTGAGGATCGAAATTGATCGGCGTTGCGTAGAGCTCGAAATCCGGTTCCAACTGTTTCAGATAGAAACGGACCATCCCGCGCAGATTTTGCGTCGGGATGAGGTCGAAGTCCACCGGTACCCAGCCGCTCCATTCTCCGACCGCGAGAAGAACTTCTTCACTGTCGACGACGATCTTGGCGAGCGACTCTTCCGGATCAAGATAGGCGGCAAACGGGGCAGTGACCTTTTCCGGCTCAACCAGAAAGGGATTGTTGGGGCCGTAGAGCTCTGCCTCCACAACGTTATCGAAAACATCGACCTCGTAGACCTTTCCTCCAGAAATATCCTCTCCGGCGAAGGCAAAGAGCTCCGAAGTGTAGAACGAAAAAGTTCCGTACGAGCCGATGATGTCGACGGTTCCCATCCCACTCAGTTCACGAGTGGCCGTGCCGGACGGCGGGTAGTTCGCCGGCATCCGTATAATCGTCGTCTCTACGCCGTTTTCTTCGAGCACTTCCCAAAAGGCCTGGCCTCTGCGCAGCAACTCGGTCGAACCTCCGGAAAGCGGGAACTGCCATTTGCCAACTTCGATCGTTGTCCCCCCGCTAGTTTTGGCAGTTGAGAACTCCGGAAACATCGTCTCGGGATCCCGATGCACGAAATCGAAGATGCCGTGTCCACCCGAGTCCATTCCAGTGATGAAGTTGGACCACGCCACCGGGCTTTGGGGCGGCACGGAAGTCGCCAGCGGCGAGAAACTCCCCCGTTCGGCGGCTCGTGAGAAGTTGGGCAGCTTCCCCTCCGACATCAGCTTCGCGGCGAGCGTGTAATCCATGCCGTCGAATCCCAGAATGATGACGCGGGGCCCGGGCGGTTCACTACTCTTGTCGCTCCCGCAGGAAAGCCCCATCAGGCTCAGACCGAGCGCGATGACCGGACCGACGGCTCGCCTCATTCTCAACTCTTCGCTGCCTGAAACGATTCCTTGGTGAAGAGGGATGTGCCGTCCATATGTTTCGGCGGCTCGAGACCGAAAAGCCGAAGCGCACTCGGAGCGATATCGATGAGGGCCGGATCTTCGGACTGGATGGCGCGATTGCAAAACAGCACGCCGGGGACCAACCGTGGATCGATACAGTGGTCACCGCTCCACGCCTTGACGTTGTCCTCGAAAACGGATCCGGAGACCATGCCGGTGGCGCAGTCCCAGGAGATTCGGTAGCCGCCGTTGTAACCGATGATCAAGTCCGGGGCGTTTCCGATGTAAGGACCTCCGTATACGTTGGCGGTATCGAAGACTTCCTTGATTCCCACCTCACCCTTCTCCTCGTCCTTCATGCCGTTGAGCTTCGAGATCAGCTCCGCCTTCAACGCGTCTGCCTCCGCTCCTTGCTCGACGATCCCTTGTCCCTCTCGGCCCTTCATATTGAGAAACATCCCGGTGAGACCGAGGCAGTACGCTTTCGTTTTCGACCAATCGACATCACGCAGCCATTCCGCCGATCCATCGGCACCCTCTTTGAGAGTCAAGTAGCCGTTGGCGCGCAGCCAGGCGTTCAGGTTCACGCCTCGGCGAAAAGAATTGAAGCCGTGGTCCGAGATGACGAAGAGCACATCTCCGTCTTCGAGTTGATCGAGCGCCTTGCCTACCAGCTTGTCGTTGTGAATGTAGATCTCATCGATGGTCTTACTGTACTTGCTCACCAGATCCGCTTTTCCATTTTGAGTGGCGGGGTGTCCGTCGTCGATATAGCGCCAGAACATGTGCTGAATGCGATCGGTCGCATCGAAGACGCAGACCAGGCTCCCTCGACGGAGCCGATCCATCGCGGCGAAGAACATCTCCTGGCGTTCACCATCGATGTCATAGGCCTGCTGGAGGAACGTGCCGTCATCGGTCACGCCTTCGTTGAGCGCCCATGTATCTTCGGCGAGTCCAAGCGTCGAGTAGGGACCGATCTTCTTGGCCAGATAGGTCGAGTAGTAAGACGGGTGAGAAATGGGCATGGCCGGTTTCTCGGGATCGATGTTGATGGGAGACACGTAGAGGGAAAAATGCTCGTCCATCTCCGTCACCATCATGCGGCAAATGCCCGAGACCTTGATTCCCGGGGCAGCCTTGAAGCTCAGGGTGACCCAGTCGCTCAGCTGACCCTTCGCGAGCTCCACCTCGTCACCGTTGATTGCAACCCGTGCCCGCTTCTTTTCTCGATCTAGGGCGATCGTGAACGGCAGTTCGAGCTTGGTGTCCCCTTCCTTGAAAAGGTTCTCCGGGCCCTCGAACCTGGTCTCGAACCGGTCACCGTTCGACTGCAGGGAAATCCGTATGCCACCCTCTTTGAATTTCTCGGCGGCGGGCCGAGTCGTGAAGAGTTGAAACGTTCCTTGCGTACCCAGGAGGTCCGGCACGCACATCGCACTGAGTTGCGCTCCGTAAAAACGATCGGGAGGAAAGGTAATCGGAACTCGAATGATCGAGCTCCAGATGTTGTACTCGCCCAGGATCGACCAGAAGGGCTTGGACTTGCGAAGTAGGCGGACTTCCGGCTTGCGCAGGGGGACCCGATAACGCCCGAGTTTCAAGAACTTTTCGAGCCCCCCGATGTGCGTCGAAGAGAGGACCGGCAAATACGTCCGGAGATCGCGGTCAAGAAAATCATAGATATTGTGGCGCGCCGGATTCGTCCCGGTACTAAAGGAAGACCAGGCCACCGGTGAGATCGAAGGATAGGTCGTGCGTAGGCGGCTATAGCTTCCCATCTCGGCCAAGCGCTTGAAGTTCGGCAGCTTGCCCTTCTTCATGAGCCGCTCGGTGATCTTAGGATCTTGACCGTCGAATCCAACCACGATCATCCGTTTGATCCACGGCTTCGGCCGCGTCTTGCGCATGATGAGCCGGAAGAGCGCGCGGAACGGAAGAATGAGCAGGGAAAAGATCGCGAGGATGATGGTGGTGAAAAGGACCAGAAAAGAGGAGAGCAATGCGAAGCCTGCGCCCGGCCCGATGTAGGCGAAGACCGGCTCCGCCGTGCCGAGGGTGGCCGCCAGAAAAACAAACACCGGGGCGGCCTTAATAACCCTCTCCCCCATCGAACTAGATTGCGTCAACGGATGTCTTCCTTTCAAGAAGGCGCAAGTTGAGGCCGCTCTTCCGAATGCGGGGAAAGCGGGTCGCTGGTCTGCGCCGGCGCCTCGGGCCAGAATCACGTAGTGTATTGAGAAGCAGCTGGCATTTCAAGCTCTAGGGCGTTATCTTACTGGGTTTTGACGCCGGCCCCCAAACCTAGGGAGGAGTCAGGAACCCACGGATGGCATCCACTTTAGTCAGAACTTATAGAAGAATCCGTTTCGGTGAGCCGCTGGTTGTGGTCTCGGGCCTCCCCCGCTCCGGGACGTCCATGACCATGCAAATGCTGGAGGCCGGCGGGCTCTCCATCGCCACCGACGGGATCCGAAAGCCCGGCGAGGACAACCCCCAGGGGTACTACGAGTACGAGCGCGTGAAAGACCTGGAGAAGGAGACAGACAAGTCTTACCTCAAGCAGTTCCGGGGAAAAGCCATCAAGGTCATCTCTTTCTTGTTGAAGGATCTCCCGGAGTCGAACAATTACAAAGTGGTGTTCATGCGCCGTAACCTCGACGAGGTTCTCGCCTCCCAAACGAAAATGCTGAAGAATCGGGCTGAGGCATCCGAAAGCTCGGACGGGGAGATGTTAGAGGTCTACAAGAATCATCTCTGGAAAGTGAACTACCTGATGAAGCACCGTCCCAGTTTCGAGTTTCTAGAGGTGAACTACAAAGGCGTTGTAGAAGATCCACGGCGTGAGGCGGAGCGTATTGGTGACTTCTTGGGGAATCTCGACATGGACAAAATGACCAGCGCCGTGGACGAGAAGCTCTACCGAAACCGCCGCTAGGCGGTAGGCTCCCTAAAACTTCCGCCGCTTCTTCTTGTTCAGCCCCAGCGCATCCCTGAGCATGATCTCGTCTCGGTATAGCCCTCCCGACGCGCCATCATCATGGGGGTCAGTCCCCTTCTTTCGATCCTGGGGTTGGCGCCCGCGTCCAGAAGCGCCCTCACGATCTGGGGACGGCGTTCCATTGTGGCAAGCACCAGCGCCGAGGAATCATCCTCGTTCTTGAGGTTCTTGTGCGCCCCCACCTCTAGCAAGACTTGGAGCGCGTCAAGATGGCCCCAGAGGGCTGCCATCATCAAGGAAGTCGTGCCGGAGCTCGTCTTGCTATTGACGTCGGCACCCCCCTCGATCGGTGTATGGACCACCGTCGCATCGCCCGTTCCGGCCGCGACATGCAATGCCGTCGAGCCGTTCTCGTCCCGAAGGTTCGGGTCTGCGCCGTCTTCCAAGAGGCCGCGTATCTCGTCGGCGTCACCTTGTTTCGAGGCCTCGATCAAGGCGGTGTTGGGATCTCCCTGACAGCCTGCAAAAGCGGTTATGAAGCTTGCGAGCAGCGCGTTACGGAGCATGTCATCTAATGTACAGGCAGGCACGCGGAACGCCACAAGGTCGAACCTGCACACTTTTAGATCAGACCCTTGCTATATTTAGGAAGCTGCCTCGCCGAGCCCGGTAACAATGTAAGTACCGCTTCTCTTGTCCTTGCTGATCTTGATGAGGTCTTGCCGCGCCGCGTCCTCAAGCAACTCGTTGAACCGACTGTAGCCGTAATAGGACTCGCTGAAGGATGGATTCTTTCGCTTGAGGGTCTGCTTGACCATCGAGCCCCAGATGACTTCTTTGTTTTCGCGCTCGAGCGCTTCGATGGCGCCTAAGACCAGCTTGAAGCATTCCTGCTTCTTCTTTGGGAGCTTGGCCATGCCTGGAAGTGTGCGAGGCATTTGCCGGACGAGATCATCGTAGTAAATAAACTCGTCACAATTCGACGCCAAAAGATCAGAGGTGGAGTTTTTGACACCCACCCCGATCACCGTCTTGTCGTTTTCCTTGAGCTTGGATACCAAGGGGACGAAATCGCTGTCCCCCGAGGCGATCACGAAGTAGTTGACGTGCTCTTTGGAGTAAGACAGGTCGATGGCGTCGACCACCATCTTGATGTCGGCGCTGTTCTTGCCGCTGTAACGTCGTTGCGGGATGTCGATGAGCTCGATGCCCGCTTCGTGGAAGGGACGCTTGAAGTCTCGATAGCTGCCCCAATCGGCATAGGCCTTTTTGACGATGATCTTGCCCTTTTCCACCAGCCGCTCCAGGATCCGGCCGATCTCGAAGCCTTTGCCTTTGGGCTTCGAATCCCTCACCCCGAGGGCAATGTTCTCAAGGTCGACGAAGAGGGCAAGCTTTGGTTCTTCTGCCATGGGAAACCGTGGGGCCTACTCTATTACAGCGAGGCCAATGGAGCTAGTGGTAAAGGAAGGGAGCGTCAGGCTGTCAGGCTGTGCCCAGCTCGTCGCGAGATTTGTCGTGGCGTCGCTTCAGCTCGCCGTTCCACGGCGGCGTCACGAGAGTCACGTCTCCCTCGCACTGGGTTTGACAAGCAAGGCGAATCAGTGGCTTCGAGTCGTCGGCTCCGTTGATCGCGTCGTATCCAAAGTAGTTCAACCGCTCTTTCTCAAAATCGGAAATGTCGGTCAAGTTGCTGTTCCCCTGAATCACGCCGACCCAACAGTATCCGCAAGATGCGACGCGACACTCAACCGGGATGGGTCCATCGATGCAGCGATAGTCCATCGCCCGGTAGTCGCGCGAGTCGGTCGCCGCCGCCATGGCCAGGTCCTGCCCGTGTCGGGCTTCGAAGAACGCGTCTGCCTTGCTCTCGTCCCAAACCACCCGATAGCTTTGGCCCAACCCCTTCAGGTATCCGATCACCCCTCCCCCACTCTTCTTTCCGCGCTTCTTAACAACTCCGTCAGGAGTGTGGGATGTCCGATCTTTGCGAGCGGGGGGAGCGGGCTTTTCGGCAGCTGCAGCAAAGGCTTTCATCCCCACTTGCTGCAGGATCATGAACGCGACCGCGCTAATGCCGACAACGATAGATTCCTGGGTCTTTTCCTGGGACGCCACACCGCCCGACACTTCTCGAATGCGCTCTTCTAAGCTTTTGCCCTCGGGTTTGTCGTAGCCCTCGGCATGCGCAAGGACCGCTTTCTTGACCGCCGGCCAATACCGCGAGCCGTAGAGAAAATCCACGGACTCGTCGATCTGTTCGCCGAGCCGCCACTTCCCCTCCAGATCCATCACGCGGGCCATCTCCCCGAAGCCGGAAGACTCACCGAGCGACTCGTTGAGCTCGAGAGGCCAGAAGCCGAACCAGATGCGAGTGGCGGTCTGGTCGACGGGATGGATAGAAGGAACGAGGCTACTCAATATTTCGTTCCAGGTCTGCTGATTGTGTTCTTGTAGGAAGGAAACGAATCGATTCTTTTCTTTGACGCTCATGGACTTCTTCGAAAACTCCTTAGGGGGGGAAACTTCCCCGAGAGGCTACATCCTAGCACAACGGATTCTTGACCTCCCGCCAGTGTTGCGGCGAGCACACAATAATGTAGAGTAGGGGGTCCGCCGCAAGCCCGCGGCAAGCCCGCTTTAGACGACCGAAAGCGTCGAGAAAGGAGAACCTCTAGCATGAACATGTATCTCAAAATCTTGGCCCACCCGGTGTTTACCGATCTCGGCTTCCACATGCCCATGATCATAGATCTGTCTCACCCTCTGATCCTGCTGCAGGGAGAGAACGCATCCGGGAAGTCGACACTGCTCCAATCGTTGTACATGGCTTTCAGGGGGGAGCAGACCGACGGGTACGTCTACAAGGCCGAGCTCGAGGGCATCCATGCCAAGGAGACCTTCTTGTTCGACGCCGAGCAGCACAACCCGCGGAACCAACTCGGCTTCTTCGAAAACCAGCCGGCGATGAAGGAGTTCCTTGAAATGGCGAGTCATGGCCAAGTGATGTTGACTCTTTTCAAGGAGAGCTTTCCCAAGTTGCCGGAAGGCACAGTACTCCTCCTCGACGAACCCGAAATGGCACTTTCGACATCCAATCAGAGGCGCGTGCTCAAGATGCTCTTGGAGCTCGTCGACCAGAAGAATTTCCGAATCATCGCCGCCACCCACTCCCCGACCCTGATCGAGGCCAATGAGACATACGTGATCAATCTGGATAACCACATCAATAAGAACGTGATCCCCAGCGACATGGGAGTCGAAGGACATAGCACGCTGCATTAGCTGCACCCATAACTCGAGTTAATACAAGCAATTGCGGGCTTACCGCTCGGTCGCGGGGAATCCCCGACGGCTTTAAAAGGTTGTAAACAAAGCGCTTCTTTGGCTGGGGAACCGACTTCCCGACCATTGGGGACCATTCGATGGTCCCGAGGGCCATTACAGTCCGGATTCCGGCTAGTTCGTTGATTTCTGGTAGCTTGCGCGGTTCGACTCCCCTATTTTGTATCGCGTGTCGATTCATTTGTTCGTTTATGTTGGTGGGAGGATACAACTTATTTCTCAGACTCCCCCAACCATAACCGCCCTATAACCGAAGAGGTGGAGTTTCTCATGCATCGACCGGTCAAGTACGTTGAAAAGGCTGTCACCTACGTCGCAAACGGTGCGTGGTTCGTCTTCGAGAGACTGAACCGCGTCCGTCCCAGGCCCTCGTTCACACCTAAGTGGTCGGACAAACCGCTGCAGAAGTCGTGGCAGAAGACCAAGCCAACTCTGGGCTGGCCCCGGACAACGGACTCCTTGTGTCCGAAGTGCATCCCGGAGGCGCGGGACCAGATCATCAACGGCGATGCGGACTACAAAGTCTTCATCAACGAGAAGGTCGGAGAGATCAAGGCTCAGATCATCGAGCGTGACGGGAACATCATGATGGTCAAGGACTGCCCGCGGCACGGGCACTTCGAGGACCTCATGGCCATCGATACCGATTTCTTCGCGCACCTCGAGAAGACGTTCCCCGGTCGGGACATCCGCGCCCACAACGACTCCAAGCTTCACAATCACGGCAGCAGCACCATCAAGCACGGCCGGGGGTCGATCCTCACTATCGACCTTACCAACCGCTGCAACATGATGTGTGATCCTTGCTTCATGGACGCCAACCAGGTCGGCTTTGTCCACGAGCTCACATGGGATGACGTGAAACAGCTCCTCGACAATGCCATGACCATCAAGCCCAAGCGCCAGATGTCGGTGCAGTTCTCGGGTGGCGAGCCTACGATGTCCCCGTATTTCCTCGATGCGGTTCGTTACGCAAGGAAAGTAGGCTACATCAGCACCCAGGCAGCAACCAACGGGATCGAGTTCGCCAAGAGCACGACGTTTTGCCGAGAGGCCGCAGAGGCCGGCTTGCGCTACGCGTACCTGCAGTTCGACGGTATCGGAAACGCCGCCAACTCGCACCGTCGCGTCGGCAACCTCTTCGACGTGAAGCTCCAGGCGATCGAGAACCTGTACTCCAACGGCGTCGACATCGTACCGGTCATCACCCTCATCAACGGTATCAACAACGAGCAAGTCGGTTCGGTGGTCCGGTTTGCGCTGGATAACCCCAAGAAGATCCCGTTCCTCTCGTTCCAACCGGTGTCCTTCACCGGTCGCGACGAGGCGATCACCCCGGCGCGGCGCATGGCGCAACGCTACACGCTGTCTCACCTCGCACACGACGTGAAGAACCAGACCGGACTCGGCGAGCCGGCGCGCGATTGGTTCCCGATTTCGTTCCTAGGAACCTTCTCCGACTGGGCGGACCTCGTTCACGGTCCGGAAAAAGATTGGGGCCAGTTCGCCTGCGGCTGCCACCCGAACTGCGGCGTGGGCATGGCGGTCATGGTCGACAAGGAAACCAAGGAGCGGGTACCGGTCACGGCGTTCTTGAATGCCGATCGGCTATCCACGGATATCGCCACCCTGAATGACGCGGCGCGAGGAAAGTTCTGGTCGGCTTTCGGCATGGCGTTGTCGGTGACGCGAAACTACGATTCGTTCAAGTCCCCGACCCACTTCACGCTCAAGGCCTTCCTCGAGAAGTTCGACAAGACCTACAACGTGACCGGAAAGAACTACGGCAAGGTCACCGGCGACCGGACCATGGCGGACATCGAGAAGCGGCGTGCCGACCGGTGGAACTTCCTGTTCATCGCCGGCATGTGGTTCCAGGATCTGTTCAACTACGACTTCCGTCGCACCGAGCAGTGCATCATCCCTTATGCCACGCAGGAAGGCGAGATCTCCTTCTGTGCCTACAACACTGGCGTTGGCTGGCGTCAGATCATCGAGAAGATGCATCAGACGGCAACCATCCACAAATGGTATGAGGAGCGCGGCCGACATCTCATCTACGCCGGCGGCAAGGAAGTCGATCTGCCATCCAATGGGCACTCTCTCGTGCTAAACCAGACCGACGTCGATCACGGTGTGCAAACCGATCTCGACGAGAAGGGTATCGCCAAGAATGCTCGCGACGAGAAGCGGCAGGCCCGTGACGCGCAGCTGGTCAAGACGCCTGAGGACGAGCGGATGGCAAAGCTCTACGAGGAAGTAGTCCTCAAACAGACGCCGAGCACACCGCAACAAGACATCGTGAAGATCGATCAGATCGACGTCTAAACAGCTCAACCAGGCAGTACCTCCTAGCAAGAAGAGCCCGCCGGAAACGGTGGGCTCTTCTATTTTGCTTATCCCCTATGCTAACTTCTCTTTCGCACCTATGAGCCTCTTTGATCGCCTCATCGCTTCTTCCCTTCCCACGAGGCGCCCGTCTTGTCCCGCCACCGCGCCAGCGTTAGGCGGCCGTCCGGCCAGCGTCTCAGGGGCGCCCACCCGGTTTCCGGTGCGCGCCCCCGGCAGAAAGAACGACGTCGGCATAGGCGGAATCGGCGGTGAGCTGCCGGCCGATGCAAACGACAAAATCCAACTGGAGAGAGTCTCGGAATGCGATAAGGCTCTCTCCCTTCAAGACGGCGTCCAGAAGCCCGCTGGCGTATGTGGGGGGATGTTGTTCGCGGCTTCCTTGCCTCCCAAAGCCTGCGAGAGAGTCTCCAGATACTGGGTTCAACCATCCCGTTCTCCCCACTTCTCGAACGGAAACCAGAAAATGTAGGTCGGGCCCCCTCGACGACTTTCTTCACGAAGTCTTCGAATTGAGGGGCCGCGGTGGGGCCGATCTCGAGCCCCTTCGTCCTGCCTTGTTGTCAGCCCATGCTCGAAAGAAGCCCGCCGAGAGCGCCCTCGAGCGAGCTCGACTGCGGCACTTCGCCTTTCGGTGTGAGCTGATTGACGAGGGAAGGAAGCACAGCGGCGAGCGCAGGTCCTGCCTCCGCCAGCCCGATCCCCGCCTTGCTCGCAAACTGACTTATCGTATCGTTGCCCAACACGCTCGCAAGCTGGTCCGCCCCGATCGACTCGTTCTTGCCCGAGCCCACCCAGGACGACATAACGCTGCCGAGACCTTCACATCGAACGCGCTCATGAGCCCGCTTAGACCTGCGTCGCCGCCAATCGATGAGTCTTTGGAGCTCAGCAGGGTCGCCGCGGCCGCGATGAGCTGCGGGTTCTTCGCCGCCATGCTTGCCATGCCCTCAAGGCCGCCCATGTTTTTCATTACGTCATCCACTAATCCCATGATTTCCTCCTTTTCCTTGTGTTGTTTTCTTGTTGCGCTCAAAGCCGCCGATTATAGGAACCCGCCTTGGCTTTGAGCTTCGCCGTCTCGCGCCGCTACTCGGCTCCGTTCGTCTTGAGCGTCGACCGGGCGACGCTCCCCCAGTAGCACGAGTTGATCTCCCGCGTCAAGTTGCTGATGCGGGCGTGGTGGGTGGAGTGGTCCATGAAGAGAAAGTTCTGGACCAAGTGCGTGGTACCTGTTCACCCAAGTGGGTGGCACTTGGTGGCCTGGCGCTTGGTGGCGGCACTTGGTGGCCTGGCGCTTGGTGGCGCTGGTAGCCGATTCACGGAGGGCGGTTCGGCAGGAATCGCCGCCTAGACCGGGGAAACGCTCTTCTGTTCATGAGGTCCTAAGATCTCGAGAAATCGGGTTTCACTTTCAGCACGATCAGCGTCATATCATCGTCCGCGGGCCGTCCTCCGCTCCAACGCTCGGCCTCGGCTACGAGATGCTCCACGACCTCCCTCGCGGCGCGTGGACCCGCTTTCTTCAGCACATCCTTCGCACGATCACGGCCGAACATCTCCCCCGCATCGTCGAAGAGCTCTACCAGTCCGTCCGACATGAGCACGACCGTGTCACCCGGCGATAGCGCGATGGCCTTTTTCTCGTACGGGACATCGACGTCCACCCCGATCCCGAGCGGCAGGCCGCTCAAAGAAACCTCCTCCACCCGCTTTGACCCGCAACGACAAACCATGGCCGGTGGCATGCCGGCCCCAACTAGCTCGAGCCTGCCCTCCCGAAACCGGCCCGCCGCCAGAGCCATGTAAAGTTGGGGCGGCGCCACGCCTTCGAGCGCTCGCGCCGCCTTAGACAGCACCGTTTCGAGCCGACCTTCCTTGGAAAGAAGCTCGAACAGGCTCTTCATTGCGGTTACCAAAATGCCTGCTCGAGCTCTGTGCCCGGCCGCGTCGCCGATGACGAACGTGAGCGCACCGGTCTCGTCCAAGTCGAAGTCGTAGTAGTCACCTCCGACCTCACTTGCGGTGAGCATGTAGGCTGCGATCTCCAGGTCTGGATGGTCGGGCAGAGTCGCCGGAAGCATCGAGAGCTGGAGCTCTCTCGCCTCCTCGAGCTCGCGCGACTTGCGTTCGTTCTCCTTTTCGAGAAAGCTCCGCTCGAGCTCGCTCCGCCGTTCCTCTTGCGCCTCGTAACGACGGCTGACGGTACGGGCCGCTATCGACGCTGGGACGCCAATCAACAGCCCCAGGATCAGGGCGACCGCGACGAGAGCGATTCGCAACCTCTCAACCTCCCGTATACGCGCGCGGAGTTCTCATGCGACGAGACCGTCCATTTCGTGTTCGGCAGAGATGTGAAATGGACGATCTCCGAAGGCATGCCGGCCCCGAAATGGAGTAACCCGCTGGCGCTCTCGCCGCCATGGATGAGCTCTTGCCATGGAACTTCGCCTCTTCCGCTGAACTCACGGTCGAACGTGGCGTCCGGTTTTACGGACATGCCGAGCACGTCGAAGTCCGGGTGGCTCAGGTACTCCACGTCGTTCTGATCGATGAGACACACATACCCTCGGTCCGCCTGAGTGCCCTCGATCGCGTCCTGAAACTCTTCGATGACATCGGCACGGCTCGCGCCCGATGCCAAGCGATTCTGGAGAAAGCGGGACATCGCGAGCGCCTGGCGGCGGTTCACGTCCGATTGAAGGCGAAAATAGCCTCGCTCCACGTACCTCACGATCACGGGCAGCGCTACGGCTCCGACGACGAAGAGAACGAGGAACACCGCCAAGAACGTGTATAGCGAAACGAGTTTGGGTCTTAGCACTGTTGGATTCGCCTCCGTCGGGCCAGTCGCTGTTGGAGTATGCCGTGGATGCCGGCGTGAGTGTGCACCGTAGCCCTCCTCGCCGCCAACGGGCATCCCACCGCCTTAATGATGGCGAACAAAACAATGCGCTGCATGAAATCATCTCCTTTTCGTCTTGTCAGGTCGTGCCGTTCCGACTGGCTGTAGCCGGACTCCGGTCGAACTGACTGACCGCTGCAACCGGAGGCGTGAAAGCCCCTCTATTGCCTAGGAAACAATCTCAAGCGTGGGAAAGTTCCCGCTGGTTCTATAGAGGGTAGGAACTGCGGTCCGCTGGCTGGGAGAGTCGCCTCGGTTCGTCTCCCGCTATTCAGGTGCCCCTCGTTGATGCGCACGTCGTCGAACCAAGCGATCGATGATGACTGGGTATCGTCGGTGTCCACGATGACGGCGATGGCTCCTGGCGAGCCTTCCGGGGGTCGACCGAATCCCATCTGAAAGTCGTCCCAAACGTCTCGCTGTTCGAGAATCCATTCGCCGCTCTTTTCGTTTCCGCGCTCGAGGACGATGGTGGCGACGTTGTCCAAATGAGGGCTTCGGAACACGGCCCCGACCGGCTCGCCGGCCGCCCAAACATAGCAGAGTCCCCGCGTGCTTCGACTGAACGTGCCCGACCCAAAAGTGAGGAGAACGCGGGCCGCGTAATCGTCGCCGTCCTTCGAACGTTCGTTCCGGTTTGCTGTCAGGCTCGACGCGACTTTCCAACGCCAAGAGAGCTCGAGCGTTTTCCGAGGTTCGACATCGAGTAACCGAAAATGCCGACGCGGAAGCGTCGCTCGTTGCTCGCAGCACGCGTTCCCCGGAGTCAACAACCACATCGAAACGGGTGGACCGAGAGGCCAGCTTGCGGGTCATCCAGTTCTCGTCCCAGCCGGAGCGGAATCCACCGAAAAGATCGCGCGACTTGCTCTCCAACAGCTGGCCGAGAGCGAGAGACCCGAGGAGCGACACCAGGAGCGCGACGCGAACCAACCAGCGTGGTCGGATCAACATCCTTACCTCTCGACGAATTTCAGGGTGCAACGTTCTCTTTCGCCGATCTAGTCTCATGCGCAATTCTCCCTGACGGAGCTCTACCCACGGCTAAGCGGCGAGCGCCGCGAGAGCCTCCGGATTCCGAATCACGACGCGGCCGTCGACTAGCAGGACAAGTCCGCTCCTCTTTAGCTCAGACAACGTGATGTTCACCATCTCCCGGCTCATCCCGACAAGGTTGCCGAGCACCGACTGGGAAAGTTTCATGGGAAGTAGGATTCCTCGAGCGTCGTGAATCTCGTGGGTCTTGCCCAGCTGCAGCAGCAGCTCGGCAAGTCGCTGAGGTGCCTTCTTGTACGCGATGTCGAGAAGGCGTCTTTCGAGCAGGCTTTGCCGGTGCCCCAGGAGCTGCGCGAGCTTCAATGCAACCTCGGACCTTTTCGTCAGGAGGGCGCGGAAACGGCTTGCTCGGACGACCCAAACGGCGGCACGCTCGAGCGCCTCGGTAAACGTTTCGCGTGGTTCCGAACGGAGAACCCCAGTCACCCCGAACAGGTGGCCGGCCCCCAGGATGTCGAGAATGAGCTCCTTGCCGTGTGTGGATAATCGGAAGACCTTGACCCTCCCTGAGGCCAAGAAGAAGGCGGCGTTGGAAGCGTCACCCGGTAAGTACAAGAACTCTCCCTCCTGGAAGACGCGCAGAAACGCTGCGCGCTCGATCTCGGCAAGATCAGCTGCGTCGAGACCTTCCATCAGGGCGAACTCACTCAAGCGTCTAGCACCTCTAGGATTCCCAGGCTCTCTGCAGTGAGGACCGCCACCAGCCACGGCGATGCCGGGCTGTACGCCGTCATGTTCGTTGTCGACGGTCGTTGTTAGGGAACGCCGGGACGATTCCATTAATCGTCGCTGCGACCTGCTTTTATGATTGTCTGTAGTCATTCGTTTTTGTCGGACTTATCCGAACTTCCCCTGAGCTCGATGACGAGTCGCACCAAGGCATCGGCGGCCAGTCCCAAGCCGAACCGAGTGAGTGTCTCCTTGGCGCCGCGATCTTCGCCCGCGTGCCAGAGGTTCGCCAGGCCAGAGGCGGCCGCGAGCCCGCCAAGGTTCGACACGTTCATCGTCACGCCGCCGCTACCAGAGCGTACGCCGACACTCGAAGCCACGGCATGGCCCGCGCGTTTCCAGAAACCGCCATGCGATAGAGGTTGATGGCGCGGATCCTGATTCAAGAGGCTCGCGAGCGCGAACGTGCCCCACCAGGTCTTTGGAGGCCCAGAACGCCGTGTGGCTTCCGAATCTCTTGAGGTAGCCATCGAAGCCGTTTCCATAGCCGCGCTGCAACGGCGAGTCTGTGGCTTGAGAAAGACCTGCAGTGACAGCGGTCCCCACGAGCCTTTCTTTCGAAAAGATCCGCTGCTGTGCCAAATGGAGCTTGTCACTGGAGTCGAATGGCTGCGGTGCTTGGACTGTCGAGTCATCATCCGCGTGGGGCTCCGATGGTTCGAAAACGAACAACGACCGATCGGGCAGGGTGAAGGACCACCCAGCGGGTTCGGCCGCCCCAACCGGCTGGGACATCAGGAACATCGACGTGACCAGGAGAACCGAGTACGAGAACGCGGGTCTGGAGCATCCGCTGTTTCGATCGACGGCTGAACATCATGTGTAACCCTCCTTTGTCCATCTCCACTCGTGGAAAACGGCGCCACCTCGACGGCGCCTCTCGAGAAAAAGAACAGCGGCTCCGGCGAGAAAGTTCCCGACTCGCGCAACAGAATCGACCAAATTGTGAGTCGTTTCTGCGACGGTTCGCTCGATTCTCGGACGGTGCGGGTTTCGAAGTTCTAGGCCTAACGCCATAATGGCCGCCGCAGACGGCTCACTCATGAACAGCTCGGACGATCGGCGATCGCAGTTTGAGGCGGAGGCGCTCCCTCACATGAGGGCGGTTCACGCGGCGGCCTTCCGTTTGAGCGTCGATGCAGACGTGGCGAAAGACTTGACCCAGGAAGCCTACTTACGCGCCTACCGTACGTTCGATAACTTCGAGCAGGGAACTAATTGCAGGGCCTGGTTGTTAAAGATCGTGTACACGGTTTTTGTGAATCGCTACCACAAGAATCGCCGCGAGCTCAACAAGTGTCCCTGGACGAGCGCTTTCATCATGCAGTGGCGAGTGGAACCGGGACCGAGCACGTCGAGTTGGAGAGCACGCGGGCTAGGCTTGTAGGCGCGAGCCCCGACGTGGATGACGCGCTAGCCGCGCTTCCCGAAGCGTTTCGAAGCACCATCGTGCTCGTCGACATCGAAGGGTTGTCCTATGAGGAGGCGGCGTCGGTTCTCGACGTTCCCGTGGGGACCGTCCGCTCGCGCCTCTATCGAGCGCGAAAAACGTTGTATGTGTCTCTATTGGAATTTGCCCGCGATCGCGGTTACTTAGACGAACGGTTTACAAAGGGATGAACGCGACAGAGCACGACGGCGAGAAACTCCAGGCCCTCCTCGATGGGCGTCTATCGGCGGACGAGCGCGCGCGTGTCGACGCACATGTCCAGGCTTGCTCGACCTGCCAGAAGGAACTGCGAGCGTTGAAATGGGTCAAGTCTGTCGCCGCTGGCGCCCCAGAAATCCCTTTGCCGAGCGAGCTTCCCGAAACGCTGAGACGCGCGCTCGACCTCGAGGACCGTCGCGATCCAGCCGCAGAAACGAGCCTGGGCGGTCTCAAACTGTGGGCCGTCGGTTGGCGTCTGGCGGCATCTGTGGTCGTTGCGCTGGGCGCGGTCGTCACGACCGTCATCATGCTTGCCAAACTGGACGCCCCCGAATTGGCGGCAAGCGACTTCCTAGCGGTCCAATCGGGAGAGTTGGAACTTCAAATGAGAACGGTCGACGGTCCGCAACTCGAGCGCTTCTTCGGAGAGCGCAACATCTCTTTTCCGACGCGCGTGTTCGACCTGGCGATGATGAACTATCACGTGACGGGCGGTCGCGTACACGCTATGGCCGGGGGCCCGAGCGCGCTCTTTGCTTACGAGGGCGAAACTGGAACGCTCGTGGTCTGCCAGATGTACGAGGGACATGTGGAAGGGCTTCCGGAGGGCGCAGAGCTCCACGTCCACGAGGACATTCGTTTCTACGTTTTTCGAGAGGAAGCACTCACCGTGGTCTTCTGGCAGGAAGGCGACGTCACGTGCGTCATGACTTCGGATATCGACTCAGAGGCATTGATTCAGCTCGCTTTCGCAAAAGCCATCAAGGTCTGAGAGGCGTCGCGAGACGGCCCAAGGCGGAAATCGCGGCGTTCCCTTTCTAGGGAGCGCTCGCAGCTTATCGCGCGTAGGGATCCTGTTCGGCCCTTCACCGCTGTACGCGGCGGCTACTATGGCCTCGGCTGATTTCTGCCCATCCTTCGCCACGCCTCTCAGCTTCGCTAGCCCTTGCGGCGCACCTCCTAGTCACTTCCCGCTTCGCTTTCGCTCCGCGCTTGACAGCGCCAGGCCCTGGCGCACAAAACAAAGAGGCGGGCATTCCTGCCCGCCTCGAGCAAGAAAATACGGCCTGCCAGTCTCTAGTCCTTTGTCACCTCGAACAGCGATTTCAGGGCCACCACCAGAACCGCGGGAGAAATAAACGTGACCATATTCGCAAGGATGCGGGTTAGGCCTCCACCCACGTATGGAAGCGAGTGAATCGCGGAAGCCGAGAGAATGAGGCCGATTGCCGCGAGGAGAAAGCCCCGGGTCTCTTTCGAAGTGACGTTCAAGAACCCAACGACGAGGCCGAGAATTGCCAGGGCCCAAACCACCCAGGTTGCCTCGAAACCGAGGCCGGCTATCACGGCAAGGGCGAGACCGGCAATGAATGCATACTTTCCTGCTTGATCCATGGTATGACTCCCTCCTTTTGGTAATGAAGCAACGATAAAATAACCGAGAGATGGTATGATTTTTGACTATTCCAAGGCCGACCAGGCGTCCGAGGAATCCCTCCCGGTTGCGGGAGTTCTATCAGTCTCCGGCCGGCCTGGCAAGTCCGCCGAGTCGTAGCTCATGAGTCTCCTCGATCGCCTCATCGCTTCTTCCCTGCCCTTCGTCCCGAAACCGATAGTGGGGCATTTCGCTCGTTCTTACATCGCGGGTGAAACACTCGAAGACCAGGTACGCGTAGTTCGCTCCTTGAACAGCGAGGGCTTCATGGCGGCGAGCGGCATACTGGGTGAGTTCGTGGAGCACCGCGAAGAAGCGGAAGCTGCTGTCAAGGACTACGAGAGTGCTCTGATCCGGATCGGCCAAGACAAGCTGGATAGCAATATCCACGTCAAGCCGACTCACCTCGGGCTCAAGATCGACAAAGAGTTCTGCTACCAGAATATCCGCAGCCTGGTCGCCTTGGCGCGTGAGCACTCGAACTTCGTCCGCATCGATATGGAGGACTCGGGCTGCACCGACGAAACGCTCGAGATCTTCCTCCGGCTCCGCGAGGAGTTCGACAACGTGGGGGCAGTCCTTCAAGCCTACATGAGACGCAGCCTGGTGGATGCGCGGCGGCTCGCCAAAGTGAAGGCCAATGTTCGTGTCTGCAAGGGCATCTACATCGAGCCGCACGAGATCGCGTATCAAGACAAGGAGCTGGTGCGGTCGAACTTCACGTACCTGCTGGAGGAGCTCTTGGGTGCGGGCTGCTACGTCGGTATCGCTACTCACGACGAGAGGATGGTCTGGGAAGGCTTCCGCATCGTCGACCGTCTCGGCCTCGATACTTCACAGTACGAGTTTCAAATGTTGCTCGGAGTAGAAGCACCCTTGCGCCGGATCATTCGGGATGCGGGACACCGGCTTCGGGTGGCGGTCCCGTTCGGCCCGGCGTGGTATCCGTACTCTCTGAGGCGATTTCGAGAGAACCCGACCATCGCCGGCTACGTCTTCAAGGCCCTGCTAAGCAGGTCCAAGTAAGGCCTACTTGCAGGGGAGGAACCGGACCGTAGTCTCCATCTCCTCAAGCACGTGTGCCAACGCCGATATCGTCTGGTCGATGTCTTCTTCCTTCGCGCCGTGAGATAAAGACAGCCTTACCGCGCAGTGCGCCTCCTCCTCGGTTCGTCCCATTGCCATCAGCACATGAGTCGGTTTGGGAGAGCCCGATTTGCATGCGGAGCCCGATGATAACGAGATCCCGTGTTGGTCGAGCGCCACCACCAGCGATTCACCGCGTAACCCCGGCAGGGTCAAGTTGAGAGTGTTGGGAAGCCGGTTGTCGGTAGGGCCGTTCAGTCGAGCCTTCGGCACTAGTCTTCTGATACCTGCCTCCAGTTTATCTCTCAGAACCGTGAGGTTGTCGCCGTCCTTGACGGCCTGAAGGGCGAGCTCCGCTGCCTTGCCCAATCCCACGATCGCCGGCACGTTCTCGGTCCCCGCCCGGATACCATTCTCCTGCTTGCCACCGTGGATGAGCGGCTCGAGGCGGACGCCGGTCTTGACGTAGAGCACACCAATACCCTTGGGCCCATGGAACTTGTGACCCGACAGGCTGAGCATGTCCACGTCGAGATCCTCCACATCGACCTTGATCTTTCCGACCGCCTGAACAGCGTCGGTGTGGAACAAAACGCCCCGCTCGTGCGCGATGGCACACAACTCTTTGATCGGAAGAATCGTCCCCACCTCGTTGTTGGCCATCATGATGGAGACGAGAACGGTGTCGTCTCGGATGGCTTCCTTCAGTTCCTCAGGAGCCAGCCAGCCGTCTTCGTCAACGTTCAGGTACGTGACTTCGTAGCCGAGTCTCTCCAAGAAGCTACCGGCCCCCAGAATGGCAGGATGCTCGATCGAGGTGGTCACGATGTGCTTGCCCTTGTCCTGATGCGCGAAGGCAACGCCCTTGAACGCCAGGTTGTCCGCTTCCGATCCCCCGCCGGTGAATATGATCCTCCGCGGCCGGGTGTTGATGAGCTTGGCCACTTGACGGCGTGCATTATCGACCGCTTCCCGGGCATCCCGACCCACCCCGTGGATGCTCGAAGGGTTGCCAAGGACCGCCTCCAAGAAAGGAAGCATGGCTTCGCGCACTTCATCGGCGACCCGGGTGGTCGCGTTATTGTCGAGATAGATTCTCTTCTGCGGTTTCTTCCTTTCTTGGGGCGAAAAGAGTTGCGGTTCGCAAACGCTTCCCGAGCGCACCGCGGTGCGTCGCGTCGCCTCGGTACCCTCTTCGGTTCGAACCACCTCACAAAGAAGCGCTTTATAGACCGGAAACCCGGAGATCTCGTCATAGTTTGTTAGGTCCGTCAGCTCGTTGACGTTCCACTCCTGCCATGCCTTGGGACCCACTGGTCCGCCGCCGCCCATGTTGCACTCGACGGCGCCCTTCACGATGTCTTGGGTGACCCGAGCCCGGAACGGAACGGCCCCTCGAGGGGTTCGCACTTCCACGAGATCGCCGGTCTTGATGCCCCGCTCCTCCGCATCCTCGAGGTTGATTTCCACGGTGGGCTCGGGGTTGTCCTTTGCCAATCCGTCGACCCCATGGTGCTGGGAGCGAAAATCGGTATGAGGGCGGGCACCAGAGTTGAAAACGAGGGGGAAGCTCGCTGCCACATCGGGACTGGCCAGCGGTCCTTCCTTCGGCTCGACGTACTTTGGTAGCGGTTCGTACCCGTAGTCCTCGAGGACCGTGGACCAGATCTCGAACTTACCTGTCGGAGTATCGAAACCCGGCTTCCCGTCGTTTCGAAGAGCCCCTTTCTCCCATTTCTTGTACTCCACCATCGCGGTGGGGATCTTGACCGACCCCCCCTTGGCCTTGACCTCCTCGAGAGTATGACCCGACCCTTCGAGGGCGAGGCGGATCATCTCCTCTTCGGTCTGAGGGTAGAGATGCCCGTAGCCTAGCCGCTCAGCCAGCTCCGCCATGATCAGATAGTCGTTGCGAGATTCCCCGACGGGGTCGATCACTTTCTCTCTCAGCTTGAAGATGGGACCGTAGGTCATGTAGGAGTCGATCTCGAACATCGTGGTCGCGGGAAGCACAACATCTGCGTACGCGGAGTCGGCAGTGAGCTGGCGGTCGATGCACGCCACGAAGTCCAGCTTCGAAAGCATCTCCCGCCAGGTCGTCGTCTCGGGCCAGGAAGTCAGGAGCGACGCGCCATGAATAAGTAGACCTCGAATGCGATAAGGCTCTCCCTTCAAAACGGCGTCCAAAAGCCCGCTGGCGTGGGACTCCTCGCGATAATGTGTGTAGATGGGAAACTTATCCCGTGCCACCGCCAGATCGGTGTCCGGGTTTTCTTGATTCGCAGACCGGTTGATGGGGAAATGGCTATCGAGCATGCCGAGCCCGATGCCACCGGGAACATCTAGTTGACCGGCCAGGGCGAACAATGTGTGTACTGCACGAATCGCCTGGATTCCAGTGTTGGAATACTCGAGTCCGGTGTACATCACCGGGCAGGCCCCCGTCGCGTAATTCAGTCGTCGCGCCAGCTCCCGGATCGTCTCCGCCGGAACGCCGGTGATGGATTCTGCGACCTCGGGACGGAAGTGCTGTACGTAGGTCTTCAGCTCTTCGAACCCGTGACACCAATTCTCGGCGAAATCCTCGTCGTAGAGTTCCTCGTCGATCATGACCTCGATCATGCTAAGAGCCAGAGCGCCGTCGGTACCAGGGCGGATCGGAATCCACCTGGCGTTGGTACGCGTTGCGGTCTCGGTGTTGCGCGGATCGATGACCACGATCTCTGCCCCACGCTTCGCCGCGGCTTCCAGTCGGTGCATGTCGAGGGGAGGAGAATCGGTAGCCGGGTTAGCCCCACACACGATCAACATCTCGGCATTTTCCATGTCGGTAAACATGTTGACGAGCATGCGTCCCATGGTGACGTGAGGAGCGATAATGGCGAAGGACACGTAGCAGAGTGCTCCGACTCCCATCGTGTTCGGGGAACCGAAGGGGAACAAAACACTGGAGGCGGAGGACACACCAACCCCTTTGGGTTGGAACGTGTCGCAAAGGGATAATTCGAATGAGCCGCGACCGGTGTAGACTGCGACCGCCTCTGGGCCTGATTCTTCTTTGATCTGGGTTAGGTTCTTGGTGATGAGGTCGTAGGCTTCGTCCCAGGTGATGCGCTCGAACTCATGGCTGCCCTTGGGGCCTACGCGCCGCATGGGGTATTTGAGGCGGTTTTCGGAGTAGATGATCTCGGGAGAATGCTGACCCCGACGACAAATCATTCCGAGGGGATGGGAGGCGTCCTGCTTGATATTCACCAACTTCCCGTCGTCTAGACCCACTTCCACCCAGCAGCCGGCTGGACAGATTCCGCAGATGGCGCTTTTCCACTTAAGCTCCTTCTTCTGTTGTTCGATTGGATCTAGGACGGTTTCACTTTGACTCATGGAAATCCCCTCGATGCGACGGCGAGGCCGCCGCACGGCCGCTTGTTTCTTCGATTAGGTAAATTCAATGTCTCGTTTTCGTACCGCGAAAATTCAAAGCCGTCTAACCTAGGCGATCGTAATTGGAAACGATGAGCGACGCAAGTGGGTTGAGTGACTCGCACTCATATTCAATTTCGGCGATACTTCAGCCGATCTCACTTGTCATACCAGTGATCTTGCAGGATGACGGCCTCCCCGCGCAGCACCGTACCATCAACCCATAGCTCGACGGTGTATTCGCCCGGCGCCACGCGGAAATACGCGTAGTCGCGCTCGGTGATACCGGCCTCGGCGTGAACACGCGTTTGGAGCGATCGTCCCCACTTGTCCACCTCTTCATCGGGAGCGCCGTAAAAATCCACCGTGTCGTAGTAGTCGAAGAACTCTTCCTCGTCTGCGGATTCCTTGTCCCATTCTTCCCAGCGCTCGATTTCCTTCGAGGTCCGTTTCCCTTCGCTTCGTCATACCCCACTCGACACTGTTGAGCCCGGCCGCCCCGGAGCCCTTTATCTCATTTATCAGCCGCGTCCCGTCGTAGATCCGGATCGACACGCCATCCGGGCGTTCTCCCTTCGAGTAGTAATTAACAACCACTCCGTGTGGCTGGTTTTCGCCCTCGAAATTCTGCGCACTCACCGCTGGCTGGCTGGGCATGACCCATTGCACCTGGGGCTCGATCTCGAACAGGTGTACGTCTGAGGCCAATAGCTCTTGGGTGAGCTCCTGCAAGGGAGAGATGTCGGTAATGTAGAATCCCCGGCCGTGAGTGCCCACCACGAGATCGTTCTCTCGCGGGTGTATGACGAGGTCATGAACCGCGACGGTGGGTATGTTATTTTTCATCCGCACCCAATTCCCGCCGCCATCCAAGCTCGCATACACGCCCCCATCGGTTCCGACGAAAAGTAAATCGGGATTCTTTCGGTCTTCCTTGATAACGTTGACCGACTGCTGGGGCAGGTTGGAAGCGATCGAAATCCAGGACTTGCCGAAGTCTGTGGTCTTGTAGACGAATGGCCTAAAGTCATCGCGACGCAGTCCGGTGAAACTCAAGTACGCAGTTCCCACGTCGTGATGAGAGGCGGTGACTCGGGTCACCCAGTAGCCTGGATTGTCGGGAACATTCCCGTTCAGGTCCGCCCAAGTCTCACCGCCGTCCTTCGAGAGCTGCACGTTCCCATCGTCGGTGCCCACCCAGAGAACTCCCTGTTCAATGGGCGATTCGTCGACGGTAGTGATGGTGCCATAGCTCACCGCGCCGACACCTCTGTATTTGCTGGAGTCGTTCTTGGTTAGATCGGGACTCACTGTCTCCCAACGCTCGCCTCGAAACGGAGACCGCAGCAAGACATTAGCACCCACGTAGAGGACGTCGCTGTTATGCGGCGAGATGAGAAGCGGCGTATTCCAATTGAACCGGCGGTCGGAGTCACGGTCACCGAGAACCGTTTTTCGAACTCCGGTCTTCTGATCGATCCGCTGAATATGTCCGAATTGAGAACCGCTGTAGAGCCACCGGCTGTCTGTTGGGTCTACCTGATTGTAGAACCCATCCCCTCCGTTCATGTGCTCCCAGTCCTCGAACCGAATCGGAAAACGACCCTTTTTCGTGCTAGGCCCCTTCCAGGAGCCGAAATCCTGCGTTCCGCCGTAGACGTTGTAGGGGTAATCCATATCGATCCCAACCGCGTAGAGCTGCGCCATCGAAAGCTCATCGGGGTGGTACCATTGCGCCCCCGCGTCGTGGGTGATCGCCATCCCGTAGTCATAACCCATGATCATGTGCCGGGAGTCGGCGGGGTCGATCCACAGGACGTGATTATCCCCTCCGTAGCGAATCGGGAGGGTCCAGGTCTTGCCTCCGTCCGCGGATACATCCACCCTCGAGCTCAGCACGTAGAGGTGGTCCTCGTCATTGGGGTCGACGATGATCTGGCCGTAGTAGTTGGACCGGTTGCCGATGCTCTCGCCCTCCTTGCTGACTCGACGCCACGACTCTCCGGCGTCGTCGGAGCGATAGATCCCATGGCCCACCGTCGGCTTACTGGCTCGCTTTCCATCGAAGAGCTCGCTCCGCCTAACGTCATCGGAAACGCCGGGAGAGTTCGCATTATCGATCGTCGCGTAGAGGATACGCGGATTCCTCAAATAGATGTCGATGCCGATCTTCCCGAGCATGCCGCCGGGCAAGCCGTTTTCGAGCTTTCGCCACGACTTCCCAGCGTCCGTTGATTTGTGGATGCCACTGCCCGGCCCCGCGGTCCTGAAACTCCAAGGCATCCGCATTCGGTCATAAGCGACGGCGTAGAGCGTATTCGGATCGTCGGGAGACACGATGACTTCGGTGGCGCCGATGTGCCTTCCTTCTATGACGACTTCGAGCGATTTGGTCCATGATTTCCCACCGTCCGTTGTCTTATACACGCCTCGCTCGGGATTCTCCGTGTAGAGATGCCCTTGCGCGGCGACGTAAACAATTTCGGGGTTTTCAGGATGGATAAGAACGCGACCGATGTGGTGAGATTCCAGCAACCCCATGTGCTCCCAGCTCTCGCCACCATCGAGGGACCGGAAGATCCCCTTGCCATAATAGGTGCTGTTCCGAAGGTTTGCTTCGCCGGTGCCTACCCATACGATGTTGTCGTTCGACGGAGCGACGGCGACATCACCAATCGATGCAACGTCCTCGTGGTCGAAGACCGGTTCGAACGTTGTTCCGTTGTTGACGGTCTTCCAGACCCCGGCCGGCCCAGCGGCGACAAGAAACGTTTGCGGGTCCTGCCGAGACACGGAAACCGCGACTACTCTCCCCCCTTGGCGAGTAGGCCCGATCTCCCGAAAGACGAAATGATTCAAAAGCACGGATGGAGCAGGCAGCGCAGAAACGTTCGGTAGACCTGGAGCGAAAACGATAACGACGAAAAGTAGGATTATTCTTTGGCTTCGCATGGGAACTCCCCTATATACGAAAATTATGATATATCACACGTCCGAATGAACAGCTGGCGGAAGATAACCGGACATCCACTCGTCCTACTGGCTTCCCTCGTCACGGCATGTGGCAACGCCGATCCCGTTGTCGACGTCCCCGAGGAAGTCACCCGCTTGCAGGACGTAGCGGCAGGCATCGAAACGAACGCACAAGGGTACGGGGAAGCCAAGATAGCAGAGGGCCACGTGATGATCGAGGTTCCGGCTGGGAATTTCACGATGGGCACCGACGACGGCCCCGAGAACGAGCGACCGGCACACACGGTCTACCTGGACGACTACTGGCTATCGAAGCATCCGGTGACGGTGGGGCAATTCAAACATTTCGTCGAGGAAACCGGTTACCTCACCGATTCCGAAAGAGGGGTCGGATGCTGGGTGTTCGTAGGAGAGGAATGGGAGCCGAGGTTGGACGGCACGTGGAAAAACACTTACTTCCAACAAGAAGACTCCCATCCGGTGGTCTGTGTGAGTTGGTACGACGCGATCGCATACGCGGACTGGTTCTCCGAGAAAACCGGCGTCGGGTTCAAGCTGCCCACCGCGGCGCAGTGGGAGAAGGGCGCCAGGGGCAACGACTCGCGAACCTGGCCGTGGGGCAACGAGATTCCTGACGGAACGCGAGCCAACTACGCCGACACCAAATACTGGAACAAGTATGGCGAGGCACGGGTCGCGGACAAGGACGTCGACGACGGCTACGTCGAAACGTCTCCGGTGGGAAGCTACCCGGCCGGTGCGTCTCCCTATGGGCTACTCGACATGGCCGGCAACGTGTGGGAGTGGTGCCACGACTATTATGCCGGCGATTATTACTCGCGATCACCGGATCGCAATCCTCTCGGCCCCGCGGAAGGTAGAGTAGGCGACGATGGCGTTGCCGATCGCGTCAACCGGGGTGGCGGGAGCTGGACCGACCGCTCCGGCCATCTCACCACGGAGGGTGGTCACAACCTGCGATCCGCCGGGCGAACCGGGGACGGCGACAACAGCAGCGACGATCACATGGGTTTCCGTCTCGCCATCGACGACGTCATTCGCCCGCAACACTCGAGGCCGCAGTAGCTGAATTGGCCACCCTGTCCATCCTGCGAATCCCGTCCCTGATTATTTGAGCGAACTTCTGGAGACACACCTTTGACACTAATCGGTTTTTCGATCATCGCGTTCATCGTGGCCACGATGATCATCGGCATCCGCACCTACGCCAAGATCAAGGGCCACGCCACAAACTACTACGTGGCAGGCAACTCGATGCCGGTCTGGGTGATTGGCATCACCCTGTGCGCCCAGGCGTTCGACGCGAATGGATCCATGGGCAACGTGTCCTTGGCTTTCGAGAGTAGCTTCTGGGCGGGCGCCGCCATCCCCATCGGCCTCGCCTCCTGTCTCTTCTTGACCGGCACCTTCTTCGCCAAACCGATCCACCGCATGCACCTGATGACCCTCGCGGATTTCTACCACCGCCGGTACAGCCAAACGACGGAGACCCTCGCCGCACTCGCCATGTTCGTCAGCAACATCATACTCGTTGCCGGAAACCTAGCCGGACTCGGATTGCTATTGGATCAAGTCTTCGGAGGCGGCTATCTCGCGATGTTGATGGTCATTGGCGCTTGCATCCTGACGTACGCGGTCACCGGGGGCCTCTATGCGACGATCACCACCAGCGTGCTGCAGGTGGGTATGTTCGTCGCCGCAACCATCGTCGGTTTCCTTTGGTTGGTGGGGGCGCATGGGTGGACCGAGCTGATGTCCAGGGTGCCGGCGGAGGCCACGAATCTGTCGGGTCTCTTGAATCCGGACAACAACGCCTACGTCAATTGGGCGGCCCTCGTGTCCTTGGCCCTCGGTGATGTCGTCGCCATCGATTTCATTCAACGCGTGATCTCGGCGGATTCCCCGCAAACGGCGCGTCGAGGCTGCTATGTGGGAGGGTTTCTCACGCTAGGAGTCGGCCTACTGGTCTCGTTTATCGGATTGTTTGCGTTCTCCTTCGACAAGGAACCGAGTCGATTCTTGCTGGTCGATCTTTCCATGAACAATATGCCCGCCGCCGTCGGGACCGCAATTCTCCTGGGCGTGATCGCCGCGAGCATGTCTACCGCAGCCGGAGTGGTCCTCGATCTAGCCAACGTCATCACGCGGAATCTCGTGCAGCGCTACACCAAGTCGACCTGGGGCGATCACACGATGTTGCGCTTCTCCCGCTGGATCGCACTTCCCACCATGGCCGCATCGATCGCCTTCGCTTACTTGAGGCCTGAGCCTGGTATCCTGCTGATTCTGGCGTTCGACGTCGTTCTCGCCGGATGCTTTGTACCGATGGCGCTGGGTATCTATTGGAAACGGTCAAACACGCCGGGGGCCATTGCCGCCATCGTCGTCGGCACCCTGACGCGAGTCGTTCTGTACTTCTTGATTCCGGAACCGTACGCAGGGCTCGACACTCTAATTCCACCGGTGGTGAGCCTCATTACTTTCGTCACGGTTTCGCTCGTGACTCAGGGGACTTCGAAGCCCAACCACGATGCGTTGACTTACGTTCCCACCGATGAAGAACTAGTGAAGGGAATTTATTAACGAGTGAGGTGATTGATGCCAACGAACCGGATCCTGCTCATGCTCGTGTTCTTGGTTGCGACAGGTCAGGGAACGCGCGCCACCCAAGAAAGTAAGAAGGAAGAGACCGCCGAGGAGTTCATCGCCCGCGTCAATAAGGAGCTCGACGATCTCGGCAAGGAGGCCGCCGCCGCTTGGGTCCGTGCAACCTACATTACCCCCGATACCGCGGTTCTGGCCGCCAAGGCTCAATCGCGTTTTCTCGAGTATCAGAATCGAGTGGTGGAAGAGTCGAGGCGCTACCTGGATGAAGATGTGGGGGCCGATGCCGCCCGATCGCTCAGGCTGCTCAAGTTGCAGGATACGCGCCGGCCGGCGCCCGCGGATGCAGCGAAGCGCGAGGAGCTGACCGACCTGTACCAGGAGCTCACCGGCGCCTACGGCGAAGGCAAGTATTGTCCCGGAGGTGAGGACACTTGCAGGACGTTACCGGAGTTGGAACGGGTGCTCGCCGAAAACCGAGACTATGACGAGCTATTGGACGCTTGGCAGGGGTGGCGGACCGTCTCGCCGCCCATGCGTGGGTCCTACACTCGGTTCGCAGAGCTGGCGAACGAGGGCGCGCGAAACCTTGGGTTCCAAGACCTCGGACAAATGTGGCGCTCCGCCTACGACATGAGCCCGGATGCATTCGCACAAGAGACGGAGCGGCTTTGGAGCCAGGTAGAGCCCCTATACGAGCAGCTGCACTGCTACGTCCGAGCTCGGCTGGGCGAACATTACGGAGAGGGGACAAAGTCCCCGCCGATGGACCCATCCCCGCCCATCTCCTCGGAAATATGTGGGCGCAGGAGTGGGCCAATATCTACGACCTGGTGGAGCCCTATCCCGGTGTGGCGAATCCGAATGTGGGCGAGGCCCTCGTCGATCAAGACTACGATGCGGTGCGCATGACGCAACTCGCAGAGGGCTTTTTCGTCTCTTTGGGCATGCCCAACCTTCCGGAGACCTTCTGGGAGCGATCCCTGTTGACCAAACCGCGTGACCGCGAGGTCGTATGCCACGCCAGCGCCTGGAACATGGACTCGGGAAAGGACGTGCGCATCAAGCAGTGTATCGAGCCCACTTCGGATGAGCTCGTGACCGTGCATCATGAACTGGGGCACGTCTACTACTACCTGTACTACGGCCACCTGCCCGCTCTCTATCAAACAAGTGCCAATCCCGGGTTCCATGAGGGTATCGGCGACACGATCCCTGGCAGGACACCTTGGAGGAGCTCACCGGCGGACGTGAGATGGATGCCAGCGCTATCATCGACTATTTCCAGCCGTTGATGGCGTGGCTAGAAGAGCAGAATCAGGGACGAACTTGCGGCTGGTGATGCGGCGAACACCGGTACTGGAAACCAGCCCCCAACCCCGACTCGCGGGGCTCGAATGGAACCTCCCTACACACCTCCACGACCTCGATCGCTGAGGGATGAAGCAGCGCGCCAAGTTTCGGAAAAAAGATTCGGCGCCAACGAAAAATAGAGTAGAATCAGCAGCAAGCCCTGGGACCGGTAGGGCCTTACATCGCTCTCAATCCACTCCGAAGATCCACCGAGCCTAAGACGGTCTTCATGGCTAGGAGAAAGAACATGCCTTTCCGATCTGCAGCGAAAGTCCGTTCGCTCCTCCTCGGACTCAGCATCCTGTTGCCCGCTTCTTCTTCCTCCCTTGCGCAAGTTGCTGCCACCGATCCGAATGCGTTTCCGTTCTACAACTGGGCGGGCGCATCGGGTGATACCAGTGGCGGCCTCGTCAAGCCCTCGCTGTTTACCGGAGCGGTTGTTGTACCCATCCATATCGTGGTGCCGGCGGGCACAGGAGGCATTCAGCCGTCCTTATCACTCGCTTACAACAGCCGTCAGGGTCGCGGAAACGCCGGAGTGGGATGGAGCCTGGGGCTTTCGAAAATCATTCGCTCCACGAAGTACGGGGCGGATAAGGCTCAGGAGTGGACGCCCTCGGAGGCGGTTTACCTCTACGGGGATCAGGAGCTCATTCGCGGCGTAGGGGAGTCCGATCCCTTTGGCTGCCCAGCTATTCGCTACCACCCTAAATCGGAAAACTTTCAAAAGATCCTCTTCTGCGCAACGGAAGACTACTGGACCGTCCTCGGTAAGACCGGAACGAGGACGACGTTCGGGCGACACGCCGACACTCGCCATAGCAAGCTCGCCCAGGACGGCGTGACCTTCGAGTACTTCCTCGACGAGTTGACCGACCCGCACGGTCTGTCGTGGCAGGCGACTTACTCCCCCACGACCGCCTACAGCGCTCCCCGGTTGGATCGGTTGGACTGCACCTTCCACGACGGCAGCCCCTTGGGTGAGCCTCGGCGCGTAGAGATTCGGTGGGGACCAAGGCCCGATGGGAGGCCCGAGTACGTCAACCTCCGCTATGGGTTTCCGCTGTTGCAAGACCAGCGCATTGATCGATCCGGGTCATGCTCGGGTCGCGCCGGGTACGCGAATACGTTCTCGGGTACGACGCCGACAAGGATTCGGGGAACGGAGAACAGTACAGTCCGGATAGCGGCGCCAGCATGTTGCGCTCGGTGACGCTGTGCGGAACGAATGACGACTCGTGTCTCCCGCCGCAGCTCTTCGAGTATCAGTACAACGCCCCGACACCTGGCTTCAACGAGGCACCCGTCCAGCAGCCATTCCCAAAGAGCTGGGGCGCCTCTACGCCCAACTATGGGACGCGTCTAGTGGAAGTGCGGGCGAGGCCATTACGTTAGGTGATCTCATGGACATCAACGGCGACGGTCATCTCGACGTCGTCGAGGCCTACTGCCCTGCGTCCTCGACACTCGAGTGCAAGCCACCCGCGGTGAAGTGGCGAATTTGGCCGGGAGCCGGAGCTTCGGGATTCAGTTCGAGCCCAATCTCCTGGCCCGGTGCCGAGCACTACCTGAGACGCTCGCCTTGGGATCCCAATGACTCTGGCTCAGAGCAGGATGTTAGCTGGGAACGTTGTCGACATGAACGGCGATGGGCTTCCCGATCTGTTCACTGGTCGTTCGCTCTATCTCAACACCGGCAGTGAATTCGAAAAGAAGCCATGGAGCTGGCCAAATGGAAACACCCAAGATTGGGTTCGCGACTACCGGCGAGTCGGCGGCACCGGCACATTCGTGGTCGCGGACCTGGTCGATGGCAATGGGGATGGGTGTCCGGACCGATTCGACATCGACGCGACGGCGGGCGTCTGGCGGTACTGGCGCAACCGGCTTTGTGATCCCGTGCCCCACGCGGGCTACGAAACCCCGCCGCACATGGGACTGGGGACCGGTAGTGCCCCCTACCTACCTGGGGCGCGATGTCTCCTTCACAGGGCCGATGGGCGATGGGTCTTTGTTTTACTCGACGGACGGGTTCATTGAGCTCAACGGGGACGGGCTACTCGACTTTCTATATCAGGGAAGGCTCTACCTCGGCACCGGTCGCGGCTTCCGACCGGAGACGGGCACAACCTACGCCTCTGATCTAGTGGAGATCTTGACGGCGTTCAAAGAGATCACATCACCGTTTCTCAAGAAGTATTGGTCGAATGAGCTCGACCTCCCCACGCGTCGCCAGCTTTACGGTTTTCTCGACTTGAATGGCGACGGCCGCCGGGATTTCGTGCGCCTCGAATCGTCAGCCCATTGGAAGGTGTGGCTCAATACCGGAAACGGTCTCAAAAGCGAGCCTCTCGAATGGCCGATGCCGATGGTATTGCAGAACGATGCCTTCCCCGGACTTCAGAAAAGCATCATGCAAGGAACCAACCCAGTCCGCCGTGTTTACGGCTGGCAACGTCTATTCGATCTGGACGCTTCTGGAGCCACGGATTTGGTCAACTATCCCCTGCTCGGTGGGTTCACACACTTCAATTTCTTCGCCAACAAGGGCCCCGAGCCCGAGCTCCTCGTCGAGGTGACGAACGGGGTCGGGGGGTCCATTCATCTCTCTTACACGGCGAGAGTGGGTGGTGGGCTAGAGGTCCAGGTAGGAGGGGAAACTTTTGAAGGCGGCAACCTGCACTTCCCGGTGCACGTGCTTTCGAAGATGGAAGCCGACGATGGCTACGGCAACGTCTATGCCAGCCGCTATCGATATTGGGACGCTTATTATGATTCAGAAGAACGCCGTTTCCGAGGTTTCGGTCGCGTGGAAGTCACGAGCAGCGACAACCTTGGCGCGGCTCCTAACTACAGCCTCCACGTCTTTGCCAACGGGGATCCCTCACGCCTTATCCAACCGCCGCATACATCACAGAGTTGGCCCGACCACCCATCGCTTGCCGGGCGGGGATTCGCGATTCGAACGGGTCCGGATCGTGGCACCATCGAATACGAACCTCGGCGATGTGACCTCGGGCGATACAACCCGCGTCGAGACACTCGTGAAATACGCCACCGAACCGCCGCTCTGGGCGGCGAGCGAGTCCAACTATGATGCCTACGGCAACGTAGTACGGTTGCAGGGACCGGAGGGAGAGCTTGCTACGATTGACTACTCGCCGGGGAGCTTCACCTATCCGATCCGACAAACGACAACTGTGACCAAAGGGAAGAGCCCCGGAGAACAGATTACGCTGGTGAGCACTTCGCAATGGGACGATCGGTTCGGCGTCGTCGTAGAAACAGTTGACCCGAATCGGCGGCGGGTAGAACGCGAGCTCGACGGTCTCGGGCGGCTGGTTCTCGTGACCAGCACGCCATCGTCGGATCCGACCGCCCCGCCCATCACACTCCAATCCTTCGAGTACTCGCTCGGCACCCCGTTGGGCTCTAACTATCTGGAGCGAACCAGCGCCATAAACGAGGGTGAATACGTCGTGAGCCGAACCTATTTTGATGGGATGCTACGTTCCGTTCAAGAGAAGACACCGGCAGCCGATGGACAGTGGACGACGAAACATCGACGATACGGTCTTCACGGAGTCGAAATCGAGACCCTGCCCTTTTTCACCGGCTCTAACTCCTACACCTTCCTTCCCTACCTCCCGGCGCGACCTTTATACCGCACGGCCTACGATTGGGAGGGCCGCGTCGTCAAGAAATGGCTCGAAGACTCTAATGGCAATGCCCACTACCCGACGGCAACCGAAACGCGTCTCTGGGATACCGTCGTGACCGATCCACGAGGAAACCGAAGGACCGCTCGCCGAGACGGCCACGGGCGGATCGTGAGAATCGAGGAACAGGAGGGCTCTACCCTTCGTGCCGTAACGCGTTTCGATTACAACCGGATCGGAAACCTTGTGCAGGTTATGGATAACGCCGGCAATACCACCCGACTGCAGTACGACAGTCGAGGTCTCCGGCGAGCCATGGAGGATCCTGACCTTAGCAACTGCGGCAATCCATCTGACTGCCCTTGGAGGTACGCATACAACCTCAGTGGGCAGATCATCCGGCAGGTCGACGCCAAGGGCCAACACATCGACTTTTACGCTGACGAGTTGGGCCGCGTTTACCACAAGGACTTCCAGGGCGACGACGACGTCCTTTTCTCTTACGACGAGGGTCAGAACGGACTTGGACGATTGTCGTCGGTTAGAAACGGTATCGGGAACAAGGTGTCGTACGAGTACGACAACTGGGGCCGGACGTTGCGGCACGAGCGTACCGTTGCCGACTCCACGTTCGTGTTGAACACGATCCACGACCTCCTGGGTCGGATCACCAAAGTTCAGTACCCGACCGGTGAGACCGCGGAGTACGTTTTCGACGGCGGCGGTCGGGTCAGTTCGGTCGCGTTCAACGGGGCGGACATCCTTCGCTCGGTCGTCTACGATCCCCTATCCCGTATTGTGGAGATCCAATGGGGAAACGGCCTGACAACGAATCAGGAATACGGACCGAATGAGAAGCTCAAGTCTCTTTCCGTCGGGGGCGGGGGCGACTCCCCGCTCCACCGACTCGCGTACGAGTTCGACGAGGCGGGTAACACCAAGGCCGTGTACGTCGTCGAGGAAGCCTGGCGCCGGGTCTATGCGTACGATTGGGCCGGTCGCCTAATCGATGCCCAACACCAGGATCGTGTCGTGACGCGAACTTGCCCCGAGGGGCTTTCCTGGCCGTCACCGCTTTGCGACATCTTCATTGATTGGGAGACCCTGAAGGAATGGAGATGGGAATACGACGAGATCGGAAACATGACCTACAACTCGGACTGGGATACCGCCGATCCTTTTTCGGATGGTCGGTACAGCTACGGTTCCGGCGCCGGGCCTCACGCGGTTACCCGAATCGGAACCGCGACATCACCCCATACATTCAGCTACGACGCGAACGGATTCATGGTCGGGGAAGGCGAGTCAGTAGGTTTCGCATACGACACGGATGGCAACATGCTCAGTGTTTCCGACGTGTCGGGAGGCACTGATCTGGTTGCACGGTTCGAATATGACGGTGACGGCACCCGGACTCGCAAGATGGTCACCGGAAGCGAAACGGAACTCGAGATCCGCTATTCCGGCACGCATTTCGAGGAGCTTCTTGAAGACGGAGTAAGAAGTGGCAATAGGTATGTCCTCTTGGGCAATAGCCGGGTCGCACTCATCACCGATCGAAACCCATCCAAGGTGCTCTACCTCCATCCAGACGTGCAAGGCACCATCGGCCTAGTGACCGACGAAAACGGTGAGGTGGTGCTGCGTCGACAGTTCGCGCCTTACGGAGAGCTCGAGAGCGAAGAGGGCACCGATCCCGGAGTTCGTTACGGATTCACGGGCGCCGAGCACGACCGGGAAAGCGAGCTGCTCCACCTAGGAGTGCGTCAATACCGGCCCAAGATTGCCCGCTTCGTTCAGCCAGATAGCACCGTTCCCAACCCTGATGATCCCCAGAGTCTCAATCGCTACGCCTACGCCCGTAACAACCCAGTCCGCTATACCGATCCCAGTGGCTTCCAAGAAGAAGAGGAGGACGAATACGACCCCCTCGACCGCCACGCCAACCGGGGCGAGCTGCCACCCTCACCGCTTATGCACGTAGCCGGCGAGGGACTGATGCATGCGTCCGAATACTTCTACCTGCAGACGGCAGAGTTCGACGAGAAAGTCACCGTGCCCGTAGCATCGTGGTTCGGGGAAGAAGCCTTCCGGCGCAACCCAGACATGGCCTGGGTTGAAGCCACGGTAGCCCACTTCGGTCTTTCCTTCATTACGTTCCTTCCGAGACTTCTCGCGACGCCCGCCTGGCTCAGGAGGCTCCCGGAGCAAACCGCCAACGACATCAGCGTCCTGCACCAGAGCGATGATCCAGACGCCCGGCTCGACGCATGGCTTTCTCTCGGGGGAAATGGAGCAACCCTCCTCGGGCTGGTCGCCGGAGGGGCGAAGGCCGCCCGTGGTGCAGGTGCGCGTGGCCCTAGGCTGAACCTCTCCAGGGTGGCCGCGGGAGAGCAACGCCCGATTCTGGTGCGCATTCGATATACAGAAGCGATGGCAAGAGCTGCGGGCGATGCGAACTTCCTCCGAGCGGCGATCGAATGGGCGCAGATGGAGGATGGCGTCCAACTACGGGTCGGCGCTCGCGCGGCAACGGACGCGACTGCCCGCGCTTGGTCCAGGCGGACCATGCAGCGTCTCGGTTTCGATATCGAGGGCAGGCAGGCGATGCATCCGGTAGACAGCATCATCAACCCCTACTTCATGCCAGAGTACGCTGGGTACTACTTTGGCAATTCGAGCGCGAATCTCTCCATGGGCGCACAGCTCGGCAACCAGTTGCGAGGCGTGCCGTCAAATACACCGGTCTTTGTCGAGTTCGTGGGGTTTCCTGCCTACGAGGTCGCGCCTGCTATAGCACCGCCGGTGGTGCCTACGACCTGGCGCTAGGCCAGATTTCGCCTCGAGTTCTCAGAGGCGTTTAAAAAGTCGATTCTCGTCCGGACGAGACACTCCCCTTAGTCCAAGAAGTACAGTTTCCAGAAACTGGTCTGGCCTTCATCTCGGGCAAGGTTCACGAGCTTGCCATCCTTGATGACCATTGACAACGTGCGAAGGTTGGAGATGTGCTCGAGTGGATTTTTTTCAACGACAATGAGATCGGCCAGCTTGCCGGCTTCGACGGTTCCCAGGCGGATCGTTAGCGTGCCGCCGGGATTGGATCGCCCTTGGGGATCGGTCCGGCCCACCGCAGCACGGTCAACCCGCCGCCACTTCCGTCGGTGACGTAGAGGAGTTCGGTATCGGGATCCTGAAAAACCTCTCGAGTATGCCGGTCAACCCTGCCAGGAGCCGCGTACCGCGGCGAAACGTAGAACCCTACTTCCCGCGGAAGGAATGGGTTTGAGATATCCCAGACACGGACTCCCTGGTCATACCATGCTTGGTAGAGAAGACTCGGCGCTCGGGAGTCGAACCACGGCAAGTGAGCCGATTGCTCACCCGGTGGGCATCGAAACTCGCCTTCCATGGAGTTGAAGTCGTCGTCCACGTGAGGAATACGGTAACTCGAAACCACTTGCGGATTGGACAGGTGCGAGATGTCGACCAAGCGACCAAAACCAGGCGGGCAGTCGAAGATCTCGTCCGTGAGTACGAGCAAGCTTGGATGTTCATCCGGATCCGTGACGACGGGAGCGGAAGTGTGAGCGGCTCCGATTGAGCCGCCACCAAAGGGGGGCACGTAATCGAGCCTCGAGATAATCGTTGGCTCGAAAGGATCGTTCACATCCACGATCACGAGGCCTGCGTCCCGCCACGCGATGTAGAGTCGCTTCTTGTGAAGCGTAATCTCGTGGCACCAGACTTTCTGTTCGGTTCCGTCAGGATTGAACCGATCGCGTCCTTCAAACTCCTCCCCTTGATGTTGCCCCGCGATGTGCAATGAGCTGGCAAGCGTGGGGGATGTCGAATCTCGATAGTCGATGATGAGCAGCTCCTGGTTTCCTCCGGGAACGCCCAGTTTGCTGTCCGGCGTATTCGCACAGGCATAGACGAAACTGTCGTCGATCTCGAACCCGTGCGTCCTCCCAGAATCCCGAGTCAGGAAGAAAGCCAAAGGCTGGGGGTCGCGGGGATCGGAGATATCATGGAAGCTAATGCCAGCCCTGACCGGTTCGCCTGGGGGTGGCTGGGTGGGGTTCGACGCGCGTGTGTCGTGTGTCGCAACCAAGATCTGCCGCATCGTGTTCAAACGAAGGTAGGGGCAACGCGTTCCTGGGTTGCACGGGATGAAGCTCCACGCCTTCATGTTCTTCGGGTTGGACACGTCGGCGATGAGGATTCCGAAGAGCGTTGGCGGGCTATCGTAGCCGGCAAGGAAGGCGATGCCCTTGTGAATCCGCGGTGTATTGAAGCCGGCCCCTAGACCGTTCTGTCGTGCGAAAAGAGTCAGCCAAGGGCCTTTGAAGTAGCTATGGCCCACTACCTCGAAGTTCTTCAAACTCGAGAACGCTTCTGTTTCGCTGAGGGTTAGATCGAAAACGTCTTTACCTTCGGGCAACGATTTCTGTTCCACCTTCCTTCCCGGCCCTTGCCCGCATAGGAAATTCGGCTGGAACGCCAAGGCCACCGAGAACAATATCAACAGGCTCGCCACGACCCGAATCCTCGAGCTCATCTCTCACCTCACCGAGAAAGAATCTCCTCCGGACGAGATTCGCCCCCCTCAGTCCAAAAAATACAATTTCCAGAAGCTAGTCTGGCCTTCATTTTCGGCAAGGTTAACGAGCTTGCCATCCTTGATGACCATCGACAACGTTCTAAGGTTGGAGATGTTCTCGAGTGGATTCTTTTCAACGACAATGAGATCGGCCAGCTTGCCGGCTTCGACGGTTCCTAGAACGTCCAGCATCCCCACCATCTCCGCGGAATTTCTCGTCGCCGCCATGATGGCGCCCATCTCGGTGATGCCGGAAAAAACCAGTTGCTCGATCTCCAACATGCCTATCTCATCGATCGGATTGGAATCGCTCCCGGTAATGATCTTAACGCCGGCTTCGAAGGCCTTGTTCAATACCACCCGAGCACTGCGGGCCATCTCCGGTGATCGTTCATCGGCGTAAGCAACCAGAACCCTTCCCTCGACGACGTCTTCAGGTGACTCGAAACCCGCGTCCTTGATGAGCTGTTCCCGCTCGGCGATGTAGTCCGCGCTCAAGTTGCAAACGATGGTGGGATCGAGAAAAACATTCTTTTCGGCCATCAGGCGAATCGTTTCATCGGTCAAACGATTGCCGTGCTCTATACCGTCCACGCCGTGTACGATCGCGATGCGAGCAGTCTCGCCCCCGGAATGGGCGGTGATGGGAACGCCTTGTTTGTGGGCTTCATCGATGGCGGCAAAGATCTCCTGAGAGTTCATCCGACTGGCGATAATCTTGATGATCTCGGCACCGTTCTCGACGTGATTCCTGACTATCTGCCGGATTTCCTCTGTACTGCTTGCGGAGACGACCAACCAGTCGTCCTCATCTCCAACCGAAATGGGATTGCCGGAAGGCACGATGCGCGGCCCCGCGAAGACACCCGCATCGAAAGCTTCTTTCCAGGCCACGTCCACAAAATCACGTTCGCCGGTCATCCTCAAAGAAGTAAATCCACCCTTCAAGGCATCCATGGCGTTGCGACCCGCCCGTATCGTCGCGCGCAAAAGCGGTTCATCGTCTAGCAACCCTTTAGGGTCCGGTAAAAGGTCCGCTAGGTGAGAATGGTTGTTCCACAGCCCGGGCAAAACATAGCCACCCTCTAGATCCAGAACGCGAGTGTTCTCGTCGGCCTCAGAATCCGTGAACGGGGTAGAGCGAACCTCCGATATTCGATTGCCTTGGATAATGACGGTAGCGTTCTCAATCGGAGGTTGCCCGGTGGCGTCGATCACGGTGCCATTGATCAAGACGGTCGTTTGCGTGACTTCCTGAGTAAACCCTAACCCCGCCGATGCGAGTATCAGCCCGACCAGTATCGCTGCATTTAACATCATTGCTATCACCCTCCATGTTCAAGCCATGGAAACACCCGAGAGAGCGGATCAATCGGGCACGGACGTCTTCATCCAGTATGCGGTGTTGTGAAAATTGGCGACCACGCTACCCGGTGGCACTAAATGGTCACACGCGACCCGCGTCTCGTCGTCCAGTTTCATCTCGGCGACCGGCAACAGGTGCTCGAGATGCTGCAGCGTCCTCGTACCCAGAAGAGGCGCCGTGATCCCGGGTTGGTCCTTGCACCAAAGCACCGCTAGCTGGGCCGCGGAAATCCCGAGCCGAGCCGCGATCTTGGCAAACTCGCGGCCGATCTCGATGCCGCGCCGCGTCACCCGATCGGCGTAAAAGCCGCCGCGCTTGGCCGCTCTCGAGTCGGCCGGATACTGCTCGGCATCCGCGTACCGGCCGGCGAGAACGCCCATCGCGATAGCGCCCCAAGAGATAATGCCCAGCCCATGCCGCTGGCACATGGGTACGAGCTCGTTTTCGATCCGCCGGTCGAGAAGATTGTACGGCGGCTGTTCCGAGGCATACCGCACGTATCCCTTCAGCTCCGACACCATGATCGCCTCCATGACCAACCAGGCGGGGTGGGTCGAGCAGCCTACGTAGCGCACCTTCCCTTGACGCACCAAGTCATCCAGAGCACGTATCGTCTCGTCCAACGGAACGTCGAACGACGGACGATGGATCTGGTACAGGTCGATGTAATCGGTCTGTAGCCGCTTCAGCGCTTCCTCGCAGGCCCGCATGAGGTTCAGGCGCGAGTGTCCGGTGCGGTTAGGGCGCGTCTCGGGGACAAAGTCGTCCAGCGAAACGCCGCGCCGCCGCCAGCCGTGGTCGACTTTGGTAGCCAGTACGACGGAATGGCGAAGGCCGCGCTCCTTCACTGTCTTACCGATGATCGTCTCACTCATGCCCTCTGCATAGACGTCACCGGAATCGACGAGGTTGATGCCCGCCTCGAAGGCTCGGTTGAGGATTTTCGTCGCGTCCTCGGCCGATGTTGCGTCGCCAAAATTGTCGGAGCCGAGACATAGAGCCGAGACCTTGACCCCGGTACGTCCTAGAACCCGGTATTCCACAAGAGCACTCCCTTTGAGGCGACACTATACTCCGCCACACCTGGCCGCTGAAAGTGAATGAACTAGCCCTTTGACTTTTCGGCCCCCCCGAGACTATTTTCGGTCGCATGGGGGACAAAAGAATCTATTACCGCGAGCTCAAGAAGTACAAGTACCAGCTCATGACCGAGTACTCCCACTCGACGGATCTAGAGATCAACGGGGATATCGGCACCATCGACGACTACGTCTACCTGAGCAAGAACGGTGAGCTGGACTGAAGAAAAGCTACGCCTGGGATGGTCCGAGCGGGCCAACGGTCGACACTAAGAACTTCATGCGGGGTTCTCTCGTTCACGACGGACTCTATCAACTGATGCGGGACGGACTTCTGGACCATGAGAAATACCGGAAAGACGACGACCTGCTGAGGGTCGTCTGCAAGGAGGATGGCATGTCCAGCTTCCGCGCCTGGTACGTGTACCGGAGCGTCCGCATCTTCGGCGGCTCCTCCGCGGAACCTCGGCCAAGGGAGCCTGCCGATTGCGTTTGGGCACCGACTCCTCCTCCCAGTGAATGAAGCCGTTAGGCCGAAGCTGAATCGCGATGTCAACCAGGAACACATCGCCGCCATTTTGACGCACGATTTTGGACGGAGGTGACCATGAGACCTTTCCTCGCAACCGCGATTGTATTTTCTGCAGTCACTAGCTTTGCCGAAGAATCGAACCGATTCGAGTACGTGGACGTATTCCAGCTCGAGTACGCCTCCGATCCACAGATTTCTCCAGACGGAACGCGCACCGTGTATGTCAGGAACTCCATGGATGTCATGGAGGATAGGAGGCGGTCGGAGCTCTGGCTGGTCAGCGCGGACGGCAACGATCACCGCCGGCTCACCGCCGGCTCACCGCCGGCACCGGAAACGAATCCTCACCTCGCTGGTCACCGGACGGAACAAGGCTCGCCTATGTCTCGAGCGCGGAGGGATCTTCGCAAATTTTCCTCCGCTGGATGAAGACCGGACAGATCGCCGAGCTGACACAGCTTCTCAAGTCTCCGAGCGGTATCACCTGGTCGCCGAACGGTGAACAGATCGCTTTCTCCACGCTCGTTCCCGAAGATCCGCACGCCTCGCCGAGCTTCCCGCAAAACCCGAGGGAGCCCAATGGGCCGATCCTCCCCGCGTAATCACCAGATTGAAGAATCGAGCCGATGGCGAGGGGTACGTGCCTCACGGTTACCATCATTTGTTCGTGCTCCCGGCCGATGGTGGAACACCGCGTCAGATCACCACGGGTTCCTTTCATCACCGGGACGCGCCGGCGTGGACTCCGGATGGGAATTACCTCGTTTTCTCGGCCAATCGGAATGAGGAATGGGAATACGAATTCCGGAATTCCGAGGTCTACAAGGTATCTCTGTCCGATGGCAGCATCGCGGCGCTCACCGATCGAAACGGTCCTGATCACAGCCCCACCGTCTCTCCCGACGGGCGTCAGATCGCGTACTTGGGCTATGAAGATCGCATCCGCACCTACCAAGTGACACGGCTCTACGTCCAGAGCGCCGATGCGAGCGACAAACGGCTCGTCACCGAGAGTTTGGATCGGTCCGTTTCCAATCCTGTCTGGTCACCGGACGGACGGGGCCTCTTCTTTCAGTACACCGACGAAGGGAATACCAAGGTCGCCCACGTCACGCTGGGAGGAAAGGTGACGATCCTCGCCAGTGACCTCGGCGGCACGTCCTACGGACGGCCATACGCCGGCGGCTCCTTTTCGGTGGCAGAGAACGGCCGGTTCGCGTTCACGCAGACGCGGCCAGAACGACTCGCCGACGTGGCAATGGGCTCGCGAGATAGCACCGGCGTCGAGCGGGTCACGTCGTTGAACGACGATCTCTTTGGACACAAGACGCTGGGGAAGGTCGATGAGATCTGGTGGGAATCTTCTTTCGACAAGCGCCGGATACAAGGATGGATTGTGACACCGCCCGATTTCGATCCCAGCCGCAAGTATCCTCTTATTCTGGAAATCCACGGTGGGCCGATCTCCCATTGCGGTGACCGCATTTCTGCAGAAGTGCAGCTTTACGCATCGGCAGGTTACGTCGTGCTCTACGCCAATCCCCGGGGCAGCACGAGCTATGGCGAGGAGTTTGGCGACCTTCTCTACCACAACTACCCGGGCGAGGACTACGATGATCTCATGTCCGGCGTGGACGCCGTGATCGCACGCGGCTACATCGACGAGGAGAACCTCTTCGTCACGGGTGGGAGTGCGGGCGGTATCATGACCGCCTGGATCGTCGGCAAGACGTCCCGCTTCCGCGCCGCCGTTGCCGCAAAGCCCGTCACCAACTGGTACAGCAAGGTCCTTACCGCAGACAATTGGTACGGGTATTACAACTATCGCTATCCCGGCTTGCCATGGGAAAATCCCGAAGCCTACTTGAAATTCTCGCCGATCTCCCTCGTGGGAAACGTCACCACGCCGACCCTGCTCATGACGGGTGACGCCGACTTGAGAACGCCGCTTTCGCAGGCGGAACAATTTTTTCACGCGCTCAAGCTGCGCAAGATCGACACCGCGCTGGTGCGCATTCCCGGCGCCTCACACAACATCGTCCGCCGGCCGAGCCAGCTCATCACGAAAGTAGCTCACGTCTTGGCATGGTTCGAGCGCTACCGCACGCGGAATGCAAGAACTTCTTAGCGGATCAAAAGGATCTTTTCGTTGCGCGGGTAGAGTAGCTCGACCCCTTGTGCGGTGACGATGGTATTGTCCTCGAAATTGATTCGGAGGCGCCTGCCGCCGTAAGAAGGCATCGCGGTGTGGGTGATAAATTCGAACGAGAAGATGTTGTTCGGCTGGATGGTTAGGAGCGCCCGCAACGCCCGGAACGGCGCGATGGAGGGACCGACTGCTACCTGGCTGTTGCCGGTATTACCAACGACGTGGCAGTCGATCGAGATCCCGGTGACGTCCGGCCGATCGAAACTCTCGACGATCTGGCGGTCGATGGCGCCATCGTTGACAAAGGGCGTATAGACGAAACCCTCCTCCTCAAGAGCACTCACCATGGCCTCGAGTGTTTCGGCGGCGGTGCGGCCGACCTTGATGTTCCGGCGCATGATGTCGCGCGCACGGCGACCTTCGTCGAACGCACGCTGGGATGTCTGCCGGTACCGACGTCTCTCCCTCACGCAGGATGTATGCGTTCCGCTTCATATCGGTGCCGAAGTTCAAGTACTTGACACCCATGTCGAAGGACAGCAGATCTCCACGCTGAAAGGCGTACTGACGGGAGCGAAGTTCGGATCGCTCGGCCGCGGAAGAGTGAATGACTCCCGGCCTGCTGAGACCGAAGGACGACTGGAGCCCACGCTCCATCAATTGGTCCTGGACCCACCAAGCGACGTCCTCCCGCGTCGTGACGCCCGGCGTGATGACGTCGCGGGAGAGAGCCTGTTCCAAAATCCGGCGGGTCATTTCGCCCGCATTCGCGAAGGCGACGATCTCGGACTGTACGCGACGGACGCGAAAATCAGTGATGAGTTTCTCGCTGGAGACGAGCCGGGCCGCGAACGTTTCGCCCAGTGTCTCGACGAGTTTCTGATAGCCGGAGTGCGAGAGGCCGTCCGCGGCGGCCAGCCACGCCGAAGTGTTCACGGCGATGCGCTCCGGATCGCGCTCTTGCACGAACTGCCGCAGCTCCGTCGAATCATTGGACGGGTACCACGCATCCCAATCGGAGAAAGTAAAGATGTCGTAGGCACCGCTGGTGCGCATACCTTGCCCCCGCCCGGCGAGCACGGCGCGCTCGATCCGGTCGCCCCCCCGGTCGGTGAAGATGAAATAGCCGGCGGTTCCCCCCATGTCGAGCGACAGTGCGTCGGGATCTCCATCGCGGATGACGTGAATCCACATGTCGATGCCGTTGTCACGCATCGCACCCGGCAAGACGGTGTCGAACTTCTCCCGCTGAATCAGATCCAGTAGCTCGGCGCGGGCGCGGGCTTCCTGCGCCGCTAAATCGAGTGCCGCGGCGAGACATGCGATCGCGACCAGCATCCCCTTCCTGACCATGGTCCTTCTCCTTCCTGGCCAAGCGCCCGCAGGATAGACTATCACGCGCCTGGTATCATGTTTACAGTATCACGTGTTCCGTGATACCCTTTACGGGTGATCCGGTCGTTCCGTGACAAGGATGCCAAGAGTCTACTGGCCGGAAACGTAGCTCGTAGACTCAGGGCAGTCGCGAGGGTAGCACAGAGAAAACTGCGGCAACTGCACGCTGCTCATCGGCTGGAGGATCTGGCTACCTTCCCTGGCAACCGGCTGGAGGCACTCAAAGGCGACCGCCGTGGACAGCACAGCATTCGGATCAATGACCGACTCCGCATCTGCTTTGTTTGGCGTAACCGCGATGCGTATGACGTAGAAATCGTCGTCGACTATCACTGAGACGGAGAGCCAACTATGGTAAAAAAGAAGGCAACGCTTCCACCGGTTCATCCGGGCGAGATCTTGCGCGAAGATCTCATGCGGCCCTCGGGAATCAGCATCAATCGCCTCGCCCGAGACCTGAGGGTTCCGGTGACACGCATCAGCGAGATCGTGAACTGCCGGCGGGGTCTCAGTGCCGACACGGCACTGAGACTCAGCCGCTATTTTGGAAGTACACCGGAGTTCTGGATGAACCTGCAGGCAGCGTATGACCTCGAAGTCGCCGGGCGAGAATCGAAACGCGAGATCGAGCGCGACGTGCACCCTCGCGAAGTCGCGTAATTCGCCCCGAGACATAGATGCCAGGAACTACGCATCGGGCGTGACACCATCCTTGTCGCGGTGTCGATGCCGATGATTTTTTTCTTCTCCCATGCCCCTTGGTGGGCCGAGTAGTCCGTCGTCCGTTTGACCGGTCAACAACCGTCCCGTAGGATACCTCTGGTTTCAAATGGAAACATTCGGACCGTTCACCGCCGGCTCGGTGCGGCAAGGGTGCCGGGCCATTCTTCCGAGGAGGTGATCGCTTGACGCTTCAACCGTATGTCAAGGAAAGAATCCTCGCATTCCTGATCATCCTAGCCCTATACCTCTTATCGGTCGCGCTAGGCATCTATACGTTGCCAGCCTATGAGCATGCTTCAGGCATCCGGGACATCGGCCACCTTTTCGTTCCATCACTATTGTCGATGTACGGACGGGAGACGACCCAATATATATGGTGGCTCGGCACTCTGCCAGAAGAGCTTCTCTACGGCGTGATCGTCCTTGTCATACTGTTCACCGGCAAGGGCATCCGATTGGGGTTCTGTCTGTATGGAGTTTACTTCCTTCACTGGCTTTTCTTGCATGCAACCACCCTACCGGTGCCCGACGATATGGTGGGACTATTTCCGGAGGGGGTGTTTACCCTTGCGAAATTGGACCGGCCGGATTTTTGGTTCAGCGGACATGTCGCGAACGGCTTCCTCATTGCCTTGGCGACCGCCAAGAGCCCGCATGGTTAAAGATTCTTGCCTGGGTTTTCTTTGTTTTCCAAATATATCTCGTGCTTGCGACGAGAACGCACTACACCATCGATGTGCTGGGTGCCCTGTTTGTCGCCTTCACAGTCCACCATTTTTCGTTTGGGGCCGTAGCCGCCCTCAAGCGTTGGGCGGGCATGCCGGTGCCCCAGCCCACCGGCTCGTAGGATCAAGCCAGCATTTTCCGGTAGTGGCGGTACCAGTCGCTCTGGAAGCGTTCGTTGGGATCGTATTTCACCTTGAGCGCCAGAAACTCCGGGAATTGGGGGTAACAGGCGAGCACTTGCTCCTTCGTCGCCCATTTGTGGTAGGTCAGGAAATAGTTGCCGCCCCGGCTGCGGGCGAGATCGATTAGTTTGCGGAAACAGCGCTTTGCGCGCTCGATCCCTTCCGTGTCATGGTCGACGTGGAGGTTCATAACGATCGAGGCGTAGGATTCCCTCGCCCACGCAAGGAAACTCTCGTCGTCCTGCTCGATGAGCCGGACGGTCCCGTAGATTACACTTCCTTTCATCTCTCGCAGGACCCGTGCGGCCTCGGCGAGAAACCCGTCGAGCTCGCCGCGAGGCACATATAATTCTGTGAGCATCTCGCTACCGGGTACTTTCGCTCCCACTCGCTCATCGATATCCCGATGATAGTGGTCTGGGTAAATGGAGAGCTGCTGAGTGTCCGCCCAGTATATTTGTCCTGAGAGGTCGACGTGTAGTAGGCGGCATAGCGCCTAAACGCCTCCGCCTTGTCGGCGTGTGCCAAGTGCAGAAAGTTTACCCAGTCCTCCAAGGCGAGCTGCTTCTGGTCGTCTGGCATGGGTGTGTCTGCAGCTACCGGCCGGTAGCAAGGAAAAATACCCCGTGTGAGGAAGGTCTCAGAGGTTTCATCGGTCTCGAATTGGAAGTCTCCGTAAAGGAAGCCATCATCGATCCTCTGCTGAAAGGCTTCCGCAATTCCATCTGCGCCGCGCACTTCCACCACGCGTTCCACCTTTTGACGCTTCTTCAATCGAAGCCTAACCGAGTAGATGACACCAAAGAGACCATAGCCACCAATCGCTAAGCCGAACAGCTCGGAATTCTCGCTCCGACTGCACGTTTGAACTTCACCTTTGGCGTCAACCAAGGTGAACGATTCGACGTCACCAATGATCGGTTTGAGAGTCAGGCCTCGTCCATGGCCGTTCGCCGAGAGAGCTCCTCCAAGCGCGAGGCGATCCGCACCCGTTTGCTTCTGGGCGATGCCCCACTCATTGGCGCTTCCCTTTTGCTCGGAAAGATACCAATCGATGAGATCCGGCCATTGGATGCCCGCCTCGACCTCGATGATCCCTGAGTCCGCGTCCAGGCCGAGCACTCGCCTCATGGGCCGCGTGTCGAAGTGCACGGTGTCCGTGCCAAACTGCTGAGTCCCCATGGAGTGGCGGCCACCGGCCACGGATATCGGTTTGTCCTCCTGGGCCGCTCTATGGACCTGATCCACCAGCTCATCCATGGACCGGATCGGGACGACGCGATCGACTCGCGTGGCACTGAGCTGAGCATGGATGTCGTTGAGCTCGACGCCGCCGGGCGCGGCTTGACCAGGAGCTGTCGACTCCGTACTCGGCGAGCCCGTTTCTTGACGGCTACAGCCTGCAGGTGCCAACGCAAGTAAGCCGGCTGTCCGAAGAAAGTCTCTTCTGTTCATCATCCTGCGGTCCCTCCTTTGGATTCGTCCCGTCCTGTCACCGATCGCTGCCCGTTTGTAGCGGATAAAGCTCCGCCTTCGCGGAGCGGGCGAGATTCAAGAGCTCCCAGTAGGGAGGCCGATAACCCCTATCCTTCTCGAACTTCGATACGCGCGAGAGAACACCGGCCTTAATGGCACCGTGCTTTTCATCAAAATCAAGAAACAGCAGGCCGACCGTCGCGCTCATCACTTCGGGAATGGGCCCCTCCTTGCCAAACCGGTTCACGACCATGCTATATGCCTTACCTATCCGAGCAAATGGCAACATCAGTGGTGGGTACTCGAGCCGATCGCCCCGATCCGCGTCCTCCAGCATCACCTCGATGACCGCATTGTCCACGTGATCTTGAAAGAGACTTTCGGGATCTCTCCATTCCGCGACCACGTCGAGCTGCGGGTCGTATTCGAGATCGGATGGCTCTTGGGTCTCGAAGTGTCGAACGCCAGCCGCCGTAAGCCACGCCCGAATTCCGGGTGCGGAAACATAGGACATGGCCGTCCACAGATCGATTCCTCTTGCTCCACTGCAGAGACTACCTCCGAACAGAATTGCGCCGAGTGGTCCGAGTAGTTCATTTCTAGATCATAGGGAATATGCCGACTCGTCGCGTCTTCCAGCGCTGCTGCCGCTGCCTTGTCAGGCAGCAGCGGATATCTGAGAGGAGCTCGGGATGGTCATCCCTCAACCGCAGCAGCGAGATGCGAAGCGGGCGGTCGTTCAGATAATCCTCGAGGGAATGGACGGCAACGCCTCCGATCATATGAGCTTCGATAAAGGAGGGCGTGCCCTGATCATCGATGTGGACCAGAGCAACGTGGGAGAAGTTCCCCGGGTAGTCATGGCCCCGCGCAATCAGCGCCGAGTAGGACGCCGCGCCTCTCGAGAGGATCATGTCGCCGCTGTGGATGTTCATGCCCAGCATTTCAACGCTGAGGGTGCGGGACAGTACTTCCCTCCCCTTCAAGACGACAGGAACCTGGCTTGTATTTGCTTGGAGCATGACCTCTTCGAGCGCGGCTCGACCACCGTAAATGAGCCGGTACATTCGTTGACGCGCTTCGATCGAGTTCATCTCCCAGTGCTCAGATTGCCTCTTCGTAACGTGTCTCGTTTCATCGTATATCTGCATGAGCTCGGGCAATCGCTCCGGGCAGACAGCGATTTTTGGAGATAGCCGGAAGAACGTGTCTTCGGCCACCTCGAACCGCGCATCGTCCGGGAGAGCTCGACCGCTCGAGATGGTTTCCAAGAGTTCGCGTATCTCGGAGAGTCCACTGTCAATGGAGTTGGCGAGCGAGCCACATCCGGAAGCACGAGCCTCGAGAAACTGTTGTTCCAGTGAAGACCAGACCTCGTCCTGATTCCACACGAACGGCTGATGCGGGACGGCTTGACCGGCGTGTGGCTTAGAGTCTGGAACCAGAAGCACCAGGTAAAGCGCGACGAGCGCGAGGACGCTTCCGACGAGGAGTTTGGTCCAGGCGATGGGTCGAAACCTCATCCCTTCTCCGGAATTGGCATCGGCCGTTCCACGCTCAGTCCTTAAAGACGAGCTTCCGGAAGCCAAAGTACACCAACCAGGCGCGGAGATGGTGGGGCAACAAGCGGCGAAGTAACTCGAGCGCGCGCGAGTCAAATCCGACCAGCGTGCGAAGCGGCACCCGGCGCCGGTCGCAGAGCCTCGCGAGAACCTTCGCCACCGCCTTCGGATCACCTGCAAACTTGTCTGCAGATCCGAGGAGGAACTCATTCATGCGTCGGGATCGGTCGGCATATAAGGAACCTGAGGGTATGTCAGCCGTCGCTTTTGAGGATGTCTTGATAAACCCGGTTCTTGATCCCCCCGGCTCGATGAGACCCACTTGAATGCCGAAAGGCTCAACCTCGGACCACAAGGCTTCTGTATACCCCTCGAGCGCGTGCTTGCTCGCGGCGTAAAGAGCATAGAAGGGATAAGGAACGAATCCGGACACGCTGCTCACGTTGAGGATCCTTCCCTTCGCGGCGCGCAAGGTCGGAAGCAGCTCTTGGGTCAGTAAGATGGGCCCGAAAAAGTTGACCTCGAGCTGATGTCGAGCTGTCTCCTCGGGTGCATCCTCCGCGGGGCCCACCAATCCATAGCCCGCATTGTTTATCAATACATCGAGGCGGCCCTCGTACTTGTCCTCAATGAACTGCCGTACTCTTGGGAAGGACTCTGGTCGGTCCAGGTGCAGGTCGATGGCCTTCAGGCGACCGGCGTCCGCGTCCTCAGCGCCGAAGATTTCTCGCAGTCGGTCATCGCCGCCCCGAACTCCAGCAATGACTCGGTGTCCGCGCTGCAGCAAGAGGGGTACGGTCAACCGGCCAAACCCGCTCGAGGCACCAGTAAGAAGGATGGTTTTTTGTTGCATGGGCGCCTTCAAATTAGGGAGAGTTGGCCAACTTTAACGACAAGCCGCCAAGAGAACAACAAGTTTATAGGCCCAGGGGCTACGCATCGGGCGGCTTTACCATCCGTGTGGCGCCGTCATCCCCGACGATTTCACGATGCCACAGCTCATCGAAGATGTCGAACGGTCCTTCCTAGCGACCGCCCGCCGTGCCAGTGGTGTAGATCTGTAGCAGGGTTCGGACGAATGCCGGGTCCTCTTCGCCTTTCGGGTTGTTGTTCTGCGCGAACGCGATCATCCCATCTTCCTCCACCAGCTCGAGCACGACGAAGTTGAAGCCGAAATCGTTTCCGCCCGCTTCGCTGCGAACCAGGTGACCGCTAGCTGTGCGGAACGGCTGGTTGTACTCCTGGTACTTCTCAAGCCCTTCGCCACCCAGTACCGAACCGGCGGAAAGGGCGCGTGACCACTTGTGAAGATCGCCGACCGCGCCAAAGACGCCACCGCTCCCCGCGAGCGCCCAGGTGACGGCTGGCCAACTCTGAAGAGCGTTGCTTTTTCCGAAGGTGGTGATCCCGCCGTAGCCGACGGCGACCAAGTCGTCGGGAACGACCGGCTCGCCGTAGAAGCCGGTGCTGGTCATCCCGGCGGGCTTGAAGAGCTTATCCTTCACGAAGGCTTCGAAACTGGTGCCCGACACGATCTCGACGATCGCAGCGAGCAAGGTGTAACCAGAATTTGAGTACGCTCGATCCGTTCCCGGCTCGAACAGCAGTTGCTCCGAGAGAATGCGCTCGATCGCCTCTTGGCGATCCATCTCCTGGAAGTCGCCCGTCTCGTCGTGGTACTCCACCAACCCCGCGCTCATGGTGATCACCTGGTCGATCGTAATCGCCGACTTGTCGGGCCGAACGCTTTCGAAGAAAACGGAAAGTGGATCGTCCGTGGTGAGCTTCCCCGCCTCCTCCAGCTTGAGGATCGCAGCCAGCGTGAACGACTTCACGACGGAGCCCAAGTCGAAAACGGTGTCAGGAGTGTTCGGGTGCTGGGCTTCCGGATTGGCGAGTCCGAATCCTTTGGTGAATACGACCTCGCCGTTTTTGACGACAATCATGGAGCCAGCGAAACCGGCGTCGGCCTGCTCCCGCATGTAGGTATCGAACGCCTGTCCCAGCTCTCCGATTACGACGGAAGATGTCTGGGCGGCCGCCCGCACCGTCGGCGAGTGTACTACCGGAACGACAGCGGCCAAGGCAACCCCGAGCATCACGGAGCGGATTGGTGCCGACCCCCAAACTCTGGCACCCGCTACCACGGCCGTGGCGCGGGGCGAGGCAGACGCTCATCCCGCATGGCGGCGTGATACACGAACGTCGCCAGAATCACCGAATTAGCCATGAGGTCCTCCGACACCAGGCGATCGTAGACGTCCATGTTCGAATGGTAGCGACGGCTGTCGACGCGCTCTTGGCGAAAGTAGTAGCCCGGAAGACCCACTTCTTCGTACGACTCATGGGCCATCCCGGTTGTGAACAGATGCCGCATTCCCAGGTTGTGGAGCGGCCTCATCCATTCGGAGAAGATGGCACGGATGGTTTCACTGCCCTGCACGGAAACGCCTCGGATCCGGCCGCCGCCGTTGTCGACGTTGAAGTAAGCCGACAGGTTGTCGTAGTCGGGCTTGTACTCCTTTTTCTCCGGATCGGCGAAGTGTTTCCGGACATGACTGTTGTTCCCATACAGTCCCATCTCGTGTCCGCCAAAGAGCCCGATCCGAATCGTCCTTCGCGGCTTGATCCCGAGTGCCTGCAAGATGCGGACAGCCTCCATCACAATGACACAGCCCGCGGCGTCGTCGGTCGCGCCAGTCCCGATCGGTTCCGATTGCAGGTGGGCACCCAGCACGACGAGCTCATCCGCCAGGTCGGTGCCCGGTATCTCCGCCACGACGTTGTAGTCGATGGCGTCGTCGCCTGGGAAGTCGACCCGAACCTCGGCCTCCATCTCCACCGGAACACCCTTCTCCAAGATACGCACCATCCGGTTGTAGTGCTCCGCGGCAAGAATCCACTCGGTGATGGGCGAGGGCGCGTCCATTTCCCACATCTTCCGCTCCAGGCCGTAGCCATTTACCGCACCGTCGACCGTGCCGTAGGCGTTTTCGCCGTCGGTTCGCGCCACCGCCGCGGCGCCCGCGTCGAACACGAGGTCGATGCGCTCCTCCATCGTCAGCCCACTACGGGATCGACGGCGTTCGCGTTGCTCGGTGGGACCGATCGGGATCCTCGCCATCTCGTCGAGCTCCGCCTTGCTGTATCGCGTCGTCGATGGCCAATACTGATCGCTCAAGTCCCGCAGCGGTTCGATAAGAACGACGGTCCCCTTGATCTTGTCGCCGTATCGGTCCAGATCGGCAGCCGATTCGATCTCCTCTAGATTCACGTATACGGCTTGCAGTCGGACCTTGCCGTCGGTACCAGCCGACCAAGCGGCGGGATAGCCGATGATCGGCATGTACGTCGGAGCCACCATGTGGAACGACGAGTATAGGTTCTCCCAGCCCCGACCGAACTCGAAAGGCTCCAACCGGGCATTCGAAAGCCCGTAATCCTCGAGTTTTTGACGTGCCCAGTTCGACGCGTCGACGTAACCGCTCGACTTGGAGTTCCGCGGCCCGTAGACATCGGTCAGCCAACCAGCATTCTCCATGACCTCGGACCGTTCGAAGGCCTCGTCGAGGATCTGGTCGAATACGTCCCAATGGACCGGTTCGTCCGAGTTAGTAGACGCCGGAGGTGCCGAAGCGAAAGTGCCCACAAGAAAAGCAATGGAACAAACAATCGAACCCAGCCAAACATTCCTTTTCATCGGCTCCACCTCCACCGTCAGTCAACTTCACGCCGGCATATCGCCCTCGTACGGCACTCGGAACAAAATTGTATAGAGCACCGGGACCACGACGAGTGTTAGTACCGTCGCCACCAGCAAACCGACCATGATGGTCACCGCCATGGCGATGAAAAACGCGTCACTCAATAGGGGGATCATACCCAGAATCGTCGTCGCCGCCGCCATCATGACCGGCCGCATGCGGCTGACCCCGGCATCGACGACCGACCAGAACTGGCGTTTCCCTTTGCTGAGGTTCAAGTTGATCTCGTCCACCAACACGATGGCGTTCTTGATGAGCATGCCCGTCAGGCTCATGAGCCCGAGCAGAGCCATGAACCCGAACGGCTGGCTGAAGGTCAGGAGCCCGAGGGTCACGCCAATGATGGAGAGTGGAACCGTCAGCTAGATGATGAGCGGCTCGCGCACGGCGTTGAAGAGTGCGACCACGATGACGATCATGATGGCGATGAAGATCGGGAACGACGTGGCGAGATAGGCCTGCGCCTTCGCCGAATCCTCGTCTTCACCACCCAAAGCCATGTAGTAGCCCGGCAAACCCTTGAGCGGGATGAGATCCGAAAAGCGGATCGGGATGGTGCTTGCGGTATGGTTCGCGAACGGTTCCTCACCGAACGATCGTCCGAAGTAGGCGTCTAGATCAACATTCAATGCTTCTTCGATTCGTGGCTTGATTCGGACCATGAGCTCGCTGGGGAGCTCCCCTGCCAACGCATCGGCATGGATCCGAATCGTGGTGCGGCGATCACGTCGCCAGATATTGGCGTTTTCGTAAGTGGTCTCGAATCCTGTCAGTACCTGTCGCATCGGAACCATCCGGCGAGCGACTTCGCTCCAGATCTGGAGGGCCCGTATGTTGTCCACGTTGTCGCGTTCGAACTCGGGTGAGCGGGCGACGATGGGCAGAAGCTCATCCCCTTCCCGGTAGACGCTGGTCTGGGTGCCATCGAAGGCACTTTGAAGTGCCCGGGCAAGTTGCGGTCGGTCGATACCGAGCTGTCGCGCCTGGGCTTCGGCGAGCTGAGGCTGCACCACTTTGACTTGCTCCCGCCATTCGTCACGAACCCCCTGCCCACCCTCTTCCATGATGATGTCCTTGACCTTCTCGGACATCTCGCGCAGCCGCGTCCCATCCGCCCCGCTGATACGGAGTTGAATCCGGCCGCCTTCGCCCGGTCCCAGGCGGAACTGGCGTACGTTCACAACCGCCTCGGGCACGAGCTCCTCGAGGTCAGCCTGCACTTGCGGCGCGAGGGCTGCGATCATCCGGTAGTCCTCGACCGACGCGAAGACGCTCGCGTTGGCGCTCGAGGTGCCCAGTGGCTCGTAGGTGAGAAGGAAGCGAGGGTCGCCTCCGCCAATCGCGGTGGTCAGGTCGCCCACACCTTCCAGACCCTTCAGGTACTCCTCCACTTGCTGCATGCGCGCTTCGGTGTCGAAGATGTGAGTCCCCTCGGGAAAGTAGAACTCGACGAAAAACTGCGGGCGGATCGAGTCGGGGAAGAACAATTGCTTCACCGATCCGAAGGCGATGAGAGAAGCCACAAAGACGCCCAGCACGACCGCCATGGTTATTCCTCGGAAGCGAATCGCCGTCATGAGGCCCGTTTTGTAGAGCCGGAACATCCCCCCGCTGTGGGCGTCTTCCGCATCACCGCCGCCACCCTTCTTCGGTTTGAACAGCAAGTAAGAGACGAGCGGTGTCACGGTTACGGCGGTGAGCCAGCTCAAGCTGAGGGAGATCAAGATAACGGCGAAGAGCGAGCGACAATACTCACCGGTACTGTCATCCGACGTTCCGATGGCAGCGAAAGCAGTGATGGCCACCGCGGTACCACCGAGAAGCGGCATGGCGTTTTGATTGACGACTTCCGTCGCCGCTTTCAAACCCTCCATGCCGGCCTCGATGCGCACCTTCATCCCCTCGACGATCACAATGGCATTGTCCACGAGCATGCCGAGCGCGATGATCAGTGCGCCGAGCGAAATACGTTCGAGGGTGACTTCGTAAAGGCCCATGAAGACGAACGTCCCGAAAATCGTGAGAACGAGAATGCCGCCGATGATGAGCCCGCTCTTGACGCCCATGAACAAAAAGAGCACTACCAGCACGATGATGACCGCCTCGACCAGGTTGACGAGAAAGCTGTTGATGGAATCGGTCACCGATTGCGATTGGAGCGACATCACGTTCAGCTTCATCCCCAGCGGAATCTGAGTCTCGAGCTGATAGAGCTTGTCTTCGATCGCCGCGCCCATCACCACCACGTTGCCTCCTTGCACCGTGGAGATGCCGAGACCGATGCCTCTTTCTCCGTTGAACCGCACGATGTTTCGAGGTGGCTCGACGTATCCGCGCCGGATGGTGGCGATGTCCCGCAGGAAGACCTACTGCCCCCCTTCGCGCGTGGTGATAAGGAGGTCTCCGAACTGCTGTTCGGAGGTGAACTCTCCCGTCGGGTTGATGGGAATATACTCGGGCGGCAACCGCACTCTTCCCGCATCGGCGGGAAGGTTCTTGGCGCTGAGCTTGTCGTAAATCTCTTCCTGTGAGATGCCGAGAGCCGCCATTTTCGGGGCGTGACATCTCGACGTAGACGGCCTCTTGCCAGACACCCCAGAGGACGATGCGCTTCACGTCATCCGCTTGGAGCAGATCACGCCTCAAGAGCTTGGCGGTCTCATTGAGCTCCGCGTAGGAGTACCCCGGACCAGTGAGCACCAGGTAGATGCCGTAGACATCGCCGAAATCGTCATTGACGGTCGACGGCCCGGCGCCTGGAGGAAGGCGGCTCTGGTAGTCGTTGACCTTTCTTCGCAGCTCGTCCCACACCTGAGGCAATCCGTTCTTGTCGTACTGGTCCTTGATGGTGACCTTCACGCTGGACACACCGCGGGAGGAGGTCGACTCGACCCGAAGGAGCTGGCCGAGCTCCTGGACGGCGCGCTCGATGACGTCGGTGACTTCCTGTTCGACTTCGACTACCGAGGCACCGGGATAGGGCGTGGTGATGATGGCGTTCTTGATCGTGAACTCAGGGTCTTCCAATCGGGAGAGGCTCTGAAACGAAAGCCAGCCGGCGACGAGAAGCCCGAGGGTGAACGTCCAGGTGATAACGCTCTTTTCGATGGCAAGTTTGGCAAGCATCAGCTTCTCCCGCTCAGTTCCGGCGCTCCATCAGCCGGATCCTAGAGCCGTCCTGAAGCTGGTGAACGGCGGCGACGGCAATGGTCTCTCCCCGTTCCAGCCCGTCTAAGATGCGGATGGAGTTCTCTCCAGTCACCTCACCCACTCGAACTTCTCGCTGGCGAACTGTGATCTCGCTGGTATCAACCACCCAGACCCGAGGCTCGCCGTTCGCGGAGGCGAAGACCGCCTCCGCCGGGACGAGGAACTCCGCCGCGGCAGTGTCTTCGGCGCCGAGCCCACCAAGGTAGGCGTTTACTTCCGCCGTCATCCCCGGGAGTACCCGCAGCTCTTCGGGCTGCGGCATCGAGAACGTCACTTGAAATGTCTGGGTCTGAGCGTCGGCCTCCGCGGCGGCCTCTTTGAAGCTCAATTCAAACTCGATTCCGGGTGCAGAGGTGAAGCCCGCGGTGAACCGCCGGTCGCCGCGATCCCGGAAGGTGGCCATCACGTACTCGGGAGCATCGATGACGACCTCCACCTGGTTCACGTCGTGCAGCGTGAGAATGCGTTCCTTGGCGACAACGTCTTCGAAGTTCTCGACGAACTTCCGGCCGACCCGACCACTGAACGGTGCCAGTAACTTCGTATCACGGAGGCTCGCTTGTGCTTGATCGAAGCCCGCCGCAGACACGTCGCGTTGCGCCCGGCGAAGCTCGAGCTCTGCAAGCGGCACCGCATTCCGTTCGTACAGGTTCTTATAGCGATTGTAATCGGCTTCGCCTTTCTCGAAGGCGGCTCTTGCTTCCGCCAGCGCGATCTCAAAATCGCGGGGATCGATGCGGGCCAACAGCTGTCCTCGGCGAACCTCGTCGCCCTCGTCCACCGGTAGCTCGACGATCGGCCCCGCGACTCGAAACGAGAGCTCGGCTCGGTCGGAAGCCTGAACCGTGCCCGGGAACGAGAGGCGTTCGCCTTGATCGCCTCCCACGACCATCGTCTTGACCGGTCGTACCACCGGCTCGCGCTCGGCAACCTCACCCGAGCCGCAGCCGGTCAATGTCAATGCCGCGGCAATCAGAGAGACGAAAATTGTACTGCTAAGTGCCAACCCCTTCATGGCTTCCTCCCGGAGAAAACATCCTGCCTACCGGCCCGCGCTCGAGTTGAAGCGAGTCGACTAGGCGCCACCAAGTCAAGGACCCCGGCGCCCTCGCCCTCTGCGGGCGGAGGCGACGGCTTGTCGATGTAGGCGCGTGCCTGTTCCAGAAGCTGATCCCGTTCTTCCTTGGTCTTCATATCTTCGAACCACCCGATGGCTCGCTGGAGAGCGACCAAATCGAGTAGGAACGCGTACTGCGCACCCGCGCGCGGTCCGCTCGGTTGTGAAGCGATCGTTCTGGGCGTCCAGGAGGTCGGTGACGTTGACCAGCCCCTCGGTGTAACGATCTTGAACGATCTCGAAGTTCCGCCGCGCTGACTCCGCGGCCGCGTTCAGATAACCGATACTGGGGAAGGAGCCCTCGATAGCCCGCACCGAACTGCGCACGCGACGTTCGATGACCTGACGGGCGTCGATGATCTCCTTTTCCAGACGCGCAACCTCGGAAACGTTGAGCTTTTCATCCTCGGCCCGCGCTCCGCCTTCGAAAATGGGATAGGCAGCCTGGACGTCCCACATCCAGTTGGCTCGCTCCAAGTCAGGCAAATCTGGAGTGCGAGCGATGTCGTAGCCCCACTGGAAGCCGGTGTCGAAAACGGGCAGCCACCATCGTCGACCACGCTGGTCGCGCTGCAGCTGCCGAGCTTCGAGAGATTTCTGCAAAAGTGAGAGCTCCGGCGTGTTCTCGAACGCAAAGCCAACCAAGAACCCACGAAACCTGTCCATTTTTTGCGGATCCGACAGGTAGCGCTGAGACCGCCGCCAAGGAAAGGAAAAACCTTCGAATCGACATCGATCTCCTCGGGCCGCCAACGCAAGAACTGATCGAGTCCCAAGATCTGGTTGAGCGCGATTCGTTCCTCCTCGATGTTAGCCCGACTGATAAAGAGGATGCTCTGGCGCGAGTTGAGCTCCGATTCCCATCGATACACTTCGTCGAGCCCGGCATAGCCTGCGTCCAGTCGCACCTTTGACAGCTCGAGGTTGTCCCGGGTGAGCCGAAGGTTGTCGGCGTCCACGCGAAATAGAATCTCCGAGAGCACCAAATTCAAGAACGCGCCGCCGGCATCCGCAAGGACATCCAATCGCGATCGACGTCGAACCCTTCTTGACTTCCTTCGTATAGGCGTCCCTCGGACTTGTAGTCAGTGACGCGAGCGTCGTCGTAAATCATCTGGCGCACGCTAAGACCACCGTTGAACACTTTGTCCGCTATCAAACCTTCGAGTCCGCGAGTGTTGCGACCGAACGCCTGCGGGAGAAGCGGGCTCTTGGCGAGCTTCCACGAGTGATAAGAAGTCTGCACCCGCTTGCTCGGAAACTCGGAGGAACGCATTCCCTTCCTCCGCTTGGATGAGTGTTTCTGGGAAGCTCAAGTGCCTTTCGTCCTTCCGCATCACGTCCTCGTACAGAAAACGAGCCGTGACGAGCGCCTCGTAGGTCGGCACGTAGTTGAGTGCCATGGCCGTTCTTCCATTGACCAGGAGCTGGGGATCAGCATCCAGCATGACCGGGAGGGCGTCGGTCGAGCCGCCACGAATGAGCTCGTTCAAGTTGAGTGCTGCGCGCCGGGCTACGAGCTGCGAAATGTCGGGTGTTCTTCCGGCGAGCGCTCCCGCTTCGACATCCACGTGGCCGACGAGGCCGTAAGTCGGCACGCCGCGGGCGGTCAACGCCTCGAAGAGCTTGGCGCGATCGGAAGCGGCCCACTGTTGTGTTCGGCCGACGAATGCGGCGACGATATCAGCCGGTAGGCTAGCCACCGATTCAGAAACGCTGTCCCCGAAGCGGAACCAACTCGATTCGAATCCCGATTACTTGCTCGAAAGCTTGGAGCTCCGCGGTGACCGCCTCGTTCGCACTGATATAGGATTCGGCCACGAGCAAATGAGCGATCTCGGGAAACGGGAAGAGACTGCGTAGTGACCCGAGATCGGTCTCTAGCAGTTGCGGTATCGCCATGAAGGCCAGGTTCTCGGTTTGCGAGCGATCGTTCGCCTGTTCGTGGATGGCACCAAAATCGGGACGCTGGACGAACGTCGCGACAACGGGCTTCGACAGGAGGACCTCGGCGGCTGCGATGCTGACACCGGCTCCGAGTGCCAGGACGAAGTCGACGTTCGGGTTGTCGAGTGCGGCGCGAAGCGCCTTCTCGGGCCCCCGCGGGATCCCACCGCCCGTCGAGCTCTGGCGTCCTAACGAAATCGAGCTCTGTGTCGGGAGCGGCCACGTGCCGCAGTTCGCTTTCGACTCGCGTCGAAAAGTCCTCGGGCATGAGCCCGTCTCGAACGACGGCGATGGTAACTTTTCTGCCGCCACCCGGATCCGTCGGCCGCAACTGGGCAACTGATAAGCCAGCCGCGATCAGAAAGGTCGCGGTTGACGTTGCGATCATGCGCATGATGTCTCCTTGAATCAGCCGTGGAAGAATGCTCGTTCTCGAGGTACGCCCCTCAAAGTGGCGGAGGATGTTACCACGGTCGCGGCGCGAAGTATTCCCAATTGGATGTTGAAGGCGGTGCCGTCGGGGTACACATCGACGAGCTTGCCGGTGAAATCCGTGTCCTTCCCGTTGCAGAAGTCGTCAGCGGAGCCCTTCGGCAAGATACAGGTCGGAGTACGTTCGAATAAAAGTGGGGTTTACGCGGATTCGTGTGGGTAAGTTCTGACGGAAAAACAGTGTAACTCATTGTGTGGAAAAGGTATCGAGTACTTCATCAGGTGCTGAAAAGTGGTCCATTTTTAGGATAGGCTAACCGAGTGAAAAATTCCCAGTCGATCCGCTCGCTGTTTGCGCTGCCAGGTTTCGTGGTTGGTGCCGGATTGAAGGGTCTATTCGGTAACCGATACGCCCGTGTCATCCAGCTCAAGAGGCGAAAAAAACAGCTGTGTGCTCTTACTGTGGGCAACGGTGCCGGGGGCGCTATGACAAGCAAGTGTGCCGGGTCCGCGACCTGTCGTTGGCAGGCTGGCGGATCTATCTGGAATACGAGCGTTGGCGCGTCAACTGTTCTGGGTGCGGCGGTGTGCATGTAGAACACCTAGACTGGCTGGCGAACAACTCGCGCTACACCCAGCGTTTTGCGACGCATGTGGGCAAGCTGTGCCGGGATATGCCGAACAAGGCGGTGGCCGAGATGGAACGTCTGCACCACGGTACGGTGAAGGCTCTGGATACGCTCTACATGCAAGAGCAGGTCGACCGGGCGGGGCTACCGGCGCCTCGGGCCATCGGTGTCGATGAGATCTCCATCCGCAAGGGACATAACTATCGCGTCATTGTCAGCGACCTGGAGCGGGCGCGTCCCATCTGGGTGGGCGGTGAGGGTCGCAAAGAAACCGACATCGACTTGTTCTTCAAGGCGCTGGGCGGAAAGAAAAGCGCCCGTATCAAGCTGGCCGCCATGGATATGTGGAAGCCCTTCCGGAACTCGGTGATTCACAACGCGCCTAATGCGCGGATCATCTTCGACAAGTTTCATATCATGCGTCATCTGTCAAAGGCCCTCGATGAGGTCCGGCGCGGTGAGTACAAACGCCTCAGCGGCAAGGACCGGTCGTACATCAAGGGGCAGCGTTACACTTTGCTTTCCCGGCGGGAGAACCTGAGCCTAGACGGTCGCCGCGCACTCAAAAAGTTGCTCCAGGCCAACCGGCGCCTGAACACCGCCTATATTTTGAAGGAGGCCTTCGGGCAACTCTGGGATTACCGCACCGAACGCGGCGCTCGCGCCTTTTTCACCCGTTGGAAAGACAGCCTCAAATGGCAACGCCTGCATCCGTACCAGAAGTTCGCCGGTATGATTGAGTCCCATTGGGATGGTATCGCCTCCTACTGTCATCCGGAGAACAAAGTCAGTCTCGGCCTAGTTGAAGGGGTCAACAACAAAATCCGTGTTCTGCAACGACGCGCCTACGGCTATCGCGACGAGGAATATCTCAAGCTGAAGATCGTGGCGGCTTTCCTTCCGCCATTACCCAGAAATAGCACTTGCCGTCGTCCGAAATCTGAACGGCGTATATTTGCTCCAATCCAGCGGGATCCGAGGGCGCGATCGTTTTCCAAAGCTCTCGGCGCCCCGTCTCGATCTCGATGCGGTGGACTGTTAGGGATCGGCCGACGTTCTCCCGGACGTACAAAAACCGCCCGTCGGGCGTGAAACGAATCACCGTCATCGAAGCGGGCACGTCATCGAAGGCGCGCGGCTCTCCTCCGTCGAGAGGATAGAGCGCGATTACCCCGTCTTTGGCCGCGGCAAGCATCGAGCCAACCGGAGACACCGGCCTCGTGCCGAGACTGGCACTGGCTTGGCCCGCTTGCACTTCGCCGGTGATCGGCTGCGGCTCGCCGCTCGGTACCGTCTGGCGAAACCAGCGCAGCGGCGCGCCTTCTTCGCTGCCGGCGAACACGACTTCGTTCTCGTCGGAGACGAAAGACGCCGTGTAGAACTCGACGATGGTCGTGTTCTCGACCACGATCGGTGTGCCGGGACCCGTCGGAAGAAGCACCAGGGAGCCCGGTTCCCCGCGACGCAATGTCAGAGCCCACTCGCCATCGGGTGACAAGTCGAACGCTTGACCCTCGCCCAAGTGAACCGCTGGGGATCCGTCGACGTTTCGTAGATAGACGGAATAGCCCTCACCGCCTCCGTCCCCGAACTCGGTCAGCAGAAGCGTCCTGCCGTCGCCGCTTATGCCATCGACCTCGGTGCTGTCGAGCCAGGAGAATTCACGCTCCACGGTCTCGTCCGGGGCGACGCCCATAACGCCGACCCGCAAATTCGTGCGAGCCACGAGGGCGCGGCCGTCGCGTGCGACATCGAGAATTCGTATACACTTTTAGGGTCTACGCGGATTCGTGTGGGTTGAAAACTGCATTTCTGAACGATATCGCCGAGCGGGCAAGCAGCCTCACCTCGCCCGTAAGGGACATCGCATGCAAATCCGGGTCCCCGCCCTGATAGGTATCGAACCAAACCTCGCCGCCGTGGGGGGACCACACCAGATCGAAAAAGTCTCCCCGGAAGCCGGTGTCGAAACGCCTGGTCTCGCCGTCGAGCTCGAGGAAGACGACGGACCAGTTCGTGGCGAAGCCTTGAGCTTTCTCCCCGAACGCGAGCACGTTCCCCTGGGGCGAGACTCGAAGCGAATCGACGGCGTTCGTCGTCTCGTACAGCACCGTACCGATGGGAAGCTCGACCTGGCGGTGGCCGTTGATGAGCCGAACGACGGCCAACGGCTCACCATCCGCAGTCCAGTCGGCGAGCAGCACGTCCTCCGAGATTTCTCTTGCAGCGCTACCCGAGGCCGTCGACAGAGCGAGTGTCCCGCTCTCCTTTAGTATTCTCCCAATTCAGTACTGCTGCTTTCCGCAGCAAGGCCATCTCGCCATTTGGCGACACACTCAGCACCTCGGCGCCCGAAAAGCCGAGCGCGCGTGACGCCCGGGTCCCAGGTAGTGTCGCGTAGATCTCAGGAACTTGTCCGCCCCAGGACGCGGTATAGATCACGTCGCGCCCGCCCGGGTCGAACTGGGCGGCGTAGACGGTCCCCCGGCGGAACGTGAGTCGTTCGTAGCTAAGGAGCGGCGCGCCGCCCGGAGCGCCGGAGCCTCTAAGCAACCAATACGCTGCGACCATGAGGAGCAGTCCGAGTGCCGCGGCGACGATGGTTCGACCTTGCGGTTTGCGAATGGCGCGCTCTACCGGGGCCGTCCCCGACTCCCGCGAGATGGACTCGATGGCAAAAGCCAGATCGTATGCCGATTGGAAACGCTCCCCGGGCTTTTTTTCCAGGCAACGATGCACGATCCGCTCGAGCGCCGGCGGCGGCACGCCGTCGAGGCCACTCAGCTCCGGCGGTTCTTCTTTGAGAATGGCCGTCATGGCCTCGGCGCTCGTGTCGCGTTGGAACGCTCTCTGGCCGGCGAGCATCTCGTAGAGGATCGAGCCGAAGGAAAAGATATCCGAGCGGTGCCCGACGCGCTCACCGCGGACTTGCTCGGGCGACATGTAGCCCACGGTGCCGAGAACCACGCCGGGATCGGTTACCGCCGCGCGGGTCGGCGCCGAGAAGTCCGAATCCTTGGTCGCCGTCTCCAGCCTTTGTGTTTTCGCGAGCCCGAAATCGAGAATCTTGACACGCCCGTCGTGCGTGACGAAGAGGTTCTCGGGCTTTAGATCACGGTGGGTGATGCCCTTCTCGTGAGCCGCCGCCAGCCCGCGGGCGACTTGCGCCCCGTACTCGATCGCCTTGCGCGTCGAAAGCGCCTCGCCCCCGAGCCGCTCGCGCAGTGTTTCGCCCTCCAGAAGCTCCGTCACGGCATAGGCGTGTCCGGCCTCGCTGTGAAAATCGTAGATGGCGAGAATGTTCGGGTGCGATAGCGCCGCTACGGCTCTCGCTTCACGCTCGAAGCGCGCGAGCCGGTTCTCGTCCTGAGCGAAGAACTCCGGAAGAACCTTGACCGCGACGTCCCGTCCGAGCTTCGGGTCCCGGGCTCGATAGACCTCACCCATGCCACCCGAGCTCGGACAGGATCTCGTAGTTGCCAAGCTTGGTTCCAGGTGTGAGCGGCATGGTTCAGTGGCAATGATATTTGGTGCGCCCGCGGAACTCAAGAAAGGCCATGAACCTCGCGGAGCCACGGCGCTTCTGCGCCGAGGTGATGCCGTGACGAGCTTTTTCTTGAAGTGGGCGGCAGGGAAAAGCCTCGCCGAGAAGAGGCAAGTGTTACTTTTAGTTACTCCGTCCGGACCGAGTGGTCGTCATGTTACCCTAGGAGTCATGTCGATCTAGTCGTCCTGACTTGGTGGACTTGGCTGACTGGTCCGACTCGGGATCACTGGTAGCACGAGGTGAGAGGGATATTCCGCTGAATGATGGATGGTGTTCTTAGCGATGACCCATTCCGTCTCATCGAAATTGTTTCCGCCAGTGTTCAGATTCCTTTCAAACAGCGGGAAATCGCTGCTGGACACCTGCAGCCGGATTTTGTGTCCCGGCGCGAAGTAGTTGCTGGTGGCATCCATATCGATTTGGATCTTATAGACCCCCTCTTCTTCCATCCACACCTTCTTAGTAAAGCCTTCCCGGTACCGGACGCGAAGTATTCCCAATTGGATGTTGTAAGCGGTGCCGTCCGGGTAGACGTCCACGAGCTTTCCCGTGAAATCCGTATCCTTGGCCGACGACGATACGTAAAAGACGGCGGTGATTGGACCAGTGAGCTCGATGCCTTCCTCGAGGGCCGGCGTCGTGTACACCAGCACATCGTTTCGAACATCGACTTTCCCTTGATCGATCGCCCCCGCAGGCGTTCCGTACGACGTGCCGCGCGGCCCCCCCACTGTCGGGACCGGATGCCGCGGGTTGTAAACGAACGCGTCGGACGGCTCCGCGCCCGGCGTCTCCGTTGAAAGTACTCCGTCGCCGTAGCGGCTGTTCGCACTACCCTCGCTGTGCAGGTAGTACTTCGTGTATCGAGTCTCCGGCAACGGCCAAGAATCCGCTGACTGCCACGTGTTGCTCCCCATCGTGTAGTACTGCACCTTCGGCATATCGGTGACGCCGTTGTCTTTTCCCTTGAGCCAATAATCGAACCAATCCAAATAGATCGAGTAGTAGTCGCGCCTCGCATCGCCGACATCGCGATCGCCGACTTTCGTGTGCTCCGTGGCGCGTTCGTAACTGCAGTGCGTCGTGGGCGGGACGATCAAAAATTGATTATCGGCGGCGGTCTTGGAGACCGCGTTCTCTCTGAAGTAGTTGAACTCGAAAATCGTCTCCTCGACACTCGGGTCGTACCACGAGCTCATATGTAGCGCCGGCACATCGATTTTCTCCGTGCCGTCGTAGTATCCCATCGTGTCGTGCCACCACGGGTCATTGAAGTCACGTGTAATTAGTTCGAGAAAATCGTTCGGGGGTGCCCCCGCCTTGTTCATGATGTCGACGAGCGGCAACGTCCAAATGAGTTTCTCCCAATCAGGCTCGGGCGCCTCTCTCATGTTGGGGTCGAAGAACTTGCGGATCTCGAGAATCTCGTCATCCGACAGACCCTGGGGTGGCTTGAGCGAATACTTGTTCCCACTGCTGAAATACCACGGCAGGCTGGCAGCAAAGTCGAAGACGCCGCCCTTGAACCCGGACCAATACCGGTACCGGCCGTTCGCCGCCCCGATCATGGGGCCGTTTCTGGGGATCATGGTCGTGAGATTGGGGTGCCTTAAGGGCGCAGTGGCGGCCTGAATTTCGGCTGGATACGAGCACCCGTGCATGCCGACCTTGCCGCTCGACCACGGCTGCTTGGCGATCCAGTCTACGGTATCGTATCCATCGACGGCCTCGCTTCCAGCGGGCGGAGAGTAGATACCCTCGGACTCGTATTTCCCGCGGCTATCTTGAACCGTGACGACGAAACCGTGAGACGCAAACATATAGACGTCGTTGTCCTTCTCGTCTCTATATTCGTTCTTGTCGTACGGGGTTCGAATGAGCACGACCGGCAGCTTGTCATGGTTAGTGGCGGAAATCTCGGGGAAATAGAGATCGGTGGACAATCGCACGCCGTCTCTCATGGGGACCATGCGGCTCTTTTCCAGTCGCACTTCATTTTGCGGGTCGGGTCTCGGAATCACGCCCGACGACTCCTGTGGGAACGCTTCGCTCTTTGCGAGGAACGCGAGCAAAACCGCGAATCCCAAGAACAGTCTTTTTCCACGCATGGTCGACCCCCTTCGTTATCCAGCAACGGTCTGCCCTCACCCAGGCCCTCTCCCAGCGGGAGAGGGACTAAAGGAAGATTAGCGTTTTCGGAGAAGATTTGAACCGATCTCCGACTAAGGTTGCAACCGCGCATCGGCGCCGTGTCGAGACCTTATAACGCTTGACCTGCCCGTCCGGAACCGCAACGATCGCGCCGGAGCCTGGTGTTGAGGCCATAGATAGAGGTGAGAATAAGTCATGAACCAAGAGAGAAATATCTCTAGACGAACATTTCTGAAGGCATCGGGAGCCCTCGGTGTTGCCCAGGCCGCTCCGATGAGCGCCGTCACCTCGGGCCGTCCGGCGTCACAGGACGGTGTGACCGGCCGGCTCGCCCGATATGTCGTGGCCTCGAATTGGGCCGACTTTCCTGAGCCGGCGCGAAAGGAAGCGACCCGATCCGTACTGAACTGGGTCGGCTGCGCCGTGGGCGGCTCCCGGGAGGAGGCGGTGGACCGAACCTTGGCGGCGCTTTCAGAGTTCTCCGGCCCCCGGATCGCTACGGTCATCGGCCGGAAGGAACGACTCGATGTCCTGCACGCCACCCTAGTGAACGGAATCAGCTCGCACGTCTTGGACTTCGACGACACCGATCTCGAAACGATCATTCACCCCGCCGGACCGGTGGCCTCGGCGATCTTGGCCCTGGCGGAAAAACAACTGGTGAGCGGTAAACAGTTCCTTCACGCCTTCACTCTGGGCGTGGGAGGTCGAGTGCCGTATCGGTCGTTCCGTTTACCCATCGCACTACGACCGGGGATACCACATTACCGGAACTGCGGGCGTATTCGGGGCGGCCGCAGCCACCGGCAAGCTCATCGGGCTGGATGAGCAACAAATGACTTGGGCCCTCGGGATTTCGGCTACTCAGTCGGCTGGGCTTCGGGAAATGTTCGGCACCATGTGCAAACCCTTCCACCCCGGACGGGCTGCCCAGAACGGACTCGCTTCGGCCTTGCTGGCCTCCAAGAACTTCACTAGCTCCGAACGGGGTCTCGAAGCGCCTCGTGGTTTTGCCCACGTCCTATCCGGAGAACGCGATTTTTCGGCCATTACCCAAGGCCTGGGTGAAAGCTTCGAGATCACGCGCAACACGTACAAGCCATTCGCCTGTGGCATCGTGATTCATCCGGTCATCGACGCCTGCATCCGGTTGCGCGGCGAGCACCAACTCGTGGCGGACCAGATCGAGCGGGTGGAGGTCCGTGTTCACCCTTTGGTTTTGGAGCTCACCGGCAAGAAATCGCCCTCTACTGGCCTAGAGGGAAAGTTCAGTGTCTACCACTCGAGCGCCGTCGCCATCCTTCGCGGCGCCGCTGGGCAAAAGGAATACACCGACGCCACCGTCCAAGATCCAGAGGTCATCGCCTTGCGCGATCGCGTCACGGCAACGACCGAAAAAAACATCCGCGCGGATGAGGCCTACGTCACGATCATCCTGAAGGACGGACGCAAGCTGACAGAGCATATCGAGCACGGCCATCGGAAGCCTGGAACGTCCCATGACGGACGCCGACCTGGAGGCCAAGTTCCGTGGTCAGGCCGAGGGAGTCTTGACGTCCAAACAGACGGAGGATCTCATCGCCCTTTGCTGGTCTGTCGGCACGTTGAAGGAAGCGGCCGAGATCACTCGAGCCTCTGCCACTACCTAGATCATCAACGGCCACTCCTCGTTTTGAAACCCCGCCCGGGATCAGGGCAGCACTATCGTGCCGACGATGCGTCCCGGTTTCGACGTTAAAGGATCCGTCGGAACTGACAGGCTCTGCCTCTCCTCGGAGTACCGCGTCACCCGTCGCGTCTGCGAATCTCCCGCGACCTCCGGTGAAGAAATAACCCCTTCTGATCGCCGAATAACTGTCTAATCAATGGAACAAAAAAAGTTCTGGGGTCAAAGGGGTTCCGAGCGGCCGCGGCAAGCTGCCTTCAGGCGGGGCCCTGATGTACATTTGGCGAAATCTAAGGGTCTCGGTATGAAGCCCGGAGAAACGGTTGCGCAATACCGCATCATCGAGCGTCTCGGTGCGGGCGGTATGGGTGAGGTCTACAAGGCCCTCGACACCAAGTTGAACCGCCCGGTGGCGCTCAAAACCCTGCGCAAGGAGTTCGTTTCCAACCCTGACCGCCGCCGCCGTTTCGTTCAGGAAGCTCACGCGGCCTCGGCGCTCGATCACCCCAACATCGTGACCATCCACGACATCGCCGAGGTAGATGGGCTGCACTTCATCGTGATGCAGTACGTCGACGGGGAGTCATTGGGCGAGCTGATTCGTAACCAACGCCTAGACCTGGACAAAGCACTCGACTATGCCGTTCAGATGGCGGAAGGATTGGAGCGAGCGCACCGGGACGGGATCATTCACCGAGATCTAAAGCCGGACAACGTCATGGTGAGCGACGAGGGTCGGGCGAAGCTCGTCGATTTTGGCTTGGCGAAGCTCATCGAGGCCCCGGAGCTAAGTGAGGAGCCGAGTCGGAAGCGAACTTCCGAAGCGTCGACCGTTACCAAAGGGAAGCCGTTGACCCAGGAGGGCGAGATCCTAGGGACCGGAGCCTACATGTCTCCCGAGCAGGCACGGGGACAGAAGGTCGACGCGCGGAGTGACATCTTCTCCTTCGGAAGCGTGCTGTACGAGATGGTGACGGGTCAACAAGCGTTTTCGGGAGAGAACATCGTCTCGGTGTTGGCTTCCATCCTGAAAGACGAGCCAAAGCGGGTGAGCCAGTTGGTATCGACGGTGCCGGCGGATCTGGAAGCGGTAATAGAAAAGGCGCTCCGTAAAGACCGGGAGAAGCGTTTTCAGTCCGTGACAGAGTTTCGCGCGGCGCTCGTGCAAGTCAAGGAGGAAAGAGCCCGAAACAAGCAGAAACCAGCGCATTCCCAGATCGTCCGACTTGGAGACTTCGAAGTGGATCTCGAGGCCGGTGAGCTCCGCAAGCACGGCCGCAAGCTCAAGCTCCAAGAAAAGCCCTTTCAGATCTTGACCATCCTCCTGGAGCGACCCGGTCGGGTCGTGAGCCGGGAGGAGCTCGTCAAGCGTCTTTGGCCCGATGACACCTTCGTGGATTTCGAAAGAGGTCTCAACACCGCGATCAGGAAGCTGCGCTCAGCTTTAGGAGATTCGGCCGAGAAGCCTCACTACATCGAGACGGTGGCGCGCCGAGGCTATCGTTTCATCGGCACGCTCGACAAGCCGGCCCGTTCCTCCACCGCAGCAGAACCTCCGGTCATCCCTGCCATCCCTGCCATGGACAACCCCTTGTCGGTCTGGTTCCGTGACCACCTTTGGCGCACCTGGGGACAGCGCGCGCTATTGGGCGCGGTAGCGGTGGCGATACTGACTCTCGCTTATCTGAGACTCGACCGAAGGGAGACCGCACCAGAAGTCTCGTCCTCGCCGCAACAGACCGCGTCACGTTCCCCGGCGGCCGAGCCATCGCCGGCCAATGCCGCAATACGGCGCGGGCGCCACTACACTGGGCGCTACCTGGTTACCCCTCGCCCTGAGGACTTCGACCTCGCAATGGAGGCATTCCAGGAAGCCCTCGCCTTGGAGCCCGAGCGCGCCGAGATCCCGGCAGAGATCGCCCATCTGTATGCACTCAAGATGCAGAGTGGCGGAGAGATTGCCCGCCTCATCCCCGAAGTCGAGCTCTGGGCGCTCCGAGCCATAGATCTGGATTCGGACACTTCTCAAGCCTGGGACTCGCTTTACGACGGGGAGCGCTACCGCTTACGACCAAACCACCGAAAGCTCCTCGAGACCACGTTTCGCGCCTCCAGGCTAGCGGAACGCGACTCCACTCCTAGTCCGCAGGCCATATCGTTTTACTCGGTCCTCCTGGGCCTCGAGGGCTACCGCCACGGGCTTCAGCTCTATCCGCTGAGCGCTTTTTGGCCACGTGAATCCCGCCATAAACCTGTCGATGCTTGGTCGTCACGAAGAGAGCCTCGAGCTTGTCGATGAAGCTCTCCAGATCGATCTGGACTTTACGTATGCCAAGCTCAACAAAGCGAGTCTCCTCGTTCGCCTCGATCGATTCCAGGAGGCGCGCGGGCTGCTCGCGGATCTTCCACCGATGCCTGACGCCTACCAAGTTTTTGTAACTCAAATCGAGTTCTTCATGGTTCTCGCGACAGGCGACCGAAACGCCGTCCGTGAAGACCTCCCCACACAGATTGCAATCTTGCTTAACCCGGAGATTCCGTTCACATTCCGCTGGCCCTATATGGTCCCACCGATTATCGAAGCTCTTGCCGCAAACGGCTACGTGGAGGAAGCCCTTGATGTTGATGAGCCAGTTGCACGAGGCAGGCCTCGGTGATCCGCCCTACGATTGGCTGCGACTCTCACCCCTGTTCGATCCGATCCGGGAGGACCCACGCTTCCAGCCCGTCGAGGCGCACGCTAAGGAGAACTTCGATTTGATGCTGGAGCAGCTTGATCGTGCCCGCGAAGATGGCGACTGGCCTGCCGAGCTCGAGCAGGCGCGGGTTGATCTCATGGAGCAGTTTAGCGACTGAGTAAACACGGGCTTGCTCGCCAGAAAGCAGTCCCCACGATGCCACCGAGTGGCGTGATCGAAGCCTTCATCCCCCGGGCGTTGGTCAACGTGTAGAGATCGACCCGCGCGCCCTCTCGGGTCTGGCCGAAGACTTCTCTCTTTAGCTCCCCCGCGCGAGCGGGGTTGGCGGACGCAAGCCCGACGGCCCATACCAGGAGCCAAGTAGAAAACATCGGCTTCCATCGCACGGCGTCGCCCCCTCCTTTGCCAGCGGCACTATACAATATGTTAGAGCAGGTGGAATGCGAGGCACTTCGACACACTGATTGACCAGCCCGTCGGCCATCTCGCACACCTGCAAGAAGGAGACACTGACCCATGAGGCCCTCGTTCTTTTGTGTACTGGCGCTGGCACTGCCCGCTACCGCCGTTCAACAAGATACGTCCTACCCATCCCAGTTCAGCCCTGAGCTGGTTGAGGTACCGGCCGTCCACAGCGCGCTCCGCTACATCGATCATCACTTCGAGACCCAGATCCAGGAGTGGATTCGGATCACCGAGATCCCGGCGGAATCCCGATACGAAGAGGCGCGCGCCGCGTATGTACGGGAGCAGCTCGAGGCGCTAGACCTGCAGGTGACGATCGACTCGATCGGCAATGTGGTCGCTAAACGCCCGGGCACCGGGAACGGTCCAACCCTCGTCTTCGCCGCCCATATCGATACCGTGCACCCGCGCGATACGGATCTCACGGTTACGCGGAAAAACGGTGAATTGCACGCACCCGGCGTCTTCGACAACAGTGCCTCTACTGCCAACATGATTCAGGCGGCTCGCGCTCTCCATAGTGCAGGTATCCGAACCAAAGGGGACGTCCTCTTCATAGGCACGGTGCAGGAAGAGCCTTGCCTGTGCGGTATGAGCCATTGGCTCGACCAAAACGAGGGTGTGGCGGACATGTTGGTAGCGCTCGACGGCGACCTCGGTCCGGTCGAATACGGAGCGCTCGGGATTTACTGGTCGCGGATGCATTTCAACGGTGAGGGAGCCCACACTCTCAACTCCCGCGGAGTCCCCCATCCGGCGCGGGCCGCGGCGCAATGCATCCTCGACATCTACGAAATCCCGCTGCCGGAAGCCGACGACCCGGTTCCGGCTTGGTACAACGTCGGCATGATCGACGGGGGCCACGTTCCCAACGCGATCGCCGAAGAGGTGACGTTCACGGTGGATCTTCGGACAGTGGATCCCGATTTGTTGGACGATCTGGACTCGCGAATTGTCGAGACGTGTGAGCTGGCGGCCGCCGCCGAGGCAGTCGAGTTCCACCGCGAAATGATCAATCGCGAGGAGGCGGGTGGCCGCCCTGATCAACTTGCCGATAAGCGGGCCCATCCGCTGGTGCAGACGTCGATCGACGTACTCCGACACCTTGGCTGGGACTTTGGAGACGGACCCGCGGCGGTAGCGACAGGCTCGACCGATGCCAACGCGGGGGTCATCCGCGGCATCCCGTCGGTGGCGGTGGGACGCGCGCGCGGCGGCAATCAGCACACCTTGAGCGAATGGGCAGACATCGAAACCGCGCGCATCGGTACCAAGCAAATTGTTTTGTTGGTTGCCGCGCTGGCGGAGCTCGACGACGCGACACCGTGAGAGAGCGAGAATTTCGCGCCATCCTTGTTTCGAAAATACCGCACGTGATACCGTCCGTGAAATTGTCCGTCGTTACGAAAGGAAGTCTCCCATGAAGCGCAAGAGTGCCACTGGCAACCGCCGAGATGGAACCCTGACCCGCCGATCGTTCATCGCGGGTTCCGCCGCTACCGCGGTCACGGTTGTTTCACGATCCGTTTTGGGAAGCTCTTCCCGTCCGGCCCCGAGTGAGAGGACCAATCTTGCGTTCATCGGCACCGGCGATATGGGCATGGGGAACCTCAACGACTTGATGAGTCTCGAAGATGTCGAAGTCGTAGCGGTATGTGATGTCGCGAAGGTCGTCGACTATAGCAAACAGGACTTCGGTGGCATCGCAGGCCGCGACTTCGCGCTCGAGACCGTAAAGCAACGCAACGCCGAACGCGCCAAATCGGGGAGCTACAAAAGCTGCACCGGCTATGAAGACTTCCGGGAGATGTTGGAGCGGCAAGAAGACATCGATGCGGTCGTGGTCGCCACTCCCGATCATGTCCATGCCGCGGCCTCGTTGGCGGCCATTTCAAAGGGCAAGCACGTCTATTGCGAGAAGCCCCTCGCCCATTCGATCTACGAAGTTCGTTTGGTCACCGAGGCCGCCCACAAAGCGGGGGTGGCTACTCAAATGGGCAATCATGGCCACTCCGAGGAAGGGATCCGTTTGACGCGAGAGTGGATACGAGACGGCGCAATCGGGACGGTGCGGGAGGTCCACGGCTGGACCAGCTCGGGTGGGCTGGAGTGGCTGGAAACGGACCGGCGACCGGCTGAGGCAGAGCCGATCCCCGAGGGAATGAACTGGGACCTCTGGCTCGGTCCGGCCCCTGAACGGCCCTATCATTCTGCCTACGCCCCCTACAATTGGCGCGGTTGGTGGGACTTCGGCACCAGCGCGATCGGCGACATGGCCTGTCACAACCTGGACCCGGCATTCTGGGCGCTGGACCTGGGTGCACCGACCAGCGTCGAAGCCACCTCGACTCGCTTTAACGACGAAACCGTCCCGGCAGGCGCTCTGTATCATTATGAGTTCCCCGCCCGCGGCGACCAGCCTCCGATCACCATGAAATGGTACGACGGCGGCTTGGTGCCTCCTCGCCCCGCCGAGATCGAGCCGGAGCGCAGAATGGGAGAGGACGGAATCTACTTCGTGGGCGACGAAGGCGTGATTCTTTGTGGCGGCTGGGCGGGCTCCCCGCGCATCGTCCCCGAGTCCAAGATGAAGGCTTACCAACTGCCGGCCAAAACGATTCCCCGCGTACCAAGCCACCACCGAGGCTGGATCGACGCCTGCAAGAGCGGTAACCCCGTGCATGGAAATTGGGACTACTCCGGCCCCATGACCGAAACCATTCTGCTAGGGAACGTCGCGTTGCGGACGGGTAAGAAGATCCATTGGGATAGCCCCAACATGAAAGCCATCGATGCACCGGAAGCCGATCCGTACATCAAGCCGGCGTTCAGAGAAGGCTGGGGACTTTGAGCCTTCTAGTGGCGACTCTCTTCTTATCTGTTGCCACTTCCGCCCACAAACAGGAAGGAGATGAGCTTGTCAGGATTCGTGAGCTTCGACTCGAAGGTGCCCTCGCCGACGCGCGGGTTCTGGCGGAACAGAAACTCGCGGCTGGCCCTCTGAATCCCGACCTGGAGATTGACCTCCACCTCGAGCTGGCCCGCATTCACGACCGCATCGGCCTGCACCAGAACACGCGTCCGGTGGCCGCCGCGCTTCAACAGATCGAGGCGGCCGCCGCGACGACGACCGATCTGGCGCCCTTGGCGCAGGCGAAAATCGAGCTGGCCAAGGCGGATTACTACTATCGAGCGGAAATGCGGGCCCGGGAGTTCACGGTGGCGACAGCCCACGCCGACCGCGCGATCGAGCTTTACCGAGAACTTGGAGACAAACATGGCGAAGCGGACGCGGTCCACCGGCGAGGGCTGATCCACTTCCAACGGCGCGAATACGAGCCGGCCCGCGAGCGGTTCGATCGGTCGCTCGAGCTCGATGAGTCAGCGGGCGAGCGAGCGACCCTTCGCGGAGACTACGAACGACACGTCGGTTTCATCTACGTCCTCGAAGGTGACCTCGCGGCGTCGATTCCCTACTTCGAGCGCTCTCTTGCGTTTCGACGTGAGGCTGGCGCCATCGATGCCAGTCTCTTCGCCGCGAGCACCCTGGCGTCGGCCCTCGTCGACGTCGAACGTCTCGAAGAGGCAAGGCGACACCTGCTGTACGCCATGATGGTCGCGGAGAAATTAGACTCGCCGACGGGAAAGGCGCGGAGTGGGCTCGTTCTGGGCCAGATGTACGAGGCCTCGGGGGACGATGCGGCGGCACGCATCGCCTTCGAGATGACGCTCGGCGTCGCGGAGTCCATTGGCTACGCCTCGATCGCACAGCAGTCGAGGGCGGCGCTCGAACGCCTTGCGTCGAAGGGGGCGGGTAGACAAGCCAACTAGTTTGACTTCCCCCGGCCGTGGTCCCATAGTGTCCACGCTACTTGGGAACGGGGCGCTGCCGTATCCCCTGCCCGCCTCCACAACCCGGGCACTCACCAGGTAAACGCGCCGATCCCCTCAGGCCGATGTGGAGCCATATCATGCGTAAACAGACTTTCGTACAAAAACTGCGAGCATTCACTCCCCTGCTATTCGGATGGCTCGCCCTGTCCTGCCAAGCGCCGGAGACTCAAGTGCCGGAGGCTCAAGCACCGGTCCTCGCGATTCAAGGAGCGACCCTAATCGATGGAACCGGAGGACCCGCCCGCCCCGATTCGTTGGTTATCGTGCGAGGCGACACGATTGAGGCTGTTTCCGTCCTAGGTACCTCCAGTCCACCGGTCAATGCGATCGTCATTGATGCGCGGGGGCAATATCTATTGCCAGGGATCATTGATTCTCATTCACACATCGATAAACCGAACGGTGTCGGGTTGACGGAAGAACAAAAGGCGCTCGTCCAACAACACAACCTGAAGGCGTATTTGTATAGCGGCATCACCACCGCCGTTACCATCGCCGCAACCGATAGAGAGTGGATGTTGGAGCAGCGGCGCTTAGCCCGAAACCATGAGATCATCTCGCCCCGTCTTCTTACCGGTCTCGTCCGGTTCACCGCCCCGGAGGGTTGGGCCGGGCGAAGCGGGCAACCCGTCGCTTCGAAAGAGGACGTCGACCGTATATTCCAAGACTCGATAGACAACCGCGCCGACCACACTTTTGCCATCTATGACGATGGCGTCGGTGCCGCCAAGATCTATCCTCGTTTGGACCCGCTGCTCATGCAGCGGGTGGCCGACCTCTCGCAAGAACACAAATTGCCGCTCTACATCCATGCGGTGGACATCGACGAGTACCGTGCCTCGGTCGCCGTCGGCCCTCGCGCCATCGTCCTGGCATTGGAGGACCCCATCGCCGAGGACGACCCTCTCCTGGCGGAGATGGTCTCGAAGAACGTCTTTCTAGTGCCGAGCGTGGTCAATTTCGAATCGTTCTATCGCGTTACCGACGATCCCTCGCTTCTCGATGAGCCTATCCTTAACCAGACATTCCCCGACTTTGTTATCGCGAGTGTGCGCGACTCGGAAAACGTCGAAAACGCGGTCGCCCGACTAGAGGGCGTCCTCCAAACCGATGCCTTGGAGTGGGCCCGACGCGCCGTTCCCATCATGAAAGAGAACACCAAGAAGTTCTTTGACGCCGGGGTCACCATTGCGGTCGGTGCGGATTCGGGTGGCGCGGTGGTCCACAACTTCCAGGGCTATAACCTCATCCGCGAGTTCGAGCTCCTGGTCGAGTGCGGGCTCACCCCGATGGATGCGATCGTCGCGGGTACCAAGAACGGAGCGATGATGATCGGAAAGGACGACCGGCTTGGCACCATCGAGCCGGGCAAACTGGCCGATATGATCCTGCTGAACGAGGACCCCCTGGAGAACATTAGTAATCTTCGAACCGTCGACCGCGTTATTCTGAACGGCAAGGTTTTCAAAAGGGACGAGCTCCGCTACCGCCAGGAGCCGGAGTCATGAGTCGATTCACTAGGAGAATGATTATGAGAAAAGAATTGTTGCTCACACTTGTGGGCTCCCTCCTCACCTTCGGATGCGCAAGCCCCGAGCCACCTCCTCCTGCCGGCGACTTTGTTCTTATCCAGAATGGAACGCTCATCGACGGCACCGGCGCCTCGCCTCAGGCGGCGACCGACTTGCTGATCCGCAACGATCGGGTCGACGCGATCGGACAAGACCTGGACGCTCCGCCGGGTGCCACTGTCATCGACGCGACGGGAAAGTATCTTATTCCCGGGCTCATCGACGCGCACGCCCACCTAGACAACGCCATGGTCTTTCAGCTCTCGCCCGAGGAAAAGCAAGAGATTGTCGATCACAACCCCTCGGCCTTTCTTTACAGCGGCGTGACGACGATCCTCAACCTCATTGCCAAGCCGGAACGGATCTTTGGAATGCGGCAGGCGCAGCGGGACGGCGAGCTCGTGGCTCCACGGATTTACGCCACCGGCGGCGCATTTACTCCCGACGGGGGCTGGGGCACGAGGCATCGGCCCGGCCTGCCGAGCGCCGAAGCGGCCCGAGAACAGGCCCTGGACTTCATTCGGCAAGGGACCGATGGATTCAAGATCACTATAGAAGATGGGCTCGGGCGCTCCGGGCACTCGGTGGAGATGCCGGAGGACATGTTGCAGGCGATCGCCGAGGTGGCTCATGAGAACGACGTTCCCATGTTCATCCATGCCATCAATATCGAGGAGTACCGCAGAGCGGTGGCCGTCGACCCACGGACCATCGTGCATGGATTGGAAGATCCCATACCCGAGGGAGATCCCTTGGTCGCCGATCTCCTCGAGAAGAATATCTTCGTCGTCCCGACGCTCAGTCTCTGGGAAGCCTTCCTCAGGATGGACGGCTCGTTCGAGGATCCCGTTCTCAACGCGACCGTCCCGCAATTCCTCGTCGCCAACTTGCAGAGTCCTGAATTCAGAAAGGTCGAGATAGAGAAATTTGCAGCGGTCGTCAAGATCGATGCCGAGGAATGGGCGAGAACAAGAATACCCATCTTCATGGAGAACGTCGCCAAGATGCATCGAGCCGGTATCAAGATCGCAACCGGCACCGATGCGGGCGGCCCGGTGGGTTTCGCGCTCCAGGGCTACAACACGCCCTGGGAGCTCGAACTGCTGGTGCAGTGCGGCTTGACCCCGATGGAGGCCCTGGTGGCCGCGACTCGCAACGGTGCCGACGCGATCGGAGTTTTGGACGAGCTCGGAACTTTGGAGCCGGGGAAGTTCGCTGATATCCTGATCCTCGACGCGGACCCTCTGGCGGACATCCAAAACGTCCGAAAGTTCGAGATGCTCATTCAGGGTGGGAAGGTTCTCGACCGAAGCCAATTCGCTTACAAGCCGAAGAAAACGTCTTGATGATAGGTGCGTCGAGGCTTTGGCATAGTTAGGGAACCTGCCCAACCCACTCGTCTCTTTGTCTCCTGCGGTCGTCCACCTCGGCCAGAAATTCCAGAGAAAGACGGTTGAATTCTTCGGGCGCCTCGAGCATCAGCAGATGGTCCGTTCCAGGAATTTCGTGGTAGCGAGAGTTCGGCCAGAGCCTGTGCGCTACTTTGGAGCCTTCTGCAAAAAGGGCATCGGTCAGCTCGCCAACCAGCAAGAGTATGGGTTGGTACATTTTGGTCATCTCGGGAAAGTCACGGTGGTTCCAGGGACCGATGTCTAAGGTAGACGTGATGTCGGACCGCTGCGGCGTGAGGTAGATTCGAGGGCTGTACTGGTCGACCATTCGATCCAGGACTTCTCGAACATGCGGCATCGACCTTGCCACTTTCAATCCCGGTAGGTGCTTTCTTGCTTCGCGCCGCTTCAGGACCTCTTCCAAAGAAGGAATCGGCTCCGTCAATCGCCGGTCGATGATGTGTTGCCAGAGCGGTGGCAGTTTGACGAGCGGCGTCATCGCATCTGCGAAAATGATGCTTCGCACCCTTTCCGGATAGTGCTTGAGGAAAATGAGGATAATCATTCCACTCCGAGACGTCACCACGAAGTGTGCATCGCGAAGGCCGAAGAAATTCATAAGCTGATTGAGGTCCTCGGCGTGAGCACGAGGCGAGAAACCGTAGACCGGTGCCTCGGACGACCCGTTGCCGCGGCGGTCATAGCTGATGAAGAGGTATTCCCGGCTAAAGGCCTCCATCTGAGAGCCCCACTGCTCGTGCGACCCCGGCTCGGCATGGAGAAAAATGACGGGAATGCCAGCCCCTTCGATTCGGTAGGCGAGCCTTACGCCGTTGACGCGAGCAAACCGCAGGTGCTCGGCATCCCCGGCGGGCCCTCGATGCTCCTCGACGTCTTGGGCGGTGACGAATGAAGTTAAAGTCAGCGCCAAAAAGAAACCGGAAAATATCGCCACCCGAGCGCAGCTGCTCTTGAACATTGCACACCCCCTCCTAATCGTCTGAGAGTTTCTCGAACGTGCCGTGGACAGGCTTGCCCCCGACCACAGTCACCAAGACCTCGATGTCCTTGATCGCATCTGCGGGCACATCCAGGTAGTCATCCGAAAGGACAACGAGGTCCGCGTACTTGCCGGATTCAATCGAGCCGAGCTCATCCTCCCAGAACGAGGCATAGGCGGCATTGATCGTCAGCGTGCGTAGTGCTTGTTTCCGATCCAAGCCTTGCTCTGGCCCCAACACCCCACCCCACAACGTCCCACGCGTCACCGACCCCCACAGAATCAGCATTGGATCCGAATGGTAGGAGATGGGGCCGTCGGAGCCTCCGGCCAGGGTGATGCCGTGCTCCATCCAGCTCCTGAACGGTAAGCACATGTTCGCCATCCGCTCTCCCCAAGAGCGAATCATCATGGAACCGAGCTGGGCGTTGTGCGGGTACTGTGAGTTGACCGTCAGCCGCAAGCCACTCGCACGATCGAAGTGATCCGGTCGGACCAGAAACGCATGCTCGATGCCCCATCGCTTACCCACGATGCTCGAGTCTTCGTTCGCTGCTTCGTATGCGTTCAGTAGCACGTCGATCGCCGCGTCCCCCACCGCGTGGGCTGTGACCGGCCAGCCCATGCGATTGAGCTGAATGGAAACTCGTGTGAGTTGTTCCTCGGGAATAAACAGGACGCCGTGATAGCCCGGCTGGCCCGGGTATTCTTCTCTCAAGAAGGCCTTTCGCTCGGCGCCATCGAGAATCATTTTGATGCCGCCGATACGGATCATACCGTCGCCGAACGTCGTCCCCGGACTCAATAGCGAGTTCGCCTCTTCCTCTATTTCGCGCATCGATTTCAGCGCGCTGGGGTCGGCAGGTTCGAGGGTCGGCAGGCCGGGCACGCGGCCATCGCTTCCCGGTTTCTTGCTCAAGGGGTCGATCCGATACCAAAGATCGACGCGCTGCGTTAGTCGTCCCGCGTCGAGGAGGGCCTTGTAAGCGTCGACCGCGACCGGGCCCACGCCTGCCTCGCGAATGGATGTAATGCCATAGGAGTGTTGGCGGTCGATGATTTGGCGAAGACCTTCGAGCTCCTCTTCTGCCGTAAGCGAAGGCGGCGGCTCGCCCTGGACCAAGGCGCCGGCACGATCGAAGAGCACGCCGGTCGGTTCTCCGGTCTTTTCGTCTCGTTCGATAATCCCACCGTAAGGGTCCGGTGTATCCCGGCCTATCTCAGAGAGAGTCAGCGCCATCGAGTTGGCAATCACGTAGTGAGACGGCCCCGGGATCACCACCGGATTGTGCGGAGCCGCTTCGTCGAGATCGAGACGATTCGGAAGGCGTTGCTCAGCCAAACGGTATTCCCACCATCCCCGGGAACCGTAGATCCACACACCGGGCTCGGTGTCTCGCGCCCGCTCGGCGATAGCCGCCTGGATCCCCTTGACCGACTGAACCTGCGAGAGATCCACGTGACGCACGTGCGAGGCGTTCGAGAGCTCGCGAGCCACTCGGCTGTACTGGTGATTGTGCGAATCCCACAGGCCTGGCACGACGGTCAGCCCGGCGAGATCGACTTGCCGGGTCCGAGCCCCGGCCAGCGCGCGCACCTCCTCGGATGCACCGACGGCGACGAACCGTCCACCGGCGATCGCAACCGCCTCGGCGATCGCGAACGTTTGGTCAACGGTGAGAATCTTGCCGTTAAACAGAATGAGGTCCGGCGCAGGATCCACCGACGGCGTACACGATAGTAGCGGCACCAGAATCAAGCCGACGGTCACCCGCGTTTGCCATCTCAACTCCACAAGCTTCCATTTCATACCGGATCCCCCAGCGTTGCGCCCGGTTCACAACATAAGCGAAACACCGAAGCATTGATAGTACCTGGCCGGAATTTCTGACGAAATCTTCCTCGCTGGGGCTTGATTGAGCTGGCAGTCACAGGCTAGAATCCTTGCCCATGAAAACTGCTGTGGCCGCCGTCGGGATCGTCTTGGGCTGGCACGCCGCCGCTGCGGCTCAACCTCGAATCTTGACGGTGGACGACATCAAGAACTGGGATTCTCCCATCGCCGATGTGCGGATCCCCTATGGTGACGGCGAATTCCAGTTCGGCGATCTGAGGCTTCCCGAGGGAACGGGACCTCATCCGGTTGCGATTCTGATCCACGGCGGCTGCTTCCTCTCGATGTACGACATCGCGCACAACGCGCGATTCGCCGAGGCCCTCGCTGAAAGCGGTATGGCAGTCTGGAACCTCGAGTACCGCCGCGTCGGAAACGATGGTGGCGGATGGCCAGGGACCTTCGAGGATATCGCTCACGGGGCCGACCATCTGCGGGTACTCGCGAAGGGGTACCCGCTCGACCTCGAGCGTACGATTTCGATCGGCCATTCGGCGGGCGGCCATCTCGCCTTGTGGGTCGCGGCTCGACACCGCTTGGCCGACGATAGCCCGATCCGTTTCGGCGACCCGATCTCGCTGAAGGGAGTCTTGGCGCTCGCCTCGGTTCCCGACCTTGCCTACCTTCATGAGAAGCGTCCCTGCGAAGGAGCGGTCGACGGACTGGTGGGAGGGTCGCCAGAAGAGGTTCCGGCCCACTATGCCCAGGCTTCCCTTGTGGAGCTCGTGCCACTCGGGTTGCCTCAGATTCTCATCAACGGCAAGTACGACTACGATTGGGCCCCCATCGGTGTCCGCTACTTCGAGGCGGCGAAAGCCGTCGGCGATGACGTGCGCCTCATCGAAGCGCCTGAATCCGGTCACTTCGAGCTCATTGATCCGGCTTCTTCGACATGGCCTATCGTTCGTGACGCCGCGCTCGAGCTCCTGGGCTCGGGATCAGCGTCGGAACGTTAGCTCCTCGACTCGTAACACTGATAAGCAGCACCCTCGAAAGGAGTAAAAGCATGCCCAAAACCGCCCAGCAGATCCTCGATCACCATCTGAAATCGTTCGGAGAAGGCGACCTGGATGGCATTCTCGAAGACTATACCGAAAAGTCAGTTCTCTTTACGCCCGACGGACTCTTGCGGGGTCCCGGCGAGATGCGAGCTTTTTTCGAAGCTTTCTTCGCGGAGTTCGCCAAGCCGGGAGCTTCGTTCGAGATGAAGAAGCAGATCGTCGAGGGCGAGACCGCCTTCATCGTCTGGAGCGCCGAGACCGCGGACAATGTCTACGAGCTCGCTACCGACACGTTCGTCGTTCGCGACGGCAAGGTCGTCACTCAAACGTTTGCCGGGAAGGTCGTCCCCAAGGCCTGAACGCAGCTCGTAACCGGAATTCTCTTAGCTTGGGCGCTTCTGGAACCACCCCTTTGCCCTGACGGCAAATAAGGCAGCGTTGGCAGAACAGGAGATCTGTCAGAAGTTTTTACGATGTAGGCTCCGCGCACGAACGCCCCTCGATACAACGGTTTCAGAGACAAGAACACGAATCGGTCGACGCGGCGTCGCGATTCTTTCCAATGCTGATGCAACAATTTCGGCGACCATAGCCATCCCTGATCAAGAAAACCAAGCTCGTCAACAAGAAGACGACACAGCCGGTCCTGGAACGGGATTTGCTTTACAGGCACGAGCTACAACGCTGAGTTTGGTACGGCGTTCTACGAGAACTCGGTCGATGGGTTCGTTATCACGTCGACGCTGAGCCCGGTCGCCGGTCCGTATCTGACATCCTGGGATGATGAGTTCCGCTTTATTGGAGATCCCCCGCTTCCCGGTGGGATCGTGGGCGGCGGAGGAACCATCCCCTTTTCGGGGGTGCCCGAGCCGAGCACCCACCTTTTGCTAGGAGTAGGGCTCGTCGGGCTCCTCGTTCGCCGATTCAGGACATCCGACGACTAGAACCGACTCGAGTTACTGACACCGTCCACGCCGCCTGCGGATCTCGAGAGGTGTTGCCCCAAGGCTTCGTCGCAGTGCGCGTCCCATGTGGCTCTGGTCGTAGAACCCCGTCGAGAGCGCAATCTCCGAGAGCGGCACGTCGGTTTCGGTGAGCGTCCGGACCGCCGCTTCCACCCGTAGCGCGCGAACGTATTCGCCGATGGAACATCCTCTCCACTTGCGAAACGCCCGCGCGAGATGCGCGGGGTGAACACCGCACTCGTTCGCCAGCTCGTCCAGGATGATGGATCGCCGGAACGTGTCGCGAATCAGCTCGTCGACTCGCGCCAACCATCTCGGTGGCCCCCCTGGCAGAGGTTTTCCTCGCGGGGTCGCGCGCGCCAGACTCACGATGAGCTCCAGCAAGGCCGCTTCGAGAGCAAGAGACGTCAGCTCGTCTCGCACTCGCCACTCACGGGCGGTGCGCCGCACGAGATGGCGCGCGCGCGGGTCGGAGACAATCCGCGGCTCGGAGAAAGAGTTCACGAATCGTTCCATCTCCGGGTCGTGAGGCGTTGATAGGGCAACCAACAGAGAGCGGGCGCCTTTGTCACCCACGCGATCGTGGTGGCGTTCGCCTCCTGGCTCCAGCACCAAGTCGAACGGGCCGCAGTGAAAGTGACGGCGGGGATACACCTCCTCATACCGGCCCTCCAGGACGAGGCTCAGGAGTGGCGCGTCGTGAGTGTGCCAGGGAAGCACTTGCCCCGCCCCGTGCGTCTGATCGTCGATTCGAAAACGCGTCAGTTGAAGCAAATCGTGTCCCATCCTCAAGCCCATCCTGGCCAGGGCGGTTGCGGTGGCAAAGAAGGCAAGAACGACTGCAAGGGTCAAGGCGGTTGTGAAGTTCCGCTGAATCCTGAGCACCAGAAGAAAAAGTAGTCGCCGTGTTCTGATAGGAGGCCACGGGCGCCCCCGTGGCCTCCGTCGTTCGCTGCTGGTGTGGCTACACGAGCGTCCTTCCGATGACAGACAATCGTTGGAACCTCCCCGATCTCGGGCTTGGGGTCGGTCTGCGTACCGTCCACTTCGGGCACGTCCTCGCCAATAATCCCGACGTCGATTGGTTCGAGATCCTATCCGAGAATTTCATGGACACAGGAGGAAGGCCGCTCTACGTGCTGGACCAGGTGGCGGAGCGCTATCCCATAGCCATGCACGGCGTGTCCATGAATATTGGCAGCCGCGACCCTCTTGACTGGGATTACCTGCGCAAGCTGAGGGAGCTTGCGGCGCGCGCCAAGGCGCATTGGATCTCCGATCACCTGTGTTGGACGGGAGTCGCGGGCCGGAACGTCCACGATCTCCTGCCAATGCCCTATACGGAAGAGGCGCTTCGTTACACGGTATCGCGGGTCAAAGAAGTCTCGGACTTTTTGGAACGACCGCTGATTTTGGAGAACGCGTCGACCTACCTGGAGTTTGAGTCCTCCGCGATGACGGAGTGGGACTTTCTGGTGCGGCTCCTCGAAGAGGCGAACTGTGGGATTTTGCTCGACGTGAACAACGTCTACGTCAGCTCTTTCAACCATGGATTCGATCCGCGCGTCTACATCGATGCCATCCCCGCCGACCGCATCGTCCAGTATCACCTCGCGGGACATAACGAACAAGGAGACTCACATCATTGACACGCACAATGACCATGTGATCGACGAAGTCTGGGAGCTCTACCGACGGAGTTGCCGGCGAACCGGTGGTGTCGCGACGCTTCTCGAATGGGACGCCGACATTCCGGAGTTCGGGGTTGTGCACGACGAAAGTCCTGAAGGCCCGCGCCTATCGCGAGCCGGTGACCAAACCATTGGCGGCGAACACTCATGGGAACTGAGATCCGACTGGAACAGTTCCAGCGATGGATGCAGACGTTCATCGTGCACCCAGGTAGCGAGGAGGACGCGCTCGCCGCCGCGGCGTCGGAAGGGATCCCCACCGACGAGGTCACCAGGGTCATTCTTCCTTCATCGACACTGACATCGCTCGAGCGCGTGGGCGTCTATCGCGAAATGTATCTCCTTCGTCTCGCGGAAGCCCTGGACACGGACTACCCCGCACTCGCTCATTTCTTGGGTGGCGAGGCTTTCAACGATCTCGTCGCCGGCTACGTCGAGGCCTTCCCCTCGCGGAGCTATACCCTCAATCGTCTGGGAGATCACTTGCCGGAGTACATCCGTACCGCCCCGGGGATCGCGCGACGAGCGTTTCTCCATGATCTAGCACGACTAGAGCTCGCCGTCAGCCAGGTCTTCGATGCACCCGAATCGCCGGTGCTCACCGAGGAACAAATCGCCCAGGTGCCGACAGAAGCTTGGGCGGACGCTCGGCTACGGCCCATCGAGGCCTTTCGCCTGCTCTCGTTTCAGTATCCGGTCAACGCATACCTAACGTCGGTGAAGGAAGACGACCACGATCATCCGAACGCCTCGGAAGAAGGACACGAGGGTCGCCATCTTCCGCCGCAACTACGCTTGTTGGCGCCTCGAGCTATCCCGGCCAGCCCACGACCTGCTCCAAGCCCTCGCCGCGGGGACCGCCCTGGGCGATGCGGTGGCTGCAACTCGGAAAAGGCGAGGACGAGGGGCGGTGGGCGAGGAACAGCTCTTTCGCTGGTTCCGGGATTGGGTGCGCGAAGGCATCTTCCAGTCCGTCGAATAGTCACCAGGTGCCACCCACCTGGTAAGCCCCTTGTTAGCCGCACTTGGGTTTCTCCCCACTCGACGCTAACCTTGTTTGGGTCAGGTCTTTCCGATTGGGCGCAATCTCGCCTTCTCAAAGAGGGTTTCCTACCTTTTTCACGGGCCACTCGGATCCTCAACCAGTTAACCCCCTTGTTCATATCCTTTAAGGCACGAACTAGACTTGTTTCGGGCAAGGCGTTTGAGTAGAATCGGGCGTTCCCGCCAGGGCTTGAAGGCGCTCGGAACGAGCTCAGCCGCCCAGGCCCAAAAGAACCCTTTAAGGAGGTATAAGCTCCATGGAACCCGCTTCCACGAAACCGATGATCGAAGCGCAAGGCCTGACCAAGTACTACGGCCCCTTCGTCGCCACAGAGAACATCAGCTTTTCTATTCCGGAAGGACAGATCGTCGCTTTCCTGGGACCAAATGGTGCCGGTAAAACCACGACGATGAAGATGCTAACCGGCTATCTCGCACCGAGTGCTGGTGCCGCACGAATCGCCGGGCTCGACGTGCACAAAGAGCGCATCGAGGCGGCCAAGAAGCTCGGCTATCTTCCCGAGAACGGCCCCCTCTACCCCGACATGACGCCGAAGGAGCTCCTCTTATTCTTCGGCGAAGCTCGTGAGATGGGCCCGCAACTCCTGAAGGAGCGTCTCGACTTCGTTCGCAGCCTGTGCGCACTCCATCAGGTGATGGAGAAGCCCATCGGCAAACTCTCACGGGGGCTCAAGCAGAGAGTGGGGCTTGCGCAGGCGCTGCTTCACGATCCGGAGGTCCTGATCATGGATGAGCCTACCGCGGGACTGGATCCGAATCAGATCCGGGAGTTCCGCGAGAACATCCGCAACCTCGGGAGTAACAAGACGATCCTCATCTCGACGCATATCCTGCAAGAGGTAGACGCGATCGCGGACTACGTGCTCTTCGTTCACAACGGACGACTGGTGTTCGAAGGTACTCCTCGGGAACTGCAAGAAGAAGGGTCTCTCGAGAAGCGATTCTACCGATTGACCTCAACCATCGCGCCGGATACCGAGACTGCCGCCGCCGGCGAGGCGTCGTGATGCTGAAGAACGTCAACTTCAACATCGTGCGTGCCATCGCGAGACGCGATCTGCGGATGTATTTCAGCAACCCCACGGGCTACGTGTTCATCACACTCTTCATCTTTCTGAGCGCAGCGGCTGCCTTCTGGCAGGATCGTTTCTTTCTGAACAACCTCGCGAACTTGGACCAGCTCTACGCAATCTTCCCGTACCTCCTGGTGTTCTTCGTCCCGGCGCTGACGATGTCGGTCTGGGCGGAGGAGAAGAAACAAGGCACCGACGAGCTCTTGTTCACGCTCCCCGCCACCGACCTCGAGATCGTTCTCGGCAAGTACTTCGCGACCCTGTCCATATACACGGCGTCGCTCGTCCTCTCGTTGAGTCACGTTCTGGTCCTGCTGTTTCTCGGCAGTCCCGATCTGGGGCTGATGGCGGCGAACTACTTGGGCTTCTGGCTAGTCGGGGCGGCGCTCATCGCCGTCGGAATGCTTGCTTCCCAGCTCTCGTCCAACGTAACGATCGCGTTCATCCTGGGCGCCGTCTTTTGCGGTATGGGCGTCTTCATCGAGCCGGCTGCGGAAAGCCTGAGCACCGGGCTCGCGCGACTCGTCGAGCCTTTGGGCATTTCTGCACACTTCGAGGAGTTCGGCCGGGGGGTCGTGAGCTTCACCGGTCTTCTGTACTTTCTTTCGATCGCGGGGCTCTTCTTGTACCTCAATGTGCTCCTCGTGAGTCGGAGGCACTGGCCGCGCGAGGCGGAGGGAGTGGGCATGGCGACGCACCATATGGTCCGCACCGTCTCCATAGTCATTATCCTCGTCAGTGCGATCGCCATTATTGGTCGTCTCGGCCTGCGCGCCGACACCACGGCGGAGAGGCTCCACTCGCTGAGCCGCGAGACGAAGAACCTCTTGGGGCAGATTGACGACGACCGGCCGGTCTTCGTTCAGGCCTACATCAGCCCCGAGGTGCCCGAACAATACGTCCAGACCCGGGCCAACGTTCTCGGACTCCTCAAGGAAATGTCCTCTGGGAGTGGAGGCCGAGTGCAGATAGCCATCTACGATACAGAGCCTTTCAGCGAAGAGGCACGAGAGGCGCGGGAGAAGTTCGGCATCCAGCCCCGCGAGATCCCGAGCCTCCAGAGTGCGCGAGCGGGCTTTACCGAAGTCTTCCTCGGGCTGGCGTTCACCTGCGGCGGCAAGGAGCAAGTCATCCCGTTCTTCGATCGCGGGTTGCCCGCCGAATACGAGATCGTCCGCAGTATCCGAGTCGTCGCGAACACCGAACGCAAGAAAATCGGTGTCATTACGACCCAGCTCCGTCTCTTCGGCGGACTCGACTTCAACACCATGCAGTCGACACCGGCTTGGTCCGTGGTCGAAGAGCTGAAGAAGCAGTACGACGTTGCGCAAATCGCGCCCTCGAGCGCGATCACGGTAGAAGTCGACGGGCTACTCGTTGCTCTTCCCTCTTCTCTTACGCAAGAAGAGATGAACAATGTCCTCGCCTTCATCAAGCAGGGTACGCCGACTCTTCTTCTCGTCGATCCTCTGCCAATCGTGAACCTGGGTTTGGCACCGTCGGAGCAACCGGGCGCTAACACGAATCCCTTCATGCGTCAGGGACAGCCGCCGCCGCAACCGAAGGGCGACATTCGAACGTTCATGAGCGAGCTGGGCTTCCACTGGGACCCTACGGTGATCACGTGGGATGGCTATAATCCCCATCCCGATCTCGCACACTTACCCTTCGAGGTCGTGTTCCTCGGCCGAGGCAACGAGAACGAAGATGTGTTCAACCCGAGCCACACCGCAACGTCGGAGCTCCAGCAGCTCGTCCTCCTCTACCCCGGCCAAATAGAGTCAGCCTCCAAAGAGGGACTGACCTATCGCCCGCTCCTTCAATCCGGAACACTCTCGGGAAATTTCCCCTACTTCCAGATGGTGCAGCGAAATTTTCTCGGGGCGACATTGAATCGCGACTTGCCACACCGTCCCGATCCGATGGTCCATACGCTCGCCGCGGAGGTTCGAACTGACGCCGAAGGTGCAGAAGAAAGCGCCGCCGGCGAAGAAGAACCAGAGAAGGATGAGGAGAGCTCCGAGGGCTCGCCACCACTTCACGTCATCGCGATCACCGATCTCGACTTCATCTCCCAGCAATTCTTCGAGATCCGCCGTGTGGGCCCCGCTAACTTGAACTTCGACAACGTGACGATGTTCCTGAACGCCATGGACACGCTCGTCGGCGACGAGTCGTTCGTCGCGCTGAGGAACCGGCGCGTCCGGCACCGGACACTCGCGCGTGTGGAAGACCAAACGCGGGCGTTCATCGAGCAGCGCACCCAGGAGGAAGGCGAAGCGGAGCGCCGAGCCGAGGAAGCGCTCGCCGATGCCCAGAAGCGTCTCGACGAACGCGTGGCGGAAGTGCAGAACCGGGACGACCTCGACGCGAAAACGAAACAGATCATGGCCCGCAACCTCCAGGAGGTAGAGAACCGCCGGTTCGAAGTGCTCAAGGCCAACATCGAAGCCGAAAAGGAAGTCGAGGTTCGAGCCAGCGAGGAGAGAATGGAATCTCAGATTCGCCGCATTCAGAGCGGAATCCGGACCTCCGCCGTGCTCATCCCGCCCATTCCCGTTTTCTTACTCGGGGTCTACATTTTCATACGAAGGCAGGAAAGCGCGCGAGAAGGCGCGGCAGCGGCTCGACGGCTGCGGGAGGGAGCATAATGGAGACCAAGAGCGAGTTGAAGTTGACGAAGACCCTCGCAGGGGCCGCGGTGCTTCTCGCGCTGGTGGCCGTTCTTACGGCCCCGAAAAACATCACTCCCAATGCCTTCCTCGACCAAGGTGAGCCTTTCTTCCCCGAATTCCAAGACCCCAACGTTGCGCGCACGCTGGAGGTCATCGAGTTCGACGACCAGACGGCTGCGGCGCGGCCCTTCAAAGTTACTAACCAGAACGGTCTCTGGACGATCCCGTCCCATCACAACTACCCCGCCGATGGTAAGGACCGCCTGGCGGAGACGGCCGCCGGCGTCATCAGCATCGTGAAGGACGACTACCGCTCCGACAACGTGGCAGATCATGAAGCATTGGGTGTCGTCGACCCTCTCGACGAGACCACCACGAGCCTCCAGAGCCGTGGCAAGCGCATCACCATCAAGGGAGACAACGAAGTCGTTCTCGCCGACCTCATCATTGGCAACCCGCTCGAGGGGCGCGACGGCTTTCGCTTCGTCCGTGTCCCCAATCAGAAGCGTGTCTTCGCCGCGAAGCTCGACACCGAGATCTCGACCAAGTTCGAGGACTGGATCGAGAAGGACCTGTTACAGGTCGAACGGAGCAAGATCGACCAGGTCGTGCTCAAAGACTACTCCATCAACGAGCGCACTCTCATGGTGGACATGCGTGACACGGTCAACCTCGCGAAAGACGGAAGCGACTGGAGCATGGCTGGTACGCCGGGAGGCCAGGAGCTGGACACGACTAAGTGGAACTCACTCTTGCAAGAGGTCGATAGTCTCGAGATCGTCGGAGTGCGGCCCAAACCGGAGGGTATCGACGAACGACTTTCCGGCCTAACGATCTCGCGGTCGGACGTACTGTCTCTTCAGGACCGAGGCTACTATCTGACCCGGAGCGGTCAGCTTCTGTCGAACGAGGGTGAGCTTCAGCTACGCACGAGCGGAGGCATTCTCTACACGCTCAGGTTCGGAGAGGTCCTCTTCGGAACCGGCGAAGCCATCAGCGCCGGAGCGGACAGCCCGTCCGACGAGTCGAGCGGGCCGGGTGAGAACCGCTATCTCTTCATCACGGCGGACTTCGACCCCTCAGTTCTTCCCGAGCCCCCGAAGCCCGCGAACGAGGACTTCGAAGACAAGGAAGAGGGCGACCTGACCGACGCCGACAAGGAGAACAAGAGGCTCGCCGACGAGCACAAGGCATGGGGAGAGGGCGTTGAAAAAAGCAAAGAGAAAGCGGCAGCTCTCTCGAAGCGCTTCGCCCCGTGGTACTACGTCATCGCCTCTGACAGCTTCGACAAGATCCACCTGGAGCGAAAGGACCTGTTGAAAAAACAGGAAGAGACTTGAGCTTGTACCTCTCCCCCCCTGGGGAGAGGTCGGCCGCCAAAGGCGGCCGGGTGAGGGGACTTGAGCTTGTACCTCTCCCCCCTGGGGAGAGGTCGGCCGCCAAAGGCGGCCGGGTGAGGGGACTTGAGCTTGTACCTCTCCCCCCTGGGGAGAGGTCGGCCGCCAAAGGCGGCCGGGTGAGGGGTGGGCGACTCCGATGAGCTCGGTAGCCTCGCGCGTAATCTTTCCTTGCGGCTCGCCCAGCGAATGGCAAAGATGACCTCGATGGGCCAAACGATCCGAGATCGCTTCGCGGCGCTAATCGCATCCCCCCGAATCGTACTCGTCGCGGTTGGCGTCGCCATGCTTCTGAACCTTCCCTCGAATTCCAACCGGTTGGTACTTGGACGACCTCGTGCACCGCGCCCAGTTTCTCGACGTCGGCCCCCTGAGCGATTCGTCTGAAATGACCCATCGCATGTTCGACTTTCTGTCCGGTGATCCCGAGGAAGTCTTGGCATACAAGGACCTGGGCGTCTTGCCCTGGTGGTCCGAAGACCAATTGAAGATTCGCTTCTGGCGGCCTCTCTCTTCGTTCACGCACGTCATCGACTACCGCCTTTGGCCGGACAGCGGTGCCGGGATGCACCTACACAGCCTGGCTTGGTTGGCGAGCCTCATCGCCGCAACCGCCCTGCTATATCGCCGCCTGATTGCGGCTCCCATCGTTGCCGGACTCGCGGCGCTCCTCTATGCGCTCGACGACGCACACGGGATGCCCGCCGCCTTTCTCGCCAACCGCAACGCAATCGTGGCAGCGTTTTTCGGGGTGCTCAGCCTTGGGTGGCACGATCGTCATCGGCGGGACGGATGGACTGCTGGTGCCATCCTGAGCCCCCTCGCCTTGTTGGCGGCGCTCTTGGCGGGCGAGAGTGGCATCGGGATGACGACCCTACTTACTCGGTTACGCGCTCTTTCTGGAGCGACAAACCGGCCCCTCCCGCTTCGCGAGCATCGCCCCGCACGCGGTCGTCGGAATCGTCTGGCTTGTCTTCTACAAGATAGGCGGATACGGAACTTTCGGTAGCGGCTTCTATTTGGATCCCATCGGCCAACCGGCCGAATGGTTCCCGCAGTTCCTGGTCCGGGCTCCCCTTTTACTGTTAGGCCAGTGGTTCCTGCCTCCTGCGAGCTTTGCCTTCGCCTGGACGCCGGCACAAACGCTGGCCGTGGCCACGTTTGGAGTCGTTTTCCTGACGCTTGTCTTCATGCTTCTACGGCCCATCCTGAAACAAGATCCGACGGCGCGCTTTTTCGCCTTCGGAATGCTGCTCGCGGTCGTTCCCATAACGGCTGGATTCCCCCATGACCGGCTTCTATTCTTCGTCGGGATAGGAGCCATGGCGCTGCTCGCGATGTTGCTGATCCGGCTTTTCGACCGTTCGATAACCCCCGGCTTCAGTCGCCACCTCTTCGTCTGGGTGATGGTCTTCGTGCACGTTTTCATGGCGGCGCCGTTCCAGATAGTGATGAACACGGCGGTCGCCGACCAAGAGCCCTTTTACGCGGATGCGCCTCGAAGTCTCCCAGACGATCCCGCGCTCGAGAACCAGAGACTGCTCATCGTCAATACTCCCAATGCCTTCTACGCGCAGTACACGTTGATCATCCGCTTGTTCGATTCGAAGCCAACTCCCGAGAACATCCTACTGATGGCGCCTGGAGCGACAACCCTGACCGTAACCCGCCTCTCCCAACACAGTCTGTCCATCGAGGCGGAGGCCGGGTGGCTCGCCTCGCCCTTCGACATCGTCTACCGCGACAGCGCGCGCGCGGTCCCGGAAGACTACCAAGTCCAGCTTTCGGGCGTTCGGATCCAGGTGGCCACTTTGACCCAGGACGGGCGACCCAAGAAAGTGAACTTCACGTTCGACGACGTGCTGGAGGATGAGTCCATGCGATGGGTGCGCTACCAGGACGGACAATTCGTCCCGTTTGAGGTACCCGCGGTTGGCCAGACGACCGTCATCGAGGCGGTTCCCTTCGATCTGTTTTCCCCACCGGACTCAAAGCGGCCAAGATCTGCTGGGTTTCCGTCCGGTGGATGACCGCGGGCGCACGCTCGAAAGCGACGCCGCGGGAACTGAGGGTGTGGTGGGCCTTCTCCATGTCAGCAACCTTGTAATAGATGATAGAAGCCGGATGATCGAGCTCGTTCGTCTCGGGAAGAGCAAGCATGAGCCTCACCTCCCCGCACTTGAAAAACCCCATCCCGGGCGCCTCGAACAAGAACTGCATCTCTAACACGTCGCGATAGAACGAAACCGCGCGATCGAGGTCGTGTACGTTGACGGCAATCTGACCGATTTCCGAAAGCATCCCGCCCCTCCTGAATTATACTTACTTTCTTAGCATAACTAATAGTTAGCTTAGCTAAGTATATATCGTGAGCCGACGACGCCGTCAAGGACAATCCGCCGAGGATTTCGCGCTCGCCGACCAGCTTCACTCGGCCGCCATCCACCTGTTGCGCAAGCTCCGGCGCGAAGACGAAGCGTCGGGCCTCTCCGGCCCGCGGCTCTCGGCGCTATCGGTCGTCGTCTTCGCAGGGCCGGTAACCATGGGCGGGCTCGCCTCCGCGGAGCAAGTCCGGCCGCCGACGATTTCCAGGCTAGTCAAAGATCTCGAACAACAAGGTCTGGTGACGCGCAAGCCCGACCCGAACGACGAGCGGGTGCTGAAAGTCACGGCGACGGTAAAAGGACGCCGGCTGCTTCAAGAAGGTCGCGCGCGGAGAATCTCGAAGCTCGCGACAGAGCTCGCGCGACTCCCAGCCGAGGATCGCCGTCACCTGCTGAGGGCGGCCGGACTCTTGGAAAGGCTAGCGCTACCCGACGAACACCCCGGGCTGAAATGACCTGGTTTTTCCAAGTGACAGCCCCTCCACTATTGTTGATATCCATAACGCAGGTCGGTGGGGCGAGCACCACCCGCACCTCCGGCTAAACGCTTCGGATCGCATGCCTTACTGCCAACCTATAGCTTCCCTGAACACCCCACCCCGTCTTCAGAATTCCTTCAGAATGTTGGCATCACTCCTGCCCGTGATTTCCGTCGTCGTTCCGATCCGAGACGAGCGCGGCAATATCGAGCCACTCGTGGTGGCCGTACACCGAGTCTTGGAAGGCTGCGAGTTCGAGATGGTCTGCGTCGACGACGGGAGTGTTGACGGAACATCGGACACTCTGCAGTCGTTGAAGAGGCGTTTTTCTCGTGTCCGGGTCGTCAGGCACGAACGATCCCAGGGACAAAGCGCAGCCATCGTCTCCGGCGTGCGCACAGCACGAGGGGAGTGGGTCGTGACGCTTGATGGGGACGGGCAGAACGATCCCGGCGACATTCCCGCCCTCCTCCTTTCGGTGGAGCGAGCTTGCCCCACCCCCTCGTTGGTGGTCGGATGGCGGAAGAATCGAAGAGACCCCTGGGTCAAGCGGATGTCCTCGAAGTTGGCGAACATTGCCTACCGATGGCTCATCGGGGGTGTCACGCCCGACGTAGGTTGCGGTATTAAGCTTTTTCGCCGAGACGTGTTTCTCGACTTGCCTCATTTCGACCACATGCACCGATTCCTACCTGTATTGGTGCGAATGCGGGGAGGTTCGGTCTCTTCGGTCAAGGTTCGCCATCGACCTCGACAGACCGGTCGGTCCAAGTACGGCATCCACGACAGACTCTGGGTCGGTATCATCGATTTGTTCGGAGTCCGATGGCTCCAAAGGCGTGCTCTCGGAGCGACGCTTCGCCCTGGCGCTGTGGGATCCCGTTCGGGACAAGCTCTTGCTCGCCAGGGACCGCACCGGCGAACGGCCCCTTTTTTATTACCAGGGCTGGGCGCTGCGGGGGCCGCAAGCTATTTCGATGATGAGATTGTGAGCAGTCGATTCAATTCGGAGATGTTCGAGGGAGGATCTTTGGATAAGGCCTTCGAGGCAGGAGAGGTGCTCGGCAGTGCAGCGGTCCAGGTGGGAGGCGCTTTCGCAACCTACGGATTCGGCAAACTCTTCTCGAACCCGGGCGTCCAAGAGTTGGGGCGTGATCTCGTTCGGGCCCAGATTGTGACTCAGACGCTCACCCAGGCCCTAAAGGTCGCGGTACGGCGGGAGAAGACCTGACGGCTCGAACCAAAAGTCCTTCCCTTCAGGCATGCCTCCGGTTCCTTTGCGACGGCAACGGTGCTCCAGCGACACTACGGTTGGAAAGTTGGCATCCCCGCTTACGCGGTTGCCGGTTACATCGCGAGCTCGCGTTTGAGCGAAGCCAGACACTATCTGAGCGACGTTGTCTTCGGTGCGGCGGTCGGAACCCTGGTGGGTCGTACCGTCACCGTCGACCTCGGGAAGAATCGGTTTGCCGTGAGCCCGTTACTTGTCTTGAGAGGAGCTGGTCTCCAATTCACGTGGCTCGGCCCGACGTGAGGCGGCCTGACGCCGGCCGTGTCTCCGCATCCCCGACCATGCTCTAGAAATATCACGTATCTCCTCACATAGATCGGGCGAACGCGACCGAGGCGTATTCGCTATCGATTCGAAACACGCAAGAAGATTCCTCGTATCCGCCGCGCTCGGCTTCCCGTTGCACGTTGGAAAGAGGGGAAATGACAACACCCTAATGGCCAACCTAAGGGTTTGTGTCGGGTCTCGCCCATAGCCTCGAAGCCGGGTCCCCGAAGAGGTGATAGATGCTCAAGAGCTCCAGGTATCCACCCTCTTCCGCAAACTGGGCCTGTGCGGCGAGGACAGCGTCACCGAGGGTGTCGTGCCCGCCGTGGAGAAGCTCGGTAAGAAGGAACTTGTGATAAGAATGCGCGGGTCCATCGAGACTCTCTCCGCTGGGAGAGAAGGCCGCGATGATGCCCTTGCCGTCGGCCTTCAAGAGCGTTTCGGATAAAGAATCGAACGTCGGGAACTGGAAGTATCCGTTGAGGCAGTTCATGGTGAGAAGCAAGGGGTAGTGCGCGGGGTAGTCCAGAGAGCCCACGTGATCGGCACGCAGGATGTTCTCGGACCATAAATTCATAGCTCCGTGGCCGATGTAGCTCATGAGCGAAGCGCCTTCGTCGAGAGCTTGTAGGACGGATTCGTGAGTGGCGATGGTGCCCAGCTCGTCGAGATAGATCTTGTGGACTTCGTTGCCGAAGAGGAGTGTGGCGGCTAACTCTTCGGCATTGGCCTGGAAGTCTCCGGCTCTTGGATCGGGTCGGTCGGCAATGAGCACTGCCCGTCCCCCGAGTCCCATACCTTCCGTTTCATAGGCGACGATCTTGGCGACCATGGCCTGAGCTTCTTGGAGATTGGCCGCCGGGAGCCTTCCAATCGCGAGGTCGGGTAACAAGTCGTCCCCGTTGACCGCGGCATAGGCGGGGTCAGACGCGGTCCAGAGATAGGTGGACTTGAAGGGGAAGGGAGGTACCTGGTTTTGGACTCCCCATCCGAAGTAGTCCTTGAAGTCGAAGGTACCGTCGCCGAGGAGCAAGACATAGCGAGGCCGAGTCCTCCAGTGATGGTAGGCATACTCGAGGAAGTCGCGGATGGCCTCGGGCCTGGTCTCGCCATGACCGAACTCGGAATAGATTTGCTCGATGGGTACGGCAAGAACGGTCAGACCTTGGCTAATCCGTAGCTCGAGCAAAGGCCAGGAGGCTTCGAGAAGCCTCTCGGGGCCAATGACGACGTAGTTGGCGCCATAGAGCAAGCTCTTGAGCCGATAAGGAAAGGGTCGTCGTATCTCTGGGCTCATCACCGCCGTGGAGTCGGCAACAAGGTAATGATGTTGTGCTTCGGCCTGGAAGCGAAGTCCACCCTCAACGAGCTCAGCACCACGGAGCCACTTGGTTGGTGATTCGGTGGTGTCGAGGACATAGGCATTGCCAGCGAGTCCTGTGACCTCGGCGATACCAATCTCACCAAAGCTCCCGCGGAGCTGACCGGAATCGGCGACCAACTGGCTCGGGTACGTGACCTCGAACCGGTTGAGCATGATGCGGGAGTAAGCGGCCCCCGTGTCTCCGACGTTTTCAATCTCGAGGATGTTCTCGCCTTGTAGAAGAGCACCAGGAAGCAGTGAGAGTTCGCTCATCCATGGAAGCTCGCCCTCGAGGATGAAGTCTTCGAGCAACAAGCCGTTGAGGTAAATGCGGACATGGTGGTCGGGGTCGGTGGGTAAGTCGGTGGTTCCCTGAATCCACAGCCTGAGAGAGCTGCTCTCGGAGGTCGAAGCGAGGTTTTGTACCTCGAAGGGATAGGCCTTGGTGACGGGAGCGAGTAGAAAATCCCAAAGCCACACATCGGGTGCGGTGGTGAGCCTTCCCTGGAAGAGATGGTTCTCTTCGAGGGTCAATGTCTTCCAGTAATGCCCCACGTCAGAGCCCGCCAGGGAACTTGAAGGAAAAGCGGAGCCGGTTTCCATCTTCTGGCCACCGCCTGAGACGGAGACGACATAGACGGCTTCCCTTCCGTAGGGGTTGAGCCCCTCTCCACCGCTCAGGAAGTACAAACGGGAGCCGGGCTTGAACTGCTTCTTATTTGGGTGGACATAAAAGGCGACGGGCTCGCCTTGGTAGGAGAGGTTGAGCTTCCTGGTCTTGACGCCCCGACGCCGGTTGCCGAAGAGCGAGCGGTAGGAAACACCGTAGAGTCCGCTATCGTGAGTGACGAGGTTGGCGACGACGCTTGAGGAGCCGGCGTTTTTCTTTCGACGTTTGCGACCCCGGGAGCCACCGAGAAACTTCTCACCGGGGACTTTACCTCTGAACTTGACCTTGACGATGAGGCGTCGTGCGAGGAGAAGCTGCCCGGTGGAGCGGTCCCACCGCAGTGGGGAAAGCTCCAAGAAGGCCTTCTTGACGTCCCCTTGGAAGGCGACGGTGACGACCTGGACCGGATTTTCGGGATAGAGACCCTGCCCGCGGAAGGCTTTCCCTGGAGATTGTGCCTTCCCGGCGAGGCTGACGGTGCCATCGGGAAGCATGACCGGCTCGAGCATCTCGGCGGATGTGGGTCGTAAGGAAAAGGATTCGACGCTTTTTGCCTTGACGGAGGCGATCTTGACCTGTTTGCCGACCACGGCTTGGAGCCAGGTGCGTTTGACGGGAATGGCGGGAGACCCGGGCTCCCAGTCTTCGAGGAAGCCGGGTATGGATAATCGTACCGAGCCGTCGTCTTGGGGCTCGGCATAGAAGCCACCGGTGATGAGCTCGAGTACGACTTGACGGCGGGAGCGTTTCACTACCCGCAAGGTCGTTTCGTCCGGATTCCCGTAAGTGATGGTGTGCTCGTCCGAAGAGGAGGAGCCATCACCTTCTTCGCCACCTTCTTCAGTAGGTGAGTCGAAGCTAGCTCCTGCCAAAGGAGTGGCAGAGATGGCACCGTGACGCTCCCTGACGCCGGTGGACTCCAAGTCTTCGAGCTCGTAGAAGTAGGCTCGACCGTTGACGAGCCCGGAGTCCACGTAGCGATAACGAGCGCCCAGTGGGGAAGAGCCCAAGCCGGGAATTACGCTCGGGTTCACCAGTTCGTAGGGTCCTTCTTCGGAAACTGCTCGGTAGAGATAGAAACCGACGTTATCGACTTCCGAGCCCGTCTCCCACTCCAACAGCGCCTCGCGATCGCCACCAGTGGCTGTGAAGGACAAGAGCTCGACCGCTGTCGTGGTGGGCACTGCGAAAACAAATCTCTGCGCATTCAAGGTGATGTCGCCGCAATATTGGAACAGAAGGATGTCGGTTTTGATCAACGCCTCCACTGGAATCGTGGAATAGGATCCCGATACAAGATAGGCGCGCACATAAAAAAGACTCGGCCCAGCATTCACCGAAGTGGTCGCCCAGTTGGCTGGATCCGAGATCCAGTAAACGGTCCCGTCGTTCGTCAACGAGCCGGTCTCGTCGGTGAACCCGCCCACGAGCTCCAGGTCCGCCCAAGTCGTTCCGTCCCAGTACTCCCACTGCAAATCCGCCGTGCCCGCTCCCTTGGTTCCCGAGCGCGATGTTCACGCCACGAAACTTCGAATCCGAGCCCAAGTAGAGATGCTCGGTATTGATGCTCGCAAAGTTCAAGGCGAAGTTGTTGAGTCCCGTCGCCAGGTACTCATCGACGTGGCCATTGAGTCCGCCGTGGGCGAGCTCGGTAAAAGAGCCCGCACCGGTAGCGTCCCAGTGCCCCCTCGAGATTGGCTTGACATCCGCCTTGTAATCCACGTCATTGGTCAACGCCGCGCCGTCCAAAGTCACCGTGATCGGATCTTGAAGCGATCGCCAGCGCCGGATCTTGAAAAAAGGCAAATATCGCGTCGTGGTTCCGCCATCGATGTCGAAGCCAAGTCCTAAGAGCGGATCGAAGGTGAGCACATAAGCACCCTCCGACTCGTTGTAATCGTCCCCGGCGCCGGTGTTCTCGTTGGCATCGATCCACGGCCCCCCATCCACGAAGGACAAGACGTCGGGCCCCCGGTAGTCGTCGCGCCGGCTGGTCACCTGGGCGTCGAGGTTATCCACGAAGCTCGTTGGTTTGAAATAGGTCAAGAAATTCCAGGTCTCGTCGGCACCGGCCGGCAATGAGGACTCGGGAACGTTGTCCCTCCATACCACCAACTTGTATTGATCTCCGGGCGCGCTATCCCACCGCCACACTGCGTCGGCGGTATTCACGTAATCGGTTCCGCTGATCCAGTCTTGATACATGATCTTGAGGAAATCGGTCCGAGCGCTTGCTTCATCGATCTGCCTCATCACGAAATCATCGCCTCCTGGTTGTCCGGGCGGTGGCCCCGATTCACTCCAGGCGATCCAGGTTTTGGGGTTACTGCTGTTGACCCAATGCACCGCGAGCTCCAGCTCGTTATCCGCAAACGCTACCACGCCGGTCGTCTTCCGGTTCCATCGAAGGGCATATCTTCCCGACGGGTAAATACTGTAGTCACCCGTTCCCTTGACCCCGGCAAGTGTCGCGGCGCTGACTAGGTCTTGATAGGAAGCCTCTTGCCGCACTTTCACCCGCGTCGGGGTCGCCTCCAGGAGATCCAGCTTGGCGCCAACGTTATTACTGCTGGTGTTGAACTGAGTGGTTCCGTCGAAGAACCACTCGTCGAAGAGAGTCAGATAGAAGTTCAGCCCGCCCGCGAAATCCACCGTCTTCCCCGGATCCTCGACCAGATCAAAGAACTCGTCGATGCCTCCGCCGGTCGTCTGGTTGAAGCGGAGCTCAAACTTTCCGGAAGCCGTGATCGTGGTCGTCCCGGCGCTCTCGGTGGTGTAGAGAGGAGCATAACAAACGGCGCAGGTGGCGTCGAGGCTGCCATCCGTGTTGTAGCGGGCAACTGCGAAGTCGTCATCGGCCCCGTTGTCGCTGTAGCCGGCGGCGATGATGATTTTGCCGTCCGACTGGAGGGCGATCGCATCGATCCAGTCGTTGCCGCCACCCACCGGGGTCGTGACTAAGCCGTCACCATCGAAAGTGAGATCCAGACTTCCGTCGGGATTGTATCGAGCCAGGGCGAAGTCGACCGCCGCAGCCACCCCGTCCCAGTTGGCCCAGCCGCCCACGACGATCTTGTTGTCCGCCGCTTGCAGGATGACACTGCGGACGTTGTCGTGGACTGGGGTGAAATCGGTCGTCACCATGCCCGGCGCGTTGGGGGCCGCCGAACGCCCCGGCAGAATTGAAGGTCCCGTCCAGGGCACCGTTCGTATCGAGTCGTGCCGTGCCGAACATGTTCCACCCGACGCCGTCGGCGACCTCACCCGAGAGGACGATGTTGCCGTCGGGTTGGATGACCAGTCCATTTGCCCTGTCCACGCCGGTCCCGATGGGGATGGACACGGTGCCCCCCCGAAGCTGCCGTCCAGAGAGCCGGTGGCGTCGAAGCGGGCAGCAAGGAAGTCGTCGTCGATACCATTGTTGCCCCAGCCGGAGATGACGATCTTGCCGTCCGACTGGATCGCTACCCCGGTGGCGGCGTCATCGGTGGCACCGTTGGTTGAGATGAAGTAGCCGAGGGGCAAGTTGAAGCTAGCGGTATCGAGAACGCCGCTCGTGTCGTAGCGAGCCACGACGTAATCTGTGGTGGCTCGCCGGGTAAAGCCGGCAACAACGATTTTCCCGTCGGCTTGAACCACGACCCCCTCGAGATAGCACCAGGAAGGGCGGTGGTGACCTTGCCGCCGCTGAAAGAGCCGTCCAGGCTGCCGTCCGGGTTGTAGCGCGCGAGGGCGAGGTCCAGGTCCAGGTCGGCATTAATGGCGTGGCCGGCGACCACGATCTTGCCATCTAACTGAATGGCGATCGCCTTGGCACGATCTTGACCACCGAAAAAGTCGGTGGTCACGATGCCGTTCGTCCCGCAGGAAAGGTCCAAGCTGAAATCGGGGTTGTAGCGCACGACGGCGAAATCGTCCGAGGCTAGGGCGCTGAAGCCAGCCACGACAATCTTGCCGTCGGGCTGGATGGCGACCGCGGTAGCCTGATCGGTAGCACCACCGATGTCGGTGGTGACAATACAGTTCGCCGCCGCGGTCGGCATCACGGAGCACAGAAAAGCAATCAGAACGAAACCAAGGACAAGGCGACGACCGCCTGCGAATGGGCGGACAAAACGTCCCCGAGACGGGCTCCTGCGCCTTGTGACGGAGGTGCTTACCGTTTTCTTAGACAACCTTGGCCTCGTTTGCATCCATCGAGGTCGGGCAGAGTAGTCACTTGGGTGCGCGCCGATCAGATGGTGTGGGTTCCCAGCGCTCGCTGGGAACTCGAAGCAAAACCTGTACCCGAATGAAGGCTCGCCTGTGTTTGAGGTATTTCTATGATTGCAAGCAGTTACGGGGATGGCGGAGCGCCGAGGAACGACCGTTGTGGGAGATTGCCCACGATTGTATCGAAGGATTCGGTTTCGCCCGCAACCCCTACCAAGGTGGAGGCATCCACAGAGAAGCCGATAAGGTGAAAGCGGGAGCGTTGGCTCGTGCTCAGGCCGGAAGCTCCGGAAGCTCATAGCTCGGATCGATCTTCATGACCTCGGCGAGGACTTTGTCCGCCCTCAATTGGAGACCTTCGGCTTGATAGAGAGCGGCGAGCGTACCGAGGTCAAGGGGGTTCTTCCGTTCCAGCTCGGCAGCGGTCTTGAGCGATTCCGCGGCGTCCTTGCGCCACTTCTTGTTCTGAAGGAGTGCAAGCCCGAGAAGATGGTGGAATCCGGCCTCCTTATCGCAGAGCTCGATGGCCCGACGGCTAAGCTGGATCGTCTGCCAGTGATCTTGAAGCTGGTAAGCTGTTTCGGCTTGGCGAAAGAGTTCGCGAGCGTACTTTTCTTTGTCGAAAGCATCCTCTTCATCGACCACCGCTGTTTTGGAGGCGGGCGGTGACACGGGGTGCGCGCTCGCAACGCGTATCGGCTGCGCCCCACGGCGGGCCTCGGCTCCTTCCTTCCGCTCGGAAAAGACCGCGAACGCCTCGGCGGCGAGCACCAGAAGGTGAGAAAGCTTGTCGCGAAGATCGGGATCGGTAACCGCCGAATGCCGGTCCGGATGATAACGCAGCACGCGCTCACGATAGGCTTTCTTGATTTGGGTGAGGTCGGCGTTCTCGTCGACTCCCAGGACCTTCGCCGGATGGTCCTTTGCCGCAGCGATGAGCGTCTCGACCTCTTGGCGCAGCGCTTGGTCCGCGGGGTCCTCCATTTTCACCGGTTCGTTCGCCCTACCACTCGCCTTCTCTTCGTCTCTTCGTCTCTTGCGGTCTAGGCGGGTGTGGGTTTCGCGCCGGCCTCACGAAGACGGACCAGCCCCTTTTCCAGCATGCCGAGCAGAGCCCGCGCGGTGTCCTCTTCATCCAGTGGGCTCATTGCCAAGATGTCCCGCGGTGTCGATGTGCCGTCGATACGGGACAAAACGAAACCTTCTTACGAGGAGAGCAATACGCCTTGAAGCACATCCGAGATGGTTGGCGACAGCTCGAGGGCTCGTTCCTCCTCTCCAATCATCTTCAGCTCCCCAGGGTCCAGGGGTTCGCGGATTTCCGCCGCGGCGGGAGGCAAGACGACCGTAGCGGACGCGCTCTCGCTCTCGGCAGCCACGGCGCCGAGGGCTTCGATGAGCTCGGCACCGGAGCCGAATCGCTCACCGACATTTTTTGCTAGCGCTTTTTGAAAGACGCCATCGAGTGCCGCTGGCGCGCCGAGTTGCTTCCAATCGACGCGCGGCAGCGGATCCGGGCCCATGACGAGCCTCATCGTGTCGTTCGGACTCTTAGCTTGGAACGGCCTGACCCCGGCCAGACAAAGAAAAAGGATGCAGCCGAAGGAAAAGAGATCCGAGCGGCCGTCCACCGCCTCCCCCCGGGCCTGCTCCGGCGACATGAAACTCGGGGTGCCGGAAACCCGGTGAGGAAGGGTGAACCGACTCGCGGTCGGGGCCTGCGCCAGGCTGAAGTCGACCAGCGCCGCCCCCGCCGGGCGCTTGACGATGATGTTGACAGGCTTCACATTGCGGTGGATGACGCCGTTGTCATGAATGTAGTCGAGGCCGTTGGCGACGTGGGAGAACACGTCGATGCACTCGGAGAGCCCGAGGCGTTTTTTGGCCTCCAGCACTGTATGCAAGGTGTCCCCTTCGATATGGGCCATGACTACGAAGGCGCTCGCTGGCTTGGTGACGACATCGAAGATCGGCACAATGGCCGGATGGCTGAGGTGCGATGTGACCTCGGCGTCTCGATGGAATCGCGTCTTCTGTATTTCCAAGGCCTTGGATCCCGCCGACGCGTCGAAGAAGACGCACTTGATGGCGACCTTTCGACCTAGAATGGCGTCTTCGGCCTCGTAGAGACTGCTCATGCCCTTGCCTCCGGTGAAGGCCAGGATCCGATGCCGGTCGGAAAGCGCGTCTTCGATGATCTCGAACGACGCACGGACAGAAGCAGCACTCATGGTCTTTCTCAGTGTCGGTATGAGTGCACATCACGCAAGAATCGTGCCTCAACTGAGGCGCCCCCCCGAAGCATTGATGTTCTTTCGATTCTCGCACTTACGGGCTTCACCGACCTACAAACGGATCGGTCACTCAATGGGAAATCCCCACACTGCGGAAATCCGACCCATCCTTATTGCAGGCGTGAGTCGAGGTGGGGGCGAGGTGTTTCGATCAATGAGTCGGGCTGGGCGGCAAATTAGTCCTAGGCACGATCTCGTTTGCGCGCACTTCTCCGCGCACCGTCAACAGGTCGCGGACCATCTCGGCGAACTGGATCAAGCCTTGGTCGGTCATTCTGGTCAGATCGACCCCGGAATAATACCGCCCGGTAGCGTTATAGATGCACTGATTGATCTGCTGGATAAAGGATTCGCGGTTCATGATTCCCCCGAAGGGACCATCCTGGTCCCACGAACAGCCAGCGATGAGACTGGCAAAAGTACATTGGCATATTGGACAGAGCGACATGGGGGTCGGTACCCTGTCGCTGGTACTTGGGGGGGAAGGTAGAAATACCTTTTTCCCCGAAAAATGTCAAGCTGGCCTCCCGCCTGGAACATCCGTCACCGAAGCGGGGTTGAGTTCTTTTTACAACACCGTGCCGCGTCCGACCCAATGTTGGCGCAAAACGTCATAACGAAGAAATCCACCCACGAGAAGTACAAAACATTTGTCAGGGTCCCTGATCACGTGGTAATCTATTTCCACACGCCGGAAAATAAAAAGGGGGGAAGCCATGCGCCTCGTCACGCGCGGCAATTTCGACGGTCTAACCTGTGCCGTGATCACCACCGAGTCGGAGTCGATAGACTCGATTGAGCTCATCCATCCTCAGGACATCACGGACAACCGCTTCGCGGTGCAGGAAGGTGACATTGTGGCCAACCTGCCGTATCACGCTAAGTGCGCCAAATGGTTCGATCACCACGCAACCACCCGCACCTATAGCGAGCCGCCAACGAAGTTCGAGGGGAAATACGGGCTGGAAGCAAGCGCAGCTCGACTCGTCTACGAGTATTACCGCGAGAAGAATCCCGACCTGGAACGGTTTGACCCGCTAGTAAAAGAGACGGACCGCTTCGAGGGGATGTCCCGGCCGCTGTTGAATTTGGTCGGGTAGCGGCGGCACCTGTGAATACTCTTAGGCAGCAAACTCATCGCTGTCAAGAGATTTCTGTTTGCTTCTAAGCGCGTGAACGAGAGCGCCCATATGGCGATAGCCTTTGATACGCCGGAACTTTTTCTGCGCGGTGACGACGCCAAGAGCGGTCCATCGGCGAACCATGGAAGGACTCTTCCAACGCTTGAGGTTTCTCGATACTCTGCGAATGGTTCCGTTGAGATTCTCAATGGCGTTCGTCGTGGCAAGAGACTGGCGAAGTAAGGCGGGCAGCGCGAGCTTCACGACCGTGAGTGTCTCTTCCATCCCTTCACGAAGGCTTCCGGCAGCTTCGTCGTAGCCGTTTCGCTCGAGCCACGACACCAATGCCTGAAGTCGCTTGCGCGCCTTGTCGGCACTCTTGCACTTGTAGGCTTCCTTCATCGTCTGGAGCACGTAGGCGTGACGAGACTTGGGAAGGTACGAGCGAAGATTCCGGAGTTTATGGATCTGGCACCTTTGGATGACCGCGAGGTCCCCCAAAACGTCGACGAGTGCCTTGCGGATGCCTTTGCCTCCGTCCACTACGCAGAGAATCGACTCATCGACGCGCAAGCCCCGCTCGAGAAGGTCCTGCAACATCGCGGTGCACACCCGAGAGTTCTCCGTCGAGCCCAGCCATATACCCAGGGGCACCTTCGTTCCATCTATTGTGATACCTAGAGTTACGACGACGGTCTGTCCGGCCACCTCAAGGCCATCCAGCATCAGTGCCGCAAGCTCGAACTCCTCTAGCCGCCGAGACAGGTATTCCTCGAGCTTCTTAGTCGTCTGGCTCACGAGGTGACGGCTGGCGGCACTCTTACTCGTGCCACGAGACTTCAACTTGGCCGCGGGTTTGTCCAGACTCGATTCGTAATTTCGGGTCGATACCCCCACCAAGATCTGATTCAACGCTCGCTCTGGAAGCGGGTCTTCTTCGCGGAAGGCTTCGAAGTGTGGAAGCGACGCCTCCTCGCCCGACTTCGAGCGAACTCGAGGTCGCGACACTTGGATGCGACGACCACCGAAGCTCAGCTCTCCGTTCGTGCTCACCCAGTGGTTATGAGTTCGCTCCTTCTCGTGCTTGCCCTTGAGCCCCGCGATCTCCTCGGCGTCCTCTCTGAGCAGTAGGTGCAGAGCTGTCAGTCCTTGCTCGTACACCCATTCCGTCAGTTCCGCCTTCGTGGCCGCGATCCCAGCTATCATCGGTAGCAGTATCTGACCGACTTGGCCAACTACCTTGCCCGTAGGCGAGTGCGTTTGCTTTCTTACTGGCTTCTTTGATTTCCTAGGCATTGGTGGCTCCTTGTCCCCCTCTGGAGACGGTTGTTTGGCAGACCTATTCTTAGGCCGGCCAAGGAGCCGCCGCTACCCCAAATTCAACATCCGGCGGGACATCCCCCGCTTCGACGGCGCGAACTTGAGCGTTGAGGACGTGACCGCTCCTCAGGGCTACATCTTGCTCGCTTACACATTGGATCCGCGAAGTGGTCTGGGAGATTTCAAACAATACTTCTTGAACCTAGTGGACCAGTTGAAACGGCTCTCGATCGATGAGCTGCTAGAACAGCAAGAGGTTAAGGAGCGCATCGAGCGAATTTCAAACGACCGAGAGGCCTTTCTCGATGTGATGGCTCGCGCTTCTCGGCAAATCGGAAACGTCATCGTGACCGATCTGCGAAAGACGGACAAAATCCCTGCTGGAAACCGGTTCCTGATATACACGCTCTTCCCGGAAGCCAATGTGTCTCTTCGAATCGCGTGGGGTCCCGGGCGCAAGTTTGTGGTGGCGACGGTCGGCCACAGCATCTTCAATCGGACCTGCCCGGTACCCGTCGGCGAGCTAATGGCGAAGTATGGAGGCGGAGGACACAACGGGGCAGGAGCGACACCTCTGAGCGTTGACGAGGCCGAAAAGCTGATCGAGGAGATGATCGAGGGGCTGCAAGGCGTGGCATCGACGACAGGCTAAGCGTGGCTCCTTGCTGTTGCTCCTCTTCGAAACCGGCAAAGGGCGACGAGGGGCTGAAATCGCACGCCGCAACGGCGAATGTCTCGATCGTGTTAATGCTAGAAGACGATACGGTAACGCTGGTCGAAGAAACCCGCGTAGGCAGCGACGGGGTTGTCGTTGAAGGAACCATCAACGATGACGACAGCTCTGATGACCAAAGCGATGACGACAGCGAGAGCGAGGACAGCCAGAGCGGGGACTCTGACGACGACAACTCGGACGACACAAGCAGCGGTTAAGCTCGCCCGCACAGAGCGGGGACATTGCGCAGTTTCGGACGAATTGCGCAACACGATGGAAGTATGCCTTGCCAATCTCCAACTGCCGGTGCGGCCGCCTAGTAAGCTGTACCAACTCCGTTGGTACAGCCTCTCTTGCCTCTCCCCCGACCGCGGGGGAGAGGTCGTCCGCCGAAGGCGGGCGGGTGCGGGGGCTTTTCGAAAGATGGCTTGCCTCCGTTACTCCCTCTCCCTCAGGGAGAGGGCCGAGGTGAGGGTGGTTGTGGACAGATGCGATGAAGTCCAGTATCGATTTCATTGTTACAGTCACTAGGAAGAGCGGCAGCTCTCCGCAGGACTCAAGTGCACCTCGCCATCTGCAAGGTCCAGGACCTGCTCGGAGGGCGTGTTTCGAGCCCTCGGCTCGCTTGAAGTTCACTTGGATCTATACGACGCGGCCATCCTGCTTGTCCGAGGCCCGCTTGATTCAACGTTCATGCCCCGTCCACTCACCACTCGACTCATGGTAGGAGGTTGGACTTGCTCCGCCTTAGCTAACTCTCCCAATGTGGCAGACCCGCGAACACGACCGCGGATAACGCCGAAAGGCGTGCCGGCCCAATACTCGCAACCGCGTCCTCCCAGCGAAGGCGCCTGAGAAGATGAACAGCGGCGGCGTCAAGCCGGTCGGCGACTTCCGAGAGTGACGTCTTGGTGGAACGAGTTTTTCTCGAGGGGATCTCTTGACATAGCTGGTTTGGCTAAATAGGGTTATTGGCTGTGCTAACAAACTTATCAAGGGAGGTAGGATAGTGGGGGCTCGGGAAAATGTATTTCAAGCGATTCGCGAGGGTAACGCAGTCAAAATGATCGCTAGATTTGGACTGCTCTTTATTATGTTGTCGATCGCTGTTCTAGAAAGCTTTGCCCAAGAGAGTGTCGATGTCGAAGTGGTTGCCCGCATCAAAGAGGAGGCTTACCAGCACTCTCAGGTTTACGACACCCTGAGTTACTTGACCGACGTTTACGGCCCTAGACTCGGTGGCAGCCGGGCCTATCAAGAAGCGGCGGAGTGGGCCAAGCAACGCCTGATCGGCTGGGGGGTCGACAACGCGAGGATCGAGACCTTCGGCGAGGACATGCGAGGCTGGGATGTCGAATCCTACTCTGTCGAGATGATCTCGCCCCGCTACATGAACATCACAGCCATGCCCTTCGGCTGGTCGGACAGCACCGACGGCGAAGTTGTCGGTGAGCCGCTGCTGGTTGATGTCGAGTCTCGAGAAGCACTTCAGGCCTTGTCAGACCAGTTGCGCGGAAAGATCTTGATGTCGCCAGAGATCCGTTCCGAGTCCGACTATCCCGAAGGTCAGCATACGGACGAAAAGCTGGCCAATGCGAGAAGCCATATCAATCCCAACAACATTGATGGATTGGACAATTCGGGGCTCAGCCCCTACGTGGAACACCTAAGGAGGCGTCTGCGCCAAGGACAATCGCAAGGCGACCGGCTTCAAGAATTCCTTTTGAATGAAGGCGTCGCGGCCGTCATCGTCGGGAGCAGCAGAGAACCCGGCACGCTGAACACCCCTCACTTCCGCTCCTTCAACAAAGTCGGCCGCATCAAGCCGGTGCCCCATTTCGTGATTAGCCGGGAACAGCAGGGGCGAATGATTCGCATGATGGAGAGGGGCGCCAAGGTGGAATTGAAGCTCCACCTGAAAACCTCCTACAACACCGACGCCGCGAACTACACCAACATCATCGCTGAAATACCTGGGACCGACAGCGCGCTAAGAGAACAACTGGTGCTGGTCGGCGGGCATTTCGATTCGAATCATGGGAGCACAGGGGCCGCTGACAATGGTGCGGGTTCCGCGGTTACGATGGAAGTCCTGCGGATCATGAAGACACTCGGGGTCAAGCCCAGGCGCACGATACGCCTGGTGCTCTGGGGCGGCGAGGAGCAGGGCCACTTGGGCTCGCTAGCCTACCTCGACAAGTATGTGGGCAACATCTTCACCGGAGAAGACAGAGGCGAGCTTGCTCGCATCTCGGTCTATTTTAATCACGACAACAACGGCCACAAGATCCGCGGCATCCTCACCCAGGGCAACGAGCCCATTCGGCCGATCTTCGAGCGCTATCTCGAGCCCTTCCACTATGTCGGAGCGAAATGGGTAGTCGTGGAAAACGCCGGCGGTACCGACCACCTGGGATTCGATGCACTGAACATACCCGCTTTCGAATGGATCCAAGATCCCGAACACTACTTCAAGACCCAGATCCACACCAATATGGATGTGCTCGACTTTATTGCGGAGGACACGCTAAAGCACAATGCAGCGATCATCACCACCTTCGTCTATCACGCCGCCATGCGCGACGAAATGATGCCTCGAAAGAAAGCCCTCGAATAGTGACGGTCAGATCGGGGGTGTTCCTCGTTTCGTGCCTCCTTGCTCTCGAGGGCTTTTCCCAGGAGCGTTCCGACCCCAGGGTGACCGAGCGAATCAAGGAGGAAGCGTATCAGCACTCCCAAGTGATGGACACGCTGAGTTACTTGACGGATGTGTATGGCCCGCGCCTATCAGGCAGTCCCGGCTTTTACGAGGCGGCTCAGTGGGCGAAGAAGCGCCTGGAAAGCTGGGGTCTCGAAAACGTGCGCTTCGATTCGTACCGCGACGATCTCCGCGGCTGGGAAGTAGAGTCGTACTCCGTCGAGATGATAGCGCCCCGCTATATGAACATCACCGCGCTCCCCGACGCCTGGACCAGCGGCACCGACGGTGAAGTTGTCGGCTCCCCGGTCGTCGTCGATCACAGTTCGTTGGCCGCCTTGCATGAACTGAGTGGCCAGCTGCGGGGGAAGATACTTCTGTCGCCGGAATTTCGATCGGAGTCCGGCAATCGCGAAGGACTCTTCACCGACGAAGAATTGGCCCTTTCGGAGAGCCGCATCAACCCGACGAATGCGCGCGGCCTGAGTGCCGACAACGTGCCGCCGTCGATGGAAATGATACGCGGCAGAATCAATCGGGATGAGTCCGAGACCGATCCGATCAACCAGTTCCTACTGGATGAAGGTGTGGCCGCGGTCATCCGGGGAAGCAGGAAGGCGCCCGGGGTACTGGATGCCCGGCAGCAGCGTTTCAGCATAAAGGGGCAGATGAAGCCGGTGCCCCATTTTGTGATCAGCAAGGAGCAGCACGGCAGAATGATCCGCATGCTCGAGAGAAATACGGACATCACTCTGAAGCTTCATTTGAGTGTCAAGTTCAACGAAAACCCCGAATACCACACCAATCTCTTGGCTGATATTCCGGGCACCGACCCCAACTTGAAGGAGCAGTTGGTTCTCGTCGGTGGCCATTTAGATTCGTATCACAGTGGGACGGGTGCCGCGGATAATGGCGCGGGTTCGGCCACCAATATGGAAGCCGTTCGCGTCCTGAAGACCCTCGACATTCAACCCCGACGAACCATACGTCTCGTGCTTTGGGGTGGCGAAGAGCAGGGGTTTCGGGGTTCGCTCGGGTATATCGAGAAATACGTCGGCGACATTCTTACCGGCGAAGACAAGGGAGAATTGTCGCTGATCTCGATTTATTTCAATCACGACAACAACGGCCACCGGATCCGGGGGATCTTCACCCAAGGCAATGAGTCCATTCGCCCAACCATGGAAAGCTATTTTGAGCCGTTTCACGCTGTGGGCGCCGAAACAGTGTCCATCGAGCTCAGCTGCTGCACCGACAACGTGGGCTTCGACGCCCTCAACATCCCCGCATACTCATGGATTCAGGATCTGGAGCACTATTTCACGACGCAAATCCATACCAATATGGATGTCGTGGACTACGTGTCCGAAGACACGCTCAAGCACAATGCCGCGATCATCGCCGCCTTCGTTTACCAATCGGCCATGCGGGATGAAATGTTGCCGAGAAGGAAACCTTGATGCAGCGCAAAGTAGAGAGGCTGATTTTTGCGGTAGCGCTTGGAGCCGCTGTGTTAATTTCAGCGCCCGTGACTCGAGGGTTCCAGGAAAGGTCAGCCGATGCCCGTTACGTCAACCCTCTCGTCATGGAGAACGCCGGACGGCTCGCCGACCCCACGGTCATCAAGTTTGAAGGCAAGTACTACCTCTACCTAACCGGTGGCGTATCGCCGGGTGGCCGCTTTGGGGCGGCCGTCTGGTCATCCGACGACCTGGTGCATTGGGAGCATCAAAAGGTATCCATCGCGGAAGGCCGCGGGATCGGAGCTCCGACGGCTTTCACCTATAAGGGTTATGTCTACCTTACCGGCAACGATGTCGGGCTCTTCCGAAGCCGGAGTCCTTTGGGCCCCTTCGAATTCCTTGGCGATTTTGTAGACGAAAAGGGCCGCAGGCTAGAGCGAGATCTCTGCGAAGGCTGCGAGGATGGCGGCGTCTTTGACCCCGCGATCTTCGTCGACGACGATGATCGAGTCTACTTGTATTACGCCGGCGGCTACACCGACGGCGTCTACGGTGTCGAGCTCGACCGAACGGACCTGAGGAAGTTTGCGGGCCCCTACAAACACTTCTTCCGCTTCGAGACGTCGCACATCTGGGAACGCTACGGCAGCCGGAACGAAATGAGTTCCGACAGCTGGATCGAGGGGCCCTGGATGACCAAACGCAAGGGAACGTATCACCTTCAGTATGCCGCTCCGGGAACCGACTGGAAAACCTACGGCGTGGGCGTGTACACCAGCACGAATCCTTTGGGTCCGTTCACCTACTACGAAGGGAGCCCCATCCTCGTCCACGACGGTGGCCTCATTAACGGTTCCGGCCACCACAGCGTCGTCGAGGGTCCCAACGGAGGCCTATGGGCAATTTACACGCTGCTCTACCGAAACTGGAACCGTATGTTCGAGCGACGCATCGGCATGGATCCGGTTGGCTTCGACGCGGACGGGAACATATTCATTCGCGGCCCATCCGAAACGCCGCAGTGGGCGCCGGGAATCAAAGCAAAACCATGGGAAGACAATGCGAGCGGATCGATTCCATTGTCTGAAGACAAGAACTACGTCGCCAGCAGCCAGGCTCCGGGCCGGAACGCTCCCTACGCCCTCGACAACAACGCCCGAACGTGGTGGGCCCCGGCCGAAGACGACGCCGATCCGTGGCTTACGCTCGACCTCGCCGCGGGTTGGTCGCAACACTACATCGCCGACTCCGCCCGGATCCTTTTCACGCTACCGGAAGGTGAAGTGGAAGACGAGTACAGCCCGAACAACGATCGCGGTCAATCGAGAAAACGGCGGTACAAGATCGAGGTCTCGTCGGATGGCGAAAACTTCACCACCGTTGTGGATAAGACCGACAACGACAAGGACAACTCTGTCGAATTCGATGAATTCGAGCCGGTTCAATGTCGCTACGTGCGACTGACCCTTACCGCCTGGCCGAAAGATGTTCGACGCGGCGTTCTCGAGTTTACGGTTTTCGGGGTCCCCACACCTCCCTGACCACTCTTACCTCTCCCCCCTGGGGGAGAGGTCGCCCGCCGAAGGCGGACGGGTGAGGGGCTGGTGGATAGCGGCGATGAAGCCCCGGCTTCTATTTCACCGTGACGTCCACTAGTACGGGAAATCCATAATCGCCTGGATCTTGTCTCTTCCACCCACCTTGTCCGCCCATTTGTCGTACACAGGCTCCGCGGCTGCAATAAACGATTCTCTGTCAGGATACGTAATATTGACGCCTGCTTCTTCCAGTTGGCTCAAGAGCTCCTTGTCTCGCTCCGCGTAGAGCTCTCTCTCGTATGCGGCTATTTCCCTGCCGGTATCATCCAATACCTTTTGCAGGTCCGGGGGAAGATCGTCATAAAAAGCCTTGCTCAGTACGAGGGGTGCCACCAAATGCAACCACCCTATTTGAGCCCAATTTGGACTTACTTCATAAATTCTATTTCCCCAGTAGTTGGAGTTGGCGGCTTCGGCGCCATCGATCACACCAGTCTCCAGGGACGTGTACAGTTCGCTATAAGACATGGGCAAGGGACTGGCGCCGAAGGCGCTGAATACGTCCAGGTGCGCTGGGTTTTCCATCGTGCGAATCTTGAGCCCCTTCAGATCCTCGATTGAATTGATTGGTTGCTCGGTGGTCAGAATATGACGCACGCCATGCGACATGAAACCCAACAGATGAAAGCCGCGTTCCTCCAACGCGGCGGCATAGTCCCACGCCAACGGAGAATCCATCACCGCGTGAAAGTGCTTGTTGCTTTCGAACAAGAAGGGCATCTCGAAGATCATCAACTCCGGCACAAATGTGGCTAGCGGAGAGTTAGCAGCCATATGCATTTGCACCGTTCCCAGCAAGACCCCTTCAATAAGGTCCCGATCCATGCCGAGGACTCCCCCTTCATAGACCTGGACCTTGATTCTTCCGTTCGAGCGCTCTCCTACCAGCTCTGCGAAGCGTTTCAAGGCGATGCTCGGCGGCTCGGTAGCCACCGTCGAAACACCCGTTTTGATGATGTACACACCGTCGCCACCGCAGGAAAGAACGCCTAGACAAAAGACCGCGATGGCCAAAGCCGATCTGGATCCACTCTGCGACATTATTCGGCGTTACCGCGCCATATTAGGCAGCCACGCAAAGATCTGAGGGAAAAACATGACCAGCAAAAAGACAAACAGCATAGATACCGCCATCGGCACTACTTGCGGTGTTGCTTCCCGGATACTAACGCCTGTCATGCTACACGATACGAACAGGTTGACGCCAAAAGGAGGTGTCACATAGCCAATCGCCCACCCCACCATGAGGATCATGCCGAAATGTACGCGATCGATCCCGAACTCCGTCGCAATCGGCAGGAGGAGCGGCGCGAAGATGATGGTCGCGGAAAAGGTCTCCATGAACATGCCGATGATCAGGACAATGATGCCCAAGTAGAGAAGGAACTCGACCCGCGAGTCCACCGCGTCGGTGACAAATCCGGTTATCGTCAGAGGCAACTGATGAGCTGTTATCACCCAGGAAAAAATGAAGGCGGTGGCGTTTATGAGAATAATGGCCGCGGCGAACTTCGCGGACTTGAATAGGATGCCGGGCACGTCCGCCACGTCCAGCTCTCGATACACGTATCTCGCCACGATGAAACCGTAAACCACCGCCACCACGGCGGCTTCGGTCACTGTAAAGACTCCGCCCAGTATTCCAAAGACAATGATGAAGGGTAGGCCAAGGCCGGGAAGAGCTTCTATTCCCTTCTTAAGGGTTCGCTTTGGACTAAACTCGTGCGTCGATGGCTCATAGGCTGCACCACCCCTCAGCGCATGAATGTAGGCCACCACCATCAAGCCCACCCCGATGAGGAGACCCGGTACCACTCCCGCCAGGAACAACTGAATGACGGATGTGTCCGTCATATAGCCGATGACGATCAGCATGATGCTGGGTGGGATGACCGGACCGATTGAGCCCGCGGCCGCGAGGAGCGCGGTTGCGAATCTCATGTTGTAGCCCTTTTCCTTCATCACCGGCAGCATGACGGATCCGACTGCCGCCGTACCGGCCGCCGCCGACCCAGAAATGGAAGCAAATAGGATGGACGATCCCACGCTGATCATGGCAAGGCTGCCCCGGATGAAACCCAAGAGCTCGGTAATGAAGTCCACCAAACGTTTGGACATGCCTCCCGCGCTCATCAATTCCCCCGACAAGATGAATAAAGGGATGGACATCATCAACCAAGAATCCAGGCCAAAGAACATTCTCTGCGTCAAAAGAGTGAGTGGAATGTTCCCGTCAACTAGGAGTGCAAGGAGGCTGCTGATACCGATAGCAAATGCTATGGGCATCCCGACCAAGAAGAGCACCACCATACTTAAGAAGAGGATCACCAGGGTCATGTCCTAACGAGTCTCCGGCTCCGATTTGTTGGCGGACAACAGCTCGAGAAAGACCTTCAAGCTCTCTAGCAGCATTAGGGTTCCTGCAACGGGAAAGACAAGATAGACGGCGCTAATGGATATGTGAAGGGCGGGTGACGTCTGGGATTGTGCGGTCACCATCATCTTGATCCCCGCGACGATGAGGACGCCAAAGAAAATCATCATCAGTATCGTGACCGCGAGGGACAGGATTCTTCTATGACGCGTCGGCAGGTAATGGACCAGATAGTCGACCGCTAGGTGACTACCTTCATAAATACAAACCGATGCGGCCAGTAAAACAATCCACACCTGTAAATACCTCGCCAGCTCCTCCGACCAAGAAAAAGGATCATTAAAGACAAAACGCCAGATGACCTGAGCGAAAACCACGACAACTTGCAGGGCAAACATGGAGACAACGGCAACGTACACAGCTTTGCGTACCGGTCGCAGGACAGAATTAAGGCTCCGTATCAACACTGTCATATGTAGCCCCTTATTCTTGAATGGACGTTAGCGCAGAACTACCGCAGGTTGGGAGACCACGAGGGAAATCTGTCATCACCCGGGCTATTCGTCAGCACTACCTGACCGGACCCATCGCTACGCATGACGCATATGTCCCAATTCCTGTTCCTGTTGGTCTCGAAGACGACCATCGAGCCGTCGAACGACCAACGTGGATGGCGATCTTGGTAGGGTGAGTTTGTGGTGATGGAGGCGAGTGGTGTGGAGAGGATCCGTTGGCCCGAGCCATCGGCATGCATCACTGCAATGCTCATGCGATTCCATTCGAAGACAATCAACGAACCATCGGGCGACCAGGCCGGAAAACCTTCCGCCTCGGAACTGTCAGTCAACTGCACCCGGTTCATACCATCCAAATCGATGGCGAAAACGTTGACAACGCCACTGGCGAAAGTAGGATCCATATCCCTTTCGACGATAAGCCCAGCCCCGTCAGGGAACCATGTCGGCGCTTTTGCGTTGATTTCACTGCGGGTCACTCTGCGCTGACCCGACCCGTCAGAACCCATGACGTAGGCCTCGACTCTCCCGTCTCGATCCGAGCTGAAAGCAATTTGAGAGCCATCGGGGGACCAAGTCGGGAAGTTATCGTCGGAGGAGTTTTCTGTTAAGCGACGCTGGCCGAAGCCATCCGTGTTCATTACGTAGATTTCCGTGTTTCCGTCTCGGTCCGATTCGAACGCGATCCTCTCACCGTCGGGCGACCACGAGGGATGGTGATCCCCGGCGGCACTATCGGTCAGCCGTTTCTGGGCCGATCCGTCCGCCCGCATCACGTAGATTTCCGAATTGCCATCACGGTCCGACTCGAAAACGATCATCGAAATGAGTTCCTGAGCGTTCGCATGGACCAAGGCCAAGAAGAAGTGCAACAGCGCGAGTACAGCTAGCGTGTGGTACGTAGACATCTTGCTACCACAATCTCTTGATCTCGTCATCGTAACCAGTCATCTCCCATCTGATAAGCGACGTGGGGATCACGCCGGCGGCAAAGAACTCATCCATGAACGGTCGCAGGTTAAACTCGTCCCCCCGTTGTTGAGCCCTGTCTCGAAGAAGCTTCATGAAGTGGACCTTTCCAACCACCATCTGCGCATGCCAACCGACCTGACGGAGCGTAGTTTCCATCTCATGCCACAAATGGGGACTGTCATCGAGTAACTCTCCGTGCGGCGCATTCGCAACACAGTACTCCATGGCTTCCTTCAGGCTCCATGCTCCGCTGTGCATGTATACGTCCGAGAGCGCGCGCACTGTGCGAAACGCCGCCTGTTCGTACGCGATCTCTCTTCCTCTACGGGGCCGTTCGTCGAGATATCCGGCATGCATAAGCAGTTCTTCCAATGCGAAGGCGAACCCTTCTAACCGTGCAACGGCCATATAATACGGTCCCTCGTGCTCTCGGTTCCCGCGGATTGGGCGATCGTCTTGCCAGACCCGCAGCAGATCGAAGTGGTGACCGACCAGTTCATGAGTCTCCTCCATCACCGGCTCGCGATGTGAAAAATTGAGGAAGTAGTCATGCTTCTCCGGCCAGGGTCGGTACGTTCTCCGCAAGTTGGATTCCAAATACTCATCGGTTACTAGATAGTCTTGAACCGTGAAAATTTCCTCATCTCGAAGAAAATCCATGACGTGCTGGACGGTTTCCTGGATGCTCTGTCGCCTTTCCTCCTGCGATGCCACCGGCTTCAACGGTGGAAGATTGCGGTTTCTGTTCTCTTCGAGCTTCTGGAACGTAATGACACGGTTGTCTTCCAGTTCCACGATGGTGCGGACCTCGTTCCAGGTATAGGGAAAGAGATAGACGTTCTTGAGCAACCAGTTGTAGTTCTCTATTCCGACGCCAGCAGAGGCCGTCATCTTCTCCAGGTTCTCTTTCAGCCAGCCGAGATAGCCGTCAGTTGCAGCCTGGGCTCTTTCTGCATCGGCAACCAGCTCGGGATGGTGCTCGGCCAACTGGCTCCCAAGCTCCGCGAAAGGAGAGGCGTTTCCCTCCATGTTGTGGGTGGCAAAGACCGCGAGATCGCCGGCTACCTCCGACAGGTTCTCCAGATTCGCTTGGGCCTGATTGTAGAACTCTGGAATCGCCCGAAGTGACGTCTTGAGCCCGGCGAGGTCTTTTTCGGGGAGAGGTAATTCGAGGTTCCACGGCGGTCTAGGTGCTACATCGTTGTAGAATCCGGGGTCGCTCGACCAGGGGCGGAGGACCCGATGCCGGAACTCGAGCCCATTCATCTCCGCGCGGACAAGGTGATAATCGATTTGCTCCGATACCGACCAGTCACTTGGGTCAATTGTGGCGAGACGGTTCTGGAATGCCTTCAGCGCGCCATACTCGTCCTCCACAGCCTTTGCCGTGTAGTCGGGCACGCCGTCGACTAGCTTCGGTTCCTGAAACTCACGGAATTCATTGAACAGGCTGAGAAGCTGCGCACGGTCGCCGCCGGGCTCGACTTCTGTATCACTGAACTTGAGGACTTCAATACCAGTTAACTCATCGGCTCCATCGCGACCGGAAATAGTATCCGTCACCTTGAATTTGTTGTGATTTCTTACGAACTCGTACTCAGAAGATCTTCCAGAAAATACCGCCGTATCGTGCCCTTCCTCACCTGAGATCACGTCGTTACCCGCTCCACCGGTGATGGTGTTATCACCCTCGTTTCCGGTCAATTGGTTATCTTGGTCATTGCCGAGAATGTTCGTATCCTTGTCGCCGGTCAACGTTATGTTGACGAGATAGCGCGACTTGAGTGTGTACTCCTTGTCCTTATCGAGCACTGTCGAAAAAGTGCCTTCGAACTCGGGATCGATATAGGCGTTGTAGGTCAAATACTGTGGCCAGAATTGATCGACCACATCGTACAGAGGGCGGTCTCCCGCCTTCATTTCGGCTTTGGAATGAAACGGATACTCGTCTCCAAAGGCTGTCCCATCCCCTTGGGGGTTGTGTTCCCATAGGCCGAAATAGATGTCGAAACCGTTGATGATGTATTCATGCGGAGCCGGACGGCCATACTTGTAGATTCCCGCATCAACCGCGCGCGTTTCGGCGTCTACAATCGCTTGATGATACTCCGGCAGCGCATGCTCTATTCCCTTGCCGTGGACGAGATGCATGATCTCCTCGTAGGACGCATCGCGTGTAAAGAACTTTCCGGGTTCCGCTTCATTGTGGATATAGGTATAGCTTCCCTCGACCGGAGATTCTGTGGCGTATAGGTCCTGCGTTCTGAGCTCTGACTCCCTGAGTATCGGCCGCATGGCAAAGGACTTTGCCTGGGTATCGGTGTAAATGAGGGTTGCTCTGACATCACCCATCCTGTTGGCGATGGCGGTCTTGTCACTCCCGTACTTCGTGCCCGGAGCGTCGGTCACATGGTACTTCAGAATTTCTCGTGCCCTTACGAGCTGCAAATCGCTCACCCGGGACTGGGCAAAGATATGAATCGGCTTACCATTGGGCGCCACATGCTTGGTGTATTTCGAGAACAAGCCATTCAAGGTCTTCCCGACGCCCTCTGGGAGCGGCACGACACCATTACTCGCTATTGAGGTATCGATATGTTCCAGAACCTCATAGTCGATGTCGACTTTGTCCGGGACGTCGTAATTGATCTCCTCACGCGCCCCGGGCCGGTTCGGATCCGGCCCCTGCTGTCCTGTCGACGTGACGGAGAATGCCATCATGACGGCCAAAAGCGCCGATACTCTTTTCATCTCGACCACCTTTCTCGAGAGCTCGAGAGAGCCGCGGACGTCAATGTTCGAAACAGGCTCCCATCGGGGGCGAATGGTATCACTTATCGTCGTGGGTCCAGACAAGGTGAGACTTGCAGGCAAGCCTTCGATGGCATCGAGGGTTCCCTCTCCAACTTGGATCTGCTATTCTTCGGCCTCTGAGGTTGTAGTCAGAGAACGAGTTCAGAATTCACTAAGGATTGAAGAGGATGCCATGCGGCTAAAAGTCGACTGGGCAGGTGTTTACCCTGCCGTACCCACACAATTCAATAAGGACCTGTCCTTGGACCTGGAGACTACTCAAAAGCATATTCAGGCCCTCCTAGACGATGGCATTCATGGCCTGGTGATGCTGGGCACCATCGGTGAAAACGCCTCCCTCACCAGGGAAGAAAAAGTACGCGTGCTGCGTGCGACGGTGGAAGTGGCCGGCGGTAAAGTCCCTGTGCTCACCGGCGCCGCCGAGTATACGCCTCAGTTTGCATCCGACTGGGTGAAGGCGGCCGGCGAGGCCGGGGCGGACGGGATCATGCTCTTGCCGTCCATGGTGTACAACTCCGATCCGCGTGAAACCCTCAACCACTATCGCACCGTTGCCAACTCCACCGAGCTGCCCATCATGTGCTACAACAACCCGCCGGTATATCGCGTCGACATCACGCCCGAGATGTTCAAGGAATTGATGGATGTGGACAACATTGTTTGCATCAAAGAGGCCTCGGGGGATATCCGTAGGGTCACCGACCTGGTCAACGCTGTGGGGGATCGGTTCATCCTCTTCTCCGGTCTCGACGATTTTGCTTTGGAAAGCGTCATGTTGGGTTGCGCCGGTTGGGTTTCCGGTCTAGTGGATGCCTTCCCACGAGAAAACCGGATGCTCTGGGACGCCGCGAGCTCAGGCGATTACGAGAAAGCCGTAGAGATCTACCGATGGTACATGCCGATGCTGCACTTTGATTCCAACCCCAAACTCGTGCAGTACATCAAGCTCACCTGTCAGGAGATGGGTTACGGAACTGAGCTGACTCGTCCGCCGCGCCTGGCGTTGATCGGAGAAGAGCGCGAGCGCGTTCTCAAGATTGTGCGTGACTGCGCGGCCACTCGTCCCAAAGAAGCTCAGGTTCGAGCCTGAGCGGCTTACTTCGAGGCCGCATAGGCCTTGCTTGCCGCTACCAGGTCGGCTAACGCCTGGCCAATGGCCTTGAACACGGTGATTTCTTTGTCGTTGGTTCTCAACTCGGCCTTGCCCTGACACATTTCGGTCAGCTCGGCAACGACGTCCTCTTTGCGGAACACACCCTCCTTGATCGGGACCAGAATCTCACCGGCTTCCTTGAAGGCGTTGACGTAGCTGTCCACATAGACCTTGCCTTTGGTGATGACTTCGGTGTCACATTCTCTCTTGTCGGCGTGATGGTTGCCTATGAAGTCCAAGTGCGTGCCCTCCTTGACCCAGGCACCCTTTATCAAAATTTCTGGGGAAGATGTCGCGCAAATAACGATGTCCGCGTCGCCACAGGCCCGCTCCAAATCGCTGATCACAGAGAATTCAATGTTGGGCAATTCTTTTGACATCTTTGCTGCAACCGCTTCGGCATCGGCAATCGGGGGCATACCATCAGGCACGCCCCAAATCATTATTTTCTTGAGGGGTCGCACCGAGGCGTTGGCCCGGATCATGTACGTAGCCAGGTTGCCGGTGCCCAAGAGCAACATGGTGGAAGAATCTTCACGGCTCAACAAGCGTGTGGCCAATCCCGACGTCCCGCCGGTCCGCCAGAAGGTGCACGTCGTGCCGTCCACCAGAGCCAGGGGCTCGCCGTGTTCCCGATCGAAGATCATGAGTTTCGAGTACAGCAGCGGGTAAGGTTTCTTGTTGCTCGGGTAGTAGGTGAAAGCCTTCACAGCGATCATCTTGTCATTCCAGGCGGGCAGCAGTGCAAAGGCATCGAAGTTCTCGGGGTTGTCATCCAGCAGAAACACCTGGCGCGGGGGCTGTTTGAAAGTCCCGGCGAGGGCCTCTTGCAGCCCATCCACCATGTCGGGATAGCTGAGTGCGGCGTGTACTTGGTCGGCGTCGATAATCTTCATGATTGTAGACCTCTCTTAGAATTCCACGTCAATGTCCGGAACGGCTCCCCATGGGAGGGGAATGGTATCATGACCCGCGGTGATCGCTGCCTGGACATTTAGCGACAATCCAAGCAGAAAAGGAGGCGCAATGTCGAGACAAGAGACCCGGAGGAGCTTCCTCCGCAACAAGTGCTTGGCGACTGCAGGAGGTGCCCTTCTCGCAACGGCTTCGGCAGCCGCGCCGGTTCGGTTGCGCGCGAGTCGCGGCAAGGCACGAGCCCAGAGCAACGGTTACGCGAGCTCGGCATCGAGCTGCCGCCGCCGCCGCGACCGGTCGCCGTCTATGTCCCGGCGGTACGCACCGGAAACGTGTTGTTCACCGCCGGCCACACCCCGCGTGGGCCGGACCGAGCGCCACTAGTAGGAAAGATCGGCGCCGACATGACGGTGGAGCAGGGCTACGCTGCCGCGCGGATCTCCGGACTGAACCTGTTGAGCACGGTACGCAACACCCTGGGTAGCCTCGATAAGGTGGTAAGGCTGGTGAAAATTCTCGGCATGGTCAACTGCACACCCGACTTCGGTCAGCAACCCCAGGTGATCAACGGCTTCAGCGAGCTGCTGGTCGAGGTCTTCGGTGAGGAGATGGGAAAAGGCGGCCGCAGCGCGGTCGGCATGGCATCGTTGCCGGCCAACCAACCGGTCGAGGTCGAAGCCATCTTCGAAGTCCGCGACTGACATGCGCCTGACCGCCAGCGCATGGCGGGCAATTCTCACGTAAGTCACTAGGGGTACAATTAAAGAAGGTGGGCATCACTCGGCTTGCCGCAGAGTCTCACGCGCAAGCTCCACCGCCGTCAACTTCGCCAACTCCTGCTGGAAAACAGCGGCCGATTCGCGTTGATAGACGTCTTGGGTCGGGCGAGGAAGTTGCGATCCAGTGCTGATGACCGCTGTCTCGAGCGCCGGAGGACAGTGGCCGCGCTGGTCGCCGTCCGGAAACGAGCTCTTCTACATGGAGGGCACCACGATGATGGCGGTTCCCGTCACACTCGAGCCCTCGTTTCGCGTCAGCGAGAAACCCAAGGCTTTGTTCACCGGCAAATACACGACATGGTTCGACGTCTTCCCCGACGGCCAGCACTTCGCTATCCTCACATTTACCGAAGCCGACTTGCGGGAGCTTACGGTTGTGGTCAACTGGTCTACCGAGATCTCTCGACTGTTCTCCGACAAAAAAAGTGAATTTTTCCTTGACAAGATTCTCTTAGCACTTTTTTCTTCGAGCCTGCCTGCTCTCTAAGTCACTCCACAAAGCTACCGCCGGTCTTCAGATCACTCTCTAGAAGCTTCGACACGAAAAGTTCATCCAGACCACTTATGTGTCGACTCGTGTCGACTGAGGGTCGAAAAAAGTGCGTGGTTATATTAGGTGTGGGGGGACGACATGAATCACACGTCGGAGATGGAGCAGTTGGAGAACGAGATCGCGGAATTGTCGGCACATATCCATGCCGCAAATTTTCGTTTAATGACGTTGATTCGCCGGTTCGACGAGGGCGAAGGGTGGAACGATGGCTTTCGCTCCTGCGCCCATTGGTTAGCCTACCGGACTGGTCACGGTCTCCACACCGCCCGCGAGATGGTCCGCGTGTCGCGGACACTCCCGAAGCTTCCGCTCGTCAGTGAAGCCATCGAAAAGGGTGAGCTCTCTTATTCGAAGGTCAGAGCGATTACGCGGGTCGCGACACCGGAGAATGAAGACAAGCTGATGCAGGTTGCTCGGGGGGGGACCGCCTCGCACGTCGAGAGAATCGTTGGAGCTTGGCGTCGTGTTGACCTGCAATCGGAAAGAGACGAAGCACAATGTTCAGCAGAAGAGCCGCTACCTGAGCGCCGACGCCGACGGGATGTGCGTCATCCGGGGACGACTCACACCGGAAGTAGGTGCAGTAATGATGAAGGCTCCGGAGTCCGTTACCAAACTACCCCCCTCAGGCGCCCCAGGGGAGATGCCCACTCACGCACAACCTCGAGCCGATGCCATGGGCTTGATTGCGGAGCGAGCGCTGCAGAAGGGTCTGGAGGAAGGAGGTTCGACGAGCGACCGCTACCAAGTCGTGGTGCACGTGGATTCCCAGGTCCTCGAGGACGGAGAACAGTCCGGTCAGTCGGTGCTGGAGGAGGGTCCACGCGTCCCCGCGGGGACGTCCCAGCGGATCGCGTGCGATTCAAGCAAGGTGGTCATGCAGCATGGGACCGACGGCTCTGTATTGAGTGTAGGCCGGAAAACCCGCACGGTGCCCCCGTCTCTTAGACGAGCCTTGACCCATAGAGACCGTGTCTGCCGATTCCAGGGTGCGAATCGAAGTTCTGCGATGCCCATCATATAGAGCACTGGGCTAACGGCGGCGAGACCAAGCTCACGAACCTGATTCTCCTTTGCCGGCGTCACCATCGCGCTCTTCACGAGGATGGATACGCCGTGAAGTTCCTACCCGACGGCGAGCCGCAGTTCTATTCGCCGTTCGGAGTGAAGCTGCCGAACGTGCCAGAGCCGCCTGAGCTCCCCAATGACCCTGTGTCGGCGCTGATCGATCGTCATCGTGAAGAAGGGCTGGCGATCGGTGCCCAGACCACCCGTCCTAACTGGGATGGAGAGCCCGTCGACGTAGGCTATGTGGTGGATGTGCTGCGATCTCCATAATATAAGGAATCCGCCACCCATCGGAACGGGGGTCGGATCCAATTATGTGCATTTTGTTACTTTTGGTTACGTTGGCGATGCACGGATTGGGCGAAGAACATCGTTTCCGTTACCTGGATATCCTGCGCCGGGTGGTGGGCGGTCACGCTCTCGAGCGTCTCGCCGGTGTCAGGGTCCTCGAACACAATCGTCCACTCGCCCGGATGTGCATTGAAAATGCATTCCGGAAACAAGACGTGGTGGTGCCAGTGCCTACCTCGTCCGGACAAGGTTTTGGCCCGGCGCATCATCTCCGCGACCTTGGGGGAGGCATCGCTGTCGGGGTCCGGATCCTCTTGCACGGCATCCTCGCCGTGCGCGAGCGTCGCCAAAGATCGCGCCGTCTCCATCATCGGCTCCTCGGAATAGCTCGCGAAGACCTCGGCCCTGTCAGACGCCTCGAGAATCAACCCACACAGCGGACGATCGTTGAGCCGGCAGTCGGAGGAAAGAACGTGGGGGTGCCACTTCTCACCGGAGGCGGTAAGCTCGGTGCCGAGTTCTAGCAGTCGGTCTTGAGTGACTTCGGTTATGGGATGACGTGCCATTCGGGTGCTCGGTTCAGGTAGTCGAAGCCGTCCTCCGTGAAGGCTACGATTTGCCCGTGACCGAGCTCCAGGCCCCGATCTCCCCAGCCCTCGATGACCACGTCGATGTGCGGCTCGAAGGCGTACAGCGTGTTGTAGTGCAGCTTGTGATCGTTGGTGACGATTGAGGTCGGCGCGTAGCCCGGCCCCGAGGTCATGCCGACCACCGCCGTCTTCGTCGAGAGCATCCAGCCATCGCGATGGAAACGCAATAAGTATTTCGGCGGTGGGTGAAAATCGTTGGTAGGTGGGCCGGCCATGTTATCCGGGAACGTGAGCGCTTCCGATGCAGCCACGATCTCCTTGCCGGTACGCCCGACCTTGAACTCGGCGGCGAGCTGATCCTGGATCGCGTTGGCCGTATGAAGCGCGTCCACGAGCTCCGCGGGGACCTCGGCCTCCCCTTCTCGTAACACGTACGCGTATTGGTGCGTGTCGGTCACCAGACCGTACATGAAGACGTCGGTATCGATGCGCAGCACGTCGCCGCGCCGGATCACGACGTCGATATCGTTGCGGGTCCGGGCCCCGACCACGTGCTCTTTCGGATCGTCGTACTTGGCGATGTCCTCGAGACTTCTCTGGATGGAGATGCTCGGGTGGTTCTCGTGCTCGATGCCGAGATCGAGCATCTTCTGCCGAAACCACCAATTGAGGTCGTCGGTTGAGGTCTCGTCGGGGACGACACTGGCGAAGCCCTCGGCAATGATTTCATTGGCGAGCCCGACGACCTCGCGAAAACGCTCGATCATCTCGGGGCTGACGGTTTCAACCCAGCGCACGCCGAGGGTCCATGAGTCGACGGTACGATCCGCGTACTTCCCTAGCGCCGCCAGCATCTCCTTGTTGTTGAACTGACTGATGGCGATCTTTTTCGGATCGCGCTCGGCTACTAACTCGTCGATATGCGCGTAGTCGCGCGGCTCGACGTACTCGATCTCCTCGCCGTTGTCGTAAAAGAGTAAGAACGCCGGCTTCGCCCCCCCGTGCTCGCTATCGAAGATCATACCGCGGAGGTCGGCGGACACGAGCGTCGAGTACACCGGCCCTTCGTTGTTGTAGTACTTGTCGGCCTCGTTGTCACGAATGATCCAGAGATCGACCCCTTGCTCCCGCATCACCATGGGAAGCACGTTCTCCGTCTTCCACTGCCTCCATCCTTCGGCCAACGCGACTCGCTCGCGAAGAGGCAGTAGCTTCGGTCCGGCCGAGTCTTCCCGTGACGTGTTTTCCGGAACGGCACAACCCACGGCCGCAACGGCGGATAAAAGTATCGTGCAAAGCGTATTTCGCATGGGCCAGCCTCCTCAGTTTCCGAGAACGATGGAAGCGCGGTCACGCCCGGCCTGCGCGGCGCGTACCTCGACGGTAATCTCGGTGCCCGAGTCGGCTCGAACGAGCCACTCGACGGTTTTCGTCGATTCGTCGGCGCCGGCGCCCCAGCGCCACAGATAGGAATGCTTCCCGAGGATGTGTCCGGCGTTCTGCAGCGGCTCGCCGCCCACGACTTCGCCGTCCTCCACCTCGACGCGGGCCAGAATCGGGTTGTCGCGGCGAATCTCCAATGCTTTGCGACTCACGTAGGTCGCCAAGTACCCCTGATTCTGCAGCGTCGCGACGACGCGGTACTCGCCATCGGCAACCGTTTCCGCGGTCAGCTTCGCGATCTTCAGGATCGGCGCCAGATCGGCGATGTATAGCAGGAAGCGGTAGTGAAGGTCGGCCTCCGCGAGCATACGTTCATCGAGGGCCGGCGGCATGCCTCGCCACCCACCGATCTCCACCGCGCCGAGGGTGGGGTGATCAAAGCTCGTCCACTGGGGCCAGAGCTCGCCAGCCTTTTCTTCGTCGTTCCAGCGCAGAATCTCGTACATGTTCACGTAGCGATCGCCGTCGTAGTCCTTGCCGACCGCCATTCCCTCGGGCATCAGCGCATGCAGGCCGCGGCTGATGTAGGCCCAGTCGACCTCGCAACCATGCTGGACGAGGGTGTAGGCCCCGGCCGCGATTTCTTGGCTGTAGTAGTTGTTCTCGATGATGTTGCCGCCGCCCAGAGCCGACCAGACCGCACCGATGCGAGTGTAGAACTCGTTGTCTTCCGGCGCCATCCAGTCGTACGGATGATGTAGTCCGGGGCGTGCGGTGTAGTTGCGCGCCGTCTGGTCGGCGTGCTGGTTGTACTGGAAGAAGATGTTCTTGTGCGACGTAATGAACTTCGCCGCGGCGCGCGTCTCCAGCAGCGAGAACGGAAACGGTCCTCCTCCGGGTTCGTCCGGCCGCCACTCGGCGCTCCAATCGCGGTTGAAGTCAGAGTGCGGCGGGTCGAGCCCGACGTTCCTCTCGAAGCCATCCACGGTGAGGTTGAGGTCGTCACGCCGGTGCAGCGGATCCGACCCCTCGGTGTAGATGGTGTAGCGCTCGTTGGCGGGAACCGCATGCTCGATGTCCGGAAGGCCCTCGCCGGTGGGCTTCCATCGCGACGACGCCCCGACCGTGGTCGAACCGACCACTTGCTGACCCGACGAACGGAAGAACTTCTCTTCGTCGTAAACGGTTGGAACGTAGTTCCAGCGGCCGTCGTCGCGGGCGCGCAACCGCAGCATGACGCGGTCGTCGCGCGGGCTCGCGTACCACATGCCCTCGGGATCCTTGACCCGCATGCTGCTGATGTATCCGTCCCCGTTCAGGTCGCTCCCGACGTGTTGGCCGGGAACATGCTCGGGCCAAGCGGGATGCCGCGTCAGCGCACGTTCGCCTCCGTCGGCATCGAACATCGGCACCACGTAGAAAACTCTCGAATCGATCAACCAAGTGACGACCGCGTCGCGCCCGTGGCCGGCCAGCAAACGCTCCAGAAAGTACATGGACCGCACGCGCGTATTGAGCTCGTGGGCGTGCAGATTGCCGTCGATCCATAGCCCTGGCTTTGTCTCGCCCGGTCCGGTGACCGAGTTGGTGACTTCCATCAGCCACATGTCACGGCCCGCCGCGGTTTTCCCGATGCTGTGCAGCGTGGTCAACTTCGGATACTCGCGCGCCAGTTCCTGGAGTCGCTTCGTAACCTCGACGTAGAGCGGGTACGGCCAACGACCGAAGTCGTAGTTGATATCGGACAGCTCGCCGTCGATCGCATCGAGGGCGCCCTGCCCGCCCGCCATGGGTGCCAGGAACGAGAACACCAGCATCGCCATCACGACCGAACGCGCCATGACCCCAACGGCTCTCATCGCCCTCATTGGACGCTCAGCTCCTTGGTGTCGCTCCCGGCCTTGGCGGCCGAGGCTTTGACCGTCACGTTTACCGGCCCCGATCCTGTCGGTCGCACCGTCCAGACGACCGTCTCGGACGGCACGTCCTCTCCCCCATCGGCCCATTGCCGGATGTACGCGAACTTTCCCAACAGGTGTCCGACTTCCTGGCGTGCCTCCCCGTCGACCAACTCACCGCCCGCGATCGAAAGCTCGACGAGGGCCGGGAAGTCGCGACGTCGTACCGAAAGAGCGGCGCCCGGCCCTGCATCTATGGTGGAGCCGCCGATTTCGAGCGCCCGGCGCGTCACGTATGTCGACAACCAACCGTCGTTGCGGACGGTGGCGGAGACCCGATAGGTCCCGTCGTCGCCCGGCTCAGAGCTCACTTCCACCCTAAGCTCAGGAGCGAGGCTCGCCGCGTACATGAGGAACTTGAAGTTGTTGTCGTTCCGCCGCTCCATAATGTCGCCGATGGAAGGTGGCAACATTCCCTGCGTCCCGACCATCCCGCCGCCGATCTCGACGCGCCCGAGAACCGGATGATCGTAGGGCTCCCACGGCCGGGCATATCGACCGCCCATCTCTTCCTGGTGCCAGCGCTCGCGCTCGTCGGGCAACACTTCACTGTTGCCATCGTAGTCGCGACCCGAGCCGCCCACCTCAGCGCCGAAGCCGAAGATGCCGAGATGCAGGTAGGCCCAGTCGGGAGGCAAGCCACCGATCGTCGCGCCGGTACCGTTGGGGGTGTAGAAGTCGCTGTAGGTTTGATCTCCTGGGCTGAGGTACGCCCACGCCTGGGCCAAGCGAACGTAGAAATCGTTGTCCTCATGATGCATCGCTTGGTATGGCCCGTTGCTCAAGGGGCGGATCATCCACTCGCGACCGACGTTGGCTGCGTGAACGTCGTGCATAAAGAAGATGTTGTTACGGAAGGTTATCTCCTTGGCCACCCCGTAGATCTCCGGAAGCGAGAACGGGAACTCGCCGGCGCCGGGATCCTCAGAGACCCACTCCGCGGCGAAGTTCCGGTTGTAGTCCGGTTCCTCGCGACGCCCGGTCCAATGGCGGTCGCGATCCTTGATCTGCCAGTGTGTCTCCGATTGCTGTCGCCAAACGTATCCGAGCGGGTCTCGGTGTTCGGGCGAATCGGGCAGCGTCCCCTCGGTGATGGTCCGATACTCCTCGTCGTCTGGGTTTTCCTTCCAACGCATCGATGTGATGAAACCGTCGCCGTTCAGATCACGGCCTGGATGATCCTCCGGGTTGTGCCCCGGCCAAGAGGGCTGGGAGGTCAGGGAGATTCGGTGGCCGTCAGAGTTGAGGTTCGGAACGACGTAGAAGGTTCGTGTATCGATGAGCCGGGTCACGACCGGGTCGGTACCGTACATTGCGAGTGCGCGTTCGATGAAATAGCGCATGTAAGGCGGACCCGGCAGCTCGTCCGGGTGAACGCCCGCCTCGAGCCACAATCCGGGTTTCGATTCGCCGGGGCCGGTTTCCCGATTCGTGATCTCGATCATCCACATCTCGGCGCCCTGCCGGCTGTCGGCGAAACGCCACGAGCGAGCGATGTTCGGGTACTTCCGTGCGAGCTCTTGAAGGCGAGCGTTGGTTTCTTCCTGGAGCTCGTAGGGCCAGCGGTCGAAGTCGAATTGATCCTTGGTCGGATGGAAATCGACGAAGGTTTCGAACGCCTGGCCGGAAACAAACCCCGGCAATAGTAGAAACACTAGGCCGACCAGAAACTGAGTCCCGGACCTACTGGTCAAGACTCACCTCCGCTCGATGAGCACCGCCCTTGGGGCTCGAGGCCAAGACGGTCACGCGCGCCGCTCCGGCATCGCTACTTCGAACCACCCATTCCACCGTTTCGACCGGCGGAGTCTGTTGAAAACCGCCGGTAATAAACCCTTCGACGTGACCAATGTTCCTTACCGAATCCCCCTCCACGATTTCGCCACCGGTTACCTCGACATTGACCACAACGGGCGTGTCCCGTCGGATCTCGATGGCCCGTCGAGTGACGTAGGTCGACAACCCCCCTTGGTTCTGGATGCTAGCGGTAACCCGGTACCTGCCGTTGCCCAGAGGCTCGGTGTCGATGGCGATCACACGCACGAGTGGCGAGAGGCCCGCGATGTAGAGAAGATAGTCGTATTGGATCTCGCTGTGCTCCTGCAGGGTCTCGTCGAGGGCCGGTGGCATTCCTCGCGATCCGCCGATCTCGACGCGGCCAAGCGTCGGATGATCGTAGGGGGTCCAAGGCGAATCGAACATTCCTCCCTTTTCCTCGCGATGCCATCGCTCTTCTTCCTGCGGACGGATCCAGCCGTCGCCGTTGTAGTCCCAGCCCGAGCCGTTGACCTCCGGCGTCAGGCTATGCAGGCCCGCATCCATGTAGGCCCAATCGTCGGCGAAACCGGCCATGTACGAGCCGTAGCCGCGCTGCTCGCCTTTATCGTTCAGCTCGCTGGTGTTGAACAGAAAGCTGTAGTAGTTGTTCTCGATGAGGCCACCCTTGCTGAGCGCTCCCCAAACCGCCCCGATCCGTTCGTAGAAGTTATTGTCTTCGCCGTGCATCTCATCGTACGGCTGTCCCATCGGCGGTCGGACCATGTAGCTGCGCGCCCCGCCACCTGAATGAATCGTGTACGTGAAGAAAATGTTGCCGTGATCGAGGATGAAGTCGGCCACCGCAGCCACCTCGGGCAAGGAAAAGGGACGCGAGCCGGCCCCTGGCTCGTCGGCGCTCCACTCCGCGGACCAATTGCCATTGAAGTCGCCTCCCTCGCGTTCGCCGGTGAGCTCGTTCCGTCGCCGGCGCTGTAGAAACGAAGGCCCGGCGCGCGGGTCGAGTGCGGCAAGCGATTCCTTGTAGTACCCGTACCCACCCTCGCCATCGGTAACACGCATTTGGGTGATATAGCCGTCGCCGTCGAGATCGTCCCCGACTTGCTCGTCGGCATCATAGCCTGGCCAGGATGGATGCCGGCTCAGCAGCAAGTCGCCGCCGTCGACGTCGAAGGCGGGCATCACGTAGAACGTGCGCGTGTCAAGCATTCGGGTCGTCCGCTCGTCCTTGCCGTAGCTATAGAGCAGACGCGCCACGAAGTACCGAAGGTAAGGCCGCCCGGTCAGCTCCCAGGCATGGATGTTCCCATCCATCCAAAGCCCCGGCTTGCCCTCGCCAGGACCGGTGGCGAAGTTGGTGAGCTCGATGACCCAAAGAGGTCTGCCTCGGCGGCTCTCGCCGATCTGGTGGACCCGCGCCAATCCGGGATACTGGTCAGCGAGGTCACGCAACTCCTCGCCTATCTCGTCATTTAGCGGGTAGGGCCAACGGTCGTAGTCGAAGGAAAAACCGGAGGGGGCTGAGCGGCGCACGTCTTGCCCAGCTGCCAACGATGTCCAGAGCAGTGCCAGAGCTAATGCAACAGGCAAGCCGTCCCGCATAGCACCACCCCGGTGGCCGCGGCACGGGAGTCTATGCGGCACGGGAGTCTATAAGGAATGAGAGTCACGCATCGGCCCCGGCCACGAACTTGCGCATTGTACACACTTCGAGATTCCTGTCCAGTGAAATCGTCGCCTCGTCCCGGCAGCATACAAGTGGCAGGCTCTTGCTTAGTATTGTCCAGGCGTTATAGAGTCTTTCGCGCTCATGACAGGACACGACTCAGAGGCTGACCTCACGCTGACGCGCGCCGACTTCGACAGAGCCCATAAGAACGTGGCACCCCACGTTTACCACACACCTCTGCTCACCTCTCGCTCGCTCAGCGAGGCCACCGGGTTCGACATTCGCTTGAAGGCCGAGATGTTTCAGAAGGGCGGGTCGTACAAGGTTCGAGGGCCGACGCACAAGATCGCTCGACTCACGGAGGCCGAGCGCGCACGGGGCGTCATTTGTTCTTCGGCCGGCAACCATTCGCAGGGAGTCGCGATCGCGGCGCGGCAGTACGGCGTGAAGGCGATCGTCGTGATGGCGAAAAATGCCACTCCTTCCAAGATCGCGGCCACCAAGGGCTACGGGGCCGAGGTTGTGCTCCACGGGAGCATATGGGACGAGGCCAACGAGAAGGCGCTGGAGCTGGTCGAGGAGCGGGGCCTTACGTACATTCACCCCTTCGACGATCCGGACCTGATCGCCGGGCAAGGCACTGTCGGACTGGAGATCCTCGAGGACTTTCCCGAGGTGGAGCTCGTGATCGTCCCCATCGGCGGGGGTGGTTTGATCTCCGGTGTTTCGATGGCACTGAAGAGTAGCAAGCCGGACATCCGTGTGATCGGGGTCGAATCGTCCGGTGCACCGGCCATGAAGAAGAGCGTCGAAGCGGGCCATCTCATCACGTTGAGCCAGGTCGAATGCATCATCGATGGACTGCGCGTGAAGACAGTCGGCGAGAACACACGGTCAGTGGTCTCCCGTTTTGTGGACGAGATCGTCACCCTACCCGATGCCCAGATTTTCGAAGCGGTGCTCTGGTTGATGTCCCGGACGAAGCTCGTCACCGAGGGGGCAGCAGCCGCCCCGGTCGGCGCGCTTCTCCAGGGATTGATCAAGGCCTCTCCCGAGACCAAGGTCGTTTGCGTGCTGAGCGGAGGTAATCTCGACGTCGAGCAGCTCCGTGGGCTCAGCTGGAACTGATCGGAACCATGTCGGGGGTAGTGAATTCCTGTAGGTTTGAGCGGTCTTATGGTCGCGTATTCTTCTTGTAGGATAGGTTCCGAGCATGAAACCTCTTACAGCGATTAGCTTCGCGTTTATTGCAACGCTCACCACCACCGGTGTGACTGCACAGCAAGTGCGCCCTCCTCTTGCTCTCGAGGACGGATGGACCACCGCTTCCCCTCGAAGCAAAGGTCTCGATGAAGCTCCGCTTGTGCGACTGACGACGGACGTCCGCTCTGGAAGCTTCCGCAGAATCACCAGTGTCCTGGTGGCCTACGACGGTGTACTGGTCTACGAGGAGTACTTCGATGACGCCGGCCGCCCTGCCTTGCGTGGCACGCGATCCGCGACCAAGACCATAACCGGCATGCTCGTCGGAGTGGCCGTCGATCAAGGACTCCTTGCGGGCGTCGACGCGCGCGTCACGTCGTTCTTTCCTGACAAAGCACCGGTGCAGAACCCTGACCCGCGCAAGGAGCGAATAACGGTCGAGGATCTCTTGACCATGAGTTCCCTCCTGGAATGCGATGACTGGAACAGCTTCTCGCGCGGTAACGAGGAGAGGATGTACCTGATCGAGGACTGGGTACAGTTCACGCTCGATCTTCCAATCAAGGGATTCCCGCCTTGGGCGACGCGCCCGGAGGACGCGTCGCACGGTCGCAGCTTCAGCTATTGCACGGCCGGAGTCTTTACTCTTGGGGCGTTGCTATCTCGAGCCACGGATCAACCCGTGCCCGCCTTCGCCCAGCGCCATCTGTTCGATGCACTTGGCATCGAACAGTCGCAGTGGCCGTACTCTCCCCTCGGTCTGGCACAAACGGGTGGAGGTCTTGAGTTGTCTTCCCGGGATCTCCTGAAGCTAGGACAACTGTATGCGAACGGTGGCCGATGGCATGCGCTTCAGGTCGTTTCTCCGAATTGGGTGCGTCGCTCGACGCAGCCGCACGTGCGGATCGATGACGCAACCGAGTATGGGTACCTGTGGTGGCTCCGTTCATTTGAAGCGGGAGGAGCTCACCGTCCCGCGTGGTACATGTCGGGGAACGGCGGGAACAAGGCGGCGATCTTCCCCGAGGAGGAGCTCGTCGTCGTCATCACAAGTACCAACTACAATACGGCCGGGATGCATGAGCAGACGGACCGTCTGCTCACCGAGTATGTTCTGGCAAGCCTCTCGCCACGGTGATCTAGAAGATCACCTCACGACGCCGTAGCGGCCTGTTCCCGATAAACCGGTGGCCCACCGGTGACGCTCACGCGCCAGAGGAGCCTTCGCGTTTCCGGAGTCGTGGCCGGATCTTGCAACGTTGCCTTGTGGAGCGTGGAATAGGTGTCCCGCGCCGCGATATCGCCGACGGCGTAGTCATGGCTGGTCAGGAACTGCGGCTGCAGGACGTGGGCCTTGAGCTCGTCGAGCAGGTCCAAGGCCTCATCGTCGGGCATCCCGACGATGCCGAACGAGCTTCCGGCAACGCCGTAGAGCGACTTGCGTCCCGTGACATGGTGACGCTGGACCAAGGGGTGGAATACGTTCTTCACGTTTTTCTTTTGTTCCGGCGTGAGCCTTCTCCGCCGAGGTCCGAGAGTTCTCATCCATGTCGGCGCGATTGCCATAGTGGTGAAGGACCGTCATGTCGTCGATGCGTTTCTTCATGGAGTCCGCCAAGGCATCGTACGCGCCGAACGTGTCGGCAAAATTAGTCGGGCATTCCCCGTTTGGGCATTCGATCGCGTAAACGATGGTGGAGCTGTTCGGCGGATCGCGGTAGGCGACGTCGGTATGCCAGAATGCGGCCCCCTCGAAAACGCCAAGGGGTCTTCCTTCTTCGAAAACGTTCGACAGCATGAGAATTGCCGGGTGCCCTCTCAGACGGAGGTGGTTCAAGAAGTGAGGGTCCTGGCGACCGAAGCACTTGGTGAGCCCGTCGAACTGCTCGAATTCGAGCTTTTGGTTCCGGACGACGATCACCTGGTTTTTATGGAAGACGTCGAAGAACTCCCTTTGGGCGTGGTCGTCCATGGGCTGAGAGAGGTCGACGCCCAAGATCTCGACGCCGAAGGGACCGGGTAAAGGTTTTGCCTCCAACGTAACGTTCCTCCCACGCTTAGAAGGACTGGCCAGGACACTCCACCGAACTTGACGAAACGACAACAATATTACTAGTCTGAGCTACTATGAATGTCAAGATCGTCCAGGCTGACGAAAGGCATCACCGATGAGACTGACGACGTCTCGAATCAGGGAAATGAAGGGCACCAAACCGATCGTGATGGTGACGGCGTACGATGCCTGGATGGCGGGCGTGGTCGATGGCGCGGTGGACACAATACTGGTCGGGGATTCCCTCGGGATCGTGGTGCAGGGCCACAGCAACACGCTACCCGTCACGCTGGACGAAACGATCTATCACACCAGGATGGTCATGCGGGGCTCTCAACACGCTATGGTAATTGCCGACCTTCCTTTCATGAGCTACCAAGCGACCGTCGATGACGCGGTTCGTTCCGGCGGGCGCTGTCTAAAGGAAGGTGGCGCGCAAGCGGTGAAGGTCGAAGGCGGGCAAACCATCCTCGCACAAGTGCGGGCGATGGTAGGACATGGCATTCCCGTGGTCGGACACCTCGGGCTGACACCTCAGTCGGTCAACGTCCTCGACGGATTCACTCAACAGGGGGGCACCGAGTCCGCCGCGAACGAGATCGTCGAGAGCGCTCGGGCTCTCGACGATGCGGGGATCTTCATGCTCGTCTTGGAGGCCGTGCCAGATGAAGTCGCGCAAAGGGTAACTAAGGAAGTATCGGTACCCACGATCGGAATCGGAGCCGGGCCTCATTGTGACGGGCAGGTTCAGGTTTTTCACGACCTCTTTGCACTACGCCCGACTCCGACGGGCGATTGGGCCCGCAGTTATGTCGACGCGGGCCAGCAACTCCGTCAAACGATCGCGCAATACGCGGAGGAAGTGCGGAGCGGTGCGTTCGCCGCTCGCTAAGCTGTAAGAGCTCTCGCCTCTCTCCGAGAGACATCTTGTAATCCCCACACTTGTTTCTCCACCGGCGTTCGTGTACATGGACGGACATGGAGAAGAACCGGGAGTTCTTTGGCACACGGCTTGGCTTCGTGCTCGCGGCGGCGGGGAGCGCCGTCGGGCTCGGGAACATGTGGCGGTTTCCCTACCAAACAGCCGAAGGAGGCGGTGCCGCCTTCGTTTTGCTGTACATTCTTATGACCTTTCTCATCGGTGTGCCGATCATGGCGGCGGAGTTCGCGGTTGGGCGGCGGAGCCGGCTTTCTCCCATCGGCGCCCTTCGGAAGCTCGGTGGCGTTCGTTGGGTTCCACTTGGCTGGCTCCTCACTTTCACACCGCTCGTCATCCTGGCTTACTTTTCCGTCGTGTGCGGCTGGTCGCTAAGGTACGCCTTGGACGCGCTCGGGGGGTTCGCCTCTTCGCCCGGCGATCGGTATGCCGAGGTGTCGACCGGGCTCCCCGCCATCGAGTTCCACCTCATTTTGATGGCGGTGACCATCTTGATCGTCATGGCGGGCGTGCGGAAGGGGATCGAACGAGCCGGCCTCATCTTGATGCCCACCCTCTTCATCATCCTCATCGGCCTGACGCTGTGGGCGGCCACTCTCTCGGGTTCCGATCAGGGTTACGCATTCTACCTACGGCCATCCCTCGATGCGCTCCTGGATCCTGCGGTTTTCCAGCAGGCCGCGGGCCAGGCCTTTCTTTCGCTGAGTGTCGGCATGGGGATCATGATCACCTACGGGTCCTACCTCCCGCGCCGGGAAAACGTCAATCAGGAAGCGGTCCTGGTCTCACTCTCCGACTTCTCGGTGGCATTTATCGCCGGCCTCATCGTCTTTCCGGTGATCTTTGCCCTCGGTCTCTCCGATCAGGTGGGCGACAGCACGATTGGCACGCTCTTCATCTCACTCCCCGGGGCTTTTTATGAGATGGGGACAGGGGGCCGGGTGGTGGGCTTTGTCTTCTTCGTCGCCCTGGTGGTGGCAGGGCTTACCTCTTCATTCTCGCTCTTGGAGGTGGGCACGGCTTCGTTCATGGACGAGTTCAAGCTTTCGCGGAAGACGGCGGCGGCCATCGCCGGCATCGGCGCCGCCATTGCCGGTCTTTTTCCCGCCCTGTCTCAGAACACCCTCGGGGTATTGGACAAGGTCGTGGGTGAGCTTCTCGTAGTGGCAGGCGTTCTAGGGGTGGCGCTCTTCATCGGGTGGGCCATGGAGCATCCGGAGTCCGAGCTCTTGGAAGGAACGTCGCCGCTCTTTCGTCGACTCGTTCCCGTTGCGATGTTCTTGTTGCGCTATGTGATTCCCCCGTTCATCGGCGTGGTGTTGTGGTTCAGCTTCAAAGACACGGTCGCGCTCGTGTTCGATTGAATGGGGGGGTTGAGAGAATTCAGGCGGTATCAATGTGTTCCGCCAAGCGCGCCGCGAGAGCGCCCACTGTGAGTGTCGGGTTCGTCGCCGTCACATTGGGATACACGGCATTCGAGCACACATACAAGTTGTCAGTACCGTGAACGCGTAGGTTCTCGTCGACCACCCCCTCCGTGTCCGAGCTACTCATTCGACAGGTCGATGCGGCATGCGCACCGGTTGGCCCGCCAATTTCAACGTTGATACTGTCTTCATCGCAGCCCGCCGCCTTCAAAATCTCGATCAGGTTCTGTGCATACGATTGGTGGGTCTTCTTAGTAACTTCATTGACACCAAAATCTATTCTCGTACCACGCAGCCGAACTTGGCCGTATCGGCGCCGAGACTGACTCTGTTTTCGGGGCTCTCGAACTGTTCAAGCGAGGCATAGAATGCCAAATGCATGCCCGATGCCATTTTGGCGTCGATCTCAGACCGTGACGAGTTGGCCAAAATTTCTCCTGTCAGACGCGTCTTGCTCTCATCCCCAACCCGGGCAATCAGCATCTTGCCTTTCCTCTGATATTTCGGTGTATCGAAATGCCGGCAAGCCAAGGTGACGAAGCTAAGTTCCTGCTCGATTTTTTCGGGATTCCCCGGTCGGAAACCCTCAGCGTAGAGAAGTGGATGGCCGAGTAGATGGCGGCCGACATGCCCCGAATCATTGCCAATACCCTCCGTCCAATCCGCATTGGCAGAGGCCAACAGTAGTTTGGTCGACTCGACCGTACCGCTGCACAAAGCGACGCAGTCCCCTTCCGTCGATTCCGTGGCGCCCGTTCTGCGATTCAAGAAGCGGACTCCCCGCGACTTTTTCTTACCATCCATCAGTACGCTCACTACCGGGGCTTCCGTCCGTATATCCAGTTTGCTGCCATGTTCGTCTTTTAGTTGAGCCAGATATCGATTGCAGCAGAGTATCGGGCGTTGACGGGGCAATACCGGCACGTGCCGGTGGTCACACACTTATCGCCGTTCCTCGCCATCGGCATGTGTGAGTACGACATGCCCAGCTTCTCGAGCGCCTCGATGACAGGCATGTCGTTCAATGTGTAGGGAGCCGCCGGGAACGGAAACCGGTCACCATACCGTGGCGGGTCATCGTCATCCGAGTCCCCCTCGATTCCCATCAGAGACTCCGCTTGCGTATAAAACGGCGCCAGCTCGTCATAGGTAATGGGCCAGTCGGCGCCAACTCCGGTTCGGGATTTCAGCTCGAAGTCTTCGGGTTTGAAGCGCAGGCTCCACCCACCCCAGTGATTGGTGGTGCCACCCTTCACGAAAAGCCTCGAACCCCGAAGTGGCAGTCGTTCGTTTTCCGTCCGCGGATCTTCCCAAAACGCATCCCAAGGGTTCGCGTGCGCCATCAGGTGATCGAGCCATTTGCGGTGGCTGACCGCCCCGATATCGGGGCCCGCCTCGAACATCGTAATTTGATAGTTCTTTTTCGTTTCGAGGAGCCGTCTCGCCAGCAATGCACCGGCCACGCCCGAACCGACGATAAGGACGGATTTCATCTCTAGCGGTTCCCTCGCCTATAGCTCGTAGGTTCCGTGTAGGCGCCGCCGAAATAGCCGGTGTAGTTCCACAGACCGAAACTCTTGAACCCACCCGATATTGGAATCTGGTGGGTGACGATTTCAGAGAAGACGAACTTCCTCGCGCGTCCTAGTTTCGTATGAGAAAAACTGTCGCCGTCGAACTCCGAGAACAGGAGGGATGCCCAGGCTTGTTCGACGCTTTCACTTTTGCGAACCAGCAAGTTGATCAGCTCGACTGCATTCTCATATTCCGTCAGATAGCTGGGCTCTTCTTCCGTCTTGAAACCGAGATCGGCTCTTAGTTGCTGTAGATAGTCGTCCAGATTCGCCTTCAGTTCCCATACCTGGTCAACGTAGCGGCACAGCGTCGACAAGGTGTCGAAGTCCGCCTGTTTCAATGTACCGGTCCGTGTCTCATCGACGGGCAGGTCGGAATCACTCACGAACTCCAGCAATCGGCCGGCATCGTCATCACCCAGCTCGACACATCCAAACGGCAGGGCGGCTAATACGCCGGCGGAAAGCCCCATTTTGAGGAGTTGACGTCTATCGATCCTCAAAGTGTTCATATTCGACTCCTTCTTTTGTCAAGGGTTCTAGCGAACTAGGACCATTTCCTCGTCGACAGGAGACAGGTACTCGACTCCGTTATGGGTGACGATGGCGTTGTCTTCGAAATTGATGCTGATGCGCCTTTGGCTGGCACTGCTCCTAGTCGCGGAAGTCGTCTGCGCGCAGACACCCTCCGATCAGATTCCCTTCAAGCTTGGCACCTTCGAGCTCGAAGGCCGTCAGTTCGTGGGTGCGGTCGTTCGAGACTCAACCGTCGTCGATCTCTCGAAGGCCAGTGAACTCCTCATAGCTCTGGACATGAGGGAGTTGATCGAGCGCTACGAACTCGACGGCCTGCGGCAACGAGTCTATCAGATAGTGAACGAAGTCGATCGCGCTTCCCGAACCGGGGAAGCGCTGGCTTACGTCCACGACCTCGACTCACTCGAAATTCGACCGCCGATCGTGTATCCGGAGACCATGCTCAACGCCGCCGTCAACTACAAGGCGCATCAAGAGGAGATGGCGTCGCGCAGAGAGGTGCCTGATCCCTCGGACGCCGAAGCCCCCGAATCCATTCCGTACATCTGGGAGCGGAAGCCCGGCGACACCCGGCACAACCCCTATCTTTTCCCGAAGCCGAGGACGGCGATCATCGCCGACGGCGAGAGTATCCGCATGGCTCCCGGCCGCGACGAGTTAGACTGGGAATGCGAGCTCGCTATCGTAATCGGCCGGCCGGCCAGCCACGTGAGCATCGAAGAAGCCAACGACCACATCTTCGGCTACACCATCGAGAATGACGTCTCCGATCGCGCTGGGCGAGGCGATGGCCGGCATGGCTCCGACTGGCTGATCGGCAAGGGACACGACACATATGCGCCCATGGGCCCCTTCATCGTTCCTAAGGAGTTCATCGCGGATCCGATGAACCTAGCGATCAAGTTCACCTTGAACGGCGAAGTGATGCAGGACTCGAATACGTCCTACATGTGGCACAGTGTCTACGAGCTGGTCCACTATGCTTCCAACATCCTGATGTTGCGGCCGGGCGACGTGGTTGCCACCGGAAGCCCCTCGGGAGTGGGAGCCGGTCGCGATCCTCCCGTTTTCATGAAGAAGGGCGACGTAGCGGTCAGCTGGATTGAGGGCATTGGCACCCTCACCAACAACGTTCAGTGAGACATGCGGGCTGTTGCTGGTTCTGACGTCAATGGGTACTACTACCCCGGCTTTCGTTTGGCAATGACGAATCTCTCATCGTGTTAAAGGGGATGTATCGGGAGTCAGCTTTCTCGACTTCAACGCTCAAAAAAAAATTCAAAAAAGCCTTGACAGCTTGCGCGCAACAAATTTCCTCGCGATGACACCGCCTTCAAAAACATCGCTCACGTTCGCTACGCAGCGTCCTGCTGCATTGACCACGCCTTTTTTTATTTCCGTTCCTTTCGCCGACTGCGGGCGTTCTAAAACCCCAGAGTAAAATTTCGTTACTAACTCTTCGGGGGAAAGACGATGCTCGAAAGATTCAAGAACTACTTCGGAAAGCTCGAACGTCTGTCTGACGGCGAGCTGGATCGGTCCGCCTTCGCTCTTCGAGCTTCGGCGAGGCCAAGCCGAAGCCTTGGCGTAGGCTGGTCGGCGGAGAAACTGGTCTGCGCCGAGAAACAAAACGTTGCCAAGGTCATCGCCGAGATGTCGAGGCGGAAGGTCGCGCTCGAGCTCGGTTACAAGAGCACGTTTCACTACTGCGTCGAGCGGCTTCGTCTGAGCGAAGGCTCGGTCGCATCGCGAATACACGTCGCGAATGTCTCGATTCGCTTCCCTCAGCTCCTCGTCGCGCTGGCCGAGAACCGCATCAGTCTCACGGTTGCGGGACTTCTGGCGCCTCATCTGAGCGAGAACAATGTCGATAAGCTCCTTGGGGATTGCGCCGGGATGACCAAGAAGGCAGTGCTAGAGTACCTCGTTCGCATCGAGCCCAAAGCGGTGTTCAAGCCGTCGATCCGAAGACGCCCCGCCAGGCCGCTGCCCGTGGAGCCGGCGCCAGCGCTAGCGGAAAGACCAGCGGCCCCTCCGCGCGAGTTGACGACGGGCGATCGTCAGCTGTCGCCGAGCTCGCACAACATCCTCCAGCCAGCCCGGCCCGCCGTGTTTAACTTCAGGTTCTCGGCCAACCGGAGCTTCAAAGAGAAGTTCGAGCGACTGGCCGAAGTCATGGGCGTCGAGAATGCTCAAAAGCATATGGCGGAGATTTTGGAACAGGCTCTGGACGTTGCCCTCGATAAGAAAGATCCAAAGAGGAAGCTCGAGCGGCGGAAGGCGAGGCAAATGGCCACCAAAACCACTCCTCGTCCGGAGGAGATGTCGGTCGCGGAACCGGCCTTCAGGTGGAACACGAGCGGCCGTTTGCCATCTTTCGCAGCCACGACGAGCGATTCCTTCGGCTTTTGTGCCCTCCCCACAATCGCTTGGCGGCCGAACATGTCTACGGGGCGGAATTCATCCAACGGAAGATCGATAAGAGGCGGAAGATCGATGAAAGGCGGGGGCGTCGGGACGTGCTGGAGCACAAGTCACGGCTCGCTCGAGCTCCATAGCAGCTCGCTATCAGCAATGTCGGCGTTCCTGATTACTCGGGGCCAACAGGTTAGTTGATGTTCTAGCGGCCGATGTCGAATTGCTTGGTGTACTTGACGATGAGCTGCCGACCTTTCGGGCCTCTCTCGAATCCGGTGCGCTCGAAAACGCCGAAGTGTTGGATGTCGTTGTACACGACGTGCAGGCCGGTGCCGGCGGTGTTCAGCCAGCCGAAGCGGATGTTGCTGCCGACGTCCTGGCTTTCGTTATCGTACTGTATCGTGGCCTGAAGAAAGATCCGCGGCGTGAACGTGTACGAAACCTTGAGCGCCACGAGCGATGTCACAAAGTCGCCCTCCTCCAGGTTCACATCGAAGTAGCTCATCCGCAGCGACGTGATGAACTTATCCTGGTAGCGGTAGTTGACCGTGGTGGTGGTTCCCACCCGTCTACCCGAAAAGAAGCCGCTCGCGTCGATGCTGCTCTCGATCGAGAACGGGGCGCTTTCGTTGGTGTTGGCCCGGAATCCCCAATTGAAGTTGTCGTAGCGTCCAGGAGGGATGACGATCCCTTCCCTGATCTCGAACGGCTCCTTGAGACCTTCGCCAATGAAGTTCAACGCCGGCAGCTGGAAGAACGCCCCGTTCTCGAACTCGAAGTGGCTATCGATATGAACCATGTAGGTCTCGGTGAACCCCTCGAGGTCCCAGTACTGACTCCACGAAGCATGCGGTCTCAACTCCCTGAACCATGCGACATTGGGAAAACGGTACACACGCATGACACGGGTGTTGATGTGGCGGTAGTCTTCCCGAGACAGGAACCCAACCTCGGGGTTGAACCCCGCCCCGATCTCCCGATAGCCCGCGGACAGACGCCAATCCCGGGTATCGTACGCGCTGCTGAAGTTGAACCCGTATTGCCCGCTCTCCACTCCGGGCGTCGTCGTCCCCGCCGCCCAGCCGGTGAAATTGACGACCTCTCCGATTCCGTAGGTACCATCGACCGCGTAGGTGAGGTTGTAGTCGCTCGTATTGTCGGTGTTCACTCGCGAAACGAAGATTCCGCCCACACGGGTGCGGTTCTCGAACTCCTGGAAAAGTCGCACCACACCGAAGTTGTTGGGTGGCTCGTGAAGATCCTCACCGAGTTCGTCGTCGAAGACATCGAGGAAGTCAGCCTGGATCGCCAGCAACGCGACCTGCATCCCGGCCATCTTGCCGGTCAAGCGGGCGCCGCCCTGGATCGGAACCGATTCGCCTTCGAAGAGGCCGATGCGCCTACTGAAAAACAAATCGGCAGATCGCGGCGAGCCTACTGAAAACGATCCCGCGTTCTCGAGAAAGAACAACCGCTTCTCCGGAAAAAACAAGGGGAATCGGGTGAGGTTGATCTGTAAATCATCCACCTCGACCTGAGCGAAGTCGGTGTTGACCGTCAAGTCCAACGCCAGGCTCTGCGTCAGCCCGATCTTGGCCTCTCCGCCGATCGCACCGTCACCGGTCGCCGAGGAGTCGCGCGTATAGTCACGAGAAACATCACCGAGAACATAGGGCGTTATCGTGAAGATCTTCCGGTTGGGTGCCTCGAACTCGGTGAGGGTTCCCGCAAGCGATACGCGGTACAGATTGAAGTTTCTAGGAATTGGTGACCATACCGCCTCTTCGTTGCGGATGCGGATGTTGCGCGCAAAGTTTATCCCCCAGGTCTGCTCACCTCCTTTGCGGTAGCGCAGAGTATCGAAGGGGATGCGAAGCTCGGCGTACCACCCCTTGTCGTCGGTGGACGTTGCGACGTTCCAGGCACCGTCCCAATTCAAGTTGAATCCGCCGCCGGACCCTCCCCGCTGACGTCCGCCGCCCCCGCCGCCGCCACGACCGTCGCGGGTAACCTGACCGTCGTACTCGATACCCGCAGGCGTGGTCCCGAAGGCGAACGCGTTCTGCCGATCCAGATAGGTATCGAGGACCATCAAGAAGGCGTCGGTGTTCTCGAGTGAAGCATCGCGTCGCGTCTCCCCTACGATAATGGTGGAAGGATCGTCGACGAACATCCAGGCGCCGACGTATAACGCCGAGTCGTCATACAACAGACGGATCTCGGTGCGCTCCGAGACCGGTTCTCCTTCGACCGGCTCGCGCTGCACGAAGTTAGCCAGGATCGGTGCGTCGTTCCACGCGACGTCGTCGAGACGTCCGTCGACGATCGGAGGCTCCGTTACCAGAGCGGCCGATCCCACCGGTACCCGGGTCGGGTCTGTGGTCGCGGAGGAATCCTGAGCCTGGAGGGTAGGTGCTGAAAACGAGAGGACTACGATAGGAGTGATCAGGCTGCGCACGGCGGCTCGTTGCGATCGAGTTCGATCAGTTCAGGACGAACTCGAATTCCTCGGTGACTGTTTCCTTCTTTACCTTATCGATCACCCTGATCCGAAGCGTGTAGCTTCCGGGTTCGAAATGAGACAGGGCGATATCGGCGTTTCCTACGGCGGTCTCGTCATCTGCGGGAAGCGGTTGCACCGCGGTTTGAGTCAATCGCTTCCCGTCCCTCAAGAAGATGTATTGTTCCGTTAGGCTCGGCTGGCCGGTCTCCTCATCCACACCATAGCCATAGACGAAGTAGAAGATCCCAAGGTGGTCGCTCGTCTTGTACGTGAGCGCATCACTCGTGATGGGGACCAGGTGCGTCGAGCCGAACTGAAAAGCGTGTCCCGGCATTCCGGCCGTATCCGAAACCTGACGGGCTTCACTGTAGACGAGCACCGAGGATAGCCCGAGCGTGTTACCAAAATCCGGAACCTCCACGGGAAAGACCTTGGTGCCTACCGTCTTGGATTCGTTATCTAGGACACCAAAAAGGAATGTGTACTTGCCCGGAGCAACTTGGATCGGCATCTCATAGGTCACGGTCCTCTCTTCGTTCCTGGTGAGCTCGACCTCCTGCTCGAATGGGTGGAGGGTTTGACCTTCGGCAGTCTGGACGGCACCGAACAATGTCACCTGAGCAATGTCCTCCTTCCAGCTCAACGCTTCTGCCTGAATCTCGAAAAGGATGGGAACGTAGATACTCCCCTCTTCAGCCTGGTAGAAGAACCTCCACGCTTCGAAGGAAATGGCTGGGTTTTCGATTCTGGTGCCGAGCAACTCGTCGAGCAGCGTCTTGGTGCGACCACTTAAGTCGGCAAGGTTGGAAGGCTCCAGCAAGCGACCCTCATCGTCCCTGGTATAGGTGATGCCTCGGTTCACCACGTATCGAGCCTTCGCCCGCTCCAGGGCCGCTTCGACCTCTTCGGAGCGGACCAACCGGTATCCCCCACGCTGGCGCGCGTCCGTCTTGCTTGTGACTCGGAACACCACGGTGAGCCCATTCGGGATCCCGAGGGAGGGGTTGGGATCGTACTCCCAAGCGAGTTGCTGCGGTAGTCTGTCCAAGTTTGGGTTGTCGTTAAACGGGTCCGAATCGTATTCTCGGAGTTCATTGCTGTTGCGGCTCGGACCACCCAGCAACATAAAAACCGCCCCCATGTCGGTTAGCGAGCCCTTCTGACCCGGGGTTCGGATCTCGCCGTCCGCTCGCTTGATTCTCCTTTTGTATTCCTCCCGAAACTCGTTGTCCGGTGTCATGGGATCCGGGTCTCGCCGCGCCCAGAAGAGCTCCTTAAAAAGCTTTCGGTCCTCAGACGGTAGGTCCTCGAAGATCTCGATCTCCTTGGCGGTTATCAAAGCGGCGACCTCCTGCTCGAGCCACTTCTTGTCCTTCTTGCTCAGCTTGTCCCCTTCACTCGCGATTGCGGCGATCCCTACTAACGAAAGGAGCGCGAAGACGCCAGACAGCCTGTAGATATTTAGCCTCTGCATGTAGATCCCCCTTTCGACTCGCTAACTCTACGCCGTCAACAACATAAAATCCAGCCGCCAATTCCGGTTGTTGACACTGGCTTTGTGGTCCTTGACTCGAGGACGCTCTGGCCTTCATATTGAATCCCTTCAACGAAGATAACTATGACGAAGAAGCTGAACATCGCGATGATCGGCTACCAGTTCATGGGCCGCGCCCACAGCAATGCGTGGCGCCAGGTCAACCGGTTCTTCGACGCTCCCTTCGAGCCAGTGATGAAGGTGGTCGTCGGACGCAACGAGACCGCGGTAGAAGCGGCCGCACATAAGCTCGGCTGGGAGGAGCATTCCACCTCCTGGGAGGCGGTTGTCGAGCGGAAAGACATTAATGTCATCGACATCTGCACTCCCGGCGACAGTCACGCGCCGATTGCGACGGCCGCTGCCGAGGCGAAGAAGGTCGTCTTCTGCGAGAAGCCGCTCGCCAACACCGTCCCCGAGGCGGAGCAGATGCTGGCCGCCGTCAAGAAGAACGGCGTCACCCACATGCTCTGCCACAACTACCGCCGTGCGCCCGCGGTATCGCTCGCACGACAGCTCATCGAGGAAGGACGCCTAGGAAAAATCTACCACTACCGCGGCACCTATCTTCAGGACTGGATCGTGGATCCCGAGTTCCCACGCGTCTGGCGCCTCGAGAAGAGCAAGGCGGGCTCCGGGGCGTTGGGCGACATCGCCTCTCATTCGCTCGACCTGGCACGCTACCTCGTGGGCGAGATTCGCGAGGTGGCGGGTCTCCTGGACACGTTCATCAAGGAGCGACCTCTTCCGGGCTCCAAGGAAAAGGCTCCGGTGGATGTGGATGATGCGGTGCTTTCGTTGCTTCGTTTCGAAAACGGTGCGGTCGGTAGCGTGGAAGCCACTCGCTTCGCGCTCGGCCGCAAGAACTTCAACCGGTTCGAGATAAACGGCAGCAAGGGGAGCCTCGTCTTTGACCTCGAACGTATGAACGAACTGGAGCTCTACCTGGATGAGGGACCCAATAGCGGCTTTCGTACCGTTCTCGCTACCGATGCCGCACATCCTTATGTGGCGGGCTGGTGGCCGCCCGGGCACATCATCGGTTACGAGCACACGTTCACCCACACCGTGCTCGATCTACTAAAGGCGATCGACGGCGGGGAGACGCCGGTCCCTAACTTCGAGGACGGCGTGCGCAATCAGAAGCTCCTGGCGGCGATCGAGAAAGCCGCCGCCTCCCGGAGCTGGGTGGAGGTAATGTGATTCTATTCCTTATTCCCTCTCCCCATTTGGGGGGAGAGGTCGGCGTCACACGTGGCCGCGCCGAAGTCGACGTGGTCAGGGACGCCGGGTGAGGGGGGGCGCTGCCAGGCACCCACGCTGTTGCTTGCGGAGCTAGTTGGATTGGTGCTAGCTTCGGTAGGCCTCGCGTCCTGTTCCCTGGACGGGGATCCCCTGGTCGGAGAGCACCTCACTCTGCAGCGCGAACATACAGGCCGCGGCCTCGTCGATCTTGCGTGTAAACGCGATCGACCCTTCCAAGATCGGCTTGAGCTTGTCCTTGTCTTGAATTCGCGCCGGCGGGTACTCGTGCTCGACGACCAGATGCGTGTTCGCCACGTCGAGATCGAGGAGCTCCCGCGCCGCGAGCTGATGGTCGAGCCAATCCACGGTGCGGTTCTGCAGGTAAGCGAGCGGATCGTGGCGAGCCGTACCCGGTAGCTCGTGCTCGCAGAGCACGGTCTGCTTCTTCCATGCGTTGAGTAGATCGGCGGGTACTTCGGACGGCTTGCCGTCCTTCCAGTCGCCACGCTCGAGCGTCTGTCCACCATAGCCCCATGCGGAGACTCCACGCGAGTCGATGACCTGCCCTTTCACGTGGAAGCCGCCGATCAGGAACCCGTATCCTTCGTCCTTCAGGTATTGGAACATCGAGCGCGTATCTTGTCCCATGAGAATGGAGTGCGAGGGATCGTAATGGATACGGAACTGCTCCCCCACCCCGTGCTTCTCGCAGATCCGGTGCAAGGCAATCCAGGGGCCCGGCGCATACGCGATGTTGTTGTGGAAGCTGTCGCCGGTGGTCCAGCCGGGCATCGGGCATTGCTCGACGCGATAACTCAACCCTCGCTCCTTCGCTGTCTTCAGTAGCGGGATGAAGCTCTCCTCGAAATCCTGCAGGTTCTCCTCCATGCTGCGTTCGGCGTTGCGCCCGACGAAACCGCACACCGCGTCCGTGTCGAGGAGTACCGCCGCATCGTAGACCCGAAGCATGAAGTCATGCTTCTTCCTCCGGATCTCAGGATCGTGGTGGAGCATGTTGTCGAAGAACGCGACATCGGAGAGACCGATGCGGTGCTCCTTCTGCACCGCCTTGACGCGCTGGGCCCGCTTCGCGTCGAACGGCTGGCGCAAATCGAGCGTGTTGGCAACCGGGTCGAGCATCGCCTCCGGAGGCACATCGGCCTCGCTGGGGTGAAGCGCCGCCGAAAGCTGAATGTTGTCGGCATTCATCTGCCGCGCGAACACGATCCAATCTTCGATAGCGCGGTCGGGATCGGCGTCGCGGACGTCGCGGGGGGTCAGCTCCTGGAGAGCTGCCGTCAGGACTCCGATCTTCATGAACTGAGGTTCGAACGCTCGTGGCATGGCTTTCATCCCGTGTTGTGTTGGCGACACAAAGTACCTTTGAGTCCCATGCGCGTCAAGAGTCAGATCTCTCCAACGATACCAAGACCCCGCGACTCGGCCTGCAGCCAGACGTAAGTTGCCGCCGACAAGTCTTGCGCGATCACGCCTAGTGACTTGTACACCGTGATCTCCTCGTCCGACTCCCGCCCCCGAGCCTCGTCCATCAACACCTCGCCGATCTCGGCGACGATATGCCCATCGTCGACGGCGCCTTCTTCCTTCGCCATTAAAAATTCACACGCTTGCGCGAGAGTGCTCTCGCGATAATCCACGAAATAGCGCGAGCGGACAACGAGCTCGGTGTCTACCTCCGCCTTGTCGGGAAACGAAGAGCCCACAAGATTGATGTGCATCCCTTCTTCGATCGAACGCCCGAACAGGATGGGCTCCTTCGCCGCGGTGACCGTACAGATGATGTCGGCGCCCTTCACAGCCTGCTCCACCGAAGCGACGACCTCGACCTCCGCCTTCACCGCGGTTCCATGTACCTCCGCGAACTTCTCGGCCCTTGACTGATCGCGGCCCCAGACTCTGATCTTCGTGATCTCGCGAACCTCTGGAATGGCCCGCAGGTGCGTCTCCGCTTGCTCGCCGTTTCTCAGAATGGCCATCGTGTGTGCGTCGCTGCGGGCCAAGCGCTCCGTCGCCACCGCGCTAGCCGCAGCGGTCCGGATCGCGGTGATCACACCGCCGTCCATGATCGCCACCGGTCGCCCGTTATCGGCTTCGTAGAGCACCACCAATCCGAGGTGCGAGGACAGGTCCGTCCCTGCGTTTTTCGGGAACAAGCTAACCAATTTGATCCCAAAACTCTCCGGCGCACCGAGGTATCCGTACATCATGCCCAACCGACCACTACCATTGGGCAAAGGCATGCCGTGGCGCAAAGGCATGTGCACATTGCGGCGACTGACCTCAACCATCGCGGCGCGGACCACGTCGATACAGGCGGAGTAGGTTAAGACGTCGTGAATATCTCGAGTCGAGACGATTCTCACTTTCATCGCGTCATTCGCCCTGTACCGCGCCCAATCCTACGTGATAGGCAACCAATTCACGATTGCTTCGTAAGTAGAGTCGTCCATTCGCGAGACTGGGAGGCGCGTAGCTCCGTCCAGACAAAGCCTGTAGCGAACCTATTTCTTTGTAGGCATCGGGGCGCGCCTCGACCAACGCTAGGCGACCGTCCGTGCCGAAAATGAGGAGGTGGCCGTCGGCGAGGATCACAGAGCCCTCACCGAAACCCCGTGCCGCCCATTTTTCCTTGCCGGTCTTTACGTCGATGCACCTGAAGATGTGGCCGGTGGCGCCGTAGAGATGGCCCCGCCAATAGACGGAGCTCGGAAAATGGTTCTGGAGCGACCTACTCTCCCAGAGGAGCTCGGCAGAGAAGCCGCTCTGCCCTCGGTCAATTCGAAACAACCTTCCGAGCCCACTATGTGCCGAGGAGAAAAACAATTTTCCCGGCGGCACGAGCACCGGCGTCGCCACGTTCTCTTCATTCCTTCCGGCCCGCCACCGCCACGACCACAGTAGCCTACCGTCACGAGGGTCGGCCCCGACGATCCCGTCGCCCAAGAACGCCACGATCTGTCGCGTTCCTCCGAGCGTCACCGCGATCGGCGAGGAATACCCGGGGTGCCCATCATACGTTCTCCACAAGACCTCGCCATTGCTAGCGTCGAGCGCGACCAGCGCGTTTCCCAAACCACCAACGGGAACGAACAACTTCCCCTGCTCGATGAGTGGCGAGCTCGCGTAGCCGAACTGGGGGACTGCGCCACCGAGGTCTTTCGCGAGATGCGTTTGCCATAACACCGCTCCGGTCCTCGCGTTCAATGCGGCGAGTGTCCCGGAAGCGCCCAGCACGTACACGCGATCGCCATCGATGGTGGGGGTACTACGTGGCCCGTCTCCGTTCACATCCTGGAACCGGGGGCCCAGTCGCACTTTCCAGATGAGAACGCCGTTCGCGGAATCGAAGGCGGCGGCGTATTCCGTCTTTCTGTCAGAGAAGGCGGTATAGAGCCATCCCTTCGAAACGGCGACACTGCCGAAACCGGCACCGATGGGGACGCTCCACAATCGGCGTGGCTCCCCGGGGGCCCAAGTTTTCAACAGGCGTTCACCGACGGCGTGGCCATCGCGATTCTGACCTCGCCACTGCGGCCAGTCGTCGGCTCGGCTCGTCACCCCGGCGATGATCCATGCCGTCGCCGAGTACACGATGAGCCCGCGAGTCATTGCTGTCATTAGGTATTCCTTAATACGCTAGGTTACACCCACCGGGCGGTTGCCACGTCGTTTACTGTGCCGCTTTCTTGACTACCCTGTGAACCTATGGTGAAATTCCGGTCATCAAGTGCCGCGAGATCCCAAGGACAACAAACTCGTCAACCGGCGAACCTTCCTAAGTAGCAGTGCCGCGGCCGGCGCGGGCCTGATGCTCTCAGGCCTAGAGCCCGCGCGTGCCAGTATTCGGAATCAATCGGGCGACATCAATGTAGCCCTGATAGGCGCAGGCGCCCAAGGGCAAGTCCTGCTAGATGCGTGCCTCAAGATTCCGGGGCTGCGATTCAAGGCGGTCTGTGACATCTGGACCGAGTTCAACCAGCGACGCACGGTCCGGCTACTCACGAAGTACGGACACGAGGTCACGGGTTACGAAGACTACCAGGAGATGCTTGCCCAGACAGATGACCTCGACGCCGTCATTATTGCAACCCCGGATTTCTGGCACGCCGAGCATACGGTAGGCTGCCTAAAAGCAGGCCTCCATGTCTATTGCGAGAAAGAGATGTCCAACTCTCTGGCCGATGCTCGCCGCATGGTGCTCGCATCGCGGGAAACCGGCAAGCTCCTTCAAATCGGACGTCAGCGGAGGAGCAATCCCCGATATATCCACTGCCATAAACTCATCAGGGCGGCGAATCTGCTCGGGCGGGTGACGACTGCAAACGCCCAATGGAACCGCTCAGTCCAGCCGGATCTTGGTTGGCCTAAGAAGTACGCCATTCCCCCGGCGGTGTTGGAAAAGTACGGTTTTGATTCGATGAACCAATTCCGCAACTGGCGTTGGTATCGCGACCTCGGTGGCGGGCCAATCGTGGATCTCGGCTCTCACCAGATCGACATCTTCAACTGGTTCCTCGATGCCACGCCGAGCTCTGTCGTGGCGAGCGGTGGCACCGACTACTACGATACAAGTACCCATGAGTGGTACGACACGGTCATGGCGATTTACGAGTTTCCAACCAAAGACGGTGTCGTCAGAGCGTTCTATCAAACGATAACCACCAATAGCAGCCAAGGGTATTTCGAGAACTTCATGGGCGATGAGGGTACTCTGATGATCAGTGAATCCGCCGCACGGGGCGCCGTCTATCGCGAACCGACGGCGCCGAGTTGGGGAAAGTGGGTCGCCCTCGGATATTTGGGCGTGCCGGAAGAGACCGAAACAACGCCCGATGGGCCTGGCGAAAATGTAGTTCTTGACGCACGAGAGACCGTACCCGTTGCACAGTACGACATTCCGATCGTGTTCAACGATCCCTATCACAAGCCTCACCTGGAGAACTTTTTCAATACCGTGCGCGGCCAGGAGAAGCTGAATTGTCCGGCTGAAGTTGGTTATGAAACCGCGGTGACGGTCTTGAAAGTGAATGAGGCCGTTGAATCTCGCGCCGTTCTCAGTTTCGATCCGAATGAGTTCACAATCTCTTGAGGAATGACGGAATAGGATGATGCGACTGTTTGTTGTTTCAACATTCGCGCTTACGATTTCCGGTGCAGGGCGCACCGCCTGGACGCAAGAGATGGAACCCATCCAGATCGAGCTGCCGAAGCCCATGTTCGTCGGTACGCCACAGAATTTCAGGCTTCCCAACCTCGAAAAACCCCTCGGTAAGCCACGGCCGCCATTTCTTGCTCCCCCTGGCACAACGAACGTCGCTCTGGGGAAGCCGGTATCCAGCACCGACGAAGAACCCATTATCGGAGAGCTCGAACTAGCAACCGATGACGACAAGGACGCGGCTGACGGTAGCTACGTCGAGCTAGGCCCCCTACGGCAGCACATAACGATTGACCTCGAGAGCCGCCACACCATTTATGCCATCATCATCTGGCACTACCACAAGCAGGCACGGGTATATAAGGACGTCATCGTTCAGGTCTCGGACGAACCCAATTTCGTCACCGCTGTCACGACTATCTTCAATAATGACGATGACAACTCGTCCGGCTGGGGCGTCGGTTCGGACCTCAACTACGTAGAGACTTCCGAAGGAAAGCTAGTGGACGCCAAGGGCGTTGAGGGGCGATACGTCCGCCTATTCAGCAACGGAAGCACGAGCAACGATCTGAACCACTATATCGAGGTTGGGGTCTACGGTGTTCCCGCCGAATAATGCGAAGGCGCTGTATTCAGTTCTATTCCTAGCAGTCGTACTGATTGCGATCGCATTTAGGGTCCCCTCTTTGAAGCGGCGCCCGATGCATACCGATGAAGCAGTACATGCCGTCAAGTTCGGCATGTTGTTGGAAGACGGTTTCTACCGGTATGACCGCACCGACTACCACGGTCCGACCCTGAACTATTTCACGTTCATTCCGGCGTGGCTTACGTCCGCCGAGCGGCTGACCGACGTCGACGAACAGATAGTACGGATCGTTCCCGTTGTCTTCGGTTTCGGACTCATACCCTTGTTTCTACTCCTACGTCAGGGCCTGGGTCGAGACGCGGCGGTCGCGGCAGCGTTCTTCACCGCCGTTTCTCCAGCGATGGTGTTCTATAGCCGGTACTACATCCAGGAAATGCTACTGGTCTTCTTCACGTTCGCGGTATTGGTTTCCGGCTACCGCTATCTAAGAAGCGGGCACGTTGGGTGGGCGGTCGCTACCGGAATCTCTCTCGGGTTGATGCATGCGACGAAAGAGACCGCGGTCATTGTGACGGGCGCCATGTTACTCGCTCTCCTGCTCACCCTGTTGACGAGCGGAGACGCGTCGGCGCCCCGTCAGGCGCCGTCCACAGGGATCCTTCTTCGGCACGCCTCGATCATGCTTGCCGCGACGGTTTTGGTCTCGGCTCTCTTCTACTCCTCCTTCCTCACCAACTCGAACGGTATCGCGGATTCCTATTCCACATACGCCAGCTATGTCGACCGAGCTAGTCAGCATGAACGGCACATTCACCCTTGGTACTACTACGTTGGGATGCTCTTTTACTTCAAAGTGGCTTCCGGGCCGGTGTGGACCGAGGCAATGATCCCCTTATTTGCAGTCCTTGGAATGTTTGCGGCAGTGACGAAAAGAGGGGTACCCGGTGTTGACATCGCCCTGCTCCGCTTCATTTCCTTCTATGCAGTAATATCGCTCGTCGCCTATTCGGCGATTCCTTACAAAACTCCCTGGAATATACTGGTGGCGTTGCACGGTCTAATCCTTCTTGCGGGCGTCGGTGTGGCTACAGCATTCCGCTTGCCCTCACGACGGTTCGCGAGACTTGTGGTGGTCCTGTTGCTAGTCGCCGGTGGCGCCCACCTGGCCCGACAGTCCTACTTGTCCAACTATGAGTACTACGCCGACCCGGGAAATCCGTATGTCTACGCCCATCCCACCGAGGATGTCCTACGGATTGCTAGGCGGATCCAAAGCGTGGCGGAATCTCACCCGGACGGAAGCAACATGATGATCGAAGTGATTACTCCGGAGCACGAGTACTGGCCCCTGCCGTGGTATTTGAGGTCCTATCCGAACACCGGATGGTGGAGTGAGGCTAGCATGGAGGTGCCGGCGGCACCGCTTATCATAGCGTCTGCGAGTGTCGAGCCGGACGTCCTGACGAAACTCTATGAGCTCCCGCCAGCCGGTCAACGGCACCTTTATGTGCCGCTCTTCGAGTCCTATACTGAATTGCGTCCGACGGTAGAAGTCCGCGGGTACGTTATCAAAGAGCTCTGGGACAGATATCAGCGGAATCGGCCACCCCAATCGGAAGGGCTCAACTGATGATGTCGGTGAAGCCGCAAAACGCCATGACGTTTTCCCATCCGGCGATGGCGACGGACTTCGAGATCGTGGTGATCCACGAGGACGCCCGCTATACGGAACAGTGTGTCTTCGAGGCGTTCCGTGAGCTCGACAAAGTCGAGCAGAACTTGAGCCGGTTCATCGCAAACAGTGATATCTCTCGCATCAACAGTTCCGGCGTGGACCAGCGGGTGCTTGTGGGGTTGGATGCGTTCGAATCCCTGGAACAATGTGCGCGTTTGAGCGAGGATACCAAGGGAGCGTTCGACGTCACGGTCGGCCCGCTGTTGGAGTACTGGAGTCGACATGCCTCGCCGGGCGAAGAGCTCTCGCGCATTCACAAGAGGACCGGGACGCACCTTGTGCACTTGGACCGGGCGCAACACACAGTGACGTTGCGATCGGAAGGGATGAGCATCGACCTGGGGGGTTATGGAAAGGGATACGCCGTGGATCGCATGGCCGAGGTTTTGGAGGAATGGGAGATCGGTTGTGCGCTGATTCACGGCGGACAAAGCTCGATCTTGGCCCTCGGTGGTCCGCCCGGGGAAGAGGGCTGGGAAGCAACGCTACGACATCCATCGAGCGACGCCCGTGGCATCGAACGCGTATTGCTACAGCACCAGGCCATCAGCAGCTCCGGACTCCGCAAGGGGCGCCATATCATCGATCCACGAACGGCATATCCGGTGACCGAGACTCAGGCAGCGTGGGCGATGACTTCGACGGCCGCCGAGGGCGACGCCCTCTCGACGGCGTTCATGATCATGTCCCCAGAAGAGATTCATCACTATTGTGAGAACCATCGCGATAGAAAGGCCATAGTCATTCGCAAAGAAGCTCTGGATGCAGAGAATGTACTTCGGTTTGGTTAACTCAAATGAAATCACCGGGAATATTGCCGTCGCCACCGCGAAAACCGGCAACGATATCTACGGGGAGAAGCCATTTTCACACAGCCTGTTGGAAGGCCGTGCCATGCGCGATGCCATCGAACGGTGTGACCGTATCTGACCCACCCTCCGACCACCAAGCAGCAAAACGATCACCACTTTTCTCGCCCTCGCGCTTCCTGCCTCAACTGAAGAGCCTTTTTCGGTTTCCTTTCTTTTGTCATGAGCGCAGCGGGCGGTTTTCTTAGACCATTTTTTCGAACCGGGAGAAATCGGATGTGGAGGACCTTGAACCGACTGGCGCTATTGTTGTCTTTTCTTTTCGTGAACGGAGTCGGTGCGGGCGGCCTCGGAGCGTCGTCCTACTACTACAGTCAGTCAGTGCCCTCCCCGACTTTTCTCTCGTACACTTCGGGCGTTCCAGCAGAACAGACGACTCCCCTCCTAGGGCGAACAGAGCTGGAGCTTGACGAGCTTCGTCGAGAAGTTCTGCGGCGAAGCCCGACTTTGGCAGCGATGGAAAGTGCCTGCCGGGCTGCGAGTTCCCGCTACCCGCAAGTGACCGCGCTCGATGATCCCGTGTTCTCTTATGGCCTTGCTCCCGCCACCATCGGAGTGAACCATCTTGACCTCGAGCAACGGTTTGAGCTATCGCAGACCTTTCCCTGGCCTGGAAAGCTCGACCTACAGGGCGAGGCGGCGCAAAGCGAGGCACAGGCCGTCAGTCACGATACCGAGGCCGCGCGCCTACAGCTAATCCAAGCAACCGAGCAGGCATTCTACGAATACTACTTCGTTCACCGTGCCATCGACATCAACGGCGCTAACCAGGAGTTGCTCCTAGAGCTCAAGCGCATTACACAAATGCGCTATGGGGCGGGGCTGGTCCCGAAGCAGGACGCCCTCCAAGCAGAAGTTGAGCACCAGAACCTTATCCATCACGGGATTGTCTTGGAGCGGAGGCGTGCCGTCACCGCGGCGCGATTAAATACCTTGCTTAACGTCCCTCCGCAGACCTTCCTTCCGCCACCCCCCAACATACTCGCGGGCGTCGTTCCTCTCTCGTCCCGTGAGTCCTTGTACGCAGCCGCACTAAGAAACCGGCCGGAACTTCATGCCCTGACGGCAAGAGTCCAGGCGCGTACCGCGGCCATCGAGCTGACCCGGCGTGAGTACTACCCTAACCTGACCATCTCAGGAGGCTACAACAGCTTCTGGCAGGAGGAAAAACTGCGGCCGTTTGTCGGAGTAGGCATCAACGTTCCCCTCCAGTTGGACCGTCGAAAGGCTGCTCTCAGTGAGGCTCGGGCCAGGGAGCAGCAGACAAAGTCCCGCCATGAAGTCCAGCGGGCCGAGATCCTATTTGAAGTAAGCAGTGCCATTGACGAGGTTCGGGAGAGTGCACATGTGGTACGCCTCTACGCTTCCTCCATCGTGCCGGCGGCTGAGGATAATCTCGCGGCGGCGCAATCGGGCTACGAAACCAGCACTAATGATTTTTTAACTCTGATCACGGCAGAGAAAACGCTCATGCTCGCTAGGCTTAGCTACCACCAGGCCCTTGCCGAGTACCATAAAGGCCTAGCCCACCTCAAGGGAGCCGTGGGGCTCGCCCTGAATGCCGTGGAGGATTTGCCATGAAAGAGATACGAGGTCGTACGGTTGCCCTCGGTGCTGCTGCTCTGCTCGTTCTTGGTGCCGGGTGGCTCTGGCGCGCGGAGCTTGGCCGCTGGTTGGGCTTGACCGGTACGGGATCCCTCGAGGCCGACCGCACGAACACTGGCGATGTGGACGGTGTGGACGGCATTGAATACACGTGTTCGATGCACCCGTCCGTTCGCTTGCGCGAACCCGGTGTTTGTCCGATCTGCTCCATGGATTTCGTCCCGGTTATACAGGAGCACGCCCACACCCTGGACACTGGTGTCCCAGAGGGCATCGAGTACTACAGCTGTTCGATGCACCCGTCCGTTCGCTCGACCGACCCCGGTACTTGCCCGATCTGCTCCATGGATCTCGTCCCGGTTACGCGTGAGGAGGTCGAGACTGGGACGGTCGTGGTCGATGTCGGGCGGCGGCAGTTGATCGGCGTGAAGACCGCTCCGGTTGTACGGAGAGATCTTGTCCTGGACATTCGCGCTGTCGGGTCGGTCACCTACGCCGAGAACCGCCTCACCGATATCACGCTAAGGTTTAGTGGCTGGGTAGGTAAGGTCCTGGCCGACTACACGGGTATCATGGTCCAAAAGGATCATCCCCTCTTTACAATTTACAGTCCCGAGCTGCTGTCGGCGCAAGAAGAGTTTCTGGAGGAGAGCAGGCGGAGAGATCAGGGGAGGGATCATACCTTGCGTGAGGCTGCCCGTCGCCGCCTACGGCTGTGGAACTTCACCGATCGCCAGATCGCCGAGCTCGAGGAAAGGGGGGAAGCGGCTGAATATGTTCCTATTCTTTCGCCCGTCAACGGAACGGTTATCGAAAAGCATGTGGTTGATGGAAGCGCCGTCGAGCCGGGAATGCTGCTCTATCGGATCGCCGATCTCTCCACCGTTTGGGTCGCAGCCGACATTTACGAGGCCGACATTCCCCTGGTCCGAGTTGGTCAAGCAGCGCACATAAGTCTGTCGTACCTTCCGGGGGAAACGTTTTCGGGCAGAGTCTCTTACGTCTACCCCTACCTCGAAGAGGCGAGCCGCACCGCGAGGATTCGTATAGAGGTCCCTAACTCCTCCGGCGCGCTGAAGCCCGACATGTACGTCAATGTGGAGCTGCAGATCCCGCAGGGGGAACATCTCATGGTGCCCGAAGGGGCCGTGCTCATGTCCGGGAAGACAAATCTGGTCTTTATCGACCGGGGCGAAGGACGCCTGCAACCGCAAAAAGTCACGCTCGGAAGAAAAGGTTCGGACGGGTTCGTGGTCCTCGACGGCTTGCGTGAGGGGGACATCGTGGTGACCTCGGGAAACTTCCTCATTGCGGCCGAGAGCAAGCTCAAGGCAGGGATTGACAAATGGTAAGCGATGCCTCTGCGCAAGGGGGTGCTATTCAGCGGCTCATCGGCGCCTCGGCGAAGAATCCGTTTCTGACGATTCTCCTAGTTGCCGTCCTGGGGCTCTGGGGTTATTACTCGCTCCGCCAGATCCCCCTCGATGCCATTCCCGATCTTTCCGACCCCCAGGTCATCGTCTTCACCGAATGGCCGGGGCGCAGCCCCGACCTCGTCGAGGATCAAATCACCTATCCTCTCTCAACGACCCTACTGGCGGCTCCGCGCGTCAAGTTCGTCCGCGGCCAATCGTTTATGGGTCTCTCCTTCATTTTCGTCATCTTCGAGGACGGTACGGATATCTATTGGGCGCGATCACGCGTACTCGAATACTTGAACAGCGCGCAGGGGAGGCTACCCGAGGGCGTCGCGCCGATCTTGGGCCCAGACGCGACCGGGGTGGGGTGGGTTTTCCAATACGCCCTAGTCGACAAGTCCGGCGGGAACGACCTCTCTGATCTGCGCACCCTACAAGACTGGTACGTCCGCTATTGGCTGGAGAGCGTAGAGGGCGTGGCCGAGGTCGCCACGGTGGGCGGTTTCGTCAAGCAGTATCAGGTAAACCTCGACCCCAACAAGCTCCTTGCCTTCGGGGTTTCCGTAAATCAGGTCGTACGGGCCGTGCGCCGCTCAAACAATGATGTAGGGGGGCGGGTGCTAGAAATCGCGGGGCACGAGCACTTCATCCGCGGACGCGGCTACATCCAGTCAAAGGAGGATCTGGAGAACATTCCGCTTCGAGTCAGCGGCCGTGGGGTGCCCGTCCTGCTGAGGGAGGTAGCGACGGTACAGCTTGGCCCGGACATGCGGCGGGGTCTAGCTGAGCTTAACGGTGAAGGAGAAACCGTCGGGGGTATCGTCGTGATGCGCTACGGCGAGAATGCGCTCAAGGTCATAAATGCTGTCAAGGAGCGAATCGGCGAAATTGAACATTCGCTGCCTAGAGACGTGGAGCTTGTTATCACCTACGATCGCTCCGAGTTTATTCTGCGGGCCATCGACACGCTTCGCAATACTCTGATCGAGGAGATGATCGTAGTGAGCCTGGTTATCTCAGTCTTTCTCCTCCATGCCCGCTCAGCGCTCGTCCCCATCATCCACCTTGCCGGTGGCTGTGCTCCTGGCTTTTATCCCGATGTTCGGGCAGAACCTCACCGCCAACATCATGTCCCTAGGCGGCATCGCCGTGGCCATCGGCGCAATGGTCGATGCCTCCATCATCATCATCGAGAACATCCACTGTAAACTTGAAGTGTGGGAAAAGGGCGGGCGCCAGGGTGGGCGTACGGAGGTGGTGATTGGCGCCATGCAGGAGGTCGGGCCTAGCATCTTTTTTTCGCTCTTGGTTATCACGGTTTCTTTCCTACCGGTCTTCACGTTGCAGGTAACCGAGGGTCGGCTCTTTAGTCCGCTGGCTTTCACCAAGACCTACTCCATAGGTTTTGCCGCCCTGCTGGCGGTGACATTGACGCCGGCGCTCGCGGTGCTTTTTATCCGCGGCCGCATCCGTGGCGAGGAAGCCAACCCGCTCAACCGCTGGCTCATCCTCGCTTACACGCCGGTGGTGCGCTGGGTGGTCCGACACCGATTCCTCGTCATTGCCGTTGCGATTCTCGCGATGGTGGTGACGGTTCCCGTCTTTTTCCGCCTCGGCAGCGAGTTCATGCCCCCGCTGAACGAAGGGACCATCCTTTACATGCCGACGGCGCTTCCCGGCATGTCCATCACCGAGGCCTCCTCGGTTCTGCAATCCATGAACCGCGAGCTGCGGAAGTTCCCCGAGGTCCAATCGGTGTTCGGCAAAATCGGACGAGCCCGCACGGCAACCGATCCCGCGCCTCTGTCAATGGTCGAAACCGTGATTGTGTTCAAACCCGAATCGGAGTGGCGGCCGGGAATGACCTGGGACGGTATCATCGCCGAGATGGACCAGACACTGCGCTACCCCGGCATGCCCAACATTTGGTGGATGCCCATACAGACACGCACCGAGATGCTTTCCACTGGTATTCGCAGCGCACTCGGTATCAAGGTATTCGGACCTGACCTCGAGACGATTGAGGAGGTCGGGGTCCAGATCGAGCGCGCCCTCCAGGAAGATCCGCGAACGAAACCTCATACCCGCAGCGCCTTTGCCGAGCGGGTGACAGGCGGTTACTTCATCGACTTCCATATCAACCGTCCGGAAGCCGCACGCCACGGCCTGACCGTGGAGGATGTGGAAGACGTTATTATGTTGGCCATCGGCGGCACCAACATCGACGAAACCATTGAGGGCCGTGAGCGCTATCCCATCAACGTTCGCTACGCACGCGAGTTTCGTGAGGATCTCGAGACGCTCCAGCGGATCCTGATCTCGACCCCCACGGGCGCTCGGATTCCTATTAGCCAGGTGGCAGACCTGGAGCGGACGACTGGCCCGCCGATGATTCGTAGCGAAGACGGCCAGCTTGCCGGTTTTGTCTTCGTGGATGTCGCGGGCCGTGGCATTGCCGATTACGTGACCGACGCGAAAGCGGTCGTGGCCGAGCGGATCACTTTGCCCGCCGGATACCGCCTCGAGTGGGCAGGACAGTTCCAATACTTCGAGCGGGCCAAGGCCCGGCTCAAAATTGTCCTGCCATTAACGCTCCTCATTGTCGGCTTCCTGCTCTATATGAACACGAAGTCAGTGATCGAAATGGGTATCGTGTTGCTGGCCGTGCCGCTTTCACTCATCGGCGCCGTGTGGCTCCTGTTCCTCCTCGACTATAACCTCAGTGTGGCCGTCTGGATGGGCATGATTGCATTAGGAGGACTGGATGCCGAGACAGGTATCGTGATGCTGCTCTACTTAAAGCTCGCTCACGAGAAGCGGCAGATAGAGGGCCGCTTGCGCACGAAAGCGGATCTCGAAGAGGCCATCGTCGAGGGGGCAGCTAGGCGCATTCGGCCAAAACTCATGACCGTGCTCACAACGTTCACGGGCCTTCTCCCACTGATGTGGAGCACCGGCACCGGCGCGGATGTAATGAGCCGCATCGCCGCGCCCATGGTCGGTGGGCTCATCAGTTCCTTTCTCTTAGAGCTCACGGTCTATCCCGCTGTCTTTGCGGTTTGGAAAGGGCGTTCGGTGACGAAATAGAGTGCACCGAGACGACGTAAGCCGCGTTTGGGGTAAAAGGACAACACCATGAGGACGTCCCTAGAAATCGTACTGGTTTTCTCGATATTCGCGCTCCTATCCAGTTGCGCAGGGCTGGGTCAGAATGAAGCAGATGAGAGCCGTTTTGAACCCTTTCCTCTTGTCCAGACTGGCCACACCGTTATCGAACCTCCCAAAGCGGTTCATGCGTTCTACAAGAAATACATCAACGCCGATGGCATTCTCATTGTCGGTTCCGAAAACGTAACCGATGCCGCTTTGCTCGCCGCCCGGAGCACCATCCTCCGTTTGACCAGCAAGTGCCCCGATGTTCACAAGGCGATTGTTGCGAATAACGCGAGAATCTCGATCATGGGGTTTTCTGAAACCGCATCCGATCTTCCCGAGTTTGGCCCGGGGAGCGACGGTGAGTGGGGTCTAGGACAGATGCCCGGAGACCCTACATCGCTCGTTTCTGAAAAGGGTATTAGCTACGAGGGGAACACGGAGTATATTGCCAATTTTCTCCTGCACGAGTTTGTGCACGTCGTTCACAATCTCGGCATGCCGGCAACCGACCCGGAGATCGTGGACGAAATCTACGCGGCATATCTAGACGCGGTTGAAGAGGGGCGTTTCATGAAACCGCCGAACGCCCCCCCGGAAGACGCAAACGCTCTTGACGAATATAGGGATGACGAGTATTTCACTCACAGCGTGAACGCGTACTATGACTTGAACGAATCACTGCCCGGGCCGTGGGTGGACATCGAAATAGGTGACTGGGGCCAACGTTCCGGCACACGCGAGGAATTGATGGCGAACGACTCAGTGATCTACGGCATTATCGAGCAGTTTTTCCCAGACTCCCTAGAAGACTAGCAGGACTCTTAGCGGCTCTCGCCCGTCCATTCCTGGACGCTCGAGATGTCCGGCACTCCCCACTCGGCGCCGCTCCATCCGTTGAATCCATCCATACGAAAGGCCCAGAACCCCGTTGTCATATCACTGATGACGATCAGTCCGTCGGCGTTGCGGATGTCGACTCCGAAGGCTCCGTTGTCGGTGGGATAGACCCTCTTCTCCGTGTTCAAGGGGCCCACGTAGGTGTCGTAGCAGGCGACCGTCAGAGGTAGCCGGAAACGACAACATATGGCCAGCGGATCTCGTGGTTGTGGACAAGATGGCGCCAGTCGGCGGTCCAGGCCGAGATCGGTACCGAGATGTTCTGCACGTCGCCTTCGAGCCCCGGCTGCAGATCGAAGATGCGCAGCGGTGCATACCGGTACTCGGTCTCAGCGACCACATAACGACCGTCAGGCGTGGCGGTAAAAGTGTGGCCGTCCTTGACGCCCTCGATCCCGGTGAGTGCGACGATTAGCTCCGGGTTTTGTGGGTCACTGATGTTGTAGACGTAGTACCCGCCGCTTCCCGCGCCGTAGAAACGGTCCTCGCCGCTATTGATGTCGTAAGCAACGTACATGTCGTGATAGCTACTCCATGCGTTCGTCCTCGGCCTCGCCGGGACGGTACCGACCAGAGCCTTGCTCGGCTGGTTCTCGACGACATGCCCGAGGTCGTAGACGTTGACGTCGGCTCCCTCGGTGGTAGCGAACAACAGGACTTTGCCGTTGGCATGCGCGTAAATGAAGATGTTGTGAAAGCCGCTTGGCTGCTCCGGCGCCTGTATGCGCGCCACCTCTCGCACCGTGGCCGGATCCGGTAGGCCGGTGATGTCGAGGACGACCGCTCCGAGCGCATTGTTCGGGCCGCCTTGGTCGAACTGCAAGGACTGGACCAGGTAGTAGCGGTTGTTCCATTTGAAGTACTTGACGTCCATGCCGCCGGTACCCAGGTGCAGGTCTTGATTCTCGATGCGCCAGCGGTAGATCACCCGGGGGTTTTCCAGGTCCTCGATGCTGATGATGTCGGTGCCCTTTTCCCCCTCGCTGCCGTAGACCATACGCGCCACGTAGACGAACGGTCGATGCATCTCCTGTTCGATCTCGATGTCGGAAACGCTCAACCGCGGCCCCAGCGGCAGATGCGCTACGACCTCGATGTTGTCGCTACCGGGCTCGTGCGCCGTCCACGTTTGAGTGGTCGCGTCCGAACCGTTCGGCTGTGTCACGGCCAGCAAGAAGGAGCAACAAGCTATCCATAGGAAGCGGCGATCCGTCATCTGCACCTCTCGACGTACACTCTATTCAAATCAGCCAAGCGAGTCCATCGAGGACGCCGCAGCGAGCCTTGACTCCAGCAGGGCCGGCTGGCAGCATACGCGCCGGAGGACCCATGAGAAACAACCTATTCTTCGCGGGTGTCGTGCTCTTGCTGGGCGGATGTGCCGATGACCAGGCATCGGTGCCAGAATCGCCTTCGACTCCCGAGTCCCAACTTTCATCAGCAGACGGGCCAAAGATTTCCTTTCACTCAGGACGCGACGGCAAATCGGCCATCTATGTGATGAATGCTGATGGGAGTAATCAAACCCGATTAACATTTACCGACGGGTACGATTCGCTACCCTACTGGTCTCCCGATGGGTCGACCATCGTATTTCAGTCTTCAAAGGAAAGAGACACTCCCGCGCAGCTTTACCTAATGAATGCCGATGGTTCGAACGTTAGGCAAATAACCAAGGATCCATATGGCCATAGTTCTGCTTCCTGGTCTCCGGATGGCAAGAGAATCGCCTTCCACTCCGACAGAGACGGTAGCAGCAACACTTATGTCATAGACCCTGACGGCGGCAACGAAACCCAGATAACCGATGTGGCGGGCCATGCTTTTATATCGCCTACCTGGTCCCCGGATAGTAAGAGGATCGCCGTGGAGGGGGGTAAGCAGGGCGAAACGATTCAAACTGAATGGGGAGAGGCGAGGCCGTTTCAGATATGGGTCTTTGCGGTTGATGGCGGGAGCCCGCCGGTCGCAGTAACAGATATAACCGCCTACAACGGCTACCCCGCCTGGTCCCCAGTCGGGCAAATCATCGCTTTCGATTCAACGCAAGGCGGTTGGGCGGATCTTTGGACCGTCAATCTAGAAGATAGAAGTACTGTCAACTTAACCAATCAACCGACTCAGAGTGAGTTTGCCGCCTGGTCTCCCGATAGTTCTAAGATCGCTTTTGTTGCAGACAGGGATGGAAATACTGAAATCTACGTGATGGATGCGGATGGAAGCCATCAAACTCGATTAACTTTTACTGAGGCTGGAGAGTCGGCGCCCGCCTGGTCCCCGCATTGAAGCGCGCAATGTCTTCACCCCCTCTCGTTTTCCAGAGACGCAATCTTGCACTGTTCGTGGCGCTGGCGATCGCCTGCAGTAGGCAGTTGTAGTGCCCCGTTGGGAAACGAGCGGCCTGGACGACGAGATCCGGCAGCTGTGGTGAGCCAACCGTTGTACGTGGTCATCGGCGTCACCGGACCCATGGGAGCGGCCGTCGCACGACTACTAGCCGGCGACGGCCAGCGGGTCCGCGGCATCAACCGCAGTGGGCGCGGCGACGTCGCGGCCGGAGTCGAGCTGGTCGGTGCCGACATCAAGGACACGGCGGCCGCGCGCGAAGTCTGCGCCGATGCTGCGGTGGTATTTCAATGCGCCAGCGCCCCCTACATGGACTGGTCCGATGCGGACGCTCCGCAGCCATTGCGCTCCACCAACGAGGCCGATCACCTGCCGGCGATCACCGAGGGCACCATCGCCGCAGCCGCCGCCGCGGGTGCCCGCATCGTCTACGGCGACAACCACTACATGTACGGACCGGTCGACGGACCACTCACCGAGGATCATCCGTGGAACGCGACCGACTCGAAGGGACGGGCGCGAGTCGCCGTGGCGCGGCGCCTCCTGGATGCTCACGCCGCCGGCGAAGTGGTCGTGACGATTGGCTGCGCCTCCGACTTCTTCGGACCACAGGTGCTCAACTCGACCGTCGGCGACCGTCTCTTTGCACCGGCGCGGCGCGGCAAGCCCACGGCGATCCTCGGCGCTCCCGACCACCTGCATAGCTACTCGTTCATCGACGACGTGGCCGCCGGCCTGATCACCCTGGCCACGCGACCCGAGGCCCTCGGGCAGGTCTGGAACCTGCCCAACGACGCCCCTGTGACGCCACGCCGGTTCTACGAGATCGCCTATGAGGAAGCTGGCCACGCGCCCGCCATCGAGATCGGCAACGATCGCCTGCGCGCCCAACTCGGCTACGAGGCACATCTCATGGATCGTCCGTTCATCGTCGACCATGGCAAGTTCGCCCGCGCCTTCGGCGCCCATCCGACCCAGTTGCGCCAGGCGATCCGTTCCACGGTGAGCTGGTTCCGCAGCCGGACGGCGACTTGAGCTGGATACTCTCGGGGACGCTCGTCTCGCCGCTAGCGATCAGGGACCAGCAATTGGGTCGCGGCGTCTCACAGATTGCGGAACACCTCGCGCGTGCCGCCAAAATCCACCAGCGCCCACCCAATCTGCGAACCACTGTTCCAGCTCATCGTCACGGGCGGCCATTGCTGTCTCCCACTGCGCCATGCTGTCCCAGGTCGATGACCAGACGAACTTCCCCGGAGCGTCGCTGCCGCAGATCATCTGCTGGTTCTGCCCCGACCAGCCAGAGATACCCTGGACCCGGGCCATCAACTGGCGCGCCTGCTCGAGACGATCGACGCGGGCGATATAGGCGCTCCGCACCTCGATCCTGCGCGGCGTATTGTCGGGCGGAGCTGCGGGATCGAGCACGGTGAAGATCTCCTGACCAGCACCGTAACGCAGGCGCGGCGCGATCTCATCGCACCAGGAGCGGTACTCGTCACATTCCTCGGCCGCGGTCATCGCCTGCTCCCAGGCCGCCAGGCTCGCCCACTGGAACGACCAGACAAACAAGCTTTGCTGAGCATGGCCGTGGAGCATCTGCTGGAAGCGCCCATGCCAGCCGAGCAGCGGCCAGATCTCCTCGCGGCACTGCTGCGCCAACTCCTCCACCGGCCCCTCGGCATCGGGCATCTTCACGAGGTAGGCAGTTCGTACTTCGATCATCAGCTCTCCTGTCGCGATGATGGGCTCGGCTCCGCTCCGGCCTGCAAGTGGCAGGCGATCGCGTGACCCGGCGCAATGGAGATTAGCTCCGGCTCGACGCGATCACAATCGATTCCGTGCTCCGTCATCACCTGGTTCTTCACCGGGCATCGCGTACAGAAATTGCAGCCCGCCGGCGGATTGGATGGACTCGGGATCTCGCCCGTGAGCGTCATCGGTGGGCCCTTTTGTGCGCGCTCCGGATCGGGCACCGGAACCGCGGCCAACAGCGCCTGTGTGTACGGATGGCGGGGCCTCGCGAACAGCTCGGCGCGACTAGCGCTCTCGACGATCTTGCCCAGGTACATCACCGCAACCCGATCGCTGACCTGTCGCACCGCACCGAGATCGTGGGCTATGAACAGGTAGGACAGCCCCCGACGCGCCTGCAGGTCGCGCAGCAGCTTGATGATCTGCGCTTGGATTGACAGATCGAGTGCTGAGGTGGGCTCATCGCAGATCAGCAGGTCGGGCTCCAGTGCCAATGCACGAGCGACGCCGACGCGCTGGCGCTGGCCACCGGACAGCTGGCGCGGTAGCCGCGACCCGAGCACCGGGTCCAGCCCCACGGTTTCGAACAGCCGATCGACCTGAGTGCGCAGCGCGCGGCCTGAGATCCGGCGATGGATCTGGAGCGGCTCGCCAACGAGCCGGTGCACGCGCCAGCGCGGATTGAGCGCCGCACCAGCATCCTGAAATACCAGCTGCATTCGCGGGCGCAGGGCGCGCAGCGGACCCTCGCCGAGCGTCGTGATCTCGACGCCGTCGAAGCAAATGGTCCCGGAGGTCGTCGGCACCAGCCGTAGCAGTGCGCGTCCGAGTGTGCTCTTGCCGCAACCGCTCTCTCCCACGAGGCCGAGCGTCTCGCCACGGCCGACGGTCAGGGAAACGCCGTCGACGGCACGCACGACCCCGCGGCGGCGCCCAAGCACTCCACCGCTGCGACCCGCGAAGTGAACCCGCAGGTCGGACACTTCGACCAGTGGCGTCTCCTCGGAAGTCGGTGTATTCATGTTCCCGACTCGGTCGTGCCGTGAGTGCTTCCGATCGCCGCATTCAACCGCGCCAGCGCCATCAGCTCCCGGGTATAGGGTTGCGTGGGCGCCGCGTACAGCTCACGCACCGGCGCGGTCTCGACGATCCGCCCAGAGCGCATTACCGCGACGCGGTCGGCCAGCCCAGCGACGACCCCGAGGTCGTGGCTGATCCAGATCAACGCCATTCGTAGCTCGTCGCGCAGCCGCCGGATCAGGGCGACGATCTGCGCCTGCACGGTCACGTCGAGCGCCGTGGTCGGCTCGTCGGCGATCAGCAGCTCCGACTTGCCGGCGAGGGCCATGGCGATCATCGCCCGCTGCCGCATGCCGCCCGAGAGCTGGTGTGGGTAGGCGCGCGACACCTCGAACGGTCCGGGAATGCCGACACGCGCGAGCCATTCGACGGCCCGCAGCTCCGCCTCGCCTCGCGAGGCACCGCCATGTAGCTCGATCACCTCACCGATCTGACGACCGATACGCATCACCGGGTTGAGCGCCGAAAGCGGATCCTGGAAGACGAAGCCGACCCGCCGGCCACGAACACGTGTCCACCCGACAGTATCGAGACCTTGCAGGTCGATGTTGCCAAGGCGGATGCGTTCGGCACGAACGCGGGCCGGAGGCACCGATAACAAGCCCACCAGAGCCAGCGCGGTGACGCTCTTGCCCGAGCCCGACTCGCCGACGATGCCGAGCGCCTCGCCGGGGTGTACCGCCAGACTCACACCCGCGACCGCCCGCACTACCCCCTCCGCCGTTTCAAACTCGACGTGCAGATCGCGCACGTCGAGCAATGGCGCGCCGGTCGCGGAGCGGGTCTGGCCGATCACGGCTGACAACTAGATTTGTGAAATGCCGTGGGGCCCCACTCCCACGGCTCGGCCTGTCGTCGGCGGACAAGCCGCCGGGCTCGCTCCGCTCGCGCAGGATGCGATGAGTTTTTCAGCATCCTGCTAGGCCTCGAAGCCCATCTCCGGATTGAAGTCACCGCCACTGCACATGACCTTGCCGTCGAGTACCACCGTCGGCGCCGCCAGCATGATGTCCATGTGGTAGTCACTCAGTCCCACCGTGCCGCCGAAGTCCGGGTTCTGGTAACCGAACCCGAAATCGACCGCCCCGAACTTGCGCTCGTCCTCGATCATGCGGCCCGATATCCCCGCTTGCGGGTTCAGCCCGAGGCTGTAGTGACACAGCTTGTAGATGGTCGGGTCGTTGCAGCTGGCCAACCACGCGCGCATGACATCAGCCTCGGCGCCGCCCTCGACCTTGGTGATGACCCCGTTCTCCATCTTGAAGCTGTAGGGGCTGTGCACGACGCCCTGAACGCTGTCCGACGCGTCGATGACGATAACGCCATTGATGGTTTCCTCGACCGGAGCGACGTTGGTCTGCATGCCGGGGTAGAAATCGTCCCTCCCAGGTCGATCCAGCTTGCCCGTCCCGAGATCGGCCCTTCGCGGCTTCAGCTGAAAGCTGACATCCGTGCCCTGTGGCGACGTGACCTGACAGACATCGGTGGCCTCCCACAGTTTACAGACGCGCTCTCCGATGCGAATCATCTTGTCGATATCGACATGCAGCAGGGCGCGAACGACGTAGTCCTCCACCCCGGTGACTTCGGTGTAGAGAATGCTCGTGCCCGTCGCCTTTGCATCGAGCATTGCCTGCGATGCGTCGATACCATCGTCGATGATCGAGATGATGTACTTGGCCGCCTTGAAGGACGCGGCGAGGATAGGTCCCGGGTTGGCGGCCTCACCCGGCCTAGCGTGCGCCTTGATGATCAGCTGTGTATCGGCTCCCGAACGCACCCCGGCTGCTCTCAACGCGTGCGCTAGGTTCAGATCGCTGCGCGTGTCGGCGAGCACCAGCACCGGGTCGCCGGCGTCCGGCTCGACCAGGCGCTTGATGGTCACGTCTGCGAACTCGTCCCAGAACTCTCTCGACTTCATGTTCTCACTCCTTTTCACTGCACCCCTCGCGGGGTCGCACAGCTCATCATTCACTGGTTGTTGGAAGGGAAATCAGGAGCTCTTGTCAATAGGTGTGTAAAAAAGTTCAGGCAGCAGCAACCTTCGACGACTCCGTTACCCTGTCTCCATCTTCAAATCGAACGCCCAGGTGAACCTCTCGCATCAGCTCCGGTGCGTTGAGCCGGCGAAAATTCTTCTCCGCAACCAGAAGCAGTTTGAAGATTGTCGCAGTGGCGGACTCGACTTTCTTGAACCTTTTGGCCGCATCCGTTCTCAATCTCAGTGCAGCGAACGGTGACTCCACGACGTTGCTCGTGCGAAGGTGTTGCCAGTGAGGCTTGGGAAAGGAATAGAAGCTGACCATCCGCTCCCAGTCCTCGTCGAGCACGTGCGCGGCCCCCGGAAGACCCTTGCGCAAGCACCAATCCTGGAACTTGGCCTTCTTCGTCTCGCACTCCTGCAGGCTGGTGGGGTAGGGGGTCGCCGTCAACAGCGGCTTGGCCTGCGCCTGGTCCCTTTTCGGAATCCGGTCCAGTACGTTGAGGATTCGGTGGTTCCAGCACCGCTGCTCCTCAGCTTCTGGAAATACGTTTCGGGTCGCGGCCCAGATGTCGAGATGACCGTCACCGATCACCAAACGGGGACATCTCAGACCGCGCTTCTTCAGTCTCCGTAGCAGCGACGACCATGACGCTTCGGATTCTCGATGCCCGGCCTCCAGCGTCAGGACGATTTTCGTCCCGTCGGACAGGCCACCAACCGCAACTAGCACCGCCGCCTTGTCCTTCTCAAGGCCGGCCTTCACGTACACGCCATCTACCCACAGGGACACGAGCTCGAGTTCGTCCAGTGGGCGAGCTAGCCACTGCTCGTACTCTCCCTGCCATTTCTGTTTCAGCCGCGACACCGTGCTGGGAGAAAGTGGAGCGTCCTCCCCTAGAAGCCCGCGGAGCGCCAGATCGAAATCTCCGTGAGCTAGTCCATGCAGGTACAGCTCCGGAATCAACTCGCTCACCGTTTCGCTCCGACGCTTGAACAGCGGAAGCACTCGACTTTCGAACCTCTCCTCCACGTCCCCTACTCTCGGCCGGCGAACCGTCACCGTGCCCACGCTCATCGTCAGCTTCCGAGGCTTACCGTATCCATTTCGATAGCCCGCCGTTGTGTCCACGGGCTTCCGTCTCTCCGATTTCTCACGCCCGAGAAGCTCCGTGACTTCGGCTACCATCAGCTCCTGCACCCAATCCTGGATCTCGAGCCTCGCCCACTTCTCCAGCGACTCCCAAGCCACCCTTGACGAGCTCCGTCGTCTTGTGGTCTTTTCCTTCATGGCGGTGTCTCCTTCCGTTGGCCCCTTCACGCCGTGTTTCGTGACGCGGAAGGTTACTCCGCCTTTACTTTATTTCCACACCTTCTGAGGGTAGCTCGAAATCAGGCGTCGGCGTCGAGGCCACCCGGCGTCGGAAATGCACGTTTGCTCTGCGCAATCGAAAGCCGCGCCAGGCTCTCGGCCATCATCGCCGAAGATTGGATCGGGTCGATCACCGGGATCGGCAGCTCGCGCTGCATGCGACTGATCACGTCGAGGCTGCCGTAGCCGATGACAACGTCGGCGCCGTCCTCCCGCATGGCCAGGTGCGCCTGCTCGATCATCGCGTCGGGCAGGCTCGCGTCCCGCGCGGCGAACTCGAGCGTCTTGCCGCTCACCGAGCGTACCGAGGCAAGCTTGTCGGCGAAGCCGTACGTGCGCGCCAGGTCCTCGATACAGCGCGAGCCGTAGCCTCCACGCTGGTTGCCGCTGGTCGCGCCCGGCATCAGGAACGAGAAGCGCCGTCCGACCATCGAGGCAAAATGCATCGCCGCCTCCGCCTCTCCGATGACCGGGATGCTCAGCGCCTCTTTGGCGCCCTGCACCCCGGGGTCGTCGAGACATCCCATGGCAACAGCGTGGAAACCGTCCTGCTCGGCGCGCTGGGCCGCGCGGACGTGCAGCACCGCCACCAACTCGGCATCGTACGAGCAGCCGATGGCCTCGATCGGTGCCTCCGGCAGGTCCCTCAGAACAACCTCCACATCCGGTCGTGCCAGAGGCGCAAGGAGCTCGCGATGCACTTCGCCCCAGGCCTCAAGCCCGCCGCGAACAGGGATCGTCGCACAGATACGGATACGCTCCATCATCTCTCCTTTGCGACGCCCGCCACGGCAATGCGCGACCCCTGGTGGAGCCGGTCGCCGAGGGCCTCGCCGATAAGGTTGAATCCGACAACCAAGGTAAATAGCACGAACCCTGGGAAGCTCGCCACCCACCACTGATCGAGCAGGAAGATCTGTCCCTCGGCGACCATGCGTCCCCATTCGGGCGTGGGTGGCTGTGCCCCGAGGCCGAGGTAGCTCAGCGACGCCGCCGTCAGGGCCACGAAGCCGGCGTCGAGCGAGACGCGCACGATTATCGGATCGAGGACGTTGGGCAGCATGTGGCCGATGATGCGGAACCGGCTGGCTCCGATCACCCGTGCCGATTCGACGAACTCCTGCTGGCGCACCGAGAGGATCTGGCCGCGCACCAGCCGCGCGTAGGCTGGCCACCACAGGAAGGCAACCGCGAACACCGTTTGGCGCAGGCCCCGACCGAGCACTGCGTTGGTTGCCAGTGCCAAGATCAACGGCGGGAACGCCAGGAACACGTCGGTCGTGCGCATCAGCAGGCCGTCGAGCCGCCCGCCAACATAGCCGGACACCGAGCCAATGCCGACCCCGACCAGGCTGGCGATCGCCAGCACAGCTAAAACCGTACCCAGCGTCGTGCGCGCTCCGTAGATGATGCGCGTGTAAATGTCGTTGCCGGTGCCATCGGTGCCGAGCCAGTGCATCGGCGATGGCGCGGTCAGGCGGCCCTCGAGGTTTAATCTGGCCGGGTCGTGGCGGGTGAACAGCCACGGAGCCACGGCCATAGTCGCGAAAAGCCCAACGATCACGGCGCCTACGACCAGTCGACGGTCGTGCGTACGGACGAGCGCGCTACTCATAGCAAATTCGCGGGTCCAGGCGCGCGTAGACGAGATCGACGCCGAGGTTGACCAACAGGTAGACGGTCGTGGCGATCAGCGTGATCCCCATGATCACCGGGATATCGAGGCGGAAGATGCCGGTCCAGGCGTAGGTGCCGAGACCACCCCAAGAGAACAGGTTCTCTATCAGCACCGTGCCGCCGAGTAAATAGGCCACCTGCAAGCCGATCACAGTGGTCGTGGGCAGCAGAGCGTTGGGCAAGGCATGGCGCAGCCAGACGGTGCGCTCGGCGAACCCCTTGGCGCGCGCCGTGCGCACGTACTCCTGGTCAAGCGCCTGCAGCATCGATCTGCGGGTAATCCGGCCCACCTCCGAAACGCCCGCTATCGCTAGAGTCACAGCTGGCAGTACGAGATGACGGGCAGCATCCAGGAGCGTGCTCCACTGACCCGCCAGCAGGGCATCGACCGTGTACATGCCGGTGAAAAACGGCGGCGGCACCGTCTCCAGTCCCAGGCGTCCGGCGATCGGCAGCACGCGCAGCCAACCGGCGAAGACGATCTGTAGCAGCAGTGCCGTGAAGAAGACTGGCATGCCCACGCCGACATAGGAGAAGCCGAGGAAGGCACGGTCGGCCCACTTGCCGCGCCTGGTCGCAGAGTGCACCCCGACCGGAATGCCGACGCCGACCGCGATCACCATAGTTGCCAGCAAGAGCTCCAGCGTCGCGGGGAAGAAGAGGCGGAGCTCCTCGGCCACTGCCTGCTTGGAGGTCAGCGAGGTACCGAGATCGGCGCGGGCTAGCCGGCCCATGTAGATGGCGTACTGGATCGGCAGCGGACGGTCGAGCCCGAGCCGCTCGCGTACCGCCTCGAGTTGCTCCGGCTTCGCGAGTCGACCCGCCGCAGTACGTGCAGGGTCGCCCGGAAGCAGATTGGTCAGCGAGAACGTGAGCATGCTGACACCAAGCAGCACCGGCACCATCTGCAGCAGGCGCCGCGCGACATACCGTCCCATCACTGCTTCCACATGGGGTAGAGATTCTGGGTCAGCGGGTGGCCGGGAGTCGCCGCGGACCCGTGCAGATCGTTGCGCTGCGCCGACAACCCGACCATGGTCACGACAACGGCGAACGGCATCTCCTTGAGCCACAGCGCCTCGACCTCGCGGTACAGGACGCAGCGACGCTCCTCGTCGAGCTCCGCGGCGGCTGTGTCGAGCAGCTTGTCCATGGCCGCGTTCTGGTACCAAGCAAAGTTGTTGCCGCCGTCACCGGCCTGACTGGAGTGAGCCAGCGCATAGAGATAGTGGTGCGCTTCCGGACCCGGTGTAAAGAGCCATATCGTGCCCATGTCGGTGGACGTCTCCGGACGAGAGTAGTTCTCGACCTTGGCGTCCCACTCGATGTCGACCGCGGTCAGTTGAATGCCGAGCCGTGCCGCACCCGCGCGCATGATCTCGAAGATCGGTGTCTCGCCCGTGGTGCCCTCGAATGCCATCGTCAGCTCCACATCGCCCGGCCGGATGCCGGAGCTGGCCAGGAGCCGGCGCGCCTCGTCGAGATCCGTACGCGGTCGCGGCGAGTCAGGGCTGGCGCACTCGGCGCGCGCCGGCAGCACGCCGTAGGGATGCTCGGCGTTGCCGCGCATGAGATGCTCGATGTGTCCTTGGTAGTCGTAGGCGAGCGCCAGCGCACGCCGCACTCGGGCATCGCGGAGATGCTCGCTGCGGGTATTGAAGGCGATGTACAGCTGGTTGAGCGTCGGGTCGCGGTTTACCCGAATGCCCGGCTCGTCGGCCAGTGCCTCCAGCGTGTCGGCGCTCGACAGGTAGATCCAGTCGGCATCGCCGTTGACCAGCGCGATCCGGCGCGCGACCTCCTCGCGGAGGACGCGAAAGACGGCGCGCTCCACGTGGCGCGATCCCCAGCCCAGGTGGTAATCGGGGAAGCGCTCCACCGTAAACTGCAGCTCAGGCTGAAACGAGACCAATCGATAGGGCCCGCTCCCGGCCTCGTGGTTCTGCAACCAGCGCTGCCCGAAATCCCCCTGGAACTCATTGGCGTGGATCAGATCGGCGTTGGCAATGTAGAGCCGAGTCATGGCCCCGAGAAAACCGGAGAACGGCTCGAACAGATCGATGGCAACCCGGCGCTCGTCGAGCACCTCGGCGCCGCTGACCGGCGTGAGGTAGGCCCAGACCCCGATCTTCAAGGCCAGCATTCGGTCGACGACATACTTGACGTCCTCGGCAAGCACTGGCGTGCCGTCGTGAAACCGCGCATCCTCGCGCACGTTGAAGACATAGCGGCGTGCGTCGTGGGACACCTCGTAGGAAGCCGCCAGATCCAGCTGCAGGTCGGTGGTACCCGGCACGTATTGGACGAGCGCGCTGTAGAGGTTGATGGCCGAGGTGTCGACCCGACTGTCGAGAGCTGCGAGCGGATCGAGTGTCGGTGGGATGCCCTCGGTCAGCAGCACCAGATGAGAGCGTTCGGCAGCCGGCGCGCAGCTCAGAGCCGTGGTGATCAGCGCACAGGTCAGTAGGCGAGGCGATCCGCTCACGCTCGACCGTCGGCTCGAGAGTATTCGAACAAAGCACCTCCCACGGCGTCCTCGAGTCGTGTCGGTCGAACCCACGCCCCGCGGGACGCGCGGAACTCCGGATCACGACGCGTAAGTTTCGTATTGTATCCGATTTCGAGACCCACCGATGCGCCCGACGATGCACGCGACGCCACACCACCCAGGCGCACCCTCACCAAGCGCTGGGCCGAGCTCATCTACCGCATCTATGAAGTCGACCCCTTGACCTGTACCCAATGCGGCGCCGAGATGAAGATCATCGCTTTCATCACCGACCACCACACCATCCAGAAAATCCTCGACCACCGGGACAAAAACGCGGCCGAACCCAGAGCTCCCCCTCCGACATCCTCTCACTGATTGAGACACGGCCCCGTCCCTCGACACCACGCCTCTGTCTCGAAACCAAAAACGACACCGGCCGAACGACTACCTGCCATCGCTACACAGGTCGCACGCACGACCACAGGCGATATTTCACTTCTCCACGGCTCAACCGATACAATTCACGCCGTGACCACAACGGCGGCGGGATACAACTTCCTAAACGTCTCTACAAAGAAGGGATCAATGGGTGGCCTCGGAGGCGGTAGAGCTTGGTTGGTGACTACGGGCCAGGCGAAGTAGATATACGCAAAGACTACAGCGACGATGAGTTACTCGGGATGGTAAAAAAGTTCCCGCTCGAGTTTGAGCCTGGAACTCAGTGGAGCTATAGCAACACAGGCTATTTGCTGCTCGGAATCATCATCTCGAAATTGACCGACGAGCATTGGGGCGAGTATTTGAACGACCGAATCTTTGAACCCCTCGATATGAAAACCGCTCGCGTAATAAGTGATAGTGACATCATCGCGAACCGAGCCGCAGGTTATGTTCGCGATGAAGAGGGTAACTTACGAAACCAGTGTTGGGCTTCACCAACCTTTTTAAGCACTGCTGATGGAACTCTATCTATCTCTCCTGGACTACCGGAAATGGGACTTGGCGCTACGCGAACGCAAGCTTCTTAGCAGCCAGGCCTATGAATCTTGGTGGACTCCGACGGAAATCGAACCTGGTGGTTCATTCCCATATGGCTTCGGCTGGTCGATCGGCGAGCAGAGGGGGCGACGTTTGGTTCAGCATGGAGGCTCTTGGCAAGGTTTCAGGGCGTTCATCGCCCGGTACATCGAGGACGATCTCACGGTAGTCGTGCTTACAAACGCCGCGGACACCAGACCTCGGATTATCGCGCATGAGATTGCAGGGATCATCGATAGTGACCTGAAGCTACCCTCCATTAACGATCGTGGAAACCAAAGAGGAAGTTCGAACGAATAGATTCCTTGGAGTGCTACGAGCTTTCGCTAACTGGGAGGTGACCGACGCAATGGGGCGTGGACTCGCGGCCACGGCTACCGGTAGCGGTCGGAAAGCGTATTCTCGAAATAACCTCGCAAAGACATTGGGCGACATGAAGCGAATTACATGGTTGAGCGACGATGATGTCGAACTGCAGCGTCGCGGGGAATCCATTACCCGAATCTCCTACTTCGTTATTGAGACACATGAGGACCGCCACCGATACCGCGCTTACGTCACGCCAGATGGTCGAATCGCTGACTTCATTGAGGGATGACCGCGCAAAACGCGTTGGGACCACATTTTCCTAAACGTCAACTTCCTAAACGTGTCGCAAGCCAAGCCATCGGGTCACTGCTGTGCGGTTGCACCATAACTAGAGATCGGTTCAAATCTGCCGCGAACCATTGTGGGGTCACAAGGGAGGTCCACCATGCGGAGAGAAAAACTGCTCTTGACATGCCTTGCGGAGCTCGCCTTCCTGGCGGAGAACGATGCGTTCCCCCAGGACTCATCCGGGGCTATTCCGAGACCGGATCCCCAGAACGAAGTGCGATTGGAAAAAAGCCGCATGGTCCCCATGAGGGATGGCGTGCGCTTGGCTACCGATTTGTATTTCCCTGAAATTGCCGATGAGAAATTGCCGGTGGTTCTCATCCGGACGCCATACAACAAGAACGAGTTCAGGGATGAAAAAGATAACGACGTCTACATGTTTGCGTCTCGCGGATTCGTCGTTGCGGTTCAGGATAGTAGGGGGAAGTTCGAGTCCGAGGGGATTTACTCGCCGCCCGCCGGCAGCGAAGCCATCTATGGCTACGACACCGTGGATTGGATCTCCAAACAATCTTGGTCCAACGGCAAGGTCGGCATGCACGGCTGCTCGTATCCTGCCGAACTTCAGGCCGCCACCGCTCCGTTGAGGCACCCCAATCTCACCACGATCATTCCCAGAAACGGACCGATGATCGGAGCAGCGAACGGCCGGTATCGATATTGGTCGGGGTTCAAGCGTGGTGTGCTCGACTTCGCCGCCACATTGCCATGGCATTTCGGAACCGGTAACAAGTATTCGCTCAAGCCACCGCCGGGTCTCTCGGATGAAGAGATTCTCCGAATCCGAGAGTTCTTCAACCCCGACGCAAGCAAGGTACCAGAGCCCGATTGGGAGAAACTCATTTGGACCTTGCCGCTCGCCGACATCATGAATAAGGCCGGCGCGCCCCCGAACGACTGGCTAAATCTCGTGACACGCGACTTCAGCGATCCGTGGTGGCACGACACGATGGGGTATTACGACGGCACAGAGAAGATCGATGTTCCCGCGCTCCATATGAGCTCGTGGTACGACCCAAGCGTCGAAGAGACGATCTTCGAGTTCAACTACTTCCAAGAAAATGTGGTATCCGAGACGGCAGCCAACAATCAGTTTCTGATCGTCCCCCCACCACCCATTGCAGCTACGAACGGGCCACCGAGCGCACCAAGGTCGGCCATCGGGACATCGGCCATCGGGACATCGGTGATGCGAGGCGCAATTACTACGCGATCTACATTGATTGGTTCGAGTACTGGCTCAAAGGTGCAGTACTACACAATGGGAAGCAACGAATGGCAATCCGCGGATTCCTGGCCACCGCCGGAGACTCGGTACACGAAGTACTACTTGCACAGCGAGGGCCGCGCCAACAGTCGGTATGGCGACGGAGTGCTGTCCACCGAGGCACCCGGCGAAGAGCCACCCGATATATTTACGTACGATCCAGGGCATCCAGTCCCGTCAGTCGGAGGGCCGCGCGGCACTCCGTATGGGACGCCATCGGGAGCCATCGATCAAGGGCGCGTCGACGTGCGGAACGACGTGTTGGTGTACACCACACCGCCACTAAAAGAGGGCATCGAGCTAACGGGCTCGATCACCGCCGTCTTCTACGTCTCGTCTACGGCCAAGGACGCCGATTTCACCGGCAAGTTGGTGGATGTGTACCCGGACGGGACGGCGTACAACCTTCAAGTTGGAATCCTGCGCGCTCGATATCGGGAGGGCTTTACACAAAAGGTATGGATGGAAGAAGGGGGAGTCTACCGGATCCAGATTGATATGGACGCCACCAGCAACTATTTCGCGCCGGGACACCGGATCCGGCTACAGGTCTCGAGTAGCGATTTCCCGTTGTTCGAAAGGAACCTGAACACTGGTGGGAACAATTTTGATGAAACAGAGTGGATCGTCGCTCGGAACAGCGTCCATCACTCGGAGGAACATCCGTCTCACCTCGTTCTGCCAATAATCCCGAATCGCCCGAGTCCGCCGAGTCAGGACAACTAGTTCCGTCTCCCAGGCTTGAATCTACCATCTGGTGGCGGATACAATCGCTGCCGATATGATTAGCCGGTGCCTCGGATTTGCGATCCTCGGGTCTTGCTTTGTCGCGCATGCGCTCTAATAGGCCGCTTTCGCTCGACGATGTCATCGACATGAAGAGCGTCGGTGGTAACTTTCATCTGGCACCGGATGGGTTCGAGGAAACGGTGCTGATGTCCCCAGACGGGCGGCAAGTGTTCTATTCCGTTTCGGTGGCCGATTGGGACACGAACCGCCGCGCATCCACTTTCTATACCGTCGACTCGAATGGCGGAGAGGCGACCGAGGTTACCGCAGTCGAGGGTGGTTCCGCGTTTCGGTACTCACCCCGTGGTTCGTATCTCTCCTTTACGAAGCCGGTCAGTGGCCCCGAGCAGCTATTCGCGATGGATCGGGCCTCGGGTCAGGTCAAACAACTGAGCGACCGCGCGACCGACGTTTTCATCTACGTCTGGACCGAAGATGAATCTCGCATCTTCTTCCTGGCGGAGGACGCACGTTCTCCGGAAGAGCAGCGAAGATACGAGCTCGGCGATAATTGGTTCGCCGTTGATGAGGCGCCGAACGGCCGGATCGCGGCCCGATGGCGGAACCTCTGGCGTCTCGATCTCAAAGATGGCAATGAAGGGCAGGTTACGTCCCAGAAGCTCATCCTCGACGAGTTGGACGTCTCGCCGGATGGGAAAAGAGTCGCATTCGTGGCTCGGCCCGACAATCGCCGGAACTACCCGCATACCGCGGAACTGTACGTCGTTGATGCGACCGGAGAGAATCTCACCCGTCTGACAAACAATCTCGCACCGGAATCGCTGCCGCTTTGGTCCCCAGACGGGAAACGAATCGCTTACTACGCGCCGGACGACAAAACGTACGAGCTGACCAAGGGTTACTTGTGGGTGATGGATCCCGATACAAGAAAGTATAAGAAGCTCCGCTCTCAGAACATGGGAGACATCTTCACCCTTTCGTGGAGCCCGGATAGCAAAAGCCTGGTATTCAGCGAACAACAACGGATGAACACCAATATCTTTCGCTTGGACGTGGACACCGACACGTTGACGCCCATTACCGACACCGAGGGCTCGACCAAGGCACTCGCGTTCTCGGCCGACCTCAGCCGCATGGCTTACTCGTACACCGACTTCGACACGCCGTTGGACATTTATACATCGAAGGTGGACGAGTCTTCACCAATCCGCCTCACGAACGTCAACCCATGGCTCGAGTCGGATATGGCACTGGGCGCAAGCCGAGTGATTCGATGGAAGAGCAGCGACGGGCTCGAGATCGAGGGAATTCTCACCGTTCCCCCAGGCTACGATGGCAGTGCGCGGGTACCGTTACTGGTCCTGATACACGGTGGCCCTCCGAATCAATGGGGAAACGAGTTCTACTACGAATCTCACCTTTATGCCGGCCTCGGCTACGCCATTCTCGCTCCCAACGTCCGAGGGAGCAGCGGCTACGGTGACGATTTCGTCAAAGCAGTGATCGGAGATATCGGCGGCGGCGAGTACGAAGACATTATGACCGGCGTGGACTTCGTCATCGATATGGGCATCGCGGACCCGGGTCGCCTGGCCATCCGTGGCTGGAGCTGGGGTGGTGTCTTGTCGAGCTGGGCGATCACGCAAACCGATCGCTTCAAGGCTGCCTCCGTCGGCGCCGGCGTGATGAGCTGGCTCTCCGAAATGGGCCCGGGATTCAGCTGGGATCTCACGGAGTGGTACATGGACCAGTCACATTGGGAGGATCCAGAGGGGTGGAGAAAAATCTCCTCGCTGACCTACGTCCAGAACGTGACCACGCCAACATTGATTATTCATGGAGACGACGATTGGTACAGTAGCTACAACCAAAGCCTCATCTTCTTTACCGGCCTGCGCGACATCGGCAAGGCGCCGGTAAGGTTCGTCAGCTACCCAGGGCGGGGACACGAGAAGTTCGACCCGTGGGGGCAGCGCGCCCGCTACGTGGAAGAGATCCGCTGGATAGAGAAATACGTCAACGGCGTTGACTGGCAGCCACCGACGCGGGACTAGTCAGGTCCGCCTGGGACGGTTTTGCGGTCGGTGGCGAAAGGAGATCGAAGGGAACCGCGTCGAGGGCGATGATCTGCCCAACCATCGGGAGCTCGAACGGGACGTATCGTCCGTCCTCGTAGCGCACCCACCGCAGAGACTCATCCTCGAGCTCTTTTTCGCATGTGAAGACCACTTTCTTGGGTTGACCATCCGTGGTCACCGCGGTCACCTGGATCCGTACGTCCGAGAGCTGGACCTCGTAACCTTTCGGGATCGGGCGCGCGCTGTCGCGAAAGACGGCGCGCTCCACGTGGCGCGATCCCCAGCCCAGGTGGTAATCGGGGAAGCGCTCCACCGTAAACTGCTGCTCGGGCTGAAACGAGACCAACCGATAGGGGCCCGCTCCCGGCCTCGTGGTTCTGCAACCAGCGCTGCCTGAAATCCCCCTGGAACTCATTGGCGCGGATCAGATCGGCGTTGGCAATGTAGAGCCGAGTCATGGCCCCGAGAAGACCGGCGAACGGCACGGACAGATCGATGGCACGCCGGCGCTCGTCGAGCACCTCGGCGCCGCTGACCGGCGTGAGGTAGGCCCAGACCTCGATCTTCAAGGCCAGCATTCGGTCGACGGTGTACTTGACGTCCTCGGCGAGCACCGGCGTGCCGTCGTGAAACAGCGCCTCCTCGCGCACGTTGAAAATGAGTAGGATCCGCTCGTTCGGTGGGTAGAAGTACTGCACACCGTCCTCGGTGAGGATCAGAGGAAAATGGTGGCGCCTCCTTGTCCTTCCTAACGAATTAGTACGATCCCCTCGTTCGGTGGCTGAATAAACTCCACTCCTCTACTGGTCACAATCTGAGGATTTGAAATATTGAAAGCCAGAGGGTAACCAGGCCGTTCAGCAACGTTCTTATGGACCATGTACTCAAAAGCAAAGAGATGGTTTTCCTGGATTTTCAAATGGTGTGTAAATGTTCGAAATGGGCCCATCGAGGCGCCCTCTGTTCTGATATCCCATTCAACTTCCTGGGTGTCGACATTGTTGTTCCCCATGCTGTGATTATCGATAGAGAATCCTGGCTTATCGGTATTCGCGAGAACCTCCTGCACCATCTTGTAGTCGTCTGCGCCCTTATCGGCAAACGGAGTATAGATGTATCCCGCTTCTTCCATGGCCTTGACCATGGCAGCTAGTGACTCCCCAGCGGTCATACCGACCCTCATATGTGGCCGCATGATCCATTGGCCTGCTATTGCCAGATCGTAGACTTCCTGTATGAACGCGGGCACTTCTGTTTCTCCGTCTCTCAAGATGTAGGCATAGGTCTTTGTGTCGATGTCAAAGTCCATATAGCTGCCGCCGGCGTCGGAACCGCTATAGAACAGATCACCGCGCTGCAAAACATAATCACGAGAGTCGGTTTCCGTGCGATCAGAAACAGTCGAATAGAGAACTCTTGCGTGCGCTTCCCGTCCCGTGGTCTCGCCCGGAACGACGTTCGACAATAGTTCCAAAACCCTCTGGCGGGCTAGCGCCAACACTTCCACTTGTGCTGCCACCTCCCGGCTCGTCCTCCTCACCAGGAAATCGTTGATGACGTGTTCGGCGGAGACGATTCGCTTGGAGTATGTCGGGCCCAATATTTTTTCCAGCTTCAAGTATTGCGTATGCGTGATGCCGTCGGCGACGGGGAGAAAATCGGAATAATTGACAGCAATTGTCTGCGGATCGCGTTCGGCAACAAATTCTGCTATTTCGTTGAAGACTTCGGGAACCGAGAATCCCTGGCTGGGGTCAGAACCGTCATAGTTATAGCCGGCAAATGCCCGTGCGACTTCCTCGGAGCCCCGTACGTCGATATTCTCAACCGCTCCTGCGCTTCCACCAAACACGGCGCGCTCGATCCGGTCTCCCAAGTCGGTGAAAATCAAATAGCCAGATGTTCGGCCAAACTGTATGGCCATGGGATCTTGTCCGCGAGTCACGTGAATCCACATGTCCACGTCGTTGTCGCGCATCGCGCCTGGCAGCACGAGATCGAGCTTGTCGTTTCTCATCAGACGAAGTGCTTCTTCGTCGGTCTCAGCCGTTCGCGACGGCATGGGGCTTACGAAGTCTTCACCACGCTGTGCGTTCGCCGCATGTGCCGTGACAAGCAGGGCGGTCACAAATATCGCGCTACGGAGGTCCATGGTATTCTCCTCGCTATTCAAAGGTAGGTCGTAATGACGCTCAAACGGATTAGCTTTCCGATACTAGCCATTCTCGGGACCAGTCTAACGTTCGTCCATGGCTCAACTCAAAATGAGGAGAGAAACGGCAGCCACGGGAAGTTGGTGAGTCTCTTCGATGAGTTTCGAGAGCTCGCCAAGCCCACATTGACCGATGGTATTCCCAACTACGGGCAAGCCGCCATGGCGAGACAATGGGACTCACTAAAAGAACTCCAGGATCGTCTGGCGGGCATAGATATCAGCACCTGGCCCGTTTCTCAACAGGTGGATCACCATATCGTCGGGGCGGAGATGAACGGCCTCGATTTCTACCACCGCGTTCTCCAGCCCTGGGTTCATAACCCCGGATTCTATGACACCGAGCTGATCTCCGGTTTCCCGTCACGGGGCGACGGCATCAACGTTTTCATGATTGATTTCCCCCTGGCGAATGATGAGGTCGCGGGCCTACAGATGCAGCTACAGGCCGTGCCGAAGCTATTCCAGCAGGCCAAAAAGAACCTTACCGCGCCGGCCCGGGAATTGGCCATCATCGCCATCCGCACCAAGGAAAAGAAGATCCTCATGTTCCAGGATCTCGCAGAGCGCCTAGAACCGCATCATCCGGAATTGGTTCCCTTCGCGGAGCAGGCGCTGGCCGCGGTCACCACTTACCGTAACTGGCTCCGGGAGACGAAAGACGAAATGACCTTCCCTGCCGGTGTCGGGAAGGAGAATTTTAATTGGTGGATGAAAAACGTTTGGCTGTATCCCCGCACGTGGGAAGAGATCATGAACATCGCCCTCCGGGAATACCATAGGGCCATCGCATTCCTGAAGCTCGAGGAAAACAAAAACAAGAGGTACCCAGAGCTTGCCTACGTATCTACTGAAGAAGAGCACGCACGCTTGTGGAACAAAGCGGAGGACTACGCAACCCAGTTCGTCCGCCATAGTGAGGTTTTCACCGTCCCTGACTACCATACTCCTAGCGGTCCACATCGCCCTTGGGTGCCCGCCTCCGAGCGTGACGGCGAGTGCGCCGAGTTTTTTGAGCAGGCCGAGCGACATGATCCTACGGCGCAGGTTGGGCACAATCATCTGGGACATCACCTTGACGGACTCAAGCTTCAGCGCAACGAACGTCCGATTCGCAACTCGTACCCTCTTTTTGGTGGAGTCAGAGCCGAAGCGTTATCCACGTTCATGGAAGAGGGCTTGATGATTGCAGGACTCCACGACAAGTGGGACCTGAACCCTCGGAGCCGGGAAGTCATCTACATTTCCCTTGCCTGGCGGGCGACGCGGGCCATCGCCGACCTGAAGCTGCACAGCAACGAATTCACCATGGACCAAGCGCTCCAGCATTGCGTGGAGTGGTGCCCTAGAGGTTGGGAATGCAAAAAAGACATGGACACCTGGTACGATCTTCACTACAGCATGCTGCAACCAGGACACGCGACGATCTATATCAATGGGAAAAACGAAATCGAACGTTTAATGGCGGACCGCGCCATGCAGCTGGGCGCCGCCTTTAATTTGCGAGAGTTTATGGACGATTTTCTCAACTTGGGAATGATTCCCCTCTCGCTGGCCCGGTGGGAGATGACGGGGCTTGATGATGAGATTCTGCAGCTCAGATAGGCAAAATATGGCTGTGTTTCGACGACTCACAACGGTAACAGCGGCTGTTCTTTTCTCTTCTGCGACATCGGGTCTCTGCCAGCCACTACCAGACCGCTTCGACGTTCTGATCCGAAACGCGAAGATCGTCAACGGTACCGGGAACCCCTGGTTCTCCGCCGACGTGGGAATCCAGGGCGACACCATCGTTGCCATCGGCAGGCTCGACCACCGACCTGCCGACCGGGTGATCAATGCCGAGGGGTTGGTGGTCTCACCCGGCTTCATAGATGTCCATACTCATGTCGACGAAGCGTTCGGGAAGCCCGCATCGAGCGCGATTCTCAACTATCTGATCCAAGGCGTCACCACGGTAAGACCGGGAGCAGATGGCTCGGGTACGTACAAGATCGCCGAAACAAAGGGCATGTGGGAAGAACACGGGATCGGTACCAATGCGGTTCTGACGATAGGTTTCAACAAGCTTCGACGGGAGGTCCTCGAGGGCGACCAGCTGCGCTCCCCCACCGAGAAAGAGCTGGAGGCGATGAAGTCGGTGGTTCGTCAGGCCATGCGCGAGGGCGCCTGGGGAATCAGCACCGGCATCGAGTACGACGGCCTCAACATCTACGCCTCGACAGAAGAAATCATCGAGGTGACGAAGCCGGTGGCCGACCTCGGCGGCATTTATATTTCCCACATGCGAGATGAAGCGGCAAAAATGCTGGACGCCATCCGGGAGATCATCCGTATCGGTGAGGAAACGGGCGTTCCCGTCAATATTACTCACATCAAGGCGACGGGAACCGACAACTGGGGTCTCATGAAGGAGGCAGTGGCCCTCGTCAACGAAGCCCGGGCCCGTGGGGTCGCGATTACCGCGGACCAATACCCTTTTCTACAAGGCTCACCCATCGACTACATCACTGGGTTAATCGACGTGCCGCCGGACATGGACGAGCTCGCCGCCTTGAATCGCTCGATGCGCGATGACGAGTCGCGGGAACTGAGAGACCGATTCGTCCGGAAGCTTCAGCAGGCTCTATCCGAAGACAGGCTGCGGGAGCGGCTCCGCGAGTCGACCTACGAGCAACGTGAGGCCGATCCCAGTGCGGTTGCCCGATGGGGATGGCAGGACTTCCGGATCAAGGTCGCCGTGAAGAACGCTCGGCTTGTCGACATGACGCTGACCGAGCTCATCGAGGAACAAGATCGAGACGGCTTCGACATCGTCGCCGATCTCATCCTCGACGAGCCCGACATTCTCTTCGCGGCGGCATCGCAGTCGCCGAAAGACATGAGTCTTGCGCTCGTTCAGGACTGGGTCATGATCGCAAGCGACGGGGGAGGATTTCCGGTCATCGAAGACTCGGCCCGCCCGGTCCTGGCTCATCCCCGATCCTTCGCCAGCCAGTCAGTCGCACTCCGCAAGTTCGTGAGGGAGGAAGAGCTCCTCACCTTGGAAGACGCCATCCGGAAGATGACCTCTCTCCCCGCGCAGTTTCTCGGGATGACGAATCGAGGACTCTTACTCGAGGGCTTCAAGGCCGACATCGTCATCTTCGATCCGGAGACCATCCGCAACAACGCCACCTATGCCGACGCCCGCAAGTACGCCAGTGGTGTCGAGTATGTGATCGTCGGTGGTCAGATCAGCGTCGCGAGCGGACAGCACAACGGCGCCCTCAACGGTAAGGTGCTCCTGAAGACGGAGCAGTGACCACATCAACAACCTCGCCCGGGCGAGATTGTCTTCAGATCGACTTCAACGGATGAGCACGATCCCGTCATTCGCCGGCTGAATCCATTCCACGCCCCGGCTGGTTACGACTTGAGGATTCGAAAAATTGATAGAAATCGGATAGCCGGGTCTTTCAGCAATGTTCGTATGGACCGCGTATTTCAAAAGCGAATACATGGTTCTCCTGGATCTTCAAACGGTGAGTGTCTGGCCGGAATGTTGCCATAGAAGGTCCGATATCGCCCGAATTACCGAGGGCGTGCAGATCAATGTAGAAAGCTGGCTTATCGGTATTGGCGAGCGCCCTCTGGATTATCTTGTAGTCTTCAGTGCCAATATCGGTAAAGGGTGTGTGTATATAGCCCGCCTCCTCCAGCGCGGAAACCATGGCCGACAAAGACTCTCCGGCGGTCATCCCGATTCTCACATGGGGCCGAATAATCGCCTGCGCCTTCTTCCCCAGATTCCAAGCATTCTGTATAAAATCAGGAGGCTCTGTCTCCCCTTCTCTCAAGATATACACATGAATCTTGGTGTCCACCTCAAAACCCATATAACTGTAACCGCCCCCGGCCGCAAAGAAATCGCCAGGCTGATAAACGTGATCAGGGTCATTGATCCACCAGCGCGCATCCGGTGGGGCGGTGCGTTTGCCCCTGGCCGTGTAGTAGATGCGTCCCCATACATCCCTTATCGTCGTTTTCCCCGGCACGATATTAGCTATTCTCTCTAAACTACGCTGGCGAGCCATTGCCAGTGTATGGGTCTGTGCCGCGATTTCCCTACTCGTCCTCCTGGCAACGAAATCCATGATGACATTCTCTGCAGACACGATTCTCTGAGAGTATTTGGGCCCTAGAATTTCTTCCAGTCTCAAATAGGAATAATGTGAAATCCCATCAGCTAAGGGGAGCCACTCGGATGTATTTACTGCAATCGTTTTTGGATCGCGTTGAGCGACAAACTCCGTTATCTCGTCGTAGACATCCGGTATCGTAAAAGTCTGCAGAGGGTCTAGATTGTTATAGTTATAGCCACTCAAAGCCAGCCCAACATCGCGAGAGCCCGTGCAGGTCAATGTTTTCAACTGCCCCAGCATCGCCAAACACGGCCCGCTCAATGCGGTCGCCCAGGTCGGTAAAAATTAAATAGCCGTTGATTGCCCCAAAATGCTGAGCCATCGGGTCTCCGCTCGCGTGTGCAAAGATCCCCCCTGTCCGAGCGACGTGAATCCACATGTCCACATTGTTGTCGCGCATAGCTCCGGGCAGAATGAGGTCGAGTTTTCCGTTTCTTATCAGACGAAGCACTTCCCTATCGGATTCTCGCGTAAACGCGTCTGTCTGCGCACTGACGATAGGTGCGGTGAACGTCACGATAGCTAAGACCAGAATGGCGCGGAACATCATTGTGTACCTCCCTTAAACCCGAACTACCGGCGAGAGTTCCTGAAGATCTTCGGCGGTGGAATCGTCATCCTTGTGGCGATCGAGGAAGCACCCACCGCCCAAGAGTCTGGGGGGCGGCGACGGCGGCGCGGGGATCCGCTTCCCGAAGAGCTCGCGGCCTGGCTCCACATCGGTGAAGACGGCGTGGTCACCGTCTATACGGGCAAGGTCGAAATAGGGCAAAACATCCGTACCTCTCTTGCACAGGCGGTCGCCGACGAGCTGCGTTTGCCGGTGGAATCCGTGCAGTTGGTCATGGGCGATACCGACCGCACGCCGTACGACCGCGGAACCTTCGGAAGTAACAGCACGCCGCGGATAGCACCCCAACTGCGGAGGGCCTCGGCCACAGCGAGGGAAATACTCATCGATTTGGCCGCAGAGCAATGGAACGTGGATCGCACCACCCTCGTCGTCGTCGACGGAAAGGTTTCGGATCCGCAGAGGACTCGCTCCCTCGCGTTCGGTGAGCTCACGAAGGGCCAGAGGCTCACGCAAACGATCACCGACCCGGCCCCCACGACTCCCGCCGAGCGATGGCGCGAGGCCGGTGAGCCGGCCTCGAAAGTGAATGGACGTGCCTTCGTGACGGGACAGCACCGCTTCGCTTCCGATCTCAAGCTACCCGAGATGATGTACGGGAAGGTTCTCCGACCGTCGTCCTTCGGCGCGACATTAGTTTCCCTCGACCCCAGCCAAGCGAAGGCGATGGACAGTGTGGTGGTGGTCAGAGACAGAGACGGCGACTTCGTAGGGGTGGTCGCGCCGAGCGAGGATCAAGCCGCGCGAGCCGTCGATGCGATCCGAGCCGAATGGACATCGACGTCCCATCCCTCTTCGAAAAACGTTTTCGATTACCTCAAGGCGAATCCCTTGGAAGCCCGAGGCTGGCGCGGCCCAGCGCGTCACACCGAGGGCTCGATCGCGGACGGACTGGCCGCGGCGGACCGAACGCTCGAGGAGCGTTACACCATCGCCTATATCGCCCACGCACCTTTGGAGCCCCGCGCCGCGGTGGCAGAGTGGACCGACGGCAAGCTCACGGTTTGGACCGGAACGCAGCGACCCTTCGGGGTTCGAGACGCCCTGGCCGAGGCGTTTCATCTTCCCGAGGACCAAGTGCGCGTCATCATGCCCGACATGGGCTCTGGCTACGGAGGCAAGCATACCGGCGAGTGTGCGATTGAAGCGGCGCGTCTAGCCAAATCCACCGGCCGGCCGGTGAAGTTGGTGTGGACCCGAGAGGAAGAGTTCACCTGGGCCTACTTCCGACCCGGTGGACTCATCGAGGTGAAGAGCGGTGCGAAGAAAGACGGAACGATCACCGCATGGGAGTTTCACAACTACAACTCCGGTGGCTCGGCGATCGAGGGGCTCTACGAGATTCCCAACCGGCAGATCGAGTTCCATCCTGCCCGTTCGCCTCTCCGGCAAGGCTCTTATAGGGGCCTCGCTGCCACCGCGAATCATTTCGCGCGCGAGTCGCACATGGACGAGCTCGCTCACGCGGTTGGTATGGATCCCCTCGAGTTTCGCTTGAGAAACCTGAAGGACGAGCGTTTGATCGCTGTTCTCGAAGCAGCAGCGAAACAGTTCGGATGGGGAAACAGAAAGGCCTCGAAAGATCGGGGCTTTGGTCTCGCCGGGGGATTCGAAAAGGAGTCTTACGTAGCCACGTTCGCAGAGTTGTCCATCGAGCGGCCAAGCGGAAAGGTCCGTATCGACCGGCTGTTGACGGCTTTCGAGTGCGGAGCGGTGGTGAATCCCGACGGCCTGAAGAATCAGATCGAGGGCTCGGTGATCATGGGAATTGGCGGCGCGCTGTTCGAGGCGATCGACTTCGCCGAGGGCAAGATCGAAAACGCGTTCTTCTCGCAGTATCGGGTGCCGCGGTTCAGTGACGTCCCTGTCCTGGAGACGGTTCTCCTCGACCGTAAAGACTTGCCTTCGGCGGGAGCGGGTGAGACTCCCATCGTTTGCGTGGCACCCGCGGTGGGTAACGCCATCTTCAGCGCGACCGGTGTTCGGCTGCGGTCGCTCCCGATGGCTCCGGACGGGCTAAAAGCTTGAAGAAGCTCACCAGTTACCGCCCGCTATCGGATGACGAGTACTCGTTCCTGCGGAGGGTATAACCATTCGATGCCGCGCTCCGTGATGAGCGCGTTCTCCTCGACGTTGACACCGATCTTCGCTCCTCCCCACTCCTTCGCTAGCCTGAAGATCCGATATTCCAGCGAGATGATAGTGTTGGGGCGGACTTCGTACCCAAGCTGAATCCGTTCGATTCGGCCCTCACCGCGGTCGAAGAAGATAAAGGTCCCCTGACCGTTGACGGTATCGATTCCAAAGTCGCGCGCCATGGGTTCGGTGCCCCGACCACGATCCAACACGATCCACATGTCGATGCCGTTGCGGCGCATGGCGGTTGGAAGGACGTAGTCGAACTTGTCCTTGCGGAGCATGCATGAGACTTCCCAGAGGGAGCGCGCATCGCCGGCCGTAGCCGTGCGCACAAGCAAAGGACTCAAACTCGAAATCAAGAAACTCAGTAAGGCGGTGACATTGAATGATTTGGACATTTTGATTTCCTCTATTTGCGGTACGGTTCAATAATTAATGTCGTTGCTCCATATTTCCCATCCGGCAACACTCGGTGGGTAGCTTGGGGGGAATCTCGTCCAGACGAAATTCCATGAGCCGACCGAAAAGCGCGCCATCGCCTCACTCGTTGTCGGTGGGAACGAGCCGCTCGAGCTCGTCGAGCCAGTTTTGGATCACGATGATCTCGCTTCCGGCGATGTCCGTCTCGCTCTCACGAATCATGACGAACCTCTCGCCGTCCGGGGTAACGTCGTAAGTGCGGCCGCGAGTACGTGCGGTCCGCCAGCGCCAGTAGGGGCCGGAGAACAGCACTTGCGGATCCCCGACACCAAAAGCAGAGGTCGTCTCGACCGAGACCGCCAACACCGCTCGACCGTCTCGATAGAAAAGCTCACGCCCATCCGCGGACCAAAGAGGCTCTGTTCCACTTTCTCGGGATACGCGCCATTTGCCATCGCCCAGATTCGGAAACGGGCTGACGTAGATTCTCTCGCCGGCCCGACTCGTCGGAGGTATAGGCCAACCATCGCCCGTCGGGCGAGATTTGTGGGTTGGTCTCTGCAAATTCGGTTGCGGGCAGCGTTCGTGGCAGGGGCTCACCCTTCAACGAAACACTCCCGAGGTCCCGGCCCGTCTCGGGGTTCCACTCGTGGTACGTCAACGTCGCCCCGGCGGGATCGATCGACCAGGGGATCTCAGACCCGCGGAGTGAAGTCAGGCGCTCGGACTGGCCCGTCCGCTCTTTTCGAAAACAGCGCGTACCCGCTCTCCAGAAGGGATAGAAAGAGCACGTGTTGTCCATCGGGGGTCCAAAGAGGCCAACGGTCCTCATACGGGTCGAATGTCAACTGGCTAGCCGTCTCCCCGGCTACGTCGTACAGCCACACATCTTCAATGGCCGACCCTAGCACTTCGAGCGCGATCCGTGTCCCGTCCGGTGAAACCTGGACCGTGTTGTACTCGAGCAGTGAGGCACCAAGAGGCTCCTCTCGTCCGTCACGATCGATCCACACAAGTTTTCGTTTCGCCCGACTTAGACCACCCGCGATATAAACCGCGGAGCCGTTGTCAGCGAAGTCGAACTGCACGGAGCCTCCAGCCTCGATGCGAACGTCATCCAGCACACGCACGGGGTTCCCGATCATCTCGAGCCGATCGGTATCGAAACGAACCGCCATCAAAGAGCCACTGCTGTGCCCATAGATCAGGTGACCCGTGGGCGAATACCGGGGGAAAAACCCGTCTCCCAAAGGGCGCCCCTTTCCAGTCGAAAGCGACAGCACCTCTAGTCGCGTCGTGCTCAGGGAACCCGACCACACCGCGAAGATCATCTCCTCGCCGTTTGGGAGGAATGTCAGCTCGCCATGGATCGACTCACCCTCGGTAAGCGTTGTGATGGGCTCAGGGGTACCGCCGTCCGACGAGACACGCATGAGCCTAAATGTGGTGCTGTCTTGAAACACGATCGTTCCGTTCTCTCCCCACACGGCGACGGGCCCAGGACTACAGCTACACAGAGTTGTGGGGGGCCCTCCTGAGAGCGGCACCTTCTTCAAGTCACCGTCCGCAGAAGCGAAGCCCACCCACTGGCCGTTCGGTGAGAAGAACGGGCGACGTGCCCCCTCGGTGCCCGGGATAGCGACCGCCTCGAGACGGTTCATGGAACGATGGTAAAGCTGGTCGCCGTCTTCAGTGATAGCAACATAGACCAACTCGCGCCCGTCCGGGGAGATCGCGACGAGCGTTCCAACCCGCGGAGGGAGTTGGCCGCTGACCGGGATCGCGAATCGCGCCGGCACTTGGTCTGGCGATATCGAGTTTCGGGACCAGATGGAAACGATGGCGACTATCAGCGCGATACCGGCAACGGCCCAAGCGAGCACGGACCATGAGCGGACCGGCGACTGCTTGCTCGTCTCGAAGGCGCCATCTAGTACAAGCCTGACATCCCCAATGTCGCGCACCCGCTCTTTCGGATTCTTCTGCAGGCAGCGTTGAAGATACAGCTTCAGGGTTGGCGGCGTGTCTCCCGGAAGCCGCTCCCACGACGGCTCGGACTTGATCACGCCGGCGAGAATCTCGGACGCATCACTGCCCTCGAAGGCCCGGCGCCCGGTCAACATTTCATAGAGCACCGCGCCGAAGGCCCAGATGTCGCACCTCTTGTCGACCGTCTTCCCGCGGGCTTGCTCCGGCGACATGTAGGCTGCGGTCCCCATGATCGCGCCGACAACCGTGCCCTTGGTCAAGGTAGGAGATTGGGAGGCACCTGCGCCCGGTGAATCGGCCTCGACCCCGGCCACCTTGGCCAGACCGAAGTCGAGAATCTTGACTTGCTCGTCGGCCGTGACTTTGATGTTGGCGGGCTTTAGGTCGCGATGAATGATCCCCTTCTCGTGCGCCGCTTCGAGACCTTTGGCAACTTGCCTCGCCAATGAGAGGGCCTCGTCGAGCCGAACCGGACCGCGCGCGATCCGCTCTGCGAGTGTCTCGCCATCGACGAGCTCCATGACTAGGAATTGCTGGCCGTGGGACTGCTCGAGGCCGTGGAGGGTGGCGATGTTCGGGTGGTTGAGCTGAGCGAGAAGCCTGGCCTCTCGCTCGAACCTGGCTAGCCGCTCTTTGTCTTGGGCGTCGCGGTCGGCGCATAGCGGCCTTCGGGCGTCTTGGTCGCGATCTTGTACTGCGGGTCGGTGAGCAGACCGTAGAGACACGGATCCATCGTTCGCATCAACTCCGGCGTGTACGCTCCCCATTCGCGGCTAGGCCCCTCGCCGCTCGCGGGGCGGTTCGCGTAGTTGAACTCCTGCGCTCCGAGGATGGACGTCGTACCCCAATACATGTACTCGACGGCCATGCAGCCGTAGTCGCAGGTCTCGTCGTCGTAGTGGTACCAGGCCTCTTCGGGATAACCCGCCTTCGGTCCCCCGGTAGGTATTCCTATGAAGCGTCCCCCGCGGGCCTTATCCATACAATTCCCGAGGGCGCTCCCGGGTTCGGGAGAGAACGTATCGGGGTATGCCACGGCCCAACCGGCATCGCAGAGTAGATGCCAGATTTCTTCGAGGGCGGCGTCCTGCTGAACCTCCCGATTGACCACGCCATCTTTCAGAAATCCCGGCCGCGTTTCTTCGTCCCAAAGTAACTGGCCGGCATGGAATCCTGCCTTGCGCCAGACCCTGTAGTCCATGTTTTCTAGTTCTTCTTCCGTCCGAGGGAACACGATATAGGCGTTCCGGCTTACCAGATGGCTGAGCACCAACATGTTGTCGGGCACACCATCGGAGTCGTTGTCCAAGTATTCGGCCATGACCCTGGCCGCATGAAGGAGTTTTTCGTCCCTCGCGTCGGGTGTTGCAAAAAAATGCACACCAAAAACGCTCACGTATTTGGAAAAGCCGCCCTCTTCGAACGGCGCTAGTTCCTCCGGGATATCGGTAATCTTGATATCCGCGGTGACTTGTTTCTCGCCGAGGCTCGTTTCCCCCCCTCCCCAATCCAAGTCTTCCGGAGGAACCACGACGGGCTCTTCCTTCCCCGGGAAGGAGCTCGGAACGCCAATAGTGACTTCACCGGTCGCCACGTACTCGGTACCCCTCGCCAGAACAGTTTGAAAACCAACGCAGTGGACCGAGGCGCCAAACGGCTTGTATTCGTCGTTGAAGTGCCCCATCGGGAGGTGAAATATCTTCCCTTCCCCGTAGGTGATGATCATCAACATGGGCTCGGCTTCATTGGTAAGTTTGGAAACCGAATGGGCGAGTACCTCGACGTTCGTGGCCGGGCCGCGCAGGGCCGAGTAGAGCTCATCCTCGGCATGCATCCATTCGGTGGGCAAGCCCTCTAGAATCGGGTGGGAGGGCTGATCGTGGATGACGAGAAACTCGCGCATGTCTCCATGTTCCCCGCTGAGACCTTCGTCCGGGGAGGCGGCCATCCATTCACCGTCGACCTTACGAAGAAGGGAGCCTGACACTCCTGCCTGGCGACCGCCCCAGCCACCGACGGCGATCATCTCGTTGTACGCGGGCCAATTCGTAAAGGCGTTGTCGGCCGCGTGTACGGGCACGAACCCGCCGCCCTCTCTCACGAAGCTCTCGAAGTCTGCCTGGGTCTCGGCTGACCACGGGGTTTCGCAGCCGCCGTCCACCTCGCAATCGTCGTTGAAGTTGCTGACGACGACTTGGTAGTCGGAGAACCGGGGCCGCCACGCCTCCCAGTCTTCTTTACTAAACCCCCTTCGCGGCGACGTGCTGACGTCGACGTCGAACCGGCCGGTCTTCTCGAGTGTCGATTTGTTGGCAGCGGTGGTCCGCTCCCAATCGTGATTATTGACGCCATCGATGATGAGGACCTTGATACGGTCATCTATGCGCTCATCAGGCGCCGATGTGGTCTCCGTAGCGGGGGTATTGCTCGGACCTTCGGAACAGCTGAAGGTCGAAACAACAAATAGAAAGATGGAGTAAGAAAGTAGCTTTGGCATATCGGGTCCGTCTGAATAATTCTCAGTAGGTCTTGTCGTACCACTGATCCTGGAGTACGAGCGCGGTTCCGGTTAGCTCGCGGCCGTGCACCAAGACCTTGACCGTGTACTCTCCGGGCTTGGCACGAACGTGTTTGTAGTCGCGCTCCCTCCATTCGGGAAGCGAGTGAATCCATATCCGCAAGGGGCGGCCGTAGATGCTCACTTCCTCGTCGGGCTCGCCGAAGTGGTCCGTTCCGTCGTAGTAGTCGAAGTACTCCTCCTCGGTGCGCACCTCGCGGTTCCATTCCTCCCAGTCTTTCTTTTCTTGCTCGGTCCGCGGGATCCGCTCGGTCAGATACCACTGAACACTGTTGAGCCCGGCTTCGCCTGTACCGTTGTACTCGTTGACAAGCCACGAGCCTCTGTAAATCTGAACCTTGACGTCGCCCGGGGCAGGCTCCGCAAGGAAGTAGTTAATACCGCGCCATGGGGGGCATTCTCGCCGTCGTAGTTGTGAAACGCCGCCGCAACCTGTGTCCCGCGCGCGGAGATCCATAGCACCTGGGGCTCGATCTTGAAAAGATGTTCCTCGCTGGCCACGACCGCGGGCGTAAGTTCTTGCAGGACAGAGATATCCGCGATCCAGAAACTCCTTCCGTAGGTCGCCACCACGAGGTCGTCTTCCCGTGGATGAATGACTAGGTCGTGGATGGGAACGTTCGGCATGTTATTGCGCAACGACGTCCAGCTCTCGCCACCGTCGAGCGACACATAGATCGACTTTGCAGTTCCGAGGAAAAGAAGGTTCGGGTTCCTGTGATCTTCCCGGATCACGTTGACCGGCTCGTCTGCGGGCAGCCCATCGACGATACCGGTCCACGTAGCACCGAAGTCGGTCGTCTTGTAGACGTAGGGCCTGAGATCGCGCCGGTCGCGCCGACCGCCGGAGAAACTGACGTATGCGGTCGCAGGATCGTGGTGGGAGGCTTCCACTCGGCTCACCTTGCAAAGAGGGCTCCCGGTTATCTTTTCGTTCAAGCGAGTCCAGGTTTCTCCACCGTCCCTCGTGAGTTGGACGTTGCCGTTATCAGTGCCAATCCAGATCACGCCTTGCGCGAGCGGTGACTCGGCGATGGTCGTGATCGAGCCGTTCACTCTCCTGCCTTCGGTAGGTCCCCCGCCCACCGACAAGTCGGGGCTTACCTCCTTCCAGTCTTCGCCCGGAACGCCGAGCGCAACAAGACGTTAGCGCCGTGGTAGACGACGTTACTGTTGTGCGGCGAGATCAGAATCGGCGCGATGAAGTTGAAGCGCACGTCCGGATTCTCGCGATAGCGTATTCTTTTTCTGACGCCGGTCTTCTGGTCATTGCGCGAGATCGAGCCGTTCTGGGACTCGACATAGAGCCAGCGGTTATCGGTCGGATCGATCTGCGCGTACGAGCCGTCGGCACCGCGGACGTGCTCCCACCCCTCGAACCGGATCGGGAACCGGCTCCGATTCGTGCTTGGTCCTCGCCAGGTACCGAAGTCCTGCATCCCCCCGTAGACGTTGTACGGGTACGCCATGTCGACCCCGACTCCCTCCAATTGTCCCAAAGGAAGATTGTCGGGGTGGTACCAAGTTTTTCCGCCGCTGAACGAAATGGCGAGCCCATAGTCGTAGCCGAGAAGGATGTGGTCGCTGTTGGCTGGATTGATCCACATTGCCTGGTTGTCCCCCCCGAAGCGAATCGCCTTCCCCCAGGTCTTACCGCCATCGAAGGTGCCTTGTATGCCCGTATTCATGACGTAAATACGATGGTCATCGTTGGGGTCGATGCGAATCTGTCCGAATCGCGAGCTCCCTTTGAAGGCCGGCGTCCTCCGGGCTGATGCGACTCCACGTTTCGCCGCCGTCGTCGGTTCGCCAGACCGAATTGATGTAGCGATTCCGGCGGTCCGCTTCGGGATTGGGGTACAAAATGGACGCCACGACCGTGTCCGGATCGCTCCAATAGATGTCGAGCCCGATGCGATCCAAGCTGCCAGTCGGCAAACCGCCCGTGAGTTTGCTCCAGGTCTCACCCCCGTTGGTGGTTTTGTAGATGCCGCTGCCCTCGCCGCTCTTTCGGTCCCAGCTCGACGCGTAGAGAACGTCCGGGTTCCGCGGGTTCATCACGATGTCGGCGGCCCCAACGTGGTATCCGTCGTGGCTGACGGCCAACGATTTCGTCCACGTCTTGCCGCCATCGGTGGTCTTGAAGACACCCTTCTGTCGACTGTCGGTGTCGGTGATCCAGCTGCCGACCGCGGCGGCGTAGACGACGTCCGGGTCCTTCGGATGAATCCGTATCCGAGAGACGTAGAGCGAATCCTCGAGACCCCTATGCGACCAGGACGCGCCACCGTCCGTCGACTTGTACATTCCCTCGCCCCAGTACGACCCGTTGCCCGTCCCGACCCATAGGGTGTTCGGGTCGTAATGCGAGACCGCAACGTCGCCGATCGCGTTGATGTTCTCGTGATCGAAGAGCGGCTCCCAAGTGAGGCCGTTGTCGGTGGTCTTCCACAGGCCACCGTTCGAGGCGGCCGCGTAAAAAGTGAACGGCTGCTTTTCGAGATCGGGCACGCCGAAGTCCATGATCCTTCCACCTTGCTTGGTCGGACCAATCGAACGGAAGTGGATCCCGTCGAGAACGTTGGCCGGAACCTGCGACGCGGTGATACCCGACTCGCTCGTGGCATCCACTTCGCCGGCAGTGCCGGCCCACGCGGTGGAAGATGTCAGCAGCACGATGACCACCAGGAGACAAAGAAGATTCGATGTCCTCATGTTAGTCTGTTCCTTTCTAGGGACGACCCAGCCGTTCGCGAGCGCGGCTGTCGGGGTCCAGCTCGACCGCCCTCTTGTAGTGGCGGCTCGCGTCCGCAGCCCGATCGGCCATTTCCAGGGCGATACCGAGATGCAGGTGCGCACGAGCAGAGGATTCATCGAAGCGCACCGCGTTCTCGCAATGGGCGAGACTATCTTCGACTCGCCCAAGCTGCAACAGCGCCGCGCACCAGTCGGCCTCCAAAGAAGAGCTCGTCGGGTCGAGCCGACTAGCTTCAGCGAAAGCCCCGAGCGCATCTTCCAATTGTCCGTTCCGCGCCAAGCTCGAACCGATCGCCTGCAGGTCCTCGGCATCGTCGGACGCGGCTCTGGCGAGCCGCAACTGCTCCACGCCCTCTGGGTTACGGCCGCGCTCGAGCATCAACTCTCCTAGCTGCCAGTGCGACAGCGCGTGATCGCTCATCGCGATAGCCTTCTCGAAGTACCGGACGGCCTCCTCGTACGTCCCGGCTCGTTTGTGACTGAGTCCGAGGAAGTAGTAGTTGGAGGTGATGTAACCCTCGGTGAGATCCGCGCGAGCTTCAGAGGATTCTGGCGCGAGATCCAACGCCAACTCCAATTCGCCGATGGCACGTGGATAGTCTCCTTTGTCCAAGTAGGCCTGCCCCAAACGGTAGTGGACCAACCGGTGCGTCGGGAGCTTCCTGGCGAGCGGCGCAAAGATGGCAATGGCCTCCTCCGACTTGACGGAGTCGAAGACCTCCATCGCCGCCGTGAGCTCGCGATAGTCTCCGATGCGATCCTTGGGGTCGATCGCACCTAGGGCGCGGCTCGAGCCCGCTTGTTGTGGTGCGGCCACATAACCGAGGCTCTGTAACTTGCGCATCGTCTCGGCATCGACGTTTACGCGCTCGAGCTCACCGTCTCCTCGCTGAAGCTCTTCTTCGAGCCGATCCAATCGGCCTTTCAGCTGAAGAGCAATAGTCTCTTTGTCGGAAACAAGATTCTTCATCTCTCCGGGATCTGCGCCGAGGTCGTAGAGCTCGGGACGCGGCGCCTCGATGTACTTGAACCCTCGCTCGCGGATCGCCCTGAGCTCGCCCCAACCAAACTGAAGATGAGCGACCAGGGACTCCGAGTAGGCGGGTAGGTGCTCCCTCCTGCCTTCCGTGAGCCAGGGTGCCAAGCTCGTTCCTTGCATCCCCTCCCATTGCTCTTTGGGAATTCCCAGCAGTTCGAGCGCGGTGGGCGCCAAGTCCGCGAGCCGCACCTGTTCCTCGATGACTGCCCCGGGGGCAAGAACACCGGGCAGCCGCGCCAGAAACGGAACCTTTAGCGTCGCGTCATAGATGAACCACGAGTGATACGCCTCGCCGTGCTCACCGAGCGATTCGCCGTGATCTCCGACTACCATTACGAGAGTATTCTCTTTCGCCCCGAGTGTATCGAGCCGATCCAGGATCTCCCCGACGACCGCGTCGGTATAGGCGACCTCACCGTCGTAGGGACGCTCGGCGAAACGACTCCCGTAAGGCTCCGGGGCTTCAAAAGGCGCATGTGGATCATACAGATGCACCCAAAGAAAGAACGGACTCTCCCGCTCACGGGATAGCCATTCTAGGGCGTGCTCGGCGGTCTCTCCCCCGACGCGCTGCACCACGGCCAGCCGACCCATACCCTGACGTGAAGCAGTAGCATCTTCGTCGAAATCGAAATAGGTGTCGAAGCCTTGGGCTAATCCGAAGCGGGAATCGACGACGAAACTCGAAACGAACGCCGCCGTGTCGTAGCCTGCGCCTTTCAACAGCTCCGTCAACGTGACGTGGTCGTCGGACAGCAGAAACGTTCCGTTGTCGCGGACGCCGTGTGCTTGGGGAAAGAGGCCAGTAAGAATCGTCGCGTGTGAGGGAAGCGTCGACGGAACGGGACTGATCGCTTCTTCGAACCGAACACTTTCGGAAGCCAGCCGATCGAGGTGCGGTGTCTCCGCTTGAGGATAGCCGTAGCAGCCGAGCCGATCGGCGCGCAGCGTATCCAACGTCAGAAGCAAAAGATTGAAGAGTCCGCTCGGAGCCTTGGGTCCACGACAACCTGCCCAGCCTGTCAGGTTCGCCAGCCCCACTAGCATGCAGACCCCAAACCATGTCACCCGTCTCGTCATACCGAGATCCTGTCCTTTACGAGCGTCTGATTCTCCAGTCTGCCGAGCCTGTCGCGCCCAAGTCTACGGACGAGTCAACCGTTCGCGGGCGCGGCTGTCGGGATCCAACTCGACCGCCCTCTCGTAGTGGCGGCGTGCGTCCGCAGTCCGATCGACCATTTCCAGAGCGATGCCGAGATGCAGGTGCGCGCGGGCAGACGAATCGTCGAAGCGCACCGCATTCTCGCAGTGGGAGAGACTTTCTTCGACTCGTCCGAGCTGTAACAGCGCCGCGCACCAGTCAGCCTCCAAAGACGAGCTCGTCGGGTCGAGTCGACTGGCTCCCGCAAAAGCTTCAATCGCATCCTCCAGCTGTCCGTGCCCCGCCAGGCTCGCGCCGACCGCCTGCAACTGCTGCGCATCGTTGGCTCCCGCTGCTCTCGCCCGCCGCAGGTGCTCCAGACCCTCTGCCCTACGACCGCGCTCGATCATCAACTCTCCTAGCTGCCAGTGAGAGAGGCCATGATCGCTCATGGCGATGGCCTTCGCGAAGTACCGGATGGCTTCCTCGTACCTCCCGGCTTTCTTGTGACTGACTCCTAGGAAGTAGTTGTTGGGGGCGCTCGGATTCACCTCGTCCTTGATCTGGAAGAGTGCGATGGCTTCATCGAGGCGCCCTTCCTTGAGGGCCCTCTGGCCACGCTTGCTGGCCAGGGTGCTACTCACGCCCAGCGAGGTAACCTCGAAGCGCACGGGATCGGGGAGGCTGATATCGGGAACCAAGCGGCGCGCCACGTCGGCGGCTGACCGCGCTCGCTCGGTCTGGCCGAGGCGCGCGTAGGCCTGGGCCAGCGTCGAATGGATGGCGCCGTCGCTCGGATTTAGGGCGACGGCTCGTTCGAGCTCGGTGAGCGCAAGCTCGGTTTCCCCGAGCGCCAAGAGGATCCGGCCGAGCTGTCGCCGGGCAACCGCCAACTCGGGATCCAGCTCCAGGGCGCGCTCGAAGGCCCGGCGGGCCTCTGGGTAACGACCGTGCCTCTGAAGGGCGGCGCCCACTAGGTAGTGTAGTGGTGGATACCGGGGCTCCGCCTCGGCCGCCTTCTCGAACAACCTAACCACTTCGTCGATATCGCCGGCTTGGCGATCGAGTGTGATCGCGAGGTGGTAGTTCCAGCGAAAATCATCGGGGGCCAGTTGCAGGGCTCGGCGATAACATCGCAGGGCCTCTGGCATGTAGTTGTGTGCGTCGAATACCATGCCGAGCCTGCCCCAAGCCATCGCGGAGTCGGTATCGGAAGCCACCACCTCTGTCGCTTCGGAGATGACTTCCAGCACCCTCGCCTCGACGGGCGGCGGGTCGGGAGCCGGGATCGCGTCATCGGTAGAGACGATTGGCTCCGGTTCCTCTTGCGGCGCATCCTGGCATGCGATGACCATCAAGGCCACCAGCAGCACCCGGAGAGCCGCGTACCTCATTCAGACCTACCTTCGCCGCGTCGAACGGTGACGCGGCGGTTGCCGTCACCGCCCGGGAAGCTTTCCTCCAGACCGTCGGGCCATTGTACGCGAAGGCTTCGGAAACCTCCTTCGAGCGGCAGAGTGAATTGCGCGATGGGTGGACCGCTCGAGAGGTAGCTCCCGGCTCGGCGGATCGCCCGCCAACTCGTCCCTTGCCCGACTTCCATCGCGACTCGAGCCCCCACGGCGTCCCTCTTCAGGCGAGAATAGCACCGCCTCAAGCAGGTGCTGCTCCGCTTCCTCGAACTTGTTTCGCTCGACAAAGAGCTCCCCCGCCCCCCGCCGTGCACTCTCCAGCCTCATCGCACGGCCTGGAAACCGCCATAACATCATGACCCGCATCGGCGTGCCGTTTCTACAGTAGCCTGTGGAACCAGCCACGCGTGTGGTTGTTCTCGTCGTGGCGGCGGGTTCGTCTCTTTACGGTAGAAGCCAGAAGTCGTCGACGGCCTCTCGTATCTGGACGGTGCGGTCCAGCGGAACGTTGTCGAACGATTGCGTCCGATCCGTGGTCGGCCAATAGACCTCCAAGCGCTCGATGCGCTCCGCGTTTCCGAGACCGATGAGCTGGCGCCTGATGGAGTTGGCGCCGAACGTACCCCCGCTGTTGACGTACTTGTAGATGGAACGGCTTCCCGCGGAGCCCGAGACGTCGACTCGGATGCGGGCTCCGATGGCGGCACGGTTCGACTCCGTTCCGAAGAGCTGGACCACGAGATAACGATGGCCGAATCCGGGATTTTGGTAGAGCGCGTCCATGTACTTGTCGCCCGCGAGCGCTCCTCCCATTTGCTCGAAAACGTCCTGGTCGCCGTCGTTATCCACGTCGGCAAATGCGACGCCGTGGCCTTTTTGCAAGTGACCGAACCCCCCCGCGGTGGTCACGTCGACAAAGCGCCGGCCGTCCTGGTTGCGGTACATCAAGTTCGGCATCAGCGTGTGGTACGGCGGATAACCGGTTCCCAGATAAAAATCGAGGAAGCCGTCCCCGTCGATGTCTCCGAAATTGGCTCCCATGGGCGCACTCGGCCGCGTCAATCCGCTCGCGGGGGCGACATCCACGAACGCGCCGTCGCCGTCCCCGCGATAGAGCCGGGGAAGCTCGGCGTCGAACGGCTCTCCAACATAAGATTGCGTGAGATCCTCGAGGATAGCGTCGTAGCCCGACACGAAGATGTCGAGGGCGCCATCGTTGTCGTAATCCCAAAACCAGGCGGGGAAGCTCCGGTGGGGTCGAGTGAGGCCGAGCGAATCTGCGACGTCGGAAAACGTTCCGTCGCGGTTGTTGCGGTACAGGCGGTTGGCGCCACCGAGGTTGGACAAGTAGATGTCGGGATAGCGATCGCGATCGTAATCGCCGACGGTGACGGCCTTGGTAAACCGGTCATTCGTGACTCCGGCTCGAGGGGCGATGTCGATGAAACGTCCGTCCCCCTGATTGTCGAACAGTTGGCACAAACCCGTCAGCGCTTCGTTCGCTTCGTTGCCGATGAAGAGGTCGGTATCGCCGTCGTTGTCGAAGTCCGCCCACGACGCCGTCTGCGTGGGCCAATGCGCCTCGCCCAATCCGGCCTCGAAGGTGACGTCGGTGAACGTGCCGTCACCGTTGTTGCGGAGCAACGAGTTGGGATGCTGTCCGCCCTTACCCAACCACGCGCCCCGCAACACCAGTACGTCCATGTCGCCATCGTTGTCGTAGTCGGCCTGGACCATGTTGAGGCCGCCGTAAATGCCTATGAGGCCGGAGCTCAGGGTGGCGTCTGTGAAAGTGCCGTCCTCGTCGTTCAAGAACAACCGGAGTTGTTCGGCCGGGTCGTAGGAGGATACGAGCAAATCCAGGAAACCGTCTTCGTCGAAGTCTTCGGCGACCACGCTACCGGAAAGCGAGAACGTGGCCACACCCGCTTCGTGGGCGACGTTGGGAAAACGTGGCAATGGCTCGTCGGAGGCGAAGGCACTCGGCGGGATGAGATAGTCCTCGGGCACGTCATCCGGGTAGCGGCCAAGCGTCATGTACGCGATGTTCAGGAGCCACCGCGCGGGGTAAGCTCTCGAGCCCTCCGGGTCGTGCTGCAACACGTCGGTAAAAAACTCAATGGCTCGTTCGGACGGGTCTTTGATGATATGGACACCGCTCCCGCGAATGGGCAAGAGACAACTCTCGGGAGCGTGGCGAAGGGCACAGTTCTGGGTCTCACCGTAGCGGAGGTAGGCGACGGCGAGAGCGAATTTCAGCCGACCGAGCCAGTTGGGCGCAAGATCGCGCTCGAGCCCGGGAAGCAGCGCGTGAGCGCGCTCGAGGGCGTCGATCGCTTCCTGCTCGCGACCGACGTATTGTTCCTCCTCGCCCAGCTTCAAGTAGGCCTCGAATTGGATGTAGTCGGGAGCGTCGGCTCCCATGGCTTCGACTCGAGCTCGCATCGCCCGGGCTTTGACGTCGCCGAGATAGAGACTTTCGTTCGGAGTGCGCTCGCTGATCTGCTGCAACAACTCGACCATGCGCGCGTGAGAGTCACCCGGTTCGGGCTTTTGGGCTCGCACGGGACTGGCAGCGAGACAGAGCAACGTAAAGCCGTTGAGAAGTAGCCTCATCGGCTACCGGACTTCTCGGTTTTGCGGCCTTGGCCCTTCTCGAGCGTGACCGTCTGGTCGAGCGCAACGCCGGGAATAACTTCTTCGGATCCATCGGGCCAGCGTACGCGAATCGAATCCGCGCGTTCGGCGCCGGGAATGCCGAAGTGTGCCTTGGGCTCGTTGCTTACGAGGTAGCTGAAGGCGGGATCCGCGATGCGGGTATAGCTCTTGCCGGCCGCGGTCACGGTAACGACGGCGTCGTGGGCGTCTCGCTCGAGAGCCGGATCGTAGGCACACACCATGAGAGACCGGCCCTTTCTCGGCGCGTCGTTTCGGAACAATCGCGCGCGACCGGCGGTGTTCGATACGAGAAAGTCGAAATCGCCGTCTGCGTCGAGGAAGCCGTCGGAATCGTAGTCGCAAAACGCGACCGAGGCTGTCCATGCATAGTCAGCGATGCCCGCGCCTTTGGTGACGTTGTCGAACGAACCGTTGCCTCGGTTGCGGTAGAGGGCATCGCGTCCGTAGTTGGCCACGTACACGTCGACGAGGCCGTCGTTGTCGATGTCCCCGATGGCCACCCCCGTTCCATAGCCGGTGTCTCCCAAACGTAAGGGAGTCAGACCGCCGACATCCTGAAGTTCCGGACTTTGGCCGGCAAATCTTTCATGTAAACCCCCTCCAGCTCGACGTCCCACGGTAGCGCCGCGACGAGGGCATGCGATGACATCAAGGTCGCCAGTAGCGCCGCGGGGGCCGCGTACCTCATTCAGACCTACCTTCGCCGCGTCGAACGGTGACGCGGCGGTCGCCGTCACCGCCGGGGAAGCTTTCCTCCAGACCGTCGGGCCACTGTATGCGAAGGCTTCGGAAACCTCCTTCGAGCGGCAGAGTGAATTGCGCGATGGGTGGACCGCTCGAGAGGTAGCTCCCGGCTCGGCGGATGGTCCGCCAAATCGTCCGCTGCCCGGCCTCAATCGCGACTCGAGCCCCCACGGCGTCCCTCTTCAGGCGCGGATCGTATGCCTGGACCTGGAGCCAGGCGCCCTCGCGGGGCGCATCGTTCCGGAAGATGCGCGGAGCACCCTGGACGTTAGCCAACACGAGATCCAGGTCGCCGTCCCGGTCGAGGTCGGCGGCGACGAGCCCGCGCGAGATCTCGACCGGCGCCGTGAACACCCTCGTCTTCGCCCCCCCTCCTTTGTCGAGCTCGAAGACGCCGTCTCCTCGATTGAGGTAGAAGAGGTTTGGCTCCGCAAGGCGGCTCCAGGGCTCGGGAAGGTGGGTAACCGGCGCCGTGACCGCCAGGTTCACCCGGCCGTTGGCGACCGCGAGGTCGAGGTCGCCGTCCAGCTCCACGTCGAAGGCGACGACACCGAAACCCGTGCGGTGCCAGCTCGGTTGCCCAGGAGCCGCGGTGGCGGTCGCGTCGGCGAAACCCGTTCCACCGGGCAACGCCCGGTAAAGCGTGTTCGTCTCCTCATCCAAGTGGGTCACAAAGAGGTCGACCCAGCCATCGCCATCGAGGTCTTCGGCGATAACGCCCATCCCTGCTTCGGGCCGACCCATCTCGTTGTAAGCAGTGCCCAGCATGAGCGCGTCGTCGACGAACTGGCCATTTCGTTGGTTGAGCCAGAGATTGTTGGCGTAACCATCGTTCGCCACGTAGGCGTCCAGCCAGCCATCCTGATCGAAGTCCTCGATGACGACACCCAGCCCCGCGGCGAAGACTCTGGCGATGCCGGCCTCCTCGCTGACGTCGACGAAACGGCCTCCCCCCTCGTTGCGGAGCAGGCGATCGCTGACCGGGCGGAACGAGGCCGGCCCGCAGAACGTGCGCTGACCGCCGCGCGAAGTGCATTTGGTCGTTTCGTTCCACAGGACGTACTGAGTGACATAGAGGTCGAGATCGTCATCGCGATCATAGTCGAAGAACGCCGCCGAGGCGGATAGCCCCTCGAAGGTGATGCCGCTGCGCTCGGTGGCGTCTTCGAATACACCGCGGCCATCGTTGAGGTAGAGGCGATCGGCTCCGAAATTGCTGGCGTAGACGTCGAGATCACCGTCGTTGTCGACGTCTCCGATCGCGACTCCCATGCCGTAGCCGCCGTCGCCCAGGCCGGACGCTTCGGTGACGTCCTCGAAGCGACCGTCGGGCGTCTGGCGGTAGAGGCGGTTCACGTCGGTGGTGCTCGGATCGAGCTTCGGGAGCAAGCCGTTCTGGTTCGTGAAGTAGAGGTCGAGATGATCGTCGCCATCGGCGTCGAAGACGGCCACGCCCCCGCCCATGGTCTCGGGGAGGTAGAGCTCGCCTGTGCCCCCGGTGGTGTGAACGAAGTCGACGCCTGTCGCCGCCGTCACATCCACGAGCCAGGCATTAGGATTCGCGGGATCCACTGCCGTTTCTCGAGTCCAAGGGGATGGAAAGGCTTCTTCGCCGTCCGGTCCTTCGCACCCGGCCATCACCGTCATCGATAGAACAGCGGCGGCCGCGGCGAGGCGCCGAACGTAACCCGTCAACTTTCCCTTTCCAAGGCCCGCGCCGAGGCGACCTCGCGTTGAGCCTCCTCGGTGCGACCTAGCCGCGTAAGAATGTCCGCCAGCAGGTAGTGGCCCATCGGTGCCATGTCGGGGCTCGGCCCAAGGGTGAGGCCCGTTCGCGCCAAATCCATCGCCTCGTCCAAGCCTCCACCCGAGTCGAGGAGGCTTTTCGCCAGGAAGAAGTGCCCTTCCGCGAATTCAGGATTGATCTCGATGGCACGCCGGAAAGCGGTTACCTGGCCCTCTCGATCACCCGTGGCGTCCAGCAACAGCCCGAGGTTGAACTCCACTCGGTAGCTCTCGGGATAAAGCGCAAGCTCCTGCTCATAGAGTCGCATCGCCTCTCGCGCGTCACCTCGCGACTCCGCAACAAGAGCGAGGTTGAAATGAGCGAGTCGCACATCCGGCTTCATGGCGAGCGCTTCGTTGATAAGGGTTGCGGCGGTCTCGGGATCCGAGCGCTTGAGCGCGACCACACCTCGTGCATTTTGCGCCGCAGCCATCTCGGGCGAGAACCGGACCGCTTCGAGCAGGTGCTGCTCCGCTTCCTCGAGCTCGTTTCGCTGTAACAGCATTTGAGCCAGCTCGTACCGGATCTGCGCGTTGCGCGGATCGAGCCGCAAGAACTGCCGGTAGCCCAGCATGGCATCATCGGGCTGCCCGGCCTTGCGGTAGGCGTTGGCGAGATTGATGACCGCGAGGTCATAGTCCGGCTTGAGCTCCAGAGCCTTTTGATAGCTACGAATAGCCTCGGGGAAAAGACGTTCTTTGAGTTGCACGTTGCCGAGGCGCACCCACGCGTCGATCACCTCGGGGTCTTCATCGAGCACCTGCTGCAGCGCCTCGATGGCCGCCGGCGGGCCCCCCTCGCCGAGTTCGGCCTCGCGGGAGCGGCGCATCAGGTTGTACAAATGGATCTTGTCCTTCGGATCGGCCAAAGTGGATCGCTCGGACGGGGTAGGGTCCGCGGAAACGAAGCTGCCGACGTAGCCGAGGGCGGCGAGGAGGGCACGCGTATCGGGGTCGACCTCCTCGGTACGGATGGCCGGAGCGTTCTTTTGCCACTCCGACTCCAGAGCCGTAAGTTGGGCGTGCATGCGGTCGGCCTGGTCGCTACGTTCCGAGTAAAGGTTAGTCTCCTCGTTTGGATCGGTGGAAAGGTCGTAGAGCTCGGGGCGGGGCGCGGCAATGTATTTCAAGTCGCCGGCCCGAAGCGCGCGCAGATCGCTCCAGCCAAAGTGATAGCGCGGATAGACGGCCTCGGAGTAGGCGGTGAGCCGCAGGGAGCGCTCGGTGCCCGTAAGCAACGGCGCAAGCGTGACTCCCGCCGTCTCCTCGCTGGCGTCGACCCCCAATAGGTCGAGTGCCGTCGGCAGCACGTCGACGGCCCGCACCAGCGCGTCCACTCGACGATCCTTCATCGAATCGTAAGGTGCCCGGATGATGAAGGGGACTCGGATCGCTCCCTCGTAAACGAAAAAGCCATGGCCCGACTCCCCGTGATCTCCCAAACTCTCGCCGTGATCTCCGATCACCATCACCACCGTGTCTCGCGTGCGATCTTTACGATCGAGCCACTTCAGCAGGCGTCCGACCTGCGAGTCCACGTAGGCGATCTCACCCACGTAGGGACGATCCCTAAATTGCGTGGCGTATGGCTCGGGAGGCTCGTAGGGAGAGTGAGGGTCGTAGAAGTGCACCCAGGAGAAGAAGCGAGCCTCGGGTGCCTCATCGAGCCAGGCGAGTGCCGCGTCCGCGACCTCGCTGGCGGGGCGCTCGATCTCACTGAGCGAAAGGCTCGCCGTTTTTCTGAGATCGAAGTTGTCGAAGTAGGTGTCGAAGCCCTGGGCGATACCCCACTTCGCGTCCAGGACGAATGACCCGACGAAACCGCCGGTGCGCAGACCGGCTTCTCGGAGACGCTCGGCGAGAACAACGTGCTCCTCGCCGAGATAGAAACCTCCGTTGTCCCGCACGCCGTGAGCCGGAGGGAACTTGCCGGTGAACAAGGACGAGTGCGCGGGCAACGTCAGAGGCGCTACGGATTCCGCCTGCTCGAATAGAACGCCCTCCCGTGCGAGCCGATCGATATGGGGCGTTTGGATATCGGGAAAACCGTAACTCCCTATGCGATCGGCGCGTGTGGTATCCAAAGTGACGATAAGAAGGCTCAAATCGTCCGCCGCTACCCCCTTGGGAAGCCTGCCGAGAGCGAGGCCCGAAGGCGCGTTGACGACGGGGGCCGGCAGAAGTCGCCAGACGACGACGGTCACCCCCGCGAGCAGCACGGACAGCGCTAGACCGCGAACAAGCCGAGGTGACCAGACTGATTTGCGCTCCGGGCCCGCCGTGGGGATTTCCGCGGGCTTTTCCGGTGCCGGGCGCTTCCAGCGAGATCGCTTGCGGGCCATAGGCTAGACCATGATAGTCCAACTTGACTTCTTGGCGCTGCCGGGCGCTGCCGGCCGGCGTGGTCGGGAGGTCGTAGGCGCCGGGTTGATTGCGTCCGTCGGGGTTGATATAGAATCCGGATGCGAGGCCTAACCATGCGATTTCCTCTTCTGATTCTGTGTGTTCTGCTAGCCGCTGTTGTGGCGGCGCCCGGACAGACGCGCGTAATGACCGCGAAGACGCGGGCCGAGACGCTGCACCTGCTGCGCCGCGAGAAGCTCAATTTGATACTGCCGGGAGCGATGCGCGACAACGGCGTGGACATGTGGATCCACGTGATCCGCGCCGGCAACCCCGATCCGCTGGAGGCCAACTTCGGTTCGGCCAGTGGCTATCTGATCTTCACCGACCGTAGAGATGACATCGAGCGCGCCGTGTTCGGCGGGGGACACTCTGACTTCTTCGACATCTTCGGCTCGGACGAGCTCGGCCGTGCCATCGAGGGGTACGAGTATGGCAAACAGGACCCGCGCGTGTACGACGAACTGACGGAGTTCGTCGCCGAGCGCGATCCCGAGACCATCGCGGTGAACACTTCCGCCTGGCTCGCCGTCGCCGATGGCATTTCACACTCCGATTACGTGAAGCTCGAGCGGATCCTCGGGCCAAAGTACTCCGCGCGCATCGTGTCCGCGGAGAAGCTCATCACCGACTTCCGCGTGCGCCGGACGCAGCGTGAGATCGCAGCGTTCACTGACGCGGTCGAACAGCACCGCGGGATCCTCGAGCGAGCGCTATCACGCGAGGTCATCACCCCCGGAGTCACCACGCTGAGCGACGTCGGTTGGTGGGTGCGAGAAGAGATGTATCGCCGCCGGCTCAACCACGGGACGAGCCTCGGTGTCCCCATCCCGCGGATCCTCTACTCGGCGGCGTCCGAGCCCATCGATCCGCCCGACGTCCGCTGGTGGATTCATCACGACGATTACGTCATTCAGCGCGGCGACTTCATGACCTACGACATCGGTGTCAACTACCTCGACTACTTCGTCACCGATTACAAGCGCAACGCCTACGTGCTACGCGAGGGCGAGACCGGCGTGCCCGAGAGCCTGCAGCACGCCTTCGATCAGGCCATGCGGGCGCGCGAGATCATCGCCGCCAACATCCGCGTCGGCCGTACCGCGCGCCAGACTCTCGACGGGAGCGTCCAGTCGCTCGAGGAAGCCGGCTACATTTACACGCCGTTCATCGACATCGGCACCGAGGACTACAAGTTGATCCAGCAGGCGCTCGCCGACACCGACCGGTCCGGGTTCTCCATCGACTTGCATAGCCAGGGGCATCACGGCGGTAGCCTGATCACCGTCGGGCCGTCCCCCGCGCCGTTTCGTTCCGATCGCGACCACCTGGTGATCCAGGAGAACCACATCTTCTCCTTCGAGTACATGGTCCATACCAACCTGCCGGAGCGGCCGGGCTTCCCCATCTCGCTGAACATCGAGGGCAACCACGTCGTCACCAGTCGCGGCGTCGAGTACCTGCACCCGCCCAACGAGAGGATCCTGCTGATTCACTGATCACCGCTCACGACCGGGCCCGGGCTTGACCCACGGGGCGAGTGGATCCAGTATGCCCACCCAAGGGGATCTTCCTGACCCCTTTGACCCGAGGAGGCTTGCCATGCGCCAAGCAGCTGGTTGGATCGTCGCAGCCGTTTTCTTGGTCTCGACGATACTTGTGTTCGTCACATCGAGTGGAGTCGCCGCGCGAACCGGCGAAGAGGGCTCCACCTACGCGGACCTGGAGGCCCTATTCGAAAGCTCCCGAAAGCTCAACGAACCCCCGCTCGTCGACGGCATCCCGGACTACAGCGAGGCCGCGATGGCGCGCCAATATGAAGAACTGCGAGGCTTCCAGCGCCAACTGGAAGAGCTCGACATCGCGGCGTGGCCCATCACCCAGCAGATCGACTACCACCTCGTGCGGGCCGAGCTCAACGGCATCGAGTTCATGCATCGGGTGTTGAAACCCTGGACGAAAGATCCATATCTGTACTGGGGCTCGTCAACCTCCACCAGCATGCCCTACTACGGATTCTCCGACCGGCCCGCGGTCCCCGAGGGTCCGGGATGGGGCGAGTCCGGGTATGCGGGGGAGCCGGACTATCCGCTGAGCGAGCAGGAGCAAGAGGCTTATCGCACGCGCCTCAGCGCCCTGCCCAAGATCCTTGCCCAGGGGAAGGCCAACATAGTCATTCCGGAAGCCAAGCGCGACATGGCTCTCATGGCCTTGCGTTCGCTGGCGGTGGAGGGCGGCTTGCTCGAGGGCATGGTGGTCTCCATGAAAGAGCATCACCCCGAGCTCGCGCCGGCGGCCCAAGCCGCCTGGGAGGCGATCGAGGACTACCGCGACTGGATCCTGAAAAACATCGACGACATGGCGGCACCGACGGGAGTCGGGACCGAGAATCTGTCCCGGTGGCTGAAGAACGTCTGGCTAATCCCATACACCTACGAGGAAATCAGGACGATCGCGAAGCGCGAGTTCGAGCGCGGCCTCACGGCGCTCAAGCTCGAGGAGTACCGCAACCGCGACCTGCCGCGGCTGACGCCGGCGCAGGGCCGGGAGGAGTACATCCGCCGCCACCGCGCCGCCGAAGACAAGTTGCGGGCCTTCCTCCTGGACGGCGAGCTCATGACGGTCACGGCCGACGAGATCGAGGCGGCTTATGCCGCCTATCCTCCGCGCCCCCCGGCAACGCCGTCGGAGCAGCCGAACAACTTCCTCGGCGCCATCATCCATGAGCACTTGGGGCACCAGCTCGATGCGCTGCGGCCCGAGACCGGGATGTCGAAGATCCGCGCTTCACGTCGGCTACACGAGATGACCCACGCGCGCCGTGAGGGGGTGGCCGACGGGCTGATCGAGATGTTGATGCACGCCGGGATCCTCGACGACCAGCCCAGGATGCGCGAGCTCGTCGACATCGGCATAGCCAATCGTGCCAGCATCGCCATCGCAGCGTTGGAGTTTCAGGCGAACGCCGTCGATTACGAGGGATGGAACCGTCTTGAGCACAAGATGAGCATCTACGGATCGCTCGAGCTCGATGAGAGCGAGTGGTACAACGCCGCCGCCAACTACAACCGGTGGGACCACAAAAAGGATGCGGTTCGCGCGCCGGGTTATGAGATCGCGTATCTGACGGGCGTCGTCCAGTTCAACCAGCTGTTCGCCGACCGCGCCGAGCAGCTCGGCGCCGACTTCGACGTGCGAGAGTTCATGGACGAATTCTTCGCCGTCGGCCAGATCCCCACAGCGCTCATCCGCTGGCAGATGACCGGGCTTACGGACGAGATGGAGACGCTGCTTGGCGTACCAGTCGCGTCACCGCCGCCCCCTTCAGATTGATCGGGAGGGAGTGAAACCGGGGAGGGGGGAGGACCACTCCCCTCCCCGGTCATCTTGTCAGGCTGTCAGAGGCTAGAACCGCCAACGAAATCCGAGACGGAAAGACCGCGGTCGCACGATTCCCGTGGTCGAGCCGAAGGCACGTTGGCTGTCCACGCTTTGCTCGGCATCGGTCTGGACGCCGGAGTTGAACACGTTGAATATGTCGACCATGGCGCTGGCGCGGCTATCTTTAATCGGAAACAGCTTCTCGATCTTCAGATCGACGAGGATGCCACTGGGGTTGCGGAAGGAGCCTCTCGGCTCAGCCCAGATTTCCTGATCGCGCGGCTGGATGTCGATGAGCGGAATGTTCTGGTTGTACGGGTTCCCCGTGAAGATATTAACGTAGGTTCCGAGGATGACCTCCGCTGGCCCTTCGAATAATAGAGTAGAGGCAGCCACCTTGACCAGGTGGGTCGGATCGATCGTGAGGTGGCCGTCGGCGTTAATCTGCCAGTTGGGGTTATCATAGAGCGCCGAGCCGCCGAGCCCGGTGCTCCGTCCCTCTCGGAACTCCCCGAATTCGTTGTCATCGGTGCCGGTGGCCCTGCCGTAAGTGTACGAGCCCTGGGCTTGCCAGTTGTTCGACCAACGCTTGTTGAGGGTCGCGGTGATGCCGAAGTACGTCCGTTTCTGCTCGAAGTCCGTTAACGGTTGAAACGCCTGCCCGTAGTCTCTCCCCGGCTCGACGTTGGTGATGAGGAATTTGTTCTCACCGGGGTTGAGCTGGTTGAAGACGGTGAAGGACTTTCCGGTGAACTCGTCGGTGTACGGCACCGGCTCCCAAATGCCCGTCAGATTCAGAGGGTCCATGAAATCATGGTTGGTTATGTAGATGCCGGTGAGGTCCGCCGAGAAGTTTGCGGCCAGCTCCTTTTCGAAGCCCACCGCGAACTGCCGATTGAAAGGTACCCTCAGATCGGGATCGACCGTGAACTGAGTTTCGTCGCGCACCTCTGTGAACTCGTGCACATATTGCTCTCCGTCCCAGGCGAAGAGCGAGAAATCGCTCTCCGGAGCCAAGCGGCTGAAGAAGAGGGCATGCACCTGGCGGTAGTACTTGCCCCAGTGGGCCTTGACGACCGCCGAGTTATCCCCAGACACGTCGATGGTGACCCCGATACGAGGCGCCAGGCCGTTTTTCGGCTTGTAGATCGTTCCGATGTCGATGAGTTCTCCCTCTGTCACCTTCGATCCACCACTGGCTTTCTGCCCTGCCGCGGAGCCGCGCCAGCGGTTGAATCGAAGTCCGAGGTTCAGCCGGACCTTTTCGTTGACGTCCCAGGAGTCCTGCGCGTAGGCAGAGAATTTCTTGGGCGTGGCGAAGGTGCTGTAGCCGGCACCCTGCTCAAGGAGGTAGGGCTCGCCCCCCTGGTCGATGTAGAACCTTCCGCCGGTGGTGCCGAAATAGGTGTGGACCGGCGTGCTCTCCCATGTGCCGCCGAACTTGAAGTCGTGCGCGCCCCCGAGAAACTCCTCGGTGTAATGCGTGAGCGACGCGACGACCATGTAGCGCTCGCGATCGGCGTTGAAAGGGAAGGGAAAGTTGCCGCTGATGTGGTCCGTGAACTCGTCGAAACGGGCCGGCGTATCATTATCTCCCGACTGCGAGCGTTCGGTGCCGTCCTGGAAGTGCCCGCCGAACTTTCCTTCGAAGAGCGTGTTATCGGACAAGAGATTGGTGTAGTTGAGGTTCCAGAAGTACTGGGTTCTCTCGCCGCGGAATTCCGTTCCCGGGGTATACCAGCCGCCATCGTCCGAACCAATGTTGTCCTCGGTCCGCTTGCTGTACTCGAGCAACCCGGTAAGGTGCTGCTTCTCCGCTAACTGCCAACTGACCTTGCCGATCATGCGCGAGTCCCTGTCCTTGGGGCCCTCGGTGAAGCCCGGGTCGGGCTTCGCGTCCGACAGTGAATACCTGAGCGAACCGAAGAACCACACTTTGTCTGCCTGGATGGGCCCGCCGACATCGACATGGTACGTTTGCCGGGTCGAAAAGAAGCCTCTGCGCTCGAGATCCGAATCGTCGGTATTCGAGCTGACCCAATCATCGTCCGTGAAGGTCAAGTCGACCAACCCTCGAATGTCGTTCGAGCCCGATTTCGTCGTCGCGTTGACGACGACGCCGTCGAAGCCATCGTACTCGGCGGGAGCTCCCAGGCCCATGACGTTGATCTCCTGGAGGGAGTCGAAACCGAGGGGCGTCTCGGCCTCCCCCGCCTCCGGACTGTTGATGATCACGCCGTCGATGGCATACTGAATGCCCTGATCCGATCCGCCGTACGCGGAGTAGCCGCGACCGTCAGTGCCTGACCGACCTCCCGGATTGGAGTTATGCACCCCAGGTGTCAGTTTCACAATCCCTGCGATATTCTTTCCGGTAGGAACGTTCATGAGGACTTCGCTCGAGAGCTGCGTCGTCGCGAGCTCCGAACCCTGGACGTCCATGAGCGGAGGAATCGCGGTGACCTGGACGGTCTCGGTGACACTTCCCAGTTGCATCCGGAAGTCCACTCTGAGCGTCTGCTGGGTGCTCAAGCGAACGTCGTCCTGTCGTGCCGACGAGAAGCCGTCCATCGATGCCACGACCGAGTAAGTCCCCCTCCGGACCGCCGGGAATCGGTACGAGCCGCGTGCATCCGTCACCGCAGTGTGCTCGGTGCCCCGGTCCTCTCTGAGTATGGTTACCGTCGCGCCGGGCAGCACCCCGCCCTGCTCGTCGGTGACGACACCGTTAATCTGACCGGTGTCACGGGATTGGGCCCCCGCGAACGGTGCGCTGAGCAGTAATACCAGGCAGCCGAACACTGCCACCGACGCCATTGTTCTGGTGCCGCTTCTTCCTATCATCATCATTGCCCTCGACTTCATCCGACCACCCCTTTCCAAATGAATAAAGGCCAGTTGTTGCCCCAAGTCAAACTGGGATTGTAGAACCTTTCGATTTTGTATGCAATACCTAATTTACGATTCTTGCACAGTGCATTCTGGATACGAGATTATGGATCAGGTACAAAATTATGGATCTTTGTTCGCTTTTGGCTCTTACTCCCGATCTAGGCCATCATTCGTCTAGGCCCGCTCCTGGATGACCGTGGTCTCTTCCGACGCGCGTCCGACAAGCCTCTCCACGAAGTCGTTATAGGTCGTAAGCCGGTTCTTTTCAAGAACCGCCAGGCCACGCTCGTAGTCCTTGCCCTCGATAGCCTGCAGAATCTCATTGTGCTCCGCAATCGATTCGTCCCACTCATTGATGGCGGAGAAGGCCCAGACCTCTAGCCGCTTGACCTGCATGCGTAGCTCGTCGAGTAGCTCGCAGAGCCGACGATTCCCGCACTTTTCCGAGAGCTGGTGGTGAAACTGATTGTTGAGCTCGATACCGGCCCCAATGTCGTTCAGGCGCTTGGCGCCTTCGTAGTCCTGGTTGGCAGCCCGGAGCCGATCCAGTGCGTCTTCATCAATTCGCGGAAAAGACAGGCGGGCGGCGAGAAGCTCGAGCGCACCTATGATCGGATAGAGCTCGACGAGCTCTGCGATGGATTCCTTGGGCACGCGGAATCCACGATGTGGGATCCGCTCGAGGAAGCCTTCCGATGCGAGTCGGCCGAGAGATTCCCGAACCGGAGTTCGGCTTACTCCCAACCCTTCACTGACTTCCTGCTCGCGGATGAACTCCCCGGACCCGACTTTCCCGGCCAGGATCCGGTCCCTCAGCGCCTGATAGACTTTTTCTGTCAACGTCGTGGACGTGAGCCGTTCCCACGAGTCGGTCATGAGGTCCACCTTGTATCACAGAAACAGGTAGTTTTCTCCAATTTTTGTATACAATGATTTCGTCGGGAGCTAAATTCGTGTGGAAGCTTGAATTTGGGGCGGCAATTCGTGCCCAGGGTCGTCCGTCAACAGTCCGCCGATGGCCTCACATGATTTTGCTGCCCTTGATCCTGAGCGGTTGTGCCGCAGAATTAGAGGATCCTCGCACACCCGGCCAGTCCCGGGCCGCGATTCCGCATCCGCCTTTGGACGAGATGGATCGGGTCGTTGCGCGCGAGCTGGAATCTCGCCGAGCCGAGCTCGACGCTCTTCTGGCTAGAGATGATCTGGCGCCGGCAGAACGGGGGGGCGCCATCGGGCAAATGGGCCGAGTGTACCACGCGCATCGCCTGCACGACATGGCAGAAGCCTGCTATCGGGAAGCCCACGCGCTCGAGCCCGAGCGCTTCGATTGGTCCTACTATCTTGGCGTTCTACTTTCCCTGCGCGGCGACCCTGACGAAGCGGCCGCGGCTTTCGAAGTCGCTCTCGAACTGCGGCCGCAGGACGTGCCGACCCTGATTCGGCTCGCAGACACCGAGCTCGAGCGCGGGCGGACCGAAGCAGCACAAACGCTCTACGAAAAGGCCCTGTCCTTGGATGAGTCGCTGGCGGCGGCGGAATATGGGCTCGGTAGGGTGGCGACCACGCAGCGACGCTTCGAAGACGCGGTCGAGCATTTCAACAAGACGCTGTCCCTCCAGCCCCGTGCGCTGGTGGTTCATTATCAACTGGGCCAAGCGTATCGTCAGTTGAACCAGCTTGAGAATGCGAGGCACCACCTTGCAGAAAGCGGCAAAGCGAAGGTCGCGCTTCAGGACCCGCTGGTGAAAAAGCTGAGCGCAGTCACCCGCGGCGCCTCGCCCCACATCGCCCAGGGAACCGCCGCCATGCGACAGGGTCGACCCCTCATGGCCGCCGCGGCGTACCGCCGCGCCATAGAGGCAGATCCCAAGAACGTCCAAGCCCGTCAGAGCCTCGGTACGGTCCTGATCCGGCTCGGAGACTTGGAAGGAGCGGTGGAGCAATTCACTGCCGCCGCCGAGCTGGCACCCGAAGACGCGCCGGCGCAGACCACGCTGGGGAACGCACTTGCCGAGCAGGGCGATTACGAACAGGCCCTGAAGCATCTTCGCCGTGCGGTCGAGCTCGAGCCGGAGCTAACCGAGGCCCTTTTTAGTCTCGGTAAGATCCTCGCCGGCCTTCGTCGGTACGACGAGGCGGTGAGCACTTATCGCAGGGTACTCGAGATCGATCCGAACCATCTCCCGGCGCGCTCACGATTAGGGACCACGCTCGCCCAATCCGGAAACCTCGAAGAGAGCATCTCGCATCTGCGGGAAGTCGCGCGTCAGAACCCAGAAGACGCGCGGGCGCATCTGAACCTCGGTGCGGCGCTCGGGCAGGCGGGTGAATACGACGCCGCCATCCGAGAGAACCAGAGAGTTCTGGAGCTGGCGCCGCCGCCGGAAACACAGGCGCTAGCGCACTTCTATCTGGGGTCTTTTTACGAACGCAAAAACGATCCCGACCGCGCGCTGGAGCACTACCGTCGAGCGCTGGAAGAGAATGGCGAGCTGGTGGAGGGCCACTTCTATCTGGCGGAATTTCTCGCTAGGTCCGACCGCCTGACCGAAGCGCTACCTCACTACGCTCGGGTCGGCGAGATCGAACCAAGTCACGGAATCGCCCGGCTTCGGGAGGCCGAGGTGCTCATGCGCCTGGGTCGATTCCCCGAAGCGAAGAGGGTTTTGGAAGACGCCGTGGCAACGTCCCCCCGGGATCCGACCTTGGCTCACGCGCTGGGTAGGCTCCTGGCCGGGGCACCGGACGCGTCGCTTCGCAACGGGCCGCGGGGACTCGCGCTGGCGGAGCGGTTGCTCGAGACGGCGAGCACCCCTCCCCACATTGAAACGCTGGCCATGGCTTTGGCCGAGGCGGGCCAGTTCGAAGAAGCGACGCGTGCGCAGAGCACCGTGCTTGCGGAAGCCAAAAGGCTGAATCGAAAGTTTGACGCCGAGAGATTGGAGCGCAACCTGGCGCGCTACGAGAACCAAACCGCTTGCTGCGCCACCCCGTCCGACGCCTTTCCTGTGGTGTTGCCCAACTCCCCGTTTGCCAATCGGCGCTAGCCTAAGGGCTCTTGCGACCGTCCCCTTGATGAAGTGTCGTATATTTCCCGGTCTCGATGCCGTCCCATTCTTCGTCGGTCCCATCCAGCCAACGTACCAAGACTCGGCTCACCTTGCTCGCCTCCCCGAGTCCGAGGATAACGCGCGGATCCCCGGCCGAGGCGTAGCTGCCGTCGGTGTGAACCCTTCGCAAAAGAAGCGGCCCCTCGGCTCGTGAAACCACGACTTCCGCCCCCAGCATGTCGCGGTCTTTCCCCACCGCCCTCACTCCCACCCATGGCCCATCTTGGCCGACTTGGTTGAGCAGTAGCCGAACCGGCCCGTTGTTGTTTGCGACGACGACGTCTATGTCCCCGTCGTTGTCCACATCGCCAAACGCCGCGCCTCGACTCACCTCCGAAAGCTCGAACACCTTCCCTGCTTGCGACGTGATCTCCTCGAACTTCCCAGTACCGAAATTCCGGAACAGCTGGTTGGTCTGATGCAGTGGATACGGGTCTCCGACCCTAATGAGAGACTCCGAATCCCCCACCGCTCCGTTGACGACGAGGAAATCGAGCCAGCCGTCGTTGTCGTAGTCGAACCATCCGGTGCCGAATCCGGTGTAGGGGAGGCTCGGCAGCCCGAGCCCGGTTCGGAACGAGACGTCTTCGAAGAGCCCACTCCCTTCGTTCTCGTAGACGGTGTTCGACTCCTGATCGAGGTGGGTCATGACCAGGTCGACGTCGCCATCGGCGTCGAAGTCGAGGGCGTCCACACCCATGCTGGCCTCGGGCTGCCCGTCTTGGTTGACCGCGACCCCGGCGAATAGGGCCTCGTTTGTGAAAGTGCCGTCCTGTTGGTTGATCCAAAGCTGGTTCGGCATCCCATCGTTCGCAACGTACAAATCGATCCACCGGTCGCCGTTGAAGTCGGCCGCCACCGCTCCCAACCCGGCACCGTATTCGTTGCGGATTCCGGCTCGAACGGTGATGTCCTCGAACTGGCCGTTGCCGAGGTTCCGAAACAGACTGTCAGGCTCCGGGCGGTAGGCGCTCGGACTACAATAGGTCTCCGCACCGCTCGGGTATCTGCAAGGCTTGTGGGAGGCGATCGAGTAGTCCACGTAGTTCCCCACATAGAGATCCAACAAACCGTCCCGATCGAAGTCGAAAAACGTCGCCGCTACCGACCAGCGGGAGTCCTCCGTGCCGGTGGCGGCGGTGACGTCCTCGAACGTCCCATCGCCCCTGTTTCTCAAGAGCCGGTTCCCGTCGAAATTGGTGACATAGAGATCCACCCAACCGTCGTTGTCGTAATCTCCGGTTGCCACACCCATCCCGTACCCGTCGGAGAGCACGCCACTCGACTCGGTGACGTCGGTGAAACGGAGCTCACCGGAACGGTCCGTCCCACTCTGCAAGTCGTTACGGTACAGCCGGTCGGTGAGGGGCTCCGGGTGCTCGGGTGGGAAGAGCGCATCTGCCACCGTCTTTCCACGTCCGAGCATGTCGCCCTGAACTAGGTAGACGTCTAGATCGCCGTCGTTGTCATAGTCGAAGAGCGCAGCCCCACCCCCCATCATCTCGTGGAAGTAGTGCTCGCCCGACATCCCGTTGAAGTGAACGAATGTCAATCCGGCGGACTTCGCAACATCGACGAAAATTTCGGAAGCGTCCCCCGCCGTTGCCGGTTCCGGAGCGTCAGACGCACCGCGATCTGCTTCTTCGCCACAACTAGCGAGAAGAAGAGCCAAGGCCAGCGGTAGCGCCAAGGAGCTGCGCCTGGTCATGGAATTTCCTTTTCTAGTGCGCGGAGCCAATGCTGGTAGGCCCCGACGTACGCTTCGGTTTTGGAGGCGTCCGGCTCGACGACCGCTAGGCGTTTGAGGCCCTCGAAGGCATCACCGAAGGACTCGTAGTAGGCGACTCCCACGCCGGCCGCCCGCGCCGCGCCTTCCGCACCGTCCGTTTCATAGAGCTCGATGGTCGCCCCGGTCACCCCGGCGAATGTGTCGCGGAAAACCGGGCTCTGAAACATGTTCGCTTGGCCTGCCTTGATGGCCGAGAGCTCGATTCCGAGCTCGTTCATGCACGCCATCCCGTATTTCAGCGCAAAGACGATCCCCTCTTGAGCGGCGCGTAGTAGGTGAGCTCGCGAATGGCGTTGGAAGTTTAAGTCATGGACCTGGCATCCGACGTCGCGATTACCGAGCACCCGCTCGGCGCCATTTCCGAACGGCATCACCACGACTCCGTCGCTACCGATTGGGACCTCGCCTGCCAGTCGATTCATCGACTCGTAATCCAGATCGGCAGCGACGTTCTTGCGCAACCAGGCGTTCAGCGCTCCGGTGCCATTGATACAGAGCAGCACCCCCAGCCGAGGATTCTCGGCCTGGTGATTGACGTGGGCAAACGTATTGACCCGCGATTGCGGGTCGGCTTTCACGACGTCGCTCACACCATAGACGACACCTGAGGTTCCGGCGGTCGCCGCCACTTGACCGGGATCGACCGCGCTCAACGAGAACGCATTGTTGGGTTGATCCCCCGCTCGGTAGGAAACTTTCGTGCCCGCATTCAAACCGAGCTCCGCGGCGGCACCCCGCGTCAGCTCTCCTTGCACCGAGAAAGTCGGCAGGACATCAGGAACGAGAGCCGGATCGACTCCATAGTGCTCGAGGAGAAATCCAGCGACTTCGTTGCTTGTAAAATCCCAGAGCGTCCCTTCCGACAAACCGGACGACGTGGTGTTGATGTCGCCGGTCATGCGCATCGCTACGTAGTCGCCGGGGAGCATGAACTTATGAATGCGGCCATAGATTTCTGTTTCGTTCTCTTTGACCCACCGGAGCTTGGAAGCCGTAAAGTTTCCCGGGGAATTGAGGAGTCTTTCGAGGCACCTGTCCGGGCCGATCTCCTGAAAAGCCTTGTCACCGATCTCGACTGCGCGGCTGTCACACCAGATGATCGCAGGCCTCAATACACTACCGCCACGATCGACCACGACGAGGCCGTGCATTTGATAGGAAATGCCGATCGATCCGATGTCTTCCGTACGAACGTCGGCGCTCGCCAGAACCTTGCTGACCGCGAGCTTCAGGTGCTCCCACCACTGACCCGGCTCCTGCTCCGCCCACCCAGGTTGAGGCGCGTCGATCTTCATCTCCGTTTCCGGCGAAAAGGCAGACGCCACCGACGCCCCCGACGAGAGATCGATGAGGGAGGCCTTGACGGAAGAGCTTCCGATATCTAGACCTAGTGAGTGCATGTTCGTCCTCGGAAGGACGCTAGCACACCCCTGCTGGCGAAGGAAGAGCTCTTGCACGTAGGGGTGAAACGGGCTTCGAGCGGCGGTGGAGGTGACTAATTTACCGGCGGCGTTCAGGGACCTGCTCGATCATCAGATCTTGATCGGTAACCAAAAGCTCGGGCTCGTTGCCGCTCAGGTACTCCCGCCGGGCCGGCAACACTCGGTTTCGGCCTTGGCTCTTGGCGGTATAAAGGGCCGCGTCGGCCGCCTGTAACAAATTGGTCGAATCGAGCCCATGCGCCGGGTAAGCCGCCACGCCTCCACTGACACTCAAGACACCGAGCGGCTGGCGGTCGGCGAACGGCAAGTTCCCTTGCTCGATCGCGTTTCTGATCTTTTCCGCCACCACCAGTGCCTCCATGAGCTCGGTATCCGGCAGTACCAACAAGAATTCTTCCCCACCGAACCGCCCGAAGATGTCATCTTCGCGAATAGTTTTCACGACCAGTTGCGCAAGCTCCCGGAGCAGATGATCACCGGCGACGTGTCCATTCACGTCGTTGTAGTTTTTGAAGTTGTCGATGTCGAAGAGAAAGACCGTGAACCCGGAGACATTCTCACGCGCTTGCTGCATTAGGTCCCCCGAGAGTCTGGATGAGGTGACGTTTGTTGAAAATCTTGGTGAGTCCGTCCACGTCAGCCGAGAATTTCGTGCGCCGATAGACAGCTGCATTGCGAGCCGTGAGGGCACCGATCTGAGCGATGACTCGCAGCGCTGCTTTGGCGTCGGAAGCTTCATAGGGTCCGTAGGACAAGCCCGACAGTGCGATGACCCCGGCGGTCTCACCATCGATTACCATCGGCGCCGCCAGCTCGGGCTGGAAATCGACGAGTGGCTCGCCGGTGATGGTCGCCGGTTCGAAATGTCTCTCTCGGTCGAAATCGTAGCGGCTCATGACGATTTGAGTCTCCGCGACCAGTCCGATCTCGCCCCGGCCGATCAAGATGGCCTCCCCCTTCTGTATTCGAGACTTTTCTGGATGGAGGACCGCCACCACCAGTTCACCGGGTTGGGATGTCGCCTCACCTCGACGCCACAAGACCAACGCCTCCTGCGGCTTCAAAGCCTGTCGCACGATGTGCAGGAGAATTTCGGCTAAACGACGGGTACTGACTTGGCTGTGAAGCTCCTTGGTGAGCGAGGGAAGATCGCGAAGGAAACCGCTGAGAAATTGCTTGTGCTCCTCGACCGAGCGTATACCTTGCTGGAGGTCGGAAGGAAGGGTCCCGAACTCCCGTTCACTTTCGAGCTCCCCGATGGCTTGCTTGAGTTTATCCCGCAGTCGGAGATTGGAGCGCACGAGAAGGCACAACGCGAGACACCCAGCGATAGTCGTAACAACACTTAGATCGGGCAAGAGCTACTCCTCCTCGGGAGTGATACAAGAACGGTGCCGTCTCCACCAACTGAGCCCTCGTCGCCGAATGGGCGCAACCTCTTTCATGAGTTGGGTTTTTGCCGACGTGGGGGTCGACCCGAACCGTATGCTTTCCGCTACGGATGGGGAGTTTTACCCGACCGGTGGGGGAAAAAGGCAACACCTTCTCAACGGAAACCCGGGGTGCGCACCCCCCCCACGGATCCCGGCCCGTCGCCGCAAGAGCAAGTTGCACACCGTCCTGGCGCCCTCCGCCATCGATGAAAACGCCCTTCAAGTCACCCTGGCACGCAGCTTGAGTCCAAATATCACGCATAGTCACTAATGATGAGGGACATCGGAATGGAGGATTTGGGTCGGGATTCGCGGGATTGGGTCGGCTCCTTGTCCTCGGTGCCCCTCGCGGAAGTCATCAAGCGGATCGCGCTAGAAGAGCAGACCGGAGACCTGCAAGTCATCTTCGGACAAGCCGCCAAGACGATCTATTTCGACCGAGGGTTCGTCGTCTTCGCCGCCAGCAGCCTCGAAGTGGATCGCCTGGGCTATCGATTGATCCACTCGGGCCATATCTCGCGGGATGACTTCACCCATGCCGCCGAAATGGCAAGGCGTGATCAACAGAGACTGGGACAGGCTTTGGTGCAGGCCGGTGTCATGTCGGAGGAGGACATCGGTCATCAGGTTGCCATGCAGATCGATGGGATCGTAGTTTCTCTCTTCGAAGTCGAACAAGGCATTTACAGCTTCGACCAGAGAGCCTGCAATATCCCGATCGAGCTAATGGTGAGTCTATCTATTCACCGCATTTTACTGGACGGCATCCGCACGATGCCCAACCCCGATGGCATTCTGGAGTGTCTGCCTCCTCTCGACACCTCGGTCCGGGTCGCGGTGTGGCCCCCGTTTACGTGTGACGTCGACCAGCTGCCCCCCGTTGAGCAGAACGTCCTGCAATCAGTGGAAGAGGGTGCTGTTTTAGAAGAAGTCCTTCGGAAGTTACCCGGAGACTACGGAGCTGTCCTGAAGGCATGCTACGGTCTTTATTCCTCCGGAATCCTCGAACCTGGCGACGGCAAAGCAGACGAGTGCCCGCTCAAAGTTCAGGAGGAGACCAAGACATTTCGTCTCTCCGAGCTCGAAAGGTGCCTAGGAAAGACGCAGGCAACGAGCATCCAACAGGAGATCCGCGTGATGCACGAAAGCCTGGAACAGACTCCAGACGACCAACTGCTCCAAATCAATTCTCGCACGACCGACGAAGAGGTCGAGGAAGCTTACCGAGAACGGTGCAGTGAATGGTCATGGGTACGAAGCCTGGCTCAAAACGAACCTTCACTAGCCGGGAAGATAAACGAGATAGAAACTCGTTTGGAAGCCGCCTACCAGCGCGTGTTGACGCAAAGAAAGCGCCAAACGGAAACTTCGTCTGAGCCTGATCGATCCGCGGCCCCGCCTGAAAGGACGGAGAGTCCCGGTCGCGCTGACCCGAACCGTGAGAGCACCACTGCGGCCTCTCACCGTGCCCTCGGGGAAGCGATCCGAGGCGAGATCCGGAGCCGCGTGGAGCAGATCCTCTCGGACGTCGAGCGGCACTCTAAAGCGCAGGATTGGCAGGGCGCCATCGCGTTGCTTTTCGAGCTCGTCCAGCTCGCTCCGCAAAACGCTTCGTATCGTGCAAAGCTTGCCCACACGATGTCCAAGCATCCCCTCCAGCGTAGACGGGCGGAGCGGCACTTCATCGAGGCACTACGACTGGCGCCGCAGGACGCGGAGCTTCACGTCTCGCTCGGGCTCTACTACAAGTCGTTTGGACTGAAGACCCGCGCCGAGACCGAGTTCCGTACCGCACTCCTGATCGATCCGAAACACACGAAGGCCCTCAAACAGGTGGCTGCCGAACGAAATTCGAAGGCCTCGTGGGGCGAGCTACTCAACCGGATGCTGTCCTCGGCCGCCGGCTGAGCGCGGCGTGTCTCGGGTTCGATCGTCGATGGAGACGAGACGTGCAAAAAAATCAAAATAACTCTTGACGAAAGCCGGCAAGGCCGGAGGAGTTGTGCCTATCAACGTCCTCTTCATTCCCGTTTCTCGACTTGACCAATCCGCAAGTGACTGCTAGCTTTCGTCGCCAGGCAACATAGTCCAGAGAAACGCTTAACACAAGTCACTACACGTGTTTGAGTCGACCGAAGGCGAGCTCGGGAGGTATGACACTCACAAGCTCGTAAACGTGGAGACGGGCGAGTACGCCGTCATACTCTCCGGTGCGGGAACCACGCTCAACGAGCTAACGACCCGGAGCGCGGGAGAAACAATCCGTAAGGGCAAAGGTCACTTTGTTGGGGAATCGAGGTCTCGCACACATGAGTACGCTTGTCACTCTCGATTGGATCGTCATCGCTCTCTATTTCCTGGCTGTTTTCGGAATCGCCTGGTGGGTCATCCGGCAGAAACAGAGCTCCACCGAAGACTACTTCTTAGCCGGCAAGAACGTAGGCTGGTTTGTGGTCGGCGCGTCTTTGTTCGCGTCAAACATCGGGTCGGAGCATCTCGTCGGGCTGGCTGGCACCGGGGCGGAAAACGGCGTCGTTTTCGGGCACCTAGAATTTCAAGCCTCGCTGGTCCTGCTGCTCTTGGGATGGCTCTTCGTCCCCTTCTACACCCGAAGTCGTGTCTTTACCATGCCCGAGTTCTTGGAAAGGCGGTACTCCCCCGCGGCGCGATGGTACCTATCCGTCATCTCCGTCGTCGGCTACGTCTTGACCAAGATCAGCGTCACGATCTATGCGGGTGGCGTGGTCTTCGAAACACTGATGGGAATCGATTTCTGGACTGGGGCCTTGGCGATCGTAGTCTTGACCGGCATCTACACTGCACTGGGCGGCCTGCGTGCGGTGGTTTATACCGAGGTCCTCCAGAGCGCGGTCCTGCTTGCCGGCGCGGCCGCGGTCACCGCGGTTGGATTGGCGAGAGTCGGAGGATGGGGCGCCCTATACGATACCGTCGGGAGCGAGTACTTCAACGTGTGGAAACCGATCTCCCATCCCGATTTTCCCTGGACAGGCATGGTGTTCGGCGCTCCGATCATCGCCATCTGGTATTGGTGCACCGATCAGTACATCGTCCAGAGAACCCTCGCCGCCCGCAACGAGACCGAGGCACGACGAGGCACCATCTTCGCCGGTTTTCTCAAACAACTCCCCCTATTCATTTTCATCGTCCCAGGCATGATCGCCTATGCCCTGTCACTCAAAGGGGAGCTCGAGCTCGCGCAGGCGGACCGGGCACTACCCACGCTGGTCATGGTGCTTTTGCCGGTGGGCCTCCGGGGATTGGTGGCCGCCGGGCTGCTCGCAGCATTGATGAGCTCGCTGTCCGCAGTATTCAACTCGAGCTCCACGCTCATCACCATGGATTTCTACAAGAAGCTCCATCCGGGGGCGTCGGATAGACAGCTCATCCTTGTGGGGCGGCTCGCGACCGTCATTCTGGTCGGGCTAGGTTTACTTTGGATCCCTTTGATGCAGGGGATCTCGGAAACCCTTTACCTCTATCTGCAAAAGGTTCAATCCTACGTCTCGCCGCCGATCGCTGCCGTGTTCTTGCTCGGGGTCTTCTTCAAGAGGATCACGTCGACTGCCGCCATCTCGGCACTGGTGGGTGGTTTCGCGATTGGAATGCTCAGGCTGATTGCAGAGATCAACAAGGCATCGCTTGACGGTGTCCTGCTAACGTTCGCCAGCATCAATTTCCTTCACTTCGCCGTCTTTCTATTCTTGTTCTGCGTCGTGGGCATGATCGTGGTGAGCTCGTTCACGAAGGCACCCACTGAGGAACAACTAGCGGGACTGACGTTCGAAACAACCAGCAGCGGTGAGAAGGAAAAATCCCGCGCTACGTGGTCGAAGATGGACGTAGCCCTATCCGTGGTTTTGGTAGCGGTCGTCGTTGTTATTGTGCTGTATTTTCGTGGCTAGGTGCCGCTAGACCTGGGTAGGTCTACTTAATCCCGTTCAGATAGTCATTGACGACATTTTCCAGAGCTTCCTGTCTCCCACTCACGCGCGGTGGTTCCCCTTCGGACCGCGCCCATTCTTCCAGATCCGGCAAAGACGTCGACCGTTTCAGGATCTTCTGTCCCATCGCCGTATCGCGGTAGCCCGCGTAACGTTCCTTGAGTGGCTTGCTGAGCGCGCCGTCCCGAATGATCTTCTCGGCAACCAAGAGTCCGCGGGCGAACGTATCCATCCCGCCGATGTGTGCATGGAAGAGATCCTCGGTATCGAAGGAGCCTCGCCGCACCTTCGCGTCGAAGTTGAGACCGCCGTCGGTGAGACCACCTTGTTGCAGGATGATCATCATCGCTAGCGTGGCACTATGCAGATCGGTCGGAAATTGATCGGTGTCCCAACCCAAGGTCGGATCCCCCCGATTGATGTCCAGACTGCCGAGGTTTCCCGCTATGGAGGCGACCAGAAGGTCGTGCTCCCAAGTGTGGCCGGCCAACGTCGCATGGTTACACTCGATGTTGAGCTTGAACCGATCGATGAGATCGAACTCTCTCAAGAAGCCCAACGTCGTCGCGGCGTCGTAGTCGTATTGGTGGCTGGCGGGCTCTTGGGGCTTCGGCTCGATCAGGAAGGTACCTTTGAACCCCGCGGACTTCCCGTAATCGGCGGTCATGTGCAAAAACGACGCGAGTTGTTCGCGCTCTTGTTTCAGATCGGTATTGAGGAGCGTCGAATATCCTTCCCTTCCACCCCAGAGCACATAGGCGCTACCGCCTAGCTCCACGGTGGCGTCGATGGCGCGCCGCACCTGCGTGGCGGCGTGGGCCAGCACCACGGGGTCGGGATTGGTTGCCGCCCCGTGCGTGTAGCGAGGGTGGCTAAAGAGGTTGGCAGTCCCCCAAAGGAGCTTGACGCCGGTCTCGCGCTGCAGCTCGCCTGCCTTCTTGACCAGACGGTCCAGATTCGACTGTGTTTCGGAGAAGCTCGCTCCTTCCGGTGCGATATCCCGATCGTGAAAACAGTAGAATCGCACGCCGAGCTTGCGAAAGAACTCGAAGGCGGCATCCATCGTGGACTCCGCCCCTTCCATTGGGTTCGACTCCGTCCCCCAAGGCCGTTCGAAGCTCGCTCCACCAAAAGGATCGGACCCGGTCCCTCTGAAGGTGTGCCAAAAGCAGACCGCGTACCTGAGATGATCGGACATGCGTTGGCCGGCGACCTCACGGTCCGCGTCGTAGTAGCGAAAAGCAAGCGGATTCTTGGAGTCCGGGCCTTCGAACGGGACGGGTTTCTCAAGCTCTGAAAAGTAGGTTTTCATGATGATTCTGACCTCCTCTCGGTCAGCAGTGAATAGATCCTATAATGACATACTAGAAGATTCAGTACGGCCAGCGAGGAAGGATTGGCCGAAGAAAGTCGGAGAGTAAGTCGTGATTGGCATGCTAAAGAAGCTCCTCGCCTCGCTGGGCCAGAAGAAGCGGCATCACGACCTCGACTCGTTCTTCGGGAGCTGGACCGCGGAAGAAGCTGCGGAGATCGACAAAGCCATTGCCGAGCAGCGTCGCCCGAATCCGAAGCCCTGGCACATTGAAAGTCCTTCTCGCTAGCTCCGGTTACTTTACTCGCTGTTACGATCCCTGACCTCTCGCGCAGTCGGCCGCTCGCAGACAAGAGAGCCGAGAGACTTACCAAGAAGGACCTAGTCCGGACAAGCGAAGCCGGTGGCTCGCTTGCCCGGGCAAGATTTCCTCCTTGCTACGGTGGGGCCGGTATCCGTAGGCTGCCCTAGCTCGCCTTGCCCTTCACGACCGCGGTGGCGCTTTGCTCCGGCGACGTGGCGCGCACAAGAGCGAGCTCGAAGCTATCGAGAAGTGCCTGGGAGCTTGCTTCGATGATGTTCTCCGAGCAACCGACGGTGCTCCAACGATCGATGCCCCGACTCGCCTCGATGAGAACTCTGGTCGTCGCCTGCGTCGCTTTTTCGGAATCGAGAATTCTTACCTTGTAATCGACCAATCTCATCTCCTCCAACTCCGGATAGCGGGGCACGAGCGCCTTGCGGATTGCCCTGTCGAGTGCGTGAACCGGACCGACTGCCTCGGCCGACGTCAGCATCACTTCGTCGTCCACGCGAAGCGCCACCGTGACCTCGCTCTGCATGATGGCGCCACTCTCCGCAGCGGCGAACACGACCACGTTGAGCAATTCGAACGGGCGCCGGTAGTCGTCCTGGGTGCGCCGGATAAGCAGTTCGAGCGAACCCTCCGCCGCCTCGAATTGAAAACCGCGGCTCTCGAGCTCCTTGATCCTTTTCAAGAGGGCCTGCTCGTTGCCTTGGACCCGGAGCCCGAGATCCGCCGCGCCGACGCGCAGGTTCGCACAGCCGGAAAGCTCCGAAACCACGAAGCGACGCCCGTTGCCGACCTGCTCCGGAGGGAGATGTTCGTAGCTCGACTTGACTCGCTCGACCGCTGAGCCATGGATACCGCCTTTATGCGCGAAGGCCGAATAGCCGACGTAGGGCGCATAGGGATCGGGGCTCTGGTTCGCTATCTCGGCAACCGTGCGAGAGAGATCGGTCAGACCCGCGAGGTTATCTTCGGGGACGCAGCTTCGCGCCATCTTGAGTTGCAGGGTGGGAAGCAACGAAACCAGGTTGGTGTTGCCGCAGCGCTCGCCGTAGCCGTTGATTGTCCCCTGAACTTGAGTACAGCCGGCGTCGACGGCTGCCAAGGCGTTAGCCACCGCAAGCTCACCGTCGTTGTGAGTGTGAATGCCGAGTGGAGTGGAAACCTGCGTGTGGACTGCGGCAACGACTTCGCCGATCCAGCTCGGGAGGCTGCCTCCGTTGGTGTCGCAAAGGACGATCCAATCGGCACCCGCGTCGGCCGCGACCCTGACGGTCTCGAGCGCATACTCGGAGTCGGCTTTGTAACCGTCGAAGAAGTGCTCGGCATCGTAGACGACCTCACGGCCATGCGCATTCATCCAGCGCACGCTATCGGCAATCATGGTCAGATTTTCGTCGAGCGTCGTTCTCAAGACATTCGTTACGTGAAGTGTCCACGACTTACCAACCAGTGCTACGGTCGGGGTCGCGGCCTCGAGCAAGGCCTGCAGATTGGCGTCTCCGTCGGGTGTCCGGCCCGCCCGTCGTGTACTCCCGAAGGCCACGACTTTGGCCTGACTGAGGCTCGCCCCTCGCATCCGGCGAAAGAACTCGACGTCTTTGGGGTTCGAACCGGGCCAGCCACCCTCGATGTAGTGAATACCGAAATCATCCAACAGGCGCGCGATAGTCAGCTTGTCTTCGACGGACAGGCTGATCCCCTCGCCCTGCGTGCCGTCGCGTAAGGTGGTGTCGTAGAGTCGAACCTGGTTGTCTTTTATTTCAGGCATTTTGGTCTCCAAACAAAAAAAAGGCCCCGCACCCCATCGTGGGGTGCGGGGCCTTTGCTTCCAACTAGTTGGGTGGCCCGCACCCTTCGGTAATGACGATGATGCTGATGTGCAGGCTACCGAAAATGCGCAAACTTCTAGACCAGACGGCGTTACTCCTGGGCCGTTGGCCAGTCATGACTCGAGCCTACCGGGCGCGAGACGACCTGTCAAATCTTTCTCTATTCGTCCCCAGATCCTGAGGAATCGGAGGCGTCCGGTGGGCAGCACCGTTCCAAATCCATTCCGACGCGAGTCACGACCGTTGGCACCGTGATCCCGACCACTGCAGAGGCGATGGCCAGGATCCCGCCAGCCAACAGGCCGGTTATGACCATCGCCACTTTTGCACCGCTCGATAGATCTCCACCATATGCTAAGACCACCCATGGCAACCCTAGCGAGATGGCGACCCCTCCCAGAACTCCGAGTGCGGCCAGCCAACGTGGAAAACGCATCTCATTCATCATGCTCTCCTTTTTCTGCAGCAGGCCGGAGCAACCGCTGCAAGTTAGCCAACGCATAGCGGCTTCGGCTGGCCGCGGTGTTCATCGAAATCGACAAACTCTTGCCGATCTCGGCGAACGTAAGACCCAGGTAGAACCTCAGCCGGATGACCGACTGTTGGGCCGGGGGAAGTCCCTCCAGGGCCTGCTCGACTTCAAATGCGTCGAGCCGGTTCTCCACTCTCAGCTCGGGCACCGAATCCAACGAAACGATCGCCCGACGCCGAGACCGGCGCTTCACGGCATTACAGTCCACCGCCCGAGAGATGTAGGCGTCGAGACGCCGGATATCCCGTTTCTGTGCCAACACCGCCAAAAGCGTTTCCCTGGACCACGTCTTCTGCTTCCTCGTGGCTGCGCAGGATCCGGAAGGCCTGCCTCACCCAACGGCTGCGCCGGCCTCGAACCCATTGCGCGAGCCCATCGCCGTGTAGCTCCAAATCCGTCACCTATGGGCCTCTATATATATAGATCCGCGGCCCGGCGGTTTTTGTCTAACCGTAGAAGAATTTTTTCGACCGGAGCGGACGGTCCGCCTTGTCAGGTCCGGGCAAGCAACGTGGGTTGGAAGGCAAGTTTAGGGGTCATCAATTCTCTACGTTCCGGGATTCACTTTTGCGGTGAATGCAATCCGCCAATAGGCAGAGCTCTTCAAACATGATGTTCGCAGCCACCAAAGCTGTGTTGCCGGTTGGATCCAAGGGAGGTGCGATTTCATTGATATCGGCGCCGATCAGACTCAACCCATACATCCCTCTTAGCAACAACTGGGCATCGCGCGTCGTTAGACCGCCTATCTCCAGGCCGCCGGTTCCCGGCGCATAGGCCGGGTCCAACACATCCATGTCGAACGTCAGGTAAACGGGTTCGTCGGCGAGAATACTGCGAGCCTTCTCGATCACTTTCTCGACACCCAGCTCAAAAAAGTCGTCGGTGCTAATAATGGTTACGCCTTGCTCATACGCCCAGTCATGCTCGCCGGCTTCAAACAGTGTGCCGCGAATACCAATCTGTACCGCACGCCGTGGGTCAATCAATCTTTCTTCAATTGCACGTCGAAACGGCGTGCCATTGGCAAATTCTTTCCCGAGCATGCGATCCATGGTGTCTGAATGCGCGTCAATCTGAAGTAGGCCAACCGGACGATCTTTGGCCACTGCACGTAGCACCGGTAGTGAAATCGTATGGTCACCACCAACCGCCAGTGGCACAGCACCGTTTGCGACAATGTCCTCAAAGAAAGCTTGAATACTCTCGAGGCTAGCTTCAATATCCAACGAATTTACTGGCGCATCACCCACATCAGCAATCTTACAAAGCTCGAACGGCGCAACTTTGGTGCTGTAATTGAGTTGTTTGATCAGGCGGGACATTTCACGGACTTGTGCGGGTCCGTGCCGGGCTCCAGAGCGAAAGGATGAACCTAAGTCAAAAGGTACGCCGGCCAGGGCGATATCGAGCCCCGCAGCATTCGCTTTTTGGACGGCCCGGAGAAACGTGGCGACATTGGCAAACCGCGGGACTCGATTGACATCGTGCTGACCATGCTCGCCGGCCACTAGTTCGCGTCCTGGGGATCTTTCCCCTGCCAGTATGTCTTGGGGAGTTTTCGCTGGACGGGCCACAGCATGTCGAGCGTGTCGGCGTCGTAGAGCAGTCCGTTCTTCATCACGTAGCGGAGCGATGTCGTGTTCTGGATATCTTCCAGAGGATCCTTGTCCAGCACCACCAGGTCCGCCAACTTCCCTTCCGAGATCGATCCGAGATCCTGCTCGAATCCAATACCCTGGGCTCCGAAGATGGTTGCCGCCTTGAGCGCGTCCATTTCCTTCATGCCGCCCGATTGGATATTCCAGAGCTCCCAATGAAACGAGATGCCCTGCATCTCCCCGTGGCTGCCAACCGTCACTTTGCCGCCGGCCTCGACGATCTTCTTCAAGTCCTTCGCGTGCTCCTCATAGTAGAACTCCCCGTCGTGAAACCAAGGTAGGCGCCTCGTGGCGCGATCCAACAAGTCGTGAGGCGTGAAACGCCGGACCTTCGGATCATCGTGAACGTCGGTTCGGGTCCACCAGTAGTACTCGGGCCGGGGACCGGTGCTGACAATCAGCGTAGGATCGTAGAATGTGCCCGACTGCGCGACGAGCTCGACCACATCCTTGGACAATGGGAAATGAGGCAGCAGATGCTCGAGCGAGTAGCCATCCATCACCTGCGTGATCATCGTCTTCATATCGATGCCTTCGGTAGTCGGGGTCGCGCGGAGCCGGCGTGACGCCATGCTCATCCATTGCCGCACGGTGCGGTCGCCGGTGAGGTACATCTTGATCGTGTTGTGACCATAGTACTGGCGGTAACGCTCAACGACTCGGACTGCATCTTCTAGAGACCGGATGCCATTATCGGCAAGAATGGGAGGTCCGGTGGAAAAGATCCGTGGCCCCAAGAAATCCCCCATCTCGACCAGACAGCTGTACGTGAGATTGTCGGTCGGATCGGCGGCGTTTCTCGTCGTTGTGACACCGAAAGCGAGGTAGTTGAGATAGTCCCACGCCATGTTGCGATGCATGCCGCGCTCCGCGCGCAGGTGGGCGTGGAGATCCACGAAGCCCGGAAGGATGGTCTTGCCGGCGATATCGATTTCTCGAGCACCGGTTGGAGTCTCGATCTCCGTGCTCGGCCCGACCCGCTGGATACGGTTGTCGACCACCACCACCGCACCGTTCTCGATGATGCCATCGGCTGCTCGGCCAGGCTCCATCGTTAGCAAGCGACCGCCACGGAGAACGATGGTTCCCTCGCCTTTGAAGCGAGGAAACTGTAACTCGACTCGCGACTCTTTCGGTTCATAGTCGGTGCCCCCAACAGCACCGGCGAATCGATACTGAAAGAGCGTGCTGCCGAGCGACCACGTCGCTTCCGCGCCTGCGGCACCCCAGCTCATGAACTCGGCACCCAAGACGCTCAGCTTCTCAATCGATGGATCGTCCGATTGCACCGAGACCGTCTGTTCCTCATCCTCTTCTGACAGCGCGACCCGATACACGTTCCAATCCGCATAAACCAAGGCGTGCCTGCCATCGGGCCCCATGACCACTTGCTCGGCGGGCTGCGGCCCACCCGGGCCAAGAGGCGGTCGCATTCCCGTGACACGCAAATGAGCGCGACGGTCGTTGCCATCCAACCCGATCGACACCAGACCCTCCTCACCTTCGTAAACGTAGAACCGGTCGTCGCTCGGACCGAAATGAGGGCGCGAGCCCGAGACGGGTGCCACCGCCGTTGCTTCTCCGCCGCTAGCCGGGATCCGAACCCACTCCATGTTCTCGCCGCGTTGCTGCCAGGGTCCCTTGGCGACGAGAATTTCTTGATCCCCAGGCACCCAGACCGGATCGGTATAGAACGCACTGACCCCACTCAATCGCTCCAACGAGCTGCCATCGGAAGCCACTTTGAGAAGCTCCCCTCCCTCGAAATCAGACCAGCTCACAAACGCGATCCACCGGCCGTCGTGGCTCCAGGTCGGCGCCGCCTGGACGTCTTTCATCTCCGCTATCCGATCGATGCGACCGCTGGCTAGATCCATGACATAGAGGCGGTGCACCGCGGTGAATACCAACTTCGCGCCATCGGGAGAGACCGAGGGCCATCGGATCTGTCGGAGCTCGATCGGCCCATCGGGAACGCGCTCCTTGAAGTGAATGACGGGTTCGATATCGAGCGCGACGTCTACCTCGAAAGGGATCTCGGTCCTTTGGCCCGATGGAGCGTCAATTCGATAGATCTTTCCATCAATCGACGTAATGATGGCTTCGCTATCCGGAGTAAAGGCGTAGGCAGGCATATGGTCCGAAGAAGTTCCCATCCAAGTGTTCTCTTGAAGATCGTGTTGCACTGGGAAGCTCAGCCACTCTTCGGTGCCGTTAGCTAGCCGGCGCAAGCGGTAACCAGTCTGACCGTCGTGCCTGGATGCATAGACCATGAAACGACCGTCGGGCGAGAGAGCCGGCCTCACCGCACCGCCTACCCGGCCAACGACCGGCCGCATTTCACCCGTCTCCAGATCGTAGCGGTCGATCCGATGCCCGAAGGCATCGTCGTCGTAGCCTCCCGGTTCGCGGTGCGCCATGTACAAGTAGCCATCCGGACCAAAGGCCGATCCCATGCCGTATATCGGTGCGCCATTGGCCGATAACTCGACGCCGTCCTCGCCGTCCAAGAGATGGATCCACAAAGTGTGATTGGCGTCGATCCAGGTGAACCGATCGGTTTTCGATGCCCCCACGTACTTCCCATCTGGGCTCCACGCGGGCGACGCGTAGGAAGCGTCCTTGCCCCGGGTGACCGCATATAGTCCCGATGCGGTGGACGCTTCGGTCGAGTCGTCGATGGACTTGTCGAGCTCGACCGTCCAAAGATTCTCCGAGCCGCTTCGGTCGCTTACGAAGAGAATCCGGTCGCCATCGGGAGAAAAACGTGGCTGCGTGTCGAGAGCCATCCCGCTGGTGATCCTTTGCGCTTTTCCACCCGTAATGGGCAGGATGTAGAGATCTCCGAGAACCTCGAACACGATCGTGCGGCCGTCGGGAGACACGTCTAGTGACATCCAAGTCACTTCGTCGGTGGTGAACTCGATCCGCTGTGAGGGTTTCAAGGGGAGCGGCTCATCGCCCGAGCCCTGGAGTGGAATCGCCGGGGCGGTTGCTGCGACGAGAATCGAAATCAAGCAAAAATTGGAGGGCACTGGGACTAGATCCTTTCCGCTCCAAGCTCGAGCTTAGTGGATCAGATGAATTCTCTCATTTGGCGGTTGAATCCATTCAACACCACGGCTGGTGACCGCCTGAACATTGGAAATATTGATGGAGACTGGAAAACCGGGTCTTTCCGGAAGGTTGGTATGGACCATATATTCGAAAGCTAGAATGTGATTCTCCTGAATCACCAGGTGGTCCCGGTCCCGCCGAAATGGTGCCATAGAGGGCCCGACCGTCACCAGAGAGCCGCCATTATTGCCTTGAACGTGAAGATCGACGGAAAACCCGGATTCGTCCGTATTCGCGAGCGCCTTTTGAATCATCGGATGGTCGACGGAGTGATCGTCGGTAAAAGGTGTGTAGATATAGCCCGCCTCTTCCATCGACGTGATCATGGCGCTCAAACTCTCGCCGGCCGTGGCGCCGACTCGTACCGCCGGCCTCATGATCCATTGACCCTTTATCGCCTTATCAAAGGCTTGCTGTATGCTCTCGGGAGCACTCGACTCTCCTTCTCTCAAAATGTAAGCGTGGTACTTCGTATCCACGCCAAAAGAAGAAAACCCGAAGTCCATCCAGTTGGATCGGTCATTCACGTAGAAAAAATCGCCACGCTGCAATGTGTAGTGAGGGGACTCTATCTCGGAGAGCTCTGAAACAGCGGAATAGTACATTTGACCACCAGGAAGATCTCCCAACGCCGTCACACCCGGCTTGACACTATTGATGGCTTTCAGCGCGTTCTGGCGAGCTATTTCTATGGTGTTGGCCTGTACCACGATCTCCCTAAGGATCCTTCTGGAACGGAAGTCGGTGATGAGATTCTCTGCGGAAACAATCCTCTTGGAGTATGTCGGCCCCAAGATTTTCTGCAGCTTCACGTATTGGGAATAGGAAATCCCATCTGCAACGGCAAGCCAGTCTGAGTAGTTGACGGCGATCGTTTTCGGATCGCGTTCGGCAACGAATTCCTTGATTTCGTCGTAGACCGCGGGATATACTTTCCCGTAGTCATACCCGGCAACGGCGCGAGCAAGCTCGAGCGAGCCGCGTACGTCGATGTTTTCAACGCCACCACCACGGGTAAAGATGCCGCCAAACATCGCCCGCTCAATCCTGTCTCCCAGGTCAGTAAAGATTAAAAACCCGTCCACCCTTCCAAATTCATATTCCAATGCATCCGGGTCACCGTGACGAGCGACATAAATCCACATGTCCACGTTATTGTCGCGCATGGCACCGGGCAGAACGAGGTCGAGCTTGTCGTTCCTTATCTGACGGAGAACCGTCCGGGCGTCCGGCCTATAGACATCTGGCTGTGCGGCGACCGAAGTGGCTGTGAGAAAAACAAAAATAAGACAGATTGTGGCTCTAAAGAGCATGACTTCACCTCGTGGGCGATATTTTCACCCAAAGCAGTTCGCTGAGGGTGCCGCGATGTTACTGAGAGACTTACCAAAGAAGCAAGTGGTGGGTGCAAAGTGATTTCTTTTCTTTCGCGACCCACTCGTGCTAGGCTCATCGCCCGACGGGGAGGACAGTTGATGATGAACCATAACCTCGTAGGAAGCCTTGTCTTCTTCTCACTGGTGACGGTAAACGCCGCTCAATCCCAGGACTACTCCATCGAGCCCGCGGGCGACGTCCACAACGTCCTGCCGCTCTGGGAACAGGCGAAGGTCATGGAGAGTCAGCTCCGCCAGCGCAAAGAGACCGTGCTTCCCGAAGTCATGAGAAGCGCCGGGGTGGACATGTGGCTCGTCTCGCGGGATCAGCGGCTGCTCTACCTCTCATTGGTGACCGCCGACGACGAAGGCCTGGTCTCGCATCGACCGGATGTACTCGTCTTCTACGATCGGGGCGATGACCAGGATATCGAAGCCTTGGAAGAGGACCGCGACCGGCTTGAGAGTATCGTTCGTTCGCGCAATCCGAAGAGAATCGCAGTGAGCAACGAGGCGCGGCAGCGGTTGGCCTCGCTGGTAGGAGTTCCGTTCGGCAATCGAATGATCTCTTCCGCTGAGCTACGAGACGCGTTCCTCGAAATCCGAAGCAACGAAGAAATGAGCCTCTTCGAGTACGTCGCTCGTCTCGCCTATGAAATCATTGCCGAGGCTTTCTCGAATGAAACGATTATCCCGGACGTTACCACTACCGACCAGCTCAACTGGTGGATTCGGCAAAGGTACCGAGCCCTCGGACTCTTGACCAGCGACCATCCCACGATCACCGTCCAGCGGAGCAGTCTGGAGAGGCCGAAGTACTCGGAGAGTGACGAGCATTTTCGGATCGACATACCTCCTCGCAATGGATACAACACCGTCATCCGGCGAGGAGACCTCATCTTCTGCGACACAGGCATCGACTATCTCGGAGTGGGAACCGACACCCAGCAGGTCGCATACATTCTGAAACATGACGAGACAGAAGCCCCTCCCGGATTGCGGCAAGCCCTACGCAACACGAACCGACTGGAGGAGCTCTTCGCCGCGGAGTTCGCAGAGGGCCGCCGGTCGAACGACGTGGTTCTCGCAGCGCTTCAAAAGGCCCGAGCCGACGGCTTGCGCGCCGAGATCTACAGTCATCCCTTGCCCCACTTCCTGATGCGCTATTCACTGAACGGAGGGTTCTACTCTGGAACCCGTCATTTCGTTGGGCCGGAGCTGGGCGGTGATGGGGATCGCGACCCAGAACCGGGCGGCGGCTCTCCCATCTTGAGGAATACGGTCTACGCCATGGAGCTCGATACCAAGACTTCGGTGCCGGAGTGGGGTGGACAAGATGTCCGCATCGTGCTCGAACATAACGTCGCCTTCACGCGAGGCGAGCTCGTTTTTCTGGGAGGCCGGGAGACGGAGTACTACCTGATTAAGTGAAAGGGAACGACGAATGCAAAGACATTTGAAGATAGCTGCCACGATAGCGATTACAGGCTTGCTCAGCCTGCCTGTGTTTGGTGTGCAAGAGTCCGGTCTTCTGATCGAGAACGTGACCTTGATCGACGGTACCGAAAAAGCGCCACAGGCGAACGCATCCGTGTTGGTGCAAGGCGACCGCATCCTTCGCGTTCGGGATCGCACTATTCAAGCTCCCTCCGGAACCCAACGGATCGACGGCACCGGAAAGTCTTGATCCCCGGTCTGATGGATATGCACGTCCACATTCGAGGCATTCCGGATGGCAACCTCTATGTTGGATCGCAGCAAGGCGACTACGAACGTGTAGGGGTACAGGTCCTCCATTCGTACCTCTACTCAGGGGTGACCTCCCTCTTCGACTCCGGCAATAATCCGGACTTCATTATGGGTCTGCGCGATAAGGAGCGTTCGGGCGCCATCACGAGCCCCCGCATCTTCGCCACCGGCGGCATCGTCACCGCACCCGGTAGCCACGGCGGTTTCGAAGGAGCAACCCTGGTCGACGACTGGCCGGAGGCCATCGCCAAGCTGGATGAGCACATCGCACGCGAGCCCGACATGGTCAAGCTGACCTACGAAGAACGCGGATGGAGGAGCCGCCCTCAGTTCCCCTGCTCGACCTCGATCTGATGCAGCGCATCATCGAGTACTACAACGACCACGGCATCCGTGCGACGGTGCGTACGTCCAACGAGAACAGGACGCGAGAAGCGATCTTCGCCGGCGTGGACGCTCTTTCTCACCCCATCTCGATCCGGGGGCCTTTGACGGAAGAGTTCGCCCGACTCATGGGTGCCAAGAAGATCCCCACCGTCTCTACGTTGACGATCGGAGAAAACTACAGTCGCTTGGTGGATGACCCGGCGTTTCTCGATCAGCGGTTATACCAAGCTACTCTGGAACCGGCCGAGATCGAGCGCCTCAAGACGGAAGAAAGGCCAAAACAGGAGGCGCGCCCGTGGACTTGGTGGATGAAGATCATGACCCCCATCGCCCAAGAAAATCTCCGGATGGTGCACGAGCAAGGGGGCATCATCGTCGCGGGCACCGACCAGTCGTTGGGTCCCGCTTTGCATCGCGAGATGGAGCTCCTCGTCGCAGCGGGGTTCTCTCCTGCCGATGTGATCCGTTGTGCCACACTCAACGCGGCCATCTTCCTCGGAAAATCGGACGACCTGGGCTCGGTCGAAGAAGGAAAGCTCGCCGACCTAGTTCTTCTCGATGCCGACCCGACGCAAGACATCGACAACGCAAAGCGCATCTCCTTGGTCGTCAAAAATGGACAAGTGATCGACCTATCTAAGTTGGACCTACCCGTGAATCGGAGGTGAAGCATGTCTCTATCGGAGGTGAAGCATGTCTCTACGAACCACCGTTCTTCTCTTGTCACTCGCTCTGATCGCGGCCGATTCCTTCGCCGGCGAAGCCAACGATGAATGGCAAATCAACTGCATGATCCGCAAAGACAAGTTTCGATTTGTCCTCCCGCAGGCCATGCGAAGGAACAACATCGACATGTGGATCGTCATCGACAAGGGCCGCGGTACCGAGCCGCTGTTCCGGGATCTCGGGATCGCCACCAGTAACGGCAACGGCCTTTTCGTTTTCACCGACCGAGGCGACCGGATAGAAAAAACGCAAATGGGCGGCCACGACGATCTGGCAAAGAGGTGCGGCGCCTACGACATCATCGGCGGGCGGCGCGGCGACCTGAGGTCCTTTGTCGCGGAGCGAGATCCGGAGCGAATCGGTGTGAATTTCACGACCGACGAGGAGCTCTTCCCTCCCGAAGGCCGCCACCTGAGCAATGGGATTTCGCATACCGACTACAAGAATCTCGAGGCAACGCTCGGCGATCCCTATGCGTCCCGCCTGGTGTCGGCGGAACGCCTGATCGCGGACTTCCGCGCCCAGCGGGTGGCCAGCGAAGTCATCGAATTCTCCAAGATCGCCGATATCACGCGGAAACTCGAAGAACGCGCCTTGTCGAACGAGGTCATCACCCCGGGCAAGACCTCGCAGGCCGATCTCGTTTGGTGGCTGGAGGAGCAGCGAAAGGCCATGGGCCTGGAACGCGGTTGGCGCCCCTCCGTATATCTGAGCCCGCCCGACGGTGTCGAGATTGGGGACTCCAACCGGGTCATTCGGCGCGGCGACGTCATGCAGATCGACTATGGGATCGGCCGCAACAACTTCTTCACCGACGTCAAACGTTTTGCATATGTTTTAAGGGAGGGAGAAACCGAGGCCCCCGACTGGGTCAAGAAAGCCCTCGAAGAATCGGTCAAGGTGCGCAACATCATCCAGTCAAGCGTGGTGAGCGGGAAAACGGGACGCGTGCAAATCGACAACCTGAAACGGCTGGTCAAGGCGGCTGGATACGTCTATACCGAGGAAGAGCGGGCCAGCGATGTCGAAGGCATCGAAGTCAATATCGGCATGCATGCTGCCGGCAACCTGGGGCACGACGTCGGTGCCGGCCTCTTCGAAATCTATCCGACACGAACGACCTATGAAGTCCGGCCCAACAGCATCATTTCGGTCGAGTTCATCGTGTTTACCCCCGCCGACGAATGGGGCGGCAAGAAAGTGCCGGTCAACATCGAAGAGAACGTGTTGATCACGGACCATGGAATCGAATGGCTGGTCCCCACGCAGAATGAAGTCTTGGTGATCCGATGAAAGAAGCTACCGCCCTTTCACGATTGCTTTTTCTCGCGCTCGGCCTCTCCATGGTGAGCTGCGCGCCGACACCAAACCAGACCGCGCATCGGTACGATTCCTTCAATCTCGAGCGAGCCATCAAGAACTCGCAAGCCGTTATCGACGGAGTCCGGGCGGAGAACCCCACGCAAGGCGCCGACAACAAGGAGCAAGAACGAGAGTTCTTCGGCCATGGCATCGAATCTTTCCAAGAGCTCGTTGCCGACGCTCAGACCATGGTCGAGGCGGGCACTGCGTCTTCGGAAGACGTCCATCGCATGGTCGTGGAGTTGATCGCATGGCAGTACTTTTTTACACCTCACAATGTCTCTATTCCGCCCACACCCCTGGTGGAGTCTGGCGACAAGATCATCGCGCCTCCCGAGGGAGTCCATCCTTTTTACAAGAGGTACATGAACGTCTACGTGGACGACTACCGTCACGGGTGCCCGATCATCACTTCTGGGGAAGTTCCCGACGCCGCTATCTACAAAGTCCGAGAGACGATGCTGAAGCTTATGAAGCGCCAGGATATCCGTGAGGCGCTCGCGGCCAACAACATTCGGGTTGCACTGCGTGGCGCCGACGAACGAAACAGCGACCATCCGGGCATCATCGGCCCCGGAGGCGCGGTCCCGGGTCAGCCCACGACCTATATAGAAGAAGAAGGCGTCTATTGGACGGACGAGAACGGGGTACCGCACGAGGCTTTCGCGCGCCTGAACCGGCACGTCGCGGTCGAGGAGTTCGGCCATTCGGTTCATGCCAGCGCCCTGCCCTTTATCGAGCCTGATCGGGACATCCTGGAAGAGATCAACGATGCGTTTCGCACCGCGGTGCGAAACGGCTACTACGATCCAGATCCCGATAGTGGCAAGGACTTACTGACCGACCCCGATCGCGCCGAGGAGCTAGCGTTCCTACTAGCGGAAGAGTACAAGCCGGATCCTGAGAGGATCGAGAGCTTGCCGCCTGGCATGAGGCCCTACGCCGGCCGGGACTTCCGTGCAGGAGAATACTTCGCAGTGGGTCTCGACTTGATGTACGGCGTAAAGCACGAAAACCGCGAGTACAAGCTGGAAAGCGTCGAGGAGATGAAGGCGAAGGATCCCAAGCTCTACAAGCTACTCACCGATTTTTGGGACGACGACGGCTGGTCGCCGTACGACGGGAAGTAGCTGAACCTAGAGATCTACACCATGGATCTCGATGGCTGAATCCACAACGATTCTCGCCGGCGCGGTCTTCTATGTCATCATCCTCATGGCGGTGGGCTTCTACGCCAGCCGAAACGTTAGAGACAGCACTGATTTCATTGTTGCCGGGCGTAGGCTCCCCCTCTGGCTGTGCGTCTTTACCGTCTTCGCTACCTGGTTCGGTTCGGGCACTCTGATCGGCGCCGCGGGAGCGGCCTACAGCAACGGTATCCCGGGCGTGCTATCCAATCCCGTCGGCTCGGCCATTTGCTTGTTCCTGGCGGGTCTCTTCTACGTGCGCATTCTCCGCCGCATGCGTTTGCTCACTTTGCCGGACTTGTTTCGGCAGCGTTTCGGCAAATGTGCGGAGATCTTGTCCGCGGTCTGTATCATTCCCGCGTATGTCGGATGGGTGGCCTCCATATTCGTCGCCTTCGGATACGTGCTTCACACCATCGCCGGTGTCGACACCACCACCGCCATTGTGGTCAGCGCCGCGGTTACCTTGATCTACACGTTCGCCGGCGGGATGTGGGCGGTCTCGCTCACCGACTTCGTGCAGGCGCTGATTATCATCGTCGGCTTAGTCGTCTTGTATCCCCTCGTCTTGGGCGACGTCGGCGGCTTGAGCGGCTTGGTGGCACGAGCACCGCCAGGGCATTTCTCGCTTCTTCCCGAGAATCACCTCAAGGACTGGCTGTGGTTCATACAGGCCTTGCTGGTGATCGGCCTGGGCAATATCGCGTCCCAAGATCTGCTCCAGCGGGCGTTCGCTGCGCGCGATGAAAAAGTTGCGCAATGGAGCATGTACATCACGACCTTTCTCTACATAACCATCGCGATGATTCCGGTTCTGCTCGGCATCGCCGGCCGCGTGATCATGCCCGACATCGGGGATCCGGAGTTCATTCTCCCATCGCTAGGCATGAAGTACCTACCTCCGGTGGCGATGGCGGTCTTTGTCGGAGCCCTCTTCTCGGCGCTGATGAGCTCGGCGGACGGAGGCGTGCTCGCACCGGCTAGCATTTTCGGCCAGAACATCCTGAGGGCTTTCAAACGCGACATGTCGGAGCGAGAGCTTCTGTGGTCGATACGCTGGGCCATCCTCGGTGTAGGGTTGTTCTCGTTGATAACCGCGCTCTACTTCCAAAACGTCTATACATTGATGGTCAAATCTTTCTCTATTCTGTTCGTTGGATTGATCATTCCGATGACCGCCGCTCTCTACTGGCCAAGAGCGAACAATCCAGGTGCAGTCGCTAGCATACTTGTCGGCATGGGGAGTTGGCTGACTTTGGAAGTGGCTCGGATCGAGTATCCCGCGGATCTGATCGCGGCGGGCTTAGGGCTGGCAGCGCTGGTGCTGGTCACCCTGGCGACAGAGCAGAGGGTTCCGGCCCTGCCTCTCACCGATGTCGATGGTCATCCACTCGAGTATCGAGAGCGTTTGGGGAGGTTCGGATTTCCCCGTTCATGAGAAAGGATCGAAGACCAATGAGACCGAATAGGAAATCCGGGACTTTTGTGCTTCTCCTACTTGCCGGTGCGGTCTTTGGAGCAGAGAGCGACACGGAACTAGATGCCTTGATTACCCGGTTCTATCGGCCCGGGGAGCAAGAGAAGGCGCCGTTTCAAGGAATGGGTCGAGCCACTTACCTGGCACGTATTCAAAGGGCGAAAGATTTCTTGCGGGAATTGCACGAGCGGATCGACTACGACCAACTCGATATCGCCGACCAAGTGGACTATGACTATTTCCGGGCCCAGCTGGACAACAGCATTCTAATGATGGAAGTACTGCGGCGGTGGGAAAGGGATCCATCGATGTACTTTCCATTCGACGCATTTTTCGAACCCCTTTTGGATGAAGGGAGCCCGTGGGAAGAACGCTTCGAGCAAATGGTCCAAGGCATGGAAGAGAGTGTCGTGCGATTCCAATGGGGAAAGGAGAACCTGAAAGATCCGCCACTGGTTTGGACGGAGCAGGCGATTCGCCATTGCGACGGAATCATGCGCTACTTCCGGCAGTCCGTACCCAAGTTGCTCGAGCGGTCACCCTCGGCCTCCCTGAAGGAACGGCTTTCGGCCGCGTCCGAGAACTACCAGAAGCGTCTGGTCGATTACAAGCATTTCCTCGAGACCGACTTGAAACCGCGATCCACGGGCACCTTTGCCATCCGGGAAGAGAACTATGACCGCATGCTCGAGGACTATTTTCTGGACTATACCGTCGACGAACTGATCGATTGGGGGAAACGACTCTACGACGAAAACGTAGCTCTCATGGAACGCGTGGCCGCACAAATCGATCCCGACAAGACCTGGCAGGAGTTGCTGCAGGAAAACATGATGGACCATCCGGCGCCGTGGGAGCTGTACACCACACTCGCCCGTGAGGCAGACCGGGCGAGAGAGATCGTCTACACCAAGCTAGTGAATGTACCGGAGGGGATGACCGAGCAGTACCGATACGTGGAAGCCGGGCACTGGGCGACGCTGCCAAGGGGCGCTTCTGGCATTGGGCCGTTCGTCTTCACGGGAGACGCGCACGTCGGCTACTATGCGCTCCCTTCCATCGACTTCTACGACTCGTTCGAGAGAAAAAACGAGTTGATGCTCGATTTGAGTCGCGCCTGGTTCATCGCTCAGCAGATCCCCCACGAAGTGTATCCCGGCCACCATTTCCAGGTGTTCATGGCCTCGCAGAACGAGCGCCCGGCCCGGCGACTGGTGGGAGCCAGTCCCTTCACTGACGTCGGCGCTTCGTTTAGCGAGGGGTTCGCGGTTTATTCCGAAGAAGTGATGTACGATCTGGGTTATCTACAGAACGACCCCCGACTGTATCTTGCGCATCTTGCCCATCGCCATTGGCGCATTGCCCGCGTCAGCATCGATCCGTTGGTCCATGCGCGGGGAATGAGCTATGAAGAAGCCCACAAATTCTTCATGGATGCCGGCCTAACGGAAGGACAGGCTCATGTGGAAACGACCCAAATCACACGGATGCCGGTCCACGACGTAGCCTATTACGTCGGAAAGCTAGAGGTGATGGATCTTCTCAGGGAGTACCGAGAATTAGCCGGAGACGATTTCGATTACAAGAGATTTCATACCGGGCTGATGCTACTCGGGGGAACTCCGGTGAAACTTGCAAGGAAGGAAATGCTGGCCAAATTCGTAGAAAAAACTAGCCGCGGTAGTCGATCACCACTCAGAACCCGAAGTGATCATCGATAGTCACACAACCGTCATCTTCATCCAATCCGCCGTGTTGTGGAAGTCGGCGACGAAGCTCCCGGGCGGCACTAATTCGTCGCACGCCGCGCGCAGATCGTCGCTTAGCTCCATCCCCATCAAGGGCACCAATCTTTCGAGCTGCTCGGACGTTCGAGGACCGACCAGTGGTGCGGTGATCCCCGGCTGGTCTTTGCACCAGAGAACGGCCAGTTGCGCTGAACTCAGACCCGCCTCTTTTGCGATCGCGGCGAGCTGGCGAGCGATGTCGATTCCCGCCGCGGTCACCCGGTCGGCGTAGTAGCCGCCTCTCAATGCCGCGCGGGAACCCTCCGGGTACTCGGTGTCGGCCGCGTAACGCCCGGAGAGAATACCCTGCGCCATCGGCGCCCAACTGATGATCCCCAGTCCCCACTTCTGACACATCGGGATGAGCTCGTTCTCGATGCGCCGGTCGAGCAGATTGTAGGGCGGCTGCTCGGATACGTAACGCACGTAACCTTTCAGCTCGCTGGTCATGAGGGCTTCCATCACCATCCATGCCGGGTGTGTGGAGCAGCCGACGTAGCGCACTTTGCCCTGGCGGACGAGGTCGGTCAGTGCTCCCAGCGTCTCGTCGATCGGAGTTTCGGGAGAGGGACGATGCATCTGATAGAAATCGATGTAGTCCGTTTGCAACCGAGCGAGTGCCTCCTCACAGGCGCGGATAATGTTCAGGCGAGAATGGCCATGGTGGTTGGGATTGATTCCGGGCGCGTAGACGTCGAGGTTCACCCCCGGCACGTGATCGACCTTGGTCGAAATGAGCGTCGAGTGGCGACGGCCGTTGGACTTGAGCGCTCGGCCGATGATCCTTTCGCCCTCTCCCTCGGCGTAGATGTCGCCGGTATCCAGCAGGTTGATGCCGGCATCGAACGCCCGGTCGAGCATCTCGATGCACTCCGCTTCGGGTGTCGCGTCCGCGAAGTTATCGGTCCCGAAGCACAGTGGAGAGACCCTTACGCCGGTTCGACCTAGCTGGCGGTATTCCACAGTTAGGGAACCAAAATGATCTTCTCATTCGGCGGATACAACCACTCCACCCCGTTGGCGGTGACGACGTGATTGTCTTCGAAATTGATGGCCAATCGCCTATTCCATTCCGGCATCCAGGTGTGAACGATGTACTCGAACGAGAACAAGTTGTTCGGTTGAATCATGACGTGGCCGCGATACGGTCGAAACGGGGCAATGGCAGGTCCCACCGCGACCTCACTGTTTCCAGTGTTGCCTACCGTATGACAATCGATGGAGATCCCCGGTCTCGGATCGTCCCCCAGTGCAGCCACGATTTCGCGATCTCTATCTGTATCCTCGAACGGCGTGTAGACGTAACCCGCTTCTTCGAGTGCGGCGACGATCGCCTTCAGCGTGTCGCCCGCGGTGCGACCCACTCTGATATTTCGGCGGATAATGGGTCTTGCGTCCAGACCGTATTGCCATGCCTTGGCGACACTATCCGGCACCTCGGTCTCCCCTTCACGCAGGAGATAGGCGTTTCGCTTCCAATCGGTTCCGAAATTGAGCCATCGGAGATTCGCGTCCCAAGACAACAGATCGCCGGGCTGCAGTATGTAATCGCTCTTCCTTGTTTCCGACCGGTCTGACACATGAGAGTGCATCACACCCGGCATGCTCCTACTCGTGCCGTACAAGGACGTCCACAACCCTTTTTCCATTTGGCGGTCTTGAGCCCACCAACCCACGTCCTCCAGCGTCGTGATCCCCGGCTTGATATGACGATACGCCGACTCCATGATCTGCCGTTGTATCTCCGAGATGTTCGCGAAGGCGATGATCTCCCTCTGCACTCTTCTGACCCGGAAGTCGGTGATGACGTTCTCCGAGGACGTCAGGCGGGACGCGTACTTGTCGCCCAGCATTTTGACCAGCTTCAAGTATTGGGTGTGGGAGAGACCGTCGGCATGGGTTAGCCATTCCGACATGTTGACCGCGATGGTTTTCGGATCACGTTCCGCGACGAACTCGGTCAGTTCGCTCTCCGGGCCAAAGATATCGAAAACGGACCGGTCCGCAAGGTACGCAAAATCGTGTCCGAGAAGCGCTCGTTCGATGCGGTCGCCACCGCGATCGGTGAAGATGATCCATCCCGCGGTGGCACCGAAGTCCAAGTCGAAAGCGTCGGGATCACCTCTTCGCATGGCGTGGATCCACATATCGACGTTGTTGTCCCGCATCGCCCCGGGGAGGATGAGATCAAGCTTTTCCTTACGGATGAGGTTCATGATCTGATAGCGAGTTCGCGCATCCTGAGAGTAGGCCTCGAGCCCTACCAAAAGCAGGACGGCACTCAATGAAACGAGGAGAATCCTATTCTTCATGGCTCTATTCCTCTACAGCAACTGTATCGTCGCTGAATTGAAGCAGCTCGATATTGCGGAGTGAGTCCGTTCCATCTCGATCGGCGACTCCGTCACTTACAGTAACGGTCCCCCCTTCTTTCGAGATCTCGTATTCGGTAGAAGGCCCGGAAAAGACTGCGGTGTCTTCTCCCTCCCCGCCGTCGAGCTCGTTGTTTCCCGCGTTCCCCGTCAGGACGTTGTCGTAGCCATTGCCCTTCAGGTTGGCGTCGTTGGCACCGGTCAGGGTCGCTTTCGTCAGGTGCTGAGACTTGTAGGTATAGGCGGCGGATGGATCGAGCTCCATCGAGAACGTGCCAGAGAAATCCTCGGGAAGCTCAGGAGTATAGGTTAAATAGGGAGGAAAGAACTTCTCGATGACCGCATAGCCCAGCGGGTCTTTCTCCTTCTGCTTTGCGCGACTGTTGGCGAAGTAGCGGCCGAAGTGAGAGTGCCCTTCCGGAATTTCACCGGGCTCGATAGCTCGCCCTTCATACTTGGTGGGGTGGATCGCCCATAGGTCGAGGTAATTGTCGATGAGAACGCCAACGTATTCGTTGGTGTGCTCCTCCGGTTCGTCATCGGGCCAGCCCCGCCAGCCGTTCTCGGTCGCTACAGCGTTGGCTTCTTTCATCTCCGCGATCATTTCCGGTAGCGTGGGCTTGATACCGTAATCATGAACCAGGTGCCAGATCTCCTCGTACGATGCATCGCGGGTCACGTGACTCATATAGTCTTCGTCGCCAACGGCGGGGCTCTCGTTGGCCCGCAGATCCTGCATGCTCAAGTCTGTGGCAACGCCCAGCCCGCCGCGCATAGCGGCTTGCAGATCGGGTTGGGTGTTGAAGAAGACCATCGTGGCCTTCTTGTCCGACATCGAGTTGGCGACTGCGGACTTGTCGTCACCATAGGCCGAGCCCGGGTAGTCGGTGAGGATATACTCCAAGACATTTCTGCCGTGCTTGATCTGGTCATCGGTCCAGCCGTCCTGGGCCAGAATGTGGATGGGTTTTCCGTTCGGAGCGATGACCTTGGTGTACTTCACGAAGTGCCCCTTGAATACCTCAGGAACGTCATCGGGCAGCGGAACGATACCGTTGGGTGAAGTAGAAGTGTCGATCTCAGGAAGAGTGACTTGCTCTTTCGGCTGACACGAGACCAGCAAGAAAGAGCTCGCGAGAAGAACTAGCAGTCCGGTTTTCATTCGTAATCCCCTGAATTCGCAAGCAGCCTACTGGTCGTACCACTGATCTGCCAAGATACGGGCGGTGCGTTTCATGACAAGGTCGCCGACAGTTAGCACGATCGTGTATTCACCAGGCCGCACCCGGAAGTGCCTGAAATCTCGCTCGGTGGGCCCGGCATCGTGGACCCGGGTTCGCATGGAGTAGCCGTCCATGGTCACTTCCTCGTCGGCGGCGCCGTAGAAATCGACCGTGTCGTAGTAATCGAAGAACTCCTGATCCGCTTCCCGGTATTGCTGCCCTTCATCCCAGCGAGCCCGTTCCTCTTCGGGGCGAGGTTCCCGCCGGGTCATGCCCCACTCGACGCGGTTCAACCCCACTGCGCCCGAGCCAGTGAGCTGGTTGATGAGTTTGTCTCCGTCGTAGACCTGGACCGAGACGTCTGCTGCGGGCTCACCGACGTAGTAGTTGATGACGACACCATGGGGCTCGTTTTCGCCCACGAAGTTCTGCGCACTCACCGCCGGCTGACTCGTCATCACCCATTGGATCTTGGGCTCGACCTCGAAAAGATAGGCTTCGCTTTCGAGCACCTCCGCGGTGAGCTCCTGCAAGGGCGAGATGTCGGTAATAAAGAGACTGCGGCCGTGCGTGCCGACCACGAGATCGTTCTCCCGCGGATGGATCACCAGATCGTGCACGCCGTTGGTGGGCATGTTGTTCTGCATACGAGCCCAATGCGCTCCGCCGTCGATCGACACGTACACCGCTTTTTCGTTGCCGACAAACAGCAGGTTCGCGTTCTTATGATCTTCCACGATCACGTTGATCGGTTCATCAGGCAGTCCGCCAGCGATCGATTCCCACATCTCTCCAGAATCCGTGGTCTTGTACAAGTATGCTTTGAAGTCATCACGTCGCCGCCCGTTATACGCCACGTACGCCGTGTTGGGGTCGTGGTGGGAAGCCGTCACACGGCTTACCCAGGTCTCGGGATTTCCGGGAATATGCTTGTTTAGCAGAGTCCACGTCTTCCCCCCGTCCCGGGTGACCTGAACGTTGCCGTCGTCGGTCCCCACCCAAAGTATGGTCTTGTCTAGCGGTGATTCGTCCAAAGTGGTGATCGTTCCATAGGCGAGCGGTCCCATCGCGCGGGTTGCGGGATCGTTCTTCGTCAGATCCGGACTCACCTCTTCCCAATCTCGACCCTGGAAAGACGAGCGCAACACCATGTTGGCCCCGTGATAAATCACGTTGCTGTCGTGCCGTGAAAGCAGAATGGGAGCGTCCGGATTGAAACGCAGCTCCGGATTCCCGTCGTACATGATCCGAAGACGGGTGCCCATCTTTTGATCGATCTTCATCAGGTCGCCATTCTGTGACTCGGCGTAAAGCCAGCGTCCGTTGGTCGAGTCTACTTGGCAAAAGTACCCATCCCCACCGAGCATATGTTCCCAGTCTTCGAACCGGATCGGGAACCGACCCTTCTTCGTGCTCGGGCCTTTCCAGGTTCCGAAGTCCTGTGTTCCGCCGTACACGTTATAGGGGTAATCCATGTCGACGCAGATGCCGTAGAACTGTCCGAAGGGCAGTTCATCGGGGTGGTACCAGTTCTTTCCCCCGTCGTAGGTGATCGCCATACCGTAGTCGTACCCCAAGAGCATGTGGTCCGGGTTTCGCTCGTCGATCCACATCGCGTGGTTGTCGCCACCCCACTCGAACCCGAGGCTCCATGTGGCTCCACCGTCACGAGATTGAACGTTTCCGTACCCGAGTACATAGACATGGTCGGAGTCGGTGGGATCGATTCGGATCCGACCGAAATACGATCCTCCGGTGAGCTGCCTGCCCACCGGGCTCACTCGTCGCCAGGTCTCGCCGCCGTTGTCGGTCCGATAGACACGATTGCGATACCGCTCGTCGTCCGTTTCCTTCACAAGTATCGAGGCGTAGAGTATCGCCGGTCCCTCGGGATAGATCGTGAGGCCGATTCGACCCACCGAGCCGGTCGGCAGACCCGTCTCGAGCTTCCTCCACGTGTCGCCGCCGTCGGTCGTCTTGTATATGCCGCTTCCCGGACCACCTTCGAAAAACATCCAAGGCTTGCTGGTTCTGTCATAGGCGGCCGCATAGAGGGTCTTCGGCTCTTGGGGATCGATGGCCAGATCGACGAAGCTGATATGCCGCCCTTCTTCGACAACCTTCAGCACCTGTTCCCAGCTCCCTCCACCGTCCGTCGTCCGGTAGATTCCTCGTTCCGGGTTATCGGTGTACAAGTGGCCAAGCGCCGCCACATAGACGACATCGGAGTCCCTCGGATGGATCACGATCCGCCCGATCTGGTGGGATTCGGGGAGCCCCATGTTGGTCCAGGTCCTCCCCGCGTCGGTCGACTTGTACACTCCGTCGCCCCAGTAGGAGGCGTAAGGGTCGGTGGTGCTGTTGTTGGGCTCCCCCGTTCCGACCCAGACGACATCTGGATTGGAAGGCGCGACGGCAATGTTACCGATCGCAATCACGTTTTGATGGTCGAAAATCGGCTCGAACGTCGTCCCGTTGTTCACCGTCTTCCACAAGCCACCGTTGGCGGCGGCAACGTAGAAAGTGTACGGCTGCTTCGACGGGTCGGGTACGGCAAAGTCCACGATCCGCCCACCCTGGCGAGTGGGGCCGATGGAGCGGTAGTGAAAATGGGACAGAAGCTCCTGGGACAACTCCTGCGCCTCTCCCCCTGACGGCACGAGCAAGGCAACGCAGGCGACGACAACGAGAACACAACGGAACCTAGTCATACTCCTCGAGTACGGCATGGTGGGCGCCATGATACAAGAAAAACTTTCAAAGTCGAGCCGGGATTGTACTCGCGAGACCCGCTGCAGTAGGCTCCTAGCCCAACGAAAGGGGGAGGTCATGAGATCTCGGGTAGCGTTCGTTCTAACTTTGATTCCTATCCTATTCACGGCGGAGGCCGCTCAAGGGCAACCAGGGGTCCATACGGCGAAGACCAGCTCAGAAGTCCTGGCGCTCATACGAGCGGAAAAACTCGATCTCATTCTGCCGGGTGCTATGCGCGACAACAAAGTCGATATGTGGATTCACGTCACTCGCACCGGCAACCAAGATCCTCTGTACCCGCATTTCGGGTACACCGCGGGCTATCTTATTTTTACCGATAGGGGCGACAAGATTGAGCGGGCCGTCTTCGGCCGGGCCGGCGCGGTTCCCGATATCGACGTACGCGGTTCCCGCGCCATCGCCCGAGCGATCGAGGGCTACGATTATCGAACCCTGGACTTCTCCGTTTACGACGAGCTCAGGGACTTCGTGGCGGAGCGCGATCCGCAAACGATCGCGGTCAACTTTTCCGATTGGCTCGCGATAGCAGATGGGATCTCTTACACCCAATACAAAAAACTGGAAGAGATCCTGGGCCCCAAGTACTCCGAGAGAATCGTGTCCGCGGAAAACCTGATCACCGATTTCAGGGTGAGAAGGACTATCAGAGAAGTGGCTGCATTTATCGAGGCACTCGAGATTCATCGTCAGATCCTCGAGCGTTCTTTGTCGAATGAGGTGATCACGCCGGGCGTGACAACCCGGGCGGATGTCGGTTGGTGGGTCAAGGAACAGTTCTTCAAGCGCGGTTTGACCCAGGGATTTAGAACCAGGGTAGGGACGCCAGGTGTCATCTATTCAGCGGTCTCGGACCGAGACACAACACGCTCCCCCGACTACGTCTTGCAACGAGGGGATTTTCTCTCCTTCGACAACGGAGTCCGGTATCTGGACTACTACCAGACGGACTACAAGCGCAATGCCTACATCATGAGGGAAGGCGAAACCAGTGTTCCCGCCCCCATACAGCTGGCCTACGACCGAGCGATCGCGGCACGCGGGATTATCCGGCAGCACGTCAAGGTAGGCAAAACGGCGGGACAAACGTTGGAAGATCTCATCGCCGCGTTAAAAGATGCAGGCTATATCTACACACCCTTTACCGATCGATCCCCGGAAGATTATGAGAACCTACAAAAGGCGCTAGCCAACACGGACAAGTCCGGATTTTCCATCGATCTCCACAGCGAGGGAAACAGAAATGGCGGCTTGGAAACGCTCGGGCCATCCATCGCAGCATTTCGGCGGGACCGCGATGATTTAGTGGTCCAGGAGAATCATCTCTTTTCGCTAGAGTTCTTGGTCAACACCAACCACCCCGATCGGCCAGGTTTTCCGATGGTCCTCAACATCGAGGGCAATCACATCGTATCGAGCCGGGGAGTGGAGTTTCTTCATCCACCCAATGAACGAATCTTGCTGATCCATTGAGTCTGAGGCTCTCCCAAGCGCTAGTGTATTAGGAACACTTCCTCGTTGGGTGGCTGAATGAACTCAACGCCCTTGCTGGTTATGAGCTGGGGATTCGAAATGTTGAAACACAGCGGGTAACCGGGTCTTTCGGCAATGTTCATATGGACCATGTACTCGAAAGCGAATAGATGGTTCTCTTGGATCCTCAAATGGTGCGTGTCGGGCCGAAACCCCGACATGGAGGGTCCGATAACTCCGTTTCCCATGCCGGCGTTTCCAAAACTGTGATTGTCAATGGAAAAGCCGGCTACGTCAGTTCCTTTGTTAGCAAGCGCTTTCTGCACCAGCAGATAATCTAGCGTGTTCTTGCCGTTGGCAGTCAATCCTCGTGAATTGATGAAAGGCGTATATATGTAGCCCTTTTCTTCCATGGCTTTGACCATGGCATTCAAAGATTCCCCGGCGGTCATCCCGACCTTCATGTGGTCCCGCATCATCCATTGACCTGCGATCGCCTTGTCATAGACCCTCTGCAAAAAGTCGGGCACCTTTGTCTCACCCTCCCTCAAAATATAGGCATGAATCTTGGTATCGACCCCGAAGCCCATGTAGTCACCCCCAGGATCGCCGCCACCGCCTACAAATAGATCGCCACGCTGAAGAACGTAGTCGGGGTTATGAATAAACCATCTGACGTCGGGGGGCGATATGTCTACCGTTTTTTCGGGTGGGTTGACCGCCGAATAGTAAACCCGGGCGTTGATGTCGGCGATTGTGGTTACTCCGGGGACGACTTTCGATAGCCTCTCTAGGGCCCGCTGGCGAGCCAGCGCCAAAACTTCGACCTGTGCCGCCACTTCTCTGCTCGTTCTTCTTATTACGAAGTCTGAGATGACCTTCTCTGCCGATACAATCCTCGAAGAGTATTTGGCGCCCAAGATTTTCGTCAACCGCAGGTACTCAGAATACGAAATCCCATCTGATTGGACGATCCACACGGACGTGTTGACCGCGATCGTTTTTGGATCACGTTTAGCAACAAACTCCGTGAATTCGTCGTAGACATCGGGCTCTTCCCTGGGATAGGGAATGTAGACATAGCCCGCCTCTTCGCCATATTCCTCTGACACGCGAAATCCTTCACCCTGAGGATCAATGGCCCGCGCGAAGTCGGTGGAGCCGCGTACGTCGATTCTTTCAACGGCCCCTTCTTCGCCAAAGACAGCCCGTTCGATCCGGTCCCCTAGGTCCGTGAAAACCAGATAACCCCAGGTACTGCCAAAAACTGAGCCAGCGGATCCGGGTCTCCGTCACGAGTGACGTGAATCCACATGTCCACGTCGTTGTCGCGCATAGCACCCGGCAGAATCAGGTCGAGTTTGTCGTTTCTCATCAGGCGAAGCGCTTCCACGTCGGTCTGCGGCGTACGTGCGGGTAATTGTGCTTGGACCGTAGACACGGTGAACATCGAAGAAACGAGAAATACGATGGTTCGGAAGACCATGAGCTCCTCCCTTCCTACCTAAACTGATATTCCTGACGAGGATTCCCAACCAGCCGACAAGTCCCGAGCCATTAAGAGCTCTCGGTGTGTCTGAAGGATCTCTTCGGTATAGTCCCTATCTATCTCGTCGGCCTCGACGGCTCGAATGAAGTTCGCAATCAGGGCGGCGTACTCGACTGGCTCATCTTCAGGTGCCGGCTTCGGCAGATCGGAGTCAGGAAAGCTTCCTTCGTCGGCATCGATTTCCAAAACCAGATCGGAGTCGGAATCACCGCGTAGATCGGTGCCGGCAACAATCTCGACGCCGCTCGGAAGAGTCCCGGATAGCGCTACGTTGAGCGGGTAGTCTGCCGAAGCATCGGAGTGAGTCGCACTGGCCTGCAGGTTTTTCAAAGGCCTGCCATCGGCATCAGCCAGCCAGCGAGCAAGATCGAGTGTGTGCACGCCCAGGGTGAAGAAACTGCCGCCGGTGATGTCGAGTTGTCGGGTCCAATCCTTGTCGTCGGCGAGCTGATCTATACCCAGCACGTAAATGCATTTTACGCGTCTCAAGTTCGAGATCCGCGACTTGATCGCCAACAGCTTCGGGTTCCATCTCAAACGATAGCCGAGGTGAACCGGCACCCTGAGGTCATCAAATGACCGCTCGAGGTTTAGAAGCTCGCTTCTGGAAATGCAAAGCGGCTTTTCGACGAGTACCGGCGTGTCGGCCTCAATCGCTTGCAGACAAAGCCGGGCGTGCAAGTGGTTGGGAACAGCAACTGTAATCGCGTCCACGTGAGGCAACATATCCTTCAGGTTCTGAAATACGGGCACGTCTAGATCCAAATGTTGTCGCCGGGAAACAACGCCACCCAGTTCGGCGCCGTTGGGAGCGAAATGAGCCGCATGGTCGCGAGCGATTTCCCCCCATCCCACAATCCCGATTTTCATGCCCATTTCAATGCTCCTCGACTCAACCGTGAGCGCATCCGGGTCAACCGGGAAACGCCACGACTTGCGCCGTCGCGCCACAAAAACGGTCCACCACTTCCTTGGTGATCGCGAAATCCTTCTCGTGTCGCACCGCATCGTGCACGGTGGTCGATTCGACGATGAGCAGCGCCCGCTTCGTGTCGACGGTAACCTTGCTGAAGTCGGCTTGCAACGAGTCGAGCCGGCAGATGACGCGGTTCTCGGCGTCCACGTATCCGAATTCGCGGGCATGGACTGTTTGGTCTCGTTGGCTCCCTAGCGGTCGAAAACTCTCGTTCCCCCGGAAAAGGCGTAACTCGACAGGAAGCGCAAGGCGGTCGAGGTCATGTGCCCCGAGGCTGTTCCGAGTGAGCAGAGAGACAAGGTTATAGGCATCGACCAGATTGTTTACCTCCGGAAGCCTGCGGCGCTTCCAGGCAGATTCGAGCAGTTTTTGCGTCGAGGGTGGATGGCTACGAGGTTTCACGCCAACTCTGCGCAAGATTTCGTGGTGTTTCCTGAGTTCCGCGATAGAGCGAATCTCCGCCGGGCTGGCGAATTGGCCACGAATCCGTTGAACCTCGTCGTCGATCTGCGCACGAAGCTCTTGCGAGGCCGCTGTGATTTGTAGGCCTTCGAGCACGAAAGCGCCTGCCCGCAGGCCGAGATCCATGCATTCTTGTGACACGAGAAACGAGCTCATAGAAGCCGCATCTGGCATCTCTTCTTCCCGATACACTGACCGAAAATCAGGCGGATACCGCGGCCGCCGCCTTCTCGCCGACCAGTCGATTTTCGCGAAAGCGGTTGTAATGGAAGACTCGGATATTCTTCGGCACCCGACCGCTGGCGATCATCTTGGCGCTGTTCAACCCACTGGCCGGCGCGGCCTTGAACCCGTATGTTCCCCAGCCGCAATTAATGTAGAGGTTTTGGATCTCGTCTACCGGCGAGATGATGGGGCTGTAATCGGGCGTCATGTCGCACAGACCTGCCCACTGCCGCTGAACTTTTACGTTGTGCAGAATTGGAAACAGCTCCAGGGTATGCGCGGCGTAACTCTCGAGGAATCCTAATGTCGCTCGCATTCCGTAATGCGGATAGCCGTCGATGCCGTTGCCACAGACCAACTCACCGCGGTCGGTCTGACTCATATAAATGTGCAGGTTCGAGCTCACCACCACGTGATGGAGCCAGGGCTTGTAGGATTCGGTAACCAGCGCCTGTAAGGGATGCGTGACCAGCGGGAGCTTCACCCCAATTTGGTTGCACAGGATCGAGCTCCAGCCCGCCAATGCGGTCAGGAGTTTTTCGCATGCGATGTTGCCGCGATTGGTTTCGACCCCCACTACCCTTCCGCCCTCAACCTTCACGTTTCTTACTTCGGTCAAATTGTGGATATCGACTCCCATGCGATCCGCGGCGCGCGCATAGGCCCACACCACCGCATCGTGGCGGATGATTCCGCCGGGCGGGTGGTACAGCGCGCCGAGAATCGGGTAGCGCGGGTGATCGGAGACATCGATTTCGGGCAGCATCTTTTTTATTTCAGGCGGCGAAAGAATGTAGCTGTCCACATTCACCGCCTTGTTGATCTCGGCCCGCGTGGTCAAGGTGTTCATCGTCGCCGTCGAGTGGCCCAAGGTAAAGTGGCCCTGTTGGCTGAACATCAAATTGAAGTCGAGCTCTTGGGACAAGTTTTCGTATAGTTTCAAGCTCTCGTCGTAAAAACGCACTCCCTCCGGCGTGCGGTAGTTCGAGCGCAAGATCGCGGTATTGCGGCCCGAACCGCCGTAGCCCACGAATTTGGCTTCCAGGACCGCTATATCCTTGACGCCCATCTTGGCCAGATAATAGGCGGTGGCCAAGCCATGTGCTCCGCCGCCAACGATGACCACGCTGTAGGATTTCTTGAGCTCGGGCGTGCGCCACATCTTCCCGCTAGCCATGGACGCCTCCCCAATGTACCGGCACGCAATCCAGACCGGCCGCCACCAGGCCGACGCCTTTGCCGACATCCATCAAGGCATCGAAGAGACTTTGGGTGTAGTCCCTCCCCTCCAGAAAAAGGTATCCGTCCACCAACCTGAATACGGTACAGGGGATCAGGTGAACGGTGGTCTGCACGACCGCGCCGGGCGGCAGCACCGCCGGCTGAAGATTCATTGCCGAGGAGCGCTCCATCACCTCTTCCTGTTGCGCGCCGCCCAGATACAGCGCACCGAGACCGCCGCTGAGATTGATGGTCGCCGTACCCTGCTCCCCCATCTTGGCCATCCAATCCGGGGCGCGTCCCGGTTCACACAGAATTAGATACTCATCCGAGGTGAAGCGAAGGATCGCGCCACCGTCAAAAAGGACGCTCTTCAGCGGCGGGATCGAAGAGGCGGCGACGTCGATTTTCGAGACCTGTGCGACGGCGCCGGCTCCACGCACCGAAATCTTTCCGATATGAGACCAATCGATCAGGACCGATCCTTCCTTTAGCGCCGCGCTTTCGCTTTCGGCCTCACCCAGGCTGAGCGCCACCTCCCATCCGGCCACCTCGGTCATCGGGGCATTGGCGGCGCGAAAGACCGGCGTCAATGGCGATCTCTTGGCCAGGCGACTCATGAGCGCAACTTTCCTCCTTGGGGGTCGTAGGCCGCAAACCCATCCAGGATCTCCCCGATCACGTCTTGACCACTGGCCAGCCGGATACTCACTTTTGTACCAGGCTTGGCATACGGTGCCTTGACCCAACCCAATCCGATACCGTGACCCAATACCGGACTCATGCGCGAACTGGTCACGCGACCAATGATGTCTCCCCGATCGAGAATGACCACGCCGTCGTCGGGAACCGGCACACCGGGCGCCAGCTTGTAACTGATCAATTGCTCTTCGATCCCCCGTTCCTTGAAATGAGCGAGGAAGCTCTTGCCTATGAAATCGGGTTTGTCGTCTTTAACCGTAAAGCCAACCCCGGCCTGATAAGGAGTGGTCAGCGCGTCCGTATCCACCCCCGGCAGAATGTGCCCTTTCTCCAGACGCAGCACGCGCTGGGTCTCCACTCCAAAGGGCTTCATGCCGAACGATCGCCCTTTCTCGAGCAGGAAGTCCCACATCGCTTCGCCATACTCGGCCGGATAATGAACCTCGTAACTGAGCTCGCCGGTAAAGCCGATGCGAAACAGATAAACCGGCACCTCCTCGATGTGAGTCAATCCGCACGCCATGTAGGAGAAAGCCTCGTTGGACAGATCGATGTCCACCAGCGGTTGCATCATCTCGCGCGCCTCAGGCCCGGTCACATTGACCGCTGCCAGAGAGGCGCCCAGATCTTTGACGTGAACATCGAATCCGTCGGTGGTAATCCACCAACGGAAGTTGTTGTGGATCGCCTCGGCGTTTCCGGTGGTGGTGGAGATGAAGTATCGGCCTTCGGCGACATGCGAGATCGTCCCGTCCTCGGTCAGGATGCCGTCCTCATCGACCATGGTGTGGTACCGAACTCTTCCCACTTTCAGCTTGGCGTACTTTCCGGGCATCATGAAGTGCAGAAACTTTTGAACATCAGGCCCTGAGACTTCGAGCTTGCCCAACGTGCCTACATCGATGATCGCCAGGCCCTCGCGAACCGCCACCGCCTCGTCCTCGGTGCTGGTATAAGTCTCCGGGCGTTTCCACAACCCGGCGAGCAGGAATTTGGCCCCTAGTTTCTCGTGACGATCATGCATCGCGGTACGGCGCACCGGAACGAGATGCGGCGCTCGACCGGCTAGAACGCCAAAGGAGACCGGGACCAAGGGAGGGCGCATGGTGGTCGGAACGCCATCGGAATTCTTTTCGCTGCTATCGAGGACGGCGAGGCGAGCCGCGGCTTCATAACAGGTCTTACCCTGGCAATGTCCCATCCCCATGCTGGTGAAACGCTTCAACGTCTCGATCTGATCGTAGCCTTCGGCTATCGAGGCCTGCGTTTCCTTGCGCGTCACGTCCATGCATTTGCAGATGAAATGTTTGTTTCCACCGCAATCGATGTCTGGTGGCAGAGCCTGGATGCACTCGTTCGGCTCCCGCTTGCTTTCGCGCACAGGCGCACGATGCGCTGCGGCTTTGCCGATGTCGGTGCCCTCCTGAATCAGCCTAGTGAAACCCGCATGCCCGTTGACTTCGCCGGCCGCATAGAGACCATCCGGCGGATCGGAAACCCTGAATACGGCCCGTTCCTCGTCCCAGCGAGGGCGATTGCGCCCCATGGCCAGGAGTCCCAATTGAGGGGTCAAGCCCACCGCCAAAACGAGAAGATCACATGGGAGCGTTTGTGAAGCTTGTCCATCGAGGGGCGGTGCCGCGCCGAAGCCTTGGCGAAGGAGGGGCCCTATGCGAACCGAGGAGACCCGCTTGGAACCAAGGGCGGCGTGCACGGTTTGACCGCGAAGGATCGTGACACCCAAAGCGTTCACTCTTTCCGCAAAGTAGCCTGATGGATTTTCGCGGGCATCAACGACCGCAGCGATCTCAACCCCCGCCCCCTTGAGAAGGTAGGCGCAGTGGTATCCACCGTCGTGGGTGGTCACGATAACCGCTCGCCGGCCGGGCACGACGCCGTGCAGGCCAATCACCCTCTCAACACCCCGCCCGGTCATGATGCCGGCCAGGTCGTTGTTCTCGAAAACCAGATGTCGGTCGTTGGCACCGCCAGCTACAACAACCGCGCTAGCCCGGATCTTGAACAGGTCGCTGCCGTTCTCGGCGGCCACCAGATTGTCTTCGTAGACGCCAAACGCAAGCGTGCCGGCGAGCACTTCGATCTTCCCTTCCTGCTCGACCTGATCAATCAGTTTTGTGACGGCCTTCTGCTCGGTTCGGCCGTTCAAGGATTCATCGGCGCAGCCCTCTACAATCGAGACGTTGTAGCGGGCGTGTCCCCCCAGTTGCGGATCGCGTTCGATCAGTAAAACGTCTTTTCCTTCCCGTGCCCCGGCCAATGCGGCCGACAAACCCGCCGGTCCGGCACCGACCACACACAGATCGGGAAAACGGTAGCGCTTCTCGTACCGTCTGTTGACCTCGCGCCCATGGACATCAATTTTTCCAAGGCCCGCCGCTTTACGAATCATCGGCTCGAAGAAGGGCCAAGCCCACTTGGGTTTATGAAACATCTTGTAGTAAAAACCGTTGGGCAGTAGCGGCACGAGCGAATCGTTGATGGCCATCAGATCGAATTCGACCGAAGGCCAAGCGTTTTGTGTTTCCACCTGTAAGCCCTCTTGGGCCAGAACGCGGTCGGCCAGCAGATTGGGCGCCCCGTCGACGGTAACTAGCGTCTCGGCACCATAACCCTGGTTGTCGTAAAGGCCACGCGCGCGATGGTACTTGAAGCTTCGCGAGAAAATGGTGATACCAGATGCAAACAGGGCCGATGCGACGGTGTCGCCTTCCATGAAGCGAATCGGTTTTCGGTTAAAGTGAAAGACTCCGACGGATTCTTGTCGCGGTAGCGACAGGTAGGGGTGCTCGGACAAACGATTACGCGCAGGCATGAGTCTCTAGAACTAGCCCTGATGCGTTACGTCGGACGATCCTCAAACCAGAAACTCTTGTGGTCCACATTATTGGCCGTATCCCGCTCAACCAAAAACCAACGCTTGCATCCCGAGCGGTGAAACCACCACTCCACTTGCTTGCCTTTCGGATTGCGTGCCATGTACACGTAGTCGGTCCATTCATCGAATGGCGCCTCCGGCTTCGGCCGCGGACAGTATTCGCCGCGAAAGGCAAATTCGCCCACATGTCGTTTGCCGCAATTCGGGCACATCAACATGAAGCTCACGCTGGCTCTTTCCCTGGATACCAGTCCGTACCGGCCAGCGGGATCTTGGCCATCGCTGCGGCCTCCAAGGTCAAGGCCGCAAGATCCTCCCGCTCGAGATGGTGCACGTTGTTCTTCCCGCAGGCCCGTGCCAGCGTCTGCGTTTCCAACGCCAGGGTCTTGAGATAATTTCGGACGCGGGTCGTGGCCTGGGCCACGTCGAGGCGGCGTTCCAGATCCGGGTCCTGTGTCGTGATCCCCGCCGGACACCGCCCGGTCTCGCAAAAATGGCAGGAGCCGGCCCGCGTACCCAACCGCTCATAGTCGGACTCCCACTCCGGGACGTCCCAATTGCACCCCATTGCAATCATGGCGGCCTGACCGATGGATACCGCGTCGGCGCCCATGGCAAGGGCCTTGGCCACATCCGAGCCGGTGCGGATACCGCCGGAGACAATCAACTGCACCTTCCGATGGAGATTCAACTCTTGCAGTGCCTCCACCGCTAGACGGACCGCGGCCAACGTGGGAATCCCGGTGTCCTCTATGAAGCAATCCTGAGTCGCGGCGGTGCCGGCCTGCATGCCATCGACCACCACGGCATCGGCACCGGCGTGGCAGGCCAACGTGACGTCGTGCCAGACCCGGGTGGCTCCGAGTTTGACGTAGACGGGGATGCGCCACTGGGTAATCTCTCGCAGTTCTTCAATCTTGATCACCAGGTCGTCGGGCCCCGTCCAGTCCGGATGCCGACAGGGGGAACGCTGATCGATCCCCTCCGGCAATTTGCGCATACCGGCCACGCGCGGACTGATCTTGTTCCCGAGCAGCATGCCGCCGCCGCCGGGTTTGGCTCCCTGGCCCACGACGACTTCGACGGCGTCCGCCTTTCTGAGGTCCACCGGATTGAACCCGTATCGGGAAGGCAGACATTGGTAGATGAGAATTTTGGAGGCCTTCCGTTCCTCCGGCGTCATGCCCCCGTCTCCGGTGGTGGTGCAGGAGCCGGCCATGTTCGCGCCACGACCGAGGGCTTCTTTCGCGTGAGCCCCCAGCGCTCCGAAACTCATGCCGGCGATGGTGATCGGAATGTCCAGTTCCAGCGGCTTCTCAGCGAAGCGCGTCCCCAGAACCGTCTTAGTCGAACAGGCCTCTCGGTAGCCTTCCAGCGCATAGCGGCTGAGGGAGCCGGTGAGGAACGTTAAATCATCGAAGTTGGGGATTTTTCGCTTGGCGCCCATGCCCCGAATTTCGTAGCGCCCGGCCTCGGCGGCACACCGAATCCAGTCGACCTTGCCGGTCGAATAGGTGAAATTGGAAACTCCCGCCACTTTCGGGGGGTGTGCGTCCGCGTTTCCACTCATGAGAACGGCCTTTCTAGTATGTCTGACTCTTCTCGGCGTCGAAATGGTAAAGCGTCTTTGCCGATGCGACCCGTTGGAACGACTTCGGATCCAAATCGATATCGGCCTCTTTCAACAGCTTGGCCAATGTTTGATGATCTGCCTTCTGCATCTTTTCGATCCGAGCGTCGGCGCCGAGGTTCGCAATTTTTCCGCGAACATAAATGACCGCCTCGTACAGGCTGTCACCCAGGCCATGTCCCGCGTCCCCGCAAACCACGATGTGACCGACTTGCGCCAAGAACCCGCACATGTTGCCCACATCACCCCCCACGACGATGTCCCCACCCTTGAGGGCAATGCCGCACCGAATCGAGGCCTGCTTTTCGATGATCAGCAACCCGCCGTGTGCCGACGCCCCGGCGGCCGAGGAAGCGTATCCTTTTACTCGCACCCGACCCGACATCATATTCTCCGCGACACCGGGCCCCGCGTTGCCGTGAATCGTGACATCGGCCTGCTGATTCATGCCGGCGTAATAGTAGCCACCATGCCCTTCGATCGAGACCTCGATGGCCCGCTCCAAACCTACGGCCAGATTGTGCCGGCCATCGGGGTGCAATATGCGCACCCGCGCGCCTTCCTCCAGGGCCCCTAGGCGGCGGTTTATTTCGCGCGTGGAAAGCTCGGTGCAATCTAGCGTGACCATACGTAAATCTGCTCCGGCATGGGCTCAAAGGTTTCGGCTTCCTGGATCCCCGGCAGGCGAGCCAAGGCTCGAAATTCGGTTGCGCACGCGACGTAGTCGTCCGTCTCCGCCACCACCAGGGGCTTGCACGCGTAGGTGTCGCGGAGAACCGCAAATTGATCGCGCAGCCCGATGGCCAGGGTGAAGAACCCTGAGAAGCTGTCGATCATTCCGCGCAACGCTTCCTTCAGGGACGCGCCGTCACCGAGCCGCCATTGCAGATAGCGAGCCGCCACTTCGGTATCGTTCCAACTATCGCAGGCGATCCCTTCCCGAACTAATTCGCGCCGGATGGTATTGTGATTGGCATAGGAGCCGTTGTGCACGACACACAAATCCTTCCCGGCGGTGAACGGATGGCAACCTTCTAGATTGACGGCCGATTCCGTGGCCATGCGCGTATGGCCAATCATGCAGTTACCCTCCATACTGGGTAGCCCGTATCGTTCGGCCACGCTGGCTGGTGCCCCCACGTCTTTGTAGATCTCCATCTCTACACCCTGGCCGCTCATGCGAACCACTGGCGCCTCGGCCGCCAAGCGCCGACGCACCTCCTCAGCAGGCTCTTGCGCGACGAGAATCGCAAACCGGCCCACGGTTCGAAACCGTCCTTCCTTCTTTGCCGTATCGGGGAAAGCGTCCCGCACCGCGGTCCAATCGAATTCCACGTTGGGTGCAGAAAGCGAATACTTGATGTGACCTGCATCGACGGGTTGGCGATAAACCGCGACCCCGGCGGAATCCGGTCCGCGCTCGGTCATGGCTTCCAGCATCGGAGTGAACAGGGCGCCGAGCTCGGGACGCAAGGTGTCGGTGCGGGTGAAGAGGCCGACGATGCCACACATGGGAGCGCCCTAATAGAACTCCAGATAGCGTTGCACTTCCCAGTCGGTGACGTCCCGGTGGTAGTCGATCCACTCCTGGGTCTTCAGGTCGATGAACTCCCTGGTCAGAGCCTTGCCAATCCCTTCCGCGATCACTTCGTCAGCTTTCAGGGCTTCCAGCGCTTCCCAGAGGCTTTGTGGCAATGTGCCGATGCCCAGCTCGGCGCGTTCAGCGGCACTGGTTTCGTAGACATTGATGTTGTGCGGCTTGCCCGGATCGAGCTTGTTCTTGACCCCATCCACTCCAGCCGCCAACACCGCCGCCATCATGAGGTAGGGGTTGGCGGAGCTATCGGGGCTGCGCAGTTCCAGATGATTCCCACACACCCGCACCATCGCCGTTCGGTTGTTGTCGCCGTAACAAATGTAAGCGGGCGCCCACGTCGCACCCGAGGCAGTGCCACCAACCACCAGGCGTTTGTAGGAATTGACGGATGGGCAAGTCAACGCGGTCAACGCGGGAGCATGGGCGAGGATGCCGCCCATGAAATGGTAGGCGAGGGAGGAGAGGCCCATTCCCTTGGCATCCGCATCGTCGTGAAATGCATTTTTTCCATCTTTGACGAGCGAGAAGTGCATGTGCATGCCGTTGCCGGTGCGGTCGGTCATCGGCTTGGGCATGAAACTGCAAATCATGCCGTGCTTCCGGGCGATCGCGCTGGCAGCCATCTTGAAGAGAATGTAATGGTCGGCCATGGTCAGGGCATCGGTATAGGTGAAGTTGATTTCGAACTGCCCGTTGGCGTCTTCATGGTCGATCTGGTACACATCCATGCCGCAGGCCACGATGGCGCGAGTGAGCTCGGCGATGAAGACGCTGCTGCGATTGAGCCCGTCGTAGTCGTAGCAAGGCTTGTCCAACACATCATCGTCATCCGCCGGTGAGACCCGGCCCGAAACAGGATCTTTTTTCACCAGGAGGAACTCGGGCTCCAGCCCGGCGTACAGCTCGCATCCCAGGTCTCTCTGGGCTTTTTCGAGCGCTCGACGGCAAACGGTGCGGGCATCGTATTCGTAGGGCTTGCCGTTCACGTACCCGTCGCACGCAATGCGCGCGAAACCGGGCATCCAATCGATCTTGCGCAGGGTCGACAGATCGCCGCGGGCCATGAAGTCCGGTCCGTGCGGTCCCATCCCCAATCCCCACACCGCGAACCCGGCGAATCCGGCGCCGTCCTCGACCACCATGCTCAGATGTTTCGCTGGTACGGCTTTGGTCTTGGCGGCACCGTGGATATCCACGAACTGCGCAAGCACGAACTCAATCCCGTTTTCCGAGATGTACTGTTCAGCCTCTGACAAGGTCGTCATCATGCACCTCCCCGGTAGGCGCCAGTTCCGATGTTACATATACACCCATATATGCGCCCTAATGGTACTATTTTCAAGTAAATAGTCAATATTATTGCGTTTTGGACTAATTTGGAGTAACTAGGCTACCAAATGCTAAAGCAGGCTCATCCGATTCCGGGCTCCGACACCGCCACCCTAACCCCGACCCAGGCCCGCATCCTTTCGGCCTTGTCGCTGAACGCCCGGGCGCCCTATTCCGAGATAGCCGAGCAGTTAGGTGTCTCGCGGCAGGCCGTCAAGTACAACCACGACTTGCTGCTCTCCCGGGGGATCATCGAGTCGCACTACGCCCTGCTCAACATCGTCAAACTGGGCCTTTTATACCATCGGGTCTTCTTGCATGTCGCCAACATCTCGCCTGCCGCAGAGAAGAAATTGATCGAGTACTTCCGTCGGCATCCCAACGTGGGCTGGGTCGTCGAACAAGATGGCCCTTGGGATCTAGCGCTTGCGGTATGGACACGCAGCATGACGGCGTTCGAAAAGGTGCTGGATGACATGATGTTCAAGATGGGGCGCCAGGTCGACGAAAAGCGGGTCTCCTATTCGGCCCGCATCTACCACCTGAAACACAAATTCCTGACCCAGGAGACGAACCTCGGTGCCCTGGAGGTCGGTGGCGAAGTTGCAGAGGTCGCGCTGGACGATACCGACTACGAGGTGCTCGGGGTCCTCACGCAAACCGGTCGCAAATCTTTCAGCGAGATCGGGGCCCACCTGGCCATCAGTCCCAAAGTGGTGGAGTACCGTACTCGCCGCATGCTCGATTTGGGTGTCATCCTAGGCTTCAACGTGAAGCTGAGCCACGGGCGCTTGGGATACACTCACCACAAGATCCTGCTCGAACTAACTTACGTATCGAAGCAGAAGATCGCACAGCTCGTTCGACACCTAAAACAGCTCACCTCCACCGTTTGCATTACTCGGTCGATCGGGTTCTCGGACTTGGAATTCGAGCTCATGGTCCGCTCCAACGCCGAATTCAATGCGGTCATGAAGGACTTGCGGTACACCTTTCCCGATCTCATCCAGAACTACACTTCCTTCATTATCCTAAAGGAGGCCTACATCAATTACCTTCCGGCAAAAAAACAAGTTGGTGATGCGGCGCCGTGATCCGACTCCAGCGTTCCGCAGGCGAGCGCATCATCCATTAATAAGGTGCTCCAACATTAATAAGGTACTCCAAGCAACGCGCCCATGCAATATGCAATCAGCCCTCGATTCGTCATTGCATACAATTTCACGTTTCGAATAGAGTGACGCGGACGGGAGCGGGACAGAGATTGATATGACGGACGAACTCAGTGCCCTGACGGTCGTGTTCACCGAGTTCTACTACTGGGTGACGGTCGTAATCATGTTCTTGATTCACGTCGGGTTTTGCCTTTACGAGGTTGGCGTCTCTCGGGAGAAGAACAAGATCAACACGCTGATGAAGAACGCGATGTTGATCCCCATGATCACGGTGGGGTTTTTCTTGTTTGGGTGGTGGTTGTATTTCGCGATGCAGAACGGGCCGGGAATCGGCGGCAACGGTGAGCTGAAGTCGGCCCCCTGGGCGGCACCCACGAGTGAGCTCATGGGTGCCCACTTGGGCGGCCAACCCGCCGACGAAAACCTCACGACCGAAGACACGGCGACCTGGGCCCGACTGAACGGCGTGTTCTGGGCCGCCTTCCTGCTCTTCTCCTGGACCGCCGGATCCATCCTTTCCGGCGCCGTGATTGAGCGGATCCGTTCGGGTACCTTTTGGGTACTGGCAGTCCTGGTGGGATCGGTCACTTGGGTAATCGACGCTGCCTGGGGATGGTCGGACGGCGGCTGGATGGTCCAGAGGCTCGGCTACCATGACGCGTACGCCTCGGGAGTGATCCATGGCTTGGCCGGTGGATCGGTGCTCGCGATCTTGTGGCATTTGGGACCCCGCATCGGCCGGTTTCGAGCCGACGGAAGTCCGCGCGACTTCCCCGCCCACAATACCTGGATGGTCGCCATCGGAATGTTTCTCATCTATACCGGCTTCTGGGGCTTTTACGCCGCCTGCAACGTGCCTATCCTCGATGTCGATCAGGGCGAAGGAGTCGTCTTTTCGGCGACGACGATTTACCTCACGCCCACCACGCTGAGCGCCATCACGTTCAATTTCCTGATGTCGCTGGCGGCCGGATTCATTGCCGGGTATTGGATTTCGAACGGCGACGCTTTCTGGACGTTTCAAGGCGGGTTAGGCGGGATCATCACCGCCTCGGCCGGCAACGATCTCTACCATCCGTACCAGGCTTTTCTGGTGGCCGCGGTGGGGGTGTGCTGCGCTTATAAGCTGCACTTTTGAGTGGAAAGGAAGTTCAAGATCGATGATGCGGTAGGAGCGGTCGCAATCCATGGATACTGCGGCTTCCTGGGCGTGGTCATGGCCGGCTTCTTGCTGTGGGCCTACCCTAGCTCCCCGTACGAAGGCTTCGCGCCGATCACTCCATGGGGGCAGCTCGCCGGCGCCATCATCATGTTCTTCGTACTGGGATTTGTGCCCTGCTTCGGGCCGCCGGGTTGGCAAAGAGGGCCGGCGTCTTACGGATTCCGCCCGAAGTCGAAGTCGCCGGCTTGGATCACGTGATCGCCGAGAACGAGGCCACCGCGTCCGCGAAGCTGGCATCCGCAGAGCGCGCGGCCGGTTAGGACGATGCAAAAACGACGGAGCACCGTGTGAGACCCACCGGATTGGTTGAGAGCTGGCGTGGCTCCCCGGCCGACTGGGGGCCCGTATATCCCTTCGTCGGTTACGAAGGGGTCCTGCTGGCGATCTGCGCCACCGTCTTCATCGGCTTTCTGGTCTGGAAATTTCGAAATGAGCGAGCTCGCTACGATCGGGAGGTGCGCATACTGCGCTCCTCTCGAGGAAGTAGAAAGAACTAATCGCCCGTCCATTAAACACTTAGTTAAGGAGGCTACCTCATGCTTAACGGAAAATGGTTTTGCGCAATTTTCCTAGTGTACGTGTCTCTAAGCTTCGGCATCAGCACGGCACCCGCTCAGGATATGAAGGAATGGAATAATCAGATTCGTCAGGAAAAATTTGACCTCGTTCTGCCCCAAGTCATGAAAAAGAACAATATCGACATGTGGATCCATGTGATGAGGACGGCAAGGCCGGATCCCTTTGGTGCGGAAGACCTGGGCAGCACCTCCGGTGTTTTCGTCTTCACCGACCGGGGCGGTGACAGAATCGAACGTGCGATTCTCGGACGTCGCTGGGGAGGTAGCCAGCGCCAACGGGGAGAGAATACGAGCAAGTTGGTAGAAGAATATGGAGTCTACGACATTATCGGAGAACCGGTCTTTGTGGGAGAACCGGTGTCAGAGCCCGAGACGGAGTATGACTACCGATTCAAGGGCCTCCGAGAATTCGTCGAAGAACGCGACCCCCAGCGCATCGCTCTGAATTACAGGGTAAAGCTGGGACCGTGGGGGACTTCCAACGGCATGGATGAAAGGGGAAGCACGGCAGAAGACGGCATTTCGCATACCGACTACCTCCTAATAACGAAAGAGCTCGGTGACAAATATGCCAAGAGGTTGGTCTCGTTTGAATATGTGATGATGGACTACCTCGTAACTCCGGTACCGAGCGAAGTCGAACTACTCAAAAAAATGCGCAAAGACGAGCTCGAACGGGTTAAGAAAACCTTTGCCGCAATCGAACCGGGTGTAACCAAGACTCGCGGGAACGGATTCACTGTCTTTCGTCGGATGAGCACAGGATTGTCACAAAGGGGCAGAAGTGCAGGCTGGGAAAACGCCGTGGTCCAGGGAGGCGACATGATTGCCGCGCCAAGCCAGGGCATGTACGCCTATGTGCTCCGTGAAGGAGAGGCTGCACCACCTCCAGAAATCAAGCAACTGTGGGCAGAATATCTGAAAATCGACAAGATTTTTTCAGAAACTATCAAGGCAGGGCTTACCCCTCGCGAAATAGTGCAAAACTACACGCGGCAATTGGATGCGGTAGGGGTTATTGTTGTGGATCCGCAATTGCATATGGTTCAGCCAAAGAATGACTTCCCTGCCTATGCCAAAGGCTACGATCCAGAAAAAACTCTGCTTTCTGTCGACCACCATGGCAAGGGAAAAGGAGCGCGGGAGAGGAAGCACGACATCTATTTTGGTCCCAGGATGGGCTCTTATGGCCCAGATTGGACGCACGATATACCCCTCGCACCCAATCACCACTTTGTCTTAGAGTACTTTTTCTATATGCCGTCGCCTACTTCCAACAAAAGCGAAGACCAGTATCTATTGTTTTGGGATCATGAACAGGCAATTGGCACCGAAAACGGAGTCGAGTACTTATCTCCGCCGCAAAAGGAGCTCTATCTCATCAAGTAGGGTTCGCAAATCGTAAATTCTTGCCGCGAGGTTTCGAGCTCCTTGAGGACCACGGAGGAGATTCGGTCCGCGAGCTCGGTGGCTTCTGACAAATACTCCTCCGCTTGCTTGCGGGTCGGGGTCACGAAACGCGAATCCTTGATGCTCTTCAAGTTGATCATGACGTTGTAAAAGGCACCCTCGGCGGCCGCACGACCGATGAGTCCGGCCACGCCCGCGTCGCTGACGGTGTTGCGATTTCCTTTTTCCACCGCCACTTTCGCAATGCGAAGCGCCGCCAAAGACTCGCGGAGCACCTCGAGAGGAACCAGCGTCGCTTGCTTGTTGGCTTCCTCGAGAGCTTCCTCACGCTCCTCCTCCGGCACCCTCATGGCGGTCATGACCTGGCTAAACGCATCGGTGTCGCGGTCGATCGCTTGTAGGAGAAAATCTTTGATGGTCTGGCCGGTGATGCCGACCTTCTTCATCTCTTCGTTGAACTTTTCGTAGCCCTTCTTGTTGAAGGTGAGGTTGGAAACCATCGCCGACAGGGCCGCGCTCAACGCTCCGGCCAGCGCCGCCACACTTCCCCCGCCGGGGGCCGGCGAGTCAGAGGAAAGTTCGTTGACGAAATCCCGTTGATTGAGGCTCGCTAAACGACCGGTTTTGCGAAAACGCTATTCGATGATCTTCTTGTCCGGATCGAAGGGGCCGACGTCGCCGAGGCCCATCGACTGGATTGCGGTCGCCACGATCTGCTCTTCGGGAACCCCGGGCGACTTGAGCTGCTTTTCGAGATAGTAGCGACCCGCCATGAGCATCGCTTCCAAAGGAATGAGCCCCACCACTTCGCTCCCGGTAACCAACAAGCCACGCTCGAGCGCCTGCTTACGAGCTTCCTCGAGGACGATGTGCGGCGGCGTGATCTTGTAGTTCGTGAGGTTGATGGAGATTTGCGCTCGTCCATACTCTTCGATGAACCAGCCGACGGCGCGGCAATGCTTGAAGATTACGGGGATGTTTATCTTGTTCCCCTTCTTGTCTAAGACGATATCCCCCTTGATGTAGAACTGGGCAATGTCGCCTTCCCTTTCACGCAGCCGTGTTCGCGTAGGTTGGAGGCAATATCGGAAGCGTAGGACTTGTCGCGGGTGTTCAAATTGATGTTGTACGCGATCAGGAATTCACGTGCACCGATCGCCGTCGCCCCGGCACGCTCGTTGAGCTCAGCCGGACCGAAGCTCGGTTTCCACTTCGGATCACCGGCTCGATCCTTCAAGCCCTCGTACTCGCCTTGACGCACGTTGGCGAGGTTTTGCCACTCCTCTTTAGTGGCCGCCTGATCGTAGAGATAGACCCAGATTCCCAATTCTTCGCCGACCCGCCGGCCCAGCCGTTTGGCCAGCTCGGCGCACTCCTCCATGGTGATACCGGAGACGGGCACGAACGGGCATACATCGGTGGCTCCCATGCGAAGGATGGGCTCCTTTGTGTTGACGCATGTCGATGAGCTCGGCGGCCTTCTTGATGGCAACTCGGGAGAGAATCCTTCACACCGCCCTCTCCTTGTTCCGGGAGCAGGGATTCGACAAGACCACGATGCGCGATGTCGCCGCGCAGGCCGGCCTGTCTTTGGGGGCCGCCTACTACTACTTCGAAAGCAAAGAAGCGATCGTCGGGGCCTACTACGACTACGTCCAGGCAGAGCACAAGGCGCGCGCCGAAGAGAGCTTCCTAGAGAGCGCCGATCTTCGCGCTCGGCTGGGGGCGGCCATGCACACCAAGCTCGACACACTTCAAGACGACCGAAAGCTGCTGGCGGCCCTCTTCCGCTACGGCGGTGATCCCGACCACCCCCTTTCCTGGTTCGGGGAGGCGACGCAGCATCAGAGAGACCTGAGCGAAGCCGTCTTCGCGAGCGCGCTCAGTGACGAGTCATTCCCGGAGGACATACGCCGCATGGCGCCCCGCCTTCTCTGGACGCTTCACATGGGCATGGTTCTTTACTTCGTCTTCGACCGATCGTCGGGACAGGAAAAAACGCGAAGGCTCACCGATGGGGCGCTCGATCTCGTGGTTCAAGCGAAACGAATCGCGACGAATCCGCTACTACGTCCCTTCCGTAAGAAAGTAACTGTATTGCTCGAGGATGCGGGATTGTTGCCGCGATTCGCCCCTCACGAGCCCAGATGATCGAAGGAGTCCCGTTTCTCAACGACGTAGGAGAAAACTCATGGACAGAATCAACCGGTATCAGTGGTTAGCAGCAGCATTGTTAGTCATGGCGTGCGTCTGGCGCATGGGCACGGGCGCGGGGCAGTACCTTCTTCGCCCGCCCGAGGGAGGAACTGTGCTCCTAGGGCTCCTCGCCCTGTTGTGGCCGTGGTCCGGTGGCATCGGCCGAGTCGTCATTCGCGGGGCCGTGGTTTGGATGGCCGTCATAGCCGTTGCTTGGCCGTCGCGGTTCGTCGACATTTTCCTGCCGAACCTGGCGCTCGCCGGAATCTGGGCAGTCTGGCTCGCCTTGCTCGCTGGTCCAATTGTCGTCCCGGTGTTTTTGTTCAGGTCCAAGACCTGGCAAACCAGCAAGGGAGCCATGTTGGACGCAGGCAAGGCTTCTAATCAGAAACCCCGCATGGCGCTGGCCGCTCTCATTCTCGCCACCGCCCTAGGCGTGCTGCTCTACAGGTTCCTGGTTCATAACGGCTTGGAGCAAACATCGGCGCTGTTCATCGGAATCCCTGCTCTCCTCGCGGTGGTGGTCGTTCTCACGGTCGAGCCCCAGAACGTCCGCGGCATGATCTGCAAGGCGATCACGGTCATGCTGCTCGCTTCGGGGATCTTTCTGCGCGAGGGATTCATTTGCATCCTGATGGCCGCACCGCTCTTCCTAGGCGTCGGGCTTGTCATCGCGGCCTTGGTCGAGCGAACAAGAAAGAGTTTCACCGGCCCCGGTGCGGTGTCGTGTGTAGTGCTACTGAGCACCACGATGAGCTTCGAGGGGGTCATCAATCAGTGGAGCTTCCCCCGGGACGAGGTCGTCTACGTCGACCAAGTGGTCGAAGCCAGCGCGCACGAGGTGAGTAGACGCCTTTCACAGACCCCTACTTTCGATAGGGATCTACCCGTTTTTCTGAGATTCGGTTTCCCCACTCCCCAACTCACGTCGGGCTCCGGAATAGCAGTGGGAGATGTGCGCAGGAGATGTGCGCACGATTCTTTTCGCCGGTGGAGAGGGTGACCCCGGTGAGCTGACTCTGGAAGTGATTGAGTCCCAGCCCGGTCGTGTCCGCTTCCGCTCGATCTCGGACGAAAGTCACATCACCCATTGGCTGACCTGGAAGGAAGCCGAGGTGGAATGGCAGACGCTCGGGCAACGTAGGACGCACGTTCGATGGACGTTACGTTACCGTCGTGAGCTCGCCCCCTACTGGTACTTCGCCCCCTGGGAACGCTATGCGGTTTCCCTGGCCGCGGACTACCTGATCGAAACGGTCATCACGCCCTAGGAGAACACTTGATGATCGACAACGCCCTGGCGGTCCGCGCGGTAGGACTCTACTTGCCAACGCTACTCACGCTCGCTGCCTGGCTCTGGACGCGCCCTTCAATGCGGGAACGCGCGGGCGTTCTCCTAGCCTGTATCTGGAACCTCGTAACGCTCTTGACCGTAAACGGACTCGCCCCTCGATTCGGTTGGTGGAGCTTCGATGCCGAGGGTGGCCTCCTGATGGGTATGCCGGTGGATCTGTATTTGGGCTGGGTTCTCTTTTGGGGAGCCGTCCCCGCCTTGGGGTTTCGTCGGGTTCACCTCGCACTCGTCGTGGCGGTCCTGGTTTGGCTCGATCTGGTCGCCATGCCTCAGGCGACACCCGTCGTACGGCTCGGAGCAAACTGGCTGCTCGGTGAAGCCGCGGCCGTCGCGTTGTGTCTTGTCCCGTCACAGCTCTTGGCGCGATGGACGGCCGAGGATCAGAACCTGGGCGCTCGAGCGTGCTTGCAGGTGATGGCCCTTCTCGGGCCTCTTGCTGCTCGTGATGCCCCAAATTATCTTGGAGCAAACGGGAGGAGACTGGGCCGGCTTGTTGAATCGCTCACGCTGGAGCTTGGGTCTCGCGCTGCAAGCGCTCGCGATCCCGGCCGTCATCGGACTCAGCGCGGTCCAGGAGTTCGCAAACCGTGGCCGCGGGACTCCCCTCCCCTACGACCCACCGAAGCAACTCGTCTCTACTGGTCCGTACGCGTACGTAGCCAACCCCATGCAACTATCGGCAGTGCTGTTGCTCGTCGGGTGGGGACTACTCTTGGAGAGCCTTTGGATCGCTTCCGCGGGGATCATGAGCCATATCTTCAGTGCTGGCATAGCAGCTTGGTCGGAGAGCCAGGATCTCCGCGAACGATTCGGCGATCGCTGGTACAACTATCGCCTGGCGGTTCGAAATTGGTGGCCGCGTTGGCGGCCTTGGCATCCGTCCGACTTCGATCCGGGCGCACCCAAGGCTCGACTCTATATTGCAGAAAGCTGCCTCCCGTGCTCCCAAATCCAGCGATGGTTCTCGCGTCGGAATCCGATGGGACTGATGGTTGTACCGGCCGAAGACCATCCGAGGCGCGATCTCGACCGCATCACTTACGACCCGCAAAACGGGTGCCGCGAGGAATCTGGCATTGCTGGGCTTGCTCGTGGACTGGAGCACATCAACTTGGCGTACGCCTGGCTTTCGTTCCTGATGAGGCTCCCCGGCCTGAGTCGTTTGTTGCAGCTCGTTGCTGATGCCTCGGGCACGACGCCTCGCCGGGTGCATCGCTCTCCCGCGGCGAATCGCCGAGCGATTTCCAGTCGCAACTAACTAAGGACCCGCCCTGCTCTTGTAGCGGAGGTATTGTCATTGGTTTGTCGCTTGGGATAGTCTCTACGACGACGGGAGGAGAATAGCGGATGCGATTGGCGAGCATGATCAATGCCGTGGATCTTCACTGCGGTGGTGAGCCCGGCCGAGTCATCGTGGGAGGCGTGTGCGACGTCCCCGGCAAGACGATGTTCGAGAAAATGAAATACCTCGAGACGCAGGCGGACGACTTGCGCAAGCGCATGCTTCGCGAGCCACGGGGATTCCCTGCTTCGAATTGCAACCTCATCCTGCCTCCGACATTGCCGGAAGCGGACGCGGGATTCGTCATCATGGAACAGACCGAATACCCGGTTATGTCCGGCACCAACACCATTTGCGTGACCACGACGCTCATCGAAACAGGAATGGTGCCGGTGGAAGAGCCGATCACCAAACTGCTCCTGGAATCGCCCGCCGGCCTGGTCCCGGTGACGGCGGAAGTCAAGAACGGGAAGGTGAAGCGAGTGACGTTCGAGAATCTTCCTGGCTTTGCTGTGCATCTCGACGCCCCCATCGAAGTACCCGAGCTCGGCACCGTTAAGGTGGACGTGACCTATGGCGGCATGTTTTACGTCATCGCCGATGCCACGCAGTTCGGGCTGCGACTGACGGCCGATGAGGGCCGAGACATCGTGCGTATCGGAGAGATGATCAAGGCAACGGCCGCGGAGAAGTTCAAGGTCGTCCATCCCGAGAACCCCGGCATCAACGGCATCACCATCGCCCAACTTTCCGGACCTCCTCTACATCCGGAGGCGACGGTCAAGAATGCGGTGATCGTCTCGACCGGCGTCCTCGACTGGGACCAACGCTCGTCCTGGACAGGAGCCCTGGATCGCTCACCGTGCGGTACCGGCACCTGCGCCAAGATGATGGCGCTTCACGCCAAGGGCGAGTTGCCGTTGAACCAGGATTTCTTCCACGAAGGACCCCTAGGAACGATCTTCACCGGCCGACTGATCCGGGAGACCAAAGTCGGAGACTACAAGGCGGCGGTGCCCACTTTGAGCGGCCAGGCGTGGATCACGGGGTTCGCTCAGTATGTGGTGGATCCGGAAGACCCCTTCCCTGACGGGTTCACGGTCGGCGATATCTGGGGGAAGGTCGATGATTAGGATCCAAACCACAGGCGGCCAATGAGATTCGCGGTCACTGCCTTACTCGTTCTCCCCATGCTCATCGGGTGCGAGCGGCGGGAGCCGGCGCCCATCGCCCCTATCCCACTTGTCGAAGCCACGATTGCGGACATCCAGGAGGCGATCCTCTCGGGTCGAACGACCTGTCGCCTGGTCGTCGAAGGCTACCTGGCGCGCATCGAGGAATACGACAAGTCCACGGGGCTTAACGCCATCACCGTAGTGAACCCGAACGCGCTCGCGCGCGCGGACGAAATCGACCAAGCCGTCGCGAGAGGGGAGGAGCTCGGGCCCCTCTTTTGCGCGCCCATCCTCGTCAAGGACAACTTCGACACGCACGATCTGCCCACCACTGGAGGTTCGATCGCGCTCAAGGACAGCATTCCGCCAGACGATGCCTTCATGGTCCGGAAGCTCCGAGAAGCGGATGCGATCGTGCTCGCGAAGACCAACATGGCGGAGTGGGCCTTCAGTGCGCGGCAAACAGTGAGCTCGTCCTACGGAACCACCGCGAACGCCTACGCGCTCGACCGCGTACCCGCGGGCTCGAGCGGTGGGACCGCGTCGGGAGTCGCTGCGAGCTTCGGCGTGGCCGGGCTCGGTTCCGACACCGGAAACTCCATTCGAGGACCCTCCTCGCATTCGGCGCTTTTCGGGATTCGCTCGACCATCGGTCTCACCAGCAGGGACGGGGTCATCCCACTCGCCTTCGACCACGATATCGCCGGTCCCATGACTCGGACGGTCGAGGACGGCGCCCGTCTGTTCGACGTCGTGGCTGGGTACGACCCGGCGGATCCCTACACCGAGCTCGGGAGGGGAAAACGCGAGACCGACTACCGAGATTTTCTCGACGCCAACGGCCTGAACGGAGCGCGTCTGGGTGTCCTGCGGGCGCTCGTCGATACCGAAGACGCCGATCCCGAGGTGACGGCGCTCTTCGAGAAAGCGCTCGCGGACCTAAGGGCGGCGGGCGCAACCCTCATCGACCCGGTCGTGGTGGATGACTTCGAAGAGCATTCGAACGCGGACAACGATTGTCGGCGCTTTCGCTACGACATGCACGTCTACCTCCAATCGCTGGGACAGGAGGCTCCCATTAGGGATATCAAAGACGTATACGAAGCGGGAACCTATTCGCCCTACATCGAGAGTCGGCTCGCACGCCACCAGGACACGCCGCTCGATGTCGCGCCCGAGAATTGGAATCCACCCTGCCCCGCCTACGCGGAGCACCCGGGCCGGCAAGCCTATCTCGCCGACGTGGTCGCGGCCATGGATCGCGAGGGGGTCGATGCGCTCGTGTACCCGACGTGGACGAACCCTCCGGCGCACCTCGACAAACCCATCGAGGAGTACAAGGGGGACAACAGCCAGCTGGTCGCACCCGCAACCGGCATGCCGGCGGTCACCGTGCCGATGAGCGTCACGTACGGCAACCTTCCCGCCGGGCTACAGATCCTCGGCCGCCCCTACTCGGAAGGAGTCCTAATTCGACTGGCCTACGCCTACGAGCAGGCGACCCACCACCGACTCCCGCCGGAAAGTTTCCCACAGCTTAAAGGCGAGGGGATACCTGCTGAGAACTAGGGCATACTGCGGTAGATGTTCTCGATCCAACCCTCGGCGTTCATATAGCCCTTACCCCAGTCGTCATACTTCGGCGGGAAGCCTTCTTTCTTGATTTGATCCAGGCTCATTCCAGCGTTCTTTTTTCGCTGGACGATCCCGATCGTCTCCTCGAGCATATCCCGATAAGACCTCAACTCCCTCAGGTCGGAAACCGGCCCGTGACCGGCGATGAGCATCGCATTTTGGGGTATCAACGGCAACACCGCTTCTATGTTCTTCCAGATTCCCATCGCCGTCCCGCCGGCTCCAATATCGGCGAGAGGAAAACTCGAGATTCCGGAGTTCCATAGATCTCCCAGGTGCACCACGTTCGATTCCGTGAAGAAGATCACGATATCGCCGTCGGTATGACCATCGGGATAGTGAACGGCCTTGATCTCCTCGCCGTTGAAGTAAACGGAGGCTTCCTGTACGAACGTTACCTCCGGCCAATGTCCCTTGGCCTTATGGAGAAGGCGCTTTCGCGCGTTGGTGTGGGCGATGATCGTAGCGCTCGCGCCGAGATTCTCGTTGCCGTCCGAATGGTCATCGTGAAAGTGTGTGTTCAGGATGTACCTGAGATCACTTCTTGCTGGGCCGCTCAACTTGTTGAGGGCGGCGCCGATCTGATCGGTTAGTGGAGCAAACTGATCATCGACGATCAGGATGCCGTCCTCACCCACCGACACCCCGATATTGCCGGCTACGTCCCCGCTCGCCTCCAGCATGTACACGTTCCCGCCCACGTGCTCGGCCCGGATCGTCACGCCGGTGAGGTCGGGCATTTGCGCTAGAAGCGCGACGAGTAGGATGGGCATGGCCTACACGACCTGCATTTTCATCCAGCCGGCGGTGTTGTGGAAATTGGCCACCACACTGCCCGGGGGAACCAGCGCATCACATGCGGCGCGGGTCGAATCATCCAGGGTCATTTCCTTCACCGGCAGGAGATCATCCATGTGTTTTTCGGTCCGGGGCCCGATGAGAGGTGCGGTAATCCCCGGCTGGTCCTTGCACCAAAGCACCGCGAGCTGAGCCGGCTTCAATCCAGCCTCTTTCGCGATGCGCGTGAACTCGATGCCCACTTCGATGCCTCGGTCGCTGACCCGATCGGCGTAGAATCCTCCCCGCAGTTTGGCCCGCGAGCCCTCCGGAAACTCTCCGGCCTTCTTGTATCGACCGGCGAGAACTCCCATCGCCATAGGTGCCCAGGTGATGATCCCCACTCCGTTTCTCTGGCACATGGGGACCAGCTCGTTCTCGATGCGTCGGTCCAACAGATTGTAGGGCGGCTGCTCGGAAACATAGCGTGGATAGCCTTTCAGCTCGGCCACCATGATCGCCTCCTGAACCACCCACGCCGGGTGTGTCGAACAGCCGATATAACGCACCTTCCCCTGGCGCACCAGGTCATTCAAGGCGCTCAAGGTCTCGTCGAGAGGGATGTCGTCAGAGTAGCGATGGATCTGATAGAGATCGATGTAGTCGGTCTGTAGACGCTTCAGCGAATTTTCACACGCACGGATTACGTTCAGGCGCGTGTGGCCGTGGTCGTTGGGACCAAAGGTGCTCGGATCGTCCAGCGAGAACCCGGGCTGCCTTTTGCCGTGATCCACTTTCGTCGCGATGACCATATCGTGGCGGCGCCCGTTGGCCTTCAAGGCTCGTCCGATGATCTTTTCCCCTTCCCCATCCGCATAGACATCTCCCGTATCGAGGAGATTGAGGCCCTCGTCCATCGCTCGGTTCAATATCCGTGTCGCCTCATCTTCCGGTGTCGGATCGGCGAAATTGTCGGTACCCAGGCAAATCGGCGATACGCGAACGCCGGTGCGACCCAGAACGCGGTATTCCATAAGAACTCCTTTTCAAATTGGACGCTGCGGTCCGAATACCCTCAATTAGTTCCCCACGTAGCCGAAAAGGGTCGGCAGGAACAGCGTAATAGCGGGAACATAGCTGATTAGCAGAAGCGTTGCCACAAGAATCACAAGAAACGGAATGAGCGGCCTGACGACCGACTCGATCGGCGTTCCACTAATACCGCAAGACACATACAGACAGATCCCCACCGGTGGCGAGATCATTCCAATGCCGACGTTGGCCGCGATCAAAATCCCAAGGTGAATGGGCTCGATCCCGAAGGCAACGCCGGCGGGAACGAGAATGGGCATCAAAACGATGATGGGCGGCAAGGCATCCATGATCATCCCCAGGACTAAGAACACCACATGGACCATGAGAAGGAACACGATCCAGTTGAACGCATAGGTCGTGATCAGCTCTGCCAGAAGATGAGGGATTCGCTCGAAGGTCAAGACGAACGAGAAGAGGGCGGCCATGCCGAGCACGAGCAGAACCACACCCGTAAGCGAGCAGGTTTGCAATAGAACCTTCGGCAGATCGGTCAGCTTCAGATCTTTATAGACGAAGAAAGAAACGATGAAACCGTAGACGACGGCGACCGCAGAGGCCTCGGTGGGTGTGAAGATGCCGCCATAGATCCCACCCAGAATGATCACCACCATCAGTATTGGAAGAAAACCCTTCCCGCAGGTTCGGAGTTTTTCTCGCCACGGTACCTGAGGCTCGAGGGGGAGGTTGAGCTTGCGAGAAAAATGGTAAGCCAATCCCATGATCGCGAGGCCGTTCACTGCGGCCGGGAGAAGACCCGCCGCGAAGAGGCCGCCGATCGATATGTTAGCCACCACCCCGATGATGATGAGGTCGATGGCCGGAGGAACCAGCGTCGACACGCCGCCCGCCGCGGCGAAGATCGCGGTTGCGAAAGGTGCTGGATACTGCTTTCGCCTCATCTCTGGTAGCGCCACCGATCCGATGGCGGCGGTGTTCGCGCTGGGCGACCCGGAGATTCCGGAAAACAGCATCGTGGAAAAGATGACCACCAGGCCCAGTCCGCCGCGGATCCTACCGACGAAAACGAGCGCCATATCCACGATGCGTTGGGCGAAACCGCCCTGCGACATTAGTGAGCCCGCCAGGACAAACAGCGGTATGGCGAGGAGCGGAAACGAATCGAGGCCAGCAAGGAACTTCTGCGGCAGCACGATGAGAAATTCGGGTGAAACGTAGAGGAGTCCCGCTAGGGCCGACAAACCGAGCGCGAAACCTACGGGCACTGACAGAAGCAGCGTCACGACCAGGGTGATGGCAACGACCAGTCCCATAAGATCAGCCTTCGGCGTCGAGCGCCCGATTCCGGCGCTCCGACCACCAGTTTCGAAGCACGTAGTAGAGCATCAAGACGCCACCGACGATCGCCGAGGAATACGGGATCGCCATGGACATCTGAGTGCCGGGCGCCGTCATATTCGTGACGCTCAGAGTGTAGAGGACGGCCTGATAAGAGAAAAAGATTAGGAAGATCGAAACAGACAGCACCACCAGGTCGCTCACAACGGTCCGCGGTCTCGGCCCGAGACGGTTAACCACGAAACGTAAGGCGAAGTGAGATTTGGTCTTGAAGGCATAGGCGGAGCTGAGCGCGGCCAACCACAGGAAAAGGAAACGGGCCAGCTCCTCCGACCAGTCGAGAGAGGTGCGGAACACGTAGCGGAAAAGGACCTGCGAGAAGGTTACCGCCACGATCGCGACGAGCACCAGGCACAGGACCACTTCCAGAGGATTCTTCCTGATGACGGCCCAAATCGAATCGCCTCGTTCCATGCGGCCGAGCTCCCTATTGATCGAGGACTTGTTGGATGACTTCCAAGCCACCGACCTGGTCGGCGTTGTTGGCGTAGACGCTTTGGACCTTTTCTTGGAAAAGCTTCTTGTCGACTTCGTAGAATTGCAGTCCCTTCTCTTGCAGCTCTTCGAAGGCGGTCGCGGTCACCGTCTCCATCGCTTGCCGCTCGGCGACAATGGAAGCGTGACCGGCTTTGAGCACCGCGGTCTGAATGTCCGGTGGCAGCCGGTCGTACTGGGCGCGGCTGAAGAGCACCGCCACCGCGAGAAACAGGTGGTTGGTGTAGGAAACGTGCTCGGTCACTTCGTAGAACTTCTCGTACAGCAGATCGATGTGATCGCTCTCCGCCCCATCGACCACTCCTTGCTGGAGGCCGGAGTAGAGCTCACCGAAGGACATCGGGGTAGCCTGCGCTCCCAGCGCGTTGAAGGTCTCGACCAGGACCGGGCTCGACATGACCCGAATCTTGAGCCCCGCGAAATCGTCCGGCACCAGGATGGGTCTCTTCGCATTCCAGACATTCCTGACCCCGGAGAACCAGTACCCCAGCATGATGCAATTGAGGGCTTTTTCGGTGGCCAAGCCGACCCGCTGGCCGATGGGGCCGTCGACAACGCGGTAGAAATGCTCCAGATCGCGGAAGAGGAACGGAAAATTGAACAACTCCGCCTCGGGAACGAAGGGCGCCAGCCCCCCGCCGGCGCTGGCCGCCGTGGCCGCGATCGTGCCCACCTTCACCATTTGGCTGGTCTGCTCCTCGGTGCCCAGCTGCTCGGCGGGAAAGATCTGCACCTCGACGCGCCCGTTGGTCTCTGTCTCGAGAACCTCCTTGAACTTCTCGTATCCGACATTGTAGGGATGGAGGGCGCTCCCGTTGTGGGCAACTCGCAGAACGATCTTTTCACCGGCATCGGTATCGCCAGACTTACCTTGGCAGTAGATTGCGGTAAACGCCAGAAGAACAACAAGTAGGACTTTCTCAAAACTCATAGAATCGCTCTCATCATCACTCGCTGGGCTCGATGGCGAGCGTATGCGGAGACGCATTCTATCCCGACCGCTGTAGGATTGTGCTAGTCTTCTCCCGCGAACCGACTATCTTTCGAACCCCCAGGAGGCAAGATGTCCAACGCGAGCGAAGAAAAAGTCATCCTGATTACTGGTTCTTCTAGTGGCCTAGGAGCCGCGCTCATCGAGAACTTCGCCAAAAAAGGCTACGGAGTCGTCATCAACTACATCATCGAAGACCAGGCGCAAGCGTTCTACGACAAAATGGCCAAGGAAATCGATGAATCGAAGCTGATGAAGTACAAGGCCAACGTGGCTGACCGCGGACAAGTAAAGGCTATGTTCGACGCGGTCATCGAAAAGTTCGGCCGAATCGACATTCTCGTCAATACGGCTGGCATCAACCGCGACGCACCGTTTCTAGAGTTGACGGACGCCAACTGGGACGCCGTGCTCAACGCCCACCTGAAAGGCCACTTCGTCTGTGGCCAAGAGTACGCGTTTCATAACACCGATCGGGAAGGGACGATCATCAACGTGGGGGCGGCGTGCGGGTTCGCAGGCAGAAAAGACGGGGCGAACTTCTGTAGCGCCAAGGGTGGCATCCTCGCCTTGACCAAGTGCATGGCGCGGGAGCTGGCTCCCCGGATTCGAGTGAATGCTCTCGTCCCGGGATCGGTCAAGACGCGAGAAGTCATCGAACGTTACAACCTGGAGACGAAGGAGGGCCTCGAGAAAGAACTGGCTACCCTGCCGATAGGCCGTTTGGGCGAGTTCGAGGACATTATCAAGATGGTGGAGTGCATGATCGATGCCGAGTACACAACCGGGTCTACCTTCTTCGCCAACGGCGGGCAATTCATGCACTAGCAGGCTGTACCAACGAAGTTGGTACCACCTTTTTTACCTCTCCCCCGACCGCGGGGGAGAGGTCGTCCGCCGCAGGCGGGCGGGTGAGGGGGCATTTGAAGACGGCTTCTCTCCGTTACTCCCTCTCCCTCAGGGAGAGGGCCGGGGTGAGGGTGGTCGTGGATAGCGGCGATGAAGTCCAGTATCGATTTCATTGTTACAGTCCACTAGGAGGTTGACATGAAAGAGCTAAGAATCGCGGCATTCGCGATGGCGGCGGCACTAATCCTTCTTCCAGGAAGCAGTCGAGGGCAAGGCGGCGCGACCAAGACCGTCTTGACCAACGCCAACGTCATCGACGGTAACGGTGGGCCGGTCATGGAGAATATGACGGTTACTCTATCCGGCAGAGAGATCGAGTCCATTCGCAGCGGGGCTTACCGTTCTTCAGGAGGCAGCGGGGGCGACGTGCGGGTCGTCGATCTGGACGGCGCGTACATTCTGCCGGGCTTTTGGAACATGCACACCCATTTGACCGCTCTCCTTCCCTACAACCACGCCATGGACGACGAGACGGTTCCATCTAAGACCATACGGGCCGGTTTGAACGCCATGGACGGTCTCCGCCACGGATTCACCGCCTTACGTTCGGTCGGCGAAGAAGACTATATCGACGTGGCTTGGCAAGAAGCGTTCGATCACGGCTTCTTCTTCGGGCCCCGTATTTTCGCCAGCGGAATGTCCGTATCTCCCACCGCCGGCCATCGCGGCGGCGTGCGCGACGGGGCGGACGGTGTGGCAGAGATCAGGAAGGCGGTACGCTCGCGTATCACGAACGGCGTCAGCGTGATCAAGATCGTCAACGTGGAGATGCTTCCCGACGAGCTCGAAGCCGTCGTCGAAACCGCACACAGCTTCGGCATCCATGTGACCGCCCACTCCAGAGAACCGAAAGTCTACGAGGCCGTTGCCGCCGGCGTGGACTGTGTCGAGCACGGATACGGATTGACAGACGAGACGATTGCCCTGATGGTCGAAAAAGGGACCTTCTACGACCCGACGATCATCTGTAATTTGGACGACCGTTACATCAAGGAGCGGGAGGAGCGGCTGGCCAAGCTAGGTTACTCCGAGGATGAGCAGGCTGTGAGAGTGCGCACTGCCGTCGCCTATGCCGATGAACGATCCCCCGAACATGCCCAGTATCAGAGACAAGCGCTCAAGAAAGCCGCAGACGCGGGTGTGAAACTCCTAATTGGCTCCGATTCCATGCCCATTGGCGAGATAGGCGTCCTGGAAATGGAGCAGTTCGTCCTATCCGGTGTGAGCGAGATGGACACCATTATCGCAGCGACCCGGAACGGTGCGGACATGTTGGGACTTCTGGACAGACTGGGGACCGTCGAGGAAGGCAAACTGGCGGATCTCGTCGTCGTTGCCGATAATCCCCTAGACAACATCTCCAATATCCGGAAGGTGAAGATGGTCTTCAAGGACGGGATTTCGGTGGATCTAGAGCAGCCTTTGGGCTCGACGCCTTATTGGGACTACTTCGAGATGACCGGATTCGACAAAGGATATTTGGGAGCGGCCGAAAAAGACGCCGGTTTCAACAGAGGCAAAACAGAGCCCGAAACGCAATAGCGGGTCGACCGCTGCCGCCGACGGCTACTGGTACACTCCCCATCTCGGAACGGAAACAGAGGAAAACCGACTCATGCCCTCGGGTAAAGTCATGCTGTACTAATATGTTCCGCCAATCTAACGGCCAGCGCTGATACCGTTAACGTCGGGTTCGCTGCTGCAATACTGGGGAAAACAGCGTTCGAACATACATAGAGATTATCCGTGCCGTGAACCTGTAGATTGGGATTGACGACACCGTCTACATCGGAACTGCTCATGCGGCAGGTTGACGATGCATGGGCTCCGTCAGGATCTCGAACGTCGCCTTCGATACTGTCTTCTTTGCACCCTGCGGTTTTTAGTATCTCAACAAGCGTCTGCACGTGTTCCTGTCGAGTTTTTATATTGATTTCGTGAACGTCAACCTCTATTTTTGTAGTGGGAAGGCCATGTCTCGTTGTACCGCTTCCCAAGCTCACTCGATTCTCCGGGCTTTCAAATTGCTCCATCTCACCGCCCAATGAGATTCTCACCTCAGAAATCATTCTTGCATCCATATCAGCCCGCGACACATTTGAAAGGATTTGCCTTTCCAGAGAAGAGTTTGAGCCGACACCCCCAGAAAACCACATTTTGCCTTTGTGCTGATATTCCGGTGAATCAAAATGTCGGCTGATCAGAGAGGAAAAGCCGAGTTCCTCATGGAGTTTGTCCGAGTTTCCTGGCCGAACACCCGAGGCGTCCATCACTGGATGGCCGATCAAATGCCGGCCGACATGCCCTGAGTCGTTGCCAATACCGTCGGTCCAGTCCTTGTTGGCAGAGGAAAGCAGAAGTTTCGCGGATTCGATTGTGCCACTGCAAACGATAACTACATCGGCTTCCATTGAGTCAGGAGTACCCGTCTTAAGGTTTAGAAAGCTGACGCCTCGGGTACGCTTTTTCCCATCCATTAATATTTTTGTGACTGGCGATTCTGTTTTCAGGGTCAGCTTGTCGTCATATTCGTCTTGCAGTTGTGCCAAATCGTAGAGAGCCGTATATCGGGCATTCACAGGGCAATAATTGCAGGTTCCTGTCGTAATACAGCGATTGCCGTCCCTGGCTATCGACATATGCCCGTAGGATATGTCATGGCTTTTGAGGGCCTCGATGATCAGCACGTCACCCAAGGTAAAAGCGGTTGGTGGGAATGGGTATTTCGCACCATACCGTGGTGGATCATCATTCTCTGAATCACCCGTAATGCCCAGTAGAATCTCGGCCTTCGCATAATAGGGCGCCATATCGTCATAATTGATTGGCCAGTCGACCCCGAAACCAGTGCGGGACTTTAGTTCAAAGTCTTCAGGCTTAAAGCGTGGCGTCAGACCGCCCCAGTGATTGGTCGTGCCGCCTTTCACAAAAAGCCTTGAGCCACGTAGTCCGAAGTGTTCGTTCTCGGTTCTCGGATCATCCACGAACTCTCTGTAGAGATAGTCGTTGTCGGCCATTACTTGATCAAGCCATATTCGATAATCGCCAGGCTTGAAGTCGGGACCTGCCTCAAAAACAGTGATCTGATAGTCGTTCTCAGTTTTGAGTAACTGCCTTGCCAATGTCGCACCGGCCACGCCGGAGCCAACGATGATGATGGACTTCATGCTAGACGGCTCCTCTCCTGTAACTGTCGGGGGCCGTGAACGAACCACCAAAATAGCCGCTGTAGTTCCATAGCCCGAAACTCCTTATCGGAGTAGCCTTTTTCGGATGTGTCCCGAGGTCCGTGGAAAAAGAACGGCGCCCTCCACTCCGTCATCAGAGTATCGTATCAGGCGGCAACCTCCGCGTGTTCGAGAACCTCGCTCAGACGTTGGTAGCCGTCGATGCGTCGTAGTTGAATCTGGCCAGAGGCGATAAGCCCAAACAGCAAAGCGACCGCAGACTCCTCGCTGGAGAACGACGCTTGGGTTTTCGTCCGGCGTCGAAACTCGCGGTTGAGATTCTCCAGAGCTTTGGTCGTTCGAATCGATTTCCACATGGCACGAGGGAATCCGTAGAAGGTCAGCAGCTGATTACCGGCCTCCTCTAGGCTTCGGACGACGGCCGGCGCGAGAGGCGTCCACTTGGCGACGAGCTCGTCATAGGCTTTGCGAGCATCGAACCCGTTCTTGGCGTAGACGATCCGGTTGTAGTCACGCCGGAGCTCACGGCGTGCGTGCGCCGGGCAATGTTGGAGCAAGTTGGCGCGCTTGTGCTCGGTACATCGCTGCAACCGGCACCCCGGCCACTTCTCCAGCGCTTTCGTCAGCCCCTTGTGGCCGTCGCTGATCACTAGCTTGGGAGCCCGGAGTCCTCGAGCCTGGAGTCCCTCCAGCACGGAGCCCCAATGCGTCGAGGCTTCGCTCACCGCCAGACGCAATGACAACAGACGTTTGTGCCCGTCTGGCGCGACCCCGAGCGCGACCCGTACGGGTACGCTGATCACACGTTTCGCCATCCGCACTTTCAGGTGGAAGCCGTCCAGGTAAACGATCGCGTAGACCTCCTCGCTGAGAGCACGGTTCTGCCATTCCTCGAAGCGCTCCTTCAGCCGGCTAACCACGCGAGACACCGCGCTCTTCGATAGGTGCTCCTCACCGAGCAGTGGTTTCAGCGCTTTGCGGACCCGGCGGCTATTCGCGCCCGACAAGTACGTCCCCAAGAGCGCCTCGTCGACCTCACGAGTCCGGCGCGCGTACCGGGGCAACAGCTCGCTCCTGAACTCTGTCGTTTCTCCCGTTTCCTCGTCTCGCACGCGGGCTCGTGGCACCCGGAGCTCGCGAGTTCCCACCGACGTCGTCACGCGACGGGTTTCGGCTCCGTTGCGATATCCACGGCGGTCTTCCGCACGCTCGTAGCTACAACACCTCAGCGCTTGGTCGACTTCTTCCTCAAGCACAACCTCGATCGCCTCCAGTACCCGCTTACGCAGCCGAAGTTGGACGAACTCCCGGTACTCGCTTACAGACTCCTTCGATATGGTGGTAGGCTTCTTCATGGCGTAATCCTCCTCCTCGCCTTTCCAGGCGCGGTTTCGTTTTGCTTAACCGGAGGTTACGCCATTCTTATTTCCACGGGAAGCGGGACGGATCCCATGTTTCCGCAACCATGTGGGTTGGTTTGCCATTGGGTGCCATGACCTTCGTGTACCGGTCGAAGTACTTGAACACTTCATCAACGTGTTCCGGTATGGGCACAATCTATTCTCCGACTGCGAAGTATCAATATCAGGAAGCACCGGGTTGCTTAGGGCTATCTTCAGAACAAGGCCCACGACCACTAGTGCGATTACCAGTAATATCCGTAGTACTACCTTCTTGATCACGATGTCCCTAATCAACCGGCGTCCACGATTGCCCTGATTTTCTGGAGGTCTTTGTGGCAACTCGGGATGTCGCTACGATCGGCCGCCTGGCGAAGATCACGAAGTTTCTCCAGCGCGCTCACCACGACTGGCAGCGGCGGACCGCTGGCGGTAATGCCCTCGAGATTCTGCTCGGGAAGCGTCTTCGCCGGTTGTTCGATGAATTTCTTCACGAGCTGGTCATGGTGTTGTGCCGCAGCCGCACCGTGCGCATCGCAGACTCTGAGGAAAACGGCGGCGTTTTTCCTGAACCACGTGCTCGCGCCCGACACGTCCGCCTGCTCCAGCAGGCTGTCCAACAAACTTTGCTGCCGCATGGCATCTCGAAGCCGTTTCTGGTCTTCCGGCATAATGTACAAAAATTTATCAACCAGCAGCTGGGAATAGGAGGAATGGTCTGCTTGGCACAGGCCGAGCAACAAATCGATTTCATTGATGCCCGCGAAATCTCCGGCATTGGCGCCACGGTATTCGTGGAGACCCACGCGGTACGGTTTGTAGTACGGTCGTACGCAATAGAAGAACCGATCGGTGTCGAGATTCTGATGCAGCTCTTCATTGGAGCGCGCGACATCGTGAAGCGCCTGCTCCGCGGTAAGTAGCAGTTCATGCGCGAGGGGGTGCGAGATGCCCATGGGCGGGATCCGCACCAACGCATCCGCCGCACGTTTGTAAGCTAAAACACCTCTTCCGTTGTATTCGAGAAACAGATACTCCGACTCCAAACTAGTGAAGCTCTTGTAAACGCCATCAATGGCCCGATTATGCGTGACCAGATGGCTGGTAGCGAACCTCGGCGCAACCCCGAGCGATGCACCCAGCTGAAGTGCGAGCGCCGAGGCCTCGATGAGCGGCGAGGATCTCTCGCGAGACGGTTCGGTGATCTCATGACGACGACAGCCACCCATGTAGATACCCACGTTGCCGAGGAGATCGAAACCCCGCTCGAAGCCTTCGTCGGTGTTGCCCTCGTTTAGCAACCGGACGATGAAATTTCGGCCCTCGGCAACCAGCTCTTCCTTGAGGGCATTGCCAATTCCGTCCACCGATGCGCGGTTCGACTGCGCAAAATACAGCTCTTCGAGCTCGGTATTGAGCTCGACGAATCGGGTCCGAATCCATTCATCGAATGCACGGACATTTTCTGTCAGTGGCCTGCGCTTGTAGCTGTCGGACATGATTTCCTTACCTCGGCCGGCCCGGCAGAAACCAAGAGTTCAACATTCCCAACGATCCTATCCTAAATAGCCGCGATCCACAGACTCGGGACGCTTTGCGGTATCGGAAAAACGCCCATTCGAAGTCCTAGTCGAAGCGACGGCGATCGCGGACGATCCGGCTGAAACCGCCGCTCGAGCCGGTGAACCGTGGATTTACGATATTGTTGAAGATCGAGCCGAACGTATAACTAACGCCCAAGCCAAGAAAGTAGCGGAAGTCGGTCTCCAAGGCGCGCCTCTGCAACAGGATCTCTTCGTCGGTCGTTCCCCCCTTGGGCAAGAAGATCTGGTCTCGCACCAAGGCAAGATCGCCAAAAATGTCCAGCGAGAGACCCCTTACGATCCGCCATTCGATATTGCCGCGGAAAGTGACGCGATACTTACTCGCATCGTTGAGGAAGTGAGATGCCTCGACATCAAAACCGGCCTGCCCCCAGGGTTGGTTCAGATCTAGCGAGGCCATCACTCCTTGGTCGGCGAGGGTCTCTTCGGTCTTTTCGAAGATCGTCTCTTCCTCGTAGTTGAGAAAGTTCACACCGGCAAAATAAGTAAAGGTCATCAGCCGCTGGGAGGACTCTGAAAACGGAAAGATGTCGTATTGGATCGCACCTGAGTAGCGGGTGGATGGATCGAGGTTGGAAAAGGTCGACGCCGCCAGCGCGAAACCGGCCCCCAAACCCCAGCGCTCGCCTAGACTCTTTACCACCTGGCCGCCAAGGCCGATCTCACGGGTCCTATTGTTGAAGGTCTCGCCGTCGTCGAACTCAAAGTTGTCCTCTTCGAATTCTCCGTCGAGCCCGATGGCGATCTTCCACGCGTCGGTAACCCGGTTGGCTGTCACCGAGCCTTCGACCGATGTGAAATCCTGGCGCGACTCGCCGCTGAGACGGGCGTTCGTTCCCAGGCGGAAGACCCAAAAATTCCAGCGGTCGTCTCCGGGTCCCGCCATGGGCTGCTCACCGTCAGCAGGCGGCGTGAACTCCAGCTCGATAAGCTCCGCGAGGGGTGTCTGTGCGACGTACCGCATCAGACCCAGGGCGAAAATCTTGGCAAAGCCCTGCCGCCGCTCGTCGTCGGTATCGGTGCCTGACGAGGCGAAGAGGAGGACGTGGTCGTCGCCCTCGAACTCTTCGACGCCGATAAAGTCGAGCGTAAACTCGCGTCCCCGACTTCCCGTCCGCCGGAGCGTCACCAGCACGTGGACTTGGGCGTCACGTCGATCTCGCACGTAGTTGACGAAGTCCACTTCCCGGCGCAGGTAGTCGAAATCGCAACCTCGATCGCAGTCCAGGAAGACCCTGAGCGCGAGCTCGTGTTGCCGCGCGCTACCCAACGCCGTTTCCTGGGCAAGGGCCGGAGAGCGCCCGCACAGGACGACCAGGATCCACAGTAGGCTGCGCTTCATGCTATGGAAAGGCAGGGAGAATCCGTTTGAGGGGCGCGCTGACTGCTCAGTGTGCGAGGGAGAGCAGCCGCACCGCCTTTGGCCCGTGCACCCGGGGCACGATTCCCTTCAACGAATGATGTGCCATTGATCACCTGGCTGCGCGCGGTCCAAGTATTTCAAACCCTCCTCGGTGAACACCGCGATCTGTCCGATGCCGATCTCCACACCGTTCTCACCCCAGCCCGGTACGGCCACGCGGGTGTGCGGCTCGAACGCATAGAGCGTGTTGTACTGCAGCGTGTGCTCGTTGCTCACGACCTTGTGCCGCTTGTAGCCGCGGCCCGAAGTCAGCCCGGCGACCCAAGTGCCACGGGAAAACATCAGGCCATTAACCGTGAAGCGGCGCAGGTACATGGGCGGTGGATGAAAGCCCAGGCCAGATCGAATAACGCCATCTTCCAAGGGAATCTGGTCGGCCGCTTCTTCGATGTCGATCCCGGTGCGCCCGTATTGAAACTGTTCGGCGAACCGGTCCTGCATTCTGTTTATCTTGCGCAATGCTTCCTTGAGCGGCTCGGGGACGTCGGTCTCCCCATGTTCCAGCACGTACGCGTGCTGGTGCGAGTCGGTCACCAGGCCGAGGAGCATGATGTCGGAGTCGAGGCTGATGATGTCGCCCCGTCGGATGGTCGGGTTCATGCCATTGTCGGAGCGGCCGTAGCGGAAGAAATCCGGCGAGTCCTCATTGGCGTACTTGTCGATGTTGGCCGGCTTCCTCTGAATTCCGACGGTCGGGTGATTCTCCTTCTCGATGTCGAGATCCAACATCTTCTGTCGGAACCACCAGTTGAGGTCCTCGACCGTCGTGACGTCCGGAACGATGGTCCGGTTGGAAAAACCCTCGGCGATGATGTCGTTGGCGACTCCCTGCACATAGCGGTAGACGCTGATCTGCACGGGCCCCGTGGTCTCTAACCATCGGACGCCCAGAGTCCAGGAACCAACTGTACGGGACTCGTACTCGCCAAGTGCTTGCTGCATCGCGTCGCTGTTGGTTCGGCTGATGGCGATCTTCTTTGGATCACGCGCCCGCACGAGCTCGGCGATGTGCTGGTAGTCGCGCGGCTGTATATATTCGATCTCGTCGCCGGTATCGTAAAAGAGCAGAAACTCCGGAATTGCGGGACCTTCCTCGTACTGGCTCGGCAGAACCATGCCTTCGTGGTTGGCCGGCAGCAGTGACGTATAAAAGGGCCCTTCCTTGTAGGAAGTCTGCCGGTACTCTGGTTGCTCGTCGTTGCGAACGATCCACATGTCGACACCCTGCTCGCGGAGAATCATCGGCAGGACGTTCTCCTTCTTCCAATCCCAGAAGCCCTGCATGATCTGGACGCGCTCCCGCATGGGAATCACGTTCTGCGCGTTTTGGCCGTCGGTGAGCTGTACTGCCGAAACGCCGGTGGCGGCGAGCAACAAGACTGAAGCAAATGCGGTCAGTCGATTTTTTGTCATTCTTTCCACCCCATCTCGTTGAAGAACTCCTCCCGGGTTGGGAACAGGAACGAGAGGATTTCGTATAACTCTGGATCCAGTTTCGCGAGGTTCTCGGGCGTCAGCGCGACACCGTTGTAAGAATGCCGCTGGTGAGCGCCGTAGAAGATGTCGAGGCCCCAGGCCAGATACTCATCGCTGAACGAATCGGCAGGTAGTCCGTCGTGTGGACGGTAGAATCCCCTGTCGATGGCGGCCTGGGTCGCCTTCTCCAACCGCTCCTGGACCTCCGGATAGGTTTTCATGATGCCACCACGATGGATCAGGTGCGTGATCTCCTCCACCGAGGCATCACGCCGAACACCTTCCGGGCCGCCCAGTCGCAGGTAGTCGGGAATGATCTCCTCGTCCTCGAGGTCTTGAGTCCTTAGGCCCAGGCTCCGGCGGTGCATGTAAAAGCTGATTGCGGTGTTGCGCTCTTCAAAAGACTTGAAGAGAGTCATGATGGCCCTTCTCTGCTTGACGTACTCGGTGATTTTCCCGGAGCCGTTCCTGTCCTTCAATAGCAAGGCCTCGGCAACTTTGGCCGCGTACTCGATCTTTTCGGGATCCACGGATTCGGTTGCCCAGAACGTGACCGCGGACGTCTCGATTCGCTGGGTGAAGATGTCGAGCGCATTCTCCTTTCTCGGTCGCTCTGCGAAGGCGATGATGATGAGCACTTGCTCCATGAACCCGTCTTCGTTCGTAGCGCGGACTTCGGCGTAGTAGTGAGCCGGGTAGGCGGCAGGGTGCGCTTTCAGCGTAAGCTCGGCGGTGTCGGGATCGATCTCGACGATTTCCGTTGCATCGAGCTGTCCTTCGCGCAGGTAGTTTCGGCGGTCGCCTCCGGGTACCGGTGGCGCCAGGCTCCACGTGATCTTCTTGGGATTCGGAAACACCAGCTCGATCTTGCCGACGACGTCTCCGATGTCGGTTGCCTTAGTGACCAAGAAGCGATCGAACTCGTCGGTGACTACGGGTTTCTGTGCGAAACCCAACCCCCCATTGAGGACGGCGGCGGCGAAAACGAGCGTAAGGAACATCGCGTTGGCGGGAACTTTTTTGGGGGTCACTGCCCTTCTCCTTATTCGTCGCTCATCACGTCTTGCCGATGCCCCAATTTCCCCTCGACCACCATCGTGCCCAAGGCATCGAGGATCACTCGGCAGGCGAGCTGCGACGTGTTGTCGTTAACGTCATAGGGCGGCGAGACCTCGACGACCTCCATTCCACAAAGTCCCTCGGCCGCGATTAGGCGAACGATCTCTAGCGCCTCGCGTGGAGTCAGCCCGCCCGGTTCGGGTGTTCCGGTACCCGGCGCGAAGCCGGGATCGATAGAATCGATATCGAAGGAGAGATAGACAGCCTTCGCGTCCTTCCACGCTAGTTCGAGGGCGCGCGCCGCGGCCCCCTTCGGTCCTAGCTCTTCCAAGTCGGTCATGGTGAGCACGCTCGATCCACGCTCGCGCGCCACCTCCGAGCCCGGTCGCGACCCGTACCATCCACCGATTCCCATCTGCACCAGGTTCTTCGGTGGACAGTTGGACAACCCCACATCGTGCATATGGCTGTGATCGCGGTGCGAACTAGGCAGGTCCGCACTCTCGTGTGCGTTGGTGGTCCAAAACCAGGGCGTGGTGTGCATGCGCTCATCCATGTCCATTTCCTGCATGTCGATGTGACGGTCGATATGGATGATCCCCACGTTTCCGTCGATATGCGGTGCGATGCCGCGTACGTTGGGGTAACCGAGGCTGTGATCGCCGCCGCAGAGTATCGGAAACGCACCCGAGGTAAACACATGGGATACCGCCATCGAGACCTGGTCGAATGTCTTTTCGATGTTACCGGGAATCACGAACACATCGCCGGCGTCACAAATGTCGAGCTCTTCGAACAGATCGACCGCGCCATCGACGGAATAGCCGTCGTAGACCGCCGATATGCGACGCACGCCCTGCGGTCCGAAGCGCGTCCCCGGCCGGTAGGTTGTTCCGGTGTCGAACGGGATACCGACGAACGCGGCCTCGTAGTCACCGACTTTCCGAACATCCTCGCAATATGGCGTCTTCATGAAAGTATTGATGCCGGCAAACGCGGGTTGATGGCCGCGGCTGAACAATGAGATGGTTCGATCGTTGATGGACTTCGCCGCTTCGAGACCCAGCTCCAGCGTTCGTTTGATCTCCTCTTCCTGTTTCTTCTGGGAGATCCGCTTGAGGCGTTTGAGATTTCGGTTGCCGCGAAACTCGCCTGATTTATCTGACTTACTAGGCATCGGTCTCCTCTAAACTCACGTCGTCCTGCGTCCACGCGCCATCTATCAAACGCCAGGTGTCGCCCGGATTGCGATCGCGCAGCTCCTCGGGAAGTCGCGGCTCCCGCACATTGTCATAGCACTCGAGCATCGCGAAACGACGGACCGAGGCAGGGATTCCGACCGCGGTGAAGCCCGGATGGCCGGTCGCCGGGTACGGGCCTCCATGGTTCATGGCCGGGGTCACTGCTACTCCAGTAGGCATCTTGTCGTTGAGCAGTCGGCCGACCCGCCTCCGTAGACGCCGCTCCACACGACCGTAGAGCCTCTCGTCCTCGCCCTGGGTGTCGGTGTAGACGGATCCCGTCAAGTTCCCCTCGAAACTGCCGGCGACTTTCTCCACCTCGTCGGCATCCTTCGCGACCACGAACAGGTTGGAGTTGCCGAAGGCTTCGGTTTGCAGCTTCTCTGGATCCCGCATGAAGGCTTCGCCCGTCGTGCGAAGAAGCGTGTTCTGGAAACGGCAGCCGCTTGCCTTGGTCTTCGAGCCTCCCGTTAAGAGCGTCGCACCCGCGGACTGGAGCGCTGCCACCGATTCTCCGATGCTCTTCAAGCCTCCGAGCCCGAGAAGCGGTGTCGGATTCACTTTCTCGAAGCGCCCTCGCATCTCTTCGATGAACTGCTCCGCTTCTTCGCCCTCTTGGAGCACGACGATGCCGGGGTTCGTGCAAAATTGCCCCGTGCCCATGAGCGCGGAGGTTTGAAACTCCTCGGCGATTTTCCCACCGCGCTCTTTCAAGGCACCCGGCAAAATGAAGACCGGATTGATGCTACTCATCTCGAGGTAGATGGGCTTTCCGGCTTGGTCGGCGGCGGCCTTCAAGGTCAATGCCGCTCTGCGCGAGCCGGTGTATCCGGTCGCACCGATCAGCGGATGAGAAACGAGGTACGCGCCATCTTTGTGATCGGTACGGTAAATCGTTTGCACGGTAGCGCCAGGCAGCCCGACCTCCTGAACCGCGGCGAACGCCTCTTCCGCCAGAAGCTGACTGGTCCGTGGGTGGCTCGAGTGCGCCTTGGCGATGACCGGGTTTCCGGCCGCGATGGCCGCGGCAAAATCTCCCCCGGCGACCCCGTTGAATGCCAGCGGGAAATTGTTGGGACCGAAGACGGCCACCGGTCCTCCGAGCGGGCCGAACATCGAACGGATGTTGGTCTTGGTGTCGATGGTGGGCTCGGTCCAGCTTCGCTCGCGCGCCGCCGTGGCGGCCTGTCGGAGCTGATTGCTGGTGCGAGGCAGCTCGACGTCGGCCAGCCGTGGCGAGAAAGGAAGCGCCGTTTCGAGGTGGGCGGTCTCGGCGATCTCCTTCGCCCGCTCGTCGATGCGATCGGCATAACGATCCAGAAACTCCCCGATCTTCTTGGGGTCGACATCTAGCAGTGCTTCCGCCGCCGAGCTCCCGGCAGCCAGCACCGCATCGACGTCTTTACGGCTGCTTACCGGATAGAGGGGACCGATCTTTTCGCCCGTCGACGGGTCGATCGCTTGAAAAGTCCCGGCCGCGTCCGCAGGCTGCCACTCACCATCTATTAGAACTTTCTCAGCGTTTTCCATGGGCGACACCAGTAGCCTCACCTCGCGCGATGTACAATATACATCAAAATTTGAAAACTAGAACTATCCAACTCCTAAATACTTGAACACAGATGCGTTGTAGCCTTTTTCGGTAGATTGCATACAAAATCTAAAAAAATGGCTTCTCCTGTGATAAATAGTCTCGCTAGACTGGAGGAGTCGAAAAATGTCAAAGTCGTCCGCACTCTTTTGGGTTCTTGCTTCACTTTCCCTTGCGTCTTGCGACGAACGGGCCTCTACTCGCCAGGCGCCGGCGCTACCGGACATCGACATCTCGGGTTCCGAAAACGGGATCGTCCCTCTGCCGGACGATGTGGACGATGTTTTCAAGGTTTTCGATCGCTACACCAAGGTCGTCGCGCCCAACGGTAAGCCGATTCATATCGTCATCGAGGAAGGCTACACCGATGAGCAAGCGGTCCATTCCCGAAGGGTCCTGGCACAACATCTAACCGACCTGCCTGGCTCCCGCTTCGGAAGCGACAAGTCCTCCATCGCCAATGCCATGGCAGATCGGAATGCTGTGCTCGCCCTGTTTTACAGCACGGAAACCATGCGTAGTGCTGCGGCGCGGCCGTTCTTCCGGTCCGGTGTCCACACTCAAGACCTGCGTGGGTACGAAACGATCCTGGAGGGCACACCGGAGTATATGGACAACGAGGATCCCCCCAGAAACGCTTCCTATGAGGAGATCTTGCACTTCGTTCAAGCCCACGGCATCGATCCAGCGGACCCGGTGTTGACCGCGGCCCTCGACGAGGCCTTCGCCAACGCCCGGGAAAAGGACATCTACAAGCATGACGACGACGAGACCCACGAGTACTTCATTTGCGGCTTAGAAGCATACTTCGACATGTGGCGTCACGACCCAACCGGAACAGGGATCCGAGAAGAGGAATACGTACCCATCTCCAGGAAGACATTGAAAGAGGTCGATCCGGCCATGTACGACATCATCGAAGGCTTCTTCGGAGACCGGTGGCTATACACCGCGGATGTCGATAGCGGATTCGAGGGCACGTTCTCACTGGTCTATGACGAAGAAAACACTTACACGAATAAATCTCAGTTTCTCGTTCACGTCTCCCTGACCGGCGGGAAGAATTCGAATCTGATCGGGAACGGCTTCGACAACACCCTGACCGGTAATACCGGCGACAACAGGTTTACTCCCGGTCCAGGAAACGACACGCTGGACGGCGGCGAGGGCACGGACACCGCCGTCTTTTCGGGACCTTCGGCGGACTACACCGTCACCAACCAAGGGGACGTCGTCACCGTCAAGGATGAGAGCGCGGAGCGTGACGGCGAGAACGCGTTGCGCAACATAGAACGACTCCAGTTCACCGACAAGGTACTGACGACTGAGGAAGCAGCCGCTGGCCGTACTTGAGCTCTAAATCATGAGTTACTTACGATTCGTTATCCCATTGTTTTGCCTTCTTTTCCCCGTCGAGGGGCTACTCGCTCAGAATCAGGAGACGGTGAATCCCGGGACGGTGATGCCGGGTGACTCCGTTGAGCTGCAGAATCAGATCCGGCAGGAGAAGTTCGATCTCTACCTGCCCGAGCTCATGCGTGAGCATGGTATCGACATGTGGATTCACGTCATGCGGCCATGGACGCCCGATCCGCTAGCGTTCGAGTTAGGCAGTGACTCCGGTGTGTTCGTTTTTACCGATCGCGGTGGCGACCGCATCGAGCGGGCTGCTTTCAACGGTGAAGTTCAAGACCCCAGCGTCTACGACATCGTCGCCGGAGATGATCCGGACGCCGAAAGCGCTGGGGCGAACGCATTCATCGACGGAGTCGCCGTCGAACAACCGGGAGGTCCGGAAACAGATTTGGATTTCAGATTCTCGGGGCCCCGCGAGTTCGTTGCCGAACGCGATCCCAAACGCATCGGCGTGAACTACTCGGAAAAGCTGGGGACGGCCGTTAGCTCGGAAAGGGCGCCGCTTACCGATGGCTTGTCGCACACCGACCACGTCCTGCTGGTCAAGGCGATTGGCGGCAAGTATGCCGACCGCATCGTCTCGTCTGAGTATCTGATAATCGACTACTTGGCGAGAAGGGTCATGAAGGAAATAGAGCTCGCTCACCAGTTCGGACTGATAGCCGCAGACAACCTGGACCGAGAGTTTGGCAAAGTCGTGCCGGGCGTCACCACTCTCGCGGACCTAGAGGGCAATGTTTTTCTGAGGGTTCCGGACGGAGACGAGCACCACAAGAGCGACCCCGACCCCCATGTGCTCCGGGGAGGCGACCTTTTCACCATACTCCATGGAGCCAGAAATAGGATTTTCTTGGCGGACCTCGGCGGCAACGCCTACGTGCTTCGCGAGGGAGAGACCGAGCCCCCTCCGGAGATAAAAGAGGTTTGGTCGCACGCGATGAGAACGCGTGAGATCTTGAAAGCCAACATCAAGGCGGGACGCACCGCTGGCGAAACACTCGAGATTCTCATTCGAAAGATTGAAGAAGCCGGATACTACTACAATCCGGTGGATCAGTATGACAAGACGGCCGATCCGAGCAAAACCCAAGTCCATCTCGACCTACATGCGGTCGGGCGAAGTGGGCTGATTGCTCCGCGGATCTCCCCTTTGGGCCCGGATTGGGAGCGGGACATGAAGATCCCCCTCCTACACACCTTTACGTTCGAATATATGATCCATATGCCAGTGCCCAAATGGGGTAAAGGTAAACACCTATATATCGCCTTCCACGACGGGGCCGTTGTCACCGAAGACGGCATCGAGTTTCTGTATCCACCCGACCCAGGGATTCGCATCATCAAGTGAGGTACTCGCTCCATGAATAAACTGCGGTTTTGGCTCCCTATCTTGTCCATCGTTTTTCTAGTCCAGGGCGCAAACGGACAAACCCTCACCCACGAGACTCTAGAAACCATGATGCGGCAGATTCGCAGGGACAAATTCGACCACGTCTTGCCTCGAGCCATGCGGGACAACCACGTCGATATGTGGGTGCACGTGGTGCGAGACCGCAATCCAGACCCCATTGCTCGGGACCTGGGCGGCGAGTCGGGCGTCTTCATTTTTACCGATCGCGGCGGGGAAAGGATCGAAAGGGCGGTACTGGGTGCAACCGATGAGGCCCTTTGGGAAGATGAGGCCTACGACGTTTTCGCAGGCGAGGAGCGGATCGAAGGGGAACCATTCTGGCAGCACGTCATTGGAGCGTTCGTGGCGGAACGGGACCCCCAGCGAATCGCCGTCAACTTCTCCTTGGAGAACGCGTTGGCCGACGGTATTTCGCATACCGACTACCTGACCCTGGTCGAGGCCCTAGGAGATAAGTACGCGGCGAGACTCGTCTCTTCGGAGCATGTGATCGGCGATTTCTTGGCGGGAATCGTGCTCGGCGAAATCGTGCTCGATGGCTATTTCGGATTGCTCACCACGCAGATCATCAACGAAGAATACGCCAAGATCGAAGTCGGAGTTACCACATTGGCGGAAATCGACGGCAACGTCTTTGTCAGAGACCCGGACGGAAACGAGAACAACGGTAACGACTACGTGCTCCAGCCAGGTGACCTGGTGACGATTCTGAACGGCTCCGGTGAGGGATTCTTCGTGGCGGACCTAGGCGGAAATGGCTACGTGCTCCGCGAAGGAGAGACCGATCTACCCCCAAGAGTGAAGGAGATCTGGAAACACGCGATGAACGTCCGCGAGATCCTCCGCACCAACATCAAGATCGGTCCTACCGCAGGAGAAACGTTGGAGGCGCTTATCACGAAGTTGGAAGAGGCGGGTTACCTCTACATTGACAGAGATCGATACGACCCGAGCCTAGAGCCTATCAAGACCCAGGTTCACCTCGATCTGCACGCCCAGGGAAGACGGGATATGGACGCTCCCAGGATTTCCCCGCTCGGTGGAGACTGGCAGCGGAACATGAGGATCCCGCTGTTCCACAGCTTCACTCTTGAATACATGGTCCACATGCCGGTACCGGAATGGGGCAAGGGAAAACACATGTACATCGCCTTTCACGATGGTGCCGTCGTCACTCCGCGTGGCATCGAGTTCCCGTATCCGCCGGATCCGGGAATCCGCATCATCAAGTAGCGCTTCGACGGACTCGCGCCGGCCTAAGCCTGCCTACCCCGGCCATTGGACTCATAACCCGAAGGTCGCCAGCCTTCGCCAGCGGCAAGGGATCAGCGGCTTCGGCCTGGCAAGCACATCCTGCCCCCGCCACCAACTTTTTTCACCGTACAAACTGAACCTCGCAGGATTTTCTGGAGGTCGCTCATTACCCGCGCCCGTGCGTGGCTCGGCTTGAACTAGTTGTTGGGGGCGAGCCGTTTCAGCTCTTCGAACCAGTTGAGAACGACGTGAAGTCGCTCCGGCGGCGAGGCCTGTCTGTCTTTCTTGATCATCAAGAACCGCTGGCCGTCGGGCGTCACGTCGTAGTATGGGTAACCGGGTCGAACGTCGCCCATCTCGTAGAGCCCCTCAAACAACGCGGTTGGCCTGCCCGTTTCGAAGGATTGCGCGGTCGCAAGGACCTCGACGGCCATCATCCGGTCGGCCTCGCGATAAAAAAGCTCGGACATGTTAGCGGCCCACCGTGGCTCCGTGCCCCCCCGCGTCGAAATCTGCCTTTTCGACCCCGGTCCGGGGTAGGGGCGGACGTAGACTTGGTCCACACCGGACTCGTTCGAAACGTAGACGATCCAATTTCCATCTGGCGAGAACATCAGCTGAATCTCGTCGGGGGCGTCACCAAGAAACGGGCGAGCTCCCATGTCTGCGCCCACCGTCAGCATCCAGCCGTCCAAGCGTCTGGCGGTGAAGTCTCCGTCCGCGAAGGCCAGCAGACGGCCGTTAGGTGAGTAAGACGTCGGGAACTGCACTCCTGGCCTGGACAACAGCCGCACCGCCGTGCCGCTGCCGTCAGCAGGCTGGGAGAACAGGTTGATGTCATAATCGTAGACGGCGCCCTCCGCGCTGTCCGGTGCTCGGGGCACCAGCGAACTGAATGTCACCCGCTTACCGTCGGGTGTCCAGACAGGGTTAATGGCTCTACGAAAAGTGAGTTGGCCCAGGGTACCGCTCTGCAGGTCGTAGATGTGGATGTTCTTGTCCTGACCAAATCCGATGGTCACGGCTAACCTGCGGCCGCCGGGCGATAGGGTTGGAGATCCATAGGAGTTCGGTTCGAGTGGCAGCTCCTCCTCTTCCCCCTGACGATTCACCCACGCGAGTGTGCTGCTTCTCTGCTGCACCCCGCCCGGCACCACGACGAGCGATCCGTTGGCGGAGATCGAGAACTGCGCGGCACCTTCTGGGTGCGACATGACTCTGTCGACGAGTGGAACGGGGGCCCGGTCGTCTCGAGCCTCGAGGGGTCGAAAGGAGCTGCGAAGAGTTGGCCGGAATAGGCCCAGACGAGGTGGCCCGATTGCACGAATCGAGGATGAGTGCCACCCTCAACCAGGACCTTCCGCTCGCCCGTCACGAGCGAGTGAACGGTGATCTGTGCCTCCTCGAAGCTCGAGCTGCCGGCCGTCTGCGTTGCGAAGAGCACTGCCTTTCCGTCCGGCAGAACCTGCGGCCACCGATGGCTGAATTCCCCAGGTGCCAGGCGAGTCACCACCTCCGGTGTACCACCGCCTGCCGAGACCTTCCAGATGCCGCTTCCTGTACCTGGGACGAAAAAGATGGTGTCATCGGGTCCCCAGCTCGCGCCCCGTGTCACTGGCGCCACGTCGCATATGGTTACCGAAGCTCCGCCCAGGCGTGACACCTTCTTCAGCTCTCGCGCAGTGAAAAACCCGACCCAGTCGCCGTCAGGTGAGAAGAAAGGAAAGGGCGCCGCCATCAAGGCTCCTAGCTGGACGTAAACCAAATGCCCTGTTGGCACGTAGCGCGCATCACTCCCCCCTTCGATGAGGACTTTTCGCTCGCTGGTGTCGAGCCGTTGAGCCACGATCAGCGCATCACTCCAACTGCCACCGGTCCTGACCGTGAAGAGGATGGCCTTGCCGCCGGGCAAATGCTGAGGAAAACGATGACTAAGCTCTCCCTCGTCGCTGTTGAGTTTGGTTAGTCGATCAGGCTCGCCGCCAGAAGCGGGCACGCGCTCTAGACCTCGAGACCACTGGTGGAAGAAGACAATCCATCCGTCGTGCCCCCAGCTTCCTCCGCGACTGACCGGAGCGGGGGCTAGCACGGTGGCTCTACCGCCGGTGATGGGCACTTTCTTGAGTTGTCCCGCGGCAAAAAAACCTATCCGGGAACCATCCGGCGAGAAGAATGGACCCTCACCATCTTCGGTGCCAGCAATGGGCTCGGATTCCAAACTGTCGAGGCGACGCAGGAAGATTTGCTGAACGCCGTCTCGCTCGGCAACGTAGACGAAAGCGTTTCCCTCTGGGGAAACGAGCTACCCTCAGAAGGTGTGGAAATAAAGTAAAGGCGGAGTAACCTTCCGCGTCACGAAACACGGCGTGAAGGGGCCAACGGAAGGAGACACCGCCATGAAGGAAAAGACCACAAGACGACGGAGCTCGTCAAGGGTGGCTTGGGAGTCGCTGGAGAAGTGGGCGAGGCTCGAGATCCAGGATTGGGTGCAGGAGCTGATGGTAGCCGAAGTCACGGAGCTTCTCGGGCGTGAGAAATCGGAGAGACGGAAGCCCGTGGACACAACGGCGGGCTATCGAAATGGATACGGTAAGCCTCGGAAGCTGACGATGAGCGTGGGCACAGTGACGGTTCGCCGGCCGAGAGTACGGGACGTGGAGGAGAGGTTCGAAAGTCGAGTGCTTCCGCTGTTCAAGCGTCGGAGCGAAACGGTGAGCGAGTTGATTCCGGAGCTGTACCTGCATGGATTAGCTCACGGAGATTTCGATTTGGCGCTCCGCGGGCTTCTAGGGGAGGACGCTCCACTTTCTCCCAGCACGGTGTCGCGGCTGAAACAGAAATGGCAGGGAGAGTACGAGCAGTGGCTAGCTCGCCCACTGGACGAACTCGAGCTCGTGTCCCTGTGGGTAGATGGCGTGTACGTGAAGGCCGGCCTTGAGAAGGACAAGGCGGCGGTGCTAGTTGCGGTTGGTGGCCTGTCCGACGGGACGAAAATCGTCCTGACGCTGGAGGCCGGGCATCGAGAATCCGAAGCGTCATGGTCGTCGCTGCTACGGAGACTGAAGAAGCGCGGTCTGAGATGTCCCCGTTTGGTGATCGGTGACGGTCATCTCGGCATCTGGGCCGCGACCCGAAACGTATTTCCAGAAGCTGAGGAGCAGCGGTGCTGGAACCACCGAATCCTCAACGTACTGGACCGGATTCCGAAAAGGGACCAGGCGCAGGCCAAAGCCGCTGTTGACGGCGATCCCCTACGCCACCAGCCTGCAGGAGTGCGAGACGAAGAAGGCCAAGTTCCAGGATTGGTGCTTGCGCAAGGGTCTTCCGGGGGCCGCGCACGTGCTCGACGAGGACTGGGAGCGGATGGTCAGCTTCTATTCCTTTCCCAAGCCTCACTGGCAACACCTTCGCACGAGCAACGTCGTGGAGTCACCGTTCGCTGCACTGAGATTGAGAACGGATGCGGCCAAAAGGTTCAAGAAAGTCGAGTCCGCCACTGCGACAATCTTCAAACTGCTTCTGGTTGCGGAGAAGAATTTTCGCCGGCTCAACGCACCGGAGCTGATGCGAGAGGTTCACCTGGGCGTTCGATTTGAAGATGGAGACAGGGTAACGGAGTCGTCGAAGGTTGCTGCTGCCTGAACTTTTTTACACACCTATTGACAAGAGCTCGGGGAAACGGCCACGGGCGACAAGTTTCCCAAACCCGCCAATCGCTCGCCCGGCGGTAAAGCCAGGGTGAAGCGTGCAGCGGGCCATGCCTTTTTTGAGGACTTGAGATTCCAGACCGCGAGGCCGGCAACGACGGCTGCCAAAACCGCAACCACGACAAAAGGTATCGTTCGCTGCCCAAGCTTAGGAGCAGGAATAACCGTATCTGTCGTGAGACCACCCTCGGCAATCCACTTCAACTCATCGTGGAGGTCGCTTGCGCTCTGCCACCTGCTATCGGGGTCCTTGGACAAACACTTCTTGATCACCCGGTCCAAGGCGGGAGGCGTCATCGGCTGAAGCTCCGATATGGCCGGAGGATCTCTCTCCATGATGGCCACGATCAAACTGGCCTGACTCGTTCCTTCAAATGCTTTCTTCCCCGTGACCATCTCGTAGACCACGGCACCGAAGGTGAGGATGTCGGTTCGTGCATCCGCTTCCTTACCTTCGAGCTGGTCCGGGGCCATGTACTGGAAGGTTCCCAGGATCGAGCCTTCTTGTGTGAGCGGCTTCGCCTCGGTCGGCAGTGCCGATAGTCCACCGGCATTCGTTTCCGCTGCCGTCATTTTCGCCAGCCCGAAGTCCAGCAGCTTCGCGCCGGATTTCGCAAGCATGATGTTGCCGGGCTTCAAGTCCCGATGCACGACACCTTGGCGATGGGCTTTGTCGAGAGCGTCGGCGATCTCGGTACCGTATCGCAGGGCTTCGTCGAGAGGTAGAGCACCTTTCTTCAATAGATCGGCAAGGGTGTCTCCCTCGATATGCTCCATGACCATGAAGTCGATGCCATTCTCGCTACCGATGTCGTAAAGCGTGCATATGTGTGGATGGTTCAAGCTGGAGACAGCACGGGCTTCACGCTCGAATCTTTGACGGACTTCGGGATGGCTCGCTACGTGAGACGGAAGGACTTTGATGGCGACGGTGCGATCGAGGCGTGTGTCTTTGGCTTTGTAAACCTCACCCATACCACCTGCACCTAGAGGTGCCTGGATTTCATAGGGACCCAGACGCTCACCAGCGTTAAGAGCCACTAACCCCTCACCCTACCCTCTCCCAAAAGGGGAGAGGGTTTTAAGGAAGAAAGCCAAAGTCATTGTGGTGAAAATAGCGCTCTACGGGGATGTCCCGCCGGATGTTGAATTTGGGGTAGCGGCGGCTCCTTGGCCGGCCTAAGAATAGGTCTGCCAAACAACCGTCTCCAGAGGGGGACAAGGAGCCACCAATGCCTAGGAAATCAAAGAAGCCAGTAAGAAAGCAAACGCACTCGCCTACGGGCAAGGTAGTTGGCCAAGTCGGTCAGATACTGCTACCGATGATAGCTGGGATCGCGGCCACGAAGGCGGAACTGACGGAATGGGTGTACGAGCAAGGACTGACAGCTCTGCACCTACTGCTCAGAGAGGACGCCGAGGAGATCGCGGGGCTCAAGGGCAAGCACGAGAAGGAGCGAACTCATAACCACTGGGGGAGCACGAACGGAGAGCTGAGCTTCGGTGGTCGTCGCATCCAAGTGTCGCGACCTCGAGTTCGCTCGAAGTCGGGCGAGGAGGCGTCGCTTCCACACTTCGAAGCCTTCCGCGAAGAAGACCCGCTTCCAGAGCGAGTGTTGAATCAGATCTTGGTGGGGGTATCGACCCGAAATTACGAATCGAGTCTGAACAAACCCGCGGCCAAGTTGAAGTCTCGTGGCACGAGTAAGAGTGCCGCCAGCCGTCACCTCGTGAGCCAGACGACTAAGAAGCTCGAGGAATACCTGTCTCGGCGGCTAGAGGAGTTCGAGCTTGCGGCACTGATGCTGGATGGCCTTGAGGTGGCCGGACAGACCGTCGTCGTAACTCTAGGTATCACAATAGATGGAACGAAGGTGCCCCTGGGTATATGGCTGGGCTCGACGGAGAACTCTCGGGTGTGCACCGCGATGTTGCAGGACCTTCTCGAGCGGGGCTTGCGCGTCGATGAGTCGATTCTCTGCGTAGTGGACGGAGGCAAAGGCATCCGCAAGGCACTCGTCGACGTTTTGGGGGACCTCGCGGTCATCCAAAGGTGCCAGATCCATAAACTCCGAAATCTTCGCTCGTACCTTCCCAAGTCTCGTCACGCCTACGTGCTCCAGACGATGAAGGAAGCCTACAAGTGCAAGAGTGCCGACAAGGCGCGCAAGCGACTTCAGGCATTGGTGTCGTGGCTCGAGCGAAACGGCTACGACGAAGCTGCCGGAAGCCTTCGTGAAGGAATGGAAGAGACACTCACGGTCGTGAAGCTCGCGCTGCCCGCCTTACTTCGCCAGTCTCTTGCCACGACGAACGCCATTGAGAATCTCAACGGAACCATTCGCAGAGTATCGAGAAACCTCAAGCGTTGGAAGAGTCCTTCCATGGTTCGCCGATGGACCGCTCTTGGCGTCGTCACCGCGCAGAAAGAGTTCCGCGTATCAAAGGCTATCGCCATATGGGCGCTCTCGTTCACGCGCTTAGAAGCAAACAGAAATCTCTTGACAGCGATGAGTTTGCTGCCTAAGAGTATTCACAGGTGCCGTCGCTACCCGACCAAATTCAACAGCGGCCGGGACATCCCCCGCTCTACAGGCTGAAAAGTCAATGAGTAGACAGGCCTCGGCTCGCGCACGAGGCTGCTTGAGCGGGACTTCGGGCGTCTGTCACGTACGCGAAATCATAGGTTAGCCAGACGCCGATTTCGGCCGTCATCGAACGGGGTTGCCGGTCTACGGCTAGCCAGACGGCGGTATCGTTCCATCACCTCTTTCCCGTAGTCGCATTCGGCTAGATGCTGATTGTGCGTTGGACACATCATTTGAAGGCTCTCAAGGCTGTGGTCGCCACCCCGGGCAAAGGAGTTCGGCCGTCATTGAGGGTGGTTGCCAATCTAAAGCTAGCCAGACGGCGATGGAATTGCAGTGCCTGCCGCTCGCTGCATCGCCTACCCTGCTCGTTCACGAAGGTGCACCGATTTCCGTCCCGGTTGCTCACCGCGCGCCTCACCGGGGCCGGGATGTAGCGTGAGGATGGAGAGGTGTCGGTTCTTTCGAAATCCTGTCTCGGCGCCCGCGCCTTTCCATAGCGCCTCGACTCCAACCTCTCCAGCTTCTCCGTCACGGCTTCGTCGATGATGACAGCCAAATCGCTGTCTGGCATGAGCGCCCGGAGGCGGTCCAACTTGTCGCGGAGCTCCGCACTGGCTGTGAACTGGACCTTGTAACGGGCGGGGGCAAGAGGCTCCACCAACACAGGCTTGGCCTTCGCCGGGGCCGGTGACGGCTTTTGAACTTGGTCCGGACCTAGTTGAGGTGCGGGCGGCCGTTTTGGCTTTGCCCGCTGCACGGGTAGCTTGCGTATCGTCGTGGGAACGTCCGGCTTGGGTGAAAGCTCGGCCACCAGCTCCTCGATTTCCCGCTTCGACTTGTGCACGGAACGGGCCAGCAAGGTCTCTCGATTGGCCTCCGTGAGCACTCGTCTACCTCTGCAATATGAGCGACCAACTCCGACTCGACGCGTCGTGATTGCTGCATCAGCCCCGATAGGCGGTGAAGTAGCTCATCATCCGAAATCGATTTCAATAACTTGCTAGACATCAGTCGGCCTCCTCAAGACTAATATAACAACGTACTTTTTTTGGCCTTGAGACGACTTGAGTCGGGAGGAACGTGCTTCGATGAAGTTTTTGCCTCGAAGCTTCTCGGCGTTGACTAGGGCGTCAATGTACGTTTTGGAGGTGGTACTACGAAAGCGTTAGCAAACCTTCGAAACTGTGCTGTGAGATCTTGTCAAGAGAAATCTCCATTTTTTTTCGCGACCACCTCGATCGACTCGATGCGGCCGTCCTTCAAATGGACTATGCGACGAGCTCTGGCAGCTACGTCTCTTTCGTGTGTAACCACCAGCAACGTATGCCCGTCCTCGTGAAGCTTGTCCAAGACGGCAAGGATCTCTTGCCCGGTTTTCGAATCCAGGTTGCCGGTAGGTTCATCGGCGAGAAGCAGCGAAGGATTGTTGACGAGGGCCCGCGCGATGGCGACCCGCTGGCGTTCTCCGCCCGAAAGCTCGTTGGGGCGGTGTTCGACCCGGTCGGCGAGATCTACTTTCTCGAGAGCCTCGAGACCACGTTGGCGGCGCCCCTCTAGCGGCACCCCCGCATAAATAAGAGGCAATTCGACATTGTGGAACGCGGTAGCGCGCGGCAACAGATTGAATGTCTGGAAGACGAAGCCTATTTCCTCGTTACGGACCAGCGCCAACTCATCTTCGTTCATCGAGCTCACGTCACGCCCGTTCAGCACGTACCGGCCCCGAGTTGGCGTATCTAGGCAACCGAGAAGGTTCAGGAAGGTTGACTTTCCGGAGCCGGAAGGTCCCATGATGGCAACATAGTCGCCGGTCTCGACACGCAGTTCCACGTCGCGCAGAGCGTGGATCTCCACCGAGCCCATCGGGTAGGTTTTCCATAGCCCGTGCGTTTCGATGAGGCTCAAACTGGCGCTCCTGCCGTCAAAGAAGCTCACTCATGGCGCAGGGCCTCGATGGGATCGAGTCGCGAGGCTCGGATCGCGGGAGCCATGCCGAAAACGAGCCCCACGCCCGCGGAGAAGCCGAGACCCAATGCGAAGGACCACCACGGAAGAGAGATCGGAAAGTTCACAGTGAAATGAACGAGGAGCCCGATGGCGCTGCCGAAGACAACGCCGAGGACACCCCCCACTGACGTCAGAGCGGCGGCCTCGATCAAGAACTGCCAAAGTATCTCCCGCCGTCGTGCGCCAAGCGCCTTGCGGAGTCCGATTTCGTTCGTCCGCTCGGTAACTGACATGGTCATGATCGCCATCACCCCGATACCGCCAACCAACAAGGCGATCGATGAGATCACCACAAGCCCCAAGAAAATCGCCCGCGTTGCTTGGTCCCACACTCTCAGCGCCGCGTCCTGTGTGACAACGTCGAAGTCATTAGGTTCATCCAAACGGAGCCCATGTCGGATCCGCATGATCTCTTCGATCTCTCTCATCGCGGTATCGCGTTCTCCATCACGCGGAACGACAACGAACGTCACGTCCCGGTGGACGCCGCCATGAATGCGCATCGATGGCACACCGAATTGCTTCTGATACTTCGTGTAGGGGATGACGACGAAATCGTCCTGCCCGGCATTGAAGCCGCCAAGGCTCGGACGTTCGGCCAAGATGCCCACTACCGTGTACTGTTGGCCGGCGATGCGCACTTGTTTTCCAATAGGATCGATTAGCGGGAAGAGCGACCGGTAGGGCGTCTGACCTAGGACGACGACCGCCCGTCGGTGATTCACCTCCGCCGAGGTAAAGAACCGACCCGTTTCCACCGGAATAAACCCAACCTGGCCGAAGTATTCTGACGCCCCAAGAATCGGCATCGCCTTCGTTTTCTCACCGCGATAAACGATCCTCTCCATTACGGTCTCGAGGTTGCCTCCCAACCAGAGGTCTACCCACCGAACCGATGGAAGCCTCCCAATGACCTTGGCGTCCTCCGGCGTCAGGTTGGGGCGCCGAATCAGGTCAATGAAGTCCTGCCCTGACATGAAGCTCACGCCGCTAAACTTGGCGACAAACATGGTGGTGGGACCCAACTCTTGGATCATGGCTCTGAGCGATCGATCGAAGCCGCGAATCAACGCGGTCATCCCGACGATGGCGGTGATTCCGATGACGACGCCTACGATGGTCAGGGCGGAGCGCATCTTGTTGGCCCGCAAAGTGTCCAGTGCCATAGACGCGATTTCGCGGAAGATCGCGGTGCGAATCGTCACTCAGCTATTCCCTTCGGAGGGCTTCGATGGGGCTCAAACCGGCGGCACGCAGGGCAGGATAGAGACCGAAGGAAAGGCCCACCACCGCGGTCATCGAGATTCCGAGAACAACCGACCAGAGCTCGATGGCGGCCGGCACCGGGGTCGTCCGCTCGATCGTCAGGGCCACGGCAAAGCCGAGCGCAGTGCCGATCAAGCCGCCCACGATGGAGAGCGTGACGGACTCGGTCAGGATCTGCCAAATGATGTCACGCCGCCGGGCGCCGAGCGCTTTACGTAGGCCAATCTCCCGCGTTCGCTCGGTGACGACCATCAACATGATGTTCATGATGACGATCCCGCCGACCACTAGCGAGAGGGCCACGACGCCGACCAAAACGGCAAAGATTCCCGACGTGGCGGCGTGCCAGAGGGAGAGAAGAGTACCCGAGGTGAACATTCCGAAATTGTTGTCTTCGCGCGGCTTGAGCTTGCGGTGAATGCGCAGGGCCACCAGTGCATCCTCCATCGCCCGGTGCATGAGGCTTGGGTGCGTGGGTTTGGCCATCAGAGTGAGACCCCGTCGCGCACCGAAGATCTTCCGGTGAGCGCCCAGGGCGATAATGACGAACTCGTCTTGAGAATGTCCGAAGACGACTCCCCTTTTTTCGCCGACGCCGATCACCCGAAAACGTACTCCTTCGATTCTTATGGATTTATCGAGAGGGCTCTCTCCAGCGAACAATCGATCGGCAACATCCCAGCCGATCACCGCCACCGGCCGTTTCCGGCGAATCTCAGTGGGCGTGATGAGGCGACCGTGTTCAGCGTCGTAGTTCGAGAACCAAACGTAGTCTTCGCTGACACCCTGGATGCCGACCCGCTCCAGCTCTTTGCCTCGGTAAACAACTCTCCCCTGTCGTTCCACCCTCGCCATGACCGCGCTCACCGCAGTGGAGAAACGTCTTATCGCATCCGCATCGGCGAGGGTAATCCGCGGGTTCATCCTCCACGCCCGCTCCTCTTCCTCTTCGTCATGGATGATCCCCACGCGCTCGATCACGAAGGCATCGGCGCCCGCTTCGGACACGATCGCGTCGCTAACCTTCGCGTTCATCCCCTGGATCAAGGCCACCACCGCGATGATCGACATAACGGCCACGATGTTGCCGAGAACGGTCAAGCTCGAACGGAGCTTGTGCGACCACACCGCGCCCAGCGCCAACCGCAACGCATCAAGAAACTGCGACATGGTTAGTCTTCGTCCTCGGGTTCGAGCTCCACCGAATCCCCGTCCTGGAGCTCTCGCACGGAAGCGTACGGGCCGGTAATCACCTGGTCGGCAACCTCGAGGCCGGATAAGACCTCGAAATACCTCTCTCCGGCTATACCCACTTCGACGGGGGTGAACACCGCCTCCCCGTCTCGGTACACGAAAACACCCTCGAGCTCCTCTTGGTTTTCACTTTCATTTGCGTTCCGAACAATATGACCCTCCGCACCCAGCTCCACTTCGCGTACCGTCAAAGCTCGGATCGGTACGGCAATCGCCTTATCCCGCGTGGCGGTGGTGATGTCCGCGGTGCAGGAGAAACCGGGCCGCACGCCCGGCACTTCATCCTCGAGCGTTACCTCCGCCTCGAAACTAGTGGCCTGTCGATCACCACCGCCACTCGTCCCATTCGCCCCGGGCTGCGTTGCGCTCGAGCCAATCTTCGTAACCCGGCCACGAAACTCCTGGTCAGGGAACGCGTCAATCGAGACAACGGCACGCTGGCCGAGTCGTACGTCCACGACGTCCGTCTCATCCACTTCGAGCTCGGCCTGAATGACCGACAGATCGGCAACCGTCATGAGCACCGTTCCCGGATTGTTCATCGTTCCCACCAGCACCGTCTCTCCTTCTTCAATCGTCAATCGAGTTATGGCGCCGGTCATGGGTGACACGATAGTCACTTTGCTAAGGCCATGTCGCGCGCTCCGAACGTTGGCAATCTCCTGCTCGAGCCGCTGTTCTTGAGTTCGGACCTCGGTCTCCCTGGCGGTGAGCTCGCTTCGCCGGACTTTGACCTCGCTTTCCGCGCGGTCGAGCGCCTCTTTCGATACCAGCGCGTCCTTATATAGCTCCTGGATGCGTTCCTGATTGAGAAGCACCAGCTCCAGGTTGGCCCGGGCGGTCTCCACGTCTACGTGAGCCGTATTCAAGGCCTCCCGGGCCGCACCCAAACCAGCCTCGCCCCGTTGTACGGCGCTTTCCGCCGCCTCCGGATCGATCGCGAGTAGAAACTGCCCAACCTTGACACCCTGCCCCTCCTCGACCGCCAATTCGGTCACGCGGCCCATGGTGTCGGCGCTGATATTGACCAAGCGCTTGGGTTGGATCTTTCCCGACGCGGAGACAGTGGCCACTAGATCTCGGAGCTCGATGGACTCCACCTGGACAACAGGGTCGCTGTTGCGTGTGAAATAGAAATAAAGGGAGGCCAGAGCGGCCGCGACCACTAGGATCCCGGCGATGACGATTTTCCGCCTTGTCACGGTCATAGGTTGCGTTTCCGTGCGGAGCTCACCACTGCACCCAGTCTACCTCGACCGGCGATCACTCGCTCCAGCCGAAACGGCGAGCGCGGTACAAGAGTGCAAACGAACCCATGATCAAGAAGAGAAGGACGCCGTTGATCCCTTGTGCGAGGGGGGCTCCGAGAGCTGCCGCCAAGGCACCTACTTCGAGATGGCCGAGCGGCCCGAGCCCGCGACTGAAGTTCCAGACGCCAACGGCCGCGCCGCGCTCACCGTCACGAACTCCATACTGAAGAAGCGCGGGAAGAAGGGAGTCTACGCTCGCCCAAATCGCACCAACGACGCCCAACAGCAGTAGTGACAACAAATAAGTCGGCGCGGCGGAGAACGCGACGAGGCCAAGACCAAAGAACGCACCCAGCCACAGCACCAGTGGACCACGGTACAACCGCCTCGGAAGACTGGCCAGCACCACCAACCCGATGACGCTACCCAAGTTGCGAACCGCGTACATCGCGCCCAAACCACTCTCCCCTACTTGGAGAACGTGCATTGCAAAACTAGGGAGCACGACATCACTCGAAAAAGCGAGGATCTCGGCGGCCGCCACGACTATGGCCAAGACGATAACGTTCTTGTTTTTCCACAGCAGGATCAGGCTCTTGAACATGGGAGGCTCTTCTTCACCCTCGACGTTTGAGGGACGGGGTGTTTGCGGGATAAGTGCGAGCGACAAAGCCCCAAGCAAATAAGCGGCTGCGATCGCCGCGAAGGCGGCACCGGCTCCCCAAACCGCGAGAAGCGAGCCGGCCGCCAGCGCGCCGAAGAAACCGAATGCCTTGTCCCCCAGCATGTTGAGAGCGATTCCGTTGACGGCTTCTTCCGGACCGACCACGTCATAGCAGAAGGCCCTATCGGTCGTGGTCAGGCAAACGTCGGTCACCCCGAGTAGGAGGGCGATCCCTACCAGCACGGGGAAAGCCAACCCTCCCTGGACGCTCGTGATGGACGTGCCGGCTCCCACTACCGCGCCGAAGCAATAAACGACCTGCAAAAGTTTCCGCCGGTCGCGTCGGTCCGACAAGGCACCCCATGGAACAGCCAGAAAGAATCGGGGAATCGTACGAGAGGCGACGACGATGCCAACCGCCAGTGGAGATCCGGTGAGCGCGAGCGCCAACCAGCCAATGGAAACCTGAATCGCGGCCGTCGCGAAGCCGTTCAGAGAGGCGGCGAGCCAAACGAAGGGATAGCCAGGCCGACGAAACGACGCGAGGGTCTTTGCGGTGATGAGCGGATTAGGCAAAGATTTAGCAGTACAACTCGAAGTAGTCGGTTAGACCTTCGTCCTGGTCCAAGTTCACGGGCTTCCCGTTCTTCAGGACTCGCTTGACCTTGCGGACATTGGAAATGTCCTCCAGGGGGTTGGCGGAAAGCACCAGCAAGTCGGCGAGCTTGCCCACCTCTATCGTCCCGAGCCTGTCGGTAACTTCGCAGAGATCGGCACCGGTGCGGGTGGCAGCGATGAGCGCTTCCATCTCGCTCATGCCCGCCTTCACCATATACTCGAGCTCCCGCCTGGTGAACTCAGCGGTCGGCGTGGAATCGCTGCCACATGCGATCTTCACCCCCGCCTTCAACGCTTTCTGAAAACCCTCCAGGTGAGCGCTCGCCGCCGCACGGGCCTTCTTTATCTGGAACTTCGGCAGCTCTTTGATGAACTCCTCGTCCTGCGTCGAGGAAATCGTAGGTACGTAGAACACGTCGTGGTCGAGCATCATCTGGATCGCCTCGTCATCGAGCAGCCCGTGCTCGATGGAATCGACCCCGCCTCGAATGGCGGTCTTGATGCCCGGCGCGCCCCATGCGTGAACCGCCACGCGCTTGCCCTTTTGGTGCGCCACTTCGGTCGCCGCCTGGATTTCGTCGAGCAAGAACTGGGATTCCTGCATCGTCTCGCCCTCGGTCATGATCCCACCCGTCACCATGAGCTTGATCTGATCGGCTCCGTGTTTGAGATTCTCGCGCACCGCCTTGCGCATTTCCCAAGGACCATCTACTTCGAGGGCACCCAAGGTTCCGTGCCCGTGTCCCCCGGTGATCGAGATGCCCCTGGTGCAGACAAAAAGACGTGGCCCCACCATCACACCGGCCTCGAAGGCTCGCTTCCAGGCGACGTCCACGAAGCTGCTCTCCCCGACCACGCGAATGCCGGTGATGCCGGCGTGAAGCGCGTCCATCGCGTTGCGACCAGCTCGAATGGTGTAGTCCCCAATCGCTTCCGTCTCCAGGAGGTTGTGAGGATCGGGGATGAGATCACCCAAATGCGCGTGAACCTCCCACAGACCTGGTAGGAGATAACCGCCCTCGAGGTCCAGCACGCGAGCCCCCGCCGCATCCGCGGGGCCGGTGCTCAAACCGGTGATTGTGTCGCCTTCGATGACGACGCTCATGCCGTCCTTGGGCGCTTGGCCCGTGCCATCGATGACTGTGCAATTGGTCAAGATGGTTTGCATGGCTAAAGCCCACCCAAACCCAAGTCCGCATTCAGGCGATTCTTCTCGACCATCACCACGCCATCCAACTCGACCTTCGCCGACGTGAGCACCACGTCGGCGTGGACTCCACAGGGACCGACCGTCCCCTTGAAATCGGGGTCCTGACTGCCGAAGCCGAAGGTGATCGCCCCGAGAACATGCTCGTCTTGGTGGGTGCTTCCGCTCGTCTTCGCGCGAGGGTTCAGACCGATCGTGAAATGGCAGAGATGGAACGCGGTTGCCTCCCCGCTCTCCTCGAAATGGGCGCGGAGCGCGCTGGCGTCGGCCCCACCCTCGATCTCGACGATGACGCCCTTTTCGAGACGGCAGGTCACCGGAGCGTTTACCAGTCGACCGGGCGGCACATTTCCATCGATGACGATGGTACCTTCGATGGTTTCTTCGATCGGAGCGTTGGCGGCGGAAACTCCCGGAAAAAAATCGGCCTCGCCGGGCGCGGTCGCCATGCCGTCTCCGACCAGGGCCGGACGCCCTTTCATGTGAAAACTGATATCTGTCCCCAAAGGAGACGTGACGCGACAGACCTCGGTCTTTTCCCAAAGCTCACAGACGCGTTCTGCGACCTTCACCATCTGCGGATAGTCCACGTTCAAGATACCCTCGACGGCAAACTCCTCCATACCGGCGACCGACGTGGACGCGATGCGGGTCCCTTTCTCGCGTGCTTTGTTGGTGGCTTCTTTCTCGACGAACATCGTCTCGCAAAGCCCGACAATGACGTCGGCTCCGAGAATAGCGCCCGCCGCCGGGACGCCGAGCTCGGTGGTGTCGGTCGACGCCATCCTGGGAATGACCAGAAGCTGGGCGTTGGCTTTCGCATTGATTCCCGCAATCAAGCAGGCTTCAGCGATCTCCACGTCGGTCCAGGTATCGGCCAAGATCAGAAGATTCTCGCCCGCTTTCACCTGCCCCATCATCCGCACCGCGATCTCACCAAACTCACCCCACTGCATGACTGACATCTAACCTTCCTCTCTCTATGAGCTAACCGGCGTGACCACGAGGCGAAAGCCGTCCGCGTCGTCGCGTCCCGATGGTGGCACACCATCCCGGAACGTGCTCCGCGCGCGCTCCGGCTCGACGGTAAACGCCCCGCCGCGCATTCCTCGCAGAACTTCGGGCTCGGCATCCAAGTTCTCTCGACCATCACTCGGATCGTAAGGATATCTGAACTCCAGTTTCTTCAAATCTCTCCCCATCAAACTCCGCATCCAGTTCCAGGTATTGCCACTCATGTCGGCCACACCATAGGGGCTACGCCCGGCAGGAAAACAACCGACCGGGGTCGTGGTACCGACACCGGTGTCACGGTAGTTCGCTTTGTCGGGATCGATCTCGTCGCCCCACGGGTAGGTGCTACCGTCTTTTCCTCGTGCCGCCTTTTCCCATTCCGCTTCCGAGGGAAGCGTCACCACAGTGGATCCATCACGCAATCCCTGCCAAAACAACTGCTCTCCCTCGGTCATGTCGTCCTTTGGAGAGAGAGCGGTCAGTTTTCCGGTGAGCCATTCGCAATACTTTCGGGCCTCGTACCAGCTCACCCAAGCGACGGGATGATTGGCGGGACCTCGCAGAGTGTCGGGAGTCCCGGGCTCCACTCCGGTCTCTTCCACGAAGGCACGAAACTGAGCTACCGTGACGTGATAGCGGCCGATATAGAAAGTAGGCAAATTCACTTCATGACGTTCCTCACCCTCACCCATCATGAAAGAACCTTCGGGAACCTCGACGAATCCAAGGAGCGGCTCGTTGGGAAGATGAAAGGCATCGGCCCGAAACCGCGGGTCCCCGATCTTCGCAAGAACGTTCCCCGCCTCTACCCGCTCGCTGCTGCTCAGGGCTCCTGCCTCGAGGAGAGCTGCCAACCCAACTCGCGTCTCTTCGGTCCTCGCTTGCAAAGTCCCGGCACCCGGTTCACTAGCGACCAACGATTTGCCGGCCGCGATGGCCTCGCGCCACGTCTCGTCGAGAATCGATGACGCCTGGGTGGGTCCGTCTGGCGGTAACTCCTTCACGATTTCCGTACTTCGGAAGACGAACCCATCATCATTGGTACCGAGCTAGAAAAGAAGCGGAACAAACGCATCATAGCTTGGTAAGTATATGGATTCGCTACGCTACTGTCGATACCCGAACTCCTTCGCAACACGCATGCAATATACAATGAATCGACGATTCGTCATTGCATACAATTACAGGGTCCGGATAGAATCCTGCGAACGGGAGGAAACAAGGATGCACCGAACGCTACCGACCATTCTTATCGTCTCCACTTTGTCGACGGGAGCGAGCTTCGTCGTTTCGAGCTCCGCCGCGCCTGGAGACGCTCGCTCACGCTGGGAGATCTCCTGCATGATCCGTCACGACAAGTTCGACTACGTACTCCCCGGTGCGATGCGGCGCAACGACATCGATATGTGGATCGTCATCGACCGCGGTCGAGGCACCCAACCGATGACGCGTGATTTCGGCGTCGCTACCGTCAACGGCCAAGGCTTCTTTGTCTTTTCCGACCGCGGCGGCGATCGTATCGAACGGATTCAACTCGGTGGGGAGATCGACCTGGCGGAAGCGTGCGGTGCCTACGATAGGTTCGATGAACCGGAAGACCTGCGATCGATCGTCGAGGAGCGCGACCCGGAGCGTATCGGTCTGAACTACCTAGCCATTCCGAATAACACAGAGGGACTTCACATCGCCGACGGCCTCTCCTACACCGATTTCAAATTTCTCGAGAGCGAACTGGGCGAAGAGTATGCGTCCCGCTTCGTTTCGGCCCAGCACCTCATCGCCGACTTCCACGGCGAGCGGGTGGCTGGCGAGATCATCGAGTTTTCGAAGATCGGCGACATCACTCGCCGGCTCGAAGAGCGAGCCCTATCCAATGAGATCATCACCCCAGGCGTAACGACACACAACGACGTCTCGCGGTGGTTGGAGGAACAGCGTGAAGCGATGGGGATGTTAAGGGCGTGGTACCCCACGGTCTACACTCACCTTCCGGACGGCGGCGAGATCGGCAACACTGAGCGCGTTATCCAACGGGGTGATGTCTTGCAGATCGACTACGGTGCCGACCGCAACAACTTCACAACCGATATCAAGCGTTTCGCCTATGTCCTCCGAGAAGGCGAAACCGAGCCACCCCCCGGCGTACTCGAGGCCTTTGCCGAGGCGAAAAAAGTGCGAGCGATCATTCGCAAGCACGTCAAATCAGGGCGCTCCGGGCGGGAGCAGTTGGACGAGCTCAAGCAGATCATTAGAGACGCCGGCTACGTCTATACGGAGGATGAGCGAGCCAGCGACGTGCCAGGCATCGAGGTCAACGTCGGCATGCACGCCGCGGGGAACATTGGTCACGACATGGCCGCGAGCCTCTTCGAGATTTTTCCGGAGAGGACCAAGTACGTTGTCCGGCCCGACGCGATTATTTCCCTCGAATATATCGTTTTCACGCCCGCGGCCGAATGGAACGGGGGGAAGATCCCGGTGAATGTCGAGGAGAACGTCTTGATCACCGAGCGCGGCATCGAGTGGTTGTACCCGCCGCAGGAGCGGGTGCTTGTGATTCGCTAGCGAGCCTCCTGAGGCACTTTAGATTATGCCATCGGACGAGAATTACGACACCCTCCTCGCTCTATTCGAGGAGTTCCGTGACTTCATAAAACCCGCCATCGTCGACGGGGCTCCCGATTTCACCGCCGGCGCGATGGCAACCCAGTATGACGGCCTTAGGGATCTCCAGAACCGCCTCGCAGCAATCGATATCAGCGATTGGAGCGTAGAACGCCAAGTCGACTACCACGTCGTTCGCGCCGAGATGAACGGCGTCGCCTTCGATCACCGCGTCCTCAAGCCATGGGCTCGCGATCCCGGGTTCTACAACCTCACCGACGGTATCTATCCTCGCCTCCTCGTGCATCACTCGCGAAGCCTGGCCACCTGGGGACTGGTGGAACCAACCGTCCCGCTGTCCGAAGCAGGCATCGTTGACTTCCGCGCGAGGCTGCGAACAGTGCCCAAGCTTTTCGCTCAGGCCAAGATCAATCTGATCGAAGCGGCCTCCGATCTCGCCACCATTGCTATCCGGGTGAAAGAAAAGGACATCCAGCTGCTAACCAGTATCCGGGCTCAGTTCGCCGAGCACCACCCCGAGCTCCTTCCGGATGTCGATGCCGCCATTGCCGCCACCGAGGATTTTCGGGACTGGCTCGTGAAGAACAAGAGCCGGATGACCGCACCGGCTGGAATCGGGAAAGAAAACTACAACTGGTGGATGAAAAATGTCCATCTCATTCCCTATTCCTGGGAAGAGTTCCATACGATGATCCAGGCCGAGTACGATCGTGCGATCACGTTTTTGAAGCTGGAAGAGAACAGGAACCGGAAGCTGCCTGACTTCCAGCTGACGGCGTCAAAGGAGGAGAACGCTCGCCGACAAAGAGACGCGGTGGCGCAGCTCATGAACTTTCTCCGCGAGGAAGAGATCATCACCGTTCCCGACGACCTGGGACCTCTCCCCCCCGAACAGTATCCTCGCGTTTGGGGTATCAGCGCATATCTGAAAGAAGATGATCGCGGTTTCTTCGAAGAGACCAACGACCGCGAACCGATGACCAACCTTGCGCATGTGTTCTTCGGCCACTATTACACCCGGGGTCGAAAAATCTGGTATCAAGAGAAGGACACTCGTCCAATTCGCGGAAGTATTAGGCTCTACGACATGCACGAGGCGAGGTCTGAGGCCTTGGCCTTCGGTATTGAAGAGTGGCTGTTGCAAGCTGGCCTCTTCGATGAAAGGCCTCGGTCGAGAGAGATCACGTACATATGGTTGGCCTTCCGGGCGGTTCGTGCTCTGTCCGACCTGCGGATGCACAGCAATGAATACACATTGGAGGATGGCCTGAAGAACACCTCCGACGGCATCCCCTACCCATGGGCAGAAGCGGACAGCGACGCGGTCTGGTGGGATACGGAGGAAACGCTGCGCGCCCCGGGGCATAGCTCGAACTACGTCGTCGGGCGCAACATGATGCAGGGCCTCATGGCGGCGAGGGTGAGACAGCTAGGCAGTGACTTCACGGTTCGGCGATTCTTCGATGAGTTCATGAGCGCGGGGATCGTTCCGATCGCGCTGACGCACTGGGAGCTGACCGGCGTCGAGGATCAGATGAGAGTCTTGCTGGAAAAAGACTGAGGAGTATCGAGACGTGTCGTTAGATCTCGTCGTCATCTGCGTGTACCTGATCGGTATCACGTTGATCGGACTCCGAGCTGCCAAGAAAGTCACGACCTCGGCGTCGTTCTTCATCAGCGATCGCAAGTTCGGAAAAGCCATGATGATGTTCTTCGCCTTTGGTACGGGCACGAACACCGATCAGGCGGTGACCGTCGCATCGAAGAGCTACAGCGTCGGTGCATCCGGTATCTGGTATCAGTGGCTATGGCTGCCCGCTACGCCCTTCTACTGGCTACTGGCACCCTTATTTAGGCGGATGCGCGCGGTCACGACGTCGGACTTCTTGTCGGTGCGATATGGCCAGAGCGTGGCAGTCCTTTTCGCCCTGGTCGGCATGGCCCAGTTGTCGGTCAATATCGGTGTGGTTCTCAAAGCCACCAGCGCAATGATTACGCCCGTCTCTGGGGGCGCCATTGACTCCGATCTAGCGATCGTCGCGATGACCGCGTTGTTCGTCATCTATGGCGTGACGGGAGGACTGAGCGCAGCCATCGCAACCGATGCCGTCCAAGGTGTTCTCACCGTTGTGCTCTCTTTCTTAATCCTACCCTTCGCTCTCAACGCGGTGGGCGGAATCTCTGGGTTGAGGACGACCGTCGAGGATCCAGCGATATTTGAGATCGTCGCGCCCGGGGAGATCACCCTACTCTACGTCGTCGTGATTGCCATCAATGCGCTGGTGGGTTGGGTCGCCTCTCCTTATACCATGCAAATGACGGGTGCCGGCAAGAGTGAGCAGGCGTCGAGAATCGGGCTCGTCGGCGGCATGCTGCTCAAGCGAATCTGCACCATCGCTTGGGTCCTCACGGGAATGTGCGCCGTCGCGATCTACGCCGGCACTAGCATCAATGCCGACCATGCCTACGGGTTGATGGCACGCGATCTACTGCCTACGATAGCGCCGGGGCTTCTGGGGTTGTTTGTGGCTTCGATGCTAGCAGCCGTCATGAGCTCCTGCGATGCGCTCATGGTCTCCTCGTCCGCGCTGTTCACAGAAAATATCTATAAGCCGTTGATTCGGCTGAATCAGAGCGAGAAACATTACATCCTGGTAGGTCGGATCACATCGGTCGGTGTTGTCGTAGGTGGGATCCTCGTTGCGTTCGGCCTGTCCAGCGTTGTGCAAGGTTTGGAGATCTTTTGGCAAGTGCAGGCCATGATGGGAGTGGCCATATGGGTGAGCTTCTTCTGGAGAAGAGCCAACGCTGCGGGGGCCTGGGCTTCGACGATGGGCAGCTTCGCGGCATGGGCTTTCACCAGTGACATCGGCCTGATCTCCTGGGACTTCAACGCGCGGTTTGCCCGTTTCCTTCCTGACTTCATGTTGTTTGAAGGCCGATTGTCTCTCCCATGGCAGATGATCTTCTATCTGACGGTGGGGCTGGTGGTCATGGTGGTGGTGAGTCTCCTGACGAAGCCGCGGGATAGGACCCTGCTGGATCGCGTCTACGAATGTCTTCGCACTCCGGTCGAGCCGGGCGAACCAGAAGTTGCGCCGGTCACTCTTCCCGATACCACACGGCGGGCGCCACGATCGGTGTTGATCGATCATCCCGATTTCGAGCTCATGAAACCCACTCGCGTTTCCGTGCTGGGGTTCGTGGCGGCATGGGTCGCCGTGGGAGTGCTAATTGCTGTGTTCGTCTGGATCATGAACTGAGGCGCTCAACATGCCCAATATCCCATTTAGATGGAGGTTCAACCACCCATGAAACCGTCGAATCGATGGAAGCTTTTTCTTGTCGTCACGGTACTCGCCTTCTTCAGTCGCGAATCCGTGGCGGCCCGCAGCGACTACGCCTTGCTCGCACCCCTCCTCGAAGAGTTTCGTGAGTTTCGGAAACCAAGAACGACGGACGGCGTGCCCGATTTCTCATCGGGTGCGATGGTTGAAAAGCAGAGGCAGATCGCGACGTTCCAAAAGCGCTTGGCCGAAATCGATCCCACAGGATGGCCTGTCTCCGAGCAAATCGACTATCACCTGGTACGCGCCGAGATGAACGGCATGGAGTTCTACCATCGTGTGGTACGACCGTGGGCGCGGGATCCCGGCTTCTACTTGATGACCCAATCGGGCGCCGGGCCCACCGGCTTTCGCCTCAGAGTCGAAGCGATACCCATTCCCGACGAGGACATCGAGGCGTTTCAACGGCAGCTGAAGGCGGTGCCTCAGCTCTTCCAGCAGGCCAAGAGCAATCTGACCGAAGGAGCAGCCGACTTCGTGACGCTCGCTTTACATTTCTTGGGAGAAGAAGAAGAGATGTATCGCGAGCTGGCGGGTGCCCTTTCCACCCACCATCCCGAGCTGACAAGAGACGCCGAACGAGCGGAAGCCGCGGTAACGGACTATGGTCGATGGCTCGAAGAGAATCGAGATCGTATGACAGCTCCCGCCGGTGTGGGCAAGGAGAACTACAACTGGCTGCTCAAGAATGTCTACCTCTTTCCTTACACCTGGGACGAAGTACGCACCATCGTCAAGCTCGAAGACAATCGACCTTTCGAAGACTGGAAGAGAATCGAAACCGCCGCTTGCCCCCCCTCCAACCCGTGCAATCCCAGGCCGAGTACAAGCAAAGTGTCCAAGAAGCCCTGGACCACATCATGGCTTTCCTCCGTGAGGAGGAGATCTTCACCATGCACGATTATCTGGTACCCGGCGATTACTTCGGGTCATGGCATGGATTCGAGAACCCCTGGCCGGAGAAACACGACTACTTCTTCAATTTCTCTCACCGTGACCCGGTGATGGAAGAAACGCACGAAATGGTCGGCCACCATTTCGATGGGCTGAGAGCTCGAAACGACGAAAGGCCGATTCGAGCCGGGCGACGCCCCTACAAGATATCGACGGCGCGTGGCGAGGGGCTCGCTTTCGCACTCGAAGAGCTGCTCATGCATGCCGGCTATCTCGACGAGCGCTCCCCGCGAGCGAGAGAAGTCGCCTACGAGCAGGCCGCCTTCCGCACCGTTCGCGCTTTGTCGGACGCCTACATGCACAGCCGAGATTGGGACCTAGAGGATGCGCTCGAGTTTTGTGTCGGCAACGCACCTCACGGGGATTTGCTGGATGGCAGCCATCATCTCTGGTACGAGCTGGCCACGACCCTGCGCGGCGTCGGCCACCATATAGCTGATGGTCGTCGGCAAGGTCCAGTTCATGAAGCTGTTCAGAGACCGGGCAAATCAGCTGGGTGACGAGTTCGTCCTGAAGGAGTTTATGGATGAATTCTACGCCTCGGGGTCCATTCCGATGTCCCTCATTCGGTAGGAGATGACCGGCTACGACGACGAAATAGAGAAATTGTGGCAGCCCCCAGGTTCGGATACCACGATAATCTCCAGCATCGAGCTCGGGATAACCAACACTTGGGTCAAAACTAAAGACGAGCTGAAGGAGGAATACGATCTACGGTTGTCGGTCAAGACGAAAGAAGACGTAGCGCCGGTTCAATCGTTGACCGTTCTGACTCCCACCGGCACTTCCTTCAAGGTCGAGCGGGGCGACGAGTTCGCGATGGATCAGATTGACCCCGAGTTCGGCATCGAGATCATCCGGGCGTTCGAGCTGCAAGAAAACGAGGGCGCCTGGACGTTCAGCGCCATCGCGAGCTCTGCTCGAACTGTTCGGAGATGGGACCTACACCTTGACCGCCCATCACGAAAATGGAACCCAGGTCGTCGAACTATGGTTTGGAGAGCCCGGCTCAGAAAAGCCACTGCCGTTTCCAACCAATGGCGGTTTCGCATCGCCGGACTTGAGTCAACCGTTGAGCAGTCCGATCACCTTTTTTTGGGACGCAAACTCCGATGCCGACTATGCCGCTGTTTTCATGGCCAGCGGTGAGGAGGAAAAGTCCGACGAGTTTCCGGCCACCACGACATCTTTTGGGCCGTTTGACTATTCCGCGGGCACCTGGGGGTTCGAGTTGTCGGTCGGCGTCCAGCGCGAGGGCAAGGTGGATGGAGCGAGCTTCTCGATTTCCAAAGGAACGGTCTGGACCACCGATCAAGTAGTGACAGAACGTTAGGACAAGGGCCAACTATCGGAGAAGGAGCCGGTGATGACTCGTAAGCAGACTACTCTATTCAGCTTGATTCTCGGCGTGATCGTCGCCTCGACCTTACCAGCAACGGTCCTCGCGCAGGCGATCACCCATACCAAGATCGCATTTCAAGGCGAACGCGATGGCAATTCCGAGATCTACGTCATGAACCATGACGGCTCGGAGCAGACGAGGCTCACCAATAACGATGCCTATGATGGCAATCCGCGTTGGTCGCCAGACGGATCTCGGATCGTGTTCGTTTCGAACCGTGACGGCAACTCAGAGATCTACATCATGAACGCGGACGGCTCACAACAAACCCGCTTCACCGATCACCACGCGAGAGAATCGGCACCGACTTGGTCACCGGACGGTACGATGATCGCATTCAACACGAACCGGTTCGAGGGTGGCAGCACGGAGATCTTCAGGAAGAACGTGGACGGCACCTGGGGCTTCAACCCGACACGACTGACCCACAACCCAACCGCAGATGATTTCATCTCCTGGTCCCCAGACGGCACGCAAATAGCTTTCGAATCCGACCGAGATCGTGACGATCCAGAGATTTACCTGCTGAACGCCGTGGACGGCACCAACCTTCACAGATTGACCTTCACCAGGGCACTCGACGAAGTGCCGTCATGGTCCCCGGACAGCGCGAAGATTCTGTATTCAACTGATGTGGACGGCGAGCCGCAAAATGGGAACTATGAAATCTACATCATGAACCGCGACGGCTCGAGCCAGACTCGCCTGACCGAGTCTCCGGAACAGGACACTTACCCCTCCATGTCCCCGGACGGTCAGTTCATCGTCTTCGAGTCCCACCGAGACGGACATGCCGAGATCTATCGTATGAACGGGGATGGTTCGGGCGTGATTCGTCTAACGACTCTCGAAGGACAGACGACCCGCACCAACGAAGGAGGCCCTGCCGCCGGCAACGGGAATCCATCCTGGTCGCCTTTCTTGGATGGTGGCCGTTAGCGTCCCAAACTCCCCGGGAAGACGATTGCGGACCATCACCGGTCCGTTGTATAAAGATCACCCAGCCGATAGAATACCGTCGTTCTCATGAGTGTCAGCCGAAAGATCGAGCTCACTGAACCGCCCCGGGTTTTCCGGAGACTGTTTTAGTTGAGTCTCGCCATCTCTAGCGAGCCTTCCTGCGACCGATAGTAGTTCATCTCGTACTCGACGGGGGAGACATTTCCGATCGGCTCCAAGAGTCGTTGCGTGTTGTACCAATGGACCCACTCGAGGGTGGCGAACTCAACGTCTTCGAGACCACGCCAGGGCCCACGTCGACGGATCACCTCGGTCTTGTAGAGGCGCCGATGATGGATTCAGCCAAAGCGTTATCGTAAGAGTCGCCTCGGCTGCCGACGGACGGCTCAATGCCCGCCTCGGCGAGCCGCTCGGTGTAACGGATCGAGACGTACTGCACGCCGCGATCGCTGTGATGCACCAATGGATCTTCTGGGTTTAGTCGGCGCTCGTGCAGCGCCTGCTCCAACGCATCGAGAGCGATGCCGGCAGTCAACGATGTCGTCGCTCGCCAACCGACGATGAGTCGAGCGAAGACGTCGATGACGAAGGCGACATACACGAAGCCGCGCCACGTGGCGATGTAGGTCAGGTCCGAAACCCAGAGCTCGTTCGGGCGTGTGGCGTTGAAGTCGCGCTCCACGAGGTCCATCGGGCGAGCGCCGCTCGAATCCGGCTTCGTCGTCTTGAATCGACGTCCACGGACCGCCCCCTGGAGACCCATTTCACGCATCAGACGGGCCACCGTGCATCGAGCCACGTCGCGGCCCTCACGGCACAGCTGACGCCAGACCTTGCGCACGCCATACACGTCAAAGTTATCTTGCCGTACACGACGAATCTCGCCGCGGAGTTGGACGTCGCGCTTCGCTCTCGCTGGCAGGCGGCTTGGGTCCTTCTCTCTCGCTTTCTGCTCGTAATAGGTCGACGGGGCGAGCGGAAGCATCCGGCAGATCGGCTCGACCCCCTAATTTTCACGGTTCGCGTCCACGAACAACACATTCACCTCGGTCGGCGGTCGAGCTCCGCCTGGGCGAAAAACGCCGACGCCTTGAGAAGGATCTCGTTCGCCCCCTTTAGCTCACGGTTCTCTCGCTCAAGCTCCTTCAGCCGCTGACCCTCGTCCGTCGTCAGTCCCGCTCGTTTCCCAGCATCACGCTCTGCTCGACGCACCCACGTGCGTAGCGTTTCCCGCGTACAGTCAATCTTCGACGCAATCGATGAGATCGCTGACCACTGAGATTCCTGCTCAGCCTGCTGGTCGATAACCATCCCCACTGCGCGCTCTTTTACCTCCGGTGAATACCTCCTTCGTCTTGTCATGACTCCATCCTCTCAAGAGGTGGAGTCTCCGGGAAACCCGGGGCGGTTCACACCGTGGGCTCGGATGCGTTTAGTGTACGCACCGAGCTGCTTGGAGACGACATCCCCATCATCGAAACTCGCGTCCTGCGAGGCACGGAAGAGGTCTACCGGACAGAGACCGACGTGCACGAGTTCGTGCCCCTATCCGAGCACCGCGCGGAAATCTCTCGCTGGATAGACACGCAGCACCAAACCGTCGTGGAAAGGCTGAGAGAGGGCAGCCTCTCCGTCGGAACGGGTACCGAACAGAAAGCAGAGGCACTCGAAGCTCGCCTGGAATTCGCCCTATCGTCGCTGGCCGCGGCCGATTTTACTGCCGCGGCGCGGGAGTTGCGTCGCATTGCGGACCAGTTCCCAGACATGCAAGAGGCCCGCGAGCTCTTAGATGTAGCGCGAGCCGGTGAGTCGGGTGAGGCCAAGGAGGCGAACGCTCTCCGGAGGCTCAAAGCTGGAGCTCAAGCATACGCCAAAGGGAGCACTCGGAGGGCCATCGAGTTTTGGAAGGTCTGCCTCGCGAGTGACCCAGCCAGTCAGACATACCAGTGCCTCATACTTCTCGCCGCAACCCAGTCCAAAAAGCGGCGCGACAAGTGTGCACAAAAAATCATCTCCCTTGGAGGTCAGCTCCTCACCGAAGGATTCCCGGAAGAGGCGCACGCTCTGCTGTTGGTCGCCCAGACTGTCGAGCAAACGGAGTCGGCGAGACAGAACGAGACCGAGTTGGCCGAAGAAACGGTTTTGCTGCCGGCACAGTCTTGTGCCCCCCCGCGGGCCGGACATTCCGTGCAGGCCGAACCGCCCCTAGCGGACGATTTCGATTTTCAAGAAGGACCGGGAACCGACCCGCTGGACGCTGCTCCCGACACCAATCCGCGCTCGCCCGGGGCCTCGGAGATCGCAGGAGGCCCCGCAAGACCGATAGAAAGACGACGAGTTCCTGGGGCATTTCCGACCGCACTCCCATGCGGACACTCGACTTCAAGAGGCTACCACTCCCGCCCAACGTCCTGATCGGAGGTGCGGCCACCGCACTCGCACTCCTGGTAGTCGCATTCTCAGTCTCTTCTCTGGTTGGAAGAAGTGTACCGGTGGAACTTCTCGATCAAGCATCGGCATCCTTCAACGCCGGCCAGTACACAGAAGCAACGCAGGCCTATTCACGGATTCTCTCCGACTGGGAGAATGTGGCGTCCGCACACCTGGGCCGAGGGCGAGCCCGACTGGCGTTGGGTGACGAGGAGGGAGGGCTTGCCGACCTGACCCGGGCGGTGGAGCTCGAGCTGGATGCCCCGACGTCAGCGGAAGAGCTAGCCGATGTGCTTTACGTTCGCGGAAGGTACAGAGAAGCGGTGGAATACTATCTTCAGGCCGTCGACTCCGGTGGCCAGGACTCCAGCGCTCGGTACCGCTTGGCCTCCAGTCTGTTGCAGCTCAACCGATCGGACGAGGCCCTCGAGCACCTTGAGGAAGCCCTCGAGATCGATCCGTCCCATGGAGAGGCGCGGTTGCTGCTAGGAACCCTCCTTAATGCGGAGGGCCGACACGCGCATGCCGAACGAGAGCTGCGTGCCGCGAGGGCAGATATCGACGCCGACGGAGACTTTTTCACCGAGCTTGGAAACACGCTCCTCCGCCAAGGCAAGCTCGACGAGGCCGAGGAAGTGGCGCGGGTTTTCGTTCGTTTCGACGCCGGAGACGCTCGCTCGCACACGTTGCTCGGGGACGTCTTTCTTCAACGAGGGCAATACGAGCCGGCACGCAACGAGTTGATCCAGGCATTGCAAGCCAACCCCAACGACCCGCGAGCCCAGGTGGCACTAGGGCAAACCTGGCTCGCCATCGGAAAGCGTCAGGGGGACCGAAGAGATCTAGAAAAGGCCCGGCAAGTCTTGGAATCTGCGCAAGGCGTTCCAGAGGCCGAGCGCGTCATGGTCCTGGGCCAGATCGCACTCGCCGAGGGCAAGCTTCGTGAGGCGGTGACTCTCTTGGAACAGTCCTTAGGAATAGGCGCCGAAGAGCTGCCGGCGCGGTTGTCTCTCGCGGATGCTAAGTATGGCGCCAGGGACTTCGCGGGCGCCGCCACAGAGCTCCAGCGTGCGAGACTCTTCGCGTCGAAGGATGCGGCCATTCCGCTTTCCTTAGCGATCACATACTTGCAGGCGCGAGATCCTCTTCGCGCGTCGGCAGAGTACCTGAAGGCCTTTCAATTGATTGGGACGAGCGGTACCGAGACGGTTGTCCTTCCGGCTCCCTATGTCTCCGTTCCGCGTCGCTTCGACATCAATCGTTCGATCCGATCAGCATACCGCGGTGGAATCGATCAAAGCGAGGACGACGCGGACGCGGTAGCGCTGAAAACACTCGCCGACTCGACCTCGTTTACTATCGTCCGAGACTGACGCGCACCCTAGTGTCCCGTCCCGGAAGTCTTGTTGCATTCGAGCGCCGATGCATCCCGCCTCGCTGCGTTGCGCCTTGCGATCCGGGCGCCTCGACGCTCTCGATGCTAACATCACTTCCGAGACGAGACACTAGTGCTGTCGCGACGAAAACTCACGGTCTTCTTCTCATCCGTTTCTCTGTTTCTGTCATCGGTTGCGAATCCGTCCGACGTTCCCCTCCCGACACCACTTGCACATTACGCGACCTATGACCCCGAGCTCGCCGGGTTAGCTATCGCGAGCGCGATCCTGCCACAGCTCGATCCCGACGTGCGGGCTCGGGCTCTCGCCGCCATGCAATCACCCGATGCAGCGGATGCTGACGCGATCTCGGAAACGGAGATTCTCGCCGCGATGGAAGGGCTCGAGTGGGATAAGTGGCGTCCGGAGATTGTCGAGCTCTTCCTCCATCAGTCTCGAGTGTTGGAAGTCATCCCGGAGTCCGCGGGAGATTGGGTTCCGCTGGTCCATGATTCTCTGCTCCTGTTTCTGGACCGTCTTAGCGAAGAGCGATTCGTCGAACGGCTGATGGAGCAGGCACGGCTTCCACGCGAAGCGGATCGGGGAGACCTCCTGCTGGCTTTCGTCGCCAAGACCCCGAGCCTACAGAAGTTGGGGCAAATCATGGCGAGAAAAAACCCCGCCATCGCCCCGGACCTCAGGCTAGCCCTCCAAACACTCGAGAACAGCATTACCACGACCTCTCGCGATGAAATCGTTCAAACGATCGAGGAAGGCCTGGGCGAGGACATCGTTTCCCGGTACCAGCTCCAATTCGCGGAGGATGTGCTGGCTGAGGCCAGCGTGGGCGCCGTCGTTCGCGCTACCCTGATCGAGCCGGGCGAGCAGACCACCCAGCAGGCAGTTTGCAAGGTGTTGAAGCCGTACGCCACGACCGGTCTCCAAGAGGAGCTCGAGATCCTGCAAGCGGCTATCCAAAACCTGCAGGACAACGGTGACTTCTATGACATCGGGGCGGCACCGGTCGTCGAGCTCTTTCAGGAAGTCCGCGACGCGCTAGCGAAAGAAATTCGGGTTCCGGAGGAGCAGCAAAACCTGGCGCGGGCCGCCGCGTATTACAAGGGTCAAGAGGAGATCCTGATTCCCGAGATATACGCGTTTTCCACACCCACCGTGACCTGCATGCAATTCGTCAACGGTGTCAAGATCACCGATGCCTACCCCGGAGATACCGAGGCTCGGGCTAGGCTTGCCCAACGCCTAAGCGACGCTTTGACGTTCGATGTCATTTTTTCAGACCAGGAAGACGCCCTGTTCCACGGGGATCCACACGCCGGCAACGTCCTTCACGTCGTCGACGATCCCAAACTGCCCTACCGTATCGCGCTCATCGACTGGGGCTTGAGCGAGGTGTTCCCCAAGGCGCAACGGAAACAACTCATCCAACTCTTGGTGGGCCTCACGCTCGGAGATCCTAAGCGCTATGCGAACAATCTGGGCGCACTGGTGCAGCTCGAAGAGCCGTCCCCCGCGCAAGAACAGGCGATTAGCGATCTCGTGGACCGCGTGCTGACCGACAAGGACCGAGACTCTTTTCAGCTATTGAACGATCTCATCACCGAGTTGGGCAGCCAAGGGTTCTCGATCCGATTCAACGCCGCCATATTTATTAAATCCCAACTCACCATCGCCGGCATCTTGGTCGAGCTCGATCCCGAGTTCAAGCAAGGCGACTATTTGATGAGCCGAGTCTCGGGCCAGGTCTTCAAGGAAACGCCCACTCGTCTACTTCGAACCGTCTATTTCCCAGCGTGGAACTCCCACAACTATAAGACCCTGATGTCCAACGAAGACGTCAAGGATGTGCAAGCGCAGCGTTTCGGTCGGACCTTCAAGAAAATCGGAAAGGGAATCTGGGCGGTCATCAGCGCGCCGGCGAAGCTTTTCTAGTCGCCCCTGCTGGCACCCAGATCACATGGTCGCCCATGACCCAGGCTTGTCAGGGGCTCCTGCGCGCACCCAAATCAGGTGGTTGCATAACGCAGCCTAGTCGGGCGCGCCCTCGAGTCCCTGCGCGGCAGCCAACTCCCGTTCGGAGTCCTGCGATTTCCCAAGCCGATTGTAGATGTCGGCGAGAATGTAGTGTCCGAACGGTGCCATCGAAGGCTCGGGGCCGAGCTCGATGCCTCGGTTGGCGAGCTCCATAGAACGTTCCAGGTCTCCGACGTCGAGGTAATGCTTCGAGAGATACAAGTGGCCGATAGCGAATTTGCCGTTGAGCTCGATCGATTTTTCGAAGTGCTCCACCATTTTCTTGGGCCGCCCGATTTGCCCATACAACTTGGCGATATTGAAATGGGTCCTGAAGTTCTTGGGAGAAATCTCGAGATCCCTTTCGTAGGCGGCGACCGCACCGGGGACGTCTTTCTTCTCCTCCAGTATCAGCGCTAGATTGTAATAGGCGCTCGCCAGATCCGGCTTCATCTCCAAGGCGATTCCCACTTCCTTTTCCGCCTCATCGAATTGCTCGAGACCGATGTAGCACTCCGCCATAAGATTGTGGAATATCGGTCGCTCGCTACCACGCTCTACGTTGTCTTGGAGAAGCTCCAAAGCCTCGGCGAACTCTTTCCGCGCGGTATGAATCCCGGCAAGCCGGAGGTGCGCACCGCTGTCTCGGGGATCGATTTCGATGATGCGGCGGAACCCCGCGGCCGCATCGTCCAACTGCCCCCTCTCCTCGTAGATGTTAGCCAACCCGAAAAGCGCCGGCTTGAACTCCGAGTCCCTGACGAGAGCATCCTGATAGGCCTGGATCGCCCGGTCATCCTCGTCCTTCTTGGCGTAGAGATTGCCAAGAATGCTATAGGCTTCCAGAATATCCGGATCCTCCGCAAGGACCCTCTGTATCTTGGCGAGCGCATCCTCGACCCTGCCCTCACTAGAATCGCTGCCGGCCCGCTTGATGAGGTTGAACAACTTGATCTTGTCCTTCGGATCCGCGAGTGGTTTGTCCGGATCGATCTTGATCTTGGACGGCCCCCCTAGGTAGCCGAGCGCAGCAAGCTGAGCGTGTGTCTCCGCGTCGAGCGTTACCGGCGCTTGCTCCTCGATGCCTTCCGCGCTGTACCGTTCCATCATCTCTTCGAGCTTGGCCTGATACTGGCTTACCGTCCGCGCGCGCTTCGGTGCGAGATTGTTTTGCTGTCGGGGATCCTCCGCCAGGTCGAAGAGCTCCGGCCGGGGGGCGGCAATATAGTGAAACTCCCCGTCACGAAGCGACTTCAGCTCGCTCCAACCATAGTGATTGCGCGGGTAGTACGACTCGCTGTAAGCGAGCGAATTCATATCGTCCACCTTGCCGGTCGCGAGCTCGAGCAAACTGTTACCTTGAACCGGTTCCGGGATTTGGGCTCCCACCAGGTCCAACAGAGTCGGCATTAGATCAACCACGCTCACCTGAGCTGCGACCCGCCGCGGGCTCCTTATTCCGGATGGGATCTTCAAGATGAGCGGCACGTGCGTCGTAGCGTCGTATATGAAGAACAAGTGACTCGTCTCCTGGTGCTGACCGAGGCTTTCTCCATGATCACCCATGAAGGCAACGGCCGTTGTTTCTGCGAGCCCCTTGTTGTCGAGCCACTTCATCAATTCACCCATTAAGCTGTCGACATAGGCGACCTCGCCATCGTAACGCTGGAACGGGCCCGGTCCGTACTGACTGAGATAAGGCTCGGGTGGCTCATAAGGCGTATGCGCATCGTAGAGGTGAATCCATGAGAAGAACGGACCCTCGCCGGCGGATTCCATCCAACCGATCGCCTCTGTGAGCACCTCGTCACCCGGACGCTGTACGGAGTCGAGACTCACGCGCTCGTATTTCGCAAAATCGAAATCATCGAAGTAGCGGTCGAAGCCCTGACTCAGACCCCATTTGGAATCCAGAACGAACGCGGCGACGAAGGCTCCCGTGGCGTAACCTTTCTCTTTGAGAGACTCGGCCAACGTGACGTGCTTCGCATCCAGGTAATAGCCACCGTTGTCGCGCACGCCGTGATACATGGGGTAGGTGCCCGTTAAAATCGATGAGTGGGCGGGCAGCGTAAGGGGAACAACGGTGGTGGCATTCTCGAAGAGCACCCCCTCTTCCGCCATCCGGTCGATGTTCGGAGTCCTGATACGGGTGTTCCCGTAGCAACCCAGCTTGTCGGCTCGCAGTGTATCCGCCGTCACCAACACGATGTTGAGAGGAGCACCGCTTCTGGTGGTGCCGATATCGCCATCGGGTCCCCAGAGCCAGAGGACGGCGGCCAGACCTGCCAACGCTGCGACGACTGCAAGCCCCCAGAGACGGTAGCTTCTTTTCTTTCTTCTCGGGGACGCGGCGGGTGAAGGCTTCTGCGATTGCCGTCGTTTCTGCTTTTTCTTGCTCATGATCGGCAGCTTCTCTAGTGTAGATTCTAGCCTGCAACACGCAGCGAATAAAGGCCGAACGCCCGCGTGTGCCCTTGCGGATGATTTGTTATCCGGTGCGGCCGAATGAGAACAAGGCGGCCGAGGGTAAACCATGGAATGGCACGTTTTCGCGACACGTGGTTAGTCGCGACCGCAGGCACGCTCGCGGTCGTCATTGCACTGCTGCTGTCCTGTAGCCAAGACCCACCGTCACAACCACGCTCGTCTGGCGAGGAGCCTCCCGCAGCCTCGCAACCGATCGTCGCCTGGGCTGGAATCGACCTGAGTGGGAAGGCCCTCTATTCGCAGCACAACGAAGAGTTGATCACCAGGGACTTCTTTCAAGACCGCAGGGATGGATTCTTCCTGGATGTGGGCTGCTTCACGCCGGTGATCTATAGCAATACTTACTACCTCGAGAAGCATCTGGGCTGGTCTGGCATTGCCCTCGATGCATTGCCGGAATACGAGGAGCGCTGGAAGCGGAGGCGTCCGAAAAGCAAGTTCTTCAATTACCTTGTCACCGACCACGACGATAGCGTAGAGCCATTCTATCGCTCTGAGCTCCCTGGAATATCTTCCATTCGGAAGCCGCTGAAAGGCCCCGCGGGAGCTGACCTCAGTTTCGACGAGATCCAGGTGCCGACGATCACTCTCACTCGCCTGCTCGAGCGGAACGGGGTTGCCAAAATCGACTTCCTGTCGATGGACATCGAGGGCGCCGAGCCGCTCGTCCTCGCGGGTTTCGATATCGAGCGCTTCCGGCCAGAGCTGGCCTGCATCGAAGCGAAGCCCGCGAACCGCGAGCCGATCTTAAAGTACTTCGCGGACCATGGCTACGAGTGGATCGAGAGATACTTCCAGTACGACGAACACAATTACTATTTCACGCCGAAAGTCGCTCACCGTTAGCGGACACGGCGCTGAAGATCTCCCGTTGGTGCCGAACAAGAATTACTTCGTCTTTCGCAAGCGCGGCCGCTGATGACGAAGGCGAGCCTGGTCCGCCGCATCGGCGTGGTAAGCGCCACCGCCATTGTCGTTTCCAACATGATCGGAACCGGCATCTTCACAACGACGGGGTTTCTCGCCAGCGATTTGGGCTCTCCCGGTTTGGTGATTTTCATCTGGGTGGTTGAAGGGGTTATCGCCCTCACCGGAGCCCTGTCCTACGTCGAGCTCGCTATCAACTTTCCCCGCTCGGGAGGCGAGTACGTCTACCTGTCGGAAGCCTGGGGACCGGCGTGGGGCTTCATCGACGGCTGGGTCAGCTTCTTCGCGGGCTTTTCCGCCCCCGTCGCCGCGGCGGCACTAGCGATTTCCGCGTATCTGGGTCTTAGTGACGCTGGGCGGGCGCTTCCGCTGGGTCCTCTCACCCTTCACTTGGCAGATGCTCAGCTCACGGCCTGCGCTATCGTTGCCGTGTTCACCCTGCTGAACGTGCTCGGCGTCCGCGAGGTGGGGAGACTCCAGACGACTCTCACCATCCTCAAGCTCCTGGTCATTGCTGGTTTCCTAACTCTTGGGTTCACCATAGGTCAGGGTGACACCGCTCACTTCTCGGCGATGGCGGCGCGAACCTCGAGCTTGTCGATCTTCGAGCAGTTCGCCACCAGCCTAGTGTTCGTCTACTTCGGCTATAGCGGCTGGAACGCGGCAGTCTATGTGGCCGGGGAGATCGAAAAGCCCGAGAAAACGCTACCCATCGCCCTCACCGTCGGTACGCTCTTGGTCACGGCGCTGTACGTGGCGTTGAACGTCCTTTACGTCTACGGTGCGTCTCTGGAGGAGCTCAAAGGAGTCGTCGCGGTGGGGGCGGAGGTGGCGGGCGCGCTCTTCGGCTCTCAAACGGCACGCCTCTTCAGCCTCGCCATGGCCCTTTCGCTCCTCGCCACCGTCAACGCGATGTGTTTCGTCGGTCCCCGGGTCTACTATGCGATGGCGCAAGATCGGGCCTTCTTTCCCATCGCGGCACGGATTCACCCGAGGTGGAAAAGCCCCTGGGTGGTTGGTTGTGATGCAAGGTGCGTGCACGGTGCTGCTCATCGTTTTTCCGACGTTTCGTGGCCTCGTGATCTACATCGGCTTCACTCTCTATTTGTTCACGGCTCTTTCCGTTTTGGGTCTGTTCAAATTTCGGCGGCGTCCGGGCTGGAAACGGTTCTCCTGGCTAGATCGCACGTATCCGCTCATCCCGGTGCTCTATGTGGGCATGAGCATCTGGGTTCTCGCGTTCTCCATCAGGAGCGCTCCGGTCCCGTCTGGCATGGCCCTCGCGACCGTGCTCGGAGGCGCGCTGGTCTATCACTTCTACATCTTGCCACGCAAGGCAGGACAATCGCCGTAAGGAGGATGAAAATGAGACGTTGCCTCGCTTTGGTCGTGTTATTTGTGCTGGCTGTCAGCTCGAGTTTTGCTCAGGAAAGAAGCGTCAAGCCGGGGATCAACGCGCGGTGGGAGAAGCCGGACATGGCCGAAGCGGCTGACCTGCTCGAGCAGGAAACCGACATCTACAAACGCCGGCACGCCATCGTGGCCACTCTCGGCCCGGAATCCGGATCCGACTTTGCCGACGTTGGAGCGGGAAGCGGGTTCATCGCATGGTTACTCGCGAGCGAGGTTGGCTCCGAGGGGAAGGTATACGCGGTGGACATTTCCCAGGAGAGCCTCGACTACATCATGGAAGGAGCTAAGAGGGAGGAGATCAGCAATATCGTGCCGGTGCTCGGAGAGCATCGGACGACGAACCTTCCTAGCGATTCGGTCGACGTCATCGTGACCATACGAACCTACCATCATTTCGAGCACCCGATAGATGTGCTCGCATCCATCAAGGCCGCGCTGAGACCCGATGGACGCTTCGTCGTCATCGACCGTGAGCGCACAAAGGGAGTTTCCGACGAGGAGACCCTCGAGCACCTCCGGGCCGGCAAGGGAACCGTCACCGACGAAATCCTGAACGCCGGCTTCATCCTCGAAAAGGACATCCCCTTGATCCCGGAGCACTTCTATCTCGTTTTCAGGCACCGCTGAGACCCGCGCGACGGCAGACCCCACTTCGAATCCAGAACGAAAGCGGCAACGAAGCCTTCCCCTGCAACACGCACCGAACAAAGGCCGAACACCCGCGTGTGCGATCGCGGATGGTTTGTTATCCTGGGAGGAGTCTGACAGGCTTCGAACGAGGTTATTTGCAAAAATCCGCGCCAGCATGGCTGAATGACCGGGACCGCGCCGTCTTGGAGGGAGAGCAAGGAGCCGGAGCTCGGATGGCCATGGCTATTCTGGTCCGTATGGCAGAGGTCCATGGAGCCGAGGGAATGATGGATATCACCCAGGCCCACATCGATAGCGCCATCTACATCGGTGATGCGGGACTCGAGTTCGCGGAGCGCTTGGTGCGCCTTGGAGCCAAGGTCGCCGTGCCGACTACCCTCAACGTCAGCGGACTCGATGAACATCAGTGGCGGGAGTGGAATGTGCCAACCGATTGGGCAGACAAAGCCCACCGCCAGATGGTCGCCTACCAAGAGATGGGCTGTCAGCCGACTTGGACCTGTGCACCCTATCAGACCCAAGCAGCGCCCGAGCTGGGTCAACAAATAGCTTGGGGTGAATCGAACGCCATCGCCTTCGCGAACTCGGTTCTCGGAGCCCGCACTGAACGCTACCCCGATTTCCTGGACATCTGCGCGGCGATCACCGGCCGGGTGCCGACGGTCGGGCTCCACCTAAAGGAAAACCGCGCCGGACAGTTGCTGATGCACCTCGTCGACGTCCCGCGCCGATTGCAGGAAGACGATTCCTTTTACGCGGTACTAGGGCATCTCATCGGCGAAATCGCCGATGACCGGGTTCCGGTGGTCGAAGGTATCGAAGTCACGCCGAGCGAAGACCAGCTCAAGGCACTCGGCGCCGCAGCATCCTCCTCGGGGACGGTGGCTTTGTTCCACATCGTCGGCGTCACGCCGGAGGCGCCTACCCTCGAAGCTGCGTTTCAAGGCAAAGACCCAGAGGAGGTCATCGAGATCACTCCCCCCCGTCTTCGCGCAACCTGGGAGCAGCTGACTACAGCCAAGGGACAAAAGTTGGACATGATCGTGCTCGGTAGTCCTCACTTCTCCTTCGCCGAGTTCGAGCGGCTAGCACCTCTTGTCGAAGGCCGGCGGCGTCACCCCGATGTGGAGTTTCTCGTCACGTCCAGCCGAACCATGCGAAGTCTTGCGAAAGAACATGGAGCTCTCCAAGCGCTCGAAGACTTCGGCGGTCGTGTAACCGTCGACACCTGCATCCTAGCCACGCCGATGCTTCCTGACTCTGTTAGAGTCTTGATGACCAATTCCGCGAAGTACGCTTACTACGCCCCAGGAATGCTGGACACGCAGGTGGTCTTCGGAAACCTCTTGGATTGCGTGCAATCCGCCGTCGCCGGCCGTGTGGTGAGAGACGAGTCGCTATGGAAAGAGTGATCCACGCCAGGCCGCTGGTCGCCGGAACGGCCACCGGCGAGGCGCTGGTCAGCTCCGAGCCCCTGAGCTTTTGGGGCGGATACGATCATCGCGATGGCTCCATCATCGACCGACGTCACCCATTGAACGGCAAGATCGCGGCAGGCAAGATCCTCGGAATTCCCTTCACTCGCGGCTCGAGCACCACCACCGCGGTTCTAGTAGAATCGGTCAAGGTGGATACCGCTCCTGCGGCGATCATATGTAATCGTATCGAGGCGTTTTTGTCTCTGGCCGCCATTGTGGCGGAGGAGTTGTACGGCAAACGAGTTCCCATCATTCTCACCAAGCCCGAGGAGTTCGATAGTTTGAAGACGGGTCAGCGAATCGCCATACGCGGCGACGGAAGTATCCTCATCGCGGACACCCAATAGCTACCCAAAGGAGAGACATGAAGATAGAACACGTTTTGCTCTTGGTCGTGGTAAGCCTGACTGGCTGCGGTCAAGGCCAACCCGCCCCCGCGGCCCAGGCCTCCGAAACGCCGGACATCCTGGCCACCATCGATGGTTCCCCGGTGACTCGGGCGGACCTCGAGGAGCGCGTCGGGGACCGACTGAGCGGCATGGCGGCACAGTACCAGGGTCAGCGTTATCAGCTCATCGAGTCCACCGTCGAGGAAATCGTCTCTGGCCGTTTGCTGGAGGACGAAGCAAAAAAACGGTGGGTAACCCCGAAGGATCTCTTCACCGCAGAGGTCCAGCCCAATGCACAAGTAAGCGCGGACGATGTGAGCGCGTGGTACCAGGAGAACGCGGCGCGGCTGGGCGGGAGGCCCTTGCAGGATGTGTCTCCTCAAATCCACAAGTTTCTCACCGACCAAAGGGTGGCCCGGGCGCAAGACGAGTTCGTGCGGAAGCTGGCGGAGCAACGAAACGTTGAGTATTTGCTGGAACCCTATCGTGTGAATCTGGACAGTGGTGGGTTCCCAAGTATGGGCCCCAGCGACGCACCCATTACGCTCGTTGAATTCTCGGACTTCGAATGTCCCTTCTGCAGCCAGTTCGTGGCAACCCTCGAAGAGGTCAAGAAGAAATACGGCGACCAGGTGCGGCTCGTCTTCCGCCAATTTCCTTTGAGCATCCACGCCAACGCCCCAAAGGCCGCGGAGGCCTCACTGTGCGCAGGGGATCAGGACAAGTTCTGGCCGATGCACGATCTGTTGTTCCAAGAGCAATCCCGGCTCGACCTCCCGGCACTCAAGGACAAGGCGAGTCGCCTGGGGCTCGATCGCAGCGAGTTCGACCACTGCCTCGATTCGGGAAAACACTCCGAGCAAGTGCAAAAGGATATGCGGGCCGGCGGCACGGTTGGGGTCACGGGAACACCGGCCCTTTTCGTCAACGGGATTCCCGCTCCGAGCGGAGCACTTCCCTATGAAGCGGTCTCTGCCTTTATCGAAGACGAGCTGCGACGGCTAGAATGATTCTCCACGAAATCAAGGAGTATACCCATGGAATGCTTTCAACTACTCGAGAATTTGGATTTCCGCGAAGGTAGTGAACACGCGGAGGCGCGGGCGATCTACGCCGATAACGAGAGCAGGACTCTACGCTTTGCGTTGACCAAAGGACAGAAGATCAAACCCCACCGCGCACACTCTCCCGTCCATGTGGTGGTGTTGAAGGGAGAGGGGGTCTTCACCGGTCAGGACGGTGAGGAAAAAAGTGCCGGCCCCAACAGCATGTTGATCTTCGGAAGGGGCGAAGAGCATTCGGTTCGCGCGGTATCGGACGAGCTCGTCTTCGTGGCCGTTTTGCACGGCGCGCCCGGCGCTCATCACGAGCCGGTTGCCGGATAGAGAGACTTCTACCGCGGACGGGACGTGATGAGCCACTTCACTCCGACAGAAAGAACCCGGAAACTCGAACAGATTCTAAGCCGACTCAGGGATCGCGATCAGGACACCAACTGGGACCTGCTCGACTCCTTTTCTCGCGTGGTCTATGCGGCCCTTCCCGACTGGATGGCCCAGAATATAGCCGCTCCGGAGCTCGCCGATCGGCTACTCGACAACTACCGGTTCTTCGTCGAGCAGCTTCCCCCCCCGAATCAGCTCTATCGGGGCGTGCCAGGACTCCATGTTGTGGCACGAAGCTCGGGCGAAAATGAAGTCTTACACACCGTCCGTCGCATCTGCGATCTACCATCTCGAACCCATCGATTATCTCGTGGTCCGACACTGGGATCAAAACGGCCGGCTGGAGAAGTCCACTCTCATTCTTGGTCGCTTTTCTCAGGGATCGTTTGCCCAGCGAGCCACTCACGTGCCGATTCTCCGACAGAAGCAAGCGCAGATCATGGAGCAGAGCCGCGCGATGCCCATGTCCAATGCCTTCCGTCAAATCCGCGCGCTTTTCAATCGACTACCGCGTCGCGAGCTTTTCTATGCTCCCGTCGAAGAGCTCCAGCCGTTTCTGAATCGTATCATCCAGATCACAGGTGATGATGAAATCGCGGTTCACCATCGCATCGGTGCGGGTTATGTCGCGCTTTACCTCGCGTTCTCGAAGCAGCGTTACTCTTACGAGCTCGAAGAGAATCTGCGGCGCACACTGAGCCAGAGCTTCGGACCCATTACGTTCGCCACGTCCCAAGACACCGAATCTGCACAAGTCGTGTTCTTCTATTTTGATCTGCACCGAATGGACCGAGCTCTCGATGAAGATGAAATCCTCAAGATCACCGAGCGGTTGCTCACCACCTGGCCGGAGGCCGTTTCCCGACGCCTCACCGAAGCCTTCGGAGAAAGGCAGGGACGCCGGCTTCTGCAACGCTGGGTGACCCGCGAAACGCGCAGTGGCCTCTATCGTGAGGCTACGCCACCGCAGGAAGTCCCCTTCGACTTGGAGCACCTGGACGCCCTCGAGGGGAGGCTCGAGGTCGCTGTCGTTCCTCGCAGCCCGGAGCACGCCACGCTCAAGGTTTATGCTCTGAAACCCTTGGGGTTTATCGAGATCCTCACCACGCTCGGCAACCTGGGACTGAAGGTCACTGGCGAGCTCCACATTCCCATCCAGCGGCCTGAAGGACAGACCGCCCACCTGTACCGATACGAAATCGTGGACGATGCCAAGGGCATCCAAGCACTGATCGAGGGATGCGATCGCGTCACAGATGCCGTGCGGGCTCTGGACGAGGAGCGCGCCAGCGACGGGTCGCTCAACGTTCTCGTCTTGCGTGCAGAACTCAACTGGCGCCAAGTCGAAGTGCTGCGCACTTATAGAAACCATCTGCAGCAGATACGGCCGCACTACAACGTCGAGACCGTAAACGGCGTCCTTCTTCGCAACGCGGACGTGGCGCGGGCCTTGTTTCATGTTTTCGAAGCCCGCTTCGACCCCCAGATTGAAGGCGGGCGGACCAAGGTCACCGAACGGGCCGAGGCAGAGCTCCAGACGGCCCTCGATGCCGTGCGGAGTCTCGTTGAGGACGAGGTTCTCCGCGCACTCGGAAGCCTTATCTCGGCAACCGTTCGAACCAACTTCTACCAGAGCCCCGAGCGTCCGGTCGTGAGCATCAAGGTGGACAGCCACAAAGTAGAAGGAATGCCCTCCCCTAAGCCCAGGCACGAGATTTACGTTCACTCCCGGCGACTCGAAGGGATCCATCTCCGCGGCGGGCGAATTGCCCGGGGTGGCATTCGATGGAGCGATCGGCACGATGACTTCCGTACCGAGGTCTTGGGCCTCATGAAGACCCAGATGGTGAAGAACTCGATCATCGTACCTGTAGGCTCGAAGGGTGGATTCGTCCTCAAGGGGTCACTCCCGCCCCGCCCCGGCCTCGACGGCTACCTCGCTGAGCGTTACCGAGAGTTTATCTCCGGGCTCCTCGACGTAACGGACAACGCGGTTGACAACGAAATGTGTCATCCGCCCGACGTCGTCCGACATGATGACGACGACCCGTACTTGGTCGTCGCCGCCGACAAGGGCACGGCGCATCTATCCGATACGGCCAACGCGGTGGCCAAGCACTACGGCTTCTGGTTGGGAGACGCCTTCGCATCGGGAGGAAGTATCGGCTACGACCACAAGAAAGTTGCCATCACCGCACGGGGTGTGTGGGAGTGCATCAAGCATCACTTCGCCAACCTCGGGGTCGACGTCAACAAAGACTCCTTCACCGCTGCCGCGATAGGGGACATGGCCTGTGATGTCTTCGGCAACAGCATGCTCTTATCTCGAACCATCAAGCTGGTCGCCGCCTTAAATCATATGCACATCTTCATCGATCCCAATCCGGACCCCGACCAGAGTCATGCTGAGCGAAAGCGGCTGTTTCGATTGCCGCGTTCGAGCTGGCGCGATTACAACTCCTCCCTCATCAGTCCCGGGGGTGGTGTGTTCGATCGGTCTGATAAGAGCATTCCGGTGAGTCCCGAGATGAAGTCACTCCTCGGGATCTCGCAAGACCGGATGAGCGGCGAGCAGATGATCCGTAGCATACTGAAGTCGCGCGTCGATCTCCTGTACAACGGTGGTATCGGAACCTATGTCAAGGCCTCGAGTGAAGACAACATCAGTGTGGGGGACCGCACGAACGACCGCCTCCGTGTCGACGGCGGCGACATTCGCGCCCGGGTGGTCGGTGAGGGCGGAAATTTAGGCTTTACTCAAAAGGCTCGGCTCGAGTACTGGGCGAAAAGGGGGGGGCTCATCAACACCGACGCCGTTGACAATTCCGGCGGAGTCGACATGTCCGATCACGAAGTGAACATGAAGATCCTGATGGACATGCTAGTTAAGAAGGGTTCTGCTATCGGCTGCCCCTAGAGCTCTAGAGACTCAGCTTCTTTTGCAGCTCCTGAACGACGGGGGCTGGATTCTGCCCCTCGAGAGCAGCCCTGGTCCCTTGCTCCATGATGTCTTCGAGCTGCAGAAGGGCCACGTGGGCTTTGGTTGCGTCCATCGTTGCATCGAGAATTCCCTGCCGAGTTTCTTGCGCCCTCGATTGAAGCGAGACGTTCATGTAAGCCTTCAACACGTCTCCGATCCCGGCTCCAGTCTGTCTCATCATGCGCGACAGGAAATCGACGCCGGCGCAGTTGACAAGATGATTGACTGCGGCGGTGCTGATGATCTCACGGCGCAGTGGATGCTCGGTGAAGTGCTCCCCGAAGGCCTCCCGCAAGGGGGCAGGGAAGTAACCTTCCAGGAACGGCGCCCCCTCCGGGCTATCGGGGAAATCGGTCTCCACGATCTGTCTGTAGGCCCAGATCTTGACGTGGCCAAGCACGAGCGCAAGTAGTGGTCGCGGCAGACCGCGATGCCTCTGCGCACTGTCGAGGAGTTGTCTCCGTCGCGGCACAGCATCGTCCTGGCGGTTGAGAATACCGGCGGCGACGAGCTCTTCGATGAGTGCCGCGAAATCTTTATACCGGGCGGCGCTGCGTATTCCGTCGAGAGTCAGAGTGAGTGCCTGTCGAGCGTTATCGATCAGGACCAGCCTTGCCACGTCCTCTGTCATCTCCAAAAACATGCGATTCCGCTCGGCCCGATTTTCGATGACAAGAAAGGCCAGCGCGGTCACATTGAACGCCCCATCCCCAACCCGTAGGTCTCCGCCGGCGTGCCCACCACAAAAGGAACGGCGGCGCTCGCCACCCTCCGATGCTATAGGTCAGCCCCTGCGCCGTTGCCCGAATGCGGGTCGGAAAGAGCTCGGCGCTGATCACACCGAAACCCGAAAAGTAGGGGGTGCCAAAAACCAACCAAGAAAAGCCGTTGCCTTCGTCATTAAATCGTTCTATAATCATTCCATAAATACGGTACTTTATGAGATTTATTTTATTTAACTTATTTATTTATAGATATTTGTATAATTTAGTCACTTTCTACAATCATTCTATAAATGAGTGTCCTCACCGAACAGCTTGAGCGCGGAGTCGTCCCGGCGGGTCGCCTAACCGACGCCCTTGGAATTTCGCCGCAAGCATTGATGAGCCGTGTCCGCGCCGAGGGCGACAGGATCGTCCGCATCGGCCGGGGACGTGCCACCCGCTACGGATTACGGCGTGAGGTCTCTGGGCTCGCGCGCTCTGACGTTCCACTTTTCCGGATCGACGGCACGGGTAACCCGGATCCAGTGGGCCGGCTTCTTGTTCTGGCCCGCCACGAAACAGCGTGGTTGCCATCCGGAGCGGTCTTTGTGGGGCTCCCACCAGAAGTTGCCGATATGCAGCCCTCGGGGTTCATGGGTCGCGCTTTTGCGAGCCAGCATCCGGACCTGCGCGTTCCGCCGCGCATTAGCGATTGGTCGGATGATCACACCCTGGTCGCCTTGGCTCGTCGCGGTGAAGACTTCCCCGGCAACCTAATCCTTGGCGACGAATCCATCGAGCGATGGTCTTCTAGCCCACCTTCGGCGGTCACCCGGAATGATTACCCCGACCTCGCTGAGGCGGCTACGGCAGGAGACCCGCCCGGCTCCTCGGCCGGTGGCGAAAGACCGAAGTTCGGTGCCTATACGGATGGTCGGCATTACTTGGTCAAGTTCACCGCCCAGGGGGATTCCGGGACTGCGCTGCGTTGGCTGGATCTACTGAGCTTAGAGGCACTCGCGCTCGAGGTTTTGCGGGATGGCGGTGTAGCGGCTGCGAGCCCGCAGCTCATAGAGACGGGCACCTATCGGTTCTTGGAAGTCCAGCGTTTCGACCGAATCGGTGAGCGAGGCAGGCGCGCCATGATGACCCTTGCGGCCGCGCACGACGATTTGACCGACACCTGGGCGCGCGCCGCCACTAGACTCGCTGGAGTTCGATTAGCTTTCAACGGAGGATGCGAGGCGCCTACAGCTTTATGAAGCCTTCGCGCGATTGATCGCCAACGAAGACCGCCATCACTACAACGTGGCGCTGTTTCCGGAGCATTCGGGCGCGGGTGAGACCATGACCGTTGAGCCGAGGCGCTACACGCTCGCACCGGCCATCGACCAATTGCCTACGCTCTATGCACCTACAAGCGACGGGCAACTACCGGACCGCGAATTCGTGCGCCCAACGCCCAGCGCCGACACTTGGGACGTCTGGAATCAAGCGTGCACCCTCGCCGTCACATTCTGGCAAAGGGCTCGCGAGATCGACAGCCTCTCCGATTCTATGAGAGAGATCGCCGTTAGCAACCTAGAGGCGCTCTCTTAGCGACATACTGTAGCGCCGACCACCATGAGACGGTCGCCGGCTAGTCGAACACTTCTAGAACACTCCGACGTGACGCCACGCAGCCGCGAAGAGTATTACTCGAGCTCCTTACCCCGCGTCTCAGGAAGGAAGGCCGCCAGTGCGGCGGAGAAGAGAAAGGCCGCCGCGGTCACATTGAACGCCATCCCCAACCCGTAAGTCTCCGCCAGCGTGCCCACCACAAAAGGAGCGGCGGCGCTCGCCACCCTTCCGATGTTATAGGTCAGCCCCTGAGCGGTTGCCCGGATGCGGGTCGGAAAGAGCTCGGCGCTGATCACACCGAAGCCCGAAAAGTAGCCGGTGCCAAAGAACGCCAAGAAAGGCCCCAGCACCAGAAGCGCCGTAGGGTTGCGGGTGCTACCGTAGATGGGCACCAGCGCTGCGGCGACCAGAAGGTAGAGAAGGTACGCTTTCTTGCGACCCAGTGAGTCGGCGATGAAGCCGAACGACACATAGCCAAACCACTGGCCGACGGTCAGCACTATGATCCAGACGGACGATCCAATGACGGTGAGGCCGGCGCCACCTTGTTCGGGAGGAAGTTTCAGATAGGTGGGAACCCACGTGAAGAGCCCCCACCAGGCAAACATGGTTCCCGCGTTCATGAAGGTCATTAAGAGAGTGTTCCGGAGATAGGGGGGAGAGAAAATAGTCCAGATACTGATGGACGCGGTTTCGTCCGATTGTTCGCGCGAGCGAAGCCAGATCTCCGGCTCGGCGACCCTTCTCCGGATCCACAGCGTTATTAAGGCGGGGAGAATGCCGACGAAAAATACGGCGCGCCAGCCGAGAGTCGGAAGGATCAGGGCGGTAACGCCCGCCGCCGCCGCATAACCCACCGCCCAAGAGCTCTGCATGATGCCCATGGCCTTGCCCCGATGCTCGGGGGGCCAGGTCTCGGCAACCAGAGCCGCACCAGAAGCCCACTCCCCTCCCATTCCAAAACCGAGTAACACGCGAAACACTGCGAGTTGAAGGACCGTCTGAGACAAACCGCATGCGGCGGTGAACACGGAGTAGATGAGGATGCTGAGCATGAGCGCCCGTGTGCGCCCGATTCGGTCAGCCAGAATGCCGAAGAGAACACCTCCCGCTGCGGAAGAGAGCAAAGTGACCGAGGCCAGGAGACCACCGGTGCCCTTGTCCATCTCCAAGCTCTGCATCACTTCGAGCAGAATCAGCGCATAGAGCTGCACGTCCATGCTGTCCAGCATCCAGCCGAGCGATGCGGCGAGGAGACTTCGGCGTTGCACAGATGTGATTTCACTGTACCAATGATTCGAAGCGGAGTTGGATGGCATGGTCTTACAAGCGCCCAGTACGGCCTTCTACTAGAAAAAAGCTCCGGCTGTCAAGGAAAGTTGGACGATCCCCGATCGCGACCCGGCGGGTGCCAACGGCGGAGTCGACTCCCATCGTTCGTTTTCCCGGCTTTCACCTCTTCTCACTTATCCGCTCACTTATCCGCGGTGGACTCTTCTTTGTTTCCAGGAACTGTATTTGTAGACGCCTCTGTCCTCCTGACTTCCGGTGAGATCGATCTCCGATGGCTTGGATCTTCATCCGGATTTTTGGATTTTCCAGCCTGCCCAGGGGCTTCTAGAGACACCCACCCTCTCCATGCATCTGACAATACGGCAGTTAAGAATCGGCTCTTTCTTGAAAACTTGGCGCCGCGTTTGCATTTCCACTGGGAAGTGGATTATATACTGTATGCTTGCTCGCTTTGGAAGTCCCATGAAAACGGCCACCGCAGGCCGGGGAGGTTTAAGTCATGCATGACAGATCAGGGTTTTTTACGAAGCTTTTGCCATTTATCGCCGCGGTGCTGATCTTTCATCTAGCACCCACCACCACCGAGGCTCAGAGTACCGATGCGGCCGTGTTCGGAACGGTCAAGGACGCCACCGGCGCCGTCGTCCCGGGGGCGACGATTACCGCCACAAACGAAGGAACCGGATTCAGCCGCTCTGCGGTCACCGGCCCGGAAGGCCGTTACCGCGTCCGCGCGCTGAACCCGGGTACCTACACATTGGTGATGGAATTGGATGGGTTCAAGACGATGACCATGACCGGCATCATTCTGCAACTCGGACAGGAGGCACCCATCAGTTTCGACGCGGAGCTAGCGACCGTCGCCGAAACGGTCACCGTCACAGGGGAGTCACCCCTGGTGGAGATCACCAAGGCCGAGATCTCGGGAGTGGTAGCTCAGGACCAGATCGACTCCTTGCCGCTGAACTCGCGTCAGTACTTGAACCTAGCACTGCTCATGCCCGGCACCAGCCAGGATGGTGCCCGCCCGTACTACAACAACATCAATATCTCCTCGGGAGGCACGTTCTATTCGAGTGCGTTTGTCGCGGATGGGATGGTGAACACCTGGGCGGAGCAGGGAGAGCCTCGGCAGGACCTGCCCCAAGATGCCGTGGAAGAATTCAAGGTCATCAACACTCAGGCCAAGGCCGAGTACGGGCTGGCTACCGCAGGGGTCATCACGGTGGTGACCAAGTCGGGGACGAACGACATCCATGGCAACGTATTCTGGTACTACCGGAACCAGACATTGAACCAGAATAACTTCTTCAACAGAGAGCTCGGCATCGGGGAGCCCGACTTCTTCCGTCATCAGTTTGGTGGTAGCGTGGGAGGGGCTATCGTAAAGGACAAGAGTCATATTTACGTGGCCTTCGAAAGGACCGACCAGGAGGCGGCCTTTACGGTTAACACGGGTGGAGTGTTCCCGGAGTTTGACGGAGCCTTTCCCAGAGAGTTCTGGCGGAACCTCTTCTCGGTTCGATGGGATCAAACGATCTCGGACGAACATAACCTCTTCGCCCGGTACGCACAGGAGGATGAGTTGACGGGCTGCTTTCGCTGTGGCGGCACTCGAAGGCAAAATGCAGGCTTCGACAACCAAGTCCCTCGGAAGGCGCTGGTCGTCGGACTGACTTCGATTTTCAGTGCGCAGGCCCTCAACGAGTTCAAGCTTCAGCGGGCCTACTCCGAGTACCAGATCGCTCCCTCCGGAACTCCGATCTTTACCAAGGTGAACGAGTTTCCTCCGGAACGGCTAGCCAACATCCAGCGCGTCATCATCCGTCCCAATGTCGTTGATGGCGGTAACTTCGACGAGCTTGGACCCGAGCATCGCTGGGAGTTCCGCGACGACTTCACTTACTTCAAGAGCGATTGGGGAGGGGATCACAACTTCAAGATGGGTGCAGACTTCAGCCACATACCCTTTGAGGACAGCTCCGCGCAGAATTTTGACGGAGGAAACTACACCTTCGCCACCAACGACCCCTACGATCCGAACGATCCCAGCACCTTTCCGATTGTGTTTACCAACAGGTTGCCGCCATCCTACACGCGGGTCGACTCACAGCATTTGGCGCTTTATTTCCAGGACGATTGGTCGCCGAACGAGAAATTAACGTTCAACCTGGGTATTCGTTACGACCGGCAGTATGGCTCCTTCAACGAGAACCTGGATATCAACGATTATCCCATCCTCGGCGGCCAAATCCCCGCCGTCCCACCGGATGTCGTAGCCGCGCTTGAAAGCATCGTCCTCCCGATTCCCTTCCAGCCCGATCCAAAAACCCGAGGAGATAAGAACAACTTTGGGCCCCGTTTTGGCTTCGCCTATGACCCCTCGGGTGACGCCGGGATGGTGATCCGTGGTGGATACGGTATCTACTACGACAACATCCGCACCTTGGCGAACTTCTTCGAGTGGCGAAACTTTAGCCGGCTAAGCCTCCGGATCAGTAATCCACCGTTTCCCGATCCCTACGGGGGCCGGGACCAGCTGGAGTTCATCACCTCTGGAGTACAAAACGTCGGATTTTTGGCGCAAGACTTTCACAATCCCCAGTCGCACCAGGTGAACTTCGGTTTCGAGAAGGAGATCGTGCCAGGATTTGCGTTCAACGCGGACTTCCTTTATACCCGTACCCGGGACGATCGAAAGACCGTCGACCTGAACCCGAGGGATCCGATCACCCGCCTGCGGCCCATTCCCGAGTTTGGCCGAATCGACGAGGTGCAGTCCATCTCCCAGACCGACTACCGGGGCCTATACGTCAGGGTCGATAGGCGCTTCAAGAACAACTATCAGTACCTCGTGAGTTACACCTGGCAGTCGGGGAAAGACAACGTGCCGGGCCGACGTTTCGTGAATCAGGAGCCAAGCCGTCGCGAGGATGATTACGGGAACTTCACCATTGACCGTCGGCACATGCTCGTGGCCTCCGGCTTCGTAATTCTTCCCTACGACATCGGGCTTTCCGGAATCTACACCTTGCGCACGTCGATGCCCTTTAGTGCGAAAGCAGGTAGGGATCTCAATGGGGACGGCTTCGCCACCGGCACCGATGGCGACTACGTGCCGGGCACCACCCGCAACCAGGGGAACCGCGATCTCGACCTTTCCTTGGTGAACGATTGGAGAGCCCTGAACGGATTGGGCCCGATCCCCGCCGACCAAATCGATAGCACCCGCTACCTCAACCTGGATTTGCGCGTGAGCAAACAGATTCAGGTGGGTGGCGGCGCGGCCGTGGAGCTCATGTTTCAGGTGTTCAACGTCTTCGACAACCTCAATCTAGGTGCGCGCTTCCTTACCCCCCCGAACGTACAGAACTCACTTTCCCCGAGTTTTGGACGGATCCTCAGTGCGCAGGATGCGAGGCAAGCCGAAATAGCGTTCCGTTTCCTTTGGTAGCAACTCGTTAACCCAAGGGGAAGAGGAGATTCCATCTCCTCTTCCCTTTTTTTTGTACGCGAGGCCAGACGTTGAAAACTGTGCATCTTCTTCTCGTGGCCATGCTCTCTTTAGCCGTGGGCGTGAGCGGGTCCTCCCCTCTCCAGGTTAGCTACCCTCTTGTCGTGGATCTGCTGTCGAAGAACGCTGATGTTCGCAGAAGGGCTGGAGAGCGGCTGGTCGCTTCCGGCGACAAGTCCCTTCTCGCCGCACTCAACGACGCCCTCGCCTTCTGCTATGTGATTCAGGACCCCGACCGGGCGGACGAAATCGCCAAGGTTATGCAGCGTATTGCCCACCAGGAAGTCCGCGAAAACCCTAAACTGGGCTGGATGAAATGGGTCGGGCGCCACGAAGAGATCGAGCCCAAGCCGGGCTATCTCGACTTCAAGAGGGCAGTCTTCGCCTTTTACGATCCGGCTTTCCGTCAATTCCTGGACCCAGGATTCACCTTCCGCATTCGTCCCGAGGAGATCGAGTGGGGTGGAGTCAAGAAAGACGGCATCCCCACGCTTCAAAACCCAGCGGTCATCCGCGCCAAGGACGCGAAGTACCTCGGCAGCAAAGATCTGGTCTTTGGGGTCTACCTGGACGGGGTTGCGAGAGCGTACCCGCACCGGATCCTCGACTGGCACGAAATGACGAACGACGTGGTGGGAGACACCCCGATAAGCCTTTCCTATTGCACGCTCTGTGGCTCGGGAATCCTCTACGACGGCCGGGTCGACAAGCAACAATACACCTTCGGTTCGTCGGGGCTACTCTATCGTTCGAACAAGCTCATGTACGATAACCAAACGAAGAGCCTTTGGAGCAACTTGACTGGTGAGCCGGTATCGGGAAAGCTCGCCGACTCGGGGATCAAGCTGAAGATGCTACCCGTGGTCGTGACCACCTGGAAGGAATGGGTGAAGATGCATCCCGATTCCGAAGTTGTCGACCTGGAAACGGGTTACGACCTGGACTACGCCAACCCACCCTATGAGGAGTACTTCAGTTCCGACGACACGATGTTCCCGGTTTGGCTCGAGAACGACCGCCTGAAAAAGAAGGAGTGGGTCTTCGCGTTGATCGTGAACGACAAGCCAAAGGCCTACCCGCTGAAGGCATTGAAAAAGGAGCGCATCGTTCACGATGAGCTCGGCGGCAAGGACCTGGTGTTGGTGGTAGGGAAGAGCTCGGGCGCGGTTAGAGCCTACGAATCGGACGGCCGCCGCTTCAAGCGCGGCGACGAGGATGGCGAAGTGATCGAGGAGCGCTCGGGCTCCGTCTGGAAGATCACCGAGGATTCTCTGAACGATCCGTCCGGTGAACATCGGCTGGCCCGCTTGCCAGGGCACAACGCGTTTTGGTTCGGTTGGTACGCTTTCTACCCCGAGACCGATCTCTACCAGCGACGCTAGCAAAGCCTAGTGAGCCCCCCGGAGCCGGAGCGATGACGTGCCGCATCGGCGCCGACATCGGTGGTACTTTCACTGACCTGGTCCTCGTCGACGACGCCGGATCCCTCTTCCAGGTAGGCAAGGTTCTGACCACACCCGATCAACCGGAGGACGCGGTGGAACAGGGTGTAAAGGAGCTACTGACGGCCGCCCGAGTGCCGGCGGCGGAAGTATCCCATGCGATTCACGGTACCACGTTGCTCACCAACGCCCTCATCGAACGGAAGGGCGCCAAGACTGCCCTGATCACTACCCAGGGGTATCGCGATGCCATCGAGATCGGAAGAGAGCATCGGTACGACATGTACGACCTGCTTATGGAAAGACCGGCTCCCCTGGCGCCCCGCTATCTCCGCTTCGAGCTCGATGAACGCATCCTAGCAGACGGTACGGTCCACCGGTCGCTCGATCGAGACGCGGTGGTGCGGCTCATCGACACCCTGCGCACGGAGGGGGTCGAAGCCGTCGCGGTCTCCCTCCTCCACAGCTATCGCAACCCCACCCACGAGCGGGCGGTGGGGGAACTCGTCCGCGAACATGCTCCGGAGATGACGTGTTCGCTTTCCTGCGAAGTGGTGCCGGAGATTCGAGAGTACGACCGCACCTCTACCACGCTCGTGAACGTCTACGTGCAGGGGCTGGGCGACCGGTACCTCCTGAGCCTCCGTAAGCGTCTGAAAGCGCTCGGTCTCGAGGGGGCCCTGTTCATCATGCAGTCGAACGGCGGCGTCTGCGACGTCGACACCGCGCGTCGATTCCCGGTTCGGCTGATTGAGTCGGGGCCAGCGGCGGGTTCGTTGGCCGCAGCGCACTACGGCCGGCTCATGGGCTACCCCGATCTTCTCTCTTTCGACATGGGAGGTACCACCGCCAAGGCATGCATCATCGACAAGGGTGAGCCGCTCATCGCGCCCGAATTCGAGGTGGATCGTAAGTACCGGTTCAAGAAAGGGAGCGGGCTGCCGGTCAAGGTGCCGGTGGTCGAGATGATCGAGATCGGCGCCGGCGGCGGGAGCATCGCCCGGATCGACGGGTTGCGCCGACTCACCGTGGGACCGGACAGCGCCGGGGCGAGTCCCGGACCGGCCTGCTATGGCCAAGGCAGCACCGCACCCACGGTCACCGATGCGGATCTGGTGCTCGGCTATCTAGACCCGGGCTTTTTTCTTGGGGGGCGGCTCCAGCTCGATCGCGAAGCCGCGCTCGCTGCCATAGGAAAGCAGATCGCCGAGCCATTGGAACTCGACCCGGTGGCGGCGGCATGGGGCATCCATCAGGTAGTCAACGAGAACATGGCCTCGGCGGCTCGTATTCACGCCGTGGAGCGCGGCAAGGACACCGCGCGGTTGCCGCTCTTCGCCTTCGGGGGAGCGGGCCCGGTCCATGCGTACCGCGTGGCGAGGATCCTACGGTGCCCGTCGGTGGTCTCCCCGCTCGGTGCCGGCGTCACCTCCGCGGTCGGCTTTCTCACCGCACCCTTGGCGTTCGACTTCGTGCGCACGCTCCCTGGAGAGTTGGAGGCCATGGATTGGGCGAAGGCGAACCGCGCCCTCGACGAAATGGAACGGCAGGGTCTCGAGGTCCTGGGCCGAACGATTCCGGCGAGTCAGATTACCTTCCGGCGTTTCGGCGATCTGCGCTACCGGCGCCAGGGATACGACATCCGGGTGCCCATTCCCGGCGGCGAGCTTGGGCCCCAAAGCGAGCCCGCGATTCGGCAAGCCTTCGAGCAATGCTATCAGGCTCTCTATGGGCACCTCCCCTCCGACCTCACCATTGACGTCATGAGTTACCGCGTCATCGCCGAGGGCCCGCGCCCCGATCTGCACTTGCCGAGGACAGGAGAAGACTCGCCGACGAACGGGCAGGAGCGGCATGCCTTGAAAGGGCACCGTTCGGTCTACATGCCCGAATCCGAAGGGTTCGTGGACGCGCCGGTTTACGACCGCTACCGGCTCGGGCCCGACCAAAACTTCGCTGGACCAGCCATCGTGGAGGAGCGAGAATCGACCGTCGTGATCGGACCCGGCGCTCGGGCGCGGGTCGACGCCTGGTCTAGCCTCATCGTCGACATGAACCCGGGACATGAACCTGAAGCGGCGGGCACTACGGAGACGTAATGGATCAACTCACGCTTGAAGTGCTCTGGAACCGCATGATCAGCGTGGTGAACGAGCAGGCCGCGGCGCTCATCCGAACGTCTTTCACTTCTATCGTTCGCGAAGCGGGCGACCTGTCGGCAGGCGTCTTCGATCGCCGAGGCCGCATGATCGCGCAGGCGGTGACCGGGACGCCCGGTCACATCAACTCCATGGCCACCGGCATGCGCCACTTCCTCGCCGCCTTCCCGCCCGACGCGCTCAGGCCGGGCGACGTCCTGGTGACCAACGATCCGTGGAAGACGGCATCGCAACTCAACGACATTACCGTCGCCACTCCCATCTTCCGAGACGGGCGATTGGTGGCGTTCTTCGCCAACACCTGTCACGCCTTGGATATCGGCGGGCGCGGTCTCTCGGCCGACTCCCACGAAGTCTATGAGGAAGGCCTGCTCATTCCGGTGATGAAGCTCTATGACGAGGGGCGACCGGTCACCCCCTTCTTCGATCTCCTGCGCTCGAATGTCCGCGCCCCCGAGGAGGTCCTTGGAGACCTCCACTCCCAAGTGGTGGGCAATGAAGTGGGGGGGCGGGAGCTCCTCTCGTTTCTCGACGAGTTCGGCCTCGGCGACATCGAGGCGCTGGCGGATCTGATCCTGGACCGGTCCGAGGCGGGGATGCGCGAACGGATCGCGGTCATCCCGGACGACGCCTACCCGTTCGAGCTTTGGATCGACGGTTTCGATGATCCGGTGCGGATCAAGGTCTCGGTGATCGTGCGCGGGGACAGCATCACGGTGGACTATGCCGGCTCGTCCGGCCCGGTCGACCAAGGCATTAACGTGGCCATGAACTACACCACCGCCTACACCACGTACGGCCTCAAGTGTGCCATCTCCCCGGACGTCCCCAACAACGAAGGTAGCTTCCGGCCGGTGACCGTCACCGCGCCGAAGGACTCCATCTTGAACGCCCAGTTCCCCGCCGCGGTGGGTGGACGCCACCTGGTCGGTCATTTTCTCCCCGCCGCGATCTTCGGCGCCTTGGCGGAAGCCTTGCCGGATCGAGTGATGGCTCCCGGGGCCGATGGCTTGTGGGATACCCAAATCTTCGGCCACGATCCCAAAACGGGAAACCGTTTCACCTACGTGTGGTTCTCCTCCGGTGGCACCGGCGCCCTCTCGACGAAGGATGGACTCTCGGCCACGGCGTTTCCCAGCGGTATCGCCGGGGTCCCGGCGGAGGTGATCGAGACGCTTTCGCCCGTCCTGTTGAAGCGACGAGAGCTCCGCACGGATTCGGGCGGAGCCGGCACATACCGAGGCGGGCTCGGTCAGGTGATGGAGGTCGCGGTGCGCACGGACCAGCCCTTTAACTTCTCGGGGCTCTACGAGCGGATCCAGTGTCCCGCCCCGGGTCTGAGCGGTGGGCGGCCGGGTGCCGCCGGCGACTTGCGGGCGAGCGATCCCAACCTATCGCTGCGCGCCAAAACCCGCACCCGCCTCCCCGCCGGCGTGGAGATCACCCTCGAGCTACCGGGCGGTGGGGGATACGGAGCGCCGTGGGAACGGGATCCCGCCAGGGTTCTCGAAGACGTGCGAAACGGCTACGTCTCGCTTGAGCGGGCGCGCACGGATTACGCGGTAGCGATCGATCCGAAGCGCCTTGTGATACTGGAGGACGAGACCGACGCTCTTCGGGCGGAGAAACGCGCGAACGGCTCGAGCTGAGCGTCGGTCACGGAACCATTTTCCAAAAGTCGATCCCCGATGCCTGCTTGCCCACGTCGATGGCGGCGTGCCGCTCGAACGTCTCGAGATCGAAGACCTCTACCGTCCCCGGCTGTCCGCCTCGTCCTTCGACTGAGATAAAGGCCAATCGACCGTCGGGGCTCACCGCTACGCCATGAGTGATCGGCCGGGTACTGGGTACGCTCGCCAGCTCCTTGCCGGAGTCGACGTCCCAAAAAGCCGTCGAATGGTTCGACTTCTCGGTAGCGATCAGAATCTTGCCGTTGGGGGTGATGCCCAAGTTGTACGGCCCCGCGTGAGTATGAAAGCGGCGGGTAATCTTCCAAGCGTCCAAATCGACTTCCACCACTTGGCTCGCGCCGTTCAAAGCGACGTACGCAAGGCGCTCTTCGGGATGGGGCTGCACCCAGGTCGGCTTCACCGGGGCTCCGCCAGCCGTGTGGTGCCCCGACGCCTCTTCGGTATCATCCTTGGAAAGCCGTAGGGTCCGCTTGACCTCGAAGGTCATGGTGTCGATCTCGTAAAGCTCGCCGGACATCATGGCAACCGAGTAGCTCGACTTTGCGTCCGGGCTCAGCCGTGAGCCGTGGGGCATGATGCCCTGCTCGATCTGCGCGATCTCTGACATCGAAACCGTGTCCACCACGGACAGGGAGCTCGGTGCGTGGTCGCCATGCAGATTGAAGTTCGCCACGAAGAGAAATCCGGTAGTGGGGCTGATGTCCATGGTGGCCGGGAACAAGCCCGCCTGTGATTCCCCCACCTGCAGATCGCTGCCCGTCTCGTACTTGTAGATGTAACCGTAGGGCATGCCGTGGGCTATGGAAACGAACCAATGCCGTCCGTTGGGGGCTACCCTGACCCCATGCGGCCCCTCGATCTCATTGGGAAAGATCCCGACCGGGATCCTTTTCTCGAGCGCTCCGCCGTCGGGTCCGAACTTGACGAGATCCACCGTGTCGTCGGACTCGGCTGCCACGTAGACGTAGTACGTCGCGGTAATCGGATCGGGTGGTTCGCCCGCCGGAGCGAAAGCCGCCGAGAATACGACAGAGACCGCAAGTAGACTCATCGTCGGTTTCATGGTGTGGACTCCTTCTTTCCAGAATCCGCCCCCGTCTCCGGATTAACTAAGCGGACCGCCCAGAGGCCGCTGTTGAAATCGGAGAAGAAAATGTGTCCCTTGTGCGGCTGGGCGCCCCAGACGAATGGCGCGTTCGGCACGAACCCTTCGCTGTCGTCGGAGTAAAACTTGGCGATCTGGCGTCCCTGCCGGTACAGATCGTCCATGAGCTCGCCGGAAATGTCCACCACCCTGAGGCCGGCGTTGAAGTAGCCCACGACCATGATCTCCTGCTCGTAGTCGATCCAGTAGTTGTGCGGCCCGGCCTCCGGCACCCGATAGCGGGCAATCTCCTTCGGATGGTCCAGATCGTCGAACTCCACGAAATGGATCCACCCCATGGCGCGGCTGGGCACGCGCTCCTTCCAGGAGATGATCTCCCCCGGCACTCGGGGATTGAGCGGATGAGCTTCGTCGCCCCCAACGACGTAGAACTTCCCCGCCGACTTGCTTCGAAACGGCCACACCGAATGGTTCCACCCGGTGAGCTGAGGCATCCTGGCCATCTCCACCGGTCGAGCCGGTGAGCCGCCTAGGCCGCCTCCTCCGACATCGATCAAGATTAGGGCATCGGTGTTACCGGCCTGGTAGGTGATGCCGTCTTGAACCCACACGTCATGCACCACGCGGCCCGGCGTCTGGGTCTCGAATCGACCTACCCGTACCGGCTTGGCCGGATCTTCGATGTTGATCGCGTCCCAACGCCGACCGTTGTTCACCGCATAGATGTGATTGTCGTGGATAAAGACGTTGTGCACCCCGCCCGTCAGTTGATCGTCGAACCGAGAGAGGATGGTGACCTTCCGCGGATCGCTGACGTCGAGGATGACCAAGCCGTTCCGCCGATTCGATGCACCTTCCCGGCTGATCACGCAAATCCGGCCGTCCTCCGAAACCTTCACGTCGTTGACGGTGCGCGCGTCGACCTGCACCATATCGATGCGCTGCATGTTGGACGGATCGGTCACGTCATAGAAGTACGCGTGACCGTCGGCGTTCCACGTGCCGTGGACAGCGTAGTCGCGACCATCGACGCCTTCCCAGACCCAGAGGTCCGAGGTCACTTGGTCCCGCACCGGCGCGTGCCCCACCAGCTCGATCGTTCGTTCCACGTTGCGCGGGGTGATCCGCACGCTCTGTTCGGCCATTTGATCCCCGGAGGTCGCGACGACCGTGTACACGCCCGGCTGTTCGGCTACGAAACGACCGTCAGGGGCCAACTGACCAGGGGCACCGGCGCCGACCGTTCTAGCGCGGCTTGGATCGGGCCAGCTCTGGAGCGCGAAGCGAACGGGTGCGTCCGCGATCGTCTGACCGGCAGAATCCCGGGCGGTCGCATCGAAGTGGACCACGTCGCCGGTGCGCGCTTCATCGCGGGAGGCGATCAGTTCGAGCGAATTCACCGGGCTGGGTTTGATCGTCAATGGTCGATTGACCCGGACGCCGTCGGCGGTATAGAGGCAGTTAGGGTCAACGTGCCCGGTTGGAGCGTGGTGAGGATGCCGGCGGCTTCTCCGGGGTAGAGCTCGGGTCGTGGTCTTCGGTAGAAGGGGTGCGCATCGGATGAACCTTGGAATTCCGGCCCAAACATCGTCACTCTGGCAATCTCCGGGTCACTCACCCGAAGCTCGGCCCGTACGTCCCGCTGCCTCTGCCCCGCGTCCGCTCCGGTCACTCTCACCGGCACTGTCATACCCACATAGAGACTCGATGGCAGGTCGGCGAACTCGAGCCGTGCGACCGGAGACGGCAGCACCTTCACCGGGATCCGGATCCGGACGCCCGGATCCCCTTCACGGTACAGAGCAGAATCCGTTCGGATGCCCGAAGGCGAGAACGCCACGACATCGTTCTCACCCGTTCGATGTCCCTTTACGATGCCGGTGGGCGTCACCGTAATCGAGGATGACATCCCGGTGGCGAAAAAAATCACCGCGGCGTCCTCGAGCACGACACCCGCCTGATTCTTCACCACCGCCTCGAGCGTGGCTTTCTCTCCAACCCTCAACGTGACCGAGGCGGGACGAACCTCTATCGACACTGGCTCGTCAACATCCTGAAGCGAGGCGGCTTCGAGAGCGGCTAGCCCGCCTCCGATCACCATGAGCAAGGAGCCCATCATCGCTGCTTTCATCGGTCTCCCCTCTTCTCTCTGTCTTCTATGTCTTCTTATGTCAGGGCGTTTCTGCCTCGGATTCTTCCGGAGGCACCAACCGCACCGCCCAGAGCCCGCTATAAAGATCGGCGAAGAAAATGTGACCCTTGTGGGGTTGCGGTCCCCAAGCGAAGGGCGCATTGGGAATGAACCCTTTGGAGTCGTCGGAGTAAAACTTGGCGATCTCGCGCCCCTGCCGGTACAGGTCGCCCATGAGCTCGCCGGAAATGTCCACCACCCTGAGGCCAGCTTCGAAGTGAGCCACGAACATCACCTCGTTCTCCCAATCGATCCAGAGGTTGTGCGGCCCCGACTCCGGCACCTGGTAGCGTGCGACCTCCCGCGGATTATTTGGATCGTCGAACTCCACAAAATGAAGCCATCCCATGGCGTAGGACGGTACCCGTTCCTTCCAACTAATAGCTACGCCGGGTGCGAGCGGGTTGTCCCAAAAGGCCTCGTCACCGCCGACCACGTAGAATTTCCCGGCCGACTTGCTCTGGAACGGCCACACCGCATGGTTCCAGCCGGTCAACTGCGTCATCCGTCCCATCTCCACCGGACGTGCCGGGGAGCCGCCTTGGCCGCCGCCTCCGACATCCACCATGATGAGACCATCGGTGCGACCGGCCTGATAGGCGACGCCGTCACGGACCCACACGTCGTGCACCGAGCGGCCTGGGGTGGCGCTCTCGAATCGGCCCACTCGAACCGGATTCGCGGGATCCTCGATGTTGATCACGTCCCAGCGCCGCCCGTTGTTCACCGCATAGACGTGTTGGTCGTGAACGAAGATGTTGTGCACGCCTCCCGTGAGTTGATCGTCGAAACGGGAAAGTATTCTGACGTTTCTCGGATCGCTCACGTCCAGGATCACGATGCCGTTGCGTCGGGTCGAGGCGCCTTCACGACTGATCACACAGATCCGACCGTCCTCCGACACCTTGACGTCGTTGACCGTCCGCGCGTCGACCTGCACGATGTCGATCTTTTGCATGTCGGAGGGATCGGTTACGTCATAGAAGTACGCGTGGCCGTCGGCGTTCCACGTGCCGTGCACGGCGTAATCGCGGCCATCGACGCCTTCCCAAACCCAAAGGTCCGAGGTCACCCGATCCCGAACCGGGGCGTGACCCACGAGCTCGATCCTTCGCCTCACGTTGCGGGGTGTAATCCGAACGCTCCGGCGAGCCATCTCCTTGCCGGACCAGGCGACGACGGTGTAGATACCGGGCTGTTCGGCAACGAAGCTGCCATCGGGAGCCACCTGGGCGGAAGCGCCCGCCCCGATCGACTCGGCAAGGTTGGGATCGGGCCGAGCCTCGAGCGAAAAGCTAAGGGGAGCGTCGGTTACGGTCTGTCCCCGAGCGTCTTTCGCGGTGGCGCGAAAGTGAACAACATCGCCGGTGCGCGCTTTGCCGAGGGAAGCAGTCAGCTCGACGGATCGAATAGGGTTCTCCTTGATCGTCAACTCGAGGTCCGCCGTTGCAGCCTCGGCGGTCGCAGTCAGTGTGGCCTTACCCGGTTTCAGGCCGGTGACTTCGCCGAAGCCATCCGTGGCGGCAACCGTTCCATCGTCGACCTCTAGTGTCGGACGAGCGTCCCGGCGTATCGCTCCACTGGTGTCGGTCGCCGTCAGACGGACCGGAACGCTCGCGCCGGTGTAGAGAACGGCCGGGACGTTCACGAACTCCAGGCCGGCCAGCGGCGGTAACGGTACCGTCACCACCACCGTGGCTCGGATGCCGGGATCGCTTCGACTGTAACTATCGGGATCACCCTCGAACGGTTTCAGTGGAGAGAGGGCAGTGAGCTTGTGCTTTCCCGGGCGGTAGGCCTGGGCGAGTCCGGACGGGGTGACACCGACGGAGTCCCTCGCGCCGGAGAAGAAAATTACCTGCGCGTCGGGAAGCACCGTGCCACTCGCGTCTTTGACGACCGCCTCCAATTGCGCCTTGTCGCCCACTTCCAACACCAGCGATGAAGGCTCGATCTCGATCGACCCCGGCCGCCACTCCGGTTCGGAAGATGCCATCTGCGCGGACGACGCGCTGTCCGTGAGCAAGACTCCGACGACGACTACCGCGGAAAGCACCCCGAGCCGGGATCCTCTCATACCATTCGTGCCTTTCATGTTCTGTTCCTCCGGTTTCGTGGATCTAGCAGCCTCAATGGAAGCGTGTCAAACGCTCTCGACCTGCCTCATCGAGCGAGCTCTTCGAGCCTCTCCCGGGTGGCCGCGAATCTCTCCCTGATTCTGGGGATGGGCGCGTCGCCATAATTTTCGATCAGCCTGGCGTCGGCTACGTCCATCCACCGCAGCAGGTCGCTCGCTGCACGGCGGGCGGCATCGGCGTTGCGGCTGCCGACTTGACCGAACCAGATCGGTGCGCTGTGGGCATACGGCATCCCGTCCATGACCGGCCAGGCGGTCGGTCCTCCGTAGGCGCGCGCCGCGATCCATCCGCCGGCGGGCGCTTTCACTCGACCGCCGAGACTCTTCTCGCCAGCGGCCGTAAAGCCGGGTCCCTCCCACACGACTTCGCCGTTCACCAGAACCTCGATCTTCTCGACCGGCGCCGGAGACCACACCTTCAGCGCCCAATCGACCTCGCCACCGGGTTGCACGACGCCTCCCGGTTCACGACCGCCCACCTCGAACTGCATCAACGGGCCGTTTGTCACAAATGTTCTGCCCGCCCTGAGCGCGGCCATGTAGCTACTTAGATTCAGAGGCCCGTCGACCCGTGCATAGACCCGGGCCGAGCCCACGCTCATGCTGCGGTACCAGTCGAGGAGAGCGTCGCTCCCTCCAGTGGGAACGATGTTCAACCCTAGGTTCAGCAGGCGGTGCCATGCTGCGCTCGTGCCGAGTGAATCGCTCCACAGGCACACGATCTCGAGCCCGTCCAGATCGCCGAGGACAGCATCCGGCACGAGTTCCATGGGTATCCCGGTAGGACTGGCATCTTTCGGAAACGGATCAGCGGTGGAAACCGGGTGCACGTAAAAGCTGAAGCCACCTTGTTGGTGGGCATGGTCATGTGCGTCCGCCTTGAGGATATCCGCGTTTCGATAAACCGGATACCTGGGCCCCCAATAGTTCGGCCAGAAACGGGACGCGATGCCGATGAACGCGGTGTGTCCGAAGAAATGCGGGCGGACCTCCTGACCGAATACGATCAAGGGAGTACCGGCGCCGAGCCTACTCCAACCCCACCAGTCGAGATCCTTGATGCGCACGTCGAGGCTCGCTGCCACCGGCGTCGCCACGTCGACGTCCTCCGCCTGAAGGGGGATCACGAAATCTTCGGGAACCAACTTGTAGGTCCCATCCCAATCCAGATGGATATGATGATCGCCCGAGTACCAGCCCGCGGACGACGGATCCCACATGGGCGTAAGCTCGAGCTCCACCGCTGTCGTCTCGCCGGCGCCGACGGTGCAGGTTGCCGATACCGGCGGCGCAGTAAAGCCGTGCGTCGCGGTGACCCGCACCTCCCCGGTGGGAACGTCGACGGTGGTGACACCTGACGAATACGTGTAAACCACGCCGTTTTGGAGATCGAATCGCGCTTGACCCTGCTCCGGAAGCACCGGATGCCCATCTCGATCGAAGATCGCAAGGCGTGCGGGAACGGGGCCCGCCTCGCCTGCCATTCGTGTCGTGATGGTAAGCCGGCCTAGCTCTTCTCCCCAGTTCCACACCATCGGTGACACGTCGCGAACCTCTCCGCCCGCCGCCGCTACCTGGTACACTTGGAAGCGCTGTCGCTCATCGGCCTCGACGAAATAGATATCGGCCCCGTCCGCACTCCAAGAGGGCGTTAGAGCCAGATAGGTCTCCGGGGCCAAGTGGATCTTCGACCCACCCTCTAGGTCTCTCAGCCAAAGATTCCAGCTATCGGCACCGGGCAAGTTCACGACAAGATTCCGTCCATCCGGGCTCACCGCGGGTCGGGTCTGGGATGCGATGCCCGCCTCCTCCAGAACCTGGGTGCTGCCATCCCGCGTGTCCAGAAGACAGACCGCGTCCTGGGCGCCGCGTTGTTTTCTCAAGTAGACGAGCCGGAGATCGTCCGGAAGTGGCGACGGCTTCAGTTCCAGCCCCTTCTCGGTCGTCAAACGGGTCTTCGCGCCCGTCGCCAGCTCGAGGCGCCACAGATCGAGATCACCCGCTTCGGCGGAGCTGTACAAAAGAGAGCTCCCATCCCGAGAGAATGTGGGATCGAGGTCGAGCCCAGCCGTGTCGACGAGGACCGTCTCTGTGCCGTTGCGCAAATCCAACCCAACGATGGAAGTGTCACTTCCGTCGTCCCTCACGAACGCCAGGTGCCCACCGTCCGGGGACCAGGCCGGTCTCGAGTCCATTCCCTGGCTCTTCGTCACGCGGCGGGCCTCCCGCGACGAAAGGTCGAGGAGCCAAAGCCATCCTCGCGCCGCAATGGCCAGAGTCTTACCGTCCGGCGACGGCGCCGGATCGCTCGGTCCGGCGCCCATCACCGGAAGCTCGTAACCTTCCAGATACAGGTGGCCTCGGTAACCCGCGACCTTCGGATAGCGATTCGTCCACTGTGCGAACGTGGACGTCACCGATCCGGCGAGGGCGAACATCAGGCAACACGCGACACGGCACTTCACGGCTCGCATCATTTCGTACCCGCTCCTTTCACGGAGACGTTATCCAGGCCGGTGTAGCCTTTGCCCGTCAGACCCAAGAAAATGATCAAGGTGTTGGATGACGTGGCAGTAAACTTGAACGAGAAACTCTCCCAGATGTCCAGCTCGGTCAGATTCGTCGAGGTGAAGATGGCAGATTCAACACCCGCAATGACGGTAATGGAGACTGGCACTTTCCATTGAGTTGAACTGCCCAGATCGAACGTTATCTCGTAGACTTCACCAACCGTCGTCTGAATGGACTGAGAAACACCGCCCAGCTCTTTTGCCCTGTATTCGGTGAAGTCCACGAACCGGTTGCCGTCGCTCGCCGAGAGCTTCCATGGATTATCCAGATCTATCCAGGTCAGATCATTGATGACAATCCAGCCGGTAAGGTCCGTTGCTCCCGCATGCAGGAGCATATCTCCATTCTTATTGGGCACCAGTTCTCCACTCTCAAAGCTGCCGTTCTTAATCAGGTTCCCATGCGCGCTGGAGGTCAAGACACCGAGAACGAACAGCATTACCAGACTTGAGATTCTCTTCATCGTGATTCTCCTAAGAGAGTTTACTCAGGGCTTCCTCGACTCGCTTCCGGTCCATGTCGCCATCTTTCCAAAAGTCCACGAAGCGCCGGTAGTACTCGCGGGCCTTGTCCAACTCGCCACGGTTCTCGTGGATCTTGCCGAGGAAGTAGAAGCTCTGCACGTAGGGGATGGGCCAGAAGATATGCTCGGTGGTGCTTTCGGTGATGCGATAGAACCCCTCGGCCGCCTTCTCCTCCTCCCCAGCCGCGAGATAGGCCGTGGCCAGGGAAAACCAGACCGGAACATGTTGATGCTGAGGCCGGACCAAAGGGAATGGCGGCAATGGCCCCCGAGCGGGGAGCATCGACTGAGCCTGTTCGAGCTCCTTGATGGCAAACCTCGCGTCGCCACGGCCGAGGGCCAGTTCGCCGGCAAGGTGGTGGGAGCGCCTTTTCTCCTTCTCGGTGGGAAGCGATTCTGTTTTCCGCCGCAGTGCCTCGGCGGTGGTCTCGGCACCTTCCCGGTGTCCGAGCCGCGCCTGAGCGAGAGCAGCGAGGAAGAGGCCCTCCCACTCGGGGAAGTCCCCCTCACCCTCGCGCTGCGCCTGTTGCGCTCGTTCGAGGGCTCGAGCCGCCTGGCCTTTCTCGAGAAGAACACGAGCGGCATCATTGTCGGCTTGCGCCTTCCTCGTTCCTATTTCGGCGTAGGCACGCGCCCTCTCGAGGAAGGTGAGCCCCTCTCGGGATCGACCCTGGTAAAGCCGTGTCACCGCAAGGAAGCGCGAGCCCTGGTTGTTCCAGTCTGGCAACTCTTCCAGGCTTTGAGCCGCCGCCTGGGCCCGCTTCCACTCCTCGCGTAGGATAAACACCCTCCACATTCCCGCGAGGGCCCAAGGTTCACCCGGGCTTAGCGACTGCGCCTTCTCGAAGGCCGCGAGTGCCTCATCGAGCTTTCCCCAGCCGGTGAAATGGGCACCGAGGTTGACATGGCCTAGCGAGGTATCCGGGTTGCGCGCGGTGTAATCCTGAAGTGCCTCATATCCCCTGTCAAACTGAGCTCGCTGGGCAGAGTAGGCGAGTGCCAGTAGCGCAGGCGTGAGCACGAAGGAATACCTGCGCCGACTCAGCTCCTCCAAGTGAATAATGGCCTCGTCAAAGCGCTCGAGACTGTAATAGCCCAAAGCCAAGTTGAATCGCGCCACGCCGTCGTCTGGGTCAAGCCCCAGCACTTTCTCGTAGGCCTGGATGGAGCGGCCCTTCGTCCCCTCCTTCCGCCCGTAGTACGCGCCCTCGATGTAATAGCGCTCGCGTGCGGTGAGCCGATCCGCCTGCTCGAGCGCTCGCCTGCGGTACTCGTCGCGTTCCTTCCGGTTGGCATGGACCTCGGAGAGCCGCAGGAGAGCCATGGCAAAGCCAGGATCCACCTCTAGGGCCTTCTCATAAGGAAGTACGGCCCCCTTAAACTTGCCGAGCAGGTGGTATCTTCGCCCCTCCTCATAGTAGCGGTAGGCCTCGACCGAGGATGTGACCAGGTCCTTGATGTCGCGGTCCAACTCGTCCCTTGCTCCGGCGGAGATCTCGAAGTTCGCCCTGATGCGTCGGGTCAGATCGTCCACCATCGGGAAGATGCTCGACTCCCCAACCCCCTCGACTCTTTCGGTGGTCAGGATGTCACCGCTACTCGCCTCTTGAAGTCGGACACTAATGCGGATCGTATCGCCCGCCTTGACGAAGCTCCCCAGAACCACGGTGTCCACGCCGCCACGCTCGGCGACCTCTTGAACCACTTCCAGTGACGTGACCCGCTCGTCCAGTCGTCGCATTTCTTTCAGGATCTGGTAGAGCGTCTCGGTGCCCAGAACCTTGACCTGCGGCGACTGCGAGAGGTCGGTGACCAGCATGTCGGTGAGCGCGGTGCGTAGCCAGTCGAGCTCCGGCTCCCCGGTATTGTTCTCGAAATAGAGCACGGCGAGCGAAGGCTTCGACGGCGTTCCGGAAGGTACGTCCTCGGTGCTCGGCCGCCAGAAAAACAAGATAGCGGCAACCAAAAAGATGACCGCCGCAACGCCCCCTAGGATGGCCCAGGGCCGGCGGCCTTCCTTGCTCTCCACCACCGGAGCGTGCACCCCCGAGAGGGCGGAGACTGTGCCCGACTCGAGGCGGCGACGCGCGGTGCGCATATCCACCACCGCGTCTTTCATCGTCTGATAACGCTCACCGGGCTCTTTGGCCAGGCACTTGTCGAGGACACGGCGGATCTCGCTGCCCGCTTCTTCGGGAACTTCACCTCCGAGCGTGGCGAGGGGTGGTGCCGGCTCCTTCATGATCGCGTGAAGCGTGTCCATCTCCGTGGCACCTTGAAAAGGAGGCTTCCCGCTTAGCATCTCGTAGAGGACGATGCCGTAGCTGAAGACGTCGCTCCGGTGATCCACCTTGATGCCTCGTGCTTGCTCGGGCGACATATAGGTCACCGTCCCCATGATCTTTCCGGGATCGGTCTCCCTCCGTGTGACGGTCTTCACCTCGCTCGGCCCACCGGTGAGGGGTTCCACCAGCTTCGCCAAACCGAAGTCGATGATCTTGGCGTGGCCGTCCTCGGTGAGCATGATGTTGCCGGGCTTCAGATCCCGGTGCACGATGCCTTTGTCGTGCGCCAGGGCGAGTCCTTCCGCCACTTCGATTCCGAGATCCAGTGCGCGCGAAACGGAAAGCCTTTCCTTTTGGATCACGTCGCCCAGCTTGTCGCCACGAATGAGCTCCATGGCGATGAAAGTCACGCCTTCGGTTTCGCCGATCTCGTAGATCACGCCGATATGAGGATGCTCGAGTGCCGCGGCCGCTTTCGCTTCTTGCACGAAACGACGCTTTCGTTCTTCGTCTTCCACCAGCTCTGGCGGGAGAACCTTGAGGGCCGCTTCGCGGTCGAGCTTGACGTCTACCGCACGGTAGACGACGCCCATTCCGCCGCGGCTAAGCTCGTCGAGGATCTTGTAATGGGAGAACGTGCGCCCGATCATAGGAAAATCCAATCATAGGAAATCTGACCGTGGCCGCGTGGGCAAGAACCACTGAGTTCATGTTGGCGAGAGTGCTTCGGCCTCTCGGTACGTCCGGAAAATAGCACATTCGGCGGGGAAAAGGTATGTGTTGCCAAGCGAGAACCGTGACGCCACTCCGACGGTTTCTCAAGCGGCGGGTCAGGCCACTCCAGCGGGTCGATGCTCTCTAGAATGTGCTCATTAGTCGCATCAGGCTGCCAGCAGCTCCCAGTCGTGTTTGACCTGCCACGCAGTAGCGAACGATCCATAGGTTTGACGCGCTAGCTCAGAGGGCGACTGCGTCGGGTCTAGTTCGAGTGCGGCCCACATGTCTGCCCGGTAGCTCGGACCCATCAGCACGCGGTAACGATACGTCCGATGGCGCTTTGCGAGCTCGGCCGCCGAGAGCACATCGCTCACGCGATCACGAAGGACTCCTGCAGGGGCTCGTAGCGGTCCACCAACGAATCGCTCGTCCTCGCCTCTGCGGCGTATCTGAAAAGCCGTCCCCGTCCTGAGAAGATCCATGCGCGGACCATCGTACAGCTCGGCAAGACGCACCAGGCGCCGACCGCGGTGCAGCCAACGCGCTACCGCAGCCCAGAAGCACCGTACTCGCGAGCTTGTCTGAGTGCGAACCGCCCGGATGAGACGATCCGCGTTGATCCATGGATGGTGAATTCCCAGCCACGTGACGAGAACGGCAAGCACCCGTAGATCATCTCGCTCCATCCCTTCAACCGAGGCAGCTAACAGCGTGTCTTCGATGTTCGGCTCGGCGGTCGCGTCGGCAGCGAAATTCATGCCAACGCCCACCATTGCAGCTGTGAGCTCTTCGCCGCGGAGAGGCTCGGAGGACACCTCGACACGTTTATACGCCACGGCCTAGCCTCCTTTGCAGGTCTTCGAGTGTGTCACGGACATGAGCAGGCCACTCGACGTTCGCATCCTGTTCCTCTATCCATGGTGCGACGACCTTCAGCTCCTCGTGATTGGGGGCGAGTGCGATGCAGTCGGGAAGATCGATGCCCCGGTCGCAAAGAGCAAAGAGCTTGCTCCTGAGCATGTCGGTTCGGCCCAGGGCAAACAGTCGCACGGCTCGCCCCTCGAATGCGCTCTGTACACGGTCTCTCCAGCCTTCCGGCAGGACCTCCGCGAGGGTCATCGGACCGTTGTTGAGCCAGCTGTCTTTTCGGATGTAGGATGTCGCAGTCGCGGGTCTCCCGAGAGATCACGTCGAGGAGGCCGAGCGCCGCGCCTCCGACCACAATGGCCTCGAGCGCGAGGCCCCGCTTCGTCAGAAAAGCGTCGAGCCTTGCGAGAGTCTCCTTGGGTTTCATGGTATCATTTTAACTGATACCATCATCAGTCAACCTCGAAAAGAGTGGCGAACGGGAGCGTGGGCCCTAACTCTTTAAAATAAAAAGCTTAACCCTCAAGCAAGAATCCGACCGCGTCCGAACACCGGCACGGAAATCCCTAGCCCTGCCCGTCAGTCCGTCGAATCCGTGTGCGCACCATTGTGCTCGGCCAGGAAGGCAACCATCCGATGGTATTGGTCGCGGAGCGACCCGGTGTGGCTAAAGCCGTGCCCCTCCCCGACGTAGGCAACGTAGTCCACCGCCTTCCCCTCTTTGATCATGGCGTCGTAGAGAGACTCCCCTTGCTCGGGCACAACGCCGGGATCGTCCTGTCCCTGAAGGATGAGGAGCGGGGAGCGGGCTTCGGCAGCGTAGCGGATCGGTGCCGCGCGTTGCCAAATCCCCGGGTTCTCGGCCGGGTCGCCGAGCTTGGCGAGGACGCGGACGTTGTAGAGCTTCCTGTCGGGCTGCTCGAGCATGAGCTCCCAGTCGGAAACGCCCACGCGAGAGATCCCGGCGCTACAGACCTCAGGGGCCTTGGTGATCGCCAACATCGTCATGTACCCGCCGTAGCTACTTCCCCAACAGGCGATCCGCCCTGGATCCACCCCCACCTCTTTCGCCAGGAACTCCGCGCCGGCCACCACGTCGTCGAGTTCGCCGCCAGCGTAGTCCCGGTAGTTGGCCCGCTCGAACTCGGCACCGTACCCGATGTGGGTTCCGCGCCAGTTGATGAAGAGCACGCTGTAACCCTGCTGCACCAGGTACTGGTGGAAAGCGTAGTAGCGCAGCCCTCCCCAACCCTTCAGATTGATGCCGCCCTTACCATGGAAGAAGAGGAGTCCCGGGCCTGACCGGACGTTCCCGCGAGGTCGTAGGAGAATGGCCGGGACCTCGGTACCATCGCGGCTGGGGTAGCGAACTGCCTCGGGATCGACGAAGCCCGCGGTCATTCCGGGATCGAGCCTCGACTCCGTCAGGTGAAAAACGGGAGCCCCCGGCGTAGCCTCCTGAACGACGATCTCCGGTGGCTCGGTCGTGCTCGACCGTCGGTAGGCCACGCGGCTGCCGTCCGGCGACCACGCCGGATTCGTGCAGAAACCATCGGGCGAGATCCGCACCGGCTCGCCACCATCGGCGTCCACCACCCATACGTGTCTTTCCTCGACGTCGCCGGCACGACTCCCGATGAAGACGATTCGATCCTCGGTGGGGGACCACCGGGGGTGGTAGTCGACGTACGGTCCGGTGGTGATCTCGACCGGCTCGCCTCCCGCGACGGGGGCGACCCAAACGTGGTTGTAACCGGTGCGGCTCGAAAGATACACGATGCGAGTTCCATCCGGGGAAAAGTGGTGGTTGCCGTCGAAGCGGAACTCCTCGACACCCCGCTCGTAGGTTTCGGTGACCAATTGTTTTTGCCCCGAGCCGTCGAGGTTGCTGATCCACATCTCGTAGCCCTTCCAGTCCTCGAACCGCCTGATGAAAACTAGGCGATCCGATGCGGGCGACCAGATGGGAGAGTCCTCGTCCCTCGACGTGGTGGCGATCATCTTCGCCTCACCTCCCGACGCGGGTACGATGCCCACGTCGGTCTGGTATCCGAACCCCGCCGGCGAGCCCGGTCGCGCCAGCGAGTCTTCGCGCTGCACGAAGAACGCGATGTGCTTTCCGTCCGGCGACCAGTTGAGCACCATCCCTCTCGAGGGATACTTTCCCTCCTCGGTCGTCAAGCGAGCGGGCCGGCCGCCTTCCAACGGGATCTTCCAAATGTGATCCTTCGAGACGTACGCGAGATACTTCCCATCCGGGGAAATCGTGGGAACCGACCGGTCCGAAAGGGGCGCCAGCTGCCGGAGCGTTGGGGCTCCTGGCTGCCCTGGTCCCGTGGCATCCGCGTCCGCCGCCCACAGCTCGCTTTCCCCACCCCGGCTCCAGGAGAAAGACACCTCCCCGCCCCCAGGCAACCACGCGGGTGCCCCGGTGTCCTTGATCTCGAGGGCATCTTCGATCGTGATCGTGTGTGGCTCACTAGGCCCACCGGCAGTGCAAGCACAGGTCGCCCCGGCAAGGACCAGGAAGAGAACACAATTAATCCGTTTCCATGCGAGCATCTGAAGCCTCCCTCTCGGCCAAGGGTGGGACGCTCGGGCGAGCGCCGGTCACGTTGACGTGCCTGCCCGTGGAGAGTACCTTGTTGCCGGCCCGACATCCACAAGCTCGTGGGAATACCGACTCGATGGATTAGGAGGAGGCACGCTTTGACGTCTCGGCAGCTCGCGATCGCCGCGGCCCTAGCCTGCTTCGTGACCTCCTGTGGGCCCTCCGCTCCCTCGTCGCAGTTCGAGATAACTTTTCCCAAGGCACTCCATGCAGGGCCGATCACGGGGCGCGTCTACCTGATCCTCTCGCCCGAGCCGAACAGCAACGCCCTTCGGCAGCGGAGTCTCGGGCACCAACCGGTCACGAACGCGCGGGGCGTCCCCTTCTTCGCGGTCGACGTCGATCGACTCGAACCGGGGCAAGCGGCGGTCATCGATGCGGCCACACTCGGTTATCCCATCGAGAGACTCCGAGACCTCCTCGCCGGCGATTACTACGCGCAAGCCCTGTTCAACGTGTACACCGAATTCCACCGAGCCGATGGGCATTCGATATGGGCCCACATGGATCAATGGGAGGGCCAGCACTTCAATTGGGCGCCCGGGAACCTCTTTAGTAACGAACGGCTCGTGAGCCTGGATCCCGACGCAGGCTACGCGGTTAAGATCGAAGTGACCGAGAAGCTCCCACCGATCGAGTTGCCCGAGGACGACCCATGGGTCCAGCGAGTGAAGTTCGAGAGCAGACTGCTAACCGAGTTTTTGGGTCGCCCGATATTCATCGGCGCCACCGTCCTCCTGCCACGTGGCTACGACACACACCCCCGACGTTTACTACCCGACCGTCTACCAGCAAGGGCACTTCAGTCTCAATCCCGCGTTCGGTTTCCAAACCGAGCCGGCCGACGAGTCGCCGGCAGCCAAGGCGGCGCGGCTCGAGCGCGGGGTCGAGAACGGATTCGAGTTCTATCAGTCGTGGCGGAGCGACGACTTCCCGCGGATGATCGCGGTCACTTTCCAACATCCTACACCCTATTTCGATGATTCCTACGCGGTGAACTCAGCGAACAACGGGCCGTACGCGGACGCGATCCTGACGGAACTGATCCCGTATCTCGAGGAACGATACCGGATGATCCCTCACTCATACGCCCGCATGCTCACCGGCGGTTCTACCGGCGGGTACGAGGCATTGGCGCTTCAAGTTCATCATCCAACGACTTTCGGCGGCGCCTGGGTATACTATCCAGACCCCATCGATTTTCGACAGCTCTTCCTGATCAATATCTACGAGGACGACAACGCTTTCGAAGCGCCAGGATGGAGCCTCAGCCAACTCTCACCGGAGCGCTATGCATTCCGTGCCGTCGACGGGCAGCCGATTCAGAGTATCCGGGACCTCAGCCGTCTCGCCTCGGTTCTCGGACGCCGAGGGCGATCCACCGACTACTTGGAGGCGTGGGAGGCCTCGTTTGGACCCGTGGGCGATGACGGTTACCCCAAGCCGCTGTGGGACAAGCGGACCGGAGAGATCGATCGCGAAGTCGCCCTCTACTGGAGAGACAATGGGTACGACCTCCGATACTACCTCGAGCAAAACTGGCCCCGCATCGGACGAGACTTGGTGGGCAAGCTGCACTTTATCTGCGGAGACATGGACAACTACTACTTCAACCAGCCGGTCGACCTCATGGAAGAGTTTCTCGAAAGCACGACCACGCCCTACTACGCCGGCTCGTTCCGGTTTGGGCGGCCGAGTAAGGGACACGGGTGGACCCCCATCACCAACGCGGAGCTCTTGAAGGAAATGGCGGGTCATATCACAAAGAACACCCCGCCCAACGAAAGCACAAAGCTGTGGAAGTACTAGCTGGGGCGATCAGAAAACACGCCTTTCATTCTTCATAACAGGAGAAACATAGAAATGAGTAACCTCAGTGACACGGACCACACAGAAGAGGAAAGGGCCAATATTGCCCTGGTAAGAACCCATATAGAAGGTTTCGCAGAACACGATATCGAGCGGTCCCTTTCTGTCGTTTCAGATGACGTCGTGGATGAAGATTTTGGAGAACCTCCCAAGAACGGCCGAGGGGAGCTTGAAGAGGAGATACGGGGATACCTTGCTTCGTTTCCAGATCTGAAATGGAGTATTGACAATTTATTTGCTCATGGCGATCAGGTCTTGGTAGAAATCTCGGGAATAGGCACAAGGAGCACGAAGGCCGTAGACGGAGGGAAACCTGGAACGAGGGTGCAATTCTGGGTCGCATCGGTGGAGCATGTGCGCGAAGGTAAGATCGATCGTATGCGTGCCTACATTGTCCAAGAGGAGCTTGATAAGTAACCGGTCAGCGGGAAATTACTCGCTATCACCAGAGCCGATGATGAGCGATGTGGGGACCGGAGCCCTCTAGCCGATTTCATAGGCACCGGCTATTCCTGACGGTACTGCTGTTCATCGGGTACGTCGGCTACTATTTCTGCCGCGTGACGCTCCCCGTCGCGCTACCGGTCATCGGCGACATCTTCCAGTATTCCCATACCGAAACCGGCCTCATCCTTTCCGCGTACTACACCCTCTATGCCGTCGCGAAACTCGCCAACGGATTCCTGGGTGATCGAATCGGCGGCAAGGTCATGCTACTCGTCGGCATCGCCGGCTCCGTCGCCTGCAACATCGCGTTCGGCTTTGGGCGCGAGCTGACGTTCTTCGTCTTGATTTGGGCAACCAACGCCTACTTCCAGTCGATGGGTTGGCTTTCCATCGTGCCCATCATGGCCCGGTGGTACACGAGTAGAGAGACTGGGCGAGTGATGGGAGTCATGTCGCTGAGCTATCAAATCGGAGATTTCGTCGCCAGAACGTCCGCAGCGTTCTTGATCGTCGCCATCGGCTGGTCGGGCTTGTTTTGGACGCACGCGGCTTTCTTAGCACTAGTCGGAATCGCGCTCGCAACGTTCGTCAAACCATCGCCGGCGAGGCAGGGGCTTCCCGATATCGACGAATACGCGGCCGTCATCGCCTCGGGGGATCCACAAGAACCCGGTGCCGCTTCCCGGCGCCACGAGGAGTTGCCAGCTCGGACCGAGGCGAACCGCTGGCTGCGCGGGATGCTTTCGAACAAGTGGTTCTGGGTCGTTTGCCTAAGCTATCTCTTCCTCTCGATCATTCGGTACATCTTCTGGGGCTGGTCGGTGGATTACCTGATGCAGAGCGGGGCGGGAATTGGAACCGCCGCCCTCACTTCCGCGATCTTCCCCCTACTGGGCTCGGCGGGCTCGATCACGACGGGTTGGATTTCGGACAGAATGGGCGCGCGACGAGGCCCGGTCTTGGCCATCATGGGTGTACTCTTGACCGGTTCCCTCTACTTGTTCAGCCAAGTACCGGGGGATGAGACGATGTGGCTGATGATCTCCTTGGGCCTGGTCGGCTTTACACTCTACGGGCCGTACTCCTTGCTGGCCGGGGCGGTTGCGATGGATTTCGGGTGGAAGTACTCATCGGCCACCGCGGCGGGGATTATCGACGCGGTCGGGTCGGTGGGGGCGATCCTTACCGGAGTCGGGATGGGCTTTCTCATCGACACTTACGGCTGGCAGGACGCGTTCAACATCATCTTGGTCATGGCGGTGGTCTCGAGCTTCTTGAATTTCACGCTATGGAACCTTCGTCCGCTCCGCGATGGGCGGGATTAGCCGAGGACCGTGCCGATGCAAGCGACTCGCTGGATAAATGCCGTGGATACGCACACCGAGGGAGAGCCGACTCGAATCGTCACCGGAGGGATCGCGCACATCGCCGGGAGCACCATGGCCGAGAAGCTAGCGTACTTCCGGAAGCACATGGACGGCCTCCGCACGGCGCTCGTCGCCGAGCCCAGGGGCCACAAGGATATGTACGGGTGCGTGCTAACCGAGCCGCTGACCCCGGACGCCGCTTGGGGTGTTTTCTTCATGGACAACGGTGGCTACATGACCATGTGTGGGCACGCCACCGTCGGGGTCTCGACGGCGCTCGTCGAACTCGGAATGGTTCCCGTCGAAGAGCCGCTTACGCGATTCAAGCTGGAAACGCCGGCCGGCCTCGTCGAATCGAGCGTCAGCGTGAAGGACGGGAGAGCGGAGAGCGTCACTTTCCGTAACGTCCCGGCCTTTGCCGAACGGCTAGACGTGTCTTTGTCCGTGCCTGGTCTGGGTCAACTCGAAGTCGACATCGCCTACGGAGGCAACTGGTTCGTGTTCTTCAGTGCCCGAGACGTCGGTGTCGACGTGTCGCTTCAAAACATCAAGAACGTCGTGGACGTCGGGATGCGCGTCATGGAAGCAGCCAACGAGCATCTTTCGGTCCAACATCCTGAGGTCGAGCAGAGCAATCGCATCAACATCGCCACCATCCTTACCGAGCCTAAGGATCCTGAAAGGACGTACCGGAACGTGCACGTCTTCGGTCCGCGACAGTTCGACCGGTCGCCGGGCGGCACCGGAACGTGCGCCCGGATGGCGGTCCTCCACGCCAAGGGTCAATTAAAAGTGAGCGAGGAAGTGTGGGTCGAAAGCGTTACCGACGGTGTCTTTCGGGGCCGGATCCTCGAAGAAACCGACGTCGCGGGCCGCAAGGCGGTGGTACCCGAGATAACGGGCGCCGCCCACATCACCGGGTTTCATCAGTTTGTTTTGGATCCCGACGATCGTTTGAGATCGGGTTTTCCGACCGAATGGGCTTAGCGAGTTAGTAGGTTACCGCACCGCCGGAGCCCCACAGCGCGCCGCTCCGGGGATCGATGAGGATGACGTTGAGCGCTCGGCCCGGCCGCTCGGAGTCGATGATGCGGTGTCCCCGGGCTTCCAGCTCCTTTTTCACGTCACTCGAGATCCCGCTGTCCACACTGATATCGGTACCGGGTACGTAGGGAATCGAGTTTCGAAGATAGCGGAGGATGAATCGCGGCCCGGAGGCTGCTTTTTCCACGTCCATCCGAAAGTCCATCACGTTGAGAAGTGTTTGAAGGATCGTCTGAGGAATAGTCCATCCTCCGGCCGCACCGAGGGCAAGATAAGGCCTTTCGCCCCGGAACACAATGGTTGGACTCATCACGAAGCGGGGCCGTTTCCCTCCCAGGATCTCATCCGGGTGGCCCGGTTCGAGACTGAAATAGCACATCCCGTTGTTGAAAAAGACGCCCGTCTCCGGTACGACCACACCGGAGGCGTACATTAGAGTCTGCGTGATGGTGACGATGTTGTGGTCCTTGTCGACGACGGTGTGGTGACTGGTGTGCTCGCCGAGCTTCGAGGTGGAGTCGGGACGGGCCGCGGGGTAAAACTGCGCCTCCGCCTTGTTGATTCGCTCTCGTTGCTGCGCGGCGTATTCCTTGGAGATGAGTTTCTCGAGCGGTAGTTCCGGTCGCGGCCTCCCCGAGTTGTAGACATCGTCGTCCAAAAACCCGAGCTTTTCTACCTCGGCCACGAGATGAATGTACTCGAGGCTGTTGCGCTCCAGGGCCTCGAGATCGTAGCCCTCGAGAACGTTTAGCCACTGGAGGATCGTCATCCCAGAAGAGCCCGGGCCATGGGTCAGAACGCGATAGTCCCGGTAGGTCGTCGCGATCGGTTCGCTCCACCGCACCCGATAGGCCGCCAGGTCGGCCGCGGTCATGAGGCCCCCGTTGGCTTGGAAGTGCTCCGCGACGTTCTTCGCGATCGCTCCTTCGTAGAACTCGGCCGGACCGTTCGCCGCGATGGCTTTGAGGGTTTCGGCGAGATCCTTCTGCACCCAAACCTCTCCGGGTTTCCACGGGTCCTTGCCGTCGGTGAAGATACCGCGCCCGTAAGGGTAGCGCTTGACCACCGACATCTCGCCCGTGGTCATCGAACGTTGCACGCGCGGTGTGAGTGGGAATCCGTTTTCGGCGTACTCAATGGCGGGAGCGAAAATTTGGGCCCAGCTCAACGATCCATAACGCTCGTGGATGGCGGCCCAGCCCGCAACATTGCCCGGTACCAAAGGCGCGAGATAACCGGTGGTCGCGCGTTTCGCGAAATCCCAAAGCTTATCGCCCTGGTACATTTCCACCGTCGCCGACTGGGGCGCGGTGCCTATGAAATCGAGAGCTACCGTCTCCTTGGACTCGGAATCATAGAGCAGGGCGTATCCGCCCACACCTCCCATTCCCGCCATGAACGGGTTGACCACCGCAAGAACCGCCGCCGAAGCGATCGCGGCGTCGAAGGCGTTCCCTCCTTCCTGCAGGATGCGGAGACCGGCGTGCGAAGCGAGATGATGAGACGTGGTGACCAAGCCATTGCGCCCGATGATGGATTGGGCCGATGACGTGCGGCTCGGAACGGTGACGAGAGAAGCAGCAAGAACAAGGACCGTCAAACGCACCTGGATTCGAGCATTCATGAGTTTCTCACCGTTACGGACGACCGCCGCTCTCTTCGGTGGGCGCGCTCGGTTCCGTGCCGCCAGGCTCGTCGGGTTTCTCGGGCTTCGGGGGCCGTGGACGATCCATGCTGAGGCTCACGCCGCCCCAAAAAGACTTTCCTTTACGATCCACCTTGTGTTTCCCGTCGACCAAGTAGTTGAGGATCGCGGTGTCCCACTGCAGGCCAGCCGTAGCCACGATCTTCATCCAGTCCCCGTGCGCGGTCTCGTCGGGTGCTTCGGTCCCCCCGCTCCAGATGGTGACCTTGGGGTTATAGCCTCGCGGCCGCCGCCGGCCGGCTGCCGGTGCGCCCCCGTCGCGGGATGGCCCCTTCGCCCCCTTGAGGGGCATATAGATGAGCACGTCATCGACCATATCCAACCGGAACTCCTTGCCGTCGAACTCGGCGCCGTACCGGCGGTATCGATCGTAATTCCGCTGGTTCATCGCGTAGACGTCCGGCGCGGCATTGATGGCTTCCGTGATGTAGTCGCGAATCTGGAACGCCGCCTCTTTGTGCCGCGGGTATCGTGGGTCATCGAGGTAGCGGAAGCCGGGAATGAACCACCCCTTGTTCATGCTCCAGTTGCGCTCGGTGACCCGGCCGCGGCGGACTAGACCGGTGTACTCGGAAAATAGCTGCACCACCTGATGCGAGGGATACCCATGTGGGTTCAGGAAAATGTCCGGTAGCCAAGTGGCCCAGAGCCGTGGGCGAACCTTTGCCTCGGGATAGATAGGCATCGGCTCCCGACTCCCGGAAGACGGCCCCATGCCGAGCGAAGCCAAGTACCCGGCGTGGAGTATGAGCTCGGGAGTGATCTTGTACAGATCATAAGCAAGCTGGGCACCGTCGGCGTTGGTGATCGGATGGATCACGACGTTGACTTTGTTCAGCTTCTCTCTGTACTCGGGCTCGGTGAGCAGGCGCTCCGCCAGCTTCAGCACGTGAGACGTCGATGAAACCTCGTTGGCATGCTCCCGTGCCGAGTAGATCACCGTGGGCTTAAGAGTGGTCGCCTTGGTATGGGACCAATGCGAGGCCTCGATCGGCGGCATGAGGTCCATCGCCCAGAGCTCCTTGCCGAGATAGCTTCGCCCGACTTTATAGACCGTCGCTTCGTCGAACGTGGACATCTTGGCCAGAAGGTCGAAGGCCTCGGGAGGAGGAATGGGAGTGTCCCACTGAACGATCGGTGAGCCGTCGTACCGATACCCGGCAGGCAACCGGTCCTTGATGTCGGGATAGGGAGTTGCGGCACCGTTCGGCTCGAGGGAGGCCACGACTTGCGATTCGGGGTCGACGTCGTGCTCCCAGCCCGCGGCTACCTTGATCTGGGACAGGTCGGTGTACGCGAGTGCATCGGCATACAGGCCGCGGGCGCGCAGTCGTCCTAGATTGGCGATCGTCGCCGTGACCTGCTCGGCGGAGAGAATTTGCTCGTCAACCTGCTCCTCCCTCGCCCGCAAGATGAGCGCCGCGCGCTCGTCCGTTTCTGTATCGACCTTGATACGGACGTCCAGCCGCTCGAGCCCGACGTTTCCGTCGCGAACGAGCGCCCCGAGTGCTCTCGGCCTATCCATCGTGATCTTAGGCACGTCCAGTCGCATCTCGTCGGACGCGCCGCCGCGTTCCTTAACTTTGACGACGACGGCAGGACGGTGGGTCGCGAAACCGGTAAACGTGATTTTCGCGGTGCCCAAGTCACCGTCGCCTTTCGGACGCATGATCGGAATGATCCGGCCCGGATAGATGATCTCCTGCCCACGAGAGTTCCGCCCTAGCAACTGGAAGAACTCGATGGTCGTGAAGTAGATCTCCTCGTGCAGAGCGTCCATCGGAGAGATGAGCTCCTTGTCCAAGTTCAGCAAGTAATGAGGCTCGCTCAAGCTCAGCTCCACGGTGAGCTCTCCGAAAAGCGGCGCATCCTGGCCTCCACCCCGGGGGATTCCGTTGTGGAGCTCCATCACGTAGTCGTAGATGGCTGGAAGCGTTTTTTGCTGGTAATGATCCCAGAATTTCTCCGCGTCGGTCGGGATGCGCTGAGAGACCAAGGTAGTGCCGCCGCTGGTCGCTTCGATCCACCCGGTCGTTACCCGCACCAACTCGTAGTCGCGGAAACGATCAAAGTAAGGTCGCAGCACGTACCGCGGCTCGAAGGTCTCGCGGAACACTTCGCCACCATCGGGACCGGTGGCAACGGCTTGGTAGGTGGGAGAGCCGGGTGGTTCCATCTCGAAACGGATCTTCGCTCGATCCATTTTCAGGTCTCGCGCTAGAATCTCGTCGACGGGAAAGATTTCGTGTAGCCAGCGGATGGGGGTGTGAATCGCCTGTTGCGTCCATTCGTCTGGCGGATCGTTCTTGGCAAACTGGATCGTCAGCTGCTCGACCGTTTGGTCGGAGAGCGCGGGCCCTACGACCTCAGTCAGCCAGCTAAACCCTTGCTTGAACGCAGAGAGAACTTTGACGCGGGTGCCGCTTTCCGAGGCGCCGGCTTCGACCAGCTCCGCTCGCGCCTGCCCCTCGATGTCGGCGCGGATCGCTGGAGGCTCGCTGATACGCACCTCCATCTCCACCGGCTGACCCGGCCGGACTTTCGGCAGTACTTGCGATCGAAAGATGCTCCAAAACTCGTCGACCTCGGAAGGGATTTGAAACCCGTCGTCGAAGATGACGCTCGCTTTCTGGACGTCCCGGTTGTCGATCGTCACGTCCAGAGAGTCGGCACCGAGAGCGGCGGCATGCTCACGGATCATTTCGGCAAGACCGTCGTCTGGTTTTTCCACCGATACCAGCACTTCGGCCGAAACGAGATTCTTTTCCGAGAGGTCCGTAACGATCCGGTCGAGCTTGTAGAGAGCGATGGCCGCCTGCCCAGCTGGGGAGCGTCCGGAAAAAAAGTGCCATATGTCGTTCTCGATGGCGTCGATGGTGGTGCGGTCCTTACCCCTCTCCCATAAATTAGGGAGCCGCTCTGCCACTTGCTCGAGGGCACGCGCCACACCGGCTTCATCCCCACCGGTGATCACAAGCGCACTCTTTTCGCCGAACGCCTTAGGTATCACTTGAATAAGACCCTGGCCGGGCTCGAGGGAGTCCACCTCCAACTTGCCGTCCTCGACGAGCTTGTTGATCGAAGAATGCTCGCGACCGATGAGGACGAGGGTCGGCTGCTTTTTCGGATCGTCGATTTCATCCGGGGTCAGAGCCGCGGGAATACTGATGCCGGCCGACTCCAGCCCGAGACGGGCCGCCAGGTCGACCGTGCCCTCGGTGCCACTTCCGGAGGGGCTTAACAAGGCGTCCACTCGATCCGGGATTTCGTTTTGATCGGAGTCTCCCAATAGCCCTTTGGGGGTAAACAGATTGGATAAACCGAGCTGTTTTTTGGGACCGGATCCTGGCCGGGCCGGAATCGGCCCTCCTTTCGGGTCCTGTGCCGCCTGCGGCAACTCGACGGCGCTCAACTCCGCGCCGGGAGCGGAAAGGACGATGCTCAGGCGTCGGGCGCCGGGATACGAGAGCGCGGGCCCATCATCGGTCGCGTCCTCACCCCGGTTACTGGCGAGCGCTTCGAGGGCCGACTTGGCCGGTCCCACCTGTTCGGCCGAGCCGAGCCGGGCTTCCACGACGACACTCTCGAGGGCCTTGCCACCCTCATTCACTCGAACGGTGGGGATACGTATCGAGCTCGCTTCCGCACCGTGTTCGGAGAGGAACTCTCGAACCTCCCCGGCCACGTCTTCGAGCGTCGTGCCCTTGGGCTCCCACAGGTGGGGCAGGCGCCCCGCGAACGCCTCGGCCGCCGCGCGCGTACCGGCCTCGTCGGCCCCGGCGATCACCAACCACTCGCGTCCATTGGCCGCTGCGAGCGTGACGATGCCCTCCCCGCCTTCTAACTCCGTGAGGCCGGCGTCGTCGGCCGCCACTCCGGCCCGCGTCACCGCGGCGGACCCCACGAGGATCGCCGGACCGGACGAGTCCTCCATGGAGCCGAGCGGGATGTCCATGGCCATCGTTTCGTAGCCGAGCCGAGCCGCGATGTCGGCCGCAGCAGCAATGTCACTGAGCGTGGGCGACTCCCCCAAAACGATGGAGGTGTCGACGAAATCGATGATATCGTCGCCGTTGCGATCTTGGAGGATCCGACCGGGCGAGAACACCGTCTCCAGTCCGGAAGGCGCAGGCTCTTGGGCGGTGGCGCCCGTGCCCAATACGCTTAAGAGAAGCACTGCGGCGAACCGCAGGCCGGTGGCGAGACTTCGGTCCTGGACGACTTCCATAACCAACTCCTCAATTCAATTGGTTGAATTCTTTCTCTGCTCGATGGAGTGGACAGCCGACCGTAGCGTCGACATCCACGCCGAGGGCGGTCTGCAAAGGTTGGGGAGGCAGGGCGCGACGACCCACGGCAGCCCGTACCTACCATGCTTGGCGCCCTAAAACAATCCTCGGTCTACTTTCGGGCATCTAGGCCGAGGCTTACGACACTAGGTGGGTACCGCTATCATCGGCACGTCTGCCGGGGCGCTGGATGGTCCTCGGGAGGCGCCGTCGTGAGGCTTCGGTCAAACGTCGGGGGGGCCCTCGCCTTTCTCCCGCAAGATCGCTTCCAACTCGGCAACGGCTTCCAGGTCACGCGGCCGGCCGGCTGCCCGCTTCACGTGAATCAGGTGCTCGAGTTCGAGGCAGCGGCACTCGATTCCGAAGACCTTGATCGCGATAGTATGGGGCAGAAGATCTTCAAAGTTTCCGCCGCCCGTTATCTTGTCGGCAAGGGCGGCCGCGAGACGGGCGGTGTTGTCCTCGGTCCGCCGGTAAACGACGTCGACATCCTGCGTCAAGCGGGCCGATCCGTGAGCCGCTGCCGCCACCCCTCCTACCAATATGAACTCGACACCGGATTCGGATAATGTACGGAGAAGAGCCTTGATGTCTGTCAAGGTGTTTCTTGGGCTTCACGGCCGGCCCGCCGCAACTCTTCCGCGAATCGCTGAAGCTCTATGAGCTTGAGGAGTCTCTCTTCCACCGAGAGCTTGAGGTTCTCGCGGATCAGAGTTAGATCGACGTCTTTCTTGTAGGCTTCAATGACCGGGTCGGGTCGCAACGTGGAGTGCTTCTTGCCCAAGGGAGTCACCGTCTCTTGGACAGATTGTAGCACTTCTGGACGGAGTGGTCTCCCAAACCCACCTGGGCTGCCGATGCAGGGAATGAGCTGCGGCAGTAGAGGCGTAGTTTGCCGGTCCAAGGAACAAGCTGTTATGGGAAGCTCCGCTCTCAAGAACGTGATCTAACTTGATCACGCCTACCTCCTGTACGTTTTCTCCGGTGCCTTCGTCGCTGTTAGGCCGTGTCGAACCTCGGTCAGGCGACACGGCTAACGTAACGGATACGCCCCATCTTTTGGGATAGTGGACCCGACACCCCGCAAACATTAAAGGCCCACTCAAATAGCATGTTTTGCTTCCGTGTAGCGGTGGCACGGAGCTTGCTCTTCCGTATGCTCGAGAATTGAAATTGGCCAACAGCGAGCGCGTCCCATTGAAAAGCCGACACCGAGTGCGACGATCTCAGTCGCCCTTCAGCTAGGCGTGACGTTCTAGCTAGGGTCTAAGGAGGCAATGTCAATGAAAACCAAAACAATGACCGCGATATCGTTGCTGTTGGTGCTCAGCCTCGCATGGACAACAAAGGCTGACTCGGGTGCGAAACACGAGGATAAGGAAAACGACGGTGGAGATAAGCCGAGGTTCGGTGTTGGCGTGAGCTTCAGCCCCCTTAATACGATAGTACCCGAGATCGAAATCCCGCCCCTCCAGCTTGCCGATTTTCGCGTGGTACCTTTGAGCCCAGTCGCCGCTGCCGACCAGCAGAAAGACGAGTTTCTTGCGCTTGCGTTCGATGACGAAGCACGGCGCTCAGCTACTAGTGATCGATCACGCAGGAGCGGAAACGATAGGCAAACTCGTGGACGTGCGTCCGTCTGGCTTGCAGTTGCTCTTGCAAGGCCGTGCCGTTGAAATACCGCGCCAGGAGATTGCTGAGGTTAGACGAAACGGTGATTCGCTTTGGAACGGCGTCTTGCTGGGTGGCCTGTTTGGTACGGGCGTCGCGCTCAGCTTCATCAGCCACGCTGACTGCCAGACTTGTAGCGCCTGGGAAGCTGCCTCCGTTGGGCTCGTTTTGGGTGGGGGTGGCGCTGCGCTCGGGGGCTTTTTGGACTACATGCGGCGAGACACGCGAGTGCTCTATCGAGATGTATCTCGGGAGGCTGTGCCTGTGGTCAGGGTCGAGCCCATGATTAAGCCCGGTGGCTGGGGCTTGGCGTTGTCTTGGTGTTTCTAAGATCATGCTTTCGAGCAACGGGTGAATATGGCGGCCTGCCCTCGGACCTCTGATTTCGCGTACGCCGTCACGTTGCAGCTACGATCGGCGCCGGCATTAGACCTAGCGCGAAGAGGATCGATCTAGCGCAGCAGGATGAGCGCGTTTACTATGAACGTGAAAATAGCCTTGCACAGGCTGAACAGTCAAAGAGCTAGTGGCTTACTTTCACCACGAAGCCGCGTGACCCTCCCGGCGTGAATCGGCGCCTCCGGAGAGGACCCCGCTCTGCGGGTAAATCTTGATGGCGTGGAGCGTTCCCAGCCGCTCAGCGGGTTCCCGTAAGCGGTGCCCCATCGTGGACAAAGCCTCCCGTACCTCGCTCGAAAACGGGCGCTCCAACACCAGGTCGGTTCCTTCCATATAGGGGATCGAGTTCCGCAGGTAGCGAAGCACGAAGCGTGGAGCCTTCACCGCCGCGTGGGCGTCCATGTCGAAATCCATTGCGCGCACTGCAACCTGCAGAACCGTTTGTTGGATCGTCCACCCACCGGCGGCCCCGAGCGCGAAGTAGGGCTCTTCGTGCCGCATGATGAGCGTCGGGCTCATGACGAAACGAGGGCGCTTTCCTCCCTCGATGTAGTTGGCGTCCTCGGGATCGGTGCTGAAGTACGACATGCCGTTATTGAAGATGACGCCGGTGTCCGGAACCACGACGCCTGCCGGAAGCATCAGCGTTTGAGTAATCGACACCACGTTGTGATCTCGGTCGACCACGGTGTGATGGGTGGTGTGATCGATGGCGCTGGTGGTCGTCGTCGACCGACGGACAGGCGGATAGAACGACGCTCGTTTTAGATCGATGCGCGCTGCTTGCTCCCTGGCATATTCCTTCGAGAGCAATCGCGTAAGCGGAACCTCGGCACCCGCTTTGCCGACATTGTAGGCATCGTCATCGACGAAGGCCAGCTTCATCGCCTCTGCCGCTAGATGGATGAACTCGGGCGAGTTGTGACCGAGAGCGGAAATCTCGAACTGTTCGAGAATATTGAGCGTTTGTAGGACCGTCATGCCCGACCCACCCGGGGGCTGGCTGTGAACGTCATAACCCCGATAGGTGATCGAGAGCGGATCCGCCCACCGCACGCGATAGCTGGCGAAGTCCTCGACGGTAACGATGCCACTGTTTTCTTGAAAGAACGCTGCGAACTTCTCGGCGAGAGACCCACCGTAAAAAGCCGCTGGGCCCTCCGCGGCGATGGTCTTGAAGCTCGCCGCGAGATCGGGCTGTTGCAGCACCTCACCTACCGGCCAGGGCTTACCGTTCTTGAAGAAAATGCTTGCGCCGTAAGGGTAGCGTCCCACCGCGCCGCCAAAGCTCCCATTGCCGAAGGGATTGCTGACCGACGGGGTCATCGCGAAGCCGGCCTCCGCGTACTCGATGGCGGGTGCCAACACTTGCGGCCAGCTCATCGAGCCGTACCCCTCGAGCAGGGCGGCCCAACCTGCGAGGTTCCCCGGAACGAGAGGCGCGATGAAGCCGTCTCGGGCGGGGTGGGTACGATCCCAGAGCCGTGCGCCGGCCTCGTACATTTCCGGCGTAGCCGCGGCGGGAGCGTCGCCGACGAAGTCCACCGAGCGAACGCGTTTTTCTTTGGCGTCGTAGATCAGCGCGTAGCCGCCGACACCGCCCAGGCCGGACATCAGCGGCTCGCAAACGGCGAGCACCGCAGCGGTTGCCACCGCGGCGTCGAAGGCGTTCCCGCCTTGTTGCAGCATTCTCAGACCCGCCTGCCCCGCCATCGGGTGCGAGGTCACCACCATGCCGTTGACCGCCATGTTCTGCGCTTCGGTGAGCATGATGCTCGACAGGACGATGGTCCCCGCCAGCACACTCGCGGCGACCATCGCTTGGTATCGTCTCCGTCCTCGCATGGCTGTCTGCCTCCTTGAAACTGTGGGTTAGTTGTCGGTTGCCTCTTTCTTCTCTTCCGCCTCTTCCTCCTTCAAGCGTACGGCCCAAAGACCGGAGCCATAGTCGGTGAAGAAAGTGACACCCTTGTGAGGCTGGGCTCCCCAGACCTGCGGGGCATTCTTGAAGAAGCCCTCGGGATCGAAGGGGAGAAAGCGTGCGATCTCTCGACCTTGACGGTAGAGGTTCCCCCTCAGCTCGCCCGAGACATCCACCACGCGAAGGCCGCCGTTGTAGAAGGCCACGTACATGATGTCGTCCTCGACCCAGATGTTGTGGCTTCCCGCCTCCGGGACTTCGTAGCGGGCCACGAGCTTCGGGTCGTGCCCCTCGTTCCATTCCAGGATGTGAATCCAGCCGCGCCACCGAAGGGGCTCTCCCTCATAGCCAGGCGTGCCGGTGCCGCGCTCCGGCTTGGGTGAGAACTGAAGTCCGCTACGGGCCGCCTCGTCGCCAGCGAAGATATAGAACTTGCCAGTGGATTGGCTCTGATAGGGGTAAACAGCATGATTCCAACCGGTGGGAAATCGAAAGCTTCCCATCTTTACCGGATTGCGGGGCGAGCCGCCGCGCCCGCCGCCTCCGACGTCGACCACCACCACGCCGTCGGTCCAGTTCGCGGAGTATGCAACGCCGTCCTTCACGACCACGTCATGGATCGAGCGGTCGGGATTTTCAAGCTGAAAGCGCCCCACCCGGTGGGGATTTCTGGGGTCTTCTATATTAATGATGTCGTAGCGACGGCCGCCGCTCAAGGCATAGACGTGGTTGTCGAAAATGTAGACGTTGTGGACGCCCCCGGTGAGTTCGTCGTCGAAGCTCGAGAGGATCCGCGCTCCGTTTTGGGGGTCTGAAACGTCGAGGATGACGATGCCATTGCGGCGGTTGGAGGCTCCTTCCCGGCTGATGACCGCCAGTCGTCCGTCCTCGGAAACCTTCACGTCGTTGACGGTACGGGCATCGACTCGGACGATGTCAATATGGATGATGTCGCCGGGATCGGTCACATCCCAAATGTAGGCATGGCCGCCGGCGCTGTGGGTCCCGGTGATCGCGTAGTCGCGGCCATCGGTGCCTTCCCAGACCCACAGGTCGGATGTAGCACGGTCGCGGACCTTGCCATGTCCCACGAGCTCGATCTCTCGGCGGACATCGCGCGGGCGGACGGCGACCACGACCGAGTCCGCGTGGGAGCCGGAGTTGGCGACAATCGTGTACTCACCGGGAAGATCCGCGACGAAGCGGCCGTCCTGATCAATGAGCCCCGACGACGGACCGCCGGAGGCGAGGTCGTCGGTCATCGCATGGAAACTGTACGTCACCGGCATATCGGTGATGACCTGACCCTCGGAGTCGACCGGCTTCGCTTCCACATGGATGACGTCACCGGTTCGGGCTTTGGTCTGGCTAGTCTGTAACGTCAGCCGCGCGGTGGGATTCTCGACAACGGTGATCGGTAGGTTGGTAGTGACCGACTCCGCTTGGGCGGTGATCTCGGCACGTCCGGTACTGAGCAGCTTGATGTGCCCGAGGGAGTGGACCGAAACCACTTTGGGGCTGGAGCCCGTGAACCGAACCGGCACGTCTGGTCGGATGGCGCCGCCGGTGTCGATCACACGACTCTCTAGGCGCAGTGTCGTACCCTGGTAGAAGCGTTGGGGTGGATCCACTATCTCCACACTCTTCACCGGTGGATGCAGGATGGTCAGAGGGATCTCTTGTTGCACGAAGGCTTCCACGTCCCGATCGCGACTCGTTGCCTCCGCATCCTTCGGCACGCGTACCGCGACCGAGTACTTCCCCGGCCGGGAGGCCGTCACCAAACCCTCGGGACTGATCTTGAACAAGTTGAAGCCCCACGTCCGAGCCTTCAGATTCCAGTACTGGCCGAAAAGCGGGAAGTAGAGCACCTTGACGTCCAACTCCTTGCCTTCAGCGTCCAAAACGGTCGCTTTGATCTGGACGCTTTCACCGACCTTCATCGTCAGCTCGGAAGGCTCCACCACCACCTTGGCCGGGACCGGCTTCGTCTCCTCGGCGGAAGTTGGCAAGAGCCAAGCGTAGGCCATCACCAGCAGCATCACTAGGGGAATGTACAGTCGTTTCATGATCACCTCACTCGAACGACTTCCAGGAGTCTAGCATGCGATGGAGGGCGCCGGTGAGAGCTTTCACAAGCGTCCCAGCTCACTAAAGCGGCGACAACCTCTAGCTACCCGTGTCTCTACTGGCGGGTTCCGGAACACTAGAGAATTGGGTCGCACCAATGTGGTCGAGCGGCGCCTCGTTGAGCTTACGCCAACGCGAATTCTTAGACAGCCTGCCTGAAATCACGCTACGATGCCCACCACTTGACACTGGTTCATTTCCCCGACTACCATCACCGCGCGCGAAGTCGTGTCAATGATTTCTAATTAGCGCCGTTTGTTCGTGTGCGCGAGAACATTACAGAAGAATTCCTCGTTTATTTAGCCATCTCTTGTAACCTAGATAGGAGATCCACAATCCGGACCACGTGAGATTCTGTCGTCATCGGGAGACGGCGTATCAGCCACGAGCTGCTTCACGCGAGCACATTTGGCTCGCCGGGGGGAAGCCGACACTGCTCTCAGAGCCTTCATTTTATTTCAGACCGAGTGACATCATGAGCAAATACTCCCAATACTCATTATTCAGCTTGGTTCGAAACGGCTTGAGCTACCACGAGAATTGGGCTCGACAATGGCGCAGCCCGGCGCCGAAGTCGGAGTACGACGTGATCATTGTCGGCGCCGGCGGCCATGGTCTGGCCACCGCCTATTACCTGGCCAAGGAGCACGGGATCACCGATGTGGCGGTGCTCGAAAAGGGTTGGCTGGGCGGTGGCAGCATCGGTCGAAACACGACCATCGTGCGTTCCAATTATCTGTGGGACGAGACCTCACACCTGTACGAGATGTCCTTGAAGCTGTGGGAAAACCTCAGCCAAGAGCTCAACTACAATCTTATGTTTAGTCAGCGGGGAGTCCTCAATCTCGGCCATAGCTTGGGCGACATGCGCGGGATCTCCCGTCGGGTGCATGCCAATCGACTAAATGGAATCGACGCGGAGATCCTGAATGCCGAGCAAGTCAAAGCGATGGTGCCGATCATAAACACCTCCCCCCATGTGCGGCACCCAATACTTGGAGCTTCCCTCCAGCGGCGAGGGGGCACGGCCCGTCACGATGCCGTTGCCTGGGGTTTCGCACGTGCCGCGGATGCCCGCGGGGTGGACATCATCCAGGAATGTGGTGTCACTGGCATCCGACGCGATAACGGCCGGGTCGTCGGGGTGGACACGGCAAAGGGATTCATCAAGACCAAGAAGGTGGGGGTCGTGGTGGCGGGTCACACCAGCGTGCTCGCGGAGATGGCCGGGCTGCGTCTACCCATCGGGAGCCATCCGTTGCAGGCGCTCGTTTCGGAGCCCCTGAAGCCGGTACTGGATACGGTCGTGATGTCCAATGCTGTCCACGCTTACATCTCACAAACGGACAAGGGAGAGCTCGTGTTGGGGGCGGGAATCGACTCCTACAACGGCTACGGTCTTCGCGGGAGCCTCTCCGTGATCGAGCACAACTTGGCGGCCGTCGTCGAGTTGTTCCCGATTTTCAGTCGCGTTCGCATGTTGCGACAATGGGCCGGTACGGTCGACACCTGCCCCGATGCCAGCCCGATCCTCAGCAAAACCCTGATCAGAGGTTTGTACATTAATTGCGGGTGGGGCACCGGTGGCTTCAAAGCCACGCCGGGCTCGGGCTGGGTGTTTGCCCATACGATTGCCCAGGATCGGCCCCATCCTCTCAACGAACCGTTCTCACTCGAGCGCTTTACCACCGGCCACCTAATCGATGAGCACGGCGCCGCCGGCGTCGCACACTGAGGAGCCACCATGTTGTTGATCCGTTGCCCATGGTGCGGGCCGCGAGAAGAATCCGAGTTCTCGTATGGCGGCGAGGCCCACATCGTCCGGCCCAAGGACCCGGACGCGCTCACGGACGCCGAGTGGGCGGACTATCTCTTCATGCGCAAGAACCCGCAAGGTCGTCACCGCGAGCAATGGCTGCACTCGGCCGGTTGCCGGCGGTGGTTCAACATCGAGCGCGACACGGTCACCTACAAGATCATCTCGGTCTACAAGGTAGGTGAGCGGATCCCTAGAGATGTCGAGTGACCGAGCGTTATCGTCTGGCCACGGGTGGCCGAATCGACCGTGACAAGCCGCTCGAGTTCACGTTCAATGGCGAGCGTTGTCGAGGCTATCAGGGGGACACGCTCGCATCGGCTTTGCTCGCGAACGGCATCCATTTAGTCGGACGGAGCTTCAAGTATCACCGCCCCCGCGGCATCGTGGGAAGTGGTGCGGAGGAGCCGAATGCCGTTCTTCAAGTCGGGAGCGGCGCCGACACGCTACCCAATCAACTCGCGACTCAGGTCGAGCTCTATCAGGGACTTCGCGCGGCAAGCGTCAATTGCTGGCCAAGCGTCTATTGGGACGCTTATGCCTTCATCGGTCTTTTCGCGCGTTTTCTGCCTTCCGGCTTTTACTACAAGACCTTCATGCGGCCGAAGCGCATGTGGATGAAGTACGAGTCCTTTATTCGCCGCGCCGCGGGGTTGGGACTCTCGCCGAGAGAACCGGACCCAGATCGGTACGACAAAATCCATACCCACTGCGACGTTTTGGTCCTCGGAAGTGGCCCCGCCGGACTCGCGGCGGCGGTCGAGGCCGGTCGCACGGGTGCGCGGGTCATTCTCGCCGACGAGCAGTCCGAGCTGGGTGGCAGCGCGCTAAGTAACCGCCAGCAAATCGATGGCGCTCCCGCCATGGAATGGGTGACGGCGGCCATCGAGGAACTACGGGCGATGGAGGAGGTGCGCCTCCTTCCGCGCAGCACCGTGTTCGGCTACTACGACCACAATTTCCTCGGAATCCTCGAACGCGTGACGGCCCACTTGCTCCCCGCTGCCCCGTCGAGACCCCGTGAAAGGCTCTGGGGAGTCCGAGCCAAACAAGTTGTTCTCGCCGCCGGTGCCATCGAGCGCCCTCTCGTGTTTCCTAATAATGACCGACCCGGCATCCTGTTGGCGTCGGCCGTCTCCACGTATGCGAACCGATATGCGGTAGCGCCCGGGTCGCGGGCGCTGGTGTTCACGAACAACGACAGCGCCTATCAAACGGCGCTGGACCTGGCCGAGGCTGGAACGGCGGTGGCCGCGGTGGTGGATGTGCGAGGAGAGCCGCGTGGTGCGCTGCCCTCCCGGGTACGGCAACACGGTATTGACGTGATCGGCGGCCATGCCGTGGTGGACGTGCTCGGTAAGAAGAGGGTGAGCGGAGTCGAGATCATGCGTCTCAACGCCGATGGAGAGTCCGTCGAGGGCACGCTCCGTGAGATCGACTGCGATCTGGTTGCCGCTTCCGGAGGGTGGACTTCCACCGTACACCTGCACTCGCAGTCCGGGGGCAAGTTGCGCTGGGACACGCTCAAGGCCTGCTTTGTGCCTGGCGAGTCCGTCCAGGCGGAGCGCTCGGCGGGCTCCTGTAACGGCGGCTTCACCCTACGTGAGTGTTTGGCCGAAGGTTCGGCCGCCGGCGCCGCCGCCGCCCACGACGCCGGCTTCGGCGACGGGCGAGCCAAGGCCAAGCTACCCGATGTCCCCGAAGAGACCGAGGAGCCGCTCTGTCCAATGTGGGTCGTTCCGTCCCGCGAACCTATCTCGCGGGAGCACAAGCAGTTCGTGGACATGCAAGAGGACGTGAGTGCGGCGGACATCGTGCTGGCCGTGCGCGAGGGCTTCGAGTCGATCGAGCTGGTCAAGCGCTATACCACCCTGGCGATGGGCACGGATCAGGGCAAGCTCGGCAGCATCAACGGCATGGGAATCGTGGCCAAGACGTTGGGTGTCGATCTCCCCTCCGTCGGCACCACCAAGTTCCGTCCCTCCTACACGCCTATCAGTTTCGGAGCCCTCGCCGGGCGCGACCTGGGGCCGCTCTTCGATCCGGTGCGTAAGACCGCGATACATGCGTGGCATGCGGAGATGGGAGCGGAGTTCGAGAACGTCGGGCAGTGGAAACGCCCCTGGTACTACCCACGTCCCGGCGAGACGATGCACAATGCCGTGAGCCGAGAATGTCTCGCGGCCCGCAACGGCGCCTGCCTCGTCGATCAATCGACCCTGGGGAAGATCGATTTGCAAGGGCCGGATGTCGCTGAGTTTCTCAATCGTGTGTACACCAACGGCTGGAGCAAGCTCGGCGTCGGTCGCTGTCGCTACGGTCTGATGCTGGGTGAAGACGGCATGGTGATGGACGACGGGGTCACCGCCCGACTCGCCGAGCACCATTACTTGATGCACACCACGACCGGCGGGGCGGCGAACGTGATGTCATGGCTCGAGCGCTGGCTGCAAACGGAATGGCCGGAGCTCAAGGTCTACTTGACCTCGGTCACGGATCACTGGGCAACCATCGCCGTGGTAGGAGCCTATAGTCGAAAGGTGCTCACGAAGGTATGCGACGATATCGACTTTTCTCGCGAGGCCTTCCCCTTCATGTCCGTTCGCCATGGAACGGTGGCCGGCTTGCCGGCCCGGGTTTTTCGCATCAGCTTTAGCGGAGAGCTGACCTACGAGATCAATGTTTCGGCCAACTATGGCCGGGGAGTCTGGGAAGCCTTGATGGAAGCGGGGAGGGAATACGATATCACCCCCTACGGCACGGAAGCCTTGCATATCTTGCGCGCCGAGAAAGGCTTCATCATCGTGGGTCAGGAGACCGACGGTTCGGTCACTCCCGGGGATCTGGGCATGGATTGGGTTCTCAGCAAACAAAAGGATTTCCTCGGCAAGCGCTCCCTCGCTCGACCGGATTGCGTGCGTGAAGATCGTAAACAACTGGTTGGTTTGTTGACCGAAACGCCGTCGGAGGTTTTGCCAGAAGGTGGGCAGATCGTCGATTCTCTCTCGGCTTCCATTCCGGTGCCGATGATAGGTCACGTCACCTCCAGCTATTTCAGTGCCCACCTTGGCCGCTCTTTTGCGCTGGCCCTGGTAAAGTCTGGACACTCCCGTATGAACCAGAGGGTGCACGTACCGTTGTTGAACGGCCGAACAGTGAGTGCAGTGATTACCCGACCGGTGTTCTACGATCCGGAGGGAGCGAGACAGAATGTCTGAACGGGCCCGTCGAGAGTCTCCTTGGGCAGAGTTTTACCCGGCCGAACGGAGCGCTGTGCTTTCCGGTCAGGCCGGTCAGGCCGGTGTCCAACTGCAGGAGCGCCCTTTCCTCGGCCATCTGAATCTGCGCGGCGAGCCGACCGACACCGCGTTTCTCGAAGCCGTTGAGGCAGTGGTTGGATTCGGTTTGCCCTTGGACCCAAACACCGTCACGGACGGCCGCGAGGTGACCGCTCTCTGGCTCGGACCCAATGAATGGCTGCTCTTGACCCCGGAGGACCAGCAAGACCGAATCGCCCAAGCCCTGCGGACCGCCCTGGGCAACGTATTCTCCGCCGTCACCGACTTGAGCGGTGGTCAAACGGTCATCAACATTCGGGGCACTCATGCGCGTGACGTGCTGAGCAAAGGGAGCCCCGTGGATCTTCACGCACGAGTCTTCGGTCCCGGGCGCTGCACTCAGACCCACCTCGCGAAAGCCGGGGTCCTCATCCGGCACCGGGGTGATTCGCCGTCCTTCGATCTCATGGTGCGCCGTAGCTTTGCCGATTACGTCGCCACCTGGCTCAAAAATGCCGCAGAGGAATACGGCGTGGTGGTCATCTCTCAACCCACCGACTCGGCTGCGGTCCCCGCGTCTGACGCGCCACCTCGCGGTCTCAAGAGCGCCACATGATTGGTACGCGCTCGAAGAACTGATGATGCGCCAGCCACTGACGCGTCCGTTCCTGAACTTTGGGTCCGGCTTTCGAGACCAGCCATACTCGTCTGGAGAGCCTCGACGCGGTATCCGAGTCGTAAGCTGACAGCGCTTCTTGCAGAGAACTTCGAATTTTTGTTGTAGCTTTTGGATCTGATCGAGCAAGGCCGTCCGAACTGTTTTGGAGTTGGACCGAGACTTGCCATTGGGTTCCAACTCAACGAGTCGCCGGTGAGGATCCGCCAGGTCCTGGCGCAGGTTGCGGATGACAAAGGAAGTTTCATATCTCTCCGACCGTCGGCCGTGGTAGACTCCTGCCCTCCAGAGGGCCAAAGCGCCCAGTCCACCGCCAGGATAAACCAACGGAGACCAATTTTTGATGTCGGATCCGACCCACTCCCGGTTGTTCGTTGCGGGAGCTAAGGAGAGAACCATGAGACAGGTAACGTATCGAGTGCCCCGAGGGGCCACGTTGTTGGTCGCTATAGTCCTTCTGGCAGTGTCGGGTGCCGCCGTGCCGGTGTTGCAGACGGCGCCGCAAGATTCACTTACCGGCCTTGAGGGGATCTTTTCGACGGGACCGGTCCTGCAGGATCGGAATGGCGATGAGTTGGTCGACTTCGTGGAGGCGGCCATCGTTTTGGGCGAGGCGCCGACGGCTCAGGAAGTCGCCGCTGCGGCCGATATCGCGGCTCGAATGGGCCACGAAACCATGGCCATGAACGTGCCGGTGGCTTCGGAGCCCGGGGCTGCCGCCACCGGAATCCTGGTTGGTAACGGAGCCGTGGCGCGGGCTGGCCTCCGCGCCGCCGATGCTGGAGTTCAGGGACTTTCGCCCGGCGAAGGCGTGGTCCGGATGGTCTCTGGAAGCGGGCGCAGCTGGGTCGTGGTGGCGGGCGCCGACGATGCCGGCACCCGGGCAGCGGCCGACGCGTTCGCGCAACGCTTGCCCCATGTGTGGGATCCAAAGGGCCCGGAGCTCTCGGATGTGGCTCAGGACGTGGAGACGTTTCTGGGCGAGCAAGGTGTTCGAACCGAGAGCTCCGAGGTGGCCGGCGTTCGGGTGAAAGCAGGCGAGCCGGGTTTTCGGCTTCTGGAAGTGGAGGTGCAGCTGGGCTCGCCTTCTGACCTCAACCGCGCTCGAGGAGCGCTCGAGGAGCTGGTTCGGGCGCGTCCTGGCGTGGCGAGCGGGGCCGCGGCGCGTCTCTCCTACCCGGGTGCTCGCGTGCTTCGTGTGGCGCTCTCGGCACAAGGGGCAGACGCTGCTGAGGTGGAGGTGCCAAAGGTGGAGTCTGTCCCCACGGAGGGGCCCATCCCGCCGCGCCCGGGCTCGAAGGCAAAAGTAAAGTTGGATCTTTCCAGCGTCTACACCAACGATGGCTTCCTCGGTGATTCGGACGAGAACCTGATCCCCGACCGGATCGACGTGCTCCTCAGTCCCTCTGGCGAGGGGATCGAGGGAACGGTGGACCTCGCCGCCCGCATTGGGCTGGAGTCGGCTGGCGTCCAGATTCCCGTGGCCCAGGTGCCGGAGGCCATCGAGGATCCGGAAGGGGCACCGACGCTGGTGCTCATCGGCACCGACCATCCCCTGGTGCAGCAACTGGTGCAGAAGGGAAAGCTACAGCTGCCTTCCCTCGAGCCGAACCAGGGTCTCATCCAAGTGGTGCCCAAGGCCTTCAAGGACAAGAGTGCCGTGGTGATCACAGGAGGTGACGGGCCTGGCGTGGCCCGGGCGCTCCGGCAGGTTGCCGAGCGGTTCCCCAACGTCTGGGAGCGCGGCAAGGATCGGACCACCATCGAGGGTGTCGAAGAGAACGTGTACCGGTTCCTCTCGGGTCGCTCCCCCGCCGGGCAGGCGGCCACCGCCTTGTACAAGCTGGATAGCCTCGTGCAGGAGCTGTCGGGAAAGGACCTGGAGTCCGCACACGTTGTGGTTTCGGTGGAGAAGCCGGCGGACGGACTAGAGGGGATCGTGCGGCAGCATGCGGAAGCCTTGGGTGCCGGCTCCCTCGAGGTGACCATCGACAACCGGGACGTAGAGAACGCCGCGATCATCTACGAGGAGGAGTTCGAGGTTGCCTCGGAGGTTGCGGAGTTCTGGGAGATCTTTCGTTCGGAGATCGTGCCAGAGGTCCGGAGGGGGCAGCCGGTGGTGATAGAGGCGCGCCTGAGCGAGCCGCCGGAGATTCGGACGGAGATCGAAGCCAAGGCAAGAGCGGAGCTGATCGCCGCGGGTGCGGCGGAATCGGGCACCGAGGTGAGGGTGCTTTCGGCCTACAAGCAAGGCTACAGCTGGCTGCACGACGTAGTCGGCCCGGCGCTCAAGGGCCAGAAGGTGGGTAAGCTAACCATCCGCTTTGCTGAGAACGGCCCGCCGCCGGAGTGGAAGCAGCAGGCCATGTACGCCAAGAGTCGCTGGCTGATGGAGACCTACCCCATCGACGAGGTGCTGGCTCGGCAGCTGGGCCTTGAGCTGGATCAGATCGGCTTCGAGATGATGCCGATCGGTGCACCGACGTACGAGGCCATCGCCACCGCCCCCGACGGCAGCGAGCTGCTCCGGGAGAACTTCGAGCCTAAGTACGTGTTGAGGTCGTATTTCGATCCCCTTCCCGATTACGAGAAGGTCCGGGTGACCACCGGATGGCTTACCGCCCGGGTGGGTGGCGATACGGTAGTGGACCGGAGGATCATCACCGACGTCGAGCGCTTCTGGGACCACTACCAGGAAAAGACCCTGCAAGGGATCTACGACTACGTCATGGAGCTTACGGAGGGCAACCCCCGGTCCGAGGACGCGCCACATTTCGGGAAGCTCGTCGTGGAGTTGACCCTCAGCGAGCCCAATTACTTGGTGGGCGTCGACAGGGAGATCATCGCTTCCATGGAGTCCGTCCACGAGGATCTATACTTCACCACCCTGCATTTCTTCGATGTGTTGGGCCAATACGCCCGGGGCGAAGGCCTGGACTTTCCGGGCCGGGTGATCCCCATTATGCGTCCCAAGGGAGACGGCAAGGCGGGGCGGGCGAAGATCACTTTCACCGGCTTCGCCTCCCCACGTCCGGCCGTGGTGGTGAAGTATACCGAGCGGGGAGGCGGGGAAGGCAAGGTGCGCCGGGACATCCGGCGAGTAGATCTGGAGCGCCCCCAGGCCCTGGCGGCAACCGTGCGGGACGGCCGGGACGGGATCGAGCGCCTGGAGCTGCGGGTGAAGGTCGACACCGAGATGGACCAGCGGGCCGAGCTCCTGAAGCGAGCCCGTGTCGAGGAAGTGGACCGGCGGATCATGTCCGCCCAGCAAGTCACCGCCCTGGTGGATAACCTCTCCCGGCTGCAGCAGGCAGGTCTGTACCGTGACGCCCTCGCGTACCACGACCTGGGCGAGCTCAGAATCGCCGCCGGCTGGGAGTACGAGGTGGAGCCCGCAACGCAGGCGGTGGCGTCACTTCAGCGTAACGGCTCGCCCCCACCGTTCCCCGACATCACCACGCGCCTGCCCGCAGGTTGGCGCGACAGCGGCAAGCCCCTCGTGCAGTGGGACACCCCGATCCCTCCCGACGAGGCCTTCGAGATCCTCGCCAAGATGTCCACGTTCCCCGAGACCACCGTCTACAAGCTCGGCGAAAGCTATCTAGGCAAGGATATCTGGGCGATGGATCTGATGCCGCCGATAGAGGCCTCCCACTGGTCCCACGCCAAGGCCACCACGCTCAAGCCAACTATCATCTACTCCGCGCGGGAGCATGCCAACGAGATCTCCTCCACCAGCCACGTGCTGAAACTCACCGAGCGTCTCCTCACCGACGAGCAGTTCCGCCAGAAGCTCAACAAGGCCAACGTGGTGGTCCATCCCATCACTAACCCCGACGGTGCGCAGCTCGCCTACGATCTGTACGAAATCACACCCGATTTCATGCTCCACGCCGGGTACTTGGGGGCCCTAGGCGTGGGGGTGCAGGAGGCGCACTGGGACCCCGATCCCATCTACCCCGAGTCCCACAGCCGCCCGAAGCTCTGGAGGAAGTGGCTCCCCGATATCTACCTCAGCCCCCACGGCTACCCCCACCACGAATGGGTCCAGATGTTCTCTGAGTACGCTGCATGGGTTCGCAAACGAACGACCGAGTCCCACGACTGGTGGGCGACGCGAGGCTGGTACGCCAACATCCGCTACATCGAGGACCCGAAGTACCCCCGCCACAAGGAGGCGGCCTTCGAGATCCGCGAGAAGGTCACCCAGTACATCAGCGCAGAGCCCGAGGTGATGGCCCTGAATCGTCGAGCCTACGACCGCTACCGCCGCTGGGGCGTCGCCTTCGACCCCGAAAGCTTCAGGCTCGACTTCACCAACGGCGTGCTCGCCTACACCGCCATCAAGGGTGTGAAAGCCGGCGAGGGCAACGACTTCATGAACAAGAACCCCAAGGTAACCATCTACCGGGGTGGCACCGAGGGCCCCGACGAGACCGCCTACGGCGATTGGCTGAAGGTCGTGGCCACCGCGGGCTTCCAGTTCGACCGGGCCAACCTCGACTACCTCGTGGAGGGCAACCACGTCGTCGAGCGCAAGAGCGACATCTTCTTCCGCGGCATCCACTTCAGCATGCATCGCGCACGACCGCCAGAGAAGAAGGACGAGCCGTCGCCCACGACGAGCGATCGCCCATAAAGGAGGCACACCGAGGAGGCGGTCACAGTCGCTGGCCAAGGTCGGCCGAAACCGACAGAGGGGGTGTATCGATGACAAATAGAGGAAGCTTCGGTCTAAAGGCTACGCTTTTCTCGCTCCTGGTCGCGACGGCATTCATATTGCCGCGACCGGGGGAATCCGGTGCCCAGAACGATGCCACAGTAGAACTTCTCAGGGAGCTGACGAACGCGCACGGCGTGGTGGGATTCGAGGGCGAGGTCAGGGACATCTTGAGACGGGAGTGGGGAGGGTTACTGACCGATCTTCGTACCGACGGCGTCGGCAACTTGCTAGGCGAGCTGAAGGGGCAATCGGAATCGCCGCGGGTGCTGCTGATGGCTCACTTGGACGAGGTCGGTTTCTTGGTGCGATACATCGATGAGGATGGCTTCATCTACTTCAATAACGTCGGCGGCTATTTTTCTCAGAGCGTGCTGACCCAGCGGCTCTCCATACTGACTCCGAACGGCCGCGTTCTCGGTTACACCGGAATGAAGTCCGGGCACATCCTGCCACGAGCCAACCGCATGGCGATGGTCCCTTTGGAGGACATGTTCATCGATGTCGGTGCGCGCAGCCGGGAGGAAGTAGAACGAATGGGTATTCGGCCGGGGCTTCCGATTACCTACGCCACCGACTTCCAAGTACTGAACGGGACGAGCCGTTACTTGGCAAGGGCTTGGGATGACCGTGTCGGCCTTGCGGTGATTACCGAGGCACTGCGGCTGCTCAAGAACCGTTCCCATCCCAACAATGTTCAAATCGCGGCGACGGTACAGGAGGAAATCGGCCTTCGAGGCGCCTCGGTGGTGCAAGCAAGCACCCGCCCCGACATCGTGATCAACTTGGAGATTGGGATCGCGGGCGACTTTCCACTGCTGACCTCGCCAACTCTTTCTCAGGAAGCCTTGGGGAAAGGGCCGGGGATCTTCGTGTTCGATGGCAGCATGATCCCCAACAACAAGTACGTGGATTGGATCATCCGGCTCGCCAAAGAGAACGATATTCCCTTCCAGTTCGAGTCGGTCACCGGGTACGGTGAGGATGCTTCGATGCTACAAAAATCGGCGCAGGGCATTCCCGCCGTGAACATCGGCGTCCCTACCCGCTACGGACACAGCCAATCGGGCGTGATCGATCGCGCGGACTACGACAACACCGTCAAGCTGGTGGTGGCGATGATCGAAAAACTCTCGGCCTCGGAGGTGGAGGCGATTCGCTCATTCTGAACTTCAAGCTAAAGGGTTTCTGGCTTTTACGGTGGTGGGACCGACTCGCACTGAGCGCACCAGCTTTCACCGGCCATGATCACGTGATCCAAATTCAGAAGGGACCGTCACACCATAGGCTACTCGCGGTTCACGGGAAAACATGCCGGCCCTTGAACCTCGTGTGGCCGACGAACGAGGCGGCTTGCCCTTGGAACGCCTCGTCGACCTGGGCAGGGGCAAGGGCTTCTCGATCACACCAAACGGCCCTTCCCAAGTGAGGCGATTGGGAGCCCGCCCCTTGACCTTCAAACGCCCCTGCGTGATCGCAGCATGACACACCGCGCAGACGGTGTGTAAATTCCAAGTCTCATCGGGACCGCAGCGGGCCCGCGGAATAATGTGATTCGCGGTCAGAGAGGTTCGATTGCTACATCCCGGCCGAGTACATTTCCATCCGTCCCGTTCGGCGACCTGGCGTACGTAGCCGCCATCGGTTTCCGGGCCGTCTCCAAATGCAGGCGTCGTAGCGTAGCCGCAGAGTGCCTCAGCGCACATGAGATCGAAGACTTCGATGTCGCTCAATGTCTTCCCTGCAAGCCGCTCGAGAGCCTCTCGTGCCTGCTCCCAGGCTTCGACGCGATCGCCTTCGAGCACAAAGAAGAGCGTTTTCTTTGTCGTCGGCGGCTGCTTGCGTTTGACTTCCTGCTCGAGCTGACGGTTGCTCATGCTCTGGCACCGGTCGAGCCACTTGGCCTCCGTCTTGGGCGTCGCCACTTTGACGACCTCCCGCGCCTTCGTCCAGGGAATGTCGCCGCGGCGAAACGCTTTCTTCAATCGAGGCAGATCTTCGAAACGCTCGGCCATCTTGACCAGCGAGCGAGTCTTGCGATCTTCGAACCCCAGTCTTTCTCGCGCGTAATCGACGGTCGAGGCGAAACCATATTTGACGTAGAGCTGTCGGTTCTCGACCTCCTGGAGATAGAAGCACAAAACGGACTCCACGCGGCGGTGCACACGAGCGGCCGCGACGAGGCGTCGATCGACCTCGCTCGGGGGAAGACCTTTTTCCATTTCGAGAGCGGTTTCGGCAGGGAGGGACATGGCGCTTACTCCTTTTAGAATGAGTAGGTTATTACGAAAACGACACTCTTAATATAGGAGTAAGTTCAGTGAAAGTCAATACACTAAGGCCCGCCAAACATATGAAAAAAAAGGAGTTATAGAAAAAATAAAACTGCTGAAGGAGCGAGCGTACCAGCTAAACTATTGAAAATTAGACGCTTAAACCGGCTGCTACGATCGTCTTCTCAACAGTGCCCTTAGGAGCAGTGGGAGTGCCAGTCGAAGCTTGAGGGGACGAAGGGCTTGGCGCGGGCCCGCTCGCTCAAGCGCTTCGGCCCAGCCCGGACTGAAGCGTCGGGACCAAGCACGGCGCCGTAGGCTTCGGACACGCAGTCGTCGAGCTCGCGGCAGGCCTTCGAGTCATCGTCGCGATAGTCGTTCCACAGCACGACGAAGCCGTCGGCGCGGGCCTCGACCTTGATTGCCCCGGTGGCCGTCACCGACAGCGTGAAGGTAGGCGCCGCGTCGGGGCCGAGCTTTAATTCCTCGCCCCGTCGAGATAGACCCAGGCCTCGTGACTTCCCGTTCCACGCTGCAGCTCCGAAGTACGCCTGCGAGCGGCTCTCGGGCGACAGCGATCGGGCCCCATGGCTGCGCCCCTCGGCGTCGAAGTTGAAGCGCTGCGCGTACAGTCCCATCATGTCCGCCGGATCGTCGCCGAGGGTGCCCGAGTCGGACCATGCGAGGTCGAGGATATCGCGCTCGAAGCGGGCGCCGGCCAGCGAGTGCGAAGGATCGAACTCGAAGTGAACGGGCTCGCCGAGAGGTTGGCCATCGGCATCGAGGCGCTGCATGACCCCGCCCTCGCTCGCACCTTGCTCGAGCCATACGGCCAGTAGCCCGGGGTCGTCGGGCAGCAGCACGAAATCCGTGAACTGCTCAGCGAGGTGGCTAGGTGGACCGAGCGGCTGACCCGAGCGCGCGAGCATGCTCAGCTGTAGCCCACCGTGCTCCTCGTCACCCTCATGAAGCAGTGCGACGCGATCACCGCGCGCGACGAGTTGCGTGAAGTAGGGATTGCCGGGACCGCCCTGGATGACCCGCGTGCCACCGACGACAGGCATGGTGCCGTCGAGCATGACCGGGAACGCCTCGACGCGCCGATCGCCAACGGGCCCCGGCGTCGCGACTACGAGCAGACCGCTCCCGACGGCGACGACACTTATCCAGCCAACCTCGTCGCCCGATCCGCGTAGGTGCAGGGCGTCGCCGCTCGCTGTCAGATCGCCGTGTAGCGCCTGCAGCCAGATGTTCCCGCCGCGCTGCCGCTCGCGGTCGACGACTCGGTGTCGGTAGTCGCTGAATACTAGCCAAATTCCGCCATCGTCGCGGGGCAGTAGCCTAGTCGGGGTGACGTCGGCGTGCTCGTGGTTGGCGTCGGCCGCTAGTTGGTCGGCGGGGCATTTCCACATCGCAAGGTCGCCGCCGGTGATCTCGACGTCGACGGGGTTAGACACTAGCTGTAGCGGCGTCGCGCCCTCGATGCCCTGGGCGAGATACCGGACCCGCAGCAAGTAGCTCCCCGGTCTCGCGCTCGCCATTACTTCGTGGCTCCTGCGCGCAGTTGGACCGCTTCGCAACGCCGCGACCGCACCAGGCATCACCTTCACGAGGTCAACCCACGGCCACGGGGTCGAGAGTCCCGCACCGCAAGGCGGGCGCGAATCCGAGAGGATCTGGGATCTCTGCGCCGCTTTGATCGGTCCATTCGAGTTCGTAGCGAGGGCTGCGGGCAAGCTCCCACGAGCCGTAGATTGGTCGCACCAAGGTCACGCTCTCGCCCGAGTCATTACGCACGTGCATCTCGAGCGCGAGTTCGTCCCCCACGCCGACGCGGGCATTCGCGCGCAGCTGCAGGACGACGTTGCTGGCGACATTCGGCTGTAGCCCGCTGGGCTGCTTGGTCGCGACTGGCAGGCTTTCGGTGTCGCGGCGGCAGGAGACGGCGGCAGTGAGCGCGACTAGCCCGAACGCAATGCTTCGGTGGATTCGCACCCTTCCAGACTATCAAGTTTGGCTTGCGGGGGCATCACGGACACAAGGGCTAGCGCGTAGCGCAGGTCTCGTGCCGGTCAAGCTGCTCGAGATCGAGCATCGGGACAACAGGTGTGGCTCAACCGGCCCGGTCGATATGTGCATAAGCGTACCGAGGCGCCGGCGCGCGCGAACGTGGGAAGAATCTATTGGGTTTCCTCCTCCTTCGGCTTCGGTGGTCGGGGACGGTGCATGCTGAGACTTATTCCATCAAAGAACGTCTTCGTGCTCCTTTCCACGACGTGGTCCCCTTCGACCAAGTGGTCCAGGTTCGCTTTGTCCCACTGTAGACCCGCGGTCGCGACGAGCTTCATCCAATCGCCGTAAGCGGTCTCGTCAGGCGCTTCGGTGGCCCCGTAGAAGATCGTCACCTTCGGGTTCCTGACCATGAAATTGTCGCCCACCGTATCTCTGGTACCCGGATCTGCTTCCCATCCCTTGATCGAACTGTAGATGAGCACGTCATTGGTGAAATCCAACTTGAAGTTTTCTGAATCGTGGGCGAAGCCAAAGCGCCGGTAGCGATCGTAGTTCCGCTCGTTGAGGGCCCTGAGCTCGGGGACGGCGTTGATGTACTCGGTGATCCGCTCGCGGATCTGGAACGCCGCCTCCTTGTGCCGAGGATACTTGGGGTCGTCGAGGTAGTTGAAGCTCGGGATGAACCAGCCGCGAGTCCCCCACCAGTCGCGGGATTCGGTGGCTCGATTGCGCACCCATGCGGCGTACTCCGAGAAGAGCTGGACCCATTCGTGCGAAGGGTACCCATGAGGATTGAGAAAGATGTCCGGGAGCCAGGTCTGCCACAACTGCACGCGGTGCTTCGATTCTGGATAGATCGGATCGGAGTCCCAGCGGGTGACCAGGGTGACCCCCAGTGGGCCCAGGTACCCGGCATGAAGCATGTAATCGGGGGTGATCTCGTAGAGGTCGTACGCGAGCTGGGCACCATCCGCGTTCGTGATGGGGTGCACCACGACGTTCACCCGGTCGAGCTTCTTCCGGAACTCGGGATCAGTCAAGAGCATCTCGGAGAGCCTCAAGAGGTGGCTCGTCGACGATACCTCGTTGGCGTCTTGCCGACCGGAATAGACGATGGTGGGCTTGAGCGTGGTGGCCTTGGCGTGGGACCAGTGGGAAGCCTCGATCGGCGGCATCAGGTCCATGACCCAAATGTCCTTGCCGAGGTAGCTCTCGCCGAGTTTATAGGCGTTGACTTCGTCGAAGGTCGACAGTTTGGCGACCAGCTCAGCCGCCTCCGGCGGTGGAATGGGCGTATCCCACTGGACGATGGGCCCGCCTTCGTATCGGTATCCGCTAGGCAACTCGGCGCGGATATCGGGGAAGGGTGCCGGCGTTCCGCTCTGGTCGAGTGAGATCCGTGCCTCCGTTGCCGGGTTGACCTCGTGTTCCCAGCCAGCCGCGATCGTCAAGACCCCGAGGTCGTGATACGCCAAGGCGTCCCGGTACAAACCCGCCCCCCGCAGGCCCTCCAGGTTGGCGAGAATCGCCTTCACTTGCTCGGCCGAAAGGATCTGTTCGTCGACCTGCTCGGCCCGCTTCCGCTTCACGAGCGCGTCGCGTTCATCCGTCTCGCTGTCCACCTTGACACGCAGGTCGAGTCGCTCGAGACCCGGGTGGCCGACCCGGACCCGAGCGGCCATCGCCTTTGGCTTCTTGATTTTGACTTTGGGAACGTCGAGGCGCGCTTCACCACGGCGACCGCCGCGCTCGGCGTAGTCGATGACGACCGCCGGACGGTTGGTACGGAAACCGGAGAAAGTGATCTTTGCCTGCCCCGGCTTGCCGTCTCCCTTGGGACGCATGATGGGGATGACGCGCCCGATGTAGTCGAGCGCCTCGCCGCGGGTAAAGCGGCCCAGGACGTCGAAGTAGTGGAGGGTGTGGAAGTAGATTTCCTCATGCATCGCCTCCATTGAAGCGATGAGCTCCCTATCGAGGTCGATCAAGTAGTCGGGCTCGCTCAGGGTCAATTCCACGACGAGCTTCCCGAAATGAGGCGCGTCGGACTTCCTGGGCTTGCCCTTGGAATTCTTCATCACGTAGTCGTAGACTGCCGGCAGCGTCTTTGCCTGGTAGTGGTCCCAGAAGCGCTCGACGTCGGTGACGATCCTGCGATCCACGATCGTGTCGTTCCCCACCCGAGCGGTGATCCATCCGGTGGTCACCCGGACTTTCTCGTAATCGGGGAAGCGGTCGAAGAACGACCTCACGACGAACTTGGGCTCGAACGTCGACCGCAAGATCTCGGTCCCATCCGGGGCGGTGGCAACCGCCTCATAGGTGGGGGCGCCGATGGGCATCATCTCGAAGCCGATCTGATCCAAATCGAGCTTCAGCTCCCTCGCCAATATCTCGTCGATCGGGTAGAGCTCCAACATCCACCGCGACGGGGTGTTCATCGCCTGTTGTTTCCACTCCGGCGGAGGCCCAGACTCGGCGAACCGAATGGTCAAATGATCGATCGTTTTCCCTTCGAGCGCCGGACGCACTACGTCGTAGAGCCAGCTGTAACCTTGCTTGTAGGCGGAAATAACGGTGACTTGGGTGCCCGCCTCCGCGGCACCGGCGAGGATCAGCTCCGCCTTTGCCTGGCCTTCGATCTTCGCCCGGACCTCCGGCGGCTCGCTCAGGCGCACTTCGAGCACTACCGGTTGCCCCCTCCGGACTCCCGAAAGGACCTTAGAGCGGAAGCTCGTCCAGAAGTCGTCCACCTCGGAAGCCACCTCGAACTCCTCCTCGAAAATGATCGCGGCCTTCTCCACATCCCGGTCATCGATGATCACGTCCAGGGAGTCCGCGCCGAGTGCTGCGGCACGCTCTCGCACTACTTGCTCGAAGCCGTCGGCGGGCTTGTCGACGGAGACCACAACGTGGGCCGATTCCAGATCCTTCCCCGAGAGCTTCTCGGCCAACTTCTCCAACTTGTACAGCGCGGTAGCCGCCTGCCCGGAAGGGGATCGACCCGAAAGGAAGCGTCGCGCGTCCTCTTCGATGCCATCAATCGTGGTCCGATCCTTGCCGCGCTCCCAGACGTTGGGGAAGCGTTCGGCGACTTGCTGGAGTGCCCGTTCCACGCCCGCGCCGTCGGCTCCGGTTACCACCACCGCGCTCTTCTCCCCGAAAGCCTTGGGCACCACTTGGATGAGACCCTCGCCCGCTTCAAGGGGAGGGAGCTGCAACTTCCCCTCGTCCACTAGGCGCTCCACTAACGGGTGCCCGTGACCGATGAGCACGAGCGTCGGCTGGTCTTCCGGCTTTTCGATCGCCTTTGGATCGCGAGCAAGGGGAATAGAGATCCCCGCCGACTCGAGCCCAATGCGAGCCGCGAGATCGACTGTCGCTTCGATTCCCCCACCGGAAGGACTCAGCAACACGTCGACGCGGTCGGCGATCAGGTCCTCGTTGGAATCCCCGAGGAATCCCTCGGGAGTGTATATGTTCGAAAGATCGAGGTCCGACTTCGCGTCCGATCCGGGTCGAGGCGGCGTCGGCCCGCGGGTCGGGATCGCCGGAGAGCTCGGCACCTCCACTTCCACCGGCTGGGCGCCGGGAGCGGACAGGACCACGCGCAAGACTTCCGCGCCGGCGTAGGACAGCGGTGCACTCGCCTCGGACGCCCGGTTGGCCAGTGCGCGGAGCTCAGCCGCGGCCTTGCCGACATCGGTGTCAGATGCGAGCGTGGCCATCGCATCAAGCCTCATCAGTTTGCTCCCTCCGGTTCCTACATAGAGGGCCGGGACCCATACCGCGTTGACCGAAATCTCTCGATCGGTCAAGAAGGCGCGGAGCTCCTCGACCACTTTTTCGAGGGTGGGACCTTCCGGATCCCAGACGAAGGGTAAGCGCCCCGACAGAACTTCGGCCGCGGCCCTGGTTCCCGTCTCGTCCGCTCCCGCCACCACCAACCACTCACGTCCATCCGCGGTGAGAAGCTTGACGAGGCCTTCGCCGCTCTCCAATTCCGCGAGGCCGACCTCGGTGGCCGCAACCCCGGCTCGCGTGAGGGCGGCCGACCCCACAAGAATCGCCGGCCCCGACGACCCCTCCATGGAAGCGAGCGGGATGTCCATTGCCATCGTCTCGTAGCCGAGCCTCGCAGCGACGTCGGCTGCAGCAGCAACATCGCTGACCGTCGGTGACTCCCCTACAACAATAGCGGCGTCGACGAAGTCGATGACCTCGTCGCCGTTGCGATCTTGAAGAATGCGACCAGGCGAGAAGACCGCCTCCAGTCCGGAGGGCGCAGGTTCCTGGGCGGTCGCGCCCCCACCCACCACGCTCATGAGAACGACGGCGGCTAGCACTGCGCGTAACGAGAAATTTCGATCCTGGATTAGTTCCATTTCTTGCTCCTCAGTTCATCCGTTCTAGACTCGGAAGAGGTACGTCCATTTGACGACGAAGCTTCTCTCGTTGAGGATCCAGATATCCCCCGGCTGGCTCACCCGCTCGTTGAAGACGACATAAATGTCGCTGCCGGGACGGTACGTGTAGCGCAAGCGAACATTGACACCGAATTCGCGGCTCACGTTATTCCACTGGACCAGTGCCGCTCCGAAAAGGCGAGTGTTGAGGGCGACGCTGGTGCGCATCGCCACTAAGTGGGTGCGGAGGTCTCCCGCCATCAGTCGTATATCACGAGTCGAGTAGTCGAGGCCAAGGAATAAATGCCGATTGACCTTGAGCTGGGTGACGGTGCCTAGGTCTTGTCGGGTGCCGTCGAAGAAGCCCCCACTGCTCAGGTTCACCGCTGTCGCGAGCGTCCGGTGTTGGGCAGAGACGAAACGAGCGTTCCAATGGTCAAATCGGTACTCGCCGGGGGCGACCTCGAGCACACCCGCGACCCGGAACGGCCGCTCGAGAGCCTCGTAAGACCGCAGCCAGGCGAAGGAAGCGACGTCGGCGCTGTCGAACTCGACCTCGACACCCGTCTCCAGATGGCGGGTTTCCAGCAACCCGCGGAGGTTCTCGACGTAGTCCAGCGAGGAGCGGAAGTAGACCTTGCGCACGCCCAGACGGCCGGGTCGGGGGCTCACCTGCAGGCGAACGAAACGACGGTCCATGTCGTCTCTCTGGACGAACCCCACCTCCGGCCTAAAGGTATCGCCCACCTGCATCCAGTCGGTTTCCAAACCCAGCAGATCGCTTTCTAAAAGGAGATGCACGCGGTAGGACGTGGAGCTCGTTCCAGGAGTGTCCTGATTGCTTCGGGCCCAGAACAGATCCACTTTGCTCTTGGAAAAGAAGGCGAAATTGGCGTCGAACCCCGCCACCAGGTTGGCAGAGGAATCGACGGGTCCGGTCCGGCGGCGATCGGTAAAAAGTAGACCGAGGCTCGACCTCCCGAGAACGTCTCGCTTGAGCCGCAAGACGGAGAACGAAGTCGCAGGATAGAGGGCCAGGTCTTTGGTGCGCATCCCGAGAAATCCCAGACTGTAGTGCCCGAGCTTTCCGGTGAGCCGGGCCCCCCCGCGAATAGGCACCGGGCGACCTTCCTCCAGTCCGATCCTTCGACTGAAGAAAGGCAGGACGCGGTAGTTTCCCCGCCTCAATCCGAAATCGAAGATCCCGCGGCCTTCTTGAAAAAAGTCGCGCTTCTCGGGAAAGAAGAGTCCGAAACGCGTGAGGTTGATCTGCTGTTGGTCCACCTCGACGTCGGAGAAATCGGTGTTGACGGTCAAATCGAGGTTCAGGTTGGGTGTGAACCCGTACTTGATGTCGATCCCCGGCTGAAAGGCGTCCCGAGTGGGCAACTCTCCGGGTAACTCCTCTCGAGTCTCGACCGCCGCGGCGGTCACGAAGGGTTTGAACTCGAGGTTGCGGCTTTCGCTGATACCGTCCAGCCCCTCCAGCACCCCCGCCGAGGACAGTTTCCCGATTCCCGCGGTTGAGTACGACGCCGGGATGGCGGTCGCGTAGGTCCACTCGTTCTTATGCAGGATCACGCGGCGGAAGTTGATTCCCCACCCAACATCCTCCCCGTTATAGCGAAGGCTCTTGAACGGAATCTCCACCTCCGCGGACCAACCTTCCGGTCCGACGCGGGTCGCCACGTCCCAGACCGGATCCCAATATCGATTCCAATGGCGTCCTTCATCGGTGCAGGCCCAATCGTCACGGGCCCCGAGCGCGTTGAAGGTGAAGAGGTAACCGTTACGATGATCGTGGAACGTATCCAGGATGATGGAGAAGGTGTCGTCTCGCACGTGCATTCGACCGGGAGAATCACGGCGTAGCTCGTCGGCAATGATCTTTTGCGGATCGCTATAAAAGACCGTGACCCCGAAATACAGATTGTCGCGCGTGTAAACGATCCGGACTTCCGTTCTTTCGGTGGCCGGCTTCCCCTCGTCCGGAACTTGTTGAAGAAACTTGTCGAACCGAGGAGCATCCTTCCAGAGCGGCTCGTCCAGAACTCCATCGAGTCTCGGAGCCTCGGATACCGGAACCGCGCTGAGTACCGTTTCGGCTTCCGCCACGGCCTGGTGAAGACCGGCCGCAAGCGCCTCCGTCCCCAACAAGAGGAGCGTTGCGAAGACGAGCAGAACCGGGACCGGTCGCAAAGGCCCTTTTCCTCGCATCACCGTTTGGTGGTTAGAGTTGGCGTCGCGTCCACTTGAGGATCTGTGGGCTTGAACGCCTGCCGAGATTCTCGGCATTTAAGCACGATCTAGTGCGGCGGCGCCATTCCCACCTAGACTGGGGTACCAATGATGGGGGTTTGGGTCAGGCGCTGGCCGCGTGAGCGACGGGGGTGTCCTTGATCAGGCCCAAGACCCAGGACAGCAACCCATCCGCCCGCGCCCCGTGCTTGCCGTAAGATGCGAGCATTCGAAACTTTTCCTCGAGCTCGGCTCGGTTGAGCGGGCTTTCCGGGTCTCCCCGCGGGTGGGTTACTGCGCCGTCCAATCTCTCGCCGCCCTCCAACACGAGACGGATGCGCGCCGGCCACTCGACCGGGTAGCGTGACTCGAGATCCGATCGGGCCAACGCGCTGATTCGAGGCAAGAGACCTCGGACGGCCGGGTCGGCGATACTCGCAGGCGTAAAATCCTCGAGCGTGACGTGACCGCGCGTGAGGGCCAACGCGACGCAGTGCTGCAAGCTGAACTGCGCGGCATACGGCGTCCGAGGCTCGGAATCGTCGCAAAGATCGAGTGCCGCCTGGTAGGTGTCGATCTCGACACGCTCGACGGCGCGGCCCTCGAGCCGGCGCCGAAGCCCCAATGACACATCGATCGAGGCGTGGGTGTGACGACAAGACGCGTGGGGTTTCAGGGAGACGCCACCGATCTTGAAGACGGGCGAGACCGTGTCGAGTCCGTCGACGACGCGTTCAGGAGCGGCGTTCGGCGCGGTAGCGGCGAAGAGCCCTCTCTCTCCTTCGAGGATGCGGCGCGGGCCGGTGAAGCCTCGCGCCGCCAGGTCGGCAGCGAGAAGACCGCCGGCGGCGGCGCGCCCGGTGTGCAGGTGCTTGCTCATCGCGCCGTCGGCGCTGAACTCCCAAAGGCCGGACGACTGCGTGCCCGCGTTGCCCAGGGCCCATACGATCTGCTCTTCCGTCAGACCCAAAAGCCAGCCCGCCGCGGCTGCGGCACCGAAGACACCGCAAGTCCCGGTGTTGTGGAAGTAGTAGTAATGTCGCTTACCTACCGCCTCGCCTATTCGAATGGCTACCTCGTAACCCGCCACCACCGCCGAAAGGAAGTCTCTGCCGTTCCGGTTCTCGCGCTCCGCCACCGCCAGGGCGGCGGGAATCACAACCGCGCCCGGGTGCACCACCGACCCACGATCCACGTCGTCCATCTCGACGATGTGCGAGAGGCCGCCGTTTACCAATGCTGCTACGTCTGCCGACCGGGACAAACTGCTCCCTACCACGCCGCACGGTCCGGACGGCTGCATTTCGGCATAGTCGAGCAGCATGGCCCCGGGTGCGGTGGCCGTTCCAGCGAGCGTCGATCCCAACCAATCGAGCAAGTAACCTTGGGACGTTTCTAGAACCTCTTCCGGTAACCCGGACGCGCGCCATTCTGAGAGCCAGCTCGCTAGGCGTTCGGTAAGGGATGCTTCAACCATAGTCGGACCTCCGTGTGATGTTCCGAGAGGTTGTGCCTGATATAGTATCGCAGCGTCGTCGGTTGCGAGAGCTCAATGCCTTTTCACCTCAGCCCTGAGCAAGAACAGATAAGACAAAGCGTCCGGGAGATCTGTAGCGACTTCCCGGGAGAGTACTGGCGCGAACTGGACCGTCAGGGAAAGTATCCGGACGCGTTCGTCGAAGCCCTCACAAAAGGAGGCTGGCTGGCAGCGCTCATCCCCGAGGAGTACGGCGGCACTGGACTGGGAGTTTTCGAAGCGAGCCTCATCCTCGAGGAGATCAACCACTCGCCGGGTAACGCGGGCGTATGCCACGCGCAAATGTACATCATGGGGACGCTGCTCCGACACGGATCGGATCCTCAGAAGAAGCGGTACCTCCCCGCGATTGCCAGAGGGGAGTTGCGCTTGCAAGCCTTTGGTGTGACCGAGCCCACCACCGGCTCGGATACGACCCAGCTGAAGACGACCGCGGTGCGGAAGGGCGACAAGTATGTGGTGAACGGTCAAAAGGTTTTCATATCGCGGGTCGAGCATTCGGACTTGCTTCTCCTGCTGGCTCGCACCACGCCCGCGGAGCAGGTGGACAAGCGAACCGAGGGGCTCTCCATCCTCCTGGTCGATCTGCGCCAAGCCGTCGGCAACGGCATCACCGTTCGACCGATTCGCACCATGATGAACCACCATTCAACGGAGCTTTTCATCGAAGAGCTAGAAGTTCCGGTCGATAGCTTGGTGGGTGATGAGGGCAAGGGCTTTCGCTACCTTCTCGACGGCTTGAACGCCGAGAGGATTCTCATCGCCGCCGAGTGCATCGGCGACGGGCGCTGGTTCCTCGATCGCTCCTGCGGTTACGCCAAAGAGCGGGTAGTCTTCGACCGACCCATCGGCCAGAACCAAGGCGTTCAGTTTCCCATCGCGCGGGCCCATATTAATGTAGAAGCTGCGGACCTCATGCGCTTCCAGGCGGCCGAGCTCTTCGATCGCGGCAAACCGTGTGGCCCGGAAGCGAACATGGCCAAGCTCTTGGCGGCCGACGCCTCTTGGGAGGCGGCCAACGTGGCTGTTCAGACGCACGGCGGCTTCGGCTTCGCCGAAGAGTACGACATCGAGCGCAAGTTTCGGGAAACGAAGCTCTATCAAGTCGCCCCGATCTCGACGAACCTCATTCTGGCTTATGTGGCGGAGCACATCCTGGGGCTCCCCAGGTCGTACTGATGCTTCCACTGGACGGGATCACGGTGGTCGCCATCGAGCAAGCCGTGGCCGGCCCCTTTGCCAGTCGCCAGCTTGCCGATCTCGGCGCGCGGGTGATTAAGATCGAACGCCCCAAGGGCGGCGACTTCGCTCGATCGTATGACACCACCGTCAAGGGACTGTCCAGTCACTTCGTCTGGCTGAACCGATCGAAGGAATCCCTCACCCTCGACCTCAAACAAGAAGAAGCTCGTTCCATCTTCGAACAGCTTCTGGCCAAGGCGGACGTGCTCCTACACAACCTGGCACCGGGTGCGGCGGACCGTCTTGGGTTGGGCTCGGAGGCGGTTCGAAAAAAGCAGCCCCGCCTCATTACCTGCGCTATTTCCGGCTATGGCTCGTCGGGTCCCTGGCGAGAGGAGAAAGCCTACGATCTGCTCGTTCAAGCCGAGGCCGGGCTCCTCTCTATCACCGGAACTGAGGAGACACCTTCGAAAGTGGGGATCTCCGTCGCCGACATCGCTGCCGGCACGTATGCCTACGCGGGGGTTCTGACAGCACTTCTTACTCGGGCCAAAACGGGTGAAGGGTTGGCCATCGAAGTTTCCCTTCTAGACGCGCTAGGAGAATGGATGGGCTACCCGGCGCTTTACGCCGGTTACGGCGGCTCGGCCCCACCCCGAACCGGACCGAGTCATGCCGCGATCGCTCCTTACGGACCCTTCGCGAGCGGTGGGGATGGCGTGGTGTATCTCGCGGTGCAGAACGATGCGGAGTGGAAACGCTTTTGCGAGCAAGTCGTGAAGCGTCCCGAGTTGGCGGAGGATCCTCGATTCGACTCCAACTCGAAGCGGGTTCGGAACCGCGCCGATCTCCATGACCTGATCGAGTCGACGTTCCGGGAGCTCACCGCTCCGGAAGTTGTGGAACGGCTCGGGCAGGCGCAGATCGCCCACGGTCGCCTGAGGACCATCCAGGAGTTTTTGGACCACCCACAGCTTTCCGCCCGCGAACGCTGGCGTGAGGTGGATTCACCAGCCGGCCCAGTGCGGGTCCTCCTTCCACCCGTCAACCTCGAGGGAGTCGAGCCATTGATGGAGGCCGTTCCGGCGCTGGGTCAGCACACCGAGGCTATACTCCAGGAGCTAGGATTCGATTCACACGCTGTCGGAAGACTCCGCCGGGCGGGGGTGATCTAAACGCCGAGCTGATTTCTAGGAAATCATTTTTCGTGGTGAGGTCAAGACCATGACAATCAAAGAAGGGTGGCAAGGGCGAGTCTACGAGGACTTCGAGGTCGGTGACGTCTATCGCCACCCGCTTGGACGAACCGTAGTTTCAGCCGACAACATCTGGTTCACCCTCCTGACGCAAAACACCAACCCGCTACACTTCGATCACGCCTACGCTAGCCAGACCGAGATCGGAAAGCCGCTGGTGGATTCCACTTTTACGCTGGCTCTGGTGACGGGACAGTCGGTGACAGACGTCTCCCAAAACGCCATGGCGAACCTCGGCTGGGACGAAGTGCACTTGCCCCATCCCGTCTTCGAAGGAGATACCGTTTACTCGCAAAGCGAAGTGCTCGAAAAACGCGAGTCGAAATCACGAGCCAACGTCGGCATCGTCAAGGTCAAAACGACCGGCTTCAATCAAGACGGGAAAGTGATCATCGAGTTCAAGCGGACGATGATGATTTACAAGCGTGGCCACGTCCCTGAGACTTGGCCGCCGAATGCTGGAAGGCAAGATCCGACGTCGAGGTAGGCGGTGCCATCGGTCGCGGAAGTTCTGCTCGACGGTCTCAAGAGCGCCGGAGCAACGCGGCTTTTCGGAGTTCCGGGTGGCGGCGGGAGCCTGGAGCTCTTGCAAGCGGCCCGCCACTGCGGCCTGCCTTTCGTTTTGTGTCACCAGGAAACGGCCGCCTGTATCATGGCCGCGGTCACCGGAGAGCTCACCGGAAAACCCGGTGCCGCCCTGGTCGCCCTCGGACCGGGAGCGGCGAGCGCGGTCAACGGTGTTGCCTACGCGCGGCTGGACCGGGCGCCGCTGATTGTTTTCACCGACCGCCACTCCGAGGAGAACCTTGCCTTCACCACTCACCAGGCACTCGACCATCGAGCTCTTCTCGGCGCCGCCGCCAAAGCGAGCACCATCGTCCGTCCCGAGACGGCGCACGTTCAGATCACAGAAGCCGTCGAGCTCGCCGTGACCGACCCCCGGGGGCCGGTGCATCTGGAACTCCCGGCCGACGTCGCGGCAAAGCCTTCCGGTGCATCGGCTCCGTTGGCGAACGCGGGGCCGGAACCTCCAACGGAGGTTTCGGGGATAGATAGGGCCGCGGAGCAGATTCGCTCCGCGCGACGACCGGTTCTGCTCGTGGGACTCGAGTGCCGCGATGATGAGGATACGCGACAGGTCCGAGAGCTCGCCACGCGTCTCGTCGCACCCGTCCTCACTACCTACAAGGCAAAAGGCGCCTTGCCGGACGATCACCCACTGCACGCGGGGATCTTCACCGGAGCCGCCCTCGAGAAGGACGTCGTCGGTTCCGCCGACCTTATCGTGGCCCTGGGGCTCGATCATGTGGAGTTGATCCCCAAGCGGTGGGTCTACGAGTGCTCCGTGATCCACATCAGCCGCGAGCCATCCTCGGCTCGCTACTACCGCCCCGAAGTCGTCCTCACCGGGCGGCCAGGACGGATCCTTCGCGAGCTGATGGTACGACTCGGCGGTGATGTGCGTACGGAGTGGAAACGAGAGACGCTGGCTGAGCTCAAGCGCTCGGTGGCCGAAAGACTAGTGGTTCCTACAGAGGGTTTGGCACCCCACCGGGTCGTACAAGTGGCCAGGAAGATCGCACCCGAACCAACTATCGCCGTCGTCGATTCCGGGGCCCACATGTTCCCCCTAACCCACTTCTGGACGGCGCCAGCACCGAAGAGCTTCCTCATTAGTAACGGCCTGGCAACGATGGGCTTCGCGCTTCCCGCCGCCATCGCTGCGCAGCTCGCCCATCCCGAGCGGCCGGTCATCTGCTTCACCGGAGACGGCGGGTTGATGATGGTGGCGGCGGAGCTGGAAACGGTGGCGCGCCTCGGCTTGCTGATCGTCATCGTTGTTTTCAACGATCAAGCTCTCTCCCTTATTAAGATCAAGCAAGAGCAGAAGGGCTATGGTGGGCGTGACATGAGCTACTGCGGACCGGAATTCCCGGCGCTCGCCCGCAGCTTCGGGATCGAGGCCTTTGCTGCCCACACCGAAAGCGAGTTCGAAGAAACTCTTAGCGCGGCTTTGGCGAAGGAGGGGCCGGTACTGATCGACGCGCGGGTCGACCCTTCCGGCTATCGCGCGATGCTGGAGACGATTCGCGGAGCGCCCTCGGCTAAAGCCTAGTGCACTAGCGCATCACAAACGGGTTCGGAATCTCGGTCGAAGTAGAGATCCACACGCTCTTTACCTGCATGTACTCCTTGATCATTTCCTGGCCGTTCTCGCGCCCGAGACCGCTGCGCTTGTATCCGCCAAAGGGCGACATGTAGCTAATCGCGCGATAGGTGTTCACCCACACCGTACCGGCCTGCAAGCGTTCCGCCATTGTGATGGCCCGACGAATGCTCTCGGTCCACACCCCGGCGGCGAGACCGAAGACGATGTCGTTACCGATAGCGAGTGCTTCGTCTTCGTCTTCGAACGGTATGACGGAAAGCACCGGACCGAACACTTCTTCCTGGGCGATGCGCATCGAGTTTTTCACCCGCGCAAAGATCGTCGGCTCGACGAACCAGCCATCACCGCACTCCGGACGAGTCGCCTTGCCCCCACCAAGCAGGGTCTCCGCTCCCTCGGTTTTGGCGACGTCGATGTAGTCGAGCACTTTTTTGTACTGCGGCTGGTTGGTGACCGGTCCGACTTGAGTGTCCCGGCTCATCGGATCGCCCATCTTCGCGGTCTTAGCGAACGCCACCAGCTTCTCGACAAACTCGTCGTGGATGCTTTGCTGTACCAGCAGCCTGGATCCGGCGATGCAAGTTTGCCCGGTGGCGGCGAAGATTCCGGAGATGACACCCTTCACTGCATTGTCCATGTGGGCGTCGTCGAACACGATATTGGGAGACTTGCCGCCAAGCTCAAGGCTCACACGCTTGAGTCCGCGGGCCGCCGTTTCATAGATCAGCTGCCCGGTCTTGTCGGAACCGGTAAAGGCCACTTTGCGGACGAGTGGGTGCTCAACGAGTGGGGTGCCGACATCCGGCCCGAAACCGGTAACCACATTCACCACACCGGGGGGGAAACCCGCTTTTTCGAGCAGCTTCACAAACTCGAGTGTGGAGGCCGAGGTGTACTCGGACGGCTTGATCACGACAGTGTTGCCCGCCGCGAGAGCCGGCGCGAGCTTCCAGGCGGTGAGCAGTAGTGGCGAGTTCCAGGGAACGATCGCGCCTATCACACCGAGCGGCTCGTAGCGCGTATAGTTGAAGTTCCCGGGTTTGTCGATGGGTATGACCGCCCCTTCGATCTTGTCGGCGAGGCCGCCGTAGTAGTAATACCACTGAGGCACGTACTTGAGCTGCGCCCCCATCTCCGCGATCAGCTTGCCGTTGTCGCGCACCTCGATCTCCGCAAGCTCCTCGGCGTGTTCGGCGAGGACGTCCCCGAGTTTGCGCAACAGGGCACCGCGCTGGGTCCCGGTCAGCTTCGGCCACATGCCGGTTGTGAAGGCGCGGTGGGCGGCTTGCACGGCGCGGTCGACATCTCCGGTGTTGCCTCTTGGAATTAGCGCCCACGGACTACCGGTGTAGGGGTTGTCGCTCTCGAAGTACTCACCGGAAGCAGACTCTACCCACTCTCCGTCGATGTATATTTTGTACTTCTCGAGCGATTGCGCTGCCGTTTTCATATGCCCCTCCATCAGAATTCGTAGACTCGACCGCCGTTACTCATGTGCTTTCCCGCCAAGTATCGCTTCGCGGAAACGATTCTTTAGATACACACCATCTCGGGCCGGTAGCCCCGTTGGCGGTGATGTAGCTTTGACCTTGATGGCCGCAAACGTCGGGCCTTCGCCGCGGTAAAGCGTGGGGACGAGGGCCTCGAGCTGGTCTTCATCGTACACCGTCGCGCTCCGCGCGAAACCCATCGCGCTAGCGATGCCCGCCAGATCAACGCCGAAGCGGGTATGTGAATCCTGCATGCCGGTCTCGCCGTAGCGCTCGTTGTCGATAACCACCAGCGCCAGGTTTCGCGGCCGTTGCACGGCGATCGTGGCGAGCCCGCCGAGCCCCATGAGCAACTCACCATCCCCGGTGATCACGAGGACGCGCCGCTGGGGTTGTGCTAGCGCAAGCCCAAGGCCGATCATGGTCGCGCCGCCCATGGCACCCCAGAGGTAGAAGTTATCGCGTCGGTCGCCGGCCGCCGCGGTGTCCCATGCGGTACTCCCCAGTCCTGCGATGAGCAAGGCTTCACCGCGATCCTCGAGCACCCGTGGCACCACCTCGAGGCGGTCCAGCGTAATCTCTTTGGCACGCGTCAAGTTTGGCAGGGCTGGCAAAGTCCGGCGTCGTACCGACATCGACGAAGATTCCCCTACTTTTCCCACTTCTTGAACCCGGTGATTCGCTGCGCAACCAAGACCGCGGCCGCGCGGTTGTCGTGAAAAGCGGATCGCGCCGCAGCCTCGACGGCGGGAGCCAGCCGTTTGGCCACGGCCACGTGTTCAACGACTAACCCAACTTCCTGGAGTATAGGCCCGGCCGCTTGTCCCATCGGTACCTGCCAGGGGTTGAACTCGCCCGGCTCACCGCGCATGGTCACTAACATGAGTAAGGGAAAACGACACTCCCGGACCATCGCCAACATGTTGATGCAGTTACCAACGCCACTCGATTGCATCAGCAGTACGCCGCGCTCGCCACCGAGCCAGGCGCCGGCGAGCAAAGGAATACCTTCCTCTTCCGTGGTCAGGGGAATGGCTTTGATGCGCTCGTCGGAATGGCAAAGCGCGATCAAGCGGGCATGACCGGCATCCGGCACGTAGGCCGCCTGGCGAATCTCGACGTCCTGCAGCACCCCAAAGATCTCCTTCGGCCAGGTAGCTTGTTGTGCACCCGTGCTGTTTCCCATTATCTCGACCCAGTTACGTTAGCGGCGGCTTTCACGCGCATAATGCTATCTGAAACTGTGCGCGGTGTCGCTCGTGGGACCCTGCACCCCGATGAGCCGGTGGAATCCACGAAGCGCGAGGCTCGTGAGCGGCCAGGTTGCCGCAGGCTGGGGCAGTGGCTACCATAGCCGGCATGGCAACCCGGCTGCGGCGCTCACTCCTTTACACTCCCGGATCCTCCGAGGACAAGATCCGAAAAGCCGGTCGCCGAGGCGCCGATGTCCTGATCCTGGACCTCGAGGACGGGGTCCATCCCGACGCCAAGGATCACGCCCGCGAACAAGTCGCCCGACTCATTGCGGAGGTCGATTTCGGAGGGGCCGAGGTCTTCGTCCGGGCCAATTCGATGTCCTCCCCCTGGGGAGCCCAAGACATCGAGGCCATTGCGGGCATGCGGCCCGAGGGCGTGGTGCTTCCCAAGGTGAGCGATGATGATGAAGTGCTCTCGGTAGACAAAAGGCTAGGCAAGACGACTCCCCTGTTCTTGATGATCGAAACGGCGGCGGGCGTAATCAATGTCGTCTCGCTGGCACGGTGCTCACCGCGGGTCGCCGGCCTCATCTTTGGTGCCGCGGACTACCGGGAGAGCCTGCGGGTGCAGCCGCACCCAGAGGAGCGCGAGCTTTTCTTTGCCCGGAGTCAGGTGGTCCACGCGGCTCGAGCCGCCGGCACCGCGGAGGTTTTAGCCTTCGACACGCCCTGCTTCGAGTACCTCGACCACGAGGCGCTCGACCGCAGCGCTCGCCGCGCCCGTCAGCTAGGCTTCGACGGCAAGACGGCCGTCCATCCGGCTCAGGTCGCTGCCATCAATACGATCTTCTCGCCGTCACCTTCCGAGGTGGCCCGTGCCACCAAGGTAGCGGCGGCGATGGAAGAGGCCATGGAGCAGGGCCGCTCGGTGGCCAGCTTGGACGGGGAACTGATTGAAGCGCTCCATCTCAAAGGAGCAAGGCGAACTCTGGAACAGGCGAAGGCGCTGGGACTACTGCCGGAGCCTAGACCTGAAACAGGTAAGTCCATTTGACGGTGAGGCTCCTTTCGTTGAGAACCCAGATATCGCCCGGCTGGCTCGTCCGTTCGTTGAAGACAATATAGAAGTCACTCCCTGGACGGTACATGTATCGCAAGCGAATATTGACTCCGAATTCCCGGCGTACGCTGTTCCACTGGATCAGCGCTGCACCAAACAGGCGAGTGTTGAGGGCAACACTGCTGCGCAGAGCCGCCAGGTGGGTGCGGAGGTCTCCCGCCAAGAGCCGTATATCACTGGTCGAGTACTCGAGATCAAAGAACAAATGCTGGTTGACCTTGAGCTTCGTGGCCGCACCGAGGTCTCGACGAGTGCCGTCGAAGAAGTCCCCGCCCGCCAGGTTTACCGCGGCCGAAACGTTGCGGTGTTGGGAAGACACGAAACGAGCGTTCCAATGGTCGAAACGGTACTCGCCCGGGGCGATCTCGAGCACCCCGGCGACCCGGAAAGGTTGTTCGAGGGCCTCGTAAGAGCGCAGCCAAGTGAAGGAGAGCTCATCGGCGCCTTCGAACTCGACCTCGACGCCGGTCGCCAGGTGACGGGTTTCCAGTAGCCCCCGGAGGTTCTCGACATAGTCCAGCGAGGAGCGGAAGTAGACCTTGCGCATGCCCAGCCGGCCGGGTCGCGGACTCACCTGCAGCCCGAGGTAACGCCGGTCCATGTCGTCTCTCTGGACGAAGCCCACCTCCGGACTAAAGGCATCGCCCACCTGCATCCAGTCCGTTTCCAAACCCAGCAAATCGCTCTCCAGAAGGAGGTGAGCGCGGTAGGAGGAAGAGCTCGTTCCAGGGGTGTCCTGATTGCTTCGGGCCCAGAACAGATCCACCTTGCTCCTGGTAAAGAAGGCAAAATTGGCGTCGAACCCGACCACCTGGTTGGCAGATGGAGTCACTGGGCTCGCCGGGCGGCGATCGGTCCAGAGTAGTCCCACGCCCGACCTCCGGAGAACGTCTCGCTTGAGCCGCAAGACGGAGAACGACGTCGCAGGGTAGAGACCCGTGTCCTGGGTGCGCATCCCGAGAAATCCCAGGCTATAGTGCCCGAGCTTTCCGGTGAGACGGGCTCCGCCCCGGATAGGCACCGGGACGCCTCCCTCGAGTCCGATTCTCCGGCTGAAGAAGGGCAGGACACGGTAGCTCCCTCGTCTCAACCCAAAGTCGAAGATCCCTCGGCCTTCTTGAAAAAAATCGCGTTTCTCCGGGAAGAAGAGCCCGAAGCGAGTGAGGTTAATTTGCTGCTGGTCTACCTCGACGTCGGAGAAGTCTGTGTTGACGGTCAGATCGAGGGTCAGGTTGGGTGTGAACCCGTACTTGATGTCGATCCCCGGCTGGAAGGCGTCCCGGGTGGGTACGTCCTCGACCCGAGACTCGACCGCCGCCGCGGTCACGAAAGGTTTGAACTCAAGGTTGCGGCTTTCGGTGATGTCGTCCAGCCCCTCCAGCACCGCCGCCGAAGACAGCTTCCCGATTCCTTGAGACGGGTGGTTATACCCGGGCGGGATGAGGGTCGCGTGGACCCACTCGTTCTTATAGAGAATCGCCCGACGGAGGTTGATGCCCCACCCGCCTGCCTCACCGTCATAGCGAAGGCTCTTGAACGGAATCTCCACCTCCGCCGACCAGCCGTCCGGCCCCACTTGGGTCGCCACGTCCCACACTGGGTCCCAGTATCGATTCCAATGGCGTCCTTCCTCGGTGCAGGCCCATTCGTTGCGGGTGCCGAGCGCGTTGATGAGGAACAGATAGCCGTTGCGGTGGTCGTGAAACGTGTCCAGCATGATGGAGAAGGTGTCATCCTGGGCATACATGCGAGCCTGATCGTAGCGAAGCTCGTTGGCAATCATCTTGTGAGGTTCGCTGTAAAACACCGTGACGCCGAAATAGAGCTTGTCGCGGGTGTAAACGATCCGGACTTCCGTTCTTTCGGTGGCCGGCTTCCCCTCGTCCGGCACTTGTTGAAGGAATTTGTCGAAGAGGGGAGCGTCTTTCCAGAGCGGCTCGTCCAGAATCCCGTCGAGTTTGGGAGCCTCGGAAACGGGGATTGCGCGCAGAACCGTTTCGTGCTCGGCCGCCACCGGCGCTTGAACGTGACGAGGGCCCGCCACAAGTACCTCTCGCCCAACCAAAAGGAGCGTGGCGAGGACGAAGAGAGATGCCACCAGCAGAGGGCGGTGGGCCATCAGTTTCTACACCGTTTCAATTGTCCGCGTGAGCCAGACCTTCCTTCCCCTGTTCTTACGGCTCGGATGTCGGGGTTTGATCTTCGATACCTTTCTTAGCTGGGCGCGGCGGCCTCGGCCTAATCGTCGCAAACCGTACCGTGTCCCCTCGACGCTCGTGCGTCCTTTTCACTTCATAATCGGAATCGTAGAGATATTTCAGGTTGGCCAGGTCGAACTGAAACCCGGCGGCGGCAACGATCTTCATCCAGTCCCCGTACGCGGTCTCGTCGGGAGCTTCGGTGCCCCAGGACTTGACCGTGACGTTCGGATGGCGCGTGCCGAAATCGCGAGACTTCGGATCGGGTTTCACTCCCTTGAGCGCTTCGTAGATACGGACACGCTGGTAGTAGTCGCGTTTGAAGTTCGCGGGATCGAACCGCCCGCCGTACCGATCGTAGCGGGAGTACATGCGCTCGTTCATTGCCATCACATCCGGCTCGCTCAAGATACCGTCCACGACGTAGTTTCGCAGGGCGAACGCGACCTCTTTGTGGTGTGGGTACTTGGGGTCGTCCACATAGCGCACGCTGGTGTACCAACCGCGGGGACCGGCCCACGCGTGGTTGGTGGGGAAACGGGCCCGCACCCAAGCCGCGTAGCCGGCGAAATACTGCACCCACTCGTGCTTGGGATAGCCGTGGGGATTGAGGAAGATGTCCGGGAGCCAAGTTCTCCACAACTCGGTGCGGACCTTCGCCTCCGGGTAAATGGGATCCTTCTCCCACATCTGGACGGTCATATCGATTCCGAGCGAACCGAGATAACCCGCGTGAAGTATGAAGTCGGGAGTGATCTTGTAGAACTCGTAGGCTAGCGCCGCTCCGTCCGGGTTGGTAATCGGGTGGATGACCACGTTGACGCGCTCGAGGTAACGCTTGTACTCCTCCTCGGTAGCAATGAGCTCGGCCAGGCGGAGGATGTGGCTGGTGCTCGAAACCTCGTTGGCGTGTTGACGGCCCGAGATAATCAGGACCGGCTTCACGGTACTGGCCTTGGCCTGGGACCAGTGGCTGGCTTCCACCGGCAATTTCACATCCATCGCCCATATGTCCTGCCCCAGGAACGAGCGGCCGGCGTGGTAGGCGGTGAACTCGGGGAATGTGTTCAACTTGGCCACCATCTGCTCGGCTTCCTTCGGACTAATCGGAGCGTCCCAATGAACGATGCGCTCCCCTTGGTGTTCATAGCTTTTTGCTACAGCCAGGATGTCCTGTTGTGGTTTCTTCCCGGTGGTCTGCAGTGAGGCCGCGGCCTCGCCCTCTCCTACCTGAAAGATGAAGTCCAGCTCCCCGAGCGAGGCATACCCGAAGGCCTCGGTGTAGAGTCCATTCCTTTGGAGCTCGGCTAGAGCCTCCACCATGGCAAGTGCCTGCTCCTGAGAGAGAATCTGCCGATCCACTTGCTCTTCCCGCGCGCGGAGCAAAAGCGCCTCCCTCTCGTCCTGCTCGGTGTTCACCTTGCACTCCAGGAACATTTTCTCCAGACGATTCGAGCCCTCGCGGACCGTCACCGCCGCCGCCTTCGGGGTCTCGACTTCCACCGGTGCGATCTCGAGCTTCCGTTCCACCGGTTCTCCTCCCGGCTCTTGGAATCGAACCACCACTTGGGGGTAGCCCGCCGGCTTGCCGGTGAAGCGGATGACTGCCTTTCCGGGCCCACCCTTATCGGAAGGGCGCATGTACGGGAGAATTCGGCCCGGATGCCATAGCTTCTCCTCGGACATCCGCATGCCCATGACATCGAAAAAAGCGATGGTCTCGAAGTAGATGTCTTCGTGAACGGCGTCTAGCGAAGAAATGATCTCCTCGTCGATACCGATGCGATAGTTGGGCTCGCTCATCGACAGGTCAACCCGCAGCTCCCCGAAGTAAGGCGCGTAGCGGGCACGGGGCTTGCCCTCGTACAGATCCATGACGTGGCTATAGGCTCGAGGAAGGGTCGATTGCTGGTAGTGATCCCAGAACTTCTCGATGTCGGTCAGGATTCTCTCATCCACCACTGCCTCGCCGTCCACCTTCGCCGTCACCCAACCGGTCGTCACGTGCACCTTGTCGTAGTCCGGGAATTGGTCGAACATCGGACGAATCACGTACTTGGCGTCGAAGCTCCCTCGATAGAGCTCCCCTCCTCGCTTGTCGGTCACAACAACCTCGTAGGTCGGAGACCCCGCCCCTTTCTGCTCGAACTCCACCGACTCCAGAGGGATGCTCAGGTCCCGCGCCAGAACCTCATCCACAGGATAAAGCTCCAGCAACCAACGGATCTTCGAGTACACCTCCTGCCACTTCTCCGGCTCGAGCTCGGCGAAGCGAATTTCGATTTTCCCGATGTCCTTTCCCTGAACCGCGGGAGCCACCACTTCGGTCAGCCAGCTATAGCCCGCCTTGTATGCCGACAGCACCTGAACCTCGACCGTGCCTCCTCCCACTTTGCCTGAAAGCTCCGAGCGGATCTCCCCCTCCAACTGTTGTCGGATCTCCGGTGACTCGCTCAGTCGGACTGACAGCTCGACTTCGGAATCGGCCTTCACCTCAGGGAGCACCTTCTCCCGGAAAATCTTTCGAAAATCATCCACTTCCCAATCGAACTCGACCGTCTCTTCGTGAAGCGTGACCGAGTCATGAATATTGAGGCTACCTACTTGCACGTCCAGCGACGCCGCGCTCAGTTTCGCGCCTAGACGTTGCTCCAGGAAACGCTCCAGCTCCGGGCTCCCTTTGTGGATGTACACCTTCGCCTCGATCCGCTCCAGCTCCTTCCCACTGAGATCCGACACCAGCTGATCCAGCTTGTAGATCGCCGTCGCCGCCTGACCCGAGGCGTTGCGAGCGCCTAGAAACTTCCTCGCTTCTTCCGTTACGTCGCCGAGCGTCGGACGATCTTTCCCCCTCTCATCGAGGTGCGGGAGACGCTGGCTCACGTAGTCCAGCGCAGCATCCAAACCCGCCTCGTCTCCACCCGTTACGACTACAGCGGCAGAGTCCTCGATCGCTTTCGGAACAACCTGCACCAAGCCTTCCCCGGCGCTCAGATCGCCACCTCGGAGCTTCCCCCCCTCTCGCAGAGGTGCGATCAGGTCTCCTTCGGTTTCGATCAAGACAGGGTGTCCTTGCTTCGGTACCTCTTCGAGCTTCGATACTTTCTGCGTCAGCGGCAGACGGATTCCAGCCGACTCCAATCCTAGCCGCGTCGCCAACCAACCCACTCCGGGACGCGCGCTTCCCTCTCCCAATATGACGGACGTCGCACTCGCGTCCGGGATCATGTCCTTGTTCGTGTCTTCGAAGAGGCCTTCGATGCTATAGAGGTTCGACAAATCAAGTTGTTTGCTCCCCGGCTTACCCGTGGGGGCCGCCATCGCGGTTTCCGCCGCCGCGGCACTCGGTAGGACCACCGTCTCCTGAGCACCTTCCGCAGAAAGCTCCACCTCGAGGCTCGCAAGCCCCGCGTAGCTCAATACCTCCCCGCTTTCACCCCGACCGTGGGCACCGGCTAGCGAGCGAAGCGACTCCTGTGCCGCCTGCACCTGCTCTGGGCTGGAAAGTCCCGCCTCGACCGAAACCTTCACCGTCGTCGCGCTCCCATCCGCGACCACCCGAGTCGAACGCGGAGCAGAAGCCGGTGAAGTCCCCACCTCGGAAAGGAACTTCTCGACATCGCTCTCTACCGTCGCGAAACTCGCCCCGCCGATCTTTCCTACAAACGGAATGCGGCTGGCCACGGCGCGCGCCGCTGCCAACCCACCCGCGTCATCGGCACCGTAAAGCACGAGTGCATCGTTCGACCCGAAAGCCGAGCGCACTATTACGGCCGCACCCTGACCCGGCTCCAGTTGCGGTGCGTCCGGAAGGGAGGAAACCCATTTGTTGTTCTCGCCGATGAGAATGATGGGTACGCCGGCCGAAGCGGGTTCGATTTTCGTGTCCGCGACGACGAGGGCTATGTCCGTTGCCGTGGTCTCATACCCCAGCCGAGCCGCGATTTCCGCCGCTCCAGAAATATCCGCTGGGGAGGCGGACTCCGGAATCACGACCCGCGCGTTGACGAAATCGGCGATGCCATCCCCGTTCCGATCCTCCAGGAGAGCCCCTTGACTGAAGAGCGAATCGAAAGCGAGCCGAGTGGTCTTTTCTTGCAGGCCTTCGAGACCCGGAACTTGAAAGACCCACACTACCGCGACGATAACGAGAATCAACGTCCGTACGCTCATGATCGTTCTCCTCCTCACAAAGTTAGGGCCCTAGTGAGTCGTGACCTCACGAAGGCAACCGGCGAGGCAAACCCATCAAGTGATGATCACAGCGAAGCGAAGGGAGCCGTCGCGAGAGTGGGAGTGAATTCCAGCAGCTTAGGGGTAGGCCCCCAGAGGATGCATCACGCCGTATCCTGTGTACATCTACCCCGCGGAAAATGCAAGGACAACTCGACCGCGTTTAGTTGAGTGCGGGGCGCCCTCCTTCCCCTGGACCTCCCCGACTTCTTGATGCTCTCAACGCGGACCCTTGAAAGGTCAGAACCGGTAACCGACGCCGATCGTCAGTCCGACCGGCGCTTCTAGATTGACGTCACCAACACCAAGCCCGTAGGTAAGGACGACTCCGCTCGACCGTCCCACATCGTGGTCTACCCCAAAGTAGACGCCGCTACCCTGCAGCCACCGGAAGACGCTGCCGTGGAGCCTCCATCGCCTGCCGGGCTTCTGAAGATAAACGCGAATACCGTAGGCCCACGGGGTCTCTGCCGTGAGGATACCGACCCCTCCAAGGATGCCCACGTGGTCCGAGAGCTCCAATTCCAGGCCTCCACCTAATATCGGCGATCCATACGCCAACCCAGAGCCGAAGCCGGCCTTTGCGTGAACTTCGGCGGTGGATTCCCTGCAAGCGCACAACAACACGGCCGCGGTCAACAAAACCAGGACACCCTTCTTTCCTGCAACGCCTCTTCTCTCCTCGAGTATCCTTGACTTCATCATCGAAGTTTGCAACGGGTCGCTACCAGAGACCGGAAAGCTGCTTCTCGATGGTCTCAATCAGGAACCCGTCCAGCTTTTCCTGAGCCGCTTGTGAGAGTTCGACAAATCGGATGCCGATCCCGCGGGGAAGATGGGCCTCCGAAATCCCCCGCTCGGTGCACCACGCGACCTCCCCTTTCATTTCAACGCGGTCCTCGTATCTGCTGCCGATTTTGGACAAGTAGAGAGTCAGCGGGGAGCCGATTTCGAAAAGGGTCTCCGAAGCCAGAAACGCGCCGCCGCGGCTCAGGTTCACCACCCGGGCGGTGTGGGTTTCGCCCTGGTAATGAAGGACAACGTATATCTCTACCGGCACCCGGAGACGCTTCCAAGCTGTGACCTGGTCGCGGATATCGCTGACTGAGAATTCGGGGATGCCTGGATCCATCGCGAGGCCGCTCTGGGACATCATTTGATTGTAAAAGGTCTTGAGTTCCGCCCAGCAGCGCCTCTCATCTTCGGGAGGTAGGCTCCCACCACAATGGTTCTTTGAGTCGTTCAGCGCGCCGAACTCTCGGAGCAGATCCAGAACCGTCTTCATGCGATGCTCCCTTCGATCCCTCAAACTGCCGACGGTTGGGGAGACCGGTATGCCCAATCAAAAGCGAGACCAACTACCGAAGAGTGCCTCAAGCGAGGTGGCCGGTACCGACACCCCAGAATTTCATCCTACTTGCCGTGTCTCCCGCCGAGCTGCCGCTCCTCGGTGGCAAGATGGAGCTCTGCGGCCCCGCTTTGGATCCAGACTAGCATTGGCTCACCGCTCGTCAGGTATCCGGTAGCTCGGATTAATTCCCTTCGCCTTCTCGAACATCCTACGCGCGGGCATGTCCAGCCCCTCGTCCCGGTAGAGCGCGCCGAGCGCGCCGAAGTACTCAGGCTTAGAGGAGTCGAGATCGGTTGCAATCTTGAGGTTCTCCTCGGCCTCCTGTCGCCACTGCCGGTTTCGGGCTAACGCCAGACCGAGTAGATGGAAGTACTCAGCCTGATCATCCGCAAACTGAATAGCATGACGACAGTGCACGATCGTTCCCCAATAGTCCTTCTTCTCGAACGCCTGCTTCGCGCGCCGGAAAAGATCTCTCGCTTCCCGATGGTCCCCATCGCTGTTTGGAGGCTCCTCGGCCTCTGCTTTCCGTGGGGCCGGCGGCCGCGGTGGTGCTTTTTCCGCGAGCTTCGGCTGGCTATTCACCTCGACCTTCCGTGAGAGAGTGGTAAAAGCGTCGTCCAGCCGGCTGAAAATATAGGAGAGCTTCTTGTGAAAACCAGGGTCGCCGATCTGGCGGTGGCGATCTGGGTGGTAGCGGAAGACCTTTTCGTGAAAGGCTCGTTTTATTTCTTCAAGCCCCGCGTCGCGCTCGAGACCAAGCACTTGCCAGTGATCCTGCTGCTGACAAAGTTCGAAAAGCTGCTCTATCTCCTGCCGCAGGGTCTCATCTGAACTTGCCGGCTCCTCGCTGGCTTGTTGTGCCTCGGCAGGCTCCGGCTCCCCTTCCAGCTCGATGACCCCCGCCCGGAGGAGGCCCACCAAAGTACGAGTAGTCTGCGCATCGGAAAGGGGACTCAACGAAAAAATGTAGCGGGGTGGGTGGTGTCCGTCAATGCGGGAAAGGATGAAGGCCTCGTCAGATGTGAGGCTAACGTTCTGAAAGAGAAGCAACGGAGAGGAGACAGCACGGAGCCGGCGCTCCTCCTTAAGCAGCGCTTTGAGGTGGCGTTTGATCCTTTTCGTGCGTCGCGCCTCAGTCATGAGGACGTCCGCCACCGAGTCCGAAGCCCGGTCCGCTGTTTCCTCGACCGGGCCCTGCCTTCTAGTCTCCAGGACGGGGGGCCGCGTCGACCAGCGTCTTCTCAAACCTAGGTTTCTCAGCCGCACCGCCGACCGAGGGTATTGAGCGGAGGGCCTGGACAAGCTCGGCTCCTGAGGCGAATCTTTGCGAGGGGTCCTTAGCCAAGGCGCCACGCACGACGGTCTGGACCGCCGCAGGGAGGCCTACCTTCTCCCAGTCGATGGGGGACGGCTCATCGTAGACAATGGCCTGGAGGACACCCGTCAAATTGCTACTCCGAAATGGCCTTTGACCGGCCAGGCACTCGTACAGGACGCAACCGAGCGAAAACAGATCGGCGCGGCCGTCCACGTCTTCTCCACGGGCCTGCTCAGGGGACATGTAGTTGGGCGTTCCTACGAGGCTTCCCGACGCGGTGAGGCTGCTCGAAGACTCGATCTTGGCAATTCCAAAGTCAGTAACTTTCACCTGTCCGGAGGCGGTAGTCATGATGTTGGCCGGTTTGACGTCCCTATGGACCACTTTCTGCTGGTGCGCGTAGTCAAGAGCTTCGGCTACTTAAGACAAGATGTCGATAGCCTTGGGAAGGTCAAGGCGCTTCTTTGAAGCTAACACCGATGCGAGAGATGTCCCATCAAGAAGCTCCATGACGATACAGGTCATATCCGGCGTGGAGACAATGTCGTAAACGGTAACGATGTTCGGGTGCTGGAGCTGGGCCGCCACCTGAGCTTCTCGTATGAACCGTTGCTTGAGTTCATCTAGCTCCTTGGGGTCATCACATGCGTCGAGACGGATGCGCTTGATGGCCGCCATCCGCTTGAGGATGGTGTCCCGTGCCTTGTAAACCTCGCCGAAGGCACCCACGCCCAGCCTGGAGATGACTTCGTAGCGGTCGCCCAGGGCCTCCGCCACCCTGTGGATGGCCGAGGAGTCGGGCGCTCCGTTGGCGGACCCGGTCATGGCTGATGCAGGCCCGCGGTTAGCTCATCCAGCCAGGTGGCGTGACAGCCCGAATACAATTGGGGCGTGTCCTGGGCCACTGCGTACCAGCATGAGCAAGATTTCACTGCCTTTACCCCTACGGAGCGGACAGATGTCACTTCCGAGAGCCCGAAGGCGGGAACTACCGACGATTTGACAGAACACAGATTTCCCGTCTTGTGGAAGGCGATCAGCAAGAATCATGCCCGGGAACGGGATGGTCATTTCTCGCCGAAAAGGCTCCGGGTAGTTGGGTTTGGAAAGACCGGCAACACTCGTTGGCCGGCTGACCAGGGGGAAAAACCCACGCATTCGAGGGAAACTTGACTTGGGGACCGAAAGTCACACTGGGAGAGGTTGTCAAATCATCTCGTCGAGCGGAGTCTTCTGCTTTAAGATCACAAATTGTGATCTTAGAGAAAGGCCGCGGACGGCACCCGAAATACCCGCCCTATCCTTATCGCCGAGCAGAAGGATCTGCTCGAGGGCAGCGTTGCCCTTGTGGGCGAGCTTCCCGAACGTCCCCGAAGATCATGCGGACCCGGAGGCTCCGTACCCGCCGCCCCCCGGTGTTTCGATGACGAAGACATCTCCAGGTTTCATTTCCGTCTTGTCGGTACCTTCGAGCTGTTCCACCGTTCCGTCCCTTCGCTCTACCCGGTTGCGGCCCAACGCTCCCGCCTCCCCATCGTCGACCCCGAAGGGGGCTACCTTCCGGTGGCTGGAAAGGATGGCCGCCGTCATCGCCTCGCGGAAGACGATCCGCCGGCGCGTTCCGTCGCCTCCCCGATGCCGGCCAGAACCCCCGGAGCCGCGACGGATCTCGAAGCGTTCCAAGAGGACGGGGAATCGCCACTCCAGCACCTCCGGGTCCGTCAACCGAGAGTTCGTCATGTGAGTGTGGATGGCGTCGGTGCCATCGAAGTCGGGCCCGGCGCCCGAGCCGCCGGCAACCGTCTCATAGTATTGATGTCGATCGTTGCCGAAGGTGAAATTGTTCATGGTGCCTTGGGAAGCGGCGAGGACTCCCAAAGCGCCATAGAGGGTGTCGGTGATGATTTGGCTCGTCTCCACGTTGCCTGCGACCACCGCAGCCGGATAGCGAGGGCTCAGCATCGACCCTTCCGGGATGATGATTTCCAGCGGTTTGAGGCAGCCTTCGTTCATCGGGATCTCGTCATCGACCAACGTACGAAACACGTAGAGCACCGCGGCACGGCACACCGCACTGGGCGCGTTGAAGTTCGTCGGCTGCTGGGGACTGGTCTCGGAGAAATCGATGACCGCGCTCCGTCGTTCTTTGTCGATGTGGATCTGGACCGCCACCACGGCACCATCGTCGAGGGGATAGCGGAAGCGACCGTCCTTGAGCACGTCGAGCACGCGACGCACATGCTCCTCGGCGTTGTCCTGCACGTGCGTCATATAAGCGTGCACGACGTTCAGGCCGTAGTGGTCGATCATCTTCCCGATCTCCTGAACTCCCTTCTCGTTGGCGGCAATCTGGGCTTTCAAATCAGCGCTGTTCTGGTCGGGATTCCTCGCCGGGTAACGTCCTGAGGTCAATAGTTGGCGCATTGGCGCCTCTTGGAATCGACCTCCATCGACCAGCTTGAAGTTGTCGATGAGCACGCCCTCCTCGTCCACCGAGCGGCTGTCCGGCGGCATGGAGCCCGGTGTCACGCCCCCAATATCCGCGTGGTGACCGCGGCTCGCGACGAAGAACCGGATCTCGCTACCCTCGGCGTCGAACACTGGCGTCACGACTGTGATGTCCGGCAAGTGGGTCCCACCGTTGTAAGGTGCGTTCAACACATAAACGTCGCCGGGAGCTAGTTGCTGACGATTCTCGCGGATCACCGTACGGATGCTCTCGCTCATAGATCCCAAGTGAACCGGCATGTGAGGGGCGTTGGCGACGAGGTTGCCGTGCGGATCGAAAATGGCGCAAGAGAAATCGAGTCGTTCCTTGATGTTTACTGAGTAGGCGGTCTTCTCGAGGGTCGAGCCCATTTGCTCGGCGATGGACATGAAAAGGTTATTGAAGATCTCGAGCATCACCGGGTCGGCCTCAGTGCCCACCACTTTTCGTCGGGGAAGCGGGACCACGCGCGTCAATACGAGGTGGTTGCGCTCGGTAAGCCGCGATTGCCAGCCGGGCTCGACCACGGTAGTGCTCCCCGCTTCGGTGATGATGGCCGGGCCGTCGATGGTGTCGCCACGGACGAGATCTCCTCGCTCGTAAACGGGTGTGTCTTGCCAATCGCCTCCGGTGAACATGGGAACGTGGGTACTAGGTTCGATCGCTTGTTCGCGGACCACCGCCTCCAAAAGCGGCTCTTCGGCCGTGTCGGTCCGGCCAATCACCTCCACTGAGACCGCCTCCACAATGAGGCCCTTGTCTTCCATCGTGAACCCGAAGCGCTGACGATGAGCGGCCTCGAACCGGGTAGTGACCAACGCTAGGTCCCCGTAGTCGATCACCAGGGCCGAGTCGGTACCCACATAGCGCAGATGCACTTTCCTAAGCACGTCGATGCGGTCCTCGGCGACACCCTGGTGACGGAGCTCCTTCCGCCCCGCCTCCGCCAAACGCTCCAAGGTGTCCGAGAGCGAAGCGAGCATCTCTCCGTTCAGCTCGGCCTCGACCGCCTGCTCCCGGAGGGCCCTAACGTCGGCCAGCCCCATGCCGTAGGCGGAGAGAACGCCTGCCAGGGGGTGCAGAAAGATCGTGGTCATCCCTAGGGTATCGGCGATGTCGCAAGCGTGTTGCCCACCCGCACCGCCGAAGCAACTCAGGGTGTACCCGGTCACGTCGTAGCCTCGCTCGAGCGAGATCTTCTTGATGGCGTTGGCCATGTTCTCGACCGCGATCCTGCGAAAACCCTCGGCCACCTCCTCGGGACGGCGCACATCGTCGGTGGCCTCGCCGATCGTCTTCGCCAAATCAGCGAATCCGCTAGAAACGACTTCTGCGTCTAGGGGCAAGTTGCCCTCGCCGCCAAAGACATGGGGGAAGAACTCCGGAACGATGTGGCCCAGCATGAGGTTGGCATCGGTAAGAGCGAGCGGCCCCCCACGCCGGTAGCAGGCCGGGCCGGGATCGGCGCCCGCCGAATCGGGACCGACTCGATAGCGGGCCCCGTCGAACTTCAAAATGGACCCGCCGCCAGCGGCAACAGTATGGATCTCGATCATCGGCGCGCGCATACGAACGCCCGCCACCTGTGTCTCGAAGGCCCGCGGGTACTCACCGTCGTAGTGGGCCACATCCGTCGAAGTGCCGCCCATGTCGAAGGTGATGATCTTCTCGAAGCCACCGATGGCCGATGTCTCGACTGCGCCCACCAAACCCCCTGCCGGCCCGGAGAGGATGGCGTCCTTTCCGCGAAATAGGTGGGCGTCGGTAAGGCCGCCGCTCGACTGCATGAACATCAAGCGGGTATCCCCCAGCTGACCCGCGACGCCGTCCACATAGCGGCGAAGGATCGGCGAGAGATACGCGTCGACGACCGTGGTGTCCCCACGCGAGACGAGCTTCATCAGCGGACTCACCTCCGAGCTCACCGAGATCTGAGTGAAACCGATCTCCTGCGCCAGCGCCGCGACTTGCTTCTCGTGATTCGGGTAGCGATATCCGTGCATGAAGACGATGGCCAAGGAACGGATGCCAGCTGCGAAAGCTGCTTCCAAGTCGCGACGGACCGGCTCGATCGACAGGGGATGCAGCACCTCGCCCTGGGCGCTCATCCGCTCATCAACCTCGATCACGCGCTGGTAGAGCATCTCCGGAAGCTCGATGCGATGGACGAAGAGCCGGGGACGATTTTGGTATGCGATGCGCAGCGCGTCTCTGAACCCTTTGGTGATGGCGAGCGCCACCGGTACTCCCCTTCGCTCCAGGAGCGCATTGGTAGCCACGGTGGTCCCCATCTTGACCACTTCGATCTCCAAAGCGGGGATGGCGGCCGCGTTCGGAGTATCGAGTAGCCGCCGGATGCCTTCGATCACTGCGTCGGTGTAGCGGCCGGGGTTTTCCGAAAGGAGTTTTTGCGACACGACGGCGCCGTCGGGACGCCGGCCCACGACATCAGTAAAGGTGCCACCCCGGTCGACCCAGAAGTGCCACCTCATCCGAGTTTGTCGAACCGCTCAGTAGACCGGCGGCGGGCCCTCACCGCTGAGGCAAGCGAGGACGTCAAAAAAACACTTTGCCGTGCCGCGGCCGGAACCTCCCTGGGTGACAGTGTGCTTGGCCTTGAGCTTGTACAAGCCGGTGACGTAATCCCGAGTATCGCCCTCACACATGAGCAGCCACAAGCCAGGGAGATTGACATCGAAGGTACAAGTGGTCGACTGTTTTCGCGCTTTGGAGAGATTGTAGGTGACCTCGACGTCGATGGAGTTTGCGGAGTTGAAGATCAGACTGGCAAAATAGAACGAACTGTATTGGTCGCCGCAGATTTGGTAAGCGTGGCCGTTCAGGCTGAGGTTGCTCTTGATCTGGGGTTCCTGAAAGCTAGTCCAGACATTGTAGACTTCGATTGCGCCGCCGGCCGCGTTGCGCCCTAGCGCGCGCTGTCCCAACGTGCGGTCATCCAACACCCGCCCTAGATAGATCGCCCGAATGCTAAGGGGCTGGAAGGTCTGTACATCGGGCTCCTGTGCGGCCTCGGTCGCCGCCATCGAAAGAACCAGCGGGACTAAGAGCACGCCGATCCGGAGGTTTCTCATGCATCCTCCTTGAAGTGACGTCGGCGAGAGACGCCCATTATGCCACGGTAATACCGTGATGACTACATTCAAGGGCTCGTAAGCCCGAAGCTGAAGAGAGCGCTCCCGGTGCGAATGTAGATTCGGCCGTCCGCGATGGCGGGAGTGGCGAAGCACAAATCGTCTAGATCATTCACGGCCAATACCTCGAGGCTCCCGTCAGGCTCCATCACCACGACTTTCCCCGATTCACTGACCATGAAAATCTTGCCGTCCGCCGCGATCGGAGCGGCGCGGAAATTGTCGACCGCACCCTTCAGCCTACTCTGATTGATCACCTTGCCGGTTGCGGGCTCGAATGACGTCACGATGCCGGTGTCACTCAACATGTGAAGGACACCCTTGTAGAGTAAAGAAGAGGGTAACTGTGGGACAGACTTGCCATAGTGCCAACGAAAGTTGTCCGCGGTCATATCCCCACGACCGCCGAGCCGGAAGCCGTACATGCCGCCCCTCGTCGCCATAGCCGCCTGGTAGTAGGCCCATTCCTCGGCATCGAGAAATCCGCTCCCGTCCAGGTCCATCAACCCGAACCACTTGACTCTGCCATCCTTCGTCTCTTCGCGGGAGAAGAGCCCATCACCGTCCGCGTCGTAAGCAGGCCTCACTTTCTCGAACGGTGGAATGCTCGCCTCGTTGCCGCTGGTACCGTTGATGAAAACCATGTCCCGGTCGAAGACCGGGGTCGCCTTCATCTCGAACGCCAGTCCCGTTACCCACCAAACCGGCTCGCCAGTATCGACGGTGTACGCGGTCAGGCGAAAAGATCCCGGGACGAGGAGCAGCGCGTCGCCCCCCTCCGGGCGGTAGGTAATTGGGGTGGAGTGCCCAGTCTTGTACTCGGCGCGATCGACTCGCCACCTAAGCTGGCCGTCATCCCTTCCCACCGCGATCATGAACGACCCCGTGGACTGGTCGCACACCAGCACGACCTTGTCATCGACAAGGATCGGAGAAGCCGCCATTCCATAGGCATTGTCGAAGGGACCGAGCGGCAGTCTCCAGCGCTCGTTTCCCGCAGAGTCATAGGAGAGCATCCCAAAGTCCCCGAAGAAGACGTAGACATTCTCGCCATCGGTAACCGGTGTTGGAGAAGCAGGTGAGTTCCGTCGATCCAACTTTTCGGTACGGTCCCGGGGAGCCACCCGTCGCCACAGGATTTCCCCGGTATCGCGGTCCAGACAAAACGTCAGGAGAACCTCGCCCTCGAAGGCAGTGAGGAATATTCGGTTTTCGGTTAGGACTGGGGAGGAGTGCCCAGGCGGCAATTTCGTCTTCCACACCACATGCTTCGCCGGGCCGAACTCGATGGGGAGGGCAACCGCGTCTGATATCCCGGACCCGTTCGGCCCTCGATAACGCGACCACTCCGATGCTTCTGGGGCTTCTGCTCCCAGACCGAGGATAGCCGGCAGAATCAACAGCCGAAATACGGAACGGTTAGCCTGTTTCATTCCGGCGGAACATCCTCAGATGGCTCAGAACATCCCGAGCTGTAATCGGGCGGCCTCGGTCATTTTTTCCGGCGTCCAAGGGGGCTCCCAAATGACTTCCACCTTGGCGGAGCTAACACCCTCGACGTTTTTCACTTTGTTCTCCACTTCGGGAGGAAGCGAGCCAGCCACCGGGCAAGCCGGTGAGGTCAAGGTCATCTGGATCGCGACCGCGCCCGCGTCGTCGATGTCGATGTCGTAAATGAGTCCCAGCTCGTAAATATTGACGGGGATCTCAGGATCGAAACAAGTCTCGAGCACTTCGACGACCTTGGTTTTGAGATCCTTGGGAGCGCTGGCCTCGGTCGTCTCGCTCTTAGCGGGGCTGGCAGGGCTGTCAGGCACTTTGGGTTCGTTCGTATCCGTCATCCTTCTACTCCTCTATTCTGTGGACACCGCGTCTTCGGTCTTTTCCAGCGCGGCCCGCAAGGTGTGCCATGCTAACGTGGCGCACTTCACGCGAATCGGAAATTCTTGGACGCCGGCGAAGACCGCAAGCTTACCGAGGTTGTCGGTTCCGTCTCCCGATTCGAGCTTTCCGGTCACCAGATCGTGAAACCGTCCGAAAAGCGCCTCCGCCTCCTCGAGGGTCTTGCCTTTCAGGCTCTCGGTCATCATCGAGGCCGATGCCGTCGAGATCGCACAGCCCGCTCCCTGAAAACCGACGTCCTGGATCTTGCCGTCTTTTACGGTGACGAAGACGGTAACCTTGTCTCCGCACAAGGGATTGTGCCCCTTCGCTTGATGCCCGGTGTTTTCGATCTCACGGAAGTTGCGGGGCTTCTTGCTATGGTCCAGGATGACTTCTTGATAGAACTCGCGTAGCCCCTCCATCAACGAAACACCTCGAGAACCTTGTGAATCCCTTCGACTAATGTATCAAACTCTTCTTTCGTATTATAGAGAGCCAATGAGGCGCGGGCGGTGGCGGGAACCCCGAATCTGTCCATCACCGGCTGAGCACAATGGTGCCCGGTTCGAACCGCGATGCCGTCTTGATCCAAGACCGTTCCGACATCGTGGGGATGGATTCTCTTCAAGACGAAGGATAGCACCGACGCTTTCTCTTTGGCCTGGCCGACGATGGTGAGTCCCGGAATCTGCGAGAGCGCCTGAGTTCCATATTCCAGTAGCTCGTGCTCGTAGGCACCGATGGTACCCATCCCGAGCTCCTCGAGATAATCGATGGCCGCACCCAGGCCGACCACGTCGGCAATGTTCGGCGTTCCCGCTTCGAATTTGTATGGAAGCTGGTTGTAGGTCGTCTTCTCGAAGGTGACCGAGCTGATCATGTCACCGCCACCTTGGTAGGGCGGCATCTTGTCGAGGAGCGCCTCTTTTCCATAAAGAACCCCGACGCCCGACGGGCCGAACATCTTGTGGCTGGAGAAGGCATAAAAATCTACATCAAGCTCCTGCACATCGATCGCCATGTGCGGCACCGCCTGCGCCGCATCGAGGAGGACCGGGATGTCACGGGCGTGCGCCATGCGGATGATCTCCCGCACCGGGTTGATGGTGCCGAGCGCGTTCGAGACGTGGGGCAAGGACACAATTTTGGTCTTGGGACTTAAGAGTTTTTCGAGCTCGTCGAGAAGTAGCTCACCCCGATCATTAATAGGGGCGACTTTCAGGTGAGCGCCTTTTTCCTCGCAAAGCATCTGCCACGGAACGATGTTGGAATGGTGTTCCATGGTCGTGATCAACACTTCGTCATCGGCACCTATCTGAGCCCGTCCGTAGGTTTCGGCGACGAGGTTGATGGCCTCGGTGGCGCCGCGTACGAAGATGATCTCCCGCTCGCTGGCGGCCTTGATGAAACGCTGCACCTTGAGCCGAGCGTCTTCGTAGCTCTTGGTGGCTCGCTGGCTCAGCTCGTGGACGCCGCGATGGATGTTGGAGTAATCCTCGGAGTAGAAGCGCGAGATGGTATCGATCACCTGTTCAGGCTTCTGCGAGCTCGCCGCATTGTCTAAGTAGACCAGAGGCTTGCCTCGAACCTTTTGCTTCAAGATGGGAAAGTCTTCCCGGATTCGGTAGACGTCGTACGGCTTCTTCACCGCGACGGGTGGTGTGATCGAAGGATTGCTTTGGACGCTCATTGAGACTTCCCGCTGCCCGCATTCGCGGTTGCAGGCAAACCGGCGAACAAGGTCCGCTCGAGCTCCGACCGAATCGCATCGACCTTGATCTTGGAATTGATATCGCTCATGAACCCGAAGGTCAGGAGATGCCGGGCGGTCTCGAGATCGATCCCGCGAGAACGAAGGTAGAAGAGAACGTCGGCGTCCAGCTGACCAATGGTCGCGCCGTGGGCGCACTTCACATCGTCGGCGTTGATCTCGAGCTGGGGGTTGGTATTGACCAAGGCCTCGTCTGAGAGCAGGAGGTTCTTGTTGGTCTGGCGGGCATCGGTCTTCTGGGCGTCGGGGCGCACGATGATCCGTCCGTTGAAGACGGCTCGAGCACGCTCGCTCAAGATCCCTTTATAGAGCTCGCGGCTCGTACAGTGCGGCTTCGCATGATCAATCACGGTATGGTGATCGACATGCTGTTCTCCATTCACGACGTAAAGCCCATTCAACGTGAGATCCGCGCCCTCTCCATCCAGCACCGCGTTGATGTCGTTCCGAACGAGTGCCCCACCGAGTGAGATCGAATGCGTGGAGACTGTCGCGCTCCGCGCGAGTTGAAAATGAAGCGTGGCGACGTGGAACGCCTGATCGCCCTCGCGTTGGAGCTTGTAGTGATCGAGGTTGGCACTCTCCCCAGCCACAACTTCGGTGGTGGCATTGGTAAAATAGCCGATCCCGTCCACCCCCGCATAGCTTTCCACGATCCTTGCCTGGCTTCCCGACTCCGCAACAATAACACTATGGGGATGCGAGACCGCGGGCTTATCGCCGGGAGCAGAAAGGAACACGAGGTGGATGGGCTCCTCGACCACCCCTCCCTTGGGCACGAAGACGAAGGCTCCGTCCGTCAGGAAGGCCGTATTCAATGCCGCAAAGGCGTTTTCTCGGTAGTCTGCAGCGCGAGCCAGGTGCGGCTCGACGAGTTGTCGCTTCGTCCCCAGGGCCTCGCTCAGACTTCCCACGAATGCGCCTTGGGGTAGAGAACGGATGAACGAAAGCTCCGGCGAAAGCCGCCCGTTGACGAAAACGAACTCGTTCCGGTTCCACTCGCCGAGGCCCAGTCGCTTCAGGGCGTCGGGAGACGCGGTCGTGGGCGTAGCGAGCTCGAAGGCGTTGCGCGTGATCGAGGCGACGCTGGTGAATCGCCATTCCTCGTCGTTGGTGGTCGGGAAGCCGCGCTCCGCGAAACGCTGCATGGCCGCCTGCCGCAGGGAATGAATCCAGGATGGCTTGGCCCTCGGGGACTTCTCAAAAAGCGAGAATTCCTCGAGGTAGTTTCCTAATTGCTTGATCGCTTCCACCATGACGAATCAAACAGCCTCAGCGGCCTGACTCGGCGCTGGCTCCTTCTCGATCCAACCGTACCCCTTCTCCTCTAGCTCGAGGGCCAACTCTTTGCCGCCGGAGCGTACGATGCGTCCGTCGTCTATGACGTGAACGTAGTCGGGCACGATGTAGTTCAGTAGTCTCTGATAGTGGGTAATCACGACGAAGGCGCGCTCTTCACTGCGAAACGCGTTGACGCCGTTGGCTACGATCTTCAATGCGTCGATATCGAGCCCGGAATCCGTCTCGTCGAGGATAGCGAGCGTCGGCTCCAACACCGTCATTTGAAAGATCTCGTTTCGCTTCTTTTCCCCGCCGGAGAATCCCTCGTTGACCGGGCGGTTGATGAGCCCTTCATCCATTTCCACCAGCTTCATCTTCTTACGGACCAAGGAGAGAAAGTCCATGGCGTCGAGCTCTTCCTCGCCGCGATGCCTTCGTATGGCATTGACCGCCGCCTTCAGAAAATAGGTGTTGTTGACACCGGGAATCTCGACCGGGTACTGAAACGCCATGAAGAGGCCTTCACAGGCACGGATCTCGGGAGTCATCGTGAGCAAGTTCTCTCCTCGATATAACACCTCTCCCTGGGTCACGCTGTACGTTTCTCGTCCCGCCAGCACCTGGGACAGGGTGCTCTTGCCGGAGCCATTGGGCCCCATGATGGCGTGCACTTCGCCAGCGTTTACGTTGAGGTTAATTCCCTTCAGAATCTCCACGCAGCCGGCTGTGGCGTGAAGATTGTTGATCTCGAGCATTGTCGTTTTTCCTTCTGCCATCGCTTCTAACCTACGCTCCCTTCCAAACTGACGCCGAGGAGCTTTTGCGCCTCGACCGCGAATTCCATGGGGAGCTCACGCAGAACCTGTTTGCAGAACCCGTTGACGATCATCGTCATCGCATCTTCGGTAGAGATGCCCCGCTGATTACAGTAGAAGAGTTGATCCTCTCCGATCTTCGATGTGGTGGCCTCGTGCTCCATTTGCGCGGTGGGGTTCCTGACCTCGATATAGGGGAACGTGTGAGCGCCACATTTACCCCCGATCAAAAGCGAGTCACACTGCGAGAAATTCCGCGCCCCGACCGCGGTCTTCTGGATTTTCACCTGCCCGCGGTAGGTGTTTTGTCCGTGACCGGCGGAGATCCCCTTGGAGATGATAGTACTGCGCGTGTTCCTGCCGATATGGATCATCTTGGTCCCGGTGTCCGCCTGCTGGTAGTTGTTGGCCAGGGCCACCGAGTAGAACTCGCCCACCGAGTTCTCGCCCTGGAGAATGCAACTAGGATATTTCCAAGTAATAGCCGAACCGGTCTCTACCTGGGTCCAGGAGATCTTGGAATTGACGCCTGCGCATTTCCCGCGCTTGGTCACGAAATTGTAAATCCCACCCTTGCCCTCTTTGTCACCCGGGTACCAGTTCTGGATCGTCGAGTACTTGATCTCGGCGCTGTCGAGGGCCACCAACTCGACCACTGCGGCGTGAAGCTGATTCTCATCCCGCATCGGTGCAGTACACCCTTCGAGATAGCTCACATAGCTACCTTCTTCGGCAACGATAAGCGTCCGCTCGAACTGACCGGTGGCAGAGGCATTGATTCGAAAGTAGGTGGAAAGCTCCATGGGAGAACGAACGCCCTTGGGAACGTACACGAACGAGCCGTCGGTAAAGACCGCCGAGTTCAGAGTGGCGAAGAAGTTATCGGTGTAAGGCACCACCGAGCCTAGGTATTTCCGAACTAAATCCGGATGTTCCTTCACCGCCTCCGAGAAGCTGGAGAAGATGATCCCGAGCTCGGAAAGCTTCTCCTTGAAGGTCGTGGCCACGGAGACGCTGTCGAACACCGCATCCACCGCCACGCCCGACAACCGCTCTTGCTCTTGAAGTGAGATGCCTAGCTTGGCATAGGTTTCGAGGAGCTGGGGGTCGACTTCATCGAGACTCTTGGGCGCCTCCTTCTGCTTCGGAGCCGAGTAATAAATGATGTCCTGATAGTTGATTGGTGGGTAGTGAACGTTCGGCCACGTCGGCTCGACCATTTTGAGCCAGTGCCGGTAGGCCTTGAGCCGCCACTCCAGCAGCCACGCCGGTTCCTCCTTCTTTGCCGAGATCACCCGGATGACATCTTCATTCAACCCAGGTGGAACCGCATCCGTTTCGATGTCGGTAACGAACCCATACTTGTACTCTTTGTTGACGAGTTCTTCGATGTTGCTGGACGGGTTGCTCATCTATTCTCCTCTTGTCGAGCTCTTCTGAACCGATCCACTTCGGTCTGAATTTTTTACTGGAGGACCGGCAGCTCCCTTGTATTTTCAGGATTGCCGGCTCGAGGAATCTCGGACTCTTGCTCGACCATCTGTGCAATGGTTAGAGTGGACAACATCCCGACCACGCGGTCGTGGAGTCTTTGCAGAGGGCTCTTTACATTACAGGTCTCGAACTGCAGACAGTTCCCGTCGGCGGAGGAACATTCGGTCAGGGACAACATTCCGTCGATCGCCTGGACGACCTCTGCGACGCTGATCTGGCTCGCGGGTCGTGCGAGTGTATAGCCGCCCTTCTTGCCGTGCTGGGATGCGACGAAGCCTTCTTGCGCAAGTCTCTGAAGCACCTTCGCCAGAAGGCCCCCCGGGATATCGTAGGCTTCCGCCATCTGCCGGGCGCTCCAGGACGAGGCATCGTTATATCGAGCCAGATGCATGAGTGCCATCAGCCCGTAGTCCACTTTCTTGGAGAGTCTAAGCATATTCCTATATCCGACCAATTTGGTCGGATATATCATAGTCTAGAAGGTCGCCGAATGTCAAAGTATTAAATCGAGCCGGGGCAAGCCGCTGAACTAGTTTATTTGCAATAACTTGAGGCTCTGCAACCCCGCCGGACACCGGCTTCGGATCGAAGAACTTCGGAAGCGGCATCGTTCAGGGCGCCGAAACGTCGCGTTGCCGGGAATCAACGGAGCCAGGCGCCGGTTTCGCGACCGCCGCTCGCTCCCCCAAATGGCGAACGTAGGCCATGAGTGGCTCGTAGTGCTCGTCTTGGATGACGCCACGTCTTCATATCCGACATGTGGGGCAGCTTCACCATATACGGCGGGATGTAAGTACCGTCTCGAGTGATCCCGGTTCGAAGAAGGTAGGCGAGCTCGCCGTCGGACCAGCTACCGATGCCCTTTTGAGGATGTCGGGTGATGTTATTGGAATAGATCGGGCCGAATTCCGGTGGGGCGTCGGACATGTGCCTACCCGTGACCTTCATGGTCACTGGATCCATGTGGCAGCCGAGGCAGATCGCGGAGGCGAGGACCTTACCTCTGGCGATTCGTTCAGGAGTCGAATCGATTTCGAGCGCGATCGCGGCGGGTCGAAGGTTGGTGGATGACCGAAGTGAACGACAGCCGCTAGTCCGGCCACGAAGACGAACGTAGCCAGTCGGCCAATCCACCTCAGCGCGGTTCTCATATTCGCGCTTCAGTACTTCCGCGACTGCGGTCACCGAAGACTATTGGCGACGCCTTTCACGGTCTCCGCGAGCGACTCGAGTCGAGCCTTGTCGCGTTCCATCGCCTCGTTGCGATCACGCTCGAGCTCGGTTGCGAACGTGTCTAGCTCACCCGAAGTTCGACCGCCGTCTGCCGTGCCGCCGGCGAGGATCTGCTCGGCACGGTCGAGCGCTTCCGTCAACGCCTCTGCCCTTTCGGCCGTGATCGCGTGGCTTCGCCCAAGCTGGTCCAGGTACGCCCGCGCCACAACGGGGCTCGCCGGCCAGTCGATCCGCCGCTGCTGTTGCGCGTTGACGACGTCCGGGGCGACCAGTAACGCAGCGCCGAGCTCGTTCTGCGAGAGGTACTCACTCGGCAAGAGTCTCAGCACGTCGAGGCCGCGGGCGATCTCCGTACCGTAGATGAAGCCGTTGTACCAGTACGCCGACCAATGGCCCGCCATGATGAGCTTGTTGGCATCGACCGGGCCGCGGTCGAAGAACGCGATCTCAACCGGTCTCGAGGAATCAGTGAAATCGAAGACGGAGACGCCGCCTTGATACCAGGCCTGAACCATGATGTCGCGCCCCGGGACGGGCACGAGAGATCCGTTGTGGGCCACGCAGTTCTCCTCTTCGGTCTGTGGGGCCGGCAACTTGAAGTAGCTTCGGAACTCCATTTTGCGATCGACGATGTCGAAAATCGCATTCGCTCCCCACTGCTTGGGATCGGATGCTCGACAGCGGGGACGCATCCCCCCGCCCCATTCGTCCGTGAAAATCACTTTGGTACCGTCGTTATTGAACGTGGCGGAGTGCCAATAGGCGAAGCTCGGGTCGACCACTTGGTCGAGCCGGACCGGATTCACCGGATCGGAGATATCGAGGAGGATGCCGTTTCCAGAGCACGCCCCCGCTGCCAAGCCCATCTCAGGAAACACGGTGATGTCGTGGCACTGGTTGGTCTCGGAAGTCTTCTGCGTGCCCGGCCCATGGTCGCCTCCCTTCCACAAACCGGCGATCACGCCAGAATTGGGATCCGCAAAGATGCGCGGGCGGCCTACGATCCGCGCCTCCTCCGGTTTCGCCAATGGAATTTGGATGACGTCGATGCTGAATAGAGCGGTGTTCTCATCCGCGCCCGGACCCGCGTCCGAGCACCCCGCGAGCTCTTCTCCAGAGCGCACCGAGCCCGTGCCGGAACCAAAGACATAGACGTTGCCCTCGTCATCGGGGTCGGTCACCACGGTGTGCGTGTGCGAGCCTCGGCACGTTTGGACTGCGGCCACCTGCTTCGGGATCCGCACGTCGCTGATATCGAAGATCCGGATCCCACGGAAACGCGCGTCGCTCACCGGCTCCGCCACTCCCTGAAGACCACAGTCGAGCCGGCCCCTTGTCTGCTCCACCGACATCATTAGCAAGTTGCCGATGATGGACACATCGCCCTGACCACCCGGGCACACCACGGAGCCAAGAAGCCGTGGCACCATCGGATCCTCGACGTTGTACGTATTGAAACCGTGGAAATTACCCTCGAACACAACGTCTCCAGCGAAAGCGAGGTCCGAGTTCGCGAAGTTCAAGAGTCCGGCCCTTGGCGATGGCGGAGAGGGTCCATTCTCCTCTGCCTCGTCGTCCGTCTCGCCCTCTTTCTCTTCACCCTCCTCCTTCGACTCAGCGAGCGCTTCAGGCTCTTCTTCCGCAGCATCGCGCTCGGGCGGCACGGGTAGACCCACTGGCGCGTGGGGATCGAAGAAGCCCTCCGGTTTCGGAAGCGTTGCCACCAGCTCCAGGTTGAGCGCCGCTTCACCGGCATCACGAAAGCCGGCCTTGAGATGGACTCGAGGATCCGAGGAGAGCTCCGCGAGCATGCCCCCCATGCGATCGATCTCCATGCTCTGGTCGGCGATGATGTCGGAAGTGAACCCGTAGATGGCCGAATCCTGTGCCGCGCCCTGGTGGGCGAGGAGGTTCTCGACCATGATCAAAGCGCCCTGGTGATGCATGATCATGAGCTCGAGGAACAGCCGGTCGAATTCAATCGCTCGAGACTGCTCGAGACTGCCCATCTCCTCGGCGGTCAGCATACCCGGCATCAGGACAGCATCATGGGCGTGATGAGCGTTCACGGCGGTGACCTCCTGGCTGTGTGAACGAAGCCATTCCTGCATCATCTTAATCTCGTCCTCTTGAGAGAGCTCGATGCGTTTCGCGAGCGTGTGTATGACCTCACGCTCACTCCGCGACGCGAGGAGCTCGGTCATCTCGAGCGCCTGGGCGTGGTGGGAGATCATCCCTTGCATAAACTTCACGTCGGCCTCGGTAAACCGGATGCCAGCGAGATTCGAGGCTTCCTCCGCGGAGATCGTCCGACTGGACTCGCCTGGAGCGCCCGGCTGGACGATTAGGGGCTCGTTCTGGCCCTTCGCCGTGCCGAACGATAGAAACGTCGCTATGAAGATGATAGTCGCGGCAAACAGCCGGAACCTAGGTTTCTCTCGACTCATTTAGTGGCCTCCACTCGATTTGCTAGCCTATAGCGGCGGGTATTCTCTCACTAAACGGTCCTTTGGTGGTGGAAATTGCGCCGTCCCGATCCCGGAGGACGCGCTCGGAAGCCCACCATTTGCACGCCGTCCCTATTTGCCCGCAGGTGGCACCCTCGCATTTTGGCGCCAGGACTCGCTCTCAACCCTCTGGCACGCCGATGACCGCTTCGCGTCCCCATACTCGCTTTTATACATTGTGATAGTATAGGGGGCACCAACCAGACTTAGTGGGGACCTCTCGTTCACACCCGGTCAATTCGGCCGGCACGATCCCGTCGCCTCCTCTGAGCCCAATCGAGGAGTGACAATGTCTACGGGCCCCACTCTCCACGTCGGCGAACGCATCCGTTGCCGATCATAACCGTGCCCCCCCGGAACGAAGCGGCGATGTCCGCGCAAACACGATCCAGCGGTGAACACCGGCGAGTCCCAACCGCAATCATCTATTGCGAAGCGAACTTCGGCGCCATCGACGGCAAGACCGCCAACGGGCTCGTCCGACGCTCGGAGATCTACAAGATCCTCTCGGTCATCGACAGCGAGAAGGCCGGCCTAGATGCCGGCGTGGTGCTCGACGAGGCGCCGGCCGGCATCCCCATCTGTCGCGACTTCGCCGACGCGCTCGCGCACGCCGGAGATGTACCCGACTACTTCATCCTCGGGTTGGCGCCGGCGAGTGGCATGTTGTCAACGTACGAGCGCGGCATCGTCCTCGAAGCTTTGGGTCTCGGGATGAACGTTGTGAACGGCCTCCATGAGTTCTTGAACGACGACCCGGAGTTCGTAGCGGCGAGCGCAGCGAGTAACACAGAGATCCTCGACGTCCGAAGACCCCGTGCCAAGAAGAACCTGCGGTCGTTCAGCGATCGCATCACCCAGGTCACCTGCCCGCGAATCGCCGTGCTCGGCACCGACTGCGCCATCGGCAAACGCACCACCGCTAACATCCTGACCTGCGCCCTCAACGATCGCGGCGTGAAAGCGGTCATCGTCTACACCGGCCAGACCGGCTTGATGCAAGGAGCCCGCTACGGCGTTGCGCTCGATGCCGTGCCGTCGCAGTTTTGCTCGGGTGAGTTGGAAGCCACCATCCTCGAAGCGTTCGAAGCCGAGAAACCCGACGTGATCATCATTGAAGGCCAAGGCGCACTGAGTCACCCCGCCTACTCGACCTCGTCCTTGGTGCTCCGAGGCAGCCGCCCCGACGCCGTCGTGCTGCAGCACGCACCGGAACGGGCCCATCGCTGCGACTTCGAACAGATGGTGATGCCGACGGCGGCCACCGAGATCAACCTCATCCAGACCTTCTCCGACACGAAGGTCATCGGCCTCACAATCAACCACGAGAACATGACCGAGGCGGAGGTCGACGCGGCCATCACGCTGTATGAGCGCAAACTCGGCATCCCCGCCACCGATGCGCTGACCCGCTCACCCGAGCGCCTGGTGGAGATGGTCCTTGCGGCGTTCCCGGAGCTCGAGGAGAAACTGAGCGACAGCGCACGGTGACCGCGCCGCGACTGGAGATCGACCTCGACAAGATCCACCACAACGCCCGAACACTGGTCGAATTGTTGGCCCAGCGTGGTATCTCGGTCACAGGCGTCACGAAGGCGATCCTCGGCTCACCCGAGATCGCCGGCGCCTTGCTCCGGGCGGGCGTGAGTGCGCTCGGCGACTCACGCATCGAGAACATCGAAGCGATGCGTCATGCGTGCGTACCGGCGTCGATGACACTCATCCGCTCGCCGATGCTCAGCCAGGCGGAACAGGTCGTAACGCACGCCGACGTGAGCTTCAATACCGAGCTCGATGTCATCAGCAAGCTCTCGTCCGCCGCGCAGGCTGCGAGGCGGACGCATGGGATCGTGCTCATGGTCGAGCTTGGAGACCTCCGTGAAGGCATCATGCCCGGCGACCTCGAGAAAACCGTGCGCGAGACGCTTCGCTTCCCGAACATCGCGCTCAAAGGCATCGGCGCCAACCTCGCCTGCCAGAGCGGAGTGTCGCCCGACCCCAAGAATATGGCCGAGCTCTCTGCGCTGGCCGATTCGACCGACGCGACCTTCGGCCCGACGCTCGGCATCGTCTCCGGGGGCAACTCCGGTAACCTCCAGTGGGCGCTCAGCGGCGCAGACACCGGGCGGATCAACAATCTCCGCTTGGGTGAATCGCTCTTGCTCGGACGCGAGCCACTCCATCGTCAACCGATCGACGGGCTGCGCACCGACGCTATCCAGCTCATCGCCGAAGTGATCGAGTCGAAGGTCAAACCATCACAGCCTTGGGGCGAGATCGCACAAACCGCGTTTGGGGAGAAGCCACCCGCCACCGATCGGGGCCTCGTCTCGCAGACGATCCTCGCCGTTGGACGCCAGGACATTGATCCGTGCGGCCTCCGCCCGCCTCCCGGAATCGAGATTCTTGGGGCCAGCAGCGACCACCTCATCGCGGACTCCAGCCGATGCCCCCTGTCCGTCGGCGCCGAGGTCACGTTTCAACTCAACTACAGCGCGCTCGTCCGCGCTATGACCTCGCCCTTCGTCGCCAAGGTCGTGAAGGTCCAGAGCGGGCCCGTCCCCGTCTGACGGACGAGCTACAGATTTTCGCGTCTTGGGGTTTGGGCCCCGCTGATTTTTTTGGGAGTCTCTATCGGGCGCGACTCCCAATCAGCAGCCCCGTAACCAACAGCGGCCGTCTTTAGCGAGAAGCTCATCCGCCTCGGTGGGCCCCCCGCTCCCGTGCTCGTACTTGGCGAGGGAAGGTTTTCCCGACTTCTCCCATTCCTGAAGGATTGGATCGATGAGTTTCCACGAGATCTCGATGGCGTCGCTCCTCGTGAACAGCGAAGCGTCGCCTTGTAACGCGTCGAGCAACAAACGCTCGTAGGCTTCGGGAATGGAGTCTTTACCGAAGTCGTCGGCGTAGTGGAATTCCATGTCGACGGCCCGCATTTCTGCGACGGTGTCGGGTACCTTGGCTTCGAAACGCAAGTGCATGCCCTCGTCGGGTTGAATAAAGAGCGCCAGGTAGTTGGGGCGGATGGAAGAACCCGGCTCCATGTGAAACATGTTGTGCGGTGGCTGGCGAAACTGGATGATGATCTCCGAAGTCTTCGTGGTCAGCGCCTTGCCAGAACGTAGGTAAAACGGAACTCCCTGCCAGCGCCAATTGTCGATGAAGAACCGCATCGCCGCGTATGTCGGGGTTTGAGACTCGGATGCGACTCCCTCGGCATCGCCGTAGCCGCGATATTGCGCGCGGACCGTTTCGTGGGCAACTTCGGCGCCTTGAACGGGACGGATCGCGGAGAGAACCTTGGCTTTTTCGTTCCGCACTTCGTCGGCGCGGAACGACGCCGGCGGTTCCATCGTCACGAGCGTCAGCAACTGGAGCAGATGGTTCTGGAACATGTCTCGAACGACACCGGTTGCATCGTAAAAGGCTGCCCGGTGCTCCACATCCACGCTCTCGGCGACCGTCAGCTGGACATGATCGACGTAGTTTCGGTTCCAGATCGGCTCGAAAACCGTGTTCGCGAAGCGAAAGAAAAGTATGTTCTGGGAAGTTTCTTTACCTAGATAGTGGTCGATGCGGAAGATTTGGTGCTCTTCGAAAACGGCGTGAAGCGCGCGGTTGAGTGACTGGGCGGAAGCGAGATCGTGACCGAACGGCTTTTCCACGATGATGCGGCGCCATCCTTGTTCTTCGCGAGCCATACCGGATGAGCCCAATTGATCCACCAACGGCTCGTAGAACTGCGGGGCGATCGACAGATAGTAGAGGCGATTGCAATGCTTGCTCTCCCCTTCGCGAAGAAACCCGTCCAATCCCGCCAGCGGCTCGTTGACGTTGCCGCGCACGTACCAGAGACTCGGAGAGAACTCGTTCCAGGCGGATTCATCGTACCCATCGGGCGTAAATTCCTTGACCGCCGCCTGCATGAGCTCCCTGAACTTCTCATGAGAGTAATCGCGCCGTGCGAAGCCCACGATGCGCAGGTTCTTCGGGAGACGTCCCTTGCGAAACTGGTTGTAGAGCGCCGGCACGAGCTTGCGTCGCGTCAGATCGCCCGAAGCACCAAAAATGACGATACTCGTCGATTCCGCCATTCAGACTTCCTCTGTTAGCCCGGTGACAGATGCGCCTTGATACATTCCCTTAGGATCTCAGGTAGTTTGCTCGGCTCGTCCACGACGAACCGGCTATCCAGTATGTCGCGTTCCCTGAAAGCCTGTCGCGTAAATGGCGTGGTCACGGCGATGACGCCCATCCCCGCGGACTTAGCCGCTTGCACACCGGCGGGAGAATCCTCGATGACCAGGCATTCGCCGGGAAGAACCTGGAGCTCACGGGCTACTAAAAAATAGATCTCCGGATGCGGTTTAGGATGCTCGACGTCGTCCCGAGTGGCCACGAAGTCGAACTCTTTCGTGAGGTTCAAGACCCGGAGAACGCGTCGTACCTGTGCGCAATGGGACATAGTCGCCAGACCGGTGCGGCACTTGCTTTTCCGCGCATCATGGAGGAGATCCAAGTTGTGAGGCCATTGGTGGTCTACCAAGACCTGCGGATCGGCCAACAACTTGTCGTAGATTCGGAGGCGCACTTGAGCGAACGCCTGCCAGGGTGTGGTCACGCCGAACTCATTCATCAGAGAGCCGGCTGCTTTTTCTAATTCGAATCGGTCGACCAAAAACTGGGACACCTCTTGTCGAGAGCTTCCGACGACCTCCTTGAAGGCCTCGATGACCTCTCCCTCATTGATGCTCCGGGGGCAGAGGTCGACGGCCGCTCGCGCGTAAGAGATCGCCTTGAGCTTCTCCGTTTGCACAAGCGTCCCATCAAGATCGAAAATAACCGCTTGATACATCCTGCTCATCGCTCGCTGAAGAGGCTAGCACAGGAGTGTCCCTGCTCAAAAGGAATATAGATATGGAGAATCCTGAAAACTACAAGGCGATCGTCATCGGTACTGGTCAAGCGGGAAAACCATTGGCCGGGAGCCTAGCGCGGGCGGGATGGAAAACCGCCATTATCGAGCGCGAAGACAAAGTGGGAGGCACCTGCGTCATTAAAGGCTGTACGCCTACTAAAACCATGGTCGCCAGTGCCCGGGTCGCCCACGTGGCCCGGCGGGCCGCCGATTACGGTGTTCGTGCCTCATCCGTGGCGGTTGATATGGTCCGCGTCCGCGAGCGCAAACGCGAGATCGTAGATCTGTTCAGCGGCGGCGGCCGTCGAGAACTCGAAAAACTGGAGCATCTGGATCTCGTTTTCGGCCACGCGCGCTTCACCGGTCCAAAGGAGATCGAAGTCGCCCCCCCAGATGGAAGCCTCCGGCGACTCACGGCGGAGAAGATCTTCATCAATACTGGCCTTCGCCCGCTGATCCCAGATATTCCCGGGTTGAAGGACCTCCCCTATCTCGACTCCACGTCGATCATGGAATTGGATTCCGTGCCCGAGCATTTACTCGTCCTAGGGGCCGGTTATATCGCTCTCGAATTCGGGCAGATGTTCCGCCGCTTCGGAAGCAAGGTGACGATCCTCCAACGGTCCGAGCGGCTACTCTCGCGTGAGGACCCCGACGTCGCGCAGGAGATCGCGAGCATTCTAGAAGATGAGGGTATTGACGTTAGGCTGAAAACCACGGCAACACGATTCGAACGAGACGGCGAGGGTCACATCGTCGCAACGGTGGAAAGCGCACAAAGACAGGAGACCGTTCGCGCGACCCAGCTGCTGGTCGCGGTGGGACGCGCCTCCAACGCCGACCGTCTGAGCCTCGAGGCGGCGGGGATCCGGGTCGACGAGCGGGGCTATATCTCGGTCAACGAGCGCTTGGAGACCAACGTGCCGGGAGTGTACTGCCTGGGCGACGCCAACGGAGGTCCGGCGTTCACACATATCTCCTACGACGACTATCGCATCATTCGGGACAATCTTCTCGAAGAGGCCGACGCAACCACCAAAGGCCGATTCGTGCCCTATACCGTCTTCATCGACCCGGAGTTGGGTCGCGTCGGGCTGACCGAGGAACAAGCCAAATCCCAAGGGATCAACGTACGAGTGGCGAAACTCCCGATGACTCGAGTTGCGCGGGCGCTCGAATCCGACGAGACCCGTGGATTCATGAAGGCTCTGGTGGATCCGGAGAGCCGACAAATACTGGGATGCGCGATCCTAGGCGTTCACGGTGGCGAGGTCATGTCGGTCTTGCAGGTGGCGATGATGGGAAAGCTGCCGTACACAGCTATTAAGGAAGGCACCTTCGCCCACCCGACGTTAGCCGAATCTCTCAACAACCTCTTTATGACTCTAGACGGTTAGTGCCTAACGGCTCCACCACCAACTCGGCGGGCGCCGTGTGCCACCACCCAGGATCGAGTCGAGCCACAGCATGGGCCTTCTCAGGAACGAGCCCATCAGCCGGAAGCGCAATCGGTTCACCCAACGCGGGTAGTCCCGATTGTAAGGACAGACCCTCAAGCAAATGGAGCAATCGGTGACCTGCTTCACCCAAAAACTGAAACACTTCTCCGCGTCGGTCGTCCATTTCTTGACGCCCCGTATGTTGGATCGGTTGTAGATCCGCTCCGACGGGTCGTCGCTTGTAATCGCCTGAGGCGGACACTCGCTGCTGCATCGACGGCACACGTTGCAAAATTCCTCAACCCCGAACCTTCTCGGCTTGTCGTGAGCCAGCGGCAGATCGGTAAACACCTTGCCGATTCGGAGGCGCGGGATCGGCTGAAGATGTCCTCTTTTTGACTAAATCGCCGGAATTCCTCTGTCACCTCGAACCGCGCCTCCTCGTCCGTGGTACAGGCCGGCCGGCACGTGACGCACTCCGCCTGATGCGCCTGACGCTTGGTCATGTCAATGAATCGAGCCCGGTCTCGGGCCGCTCCCGATCGAGGATGGTTGTCACTGTTTCGCCACCGCCATGTCGCTGGATCAGCTCGGCGAGCTCCTCGACCGCTGCTTCGAGCTCGACGCTACCGGCAGGGCCGACCGGGCCGACCGGTGGCAGCGATTCGATGACCAGAACCGCCCTCTGAGTCTCCTCCGTCAGTTTGGTTCGTTCGGCTTCCTTCCAGTTCCACCGCCGGCAGATCGCGCCACGATCATCTTTGTAAATGACCTCACCGGCCAACGGCGAGCGCTCCTCGGCCTCTCCGAGTAGTTTCACCGGAACCTCGTTATCGCCGGCGCGGATAAGGATGATGTCTCCCTCGATGCGGTCGAGATCCTCTCCGCCCACTGGCACGATGTGACGAAGCGATACGACGTTGTAAACATCGACCAGCTTGTTAATCGACCTCAGCGTATCGCCCTTGCGGGCGCGTCGGGCGAGGCTTTCGATCGAGGAATGGTGCTTCTTCGGTTTGGCGCCGAACTTGCGGTAGGCCTCCCGCCAGGGGGCGATGCGAGGATGCTCGGTGACGCTGCCCTCTCGAAAGGATTCGACCAACGCGGCCTCCGCCTCGCGCAATTTGGACGTGATGGCTGGATCGCTGCCGTGATTTTTCAACCCATGGGCGGTCACGACTCCGATCCGCACCTCGGGGAAATCTTCGAAAATCGTAGGAGCGATACGAAACTGCAATGCGGATTCCTGGTTCGGCGCTAGCGCGCCCGGACTCGTTCGAGATTGGGTAGCAGCGGCTCAGTCTTTTTGGCTGCGCGCACGCCGCATGGCGGAGTCGACACCCGCGCTCTCTTCGAGAGGAAGATGCTGATCCTCGGTACCATAAAGATAGGAGTTGTCTCTCATCGACTCGATCGCGACGAGCAGATCACGTCGAGTGACCAGTCCGACGACATGCCCCCCGTCATCCAAGACTGGCATTCTTCGAAACGATCTTTCCAGGAAACGAGTCACGATGTCGTAGATGCTGGTGTCCATCTTCACGGTCTCGACCGGGCTGGTCATATAGCCGGCCACCGTGCCCTGGGGCAACCCATCGAAGGCCTCGGCGGTCAGAATTCTAAGGCAGTCCTTTTCGGACAGCATGCCGACGAGAGTGCCCCGGCGATCGACCACCGGCGCACCGGAGAGCCTTTTCTTCAACAAGGTGCGCATGGCGGAATAGATGTTGTCTTCCGGCGTGAGCGTCACGACCAGCGGACTCATGATGTCAGCGGCAGTGGGTCCCGGCATTATCGCCCCCCTTTTTCGGGTAGTGGTTGGGGTGACATCGATGGTAATTCGAGGATGGGTTCCGTGGCAAGCGGGTTTTGAGGCCGGGCCCGCGCTCCGTCATAACCAATTGACGAAGTTGGTGTTAACTCGATTCGCCGTCACCCACTTTCTTTTGCACCCCCTCGAGGATTCGTCTAGACTGACGGGCATCGAGAGCCGCCTGCTCGCACCTGCGATTTTCTCCAATCTCGAAAACAGGAGGAGTATCAATGAAGAGAATCAGCCTGCTCAGTTTTTTTGCCCTCGCCCTGTTCGTCGTCGCACTCGCATCAAACGCCATGCTGTACTCCGAAGCCGACGTCGATAAGGCCGCGGTCGAGGCTTTGATCGAAGGCGCATACATCAACGGCGCTTTCAACGACCTCGACACCGAAGCGATGCGTGCCGGTTTCCATCCGGTTTTCAAAATCCATGGGGTTAGGGATGGTGCTCTTGGTGAGTACCCGATCGATGACTGGATCGCTAGCATCGACAAGAAAAAAGCGGCGCCCGACTTCGATCCCGCGGATCAAAAGTGGGATCACAAGTTCGTCTTCGTGGATGTCACTGGAAACGCCGCCGTCGCAAAGATCGAGCTCTTCAAGGACTCGATGCACGTCTATTCCGACTACCTTTCGCTGCTGAAGTTCGGCGACGGCTGGTTGATTACCGATAAGGTCTACTTCCGCCACGGGGATACCTAATCGCGGCGTTGACAAAGGGGAGCGACCGAGTTCGCTCCCCCTTTTTTTGCTTTCTCCGCCGCTTTGACACCTACCGGGGAGCATGGCATTCTAGCCGATATCGATTCTACCATTCGAAATCAAAGCGCTCGTGCAAAACGAGCGAGTGTTCCGCTAATGGTCTCCCTGTTTCGGCTCTTCCTCCTGCGACCGGTGATTGTTCTATCATTCCTGGCAGGTTGCAGCCAAGGCGGCGGAGAGCCCTCCTCGGTAGCCGCAGAAAACGACACGCCCTCTCTCGCTCATCGGCCGCTTCTCACTTTGGCGTTCCGACAACCGATTGGTATCGTGATCACAAACCGGTACCGCCAGCCGCTGTTGGACTACCTTACCGAGCATACCTCTTATCGATTTCGGGCCGTGTTCAGTCGTGAGTCCGAGAGAACCGTGGGGATGCTCGAGCAGAGAATGGCGGAAATATCCCATTTGGGAGTGGTGAGCTATCTGGAAGCGCACCGTCAATTTGGAGCGGTACCGCTGGTGAGGCCGTTGAACCGAGATCGCGAGGCGGTCTCTCGCAGCGTGTTCCTCACACGAAAGGACAGTCCTGTGAGAGGTCTAACCGATCTCGAAGAGCGCTCACTGGCTCTGGGAGCCTTTCACTCCACATTGAGCAACCTCATCCCCCGCCATGAGTTGATCCGCGCCGGTGTGCGCTTGGAGACTCTCAAAGACGTCGTGCATCTCGCCAACGACGAGGAGGTGGCGGCTACGGTTGCGGCGGGCCGCTTCGATGTGGGGGCGGTCGAGGATGTCGTTGGCGAAAGATATGTGGAAAAGGGCCTCCGCGTGCTCCACACTTCCGATCCCGTTCCCAGTGCGCCCCTAGTGATGCGCGACGACTTGCCGCGGCACGTCTCCGAGGCGTTACGGGAGGCGTTGTTGAAGCTCGATTTCAAAGAGTCGGACAGTCGGGAAGATTGGGACGAGGAGTTCCGCTACGGGTTCGCCCCCGCCAAGGACAGCGACTACCAACCGGTCCGAGAGATCATCGAGACCTCTCTTACACAATGCGCGAGCTCGTGCCACGGAGAGCTGGGAATCGAATGAACGCTTTCAAGCGACGCGCCACCGCCCTCCTCTCGCTGGCAACGACTCCCTTGCTCCTGTTCATCTCGTCGGCCATCGACATATACGTGAAGAACCAAAACCTGATGCAATACCAGTACGAAGTGTTGGCGCCGTTCGTCAAGCTTTCCATTCGTGACGATGTTCGTTGGCGTCCTCATTAGCGCCCTGTCCAAATACTGGCGGGCCTTCTCCTACGTCCTTTGGGCGTACTACGTAGCGGGCCCAGTTTTTCTCGTCTTCGCCTTCTTTCGCCCACTCCAATTTGTAGTGCCGGGCCTTTCACTTTGTGTACCAAACGGCGGCGGGCCTCACATTTTGGGCGATCTTGCTCCTCGTGGCGACGGTCGTCCTGGGGCGCCGGATGAGCCCGAAGGCTGCCATCCCCGCCTTCGCGGTTTTCGCATTCGCCTTGCTCGCCTTTGAGGGTGAGACGCTGCTCTACAATGTCCTACTGCAACCAGACGCGACACCGAAGGCGGTCGACAAGCGCGAACACTCGTCGGTGAACCCTTCCCGGCCTCTTCCCAACATCTACCACCTCATCTTCGATGGCTATCAGACCGATTTGCTCGAGCACACTCTGTCCCCCGAATCAGAAGAGGCCTTGGGCGGGTTCGTCTACTTCCCGAAGAACACCGCCGTCTGGCCCTACACACCGGTATCGTTGGCAACGATCTTTTCCGGCAGACGTTATTCTACGACCGACGGCGCGAAGACTACGTCAGGGCTGCGTTCGATTCCCGTGCCTCATTTGTCTACTGGCTCAAGTTGCAGGGATACGAGACGGTGGCCTACGTCCCCAACTCGTGGGAGGGGCGGGAGGCTTTTTTCGATCGCATGGTGCATCATGGAACCGCCGCCAGGGCCGAGCTCCTTACTCTGAACACAGAATCGCTTTGGAACACGTGGCTCTACAGTAATACTCCCGCTCCGTTGCGACCCACGCTCAGGCGTACCACTTGGTTCTCTGGCCTCGACGAAGAGGATTGGGACCGACTCGGGCGGCAGAGACTGCTTCCCCAGTCTGCTCCCGTGATCTCCTATCTCGGATTTCAAGGAATGCTGGCAGAGGAAGCGGCGCAATCTTCGTCGGGCCGGTACACCGTCGTGCACGTGTTGATTCCGCACGACCCTACCAAGCTGCGGGCCGATTGCACCTACGGCGTGGGATCCTCAAAGACCGGAGTCATCGACCAGTCTCGATGCGCGCTGAAAATGATCCTAGACTTCCTCGATCTCCTCAAGGACTTGGGCCGCTTCGACGACGCCCTCATTCTTGTCCACGGCGACCACGGAGGTTTCTATCGCACCAGGAACGGTGCGTTGGTGACGAAGGCCCGGTCCCGATCCCTGAACACTGTCCTTCTCATCAAACCGGTGGCAGTGTCTGATGACGGCAGGGTCGAATTCATGGAACTAAGTACCAGCCTCTTGGACATCCCTTCGATTGTCATCGGATCGGTTGTGGACGCAGACTCTGATCGGCCCAGCCTGGCGCCATGGGATCGTCGGCGCGCGTTCGTGCCGCTCCTCGAAGGTGAGCGGCTGGAGTCCGCCCGGCTCATTCTCGAACAGCAAGGCTTCCTGCTCGGAAGGGTCGACAAGGTCTATCGCGATGGCTATCCAGCCGGGACGGTGGTCTCCCAAGTCCCTCCTGCTTACGAAGGGTCGGGTGACACCGAGGAAATCGCGGTGGTCATCTCCTTGGGTGCTCAAGACGGAGGACGGGCTCCACACGCGGATGCTGACAACTGAGGCTTATACGCCCCGCTCTCGCGCATCTTTAATTTTGGTCGGGTCTACTCCGGTAGATATTTCTTCGGAAACTTGGCCAACACGGTGTACGCGGGATCGACGATGTTGGCCACGCTGCTCTCCGCCAATTCCCCGAGCAGAAGGTAGGCGTCCAAACGTCCGAATCCGTAGTCCTCTTCCAACCACTCAATGAGCTCCACGTGCGCCAGGCGAAACGCATCGATGAGCGGCCGGGCGCTCCCCGCCACCATGATGTAGTTGTCGTCCTCGAGGCGCGGCCAATCGATCTTCTGGCCCTTGATCAAATCGATCTCGAGAATGACGTCCATGGAAGTTTCGAGCCCGGTGCCACTCACCTCGCCTTGGCCTTGCCGAGCGTGCCCGTCCCCGAAGTAGAAATAGGCTCCGTCGTGAAAAATGGGTAGGTAGACCGTCGTCCCCGGCCGCACCTCGGGGGCATCCAAGTTTCCGCCGAAGTCGCCCGGCCAGAGGCCGCCGAAGGCCTCCTCGCCTCTCGGCGCCACCGCCACTCGGCCCAGCATGGGCTTGAGCTCAATCTCGATCTCCTTCATCCTGCTATCCGGAAGCTGAGTAGTGCCGGTCATCTTCTCTCGATCCAAGCGCCAAACGTAGCGACGCGGTGTGATGCGCTCGTTCAAGAGCACCACCGTCTTATCCATCGCCAAACCCCCGAAGTCGGAGTAAAGGCGCGAGGCCGCGAGGTCGTGATTGGGCTCGACTTTGATCACGCGAACCACCAGGGTGTCCTCGGTAGTGGCGCCGTCGATGTAGAAAGGACCCACTTCTCCCGGAAAGTCGCCACCCTCCTCGGTGTAGTAAGCGCCGAAGTTGGTGTTCGAGACGAGTCTCGTTCCCGGCTTCAAATGCATGACCGGCTCACGAACCGCGTAGGTGGGGTGCCCCACCGTGGGGGTGAAGTGGACGGTGTTTTCCTGTGCCTGCACCGGCGCGACCAATACCAGAAGACCCAAGACGAACCAGAAAGACGATCCTATGAAGCGCATTAGAAGAACTCCTTTCTCGACCCTCTACTTCGAGTGTTTGATGACGTCCCCGTCTTTCATCACGAAGTGCACATCGCGCAAGGTGTGAATATTCTCCAAGGATTCTCCGGCGTAGCCACGATGTCCGCGGCGAGGCCCGCTTTCACCGCACCCCGCTCGTCGTCAATCCACAAGAGCTCGGCAACGTTGGTGGTCATGCATTTCAGGATCTTCGGCGCTGGGATCCCGGCCTCGATCCACACGTCCAGGTAGTCCAACATCTTGTCGAGTCGGGTGCGACCCGGCGTATCAACCACCACGTCTGTCCCGAAGGCCATCTTCACGCCCACACGGTGGGCTCGTCGTAGCCGATCGAGAATGGTGTTGGCGGTCTCCTTTTGATCGCGAGGAAGCGTTTGGCCCGCTTGCATGAGATGCTCGTACGGAAAGTCTGTTCCTACCAACACGGTTCCTTTTTCCTTCATGAGTCGAAGAATTTCATCAGACAATCGAAACCCATGCTCTATGGAGTCGGCGCCACCGAGGATAACGCTCCTGGCGGCATCGTCGATATAGACGTGGACTCCGACGGTGATCCCGGCCCCATGTGCCTCCTCGACTCCGGCACGGATCTCCTCCTCGGAGTAGTGAAAAGCGCTATTGTCGGCAACCATCTTGATCGCGTTGGCTCCGTAATAGATGTTTTGCCGTACCGCCTTGCGGATCTCGTCCGGAGTGTCGGCATCGAAATACTCGTAGTGCCAAAAGGGCCCCTGCTCCGGCGCGATGCGGTAGGACTGTCCTCCGAACGGGGCGATGATCTTCCCCGCATTGAAGATGGTGGGTCCTCTTACCCAACCCTTGGCCTCAGCCTGCCGCACCGCGGTCATGGCAAAGTCGCCTTCGTTGCCGATGTCCCGCACGGTGGTAAAACGACCCTCCAGCAGAACCCGCCCATGATGAATCGCGCGCCGTACGAAAGGCAGTGCTTTCTTTGAGCAGGTAGATCTCCCAAAGGGACTCACCCGGTGGGGCGGGTGGCAGGCCCATGGCGAGATGGGTGTGTGCATCCATCAAGCCCGGAAACACCCATGCGTCGCTCAGGTCGACGACTTTGGCGCCTTCGGGGATCTTGACTGACGGGCCCACCTCGACGATCTTCCCGCCCCGAACCAGAACCATTTCATCGTCGGTCACCCGGCCGTTCGCCGGGTCGACCAAATGGCCGGCGCGGATGACCACCGTATCGGCGAGCATCGGCGTGGAAAGTACCAGGAGTAACGCTACCAAACTTCCAAGCATCCGTCTCCTCCTGGAATGCGGCACGGCGCGGAGTCTATCACAGCCGTGAACGCTGTCGGAACGGGCCAGTTGATGTAACCTGAGCCCAACATGCAGCAACTCGGGACTCAGCTACGGTCGCCGGCGCTCGTCGGTCTCTGCGTTTGCGTCGCCCTCGTCGGGGCCGGTGCCTGCCATCGAGCCGGGGATGCCCCCAGCTCTTACACCTTCGAAGGCTCGACCATGGGAACGACGTTTACGGTCAAGGTCGTGGCGGACAACCTGACAGAAGCGACAGAAATCCGGCTCCAGCGTTTAATCGAAGACGAGCTTCGGGCCGTCAACGATAAGATGTCGCACTATCTCGACGATTCCGAGCTCTCGCGATTCAATCGCTCCCGGGAGACGACACCCTTCGTCATCTCTCAGTCAACGCTCGAAGTATTTCGCCATGCGGTAGAGGTGAGCGCCTTGACGGGAGGCGCATTCGACATCACGGCTGGTCCACTGGTCAACGTCTGGGGTTTCGGTGCAGAGGAGCGCTCGGAGACGCTGCCTTCGGATGCCGAGGTCGCTCAGGCACTCCAGCGCTCCGGCTATGACATGCTTGAAATCGACCTTGACAGTTCGACCGTCCGCAAGACGACGCCCGATCTTTACTGCGATCTCTCCGCCATCGCCAAAGGATATGGCGTCGACCGTGTGGCAGAGAGGCTAGAAGGTGATGGGCTCACGAACTACATGGTCGAAGTCGGCGGTGAGGTTCGAACGCGCGGCACCAACGCTTCTGGAAACGCTTGGCGCATCGCTATCGAACAACCGGTCCCTGGACAGCGAGCCGTTCAAAGGATCGTCCCGCTGAACGGTATGGCCCTGGCCACCTCTGGCGGTTACCGGAACTTCTACGAAGTCGATGGCACTCGCTTCTCCCACACCATCGATCCTCGAACCGGTCGGCCCATTACCCACCGCTTGGCTTCGGTGAGCGTCGTGGATGAACTCGGCGTTCGCGCCGATGCCTTGGCCACCGGACTTCTCGTCCTGGGTCCAGAGAAGGGTTTCAAGCTCGCCGTCGGTCGGAACCTTGCCGCTCTCTTCCTGATCGAGGAAGAAGGAGGAGGGCTCCGAGAGTTGGCCACCCCTGCCTTCCAACGCCTCTTGGACGTAGCACTGCACTGAAACCACCCCGCTCCCTGTCGTAGGCTCAGCTTTCCTGACTCACCGCACATGGAGTCGAGGATCTAGATCGGGCAACCCGCTCGCGGTGATGTCATATTTGTAGCAAGTCTCATCGGCGTTCTTCTTGACCACCACAGCGATGATCCCCGTCCCTGGCTCGCCGTTTTCGGCTCCCTCCACATTCCGGTCCTCCAGTCGTCCACGAAGGGGAGGTCGGTTCATTTTTTTTAGGTTTGTACACTCATCGCCCGACGTTGTACCGATTTGAAAGTTCGTCAGTTCCACCGCCTTCTCGTCCGTGTAGTGGTTTTCGATCCACGACACGATCGCCTGCCTTCTCGAAGCGCTGACCTCACCCTTGTCGATTTCGATCTTCCCCCCGGCCAGCGTGATCTTGGCGAGCGGTGGAGGCGGCACCAGAGCCGGTAATCCTGGAGCCCACGCGAGAACGAACCCTGCGCAGAAAACGGTCGCCATCAGCCTCAAAATTCTCAGTGTCTTCATAGAGCGTCCCTCCTCCTTTAGCCAGTTGTTTGGCCATCCACCAGTTCTTTGAACGCTGGCAGCTCCCAGAGCGTAGCCAGGTCCTCATCCTCACGTACTTCTGTCACGCTGTATCCATGAGCGATCGCGTCTTTCAAGGCGACCATCGCCTCCTCTGTCTGACCGGTGAGCGCGTACACAACGGCTTTGCTGTAAAGCGCCTGGCTATCCTCGGGTGCCAGTTCGACGGCTTCGGCGGCAAGACGTAACGCCTCGGCGGTTCGCCCCAGCTTCGCTTCGACGACGGCAAGCATTTCCATCGCTCGCACATCATTAGGATTCACCGCAAGCCGGTTACGGTCGAGCTCCGCCGATGTAAGGTAAGACTTGCGGGCATCCTGCGGGCGATTCAATTTCTGAAGAGCGTCTCCCAGATTGCGATGGTGATTCGACGAGCTCGGATCGAGCTTTAGCGCCTCCTCATAGGACTGCGCCGCCTTCGAGAACTTGCCCTGGCGATAGTAGATCGTCCCCAAGTTGGAGTGAGCCGCCCAGGCAGGCCCTTGCTCGATGGCCTTCAAGTAATTCGGCACCGCTCGATCGAGGTCCCCCATCATGTGATAGGTGACTCCGAGTGTTTGAAATCCAACGGGCAAGTCCGGCTGAAGCTCGGTCACGCGTTGAAAGGCAAGCGCGGCATCTGCCAATTTTCCAGCATTCAGGTACGCGCGGCCAAGCGAGTAATAGTGCCCCCAGAAGTTGAGTCGGATCGCGATGGCTCGACGAAACTCCTCGGCGGCATCGTCGATTCGGCCACTCCCGGCGAGAATCTCTCCGAGCAGCCGGTACGAATCGTCGCTGTTGGGCTGTAGCGTAAGGGTTCGGTGAAGCTCCTCCACCGCCTCATCCGTTCGCCCCGATCCCTCGTAGATGACTGCCAAGGTATAAGTCACCGAGGGATGATCGGGGTCCAAGCGACGCGCCTCTTCGGCGGCGATACGAGCCTTGTCCGCCCAGCGTGAGTCGGTGGTCTGTTCGAATTGGGCCCAATAGGCCTCGCCCAATCCGGCATGCGCCTGAACGAAGTTGGGGTCTTTGGCCAGAGCGCTCTCGAAAAGTGCAACGGCCCGCTCGAGGTTATCGGCGTCGTGGGGCCGGTCCAGGAAGTCACGGCCCTGAGAAAACTCCGCGAAGGCGTCTATGTTCGACGTAGGAGAGACCTCGAGTCGTCGCGCCTCGGTGGGTGTCAGGTTTAGATGAAGTGCCCGAGTGAGACCACTGGCTAGCTTCCGCTGAAGCTCGAAGAGCTCACTAAGCTTTCCGTCGTACTCCCCGCCCCAAACCACCGAATCGTTAGAGCGAACGAGGTTGACGGTGACGTGAAGCAAGTCATCTAAACGCTGCACCGAGCCGTTCACGACAAAGGAGGCTCGAGAGATTGGCGGGTGAACTCTCCGAGCATCCGACTTTGGGCAGGTTCACTTCGAGTGTGGATACTCGTACGGGAATCGACCAGCGGCGTTCACCGGCGAGCATACCTTACCGCAAGGCAGCGGTCGCCGCGGGTCTGCTAACCGTGGCGGCGGCGGTGTGGTTGATAGTCGCGGGTGAGATACGCATGCCCGGTCGTGGTAAAGATGGACCTCCGGTGATTGCGGTGCTTCCTTTGGCTAACGTTAGCGGCGGTCCGACGATCGAGCACGTTGGGGTGGGGATTGCGCACACCCTCATCACCAAGCTGTCGGCCATACCGTCGGTAACCATGATCTCCCGGTCCGCCACCCTCGAGTACATCGGGGAGAGTCAGGACACACGAAGGGTCGCCAAAGACCTCGGCGCCTCTCCGAGCTCCCTCGCCGACTGTTGACGTTGCTGAGGTTCTGGAGACATTGCCCGGGACACCACCGCGCTCAGCTCCTCCGGGATACTCGCGTCGAAATCCGTGACCCCGTGGAGTGTGCTTCTTCATCGCTTCGAGCGTCCAATCCTTCGAATCCCGATCTTCGAAAGGCCAGCGCCCGGTCAGGAGCTGGAACAAGACGACTGCCAGGCTGAAGAGGTCGGAGCGGTGGTCAGCGCGGTAGCCCAACATTTGTTCCGGGGCCATATAGGCTGGCGTTCCGACGACGCGTCCGTCGGTGGTGGCCGAGACGTCCTGCGCAGCAGGCGCCTTTGCCAGGCCGAAATCTAGAATCTTAGCCTTGCCGTCAGGGGTCAGCAGGATGTTCGCTGGTTTTAGATCCCGATGAATGATTTCGTGCGCGTGTGCTTCCGCCAGCGCACTGGTTAGCTGGATACTTATGTCGATGACTTGCTCCGGGGAGAGTCGACCGCGAAGGACCCGTCGCGCTAGCGTCTCTCCCGCCACGTATTCCATGACGATGATGGACTGCTCGCCGTCATCTATAACATCGTAAACAACCGCGATGTTCGGATGGTTCAGAATGGCCGCTGCCTGGGCCTCACGAAGGATCTGTCGTCGCGCTTCGGGAGTCGACAGTTGTGAACCGCTGAGACGCTTGAGAGCGACTTTGCGATGGAGTCGGGTATCCTCGGAGAGATACACTTCGCCCATCCCACCAATGCCCAATTGTCGAAGAATGCGGTATGGGCCCAATGGTCGAGATATCCATTGTCCATCTCCCGCTAGGAATGTAGCAGTACCGGTCTACCTGGTCAAAGCGAAAATCCTCTTCCCTCCCAGATTGGAGGTCGGCAGGTTCCGCCGAAAGTCGCTAGAATGGACTTAGCCATGGGCGTGTTCCTTATCACCGTTCTGTTCATCGGCCTGGCGATGCTCGCCATGGCGGTGGGTGTGCTCCTCAGCAACCGCTGTCTCCGCGGCTCCTGCGGAGGAGAAGCTGCCCTCGGTCCCGATGGCGAGTCCCTGACCTGCGAAACCTGTCCGATGCGTAAGGAAAGCAACGCTTAATAGGAGTGCACTCATGGGAAAAACGATTGGCGAAATCATCGAAGGGCGTTCGGACTATTACTTCGTGCTGGGAAGTGATTCTGTTCGGAAGGCCTGCGAGTACATGACCGCGCACAAGGTAGGAGCGGTTGCCGTCCAAGACGACGACGGGAATTGCTGTGGGGTCTTCTCGGAGCGCGACCTACTCAATCGGGTCGTGGCTAGGGACGTCAATCCCAAATCCACCCAAGTGAGTGAGGTGATGAGCCCCGATCTGGTGACGGCGCGCCAGGAAGAGACTTGCCTAGTGGCGGCGGAACGGATGAAAGACCACGCGACTCGGCACCTTCTGGTGTTGGACGGCAACGATTACTCGGGTATGGTGACTCAATCCGACCTCACTCGAGCCTTCTTCGATGAAGTGAGCGAGGAGAGAGACCTGCTGAAGCACTACGCCTTCCCGGAGCTACCGAGTTAGATTGTCGAGGCTACACTTGGACCGTCTCTGCGCGGTCGCCCCTCACGTAGCGGGTGACGTCGATGACGTCGATGACCACAGACACGGTGTTGACGACCATCAGAAAACGAATCCAAATCCCGAACGGTTCATCCGGCGCGTGCTGCCCGAGTCTGGTCCATAAGTAGAAGACCAAGGGGATCCACAGAACATGTCCTAACCCCAGGATGCGTGTGAACCCGAACTTGCCGGTCATCGCCATCATGACCGTGGCGCTGACGATCATGGCTACCAGAACCACCCAAGCCTCTATCCGGTCGAGGAAGAAAAACGGCACGATCAGGTTCACGGCCATCAAGAGCATCAGCCACAGGCGCCATAGGATGGGCATCTTGAAAACAGCCCGATTGAACTTGACGATCCCGTCGATCACTTTAGAAACCTTTCGTGAACTTGTCTTTCATAAGCTTTGGCATAAGCTTGGCATGAGCTTGGCTTGAGCTCCCCATGGCTAGGCACAACTCTGGGCCGAGCGGATGAAGCCCTCGAGCTTTGTTTCGTCCAGCTTGCCGTCTGTGCGGACACCACTGCAGACGTCGACTCCGAAGGGTGAGACTTCCTCAATGGCGGTGCGCACGTTGGACGCGTTGAGGCCACCGGCCAGAAAAACCGGCTTCGGGACCGCGTCACAGATCTTCCGGCTGAGTGCCCAGTCGTGGGTTCGCCCAGTACCCCCGAGCTCCTTCACCGCAAGCTTGGGATTCCCAGAATCCAGAAGAAGCGCATCGACATAGGGAGCCACCGCGGTCGCCTCGTCCACCGAGCCTTCATCCATGACGTGGATCACTTGGACGAACCGGATCCCGGGCAGGGCTTCGCGAAGCGCTTCATGCGAGCCGGGAGAAATCTCGTCCACGATCTGGATCGTGCTCACGCCGGTACGTTTCTGCTGGGCCACAATGGAGTTGACGTCTTGACGGCTGGTCAGAAGGAACGAAGAAACGGCCGGGGGAACTCCGTCGGCGATCCGGCGAATCGTCTCTTCGTCGATGACCCCGGGGCCGCTCGGCATTTCCGAGACGAGCCCTAGCGCGGACGCCCCGAGACTAATAGCGAGAGATGCCTCGGCTTCACTTGCGATACAACAGATCTTGACTCGCGGTACCATCGTTCGGCCCGAGTATATCGCGAGGCCGGGAACGATCTATGGGGAAGATTACGCCTCAGGGGGAGGCTCGGGATTGTAACTGAACGCGTACTCCTGCAGCCCGTTTCGCAGTAAGAACGTGTTCTCCACTTTGAAGCCGCGTATCAGCCGACGAAGATCGGGCTCCTTGTAACGGGGCGAAGGCCGAGACCGATCTGATTTCGAATCGTAGTCGAAAGTCGCGGCGTCCACGATCCTAAAGCCGCACGGCCGCGCCGGGATCGATTGGTGGATGGCGATCATGGCGAACATCGCCGTCCCTTCCTTCGAGAAACTTGCAAGGCGACGACTCATCGTCTCGATCTGCTCAGGCCGTAGGTAGTTCAGGAGATCCCACGCCAAGATGAGATCGAAACGCGTGTCTTCGGGGTATGGAAGCAACTCCTCGAAGACTTCCGAGAGCCGGGATCCATCGTCTTCGGCAGGTGCCAGGGTATAGGATTGTAACGTGCGGTAGAGATCGGCGACCCAGAACGTGCAGGAGAATTGAGAGAAAAACTCGACGTTGGGACCGTACACCCGTCCGAGATCGAGGACCTGGTATTTCTGATCCTCGCCGAACTTCTCCACCACGCCGGGAAAGGCGAGAGAATGATACTCGCCGTTATCCGCGGCGGGTGCTTGCCCCCAGTAACGCTCTTTCGTCCAGGGTGAAGTGAGCTGCAACGTTGGACGCTCCCCTAGGCTGGTGCGGAGCTCCCGCCGCGCAGCGACGAGCCCTGCGTGGCGAAGCTGCCGTTCTCCGGAGATTTTGTCGACTTGGATACGTCGGCGTCCCGGGTACGTTCTTTATCTTCCGGTTTGGGCTCCATGTCGATGCTTCCCTTGAACTTGGAACCGTTCTCCAATGTCACCCGAGAGGCTTTGGTATCCCCTTCGACGCGGCCGGACCGCAAGATCACGACTTCATCCTCGCCGAAGAGATTCCCCCTTCACTTCTCCACCGATCTGAATGCTCTTCGCATGGATGTCCGCCTTGACCCGACCGTTCTCACCGACGGAGACGATGTGCTTCTTGAGCGAGATCGTACCCTCAACCTTTCCCTGGACTTCGAGATCTTCTTTGCCGACGAGCTCGCCCTTGACGGTAATCGAGGGGCCGATGGTCGACAGCTCTTTCTTGTCCCGTTCCGGTTGTTTCACAGGAGCCGGAGTCGGGTTCTGAGGAGTATACGTCCTGGCTTCGTTCTTTTTCCACATGTCTTCTCTCCTAATGGCTGACCTGCACGAGGTAGATCACGGCAGCCAGGCCGAAAAAGGCAATCGCGAGAATCTCTTGCATGGGCTCGACAATCCTCCACAGTCACGGCGCTACCTATGGTTATATACGAGCCGTCCGGGAATGGAAGTGAGCCCGTGTGATGGGTTTTCCCCCCAGGAAGACTGTGGGATAAAACCCTCAACGTCTGTCGGCGGCAAGAGGTGAGCCGTACTACTATCGGGCCACAACAGTCGGGCCATAGTCTCGTTTATGACAGCAACCGGCGGTGCCGAAGCCTGGTCACCGCTCTCCAACACCCTTCCACGGAGCAGCGGAATTTCCAGCGTTCGCAAGTATCCGGGAGTGACGAGGCGATAGTGTACGGCGGTTTCCAGTGCGCGGGGGGCAGCCTCTCCTTCGATTGTGAACGCGGTGCGATTGTCGCGACCGGCCAATGGGAGAGTATTCACGACCGCCGCCGACTCGACACCCGGGAGCGCCTCGATCTGGCGAACCGCCTCCAAGTTGAAGGCGGCTGTCTGCTTCGCATCACGATACTTCAGAGGGGAGAGAGAAACGTCCAAACTAAGCACGCGTTCCGCCTGAAACCCCGGGTCGACTCGAGACAAAGCAAGAAAACTCTTGATCAGAAGACCCGCTCCGATCGTCAGAATCAGGGCAAGCGCCAGCTCGGCAACGACTAGGAAGCTCCGCGCTTGGCGCGACCTTGCCGGCGCCGACCGGGCCCCGGTCTTCAACCCCTGTTGCAGATCGATTCGCGCCGATTGAAATGCAGGCAGAATTGCCGAAAGCAAGCCAACGAGGATGGAGACACCGAACGTGAAGGCCAAGACGCGGCCATCGATACGAACTTCATCGAGGCGCGGTACTCCCTCGGGGGCGACTGCCCGAACCGCATCCAAACCCAAGTAGGCTACCAGCAGGGCGGCCCCTCCGCCCACAACGGCTAGCAGAACGCCTTCCGTCAGAAGCATACGAGTGAGACGCATTCTGCAGGCACCGAGCGCAGCCCGAACCGCGAGCTCGCCTTGCCTCGCCGCGGCCCTCGCGAGTAGCAGGCTCGAGACGTTGGCCGAGGCAACCAGGAGCACCAGCGTCACCGAGCCGAGCAAGATGGCCAGGGGCGTGTGCACCGAGCCGGTGAGGTGCTGCAGGATCGGAACTAGGGTTACCTTCCAGGGATGTCCACCTTCATAGAAATCCGCATACTTTCGTTGGAGTTGCCTCGCCGTTAGATCGATTTGATCCTGTGCGCGGGCCAAACCGACGCCTTCTTGAAGTCGGGCTATGCCGCGCAAGAATTGCTGTCCCAGCCCTTTCCGCCCGAGTTGTGCCGGCGAAAAGACGCCGAGAACCCACAGATCGGCCTCGCCAGGAAAATCGAAACCCCGTGGCATCACCCCGACGATCGTTCGAGATGCATCGTTGACAATGAGCGTCTTCCCCACGATGTCGGGGGCCGCCCCGAAGAGACGATTCCAAAGCGCGAAGCCGATCAGAACACTATTGCCATCCGTGGAGTCACCGTCCGCGGTGACGAAGGTTCTCCCGAGGGCCGCTTCCACCCCCAAGAGACCGAATAGATTCCGGGACACCGCGGCCCCGGGGATCCTCTCTGGCACATCCCGGCCGGTCAAGTTGTAGCTTCGTCCGTGAACGACTGCGAGATCCTCGAAAGCCTTGGTGTGTTCGCGGTAGTGGACGAACTCCGCCGGGGAAAGCGGGAAGGCCTTCACGTTGGCGCTTGGGATGCTGTTCCAGAGAAAGACCAGCTCCTCCGACTCCTCATACGGGAGTGGATTTAGCAAGACCCCGTTGACCACGCTGAAGATGGTGGTGTTGGCCCCGATTCCGAGTGCGAGGGTCGCAACAGCGATGACGGTGAAGAGAGGTTTGGCGACCAGCATCCGAAAGCCGCCGCGCACGTCCTGGATAAAGGAATCCATGGCTCACTCGGTCGCTTGGAGCTGCTCCGCTCTCTTCTCCACCTCCGACCACACGCGCAGCACGTTCCCGGAGCAGATCTTCGCGATGTCCGCCTCGGAGTACCCCTTCTTCAGGAGCTCATAAATAAGGTTGGGATAGAAGGAGACATCCTTGAGACCCGTTGGGAGGGAGTCTCCTACTCCGTCAAAATCTGAGCCTAGCCCTACATGGTCAACCCCTGCGAGTTTGACCACGCGATCGATGTGCGCCACCACGTCGCTGACATCGGCGTAGCCGAGTCCCGTCTTCTCCCGATACCTTTGGACGTACTCTTTCCCTTCGTCGGAATTGGGACGCACGTTGTTCTCCTGGAAGTACTTCCAGATCCCCGCCTCGCCCCGCCGAATCGAATCGACGAGGAACGAAGAACCGAAATTGATGTCGATGCTCCCACCGTCCTCGCCAAGCTTCCGGATCATCGCATCGCTCATGTTGCGCTCGAAACCTGGCGTGAAGTGTCGACTCGAGGAATGAGATGCGATCACAGGGGCCGTCGAGAGCTCGATCACCTGATAGAACGCCTCGTCGGAAACATGCGAGACGTCGACGATGATGCCGAGGCGATTCATTTCCGCGACAACTTCCTTGCCGAGCGGGCTCAGCCCATTCCACTGGCGGTTGGCGTCAAAAGAGGAATCAGAAAGCTGGTTGACTTTGGAGTGGGTGAGTGTGACGTAGCGAATTCCCCGGTTGTAAAAATGAAGGAGATCTTCGAGGGTCTCTATAGGCGCGCCGTTCTCCATTCCCAACGCGAGTGAAATCTTACCCTGAGCGAACTGTTGTCTAGCGTCGGCGACCGAGGTCGCGATGGCGAACTTATCGGGCCAATCGGCAGCGAATTTCTCCACCATATCGATGAGCTCATCCGCGACCTGCTTGGCGTCGCCGGTCTCCTGATGGCTGGCGGGGACGTAGATCGACATGAAGACGAGATTGAGGCCGCCCTCTTTGGCCCTGGGGTAGTCGAAGTCGCCCCCCTCGGTTCTCATCGAGATGTCTTCCATCTTCTCGGCCAAGCGGTAAGGTACGTCGATGTGCGTATCGGCGATGACGATCTCATGAGCCAGCTGTCCGGCTCTCTCCTTCTGACTGAGCGGTGGAGCCACCTCGGAGGTCGAGATCTCCATCTCGCTCTCGGGCTGGCAGGCCTCCAATCCCATACCAAGCGCGGCGAAAAGCAGAACGAGTCGGCACCAAGAGGGTCGAAGAGGCGCTGCCTTGCTCATGCTCGGATCCCCTTTCAATAGTCAGTCGTGATCGTCAGGTGATGAGGCCAGTGAGTCTCGTGATAGTGAGTCCAAAGCCGTCCGTCGACGACCGGCTCGATGACTTGCAGCTCTGGCGGACGGCGCTTGTTGATCTCCTGGGTCAATCGATGTCCTCCCCAAAGCGTGAAGGCTCGGATTTCGATTTCCTCTTCGCTGTCCACGGGAATGACCTTTCGCGCGTTGATGGCCGCCTCTAGCTCGGGCGAGTACGACATCATGCCGAACAGCCGAAAAGCCACCGGGACGATGTAGTCTGCGAAGATGGTCGACTTCTCCGGATCTTCCAACTTGAAGAAGCCGCTCTTCCGAAACCGTCCGTGCAACTGCCACCACAAGAGCTGTGCACGCTTTTGGAAGCCGACCTCGGAACCTCGATACATGCTGGTATCACGGAATGACGGGAATTCGGCCAATAAGCGCTCTAGCAACCCGTTACCATCTGCGTAGAGCCGGGGCGGACCGGCCTTCGCAAAATTGTAAAAACGCCCGTCGTAGCGTTCATCCAATACTTTGCCCACTTCACGAAAGATATCCAAGCGCTCGCCCAACATTGGAATAGTAATGTTGCCACGGAAGATCCCTTCCAAGTCGACCCGCTTCACTTTCGCGAGGTAGCTTCCCTCCAAGATTGGAATCCCGTTGTCGTAGGCCCGCTTCACGCCAGCCGCCATGCCCAAGGAGTCCCACTGCTCCGCACCGGCGTAGTCGACCTTATATGTGGTGTGGGTCTCGAAATCGGTAAAAGCAAAATTGATGGTCGACGTAAGGAAGATGAAGTCCATCGTGTCGTGATCGTTTCCCTCCGGATTGAGGGGGGATCGGAAATCGGGCCAAGGAAGAGGCTCGTACGCCATCCAGTCGGCGACCTGACTCACTTTATCCTCGTGAAAACTCACATGCTTGGCACCGGTGATCACCGGCTCCAGACTGTCGAGGATAGGATTACCGGTTGGAACGAACTCGGTTTCACGAACCCGACTCCTACCGAGTGGACCGACAAGGGCGGGAACTGCCAGCAACCCAATGAAACTTCTACGGGAAGGCATCGCGCGTGTAACCTCCTCATTCAAAGTTAACGGTCATCCTATCAGGGCTTGGCGTCATCCCCAACCGAGGAGTAACATGGCCCACCATGGACCTCCTCCATACGATCTTCGGTGACATTCGCGAGGTGGTTCCCGCTCCGTTCTCGGAGTTTATTCTGGTAGTCGTTTCCATCGTCTGTGGAACGATCGTAGGCGCCGAAAGAGAACGGGCCGATAAGCCCGCTGGGCTCCGTACTCTGACGCTCATCTGCCTGGGCTCGACGGTCTTTACTCTGATGTCCATCGACGCGGCCTTCGGAGCGCTCGATCGCTCACGCATCGCGGCGCAGATCGTAACTGGGGTGGGCTTCTTAGGCGCCGGCGCCATCCTTCGAGATCGGGGCAGCATCATCGGCTTGACCACTGCCGCCTCCATCTGGGTTATTGCCGCAGTGGGAATGGTCGTAGGAGTCGGATACGCAACCAGTGGTCTGGCCCTGGCCGGTGTCATTTTCCTCACCCTCACACTTTGGCATCGACTGGAGGTACGGTATCTCGGCACCTGCGACTTGGAAAATCTGCACGTCGTCTTTCGAGCCGGCCGCGGGAAGAACCGAGCCCATATCCAAAGCATCCTCGACCGCCACGCCATGCCGGTCGAGATCGCTGAAGACCGAGAGCTGCCCGAAGGTCAGCGAGAGCTAACAATCCGTTACTGCCAAGCCCACAAGTCCCATCGGGCGTTTCAAGGTGATCTCGCGACACTCGATTGGATCGAGATCATGGAAACGCGGGTGAAATGATCTGGGTGCGGGTAGGGAGCATACTCATGTTTTTCGCCGTCGGGTTGGGGGCGTTCGGAGCACACGCTCTGCGCGCTCGCCTGTCGGCCGATATGCTCCAAGTCTTCGAGACCGGTGTCCGGTATCACTTCTATCACTCGCTCGCCCTCTTCGTGGTGGCCTGGCTCTCCGAGTCACACCCGAGCCAGTGGGTCACGAACGCCGGCGTCGCTTTCACCTTCGGTGTGCTCGTATTCTCGGGCAGCCTCTACATACTCTCGATATCCGGTGTCAAGTGGTGGGGTGCGGTGACACCGCTCGGTGGTCTCGGTTTCCTAGTAGGTTGGCTGCTCCTCGCGGTCGGCTCGTTTCGCTCCTGATAGAAGGCACTTTGCCCGGCACCGATTTCGTCTGCGTCGCGGACCCCATGTGCTCCTGGTGTTGGGTTTCACTCGCGGACTTCCGCAGCGCAGTCGAGATGGGTGCCCGAGGGTTCCCCTCCACCCTCCTCCGCGAGGGCGCGCGGTTTACCACGGTAAGCCGAGGGTGGCTCCCGCTCGAGGAGCTCGAAAGCGCGCTGGCACCTTGGCTCGCCATGGCTTGATGGAAACACTAGTCGACCTCATCCCCGAGATTGAGCGCCTCGGCAACCGCGAGGCGGTCCGGTTCCACAACGGGTTCCGAACCTGGACGCTTTCCTACCGAGCGCTCCATCACGACATCGCTGCATTCGTCCATTTCCTTGACAACCAAGAAGCTGTGAAGGGCGATCGCCTGCTCTTGTGGGGCGAGAACCGGCCCGAGTGGGTCGCCGTTTTCTGGGCGTCGATTGCCCGAGGCGTGGAGGTCGTCCCGCTCGACTTCAGATCCTCTCCCGAGCTGATGAACCGGATTCAACAAAGGGTCCGCGCCCGATGGCTGGTGCATGGCTCTCGGGTCAAGACGGACGGCGCAGAGGACGCAAAGCTCCGGAAATTTTCCTTCGAGGACCTGGACGCGCTGGACCATCACGACTTCAAGCCAATGACGCGTTCGAAGGATGATGTCGTTCAAATCGTCTTCACATCGGGCACCACCGGCGAGCCTAAAGGTGTCGTTCACCGACATCGACACCTTTGCGCCAACCTGACGCCCGTCGCTAGGGAGATCGAAAAATACAAATGGCTCGCCCGCCCCTTTCAGCCGATTCGCATCCTCGACCTGCTTCCCCTGAGCCACCTTTTTGGGCAGTCGCTAGGACTCTTCATTCCCGTCGTCCTCGGAGGATCAGTGGTCTTCGCGCAAGATCTTCAACCTGGCGCGATCTTGGAAACTTTGCGCCGCGAGAGAGTCTCGGTGCTGGTGAGCGTCCCCCAGCTCCTCAGGAACCTGCGTCACCACGTGGAGCCGCGACTCCCGTCGCCTGCAAGAAAGGGCTGGTGGAAGAACCGCTCACTACACCGCGAGCTCGGATGGAAGTTCTGGGCTCTCGTGGTAGGGGGGGCGCGACTTGCCACCGAAGACGAATCCTTCTGGCGACGATTGGGCTTCGTGGTTGCCCAAGGCTACGGGCTGACCGAAACGAGTCCCGCGGTAACCGTGAACCACCCGTTTCACACGACGGCCGGCTCACTTGGGAAAGTGGTCGGCGAACAGGAAGTCAAGATTGCGCCGGATGGTGAGATCCTGGTTCGAGGGGCGACGGTGGTCGCGGAATACTTGGGCGGCCCTACGGACGGCGCGAGCAGCATGGACACATTCGTCGACGACGAGGGATGGCTGCATACCGGCGATCTTGGTCGCATCGACGACGAACGACGGCTCTACTTTCGCGGCAGAAAGAAAGACGTCATCGTCACCGCGGACGGCCTCAACATCCTTCCACAAGACGTCGAGGCAGTCCTCAACCAATTTCCGGAGGTCAAAGAGAGCGTCGTGCTTGGCCGAACCCACGAGGGCCGGGAGCGAGTCCATGCCGTCCTACTCTTGAACGATTCGAAAGCAAGCGTCCAACGACTCGTCAGCCAAGCCAACGAATCGCTGGAGCCACACCAACGCATTCGCTCGTGGAGCATTTGGCCGGACGAAGATTTCCCTCGCACCGCTTCAACGCTAAAGATCAAGCGCCGTGAAATGTTTGATCGCCTGCAGGCGTTCGAGACTTCTCAGTCGGAACCGAAGCCAGCCACCGAAGTAATGGGAATCTTGGCGAACGTCTCGAGCCGCGACGTAGCGACGCTGCGAGACGATCTCCGCCTTTCCGAGGACCTTGGTCTCTCCTCGTTGGAACAATTGGATCTCTTGTCGCGATTGGAGGAGGTCTATGGCGTGACTCTCGACGAGGAGGCCCTCTCCGAAACGGAAACCGTCGGCGAGTTGAGGGCCTGGCTCGAACAAGATCAACTCCCAGCCCCTCTTTCTCTGGAGACTCTTAGCCTCGAGACGGTGCCCCGATGGGACCGTTCGCGACCAGTTCGGTGGGCTCGCACCGCGATCTCGGAGCTCGTGTTCTGGCCGCTTCTACACCGTTATATCGAGCTCTCTGTCGACGGGCTCGAGAATTTGCAGGGCCTACGGCGGCCCGTGCTTTTCGCGGCCAACCACAGCAGCCATCTCGATACGCCAGCCATCATCGCCTCACTCCCATTCGCATGGCGTAACCGCGTCGCACCGGCCATGATGCAGGAACGATTCCGCGCCTACTTCGACCCGCGCGGCCAGCCGTTGAAGGCTCGTTGGCGAAACCGGTTCGAGTACTATCTGGCTACCTGTCTCTTCAACGCCTACCCACTACCTCACGAGATGAGCGGTGTGCGAAGCGCGCTCAAATTCACCGGTGAGCTCGTCGACCACGGTTTTTGTCCCCTGGTTTACCCCGAGGGTGAACGCTCCCCGGACGGCACCCTGAAGCCATTCAAGAGCGGTATCGGACTCATGGCGGTCCGACTGCGGCTTCCGGTAGTCCCCATTCACCACCAGGGGATGTTCGAGATCTACTCGCTCCACGACAGTTGGCCACGAACCGGCCGGGTGCATCTGCGAATTGGCACCGCGTTACGTTTTTCAGAGGAGGACGACTACCAGAGCACAACCGAGGTCATAAGAGAGGCGATCGAAAAACTAGGCCACGGGTGAATCTAGACTACTCGCGCTCCCAGATCTCGGACTCGTTCAGAGCACTCCACTCGTTGCCCCGCCGCGAACGCCCCTTGAGGTTGGGAGAGAAAGGCACCGTCGCAACGGCTTCACTGAAACTGTGCGCCCCGGGGCTTCGTGGATCACTTCCATCGAGCGTGTAGTAGACCCGTTCCGCACCCTCCGGGCGAGCGATGGTGACGCCGTCAGGAGTACGCTCGAACACCGGAGGGTCGATCGAGGGGTAGTAACGATGTTCCCGAAGCGCCCGAATGAACCTATCGACGTTGCCGTCCATCAATTCGAGGACGTAGTCCCTCGACCGCTTCCAATGCACCTCCCGGGTGCGGGGGCGATTCTCTCTGCCAGGACTCGCGTCCCCCCATCGGGCAGACTCACAAAGCATTGCGGACTCGATATAATCCGCTAGCCTTCGAAAATTCGCCTTGTTGGCTCTGTCCGCGAGTGGGCCGCCGTCGTAGCAGGCGCGGCAGACGCGGTCTGCAAACTCCAAACTGAACTCCGGGCTGTCGTCCAACGCCATCCATAGTTGGTGTAGTGCCGAGGTCCCGCCGGACACGAACTTGGGCGGAACCCATGCCCCAGCGTGGCCGTAGTTGGAGAGTAGTCCGTACGTGATCTCCGAATCCCAGCAAAAATACAATCCGACGCCGGGAGGGTGAATCCGAATTCCTCCATACCAATTCCGTCTTCCCCAATCTCCCATGCCGGAAAACCAATTGAGCAAGATGTAATCGCTAAACTGGGCCGTATCCAATAAGGCTTTCATCTTCTCGTACTTCACAGGCTCCGATAGGTCGTTATCACGTGCATAACCGTGCATCGCGTACCACCGGGGGTTCGGGTTGCCAACCGCGCCGGACTGGTTGATGGCAAACCAGTCGGCGTCCGCATCGCCACCATAATAGGATGCGAGGAATCGCCGATCTGGACGCTCCACCGCGTTGTACACCCCCCAGTAAATTCCGTTCAGATAGACATGCACAAAAATGCCGTGCGCAGCAGTCCCACTCAAAGAAAGCTGCGAGTCTCGAGCGTGTTGGTCGCGGACATAGACCGCCAACTCGCCGATCTCGCCGGCTCTCGACCAATTGGCTTGCCCCCCCGCCCGAAGAACGATGGTGTTGAACTCTCTCACGGCAGATTCGGCATGGTGCACCGCGCTCTCAAAAAAAGGGTATCTCAGCATCCCTGGGCCGTAGTCTTTACTGAAACTCAGGCGAAACGAGCGCTTTTCCCTTGCTTGGGTCACGCTGTGGGCTCTAATTCCACAATCGATCTGGAAACCTTCGAAGTCGGGAAATGTCTCGGGGTAAAGGAGCTCAACCGATGCGGGACGGGTTAGTGCGCCCTTTTGAAAGTAGAGCCCTCCGCTCTCACTAAAGAGATGATCCTCGTCCATGACGACGGAGAGGGTCGGAATCGACGTCAGTCCTTCCACAAACTCCCGCTGGTTGCTCGTATTCACGACATCGGGATCGATCTCGAGGTCGAGATCTCGGCGGGGAGCCATGTTGAAGGAGCGAAACGGGGCCGGATAATCGAATGGCAACGTCGCCTGTTCCTTCACGTTCGTTGGGAAAATATAGGTATGGGTGTCGACGTTCGTGCTCTTCGAGCCACGCTTGTACGCCATGGCCCGAAGGACGGTCGTGGAATCCACAAAGACCTTGTCGCCGATCGTTCCATTGCTAGCACTCGGTTCACTGCCGTCGGTGGTGTAAACGATCGTCGCGCCCGGAGTGGCGGTGGCGATGGTCACTTCGAAAGGGCTCTCGTAAAAGCCACGATCGTGGCTGAATTTCGTATCCCCTACCGACCGCGTTCGGCCGGCTCGGCGATGCCATTCATTGAAAAGATCGACCGCTTGCCCAACCGGCTCCGCCTGTACGCTCGTAAGAATGGGTTCCCCCAAAATCGGAACGAGTTGCTCCGGATGCGTGCCGCTCGAGGCGTCCAGCAGAGGCCGCGCCGTGAAGGTCAGCGAGACCTCTATCCCCGCCAATGGAGTGAGGTCAGCCATGCGGTCATGCCAACGATTCCCGCCATGGGCGGCAAGGGTCTCGCGAAAGGCCCGGCTCCGCCTGCCATCGGCGTCGATCTCAATCAGGAACTCTGTATCAGGCATGTCCCGGTTGGGCGTACCCAATACGGCCATCGAGAATTGGAGCACCGCGTTTTGGGGTACCCGAAGCGCGAAAACCCACTCCGAGCCCTCTAGAGCGGCCCGGGACTCTCCCTCCAACATCACATCCCGAGGAGCCTGAGAAGGATCGAGAAGCGAAACAGGCTGCGAACTCGGCAACTCGCTGCAAGCCGCCACGAATGCTAGCAGCATCGGGACAAGCGTGACGCCCCTTCTTCCCATCGCAGTGTTGCAGGCCTAACCAACGCCTTTATAGGCCCCAGGAATAAACTCGTTTCCAGACGTAACCAATCGGCCACGTCGGAATCCTACTCTATGTGGCTGTTAATCAAGACCCCAAACGGGGCTCGGCAGACCACCAATTAAGGGGGAATAAGCGATGAAAAGCCGACGCTTTACGAGTCTTACCTTTGTGGTCGCCGCCTTTGTGATGACTTCCAGCGGTTACCTGCTCCATGCTGGCGACGACGCGAGCGCGACGACGTCTTACCAGGTTGTTTTCGTTCCTTCCTGGAACCCCGATACCCATCCCCAGGACTACCCCATTACCCATGGGAAGAAGGGACTTCTGACACCCATCATTGGAGCCACCCATGGAACTGACTACCGCCTCTTCGCCTCTGGGAAGCAGCCAACCGCTGGACTTGAGCGCCTCTCCGAAATGGGCAAGCACGATCCGCTCGGATTCGGAGATCAAGGCAGCCATTGCGGCTGGTAAAGCTGGTGCACTCATCGAGTTTGCCGAAGCCAGCGAGGGTCCGGTCCACGCCCCGGTTGCCCACCGTTTCGAAATCGACGAAAGCTACCCTCTCGTGTCACTGGTGGGGATGATTGCACCTGGCCCAGACTGGTTCTTCCGTGTCTCAAACGTGGAGCTACGGCAAGATGGTCGCTGGGTGTCCTCTATCACCGTCGGAGTCTTCGCCTGGGACTCGGGTGGAGATGCCGGGACAACCTACATGGCGGAAGATGCCGACCTCGACCCCAAGAAAGCATCTCAGCTGCTCGACAATCCGATTTTTCTCCAGAACGGAAACCGTGTTTCCGTGGGTACGTTCATCTTCAAACGTGTGCCGTCGATGGCAACCGAATAGGGATCGCAATCCTGCTCCTTCGCTCCTGTCTGAGGACAGCGGGGGAGCAGGACCGAACCTTACCGAGGCGCGCCTGACATGAATGACATGAAGAAAAACGCTAGAACCGCGTTGACCTTCCTGGGGTTGGCCACCATTCTCTTCGCTCTGGGACCGGCTGTCTTGAAGCTCTTAACTACGATGGGGGGACGCTTTGGCATCTCGAACCCTGGCGCCATTTCCTTTTGCAATGTTCTCTTCGTCGGAAATTTCTGCGCCGGTCTCGTGACGTTAGTGATCTACGGCGTCCGCCCCATCGCCGGCGAGCTCCTTCGCTTGCCAAGGAGGGCAAAGTTGGCGCTCACCCTGGGAGCCATCGTTTCCACCATCTACCCTGCCCTCCTCTTTACGGCGCTCGAGCGTACCCCTCGGTAATCAACATCGTTCTCCTGTCGCGGTTCAACGGCATCGTCTTCGTCGGCTTGGCCTATCTCTTCTACCGAACGATGGTCCGGAAGGCGGATGTGGTGGGTTACGGAATCATCGCGGTCGGCGTGGCGACCCTGGTGGTCATCAACAACGGTGGCCTCAATCTCAGCTCCTGGTCCTAGCCGCCACGGTCTTTTTCGCTCTGACCGAGCTCATCAGCAAGACGATCCTTCGGGATTGTTCCATCGAAGCCTACGTGTTCTTCCGCAATGCGGTCTCTGCCCTAATCTTCTTCGTCCTCGCGGTGTACTTCTTCGGCTTCCACCATTTCATGGACGCTTTCGCCGGTGAGCTCTGGATTCTGATGGTAATCTACGCCGGCTTCGCGGTAGTTGCCGCCCAACTCTTTTGGCTGAAGGCGACGCGGGTCCTACCGGTAAAGACGGTTGCCAATAGCCAACTCCTCAACCCGGGCTTCAGCATTCTTTTCGCTTACCTGTTGCTGCACGAGGTTCCTTCGGCGCTCGAATGGACGGTGATGGAGGTCATTCTCGTGGGGATGTTGATTCCCAAGCTTGGAGTCTGGGAGCGCGGCCGGCAGGAAGTCCGGCCGGTGGCCCTCGGTGCGGGCTTGGTCGGGATGCACTAAGAAAGGAATTTCCCATGATCCAAGAAACGACCCGCCGCGTTTCCACCGCGTTTGTTTTGTTGTCGCTGGCAGTCTCTTCGACGCCCGTCGTCGCACTCGGCGAAACCCCTGTCGTCAAACGACCCGAGGACCTCCGTATGGATGGAGCGGCCTTCCGGAGTGCGGGTCGCGGTTCTCCAAGGCGATCCGGAAAAACCCGGCCCATTCACGCTACGCTTGCAGTACCCGGCGGGATACTGCAAAGGACCGCATTTTCATCCTCGCGACGCCTACGTGACGGTTCTTTCGGGGAGTTACTTCCGTGGCTATGGAGCTATTGTCGACGAGCCCAATGCGTTCGAGCTCACTCCGGGAACCTTTTCCGTGAACCCGGGAAGAGTCAGCCACTACGAATGGACTCTGGTGCCGGCCGAGCTTCAGGTCCACGCCACCGGCCCTTGGGAGACCGTCTACGTGGATGCCGAAGGCGACCCACTCAAAGGCAAGCGGGAGACGGGAATGCCGCAATAGACCTGTTCGAGATCCAACTCTTATGTTATCGCGAGCTCTTTTCTAATGAGGGATTGTTGTAGTGACACGGTGAAAATTATCCAATCAGTTGGCGCTGTGCTAGCGTCGGCGGCATGGGAGTCTCCGAACCGCCGGCGGGCGACCGCTCGCCTAGTCTTGAGGAACAAGAACGAGAAACCGCACTGATTCGCGCGATCCGAGCCGGCGATGAGGCGGCTTGCGAAAGAGTCGTGCGGCAGCAAAGTGGGAGAATACTGGGAACCGCCAGAAGATTATTGAGCAATGAAGAAGACGCTCGGGACGCCGTCCAAGATGCGTTCTTGTCTGCGTTTCGCTCCATCGAAGGCTTCCAGGGAGCCTCACGGCTTTCTACCTGGCTTCACCGAATCGTTGTCAACGCCGCTCTGATGAAACTACGAATGAGGCGCCGAAAGCCCGAACAGTCGATAGACGAACTGCTGCCCGAGTTCTTGGAAGACGGTCACCAAACTCCGAGATCGGTAAAATGGAGTGAGCCGTATGCGGAGCTGGAAAGACGGGAGACACACGCCCTGGTTCATCAGTGTATCGACCAACTTCCCGTCTCCTACCGCACCGTTCTAATCCTCCGTGACATCGAGGAGCTGGATACAGAGGAAACCGCAAAGTTATTGGGCGTGACCCAAAACGCCGTCAAGATTCGTCTTCACCGAGCCCGGCAGGCGCTGCGCACGTTGCTGGACCCGCATTTTCGTGGAGAAGCGGCATGATTGCATGTCGCGAGTTCATCGAGTTCTTATCGGCGTACCTCTCGGAGGAGCTTCCCGAATCACAGCGGTCACGCTTCGAAGCGCACCTCGCAGGCTGTAAGTCGTGCGTCGCCTACATGAACTCCTATATCGAAACGATGCGTCTAGAAAAAGCTGCGCTCGCCGATCCCGATGAAGGCGTTCCCGAGGACGCTCCTGAAGATCTCATCAAAGCCATTCTCGCCGCCAAAGGGAAACAGAAATAGCGCTTCGGAGCCCGGATCGCCAAACTAGAGCGAGCGAAGGACCAAATGAGTCGATACTTACTCCTGTACTTGTCCTTCCTGCCCCTGCAAGAGGTGGAACCTCTACCGCCCGATCCGACGCCACTACCTTCTGGTCTCCATTGCCCGGTGGACAACGACACCGTTTACAACCGAGAGTTCGGCGCGCGGTTTCGAGGACGCCGTTACTACATGGACCGCGAGGATTGCCAGAAGATGTTCCTTGCGGATCCGGAGCGATTCGCCAAAGAGATCGAACCGCGAGCCGCTCTCTTCGCTTCGCCTCGCCCCGATCGTACGTCTTACGGTCCCTTCTTTCTGTACTTCGGCATTCTGATCGTGGTGGATCTCTTTTTCGGGGCCATGACGTCGTACGTCGCCATTCAAAAGGGACTCGACGGACAGAAGTGGTTCTGCGGAGGTTTCATCCTCAATGTCCTTGGCTTCGCTCTCGTACTGACTCGTGGCAGCAAGGAGATGCTGTTTCGCAGTGAGGGAGTGCGCAAGACACCCGCTACCTACGAGCCCGGTGCCGGTCCGAAATGCGGAAATCTGAACCACCCCTCGGCGAACCGTTGCAGCCGCTGCGGTCAAGCTCTCGAAGCCGGTGTGGAAAGCGACGTGGCGCGGGCGGGCTAGGACTATGAGATTGCCGTTTCTAGATAACATCCTGCAGTCGGGGACGGGCACGGCGCAACGTCCTCAAATCGACAAGAACCATCAGAGCAATATCCCCGGGCTCTATATCATCGGAGACTTGGCAGGTGCGCCGGTCATCAAGCTGGCGATGAGCGATGGAGCAAGGCTACAACGTCATCGAGCACATCGCCTCGCTGAGCGACGCGAAGACCACCGAGCCCAACGCACTAGATGTGCTGGTCGTCGGTGCGGGAGCTTCTGGTCTCAACGCCGCACTCCAGGCGAGTGAGCGCGGCTTGAGCTGCGCGGTCCTCGAGAAGGAAAAAATCGCCAACACCATCGAGAACTTCCCCGAGGGCAAATGGGTCTATGCGGAGCCTGACACTAAGCCTTCCAAAGGCAAACTCTGGTTGGACGGAGCCACCAAAGAAGATTTGATCAAGCGATGGCAAGACATCGTGCGCGAGAACCGTCTCGACGTACGTACCGAGTCACCGGTCACCGCGCTGAAAAAAAAGGGTGGCCATTTCGAAGTCGAGGCCGGTGGGAACACGCTGAAAGCCAAGCGTGTCATTCTTGCCATCGGCCAGCGCGGCAACCCACGAAAGCTCGGGGTACCGGGCGAAGACCGCGAAGAGGTCTATCACCGGCTGTATAGCCCTCGGCACTATCGAGACGAAGACATCATGGTGATTGGGGGCGGTAATAGCGCCGTCGAAGCCGCATTGGTCTTGAGTGAGAAAAATCGCGTTGTGCTTTGCCACCGGGGAGCCGAGCTCACACGCATCTTCAAAGACAACGAGCGAAAACTGAAATGAGGCCGTTTCCGAAGGGCGCATCACTCTCCATCTCGAAAGCAACATCAACGAATTCGGTGACGGAAAGATCACTGAGACGATCTCGCGGGACGGCAAGTCCTTCGAGGAGGTCGTCCCCTATGACCACGCGTTTGTACTGATCGGCGCCGAGCTTCCGGTCAAGTTTCTAAAGTCCCTCGGGATCAAGCTCGAGAACGAGTGGGAAGGCAGCTTTCTTCGCGCCGCGATGTTGACTCTCGCTACCCTCGCTGGAGTTGGGTTCGTTCACGGCCAGACGGGTGCAAGCGGTTGGGGTCTCGCGATGCTCTTCGCAGGAACCGCGGCGCTCGTCGGGATCGCAGTGTACAAGGGCGATCGTCCGCTTCGACGCTGATAGTCGAAAAATAGCTACTCCGGAACGAAAAGCCGGGGCTGCTTTGCGGAAAGGTTCGATTGTCGAGAAGGACTGGAAAATCCTTGGGGCGCAGCACTTCTTCGGTTCGGTCGTAGAACACTTCGAACGACGTTTGTCCTGCGAAATTGAGGTCGAGCCCCAAATCGAAGCCACGATCGAGAAGTGTCCCCCTCTTGATCCCAAGCGCCCTGAAGACCGAGCGATGGTCCCCAAGAGAGGAGCGTCTCGCCTTCGGGCCAGAAGGAGTATCGATTCCACGAGCGAACCTGACGTATGTCCCGGCGGTTGATGAAACCGGGGACGGACCGGAAGCTGTCGCTGACGTCGGTGTAGCCTAAATGAGCGGAAAGGCTGCGCCCGGAGCGATTCAGCTCCATTTCGTACGCGGGGCCAGCCACGTTGGTCCCGTCCGGTAACGTTGTGGTGCTGGTGACCGCCTGCCCCTTCCACGACCAGTTCGGGGCGAGCTTGAAACCCGCGTCCACACCGGCGACCTGGTTGGAGCTCTTCTCGAATTGCCAGCCGGTATAGATCGCGCCGACACTCCCTTGTTCGAAAACGTCCCGGTTCAAACGAAAGAGTCCGTAGTAGGCACGCTTCCCGAAAAGAGCGCTCTCCGGCAGGGCGCTCCTTCCCGGTGCCCGGTCGTCTGCTAGCAAGGCTCCTATTGCCCAGGGACCCGTCTTGCCAGTGAGCCGGGTACCGATCAGAGGGTCCGCGATGCGGCGGGTAAAAACCAAGTTGATGGGCGTCTCGAAAAAACTCGCGTTTTCAATGAAGAATGGACGTCTCTCGGGGAAGAAGACTTCGAAGCGTTCGTTGACGGTAATCTGTGGCTCGTCCGATTCCACCTGACTGAAATCCGGGTTGAGCGTTGCGTCGAGCACCATGCTGTCGCGGAACACGAACTTGGCATCGAGACCCACGTTCACGTCTCTCAAATCCTCCACGAAGTCGGGACCGTCCGGGAGATCGGGGTCCAAGGCACGAAAGGAACGCGAGGCTGCATAGGGGATGAGCTGGATGTTGCGTCCGGGCGATATATTCTCCAACTGAACGCGGCCGGTTTGGTTGAGGTAACCCTGCACGCGGTTTGTTGCCTGCGGCCAAAAAGACCAATCGGTCAAATGGGGAATCCAGCGCTCTAGCAGAAGCCCCCAGGTCTGCACGTCCTCGTCGGCAAAACGCAAACTCTTGAAGGGTATGGCGAACCAGACGACGTAACCTCGGCCGGTGCGCTCACCATGCGAATACCAAAGCGTGTCGAACGATGCGTCCTCATCATCGAGGACTTCGCTGTAGAGAGCATCTCGTTGTATGCCAAAGGCATTGGCCACGAATACGAACGCTCGACGCTCATCATTGAAAGTGTCGATGTTGACGTAAACGAGATCATCGTCCCGCGAAATGGCCTCGCGCGCCGTCATCCGGGCGCGGACTTTTTCCGGCTCGTCGTCGAACGCCACAAACACAACATAGAGTTTCTCGTCGTCATAGCCTAGATAGACCTCGGTGAGCTGGCTCGAGGGCTCACCGTCATTGTTCTCCCTTTGAATGAAGCCGGACACCTTCGCCATCTGCCCTACGATTCGAGCGCTCGGCGTCATCTCGAAGAAGTCGTCGAGCGTGGGGGCGATTCGCACGCGCGGGATGGTGACATCCGGGCGGCGGATCAGGGGCTCGCTTTCGGCACGCAGCACGGCCGGAGCCATCAGGAACAGCGCCCAAACCCACAGAACTCGCGACATCGGTCTCCAGCCCAAAAAACAGGGATTTACCGGTTGAACCCGGAAGGAATTGTCTCTAAATTTAGGGAAAACTAATGATACCCTGTCGGGCCGTGGATGGCAAATTTCCCGTTAGAAACGGAAAAGATAGGAAAACTTGACAAAGATCTGCCACGCGTCGTTCCGGAAAGCACTGCGCGGGCGGATGAGACGGCGTCCGTTAGGGGTATCGATGAGGTCGATGTTTTGCGCGTTGCCGTTGTAGCCGACGTAGAGCGCCGTCCACGGGTTCACTAAATACGTTACCAAGGCGTCGAAATTGAAGTTCTTAACGGTCGGAAGCGACGTCAAACTCTCGTTACTCAACAGCGCGTCGTACTGACCGATGAGACGCAGCGACAGCTCGCGGTTGAACTGCCAGTTCCACCTCATACGTAAGATGTGATTGTCGAAGATCCTCGCCCCGTTCGATGGCTCGGTGAGTCGCGTGAGGAGGTACGTGGTGTCGATCCGGTGCGCGTTGGCAGGCCGAATCGTAAACTGAGCTCCGTACCGGTCTGATCGGCCTCCGCGGGCTCCTCGCCGGCGGGTGGATTGAAGTTGATAGTGGTCCCTCCGGTGTACTCGAAGTTGACGGTCAGAGCCGGAATCAAGCTGCTTCTGAACTCGATGCTAGGGTCGCTCTGGGGAAAGATCCGGTTATCGATAAGCACCGGGAAATCCTTGGGGCGTAACGTCTCGTTCTTCCTGGTGAATTCCACCTCGACTCTCGTCTGTCCCACGAAATTCCAAACGAGACCGGGGTTGTAGATCTCGTCCAAGAGGACCCCGTTGTGATCCCACACGCCCTCCACGAAAAACGTGGGTCCCCAGGAAATGAGCGTTCTCTCCGGACGGAACAGATAACGAAACGAATAGCTGAGCTCGCGGATGTCGCGCCGGGCGACGAAACCGGGCACCGAGCGGAAATCCTCGCTGATGTCCGTATAGCCAAAGAACATCCTCAGTTGCCTTCCGGATCGCCGCAGTTGAACATCGTAGGCCGGCCCCGCTACGTTGAGCTCGCCTTGCTCCCCTTGTAGTGTCGTCGAGCTCGTTCACCGCCTGGCCGGCCAACGCCAGGTTTGGCGTGAGCAGGAAGCGGAAGTCGGCACCACCGACCCGGTTCGAGCTGCCATCGAGACTCCAATCGGTATAGATCGCTCCCACCGACCCTTGTTCGAAAACGTCTCGACTGACCCGGAAAATACCGAACAGAGAGCCCTGACCGCGGAGCGGTGAGCCTGGGAGGGCGCGCTTTCCCGGAGCTTCGTCGTCGGCGACGAGGGCACCGATCGCCCAGGGCCCTACCTTCCCTGTCAACCGGGTGCCAAGAAGCGGATCGGCGATGCGACGAGTGAAGACGAGGTTGAGGGGTGTCTGGAAGAATTGAGCGTTCTCGATGAAGAACGGTCGCCGCTCGGGGAAGAAGACTTCGAAGCGTTCATTCACCGTGACTTGCGGCTCGTCGGATTCGACTTGACTGAAATCTGGATTCGCAGTGGCATCGAGTGTGAGGCTGTCCTGGATCACGAACTTCGCATCCAGCCCCACGCTTATGTCCCGGAAGTCCTCGATAAAGTCCGGACCGTCCGGGAGCTCGGGGTCGAGAGCGCGGAACGAACGCGACGCCGCGTAAGGAATGAGCTGAATGTTGCGCCCCGGGGAGATATTCTCCAACTTCATGAAGGCGGTTTGATTGAAGAAGCCTTCGATGCGACTCGAGGCTTGAGGCCAAAAGGACCAATCGTTATTGCGCGGAATCCAGCGCTCGAGGAGGAGCCCCCACGTTTGCTGATCTTCGTTAGAGAAGCGAAGACTCCTGAAGGGTAGGGCGACCCAAACGACGTACCCTTGAGCGGTACGCTCACCCCTTGAGTACCATAGCGTATCCCAAGACTCGTCCTCTCCCACGCCAGAAACAAAGAGCGAGTCGCGCTGGATGCCATATGGGTTGCACTGGAAGACCATGCCGCGCCGCTCGTCGTTGAACGTATCCAGGTTGATCCATACGAGGTCATCGTCACGATCGATGCTTTCCCGCCGGCCCATGCGAGCTCGAACTCTCTCCGGCTCGTTATCGAACGCGACGAAGATGACGTAAAGATTATCGTCATCGTAGCCCCAGTAGACATCGGTGAGCTCCTTGGAGGGCTCGCCGTCGTTCGGCTCACGCTGGATGAATCCAGAGACCTTGGTCAGCTCGTCTACCAGATCCGAGCTGGGCTTCATGTCCAGGAAATCCTCGAGCGTGGGCTCCCTCGACACTCTATTGATGGTGACCGTCGGACGCCAGGGGACGAAGGCTTCCTGCGAGGAAAGTACGGAAGGAACAGCGAGTAACCCTGCAGTGATGCAGAGAACGACTTTATGAGTGGTGCTCAGTTTCATCCAGCGGCTTAGAAAGGGGGGGACTCAGACGATTGCTCTATCTCCCATTACCACGCATACCCTCCTAAGGTCGCTGACGGAGTGATCCTATTGCGAAGAGAGGCGAGGCGCAAGTATTCCTATTTGACGGGAACAGCCAAGGTGTCGTGGTGCTCGGCCATCAGGCTACGGAGATACGCGCCGATCCGATCCGCGCCCTCGAAACCGGCGGCCTTCGCCGCCGCCTCTTGGTCCTCCGCTGACAAATCTGCACTCTCGGCATAGTAGAACTTGGTAAAGCTTTCGACGGGATACACGAGGAGCAGATCCCATTGATCGCCCTGGCTGTGCCGCATCCAAAACGGACGCTCGTCGGGGGGGATGGCCGGCATCGTCTCCTTGAAGAGATCGATGAGCTCGGTTAGCCCACCCGGAGCCGCGCGGACCATCATGATCCGATAAAGGTAGGCCGCCTCCGCCAAAGAGGCGATGAAAACCAAGACAAGAGTCAGAACTACACTACGCATACTCGATCCTCCGCGGCGGACTATATCAGGTGACCCACAGCAAGGGAACAATTGTCCGAGGAATTACGTATTATTAAATGAGGAGGTAAAACTGTTGAAGTTTCTGCTTTGGCTCATTCTCTTCGTGCTTTGCTGGCCACTGGCTCTGCTGGCTCTTATTGCCTATCCCTTCGTTTGGCTGCTGCTACTGCCGTTCCGACTAGTCGGCATCACGGTGGACGCGGTTTTCGATCTTCTGAAGGCTCTTCTTCACTTGCCCGCTCGTCTACTCGGAGGACCCCCCGTACGCGCGTAAGGTAAAATGCCGATTCGATGGATCGGCGAAGCACGCTCCTAACTCTCGCTTTTCTTGTCGCCGCGGTCGGCTGTACGGATCGGCCTCGGCTTCCCAACGTCATCCTCATCTCTCTGGACACGGTGCGAGCCGACCACCTCAGCGTTTACGGCTACCACCGCCCCACCACTCTCAATTTGGCTCGACTCGCCCAAGAGGGTGTGGTCTTCGAGCAGGCCTTTACGCCGACTCCGTGGACGGTACCCGCCCACATGAGCCTCTTCACCTCTCTTTATCCGTCGGTCCATTTGATCACCCACCTCACACCGCAAAGCGACATGAGCAAGATGCTCTCCGAGATGCTCAAGGACGCCGGTTATCAGACGGCGGCGTTCGTGGCTCCGGTCCTCAGCGAAGACTACGGGTTCTCCAAGGGCTTCGACCATTACTTCCGAGCTGAACGTGTGCGGCCAGCTGACATCATGGTGGATCGTGCGCTCGAATGGCTGGCTCAGAATCCGAGTAAGCCGGTCATTCGCACACAGCCTTTTTTCTTGTTCCTACATTTGTTCGACGCTCATCATCCCTACCAACCCCCCTGGCCCTTCGACACCGCCTACGCTCCCGCCTATCGATCGAATATCCGAGAGATCAGCCGCTCCCATCCCTACGAACAGGATAAAGACCTATCCGCGGAAGAGCTCACCGAGGTGGTCGCTCTCTACGACGGCGAGATCGCCTATGCCGATTTCGCCATTGGCCGGTTCCTCGATGAGCTCGAGGTGTTGGGCCTCTACCACTCGTCGCTCATTGTCGTGTTGGGCGACCACGGAGAAGGATTCTTGGAACATGGACTGATGAACCATGGGAACTCTGTCTACGACGAGTTGATTCGCATCCCCCTCATGGTCCGATTCCCGGGAGCGCGCCATGCGGGCGAGAGAATCGGAGAGCCGGTTCAGCTCATCGACGTGACCCCAACGATCCTCGAGGAAGTCGGAATGATGCCGCAGCCCTCAATGCAAGGCGCGTTGTTACTGGACCCGCTTCCGGCGACCGGCTCTCGGCACTTCGCCTATGCCTCGGAAGCGTTTGCGGCTTGCCTGCGTACGAGCTCTTGGAAACTCATCGAGAACCCTCCTAGCCGGTTCGAGAAGATTCCCAGGGCAAAGCGGGTGAAGTACGAGCTCTATGATTTGGAAGAAGATCCGACGGAGCAGAACAACCTGGCGGCGGCGCTTCCCGATCGCGTCGGGTCGATGGCTCGCAAGCTACACGCTCTCGATCAAGAGAATCGAGAACTACGGAAACGCATCCGAGAAACCCTCGACGTGAAGGAGCTCGAGCTTACGGAACAACAAGAAAGAGAGCTTCGGTCGCTCGGTTACATCCAATAGCCGATCGATCACATCCCCGGCTCGATCTCGGTCACGATCCACTCGGCGGGTGGCCGAGTCCCGGTTTGCGGATTCTCGAGAGAATATTTCTTCATCGTCAAGGAGAACGTTCTTTCGTCACTTTGCTTCGATTGGACATTCACCTCGACCTCTACCACTTCAACCCTTCCTTCGAGCGCATCGATCGGCGACCACGTGCGAAGCGACTTGCGGGCCGCTTCTCGTTGCTCCTCGAGCTCACGTCGAAGCCGGTCGATGCGAAACTGGATACGTAGCCGTTCTGCTTCGTTGTTCTCGGCCAACGCGGCATTTCTGGCCGCTCGAGCCTGATTTAACTTTCGTTGAATCTCCTCGCGGTCGAAGGGCTCCTCGCGTGGCGTCGTCGTGCGAGTGATACGCCACGAGGCAACCTCGAACGGAAGAGGGACGATCGATATCTTGGCAAGGGTCACCAAGTCTCGATTCTTGGTGGCGCTGACAAACTCGTTGGCTACGTCCTGCTGCGATCTGCCACATGCCAAAACCATCAACACAATGCCCGCGACGACCGGCCAGGGTCCGCGCATCGGTTGCAACACTCGCAACTCTACCCGGCGCGAAGAACCGCGAGAGGCTTCTTCCGGAGGATGTCCATCGTGGTGACGATCCCGACGAGGCTGACTCCCAGCGCGGTGAGCGGTATTCCGGCAAGGCTCAGCCAGAAATTGGGTTGCCAAGGGATTTCAAACAAGTAGCGACACAAGACCCACGTCAGTAAAGGTGCGCCTAGGCCGCCGACCGCCCCGGCCAAGGCACCGAGCGTTCCGTACTCGAGGAGGACCATCGTCCTTATGGTTTTTCCACTCGCTCCGAGCGTCCGCAGTATCGATGACTCGTACTGGCGTTGAAACTTCGTCATGGCCACCGATCCAACGAGGATCATGGCTCCGCTGAGGAGTGCGATCGCGCCTACCAGCGTGATGGCGAGCGCGAGTTTCTCGACGAGACCATGGAGAATCAGCAAGATGTCTCGGAGATCGACGACCGATACATTTTGGAACTCAGAAATCACGTCACGCTGCATCCGTGCACGCGCCATCGTATCGAGTGGGGCCTTCACGAACCCGAGGAACGTGTGAGGCGCATTGGCAAGTGCGCCCGGTCTAAAAACGAACATGAAGCCGCCGTTGCGCGCATCGTTCCAATCGACTTCACGAATGCTGGTCACGCGGGCACTCACCGCCCGACCCAGTATGTCGAAACGCATCGTGTCGCCGACCTGAATTCCGAAATCTTCCTGTAGGCCCGGCTCGACCGACACTTCGGCTTCGGTGGAAGGCGTGGCATCCCAAAAGCGGCCTTCCACTACCTGTTCGTTGGGATCCAAGTGATCCCGATAGGTGACGGTAAACTCACGCCCCAACCAACGGTGCTCGCGAACCTCCTCGTACCCCTCCAGGTTGAGCTCGGCACCCTGGACTGCGGTCACTCGAGCCCGCAGAACCGGCACCATCCGGACCTCGCGTGCACCGAGAGACATCAGCAGTTTCTCCGCCGGCTCGGCCTGATCCGGTTGAACGTCTATCAGGAACATGTCCGGCGCATCGTCTCGAAGCTCCAACGTGAATTGTTCGAGGAGATTCGTTTCCGTACCCCGCGTGCCGAGGATGAAGAACGTACCGAGCCCGACCGCGAGCAATACCATGCGCGTTTGGTTCCCCGGTCGACTCAGACTTAGGACCGCATGACGTAAAGGAAACCAGCCCCTCCGCCCCAGGGGCCTCACCAGCCCGACAAGCAGGCTGCCAGTGAGATGGAGAACGAGGGCCACCGCGGCGAACCCGATGGTCACGAAAAGCCCCACCCGAAGCGATCCAGCCTGCCAGCTAGCGAGCGCAAGGAGAGCGAGCAGCACGATTGCGGCAGCCCCTAGCTCCCAGCGATCGACCGCCTGCCATCGGCTCTTCCCCTGGATAACCGAGCGGTCCACTTCTTGCCGAAGAAGGAGAAGCGGCTTGATGTGTCTCGACTCCATCAGCGGAATCAGCGAGAACAGGACCGAGACAAGAATACCGATGCCGATCCCCTGGAGCATGGCCGAGCCGGTGAGGCCATAGTCGTCCATCCTGAGCCCCGCCACCACGCCAGGCGGAACCGCCTCCACCCCAAAGTGAGCAATGACCAGCCCGAGAACGCTGCCGCCTAACCCGAGGAACAATACCTGGAGTAGATAGATGCCGAAGATCTGTTTGGTGCTTGCCCCAACGCACTTGAGGATGGCGATGCTTCTGAGCCTCCTCCGCATGAAGACGCCCACCACGCTCCAGATCCCGATCCCTCCGAGGATTACGATCACGAAACCCACCAGGCTCAGATAGTTCTCCGCTCGTTCCAAGCGGCGTCCTATCCGATCACCGTTCTCTCGATAGGAACGCACCCACGCGTACTCACTTGCTATCGCCTGCTCCAGGGTCTCGACCAAGGGCTCGATGCTCGCCTCGTAAGTACGAAGGAGAATCTGGTAACGCACTCGCCCTCCGACACCGAAGAGCTCCGACTTCGTGAAGTCGTCGTAGTCGACAAGCACCCGCGGCCCGAATCTGAAAACGCCCAATCGCTGCCCCGGCTCCTTGGCGATCACGTCACGAACGGTGTACCTCTGGCCACCGATGGTCATCCCGTCGCCCACATCTATACCGAGCCGCGTCAATAGCTCGGGGCGCACCACCGCGCCCCGCTCTCTAAACAGCTCGTGAGAGTAAGGCCGACCGCTTTCGAGCAGAAGCTCACCGTAAAGTGGGAACTCAGACTGAAGAGCCCGCAGCTCGATCATGGTGGCCACGGCATTTTCATCGTTTACCGGGCGGGCCATCGTCGCCGTCTCGATGGCTTCGGTCCGCCCAAGGATGGTGTAGTCCGAAAGCCGTTCGTCAATGAGCGCCCGAGTGTCGTTCGCCCAAGGTTGGCTGCTTTGAACGATGACGGCGGCGGCGGTGAGCGTTTTCGCCTCTTTCACCAGCGTGGCGCGGATGTTTTGGATGACAGACCGAAGGGCGACGATGGCGGCCACACCGATAGCCACGCAGATGAAGAAGAAGAGCAAACGCCTCCAGGAGGCACGCATCTCACGAGCCGCCATGCGAAGTACGAACTTCACGGCGAGTTGCTCGTGGTAACGCTTTTCGAAAGCTCCCGACGGTTTTCCGCTCGGCCGCCCCGCAGCGTCAAGATCACGTCGCCTTGATCGGCGAGCTCGGCGTCATGTGTGGCGAGGACAATAGTAGTCTTACGTGACCGGTGCACTCCCACCAGTAGATCGATGATGTGGCGCCCGTTGGCACTGTCCAAGTTCCCGGTCGGCTCATCGGCCAGGAGTATGGGTGGATCGTTCGCCAGTGCGCGGGCGATCGCCACCCGCTGCTGCTCACCACCAGACAACTGGGCGGGGTAATGATGCCCGCGGTCGGAGAGGCCCACCTCATCCAAAAGCTGGTGGGCTTTCTCCGCCGGGCTCGCAGCTTCGGCCAACTCCATGGGCACCAGCACGTTCTCGTAAGCAGTCAGCGATGGAATGAGATGAAAGAACTGAAAAACGAATCCGATTTTGTCGCCGCGAAGACGGGCCAAACGATCTTCGTCCAACGCGGTGATGTCCTCTCCATCGATGAGGACATCGCCCGCAGTTGGGGAATCCAATCCGGCGATGAGCCCCAACAGCGTCGATTTTCCGCTGCCCGAGGGGCCAACCACCGACAGAAATTGCCCTGAAGGCACATGAAGATCGAGCGTGTGAAGTATGGTGAGCTGTTCGGAGCCGCTGGCGACGGTCTTGGAAACGCTTTTGAGCTCGATCATGGATGGGCAAGGGTCGCCAACATCGGCTCGAGGATCGTCCAAACGTTATCGGCAATCACGCGCGCGCCTTTCGAATTGGGATGGATACCGTCGGGCTGGTTCAAGGTGCGGTGGCCGGCGATATCCTGCAGTAGGAACGAAAGGACAGCAACGTCGTACTCCTCTTCCAACTCACTAAACACTTGCCGAAATTCAGCGGTATAAGACGTACCCAAGTTAGGAGGGGCTTCCATACCCGCCAGAAGCACCGCAACCCCGCGCGACTGGGCGCGCTCGATCATGGTGGCTAAATTTCGCTTCATCTCCGCCACCGGTAGGCCTCGAAGTCCATCGTTACCACCCAAAGCGATTATCAAAACGCGGACGTCTCCTTCTAGGACCCAATCGAGTCGTCGAAGACCACCCGCCGTTGTATCCCCGGAGACGCCAGCGTTGACGACTTCGAACGGGTAACCCCGTTCGTCCAGTCGCTCTTGCAGAACTGCTGGATAGGCCTCGTCTAGGTGCAAACCGAAACCAGCGGTCAGGCTGTCGCCCAAGGCGACGATTTTCGGCCCACTCGGGACCACGGTGACTTCTGATGGCAGGGTTTCTGTTTGCCCCGGCTTTGGCTTGCCAGTTTTACATCCTGGACCCGTCGTCGACCAGAGGCCGATAGAGAGGATAGCAACGACCAACCGCAGAGACGCCGGCAACATGCGCCCAGCTTAGCACAGCGGTATGCTACACTGAGGTCAATCGGGATCTCTGTAAAGACTAACCCGCAAAGACTTCAAGGCAGGAGTCCATTCTTTCAAAAACTGACAAAGGAGGTACACCGTGATCTTGAGTAACACGGAAACCATCCCCGGCAAGACGATCCGCGAGTTCTACGGAGTCGTAACCGGAAGCACGGTTCGAGCGAAGCACGTGGGGCGGGACATCATGGCCGGCCTCAAGAATATCGTCGGTGGAGAGCTCACCGGCTACACCGAGCTCCTCAACGAGGCTCGCACGGAAGCGTTGGAGCGAATGAAACAGCAGGCGCAGTCAGTGGGCGCCAACGCCGTCGTGAACGTACGCTTTTCCACAAGCTCCGTTGCCCAGGGGGCCGCTGAGCTCTTCGCCTATGGAACCGCCGTCAAGGTGGAGTAACCATGGAAGCCTGGATCCAGATCATCTTTAATCTGGGGCTCCCTCTCCTTGTGTTCGTGGGGGCGTACTTCACGGGAACGGCTATCGAGCGTCGTCACTTTCGGAATCTCAGAGTTCGAGAGAACGCCTTCCGACGTTTCCTCACCGTCACATTCCCGTACGTTCCCGAGGACCGCGAGGTCGTAGCGTCCGAGCTCGTAACTGGAAGCGTCGTTGTCTCCATCGACCACTTCAAGCGGTTTCTCGCCGGACTACGTATGTTGTTCGGCGGACGCATCACGGCCTATGAAACGCTACTCGATCGAGGACGGCGCGAAGCCATCATGCGTCTCAAAGAAAACAGCAGGCAGCGCGGTTTTCAGGCGGTGATCAATCTGAGGCTGGAGACGTCGCGGCTCGCAAGCTCCCGAGGGGATCGGGGCACCGCCGGAGTCGAAGTCCTCGCGTTCGGAACCGCATTGAGATTTGGTAAGTGACACTTTGAACCACAAGCCTCGCCTGCCCCGAGAAGACGTCAACTACTCGCGCACGAGCGTGGGCCGCGAGACGGTCCTCCTCGTCGGTGGCTTGATCGGGGCGGCCGGCGTATTCGTCCTCCTTATCGCCCTCACCGTGGATCTCATCGTGCCGCTCATCCCGATTTCGTGGGAAGCGAGAGTCTTCCCCGGCTTCTCAACGCTTTTCGCACCCGAGGCAACGGACGAAGACCGTGAGCGTCGTGAGAAACTACAAACGTTGGTGGACCGGATCGCATCCCATTGGCCCGACAACCCCTACGAGGTCCGTGCCGACGTGATGGAAGAGGGGCAGGACAATGCGTTCGCGTTTCCGGGCGGGCTGGTGCTCGTTACGTCCGGGATGCTGGACCATGTCCAAAGTGAGAACGAGCTCGCCTTTATCGTGGGCCATGAGCTGGGACACTTCCGCAATCGCGACCACCTGCGCCATCTGGGCCGGGGCGTGGCCCTTGGTCTTTTGGTCGCAGTGATACGGGGAACAGGTGGAGGTGAGTCGGCCACCGCTCTTGTCGCTCTCGCGGGGAGCTTCACGACGCGGAGTTTCGGAAGGGCTCAGGAAGAAGCGGCCGATGCGTTTGGACTGGAGCTCGTCCATGAAGAGTACGGCACCGTCGCCGGCGCGTGGGACTTTTTCGAGCGGCTCCCCCAGTCGAAGCCGAGCGTCGGACGCCATGTCGCGAGCTATTTATCGACCCACCCTCTCAACAACGAGCGCATCGAGGCGATGGACCAACTTGCTTCCGAGCGCAGTTGGTCTACCGAGGGCGATGTGCAACCACTCAACTAATGCTCAACCTCGAGCTTCGTCGCTTCCTCGAAGTGCTTTCGTGCCTCTTCGGTTCGCCCGGCGCGCTCGAGCAACACGGCAAGCCGGTGATGATATCGGCCGACTTCCGGTTCTAGCTCGATCGCCCTACGGTAAGCGTCGATCGCCTCCTCGCGGCGACCGGCCTTGTCGAGTGTCGCTGCGTAGTCCGCGGTGATCTCCGCCTCGTAGGGATCGAGCGATTCAGCCTTGTTGAACATAGCGAGCGCCTGCTCGAGTCGCCCGCCGCCGGTGTAGGCCCTGGCCATCGAGGCGTAGATCTCGGCGTCCTCGGGAAGTCCGGCTCGAATACTCTCGAAAGCCTCAATCGCCTCTTCGTATCGTTCGAGTGCGACGAGCTCGGTCGCCAGCGGTAGCAAAAACCCGGAGCTCCCGGGAGCCAGCTCCAGAGCCCCACGAAACGCAATGACGGCTTCCTCGGCCGCGCCGGCCTCTGCGAGGACCGCACCGAGCTCCGCTAGCAAGACGGGCGAGCGAGGCTCGAGCGCAATGGCGTTTCGATAGGCTCGTGCCGCCTCGACGAGCTCTCCTCGCGCCGTCCTCACGAGCGCCAGGGCTCGACGCGCCGCGGCCGATCGCGGGGCCAACCCGAGCGCACGCTCGGCGGAGGCGAGGCCCGCATCGAGCTCTTTCCTCCATTCGCTCGCAAGCTCGGCGAGCATCAAATGAGCGGGCACGAAGTCGGGATTCAACGAAATCGCCCTTTGGAGCCCGTCGAAGGCCTTAGCGATCGGACTTCGTGTTTGGAGCACCAGCACGGCGTGGTGGTAGTGAGCCAGAAAGCTCTCCGAACCAAGCGCGATGGCTTTCTCCAGAGCAAGGAGCGCTTGCTGGAGCTCCTGTGAAGCGAGAAAGTAGTAGGCCTCGACTTCGTGACCGAGCGACAAGCTGGGCTCGACTTCTAGCGCGTGTTCGATGAGCGGCAGGGCCAACTCGCGCGAGCCTCCGCGATTGAGGAACGCTGCTTTATGCGCCAGAACCTCGGCGTGGCTGAGCGGGCGTGCCTCGAGCACATCATCAGAGACCGGCGCAGGCCGTCCTCGGCGGTAGCCGCTCAACTCGCCGCCCCGTAAGTAGTCCGCTAGGAGTTTCTCGAGCACCCCGACATTCGGGAAGGCCTCAGACCAAGCCGACTCGGGCTCTTGGTTTTCCCGAAGAAGAGCCAGATATCGCGAAAGCTTCTCGGGCCCAAGCGAATTGCCGAGCAACAAGTAGTGGATGACGGCCCAGGACTGGGCGTAGAAGATCGAAGCCTTGTCCGCATCACCATAGTAGGGCGATTCGTGATCGACCGCGAAGAGCACCGGTAGGGGAAGCAATGATTCCCGTCTCAAGATGCCTAAGTAGTCCGCATCGACTCCACCGATGTGCACATCCTTGGCCCAGATCTCGGTTGTCGCCCAGAAGCTGGCGAGGCCTTCGTTCAACCAGAGCGGAATGTCTCCGAAATTCACCGTTACCAGAAGATGGAAGTACTCGTGATAGATCGTGGCGTAGGGTCGGGCCCCGCCGGTATCTAAGAGCAGCGCGACGTAGTTGCGATCTGTCCCCTGACGGAAGAGCCCTATCGGCTTGGCCCGTGTCTGGTCTTCCCAAATACGAGGAAGCAACTCGGCCATGCCTGTTTCTTCCTCGAGCGCGTAGATGAGATTGGTTCCGCCGGATCGACCGGAGTATGGCCGAAGGCCTGCTGGAAGACGACGCACAATACGTCGAGCGCTCTCCGAGCGCGTGCGCGCGGTTGGGGGGACTCCGGTCGGCGCCTACCGGGAGCCTTTTTCCGGCAAGCCTCTCCTGGTGGCGGTCGTGCCGTTCAAGGCCGTCGAGCCGACGCCGTTTCAGCGGGATCTCTCCCCGACGCACACGAAACGCCTAGCGCAGAAAATTGAAGAGGCCGGCGTCTTCCTGGATCCTCTCATCGTCGTTCAGGCGCCGGATGGACGGCTGTGGACCCCGAACGGCCGTCATCGGCACGCAGCGGCCAAGGTGCTGGGCCTTCAGGCGGTCACCGCACTCGTCTCCCCGGACGAAGAGCTCGCTTTCAAAATCCTCGCTCTAAATACGGAGAAGGCTCACAATCTGAAAGATCGCAGCCTCGAAGTCATACGGATGGCGCGCGAGTTAGCGGCGAGGAAACCCCGCTCCAAGGAGAAGGACTTCTCTGCAGAGTTCGAGGAGCCCGCGCTTTTGACCCTCGGCATCATCTACGCAGACCAGCGACGTTTCGCAGGGAGTCCCTACTTCTCGTTTCTGCGCAAAGTCGATCGTTTCGCCACCGGCACGCTTCCCAAGAGTCTCCAGCAACGAGAGGGCTGGGCGGCGCGCCTGGCGCAGATCGATGGGCGCGTCAAAGAGATCTGAAGGAGCGCGGTTTCAAGTCGCCCTACCTGCGGAACTACGTGGTGGCTCGAATCAACCCGGTACGATTTCACCGTGCGAAAAAAAACGCGGCCCAGCCGCCAATGGCGTTAGGCGCGGCGCTCACGCGTATGGCGGCGTCGGCACGCAAGTTCGACGTCAGCACAGTACGACAACAGGAGCTCACGCTAGTGGCTTCCCCTCTCCAGTGACTAGGGGGGACGAGGTCCTAGGCTTGCCGGAGTTCGTTAATTTCTGCACCTCGGGAGGAGCGCATGGCCAAAGAGGAACCGAGAACCCACCCTTTCGCAAAAGCCCGCTACCTCTCACTGATCGTCGTGGTCTTTTCTCTCATGGAAGCACTGATGATGTTTCTCATCGGTGCGTTGAAGTCGATCAAAGCATTCCAGGCTTTCTTTTTCGGGAGACCAGTGATCCGGGATGCCCCGGATCACCTCGACCTCACCGACCAAGCCATGGTCTCCGTCCTACAGTCGATGGACGCGTTCCTCATTGGGCTCGTCCTGCTTATCTTTGCGTTCGGCGTCTACAATCTATTCATCGCTGAAATCAAGAAACCGCTCACCCTGGTCGGTGCGCAGTGAGCCCAAATCGGTAGCCTGGAGAGGCTCAAACAGGTGTTGGTGGAAGTCATTATTGTGATCTTGGCGGTTTTGTTCTTGTGGGAACTGCTCTTACTAGAAGAAGCAGCGACGTGGAACGTTTTGGTGGTTCCCATAGGAATCGTGCTTCTTGCTGCTGCGGTCAGGCTGGTGGACTGGCGCCGCTCGGATTAATGAACCCTCAAGGCTGTCGCACCGCATCGACTCGAAGCTCTGCAATCGACCAAGGTTTGGTTCGCCGGCCGGTTTGAAAGAGTCGAAGCCCGCGCACCACCGTGGGCTCGAGAACGAGGACTTGACTCGGCCCCTCATCGTCGAGCACCTGCCGTTTGAGTCCCGGCCTCCCCATCACATAAGGGATCTCTCTCCACACCTTATCCTCCGTCAGGCCTTCGAGGCGGAGCCGTCGTGCGCTACGAAGTGGACGATCTCCGGAACTGAGCTCAATGCGCCCGACAGTCATCGGGGTCGGGAACCGGACCTGGATCCAGTTTCCAGGCCGTTGGTCACTCTCGGTCTCCCAATACGAAGAAAGACGTCCATCGATAAGTTTCGGTATTCGTTCCCGACCCTCCGAAGCGGAGGCCCAGGAAAGCTCGAGCGGAATTCTCTGGTATTGAGAACGAAATCGGTCGGGGATTGCGTAGAGTCGCAGAGGCGGGCCGGAATAAATACTCTCCGGCTCGATCGCGGCGGTGAGCGGAAGCTCGACGGCGTACCGTTCCTCATCGGCGGGTCGCAGCAGCAAGAGATCGGTGTTGGTTGACTGCAGCCGGAACCGCGCTGGCGAGCTGCTCGCTTTGAGAATCTCGAACTGGATCCGCTGACCTCCCACGTCAGTAAGCGGGCTCAACACACGAGCCCCCGGTGCGAGATTAGCCTCCATCCAGTCGAGCGCCTGATCCCGCGTACTAGGGCGTGAAATATCACGGACATAGGAGAGCGATGAGTAAAAAGGAAACGCCAACGCCAAAAGGGTCAGCGCGATCGTGGCCGGGGCCTGCCTTTGGTAAAGGTGTGCCGCGGCTCGACCGACGAGCAAGGTCAGGACACCAAGCGTCGGCACCAGAAAACGATCGTGGTGAACCTCGGCGGTCGAGAAAGCAACCACGACCACAACCGGGAAAAGCAGAAGTGGGATCCACTTCCGCCATTCTCTCGACGCGGGAAACACCCCCACCAGCATGAGCAGCATGCCAAGGCTCCCCAATGCCTTGCGAAGAGTACCTTCGGGATGCCCCAAGTAGATCCAAAGCATCCCTAGGTAATCCGTGCCGGCTTCGGAGCGGTCGACGTAGTGGTAATCGAATTGAGTGAAGACGCCATCCATGAACCCTCGGACGTTGAGCAGGGTATATGGGGACAACACCAGAAACGTCAGCAGAGAGAGTCCTCCGGCCAAAAACATGCGACCAAGACGAGGTCCGGGAGCGAGAAGGCGATAGACGATGTAAGAAGGGACCAAGAGAATTCCAGAAAACTTCACCGCGGTCGCGGCGCCCAAGGCCATTCCCGAGAAGACATCCTGCCGCCTCGTTTCACCCACACTGCGGAATACGAGAAAGGCGAGAAGGACGAAGGTTTCGAGCACTACGTCGGGCCGTACGCTGTGGGCGGTGTGGACTTCAACTGGCGACACCGCTAGGAATAACGCGGCCACCAGCCCCGTTGTCGGACCGGCGAGCCGCATGCCGAGAAGGTAGACGAGGGCCACGCTCGCCACACCGAACGCGGCCACCACGCCGCGGGCCGCCAAGTAGGCCCCCGGACCAGCGGGAATATCCGAGTCCACGACGGCAAGAACCGGATATAGAAGGTAGAAGAACAGTCCGGGATATTCGTAGAAACGGTAGTCGAGGTCCCCTTCCGACAACATCACCGCGACATTGTCGACGAAATAGCGTTCGTCTACATGGGGAGTGTGTTGAAGACCCCAGGATAAGCCGGTGAATCGAAGGGCGGCGGCCAAAAAAAGAACCGTCCCCAAAGCGAGGCGGAGACGCATTCGAGGAGATTCTAGGGTGAGCCGTGTGATGGTGTCAAAGACCGAGGATGTTCTTGTACTCCTCAGCCAACCGTTCCGCTTCTCGCTTATCTCTGATCTGTTCACCGGCTACCACGTCGCGGCCCGATCCCCGCACCAGACGGATTTGGTAGTAAGCGGTCCCGTTTCGTCCACCCGACTGCATGCTGATCTTCTTTTTGACGTCGGCGAACTCGGAAGGCAGGTATCGGCGTGTATTGCCCAATCCGAGAACGGCGTTTCTGATGCGAACCTCGTCCGCGTTCATGACCACACGGGTGGTACCGAACCAGAGATCGAGGACAAGCCAAAATATCAGTAAACCGCAAGCACCGGACACGATGGGAAATAACATCGGCGCGCCTAGATAGAGTTGAAACCAGATAGCGCCCACCCAGATCAACAGAAAGACGCTTAGCGATGCCGCGGCAGATGGATTCCGGCCGGCTGGAAAGTAAAACTCCTTGCCTCCTACCGACGTGGTTCGGACTCGAATCTTGGATTGGGCGACATGATTTCCGAGCTCGCGAGATGGGAGGCTCCGTCGCGGCGGTGACGGGCCCGGTTCGGGCGAGCTTTCTTCGGTCCGGAAAACGGGAAGCTCAAATTCCGCTTGGTAGTCCACGCCGGGAACGCTTGCGGTGAGCGTAAGAATCCAAAGAATCCGATCGTCCGAGTCTTCATCGCTTGTTTCTAGACACTCGAAGGGTACGTGAAACGAAAAGGGCACGGCGGCACCCATCTTGCCAACAGAAAGCTGCTCCTTTGAGATTCCTCAGTGCTCTTCCCAGACGATCTTCTCATTCACGTCCCGCTTGCGACGCCTTCTCCTAACGTTGCGGTTGATCGATCGGAGGCTCACCCGCACGCCACCGACTGTCTCCCTCTGCAAGCTGGTATGGATGATGCCAGCCACCGATCCTCCGATCAATCCGGGCACGCGCGAGAGCTCTAGAACCGACTTACCAAACCGCAACCACCGGATGGTGAGTCGAATCGCCTGAGTCAGAAGACCGATTCCGAGGATTGGGAACACGAGTCCAACCAGGACAATGTAATTTTCCTTTTCGAGGATCTCTTCACGGAGACTCGAGACCAGTGGCGAGGACATCAGAAGAACCACCAGCGCCATCACCCAAACGGCGATCATACTTCCCTTGCTGGAGTATTCGATTCTTCCCGCCGCCCAGTCCGGACGCCGGACCCATGGTTGCTGTCGGTTCTGCACCGTCATCTTCCTATCTAGATTGTTAGGTTTAGTTCGGCCGAAGCCGTTCTTTCAATAGTAGCATGGGATTGCAAAGCGGCCGTTGCAGAGTTATCATGCGCCCCCGACTCAGCACACAGAAAGGAGATGAGCGCGTGGCTACTGAACTCAAAGAGGCGGAAGACCTACGAACCCAGCACCAAGTGAGGCTGGTGACCGAGGAAGAAGACGGGACCGGAATCGACCGGCTTCCCACGGGCGTTTACGGATTCACCTACTCCCCTGCCGCCGACAACTTTCCGCTGTTCAACAAAAACAACCTGAATTGCTACGAGGCGCACAAGCTACCCAACGGGAGCGCGTTGTTGGTCGGGTACTTGAACAAAGAAGAGGCGAGTCAGCTCGCGTCTAATGACAAAACAAGACTCCTTCACTTGTTTCCCAATCCGAACGACAATGCGACCGAGCTGGCGATTCTACCAATGGCTCGGGTGGTCGGACATGAAGAGAACTCCCACCGCAAGGGTAAGGGGTTCGAGATCCAGGTGGCACCATTTGGATCGTGACGGGCGCCACAGCAGGGAGTTGCTGCTATCGGAATAGCCAGGCGCCAGGGAAATAGCAGAGTCAAGCCGTCAAGTTGCCAGGGCCGACTTGAGGCGTTCGAGGGAGCTCTCCATCGCCGGCTCGATCTCGTCGAGCCGGTCCTTAGCTCCCCAAGTCGATACGTCGACACCCAACACCTTCTGTGGCCCCAGGGAAAACGCCTTCATGGCCACCGCTCCCTCGATCGCGGGCCAACTCAACTGTACCTCGGTCCCAGTATCGGCTAGGACCTCTCCCGCCATCTTGTCTCCATTCTCGAGCGTGAGCTCGTAGTCGGTTCCGGGATCACCGATCCCACCAGCTTGCGTGAGCCACCTCGCCAGATTCCGCTCCTCCCGGTAGAAGGGGCGTAGCTGCGAAGACGTGTACTCGGCGGGAAGCATGGCCATCGCGTGGTGTCGGGAGCGTCCGAAGTAGTTTTCCAAATAGTGATTCAAGACCGCGAGCGCCATCGTCCATCCGGAGTTCACTCCCTGATACTCGTCGTCCCACTCCGCACCCTCGCCGAATCCGGATTGGACCAACTTCAAAACGGTGCGTCCGCCCGCCTGCTCAATGTCGATCTCAAATAGGACCGGTGACCGGCCGGGCAGCGTTGCGGTCAAGACTAGTCTTTCTTCGGGCCGCGCCTCCAAGACCTCGTAGGTGAAGCGGTAGTCGAACTTGTCGAAAATCCACGTCATACTGCCACCGGCCTTGGCCTCGCCTTCGGCGCCGTCGGTGAACCACTGCGGCACCTTCTTGGGATCCGCCCAGGCCTCCCAGACCTGTTGAGGAGTGGCGCGGGTGATCATCTCCTTGGATAATGCGGCCCTTACGCTCCAGCGTTTGCTTCTTCTCAACCATCGTCGTCCTCCTTCGGCATCGGATAACTCCCCATCACTAACCGGTACGGCCGTCCGGGACCGGCACGCCCATCGGAAAGTAGTGCAGGTGAACTGTGCTCCGCGATGACCTTCACTACGGCTTTCCGAAGGGCATCGCTAAATGACTCTCGTTGCTCCGCACTCTCGAACCGAAGCTCGGAAGCCATCGACAAGGTCGGCAGCCTCTTGCCCTGCTGCTGCGCGGCGCGGCTCACTTGCGAGAGCTCCCGTTGCACCAAAGAACCCAGGGCGATCAAGTACTGGGCGCTCATGGTGTCCTCGATTTGTCGCCAATCCGCCGCGAGCGGACCAAGAACTTCCGGAGCCAAGACGTAGGACCGCGCGCTGGCCTGGTAGCACCGTTCGATCAGGTTGCGCTTGCGGCGCTGCCCGGCCCGACGCAGAAAGCGAGCTCGCGCCAGCTCTCGCACGTGGTAGTTCACTTTCTGCCGCGGGAGCCGAAGCTGGCCCGCCAGTTCGGTGGACGACGCCGGACTCTTCGCCAGGTTCAGGATTCTGAGCCGCAGTGGATGCATCAACACCGTGGCCCGTTGAGGATCGTGGATGCTCTCAAGCTCGGTGGGTGTGGTCCGTCCTTGCTTCATGACAATTATTATTGTCGTACAATAATAATTGTCAAAAAAAATGTAAAAATATTCTTACCCTATCTAAATCAACGTCTTGCAGGTCAGTCGACCCGAATTTCCAATGGGAGATCCTGCCGGCGGAAGAGGCAGACACCGTTCACATCCTCGCAGACATAGTAGAGGACATAGGGCGTCACCATGGTGACACTCGATGCGCTAGCCGGGCTCTTGAGCTCGAACTCGACCCTTCGTACTTCCTGGCTTACCGGCTCGGGTGGGATGGACACCGTCAAGTAGCGTTGGTCGACCTCCCACCCCTCCGGCACATTTACCCAAAAGACCAGATCGCCGGCTTCGTTGTTCCAGTGCGCCTTGATGTCTGGGTTGGGACGGAAGACGATGTGAACCCGAACCGACTCTCCCGGCACCATGGCCGTGGGCACCACGGTTGTCTCCGCCCGAATCAATCCTTCCTCGTCTCGGCGTATGCGGCCCCCAGGATCTGGCTCCTCGCCCAACGAATCGGTTGTCGGAAAGCTCTCCGCCGGGTAGGCAAACTCGGCCCCGCCGGGCTCAGCGCCTAACGGCAAAGGTGCCTCGCCTCTAGCTTCGATCTCCTGCCGCGCTTCCGAAACCCAATCGTAGAACGAGTAAGGCTTGGTGAGCCGCGGTCCATACTGCTGAATGCGGCGCCGCCAGATATATTGATTGGGGTCGATATCGAGTGCCCGGCCCCAATGCTCTACCGCTCTCGCGAAATCGTCGTCCCGTCGATAAGCCGAGTCGTAGCGCCGACGGTAAGCTACTCCTAGTCGAAAGTGGATGAGGCCCGCACCTTTGGTGGCTAGGGCCCGGTGGTAAGAGTCGATTGCCTCGTCCACTCGTGAGACGTCTTCCCACAGAAATATCGCGTCTCCCGGCAGTTCGATGATCGCTTGCTGGCGCGCCTCCCTCTTAGGGTGCGAGCGCTCTAGGAACTCCCGAAAATCTTCTTCGCCCGGCTGAACCGCACGGATGATACCGTGCTCGTCGACGAGGAGAGTGATCGGCACCGCCGAGACCCCCAGACGGTTCAAGGAGTCGATCATGATCGGCCAGTCCATTCTTTTCCACTGCATGAAGAGACGGGCTCGATCCGGATGCTGCTCTTGGATGATCCCTGCCACTGCTATGTCGCCGCGATCGGCAGCCTCTATTGTTCTCGCGTGCCACCCGGGCACGTGCTTCCGGCAACCCGCTCACCAGGAGGCCCAGATGTGGAGTACGAGCTTCTTTCCTCGAAAGCTCGTCACCGAGAGGCGGCTTCCATCTTCGAGGGACGGCAGAACTAAATGCGGGAAGGGTTCGCCGACCCGCGGCTCGTATTCGTCAGAATTAGCGGGCTCAACAGGTCCCGCGATTGTCGCCACAAGCAGAAGCAGGGCCGGGACGAAGACGTTTGGTCGTGCCATGGCTCGCCCCATTTTTTACTGCTTATTAACGATCGGGGCAAGTGCGACGGACGGCGCTATTCGTAGCGTAGAGCCGCGCTCGGGTCGATCCGAGAGGCACGGCGTGCGGGAACGTAAGCCGCAGTCCGTCGCTCAGAACTACAACTCATGGTGCCCGCGTTGTCTTGGCTTCTTTTCGAGCCCGGATAGGAGACGTTCACGGGCCACGACCCCCATGAAGATCCCGCCGATCAGAAGCGGGGTAAAAGCGATGTGATACCACGGGAGCTTCGCGTCCCAGAATTGGACAGTCACAAAGATGGCTTCCAAAAATGTTACGACCTTATTTCATGCGCCACCGGGAGCTTCTAGCGGAGCTCGCTCGACTCGCATACCAAACCATCAAGGAGCTGATGCTCGAGGCCACCGGCGACGACAAAACCCGCCCCGGTATCGTGGCCGTACCGCAGACCTCTGGAAGTCTCACCTGATAATCCTTGGTAGACAATTTCGATTGCGTTGTTAAGCAACTAACTTGGATTGACATTTTCGAGCCATAGGTTACATTCTGGTGCCGCCGAGTATTGCAGAAGCGATGTGCGAATTCGCACAGGAGAATCGATTATGAATACGGTATGCCGAAGCATGTTGTTCCTTCTTGTCTTGCTCGGAGCTCTTGTCAATAGGTGTGTAAAAAAGTTCAGGCAGCAACAACCTTCGACGACTCCGTTACCCTGTCTCCATCTTCAAATCGAACGCCCAGGTGAACCTCTCGCATCAGCTCCGGTGCGTTGAGCCGGCGAAAATTCTTCTCCGCAACCAGAAGCAGTTTGAAGATTGTCGCAGTGGCGGACTCGACTTTCTTGAACCTTTTGGCCGCATCCGTTCTCAATCTCAGTGCAGCGAACGGTGACTCCACGACGTTGCTCGTGCGAAGGTGTTGCCAGTGAGGCTTGGGAAAGGAATAGAAGCTGACCATCCGCTCCCAGTCCTCGTCAAGCACGTGCGCGGCCCCCGGAAGACCCTTGCGCAAGCACCAATCCTGGAACTTGGCCTTCTTCGTCTCGCACTCCTGCAGGCTGGTGGGGTAGGGGATCGCCGTCAACAGCGGCTTGGCCTGCGCCTGGTCCCTTTTCGGAATCCGGTCCAGTACGTTGAGGATTCGGTGGTTCCAGCACCGCTGCTCCTCAGCTTCTGGAAATACGTTTCGGGTCGCGGCCCAGATGCCGAGATGACCGTCACCGATCACCAAACGGGGACATCTCAGACCGCGCTTCTTCCGTCTCCGTAGCAGCGACGACCATGACGCTTCGGATTCTCGATGCCCGGCCTCCAGCGTCAGGACGATTTTCGTCCCGTCGGACAGGCCACCAACCGCAACTAGCACCGCCGCCTTGTCCTTCTCAAGGCCGGCCTTCACGTACACGCCATCTACCCACAGGGACACGAGCTCGAGTTCGTCCAGTGGGCGAGCTAGCCACTGCTCGTACTCTCCCTGCCATTTCTGTTTCAGCCGCGACACCGTGCTGGGAGAAAGTGGAGCGTCCTCCCCTAGAAGCCCGCGGAGCGCCAAATCGAAATCTCCGTGAGCTAGTCCATGCAGGTACAGCTCCGGAATCAACTCGCTCACCGTTTCGCTCCGACGCTTGAACAGCGGAAGCACTCGACTTTCGAACCTCTCCTCCACGTCCCGTACTCTCGGCCGGCGAACCGTCACTGTGCCCACGCTCATCGTCAGCTTCCGAGGCTTACCGTATCCATTTCGATAGCCCGCCGTTGTGTCCACGGGCTTCCGTCTCTCCGATTTCTCACGCCCGAGAAGCTCCGTGACTTCGGCTACCATCAGCTCCTGCACCCAATCCTGGATCTCGAGCCTCGCCGCGAAGATGATTTCCGTTCTCGAACACCAGCAGCTTGGGAAAATATGATCCGCAGAGACAGGTTCGATTTCGTACTTCCCCAAGCCATGCGAAACAACAACATTGACCTCTGGATTCAAGTGATTCAAAGCTGGGACCCCGTGGACCTAGGGGCGACCTCCGGATATGGCGTTTTTGCAGACCAAGGCGGCGATCGCATTGAACGCGCTTTGTTTTCCTATAGCGATGATGTTCAAGACGCTGGTGCCTACGATATGGTCAAGGTAGTCGAAAAATCTGATCGTCGATTTGCAGACCTAAAGGAATTCGTGGCCAAGTATGATCCCAAGCGCATCGGCGTGAACTTCTCCGAAAGACTAGCCTTTGCTGATGGGATCACGCATGAAGACTACACGCACCTGAGCGATGCGATTGGCCCACAATTCGAGAAAAGAATTCTGTCAGCTGACATTCTGATCGTGGATTTCTTGTCGGGAAAGGTCACCAGTGAATTGGTTCGTTTCGGCCAATCCGGTGAGGAAAGGTCCGAGTACCCGGAAAGGACATTTGGAAAAATCGTGCCTGGTGTCACCACCTTGAATGAGGTGCCAGGGAATGTATTTATGCGAAATCGGGACGGACGTGAAAGCCTCCAAGGTGATTACATCATTCAGCGGGGCGACCTCGTGAATACCCCCCTCGCGAGCGCCTACGTGCTGCGAGAAGGAGAGACTGAGCTACCGCCAGAGCACCAGAGAATCTGGGACCATGCGATGGTGGTCCGTGACATTCTACGGAGAAATATCTTCCCAGGTCGCACTGGGGGAGAAACGCTGGCTATCCTAGCGGAAAAATTGGAAGAGGCGGGGTATCTCTATACCGATGAGGACCGTTACAACAGGAACGGGGATCCCGAGAAAACCCAGGTTCATCTTGACCTCCATACGGAGGGCGTTGCCGATGAATTGATTGGCCCGAGGATTTCACCGCTGGATCCCGATTGGGTTCGGGAATTAAGGATTCCGCTCAATCATACTTTTACCCTGGAGTACATGGTCCACATGCCGGTGCCGGAGTGGGGTCGAGGAAAGCATATCTATCTCCCCTTCCACGATTCTGGGGTTGTCACAGAACGTGCGTCGAATTCCCTTATCCCCCTATTGACGGAATCTATCTCGTTCACTGACACCCGGTCATGCCTTTCCCGAGACAGATAGGCATTTCTATCCGGAGGAGCAGTCCGTGGAACGGCTAGATTGAAGCAAATTCTTCGCACGCGGAGCGTTTCGAATTTGGTCAAACACATTGTGAGGCAAAAAAGCATCGCCGCCGGGGCAGCATCGAGGCGTCGATGACCGCAGAGTCGCTGACACGCGGTGTTGACGAACGAACGCGGTTGGCATAGGCGCCATGGAAATGAACCAGATGCTTGTTGGGCTCTGGGATGTGGATGAGCACTCGGGCGAGAATCGTCCGCATTCGGGCTCCTTCGAAGGAATCAGATGTTGCGGGGCTTCTTCGAAGGGCTGCCCACCGCAAAAACTCGAGCGTGTCGATAGGCTCGCTGTCGTCGACATCGTGGCCGGCTTTCGGCTCATAAATGAGGAGACCCGATTGCGGATGACGGGACAGGTTGACTGGCGCGCGGTGCCGGTGCGAACAAAGGTCTGAAACAGCAAGCACACCGCTTGTTGCACCTCGAGGTCTGGATCGAGCACGACTTTAGCATCGACATCATAAACGAGGCCGACAGGGAGGTGAGTGCGAAGCTCTCCCCGCCGCGCTTTGTTCAAAAGGCCACCTCGCAGTCGGGCCCGCATGACGTGCAGCTCGGCTTCACTCATGGTGCCCTTCAAACCGAGAAGCAGGCGATCGTTGATTGGAGTAACTCGGCGAAAATCGCCGCTCGCTTCGCGCCACAAGAAGGACAAAGTCCCCTATGGCAGGGCTCGTCGTGGATTGCCGCCGCCGACGCCTTCATCAAGCCCTGAGTGCTTTCGTTTAGAATACGGCCATGGGGGAATCGCGGGCGGGTGTTCTCTTTCTATGTGTGGCCAATTCCGCGCGAAGCCCGATGGCGGAGGGACTGGCTCGGGCGGTTGCGCCCGAGGAGCGTGAGATCTATAGCGCCGGCTCGGCACCCACCCAGCTCAATCCATTTGCCCGCGAAGTGATGCAGGAACTGGGCGTCGATATTTCCTCCCACCGATCGAAAGCCATCGACGAGATCCCTTCGCATCGAATCGGGACGGTGATCACGCTCTGTGCCGAGGAAGTGTGCCCGGTATTCCCCGGGAACGTGGAAAGGTTTCACTGGCCCTTCGAAGATCCTGCCGCGGCGAAGGGCAGAGACGAAGAGGTACGGGAGGAGTTCCGGCGCATCCGCGATCAGATCCGGACCCAGATCGAGGATTTCTTCAAGGCCGATTCCGCTTAGCCGGCCTACTCGGATTCGCTTTCGATGAGGTCCTCGGGACGGCCTTCTTCTTGGCTTCCACCCAGCCCGTAGCGAACCAAGTGATCCCCCATCTCGATCGCCTCGCGCGGGCTGTGGGTGACGAAGACCATCGGGATGCCACTGCTTTCTTGCACCTCACGGACGACGCGGCGCATCTCGCGTCGGGTTGCGAGATCGAGACTGGCAAAGGGCTCATCGAGTAGTAGTAAGCGCGGCTCTGGTGCTAGCGCCCGGGCGAGCGACGCGCGTTGCGACTCCCCTCCCGACAGACGACGCGGCATGCGATCCGCCAAATGCTCCACCCCGAGACGCTTCAGCCACTCCTCGGCGAGTCGTCGGGAACCGTTTCCGTTCCCACGGGCTCGCAGGCCGAAAGCCACGTTGTCACGAACATTGAGATGTGGGAAGAGCGCCACGTGCTGGGGCACATAACCAACGCGGCGATGTTCCGGGGCAAGGTTTCGTTGCGCTTCGCTGTCGAGAAGTGTCTCGCCGCCCACGCGAATCGTGCCGGTCGCGGGTCGTAGGCCTGCCACCGCGCGAACGGTCAAGGTCTTGCCGGTCGCGGAAGGGCCGAAGATGACGAGGATTCCCTTCGCCAGAGCGAAGCGCGCTACGACCGTGGTGCGTTCGCGCCCCGAGCCCAGAGGGATGGTAACGTCTACCTCCAGAGCCTTCGCCGTTTCCGTCACCAGCGCCCTCTTTCTAAACGCGAGAACGCCAGTACCACCGCGACGGAAACAACGGTTAACGTCGCCACCAGCGCCACCGCCCGCGCGTCGTCTCCCGCCTGGTAGGAGCTCCAGATCTCGAGCGTCATGGTGTTGGTCTTCCCGGGGATGTTGCCGGCGAACATGAGCGTCGCGCCGAACTCGCCAAGGGCCCGCGCGAAGCAAAGTACCGCCCCTGCTACCAATCCGCGCCAGGCCACCGGAACCGTCACTCGAAAAAAGGTTGCGATCGGTCCCGCGCCAAGAGTTCTCGCCACCGCTTCCAACTCCGGATCCACTCCGAGGAATGCCGCTTGCGCAAACTTGATGAAGAGCGGCAACGCCACGACCACCGCAGCGATAACCGCAGCCCAGAACGTAAATATGATCGAGACGCCCAAGATCTCATAGAGCGGTCCACCGATGGTCCCGTTCCTGCCCAGAAGCAGGATCAAATAGTAGCCGGTCACCGACGGAGACAGAACGATGGGGAGCACGATCAAGACGTCCACCAGCGCACGACCTGGGTAATCACGACGCGCCTGAAGGTATCCGAGCACGAGTCCGATGGGTACGATCACCGCGAGCGCGGCTAAAGCCACCCGCAGCGACAAAAGAAGGGGGAAGCCGACGCTCATGGCGCGATGAAACCCGCCGACTCCAGCTCGCGAACGACGGTTTCGGAGCCAAGGAAATCGAAGAATTGTTGTGCCTGTGCCCGCCGGTCTTCCTCACGCGGCTCGCGGGCTACCATCGCTACTTCGTAGACGACTTCCGGTGCCGGTGGGCTCGCGGCGACCAAGATCGGCTCTAGGTCCAAGAGTTTGGCGTCCGTCGCGTAGACGATTCCCGCATCGACCTCTCCTCTCGCCACGTAACTCAAGACCTGACGCACATCGCCCGCGAGTACAGCTTTCGTTTGGACTTCGGCCCACAAGCCCGCCGCTTCGAGCCACTCGCGGGCATACTTCCCGGCGGGCACCGAGCGGGGATCTCCGATCCCCACGCGCTCAACCCGCCTCGAGCTCAAGTCGTCGAGAGTTCGGACCAGGTTTCGGTCTCCGATGAGGACGAGGCTGTTCCGTGCAAAGATCCGGCGCTTGTCTTTGTCCACCAGCCCAGCATCGGCGATCCGATCGATGTGCTCGGTAGACGCGGAGATGAAAACCTGGACCGGTGCACCCATCTCGATCTGTTGGCGCAAAGCTCCCGAGCCCGCAAAATTGAGCTGCAATGTAATGTCGAGGTGCTCTCGCTCGAAAACGCTAGAGACTTCGGTGATCACTTCCCGCAGGCTGGCGGCCGTCGAGATTGTCAGCTCGACTCGATCGGGCGGCGATCCGCCGGCTCCGCACGCCAGAGCCGTCGACAAACAAAGCCATGGCCAGAACCGATGCATCGTCGATATTATAGGCCTCAATGCGCGCTCACTCCTCGTTGGCGCGCCTGGCGCCTCGCTCCTCGCTCCTCGCTCCTCGCTCGCCGCACGTTTCGTCGGCCGACTCCGCCCAGGCTCGCTCCGCTCGCAGGGCCTCCACTGCCTGCGCGAGGTCGACCGCCTCGAACCGCAATCGTTCACCAGGCATGAGCTGTGCGAGGCGGGGTATATCGGCGCCGATGACGGTCCCGATCTTGGGATAGCCCCCCGCAGTGGCACGGTCGGCGAGCATGACGATCGGTTTTCCATCCGCCGGGATCTGCATCGCCCCCAGCACCATCCCGTCGGTCACGATCTCGCGCGCCTTCTTGTGGCGAATGCTCGGACCCTCCAAACGACAACCCATTCGATCCGAAGACGCGGCGATGGTGTATTCCGACGAGGTCAACGTTTCTTTCGCCTTCTTGGAGAAGTAATCCTCCTGCAATCCGAAAACCACACGCATCACCGTCTCGGAGCTAGCGGTCGTTGTGTCACCGCCCCAGCGGCGACCAGGACTCGCGTGGCTCTCAGAAGAAAGCGCCGTAAGAATGTCGCCGCGCTCGAGCGCACGACCCCGAAGACCTCCCAGGGCCGACGTCAGATAGGTCGACCGCGAATCGAGCACTAGGGGTACTCCCCATCCCCCCGCTACTGACAAGTAGCAGCGGTACCCGGCTTGCCGGCCACTAAATCGCAAAACGTTTCCCGCACGAGCCAGGAACGATAGGTTGGGCGGAACTTCCCAGGGCCCGAGGTCACCGCGCTCTAGAACCGGACCGAGATTCGCACCACAGATTGCGACGAGGGTCGTTCGCAAGAATCGCAAAGAGGGTCCCATGGCCGTGCACTCGAGAGCCGCGGCGACCGGCTCATTCCCTACCAAGAAGTTGGCGGCCCGCAGCGATGCGGCGTCCGCGGCCCCGGCTACGGGTACTCCGTACCTTTGGTAGCCGACGCGTCCCAGGTCCTGAACCGTGGTGAGCAGTCCTCCATCCAACACTTCGATGGTAGGCTCGCCCCGATCTAGATTTTTCGTCGAAGCCTCCTGCAACTTGTCAGAACTGTCAGGCAATTCAGGAACGGATACGAACCGCACTCGATCGCCGGAAACGAAAAAAGTCGGAGGACTGGGCTCCGGATCGAACAAGGGGAGCGAGGCACGCCCGATGAGATTCCAACCTCCCGGAGTCGCGGAGGGATAGACACCCGTCTGCCTGCCGGCGATGGCAACGGAGCCGGCCGGCACACGAATGCGTGGTGTCGCCTTGCGTGGTCGCGCGATCGCTTCCGGGAGCAGGCCCATGTAGGCGAAACCCGGCGAAAACCCGAGCATGTAGACTCGGTACTCCGTTCCGGTGTGAAGAGCAACGACTTCAGAGCGGCTCAGTCCTGTGTCATGTGCAACCGCATCCAGGTCTTCACCATCGTAGACGGTGGGAACTTCTTTGATCGGTGCACGGCTTGGTTCGGCCCGGGCGGGCTTGCCGGCGAGCCGCGTGAGATAGGCAGCGACCTCGTCGAACTCCGCCCGCAACGGATCGAAATGGACGAGCAGGGAACGATAAGTCGGCACCGCCTCCACGAATCCTGGAAAAGGCTTTTCGAGGAGTGCTTCGTCGAGGGCTCTTACCTTCGCATTCAGCTCGAGATCGATCGCTTCGCCGAACTCCACCGATATCGCTGCTTCACCTGCGTTCAGAATTCGGGGAAAAGTCATCTCGGTCTGAGACGAGCCTCGCGCGGTACCTCTTTAGCGGCTCGCCAGGGAACGCACTTCGACTCCCGCGTCTGCGAGAGCTTGGCGAATGGCTTGTACGTTCTGAACAGCACTGGGATTGTCTCCGTGGACACACAGAGTCTCTGCTTCAAGAGTCACTTCACCACCGTCGTGCGACGTGACCTTTCGGTCGCGGGCGACGGCGAGCGCCTGGGCGGCAGCCTTGGTGGGGTCGGTGATGACCGATCCTTCGATGCGTCGCGATTGTAGCGTACCGTCTGCGTTGTAAACGCGATCGGCGAATGCCTCGCCGGCATAGCGCAGCCCCTCCCCTTCCGCCGCCTCGCGCATCGTTGCCGACGTCGCGAGCCCGACGAAGATAAGCTCCCGGCTGAAGCGGGCGACGCCGCGAGCGATTGCTCGGGAAAGCTCGCTGTCGTTGACGGCTTGATTGTAAAGCGCGCCGTGAGGCTTGACGTGGACGAGCTGGACACCGTGAGAACGCGCGAAGCCGGCCACCGCCCCGACCTGGTAAAGAACGTCGGCTTCGACTTCCTTCGGGCTAGCCTGGATGGGCCGACGTCCGAACCCCCGCAGATCGAGATATCCCGGGTGCGCCCCCACCGAGACCCCACTCTTGGAAGCGAGGGCGATGGTTCGGTCCAGAGTCTCGGGGTCGCCGGCGTGAAAGCCGCAGGCAACGTTGGCCGAGCTGATGAGTGGCATGAGGGCCTCATCGGCTCCCATCTGGTAGATGCCAAAGCTCTCGCCAATATCGCAGTTCAGATCGATCTGCATGGCTCTTTACATTCTATAACAGGCCGATTCTCTGCGTGGGCTTGATCCGGTTTCGTAGACGGTTTAGTTAAGCTGGCGAAGTCCTCATCCGTCGTTCAAACTCGGCCGGACTGACCTGGCCGAGGGTCGAGTGTCGTCGTCTCTGGTTGTAGAATACCTCGATGAAGTCGAAGAGGGCCATCTTGGCCTCGCCGCAACTGAGGAAATGCTCCCCAAGCTCGTGCTTGACCGTGGAGAACCAGCTCTCGATGACGGCGTTGTCGTAGCAGTTGCCCCGTCGGCTCATGCTCCCGGTCATGCCATGCGTCTCAAGGAGACGTTGGTAGTCTTTGCTGGCATACGGACTGCCCTGATCGGAGTGATGCAAGAGCCCCGCGGCCGGTTGGCGACGTTTCAGTGCCATCCGCAACGCCTTGATAACCAGGTGACGGTCGTTAATAGCACTTACGGCCCACCCAACGAGGAATCGCGAGTAGAGGTCGAGGAGCGCCGCGAGATAAAGCTTCCCGCCGCTGCCGATCACGAACTCGGTCGTGTCCCCGACCCACCGTTGGTTCGGCGCATCGGCGACGAAGTCTTGCCCGAGCACATTGGCCGCGACGGGCTGGCCATGACCGCTTACCGTCGTGCGCTTGAAGCGTTTGCGTACTCGAGCAATGAGGCCTTCTGCCTGTTTCAACCGAATCACCCGCTTCCGACTCACTCGATACCCCTGCTCGTGCAGGTCGTGATAAATCCGCGGACTCCCATAGGTGCGGCGACTCGCCTCATGGGAGGCACGAATCAACACGCGCAACTGGCGGTCCCGGCGCGCGTGGGCCGACGGCGGCCGACGTACCCAGGCATAAAAGCCACTCCGAGAGACGTTGAGAATCTGACACAGGTGAACGACCGGTACGGTGGCCTTCTCCGCCTGGATGAACGCGAATCTTACTCGCTCTCCTTCGCGAAGAAGGCCGCGGCTTTTTTTAAAACGTCGCGCTCCACCCGCAACCGCCGATTCTCTTTGCGGAGCCGCCGAAGCTCCTCGCGTTCCACGCCCGTCAAGCCCGTCCGGCCCTTCGTCCGATCGGCCCGGGCCTGACGGACCCAGTTGCGAAACGCCGATTCGGTGAGGTCAAGCTCCCGGGCCACCCGACCCACGCTCTGGCCCTCATCAAGCACCAGCCGGACCGCGCCTGCCTTAAACTCGTCATCAAACTCCCGGCGGGGTCGCCGGGGCTGCGTTGTCTTTGCCATTGTGGACATCGTATCCGCCTTTCAGAAAGTGTCCACGAAACTGGATCAAGCCCATGCGAAGAAAAGCGACGCTTGCATCACCGCGGTGAAACCAATAACCTTCACGAAACTCTTCCATGAAGGGCCCAGACGGTTTCGATTTGATCGCCCACCACATCGTGGCGGTCAAGAACCTCGGAGGGGCGGATCGCCTCTTCGGGGGCACGATGCTCGCCTGGCTGGACGACGCCGGAGCAAGCTACGCGATGATAAAGGCGCACGCCTCCGGTATGGTGACTCGACACATCGAGGCGATGGACTTCCTGGCGCCGGGTCGATTGGGCGACGTGCTAGGCATCTATGGACGAGTATCCAAAACCGGCAGGACTTCTATCTCGGTCGAAATGTGCGTACTCGCCGAGGATCCAGCAAGCGGGGCCTCTCGGGAGATCGTCCACACCACGTTCGTCTTCGTCGCCGTCGACAAGTGGGGCAAGAAGACACCCATCAGGACTCAGCTGGAAACCTGACTCTCTAGGCAAAAGTTTGAAGGAGGTAGTCATGAAGTTAAGCAAGCTTGTTTTCCTTTCTTTGCTCGCCTTTTCCGTCTTTGCATGTGCACCCCCTCCGAGTCAGCAGGAAAGTGCGCCACCTGAAGTCGACCCGGCTCAAGTGCGGGCGGCAGTCGAGCAACGTAACGCGAAGTTCGAAGAGGCTGTCCAGAACCAGGATGCCGCGGCGCTCGGGGCTCTCTACACCTCGAACGCTGCTTTGCTTCCTCCCGGCGGTGAGATCGTTCGCGGCAAAGCGGGCGCCGAGGAGCTATGGGGCTCCGTGTTAAGCGGAATGGGACTCAAGACCGTGGACCTCTCGACGGTAGAGCTCGAAGTTTCCGGCGATACGGCGTTCGAGATCGGAGAGGCGACTCTGAACCTGGAGCCCGAGGGCGGAGAGGCAATGACTCAGTCCCTCAAATACATCGTTGTTTGGAAGAAAGAGGATGGCACCTGGAAGCTCCACTGGGACATCTGGAACGACAAGCCCGCTCCTAAGGAAGAAGGCACCGACTAGACTTCGAGGCGGGAGGAAGTCCGTTTCTCGATGAGCTGATCGAGCTCTGCACGAAGACGAGGAAGGATCTCATCGTAGGAAAAAGCGCCAACTAGCTCGGTGCGACGCTTCAGGTTAACGAGTCGCGGACCGCACCACAGCCCCAGATCGGCGTCGTCGGTCTCGCCCGGTCCGTTCACCCGGCAACCCATCACCGCGATGGTGAGCGCATGCTCTTGGGCATAAACGGTGAGGTCCCGGACTTTTTCCGCAAGCTCGACGAATTGCTCATTCTCTACGCGTGAGCAAGACGGGCAAGAGATGATATTGAGGCGATCGTTGCCGAAGTCCGGCACCGATCGAAAGCGACCCGCCTCGATGTCCTCCAAGATTTGATGCCCGACTTCGACCTCCTCGGGCTTTCGCGGGTTGGGAAGCGTCAAGGAGACGCGAATGGTGTCTCCGATGCCACGACTCAGAAGCTTTTCGAAGGCAATGCGGGTCTTGATGATTCCGTCCGGCGGTAGCCCCGCCTCGGTTACCCCGAGGTGAAGCGGTATCTCGGGACGCTCCTCGGCAAACCGCGTGTTGGCGTCGACGACTTTGGCCGGATCCGAGTCCTTTAGGGACACGCAGTAACGCGTGAACCCGAGCTCCTCCAGCAGGTCCACGTGCTCGATGGCCGAGGCCACCATCGCGCCGACCGAATCCTCGCCGAACTTCTCGGCGATCGCGGGATCGACCGAGCCACAATTGACGCCGACCCGCATCGCGCAATCGTTCTCCGCCGCAACTTCCGCGAGGTAGTGGACTTTGTCTCGGACCGGCCTCGATTTCTCGTGGTGGTAGAGATGACCCGGGTTGTAGCGGATCTTGTCGACGAAGGGGGCCACCTCCTCCGCCAAACGATAGCTCTCTTGAAGGTCGACAGAGAGATTGGCCTCGGTCCTTTCTCGGATGACCTTGAGAGCGTCGGCGTCCTTGGAGCTGTCCACCGCGACTCGAACGACCGCAGCACCGGCTTTCCGCAAGGCCTCTGCCTGGGCGGTGGTCGCCTCGACATCCTGGGTCTTGGTGGCGCACATGCTTTGGACGGCGATCGGCTCGCCACCACCGATGCTGATCGAACCGATGCGAACGCTACGAGTCGGTTTGCGCCTCTCTATCTTGCCCATCACTCGGTATTCTAACTCCTCTTCGTGCCGCTTTCGACTTCCCCTCTCCTTCGACGAGGCGCACGAGGGTGTCGAGATCTTGATAGTTGAGAAGTAATTCTCCTATCGTTCCGTCCGATTTCACCCAGAACATCGCCGGGAAGATGTTGACGTTTCCGAAGGCGGCACGCGTTTTCGGGTCCAGAATAGCCACCGGGTACTCGATCCCTCGCTCGGCGATGAACTCCGCCCGATCCTGGTCAGACACCTCGAGGCCCAGCGCCACATCGACGTTCAAACCCAGGATCTCGAAGTCGCTCCGAGCATATCTCTCGTAAAGCTCGACCATGTTCGGCGTGATCCTTTGACAAACTGGGCAGCGCGTCAGCCAGAAGAAGATCAAAGTGTTCTTCCCCACCAGGTCTTTCTCGGTGATGCTCTCCCCTTCCAAGGTGGTCACTTCGAAGGCGGGCACCGGTTTCCCAATCCAGCCACTGATCTTGACCTCGGAGCCTCTCGTTTCGACGAACTTGTCGATTTCTTTCATATCCGTTGACGCGATCTCACCGGATGCTTCGTCGAGCGTGATGAGGGTCGGCATCCGTGAGTCCGAGGTCATGACGGTCAAGAGAAGTCGCACCGCCGATGGATGAATCCGGTAGTCGCGCGCGATGTCGGTGACCTGCAGCGTTTTTCCAGCGGCTCGCGATTCGCTTTGAAAGTACGCGGGCAGCGCAAAGAAGACTTCATAGAGACGATCTAAGTAGTCCCGCTCCTCCGCGGAAAGCTCTTTGCTGTTGTGGAGGTCGGAAAAAACCACGCTACCGCCTTCCTCCTTCATCATGTCCTCTACCCGCCGATGGACACCCATCTCGAGATCGGATGGAGAGTGGCTGCAGGCGGCAAGCTCGACAACAAGAACGAGCAGGACCCAATTCTTCATGAAACCCTCCCGGAACTTGGCCGATGGCTGGTCATCTAGTGCCGTTCCAACTGGTTCAGGACTTGATTGTGACTGCACTAGTGTCGCGCGTCCTTGGCCTAGCCGCAAATGGGCGTCGGCGCTTCAGATTATGGCTGTACAAACACGCTGTCTCCAGATAGCATATTAGGAAGGGTTATGGAAAAGCGGTCGCAGGCACGGCTCGTCCCGGAAGGCTCGCTGAAGTGTACCGTCGAGTGGGAAAAGGGTCGGGAGGACGGCCGGGTCCACAACATCTCCCCCCAAGGTGCTCTGCTCGAATCCAAGACCGATTTTGGTATCAGTAAGGTCAAGCTCATCTTGAACTTCGAGGGGAGCGGCGAATCCATCACCTTGGACGCCGCGATTCGTTGGCATGCGGTTTCCCCACAGGATCAAACCGACCACTACGGATTGGTTTTTCGAACCGTGGACGAGGTAACCCAGCGACGACTCGACGAAGCCATCAAAATCTTGATGGAGCAACAGCCACAGTAAACGCCGCGTTCCTGCGGCAGCTTCCCTCCTTCCGTTTTCCCCCCAAGCCGACCTTAGCGCTGGTATAATGCCGCGCCTAACAGAGGTAAACCCATGCGATTCGAAACCTTCGAGATGGAAAGGATGCAGTCCACCTGGGAGAACCGGGTGCGCTACAACCTTTCCGAAAGCGGTGTGAAACCGATCCACTTGGGCGAGCTCGTCGATCCCATGACCTTGAAAGACAGGGCGTTGGGCTATCCGCAGACCAACGGGTCGATCGAGCTTCGGGAGCTGATCAGCGATCTCTACCCTGGCTCCGACACCGACAACATCGTGGTAACCAACGGGACGGCGGAGGCCAACTTCGTGAGCGTCTTGAACTTGGTCGAGCCGGGTGACCATGTGGTGGTCATGCTCCCCAACTACATGCAGATCTGGGGGCTGGCTCGCTCGTTGGGAGCCACCGTCGAGCCTTTGTGGCTTCGGGAAGAGACGAAGTGGGCGCCTGATCTGGATGAGCTGGCGCGTGTCGTCACCGATAAAACCAAGCTCATCGCCATCTGCAACCCAAACAACCCCACCGGTGCAGTGCTCAGCGAAGGCGATATGAGGGAAATCTGCAAGATCGGCGGGAAGGTCGGCGCCTGGATACTCTCCGACGAGGTCTACCAAGGCGCGGATCATGGTGAAGAACCCTCACCCACGCTCTGGGGCTGGTACGACCGACTGTTGGTTACCTGCGGTCTGTCGAAAGCCTATGGCTTGCCCGGGCTTCGCATCGGATGGGTGGCCGGACCGCAGGATAAGGTGGGGGAGCTTTGGTCTTACAAAGACTACACCTCCATCGGCCCGGGAGCACTCTCCGAAACGCTCGCGCGGGTCGCCTTGGAGCCGACTCGCCGCCACCAAATCCTGGAGCGGACAAGATCCATCATGAAAAAGCAGTTCCCCGTTCTGGAGAAGTGGGTTTCCGAGCAGAACGGGGTGTTCACGATGGTGCCCCCACAAGCCGCTGCCATCGCGTATTTGCGGTACGACTTGGACATTGGTTCGGGGGAGCTCATCACCCGTGCACGTGATGAGAAAAGCGTTCTTCTCGTACCCGGCGATCAGTTCAAGATGGATCGCTATATCCGCGTGGGTTTCGGCTATGACGCCGAGATACTGGAGAAGGGGCTCCAGCTTTTCTCAGAGCTCTTGCGGACGTTGCGCTCGGAAGTTCACTCGTGATCAGTCATCAGTAAACACCCATCAGTGATCAGTAATCGCAACTGATTACTGCTAACTTGCCCGTATGGAAGTCACGCTTGCGCTGGTTGGTTTTGGTAACGCGGGTCGGGCGTTCGTTCGGCTCCTCCTCCAAAAACGGAAGGAACTCCTCTCCACATACGCTCTCACCTTCCGGGTAACCGGCATTGCCACTCGGTCTCACGGATCGGCGATCGATCCGAAGGGCCTCGACTGTCGCAAGGCTCTACGACGCGTGGAATCCGGCAAATCCATCGAAGATCTCCACGTCGGAATTCCAGTTCGTGGCGCGATGGACTTCATACGCCGACGACCATCGCAGTTCCTCTTCGAAATCACGACCCTCAATCCATGGAGCGGTCTGCCCGCCACCGATCATGTCCGGACCGCCTTGCGGAAGGGCATGCACGTCGTCACGGCAAACAAGGGACCGGTCGCTCTAGCCTACCGAGAGCTCGGGAAGCTGGCTCGAGAAAAGAAGCTCGCCTTTCGTTTCGAGGGAACCGTGCTCGACGGGGCTCCCGTCTTCAACCTCGTAGAGAAGACTCTCCCCGGCACACGGATTCTTGGGTTTCGCGGAATTCTCAACAGTACCTGCAACCTCATTCTATCCGAGATGGAAAAAGGCAATAGCCGAGACACTGCGCTCGAAAAAGCGCGCGCGATGGGGGTAGCGGAGGCTGATACCAGCCACGACATCGAAGGATGGGATACCGCGACCAAAACGGCGGTCCTGGCCAACGTTCTATTAGGGGCCAACATCAGACCGGTGGAGGTGAGTCGGATGGGCATCGATGCGGTTCGACCCCTGGACGTTCAGCGAGCCCTCCGCCAGGGGAAGGCACTTCGGCTTATCGGACGGAGTCGCCGCAAGGGTCGGAAGGTGACGGCCAGAGTCGCGCCGGAGCTGCTCGAGCAGAGCGATCCGATGTCCACCGCGTTCGGAACCACCAACATACTCGCACTCGAGACGGACACCATGAAGGAGTTGATCTTGGTGGAGAAGGAACCCGGCGTCGAACAAACGGCTTATGCGCTGCTTTCCGATTTGCTCGTCGTTGCGACCGACCCAACCCGCCTTGGGTGATTTCGACGACTCGCCTCTCAAAGGGGCCCAGCTGGTATTCGAGACCAACCCCTATATTCCCGGAGAGCTTCGTCTGGGCTACAAGCTGCTCAAGGATGCGGGCTATCTCCCACCGGAGATGGAGCTTCGCAAACAGATCTGCACGCTCGAGGAAGGGAGAGGAATCAAAGGAAGAAGAGACCCTCGTTAACGAGGCCATGTTCGCAACGCGCAGGCTCGATGTGATATCCTCTTATTAATTCCGCTTCACACACATAGCCCCGAAAGGAGGTCCCCGTGGCTCTCAAGGACTTCATGAAGTCGCAATTCATCGAGGTCATCGAATGGCTCGACGATTCGAGCGACACGATGGTCCACCGTTTCCCGGTCCAAGGTCAGGAGATCAAGATCGGGGCCCAGCTCACGGTGCGGGAAGGACAATCCGCGATCTTCGTCAACGAGGGAAAGACCGCCGACATCTTCGCGCCGGGGCGTCACAAACTATCCACTCGCAACTTGCCCATTCTCACCAAGCTCATGGCGTGGAAGCACGGCTTCAATTCCCCGTTCAAAGCCGAAGTCTACTTCGTGTCGACACGACAATTCACTGATCAAAAGTGGGGTACTTCGAATCCGGTCATGCTTCGTGACCCCGAGCTCGGTGCCATTCGGTTGCGCGCCTTCGGGATCTTTTCCTTCAAGGTGAACGATCCCGCGCTGTTCATGAGGGAAATCGTGGGAACCGACGGGCACTTCACGACCGAGGAGATCAACGGTCAGCTGAAACGATTGACGATCTCCGGGTTCAGCGACCTTTTGGCGGAGTCCAAGATCCCTGCGTTCGACCTGGCTTCGAAGTATGACGAACTCTCGAGCGAGGCCAAGGCCAAGCTGAAACACGAGTTCAGGAGCCACGGGCTGGAGCTCGCCAAGTTCTACGTGGAAAACATTTCTTTCCCCGCCGAAGTCGAGGAGATGCTCGATAAGCGCGCCAGCATGGGCGTCGTCGGAGACATGAGCCGCTTCACTCGGTTTCAAACGGCCAAAGCGATCGAGTCGGCGGCCGATAACCCCGGAGGCGCTGCCGGAGCGGGCGTCGGGATCGGCGCCGGGGTCGCCATGGGGCAATCGATGATGGGCGCGATGGGCGGAGCGCAAACCTCGGCCACACCGACTGCGACGTCGACTTGCGTCAAGTGCTCGAAGGCGATCGCCGCAGGATCGGGTTTTTGCAGTCACTGCGGCGCCCCACAGGGTCAAACCTGCGGTAAGTGCGACAGCCCGGTCGCCGCAGACGCCAAGTTCTGCTCCAGCTGCGGGACGGCCCAAGGCACCAGTTGCAGCAAGTGCAAGGCCGCTCTCAACGCGGGCGCGAAGTTCTGCGCTTCTTGCGGAACTCCTGTCGGTTAATCTGCTACCAGGAAAACGAGCTCCACGCCCGGTGCGATCAGCACTAGCGATGCACCGGATCGCTGCCAGGTCTGAGCGTTCACAAGACCCTGCAAGTACTGGTTGGACAACGACCCCGGTGGACACGCGGCAAGAGTGCAGGCCAAGAGCGGGCCAATCGTGATGGCGTTTCCTTCGGTCGTGTAACTCCCCGAGCAACGGTTGCGGTCGACTTGGAAATTCACCGCGCCGTCGGGCTCGAACCGTGCCGTGTATCTCGCGGGAATGGGGACGTTGACCACGCCGCCGTCGCCGATTTGAAACCTCTGAAGCTGCCACTCGCCTTGGATCGCGGCAAGCTCTTCTACACTGGTGGCGGTGTTGCAGGAGACGTATAGCATCGGAATCAACAGGGAGAGCAGCAGTCGCTTCATATCCAACCTCTCGTCCGTGTGAGTGTAAGTGCTTCGGCTCGTGGTGTCGGACTTATCCCCGTTTTTCTATGGGGACGAAGCTTCGCTCCTTGGGACCAAGGTAGATCTGGCGCGGCCGCGCGATCCTCTGCTCGGGATCGGTAAGCATCTCCTCCCACTGTGCAAGCCAGCCGGAGGTGCGAGGAATCGCGAAGAGCACCGGGAACATGTCCAGCGGAAAACCCATCGCCTGATAGATGATTCCCGAGTAGAAGTCGACATTCGGGTACAGGCGTCGCTTGACGAAGTAGTCGTCCTGGAGAGCGATCCGCTCGAGCTCCATGGCAATGTCGAGTTGTGGATTGCGCCCGGTCACCTCGAGGACTTGATGGGCAACATCTTTAATGATTTTGGCTCGCGGATCGTAGCTCTTATAGACCCGATGGCCGAAACCCGTCAAACGGACGTCACCATCCTTAACTTTCTTGACGTAGGCCGGGATTTTCTCGACGCTCCCAATTTCGCCCAGCATGCGTAGCACCGCCTCGTTGGCCCCGCCATGAAGCGGACCGTAAAGGGCCGCGGCGGCAGCTGCAGTGGCTGAATACGCATCGACCTGCGAGCTTCCTACGTTTCGCATGGCGCTAGTGCTGCAGTTTTGTTCATGGTCTACATGGAGGATAAACAACAGGTCCAACGCCCTTTCCAAAACTGGGTTCGGCTTGTACTTCGGCTCAGTCATGCGGAACATCATGTTCAATAGGTTTCCAGAATACGAAAGCTCGTTGTCGGGCGGCGTGTAGGGCATGCCCACGCTGTGCCGGTAGGCGTAAGCTGCGAGCGTCGGTGTCTTGGCGATAAGGCGGTAGGTTTGCTTGCGGCGGTTATCGGCGTCTAGAACCCGGCGGGCGTTAGGATAGAAGGTTGACAGCGCCGCCACCGTGCTCACCAGCATCCCCATCGGGTGGGCATCATGATGGAACCCGTCCAGCACCTTCTTCATGTTTTCATGAATGATGGTGTGGTGCGTGATGTTGAAGACCCACTCCTTGTACTGCTGTTTGGTGGGAAGCTCGCCGTTGATGATGAGATAGGCGACTTCCATGTAGTTCGATTTTTGCGCAAGCTGCTCGATGGGATATCCGCGGTAACGGAGAATGCCCTTGTCGCCGTCGATGAAGGTGATGCGGCTCTTGCAAGACGCGGTGTTCAGGAATGCCGGGTCATAGCTCATCATTCCAAAGTCGCCGTCCGCGACCTTGATATTTCGTAGGTCTATGGCCCGTATCGTGTCGTTCTCGATGGGAACCTCGTAGGTCTTGCCGGTCCGATTATCCGTAATCGTGAGAGAGTCACTGCCCATCCGCCCATCTCCTCCACTTTTTCGTACCACTCTATTCTACCCCCTTTCCAACCGAAAGTACTTCGACGATTTGGATAGTGCGCTTTGCGTGGCTTGGATCCTGGCGAAAACGGATCTAGCATCGCGGGAAATGACTCCCAGCCCGATGGAGCTAATGGTTACGGTCGCCGCCCGTGAGATACGCGATGAAGAGCTCGTCTTCGTGGGCATGCGGCTGCCCCTGCTGTCTTGCCTGCTGGCTCAAGCCACTCACGCGCCCAGAGCGGTGGGGCTCTACGAGAACGGGCTCATCCGGGCGAGGGCCGGCGCCGAGATGCTCTATACCATGAGCGACCCCGCCAACGTTTTGGGAGCAACCCGGGCGACGGACCTGCTAGAGGTCATGGGTCTACTCCAGTCGGGTCGAGTTGGAGTGGGGTTCGTGGGCGCCGCCCAGGTCGACCGCTTCGGGAATCTCAACTCCACTCGGGCGCTCGACGCCGGCGGCAAGTGGACGCGCCTACCGGGAAGCGGTGGCGCCTCGGATATCGCGGCGCTAGCCGAGCGACTGGTCGTACTCGTGGCTCACCAGCGACGACGATTCCCCGAGCGGGTGGACCACCTTACGTCGCCGGGTTACGGCACGGGTGGACGGTGGAGGGAAAACGTCGGTCTCCCCCGGGGAGGGCCGGCGGCGATCATCACCGACCGCGCGGTCTTGAGATTCCACCCAGAAAGCAAGGAGGCGGAGCTACAGTCCTATCATCCCGGGTGCTCAACCGACGAGATCGCTTCGTTGACTGGTTGGCCGCTTCGACTCGCGGCGAACCTCCACGAGACGCTGCTCCCGAGCGCGGACGAGCTTGCGGTACTGAGAAGGCTCGACCCCGACGACTTTTGGTTACGGAAGAAAAAGGCGTGAGCCCGGTGCCGGTAAACGAATTCAACGAATCCAAGCTGGTCACGATGCGCGAGGCGGTGGAACGCTGGGTCCCGAATGGCTCCACCGTGCTCATGGGTGCAGCTCTCGAAGCGCAAATTCCCTTCTCAGCGGGTCACGAGATCATCCGGCAGAAGCGTCGTGAGCTCACCTTGGTGGCGCCGATTTCGGACGTGCTCTTCGACCAGCTGGTCGGCGCTAGTGTTGCGCGAAGGTTAATCGCTGCCTGGATCGGCAACGTTTCTTCTGGCTCCGGGTATAACCTTCGTCGCGCCGCGGAAGAATCGGTACCTGCTCCCATCGAAATGGTGGACCACTCGAATTTCACACTGGCTCTCCTTACACGCCGCGGCGCTCGGCGCGCCGTTCCTGCCAACCTATTCGACATTGGGTACGGACATCATGAAAGCGAACGCCGGCTTGGAGCCCATCGTTTGCCCCTTCAGCGGAGACCGCATGGTGGCAGTCCAAGCGCTGGCGCTCGACGTCGCGATTCTTCCTGTGCAGCGGGCGGACCGGGACGGCAACGCGCATCTCTGGGGCAACCTCGGCGTCGTTCCGGATGCCGCACGCGCGGCAAAGGCGGTCGTTGTGGTCACCGAGGAAATCGTCTCTTCGGATGTTATCGCCAGTGACCCCAACCGAACCGTCATCCCCGGATTTCTGGTTGCCGCGATCGTCCACGACCCTATGGGGTCACATCCCTCTCCTTGCCAAGGATATTACAGCCGAGACCACGCCTACTACACCGAGTACCACGAAGAGAGCAGGACAAGAGAGGGATTCCTTTCTCGGCTCGACAAGTGGGTGCTGTCGGTCAAAGACCGCAAGCGTTACCTGAACGTGCTCGGAAGCGAACGAGCGGGTGGATTGCGCGTGAAACATCCCGCCCCCTCGGCTGCCGCCGACTACGGGATGTAGCGCGCCTAGTTCTCTTGGTTGGCAGACAGGGCCCGACGCACCGCGTCGAGCCTTCGTTCGAAGTCTTCGTCGGAAAGTGCTGGGACCGCCCCTTCGCTCGCGATCTCTACCGGCAATGATAGAAAGCGGCCGCCGCCTTCGAACTTCTCCCGCTCCGAAATGTGGCGCGGACGAGCAAGGCGATAGGCGCGTAAGGCAATCGCCACCAACCCATTCGGGGCAGCCTCGAGCCTCTGTGCCATCTCGGGCTCGGTGAAGGCATGCTCCCGTGTAATCGCCTTGGCATCAGCCATGGAATAGATCTCGAAGGAGTCCATAACCTCCGCGTAAGTTCTTATGTAGACGTGGCCCGCCAAGAACGCCCGGAAGCTCGTGCCGGTAGCTCATTCCAGCCCCGGGTTTCAGGGCGTCCTCCCTTTGCCCCTCGTAGGCGGGGAAGAGAAAAAGCTCCCGGTCGGCGGGGATGTACTCCTCGAGGAAGGTGATGATTCCGCTACCTTCGTAGAGATAGCGGCTCACGATCGACCATTCCTTGAGCGCCAGTCGGTTGGTAGCCCTCATGTTGATTCTTTATTGTAGTTGAAAACGCTTCTTCTTTTGGTTAAGAAACTTTAGATATGAGCTCCGTCAAAGACAAGATTGCCGTCGTCACCGGCTCGAGCCGCGGCATTGGAAGAGCGATCGCCGAAACTCTGGCCCGGGAGAAGGTGCCCGGGTCGTTGTCTCGGCCCGGAACGCCGCTGACGTCGAGAGAGCGGTCGGAGAAATGACACGTGCCGATCTCGAAGCTCGGGGCCAGGCGTGCGACGTGCGGAATTATCCGGAAGCGGAGTCGCTGATGCGTTTTGCCGTCGAGAGTTGGGGGGGGCTGGACATCCTGGTCAATAACGCCGGCGTCGGTATCTTTGCGCATGTGGCCGACCTGCCGGCAGCTCAATGGGATCAGGTCATCGATACCAATCTGACCGGGGTCTTCTATTGCTGTCACGCTGCCATTCCCCATCTGCGCAAGCGGAGCGGCGGATACATCCTCAATATTAGTAGTCTCGCCGGCAAGAACGCTTTCAACAATGGCGCCGCCTACTAACGCTTCTAAGTTCGGGCTCGAGGGCTTCAGCAAAGCCTTGATGCTCGACCTACGATACGAGAACATCAAAGTAAGCTACATCATGCCGGGGAGCGTCGCCACTGAGTTCGCGGGGCGAGAGCCCTCCGAGCAAGACAGCTGGAAGCTCAGCTCCGAAGACGTAGCCCAGGTCGTCATGGATCTCCTCGCTCACGAGAAACGATCCCTTCCCAGCCGCGTGGAGCTCAGGCCTTTCCAGCCGCCCCGGAAGAAGTGAGTCGCGAATAGGCGGACATCACCGCACTCCCAACCAGCAGCGCGAGAAGCGGCTCCACTTCCCAACGCATTCGATCGTTCTCTCCGATCTCGATGAGACTAGAAGTCAAAGTGACCCACAAGATCGTCGTCACGGCGTAAGCAAAAACTGGGCGTTGCGACATTTCGCCCCTGAAGACACGATAGAGCCCGAATCCGACCAGCGCCGGAAACACGATCACCCAAAGATTGAGTGGAGGGTCGAGCATTCGGATGGGCCTCTGGATCGGCCCACCTAGGAATACCGTCCGCGTCAGAACATCTCGCAGAAGATGAACCCGGGAGAAATCGTAGTCGACCAGGAAATCCACGGCGTTCGGCCCGGGCTGGATATAAAGAAGGAACGCTGTGACGCAGCGCTGCAAATAGCGTCCGGGATAATGAAGAATGAGAAAAACGTCAGCGCGCTGCATCTCTCGGGAAATTGCGGCGTAGTCACGATGATTGAAGTTGGGTTGGCCGTTCGTTTTGTAAGGCTCATCGAGCGAAGGGTGGACCGCGTTTTCGGGTGCGAAATAGCCAAGGTGTCGAAGCTCGTCCGGCTCTCGGAACGGACGCCGGTGCCAAACCGGTGGAAGGTTCCCCTGCCCTCTTAGTGTGGCCATCTCCGCCTGCGAGAGCGGCCACCGCTTCGCCAAGTTCATCCCCAACCAGGAGCTACCGCTATAGCTCTCGACTTGAATGTAGTTCTTGAGGTACACAAGATTCACAACCAACAGCGGAGCGATCGCCGAAACTAGGATCGCTTTCCGTTTCTCGCCTTGCAGCAAAAGGGAAACTCCGACCACGATCGCGACGAACCACAACGGGTGGTAGAGCGCGCGGGTGAGCATGAGCAAGGCCGCGGTCCAGGAAAAAAGATGAACCAGCCACCGTCTCCCAGAGTCGATGTACGCCATCAACCAGGCCGCCATCCCGAGGACGAGCAGGGAGACCGGGAGGGTGTAGAAAACCCAGTGGCCATAGACCATGAAGTTCGGTGTCCATGCGAACAAGGGGATCATGGCCGCGATTACTAGGTCTGAGATGCCCAAGCGTCTCATCAGCCAGACCATGGTGACGAGCAGACCAAGCGACATCGCCATGTAGATGACGGCGAACGCCTCGGTCGTCGCTTCGGGAAACAACTTGATAACGACGCCGAGAAAAAGATTGAAGAGCGGCGGCTGCGCGTGGAGGTAGTACAACCCACGCAAGAGATCCTCACGGAGGATCTGCGGATCGAGATATTGGTACAAGAATTCGATCCCGTTGGCGGCAAAACGGATCCCCAGCAGTCTGGCGATGAACAGGCTAACGAAGAAAGCGGCGCCGGCCCACCAATAGGGCCAGGACTTTTGTTTCGGCGCAGCGTCTAGCATCGAGGCGGCATACGAGGATAACATAGCCAGTGCGCCGCAGCCTTCCGCGCGCACTGACTAGCCCTTCACGACCGCCCCGGCCCGGAGGAATTGGGTAAGCGTAATAAGCGCCCAAGGGAACCGGGCCGTGGTTTTAGGGCCGGGCTCAGCCTTGAGCCGGTGCGCAGTCGCGAAGTCGACGGAGCATCAAGTGTTGGGGGTGGGGCCCCAACGCAGTTATGGAAGACCGAGGGAACGCGTGGGAGTCGCCTGTCGGCCGCCAAATTACGTGGTTGCTATGACCGAAGCTAGCCAGGCGGCGGTGGGGCCCCGCGCGCACTAAGTTATGACGATAAGAGCTATACGCTTCCACAAACACGGCGGTCCCGAGGTCTTACAACTCGACGAGATCGATCCGCCCCAACCCGGTGCCGGAGAAGTCACGGTCGACGTCAAGGCCTGCGCCTTGAACCGGCTCGATATTTGGAATCGGGGAGGGCTACGAGTGAAGGTGCCGCTCCCTCACATCTTGGGCTCGGACGTCTCCGGCATCGTCGCCGAAGCGGGAGACGGTGACTCCGAGGAGTGGATTGGTCGGGAAGTAGTGTTGCATCCCGGGCTCTCCTGCCGCGACCGTTGCCTACGGTGCCTCCAAGGCCGAGACAACGAGTGCAGAGAATACAACGTCCTAGGCTATCAGGTGGATGGAGGCTATACGGAGCGTCTCCGGATCCCGGCCGGGAACCTTCTCCCCAAACCGAAGAATCTCACCTTCGAAGAGGCGGCTTCCGTGCCTTTGGTCTTTTTGACGGCCTGGCACATGTTGGTAGCGCGTGCCCAACTACGTCCCGGGGAGAGTGTTCTCGTCTTGGCGGCGGGGAGCGGTGTGGGGATCGCCGCGGTGCAGGTCGCGAAGCTTTGGGGGGCACGCGTCATTGCTACCGCGTCCACCGACGCCAAGTTCGAAAAGGCGCGCGAGCTCGGCGCCGACGAGGTCGTCAACTATCAAGAAAAGGATTTCGCAGAGGAAGTTCGACGACTGACCGACAAACAGGGAGTGGATGTGGTCATCGAGCACGTGGGCCGGGACACGTTCGAGAAAAGCTTGCACAGCCTCGCGCGCGGTGGGCGACTCGTGACCTGCGGTGCCACAGCAGGCCCCAACGTAGAAATAGATCTCCGTTACATCTTCGCCCGCCACCTCTCGATCATGGGGTCTTACATGGGCGGCAAGCCGGAGCTGGCGGAGCTACTTCCCTTCTTCGACGACGGGCGGCTGAGACCGGTGGTGGATCGGATCTTTCCGCTCGAGGAAGCGGCCAACGCGCACAGGCACATGGAGAGCCGGGCCCAGTTCGGCAAGATTGTGCTTCGAATTTGACAGGTTTAGTAGGGGATGCCCATCGTTCACCTCTTCTCCGAGGGCATCGACGACACCCGCCGCGGTACTTTGATCTACCGCGGCGATTTCTTGATTTTCAAGAACCTGGGTTCGTTGCAACAACTCTGCGAACGGTCCCGGCAACTCGCTCGTGAATTTTTCAGGGAACTGGCTCCGGAATCAGCACAATTCGAGATGGATCCAGAGACTTATTCCAAGACCGTGGCCTCGCTCCAAGAGACGTGGAAAGGAGATGCCGGTGTCAAAGAGTTGTTGTTCGCGTCCCTTGCCGAAGCCGGCGTCGACCGGGAGAGGAACTTTCGTGACTGGCTCTATCTTCGTGTTCTCCCCGAGGGCCCTCAGGGCCCTGATGGCCCTAACGGAAACGACCCGAAGAGGCGGCACCTCGAGAAGATTGCACCACACCGCGACACCTGGGCATCCAATCTCATGCAGCAAACCCAACTGGTGGACTCCCATCTATCCCGTGACCGATGAACGCACGATCGCATTCTTCCCGGAATATTGGTCGAGACCCATCGATAACACCAGTGCAAGCTGGGAGGCAGATGGCGACGCGCCACTACCCCTCGCCAGGACGGCCATCGACCCCAAGTCGGAGCTGAGGTTGGTCATCGATCCCGGCGACCTCTTGTGTTTTTCCGGTGCGCATCTTCATGCGAGCGTTCCCAATACATCAGGGGCGACACGGTTCAGCACCGAGATTCGCACGGTTAACGTCGATGACGTCCGCGCGTCGCTAGGCGCACCGAACGTGGATGGGGCGAACGTACCGTCCAAGACCAACTGGTTCAAACGTCTCTCCGATGGCAAATCCCTAACCGCGGCCCTCCAAGGAAACTAATGGCGACTGAAAAGCTCCCAGAGCCCCCGGTCTCGTCGAGACTCGACGCCGGCAATCCCCTGCCGGTCCGCCAGCGGACGGCGGTCACCATCGGTATCATCATGGGGCTGTTTCTCGCCGCCATCGAGCAGACCGTGGTCGCCACCGCCATGCCCACCGTCGTTTCGAGTTTGGGTGGTTTGGACATCTATAGCTGGGTCTTCTCGATTTACCTTCTCACCTTCACGGTGACCGTGCCGATCTGGGGGAAACTCTCGGACGTGCATGGCCGACGAAACACCTATCTCTTCAGTATCGGATTGTTCATCTTGGGCTCCGCACTTTGCGGGCAAGCTCGCTCGATGACGTTTCTCATCTTCGCCCGGGCAGTTCAGGGCTTGGGGGGCGGAGGGGTCTTCCCGATCGGATTCACCGTCATCGGCGAGATCTATTCGCTGCAACAGCGTGCGAAGATGCAAGGGCTCTTCAGCGCCGTTTGGGGGGTGGCGAGTATCGCTGGCCCGCTGGCGGGTGGACTGATCACCGACCTAATGTCGTGGCGCTGGGTTTTTTATCTGAACATACCGTTCGGAATCGCCGCGGCGGGGCTCATCAGCACCAACCTGACCGAGCCGCCTCACCTCCGTTCCAGCCATTCTATCGATTACCGAGGAGTGGGCCTGCTCTCCGCGTCTGTGACTGCACTACTGCTGGCGCTCATACAGGCGGGAAAGCGCGGCTCCATCTTCGAGACCGACCTGCTGGTACTCTTCGCGGCCTCGGTCGGATTGTTCTTTGTCTTCTTGAGGTGCGAGCGGCAAGCAAAAGAACCGGTGGTGCCGATTTCCTTGTTTCGGAACAAGGTATTTCGCGTCAGCTCCTGGGTCGGACTTCTCGCCGGCATGGGGATCTTCGGGTCCATCTCGTTCATTCCTCTGTTCGTGCAAGGAGTCATGTTCGGTTCGGCAACCCGCGCCGGCTCGGCTCTGTCCCCTCTCATGCTCGGCTGGGTCATCATGTCCACCATTGCCGGCCCCGCCATCCTTCGACTCGGCTACCGGCCCCTCATCATCGCCGGCATGGGTTCTTTCGCCGCCGGTTTTCTTTGGCTGACTCAGCTCGGAACCGACAGCGCCTACGCGGAGCTCTTGCCGTCGATGGCGGTGCTTGGAGTCGGCATGGGGCTCTCGATGGTAACGATGATGCTCGCCGTCCAGAACACCGTTCCACGAGGCCTTCTCGGGATCGCCACATCGGCCCAACTATTCTTCCGCACCATCGGTGGTGCGATCGGTGTGGCCATCATGGGATCGATGATGAGTTATCGGATGAACGCCAACCTCGATGGGACGAGCGACCCCACATTGGTCGACCTCGCGGCTCATCCGGACTCCATCGTCAACGAAGCGACCCGGCAGGCGTTATCTCCGGAAGCGACTCTGTGGCTGCGTGGTGCGCTAAGCGACTCGTTGCAAGGAGTCTTCGTCATCGGCGTCGTGATTGCCTCCCTCGCGTTCTTCATCTCCCTCGCCTTTCCTCGTGGCTCACCGCAAGAGCTCGCCGATCGGCAGGAGAGCCTGGAGAGATATAATGAGGGCCCACCTGAGGAGCCGGGCAAGAACTGACATACCTGACATAGAAGAGGAGCAGGGGCATGATTGTCACCGTTGTGGGTACGGGAACGATGGGAAGCGGCATTGCCTACGCCTCCGCGGTTGCCGGCCTCGACACCGTCATCAATGACATCTCGACCGAATTCCTCGATCGGGCGCTACGCACCATCGACCGCTTCTTGGACGCCGGTGTAGAGCGGGGCAAGATCCAAGCCGAAGACAAGAAGACCGTCATAGGGCGGCTCAGGTTGGAGCAAGACTTGACCGTGGCGGTAGAGGGCGCGGGGTTGGTGATCGAGGCGGTCCCGGAAGACATCGCACTCAAGTGCAAGATCTTCGGTCGACTCGACAAGAGCACCGCATCCGAAACCGTCCTGGCGACTAATAGCTCCTCCCTCAGCATTACCGAGATCGCCGCCGCGACCAACGATCCCTCTCGCGTCGTGGGGATGCACTTCTTCAACCCGGTACCGAAAATGAAGCTCGTGGAAATCGTCCGAGGCCTCGAGACGGGAGAGAAGGCCTTCAAGGTCGTCGAGGACGTCGCCCACAAGATGGGCAAGGAAACGGTCGACATCCGTGAGTCACCGGGTTTTGTGACCAGCCGGGTCAACGCACTCATCGGCAACGAAGCGTTCTATATGTTGGAGGAGGGGGTGGCGAGTGCGGAGGACATCGACAAGGCACTCAAGCTCGGGCTCAATCATCCGATGGGCCCATTCGAGATGGTGGACCTGGTCGGCCTCGACGTCCGGCTGGGCGTGCTGAGCTACCTCCACGAACGACTGGGAGAGAAGTATCGCCCCGCCCCTCTTTTGGTTCAGTACGTCAAGGCCGGTCGGCTCGGCCGCAAGGTTGGGAAAGGCGTCTACGAGTACCGAGACGCCAAGCCTACCCAGCCACAGCGCTGAAGTGTCTCATGCGTATCGTTCGGCTTGGCCCGTGGCTGGCAGGGACCTCGATCCTAGTTATTCTTCACGGCGCGTGCGATCCTGATCACAGTACAAGCTCGCCCCGGTTCTTTGCCGCCGAGCTACCGAACCTAGATGTAACATTCACTCGGGCTCAACTCGGAGAGCTGAGGTCGGACCCCAACACAGCGGCCTCAGTAACGCTTGGAGATGAGACGCGACGCGCATTCGCGACGACGCTGCCTTCCCAGCTCGGCTTCGCGGTCAACGTTCCCGCCGAGCCCGACATGCAGGTGACCGTCGCAGTCGGAACTCTCGACAACGAGCACTGGTCTCCCGTTCAATTCCGGATCCTCGCCGATACCGGCTCCGAACCCGAAGTCGTTTTTTCAGAGACCGTCAACCGGCCGGAGCGGAACCGTTGGCTGGATCGAGATGTCGACCTCAGCCGGTGGGTGGGGCAGAGCCTCAACCTCAAGTTCCAGACCCGGGTTCGCTCCGCGGGCTCCACAGAGGCAATGACCGACACCCTCGTTCCACTCTGGGGCAACCCGATCTTGAGCGGCGTCGGTTGTTGCGAAAAAAGACCCAACGTCATCTTGATCTCCATCGATTGCCTTCGCGCCGATCATGTGGATGCCTACGGCTACCATCGTGACACGACTCCTCGCATTGACGCTTTCGCCAAGGACGCGGTGTTGTTCGAGACCGCGGTGTCGACGGCTCCGATGACACTTCCCTCTCACTTATCGATGTTCACCGGCCTGTTCCCCTCTCTTCATGACGGCAGCAAGTGGGCGAAGCTCGCACCGTCCATTCCTTACGCCCCACGGATGCTGTCGAAGGTCGGTTATCAAACCGACGCGGTGGTAACCGGTGCCTATCTTTCACAAACGTACGGTTTTGAGAGAGGATTCGATCGCTATCGATTGGATCACCGTGCTCCCGCCGAGAAGACCGCGGAACAGGCCATCGAGCTACTGCGTCGCGGTGCGGAACGGAACCAATTTCTCTTCGTGCACTTCATAGATGCCCACTGGCCTTATGAACCGCCCGAGGAACTCATCGAACGCTTCGGCGACCGGCCGGCCGATCTCGCCGGCTTACTGCGCAAAGTCGTCGACAACCACCCACCGAGCGATGCGGAGGAAACGGAACGGGTTTCGGCTCTCTACGACGCCGAGATCGCGTTCGCCGACAAGGCCGTGGGGCGGCTATTGGATGAGTTGAAAGCAACGGGGGCCTACGATCGTTCCCTCATCATCTTGACCGCGGATCACGATGAGGCTTTCTTCGACCACGGACATTGGCAACACAGCAAAACGCTTTACGAAGAACTGATCCGTATTCCTCTGATTGTGAAGTGGCCGGGACAATCACCCACGGGCCGAGTGAGGGCGCAAGTCAGCCAAGTCGACATCTTCCCCACTGTTTTGGCCGCAGCCGGGGTCGAGCCTCCTCCCACCGATGGTATCGACCTCATCGAGTTCGTCAACGAGACGAAAGCGTCCCGAGAAAGGCGACGGCTCGTCAGCGAGAACGCCTGGAGAGGCCCATCCGAGTGGTCGAGAAAAGTGTCGATCCGTACCGAGAAGTTGAAATATCTCGTCACCATAGCTGGCCCTCCGGGAAGAGAGCCAGCGGAAAGCGACCTTCGAAGCGAGGAGCTCTACGACTTGGCCGAGGATCCGAGGGAGCGAACCAACCTCGCGCCGGGCTCGAGCTCGGACATCGAGGCCTTTCGCCGTGAGCTGGCTAACTACCTCGGCGAAGCCCGAAAAAGGCGCGCCAGTCGCCGGACCGAGGACATCGTTGAGGACCACACGACTCGGGAGCGGCTCAGAAGCCTGGGCTACATTAATTAGTTTAGCGACGGCCGGGTATAATGAACCCGGTGTAATTATGACCCCCAAAATGAAGATTCCGGCAAGATCGAGAAACGGACGTGCGACCTCCACGCCGGTGACGCGCTTCAGACGACAGGGACGAGAAGACTGCGAAGATCGAATCGCCGTCGAAGAACCTCTCGAGATTCGTCTCGGAGGTAAGAGCGTGGCGGTGGTGATGCGAAGCCCCGGGGAGGATCACGAGCTGGCGGCCGGCTTCTTGTTCACCGAAGGAATCCTGAAGGGTAAAGACGAAGTGTCTCGCGTCGGGCACCGCAAGGACCCTAAAAATCCAAAGCTCTGCAATGTCATCAACGTTACGCCCACCGCGGGAGTGGACCTATCGGGGAGGGGCTGGCAGCGGAACTTCGTCTCGTCATCGAGCTGCGGCCTTTGCGGGAAGCTCACCATCGAATCGGTCCACCTTCACGCGCCCGCGGTGGATGACGATTTCCGCGTCTCTACTCAAGTTCTCCTGGGCCTGCCGGACCAGCTCCGTTCGGGCCAGGAAGGCTTCGATGAAACGGGGGGCCTCCACGCCGCCGGACTATTCGACAAGGAAGGCCGGCTCCTCCTGCTTCGCGAGGACATCGGTCGGCACAATGCGGTGGACAAAATTATCGGAGCGGCGCTCTTGAACGGATCGCTACCGCTTCGCGAGCGCGTTTTGATGGTGAGCGGCAGGACGAGTTTCGAGATCGTTCAAAAGGCACTCATGGCGCGCATTCCGCTGGTTGCCGCGGTTTCTGCAGCCTCGAGCCTCGCGGTGGAGCTGGCAGAAAGCTCGGATTTAGGCTTGGTTGGATTTCTGCGTGGAGAGTCCATGAACGTCTACGCCGGCTCCCACCGGATCGTGTCCTGATTCACCCGCGCCACGATTGGCCAAAGTGACTCCAAGTAATGCCCTGCGAGCGGTCGCGCTCTTGCCTTGTTTGATCTCCGCGTTGGGGTGCAGCGGTTGCAATGGTGCGGGCGACGGACCGTTCCCTCCTTTGTTTCTGGTCGAGCAGGTACCTTCCGATGTGAGCTATGGCGTCGTCCGGGCAGACCTACCGGCCCTGCGAGACCAAGGAGTCCCCTCCGCGCCCGTTACGCTTTACGATGACACCCGTCGCGCCCTCACTCCTCCCGTGCCCTCCCACTTGTCTTTCGTTGCCAAGCTCCCTCCTCGACCCGTCCTCCAGTTCGCCATCTCGGTGGCAACGCTTGGAAAGCCCACACGATGGTCTCCGGTGCGATTCAGGATCACGGTCAAGTCGGGCCACGAGGAGGAAGTGATCTTCAGAGAGACCATCGAGCTGCCGCAACGAAATCAGTGGCTCGATCGAGGCGTTGACCTCGCGGCGTGGTCAGAGACCGAAGCCCAACTCCGTTTCGAGGTCCTCACCGACGACGACCCGGCGGCGCTTGTGGCAAACGACCCCGTCTTTCCGTTGTGGGGCAATCCGGTGGTATTCAGCAAGCACAATCCCATCGAGCGCCCCCCCATCATTCTGATCTCGGTAGACTGTCTGAGACCGGATCACATGGGGCTCTACGGTTACCAACGCAACACCACTCCCCGACTCGACGAGCTCGCGGAGGAAGCCTTTGTTTTCGAGAAAGCCACCGCCGCTTCCTCTTGGACGCTTCCCTCCCATATGTCCATGATGACCGGTCTCACGCCTTCTTTTCACGCGGTGAGCAGGGAACGAAAGCTCGGCCCGTCGATTGGATACCTACCCGAGCTCTTGTCGGAAGGCGGTTACGAAGCGATCGGTGTCGTCTCCGGTGCGTACCCCTCACCCAGCTTCGGCTTCGAGCGAGGCTTCCATAAATACCGGGTCCTCAAACGCTCCCGCGCCGCTCAGACCATCGACGTAGCCACCGCTTGGCTTGCAGAGGCACAGGGGCGGGACGTCTTTCTTTTCCTTCATCTATTCGATCCACACTGGCGCTATCTACCGCCGGACGGTTTCGTAGAGCTCTTTGGACCGCGGCCTGAAAACGTCGATGCTCTGCTGAGCACCGTAATCGACCGGGCACTACCCTCTGGACCAAAAGACATCGAACAGCTGGAGAATCTCTACGACGGCGAGATCGCCTATGTCGATCAGGAGCTGGGCCGTCTCCTCGACTGGCTCAAGCGACGGGGACTCTATGAGGCTTCCCTCATCATCATTACCTCGGATCACGGCGAAGCCTTTTACGAACACGAGCACTGGCAGCACAGCGATACACTCTACGAGGAGATGATTCGCGTGCCGCTGTTGATCAAATGGCCCCGTGACGCGGCCGGCAATAGTGTGCCAACCCCCGTGAGTCATGTCGATCTCTTTTCGACGATTCTCGAAGCGGCCGGTCTGCCACCGGCTGGGTCTCGAGGAAGTAGCCTTGACCGCTACCGGAAAACGTCCTCACCCGCCGATAGCAGGCCGACGGTTAGTGAAGTGATCTGGTGGTTCGACGATCCAGTGGTGAAAAAGATCTCGCTTCGCTCCCGGGAGCTCAAGTACATCGCTACGTTCGAGGCGAGCGCGGACGATGACCTGACGATCGACAAGATTAGAAAAGAAGAGCTCTATGATCTGGCGTAGGACCCAGGTGAAAAGAACGACTTGCAAACGCCCAGCCACATGCAGGCGTTTCGAAGACAGCTTCAGGCGCATCTCGAAAGCGCCCGGGAGTTTCGAGCCGATCGCGAGCGGGGCAACCGGGTCGTCATCGACGAAGACGTGCGGGAGCAACTGAGGGCGCTGGGGATACCTTCAATGACCAGGCTGGCGGCGCGACTCTTTCTGCTGTCAAGCATCGTTTCCAGTTGCGCGTCACCTCTCCCGTCACCTCCGGCACCGGTTCTCTTCGCTCGGCAAGTCGACGAGGCGGAAAAAAACTACGATCAGAATCTCTTTCTTTCCTATCGCAAGGACGGCCTCCTTTCTGCTCCGGTAACGCTCGGGAAAGAGACACGGCTCTCCCTGACACCCCCGTTGCCCTCACGTCTCACCTTCACCGTCCAGGTTCCGACCGAGGCTCTCCTCGAGTTCTCGATCGGTGTCTCCACACTTGGGGAAGAGACTTTCAGCAACCCCGTCCAATTCGCAATCTACGTAGACGAGGAGGTTCGCTTCGAGCAGGCGGTTCGGCGCGGCCAACCGAACGCCTGGCTCCAGCAAACCGTAGACCTGTCGGAATGGGCGGGAAAAACGATTCGACTCGGATTCGAAACCGTTGCACGCGGGATGAGTCCCGAGGGCGTAGGCAGAGCGTTTCTTCCCGCTTGGGGGAATCCCGTGCTGAGCGGCTCCCCGCCAGACATTTCAAACATGTCGGGCAAGGAGAGAGCGAATCTCGTCCTGATCTCAGTAGATTGCCTGAGGGCGGACCACGTAAGTGCCTACGGATACGAGAGGACTACCACCCCCAACATCGATCGATTCGCCACCGACGGAGTCCTCTTTCGAAACGCGGCGAGCGTTTCCTCCTGGACGCTACCGACCCATATGTCCATGATGACCGGCCTGATGCCCTCCCTCCACGGAGCCAGTCGGGCGTATAAGCTCAGCTCGTCCGTTCCCTACCTTCCCGAGATACTCGCTGAGAACGGGTACCAGACGCTCGGCGTCGCTTCGGGAGGCTACGTATCGCCGGCTTGGGGTTTCGAGCGAGGCTTCGATGTCTACCGCATGCTGACCGATCGCCGCGCCCGCGAGGTCGTCGATGCCGCGCTCCAGCTGGGCACTGCTTCAAGGGCTTCACGAACGTCGAGACAATTCTTGTTCGTACACCTATTCGATGCCCACTGGCCGTATCTTCCGCCGAGCGAGTTCTTGGATCGGTTCGCCCCGCGCCCCCCGGACATCTCCGATATCATGCCCAAAGTGATCCACCGGAAGCCACCTACCGGACCCGAGGAGATCCAGCACTTCGTGAACCTCTATGACGGGGAGATCGCGTACCTCGATCAGGAGTTGGGAAGATTCTTCTCGGGCCTGAAAGAGGCAGGGCTCTACGACCGATCTCTGATCGTCCTCACCGCCGACCATGGAGAGTCATTCTACGAACACGACGTCTGGCAGCACAGCGAATCGCTGTTCGAGGAAGTGACCCACATCCCGTTGATCGTGAAATGGCCACGCAACTCTATCACTGGTGATGTGGAGAGCTTGGTGAGTCAGCTCAACATCTTCCCGACGATTCTCGAACAATCGGAGCTCGTTCCTCCTTACGACTATCTACCGCTCGGTCGATTCCTGGGTGACAGTCCGGCCCCGCCCGTACACGCCTTGAGCGAGATCACGTGGGATGCCAAAGAGGGCCAGGGAGCCGCCATGAGGATTGCGGTAAAGAACGGCAGGCTCAAATACATGCTGACCCTCGCCGGGGAGATCGGAGACGAGCGGTTCGTCTCGGAAGTCGTGAAGGAGGAGCTCTACGATCTAACGAAAGACCGCGAAGAGCAGATGAACCTCCTCCCGGACGCCGCGTCTGACATCGGTGCGTTACGCCGCGACGCCCGGGAGCTGCTCGAAAGAGCGAGAGCCCTCCAAGCAAATCGAGGTGGCCAGGAAGTGATCCTGGACGAGGAGCTGACCGAGCATCTCAAGGCCCTGGGGTACATCAATTAGGCCCATCCAGCATGATCGTTTTGCGACGACTCTCTCGAATCCCCATCGTTTTGGTTTCCCTTCTCGCCCACGCCTGCTCACAACCCGCTTCCGAAAAAACGACTAGCTACCCTTTCGTCGACAATGTGGATCAGGCAGAAGCCACCTTCGATCGCGTTCAGTTCCGCTCGGCTCGCAAGGACGCTCGACTTTCGTCCCCGGTTACGCTGGGCGGCGAGACCCAGTCGTCCCTAACGCCGCCCCTTCCCTCCCGGCTGGCCTACGAGGTCGAGATACCCTCCGACCCGACCCTTCTCTTTTCCATTGGGGCTAGCCCCTTGGGCGAAGGTCCCCTCGCCGCGAAAGTCGACTTCCTCGTCTATGTAGACTCCGGGGCGGGCGAAGAGCTTGTTTTCTCGGAAACCCTCGAGCGTCACCAGCCGAACGAGTGGAGGGAGGCGGCAGCCGACTTGCACCCCTGGTCGGGAGAGACGGTGAAGCTCGTCTTCGAGACCAAGCCGCGCCTCGAGGAGCTTCCGTCGGTGCAAGTCCCGATCTTGGCGGCTTGGGGGAATCCAGTGCTCGCGAGCACCGCTGCCGAACCGGAGCGACCGAACCTCATCCTCATATCCATCGACTGCCTTCGCCCCGACCACATGGGCGCCTACGGCTACCAGCGTGACACCACGCCCAACATCGACCGTTTCGCCGAAGACGGTGTCGTGTTCGAGACCGCGGCGGCCACGTCGTCGCAGAGTCATTTCTTATTCATGCACTTGTTGGATCCGCATTGGCCGTATCTTCCGCCGCGCGAGTTCATCGAGCGGTTCGGCGCCCGCCCGAGGGACATCTCCGACCTACAGGACCTAATCGCTCACTCCAAGCCTCCACCTAGCGACAGGGAAACCCAGGAGATCATTCAGCTCTACGATGGCGAAATTGCGTATACCGACCAAGAGCTGGGACGTTTCTTCGCGGAGCTCAAGATGCTCGGACTCTACGAGGATTCGATGATCATCGTCACCGCCGACCATGGGGAAGCTTTCTACGAGCATGGTCACTGGCAACACAGCCAAACCCTATACGACGAAGTCGTTCGGATTCCCCTGATCGTCAAATGGCCGGGCGGTGGGGCCGGCTCGCGCGTCGCGAGCCTGGTGAGTCAGGTGGACATCTTCCCGTCCTTACTCGAAGCGGCCGGAATCGAACCGCCGCCGACCGAGGCGGTGGACCTTACACTGGTGATCGATGGAGACGCGGACCCGGAGGGCCGAACCGCGATCAGTGAGGTGACGTGGAGGTCACCTCGGGAAACATCTATGAAGATTGCGTTTCGGACGGCGAGCTCGAAGTTCGTCGTCACCCTCTCGGGCCCGTCTTCGTTGGACGGGGGCGATGACCTCGGTGTGTCCGAGGTCGAAGACGAGGAGCTTTATGATCTCTTGAAGGATCCCCGCGAACAGAACAACCTGCTCACCAAGACTTCGCGGGATCTTGGTGAGTTTCATAGTAGGATGCGCTCCTTTCTGGACACCGCGCGAGGGATCCGAACCACCCGCCAAGGGCAGCAAGTCGAGCTAGATGAGGAAGTACTGGAACGGTTGCGCTCACTTGGGTACGTCGACCACTAGACCACCAGATTTAGCCCATGGGGATTGCAAATTGATACGGGATTTCCCCTACAAGACTTTGGACCTAGCCTTCCAATTTTTGACTCGCATCAACGGACTCCGGGGTACACATCTACCCGTATATATCTGAACAGTGATGAGTTATGCTGCCGATCTCCGTTCCACCTTGCGGGACTTCCGGCGAGGTGATAACCTGTTGTCCTAGCCTTTTAAAAGGGGAATTATATACAGTAGTGACGAAAACCCCTTGATGTGGTCGGCTGGATCGCCTGACCTACAAAATTACTCGCGGCGTGTGGCACCGCCTGAAAGCAACGCTTCAGCCACCTCTAGCGGCGTAGCATTAATGCTCATGTCGGCCTCAAGCTCAGCCTTGATGGCCTGGGGGTGCTCACGAATACCGATTCGGAGGTTGCAAGTTTCAAGATATCAAGTCTTTGTAGCGTAGCCTCTTCCCGCTCATGCCTCGCACCATGGCTTCCATCTGGTCGATGGTATCGGATTCTCGGATATTGTGGCGTCGCTCGAACTCGCTAACGTACCTGCCCAGGCGCTTCGGGCTAATCCGGCGGTACGTGCCATAGTAACCCCTTTTGAGCAAGGCCCAAAAGGACTCAATCCCGTTCGTGTGGGCCTGCCCGTTGACGTATTCCTTCACTGAGTGGCGGACGGTCTGGTGGTTCGGCAGCCCGAAGTATCCGCCGTGGTCGTCGGTGTAGACGCGAGCGCCGGGCTCGATTTCCTGGAAGATGAAGCCATGGAGGGTCGGCTGGTCGACGTTCTCAACGACAGCGGCACTCACGCGGTTCGTCTTGCGGTCCTTCGCTCCGATAACGGCGGTCTTACCTACGGTGCCGCGGCCCGCGTTCAGCTTCTTACGGGCGTGCTTGTTCTTCTCTTTGCCGCCGATGAAAGTCTCGTCCACTTCGACGGGGCCTGAGAATGGCGACTGCTTCCGCTTCATCGCCTCGCGGATGCGGTGAGATAGATGCCATGCTGACTTTTGCGTGATCTCCAGGTCGCGGTGGAGTTTCATGCTGGAGACGCCCTTGAGGTTTGTAGTCAGAAGGTATATTGCGATCGCCCACTTCTTGTAGCCTACGTTTGAAGCCTGCATGGGGGTTCCGGTGCGGACGCTGAATCTCTTTGCGCACTCCCGCTCTCGGCAGAGGTATGGCATGGTAAGCGGAGCATCCACTTCTGTTTTTTCGCGATGATTCTTGTGGCTCAACACGTGAGCCTGGGGAGCTTGTTCGCACAGGAGCTTCCTCCCGGACTAATCCTCAACCCGACGGGCTCCCAAAAATCTTCCGGTGTTGCATGGAACTCGATACGTAAAGAGTACATGCTGATTTTTCACGGCAACGATGTACGCGTGAGACGCATGGATACGGACGGAATCCTCCTCGGCAGCAACAACATCAGTATTTCGGGCAATGTTGGGTATCAACTCCGTCGGGATCGAATACAACCCAGTAGAAGACGGCTACATCGCCGGGTACCGAGATAGCAACGATGATATCTACATTCGGCACTTATCGTGGGACGGTCAACCCCTTAGCGGTCCCTTCTTCGTAGGAAGCGGTGGATCGTTCGGCGGCGGCGGCGGCGGTGCCCTAAGCGTGACCAGTCAAAGGGTTCTGATCGTCTGGAGAAAGGGCCCGGCGCCCGTCAAGGTCAAGTACGCGCTCATGGACGCCGATCCAACTACTGCCAATCCGCGACTTGCCACGGGCACCCTTGTAACCGGAGACGGACCGGCGGTCGACTGGAACCCCAACCAACGACACATTCTTAGTTGCTTATGTGGTTGATGGAGGAGCCGCCAAAGAGGAGGTCAGCGGGAAGATTCTGAGCATCGTCAACGACAACGTTAGTGGTGGCGGAAATTTTGCTATTGCTCACGGCAATAAGTCCCAAACGAAACCCGAGGTCGCCTACTCGTCCTCCACTAATAGCTTCCTCGTCACCCTGGAAGACCGTCGCAACAACGCCTCCCAAAACGCCAACGTGACCGGCCAGCTGGTCAGCGCAACAGGAAGCAAGATCGGAGGCCGATTCAACATCGTCGCCAATGGCTCCAATATATGGGATGTCCCGGGCCCCATCGATTACAGCTAAGTCACCGGGAAGTTCATCGTTACCGCCTTTTATGCCACCAAGGGTGTGGCGGTAGAGGTCGACCCTGAGACTGCAGCGGTCGGACCTGAAATCGTCTTTGGGTTCAAACCAACACAACCCGGTTGGCATCACGACGAATGACGACCCTGGTGACCCGCAGGCGGTCGTCATGTCAAAAGTCAACTTGGGAGGGGATGGCGTCCATGTCCACATCATCGATCTCCCCACGGCGCCGCCGACCTTTACCACCAACAATACGGTGGACGGTTTCTTCGGCGTTCCTTACCTGGAGATGCTTCCGGTGGCGGGCGGGACACCGCCTCTCTTTTTCGAGAAGCTGAGCGGTAGCTACGCACCAGGAATCACCATTTTGAACAGCGCGACCGGTGAGGTCTCGGGCACGCCGACAACGCTCGGTTCTTTTGGTCCGATCCGATTCAAAGTGACGGACGACGAAGGCCGAACAGCGGAGGCCGACCTGTTTCACAACATCAAGCTGGGCGTGCCTCTTCTCTTGTCGCCCGTTGCTGGAGCCACTTCCGACACCACGCCGATAATCGACTGGGGCTCCGTGCCCGGCGCCACCAGCTACCGGTTGGTAGTGGAGAACATTACCAGCGGAGGCACCCCAATCGACGTAGACATCAATAGCCCGACGACCTTCTTCATACCAGGGACAGCGTTACCGTCGGGTAGTCTGTACCAGTGGAAGGTTCAGGCCAAGGACGGAGGCACCGTAGGCGCTTTTTCGAACTACGCGACGTTCGAGATCGACACACTGATCCCGCCCCCGGTGGCGCTCCAGGCAGCCGTTCCCTCGGGCATCTCGGTGATCCCGGGTCTCACCGTTATCAGCGCCTCCAGCGAATGGACCAGCAACGGAGGCGCCAAAGAGAACATCGTCGATGGTGACATCGACACCAAGTGGCAGAGTACTTCCAAGAACAGCGTCACCACCGAGTTCGTCACTATCGACCTCGGAGGCACGTTCCCGGTGGCCCAGTTCCGCCTCCATATGCCGAACAATTCGAACGTGGCGATGTTCCCGAAGGGTTTTTCGCTCCAAGTCAGCGATCAACCCGACGCGAACTTCACGACGGTACACACGGAAGCGAACTTCGTCGCGCAACAGGGTATGTGGTACGACTTCGATGCAGCTCCGGTCGTGTCCGGCCGATATGTGAGGATCTGGATCACCGACACGAACTTCTACGTCAACAAGTTTCCGCACAATGCTCTGATCGCAGAAGTCGAGGTGCTGGCAGACAACCCGGTCTTTGGGACCATATCGTTTAGCTGGGAAGCTCCCACCGACGACGCCGGCGGCGGCACGGAGCCGGTGGCTGCCTACGACCTTCGTATCATGGAAGGCGGCCCCGGGGTGTACAACTACTTTTCGGCCCAAGCCTTGATCATCGAGACAAATGAACCCATTCCGGTACTCAACGCGACCCAAACATTTCTTGTTGAGGGTTTGAACGACGAGACGCTCCACACCGCAGCACTCACGAGCGTCGATGATGCGGGTAACCGCTCGGCCCTGTCCAACTTCGTGACCATCGCGACGCGAGGGATTCCACCGGCCGCCATCACGAGTCTGCGCGCATTCGGTCCTACCAAGACGAGCATGGAGTTGGATTGGGACGCTCCGACCGAAGACGGTCCTGCCGGCGGGAAGGTCACGTCGTATGAGGTGCGCTATTCGGAATCTCCCATTACGACCTCAAACCTCGGCGAGTTGGTGACGGACGAGACGCCCCCCACCCCCGCAAACCCCGGGACGACTCAGTCGATGACGGTCAATAATCTCGACCCGACGACGCACTACTACTTCTCAATCATCAGCCGGGACGATGCATTGCAGCCATCGCCCCTTTCCAACATCGCGGAATTGGCGACACTCGATGACACTCCGCCGGCAGCGATCACCGACTTACTGGGTATTTCTGGAGGAGGAGTGTTCACCGAGATCACGTCCCTGACCGCGGTCAACTCCTCGGGATTCATACCCGGTTTCAATGAAAAACAAGGCGGTAGACGACGATGGGAGCACCTATTGGTCTTCCCCGGGTGTCAAGCCAACGCGGATCGAGTACCATCACGGTCGACAACGGGTCGCCAGTCGATGTGGGGCGCGTACGTCTTCTCTCGAGCACGCAAAGTTCGCTCCTTTTCGCGAAGTCTTTCGAGATTCTGGTGGGTAATGATCCGAACAACAACTTCACCACCGGCCTAACGGTCTCGAATTTCGTGGCCGAATCCGCTACCTGGTACTCTTTTGACCTTCCGGTTCCCATCAATGGTCGCTACGTGAGAATACGCATCACCGAGATGAATGCGTACACCAACTCCAAGTTCTATGCCCAATTCAGTGAAATCGAGGTCTTCAAGCTGGACGCGGTGGCCGATGGTGTCATGCTTCTATGGACGGCTCCCGGAAACAATGGGAACCAAGGGCAAGCCACCAAGTACCACGTCAAGTACGCGTCCACCGAGATCTTGAACGACAATGACTTCAATAACGCGACGGCGGTTCCCGACGGAATGGTCCCTGCGCCTCAACCGGCCGGCTTTCCCGAGAGCTTGAACATCACCGGCTTGGGCCCGGAAGAAGTGATCTGGGCGGCCATCAAGGCTGAAGATGGCAACTCGAACGTTGGGCCTCTCTCCAATGTCGTCAAGGTGTCCACAGAGGGCATCAACCCGGGACCAGTAACCAACCTGCTGGTCTTGCCCGCCCAGGCCACCGGCAGCTCCATCAGGATCCAGTTCACGGAACCGCCCGATGATGCCGGCGACAATGGGTCCGGACCAGTCGATCATTACCAAGTGGGATGCTCTACCGGCCCCATCAACGGCGTCGCTGATTTCCGACTACTCCCGTTCGCCGACCCCGGTCCTACACCTGTCGCTGCCGGCAATACCCTGCAGTTCGACATTCCCGGGCTGGCGAACCAAACCGCCTACAACTGCGCGGTTCGGGCGGTGGACGATGCCGACTTGTTTTCCGCTCTTGGCGCCGTGGTCTCGGGAAGCAACGATCGACGAATTGCCTCCCGCTCAAGTGTCGAATCTCAACGTGGACGTCGTCATCATGTCGCTGAACCTCAGTGTGGAGAACTCCTCTGGGGCTTTAACACCGGAGTCCAACGCGTTGGACGGCGACCCGGCAACTGCTTGGATCTCGCCCGGTGTCAAGCCCCACCGCGAGGAATGGCTCACGGTCGATCTGGGTTCGGTAGTCACGGTGGCCCAGGTGCGTTTGCAATCAAACAACCAGAGCCCCCTTCATTTCCCTAAGTCGTTCAAGATCCAAGTGGGCAACAACCCGAACGGTCCGTTTACCGATGCGCTTATTGTCACCAACTTCGTGGCCACTCTCTCCACGTGGTACACCTTCAACGTGACTCCAACCTCGGGTCGTTACGTCAGGATCCGTGCCACCGAGGTGAACGAGTATACGAACGGGAAGTTCTACGCATCGTTTGCCGAGGTAGAGGTGGCGGAGCAGGGAGGACCGGCTATCGAAGCCACGCTCACATGGACCGCTCCGGCCGACGATGGGTCGGTGGGCGGTCCCGCGACCTCTTACGAGATTCGCATGGCCACGTCGGTGATCAACGCAGGCAACTTCGGAGGAGCGAACTTGGTGGCCACCGGGCTGGTACCGCAGGCTCCCGGCTCACCGGAGGCCTTCGTCATCACCAGCGGCATCGTATCTGGACAAACCAACTGGTTCGCCATCGAGACCAAGGATGATGCCGGGCTCAGCTCGCTCAGCGTGATATCGGCCGCCGTACCCTAGGCGTCACAAGAACGCGCGGGCTCTTGCGGATTATCGTCCGCAAGAGCCTGCCCATTTCTTGGGCGACTCACGATCCGATAGAACCTTCCATTTCGCCCACCAAACGACTCGCAAGGCGTTGGAGACTATGCTCTCGTCTCACCCTCTCAGAGAGTAGGTCCTGGTCCTCCTGGAGAACACTTCTCGCGCACTCCATCAACGACCTCAGCCGTGCGCGAACACTCTCTACGCTGACGTCCTCGAGAAAAGTCCTCTCCAAGGTTCCCGCTAACAGATCTCTAAACGCCTCATTGCCGGTGAGAACCGTGCAGCCCACGGCCAGGGCTTCCAGGACCCCTTTATCCAGCGACCCAGTATCCGAAAGGTTGATGAACGCATCCGCTTGGCCGAGCAACCTCGGCATATCTCCGTGGGGTACCGCACCATGCACTCGTACCCGGCCCCCAAAGGAGCGCGCCAGCTCGAGGACTCGGCCCTCGTAGGGCCGCTGCGAGTCAAGTGGAACGCCGCCGGCTAAATGCAGGGTCCAATCTCCTTCGAGGCCGGTGAGGGCTTCCAGAAGCACGTCGACCCCTCTTCACAGGCGACAGGCGCGACGCGGACAGCAACCGCAACGGCCCCTCTCGACCTTCAACCAGGTTCGGACGCCGAGAGAACCGCTCCATATCGATGCCGTGTCCCATTACTCTTTTCTTGAGGGAAGCCAAGCGGAACGAGGCGTCGCTGGCGGTGAAGCACAAGCGGGAGCACTTCTCCGCCAGTCTCAGCATCGCCGGGACGTGTCGGTGGGTGTACCAGGTGAATATGGGAACCCTTCCGACGAACGCGAAGGGTGCGGAGATCACGGAGTACACCGGTGCCATGTGCGCTAGGACCGCATCGACTTTCCCACCGAGAATTTCTCGGCCTAAGTGACTCGCTAAGCGAAGCGTTTGCACCGGCTTCGAGGCCCGGTCCTCTTTGCCCAAGCTAATCACTCGAACGTTCTCGCCGATATCGAAAGACCGTGTTTCCAATGAGACCACGACTAGCTCGTCCACCTCCCGGGAAAGCGCGCGTGCCCACTGGACGATGAACCCAAGGTTGGCATCATCTGGATCCAGCATTTGCACGAAAAAAAGCAATCGCATGGTTCGTGCCTATGCCGCGACGTCCTTCTTTGTTGGGCTCGAGGACTTTCTCGTCACGCGATCAGGGCTGCGGCGCACGCGTCTCAACCGGTAGCGTAGCTCTTGAAGAAGACTCTCATGATGGCATTCGATGACCTTGGGCTTCACATGTACGTTGTCCGGCACGAAGGGATTCCCCCTCCAGGTCTGAACGATCTCGTAGCTCGGAAAGTACATCACTTCGTCCGGCCGCGACTGAACAAAGCGAGAGATGGCCACCCGGAGCATCGACTTGTTGAGGAGGGAACGCACAACGACATTTTCATCATAGAAGGTAGCCACCGATGGCACCGGGGATAGAGTCAGAAGGAGGCGGATCCGGGGACTAAATTTCTTCAGGAGCCTATGAAAGTTCTCCAGATAGCTCACGTTGTCCTCGACCGACAACTGCACGAGACGCGCCTCACCCGAGTCCACCAGCGGTGACGGTGGTCGTCGAGCATAGAAATGCCCGCTCGATTTGCTTTGCCAAAGCTCGTTCTGACCTACCGTCAGGATGAACAACTCGCATTGCTCGATGGCGGCTCTTGAAGCGGAGATATGCGCTCGAACGTCTGTTTCGGCCTCTTCCAAGCCGCGGTACACGATCTTGTTCCTCCAGAGGTCAAAGTATTGCCCCTTGTACGGGTAGATTCTTTCCGGATGGAGCTCACTGGAATCCGTGTAATCCAGGATCTGACTCGCGTTGGCACTCGCGTAGACTCGCTCCCAGGCGCAGGATGCATGCTGGCTCCAAGCGTTGTTCTCGGTCTGGACGTAGTTGTAGCCCCTATCGACGAGGTGCAGCTTGATCTCACGGGCAAAACAAGATCCCATGGATCCGACCGGCGTTTGCTTCTTCAAGATGAAGTCTTGCCGAGTGGGCGTCGAGAGAAACTCGGGCGTTAGTTTCGACCCTTCTGGATAAATCTGGTGAGTTCGGAGCGGCAGTGCATCCAGCGCTCCGCGTCGGAAGCGGTAAAACCTACGCCTTAACGAGTGTAAAGAACACACAACAATCTTTTCTGAGTCAAGCCCATTCTTAGTTGAAACTCTCCACGGCTCACGTTTAAGCGACCTTCTTCTTCGATACGGTTGATGTCTTCGCCTCGATCTTCAGTTCCCGCTTGAGAGCTTCGCGAAGCTTGGGAAGATGGCGGTAGCCCACCACCTTCCTCAAGCACGGTTCGATGTCTACGAGCGCCGTTGCCAACCAGCGCTGGCGTTGGCTCGAGTTCTTCCAGTGGTCGACCTTCGCGCAGCGTTCCTCGACGAGAGCATTGACGGACTCAAGGCAGTTCGTCGTCTTGAACGAACGGCCCAGCACCGCGTGCACGCCGAGTCGATGCAACGTCAGCGTCTCCTCGAGGCCTTCCTCCAGGCTGCCAGCTGCGGATTGGTTCCGCTCTTCTAACTCACCGTGGAGTTGCTCGAGCGCAGTGAGGGCCTCTTCGTACTCCGGCCTGTTGTAGGCCCACTGGAGCCGCTTGCGCCATGACGCCTGCTCGCCCTTGGACAGGTAGCTCACTACGTTTTCACGTTTGTTGCCACTGGCAGCGTTGTATCAGGGTCCGCTTACGGAATGCCTTCTTGACTGCCGCTTGGAGACCCTTGCCGCCGTCGATGATCACCAGCAGACCCTGGGAGATATCGAGTCCCCGCTCGAGCAGTGAACGCAGGAACGGCGTCAACACCTGCGCGTTCTCCGTGTCCGTCTCCACGAAGCCCAAGAAGCGTTTTTCCCCGCAAAAGCGTGATGCCCAGAGCCACGACCATCGTTGCCTCGGCGAATGTCTTCCCATCCAGAAACAGCGCCACCACATCCTCGCCGGTCAGATCCCGTTCCTGCATCTCCCGCAGCTTCGCAGCGCTCGCTTGCACGAACCCTCGGGACACCGTTGAGCTCGACAGCCCGATGGCGCCCGGAATCGCTTCCGCTGCCGCCTCGTAGTTGCGACAAGAGATTCCGTAGAGAACTCGTTTCAGCAGAAGATCATTCACCTCACCGCCGTGGCTCACCGCCTCGTAGCAGCGAAGCGGAATCTCTCCTCCCTCGATGCTCCGAACCCGTGGCACACGGATCGGTACCCGCTGGCCGCCAAGCCCTACCGTGCCCGGGTTGCTTCCGGGACGGCGACCGCGCTCCAGCTCGTCCTTGCGAGAGTATCGCTCTCCCGCCAACGCCTTCACTTCGTCGTCGAGCAACTCGTGAACGTGCATTAGACCAAGGGGGACCAACCAACGGATCATCTCTACCTTGGCGTCCAGCACGAGTTCCCCGTAATCCTCGTGCCTCACCATCTCGACCTCACCCAAACGACGCGACTTCTTGCGTTTCTTGACCGAACGTAGCAGACTTCCCATCTCGGCTCCTTTCTTCGCGGCTTGATTTTGTTTTGTCCAACGCCATCAAACCACGGGGTTTGGAGCCGTTTCAATTCCCAACTAAGATTGGCACACTTTCTCTTTTCTCGGGGCAACTAGCCTGCGCGCCGCAGACAACGCAAATTATTGTACACTCAACGGGCGCATGAAGACCATTCTGGTCCTTTCCTGGTTCTATCACCCGTTCATCGGCGGAGCGGAACTCTTCGCGCGCGCCATCTCGGAAAGGCTATCGGGTAGATACCGTTTCATTGTCGTGACCGCGCGGATGGACAAACAGTTGCCAAAGAGCGAGACCGGCAACGGGACTACTATCCTCCGATTGGGTGGCGGGCGCCGCAGTGACAAGTTCACCTACCCACTCCTCGCTCTCAAGAAAGCCCTTCAACTGTGAGTCGGTGGATTTGGTTCACACCATCATGGTCAACGCCTCGGCGGTGGCCGCCTACCTCTATCTCAAGCTCCGCTCCAAGCCCTCGCTCCTCACGTCACAGGAAGGCGACAGTGAGGAATACATCAGAGGCTACCTTGGCCCATTCCTAGTACTAGGATGGGGCGTCCGTAACGACCGGATCGCTGTCGTTCACAACAGCCTCCCCGACGTCCAAATCGTCATAACCAGAGAAGCGGCGCGGCAAGCGCTTTCGTTTGGCCCATCCAGTCGAGACACGGTAATCGTCTCGGCGGGACGTCTGGTACCGTGGAAGCGGTTCGATCTTCTGATCCGCCTGATGCCGGGGATACGTTCTGCCGTATCCTCGGCTCGGCTTCTGATCATCGGCACGGGTCCGTGCGAAAAGGAGCTCAGGGAACTGGTGGCGGGGTTGAAGCTCGACAAGGCCGTCACCCTTGTCGGTCGGTTGGACGCCGACCGCATGAGGCTTCACCTGATGGCCAGCGACATCCTGGTTCTCGCATCGAGCTACGAGGGCTTTTCTCACTTGCTCCTCGAATCTATGCGAGCCGGGCTTCCCGTAGTGGCTACCGATGCCGGTGGAAACCATGAGCTGATCCAAAACGGAAGTAGTGGGATTCTCGTGCCCATTGACAAGCCGGACCGACTCGCCGCCGCACTGGTCGAGCTGTGCAAGAACCCTACCTCCCGCGCCCGCCTGGCGAGGGCGGGAAGAGAACGTTCCACATATTTCACTTGGGAAAAAATGGTTGATGCCACCGTAGCTGCCCTCCGTCGAGCTCCGGCGGCGGACCACGACCACTCGGCGGCGGCGACTTAGCGCAGAAGCTATTCGGTGGCGATGCGATAAACAGTCACCCCCCTGGTCTGGAATACTCTCTCCAGGAAAGGGTTTTGGTTCAATTGCCTCTCGGTAATCACATGCTCGGCCAAGAACGTCGGACTCGATACGATATAGGACACACCGAGTCGAGCCGCCGCGGCTCTTGCCTCATCCAGGTCGGCCGGCTCGAGGAGAGCGCACTCGTCCCAATAGTCTTCGGTGCCGAAAGATGGTTTTAGGAGCCGGAGGACCCGCCTTCCCCGAAACGGCGGGGATCCACGCCCCCGCATCCACCGCAGCGAGAAGAATGTCAGTCCCTGCGGTGTTGTTGCGGATCCATTCTCCCATGGCTAGGTAGCGTTTCGGGATTGGGGTCAAGCCGAGTCGGAAGTGGTCGTCCATCACTTCTGGCTGCCACCACCAGGGGAGCGTAGCAGGCAGCAACAGCAGAAGCACCACCGCAGTCAGTCGACTCGAGTTACCCAGCCAGTCGAGGGACGAGCTCAACTTTCGGGCAAGCCTCCGTCCACCTCGCTCGACGAGATCGTAGACGCCCAAACCCGAAAATAGAACCATCACCACAACCAAGAGCGTGTAAACGTGTATCGCTCCGCGGGACCGCGCTGCTGCATAAAGGACGGCACTGCCGGCCCACGCCGTGTAGAGTGCAGCGAGCAGGCCGAGCCACATCAGATCGAATCGACCTCTTCTGCGCCACGCCGTCCAGGCACCATAGAGACCTAAGTAAAACGTGAGCCCCAAATCGAAAGTGGCGAGAAAAAACAGCGAGCTCCCGCGCGGAGGGCCTTGGTCCCACGGGCTCCGTAGGTCGGCCGCTGTCCCGGCCGACAAGCTGACCGCGGGCGGGAAATTCACTTTCAGGTAGTAGACGTATGGGAGGACGAGGACGAGCGATACCAGCAGGATCGCGCCGAGACGAAGGTGCTGGCGCCCCGGGCCTTTCACCAAAGCAATCAGCATGCCGCCTACGACGAGGCCCAAGCAAAGGAGCATCCAGTACATGATGAAGGCCCACCCCAGAACACCCAAAAGCAATCCGGTCGCCGCAGAGCTCAGGAAGCTGAAGGGCTTGGAGATGGTCCGCACCAGCAGCCAGATGCAGATCGGCACCAGGGCAAGTGCGAGCGCGTGATTGGGCTTGTGCAGGAAGATCTTGGCGACCGAGCCGTTGTAGGCACCGAGGAAGTCGAGCGGCGGCGCCGCGACAAGGAGCGCGAAAAAAACCACATAGAGTGCGCGCAGGTCGTTGCGCTTCGACTCGTTCTCATCAGAAGGAACGGCCTCCGGTTCCACCGCAAAAACAAATCTGAGGCCGCACCCAAGTAAAACAATGACCAACGCCGGCAGGAACGGGTAGACCCGCAGGACCCACTCAGGGTCGCGCAGCGAAAGGAGCGAAACGATGAACACCCACAAGGGTTCCAAGTGGAACTGGCCTATTACGCCGCTCTCCCATGGCGCGTTGCCCGCCGCCGCGGTTGCACATGACCAGAGATTTCTCATTCGATCCGTAATGGGCGCTAGTCCCCAGATTCCCGGCAAAGGGAAAGGTTGTCCAAAACCAAGCCATCAATGCCAGGGGGATAGGCGCCCACGCCCAACGGACGGCGCGCTGCCGCCAAATCCAAAGCACCCAGCAAAGGTATACCGCAACGAAAGCGAGCCTCCCCGCAGAGAAGAAAGCGGGCAAGTCGAGCTCGCCGACGCTGATTCCCAGGAAATTCAATCTGCGCTTCCATGAGAAGGAACGCGCACCCTGAGAGCGAAGGCCAGCGAGAAGAGCTGTGGCCGGAGGCGTGCCAATAGTCGGAAGGGTAGCCCCAGGAGCCAGCTTTGATATTTGAACGTGTGAAATCGCTCGGATACCAATTCCAGACCGAGTGAGGCGAGCAGCTTTTTCAAACCGACGTAGTTGATCCAATAACACATGCGCTTGCGCGGCGTATTGTTCTCGGGCACCGCTCCAGTGAGAACTTGGTACCGTGCGGTCACCGAGTTGAAGTTGGGAACGACTAATACGATCTCCCTGGCCACGCGCGCCGCCTCGGCCAAGTATGCGCTCCGGCTCGAACGTATGTTCCAGTACATCGATCAACGCAACAGTGGCGAATTGACCATCGGGAAACGGCAACGGACGCTCGGCATCACAGCACAAAGCGGGGAGGCCCCTCGCAGACAGAGATTTGGCGCTGGAAAGCGCGAGGTCGCAGCCCACCAACTTCTCCAAGCCTCTCTGCCGGAGCGCATCGAGGAAATGTCCCGTTCCACATCCGATGTCGAGCACCGGCTGGTGCTCGACGAGCGCCGCAGCGGCTCGGTGCTTCCACTGGATGCCTAAATCCGGGCCTTGCCACCAAAGGGCATCCCAATAATCAATCTCCCGGCTCTTCATTTGGGCTGGCTACGCTCCACTCGCAACACCATCATAGGAATCGCCTACGACCCGAGAGCAAGGGAGGCGGAGAGGTTCAGATTCGAGGCCTCGTGAACAAAAAATGACGTCTTACGGAAAACGGGGGTATTCTAGAGCGGCCTCGTCGCGGTGGCAACCCCGGATGTTCCCGCACGGGGCACAATGTCGTTAGTATCGAATCCGGTGGCACGGTTGAGAAGCTAACCTCGAATGAACCAGACTGACGACGAACGCCAATCCGGCCGAGATTGGATCGCCTTCGTTGTCGCATGGATCCCTTACTCGTTGTTGACCTATAGATTTTGGTACAACAACGACGACGCCTTCATCAGTTTCCGTTACGCGAAGAACTGGGCCATGGGGTACGGCGTGCGCTACAACGTGGGCGTTCAGCAGCCGGAGGAGGGATACAGCAACTTCCTTTGGGTCGCACTGTGCGCGCTTATCGAGTACTTGGAGCTTGACGTTACTTTCTGGGCACCGATGATCGGATTCGCTTGCGGCTCTTTGCTGTTGTACTTCGTTTTTCGAACGATGCGGCGGGATTTCGATATGGAGATCGGCGTCGCGTTCTCCATCACGCTGGGCCTCGGCCTTTTCCCACCGTACGCCCTATGGTCGACGGGTGGCATGGCTACCATCGCATTCGCCCTTTCCGCGTTCGCGACGACTTACTTCCTTGTTCTTCGTTCCGCGGGCATCGCGCCGTACCGTGGTGCGCTCGCCGGGGTGGCCATGGCGTTGTTGCGTACCGAAGGGATCGCTTGGGCATTACTTATCGCCCTGCTCGGCATCGTCACACGACGGATGAAAAGGGAGGGAGCCTGGCGACCGGTAGCCGTTTATGTCGCGATCGTGGGCGCCGCTTTCTCAGTCTATTTCGCCTGGCGATACTCCTACTACCAGGTTCTCTTCCCCAACCCGGTCTACGCCAAGGTTGGCCTCGGCCCCGAAGTCGTATTGCGAGGCTCCCGCTACGTGGCCACCTTCGCTCTCACGTTTCTGTCACCGCTTCTCTTGCTGCCCGCAGGCTACGTGGCCTGGCGGGAAGCACCGAAGCCGCTAGCGCTTGCCCCGGCACGTTGAGCTTCGCCTTTCCGGCCTACGCGGTGGCGGTCGGCGGAGATTGGATGCCCATGGGGCGGTTTCTGATCCCCGGCCTCCCCTTCGGAGCGCTATTGATGGGATGGTTGGTCGCTTGGCTCTGGAAACATCTAACACCGAGGATCGCGGTCATGGCGGTCGTGCTAGCAACCATCGCGGTGGGTCTCGTTCCCGCTTGGAACGTCCAGCTCGTGCCCGCCTCGGTGCGCCGCCCATTTCATTTTCGTTACTACGGTGCCGGCTTCCGCACCGAATATGAAGCGTGGAGAGACGGACTCGATAATCTCGCAGACAGAAAGGAAGTTGCTCTGGCACTCAAGAAGCATTTCAAGCCGGGAGACAGCATCGTCGGTGGCGCCATCGGCGTACTCGGATACTACTCCGAGCTACGCGTCTACGACCGATACGGCTTGGTCGACCGGCGGGTGGCAATGCGCCCGCACCAGTGCGGCCAACTTCGCTCCCCAGGCCATGACAGTAAGGTCTCGACCAGTTTCTTTTTCCCCGACGAGCCCACCGTCCTGCTTCATGAAAGAGTAAACGGACCTCCACCGAGCCGAAAGAATCCGGCGACCCCGCATCGCCACACTCCCCCGCCCCCAGAGGCGCGCGGCGCGTGCGAAGCGGGCCGAAAGTGCGTGGGATGATTTTTTTACGGGGTTGGATTCTTCTCTTCCGTGACCAGGCGAGTGGCCTCTTCGAAGAGGCGACGGTAAGCGTCGACATAAGACGCCGTTGAGAAGAAACGTTCCGCGAAGGCGCGGGCACGTTCTCCCATTTGATCGAATTTCTCAGGGTCTTCCAGAAGCCAACGCAATCGTATGGCAACCGCCTCGCTATCGCCAGGAGGTACCAGGAGGCCGTTGTCTTCATCCACGATCATCTCGCCGATGCCACCGACTCGGCTTCCTATCACGGGCGTCGCGCAGGCCATCGCTTCGAAGACGACCCGTCCCAAACCCTCGGACCGGGAAGGGAGAACCAAAGCTTCGGCCTGGGCCATCTGCTTGGCCAGCTCGCGCTGAGGGAGCGGATCCTTGAAAACCACTCGCGACGCGAGGCCGAGCTCTTTCGTCTGCAGGGCCAGGGACTGGGCGCACCGGCGATCCTCGGCCTTGCCGACGATCAGAAGTTGCGCCTCTGGAAAATCCTCCGCGATCGAGGCGAATGCACCGATGAGAACGTCGACACCCTTGAGAGGGATCAGGAGGCCGACGTAGAGAAATGTACCCCGGGACTTTCTCTCCTTCTCCTGTCCCGCGTCCAAGAAAACCTCTATATCGGTCCAGGTCGAAAACTGCTCGATCGGCTTCCCCTCTGCCCATTCGGTGAGCTGCTCCCGGGTCGAGTCCGATATGGCGCGAAACGCGTCGGCATGTCGCAGTGCGAACTGAGAGAAACGGACCGCGAAGAACCGTCCGAGGCCCGGCCATAAGAAACGATGCTGCAAGAAAGGTGACTTCTGGAAATCACCATGACTCTCCACGATGAGAGCCACTCTTCGGGCGAAGATTCCACCAAGTAGCTTCACCCAAGCTCCCGCGAAACCTTCGTATGGACTTTGGGCTACTAAGATCCCCACCCGTCGATGCAGGACGAGGCCCAACGCGACGAGGGAACCGATACTGAGGAGGGCAAGATAGCGCAGCACCGGTCCCGGCGGACGCGGCAGCAGAACGAAGTCGGCGCTTTGATGGTGTCGCCCGCCCTTCCAATGGGTCGAAAACCCGATGACGAAGATCCTCCCCAAGGCTGCGAGAGCGCGAAACTTCTTCTCGCTGGTTGGGTCCAGGGGGACTTCGTAAACGGTGCTGCTGAGGAAGCAGACACTGGGCGGGCTCATAAGTGGCCTCGAGATCCCCCGCGGCGGGTGTCCGTCTAGCGCCCCGAGCTCTCCAGGTGTTTCCCCAGAATATGCGCCGTACACGCGGTGAGCTTCTTGGCGTACCCGACGTGTAAGAACTCGTTGGGTCCGTGGGCGTTGCTTTGGGGGCCCAGTACACCGGTGATCACGAACTGGGCGCTGGGGAACTTCTCGCCCAACATCCCCATGAAAGGTATCGAGCCTCCCTCGCCCATGTGCATGGCGGGTTTTCCGTAAAAAGTCTCCGAGGCCTCCCCGATCGCCTGACCGAGCCATGGAGAAAGCTCGGGTGCGCTCCAACCTTGTGCCGGCTCGTTGAACTCGACGGATACATGGGCCCCGTATGGCGGATCCATTTCCAGAAGTTCCTTCACCACGGCTTTCGCCTTCTCGGTTGCGAGAGTGGGCGGGAGCCGTAGCGACAGATTGAGGGTCGTGTAGGGCCTCAGCACATTGCCGGCCTTTTGCACGGGGGGAATTCCGTCCTGGCCGGTGATCTCGAGTTGGGGTCGCCAAGTGCGATTCAAGATGAGCTCGGTCGGATCTTCTTCGACCGGCCTCATCCCACTCATCCACGGAAACTTGCTGTACACTCCGTCTTTCAGAACTTCGGCGACCCGGCGCGCTTGTTCGACCCGCTGCGCGGGGATGTCGACACGAAGGGCGTCGGGCAGAACCCGGCCCGTCGCGGCATCTTCCAAACGATCCAGCAACGGTCGAAACAGTCGGAAGGAGGATGGGACGATACCGCTCGCATCGCCGGAATGGACGCCTTCCTGAAGCACCTGCACCTTCAATTTGCCGCTCACTAGCCCACGCAGCGAGGTCGTGGACCAGAACTGATCGTAATTGCCGGCTCCCGAATCCAGGCAAACGACGAGCTCGGGCTGGCCGAGCAGTTCCTCGAAATGATCCACGTAAGCAGGAAGGTCCGGAGAGCCGCTCTCCTCAGAGAACTCGATGATGGCGACCACCCGCGCGTGGTCCAGATTCTGGGCACGAAGCGCGTGTAGGGCACAGACCGAGGCGAAAACTGCGTAGCCGTCATCGGCCCCGCCACGACCATAGAGTTTCTCGCCGTCCACTACCGGCTCCCAAGGGCCGAGCCCATCACGCCACCCCGTCATTTCCGGCTGTTTATCCAGATGCCCGTACATGACAACCGTCCGATCGCTCTTTCCGGGCACTTCTAACAGCAGCAGCGGAGTGCGACCGGGCAACCGCCCCACGTGGAGCGTCGAGCCTTCGGGTTTATGCGTCTCCACCCAGCGCTTTGCAAGCTCGAGCGCCTTCTCCATGTGCCCGTTTTGCTCCCAGTCGGGATCGAACACCGGAGATACGTTGGGAACGCGAATGTAGTCCTGGATGGTGGGAAGGATCTCGTCGTCCCAAAATCCGTCAACAAACGCCTGCAATTTCTCCTTACTCGCCATGGCGGTCCTCTCCTGAAAGCCGTTGCCGGTCCTGCGCTATCTTATCCTGATCCGCGCCTTCTCGGTCCAGCGTGCAGTTCCGTTATACTCCGGGGTCAATGCGGGGTCCGCGAGCGTCAAGCCCCCAAATGATGACACGATGAAACGGGCGGTGGTGGGTCGAATCTCAGCGGTGGTTCTGAGTGTACTGCTCGTGTTTTTTGCCACCGAGCTTTTGGCTCGGTATTTCTTTCCATGCTATCGAGAGGTCGACTGCTCCTTACATCAGGCGGAGATGATGCTCCTCAACTCGAACGTCCTCTTCGATCCCTCGCTCGACGCGTACAGCGAGCGGTTTGGATTCCGGCTCTCTCCTAATGAAGAGCAGATAGTCGAGAAGCCCGAATACCGCCACACCGCTCGAACGAACTCCCTTGGCTTCCGAACCAAGGAGATCGCCCCTAGGGGCGCCAACGAGTTGAGATCGCTTTTGCTCGGTGACTCGTTTTTCTATGGGACCGGCGTGGAAGAAGAAGACATGATCTCAACCTGGTTGGAACGGCTGAACGCAGAAGACGATTCGGCTCAGTACTCGCTCATCGCTTACAATTTCGCGGTGTTCGGATACAACACGGTCCAACAACTCATCGTGGCACGGGAATTCGTCCAAGACATCGGCCCGCACGAGATCGTGCTCGGATTGTTCATCGGCAATGACATTCTCCCTAACGCCATCGCTTACATAGACGGGGAAGGCAACTACGCTGTCTCCGAGGAGAGGCTCACGCGCATGAGGAACGAGCTCCATAGCTACTATCCTCCCCTGCTCGGAGCAAGCGTCATCTATCGCATGATGGCCCGTCTTGCCGTGGTCCCTCGCCTCCGCTACAAAATGGCTTCACGACCCGAAATCCTCGAAGAGACCTACTCGCTGCTGGAGGAGCTCGGTAGTCTCTCGCTGGCCAACGAGAGTGGCTTTTCGGTCGTGATTATCTATCCGCGTGACGGGACGGCGGGTGGATTCATGCAACGGTGGACGAGGAGTCGCGTCGTCGGAAATCGGATTCGCGTGTTCTGCGAGCAAAACGATATCCGGGTCATCGATCTGCTGGATTACATCGAGGGACGGGAGGACATGAGACGGTACCTGTACACATCCGATGGCCACTTCAATCCGGCAGGGAGTCGCCTCGTTGCGCAAATTATTCGCAGCAACATCTTGGCTCGGCGCGACACCGCAACATTCGAATAGTTCCACGGAGACTCATCACTTCCTGGCTACAACGAGGTATCCGCTGGTCAGGAAATTTGACGGGATAAGCTTCGACGCGAGCAGGGCGAACGGCACCAACAAGAAGGCGATCAAGACGATCAGCGGAGCGAGTAGCCGAGCCATCAGGCGATTCTCCATGATCAGCCGGACGATAAGCACATTCACCGCCTCCCCCCAAGAATTTCTTTCCTTGATGACGACCGCGGTGAACTCACGCAGGAGATGCTCCAATCCGAATGATGTGAAGCGGAAGTAGTCGTTGGAATTGCTATGAATCGGAAAGATGAAAGGCACCGTCAGCGTGAGCTTACCTTCCTTTTTCAGCACTCTGTGAATGCGATCGATTGCTTGCTGAGGCGAATGTAGATGCTCGAGGACTTCGGCCAGCACAACATGGTCATAGATTTCGTCTTTCTCGAACTCATAGGTGCAGATATCACCAACGATTTCCTGCGCCTTGTGAACGGTCGCGACGTCGAAGAGGTGGACGTCGAACGCTCGCCGTTGCCCGAACTCCTTGACCATCGCCGCGATCGGCCCGCCGGCGCCGACCGAGAGAACACTCGCCCCCTGCTCTATGTCGGATAGCTGCCTTGCGAGGAAGGGGTAAATGCCCTTACGAGTGAGAATCTTGGAGGCATTGATCAAGTGTTGATACACCTTCGCCAACATCACCACCTCACTCCGCAGCTCGTTGTGCAATCCTCCGTCTCTGAGACGACCCCCGGCTCGAGATGTCGAGAAGGGACTCCTCTGGTAGAAACATCGAAGGTCTCGAGTACGTCAGCGCCTGTTGAAGACCGCGACCAATCGCGCCCCGTTGGTCGATGTCGCGGGCTCTACCCATTTGCGGTAAGCGAACCCGAGGAGCCTCAAACCACAGCGCCCAGTTGGCGACGAAAAAACGGTTCACCGCCATCCCCTCGACAAACTTCGGCGCCAAGCCGACGCGATGAATGTAACGAGAAGAATCGAGCTCGAAGTAGGATCCGAGAAGTGCGGCGAGCTCATTTTCGTCGAAGTGACGGAAATGCTTTCGGCTGACCCGAATATTGTGCGTAGGCACCGTCACCACCAATGCACCTGACGGAGAGACAAGCTCACCGAGCCCAGAAACGATCTGCGCGCATTCATCGGGCGGAATATGCTCGAGCACCTCGCTGGCGACGATTACGTCGAACCGCTTTCCCCTGAGCTCTTCGAGGCTTCTGGCGAACCGAACCTTCGCCTCGTCGTTGAAACCACTGGCGAAATGAAGCGCTCGCTCGACGATCTCCACGCCCCACAACTCGCTCGTCGGGGCACGCACCGCCAGCTCGGAGAGTAGCCGGCCGTCGCCGCATCCGAAGTCCAAAACCGATTCGGGACGCAGTTTCTCCACCTCGCTCACAACACTCTCCAAGAGCGAAAGGTACCGGAATCCCCAGTGCAAGTGGCGGCCCACGTACCAGATCCCGTCGGCCGCGTGCGGCAGATGATGATATGGAAAAACATACTTCGCCGCTTGAACGTTCCGGGGATCGATGGCCTCCATTTTCGGAGAGGGTATCAAGCGTCGACAAGAAAGTGCAAGACGGGGCGACGAAGACCGAACACAACCAACCGCATCGCCAAACTGCGTCGAGCCATCCATTCCCGTTCAGCCACGGTTCCCTTTCCGCTTCCGCGCTCAAGAGACGCTAGAGATGAACTCCGATATCCTGCTGGCTCTCTCCGTCCAGGAGTGTTTTTTGACGTCGATAAACGCTTGATCGGCAAGCGACTGGCCAGCTTCCGGCCCGCCCCGGGAGGTTTCGAATCGAGCGGGTGCCGGTTCGCTTCAACGGAAACCCTGTACGCGTGGAGCTCCTAACCGAGGACCCCGCCCCCGAAAAGCTTGGAATTGCAGTCGACCGGATACGGCTCGAAGGAACGAGGGCTAGACTCCCGCTCGATTTCTGGGCACCGCGGGTTGCTCGTCGTCGGCCTCTTCCTAGTTTGCCTTCTTTCCGGCCTTCGCCTGTCACATTCTTTCGCAGCCGCCTTCATTCTCTCCGCTATTCAGGCTACTTGGTTCGCGATGGATCCCTTTGGGGTGGCGCACGTGAGCGACAAAATCGCATCGCGCGCGGTGTTGCTGGGCGGAATCACCATCGTCCTCGGCCGGTTCATCTCCGAGGCCGAGGACCGACGTTGGCTTCCGCTGTTGTTCATGGTCGGCTATCTGCTGAAAGGCGCAGCCATTTTCTACCCCAGCTTCTTCTCCCCCGATGTGTTGACACACGGACGATACGTCCTAGCTTTCCCGTCTGATGGAGACAGCCTCGAGGCACGGGGCGTGGTGGCCCAAGAGAAAAGCAACATCGCCTACCCGCGCAGCGTGGGAGGCAAACGCTACGCGTTTCCCTACTCGCCGCTTTTCTATCTTCCCTTCACCGGGCTCAGCGACCGTGCGGAGGTCGACGAGGCGCTCAAATACGCGGCTCTCGCCGCGGCGGGAATGATCCTCGTATATCGACGGGGCGAGCCCGCCGTCTTCCGTCCTATGCTCGCCTATTCCCTGACCTTTGCTCTCCTGCTGAGCTTGAGGGGCTTGTCGGGCGGCCTCTTCAAAGACTTGAAGGAGATACTCTTCGTGGGTCCCCTGATCGCGATCGCCGCGAGTGCCAGCATCCTCGAAATTGCGAAACGAAGTCGAACCGGCCAGATCGCCGCGGTGTTGATCATGTCCGGGTTGATGATCTTCTGGGCGGCAGCCTATCGCGCCGACCTCCAGACTTTTTGTTCGCTGGCCGGTCTCTCGCGCTAACGACGATCGTGCCGATATTGAAAGACTCGAATCCAACGTCCTTGCTGCCAAACCAAAGAGAAGGCCCGACTTTCTTCGAAGAACGTGTGGTTCACTTGTAGCGGCCCGTCCTTGTCGAGGCGCCCCGCTGCCAGGTGCGTCAGACTCCACCGAGACGCGGCGCCGCGAATTCTGGCCGGATCTTCTGATTCGGCGAACCAGGACTCGGCTTGCCGACGGTCGTCTAGATCCGACGGAAGCGTCGCGGCACGTTCGACCAGCAGGACTCGCCTTCCGCTCAAAGCCGGTATCCACGATGAGTAGCTGGGTCCGGCAACGAAAACGGCATCGGGCTCGGTTTCCGCTTCGATCCAGGAAACCAGGGGACGGAACTGCGGGGCGACCGGCTCCACACTCCGAACATAGACTGGATCCATCAGTATCGGATGCCACCAGTAAGGGAAGGCCCATGGCAACGAGAAAACCGCCACCGCAGTCAATCCCAAGGCGTGAAGCGAAACGTTTTTGAGATACCTCGTGCCGATCGGGGCTCCCCCGAGGCTTTGCTCCAGCCACTCCACTAGGCCCCAAGCCCCTCGCCCCGCCGCAATCGCCAGCAAGAAATTCAGCAACGCGCCAAGCGTCTGGATGTCGGTCCATGAAGCCACGCTCGGCGACAGAAACGATAGAGATGCAAGGACGAACACCGTTCCAACCTGACTCACGAACAGGACTTCAGTAGCCCTGCCGCCACGCACCATACGGACCAGCGCGAACACCGCGAGATAGATGACGAGGCCTTTATCTACGGTAAGGCCGAGAAGGCGATCGAACGCGAAATACAAGGCGCCCGTCTCGACGGGAGCGCCGGCTGGTTCGAGGCCACCTGTCCATGGAAGAAACAAAAGGGCTCCAACCGCCAGACTTACCCCCGTCTTCCAGGCTGCAGTCGAAAACCCGAGGCTAACCACCACCCACACCATCGCCGAGAAAAACGCGGGTGCTGCGACGCGTGGCTCCATCCATGCGATCAATCCAAGCAAGACTCCTGCTCCGACAAAGGACGGAATCCGACGAGCTCCCCCGAGCAGCTTGAACCATATGACGAGCAGTCCCAGAACAAAAGCCAAGTGCGGCCGCTGGCCAAAGACGTCGAGCCAAAATGGCCCGAGAGTTTCAAGGAAGCCCAACCGTGTCGAGCTAAGGAATAGAACGAAGAATACCGCAAGCCCTCTCGCCAACCCGGTCGATGCCTCGTCGTCGAACGCACTCGTGAACCAGAAGACGGCCGTAGCGAGGAAGATCATCCCCACCAGGGGAATGAGATCGTAGAGAGAAAAGAGCCGCCCGGGATCGAAGCCCGAAGCAAAGGCCAGGACAAGGCTCCAAAGTGGTTGCGGGTTCGGCTGATTGACCATCCATCCATCTGCGGCCGTCCCTCGAGCGGCGGTTACCATCGGCTGCGCTAGGGCGGAAAGCCCCGACTCACCTTCGACGACGGCGTAAGGGCGCCCCAGGGGGAGCTCAAAGACGGCCCAGGCAAACCCAGCCAGCAAGAGCGAACCGCAGAACAGCCACCATCGATTCGGCCATCGGAGAATACCAAGCGCCCAGCAAAGGAAAGCAACGGTGAAAATGTACTTGAAGGCAACGAAATAGCTGGCAAAGGTCATCGCCGGACCGCCGGGCCAGAGTGTTACCAGCTCTTTCAACATTCGAAGGGCGAGTATAGCCCAGGGAAAGCGGAGCCCAGGGGATCCCCCTTCGGTCCAACAAAAGCTTCAGCGATGATCGGGAAGGGTCTCGAAGATTGGGATCTCGGGGATGCGCCACACCGGTTCGACATCCGTCGGATCTCCCTCGCGTATGAAGAGCCGTATTCCTTCCAATAGTCGGGGCTCGGGCAGCACAACATCCATCGTCGCTTTCTTAGGGTCCTCAACCAGACGACGTACCAGCCGAGCGTTTTGCCAAGGATCTTCTTCGAGCTCGAGACGCCTCCACCGATGTGACCGGTGAAAACCATTGACCGCGAGCGATCTCGGAAAATGCCCGTACGGAAAACTGAATCCTAGCGAGATCTTGGAAACTCGGTACTCTTCGCCGAGATCGATCTGGAAGAACTGCCCCTTCTCCTGCCCCTTGCCGCTGCTCCAGCTCGTTTCCAAACTGCCGTCCACCGCCAGGCGCGCATTTGATGGTGAGGACGTCTTGAATTCCCACGCCTCCCGGGGTATCGCCCGGAGACGACCCTCGGAGGGTCGGTGGGGCTCGGAAGCGGGGAGCACGCGGAACACCATCTCTTCGCCATAACGTAGCCGCCTCGCGGCGCGCCTCGCTCGAGGAAACTGACGAACGAACTCGAAATTCGGATCCCGCCGGAGTCGCCGTTCAATCCTGGCGGCGTCGGGACCGCGACGCGGATGATAGATGATGTAGCGAACCCCCAACGACTGCAGAATGCGCGTGCCTTCGATGGAAGGAAAATCGCGCCAGGTCCAAAGCATGTACTCCATGGCGGGTGGTTTGAAACTGGGCTTCCCGAACGGAACAGGTTTCCAGTGAACCGTGGAGAAGTACGTCTCGTAGCCGTAGAAACGTGAAAACCTTCGGTTGTACACCGGGAACTCGACCACCGGGAAATCCTCCGGAAGCCCGGCCAGCCACTGGTAGACGGCAGGGATTTCGTCCCCGGTGGGGACCCGCGCATACACGTTGCGTCGCGCATGCTCCAATGGAATCAGAGCCAGGAGTACTACCAGCAGAGCAGTCTTTCTCCAGGCCGGGCGGGCCAGTCGTTGTGAAAGCACCGAAGCTCCCGCACCGGCGAGCAATGCGAGGCCGAATGTGAAATAGACAGATAGCCGTTCCGGAACCCGCGTGTATTGGAAAAACGGAATGTAGTCGAAGAGTAGGCGGAATGGACCGGGCCCGAGATTTCGTCCCATGAATTTCATCTCCGCCCCAGCGGAAAGAATCAAAAAGAAAGCCCCACAAACCGCGGTCCAGGCAACCAAGCATCGGTAGCTATGAGATTCGGGCTCGTTGCTCTTTCTCAAGACGAAGGCGACCCCCAGGCCTGCCAGCGCGAGCGTCAAGTATCCGATGAAATGATGGTTGCCCGGCAAATCTGCAAACATCCCCTCGGTGAGCCGGCCATAGAGAAAACTATTCGGCGGTGGTAAGAGATGGTAGGCCAGGTCCGGGCCTTGGGACAGTGGGCGCTCGAACCCGTAATGGTGAAATGTCTTCAAGTATGGAAGCTCCACGGGAACCAAGAACAGACAGCCGACGATCAGAGGTACTGCGAGCCGGAATCCGTCTCGAAGGCTTCGTCGATCCGGAAACAGATAGATGTAGCCCGCAACCACTGGAGCGAGAAAAAGAGGAAACGAAATGAGGTAGTACTGACACGAGAGCCCCAGCAAGACGAAACAAGCGGCAAAAGCGGTGGCATCCAACCAGCGTCCTCTCTTAAAAACGCGGTGAAGAAAGAAGAGACTTAAGGGAATCCACTGCATCGACAATATCTGGACGCGGGAAACTTGAAGAAGCGTAAACGTACTGAGCGCGCAAACGACCCCCGCCACCGCCGCCCCGTTTCGCCGACTCCGATCTCTCGGGCCCACAACCTGACGAAAAGCGCGATCATGATCAGCGTGAGCGCCAACACCAAGTTGTTCGCTAGTATGAGATTTGCTCCCAGCTTCATCAAGAGTGCGACCGCTAGCCCCTGAGGAATCAAATGCTCCGAGTAGACCAGGCCGGTGGGATGCGGGTAGTAGAAGTTGCTATCGAAAATTTCTAAAGGAGCCTTCGGGAACTGGTGAGCCACCCACGCCTGCACGTAAAGTCCCTGGAGCGCGTCGCCATCATCGGAAAGGTACGTCGTCGGATTGACGGAGAGGGGAAAGAAAAGCAGGAAAATACACAAGCACACCCAAAACACGTAGAGGACGGTGCGGTGAGAAGGGAGTCAAGCCCATTCTTAGTTGAAACTCTCCACGGCTCACGTTTAAGCGACCTTCTTCTTCGATACGGTTGATGTCTTCGCCTCGATCTTCAGTTCCCGCTTGAGAGCTTCGCGAAGCTTGGGAAGATGGCGGTAGCCCACCACCTTCCTCAAGCGCGGTTCGATGTCTACGAGCGCCGTTGCCAACCAGCGCTGGCGTTGGCTCGAGTTCTTCCAGTGGTCGACCTTCGCGCAGCGTTCCTCGACGAGAGCATTGACGGACTCAAGGCAGTTCGTCGTCTTGAACGAACGGCCCAGCACCGTGTGCACGCCGAGTCGATGCAACGTCAGCGTCTCCTCAAGGCCTTCCTCCAGGCTGCCAGCTGCGGATTGGTTCCGCTCTTCTAACTCACCGTGGAGTTGCTCGAGCGCAGTGAGGGCCTCTTCGTACTCCGGCCTGTTGTAGGCCCACTGGAGCCGCTTGCGCCATGACGCCTGCTCGCCCTTGGACAGGTAGCTCACTACGTTTTCACGTTTGTGCCACTGGCAGCGTTGTATCAGGGCCCGCTTACGGAATGCCTTCTTTGACTGCCGCTTGGAGACCCTTGCCGCCGTCGATGATCACCAGCAGACCTTGGGAGATATCGAGTCCCCGCTCGAGCAGTGAACGCAGGAACGGCGTCAACACCTGCGCGTTCTCCGTGTCCGTCTCCACGAAGCCCAAGAAGCGTTTTTCCCCGCAAAGCGTGATGCCCAGAGCCACGACCATCGTTGCCTCGGCGAATGTCTTCCCATCCAGAAACAGCGCCACCACATCCTCGCCGGTCAGATCCCGTTCCTGCATCTCCCGCAGCTTCGCAACGCTCGCTTGCACGAACCCTCGGGACACCGTTGAGCTCGACAGCCCGATGGCGCCCGGAATCGCTTCCGCTGCCGCCTCGTGGTTGCGACAAGAGATTCCGTAGAGAACTCGTTTCAGCAGAAGATCATTCACCTCACCGCCGTGGCTCACCGCCTCGTAGCAGCGAAGCGGAATCTCTCCTAGCACAATTGTTTCCGGTGAAGTGAAGATCTCGATTGGTACAGCGTCTCCCCGTGTGAATTTGGTGACGACAGCCGCACCCATCCAGAGTGAAGGGGAGCCCCGTGAACTCCAAGCCTGACTATGATTCCGTTGTCGTGGGGGGCGGCTTCTACGGGTGCGTTCTAGCCCAACACCTTCGACATGCCCTCGGACACCGCACCCTCCTTGTGGAGGCGAGCAGCCTACTTCTCGCCCGGGCGTCTTACGTCAATCAAGCCCGCGTGCACCACGGATATCACTACCCGCGGAGCCTATTGACCGGCTACCGCTCTCGTGTGACCTTCGAACGATTCATTGGAGACTATCGAGACTGCATCGATGATCGTTTCACTAGCTACTACGCCATCGGGCGGTTGTTCTCGAAGGTCACCGCTGCGCAGTTCAAGCTCTTCTGCCAACGCATCGGGGCGCCGATTGATACCGCCCCAGTAGAAATCCGGGGATTGTTCAACCCCAATCTGATCGAGGACGTTTTCGAAGTCCGCGAAGTGGCCTTCGACGCGGTGAAGCTCCGAACGCGTTTGACCGACCAGCTGAACGCGAGTGGCGTGGAGGTCCGGTTAGGAACCGCGGCCGAGCGCGTTGAGCAGCTTCCCAACAGTTGTCTGGCACTTAGCTTGTCTTCGGGTGGAACCATTTCGAGGGCAACGTCTGCACAAGTCTTCAACTGCACCTATTCCAGAATGAACCGTCTCCTTGCCACGTCGGCGTTGCCTCCGCTTGCGCTCAAATACGAGCTGACAGAACTGGCCTTGGTCGAAGTTCCCGAACCGTTGCGCGAAGTGGGAATCACCGTCATGCGTGGCCCCTTTTTTTCGGTCATCCCTTTTCCGCCACGCGAACTGCATTCGTTCAGCCACGTTCGCTATACGCCGCACTGCGAGTGGCACGACGGTCCCGATAAGTTCGATGGAGATCCCTACCATCTGTTCGAGCGAATGAAGAAAGAAACCCACTACGTCGAGATGGTGAAAGACGCTAGCCATACTTGCCGCTTCTCGAGGAGTCTCGCTATGTCGACTCGATTTGGGAGCTCAAAACGGTCTTGCCGCGCAGCGAGATCGACGACAGCCGGCCGATTCTGTTCAAGGAAAATTACGGGTTGAAGGGCTTGACGTGCATCATGGGCTCCAAGATCGACAACGTCTACGATATGATCGACTTCACCAATGGCACGATCGCTGCGGGGAAAGAATAGCTGATGATCGATCCGGACTGCGTCATCTCGGTAATCGCTCCCCTGCATAACGATTCCGACATCATCGACTCTTTCGTTGGCGAGTTGGCAGATTCTCTCAAAAACCATTTCGCCGTTTACGAGATGGTGTTGGTGGATGATGGGTCGACCGACGAGACGGTGGCCAAAGTCAACGCCCTGCTATTGAGATATCAACGGATCCGCCTCATCCGACTCTCTCGAGGATTCGGCCAGGAGATCGCGATCTCGGCCGGCCTCGATTCCGTGATCGGTGACTTCGTCGTGGTGATGCTTCCCGACTCCGACTCGCCGAGCCTGGTACCAGGGATGGTCAACCGGGCACGGAGTGGGGCGGAGATGGTCTTCGGGGTCCGAAAGTCGCGCGCTAGCGATCCTGAAAGCTCTTGGCGAGTTCGTTTCGAACCGCGGGCCCGGTACTAGATGAACGCGAGATGAACGCGATCAACCTCTGCATCTCCAACATCGCCTGGGCGAGCGAAGACGAGCCCTTGGCCGCGGAAATTCTCGCCGAGTCCGGCCTTACCCGCGTGGAAGTCGCTCCCACTAAGATTTGGGACGAGCCCCTTCGTGCTGCCGACGACGATCTCGAACGGTGTCGCGAGTTCTGGAGTGAGCGAGGGATCTCGATCGTCGCTTTGCAAGCGCTATTGTTCGGGCGGCCCGACCTCACGATTTTCGAAAGTGCCGAGACTCGCGCCGATACGCTCGAGTACCTACGGGGCATCGCGCGGTTGGGGAGCAGGCTCGGAGCGAGAGTGCTCGTCTTCGGCTCTCCCAAGAACCGCCAGGTAAGTGGCCGCCCCGCGCAAGAGGTGGACGACATCGCAGTATCCTTTTTTAGGGCGGCGGGTGAGTCGGCGCGAGAAGAAGGCGTGGTCTTGTGCATCGAGCCCAACCCGCGGGAATACGGTTGCGACTTCGTAACCACTTCGGCCGAGGGTCTGGAGCTGGTGAGGAAAGTAGACAACGCGGGTTTCGGGCTTCACCTCGACGCGGCGGCCATGACTCTCAGTGGCGAGTCGCTTGAGCCCGCCTTGACGAACGCCGCAGGAGCGTTTTGTCACTTCCACGCCAGCGAGCCGAACCTTGGGCCGCTCGGCAAGGGCGGGGTCGATCATAAAACCCTGGCGTCGCTACTCAGTCGGATCGAATACTCCGAGTGCGTCTCCGTTGAGATGAGGCACGATCCGGACGCTGAGGCCAGTGCCGAGTTGCGGCGCGTCTTGACCTACCTCAAGGAGACCTACGCCGGCTAGGCTAACCTGGAGTCGAATCGCTCGACTTTCAGTTCTCGACGTACCCGAGTGCCTTCAATCTCTCCCGCAGAAGCTCGTCCACCACCACCTCCTGCCCGCGCCTGGTGGACCGCAGCTGCCTCGCTTCAGCCAAGTAGGACTGAAGGTCTCTCCGAAACGAACGCAGCGCGGAGGGTTCTTGCTCTGACACCAGGTTCAGCGTTTCCCCGGGATCGCTTCCGCAGGTCGTAGAGCTCCTCCTCGCGTACTCCATCGACGTCGAGTTCTGCTAGCGCCGGCCCTTAGAGCGTCGCAACGTACTTGAACTGCTCGTTGCGGAACGCCACCTTGAACAAAGCCGGCCGGGTCACCAGTGCCTTCCAAGAGACTTCGCTGACGACGGAACGGCTGGTATCGGGCCGGGTCACGTATCGCCTCAGGTCCCTCGCCCACGCCGTCTCTGAATCCAATCCGACCGCCCCCAACACGGTCGGGAAAACATCCACCTGGCTGACCAGGCTCGCGACTCTGCCGGTTGGCGATTCCGCCGGCCATTTGACGATGAGCGGCACGCGAACCATCTCTTCGTAGAGGGTTTGGGTGTGTTTCCAATAACCGTGTTCGTAGAAGGCCTCTCCATGATCGGCGGTGAGGATAATCAGGGACGAGTCGTACAGTCCCTCCGCCCTCATCTTGTCGAAGAAGCGTCCCAGTTCACGATCCACGTAGGCAATCTCACCATCGTAGAGGTTCACCGCCTGGTCGATTTGCGCCTGGCCGCTAGGTGGTACATCGTTCAGGATTTGTTTCAACAGATCCGAGATGTCGGGAGGTCGTTCTCCGAATCGCTGTCGAAACTCTTCCGGAGGAGCGTAGGGCCAGTGGGCGTCGATGAGATGCAGGAAGAGAAAGTGGCTTTGCCCGTCTCCTTTCCCCAAGAGATCGATCGCCGCATCCACGGTGTGCGACGCCCCAGGATTGAAATAAAACCGGTAGCTGTGAAATCCCCGATCGAATCCATATTCTTGGGAAAGCGTCGGCACCGAAACCAAACCGTCCACCCGATAGCCGGACTCGGCTAGTAGAACCGGCAGATAAGGGACCGAATCGTGGAGCATGCTCGTCTTGGTGGCTCCGTGAATAGAGGGAGGAAGACCGGTAAGCATCGACATGTGGGTGGGAAGCGTCCAAGACGACGTGCTTACCGCGGCCTCGAAAACGACGCCGTCCTTCGCCAAGGCATCGATGCTTGGGGTCGTGTCGCGGGAGTAACCGTAGATCCCGAGATGATCGGAGCGCAGACAGTCGATGGATATCAAAATGACGTTGGGACGCTCCGACCGCTCACTCCGACTCGAAAGAACCGGCTTGCCCCAAAGCGCGAGTGCTGGACGCTCTCCCGACGACTCGCCCGTTTCCCCCTTGCGTTTCGTTTCGAAAATCAGTCGCACCTTCTCGCCCTGCCATCGCGATAGCTCCACTTCGTGATCGAGCCACAGGTTGGGCCGGGCTCGCCCTACGACACCTGCAAAAACTTCCTCCTGGTTGCCACCCGCGTCGAGCTGCAGATTGAACTCCACTGCCGCCGCCAGGCCAGGCTCGCCGAACGTGAAAACGCCGATAGCAAATCGCAGCACCGGATCGACCGGAACCTCGACATCGAACTCGAGGCGGGAAGGAATCGGGGGCACCAGGCTTCGGCGCGTCTCGTCGGCCATGGTAATCGACGTGGACAGCTGCGTGCTTCTACGCAGTGACAGCTCCCGCCCCACGTTTTCCGTGTGGTCCACGAAAAAGTACCGTGAGGGGCTCGGAGGCTCGCGCTCCCCACAGCTACTCCCAAGTAGGAGCGCCATGGCCGCGGCGCAAGCAAGCCATCGGATGGCGACCGGCTCGTTCATCATGTGACGGGCGAGTATAACGCACGGCCTCGACGGTCCAGCAGTCCTGAACAACTGTTGACTTCGCATTGCCGTAAGGGCACGCTAGGAGGCCGCCGAGGAATCTTCTTTGCCACGACTGGTCACATCCCTTCTTCCTGCCTTTGTTCTCCTGCTCGCTGCCGTGGCGATCGGTACGATGGCGGGTACACCGAGTGTGACGCTTCATCCGAACGACCTGTGGGGTCATGAGGGCTTCTACCCTACAGAGACTGAGGGGACGGTTGGTTTTCGATGGAGTCGGCCGCGCGCCGTCATCCATTTTCGCGGTATCGATCGCGCGCGCGGCGTACGGCTAGAGCTCGACGTCCGAGGATGGCGCCCGCCCAATATCCGGCCCCCCCGCCTGGTCATCGAGACCGATCAACACGAGATCTGGAATAGGGATATGGAGGAGGATTGGGAAACAGTAAAGATTGGAACCGGACCCGAGGCCGGCGATCACTTGGATCTACTTCTGGATAGCGATCCCTTTCAGCCCTCGGCTCACCTCGCGGCTTCCGATGACCGCAGGGTCTTGGGTCTGCAGCTACGCAAGGTCCGGATCGAAGTCCCCACGCGGCGCTCGCTCTGGATAGCTCTTTCAGCCGCTGCCGCCGGAGTGGGCTGGCTCATTCTCGGTTTGGCCCGCGTCGCGACGCCAGTCCGATTTTGCTGGTCTCTCGCCGCGGTGACCGCGACGATATGGATCGGCCTACATACCGTGCGGCCTTACATTTTCGACGCTCTTCCAGCATGGAGCGTTCCGTTCCTTCGCGTTTTCGTACTCGGACTGATCATCGCGCCGCCCTTGCTAATCCCTCGACTTGCTGCGCGCGGTCGCAAGCTGCCGAGATGGGCGGTCGCCGCGACGTTGGCAGGAAGCATCTTCACCGTCTACGCACCGGCACTTGCGGGCGGTTTTTTCTGGGATGACTTCGATTTCGCCCGCCCCATCACGCTCGGCGAGTGGCTCTTCACCTTTTACGGCACTTGGAATTGGACCGGTATTGGAAACGACTATTATCGCCCGCTTGTCGTGACGCTCTTTCAGATCGACTATCATCTCTACGGCTTGCGCCCAGCAGGCTTCCACCTGACCAACATCCTTCTCCATATCCTGAACTCGACTCTGGTTGCCTGGTTCTTGGCCCATTGGGTGCGAAGGAGATGGGCGCTCGCCGGAGCGGCGTTCTTCGCCCTTCATCCCATGGCCGCCACCGGCTTGGCTTGGATCAGCGAGCGCACCGACGTCCTGGCCACAACGTTCTTGCTGCTGGCCCTTTTGGCGGTGTCACGCTACTCGCGTCCTGGCGGGGCTTCGGGGCTCGCCCCAGTCGGAGCTGGTTACGCGGGAGCACTTGCGTCGAAAGAGGTCGCCATCACGTTTCCCGCGGTGGCACTTGCCTACGCCGCTTGCCGGCGACGCTTCAATCGCAAGAGCATCCGGATGTTGATGTTCCTCGCCGGGATGAGTGCCATCTATGCCATCGGCTGGGTCGTTCTCTTCCACGAAAAGCTGGGCGCCGTCAACATCACGACCGTCGCTTCTGAGAGATCTTTCCTTCAGTTTTGGCACTCTTTGCTGCGCCTTCTGACCTTTGCGTTCATCCCGACCTATTACCCGTCCTATGACTTCGACTTCCTTGGCGGGGAGTCGTTGACGTATTTGTATGTTGGTAGCGCATTCTTCCTTGCGTTGGGGCTGGTGCTCCTTGTCCGCGGGCGAGCCCGAGAAAGATGGCTTTTCGTCTTCGCAACGGTGTGGCTAATCGTCACCGTCATTCCTCTCTTCAACATCCGCTACCCCGACTACATTCGCCTGGGCTATCTCCCGGCGGTGGCTTGCGGCTTGGCGGCGGCAGCCGTCTTTGCTTTCGCCTCTCGCCACTGGAATCGTGCCGGAGAATGGCTCGCCGTCCTCCTTCTCCTCGGCTCGGCGGCCCGGATGGCCCCTGCCGATCAACGCATCATCGAAGATTGGGCCCACTGGGGCCGAATTGCCCAAATGATCAATCGCGACAAAGCCACTAATCAGAAGTGGCTCGAGCGTATCGGGCCGGAACGCCGTGCTATCTTCTGGGCGCAGCTTGAGCGCCATCGCGCGGAAAAAGAGCACGTGGGGCAGCTCCTCGCCGGACGGGACGACCGCGGAGCCCCATAAACCCCACGGCTTGCGTTTCAATCGTGGGCCGGACTATTCTGGTCGCTCGGCAGGACGACACGAAATCCCGGCACCACACCGACGAAGTATGACCGCACCCGACCCTGAGCCGTCATTTTCAGCTACCCTCGCCGGGCGGAGGCTTTCGCACGTCGTTGTCGCACTTTCGGCCTTCGTCTCTGCTGCCGGCGCCTGTACCGATGGTCGCGGTGGCCCCGATGAGCCTAGACCGCAGCCCAATCTCGTCCTCGTCACCGTCGATACGCTGCGAGCCGATCATCTCAGCTGTTACGGTCACTATCGTCCGACCTCACCTCGCATCGATCGCCTCGCGGCATCGGGACTGGTTTTCGAGCGAGCGATATCTTCGGCTCCGTGGACGCTCCCAAGCATTGCCTCGATTCACACGTCTCTCTATCCCAGTGAACACGGAGCCACCGGTGCACAGCTGCCCTTAAGAAACGAGCTGACGCCCCTTGCGGAATCTTTGCAGGACGTCGGGTACGACACCACCGCCGTTGTCACTCATGCATTCGTCGGTCGACGCTACAACTTCGATCAAGGCTTTGCGACGTTCGACGACACGCTCGTTCAGGGGCACGATGCCGTCACCTCACCGGAGGTGACGAGGACGGCGATGAAATATCTCCGCAGGAAAGCGAAGGAACCTTTTTTCCTATGGATTCACTATTTCGATCCGCACCTAACCTATGTCCGTCATCCGGAGTTTCGCTTCGTGCATGGCACCCCCAAGCGCGCACCCGATCGCCTCCGTGCGGGTGAGCTCCGAAGAGCCGCGGAAGCCCTGGCAGACGACACCGTTCCCGATCCTTTCTCGCTGAACACAATCACCGCGGTTTACGACGAGGAGATAGCATTTACCGATGAGTCCATCGGCCGCCTCTTCAGAGCGATTGGAAACTTGCCGCTGAGGCGACCGACGATCGCCGCGTTGACCGCCGATCATGGCGAGTACTTCATGGAGCGAGGCCGATTCGGCCACGGCAGAGACATCTATGACGAGCTCGTCCACGTCCCACTGATCATGTGGGGAGACATCGACGACGAGCTCCGGGGAGGGCGTTACTCCGAAACGGTAGAACCCGCCAGCCTGGCCCACACCTTTGCCCGACTGGCCCAGGTCGACACCAACCCGTTCAAAGGGGAGGACCTGCTGACGCTCGCCGCGGAAGACCGTGCCGGTCGACCGATTTTCAGTGAAGGCAGCTTCGCCTGGGGCACGAAAGATCGGAAAATCATGGTGGAGTGGGAACGGCGTAAGCTCATCTACAACCTCGATGACTCACGATTCGAGCTTTACGACCTGAAGCGAGACCCCGGGGAACGGGAGGATCTCTGGGAGCGCAGGAAAGACTCGGCAGAAGTCGGTAGGCTCCGGGAAGCGCTCGATCAGTTCCGGGAAAGACACGCCGTGAGCGCCCCGAACATCGTCCTTTCACCAGAGGAAATCGAACGCCTCGAATCCCTGGGTTACGTGCATGAGGAGGTTTCACGTAGGCCTGCTGGCGCTCGGGGTCCTCGCGTTCGCCGTTTCTTGCGCCGAGGCCCCGGAGCAACAACCCGTCAATATTCTGCTGATCTCAGTCGACTCGTTGCGGGCCGATCACGTCCACTCCTACGACTATCCGAGGGAAACGACACCTACTTTGGACCGCCTGGCGCAGGAAGGAACGCTTTTCGAGAACGTGATTGCGGAAAGCTCGTGGACCTTGCCCACGCACATAACGATGCTCACCGGGTTGCCTGCTCAGACCCACGGTGTCGAGTATTTCTCGGGCTCGACGCTCAGCGCTGAATACACGACCCTCGCCCAAGAACTGAGCGAACGAGGCTATCGCACCTACGGGATGTTCAGCGGGCCCTACCTGCATCCGATCTTCGGATTCGGCCGCGGATTCGATACCTACGAGAGCGCGATGGGTAAGACCGTCTACGACGAGGCGGATTTCGATCCCGCTATTCTGGGAACCGACGGTAGAGTCAAAAAGACGAACTTCATGTCGCACCGCATCGTCACCAGCCACCTCATCACCGAAAAGGCCATTGAGTTCCTGGGCACGGTGTCCGACCAGCGTTTCTTTCTTTTCCTTCATTACTTCGACGTGCATTTCGACTACATGGCTCCGGAAGAGCTCTGGCGAAAATTCGACCCTGATTATTATGGGACGATGACCGGCGAAAACTTTCAAGAGAACAAAGCGATCAACGCTCATATGGATCCGAGAGACCTCGAGCATTTGATCGCCTTGTACGACGCGGAGATCCTCTATACTGATCGCGAGATCGGATACTTGATCGACGCGCTGGACCGTAACGGCCTGAGCGAGAACACGCTCATCGTAGTGACGTCGGACCACGGTGTGGAGTTCTTCGAGCATGGAAACAAGGGTCATTACCGCACGCTCTTCGACGAAGTTCTCAGGATTCCTATGATCGTGAGGCTCCCAGGACGAGTACAGGCAGGAGTCCGCGTTTCGGAGCAAGTGGGCCATCTCGACGTCCTACCGAACCCTTCTTTCCTTCGCTGGAATCGAGCCGGGTGACCTGTTGAACGAAGTCGGGGGAAGGAACCTGGTAGACATCCTCGAGGGCAAGGCTTCTCTCCCACGTGCCGCGGCGATCTCGAGTTTACGACGAAGCGGTTACTGGGCTTCGCTTCGCACCCCGCACTTCAAGTACATAGTGAATCGTGACGCCGACACCGAGACCGAGTTACTGTTCGATCTCGGCAACGACGCGGGGGAACAGAGACCTCTGCAAGGGAAAGACGAAGGAACCTTGAGCCCGGGGGCGCGCCAGAAAATTTGATGACCTTGAAGATCGACCAAGGAGACCGGCGCGCTGTAACGACCGGGCTGCACGCCGGGTCCCCAGATCAGAAGCGGGATCCGCAGGAGCTCTTGATACATGCTGTGCCCGTGCTCGAAGTCTCCATGATCGAAAAGCTCTTCGCCGTGATCGGAGGTCAAGACGATCACCAAACGATCGAAGAGACCCGTTTCTTCGAGCGCCGCGAATAAACGCCCGAGCCTCCTGGTCCACGTAGGCAATCTCCTCGTCGTAGGCTGCGGTGATGAAGTGGCGTTCGCTGTCTGCAATGGTGTGCACCCGCTTCCGAATCTTGCGCGGCTCGACGACTGGCAACTCGAACCCAGAGGAGGAACCAGACGTGAAGCGCCCGCGCACCGGCGCAGGCGCATCGTAGGTCATGTGGGGATCCAAGATGTGCATCATGAAAAAGAATGGACTCTCTGAGCTTTCGGCAATCCAGCTCAGGGAACGATCGACGACCTCCCCGGCGCGCCGATGCTCTTGTTCACCCGGACGTTGGTAGTCGTAGGTATCGAAACCCCGCTCCAAACCGATACCGCGAGGAAGCCAAGGATTGTTAATGATCGCCCCAGTGGCGAAACCCGCCTCGGAGAGGACTCCGGGAAGCGTCGGCAGGGTGTCGTTCAAGCGGCTGGAGACGGTCCAATTGGACTCCCGCACACGGCTCCCGGCGGAGTGCCGCGCTGGAAGTTCCCCGGTCAGCATCGATCCGAACGAAGGCAGCGTCCAAGGAGATGTCGTAAAGGCCCGCTCGAAGACCGCCGCGTGCTCGGCCCACTCGTCTAGATGGGGCGAGGTGGGTCGCTGGTACCCGTATGCGCCGAGGTGATCGGGACGCAACGCATCTACCACAATCAACAATACGCCATCGGGAGCTTTTGGAGCCTCTAGGGCCTCCGGAGGATGCCCGGCGCATCCGAGGAACGCGTGAGCGATCAAGAGAACGCACAGAAACCGGACGCTCATGCTCACTGGACCTGGGCCCACAAACGGGGGTTCAGAAAATCGGGCGCGATCCTGGTCATGCGATATATCGTAGCCCTCTTGCTCCGCCTTTTCGGCCTTTCATAGATATCCGGGTTGTAGAAATCCCAAACGATCGTCCCCTCACGTGTGATTTCGAAAGCACGACCCCGGTGTGATTCGGCGACTAGGATGTTTCCGTTGGGTAGTTTCTGGATGCCTCCCCTCAACGCGGTGAAGAAAGACTTGGGTGGATCGCCCTTGTACTCCCATACGATCTCCGCCGTAGTCGGGTCGAACTCGATAACCCGAGAGTATTTGCGCTGTGTTCCCGTTGTCGAAGATGAGGAGGTTCCCGCTCTCCAGGAGAACCGGCTGGTGAGGCCAGTCGAGATCGTTTTCCCCCCAACTCCATACAACCTTTTCTGCCTCCAGATCGATTACCGCGATCCTGTTGAGGCTCCGGACGGCGACCAATACGCGCCCCTCCCCGAAGAATTCATTTTGTGTCCGGGCGGTGATGGAAAGAGTGTTGACGTGAAAGACGTCGACCGCACCTCCTTCGAAACGCAGGCCCTCGCCCACCCTGCCGTCCGTTTCGACGAACCTCGCGATCTTCTCGAAGTTCAGCAAATGGCGGAACAAAGTGAGCAACGCGATTCTACGTTTCGTTCGTCCATCCGGTGACAGGATCAAGATGAATTCGTTTCGAATCGGAATGGCGGTTCCATCGTAATCAACCGACTGGTCCTCTCCCGTCAGCACATAGAGGTCGCCGTTTTCAGCGATGTCGACATCGTGATGGGCCTCGACATCCCTCTCCCAGATGACATTGGAATCCCAATCCAGCCGCAGGAACTTCCGCGGCCCTTCGCTAAGCACCAATAGGTCACCGTTCGACAGCAACCGTACGTGCCCCCATTCCTTGCCGGTGTCCAGCGACCACTCATGCAAAACCTCTCCGTTCATGTCCATGAGGGTCGCTCGGCCTGGGGAGAGAATTGAAGAGATTGAGACCTGGAGAGGCTCGGCGTGGGTCATGGCTCACGACACCGGCTCTACCTTCGTGCTCGAGTGGGCTCCAAGACGTGTAGGTGAGAGACTGCAGGTCTTCGATAAGTTTCTCCGGAGCGACTGTCTCCGGCGGGTCGTCGACGTTCTTTTCTACGATACACGACACCACGAAACTCGCGAGTAGCAACGCGATCGCGAATTGATACGCCGCCGGGCTGTATGATCTCGTTCGAATTGCGCTTCGCCAAAGCATCATCCAGAAGGATAAAGTCTCGCCGATTCAGAGGCAACAACCCCCATGACGCTCAGCGAACTGTTGACCTCCATCTTTCATTTCATTAGCGTAGACTCCACATGGGCAACCGAAAGACGATCCTCGGCGTGGCTCTTCTCGCCGCTCTGCCCTGGCTCTGTTTCTGGGAGGTGTTGCGAGGAGATCTCCTCTTGCCAACCGATTGGCTCCACCAAGATCTGGAGCCTTCGACGTTGTTTCGGCCCGCGCCGCGAAGGAGGGGCGCATCGCTCTTTGGAACCCCTACGCCGGAGGAGGCATTCCCCACCTGGCTGCCGGTTTCAGCCGTATGCTCTATCCGCTTTTTTGGATTTATGCCGTCCTCGATACCGAGCTTGCACACAACATGGAAATCCTGCTTCATCTTTTCCTGGCGCAGCTCTTCGCCTTTTTGTTCCTGCGCCGTCTTGGCTTGAGTCTCACCGGCTCCATACTCGGCGGCATCGTTTACGGATTCACACCCAGCATCACGCACCGCGCCGAGATTTCGTTCATCTTGCCCTCGCTCGTCTGGTTCCCTCTCCTACTTACGTTCGTCGAAGAGCTTGTGACCACCGGCCGACCACGCTCGTACATCGGTCTCGCGGTTGCGGTGTCGTTTCAAATGCTCGCCGGTCACTATCCGGATATCTTCATGAACATCCTAGGCGCCACGATCTACGGGGCGGCTCGCTTGCTCACTCTCCCAAACCTGGCGGTTCGACTCCGCCGCGGCACGCTGGCGATGGGGGCTGCTATCCTGGGAGCATCCCTAGCCGCACCGTTTCTGTTTCCCTCTTTGGAGTTCTTGACTCGCGCAAACCGTGCCGTCGCCAACGCGACGGAGCTCGCCGCGACGGGGCTGGGCCCGGAAGTCTTTCTCACCCTTTTTTCTCCGGATATCCAACGAAGCCAGCTCTACCTAGGCCTGCTGCCGCTCCTCTTCGTGCCCGCCGCATTTCGCCGGATCCCGAGAGGCCCTTCGATTGCGCTCCTTGCGACCGTCGTCGTAGGAATCGGACTCTCGACCGGAAGTCCCCTATTCACACTGCTCCACTCGCTCGTCCCAGGAGTCGAGCGGCTGCGGTATCTGAACACGCATGTCGCACTGGCGGCGTTCAGCTTGGCGCTCTTGGCCGGCATCGGCATATCGGCGAGCCTGAACACTCGAATGCGATTGGAGCGCATGCTCGCACTTCTCTTGATCGGGGCCAGTGTGACGGTTGCGGTGATCGCCTGGCTTTCGGGACGGGAGGACGTCCTCACCCTCTTTCGCCTACCCCTTGGCTTGGCGCTCCTCGGACTCGCGCTGCTTGGAATGGAGCTCAAGGCTCGGAGGAGAATCGCCGTGACGACTTTCGCTGCCATCGCGGGAACCATCATCGTCGTCGATCTGTTTTCCTACGCCCGCGCCTTCAACCCTCGCGTCGCCACGTTGCTCGGAAACTACCACAGCCCTTTTTGGCCCAATACCCTGGGAGCCTACGAGATTCAGGACGTCGGAGCCTACCACTCCCTGCTGCCAAAGAACTCTAGGAAGCTACATCGACCGCATACGCCGGTACTCACGCGGCTCCTCTGGCGAGGCGCTCCTGGAAGTCAACGACGCCCCGGGTAACTGGGCCTGGCTCGCGTCCTTTCGCCCCAGTCACTTCTTGCGCAATTGGAACATCAAATACTTCGTCTTGCCCGCAGGATGGCCGAATCCAGACCCGGTCCACCTCGAGCTTGTTTATGACGACGAAGTGCGTCTCTTTCTTTACCGAACGCGAATGCCGCGTGCTTGGTTGGCGGAACGAGCCATGGTCCTTCCAGGGGAGAGAGGTATCAACGCAAGGCTTCTCGATCCAAGACTGAGTCCCGGCCGCACCGTTTTGTTGAGCACCGAGCCTGCCTGCTATTTTCCGGAACCGTCAGGAGCCCCCGCCGAGACCCACGAGTCACCCTTCGCGACGATCCTGGACTACCGTGCGGAGCGCATGGTCGTCGAGACACGATCGGCCAGACCTTCCTACCTCGTGATGTCAGAAAGCTTCGACCCAGGCTGGCACGCGCGGGTCGACGGCAAGGAAGCGGCCGTCCTTGAAGCCAATCTCTACTTCCGGGCCGTGCCTTTGACCGCCGGATCGCACCGGGTCGAGCTCTTCTACCGGCCGGCGTCTTACATCTGGGGCTGGCGGGTCTTCGGGCTTTCGCTTATCGTCGTCGTCTTCGCGGGCTGGCTCTTACGGACCGACCTCTCCGAAACTTGGATCACTGCGCTCCTAGTGATGGCGAGCGTCGCACCGCCGCTTATCGGATTATTCGGTTGGCGGAGCGCGCGGGAAATCATCGACCCCGAACGCTGCGGCCAGCTTCGCGTGGCCGAACGTCTCCCCTCACCCAACGTCTCATCGCGTCGACTCGGTCCACTCGCCATCGAGGCATTCGATGTCGCGCCACCCTCGGAGATCACTTGGCAGATAGGCAGTTCGCCAAGCCGGCCAAACCGTTTGGTCCGCCTCTTTGCCGCGGCCCAAGACCGCACCGTCGAGACTCGAATCGCCGCCCTCGAGGTGGGCGCGGATCCGATTTCCCTATCCGACGTGAGACCCTCCCGACAGCGCGAACGTTGGGTAGCCGTGGAAGCCCCCGTGCCCTCGGAAACGGAGAAGCTCCTTCTGGAAGTGAAGGCCGGATCGCCGAGCACGGCATCCTGGGGGAATCCTATGATCCTCGAGCCGCGGGCTCGGCAAACGAGCAAGGTATGCTTTGTCATGCCGGAGACGACGCGCGGTGCAGGGCTACTATCGGACCGTGCCGACGATCGCGTCAGAGTTCTCCTGACCTTGGAAACCGCGGCCGCCCAGGACGGCTTCGACGAGGTCCACTTTGCTTCGGACCAGGCGGACTTCAGCACCAGAATGCTGTCGCTCGCACGAACGCTCTACCGAAGAGGCACCTTTTTGGTCCTAGAGTCGGCTGACAGCGCGTTTACGCGGCGTCAGAATCTGCTGGAAAGGGAGCTGCGGCGACTGGACTTGGGAGATCACGTCGTCGTCGAAACCTGCCGGAGGCGCAAGAACGGCTCATGACCGGCCGGCTCACGATCGTCTTTGCCGTAGTCCTACTCTCGAGTTGCGCGGGCCCCCCGGAGAGGCTCGTGACGCACCAGCGGCTGCTGGACATGAGCGAGGCGACCGAGCATCGCTCGGGCTCGCTCCAGAACGTCGTCGTGCGCAGCAACTCACCTTACGAGGTACGAGACGCGACCATCCACGGCGATCGTCGACCGTCGCTGGTGCTCGAGACACCCGCCAAGGTGTCTTTTCGAAGCGAGGTTCCTCGTCGCGGAGAGTTTCGCTTCGGGCTCGCTGTACGTCAGCCGGAGGTCCCGGTGGAGGTCGAGTTTTCGGTGGTGGATGGCGAAGTCATCCATCATGAGGTTTGGCAAGAAGAAAGAGACTGGGTCGAGCGCCGCATCAACCTCGGCCGCTTCGCGGGGCGGAACCTCGAGCTCGAGCTTTCCGTTGACGGTCCACAAGCGATGGTGATTCTGGGAAGCCCCGAGGTCGTGGGGGTGGCGACGCGGGCGGAGGCCAGGAGGCCCAATGTCGTGGTCTACGTGGTCGACTGCCTGAGAGCCGACCACGTCGGGGCCTACGGATACCCGCTTCCCACGACTCCGACACTCGATGCGCTCGCGAGTGACGGCGTGGTCCTCGAAGAGCTCATGTCGTGCGCCCCTTGGACCAAACCGTCTACCGGTTGTCTTATTCACTTCACTGTTTCCGATGTACCACCAAGCGCGCACCATCGACGACGCGCTGCCCTATGAGCACCTGACCCTCGCGGAAGCATTTCGGCAGTCCGGCTATGCGACCGCGGCCTGGGTTGCTAATCCAGTCATCAAGCCCCGCGTTTTCTTCTTCAACCAGGGGTTCGATCGGTGGGTGGATCTTCGGACGTTCAAGGCACGCTCCGCGGGGCAACACATCAATGCCCTCGAGAGTGACGCGGCCGACCTAACCAACGGTGTCCTTCCATGGCTAGAGGAGAACCGGCGCCGGAGTTTCTTCCTATATCTGCACTCTCTCGATCTCCACTTCGGCTATCGACCTCGACCTCCCTTCGATGAAATTTTCGTGAAGACCGCTGAAAAAGGGCTCGCTCGGGATCGAGAGCTCTATGACAAACGAGCTCGCCTACAATGACCGCGAGATAGGTAGTTTGGTCGAGGCGTTGAAGACCCTCGAGTTGTACGATGACACTCTACTGCTCGTCACCGCCGATCATGGGGAAGAATTTGGCGAACACGAGTTCACGCGGCACGGCAAAACTCTCTTCCGCGAGGCGCTTCACATTCCCGGTATTCTGAAGTTGCCGCATTCTGAGAGGGCGGGTGTGCGGATCCCCTCGCTGGTCGGCAATATCGACTTGGCACCCAGTTTGTTAGCGCTAGCTGGGTTGCCGGTTACACCGAGGTTGCGGCGAAAACGCAACCACCCCGAGCGCGATCCGCCAACCAACCCCTTCAGGTGTACTACGTCGGACAGCTCTACCCGTGGAAGGGCGTCGATGTTCTCATCGAATCGATGAAGAACCTGCCTGGAGTCGAGCTGGTAGTGATCGGAGGACTTCCGCCGGAATCCGACCTCGATCGAGTCCGTCGTCTTGCGGAACGACTCGGCCTCACCGACCGCGTGCGATTTCGAGGTTTTCTTCCACCTCCCGAGGTCGCCAAAGAGAGAACGAGCGCCGACGTGTTCGTGATCCCGTTGCTCGATTCGATGACGGCCCGCGTTTTCACATCGCCACTCAAGCTCTTCGAAGCCATGGCATCCGGTCGAGCCATCGTGGCATCAGACCTTCCATCGTTGCGAGAGGTTCTGACGAACGACGAGAACGCGCTTCTCGTTCCACCCGGTGACGCCGAAGCGCTCGCCGACGCCATACGAAGGCTGGCCGACGATCCGGGAATGGCGCAACGGCTTGCCGCGAAGGCGGCGGAAGACGCCAAGGGTTATTCATGGGAGGAAAGAGGCAGCAAGCTCAGCGAACTCCTGACAAGCGTGGTCGATTAGGCTAGACGAATTTTCGCGGGCGAGCGGTGAGTAGATAGTTCTTGAGAGCTTCGTCCCATGAAGAGACGCGGCTGCCGGTCGCCTGCTCGAACTTGCCGACGTCGAGAGCGGAATAGTGCGGCCTCGGGGCCGGCCGGCCCAGCTCGGCCATCGGCGTGCCGGAAAGTCGCGACCGCTCGACGCCGAGGTAATCTGCGACCACCCGAGCCGCTCCTAGCCAATGGGTCTCGCCCTTATTCACGTAATGGAAGGTGCCGGTCAATCGTTCCTCGGCCAGCAACAAGATCGCTTTGGCAAAATCCGAAGCCCATGTTGGGCTGCCGATGTGATCATCTATCACCCGCAGCGTGGCTTTCCTGTCAGGCGTGTCAGGCGCGTCAGACCTATCAGGCGTCTCGAGCCGCCCCAGCATCCAGTCAACGAAACCCTTACCGGAACCGTAGAGCCACGCGCTTCGCACGATGGTGTGATTATCGGCGCACACCTCCTGCACTTTGGCCTCTCCCTCTAGCTTAGAGCGGCCATACTGGGATAGCGGGTTCAGGGGTTCTACCTCGGTATAGGGTGTCTTCTTTTCACCATCGAAGACGTAGTCCGTACTGACGTAGACCATCTGTGCGTCGACTTCCCGCGCCGCCCGGGCGACCCACTCGGTGCCTTGCACATTGACGGCAAAGGCCTGATGCGGATTCCGCTCCGACTCATCGACGTCGGTATAGGCGGCGCAGTGAATGACCGCATCCGGTTCAACACGATGGATAACTTCCTGAACCGAGGTCCAGTCCGTCACGTCGAGTTCCTTCCGAAGGAACCCGTTACAATCGTGTCCTTGGGAGGCGAGGCTCGCCACGGACCGACCCAACAAGCCGCCGGCACCGGTTACCAGAAACTTCATCTGCTGGGTTGACGCGCCTAGCGATCCTTCCGCGTCCAGTCGTATGGAATCTCGTCGGTGTGGGCGTCCAGTCGCACCTCGTCCGGTTCTTCGTACTTGTACAACTCGGTCGGGCAATTGATGACGACCGCAGTCGCCGAGGAGATGCATTTCCACCCGTGATAGACGCCCGCGGGAACCTGCACCAGCAAAGGGTTGCGCTCGCCGATGAAGAACTCATTGATCTCGTTGCGAGTGGGCGAGGCCTCCCGCGGGTCGAACATAACCAGCTTCACCATTCCGGCGACACAGATGAAGTTATCCACCTGCTCCCGATGGAGATGCCACCCCTTGACCACGCCCGGATAGGTTGCAGTGGCGTAGGTCTGTCCGAACTTGGTGAACAGCTGGTCGTCGTTGCGGAGCATCTCCATGAGCCAACCCCGCTCATCGGGAATCAGCTTGAGGCTCTTGGTCCGTACGCCATCTATCATCGTTGGCCTCCAGGGTTCGTTTTTCCGAGACTTTAGTCTAAGACCGGCTCAGGTTAGCATAATCGTCCTCCTCGAATGAAGGCTCGTCGAGCGGGAGGATGATCGGTCCAACCGTGGCGGCTCTAGGCCCCCTTGGGCTATAATTCCTGACGACCTGGCCGTTTCAAGGAGCGCTGTTGCTCAGAGAAAACCTCAAGAAGCTCAAGAACCGCGTGTCCGGCACCGTTCGTCGGCTCCACACCCTGCAGTTTACGGCGCGCGGTGATGGCGTAGCTCCGAGCGTGCCCCACTTCGTGGTCTATGAGCCCACGCTGCTTTGCAACCTGCACTGCAGTTTCTGCTATGTCGCCGATATCCTAAACCCTGAAGACTGGCGCTCGAGGGAGCTCAGCCTGGACGAGCTCGACCAAATCTTCGTCAAGGGAGGCGTCAAATCCGTCAACATTACCGGTGGAGAGCCTTCGTTCGCAAGAATCTGATCGATGTGTTCCATCACCTCCAGAACAAGGGCATGCACTGCAAGTACATCACCACCAACGGAACGGTGATCGGAGAGGAGAAGGCCAACGCCCTCGCAGAACTAGCGGCCACCGGTTTCTTGCGCCACATCAGCGTGTCGATCGATGGTCCGAAGAGCTTCCACGACGAGATACGTGGCCAGAAGGGAGCCTTCGACAAGTCGGCTAGCAACATTCGACTCCTTCGCAAAACCTTCGCGGCGCGCGGTCTCAACTTGCCGCTTTCCATCAACACCACGCTTACTTCGGGCAATCTCCACCTGCTCCCTCAGATCGTGGACGCCGCGGCGGAGCTGGAAGTCGAGCTCATCGGTTTGAACCAGCTCATGTTCGCAACGCAGAAAGAAGTCGAGCAAACGCTTCAAATCATGGGCGAGACCGACCCCGCGCTCATCACGACGCACGTGACAGACGATCCCGGGATCGACCCGAAGGACGTCGCCCCGGTCTTGCGAAAAGCCGTGGCGTATGCCGAGAGCAAGGGCGTGACCATCAACTGGAGGCCGGCGCAATCCTACGATCATTTGGAGAAGTACTACACGCCGAACGAGCCACTCGAGGGCCAGTGTTTTTACCCCTACTTCGGGGGACGCATCACTTACGACGGCAAGGTCCACTTCTGTCCGTTCATCCGGGTCGAGATGGGCGATGTGAGAAAACAGAGTCTGGGAGAGATTTGGAATGGCCCGAAGTTCGTTGGGCTGAGGAAGAAGCTTCTGGAACACGGGATCTTCCCGGTTTGCCGACGATGCTGTAAAGTCGAGCTAACCGACGCCCAGGCGCCAAGACCCAAGCAGGCTGTCTTCGAGCCAGTCCAAGTTTAATACCGTTCAAGCGCCTAATGCGCGCCGCGTTCGAACCGAAGGCGATCGAGAGCAAGAAACGGCTCGCCCGAAGTCTCCTGTCCGGGTCGGAACTCCAGCAAATTAATTCGCCACCACCAACGCTCGGGAACGAGCAGCTCGTGCTCTTTCATCTCACCCCCGGGACGGAATCCGCCTAGCCGGTCACCGTTCAACCAAACCTCGATCCATTGCTGCTGGGAGCCAGGGGGTGTCGCGCACTCGATGAAAATGCGGAGCGTCTCGGCGCGGTAGGTGGGTACGAAGACTCCCGCCGGGTCGGAGACCGCGAGGCGCACTCCGCGAGGCCTCCCCTCCCAATCGGTCAATGAGCTCTCCAGCCGTTGCCCAGAAACGGCGGGTCCTCGAAGACCTCTACGGTGAGGGGCTCTCCCTCAGAACGAACTCCCAGGGGTTTCGCGCCAATCAGGACTACGACGTGACACCGCCGAACGGAAAGCTACGGATCATCTGTTCGGGAGATTCCTTCACCCTTGGCTACGGGGTCGACAATTGATCACACGTGGTGCCAGCTCCTGACGACCCTCGATGATCGTCTTCAGACCATCAACATGGGCCAAGGGGGTTACGGGATCGATCAGGCTTACTTGTGGTACGAGCGTGACGGGCTCCCCCTTCAGCCTGACGTTCATCTCTTCACCTTTATCACCGCTGACTTCTGGCGAATGCGGCAGCGTTCATTCCACGGCTATGGTAAGCCGTTCCTGACACTCCGCGACGGCGAGCTGGTCGTCGAAAACGTTCCCGTCCCGCGCGCGGCGTTCTACGCGCCTTGGGTCGCGCAAAACATCCGGTCCTTCGAGCGCCTGAGGACCGTCCAGTTGTTGCGTGGCGTGCTACCGGCGCTGGCAGAACGGGATTTGCCAAGCCCTAGGGAACAAAGAAGGGTTCTCTTAAAGGTTATCGAACGGTTGAGCGGGCTCAATCGCTCACAGGGGAGTCTCCTGGTGGTCGTGCTCTTGCCGACCGAGGCCGACGCCGCCCCGGACCCATCGCACCCGCTCAGACGATTTCTTAGGCGCGAGCTGGCGAAGAGGGAGATTGTCTTCTTGGACCTGATCGCGGGGATGCAGAGTCTGCCACCCCGAAAGCTGGCCGGGCTGTTCATTCAAAGAGGGTCGGGCGTTCATGAGTTCGCCGGCGGACATTACTCTGTCGAGGGAAACCAATACATCGCCGGTCTGCTCCACGACGCGCTGGTTGCGATCCCGGAAATCTCGACCATACCAACCGAGCGCAGTTCACAGGGCGAAGCCGTGCCGTAAACGGAGACCGCTGCTACCTCCATTGCCCGCCCCCGCGGATTCATCCTAGACTGGACGTTACAAGAGGATCGACTTGTCGAGAAAGATGGTCTTGGGGCGCTTGGCAGCGATCGGCGTCTGTATTGCCGGCGCGCTCTGGGTAGCGTCGCGCTCCCCATCAGTCTCAACGGTCGACAGGTCTTTTTCTGCTGCACCAGACGCGACGAGCGGGTTCCGTATCGAAAACCACTACCTCTATCGCATGCAGGCTATGCTTCGACCGACGCTGGAGGCCAATCGAAAGGATTTTTCGGGGCGGTTGGGACCGGTCAAAGGCTTCGGCGCCGGTGATGTTTATCCTCAGATCTGGCTGAGGGACAGTGCCACTATCCTCCCGGCTTCCCGATTCTACTTCCCGCTCACGTACCTCACCAGCTGGCTCGAGGAACACTTGGCGCACCAAGAAGGCGGCGGCCAACTCTACGACTGGATCGCGGCTGGCCCCGTGTCCAACTTCACGCCTTACGCCCCGAAAAGCGAGGAGATCTATGGGTCGGGGGACGACGTCCTGTCGGCCGACAAGAATACGGTCGAGGCCGATCAAGAGAGTAGCGCCGTGATCGCCGCCTCTCGTATTTACGACGCAACCGGAGACCAGAGTTGGCTAAGGAAGGAAATTGAAGGCCGCCCGTTGATCGAACGCCTCGACGCGGGGCTTCGGTATCTGCTGCGCGAGCGCCTCGACCAGGAATCGGGATTGGTGGTTAGCGGATTCAGCGCCGATTGGGGAGACGTGAGTCCTATCCATCCCAACACGAAAGCCATCTATCTAGACGAGGCGACTCCACGAGTGATTGGCCTCTATACGAACAGCCTGTTCTACTTCGCAGCATCGAAGCTGTCCGAACTGTACGCACTTCTGGAGAAAGACTCGCGAGCTGAGTTCTGGAGTCGCACCGCAGAACAGACCAGAGAGAGCGTCAACCGACATCTGTGGCAGGAAGACAGGGGCTTCTATCGAATGCATGCCGTCCTCACACCGGCTCTCACCGCCGGCTGGCAAGACGATTCGGACATCTTTGCCATGGGTGGCAATGCGCGCTGGCGGTTCTCCATGGGATCGCCGATCAGAATCAGGCCAAGAGCATTTTCGAACGAGCCGCGGAGCGCAGGAACCAAGTAGGCATGTCCACCGTCTCGGGATCGCTTCAGCCCGCCTTCCCACAGGGCTTCTTCGCGCATCCCATGATGCAGGAGGAATACACCTACCAGAACGGAGGACAGTGGGATTGGTTCGGCGGGCGGTTCGTTCTCGCGGAGTTCGAGAACGTTTTCTCGGAGCGAGCGCGACGTCATCTCTCGGAGATCGCTCGCAAGGTGACGTCCGGGGGTGGCCTCTACGAATGGCAGACCAAAGACGGCCAGGGTCGTGGTAGTCGAAACTACGCGGGAAGTGCCGGCGCCTTGGGTGCCGCATCCTTCCGAGGGTTGTTCGGAGTCTACCTCAACGGAGGCGAGCTCGAGCTCAAGGTACGCTTGGGAGATCAGCCGGCGAAAATCCAGTTGAACCAGCCAGCCACCGAGACGTTCATCCGTTATCGCTACCGCTACGACGAGGAGAAACAGCAGATCCATTTGTCCTATGAGTCCAACCTCGCGGGCGAAGGAAATCTGAGCGTCCTGTTACCGGAGGGCAAGACCGCTAGCTCGGTCTCCCTGGACGAGGAGGACCATAGCTTCTTCACGGAGAGCCTCGGCGAGGATGAGTACGTCGGGCTCGCCACTAACTGGGCCGCCCATGAGCTCCGCGTGCAGCTAAAATGAAGGCACGCGTGCGACGACTCGTGCTTCCCGCTGCGGTCGTTGGGTTCTTCTTACTACTAACAGCCTATCTCACGTGGCCACTCCCGGTTCGCATGGGAGACGGCATCAGCACGAACCCGGACTCTCTCCTGAATCTTTGGACGCTCGCTTGGAACTATCACATCCTGCCGAGGGATCCCTTGTCGTATTTCGACGCGAACATCTTCTTCCCGCGCCAAGACACGTTGGCCTACTCGGAGCATCTCTTCGGTGTGGCGCTCGTCGCCGCGCCGGCGTACCTCGCGACCGACAACATCGTCTTCGCTTACAATTTCGCCATCTTTGCCTCGTTTTTCCTGTCCGGAATCGGCATGTACCTCCTCGTCCACGAGTTGAGCGGAAACCGATGGGCGGCACTGGCGTCCGGCGTGATCTACACCGCGGTTCCCTTCCGTTTCCTTCAGCTCTTCCACCTGCAGCTCCTGAGCTACCAATGGTTTCCTTTCGTCTTCTTGTTCCTCGTCCGCTTCCTGCGCGACGGCCGGCCGCGCCAAATAGTTCTCGCAGCCATTTTCGCCATCCTCCAGATCCTCTCCTGCAACTATTACGCGATGTACCTCGCGCTAGCGCTCACCTTGTTCGGAACGGTGTTGCTCTTTAAGGCACGACCGCTCTTCGATCGTCGAAAGCTGGTGCTAATGGGTGTCGGACTGACGGGGGTTGCTCTCTTCGCTCTCCCCTTCTTCCTCCCCTACGAGAGCAACCGTGTGAAGCAGGGTTACTACCGACGCTACGAGGACGTTTTGCAATTCTCCGCCGAGCCAATGGACTACCTTCGACCTAGCGCTGCAAACAAGGTCTTCTACGTCGACTATCTTCCTCGTCAACTTCGCTCGGAGAAGGCTCTCTTCCCGGGGATACTCGCCATGGTCTTGGGCGGTGTGGGCTTGTTTGGAAGTCGTCGCAAGAAGAGTGCCGAACAGAGTGACGAGGAACGCCTGCATCGCGTCATGCGGGCGTTTTTTCTCGGCCTCATGATCTCGGGATTCCTTCTATCACTCGGTCCGAGGCTCGAATTTGGAGAGACCACGATTTTTCTCCCCTACCGCTTCCTCTACCGAAACGTTCCGGGTTTTCAGGGTTTGAGAGTTCCGGCGCGTATCACCGTGCTGTTCTTGCTTGGCCTCGCCGTTTCGGCAGGATGGGGAATCGCGTGGTTGCTGGCGAAGGCGAGCCGATTGAAGAGCCTTTGGCGGCATGGACTTGGTGCCGCGTTCGTCCTCTTGCTGGTTTTCGAGTACCAGACTTATTCCCTCGCCCGTTTCCTACCACCGGCGCCCCCGATCCCGGCGGTCTACCAATGGCTCGCCGCCCAGCCGGGGGATTTCGGCGTGCTCGAACTTCCCATTCACGAGGGTGAAGACATCACGCGCGAGTCCATCTACATGTATTACTCCACCGCCCATTGGAAACGACTCGCCAACGGTTTCAGCGGTTGGTGGCCCAATGATTATTGGGTGCTGGTGGGGCGCATGCGATACTTCCCCACGTCGGGAATCCTTCGCTTCATCCAGCGCGATGTCCCGGTTCGGTTGATAGTCATCCACTACGACAAGCTCCCCGAGCGCCGAAGGGAGAAGTTGAGGCATGATATGAATCGCTATCGCGATCGTATGCCCATTCGAGCCCGTTTCGGTGAGGACGTCGTCTATGAGCTGCTGCCGGAGAGCAACGTAGAGGACCGGTCATGATCCCAATCGCCAATCTCAGGGCGCAATACCAAAGCCTCAAGAAAGAGATCGACGCGGCTGTTGCGGAGGTTCTGAGAGAGGGCGCCTTCATCGGTGGCGAAGCTTGCCGCTCGTTCGAGACCGAGTTCGCGGCATTTTGCGGGACGGCCGCGGCCTGTGGTGTGGCCAACGGCAGCGACGCCCTCTTTCTTGCGCTCAAGGCACTCGGGGTCGGACCAGGGGATGAAGTGGTCACGACTCCCTTCAGCTTCATAGCTACCGCCGAGGCCATATCGCGCAACGGGGCCCATGTGATCTTCGCCGATATCGAAGAAGAAACCATGAACCTCGATCCGAAGGCGGTCGAGTCGCATCTCGGCCAGAAAACCAAAGCGGTCGTTCCCGTTCACCTTTACGGGCATCCCGCCGACATGAGCGGCTTGGCGCGCGTATGTCGCGAGCTGACGATCGTCGAAGATGCGGCACAGGCTCACGGAGCCGAGCTCGATGGCAAGCGCGCGGGCGCAATCGGTGCCATCGGGTGCTTCAGTTTCTACCCCACCAAGAATCTCGGAGCGGCGGGCGATGCGGGAATGCTCGTATCGAACGAAGCCAACCTCATCGAGCGTGTGCGACGGCTCGGCAATCATGGCGAACGCAACAAATACGAGCACATTTTCGAGGGAGTCAGCAGTCGCCTCGATAATCTTCAAGCCGCCATCCTCCGCGTGAAGCTAGGCCACTTGGATGGCTGGAACGAAAGGCGGCGACACCTCGCTGCCATTTACTCGCAAGAGCTAGGTGGGATCGCCGGTCTCCGCCTTCCACACCAGGCACCCGGCTGTCGGCCGGTGTATCACCAGTACACCGTGCGTTCGGCGCGGCGGGACGCACTCCGTCTTCATCTCGAGGAAAGAGGAATTTCATCGGCCATTCATTACCCGCACCCAATTCATCTCCAGCCCGCCTATCAACACTTGGGATTGAAGAGGGGTAGTCTCCCGATTGCCGAGAAAGCGGCCGCCGAGGTGCTGTGTCTCCCGATCTATCCGGAGCTCGGCGAGGAGGACGTACGCCGGGTGGCGGGCGAAGTGAAGGACTTCTTTTCGGCCTAGACGGATGAGAGTCGCCTTTTTCTCGCCGCTGCCACCGTCACCCAGCGGCGTCGCAGACTACAGTCGCCTCCTCCTCGACGGACTTGCGGCGAAGTTTCCCATCGAGGCCTACACCAGCGGGGCCATCGATTCGACGATCGGCGTTCCGTGTTACTCCTGGAAAGAGTTCGAGCAACGCCAAACCGCCGAACCGAGAGCGATCCCGGTGTACCAGATCGGCAACAGTCTCCACCACGACTTCATCTACTCGATCGCATTCCGCCACGCCGGCGTCGTGGTCCTGCACGATCTCGTGCTCCACCACTCGCGTCTAGCCATGTACATGAAAAGCCCCGAGGTCGTCGAGTACCGAGCCGACATGGGCAACACCACGAAACGCGACCGTGCGATGGATAAACTGTCCGAGTACACCTCGGAAGTAGAAGCCTCGTACCCCCTTGAAGGATCCGAAGTGGCCGAGATCGCCATTCGGATGGGCGGCGGCCGACTTCTCTACGAGTACCCGCTCCATGAGCTCCTAGTCAAGGCGAATAAAATGGTTCTCGTTCATAGCGCTGCGGCACGCGACAAGCTCCTCGAGAGTTGCCCAGAAAGCAATGTGCGGGTCGTTCGTATGGGCATCGCGGCCCCGGAAGGGGTCTCACGCGAGGAGGCGCGCCAGCGTCTGGGACTCGGAAAGAAGATCATTCTAGCGTCCTTCGGTTTGGTCACTCCGGAAAAGCGCATCCCCATAGCTCTTCGCTCGCTCCGGCGCTTGTTGAACGAGGGTGTCGACGCGCAGTACATCCTCGTCGGAGGCACCGTGCCACATTACGACGCTCGAGAGAAAGCCGAGCAGCTGGGCATCGCCGAGCACGTGGAGTTGACTGGAAGAGTCGAAGAGCAGAGATTCTGGCTCTACGCCGCAGCAGCGGATCTTTGTTTGAACCTGCGTTATCCGACCGCCGGAGAGACGTCGGCCACGCTTCTTCGCTTACTTGCTGCGGGAAGAGCGGTCATGGTGACGGATCAGGTGCAGGCACTCGATTTCCCGGACGCCGTCCTGGCACGAGCGAGCCTGGACGGGGATGAAGACGGTCTTTTCTGCGATGTGCTCGATCTTGTCAGGGACCCGGATCGCCGACGACGGCTGGAGAGAGAGGCGCGAGAGTATATCGAGGCGGAGCATAGTCCTAACGCAATGTTCGAGGATTACGCCCGATGCCTGGAGGAAGTGGAGGGATTCCCGACGCCGTCGGTCGAACTTCCCCGCCATCTTTCTTAATCGAGGATTTCGAGCGGTCGTTCCTCCGCACCCGGCAGCCGAGTAAATTGACTGGCGGATGTCGCGATTGTTACGATCGCCCGCTGCGGGTGAAGGAGCGCGACTGTTTGACGAGAAAAAAGACCACTCCGAGCGAAGATCCAGATCGCCCATGGTTTCCCCCCGAGCCCTTGGGGCATCGGATCGAGTGGTTTTTGTTGCTCTTTTCAACGCTCACGATTCTTACCAACGCCTACTTTCTGCAATTCGCGGAGGACGCCATCTCCAGGAAGCTCCTAGCATATGTCGCTGTTGCGGCTACCGGGCTGTGGATGTGGATCCGCCATTACGGCGCGCCACGGTCGTTCGCGCAAATCAAGAGTCTTCTCCGCCGCTACTCAACTGCCCTCCTTCTCTCGCTCATTGTGGCGATCGCTTTTGCCCTGAGACTCAGTGGGATCAGTTATGGCCTGCTCCCAGAAGCCCCTCGTTATGGAAGGTTTAGAAGGAAGTAAGCGGCAACCACGCTCCCCACAACGGCGGTGCCGTAGCATCCGGCGACGATGAGTGCCGTCAGGTGCTTGAGCTTCAAACCGTCGTAAAGCGTATAGCGGAGGCGATGCGCTCCGTGAACGAGGGACAGAGAGATGATGACCAAGAGATACAGCCGCGCCAGAGGATGTCTGACCAGCTCGAGTAGCGAACCATGGCTCGGCGTCTCCAGCCAGCCCACGGGAACTGCGATCGTGGTAACGAACATATGGGCGGGGAAAAACAACGCCGCCAACGTGCCTCCAGCGGAGAACAGAAACCAAAGCAGGGGTGTCAGCCGCTTCAACATCTAGCTAACTCTCATCCAAATCCAAACTACGAAGGCGGAGGCCGCCAACCAGGCAACGTAATTCTGAGCGACGATGACGATATCCGGCACACGCCTGCCCGCAACTCGAACCACCATCGCCTTGGGGGCGAGGTGGAACCAGGTGAGCGCGTGGAACAACACACCGCCGAACATGAAGATATTGAAGATGACGAAAGCAGGCGATCCCAGCCACAGAAGTGTTCGCTGGTAGGCCGCTTCACCTTCGACCAGAGCGCCGACTTGCCACAGCGTCAGCAGGGCGAACCAGGCCACGGAGAGACTGGTTAACTCCCGCAGAACAAATCTCGTGTACCGCCACTGTTCGAGCCACCACCAAACCGACATCTTCCGCCGATACCACTTCGGGTGATAGAGCGTGTAGTGGACTCGCTCGCTCATTTCGAGCCCCTTGGCAGAAGTACAGATTTGAGCCAGTCGGCCGCGCCGGTGAGCTTGTAACGCTGAATGGCGCCGGCCGGATCCACCCCTTTCGGGCAAGCCTCCGTACACTCCCCCACGAACGTGCACTGCCACATTCCGTCGTCCTGCGAAAGGATGGAGAGCCGCTCCGCCGCGCCCTGATCGCGAGAGTCCATGTTGTATCTCTGGGCCAAGGCGGTGGCGGCGGGACCGATGAAGCTAGGCTCGAGCCCGATCACCGGACAGGCGGAGTAGCAAAGGAGGCAGTTGATACACATGCTGTATTGCTTGTAGTTGTCGAGCTGTTCCGGGGATTGCAGGTACTCGCCATCGGAGAGAGGCTTTTCCTCGTCGCGGACCAACCACGGTTTGACCTTCTTGAGCTTGGTCATGAAATCGGTGATGTCGACGACCAGATCGCGAACGATCGGAAAAAACCGCAACGGCTCTATCCGGATGGGACCGGGACGGTAGCTCGACAGAAACTCCGCACAGGTCAGCGTGGGTTGACCGTTCACCATCATGCCGCAGCTGCCGCACACTCCCATCCGGCACGACCACCGGAAACTTAGAGACCCGTCGAGCTCGTCCTTGACGTAGTTCAGCGCGTCGAGGATCGCCCAGTCCTTGTGGAAAGGAACCTCGTAGTCCTGGAAAGTCGGCTCCGATTCCTGTTCCGGGCGATAGCGTGAAACGCTGAGAGTGATAGTGTCGGCCATGGCACCTACTTTCCGTAGACCCGCTTTCCCGGCGGCCAGCGAGTAATTGTCACTGGCAAGTACTCGATCCGTGGACGCTCGCTCGGCGTCTGGTAAGCTAGCGTATGTGATAAGAACTTCTCGTCGTTTCGCTCCGGATAGTCTGTCCGCTGGTGGGATCCGCGGGACTCGGTGCGAGCCTGCGCTGAGTAGAGGATCGCTTCCGCCACGTCCAACATATAGGAAAGCTCGAGAGCCGAGGTTAGCTCGGTGTTAAAAGTGTGGCTGCGATCATCGAGCGAAATGTCTTCGAACCTCTCCTGCAGTTGCCGGACGCTCTCCGCCCCTTTTTCGAGATCGGGGCCGTTTCGGTAGATCCCGGCACTCGCCTCTGTCGTTTTCTGCATCTCTACGCGCAGCTCGGCGATGCGCTCCTTGCCGCCCGTCTTGTTGAGATACTGCTTGTGGAGTCGTCGCTCCTCATCGTGGGCCTGCGCACGGACGGCAGATCCCGCTTCCCTTGCACGGTTGTCCAGGGCGAAATCGGCGGCGAGTTTGCCGGCGCGCGCCCCGAATACCAGGAGCTCGGTGAGCGAATTCGAGCCCAAACGATTGGCCCCGTTGATACTAACGCAAGCCGCCTCCCCCGCGGCGAAGAGCCCAGAAAGAGGTGTGGCACCGTGAATATCCGTGTGAACACCTCCCATCATGTAGTGAACCACCGGGCGAACCGGAATCATCTCGTCCACCGGATCCAGGTTCACGTACTTCTGACAAAGCTCCCGAACAAACGGTATCCTCTTGTTGATCTTTTCTTCCCCAAGGTGGCGAATGTCGAGATGAACGTAGTCCCCATAAGGCCCTTTCAACGTGCGGCCTTTCTCCTGTTCCTTGACAAAGGCTTGGGAGAGACGGTCGCGGGGCCCCAGCTCCATCGAGCGCAACACCGGCTGGGGCTGAGGCCTTCCGAGGTCGTAGTCCTGGAGATAGCGGTAGCCGTCCTTGTTGAGGAGCCAGCCGCCCTCGGCGCGGGACGCTTCCGTGATCAGGATCCCGCTGAACGGAAGCCCGGTCGGGTGGTATTGCACGAACTCCATGTCCTTGAGAGGAACTCCGGCGCGGTACGCCAGCGCCATACCGTCGCCGTTCTTGATGTTCGCGTTGGTGGTGAAATCAAATACTTTCCCGCAGCCTCCCGTGCAGAGGATGACGCTCTTCGCGAGAATGGTCACAATCTTTCCGGTGGCGAGCTCGATGGCAACGACCCCCTGGCAGCGTCCATCGTCGACCAAGAGCTTGGTGACGAAAAACTCGTCGTAGCGTTGTATGGGGTCGTACTTGAGAGTCGTCTGGAAGAGGCTATGCAGCATGTGAAAACCGGTTTTGTCGGCGGCGTACCAGGTGCGCTCGATCTTCATTCCACCGAAGGGCCGGACCGCAACCTTTCCGTCCGGTAGCCGGCTCCAAGGGCAGCCCCAGTGCTCCAGTTGCACCATCTCATGGGGTGCCTCTTTGACGAAGAGCTCCACCGCATCCTGATCGCATAACCAGTCCGCACCGGAGATGGTATCGTAGGCGTGCGCGTCGAGACTGTCTTCGGACTTGATGACCGCCGCCGCGCCACCCTCCGCGGAAACGGTGTGGCTGCGCATGGGGTAGACCTTGGAGACCACCGCCAAGCTGAGATCGGGGTCGGTCTCGGCAACCGCGATAGCGGCGCGCAGGCCGGCACCCCCACCGCCAACGATCAGGACGTCATGCGAGAAGACTTCCATCGTTGGTGTTCAATCGAACAAGAGGGGAGCGTCAAAACCAGACGGGTTCGACGAGTTCGATAAGCCCGCAAGCAACGACTTTGTCATTCGGGCGCTAATATTAAATGGGGAGACGGAACCGACGCAAGTTTTTTCTAGTCGGTGCGCTTTGCAAGCGAGGCGAAGTACGGCCCTTCAAGGAGAAGGGCTCGTCACAGTCTACCAGGGAGCAGACTGCCTTGGCGCTTCGTGACCGGGGCCGAATAGCCTGATAACCTTCTAACACAAAAGGGGTTAACTCTCCCCCAACTCCGGGCCCAACTCCTCGGCGCCGAGCCGCCCGTATACTGGTATAATCCGCGTGTCGACGCCGAGCGCGTGGATTCGAGGAGAGACCTTATGGCACCCAAGAAAACCAAGTTTGCGGCCGGTATCGCCTTAATTCTAGGAGCCATTCTTTGGCTGGCGATCTCCGGCTTCGAAGAAGGAAAGGCCTATTACCAAACGGTTTCCGAACTGAAGGAAATGGGCTCGACTGCGGACGGCATCAGGATGCGGGTCGGGGGCAACGTCGTGCCCGGCTCCATCGTGAGGCGGGGCGGTGTCGTCGAGTTCCAGATCAGCCAGGACGATGACGTGCTCACCGTCCGTTACGTCGGCAAGGACCCCTTGCCCGACACGCTCGTCGATCGCGCTCAAGCGCTGGCCGAGGGGCACTACCGGAATGGCTCCTTCGAGGCATCGATGATTCAAGCGAAGTGCGCCTCCAAGTACGAGGCGGCATATGGCGAGAACAGCCAGGAAGGCAGCCCGCAGAGTTACTAGCGGCGACGCCTTAGGAGACCCGTGCAACACCTAGGAAACTTTTCCTTGATGGCCATCTTCGTGTTGGCCGTCTATGCCATCGCGGCGTCGCTACTCGGTGTCCGGAAGGGCCGCCCCGGTCTCGTGGTTAGCGCCGAACGTTCCCTTCTCGCTTGCGCCGGACTATCCACCGCTTCCGTCTTCGCGCTCGTTACTCTGCTCTTCAAGAGTGATTTTCGATTCGAGTACGTCGCCAACTACTCGAATCGCGAGCTGCCGACGTTTTATAAGATCGCGTCGCTCTGGGCTGGCAACGACGGCTCGCTATTATTCTGGAGCTGGTTGCTCATCGTTTTCAGCGCCGCCGCGGTTTTGATCAACCGCAACAAGAATCGCGAGTTGATGCCCTACGTCGTGGCGACCCTCGGGGTCATCATCCTCTTCTTCACCTACATGAACTACTGGGTGACGAATCCCTTTCACCAACTCGGGGTGGTGACCGCTTCGGGCGTGACCGAGGCCTGGGCCCCGCCGAACGGACGTGGACTGAATCCCTTGCTGCAACATCCCATCATGGTTATCCACCCCCCGATTCTCTATATCGGCTACGTCAGCTTCGCCATTCCGTTCGCTTTCTGTGTGGGGGCGCTCCTCTCGCGGCAGCTCGGGTCGGAATGGATAACCTCGACCCGGCGGTGGACGCTTTTCTCTTGGTTCTTCCTGGGCACCGGGATCATTCTCGGTGGCCGCTGGGCGTACGTCGAGCTCGGCTGGGGAGGCTATTGGGCTTGGGATCCGGTGGAGAACGCGTCGCTGATGCCGTGGCTGACCGCGACCGCGTATCTCCACTCGGTGATGATCCAGGAAAGAAAAGGGATGCTAAAGATATGGAACGTGTCCCTTGTGATCACAACCTATCTGCTGTGCATCCTGGGCACGTACCTGACGCGAAGCGGCATTGTTTCTTCGGTACATGCATTCGCCGAGTCCGATTTTGCCAAGATTTTCCTGTTTTTCATTATTGGAGCCGCGGTGTTCTGCGCGTGGCTCGTCATTTCACGGCTACCCTTGCTCAAGAGCGAGAATGAGCTGGATTCTTTGGCGTCACGGGAGTCGAGTTTCCTCTTCAACAACCTCCTCTTTTTGGCGGCCTGCTTCGCGGTGCTTTGGGGCACGCTGTTCCCAGTCTTCTCTGAGGCAATCCAGGGCGAGAGAGTGAGCGTGGGACCGCCGTTCTTCAACAAGATCAACGTACCGATCGGATTGCTTCTGCTGTTCCTGACCGGGGTTGGCCCGCTACTGGCGTGGCGCAAGAGCTCGCTCGACAGCTTGCGGCGCAACTTCCTTTGGCCCTCCTTCACGGGGCTCGCGGTGAGCGCCGTTTTGTTTGCCTTCGGAATGCGGCACTTCTATGCCTTGGTTTGCTACATGCTGTCGGCCTTCGTTATCGGCACCGTGGTACAGGAGTTTCACAAGGGGACCATCGCGCGCCGACGACACCGCGGCGGCGGCTACGCCTCGGCGATGGTGGACCTCACTTTGGTCAACACCCGCCGATGGGGCGGGTACGTCGTTCATTTGGGGATGGTGCTGATCTTCATCGGGATCGCAGGATCCGCCTTCAACGTCGATCGCCAGGCCGACCTCGTGCCGGGTGAGTCGATCAGCATCGGAGACTATACGATCGAGCTCCTTCGTCTCGAAGACGGAAGGACGCCCAACTACGACTGGATGTCGACCGTCTTGGAAGTCCAGAAGAATGGCGAGGTCATCGGAGAATACGACCCGCAGAAGCATTTCTACCGGGCAAGTAAACAACCAACTTCGGAAGTGCGAAGATACTCCACCTTTCGTGAGGACCTCTACTTGGTTTTCAGCGGGATGACGGACGAGGACAAGGCCACCGTTCAGGTCTACTTGAACCCCCTGGTCCGCTGGGTCTGGGTCGGCGGCATCGTCATGTTCCTGGGTACCATCGTCATCATGATTCCCAACAGGCGCGAGCTTAAGCTGGCCAGAAGGGACAAGGCCGAAGCCGCGCCCCTTGATGAGGCCGAGGCCGGGCGCCGTCACGAGGTGGCCTAATGGCCGTAACCAGCCTAAACAGCCTACACGGGATGTTCTGTAGCTCGCTTTTATTGAGTGTCGCGTTAGTCCTGCTCCTTGGTGCGCCCGCCCATACGACGCAGCAGTACTCCGCCGAAGAAGCTCTCTTCAAGAACGTTTGCGATGCGCTTACTTGCCAGTGTGGCTGTCACAAGATGCTCAGCATCTGCGAAATGCAAGGCTGTCACTCGGCAACACCTATGCGCGCGGAGATCAAGGAAAAGCTGGCCGAGGGTGAGGGCAAGGAAGCAATTCTCGCGGGCTTCGTCGACCGATACGGACTCGTAGTTCTATCGGCGCCCCCGACGTCCGGTTTTCACCTTACCGCTTGGATCATGCCCTTCGTCGTGCTGATGGCCGGGGCTTGGGTCGCGAAGAGCGTCCTCGGTTCTTGGAAACGCCAAACCGTCGAGACCGCAAGTGAAAGCCCGGATAAGAAGGTGTCGGAGATCACCGCCGAACAGCAAGCTCGCATCGACCGCGAGCTTCAGGATTTCTAGTTGACGCTCCTTTTTCTGACCGCGCTCGCGGGCGGCGTCGTGTTGTTCGTGCTATTCCCTATCTTTGCTCGCGCGTCGGAAGTCAGCCAGCGCCCGACGGCAATCGCCCAAGAGCGAAAGAACCTCGGCGAGAAGAAGGAACGCCTCTACGAGGCGATCAAGGACCTCGACTTCGAGCACCAAGCGGGTAAGTTGTCCGAAACCGACTACAAGTCGGTGCGAACAGCCTTCGTCAACCAGGCCGCCCAGGTCATTGCCCGTCTCGACGAAATCGACGAAAAGAACTCGGCAGCGATCGGGCAACCCGAAGAATCAGCCCCCGAATCTGCGCCGGACGCAGTCAGAGTCGCAAGCGGCCAATTCTGTCCTTCTTGCGAGCTGCGGAATCCGGCTGGAGCAAAGTTTTGCATGCGCTGTGGGAGCAAGTTGACGAGCCCAGCCAACTGCCCTCAGTGCGGCATCGAGCTCCTGGAGGAGGCCCGCTTTTGCACCGCGTGCGGCGTAGCTGTACCAGCCTGACGGGCCTGACGGACCTGACGGACCTGACAGGCCTGACCGGCCTGACCAATTTGACTAGCCTCCGCACGGCGGCGATGGTTTTGGTCTCTACGGTGTACTGGGGTGCGCCATCGCTTCTCTCCGCTCAGCCTCGTGGTGGTGTCCTGCGTGCGACCATCGTCAACGGCACCACCGGGGAACCCGGCAGTGGCGAGAAAGTGACGCTGTTCAAGCTCAGCTCGGGAATGGAGCCCATCAAAACCGCGGAAGGGGTCTCCGGAAAGTTCGTGCTCGAGAACATCGAGATCGCCGGTGAAGCGCCCTACCTGCTCCAGGTCACTTCCGGTGGAGTGAACTACAACCAGAGAGTGAGCTTTGGGCGAGGCTATGAGGCCAAGGCCTCTTTCATCGTCTACGATACTACTGACGAGTGGGAGGACGTCACCATCACAACGGCGCGCTACTTGCTACGACGCGACGACCAACGGCTCCGTGTGGACAAGTTGTTCGTGGTTGAGAACACGACTTCCCCGCCAAGGACACTCTTCGATCCCGAGGGCACGTTTCGCTTTACTCTTCCTGCCGACGTAGTCGAGCTCCGCTCGGTCTCCGCAACCTCGAGCAGCGGAATGCCAGTGCCGCAGCCGGCCTCGCCCGCGCTCGATGGCCCGGGCTTTTTCACACGGACCGCGTTCAAGCCGGGGTCGACCGACTTCACGGTCTCGTACGACGTGGAGTACTCCGATACGGAGGGCCATGAGTTTCGGGATACCGCGTTCTTTCCGCTGGCCGAGGCGATGATCCTCGTTGCGCCCGCCGACATCGAGCTCGTAGCCGAGGGGTGGGAGAACAAGGGGCCCGATCCTGACGGACGCTTCGTGGTTCTGTATCGGGAAAACGTCGCGGCTGGAACGCCGCTCGAGGTCGACCTCTCGGGCGGGAGTAAGCACGCAGCCAATTTGATTCCCTCTTCCTCTGAGGGGGGCGGCGAGCAACAACCTGCAGGTGCACGCATCACCGTCCTTCCCGACTCTACGAGCGCCCAAAAATGGATCATCGTCACTCTGATGGCGGCCGCCTTGGTGTACGGTCTTCTCGCTGCCTTGGTCCCAATACCTTCAAGTGAGCACCCCGCCGGTACGAGGACCGACCCTGCCAACACTTTTAGGCAAGCGATAGGCCGGCTCGAAGAGCAGCACGCAACTGGGAAGATTTCCTCCAAACGCTACAAGAAGGAAAAGCGAGAGCTCCAGGCGCGTCTGGCAAAGGAGGGCGAGCACTGAGCACAGCGCTCGAGGCACGAGGTGTTACCAAGCGCTTCGGACGCTTCGCGGCGTTGGTCAATCTCAACCTGCGAGTCGCGGCAGGAGAAGTACTGGTCCTCTTCGGAAGAAACGGCGCCGGAAAAACAACGTTCCTTCATTTGGCGGCGACACTGATGACCCCGACCGAGGGGCAGCTCATCTACGGCGATGATGAGGAATCCTCGTCGGCCGAAGAAATCCGCCGCCAGATCGGGCTCGTTTCTCACGCCAGCTTTCTCTATCCGGATCTCACCGTGCGAGAGAACCTCGCGTTTTATGCCCAGTTGTACGGGCTCTCAGACACAGATTCCGTGGTGGATGAGGCGATAAGGCACGCCGACCTGTCGGTGCGGGCCGACTCTCCAGTGAGGAGTCTGTCGCGCGGAATGCATCAACGACTCACCATCGCCCGCGCGGTCCTGCACCGACCCTCTCTCCTACTGCTCGACGAACCTTATACAGGCCTCGACCCGGTGTCCGCTGACCGGCTATCGGCTCTGCTCACCGGCTTCCGGGAACAAGGCACCGCGGCCATTCTTACGACCCACGATCTCGAGCGCGGACTCGCAGCCGCCGACCGCGTCGCCATCCTCGAATCCGGGCGATTGGTTCATGAAGGGACGGGCAGCCAAGATCCTAAAGAATTTCGGGAGGTCTTCACCGAAGTTACCCAGAGGAGGCGCACCGCCTCAGCGCGGTAACGGCAGTGAACTATCTATCAGCCGTCGCCGCGATCATCAACAAAGATATCCGCTCCGAGCTTCGCACCAAGGAGATGGTCGCGTCGATGTTCGTCTTCTCGGTGCTGGTCCTACTGATCTTCAATTTCACACTCTCTCTAGATGGAGAGACCACGCTCGCGTTGGCACCGGGGATTCTTTGGGTCGCCTTCGTCTTCGCCGGGTCACTGGGACTCAACCGCAGTTTCGCTTCCGAGCGTGAAAATCGTTCCATCCATGGGTTGATGCTGGCACCGGTGGATCGGAGCGCCCTATATTTCGGAAAACTCGCGTCCAATGTCATTTTCATGCTGACTGCGGAAATCTTTCTGTTACCGCTCTTCATGGTCTTCTTCAACTTGAATTTACTTGCCGAGCTCGAGCCGGCAGCGTTTATGACCTTTTTGCTCGTGGTCGGTCTCGGAACGCTCGGTTACGCGGCCGTTGGTACGACGCTAGCCGCCATCGCCGCGAACACGACAATGCGCGAGGTCCTTCTCCCCGTGTTGCTGTTCCCAGTCACCGTGCCGGTTGTGATCGGCGCGGCCGAGTCCACCCGGCTCATCTTGCAACCCGATCTCTTCAACAGCCCGTGGAGTTGGATCCGGCTGCTGGCGGTCTTCGCCGTGGTTTTCGTCGTGGTATCCTGGCTAACCTTCGAATACGTTTTGGAGGAATAGAACGTGCTAGGACATCTCGCCGTCGTCGTGATCTCGCTATCAACCATGGCCTCCCCATCACCACAGTCGGAGGTCACGGTTCGTGGCAGAACCGTTTGCCTCGACTCCTCGGGCAAGCCTTCCTCGGACGAAAAGTCGTGCGATCTCGCAAACGGCTTTGCCTTTCGAGCGCAGAACGAGACGCTCTACCGCTTTTCACCGACCGATAAGCGTGTCGAGATGCTGACCGACGCGCGAGTGCGTTCGCAGGAGTTAGAGTTCGAGGGTTGGTTGCGCGAGGAGAACGAGATCGAGATCATCAAGCTCTACTCGGTCCACGACGGCGAGCTCTACGACATTTTTTATCGGTGTGACGTCTGCAACATCACCGCCCACACTCCGGGGCCATGTTGGTGCTGCTATGAGGACTTCGAGCTCCGTGAAACCCCTAGTGACTCGAAGTCCCGATCCGGGCGCCAAAATAGGAAGGAGCCATAATCAAAGTGACCAGGCGCCGGGAAGAGTTTGAACTTCGCGAAACCCCCAGGAAATGAGTAGAAACTACACGGGGATCAGAGCCGCCGTCTGGCCACACTGTTCTTTGGCACAACCCATTTGGCGGCCAGCATGTGACAGTGTCATAAAACTAGATCCGACCCCACGTTAAAGCCTTAGAACTCCAGGTGCTCCTTCAGGAAGGCCACCGTTCGGGGCCAGGCCTTCTCGGTTGCCTTCCGGTTAGCTCCGTTCTGGCGATCTTGGGCCCGGAGGAAACCATGGCCGCCACCCTCGAAGATCTCAAACTCGTACTGACGGCCGAGCCGTTGCATTTCGGCGGCGGTGACCTCAATGGTGGCGTTCACGCGATTGTCCTCACCGCCGTATAGGCCGAGGACCGGTGCTTGTACGTTTGCGAGCGCCTCCTTAGATGGAGCGGTGCCGTAATAGACGACCGCGGCGCTCAAGTCCTCTTGCTTCGTGGAGTAGGCAAAGCTGGTTCGTCCCCCCCAGCAAAAACCGATGACCGCGAAGTCGTCGCTGGCCGAGGGCAACCCGATCGCGTAGTAAGCAACACCATTCAGACGCTCGACGATTTCCTGGTCATCGAGCCCGCGAACTAGACGCCGTGCCCCATCGTTGTCGACCGAGTCCGAGCCTCCACCATCGGGTCCCTTTCCACTCAAGAGATCGGGGGCGATGGCGATAAAACCCTCGGCGGCAAGTTGGTCGGCCACCGCTCGGATCCAATCGGTGAGGCCGTAGATCTCGTGGATGACGACTACCACTGGTACCTTATCGTCACGCTCGGGATAGACGAGCCAAGCGTTGACGACGTCGCCTCCCGTTTCCACCTTCACCCATTCGCCATGCCGGGATGAGTTGTTGAGTCTGTCGTGCGCTCCATCGGCGCCGGCTGGGAGATCCTGGGCGCTGGCGAAGGAGCTCAACAGCGTAACCAATACATTGGCCGCAGCAAGATTCGTCCAGATCGTCATCTTTCTCACCTTTCATGCAAGCATCGGGCTGTCAACTTAGCACAGCCTGGTGGTATGATGCTCCCCGAAATTGAAGAGTTACGCAAGATGCGTACACTAAAAAAGACCCTTCCCATTCTAACTTTCATCACAGTCGGTTTTGCCCTCTATGGGGCGTTCCTCTACGCACCCCGGGAACAGACGATGGGCGACTTGCAACGCATATTCTATTTCCATGTCGCCAGCTGGTGGATCGCTTTTCTCGCCTTTGCGGTGGTCTTCTTCGCAAGCGTCGCCTACTTGGCAACCCGGCGTCGCCAATACGACACCTTGGCACTGGCCTCCGCGGAAATTGGGGTCGTCTTCACAAGCATGGGCCTCTTCACCGGCCCGCTCTGGGCGAAACCCGCCTGGGGCATCTATTGGACCTGGGACGCGCGACTGACTCTTGCGCTCGTCCTGTGGCTCATTTACATCTCCTACTTGATGCTCCGACGCTACATCCCCGACGAGGCCAAGCGGGCCAACCTGGCGGCGGTGGCCGGAATCATCGGATTCGTCGATGTTCCCATCGTCTACTTCTCGATCCGCTGGTGGCGCACGCAACATCCTCAGCCGGTGGTCATGGGAGGTGCCGATTCGGGACTCGATCCGCTGATGTTCCGGGCACTCATGATGAGCCTGATGGCGTTCTTTTTTTTGTATCTCTGGTTACTTGATAAGCGATTCTCGATCGAACATGCACAGCAGGAAATCGAGCACCTTCACCGAAGGCTAGAGGGCCTATGAGCTACTTGTTCGCCGCCTACATGGTCATTTGGGCCGCACTCTTCTTTTACTTGTTGAGCCTATCCAAGAAACAACAGCGACTCGACCGCGAGATCGAAACCCTCAAGAAGATTCTGGAGGAGAAGAAATAGGCCGGCCGATCTCCCTTGTCCTTGCGATCGCGGCTCTCTCTGCGGGCCTAGCATGGACCCAAGCCCCATCCCGCGAGCAGCTACGTCCAGTCGATGCTCCCGACATCCTGGAGATCGTTCACCAGCACCGGGGCAAGATCGTGCTCTTAAACTTTTGGGCCACTTGGTGCCCGCCGTGTATCGTCGAGTTCCCGGAGATCGTCTCTCTCGAGAAAGCCTACCGGGACCGCGGCTTGGTAGTGGTCTCGGTATCGGCGGACTTTCCGAAGGACATCGATACGAAGCTCCTGCCCTTCCTCGAAAAGCACCGGCCGGATTTTCCCGTTAACCTCAAGCAGACCGACGACGTCGACAAGTTCATTCGAATCATCGATCCCGAATGGACCGGTGCGATTCCGGCGACTTTTTTCTTCGAGCCTAGCGGGGGGGTTACAAGTAAAAAGTTCTCCGTCATGACGAAAGAGGAAATGGTGCAGGTTGTCGAAGGACTCCTGGGAGACCCCAAGCCTTGAGAGTCTACTCGGCCCGGAGGGAGTTCGACAGGTTCAGGGATTCCTGCACTACATAGAGAGGCCGGCGCCGGACCTCCTCGGCGATCCCGGCGAGATATTGACCCAGTACCCAAAGCCCCACCAACTGGACGCCGCCGAGGAAAAACAGAGCCGACGTCCCCGCCGACATCCCCCATACCCAGCCGACTAGCGATCCGACGCACACCGCCGCTCCTCCCAAACCCACGAGGGCGATCGGGAAACTACTGAAGGAAAAGGTCGCGGTCCTTGCCAGGCGCAGCGTCGCCCCGAGTCGATACTTACTTTCCCCGCCCGCCCGAGCCGGCCGATCGTAGCCTACGCTGGTTTGGCGGAAACCGGTCCAGGCGACCAACCCCCGGAGAAACCGCCGTCGCTCGCGAAGCACGCGGAGCGCATCGGCGGCACGACGAGAAAGCAGGCGAAAATCGCCGGTATCAACAGGTACATCGACTGTGGAAACGAGCCGAATGAAACGATAGAAGGCAAAGGCGCTAGCACGCTTAAAGGCGGACTCACCCTGCCGAGCCCGCCGCCGGGCGTAAACGACGTCGAAACCATCTTTCCATCGCGCCACTAGATCCGGAATTAGCTCGGGCGGATCTTGCAGGTCGGAATCCATCAGTATGACGGCGTCGCCATTTGCGTGATCGAGACCCGCCGTCAAAGCGATTTGATGTCCGAAGTTGCGGCTCAGAACGAGAACCCCGACACGCGCGTCGCCCTTTGCCAGTTCTGAAAGGAGCTCACGGGAGCGGTCGGAGCTTCCGTCATCGACATAGATCACCTCGAACGTCGCATCGAGAGAAGCCAAAACACCAACCAGGCGTTGGTGAAGCGCACCAATGTTGGCCTCCTCATTGAACACGGGAAGCGCAACACCGAGGCTGGGGCTGGACGCCATGCGCCAGAAGCATAACTTGGACCGTCCGTTCGTGGCCAGTTTCTTTCTTGATGCGTGGGGCCGCTGCTCATAGAATGCAGCAGTCATGATCGACAGGCCCGGAAGACTTGTTGGAAAAGCGGCGCTCATAACCGGTGCCAGCAAGGGAATCGGTCGCGGGATCGCGACCACCTTCCTGAAAGAAGGCGCTCGAGTCTTTCTCGGCGCGCGGGGGGAAAAGGGGCTTCAAGACGCGGCGGCGGAACTTCGGGAGCTCGGCCCGGAGGTCGACTTCGCGGCGGCGGACGTGGGCAACCCCGAAGAAGCCCAAAGACTCGCCGATTCGGCGCTCGCGCGTTTTCCAGACCTCAGCATCCTGGTGAACAATGCCAGCATCCTCGGCAAGAGAGCTCAGTTGGTCGATCTCGACATCTCTACCTGGGACGAGGTCCTACGCATCAATACCGCCAGCCTCTTTTACGTGACGCGTCCGCTCTTGCCAGCACTGATTCGTCGAGGGAGCGGTTCGGTCATCAATGTCAGCTCCAGCGTGGGTCGGAAGGGAAAACCGAATTGGGGTCCCTACGCAGTGTCGAAGTTCGGCTTGGAGGGTTTCACTCAAGTATTGGCCGAGGAGCTCCGCCCACATGGCCTTCGTGCGAATAGCGTGAACCCGGGCGCGACTCGTACCGAGATGCGCGCCGCTGCCTACCCCGACGAGGACCCGTTGACTCTTCCAACTCCGGAGGACATCGCCGAGGTCTTCGTCTACCTCGCTTCGGACGAATCGTCATCGGTCACCGGGCAGGCCTTCGAGGCGCGAGACTTCTTGAAGCCCGCCTCGGCGTAAGAACATGGAAATCAAGACTCTCCTAGAAGCACGCCGGTTCTCGTCGGAGAAAATGCAAAAGGTCGGTCTCTTCGAAACTCACCGGCTCTTCTGCGATCTCTATTGCCTGGAACCCAATCAAGCGCAGAAGATTCACATTCATGTTGGCTCCGACAAAGTCTATGTCGCTCTCGAAGGTCGAGGAACCATGCAGGTCGGAGAAAAAAACGAAGAGATCGGACCGGGTCAGGCGGTGCTCGCCCCCGCCGGCGAGCCACACGGTGTCCGAAACCCCAATGGGGAGCGTCTGATTCTTCTCGTCTTCATGGCCCCACCGCCCTCCCATGCCTGAGCTTCCTCCTTCAACCGGCGCGACACGCGAAACCTTTACCTCTCGTTTCGGCTCGACCATGGCCCTGATCGGAGTCGCGGTCGGCCTGGCCAACGTCTGGCGCTTCCCCTACATGGCGGGCACGTTCGGTGGTGCCGCATTCGTTGCCGTGTACTTGGTCTTCGCATTACTTCTAGGCATTCCTGCCATCATGGCCGAGTGGACACTGGGTCGACACACCCGCCAAGGACCGGCCGGTGCTTTCACCGCGGCGGGAATGCCGGGCGGAAAGGCGGTCGGCATTCTGCTCTTTGTCACCGTCTTCATGGCCAGCTCCTACTACATGCTCATCATTGGACAGGTGCTCTTCTACCTAGTGGCCACCCTCGCAGGCAGCTTCTCGGGCCAGGACCCCGCTGAGTTCTTTAGTCATCATCTCGAAGGCATTACGGTCGAGAACATCGTGAGCACTCTCGCCGTCTTCGTAGCCATCGCCGGCGTTTTGTACTTTGGCGTTCGTCGAGGCATCGAGTCGGTTTCTCGCATCGTCATGCCCATCGTTTTCGTTTCATTGTTCGTCGTGATCATCCGCTCGGTCACTCTCCCCGGCGCGTGGGAGGGTGTCCGCTTCTTCCTCGTCCCGGACTTCTCGAAGATCACGGCGCAGACCCTGCTGGCGGCTTTGGGCCAGGTCTTCTTCAGCATGTCGCTTGGCGGCACGTTCTTCGTTCTCTACGGAAGCTACCTCCGCGCGGACGAAGACATCCCCCGAACGGCGGTGGCGACTGCGATAGGGGACCTGACCGCGGCGATGCTCGGCGGCCTCGCCATCTTGCCTGCCGTTTTCGCTCTCGGACTCGAGCCCGGGAGCGGCCCCTCGCTCATCTTTATTACTCTCCCCGGAGTCTTCGCACAGATCCCCGGCGGTACCGTCGTGGGCGCGATCTTTTTCTCCGCACTCTTCTTCGCCGCCTTCCTATCCGGAGTCGCCGCCATCGAGGTCCTGGTGGACGGGTTGAATTTGTACTATGGGATGAGCCGGGCGCGCTCTCTGGTGGGGCTGGTTATCGTACAGGTATTGCTGTCGCTGATCCCCATGTGGAGTACTCAATACCTCATGTATAGCGACCTCATCTGGGGCTCCACCATGCAGCCAGTAGGAAGCGCCTTCACCTTGATCGCACTGGGTTGGTTCGTGACGCGAGGGAAGGTCCTCGAAGAGGTGAACCGAGGGAGCTCGATCAAGATCGGCGATTTCTGGATCTTCTGGATCCGCTATGTGATCCCGAGCGTCATCGTCGTTATTCTCATTTATGGATGGTGGGGTCCCTTACAGAATTTGATCAGCAAGATTCTTGGCTAGCGAGAAAGGATCTCTGGGAGTGAGCTTCGTAAAAAATATCGAGCGGGTCGCGATCGCAGTACGCGATCTCGATCGCGCACAGGAGTTCTTCGAGAAGGCGTTTGACGCCGAGTTCGAGAACACCGAAGACGTCAAAGACATGAAGTTCCGCTACACGCCCTTTACTTTGGGCGGAAAGAGGCTGGAGCTTCTTTCGCCGTATGACGACGATAGCCCCATCGCTCGTTTTCTGAAGAAACGCGGCGAAGGGATTCATCACATTTCGTTCGAGGTCGACGACCTCGATCAAGCCATCGCCGAGCTCAAGAAAAGAGGCGTCAAGATCGCTTATCGCCACCAGTACGCTCCCGACGTGGGCTTCGAGGGATATCATTGGGACGAGGCCTTCGTCCATCCCCGAGACGCTTTCGGAGTGCTGATCCACTTAGCCCAGAAACGCAAGGTGTGAGCGCCCGATGTCTCTCCAAGGCAAGGTCGCTGTGGTTACCGGCGCGAGTCGCGGGATCGGGCGAGCCATCGCTATTGCCCTAGCGAACGAGGGAGCTGCCGTCGCCATCGGCTCCCGCTCGCTCGAAGAGCTCGGCCAGGTAGCTTCTACCATCGAGTCCCACGGTGGCAAAGCAGTAGCCGTTCCTCTCGACGTCACCGACAAAGCCTCCATCGAGGCCGCAGCCAAAGAAACGGCAGCGTCGTTGGGTGCGGCAGATATCGTCGTCAACAACGCCGGGATCGCGAAGAGCACCAAGACGGTCGACATGGAAGACAACCTCTGGGAAGAACTCCTGCGGGTGAACCTCACCGGTGCCTATCAGGTCACCCGAGCGTTCCTGCCGGGGCTCATCGACAAGAACTGGGGCAGGATCATCAATATCGCGTCCACCGCAGGAAAAGTGGGATTCCTTTACACCGCGGCCTATTGCGCGAGCAAACATGGGCTCCTCGGCTTCACGCGTGCGCTAGCGCTTGAAATGGTGCGGCACAACGTCACCGTCAACGCGATTTGTCCCGGCTATGTGGCGACGGACATGACGAAACGGTCGATCGCCAACATTTCGCAGAAGACCGGGATGAGTGAGGCGGACGCGCGTTCTCGCCTGGAGAAGCTCTCTCCACAGAATCGACTCATCGAGCCGGAGGAAGTGGCGCGCGTGGCGGTCATGCTGGCATCAGACGAGGCACGCGGTATCAACGGCCAGGCCATCAACATCGATGGCGGTGCCGTCTTCTACTAACTGAGGGGCTGCATGCCATACAAGAGCTTCGTCTACTCGGTGGACGACTCGATTGCCACGATACGGCTAAACCGCCCGGACACACTGAACTCCCTCACTTTCGAGGTCTATGAGGAGCTGGAGAAAACCTTCGCCGACCTCCAAGACGAGAGCGCCGTCCGCGCCGTCGTGCTGACCGGCGAAGGGCGTGGCTTTTGCTCCGGTGGCAGCGTCACGGAAATCATCGAGAAACTTCTTGAAGAAGACATCGATCGGAAGTACGAGTTCACGACTCTGACATGCAATGTCATCCGCAACATGAGACAGCTACAAAAACCGATCGTCGCAGCGGTAAACGGAATCGCGGCTGGTGCAGGCGCAGTACTGGCACTGGCGAGTGACATCCGCGTGTGCGCCGAAAACGCCAAGTTCGCTTTCCTCTTCGTGAAGGTTGGCCTCGCGGGGGCAGACATGGGTGCGGCTTGGCTCCTGCCGCGCCTCGTCGGCACCGGAATCGCCTCGGAGCTTCTCTTCACCGGCCGCTCCGTGGATGCGGCGGAGGCTCTCCGCATCGGCTTGGCCAACCGCGTGGTGCCGGCCGATGACCTCATGCCAGAAACCTACAAGCTCGCCGAGAGACTTGCCAACGGACCGGCACACGCCATCGGACTGACGAAAGAGCTCATCGGCAGCGAGGCTTCGATGACGTTCGCGGATGCGCTCGAGGCCGAGGCACGAGCTCAAGCGACGCTCATGGAAAGACCGGAGTTCCGAGAAGGCTACGACGCCTTCATGGAAAAACGCCCGCCAGATTTCAAGAAGCTAGACTCATGAGTGTCGATGTCTTCCTTAACGATGCTCAGCGCGAGCTAGCGCATCGGGTCCGATCTTGGGTCGAGCAGCACATCTACTCCGATCCGGGAAAGGAAGACGGAGACATCGACCAAGAGGGTCTGAGACTCCTGGCGAGGCTTACCGAAGGCGGTTGGACCCCATACGTCGTTCCTGGGCAGTTCGGTGGCATCGAGAAAACGGTCCAAACGCGCTCGCTGGCTGTCATCCGCGAGGAGCTTTCTCGCGGTTCGTCTCTGGCCGATTCGATGTTCGCACTCCAAGGCCTCGGGAGCTTTCCCATCACCCTGGCCGGAACGGATGAACAAAGAAAACGTTATCTTCCTCCGATAGGTAAGGGCGAATCGGTCGCGGCATTCGCGCTCACCGAGCCCGAGGCCGGAAGTGATGTTGGCGCGATAACGACCCGAGCCAAAAAAAAGGCCGGCCGCTACATCATTAATGGTGAAAAATGCTTCATCTCGAACGCGGGAATCGCCGGAACATATATCGTCTTTGCCTCGACCGAACCGGAGGCCGGAAGCAAAGGGCTTTCAGCGTTCGTTGTGGAGGGGTCCTCCCCAGGGTTGAAGCTCAAGGAAAAAACCGCATTGATGGCCCCTCACCCCAACGGTTCGATTGAGCTCAAAGACTGCGAGGTACCTGAATCACAAAGACTTGGTGAGGAGGGACAGGGAATCAAGATCGCGTTGACGACTCTCGACAAATTCCGACCGACCGTTGGAGCATCTGCTTGCGGTTTGGCGGGACGTGCTTTGAAGGAATCGTTGCACTACGCTCGCGAACGACGACAATTCGGAAGCCCTATCGCAGAGTTACAGGCCATTCAGTTCAAGTTGGCCGACATGGCGACCGAGCTCGACGCCTCGCGGCTTCTCGTCTACCGTGCCGCGCACGCCGGAGACACACGAGAAGGCCGCACGACCCTGGAGTCGGCGATGGCTAAGCTTTTTTCCACCGAAGCCGCCCAACGGATCATCGACCAAGCCGTTCAAATCCACGGCGGCCGCGGCCTCACCAAGGGCTCGACGGTCGAGCGGCTCTATCGTGAGATCCGCGCCCTGCGGATTTACGAGGGCACTTCCGAGATCCAGCACCTGGTGATCGCCCGCGAGCTGCTCGAAAAGCCCTAACCCCTACAAAATAAGCCCTTCACCTAATCTTTACATTCTGAGCTCCACTGGGTTACAATTTTCAGCTCGACTCGTGCCCTAAATCCATAATTCCTCGCACCCTTGGCCGCTACGAACTTCAGGCCGAAATCGCCCGCGGCGCGATGGGGAAGGTATACCGCGGCTACGATCCACTCTGCCGTCGGGTAGTGGCCATCAAGACCATCCGACCCGAATACCTGAGGCAAGCCCATGCGAAGGACTACATGCAGCGATTCCAGCGCGAGGCGCGGGCGGCGGGTGCCCTATCCCACCCCAACATCGTGACCATCTACGACGTCAGCGATGACTACTTCGTGATGGAGTACCTGGAAGGCATGACGCTCTTGAGCCTGCTTGCCCAAAGAGGCGCGCTTCCACCGGACGAAACGTTCGTAATCGTCTCTCCCATCGCCGATGCCCTCGACTACGCGCACCAACACGGCATCATCCATCGGGACGTGAAGCCCTCGAACATCATGATCCTTCCCGACGGCCAGCCCAAGATCATGGACTTTGGCGTCGCACACTTGGAATCGACCATCATGACGACGGAGGGCGAGTCGTTGGGCTCGCCACCTTACATGTCGCCTGAACAAGTTCTTGGCCAAGAGCCGACCGCCCAGGCGGATACCTTCTCGCTCGGCGTCGTGACCTATGAAATATTGACCGGGAAGAGACCTTTTTCGGGAGACAAAATCCCGTCCATTCTCTTTCGGGTGGTCAACCAAGATCCTGCATCACCACGACAATGGAACGAAACTCTGCCCGCGCGTTACGACGACATCTTCCGCTCGGTCTTGGCCAAGAGGCCGATGGATCGCTACGCAACCGCCGCCGAGTTCGCGCGCACGTTGCCTTTGACCAAGCTCGAAAAGATCGAGCTCGCGACATCCGGCGCCAAGCCACCTCCGAGACCAGAGTTCTCTTCGTATTCGGTGGGAAGCGATACGGTTAGGCTCCCCGGAGTCCGGAAGGCGCCATACGTCGTTGCGCGTGATCCGGCAAGGAGGACCGCTGGCGGTAAACGGGGTCACCCCGTCGCCCTGACGCTTCGTCTCCGTCGCGCAACGTTCATCGCGACAACTTCTCTTCTCGCCGCAGCCGGTGCGGCCATCATCGCTATTTTCGTCGGCGCCAGTGCCTCGACACCCGTCGCGCCGGCCGCCGTCGAAGGAATTCGCGTGGAGACGACCCCTCCCGAGGCCACTGTTTGGCTCAACGGAGACGAAGTGGGTACTTCACCCGTGGTCTTGAATCCCGTTCCCGATGGCCAACTAGAGCTTCGAGTCGCCAAGAAAGGGTTCCTGCCGGTCGAGAAAAGCTTCGACGTGCAGGCCGGGATGCTGCCCGCCTTCGCCTACTTGGAAATGCTCCCGGCTCGCACCAGTCTGTTTCTGAGCGCCGAACCGGAAGGAGCCTTGGTCAGGATAGACGGGGAATCCGCCGGACCCTCGCCCATCGAAGACTTCCCTATCCACCCGGGCGCCCACGAGATCGCAGTAGAGCGAGAAGGGTTTCGTCCGTGGAGTTTCGACATCGATGCGGAAGCCGGTGAAAGCCTTCATCTCCGGGCGCGTCTGACGGCCTTGGCCTTGCGTCCGGCGTCCACGACCCACAAGGGCGATCTCGTCGAGCTTGGCCCGGACATGACTCCACCCCGGAGGATCCGCGGAGACTTTGCTTCCTATCCGGAAGATGCCATCGAGCAAGGAGAAGAAGGCACCGTCATGGTGGAGATGATCATCACCGAGGGCGGCCATCCGATGGATCTGCAGGTGATCGAATCGGCGGGCTCGATCCTGGACCGGGCGGTGCTCGATGCTCTGTGGACATGGCGCTTCCAACCGACGGAAAAACACGGGGTTCGCGTTAGGGTGCGATGGCGTGTCAGCCAAAGCTTCCGCCGCGGCCAGGAAGCCGCGGGAAGCTAACCGGCCCGGGTCTCAACCTCTTAATAGCTACCTCAATCCCTCTCCCCTCCGCCTAACCCCTTGAGCCCTATAGATGTAGGGAAACTACCCCAGTTTCAAGCCACTACGGAGCCGCTACCGACGGTAACACCCGATCGGCGTGGGTGATGGTAGGAATCGATAGTTCGCACGAGTATTCTATTTGTTTTCAAAGGTTTAGGTCAGACGACTCGATTGCTGGCGCGTTGGCGTGATGCTTGCAAAGACTGGGGGTGTTCCCAACAACTAAAACTAAAGATCCTCGAGTTTCCGGAGGGGTCTTCGAATTGCCGAAGGGGAAGGTCATGTTGAAAACAGCGTCTAAGAGAGTCGCGTTGCTGGTGTTGGCGATCATGATATCGCTCAGTTGGGTCCACAGCGGCCGGACGGTGGCGTCGTGTCTCATCGAACGAGGCATCGATCCGCTGGATATCCTCAAGATCGAGGTCAAACACAACGTTTGGATCGGGATCGACAACTCGGGCTCGATGAAGAGTTTGGTCAGCGGAGACCCGCTCAATAGGGACCGTCTGGACGTCGCCAAAGACGCCTTGGAATCGGTCATCACCGGTGTTGGTGACGCGGTCAACTGGGGCTTCTTCTATACGGTGTGACTTCAAGTTTGAAGCGCACCATTCGTTAGAGCCCATGGAAACGTTCCTCCGGTGTGCGGTAGCCGAGTCTCTTGCGGGGCCGTGAAGTTGAGCTTGTTTGCGATACGATCGCAGTCGCGTTGCGTGAGCGCTGCTTGGCTGGTGCGCTTCGGCAGGTATTGTCGTAGCAGGCCATTGAAGTTCTCGTTGCTGCCTCTCTCCCATGAGTGATAGGGAGTTGCGAAGTAGAACTTGACGCCGGTCGCTTCCTCGACGGATTCGTAGTCGTGGAACTCCGTACCATTGTCCGCGGTGATCGTCTTGACCTGCTCCGGCACCCGCCGGAGCAACATCTTCGTTCGCTGACTAGTGCTGAACATGGTGCGGTCGGACAGCTTGCCGATCAGCGCATAGCCCGTCTTTCGTTCCACGAGCGTGGTTACGCAGTCCGGCGCGCCTTTTCCTACCACGGTGTCGATCTCCCAGTGGCCAACGGCACTGCGCTTGTCGACACAAGGCGGCCGCTCGGAGATATGACGCTTCCCGGCCAGGTGGCCTCGGCTGTCATAGCTGTTGTGGCGCTTGCGTCTAAGTTTGGGCGAGCATCGAAGGTGGCGGTATAGATGTCCTCCGGCCTCCTTGTCCCGCCAGACGTGGGTGTAGATCGTCTCGTGGCTGATCGAGAACTCGCCGTGAAGGCGCAGGTGGCCGGAGATCTGCTCTGGGCTCCAGTCAGCCTTAAGCTTCTTCTCCACCAGGGCAAAGTCGGCCTTTGTGAAGTACTGGTTCCGGCGAGACCGCGATCGTCGTCCGTTCGTTTTCTCGATGGCCTTGCTCGGCCGGTAGCATCCATCACTACGTGAGCTGTTCCTCCTGACCTCTCTCGAGATTGTGCTCCGGTGGCGCCCCAGGCGCCGCGCAATCTCGGCCGAGCAAAATCCCTCCCGTCGCAGCGCCGCGATGGTGTATCGTTCTTCCGAGGTGATCTGGTAATAAGTCATTAGCGAGTCCCCATTCTTGGTTGTTTGAGGAATCGTGGCACATTCCAGGTCACCTCATCCGGAAGCTGTGTTGCACTTACTTTATGAATTCGCGCGGCCTAACAAAGAGACAAGGCCAACGGGGAAGACGATCCGGCCCCCTGGGGTTGTGCCATAAACCCCCCAGTTGCGACCGAGCACGTGATGGAATTCGACGCCGACGGCTCGCTCAAGAAAGGCGACGGTTCCACCTACGACTTCGGGATATCGCCAGGGACCGGTCAGCAAGCCAACTGTGTAGGTCTGGAGCTCGCCGATATGATCCTTCCCGTAGCCTGCGGCAACAACGACAACTTAACGACCATCCTGGGCATGCTCAAACCGGACACTGAAGGCGGTATTAAGCACAATGGAGGCACCGCGAACGCTCCTTCCTTGGATCAAATCGCCAACATGATCGCCAACGGCTACATGGGCGCCTCCCGACCGCCGGGACAGAAGAACATCATCATCTATCTATCTGACGGTGCGGAAGACTGCTCCTGCGAGACCAATCTCGTTGAACTGCCTTCGGGTCCGGGGGCCGGACCGGCCCCGGCTGAGAGTGCCGCGGAACTGCGAGTGGATCCGAACTCCGACATGACTGTCTTCGAGGATATGGCTACATTCGGGAGCGACGGCGGGTTTAGACAGGCCTACAACGCGGGCATCATGGCACGGCACGCGTTGACTCGGATCGATCCCAATTTCGACGGCTCCGAGGGAGATATTTTCATCGGCTACGTTTTCGACGATAGTGATAGGGCCACCAAGGCGGCCAATCACTGGGCCTGGGAAGCCTCCGGTTACGGTTGGACGAGCCGGCCGGAGTGTGGCCCGGCGGGTGGGATCGGCTGCTCTCGACCGGCTGTGTTTGCGACGGATGAGCAAAAGCTCGTGGATGCCCTGACCAATATGCTCGCCCAAATCGGCGTGCCTTCCGCCACCGTCAGCGCGGGAGGTTCGGTGGTCGGTACGGTAAAAGAAATCGGGGTCTACGCGGATTCGTGTGGGTTGAAAACTGCATTTCTGGGTAATGGCGGAAGGAAAGCCGCCACGATCTTCAGCTTGAGATATTCCTCGTCGCGATAGCCGTAGGCGCGTCGTTGCAGAACACGGATTTTGTTGTTGACCCCTTCAACTAGGCCGAGACTGACTTTGTTCTCCGGATGACAGTAGGAGGCGATACCATCCCAATGGGACTCAATCATACCGGCGAACTTCTGGTACGGATGCAGGCGTTGCCATTTGAGGCTGTCTTTCCAACGAGTGAAAAAGGCGCGAGCGCCGCGTTCGGTGCGGTAATCCCAGAGTTGCCCGAAGGCCTCCTTCAAAATATAGGCGGTGTTCAGGCGCCGGTTGGCCTGGAGCAACTTTTTGAGTGCGCGGCGACCGTCTAGGCTCAGGTTCTCCCGCCGGGAAAGCAAAGTGTAACGCTGCCCCTTGATGTACGACCGGTCCTTGCCGCTGAGGCGTTTGTACTCACCACGCCGGACCTCATCGAGGGCCTTTGACAGATGACGCATGATATGAAACTTGTCGAAGATGATCCGCGCATTGGGCGCGTTGTGAATCACCGAGTTCCGGAAGGGCTTCCACATATCCATGGCGGCCAGCTTGATACGGGCGCTTTTCTTTCCGCCCAGCGCCTTGAAGAACAAATCGATGTCGGTTTCTTTGCGACCCTCACCGCCCACCCAGATGGGACGCGCCCGCTCCAGGTCGCTGACAATGACGCGATAGTTATGTCCCTTGCGGATGGAGATCTCATCGACACCGATGGCCCGAGGCGCCGGTAGCCCCGCCCGGTCGACCTGCTCTTGCATGTAGAGCGTATCCAGAGCCTTCACCGTACCGTGGTGCAAACGTTCCATCTCGGCCACCGCCTTGTTCGGCATATCCCGGCACAGCTTGCCCACATGCGTCGCAAAACGCTGGGTGTAGCGCGAGTTGTTCGCCAGCCAGTCTAGGTGTTCTACATGCACACCGCCGCACCCAGAACACGGAACCATCTACAAGAAGCTGGGACCGATTGCCGACAAGGTGGATGGCGGCGCGGGCGAACCGGGGGTCGACCAAAATGCCCTGGTCGCCACACCGGCTCTTCTCAACCCGCACGACCCGGGAGTCGCCGACGGGAGGGACTTCGTGACCCGCGCCTATATCGGCGACTTGCAGGGCGTGGTCCACAAGTTGGATCTCACCGACGCCGATCCGGACAATTGGGAGTTCGGTGTCTTCTTCGAGTTGACGAGCGAGGCCGACCAGGCGGAGGCTCAAGGCTTCTACAATCAGCCCATCGCCACTCAAGCCGCGGTCATGAAACTCTCCGGCTCGGACCGAATCCTCGTCTTCGTTGGAACCGGTGATGACAGCCGAGTGGATCTCGTCGACCCGGAACGCTTCAAGATCGCGGGCATCGAAGACACCGACAGCCCCGGCACCATCTTAGCCAGTGATGCGGCTTTCAAGGGCACCCTGGCGCCCCTCGATGGCGGAGGTGAGTTCTGGTTCGACCTCCCTGCCGAAGAACGGATGTCGGTGTCGCCGGTCGTCGCTAGGAATACGCCTACCAACGGGGTTGTCTTCTTCGCCACGCACCGTGCCGATCTGGATCCTGTTCTCTGCGAGACGAACTTCTTCAGCACCTTGTTCGCCGCGGGTGTCTCGACGGGCTTAGGGTCCTTCGACCTCGACCCCAGCACGGCGGGCGTGCAGGACAGTGCCGATCTCGGTGAGGGAAAAATCACCGGGCTATTCCACCGCGACGGGCATCTCTACGTGAGCAAGAGCGGAGGTTTGAACGGCGCGTCGGAAACCCAGGTACGCGGGAGCGATGAGTTTCCGCAGCCGATGGTTACCGCCGGTACCATCCAGGTTCTAGTGGACGCCTTCCGGATGTCACCGTTCTAGGAAGCAAATGAGTCCAAGGCTGTCGGGGCGCCGAGGCGCTCCGGCAGCCTTTTTTGTTTTTGACCCGCTCATCGAGAGAATGGAACCCCCTAGTCGGTACTTCGTGGGGGTTGCCCCACACCGCGTGGGCCGCACCTCTCGCCGGCACATCTAAGTTGTTCTCAAGTTAGAGCTTACGCCAACTCCCCTGGTCCGCTTCTAGGCACAGGGTTTGCTACGCATGGATATGGCGCAAATCCAGCGTCATTCTTATGTAAGTCCTATATGGAGTGGCGGAACCGCGGGCCATTAACGAGCGGATCGTATTGCTAGATCCAAGGTCCAACCAGAGTGGAGCTCAAAGAGTAGGACATGTCTAGATTTAGCATAGATTTTTCGGATGAGGCCGAGAGAGATCTGCAAGGCCTGATCAAGGCGCTCGGCGTCAAGTCGAAGGCCGATGTTCTCCGAAAGGCGCTGAATCTTCTCAACTACGTGGTCCGGGCACAAGAAGAAGGCGGCAAGCTCGTGGTTGAGAACCAGAAAGACAAGTCTAGGAAAGAAGTCATCACCCTATGAACCTTGCCGTGTTGGACGCCCAATAAAAATGAGCCGAATCCTCTCTCTTTACGGGAACTTGGGCAAAGATCCCCTGTCGGTAATCGTCCGTGCTATCTATCTTGGCGGCAAGAGCGGTGTTCTCTATCTTTCTAACAAGAATGTATCCAAGCGAATCTATTTCAACAAAGGATCGATAGTCTTTGCCGGCTCAGACGATGACGAGGACCGACTCGGCGAGGTTCTAATACGCGAAGGAAAGATCAAACGCAGCGATCTCGAGTTCGCTTGGCAGGTCATGAAGCAGACTGGGCAGAGTCTCGAGGAGACCCTTGTTGAGATGGAGTTCATGTCGCCGCAAGAGATCGACGCTCAGGGCGTCCGGCGCACCAAACACATTATCTACTCCTCGTTCGGCTGGGTATCCGGGAAGAATCCGGTTGCCGAAGACGTGGCGCTGAACCTCTCTCCGGTCGATGTCATCTTAGAAGGCATCCGAAGCATCGAGGATACAGACACCATCCAAAACTTGCTCGGTGATCTGAAGGGAATCATCAGCAAACCGGACGTTGCGGCCCTGCCCTTCGAAGAAAATGCACTCTCTACTCAAGAGCGCGTCGTCCTCGATCTCGCAACAAGTCGCGCCGACGGCTCATCCACCGTTTCCGATCTGGCCGAGATCTCTCCCTTGGGTGCGGAGGAATCCCTCCGGTTGTCTTTGCAGCTTGGTTTCGGTCGGAGCACTGGCCATTGAGAACCCGGCCACGGCAGAGCCGGCTAAAGAAGATGCCGGGAGTGACCCTGCCATCGTAGCCGCCACAGCCAACAATTTGCCTCAACGGCTAGGTAGATACGAGATCCAAGAGCTCTTGGGACGCGGCTCCATGGGCGCGGTTTTCCTGGCAAGGGATCCCGCGATCGAGCGCGTTGTGGCCATCAAACTGATCCAAACGGCGACATTCTTGACCGCTCGGGAGCAGGAACGATACAGGAACCGTTTTCGTCGTGAAGCGAAAGCCGCCGGGAAGCTCATTCACCCGGGCATCGTAACCGTCTTCGATGTGGGGCATGCAGACCAGGAAAGCCCGTTCATCGTCATGGAGTATGCGGAAGGACCCACCCTGGCTGCCCTCACCCAGGAAAAAGAGCTCGCGGTAGAAGAAACGATTCAGGTCGCCAACGAAATTCTCGACGCGCTGGGCTACGCACATTCCTTTGGAATCGTGCATCGGGACATCAAACCGGCAAACATCCTCGTGACTCCGGGCCTACATCCGAAAATCATGGATTTTGGCATTGCCCATGTCGTGGGTACGCAATTGACACCCACCGAGCACAGTCTCGGAAGCCCGAACTACATGGCACCCGAGCAGCTTTCGAGAGGGACCATCGATCAGCGAACCGATCTCTTCGCCTTCGGCGTCGTGATCTACCGTTTGCTTACCGGCAAGCTTCCGTTTACCGGCGACTCCTTCGCCGCCGCCGCCCCAAGCGATTCTCACAGAGAATCCGGCGTCACCGGAGAGCATCAATCCGAACGTTTCCCCCGCACTCGGCGAGATCGTCTTGCGCTGCCTAGCCAAGGATCCCGCGGACCGATTCGCCAGTGCCGAAGAGACCAAACAGGCTCTGGACTCCCATGCTTTAGGCCTCCCGATGCCGAACCTGGTGACGGCCCAAGCCCCTCCGGAAACCGCCCAAACGCCGACCGAAGGACCAGCCGGTGAAGTACGAACCGATACCGATCTTCACGACGGTGCGGCAATGGACGATTCGGGAGTTACCCGACCGCTCGAAGGTGTGGTGCCTCCGGTCGAACACAAAGGCAAATATCTTGCACCGAAGCGACTCCTCTACGCTGCGATCGGCGCACCTGTCCTCGTAGCAGCCATCGTGCTCCTCTTGGTTCTTCCGAGGTCGAGCATGCGCGGCGAAGAGCCACCGCCACAAGTTAATAACTCCGCAGAGCAAGTCGAACTTCATAGGACTGACCATCGGGCCAAGCTCTATGCGGCAACTGCCTATGAGGAACTAGATGATAGCGAGCTCTTCTTCGCGGCCAACGAGGACCCTCGATTACGGAGCCGCCGAGGACGCCAAGCCGAAGTTAGAAGAGCTGCTCCGAAGGGATCCTGAATTTGCAGGTGCCGCTGATTTGCTGGCCAAGGCCGAGCGAAACCTGCGGCTTGGTATAGAGACGGTGGAAATGGTGGACGGCGAGGACGTACGAGTCCCGGATGAGACCCGTCCCCCGGTCGCCCTCACCGACGCACAGCTCTACCGCGAGGCCAAACAGGCGCTCGAGCGGGGAGACCGCGAGACCAGCAAAGCCAGGCTGGAGGACCTTCTCGAGAGGAACCCCAATTTTGCCGGAGCCCGTGAGCTGATGGCACAAGCCCGTGGCGACGCGCCAATCATCCAGAGAAAACCACCTCAACCGCTCGCACTCACGGAGCCACAGCTTTTCTACGAAGCGACCCCGGCACGGGAAAACGGAGACTTCGAGACGAGCCGGGCTAGGCTGGAAGAGCTAGTTCGAAGGAATCCGACGTTCACCGGCGCGTCCGAATTGCTCACCGAAGTGGCGACGAGCTTTGGAAGAAAAACCTGCCCGCTTCCTTCGAAGCGAGGCACCGCCACCGCATTGGCGGCTGCACGGGCTCCCTGAGCCTCCAGGCCGGCTCGATTCGTTTTCGCTCCGATGCGCACGAATGGGTGTGGGAGCTCCCCGCGATTCGTGTGATGGAAAGAACGGACTCCAAGAACGTCATTGTCGAGACATTCGAAAAGGACGTCCTCGGAATGGGTAAGCCCAAACGTTACAGATTCACACTCAGTCGGCCGATGGGTCCAGAAACCTGGAGCCGGTACGAGAGAATAGCGAGACGAGCAACGCTCTCAAACGGGTCCGAAGAATCCGCGGGCCAGGCCGGAAGCCGACCCCAGTGATTCTCGGACCCCGTTAGTAATCAGTCAACAGTTGTCAGTACTCTCGCCGTTCACTGGTTACTGATCACTAATCAGCGATTTGCAGCTTCGTTACCGCTTGCGGTTCAGCTTGTTCAGCTTTCTCTTCCACTTCTTCCCTATCGCTCTCCGGAGTCACCTCTTCGGGCTCGGGCGCCAATCCCATCGGGGAGTCCGCGGGTTCCTCTAGCACTGAGTCTGGCTCTAGCGAGGGAGCAGCAGGTTCCGGTCGCGAGGTCGCAATCTGCCGAATCTGAGCTTCGGGATCTCCTGCGAACTTCCTCAATGCATGCTTCGCCCAGGGATGACGTATCTGTGCCAAGGCCAATGCCGCGGTCGCGCGCACCTGCGGGGGCCACCATCGCGCCAGCCCCAGCCGGCGGCGCCGCCCAAGGGCCTTCACTAAGGCCTCGACCGAAGCTGGATCTCCGATTTGGCCGAGAGCTTGACAACAAACGATCGCTAGCTCAGGATCCCGGATCTTGCCGAGAATCTTTGCGACCGCCTTGGCAGCGGTGACCGATCCCATCTGTGCCAAGCTGCGAATCGTCCCCTTGACCACGGCCAAGTCCTCGCTATGGGCGAACGGGAGCACGACTTCGATAATCTCATCCTCCTTCATGCGTTCCGCGAGGCGAAACGCGGCGCGACAGATCTTGGGATTTGCGTCTCCGAGGCTGTAGGTTACTTCCGTCTTGAGATTCCGCGTGACGAGATCGACGACCTCGAGAATGCGAAACCTCTGCTCCACCGTGATCTCTAGTGCCAGGGCTCGCTTCAGTTCACGCCCGCCGGCCGGACCCACATCGGCAAGCATGCGCGCCGCCAGTTGGCGTACACGAAGGCTCTTCTCCTGCTTGATGATCTCGATCGATATCGGGATGCCGTGCTCACCCAAAACCCCCAAAAACTCCGCTGCCCGCCGGTGGCGGCTTACCGCATCCGAGCAAAGATCTTCCTGCACGATGGAGCACGCATGCACGTCGACATCCAGGCGGAGCAGATCGTCGAGCACACTTACCAGGGCGGGCTCTTCTTCACGCAGCCTCTTTCGACGCTCTCTGATGCACTGCACGACCGAGCCCGCCAGCTGGTAGTCGCCGATCTGGACACTTTCCATCGATATCTGGTTCAGCACTGCGATGAGCAGCGGCAAGATCTTGGGATCTTGCTCTGAGCGCAGACACTCGAGAAGGACTTGTAGAGACGCTTCCGCGAGCTGACTGCGCTTGGCAAGATTGACGTGCTCGAAGGCGAGAGAGACTGCTTGGATGGTGCGCTCTCTTTGCTCGATGTGTCGCGACGCGTAATCCTCGAACAGTCGGCCGACGAGAAGCGGAAAAGCGTCCGAATGGCGTTCCTCGAGGAGCTTCCAAACAAGGACCGGAAAATCCTTCTGGAGCTGCTCGAGGGGAGCATTCGCTATCGAGTCCTCGAGTTTGCTAGCGGTCTTTCTTGCTTCTGGCTCCTCTTCGCCGACATCACTTGCCGATTGGGGCTCCTCGGGCGAGGCCTGTTGCCGCCAGGCAAGCTCGTAACTGCTTTCATTGACGCTGACATGTGAGAGATCGTGTTGATCCACTAGGTCGTCCCAAGCGCTCTCGCTCTCGCTCCCGCTCCGCGCACTGACTTGCCTTAGCGCATCGATGAACGACCGCACGTCTTGCTCGGACAGCTCGGCGCTGAACGAGATGGTATTGAGCTGCATCGCGTTGACGAAGGCGAGGAAGCTCTGGGCCAGCTCGGAGTAGTCGTGTGTGTTGACCTTGGCCCCGTTTACGATCAGGACATCGTCGGCGCACGCCAGGTTCAGGATCGCTCGCTTGTTGAGCACGGCTTCCAGAGCCTGGTAGAGCTCCTTCACGGCTCGGGTCACCGGTCGACTGTCAATGGGGTACAGACGGGCGTTTTTTGCGGCCCCGAGAAACGCGCGCAGGATGTTCGGTACCGTGGTCAGCTCCTCGTCTCGTAGCTCTTCCTCCGGACCGAATGGCGCTGGAGGGGGCGACCCCTTTCCGGTCCGTTTTGACTTCCCTTTCTTGGATTTTCGGACTTGGCGAACCGCCGAAGACGGCAATTGCTGGGGCTCGACGTGTTGAAGGTTCCTTTCTTTCCGCAGTTTCCGCCAGAACCTTCGCGCGATCTTCTTGGGCTCCAGCTCGGCGAGCGTCTGCAGCACGACATCCAGCTCCTCCTCCGGAACAACTCGACGGAATCGAATGGCATCCAAGTCCGCCTCGTCCATCAGCTCGATGAAGGCCTTAGTGAGCGACCGATACTCTGCCTCCTTCAGGGGCTGATCGTTGACCCGAAGAGTGCGCTGGGTGCGGGAAAGTCGGATCACTGGGTTCTGGCCCCAGAAGCCGGTCCAGAACCTCCTTAACTTGACGTCGCGCGCGCGCAATCGCAGGACTCTCGGCAGGATACAACTTGAGACTACGCACCGCCGACAGCACGGAGCGAAGGAGGTCATGGACGACCGGCAGACTCTCCTCGTCCAGAGGCAGTTCCGTTTGGGCGTCGAGCTCCGGGAGCTCGCCTGAATAGTTGACGGCTTCCGCACCGTTGAACGTCGCTTCACCGTAGGCACGACGCATCTGTTCGTATCGCCGCGCCTTCTTCTGGTTCGCCGAACGCTGGAAGTACCCACGAATACTCCTACATCACCGATGGTCTGGAGTTGGCGTACCCCCACCTGCTAGGCCGATTTCAGGAAGTTTTCGACGTGGCGGACTACTACGGGATCGGCCGCCCGACCATCGTAATTACCGAATTCGGCTGGACCTTGAACGACATTCCAAGCGTCGACCAGTCTATGAGCGTGGACTTGCCGTGGGCGGCAGAACTCTATGCACCGCATCACGAGATCCAGGGGGCGGCCCATTTGGTATCTGGGTGGGGGTTGGGGCGGAATCGACAAAGAGGTGCAACGGCTCATCGGTCCCATCACAGATTACGCGACCCACAACTACTTCGTGCTCGGCCCTGCCACCGGCTCGTCTTCGAGCATTCTGCCTCCGCCTCCGCCAACTCCGGCTCCTGTCATTGCCGGAGAAGCGGGCTCGGTGACCAAGTCCAGTTGAAGGCGGCGAGCGGTTGTATCGATAACTCCCGGGACGGTGCCGGTAACGTCATTTCTCAAAGTCCCGCTGAACCAAACCAGATAATCACCGGCACCCGGGGTGATCGACATGCCCGTCAACGCCTCGTAGGAACCCGTACCGGTCGTCGTTGCCGGACCGATAGAACTCACCTCTGTCGTATCGCTACCGCCAGACTCACCACCATCGTCGTTGCGCCATCGGTAATGTCCTTGCGTAAGGTTCGGGGACCCGCCTCCCGGTTTGATGCTGACTCCGATAATCGCCCAGTCACTCGGACCGCCTGACGCTACGTCGTTGTCTGCGCCCAGCGTCACCGTGCCGGCGGGAGTCACCGGCTCGTACCACGTCGAGAGGCGCGTCGAATCTCCGCTGCTGCCCCCCAAGTTGTTCATCTGGATGCTCGTTTCGCCCGCGTCCGGGGGATCGTTCATTGTCTGGACACGGTGCCAGGCTGCCGCGAAGGCCCAGGCGTTGTCGGTGACGGTCGTAACGTCGACTTTGATGTTGTCACTATCGGATGCCGGGCCGGGATCGTTGGCGGTCGCCTCGATCGCCCCGGAGCCGTTGGTACCGCTCGTGTCAACACCAGAAAACCTGGTTGCGACGACCGATGCCGGCAAACTATTACCCGTGAGCGTCACGGTGATCGAGTCCCGTCGTCGGGGATGCACCCATCGCGCGGAGTAACGTGATGCCTCCCTGGCTCTGGGTATTGTCGACATCCAGGATGGTAACGAAGGTGAGACCATTGCCGGATGCGGAGACACTCACTGTCTCGTCTCGGACGGCCACCGCTAGCAGGATCAGCTCATTGGATCCAGGAGTCCAAGACGGAAGGGTGACATTGCCGGTTAGCGCGGTGCCGGTTACCGTTTCTTCGGCGGCGATTGCGGCATGAAGTAAGGAGCCGGAGGCGCAGAGTCCGAGAACGATCAGCGATGCAAGAGCCCGCCCGAGAGTGTCGATTCTCAAAGGCAATCGCTTCACGACCGGACGCTGCACAGACAGACCTCCCCCACGACCTTCCTGCGAGCAAGATGCATGCCGATTTACGTAATTGTAGAGCCTGTAACCGGTTGACAAATAGAGGCTTATCTACGTAGTTAAAGGGTTGTTTTGGCAGAACTGAGGGGATCTGGCTACGAATCTGCAGGTACACCCCATAGTCGTCGGGAAACGGCCTCAGGTGCCAACGACTAGTTAGGTAAGGATTTAACTTAGCGTGAGGGCTGGATCCCCCAGAGGGTCCAGACGGGACGGCTGGATCCGTCCCGCTTCCCGTGGAAATAAGAATGGCGTAACCTCTGGTTAAGCAAAACGAAACCACGCCTGTAAAGGCGAGGAGGAGGATTGCGCCATGAAGAAGCCTACCACCATATTGAAGGAGTCTGTAAGCGAGTACCGGGAGTTCGTCCAACTTCGGCTGCGTATGCGGGTACTGGAGGCGATCGAGGTTGTGCTTGAGGAAGAAGTCGACCAAGCGCTGGGGTGTTGTAGCTACGAGCGTGCGGAAGACCGCCGTGGATATCGCAACGGAGCCGAAACCCGTCGCGTGACGACGTCGGTGGGAACTCGCGAACTCCGGGTGCCACGAGCCCGCGTGCGAGACGAGGAAACGGGAGAAACGACAGAGTTCAGGAGCGAGCTGTTGCCCCGGTACGCGCGCCGGACTCGTGAGGTCGACGAGGCGCTCTTGGGGACGTACTTGTCGGGCGCGAATAGCCGCCGGATCCGCAAAGCGCTGAAACCACTGCTCGGTGAGGAGCACCTATCGAAGAGCGCGGTGTCTCGCGTGGTTAGCCGGCTGAAGGAGCGCTTCGAGGAATGGCAGAACCGTGCTCTCAGCGAGGAGGTCTACGCGATCGTTTACCTGGACGGCTTCCACCTGAAAGTGCGGATGGCGAAACGTGTGATCAGCGTACCCGTACTGGCCGCGCTCGGGGTCGCGCCAGACGGGCACAAACGTCTGTTGTCATTGCGTCTGGCGGTGAGCGAAGCCTCGACGCATCGGGGCTCCGTGCTGGAGGGACTCCAGGCTCGAGGACTCCGGGCTCCCAAGCTAGTGATCAGCGACGGCCACAAGGGGCTGACGAAAGCGCTGGAGAAGTGGCCGGGGTGCCGGTTGCAGCGATGTACCGAGCACAAGCGCGCCAACTTGCTCCAACATTGCCCGGCGCACGCACGCCGTGAGCTCCGGCGTGACTACAACCGGATCGTCTACGCCAAGAACGGGATCGATGCTCGCAAAGCCTATGACGAGCTCGTCGCCAAGTGGACGCCTCTCGCGCCGGCCGTCGTCCGAAGCCTAGAGGAGGCCGGTAATCAGCTGCTGACCTTCTACGAATTCCCTCGTGCCATGTGGAAATCGTTTCGAACGACCAAAGCTCTGGAGAATCTCAACCGCGAGTTTCGACGCCGGACGAAAACCCAAGCGTCGTTCTCCAGCGAGGAGTCTGCGGTCGCTTTGCTGTTTGGGCTTATCGCCTCTGGCCAGATTCAACTACGACGCATCGACGGCTACCAACGTCTGAGCGAGGTTCTCGAACACGCGGAGGTTGCCGCCTGATATGATACTCTGATGACGGAGTGGAGGGTGCCGTTCTTTTTCCACGGACCTCGGGGCACATCCGGACGGCTCCGTAACTTTGACTTCTCAAGAGCCGGCGGCTAGGATTTCGGCACCCTCATGGCGGAAACTCTCTTCGTTCATCCTGGAAAGCTCCACTATTTGGTTCGCGAGATCTTTAAACGACTTCGGGTTCCGCCCAAGGATGCCTCGACGATCGCAGAAGCGGTGGTGGCCGCCGATCTTGCGGGCGTAGAAAGTCTAGGGGTAGCGCGAATCCCCTTCTACGCCGATCGTCTCTCGGCGCGTTTGGTGAACCCGACTCCCGAAATCAAGATCGTTCAGGAAACCGCGGCCGCGGCAACCATCGATGGTGACAACGGTCCCGGACCGGTCGTGGCGGCAAAAGCCATGGAGCTAGCCGTCAGGAAGGCCTCAAGAAATGGCGTGGCTACGGTTGCCGTCAGGAAGAGCAATCAGCTGGGCATGTTGAGGTATTACGCGCGCATGGCATTTCCGGAGAAGATGGTGGGGATAGTAATGACCAACGACGTCCCCGCGGTAGCCCCACCCGATGGTTCTACGCCGTTCCACGGTGTAAACCCAGCGGCGATCGCCATCCCAACGAACGAAGACAGCAGTCCGTTCGTTCTCGATTTCACGACCCGCGAAGTCGATGCGGGACGGCAGCAGGACGAGATGGGGCTAACCGTCGAGATCCTGTGTGGCATCCTGTCGGGAGGATCCTTCGGCCCCGAGCTCTCCGGTGCTAAAGGAGACCGCTCGGAGGCTGCACACATCGGCCACCTCTTCGCAGCAATTCAGATCGAAGCCTTTGGTCCCTGGCTGCGCTTTCGCAACCGGATCGGCGAGTTGCTCAAGAAGTTGAAGGCATCATCCGGCTCGAGCGAAGCGCGTATCTACTATCCGGGCGAACCAGAGTACGAGGCCGAGGAAGAGCGAAGGGCCAACGGTATTCCGATACCGGCTCCGGTCGCGTCCCGCCTCGAGGGTGTTGCCCGAGGGCTAGGCCTACGGGACGCGTGGGAACAACTGCTGGCGACCCGGAAGCAATAGAACTAACGGTGGACGAAGGGCGCCTTGGAGCGGGGTCCGTTCTTGATGAAGTTATCGACGCCGATCCGCATGTCCTCGAGCCCGCACCCTTCCCCGAAGCAGCGGGACTCGAAGCGCAAACCTTGCTCCAAACACATCTTCGCTCCCTCGAGGACCGCCTTCTGAAGCACTGCGTCGACGGCGCGGGATAAGTGACCGATCTCTACATCCGGTAACTCGGCCGGAGGTTCGACTGGGTCGCGCCCGATTCGCTTCAGTGCCTTCTGCCCGGAAGCGGCCCGCTTCGCAAAGGCGACTGCCGCGGCGACCAAATCACCTTCGACCTCTTCATCAATGAGACCGATGTCTACTGCCTCGGCGCCCGAGATGGGGCGGCCGGTGCGCAACATAGGCCATGCAGTCTCGAAACCCACGAGCCGCGGGAGACGCTGCGTCGCGCCGGAGCCTGGGATGATTCCCAGGTTGGGCTCTGGCTGAGCGGCTAGGATTCCCAAGCCTTTGCGAGCCATCCGCCCGTGACACGCCATGGCCAGCTCGTTGCCCCCACCGAAGGCAAGCCCGTTGTAGGCGCAGATCACAGGCTTCGCAAAGTTCTCGATGTGATTCATCGTGGCGTGGGAGCTTTGCGAGAGCCTCTCCCCTTCCTCGGCTGACAGGACGGCCGCAATCATCGAGATGTCGGCTCCGGAGACGAAGGCCTTCCGCCCGAAGCCCGTGATCACCACGCCTTGGATGCTGTGGTCTTCGGCGATGGTGTCCAAGTGCCGATCGAGCTGAGCGTAGACGTCTTGGTTGAGCGCATTGAGTACCTGTGGCCTGCGGATAGTGAGGATGGCGATCCTCTCCGCGTCGCGGCGCAAGACGTGGGAAATTTTCCAAGGCTTGCCGGATTCCGCCTGGCGCACGAGGCTTTCCGCCACAGGGAAACTCTCGTGAACTTGCTGGTAGCTGCGCACGAGCTCCAGCGCCTTCGATGGGCCCAGCTCGTTCATGAACTGGAATGGTGGCCGCATCACCAAACCGATTTGAATGGCCATTTCGAGGTCCGCCACGTTGGTAATCTCGCTGTCGAGGACTTCACCCACCAAGCCGAAGAAGGCCCCGTGCAAGCGCTTGGTAATCTTGGCTTCGGCCTCCGGCGAAACATCTGGGGTCTGACCCCGCTTGGCCGTATCCCAGGGTCGCCCTTCTTTCATGACCCGGCGCATGAGCTCCGGGGTCTTGAACCACGGATGCACGCTTTCGCCCATCTCGTCCAGCCCGTGTGCAGTGAGCGGATTACCGCCCGTCAGGTTCATGGCGGTGAACGGGCCGACTCCGAGCCCCAGAGCCTTGGTGGCAACGTAGTCGACCGCTTCGACCGTGCCCAGTCCTTCCTCGACTGAGAGTGCGGCCGCTTGAAAGATTCCCTCGAAGACCGGATCCACCGCGTAACCGTAGCGGCTGCCCACGCGAATCGGAACCTTGCCGATGGCTTCGTAGAATTGAAGCAGCCAGTCGACGACACTCTCGTCGGTTTTCGCGCTCGGGACAATTTCAACCAGCGGGTTGCGCTCCGCGGGAAAGAAGTAATGGACCACCAGAGCCCGCGAAGGTTCCTGGGATTTGGCAAAGATCCGCTCCGGCTCGAGGTGGGACGAGTTCGAAGCTAGGATCGCGTCGGGGGCGGCCAGCTCTTCGACGTGCGCGAAGATGCGTTGCTTCAGTCCCTCATCTTCCGAAGCGGCCTCAATGACCAAGTTGGCACCGGCCAGCTCCTGGTAATCTCCGGTGAAGGTGACGTTGGCCTTCATGGCTTCCGCCTGCTCCGCCTTGAATGCCTTGGTCTCGACGCCCTTATCGAACTTCTTGACTAGCTTTGCGCGTCCCGCCGCAAGAGCATCGAGCGCAATATCCACCACCACGGGAACGTCGTGATCATGAAGCACCTTGGTGAAGTGGAGGGCGATGTCGGGACCGATCTGGCCAGAGCCGACGATGCCGACCTTGGAGAGTCTTCTCGTTCCTAAAACGTAGGCCACGCTACTTTGTTCGTACCATGAGCTCGGGGTGTCGATCCAAAACATCGAAGATTGCAGCGACGTCTTCCGGCATGTTGTAGTAGTGAAAGCTCAGGCGTAGGCCGTCGTGGCGGGCGGAGGTGATGATTCCCTCCTTTTCCAAGACGGCGACAGACTTGTCGGAGTCGGTTGAACGTAGCACCACCAGGGGCCCGTGCTCGGCGGGATCATCCGTGGTCAAAACGTCGATGCCTCTTTCATGCGCCTTGCGAATCGTTTCGGCAACCAACTTCTCGACGTGGCGATGGACGCGCTCGAGCCCCACTTCCATTACCAACCGGATGCCGGCTTGGGCGGCATAGAGGCTAGGTACTGGCGGCGTCCCCGCTTCGAAGCGACGAGCCGTCGGGTGGTACGTCTGCCGCTCGACGTCGAAGGCGAATGGATTCTCTTGCGCGAACCACCCCGTCATCGTCGGCTCCAGCTTCTGGATGAGCTCCTCCCTGACATACAAGAACGCGAGTCCGGAGGAACCGAGGAGGTACTTGTAGCACCCACTCAATAGGAAATCACAGTCCAATTCCTTGAGGTCAATGGGACGCGTTCCACAGCACTGATAGTCGTCAACCAGGCAATAGGCGCCGGCCTCTCGAGCCGCCCGTGCCACGCCGCGAACATCCACCCGGAAACCGTTCCAGAAGCAAACATGAGTCGTGGGGACGAGCAACGTTTTCTCGTCGATACCGAGGGCATGGGCCTCGACCGGTAGCCTGTTCCCTTCAGCCCTAATCCGAGTGATCTGGGCTCCGCGCTTTTGCTGCGCGAGCCAGATTTGCGCCGAAGTTGGAAACTCGAAATCGCCGAGCAGGATCTTGTTGCGTTCCCCGCTGAAATCCAGGGCGCTGGCGAGCACGCTCATTGCCGTTGACGCACAATACGTCAGCGCCAATTGGTCGGGTGGGCAGCCGAGAAACTCGGCGTAGGCGGAACGAGTGCTTTCTAGAACCCCCACCCACTCACCCCAGGGGGAACCGCCGGTCCGCCAAGAGTGGAGGTAGCGGTCGTAGGCCTCTTCCACTTCTCCCGAAAGGGCCCCCTTCGCGCAGCTATTGACGAGTATCTTGGACCTAAAGATGGGGAAACGCTTGCGGAACTCGGCGGGAGTGAGCTCCGCCGTTTGTGGGCTGACTACCTTTGCCATGGCCGCCGATCCTACCACGGCCACTGCGCTAGTTCCTGGACGGTCCGCTCTCGCTCGGTTCCAGCGTTTGGAGCGCCCCGCGTAGTTGTTTGGGCAGCGGGACCGCTTTGAAAGTGGCGCGCGAAACGGCCGCCGCCACAATGTAGCCCTCGACGAGCAGTGTGCGCTCGGGGAGACGATGGACCTCATAGACGAGCTTGAAGCTCGACCGCCCCAAGCGGCCGAGCTTCATCTCGATGGATAGCAAATCACCGAAGCGCGCCGGCGACTTATAGTCACAGTGCGCGGACACCCTCGGCAACCAGATGTTCTCTTTTTGTAGAAAGCCCTGGTAGTCGATCTTCTGTGCTCTCATCCACTCCACTTCCGCCATCTCGAAATAACTCAAGAAACGAGCGAAATAGACGACCCCTACTAGATCGACGTCGGGCCACGGAACACGGTGCTCGATGCCAAAGCGATCCACGTTCGCCCTATTTCTTGATCGATCCCACCCAGCCCTGTAGCTGCTTGGAGGCAATATCTCGCCCTCCCAGCCCGAACGCCAGGGCGGCAGCGACCGCGACCGAGCCCAGCAGGATGCCGAAGGCTAGCTCTATGATCTCGTTGGCCAGTCCCATCTGTCGCAACGCGATCGCGCCGGACAAGATGATGATCGAGATGCGAGCTACCACGGCGAACAGCCCAGCCTGAGCCGACGAGCTCGCCTCGATCGTACTGGCAGCCAGGTTGGCGAGATAGAGACCCACTCCAAAAACGACCAACCCTAGGACTACCTGTCCCGCGAACACGACGAATCCCGACACCAAAGCCGCCAGACTCGCGAAGCCGAGTAGCCCAGCTGCTTCGATAGAGGCGAAGAGCATGATGCCGACCAGGATGAGATAGCCCCCGATGGCGGAAGGAGTGCGATCGGCTTTCGAGATTTGCCGACCTTGGCTAGGCCGATCCGGTCCAGCACATTGTCGAACCCAGCTCCCGCCAAGAGATTGCTGACGAGCGACGAGACGAGCCGGCCTTACGACGTACGCCAGCGTCAAGAGGATCGCCGCGGCGAAGATCGAGGGAATCGCAGCCATGAGACTCGCCAACATGTTGCTGGCCGGGCGAGTGACAGCCTCGAGCGCCAAGGCATTGAGAGAAGAGATCAACACCGGGACCAGGATGAGAACGTAGACGATCAACCCCAGAAGGCCAGAAAGCTGGCGAGTCCCCAGTGCCTTACTGATCCCGACCTTCTCGCCCAAGCGATCGGCATCGAGGGCGGCAAGTAGGTTGGTGACGATTCGCTGCACGACCCGGGGCGATGAACCAGCCGACCGCGAGGATGACGCCCGCCGCCAGAATGTTCGGCAAGAAGCTGAGAATCTTATCGACCAGATTCTGTACCGGAGTCAGCAACCCTTCCAGTGGGAGTGCTGACAGGATGGCAGGAAGAAAAAGGAGGAAGACGAGCCAGTAAACGGCGTCCGCCAACGTTTTGCTCAGTGGCGCGGCCTTGTCTCTCTTCAGGCCCGCCTCGCCGCCGAGGCGCTCATCGAGTTTGGCCATTTCGAGCGCGCCACTCACGATCTTTCTGAGGAGCGTCGCCAATAGCCAGGCGGTCAAAACCAGAACCCCAGCCCCAATAAGCTTGGGTATGTACTCGAAGAGCTGATTTAAAAAAGCGGTAAGCGGCTGACTTATGACGGTGAGCTGCAGAGCGTTGAAAAACCCCACCACTGCAAAGATCAAAATTATGTAGTAGACGGCCTTGGCGGCCCATCTTCTCGACTTCGAAGCTTTTGACCTTCTTTTCGTCCAGAATCCATTCCGCGAGTCGATTGTCCAGAGTCGTGCGTTTGAGCGCTCCCCTGGTAATGGCTGCCCCCAAAAGGGCTGACCAAGGCGCCTAGAATGCGGACGACTTGGGGGCCAAGTAGCGCTGTCAGCTGAGCGATAGTTTCCTGCATCATTTCCCTGCATAGCTCTCCCTCCTTATGAATCAAGTAATTAGCACGTGTGTCCTATTTGGGGATCCGACGTCTGTCACATCCGGAGATCTGACCCCTGTCCTGTGTTCACAAATCTGACCCGTGTCTCAGGCGCCCCGAATCCTCTATCAGGTGACCTTGGCCTTGGCCCCAGGTGGAAGCGCATGGCGCTCATAGGCCTTGGTCTCCAGAATCTCTCCAATCTCTTCAATCGTTAGATCTAGCTCTTCGTCTTTGGTGTAGAAATGCGGTGACACACGGATGCCAGCATGGGGGCGATAATCCACGAGGAAATCCCGCCTCAAGAGCTCGCGCGAGACCTCGTACGCATGAGGCACCATGATCGACACCGTACCCCCGCGGCGCGAGGGGTCGGCAGGCGTTCGCGTCTCGTAGCCTTTCTCCGCAGCGAGCTCCATCAGCCGCGAAGTCTGCCGCGTGGACTTCTCCCGAATCTTCTCAACGCCGATCTCGGAAACGATTCGGCAGCCCGGCTCGACGGCATAGAGCGCGGGGACACCTGGAGTTCCGTTCAAGAACCGGTAGCCGTCTTCCCGATACTGAATCGCTCCAGTCTCGAAATCGAACGGATGCGGATGTGCCATCCACCCCGTCAATCGCGGCTCCAGCTTCTGCACCAGATCCGGTCGCACATAGAGGAACGCTCCTCCCGGTCCTCCGCAAAGCCACTTGAGCACGCCGCCCACCGCGAAGTCGGCGTCGAGCTCCTTGATGTCGAAGGGGACGATCCCGGCGGACTGAAAAACATCCAGGATAACGTAAGCCCCCATCTGGTGGGCATGCTCGATGATGGCGCGACCATCCTGTACGTAGGCGCTTTGGAATAGAACGTGTGAGATCGGAACCAGCAGCGTCCTCTCGTCGATGGCGGCGATAACCTTCTCGGTGGGGACACTGATGCCGTCTTCAGATTTCACCATGACGACTTTCGCTCCCCGGCTCTTCTGCGCCTCGTGGAGGTACATCACCGAAGGAAAGTTCATGTCGGTGTAAACGATCCGATTGCGGGGCGGCTCGAAGTCGAAACACGAGGTCACGATGGCTTCGGCGATCGTCACGTTCTGGTGCATCGTGATTTCGCCGGGCGCGGCGCCAATGATTTCGCCGACGAGGTTCCCGACCGCAACCGGCATATCCATCCAGCCGTCCCCCCAGGCACGGATACCGCGCGTCGACCAGGTGTCCGCGTACTCGCGCATGCGGTCATAGACCCCGCGGGGCATCGCGCCCAACGAGTTGCTGATCATGTAGACAGTGTTCTGGAGAATGGGAAACTGGGGCCGCCAGCTGAGAAGGTCGTCCATCACGAATTAAGGCATTTTTCGTAATCGTTCTTGCCCTTACCGGGGAGAACAGACTCCGACTCGCTCATTGAAAAGCCTCCTGGGCAGGACCCAGGAGATTATATGCGGGCTCCGGGGCCCCGACAACCACACATTGTTATCGCTGCGCGAGGGTACTAAACTACAGCCCGTTGCGTTACCGCTTTGCCGACTTCATCCTCTCCCCTTCGCACCGGACCCTTCTTCGCGAGGGCAAAGAAGCTCCCATTATTCCTCGCTATTTCGATCTCTTGCAGCTCCTCATTGCGAGGCGAAACGAGGCCGTCCACCGCCAGGAGATTCTGGATACAGTTTGGAAAGGATGTGATCGTCTCGGATGGCGCCCTCACTCAGGCAGTCAGAACCCTAAGGCGAACCCTGGGCGACGATTCCAAGGAGCCCGTTTTCATCCGTACCGTATCGCGCCACGGCTATCGGTTCGTTTTCGCCGATGTCGTCGAAGAAACCGACGACACTCCTCTATCGATCGCACCGCCTTCCATAAAGCAGTCTGGCGAGTCCGAAGACGACGCCTGGGAATCCGTCCTCGAGCGGCTGCTCATCCCGAGCTCCGGTGCGGCAGAGCCCGACGACGATGACAGCCAACGGGAAGCGGCGGAAGCACTTCATCTTCTTGGCACGTCCGAGGCGCTTCGACGGCTGGATCGACGGAAGGGACATGCGCAGGCTCGCGCTCTCCTCAGAGACACCCGCTGGGATGTGCCGACCGCCGAGCCGGTGCCGCTGCTAGGTGAGCCGGGTGGCGTTGCCGCCGCTTATCATCTTGTCGTGCTGCGACTCCGACGCGCGCTCCGTCTTGCAGGCGGTCGCTGGGTCGCCGCCGCAACGGGTGGTGCGTTGGCGGGCCTGGTTTGCGGGAGTTGCGGGCGGCCTCGTGCTTCGGTTCGGCCCCGGTTCCGTCGCAAGCGACGGCGTTCTCATCGCCTTGGCGATGGTGGGGTTCGTCATCGGAGGCGCGGGCGCGGCTGGCGTGGGGGCGGGATTAGCGGCTGCCGAAGCTGTTTTTCGATCGTTCCGTGGGGCCCCGCACTCGTGGTCATGGGTGCGCTCGGGGGCGGCACGATTGGCGTTGCGGCGCATCTCCTCGGCCGCTTGACGCTAGAAGGCCTCTTCGGTCGAGACCTCTCGCCTGTCGCGGGGGGGTTCGAAGGGGTCGTGCTCGGAGGAGCAGCCGGGCTCGGTTACGCGCTTGGGACACCCCGAGCAGAAGGCGGGATGGCGACGCCCTTGGGAAGCACGCGGCTCTTCACCGCGCTTCTAACGGGAACCTGCTGCGCGCTCGGTGCCCTATGGCTCGGCTGGCAAGGAAGCTACTTGGGCGCCATGAGCTTGGACTTCATGGCTCATTCTTTCCCCGGTTCTCAAGTGAGCTTGGATCCCTTGGCACGACTACTCGGCGAATCCAGCGCAGGAACGCTCACCCGAACGATGATCAGTGCCGGCGAGGGACTGATGTTCGGCTTCGGCCTCGCCCTGGGGCTGACCCACCGATCACGCCGACGCCCGCGGCGACCGCCTCCCCCGCTCATCTAAGCCTCACTCACCTCTCACATTCCTATCATTTCTTGCCGGCTGCGCTCGGCTACCGTGGAAAGAGCGCGTCGGGAGGGAGAAGATTATGTCGATCGATCTATTTGTCAGCGAAACCGTCGGGTCCACTTTCAAAGTCTGCAATGACCTCGTTCACTTGAATACCGAGGAGCGTTGTCAATTCATTGATCTTACCGAGCTTGTAAGAGAGAGAGTAAGACGGTCGGGAGTGACCTACGGGTTCGTCAACGTCCACACCAAGCACACGACGACCGCGCTTCTCGTCAACGAGAACGAGCCCCTGTTGCTCGAAGACTTCCAAGAGCTGATGGAGCGATGGGCTCCGCAAGGCAGACCGTACCGCCACAACCACCTTGAGGCTCGACTCGAGGCACCACCCGGCGAGAGACCGAACGGCCACTCCCATGCCCGCGCCCTTCTGCTCGGCATGTCCGTGAGTCTCAATATCACCGAAGGAAGAGATTCACCTCGGCGAGTTCCAGAACATCTTTCTCGTCGAGCTCGATGGGGTGAGGCGCAGAACGGTATCCATCCTCGTGCTCGGGTTGAGCGGGAACCCAGAGGAATCCCCGAGATGAAGGTCAAGATGATCCTCCCCGCCCTCACGGAAGCCAAGAGCCCGTTCTTTCGTCCCATCAAGTACTCGCTTTTCCCACCCCTAGGTCTGGCAACGCTGGCTGGCTATCTGAACGATGACGACGAGGTCGAAATCCGAGACGGGCACGTCGAAACGCTGACGCCCTCCGATGAGCCAGATCTGGTCGTGATCCAGGTTTACATTACGTCCGCCCATCGAGCTTACCGGCTTGCCGATCACTATCGGCGCAAAGGGGCGCACGTTGCCCTCGGGGGGTTGCACGTCACGTCACTCCCCGAGGAGGCTGCCCGGCATGCGGACTCGATCTTTCTAGGTCCGGGTGAGGACACGTGGCCTCGATTCTTGAAGGACTTCCGTGCTCGTTGTCCAAAGACTATCTACCAATCTCGAGTCCGAACGCTGGACGGTCTCCCTATCGTCCGACGCGATTTGATCAAACGACATCTCTACCTCGTCCCGAACTCGATCGTGGTCTCGCGCGGCTGCCCACACGTCTGCGATTTCTGCTACAAGGTCGCCTTCTTCCAGGAGGGGAAGGGTTTCTACACGCAGCGCGTGGACGCCGCGCTCTCTGAGATCGATCGCCTTCCGGGACACCATTTGTATTTTCTTGACGATCACCTGTTGGGGGACGTCAAGTTCGCCACCGCGCTACTCGACGGAATGCGAGGCATGGGCCGCCTCTGGCAGGCGGCGGGACCGTCCAGTCGGTGCTGAAGCCGCGGCTTCTCGAGAAGGCTGTGCGATGTGGCCTTCGCAGCCTATTCGTAGGTTTCGAAACCCTGAGCCCCAAGAGTCTCCGCGAGCAGAGGAAGCACCAAAACGTGCACCAGGACTACCGCGCCGCGGTGCGGCGCCTACACGATCTTGGAGTGATGGTGAACGGAAGCTTCGTCTTCGGAATGGACGACGACGGCGGTACCGCCATCTCGCGCATCGTGGAGTGGGCCATCGAACAAGGAATCGAGACCGCGACGTTTCATATTCTGACTCCGTATCCGGGGACGGCTCTTTTCAAGCGGATGGAGAGTCAGGGGCGCATCGTCCACCGAAATTGGACCCTCTACGACACACGGCACGTCGTATTTCGTCCGCGCGGCATCGGGGCCGAGGCCCTGGAGGCGGGATACTGGCGTGCGTACCGAGACTTCTACCGCTGGGGATCCATCCTGCGTGGCGCTTCCCACAAGGAGACATGGACGGGACGGTTGCGTCACGTTGCGTACGCCGGGGGATGGAAGAAGCTCGAACCGATGTGGGATGGGGCATCCGTGCGCGCCAGCTTGGCAGGATGTTGCCAGTCCTCGAGGGTGTTCTGTCGGGACTACAGCAAGCGGGCGGCGCCGGCAAAAGAAACCATCTCACCCGCGGATTGGAACCGTTCCGAAGGATCCTTGGCCATCGCGTGCAGGACGAGCTCGTCGAGCGCCGCCGGCACATCGAGGCCGCGCGATCGTAACGAGGGGACCGGCGCGAAGAGGTGTTGCTGGACGAGATTGCCTTCGACAAACGGTGCTTGGCCAAGGAGTAGCTCATAGAGCGCGGCTCCTAGCGAGTAGATATCGGAGCGCGCATCACTAGGCTCTCCGCGAGCTTGCTCGGGCGCAATGTATTTCGGAGTTCCGGCGACGATCCCCGCCAGGCCTTTGATCGATCGGCATGGACAAGCCAAAGTCGACGATCTTTACCCGGTCCTCGTTCGTCAAGAGGAGGTTTGACGGTTTCGGGTCTCGATGCACGATCCCTCGGTGATGTGCGTGGTCGAGGCCCTGACAAACTGAAACGAGAAGGTGCATCGTTTCGGCGATGGTCAGACGTTTTTTCTTCTTGAGCAGTGCGGCGTAGCTTTCTCCTTCGATAAGCTCCATGCAGATGAAGGTACTCCCGTTGGCGAATCCGATATCGTGGACGGTGATGATGTTCGGGTGATTGAGCCCCGCCGCGGCACGTGCCTCATCGATGAGCTGACGCCGTGCCTCCGGCTCCCCAGCCAACTTCTCCGACAGGACTTTATAGGCCACCGCGCGCTTCAATAAGTTGTCGAAGGCTCGATACACCGAGCCCATCCCGCCCTCGCCCAAGAGGTTTTGGATCTCATACCTTGCACCGTCTTGTAGGTCGCTGGGGCTGCGGAACGCACCCTCCTGCTGCTCCTGCTCCTTGATTTGCTCCAGCAAGCGGCGATGCCGAGAGCCTACGTCTCCATAGTTGTGCTTCACGGCGAGAATCCTGTGGAGCAGGTCGGCCGCCATTTTGAGATTGCCCTGCGATTCGTACGCCTGGGCGAGAAGATCCCACAGGTTCAACTCCTCGACCTGAACCTCCTTGCCGGCTCGAATCGAATCGAGCTTGTCGACGGCTAGGGAACCCCAACCTCGGGCGATGAAACTCTTGGCGAGCGCTTCGACCGCCATCCGATAGTTCTCGTGCCCAGGCTCGACTCGCTGTAGAAGCTCTACTCTTTGGTCTTCCGAGGATTTGCCTCCTAGCTGGGCAGCCTCGAAGAAGCGTCCCGATTCGGCAAAGAGATCCATCGCTCGATCGGAATCTCCAATGTCCCGATAGATCTCCGCGGCCTTGTCCAGATCATTGGCCTTTTCGAGCAAGGCAGCGGCGCGGGCTCTCGCACCCGCTCGCATGGCGGCATCCGCGGCTTCGGAGTATGCCTCGACCGCTTCGTAGCAATCTGCCGCTGACTCGAATTGCTCGATGCTGACAAAAATCTCTGCCGCCCGCACATGATCCCCGCCGCGGAGAAAAGCCTCGGCAGCCAACTGGTGGTCCCCTTCATCAAGCGCCTGCTCTCCGCGAAGAGAATCTGCTGAACGATCGTCCCCGGCTCTCTTGAACATCTCGATGGCACGCGAAGTCTCCGCCGCCGCGTTGTAGAGCTCGGCGGCACGCCGGTATTCCTCCAACTTTTCTGCAACCTCTGCAGCGGCGCTGTATTCGCCAGCTTCCTCGAGCAGCGTGGCAGCTTCGGGAAGTTTCCCGACTTTTTCGAAACACCGAGCGGCGAGGATCGAAAGCTTCCGCCTCCGGTCTCTCGGCCCTTCGGCGAGATACCGTGCTTCGACGCCGGCGTCGGTGATTCGTGATTTATAGGCCAACGCCGCGAGCAAGAACTCCCCCGCCTTCTCGAACGCTTCGCCCGCCTGAACGTGGCGTCCACTTTGTTCGTAGATTTTCCCGGCGCGGACGAAATCGCCCGTCTTCTCGAAGGCCGCCGCCGCCTTGGAGTAGTGATGTCCTTTGCTATAGGCCTCCGCAGCCTTCGGATTGTTGTCCGGCCCCTTCCAAGGCATCGCCCGCTTCCAAGAAGTGACCGCCCTCCGCGAAGAGCTCCGCAGCACGAACGGGGTTGCCGGTCTCCATGAATACCGCCGCGGCCTTGTCGAAGGCGCCGACCTCAGCGAACAACTCGGCGGCACGTTCGTCCTCGCTCGACTGCTTCAGCAATTCCGCCGCCTGCACTTTGTCGCCCGCAAGCAGGAAATACTTCACGGCAAGGTCGGCGCGGTCCATTCGCAGGGCGAGCTCGGCGCACAAGGTATAGTCTCGGGCCCTATTGTACCGTTCGAGCACACCCTGCAGATCACCGACCCGTTCGTAGCAGTTCCCGGCCCGACGCCAATCGCCCTCCTCCTCAGCACGCCGGGCCTCGCGGACGTGGTCCAGCGACTGCTCTCCCAGCATGTTCTTGAGCCAAGCCATAGCGATCTCGGCCGCTCGGTAGGAGCGACCAATCCCTCCTCGGAACGGTATTTCATCCCGCTAAGAGCTGAATTTCCTTGGGATCTATGCGGTAATTTTAGGTTTGAGAATATTCTACCAGCCGAGAGAGCCCAGCACTATCGCGACATCTGGTGCCTCAATGCGCGCTCACTCCTCGTTCCCGCCGTAGTTCTCGACGATTCGCGTCCAACGAAGGCGGACGCGCGCTTGGCGCCTCGCTCATCGCTCGACTACCTGTCGTCGGCCCACTCGGGCCGGGCTCGCTCCATTTCTTAGTGCGGCGGGGCCCCACCCCCACCGCTGTCCCTTCGCCGGCATGCGGCTTCGGGACAGCTGACGGCTCTTCGCGCAGGGTGCACTGAATCCGTGAGCACCCTGCTGGCGGCGCTAGCCGGGCCTGCCAGGATGCAGGCTTTCTTGATGCGTGAAGTTGAGCTGTTCTTTGATCAAGTACGTCGGACGAGCCTTGGTCTCCTCGAAGAGTCGACCGATGTACTCACCGAGAATGCCCATGCCGACGAGCTGAGTGCCGGAAAGAAAGAAGATGGCGAGAATGAGAGAAGTCCACCCCGGAGCCTGCCGAGGGTTGTACCCCAGGATGGTCGTATCGGTCACGTACTGCAGAAAAAACAGAAAGGCGGCGGTAAACGAAAGCACGCCGATGAGAATGCCGACGATTGCCAGCACCCGAAGCGGCTTGAAGGAGAAGTTCACGATGCCGTCGAGAGCCAAGTTCAACAAACTGGCGAAGGTGTACTTCGGCCTTCCGGCTTCACGCGCCCCTCGCTCGTACTCGAGCCCTGCTTGGTGATAGCCCACCCAAGTGCGCAGACCCCGCACGAAACGGTTGCGCTCAGGAAGCGTGTTCATAGTGTCGACCACCCGTCGACTCATGACGCAGAAGTCGCCCGAGTCGAGGGGGATGTCGACCGAGGCGAGTGACCTCAACAAGCGATAGTAAAACCAATAGCTAATACGCTTGAGTGGACCTTCCTTGCGGTGCGTCCGGACGGCATAGACGACGTCGTAGCCTTCTCGGCACTTGTCGATGAACGCTTTGAGCTCCTCGGGTGGGTCCTGTAGATCGGCATCCATGACCGCCACGACATCCCCCGAGGCGTAACACAGACCGGCGGTGACCGCGGACTGATGTCCGAAATTACGCGTGAAGCAAAGGACCTTGAAGCGCTTGTCTTCACTCGCGATGTCGCGCATTAATTCCAGAGAGCGGTCCCAGCTCCCATCGTCTATAAGGATGCACTCGAAGTTCTCGTTCCACGAGGACGCCGCGGCGACGAGGCGCCGGTGAAGGATCGGTAGGCATTCGGACTCGTTATAGACGGGAATGACGATCGAGATCACGTGGCTTATTTACCCGAGCCGCAGCTCGCAGGCAAACGGAGGTGAGTCGGATTCGCTAGCGAAACCGCTCTTCCTTCCACGGGTCGCCCCGCATGTGATAACCGCCGCGTTCCCAGAAGCCAGCTTCGTCTTCCGAAAGGAGCTCGAAGGCCTTGATCCACTTGGCGCTCTTCCAAGCATAGCGCTTGGGTACGACTAATCGGACCGGACCGCCGTGGTGGGAAGGGAGAGGTTGTCCGTCATGGGTATCGGCCAGCAGGGTGTCTTCGGTAAGCAAATCCTCGAGCCGAAGGTTGGTGCTGTAGCCCTGGTCGTGGCCATGCACCAGGACGAATCGCGCTCGGGGCGACGGCTCGGCTCGAGAAATCAGCTCCCGCGTCGAGACTCCTTCCCAGAGATTCCCCAGTCGTGACCAGCGGGTGACGCAGTGCATGTCGGCGAAAACTTTGACCCGGGGAAGTGCCCGCAGCCCTTTTAGATCCAGCGAGATCGGCGTTTGTACGAGACCCTTGACCTCGAACCGCCAACTGTCGCGCTCGATGCTGGGAGCCCCAGAGGCGTCCAGGACAGGCCACTTCTTGGTTCGAGCCTGATTCGGGGGAATCCGATCCTCTCGAAGCGTGTCACTACTGATGATGACGCTCGGATCGTCTCTCGAGGCCTCTTGGGGTACGGGGACCGCCTCGGCCTGGAGCTTTTCCTTATCCAACATCGTCAGGCATCGTCAGGCATCGTCAAACATCGAGGAGTAGGCGGCTCGGTCTTGTAGCTACTAGAAAAGAGTGTAGATGAACGGTGCTACCGCTGACGACTCGGCAAACAGAATCAACATCCCGAAGAGAAGCAACGTCAATACCATAGGCGCCATCCACCAGAGCTTTCGTTCCCAGAGGAACGTCATCAGTTCCTGCACGATTCCCAGCTTGCGTCCCGCCGATTCTATTGCCTTGCCCATGGACCGACCTCACTCCTTTGCAACAACGTAGTTGCCCAACACCAACCGGTCCATGCCGCTCTGGCTGAACGTCGAGTAAGCCTGTTCCGGCGTATTCACAATCGGCTCACCGCGAAGATTGAACGAAGTGTTCATGATGATCGGCACGCCGGTGGCTTCACCGAAACGTGCGATGAGGTCATGGTACCGTGAATTGCCATCCCGAACCACTGTTTGTAGGCGACCGGTTCCATCCACGTGTGTTACTGCGGGGATGACGTCGCGCTTCGATGGCTTGACGTCGAAGACGAGCAGCATGAACCGCTCAGGATACTGCCGCTCTAGGTTCTTGACCCCGGGCGCTTCGAAGTACTCGTCAACATGGCCGCTCAACACCGCGGGTGCGAACGGACGATAAGGCTCCCGAAACTTAATCTTGGTATTGACGATTTCTTTCATGTCTGCCCGACGAGGATCCGCAATGATCGATCGATGCCCCAAGGCGCGCGGCCCCCACTCGAACCATCCTGGTACCAGCCGATGACCTCACCGCCCTGGAGCGCCTCGACGGTGCGGTCGAGGAGGCGATCCTCATCGAGTCGCTCGTAGCGGATGCCTTGTTCCTCGAGGAAGGCCTTTACTTCGGAATCGGAGTATGACTTCCCCCAAAATGCGTGCTCTAGAACGAATTGACGCGGATTACCCAAAAGCGTGTTGTAAGCCCAAAGCGCTGCGCCGAGAGCACCACCTCCATCCCCGGCGGACGGCTGAATGAAGATCTCCTCAAAAGGGCGTTTCTCGAAGGATGCATCCATTGGCAACACTGTTGAGGGCGACTCCCCCCGCCATGCAAAGCCTCCGAAGCCCGGTCTCTCGATGCAGGTGATTCGCCATGTCGAGGAGAATTTCTTCCGTCACTCGCTGAATGCTGGACGCGATGTCTGCATAGTGCTGGTTGGACCGACAGAGCTCGTCGTAGTTTGCGGGAGGTTCCCCGAAGTAACTCGGAAAACCTGAATCCTTGGTAAAGAAAAGTAGGTCGGACGGACGCGGCTCGCCGAAGAGATCGACGAAACGATGATTGAAAGCCTTCTTATCGGAGTAATGGAAGGAAAAGTACTCCATGTTGAGACGAAACGATCCGTCGCCGTTCTTCTGAATCAGTTTGTAGACCTTTTCGGCGTATCGGGGCTCTCCGTACGGTGCCATCCCCATCACCTTGTATTCCCCTTCGTTCACCTGAAACCCGAGGAAGGCAGTGAAGGCGCTATAGAGCAATCCTAGCGAGTGCGGAAACTCAATCTGACGATGGAGTTGGATATCGTTTCCGCGACCGACGCCGTAGCTTGCAGTGGCCCACTCCCCCACCCCGTCGACGGTGAGAATGGCCGCCTCGTCGAAAGGAGAGCAAAGGTAGGCGCTGGCCGCATGGGACAGGTGGTGCTCGGAGAACAAAATCTTATCTCGCGGCACTCCGATCCTTTCGGTGATGAGCGCGCTGACCCACAGCTTGTCCAGCATCCAAGCCATCATCGCTTCGCGGAAGACCGGGAGCGCCCGCGGAAACATCTGCAGCGACGTCATGAGAATCCGCTCGAACTTCTGGAAGGGCTTTTCGAAGAACGCAACGTGGTCCAGATCTTCCGGGCCGATGCCTGCGGAGTCCAGGACGAACTGGATGGCGTTGGCCGGGAAATCGTAATCGTGCTTCTTGCGATACTTCGTGCCCTGTTTTTACTGCAACGTGAGCGACACCTACCTCTTCAAGGAGAAACGTCAACGGCTCTGGGTGATCTTCGCCGGCGGGTTCTTCGAGCTCTTCATCTGGGCGACGGCGGTTCTGGCATGGCGGCTCGTGGCACCGGAGGCTTTTCTGTCCCGAGTTTTCTTCATCATCGTGGCGGTGGGAGCAATCAAGACGTTCTTCAATTTCAATCCGCTCATCAAGCTGGATGGCTACTACCTCCTAGCGGATTACCTGGGGATCGCCAACCTTCGCAAAGAGGCCCTCTCTGGTCTCGGCCGGTTCTTCCGGCGCTTCGTTTTGAATCTCTCCATCGAGCCGCCGCGACCGGAGCTGGCGGGTCGTAACATTCTTTGGCTTCGCGGCGATCGTTTCGTGACCCTATTTGGCGCCGCGGCGCTCACCTACACGGTGATTCTCTTGGGATACATCGCAATTTGGTCGGGCGGATGGGCATTCGACGAGTTCGGTTCGAGCGGACTCGGCCTTTTCACCCTCGCCATGGTCGGCCTTCTCCACAAGCCGGCCTCGGAAGCAGCATCGAGCGCACGCTCGGTCGGCAAAGAAAAGTGGGAAGACCTCGGAAAGAAGCACCGGCGTTCCCGATTCGTTCTTTTCTGGGGCGTTCTGCTGCTGGCTGTTGCATTTTGCCCCTGGCAGCTTCGCATTGCCAGTGAGCTCAAAGTCTTGCCGAAAAGTCGTGCCACGGTGCGTGCCCCCGCCGACGGGCGGATTGCGCGCATCGCCTTCTCAGAAGGAGAGCAGGTCAAGAAGGGAGATCTCCTTCTCGAGTACGATTCGAAGTCTCTCGCCCTCGACAAAGAGACAAAGCACGCCGAGCTCGCCAGGTCGCAGGAAGAGCTCCGGCTTCTGGAAAAGCTCAATCCCACCTGGAGGGAAGAAATTCGCGTCGAGGAACGTACTCTCGAAACGGCACGGGCTCAGACGGCGAAAGCCAAGCAGGACTTCGAAAGGACCCAGAAACTCTGGACCAGCGGCTTGGTGGCACGGGAACAGTTCGACCAAGTCCAGGCCGAGCTAGAGCAGGCCTCGAGCAAGCAGCGCAAACAAGAGGCGGAGTTGCAGCTGGCGCGGAAGGCCAGTCGCGCGAGCCGCAACGAGCAGATCGAGGTCTTGCACCTGCGTGATGCGGACGCTCAGCGCGCGGTCATCCAACGGCTCGAAGCTGAGCTAGCCCAGTTAGAAGATCTCTTGAGCCGCAGCCGCATTTTTGCACCGCTTTCGGGTACTCTGACCACCTACCGTTTCCAGGAAAAACTCGGAGAGTTTTTGGAGGAGGGCGACGTCGTTTGCGAGATCGTGAACGACGAGCAAGTCGTCATCGAAATGCCGGTGCCAGAGAAAGAGATCGATGCCATCGAGATCGGCTATCCGGTGAAGTTCAAAGTGAGGGGTTACCCGCACCGAAGCTTTCACGCCGAAGTCGCGGAGATCGCCCCCATCGCTGCGGAGGGCGAAAAGACTTCGACGATCCTCATTCGTGCCGGCATGGACAATGAAGACCGCACATTGAAGCCGGGCATGACGGGTATTGCGAAGATCTACTGCGGCTGGACGGTCATCGCCCACGTCTTCAGTCGAGACATCATCCGCTTCATCCGCACCGAGTTCTGGCTATAACACGGACTCGACGACTTCCAGTACCTTCCTCTCCGGCAGAGACACCACCACAAACGACGGGAGACCGAGCCGTCTCCAGAAGGGGAAGGGATCGACTCCGGCGTAGGCGGCCACCAACAGGGTAATGACCCGACCATGCGAAATCAGAGCGACGTTTCCATCGGGGTGGGTCTCCAAGAAGCGATCCACCGCTTCGCGGAATCGACCGAGAGCCTGGGTCGCCGTCTCGTCCCCGAAGACCAGCTCATCGGGCCGCGCGAATAGCTCCGCCACCACGCTCTCGAACTTCCCCCCGGGGAGAAGCTCCAAGCTTCCCCGCTCCTGCTCGTGAAGGCCTTCGAAGATCTCGACCGACTTTCCCAGCTCGCGCGCAATGATCTCAGCCGTTTCGGTAGCCTTGGGCTCGTTGCTGGCCCCGATCACACCTGGTTCATGGCGAGCGACGGCAACCGCCCGTTTGCGCCCCTCCTCCGTCAAGACCCATTCCGCGGCTCGACGATCGGGCCGGATCTCGGGAAGCGAATGCTTGACCAAGACAAGCTTGCGCATGAGTTTCGGGGACCGGTTATTTATCTCACGAAATGGTAGTCTGTGCGCACTGCAAAAGCGATAGCAGATCGGTTACCCCGAAATAGGAGGGGACCATGGAAAGGCGGAGCTTCCTAGGAACGCTGGGCAAGGGATTCGGAGCGGCGACGGCAGGCACTCTCTTCGGGCCGGAGACGATGCGCCGGGTCGAAGCCTCTTCGCGCCGTTTGGCGGGTATCGGCCCGGCCGAGGCGGCGAAAGACGAGGCCTACTGGCGTAACATCCAACAAGCGTTCACCGTGACTCGGAGCCTCATCGACCTCAATAGTGGTGGGGTCTCCGCGTCTCCACGCGTCGTCACCGAGGCTCTGGTGCGCTACATCTGGGAGCAAGAAGAAGCACCCGTCTACACGATGTGGAAAATCCTCGAGCCCCGCCGCGAGTTCGTCCGCAGCGGTTTGGCCGAGCTCTTCGGGTGTGATCGCGAGGAGATTGCGCTAGTGCGCAACGCTTCCGAGGCTCTAGCAATCTTGCTCAACGGTTTCGATCTCCAAACGGGAGATGAGGTCGTGACCTCGGAGCACGACTACCCCCGCATGCGGACCACACTCGACCAACGGCGCCGCCGCGAAGGGATCGACATCAAGCTGTTTCCCGTCGCCACGCCAACCGAGGACACCGATGTCCTTGTGGAAGGCTTCGCGAATGCGATCTCTCCACAGACCAAACTGATTCTGGTGAGCCATCAAGTCAACATCACCGGGCAAATCTTTCCCGTCAAACAGATCGTCGAGCTCGCGCGGCCGCGCGGCATCGAGGTCATCGTCGACGGGGCGCACTCCTTCGGCCAGTTCGCCTTCACCCAATCCGACCTGGGTTGCGACTATTTCGGTACCAGCCTCCACAAATGGCTTCTCGCCCCTAAAGGAACTGGGATGCTTTACGTGCGGCGGGACAAGATCAAAAAAGTCTGGCCGCTCATGGCCGCTCCGGAGGAAATGGACGACGATATCCGGAAGTTCGAGGAGATCGGCACGCATCCCGCGGCCAACGAAGTCGCCACCGGCGAAGCACTCACCTTCCACAATACGATTGGCTCGGCGAGGAAAGAGGCCCGCCTGCGCTACCTCCAGCACTACTGGGCAGAGAGGCTGCAGCAGATACCCAACGTCCGTCTGCATACTTCATTGAAACCGGAGATGAGCTGCGCGATCGCTACGGTGGAAATTAGCGGAGTGGACACCAAGGCGTTAGACGAGTACCTGTGGGACAAACATCACATCATCGTGGTCCCGATCTTGAGGGAGGACTTCCAGGGACTTCGCGTGACCCCCAACCTCTTCACTACACTCGATGAGCTGGACTATTTCTGTGACGTCATGGAGCACGTCGCTAAGAAAGGCTTGCCCAAGAGCATTTAGTGTATCAGTGCGCGCTCACTCCTCGTTCGCGCGCTTGCCGCCTCGCTCCTCGCTCGGCTTCCTCATCCTTCCCTTGCTTTTTCAGACACACACCCAAGCCGTGGTGCGCCTCGGCGTGCTTGGGTTGGAGATCGATGGCTCGCCTATAAGAAGAGATCGCTTCATCGACCCGATCGAGCGCAACCAGCCGACCTCTCCTGACCGATCCCTCTTGAACCAGCCGGGCGCCATGGTGCTTATTGGTCGGATGGCATGGAGCTTACGGCAGGATCCCGAAAATACGGCTGCCGGCCCCACCGCCCCCCTGAAACTTCATGGGCGCCACGACCAACCACGCCCCGGCGGCGGGCAGGGCATCGATGTTGGCGATCATCTCGATCTGGTACTTTCCGGCACGGTGCATCTCGATGTGCACTTGGTGCGGCGGGTCGGTCCCCATCGAAACGCCGAGCGCGTCCGTCGCGAGGGAATCGGAGGCGAGCGCGTTGATGTCGCGGTTCTCCAAGAGCCATCTAGCCGCGTCCGGGGAGAATCCCGGAAAGTGCAGCCCTCCCGCCTCGTCGAGACCGAGAAACGCCTTGAGATCGGAATACTTGTCACCCCAGCCGCTGTTCAGGATCACGACGGCGCCTGCAGGGATCTCCCCGTGCGTCTGCTCCCATGCATTGAGGTCATCGACCGACAGCATGTAGTCCGGATCCGCAGCAGCCTTGACCTTCACATCCACGACGACGGCGGGTGCGACCAGGCGGTCGATGGGAATCTCGTCGATCGCCTCTTTGTCCTTGCCGGAGAACCAATGGTTCGGAGCGTCGGTGTGAGTGCCCGCGTGCTCCGTCATCTGATACCAGTTCCAGTACCAAGTGTTCGCTCCCCGCTCGTCCCACCGGGCGATTTCGGTCTTCTTGAAAAGAACTCCCTGGCCCAAGCCAGGAGGAGCCACAAACTCCGGTGCGCCTTCGACATAGGGGTGGGAAAGATCGACCAGCGAATAGTTCCCCGCTGCCAGGGCTTCCACGACCGAGGGGGGAGGTGCCTCCGTTTGCGGTGGCGCGCAGGAGACGAGCAACGCGATTCCTAAGACAAGTAGCTTTAGCGGCAGAACCCTCATTTATTTTCCTCCCCCGAGACGGCCGTTCAATCTCGGCGACCCTTCCTGATCAACCAACAGTAGTAGAACATTGGAATCAAAACCAGAGTTGGCAAGACAAAGAGCAAGATGAAACTGCTGAGTGGTAGTCCAAGCATCAGGGTTTCAGGCTTTCTCCGGAAAGAACTTGTTGGTCGCTTCTTCTTTTACCGGTTGCGTGAAGATGTTAACGACGAGCATTAGGGTCCCACCGGTGGCCAGCCCGACGATCCCGGGATGCACTCCTTGCACCCAGCTCGCACCGGCCAGGGTCCACCACGTCCAGATGGCGGTCGCGACGGCGCCACCCACGGAGGATGCGGTCGCCGCCTCTTTGCTCACCCGGCGGGAAGTGAGGCCCACGATGAGCGGGAAGAAAAAGGTGGCCCCGACAATGGCCACCGCATAAGAGACGATCTGGAGAATCAGTGCGACATCCGGCAACGAGCCGAGAAAAGCAACGACTCCCACGGCGACGATCGTGAGGCGCGAGACACGCAAGTAATAGCGCTCATCTTTGACCACACCGCGAGGCTCGTGAATGCTCTTCCGCAATATGTCGTGTGAGATCGCCGCCCCCGACATGAGAAGTAACGAGTCCGTTGTAGACATTGCGGCGCTAGCGATGCCGGTCAAAGCGATCGCGGACAAGACGGGTCCTAGCGTGGCTCCGACCAACGCCGGGAAGGCTTCATCGGGACTCGAGATCTGATCCCAAACCAGAACACGGGCCGCGGCGCCAAGGTAAAAATTTCCATAGAGCAAGAAGCCTCCCACCAGCAACGCCGTGAAGGGTATCGAGAATCGAGCGATCTTGCTATCGCGGGCCGCGAACATCTTGGTGATGAGCTCGATTCGTGTGCAATACGCGACGAACCATACTAAATACCAGGAGATCAGGAAGCTGGTCGTCCATGTCGTTCCGCGTACTGAGGTCCAGCCCGGTGCCACTTGCTCGACTTTCTCGAGCACCTCGAACCATCCTCCCGCCATCTCGTAGACGTAGGGAGCGAGAAACATGAGACCTATCCACATGAAAAGGAATTGGGCAATGTTGGTCCAGACCACGGCGAGCAGCCCGCCGAGGGCGACATAGAACACGAAGATGACGGTCCCGAGGACCAATCCCCAGAAGAACGGTATTCCGAGGAGCTTTTCTAAGATGAAACCCATGCCTCGGATCTGGGCGATCACGTAAACGATGCTGGAGACGGCGATCATGAGCGCGCTCCAGGTGCGCAAGAAGCGGCTGTCGAATCGGTCCCCCATGTAGTCGGGAAGGGTGAACCCTTTGGACTCCCGGAGCTTTTTCGCGAAAAAGAAAAAAATGACCGCGAAGCCGAGGGACATGGACAAGTAGGGCAGTATCGCCACGCCGCCAAAGCGGCCGGCGAAAGCCATTCCACTCAGAATCGAGCCGCCGTGCATGATCGCCGCCATATTGGCGATGACCAACACCACGACGCCGAACCGGCGGCTCGCCACCCAAAAATCTTCGGAAGTCTTTTGGTATCGGGCCGAAAGGAGGCCAATCGCGATGACGGCTATCAGGTAGAGACCAAAAACGACGAGGCCGACAGAGGGAGGGCTCACGAGATCCTCATTACTTGAAGGCGGCCAGCTTCAAGCGGCGGATGCTAGCACGCGGTTTCCATGGCTGTCAACGATTCGGAGGCCTGTCCGGCCCGGGAAGCATCTTGACTTCAAAGCGAAAACCAGTAAAATCCCCACCATTCAAGGAGGCTCAATGAAGCTGAAGAAAGTCCTTTTAGTTGGAATGTCTGTAGTTCTGTGCCTGGTGGTGGCCGGCGTCGTGCTGGCGGAGAAGAGCAAGGCCGAGCTGATTGCGGACGCAGAGAGCGCCGCTCCTGCGTCTGTCACCAAGAACGCAACCATCAAGGCCTCGGACGGCAAGGTCCTGAGGGAAGGGTCGAAATGGCTGGACCTGCTACCCGGGCTCAAAGATCATCGGGCCGATGTGCAACCGACCGCAGTGGGACGAAGTGCTCGGTGCCATGATGAACAAGAAGCCGCTCGACGTAAAGGAGTTCAGCATCTCCTACATGCTGGCGGGCGAGGGAGAAGCCCTTGGGGTCAGCAATAAGGATCCGTATGCGACCGCGCCCACCGACGACAATGACTGGGTCAAGGAAGGACCGCACCTGATGATCGTGGTGCCTGATGCAGCTGCCCTGGAAGGGCTTTCCACCAACCCGAAGGATCCTGTCTACGTCATGTGGAAGGGCGCCCCTTACGCCCACATCATGGTGAAGATCGCTCCGGAGGAGCACTAGGCGAACTTCGACTGAAACGCGTCAGTAGGACGTAAAAAAAGACTCCGGCCAGGAACGAATCCAACGCCGAGATGCGTGTCATCTCGAAGAGCCCGAATCCGGACGGCGGCGGATTTGTCGAGAGGCCGAGCAGCGCGGCCGGGGCCCAAGCCGATAGGCGAAGCCTTGTGCCCGGCCGACTGCCGCTCCCAGTGCCTTGGTATACGCCGGGGTTGAAGAAGTAGTCTGCCACATAGATCCCGCCGATCGGAGGAAGCAAAGCACTCAGCACTAGAAAAAAGAACATCAGAGACTCGTAGATCCCAAGCACTGCCAAGACAATCCCGACGCCGCCCGAAATGAGAGTGAGCTTCCACTTCGGCAATGCCTGGATGATCGCAGACAATGCAAGCCCGGACGAATAGAGGTTGTTGTCGTTGGTGGTCCACTGCGCCAAGATCAACACCACCATCGCCGACGCACCCCATCCTAGAGACACCATGATCTCGACGATGTTCGACTCGCCGGTTGCCTTGGCGCACATCGTGGCGACCAGTACCGTCCCACCCAGTCCGAGCATGAATCCCGAGAAGACCGCGATGACGGCATCCCTCATGTTTCTCGCATACCTCATGATACCGGGTGCGCCGACCGCGGCCGCCATGAACGATCCGGCCACCATCGAGATGCCAACCCCGAGGCCGATGGGAGCACCTAAGGGTGGAGCCGCCAAAACCGTACCGACTCCGTGCTCGCGCAGGACGACGACGAGGGACGCCAGAATCAATCCGCCCATGAGCGGCAAGGTGATTGTGCTCAGCTTCTCGATGGCGCGGTATCCAAAAATGGCGGTCGACATCATGAGCAATCCACCACCTAGAACAAAGAGCCTAATTACATCGGGGCTCACATCCAATTGGAAGACCAACTTCACCAATCTCGCCAGCGTGTCTCCGAAGAGTCCAGTCTGGACACCGAACCAGCCCCAGGCGCTCAGGGCGTAGATGCCCACCACGAGAATTGCTCCATGCCGGCCGAACGTCGTCCTGCAAATCATGGCCGCCGACAAATGCGTTTCGATCGCCACCTTGGAGGTAAGACAAGCGATGACCGCAGAAAGAAGATTCCCCAGGAAGATCGCGACCACCGCCTGACGAAGCGTCAAACCTATGGCCAAGGAGCCACCGAGCAACATCGAGGCTAGGGAGACCGCGCACGCGGTGAAGACCACCGCAAGAAAAAGAGCACCCCTTCGCTTTTCCGGGGGAACGGGCGCCCTCGCGTAATCCTGAAAAATCGTCGGGTCAGAGCTCTCGGTCATCGTGCCGTGCCGACCTCGGATGACGCGCCATTTACGCGCTCCCCGAAAGCCGCCCGACGGACGAACCGACCACGGGTCGGCTCCCCCACCAGCTCGCCGTCCTCCACCACGACCTCCCCCCGTACGAGCACGGTCTGGGCACCGCCTGGTACTTGTGCACCTTCGTAGAGGTTGTAGTCCGAGCGAGAATGGTGGGTGCTCGCGGAAATTTTTCGCTCCCGATTAGGATCAAAGACCACGATATCCGCATCGCTACCCACCGCAATGGTTCCCTTGCGCGGGTACATCCCGAAGAGCTTCGCAGGGGTCGTCGATGTAAGCTCCACCAGCCGGTTCATCGATATGCGGCCCGCCGACACGCCGCCCGCGTACAGCATGTCGATCCGGTTCTCGATTCCCGGCCCGCCGTTGGGGATCTTGGAGAAGCCGTCCTTGCCGCGCGCCTTCTGGTCTTCCCAGCGGTAGGCGCAGTGATCCGAAGCGACGACTGACACGACCCTATTGATGATGGCATTCCACAGAACCTCTTGCTCCTCCTTGGGGCGCGGGGGTGGTGTGTAGACGTATTTGGCGCCTTCGAAGCCGGGCCGTTCGAGATACGACTCGTCGACGAAGAGGTAGTGAGGACAGGTCTCACCCCAGACCCGCCAGCCCCGGGCCTGGGCGCGTGCAAGAGGGTCGATGGCCTCCTTGCAAGACATATGGACGACGTAAAGCGGGGCCTCGGCCATGTGCGCGAGTCGGATCGCACGATTGGTCGCCTCGCCCTCGGCGATCGTTGGGCGCGTCGCGGCGTGCCACTTGGGTTCCGTCTTGCCCTCCGCGAGCGCCTGCTTCACCAGCTCGTCGATCACGTCTCCGTTCTCTGCGTGAACCATAACCAACGCGCCGGAATCCTTGGCCACCAGCATGGTCTTGAAGAGCATATCGTCATCGATCATCACGCTGCCCTTGTACGCCATGAACAGCTTGTAGCTCGTGATCCCTTGCTCCGGCATCCGAGCCAGCGCGTCGAGCGATCCACTCCCCTTGAGATCGGTGACGATGAGGTGGAACCCCACGTCGATGACCGGCGGATGGCGGTCGAGCTTTCCTTGCCAAGCCTCGACCGCTTCCGCAAAGGTTTGTCCTGGAAACTGACAACAGAAGTCGACCACGGTCGTCGTGCCCCCGAAGGCGGCAGCGATGGTCGCCGTCGTGAAGTCGTCGCAGCTCACCAGTCCCCCGTAGTCCAAATCGATATGGGTGTGCGGATCGACGCCGCCCGGTATTACATACTTGCCAGAGGCATCTATGTTTCGGTCTGCGTCGACGTCGAGCGATTTCCCCAGTAGTGAGACCACCTCGCCTTCGATGAAGACGTCGCCCAAGTAGTCATCGGCCGCGGTGATGATGCGTCCCCCTCGGATCAGAACGGACACCGAGGCTATTCTTCTTCCTGTGGGGGCGGAAGGGGCGGCGGCGGAATGGCGCCGGTTCGCTCGGTGATGAGCCGATAATGCTCGATGCGTCGATGATCGGCGAAGTTGAAAATCGTTTCTTTGTAGAAACGCGTTTGATCGAGGTCACAACGTGCGGTGACGAGCTCGTCCTCCAGCGTGGAAGCCATGGCAACGATTTCACCGGAGGGAGCTTGGAGTGTTGTACCCCAGGAGGATCATCTCCGCGCCCTCGAGTCCCAAGACTCGGTACGTCTCCGGCCAACGCCGATCGTTGCAGATGCACAACCCCACCACCCCACCGAAGGCCCGCCAGGTACGAAATCCCAGGTTGCCAACTTCGAAATATAGCTTCTCCAGGTTCTGGTGCGGTTGTTCGGGATGAGGCTCCGCGTATCCCGGCAGGTGGATCTTGCGGTACTTTCCGACGATTCGCCCCTTTTTGTCGACCAGCACCGCGCTGTTGTAATGGTGCGTTGCACCCCCCTCTTCGGCGAGCTCCGCGTAACCGAGACAGAAACCGATCCCGAGCCGCGCCGCTTCATCGAAGAGCTTTCGCGTCTCCGGCCCGGGTATCTCTCGTTCGAAGTAAGAATCGAGCTCCTTCTGGTCTTCCATGTACCAGTGCGGAAAGAAAGAGGTCAGGGCAAGCTCGGTGAAGACCACGAGATCACAGTCACGGGAATGGGCATCCCTCATGAGTGTGAGGAGCCGCTCGACCGTTTGGCTGCGGGTTTCCGAACGACGGATCGGTCCCATCTGGGCCGCTCCACACCGTCACATATCTGGGCATTGTCGGAGACTCCTTCGCCCCCCTTAGGTTCTCCAGCTAGGGAGCGCATAGGCTCGAAGGCTATGCGTTACTCCCATCGTGTGATGAGCGAGCAGCATGCCTACCGCGGCCTGTATCGGATCGATGACCGGAACGTCATGCCCGTGCTCATGAAGCTCGCGCTTGACCGCTTCCGTCACCGGGCTCATCCCCGTACAACCCATGATCAATGTGTGGGCATCGTCTTCCTTCAAAGCCCGCTCGGCGAGTTTCACCGTTTCCCGTACCAGCTTCTCGCGATCCGAGTACTCGGACAACGGGATCTCTAGACAAGGCACCGAAGCCAGCCGATCGCGGACGCCGTAGGAGATCGCTTGATCCACCACTTTCGGAATCCCGCTGCGCGCGGGGAGGATGACCGAGAAGGACTGTCCCAAGCCGCCGGCTAGCAACATCGCCGACTCCGCGAGACCTGCGACGGGGACTCGCACCAGCTCGCGAGCCGCTCGCAATCCCGGATCCATGAAACAACCGATGACGATGCCGTCCACCTCGTCCGCGGCGGCCTTCTTCACCCGTTCCAATAATGGAGGAACAGAGATCGCTTCATCGTAGAGACATTCGATGGCGGTCGGCCCTTCCTCGAGCCAGTCTTGCTCCACCGTGACGAAGTCTGGAAAGGGGGGCAAGGTACCGTGGCTCGGACCGGAGGAGAGCGAACGACCGTGTTCACGACTCGGACTTTCATCATTGACCTCCCCCTAGAAATAAAATCAACTACAGATACTCCACCGATGGGACGCGGGTCAGTGATTCCTTTCCCGCCTTCTCGAGGATGGACTTCGCGGCGCGGGTCGACTCCTCCAAGACCCGATCACTATCGACGGTCTTGACGGTCCCGGCATCGACAACGACCTTCCCATCCACGATCACGGTGTCCACATCTTGCCCGGAACCCGCGTAGACGAGATTCGAGATCGGATTGTGATTGGGTGCGAGGTGCGGTTTGTCGGTAGAAACGAGGATGATGTCCGCCTTCTTCCCCGCTTCTAGAGATCCAATTTCGTTCTCGAGACCGAGCGCCCGAGCCCCATCTCGCGTGGACATCTCCAACACCTTGTAAGCAGTAAGTACCTCGGCGTCCATACTGGTGAGCTTGTGCATAAGCGCACAATGTTTCATGGCCGCGAACATGTCCTGGTTGTTGTTGCTTGCCGCCCCATCGACACCAATCCCCACGGTGACTCCCCGTGAAAGATAGCCGGGCACGGGGGCGACTCCATCGGCAAGGTACTGGTTACTCACCGGGTTGTGAGCGATCTTGACGTCCCGATCTCGAATGATGTCCATTTCTCTTCTGGGGGAGCCAAATAGCATGAGCAAGCAAGACATCGGGCTCGAGCACCCCGAGAACATCCAGGTATTCGATAACTCCCTTCCCGGTTTTCTTCACCATCTCCTGGCGCTCGAAGGCGGTCTCAGCCGCGTGGTAGTGCAAACCGGTCTGAAACGCGTCGGCGAGCTCTCTCAGCTCTCGTTGCATCCTGTCCGACGCAAGCATGGGTACCGCCACTTCCGGACATATCACGATCCGGCCATCGGCCTTTCCGTTCCAGGTTTCGAAGACGCGCCGAACTTCCCGAACCGCGGTCTCGACGTCTTCGACGAAGATGTCGGTGAAATCACCGAGCTCGGTACAGGCTCGTCCCAAGACGGCGCGGATCCCCGAGTCTTGGACCGCCTGTGCGAGCGAATCGATTCCCTGCGGATCGCGGTGGATGAAGTGGCTGTCGGACAGACAGGTTACTCCGCCGCGCAAGAGCTCCAGCTGACAGAGCAGGCCTCCCCAATAGAGGTTCTCCCGATCGAGATGACGAGATAGGGGGAAGATCATCTCGCTGACCCAGTCGTAGAGCGATCGCTCATCACCCAAGCCGCGATAGAGAACTTGAAACATGTGAGTATGCGCCGTGACCAACCCGGGCATCGTCACGAAAGAGTCACTGCGTAGGATCTTTCGCGGGTTGTACTTCTTGGAAAGATCGTCTTCCTGACCGACTTCGACGATCCGGGATCCATCGACCGCGACCGCACCGCGGCGATACACCTGGCGGGCGGAATTCATGGTCAGGACCATCCCACCACGAATGAGGAGGTCAATGGAACGTCCTCCCTGTGATAATGGCGGGCGGGAGGTACCCGCGGCTACCGTGGCACCGCCCGCAACCTTCATGAACTCGCGGCGCGGCAACACCCAGGGCTTCGGACGCGACTGCGGCATCGGGGCCGACCTCCGGCGGGGTCTACTTCAAGCCGAGCGACTCGGCATCGGGGGCTTCGTATACCAGCTTGCCTTCGACGAAAGTCGCCAGAGCTCGTATATCCCTTATCTTTTCCTCTGGGACGGTCAGAATGTCCTCGGAGAGAATCACGAAATCGGCTAGCTTACCTGGCTCGATCGAACCTTTGATGTCTTCTTCAAAAGTCAGATACGCATTATTGATGGACATCACACGGAGAGCTTCCTCGCGGCTGATGCGTTGCTCGGGACCGATCACGTCCCATAACCGCGTTTCCCGCGTAACCCAAAAGTAGATCATCCAAAAAGGATTGGCCGGCACCAGAGACCAGTCACTTCCTCCTCCCACACGGATACCGGCATCCAGCCAGTTCCGAAGGCGCATCGTCTGAGCGGCGCGCTCCAGCCCCCAGTGTCGGATCATCGTATTGGACGACATGTACGGATGGAACTGGGTGGAGATAGATAGCCCGAGCTCCTTGATCTTCTCGAACTGATCGGGGCGCGTGTAGTGGCAGTGCTCCAGGATCCATCGCAGAGGCCCAATGTCTTTGGCCTGGTTGGCCTTCTCATAGGCGGCCAGCACGACGTCGAGTCCCCGGTCGCCGACGACGTGAACACTTCCCCGCCAGTTTAGGCGAGCCATCCCCACCATAACCTCCTCGAATTTTCTCGTCTCGATTCGCTGGAGGCCATAGTAGTCGGCCGGCGCGGGAGCTCCCGCCAACTCGTGATAGGGCTCGCTCATCAACGCCGCCTCGAACCCGCCGTCGATCCCGAACTCGCCGATGCCGTCGAGACGCAGCCAGGGATCTCCGAAGCCGGTTCCTACTCCCCACTCCTCCAACTGCTGGATCAATTCTTCGGCACTGCGCCGGTTGTCGAGGCTGAGGTTCATACTCACGCGCAGCGTTAGTCCCTCGCGAGCGCGTAGCTCGTTATAGGCGCGCATTTTCTCCGGGGTTAACCCCGGCTCGCGGATTCCGGTGACGCCGACCGCGTTTTGCTTGCGTTGAGCGACCCTCAGCGCCTCCATCCGGTCCTCATGGGTAGGCTTCGGAATGAGATGGCGCGCTAACGCCATGGCGTTGTCCACAAGCAGCCCCGTCGGGACACCGCCCGGATCCTTGTGAACCAAACCGCCGCTCGGGGACGGCGTGGCTCGGTTGATCCCGGCTAGCTCGAGGGCAGCCGAGTTCAGGTAGTAAGTGTGCCCTCCCTGAACGAGAACCGGGTGATCGGGAGCTGCTCCATCCAACGAAAAGCGGTCCGGCGGAGTCTTCTCCGCAAGCTGATCCATCAACCAGCCGGACGTGGTGTAGATCATCTCGCCCGGGGGTGTGTCCTCAGCCTTGGCGTGTATCGCGTCAAGCATTTCCTCCAACGACTCGACCAAGGCTACTTCGACGCCCAAATACTGGTCGACGGCTTTGTCCTGTAGGTGGTTATGGTTGTCGATGAGCCCCGGGATGACCGTCCTTCCACCCAGATCGACGACTCTCGTGGAAGGACCACGGGTGTCGAGTAGCTCCGAGTTGGAGCCCACCCGGTGAAACTCGTTTGCTCGGATCGAAACCGCCTCGACGATCCGGAAGTCCCCATCCACTGTCACGACCTTGCCGTTGTGAAGGATCCAGTCCGGAGATTCGGGATTAGGCTGCCCGCAGGCACCGAGGAAAAACAACAAGGGGAGAAAGTATCTGCTCACGGACACGGAGATTAACACGTGAAAAGCCCACGTGGAAAGGTCCTCTCTAACCTATCGAATTAGTCGGATACGCCACACTCCAGCGCACCCTTTCGGACTAAGATTGTGGCTGGGCGGTCGGATTCGCCGTCCTCATGGCTCGAGGTCCGAAATAGAATGTCCCAAACCACCCGGCCTGCCGATCCGAACGATCAAGATGGGCGCTGGACCCGACGGGTCGCCGAATACCAAAAACGCCCATCGCCTCCGTTCGAGGAGCAATGGGCCGCCTTCCAGGAGATATTCCGCAACCGGAAGCCCGAGGACGGTCCGCCGGTTGCTTGGCGCCCAGACCCCGCCCGGCTCCAGGCCTCCAACCTCGGACAAGTGATGGCCGAGCTCGGGTACCGCGACTACCGGGAGCTGCACTCCTGGTCGGTGGCGAACCGCGCGGACTTCTGGAAGAGGGTGATCGAAGGGCTTTCGATCGTCTTCGCACGTCGACCCGATGCTACTCTCGACTCATCGGCCGGCCCCCACTCTCCTCGATGGCTACCGGGCGCTCGCTTCAACATCGTTGATAGCTGCTTCGGGGCTCCCCCCGAAAGTGCCGCGATCGTTTCGGCACGGGAAGGCGCCAAGGAGTTAGCGCGAACTTCGTACCGGGACCTCGAGGAGCTCGTCGGTCGAATGGCGAGATTCGTTCAGGATCGCACCGCACCGAAAGCCGCGATCGGCCTTTACATGCCGATGACCCTCGAGTGCGTTGTCGCTTACCTCGGGATCGTGCGGGCGGGCAGACGGGTGGTGTCGATCGCGGATAGCTTTTCACCCGAAGAGTTAAGGAAACAAATGGAGATCGCGGAAGCGAGCCTCGTCGTAACGTCCGCCGGATATCAATGGTCGGGCAAGGTCATTCGACCCTACGACAAGGTCCGCAAGGCAGAGATACCTCGCGCCGTCGTGATAACCGGTGTAGCGAAGTCGACGTCTCTCCGCGATCAAGATATACCCTGGGAAGCGGTTCTAGCGACAACGAACGAGTTCACAAGCTCGCCAGCCGACCCGTACGATGTCATCAACGTCCTCTTTTCTTCGGGAACGACCGGGGTTCCCAAGGCGATCCCTTGGACCCATCTCACGCCGATCAAATGCGCGATGGACGGTCACTTTCATCAAGACATCGGTTCGGAAGACACCGTGGCTTGGCCGACGAATATTGGCTGGATGATGGGCCCATGGTTGATCTACGCAACCCTCATGAACAAGGCAACCATGGCCCTTTACGAGGGCGCCCCCACGGGAAACGACTTCGCCCGCTTCATCGACGAAGCTAGGGTTTCGATCCTCGGCGTCGTACCCTCGCTGGTCCGCGCCTGGCGACGCTCGTCCGCTCTAGAAGATGCCAACTGGAACGGCATCCGCGTCTTCAGCTCGACCGGAGAGCCATCGAACCAAGAGGACTACCTTTGGCTGGTGAGTCGTACTGGCTATCGAGCTCCCGTTATCGAGTACCTCGGCGGCACCGAGATCGGCGGGGGTCACGTTACCGGTACCGTAGTCCAACCTGCCTCTCCTTCTACCTTCACCACTCCGACTCTAGGGACGGACTTCGTCATCCTCGACGAACAGGCCGTGCCGGTGCCGGAAGGCGGTGAAGGGGAGCTCTTTCTGATCCCCCCCGCCATCGGACTCTCTCAAACGCTACTCAACAAGAACCACCACGACGTCTACTACGCGGGTTCTCCGAGTGGGCCAAACGGTGAAGTGCTTCGCCGTCACGGCGATCGCATCGCTCGACTGCAGAAGGGTTTTTTCAAGGCGGCGGGTCGCGCCGATGACGCTATGAACCTGGGCGGGATCAAGGTCAGCTCGGCGGAGTTGGAGCAAGTGCTCGATCTTCATCCCACCGTTTACGAGAGTGCCGCGATCGCTATCCAACCGGAAGGCCAAGGCGCGGATAAGCTGGTCGTATACGCCGTGCTTCGTGAACGAGTGGATCAGGTCGAGCTAAAGCGGGAGCTCGGGTCTCTCATCGCGTCCAAGTTGAACCCCCTGTTCAAACTGCACGATCTCATGGTCATCGACGCCCTCCCGCGAACCCCGTCCAACAAGATCATCCGACGCGAGCTTCGCACCCGGTACCGGAAAGGGTAACCCACTCATGGCTATTGCATTGGAACGGCACCTCCTCGGTGTGTCCTCGCCTGCCAACCTGGGCATCAACGATCAAATCCGAGCCTTTCGTGAAGCCTGTCGGCGGGGCGGATGCAACCGACCGTACCATCATTTTGCTTTCGGTCAATCACCCTTTCCACCTTCACCGAAAGTCGTCGAAGCACTCGCAAAGAGCGCCGGTCATCACGACTACCTTCCGACGGCGGGGCTCCCCGAGCTGAGAAAGGCCATCGCCGACTATTACCGGGCTCATTTCGATCTGGATGTTCTACCAAGCCAGGTGGTGGTGAGCCCGGGTAGCAAGCAAATGATCTCGATGATCCTTTCGGTCTTGGAGGGCACCGTCCTCATCCCGGTCCCCTCCTGGGTGAGTTACCTGCCTCAGGCGGAGATCCTGCAAAAAGAAGTGCGGACCCTGAGCACGCGAAGGCAAGGCGGTTTCAAAGTGACGCCGGAGCTACTCGAGGAAGGCGTCGACGGCTTGGACGGCGATCAGAAGATACTCATCTTCAACCAACCGCACAATCCAACGGGAGTTCTGTATCAAGAGGACGAGCTAGAATCGTTGGCGGACGTTTGCCGCCGCCAACGCATCGTCGTCATAGCGGACGAGATCTACGCCCGAACCAGCTTCGAGCCCGACGCCTTCACGAGCATGGCGCGCATCCTCCCCGAAGCGACCATCGTGACCGGTGGGCTTTCCAAGAACCGCTCCTGCGGCGGGTATCGCCTGGGAGTGGGCATTTTCCCTTGGGAGCCCCGGGAGCTCGTGAAGAACATCCTCAAGGTCGCGGGGTCGACCTACTCCTGTGTGGCCGCTCCGATACAACAAGCCGCCTTGGTCGCGTACTCGATGGAGAACGACGTGGACGACTATGTCCGAGATGCGAGAGCGGTGAACGCACTCATTGGCAGGAAGACAGCATGTCTTTTCTCGGAGATCCAGGGCGTCGAGACCACCGAACCCGAGGGGGGGTTCTATCTCTACGTCGATTTCAATGCCCTGCGCGAGCGCCTCAAGCGGGTCGGCATCGAGACCGTGGGCCAGCTCGCCAAGGACCTACTGCAGCTAGAGCATGTCACGCTCCTCCCAGGAGATGCGCTTCTGTTGCCGGAGGATGATCTTTCTTTCCGATGTAGCTACGTCGACTATGATGGCCAGCAGGTGCTTCGTAGCTGGCGGGAGGAGCCTCCTCGCACGCCGGAAGAAGAGGATGCCTTCATGCGTAGGCACTGTCCCTTGATCGTGGACGGAGTACGGTACGTCGGCCGGTACCTGGAGCAGATCGAAAGAAGGGCGCCGGCCAGAGCACGCGGCGTAAGGCAGACTTGGTGAATCGGAAGCTACTAGCTACCGAGAAACCCGCTCACTTCAGAACGGTGACGTTCTTGTCTTTCCCCGCACTGCGGACGGCGTCGAAGAGCGCGCTCGGACCGTTGAACGAATCGCTGATGATGACGCCTTCGCCATGCAAAGCGTCCTGGAGCGCCGAAGAAACGGCATGGAGTGGCGCACCGCCGCCTTCGCCCATGCCCTTCGCCCCGTTGTAGGAAAAGGGCGACGGGCTCTCGAGGCTCCCGCACTCGATGCGTGGCATGTTCATCGCGGTGATCGGCACATACTCGGCGAACTGGCTGGTCAGCATGTTGCCGTCGGCGTCGTAAACGCAGTTCTCCAAGAGTGCAGCGCCGATGCCGTGCGCCGTCGCGCCGTGGACTTGTCCTTCCACGATGGCGGGATTGATCTTCTTCCCGCAGTCGTCGACCGCGGCATAGGCGAGGATCTTGGGGTGGAACGTCTCTTTGTCGACCTCCATGACCGCGATGTGTAGTTGTGCCGCGTAAGTTAGCGTCAGGTTTCCGAACTTCTTCTCGAGATCGGGAATCTTGAACGGAGGGTGGTATATGTAGCGACAATTGAGGCTGACGGTCTCGCGAAGCTCTTCGCTGAGCTCGAGGTTATTGGCGTTGACCAGGTTGGAAAGCCTCCAATAGGCGACCGAGCGATCGGTTCCCTTGACCCGTACTTCAGGACCCTGCTCCCCGATCCCGAACTCTAGATCACCTTCGTCTGCCTCTAGGGTGAAGGCGGCAATCTTTTTCATCTCCGCCTTGAGATTCTCGACCGCCCCGTGGACGGCGGAAAGCCCGGTGACCGCGAACTGGCTGGCGTAGGTTCCAGAGTGACCGGTATAAGTGTTCCATTCGGTGTCGAAACCGGGTCGCACCGACACCATTTCCGGCTTGATGCCTAGCTCGCTGGCGACCACCTGCGACGTCGTCGTCTCGTGCGACTGCCCCTGAGGAACCGTGCCGAGAGTCACAACCACCGTGCCATCGATGTCGAGCTTGACGTTCGCGACCTCGGAGTTACCTGAAAAGGGCAGGTAGGGATTAATGATGCGCGCCTGCCCGAAATTGTTGGTTCCGGAGTCGAGGGTCGTTCCGATGCCGATCCCGAACCACCTTCCCTCCTTGCGCGCGGCCTCTTGTTTTTTCTTCCAGTCGTCCCAACCGACGAGCTTCTTGGCGATCTCCATCATCTTCGGGAAATCACCCGAGTCGTAGACGCAGCCGTTGGGCGTTTCGTACGGGAAATCTCGGATGTAGTTCCGGAGGCGCATCTCGTCACCGGGGATACCCAGCTTGTGGGCACAGATATCGATGACGCGCTCCACAAACCACAGATGCTGAAGCCGGGAATAGCCCCGATTGGGCCCCACCGGACACTTGTTAGTCACCGCCTGTTGGAAGTCGATGCGGAGATTCCGGATCTTGTAGGTCGCGGGCACCACCTGCGACCAGATCACGCATCCGAGGGGCTCGTAACGAGGAAAGGCGCCGGCGTCATCGATGTGCTTGGAACGGATGGCGGTGATGATGCCGTCCTTGTCGAGGGCGACCTCGGTATTGCGATAGGTTCGCTCGTTCCCGTGGGCGCTCCCCGTCAGGTGCTCGCTGCGGGTCTCGGCCCACTTCACCGGAACACCACCAGCTTTGCGCGAGAGCAAAGCGCAAATCGCCATCGTTGGATAGTTCGTGATTTTGATCCCGAAACTACCTCCGATGTCGTGCGTCTTGGCGCGGATCTGATCGATGGGAACTCTAAGCGCCGGTGCCAGGAACTGAAGCGCGAACGCCGGGAAGGAACAATTTGTCCAGAAGTGAATTCTTCCCTCCGTCGCCCACTGCGCAACATGGGCGTTGTTCTCGAGCGGCGTACTCGTAAATCGATGGAAGTGCATCTTGTCGATCTCGACGATGTGGGCCGCCTCGTCGAACGCCTTGTCGACCTCACCCCACTCGTAGACTCCGTGCCAAACCTTGTTAGTCCCCGCCGTCTCGTGGAGGATCGTTTTGTCTTCCAGTGCGACCTCGGTGTCCACCACCACCTCGAGCATGTCGTAGTCCACGTCGATCAGCGCGGCGGCGTCCGAGGCGATGGCGGCCGTTTCGGCGGCGACCGCGACGACGGGTTCACCCTGGAAGCGTACCTTCCCCACTGCCATGCAGTAGTCCTGGATCTTGGCGCCGGGGTCAGGCGGGAGCTCGATGAATGGATCCGTCTGCTCCGCGACTTCGGTTCCGGTCAGCGTGCAGACCACGCCGGGCATCGCCTCGGCCTCGGAAACGTCGATGCTATTTATTTTGGCGTGCGCGTAGGGCGACGTGACGAATTTCACGTGCAGCATGCCGCCCATCTTGTAATCGTCCACGAAGAGGCCTTTGCCACGAACCAACCTATCATCCTCCTTACGGTGAACGGTCTTACCTACCCAACTCATGCCGCTCCTCCTGACGACAACTTATCTCGCAATCCGCCGATCAGCGTCTCGATGTTTTTCTTGGCGATCGGCTTCAAGAGCCCACCTGCCAGAGACGCGAGCTTTCCTAGAATGATGACCTCACCCTTCCACGTGACCTTGGTCTTTCCGGCGTCGCCATTGGTGAGGTCGAATCCCGCGGTCAAATTCATCGACCCGCCGGCCATCTTCCCCTTGCCGGTGTAGAGCGCGTGCTCGGGAGGCCTGTCCTCGTCCAGCCGAAGTTTCACCGTCGCCGATCCTGGAATCTGCGGAACACCAACCTTGAGCTTCACCAAGCAGGTCTTGTCACCCTCAACCTCCATGCTTTGAAAACCCGGCAGCAGGGGGCCGAACTCTTCTGGATTCGACAAGAACTTGTAGACGTCTTCCTTGTCTCGTTGGACCTCAAAATCACCTTCGAAGCTGATCGCCATGACGTGTCCTCACTTCGTGCCGGCGGCCGACTTGATGGCCGCCATGATGTTCTGATAACCCGTGCAACGGCATACGTTTCCCGCAATGCCCTTGCGAATTTGTTTCTCATCGGGCTTCGAATTCTTGGCCAGCAGATGCGTTACCGACATCAAGAAGCCCGGAGTGCAGTAGCCGCACTGGAGACCGTGCTCATCGGAGAAGGCCTGCTGGACCGGATCGAGCTTGCCGTCCTTCTCGAGTCCTTCCACCGTAAGGATCTCTCCCCCATCAGCTTGAACGGCAAACATCGTGCAGGACTTCACGGCGAGCTCGTCGAGAATCACGGTACAGGCACCACAGTAGGTGGTCTCGCACCCGATGTGGGTTCCGGTCAGTGCCAGCTCCTCGCGGATGAATTCCACGAGCAGCATCCGAGGTTCGACTTCGCGCCGGTAAGTCCGGCCGTTCACGTTGACTTCCACGGGGACTCTTGGAATTTGCTCAGACATATTCGTGGCTCCCCTCGATCGTTTCCCCGCCGGCCCTGCGGACGGCTCGTTGGGCGGCCCGTTTCACCAGAGCCCGTACCAAGACCTTTTTATAATCGGACGAACCGCGAATATCGGACAGCGGTTCGGCTGCCACCATAGCGGCCTCGGCCACCGACTCTAGGTTCTCGGCGGTCGCCGCCTTGCCCTTCAGAAAGTCCTCGGCCTCTTTGGCCCGCACCGCAGTCAGTCCGACGGAGCCCATGACGATCTGCACATCCTCGCAGGTGTCTCCTTTCATGGTGAGCTGCACCGCGGCGCTGGCGGTGGCGTAGACCTGAGCGCTCCTTTTGAAGGCCAGGTAGGCTCCGCCGCTGCCTTTGGGAGGAATCTCCGCGCGGATCTCGCGGACGAGCTCGCCCGGTTCGAGGGCGTTCGAATAAGCGTCTAGGATAAAATCCACCAACGGAACGGTGCGCGACTCCTGGGGTCCCTGGCAAACGACTTGGGCGCCTAGAGTCAGCAAGACTGGAACCCAATCACCGCTGGGATCGGCCTCAGCCACCGAGCCACCGAGCGTTCCTCGGTTGCGGACCTGGACGTCGGCGATACCGCCGGCGCAGTCGGCCAGTATGGGGACTCGACCCGCGGCGGCGGACTCAGCGATGGCGCCATGCCGGGCCAACGCGCCGAAACGGACCTGGCCTTCGCTCTCATTGATCCCGTCTAAGCCGGAGATGAAGTTGATATCGATCAAATCAGATGGCGCCGCCAAGCGCAGTTTCATGAGTGGGATCAGGCTTTGCCCTCCAGCCAGAAGCTTGGCCTCGTCTCCCAAATCTTTGAGCATCGAGGCCGCTTCCGTGAGGGAGCTTGCCCGGTGATAGCGAAAGGGTGCAGGGTACATCGCGCTGTCTCCTTGACAGTTTCGGCTAGAGCGGCGGGTAGATTAACACAGGCCGAGTTCGCGAGCGAAACCTGTTTTGCGGAGGTTCCAAAATGTCAGCGGGGCTCGTCGGAGCCCGGCGAGCCACCGACCTCGCGGCTTTCCTTCCAAGCAGAGGGGTCGTTCGCATCCTTCGCCGGATCGGCGTCATATCGCACGAGCGAGGGCCCTCCACCGTCGGCGCCCGCCGGCCAGCGCCCGCTATCGTCGTACGCCACCTCGAGAACGACATTGCCGTTCGGTGCGGTCAATTGGAGCCGTTCACCGCCGTTGTTGAGCGCACCCTCATAGGCTCCTAGCGGCTCGAACCCATAGCGCCGGATGAAGGCTTCTTGGTTGGCCGCCAAAACGATTTGTGCCCCGCCCGACAGGACCGTTTCCATGGGGAAGGTAAACCGGATGCCGGCGCTGAAGGACAATCCGCCCAGGTCGAGTGGCGTCGGCCCCGTATTCTTGATTTCGAGGAACTCGTGAAGCGACTCGTCAACTAGGAGCTCGTCCTCTTCAGGGTGATACATGATCTCCGTCATGAGAAGCGCCGACCAATCCTGCTCCATAAAGAACAGTGCTTCGTTCAACGCACTCCAACGTCCATCCGCGAGGACACGCGCCTTCAGCACGGTCGCCAACTCCAGTCGAACTGGCTCCCCACGGTACTCGCGCGCCGCGTCCGTCACGGTGCTCTCGAAGGAGCGACGAGGATCGCTCCCGTCGGTGGTGTAATAGATCGTGCCGGCCGGTGCCTCGACCGTAACCTCGAGACCCGGCTCGAAGAGACCACCGTGTCGGCCGAAGCGCGGCGCCTCGAGACGCGGATAGAGCGCTTCATCACGGCATTGAGCAAGGAACTGTGCGGCGCGCCTAGGAAGCCAGTCCTCCAAGATGCGGTCGCGCTCCTCTACCCACTCTTCGTCGCGAGTGAATGCGGGCGTTCGTCGTGTAGCGCCCCACCGCGCCGACTCGGCGATGATGGCTTGGTCGATGCGAGACGCCCACTGGAAATAGCGGGCCGCGGGACGGTTGCGTTCTGCCTCGGCCGGCTCCCAGCCGGGGCGATCGGGGTCGACATAAAACGTGCCGTCGTTATAGAAGTGCCGGTGTAGTCGATCACCAAACCGGAGCCGAAACTCCGCGTTGTCTCTTAGCTTCTGAAACAGCCGACCCGGCGTCTTGTCTCCATTGCCGGTCGTCAAGCCCCTTTGATAATCCCCCGAGTTGGTCCACACCGGTCGATAGTGCGGGAGCGTCCACTCGGCGTCCCAGCTGAGGAAACGGAAACGCGCCTGTGGGACTCGTTTTCGAATCGCCCTCCAATTACGGATCGGCCAATCGTAGTTAGCGAGGAAGTTGTTCACGATGAGGTAATCGATGAAGTGGGTCAGATCCAAATAGCCGAGGAGCTTCCGAAAACCCACGTCGGACGACACACCTCGATTCGCAATCGCGAACATCGCATCGAAGACGGCAAGATCCCCCCGCTCGGCCCTGCGATCCTGAATGACGTCGAAATCGTCCTCATCGCCTCCGAAGACCGCCGCCGCGAAGTCCGCATCCTGACGGTCCTCCATAAAATAGAGCCCCCAGTACAGCCCGTTCACATACAGATGAACGAAGCGTCCCGAACCGTTGAAGCTTCCCGTCGAGTTCTGAGCGTCGCGTGTAAAAGCGTTCCGCAGATACTGAGCGTAGGCGTTCTCTGCCGTTCGCGTCGTCCAACTGTGATTGAAGCCAGCACGGAGCACGAGACTGTCATAGCGATCCATGGGTGAATCCGAAAACAGGCGATGCCGAAACTTACCGGGCCCGTACTTTCTTCGAAAGGCGATCCGGAAGCTGTGCTTAGGGGTGGCGCGCGGTTCGCGAGACCTCCCTCCTGAGATCCGCACCCCACAGTTGACTTGAAACTCTCTCTCACCAGGCCGAAGAAGCTCGAGCGAAGCCAGCTTTTCCCAGGCGCGACCTTTTTCGGTCGAGTGTCGATAGACTCCATCGGGGCCGAACATGTCCTCGTGAGAGGTAGTGAGGGAGAGACTGGGTATCGCCTGGAGCGCGCCGGCGATACGGTCTTGATAAACAGGGCTTTCCACCACACCGGGATCCATCCCTGTACTCCAATGAGCGTCTTGGGGGGCGACGTCCTTCTGATTCCGAACGTCATCAACAAAGATATAGGTCCGGGTCACGATGGTAGTGGGTACCGCATGGGACTTGAAGGCGAGGGCTCTAAGGACGGTGGTTTCGTCGATCATGATCGGACCCTTATAGAGCTCCCCGTGGGTCGGGGAGGGCCAGCTACCATCGGTGGTGTAACGGATCGAGGCTTGCTGCGTCGGAGTCTGGATGCTCAGCTCGAACGGCTCGCCGGGAAAGGGCTCCTCTCTACCGAAACGAATCGTCTCCACTTTTTCGATGGACCACGGGGACAACCATCGCCTGGCGATGTCTCGCGGTGAGCTGTCGCCCGGGATCAACCACTCTACTGCCAGAAAGTCCTTACTCTTGCCTTCCTTGTGTAGGATTTCGAGGTAGTACCGCTCGCCCGCGTCGAGCGCTACCGGCTCGGACAAGCCATCCGCCCGCGAGTGCGAGCTCGATGGACGTGCGATCGAGGTGAGGCGGGTCTTATGCTCGGGCCGATCGTCCGGGCTCAACCACAGCTCCGATGACCCGCGACTCCCTAGGAGGAGCCGGTATTCCCCTGAGACGGGTGGGTGAAGGAAACCGCGGATTCTCGCGCCGTAGGAGTCCTCGAATTGCGCAGGCGACTCTAGTTCGTCGAGGAGTCGCCGGCCGGTGGGATTGTCGGGAAAATCTGGGTGGTCAGTGAGTTCGGAGACGGAGACTCCTTCGATTCCCACCCAGTACTCCCACAGGACACCACCGCCCGCGGGTGAGGAAGTTGGCGAGCATGCCGAGGACACAGTGAGCAACGATGTGCAAACCAGGTAGCCGACCGCTATCCAACCTCTGACTATGCGCAGGTCAGATCTCCAAGAGGTCTTTGCCGACGATCACCTCACCGCGAAAGTGTTTGCTCGCCCGTTCACGCCACATGTCGTCGGTGATCGAAGGGTCGTCTCCCGGCACGAGGTGGGACAAGACCAACGTGCGAACACCCGCCTGCGAGGCCAGCCGACCAACGTCTTCCGCCTTGGTGTGACTCGCCAGAACGTGCTCGACTAACCGCGTGGCATTCCCCACCCTCTCGGCGAGACGCTCGATGCCGGGTGGGTAAAGTGCTTCGTGCACCAGCACGTCCGCACCTCGCGATAGCGTCAGGAGATCGTCATTCCATCTCTGCCCAGCCTGGCGGCGGGCGGTATCCCCCGAGATCACGATCGAGCGATCCGCGGTATCGAAACGGTACGCGAACGAAGCCTCGACCGGGGGATGATTCACGAGGGCGGCGGTTACCTTGACCCGATCGTCTTCCATCACCAGGCCTCCCGCGTCCAACTCATGCGCATGAATGAGTGGCGCCAGGGGAACCCGGCCTTCGCCTGCGACCCGTGTCTCGAGGTCGTACGCGTTCGAGTCGAAGAACAGCTTGGTCATCTTCTCGATCGGTGGAGGACCATAGGCATCGACCCGGGTCGAGAGACCGCTTGCCCAGGCTAGCAGCGTCAAGTTTCCATAGTCGACGTTGTGATCCGAGTGTTGGTGGGTGATGAAGATCTTCGCGAGGCGGCCGGGGCCGATGCGGGCTCGCACCAACTGGCGTGCGACTCCGTCTCCGCAATCCACAACGTAGGGGACGTCATCAACGAGAATGACCTGAGAGGGCCCCGCACGCTCGGCCATCGGCCGCGGCCCGCCCCCGGTTCCCAACAAGATCAGACGGGTTCCGCCCGCTCTCTTCGGGCTTGGCTCTCCGGGTACGCCTCTACCCAAACCAACCGCCAGTGCACCGGTACCCAACAGAAAGTTGCGCCGCGAGAACGCGGAAGAGCGCATGGACACCCCCTTTAGGACTCCGCGATTCTAGCCGCGCGGCCAACCCCCGGCAAGGGGCGTCTGACCCCGTTCAAATGACGCCCCGGTGGGCGTCAAAACGGTACGTTGCCATTAGTCAGCCGAGTCAGACGCCTATTCTGGGATCCGACGTCTGTCCCATTCTGACATCTGACCCCGGTCCCATGGGTCCCATGGGATACAATTCAGCAGCAGGGGTGCCCAATGAAGCTCAACGGTAAGACTGTACTGGTAACCGGAGGAAGCCGAGGTCTCGGCAGATCCATCGCCAACGCCTGCGCCGAGGAAGGCGCAGACCTCGTCATCACCGGCCGCGACAAGGTGGCCCTCGATGCCACTGCCGACCGCATTCGCTCCCTCGGGCGCTTGTGTATGGCGGTCGAGCTCGAAGTCTCGGATTCGTCCGCGGTCGAGGAAGCGGCCGACCGAGTCTGGTCGGAAATGGGCACCGTCGACGTTGCCTTCAACAACGCGGGCACCAATTTCTTCAGCCCCACGCTCGATACCAGCGACGATGACTGGCACCGCGTCATCGAAGTCAACCTGAGCGGCGTCTTTTATTGTTGTCGCTCGTTCGGCAAGCGAATGCTCGAACAGGGCCGCGGGAAAATCGTCAATACGTCGACCGACCTCGGGATCCGAGGGTTTGCGAACGCCGCCGCCTATGCCGCCAGCAAGGGGGGATTGATTGCTCTATCGAAGAGCTTGGCTTGGGAATGGGCGCCGACTGTTACCGTCAACGTAATCGCGCCCGGGCCCTTTTACACCGACCTCACGAAGCCGGCGTTCGATCAGCCCGAGATGGCGGCGGGTTTGAAGGCGGCTAGCCCACTGGGTCGTTGGGCTCAGCCGAGCGAGCTCGGGCCCCTCGCGGTCTTGATGGCGGGGGGAGGCTCCGACTTCATGACCGGCACCGTGATCGGAATCGACGGCGGTATCATGCGCGCCTGAATCAGCTCGCTCCCTACTCCTCCAAGCGGTTGTATTTCCTCAGCACCTCGCGAAGCCGTTCGTGGGGGATGGCGTAGACTTTGTTTCCGTTCGCGCCGCTCATCGTCTCCGCGGCCACCATCGCATTGACCACCGCTTCCTCGGTTGCCTCGACGGTCGCCTCGAACAGCGGGTTGAGGCTCCCGTTTCCGAGCATGCGGAGGTCGAACAGCCCACCCTCCTCGGTTCCGATCTCCGGGTGCGCGGTTGTGAACGCGACAAAGATGTCGCCGGAGCCGTTACCGGCGATGCTACCGTTTCGACCCAGGCCCAAACTGGCGCGTTTGGCGATTCGCTTCAATTGATGGGGTAAAACGGGAGCGTCGGTCGCAACAACGATAATGATCGACCCTTCTTTTACCAGGGCTTGATCGAGCTCCGGCATCAAGTCGGTGATCTCCCGGCCAACCGGCACGCCGGCGATGCGAAGCTGCTCACGCCCGCCGAAGTTGGCCTGAACGAGGACGCCGACACGATACGTTCCGTGCTCGGTCTCCGCGATGCGCGACGAGGTACCGATACCCCCCTTGAACTCGTGGACCACCATACCGGTTCCACCACCGACGTTGCCTTCCGCGACCGGCCCGGGTCGCGCCGACTCGATGGCGCGGAAGACGTGCTCGCGCTGGACATGAAAACCGTCGATGTCGTTCAGGTAACCATCCCACGTCTCGGCTGCAACCGGGAGACTCCAATTCACACCCTCCACGTGGCGCACCGACCATTCGATGAGCGCCTGATGTACCGTGCCCACGCTGTGGGTATTGGTGATCGCCACCGGCCCTTCTAAGATCCCGGCCCTTCTAAGATCCCCGACTCCTCAATCCACGTCGTGCCGGTCATCTCACCGTTGGCGTTGAGCGTGAACCATGCGGCGAAGACCTGGTTCTTGGCGGTCCGTCCTTTGGGAAGCACTACCGTCACGCCGGTGCGCACTGGACCCTTCCCCACTTCGAGTACGCCGTCGCCAGAGATGATGGTGGTGTGCCCCACTTCCACACCCTGGACGTCGGTAATCGCATTCAGCGGGCCGGGTATCCCGTCGAATGGGATGCCCAGATCGCGGGCTCTTGGATTGGATTGTGCTGCCGCGACGGCGACCGAGAGCGCAACGACCAAAAAGGTGAAAGATCCAAGTAAATGTCGATACATCACCGCATCTCCTTGCCTTTGTTGAGCTTCGCCTTAAACCCTTGACATGACTACCCTTTTCGGTTTTAAACATACCGGCTTGCAAAAGAAACAAACACTCCTTTCACTCATCGGTGTTTTGGCTCTATTGGCCTCGGCCTGCAGCGGTCTCGATATTCTCCAGTCCGTCGTGAACCCTGACGATGGCAGTGGCACTCAACCCGATCTTCGACTGGCTCGCGTAACGTCGGACAACGACGCGCCGGGGGTATTTTGCGGTGTAGGGCCAACGGTCGTCGTAGCGGTTGAGAATCGCGGCCAAGAGAGAGCCGGCGCTTCGGTAACTATGCTCGTTTTCGTTCCCGGCGGTTCGTTCGACGTGCAGATCCCCGAGATCGAAGCCGACAGCTCGATCCAACTCTCGCCGATCGCGGTTCCCAGGGGGTGTTTCAATCCGGACTGTGATTTCACAATCCTCGCCGATTCTCGCTTCCAAGTGGAAGAATCGGACGAAGGCAATAACCGCGCCGACGGGAATTGTCCCGCTTCGGTCGCCCCCTAGCCGGCGTCTCTTCGCCTTCGCCAGGGGCTCCGGCGATTGGCCGCCCCTAGTTGATGTAGCCGAGGCTTCGCAGCCGGTCCCGATATTCGTCTTGGTCTCTCGGCGGGACCTCGAATTCGAGCGGCTCGGGATTGAAGAATTCTCCGTAGGAAGCGGTTCGAATCTCGGGATGACTCTTCAAGTAGGCGCGCTCGAAGAATCGGTATCGAACGGAACCATCGAGCTCCTCTGAGATCGGCAGACCCTGCATGTAGAGCAGGGTCGGAAGAACGTCCTCCACACCGACAACGCCGTGAACGAAATTGTAAGCCGACCCACGGAGCGTCAATTGATTTCCCCCTTTCCGAACACCGGGGCCCTTGATGATGAGAACACCGTAACCGCTGTGGTCGGCGGGAGCGTTTCCATTCGGCGTCGTTCGGAAACCGTGATCGGAGCAGATCACGACAGTCACTTCATCCCCGGCCACGTCCAGGAGCTCACCGATATACGAGTCCACGACCGCGTAGTACCGGTCGACGACGCGTCGATGTAGATCGAACCCCTCGGGCAGAAATACCGGAACCTTCCGGTCCGGATAGGCCATGTATTGCCAGAACTTATGGCCGGCGCCATCCACCCCCTCGAAGTAAGTGGCGTAGAGCGAAAGGTCCTCGTTGCGCAGCAAGTGCTCGGTGATTCGTTGATAGAGCCGATCCTGCCACAAGACTGCATAGAAGTGATCCTTGTCGCGCCCCTTGAGAAACGCGTGTTTTTCCAAAGGGAAGACATTTTCGTTAACGAACGCCTCCGTTTCCTCCGGGAGGCCGATCTCGTTCAAGATCGTGTCGACATAGCCTTCGGGATAAGTAAGCCGTTCGCGTTTCGTGAACCAGACAGCCGTCGTTGAGATCGGAGCTCCCCGAGCGGCGACGCCCGCGCAGGCCGATGTTCGAAGACACTACAAAACCTTGAACGTCCTCGGCCGGCCACGACGCCCACCAGCCGACCACTCCAACCGACTTGCCGTAGTTGCTGTAGATGTTCCAAAAGGCGGGAGCACGTCGGTGCTGCGAGTTCGCCATCACCCCAAGCTTCTTCGTTCTTGGCGGGCGCTTGGTTCTTGGAACTTTGCCCACGACTCGCGGAAGCTGAAAGTCGAGGATGCCGTGCCGTTCGGGGTATACGCCGGTCGCGATCGTGGTCCAGACTACCGGCGACCAGAACCCCCATTGCTCCACGTCTGCCCTATAAGTCTTGTAGGAGTGAAGCACCCCGTAGGCTCCTTCATCCATGAGCCGCTCGATGTTGGGAAGCATGCCGCGGCGTACGAGGGGCAGCACACGATTCCAAGTCATCGCGTCGACGCCGATCAACAACACCTTGCGGTTGTTCTCGACGGCTGCCGTGAGCCCGCCCAGCTCCACCGAGTCAGGCTTCGTCGGATGAAGGTAGATCAGGAGGTAGATCACGACGGCCAGGAAAATGGCCAGAGTGATCCAAACGCCGCCACGGGACAGCTTGCTGCCGACGAAGAATGTAGAGATTACCAGGCCCAAGGCGGCGAGCAGTTCCAGAGGACTGCTTAAGTAGAAAACCCGCTCATTCAGCTCGATGCCGATCGCGCCAAAAACCCAAATGAAGACGGCGGTCCCCACCAGGGCTACCGCTAACGCCAATAAGATCGCCCACGCTAGCTTTCTCACGGCAGTCAACCTATCACACGGGAGGATCAGTGTTCGCCTGGCGTCCCGGTTAAACGGAAGAGCAGAAAAGCGGTCCGCTGATGTTCGAGGAAGTTGTTGTCGCTTGCAACGAGAAGGCTTTGGCCCCCATCGGCAAGCGTCGGCCCGAGCGCCATCCCCTCGAAATTGTCCAGGCTTTGATAGGGTGGCGTGAGGTGCGGGACGATGGTATCTAGATCGAGTAACAACGTCTTGGTCACCGGGATCCAGTCCGAGCCGTCTTCGAGGGATTCTAGGCCGCTTACATCCGTGGCGCGGTCTAGAGAAACGGAAAATATCTCGACGCGGTTCGTCCACTTGCCACCGTCTTCGATGTAACTTCGCTCGAGAGACAAGAGTTGGCCGGAGCCCAACGCGACGAGCTCCGTAAGGCCACGTTCCACATTCGGGCTGACGAACCCCTCGGGCCGCTCCGTCGGCTCCACGATGTAAACATACTCCCGCGGTTCCTGGTCGTCTTGTCCTAGGACGATCTCGAGGATTCGAGAGTGCCCGGCCGTCTCGAAGTCTGCGGGTTCGCCATCCTGAAGGAGCGGAGACTCGGTGCCAAGATAGAGCCGTCGGCCGTCGGGGGCACCGGCCAGTGCCTCGAAACCGCGATTGTGGCGGGAGCCTTTGCGGGTAGAACCGTCCTCCACTAGAAACTTCTGTGGAATCGGATAGGACCTCACCCATTGCCCATCGCGGTCGAGTTCGAAGAGCTCCGGCTCCACAATCGGCTGCTTCCGCACGTTCCCCTCCGTCGAGACGAAAAGGGTGCCGTCCGGCGAGACGACGAGACCTTCCGGATCGAAATAGGTGTGTTCGCCGAGCCGCAACAGCAGTTTAGGAATCACCTCCATCGGACGCGACTCCAAGTTGATGTCCAGCTCATAGAGATGACGAAAATCGGAGAGAGCCAGCCAGCGATTCTGCTCACCGGAATAGGTGAGGGCCGAGATCCCGCCGAACTCCAGGCCTTCGTACTCTGTGCCGGTGGGAATGTTGAAATCCGTTACGAACGAAAGCCTGAGAGGCTCCGCGATTGGGCGAGCCTCGTCCTCTCTCTTTGCTTCGGGGGTAGAGCAACTACCGCCCACCGTGGCGAGAACGAGCGGGATAAGCGTTAGTGGTTCAGTACAAGTCCTTCTCGTAATCTTCCTCCACTCGCCGTTCCACTTCCTCGACGGGCGTTTCGCGCATGCGCTGGCCATGAATGATCTGGCCCAGCGTCGGGAAATCCTTGCGGTCGATCTGAGAGCTCGGGTCCCATAGGTGCGACCGTTTCAGCGCCTTGGCACAATGGAAGAAGACCGACTCGAGCTCAACCTTGATGCCGAGCTTGGGGGTGTGGCCGCGGACCGTCATCCGCGAGAGGATGCCTTCCTCGTCGACGATGGTGGCGCGGCCGTTGAGACGCAGCGTCTCCTCCACTCCGGGTACAAAGAAAATGATGCCGACCGAGGGATTCTCGACAATGTTCTCCATCGAATCCACGCGTCGATTGCCCGGCCGATCGGGGATCAAGATCGTGCGATCGTCGAGCACCGTCACGAAACCCGGCGGATCGCCTCGCGGGCTCACGTCGGCCTTCCCGTCACCGCTCATCGTGCCCAAACACAGAAAGGGCGAAAGCGAAATGAAGTGCTTGCAATGCCGGTCGAGGCCAGGCATGTCTTTCGTCGCCGCGATGGGGTGCGGCTTCCCCACCGCGCTCCTCAATGCCGACTGATCGACGATCGTCTTACTAGGCGTGTCCGTCATGGCAATCTCCGTTTATTGAGAACAAGGGCCGACAGCGTTATCTTGCGTCAAGATAACACGGCCTACCTGCCGATGACAGAAGTTAGGGTTCGAGCTTCGCCGGCAACGAGACCATAGGACAAGCCCGAGGCCACCAATGCCAAACAAGGCGAGCGTCGAGGGCTCGGGAACTCTTGTCGTTGCGCGGTTGTGCCGATCATATGAAGTCCGGGACGCGTTGGAGAATGAGAACTCTGTGATGTTCCAGGACGAGTCAAAGGCGAAGCTCGTTCCGCCGAGCGCGGCCGTCCAGAATCCAATCATGTCTTGGTAGTACAACCCCTGCCAGGGGTCGGGGAGAAAATTGTTGATGGACGACTCGTTGATGGCGAAGTCGAGCTGGACGTTTCCACCCGGTAGGGTCGTGAAGAACACCGAATCGTGGAATCCGTCGATGAAGGTTCCGGGCGTATCCCAACTGTCCTCGCCCTGCCCGTCGTCGTAGACGTAAGGGAGTGTCCCTACATGCGGCCTATAGTACGGTCTCCGTGCCGTCGTAAAACCGCATCGGCACACCCGACAGCCGCTCCCCCTTATCCTTCCCGACGCGATAGGTATCCTGCATATAAAAACAGTGTTTGCGATCTTCGGTCATGACATGCGGGTGCATCGAAACAACCATGTTCTCCGGTAGCGAGAATTCCGACCCCTCGCCGATGCGCGGGGCTTCGATCATCGTCATCCCGATCGAATGTCCCGAAACATGGCCAAAGCGCAGGCCGAGCTTGGTAAAGGGTTTCACTGTTTCGGTGTGAACGTGCTCGGCTGTTGCGCCCTCCTTGAGGTGCGTCAACAGGAGCTCATCGTACTCCTGATAGGCTTCCAGCAGACGTTTGGTCATGTCGTCGAGCCCCTTGGGCGCGATCACGCGAGAAAACTCGACCCAGTGGCCGCCTTGTCCTGCCCCCTCCAGACCATAGAGGAGGCCATCGCTATCCTGGACTTTGCGTTGCGGGTCGGCAAAGACCATCTGCGGATGGATCGAGCCGTTGGGGCCGGTGAGAACCATGTTCATGGTCGATCGCGCCGTCCCTCGTTGCGCGAAGGCATGCTCGGCCACCGCCATCAGCTCGGCCTCGCTCTTGCCAGGCTGGTAGGCCTTGATGACGGCCAGGACCGCGCCCTTGTTGATATCCATCGAGTTGCGTACGGATTTGATCTCCTCTTCGCTCTTCTGCGCACGGGCAAAGTCGAACGGCTCGTCGAAGTCGACGACCTCGAGTCCGGTGTCGACCAACGCACGGTAGTCGCGCACGTTCATGATGTAGTTGTAGCCGAAGACGCCCACGTGCTTGATGCCTTTTCCCTTTAGATGGTCCGCCATCCATTGCCCGCAGATGGCCGGAAACTCCCGGCTGTCCAAAAACGTTTTGGAGTGATCCCCCACCCAGGTGGCTTCCCGCGGAAACACACAGATGGGCTCGCCTTCGATGGGAACCAGCACATACGCGTATCGGTGGAGAATGTGGAAACCGCACATGTATTGAACCCCGCCTTCGAAACCGGTGTACTCGCTTCCGCTCACGATCAGGGCTTCGAGGTCGGCGGCCTTCATCGCCGCACGGACATTCTTGTAGCGGCGATCTATCTCTGCCTGGCTCGGCCGAAACGGGTTGCTCCTGTCGGTCATTTAGTCTCTCCTTCGTCGCGTGTCCATGATTCCTCGAGCCCAAGAATGAGTGCCCTTATCGCTTCGTTGAGTGGGGTCGGAACGCCGGTCTCGCGTCCAAACTTGACGATCCCGCCGTTCATGGCTTCGACCTCGGTCTTGCGCCGTCCGAGAACGTCCTGAAACATGCTCGCCTTGTGATCGTAGGCCGCCTCACGCGCGTGATCGATGAGCTTCTCCGGGTCGCTGTCCAAAGTAATACCGAGCTTGTCGGCGACCGCCACCGCCTCGTTGACCAGTCCGGTCACCAGGGCGCGCACGTCTTTCTGGTCGCAGACTTGGCCGTGAGTCAGTTGCGTCAGCGCGCCGATAGGGTTGGTCGACGCGTTGAAGACCAGCTTGGTCCATTGAGCGCCCCGGGCATCCTTCATGGCGAGGGTATCCATGCCGGATCGCGTGAGCGCTTCGGCGAGTAGCTCCACCTCGTCGATGGTCGCCGGTTTGGGCTCGAAGGGTCCGATCCAAGTCTGGCCGACCGCGTCTTGCTGTATGTGTCCCGGCTCTACGATGTGACCGGCTGGGAACGTGGTTCCGCGTATGACGCGAGGTGCGTACTCGGCGATGATCTCTTCGCTGCCGACGCCGTTTTGAACCGAAGCGACCGCACCGTCTTTGAAGATGCTGGCGGTGGCCTCGATGGCGGATCGGGTGTGGTACGACTTGGTGGCGACGATGCCGTAATCACACGCGGGTATCTTGGAGGCGTCATTGCTCGCTTGGAGTTTCGACGTGAAATCGGCGAGCCCCGATAGGCGCAGCCCGGCCGTATTGATCGCATTGCAATGGCGTTCGTCCAGGTCATAGGCCCAGACCTCGACGTCATCGAGCCGTGCCAGATGAGCGGCGAATAAACTTCCCACCGCGCCACATCCAACCACACATACTTTCATTTACGTTCTCCCTCGTTATTCCTGTCGACCAGCTAGTTTCGGCGCGGCCCAACCCATCTCGACCGCTTTGACGAGCCGGTACAAGGTCTCGTGGATCGGCACCGGAATCCCTGCCTTGTTGCCGGCTCGGACGATCGCACCGGTGATCCAATCGATCTCCGTGTTGCGGCGGGCGCGTACGTCGCTGAGCATCGAGGGCACGTGGGCGTAATCATCCCCCCCGGTTTGCCCCTGACCGACGGCTTGAACATTCATCTCCCATGGATCTTCAAATAGTGTGACGCCGCTCGCCTTGGCGACCTCTTTGCCCTCGTTCATCATCGCAAACACGAGATGCCCCAAGTCGGTCGGCCTGACTTGCACGGCAAACGGTTTCACATGCCCTAGATCCGTCAACGCCGAGATACTGTTGACCACCGAGTTGAAGATCAGCTTGGACCATTGGGCTGGAAGCAGATCCGGAAACGCTTCCGCGATCAGGCCGGAATCGTTGATGAGTGCGGCGACCTTCTTCGCCTGCTCGTAGGTTGCGCTACCCTGCGCCCAGGGCCCCATCCACGTAGCCGTGTCGAGCTCGTACTCCACGTGGGTATCGGAGTGACGCGTTCCGCTCATGAAAGTCACCGAAGACAGTATCGGCCAGTCGCCATTAGCGGCTACCAGATCCTCGAATCCCAGGCCGTTCTGCACCGTCATGACAATGGCGTGCGGGAAATGCCCCGACACTTGTTTCGCGCACTCCTCCACCCCACTCGCTTTGGCAGCGAGGATGACCAGGTCCGGGTCGCCGAGCTCTGCCGGATCGGTCGAGGCCTTCACCATGGCCTTGAGCTCGCTCTTTCCGCTAATGCGGAGCCCTTCGGACTTCAGCGCGTCGGCATGCGACTTTCGACGCGCGAGGACCGTTACCTCGACAATGGAAGCGAGATGCCCGGCGAAGAGGCTGCCGATGGCCCCGGCCCCGACGATGCATACCCGTTTGATGTCTTCCATTTCTTCTGCGCCTTATGTGAAAACCGAACGCCGAAAAATAACACACCCGAGCAACCGAGGGAAAGCTTGTATACATAGACGCGGGGTCAGACCCCCGTATTATTCCTTTACATTGGATCGGACCCGTGTCCCATTTGGAGATCTGACCCCGGTCCCTTAAACTGCCCCCCACTGGCATGTCATGGTACCGAAAGCTCCACTGGCAAATAATCCTTGGTCTTTTTTTGGGAGTCGTCTACGGTATCGCCGCCGCCGCGGCCGGCTGGGGCGAGTTCACTGCGGACTGGATCCAGCCATTCGGCACGATCTTCATCAATAGTCTCCAGCTCATCGCCGTTCCGCTGGTTATCGCGTCCCTCGTCACCGGGGTGGCCTCGCTGAGTGATCTCAAGAAGCTCTCACGAATCGGCGGCAAAACCATCTTCATCTATGTGGCGACGACTGCAATCTCCGTGACCATCGGTCTTCTAATCGTCAACACCCTCCGACCGGGCGATCGGGTGCCGGAGGAGGTGCAATCTCGGCTTCAAGGTGCGTTTGCGACCGACGTTTCGGCGGGCGAGGCAGCAGCGGACGAAGCCAAGAAAAGAGGCCCCCTCCAGATTTTCGTCGACATGGTACCGGCGAACTTCTTCGGCGCGGCCTCCAGCAACCGCAACATGCTCCAAGTCGTCTTCGTCTCGCTTTTTCTCGGAGTCGGCCTCATCCAAGTCCCGTCGAAAACGGCGAAACCGTTGCTAGCGGTGTTCGAAGGTTTGAGCGCGGTGATCATACGCCTCGTCGACATCATCATGTTGATCGCTCCGCTCGGAGTCTTTTCACTCATCGCGAGCACGATTACAAGCGTCGCGGGGGACAATTTGAGCGGCGTCGTCGAGCTCCTTGGTGCCCTCGGTTTTTACGGGTTTACCGTGATCGCCGGTCTCGCCATCCAAATGGGAGTGACTTACGTTGTCCTCCTGAAGCTTTTCACGCCTATGAAGATCCGGACGTTCTTCGCCGGCATCGCACCCGCACAGCTCGTGGCCTTTTCCACAAGCTCGAGCGGGGCGACGATACCGGTCACGATGGAACGTTGCGAGGAAAAGCTCGGGGTCTCGGAAGAAGTCTCCTCGTTCGTCATACCGCTTGGGGCGACGATCAATATGGACGGGACCGCACTCTACCAGGCGGTGGCAGCAGTGTTCATCGCCCAAACACTGGGGATGGGACTCGACCTCGGCCAACAGCTGACGATCGTGCTGACCGCGGTGCTCGCCTCCATCGGAACCGCTGCCGTCCCGGGAGCGGGCATCATCATGTTGGTGATCATCCTCGAGGCGATCGGCGTGCCGATCGCCGGTATCGCGTTGATCCTGGGAATCGATCGAATCCTAGACATGCTCCGCACCGCCACCAACGTCACCGGAGATTGTGCGGTCGCCACCATCGTGGCCGCGTCCGAGGGTCAGCTAGGAAAGGCGGACCTAAGCGAGAAGGAAGACCGCATCCGCGTCCGCGCCTAGGGCACCATCCTCTCTCCCTCGTTCTTTGGAACTCCAGACTTGACACCGGAAATAGATTTATTTATCGTATTTATACGATGATTCATCGTGGACAGAAAGCACGCAAAAAACCGGCCGTTCCGAGCCAGTGCTGCACACTCGAAATCCGCGGGAGGCAGCAGGACGACCTGGTCCGGATGTTCAAGGCGCTCGGCAATCCGGTGCGGTTCGGGATCATGAAATTCCTTCTAACCCATCCGGGATGCATCACCGGTGACATCGTCGACGAGGTCGGGCTCGCCCAATCGACGGTATCCCAACACTTGAAGGTCCTGAGGGATGCCGGGTGGATCCACGGCACCATCGACGGGCCGGCGACCAACTACTGCCTGAACCCGGATCGCATCTCCTGGTTCCGAAAGAAAGTGGAGGAAGTGTTCTAGAGGTTTTTTTGCCGATTAGCATCGTAAAAATACGATTAGGGTTAACAAAGGAAGACGCATTGGAAACGCTGAGATTCGAATGAGGTGATGAGATGTTGCCACAAGAACAGAAAAGCGCATTCAACCAGTTCTATCGGTCGGCAAGGCGCAACAAGTTTCTAACGCCGAAAGAAACCGTGCTCATCCATCTCGCTTCCGCTATGGCTCTCGGCTGCCATCCTTGAATGGAACACTACTTTGGCGTCGCCAAAGAAGAGGGAATCACCGATGAAGACATCGGTGCGGCGCAGTCGATTGTGATGGCGGTGGCTGCAGGACGGGTGCGCACCCAGTTCCGGGAGGCGCGTCACAAAGTTTGACGGAGACTAAGGGAGATTCGCAGAAGCTACTCGACGATATGGCTCGTCAGCGTGCCGAGTCCCTCGACCACGCCCTCGACGACGTCTCCCGGCTGGAGCCAGCGTGGGGTTTTCATTCCGGCTGCTACCCCCGGCGGGCTCCCGCTGGTGATCACGTCTCCGGGCTCGAGTGTCGTGTTCGACCACCAAGAGACCATCTCCGCAAACTTGTACTGCATTTGAGACGTGTTCGAATCCTGACGCACCTCGCCGTTCACGAGTAACTTCATGCTGAGGTTCACGGGATCCTCGATCTCGTCCTGGGTCACTAGATGCGGACCCAGCGGGCACGATCCGTTGAAACTCTTTCCCAGATAGACCACGCGGTTGGAATGCTCGCGCGCCTGGATATCGCGGGCCGACAGATCGTTGAAAACGGTGAAGCCGGCGACGTAGTCGAGGGCGTCTTCGACACTCACCCGGAACGCTTCCTTACCGATGATGGTCGCCACTTCGACTTCATAGTCGAGCTGCTTCGTGAAGTGTGGGACTGGCACTTTGGCTCCCGAGGCGGAGACCGAGGAGGGAGCCTGCAGGAAACCCGTGGGGTGCTCGAAACTGAAGGTCTTCCAGTCGTGAGATTTCCACTCCGGTTCACTCCAGGTCGTCAGCTCTTTGAGGTGCGCAGGGAAATTGCACGCGGTATGGATGATCTTGCCGGGGCGCGGAACCGGGGCCATGAGCTCAATCTCGTCGGGACGGTAGGCGTAGCGCTTACCGTTCGAGGCCTTGAGTGAATCCAGATCGCCCGTCTCGAGCGCTGCTTTCTTGAGCTCTGCCGGAAGTCCTTCCAGCGCCGAACGGGCCTTGCGCATCGCGGCATCTCCCGCCCAGAGAAAATCCAACATCGACGAGGGAAGCTCGCCGTCGGTCAGCGCGGGCAGATCGATATAGAGGTCTTCTAGAAAGGCACCGGTGGTCGGTGCATCGCCACCCTTTTTCTTGAACGTCGCTAGCTTCATTTGATCTCCACTCTCCCTACTCCCCCACTATGCCTTACTGGACTCTATTGGGCTGGCGGTTTGAGCTTGGGAACTACTTGCTCGCCCAAGAGCCGGATGGTCTCCAGGTTGTCCTCTTGGCTCGCACCCACCACTTCCATGAGTGGCAGATTGAGTCCCGAATCGACAAGCTGCTGCAGGAGCTCCAGACAGTCGTCGGGAGTCCCGGCGATCACGGTGAATTTGCGCATCACGTCGTCGCTCACCAACTGGGTCACGTTGTCCTCGGTGCCTGCTTCGATGGCGGCTCGGAACGGCGTCCAGGTTTCATCCGGCAGCCCGGAGCTGCTCAGAATGACATCATTCTGGATGTTCCGAAGCTTGTTGATGACGTAGGTACCGGTGTAGCTACGCGCTGCGTCACGTGCCTTGGCGCCATCCCGCGAGCAAGCCGCCAGGATCACGCCACCTACCGGATAATCCGGCACCGGCTTGCGGCCCGCCTTCTCGAAACCCTTGTGCAGATTGTCCTTGGCATAACGGACGAAACCCGGGTTGGTCAAACCGGGCAAGAGCAAGCCGTCCGCTATTTTGCCGGCTAACTGCTGCATGTACGGCCCGGTCGCTCCGATGTAAACCGGTATGTAGGTCCTTAGCCCCCGGCCGGCCCGATCCATGGCGGGAACATCGGCCTGGTACAGATCCCCTTTGTAAGTGAACTTCTCGCCCGTCACGATGCCGCGGAAGATTTCGATCGACTCTCGGTGGACCTTGACCGGCGACTGCTTCTTGAGGTCGACCTCCAAATAGACGATTCCGACTTTGCCCGCACCCAAGCCCATGATGAAACGCCCACCCGAAAGCTCGTCCAAAGCCACCGCCTCGGACGCCTGCGCAGTCGGATGCCGCACGTACGGCGAGGTAATACCAAGGCCGATTGGAATCTTCTTGGTCGCGGTTATCGCCGCGGCCAGAGTAGCCATACACCCGCGCGACTCGTGACCGTACTTGCGAAACCAGTGGTAGGCCTCCGCGATCCAAAAACCCCCGCTCAGGTTGGACTCCTCGGTTTGCCGGGCATACGCCTGGACGGCCGACATCGGCTCGTACGACTTGAAAATGACTCCTACCTTCGCGCTCATTTTTTCTCCTGTTGATACCACCCTCACCCGCCGTCTGACCACCCTGTTCGTGGCGCGGCGTATTTTGACGGCCTAACTGTCTCTAAGGGAGAGGGCACCTTATGACAGCTCTTGAACGACCTTTCGAAACTCGTCGTCCGTAATCAGCCGGCCCTTTTGCGTTCCTTGGCTCTTCACCTCCGCCAGAATCGGGGCGATTTTGTGCTCAGGGACATCGAGCCCCAGCTCCTTCGCCTTTAGTTGAACGCTGGCCACACCGCTCTTCTTGCCTAACACGATTCTCCGATCCGCGGACACAAGGTCGGACGCGTAGGGCTCGATGGCTTCCGGTATATGGAACTGGCTGGCCACCGCCCCGCTTTCACGAACGAAGAGATTCTCGCCGACCACCGGCTTCCAAGCATCGACACGGTAACCTCCGGCCTTCTGCACCACCCGTGAGACTTCTCGGGCTTTCGTGAGGTCGAGCTCGACGGGAACGTTGTAAAGGCATTGAAGTGCCAAGGCGACTTCCACGATGTCGGCATTGCCGGCGCGCTCGCCCATTCCGTTGATGGTGCCTTGAATCCAGCGAGCGCCGCCCCTCACCGCGGCAACCGCGGATGCCGTCGCCAGACCGAAGTCGTCGTGCCCGTGAAAGTGGATCGGGATGTCCGGCCCCACCCAACTCTTCACTTCGCGTACCAATCGTTCCACCGCTTCCGGCGAGCAAGCCCCGATGGTGTCGACGATGGCGACTTCTTCCGCCCCGGTCTCGATGGCGGCCGCGTACAGGTCGCGCAAGAAAGCGAGATCACTCCGTGTGCTGTCTACCGGAAAAAACGTGACCTTCATACCGTGGTCGCGGGCGTGCTTGATGGCGGTCGTCGCGCGTTGGATGACCTTTTCGCGCGTGAAACCGTAGGCCTCCATCTTGATGTCGCTGGTTGAGATCTCGATGACCGTCCCCTTCAGCCCGAGCTCGACGAGAGCATCCAGATCCTGGATCACCGCTCGCGAGAATCCATAGGGCTCCGATTCCAATCCCGCTTCCACGATGCGCTTCACCGCCTCGGCGTCCGCTTCTGAAACCCTCGGAAACCCCGCTTCGATACGGCCCACCTTGAGGTCCGAGAGCTTGCGGGCGATCTCGACCTTTTCATCCGGCGTGAAGACCACGCCCACCGTCTGCTCCCCGTCCCGCAACGTGGTGTCGTAAAAGCGGACGGGGGTCGAGCGGTCGAACGGCGACTGAATCTTCTCGTCCTTATTTAGATCGCTTATCCAGATTTGTTCCGACGATACTCCGCTGCTCATTTTTGGCTGCCTCTCAGAAATTGTTGATGGGTGGGCGGTTAGCCCCTGGAAGTGCGAAAACGCCGTCCTCAACCCAAGCCATTATAATAATAAATGACGGTGCGATGCCCGGTCGCCGGTCGGCTGTCAGGCAAGGGCGATCGGCCGCACCAGCGACGCCTCGCCACCCTTTAACTTCAGCGGAAGCACGATCACCGTTGACTCGAAACGGGCGTCCTTCGACATCTCCTCAAGCTTCAGGCTCTTCATGACATAAATGCCGTTCTCGACCATGAGAATGCGGTGCGCGGCAAAGGGCGCGGGCACCCCAATCGAAAGATTGTCCGTACCGACCAATCTCGGTTTTTTGTCGGCCACCCATTGTGCCGCGGCGTCGTTCAGGCCCGCCCATTTGTACAAATACTTCTCCCCGTCGGTCTCGAAGAAACGCGAATACCCCGTCCGGATCAAAACGCAGTCGCCCTCTTGGATCGGCACGTTCGCCGCTTTGGCGGCGCCCTCCAAGTCCTCGGGAGTAATGGCGTATCGTTCGGGCAGAATGTCCACTTCCTTGTAAGCGGGTACATCCAGCAGTACCGCCTTGAGAATGAGAGGGGGTACTTTTTCCATGCTGTGAAGAGGCTCGGGGAGATCGACGAAACCCGTGTCGCGCTGGTAGGGCGTGGGATCGATGCCGAGGACCTTCAGATCCTGGGACATGTGCACCGGTACGTCGAAGTGCGTCCCGGAGTGCATGGAAGTAATGACCAGGCTGATCGCGTCGGCGAACCCCGGCTCGATCTCTTCGAAAAGCTTGGCGACGTACTCATGGTACCGGTAGAGGTAGAACTGGAACGGCGGATCGAAGGGATGGACCGGCATCCCGGTCCAGTACGGCTGACCGAGGTCGTAGACCTTCGCGTTTCTTATGAGCTCATGGAGTGCTTGCTGTGCCATCGATCCCCCCCGTCGCCTGCCCATTCACGACCGGGGGCAATACTAGCTAATCCACGCGGTCCGATTCAACCTCGCCGCCTCACCAACGATTCTCGGATCCATGGCAACAAGTGCTCGAAGTCACAACTCCCCTGCTCGAGCAGCCCAATGAGACACCTGTGGGCCTCATCTGGATCGACTTGAAATTTCCAGCCATTCAGTCTGAGAAACACGTCCGTCGCAAAGAAGGCGACCCGCTTGTTCCCGTCAACGAAGGGTGGATTCATGAGCAGTGATTCGAAAAGAGCCGTGGCCATCTCGGCGATGTCACCGTAGTAGCCGGTCTGCGGCCTGAACAGGGCGCTTTCTAGGAGGCCTAGGTCGCGGACTCCAACCGGTCCACCGAACTCTTGAATGAGCCGGCCGTGAATCGCCAGAGCTTCATCGACACTAAGGAAAACAACCGACTTAGTCGGCAAGGAGGCGGCCCAGCTTCTCGTTCTCCGCTATGGAAGCGTCGAGGTGCCGGAGGACGTCGGGCCGGACCCTTCGGCGACGAATGTACTCCCGGATCGCCTCGGTGAGCAGGCCCGAGATGCTCTGGTGAGAATCCGAGGCTAACTGTTTCAGGTCGTTCCAGACCGATTCGTCTACTTTGGAGCTAACTTTAATGGGTCCCATGGACTTGACATGTCAGGATATGTCAAGTCCGCCCAAGTGTCAAACTCCAGGACCGCCTGACAGCCTGACAGGAAGACGAGCTACTCTGTGGCGGGCGCGGAGGACTCCCCCTTGAGGTACTTGTCCAAGAAGGCCACGTAACGGCCGGAGGCGGTGACGCGGTTGGCCTTGTTGTCGAAACCATGCCCTTCGTCCGGAAAGACGATGTACTCCACCGGGACGCCGTTCGCCTCGACCGCGGCAACGAGCTCATCGCTCTCCACTTGAAGTACACGCGGGTCGTTCGCTCCCTGGACGACGAGTAGCGGCTTCGTGACGTTGCCAGCATGGAACAACGGAGAGATACGTCGAAGTCGCTCTTCCTCCTCAAACGGATTCCCAAGCTCCGCGTAGAGCCGGTCCTTCTGGGCTGTCCACCAGGGCGGAATGCTTTTGATCGTCCGGACCCAGTTGGTCACGCCAAAGATGTCGACCCCGGCGTCGAAGACGTCGGGCTCGAAGGCAAGAGCGGCCGCGACAATATAGCCGCCGTAGCTGCCGCCGATGATGCCCACTTTGCTGCCGTCCACCCAGTCGAGCGTCTCTAGATACTTCCGCGACCAGACAACGTCCTGTAGATCCACTTCGCCATGTTTCTTATCGTCCAAGTGGTAGAACGTCTTGCCATAGCCGGAGGAGCCACGGTTGTTGACTGCAAGGACCGCATAGCCGTGATTCACCAGATGCTGAATCGTCGCGCGGTAGCCCTTCCGACTCTGCCCGCCCGGGCCGCCGTGAACCCAAACCATGGCCGGGACCGGCGTCGAGGTAGACGCTTGATGCGGGCGGTAGAGCACCGACGGAATCTTTAGTCCGTCGTAGCTCTCATAGCGAACGACTTCTCCATCAACCAGATCCGCCCGGTCGATGGCGGGATTCAACGTGTTGGTCAGGCTTCGATGCTCGTTGGCCGAGATGTCGAACGCATAGAGATTCGAAGGGGAGGTATCGCTGTTGACGTAAAACGCCATGCGCTCTTCACTGCGGGAAATGCGAACGCCGGTGACATCCCCTTCCGGCAAATCGGGCAAAGCGAGATCCTCACCAGTCTCGGTATCCAGAATCGACAACACCGTTTGCGCGTCTTGGTTGAGGGCGGTGACGCGATAACGTCCTTCCTCGGAGAAGTACACATACATTACGTCCCAGTCCGCCTCGACCACCGGCTGATGTTCGCCGCTTTCGAGCTCGTAGGACCACGCCTGCATGAACTCGCCATGCCCGTCGGTGAGGTAGTAGAGGCTTCGGTTCTTTGGACCGAATCCAATCGGCTTATGAACAATCGGGCCCTCGTGCTCGGTGACGAGCTTGGGTGGGGATTCCGGCGCCTCAAGATCCGCCACGAAGACGTTCGAGTCCGCGTTGTCGATTACCTGGCCGAGCGCGAGCCATCTGCCATCGTCGCTCACCGCGCCGGGCTGCCAGCCTTCTTCGTTCCGGAAGACGAGACTCCGCTCATAGTCGCTCGCCGAGTAGCGATAGACGTCGAAGAATTTGGGATCCCGCTCGTTGGTCTGGACCCAGAAGGACTTCTTGTCCTTGCTCCAGCCTGCGAACGAGGCCTTCAGGTTCTCGCCCGGAGTCAGATCGGTGACCTCCCCGGCCGCATCCTGGGCGAAGACATGGTCCAGCTCGTTCCCCCCTCGGTCGGCCCTGAAGAGAAACCGGTCGTCTTCGGGGAACCAACCGACTGCGAAATGCGCATCCGTGGTGGAGTGAGTCAGCTGTTTCGGATCGCCTCCCGCAAAGGGCTGCGCGTACACGTTGAAGATGCCGGTCTCGTCGGAGCTCATCAGGAGCTGCGATTCGTCGGCGGAAAACGATGCTCCGAAAATCGTGGTCGTTTCGTGAAAAGTCGCAGCGTCGTAGGTCGGAACGGTCCGTTCCTCACCAGCCGGGGCACAGGCAGCCAGCACGCAAACGAACAAGATGCAAAGCCAGGAATGGCGGGTCATCGAACACCTCCCGAGATAGGAATTAAATTAGCTTGCAACGCCGCAGAGGGACATCGCGGCTTGGATATAGACCTTGACGATGTCGTGGAGATCGCCGATGTGGACATGCTCCCCCTGGTGGGTCGAAAATCCACCGCCGCCGGTTCGGATCCGCCCTGCGGAGCCGTAGTTCACGGTCGGGATCCCGTAGCGGTTCATGTGCGCGGCATCGCTATACCAGTTCTCGATTCCGAGCTCCGGCGCCTTGCCGAGCTGATCGGTGTGCGCCTGAACCACCGTTTGGATCAGTTCGTGGTCATCCGGGATGGAAGTTCCGGGAGCCGATACGTAGAGGTCGACAATCGTACCCTCGAGCTTCGAGTGCTTTTTCACCAAGGCTTGAATGACCTCTCTGACCTCGCGATAAACCTCCACCGGCCAAACGCCAGGCACCGTACGCACGTCCATGTAGATCGAGCAGGAGTCCGGTGAACGCGCTCCCCGCCAAGGCCAGCCTCCTTCAATCGCCGCGATATTGACCTTGGGTCGGAAATCACCGATCGCATGTTTCGAGCGATACTTGTCGATCCATTCGTTGAGCGCGTTCAGCACGAGTCCGGCATGGAGGATGGCATTCTTCTCGAGCTCGCTCCACGCGGTGTGGATCAGGACGCCCGGGATCTTGATCTTGAGCCAGGTCGTCCCACAATGACGCGGAATGACCTTCATGTTCGTCGGCTCTCCCAGGATGCAATAGTCGGCGGCCGCCCCATGAGTGATGGCGAATTTCGTGCCCACTCCATAACCCTGGTACTTCGGGTCGTCGTACTCGCCGGTGGGAGCTTTCTCGATCTCCCCGGCCACGCCCGCGATCACGATGTCGCCGGCGAGGCGGATGCCCGCCGCCTGGATCGCCTGGGATGCCACGGTGTAAGCGGCGAGAGCGCCCTTCATGTTGAACGAGCCCATGCCGTAAATCCACTCGTCGTCGACGATTGTGGCCTCGGTCTTGTAGCCGATGCCGCGATCGGCCAGCTCCGCACCGAACGACGTGTCGAGATGACCGTTGAACAGCAACGACTTCCCGCCGCCGGCTCCCTCCAGGATCCCGATGGCGTTGTAGCGGCCGTCCCCGATCGGCTGGAGCGTCGGGCGAAACCCCGCGCCCCCCAGTACCTCGTGAAACGTGCGGGCTACTTCGGCTTCGTGTCCGGTCGGGCTCGGGACGTTGGTGAGCTCGACCACCAAGTCGACCAGTTGGGACCGATCGATCTTGTTCACCGCCTTGGCGACGAGCTTGCTGTCAACTTTATTCGGCATGCCTGCTCCCTTTGAAGCCCTACAACTTAGAGGTTTTAGCGACCTTTCTCAAGTCGCCCGACTTGCAGTGTCGTGATTCCGGCCTTAGAATCGGCGCGCCTTCGAAAAGGAGACCCTCATGCTGCGTAAAACCCTTCATTTAAGCTTCATCCTCGCCATTGTCGCGTGTGGAAGTAGTTCCCAAGAATCCACCACCACGGATGACGTCCAAAAACTAACCGAGGAGGTAATCGTCGCCACGGCCAAGGCGATTCACGAGCGCGTCGTGACCATCGATACCCACGACGACATCCCCGAGAACTTCGCGACCGCCGAAGTCGACCCCGGAGTCCGTGGGGAACGACAGGTGGACCTCCCCAAAATGAAGGAAGGCGGGCTCGACGCGGGCTTTTTCATCGTCTACGTCGGCCAGACCGAGAGGACTCCCGAGAACTACAACAAGGCGAAGGCCGATGCCTTGTTGAAGTTCGACGCCATCCACCGCATGACGGAAGAGATGTATCCGGACTTGATCGAGCTCGCCTATACCGCGGACGATGTCGAGCAAATCCACGCCGACGGCAAGCTCGTCGCCTGCATCGGCATCGAGAACGGCTACGTCATCGGTAAGGACTTGAGCTTGCTCGAGAAGTACCATGCGCTCGGAGCACGCTACATCACCCTCGCACACGGCGGGCACAACGACATCGCCGACTCCTCGACGCCTCGGGAACGGCTCGGCGACGCCGAAGAGGAGCATGGCGGCATCAGCAAGTTCGGCGAACAAGTCATCGCGGAAATGAATCGAATCGGCATCATGGTCGATGTCTCGCACATTTCTAAGCAGGCGATGGCCGAAGCGGCCCGGCTCAGTCGGGCACCGGTCATCGGCTCGCACTCCAGCACGAAAGCCTTGTCCGATGTGGCTCGCAACATGGACGACGAGCAGTTGCTCGCGCTCAAGGAGAACGGCGGCGTGATCCAAATGGTCGCACTCGATAGTTTCATCAAGAAACAGCCCGAGAAAGCCGCGGCGCGGCGGGCGCTGTTCGACCAATTGGGGAGCGTCCGTGCGAGCAACCTCACGGACGGACAGAGAGAAGAGATCCGCAAGAAGATGGCCGAGCTCGACGAGAAATGGCCCAAGGCTACCGTCTCCGACTTCGTAGACCACATTGATCACGCCGTCGAGCTCATCGGCATCGATCACGTCGGCATCAGTTCCGATTTTGACGGGGGAGGCGGCATCAACGGCTGGAACGATGCCAGCGAGACCTTGAACGTCACCATCGAGCTCGTCCGGCGCGGCTACAGCGAGGAAGAGATCGAAAAACTCTGGGGCGGCAACCTGTTGCGCGTTTGGCGAGAAGTCGAGGGCGTTGCTCGCGAGATGAAGATGGAGATAACGTCCTAACCCGGCGTCTGGCGCGGCTGAAAGCAGCAACCACGTCGACTGACGCCCAGCACGAGACCCGCGTTACCTTTGGCTACAAGCCCCATGTTCGAGGCGCTTCCGAAAGCCGCTGACGAACGCGAGCGCAACAAGAAGCTTCTTATCCTCGCGGCCACGTTCGGCCTTGCCTTGGCCGCGGCTGGATTGGTCATCGCCCTGGTCTTGGGCGTTTCCGGCTACCACGTCCGCCGTATCACACTCCACGAAGCTCGACTGCAGGGGGTCCAAGATCAGGAGCCGACCCTCTACCAGGTGGTGGAAGGTCTCAAAGAGAAGGCCCCTCTGATCGCCTCGCCCGAAGCCGAAGAGGAGCTCGCCGAATGGGTCTCCAAGTGGGGAGACCAAAAACTGGACGAGATTCTTACCAACGGCCGGACGTGGCCGATCGTCCGAATTTTCGAAGCGGGGGACATGATCTACTTCATCTACTTCGATGAGGAAAAGATCATGAGAAGTTTCGTCTACGTCGACAACCCCGACCACGCGGTGCGATGACGCGACATCGATCTACGCTATAGCGGCACCTTGGTCACGATGTTGTCCACGTTTTGAACGAAGGCCTCGACGTCCGGTTGGGGGAACTCCATCGTCTCCGGAAAATGCCCCGCGAAGAGCGGAAAGTACGCCTTCGGCGGAACGGGATTCATCAGTGTCATCTTGACGCCCGCCTTGTGGAAATCGTTCATCCGGTCGGCGACGTGTTGTGCGGTTCCACAAAATGTCATCGCATCGACCATTTCATCGCTAACGTGGCTCGCCGCCTCATCCATGCTCCCGTTGGCGATGCCCGCAAGCATTCCCTCCAGATTTTTTCCGAAGCCCGCTGACTGGACCATCTTTGCGTAAGTCGGCGACGAGCCGCCAGCCGTGGCGAACATCACGACGTGCGGCTTGATCCATTCCACCGCCTTCGGGTCGTCCGATACCAAAGCCGGGTGTCCAAGAACGATGTCGATGTCGTCGAGCGTCCTCCCGGCCTTCTTGGCGCCGATCTCGAGGTTCTTCAGGAAGGTGTCGCGAAAGTAGTCGATGGGCTGAAAGTAGCCAATTACCCCGTCCGCGATCTCGCCGGCGAGCTGTGTCATCTTAGGCCCAATCGCGGCCAGGTAAATGGGTACTTTGGGTGGCGGCCCCATCAACGCGAGTTGAAAATGCTGAAGGCTCAGCGTCTTTCCTTCGAAGGTCACAACTTCACCGGAGAGAATTTTCTTGATGACGGTGATGAGCTCGCGGGCACGAGTGAGCGGTTTGTCATAGGACAGACCGTGCCAGCCTTCGACGTACGAACGCGCCTGTGTTCCGAGCCCCAGGATCAGCCGGTTGCCCGATAGCTCGGCGAGCGCGCTGGCCGACAACGCCATGACCACCGGGCTCCGCCCCCAAATACCGGCGATGCAGGAACCGATGTGGATACGCTTGGTCTTCAACGCAAAGGCGGTGGAAGGAACAAAAGTATCAGAGAAAATGATCTCCGGCTTCCAAACCGTGTCGAAGCCATGCTCATCGGCTTTCTGCGCGAAATCGGTGAGCATAGGCAGTGGCAGGCTCTCTAGAATGACCGACGATCGTCCCATTGTTCCTACTCCTTCCTAAATTAGGCCGGCGTTTCTTGGCGCCCCCTCCCGTACCGCTTCAGACCAAGTAAAGGGAAGCGGGAGCAACCAGTTGTCCATGGTGGCGTTCTTGAGAAACTCCAAGGCGTCTCCGAGAACGCGAAGCTGCGTATTCTTACGATTCGGCGGGCCGACGATGCGGCCTTGCAAGAATCGTGTCGTGACCGCCCGAGGCGGACGGACCAAGCGGGCCATCGCTTCCCAGGCTTCGATGTACAACGTCACGGTGGGTACGCCGGCGGTCTCGATGGCGCGCGCTAGCTGTCCCACGGACAGGTGACAAACCGGTCAGCCGGGGATCAAGAGCACCGCGTCGGCGCCGTCCGCTCGCACTTTCTCCGCCCATTCCGGGCCCGTGGTCTCGATCAGATGATCCACGTTGGAGAGACCCTTGTAGGAATACGCCTTGGGTGACACCTTGATCACCCCTTGCTCGGCAAGCGTACGCATGCGATCCAGTGGAAAGATGACGTTGGGGTCTTGCTGCACGGCATTCAAATCGTAGGCGATGTGCTCGAAGACCAGGCGTGCTGGATCGGTACTGGCCGGAATCTCGCGGAGGCTGGGAAATCGTTCGAACGATTTCATCGGATCCCGAGTCGCGGCGGCTAGATCCAGCCCGTCCGGCAGAAACGTCGGTTGTTCGGGGAGACGCGCCGCGGCGCTCGTGAACAAGGCGATTCTCGCCTCCGAGAGCGGCTTCCGTAGTCGGGCGAGTGCGACCGGAGCTTGAGGCACCTTGGGAGCCCAGAAGGGAGGTTTGTCGATTGGAAACGTGTAGCCGCCGACCTGAGACTGCTGCAGGAAGTCCCCCAAGCCACCGCTCTCACCGCTGTCGATGGCGACGACCACCTGCCGCAGCAGCTTTTGAAAAAAGCGTCGATCTTTTCTTCCGATTGCCCGTACAGGAACTTGAAGGTATTGTCCGCCCGCGCCCCATGGTAGAGGCTGGTCACAAACTCCTCGAGGGTTAGCTTTCTTTTTTCCTCACCCATCTAGTCTCCTAGCCACGAGATAGAGACGCGCCCCTCCTTTTATCACGTGTCGGAGGTCAGGGGGAGCCCCGGGTGATCCAACCACATGGTTGTATACAAGGAAAACCCCGCGAACGTTGACGATACGGGATCCCTCGGTTAGAATCCCGGAACTCGACAGGCGACTTCTGAGCGACTTCACAGTGTCGAGACCTCGGCTTACGTAGAGATATGACGATCAGCCCTCGCCGCGTCACCGTTGGCTTGTTGTCCCTAGCGTGGCTTGCCACGACCGCCGCAATGGCCACAGACGGTGAGGGAAAGCTCCCCGTCCAGTACCGCGACAAACCCTTCGCCGTAACCTTCGCCTCTCAGGCCGACATCTGGGTGGTCGGAGACTTCGGGCTGATGCTCTACAGTCCGGACGGCGGTGCAAGCTGGGAACGCCGGACTCGGCAGCCGCGCACTACGAAAAAGCGCTTCTCGACCCTCAGGAAGACTATGTCGTCCGACTAGTTGCGGAGGAGAAGCTCCCCGCTCTCAGTGACCAAAGCGCTCGCACGTTCCGCCAGCTACTTCATGACCCGGATCCCACGCTCCGAGTGCTTGCCGCAGGGGCCCTTCTCGAGCTCGATGATCGAGCCGGACTCGCGGTCTTGGAAGAAGCTCTCGCCGGCGATGACCTCGACCTGAAGGTAGACGCGGCGGGCGAGCTTCTTCACGCCGGTGTGGAGCAAGCAAAGGCCTTGCGGGCTCTCGCCGACATCATCGAAAGCGGCGAGATGGAGCCCATTCCACGAAGCAACGCCGCCTACGCCCTCGGCGACACTAAGAATCCGGACGCGATTCCGATCCTGATCGAGGCCCTCAAGGACGCAGACCGCGCGGTGCGATTGGCCGCCGCTAACTCGATCGCCCTTTTCAGCGACACCATGGCGCCGCTCTTGATGGATATGGCCACGACCGATCCCGATCCTCTCGTGCGGTTGGAGGCAGTGCACGGGCTCAAGGAGACCAGCAACCCAAAGGCCGACCTCGCCCTCAGCAAGGCACTCGAAGACCCCGATTGCATTCGTAAGACTGGCTGCCGCGTCGACGCTGGCCCAGAGAGGGGCAGCGGGAGACGCGGGGCTCGTCAAAATCGTTAGAACCGAAATAGAAGGCAAGGACTACAACATCCGCATCGCCGCCATCACCGCGATGGGCCAAGTCGGTGGCGGCTCCGCGGCCGGCTACCTCGAGCCGTGGCTCGCCGAAGACGATCCGATGACAGGGCTCTTGGCGGCCATCGCCATCGACCGTATTCTCAGTCGCTAAGAAGGCGAAATGAAAGTCCTTCGAACGACGTGCACCCTCGACTGTTTCGATACCTGCTCGGTGCTTGCCCATGTAGATGACGCGGGTCGCCTAGTTCGACTGCAGGGCGATCCCGATCACCCCATCACGCAAGGATTCCTTTGTCACAAGGTCTCGAAGTATCCGGAACGGGTGTACCACAAGGACCGCATCCTCTATCCGTTGCGGCGAGTCTCGAAGGGCTTCGAGCGTATTTCTTGGAAAGACGCGATCGACTACGCAGCGTCGGAGCCGCTGCGCCTCAAGGAAAAGCACGGGCCGCAGACCCTCTTCACTCTCCGCGGTCACGGCTCGATGGGCGCCCTCAAGCTCCTCTACGAACGTTTCATCGCCCTTTGGGGCGGAGCCTCCCGCGCCCAAGGAAACTGCTGCGCCGGTGAAGCCGAGCTCGGCTTCATCAGCTCGTTCGGGAACCTCTTGTGCCACGACATCCGCGACGTCCAGAACAGTGAAACTGTCATTCTTTGGGGAAGGAATCCCGCCGCCACGCAAATTCATCTTGTCCCCTGGCTCCGTATGGCGAGGCAACAAGGAACGGCCTCCTCTTGATCGATCCCGTCGTCACCGAAAGCAGCCCGCTCGTCGACCAGCAGATCAAACCGCGCCCCGGGTTCGATCACGAGCTGGCGCAAGCCGCGGCATCGGTCATTCTGAGAAATGGCTGGATGGACGCGACCTTCGTCTCCGAGAAAACCGACGAGTTCGAGACCTATCGCCGGCACATCGAGTCCGTCGACGTGGAGGAACGCGCCCTTCTACGAAAAGTTTCGTGAGGAGTTCGTGGAGCGCACTCGCAAGCTCCGGGTCGGCGACCCGTTGGACGAAGCCACGGAGTACGGTGCCGTGGTTTCCGAGGGGGCACATGGCCAAGGTGCTCGGTTGCATCGAGCAAGCCAAGGAAGAAGGCGGCAAGATCCTTTGCGGCGGCCAAGGGCTTGCCGGTATCGATGGACTCCGCTCGCACCAACTCATCGCTCTTCGCCTCGATCCTCTCGGCGATGCGGGTCATAACCTTGCTACGCTCCATCGCCGGCGTCTCGCTCCAACCGGGAAAGGCCGCTTGTGCCGCGGCGATGGCCTCGTTCAGATCTTCCTGGTCGGAATCGGGAACCCTCGAGTACGCACGTCCCGTGGCGGGTTCGAAATTCTCGACGTAGCGCCCGGAGCTTGGCGGCCTCAATTCACCGCTCACGAAATTGCAAATGTCTTCCATGCCGGTTGGACCCGAAGTGAACGTAGCACAAGAAACTCTAGGGAGGCAAAGGAGGAGGTCTACTCATCGTGCGCGGCGTGGCGTACAACGAGACCGCGGTCGCTCTCGAGTGAGCCTAGTGCAACTAGACGACGGCGTAAGCCTCTACTTCGATCATCATGTCGGGCAGTGCGAGCTGTGCCACGCCGACCAACGTCTGCGCCGGCATTTTTCCCTTGAAGAACTCCGCCTGCACGGCGCCGTAGTCCTGTATCTTCTGCATATCGATGCCAACAAAATATGAGCCCAGCTTCACGACATCATCGAGCGATGCCCCAGACTGCTCCAACACGGTGCGCATGTTCTCGAATGTCAGCCGCGCCTGAGCTTTGAAGTCCCCCGGATGCAAGACCTCGCCCTCCGCCGATATGCTCGACTGGCCGGAGACGACGATGAGGGACTTTGCACCGTCCACCTTCCAACACTGCGAGAATCCGAATTGGTTCTGCCACTTCCACGGGTTGACTTGTGTCTTTTCCATACACTTCTCCTTTCGGGTCATTACACTACTTTGGAGATATCGTAGGGGTCAAGGAGAAATGATAAACTCCCACGCCAGTCGCACCGATTCGAGCGCCTCAAGTTCTATGGCCTATCGATACGAAGAGCAGGTCTCCGTCCACCCCATCGTGAAGGTCGCGTACGCTGCGATGCTCGTGGCGTACGTTGGATTCGGCCTGGGCGGAAGGGATCATACCGGCATTTTGTTGATCTTTCTTCCGGTCGTCGTGATTCTCATCGCCATCCCGCTTCTGTTCGGACGTCTGGTGTTTGAGGTCCACGAGGAAGCCATCCGCATTCGTTTCGGATATGTGGGGTGGCCGGGCAGGATCGTTCCGCTCGAGGACGTCGAGCGGAACGAGGTGGTCACCTATCGCCCCATTCGACAGTTCGGGGGTTGGGGCATTCGTGGCGGCAAGTTTCGAGGAGAATTCACCGGGGTCTACTCTCTGCGGGGAAACCGCGGGTTATTGCTCTACTTTAATAAGGACACTCGCTTCTTTATGTTTCGCGCTCGGAGGCTGATCCTCGGCAGCCAGGAGCCGGACAAACTCCAACAGGCGATCGGACGGTAACCCTGTGAATCATGACCCTTCGCACGAAACATGATATAGAGGCCCAGTATAGAAGGTCTAGGAGGTCCCATGTCAGCAGGCGTATCCGAAAGACTGGCTCTCGACGAACCGCTCTCCCCCGCGCGCATCCTCATCTTCGGTGGAATCCTGATCGCCATCGTAGGTATGTTCTTCGGGGAGTACTTCGCGATCTTTCACCTACATCAAAGCGGCATGACCATCGAGGCCGAGATGTTGAACTCGGTCCAGGCGGTGGCCGCCGGCGACAGCGAGCCCATCGGTGGGTCGATGGAAAGAATCGGCAAAATGCTCGAGAACATGGGGACCAAGAAAGACACCCATACGCACTGGATCCAGCTCGCGTATCTTTGCCTGATTCTGGGCTTCGTCCAGCCCTACATCGCCATCGGTGCCGATTGGAAGAGAAGATGGGCGATCATCTTGGTGGCGTCATCCTTTATTCTTCCTATCGGGGTCTTCGCGATCTACTACTTGGGCCTGTGGAGATCTCCGCTCGAGACCATCGGCTGGGGAAGCATCGTGGCCGACGCCGCGGGGGCAGTCTTCATCGTCGGCGTTTTCGCCCAATTCGTGGGTGCGGTCCGTCACTTTCGTCACGTTCCTGACAGGGGCGAGGTGGAGGCAGTGGCCAAAGACGATGAGGCGGAGCCGGCAAAGAGTTTTCTCCTTCGCTGGGGAGCGGTGCTGATTCTGATGGGCCTCCTTCACGGCGCCTACTACGCGGCGACCGGCTTATACGAAAACGCGGAGAAGGACGTGAGCCTACTACAAGCCTCGCTAACCCACGCTATGGCCAACGACGTTCCCGCCGCCGAGCAAGCCGTGCACGACTACAACTGGCTCCAGGCCGAAAAAGCCATCTACATCGCGACCCACACTCACTTCATCGAGTTCGGATTGATGGCGATCCTCCTGGCCTTCGCCCAGCGTTTCGTCTTCCTATCCGATAAGTGGAAGCTCCGTTGGGCCCGGTGGCTAGTGGTAGGCGGCTTTCTCCTACCCGTGGCGGTCCAGTCCGAGCTCTGGTCGGGCCTTTACGGCGGCGCCGTTGCCGACCTCGCGGGGTTCCTCGTAATCACTGCGCTCTTGGGCATGTTGCTGGGTGTCATCCGGCATACCGGTGCCGTCGACGCCCGAGGAGGAACGTCATGACATCGGCCAACAAGACCTACATCGTCGGTGGTCTTCTGCTCGTCCTCATCGGGCTCATCTTCGGCGTCTACTACGCGATCTTCGATGAGCATCAAACGCTGGTAGCAATGGGAATGGCCTTCGCGCAGTCCTTCTTCGAGGCTGCAGCCGGTAACCAAGCCGGCGTCTCCGAGAACATCGAGGTCTTCCGCGCCAACTCCTTCGAGTACATACGGGAGGTGAGCTTTCACGCCCACGTCATCGAGCTCGGCACCTTGGCGCTCATCATTCCTCTCTTCGCGCACCGGATCGGCTGGGACGACGGCAGGAAGTTACTCATTGCTCGTCTCTTTATCGTCGGAAGTCTGGCGTTTACGCTGGGAGTGTTGGCTCAGACTCTAGCGCTGAGCGGGGTGACGCAAGGGTTGGCGGTGATGGGGTCGGGACTCGTGATTGCTTGCGTCGGAACCCTAGTCGTGGGCCTGTTTAAATGAGGATGTGTCCCGAGGTCCGTGGAAAAAGAACGGCGCCCTCCACTCCGTCATCAGAGTATCATATCAGGCGGCGACCTCCGCGTGTTCGAGAACCTCGCTCAGACGTTGGTAGCCGTCGATGCGTCGTAGTTGAATCTGGCCAGAGGCGATAAGCCCAAACAGCAAAGCGACCGCAGACTCCTCGCTGGAGAACGACGCTTGGGTTTTCGTCCGGCGTCGAAACTCGCGGTTGAGATTCTCCAGAGCTTTGGTCGTTCGAAACGATTTCCACATGGCACGAGGGAATTCGTAGAAGGTCAGCAGCTGATTACCGGCCTCCTCTAGGCTTCGGACGACGGCCGGCGCGAGAGGCGTCCACTTGGCGACGAGCTCGTCATAGGCTTTGCGAGCATCGAACCCGTTCTTGGCGTAGACGATCCGGTTGTAGTCACGCCGGAGCTCACGGCGTGCGTGCGCCGGGCAATGTTGGAGCAAGTTGGCGCGCTTGTGCTCGGTACATCGCTGCAACCGGCACCCCGGCCACTTCTCCAGCGCTTTCGTCAGCCCCTTGTGGCCGTCGCTGATCACTAGCTTGGGAGCCCGGAGTCCTCGAGCCTGGAGTCCCTCCAGCACGGAGCCCCAATGCGTCGAGGCTTCGCTCACCGCCAGACGCAATGACAACAGACGTTTGTGCCCGTCTGGCGCGACCCCGAGCGCGGCCAGTACGGGTACGCTGATCACACGTTTCGCCATCCGCACTTTCAGGTGGAAGCCGTCCAGGTAAACGATCGCGTAGATCTCCTCGCTGAGAGCACGGTTCTGCCATTCCTCGAAGCGCTCCTTCAGTCGGCTAACCACGCGAGACACCGCGCTCTTCGATAGGTGCTCCTCACCGAGCAGTGGTTTCAGCGCTTTGCGGATCCGGCGGCTATTCGCGCCCGACAAGTACGTCCCCAAGAGCGCCTCGTCGACCTCACGAGTCCGGCGCGCGTACCGGGGCAACAGCTCGCTCCTGAACTCTGTCGTTTCTCCCGTTTCCTCGTCTCGCACGCGGGCTCGTGGCACCCGGAGCTCGCGAGTTCCCACCGACGTCGTCGCGCGACGGGTTTCGGCTCCGTTGCGATATCCACGGCGGTCTTCCGCACGCTCGTAGCTACCACACCCCAGCGCTTGGTCGACTTCTTCCTCAAGCACAACCTCGATCGCCTCCAGTACCCGCTTACGCAGCCGAAGTTGGACGAACTCCCGGTACTCGCTTACAGACTCCTTCAATATGGTGGTAGGCTTCTTCATGGCGTAATCCTCCTCCTCGCCTTTCCAGGCGCGGTTTCGTTTTGCTTAACCGGAGGTTACGCCATTCTTATTTCCACGGGAAGCGGGACGGATCCTTAAATGACTCCACGCTTCAGTCGGCCAGAGGGTTCTCCCATCTGAGCTCGGAAAAGCGGGAAAAGTCACTGTCGCACGAGACTGGTGCCGCACCATAGGAAATCGCCAGTGACGCCAGATGTGCGTCGGTAGTCAAATTTCCAGCGGTCCCCGTCTGTTCCAGATAACCCTTCAAGTGAGCTCTTGTCAATAGGTGTGTAAAAAAGTTCAGGCAGCAGCAACCTTCGACGACTCCGTTACCCTGTCTCCATCTTCAAATCGAACGCCCAGGTGAACCTCTCGCATCAGCTCCGGTGCGTTGAGCCGGCGAAAATTCTTCTCCGCAACCAGAAGCAGTTTGAAGATTGTCGCAGTGGCGGACTCGACTTTCTTGAACCTTTTGGCCGCATCCGTTCTCAATCTCAGTGCAGCGAACGGTGACTCCACGACGTTGCTCGTGCGAAGGTGTTGCCAGTGAGGCTTGGGAAAGGAATAGAAGCTGACCATCCGCTCCCAGTCCTCGTCGAGCACGTGCGCGGCCCCCGGAAGACCCTTGCGCAAGCACCAATCCTGGAACTTTGGCCTTCTTCGTCTCGCACTCCTGCAGGCTGGTGGGGTAGGGGGTCGCCGTCAACAGCGGCTTGGCCTGCGCCTGGTCCCTTTTCGGAATCCGGTCCAGTACGTTGAGGATTCGGTGGTTCCAGCACCGCTGCTCCTCAGCTTCTGGAAATACGTTTCGGGTCGCGGCCCAGATGCCGAGATGACCGTCACCGATCACCAAACGGGGACATCTCAGACCGCGCTTCTTCAGTCTCCGTAGCAGCGACGACCATGACGCTTCGGGATTCTCGATGCCCGGCCTCCAGCGTCAGGACGATTTTCGTCCCGTCGGACAGGCCACCAACCGCAACTAGCACCGCCGCCTTGTCCTTCTCAAGGCCGGCCTTCACGTACACGCCATCTACCCACAGGGACACGAGCTCGAGTTCGTCCAGTGGGCGAGCTAGCCACTGCTCGTACTCTCCCTGCCATTTCTGTTTCAGCCGCGACACCGTGCTGGGAGAAAGTGGAGCGTCCTCCCCTAGAAGCCCGCGGAGCGCCAAATCGAAATCTCCGTGAGCTAATCCATGCAGGTACAGCTCCGGAATCAACTCGCTCACCGTTTCGCTCCGACGCTTGAACAGCGGAAGCACTCGACTTTCGAACCTCTCCTCCACGTCCCCTACTCTCGGCCGGCGAACCGTCACCGTGCCCACGCTCATCGTCAGCTTCCGAGGCTTACCGTATCCATTTCGATAGCCCGCCGTTGTGTCCACGGGCTTCCGTCTCTCCGATTTCTCACGCCCGAGAAGCTCCGTGACTTCGGCTACCATCAGCTCCTGCACCCAATCCTGGATTTCAAGCCTCGCCCACTTCTCCAGCGACTCCCAAGCCACCCTTGACGAGCTCCGTCGTCTTGTGGTCTTTTCCTTCATGGCGGTGTCTCACTTCCGTTGGCCCTTCAGGCCGTGTTTCGTGACGCGGAAGGTTACTCCGCCTTTACTTTATTTCCACACCTTCTGAGGGTAGCTCGGTTCTAGTGGCGCTTGCCCTGTCGCTTCCTGGACGATCTGGTACGCAAGCTGGTTCATGTCTCGCGGGAGCTTTTTCTTACTTGCTCGAGTAGGCATGGCCCCAGGATACCACAGGGCGAGCGGTCCATCGGGTTTGGATTTCAAACTAGACCACTACCAGACTCCCAAGGCCGATTGTCAGCCGGAAAGCAGTGTGTTACCCTCAGTTAGTTTCCTAACTCACAATTTAAGAACAACCAAGCCGGTTTTCGCAGGCAGCCATCGTCCCGTCGTCAATTTCGTATCTAAAGGAGGGATACGTCATGCGAAAACTCTGGATCGGCACGCTTTTGGCCCCGTTCGTTCTCTCTCTGACCGCAACCAAGGCAGCGGTCGAGCCCTCGCAAGAGCAGATTACCGTCCTCTCTAGTGAGGCTACCTATGTAGGGCCGTTGCTCCACGACCAAGCGCTCCGGCAGCGACAGTCGCTGCAACGCGAGCAAAGAACCGGCGTCATCGACGTCTATAACGTCTGGACGAGCGACGTGAAAGTCAAGCTCAATAGCGCCCTCCGCGTCACTGGCCATTCCTATCAGAGCGAGTCAAGCCCATTCTTAGTTGAAACTCTCCACGGCTCACGTTTAAGCGACCTTCTTCTTCGATACGGTTGATGTCTTCGCCTCGATCTTCAGTTTCCGCTTGAGAGCTTCGCGAAGCTTGGGAAGATGGCGGTAGCCCACCACCTTCCTCAAGCGCGGTTCGATGTCTACGAGCGCCGTTGCCAACCAGCGCTGGCGTTGGCTCGAGTTCTTCCAGTGGTCGACCTTCGCGCAGCGTTCCTCGACGAGAGCATTGACGGACTCAAGGCAGTTCGTCGTCTTGAACGAACGGCCCAGCACCGCGTGCACGCCGAGTCGATGCAACGTCAGCGTCTCCTCGAGGCCTTCCTCCAGGCTGCCAGCTGCGGATTGGTTCCGCTCTTCTAACTCACCGTGGAGTTGCTCGAGCGCAGTGAGGGCCTCTTCGTACTCCGGCCTGTTGTAGGCCCACTGGAGCCGCTTGCGCCATGACGCCTGCTCGCCCTTGGACAGGTAGCTCACTACGTTTTCACGTTTGTGCCACTGGCAGCGTTGTATCAGGGCCCGCTTACGGAATGCCTTCTTGACTGCCGCTTGGAGACCCTTGCCGCCGTCGATGATCACCAGCAGACCCTGGGAGATATCGAGTCCCCGCTCGAGCAGTGAACGCAGGAACGGCGTCAACACCTGCGCGTTCTCCGTGTCCGTCTCCACGAAGCCCAAGAAGCGTTTTTCCCCGCAAAGCGTGATGCCCAGAGCCACGACCATCGTTGCCTCGGCGAATGTCTTCCCATCCAGAAACAGCGCCACCACATCCTCGCCGGTCAGATCCCGTTCCTGCATCTCCCGCAGCTTCGCAGCGCTCGCTTGCACGAACCCTCGGGACACCGTTGAGCTCGACAGCCCGATGGCGCCCGGAATCGCTTCCGCTGCCGCCTCGTAGTTGCGACAAGAGATTCCGTAGAGAACTCGTTTCAGCAGAAGATCATTCACCTCACCGCCGTGGCTCACCGCCTCGTAGCAGCGAAGCGGAATCTCTCCTCCCTCGATGCTCCGAACCCGTGGCACACGGATCGGTACCCGCTGGCCGCCAAGCCCTACCGTGCCCGGGTTGCTTCCGGGACGGCGACCGCGCTCCAGCTCGTCCTTGCGAGAGTATCGCTCTCCCGCCAACGCCTTCACTTCGTCGTCGAGCAACTCGTGAACGTGCATTAGACCAAGGGGGACCAACCAACGGATCATCTCTACCTTGGCGTCCAGCGCGAGTTCCCCGTAATCCTCGTGCCTCACCATCTCGACCTCACCCAAACGACGCGACTTCTTGCGTTTCTTGACCGAACGTAGCAGACTTCCCATCTCGGCTCCTTTCTTCGCGGCTTGATTTTGTTTTGTCCAACGCCATCAAACCACGGGGTTTGGAGCCGTTTCAATTCCCAACTAAGATTGGCACACTTTCATCAGATCTGCCAAAGCGGAAAAATGAAGTGACCCCGCTTTCGTGGACAGGTTAAGAGTTAGGGATCAAGCGTCGCGATAGTACCTCCTTTCGAATTGGATAGGCGAGCAATAGTCGATGGCGGAGTGTCGTCGTCGCGGGTTGTACCAGCCTTCGATGAAATCGAAGGTCGCCATGCGCGCCTCAGCGTGGTAGCGAAACGACCGGCGCTCGATCAGCTCGCACTCGAGCGTCGCGAAGAAGCTCTCGCACATCGCATTGTCGTAACAGTCCCCGACCGAACCCATCGACGGTCGCACCCCGGCCTCCCGGCATCGCTGGCCGAACGCTAGTGACGTGTACTGCGTGCCCTGGTCCGAGTGATGGATGACGTCGCCGGGCTTGCGTTGGAACAGCGCCATGTCGAGGGCGCTCAAGACGAGCGACGTCCGCAGGTGGGTAGCCATTGCCCATCCGACGATGCGTCGGCTGAAGGCGTCCAGCACGACGGCGAGGAACAAGAAGCCCGACCACGTGGGCACGTAGGTGATATCGGCGACCCACAGGCGGTCGGGCCGGTCCACCTCGAAATTCCTGTCGACGAGATCGGGGGCGGGACGGGCGTCGTCACAGCGAATCGTAGTGTGCGCCCTCTTGCGCCGGTGAACACCTTGAATGCCAGCCTCGCGCATCAGCCGCGCTACACGCTTGCGTGAGACGTGGAGCTCGTGTGTCTCTCGTAGCTCGTGGAGAATCCTCGGCGCGCCGTACGTGCTCCGCGACGCGGTGTGAATCGCCCGGATCTTCTCAAGCAACTCCGCATCCGACACCGCGCGGGCCGACGGGGCACGCTCAAGCCACGCATAGTAGCCGCTGGCGGAGACGTCCAGCAGTCGGCACATCGTGGCAACCGGTAGTGAATCCTGGTTCGCCCTCACGAATCGGAAGGCTTCGGTGGTACCGACTCGGTCTCCCGAGCGAACCAGGCCGCGGCTTTTGAGAGGATCTCCCGCTCCAACCGTAGTTGACGGTTCTCCCGTCGCAGGCGGCGGAGCTCCGCACGCTCCTCACTCGTCAGACCGTCCTGCCTGCGACCCTCGTCGAGATCCGCCTGGTTCACCCAGTTCCGGATCGTCTGGCCCGAGGGCTCAAACTCTCGCGCCAGCTCTTCGGAGCCGCGGCCAGCTCGCACCAGCTCTACCATTTGGCGCCGGAACTCGGCCGCGTATCTGTTTCCCTGCTTTGACATCGTGGACTCCTGTCTCCCAAAGGATTAGGTGTCCACGAAAGCGGGTCAAGTCCAAAAATGTACTTTGGCCACTTGATCTTCAATGGTGGCGGCCCGATCCAGGTCCAGGTACAACACAAGCTCAACAATGGCGGAGGATCGCTCACCTGCACCTACAACATCAGCACCAGCGACTTTTGGCTACTCACATGCGAAGTCGATCCTAGCAGCATCCGCCCCGGCTACTACAAAGTCACCTCGAACTACAGGGTCACCAGTGGCGGTTCCGGCGGTGGCAAGGAAACGGCTTGGTTCGACATCTTCGGTAGCTGCTAACTAGCTTGGAGGACGGGTGCTTACCCGTCCTCCGTTTCACACCCCATCCTTGCTTCCCTCGAAGTCTGCTCGCCCGCGGCCCATCATCCCGGGCTCCCCACCGAAAGTGCTATACTCTGCTGGCTTTAGAGCGTCGTTTCCCTCTCCCCATTGGGGAGAGTGGCGCGGCCGACTTCGAGGAGTCCGACATGGCGACCACCAAAGCCAAGACCCTGAGTTGGAAGTTCAAGCCGCTCGATCCCGAGATGGATCGCACCGAGCTCGACCCCGGCTCTCTCACCTTGTCCCGCGAAGAGCTCCTCAAGCTCTACCGGGCGATGCGCATGAGCCGGACGTTCGAGCACCGACTCGCGTCGCTCTACCGCCAGGGCCGCGTGGTGGGGGCCGTCTACCTGGGAATGGGCCAAGAAGCCATCTGCACCGGCGTCACGAGTCTTCTTAATAAGGATGACTACTTCAACACCATCGGCCGAAACCTGGGCGCATGGTTCTACCGCGGCGTCGAGCCCAAGCACGTCCTCGCCCGCTGGCTCGGAAAAGACGAGCAGCCTTGTCACGGTCGGGACCTCGGGCTCTTTCTCGCCGATCTCAATAACTTCGGCATCGCCCCCTATCACAATGGCTCGATGGCTTCGTGGATTCCGTCCGGCGCGGGCTTCGCGCTTGCCTTCAAGATGCGGAAGGAGCCGCGGGTCTACGTCGCTTTCACCGGAGACGGTGCCACCAGTCCGGGAGATTTCTACGAGGGGCTCAACTTTGCCGCCATTCACAAACTACCGCTCGTCGTCATCGTCGAGAACAACTATTTCGGCTATTCGACGGGTAACGAACGACAGATGCCGGTCGAAAACGTCGCCGACCGGGCACCCGCTTTCAAAATCCCGCATCAGATCGCCTTCGGCAATTGCATCTTCACCGTCATCGAAGTCGCTAAACGCGCCATCGACTACGCGCGCTCCGGCAAGGGCCCGTACCTGGTGGAATTCAAGACCTTTCGTCAGCGCGGACACGGTGAGCACGACGACGCATCCTACGTTCCCAAAGAAATGCGCGAGTATTGGGAAGCGCGGGATCCGGTCGACCTCTACACCAAATACCTCCTCGGCAAGGGTGGCTTCACCCAAGAAGAGATCGATGCGATCGATGCCGATTGCAAGAGCATCATGGACGAAGCCGTCGAATACGCGGAGGCCCTACCCTATCCCGACCCGAGCACCGTGACCCAAGGGCTCTTCGCTCCCCGAGAGACATCGTAATGCCTGTCATCACGTACTTGGATGCCATCAGCCATGCTCTACGCGAGGAGATGCGCCGCGATCCGACTGTTTTTCTCATGGGCGAAGACATCGGAGTCTTTGGTGGAGCCTTCCGCATCACCAAAGGCTTCATCGATGAGTTCGGAGAAGAACGCGTCATCGATACTCCGATCTCGGAATCGGGTTTCGTCGGTGCCGCCTGCGGTGCCGCCATCGAGGGCTTCCGGCCGGTGGTCGAGTTTCAGTTCGCCGACTTCATCGCCTGCGCCTTCGATCAGATCGTGAATTTCTCCGCCAAGTGCCATTACCGTTGGGGCATCCGGATGCCGGTCGTCTTCCGCGGCCCCTCGGGCGGAGGATTCCGCGGCGGTCCCTTTCATTCTCAAAACCCTGAGGCCTGGTTCACTCACGTCCCAGGGCTCAAGGTCGTACAACCTTCGACTCCCTATGACGCCAAGGGTCTTCTCAAGGCAGCCATCCGCGACAACAACCCGGTGATCTACTTCGAGCACAAACACCTTTACCGAAGGGTCCGCGAGGACGTTCCCGAAGAGGACTTCGAGGTACCCATCGGGGTCGCGGACGTGAAACGCGAGGGAGACGACCTCACCATCATTACTTATGGTTCCATGGTCCACGAATGCCTCGAAATCGCGGAAAAACTTTCCGAGGATGGCGCCGAGTGCGAAGTCATCGATCTCCGCACCTTGGTGCCGCTCGACAAAGAGTGTTTCCTCGAAAGCGTGCGCAAGACATCCAAGGCTCTCGTCGTTCACGAGGCACACCTGACATCGGGCTTCGGGGGCGAAGTCGCGGCGATCCTCGCCGAAGAAGCCTTCGAGTCCCTCGATGCACCAGTCAAGCGCATCGGGTCTCTCGACGTTCCCGTGCCTTTTAGCCCGCCCCTCGAAGACGCGGTCTTGCCGAGCACCGAAAAGATCGAGGCCGCAGCTCGCGAGCTCTTGGATTACTGAGGAGAAGACGAAGGATGCCGACACCCGTTGTCATGCCCCAGATGGGCGAAAGCCTTTCCGAAGGCACCGTCACCAAGTGGTACAAGAAGGTAGGGGAACAAGTCGAGGCGGACGAACCGTTATTCGAGATCTCGACCGATAAAGTCGACACCGAAATCCCGGCACCCGCGTCGGGCGTCCTCCAGAAGATCCTGGTTCAAGAAGGTGAGACCGTAGCCGTCGAGACCGTGGTCGGCGTTATCGCTGCGAAAGAGGACACTTCAGCAACGGCTCAGATCCCCGCCGCTGCACCAAGAACCGCCGCTAAGCAAGAGCCCCCGCCCACCAGCGGGTCGGACAGCGGGCATTTCCGCGAAGCGCAAAAGCCGACGACGTTTCAAAGAAGAACGGCTGCCCCGAGTAGGCCAACCGCAAGCACAGGCGAAAAGAAAGGCACCTTGTCGCCAGCGGTCTTGGGTCTGGCCGCGGACAATCAGATCCCGATGGAGGAGCTCCTCAGGATTCCCGGAACGGGAATCGGCGGCCGTATCCGAAGAAAAGATGTGGAACGCTACCTCGAACAGCGCACACAAGCCACGCCGACGCCGCCGGCCGCGCCGCCTCAACCCACGGCTGGCCCGCCGCCCGGCTACCCTCCGCCAGCACCGGCCTACTCCTGGCCGCCGTCCTATTACCCGCACGCTCCGAATCCCTTCGCCGTGCCGTCACCTTATCCCCCCCAGGCCCTGGTTCCCGCTCCGCCCGCAGAAGCGCTGCCCGCCGCGCCCCAGGCCGACGAGACTCCCCAAGAGTATCTCTATAAACCCGAGCCCGAAGACACCGTCGTGCCCATGAGCACGATGCGCAAGAAGATCGCCGACCACATGATGTGGAGCCAGCGGATCTCGGCTCAGGTGACGTCTTTCAGCGAATGCGACATGCATCGCATCGTCACGTACCGCGATGAGCACAAGGGCGACTTCGAAGCCGCCGAGGGAGTTCCACTCACCTTTCTCCCCTTCGTGGCCGAAGCTACCATCAAGGCCATCAAGGAGTTCCCCATCTTCAACGCCTCGGCGCTACCCGGCCAGATCGTGATGAAAAAGCACGTCCATCTTGGCATCGCGGTCGCCCTCGACGAAGGACTCATCGTCCCCGTCATCCATAACGCCGATGAGATGAACTTCGTGGGCCTAGCCCGCGCTATGCACGACGTCGCCACCCGTGCCCGTAACAAAGAGCTCTCCGTCGACGAAGTTCAGGGGGCGACCTTCACCGTCACCAACCCCGGCATGTTCGGAGGCCTTACTGGAACCCCGATGATCGTTCAGCCCCAGGTGGCAATTCTGGGCCTCGGAGCCATCCAGAAGAAGCCGGTGGTCATCGAGGATGCGATCGGCATCCGGCCCATCATGGTCCTGGCCCTGACTCTCGACCACCGCATCATCGATGGGGCCACCGGGTTTCAATTCATTGAGCGGGTGAGGCTCAATCTGGAGCACTTCGAGCTCCCCTGAAGACTTCGGTGGTTCGGATCACCGAAATAAACTACTTAGGTTCAGTAGGTTCAAAACATGTCGACCACGTCGACATGTCGGTGAAATATGTCGATAGAATAGCTTTTTTTCGACATATACTTAGATGTGTCCTTCGATCCTCACCAGCCCTTCAACGCCTTGCCTCCGTTACCTCCCCATCTCGAGCTGGAGACCTCGACCATACTCAAGAAAGCAACCGCCGCCCACCGACCTCTGGCCGAGCTCAAGGGGGCCGCCGCCGTGTTGCCGAATCCCCGAATTCTGGTTGATGGAATCGTCTTGCAGGAGGCGAGGTTGTCATCCGAGATCGAGCAAATCGTGACAACGTCCGACGAGCTCTATCGGGCCGCTGCAGGAGGCACCGCTGGGCTCGACCCATCTACCAAAGAAGTGGTCCGATACCGCGAGGCACTATGGCACGGATGTGAAGTGCTTGGAAGCCGCCCTCTGAGCACGAATCTGTTCGTGGTCCTGATGCGGATTATCAAAGACACCGACGCGAGCATTCGTTCGGTGCCCGGCGTTCGGATCCTAGGCGCCGGCGGCGAAATCGTCTACACGCCGCCGGAAGGCGAACAGCTCATCCGCGACAAGCTCGAGAATCTCGAGCACTTTCTCCATGCGGACGACGATCGCGACCCGCTCGTCAAAATGGCGGCTGCCCATTATCAGTTCGAAGCCATCCACCCCTTCACCGACGGCAACGGTCGCAGCGGTCGGATCATCAATATTCTCTTCCTGATCGAGAACGGCCTCCTCGATCTCCCGGTGCTATACCTGAGCCGCTACATCATCGAGCACAAGCGTGAGTACTACGATAGACTGCGCGCCGTGACGGAACAGCAACAGTGGGAGCCCTGGATTCTGTACATGCTGAGCGCAGTCGAGGAAAGCGCCTCCACGACCCGTGCACAGATAAGCGCCATCGTTTCACTGATGGACGAAACACGGGAGCGTATCCGCCTGAAGCTACCCAAGATCTATTCGAGAGATCTCGTCGAAGTGATATTCGAACACCCGTACTGCAAGATCAATTTCTTGGAGCGAGCCGGCATCGCCAAACGACAGACTGCAGCTCACTACCTGCGTCAACTAGAAGAGCTTGGTATTCTACGGAGCGAGAAACACGGGCGGGACGTCTACTTCATCAACACACGGTTGATGGCAGCGTTGGGTGCTTCATAGTCCGCCGCGCCTCGGACGGTTAGAAAAGTGGGGTTTCAATTCATCGAACGCGTCAGATTGAATCTAGAGCACTTCGAGTTGCCTTAATCAAGGTCTGTCAAGGCTGTCAGCGGATTCCCATCGAATCTCGCCCACCTCGATCCCGAGAGACCGAGGATCGATCGAGGGCGTCAGGTTCGGATAGTTTCTGAACTCGACGAAAGGCCGGAAGGTGGGATGGATTTTCCACTCCACAACCACGCCCTCGGATCTGGAAGGTCCGAGCTCGAACCGACGTTCCTCCCAACCTCCCCGGAGTGTCCCCCGGAACTGCTCCCGACCATCGATTCGAATGACCACTTCGACCGGGTGTTCGCTCGCGCGAGGATGCCCATTCGCGAGCTTCACGATCAAGATCTCATCCTCCCAGTTCAGCCATTTCGCCGCGTGACCGGTCGACCACTGTAAGCTCCCGCCGGCGCTCGCCTCGAGCTCATGAAACCCGAAGCTCCGGTCGCCCGGACCGGGGATAGCTTCGAGCCCGAACACTCGCCACGGCAGAGCCGGGCGGCGGGCCGGCCGGCGATCGCGGTCATGTATTTCGAAGACAACACCGGCTCGGAAGAAATTCGATGGCTCTCCAAAGGGCTCCCCAACATGCTGCTCACCGATCTGGCTCAGACCCCTGGTCTCGATGTGGTGAGCCGTCAGCGCATCCTCGAGATCCTCAAGCAAGTAGGAGAGGACGACTTGAAGGCGATCGACGCCAGCTTGATCCCCGAGGTCGCCCGCCGAGCCGGAGCGGGGGCGGTCGTCGGAGGGAGTATATATAAGGTAGGCGACGACATCCGCATCGACGTCCAGGTCGAAGACGTAGGGAGCGGACGCATCTTGTCCGCTCACAGCGTAAGAGGAAACGACGTCTTCCCACTCGTCGACGAGCTGTCGGGACAGATCCGCGCCAGTCTCGACATGACCGATGCGCCCGTCGACCGTGGCATCGCCGACGTCACGACGGCGTCTCTCGAGGCCTACCGCTTGTACTCCGAGGGCGTGGAAGCCCGGAGAAACCTTCGTCGCCGCATCGACGCTCGCGACCTGCTCGAGAAAGCGATCGAGATCGACCCGACTTTCGCCATGGCTTACTACGAGCTGGCGAAAACCCCGGAACGGGTTGGAGAAGCGGGCTCCAACAACGAGTACGTTCGCAAGGTTGTCGAGTACATGGATCGGCTGCCTGAGCGGAAGCGCCTATTGGTCGAAGCCACCAGGGCCATCGAGGAGGAGAGAGAGCCGGAGAAAGCCGAGGAACTTCTGGAGTCGCTTATTTCTCGCTATCCAGATGAGGAGGAGGCGTACTTTCTTCTTGCCGGCGTTCATCGCGAGCGAAACGAGAGCGGGTTGTATGGTGCCACGTTGGAACGCGGCGTCGCCGCTGTGCCGGACTCTGGCCTCCTTCGCAACCAATATGGCTACCATCTTCTAGGAAGTGGCCGGTACGAAGAGGTCATACATCAGTTCGAAACGTATGCGCGCCTGAAGCCCGATGAACCTAACCCCCGTGACAGCTTGGCCGAGGCGTACTTGATCAGCGGCCAACCGATGAAAGCGGCCGAAGAATACGCGCGCGCCCTCGATGCGGACCCGACCTTTTTCACCTCGCACAGCGGTCGCGCTTGGGCCTTCGCAATCCTCGGCCGATACGATGAGACTCTCGCCGAGCTGGCCGAGAACGAGAACGTGATCGCCGAGAGCGGTCTGCCGACAACTGGAAACCAGTTCGGTTGGGCGTTCGTATTGTCCCGGATCGGGCGCTATGACGAGGCGGAAGAACGGCTGGGCAAAGGGATCGAGCAGGCGCTCGGCGAAGGGCCGAGTGCTATTCGTGCCCATCTTCTCTTTCTGGCCGCCCAGGTGGCGATCGAGAGAGGCGACTACGAGCAGGCCCTCGAGAATCTGACCCAGTCGAAGGAAGGTCTGTCCGGCCCGTATATGAAGAGCCGGGAGGCGATGGTGGCCCACCTCCTGGCGGGCGTGGCCAAAGCCCGTTCGGGTAAACTCGATGCCGCCCGGGCACACTTGGGAGCGCAGAAGGAAATCCACAACCCCAACGATGCCCTTGGAGACTTTTGGCTCTATGCGCTCGAGGTGGAGATCGCTCTCGCCGACGGAGATCTCGAGGCGGCGGAGACGGCTTTCGCCGCCGGTCTGCCGGAGTACAAGGCGTGGTTCAGCAACAGCCAAGGCAGTTGGTCCGCCTTCACGAACAATCTCCCCTTCCGCAATGGGCAGGCTCGCATCGAGGAAGCCCGCGGAAACCTGGCCGGCGCCATCGAGATTTACCGCGGCCTCCTCACCCCGGGTACCGACTTCCAAGTGGACGGCCGCGCTCGAGCCGCGCCATGTGCTGGAGTTGGCGCGTTTGCTCGACAAATCGGGAGATAGCGAAGCCGCGCGCCGCGAGTACACGCGTTTCCTGGACTTATGGAAAGGCGCCGACCAAGGCCTTCCGGAGCTTCAGGAGGCCCAGTCCTACCTGGCGTCTTGACGAGCTAACTGACGCCCCCCATCGAATCCAATCTTCTGGATTCCGCCTTTTCGAAGCGGGGTCGTTCATCGCGACTTGAAACCGGACAACGTCCTGCTATCGGAAGACGGCTTCGCGAAGATCATCGACTTCGGGCTAGCGAAACTGGGTGAGCCGGTGCCGTCACCGGATGGCAACACCGTCGAGCACGAGGCCGAGACTTTGGTTCGGCACAGGACGGCTTGGTCCTCGGAACCGTTGCCTACATGTCTCCCGAACAGGCGCGAGCCAACGCCGTCGATGCACGGACCGATGTCTTTTCTCTTGGCGTTGTTTTCCACGAGATGTTGGCGGGCGATCCGCCGTTCCAGAGAGCCAGCGTCGCAGAGACGTTGAGTGCCATTTTGAAGGAAGACCCCTCTCCCCTCCCCGAGGACGTCACTTCTCTCGCCCCCGAGCTTCCTCCCATCTTGCGGAAGTCTCTGAGCAAGAAACCCGACGACCGCTATCAGCGAATGAGAGAGGTTGCTCAAGCGATTCGGGAAGTCCGTGACCGCATGGGAAGTGGGGCACGACCTGTTTTTGGCCTCGGGTTACCTAAGAAGGTTCGCACCGCCGGTATCGGAGCCTCGGGCCGTCCCGCCATCGCCGTGATGTACTTCGAAGACAACACCGGCTCGGAGGAGATCCGCTGGCTCTCCAAGGGACTGCCGAACATGCTGCTGACCGATCTGGCGCGGACGCCCGGACTCGATGTCGTGAGCCGACAGCGAATTCAGGAGCTCCTCAAACAGGTTGGAGAGGAAGACCTCGACGCGCTCGACGCCAGCCTGGTCCCGGAGATCGCCCGGCGAGCCGGAGCGGGAGCGGTGGTCGGTGGGAGCATCTACAAGATCGGTGATGAAATCCGGATCGATGTCCAAGTCGAAGACGTAGGAAGTGGGAGAATTCTGTCGGCGCACAGTGTGAGGGGGGACGATGTCTTCCCACTCGTCGATGAGCTCACCGGTCGTATCCGAGCGAGTTTGAACATGGCCGACGCTCCTTTGGAGCGAGGCATCGCCGACGTGACCACTGCGAATCTCGAGGCCTACCGGCACTATAGCGAAGGTTTGGAAGCATACCGAAATTTCCGCTGGTCCGACGCGCGAGCGCATTTGGAGAGAGCGGTGGAAATCGATCCCTCTTTCGCCCTCGCGTACTTTCGACTCTCGCAACTATCCGGTCTTTGGGCGGATGAGACGGTACAGGAAGGCTATCGCCAGAAAGTCCGCGACCATCTGGATCGGATGCCGGAACGCCGGCGACTCTTCGTGGAGGCGAGTTTCGCGCAACAACAGGACGACGATCCGGAACAGGCGAAGGAGTTACTCGAGGAGCTTCTCACCCGCTATCCCGACGAGGAAGACGCCTACACGCTCCTCTCGGTTATCTATAATGGTCCCCTCAACGAGCGGCCCAAAGCCATCGAGACCCTCGCCCGCGGAACGGTGGCAGTTCCCACCTCGGGTACGATCCGCAATCAACTCGGCTACTACTTTTTGTATGACGGGCGCTATCCAGAAGCCTTCCGTGAGTTGGAAGCCTACGCCGACCTCAACCCCCACGAGCCGAACCCCTTCGACAGCATGGGCGAGGCGTACTTGTTTACGGGACAACCCGACAAGGCGCTCGCGAGCTACGGTCAAGCGCTCGAAGTCGACCCTTCGTTCTTCAACGCGAACACCGGTCGAGCATGGGCGTTCGCAATGTTGGGACGTTACGACGAAGCCCGCGACGAGACGTTGAACGTGCAGAAGACGATCGATGAAGCGGGTTTTCAGAATCTGGAGCCGACGACGATGTTCGTCTCGGCTTTCTTGGCTTCTCGAGTCGGGCGCTACCAGGAGGCCGAGGAGCAAATCTCGCTTGGAATCGATCTGGCACAGAAGCTCGACCAGACCGGCGTGGTGGTACCGCTGCATCTCTTGTCGGCCGCCATGGCTCTCGAACGCGAGGACTATTCCCGCGTGGTGGAGCTAGCGAACGAGGCACAGAGATTTCTCCCAGAGCTGGAGAGTGAGGAGCAAAGAAAGGCGCAGTCAATTTTCGCCGATCTGCTCGCGGGTACTGCAGAGGCGCGAACCGGCGATATAGAAGCGGCACGCGCGCGTTTGGGCTCTCAGCGTGAGCTGTACGACCCGGAGCGAGAGCTGCTGAACTGGGCGTATCACGCGCTAGAGGGCGAGATCGCTCTGACGGCGGGTGAGCTCGAAGAAGCCGCGGCCGCGCTCACCGCCGGGGAGCCCGAGATCAAGATGCACTTGCACATGACCGCCGCCATCGTGAGCCTGGCCGCCAACAACCCACCACTACGCGACGGGATGGCGCGGGTGAAGAAAGCGCAAGGAGACCTCGCAGGAGCGATCGCGATCTATCGAGGTCTCTGGAGGCCGAACATCAGTGCCAAGTGGACGGCGATGCTCGAGCCGCGTTTCGTCCTCGAACTGGCCCGTTTGCTAGAGGAGTCCGGCGACACGGCTGCGGCGCGCGACGAATACGAGCGATTCCTGAGCCTTTGGAAGAATGCCGACCCGGAGCTTCCCGAGCTTCAAGAAGCCCGCGAATACCTGGCGTCTGACCACACTCAGACTAGCTAAGCCCCGATTGACGCCCGTACGAAGTGCTATCCTGTTCCATGTTCTCCCGGCGTTTGAATTGGAGCTTCGCTTCGAACCGGCTGGCACGTCTGCTAGAGGAAAAGCGGAGGGCAGGCGAAGAGATCCTGGACCTCACGGAGTCGAACCCCACGCGAGCGGGATTCGACTACCCGTCCGATGCGATCCTGGCCAGCCTGAACGACCCTCGGTCACTGGCTTACGAACCCGCCCCGCTCGGCCTCCACGCCGCGCGGGAGGCAGTGGCCGGGTACTACGCGCGGCGGGGGCAGGTCGTTTCTCCAGAACACCTTGCTCTCACCGCGAGTACCAGCGAGCCCTATAGTTTCCTCTTCAAAGTGCTGTGCGATCCCGGGGATCGAGTGCTCCTACCCCGGCCCAGCTATCCCCTTTTCGACTACCTTGCCAGCCTAGAATCCGTCGAAACGGATTCGTACTCTCTCGTCTACGACGGGGCCTGGAGCATCGACCTCGAGACGATTCGGAGGAAGCTGGGTCCCCAGACCCGAGCCTTGCTACTCGTTCATCCCAACAACCCCACCGGCTCCTATGTAAAACAGGCCGAGCTATCTGAGCTGACGGCAATGTGCGGCGAGCATGGCGTCGCACTCGTCGTCGACGAGGTCTTCGCAGACTATGGGTTCGGAGAAGATCCGGATCGTGCTTCCACATTCATCGGAAAAAACGACGTGTTGACTTTCGTGCTAAGCGGGCTCTCCAAGATCGCAGCCCTTCCGCAAATGAAGCTCGCGTGGATTTGGACTGGCGGTCCCGACGACAAGAAGCGCGAAACCTTGGCGCGGTTGGAGCAAGTGGGTGGTGTGTTCCTTTCCGTGGGCGCTCAAGTCCAGCACGCGGCGGCGAAACTGCTAGCCCTGGCTCCCTCGCTGCAGGCGGCGATCCGAAAACGCCTGATTGAGAATCGCGAGCTCCTCAGGAATGCCATCCCCACCTCCTCACCGCTCGAAGCGCTAACGACAGAAGGAGGCTGGTACGGGGTCCTACGATGTCCCGAGGTTCAGAGCTCCGAGGAGTGGGCGCTCGCTTCTCTCAGCTCCGACGACACTCATGTCCATCCCGGGTACTTGTTCGACTTCCCCACCGACACCTATCTCGTGGTGAGCCTCTTGACGCCGACCGAGACCTTCGAGCCAGGTATTCGCCGCATGCTGAGTCGCGTCGAGACAACCGTGGCCGCGATATGAGAATGACCACCGAGCGCGCAACGGGGATCGGCGTCGGCATAGCATTGGGTGGCCTATTAGGCCTATTGGCCAAAGAGCTGAACCTTCTTTCTCTCATCTCTTATTGGCATGATCGCGCCCCTTGGGTCGTAGGAGTCGCGATACTGGGAGGCGCTATTTGGAGCACACGTCTGCGCTGGCTACTCGGCCTAGGCGTAGCAGCGCTAGGCGCTCTGTGGCTCGTCATCGCCTTTACCCCTCTCAGCCCCTGGTTAGCGCGACAGACCTCACGCGGCGTGACCCGCTTCAACCTGCCGACGCCGTCTACATCCTTGGTTCCAGTATCCAGAAGGACGGCGAGCCAACTGGGGAAGCCGCGAGCCGTCTACTCGGCGGGCTCCAGCTGCTCCAACAGGGAATGGCGCCGGTATTGGCCGTTTCCGAGCTTCCGCCTCCCTACCCTTCACACTCAGAGACTTGCCGGGAGATCATGGACAGTCTAGGAATGGAGCAGCCGATCCTTTCGGTCGGCGAGGGACGGAGCACCCGGACCGAAGCGATCGCGCTAGGGGTTGTATATCGAGACCGCGATTGGAAGCGCATACTGGTGGTGACGTCTCCCGTCCACTCGCGTCGCGCCTGCGCGGCTTTCGAAAAAGAGGGAATGGAAGTCGTTTGCTATCCATCGATCGAGATGGACTTCGACTTGGAAACGCTCGAAGAGCCCGACGAACGACTCGAATCCTTCGGGCCCATCATGCACGAGATCGTAGGACTCTGGGTCTACCGCCGGCTCGGCTGGATGGCGAAATGAGCTCAGCTCTTATTGTCGCTCTCGACCGCCTCTAGCATATGGGGGAGGAAGCCCGGGATCGCGGCGGTGACGCGGTTCCATGTGGGGATGAGAGGAGCGCGGAGGGGATTTTTCAGAAACTGCTCGCCGGCGATCTGCATCGAGTGTGCGAACGTCTCGACGGCTTTTTCTTCAGCGTCGCGATCGAACTCGAGGCCGTTGATGGCGGCGTCGGCGTGGAAACGCTCGATGGTGTCCTCGGCGGTCCGCCGATAGCTGGCCAAGAGGGTGCGGAACAAACCCGCGGAAAGGATGACGCCTTCCGCGGCGAGCGTGCGGAACAAAGACTTCGAAATGTCGATCGCCCTCTTCTTCAGTCCCGCATTCGGATCTTGCTCCGACAGGGGCTGGTGCTTGTGCTCGTAGTTCCCGGCTAGATCGACCTGACAGACCCGCTGCACTGCAACGTTTCGAAACATCTCCGCCAACATACCGACCTCCAACCCCCAGTCGGATGGGATGCGGTTCACTCGCGCCAGGTCGGCGTCCATCGAGAACTCCCCGGCAAGGATGTAGCGGAAGCTGTCCAGGTAGTCGAGAATCGGCAAGGGTCCTACGATCCGCTGCAGCCCCTGATGAGGGGCGTCATCATGAGCCGTGTCACACGACCGTGCATGCGGTTGGTGATTCGACTGTAGAAGCCCTTGCAGAAGCGGTAATCGAAATTAGGGTTGACCACTGGAAAAACGAGACGTGCGAGCATCTCCCGGTCGTACGAGACGATATCGCAGTCGTGAAGTGCGATGACCTCGGCTTGACCACGAGCGGCTGAAGAACTCTCGGGCGCGCTCGAACTGCTTGCGGTCGGCCCGGTCGAGGCTGATCACGATCTGCTGTACGTAGGGTACCTTGGAGAGCTCGTCCACGATATGCCCGAGGGCGGGGCCTTCGAGCTCGCTGAAAAGGGAGGGCAGGACGAGCGCCACCGGCCGCTCTCGGACCAGCTCCCGCTCTAGCCTCTCTACGTTGGGAGGCCCGAGCCGGCGTAGCGTCGTCACGACACCGGTCTGGTAGAAATCGCTCATTCGGCACCCTCAGGAGACACTCTGCCACCCTCGAGGCAGGGAAATCCCCGGCAATCGAGATCCGGATGGGGGCACATTCTACCCCCTGGGGTGCTAGAAGCGCCACTTGACGAAATGAAGCTCTTGTTCCTCTATTCCCTCGCTCCCTTTGGAGGAGCGGGTAGGGTGTGAGGGGGGCAGATCAACCGAAACTCTCGACTCTGCTGGGTGGTGCGTGACGAGATTGAGTTGGAACGAGACTAGTTGCCCGCCTGAGTCGCGGTATCGGGTCGAAGCTCGCGGAGGGGCACCCAGAGCCGCTTGTTATCTCGTGCGCGATCTTTGTGCATGAATTCGAGCTCGACTTCTGAGCCGCGCTCGAATCGTTTCTTCAGCCCTTCATATGCATCGAGAACCTTGGCAACGTACTGACGGGTTTCTGTCGCGGTGCGACCGCTGCCGGCTCGGAAGTACCCGGCGTTCAAAGGACCGCCATTGTATTCGGCGAGGACCAGCCGTTCATCGTTGTAGGCAGAAAAAAGAATATCCAAGTAGAGGGCAGCCAGCTCCGTGTTCTTCTCGGGGTCGAAGAGCATTTCCTCGGTGTACTCCCAGCCCCTGACCCTTGCCAACATTCTTCCGGTGGATGGCCAGATCTGGTAGAGGCCTTTGGCGTCGGAACCGCTGACCGCGTTCGTCCTGTACCCGCTCTCCACAATGCCAATCGAAAGAAACATGAGCGGGTCCAAAGACGGATATTTCTCGCTCGCGCCGAGAATCCAATCTGAGTACTGGTACGCCTGGTTGAGACCGATCTTCGGATTGGCTTCCATGATCGCGTCCCGGATCCCAAGCAACATCTGCTGGCGTTTGGAATCGAATCGGACCGCGGAGTCGAGCTTCTGCATTCTCGATTCCACATTGGCCATCATTCCATCGGTCTCTTCACTTAGTGTCGCAACCCAGTGAAACGCGTACAAGGCCAAGACACTCGTCGTCAATAGGAGAAGCGAAAGACAAACAAGCGCGACCGACTGCCAGCCGTACTTTCTTTGCGGCTTGCTGGAACGCGATGTCCGTTTCTTCGGCTTCCGAGCTCTCTGATTTCTGGTTTGGGTGCTCTCCCCGAGAAGCCTTCTTTCCGCCAGGCTGAAGACCTTGCTCTCCGCTTTTCTCCGAGCTGCCATCCAGAACCTCCGGTATCAGGATAGAGGCGTTATCTTCCCGAGATACCAATTGCCTCGTGCCTCGTTTCGAGAGCCGAACCGGACCTCGATATAACGATGCCGTCTTCCGAGAAAATTAGGATTATTAAGGAACTGGAGCCTTCTAGGTTGGGGACGAGTCGTTATCGCCTCCACTCGGCGATTCGTCAAACTCGTCGAGAAGCAGCGGTCGATCTTGCATCTTAAGTGTATGTAATATATAGCTTTATACACGGTGCGTGGTGTATGAAGCACTCACAATTTGGTGCATTGGCGGTATCGGGAGGATAGAACTCATGGAAGAGATCGGCCGGCTCTTGACGAAGTTCCCGGTGGTCATCGAGATTGATGTGGCCTGGGGTGAGATGGACTCGATGGGCCACGTCAACAACATCGTCTACTTCCGGTACTTCGAGAGTGCACGCATGGTCTATCTTGAACAAATCGGCTTCCTGGAAGAAAAGCATCGCACCGGCGTCGGTCCGATCTTGGCTTCCACACGCTGCGACTTCCGAAAACCGCTCGTTTTTCCAGATAAGATCTCCGTCGGCGTCCGGGTTGACGACTTAGAGACCGATCGCTTCGTCACGTACTACCGGCTGGTAAGCCACAAATTAGGCAAAGTAGCGGCGGAAGGAGAAGGCCTAGTCGTGTGCTACGACTACCAGAAGGGAAATAAGGCCGAGATCCCAGACGCGATTCGCAAAGCGATCGAATCTCTAGAGGGGAAAGTCGAAGGCTGAGCGATTCACCAGATGGGGTTGGGCCTATAGAGAGGCTCGGCCCAGGGCGTTACCCTGGCCAGTTCCTCCGAGTCCATCGGACCCTGTGTCGTTTCGAGGTAATCGAGTAGCGACGTCCGATCTTCGATGGAAAAAAACCAAAGGCCTTCTTCCTTCTCCATCCGGGTAATGACCTCGTCCCAGCCTTCGCGAGTCGTGCGGTAAGAGACGACGAGCGACGGCGAGTGGCAGAGCACGCAGTACGTCAGAGTCAGCTGCCGACCTTCGCCGGGCTTCAGACCGTGCAGGAGATCCTCGTCTGCATCCTGGGCTGGCTGAGTAGGCTGGGCAGGCTGAGCAGAAAGAGGCCCGAGTAAGGCGACGATTCCGACGACGAGCAGAATTATCGCGACCGCGACGACGAGGACTTTTTGCACCATCTAGTCAGGACACCCGCACCGAGATCCGCTGCATGGCGTTATTTAGATAGCCTCGTGGATTCCAACCCGGGACCACCATAGGCTGCTGTCGGCCTCGGTGGTCGGTCGCGCGGGCCCAGACTTCGTAATAGCCAGGCGTGGGAAATTCCAGGGTCGCCTCCCACCGTTGCCAAGCGAACGGATTACTGGGTTCGGCGAGCGAGGCGCGGGTCCACGTGGTCGCGAAGTCGAAGCTCACGTGCATTTCCTTGACCGGTCCGTCCCCACACCAGGCGTGCCCTCGTAAAGCAAGCGCCTCGCCGAGTCGAAGCTCTACTCCCGTCTTCGGCCGGGTAATGATGGACTTCACCGGCATGGCTTCGATTACCTTCATGTCTTCTTCTGGAACTCCGGTACCAGGCGCGACCGGATACTTGGGCACGCGGTAGGAGTGCCCGGTCATCTTGGGGCCGTCGTGCTCCCGGTCTCGGACCCAAAGCCGGCGAAGCCATTTCCCGGATGTGGAGCCCGGCCAGCCCGGCGCCACCAGACGTAGAGGGAACCCGTGCTCGGGCGGCAAAGGTACGCCGTTCATCTCCCATACCAAGAGCGTGTTCTCGTCGAGCGCTTTTTCGATCGGAACGCCCCGAGAGATAGGTACCCTTTCGGTGTCGCCGCTCAAGTGAGGGTCTTCGCCGTAGTAAGCGACGAAAACCGCGGTCCCCTTCAGACCCGCCTCTTGTAGGACATCTTTGAGGCGCGCCCCGGTGTAGTTCGCACACCCGACCGCACCGAGCGTCCACTGATTGCCCGAGGCAGGCGGGTTGTATCCGGCGCGGCCGTTACCCGCGCATTCGATGACCAGCGACGCTTGGCGATTCTCGAAGCGCTGCTTCAACTCATCGAGGCCTAGCGTGAGCGGCGTTTCGACCTCGCCGTCGATAGTGAGGGTCCAATCAGAAAGATCGCCGGTACTGGCACGCTCGGGAATGCGACCGTTGTTGCGTACGAAATGGCGTGAGTTAGGGGTCACCTCATCGTCGAGGAAGGTCACCGGCGTCTCGGCGGTAATCGGGCGGTCGCTCAGAACGGTGAGTCCGACTTTGCCTTGGAGAGGGGCGGCCTCTTGAGCCAGGACCACATTTGCAGGCGGAAGACCCTTCGCACCCCAGAAGTACATACCCAACGTGCTCGAACCGAGCACGCCGAGAAATCTTCTTCGCCCGTCCCGCGTCATCGCCACCTCCGGTTGGGCGGCGATTATAACAGACGCCCAAGGCACCGGGATCTGGTAGCATAAGCCGCATCGTGCCCCCCGCGGCCCAGCGACTCACCTGGCTCGAAGCCCTTGGTCTCCACCGTCGAGAGCTCAGAGCTTGGGCGATGTATGACTGGGCCAACTCGGCCTTCGCGACCACCATCATGGCGGCGGTGCTGCCCATCTTCTACCATGGATATGCCGCCAGCTCGCTTCCGGAGAACCTTCGCACCGTCTACTGGGGTTATACGCAGACGGTGGCGCTCGTCATCATCGCCCTCATCTCGCCGGTTCTGGGCGCGACGGCCGACTACCTGGGTGCAAAGAAGAAGTTTCTCGCCGTGTTTGCCGGCATTGGAGTTCTGGGGTCGTTCCTTCTTTCCTTCACCGGCGAAGGACAATGGCTCTTCGCTTCGGCCGTCTTCATCGTCGGCAACATCGGTTTCGCCGCCGGCAACGTGTTTTACGAGTCTCTCTTGCCGCATGTCGCTAAGCCAAACGAAGTCGATCGCGTATCGACGGCGGGCTACGCCATCGGCTACGTCGGTGGCGGACTACTCCTCGCCTTTCAGCTCGCGTGGATCACCTGGCCTGACAAATTCAGCATGACGGATGCAACCCAGGCCTCTAAGTACGCCTTCGCCAGTGTGGGACTCTGGTGGGCCATCTTCGCCATCCCGCTTCTCCGCACCGTCTCCGAGCCGCCGCGTCGACTGGAGCAGGGCGAGCTCCTCGAGATGAACCCCTTCCAAGTCGGTTTCAGCCGTGTCATAGAAACCTTCAAGGAGATTCGAAAACATCGGCAGATCTTCACCTTTCTCATCGCGTTTTGGCTTTACAACGACGGCATCATGACCATCATCAAGATGGCAACGATCTACGGTTCCGAGATCGGGATCGGGCGGACGCATTTGATCGGGGCGCTGCTCCTCGTGCAGTTCATGGGTATTCCCTTCACTTTTGCCTACGGTGCGTTGGCGGCTCGCATCGGAGCCAAGAATGGTCTCTATATCGCGCTCGTCGTTTACACCGGCATCTCCATCTTGGGCTATTTCCTGACCACCGCAACGCACTTTTGGGCGCTCGCTTGTGCCGTGGCCATGGTGCAGGGGGGAAGCCAGGCCTTGAGCCGCTCCCTTTATGCGGCGATGGTGCCGCGGGGAAAATCGTCCGAGTTCTTCGGCTTCTACAGTATCAGTGGAAAGTTCGGGAACATCATCGGGCCCTTCGTGTTCGCGGTCGTCAGCCAGCTCACCGGTGGAAGCCGGCTGGGGATCCTCTCCCTCATCGTATTCTTTGCCAGCGGCATGTTTTTCCTGAGCCGAGTGGACGTGGAAGAAGGGCGCCGTGTCGCGGAGGCCGAGGACTCCGAGTTAAAACTAGCTGGGCCCAACGCGCGGTGAGGACCTTACCTGACTGACTCTTTCGTTTCAAACCTTTCCTTCAAGAATCACGTACTCCTATCCTGGAGCCTTTCCTAGGAGAATTCATGAGACTACTCTTGCCTACTGTTCCCGTACTTACCTGTGTCGGCTTCTTGCTGGGCACTCCGGTTGCCGCTCAAGAGTCGACGTTCTCGTCGACGAAAAGACGTTCCGGCTGCTCAACAACGAGCTCTCGGGAGAGATCGCCAAGGACAACCTGAAGGTCGTGACGCGATACCACCGGCCGGGAGGCTCCCAGGGGTTCCACGACGCCGCACAGTTCATCATCGAGAAAGCCAAGGAATACGGGCTCGAGGGCATCGAGCTCATCCGCCAGGAAAGTCACCAGGCGGCCTGGAGCCCCGGACACTCCGAGCTCTAGATGGTGGAGCCGGAAGAGTTCAAGCTGGCCGATAACTGGGAAGTGGCGACGGCACTCGCCGACCATTCGCGTCCGGCCGACGTCACCGCCGAGCTGGTGGACGTGGGCGCGGGCACGACGGACTCGGATTACGAGGGGAAGGAAGTCGAGGGCAAGCTCGTTCTCGCGACGGGCGTGACGCCGATGGTCATGGCGGAGCCCGTTTTGAAACGTGGCGCCTTAGGAGTCATTTCGTCATGGTCGAGCCGCGTCCACCCAATTATCGAAGGAGCGGACCAAGTTTCCATCGGGCTCATGGGAGGCTTCGGGGGCGGCGAGCAGGAACCGACGTTCGCGTTCATGATCTCACCCCGCACGGGGATCTGGTTACAAAAACTGATAAGTGGTGGTTTTTCGGGAGACGTATTCAACTTAGCCGTCGCCGAGCCACAAAAAGTCGTCCTGAGAGCGCGGGTGGAATCCAGGGTCGATCCCGAGCCATGGATGGAAATGATCGAGTACGTCATTTCCGGGAGCGAAATCCATGATCAAGACATCGTTTTGACTGCGCACCTCCAAGAGGAGAAACCTTCAGCCAACGACGATGGTAGCGGTTGCGTGAACCTTCTGGAGATCGCTCGTGTGATGACACTGGCGATCGATGAAGGACGCCTCCCTCGCCCGCGCCGCGACATTTGCTTTTGGTGGGCGACGGAAATTTCGAGCGAGTATCGATACTTCGAGGAGCACCCCGAAGAGCGCGAACAGATGTTGGTCAACATCAACCAGGACATGGTGGGGGCCAACCAATCGTATGGAAACCGTGTCCAAATGATCACCCGAACTCCCAACTCCATGCCGAGTTATCTGAGCGACGTGGTGGAGTCGATCGCGCAGTCCTTGATTCGGGGCAACACCGCGTTTCTGGCGGTGCGAGCAGCCGGCAACTTTGCCAGGGGGACACGTTATTCGCGGCCGGTTCTGGCACCGCTCGGGACACGGGATCGTTACAACGCGATGGTCGTGCCCTACCACGGCATGACCGATCACATCGCGTTTATGAATTCCATCATCGGTATTCCCGGTGTCACACTCACCAATTGGCCGGATCCGTTCATTCACTCCTCTGCCGATGACATGTGGAACGTGGACTCGATCCAAATGAAGCGGAACGCACTCCTCGTCGCTGCGTCGGCACTGTATATCGCCGATGCGGGCGAAACGGAGGTTCCCTCGCTGACGTCGGAGGTTTACGGAAGGGCGCTCGGAAGGATCGGACGGGACGTGGGCACGGCGAGCCGCCTCGTCCAAACGTCGCAAGCGTCGAACGCGGAAGACATGGCGGCGTCCTATCGAAGCGCTCGGAAGCTCATCGCGCAAGCGGTGGAACGAGAGCAGACCGCCTTGCGCTCGGTCTCCGTCTTCGCGCCTGCCGGCAGTTCGGCGAGCCGACTGATCCAGACCACGGCCGACTCGCTCGGTCAAAGACAGAGCGAGTGGACCACGCTTCTCGACGGTGTCTATCGCGCCGCCTCCGGGGGGGGATCGCCGCCGTCACTGGAACTGACTCCCCAAGAGAAGCAACTGAACCAGAAGACGCCTCGCAAGATAGGAACCATCGGTGAGTACCTGAAGGCCTCGAGTCAGACCAAGCCGGTACCGGGGCTTCATCCGTTCATGCGAGAGAAAGTCTTGAACTTCGTGGACGGGCAGCGAAGCGTCCTCGATATCTTCCTAGCGGTGAGCGCCCAAGCCCAATCGGCTGGCGCCTTCTATTATGGAGAGACGTCCCTCACCAAGGTCGAGCAATACCTGACGAACGCAGAGGAGGCCGGCGCCATCGAATTCCAGTAAACTGTCCGGCAGATCTATGCCGAACATGAACGATCTTCACCTGCTCCTCGATCGAATCGATGGACGCGGCTACAAGGCATATAAGGAGATCGCGGGAACGTACGACGGCCAGGGCGAGGGCCAGAACGAGGGATGGACGTTACACATCGACCACGTACAGGGCGACCCCTTCGCCACCCCGAGTAAGGTCCGGCTCCGGGTGCCGCAGCGACGGTCTCAAGTCCCGCCGGCTCTCTTCGATAATCCGGCCCGCCGGCTGGCCCTTCAAGATTTTCTCTGCCGAGAGGTGCATCGTGCCATCCGGCGCGAGGTGAAAGGGCGGCGAGGGAGCGGCAAGAGCGGCACCGTCACCATCGACGTAGGAGGACAAGAAGTCCTCGAGCGCACCGCCCTTCGCGTGACAAAAGACTGGGTCGAGGCACGTATCGAAGTCGGCCTCCCAGCGGACGGACGCAGCATACTCGGGCGCCAGGCGGAGACCATCCTGTGTCGTGAGCTGCCCAAAGTGCTCGAGCGCTCCTTGCTCTGGAAGAATGTCTCGCAAGACGAGGGTCGGGAGTTCGTCGATTGCGTCGAGAATCAGGAGCACATCCGCCTAGAACTCGGGAAGCTCGGCCTCATCGCTTTCGTGGGGGACGGGGCGAGTCTTCCCCGCGAGAGCGGCGCCAGCGACCGACCCCTCGGTACGAAGGAGGCGGTCCCGTTTCGTGCGCCGGCTCCCCTGCGAGTGAGCATCGACGTACCCCACACGGTCCACCGGGAAGACGGTCCCACGCGATCCATCTCCGGAATGGGGATCCCGCCGGGTGTCACGCTCATCGTGGGCGGCGGCTACCACGGCAAGTCCACACTGCTCAAAGCGCTGGAGCGAGGTGTCTACCCGCACATTCCCGGAGACGGTCGGGAGTACGTCGTTACCGACCGCGATGCGGTCAAGATCCGAGCCGAGGACGGAAGGCGCGTGGAAAAGGTCAACATCAGCTCCTTCATTACTAATCTTCCTTTCGGACGGAGCACCGAAGCTTTCTCCACGGACGACGCCAGCGGAAGCACGTCACAAGCCGCTAACATCATGGAAGCGCTCGAAGTCGGCGCCACCACCCTGCTGCTGGATGAAGACACATCGGCCACCAACTTCATGGTCCGGGATTCTCGTATGCAGGCACTGGTGAACAAAGAGCACGAGCCGATCACGCCCTTTCTGGATCGGGTGCGCGAGCTCCACGACACGCTCGGTGTCTCCACCGTTCTCGTCATGGGAGGCTCGGGGGACTACTTCGAGTCCGCGCACAACGTCGTGCTGATGAAAGACTTTCTACCGCACGAGGTGACCGAGGAAGCAAAGCAAATCGCTAAAGCCCAACCGACCCAACGTGCTATCGAGGCGGTTAACCCTCTACCCCGCCACATAGACCGCATCCCGGTGGCGCGAAGCTTCGATCCTTCTCGTGGACGGCGCGAGGTCAAAATAGACATCAAACAGGTAGACCTTATTTTGTTCGGACGGGAGCGGATCGATCTACGCGCCGCCGAGCAGCTCGTGGATTCGAGCCAAACCCGAGCCATCGGACACGTCATTCACCTTGCGGCGGAGAAGTTTATGGACGCCGACCGTACGCTCCGTGAAGTGTTGGAAAATGTGGGCCGCATCTTCGATAAGGAGGGGTTGGACATCCTCGATCCCTTTCGCCGCCCCGGGCATCATCCCGGCAACTTCGCTCGACCCCGGAAGCACGAAATCGCGACTGCCATCAACCGACTGCGGACCGTGCGCATGCGTCAAAGTGAGGAAGGTGAATGAGAAGAACTCTAATTGGTATTTGGTGCCTATTGCTGCTGTCTACTTGCCAAACCCCACCCGCGGACACCCCAGCGGACGGGGCCGACATCGTGGACATCGTTATTCGGGGAGGGACCGTGGTCACCATGGATCCGGGGAGACGAATCCTCGAAGGTGGCGCGGTCGTCGTTCGTGGGGCGACGATTGAAGCGGTGCTCGAGGCCGGGGAACCGGTTCCCGCGGCACGCGAGACCGTAGACGCCACCGGGCACCTCGTGATTCCGGGTCTGGTCAACACGCACGGTCACATTGCCATGAGCCTGCTACGGGGCATCGCCGACGATCTCATTCTCATGGAATGGCTCGAGGGATACATCTTCCCCGCCGAGGGGCAAAACGTCTCGCCGGAGTTCGTCTACTGGGGCAGTCTTCTCGGCTGCATCGAGATGGCGTTGAGCGGAACCACCACCTTCACCGACCAGTACTATTTCGAAGAGGAGGTGGCCCGCGCGACCGACGAGGCGGGGCTGCGAGGCGTACTCGGGCAGACTATCATCGGCTTTCCGGTCCCGGATTACGCGACACCAGAAGAGACGCTAACAAGCACAGAGAAATTCATAAAAGAGTACAAAGACCACCCAAGGGTCACGCCGTCGGTTGCGCCGCACGCTCTTTACACGACTTCGCTCGAAGTCGTCAAAAATGCCTATCGGCTCGCCCAACGCTATGAAGTCCCTTTTCAGATCCACGCGGTGGAACCCCCTACTGAGAATGACACCGTCAAAGAAAGGCTGGGAAAGGAAACCATCGCCGTCCTCGATGACGCGGGGATTCTTTCCCCTGGCGTGGTATTGCATCATTCGATCTGGTTGTCCGATGAAGACATCCAACGCATCGCTCGAAGCGGCGCGGCCACCTCCCACAACCCCGAGAGCAACATGAAGACGGCATCGGGGTTGGCCCGCGTTCCCGATCTCATCGCGGCCGGTGTGACGGTGGGTCTCGGGACGGATGGGCCGGCCAGCAACAACAACCTCGACATGTTCGAGGAGATGGATACCGCCGCGAAGCTTCACAAGCTCATCAGGGAGGATCCGACGGTGATGCCGGCGGAAAAAGTCTTCGAGCTAGCCACGCTGGGAGGAGCAAAGGCTCTGGGCCTCGAGGAGTCCATCGGTTCGATCGAAGCCGGCAAGCTGGCCGACCTCGTGCTCATCGATGCCAGGGTGCCGGGGCTGACGCCACTCTACGATGTTTACTCCCACCTCGTTTACGTCATCAAAGGAGGTCACGTAGGAACCGTATTGGTCGGAGGGAACTTCGTGGTGCGAGACAGGAAGGTGACGACCGTCGATGTCGACGAAGTCATGGCCAAGGTGCGAGAGTTCCGAACACGCATCCTCGAGAGCCTCCAAGGAAGCGACCGGTGAGTACGGAAACTCTGCGGAAGCTACCTAAGGTCGAGATCCATCTACATCTTGAAGGAGCCATCCCACACGATTGCCTTTGGGAGCTGATCAAGAAATATGGCAAGGCCTCCGAAGTGAAGGAGGTGTCCGGCCTCCAAGCGAGATTCCAATACAAGGATTTCTCGCAATTCATCGAAACCTGGATATGGAAAAACGGCTTTCTGCGCGAGTACGACGATTTTACTTTCTTCGCCGACCGTATCGCAGCCGACTTGGTGGAGCAAAGAATTCGCTACGTCGAAGCCTTCTACACGCCGGGCGACTTCGCGGAGCATGGGCTGAAGCCGCAACGGATCACCGAGGCGCTCAGGAAGGGGCTCGACGAGCACGCCGATCGGGTCACGGTGAAGCTCATAGCGGATCTCAACCGCGATTTCGGTCCAGAGATCGGAGCAAGATGTCTCGAGGAAGTCGGCGAGGTGCAAGAGTTAGGCGTCATCGGGATCGGAATCGGAGGCTCGGAGCAACGATTCCCGCCAGAGCCATATCGCGACGTCTACGAACGGGCAAGGGAGCTCGGCTTCCACACCACCGCACATGCCGGGGAAGCGGCGGGGCCCGAAAGCATCTGGGGGGCGATCGAAACGCTCCGGGTGGAGCGAATCGGACACGGCACCCGTGCCATCGAGGATGCCAAGCTGGTCGAGCACCTCAACGAGCGACAGATTCCGCTCGAGGTCTGCCCCATCTCCAACGTCCGAACCGGTGTCGTGCAGAATCTAAAGAGCCATCCCATCCAGCAATACTTCGAGAAAGGACTGTTGGTCTCCATCAACTCGGACGACCCCAAGATGTTCGAGACCAGCCTGGAGACAGAGTTCACGGAACTGATGGAGACTTTCGGCTTCGAGCTGGAAGACGTCAAGAAGCTCATCGCAAACGGTATTCGCTCGGCCTGGTGCGACGAGGCGACGAAGAAGGCGTTGCTAGACGAGCTAGGAGAGCCCTCAGCCCGCGCGCGGTCGCCTGCCGACGGAGCGCGAACGCCTGGGGGTGGGGCCCCGGGCGACTAATTGATTTTAAGGCTCTTCGTCAGGGATCGGAATGCGGGTGCTGATGATTGTCCTGTCGAAGCGAACGTTCTGCGGCGGCGCCAGACTCGGAGGCTCGGTGGCCATCACCGCCGACTGGGATTGGGGAGGCGTCGCAGGTCGGAGATCCTTGGGCACCGGGAACTGACCACTCGGCGGACGGCTCTCACAAATGTATTGTTCTGAGGCGGGAGGACCCGGTTCCTTCCCTGATGCTTGGCGGCGTAGAGAGCTTCGTCCGCGGCTTTGAGGAGGCTGGTGCTATCCAGGGCGTCGCCGGGATAAGTAGCCACGCCCCCGCTAATACTCAGGACACCAAGAGGTTGCTTCGCCGCAAAGGAGAAGTCGTGCTGCGCGATTAGCGTGCGAAGCTTCTCCGCAACACGGAGCGCCTCCGTATTGGAGGAGCCCGGCAGAATGACCAAGAACTCCTCGCCGCCGAAACGACCGAAGATGCTCTCTTCCCTTACGTTGTCTTTCACCAAGCCCGCCAACTCTTTCAAGAGTTTGTCGCCGGCGGCGACATGACCATTGACGTCGTTGTAGTTCTTGAAATGGTCTATGTCGAATAAGAAAACGGAAAGGTTGGTCAATTGTTTCTGTGCCTGGTAGATCCTTTCGCCGAGCGCTCCGACTAAGTGGCGTTTGTTGTAGATACGAGTGAGGCCATCCATATCGGCGGTGATTTTCATCTGGCGGTAGGCGGTGACGTTATGCATGGCGACCGCTCCGATCTGCGCGATCAGCCACATCGCCTTCTTGGTAACGCTCCCCTGATACGGCGAACCGGAGATTGCGATCACGCCGACAGTCTTCTCGTCGAAGACCATGGGTGCCGCCAGGTCGGGTTTGAAACCGGGCATGGTTTTTCCGTCGATCTTTTGTCGGCTGAGAGACGTTTCTCGTTCGAAATCCTCACGACTCATCGTGAGCTGGGCCTCGGCAACGAAACCGAGGTCCCCTTCGCCGATGTTGATCTGAGACCCGGGCTTGATGGAAGAGGTCGTAGGATGCACCGCCGCCACGGTGAGACGGCCGGCTCTCTCGGGCTCGGATTCTGCGCTGCGGCGCCGCAACAAGACCACCGCCTGCCGCGGCTCCAAGGTTCGGATTACGACCTGTAGCAAAATACCGGGGATTCGGCGCGCTTTGACCCGAGAGTGAAGCTGCTCGGTGAGCAGCGGGAGCTCGCGCACGAAACGGTCGAGGAATTCCTGTCTCTCCAATCCCTGGAGAAGCTCTTTTTTTTGCCGCGTGAGGGCATCTGCTTCCGAGCTAACTCACTCGAACTCGGTGCGGAGGCTCATGTAGCGGGTAACGATGTAGAACAGACCGATGCTCAGAGCCAATGCGATCAGGATGACCGATGTCGTCAGCAACAACGTACGCTTCTCCCCCCAGATGGGAATACAAGAATGATGCCGACAACGGCCCCCGGGGCGATGAACACCGCCCGCCGGGGCGAACCCCTAAGCCACTCCATCCATAAGGCTTGTCGCTTGAGAAGCAGGCTCGCGGGGAAGCAGAAACACGGTGACTGTAGGAAAAAACCCTTCTCGGCGGGTAAAAGAGCCCTCAGCCCGCGTGCAGTCCTGAGCCGATGCGGAGTCGCTGCGGGCCGCCAAATGACGTGGTGGCTTTGACCGGAGCTAGCCAGGCGGGCACTCAGTTCCCGCGGGCCGCCAAAATACGTTGTTGCCAATCTGGAGCTAGCCCGGCGGCGGTGAGGTTCTACTGATCCGCGCCGGTGCCGACGTAGCCCAGCGCCTTGAGCATCTCGAGCTGCTCCGGGTGCCCAGCCACTCGCTGCCGGTGGGTGAGGCGGAAGGCGAGTTTGGGTCTCCAATTCTTGAATTCCCGAGAGAGATCGACCAGCTCTCGCGGATGGGGAGGCGGTCCGAGGAGATCCTTCTCTTCCCAGGGATCGCTGCGGATGTCGAAGGCGGATTTCCCTGCTTCACGCTTCCACGTCCACTTGTACGGCCATTTGTAGCCCGCCGCGGCCGCCAAGCGGTTGCTCCCGTGTTTGAGCCCATAGGCCCACCACTCTCGACGCTCGGGGCACCGGCCGGTCCCCCAGCACTCGACCAGAGAATGCCCCTCCACTCCCTTGGGAATCGGTAGTCCGATCAGATCGAGAAGCGTAGGTCCAACGTCCACCATCATGGCCCTGGTGTTGTCCACGACCTTACCTGGAGGGACACCCGGACCGCGCATCTGCCAGAGTATTCGAAGTTGATCCTCGAACACGTAGGCCGAGTGCCCTAGATACCCGCGACGGTATAGTCCCTCCCCATGATCGGAGACGATCACCCAGAGGGTACGGTCCCCGATTCCGAGAGACTCCAATAGCTCGCGCAACTCGCCAACGTACTTGTCCGTCCACGCAACCTCTTTTGGATACGCCTCCATCACTTCGGACGGCGGCGGGCGCATCAATCTCCCGCGAAAACCGAGTTCCAATTCGACCGTATCGCTCTCGCGATTCTCGAGCTCGAGGCTCCAGGAAGGGTCGAGCGCAATGTCATCGCTCGACTGTGGCAGCGTCGCGTCGGTCAACTCGGTCAAGTCGTTTTGGCCGAACAGATTCATCTTGATACCGGTCTTGCGAAGGTCATCGGGCCGCGGCGCGCGCAGCGAAGTCCACGTCAAGACATGGCGTCCGGGTGACAGGGTAACCGTTTCTGAGACGTGAGCATGGTTCGCAAGTGTCCATTGGCCAACCAACTTGCCGTCCAGGGTCAGTTGCGTATCGGGCGGGGCGTCTTTGACTAGGTAGGGCTCGTGTGGATCCGAAAAGTGAACCCACATGAAAAAAGGATCTTGGTAATTTTGCTTGACCCACTCGCTGACCGGCTCGAACAATTCGTCGGCTCGGCGGTACCACCTACCCTGCCGTTTGCCAAACGGATCGAAATACGAATCGAAGCCCTGATCGAGCTGGAACGCTTTCATCAAGACACCCAGAGAAACGAACGCCCCGGTACGATAGCCGGCATCCTTGAATACTTCCGCTAGCGTCGTGAGCCCTCGAGGGACGGCGTCTCCGTTGGCCATGACACTGTGCTTGAAGGGCGACATACCGGTCATCAAGTCGGTGTGAGAAGGCAGAGTAATCGGCACCGGAGTGTAGGCGTGCTGAAAAACGACCCCTTGGTGCGCGAAGTCGACGAGATTCGGTGTCGATTGGTTTTCTGGATTGTAAACCCCCGTCTCGAGGACGTGGAGCGTATCGATCGTGATCAGAACAACGTGGGGATATCGGGCGCGGGCGCGCCTCCTAGCCACTTCCTCGCCAAAGCCAAAGAGGAAGAGCAATGCTCCGATCAAGCCCAGCGCTAGTAAAGTCCAGAACCATTTCGAGATTTTCATCGAGATCTAAAGGGCTGAAGGAGGGTTACACCGAAGAGACAGACGTCTGCTCCAGCATCTTCTTCACTTCATCGAAGAGCAAGCCATTGGTGCTGATGGCGTCGCCACCATATATGCTCGCCTTGCCGTCCCAGTCGGTAAAGGTGCCGCCCGCTTCTTCGAGGATGGGCACCAGGGCAGCACAGTCCCAAGGTTTCATGAGCGGGTCGAGCATCACCTCGGCTCGCCCGGTCGCGACCAAACAATGGCCATAACAGTCACTCCAACCGCGTTGGAGGCGTGACGCCGCCTTGATACGATCCCAAAAGGCCCGGGTACGCTCGTCTTCGAGGGTCGCTACTTCGGTATGAGCAACCAATGCCTCTTCGATGCGCGATACGCGAGATACCCTTGCGAGCCGGCCGTTCCACCGGCACCCCTCGCCCTTGGCGGCGGAGACCGTTTCTTGCAGCCCTGGGAAGTGAGCCACTCCGACGACTACCTCGCCGGCAACCTCGAGCCCTATCAACACTCCATAGAGAGGAACCCCTCGGATGAACGACTGGGTGCCGTCGATGGGGTCGATGATCCAGCGATGCGACGAGTCCTTATCCGCCTCACCGAACTCCTCGCCCAACACAGCGTGATCCGGGAAACGGTGAGCAATGAGCTCTCGGAGCAGCCTCTCCGCCCCCTGATCGGCGGCCGTCACCGGGGACTCATCCTCTTTCCATTCAACGTCGACCCCGGTTTGAAAGTGCGCGAGGGTGAACTGACCGGCCTGCCAGGCGGCATCCATGGCGAAATCGAGGAACTCACGATTAGTGATGGGCGGCATCTATGTTTCTTCGAACAGTTCTCGCCGACCGACTTCGCCCTTCGGGCTTCGTCGAGTCTCGCCGAAGCGACGCATAGGCGGAAGTTTCAGCGCACGCGGACACCACAGCATATTCCGGGACGCGCTATTTTCCAAAGGCCTGGTGGAGCCCCCGCCCCCCCTCCAACTGGCACCGCCTGGTTTGGGAGCGCGCTCTTTGACCCCCTCACCGCGCAGTGTTAAGAATGGCTGGAGCCGGTCTTTCTGAAGCCGGTGTGAGGCTTTTCATAGGCCGGAACAGGCTGGCCTTGTAGATTGCGAACGATGGCATCGGAATCCGCCCTCATCTTGTTTACGCTCTCACCCGAAGCGGAGGGCCGCCGGAAGCCGCTCGGCCTAGGAAGGCCTGAGCGTGCCGCCGATGTGTTCGCGGTCCTTTTCGAGCACCTGGAGAACGTTTGTAGCGGGCTCCACGATGTAGATCTCCTCATCGCCACCCCGAAGCCTTTTAGAGATTCGCGGCGGCATTACCTCCCACAAAGGGGCCGGAGCTTCGGAGACTCGCTACGACTGGCGGTCGACGATGCCTTTTCGCTCGGCTACCGACGCGTGGTGGTCATTGGCAACGATTCTCCGGAGATCTCGCGCCGCTATCTGGAGGACGCGTTCGACGCCCTAGCCTCGTCAGGACCTCGGGCGGCGGTGCTCGGTCCGGCCAAGGACGGTGGATACGCCTTGCTCGGACTCACGACACCTTGCCCCGAAGCCTTTGCAGCCATGCCCTGGGGGTCGTCGCGTGTTGCGCACCTCACCCAAGCGCGGCTGGTCGAAAGTCATTTTGTGGTCGAAACACTTCCCGCGCTCGAGGACATCGACGACCGACGCGGGCTAACTCGCTTCCTAACACGCGCACGACTCGGATGGCTCGCCCGGCTCGCCCGGCGGATCATAAATCTCCTGCTCCCCGAACCGACCTGCCAAAGAACGACCGAAGGCCACTGGCGGAAGATTTTCCTTGCCGGGTGGCTCCCCCTCCGCGCTCCGCCTTCCACAACTTAGCCTCACGCCAATTTCTCCAATCTCGGATAACGCCCGCCCTGCGCGGGGAGGATTTTATGTCTGGAAAACGAATTGCGATCATCGGTGCGGGTCCCGTCGGCCTCGAAGCCGCCCTTCACGGCCTGTCCCTGGGCCATCGCGTTCAGGTGTACGAACGGGGAACCATCGGCGAGAACATGAATCGATGGGGTCATGTGACCCTCTTTTCATCCTGGGAGCTCAACCATTCCGAACTCGGAGCGAAGACCCTTCGGGGCGCCGGCCGGCCCCTACCCGCACCGGGGGAGTATTTGACGGGAAGGCAGCACGTGGAGAGATATCTCCGGCCCCTGGCCGACACCGACGCGCTGAGAAAGTGCATTCGAGAGGAAGTCGAAGTGCTGTACGTCGGGAGAGACGGTATCGGCAAGAAAGATTTGATCGGTGGTCCTCGGGAGCGTCATCCCTTTCGCATTCTGCTCGAGCGGGAACAGGGCGAAGAAATCGCCGAGGCAGACGTCCTGATCGATTGTTCCGGAACCTATGGCAATCACAACTGGATGGGCAACGGTAACATCCCGGCTTTGGGCGAACTAGAGCTCGGCGGACAGATCGCCTACACGTTGCAGGACCTCCTCGGCGAGAAACGCGAGCAGTACTCGGGGCGACGCGTGCTTCTCATCGGCAGCGGACACTCCGCCGCCACGGCGCTCGAGGCACTCACCCAACTACCAGACACATCGGTCACCTGGATAGCCCAAAGCGCCGAGCAGAATCCCCTGTCTGTTTTCCCCAACGATCCACTTCCGGAAAGAGACCGGCTTTCCAAGAAGGCAAACGAGCTCGCCAGAGGCGGGGCTCCTCGGGTCGCGTACCGTCCTGCAACTCTCGTCGAGCGTGTGACGCGCCAGGCAGGATCATTTGCCGTCGAGCTCCGCGCGATCGAGACCGATCGCCGAGAGACGGTCACAGTGGATCGCATCCTGGCCTATGTGGGCTACCACCCGGACAATCGAATCTATCGGGAGCTCCAGATGCATGAGTGTTATGCGTCGATGGGACCGATGAAGCTTTCGGCCGCTCTTCTAGGATCGAGCTCGGCAGATTGCCTCGCCAATGAGTCCCACGGGGCCGATGTCTTGACGAACCCGGAACCGAATTTCTTTGTCCTCGGCTCGAAGAGCTATGGCAAGAACTCGAACTTCTTGATTCGGATCGGGCTCGAGCAAGTTCGAGAGGTCTTCAGCTCCATCGAAAAAACGACCGCCGTGGATCAGTACGCATCATGACCACCCATACTGCCGAAGCTCCGCCGCGTGTCGCCTTGAGTGCGCTCGACGACCTGTGGTTCCAAGTCTCTGGAACACTCTGCAATCTCACCTGCGCCCATTGCTTCATCTCTTGCAGTCCAACCAACCACGCGTTCGAGCTCATGGACCTCGAAGCCATGAAGCGCCTCCTCGAGGAATCGAAGGCGTTGGGGGTCAAGGAGTACTACTTCACCGGCGGAGAGCCCTTCATTCATCCCAATATGGTCGAGGTCCTAGAGGCCACCCTTTCGATCGGCCCAGCCACCGTCCTGACGAATGCCACGGTGATAAAGCCCCAGCACGCGGAGCGTCTCGCCGCCGCCGAGGCGCGATCGCCCTATTCGCTCGAGTTTCGCGTCAGCATCGATGGGTACTCCCCGGAGATGAACGACCCCATCCGAGGGGTAGGAACGTTTCGCAAGGCCATGGATGGCGTTCGACTCCTACTGGCGCATGGGTTCCTCCCCATCATCACCGTGGCCCAAACCTGGGAAGATGGTCGAGACGACGAAGTCTTTCAGCGTTTCGTCGAAGTACTGAGGATGGAAGGCTATTCCCGTCCCCGGATCAAAATCATTCCGCCTCTGCGTATCGGTGCCGAAGAAAATAGGTCGCGCTCTTACACCGATACGGAGCGGGTGACATCAGACATGATGTCGGGTTTCGACACCTCACAACTCATCTGCTCCCACAGTCGTATCGCCACCGATCGGGGCGTGTACGTCTGTCCGATCCTCATCGATTCGCCAGAGGCGAAGATGGGAGCTACCCTGGCCGAATCGGCCGAACCTTATCCTCTCAAGCACGGTGCCTGCTACACCTGTTACGTGGGGGGCGCTATCTGCAGCAATCTGAGCTCGGGAGGCCGAGATGTCTCTTGAGCGCTACGAACGGATCGCGGCCATCGGTGGCGTCTACAGCAACCACCTTGCGCTCGAGGCCGCGGTGAACGACGCGCAACGGCGAGGAGTGGACGCGATCTTCTGTCAGGGCGACCTCGGCGCCTTCGGCCCCAGCCCGGACAAGGTTTTTCCGATTCTGATGGATGCGGGTGTCCAGGTGATGCAGGGCAATTACGACAATTCGATCGGCGCAGGGCTTGCCGACTGTCAATGCGGCTACGTCGATCCCAGAGACAACCACTTCGCAAAGCTCTCTTATGACTACACGTTCGCCAACACGTCCGACCGTTGGAAAGCATGGATGCGCGAGCTACCGGGGTCCATTCGCATTCAACTGGGAAGCCATCGACTGCTGATGAGCCACGGTTCGCCCCGTAAGATGAACGAGTTTCTGTGGGAGTCGACGACGCCCACTCACTTCTTAGACCGTTTGCTCCAGGAGCACCAGGCCGACGTCGTGCTCACGACCCATACCGGCATTCACTGGAAACGTGAGGTTCCAGGAGACCGACACTTCGTCAATGTGGGAGTGATCGGACGCCCGGAGAACGATGGCAACACGCATGTCTGGTACACCATCCTGGATGCGCGGAAGGGCCGGAAAGGGTTGACCGTCGAGTTCGTCCCCCTCGAATACGACCACCGAAGTCTCGCCCAGGAAATGGCTAGCGAGGGACTGCCCCAGGAGTTCATCGACACCGTTCTCACCGGATGGTGGACGACGTGCCTGGAGATTTTGCCTTCAAAGGAACGTAAACGAGGCAAGTTCTAGGAGCCATGGCTAGTAATCAGTCACTGATAACTGTTCAATGAACATGTAGGAGCGAATTTTCATGTCAAGCGATTCGAATGTTGAGCACGCTGTCAAAGACCGCTACTCGAAGGCGGCTTCCGCGAAGGAAGACGCACTTTGCTGTCCCGTCGAATGCGAAGAACGCTTCCTCGACGTTCTCCCGAATGAGATTTTGGAGCGGGACTACGGGTGCGGCGACCCCTCCAAGCACCTCCAGCCGGGCGAGACGGTCCTCGATCTAGGAAGCGGTGGGGGCAAGATTTGCTACATCGCCGCCCAAGTCGTCGAAAGGGAGGGTAAGGTCATCGGCGTCGACACGAACGATGAGATGCTCGACCTGGCTCGACGCTACCGTCAGGAGATCGGCGATCGGCTCGGCTACCACAACGTCGCCTTTCACAAAGGCAAGATTCAGGACCTTGCCCTCGACTATGGAAAGCTCGAGCAATACTTGGCCGAGCATCCAGTTACCACCGCAACGGAGCTAGAAGCGCTAGAGAGCTGGAAGGACGACCAACGGCGAAACCACCCGATGGTCCCCACGGCGTCGGTCGACGTCCTGGTAAGCAACTGCGTGCTGAACCTAGTCCGGCCCCAGGACAAGACCGAGCTCTTTCGAGAGATGCATCGCGTCCTCAGGAAAGGCGGTCGGGTCGTGATCTCGGACATTGTGAGCGATGAGGACGTGCCGGCTCACCTTCAAGTCGATGCGGAGCTTTGGAGTGGCTGTCTTTCTGGTGCCTTTCGCGAGGATGGCTTCCTGACCGCCTTTGAAGAGGCGGGATTTTACGGCATCCAAGTATTGAAGCGCGACGACAAGCCATGGCAGACGATAGAGGGCATCGAGTTCCGCGCGGTAACCGTCGAGGCCTACAAGGGGAGAGAGGGACCATGCCTCGAACGCCACCAGGCGGTCATTTATAAGGGGCCCTGGCGCAGCGTGACCGACGACGACGGCCACACTCTGTTCCGAGGCCAGCGCATGGCAGTCTGTGACAAGACCTATCGCGTCTATAGCTCTGAACCCTACCGGGGCGCGATCGAGCCGGTAGAGCCATACGAAGACACTCCCTTATCGGAAGCGACTCCGTTCAATTGCCGGAAAGACACGGTACGACATCCGAAGGAGACCAAGGGGACGGAGTACAACGTTACCGAAACGACCGACGCGCCCTACTGTGGGCCGGATGGAGACTGCTGTTGAGCCCGCAAGCTTAGCGCCTCTCATCCGCAGAGCGACGCACCAGTGATTCTAGCTGCCCTACTCATCGCCGGGGCGCTGTTTGTGGCCTATGCCAACGGCGCCAACGACAACTTCAAGGGAGTCGCGACCCTCTATGGAAGCGGCACCGTCGGGTACCGAGGTGCTCTCGCGTGGGCCACGCTTACTACGTTTGCGGGGTCGCTCTGCTCGGTGTTGCTCGCCGAGAAGCTCGTAAGAATTTTTTCCGCGAAAGGTTTGGTCCCGGAATCGGTCGCGGGAACGCCCGAGTTCCTCGCTGCGGTGGCACTCGGAGCCGCTCTCACGGTATTCTTGGCGACCCTCCTCCTCTACTAGACGCAGGACACTTTCTCAGCGCGGGCGCGGTGAGTTTTGCGCGAGGGTTGAACGACGCACCGAAGATCGTAGGGCTGATGTTTGTGCTCGAGGCCCTAAGCGTACGAACGAACCTCTTGCTGGTCGCCACGGTCATGGCGGTAGGAGGTCTCCTCCAAGCGCGGAAAGTAGGAGAGACAGTCGCTCATCGAATTACGCGGATGAATCACGCTCAAGGCTTCGTCGCCAACCTCGTCACGTCTTGCCTCGTGCTCACAGCCAGCGCGAGCGGACTACCCGTTTCCACGACTCACGTGTCTTGCGGATCTTTTTTCGGAATCGGCCTAATCACCGAGCAAGCCAACGTTGGGGTTATCCGGCAAGTCGTGTCGTCCTAGCTCCTGACACTTCCACTCGCAGCGGTCCTCGCCGGCGTCGCCAGTCTAGTCTTGAGCTAGGGGCCAGCGAGCCGTGCTCTCCGAACGTCCCGTGTAATCCGAGCGAAACGTTCGCCAGCGAGGCGCGCCTCCTCCAACTCTTTTTCCGATAGACCCGGATCGGCGGGCCCGGTAGTGGCTTCCGCGCCGAGGTTGCCGAACCCGTCGGCCTGGAGCCCTCCGACCGCGACAAAGCGCATGTTCATGAAGGCGGAAAGGATGGCGATTCTAGCGAGCTCTTTCCCCGACGCCACGGCTCCCCCGGTGCAGAACGCGCCCGCGGTCCGCCCCTCTCCGTGTTGTCCCTCACCCTCACCCAGGACGCGACCCACACGATCCACGAAGTCCTTGGCGCGCGCGCTGAGTCCTCCCCACTGGACAGGCGTTCCTACGAGAATACCGTCCGCGTTCCGAATGTCCTCGTCCTTTACCTCAGACACACTCCGCAGAACCGGCTCGGTATTCGGAACCGAGGAGATCCCCTCCACGATCGTCTTAGCCAGCGACTCGGTATTCCCCGTTTCGGAGTAATAGGCCACCAAGATGGTCGCTTTGCCGGCCTCCGCCGCGCTCGATGCCGCCGGAGTCATCAAGGCTGCCAGGAAAAGCATGAAAGAAAGGAGAAAATTCATCGATCGCCTCCGCAACTGAGCGTCTATCGCCAGCCAATAGTACATGCTGAAGTGACCCCGCTTTCGTGGACAGGTTAAGAGTTAGGGATCAAGCGTCGCGATAGTACCTCCTTTCGAATTGGATAGGCGAGCAATAGTCGATGGCGGAGTGTCGTCGTCGCGGGTTGTACCAGCCTTCGATGAAATCGAAGGTCGCCATGCGCGCCTCAGCGTGGTAGCGAAACGACCGGCGCTCGATCAGCTCGCACTCGAGCGTCGCGAAGAAGCTCTCGCACATCGCATTGTCGTAACAGTCCCCGACCGAACCCATCGACGGTCGCACCCCGGCCTCCCGGCATCGCTGGCCGAACGCTAGTGACGTGTACTGCGTGCCCTGGTCCGAGTGATGGATGACGTCGCCGGGCTTGCGTTGGAACAGCGCCATGTCGAGGGCGCTCAAGACGAGCGACGTCCGCAGGTGGGTAGCCATTGCCCATCCGACGATGCGTCGGCTGAAGGCGTCCAGCACGACGGCGAGGAACAAGAAGCCCGACCACGTGGGCACGTAGGTGATATCGGCGACCCACAGGCGGTCGGGCCGGTCCACCTCGAAATTCCTGTCGACGAGATCGGGGGCGGGACGGGCGTCGTCACAGCGAATCGTAGTGTGCGCCCTCTTGCGCCGGTGAACACCTTGAATGCCAGCCTCGCGCATTAGCCGCGCTACACGCTTGCGTGAGACGTGGAGCTCGTGTGTCTCTCGTAGCTCGTGGAGGATCCTCGGCGCGCCGTACGTGCTCCGCGACGCGGTGTGAATCGCCCGGATCTTCTCAAGCAACTCCGCATCCGACACCGCGCGGGCCGACGGGGCACGCTCAAGCCACGCATAGTAGCCGCTGGCGGAGACGTCCAGCAGTCGGCACATCGTGGCAACCGGTAGTGAATCCTGGTTCGCCCTCACGAATCGGAAGGCTTCGGTGGTACCGACTCGGTCTCCCGAGCGAACCAGGCCGCGGCTTTTGAGAGGATCTCCCGCTCCAACCGTAGTTGACGGTTCTCCCGTCGCAGGCGGCGGAGCTCCGCACGCTCCTCACTCGTCAGACCGTCCTGCCTGCGACCCTCGTCGAGATCCGCCTGGTTCACCCAGTTCCGGATCGTCTGGCCCGAGGGCTCAAACTCTCGCGCCAGCTCTTCGGAGCCGCGGCCAGCTCGCACCAGCTCTACCATTTGGCGCCGGAATTCGGCCGCGTATCTGTTTCCCTGCTTTGACATCGTGGACTCCTGTCTCCCAAAGGATTAGGTGTCCACGAAAGCGGGTCAAGTCCATGCTCCGCGTGGGACTTGCAGGCCGGGCCCCAATTGTGGCATTTGTTACGTGCGATTGGTCCTTTGGCGGCACTCAGGGCCGCCCGGCCGGCTTTCTGGCCGCGAGCGAGGAGCCTTCAGCTGCCGCGGAGCGCGAACGCGCGGAGCGGCTAGCGGTGGGGGTGGGGGTGGGGCCCCATCGCACTATTGGATGAACGGGGCGCGAGCGAGCATTAATTAATGGAGGCTAGATGGAGTTCAAAGACCTAGAAAAGATGACCGTCGTCAAACTTCGTGCGGAAGCAGCGAAGTTCGAAGACTTGAAAGGCGTCTCCGGCATGAACAAGCCGCAGCTCATCGACGCCTTATGCCAGAAACTCGAAATCGAACGACCGCACGTCGAGGTCGAGGGGATTGACAAACCCACGATCAAGGGCCGCCTCAAGGAACTTCAGGCCAAGCGTAAGCAGGCACTTGCCGATCGCAATAACGAAACGCTCGCCGACCTGAGAATGAGAATCAAAAGATACAAGAGGATGCTCAAGAAGCACAGTCACGTGACGGCATAGCGCTAAATCCAAGCAGCCTATCCCCACCCTTCCGAATATCGGCCGGCTCTTCGGTCATCAGGTCGCACACCGGGTCGGACTTTGTGGCCCGATAGTTGCAACTGCCTCACCCTTCGAGCACTCCTGATCGCCTTTTCGACCGACCGGATTTTTTTTGATTCCGGGGTTGACTTCCTGCACTTGGAGCGGCTAGGATCGCCTCCTCTTTTCGGTTGTGGATTCTATGAGCCCGCCTATTGACTTTATCGATAAACAGATTCTCAAAGCGCTCCTCTCCAAAGGACGAAGTACGTTCGCCGAGTTGGCCGCGCAGGTTGGCCTAACGGCACCTACCGTTCACGATAGAGTCAAGAAGCTCGAACGCACCGGAATCATCGAGGGTTACTCCGCCTCGGTCAATCCTTCGACCCTGGGATACGACATCAGCGCCTTCGTCAGCATCACCACAAGCGGTAGCGTCCCTTCGCGTGAATATGAAGGAAGACTCGCTGGGATGACCGAGGTTCAGGCGTGTTACAGTGTTGCAGGGGAAGAAACCTACATGGCTCGGGTCATTACGAAGAACCCGCGAACCCTAGAGTTGCTCCTACAAAGAATCAAAGACTTACCCGGCACGCTGCGCACGAAGGCGACCGTCGTGCTGTCCTCCCCAGTCAACCGACACACGCTGCCGCTGGACGAGGAGGTTCGAGAGTTTCCGGGAGAGCAGCCGGCTCTTGCTCGGTCTCAGGGCATCCGCTAAGTTCTACTCACCTCGCGCTTCCAGACCGGTGTCTGGCCACGTTGACGTAAAGCACCGGGCCATTTTGACGCCCGGCATGCGACCCCGTTGAGGAGCGACACGGGGCTCTGACCCCCAGTAGAAACTGCACTCGAAAAGCGGAGTGCGGAAATTCTCGCACCTAGCGCTCGTCTAGACGTCGCAGCAGCAAGTTCATCGCAACCAGTAGCGGGTTCCAGAGGGTTCCAACCGGCGGTGTGTACGCAAGGTCCAGCTGAGCGGCGTCATCCACGGTCATTTTTGTGGCGAGCGCGGTCGCTACGACATCGATTCGCACCGAAGCCATGTCGCTGCCAACGATTTGAGCACCCAAGAGTCGGCGAGTTACCGGATCGGCAAGAACCTTGACCACCGAGGGTTCGGCTCCGAAATAGGAGGCCTGAAAACGGCCTTCCACCCGTGCCTCTACGACTCGATACCCCTCTCGCTTCGCCTGCTCGGTCGTCAGGCCGGTTCGTGCGGCGACAAGCCCGAAAACCTTCACCGCGGTGGTGCCCACCGCCCCACGGAAATACGACACCCTGCCGGCCATGTTCTCGCCCGCCACCCGACCCTGCTTGGCGGCTACCGTTCCGAGAGGGTCGAAGCTTGGCCTACCGGTGACTAGATTCACCGACTCTGCACAGTTGCCCGCCGCGTAGACGGCCGAGACATTCGTCTCCATCCGCTCTGAGACCGCGATCGCGCCACTTGCTCCGAGCTGGATACCTGAACCAGCTATGACGTCTACCCGAGGCGCCACGCCGACATCTGCGAGCACGAGATCTGCAGGCAGCCGGTGTCCACTTCCGACCAATTCCACGCCTTCTACCGAGCCATCGGGGCGGGATAGGATCCGCCCTACCGAGCGACGCGTCATGACCCGGACGCCTTTCGCCTGGAGCTCCGATTCCAGCGGTGAAGCCATGTCGGGATCGATGGCTGGGAACACGGCTGGCGACTTCTCTACCAGCGTGACACGAACCCCACGCTCACGGAAGGCCTCCGCCATCTCCAAGCCGACGTATCCCCCTCCGATCAAAACAACTTGCTTCACTCGCCCCGAATCGAGCCACTGGCCGATGGCCTCACCGTGCTCGATACGGCTGACAGTGAAGACCCCGGAGGCATCGAGGCCTTGGATCTCGGGACGGGTCGTTTTGTATCCAGTAGCTATCAGCAGTTTGTCGTACTTGAGGGTCTCCTTCTTGTGGTTCGCCAGGTCTTCGACGACCACCGAGCGCCTCGAAGGAAGGATCTCCATCACGCGGGTCTCGATCCGAGCGGATATCCCACGATCGTTTTGTAGGCGTTCTGGAGAAAAATAAAGAAGATCGCCGAAGCGCGAGATGCGCCCCCCCAACCAGTAAGGTAGGCCGCAAATGCTATACGAGATATAGCGGCTCGCTTCGAGAACCGTGATGGAGAGCGAAGGACAGAGTCGCTTGGCTCGGGAGGCCGCGGTCATTCCGGCAGCGTTCCCGCCGATCACGAGATGGTGTTCAGCCATGGACACTGGAATCAGTGGACCGCGGTGGTTGCGTCGGGGGGCATTTCAACCGGCACCACCGATGCATGGTGAAGGACCATCCGCCACCCCGAGGATGTATGCACAAAGAGGTTGGTTCCTTGCGCCAAAGAGATGAGATTTCCCGATTCGGGTCGACTGATGATCCGCTCCAGACAAAGTGCCCACGCGAGCTCACCGAAGAGCCGTAACTTGACGTCGCCCGCCTTTACGCGTTGGCTCAAAGTATTGCTGAAGATCTGCCTCCAGCTCTCCTGTACGTCATCCCAGCTGCTCAGCATCTCCCAACCGGGGTGGACGCATCGGACCCAGGGCTCGTGCAGCCAGATCTGCTCCATCGCCGCCGCGTCCAGCGCGGTCAGAGCCTGGTAGAAGCAGTGATTCGCCTCCAGAACTGCCTGCTCGGCACTCACAACGCCCGTCATCATAGCAGAAGCCCGAGGAAGGGGAAGCGCAGCCCGGCCTGGCCTGGCACCTTTCAAATCGTTCTCTTGGCGCCAAACCAGGGAAGGTGCCTATGGGCAAAGTGGCCAGGCGCCCCTCTTCAAGACTGCTGGCCGCAAAAACACCGCGTTGCCCAGCATCGGCGTCCTTGCCGCGTTTGATAGCGGGGCATCTGGCCATCGGGGCTCGCAAGGCGGCTCTCTAGATCCTGCTGGCCGCCCACTAGGCGTCATTTCGTGCTGGCCGCTAAATACACAATTGCCAGTATTCGGGCTAGCCAGGCGGCGGGTGCTGCTATCGGGGTACGGGAGGACGCCGGTGTACAGGGAGGACGAGCGTGGTACCTTACTCAATAGATGTGGACCCCCCCAGAGCGAATTCGCCATCGGCTTCCCGAGGTCTCTTGGCCGACCGCGGAGCAGACACGATCTTCCTTGTGGTTCAGCCCCATCCGGCTGGGAAAGACCGTGCTGGCCGAGCAACGTACGTGGGTTCCCGCCATGGTGCCCTGGCGAGCCACCGAGGACGGTTTCGTCACCGAGGAAGTCATTGAATGGTACGCGAGGTTTGCCGAAGGAAGACCGGGGGTCATTGTGGTCGAGGCCACCGGCATTCGAGACATACCGAGCGGACCGCTTCTTCGTATCGGCCACGATCGGTTTCTGGAAGGCTTGCGAGAGCTGGTCGAAACGGTTCGCCGAGCCAGTCACGGTCAAACCCGTCTCCTCATCCAGACCATCGACTTTCTCTCCATCAGGCGGCGCCCATCCGCAGACAAGTACTTCAACCGTTTTCTGAAGCTCACCGACCGCCATCGCCAGAAGTTGGCACAGCTCACGGGGGGCGAAGAATGGCGTGACGCGTCGGAACCCGAAGTCCGTCAGAGACTGTTGGACGCCACCGACGAGGAACAGGATTTCGTCTTAGATGAGCGGGAGCTCGAAGACCTCCGATTCGGGGCGAGGGAACGCGTGACCGACGTGCACCTCGAACACATCCGCGACTTGCCGAAGTTTCTTCCCGGACTTTTTGCGGACGCTGCGGCAAGGGCTCAAAAGGCTGGGTTCGACGGCGTGGAGCTTCACTACGCCCACGCTTACACCATGGCATCCTTCCTTTCAGCGCTCAATACACGGCAAGACGGCTATGGTGGTCCGCGCAAAAACCGGGCGCGATTGCCCCTCGAGGTGTTCCGAGAGGTTCGAGACCGCGTCGGAGAGGACTATCTCGTCGGCTGCCGCATGCTCGGAGACGACGTGATCGAAGGTGGCAACCACATCGAGGACGCTCTCTACTTCGCAGTCGAGCTCGCTCGCGCCGGCATGGACTATCTTTCTATTTCGAAGGGGGGCAAGTTCGAAGACGCCAAGCGCCCCGACGTAGGGTGGGCGGTATACCCTTACACCGGTCAAAGCGGCTACGAATGCATGCCCACCGTCTATTCCGATGAGCGAGGACCGTTTGGCAGGAACATTCCCCTCGCGGCCGCCATCAAGAAGGCCATCAACGCCACCGGCATGGAGACCCCTATCGTCACCTCGGGGGGAATCGGCAACTTCGAACAGGCCGAAGCCGCTCTCGAACGCGGCGAAGCGGATATCGTTGCTGCGGCTCGCCAAACGCTCGCCGATCCGGACTGGTTTCGAAAGGTTCTTCTCGGGCGCGGCGAGGAAGTTCGCCGATGCGAGTTCACGAACTACTGTGAAGCGCTGGATCAGAAGCACAAGCAAGTGACTTGCAAGCTTTGGGACCGACGGGAAGTCGACGAGCCAGACGTGAGACTCGACACGAGTGGCAAGCGTCGACTCACCGCGCCTCGCTGGAACCCGGCGCCGAAGCCAGCATCCGTCCGCCGCTGATGCCGCGGACGAAGCTCTGGCTACTCATCTGCTCGGTACTAATCCTCCCGTCCTGCGTTTCTCGCGGGGTCAACGTGCCTCCGTTCATTGCCCCCACTAGCGACGCGACACTTCAAGATTTGGTCGCAATAGTGAACCAGCGGCGAGACGTCGCAACGCTCACCGCCAAGGTCGACCTCCAATTCGAAACCAACGAGGGCGAAGAGGCCGGCCGGCTGCGGCGATTCCGCACCGCGCAGGGCCGAATCATTCTGGCCCGGCCCGAGAGCATCAGACTTCAGATCGAGGCTCCGGTGCTTGGAGTCAATCTGGCCGAGATGGCTTCGGACGGCCGACGATTTCAGCTTCTCATCTACCCCGAGGACCACCGCGCCTTCATCGAAGGCAGCAACAACAGAGATTACTCGGAGCAGACGGCGAAAATGGAGTCCGATCCTGAGCTAAAAAGGGCAGGCCCCCTGGCCAACATCCGCCCTCAGCATTTCACATCGGCCTTCCTCTTCGAGCCCATCGACATAGAAGACCCGAACACGATTGCAGTGATGGAAGAAGATCGGCCCCTCGAAGAGGACAACAGTCCAGGTGCAAAAAAGGGACAAACGGTGATACGCAGCTACTACGTCCTGACGGTCATTCGCCGGGGCGAGCGGAGTCCACGCTATCGATATTGGTTCGACCGTACCCGCGGCCTCGAGCTGGTGGGACTAAGGACCTATAGTCGGAAAGGACTGTTGCTGGGCGACGTCACCTTCTCGGATTTCCAGCCGGCCCAAACGAACGCAGAGCTGGGGCTTCCCGGCGAGACCTATATCGTTCGGCCCGAAGACCGATACGCTTTGCGCATTACCATGAAGTCCGGAACACTAGTCCTCAACCGGGACATCCCGCAGACGGCATTCTCTATAGAGGCGCCCCCGGAATGGGGCGATGCGGTGAGCCGGATCGACCTCGATCGAACCGGACACTGACACGAGCGGCGGACCATCGGGTCGGCCGCATCCTTCGTCAAAATGTTAGACGGGATAACAGGGGCGTCTGGCCACCTTGGTATGTAGCACCGGGCCATTTTCACGCCGTGCATTTATGGCGTTTGATTGGCAGCAACTCTTGTCCTCGTGATCCTGTTTAGTCTTTTTGCCGTTTGATTTAAGGAGGGTAGAAGGCGTAGCATCGCACTCACTCGCGGAAGGTAGGGATGTCCACCGACACCGACGAAAGATCCCGCCAGGAAGTGCTTCGGCTTCTGGAAGCCATGCGCCAGGACTATGTGCGAGGCAGCTTGAAGCTCTACAAGGAACACCTCTCGGAAGACGCCATCTCACTTGGGATCGGCGATCCCGGGGTCCGCAAAGGCAAGGAAAGCTGCCTCGAGTACCTACGCCTTTCCACCCAAAAGGGATTGGTACAGGAAGTTCAGGCGGAGACGGAGGACGTCAAGTTGCTCGGCGATCTTGCGATCGTAGTCGAGAGTTTCACATCACGCTATAAGATAAAGGACGAGTCCTTTCGGGACTACGGTCGGTCGACCAGCGTTCTGCAGCTTCGTAAAGGGCGCTGGTATGTGATCCTCTCTCACATCGAGAGGCTGGCCTCCAACAAAGTCATACCTTAGCTTGCTGCCAAGTAAACAGTCATCAACTATCAGTGGCGACTTTACTGATCACTGTTCACTGATTACTATCCACGGATTGCGTTCAGCGGATGCGGTACGTGACCAAAGAGAGGATGTTGAACAAGCCGTCGGTTTGGCTCGCGGTGCTGGGTGGCCGAATGACGTCGAGGGGGCTATAAAACACTTCGCCGCTAATGCTGAATCGTTCGGTGATGGCATAGCTCACGCCGCCTGTGAAAGACACCGTGAAACCCTCGGCTAGCAGGAGCGTCCGGTCGATCAGTCCCGAATAGCGGGCGTTTACCTGGAAATCGGCGTCCAGGTAGTTGAACGCAACGCCGAGGTACGGTTCCAACTTGCCCGCGGCGTCCACCTGAAACGCGGAGCTCACCTCCACACCAAAGGAGCCGAGCGAGTACGTGTCTTCCGATACCTCTCGGCAATCGAACGGATTGCGGATCGGATCCACACCTGCCGCAACTGTCTCCTCGTCACAGGTGAAATCGCCTTCGATAGTCCCGAATTGCCCATATCCCCGGAGGCCGAGCCGCCACCTCTCTCCTTGGTACAGGGGCCGTCCGATAGCAGCACCAAACAAATGTGGCTTCACACCGAACGCGTTCACCGGCGGAACGTAGGTCAACGTCAGTGAGAAGTCGTTGGGCAGGCCGAATACGAACCACGGCCGAATGAATACCGACGTCTTGTTCAGATCTTCCAGCTTGGTTCCTTCGAATCCCACCGTCCGCTGCGCGTCGTTGAGAGATGGGACCCAATCGATTTCGAGGCCCACATCGATCGTCCCCGAGCGAGTGGGGCGCGGCGATCCGAATCCAGTCAACAGATTCATGGATCCAAAGTACTTCATCGCCCACGCCTCAGGACGTGAGAAGTCCAATTCCTCTTCGAATTCGACTACTGGTTGAGCACCGGCGATAGCAACCGGCATCAGAAAGAAAATGGTCGTGGCAAAGCTGATCCAACGTGTCGTCCGAGTTGATTTCCTCATCCAATCATGAAGTGCAAGCTTTGTGCCCGACCGGGACCTCCAGTTGGACCGTAACTGATACAAATTATTGACAATAGAGCTATCCAAAACACCGGCCGAACGACCCGGCTTACCGGTTGCGTAAGCGACTTACGAAATTGGTAAGAGCTGCAAACTCACGGCTACTCGGGAAGTTCGTTCGTCTAATTGTGACGTTAGAGTTATCATGATTGGGAAGGGAGGCGATATGGAACTCTATCTCGTGCAACACGGCGCCGCGGCGACAAAAGAGGAAGATCCGCAGCGGCCTTTGAACGAAACGGGGCGAGCTTTTTCAAAACGGTCGGCCGCCCACGCCGTGCGTCTTGGTGTACGAGTCGCGGAGGTTCGCCACTCCACACATTTGCGTGCCATCCAAACCGCCGAAGAGTTCGAGAGCGCTCTGGGTGCCCGCGGCGCGAGGTGGAGGGCCTCGATCCCGACGATGATGTGAGCCCGCTCCGGCGAGAAGTCCAATCTCGCAGCGAGGGTCTGCTAGTAGTAGGCCACCTGCCATTCCTCGCTCGGTTGGCTGCGGCGCTTCTCTGTCAAAACGAAAGCATGCCAGTGGTGGGCTTTCGGCAGGCCGGCCTGGTGAAGCTCGAGCGGGCGGAGGGTGGCACTTGGAGCGTAACCTGGGCACTGCCTCCCGAGATCGTGCCGGAAGCCTGAGGGAGTTTGAGCTAGCTAACTTCCCAGATGCGAATGCGACCGTCCGACATGGCGCAGGCGATCTGGCGCCCCTGGCCTAGAACCGCCACGCTGGCGAACGCCTCTTCTTGAGTTCCCCAAAGGGTTGCGGAGGGCGTGCCCTTTTCCAGATCCCAGAGAATGAGCGAGTTGTCCATCGCGACGGTAGCCAAATGCTCACCGTCGGGAAAAAAGCCTATCGAGGAAATCGCCTTCTTGTGCCCGTCTAGCAGCGCCACTTGGGCTCGCTGTTCGAGATCGAAGATACGGACGGTCCGATCCTGCCCTCCGCTGGCGATCAAATTCCCGTCCGGTGAAGTGGTCATACAGCTAACGCCTGCCTCGTGACCACGGAGCGTGGAAGTAAGTCTCCCGGTGACCGCATCCTGAACGCGCATGAGCCGGTTCGTATGACCGGTGACGATGACCGCACCTTCGCGTGCGTAGACGAGGGAGGTGACACCCGCGGGCTGCCGATGGATGCGACGGCGAGCTTCGCCGAGACGCAAGGCCTCGAGCTCCCAAAGTTTGAGTGCGGAATCTTGTCCTCCGGAGGCCAAGCTCTTCCCGTCCGGCGAGAAGGCCAAGGCGCCCACAGCGGAATCGTGCCCCAGCTTCACCTTCATTTCTTCGCCCGTGTCGAGGCCCCAGACGTGTATGGCCCCATCAAGGTGTCCGGACGCAAGCAACGCTCCGTCGCCAGACATGACTAACGTCGTAACCAAGCCCTCGTGGCCAGTCCGCTTGTGCATGTCGCTTCGTAGGGTCGCCAACTTGTTGCGGACCTCAGGGTCCCACAGGCGAATGGCGCCATCGAGCCCTCCTACCGCAACCAAGTTCTCCATCGGCGAGATGGCGACGGCGCGGATCTCAACCGGCTCACCGAACGTAACTTGCTCGCGAAACTGGGCTCCCGCCCTCAGCCGTGCCTCGGTGCCGGTGAACGTCCGGTGTTGTCCGGTTCGCACTCGTCCCGGTGCGGCGGGTGTGTCCAAGATCTCGCGCAGCTCGACGGCCGGCGGAAATTTCGGATCGATCGCTAGAACATCGCCTACGATGCGGAGCGCTTCGGTGCGGTTGCCACCGGTCAGGGCGAAGCGAGCCTCGTCGATCCACTTTTCGATATCGATCTTCGCGTCGGTCGGCACGCGACGCTTCGCCGGGGGCGGTTGCGCCAACGTGGGCTCGTCGGCTTGCTCACGGAGCTCGCGCTCGAGCAGTGCGATCAGGTCCGACACCTCCGGGCGGGATGGCTCGAGGACTTGCGCACGCCGCGCCGCTTCGAGCGCCCGCCCGGTTTGGCTCTGTTCGCGAAGTGTTCGAGCAAGCCCGAGATTCCGTGAATAGCTGCCCTCTCTCGCCTCATCGGTCAAACCTACTTCGGCTGCCGGTGCGCCCATAGCTTGTTGAAGGGCATCCGCCATTTCCGCGAGATTGCGATAGCGACCGTCTGGATCTTTGGTCAATGCGCGATCGACGACCTCCACCACGCCGTCGGGAAGACCTATCGCACGGGCGTCGAGGGATGGTGGTGAGGCATGGACGATCTTATAGATCAGGCTAGGAATGGTATCTGTGTCGAAGGGACGGTGCCCGCTCAGAAGCTCGTAGAGGATCGTTCCCACCGCCCACATGTCGGCGCGATGATCGACCGGCTCGCCCTTGATTTGCTCAGGTGCCATGTAGGTAGGTGTGCCCATCACCAGACCGGTCTTGGTTTTCGCTCCGGTAGCACCCTCGAGCCGCGCGATGCCGAAATCTAGGATCTTGGCTGTTCCATCGGGAAGGACCTGAATGTTTCCGGGCTTGACGTCCCGGTGAATGACGCCCCGCTTGTGAGCGAAGTCGAGACCCCGGCACACCTGGGTCACTAAATTAACCTTGTCCTCGAGTCGGGTGAGCTTCTGGTGGTCGACGATCTCTCCGAGATCCAGTCCACCGAGTAGCTCCATGGCGATGAAGTGCTTACCTTCATGCACGCCCAGCTCGAAAATGGTCACGATGTTGGGATGCTGCATCGCGGCGGCGGACTGAGCCTCACGGAGAAAACGATCCTTCATCTCCTTCTCGGCCAGAAGCTCCTCGGACATCGTCTTGATCGCCACCTCCCGACCGAGGTCTGGGTCGCGGGCCTTATAAACCGTGCCCATCGCTCCTCTTCCTAGCTCGCCTATGATCTCGTATTTTCCGATTTTTTCGGGGGCTGACATTTGGCGGTGTCCTAGGGCTTCGAGTGCCTCGAGGAATGCAGGAAAACGACTATAGCGTTGCTGGCCACTCCTGTCAACCTCATGCCAAAACAGGGTTTAAGATGGTTTCCTCATCCTTTACTCCCTCTCCCTCAGGCTACTGTGGCCGTCAAAATGCGTTGTGCCAACGAACAAAGTGGTCAGACGGCGGGTGAGGGTCAGATGGTCTCTTCATCCTTTACTCCCTCTCCCTCAGGCCACTGTGGCCGTCAAAATGCGTTGTGCCAGCGAACAAAGTGGTCAGTCGGCGGGTGAGGGCCAGATGGTCTCTTCGTCCTTTACTCCCTCTCCCCTCAGGCCACTGTGGCCGTCAAAATGCGTTGTGCCAAGCAAACAAAGTGGTCAGACGGCGGGTGAGGGCAAACGAAGCTGGCTTACTTCAATTAAGACGCGCGCGGCGAGACCTCATCGACTTCGATGAACTTGCCTCGGTCTTCGGGACTAGGGATTTGACAGACTTCGTATCGTCCAAAAACGCGATAGCGATTCCGGGCGACGAGGTTATAGCCAAAATCGAGTAACCCGCCAGGTAGATATCCGAGAACCTGGGCGAGGCGCCAGGGACCACCCAGCTCCCCGAGTATGAAGAGCACCGCCTCCGATCTCATGAGAAGCCTCTCGGACGAAGTCCCTTGTCGAGCGAGAACATAGAGCGTGTCCAGGTCTCGTGGATCCTTCCCGTACGCTGACAGGGCCTCGGCTGCGAAGCGGCTCTGCAAGGACGCGTAGCGGAAAACCCCCTGTCGATCGCGGCGGATCACGAACCGATTGAGGCGGCTACACAGACCGCACACCCCGTCGTAGAGAATGATGTGACCTTGGTCCACCTGACTTCCCTCTCCCCTCAGAGTAACAATAAACCAGCTTGGCGTCCAAGTGTAGCTGGCGCTTGTCTTTGCCCCTGAGATGCTGTAACAAACGGCTCATCGATGAACCCTCCGAGACGGAACAGTCCGATGGAGACCATGGACCGGCAGGAGCGGGAGTCCCTGCAGGTCGGACGACTTCAGGAGCTCGTCGCGAGTGTCGGTGCCGCCGTACCGCACTATCGGCGGCACTTCGACGAGAGCGGCATCCAGTCGGACAGTATCCGCTCCCTCGAGGACTTGGAGAAGCTGCCGTTCACGACCAAGCAAGACCTGCGCCGCAGTTACCCCTTCGGTATGTTTGCCGTACCCCTCGAGCGCGTGGTTCGTCTCCACGCGTCGAGTGGAACGACCGGCAAGCCCACTGTCGTCGGCTACACCGAGCGTGACATGGAAACTTGGTCGGAAGTGATGGCTCGCTCCTTGGCGGCTGCCGATGTCACCGCGGCAGACGTGGTCCACAACGCCTACGGCTACGGGCTATTTACAGGAGGTTTGGGATTCGGCCTCGGGGCCGAGACCATCGGCGCGGCCACGGTTCCCGCCTCCGGCGGCTTCACCAAGCGACAGTTCATGCTCATGGAGGATTTCGGCGCAACCATCCTTTGTTGCACTCCCTCCTACGCGTTGGTACTCGCGGAAACAGCCCGAGAAGAAGGAATCGATTTTCCGGGACGCATGAAGCTTCGTGCCGGTTTTTTCGGAGCCGAGCCTTGGTCGGAAGCGATTCGCCGGGAGCTCGAGCGCCGCTTGGGACTGGAGGCCTTCGACGTCTACGGGCTCTCCGAGATCATCGGACCCGGCGTCTCCGTGGAGTGCAGCGAGCACGACGGACTTCACATCGCCGAAGATCACTTCCTTCCTGAGGTCGTCGATCCGGAAAGCGGTGCGCAGTTGCCCGAAGGATCCGAGGGCGAGCTCGTTTTCACGACTCTCACCAAGGAAGGCCTTCCCCTCATACGCTATCGGACCCGGGACCGGGTACGACTATCACGTGAGCCCTGCGCGTGTGGCCGGACGACTGCACGGATGAGTAAATTGCTCGGGCGCACCGACGACATGCTCATCATCCGGGGCGTCAACGTATTCCCATCCCAGATCGAACAGGCGCTTCTCCACATCGACGGGCTCGCGCCTCAATATCAAATCGTGGTGGACCGCACCGGGGACCGGCTCGATGACTTGGAAGTTTGGGTGGAAAGCTCCGAAGAGGTGCACCGCGGCGGCGAGACCGCGGTGGCGAGGATCCGAGAGCTGGCGCTCGAAACGGTACAAGAGAGCCTGGGTATCCGCGTTAAGCTTCGAGTCGTAGGCCCCCGCGAAATCCCGAGAAGCCAAGGGAAGGCGGTTCGTGTGATCGATCGAAGAGAAGTGAGTTCCTAGCGCCCGGAGAGCCAGCAGCTAGCGAAGGCGAGGGGCCCCGCGCCATGGGGCCAAGACCGGGGGCGCAACGAAAGGGAGCCCTCAGCAGCCGCGAAGGCGCCGAAGCGGCTAGCGCCCAAGAGCCTTCAGCTTGCGCGCAGTCGCTTGCGGCGAAGCGCAGCGCCTGGGGGTGGGGCCTCAGGCGATTCGGCGATGTTGAGTGAGGCCGATTAAAGGAGGTCACATGGGAAAGCTGGAAACGATGAGTTGGGAAAAGGATGGGAAGGTGGCGCGCGTCACGCTGAATCGCCCCCAACTCTTGAACGCCATGAACAACCAAGCGACGTTCGACCTCAATGCCTCAGCAGCCGCGAAGGCGCCGAAGCGGCTAGCGCCCAAGAGCCTTCAGCTTGCGCGCAGTCGCTTGCCGGCGAAGCGCAGCGCCTGGGGGTGGGGCCCCAGGCGATTCGGCGATGTTGAGTGAGGCCGATTAGAGGAGGTCACATGGGAAAGCTGGAAACGATGAGTTGGGAAAAGGATGGGAAGGTGGCGCGCGTCACGCTGAATCGCCCCCAACTCTTGAACGCCATGAACAACCAAGCGACGTTCGACCTCAATGCGGTGGCCGATGAAATTTCCGCCGATCCGTCGATCCGAGTCGTCACCATCGTCGGCACCGGGCGGGCCTTTTGCACCGGAATCGATTTGAAAGAGCTTGCGGCTGGCAAGATCGACATTACCTACCATGACCACTGGGAGGGGGCACTTCGCAAATTCGAAACGATGGAGCCGATCGTCCTCTGCTTGATCCACGGCTACTGCCTGGGGGGCGGACTACAGTTGGCCATGGCCGCCGATATCCGCATCTCGACGCCTCTTGCGAAGATTGGCTTGCCGGCGATCCGAGAGTCACTGATTCCCGGCCTGGGAACCTGGCGATTGCCCCGCTTCGTGGGGATGGGGCGCGCAAGATGGATGATTCTTTCCGGCGAGAACATCGGCGGCGAGGAGGCCGCCCGCATCGGGCTCGCCGATCACCTGGTGAGCCAAGACAATTATCGTAAGGAGTTCGAGGAGTATGTCGGCAAATACTTGGGGGTTTGCTCCAAGGGAAGCCGAATGGCCAAATTGGCCACCAACCGAGCGTTCGATTTGGATTTCAAGAACTTTTACGAGGAGTACATCAAGCTACAGGAGGTTGCGATGACCTCGGCAGACTTCGATGAGGCCGCGGTGGCCTATCGAGAAAATCGCGATCCCGAGTGGGAATGACGACTACTTCTGGGTCCGCCGCCGATAGGCCTCGGTCTCGTAGACTTCCGGATTAATGCAATTGGGAGCCTTCTCCCGCTTGAGATGGGCCACTGCGTTTTCTGCGCACATCGTCGCCATCCGATTTCGAGTATCGCGGCTGGCGCTCGCGATGTGAGGTACGACGACGACGTTGTCGAGCTCGGCCAAGCCGTGGGCCATCTCCGGCTCGCCCTCGAAGACATCCAACCCCGCCCCCGCAATCTTCCTCTCACGGAGCGCTTCCACCAAAGCTTTTTCATCGATGATCGGACCGCGCGCAGTATTGACGAGATAAGCGGTGGCTTTCATCTTCTCGAAAGTTTCGGCATTGAAGAGGTGGCGGGTGCTGTCGTCTAGAATCGTGTGAATGGTTACAAAGTCGCTTTCTTCAAGGAGGCGATCCATCTCGGCGTACTCCACACCATCCGTCTTCGCAATGAGGTCCTTGAGTGGCGGGTCGTAGGCGAGCACGCGCATCTCGAACCCCCGCGAACGGCGGTAGACGGCCTGGCCGATGCGGCCGAAGCCTACGATGCCCAGTGTCTGGGGGCGATCGTCGCCGCCCCGGCTGATGTCCGCACCCAGAAACAGGCTCGGACCCCATAGACGAAAACGGCCGCCACGCATGTAGTTGTCGGCAGGAACGATGTTGCGCGCTACCGCCATCAGGAGGGTCCAAGCAAGGTCCGCCGTCGTGTCAGTGAGCACCCCCGGTGTGTTCGTGACCGGCAGCCCGAGCTCGGTCGCCACCGCCACGTCGATGTTGTTGAACCCCACCGCGTAATTGACCACGCCAAGTAGACCCGAGCCTGCCTCGAGGACTGGACGGTCGACGGCCTCGGTGAGCAGAGAGACGAGTACGTCAGCGGCCTTCACGCCCTCGATGACCTTCTCCCTAGAAACTACCCGGTTGGCGACGTCCTCGGCCACGTGAACATCGGCGGCGCTTTTCAAGATCTCGAGACCAGCATCAGGAATGGCGCGAGTCATGAAGATTCTCATATCTCAACTCCAACCGCTTCTCGATCCTTGGTGAAAGAGACGAACCCATCTCGGTCCTTGCTCGCCTTGACGAGGCGATCGATACCCCGCCTCAGAGTCTCCACATCGCTCGCGATGCTAAATCGCACGAAGTGCTGACCCTCACTCCCGATGGCTCCGAAGCTTCTTCGATCCACTATAGCTACGCCATGATGATAGATGAGGAATCGCATCAACAAGGTGGCGGGGCTGGTCATGGCACGTGCGGCGCCTGGCATTTTGCCATAGAACTCGTGGATACCCAGGTCACCACAGAGTCCATCTACTTTCGGAAAGAGGTAAAAGGCACCCAGCGGCTTGAGGCAGCTGACGCCTGGTACATCGTTGAGCGCTGGAACCATGTAGTCCCGCCGCTTCTTGAACTCACCAACCATGTGGGCGACGACATCGTCCGTCTTAGGGTTTTCGAAAGCCTCCCGAGCCGCTTCCTGAACGAACGGCGGCACACAACTCACGATATTGATGTTGAGCTGCTTGAAGAGCCTCGCCTCCTCCACGGTTGGAAGAACGACGAATCCGATTCGCCAACCCGTCATAGCGAAACTCTTGGAATGACCGCTGGAGATCACCGTCCGCTCCTCCATTCCCGGAACCGAGGCGATCGAGTAGTGTTCGAAACCGTCGTACGTGATCCGCTCGTAGATTTCGTCTGAGTAGACTCGAATGTCGGGCCGCGCCTTTTTCTTAATGATTTCTGCGACGCCCTCCAAAACCTCGCGGGAGAGCACTCCACCGGTTGGATTAGACGGAGAGCACAGAATAATCAGCTTGGTCTTCGGCGTAATGAGCGCATCGATCTCTTCGGGAGTGAAGGCAAAGTCGCTTTCCTGCCGGAGGTGCAGCGGCACTGGTTTTGCGCCCACGAACGTTGCCCATGACTCGTAGATCGGGAACCCCGGGCTCGGGTAGATCACTTCGTCGCCCGGGTCGACGTACGTCGTTACGGAGTAACCGATCCCAGGCTTGGCCCCCGGCAGACCGACCACCCGCTCCGGGTCGATCGAGAGACCACGGGTCCGGGACACGTAATCGGCGACCGCCTTGCGGAACGGCGCGATCCCGGCCGGATCCACGTAGTGCGTATTCCCCGCCAGAATGTTGTCGATGCCCACTTGATTGACGTGCGGCGGGCTGGCGAAATCTGGCTCCCCCAGCGTGAACCGAATCACGTCCATGCCACGCTTCTCGGCGCGAGCAATGTCCTCGCCCACTTTGAAGGCGTTCTCGGTCCCGAGCGCGGCCATCCGGTCTGCAATCACACCCATCCTGCGACCTCCTAAATTGACTGTTCATCATATGTTTACGGAACTACCGGGGCAACAGGACTTATCATTTCCCAGGCGCGAAGTCGATTCGACGAGGTCGAGCGCGAGTGTTGGCTTAGGCTGGCGGCACTCAACCAGTGCAAGTACTTACTTTAGAGTGAGTTAATGGCTGTCTGGCCAGAGAACGTCTACGTCTTTTTTGTCTCGGCCCCTCCAAGGGGCTCACTTGAAGGCCTCGTCCCTCAGAACTACAATAGAACCATGAGGTGGCGCATACTGTTCGGTCTATCCCTCGCCCTCGCGGTTCCAGCATTCATGGTCGCCCAGTCTCTCACCGAGCTGGCGAAAGAGGAAAAGGAAAGGCGCAAGAAGAACAAAGAGCAAGGAGAGCAAGTTCACGTAATCACAGAGAAGGAGCTGGTAGAGAACACCGGGACCATCGCCAACCCCGGCGCTCCGACAACTTCGGCTCCGGACAACACAGCAGGAGGAGCGCGGAAACCGGCCTCAAAAACCAGTGCTGACTCGACCAGTGGGGACGACGCCTCGGCTGACGATGACGTTCCTGAAAACCTCGCCGCGGACGCGGCGATCGAAGACAAGTTAAAGACTTTTGAAGCGATGAAGGCCGGCTATCAAACAAAGGTCAAGAAGATCGACGAAGAAATACAGAAAAACAACGAACGGCTGACGGCAATTCAAGAGGAGCTCGTCTCGACCGGCGGCACGGGATTGCCCACCGCACCGCAAGCGGACATGACACCGCGCAATCCGGCCAGCATCCCTGCTTTGAGAAGCGAACAGCAGCAACTGCGGGATAAGAATCAGGCGCTAGAAGCTCAGAAGAAGACCCTCAAGGACGACTTGATTCAAAAAGGTAGGCGCGCAGGGATCCCGAACCGTTATCTACAGCTCTGATCCCTTAATCGATTCCGATGCGGCTCTCCTGACCGCTCCCTTCTTCAACTAAAAAGACCTCTTCATCTTCCAGCACGATCCGCTGTACTCGATAGGGTCCGACGAGCTCACCCTCCCCGACCAACCAAACTCTTCCCTCGAATCGGATAGCGGCCGAAACCCGCGAAGTCTCGTTGTCCTCGTCACGTAATACGAAGCCGGCTAGTTGAGGCGCCGCGTGAGGAGGCACGAACGCGGTCACCGCCGGCTCGACGACAGAGGGCTGGGACCTCGGAGGGGGCTCGACGACCTCCCGGAAGATGTCCCGTTCGGGCGGCTCCTGTTGGCCCGCGCTTTCCTCCCGAAGCCAGTTCCCGAGTCGCGCCAGACTCTCGGGTGAGAGCCCTTCCGGAAGAGACGAGGTTGCACGCTCGTCAAGAGGAGTCTTCTGAACAGCAGGGGGACCGAGCGACAACCAAAATAGGGCACCCGCACCAAGAAACAAGACCCCTGCTGCCAACCACCTCATGGCCCACCCTCTTCTAATCGCACGGGATGCTCGTTACGATTCCGGCCAAAGCGTCGACCACGTCGCAATGAGACGTAAAGCCGAAGCAGGATCTTCGGTCAGTTGCATTTTCGACAGCCTCAGTGGAACGCCCAGTCGTGACAGGCGAAACAGGTACTGGTATATGTTTGCGAAATCGCCCCTCGTTTCCATATCGATTCGGTATCCCCGAAAACCGACCGGAACCTCGCTGTCGAGGCGTATGTCCATTGATCCCCGCCGGATAGTAAGTCCTCGCTCCGCATCGAGAAGAGCACCCTGGAGAACCGAGAGTTGGACCTTGCTCTGAGTCGGAGTGGGCTCCAACCGCGACGCGGTGAGGCGAACCAACTCTTGGAGCTCCTTCCATTGCTCCACTTCTATCAAGCGACGGGTATGGGATTCCTCGAGATCTTCCGCCTGCCGTTGGAGCTCGCCGAGCTCGCGCTTCGCAGGAGTAGTGAATAGCGCAAAGGCCAACCCGTTCATGCCCAACAATGTCAGCAGTAAGGCGGACTTCATCTCGCCCCCCCGGTCGGACCGAGCTCCGCCACGATCCGATAGAAGAACTCCCCCCCTGGTCGAGGGGTCTCTTCGAGCACCTCCGCTCGCCGCACTAATGGCGATTCGGTAAGTCCACTCAGGAAGGACACGACTGCATGCGGGTTGGCGGTCGCGGCGTCCAACTCCAGCTCTCCTTGGGAAGCGGTAGCACTGAGGCGAACCGATATTACGCGTGCCTCTTCCGGCAAGACCTTTGAGATTTCGTAAAGTACCGCGGCGGGTGCAATGGTCACCGGTAGGCCCGCACGATCCAGTGCAACGAGCTGTCCGATGGTCTCAGCGGCAGCCGGCGCGTCGAGGTAGGTGCGCACCGTCTCGAGCTGTCGCTCCGATCGTTCGAGGCCATCCTGGCCCATTTGGATTCGATGCGTAAATTCTTCCTTGGCGCTTCGAAGCCGCAACATCATTGCCACGTGCAAACCGGAAACGAGAAGAACCCCGAAGAGAACGAACCACCAAAGCTTCGGCGGAATCTCGCCTAAGAACGACCGACTCGAACTGAGGTTGATGCCGTTTTTCACGTTTTGTTCACTCTGCGAACCAGCGTTGCCATGAGTGAAGAAAGGTGGGCCTGGTGTCCATCCTCGCCAAGTCTCACCCGCCCCTTCATCAGTTTGTGTTCACCGAGCTGTTCGAAAAGAGTGGCGGCACCGACGCCGTGAATCGTCAACCGTTCGTACTCTGCGCCTCCGGACATTGCTGGTAGTCGGGTCAGTTCATCCATGATTCGGTTGCTTTCCGCCCCGCCGACTAGCTTCACGCGGATGTCGATCAACTCTCCCCCACGGAAAACCGAAAGGGAGTAGTGGCCGGGATAGAGTTGAACGTGTACTTGCATGCGTGCCGAGGATTCTTCTCCTCCCCGGCCGTTTTCCCGCTCGCCACCCACCTCCTGGGACCAATCCGGAATTCTAATGAGACTCGCACCGTCGACCCAGGAGACGCGGCAGCCGACCGCCTCGACCGCTCCCTCGTATTGGCGGAGTACCGCTCCCCGGACGGCGGCGAAGAGCACCCACCTGGACCCACCGCGCCAGGTGTCGAAGACGGCCTCGTGGCTCGCGTACGGTAACCGCGAGGCGACATTCGCCAGCATCTGGACCGGCTTGGTGCGCTTCGCAACGGGTAGAGCGAAGGCACGGACCGCCAAATCCGAGAGGATGAGGGACAACCCCGCCCCCTGACATTCCACCTCGCCCAAGGCCTCGCCGGTAATACGGGCCAAGCCGGACACGGATTGGACGTTCGGTTCGGCGGGGGACGTGGAAACCAGATCGGCAGGAAACGGGCGCTCTGCTGTATCGACCACCACCCAATCGCGCCCCCACGATGCCAGTCGGGCGGCGAAAACAGATCGCTCTCCGAACGCAAGAGCGTATCGCGTCCGCCTGCCTTTGAGACCAGAGACCCCGTTAACCATCTCGTCCGGTTGATTATAACCCACTCAAATCTGGTCTCGCGGCGGCGCAGCTAACACCTTCTCGCCGCTGCGCTTGTCCCGGGACGCGCGACGGCGTTGCACGAAAAAACACGCCGGTGATATAATCGCCGCCCGTCCAGGGGTCCCTCGAGACCGACGGCCTCGTGGAATCTCCGGCCGCGACCCGAACCATTCGGGTCCAAGGAGCTCAAGGTTGATCCGCAGCCTGGTATGACGGGCCGGTTTTTCCGAGATATTGTAAAACGGAGGGGCGATGAAGACCTACGAAACCGCCAACATCAGGAATATTGCTATCGTCGGCCATGGAGGCTCGGGAAAAACCTCCCTAACCTCTGCCATGCTCTTCGATTCCGGTACGGTCAACCGTATGGGAAAAGTCGAGGAGGGTAACACCGTTACCGACTTCGACCCCGACGAGATCGAACGCCAGATCAGCCTCTCCACCGGCCTGGCACACTGCGAGTGGCACAAGGCCAAAATCAATATCTTGGACACGCCGGGTTATGGCAACTTCATCAATGAGGCGCGTGCCGCATTGCACGTCGCGGATACCGCCGTGGTCACCGTCTGCGCGGTGGCCGGGGTTGAGGTCCAAACCGAGAAGGTTTGGCAGTTTGCCGAAGAGTTCGGTCTGCCCCGCGTTCTGGTAATCAATCGGCTGGACCGAGAACGAGCAAGCTTCGAAAGAAGTCTCGGCTCGATACAACAATCTTTTGGGCGTACTGCGGTTCCGATACAACTACCAATGGGCGAAGAGAAGGACTTTCGCGGCGTCATCGATCTCCTTCGGATGAAGGCTCTCGTCTCGAGCGGAGACGAGAAAGGCTCATACGAAGAGCAGGATATTCCCGAGGACATGAAAGGCACGGCGAACGACGCCCGCAACGCGCTGACCGAGATGATTGCGGAAGGTGACGATGCGCTCATGGAAAAATTCTTCGAGGCGGGCGAGTTGACTCAAGACGAGTTCACGAACGGGTTAAAAGCCGGCCTTCTGGCGGGCCGGATCTTCCCGGTGCTAGCGGTGTCGGCGACTCACAACATTGGCGTCCAAACGCTGTTGGATCACGTGACGGACCTCGCGCCGTCCCCGGAGGCTCGCGGAGAAGTGAAAGGAAAAGATCCCTCGAATGGAGACGAGATTACCCGCAATCCCTCAGCCGATGATCCAACTTCGGTCTTCGTCTTCAAGACCATTGCCGACCCTTACGCGGGACGCATCACCTTGTTTCGCGTTATGAGCGGCGTCTTCAAACCGGACACCGCCTACTCGAACGCCGGCAGGGAGTTGACGGAGCGGGTCGGTGCCTTGTCGCTGCTTCAAGGCAAGAACCCGGAGTCGATCTCCGAGATCACCGCCGGGGATCTCGGCGCCGTCATGAAACTGAAAGAAACGCGCACCGGGGATACGCTGAGCGATAAAGCGCACCCCATCGTGTACGACCCGATTTCTACACCTGAACCGGTCATCAGTTTCGCCATCGAGCCCAAGTCGCGAGGTGACGAGGAGAAGATCAGTCAAGCCCTGCAGCGGTTGGTAGAGGAAGATCCGATTCTCCAATACCACCGCGATGCCAACACCAGCGAGTTGATCCTCTCCGGCACCGGCCAGCTCCACATCGAGGTCGTGGTCGCACGGTTGAAGAAAAAGTTCGGTGTAGAAGTGGACGTACACCCACCGAAGGTACCGTACCGAGAGACGATCACCGCCAGCGCCGAGGCCCACGGCCGACACAAGAAGCAAACCGGCGGACATGGGCAGTTCGCCGACTGCTGGGTCCGCTTCGAGCCCCTGGACGGTGGCGCTGAGTTCGAGTTCGCGAACGAAATCTTCGGTGGATCAATCCCCAAGCAGTACATCCCGGCCGTAGAAAAGGGGATCCAAGAAGCGCGGATGAGGGGGTACGTGGCGGGATTCCCGATGGTCAACTTCAAGGCCACCGTCTACGACGGCAAGTACCACGCCGTCGATTCTTCGGAGCTCGCCTTCAAGATCGCCGGTTCACTGGCCTTCAAAGAGGCCATGCCCACGTGCCGCCCGACTTTGCTGGAGCCGATCATGAACGTCGCCATCTCCGTGCCCGACGACACTACCGGAGACGTGCTGGGCGACCTGAACTCGCGCCGCGGTCGTACACAGGGAATGGACAAGAAAGGCTCGCAGACCATGATCAAGGCCCAGGTGCCGATGGCGGAGATGCTCTCCTATGAACCAACCCTGACTTCTATGACGGGGGGCCGAGGGGACTTCCACATGGAGTTCGCCCGCTACGACGAAGTGCCGACGCACTTACGCCAGAAGCTGATCGAGTCGTTGAAATCAGAAAAAGAGGAGGCGAAGTAACGGCAGGATTTGGGGGTGTCCGCCTTCGCTCGCCTGGGGGTTCAGCTCAGCGAGCTTCGGCGAGACCGCGCCGTAGCCGCCCAGATTCTCACGCGGCGGCGTAGGCGGGGGGCCCCAGGCGACTAAGTAATTTCGAGGCTAGCTAGCCCTCTTTCTTGGACTTCTTCTTACTCGCCTTTTTCTTCCCGGCCTTGGAAGCGGCTTTCTTCTTCGGTGCGGCCTGCCGCTTGGCCCCTGCTTTCTTAGCCTTCTTGGAAGCGGCAGAAGCCTCTACTTCTTCTTCATGCTCTTCAGCGTCTTCGGGCTCGGGCTCGTCGACAACTTTAGGCTTCGCTTCGGCCTTTTCTTTCTTCGAAACGGGCTCCCTCTTCTGCGGCGCAAAGGCGAAGTCGACGAGCTCGATGTAGGCCATCGGAGCGCCATCCCCCTGGCGGGGGCCGAGCTTCAAGATGCGGGTGTAACCCCCGGGGCGATCGGCAAAACGCGCGGAGAGATCCCGGAACAGTTTGGCGACCGCTTCCTTGTGCACCATGATGCGAAGCGCCCGGCGACGGGCGTGAAGCGAGTCCTTCTTGCTGAGCGTGATGAGCCGCTCCGCAAAGGGCCGAAGCTCCTTGGCCTTGGCCAAGGTCGTCCGGATACGCTCGTGGATAAAGAGCGATGCAGTCAAATTGCGCAGCAGACTTATCCGGTGCTCGGTCGTTCGGCCTAATTTGCGGTGGGCTACTCGGTGTCTCACTATTCCACTCTCATCCCCAGCGCAAGCCCCATCGTCGTGAGGATCTCTTTGATCTCATTGAGAGACTTTCGCCCGAAGTTCTTGGTCTTCAGCATCTCGGACTCGGACTTCTGTACGAGCTCGCCGATGGTCTGAATGTTCGCGTTCTTCAGGCAGTTGTAGGATCGGACCGAGAGCTCCAGCTCGTCGACGCTGCGGTTGAGGTTCTCGTTTAGCGTCTCGCGCTCGCGGTCGACCAACACCTCGTCAACCGGACCCTCCTCCTCGAAATTCACGAAGATCGTCAGATGATCCTTGAGAAGTTTCGCTGCGAGTCCGACAGCCTCCAGTGGTGTGACGCAACCATTCGACCACAAGTCGAGCGTCAACTTGTCATAGTCGGTCGCCTGCCCGACACGAGCGGCTTCGACGAGGAAGTTGACCTTCTTCACGGGCGAATGAACTGAGTCGATTGGGATGTATCCGATCGAAAGGTCCTCGTCGAAATTCCTGTCGGCCGCCACGTAACCGCGCCCGTTCCTGAGGCGCATCTCCACGTTGAGCTTGGCGCCCGTGGCGAGATTCGCGATGTGAACCTCCGGATCCAGAACCTCGATATCGGAGTCCACTTCGATGTCCCCGGCCTTCACTAAACCCTCCCCCTGAGCCTTTAGATAGACCGTCTTGGGACCGGTGGTGTGGAGCTTGAAGGGAATCTGCTTGAGGTTCAGGACGATACCCGTTGCATCCTCCAAGGCGCCGGGAATGGGGGAGAACTCGTGGAGGACTCCCTCGATCTTGACTGCGGTAATTGCGGCGCCCTCGATCGACGACAAAAGAACGCGCCGGAGCGCGTTTCCAACGGTGGTGCCGAATCCCCGTTCGAATGGCTGTGCGTAGAATCGACCGTATCTCTCGGTCAAGGTTTCGCGGTCTACTTCCAGCCGCTTGGGCTTTTGAAATCCCTTCCAGTGCATCTTTTAAAACTCCTTCTGTAGGCCTACTTCGAGTAAAGCTCGACGACGAGCTGCTCTTGTACCGGCAGACCGACGTCCTCTCGCTTGGGGAGAGAGATGACCTTCCCAGACGTTTGATCCTCAGCGAGTTCAAGCCAAGGTGGCGTCCCTCGACTCTTTGCCGCCTCCAGCGACTGTTGGAATTGAGGGTTCTTGCTGTACTTCTGACTGACAGACATGACTTCACCCGGCCGCAGTATGTACGACGGGATGTTGACCCGGCGGTCACCCACCCGTACGTGCCCGTGGCGAACCAATAATCTGGCCTGAGCGCGAGAGCTGGCAAACCCTAGTCGATACACGGCGTTGTCGAGTCGACGCTCCAGTAACTGGAGAAGGGTTTCACCGGTAATACCACGTTGACGCTCGGCGCGCTCGAAATAGTTGCGGAACTGCTTCTCGAGCAAGCCGAAGATTCTCTTCACCTTCTGCTTTTCTCTGAGTTGCAGGCCGTAACCCTGTATTCTGGCCCGACGGCTCTTCCCGTGCTGACCGGGCGCAAAGTTGCGCTTCTCGATAGCGCACTTCTCCGTAAAACATCGCTCTCCCTTGAGGAAAAGCTTCGTGCCTTCCCGCCGGCAGAGCCTGCAAACTGGGCCTCGATACCTTGCCAAGAGACTACCTCCGTATCCTCTCGTCGCACTGCTGCGACATCGCTAAACTCTCCGCCTCTTTGGAGGCCGACAACCGTTGTGAGGAATAGGCGTGACGTCGCGAATCGACCGCACTTCGATTCCCGCCGCCTGAAGTGCGCGAATCGCGGATTCGCGCCCCGATCCTGGGCCCTTGACCCGCACGTCGAGCTGTTTGCAGCCGAGCGAGCGGGCGGCGCTGGCCGCGGATTGGGCCGCTTGCTGGGCGGCGAAGGGAGTACCCTTACGGGAACCTTTGAATCCCAAAGACCCCGCGCTCGACCAGCATACTAGATTCCCCTGTTGGTCCGTGATCGTAATCAGAGTGTTGTTGAAGCTCGCGCGGATATGGGCGACACCCTGGTAGAGGGTTTTCTTTTCCTTCTTCTTGTACGCCTTGCGCTTGCCCTTTTTGTCTGTTTCTTTCTTCTTCGCCATGCAATTTACCTCGGCCTCGTCGGTGTCCTTCTCATCGTGCCCTTGCGAGGCCCTCTCCGGGTCCTGGCGTTGGTGTGAGTCCGCTGCCCGCGACAGGGGAGGCTGCGACGATGCCGGAAGCCCCGGTAGGAACCAATGTCCATGAGCCGCTTGATGTTCATTGAGATCTCCTGGCGCAGATCTCCTTCCACCCCACCGGCGGCGTCGATTGCTTTTCCGATCCGGCTCACCTCCTCCTCGGAGAGATCCTGGACCCGGATGTCGGCACCGATGCCCACCTCATCCAGAATTCGCTTCGCCCTGACCGACCCAATACCATAGATGTAGGTAAGTCCGACCTCGATGCGTTTGTTGCGTGGTAAGTCCACGCCGGCGATTCGTGCCACGATTCTCTTCTCCTATCCCTGACGCTGTTTGTGCTTGGGATTGGGGCAAAGAACGCGCACCACTCCCCGGCGCCGAATGACCTTGCATTTGTCGCACATGCGCTTGACCGATGCTCTAACTTTCATTTCCGTTCCTACTTGTACCGATAAACGATTCTGCCGCGGGTGAGGTCATAGGGAGAAAGCTCCACCAAAACCTTGTCCCCCGGTAAAATCCGAATGAAATGTCGTCTCATCTTGCCCGAGACGTGAGCCAGCACTTTGTGCTTGTTCTCGAGCTCTACTTTGAACATAGCGTTAGGGAGCGGTTCCAGCACCGTGGCCACGACCTCGATCGCGTCCTCTTTAGACACCGTTACCACCTCCCGGATTGGGCCCACTCAAGACCCACGGGCCATTGTCGGTAACGGCCACCGATCGCTCGAAGTGAGCCGAATAGCTGCCGTCCATCGTCACCACCGTCCAATTGTCCGACAGCGTCTTCACGAAGTGCGCCCCTACGTTGACCATCGGCTCGATCGCCAGGGCCATACCCGGGAGCAACCGCGGCCCTTTTCCAGGCTCTCCGTAATTAGGCACCTGCGGATCCTCATGGAGCGCGGTTCCGATTCCATGACCGACGAAATCCCGTACCACCGAGAACCCTTGGTTCTCGACGTAACTTTGGACTGCGTGGCCGATGTCGGAGATCCGGTTGCCGACCCGCATGGCTTCGATACCCTTGTAAAGCGCGGCCTCCGTGACCTCGAGAAGCTTCCGTAGGGACTCCGAAACCTTTCCCACCGCGACGGTCACCGCGCCATCCCCGTAGAGACCGTCTACTATAGTGCCCAAATCCAGGCTTACCAAATCGCCGTCTTTGATCACTCGTTCCGGCGAGGGAATGCCATGCACGACCTCGTCATTTATCGAGACACACAACGTCGCGGGGAAGCCGCGATAACCCTTGAAGGCCGGCTCGGCGCCCGCCTTACGGATGCTCTTTTCCGCCTGGCGATCCAAATCTTCCGTGGTAATGCCCGGCTCCAACGACTCCGTCAATTCCTCGAGGACGCTCACCACCAAGGCATTCGCCCGGTGCATCTTTGCGAGCTCATTATCGGATCGACGGACGATCATGACTTTCCACGCTCCCCGACCTTCTGCCCGACCACCGAGGAGAGCCGCTCGAACACAGCTTGTGGACTGCCCTGGCCGTCGACGTTCGCCACCCGATCTCCGTAGTAGTCCAACAAAGGCCTGGTCTGACGATCGTAGACCGCCAGCCGCTCCCGCACCGTATCTTCTTCGTCGTCTGCTCGTTGCGCCAGCCCCTGCCCACAGACATCGCAGACATCTGGCTTCTGCGAAGGCTCCCGGTGCACGTTGAAAACCGCCTTGCAGTTCGGACAACTCCGGCGACCAGAAATGCGACGAACCAGCTCCTCCTCATCGACGCTAATGTTGGCCACGACCACGGCCGGCTCCGAGCGTTCCCCCATGAGCTCGTCGAGCGAGCGCGCTTGGGGAAGCGTTCGCGGATAGCCATCCAAAATGTATCCCCTGCCGGCGTCGGACTGGGCCAATCGCTCCCGAATGATGCCCAGCATGATGTCGTCACCCACGAGCTGACCGGCTTCCATCACCTTCCTCGCCTCGAGCCCGAGCCTCGTTCCGTCGGCAACCGCCTGCCGAAGGATGTCTCCGGTCGAGATATGAGGCACCTTCAATTCTTCAGAAAGCCTCTCCGCCTGCGTTCCCTTGCCCGCTCCCGGAGGCCCCAAAAGGATCAGCCGCAGCATGGCCTATCCCCGCCTTCCCCGGACACGCCCTCGCTTCATGAAGCCGTCGTAATGACGCATGATCAGCTGACTTTCTACCTGCTGGACCGTGTCCATGGCCACACCCACCACGATGAGCAGCGAAGTGCCCCCGAAATAGAACGTCACGTTCAGTCCTTCCGTCACGAAGGTCGGAAGAACCGAGTCGAGAAAGGGCCCAATCACGGGTAAGGGAGCGACCTTGAACCCCGCCAGCAGGAACTCCGGCAAGACGGCCACCGCAGCCAGATAGAGAGCGCCACCTAGAGTCAGCCGCGTCAGAATCGAATCAATATACTCCGCGGTACGTTTACCAGGTCTTATTCCTGGTATGTAGCCACCATATTTCCGCATGTTGTCGGCCACATCGTTCGGGTTGAAGATGATGGCGGTGTAAAAGTAACAAAAGAATATGATCGCCGTCACGTACAAGAGCGTATAGAGTGGCATGCCCCAAGCCAGCTGCTGGGCGATATTTATCATCCAGGGACTATTCGGAAACATCGAGGCAAAGGTTTGCGGCAGGGCGATGATCGAGCTGGCGAAAATGACCGGGATGACCCCACCGGTATTGACGCGAAGCGGCAAGTGCGTCGACTGCCCCTGATACATCTTCCGTCCCACGACGCGTTTGGCGTACTGGACGGGAATCCTTCGCTGACCGCGTTCTACGAAAACAATGGCTGCTACTACAACGACCATGAAGGCCGATAGGAGCAAGACCACGAGGATCGATTGCTGGCCGGTCTGCAGGTTGCGAACGGTGGTCACAATGGCGGATGGAAAACCCACGACGATCCCAGCAAAGATCAACAAGGACATTCCATTGCCGACGCCTCGTTCGGTGATTTGTTCCCCCAGCCACATGATGAAGACCGTGCCTGCGGTCAAGGTCAACACCGTCATGAGCGTGAAGCCCAGGCCGGGATCGCTGACCAATGTAATCCCACCGGTCAGCGTCGTCTTTTGCAAGAAGGCCGCGATGCCCGCCGACTGGATCACGCTCAACAAAACCGTCCCGTATCGAGTGTACTGGGTTATCTTCCTCCGCCCCAACTCACCCTCCTTGGAGAGCTTCTCCAAGTAGGGCCACACCACTGTCAATAGCTGCAGGATGATCGAGGCACTGATGTAGGGCATGATCCCAAGGGCGAACACCGTCACCTTGGAGAGATTGCCTCCCGAGAACATGTCCACGAAGCCGAACCAAGTGTCCCGATTCTGCTCGAAAAACTCCGTGAGAGCCCTCGCATCGACGCCGGGAGTCGGAACGTGGTTACCAAGGCGATACACGGCTAGCATCGCCAAGGTAAACAACACCCGATTCCTCAAATCGGGGATGCGAAAGATGTTCTTGAGGCTTTCAATCACGTGGGCAAAACCTCCGCCCTACCTCCGGCGGCTTCGATCTTGGCACGCGCTGCGGCGCTGAAACGATGAGCCTGAACGACAAGGTTCTTCTTCAATTCGCCGTCGCCCAATATCTTGAGCCCATCGCCCAATTTTCGGATGAGACCGGTGGTCTGCAGAAGCTCAGGCGTCACGACCCTTCCTTCCGGGAATCGCTCCAGGTCACAAACGTTAACGATGGCCAGCTCCTTGGCAAAGTTGTTAACGAAACCACGTTTGGGGAGGCGTCGGATGAGGGGCATCTGGCCTCCTTCGAATCCATAGCGTCTCGAGTAGCCGGAGCGAGACTTCGCACCCTTGGAACCGCGGCCGGCCGTTTTTCCCGAGCCGGAGCCAGGACCGCGGCCAATTCTCTTCTTCGTTTTCGTCGCTCCGCGTGCCGGTTTCAACGATTCCAAACTCATTTCGAACCTCAGGCGATAATGTTCACTAGGTGGGGCACCTTGGCCACCATCCCTCGAATCTCTCGCGTATCTTTCCGCGTCACAATCTGATTCATGCGGCGAAGCCCCAATCCGGCGACCACCGCCCGCTGATGCGGGGAGCTACCGATCAGACTGCGCACGAGCTGGATCTGCAAACCCTCAGAAGCCCCTGCCACCTTGGTCCCCGCCGCCGTTTTCTTGGCGGAAGCCGCCGCGCCAGCTTCGTCGGCAAGCTTGACGGCAGCAACAGGTTTGGCAGCCGTGGCGGTCTTCTTCTTGGCGTTCTGAGCCGGCTTGGCATCCTTAGCCGGCTTAGCAGACTCGGCCGTGGCCTTCGCCTTGGCGCTCGGCGACTTCTTCGTCGTCTTCTTGGTCATATTCTCGTCATCTAATGGCAGGCTCTGCCATCACCTATCCTGTTACCTCGGAAAGCTCCTTCCCCCTCAAGCGGGCGACCTCTACCGGGTCTCGGAGCGCTGTGAGTCCTTGCATCGTCGCCTTCACAACGTTGTGAGGATTCGCCGTTCCAAGTGATTTCGTCAGAATGTCCTTGATTCCCGCCGCCTCGACAACGGCACGCACCGCTCCGCCCGCGATCACACCAGTGCCTTCGGGAGCCGGCTTCAGAAGCACGCGGCCCGCGCCGTACCGCCCGGTAACCATGTGTGGAATGGAAGATCCCGCGAGCGGTACGCGAACGAGATTCTTCTTAGCGATCTCTATCCCTTTTCGGATGGCAGACGGCACTTCCTTCGCCTTGCCCATGCCGAAACCGACGTGCCCGGCTCCGTCTCCGACGACGACCAAGGCACTGAAGGACAGGTTCTTGCCACCCTTGACGACCTTGGTGACTCGATTGATGTTGACAACCTGGTCCTTGAGCTCTAATGAGCCCGAGTCAATCTTCTGTCGTAATCGCATGAAGCTCCTTAGCCCTAAAGCAAGTAGAGTTAGAACTTAAGCCCGCCTTCGCGCGCCGCATCTGCCAACGTCCTAACCCTACCGTGGTATCTGAACCCGTTGCGGTCGAAAACCACTTGCTCGATTCCTTTTTCCTTGCTGCGTTCGGCGATAAGTTTTCCGATCTCGGTGGCAGCCTGCTTGTTTTGACCCACCTTGCTGGAGAAGTCCTTCTCCAAGCTGCTGGCCGACACCAGGGTTCGGCCCGTGGCATCATCGACCACCTGCGCGTAGATGTGCTTCAGGCTTCTATAGATGCAAAGACGCGGTCGCTCCGCCGTGCCGGAAAGCTTGCGGCGAATTCGATACTTGATGCGCTGTCGCGCCTGCCCTCTGGTTCGAACTTTCATAAAACTCTTCCTAAGTAGGCTAAATAGACAAAGTACGCTAAGTAACAGCGGCTCCGGTCTTGCCCGCCTTCTTCTTGAGCACCTCGCCCACATAGCGAATGCCCTTCTGCTTGTAGGGATCCGGCTTCCGAAGGTCGCGGATACGGGCCGCGACCTGTCCCACCTGATGCTTGTCGGCACCGGAGACCGTAATACGGGTTTGTTTCTCGATGTCGATCTCGATGCCGGCAGGTATTTCGAACTCGATGGGATGAGAGTAGCCCAGACTGAACGATACCTTCTTGCCTTCCACCTGCGCGCGATACCCGATACCGACGATATCTAGCTGCTTCGAGAACCCCTGGGATACTCCGTGCACGGCGTTGGCCACCAGAGTGCGAGTGAGACCCCAAAGCGGTCTCAATCCCTTCGAATCCTCGGCGAGAATGGCGCGCAGTTCCCCATTACCCTGCTCGATCCTCACTCCCTTCGCCAGCCGGGTAACCAACTTGCCCTTCGGTCCTTCCACCTCGATTCGACCTTCGTGGAGAGCTACCTTGACCCCGCTGGGAATAGGAATGGGCTTACGACCGATACGCGACATGAGTTATCACCAGATGTTGCAAAGAATCTCACCACCCACGCCGTCACGAGTTGCCTGCCTGCCGGTCATGAGACCGCGAGAGGTGGACACGATGTTGATACCCAAACCCCCTTGAACTTTGGGGATCTCATTTTTGTTGCAATAAATCCGGCAGCCCGGCCTAGAGACGCGCGCTAGCCCCCGAATCACTTCCTCACCACCCGCGCCCTTGCGAAAGAAAACTCGCACCATGCCCTGGTGTCGATTCTCGATGAACTTGTAATTCTGAATGTACCCTTCTTCCTTGAGAATCCTAGCCAGCTCCTGTTTCAGCTTGGAGCCAGGGACGTCGACTTTCGCTTGACGCGCTTGTAGGCCGTTACGAATCCGGGTCAGCATGTCCGCGATCGGATCGGTCATCATAATGAATCTCTCCTACCAGCTGGACTTGATCACGCCGGGGATCTGTCCTTCCAAGGCGAGCTTCCGGAAGCAAAGTCGACACATTGCGAACTTGCGTAGATAAGCACGCGGCCTCCCGCAGATACGGCAACGGCTATGACGCCGCACCTCGAACTTGGGAGTCCGTCGCATCTTAGCTATGGATGATTTCTTCGCCACGCTCAATTCCCCCGATTACGTTGGTCGCCGAAACGGCATGCCCAGAAGCTCCAGCAGCCTGCGGGCACTTTGATCATCTCCGGCACTAGTACAAAAAGTCACATTCATTCCCCGGGCTTGATCCACATGGGAGTAATCGATTTCCGGAAAGATCAATTGATCCTTCAGCCCCAGCGTAAAATTGCCACGGCCGTCGAAAGACCGAACCGGCACGCCCCGGAAGTCGCGCACCCTAGGAAGGGCGATATTGAAAAGCCGATCCATGAACTCGTACATTCGGTGACCGCGAAGCGTCACACTGGTCCCCACCGGGTTACCGGCGCGAATCTTGAAAGACGCGATCGATTTCTTGGCTCGCCTCATCTCGGGCTTTTGGCCGGTGATGCGACCCAGCTCGTCCATGGCGGCTTCGAGCAGCTTGATGTTCTGGGATCCCTCTCCGACGCCCATATTAACGACGACTTTTTCCATGCGCGGGATGGCCATGACGTTGTCGATCGCGAGTTCCTTTTTTAGCTGGGAGACCACCGATTGCCGGTAGTACTCTTGAAGGCGGCTCATTTGTCTATCACCCCTTCGCACTGGTGGCAGACTCGCACCTTACGTCCATCGTTGAGGCGACGGTGACGAAGCCGGGTTGGCCGATCGCACTCACTGCACACGATCATCAGATTGCTCACGTCGATGGAGGCCTCCCGCTCCACCAAACCGCCCTTGATGTTTTGCTGGGGATTAGGACGGGTATGGCGCTTGATCATGTTGATGCGCTCGACGATCGCGCGATTCCTGGTGGGGAAGATTCTGAGAACCTTGCCTCTTTTCCCCCGGTCCCGGCCCGCGATCACCACGACCTGATCATTCTTCCTAACACGAAGTCCGACTGACACGATTACAAAACCTCTGGCGCCAACGAAATGATTTTCATGAATTTCTTTTCTCTGAGCTCACGCGCCACCGGTCCGAAGACACGCGTTCCAATTGGCTCTCCCTGATCGTTGATCAAGACCGCTGCGTTCTTGTCGAAACGAATGTAGGAGCCGTCCCGGCGGCGATGTTCCTTGCGAGTTCTGACGATGACCGCCTTGACCACCGAACCCTTTTTGACGGCACTCTCTGGCGTCGCTTCCTTGACCGAAGCGGTAATAACGTCACCCAAACGAGCGACCCTTCCCACACCCCCTCCCAGAGGGAGGATGCAAGCGATCCGTTTGGCCCCCGAGTTATCGGCAACCTCGAGGACGGTTTGCATCTGAATCATAACTAGGCTCGACTATCCCTTCGTCTACTTGGCGTCTACTTGGCGATTACTCGGCTACTACCCTGGCTACCCCTTGGTCGAAGCTTTTTCGGTGCCCGTTGCCACGGGCTCTTCATAGACCGCGGAGCTCCTGATGACTTCGGTCACTCTCCAATGCTTTCGCTTGGAAAGAGGATGGCTCTCCACGATGCGAACGCGGTCACCGACGCGACAGCGGTTTCCCTCATCGTGCGCCATGAAGGTAGAGGTCTTCTTGAAGGCTCGTTTGTACAGATGGTGCTGAACCAGTCGTTCCACCGCCACTACGACGCTCTTGTCCATTTTGTTGCTAGTCACCACACCGACTTTGCTTAACTTGGGCATCCGGGCACTCTCTCTTGGCTATTCCTAGCTACCTAACTCACTTGGACTCTTGACCTGGCTGATCGCGCTTCCGTTCCACCAGGAGCGTCTTGACGCGAGCCAGATCCTTGCGCAGGGCTCGCACCTTGCCGGTTTGATCCAGCTGGCCGGTCGCCTTTTGTATGCGCGCGCGAAAGATCTCCTCACGGAGATCACCTTCCTTTGCCGTCAACTCCTCGTCACCGAGGTCACGAAACTTTTCCGGCTTCACCGTTGAGTCTTCTCCTCGAACCGGGCGGCGAACTTCGTACGGATGGGGAGCTTGTGACCGGCGAGTCTCATGGCTTCGCGTGCCACGTCCTCCGGGACCCCCTCCATTTCGTAAAGGATGCGTCCTGGTCGCACCACCGCCACCCAAAACTCGGGGCTGCCTTTGCCCTTACCCATTCGAGTTTCCTGCGGCTTCTTGGTCACCGGCTTGTCCGGAAACACCCGAATCCAAATGCGACCGCTACGCTTGATGAACCTGGTGATCGCCACCCGAGCGGCTTCGATCTGCCTATCCGTCAGCCAGCAAGGCTCGAGCGCCTTGAGCCCGTAGTCGCCGAACACGACGGTATGCCCCCGCCAGGCCTTGCCGCGCATGCGTCCCCGCTGCTGTTTGCGGAACTTAACTTTCTTTGGCATCAACATACGGCAATTCTCCGTCTATTCAGCGTTACTCAGCAGGCTTGGTAGGCTCAGCAGGGGGCGCCGATTCGCTGGCAGGCTTGGCATCACTAGCCGGCTTGGCTTCACTGGCAGCCTTGGCATCACTAGCCGGCTTGGCTTCACTTACAGGCTTGGCTTCACTGGCAGACGCGACCGCTTCACTAACAGCAGGGGCCGCACCAGGCTCAGCCGGCGTAGGCGGTGCAGGCGGTTTAACCTTGACCGGTTCGGGCGTCGGGGCAGGTTTTGCAAGCTTGGCCTGAGCAGGCTTGGCAGGCTCGACGCCCCGCGTCGGCGCAGACGGTTCGCCCGAGCGAGCGCGCCGACCAGGAATCCCCTCACGGAAGGCAGGACCCAATGGGAACGCATCACCATTGTAGATCCAGCATTTGACTCCGATCTGCCCGTAGGTCGTAAAGGCCTCGGCGAATCCATAGTCGATGTCGGCGCGAAGCGTGTGAAGCGGCAACTGTCCGTTCAGGTACCACTCGGAGCGCGCAATTTCCGCACCGTTCAACCGTCCCGAGCATCGAACCTTGATGCCCCGGGCTCCGAAACGCATCGTCGAGTCGACCGCCTTTCGCATGGCGCGACGGAAGGCGATGCGCTTCACCAGCTGGAGTGCGATCGACTCCGCTACCAACTGTGCATCCAGCTCCGGCTTCGCCACCTCGATGATATTGATGTAGACCTCGCGCTGGGTTCTCGCCTGCACGTCGGTCTTCAATTTGTCTACCTCGGTCCCCTTACGACCGATGATGATCCCGGGTCGCGATGTGTGGACATTGATCTTGAGCTTGTTGGCGGCCCGCTCGATCTCCACGCGCGAAATGCCCGCGTGAGAGAACCGCTTCTTGAGATCCCGTTTGAGCTTCAGATCCTCGTGCAGCAACTTCCCGTAGTCCCGCTCTGCGTACCAACGCGAGCGCCAGGTCTTGTTATACCCGAGCCGGAATCCGTACGGATGAACCTTCTGTCCCATTCAATTCCCCTTGGCTTGGCCTTCTCTTAGCTTGGCCTTGCTATGACGCTCCTTCGCCAGGCTGTCCCCCCAGAGCGCTTTCCTTGTCGGCCACCTGGATGGTCAGGTGAGTCGTCCGGTGGATGATGCGAAACGCCCTACCCATAGGTGCCGGCCGAATCCTCTTGAACGAGGGGCCCTGATTCGCATAGGCGGCGACAACCACCAGATCATCCTCGTCGATGCGCTTGGCCTCCTCGAGAGCTTGCTGTTGCGCGTTGGCAATCGCAGAGCGAAGAACCTTCTCCACCAGTCTACAAACCGCCTTATTGGTGTGTTGGAGAATGGCCAACGCGTCGACGGCTCGCTTACCGCGGATCAGATCGACCACCAACCCCGCCTTCTGAGGCGATCCCCTAACGAATCTGGCCGTCGCTCTAGCTTGAATCATCTCTAGTCTCTCTCGATCTCCCCTTAACTAGATTTAGCGGCTGCAGCTACCTGCGCCGCCTTCTCGGCCTTTGTCGTGTGACCGCGGAAGATTCTAGTGGGCGAGAACTCACCGAGCTTGTGGCCCACCATGTTCTCGGTGACGTAGACCGGGATAAACTTCCTCCCGTTGTGAACCGCAAGCGTGTGGCCGACCATCTCCGGAGTGACGGTCGAACGACGCGACCAGGTCTTGATGACCTTCTTCTCGCCCCGCTGGTTCATGTTGTCGATCTTCTTCATGAGGCTATCATCAACAAAAGCACCTTTTTTTAACGATCGAGTCATTACGCTTTTCCTAAACTAGAATCACTTCTGACGACGGCGACGGATGATTAAACCGTCAGTACGTTTGTTGTTACGGGTCTTATAGCCCTTGGTCGGAACTCCCCAAGGAGTCGAGGGATGTCGGCCTCCCGCCGTCCGGCCTTCACCTCCGCCATGAGGATGGTCCACTGGATTCATGGTCACGCCGCGGTTATGTGGGCGTCGTCCCAGCCAACGCCTGCGACCCGCCTTGCCATAAGTAGTGTTCTCGTGATCTAGGTTACCCACCTGCCCAATCGTCGCCCGGCAGCTCCGACGAACCTTTCGGACCTCCCCCGAAGGCAGTTTCACATGCGCGTAAGCGCCTTCCTTCGCCACCAGCTGCACGCTGGCGCCGGCGCTGCGGGCCATTTGTCCACCTTTGCCCGGTTTGAGCTCCACGTTGTGGATGATCGTGCCCAGGGGAATGGATTCGATGGGCAAGCAATTGCCGGGGAGAATATCGGCGGTGCTACTCGAAACGACGGTCGCTCCGACTTCCAGTCCCGTAGGTTGCAAGATGTAGCGCTTTTCCCCGTCCGCATAATGTAAGCGCGCGATCCTCGCCGACCGGTTGGGATCGTACTCGATCGCCGCCACTTTTGCCGGTACTCCCTCTTTGTCCCGCTTGAAATCGATGATCCGGTATCGACGCTTGTGACCACCACCGCGAAACCAGGACGTTATCCGCCCGTTGGAGCTGCGTCCACCGCTCCTCTTCTTGGACTCCGTCAAGGATTTGAGAGGTCGTTCGGTGGTCAGTTCGTCGAACGTTTGAACCGTGAGGAACCGCCGTCCCGGCGACGTAGGGCTGAATTTCTTCACTCCCATAGTTTCTTAGACCCCCTCGAAGAATTCGATCATTTTTTCTCCCTTACGGAGAGTGACGAAGGCTTTCTTCCAATCCGGCCGTTTTCCCTCGAATCGACCGTAGCGCTTCATCTTGCCGCGCATCGAGACGGTGCGCACCGAGGACACCTTGACGCCGAACAACTGTTCCACCGCTAGGCGAATTTCGGACTTGGTGGCCGCGGTGGCGACTTCGAAACAAAGCGTGCGTCCATCTTCTTTGAGCAGGGTCGTCTTTTCGGTAATGAGGGGCCCCCGAATGACGTCCATCACATTCATGAGCCGAGCCTCTGTTCGAGGTGCGTGGCCGCGTCCTCTGAGAGGAAAACATGTCGAGCCGCCAAAACCTCGTAGGTATGTAGGCCCGCCACCGACCGCACTTCCACCCCCGGCAGATTTCTGGCCGACAACAAGAGCTCGCGGTTCGGCTTGACATCAACCAGCAATATCCTCTTTGTGGCTCCGAGCTCGTCGAGCTGCTCACGTAGCCGTTTGGTGCTAGGTTTCTCGAGCTCGAACTCGCTGACTACCAGGACCGCTCCTTGGCTGGCCCGAAGCGAGAGGGCCGAGCGAAGCGCCCCCCTCTGAACCTTTCCCGACAGCTTGAACGAGTAACTCCGAGGCAGAGGACCGAAAACGATTCCACCGCCCCGCCAAATAGGCGTCCGGGTGCTGCCAACTCGCGCGCGGCCGGTACCTTTCTGCCTCCAAGGCTTCCTTCCGCCGCCCGAAACGAGCCCGCGAGTCTTGGTGGCGTGCGTACCGCGTCGCTGCCGGGCGCGAAAGTGTTTCACCGCCTCGTATAGAAGATGACGGTTTGGCTTGACCCCAAAAACGGCGTCACTCAAAACCCGCTCGCCGCGGTTCTTGCCTGCGATGTCTACCAACGGGACGCTTGGCATAGGAGTTAGCCTGCCTTGACGATCTCGAGGTAAGTGCCGTTGGCTCCGGGCACCGCTCCCCTGATCAGGAGCAAATTGTCTTCCTCACTGACTTCCACCACCTGAAGGTTTTTCATCGTGACTCGCTCGTGTCCCATGTGTCCGGGAGCTCTCATTCCCCGCATCACCTTGGACGGATAGGACGATTGGCCGATGGAGCCGGGGGCGCGGTGGAACATCGAGCCGTGCGTGGCACGACCTCCGCCAAAGTGGTGCCGCTTCATCACGCCGGCGAACCCTTTGCCCTTGCTCACCCCGCTGACGTTCACCCTTTCCGCAGAAGCGAAAATCGTGGCCTTAACCGATTCCCCCACCTTCAACTCTTCCTCCGGTCCGACCCGAAACTCGCGCAGCACCTTCATCGGCGCGGTCGACGCCTTCTTGAAGTGCCCCTCCATTGGCTTGTTCACACGAACCTTTCGATCCGGCTCCACTAGACCAAGCTGAATGGCGTCATAACCGTCTCGCTCCTTGGTCTTCCGTTGCACGACGACACAGGGGCCGGCTTGCACCACGGTGAGCGGGATCACCGAGCCGTCCTCAGCGAAACGCTGAGTGATGCCGATCTTCTTGCCGAGGATTCCGTTTGGCATAGCTGCTCTTTCCTGTCTTTCCTGTCAGGCCTGTCAGGGAGTCGGGCGAAACTACTTGGAATGCTCCTTCCCGAAAGCCTTGATTTCCACATCCACGCCGGCCGGGAGGTCGAGGCGCATGAGTGCGTCTACGGTCTGTGGCGTGGGCTCGAAGATGTCTAGCAACCGCTTGTGGGTGCGAACCTCGAACTGCTCACGCGATTTCTTGTCGACGTGCGGCGAGCGAAGAACGGTCCACTTGTTCTTTACCGTAGGCAACGGAATCGGCCCTGCGATCCGTGCTCCGGTGCGCTTCGCCGTCTCTACGATCTCATGCGTGGACTGGTCGAGGATACGATAGTCGTAGGCCTTGAGCCGAATTCGGATTTTCTCGCTTATTACTGCCATAGTTTTGCTACCCCGATTTCTGAGCGCTAGCCTCTAGTCTCTAGTCTTTACTCGATGATATCGGTGATGGTGCCGGCACCCACCGTACGACCGCCTTCGCGAATCGCGAGTCGCAGCCCCTTCTCCATCGCGATGGGCGTGATCATCTCGATCGTCAAATTCGTGTTGTCACCCGGCATGACCATCTCCACTCCACTCGACATCGTCGCCACTCCCGTCACGTCCGTCGTACGAAAATAAAACTGCGGACGATATCCAGTGAAAAACGGCGTGTGACGTCCTCCCTCTTCTTTCGTCAGGACGTAGACTTCACCCTTGAACTTCGTGTGCGGCGTGATCGAACCCGGCTTCGCAAGCACCATGCCTCGCTCCACTTCGTCTTTCTCCGTCCCGCGAAGCAATACTCCGATGTTGTCTCCCGCCATTCCTTCGTCCAGGAGCTTCTTGAACATCTCCACTCCAGTCACTATCCGCTTTCGCGTCTCCTGGATTCCAACGATCTCAAGCTCTTCACTCACCTTCACCTTGCCGCGGTCCACACGACCCGTCACTACCGTCCCACGACCAGAAATAGAGAACACATCCTCGATCGGCATCAGGAACGGCTTGTCGATGTCTCGCTCCGGTAGCGGAACATACTCATCGAGAGCCGCCATCAAGTCCATAATCGCCTTGCTCTCTTCCGCCTTCGGATCGCCGCTTCCCTCCAACGCCTTCAGTGCACTTCCACGCACGATTGGGATGTCGTCGCCAGGAAACTCGTACTGCGACAATAACTCCCGCACCTCAAGCTCCACCAAGTCCAATAGCTCTGGATCGTCCACCGCATCCGTCTTGTTCAAAAACACCACGATGTACGGCACTCCAACCTGACGCGCCAACAAAATGTGCTCGCGAGTCTGCGGCATCGGTCCGTCCGCCGCCGAAACCACCAGGATCGCTCCATCCATCTGCGCCGCTCCCGTTATCATGTTCTTCACATAATCCGCGTGACCCGGGCAGTCTACGTGCGCGTAGTGACGGTTATCCGTCGTGTACTCAACGTGCGCCGTCGCGATCGTGATCCCTCGCTCTCGCTCCTCTGGTGCGTTGTCGATCGAGTCGAAGCTCCGGAACGACACCTTGTCGTCCATGCTGTGCAGGATCTTCGTTATCGCCGCCGTCAACGTCGTCTTCCCGTGGTCCACGTGTCCTATCGTGCCAACGTTTACATGCGGCTTACTTCGATCAAATTTCTCCTTCGCCATGACGACGCAAATCGCTCCTTACTTGGCCTTCTTAGTCATCCTTTAACGCGGATTGGGCTGGGGCACCTAACGCCCTTGCACCTTGGCCACAACTTCCTCGCCCACTTGCTTGGGCGCTTCCTGATACTCTGCGAAGTGCATCGTGTAGGTGGCCCGTCCTTGGGTAGCGGAGCGAAGATCGGTGGCGTAGCCAAACATTTCCGCTAGGGGTACGTTGGCACCGATGATCTGCGTATTGCCCCGAGCGGTCATGCCGGTCACGCGACCGCGGCGGGAATTGAGATCGTTGATGACCTCGCCCATATAATCCTCCGGGACCACGACTTCGACCTGCATGATTGGCTCGAGAAGGACCGGAGCGGCAGCACGCGCCGCCTCCTTGAAAGCCATGGAGCCAGCTATCTTGAACGCCATCTCCGAGCTATCCACCTCGTGGTAGGAACCGTCGTAGAGGCTCACTTTGACATCCACCATCGGATAGCCGGCGAGGATGCCATGCTCCATCGCTTCCACGATCCCTGTCTGGATCGACGAGATGTACTCGCGCGAAATGGAGCCCCCGCGAATATCGTTGGAGAACTCGAACTTCTCACCCGGAAACGGTTCGATCTCGATCTTGACGTGGCCGAACTGGCCACGGCCTCCCGTCTGCCGGATATAGCGGCCTTCCGCTTTGGCGTTCTTACGAATCGTCTCTTTATAAGCGACCTGCGGCTTGCCGACGTTGGCCGCCACGTTGAATTCGCGGAGCAGACGGTCGACGACGATCTCGAGATGAAGCTCGCCCATACCACTAATGATGGTTTGGCTTGTCTCCGGATCATTGAAAACCTTGAAGGTCGGATCCTCCTGTGTGAGCTTGCCCAAAGCCAGTCCTAGCTTTTCCTGATCGACCTTGGTCTTGGGCTCGATGACCACCGAGATAACCGGCTCGGGAAACTCCATCGACTCCAGTACGACGGGATTGTTCTGGTCGCAGATCGTGTCGCCGGTTTGGACATTTTTCAGGCCGACCGCAGCGGCAATGTCACCCGCATAGACTTCCTTTATGTCCTCACGCTTGTTCGCGTGCATCTTGAGGAGTCGCCCTATGCGCTCACGGTTATCGCGCGTCGCATTGAGGACATAGGAGCCACTTTTCAGAACTCCTGAGTACACGCGGAAAAAAGCCAACTGCCCGACGAAGGGGTCGGTGAGAATCTTGAACACCAAACCAGAGAAAGGGGCCTCGTCACTAGACGCCCTCTCCACTTCCTCGTCCTTTCCCGGATCCATGCCTATGATCGGCGGTACATCGACGGGGGAGGGGAGGAGGTCAATGACCGCGTCCAGCAGCGGCTGAATGCCCTTGTTCTTGAAGGCGGAGCCGCACAAAACCGGCACGATCTCGAGACCGATGGTACCCTTGCGCAGGGCGGCCCGGATCTCATCCTCGGAGGCGGTCTTTCCCTCGATGTAGCGTTCCATTAGTTGGTCGTCGATTTCGCTCACTGCCTCGATAAGCTTGTCCCGCGCGGCCTTGGCGGCCTCAATCTGATCCTCCGGTATCTCTTCCACGGTGTACTCTGCACCGAGTGTCTCGTCGCGATACCGCACAGCCTTCATGCTGATGAGGTCGATGACCCCCACGAAGTTCTCTTCGGTCCCGATGGGTAGCTGGATTGGAACCGCGTTGGCCGCCAGCCGCGTCCTCATCATCTCGACCGCCCGCTCGAAGTCAGCCCCCGTACGGTCCATCTTGTTAACGAGTGCAATGCGCGGTACCTGGTACCGATCCGCCTGCCGCCAGACCGTCTCCGACTGGGGCTCGACCCCACCTACGGCACAGAAAACAGCGATCGCCCCGTCCAGCACCCTCAAGGACCGCTCCACCTCTGCGGTGAAGTCGACGTGGCCGGGGGTATCGATAATGTTGATCCGGTAGTCTCGCCAGAAGCTGGTGGTAGCAGCCGAGGTAATAGTGATACCCCTTTCCTGCTCCTGCTCCATCCAGTCCATGGTGGCCGTACCCTCGTGCACTTCACCGAGCTTGTGCGTAATGCCGGTGTAGTACAGGACGCGCTCAGTGGTAGTCGTCTTCCCGGCATCGATGTGCGCCATGATGCCGATGTTGCGCGTCTTGGTTAAGGGAACTTCTCCAGGCATAGGACACTACTTCTCTAGAATCGGATATCCCGTTTCTGGCCTCAAAAGCCCGTTCGCCGCCCGGATTCGGGAGGTCCCGACGACACCGAGCTCTAAATGTTTCCGGTCCGCTGGCTACCAGCGGTAGTGAGCAAAGGCCTTGTTAGCCTCTGCCATCCGGTGGGTGTCTTCTCTTTTCTTAACTGCGCCGCCTCGATTATTGGCGGCGTCAAGCAACTCGCCAGCCAACTTCTCGATCATCGTCTTGTCCGGCCGGTTGCGCGCGTGATTCACGAGCCAGCGCAGGGAAAGCGACGTCCGCCGCTCGATTCTCACCTCCACGGGGACCTGGTAGTTGCTCCCTCCCACGCGGCGGCTCTTTACTTCGAGCGCAGGCCTCACGTTATCGACCGCCTTCTTGAAGAGCTTGAGCGGATCGTCTTGCCCGCGCTCACGCATCTTGTCGAATGCGCGATAAACAATCGTCTCGGCGGTGCTCTTCTTGCCCTCCTTCATCACGACATTGATGAACTTCGAGACAAGCACACTGTTGTAGAGTGCATCCGCGTTGACTTCAGGCTTCGGTACTTCTCTTCGCCTAGGCATTGGCCGAAACTCTCAATACTTTCTTAGCCGACTTAGCCGGCTTACGCTTTGGGCCGTTTGGCACCGTATTTTGAACGACCGTTCTTCCTACCCTGAACGCCAACTGCGTCCAGTGCGCCACGCACAACGTGGTAGCGAACTCCGGGGAGATCCTTCACGCGGCCGCCGCGAATCAAGACGATCGAGTGCTCCTGAAGGTTATGCCCGATCCCGGGAATGTACGTCGTCACTTCGATTCCGTTCGTTAGTCGCACCCTCGCTACCTTCCGAAGGGCCGAGTTCGGCTTCTTGGGAGTCGAGATAAAAACGCGGACACACACTCCGCGCTTTTGCGGACTACCCTGAAGTGCCGGGCTGTCGGTCTTCGAGCTCAGCTTCTTACGGCCCTTACGGACCAGCTGACTGATTGTTGGCAAAGGTTTCTACTCCTCAAATACTCGGCAAATCCCCTTAACTTATTGAGCCCCCGTGAGATAGCAATGCAGGGCCGGTGGCCCTGCAAGAGCACAACCTGACGAGTCTAGCAGGGCCGTCAATCGCTGTCAAGGGTTCTTCCACAACAAGTTACGTCCGATCCAGGTCGATTCCCCGCGTCTGGAGCGGCTTTCTATGGTTCTCGTCATCGGATGTACTAGTGCACGCTCACTCTTCGTTCCCGCCTTCGCGCAAGGCTTCGGCGGGTCCACCGAAGTTTCTCGACGGTTCCCTTCCAACGAAGGCGGACGCGCGCTCGCCTCGCTCCTGCATCAGCGGCCGCGGGGCCCCACCGCCGCCCGGCTAGCTCCAGATCGGCTACCACCTACTTTGGCGGCAAACGCGAACTGAGTGCCCGCCTGGCGGTGTCGATTAGTAGCACCGACCTCTTTTGGCGGCCGACACGATCTGCCAACCACCGCCGTCCCTTCGCCGGCAGCAAGCGGCCTCGGGACAGCTGATGGCTCCTCGCGCTGGTGCCGTGCGTTCCTGAGCACCCTGCTACGTCTGCTCGACACCTTCCGTCGACACCGCATCGCCGCCGTCCGGATTGCGCCCCTGCTCTTCGACGATGTACTCGACCTCCCGAGCGAATTCCTCACCAGGCAATTCCGGCTGACGCTCGAGGGGCTGGGCGTCCGGAATCGCTACCTGCCGGTGTATCTCTAGTCCGGTCCCCGCCGGTATCAGCCGGCCCATGATGACGTTCTCTTTGAGCCCTCTCAGGTAGTCGACCCGACCGCTGATGCTCGCCTCGGTGAGTACCCGAGTCGTCTCTTGGAACGATGCTGCCGAGATAAAGCTATCCGTCGAGAGCGACGCCTTGGTGATCCCGAGCAAGAGCGGTCGACCCGTCGAGGAGCGCCCGCCACGGGACACCACTCTCTCGTTCTCCTCGGTGAACTTGAAGCGATCGACCGTCTCGTCGATGAGGAACTCGGTATCTCCAACCTCCTCGACCTTCACCCACCGCATCATCTGACGAACGATGACTTCGATGTGCTTATCGTTGATGGTGACGCCCTGCAACCGGTAAACCTCCTGGATTTCGTTGACCAGGTAGTTCTCCAGCTCCTTTTCACCCAGAACATTGAGAATGTCGTGTGGGTTGATGGGGCCGTCCATGAGAGGTTCGCCAGCCTTGACGCGCTCTCCCTCTTGGACGTTGATGTGAACACTTCGGGGCACGGAGTATTCGCGAGCCTCTTCGCTTTCCGCGACCACGGTGATCTTCCGCATGCCCTTGCTGATGCCGCCATAGCGAACCACGCCATCGACTTCGGTAATGACCGCAGGGTCTTTCGGTTTTCGAGCCTCGAAGAGCTCGACCACACGTGGTAGCCCCCCGGTGATGTCCTTGGTCTTGGTCGTCTCGCGCGGAATCTTCGCCAGAACGTCTCCCGGATGTACGGCCTCGCCGTCTCCAACCATCAAGTGAGCACCGGATGGGAGTAAGTAGCTACGGACCTCTTTCTTCTTGGAATCTCTGATGACGATGGCCGGCTGACGCTTCTCATCCTGCGTTTCGATGATGACCGGCATAGAGAGACCGGTCACCTCGTCCACTTCCTCGTGGACAGTCAGGCCCTGCACGATGTCCTTGAAGTGCGCGGTACCGCCGTCCTCGGTCAGGATCGAGAAGGTGTAAGGATCCCACTCCACGAAGGTTTTGCCAGAGTCGATCTTCTGTCCGTCCTTGACCTTCAGCTTCGCTCCATATACCAGCGGATACCTCTCTCGCTCGCGGCCCTTGTCGTCAACGACGAGGATTTGCCCCGAGCGATTCATCACGACGAGATGGCCTTCCTTGTTTTTGACCGTCGAGAGGTTGACGAACTTCACCACTCCCACATCCTTCGCCTCGAGCGTGGTCTGCTCCGCGACCCGGCTCGCCGTGCCCCCAATGTGAAAGGTGCGCATGGTGAGCTGAGTGCCCGGTTCACCGATGGACTGAGCCGCAATCACGCCGACCGCCTCACCGAGATCGGCCAAGCGGCCAGTCGCGAGGTTGCGGCCGTAGCACATCGCACAAACTCCTCGCCGCGACTCGCAGGTGAGCACCGATCGAATCTTGACTCGCTCCACCCCGGTGTTCTGAACGGCGTTGGCAGTCTCCTCGGTGATCTCCTGGTTGGGGCTCACGATAGTCTCGCCGGTGAAGCTGTCCTTGATGGTCTCGAGAGGGACGCGCCCCACGATGCGGTCTCGGAGCGGCTCGATGACTTCGCCCGCTTCGATGATCGCTCCGACGTAAATCCCGTCGACCGTCCCGCAGGTGTCCTCGGAGATGATGACGTCCTGCGCCACATCGACCAGACGCCGGGTGAGGTATCCCGAGTCGGCGGTCTTGAGCGCCGTATCCGCCAACCCCTTCCGAGCTCCGTGAGTCGAGATGAAGTATTGAAGCACGGTAAGGCCCTCGCGGAAGTTGCTAGTGATGGGGGTCTCGATAATCTCCCCGGAGGGCTTCGCCATCAGACCGCGCATTCCAGCGAGCTGACGGATCTGCTGCTTGCTGCCGCGAGCTCCCGAATCCGCCATCATGTAGATGGGGTTGAATTTGCTCTGCTCGCGCTCCTGGCGCTCCATCTCCTCGAACATCTCTTGGGTCACGTTATCGGTGACGTTCGACCAAATGGCGATGACCTTGTTGTAACGCTCACCCTTGGTGATGGCTCCTTCTCGGTACTGGTCGTCGACCTCTTTGACTTCTTGGAGCGCTGTTGCCACCAAAACGTTCTTCTGGCTCGGAATGACGAGGTCATCGATCCCGATCGAGATTCCGCTCCGCGTCGCGTATGAGAATCCGAGGTTCTTCAGTGCGTCCAGCATCTCGACCGTTTTATCGATCCCATACGTCAGGTAGCAGAAGTTGACCAGGCTGCCGAGCCCCTTCTTTTTCAAGAGGCCGTTAATGTACGGGATGTCCTTGGGTAAGTGATCATTGAAAATCGCGCGACCGACGGTCGTGTCGATCACATCGCTCTCCACTTCCTGGACGTCCGCGTGCACGACATCTTGCTTATCCAAGGCCGTAGTTAGATCGATGATCTGTCCGCTGTAGAGCAACCGGATGGGACTGAGTGTCTCGACCTCGCCAGCGTGAAGTGCCAAGAGAACATCGTTCGTCGTAGCGAAGGCCCGGCCGGCGCCGATTCCCTGAGGCTTCGCCTTGGTCAGGTAGTAGCATCCCAGAACCATGTCCTGCGATGGAACGGCAACCGGCTGTCCGTTCGCAGGCGACAAGATGTTGCGCGAGGCCAGCATCAACAACGACGCCTCGATCTGCGATTCGGGAGAAAGAGGAATGTGGACCGCCATTTGGTCGCCGTCGAAGTCCGCGTTGAATGCGGTACAAACCAGCGGATGGATACGGATCGCCTTTCCTTCCACCAGTACCGGCTCGAATGCCTGGATACCTAGGCGGTGAAGGGTAGGAGCCCGGTTGAGCAGTACCGGGTGCTGGCGGATGACCTCTTCCAAGAAGTCCCAAACCTCCGGCCGCTGCTGCTCGACCATTTCTTTGGCGGCCTTGATCGTCGTTGCCAAACCCACTTGTTCGAGCTTGTTGTAGATGAAGGGCTTGAAGAGCTCCAACGCCATCCGTTTGGGAAGCCCACATTGATGGAGTTTCAGCTCGGGACCGACCACGATCACCGAACGCGCGGAATAATCGACTCGCTTTCCGAGCAGGTTCTGACGAAAACGTCCCTGCTTTCCTTTCAGCGTATCGGAGAGGGACTTCAAAGGACGGTTGTTGGCTCCTCTGAGCACTCGTCCCCGTCTCCCGTTGTCGAAGAGCGCGTCCACGGCTTCCTGCAGCATCCGTTTCTCGTTCCGAACGATGACATCGGGTGCCTTGAGCTCCATCAGTTTCTTCAATCGGTTGTTGCGATTGATGACGCGCCGATAAAGATCGTTGAGGTCGCTGGTCGCGAAACGCCCGCCGTCGAGCGGCACCAGCGGCCGCAGCTCGGGAGGAATAACCGGAATCACGTCCAGAATCATCCACTCCGGGCGATTGTTGGACTTACGAAAAGCCTCGACCACCTTGAGCCGTTTGGCGAACTTGAGCTTTTTCTGCAGCGACGTCTCGGTTTTCATCAGCGCGCGGAGTTCCTGCGATAGCTCCTCGACGTCCACCCGGCGCAACAGTTCTTTGATCGCTTCCGCTCCCATCCATGCGTTGAACTTGCTCTTGTATTCCTCTCGATTGGCACGGTAACGCTCTTCGGTCAGCAGTTCCTTCTCTTTGAGGGGTGTGTCGCCTGGATCGATGACCACGTACGATTCGAAGTAGAGAACCCGCTCCAGGTTGCGCAGAGACATATCGAGCAGATGTCCGATACGGCTCGGGAGACCCTTGAAGAACCAAACATGAGAAACCGGGCAAGCCAACTCAATCTGGGCTAAACGCTCCCGCCGAACCTTGGATTGCGTGACTTCTACACCACACTTGTCACAGATGACACCACGGTGCTTCATGCGTTTGTACTTGCCGCACAAGCACTCCCAGTCGGTCACCGGGCCGAAGATCTTCGCGCAAAACAGACCATCCCGCTCCGGTTTGAAGGTGCGGTAGTTGATGGTCTCCGGTTTGGTCACTTCTCCGTGTGACCAAGCGCGGATCTTCTCCGGGGAAGCCAGACTGATTTTGATGGCGTCGAAGTCGACGACCAAGTTTCCTTTGTCGCGAGGAGTGGCAAAAGCTTTCAAGAGTTTATCCTCCCGTCCTGTCTTTCATACATCGTATACAGGGCATTCATGGCATTGCGTGGCATTACCTGGTGGACCATCAATCTTTCGTTTTGAGTAACTCGACATCCAAACAGAGACTCTGTAGCTCCCGAATGAGAACGTTGAACGATTCGGGAAGCCCAGGAGCAAACGAGGTGTCGCCCTTGACGATCGCCTCGTAGATCTTGGCACGACCGTAGACGTCGTCGGACTTGGCGGTGAGCAGTTCCTGCAGGGTGTGCGCGGCGCCGTAAGCCTCCAACGCCCAAACCTCCATTTCGCCGAACCGTTGACCACCGAACTGCGCCTTGCCACCCAACGGCTGCTGGGTGATCAGACTGTAAGGTCCGATGCTGCGAGCGTGCATCTTGTCGTCGACAAGATGGGACAGCTTGAGCATGTAGATGTATCCGATGGTGACGTCCTGCTCGAAGGGCTCCCCGTTTTGACCGTCATAGAGCACGGTCTTCCCACCCTCCAGAACATTGGGTCTCAAGGCTCCGTTCGATGACTCGCCGTCGTTGGCCTCACTCAGGAACTCCTTGATCTGGGCTTCGGTGGCGCCGTCAAAAACCGGCGTAGCGAAGTATTTTCCAAGTACCTTGCCCGCCCAACCAAGGTGGGTCTCCAAGATCTGCCCGACGTTCATACGCGAAGGCACACCGAGCGGGTTGAGGATCACCTCGACCGGAGTTCCGTCGGGAAGGTAAGGCATATCCTCTTCGGGAACGATCCTGGCAATGACACCTTTGTTGCCGTGTCGTCCCGCCATTTTGTCGCCGACCGATAGCTTGCGCTTCATGGCCACGTAGACCTTGACCATCTTGATGACGCCGGGGGGCAGCTCGTCACCCTTCTGGAGACGATTCATGCGCTCGTCGAAAAGAGCCTTGAGAACCTCGACCTGCCGCTCGGTCTTGTCTTCGATCTCCTGAATCTCGTCCAGGATATCGACGGAGATATCGGTCTCCAATAGGCCCAAGTAGCCCGGTTTCAGCTCACGCAAGACATCCTTGGTGAGTTTGGTCTTCTTCTTGAGAAGCTTTTCGCCCGTCCGCGGGTTAACCAGATCCTCCTCCAGGGTGCTGCCGGAGAGGCGCTCGATCACTCTCTTGTTCCGCTCCTCCTTGAGAATTCGAATCTCGTCGTTGAGGTTCTTCTCGAGCAAGGCCAGGTCTTGCGCCTCGATCGCCTTCGCTCGCTCGTCCTTCTCCACGCCTTTGCGGGAGAAGATCTTCACGTCCACGACGATCCCTTCGATGCCCGGCGGACAAGTAAGGGAAGCATCCCTGACGTCACCCGCTTTCTCACCGAAGATGGCGCGCAGGAGTTTCTCTTCTGGCGTGAGCTGAGTTTCGCCCTTAGGAGTGACCTTGCCCACAAGAATATCGCCGGGTTTCACGTATGCGCCGACGCGGATGATGCCCGATTCGTCCAAGTTGGAAAGGAAGCCTTCCGAGACATTAGGGATGTCGCGAGTGATCTCCTCCGGTCCGAGCTTGGTGTCGCGCGCTTCGGTATCGAACTCCTCGATATGGATCGAAGTGTAAGCGTCAGCCTTGACCAGTTTCTCCGACACCAGGATCGCGTCCTCGAAGTTGTAGCCGCGCCAAGGCATGAAGGCCACCAGAATGTTCCGCCCCAGAGCCAACTCACCCTGATCGGTGCAGGGTCCGTCGGCGATGATCTGTCCCTTTTCCACCTTGTCGCCAACCTTGACGATCGGACGCTGGTTCATACATGTGTTCTGGTTCGACCGCTTGAACTTCGTGAGATTGTAAATGTCGGCGCCAATCTCCTTGGCCCGCTTGTTCGTTCCTTCGGCTTCGATGCGAACGATGATGCGTCGAGAGTCCACCGAGTCGACGATTCCGCTGCGTCGACAGACAACTACCGCTCCACTGTCTCGGGCGGTGACATACTCCATCCCCGTCCCCACGAAAGGCGCCTCGGCGCGCAGCAGGGGAACGGCCTGCCGCTGCATGTTGGAGCCCATCAAGGCGCGGTTCGCGTCGTCGTTCTCGAGGAACGGAATCAGAGACGCCGCCACGGAGACCAACTGCTTGGGCGAGACATCGATGCAATCGACCTGCTCGCGAGGAGCAAGAATGAAGTTACCCGCTTGGCGACAGTTGACCCGATCCGACTCCAGGCGGCCACGCTCATTGACCTTGGCATTGGCCTGGGCGATCACATATCGATCCTCCTCCCAAGCCGAGAGGTAGAAGGCATGCGGTTGGGCTTCCGCCACCCGTTTCCCTTCGCGGGAAACTCTGCCGTTCTCCTTATCGAGAGCCGACTGCTCGACGATCTCGCCGACATCGAACGAGCTGTCTCCGGTGACCGACACCTGTACGTGATCGAACACACGGCCCTCTTTGACCATCTTGTAAGGACTCTCGATGAACCCGTACTCGTTGATGCGGGCGTAGCAGGAAAGCGAGCTGATCAACCCGATGTTCGGACCTTCTGGGGTCTCGATGGGACAGATCCGTCCGTAATGGGTCGGGTGAACGTCGCGAACCTCGAATCCCGCGCGCTCTCGCGAGAGTCCACCTGGGCCCAATGCCGACAGGCGTCGCTTATGCGTGACCTCCGAAAGCGGGTTCGTCTGGTCCATGAACTGTGACAACTGGGAGGATCCGAAGAACTCCCTGACCGCGGCCATGACCGGCTTGGCGTTGATGAGGTCATGAGGCATGGCGGTAGCCATCTCTTGATAGACGCTCATCTTCTCTTTGATGGCTCGTTCCATCCGTACTAGGCCGATGCGGAATTGGTTCTCCAAGAGCTCACCGACCGATCGCACACGGCGGTTACCCAGGTGGTCGATGTCATCCACGGACCCGACGTTTTTTTGGAGCCTGAGGAGATACCTGATGACCTCGAAGAAATCGGTCGGCTCGAGCAGTCGCTGGTCGAGGCTTGCCTCCAAACCGAGCTTGGTGTTGAGCTTGAGCCTTCCCACCCGTGAGAAGTCGTATTTCTGCGGGTTGAAGAACATTCCCTTGAATAGCGAACGGGAGCTCTCGAGCGTCGGGGGGTCTCCCGGCCGGAGTCGGCGATAGATCTCGATAAGCGCTTCCTCCGAGCTCTTGAGAGTGTCCTTCTTGAGTGTCAAAGAGATGATGGGACCGACATCCACCTGGGTCGGGAAGAAAACGTCGACGGAAGGCAGGTTGTACTCAGAAAGCTGAGCGATCACCTCCGGTGTGATCTCGTCGTTCGACTCGGTTAGTACTTCACCCGATTCGCGATCGACGACATCGGCGACCGAGAAGGCGCCTTCGAGATCCGCTTCTCCAACCTCGATTTCGGTGATGCCGGCGCTCTGGATTTTCTCCAGAGCGGCGTGGGTTATCCGCTTGCCCGCCGCTACGATGACGTCTTTCTTTTTGTCCGGCGGAGCGATGTTCTTCGAGAGTCGCCGACCTACTAGAGACGGTGAGGCCTTGAGCCTAAGTTTGCCATCCTGCAGGTTGACACGATCCACAGCGTAGAACGTGCGCAAGATGTCTTCATTGGACCGGAGGCCGAGCGCCCTGAGGAAGACGGTGGCCGGAAACTTTCGCTTTCGATCTATGCGAACGTAGAGCAGATTCTTCTGATCGAACTCAAACTCGACCCACGAGCCGCGGTACGGAATGATCTGGGCAAGAAAAGATCCCTTGTCTACTTCATGGAAGAAGACTCCAGGCGATCGATGAAGCTGCGAGACGATCACTCGCTCGGTGCCGTTGATGATGAATGTACCGTTGTCGGTCATCAACGGGATGTCGCCAAAGTAGACTTCCTGCTCCTTGATGTCTCGGATCGACCGCACGCCGGTCTCAGGGTCCTTGTCGTAGACGGTAAGGCGGATGGTGACCTTAAGGGGAACCGAGTAGGTCATACCCCGCTCTTGACACTCCTCCACGTCGTATTTGAGCTTGAGCCCGACGGAGTCTCCGCAAGTGTCGCAGACCGACCCACGATTCTCGTTGGACCTTCCGCAGGACATGCAAGGAACCTCTCGGTCACCGAGTGGGTTGGTACGAATACTATTGCCGCACGCCGTGCAGGCGCGCCGCAGATGCTGTAGTCCCTCGAGCTTCCCGCACTTGCACTCCCAGACCCCAATCGAGTACTCGACGAACTGAAGCTCGCAGTTCCCGCGGAAGTCCGTGATAGGGAAGACAGATTTGAAAACCGCCTGTAGTCCTGAATCTTCCCTTTCCGAGGGAAGAAGGCTCATCTGCAGGAATCGCTCGTAGGATTTTTTCTGAATCTCAATGAGATTCGGGATGGGAATGAATGTGTGAATCCTGGAGAAATCGATCCTCTGCCGGTATGGATTGGCAGTCATTGTCTGCATCGTGCCGGTAGACTCCTATTGGTCGCCCGAGCCAGAGGCTCGAGCTCGATTCAAAATGAAGGGTCGCCTTATCGCCAACAGGCCGACCCCAGAAAGACGAAGTTATTTGAGCTCGACGGTCGCTCCCACGTCCGCGAACTTCTTCTGGATCGCCTCAGCCTCTTCCTTGGGAACACCTTCCTTGACCGTTTTGGGGACACCTTCCACGACGTCCTTGGCTTCCTTGAGACCGAGACTGGTCACCTCGCGGACGGCCTTGATGACATTGATTTTCTTGTCACCGACGGCGGTCAGCACGACGTCGAAATCAGTCTTTTCCTCGGCAGCCGCCGGGGCTGCGCCGGGAGCCGCCATTGTGGGCATGGCCGCAGCGGCCTTCACGCCGAGCTCGTCCTCGAGTGTCTTAACCAGGTCGGCCAATTCCAGGACCGAAATCCCCTTGATGTAGCCAACTACGTCCTGTTGTGTAATATCTGCCATGAATCGCTCCTTCGCTTGGAGTCCTTATCGGACCCTTTTGATTACCTACTCCTTCGGCTTGTCCCCTGCGGCCTTCAAAACCAAGATGAGGTCGCGGGCTGGAGCCTCCAACACTCCCAAGAGTTTCTGCATGGGCGCCTGCAGCACGGAAAGGAACTGCGCCAAAAGCTCTTCCCGACCGGGCAGCGAGGCGAGTTGCTTGCATTCCTCTGGGGTGACTTCCTTGCCAGAGATCATCCCGCCCTTGAACGTCAGTACCGGCACATCCTTCGCGAAGTCGTTTAGGATCTTCGCCAGCGCTGCCGGATCGGCTTCGGTGTAAGCCAATCCTGTCATCCCCTTTAGGTGAACATGGATCGGCTCCAACGAAGTTCCCTTGAGAGAACGGAGGGCCAGGGTATTCTTGACCACGCGGTATTTCGAGCCGGATTCCCTGATCTTCCTACGAAGCTTGGTGGCCTCCTCCACTTTCAAGCCACGAAAATCCAACGCGAATACGCCTGCGAGGACTTCGAAATCCTTATTTAGTTGCTCGACCGTTTCTTGTTTTTCGGTTCGATTCAATCGTTCCTCCCAGGTCCTCCGAGACCTACTTGATTCCGACAGCTTGCGGGTCGATTCGTAGCCCGGGGCCCATCGTCGAAGAAATAGAAATGCTCTTTACGTATTTACCCTTCGCCGCGGACGGCTTCGCCCTCATTACGCTGTCGACGAGGGTCTGTAGGTTCTCCAACAAGCTGTCATCGGAGAAAGAGACTCTCCCCACCGGAGCATGAACGATGGCAGTTTTGTCTACGCGGAACTCGACCTTTCCGGCCTTGATCTCCTGTACCGCCTTGCCGATGTCGAACGTGACCGTGCCGGTCTTGGGGTTGGGCATTAGACCTCGTGGGCCCAAGATCCTGCCGAGTTTTCCGACACTGCGCATCATGTCCGGCGTCGCCACGACGGCCCCGAAATCCATGAAGCCGCCAGAAATCTTCTCGACCATGTCGTCCCCGCCCACCAGGTCGGCTCCCGCGTCTTCCGCTTCCTTGACCTTTTCGCCGGAGGCGATGGCCAATACTCGGCGGGTCTTACCGATTCCGTGCGGCAACACCACGGTGCCGCGCACCATCTGATCTGCGTGTTTCGGATCGACGCCGAGTCGCATCGCTAACTCGACGGTCTCGTCGAACTTTGTGTACTTCACCTTCTTGATGAGCGCGATCGCTTCTTCCGGTGTGAAGTCGCGTCTGTCGCCAATCGCTTCCTTTGCTTTGGTGTAGCCTTTGCCTGCCATGTGTTGTTTTTCTTTAGTCCGCGTGGGGGCCCACCCCCAAGCGCGGCGCTCGCTCTGCGCTCGCGCCTAAACCCACGACCGGGTTCCCTTGAGCACCGTATCTCACTAACTCAATTCCTCCCGGTCGGGCGACCCTAACGGGTCGCTGACTTGCTCTCGTTGCTTGTGCTTACTGCTCTACCTCTATGCCCATGCTGCGGGCGGTTCCCATCACGATCTTCTTCGCCGCTTCGATGTCGCTCGCGTTGAGGTCTGGCATCTTGGTCTTCGCGATCTCTTCGACCTGTTGGAGCGTCACCTTGCCGACTTTGTCGCGATTCGGCTCGCCGGAGCCCTTCGCGATCCCGACCGCCCGCTTCAACAGCACCGAGGCCGGGGGCGTTTTGGTGATGAAACTGTAAGAACGATCCTGATAGACGGTGATGACCACCGGAATGATCAACCCCTCCTGCTTATTCGTCTTGGCGTTGAAGGCCTTGCAGAAATCCATGATGTTGACGCCGTGCTGGCCGAGCGCCGGTCCAACCGGGGGCGCCGGCGTAGCCTTACCCGCCGGTATGTGAAGTTTGATGAGTCCCAGTACTTTTTTCATGTAAGTCCGTTTACATTAGTTAACTATCGCGCTCCCCGCCTCCGCTCTTCGAGCTTCGGCGAGGTCCCGCCGTAGCCTTGGCGAAGGCGGACGCTCGGGCTCAGGGCCGCTCATGTTTTCTCGACCTGCAAGAAATCTAGCTCGACCGGGGTCGAGCGCCCGAAAATCGTGACCATGACCTTCAACGTATTTCGGTCCAGGTTCACCTCATCGACCACACCGGAAAAGTTACTAAAGGGACCGTCGATGATACGCACCGGCTCACCCGCCTCGAAGGTGTATTTGGGTTTCGGCTTTTCCGCCGCAACCGTGACCTGCTGGATGACTTGATCCACTTCCTCTTGGCTCAGCGGGGCCGGCCTTTGCCCCGCCCCTACGAAGCCGGTGACTTTTGGAGTGTTCTTCACGACGTGCCAAATGTTGTCGTTCATATCCATCTGCACTAGCACGTATCCGGGGAAGAATCTCTTGGCGCTCACGACCTTCTTGCCGCCCTTCATCTCGACGACATCCTCGGTCGGGATCAAAACCTCACCGATTTGCTCTTCCAACCCGAAGGCCTGAACTCTCTGTTTCAGGCTGTCCGCCACTTTCTTCTCGAACCCGGAGTAGGTGTGGACGATGTACCACTGTTTAGACATTACGGTTTCGGTCCTCACAAGATTACTGAGCCCCTACCAGTCGAGTTACGGCCGCCGCGGCGTATGACATGACCAGGTCCAGTCCGTACAGGTAAAAGCCGAAGAAAAATACCGTTAAAACGACCACCCGCGTGGTCCCTTGGACTTCCTTCCGGGGAGGCCACGTGACCTTCTTGAACTCGTTACGAACCTCAGCGACGAACGTCCGCGCCCGGGTTAAAGAGTCTCCGATCTTGCTCAACGTGTGTTGCCCCTTCGAGTGGCAGGCCAGGAGGGACTCGAACCCCCAGCCCCCGGTTTTGGAGACCGGTGCTCTACCAATTGAGCTACTGGCCTACGGCTTGCCCCCACAGGGATACCAGGCCGCCTCCTCACTTATTTCGTTTCCCGATGCGATGTGTGTATCCGGCAGAAGCGGCAGTACTTCTTAAACTCCAAACGCTCGGTAGTCTTCTTCTTGTTCCGTGTAGTCGAGTAGTTCCGCCTCTTGCAGTCGGCACATGCTAGAGTCACGATATCCCGCGCCATGGCTTCACCTACTCGATGATATCGGTGATGGTGCCGGCACCCACCGTACGACCGCCTTCGCGAATCGCGAATCGCAGCCCCTTCTCCATTGCGATGGGCGTGATCATCTCGATCGTCAAATTCGTGTTGTCACCCGGCATGACCATCTCCACTCCACTCGACATCGTCGCCACTCCCGTCACGTCCGTCGTACGAAAATAAAACTGCGGACGATATCCAGTGAAAAACGGCGTGTGACGTCCTCCCTCTTCTTTCGTCAGGACGTAGACTTCACCCTTGAACTTCGTGTGCGGCGTGATCGAACCCGGCTTCGCAAGCACCATGCCTCGCTCCACTTCGTCTTTCTCCGTCCCGCGAAGCAATACTCCGATGTTGTCTCCCGCCATTCCTTCGTCCAGGAGCTTCTTGAACATCTCCACTCCAGTCACTATCCGCTTTCGCGTCTCCTGGATTCCAACGATCTCAAGCTCTTCACTCACCTTCACCTTGCCGCGGTCCACACGACCCGTCACTACCGTCCCACGACCAGAAATAGAGAACACATCCTCGATCGGCATCAGGAACGGCTTGTCGATGTCTCGCTCCGGTAGCGGAACATACTCATCGAGAGCCGCCATCAAGTCCATAATCGCCTTGCTCTCTTCCGCCTTCGGATCGCCGCTTCCCTCCAACGCCTTCAGTGCACTTCCACGCACGATTGGGATGTCGTCGCCAGGAAACTCGTACTGCGACAATAACTCCCGCACCTCAAGCTCCACCAAGTCCAATAGCTCTGGATCGTCCACCGCATCCGTCTTGTTCAAAAACACCACGATGTACGGCACTCCAACCTGACGCGCCAACAAAATGTGCTCGCGAGTCTGCGGCATCGGTCCGTCCGCCGCCGAAACCACCAGGATCGCTCCATCCATCTGCGCCGCTCCCGTTATCATGTTCTTCACATAATCCGCGTGACCCGGGCAGTCTACGTGCGCGTAGTGACGGTTATCCGTCGTGTACTCAACGTGCGCCGTCGCGATCGTGATCCCTCGCTCTCGCTCCTCTGGTGCGTTGTCGATCGAGTCGAAGCTCCGGAACGACACCTTGTCGTCCATGCTGTGCAGGATCTTCGTTATCGCCGCCGTCAACGTCGTCTTCCCGTGGTCCACGTGTCCTATCGTGCCAACGTTTACATGCGGCTTACTTCGATCAAATTTCTCCTTCGCCATGGCTATTCTCCAATGAGTTCGGTTTGATGAGTGTTCTTCACTTTGCGGACCTGGTTTGCGCCAGGGCTTCTCTCCTCGAGACTCGCTAGCCCGTGCGTCTCGCTTTCCCCCGGGCTGGATGCCCCGGTGACCGCGACCGACGCCTGGCTACTTCCGACAATGGCAACCGGCGGCTGGCTAGCGTTATTACTAGCAACTTTCACTTTTGACGCCAGAAACGTGACAGCACTCCGACGGTTCGGCGTCCCGCAGAGCCTGGGAGCCTTAGTCCGCCAGGTTCGCGGCAAGTTACTAAGCGTCAGTCCTATGAAAACGTTATGGAGCCCACGACCGGGATTGAACCGGTGACCCCTTCCTTACCAAGGAAGTGCTCTACCACTGAGCCACGTGGGCCCGATTTCCTTGCTTCTTATCCCTCGTCGGCCCCTGCCAACTCGAAGCCCAACGTCTTCGATAATGGAGCGGGAGACGGGACTCGGACCCGCGACCCTCAGCTTGGAAGGCTGATGCTCTACCAACTGAGCTACTCCCGCCCTGGCAAGTCGAATCGGCCGGCCTTCTCGAGCTCTGGGGGCCTCGATCGGCTCTTGCATCGATTTCGGCAATTTCACCGGGCTCAGCAATTTCACCAAGCGGAGGTTCTGGTGGAGAGGGGAGGATTCGAACCTCCGAAGGCCTGAGGCCGGCAGATTTACAGTCTGCAGCGTTTGACCGCTTCGCTACCTCTCCGCCTATGACATGTAGCGAGTGAATCGAGCCTTGGGCAACTATGGTCGGGTCGGGGATTATCACTTTAAAGTGCCTCGAACTGGAGCTGGCGAAGGGATTTGAACCCCCGACCCGCTGATTACAAATCAGCTGCTCTACCACTGAGCTACGCCAGCTCGCAAACTAGCGAGTGTAGCATAGAGGTTGTGTTGCCGCAATAGGAAAAAGGCTCGTCCCGAGCACTTTCCGCGTCCCAAACGCGGCGCGTAGAGGCGATTAGGACGTTGGCCGCTACTATCGGGCGGGGTAGGACGTCGGGGCCGCTATCGAACGCGGCAGGACGCCACTTCCGAGCGCTTTCGCGCCGATTTTAGCTGCCTCGCGGAACCTCGTCGCCGTGCTCTCTTTGGCGGAGGACCTCGTAGAGAACCACCCCGGCCGCCACCGACAAGTTGAGCGAGCCCACGCTCCCTCGCTGGGGCAAGGAAACGAGCTCGTCGCACGTCTTCGAAACCAGTGGGCGAAGACCGCTCCCCTCGGAACCCAACACCAGAACCAGTGGCACGGTGTAGTCGAACTGATACCAGGGTATGGCTCCGTCGGGAGCCAAGCCCACCACCCATATGCCTTTTTCTTTCAGCTTCTTCAGGGCACTCGTCAGATTGGTCACCCTGGCTAGCCGTGTATGGAGGAGCGCTCCGGCGGAGGCCGCAACGGCGACTCCAGATGGGGGAGCGCTCCCCCTTTGAGGAACCAAGATTCCAAAGACGCCTGCCCCGTCGGCGGTGCGGGCCACCGCTCCCAGATTGCGAGGATCCTCGAGTCGATCGAGAGCCAACAGAAGTGCCGGTTCAGGGACCTCTGCTAGTACCTCGTCCAGGTTCCACCACCGGAGAGCCGCCATTTCCGCGACGACTCCCTGATGGTGACCGGAGGACGCCAGGCGCTTGAGGACCCGGGGGTGCTCGCGGTAGACGGGTACTCCTTCGGCCCGCGCGAGATCGAGGATCTCCTGGGCGCGGGCATCCAAACGACCTTCCGAGATGACGACCTTGCGAACCCTCCCAGGGGAGCCCCGGAGGGCTTCACGCACCGCATGAATGCCGGTCAGCGTGTTCAGGACGACTCCTTCTGCTGCACCATCACGACCGCCTGAGCGAACATGCCCTCCTGACGGCCCGTGAAACCCATCCCATCCGATGTTTTGGCTTTGACTCCTACTGCGTCCGCTGAAATGCCCAGCATTTCCGCCACCTCCCCGCGCACGGCGTCGAAATGCTCCGACAGACGGGGTTTTTCCGCGACGATCACCGTGTCGACCTGGACCACGCGGTAGCCTTTCTCCTCAACGAGCCGAACCGCCTTCTCTACGAACAGACGGCTCGACGCTGATTTCAACTTCGGGTCGCTAGAAGGAAAAAGTGACCCGAGGTCGGGCGCTCCGACTGCGCCGAGAAGCGCATCCGCGAGTGCATGCAGAAGGACATCGCCATCCGAATGGCCCACCAGGCCTTGGTCGTGCGGAATCTCGACCCCTCCCAGAACCAGCTTCCGATTCGCTGCGAAGCGATGAGCATCCACCCCTAGACCAATTCGGAAGGCAGGGCGAGTCATGGCTGCTCCTCGAGCTTCAGGTAATATGCCGCGAGAGCTAAGTGCTCCCGGGTCGTGACCTTTAGGTTCTTGACCGAGCCCGGCACCATTTGGACCGTAGCACCGATTCGCTCTACCAACTGGGCTTCATCCGTCCCCGAGAAACCGTCCGCGATCGCCCGTTCGAACGCCTCTCGTAAGATCCGGTGACGAAAACACTGTGGTGTTTGAGCACGATAGTAGCGACTCCGATCGATAGTTCCCTGCACCGCCGCTTCCGCGTCTACCTCTTTCAGCGTCTCTTCGACTGGAAGACCCGCCAAGGCGCCGCCGAACCGTTTTCCGGCTTCGACCACGTCCCGGATCACCTCTTCCGTGACCAGGGGGCGCGCACCATCGTGAACGACGACCCATCCTTCAAAGGAAGATGCCAGAGTAGAGATGCCATTCCAAACCGAGTCTTGCCTCGACTCACCGCCCGGAACCATATCCAGCGGTGCACCCTCCCCGAACCACGGGGTCATGAGTCCCACGTATCGATCGAATCCGTCGCTGGGAAGTACGACGACGATTCTATCGATGTCCGGCGATCCTACGAAACGAGCTACGGTATGCGCGAGCAGGGGTTTTCCAGCCAACTCCAGAAATTGCTTGGGCTGGGACGCATTCAGGCGGGTACCGGAACCGCCCGCCGCGACAATCGCTACGGTGGTAACGGTATCGCCGACCCCCATGATCACTCTCCCGACTCTACCGAGTTTACAGGCCGTGCACCCGTGAACCGGGAGACTCGCTCGATCGTCTGCTCGAGCCGTTTGTCCAAGTCGACCCTCTTCATTCCATGGGGGGCGAAGATGACGATCAGCGTCTCCCTGGTGTGCTCGGAAATCGCCGCCCGCAAGGAGTCCGAGGTGGGGTTACCGAACGGTCCTTCTCGATCGACTAGGCAAATCCGTCCGTCGAGGTGCACCGGCCCCTTGCGTATTCCAGGATAGCTCTCGCCGGCTCGGCCGAGGCGGGCCTCTATGGGTAACGACAGAGTCGTCAAATCGTAGACGCCATACGAGAGCTGAAACTCGAGCGAGCACAGGTTCACCGTATCCACCAGCAGGTTCACCTCATAGAGCGCCTGCCCTTTGAGAATACGACGGAGCAATGCCTCCGACGAAGGTCTGACTTTGGTCGGGTCGAGCCCAATCGCTTTGTAGAGAGCCCGCGTGTCTGCCACACCCGGGATCTCGAGCCAGCTCGCCCCGGTGAACTGGTCACGGAGCCTCGTGCACACTCGGTCGAGCTCTGCTTCGAGCTCGGACCGGGCCCGGGAGAGATCGACATCGGTAAGTTGGACGGTGGCGAGCCGAAGCCGGTTCGCGAGATCGCCAGATATTCGGACGTGCATGTTAGTGGGGATTTGGTGTCTCGTAGTTACTAACGACAACCTCCCGGACTTGTTTGGCGAGGTCGATGGCGGCACCGTCTTCAAGCTCTTCTACCGGGATGGGCCGCTCCACATGAACCTTCACAGTACCCGGGTGCACCGTCACTTCGCCCCTCTTCATGATCCGCCAACTCTCGGAAATCGTGATCGGCACCACCGGCACTCCCGACTTGATGGCGAGCAAGAACGATCCCTGTTTGAAACGACCGATCGAGCCGTTCTTACTACGGGTTCCCTCGGGAAAGATCACTACCGAGGTCCCCTGTTTGATCTTTTTCGCTGCTCGCTCCAAACTCTGGCGAGCACGCACCGGATTGGAGCGATCGACCGAAATGTGGCCGCAGAAATACAGGTGCCAACCCATGAACGGCACGCGATTGAGTGATTCTTTGTACAAAATGCGAAACGAGAACGGGAGCAAAGCAAAGAGGATCGGAATGTCGTAGATGCTCTGATGATTGGCGGCGAAAATGTAGTGCCGTTCCGTTTCCAAGTTCTCGAGCCCACTAAGAGAAACTCGGACTCCGCAAGTCGTCAAGATGAGCCAGGACCAGGTACGAGCTAGCCAATGCGATGGATTTCCACTTCGGAAGAACATCCCGAGGAGGATCGAGATCGCTCCACACACGATGGTGTAGATGCTCACCAGAGGAATCGAGATCAGAATAGTTCGGAGCGTGGCCAGCATGGCCGGGACAATGTAACCCTCTAGACCCGCTTTACCGCTTGTCGCCCGCTGCGGCGGAATTATGGGACTCGATAGCCTTCCCGAAAATCATCTTGCCCGCGGTAGTTTGAAGCACACTGGTCACGGTGACGTCCACGTTTTTCCCGATGAGCTGGCGGGCGTTATCGACCACCACCATGGTCCCATCATCTAGATATGCGACGCCCTGGTTGTACTCCTTACCTTCCTTCAAAATGAACACCCGCATGAACTCGCCGGGCAGCACCACTGGCTTCAGCGCGTTCGCGAGCTCGTTGATGTTGAGAACCTGGACTCCCTGCAGCTGTGCCACTTTATTGAGGTTGAAGTCGTTGGTCACGATCTTTGCGTTTTGAACTTTGGCCAGCTCGATGAGCTTGAGGTCGACCTCTTTGACATCCGGAAAATCGAGCTCCGAAATATTCACGTCGATCCCGCTCATCTTGCGAATTTTCTGCAATATGTCCAGTCCGTGGCGACCGCGGTTTCTCTTGAGCGAATCGGCAGAATCAGCGACTTGTTGGAGTTCCTTGAGCACGAACGTTGGGATCACCATCGTGCCATCCATGAATCCGGTCTCGCAGATATCGGCCACTCGCCCGTCGATGATCACACTGGTATCGAGAACCTTGAAATTGCGAACCGTCGTGGTGCCACGGAAGTAGGCCACCAACGATAGCGGATCGAACCACTCGGCTTTCATCAAGCCCAGGAGCAATCCCAAGTATGCGAGAAAGAGCAACACCAAGGCTTGCCAGAAGGCTTGGGCGCTTTCGCCCATTGGTATCTTAGCCAAAGGGATACCCACTAACAGTGCCAGGATGACCCCGAGGACTGCCCCGATGAAACCGCCCGCTACTTGACCGGCGGGAACGGTTCGAATCCGAAGCTCGAGGGAAATGATCGCGGCACCCAACAAAGCTCCGAGCGCCGCATTTGCAAGTTGCCCCCACGGAAGGGGGGCATAGACGATCGACGTATATATGATTGCAGCTAGTAGAATGGCTCTAATTATGAATATGGGACATATCAATTCTCTCGCTCGGCCGACTGGCTCTAACCCAACCACTAGGACACCAACTCCAAAACCTCACCGACGTTCCGGACCCCTACTAGCTCGACGTCGAGAGCGGCCGCCGCTTCATCCGGCAAGGGTAAGTTGCCAATCGGAAGTATGATTTTGTTGAACCCTAAACGCGCCGCCTCTTTCACTCTCACTGCTACCTGTTGTGCGGCCCTCACCTCTCCAGCCAACCCCACCTCTCCCAGCAGTACGGTCTGCGAGTCGACCGGTCGGCCCTTGAAGCTGGACGCCACCGCCGCCGCAACTCCCAAGTCGGCCACCGGTTCGCCCACAGCCAGCCCGCCGGCCACATTCACGTACACATCTTCGGCGGAAAGTTGAAGTCCGACCCTCTTCTCCAACACTGCCAGAAGCAATGCCACCCGATTGCTATCGATCCCGACCGTCACGCGACGCGGATACCCGAAACTGGATCGGGACACCAACGCCTGAATCTCGACCAGCAGCGGCCGCGTCCCCTCCAGGCTGCAGACCACCACCGACCCGGGCGCCTTTTCTGGACGCTCGGATAGGAATAGCCCCGAGGGATTCTCTACCGGTTCCAAACCGGAGCCCGTCATCTCGAAGACTCCCAGCTCTCCCGCCGCACCGTAACGGTTCTTGGTCGCCCGGACGAGTCGGTGAGAATAGTGACGCTCGCCCTCGAAGTAGAGCACGGTGTCCACGATGTGCTCGAGAGCTTTGGGTCCTGCCAAATTCCCTTCTTTCGTGACGTGCCCGATCAGAAAAACCGGCGTGCCGGTAGACTTTGCGAAGTAGAGGAGCTCGGCTGCGGCTTCCCTGACCTGGCTCACACTTCCTGGCGCGGACGAAAATCTCGACGAGTAGACCGTTTGGACCGAATCCAAAACGACCAGCGACGGCCGATGGTGCTTGAGCTCCGAGAGGATGCGGTCCAGGTTGGTCTCGCTGAAAAGCAGGAGAGACTCCGCACTGACACCGAGCCGCTCCCCACGAAGCTTGATCTGCTGCTCCGACTCTTCGCCACTGATGTAAAGGACCGGGCGCTCGCTGGGGGTGGACGCCGCCAGGCGTGAAGCCACCTGCAGCAACAGCGTGGATTTGCCGATGCCGGGATCGCCTCCCAAGAGGACCAAGGATCCTGCGACCACCCCGCCGCCGAGCACTCGGTCGAACTCTTCGATACCGGTAGCGAGGCGTGATGCCGCGTCCGGACTCACTTCTAGGTAGGGACGAGGACCACCACCAGCCGAGAGGCTCTCGCGGCGAGGATCCGACTGCCGGGATGCCTCGAGCTCCTCGACCAAGCTATTCCACGCTCCGCAGTCCGAGCAGCGGCCCAGCCACTTGGGAGAGCTGACCCCGCATTCCTGGCAAACGAAAGCGGTCTTGACCTTGCCCATAGTTAGAACGTCATCTTAGAAAGCGGATGTGCAAGAAAACGGCAGTTCGATATGGCTCGCGCCTTGAAACTTGGTGAATACGCCCAGTAGCCAGTGATTATAACACGCACGCCGGCTCGGCACGGCTGGCCCATCGATGCCAGATGCGCCATGACAACACCCTAAAGGTATGACGAAAAACGAAGGACGATGCCGCCCGAAAGGGCCAGGTCAAGTCGCTAGGGCATGAACGGGAGGTGTTGAAGACGGGCCGCGGCTCAAATGGGGTCTTGTCGCCACTCCAGGTTCTCGAACCGAGTGTACTCTTTGATGAAGGCGACCCGGATCGTGCCAGTCGGTCCGTTGCGCTGCTTACTGAGGATGAGCTCGGCCAACCCCTTGTTCTCCGGGGTCGAGTCGTACGTCTCCTCACGGTAAATAAACACGACGACATCAGCATCTTGCTCGAGTGCGCCCGATTCCCGCAGGTCCGAAAGCTGTGGGCGGTGATCGCCGCGACTCTCGGGGGCGCGGGAGAGTTGTGAGAGAGCTACAACCGGAATGTTCAACTCCTTCGCCAAGCCCTTGAGTGCCCGACTGATGCCACTGATCTCCTGGGTACGGTTCTCGAACCGCCCTCGCCCTGACATGAGCTGAAGGTAGTCGACGATCAGAAGATCCAGACCATGCTCGAGCTTGAGTCGCCGTGCCTTGGCACGCATCTCGAGAACACTCAAAGAGGCGGAATCGTCGATGAAGACCCGGGCCGAGGAGAGTCGGGAAACCGCTTGGATGAGCTTCGCCCAGTCCTTTTCGGAAATGAACCCCGAGCGTAGCCGGTGCATATCGACTCTTGCTTCGGAGCAAAGCATCCTCATCACCAGCTGCTCTTTGGACATCTCCAAGCTGAACACACCGACCGTATGTGACCCGGTGAGCCCGGCGTGCTGGGCGATGTTCAAGCAGAAACTGGTCTTTCCCATGGCCGGCCTCGCGGCCACGATGATGAGGTCCGACGGCTGGAGTCCGGACGTCAATTCTTCGAACTCTACGAAGCCGGTGGGGACACCGGTGACCATGTCCCGACGTTCGGACAACTCGTCGATGGACGTGAAGCTACTGCGAACGATCTCGCCGAGCGGCTCGAAACCGGTCTGGATCGCCCCCTCGGCGATCTCGAAAATAGACCGCTCCGCTTGGTCGAGAACCGTCGAGGTATCCTCGGGCTCGTCGAAACAGGATTGGATGATGCGGTTCGCGGAGCTGATGAGGCTTCGCAAGACGGACTTTTCTTTGACGATCTTGGAGTAGTAGGGAACGTTGGTGGCGCGAGGGACCCCGTCCACCAATGACGTCAGGTAGGCGGCGCCGCCTGCCGAGTCCAACTCTCCCGCCCGAGACAGCTCTTCTTTGAGGGTAACGAGATCGATCCCCTGTCCACGGACGGACAGGGCCTCCATGCGCGCATAGATCCGCTGGTGTGCCTGCCGGTAGAAGTCGTCTTGCCGGAGGATCTCGGCGGCGTTGTGGAAGCTCTCGTTATCTATGAGGATGGCGCCCAGGACGGTCCTTTCCGCCTCTAGGCTATGCGGAAGTGCCTTCTCGAGGGCAACCTCCTCAGGCAAGGGCTACTCTTCCTCCTTCTCCACGGTCACCGTGAGGGTAGTGGACACCTCGGGATGAAGCCGAGCCGTGACCGGGAACTCTCCCAGGCTCTTGATGGGTTCGTCGAGCAGGATCTGCCGCCTTTCCACGGAGTATCCCTTCGCCGCCAGTGCCTCTACAACATCGGCTGCGGAGACCGATCCGTAGAGCTCCTCGCCATGAACCTTGCGACGGAAGGAAAGCTTTATGCCTGAGATCTGCGATGCCAAAGCTTCGCCTTCTTCCTTCTCCTTCGCGTGCTCAACCGCCACTAGCTTCTTATCTTTTTCCATCCGCCGAACGTTGTTATCGTTAACCTCCATCGCCAGATTCCGGGGGAGAAGAAAATTGCGTGCAAACCCCGGGCGCACCTCAACGATGTCTCCCTTCTTACCGAGTTTGTCGACGTTCTCGCACAATATGAGCTGCATGTTCTCTTCTCCGCTCCTCGGTCTCTAAGAAGTGAAAGGCAACAACGCTATGTTGCGAGCCCTTTGAATGGCCGTCTTCAACTTTCGTTGGTGCGGGGCACATGTACCCGAGATGCGACGTGGCAATATCTTCGCCCTCTCGGGAATGAAGGAAGCCAGAAGCTGATGGTCTTTCCAATCGATGTAATCGATCTTCTCGGCGCAAAACTTACATACCTTTCGCCTTCGATAGTAGAACCGCTTGCCTCGGCGAGCACCACTGCCGCTACCACTACTAGCGCTCTTCTTTCTGGGATGCATTATTCGACCTCCGCAGCTGGCTTGGGTGGCTCGGTCGGTGCGGTCGGTGCAGCCGACTCAGCCGGTGGAGCGGCCACCCGTTCGCCGGCCGCAGCCGCTTTCTTCCTTCGTCGTTCACGACGCGCCTCCTCGCGGGCCGTTTTGCGCGCCTTACGCCGCTCGACCTTTTCCAAGTCTTTGTCGACGCGGACGGTGAGGAACCGAAGCACCCCGTCGGTAACACGAAGTCGCCGTTCCAACTCCGAGATCGCTGCCGCCTCCGCCTTTAGCCGGCTCAGAACATAGTAGCCTTCGGAGTGACGGCCGATGCGGCCGGCCAACCTACGCTTGCCCCACGGATCGGTGCCCTCGATGCTGACGCCCTGTTTGCCCATAAATTCCTCGATCTGGCTGATGAGCGCCTTGGTGGCCTCTTCGTCCGGATTGGGCTCGAGGATGTACATCAATTCGTATCCTCTCATCGTTCTACTTACCCTCCCTACGGATATCAAGCCCTCTCTCTAAGGAGAGAGCAAGGAGTCAAGCCACCCCGTCAACCTTCTATCAGAGGCACCCCGTTAATCTTCTAGTGCTTCGGGGGGGCGGTTGTACAAAGACATCGCCCGCTCTATTCCATCGCGGAACAGGGCGCGGGTCGCGTCCACCGTTCGTTCCAAGAGTTTCTCGACTACCTCTTGCTCTTGAGCGGAAAACGGCTCCAACACGAACTCCGCGAGATCAAGCTCCTCTTGCTTCTCTTCCGGCGACCCTTCACTGGGACCGATGCCCAGCCTGACCCGAGGCACTTCCTCGGTGTCGAGAGCCTCCAAAACGGAAGCAAGTCCTAGGTGACCGCCATCGCTGCCATGGGGTCTGAGGCGAATCGTTCCCAACGGCAACGCAACATCGTCCAAAAATACCAGCACTTCCCCGGGGATGATTTCCCGGCCCCGGGTCAACTCTACCACGGCCCTACCGCTCAGGTTCATATAGGTCTGTGGCTTGGCGAGCACGATCGACTTGCCCTCGAAAATCCCTTCGGCGATCAAGCCGCTCGGTGAACCTTTCTCCCAACGGGCGCCGGATTCGCGAGCGATTCTCTCGACGGCGTCGAAACCAAGGTTGTGTCGTGTCCCGGCGTATCGAGGACCCGGATTACCTAACCCAACCAGAAGCCGCAAACACGTGTCTCGGTGGAACGAAGCGAACCTTGCACACCGCCGAGCCTATTCGGACGGGCCCTCCTCGGAGCCTTCGCCTTCCGACTCGGCCTTGCCCTTCTTGATAACCTCCGGTTCGGCGGCCTCTGCTTCTCCTTCGGCTGCCACTTCCGCCTCCGGCTCCTCTTCGACCCTAGGCGCCTCGACGTGGGCGATAACCAACCCGGGGTCACTGAGCAGGGTCACCCGCTCGGGAAGTTCCAGCTCGCCGGCGCGAATCAACTTGCCTAACTCGAGGTGGGACACATCGGCCTTGATCTTCTCCGGGATGTCCACGGGCAAGCAAGAAACCTCGATCGACCGACTGACGAAGTCCAACATACCGCCTTCGTTCTTGACGCCGACCGGGACTCCGGTGAGCTCGATCTGAACAGACAGGGTCAACACGTGGTCCATCGCCACCCGGATCAAATCGGCGTGGAGAAGTTCGTGCTCGATCGGCTCCAGCTGATAGTCCTTCACCATCACGTTCTCGGTGCCCTTGGCACCCTTGACCTGTAGGTCGAAAATCGTGTTCGCGCCTGCGTCGGAGCGCAGGATTCCGATCAGCACGTTAGGGTCGATAGCCACCGGAATGGAATCCTTCTTTTCCCCGTACACGATCGCTGGGATCATGCCCTTGGCGCGAAGCCTCCGGTTCGCTCCCTTGCCAAAAGAAGCCCGCGGTTGGGCCTCAACGACCATCTTATCCATGTGGACTAGTCCCTCCTTTCGCTCTCGGTGTCAATCACCCGGGATGCCAATCTGCGGTCGCGTCAGACGCCCCTGAGAAAATCCGGAACAGCTACCATGCCACGACGGAACCCGTCGGTCAATTGGACCGACCCGGTCAGGGATTGGCATCAACTCCGTTCAACGGACACTAAACGAATAGGGAGCTGACCGACGCCTCGTCGTGTACGTTTTGGATCGCTTTCCCCAGAAGCGAAGCGACGGAAAGTACTTTTATCTTCGCCTTGTTCTTCTTCTCCTGCGAAAGGGGGATCGAATCGGAGACGATGAGCTCTTCTATGTTGGACTCCGACACTCTCTGTACCGCTTTTCCCGACAGCACCGGATGGGTGCAGCAAGCAAGTACCCGCGCCGCGCCGGCGTCCAGCAGTGCGTCGGCCGCCTTCACTAGGGTTCCCGCAGAATCCACGATGTCGTCGATGATGAGGGCGCTCGCCCCCTCGACTTCACCGATGACATATATCTTCTCTATCTCATTTGACGCCTCGCTTCGCCTCTTGTCCATTACCGCGAGCGGAACTTTCAAACGCTTTGCATAGGCGCGAGCCCGTTCCACGCCGCCCGCGTCGGGAGAGACGATAACCAGGTTCTTCAAGTCAAGGGAAGTAACGTACTCCAACATGACCGGTGCTGCGAAAAGGTGATCGACCGGCACGTTGAAAAACCCCTGGATCTGACCGACGTGAAGATCCATCGTTATCGCGCGGCTGGTGCCCGCCGTCGACAACAGATCGGCCACCAATTTTGCCGAAATAGGCACCCTCGGTTTGTCTTTCCGGTCTTGTCGTCCGTAACCATAGTACGGCATGACCGCCGTGATACGGCTCGCTGATGCTCGTTTGAAAGCATCGATCATAATGAGGAGTTCCATCAAGTTCTCGTTGACCGGCGGGGGCGTTGGTTGGACCACGAAGACGTCGGCCCCTCGTATGTTCTCCAAGATCTGGAAAGAGACCTCGTCGTCGGAGAACCTGCCTAGATCGGCCTTCCCCAAGGGGACCCCGAGGGCCTCGGCGATACTCGCCGTGAGCGCCGGATTACAGCTACCACTGAAGACTTTCAGCGGTCTGCCCATGTGATTACGTCCTCACCTAGCTAGTTACGCCCCCGCTCCGGAACCAGGGGCCTGCCAAGCCCTGGCCACCAGCCGGACCGGCGTCATTTAAATGCCGTACGTTTAGCCGCTTGAAAGTTGAGCCCAGCGAAAATTAAGGCTCGCGAAGCCCTGCTTCCGGGCTTCGCGAGCGGAACGAGCCGTGCGCCTCGCGTCCTTTAGATCTCAGAGCGGCTGGCCGTCAGAATGTCCCATCGCCAGTTCGCCTAACCAGGCGGTTCTTAGATCGCGCCCGACCGCCAAATTACCTCGTTGCCAGTCTCGATCTAGCCAGGCGGTGATAGTGGCTGGGGCGGAAGGATTCGAACCTTCGAATGCCGGTTCCAAAGACCGGTGCCTTACCGCTTGGCCACGCCCCAATCAGCACTCAACAGACCCCGCAGGCCCTGCCGAGCTCACTACCGGGCGCAACCATTGTACCCCAATGTACCCTAGGTCTTCCCTGCCTCCGCCTCTTCGCCGCCCACCGTTTCCGTCGAATGCTCTCCCTCCGGGAGCACGCGCGGCGGGATGCTCGAGACTCCAGAAACCTCGGTCTGGTAGCAGTTGAGTACCTTCTCTTCCATCATCCGACGAGTATCGCTGTTCAGCGGGTGGGCAATATCCCTAAAAGTGCCGTCTTTCCGTTTCTTGCTGGGCATCGATATGAAGAGTCCCTTGGGACCATGAATGATTTTGATATCACTAATGACGAAACAATTATCCAGTATGATGGAGACAAAGGCCTTGAGCTTCTCGTCCTCCACGGGGAAAACCCGAACCTCGGTGATTTCCATCGGAGCCTCCCTCCTTCAGGCGTCGCCAGAGTGCTGTAGCTAGTGCTCCAGTAGTCTCTCCCGATATGTGTTTCCTGCCAGAGTGCGGGTCGCAATGGCGCGGATTCCGCGTCCTTTCAAGGATTGAACGACCGAGCGAGTCACCGCCGCGTCATCGAATATCCCAAAGACAGCCGAGCCGCTGCCGGACATTAAAGAGGCGACAGCCCCGAGCTCAAGGAGGATCTGTTTGTATCCATTAATAGAGGAGAGATGCTCCCTAGCTGCGGCTTCTAGATCGTTCATCAAGTCGGGAAGCCCGTTCCCCCCGCCTAAACTGGCCGACGCAAAGGAGTGGAGTTTAAGGCTCGACTCCCGCTTTGTCAATATCAAATTCCGATACGCAGCGGCGGTCGAAATAGCGAAATCGGGTAGAATCAACACGATCGGCACAACCACCTGGTGGGCGAGTGGGAATATCTCGTCGCCACGTCCCACACCGAGGGCGGTCCCGCCGAACAGGAAAAAGGGTACGTCCATCCCGAGCTCGGCCCCCAGGCTCGATAGGTCTCGATACGACAAGCCCACTTGCCAAAGCTCGTTGAGCGCCAGTAGGGTCACTGCAGCGTCCGAGCTTCCTCCCCCTAGTCCCCGGCCGGCCGGGATACGCTTTTCGAGCTCTACCCGTACTCCCACCGGGCGATCCACTCGCTCGGCGAGCAGCTCCGCCGCTCGCACCACGAGGTTGTCGGATCCAGTCGGCAGGTTCGGGTAGTCCAGGTCAGGCAGGTCGAGCTCAATCCCGCTCGAGCGCGACTCGAAACTCAGACGATCGTAGAGGTCCACGGTCTGGAGGATCGTCCGCAGCTCGTGGTAACCATCCTCACGACGGAACAACACCTCGAGACCGAGGTTCACCTTGGCGTAGGCGCGGGCTTTCACTGACTCGGCTTCACAAAAACGGCCTCGCCTCCTATTTGGGCCAGGCCGAGGCGATCCGCCCCCTCTGGAAGGGTGACGACGAATGCTTCTGGATCGAGACGGATGTTGATGTCCAAATCGTCCACGGTCAGCGACGCCTCGATGCTTTCGCTCTTTATCTCGATCCGGTCGGGGGCAGCCTTGCCCGCGCGTTTCCAGTCCGTCGGGTAGATGACGCGATAGGGGCTGCGTTGCGCCACTCGGACCTGGTCGCCCTGAAGCTCGACGTGACCCTCGTCCATCAAAAGACGAACCTTGTCGCCCAGGCGTTCGGTCTGAACCAGTTTCGCAGAAGTGACCGGCAAACCGGTTCCAGCGAGAATGGCCATGATCTCGATCGGGCTCAGCCGGATCCCAAGGAGCGCTCCCACCACGTCCTCGACTGCTGATTCTTCGAGGTACTGACGGCCTCGGGGAAACAAGACCGTAATCTCACCGTCGCTGGCCACTGCGATCCATCGGCTGGCGCCGAAGGTCGCCAGGAGTTCGACGCGAACCCGATCCGGCCTCTCGAAGATAATGAGTTCCGTCGCACGGAACTTGCCTTCGGGGCCCTTGCCTCGAACCCGAACCACCGCCTGGTACCGCTGAACCGATTCGCCTTGTTGTTCGAGGAGCTCAACAACTCGTCCGGTTTCCTCGGCCGAAAGGGGTATTGCCGGAACGTCGCCTACCGGAGTCACGGGTCGGCGGCTGCACCCGCCCGTCAGCAGGATGAGCGACACGAGCAAGCTAACCGGGGCGGACCCGCCGAGGACTTTCCGATGTGGCGCCTTGTGAAATACGGGGTCCATAGTTGAAACCATGGACGGTTTTCGGCCGGTCGGCCTAGGGAAGATCTTTACCGAAACGGGCGTTTTCAATCTTCTGAACGACCTGGTCTTTCTCCAGCTCGTCGTCCTCTTCCTCCATTGCCTTGCGCCAGAAGCGAACGGCCTCGTCGCGATCACCCTTACGATAATAAAGGTCGCCGAGGTGATCGTAAACCACGCCGGTGGTACGCAAGCGCTCGATGGCCTTCAGAAGGTTCTCCTCCGCGAGCTCGAGCCGACCAAGCCTGAAGTAGACCCACCCTAGGCTGTCGAGATAGGCGCCGTTGTAGGGGTCGAGGGCCACGGCCTGCTGAATGTATCCGAGGGACTCTTCGAGTCGATTCCCACGGTCGGCCAGCATATAACCCAAATAATTCAAGGCGCCGGCACTCTCTGGATTCAGGGTCAAGACTTTGCTGAAGGCCGCTTCCGCGGGACCGACTTCGCCTTGCCGTTCCAGTACCGCGCCTAGCTGAAACAAGAGTTGCTCGTCTTCCGGTATGCGATCGATCGCGTTCTCTAAGAAACCCTCCGCCTCTTCGAATCGCTTGGCACCATGGAGGTAATTAGCGACAGCGCCAGCCAACATACCGTCGTCCGGTGAAGCCGCCGAAAGGTCGCGAAGCAACTTCAAGCCTTGTTCTTCATAACCTTCTTCATAGAGCACTTGAGCTTTCAAAATTTGTAGGCGCGGGTCACCGGGGAATCGCGCGAGTGCTTGCTTGTTGGCTTCCGCCGCAGCCGCCGGATCATCGGCCGCCAAATGTGCTTGGACGACATAGGCCTCGAAGCGAGGATCGTCTGTCATCAGACGGCGTGCCTCCTCGAATGCGGCGACCGACTCCGGATTCTCCGCCAGGGCTTGATAAGCGAACCCGAGGTGGGTCAAAAACTCGGCTCGCCGTCCGAGCGGATATGAGTCTTGCGGTAGCGACAAGAGGTTCCTCAACTCTTCGATCGCCGCACGGTATTCCCGCTTGTCCTCGTATACGCCGGCCAGTGCGGAGCGGCCTGAAATGTGTTGAGGGTTGAGGTGGAGCAACCTTTGGAGAAGCGCCTCGGCTTGATCGGGTTGCCTCAAATCCCGTCGCACCAAAGCCAGTCCGAAGAGCGCCTCCGCCCGATCCGGCTCCATTTCCACAACGCGCTCGAACTCGGCCGCCGCCTCTTCCATGCGTCCGGCTTGCGCCAACGAAGTGGCGAGCTGTTGCAGGAGTTTGGGATCCCGGGGAGCCATGTCGAGGGCCTCCCGATAGACGGCCGCCGCGTGATCGAACTCTCCGAGCTCCTCGTAGAGCGTGGCCAAGAGGAGTCGAGCTCGTTGGTGTCGAGGCTCGGCCTCGATCGATTGGCGGAGGAGGTCGGCTGCTTTGTCGACGTCGCCCTGCTCGCGTCGCACCTGGGCCAAGAGGTAAAGCGCATAGGAAGAGTTGGGGTCAATGTCGATCTGCTGTTCGAGTTGCTCTGACGCCTCGTCAATCTGCCCACGCATCAGATAGAGCTGTGCTAGCCCCAGCCGGCTTTCTCCGTCGCGCGGTTCGAGGCGGAGCGTCTCCTTGAACTCGCTGATGGCTAGTTCGGTCAACCCTCGCTGCTCCCGATTGCGACTTTGCCGGAAGTAAACGTTCGCAAGCAACCGGTGGGCTGCCGCGAGCTCACCGTCGAGCTGAATCGCACGGGTGGCGCTCGCAACCGCTTTCTGCGAGTCGTTGGCCCTCCAATACACGTTGGCGAGCGCGTAGTGAAGGTACGCCGCATTGGGATCGCGTTCGACGGCCTGGATGTAGTAATGCGTAGCCCCACTGGCGTTCATCTGCCCCTCGTTCATCCGCCCGAGACAGTACAGATAGTAGGCCTCGGCGGTACCGTCTACCTGCGCTTCGACCGGAACAACGAGCAGTAGCGACGGGGCCAAAAACGCCCACAAGGCAACGACGAGCGAGGAGAAACGGACGCGCGACAATTTGTCTAGGGTCTTCAAGGGCATATGTTTTGTATGATCGAACGACACTTAAAACCATTATCGGACCCCCGCGGAAGGTTGTCAACGGAAGGTGACATGGATGAGGTCTGCCGGGGGTCGGTAGCGGCAGATTGACACCCCATGAGCGGCCTGTTATAAAGTTTTTGACTAGAGACTGCTATATGGCCATTCATCCTGAGCTACTAGAGATATTGGCGTGCCCGGTCTGCAAGACACCGGTCACGCTCGTCAAAGAAGGTGCCGCTCTCAAATGCGGAAAATGTTCCCGGGTGTACCCGATCCGGGACGACATTCCGATCATGCTCGTCGACGAGGCCACCATCGAGCAGTCCGACACGAAGACTATTTGAGCCAACTCGTCCACGGCGGGCTCCGCAAGATCCTGTGCCTGCGGCTTCGTTCCATGGGAGACGCCGTCCTAATGACCCCGGCCCTGGATTCGCTTCGCTCCGCCCTGCCGGACGCGAAGCTCTACGTGGTGCTAGCTGAGAAGTTTGCCGATCTTCTCGAAGGGCACCGTTCGGTCGACGGAGTGCTGCCACTCGGCCGGGGAAGCTTCGACAAGATCTGGCTGGCGAAAAGACTCCGCGGCTTCGGCTTCGACGCGGTGATCAACTTTCACGGCGGTCCAACCAGCGCTTGGCTCACCGCGGCTTCGGGAGCACCGCTTCGGGTCGGGCGGCACAACTACCGGTTTCGCTTGGCCTACAACCTGCGTGTCGGACGGCCTGAAGAAGCCTTAGCCGATCCCGCGGCCACCCATACCGTTCATGACCAGGCCTCATTAGTGGCGGCGCTCGGAGTGCCGGTCGGCGATCTGCTCCCCAGTCTTCGAGTCCCTGCGGAGGCTCGTGCCCAAATGAGCCGGCGGCTGGGAGAGCTGGGTGTCCCTAATAGAGATTATCTGTTGTTCCAACCTACCGCCAGCTTTCCGTCGAAAGAGTGGCCCGCAGACCGATTTCTAGAGCTCGGTCGCTCGCTGAAAGAGCGCACCGGAAGACCGGTAGTGATCAGCTTGCCCGGTCCACAACACTCGCTCACCGAGTTTTTTTCACCCGAGCTGCCGGTGGCCTCCGGCCTCTCATCTGGGGAACTCATGGCCTTGATAGAGTCCGCGTCGCTCTACGTCGGCAACGACAGTGGCCCGATGCACGTCGCCGCGGCCCTGGGTACCCCCGTCGTGGGTATATTCGGTTCCTCCGACCCCAAACGCTGGCATCCCTGGGGCGTCCCGCACCGGGCGATCGCCGCCGGTCTCGAATGCAGCCCATGCCACGGCAAGTGGTGTGTCAACCCGGCACAGTTCGCCTGCCTCACGGAGCTCTCGGTCGACAGGGTGATCGATGCCGCTTTGGAGCTCTTGCCTGCGGACATGCCGAGCAAGGCCGCGCGAAGGGAAGGGTAACCTGAAGGCCGCTGCCTCCACCCTCCCCGGGACGGATCGGCTGGCCGAGCTCGCGAGTCGGGAATCAGCGCTTGTCTTCGCCATCGGTTTCTGGCTAGCTCTAATCCAGATCTCCATCGCCGCTTCCCAGATCGTGCTGACGTTCGCGCTGCTCCTTTGGCTGTATCAACTCGCGGCCGGCAAAGCGGAGCTGGTGCGGCTGCCGTTCGATTGGCCGCTCGGTCTGTTCGTTCTCTTCAGTATCGCCTCGGCGGGATTCTCGTTCGAGCCGACAGAAAGCTTTGCCAGCGTGAAGAAGCTGGCGCTCCTCGCGATTCCATATGTTGTCGTCAGCGTGGTTCGCCGAACCTCGACGCTGGAGCGTTTGGTGTTGGTCTTGATCGTCGTGGCGGATTTGGGCGCGCTTTTCGCCCTATGGCAGTATTTTTTCAGCGATCTGGGCGACATCAATCATCGGATCCGCGGATTCATGAGCCACTACATGACGTTCGCTGGGCTGCTCATGGGCGTCGGCGTGCTCGCGTTTGCCGAGCTACTCTTTGGCCGTCGAAGGCGCGCCTTCCTCGCGGGAAGTTTGGTTTTGATTCTGGTTGCTCTGGCACTCTCGTTGACACGCAGCGCCTGGATCGGCGTGCTGGTGGCATTCGGCTTGCTGTGCTTCTTGCGCGACCGACGCCTGCTGATCGGAATCCCGGTGATCCTAATCGGAGCCATGCTTCTCGTGCCCAGCGATGTCGAGAAGAGAGTACGATCGCTCGTCCGACCCGATCGCTCGAGCAGAGACCGTATGTACATGTTGAAGAGTGGCATCCAGATGACCGCCAATCACCCATGGTTCGGCGTGGGTCCGAACATGGTGAAGTCGGTCTACCCTATCTATAGGTTGGAGGGCGCTCCGCACCTGCAGAATATTCATTTACACAATAATGTCGTTCAAATCGCGGCCGAACGTGGTTTACCATGTCTATTGGCCTGGGTATGGCTGATGGCCATTGGATTAACGGTAAGCATTCGGTCCTACCGGGCGGCTCGCACAGGGGAGCGTGCACCACCTGAAAATAGCGGTCGCGGATTGGCAGCCGGAGCCTTGGCGCTCATGGGCGCGGGATTGACCGCAGGGCTCTTCGAGTACAACTTCGGCGATTCAGAGTTTCTCATGCTCTTTCTCTTTGCTATGGCGATACCGGTCGTGCTCGAACGGAATCGAACCGAAACACCAAGGGATGTGCTCCTTTGAATGCGGTCTCGGCTAAGCGAGCGTCGGCGATTCTCCGTGCCGCTCGCGGCAAGGAGGTTGCGGTCATCGGTGACCTGATGCTCGACGAGTTCGTTTGGGGTAAGGTGTCTCGCATCTCGCCCGAAGCTCCGGTGCCCGTGGTAGAGGTCTCCGGCCATAGCTTCCACCTCGGCGGCGCCGCCAACGTCGCCCACAATCTACACAGCTTGGGAAGCGAACCCCTTCTCATCGGCATCTTGGGAGAAGACGACGCCGCACGTCGCATGCGCGTGGTGCTTCAAGAGGTTGGCATATCGGAGCAAGGATTGCTCACCGATCCGACCCGGCCGACCACTTTGAAAACGCGGATCATCGCACATAGCCAGCAAGTCGTGAGGGCCGACCGCGAGTCGCGGAACGACATTTCCGCATCCCTCGAAGAGCTCGCCCTCGATAAGGTCACCGCCGCTCTAGATCGCGCCAGCGCCTTGGTTGTCTCCGATTACAGCAAGGGTACGTTGACGACTCGGCTCCTTCGGGAGTGCACTCGACTCGCGCGACGCCGGAAAATTCCGCTTCTGGTGGATCCGAAGCTCCCCCGCTTCGCTGAGTACAGAAAAGTCGATCTGGTGACCCCAAATATCCACGAGACAGAACGCTTCACCGAGACGAGCATCAGTGATGCGCAAGCCTTGGCTCGAGCCGCGCGCGCCATCCTCGGCAAGCTCGGCTGTCAGGCAGTTCTCATCACTCGTGGTGAGCAAGGCATGTCTTTATTCGAGAAGGGAAAGCCTGCCGTGCACATCGATGCCTCGGCACGGGAAGTCTTCGACGTCACCGGAGCGGGCGATACGGTAATCGCAACTATCGCTTTCGCCCGAAGTGGCGGCGCGTCGCTAGCCGACTCCGCGAGGTTGGCCAATCAAGCGGCGGGAATCGTGGTCGGGAAACTCGGTACGGCGGCGGTGGACCCGGAAGAACTATTAGCCTCGCTCAGTGGCGGAAGTGGCGCACTCCGGTAAAAACCATCGCCAACTCTCGTTCGTCCGCTCCGTGGATCACCTCTTCGTCCCGGATAGATCCGCCGGGCTGGATGATCGCTCGCACGCCGGCATCCGCCAGCTGATCGAGTCCATCGCGAAAGGGAAAAAACGCGTCGGAAGCGGCCACCGATCCCTCTAACGAGCTCTGCGCCTTGGTCACCGCAAGGCGGGACGAATCCACCCGGCTCATTTGGCCTGCGCCGATACCCAAAGTGTGGCGTTCCTTGGCTATCACGATGGCGTTCGACTTCACGTGCTTGGCCACTTTCCAGGCGAACTCCAGCGCAACCATTTCTTGTTCGGTCGGTCTACGCTTGGTCGGGATCTCCAAGCGCTCACGATCCAGAGGCGAGTTGTCCCAATCCTGAACCAGCAACCCTCCCACCACGCGGCACAGGTTGCGCCCTTCCCATCCCGAACGAGATGGATCATCGATGGCCAAGAGCCGAAGGTTTTTCTTTCCGCCAAGCTCCTCGAGCGCATCCGGCTCGAACCCCGGGGCAATGACTGCCTCGAGGAAAGTCGAAGCCAACTCCTTCGCGGTTTTCTTATCCACCGGGCGGTTGAGCCCGACGATGCCCCCAAAGGCCGAAACGGGATCGGTCTCCCGCGCCTTGACGTAGGCACCCGATAACGTTTCCCCGAGTGCAACCCCGCAGGGGTTGGTGTGCTTGATCACCACCGCGGCGGTATCCTCGAACTCACACGTAAGGCGCCAAGCGGCATCGAGGTCCAAAATATTGTTGTACGAGAGCTCCTTCCCCTGGAGCTTTCTGGTTCCTGCCACCGCGGTAGGCACGGCGCCCGCTTCGCGATAGAAAGCGGCTGACTGATGGGGGTTTTCCCCGTAGCGAAGATCTTGAACCTTTTCGAAGGAAACGCTGAGCGTTGCGGGCAGCGTTGCCTCGAGCTCGGCCGCGACCAATTCCTCATCGCGTACTTCCAATTGCGTCATATAGGCACCAATGGCAGCCTCGTAGCGAGCACTGGCGCGGAACGCCTTCACCGCCAGGTAGAGTCGAGTGGCGAGGTCCATGCCTTCGTCCAGCTTTCCCAGAACCAGCGGGTAGTCACGTGGGTCGACGACCGCGAGCACGTGCTGGAAGTTTTTGGCGGCCGCTCGCAACATGCTCGGCCCGCCAATATCGATATTCTCTATGATCTCGGAAACAGCGCTCTTCTCCGCGACTTTGGCTTCGAAGGGATAAAAGTTCACTGCGACGATATCGACCGGGGTGATTTCGTTTTGCTCGAGCTCCTCCAGATCAGAAGCCAGGTCGCGGCGCGCCAAGATGCCGCCATGAATAAGTGGATGAAGGGTCTTCACCCGACCGCCTAGTATTTGCGGAAAGCCGGTTGCCTCGGGCACCGGAGTCACCGGAATCTCTTCCTTGGAGAGTACGTTTGCAGTGCCGCCGCTCGAGATAACCTCATAGCCTCGTTCCGCAAGGCTTCTAGCAAACGGAACGATCCCCTCCTTGTTGGCTACGCTCAGCAGCGCTCGAGTCTTGGATTTTTCTCGCGAAACATTCATGCTCGTCCCTTCCCTACTCTTGTTATGAACCGGCCCTGATAATCATGTTTTTTAATCGGAAGCCGGCTTCTTTCGAGCCCTCGGCACGCCTGGTTTTTCTTCCGGGAAAAACCGGTAACCGATGAAATCGCCGTTCGCCTTTTCCCAAGCGGCCAGCCAGAGATACGAAGCAGCGGTGACTCCCCGCGAGTATCCCAACGAGGCCTTCGCGTAAGGCACCGAACGATAGTCGAAGGCCGTGGCGGGCACCAACCGGCCGTCCTTCCAAAAAGCATCCGCCAGGTCGGGAACGGAAGCCCTACTAGCAGACGAGAGCCGTTGCAGTAATGTCGTGACGGAAACCCCGCCCTTTAACGTTGAGGGCAGACTCCAGTCGTAGACCAGGGGAAACTCCTCGAGGTGCAGCGTGACGAAACGATGAAACTCTCCGCTGGCACGCGCGAGTCGTGGACCCGAGGCGCCCACCACCGTCGGGTCGGCCAAGTCGGCGGCGATGCGAAGAAGCTTTCCCAGTTCGACCGCAATCTCCCGGAACGGGCGATGCTGATTCACATGCTCTGCTACGCCATGAACCCTCTGATCTACGGCACGGGCCGTCTCTTGAGAAAGTGAGCCCGCCAAACCGTCGCGGGCCAGAGCCGACGCCATCTCTCCCTCCAGCCCGAAGACTCCCCTCAACAAGTAAGCTTCGTTCCGCCAGAGGACGCGCCGAAGAGTCGGAGGCATGATGAGCAGGGTGTCGTAGACCATGTTCCGGTAGGTGGGAGCCGGCCACGCGTCAGCGAACCCGGGCACCATGACGAACAACAGCGTGAGAAGGATGAAGCGGGGAGAAAGCGAGGACGAAAGAGACCCGAGACCGCGGGTCACTTCTTCGGCCTGGCTACCACCGAGACCTTTCCCCCTTTCATCGAGACTCCGAAATCGACTTTCTTGTAGCCGCCACTCTGGAGTTGCTTCGCTTGTTTGGAAAGAACCTTGCGGAAGCTATCGTAGTTCAGGTTGGTGGTGGACTGCCCCGCCTTCTCCTTGGCGGCAACGTACTTGTCGAAGATCTTCCGAAACTCGTCTCCCTTCTTCCCCATGGCAGCTTTACGTGGTGGTCCGCCCGCAATGGGAGACGGTGCAGGAGCCCGCTTCGACCGCTCCTCGCGTCCGGTGGGGAGTCGCCCTTCTTCTTTGAGCCTCACGCGTCGGTTCCACACCTCGCTGTACGTCGTGAATTTGGCCTGGTGCATTTGGAATACCGATTGCTCAGCCAAGTTTTGCGGAGGGTTCCGGGCGCAATTTCGAATGATGTCTTCGACTTCTCTTCTTGGTTACCTGGGGTGGCTGTTTGAGAGCTCCCGAGAACCACTGCTCGTACTCGGTCTCCAGCTGTTTCATGCCCCGTTTGAATTTTTCCATGTCCTCAAAGAAACCCACGTGCGCCTCCTACGTTTGGCTCTCTTCCTTCCGGAAGAACCAGAAGAAAGGCAACCACAGCTCGCGTGCGTATGGCACCTTCTTGTCGTTCACCAATATCTCGCAGCTGGGATATTCTCCGACGTAGCCAAACAAACGATGAAGCTCCTCCACCTCGTTGACGGTGTAGGTCGCGTAGTGGCGTAGCCATCGATCCCGACCCTCCCTACGATACCGCAGGGCGCGCTCGGCAAGGGAGACGGCCTCCGAATACCTCGGATCATCTGACGGGCCAAAAAGCACTGTAAGTGAAAAGTCATTAGAGGCCGTTTCCGGATAAAGGATCTCCACCATCTGTGGGTCCAGATGAGAGATGTCCCCCTCCCGACGCTCGATGATTTCGGGAAGTCTTTCGATGTAGTTCTTCGCCCGGTCTTGCGCCATGATCCTTTTTGCTATGTTAGAATGCTACCTGGAAACGCTAACTATTGTCAACGACAGCAGTTCCCTCGGATCTCGACTATGGGCACCGCATCGGCCGGCGACGTCGGCCAGCTCCTAAGACGCCTCCCGAGCGTCGAAAAACTCCTCGCCCGAGACGGCTTTCGTAAACTCGAGGCCGAGTTCGGACGAGACTCGCTCGTCACCGCGACTCGCTCCGCTTTGGCAGGGCTACGGGATGCGGTACGTGATGCGCGAATCGATCAGAGCGGTTTCGATCGAACGCTTGCCTCAATGGAGAGCTCAATAAGAAGCCAGCTGGCTACGGCCAGCGCGCCTTCCTTGGTCTCTGTGATCAATGCCACCGGCATCATCGTACACACCAACCTCGGTCGAGCGCCGCTCGCGCCGTCCGCTATTGCGGCGGTCGCCCGCGTCGCGAGCTCCTACAGTAACCTCGAGTACGATTTGGCGACGGCCAAGCGCGGCCGTCGCGAGCAACACGCGGTCCGGCCACTCGAGCGTCTTTTCCCGGGTTTTGACGCCTTGGTGGTCAACAATAACGCCGCGGCCGTGCTGCTCACCCTCAATAGTTTCGCGGCTTCGAAGGAAGTGCTGATCTCTCGCGGCGAACTGGTCGAGATTGGCGGCTCCTTTCGAATTCCCGACATTCTGGAGAGAAGCGGAGCTCGGCTGCGGGAGGTCGGAACAACCAACAAGACTCGAATCGAAGATTACGAATCCGCGATCGGACCGGATACCGCCGTAATCCTCCGTGTCCACCCATCCAATTTTCGAATCGTGGGCTTTACCGAAGCGGCGTCGACCGAAGAGCTGGTGGCGATGGGCGAACAGCGGGGGGTCCCGGTGATCGAGGACTTCGGAGGCGGCAACCTTCTCGCCCTCGGCTCTTACGGACTGCCGAACGAGCCGACCGTGCAGGCCAGCCTTGCCGCCGGTGTGGACTTGATCACGTTCTCTGGAGACAAGCTCCTGGGCGGTCCACAAGCTGGAGTCCTCGTCGGACGCTCAGAGAGTGTGAATAAGTGCCGGGAGAACCCGTTGGCGCGCGCGCTGAGAGTAGACAAACTCACCTATGCGGCGCTGGAGGCAACGTTGGTGGCCTTCGTTCAAGGCAAAGCGGCGGAGCACATTCCCGTGCTCCAGATGCTGTCCACTCCGATCTCCGAAATAAGATCCCGCGCTCGCCGTCTTGCGAAGTCTCTCGATGACGTAAACGGGCTCGAGCTGTCGTTGCTCGACGGAGCCTCCAAAGTCGGCGGAGGCGCTGCACCGGAGGCCGAGATTCCAACCTCTTTGGTTGGCGTTCGCGCGAAGCATCTCTCGGCTCAGTCGATCTTGGACCGCTTGCGTGGTCACGATCCCCCGGTGATCGCGCGCATCGCAGACGACCAGGTGCTGCTAGATCTGCGAACGGTGAGTCCCGCGGAAGAGGAAGCGCTGACCTCGGCATTGAGGGATCTGGCGTAGCAGATCTAGAAAAGCTCCAGTGCTGCACGGCGCGCCGCCGAGATCAGGGGTCCGGGATACAATCCCAGAACCAACGTCGCCAAACAGCTCACCAGCAACGGAAGCCGTAGATTCCAACCGAAGTGGAGTCCCGGATCGGGTGCCGGAGAGCCCATATACAAGACCATCACCACACGCAGATAGTAGTAGACGCTGACCAAGGTGTTGATGACCGCGATCAACACCAAAGCGATATGTCCCTCATCGATCGCAGAACTGAACAAATAGAACTTCCCAACGAAGCCCACCGTGGCCGGAATGCCGGCCAGTGATAGCATGAAGACACTCATCGCGAACCCAGGAAGCGGGTACTTCCATCCGAGGCCACCCCAGCCTCGGATGGACAAGTTGTCTTCCCCGCTCTTCCCGAAAGTAATCGCGACCGCGAAGGCACCGAGGGTCATGAACGTGTAGCCAGCGAGATAGAAGAGAACCGCCGTCCTACCCGTCACACCTCCCGCGATCACACCTACCAGTACGTAACCTGCTTGCGCCACGCTCGAGTAGGCGAGTAGACGTTTTATGTCATCTTGAGCGATCGCTATGAGGTTTCCGATGGTCATGCTGAGGACCGCGAGCAACCACAAAACGAGCTTCCACTCATCGCTCAAAGAAAGTAGTGCGCCCGTGACACGAACTAGGGCGCCGAAGGCAGCCGCCTTGACCGCAACCGCCATGAAGCCGGTAACAACGGTAGGAGCCCCCTCGTAAACGTCCGGAGCCCACATGTGGAACGGCACCGCCGCGACCTTGTAAGCGAAGCCCACCAGTAAAAGACCGAGAGCGACGACCGGAAGCGCCCCCGGCTCGCCGGCTCGGGCGATGAGGGCGGTTTCGATCTTTGCGAGGTCGGCACTCCCAGCCGCCCCGTAAAATAGGGCAATGCCGTACAAGAATAGAGAAGAGGCAAACGCTCCATAGAAGAAATACTTCAAAGAGGCTTCTAAAGACGAACCTCGGTCGCGCGACCAACCGGTAAGTACGTAGAACCCCACCGACATCGTCTCGAGAGCCACGAACATTAAGACCAGGTTTCTCGTCGAAACGAGGAGCAGCATTCCTGCCGCACTCAATAGAGCCAACGCATAAAACGCCGGCGCTTCCTCCTTCTGACGGTCGAGAGCAACTTTGGCAATCGGTATGCTGAGAGCCAGGCCGGTCAATACGATGAAACTCAAGAAAAGACTGAACGCATCGGAGTCCACGAGACCGAGCGAGCGGAGTCGATGCCCCCACAAACGAAGGCCAGCAAGAATACAGATTACCGTCCCGAGCCATGCCAGCCCGGCGGCGGGAAAACGAGTCCGGCCGGCACCCCCTACACCAATGACCGCTGCGGTGACCACCAAGATGAGAACCGGTACCAGCGCGCCCAGCCCCATGTTCGATTCCCTCTATTCCCTCTTATTCGATGCCGGACGCGCCCGTCACTCGGGAAACGAAAAGCTCCACCGTACCGTCGAGCGAGCGTAGGAAGGTGCCGGGCGCGACTCCCATCCACACGATGAGGACCACGATCGGAAGCAAAATAGCCGTCTCGCGACGGCTCAGATCCCTGAGGCCCTGGTTCGCCGGATTGTCGACCTTTCCCAACATCATCCGCTTGTACATCCAAAGAAGGTAGATCGCGGCCAGCACCAGTCCAGCCGCACCGGCGATGGCATGCGGTCTGGCGGTTTCAAAGGCACCCAGCAACACCAAGAACTCTCCCACGAACCCGTTGAGCCCAGGCAACCCCATCGATGCAAGGAGGACGACCAGGAAGAGGCTTGCGTATAGGGGCATGACTCGTTTGAGCCCCCCGAACTCGGAGAGCAGGCGGGTGCGTCGACGCTCGTAGATCATTCCCACCAAGAGGAAGAGAGCACCGGTGGACAACCCGTGACTTACCATCAGGAAGATCGCGCCTTCCACGCCCGCGACATTGAACGAAAAGATGCCGAGCACGACGAAGCCCAAGTGACTCACGCTCGAATAGGCCACCAGTCTCTTGACGTCCGACTGCACCAAGGCCACTAAGGCCCCATATACGATACCGACCACCGCAAGGGTCAAAATCGCCGGGGCATAAGCTCGAGCTCCTTCTGGGAACAACGGAATCGCGAATCTCACCAGACCATAGGCACCCATCTTGAGAAGAATGCCGGCCAATATGACGCTCCCCGCGGTGGGCGCCTCCACATGGGCGTCGGGAAGCCAAGTGTGAAATGGAACGAGTGGTATCTTGACCGCGAAGGCGGCGAAAAAAGCAAGGAACAACCAACGCTGCAAGCCGTCGCTCAATACCAGCCCTTGCCAGAGCCGGATGTCGAAGCTGCCCCCACCGCTTTGCAAATCGTGAACGTGGTAGCAGTAGATGATCGCTACCAGCATCAGGACGCTCCCGCCCATCGTGAAGAGGAAGAACTTGATGGCCGCGTAGATACGGCGCTCTCCCCCCCAAACTCCTATGAGGAGATATATCGGAATCAACGTCGCTTCCCAGAACACGTAGAACAGGAAAACGTCCAGGGCTGCGAAGACACCGATCATCAACGATTCCAGAACCAATATGAGTACATAGAACGCTCCGACCTTCTCCTCGATGGAATCCCAGCTCGCAAGGACGGCGAGCGGTGTCAGGAACGTCGTGAGCAACACCATCAATAAGCTCACGCCATCGATACCCAGCAGGAAGGAAATACCCAATTCCGGAATCCATCGATAGGACTCGACGAACTGGTAGTCGGCCTGAGCAGGATCGAATCGGACCCACAAGAGTAGCGACAAAGCGAAGACGATGAGGGAAGAGATTAGGGCAACCCGTCGAGCCGCACCCTGCCGCCGACCTAGAATCCCAACTACCAGCGATCCGATTAACGGCGCAACGATGAGGAAGCTCAGGAGATTCATTGGCTCCCCAGTAACATCCAACCCACGAGCACCATAGCCCCGCTGAAGAGAATAAAGAGATAAAACCGCAATCTACCCACTTGTGATAGCCGCAAGACCTCGCTACCCAGATTTACGACCCGACCCGATCCGTTGAAGAAACCGTCCACGATCGCATTGTCCACCGATCGCCAAAGCACGACTCGCGACACAAAGAGGAACGGACGCACCAACAACACGTCGTAGAGCTCGTCGATCCAGAACTTGCGTTTGATGAATCGATACAAAGGACCCGCGCCGGACGCCACCCGCTCCGGAAGAGCGCGGTCGACAAGATAGAAATATCGGGCCAGCAACAGGCCGCCTACCGCGACCACGATGTTCAAGAGCGTCAAGCCGATTTCCGCCGCAAGAGAGCTGGGCGCTGCTCCCTTGACCGCAAGATAGGGAGCCAGAAACCGCTCGATCCAACTGTAGTGAGGAAAGCCGATGAACCCGACGAGGACCGATCCCGCAGCCAGTAGCAGCAGGGGCCAAGTCATGGACGGAGGTGACTCGTGGAGGCGCCGCGACTCTTCCGCGCTGCCTCGAAAGCGGCCCTCGAACACCAACGCCCAGACGCGGCCCATATAGAAAGCAGTCAAGAAAACACCCGCGACACCGACCGCCCACAACAAGATGTGTCCCTCGCGGAATGCACTCCAAAGCACCGCGTCTTTGCTGAAAAAACCTCCTAGCGGCGGTATTCCTACCAGAGCCAGCGTTGCGATCACGAAGGTTCGGTACGTGATAGGAAGCTTGTCTTTGAGCCCTCCCATCTTGCGAATATCACTATCACCCGCCATCGCATGCATGACGCTTCCCGCCACGAGAAACAACAACGCTTTGAAGAAAGCATGGGTCACGAGGTGAAAGATGGCCGCACCGAACGCTCCCGCCCCGCAGGCGAGGAACATGTAGCCGAGCTGGGAAATCGTGGAGTAGGCAAGAATACGCTTGAAATCATCCTGAGCGAGCGCGATGGTCGCCGCGTATAGAAGAGTCACCGCTCCGATGGCACCAACGAGTGCAAGCGCCAATGGGGCCTCCGCGTACAAGGGCGCGGTGCGCGCCACCATATAAACACCCGCGGTCACCATGGTGGCGGCGTGAATATAGGCAGAAACCGGTGTAGGACCTTCCATGGCGTCGGGTAGCCATACGTAAAGCGGGATTTGTGCCGACTTGCCGATCGCTCCGACAAAGAGGAGAACCCCGATGATGCTCAGCAGAGCCGTATCCTGAGTGGGAGCCAAAGGAAGGAACTCACCGAAGCTCACGGTGCCGAACGTCACGAATGTCATTAGGATGCCGAGAAGAAAGCCGACATCACCAATGCGGTTCACGATGAGCGCCTTCATGCCCGCGTCCACCGCCGCCTTCCTCTCGAACCAAAAACCGATGAGCAGGTACGAGCAAAGCCCAACCGCCTCCCAACCTACGAACATCAAAAGCAAATTCTCAGACAGCACCAGCAACAGCATGCTTGCCGTGAAAAAATTGAGGTAGGCGAAAAAACGAGAGAAATCTTTATCCCCGCTCATGTACCCGAGCGAGTAGACGTGAATCAGCAACCCCACTCCGGTCACCACCAGGGAGATGATGCCCGACAGAGGATCGAGCACCAGGGCGGCCTTCGCGGTGAAGGAACCCGCCACTATCCAATCGGAGATCTCGGCGGTAACCGAACGCTCGCCTTCGGCCATGCCGAGCACGTTGGCGAATCCGATAACCGCCAGCGCGAACGAGGCCCCCACCGATCCACAAGCCAATTTTCCCGATGACGAATGGCCAAGGCGACGCCCGGCGACTGCCAAAACGAGCGCCGATAGAGCCGGGACTAGGGGAATCAGAAGCAGGCGGGCGGTGGTTCCCACTCGGATCTGCTCCTCAATACCTGAGACGGCTGTGATCGTCTACGTTCATGGTCTCTTGTCGACGATGCAAAGCGATGAGGATTGCCAAACCCACCGCGGCCTCGGCCGCTGCCACCACGATGACGATGAGTGCAATGGCCTGGCCTTCGAGGTTGCCGGCCAATCGGGAGTACGCTACGAAAGTTAGATTGATCGCGTTCAACATCAGCTCGATGCATAGGAAGATGCTTACCAGGTTGCGGTGGAAGAAAAGCCCGGACGCTCCGATTACGAATATGAGTGCGGAGACGACCAAATAATGTTGGACCGGCACGCTTAGCGCCTCACCAGCCAAGTCGTCCCCACCAGAGCCACAAGAATAAGGATGGCGGTCGCTTCGAAGGGCGCCACGTAGTCGGTAAGGAGGAACTCACCCAAGCGAGCCGCGGTCCCCTTCATTGCCTCGTCCATTGCTTCATTCGGGACGGAGGGTGAAGTCCGAGCCGCGACCGTGCCCAAGACCGCGAACAGGACCAGCCCAACCGGCAAGGCCGCCCAGCCGAGCCGTCGAGGACAATCATCAAACGGCGTTTCCCCGCCGAGACCGAGCAACATGATCACCAGCAAAAACACGACCAACACCGCCCCCGCGTAAACGATCATCTGAACCGCGGCGACAAAGGTGGCCCCTAGCTGGGCGTACAGTCCGGCAACACCGAGAAGGCAGACGATGAGCGCCAGCGCACCGTAAGCGGGACGGCGGCTTGCCGCGACCCCGATAGCCGCCACAACGGAGACCGAGGAAAAAAAGTAGAAGATGGCGCTTTCCAACGCAGCGACCTCAATGAACCGCAGAGACGGGGCAACTCTGTTCCCGTACGTGCAGTTCGTATTCTTCGCTGAAGTGGACGAGGGTGCTGATAACCGGTGCGACCGCGGCATCGCCAAACGGACAAAGCGACTTGCCGGCAATGTTGTCGGAAACATCCGAGAGAAGTGCGATGTCTTCTGGCCGTCCTTGACCCTTCTCCATGCGATCCAAGATCCTCGCCAGCCAGTCCGTCCCTTCGCGGCAGGGCGTGCACTTACCGCAGGACTCGTCCCGATAGAACTCCATGAGCTTCCCGGCGGTCCAGACCATGCAGGTCGTCTCGTCCATGACGATCACCCCCGCCGACCCCAGCATGGAACCGGCCGCGACCAAGGAGTCGAAATCCATTCGGGTATCCAAGTGCTTGTCGGTCAGGACCGGAACCGATGAACCTCCCGGGACCACCGCCTTGAGACGATGGCCCTCGCGAATGCCTCCACCATGCTCGAAGATGAGCTCTCGCATCGGCACGCCGAGGGGTAGCTCGTAAACGCCGGGGCGACGCACGTGTCCGCTCAGACAGTAAAGCTTGGGGCCGGTGTTTTTCTTGCTACCGATGGAACGATACCAGTCGGCGCCGCGCGACACGATGTGGGGCAAGTTCGCCAACGTTTCGACGTTATTGATGGCGGTGGGACAACCGAAGAGCCCGACGCTCGCCGGGTACGGGGGCTTGACCCTGGGAAGACCGCGCTTGCCTTCCAGCGACTCCAGCAAAGCGGTTTCCTCACCGCACTCGTACGAGCCGGCACCGCGGTGAACATACAACTCGCAGTCGAATCCGGAGCGTTCGATGTTCTTTCCGACGTAACCGCGTTCTCGCGCCTCGGCCAGCGCCCGTTCCAAGATCTGTTCCTGCTCTCGAAACTCCCCGCGTATATAGATGTAGCAGACACGCGCCGCGACCGCGTAGGCGGCGAGCAGACAGCCTTCGATGACCAGGTGCGGATCGTTCTCCATCAAATAGCGGTCCTTGAAGGTCCCGGGTTCACTTTCGTCAGCGTTGCAGATCATATAGTGAGGCCGAACGTCTCGGGGTAGGAACCTCCACTTCACGCCGGTTGGAAACCCTGCGCCGCCGCGACCGCGCAGCTCGGAACGTTCGACCCATTCGATGAGCTCGTTGGGGCTGAGCTGAGACAAGGCACGACGGAGCGCCTGATAACCTCCTTGCGAGAGGTAGACGTCGATGTTCTGAGAATCGGGTATCCCGGCGTTGCGGGTTAGGATGGGCTCGAACGACGAAGTCATGAGAGTTCGGAGAGAATAACTGCCAACTTCTCTTCGCTGAGATGGCCCTCGACGCGATCGTTGAGCTGCATCATCGGAGCCCTTTCGCACGCACCGAGACACGAAACCGGCGTGAGCGACACTCGCCCGTCCGCGGTCGTTTCCCCCGTTTCGATACCCAATCGTTCTCGAAGCCAACCGAGGATCCGCGGTGCGCCCAGAAGCGAACAGGAAAGGTTGGTGCACAATCGAAGGTCGTGGCGTCCAGCTGGTTGGAGCCGGAACATATCGTAGTAGCTCGCGGTCTCCAACACCTGGACGGGAGAAATCTCCAGCAGGCCCGCGACGTACTCCATCGCCGAGGGGCTCAGGTAACCCTCCTGTTCCTGAACCAACCACAGCGTGGGCAACAATGCGGCACGCCGATACTCGGCGGGATAGTGGTCGAGAATCTTTTCGAACCGGGCTTGATTCCCGGGAGTGAAGGTCATGTCTTTCCCCGCAGGTGGTCCCATCTCTTCCGCCCCCGCAAGACGTTGTGACGCGTGGCGGTTCCGCACTCCGGCGCCTCAATGCGCGCGTTCGCGCGCTTGGCGCCTCGCTCTTCCATCAATGCCGCGGGGCCCCACCGCCGTCTGGCCACCTCGTTCGATGGCACAACGTAGTGTGACGGCCACCACGATCTGAAAGCCCGCCTGGCTAGCTCCGGTGAAAGCAACCACTCAATTTGGCGTCCGGCAGCGAGTTCGCATGCGCTCATCGTCCCTCCGCCGACATGCGGCTGCGGGACGGCTGAGGGCTCCTAAGTATGTGCCAATTCAGTAAGAAACGGGCTAATATAGACTGCCCGTTCTGCGAGTGTCAAGACGTGAGGGCCTACTTGACACAATCGGGTACCGGTTGCAAAATGATGAAGGGGCTTCGTTTAGCCTAGGATCCTAGTGGGTCGCGTGCCGGCTGGGTGTTCGCTCGCGTCTTCTTACCACTGAGTGCGCTCCCTCGGTGAATTCGACTGCCTTCGTTATGCCATGATCACTGGTTTCAACACCGACGTGAACTACAAGGGCGTGGTTTTCCATGTCCAAACCGAGGATAAAGGCCTCGAGAATCCTGTGATCGAGTCTCTGATATATAAAGGTGGAGAGATCCTTGGCAGCCGCAGGCTCCCGTACTCGGAGATGATGGAAAACGGCTACGACGAAAAGGCCGTGGTCAAGCTCATGGAAGACCAGCACAAGACGATGATCCAAGAGATCAAGCAAGGCCGGTTTGACGAGTCGGCCGACATATTGCGGGATGATACGGTCTTGTCGGACCAGAGCCTAGATCAAGTGATTTTAAATTACCTGGTGGAGAAGAAGGACGACGAATAATGGTCTCATTGAGCTAAAGCAGAAGCTTTCCGAGGAAGAACGGACCTACGCCGAGCTCCTCGCGCTGCTCGACGAGCTCGCAGATGCCCATCTGCCGTACGACTTGGACCCCGAGATTCCCTCACAGCTGGGGAAGCTGAACGAGGCATGGGAGATCGGGGAGATCGGACCCTCCGGCGATCCAGCTGTTCCCGAAGGTCTCAAGGGACTCCTGCGTCGAACCGTCCGGAGACTGGTCGAACCGGAGCTGGCGCCCCTCCAAGAAGCGCTCGCGCGTCAGCAAACATTCAATTCCTTCACAGTGCAGTTTCTCAACCGCTACATGGACGCCGCACACCAGCACGCGGTTCGACTGCGCGAATTTTCGTCGGCCCTCGTTCGCTATGCGCAAAGGGTGGACCGGCTTGCCGATGCCAAGGATCGACTCTACGCTCAATTGGGAAACACGCGAAACGATCTTCTGCTAGAGGCGATGGACAAACGCGTCGAAACGATCACTCTCGGTCTCAAGAGAGCGCAGTCGAAATTGGAATCGATGATGTCTGGCGTCGACCTGGCACGAACGGAAGTCGAGTCTCTCAGACGCCATATGAAACCGACCTCCGAGACACGCGGAGAGCGCCCGGCCGCGGCTAAACCTGCAGATCCTTTCGAAGCGAGAGAGTACGTGGCCTTCGAACATCGTTTCCGAGGGGAATCGACAGAGATTCGCGATCGACTCGGCGGGTATGTAGTCCACTTCACCGGTGAGGGGCCCATCGTGGAGCTCGGATGCGGCCGAGGCGAGTTCCTCGAGCTGGCTCGGGACGCCGGTCTAGACGCACGGGGCGTAGACGATAACGCCGAAATGGTCAGTACCTGTCGGGAACGGGGCCTGGCGGTGGAGGAGCAAGACCTCTTTACCTATTTGAAAGACGTCGAAGAGGATTCGCTAGGTGGCATCTTCGCGGCTCAGGTCATCGAGCACTTACCACCGGCGATGCTCAGGGAAACTCTGGCCGCCGCCCATCGAGCCTTGCGCAAGGGCGGAAGAATCGTGCTCGAAACGGTGAATACCAAAAGTGTTTTAGCGCTCATCGAGTCGTTCTACCGCGACTTGACCCACCAGAAGCCGCTGCACCCGGAGACTCTGGATTTTCTCTTGCGATCCTGCGGATTCAGCGATGTGGTCATCGAGTACCGGAGTCCGGTCAGCGAGCGCGCCAAGCTTCTCAGCGTTTCTCCGCAAGACGCCGATGCACGCACGCTGAATGACAACTTCCGTAAACTCAACGCCTTTCTCTTCGGAGATCAAGACTACGCGGCGATCGCGACCAAGTAGCCCCCTTTCACTCGACCCCGGTCTATTGACCTCCTCGCACGCATTTGCCTAAGATGCACCCAGTCAACGTGAGGTCGAAACGTAAGGGAGGTAGAGAAGGATGGCCGAATTCGTCAAAGTAGCCTCGACCAGCGATCTGGCCCCGGGTCAATGCAAGGTTGCCGATGCAGGCGGAAAACCCATCGCCTTGTGCAATGTGAACGGTACCTTTTACGCGATCGACAATACCTGTCTCCACCAGGGCGGACCACTGGGAGAAGGCTCTATGGAAACCACGACTCTCACTTGTCCGTGGCACGCCTGGCAATGGGACGTCACGACGGGAAAGAGCACCGTCAACCCCGCCATGGGCGTCACCTGCTATCCAGTCAAGGTCGAAGGGGACGACGTGATGGTGGAGGTTGGCTGAAGCCAGGTCGGGCCAGGTAGAGATTCTCGAGCCACTCCCGACCGCCCCGACAGCCTGACTGGAAAAGCCGAAGTTGCCGCCCCGCGAATCCAAAGAAGAGCACAGGAAGCGCGCCGGTAAGATCCTCGGCAAGCTCGGCAAGGAATTTCCTCGGGCCGGAACCGCTCTCCATCACCGGTCTCCGTTCGAACTGTTGGTGGCAACCATCCTGTCCGCCCAATGCACGGATGAGCGGGTCAACAGAGTAACGCCGCCCTTGTTCGCACGTTTTCCCGAACCGGCCGCTCTCGCCCATGCGGATCGGGGCGAGCTGGAAGAGCTCATACGTTCCACTGGCTTCTACCGCAACAAGGCGAAATCGGTCCAAGGAGCGTCTCAGAAGATCATCGACGACTTCGAAGGTCGCGTGCCTGAGACGATGGACGAGCTGCTCCGTCTCCCCGGTGTGGCCCGAAAGACGGCGAACGTCGTAATGGGAAACGGCTTCGGGAAAGCAGCCGGCGTGGTTGTAGACACTCACGTCTTTCGACTCTCCCACCGTATGGGGTTTTCGAAGGGGAAGAATCCCGTTCAAGTAGAGAACGATCTGATGGCCCTCTTTTCCAAGAAAGACTGGGTCAACGCGGGTAATCGCCTGATTCTTCACGGACGCACCACTTGCATCGCGCGCAACCCCAAGTGTGAAGGGTGCGCGGTGGAAACGCTGTGCCCACGAATCGGAGTCGAGACCAAGACCAAGAAGTCGACCACATCAACTGGGCCCTCGAGCCCCCACCGATGCTCGAGACCACGTCGGTCACTCCGTGATCGCATCCAAAGCGGCAGGCGCTGACGAATGCGTCTCGGTCTCAACCTCGGATTCCAAACATCTACTCAAGATCCCTCCCCGCTGGCGCTGGAAGCGGAGCGCCTCGGTTATCACTCCGTGTGGGCGGCGGAAGCCTGGGGCTCCGACGCGGTAAGCGTCCTGGCGTGGGTGGGGGCGCGAACCAAGAGCATCGCGCTGGGCTCCGCGATTCTCCAGATGCCGGCTCGCACACCAGCAACGACGGCGATGACCGCCGCCACCCTCGACGGCCTGAGCGGCGGCCGGTTTTTGCTCGGACTCGGGATGTCCGGGCCACAGGTGGTCGAGGGTTGGCACGGCGTGCCATACGGCAAGCCCCTCGTTCGCACTAGGGAGTACATCGAGATCGTGCGCACCATCTTGAAACGCGAAGCCCCTCTCGTGCACCAAGGCGATCACTACAATATTCCACTGCCCGGCGGCACCGGGCTCGGCAAGGCATTGAAGATGATGCTCCGACCCACTCGCCCGGACATACCGATCTACCTGGCGGCGATCGGGCCGCGAAATACAACGCTTGCGGCAGAGGTGGCAGACGGATGGTTGCCGATTTTCTTCTCACCGTTTCACCGAGAAGTCTTCCAGGAACATCTCGACGCCGGCAGGCTCAAACGTCCGGCCGACCGGAAGGACAAACCCTTCGATATCGCTCCCATGGTCGGCATTACTCTCGGTGACGACCTGGCCAGCTGCTGGGACTCTCACAAACCAAGCTTGGCGCTTTACTTTGGCGGAATGGGGGCCAAAGGACGCAATTTCTATTTCGATCTCGCGTGTCGCTACGGTTATGAAGAGGCGGCCACCAAAATTCAGGGGCTCTATCTGAGCGGAAAGAAAGCGGAGGCTATCGCTGCCGTGCCCGACGAGCTCGTCGACGAGGTGACCCTCTGCGGACCGCGTTCCCGCCTGGCGGAGAGGTTGTCGGCATGGAAGGAAGCCGGTGTGACAACCTTGATCTGCACCACTAGCGACCCGACCACGTTGCGAACCATAGCCGAAATCGCGTGATCGCACGAATAAAGTACGACTTGGTGCGAAACCGTTGGCTTGTGGCCAACCGACGGCGTCTCTATAATGCGCTTGAGTTTGGTGGCGGCCACCAAATTCCACGCCCCCGCAAGGAGTATCGATGTTTAGGTTTCGCCCATGCACCATGCTCATGGTCGTAGCGGCGGTCGTGCTGACCAGTCTGGCCTCTTCGTTTCAAGAGCAAGATCAAACACCGCAGGAGCCGCCGCGATTTCGAGCCGAGGTCGCGGCGGTCTTGGTGGACCTTTTGGTCCTGGATGAGCAGGGACGACCGCTTGCCGGCCTTGGTCGAGAGAATTTTCAAGTTCTGGAAGACGACGTGCTTCAGGAGATCGAGAATTTCGAAGTGATCGACTGGAGCTCATACGTCGGCCGCGACGCGCCGCAGGGCGAGCCCAGGGAACCGGACCCGCGAGCGGTTGTAAATGCTTTTCCCCGCCGGTTCATCTTTATCATCAATCGGCAGAACGCCCGCACGCGGTTTATCCGAAGAGCCAAGTTAGCCCTGGAGAACTTCGTCGTAGAATCCATGGCCGATGAAGATGAAGCACTCGTCCTCGACATGGGCATTTCCACGAAAGTCCTCCAACAGTTCAAGGACTCGAAACAAGAGACGATCCAGACGATCCGAAAGATCTCCCTCTTGGAAGCCGACCTCTACCGAGGCACCGGTAGCGATCTTGGCACACGCAATGTGTACGACACGCTCGAGAGCTTGGGACAGGGTCTCGGACAATTCCCCGGACGCAAGATCGTCATTTTCATGTCACCGGAGCTTGGCCAAACTCAGAATCTAATCACTTGGCTCGAAGATACCGTCGACGCCTTCAACCAATCGAACACCACCGTCTACTCGATCGACATCAACGGAGTCGGGGGGTTCTCGCCCGCGAGTAGCCAGACGCCGATCTCCTCTTCGGATGCGTTTGGCATAGGAGGACTCTTTCCCCTCGCTAACGAGACCGGAGGCAGGTACTACTACAACCTCAACACGTTCGAGCCAGTACTTCGCAGGATAGGCATCGAGAACAGCCGGTACTATCAATTCACATACACTTCCACGAACACCAACTACGACGGCAAGTATCGCACCATCCAGGTAAGAGTCGATCGGCCGAACGCGGTGGTGGTCGCGCGTCGCGGCTATTTTGCAAGGAAAGCACCGGCACCGTTGGAAGCGGAGGCGATTCCAGAGGAGCCGAGCCCCGCTCCCGCGCCAGCGAGCGCGACGGAGCCGGCGGTAGAGCCCGCCGCCGAGGCCAGAGAAGCGACAAGCGAGATTCCCCCTGGGCCCGCGCCCCCGGAACAAGTCGAGATCACGACCTATCTCTTCCCCGCGGGTGATCAAGTCGAGGTCCCCATCGTCGTCGCCCTCCCACTGGACATGGTGACGTCGGAAGATGGAGTGGCGAAGCGGACGCTCAAGCTGACGATCACCGACGAAGCACGGACGGTGGCCGAGTTCAAGGACGAAATCGGCCCCACCAGGTTTTTTGTGGTCCAAAACCCCCGCCTGGCCCCGGGGCTCTACCTGCTACAGCTGACGGTCGAGACTTCCGGGGAACAGATTTATCAAGCTTCCACAGCTCTCGAAGTCCCTGAAGGATTCGGCGAACGTTTCGGTTTCTCGAGCATAGTCCCCGTGTTTCCGCCTTCCGCCGGTGCTTCGGGAGGCGGGCAGTCGATCGAAATCCGACCCACGCCAAACCTGAGTCGGGGCGAGGATGCCTTCCTCTACTTCCGCGTTTTTCCCGGCGAAGGTGCCACCGCGGCGGAGAACGACACCAAATTAACTTACGTCATTTCCCAGGACGATCGAGAGCTGAGATCCGGCGGACACGCTTCGTCACTCAAACTCACCGAAGCCGGCGATGCCGGATTCCCGGTGCTGCTCAGGTTGCCAACCTCGGATCTGCCGCGTGGGTCCTACCGGGCGGTGCTACGCGTCGCGAGCCCCAGTCTGGGGCGACGAGCCGCTTCCGAGATCGAGCTGACGATCTACTGACCTCGAGCTTCGAATGCAAGTCGACGTGCTCGCCTTCGGCCCGCATCCGGATGACGTCGAGTTGTTCGTGGGCGGGACGCTACTGCGCCTGGCCGCCCAAGGACATCGCACCGCTATTATCGATCTCACCGCCGGTGAGATGGGCACCCGGGGTACACAAGAGCAAAGAAAGTCGGAGGCTGGAGAGGCGGCGAAGATCTTGGGTGTTGCGAGCCGCCGTTGTCTCGATTTAGGCGACGGTCGATTGGCCGCGGATTGGCCGGGCAAGATCGCGGTCGCGGAAGCGATTCGTGAACTCAAACCGCGTTTGGTCATTACCAACTATTGGGAAAGCAACCACCCCGATCACGCCGTCTCCGGTCGGCTGGTCGCAGAAGCCACCTATCTGGCAGGACTCACCAAGCTCGAAGCGAGCGGTGAGCCGCACCGCCCCAACCGCGTGCTTTACTACTTCCTCCCTTACCGTGTCGCGCCGTCGTTCGTGGTCGACGTGACCGACTACTACGACAAGAAACTACAAGCGATCGAGGCATACCGCTCCCAGTTCCATGATCCGGACTCGCACGAGCCCAAAACGTTTATCAGCCATCCGGATTTCTTGGCGCGTATGGAAGGGATCCATCGCTACTTCGGCTCTCTCATCGACGTGAAGCTCGGGGAGGCTTTCTTCGTGCGGGAAGCGTTGAACGTAGATGACCTCGTGAGTTTCTTCGATCAACCGGCCACGCGCTTCGCTTAGGCGAAAAAAACTAGACGAGCAGGATCTCGTCCGGACGAGATTCCGCAAGCAAAGTAGAAGGGATTTGCGTTCTTCCAGAAGAAGATTAATGCCTCTCGACTGAAGTCATCGCCGAGTGGCCGTGCCTAGTGGACGGTGGGCCCACCGCCGCCGCGCTTTTCGTAATACTGCTCGAATTTCTTGCGCAGCCTCTTCATTCGCCAACGACGGTAGGAATCCTGGATGAATCCGCCGCCTGTTTCTTTGCCGGCTCCGCCTCTACCCCTGACACCGCCCCAACAAAGGTAGAGGTAGCCCACGACGAGTCCGCCCAGATGGGCGAGGTGAGAGACTCCAGATGCTCCACCCAGCGAAGAGAGAAAGCTGATGAGGCCCATGATCATCACGAAGTACTTCGCCTGAATCGGAAAGAAGAAAATGAAGAAGACGTTCATGTAAACAACGCGGTTGGGAAAGTACATCGCGAAGGCGACGAGTAGTCCGTAAATCGCTCCTGATGCGCCAATCACCGGGTAGCCGGCCACTAGCGCAAAGACTCCCGCACCTACCCCGCAAATAAGATAGTAGCGAACGAAAAAGGGCGTCCCCCAGAGCCTTTCCATCTCACCCCCGAACATGAACAAAATGAGCATGTTGATGAGAATGTGGAAGAGGCTCCCGGGATCGTGAAGAAACATGTACGTGACCAGCTGCCAGACATAGAAACTGCCCAGCACCTGGGACGGGTCGAGACGGAACCAAGTCGTGATCGGGTCGTAGAGCTGTTGTAACACATAGATAAGGACGTTTGAGATAAGGAGATACTTGACCGCCGGCGTCAGCGGTCCTCCGAATGACCAGGTTGCGGTTCCACCGCGATAGGGACGTCCCATTCGTTACCTCGCCCGGATTCTCTCAACTCCGGGTGGACGGGTCAAATTAAATGGATTGACGTCCTTTCCTAGACTAGGAAGACCGTCAAACCTGCTGTCCCTCTCCCCTTCCGCCTACGCTAAAGCTTCGGCGAGACCACGCCGTTAGCCGTTGTCACGCGGAGGACCCTCCAACGGCGAAGGCGGGTTGGGGAGAGGGATCGGGTGAGGGGTCAATCGAAGCTGGCTTCCCTCCTTTAATCCCTTGTATCTTGAAGCTCGCTTCAGGAGGCATTAGTTTTTGAGCGGGTGGCAGCTCGATAAATCCCTGGGTACCGCGAAGAGACCGTGGGAGGGCGTGGGCGCCACCCGCCCAATAGCGATTATCAGCCCGAACAGTTGCTAGGGGCCCTAACCCCGCATTTTGCAAGGATGGGCGAGAATCGCTGAGAAGATACGGGGACAAACGATGGCCAAGAAAGAGATATATGTGGGTATCGACGTATCGAAAGCGACGTTGGACGTCAGTGTTCGTCCAACGGGAGAGCGCTGGCAGTTGATGAATGACGAAGGCGGCATCAGCGAGTTGGTGGGCCGTCTTGAAGCCCTTTCGCCGAGCTTGGTGGTAGTGGAAGCCACCGGTGGTCTGGAACGAGCCTTGACAGCTGCGGTGGCGGCCCAAGGTCAACCGGTGGTGGTTGTGAACCCCCGTCAAGTTCGTGAGTTTGCCCGTTCGACCAGACGATTGGCGAAAACGGACCGCATTGATGCCGATGTTTCTGGCGCTGTTTGGTGAGCGGGTCCGGCCCGAGCCTCGTGGTCTTCCTGACGAGATGCTGCGGGGCCTCGAGGCCATGGCGATACGCAGGCGTCAGCTGCAGCAGATATGTTGACGGCGGAGAAGAATCGCCTCGGCACAGCGACCCCTGCGGTCCGTGATGGTATCCGTAAGCACATCGAGTGGCTGCAAAAACAGGTGAAAGATGTGGACCGAGACACGGGGCAACTCATTAAAGAGAGTCCCGTCTGGCGGGCGAAAGATTACCTGCTGCGAAGCGCGCCGGGAGTGGGTTCGGTGCTCAGCCACACGCTCATCGCCAAGTTGCCGGAGCTTGGGACTCTGGGAAGAAAGCAAATTGCTGCGTTGGTTGGAATCGCCCCGATGGCTCGCAACAGCGGGACGCTTCGCGGCAAGCGCACCGTCTGGGGTGGACGTTCCTCGGTTCGCGGCGTCCTCTATCTGGGAACTCTGGTTGCGACGCGACATAATCCGGTAATCCGAGATTTCTATCGGCGACTCATAGCCAGTGGGAAAGCGCCCAAAGTCGCCCTTACAGCTTGCATGCGGAAGTTCCTGATCATTCTCAACGCTATGATACGGACTCAAACTTATTGGAATCCGCAACCGATGGATTCTGCTATTGACATTTAAGACAGTTGCTCTCCCTTCCGCCTTCGCTAACATGAATTCGCTAGAGCTTCGGCAGACCCGCCGAAGTTCTCAAGAAACTACGTGGAGGTTATCTAGGCAGCCGCTCTTAGAATCTTCGCGAGAAACTGACCGCTATAGGAAGTAGAGACCAGCGCGACCTCTTCGGGGGTACCGCTTGCCACGACCATTCCGCCACGTCCCCCGCCTTCTGGACCGAGGTCGATCAGATAATCGGCGGTCTTGATCACATCCAAGTTGTGCTCGATCACCACGACCGAGTTACCCGCGTCGACCAAGCGATTCAATACGCGTAGCAGGCGGGCGATGTCGTCGAAGTGGAGGCCGGTTGTGGGCTCGTCCAATACGTAGAGTGTGCGACCGGTGGACCGCTTGGCGAGCTCGCGGGAAAGCTTGACCCGTTGCGCCTCGCCTCCGGAAAGCGTGGGCGAACTCTGTCCGAGCCGGATGTAACCGAGACCGACGTCGATGACGGTCCCCAGAATGCGGTGAATGGACGGATGATTCTGGAAGAGCTCCGCCGCCTCGGCCGCGGTGAGATCGAGGACATCGGCGATGGAAAGCCCCTTGTAACGCACTTGCAGCGTCACCTCGTTGAAACGCCTTCCTCCACAAAGCTCACACGGCACATAGACGTCCGCCAAGAAGTGCATCTCTACTTTAATGTCCCCGTCTCCTTGGCACTGCTCGCAGCGGCCGCCCTTCACATTAAAAGAGAACCGACCCGGCGCATATCCACGCATTCGAGACTCGGGCAAAGTTGCGAACAAGTTACGGATCTCGTCGAAGACCTTGGTGTAAGTAGCCGGGTTCGAGCGTGGGGTGCGGCCTATCGGCGCCTGGTCGATATCGATGATTTTGTCGAGATGTCCGAGACCGCGGATCGTTTGGTGCTCTCCCACCCGGACGTCTGAACGATGGAGGGCTCGTGCCAGCGCAGGGTAAAGAATATGGTTCACCAAAGTGCTCTTGCCTGCTCCAGAGACACCGGTCACCGCAACCAAAAGCCCGAGCGGGATGCGCACGTCGATATTCTGAAGATTGTTCTCCCGCGCCCCCTTGACCTCCACGAAACGCCGACCCGGCCGACGTCGCGTCTCGGGAACCGGGATCGAAAGTCCCCAGGACAGATACCGACCGGTGAGGGAGCTCGTGTTGCGACGCACTTCGTCGGGGGTTCCGGTTGCCACGATCCCCCCACCCTGAACTCCGGCCCCCGGGCCGAAGTCGATCAAATAATCGGCAGCTTCGATGGTCTCCCGATCGTGCTCCACCACGATGACGCTATTGCCGATGTCCCTGAGATGACGAAGCGCTCCAATCAGCTTGGCGTTATCGCGCGAGTGGAGCCCGATCGACGGCTCGTCCAAGATATAGATCACGCCGGTCAGCTCGGAACCTATTTGGCTGGCCAAGCGAATTCGTTGCGACTCGCCGCCGGAAAGTGTCGGGGCCAATCGGTCGAGCGAAAGGTAGCTCAGCCCCACGTCGCGCAGGAAACGGAGACGGTTCGTGATCTCCTTCAGGAGCTCCGCCCCGATCATCGCATCGGTGCCCTTTAGCTCAGCGGTGGTAATGAATAGGTAGGCATCGTCGATGGTCAATGCCGACACATCGGTGATGCTCTTGCCGGCGACCCGCACCGAGCGCGCCTCTGGTCGCAGCCGTGTACCGTCACAGCTCGAACACGACTTGTCGGAAAGGTACCGAGCGTAGTACTTACGGGCCCTTTCCGAGTGCGTATCTTTCAATCGGCGAAAGAGTGCGTTGACGATCCCTTCGAAACGCATCCGAAACGAACCCGAGCCCGAGTCACCTTTCCAACGGAACTGCACCTTCTTCTTTCCCAAGCCGTAGAGGATGATCTCCCGGTGCTCTTTCGGAAGCTTGGTCCACGGGCGATCGAGATCGATCTCGTGTTTGCGAGCGACTCGCCTCAAGAGGTTGGCGGTCCAACCTCTCTTCTCCTTGATAGGGCCCCATGGCTTGAGCGCCCCTTGATTGATGGACAAGGAGTCGTCGGGTATCAAGAGTTCGGGGTCGATTTCCGCCTTGGTCCCTAGTCCGTTGCATTCGGGGCACATACCTTGTGGCGAATTGAAGGAAAAAAGCTGGGGCGAGAGTTCAGGGAAGCTGAGCCCACAGGAATGGCAGGCACGGTGCTCGGAGAACAAGCGGTCTTCGATAGCGGTTGCGCCCGAATCCTTTACGAAAGCGACGATCAGGACGCCGCCGCCGTAGCGCAGGGCGGTCTCCACCGAGTCGGCGACGCGGCTACCAGACTCGGGCTTGGCCACCAATCGGTCCACTACTAGCTCGAGCGTGTGCTTTTTCTTCTTATCCAGCTCGATCTCTTCATCGAGCGAACGAAACTTGCCGTCGAGACGAATCCGGGTAAAACCACTGCGGCGAACCTGCTCGAGTACTTCCCGGTGCTCTCCCTTTCGCTCCGAAATAAGGGGGGCCAGAATCTGGAATCGGGTACCGGAATCGAACGCTAGGATCTCGTCCACGATCTGCTGTGAGGTTTGCTGTGCAACTGCCCGCCCGCACTGGTGGCAATGAAGCTTCCCGATGCGGGCGTAGAAAACACGGAGGTAGTCATAAATCTCGGTGATCGTTCCCACCGTGGAACGAGGATTGTGTCCGGCTGATTTCTGATCGACGGAGATCGTCGGGGAAAGCCCGCGAATCGTATCGTAGAGGGGTTTATCCATCTGTCCCAAGAACTGGCGGGCGTAGCTAGAAAGCGACTCCACGTAGCGCCGCTGCCCCTCGGCGTAGAGCGTGTCGAACGCCAAGGAGGATTTTCCCGACCCCGACACGCCGGTGAAGACCACCAGTTTTTTCTTGGGGATCTCGACGGTAACGTTCTTGAGGTTGTGCTGGCGGGCTCCTTTGACGACCAGACGGTCCGGCTCCATGCTCCCTTTCCTCTACTGCCTCAGTGCGCGCTCACTCCTCGTTCGCGCGCTTGACGCCTCGCTCCTCCATTCACGGCCGCGGGGCCCCACCCCCTCGTCCCTTCGCCAGCAAGCTTTCAGGACAGCTGATGGCTCCTCGGGCAGGGCGCAGTGAATTCGTCAGCACCCGGCTACTGCCAATCTGGCTTGACCGCAAAAAAGAAGCTCTCCTTTCCGCGTTCCACGAACAAGACCACTTCTCGGAGCTTGTCTTGCCGAAGCGCCTCAACGGCGCGCCTAAAGGAGGCGATGTCGGCAATCTTCTGCTCTCCGAGCTTGACCAAAAGATCTCCCCGTTGTACGCGGTGCGGATTGGTGCGGACGGAAACCGGTGGCTGTTTCACCACCACCCCCTCGGCGTCCGGATCGAGGTTCCGGGTTGCCAGATAGTCGAACGTCACCTCGCGCACCGCCATATCCAGCTCGTCCACTTCCACGGTCTCCGCTTCCCTGGCGCTCTTGGGTGCCGGCGCCAGAGCGGCTACCGTGTCCCGGCGCTCGCCGTCTCGCAGGTAGCCGATCGCCATATCGGTTCCAACACCCGCGCGCAGCAGCTTCTCCGAGAAGGCTCCGAGGCCCTGGTCCCGGTCCACGCCTATCGGCTGCCCTTGAAGCTCGATCAGAACATCTCCTGTTTGGAGGCCGGCATCCTCGGCGGGAGACTGGCGATATACATAGCCAAGAATGATGCCCGCCTTGACCGGCAGGCCCTGATGACTTGCAAGCTCCGGTGTCAACGCTTGCATCTCTACTCCCAGCCAACCTCTTCTCATGGGAGTGGTTTCGGGAGGTCTCGAGGCAGCGGCGGCGAACAGCTCGGCGGGTCGCGCGAACCCTCTCCCGACCCCTTTCGGTAAACCTCGCAACACAGAAAGGAATGACAGAGGATTTCTCATGTTGCCGCCGGGCATAGAAACGGTCAGCGCGTCGAGCATTCCCAGTGGCGTTCCATCCAAATCGCAAACTAGGGAACCCACGGGATCGGCAGCTCCGGTAGCGACCACAAAGCCTTTCGAAGGGTTGGAGACAACGGCCTGGACCCGAGTGAGCTCCACCGCCAAAGCGGGTCCGAGAGGCTCTGGCAGGAGGCTGATGACCACGACCTGTTGTCCTACCGAAGCCATGGGTGGCTCCCCGAAGACTACGGGTTCGAACCGGCGACCCTCCGCTTCGATGCGAAAGAAGGCCACGTCCGCTTCGGAATCTCGCCCGAGGAGCGTCCCCGAATACTCGTTCCCATCCACCAAGCGTAAGCGGGCATCGCTGACTGTGGCGGCCCCCCGACTCACGGTGGCTGGGAAGCGGATTCCAACTCCGTGCGGTACCTGGTTGAAAGGCTCGTAGATCATGCCACTTACCATCACCATGCCGTCGGCTGAGATCAAGAGTCCGGTCGTCGTCAGCTCCTCCTCTTGAGGTGGCTCGCCGGTAGAGACCATGACTTGCTGGGTGTAGCGCACCTGGACCAGGCTCTGCTCATAGCGATCCTCGAGCCGAGACAGCTTCTCCGAGATCGATTCCGGCTGTGGAACCGAGAGAGAGTAAAGGAGACCGAGTGCAACTGCGAGCTTAACGTGCATAAGACCCTTCGATGAGAACGAGGCGACGCGAATGCCGACGCATGACGGTCAATAGGACCTCCTTTACCTGCTCGTCGTCGAGACGCCGATAGATCTCTCCGAGAGAACCCAGCCCGGGCACATCCTCGTTTTCCACCCGGACAATCCTGTCACCGGGAAAGAGCTGGGCTCGAAACGCTGGCCCGTTCGGTTTGACCCCTACCACGACCACGCCTTTGTCATCCGGCAGGTTGAACTCCAAGGCGAACTCTCGCGTGATGCCACGCGCGGTGAATCCCCAACTCTCACATTCCATCTCGTCGGAGATTCCCCGGCTCTGCTCCTCGGTCACAACTTGAAAACGAAGCTCCTCGCCGTTGCGCTCGATCAACTGCTCGACCGCGTTGCCCACCGGCGTGTCGGCAATCAACTTGTAGATCGCGGGCAACTCCTCTTGGAACTGAGCCGAGATCTGTTGGCCGCCGTAGGCCACGAGGACGTCTCCGGCCTGGATTCCAGCGCGCGCCGCCGGAGAGTCGGGCTCCACGCTACGGATGATCACGCCCTGCGATGATTCCGTCTCGAAGTACTGAGCTAGCTCCTCGCGAGGCTGGAAATCGAGCCCCAACCAGCTGCGCCGAACTCGGCCGTGGTCTATCAGCTCCGCCGCCACCTCTTTAACGATATTGATGGGTATGGCGAAGCCGATGCTGGAAGCCCCGAAGGCTCCTCGCGCATTGACGCCCACCACGCTGCCTGCAAGATCGACCAACGGACCGCCACTGTTTCCGGGATTGATGGCGGCGTCGGTCTGGATCCAAGTGTTGAAAGAGCCGGTGCGTTCGCCGGTCGGAAGCTTGAAATCGTCAGAGAGATAGCGGTCTTTGCTGCTCACCACCCCGAACGACAGCGACCGCTGCAAAGCGAGCGGGCTCCCCAGAGCCATCACGTACTGACCCACCTCGAGCAAATCGGAATCGCCCAGCGGTACGGGGTCGGGAAGTTGGAAATCCTCGCCCACGTCGACTCGCAAAACAGCAATGTCGGTGAGCGGATCCTCGCCCACCAGGATACCTGGCACCCGCTGTCGATCGCTCAATGTAATGATGAGGCGCTTCGCCTTCCCTGCAACGTGGTAATTGGTGACCACGTGCCCCTTTTCGTCGAAGATGAAACCGCTGCCAATAGCGGTTGAGCTTCGCCTCTCTCCGGAGGAGTAAACATCGGTGATCGGCTGTACGTTGACGAGAGCCGGGGCCACACGATCTCGCGCTGCAAAAATGCGGCTCTGGAGAACTTCGCCGCCGACCACCTGGCCGGCCGCAGCAGCTCCCGAAAGCAAGGCGAACCCGCACGCGATGGGTATCATATAGATAGATGATGGGGTGAACCCTGGTCTCGTCGATATCATTCTCTTTTTCTCTTTTGGACTTTCCCGCCCGAAATTCGCAGACTCGAGAAAATTCTGAGTTTTCCTGAAAGGGAGGGCCGGTCGCCGAACCCCCAACCAGCATCGTAGCAAAAAGATCCCGCGTCTCAAAGAGCAAGCTAGTTTGACAGCTTCTTCCACCCACCACTAGAATCCCTTTGTTCTAAATAAGAAAGGGCAAAAAGACACGATGGTCGACAGCCTTCCGGCCGGGGCCGCCTTGGCCCTGATGTTCGCTGCGTGTGCGCTGGTGGTCGGAGGCATGATGGTGGCCGGACGCCTACTCGGCAGGTCTGCATCTCCTGAAACCATCGCGCCGCATTCGCCGAAACACGAGCCCTTCGAGTGCGGCGCCGAGGAGGTGGCTCCACTTCCGTCTCATTTCTCGGTCAAGTATTACCGGGTGGCGATCCTCTTTCTTCTATTTGATGTGGAAATCGTTTTCTTTTACGCCTGGGCCGCGGCCTTCGATCAACTGGGTGTGGGCGGATACGTGGCGATGTTGTTCTTTGGCGGCCTCCTGGCGGTCGGGCTCGCCTACGAGTGGAGGTCAGGGGCTCTCGAATGGGACTGATGGAGGGCCTCGACAACAGTGTTGTCACCGGCAGACTGGATCGAGCGGTCGGCTGGGCCCGCAAGTTCTCTTTGTTCAACCTTCCTTTTGTAACCGCCTGTTGCGGCTTGGAGTACATGTCGGTGCAGAGCGCCCACTACGACATGGACCGTTTCGGCGCCGCCTTTCCCAGGTTCTCGCCCCGCCAGTCCGACTTGCTGATGGTCGTAGGAACCATCAGCCACAAGATGGCTCCCGTCCTCGTCAGAGTCTATGAACAAATGTGCGAGCCCAAGTGGGTGGTCTCCTTCGGAGTCTGCACGATCTCCGGTGGGTTTTACGATAATTACTGCACCTTGATGGGCATCGATCGAGTGATCCCGGTGGATATGTACATCCCGGGGTGCCCGCCTCGTCCCGAGATGGTGCTGGACGGGCTGGTGAAGCTCCAAGAGAAGATCCAGCATTCCGGGAACGAGTCCACCAACCGGGAGCGGCCCGGACATTTTTCAAACCCGGCCGACTCAGCATGAACGTCCCTCCTCCCACGTGGCCCGAGGCTCTCGACAAACTCGCCGAAGAACTGGGACCGCGTCTCGTCCGACGAGACTCTCCACGTGGCGAGGTGACGGTGGTTGTGTCCGCCGACGCCTGGTTCGAGGCGTGCCAACGACTGAAGGGCGACCTCGCGTTCGACATGCTGACCGATCTGACGGTCGTGGATCTCGCACCGCTCGAGAGATCGCCGGCCCTCGAGCTGGTTGCTCATTTGTACTCGATCCAAAGGAACCACCGGCTGCGTGTGAAGGCATCGGTCTCGGGCAGAAAACTGGAAGTCGCTAGTCTCACGCCCCTGTGGAAGAACGCCAACTGGTTGGAGCGGGAAGCGTGGGACATGTTCGGCGTTCGATTCGGAGGCCATCCAGACCTTAGGCGCATCCTCCTTTACTCAGAGTTCGAGGGTCACGCACTTAGGAAGGACTACCCTCTTCGCAAGCGACAACCGCTGGTCACCGAGCGAGAGGTCGACGAGCCCAACTCGATGTCCAGCGAGCCGATTCGGCATCCGGCCGAGACCCGATTCAAGACTTTCGGAGTATGACTTGAAGAAGGCGTTCTCCCCAGAGCCGCGTCGGGATCACATGTTCCTCAACATGGGGCCGGCGCATCCCGCCATGCACGGCATCATCAAGATCCAGTTGGAGCTCGATGGCGAGACGGTGGTGAGCTCGGATGTGGAGATCGGCTATTTGCATCGAGGATTCGAAAAGACTTGTGAGAACCGAACCTACACTCAAGTCGTGCCCTATACCGACCGGCTCAACTACGTCTCCCCGCTCATCAACGAAGTCGGTTACTGCTTAACGGTAGAAAAGCTCTTCGGCCTGACCGTGACCCGGCGCGCTCAATACATTCGGGTCTTGATGTGCGAAGTTTCCCGCATCACCGATCACCTGACGAGCGTGGGCGCCAGCGCTATGGAGCTGGGCGCATTCAGTGCTTTTCTCTATATGATCAAGGCCCGCGAGATCCTCTACGATCTCATCGAGAACGTTACCGGGGCGCGCGTCATGCCCAACTACATTCGGATCGGGGGACTGAAGTCCGATCTACCGGAGGGTTTCGAAGTCTCGGCACGGGTCGCGGTCGAAGAGGTCCGGCAAATCCTCGCGGAAGTTCACGCCCTCCTTACGCGAAACCGTATTTTCGTGGACCGGCTGAGCGGGCTGGGCGTGATCTCGGCCGAGGACGCGGTGAGCCACGGTTTCACCGGTCCATGCCTCCGCTCGACCGGGGTCGGTTATGACGTTCGCAAGGCCGAGCCGTACCTGGTCTACGACCGACTCGACTTCGATGTTCCGGTGGGCGAGACGGGCGATAACTACGATCGCTACCTGGTCCGCATGGAAGAGATGGAGCAAAGTCTCCGCCTCGTCGAACAGTGCTTGGCGCAGATGCCGCAAGGCGCCTATCAAATGGACCTCACCGGGCGGGAGATGACGCCGGCTCAGCTTATCGAGGAAGCGAAACTGAAGCCGGAATTGGAACCGATCCGACGAGCACGTATCCCTCTCAGCCCCGACCTCGAAGGCACCGAAAAGAGGAACCTTCAAAACGTCGTGGTGCAGGACAAGACGGTCGTGTTCCCGCCGAAAGAGGATACCTACGGAAACATCGAAGGGCTGATGCAGCATTTCAAGCTGGTCATGTACGGACACGGCATCCGGCCACCCAAGGGAGAGGTCTATCAGGCCGTGGAAGGAGGCAACGGCGAGCTCGGTTTCTACCTGGTCTCGGACGGTACCGACATGCCCTTCCGCCTCCGTTGCCGTGGTCCGTGCTTTCACCTGATGTCCGGTCTCAGCAGAATGATCGAAGGACAGACGGTTGCGGACGTCGTGCCAACATTCGGCTCCATCAACATGATTGGTGGCGAGCTAGACCGGTAACCGAAGAGCGCGCCATGCCCACCCTCAAGATCAACGGCGAGGAGATTACCGTCGACCCAGGCACCACAGTGATCCAAGCTGCCGATCGCCTAGGCGTCCGCATCCCACGCTACTGCTATCACCCCGGGCTCTCGATCGAGGGCAACTGTCGCATCTGCACCGTCGAGATCGAAAATCTGCCGAAATTGACGACCGCCTGCACGACCCCGGCGACGGACGGCATGGTGGTCTGGACCGATACACCGGACGTCGAGAAAGCCCGCCAAGGAGTCCTGGAGTTCTTGCTGCTGTCCCACCCACTCGACTGCCCGGTTTGTGACGCGGCCGGCGAATGCGATCTACAGAACTACTACATGGCCTACGGACGTCAAGAGGCGCGCTTCGCGGAGAGCAAACTCAAGCGACGTAAGGCGGCCGATATCGGACCCACCGTTCTGCTGGACAACGAAAGATGTATTCTCTGCACGCGCTGCGTGCGTTTTACGAACGAGGTGAGCCGTAGTTACGAACTTGGCGTGGCCCATCGCGGCTCTCGTTCCGAGATCACACTTTTTCCAGGGAAAAAACTCGAGAACTTGTATTCCGGATGCGTCGTCGATATTTGCCCGGTGGGAGCGCTCACCGACAAAGACTTCCGCTTCGAAGTCCGCCCCTGGTACCTACGGTCGACTCCTTCGGTTTGTCCACATTGCAGCCGAGGCTGCAATATCGTCGTCGATTGGCAGACCGCGCGGCCGCATCATGAGGAAGGCAAAAGGGTCTTTCGCATCCGGCCCCGCTATAACGAAGACGTCAATCGTTGGTGGATGTGTGACATCGGCCGCTATGGCTATCGATTCGTGGACTCACCCGACCGTTTGCGTTCGCCCCTGTTGCGATCCGAGAAAAGCGAGGAGATGGAGCCGGCGAGTTGGGGTTCCGCTGTCGAAGAAGCCGGTTCGATACTCGCCGAACGCCCAGCCTTACTCATCTCCGCCGAGGCATCCAACGAAGAGCTTTGGGCCTTTCGCAAACTACTGGGTGACGGGACGAGGGTGATTTGCTGGGTTCCACCCTCCCAGCCGCCCGACGAGCTTCTTTTTACTGGAGAGCGCGCTCCGAACCGGCGGGGGGCCGAGCTCATGGGATACGACTTCATCCAAGACAAAGATCCCGGCATGGCGGTTCGTGAGGCCGCCACCTCCGCAAAGTCCTTACTGGTGGTGGGAAGGGCGTTCGTCGATTCTTTGCGAGCCGCGCCGCAGTCGGTTCCCGTTGTCGCGGTCACATCCATGTGGAGGAGCGGTAACGCTCGGGTCGCACTGGCGTCCGCGGTTTGGGCCGAGAAGGAAGGCACTTTTACAAACATAGACAGTCGCGTACAACGTTTTCAGAAGGCGGTGGATCCGATCGACGCCGCTCGGACCGAGCTCGAGATCGCATCGGCTCTCGGGAAGAGTTGGGGTGTGCCGCTTCCCGCCGACCCTCGGGAAGCCTTCGACTCGCTGGCGACAGAGGTGAGCGCCTTCTCGGATCTGTCCTTCGAAGACATCGGCGATACGGGAAAACCCGCTACCTCATAAACCACTCATGTTCATCGAGACGACCATCACGCTTGCCAAGATCGCTCTGGTTCTCGGTGCTGTCTTGAACTTTGCTCTGTTCCTCACCTGGGTAGAGAGAAAGCAAAGCGCCGTCATTCAAGATCGGATCGGCGCCAATCGTGCGTCCATTTTCGGAGTCCGCGCGCTCGGCCTCTTCCATCCGATCGCCGACGGCCTCAAGATGCTGACCAAGGAAAACTTTATCCCCAGATCGGCCGACCGATTCTTGTACCCGCTGGCCCCTTTTATTTCTTTGTTCTTCGCGCTGGCCACGTTCGCGGTCATTCCCTTTGGCGATGTGTTGCACGTGGGAGAACGGGAGATCCAACTTCAGGTCGCAGACCTCGATATCGGCGTACTCTTCATCTTTGCTTTCGCGGGGCTCGGGATCTACGGAACCGTGCTAGCCGGTTGGGCTTCCGGGAACAAGTGGTCTCTTTTGGGTTCGCTACGCGCCGGCGCGCAGATGATCGCCTACGAAGTTACCCTCGGCCTTACCATCGTCGGAGTCCTGATGATTTTCGGCTCGGTCGCGCTCGACGAGATCGTCCATGCCCAGGGAGACCTCGTGTACGGCGTTCCACGGTGGGGCATCTTGGTTCAACCCCTGGGGTTCTTGCTGTTTTTGGTCGCGGCGACGGCGGAGACGAAGAGGCCACCTTTCGATGTTCCGGAAGGTGAATCGGAAATCATCGGTTACCATCTCGAGTACTCGGGCATCAAGTTCGGGATGTTCATGATGACCGATTTCGTGGAGTCGATCATGGCGGCCGGCGTCGCGGCAACACTCTTCCTGGGCGGTTGGCAAGTACCTTACTTGGAAGCGAGCGGTTTCGTTTTCCCGTGGGGCACGACTTGGGAGCTTCCCCACCTTGCTGTGGTACTGCTCCAGGTATTAGCCTTCGCGCTAAAGGTGTGCGCCGTTTCGTGGCTCTTAATGCAAACCCGTTGGACGCTGCCCCGGCTCCGTTACGACCAAGTCCTCAGACTGGGTTGGAAGATGCTACTCCCCGCGTCTTTGGTGAACGTCTTCGTCACCGGACTGGTGCTCCTATTATTAAGGTAGAGGGAGGGCCCCCCGGGATTCGAAGAAGGTTGATGTGAGTTCAACTCCGGTGTTCCCCATACACCAACGAGTTATCGGGTCTAATCACGTAGACGAAAGGAAGTACCAGAAAGGTTCCGTGAGCTTGGAAATCGCCCTATTGGCTGCATTCGTGGTGGCAGCAGCATTGATGGCCCTGGCGGTGGCCCTGTTCTTCTTTGCGGGGGCGCGGCGTCCGGGTGGGTCTTCGGAGGGCATCACTCTCGTCCAACAACAGCTCAATGCCATCCGATCCGAGCTCGCGGGCTACATGCAGCACCAGTCGACACAGCTCGAGCAGGCCCATGAAACGATGGGCGATCGGCTGGATCGAGCATCGACCAGCGTTGCCGAGGTCCGTCAACAACTAGGTGTTCTCGAGCAGGCTACCGTGCGCGTTCTCGAGGTTGGGAAAACGGTGGCAGGCATCGAGAACCTCCTCCGCGCTCCCAAAATGAGGGGGGTGCTGGGCGAGACTCTTCTCACCGAGCTAATCCCCCAAGTGCTCCCGCCGACCCTCTTCGAGCTCCAGTACGCGTTCAAGAGTGGGGAGAGAGTCGACGCTGCGGTACACGTCGGTGAGAACCTTCTCCCCATCGACGCCAAGTTTCCTCTCGAGAACCTGAGGCGCGCCGACGAGGCGCCCGCGGCGGAGCGGGATGCATTTCTCCGCGCCTTCTCGCGGGATTTCAGGAAGCACGTGGACGCGATCGCGAACAAGTACATCTTGCCGGGTGAAGGCACACTTCCGATGGCGTTCCTTTACGTGCCGGCAGAAAACGTATACCAGCAGGCCATCTTGGGCGAGTGGGAGCTCGCGGAATACGCGATCTCGCGCCGTGTGGTTCCCATGGGCCCGCTCGGACTCTACGCGTTCCTCCAGAGTGCTCTATTGGGAACGCGCAGCGCGGCCGTTCCAGCCCAGGCTCGGGAGCTCCTCGCCGGACTCGAACAGATCGCTATCGAGCTGGGGCAGCTGGAAGAAGAGATGGCCAAGTTGGGACGCCACCTCGGCCTCGCCCGCAACAACCTCCAGCAAATGGAACGGCGAACCGGACACCTTTCGGAAACCGTCGATGGTGCGCGTTCCTCGCTAGACGTGGGAACCGCCGTCCCGCGAGGCACGTCCCGTGACGACTAGACTCCTTCTTGCGAGACGCTCCCCTTCGGACGTACACTATGCGCCGCTCTCGGGGAGCTGCCTGGCCCTCGAATTCGGGATTCCATCCTCTCTATCGCCGGGCCACACCGGAGAAACCCTAGGAAAAGGTCTTCGTCGTCTAGAGATTGAGTTACATTTTTAGGAAGGAATGAGTAGATGAAACAGATCGGATACGACCGCCCTTTGTTCGTTCAACCTTTTGACCACCGCGGGAGCTTCACCAAGTCCTACTTCGGATTCAAGGGCGCCCCGACCATTACCCACGACACCGAGCAACACGTTCAAGTGGCGGAGGCCAAGACTCTGGTTTACCGAGGCCTCTTGAGAGCCATTGACATGGGCGTAGCTCCAGAGAATGTGGGCATTCTGGTAGACGCTCAGTTCGGAAGCCACATCCTCGCCGACGCGAAGTCCAAAAACATCCCAGTGGCAGTGGCGGTCGAAAAAAGCGGCCAGCCCGTTTTCGACTTCGAGTATGGCGCTCGATGGGAAGATCACATCCGTTTCATCGCGCCTGATATCGTCAAGGTTTTAGTTCGGTTCCACCCCAAGGACGATCCGCTGACCAATCGGGAGCAGCTAGCCCGCCTCAAGCTTCTATCCGACTACGTTCATGCCACTGAGGACAACTACTTAATGTTCGAGCTTCTCGTGCCCGCCGCCACCGACGAGGACAAGAAGGCGGGCGACCGATACGACTCCGAGCTCCGCCCCGGACATATGGTCGAGGCGATGAAGATATTGCAAGACTACGGCGTCGAACCGGACATCTGGAAGGTGGAAGGTCTGGATCGGCGCGAGCAGGCGGAGGCGGTCTCGGAACAAGCGCGCGTTGGTGAAGCGCGCAAAAGAGTTGGTTGCATCATCCTCGGGCGCGGCTCCGACAAGGAGCAAGTTCACAAGTGGCTGCGGGTCGCCTCGCCGGTTCCCGGCTTTATCGGGTTCGCCGTCGGCCGCACCAACTTCAGCGATCCCCTCAAACGTTTCCTAGAAGATCCCAAGCAAGAGTCCGCGGCGATCGAAACCATCGCGCAAAACTACAAGGGTTGTGTAGACACTTGGCAATCCGCCCGCGAGTAAACCGTACCCGAGCGAAGAGCGAGGTAGTTGCGAAGACGGATCTCCGGGTGAGACAATGAAAAAACGCCTTTTAACAGAACGACATAGCGCGTTACAACGTGGTCGGAAAGCAACTGAAGCACCTCGTCTTCGCTGCCTTGCCGACGTTTCTTTTCGTCGACACTGGGGAGATATTCGCACGGTTGGAACTTCGGTTGATCCGCGGCTACAGCTACGCTGAAGCTCTCGCCTACCTCCCCGACCCAGATCTGGTCTATAGACACAATCCGTTCTATCGGGCTTGGAAGCACAAGCCGAACTCAAGTTACGATTTTTTCTTCATCCCACCCCCGAGAGATGACGGGCCATCTCCACGCATTCTTGTCCTGGGAGGCTCAACTTCCGAGGCCCGCCCCGATGGAATGGGCTGGCCCACGGTGATGGAGGCAGCGACTGGTGCAACCGTCATCAATTTGGGGCACAGCGGTTACGGAACGAGCCAGCTTCATATCCTTTATGAACGCTACGCGGTGAAAGTACGGCCGGACGTTGTCGTTGTCTTTTCGGGTTGGAACCGTCGTGGTAGTGCGACCTCGCGATTCGGCTGGAGACCGCCCAATGCCTCGTCACCGTTCGACCGGTGGCCGCAGCGCACTTCGGCCTTTCTTATCAATTACTCGGCGCTCTATGGTCGATTCTGAAACTTGATCACCGACCGCTTTTTGTCACCCGAATGCGTAACCGGGGAGGAGCCGACAGAAGAGGCTGCGATGTGGGTACGGGAATACAAAGAATTTGTCTCAAGAAATTCTTCGTGACCAGCCTCTCTATATCGTCCTGTTCCCGAGCCTAGCGATGCGAAGTGACGCAAAGACGAAGCTGCCGCCGTCGCTGACGTGTCTTGCCGACAAGTTCGACGCGACCCATGAGAACTACCTCGAGACTATTCAGACCATACAGGCAATCGGCGAAGAGGTTGGCGCCACTTTCCTCGATATCCGACCGGACTACTTGGAACTCCCGATCGGCGTTCACGTCTCGTACTTCAGGGACCAAATCCACCAAACTGCGGAAGGGAATCGCTTTCTGGCCGAGGCCATTGGTCGCGAGCTGGAAAACGCCATTCCAACAATGCACTAAGGTGCTCTTTCACTGAAGACACCGCGGCGGACCATTTATTGTCTTCCTAGAAAGTGATCGCTCGGCGTGGCGGGCTCATGGGCCGTGATGCCAGCCATCCAAGAAAAGGGGGCGGGCAGGGTCGAAGCCCCAACCTGGATGCGAATTACCGAAGCCCGGAACCGTTACCGGAATCGACCTCACACCCACTCCGACCCCGCCACGCGGGGGTGCCGCCTCCGGTGATTTTGATTCCGAGCAGTGCCTTGCTACTTCGGAAACCACCTTCAGCTGGCGGCTAATCAAGCTAAGTGGCTCGGTTTTCCTTTTTCGCTCGAGCCGAAATCTCTGTTTCGATTCTCTCTAATAGCAAAAGACCTGCCAGGTACCGAAGGCGGCGGGTAGCATCGCTAACTGCCAATGATGCAGCCGGATCGGGGGGACGGCACTCGGCGAACGATCCAGCTTGAGGGGAGTTACCCACCCCCAACGGTAAAAGTCGACATATTCACCACCTCTAACCCTCTTTTTTTGAGGGGGTTCCCCTACCAACGGCTATTCTTTCCCCACAGTCCAAGAGTGCCCCAAAGGCGCGTAGTTAAGGGATTTATGGTATGATTTGTATGAGATACTGATCCTCCCGCAGCCAAACTGAATAGCATTGCGAGAATGGCCCACTGATGTGACGCCAGGATTGCTCTTGGCCTGACTGCTGACCGCCGTCTGGCCACCTACAGAGTCGAGGTCGCCCTGAACAAAGTCTCGGATTTCCCACCGCCGCCAGCGTTCGGAAGCCCGGATGTAGCAGCGTCTCCAGCAGTCGATGAGGGCAAGGTAGGCTGGGCCATCCGCATCTCGCTCCTCCTTCTATTGATCGCGGCACCTTGGCCCTTTGGCTCTGCGACGCCGTTGCCTTCCGCTTTCCTGAGCGCGGCGCTTTACATGCTGTTCGGAGTCTGGGTTTGCAACCTACTACTTAGAGAGAACCGCGCGCGATTTCCCTGGCCCGCCCACCGCTGGCTCGGCCTGGCCATCGTGCTTGGTCTCTTCTCACTTCTTCCGCTAGCCCCCGGTCTCCTCAAGGTTCTCGCACCAGCCTCGGGCGCGATTCACTATCCGGATGCCCCGGAGGTCCGGGAGATCGTCGGTACAGGCTGGCATCCAGTTTCAATCGAGAGCTTTGCCACCGAAACCGAGCTAGTGCGGCTGGGAGCGCTCATCGCCGCCTTTTTTCTGTTCAGCCATCTCTTCGTTCACCGCCGCGACATCCGGCTACTCGGATACACCTTGGCCATCTTGGGCGTCGCGCTGAGCTTGTTCGCCGTCTACCAGCATGCACGTTGGGGCACCGTGCTCTACGGTCGCTACCCCGTACCTTCCGCCAACCCGTTCGGCCCGTTCGTGAATCACAACCACTTCGCCGGTTTCGTTGAAATGTGCGCTTTGGTTGCTCTTGGCGGTGCGATCGGACACCTGGGGCGTCGCAGCCATACCGTTTCGATACTGCTTGGCGGATCGGCACTCTTTAGCGGATCGGCACTCTTTATGGGAGTGGCGTTAGTTCTCTCGCACTCGCGAGGCGGCTTCTTGGCGGCGGCAGCCGGCGCGGTTGTTTTGGGCACCCTGGCATTACGAGGGAAAGCACGCACCCGAGTCTCGGTACTCGCCATTTGGGCCGGAGCCATCACGCTCCTGTTGCTCTTTGCGGCGCCAACCAGCGTTTTCGAGCGAATCGGGTCCATCGGTCGGGGCTCGCAAGACGTTTCCATGCAATTTCGATTGCAGCTGTGGTCCGATTCGTTGCACCTCGCCCTACGTTCGCCCGTTTTTGGAACCGGACTCGGAACCTATGCGGCTGCGATCCCGCCTTATCGCACGGGAATGAATGAAACTCGCGCGGAGTTCGCGGAGAGCGACCTGGTGCAACTCGCCTGCGAAACCGGCGTCGCGGGGCTCGCCATCGTGCTCGGCTTCCTCTGGGTGGCGATCCGTAGAGCCCGAGAGAGATTGGACGACGAAGAACCCTCGAGCGGGAGCCAAGGGATTCTCCTCGGCGCGATGGCGGCCGTTGTGGCTCTACTCGTCCACGGGATCTTCGATTTCAATACCCACATTCCTTCCAATGGGTTCCTGTTCGCCGCGCTTCTGGGGATGATCGTGGGCTCTCGTCCCCGCGATGCCTCGCAACCAGCCGGTTCATCGCTCCGCATGGGAGTTGCCGCGCTGGTCGTGCTTTGCTCGGTTGCCGCGGCGGCGGCAACGCTGGCGACCGGTTTTTCTCGTGACGCCATCGTTACAGTAAACCCATCCCGCGCAGAACCGGAGGCCTTTGCCGATCTCGCCGGCCAGTTGAGTGCGAGCGGGACTGGCGAGCCCTATCAACAGGAGCTCGAGGAAAACGACGCCCCTGACCAACGCCGACTGGAGTTGGATCGCGGCATCGGCGATACGGCACCGCTTGGCAAGCCTTCTGTTCGAGGGGATTCGACGGCTCGAGGCCCAGGAGTGGGTTCCCGAGCCCGTTTGGCGAAGCCTCGAGAGCGCTTACTACACGAACTTGGTCCACAACTTTCCACTTGTTCGAGCACGCACAATCGCTCATCAAGAAGAGCCGAAAGGGTGGGGTTCCGCTGGTGTTGCTAAAGGGCGCATCTTTCGCGGGATGGCTGTACCCGAGTCCGGCACTGCGCCCCATGGGTGATTTGGACATTCTAGTGCGAAGCGGAGATCTCGCTTACGTCGCACACTTGGCGAAGGAACTCGGCTACCAGCCTCATCAATCAACCGACCATGCGCTCTCGTTACAACATGGAAAAACACGCACTTATTTAGAGCTGCACACGAGCCTTACGAGCTGTCCAGACTACGTCGGCGTCGACCCCGACTCCCTGATCGACCGTTCGACCTCGACGGCGCACCTGGCGGCCCGCACGTTGGCGCTCGAGGACCACCTGCTTCACCTATGCCTGCACGGGAGTTTCCAGCATGGACTCCGCCAGCCTGCGGTCAACGCTTGCGATGCATACCTTCTTTCCCAGAAAGCGGAGTTTCGCTGGGAGCGTTTCATCGAGCAAGCCTCCACCCCTAGATTGGCCCCTCTGGTTTACGGAGGACTTTCTCTTTGTCATCATCTTTTCCCGACGGAGGAAATCGGGAATGCTCTCGAAACGTTAAAGCCCTTTGTGGGTCGCCTGCAGCAGAAGCGTGCGGCGAGACTCACAACCGAATCTCTTCTGAATCCGGCTCCTGAATCTGTCTTTGGCTCACCCTGGGTACGCATCCGCTGGACCCCGGGACCTCGGGACGGGCTGGCGCTGGCTTGGGAGAGCCTTTGCACCCCGCACGGCAGGACACCCCCCCAACCAGTGGCCGTCGGTTCGGCGAGGCCTGACTCTGCTTTGGAGACATGCCCAACCGAACGGGTTCGGCGGGTTCTCGCGAGGACCAACGCTCCGGCGAAGCCTCGCCCCCTGAACCGAACAAGCGTTTCCATTGGAGAGACAAGTAATGTATAATTTTCCCCACGCCCCCAAAAGTACGACAAACGGAGCCGTAACAATGAACGAGCCCACTGGGTCGCAGGTCCTTGTTGTCGATGACGATGCCAGCATGCAGCGCATGCTCCGGCAGCGTCTCGAGCGCGAGGGCTACGCCGTACACACGGCTCCCAATGGCGAAGAGGGGCTCGACCTCATCCGTAAGGAAGTCTTCAATTTGATAATTACGGCCCTGAGGATGCCCAAGCTTCGAGGGGACGAGCTGGTGAGGGCGGTGGCTCAGTTCAATCCGAACATCCCCATCATCGTCATGACCGCATACGCCGAGGTGGACGAAGCTGTAGAGCTGATGCGGGACGGCATTTACCACTACGTGACCAAGCCATTCGACGTGGAAGAGCTGGTCACCAAGGTCAAGAAAGCCCTCGACAAACAGCTCACCACTTCCGGGGCCCGGCAGGTCCGTACCAAGATCATGAGCCGGCGGAAGTCGGACTACATCGTCGGTGCCTGTGCGAAGATCGAGGAGCTGCTCACTCAAATTTCCATCGTGGCGCAAAACGACGTCCCGGTCATCATTTACGGTGAGTCTGGGACCGGCAAGGAGCTCGTGGCGCGAGCCATCCACTACACCGGTAAGCGCGCCGATCGACCCTTTGTCGTCGAAAACTGCGGAGCGATTCCCGAAAATCTGATCGAGAACGAGCTCTTCGGCCACGTGAAAGGCGCCTACACCGACGCCCGAACCGATCAGAAGGGGTTATTCGAAGAGGCGCATGGGGGCACGCTGTTCTTAGACGAAATCGGAGAGCTGCCGGTAACCCTTCAGGTCAAGTTCCTGCGCGTCTTGCAGGATGGCGAATTCAAGCGAATCGGATCGACACGCCCCATCCGCGTGGATGTCCGGGTGATCGCCGCCACGAACAAAGACCTGATCCAAGCCATAGCCGAGAAGTCGTTCCGCGAAGATCTCTTTTACCGCTTGAACGTCATCCCGGTGCACATTCCGCCACTCCGGGAGCGCAAGGAAGACATACCGCTCCTTATCAATCACTTCCTCACCGACTTCAACAAGGAGTTGGGAAAGGTGGTGGAGGGATTCTCGCCGGCGGCCATCCAAAAGATGATGACCTATCAGTGGCCGGGAAACGTTCGCGAGCTCAAGAACAAGGTCAAGCAGGCAATGGTTCTGACCCGCAACAACGTCATCACCGCCGAGGACCTATTCTTCCATGTGCCGGTTTCCTCGAACAAGTTCCAGTCCTTCAAGGAAGCCAAGCGGGAGTTCGAGAAAGAGTACATCTCTCAAGTTCTCCGCATCTGCCAGGGCAACATCAGCCAGGCTGCACGGCTGGCCAAGAAAGACCGGAAGGACTTCTACGATGTCATGAAGAAGTACGGCATCCAGCCAGAGGCCTTCCGCAAATAGCAGCACGCTAGCTAGTACCCGTCCTGAAGCCTGTAAGGGATTGAGAAAAAAGGAGAAATCGCAAATTCAGGGCTAGTCTTCTGAGGGGGTGTCGATTAGGATCGTGTCGTTGAAAACATCCGATTCTAAATGACTTAACTCCAAAGGAGACCAGCCCTAAATGCGAAAAACGATCAACCCACAGCCAAATCTACGTGCGCCCTGGCTGGAGCTGGAGCACGCACGCGAACTCGAAACGATCTCGTCGCCGCTCGATGCCCATCCTAAACTCAATGAGCTGGTACTGCAAGACCTGAAGTCGGTCACCCCATCGGCAGGGAGCGATGTTGGTCGTGGGGGAATGAGCACAGAGCAGGTTCTCCGGGCGTTGTTGGTCAAGCAGCTGAATCAGCTCAGCTATCGGGAGCTGGCGTTTCACTTGGCAGACTCTCGAAGCTATCGGACGTTTTGCCAGCTCGGCATCATAGAGCCGACCCCGTCGAAGTCGACCCTAGCAGCAAACATCAAAGCCGTGAAGTTCGAAACGCTGGAGCAGATCAACCGAGAGCTGGTGAGCGTTGCCGAGGATGCTGGGATCGAAAAGGGAAGAAAAGTACGAGTGGAACTGCACGGTAGTGGAATCAAACATTCATCCGCCTACAGACTCCGAGCTTCTTTATGACTGTGTTCGGGTTCTCACTCGCCTGATGTGCGGAGCTCGCGAACTGCTGGGTACAGTAGTGGTCTTCGGCAATCGAACGCGTCGAGCGAAGAGACGTCGACTGGGAGTTCTGAACGCGAAGGATAAGCAACAAAGGCGTCGCGTCTATCGAGATCTACTGAAGGTGACGGAAGAAACCTATCGCTCCGCTCAACGCGTTGCAGAACAGTTGGAAGAGTCGGGCTTGACCGAGCCTGTGAAGCGAGCGAGTACGGAGAGGATCGCCGCGGATGCGCCGGTTGGCCTGGAGCAACTTTTTGAGTGCGCGGCGACCGTCTAGGCTCAGGTTCTCCCGCCGGGAAAGCAAAGTGTAACGCTGCCCCTTGATGTACGACCGGTCCTTGCCGCTGAGGCGTTTGTACTCACCGCGCCGGACCTCATCGAGGGCCTTTGACAGATGACGCATGATATGAAACTTGTCGAAGATGATCCGCGCATTAGGCGCGTTGTGAATCACCGAGTTCCGGAAGGGCTTCCACATATCCATGGCGGCCAGCTTGATACGGGCGCTTTTCTTTCCGCCCGGCGCCTTGAAGAACAAATCGATGTCGGTTTCTTTGCGACCCTCACCGCCCACCCAGATGGGACGCGCCCGCTCCAGGTCGCTGACAATGACGCGATAGTTATGTCCCTTGCGGATGGAGATCTCATCGACACCGATGGCCCGAGGCGCCGGTAGCCCCGCCCGGTCGACCTGCTCTTGCATGTAGAGCGTATCCAGAGCCTTCACCGTACCGTGGTGCAGACGTTCCATCTCGGCCACCGCCTTGTTCGGCATATCCCGGCACAGCTTGCCCACATGCGTCGCAAAACGCTGGGTGTAGCGCGAGTTGTTCGCCAGCCAGTCTAGGTGTTCTACATGCACACCGCCGCACCCAGAACAGTTGACGCGCCAACGCTCGTATTCCAGATAGATCCGCCAGCCTGCCAACGACAGGTCGCGGACCCGGCACACTTGCTTGTCATAGCGCCCCCGGCACCGTTGCCCACAGTAAGAGCACACAGCTGTTTTTTTCGCCTCTTGAGCTGGATGACACGGGCGTATCGGTCACCGAATAGACCCTTCAATCCGGCACCAACCACGAAACCTGGCAGCGCAAACAGCGAGCGGATCGACTGGGAATTTTTCACTCGGTTAGCCTATCCTAAAAATGGACCACTTTTCAGCACCTGATGAAGTACTCGATACCTTTTCCACACAATGAGTTACACTGTTTTTCCGTCAGAACTTACCCACACGAATCCGCGTAAACCCATTAAGATAATAACTATTACTCTTCCGCTCCCATAGCCTTGGATTCCTGACGATTCGCCTCTCGTTTCGTCCAAGATTTTCATTCGCTCTCAACCCTACGAAGTTCCCTACCGAAAACGTATAATACCCACATCTTCGGTAGGCCTGTCGCACACCACAAGTTATGGTGTTTCTGGACAGGAACTAGCTAGCACGCCCCCACCCCCACCGAGCCAAAGGCTCCGTCTCTGGCCCAGTGCTGCTGGGACGCCGGGCGTCGAAATACGGGGTGCCTCAATCAAACTCGCCCCATGAACCCCTTGGTATCAGGGTCTGAGGATGCTAGGATTTAAGGTTCGAGGTCGGTGGGCTATCCTGCCTTTTTCTGGCCGCCAAGAGTACATCGCAATTCGGTTCGGCTTCCCTCTGCCTCGTACCGTTCGAACGGACCTTATGGAGATATTTGATGAGTTCTAAGAAATACGACTTCGCACTCGCCATCGGAGGAGCCGCTGGCCAGGGGATCGCAACACCGGGAAACATCCTCGCTCGCATATTCGTCCGCCGTGGGCTCCATTTGAACGCCTACAACGCATACCAATCCATCATTCGGGGCGGGCACATCTTTCTTACCATCAGGGTAAGTGACCAAGAGGTCTACACGCATGGAGACAAGCTCGACCTGCTCGTGTGCCTCAATCAAGACACCATCGATCGACACCTTGGGCTCATGGGAGTGGGAACCAGCGTCATCTTCAATAGTGACACCGTCAAGCCGGGCAAAGCCGCGGAAGGGGTGCAGCTGTGCGCGATGCCGGTGGGCGAGCTCAGCAACAACAGTCGCAACAAGCTCGTACAGAACACCGTCGCCCTAGGCGTAACCGTGTTCTTGCTCGGATTGGACTTCAAGACTCTCGAGGACGCCCTGACGTTGCAGTTCCAGCGAAAGGGCCAGGAAGTGGTAGACGAAAACGTCGGGGTGACGCGCGCTGGGTTTGAGTACGCGAAGGCGAACTTCAAGCCTTACCCGGAACCTATCTCACAGGGAGCCAAGCCGCTCGCCGTCTGGACCGGCAACGATGCCTTGGCGATGGGTGGTGCCGCAGCAGGCGTCAAGTTCTACTGCGCCTATCCGATGAGCCCGGCTACCGGCGTCCTCCATTGGATGGCCAAGAACGCTCGCGAGCTCGGAATCATGGTCCGCCAGGTCGAAGACGAGATCGGCGTCGCCAATATGGCCATCGGGGCGGCTCACACCGGGGCTCGGGCCATGTGCGCCACTTCTGGTGGAGGCTTCGCGTTGATGACCGAGGCCATCGGAATGGCGGGAATAATGGAGATTCCGGTCGTTTTCATTAATGTGCAGCGGGCCGGCCCGTCCACCGGGGTTCCCACTAAGACCGAGCAAGGCGACTTGTGGCAAATGCTCGGTGCCAGCCAGGGCGAGTTCCAACGTTTCATCGCTGCACCCGAGAACGCTCTGGACGCCTTCAACACGATTCCCGAGCTCTTTGACCTAGTCGACAAGTTTCAGTGTCCGGGTATCGTCATCTCCGATTTACTGATCTCGGAAGGTACTTTTAGCACCAATCCCGACGCGATCGACCTGCATCCAAAGATCGAACGCGGGGAGCTGATCACCGAGCCTGCCAGCCCAGGAAGTGAAGACGGGTACATGCGCTACAAGAACACCGAGAGCGGGATCTCCCCTCGAGCGATTCCAGGACTCGAAGGCTATATTCATGTGGTGGCTTCCGACGAGCACGACGAGGACGGAATTCTGATCAGCGACGAGTTCACCAATCCTCACAAGCGTCGAAAGATGGTTGAGAAGCGAGCGCGTAAGTTCGAGAACGTGGTGAACGAAATCGCGGCTCCCGAGCTCGAGGGTCCTCCCGACGCCGACGTGACCCTCATCGGTTGGGGTTCGACGGCTGGCGTGATCAAAGAAGCCGTCGCACAACTCAAGGAAAAGGGAGTCGCCGCCAACCAGCTCGCCGTCAAGTGGATCGTCCCTTTGCACACTCAAGCGATCACCGACATCGTCAGCCGTGCAAAAAAAACGATCATCATCGAGAACAACCACTCCGGACAGTTCTTCCGCTATCTGAGGAGCGAGACCGGCCTCAACGTCGATGGGCATATTCGTAAATATGATGGCGAACCGTTCATGCCTCATCACATCGTCGAGGGTGTGCTCGAGCAAATGGCCGGAAAGACCAACCACTATGTTCCCGTTCAGGAAATCATGGTTTAAAGGGAGAAAACATGTCTACCGCACCGACTACCGTTGAGCTGAAACCCAAGGATTTCAAAGGAAAAGTGGACCCGGACTGGTGTCCGGGCTGCGGGGACTTTGGCGTTCTCAACACCCTCCAGAAAGTATGCGCCTCGATGGGCCTTCAGCCTCACGAGATCGTGACCGTGAGCGGCATCGGCTGCTCTTCGAACTTCCCGGGTTACTTCAACGCCTACGGAATGCATACCCTCCACGGTCGTGCCTTGGCCGTGGCAACCGGGGTCAAGATGGCGAATCACGACTTGACCGTAATCGCCACCGGAGGGGACGGCGACGGCTACGGCATCGGCGGCAATCATTTCGTCCACACCGCGCGCCGCAACGTCGACATGACCTATCTGGTCATGAACAATCAGATCTATGGACTTACGACCGGACAGGTCTCCCCGAGCAGTGAGATTGGAATGAAGACCAAGAGCACGCCGTTCGGCAACGTCGAGAGGCCGGTCAACCCAATCACTTCAGCCATCATGAACGGCGCTACGTTCGTGGCTCGTGGTTATAGTGGGGATGCTAAGCACTTGATGGACCTCATGACGAAGGCCATCCAACACAAGGGCTTCGCCCTGGTCGACATTTTCAGCCCCTGCGTAACCTTCAATCACGACAACACCTACGCTTTTTTTCGGCCACGCGTGAAAAAATTAGAAGACGAGGGCCACGACCCCGCCGACTGGAAAACGGCTTGCGAGAAGGCCATGGAGTGGGGAGACACCATCTATACTGGGCTGTTTCACGAGGTGAGCCGCCCCTCCCTGGATGAACTGGAGCCGGTTCTCGATGAAGGCGGCCCCATGGCGCATCGCTCGCTCGGCCTCAGCAAGGAAGAATCGCAGAGAATCATCAAGAGAATGATGTAGCCTCGCGATTGACGAGCCCCTATCGTTCACCGCCGGAGCGCGAACCCTAATGCGTCGTTTCGGCACCGTGGACATCGTCCTTCTGTTGATGGTGCTGATCTGGGCCGCGAACTTCAGCGTCGTCAAGGCCGTTCTCTCGCATATCCCACCTCTCGCTTTCAATACCGTTCGTCTCGTTGGCTCCTCAACACTCCTGCTGGCGTTCACCCTGGTCGACAAGCCCCGGACGCTGTCCCGGGCCGATCTCCCCAGATTGCTGGTCCTAGCTCTATTGGGTCACACTCTCTATCAGTTCACCTTCGTCTTCGGTATAGACCGGACGAGCGCCAGCAATTCCGCGCTACTGATCTCGATGACACCCGTTGTGGTGGCCCTGCTCGGACACCTAACCGGGCAAGAAAGGTCGTCTTCGCTGACTTGGGTCGGTGTCACCGCTTCGATCCTAGGAGTCTATCTCGTCATAGACCCGTCCTCTACAAACGGGGGCGACACTATTGGCGATCTTCTGATACTTGCCGCTGCGATTTGTTGGGCCTTATACACAGTGGGAAGCAAGAGTCTGCTGGGCCGGCTCGGCCCGCTCCGGCTTTCGGCCTATACGATGGCCCTCGGGTCTTTGTTCTACATCCCTTTCGGAATTCCGTCGCTCCTTCGCCTCCAGTTCGAACGCGTTCCGTGGACGGCTTGGTTAGGTACGGCGTTCTCCTTCGTGTTCGCCCTCTCCGCCGCTTACTTCTTCTGGTACTATGCCGTCTCCCGTGTAGGAGCCACACGCACCGCGGCCTATTCGAACCTTACTCCGGTCGCGGGGCTCGCGATCGCGTGGCTCACCCTCGGCGAGAATGTATCGGTAAGACAGATCTTGGGAGCCGCCGTCATCTTGCTAGGCGTCTACCTCGTACGCCAGAGCCGCATCGCCGAGACCGAAGTTTGACCGGACCGCACCAAACCAATAGCACAGCGACACCCGCCAACGGAAAAAGGAAACGTCCCATGCACCAACTTCTGGTGTGGTCGAAACGAAAAGGGTGGCTCTCCCCGGGTGAGTACCCGGTCGTCCACCGCGAATTCAGTGTCGGTGAATTCTCCCCGCCCGACGCGGTCCCGGAGTCGGGCGCCCTTCTTGTGGTGGATTCGGCGGTTCTGGAGGAGCACTCTACCGAGCTCCGCTACCTCACCAAGGAATCGTCGCCCTTCGCTCTCCCCATCGTCGCCGTCGGCGGCGACGGAGACGGCGTGCCGATCGACCTCGACGAGCTCTTCTTCGACGTCCTGCCCGACAAACCTCGGGAAAGAGAGCTGCTCCGAACACTGCGAAGCGCAAGTCATTTATTGGAATCGCAACAGAATCTCTTGGAGTCACGGAAAGCTGCGGAACAAAGAGCGAGAGAGCTAAAAGAGCTCAACGCTATCGGCATCGCCCTTTCCGCCGAGCGCGACCATGAGCGCCTCTTAAACCTCATCTTGACCAAGAGCCGCGAGATCACGAAGGCGGATGCGGGAAGTTTGTTCCTCGTCGAGAGCATCGATCGACCCATTGGCCCGGAGAACCGGATGGGTGACAGGCAAAGGGTGGAAGGAAAGTGGCTGCAGTTTCGTCTGGCGCAGAACGATTCGGGAGTTCCAATTCGAAGAAGACATTTTGAGAATCACTCCCGAGAGCATCGCGGGCTATGTGGCGGAGACCGGTGTTACCTTGAACCTCGAGGATGCCTACAACATCCCCCCGGATAAGCCCTTCACCATCAACCGAAGTTTCGACGAGAGCACCGGCTACCGTACCCGCTCGATGTTGGTGGTGCCGATGCTGAATCACGGCGGCGGGACCATCGGTGTCTTGCAGCTCATCAACAAGAAGAGAGTTTCTTCGACCCGTTTGACCGAGACGGACAGCTTCGAGAAGGAAGTCGTACCCTTCACGGCTCTCGACGAGCAGCTCGTTCGCTCCCTAGCGAGTCAGGCGGCGGTCTCGGTCGATAACAACCGCCTCTACCAACGAATCGACCGGCTTTTCTTTGACTTCGTATGGGCCTCGGTACGTGCCATCGAGAGTCGAGACCCCACTACGAAGGGTCATTCCACGCGTGTTGCGAAAATGACGACCGAGCTAGCGGACGTCGTCAACCGAACCGACCGCGGCGTTTATCGCGATCTGTTCTTGGACTCGAAGCAAATCAAAGAGCTCAAGTACGCGGCCCTCCTTCACGATTTCGGTAAGGTAGGGGTCAACGAAAAGGTTCTCGTCAAAGCCACCAAGCTTTATTACGGCCAGGTCGATCTCATTAAGGAGCGCTTTCAAACCATCAAACGAACGCTCGAAGCACAACTCTTGAGGAAGGTCCTGAAACGCCTCGTCGAAGGGAAAGGCGAGCTCTCTGCCAAAGAGCTCGCGTCGACGGAGGCGGAGCTTCGGCGAAGGGTGAACGAGGTCGATGAGGCCTTGGCGGAAATCCTTGCCAGCAACAAGCCGACCGTGACTCACGTCGAGCGATTCGAGAAGATCAAACAGATAGCGCACTTTCAGTTTGACGACCTCGACGGAACGCCCCGTGCATACCTCGAGCCTCATGAGCTCGAGGCTCTCACCATCCCTAGGGGGACCCTCACCGGCGAAGAGCGCAAGGCGATTCAAGAACATGTCGCGCACACGTTCAACTTCCTTATTGAGATCGACTGGACTCGCGAACTCGAGAACGTTCCAAAGATCGCGGGGAGGCACCACGAGAAACTGGACGGGAGCGGCTATGGCTTCAACCTGAAGGGAGACGAAATCCCTCCTCAGACTCGTATGATGACGATTGCGGACATTTTCGACGCCTTGGCAGCGCGCGATCGGCCTTACAAAAAGGCCGTCCCCACCGACAAAGCGCTCGATATCCTGAAGGGCGACGCCGAGAGAGGACAAGTGGACGCCGATCTGTTGGAGCTCTTCATCGAGGCGAAGGTCTACGAGCTCGCCCACCAATAGGCGCTCCTGCCGCCTCCTCCGGATTCGGCAACACCCCGCTTTGGGCGCTAGTGACTAGGCCGGCTTCTGGCCACTCCACCAGGTGCCGCCCACTTGGGAAGGACCCCCATTTGGACTGGCCTCTATGTAGGCCAATCATCCATTGGCTGGGGCTTGACAAGACAAAATTAGCGCGCTAAGAGTTATTGGTATGGGCCAATCATCGTCGGCGCTGCCAATCGCCCTGGATCGGAAATCCGACTTACCGCTCTATCAACAAGTACACCGGCAGATCGCCCAACTCATCCTCAGCGGCAAGCTGGCCCCCAGCACTCGCCTCCCGGCCAGTCGCGACCTCGCTTTACGCCTGAGCGTCAATCGGGCCACGATCGCCAACGCCTACGACGGCTTGGCGTCGGAAGGCTTGGTGCGCTCTCATGTCGGCCAAGGAACTTTCGTCCTGGACAGCGCAGAGCCACAACGCGCAAAAACATTGACTTGGCCCATTTCGCGGGCGATGGAGGCGGCTGGCCGGCACCTGTTTTCAGAAGCTCCTCCCAGCGAGCATCCGGATCCCATCGACTTCGCCTCGCTCATCCCTGACGAGGAGCTCTTCCCCATCGAACCCTTTCGCAAGACCGTCAACGCTGTCTTACGCAGGCAGGGGAAGCTCCTCTTGCAATACGGGGCGGTGCCGGGCTACCCACCGCTACGTCGATACATCGCGGAGCGGCTTGCGGAGCGAAAAGTCCAAGCGACGCCCGAGCACGTTTTGATTGTCAACGGTTCCCAGCAAGGTCTTGACCTCGTCTTCCGAGCGCTGGTGAATCCAGGCGACACGGTCGCGGTCGAGAGTCCGACCTACAGCGCAGTCCTTCCGGTGCTCGCGCAGTATCAGGCGCGCGTTATCGGCATTCCTATGACCGAACGAGGTATGGATCGGCAAGGCCTCGAGGCGGCCTTGGCGAGCCGACCGGTACGACTGATCTACACCATGCCCACCTTCCACAACCCCACCGGCATCACCATGGACCTTCACTCGAGACGAACGCTTCTCAATCTGGCCGGCCGCTACGGGGTGCCAATCGTGGAGGACGATTTCGACTCCGAGCTTCGCTTTGGTGGGGAGGCCTTGCCACCGATCAAAGCTCTCGACGTAGGCGGAACCGTGCTCTACTTGGGCACTTTTTCCAAAGGACTCTTTCCCGGCCTTCGACTCGGATGGATCGTAGCCCCCCCGGAGCTGGTTGGAATACTTGGGCGCGCCAAGATGTTCACCGACTATCACACCAGCCAGCTCCTTCAAGCGGCGGTTCTAGAGTTTTGCGAGCGAGGCCATTACAAAGATCACCTCAGCAACCTGGCTCGGGTAAACAGGAAGAAAAGCCAGCTCCTGGTCAAAGCCATGGCGGACTACCTTCCGGAAGGCGTCTCGTGGACCGAGCCGGAAGGAGGCTATGCCTTCTGGGTCACCCTTCCCCGCCACCTCTCGAGCGAAATCCTGCTCGCCGGAGGAGCGCTTGCCGGCGTGCTCTTCTCTCCGGGCAGTCAGTTCTTCACCGGTGGAGAGGGCCAACAATTCTTGCGGCTTTCCATTTCACGAGTCCCGACCGATCGCATCGAAGAAGGCGTTCAACGGCTGGGAAAACTCATCGAGCGGTACATCACGAGAGGGCCGCAGCAATCCCCACAGTCCGCCGGTGAACCGGTGTTTCATATCTAGAATTAGCGGAGGTAAGAATCATGACAACCGAACTCAGACTAAAGACCGGTCTCGCAGACATGTTGAAAGGCGGCGCCATTATGGATGTCACTGACGCCGAACAGGCGAAGATCGCAGAAGATGCCGGAGCGGTCTCGGTGATGGCGCTGGAGAGAGTCCCGGCCGACATCCGAAAAGAGGGCGGGATCGCCCGCATGGCATCCCCTCGCAAGATCGGCGAGATCATGAAAGCGGTGAGCATTCCGGTTATGGCCAAGGTGCGCATCGGCCACTTCGTGGAGGCTCAAATCCTTCAGGAGCTCGGCGTCGACTTCATCGATGAAAGTGAGGTGCTTACGCCGGCCGATGAGGAAAACCACATCGACAAACACCCGTTCCAGGTTCCGTTCGTTTGTGGTTGCAGGGATCTCGGTGAGGCCTTGCGCCGGCTCGGAGAGGGGGCCGCCCTAATTCGCACGAAGGGCGAAGCGGGCTCCGGCAATATCGTCGAAGCGGTTCGCCATCTCCGACAAATGAACCGCGAGATGCGGCGACTCACGGTGATGGGTGATGAGGAGCTCATGGCGGAAGCCAAGAGGCTCGGCGCGCCCTACGAGCTCGTGAGATTAGTTGCGGAGAACGGCAAGTTGCCGGTGCCCAACTTCGCGGCCGGCGGGGTTGCCACACCAGCCGACGCCGCGCTCTGCATGCAGCTTGGGGCGGAGACGGTGTTCGTGGGCTCAGGTGTCTTCAAATCGGAAGACCCGGCGAAGCGGGCCGACGCCATCGTCAAGGCGGTCACGCACTACAACGAGCCCAAGGTCCTTGCCGAAATCTCACAGAATCTGGGTGAGCCTATGAAGGGTATCGACGTCGCGCGTTTGGACCCCAAGGATCTGCTGCAGACTCGCGGTTGGTGATGACGCGAGCCTGGCCGCGCCGAAGCCAACTGGCCGGTGAAGCTGGCGAGGCGGGTGAACCATGAGTGAACCCACTATCGGTATTCTTGCGCTCCAAGGAGACTACGCCGAGCACCGGGAAGTCCTGGAGCGCCTTGGCCTACAGAATCGACTCGTTCGGCACGCCCGTGAGCTAGATTCGCTCGGGGGCCTCATTTTGCCCGGCGGTGAAAGCACCACCATGCTCAAGCTCCTAATAGAGGAGGCTCTGATGAACCCCCTCTTGGCATTTCATGAAAAAGGGGGGGCGCTCTATGGAACCTGTGCCGGAGCCATCCTGTTGGCGAAGAAGGCACCCCCCCCCAGCCAGGAAACTCTGTCCCTGCTAGACATCTCGATCGAACGAAACGGGTACGGGCGGCAGGCCCAAAGCCACATCACCCGTGAGCCCTGCCCACCGCTGGGAGCCTCTCCTCTCGAGATGGTTTTCATTCGAGCCCCCATCATTCGAACCGTGGGCAAAGGCGTCGAAGTCCTAGCCAATCATCGGGGTGACCCGGTCTTCGTACGCCAGGGTCGCGTCATAGCCACAACCTTTCACCCCGAGCTCTCTGGAGACGACCGCGTGCATTCGTTTTTTGCAAACCACGTTCTCGAATCCAATGCTGTGCCCGGTCATCTCATGAGTGCGGCGGGGCCCCACCCCCACCGCCGTCCCTTCGCCGGCAAGCGGCTCCGGGACAGCTGACGGCTCCTTCATCAGTGCGGCGGGGCCCCACCGCCGTCTGGCCACCTCGTTCGATGGCACAACGTAGTTTGACGGCCACCAAGATCTGAAAGCCCGCCTGGCTCGCTCCGGTTAAAGCAACCACGCAATTTGGCGGCCGGCAGGATCTGACAAACCGCCGTCCCTTCGCCGGCAAGTGGCTTCCCGCCTACGCCCAGCTTCGGCGAGGCCTCGCCGAAGTTCGCTCGGAGAAACCTAGAGCGAACGAAGGCGAGCGGGACAGCTGACGGCTCCTTGTAAAAACACTAACCAGTTATTAAAGAATCTATTCAGTTTCCTGAAGTATCTCTTCGAGCAATCCAATTCCTAGAACCGGTTAGCCGAGTTCTCTCCATGGCATCAGACTTGCTCTTGTGTACATTGAATACCGATCTAGCTACTGGATTGTCCGCTCATGGGAAGAAAGGAGAAAGTGTGCCAATCTTAGTTGGGAGGTGAGGTGAATGATCTTCTGCTGAAACGAGTTCTCTACGGAATCTCTTGTCGCAACTACGAGGCGGCAGCGGAAGCGATTCCGGGCGCCATCGGGCTGTCGAGCTCAACGGTGTCCCGAGGGTTCGTGCAAGCGAGCGCTGCGAAGCTGCGGGAGATGCAGGAACGGGATCTGACCGGCGAGGATGTGGTGGCGCTGTTTCTGGATGGGAAGACATTCGCCGAGGCAACGATGGTCGTGGCTCTGGGCATCACGCTTTGCGGGGAAAAACGCTTCTTGGGCTTCGTGGAGACGGACACGGAGAACGCGCAGGTGTTGACGCCGTTCCTGCGTTCACTGCTCGAGCGGGGACTCGATATCTCCCAGGGTCTGCTGGTGATCATCGACGGCGGCAAGGGTCTCCAAGCGGCAGTCAAGAAGGCATTCCGTAAGCGGGCCCTGATACAACGCTGCCAGTGGCACAAACGTGAAAACGTAGTGAGCTACCTGTCCAAGGGCGAGCAGGCGTCATGGCGCAAGCGGCTCCAGTGGGCCTACAACAGGCCGGAGTACGAAGAGGCCCTCACTGCGCTCGAGCAACTCCACGGTGAGTTAGAAGAGCGGAACCAATCCGCAGCTGGCAGCCTGGAGGAAGGCCTCGAGGAGACGCTGACGTTGCATCGACTCGGCGTGCACGCGGTGCTGGGCCGTTCGTTCAAGACGACGAACTGCCTTGAGTCCGTCAATGCTCTCGTCGAGGAACGCTGCGCGAAGGTCGACCACTGGAAGAACTCGAGCCAACGCCAGCGCTGGTTGGCAACGGCGCTCGTAGACATCGAACCGCGCTTGAGGAAGGTGGTGGGCTACCGCCATCTTCCCAAGCTTCGCGAAGCTCTCAAGCGGGAACTGAAGATCGAGGCGAAGACATCAACCGTATCGAAGAAGAAGGTCGCTTAAACGTGAGCCGTGGAGAGTTTCAACTAAGAATGGGCTTGACTCAGAAAGGATGCCAAATTCGGACGCCACGCTACCACACGGGAGTGAGCCGGTGTGGCGTCCCCATGATTCTGGGACTAAGCGTGTCCACGAATCTTTCAATGCGGATTCGAAGAAATGTCGTTCACGAGACCAGCGAACACCTTGCGTTCACCAGACCGCCCAATCCGTGATGTTAGCCGCGGCTACCCACCGGGGCATCGGTCGCGGTCAGAAAACGAGTTGGTTATGGCAGATGAATCCATACTCATCGTAGGAGAGCACCTAATCCACGGGGATTTTGTTTCCGACCTGACCGGCCAGGCCTGGCAGTTGTCGCACGCCCCATCCTTCAGCGAGGCGGTCGAGATACTTTGGGAACGGCCGCACCATCTGGTGGTGATCGACGCCGAATCGCTGACGGAGCCGATCCGCCGGGCAATCCAGATCGCGAAGTCGACCGATCCTGACTTGGAGATACTCCTCGTAGCCCCGGCCGGAATGGACCTGCAAGGACTCGAAGCGCCTCAACTCCGCCCGGCGGGGCTCTTGGTCAAGCCGCTGGAGCGGAAAACTCTCGCCATGGCGGTCGAGTCCGCGCTGGTTCACCGCAAACTCCTTCAAGAAAACCGTATCCTAAAACGACAACTGGGACAGGCACTGAGTTTGGGGGACTGGGTGGGTTGTACTCCCGAGTCCCAGGAGGTGAGAAAAGCCATCGCCACCGCGGCACTCTCCACCGGTCCAGTCCTCCTGCTATGCGAGGACGGCACGGGTCGACGGCTGGCCGCTGACCTCATCCATCGACATGGCCGGAACCCTAACTCGACATTCCTTCCCGTGGAAATTCCCAGCCTGCCGAGAGGAGAGCTGACGCGGCTCCTCGAAGAGCTGACGACAGGGGAGGAGCCGGGGCGTTTTCCCGCCTATAGCTCTGGCACGTTTCGTCCCGGCGCTATCTACTTTTCCGAGCTCACCGCTCTTTCGCCACTCGATCAAGAGGCCTTGTACAAGCTGATGGAACGGCCGGTTCCGTTCCGAATCATCGCCTCCGCCGATCCCTCGATCAAGGAAGTGGTGCGTCGTGGTGAGTTCGACAGCCGGTTGTTCGATCAACTCTCCGCGGTTCGTATCTCCATACCTCCTTTGCGCGAGGTGCGAGGAGACATACCGGTATTGGTCGACCATTTCTTGAAACACGTCTGTGAGCGTGTCGGTCTAAAACCACTGGGGGTTCCCTCTCAAACGATCGAAAACTACCTCTCGTACGATTGGCCCGGTAACGTTGCCGAACTCTCGATGGTCATCGAACGCGCCGTCTCCATGGCCTCCGCCGCTAGGTTCGACGGAACGACGCTCCCGGAGCAGTTCTGCGCCGCCCCCTCGTTCGGGGTTCCAGAGACCGCGAAACTGAACAACCTGTCCCTCCGTCGAGTTCATCGCAGACATCGAAAAACGCATCATCATCCAGACGCTGGAACGCGTAGACGGCAGCCAGAAGAGGGCAGCGGAGAGACTTCGTCTCAACCCCACGACGCTTCACGAGAAGATGAAGCGCCACAAGATTCTCCCATAGAATCACGGCGGGGCTCGCCCACGGTGGCTAAGTGGATTCCGCTAACGACGGCGGGCCTGCCACGCCCTAGCCGTGGGCAGCGTTGTAAGCGTCACGGCGTAGGCGGGCCTAGCTCTTGGAGCCTTCCTCGATTGCCTCGACGATGGTCTGCTGCTGCTCGGCCGTCAACTGCCCGCCCGTAGCAAGAGAGATCTCCCCACTCCCTTCGAGCACGAGAGTATAGGGCACCCTCTCGATGCCTAACGTGCGGATCGCTGCGCGCCCGGCGAGACAATAGACGTTCCACGGAACCTCGTTGGTTTGCACGTACTGAGAAGTGGTTACCGGTTCCATGACGGACAACCCAACAACCTCGATGGCCTGCGACTTCGCCTGCTGATAAAGCTCTTTCCAGATCGGAAGCGTGGCGTGGCAAACCGAACAGGTCGGAGAGAATATGAACACCAAGATGGGTCGCTCGCCCCCCGGTGGGCGAAGCTCTAGCTGCTCACCGTCGAGCGAGATGAGGGGAACCACCGGAAGGGTGTTCCCGGCGGCGAGGCTTGGATTCGCCGCTGTCGGTGCCGAGCTGGGCCCTTCTGCGATAGCGGAGGGTTTGGTGGCACCCTGATAGAGTAGATACCCGGTGACTGCCAAGACGACAACCACAAAGGCGAGGACTTCCTTGGTCAGTGACTTTTTCTTGGTCTCTTTCGGTTGTTTTTTTGCCATGATCTTGACAAATTCGCGCTCTGGCGTTTAGACTAACGCGCCGATTTCGGGTACTTTACCAGTTTCGTGACTCCGAATGGAAAACAGCCCAGGGACCACGCCCCAGTACGCAGGCCGATTGTGAGCGGTGTCACGAGGAACCATTTCATTTCTACCTATCATAACGCGTAGGAGGTGACTTCGTGAAGAGACGATGGATAGCCTGGTTAGGGCTGTTCGCATTTGTCGCGGTTTTAGCGACCGAGCTGGTTGGCTGTGGAAAAAAGCCACCGCCGCCGCCTCCACCACCGCCACCGAAGGAGGAGCCGCCCCCACCACCGCCGCCGCCTCCACCACCACCGCCTCCGCCGCCGAAGGCCCCCACGGAGGAGGATCTCTTTATTCAGGCGACTGCGATCGAGCTCCAAAAGAACCTGTCCGACGCCTATTTCGACTATGACCGGTCGGATCTGCGGCCCGAGGCGAGGGACGCCCTGGCCAAAAGCGCGGATTGGTTGAAGCTCGGTTACAACACTGCGGTTATCGAGGTCGAAGGACACTGCGATGAGCGCGGAACGGTGGAGTACAACTTGGCGCTCGGGGAACGTCGAGCCAAGTCTGCGATGGACTATCTCCTCTCACTTGGTGTGCCGGCAAACCGACTCCGCACGATCAGCTACGGGAAAGACCGACCACAGTGTACGGAGTCTAACGAGGACTGCTGGCAGCGGAATCGCCGAGCCCATCTTCGCATCGAGTCCAAGTAACTTTTCGGTCATTCGGGGACCCCGGAGCTAGCACGCTTCGGGGTCCCTCGCTCTCCGAAGCCGCTCCCGCAAGGCGTCCCGGGTGGTGCGAAACTTGAACGCTTTTTTTCCATCAACCAGGAGCACCGGTATCTGCTCGCCATAATCCGCCTCCAAAGCGGGGTCGGTGGATACATCGACCTCCCGGAGGCGCGCCTCGAAATCTCCGAGCACCTGAGCTATCAGCTCCTTCATTTCATCGCACAAGCGACAACCCGGCCGGCTATAGAGGACCAGGTCGATCGGCTCCGCTTCTCGTCCCGACCGTCGAGTCTCCATGGAACCGTCAGACCGAGTCGATCTCTTCCAAGACTCGCACCGCGGCGGCTCGGGGGTCCGGCTGGCCGGTGATCGCCCGGCCGACGACGATATAGCGAGCTCCCGCACGAGCCGCATCGGCGGGGGTCGCGACTCTGGTTTGATCGTGGGTCTGACTCGCCCAAGTTGGCCGAACTCCCGGCACCAGCACTTCTAGCTCCCCGGCGGTGGCCTCGCGTATGTCAGCCACTTCCGTGGCAGCCGCCACCACGCCATCCAATCCGCAGCGGTGAGCAATCCGCGCCAAGCGGACCGCTTGCTCGCGACTAGAAGCCTTCATCCCTAGTGTCGGCAGCTCCTCGTCCGCGAGGTGCGTGAGAACTGTGATGCCGAAGACCAGCGGACGACCCCCGCCGGAATTGCTTGCCGAGTCCATGGCCGCTCTGAGCATAGCTTCGCCTCCCGAGGCGTGGACGTCCACGAGACTGACTCCTAGCTCCGAGGCGGCGGCTACCGCTCGGCCGACTGTGTTCGGTATGTCATGGAACTTCAGATCCAGGAAGACGCGCGACTCTGCCCTGAGCAGCGCCTCGACCACTTCGGGCCCGCCAGCGGTGAACAGCTCACTCCCTACTTTGAAGAAATCGACGACCTCCGCCAGGTGCTCTCGAAGTTCGAGCGCCGGTCGAGGATCGGGATAATCTAGAGCGACGATTAGAGACGGTGACGACATCACCAGCCCGACGGCGCGACTCCCTCGGCATGAAGGCTTCCTGAGAGCTCGACAATGGATGTGAGACTATGACGATCGCAGTACTCCTCGAGCCCAGCAAGAGTGCGTGACCAGACGGAGGGGTCGACGAAGTTCATCGTACCGATCTGCACCGCCCGCGCACCCGCGATAATGAACTCCAAGGCATCCTGCGCAGTGGCAATCCCACCGATCCCAATGACCGGAATTTTCACCGCTTGCGCCGTCTGATACACCAGGCGGACGGCGATCGGCCGAATGGCGGGACCGGAGAGACCGCCCACCACGTTGGCCAACCTTGGCCGACGCGTTTCGACGTCGATGGCCATCGCCGGGATGGTATTGATGAGGGACAAGGCATCCGCCCCCGCAGATTCCACGCGGCGGGCGATGGCCGCGATATCCGTTACGTTGGGGCTCAGTTTCGGAATCACCGGCAGTGGCGTCTTGGAACGAACGATCTCCGTGACCCTCGCGGCAAGATCCGGATCGCAGCCGAAGAGGATCCCCCCTTCGTTCACATTAGGGCAGGAGATGTTCAGCTCGATCCCAGCGACGCCCTCTTCATCGCTTAGAACTCGAGCCAACTCGCCATACTCCTCGAGGGTGCTTCCGCAGATATTGACCAGGACGGCGGGACCCAGTTCTCGGAGCTCCGGCAGCTTCTCCTCGATGAAACGTGTGACGCCGATCTCCTGCAGACCGATGGCGTTCAGCATGCCGGACGGTGTTTCCCAAATGCGGGGTGGCGGACAGCCGGGCCTTGGTTGCAGGTAAAGCCCTTTGACCGCGATGGCACCGATCGCGGAGTAATCGGCGACATCGAGATACTCGGTCCCGTAGCCGAAGGTGCCGCTAGCGGCGATAAGCGGCGAGGCCAGCATGAGCCCCGCGATCTCGACGGAGAGATTGGGACGCTTTTCAATCATAACGGGTGCGGATCTCTATCCCAATGGATTCGACCGGCGTCGAAAACCGGACCCTCCGTACAGGCGCGATGATACCCCCCTTCACCGTTGCCATCCTGCTCGCCGACAAAAACGACGCAACCTAGGCAGCAACCCATACCGCAACCCATACGTCGCTCGATGGAGACCTGGTGAGGGACACCCCTCTCGGCCGCCAAAACTGCCACTCGCCGTAGCATCCCCGAAGGACCGCAGGAGTAGAGTTGCACCGGCCGAGGTCCTCTTAACGCCTCTGGTAGCAGATCTGTCACGACGCCGCAGTGCCCATCGCTGCCATCTTCGGTGGAACAGACGACTTCCATGCCTAGTTCCGCGAATTCGTTCTTCAAGTAGAGGTCACGAGCCTGGCGCCCGCCCAGTAGCACACGTGCCGTCACGCCGCTCTCGGCCAAAGTCTCACAAAAATAAAGGAAGGGTGCGATGCCAACACCGCCGGCAACGACAACCGGACGGGCGTCGGCGGGCGGGCGGTCGAAAGACGTTCCCAACGGCCCTAGACAATGAACTCCTCCGCCCAAGGGGAGCTCCGCCAACACGCGTGTTCCTTGGCCAACCACCTTTACCAGGAGACTGAACCGGTGCGCCACCGGCTCCACCGAACAGATGGAGTACGGGCGACGCAGCAGCAACCCTTCGCCAGGTGTGCGCACCATCGTGAACTGCCCCGGTGAGGACGCCGAGGGGAGGGTCGTTGCTTCGAAAAAAAGGAGGTAGGCATCGGGGGAGAGGACACGCCGCTCGACCAGAACGGCCCACTCGTCCCGCTTCATCCCTGGGGGAGTATAGCACGTCGGTCCTCTCCGACTGCCGAGCGCATGCGGGGCGCCTTTGACACTGACAATCGAATGTGATACTTAAAGAGACACTCAAACAAGCACCGAACCCAAAAAAAAGATCGTGTTTAATTATCAAGAAATAGGTCTAGCCCTCGACTCTCGCGAGTGCGTAGTACTCCACGCGCGACGTCGCGGAGACGTCGAGGAACAACGGACTCCCGCGCTGGCTCAAGTCAGCGGTAGGGAGATTCGTGCGGTTGGGCAGCGCGCTTTTCGCCTGGTTGGTAAATCCAATGACATCGTAAGCGTCTTCCCGGGGCGCATCGAGGATCCGCTCGTACTAAGCGGCTATCTCGAAATCGTCGTGCCCCCGACATCGAGCTGGGCTCGGCGACGCTTGTGGGCAACGGTCCCCACCGCGGCCAGCCTTCAATCACAATTGAATATCCGCAGCTGTCTCGACCACAGCATCCGCTCCAAGGACATCACCCTAGTGCCAGAGATCCTGGCCGCGGCGCTAAGAGCGGGTCTGCCGGTCTTGAGGCACGACGACGATTCCCACCGGGCTCGGATGGTCGTGCACGTCGGCAGCACCCGTGTCGCGTCCAGCGTTTTTGTGGATGGGAACTTAGCGAGCTTGGTGGTGCACGACGGGAATCGGGACCGGTTGGTTCGGGACGTGCAAGAGAACCTTCAGTTTCGATTAGGCACTACCTTCGGATTCAACACTTTTCATAAGGTGGTGCGGACACTGTCAAAGAGTTTCTTCGACCGACAGGTGAACGACTCGCGAGTGAAAACACCGGTAACCCCGGAGGTTGTGACGAACACCGCTGACGGCATGCCCGCGGTGCTCGAACCGGCGGGCGAGTTTCTTCCCGAAGTTTCCCCGCCGTCCAACCTCAGAAGCTTCAGTGGGCGGGGTCTCATCGAGTACGTCGTGGAAGACGAGACCATTAGTCGCGCCATCGACATCCAACTCAAGAACCTTTTGTTTGCGATCGAGAAAGTTATCTTTGGTTGCTTCGCCCAACTGAAAGGGGCAGGTCGAGGCGAGATCGCGAGCGACCTTTTCTCCGATCGCATCTTTCTGTGCGGAGACGTTTACTTCGAGCCCTCGGCGCTGTCTCGCTACTTTTCTCGGCTGACTCGATTCCGTTTCGAGCACGTCAACGGGAATCCGGTCGCGAAGGGGCTTCGCCGAATCCTCACCTCGGACACCACTCACAAGAAAAACTATCGAGACCTCGCCTCCAACATCCACGAAATCGAGCGGCTCCATCTCAGTTTGATTTAGAGAGCCGGAGAGCGGCTTCTACCGTCCCGACGTGGATTCGGACGGTATCTCGAGTATCTTGGGCGTATCCACCGGCGAGCACGACGGCTACCGGAATCGAATGTTTCAGCGACTCAGCGAGTACCATCCCATCTCTTTCGGCTAGCTCTTCCAAGGTCAAGCCCAATCCGCCAAGGCGATCCTGACGGTAAGGATCGGCACCCGCCAAATAAACTATCAAGTCAGGGCGGTGTTTTTTCAATATGGCGGGAAGATGCCTTCCTAGCGCCTCCAAGTACACACCCCCGCCGGTCCCGTCTGGCAGTCCGATATCGAGATCGGAAGGGGGCTTCACCGAGGGATAGTTGCTTTGCTGGTGCATGCTGAACGTAAAGACCTCGGGCCAATCGGAGAAGATAGCCGCGGTGCCGTTTCCCTGGTGAACGTCCAAGTCCACGATCGCGGACCGCAGTATCCTTCCACGCGCGTGCATCGAGGCCAGGGAGATGGCGACATCGTTAAGTAGACAAAACCCTTCGCCATGGTCGGCGAACGCGTGGTGGTAGCCTCCCGAGAGGTTTATCGCAACACTTTTCTCGAGAGCGCGCTCACAAGCGAGAAGCGTTCCTCCCGTCGACGACCAGACGCCCCTGACAAGGCCTTCTGAAAAGGGAAGCTTGAGTCTCGCCGCTTCTTCGTAGCTCAACGTTCCCGTTTTGATCTTCTCCAGATACTCACGGGTGTGAGCACGCAGGACATCAACGTCTTGAATAGGAGGTGGCTCAATGAAGTCGCCGACCGATGCAGTTTCTTCCGAAAGCAGGCGCTCCCTGACGAGGCGGTACTTGATGGCCGGGAAGACATGATCTCCCAGGTCGACAATGTAGTCCTCGCTATAAACCAGCGGGAAGGGAAGCATCTATGGTCGGAGCGAAACCTCAGGCGGCGTAGGCGGTTCGATAGATATGCCCGATCTTACCCCGTTGAGTGAGCCGATAAAAGTAACGGAGCTCGGCGAGGAGGTCTGCGACCCGAGACTCGCGAAGAAAGCGTCGGACCAGAAAAGAGCAGTAGGTACGTGCGAAGGAACTGGCTGTCAAGTAGCGCTCTCGCCTCGTCCCGTCCAATCCGTCGCGCAGATCGAAGTCTCCGAACAGACGGTCCAAGAGATCAGCGGGAACAAGGCCACGGTTCTTTCGGGCTAGCAGAAGTGCCGAGGTAACGAACTTGTCTACTTCCGCCTGAAGCTCTAGCTCCAATTGCGTGACAGACTTGTCGCGATGGGCATTCCACATCAAGTAGGCGAAGTGGCTGACTTCCTCGATCGCAGTGCAGAGTGCCGGGACGTGCTCGGACTCGACGCCGGTGGAGAGGTCGACCTCGCGCAGCCGAGTCAGTGTATCCTCGCCAACGTAAACGCCCAGCTGGATCGTCTCTTCTTCACCTTGCTGCACGACGACCGCGCTACCGTCGGCGTTGTTGCCGGCCAAGCTTTGACACAGCTCGCGGCTAATCATGAACTCATCGATTTCCACCTCGAGCTCCAGGTCATAGATCCGATCGATCTGGGCAAGGAGGGTCGCTAGCATCTTCGAGCCCTATTGGATGAGCTTGGAACCCGGAGCAGGAAGGACACCGTGCTCACGCAGTTTCGCACCGGTCCGCTCGCTCCCCGTCCGAAGCCATTTCTCGTAGAGCCGGAGAAGACTCTTGTGATCGGTAAGAGAGCTGGCTTCACTAACCTCGCTTAGGACATCGACGAATCGAACGAATTTGTCCGAAAGCTCCTCGAACACATCCGCCGCGGTTTGGTGGATACTCAGTCGGGCGGCCCGCCGATAGGCATAGCCTCCCATGCTCACGTAGTAGTCGAAATCGACTCGCTTCCGACTCAGACTGTCGGAGAAGAACCCGGAGATGAAAAGAGACAGGTCTCCGGTCGCTTTGAAGAGCGCGAACCGACGGGCTTCCGCGCTGGCAATGGCCTCGCAAAGAAGATGGGCGAGCGGCTGATCGTAGTCGACACCGGAGTCGGAGAGGGCGCGATCCGGCCGGACGAACGAATCGAGCAGTGACACCAAGTAAAACGACGAGACTTCACTCGAAGTCACCCTCTGTTTGACAATGGCTTTTTCGACAAGCTCTCGGAAGTACTCAGTTGGCGTTTGCGCATGCATGGGACTCTCCTCCGCTCCCATCGCGTTCGGAGCCTATGATTCTGATCCAAGCAAGATTCGTGCACAAACTGACGCTTCTTCCCAGCCTCTACCTAACCTGTTGCGTAACAGTCTTTTAACGCACCTCCTCCGATTCGGAAGCACCCCCGGTGTGGGGTCCCGCCCCCGCTCTCAACGTACACAGAACGGTACATTCATGTACCGATCAGTCGTCCATGCTCGATCATGATGCAGCGATTCATCACCACTTCGATCCCCGCTTCTCGGGCTCTGAGCGCGGAGTCGTCATCGACCAATCCGAGTTGGAACCACAGCGACTTCGCACCAACCGCGATCGTCTCCTCGGTATGCCCGGCCAAAGTGTCCCGACGCCGGAACACGTCGACCATATCTAACTTCTGGGGAACATCCGCGAGGCGCGGATAGCAGGGTCGGCCGAATATCTCGTCGACATCTGGCCTCACACCGAAAACCGTATAGCCGCGTTCGATGAGGAAACGCGCAATGCGATGACTCGCGCGTTCGGGTCTCGTGGAAAGCCCCAGCACCGCAATCGTCCGAGATCGCTCCAGGAGGCTTCGTATCTCTTCGTCGTTTGGATTTTGGAAATCGCGCCCGGCGTTATCCAATAGGCCACCTCATTCGACGAAGGTCACTTTGTTGATCTCCCGGAGAGTCGTGATCCCGGCGAATGCTTTCTCGAGCGCATTCTCGCGAAGTAGCGTCATCCCTTCGGTGCGCACCGCCTGCTTCAACTCAGCGGCACTGCGCTGCTCTAGGATCAATTGACGTACATGGTCAGACAAATCCAACAACTCGCATATCGCGGTCCGTCCCCGGAAACCTGTGCCGGCGCATACACGACAACCAGTGCCTTCGTAGATCGGGCTGTCCCAGTAGGACGTCGGATCGAAACCCGACTCTTCGAGCAGGTCCTTTTCTGGCTGGACCTCGTTCTTGCAGGATGCACAAATCACCCGGACCAGCCGCTGCGCCATCACGCAGTTGAGAGCCGACACGAAATTGTAGGGCTCGACACCCATGTGGAGAAAACGCCCGATCACATCGAAAACATTGTTGGCATGAACGGTGGTGAATACCAAGTGTCCAGTTAGTGCGGCCTGCACCGCAATCTTCGCAGTTTCCGCGTCCCGCACTTCACCGACCATGATCTTGTCCGGATCGTGGCGAAGCAGAGAACGCAAGCCGCGCGCGAAGGTCAGTCCCTTTCGTTCATTGACCGGCACCTGCGTGATGTTCGCGATCTGGTACTCCACCGGATCCTCGATGGTTACGATCTTCTGCTCCGGGCTCGCGATCTCGGAAAGCGCGGCGTAGAGCGTGGTGGTCTTGCCGCTCCCGGTGGGACCGGTCACCAGGATCATGCCGTAGGGTTCGGTAATGTATTTTCTAAAACGCTTCAGCTCCAAAGGCGGTAGGCCGAGGACATCCAAACTGAGGTTCTTGAACTGCTCGCTGATGGATTCCTTATCCAAGAGCCGGATCACGGCGTCTTCGCCAAAGATACTAGGCATGATGGAAACTCTAAAATCAATGGTGCGTCCCCGAACCTTCATCTTGAAACGCCCATCTTGCGGTACCCGCTTTTCCGCAACATCGAGCTCCGCCATCACTTTGACGCGAGAAATGATGGTTGAGCTATGGACGGAATCGAGAGACTCCATGGCGGAGTACAAAACGCCGTCTACTCGATACTTGAGTACGACCTCTCCATCTTTGGTCTCGATGTGAACGTCGCTTGCGCGACGCTCGACCGCGTTCAGGATGAGACTGTCGACGAGCTTGATGATGGGGCTCGTTTGTTCGGTCACTTGCTCGTCGAGTGCCGAGCCGCTCCTGGTGAGGTTATCCTCGTCGACCAGTTCCAGTTTCAGTTGCTCCGACGCTTCCTCCAGAAGGAAACTCGAGCTGGCGTTCCGCTCCAGTATGGCATCGAGCTGAGAGCGTGGGGCGACTTCGAGGGCGAGCGGACGACCCAAGGCTAGCTCGAGATCGTCGAGAAGCTGATACTTGTCGGGATTAGCGACCGCGACGGCGAGCGACTCTCGCCCATCCCGGAGAGGCAGGAATCGATAGCGAAGGATCAGATCCATCGATACCTGTTGCCACAGAGCAACGTCCTCTTGGTAATTGGTGAGATCGACGAAGGGGTAGCCGTATCGGTCGGCGAGGCGGTGCGCCTCTTCTACATCCCGCTTCGCGTCCGCTGCGCCCTTGGCCATGGTCAAAACTGGACGTTACAACACAATGCTAGCGGCCCGGAGAGAGTCCGTCAAGGGTCGGCGGCCGAGCTCTCTCCGTAAACTACTGAGAAAGAGATGTTTTGACATTTCGGGGGGGGCATGCGAGAATAGAGCCCACTTCTTGCCCGTGCGCATGTCCTCTCAGATATTAACCAGGTGGGTCTCTGACTCGAAGTCATGAGCTTCCTTAAGAGCTTCTTGCCGGCGCCGATCGTCGATATCTTCGTACCGATCGCTCTTATTCTCCTAGCCGTCTACGTAATCAAGAACTACATCTACCCCTCGGTACGGGCCAAGCTCCAAGAATCAGGAGCCTGGGATCGGATCATTGATCGATTCGGGGCCGAGAAGTATCGTGAGATGCAATTCAGTCGCGAGATCACGACCCTCAAGAAGCAGGGTGACCTGATGGGGGCGGCCCAACTCTACGAAGATGCAGAGTGGTACGAAGAGGTCATAGAAACGTACCAGGAAGCCGAAGAATACACTGCCGCTGGAGCCTTGTACGAAAAGCTCGAGCACTATGAGCACGCTGCGGAAATGTATCGGTGAGCGGACGACTGGAAGCGCGCCGCTAATACACTGGTTTCGGCCGGACATGGCGAAAAGGCCGCGGAAATCTATGAACAAAACGGGCAGAAGATCGACGCCGCAAAGCTCTACTACGACGCCGGAGTATTCGACCGAGCCGCCGAGCTCTACGAGCAAGTCTCCTACCACCCTCAGGCCGCCCAGGCCTTCGAAAAGTTGGGGAAACACCTGAAGGCGGCCGAGAACTACGAGAAACACTGGCTAGCCACTAGCTCTTTCGGAGGCGGCGGCCTCATCTCGTCCGGTTCCGATCGGGAGGCCAAGGTCGCCCTAGTCGCAGGGCGGCTGTACGAAAAGTGCGAGGAGCTGGAGAAAGCGGCTAGCATTTACCAACGCGCCCGCCTGACAAAGAAAGCGGCCGAGCTCGCGGCTCGCCTGGGCAACTTCGACCAAGCCGGAGGAGATGCTCCTCAAGGAAGAGGAGCTGGAGAAGGCCGCGGCGATGTTCCAGAAAGCGGGCCAGACAGAAAGGGCGGCGGCAATCAGAGGCGAGGTTGCGTTCCGACAAGGCGATGCAGCGAAGGCGGCCGAGGAATTCCTGCAGGGCGGGGACAACCTGCGGGCGGCCGAGCTCTTCGAGTCGGTGGGCGATCTGACGTCCGCTGCGAAGTGCTATGAGCAGAGCGAATCGCTTCTCCAGGCGGCGAACGTCTACCTCCGTGCAGAAAAGAAACAAGAAGCCGCTACGATGTTCGAACGTGGCGGCGACGCGTTGATGGCGGCCAAACTGTACTCCGAAGTTGGAGAAGAGAGTAAGGCGTCCGAGCTCTTCGAAAAGGGAGGGCGTTTCTTCGAGGCGGGCAGGTTGGCTCATCGCCTGGGTGAAGGGGAACGGGCAATCCAGCTATTTCAGCGAATCGAGCCGTCGGATGAGAACTACGAGACCGCGACGGTTCTGCTCGCGCGACTCTTCCTCGACAAGAACATGGTCTCCCTCGCCCAAGAGAAGCTCCAGCGGGTGTTGCGCGATCGGCCGATCGGACCGCAGACACTGGAACATTACTATTGTCTCGGGCTGGTTTATGAAAAGCTCGGCAAGCACGACGAAGCGATCGAGACCTTCCGCAAGGTGATGGCAGAACGGTACGGGTTCGAGGATGTGGAAGAAAGGATTGCTCGTTTGAGCGATCCGGCGGCCGCGGCGCGACAGTCTGAGCAGGCTCAACAGGCTCCGGCGCCTGCCATTCCACCCACCCCGGTTGCCTCCCCGGCCGCGACGCCAGAACCTGTGGCGCCGCCACCTGCGGTGGGCGCACATCAGGCGGCCGGTGCCCCCGCAAAACCGGCACGGCGCGCTGCGCCACCGCGTCCGACCACCGCCCCGAGTCGGCCGGCCCCAACTGCTCCGCCTACCGGGGCGGCACCCAATCCATCGACGGCGGCCAAGCCAGCTGCAGCTGCGAGCCGACCGACCTCATCTACCGCTCCAAGCGCTGCGCCGGCTCCTCCTTTCAAATTGCTCGAAGAACTCGGCCGCGGTCTCTTGGGCGGCACGTTCAAAGCCGTCGATACTCGGAACGGCCGACCGGTGGTGGTCAAGTTTTTGAAGAAAGACCTCCTCCAGGACAAAGAGATCGTCAAACGCTTCTTGGCGGAAGCGAAAATTGCCCGCAGCTTCGACCATCCCAACTTGGTTCGCCTGCTTGGATTGACCGAGATGCGCGGACAAAAGACCGTCATCATGGAGTTCGTTGAGGGGCGCAGCCTGGCGACGATCTTGACAGGCGAACGACGCCTGAACGTCAGGCAGGCGATCGATCTCCTCACCAACCTGTGCGTTGCCCTGGCCTACGCGCATCAACGGCAGGTTCTACATCAGGACCTGAAGTTGACCGATGTACTGGTCGCCAAGGGCGGCAAATTACGCCTATCCGGTGTCGGCTTGGGCGCCCTCCGTACGCCGGCGCTCGGCAAAGGAGATGGATATGCGCCTCCGGAGTTCCTCGCCGGCAACCGTGCCGACGCGAGAACCGACATCTACTCGCTGGGCGGTCTGCTCTTCCACGGAATGACTGGGCTCCACCCTGCCAGTCCTCGAGCGGCAGCCAACGGTGCTCCCCCTACCCTTCAGAAGCTGGTGCCTGGAATCCCTGCGGCGCTGGACCAGATCATCGCCCGATGTCTGGCCGAAGAGCCGAATGGGCGTTTCCGCAACGTTGCCGAGCTACTGGCCGCAACGTACGCGGTCAAGACCTGAAAGTGCACTGCTGGTATTGCGGCAAAGTTAAAGGCAAGCGGTCCTGCCCCGCTCACGGAGGCGACGGCATTTGCTCGCGCTGCTGTGGCACCAAGCGGAGAGTGGAGATCGATTGTCCGACGGACTGCCCCTACCTCCATGGTGAGCACGATCCGCGATGGGAGCACCCCGGCAGACAAATGGACGATATGCGTTTCCTCTCCAATTTCGCCGGTCTCCCGCGAGAGCGGGTCCCCCTTTTGATCTTCATTCACTCTCTGTTGGTTCGAGCACGGCGCGATGTAGTGGCCGAGCTCAGTGACGCAGAGCTCGAGGTGGTCGTTTCCACGCTGGCGCGCACGTTCGGTACGCTCTCCAAAGGCGTCGTTTACGAGCACAAGAGCGAGGACCTTCGACTTCAAGCGGCTATCACGAGAATTGGGGAAACTCTGGCTCGGCGTCAAGAGTTGCCAGGTGCACCTCCGTCTTCCGACGCCGATGTGCTCGCAGTACTGGAGACCATTCAATCGGCGATCGGAACCCATCAAAAACAGGCCGCGAGTCAGAAGAGCTATCTGGACTCCGCCGAAAGAGTTTTTCGAGGAGCGCTAGCGAAACTCCCCGAACCCGACGCTCCAGGCCAACCGGAGGGTGGACGGCTCATCGTCGAACCCTAGCACGACATAACGTCTGCCCGCCTCACCTCATCGACGCCGTAGACTCAAGGGGAGGCCTGCCGATGCTATGCTATGGTGGGTTTCTGAAGACGAGCGATCATTTTGGCCAAACGCCCGCAGGCTGCCGTCCTTGGCGATATCAACCGTGATCTTTTCGTACGGCTCCGCTCGTTTCCAAAGCCCGGGCGGGACAACCCCGCCGAAGGCAGCACCTGGGCCCTCGGAGGGTCGGCCGCCAATACGGCCGTTGTCTTGGCACGCCTTCGCGTTCCCACTGGCGTCATTGGGCGAATCGGCAAGGACCCCGAAGGTCAAGCGCTTCTCAAAGAATTGACCCGTGCGGGCGTCGGTACCGGCGGGGTTCAAAAAGACGCGGCCCGTCCGACAGGCATCTGCGTCATACCCGTGGTCGCAAACGGTGAGCGCACTTTGATTGGCGTCCGCGGCGCAAACATGGCGCTCGAGCGCCAAGGAATCGTTGAAGCCATCGACGGCATCCGGCACCTCCATGTCTCCGGCTACGCGTTGATCGAACAGGAGTCGCGCCGGGCGGCGATGCTTGCCCTCGAAACGGCACGAAAGCGAGGAGCGACGACGTCGCTCGACTTCGGCTGGGAGCCGGCGGTCGGCGCATCGGACGTGCTCCGCCGCGCCTTGCGGCACGTCGACCTGGCGTTACCGAGTGCCCGGGAGCTCAGGCTCGCATTCGATGAGCGACGATTGAGTCGCGCCGCGAGCAAGGCCCGTGAACTTGGAGTCGATCAGGTAGCGGTGACGCTCGGTGCCGGCGGCTGCCGGGTCTATACCAATCAATCTATTTTTAGAGTACCGCATTTCGAGTCGAGAGCCATCAACACCTGCGGCGCGGGCGACGCCTTCAACGCCGGCTATATCCTTGGCATGCTCTCGGGTGTAAGTTCGGAGGCTTGCGCGATCTTGGGAAACGCCGCTGGTGCCGCGGTGGTTGGCTCGGAATCGTCCCACCAGGCCGCCACGCGAGCCGAGCTCGTCAAGATCATTCAGCGCGAGAAGAGTAGCCCTAGGCTCCAGCGCTTCGATCTGGCGGTTCGCGATACCATTGAGCTTCTATCGAGAAGAGCTAAGAGGAAAAGGAGGCCGCCCCGATGACTCCGGAGTGGAAAAAGAAACAAGACGCCCTTCGCCTGACCAACCTGAGCGGAATGTTCGGCGTCGAAAAACCCGTCATCGCCATGGTGCACTTGCCCCCCCTGCCCGGCGCTCCCAACTACCACGGCCAGGGCATCGAACCGATTATCGAATGGGCGCTTCGAGATGTGGAGATCTACCAACAAGCTGGTGTCGACGGACTCATCGTGGAGAATATGTGGGACCATCCGTTCTTCGTGGGCAAAGGAGTGCCGCCCGAAGAGATGACCGCCCAGGCGGTAGCGGCACGCGAGGTCGTGAAGGCCGCCAAAGTTCCCACCGGGATCAACGTAATCCACAACGGCGGAGAAGTTACGCTGTCCATCGCGGTAGCCTCCGGCGCAAGCTTCGTCCGCATCTGCATCCTGACCGGCGCTAGGCTTTGGGATACCGGAGAGCTCGACCACGGGTGTGCGGCCCGACTGCTCCGGCATCGGAAGCATCTCCATGCCGAGCACATCAAGATATTCGCAGACGTCGACAAGAAACATTCGGTTCCCTTCCCCGGTATGGATCTCGAGACCCATATCGAATGGACCAACTTTTACCTAGCCGACGCACTCATCGTATCGGGGCGAATGACCGGTGACGCGCCGGCACTCGACAAGGTGCGACGAGCGAAAGAGCTCTCGAGGGAGAGGCCCATTCTCATGGGGTCGGGGACTTCCGCCGACAACATCGCGGACTTCCTTCGGTACGCCGACGGAACGATCGTCGGGACGAGCATGAAAGTCGATGGCCAGGGCGAGAATTCGGTCGATCCTAAGAAGGTCGCTGATTATATGGAATCGGTCGAACAAGCCAGAGCTAGCCTTCGCGTCCCCTGAACCCTAAGCCGCAACGCCCTACTTGCCGCATTGGCGAGACTGAAATAACATGACTCGCCTGGTGGGGACTTACCCGCCGCACTTCTAAACTGAGGGAGCAAAAGACCTTATGAGCGATTCGTCTATCCGCCGTCTTCTTTCTCCCATCCTTACCCTCCGTGAAGGAGAGGCCGCGACCGCGGTCATGATGTTCATCTACTCCTTTCTGGTGATGACCGCCTACAACAACATCAAACCCTCCGCGACGGGAAAATTCATTGCCGATGTGGGGGCGGACAACCTGCCCTGGGTCATGTTGTTTGCCGGAGTCGGGATGGGCTTCATCATGCAGTACTACAGCCGCCTGGTTGGCAAGGTCCCTCGACTTTGGGTACTCCCGGGGACTCAGATGGTGGTGGTGGGAACTTTGGTCGCGTTCTGGTTCTTGTTCCAGACCAGCTCCACTTTGGTATCGGTGGCCTTCTACTTCTGGGGCCGGTTACTGGTCGGGATCTTCCTCATCAGTCAGTTTTGGACCCTCGCCAATGACATCTACGATCCTCGCCAGGCTAAGCGTATCTTTGGATTCATTGGCGGTGGCGCCAGCCTGGGCGGTATGACCGGCGCCGGACTCACCGCCTTGCTAGCGGAGAGCGTGGGGGCGGTGAATCTAATTCTCTTCAGCGCCGGTCTCTTGGTCGTCTGCTTCTTTCTGGTCATTCAGATACAGCGGCGCACCCAGCTCAGCGGGGATGACTCGGCTCAGCCCGCCAAGGAAACCGTGGGCGGCGGCGAAGCCTTATCGATGCTCCGGCAGTCGAAGCATCTGCGGCTTATCTCCCTGGTAATCGGCTTCGCAGCACTGGGCGCGGTAACCATCGAGCAACAGCTCAACATGGCCGCCGAACAGTTCGTACAGAGTGAAGACGGTATCGTCGGCTTCTTGGGACAGATCACCTTCTACCTTTCAGCGATTAGCTTCGTCATACAGATCTATTTCACGAGCCGGATTCACCGAATCCTGGGGATTGGCTTCGCCTTGATGGTGTTGCCGGTGAGCCTGGGTGCCACCGCCCTTCTGATCTTGTTTAACCCAGTTCTGTTGTCAACGATGGTGGCCCGCATCACCGACACCTCCCTGCGTTACAGCCTGGACAAGACGACTCGTGAGGTTCTCTTTCAACCCCTCCCCAAAGAGCTCAAGCTGAAGGCCAAATCCTTTGTAGATGTCACTGCCGACCGGTTCATCGGAAAGGGGATCGGCTCGGTGCTGCTTCTGATCTTGCTCAAAGTCGTCGGTGTTAGCTGGGTTCAGCTCAGCTTCCTCAGCTTGACCTACTGTGTCCTGTGGCTTTTCCTGGCACGTCGAGCCAAGACGGAGTATGTCGCGAGCTTCCGCCGCAGTATCGAGCACTTGGAGCTCGAGCCGGCGGCCATGAGGCCTCAGCTCAGCGACGCCGCCACAGTGGAGACCCTGGTCGAAGAACTCGGCAGTTCCGAGGAGCACCGAGTTCTCTACGCGATCGATCTGCTCGACTCTCTAGACAAGCGAAACCTCGTCACTCCGCTCCTACTCCATCATGCCTCCCCCGCGGTGCGGGCGCGCACCCTGAACGCAATGGAGTCGGCGCGGCCCGACCTGATGGAGCGTTGGGTTCCTGCCGTTGAACTAGCGCTGAAGGATGAGAGCCCCGACGTGCGAGCGGCGGCGGTGTCCGCCCTGGCCGCTATCCGGAGTGAGAAGATCACCGAACTGATGCGGCCGTATTTAGACGACCCCGATCCTCGCATCGTCGCCGCCTCCGCGGTGGCGCTGGGAGGAAGCGAGCGGAGCGAGGACGTGGACTCCGCGGAGGCTGCGCTGAGAAGACTCGCGTCCGACCCGCGCGACGCGGCGGCCGAGGGCCGCCGCCAGGTTGCCCGCGCGGTAGCGCAGATCAAAGATCCGATGTTCCAGAGCCTGCTGATCCCGCTGATGTACGATGCAAATATCGACGTCGCCAAAGAAGCGATAGAGAGCGTGAGTCGTCTCGGCGCCTCGGACTACATGTTCGTGCCTTCTTTGGTGTCGCTTCTCCGCCATCGGCAACTCAAGAACAGCGCCCGGCAGGTACTGGTCAGCTACGGAGAGGGCATGCTCGACACCCTCGCCTATTTCTTGAACGATCCCGATGAGAACCCGTGGGTCCGGCGTCACATCCCGGGCACCCTGGCACTCATTCCATCGCAGAAATCGATCGACATCCTTCTCAAGGCCCTCGAAGACGACGACGGCTTCATTCGCTACAAGACGGTGACCGCTCTAGGGAGGCTGCGCCGGGAGCATCCCGAGCTGACGATCGATCCCGAACCGGTGGAGAAACTCGCCCTTCGAGACGCCCTTCGCTACTATCGTTACTTCGGAGTCCACTACGATCTCTTCGAGAAAGAGGGGTTGTCCACGGATTCGCTCATCGGTCGAGCCGTCGAGGAGAAGATGCGACGGGCGTTGGACCGTATCTACGGGCTCTTGGGACTGATTTACCCGTGGAAAGACGTGGTGGCGGCGCGCTGGACGATTCAACATGGAGAAGGCCGTTCCCGTGCGAGCGCCACCGAGTTCCTCGATAACCTGCTGAGCCGGGACCTCAGGAAGCGACTCATGCCCATCATCGAAGAGATGCCTCTCGAGGAGAAAGTTCGTAAGGGCAATGTCTTCTTGAAGACCCGGGTCCGGAGTGCAGTAGAAACACTAACCCGACTCATCTACGACGATGATCCGGTAGTGGCTGCCACTGCGATCGATCTGGTTCGAGAACGAAAGCTTTGGTCGCTCGCGGACGACATCGAGGAAGTCCTGGCCTTTCGCGACGTCAAGGATTTCGTAGTTTTCGAAGCGGCCTCTTTCGCCCTGGCCGCCCATCGGTTAGGAAAGGAGAGGCCCCATGCAGTTTGAGCTGCTTCCTCCGGTTCCCGCCGTCGTGCTCGCCGACAATCTGAGGCAGATTCCCCTTTTCAGCTTCGTAGGCGTCGACGAGCTCTTTCGTATCTCATCTATCGCCCGCCAGGTGCGTCATGAAGAGGGCCGCACCATCCAGGAAGAGGGCGCGCCCGTGGAGTACATCCAAGTCCTCGTCGAGGGCAAGATCCACGTCTCGGGTAAACAACGGGAGGAAGAAGAAGTAGGCCCGCCGACATTGCTTGGGTTCCGCGAGGTACTGGAGGGTGCCCCTCTGCGAGAAACCGCCCGCGCCGTCGAAACATCCATCTGCCTTGCCATCGCCAGCGAAGAGTTTCGCGTTCTTTTGTCCGACAATATCGAGCTGGCTCAGGGTCTCTTCCGGATGCTGCTCAGCGCTCCTTCAGGAAAGGAAAAACCAAGTATCCGTGAGCGTGCGGTGCACCCGGAAGAAAGGTCCCTAGACACGGCAGGTAGTGAGAGGTTGAAACCCATCGAAAAAGTGCTCCTCCTCCAAGAGCTGCCCGTTTTTTCCAGAACGACCGCCGACGAGCTGCTTGCCCTCACCGCCATCGCCCAAGAATTCCCGCTTGTCAAAGATGAGCGTATTTTCAGTGAGGGAGATCAGCCCGCGATCCACATCATCCTTTCGGGAGAGGTATTGGTTGAACCCCCCGAGGACACCGTCGGCGGTGCCTTAGTAGTCAAGGCAGGCGACGCGCTGGGCCTCGACGAAACCCTAGCCGGAACCCCCTTCGGCTGGCGTGGTAACGTGGTTGAAGAAGGCTTGGCTCTCCGCATCGAGCGAGAACGACTCTTCGAAGTCTTGGCGGACCACGTAGATCTCCTGCAGGGATTGTTCAGCTCCTTGTTCCAGTCCGAGCCTGGTACGAGCACCTAGTGAAGAACTTCGCTGTACTGGCCTTGCTGACGGGGTTACTCGTCGGCGCCGCCGAAGTGCCTGCCGAGGCAGCCGGGGAGCGGTACGATTGGGAAAACGTTCCGCGCATCGTGGCGGTGGGCGATGTGCACGGGGCGTACGAGAATCTTCTCACCGTTCTCAAGAACGCAGAACTGATCGACGACGAGCTGGACTGGATTGGTGGTGAGGCTCATTTGGTTCAAGTCGGTGACGTGATCGATAGAGGTGCCGACTCGCGAAAGAGTATAGACTTCTACATGGAGCTTCAGAAGAAGGCGAAGAAGGCGGGCGGCCGAGTCCATGTCCTCATCGGCAATCACGAAGCCTTCAACATGGTTGGGATCACCGACTACGTCACACCAGAGATATACGAGAGTTTCTCCGATGCGAAGTCCGAGAAAACATGGGAACGTGGGCTCAAGATCTACTATGACGAGCACCTCAAGGAAGCAAGAGCAGCGAACAAGATCATCCCTTCCAAGGAAGAGGTCAAGGGAATTTTCCTTCAGAAGTACCCACGCGGTTACTTCGGTCACCGCGCGATGTTCGCAACCGGCGGTCGATACGGCAAGTGGATACGCGGAAACAATGTTGCCGTTCGTTTGAACGGTATCGTCTTCACGCACGGCGATTGGAGCGAGGAAATCTCGGCAGTCGGTATCGAGAAGGTGAACGAAGAAGTCAGGAATGAGTTGAACGGCAAGGCGGCCCTCGAAGAAGGGCTAACCTTTCACTTGAAGTCGCCCCTACAATATCGTGGGCTCGCCGAGGTCCCACTCAGCCGCCAACCGCAGGAGGCACATCAGGAAGAGGTGGACCGGATTCTTGCCAACCTGGAGGCAGAGCGGATGGTCGTAGGCCACACCGTGACCCAAGGCGTCATCGAACCCCGCTTCGGCGGCAAACACATTAGCATCGACACAGGCATGCTCGAACTCTACGAAGGAGGCCACCAGGTGGCGCTAGAGATCGAAGGCGATACCTTGAGTGCCATCCACCCCGGGGGCAAGGTGAAGCTTCCCGAGTACCTTGATGAGACGAACTTTGCCGCCTACTTGGAAGAAGTGGCGGCCGTGGACAAGGACAACGTTACCGTCTACGTGAAGCTCTCGGAAGAGTACCTCGCCAAGGCTGACCTGGAGAGCGCGCGGCTTGCTATAGAGCAGCTCTTGCGCATGTCCAAGCCGGTCCCCTTCCGGTACAACAAGACGTTGGGAGATATCTATCGTGGCCTGGGAATGGCGGAGGAGGCTCGAGAACAGTACCTGCTCTACATGGACGGTCTAAAGAAGGTCGTCGAACGGACACCCGACAACCCACATCTCAAGAACCTAGTGGCCCGCTTCTCCTTGGATCACAACTTGGATCTGAACGTCGCCGAGGACATGATCCGACAAGCAGTGAGCGAGCAACCCGACAATCCTTCTTTTCTTCTAACCTTCGGGCGCCTTCAGGTCGTGCTTCATCAGTACGCCCAAGCAATCGAGAACCTGCAAGAAAGCATCGAGAGAGGCACCGAGGGCTACGAAGCCTATTACCAACTGGGGCTCGCTTATCTCGGGCTGGGAGACACCTCCAAGGCCCGCGAGGCCTTCGAGCTCGCCGTGCAAACCGATCCGACTGCCGGCGATGATGCCCGACAAGAGCTTCAGAAGCTAACTGATGCCGAGGATTTACCAAGGTAGGAGGTCAAAGCCATGAGTAGACTGTATCTTTTGTGGGTCTACGCGGATTCGTGTGGGTTGAAAACTGCATTTCTGGGTAATGGCGGAAGGAAAGCCGCCACGATCTTCAGCTTGAGATATTCCTCGTCGCGATAGCCGTAGGCGCGTCGTTGCAGAACACGGATTTTGTTGTTGACCCCTTCAACTAGGCCGAGACTGACTTTGTTCTCCGGATGACAGTAGGAGGCGATACCATCCCAATGGGACTCAATCATACCGGCGAACTTCTGGTACGGATGCAGGCGTTGCCATTTGAGGCTGTCTTTCCAACGGGTGAAAAAGGCGCGAGCGCCGCGTTCGGTGCGGTAATCCCAGAGTTGCCCGAAGGCCTCCTTCAAAATATAGGCGGTGTTCAGGCGCCGGTTGGCCTGGAGCAACTTTTTGAGTGCGCGGCGACCGTCTAGGCTCAGGTTCTCCCGCCGGGAAAGCAAAGTGTAACGCTGCCCCTTGATGTACGACCGGTCCTTGCCGCTGAGGCGTTTGTACTCACCGCGCCGGACCTCATCGAGGGCCTTTGACAGATGACGCATGATATGAAACTTGTCGAAGATGATCCGCGCATTAGGCGCGTTGTGAATCACCGAGTTCCGGAAGGGCTTCCACATATCCATGGCGGCCAGCTTGATACGGGCGCTTTTCTTTCCGCCCAGCGCCTTGAAGAACAAATCGATGTCGGTTTCTTTGCGACCCTCACCGCCCACCCAGATGGGACGCGCCCGCTCCAGGTCGCTGACAATGACGCGATAGTTATGTCCCTTGCGGATGGAGATCTCATCGACACCGATGGCCCGAGGCGCCGGTAGCCCCGCCCGGTCGACCTGCTCTTGCATGTAGAGCGTATCCAGAGCCTTCACCGTACCGTGGTGCAGACGTTCCATCTCGGCCACCGCCTTGTTCGGCATATCCCGGCACAGCTTGCCCACATGCGTCGCAAAACGCTGGGTGTAGCGCGAGTTGTTCGCCAGCCAGTCTAGGTTGTTCTACATGCACACCGCCGCACCCAGAACAGTTGACGCGCCGACGCTCGTATTCCAGATAGATCCGCCAGCCTGCCAACGACAGGTCGCGGACCCGGCACACTTGCTTGTCATAGCGCCCCCGGCACCGTTGCCCACAGTAAGAGCACACAGCTGTTTTTTTCGCCTCTTGAGCTGGATGACGCGGGCGTATCGGTCACCGAATAGACCCTTCAATCCGGCACCAACCACGAAACCTGGCAGCGCAAACAGCGAGCGGATCGACTGGGAATTTTTCACTCGGTTAGCCTATCCTAAAAATGGACCACTTTTCAGCACCTGATGAAGTACTCGATACCTTTTCCACACAATGAGTTACACTGTTTTTCCGTCAGAACTTACCCACACGAATCCGCGTAAACCCGCTTTTGTTGCTTCCCTTTGTACTGTCGAGTGTCGTCGCCGCCCAGGAGCCACCGGAGCCTTCCTCTGAGACTCAGGAGGCTTCTTCCGTCCAGATGGCGCAGGTGACCCCACATAACTGTCCGATCAAAAACTGGGTGGGCCGCGAGGCGGAGCTCGAAGAGCTCCTCAGAACGGCCGAGGTGGTTTCCGTCGAAGATATCGGCGTGGGTGTCACCAAGCCAAGTTCCGCCATACTCAAGAAAGGCGACACGGAGTTCAAGGCAGCCTTTAAACCCATCAAGCGAGGCCGAGCCGGCGGTTTCTGGAAGAGTTACGAGGCCGAGGTGGCCGCGTACGAGCTAGACAATATGTTGGGGCTCAACATGGTCCCACCGACCGTCATCCGAAAGATCAACAAGAAGAACGGCTCCCTTCAACTCTGGGTCGAAGACTGCAAGCTCTATGGAGACGTGATGAATGTCGTTCCCGCAACGCCGGACTGGAGCCACCAGCTCTCTCGGATGAAGATTTTCGACAACCTGATACTGAACGAGGACCGCAATGCCCGCAACTTCCTGGTCGACCCGGGGTTCGACATCATTCTCGTCGATCATTCCCGCGCCTTTCTGAGCAAGAAGAAAATCGGCAAGGATAACAAACTGCCCACCCAATATGATCGACAGCTGATGGAGAGGGCGCAGGCCCTGGACAAGGAACAGCTGGAAGCTCGGCTCAAAGACATTTTGATGGGCGGGCAGATCAAGGCCATCATCGGGCGACGAGACAAATTGGTCGAGCACATGGAGAAAATGATCGCCGAGCGGGGCGAGCACAACGTCATGTTCGGGGGGGATACCCCCTAGCCGGATGCTATCGAGTCTTCTCGGACAGTGATTTCGCCTGCGTGAAGAGCAATAGGTAATCTCGGCCGCCGGCCTTGGAATCGGTGCCCGACATGTTGAATCCTCCAAAGGGATGAGCACCAACCATGGCCCCTGTGCATTTCCGATTGAAATAGAGGTTACCTACGTGGAACTGCTTCTTGGCTAGGTCGATCTTGTCTCGGCTCCCGGTATAAACCGAACCGGTGAGCCCGTACTCGGTGTCGTTGACCAGCTTGAGGGCCGCGTCGAAGTCCTTGGCCTTGTGAGCAGCGAGCACCGGCCCGAAAATCTCCTCCTGAGCGATGGTCCCTTTGGGATCCACGTCGGCGATGATCGTTGGGCGAATGAAGTATCCTTCGGCGTCCGGTATCCCACCGCCGCCGGTCAGCAGGCGTCCGCCTTCCGAGATGCCTTTTTCAATGTACTGCAGCATGGACTTCATGGCCGATTGGTTGATGACCGGTCCGACCGTATAACGGGGGTCGTCGGTGGGACCGATCTGGAGTTTTTCCGTTCGTTCTGTCAGTTTCTCGAGGAACGTATCGTAGAGTTTTTCGTCGATAACAACGCGAGAACAGGCGGAGCACTTCTGCCCCTGATAGCCGAAGGCAGAGGACGCCACGCCCGCAACAGCCGCGTCGACGTCGGCATCCCGATCCACAATGATGGCATCCTTGCCACCCATCTCGACAATGACGCGCCGGATCCAGATCTGACCGGGGGCGACCCGGGCCGCCTTCTCGTTGATCCCGAGCCCGACCTCCTTGGAGCCGGTGAAGGCAATCATTCGGGTCTTTGGATGAGTGACCAGGGTATCGCCCACTGCGGCCCCGGACCCGGTGACGAAGTTCAAGACTCCCTCAGGCAAACCCACCTCTTCCATAATTTCAAAGAATTTACGACCGATGGCTGGCGAGTCCGAAGACGGCTTCAAGACGACAGTGTTCCCGGCTACGATAGCGGCGCTGGTCATTCCCGCAAGGATGGCTAGCGGAAAGTTCCATGGCGGAATGACAACCACAACACCGAGTGGAATGTAGTAAAGCTCGCTGACCTCGGACGGGATCTCCACCAAAGGCTGCGGTTGAGCAAGGCGTAGATTCTCCCGCGCGTAAAATTCGAGGAAGTCGATGGCCTCCGCGGTGTCGGCATCGGCTTCGACCCAACTCTTTCCAACTTCCATCACCATCCATGCCGACAGCTCATGTCTACGTTGCCGCATCGCGTTGGCAGCATCGAACAGATACCGGGAACGCTCGGTCGCCCGTGTGTACTGCCAAGTCAGAAACTTCTCGTGAGCAACATCGACTGCGTTCGATGCGATCTCTAGAGAGGCACGCTGAAAGATCCCGACCACCTCGTTAGGACGGGCCGGGTTGGTGGAACGCAGTTTTTCATCGGTCAACAGCCGCTTTCCACCGACAACGAGGTCGTACTCGGCACCCATTCCGTGCTTGACGTAGGCCAAGGCTTCGAGCATGACCTTGTGGTTCTCATCACGACCAAAATCGGTCAAAGGCTCGTTAACGAAAGGTTGGATCATCAGAGCTTACCTTATCCTTTTAGCAGGTTACGTCGGAGCAAGAAACTATCACAGGTTTCAGATCGGTTCTAGGACGTCGAGTCTCCCTGGGGGGCGTAACCAGAGGGCGGCGGCTGAAGGTGCTAACGCCGCGACCTCACCGAGAAGCCCGGCCTACCCGAGCCTGCCGATGGGGCGTTGAGAGGTGCCGACACCGAGAGAACGGCTGGCCGGAGGGCTCTACCGTTGGGAAGAGTCCTCCGGGCGGTTCAGCACTCGAAAAAGAAACGTTCCCGGGACTACTTCTTCGGTGGAACGACCGCGTCCTTGCACGCCTTGGCCACGCGGAACTTCACCACCGTCTTCGCCGCGATCTGAATCTCTTCGCCGGTCTGAGGGTTCCGCCCCTTCCTGGCCTTACGGTGAGCCTTGACCAACTTGCCGATCCCAGGGATGACGAACTGCCCGGACCGCTTGGTCTCCCTGACCGCCAGATCCGCTAGGTCCTCAAGAAACCCGGCCGCCTCCTTCTTGCTGAGGTTGGCCTTTTCCGACATGTAGCTGACGGTCTGAGTCTTGGTCATTGCCTTGTTCGCCATTCCACTATCTCCTTCGAAAAGACCTACACTACAACCAACACACTCCAGGGCGCCGCAGCCGACTCTACCCTGCTCGTCCTCTGCACCCAAATTGTATCGGTGGACCGAGTCTAATCCGCATATTTTAATGGCGAGCGGACGATCCTGCAAGAGAAGAAATGAAAAAAAGCCGCTCCAGACGCCCCCGCGAGCCACCTCCCTGCCTCGGTCCGAACCCGCGGTCGGACCTCACCGCCGGCCGACCCGCTTCGAGAAGCCCGTAAACTCCCACCTGTGCGGAGGATGGAAACGTCGTCCTCCTTGCGTTGGGAGGGGCACGGTTATAATGCGTCTGTGATCTCTGTGACCGATGCAAGGGGCCGAGCCATAAGCCTGTCCCGTCCTCCCCAGCGGATCATCACCCTAGTGCCCTCGACGACCGAGTCGGTCCACGCGCTCGGTGCCGGTGAGCGCTTGGTCGGGGTGACCCGCTATTGCGTCCTCCCACCAGAGGCTCGAGAGAACGCCTCCGTGGTCGGCGGCACGAAGGGCCCTCGTATCGACGCCATCCGCGATCTGAAACCGGACCTGATCCTGGGAAACAAGGAAGAAAACCGAGAACAGGATGTAAGAACGCTGGAACCGGTGGCGCCTGTGTACGTAGCCTTCCCGGGAGATCTCACTACCGCACTCGAGGAACTACGAAAACTCGGCACGCTCCTCCAGTGCGACGACCACGCACGTAATCTGGTCGACAACCTCGATCGCGCCCGAACGAGCCTAGCCCAAGAGTCTCGCGGCCGAGCGCCATTTCGCTTCCTGTATCTCATTTGGCAAAAGCCCTACATGGCCGCCGGCACCGCGACGTTCATCGACGCGTTTATTCGGGAGGCCGGAGGTATAAACGTCATCAAGCCAGAGGCGGGGCGCTACCCACAGCTCACGGCGCCCGAGATCGAGAAACTACATCCCGACGTCGTGCTCTTCAGCTCGGAACCCTTCCCCTTCGAAGCCAAACACATGACGGAGTTATTGAGTGCGACGAGCGATCCATTGCGGCTGAAGGGAAGAACTCTCCTCGTCGACGGGCGGCTCCTGTCATGGCACGGTGCGCGGCTGCGCGACGGTATTCCCTACCTCTCAGATCTGGCTCGCAAGATCGTGACGTTGGGCGGCAATTCAGGATGAAGCTACAAAGCTTGATCGGTTCGCCGTTTAAGTCTAGTGTTCGTACCACGAGGTATGACCAAGGTATGAAGGGAAAACTGAAACCGGGACTTGAACAAGAGCTCGAACGGGTGGTGACACGAGAGATCAGTGTGACCGGCCTCAATGACGTCCCACCCGTTCTAGCCACCGCGGAGATGATCCGCTTGATGGAGATGGCCGCCCATCACCTACTCCAGCCATTCTACGAAGAAGGGGAGTCATCCGTCGGCACAAAGGTCGACGTAAGCCACACCGCCGCCACGCCGCTCGGGATGAGAGTCTGGGCCCGGGCGCGTCTAACCGAAGTCGATGGGAAACGCTGCGTCTTCGATGTCACCGCGTTCGACGAGAAAGAAGAAGTCGGTCGCGGAAGTCACGAGCGATTCGTTATCGAGGTGGCGCGATTTCGCAGCCGGATGGAAAAAAAGATTCAGTGAGCTCCTCGGATCGCGAGGAGCTTCCACATTTCTACCATCTTCCCGCCTACTATCACGCTCTCCACCCGCCGAAGATTACGTATCTCTTCCACCGGATCGGCCTCCAGAATGACCAGATCCGCCAGCTTGCCGCGACGGATCGAACCCACGTCGTCCGATGCACCGAGGGCACGAGCCGCTTCGAACGTGCCGGCCCGAATTGCCCGCAGCGGCCCCAAGCCGGCCTCGGACATTTGCTCGATCTCGAGGATCAGGCCATAGCCGTACGGAACGATGGGGGCATCGGTGCCGGCGACGAGTCGACCGCCGGCCTTATCGATGGCGTTCACCGTAGCGAAGATCGGCTCCATGACTTTCTCACGTTCGCTTACGCTACCTACCGCACCAGGCGCGGCGGCGAGTACCCACGAGGGAAGGAGATCGGCCAGACGAGGATCGTCGAGCAGCTTAGGCTCGCGGGCCAGCGCCAATCGGAAGCCCCCTTGGAGGAGGATGGTCGGCGTTAGGAAGACGCCGGACCGTGAAACGAGCTCGACAACGTCCCGGTAGCTCCTTCTTAGATCGGTTATTTTGGGAGAAAAGCCACGACGGCTGGTGCCTTGCACGTGCTCGATGCCGTCTACGCCATAGGCAACAGCCGGATAGATCTCGTGAGAGCTGACGAACACTCCCTTACGGTGGGCTTCCTCGACCACTCTCTTCTGCAGCGTGTCCGAGAGACGGACGTAGGTCTTGATGAGATCGTAGTCGAGAGCGAAGGCCCGCACGAGCTCGCGAAGAAGCTCACCCTCGTTCTCGAGCGCCACGTACTCTGGGTAGAAGATACGCTCTCCGTCCATGGCAAAACCGGTGCCGAAAATACGAGGACCGAGACGCCGCCCGGACTCGATGCTCTCGCGCTCCTCCATGGTCCGATAGATGGCGCCGCCGGTAGTCCTGATCGAGGTAACTCCGAACGACAACCAGAGTCGCCCTTGCCGGCTACCATAATCGGGCAGGCTTGGGTGAGTGTGCATGTCGATGAGGCCGGGAATAACCGTCTTGCCGGTCGCATCGATCACGCGAACGTCCTCGACCGTGGCGATCCCGGCGGGTTGAACCGATTCGATCCGGTCACCGTCGATCAAGATGTCCATGTCTTCGCGAGGCGGAGCCCCGGTACCGTCGATGAGACGAGCGTTTCGGATCACCATCCTCCCGCGGGCCAAGGGAACGCGGTAGCTCAACTCGGGCGTGATCTCAGTAGCCTCGCGGCTTTCGATATCGACTCGCATTAGCTTTTCGGACGCGAGGAGAATGAGGCTTTGCGAGTCGGGCGACCAAGCCGGGAAATGGATCGGCTCATCGAAGACGGTGACCGGCGGACCAGTTGCCTCCCCTTCCGGGGTTACAGGAAGGATCGCAAGCCCACCATCCATGGCGAACGCGAGCCTCTGCCCGTCCGGACTCCAGACCGGGCCGTCTCCCTCGCGCGAGCCGAAGCTCCTTCCGGAGAAGTCATCCGATAGCTCAACCACTCGCTCCGCTCCGGAGTCCAGAGAGATCACAATGACGCGGTTGACCCCCTCTCGAAACCGTGTGGAGTAGGGTTCCAGTGTCGCGAGGGCAAGATGTTCGCTATCGCTCGACCAGCTCGGCGCACCTGCCCAACGACGGCTTCTCCGAATGAGCCGCGCCGCGCCACCGTTGGAAGGAATGACGTACAGATCGTCCCGCTCGTCGGCGTAAGCGATCCAACGGCCATCGGGAGACCACACCGGGACAACCTCCGCCCCGGAAAGCTCGGTCAGCCTCACCGCGTTGCTGCCCGGCGAGGAGTCGGCTTTTCTCTTCCAGAGATCCATCGAGCCTGCCCGATCGGAGGAAAAAACGATCTCCTTACCATCGGGAGACCAACTCGGATCCGAGTCCAGGAACTCGTCGCGGGTAAAGGGAACCGAGCCCTTGCCCTCTGCGGAGGCGATCCAAATATCTCCGAGCGCGGTGAAGGCTAGCTTCTCGCCATCGGGAGAAAGCACCGGCCCCACGATGCCGCGGACCGGCAGCCGTTGCCCCGCTGTTGGAATTCCGGCGGCGCGGCGAGAGTAGGCGGGGCGGTCCAGAAACACTGTGGCGGAAAAGGGGATCCGTTGTGTCTCTGCTCCCGAGCCAGGCAAGCGGCGAATCTCGCCATCCGAGGTGTAGATGATGTCCCCGTTCGGCTCCCACACCGGTCGAAAAGGAAACACGTCTTCCCCGTTGGTCTTCGTGACCGGCTCCCCACCCTTCGCCGGAATCGTGACGAGATCGCTTTCAATGCCCTCCGAGAATCGCCAGCTCGAAAGTGCATACGTCCTTTCGCCGAGGAGACGAAGCGCGATCGTCCGACCATCCGGACTCCAGGCCGGGCTTGCGGCCTTACCTTCGAATGATGCGAGCCGATTGGTTTCTCCGCGTCTGATATCGATGCTCCACAGTTCAGTGGCGCGGCCCTCACCACGCTCGGAGATAAAGGCAATCGCGTTTCCATCCGGCGACCAATCGGGCATGTAGTCGTTTGCGGGATCGTCGGTGAGTTGCGTGACATCCCCACCCGCCACATCGAGCATCCAAAGGTCGTAGTTCCCGGAACGGTCCGAAGAAAAGGCGATGCGCGTCCCGTCCGGAGACCAGACCGGCTCCCGGTCGTCGAAGCGACCTGCGGTCAAGGCGGTGAGTCCACTGCCGTCCTTACCCATCGCCCAGATATCCCAGCTGCCGGCACGATAGGACTGGAACGTGAGACGCGCACCGTCCGGGGAGTAGTCGGGCAATCGATCGTCGCCCAATCCGTCGGTGAGCCGCTGCGCCTCGCCGCCCTCGATAGGAAGCGACCAGAGTGTGCCGTGCAGATCCATGACCAAGTGGGAGCCGTCGGGAGCAAGGGCTACCGAAAAGTTGGTGCCCTGGTCGAGACTTACCTCGAGGAGTGGGGACGTGCCCTGCATCCCCCTGACCCCGGTGCCCAAGATGACCACCAGGAGCATCCCGAGGCTCACTACCAACCGTAGACTCATTCCAGCTGTCTCCCCTCCGTTTGACTGAACGCCCACGCTACATCAGCCCCGGACACGCTACAACCCGGTCGTGTTAGGCCTTGGGTTCTCGTTGGATTGGAGTTCTAGGACTCGAGCGGACTACTCGTGCCTGAGCGCAACCATAGGATCGACCCGAGTCGCCCGGCGCGCCGGCAAGTAGCTGGCGAGACCGGCCACCGCCGCTAGTGTCGCCACGACCGAAACAAACGTCGCCGCGTCGGTCGAGCTCACTCCGAAGAGCAGGCTCTCCATGACGCGCGCCAGCGCGAAGGCACCCGCCATGCCCAGGACCAGACCTCAGGCAGTGAGGCGGAGCCCCTGGCCCACGAACAACCGCAGCACGTCCTTCGCCCGAGCGCCGAATGCCATGCGCACGCCGATCTCATGGGTGCGCTCGGCGACCGTGTGAGAAAGCAGACCATATATCCCCATGGCGGCGAGAACGAGCGCCGGGGCGCCGAAGAGACTAAGGAGCAGCATGTTGAAATGGGGTTGGGCGACCGAGTTCTCAACCAAGCCTTCTAGGGTCCCCACTCTGAAGATCGGCAAATCCGGATCCACGGCCGCCACCTCGGCGCGCACCGAGGCTAGCAGAGCGAGCGGATCCACGGCGGTCCTGACCAGGAGGCCCATATCCCCGACAATGAATTGGCGCGAGGGAAGGTACAGTGCCGGTTCCACCATGGCATCGAGCCCCCGGAATCTGACGTCTTCGACGATTCCCACGATCTCGAACGACTCCGGTAGATCCTGGGCCGTATTGCGATGTTGGAGTATTTGGCCCATGGGATCTTCATCGAGGAAGTACCTGCGGGCGAGCGAGCTATTGATGATGGCTGCTCCTGGATGCTCTGCATCGTCCTGCACGACGAACGGGCGCCCGCCGAGGAGCTCGATACCGGTGGTGCGAAAATAGTCGGGGCTCACCAATCGCAGCGTAGCGCCCGGACCCTCGCCGGGCCGGGGCTCGGGACGTCCCGCAATGCGGAATCCCGTCTCCCAATTTGCCTCGAGCGGAAGATCGTAGGCCATAGCCGCAGAGCGAACTCCCGGAAGCTCGCGCACCCGCTCGAGAATGTTCGAGTATCCGTTCACGACACGCGACCAATGCGGATATCTTGCTTGAGACAGATCCAGCTCGAATGTCAGGATCCTATCGGTACGAAACCCTGGATCGACCTGAACGAGCTGCCAGAAGCTCCGTATGAGCAGACCGGCGCCGATCACGAGCATGACGGCAAGCGAGACTTCGGCAACCACCAAGGCCCTTCGAACCGCGTGTCGATGATCCGGATCGGTGGTTCCTCGACCGCCTTCCTTGAGTGATTCCTGAAGATCCGGCTTCAAGGATTGGAGGGCGGGGACGAGACCAAACATCATCGTCGCCAGGATAGACACAACAGCCGCGAAACAGAGAACCGCGAGATCGATTCTGTCGTCGCCGAGGCGAGGGATGTCATGCGGCGTTATCCTCAGTTAGAACCTGACGGCCAAAATAGGCCACGCCCAAACCGAGAGCTCCGCCTCCTAGACCGAGGAGGATGCTTTCGGTGAGAAACTGCCGGATGAAGTCCCACCGCCCGGCACCCAAGGCGGCTCGCACCGCCACTTCCTTTTGTCGCGAAGCAGAGCGCGCGAGCAACAGTCCCGCAATGTTGGCACACACGATGGCCAAGACAAGACCCACCGCACCGAGCAGCACCAGAAGTCCCGAACGGACATCGCCGACCACTTCATCCACCAAACGCGTCAACGCAATGCTTTCTTTCGCGTTCTCCGGATAGGCTTGCTCCAATCTTCGGCCGATGGTCTCCATCTCCGATCGCGCATCTTGGAAGCTGATGCCGTTTCTTAGCCGCGCTAGCACACCAAAAACGTGGGAGCGCCGTGTGGTGCGAAAACCTTCAGGCAACGCCATCGGCACCCAAAACTGATGATGGTCGGGGCGAAACTGGATTTGACCCACCGAGCTCACCCAAGTGGGATAGATGCCCTGCGGCATGACGCCGATGACAGTGAAGAGGTTGCCATCGAATGTGACGGGCTGTCCTAGGATTTCTCGATCGCCGCCGAATCGGCGTTGCCAGAGGCCGTAGCTCAGTAGGACGACTTTGTCCCGTCCGGGGGTCTCCTCCTCTTTGCTGAAGACCCGTCCCAATAGCGGTTCGACACCCAACGTACGGAAATAGTTTTCGGTGACTTTTCCTCCCAGAAGTGATTCCGGATCGCCCTCGCCCGTCAAGCTATAGCGCGATGCTCCGAACATCGCCATGTCTTCGAAGACGCGGTTCTGTTCCCGCCAATCAAGGTAATTGCCGGGAGCCACCCTGAATTTCTCGGAGCCGGGCTTGGCTCGCGATTCCCAGACGGCGACAAGACGGTCCGGCTGACGATAGGAAAGCGGTCGCAGAAGCACCGAGTGAACCACGCTAAAAATCGCCGTGTTCGCTCCGATGCCGAGCCCCAGTGTGCAAAGGACGACGGCCGTAAAGCCGGGACTCTTTCGGGGCGTTCTGAGCCCGTAGCGGAGGTCGCTTAGCCACTTTTCCATGTTCTCATCTCGAAAATGCGATCAATCGAGCACAACTTCTTAGACGGGGTGCAGGCACCGAGAGTTTCCTATCCCCTAAAAAATTATCAATGACTTGCAGTGGCTGCATCGTGCCAGGGGACACTCGCGGCTCCGATCCAACTTGACCCGGACGTCCAAAAAGGGCATGCTGAGCGCTCCTGACCAAACTGTAAAGGCGTTACCCCCAGCCAGAACGCTTGCCGGCGGGAGAGGTTTCTCCGCAGGCAAGGAGAACAGTCGCTATGAGCGAGAATCAGATCCTCGGAGGTCAGCCGGATAGAAGGGCAATCCCCCGATTGACACCCCAGCAAACGGTCGTCCTGACGGTTCATGACCAGCAGATCCTACCGTCCTACGGGGTCCTCAATGACATAACCGAATCGGGAGCGAGCATCGCCAACGACCACCTTCTGGAGACCGGTCGTAGCGTTCGCCTCAAGCTTGGGCTCAACGATTCGGGTGAACCCTTCGAGACCGACGCACGTATCGTATGGAACCAAAACGGCGTTCCCATAGGCGCCCTCCATGGCGTCGAGTTCACCGGGCTCTCCGGAGCACGTCGCGCCGAGCTGAGAGTACTCCTCGAACGAAGCGAGATCGATGGGGTAGACGAGCCCGAGGCGATTTCTCGATGGCGCAACGTCGCGTTAGTCGGTGTGACACTCCTTTTGCTGGTGGCCGCCGGCACCGCTTCGATCGCCTTCCACCACATCCGCATCATCAACGAACGTGTCGAATCGGCTCTCTCCCAGGTCGAGCAAAAAACCCAACATCTGAACTCGGGAGTTCGTTTCGACTCCGAACGCCAGCGGTTAGTGTTGGGACTTCGCGACGAGATCATTCGAGCCAATCATCTAATAAGCATCCGCGATGCCTACCAGTACGCCCAATTGGCCCTGATCGCGTCGGAAAAATATCCCACGATTGACCCACTCTTGTTCTTGGCGGTGGGTATCGTCGAGAGCGGTTACAACGTGTCCGCCACGAGTCACGCCGCCGCGGCCGGCCTCTACCAAATCGCGCCCACGACCGGACGCATGCTGGCCCGAACGCTGAGCTGGGAATATTCGCCGGAGATGCTCTACGACCCCCAGAAGAACACGGAGATGGCGGCGCTCTATTTGGATATCTTGTTATCCACTCATGACGACGTAGAGGTAGTGCTCGCGGAATACAACGGCGGGCCGCGGAATGCTCAGTTTTTTCGAGCCGGTAGCAGTCGACTCGCGGAGGAAACGCGCCACTACGTTCCCAAGGTCATGAGCGTCTACGAGAGGCTTAAGAACCGTTTCGAGGTGGAAGAGCGCCAGACGGAGCTCACTCGCGCTCAAGCCCCCGTTTCCGGACTGTCCGGAACCCCCTAGGACCACTAGTCGACCCTTGCCACGAAGGCGATGCCGATGGGTGGTGCGAGGCTTTGCCCGTCCGCCGGTTGTTGTTGGATCTTCCTAACAACATCCATCCCCGCGATCACCTGCCCGAATGCGGCAAAGCCTTGACCATCGGGGTTTCTTCCACCTCCGAAATCGAGCTCCGGTTGATCGCCAACGCAGATGAAGAACTCCGATGACGCGGTCCCTGGATCTAAGCGCGCCATCGAGATCACACCGTCTTTGTGGAGCACGCCCGTCTGGTCCGTCGTTTCGTGCTCGATGGGCGGCAGTCTGTCTTCCTGCTCGCTCCGACCCAGCCCACCCTGAATCACTTCTATCTTGATGTCGCTATCTGGTTGGTTCCCCATGCGAACGACGCGATAGAAGCTGCTCCCCTCAAAGCGTTCTTCATCAACGTACTTCAAGAAGTTTGCGGCTGTGACGGGAGCCTCCTCTTGGTAAATCTCGATCTTGATGACTCCCAGCTCCGTTTCGATGACGACGTGAGGCCTGGCCTCGAGACCTCCACTCCCTACAACGCCCAACCAAGCGAGCCAGGCAACGATTAGATTCATAAACCTCCTTACCGTGCGCCAAAAAAGGAAAAGTTCCAACTGCGCACGAATTTAGCTGGGATCCCGCCTTATCGCCTGCACAGAGGGGAACCCGAAAATGAGCAAAAAGTTATACCTCGCCAGCCCGTACGGCTTTTCACCCCAACAAGAGGAACGACTTCTCACTCTTGTCGACATTCTAGCCGAGCTCGGGCGGACGTTTGGGAGCCTTTCGCACGTAAATGGATTACTTTTACCGATCGGTCGACGAGGTTCGCTCGCCGGGCACAGCCGTCGCCCGATCGCTGACCGACACGGTCGAATAACTCGAGCGGTTGGGAGTCTCAAGATCGGCTGCTACGATAGAGGCTAAATGCCTTACCGAATCCGGAGGACTTTCATGACCACCACCGGGAAGAACACTTCTTCGACCTTCCGCTACGCGACGGTGATGCTAGCCACGCTCGCGTTGTCTTTCTGGTTCGTAGCCGAAGCTAGTCAGCAATACCCAGGCCCGGGCGTGCGTGACCATGAAGAAGAAGAGGGCGAATCGATTCCCGAGCCAGCGGCTCAGGAGGAGACACACTGCAGCGGCGGCACGGCGGGCGCTTACCCATGCAAGAACGTCGACCTGTTGTCGTTCATACCGTTGAGTGAGATCGGGGGGGAAGGCGGAGCCCAGGGCGCAGACATTTGGGGCTGGACCGACCCGGAAAATGGCCGCGAATATGCACTGATGGCGCTTTCAACGGGCACCTCGTTCATAGACATTACTAATCCCACCGACCCGGTATATCTCGGCCTGTTGCCGACGCAAACCGTTGCCAGTCCATGGCGCGACGTCAAGGTATACAGGAATCATGCCTTCATCGTCTCGGAGGCCGCGTCCCACGGCATGCAAGTATTCAATCTCAAACAGTTGGGCAGAGTGACCGGCCCTCCGGTGAGCTTTTCCAGCACCGCGCATTATGCCGCGCAAGGTCTAAGCACTTCGCACAACGTCGCGATCAACGAAAAAACCGGATTCGCCTACATCGTGGGCAGCAACACCTGCGCCGGCGGACTCCACATGGTCAATATAAAAAAACCCAAGGCGCCAAAGTTCGCCGGCTGCTACAGCGGAGACGGCTACACCCACGATGCACACTGCGTAGTGTACCGGGGACCGGATTCAGAGCATTCGAGCCGTGAGATCTGTTTTAACGCCAACGAGGACACACTGACGATCGTGGACGTGACCAACAAGAGCAACCCGCGCATGCTGTCTCGAACAAGTTACGCAGGGGTCGCTTATACACATCAGAGTTGGACCACGGAGGACCAGATCTATCTGCTTTTGGACGATGAGCTCGACGAGAGAACCGAGGGCAACAAGACGAAGACCTTTATCTGGGACATCGTTGACCTCGATACTCCCGAGCTCATCGGCACCTACACCGGCAAGAAAAAAGCTATCGACCACAATCTCTACGTTCGTGACGGCTTCGCTTATCAAGCCAACTATCAGAGCGGGCTACGAATTCTAGATCTAAAGAACATCGCTGATGGCAAACTGAATGAGGTCGCTTTCTTCGACACTTTCCCCGAAGGTAACCAAGCCCGTTTCAACGGGGCCTGGAGTAACTATCCGTATTTTCCAAGCGGTGTCGTCATCGTGAGCGGCATCGAGCAAGGGCTCTTCGTTCTCCACCCCCACCTGCCTCGCTAACCTCAACGACTTCCGACTCGAGGCCGGCGAACGAGCCGAGGCCACCCGGTTAGATCGAAAACGGTATCAGATCGTTCGCAGGCCGATCACCAGGGTCCGGTCGTCGCTCGGCTCGCCCGGAGAGAATCTATCCACTTCCGCGACCACGAGATTGGATACCTGCTGTGCGGACTCTCCATCCCTACGACCCAGGAGATCGCTCAACCTTAACTCGCCGAACGGTTCTCCGGATGGATCCTCCGCCTCGGTGACGCCGTCGGTGTAGAGCGCCAACACATCACCCGGGCCGAGCACGATCGAGGTTTGCTCGAACTTCGCACCCGGCAGGATACCGACGACCGTGCCGGTTGCACCGAGCACCTCGACCTCGCCGGAGGCGCGTCGAATAAGAGGAGGGTTGTGCCCCGCATTGACATAGTTCAACTCTCCGGTCTCATAGCACAACACTCCGTAGAAGACAGTGGCGTAGCGGCCGGGATGCGCGGTATCGAGAAGCTGCTCGTTGGCAGTCTTGATCAGCTCGGCCGGTGACAATCCTAACCGGGTCAGTGTACGGAACGTAGCCTGAAATGTCGTTCGCAGGAGTCCAGCCGGAATTCCTTTGCCAGCCACATCGCCGATCAGGATCCCCACGCTCTTCGGGTCCGGTTGGGACAAGAAGTCGTAGAAATCTCCGCTCAGGATCCTGGAAGGCCGATAATGAACGCCGAAGCCGAAAGACTCGTTGGACGGGATGCGTCGCGGTAAGAGGGACCGATCCACTTCACGAGCGACTCGCAGATCATCCTCCAACCGCCTGATATCTGTCTCCTTCATGCATTCGAGGCACAGGCTAGTGGTCGGACTACCCAACAAGACTTCGTGCTCGACGTGCCCATCGCAGCTAGCGCAGGGGATCTCCGCATTCTCCTCGATGCGATGGAGGGCCTCTTGAAGGCTATCGAGCTCAGCGGCCGAGCTAGGTTCTGCCAACGACGCCTCGGATAACCATTCCAGAAGGCTCTCACGTCGCTCGCGAAGCAGGCCGTGGAAGAAATCAATGTCCGTCGTGTTCATTCCTATCCTCGCTTCCGTTTTTGCGAAGTCCCTACCGGGCCTTTGGGATCTTCGAGGTCAATTCCCTCGATTTCAAAGAGAGTCCGCTTCACGTTCAGTCCTCCGCCGTAGCCCCCAATGGAACCGTCGGCTGCGATGACCCGGTGACACGGCACAACGATGGCGACGGGGTTCTTGTTCAACGCTCCACCCACTGCACGGCAGGCCTGGGGTTGACCGATGCGACGAGCGATGTCGCCATAGCTCGCGCAACAGCCGAACGGAATTCGAGAGGTCACCGCCAAGACTTTCCGTTGAAACGGTGTCACATGCCGGAGATCGAGGGGAACTTCGAACCGCTCGCGCCTGCCGGCCAAGTACTCTTGGAGCTCCCGACGCTCCCGGTGTAGTCGGCGGGCGTCCGCCTCGGGCAGGAGTCCTCGACTCAGAAGGTCGTTAGCGAACTCCTTCTCGTTGGTCCGAAAGCCGATGCGGCAAAGCCCCCGCTCCGTTGCCGCCAGATAAACCGGCCCGAAAGACGCTGCCACATGACCGATGAAGGCATGACGCTCTCTGAACTCTTTCTCGAGCTTTCGGTGAGCGGACGGGAAACCCTTTTCGTTCGTTCGCTCATGTACCTCGAAAGCCGTATCCAACCATTTGTCCCGCTCGCCGTCCAGACGGCAGTCTTCGCACTCGCGACCATGAAGCTCGGCTCGCTTCCTGTGCTGGGCGCCCGCGTCGCCGGCTAAGATCGCGAGTTGAATCTCTTCAAACGTCTGACAATCCATTTCTTCCTCCACTTACTTACGTCGTCCCGCGAGGCCGCGCCTGATCTTCCCCATCGCTTGATAGACGTGGGCGCGGGCCGCTTGCTCAGTACAAGCCAGCGTCTCAGCAATCTCACGATAAGGCAGCCCTTGGTATTTTCTCTGCAACAACGCCACCCTCTGACGCACCGGGAGGGCGCGAACGATCTCTCCGAGGCGACCGGCAAACCGTCTGGTCTCGACCAAACTCTCCAGGTCGCCATTGCTCTCCGCCAAATGAAGCGCCTTTTCTAGCGGCAGAGTCCGTCGGAGTTTTTGTCCACGTGCCAGGTTCAATGCGGAACGCGAGGCGATGCGATAAAGCCAGGCGCGATGATTCGCCTTGGCGGGTAGTCGGTCGAGGGCTCGAAAGGCCCGAAAGAAAGTGTCCTGCAGAACGTCCGCCGCATCCTCCGGGTTACCGGTCATGCGGTAGGTAAAGCGGTAGATCTCCTTCTCATACCATGCCATGAGCTCTTCGAATCTCACCTGCAAAGGTTTCAATTCCCCCTTTACTGGCTATGACACGCGAAGGGTCTCTTTGTGAAAGATGGTTTGCGGATCTCGTGCGAAAGAGTGTAGACCTCCTTCTCATGGCGCCTTACAGTCAGCTAGTGCAGTTGGGAATCCTCTTGACGGCCCTCGCCCAGACCCCCGCGCCACCGGGTGCGCGGGTAGAGCTCTACACCTTCGGGCCGGGCGAGGATGTCTTCTCCAAGTTCGGGCATGCGGCCATTTGCGTCTTCGACGAAAGGGGACTGGGCGGTCGCTGTTTCAACTATGGGAGCGCAGATTTCTCCACTCCCGGCCCGCTCACGTGGGACGTCGTTCGGGGCCGAGCCCGTTTTTGGGTATCCGTGGCACCCTTCGGAGAGATGCTTCGACTCTACTTGGCCGAGGATCGAACCATCTATCGGCAGCCGCTGCCGTTGACGTCGGAGCAGGTTGAAGAAATGAAGCAGCGGCTCGAGACGGCGGCCCTTCCAGAGAATCGCTACTACGCGTACGACCATTTCGACGACAACTGTTCGACCCGCCCCCGGGATCATATCGACGCCGTCACCGACGGCGCTCTGCAGCGCAGGTCCACAAGCCATGGCTCCTCGTTCCGTGAGCTCATCCACGACAGCCTGGAGGATGATCCACTCGTCTTCGCACTGGTCGAGACCTTCTTGGGACGCTCGATAGATCGGGAACGAACCGAGTATGAAGCGATGTTTCTACCTCGGATCTTGAGAGAGACAGTCGCCTTGCATCTGGGAGCTACTCCTGAAATCGTCCACGCCCGAAAGAATCCTGCCTCCGCCGGGCTTCCCTGGCTCGGACCATGGCTAGTCACGCACCGTCGGGAATTGGGGCTGGCGATTGGCTTGGTGAGCGCATTGCTCATCCTGCTGGGGACGCCTGGTACCTCTCGCGCACTTCGGTCCTTGTTCGGTATTCTCTTCGGAACCGTCGGTGTCCTTCTCGCGTTGCTAGCGGTCATGTCTCCGCTTCCCGAGCTTCGCTACAACGAGCTCTTGCTGCTGTGGCTGCCAACCGACTTCTTGTTGATCGTGTACTCGCGGCGGGTAACGATTTTATACACCGGCGTCCGATTGGCAGGCCTCCTGGCAGTTGGCCTTTTGTCCGCCTGGGGCTGGTTCCTACAGCCGTTGTGGACTTTCTGGACACTTGCGGCTTTGGTCCTCGGAGCCGTCTCTGCGCGAACGCTGGTTCGACCGGGTCGGTTAGGCTAGAATGTCAGGAGCGCACTCCTTTCTCGATCAAAGGATTCCCAATGAGATCAATCGGGCTTATGACGGTGTTACTGTCCATGGCTTTTTTCACCTGCCAAGCGCAGTCGCAGTCCGAGTCGGAGCCGCCCGGGCTACACGGAGCCGACGGGCCGACCAATCGCCTCGCCAACGAGTCCAGCCCCTACCTCTTGCTCCATGCACACAACCCGGTCGATTGGTATCCGTGGGGGGACGAAGCCATCGAAGAGGCGCGAAAAGAAGACAAACCGATCTTCCTGTCCGTCGGCTATTCCACCTGCTATTGGTGCCACGTGATGGAGCGCGAGGTATTCTCGAACCCCCAGATCGCCAAGCTGATGAATCAATGGTTCATCAACATCAAAGTAGACCGAGAGGAACGGCCCGATCTCGACGAGATCTATATGATCGCCACGCAGTTGATTCGGCAAAGTGGCGGCTGGCCCAACTCGGTCTTCCTTACGCCGAAGCTCGAGCCGTTTTTCGCCGGGACCTATTTTCCGCCTGACGATAGGGGTGGCCGAATGGGGTTTCCCACCGTACTCACCAATATCCATGAGGCCTGGACCACCAAGCGCGAAGATATCGAGATGTCCGCCGACCGGTTGTCTGACGCGATGCGGTCGATCGTCGCCCAAAAGCGAAGACCGGCGGACGAAGTCCCCTCTGCGGATAGCGTGGGCGCTGCCGTCGCAAACCTGAGGAAGCGCTTCGACGAAACGAACGGCGGTTTCGGCGGAGCACCCAAATTCCCGTCCCCTGCCAACCTTTTCTTGTTGTGGGACCATGCAGAACAAGGAGACATCGAGGCCCGCCGGATGGTGGTCGAGACGCTCTACAAAATGGGGCAAAGTGCCATCTACGATCAAATCGACGGAGGCTTCCACCGCTACACCCTGGACGCCGAGTGGCGCATTCCACACTTCGAGAAGATGCTCTATGACAACGCGCACCTCGCCGAGCTTCTGGCGATGACCGCCGATGCAACCGGAGATCCAGAGCTCGACCGTCTCGCCAGAGGCACGTTGGACTTCGTATTAGATGAGATGAGACTCGACGGAGGCGGCTTCAAGTCGGCAATTGACGCCGAAACCGATGGGGAGGAAGGCGCCTACTACGTCTGGACCGGGACCGAACTCCGCGACGCACTGGGTGCGGACGGCTACGATCTGCTCGGACCCTTATTCGGTTTCGATGGCCCCCCCAACTTCGAGGGCAAAAAATACACGCTCTACCTTGCCGATACGCTCGACGCACACGCGAAACGCCTGGGCTGGAGCCGCTCGGAGCTACTCGAAAAAATTGCACCTAAGGTGGATCGGCTACGCGTTTCGCGGAAACAGCGAGATTTCCCGCTCGTGGACGACAAGGTCTTGACGGACTGGAACGGCATGATGATCGCTGCGATGGCCCGGGCCGGGATTTTGCTGGACGAACCACGGTACCTCGAGGCGGCTGAGAAAGCGGCGACTTTCATTCTTGGAAACCTCAAGGATGACGACGGAACACTACTTCACGCCTGGCGCGGAGGTGAAGCCAAGATACTTGCCTTTCTAGACGACTACGCCTTCCTCATGAAGGGTCTGATCGCGCTCTACGAAGCGACCCTGGATAGACGGTGGCTCGAGGCCGCGGAGCACACCGCAGAAGAAATGGAGCGGCGCCTCCGCGATTCGAGTGGTGGCTATTATTTGAGCGAGGAGAAACCTCACTTGCTCTTCCAGCCCAAGACGATTTTCGACGGTGCCATACCCTCCGGAAACGGTGTTGCAACCCTGACGCTCCTCGCCCTTGCCGAGCACACTGGAAAAGCGCGGTACCGACAAAGAGCCGAGTCGGCGATGAAGGCTTTCGCCGCGGAACTCGACCAACGACCGGGGAGCCTTCGTACGCTGGCCCAGGCCGTGGGTCGATACCATCGCGGCTCGGCGCCATCGAAAGTCTTGGCCAGCAAGGAGCCCCCACCGTCGAGACCGACAGACGAATCCATCGGCAAGTTGGCCGAAAAGCTCGTGACGACTGACATCATCGTGAGCAACGAATCCACTACCGACGCTCCCGGGCGGCCCTTCGAGCTCCGCCTCACCATCCGCGAGGGCTGGCACATCAACGCGAATCCACCCTCATTCAAGTACCTCATTGCCACCGAGGTCCAAGGCAACGTAAGGAACATTCGATACCCAGAGGGCGAGATTTTCGAATTTTCTTTCTCTGATGCGGCGCTTTCGGTGTACCACGGCTCGCTCTCAATCCACGGTGAGGTCGACCCGGGCGAGTCCGACCTTCGGCTCGTCTACCAAGCCTGTGACGACACTCGGTGCCTGGCTCCAGTGGAGAAAACGATTCCTCTCTTCCAGCGCAGATAGGAACTTTTTCCACTCGATTCCGTCTCCTTAAAAGGGTAGGTGTGGCCTGCGTGCTAACCTCGGAGGACTAGGAGGAACCATGAAACAGGCGGCGGTGGGCGGCGGCTTCCCCACCATGCGTCTCGTCCTCGTCCCCGCGCTCATCAGCCTGGTCGTCACTCTCTGGCGATTGACCGGCGAACTTCTCAGCTGGTCGACCGTGTTCTTCAATCCGGAGGCAGGCGGGGTCGGGGCGGTCATCGGTATCACCTGGCTGGCACCGATCTTCGGGATCTATTTCGCCTTGCATCTCGCCAAAAATGGCGACGCCCCTTCGGGCTGGGGGAAGGCGATTGGCTTCGCGGTGCTGGGTTGCCTCCTTCTGGTGGCGGGTGGTCCGGTTCAGGCGTTTCTCGTTCAGAAAAACTTCTTCGGTGGCCTGCTGTTCATCTGGTTGCTGGCCGCGATGACCTCGGGCCTCCAATATTTCGGCTGGCCACAGCTCTTCAGAACCCTCCTAGCCTACGGATTGGGTGCACGACTTCCGGTGGTCCTCATCATGGCGCTGGCCATGCACGGAACGTGGGGTACTCATTACAACGCTATCCCCCCCGGATTTCCGGAGCTAGGCGGGTGGGCGAGCTTCTTGTGGTTGGGTCTTCTTCCTCAACTCCTGTTCTGGGTGGGATTTACGATCGTGTTTGGGGCTTTCTTCGGAATTCCGGTAGCTAGCTTGGTGGGCCGAAGGAAACCGACCATAGAAGCAGCCCCCATCCTAGAACCTTCTGGCCAGTACTCGCGCCCAAGCGAGTGTCCCTTCGGAAGCCGGCGGCGAGAATACCTTATTGGTAGGAGCGTCCTACCCAAGCCCGGCTCGGACAACCAGCTGATTTGGATTCCCTTCGGCCTGGCTCGATCTAAACAAGGCGCTTGTCACAACCGAAGGTAGTCAAGGGCCCTCGGGAAAAACCTTGAACCTTGCCCGGCTCATCTCCGTATATGGGCATGAGAGACGCCGGAATCGCCGGCGCGTGGAGGAATCCAAATGAAACGAACCCCTTATGGTATCGCCCTTCTGGCCGCCCTTCTGTTGGTCCCGAGCGCCACAGCGAACGCGCAGGAACCGAGCGAGGAAAAGTCCACCTGGATTCACATACAAGTGAACGGCGAGGGTGATGACGCCGAGAAAGTAAACATCAATCTACCCTTGTCTCTCGTGGAAGTCGCTATCGACGTCGCCCCCGACGAGGCGCTGGAAAAGGCCCAGGTCCACTTCGATCACCACGGCCTTTCCATTGGCGATCTAAGACGACTCTGGCAAGAGTTTCGAGCCGTGGGCGATGGAGAGTTCGTTGCGGTGGAGAAACAAGGTGAACGCGTCCACATTTTGCGCCGGGGCGAGCACATCATCATCGAGGTCGAACAGACGGACGAAACGGGTAGAGAAGAAGTACATGTCGAGGTACCCGTTGCGGTGGTGGATGCCCTGCTTTCCGGCGATGGAGAGCAGTTGAACCTCCGCGAAGCGGTCGCTCAGCTCAAGGATCAACGCGGCGATATCGTGCGAGTGGACGACGGCAAGAGTCACGTTCGTATTTGGGTCGACGAAGGGAGATAAGAATGTTCAAAGTCGCCGCCGTCTTACCCCTGGCCTTCGTCGCTATCGTAGCGAGCGCGAACTACGTGGTTGTGGACGTCACGACCGATGGGAACCATTTCGTAATTCCGGTACCCCTGGTCGTCGCGAGAGCGGCGGTAGCCTTGGCTCCTGAAGAGATCACTCGCATCCCCTGCCCCGAGTTCGCAGAGTATCAGGAAGTCGCGGAAAGGGTTCTAGAGGAGCTCATCATCGCACCCGATGGAGACTTCGTTAGCGTGCAGAACGGTGACGAGACGGTCCTCATCTCGAAGTTTGGAGGTGATCTGGAGGTGACCGTCCACAGCCAGCACGAAGACGTCTCCGTCGTCGTACCGCTCGAAGCCGTGGAGGAGTTAATTAGCCACTACGACGGCGAAGCCTTCGACGCGTCCGACGTCGTAAGGGCGCTGGGGGAGATCTCCAACTCGGACCTGGTTCACATCCGCACCCCCGATGAGGAAATCAAGGTCTGGATCTGGTAACTGGCGCCTGGCCACTTTGCCCACACGCACCGTCCTGGTTTGGCGCCAAGAATGATCTCACCGGCGCCCCTCCAACCCCAGATCTCGGAACTGACCTCCAGGCCGCGAGTCTACGCGGTTGCCACAACTTGACCCAGCCAGGCGGCTCTCAGATCCTGCCGCACGCAAAATACGCGGTGCCCAACCGGAGGCGGCCAGGCACCCATAGCACACCGGGCTCGATTTCGTTACACTCAGGCCTTCTATGGAGGCCAACTACGTTCCGGGGCGACGCAACATCGGCCGTAGCGAAGTGCGCCGGCGTTGGCGATTCGGCGCCATTGGCCTGGGCGTAAGCCTTCTCATCTTGCTCGCCCTCGGGTGGACGGAGGCTCCTCGACTCGCCCGTCTCGTCCTTGCCGTTCCGCTGTTGGTCGCTTTCTTGGGGTTGGTTCAGGCTTCGAGCGAGACTTGAGTGGTAATGGGGATGCGGGGCTCGCATCGAATGAACGAGGAAACTGGTCGCGCGAACACCCGCCAGGAACGGGAAAAAGACCGTCAGCGGTGTCTTGGCCTGTGGGCGCTGGTGGGCCTCTTGACCATCACCGGCGCCGGCGTGGCCTTACTCATCCCCTAATCGAAATGGCTGGACGATAATGGATCTGAACAAAATCTACTGCCTCAAAGATCGCGTAGCCTCACGCAAGATTGTGGACGAAGTGATTCTCGTGCCTCTCCGAGATAGCGTCGCCGAGATGGAGAACCTCTATTCATTGAACGAAGTGGCTGCTCGAGTCTACGAGCTTGTCGATGGAAAGCGCGCCGTCCGGGACATCTGCTCGGTCATCGTCGAAGAATTCGATGTGAGCCCAGAGCAGGCCGAGGCCGACGTGTGAGCTCTTGTCAATAGGTGTGTAAAAAAGTTCAGGCAGCAGCAACCTTCGACGACTCCGTTACCCTGTCTCCATCTTCAAATCGAACGCCCAGGTGAACCTCTCGCATCAGCTCCGGTGCGTTGAGCCGGCGAAAATTCTTCTCCGCAACCAGAAGCAGTTTGAAGATTGTCGCAGTGGCGGACTCGATTTTCTTGAACCTTTTGGCCGCATCCGTTCTCAATCTCAGTGCAGCGAACGGTGACTCCACGACGTTGCTCGTGCGAAGGTGTTGCCAGTGAGGCTTGGGAAAGGAATAGAAGCTGACCATCCGCTCCCAGTCCTCGTCGAGCACGTGCGCGGCCCCCGGAAGACCCTTGCGCAAGCACCAATCCTGGAACTTGGCCTTCTTCGTCTCGCACTCCTGCAGGCTGGTGGGGTAGGGGGTCGCCGTCAACAGCGGCTTGGCCTGCGCCTGGTCCCTTTTCGGAATCCGGTCCAGTACGTTGAGGATTCGGTGGTTCCAGCACCGCTGCTCCTCAGCTTCTGGAAATACGTTTCGGGTCGCGGCACAGATGCCGAGATGACCGTCACCGATCACCAAACGGGGACATCTCAGACCGCGCTTCTTCAGTCTCCGTAGCAGCGACGACCATGACGCTTCGGATTCTCGATGCCCGGCCTCCAGCGTCAGGACGATTTTCGTCCCGTCGGACAGGCCACCAACCGCAACTAGCACCGCCGCCTTGTCCTTCTCAAGGCCGGCCTTCACGTACACGCCATCTACCCACAGGGACACGAGCTCGAGTTCGTCCAGTGGGCGAGCTAGCCACTGCTCGTACTCTCCCTGCCATTTCTGTTTCAGCCGCGACACCGTGCTGGGAGAAAGTGGAGCGTCCTCCCCTAGAAGCCCGCGGAGCGCCAAATCGAAATCTCCGTGAGCTAGTCCATGCAGGTACAGCTCCGGAATCAACTCGCTCACCGTTTCGCTCCGACGCTTGAACAGCGGAAGCACTCGACTTTCGAACCTCTCCTCCACGTCCCCTACTCTCGGCCGGCGAACCGTCACCGTGCCCACGCTCATCGTCAGCTTCCGAGGCTTACCGTATCCATTTCGATAGCCCGCCGTTGTGTCCACGGGCTTCCGTCTCTCCGATTTCTCACGCCCGAGAAGCTCCGTGACTTCGGCTACCATCAGCTCCTGCACCCAATCCTGGATCTCGAGCCTCGCCCACTTCTCCAGCGACTCCCAAGCCACCCTTGACGAGCTCCGTCGTCTTGTGGTCTTTTCCTTCATGGCGGTGTCTCCTTCCGTTGGCCCCTTCACGCCGTGTTTCGTGACGCGGAAGGTTACTCCGCCTTTACTTTATTTCCACACCTTCTGAGGGTAGCTCCGACGTGTCACAATTCGTCGAACAGCTCGAGAGCATCCATGCGATCGAAGTGTGTCCTGAGGCCTAGCTCCTCGAAGCCTCCCCCTCCCCCGCAAGGCCCTATCTGCGAAGGAGTTGGGTTGACAAAATCCTCCCGCCCTCCCCACAATAAGTTGACTCACTCTTCACCCTAAACTTCACAGGCAGAAACCGCCATCGCTTAGAGCCTTGGTCAGCGTGACAGATCTGCGTCCGATTTGAGCAACGATGCACCCCTCCGATAGCCACATCGACGCCGCCAACGAAAAGTTGGTCTACTGGCTGAGTTTCGCACTGCGTTGTGTACTGGGGCTCCTCGCCTGGTGGGCATCCTGGTACACGGATTTTTCCCTAGTCGAAGACGCCGTGACGTACGAGACCATGGGAAGGAGGATCGTGCTCGAATGGATGGCCAACGGCACATCCCCAACGCTGCAGAGCATGATGGTGAGTGGTCGTAACGCATGGGGCATGATCTTCGTCTTGGCTTCATTCTCCTTTGTTCTCCGGGGAGCGCGCGCCCTACCGCTGATCATTGTGCTCTTCAACCTCATCACCGCCTGGACGCTGGTCTTCATCTACCGAACCTCCCGCCACCTGGGCCTATCCGATGTCGGCGCCCCTTACGCAGCGCGACTGGTAATCTTTTCTCCAGTCTTCGCTTTCTGGGGGGAGCCCTTTACAAGGAAGGGCTGGTTCTCTTCGCGCTGAGCCTGATTGCGTATCACGTCCTCGTCCTCCAGCTGGGGTTCCGCCCGAGGTCGGTCCTCATGGTGGTTTTTGGAATCGCCGCGCTTTCGTCGCTGCGATTCTATTTGGCCATCATACTGTTACCTAGCATCGTCCTCGGCGTACTTCTAGGGGCGTCGCTGGGGAGCCGGTGACGCTTTGACCGAGGAGACCCCGGCCTCGACCGTCATCCGACGGATGGTCGTACTGGGCGGCTTGATCGTGCTTCTAGTCGTCTCGGGTTCTAGCTCGGGGATCCTGAAAATCTTGCCGGAGAACACCAGGGAGTTCTTGGGACAAGTCCAAGCCTCACGAGATGATCTTGCATCAGCTTCTTCCGGCTACCTTCGTGGGACCGACGTATCCACTCCTCTTGCGGCCCTCAAATTCTTACCCCTCGGCGTTTTCTATTTCCTGACCGTACCTCTGCCGTGGCAACTCGGCTCGGCACGGCAGAGCCTGGTTATTCCAGAGATGATCTATTGGCTCCTTCAGTATCCCCGCATCTTCCGCGGTATGAAATTGGGCCTCCGTAAGAATCTCGGTGGTAGCTTGGTATTGATCTCGATTACGCTAGAAATGATTGTCCTCTACGGACTGTTCGTCAGCAATGTCGGCACAGCTTACCGACTACGGGCGCAAGTGTGGCTGTTCTGGGCGGTATTCGCTGGGTGGAAAAAGGAACAAGAGCTGCTTCCGATCGAGGAAGAATCCGGCGGAACTTCGATTTCGAGCTAGTAGGTGTAGCGACCGTAGTAGTGACCCGGCTGTGATTTGAGGTCAACGTCGTTGAGAACGACGCCGGTTACCTTTCCATTGACCTTTTCGATCAATTCCAAGGAGCTCTTTAGCTCGTTGCGAGTGCTCCGGCCGCTCCTGGTGACCAGCAACACGGCGTCACAACGCCCGCACAAGAAATGCGTGTCAAAGACGGATAGCAGGGGTGCCGAGTCCACGACCACGAAGTCGAAGTGGGAGGCACACGTTTCCAATGCCTGCTCCATGGCTTGGGAAGCCAGCAACTCTCCAGGCGTCGGGCTCTTAGGACCGGCCATCAGCAAGAATAGGTTCGGGGTCTCGGTCCGCACAACGCACCCGTCGTTTAGCTGCCTCTGACCGGTAAGTACATTGGTCAAACCGGTTCGATTGCGATAGCTGAATACCCGGTGTAGTCGAGGGTTCCTAAGGTCCGAGTCTACCAGCAGGACTTTCTTGTTGAGTTGGATGAGCGCAAGTCCCAGGTTACAGGACACGAAACTCTTTTCCGGCACCCTTCTCGGCGCTCGTGACCAATATTGTCTGCGGTACGTGGCCCGGCGTGCTCAAGAGTAGGGAGCCGCGGAGAAACTTGAGCCGTTCGTTGAGCACCTCTCGGCTTTCCTGAAGGTGCTTGGGCTTGATCCGGTTTCGTAGACGGTTTAGTTAAGCTGGCGAAGTCCTCATCCGTCGTTCAAACTCGGCCGGACTGACCTGGCCGAGGGTCGAGTGTCGTCGTCTCTGGTTGTAGAATACCTCGATGAAGTCGAAGAGGGCCATCTTGGCCTCGCCGCAACTGAGGAAATGCTCCCCAAGCTCGTGCTTGACCGTGGAGAACCAGCTCTCGATGACGGCGTTGTCGTAGCAGTTGCCCCGTCGGCTCATGCTCCCGGTCATGCCATGCGTCTCAAGGAGACGTTGGTAGTCTTTGCTGGCATACGGACTGCCCTGATCGGAGTGATGCAAGAGCCCCGCGGCCGGTTGGCGACGTTTCAGTGCCATCCGCAACGCCTTGATAACCAGGTGACGGTCGTTAATAGCACTTACGGCCCACCCAACGAGGAATCGCGAGTAGAGGTCGAGGAGCGCCGCGAGATAAAGCTTCCCGCCGCTGCCGATCACGAACTCGGTCGTGTCCCCGACCCACCGTTGGTTCGGCGCATCGGCGACGAAGTCTTGCCCGAGCACATTGGCCGCGACGGGCTGGCCATGACCGCTTACCGTCGTGCGCTTGAAGCGTTTGCGTACTCGAGCAATGAGGCCTTCTGCCTGTTTCAACCGAATCACCCGCTTCCGACTCACTCGATACCCCTGCTCGTGCAGGTCGTGATAAATCCGCGGACTCCCATAGGTGCGGCGACTCGCCTCATGGGAGGCACGAATCAACACGCGCAACTGGCGGTCCCGGCGCGCGTGGGCCGACGGCGGCCGACGTACCCAGGCATAAAAGCCACTCCGAGAGACGTTGAGAATCTGACACAGGTGAACGACCGGTACGGTGGCCTTCTCCGCCTGGATGAACGCGAATCTTACTCGCTCTCCTTCGCGAAGAAGGCCGCGGCTTTTTTTAAAACGTCGCGCTCCACCCGCAACCGCCGATTCTCTTTGCGGAGCCGCCGAAGCTCCTCGCGTTCCACGCCCGTCAAGCCCGTCCGGCCCTTCGTCCGATCGGCCCGGGCCTGACGGACCCAGTTGCGAAACGCCGATTCGGTGAGGTCAAGCTCCCGGGCCACCCGACCCACGCTCTGGCCTTCATCAAGCACCAGCCGGACCGCGCCTGCCTTAAACTCGTCATCAAACTCCCGGCGGGGTCGCCGGGGCTGCGTTGTCTTTGCCATTGTGGACATCGTATCCGCCTTTCAGAAAGTGTCCACGAAACTGGATCAAGCCCACATCCAGCATCAGTGCCGCAAGCTCGAACTCCTCTAGCCGCCGAGACAGGTATTCCTCGAGCTTCTTAGTCGTCTGGCTCACGAGGTGACGGCTGGCGGCACTCTTACTCGTGCCACGAGACTTCAACTTGGCCGCGGGTTTGTTCAGACTCGATTCGTAATTTCGGGTCGATACCCCCACCAAGATCTGATTCAACACTCGCTCTGGAAGCGGGTCTTCTTCGCGGAAGGCTTCGAAGTGTGGAAGCGACGCCTCCTCGCCCGACTTCGAGCGAACTCGAGGTCGCGACACTTGGATGCGACGACCACCGAAGCTCAGCTCTCCGTTCGTGCTCCCCCAGTGGTTATGAGTTCGCTCCTTCTCGTGCTTGCCCTTGAGCCCCGCGATCTCCTCGGCGTCCTCTCTGAGCAGTAGGTGCAGAGCTGTCAGTCCTTGCTCGTACACCCATTCCGTCAGTTCCGCCTTCGTGGCCGCGATCCCAGCTATCATCGGTAGCAGTATCTGACCGACTTGGCCAACTACCTTGCCCGTAGGCGAGTGCGTTTGCTTTCTTACTGGCTTCTTTGATTTCCTAGGCATTGGTGGCTCTTTGTCCCCCTCTGGAGACGGTTGTTTGGCAGACCTATTCTTAGGCCGGCCAAGGAGCCGCCGCTACCCCAAATTCAACATCCGGCGGGACATCCCCCTGTTCACCGTCGAGGTTGTGAACCCGTTCGGGCTCGTCCGCTACCATGTCCTGTTTGTCATCGATATCGCCACTCGCTGCGTGTGCATCGGTGGGATAACGTCGGACCCCAACGGGGAGTGGATGAAGCAGGTGGCAAGAAACCTCACTGACCTGTGGGATGGTTTCCTCCTTGGCAAGCGATACCTCATCCACGACCGGGACCCGCTATTCACCGAGGCGGTACGTGGGCTGTTGAGAGATTCAGGCGTGAAGCCCCTTCGCCTTCCCGCTAATAGTCCGAATCTGAACGCATATGCGGAAAGATTCGTTCTCTCCATACGTCGAGAGTGTCTCGACCGCTTCGTACCTCTCAGTGAGCGACACCTGCGCACAGCGGTAACCGAATACGTAGTGCACTATCACACAGAACGGAACCACCAAGGTCTCGGCAACGAGCTCCTCACACCTCTGCCGGCAAGCGCGAATGACACTAGCCCCATCGTGTCGCGAGAGCGACTTGGGGGCATTCTCAACTACTACTGCCGTGCCGCGTAGATTGTCGCCGGCGACGGTAGCCACTCGGCGGGCTCGACCGGCGTAGCGTGGAAACCGCTTCAGGAACACGCTTCGATATTCGCTCTCGACTAGGAGGTCATCTGCATGGTGACGACCCGCCTGCCCAAGACGATTGTAAAGCCCACGGCCCTTGGCCCGGTCGCAAACACAGACACTAAGTTGCTGATTTATGGCCTATTTCAAAAGGGCCGAGTTTTGGCACAGGACGGGATCCGGCGAAGCGTGCACTCTCGGCCTGTGATCCGCAAAAAAGAAGAACGCGTATCGACGGGCAGAAGAAAACGCCCCCGATGCCAGACACCCCATTAGACTGGACTTTGCGGCGCAAGAGAGCGAAAGTCGGATGATGCTGAAGGATACAGGGGTTGGCCAGGGATGTCGTTCTGGACGGTTTGGACCTCGCCAGCCTGCGGCGGGTCTGGGAGCAGACTTCTGGGGCTGCTCCTCCACGTTCGCTCTCAAGCGCGAGAGGAACTAATAAATGCCGTCCGATTGGGAAGACCGGAACATCGAGCAGCCGGAAGAAAGTGCGGTTTCCGAACCCGTCCTGACGGACGATGGCAAGTCCCTCCGGCATTGGCTCCTCGTCCCTGCCGGAGTCGTCGGGATTGCTTTTGTCGTGGGAATCGTCCTGTACTTTCTCCTTACTGGCGAAGGTATCGACGAGGCTCCCGACGCGCTCGAGGCGCCGACGAGCACCGTGGCAGAGCCGGCTGCGCCACCGTCCGGCGGGACGGGAGCTCTACCGGAGGCTGCGCCGATCGTTCTGCCACCGCTGTCCACCAGCGATGAGTTCGTCCGCGCGATGGTCGAAAAGCTCTCCGCACATCCCGTGCTGGCGTCGTTTGTGGTGACCGAGCAGCTCGTTCGCAAAGCGGTGGTCGTCGTGGCCAACGTTGCGGAAGGGCTCAGCCCGGCTCGTCTGTTCCCGCATCTACGACCGGAGGAGCGGTTCGAGGTCGCCTCCCACTCGGGCCGACTCGTCATCGACGCGGAGAGCTACCATCGATATGACACGTACGTCGACTTCCTCGTTTCCCTCGATTCCGCTGGCCTCGTCGAAACGTACCGCAATGTGAGACCCCTGATCGACGAGGCGTATCAGGAACTCGGCTACGGCGAGCAGCCATTCGAGGACGTTCTGACCATAGCCTTCGCGGTCGTTCTGAAAACACCCATTGTTCGGGGTGATATGGTCGTCGAGACAGTAAGCGTCGACTACACTTACTCCGAGCAGTGGATCGAAGACCTCCCGCCCGTTCAGAGACAGCTTCTTCGCATGGGACCGGACAACGTCCAGCGGATCCAGGCGAAGCTACGGGAGATCGCGGTCGAGTTCGGTCTTCGTCTGCCCGCCGAGGGCTGAGCCCGCTCCCGGCAGGTGTTTGCTCACTGAACATTTAGAGCCTACAATCTCATTCAATCAGGACTCTGGCGGACGGCCTGTCCCTTCCATAAACTAAGAAGCGCCCCACGGCGCAGCCATAGGCAAGGGTGGCGACCAGACCTACAACATCCTATTTCAGGAGAAAGACAGACACGAAACTTGAAACGATTTGGTTGAAACCGGCTTTGCCACGCCGGCTTCAACCAGCCCTTGTCAGCACCGAATGACTGAGATACAACGTGGTACTAACCGTGGGGTCAGGTCATCCTGCCATGGTAAGTCCCGCCCCAAGGGTAAGGACTTCAAAAAAACGATGAATCTCGAAGTCCTCGAAGCTGACTTGAACAACTTCAAGCATGCCGAGGCGGTTCGGCTGTGCCTTCTATTTATTCATCCGCGCGTCCCGAACTTGATCGGTCTCCGGTCTCCCGGGACCATGCCTGCATGATCTCGTCGTTTGTTCGCGCTCGGCCCTTGGCACGGCCGCAAACACAGACACTAAGTTGCTGATTTATGGGCTATTTCAAAAGGGCCGAGTTTTGGCACAGGACGGGGTCAGGTCAATTCGAGCTTTCCCCTCCGAGTGGTACCACTCTCTAAGTTAGCCTAGCTGAGTCTCTGCGCCGACCGCCTCGGCACGTTTGCGCGCTCTCATTCGTGCGTTCGCCAAATCGTAACTGGCTTGGTACCGCATCCAGAAATCGGCATTCGACCAGCCGGCCGCCTCGAAGCGCAAAGCCATGTCGGCCGAGATTCCGCCACGGCCGTTGAGCACGCGGTCCAGCGTCGTGCGGGCCACGCCCAATTTCTCGGCTGCGGCGGTCACGGTCAACCCTTCGGCCTTCAGACAATCTTCCCGCAATGCCTCGCCGGGGTGGATGTTGGCCACGATCTTATCGCCCATCATGCTCATGTTGTTCCTCCTAATGGTTAGTGATAATCGGTCAAGTCAACGTCGAACACGTCGCCGTCCTCCATGCGGAACAGGATTCGCCAGTTCGCCGACACCCGTACGGACCAGTAGCCGGCAAGCTTACCCTTCAGCGCGTGCAGCCGGTAACCCGGCAAGGCCATGTCTCGGGGGGTGATGGCGATGTCCAGTTCCCTCAAGATGCGCACAATTCGCGCCGCGTGTTCCTGCGGAAGGCTGCTGCGGTCACCGCGAACCGCTCGTTTCAACGCTCGATGTCGCACCGATTTGAGCACGGCAATACTGTCGCATGCTGCGCGTCGTACGTCAAATTGGGCGAGAGAATACCTGATCTGGCGTTGTGCCTTCTATTTATTCATCCGCGCGCCCCGAACCTGATCGGTCTCCGATCTGCCGGGACTATGCCTGCATGATTTCGTCGTTTGTTCGCGCTCGGCCCTGGGCACGGCCGCAAACACAGAACTCTAAGTTGCTGATTTATGGGCTATTTCAAAAGGGCTGAGTTTTGGCACAGGGACGCCGTTGCCACTTGGGGCTGAACAAGGACACACCGAGCTTGAGAGCGGTCACGCACCGACCGTCTCCTACGGCGAAAGTCGTCGCACTGCCGCGGGTCGGTGGACTGCACCGCCGATACGAGTGGCGAGAGGCAGCCTGAGTCAGCTTGGTCGCTCGCGTTACTCGGCTGGTCGCCGAGAAGTTCGTCCTCAGCACCTTCCCTCGCGCCCTGACCACGCTCTCCAGCATGGGCTCGAGGGCGGTCCGGGCCTGGATCCAGTCCCGGACTAATTAATGATGATGGACAGCAAGAGGCCCATCAATTCAGGCTTGTTATAGAGGTGTCGCCGATATACAATTTGCTCTTCCCCTCTTCACGGTCTGATGTTGAATCGATAGAAACAATCGCGAGCAACGGCCGTCCGTCGCTATAAGTCGGCGTTCGTCAATTCTCGCCGGAAAAATGCGGAGTGGGTGCAGATCATATTGGTCAACCGATATGGGGAAGCCGGATGGGGGGCTGTGCGGGAAACGCTCAGAAAGAACCCGTCCGTGTGGTCGCTGGCACATCGCGGGAGGGCCGTTGAAATGATCGCTCCCCCTCCTCCTACTCTCGGAGGACTCCTCGAGCTGGCTCAGGAGCAAGCGCGGCGCGCGGCTCAGGGGGATTCTGACTCGTGCCCCCCGTCGATCACCGGACTCTTCAATGACCACAACTGGGGAAAACTGGGTGACCCTTGATACCTCGCCACAAGGGGGCTGGTTCATGGACCACACCGCTGGGCGGCACCGCAGATCTTGGTCAAGATGCGGTCGCCGAGCGTTTCTTTGGTCAGGCCGGTTCGCAGCGGACCGTCGAAACCCGAGAGGAGGAGAAACGTGAAGTATCGTCATTCATTCCTGTAGGTACTCGCGGTTGTCTTCCTCGCTGGCACACAATACGCCTGCCGGGCGGATGCACCGAGCCAGGGGGATGCAGAGGACCAGATGGACGCGGAGCGCGCGCAGGGCGCAGCGACCGGCGAGGTTCACTGGAGCTACGAAGGCGACACCGGACCGTACCAATGGGGTGGGCTGGATTCGTCCTTCGCGGTCTGTGACAGCGGGGCCCAGCAATCTCCGATCGATCTGACGGATGCGATCCCGGCAGGCGGAGGGGGACTCGAAATCCAGTGGCAACCCGCGGCGGGCGAGGTCGTGGATAACGGACATACCATCCAGGTCAACATAGACGCCGGGAAGTTCCATCACTCTGCAGGGCCGGCAATTCTCGCTCTTGCAGTTCCTGTGCCTTCTATTTATTCATCCGCCAGCCCATGGGTCGGAAGTCAGCCCTGCGGCGCGAAATACCCTGGATTCTGCGCGGATTCCAAGGGCGTCTAAGCTGCTGATTTGTGGTTTATTTCAAAAGGGCCGAGTTTTGGCACAGGACGGGGTCGACTGTGCCGTGTTCTCGGGCGAGGTCGAGTGTGCGCGCGGTAAGGTGCTCGCCATCCGCGTCCCCAAGGCATGGCGAGCACCTCGGTGATGGCTCGTCACCGTTCCCGTCCTGTGCCAAAACTCGACCCTTGTGCTCCGCAGAAAGTCTATCCAGCGTTGATTGCGCGTTTGAGATCTGCTATGGTCGGCTGCTTCTTGTCGATCTTCTTTTTTGCGGATCACAGCTGTCGACGTGAGCGCCGGTGATGTCGAGCATGCGCTCCGCGCGGTACACGTCGGCCATGCGCACGAGGATGGACATCGCCATCTTCGCAGCACGACCGAGTTCGCCCGCGAGGAGTGCTTTGTCCTTCTCCGCGAGCTCCAAGCTCACGATCCGCTACTCTTTTTCAGGCGGTGGACCCAGTAGGTGTTGGTGATGACAACCACGACGACGAGCACCGAAATTTGGATGACGGCGGTCCCAACGCTCGATTCACTCCGGAGCTTCCACCAGCCATCGGGATCGAATTGCGTCGCCGATTGGTAGAACCACCATGCCAGCATGGCAAGAAACTCGAGCGGCACAACGATCGAGATGACCCACACGAACCAGCTACCGATCGGATGCTTCTCATCTTCGGTGTTGATGAGCTCCTCCCGGAATTTCGCCGCTCCGTACTTGATGACGGTCACCGCGATGAAGAAACCGGAGAACATGAGGCCGATGCCCCAGACCCAATCCTGATTCTTGAAAAAGCCCATGAAAAACGCCGAGGGAAGGCCGAGCACAAACGACACCACGCCGACCGTGGCCACGGCGCGGGTGCGCGAAAAACCCAGGTTCATCATCATGCGGGATGCCATTTCGAGCATGGCGATGAGCGACGAAATCGCCGCGAAGCTCAGCGCGAGGAAGAAAATGGGGAGAAAGAGTCGCCCTCCGGGCATCGACGAGAAAAGCTGCGGCATCCAGATGAACGTCAGGCCTTCGTTGCCGGCAGCGAGAGCGGCCGAGGCCTGGTCTTCGGGAAGAAGGGCGAAGACAGTACACATCACCGCGATGCCGGCGAGAAGCGAAGCCGAACTGTTGCCGAACGCGGTCGTGAGCGTCGTCAGCGTGAACGTGTCTTTCTTGCGGAAGTACACGCCATAGGTCGTGACCAGGCCCCAGCCCGCGCCGGTGCTCCACGCGGATTGGGTTAGCGCTGCCAGCCAGACTTGGTAGTTTCCGAGGTCTTCCCAGTTCGGCGTGAACAGATAGGCCAGGCCTTTCACGGCCCCGGGAAGAGTGACCGCACGGATGGCCGCGATGATGAGGAGCACGAAAAGCGCCGGGATGAGGATGCGGTTGGTCCGCTCGATACCACGGACGACGCCTCTATAAATGATGGAGCATCCTATAGCGAGTGCTATGGCGTGGAAGATGACCGGTTGGATGGGATCGCTAGTGAATCGCGTCCAGTAACTCTCGGCATTGTCGGCGGAGAACACCGTGCCCAAGGAAACGGTAAAGTACTTCAGACACCACCCGGTGACGACGGAGTAATAGAACGTGATGAAGCACGTCACCAGTCCCACGAAAACGCCCAACCAGTTGTAGCGTTCTCCTATCAACGTTCCAACGGCGCCCGCCGGGCCGCGGCGGGTGGTCTTGCCGAGAGCGAACTCGACGAGAAGAAGCGGGATCGCCCACGCGAACAGGAAGATCACCCAGGGGATGAGAAACGATCCTCCTCCATTCGCGGCGGCAACTCGTGGAAAACGCCAGATGTTCCCGGTGCCGACCGCCATGCCGATCGAGGTCAGCAGGATCCCCCATCGAGACGTGAACTCTTCTTTGGATGTGCTCATGCCACTAGTCCCCTGGATCTTTAATTATCACAGGTAAACCCCCGGCTCTGCCGGGGTGACTCGCAGAGGTTTGACCGTGTGAGGCAGTAATAACAAAGTCCTCCTTGGAAAGCGCCAACTTCCAAACAAGGAGGATGCACAACTCGCGATCTCGGGTCCACAATTGTCCTGTACTCGCGGATACGAACCTTCCCACGTGCGATCCACCTGCAAAGTGTCTCTGGGGTTATGCCAGCGGACTGCGCTGCATCCTTATAACTCATCCCCGTCCTGTGCCAAAACTCGGCCCTGGACTTGACCCGCTTTCGTGGACACCTAATCCTTTGGGAGACAGGAGTCCACGATGTCAAAGCAGGGAAACAGATACGCGGCCGAATTCCGGCGCCAAATGGTAGAGCTGGTGCGAGCTGGCCGCGGCTCCGAAGAGCTGGCGCGAGAGTTTGAGCCCTCGGGCCAGACGATCCGGAACTGGGTGAACCAGGCGGATCTCGACGAGGGTCGCAGGCAGGACGGTCTGACGAGTGAGGAGCGTGCGGAGCTCCGCCGCCTGCGACGGGAGAACCGTCAACTACGGTTGGAGCGGGAGATCCTCTCAAAAGCCGCGGCCTGGTTCGCTCGGGAGACCGAGTCGGTACCACCGAAGCCTTCCGATTCGTGAGGGCGAACCAGGATTCACTACCGGTTGCCACGATGTGCCGACTGCTGGACGTCTCCGCCAGCGGCTACTATGCGTGGCTTGAGCGTGCCCCGTCGGCCCGCGCGGTGTCGGATGCGGAGTTGCTTGAGAAGATCCGGGCGATTCACACCGCGTCGCGGAGCACGTACGGCGCGCCGAGGATTCTCCACGAGCTACGAGAGACACACGAGCTCCACGTCTCACGCAAGCGTGTAGCGCGGCTAATGCGCGAGGCTGGCATTCAAGGTGTTCACCGGCGCAAGAGGGCGCACACTACGATTCGCTGTGACGACGCCCGTCCCGCCCCCGATCTCGTCGACAGGAATTTCGAGGTGGACCGGCCCGACCGCCTGTGGGTCGCCGATATCACCTACGTGCCCACGTGGTCGGGCTTCTTGTTCCTCGCCGTCGTGCTGGACGCCTTCAGCCGACGCATCGTCGGATGGGCAATGGCTACCCACCTGCGGACGTCGCTCGTCTTGAGCGCCCTCGACATGGCGCTGTTCCAACGCAAGCCCGGCGACGTCATCCATCACTCGGACCAGGGCACGCAGTACACGTCACTAGCGTTCGGCCAGCGATGCCGGGAGGCCGGGGTGCGACCGTCGATGGGTTCGGTCGGGGACTGTTACGACAATGCGATGTGCGAGAGCTTCTTCGCGACGCTCGAGTGCGAGCTGATCGAGCGCCGGTCGTTTCGCTACCACGCTGAGGCGCGCATGGCGACCTTCGATTTCATCGAAGGCTGGTACAACCCGCGACGACGACACTCCGCCATCGACTATTGCTCGCCTATCCAATTCGAAAGGAGGTACTATCGCGACGCTTGATCCCTAACTCTTAACCTGTCCACGAAAGCGGGGTCACTTCAGCCCTTTTGAAATAGACCACAAATCAGCAGCTTAGACGCCCTTGGAATCCGCGCAGAATCCAGGGTATTTCGCGCCGCAGGGCTGACTTCCGACCCATGGGGCTGGCGGATGAATAAATAGAAGGCACAACCAAGCCTAGACACCTCTAATCCGAAACGTCCCGGCGCGTGGGTCTTGAGTTCGTTTGTGTTTTTGGACACGACGGGCATGGACTCTGCTGCGTTGCTGGAGACGACATCGATCGAACGGTGGAGGAGTTGCGCCGTCGGTATGAGCAAAACCACGACGATTGCAGCGTTTTGTCGTCCAATGAAACCGGTCCCTGCCGACTGGCCCGCTCGCACCAAGCGTGAGCCTAGCACCTAGTAAAGGTGAAGGTCCCCGTCCTGTGCCAAAACTCGGCCCTTTAGAAATAGACCACAAATCAGCAGCTTAGACGCCCTTGGAATCCGCGCAGAATCCAGGGTATTTCGCACCGCAGGGCTGACTTCCGACCCATGGGCTGGCGGATGAAAATAAATAGAAGGCACAACCTCTCCGGTTGGCGTCTGCCCGCACCCACGCTGGAACGGACCGTCGTACATCTCGTCCAACAGCATGTGGGGGCACCGACCTTCTCGGCCTCGCTGATCCACACTCCGACGATACAGGAACTCGCCTCGGTGCGTCACGTTCTAGACGGGCTGTGTCCAGGTAGTAATAGTAATGATGATGATGATGATGATGATGATGATAGTGCCTCGGCAGCCAGCCTGCTCCGTTTCATCCGGCGGGTCGATATCAGCCCCGGCTCCTGTGTCCATCCTGCTCGACCGAGATGCGTTCGCTGCTTGCCTGTCTATGGAGCCCGATCGCATTCGCGAGGACGCACTCCGCATCCACGCGCCGTTCCGCTTGCGTCGACGCGGCGTCGAGACCAAGCTCGTTCTGGGCAACCCCACGAAATCCGTTGACCGCACCCTCCTGCGCAATATCGCCAATGCCCTCTCCTGGCTCGACCGAATCAAAGCGGGCAAAACCTATGAGGAGATTGCCACCGAAGACGCCATCCCAAAGGCCCGCGTGCGCAAGGCAATCCGTTATGCCTTTCTGGCGCCCGACATCGTCCGCGCCATTGTGGACGGTCGCCAGCCCGTTGGGCTGACCTCGAGCTACCTCCTCCATCATCCACTTCCCGACGATTGGGAGGAGCAGCGTGCCCTCGTCGCAACGCTGTGAGGCAGGTCACGCTGTAAGCCAACCCGCTGCTGCCACGCTCACTCTTGGTCTCCATCAGTCGGCGAACGGTATCGCCCCTTACTAATGATGATATCGGCGGCGTGCGAGTCTTGAGTTCGTTTATGTTTTTGGACACGACGGCGTTTTCCCATTAACTGAGCGATTAGCGCTCGATGCAGCCCCGAAATGCCCTCCAATTGCATTTTGATGATCTGTTTTGCACCGTTACTGCTTGTTTGCTGCCAAGACCCGAATAGCTCCACTTGCCCCCATTTGAGCCTTACGACTGCGATAGTCGGAAAGGTGTTCCCGTCGACGACGCGTCCATCGATGAGGCGTAATAGCTTTTCACTACAATGACTTACGAGTGTAGCCTCCGTCGGAGAGTTTACGACACGGCCCTCTTTCAGGCGTCAAGGAGGTTGAGATTGCCGTATAGAAAATCGGATTGACTGTCAATTCGCAAATAAGCTCGAACGACCATCCGTCGATGAGGCGTGCGGGGACCAGCACGTGACGGATGGCTTTAAATCACTGCAGGACAAGAGGATAGAACGACGTGGGCACCAGGGCTTCTCTGAGTTTTCGCTACATTGCCCCACCACGCGCGCGGCGAAAGGGCCACATCAGACTTGAAAAACTCGCGATATACCTTTCACAGAGACCGGATGGCTCCAGCCTGCACCATCCGCCACCCAGTCTTGCAAATTGTGGCACTGCAGAGACGGATGAGATTTTCCACGCGGGTGGCGGGGTTTTACAGAGATAGGTGTCACCAGAGACGCGCTAGAAGGGCGGAACGGGCCTCATTTTCGGTATTCGTCTCTAATCCCGATTTTCGAGTGCCACGTTTGCGCCAAAGGGGGGAAGCGGGCCGCTGACAGGGCCGTGCGGCGTCGGAAAAGAGGCCCACCCGAGGGGTCCAGAATCGAGGCCAGGGCTACTGCCGCGTAGCTGCCCTAGCACGTTCTGGTCCAGGTGCGCCTGAGCGTCCTTCATGTCTTTACTTGTCTCGGATTGGACCTCAACCAGGGTCCGGACCTCGTCCTGTCCGAAAACGCGTACGGAGCCGAAAGCTCGAATCCTGGAGGCGTTCTCGAGATTCACGGAGACCGGCCGACGCGGCACTGGCTCTGCGATAGGCGCTCCCGAGCAGACCTCTCCTCCAGACCATCCGTTCCGTCCAACTGGCGCGCCCGAACTCCTATGCGGCGTCGCGGTGGTAATAGCTGAGCAAGCCGCCCAATCGCTTACGACATCGCACCTTCCCGTGAGGACTGCCGACGCATTCTTCCGCTTCGAGCAACGCGTTCCCGAGCCCTTGATGGTTGCGCTCTCCGCGATAATGATGGATGAACTCAGCGACGGCACGGCGCAGCGATTGCTCACTGAAGAAGATCATCCGCTCCAAGCACTCGCTCTTGACCGACAAAACAAACCTTTCGACGTAAGCGTTCAGATTCGGCGAACGGTGCGGCAGCCGAATGACGTCCGTTCCGGCGTGCGGAACGTGTCAACGACATTGAGACACCCGCGTGTTGCATTTAGTGAGCCTCGATTGGTGTCGCCGGGGTCATGACGACGTCGCGGTCCACGTCCGCTTCGATCGCGAACGCGCCACAAGGAGTGGAAACAGGGGGTTGTGCCTTCTATTTATTCATCCGCGCGCACCGAACTTGATTAGTCTCCGGTCTGCCGGCACCATGCCGGCATGATTTCGTCGTTTGTTCGCGCTCTCGTCTCTGCCTTCAAGGCTCGTCGCGAGCTAGCTCTCGAGAATGTCGCTCTTCGGCAGCAGCTCGTCGTCCTCCGCCGTTCGGTGAAACGGCCGCGGCTCTTGAATGTCGACCGCGAGTTTTGGGTGCTGTTGCGGGTGCTTCCGCCATTAAGTGTTGGTGAGATGACGCTAAGACTTTACGCTGCATTAAATTACAGCCAAAATAGCGCTCACGACCTTCGCCGCGCACTAAATGGAGCGTAAGCGCTTTTTTTGCAAAGGGATACGTACACATCACCAACAGCAAACAGCGCAAGCAACCGGGCGAGACCCACCTCGCCTGCGCCGCTGTGGCGTCCGGGGTGCCCCCCTCCAGCCGGGAGCCGCGCACCGTCACATGCGACGCCGACGACCCGCGCAGGCGTTCACCCACCGCGTCCACCGCCTGGAGTCGTTTCTCGATTCCGCGAGGAGCCCTCCGAGTTATTGAGCGCTTCTTCGAATCGCCATGCGGCTCCATGAATGGCTCTTCGTTCACCCTTCACGACGCTCTCACGGCCGGCCCGTCATCACAGCGTAGAATTGATTCGTTTCTCGAACTCACGAAGGATAGAATCGCTTATTCGTCAACTACCCATGACTGAACAGGCGGCCATGTTTTTGTCCACCCGGTCTGGCCCACTTTGATCATTTCATTTGGCCCACCCTAAGTTATTGATTACACACGAAGAGAAGTAATAAGTGCCCCTTTCCTCTGTTGCGGCCGGAGCTAAGTGAAGGCCGCCTCGAGTGAAACCGGAGCAAAGCGTGTTCTGTCATGATGTTGCCGTCTTTTTCCGGGTTTTGAGCGAGCGACGGAAGCGATAGGACTCGGTACCGGTTTCGAGGATGTGAGCCTGGTCGGTGAGCCGGTCCAGTAGCGCTTTGCACAGCCGGGCGTTTGTGAACACTTGCGTCCATTCCGAGAACGGCAAGTTAGTGGTGATGACGGTCGCGGCGCGCTCACATCGTTCGGAGACGACCTGAAACAACAGTTCGGCACCGACCTCGGCGAGCGGTACGTAGCCGAGTTCGTCGATGCACAGCAGTTCGAAGCGGGCGTGCTTGCGAATAGCCTTAGAAAGCTGGAGCTCCTCCTTGGCCTCGACGAGTTCGTTGACGAGCCTCGACGCGGTCGTGAACCGCACTCGACGACGCTGCTGGCAGGCCTCTACACACAGCGCGGTGGCGAGATGGGTTTTGCCAGTGCCGGCATCGCCGAGAAAAATCACCGGCTCTGCCCGCTCGAGGTATCTACCCTCAGTGAGTTGGCGGATTCGCTGAGCGGACAGCTTCGGTGACAGCGAGAAGTCGAACTCGTCGAGCGTCTTCGCTCTCGGCAGCTGTGCTTCCTTCAGCCGTCTCTGAACCGTTCGGTGTTCTCGCTCTTCGACTTCAGAGCTGAGCAGAACCTCCAGATAACCCACGTGGGTTTGTTTTTCGCGGCTAGCTTGTTCTGCGAGCTTGTGGAACTGAGCTGACACCGTTGGCATCCGAAGCGTCTTGCAATGCTGCTGGATCGTCTGAATCTCGACGGGTTGTCTCATCGACTTACCTCGTGTGCCTGCTCATCCACGAGTCGGTCGTAGTGACCCACGTGAGGTAGAGGACGTTCGTAGCGCGCCAGCTCACCGAGTTGAGATTGGACTAGCTCTGACGATGCCGCGCGCGAAAGCGATGGAGACTCGACAAGGTGCCGAATCGCGTCTGCATCGATACAGCCGATCTCAAGCGCCACACGCAACGTATCTCTTAGCTGGTCGTAACCGTGTCGGCGTCCAAGCTGCACGAGTTCGATCATCTGACGCGTGCCTTCTTGCTTGCCCGTGACGACGATTCAATCGCTTCCACACTTCATCGTAGCTCGCTGGCCACCGTCCTTGCTCGCGCCACTGCGCCAGAGGCGTCGACCCGGCTAAGGCTCCGGGTTTGCGCTCGAGGACGTCCAAGTAGTGTTCAAGATCTAGTACTTGTTTCATGCGGTCGTAGCAGCGTTCGTGACGCGCCACCCGGCGTCCCTCGTGCCAGACCTCAACTTCAAGCGGCATCAGCTTGGCCACCGCACGTTGGCCGCGCTTGAGCGGCGTCGAGTACCAGTTCGTGCCCGCACGGACGCAACCCTTCTTATCCACCAGACCGATTCGTCTTTCTTCGAGCTCGAAACCCTGCGTCGCCAGTGGCAACAGGTGCTCGCGTTCGTACTCCATCCCAACACCAACCGTATGTGCTTTGCCGGAGATGTGACGTTTCTCCTCCTTGCGGCAACACGTCAGCAGGTAGTCGTTCAGCTCTTCCCAATCCGTGAACTCAGGGACCGGCGTCCAGTGATTGCGGCGGAAGTAGCCGACCTCGCTTTCCACACCGCCTTTCTCGTTTCCACGGCTCGGATTGCAAAATTCCGACTCAAAACTCCAATGCGAGCGAAACATGATGAACCGTTCTGTTTGCTCACGTTGGTGACCCCGAAGGATCTTCCTCACCGCCAGCGATAGGTTGTCGTAACGCAGCCGGTGGAACACCCCGCCGAAAAACTCGAACGCCTTCTCGTGCGCTTCGAAAAACGCTTGCTGCGTCGGACGCGGATACCCTCGATGCAACGCCCCTCCGCTTGCCATGCTCCGAACCACCAGCACGTAGACCTTCTGCTCTCGCCCTCCGATCCGTGAGTGAGCCTCGTACCAGTCCACTTGGCCTTCACCGCCCCACTCGTAACTCTGGGGCACGAACACTTCGGCGTCCTTCAACCCCAGCTCTCGCCTCCGACGACCTACGTAGCGACGTATCGTTGGTTCCGCTATCTCATGTCCCGGATACTCCTCAATCACACGACTCCAGATTCGATGAGCCGTGTGACGCTGTTTGCGCGGGGCTCGCTTGTCTCCTTCCAGAATCCCGTCGATGAACTCGACCACTGGACCCAGTTTCGGTGACGCCCGTTCTGGACATTTACGCTCCCGTGGCACAGCCTTCTCCAGGGCCTGTCGCAACCATTCGTCGGTGAACACCGTACTTCGTTGCAACTCCTTGAATCGTTCCAACTCCGCGTTCGTACTCTCGCCTCATCTGCTCGAACAGTCGCACTTTGGCACCCCTTTCCAACCGACACCTCCTTCCCGGGACTTCGCCCCGGGAAGACTAACGGTTCGATACGGGTGGGCCAAATCAGACGATCAATATGGGCCAAAACAGAGTAGCAAACACACGGCCATCCTGTGGTTCGAACAGGTGCTCGCCCGCACATGAACATCATCTATAAAGAAGAGACCGTATGAGCCAGAAGTGCGAGAAGCTGAAAACGCTGCTGAAGGAGCTGTTCCAGCTCGACCAGCCCGATCTGGACTTCGGCCTCTACCGCGTCATGCACGCCAAGAGCGCCGAGGTGTCGCAGTTCCTCGACAATGACCTGCTGCCGCAGGTGAAGGCGGCATTCGGTCAATACAAGACCGCCGACAAGGCAGAGCTGGAGAAGAAACTATCCAAGGTGATCGCGGGCATCGAGGAAGTGGGAATGAACCCGAACGACTCGCCCAAGGTCAAGGACCTGCGCGACCGGCTCGAGAGCGACGCCGTGGACGTGGGCGCGCTGGAGAGCGAGGTCTACGACTATTTGTTCAGCTTTTTCCGCCGCTACTACTCCGAGGGCGACTTCCTCGCCAAGCGCGTCTACAAGCCGGGTATCTACGCCATCCCTTACGAGGGCAAGGAAGTCATGCTCCACTGGGCCAACAAGGACCAGTACTACATCAAGACGAGCGAGTACCTGCACGACTACGCTTTCCACCTGAGGCCGGACGACGGCAAGAAGCCCCTGCTGCGCGCGTGCACTTCCGGCTGGTGGACGCCACCGAGAGCGAGCACAGCAACGTCAAGGCTGCGGAGGGCAAGGACCGCGTGTTCATCCTGGCAGCGCCGGGAGAATCAGGCCATGATTTCATTGCCGAAGAAGACGGAGAGCAGGGCAAGGAACTCGTCATCCGCTTCGAGTACCGCCCGGCGACGCTTACCGACTGGCCTGAGGAAGAACACGCCGGAAAGAAGAAGCCCCCGGTCCAGAAGGACCTAAGCGCGCTCGCTCCCAAGCGGATCCTAGACGTGGCCACCGCCACATTGGCGGAGTGGAACGCTGAGCTGGCCAAGCCGCACGTCACAGCGGGCGGCGAGAAGCTCGACTATACGCGGCTGGAGGCGCACCTTAAGCGCTACACCGCGCGCAACACCTTCGACTATTTCATCCACAAGGACCTCGGGACCTTCCTCCGCCGGGAGTTGGACTTCTACATCAAGAACGAAGTCATGCACCTGGACGACGTGGAGAACGAATCCGCGCCGCGCGTCGAGCAGTACCTCTCGGTGCTTCCGCCATTAAGTGTTGGTGAGATGACGCTAATACCTTACGCTGCATTAACTTACAGTCAAAATAGCGCTCGCAACCTTCGCTGCGCGGTAAATGGAGCGTAAGCGCCTCTTTTGCAAAGGAATGCGTACACATCACCAACAGTAAATAGCGCAAGCACCCCTCCCGCACCAACAATCGTTCCAACCCAGCCTTGACTCAAAAAGCGGATAAATTCCTGCATGCCAAGTTCCTATCTATCCGAAAAGCGGTGCGGCTCAGACGATTTCCGAACGCGGTTTCCGTCCATCCTCGTCGTGGCTATTCATTTGGTGCTCCTGCCATCGAGTGTTGCTACACCGCTAAAGGCATTTGAAGGTTAGTGTCAGTTGGCCTGGGGGTATTGTCAATACGGATCTGGGATGGCTGGCTATACCTGGCCGTCATCATCTACCTGTTCTCGCGTCGTACCATTGGCTGGTCGATGCAACCCGTCGTGTCCAAAAACACAAAGGCGTTGCCAAGCCCTTGATGGTTGCGCTCTCCACGATAATGATAGATGAACCCGGCGACGGCCCGGCGCACGGGTCTTAGAGTTCGTTTGTATTTTTTGACACGACGACGACGCTGGGATCTCAATACGAAAGCTTGCGGTAGACCTTACCCATCGTTTGGCCGATAGGATGGAGTGTCGGCTCAAGCGCGGAGCCGCGCCGCCACACCAGTGCGATGGTCCGCTTGGGAGGATCTCCGGCGAAGCGACGGATGCGGAGCGTCCCTCGGCGGTTCTCTACATCAATCGCGAGGGATGGGAGAAGGGTTCCGCCAGCGCCGCTCGCCGCCATTTGCGCAAGGGTGGACAGGCTGGTGGCGCGCACCGCCATCTCGTCCGCACCGGCCTTCGAGCAAAACGAGAGCGCTTGATCGCGGAAGCAGTGACCGTCGTCCAGAAGCAGGAGCGCGTGGCCGTCGAGGTCGTGTCCGCGGATGCGTCGCTTACCGCGAGCGAGTGGGTGGTCCGGTGGCGCCGCGAACACGAACGGATCGTCGCCGAGCACGACGCGCTCCACGGAACCGATATCCGCTTCCAGCGCCAAGATCGCGCCTTCAATCTTGCCGTCCCGCAGTCGCGCCATCAACGTCTCGGTCTTGTCCTCGATCCACAGCAGAGTGAGCTTCGGGTACGCGGCACGGAGGCGAGGCACCAGATCCGGCAACAGGTACGGACCGATGGTGGGGATGACGCCGAGCCGAAGTGTGCCCAAGAACGGGTCGGCCAGCCGCGTAGCGCTGTCAACAAGCTCCTCCATCGATCTCAGGAGCGTGCGCGCGCGCGCGACGATATCGGTGCCGGCGGGAGTCACGAGCACGTGGCGTCGGTCGCGCTCGAAGACGCGGACCCCGAGGGCGCCCTCCACCTGTGCGATCTGCACCGAGAGCGAAGGCTGAGAAACGTGGCACTCGGTCGCAGCTCTCCGAAAATTCCTTCGCTCCGCCACCGCGACGATGTATTGGAGCTGGCGCACGGTGACAGGATGAGGGCTCAGTATCATGATAGATATACACTATCATAATAATATGAAAGATATCTTGGACGAATCAGCGGATTACTGGCATCCTTGGGTCAGGAAAACGACGAAAGGAGACACCAAGAGATGATGTACCCAAGCCCGAGCATGCTATCCGAACAAGTACGCCGCCGTGTCATCGAGAGCCTGAACGCACGGCTCGCGGACGGACTCGATCTGCACAGCCACATCAAAGTCGCGCACTGGAACATCCGGGGACCTCAGTTCCCGTCGCTCCATCCCCTGTTCGAGACGTTCGCGGTCAGCCTCGCCAACCACAACGATGCCGTTGCCGAGCGCGCGGTCACTCTCGGCGGCCAAGCGTACGGAACCGCCCGGCACGTCGCCGGAGCGTCGGCACTGACCGAATACCCTCAAGACACGACCCGCGATATGGAGCACGTGAAGTTGCTGGCGGATCGGATCGAAGCCTACTTGATCGGTCTACGCGAATCGCGCGAAATCGCCAACGACACAGGCGATACCGATACCGCCGATTTGTTGACCGCCATCATCACCGAGTTCGAGAAGCACGACTGGTTCTTGCGGGCCTCGTTGGACGGCTAGCTAGATCGTCCCCGTCGTGTCCGAAAATGCGAACGGAGCCGAAAGCTCGAATCCTAGAGGCGTTGTCAAATTCGCGGAGACCAGCCGACGCGGCACGGGCTCTGCGATAGGCGACCCCGAGCAGAGCTCTCCTTCAGACCATTCGTTCCGTTCAGCGGGCGCGCCCGAACCCGTCGTGTCCAATAATACAAACGAACTCAACACCGACTAGCTGGCCCACAACACTTGATGGCGGAAGCACCCACAACCGGTTAATGGTGCTACCATGGACCACCTCAGACCTCCTGACGACTGAGAAGAGTTTCCGCGAGATTTAGAGATATCGTAACCTCTGTATGTCGAAGATGAAGCTTACGACGATAATGTGAAAGAGTTCACTGGATGAAGCTGCGGATTGACTGGGCTCGCCCGATCCAGCTCAGGAGGCCAGAGGGGATATCACGTATCTACGACCTTGACCTTAGCAAGGTCTGCGATGCAGCAGGGATCTACATCTTTGGAAGGCGGTGGGGCCGGCACTTCGAAGCGTTGTATGTGGGCAGGGCGAGCAACGTCCGCGGACGCGTCAAGGGGCATCTCAACAACCTGCGTTTAATGCGGCATCTTCACAACGCCAAGACTGGAAAGCGGGTTCTGTTAGCCGGCAGACTTGTGACAAAGCGCGGCCAACAACTATCCAAGTGCTTGGCCTTGGCCGAGCGGGCTCTCATCCGGCATTTCTTGTTGGAAAGGCGACGACTTAGTCAACAAGCAAGGTACCAAACCTCGCAGGCATCAACTAGAGTTCTCGGGTCGGTATCCAAAACGATTCTTCCCGGAAGTGATTTACCTGGAGAAAACAAAAAATGAATAGCAGATCAACGCGGCGACGTGGCTTCTCCCCACAATTGGCCGCAAATGAGCCAGGATTCGCGCGCGAGTTCAGAAAGGTTCCAGACCCTTCAGACCGATAGGCCCAAGCTGCCGGCGAGGAGCACAGCGACGGCGGGCGCTGCGTAGTACGAGACGCGGATCAGGCCCGTGGAGGCCCGGCAGGACGACGCAGACATAGCGACTACAGCGACTTACGCCACCGCGGGCCGGCATCCTGTCCCTTCCATAAACTCGAGCTGTATGAGATTGGCGAACTGGGCGTTCGAGTATTTGGACCAGACGCGAGAGAAAGAGGTCAAGATTCTATCTGAATATTGGCGTTGCTCGGGTTACAGCATTCCGAGTCCCGCACACAGCGACAACCGCCGACCGCTAGGAGAGCGCCGAGCACCGGAGCCGTGAGATAGATCCAGAGAGCTTGGACGTGTCCACTCACCAGCGCGGGTCCGAGGGAGCGCGCCGGATTCATCGACGCACCCGAGACGGGTCCCCCGAAGAGAGACCCTAGGGCGACGGCTCCACCTACGGCGACTCCTGCCAATAGGCCCTTCTCTTTTTCGCCGGTGGAAACGCCGAGAATCACGAACATCAGAATGGATGTGAGGAGCACCTCAAGAACGAAAGACTGCGAAGCCCGACCAGCGGGAATTGTCGCGCCGAAGGTCTGGCTCTCCAGAAACAACGCACGAACGATGAGGCTGGCAGCGAGGGCACCTGCGGACTGACTAACGACGTAGGGCGCAACCTCACGGCGCGACATTCGCCCCGAGGCCCAGAACCCTAGTGTCACGGCGGGGTTCAAATGCGCACCGGAAACGTCCCCCACCGAATAGATCATTGCCATGACCACCAGACCGAACGTGAGGGCCACGCCTACGTGGGAAATAACTCCCCCGTTGAGCTCGTTAATAACGATGGCGGCAGTGCCAGCGAACACGAGCGCAAAGGTACCAATGGATTCAGCCAGATAGCGTTTCATGGGGGCCCGATTATAACGGCTAGGCGGAAGTCGCTACGGTGAGTCGCTCGAGATGATCCGCGGTATCCCCATGTCGGGTTCTCCCGCGCCATGCGTACCATGAGCTCACGGATGTCCTTCGCCGTTGGAGGTCGGCCTGGACTCCGGTTCTTGCTGCCATCGTACTTGGCTGCGATGAGGTAGCGGTACCAGCGCAGAAGCGTAGCGGGTGTGGCAACCGACGCAATCTGGGCCAGCGCCTCGCGGCCTAAAACCTGGGCCTTGACGGCGAGCCTACGCCGGTCGTCGTCAGAGAGCTTGAGACGCTTGCCCCGAAGCCCGGCTCGGAGCACACGGTTCTCCTCTTGCAGGTAGTCAATCACATCCTGCTGCTGGCGGTTGACCCAGCCAGCCACAACGAGCAGTAGGAATTGCGCGTGGTACGTCATCATGGGTCTGAAGATAACACCCTCGGGCCAGACGATTGTAAAGCCCACGGCCCTTGACCCGGTCGCAAACACAGACACTAAGCTGCTGATTTATGGTCTATTGAACCGCCCCGGGTTTCCCGGAGACTCCACCTCTTGAGAGGATGGAGTCATGACAAGACGAAGGAGGTATTCACCGGAGGTAAAAGAGCGCGCAGTGGGGATGGTTATCGACCAGCAGGCTGAGCAGGAATCTCAGTGGTCAGCGATCTCATCGATTGCGTCGAAGATTGACTGTACGCGGGAAACGCTACGCACGTGGGTGCGGCGAGCAGAGTGTGATGCTGGGAAACGAGCGGGACTGACGACGGACGAGGGTCAGCGGCTGAAGGAGCTTGAGCGAGAGAACCGTGAGCTAAAGGGGGCGAACGAGATCCTTCGCAAGGCGTCGGCGTTTTTCGCCCAGGCGGAGCTCGACCGCCGACCGAGGTGAAGGTGTTGTTCGTGGACGCAAACCGTGAAAATTAGGGGGTCGAGCCGATCTGCCAGATGCTTCCGCTCGCCCCGTCGACCTATTACGAGCAGAAAGCGAGAGAGAAGGACCCAAGCCGCCAGCCAGCGAGAGCGAAGCGCGACGTCCAACTCCGCGGCGAGATTCGTCGTGTACGGCAAGAGAACTTTGACGTGTATGGCGTGCGCAAGGTCTGGCGTCAGCTGTGCCGTGAGGGCCGCGACGTGGCTCGATGCACGGTGGCCCGTCTGATGCGTGAAATGGGTCTCCAGGGGGCGGTCCGTGGACGTCGATTCAAGACGACGAAGCCGGATTCGAGCGGCGCTCGCCCGATGGACCTCGTGGAGCGCGACTTCAACGCCACACGCCCGAACGAGCTCTGGGTTTCGGACCTGACCTACATCGCCACGTGGCGCGGCTTCGTGTATGTCGCCTTCGTCATCGACGTCTTCGCTCGACTCATCGTCGGTTGGCGAGCGACGACATCGTTGACTGCCGGCATCGCTCTCGATGCGTTGGAGCAGGCGCTGCACGAGCGCCGACTAAACCCAGAAGATCCATTGGTGCATCACAGCGATCGCGGCGTGCAGTACGTCTCGACCCGTTACACCGAGCGGCTCGCCGAGGCGGGCATTGAGCCGTCCGTCGGCAGCCGAGGCGACTCTTACGATAACGCTTTGGCTGAATCCATCATCGGCCTCTACAAGACCGAGGTGATCCGTCGACGTGGGCCCTGGCGTGGTCTCGAAGACGTTGAGTTCGCCACCCTCGAGTGGGTGCATTGGTACAACACGCAACGACTCTTGGAGCCGATCGGAAATGTCTCCCCCGTCGAGTACGAGATGAACTACTATCGGTCGCAGGAAGGCTCGCTAGAGATGGCGAGACTCAACTAAAACAGTCTCCGGAAAACCCGGGGCGGTTCAAAGGGTAGTCGTCACGCCATTCGGTCAAGAGTCCATCGGGTGCGGCCCCGGTGAAAAGCCGTGCGGTGCGTTTGGTGCGCCATCGCGAGGTTAGCCGGACCGTCTTGTAACGGTTGCTCGCCACGGACCCGGATGTGTGCTGTCTTGCCTTATTGGGGCATGCTGGCTTTCTCGACCCGACGCTCCGAATGCGAGCGATGAACTCGGGGATTTCGATAGTCGCATGTCCTTGGTCGCCGTGCTGACTCTCGGCGCCGAAAACGCCTGGGCGTCGTGTCCAAAAACACAAACGAACTCAAGACCGGCGCGCCGGGATGTTTCGGATTAACGGCCTCGGCGCACCGCCGTGGGATGAGTTCGCCAAGCCGGCCCGCGTGGCCGCCGAGATCTCCCTCCACCGCCCGTGCTCCGCAAAAAGTTGATCCAGCGTTGATTGCGCGTTTTAGACTTGCTATGGTCGGCTACTTCTAGCTGGTCTTCCTTTTTGCGGATCACAGCCGATTCACTCGAGGCCGAGCCGACCGCGAAACAACAAGCGCCCACACCAGCAACCAGAGCGCTACCGCCCCGGCGCTGATGCCGAGAACCAACACCGGATTGTAGGCGAGCGCCAGAGGAATGGCGGCGCTGGTCCACAGCCCGCCGCCCATGAACGGCTCGTGCATGAGCTGCTTGTAACCGAAGGCCGAGGTGGCGTCCGTATCGCCCTCGGGGTCGACAACGCGCAACAGCAAGAGGCCGGTGGCGGTGACGCCCATCGATTGCCCCATCTCGGCGATCGAGCGCTCGAACCACGAATCCGCTGGCAAGAGGCGACGCGCCAGCCACACCACGCAGAAGACATTCCACAGCACTCCGGCGGCGACCAGGATCGCCAAGGGCACGAGCCCCCCCAGCACCACCTTCACATTGATGGTCGAGATCGCAGCCACCACCAGGAAATCCATGGCGGTGCCCGAGAGGCGCTGCATGAGGCGATGGTCGAGCGGATTGCGCTTGGTGAAGTTGGCGAAAAAGACCTGCACCACCAGACCACCGATCATGCACAGCGGAAAGAGCGGGAAACTGTTGAAAAAGGCGCGACCGTCGGCGCTCGGAGGCCGCACCAGGAGCTCAACGCGCACCAAGCCGCTGTGGATCAGATAGCCAATGAAGACACCGAGACCGATGATGGCGAGATGGAAGCTGAGGCTGTCGATTGACGCCGCCGACACGGTCTGGCTCCCGGCACTCGGCCGTTCGGCTGGGTCGTAGACGCCTACGATACTGCTCTCAGGCATGTCCTCAATGCGCTTCAGTTGCTGGGTGTAGCCCCGGCGCGCCGCCCGGTGCTTCCGCAATTAAGTGTTGGCGGCCAGCCTCTAACCGGTCTGCGTGCTAGAGTTTGAACCAGAATTCCGAAGACACAGTTCTCTCATCGTCAGGGCCGAGCCAAAGTGAAGAATCGCAGATGTCTCAATCTCGCATGTCCGTTGCGGGGCAAAGTCAGTTCCGGAAACATCGTTCGCCACGGATTCTACCGAACCAGGTCCGGGAAACGCCGTCGATACCGGTGCGGCGAGTGCGGAAAGACGTTCTCCTCGACGAAAGGCACGCCCTACTACCGTCTCCAACATCGAAGAGCTACTTTCGATGTGGTCATCGCTCTCAGAGTCGAGGGTGTCAGCATTTCCTCGATTTCCCGGGTCGAAGGGATTGCCTGGAACACCGTCGCCCGCTGGCTCGAGAAGGCAGTCCAAGTGTGTCGTCGATTCAATCACAGAAGGATCGCTGGCTTCGCTGCCGAAGAGCTTCAAGCCGACGAGATTCGCACGTTCGCGGGCAACAAGAAGACACCGAGTGGGGTCTTCGTTACAATCGAGGTCTGGTCTCGGCTCTGGCCATCGACGGTGACGGGAAGGCGAAGCTACCGGAACACTCACGCTCTGTTTCGCGACCTTTCGAGACGGATGAATTTCGAGCGTCTTCCCTTGATCGTCACGGATGGATTCGAATTCTACCAGAAGGTCATCCGTCGCTTCTTCGGGCCAGCGTGTCTTTATGGCCAGGTCCTCAAGACGCGCAGGAACGATCGCATCATCAAGGTCGAACGGAGAGTGCTGCACGGAGCCGCGTGGCGATTCGAAGACGCGCTCAATAACTCCGAGGACTCTTCGACATTGAACACGTCGTTCATCGAGCGGTTGAATCTGACCATCCGGCAAAGCTCGGCATACCTTTCGAGACGAACGCTTTCCCACGCTCGCTCGACGGAGAGGCTCGATGAGCACCTGGAGTTGCTCCGTTGCTATTACAACTTCGTCCGACCGCACCGGAGCTCTGAAGTTCGGACGTGAGATCCGAACTCCGGCTATGCAGGCTGGTCTGACGACGCGACGGCTCACCTTTCGAGACATCTTCTTGGCGACGACGATTCCTTTGTGGTCGCGGATCGAGGTTTTCGTGCTCAGTAGGGCGCGCAACCCGCTCTCTTCCGCACCTGTACCACTGCCCGCAGCCGCGTAGCAACACTTGACGGCGGAAGCACCGATTAGAGGTGTCTAGGCTTGGTTGTGCCTTCTATTTATTCATCCGCCAGCCCCATGGGTCGGAAGTCAGCCCTGCGGCGCGAAATACCCTGGATTCTGCGCGGATTCCAAGGGCGTCTAAGCTGCTGATTTGTGGTCTATTTCTAAAGGGCCGAGTTTTGGCACAGGACGAGGAAGAACTCCTCGGTTCCCTTCCCGGCGCGCCGTGCGAAAACCACGCCGATACCAATTGCGAAGAGGAGATACGCAACGACAATGCTCCAATCTAGTGCAGAAAGCGCCATGGCTGGCTGGATTCTACAACGAGTTCTCGGCCAAGCGTCAGGATTCACGCTTGGCAACGTCCCCATAAATAGTGTACTAAAAGTCGAAATGTTGACCGATTATGCGTTCACGAAAGGAATCGCAGTATGTCCAAACGAAGCCTTCGGACTATAGCGGGCGTTTTTCTCACCTGCCTTACGTGTCTTTGTTCCTCTGCGGCGCACGGCTCCCCGACAAGCAGTGAATACGACGATTTGGTGGCGCTATTTAACGACTTTCGTGAATTTCAAGAGCCGATAATCACCAACGGCGTGCCCGACTACACTGGCGCCGCCATCAAACAAAAGTACGCCGGCCTAAGGGGGTATCAAGAACGCCTCGCCGCGATGACGATAGATGATTGGCCGGTCTGGCAAAAAGTCGACTATCACCTGGTTCGCGCCGAGATGAATGCCGTGGAATTCCATTACCGAGTACTCAAACCCTGGGCACGTGACCCTGGTTTCTACTCGATACGGCAGGGAGACGCTGGGCCGTCAATGAACGTGGAGAGGTTCTTGTCCCCCCTTTTTGACATGGAGCTTCCTCTGTCAAGTGAGGATGAAGCGAGAGCCGAAGCAATACTAGAAGCCATCCCGAACATCTACAAACAGGCAAGAGGCAATCTGACCGAAGCCGCAGGTGACTTCGCCGAGCTGGCTATACGGGACAATGTGAGAGAAACCCGAACCTTCGATCGAATCGCCGAACGGTCACAGGAACACCATCCGGCTCTGGCTGCCAGTGCAAAACGCGCCGGAGACGCCATACGCGATTACGTTGAGTGGCTGAAACAAAATAAACACAAGATGACGGCACCCGCCGGGATCGGCAAGGAGAATTACAGTTGGTGGATGAGAAATGTGCAGCTGTCACCCTGGGGCTGGGAAGAAAGCAATGCGATTATCCAAAGAGAATACGATCGCATCATCGTTTTTCTGAAACTGGAGGAGCAAAGAAATCGCCAGCTACCTCCACTCGAGGTAACCATGTCCGCAAAGGAATGGGAGGAGAGCCTACGCCAAGCCCTCCACTATGTCGTTGAATTCCTGCGCGACGAAGAGATCATGACTGTTCCCGATTGGGTCAACCCGAGAGATTACTACGCCCGCCGTCAGGGCGATGACCTCCCTGACCTCGACGACCTAGATGACTCTCCGAGTGAAGAATTCTTGCCTGAAAACACCACCATCGACACTAAAGTACGTCAGCGTGAGATATTGCCCGGCGAAACCCATGAATACATAGGTCACATGCTCGATGGGCAAAGACGAAGACGCCTGACCAAAAGCCCCATCCGTAGTGCAAGGCGGCGTTACAACATGGGCTCTTTGCGTCTGGAAGGCTGGGCCGTCGCACTCGAGGAATTGTTGATGCAGGCCGGCGTACTCGACGAGCGGCCACGCAGGGGCAGAGAAATGGAATACCTGATGAATGCTTCCCATATGAGCCTGGCAATACCAGACATGAAAATGCACGCCAATGAAATCAATCTGGCTGAAGCAAGACGCCTTTGTGCAGAGATTATGCCGCGCGGCTGGTCACAAGAAGACGAAGGTATGGTCTGGTTTGAGATGAAATCCAACGTGCGTAATCCAGGCGGCTTTCATAGCAATGTAGTCACGGGTAAAGCCTATTTCATGAAGATGTTCAGAGAACGCGCGCAGGAATTGGGTGACAAATTCGTGCTCAGGGACTTCATCGATGAGTTTCTGTCTGCCGGCATCATCCCGATGTCATTGATTAGATGGGAAATGACCGGTAATAGTGACGACATCATACTGGTGACAGAGGATCTATAGGGGAACTCCCGGGGCTGCCAAGAAGGCACATCGCATGAAGTCGATCATCATTGTGGGTTCCGGCGTGGCCGGCGCGTCGTTGGCAAGACAGCTGCTCGAAACAGGAAACGACTATCAGATTACGATGTTTGAGGCTGGGCCTGATTTTGTGACGGGCGACTACCGAGTATGGCTCGACTTCCTGATGGCCGGTAAGCGTCCGTATTTGCCGTTTGTCGATGACCCGCGAGCCGAACATGAGCGCTTCGGACTTCGCGGTTCGAGGCTGTTCATGAAGGGTGGCACCACCAATCATTGGGGCGGCGAAACCCCCCGCTTCAAGCCCGAAGACTTTGAATTGAAATCCCGCACGGGGATCGGAGCTGACTGGCCGATCGACTATGACGCCCTATCCCCGTACTATGCGCGAGCAGAGTTTCTCCTGGGAATCGAAGGAGATTCTGGCAACGACGACCCACCGCGGCATGGCCTCAAATATCCGTTCCCTCCAACGCCGTACACCCTAAACAACATGACCTTAATTAAAACACTTGAGAGTCTCGGTATGTCCTACTCCCACATGCCGCTGGCGAGGAACGGCGACAAGTGCATAACAACGGGAACCTGTGATTATTGTCCGGTTAACGCCCGCTATACCGCTACTTTCGATCTTATGATGCTGCAGAACGAGTATGGCAGCAAGCTGGACCTCCGGACGGAAGCACCGGTACTGAAGATATGGATGGATGGAAAGAAACGCACCCGAGGGGTACGTTTCTTGAATCGCGAGACAGGCGATCTCGAACTGATGGAATGCGACGCTGTGGTCGTCTGCAGCGGCATCGTCGAGTCCACCAAACTCCTGCTCGCGTCTGCCAGCACGGATTGGCCAGACGGCATCGGCAACGATTCAGGACATCTTGGCAGACATTTGGTGGGCCATCCGGTTTTCTCTGTTAGCGGCGTTCGGCTAGGTAATCCCGACCGGTTCCATCAAGAGCTTATCGGCATGGTTTCGCTGGTAAGCCGGCATTTTGATACACCGGACTACCAGCGGGAAGGCAAAATGCTGTTTACCATGAGTGACGGTAGCACCACCCCCCTGGAACGACACATTCTTTCAAACGTGTCACGGGCCGATATTGATGCGCAAATGACCTCGGAGATGCCGCTCTCACTAGGGGGCGCTATGGAACAGTTTGAAAGCCCCGAAAACCGGGTGAGCCTGGGCACTGGCACGACGAGGCACGGTCTGGCGACAACAGAAATAGAGTTCGGTGTCAATGAAATCACCCAAGAGTCCCACCGGGCGCATACGCAGACTCTGGCTGGGGTTCTGAAAGCGGCTGGCTGTAAAGAGGACAGCATTCGAATCCGTCTCGGAAATCCGGATGGCGCCCACGCCACCTCGACCTGTCGCATGAGCGGCTCCGACTCCGATGGCGTCGTTGATCGCAACTTGCAGGTTCACGGCACGGACAGTCTCTACGTGTGCTCCAACGCCGTTTTTCCCAACGTGGCTGCAGCGAATCCCACCCTAACGGTGGCAGCGTTCGCTGTGCGGCTAGCCGAACATATTGACGCGGCATGACTCGTTGCCCCATGGTTGGCGAGAGGGAGGATCATTCATGCCACTGACACGGGACAAAGCTTGGCAACACCTTTGTGAATGGACCCAGACGGATTCGCTCCGCAAGCACGCACGGGCGGTGGAAATTGTCATGCGGCAAGCCGCACACCGCTACGGGCCGGGTGTGGATGGGGAAGAGAAATGGGGGATCGCCGGCATGTTGCACGATGGGGACTACGAGCAGTGGCCCGAAGATCATCCCAACCGCATCGTCGCCTGGCTCCGTGAGCGCGGTGAAGAGGAGCTCGCCTACGCCATCTCCGCTCACTATACGAAGTGGAACGTTCCCTACAAGAGTCAGCTCGATCGCAGTCTCCTCGCCTGCGACGAGCTCACCGGCTTCATCGTTGCAAGCTGCCTCGTCCGCCCGGATGGCGTCCACACGATCGCCCCGAAAAGCGTCCGGAAGAAACTCAAGGACAAGGCGTTCGCTGCCAAGGTCGAGCGCGCGGAGGTTCACGCTGGTGTCGAGTTGCTCGGCGTGGATCTGTCCGAGCATATTCAGTTCATCATCGATGCTCTGAAGCCGCACGCCGAGGAACTCGGAATCGGCGGAAGGGGTGCCGCCTAGCAACTAGCCGGCGCTAGTTCTTTCGCCTTCGCTCTAGCAATTGCCCGAGCCATGCGGCGGCCAGAATCTGCCTTGGTGCACAACTCCGATAGAGGCCGAGAGCTCGCTTGGCCCCGACTCCCATCATCCGATCATCTCGCTATCAGGCATCCCGAGCGCCGTCATGGTGTTGAGAATCTTGCATCCGATCCTTGCCTCACCTCTCTGTGCCGCCAACCCTCTCGCTCGCATCGCTGAGCCCACGATAGCCTTGTAGCGATGGAACGTTGTCTCGACTTTGCTCCGTTTGCTGTAGCCCGATTCTGTGTGCCACTTTCGTTTGCCGAGCCGAGCTTGTGCTGCAATGTTGCGATTGCGCTGTCGGCTGCTCGCCGGCCCCGATGCGAGCAGGGCGCCCTTGCGCGGCGGTATCAGCACCCTCGGCGAGCGATGAGCGCTGTGATTCTCGATTGCCTCATAGACGCCGCCGGCGTCGTATGCGGTGTCAGCTCTGGCCGATGAGATGGGACTGTCGATCTGTCCGACAAGCGATGCAACCCGCGATGAATCGCGGGCTCTTTTGCTCGTCAGCTCGCCGGCGACGACTTCGCCACTCTGCTCGTCGACACACAGATGGAGCTTGCGATAGTCCCTGCTCTTTTGTGCTCTGCGCAGCTGGCCGGCGGGTGCTTGCGCCATTTACTGTTGGTGATGTGTGCGCATCCCTTTGCAAAAGAGGCGCTTACGCTCCATTTAGCGCGCAGCGAAGGTCACGAGCGCTATTTTGACTGTAATTTAATGCACTATAAAGTCTTAGCGTCATCTCAGCAACACTTGATGGCGGAAGCACCCTATCACACGGAACGGAATCACTAAGGTCTCGGCAACGAGCTCCTCACACCTCTGCCGGGCAAGCGCGAATGACGCTGGCCCCATCGTGTCGCGAGAGCGACTTTGGGGCATTCTCAACTACTACTGCCGTGCCGCGTAGATGGTTTTGCTGGCGACGGTAGCTCCTCGGTGCGCTCGACCGGCGTAGCGTGGAAACCGCTTCAGGAACACGCTTCGATATTCGCTCTCGACTAGGTGGTAATCTGCATGGTGACGACCCACCCGCCCAAGACGATTGTAAAGCCCACGGCCCTTGGCCCGGTCGTAAACATAGACACCAAGTTGCTGATTTATGGCCTATTTCAAAAGGGCCGAGTTTTGGCACAGGACGAGGTGGAGGACCGCGATATGCGTCTCCATCGCGCGCAATCGAGGGGACGGCGGTTCGGGGTCCACTTTGTTGGAATGACCCTCGTTCGCGCGTGGCCCGAAGCCCGAAAAGAGTGAGGTCGAATCGGCGACGGGACGAAAGTGTAGCCCTGGGGGCTGTTCTGGAGGGACTCCAAGCAGGCCGGTGCGCCGGTCTTGAGTGCGTTTGTGTTTTTGGACACGAGACGGGAGCCCTCCCCCTTACATGCCTCCCCACCGGTAGTTGAGGCGCGTGTAGAAGTAGGCGCCATTGAAGCCAAACGGTGAGAACTGGCCGTATTGATTGCCGACCGTATCGGCGCCGAACATGTTCACGTCGGGGTACGTGTTCAGCACGTTTTCACCGCCGACCGCCAGGGTGACGGCATCTCCGAGCGGAATGCCGAGTTCGAGGTCGAGCAATGCCTTGCCGGAATAGGCCGGGTACAGCGAAGGCGCCGCCGGTCCGCCAGCGATATCGACGGCATTCCGTCCATCCTCGCTGTCCCAGAACTGGCCGAAGTAGTTCAGCCTGCCCATCAGGCTCCAGCGGTCGGCGCGGTGGATGATGCTGGCGTTCCATCGGGTATTCGGTAATCCCCGTTCTAGCGTGTTGATGCGGAATTCATCGATCACGGCGCTCTCGATATTATTGACCGCTGTGTCCGTGTAGTTGAAGACCGCGCTCACCGTCGTGCGCCCGACCGCCAGGCTCGAAATCAAGTCTAGACCCTGGGTCGTCGTCGAGAAGTCGTTCAGGAAGAACCGGAACACCGGGAAATTCCGCGCCTCGGGAATCCCTTCCTCGAGCAGCGTCAGGATCTCGGGCTCCGACAGCTCGATTTCCTGTGACAGGGCGACACGATCGTCGATATTGATCCGGAAGTAGTCGGCGGTGAAAGTGAACGGGCCCTGCTCGACGACCACGCCCGCGCTAACGTTGAGTGATTTTTCAGGCTGGAGCTGCCCGCCGCCACGCGCGATGGCCACCGCAGAGGTAGCCGGGACGACGCCGTTGTTAGTCAACTGCCCGCCGATGAACGCGGTCGTCACGTTGAACGCGTGCTGCTGCCCGGGGGTCGGCGCCCGGAACCCGCTGCTCACCGCGCCGCGCAGCGAGAAAGCTTCAGTCAGTTCGACACGCGCCGCGAGCTTACCGTTCGTCGTCGTGCCGAAGTCCTCGAAGTTCTCGAACCGGACAGCCGTGCCGACTGTCCACTGGCCGCCCGGGTCGTTGAACTCGACGTCCCCGTAAACTGCCACGTTGCTGCGGCTCCAGCTGCCCGCCGTCGTGTCAGCCCGGTAGCCGTTGAAGCCGTTCGACCCGGAGCTAAAGCCCTGGGCGGCATACGGGCCGATCTCCCACGACGGCTGCCCGCCCGCGCCGATCGTGAACTGCTCGTCGCGCCACTCCGTGCCGCCCGCGACGTTCACCATGTCGCTGACCGGGTACGAGACGTCGAAGTTGACGTTGACGTCGTGCTGCTGGTAGCTGCCGGGCTTGAACGACGTTGGCGTTTCGTAGCCGAGCGACGCGTTGACCGTATCAAAGATGAACTGATCGACTTTGCTGGTGCCGATGTTGATGCTCGCGTCCCAATTGAGGCCGGTGCTTGAGAGCCGGCGCAGGCCGGCGACCGCCGAATGGTCGATGAGGTCCCCGCCGAACTGCGGCGTGAACCCGCCGGGGAACCGGCTGTAGAGCGTGAAGCAGTTCGGGTCGGCCTCGACCTGCTGGAGGGCCGCCGCATCGGGGACGTTGCCGATGATCGGGACCGCGGGGCACCCGCCGGCACCCTTGACGCCGGTCTCGGCCCAGACCCGGTCGCCGACGAGCAGGGTCGGGAGGCCATCGACCACCGGGCCGCGGAAGACCCCGCCGCGGGTATGCGGATTCCGAAAGTAGAAGCCGCCAGTCACCGTGCGGCTCGCGTAGTTGGTGTGGCCGTAGAGTTGCAATTGGTTCGCAAACAAATGGCCGAAGTTGCCGAACAGCTTCAGGTCGTCCTCAAGTCTCGGCGATCCCCAGACCTGGGCCGGGTTGCGAAGGTTCGTATTGCCGGCCGCGATGATGCTCTGCGCATCCGTGCGCTGAATGCTGCGGTTGGTCGGCCCGGCGTTGCCGTACTCCAGGCTGAGGTTCACGAACCCAGTCGTGCCGAGCGGCAGTCCGGCATTCCCGGCGACCGTGAACGCCTGCCCCCGGCCGCCGATCCCGTTGCAGGAATGCTTGATGTCGCCGATGATGCCATCCCCGCAGGTGGACAGGCTACCCGGGTTCGCATCGCGGTAAGCGCCTGTGCGGAACTCCAGGCTGCCGCCCGAACGGGCATCCTTGAGCTGGAAGTTCATGACGCCGGCGATGGCATCCGAGCCATATTGCGCCGCCGCGCCGTCGCGCAGCACCTCGGCCTGCCGAATCGCAATCGAGGGGATGACGGAGAGATCCGGTCCCTGCGAGCCGTCCGCAATGCCGTTGCCGAGCCAGGTGATGACCGCCGCGCGGTGGCGGCGCTTGCCGTTGACCAGGATCAGCGTGTGATCGGGCGCCAAATTGCGCAGGTTCACTGGCCGGACGATGGTCGCCGCGTCACTAATCGGTTGAATGCTAACGTTGAACGAGGGGATGACGGTCCGCAACTGCTCAGCTAGATCCGTACTGCCCTGGCTGACGAAATCCTCGCTTCGGATGACGTCGACCGGCACGGTCGAGTCGGTCACCGAACGAGGCCGAGCACGGGTTCCGACAACGACCACCAGCTCTTCGAACCCCCCGACCGTCATCTCCACGTGGATGGAGGCCGTGGCGTCGGCGCTCACCTCCACCACCTGCGCGGGCGCGGTGAAGCCAGAAAGGGTGAACGTCACGTCGTACGTCCCCGGGGCGAGTCCGCTGAACGTGAACTGACCGGTCCCGTCGGTAACCGTCACCTGCCCGCTGCCCGCCGCGCCCCGCGCTTCCACGGTGACGCCGGGGAGAATGCCACCCGTGGCGTCGGTAACCGTCCCGGACATCGTCGCGTCCTGGGCGTTGGCGTCGCCAGGTGCGTACACGACGGCCGCGAAAACCAGTGAAAGGAAAGCCTGTCTTTGATTGTGAAGTGTCAATGCTTATCCCTCCATTATTTATCCTTCCATTTACCGCTTCGCATCGCTAGAAAAGCCGACGGCCTGTTTCGTCTACAGCTGGGGTATTGTCAAGTTTTAGAAAAACTCCACGGATCAACTTCCAAGATGATGGGCTCGCATTCTGTCGTAAACCCGGCATATTTGGGTCGGTCAGCCCGATTCTGCTTAACTTGATTGGAAGCGCCAACCCAGTAACCCGAAAACACCGTTTGGGGCCGCCCACCACCATCCGGGGGAGCGTATCACTTCCACAAGTTATTTTAAATGATACTCTTTTTCTAGGTGCTTCCGCCATTAAGTGTTGGTGAGATGATGCTAAGACGTTACGCTGCATTTAATTACCAGTCAAAATAGCGCTCGTGACCTTCGCCGCGCATTAAATGGAGCGTAAACGCCTCTTTTGCAACGGGATGCGTGCACATCACCAACAGTAAACAGCGCAAGCACCCCGAACGGCGGGTAGTGGGGTCTTTGCGTTTAGGCATGGTCAGGATACTGCCAGACGGAGAGGGCGCGAAATACCCTGGATTTTGCGCGGATTCCAAGGGCGTCTAAGCTGCTGATTTTGTGGGCTATTTCAAAAGGGCCGAGTTTTGGCACAGGACGGGATACACGGCAGGCGCCAACATTTGACTGCGGAAGCACCCGAGTTCCATTCTTCGCCGCTGTACGCTACTAGGTGGAGGACCGCGATATGCGTCTCCATCGCGCGCAATCGACCGAGAGAACGACGGCATAGCCTGTGAGGGTGCTTGCGCTGTTTGCTGTTGGTAATGTGTACGTATCCCTTTGCAAAAAAAGCGCTTACGCTCCATTTAGCGCACGGCGAAGGTCGTGAGCGCTATTTTGGCTGTAATTTAATGCAGCGTAAAGTCTTAGCGTCATCTCACCAACACTTAATAGCGGAAGCACCGGTAGAGTCACCGGCGATGGGCAAAGTGAGAGCCATTCCAAAGGTCGGTGGTCTCCATCATCATTACACTCGACGCGCTGCTTGAGCCGACCCGCTCGGAACGGCTGCCGGACTTCGCACCAGCTTACACCTCTACCCCTGAGTAGAGCCGACGCCGGCTCTTAAAACGTCCTACATGAAGACGACCAAAGCATTCCGGTTGCAGGAAGTTCGCCAATCTCATACAGCTCGAGTTTATGGAAGGGACAGGTAACCGAATACGTAGTGCACTATCACACAGAACGGAACCATCAAGGTCTCGGCAACGAGCTCATCACACCTCTGCCGGCAAGCGCGAATGACGCTGGCCCCATCGTGTCGCGAGAGCGACTTGGGGGCATTCTCAACTACTACTGCCGTGCCACGTAGATGGTCGCCGGCGACGGTAGCCCCTCGGCGGGCTCGACCGGCGTAGCGTGGAAACAGCTTCAGGAACACGCTTGGATATTCGCTCTCGACTAGGTGGTCATCTGCATGGTGACGACCCGCCCGCCCAAGACGATTGTGAAGCCCACGGCCCTTGGCCCGGTCGCAAACACAGACACTAAGTTTCTGATTTATGGCCTATTTCAAAAGGGCCGAGTTTTGGCACAGGACGGGATTGAGACATCTGCTATTCTTCACTTCGGCTCGGCCCTGACGATGAGAGAACTGTGTCTTCAGAATTCTGGTTCAAACTCTAGCACGGCGAACGGGTTACGCGGCGGCCACCAACACTTGATGGCGGAAGCACCGCCGGTCGTGATCGTCAATTCACTGTCCGGGAAACCGGGACCACTACAAGGGGAACTCGATCAGAGAAACGAAGATCGTCCGCTAGACCATAAAATATCAAGGTGGGGAAGTGCGAAACGGCAAGTTGCGCGATGGAAAGATCATTCACGCTGACACACTATGCTCCTCGCGTCCATGCACCAAAGCAGAGGAAACGTCCGTGCCCAAGCCGAAGAAACCCAAGCTGACCTCCAAAAAGACCGACAAACACATTCTCTATCAGGAGAGCGTCCAAACTCCAGAGGAGGACGCGAAGTTCTTCTCCAGATACTTCAAGAAGTACACCGGCTCAAGCCTCCGGATATTTCGCGAGGATTTCTGCGGGACCGCGATTCTCTCGTGCGAGTTCGTGAAGCAGAGTCGCAACAACTTCGCTCTGGGTGTGGATCTCGACGAGGCGACCTTGAAGTGGGCGCGCGACCACAACGTGAGTGCTCTTGGAGCGCATCAACGAGATCGGGTGCAACTCGTTCGGGGAGACGTGCGTGGGGTCAGAGACCCCCAAGCGGAGTTGATCGCGGGACTCAACTTCAGCTATTCCGTCTTCAAGACCCGCAAGGATATGGGCGTCTACATCAACAACGCTCATCGCGCGCTCTTGCCCGGCGGCCTCTTCGTACTCGAAGCCTGGGGCGGCGGTCGGGCTCAGTTCCTGATGAAGGAGCGGAAACGATTCAAGGGGTTTACCTACGTCTGGGATCAGGCCGACTTCGATCCCGTGACACACCATATCCTCTGCAAGATTCACTTCGAGTTTCGGGACGGGACCCGCATGAAGAACGCCTTCATCTACGATTTGCGGCTCTGGACTCTCCCGGAGCTCCGTGAGCTCATGGACGAGGCGGGGTTTTCGGACATCCACGTGCTCTGGGAAGGCACCGACCGCAATACCGGGGAAGGCAACGGGGTATTCAGGAGAGTCGAGCGTGGCGGCGACGAGGAGGCCTGGATTGCCTACGTCATCGGTCAGAAGCGGTAACTCACTTGCAGTAGAGTGTGCCTTCTATTTATTCATCCGCCAGCCCATGAGTCGGAAGTCAGCCCTGCGGCGCGAAATACCCTGGATTCTGCGCGGATTCCAACGGCGTCTAAGCTGCTGATTTGTGGTCTATTTCAAAAGGGCCGAGTTTTGGCACAGGACGGGGTCTACGTGATCGGCACAGGCTCTCCTAGCAAAGAACCGGCGCGCCCCCACCAAGAGTATAAAAGGAGGCAGCCATCGTGATGAGAGTAAGAACAGTTTGGACCTGGGGTGTCCCCATCGTTGCGCTACTCCTTGTGGCGGCATGCGCCCGTGATTCGAATCCCACTGCCGTGAGTTCGCTACCTCCCAATGTCGATCAAGAGGACGAGGTCCCTGAAGGGAACGAGGCCCCTGAGTCGACCCCGGCGGCAGAGTTTAGCTGCACGAACGTCGAGATGGTTCGTGCCCGCTTCAGTCGGCCCGGATATGTGGAGCACAACAAAGTCGGGCTCTATGTGTTTTTCCGGGGTATTCCCGAGGGTGAGAAGCGTCTGCAGATCTGGTGGGACTATCTGGGTCGCCGCGATGTCTCCCGCGACGTTCGGATCGAAAGCGGGGAAGAGATCTTCGAAAACGTGCTGGAGCATGTCTACGAGGGATTGACAGAACCAACGACTTTCACGGTCCGTGTCCAGGTCATCGTGGACGGTCTGCGCGGTCAATGTGCCCGCAATCGTGAGGTAGACGTACGGCCGCCGCCTTCCGGCGTTCAGACTTCCGGCGTTCAGACCGCCTTCGTCGGACCGGTCGATAACACCATCGGCGACATGCAAACCTCCGGCGACTCGCAAACCTCCTATTCCTTCGGCCTGAAATTCACGGTGCTCAGAACGATGACGCTTCGGAGCGTGAGGGTGTATCCGGAAGGGACCGGAACCCTGGTCGTTCAGATATCAGATGCCGATGGCAATCCGATCGGGTCGAGTTCAGCCGCGATCACGACCCCCGGCGACCAGCGCGTATCGGTTGGGATGACGCTTCCACCGGGGGATTATGAGATTAGCCTTACTGGAACATCGCTCTCCCCACCTGGGTTGTCCTGGAATTCTTCCGGGGTAGTGTTTCCTTACACCGTGCCAGGGGTCGTGAGCATCAACTCGGCGACCGGCGATGTATTGATCGAGTACAACTACTTCTACAACTGGGAAGTGTCGTGGCAGTAGTTGACGTGGGCGTTGGGTTGCAGCTACTCCGAGTCCGGGCGGCATCCAACTCGAGCGGGTCCAGCTTTTGCTATTCCAGAGGTGCTTCCGCAATCAAGTGTTGGTGGCTGCCGCGTAACCCGCTCGCGTGCTAGAGTTTGGGCCTGATTTGGATAGATGCAAGTTCTTTCGGCGATACCGGCTGGGCTGACCACGCGGTGCCTGACGTTCAGGGACATCTTCGTGTGCACGCCGACATCCTTAATTTATGGCGTTCGCCGACACAGGCAGGCCAACTGATATTAGCATTCAAACGCGGCGTAGCAACACTTGATGGCGGAAGCATCCTTATGATGAGGTATGAGAGAAGAGGACGACCTTCATCGCCGCGGCGATCTAACCCTTCTTGAACGCTGCAGTGTGAGCCACTCCAGGAGGTAACGGTGGGATTGTTTGGAAAATCGGAACCGCAAAAACTCAACGTCGTGACCGGTCCCCGCGGTGTTCCGGCCCAGAACGAATCACCATCGGTCGCGCCGCAAACGTTGATCGGGGCGAAAACGATCATCAGCGGTGAGTTGAACACCAGCGAGGTGCTCCAGATCGAAGGGCGGGTGGAAGGCAAGATCAAGAGCAGCGGAATGGTTGTAATCGGAGAAGCTGGTCGAGTGAAAGCGAAGGTCGAGGCGGCCAACGTCTCGATACGTGGCAAGCTAGAGGGCGACTGCACGGCAAGCGACAAAGTTGAGCTCACCCGCACCGGAAAGGTGTTCGGAAATCTCCGCGCCGCACGCATCGCGGTTGCCGAAGGAGCCATCTTCAAGGGGTCGATCCAAATGACGGTCAACGAGGAACGCTCCGCTCCTGCTGAACCGGAGGCTGCTGAGCCAGAGGCTGCTGAGCCAGAGGCTGCTGAACCGGAGGCTGCTGAGCCAGGGGCTGCTGAACCAGAGGTTGCTGAGCCGGAGGCTGCTGAACCAGAGGTCGACGATGGCGATTCGCAATCCAGGGAGTCGCAGCCATGATGGTGCTTGCGCTGTTTACTGTTGGTGATGTATATGCATCCCTTTTCAAAAGAGGCACTTACGCTCCATTTAGCACGCAGCGAAGGTCACGAACGCTATTTTGGCTGTAATTTAATGCACCGTAGGGTCTTAGTGTCATCTCACCAACACTTAATGGCGGAAGCACCCTTGAGATTGTCGCCAGCGACGGTAGCCCCTAGGTGGACTCGACCGGCGTAGCGTGGAAACACAACTTCAGGAACACGCTTCGATATTTTCTCTCGACTAGGTGGTCATCTGCACGGTGGCGACCCGTCCGCCCAAGACGATTTATAAGCCGCTCCGGTTGTGAGAGGACTTCCCTCTCTTGCAAAGGCATGTGTGCACATCACCAACAGCAAACAGCGCAAGCACCGCGTCGCACCAAACGCTAGGTTTCCCCCCACAACGGAAGCCTTGCCATCACAAGGCGAAACGGGACGAGCAGACACCCCGCCGCCAGGAGTTTGACGCCGTAATCGCCCATCGCCCAGCTCACCCACGGTGTTCCCGTCGCGGCGAAGGCGACGCTGAAGAAGATCACGGTGTCGAGTGCCGAGGCGAGCGCCGACGAGATCAGAGGCGCCCGCCACCAGCTTACCCGTCGAAGGCGGTCGAAGATGGCAACGTCTGCGAGCTGCCCCATAAGGAAGGCCGTACCAGAGGCCGTGGCGATCCGGGGCGTAGCGATGATGGCGGAGAGTCCGACCGCCAGCGCAAATCCCACGTAGACTATACGTCGGGCGGGCTCTGCACCGAGAGCCCGGTTGGTGAGGTCGGTGACCAGGAAAGCGAAAGGGTACGTGAAGGCACCCCAGGTGAGCCAGTCGTTGATGGGGTACTGAACGGCGACGTTGGACACGACGACGGTCAGCGTCATGGCCAGAATAGCGATGGGGTTCAAGTCAACGTTCAGCAGTACACTGAGCTGCTGATTTATGGTCTATTTCAAAAGGTCCGAGTTTTGGCACAGGACGGGGTGGCGGAGGGTGCAGTCTGGAGCCATCCGCGTCGTGTCCAAAAATACAAATTCGTTTGTGTTGTTGGACACGACGGAATTCGCACGTTCGCAGGCAACAAGAAGACGCCGAGACGTTCGTCCTCGACATCCATCGGCAAGGGACGAGCGTGCAACCATCCCCGCCATTGAGATAGACGCTAAGGCGACAAGGATCCGTAAACTAACTCGCCGCCGAGCACGGTGGCCACGACCTCGATCTCGTTGATGTCTTCTGCTGGAACGGTGAGTATGTCCTGGCCCAGCACCACGAAGTCCGCGTACTTGCCCGCCTCGATCGAGCCCTTTTTGTCTTCTTCGAAGCTGGTGTAGGCAGAATGTTGTGTTATCGCGCGGATGGCCTCTTCTCGGGAGATCGCTTGATGAGCTGCCAGTATCCCGCCACCACCCATCTCGCGGATCACCGCGATCTCGATCTGCATCAGCGGAGCCGAGCGAACGGAAATGGCCTTGTCGGCCCCCAAGGTCATCATCACCCCGTTGTCGATCCAGTCCCTGAACCGATAGGTCATTTCGGCCAGCGGCTTTCCCCAGAACTCAATGAATTTGTCTCCGATGATGTAGATGTGCCTTGGTTGCGCGTTCACGATGAGCTCCAGCCCCTTGATTCGCTCGTACTGGTCGGGCTGCAACAAGATCGCGTGATCGAGCATCCAACGTTTCCCTACGATCGAGCTCTGGGCATTCGCATGTTCGAAAGCGTTCAATGCGAGATCGATAGCCGCGTCGCCTACCGCATGAGGACCGGGACGCCAGCCATGGCGAGCCGCAGCGGCCGCGAATGCATTGAACTGCTCTTGCGGCACGACCGACACACCGTGGTAGTCGGGACGCCCCTTGTACGCACCGCGTAAAAATGCCGACTCTTCCGCCCCGTCGAGCATCAGCTCGGCCAATCCGTCGGCACGAAACATGCCCTCACCCCATGTCTCGTCCGGAGAACCCAGGGCTTCGAAAACCGTGTCCAGCTCTGCTTCCGGGGTGTTGGGGTCGACGTTGTAACACCAATCCACGCGGGCGGTGAGCTCGCCTCGGTCATAGATTTCCCGGAGCATCGCGACTTGTTCCTTCGTACCGCCTGCCTCCCTGAAGCTCGTCATGCCCCAACTGTTGACTCGGCTGATGGCCTGCCGGATCCCGTCGAGCCGCTGCTCTTGAGTTAGCTTGGGAACGTATTGGCGTGTCGGATGGTGGGCCGCTTTGAGAAGGAACCCGGTAGGATTGCCTTTCTCGTCCTTCCAGATCTCACCGCCGGGAGGATCGGGTGTGTCCTTCGTATAGTTGAGGCGTTCGAGAGCCAGGCTATTAGCGATATTGTAGTGCCCCCCTCTAAGGACTACTGGGTTGTCAGGAGACACAGGATCGAGATCATGGCGGTTCGGTAGGCGCCTGTCCGAGAGCATGAACTGCCACCAACCACCCTCGCTGAAAAGCCACTCGCCGGACTCGGACTCCGTCACCGCCTTGGCGACCACTTCTTGAATGTCGGCGATGGAGGTAACCGAAGTCAGATCCATCGAGGCGGGGAGGTTGAGCCCCATGGTGACCGCATGGGTGTGCGTATCGTGGAACCCGGGGAGGACCGTCTTGCCACCTAGATCGACTTGCTTGGTATTCGCGCCGGCCATCGCGCGTACGTCGCTATCGGCTCCGACCACGACGAACTTACCGTCCTTGATAGCCGCCGCTTCGGCTATGGAAAAGGCTTCGTCCACGGTAAGGATCTTGGCGTTATGGACGACGAGGTCCACCGCTACCCCTTGCGAGGAGCCTGGATCTTCTTCACCGCATCCCGCCAAGCCCCCCATTCCTGCCACCAAAACGACCAGCTTTACTAAGCGACCCATGACTCCCCTCCTGAGTTCTAAATCACCCCCATAGCATAGAACAAACCCGTTGTGTCCGAAAACACGAACGGCAGGTCTAAAATGCGCAATCAACACTGGATAGACTTTTTGCGGAGCACAGCCGTGAACGGTGCTTGCGCTGTTTGCTGTTGGTGATGTGTACGTATCCCTTTGCAAAAAAAGTGCTTACGCTCCATTTAGCGCGCGGCGAAGGTCGTGAGCGCTATTTTGGCTGTAATTTAATGCAGTGTAAAGTCTTAGCGTCATCTCACCAACACTTAATGGCGGAAGCACCATCATTCGTGCCGGACTCATTTGTCGCTTGAGAAGGACGCGCGCGAGCCTCGCCGCGTAGAGTCGCCGACGATGGGCAAAGTAAGTGCCATTCCAAAGGTGGGTGGTCTCCATCATTATTGCACTCGACGCGCTGCTTGAGCCGATCCGCTCGGAACGGCTGCCGGACTTCGCACCAGCTTACACCTCTACCCCTGAGTAGAGCCGACGCCGGCTCTTAAAACGTCCTACATGAAGACGACCAAAGCATCCTGGTTGCACGCGGATGAATAAATAGGAGGCACACCTTCCATGGTTCGCCGATGGACCGCTCTTGGCGTCGTCACCGCGCAGAAAAAGTTCCAGCGTATCAAAGGCTATCGCCATATGGGCGCTCTCGTTCACGCGCTTAGAAGCAAACAGAAATCTCTTGACAGCGATGAGTTTGCTGCCTAAGAGTATTCACAGGTGCCGTCGCTACCCGACCAAATTCAACAGCGGTCGGGACATCCCCGTCTGCCCGTCAATACGCGATCTTCTTTTTTGCGGATCACAACTGTCAAGTTGATGAAAAAGCTAGCAGACCGACCCCCAAGATACTGGGCTCAAGCCCGTGGTGAACCCACCATGCCGGGCATCAGAAACGGCCGTCAGCCTCAACTTGACAATGCTGGTAAAAAGGCTAGGGCGCGGTGGGTAGCAACGCCCAGCCAATGCACCGCTCAGCATCATCAAGCAAACTTGCCGCGGCGGGGTCCTCAAGCAGTGGTACTCCAAGCCTGACCAGACAACAGGGCAAGTCCAGCTCCGCCGGTAGCTCCGCCGCCAACCAGCGCACGCCCTTCGCTGCGCCCCCGACCGTCCAGGCCGTCACGCAACGAACCATGACTCGGCGCTCGGTTCCCTCAATGAGCCAGCCCACCGCGCCGGTCCAGGTGTTCCTGATGCTTAGAAAGTATTCGGTGAATCCGGGCAACGGCATCGCCTGGCCGCTGGTGGCTGCCTTGACGATGGGCCTCAACGCGGCCAGCGTCTCGGGGCGAACATCCGAGCGTGGAATCTGGGCCATGTGGCCCGTCGATAGGTGGTAGTGGTGTATCACCCCGCCGGCGAAACAACGCCCAAGGGTAGCAACCCGTTCGCCAACATCTCCCTCGCCCGTTAGCTGTGCCTTCTATTTATTCATCCGCGCGCACCGAACTTAATTAGTCTCCGGTCTGTCGGCACCCGTATGGTGCAAAAACTCAGCCGGTCATCTTCCGCAGCGGTAAGTGACTTCCGCTACGATGCTTGCGATGAGCACATTGGTCTCGCCACAAATCTTCCTGGTCTCGCTCCTGGCCGGTTGGCTGAACCAGGAGCAGCAGAAGATCCTTGAGTATCTGCAGGAGGAGAACCGTGTTTTGAAGGCGCAACTCGGTCAGCGGTTACGCTTGAGCGACGAGCAGCCGATGGCATCGTGAGCTCATCGCGAGGAAATGGACGTACCCTTGTCGTCAAGCGGGGCGTCCGCCTATCTCGTCGGAAATCGAGGAGTTGGTCGTGCGCATGGCCAAGTCGAGCCCGTCTTGGGGCTACGACCGAATCCAAGGAGCTATGGCCAACCTCGGCCACAAGATCGCGCCGAACATGGTGAAGCGGCTCTTGAAGGAGCACGGTATCGAACCGGCACCGCTTCGCCGGCGAAGGACGACATGGGCGCAGTTTCTTCGGAGTCACGGGGACACCCTTGCCGCCGCCGATTCCTTCACCACCGAAATCTGAACTCCCACGGGTCTGGTTACGTTCTACGTCTTCTTCGCGATTCAGCTGAAGACCCGCCGGGTCCATATCTCGATACCCACACCAAACTCGGACCGAGTCTTCATGAAACAAGTAGCGCTCGACCTTGCCGCGTTCGACGACAGCTTTCTCCGAGGCTACTCGCACCTCATCATCGACCGAGATTCGAAATACACAACGGAGTTTCGAGAAGTCCTGAAGGAAAACGACGTGGACATTGTCCCGATTCCGACAAAATCTCCGAACTGCAATCCTCACGCGGAGCGCTTCGTGCGCTCGGTCAAAGAGGAGTGCCTAAACAGGACGGTCTTGTTTGGCCGGAATGCGTTGGAACGCGCTCTCCGCGAATATCGTCTCCATTATCTGCGTGAGAGGAATCACCAGGGTTTCGGCAACCGTTTGCTAGACGATTTTCCCCAGGACGCGGATGGGCCCAGCGTCGAGTGCCGCAAGCGACTCGGCGGCCTACTTCGTTATTACTATCGTGCGGCTTGCCTGAGCAGATACGTTCGAGTGCCGTCCGAGCCGCCCCGTGGGTTTCGTATCGTCGTGGCATTGACCTCGGCTGACGGCCCATTGAATCCTCGCGTTCGCGCAGATCCGGTCATCGACCCTCCACGGGCCGACGTCGAGCTCGACGTACTATTTGCACCATACGGGTCATAGATGACAGGCCTCTCCGCTCGCAGCAGGGACTCAACGGGCCCGCTCGATCAGCCGCATCAGGTTCGCGACATGCTGCTTCAGTCGGGTTCGGCCGTTGGTGGTCAGATGATACCAAGTCACCGGTCGCCGGTCGCGATGGGTCTTCTCGATCGACAGGTAGCCGGCGTCCTCGAGCTTGCGAAGGTGCGTGCCGAGACTGCCGTCCTTCTCTTCGAGCACCTGCTTCAGGCGACTGAACGACATCGCGTCGTGCTTTGAGAGCAGGACACAGATCGCGAGCCGCACCCGGTGTTCGAGGAGTCCGTTGAGCGACTCCAACTCGTCGAGACCTGGAATGTCCGGGTCAGTTCGTGGCATCGTGCTTCCGTGCTTCAAGAAATGCCTGCACTGTGAGCGCGACGGCGACGATGACACCGGCGGTGGTCCACACGTACCCAGGCAAGAAGAGCGTGATCAGGTAACAGACGCCGAGCACCAAGCCAATCGGCAAGAGCCGGCGTTCCAGATGCACACCCGCTTGGAAGTACGTCAAGCTCAGGAGCAGGACCCAAAGCGAATTGAATCCGGACCACTTCAAGTGTCCCGCTGCGACGAGCGCCCCACCGAGCAGACCAGCCACCATGAACGCCAGCCAGTGAAGGCTCCAGCGAATGCCCTCCTGACGATCGGCCTGCCCGGCGTGGTGACTTGCCCGCATGCCGAGCCACACGGAGAGGCAGAAACCGGCTGGCGCCGAGACGACCCAAATACCTACCGATCCATCGGTAGTCGTCGACGAAATCCACCAGCGCGAAGCCGCAGAGTGCTATTACCGCCCACAGCAGATATATGGACGGGACAAAGATTGGTGTTCGATCGGTCCGCCGCCGCGCGGATGTAGGCGATGTCTTCCTTGAGTTCCTTTGTGTCGGTCATGTGTTCCTCCATTTCTGCGTCGATGATGTACTCTCATTCCGATGGTACTCTTAAATATAGAGTATATTATTGGAGCTGTCAATAGGAACATCGCTTGTCCTGCTGGACGGGATCAGGGTTGGGAAACGGCCCGAAATGGAGTGATGACGGGAAGCATAGGGCGGATAGTGGTGATAGAGGGGTTGTACCTTCTATTTATTCATCCGCTAGCCCATGGGTCGGAAGTCAGCCCTGCGGCGCGAAATACCCTGGATTCTGCGCGGATTCCAAGGGCGTCTATGCTGATGATTTGTGGTCTATTTCTAAAGGGCCGAGTTTTGGCACAGGACGCCGAACGCCAGCGATACCGCCATGGGTATCAAGAACGTTGCCTGCATGCTTCTTTCGAGCATGAGGGGCAGCAGTCCCGCAAACGTTGTGAGCGAAGTCAAGAGGATGGGGCGAAAGCGCACCACGCCGGCTTGACGGATCGCTGCCGCAAGGTCGTCCTTGGTCTTACGGTAGCGGTTGATGAAATGCACCATGATCAAATTGTCGTTCACGACCACCCCGGCCAAGGCGACGATACCGAACATGGAGAAGATGGTGAGGTTCAATCCAAGCAGGAAATGTCCCCAGGCGGCGCCAACAATGCCAAAGGGGATGGCGGCCATGATAATGAGAGGCTGTGAGTAAGACTGCAAGGGTATCGCCAGCAATGCGTAAATCAACACCAGCGCGATGGCAAAGCCTCGTTGCAGTCCAGCCAGAGATTCTCGCTGCTCGGCCTGTGCGCCCTCGAGGGAATAGAAGACACTCGGGTGGTCCGCGACGATATCGGGGAGTATGGTGGCCTCCAGATCGGCGATGATATCTCCCGGGGTCACTTGCAAGGAGTTCACATCCGCGGTGACGTTCACCGACCGGCGCCGATTCACGCGCTGGATGGATGCGTAGCCCCGTCCCGGGGAAACCTCGGCCACCTGATCGAAGGGCACTTCTTGACCACTCGAGGTACGAATACGTAGATTCTCCAGGTCGCCCAACGATCGGCGCTCCTCTTGCGGATAGCGAACCATGACGCGGACATCATCGCGCCCTCGCTGAATTCGTTGCGCCTCCTCGCCGTAAAATGCTTGCCGCACCTGCCGCGCCAGATCGGCGAGGGTCAGGCCGAGTACCTCCGCGCGCGGTTGGATCTGCAGCTTGATCTCCCGCTTTCCTTCGCGGAAGGAATCCGCGATCTCGTAAACGCCGGCATACTCGGCGAGGCGCAGCTTGAGCTCAGTCGCGGCCGCCCGGAGCTCATCCAGATCCGAACCGGTTAGCTCGATGTTGATGTCCTCTCCCGGAGAAAAGAGGGTGGCGTTGAAGGACATCTCAACCGCGTCGGGGATGGGGCCGATGAGATCTCGACACCGCTCCGCGAGGGTGGAGCTACTGATGTCCCGGTCTTCGGAGGGGACGAGCTCGATGGTGAATTCGCCAAGGTGAGAGCCCGAGTAATTGACCTGCCGTCCCGCGCTCGGTCCCATGGTGTTCTGCGACGTCCGAAAGGGTTGATCGCCCACCGCTGCGTATGAATGGCGATAGAGGTCGGTCCCGAACTCGTCCTCGAGCTGTTTGCGAAGCGTCGCAGCGGATTGTCGAAGCCGCTCAACGCCTTCCGCCGTCGTCGCAACGGGCGTGCCTTGTGGCATGGTGAGGCTCGCGGTGATGAAGTCGGCCTCGATCTCGGGAAAATAAATGAACGTTATCCAGCCTCCACCCACCAACCCCAATGTGAGGATCAAGGTGGAAACGCCGGTGGCCAATGTGAGGTAGCGCCAGTGAAGGGCGCACTCAAGGAACGGCCGGTAAAAGGTGTCGATCTGACGCTCCAAACCTTCCGAGAAGCGTGCGTGCAATCGTCGCCAAAGCCCGGCGCGGGGTGGATCCACGTGGTTCCTCTTGCTCAGTCGTGAGAGGTGATGCGGAAGGATCCACAACGATTCGACCAGCGAAAACAGAAGACAGGGAATGACGATGAGGGGGATGGTCCGCATAATCTTACCCATTGTTCCGGGAACCATGAGCAGGGGCATGAACGCGGCTATCGAGGTCAGCACCGCGAAGATGACCGGCGTCATGACGGCCTTCGTACCTTCGATCGCGCCTTCGAGACCCTGATGAGAGGCCTGCTGATGGGTGTAGATGCTCTCGCCGACCACGATCGCGTCATCGACAACGATCCCCAAAACGACAATGAAAGCGAAGGCGGAGATCATGTTGATCGAGACGTCGAAGGTCGGCATCAACCAGATGGCGCCCAAGAAGGAGATGGGAATTCCGAGGCTCACCCAGAATGCCAAGCGAAATCGCAGGAAAAGAGCGAGGGTAAAGAACACCAGGACGAAACCCAGGCGTCCGTTCCGAAGCATTAAGTCGAGACGGTCGCGAAGCGTCTTCGAGGTGTCGCCCCACGTTGTAAGAGTGATTCCGGCGGGCATGTTGCGTTGCGCGTCGGTGACGTAGGTATTCACTTTGTCGGCGATGTCCAGTGCGCCTTGTTCACCGGTGCGATAGGTACGGATGATCATCGTCGGTTGGTCGTCGAAGAAGGAGGATTGATCGGTTTCGGCGAAACCGTCGTTCACCCGGGCGACATCACCCAGACGTAGATGAGTGCCGTCAGGATGGGTGATGAGAACGAGATCTTCGAACTCCCGTTGGCGGTACGCCTGCCCCTTGGCACGCAGCAGAATTTCTCCTCCGCTGGTTTTGACCGAGCCGCCGGGCAAATCGAGAGAAGAGCGTCTCACCGCGTCCGCCACCTGGCTGAATGTCAGCCCGTGCCGCCGCAAATCGCGCTCCGAGACTTCGATCGAGATCTCGTAGGGACGCGAGTTGACGAACTCGACTTGGCTGATTCCGGGAATCGCGGTGAGCTCGTCCCTTACCTGCTCGGCTAGGAATTTGAGCGTCGATTCGTCGGCATCGCCCCACAGCGCAATGTCGATGACCGGCCGGCGGGTAGTGATCTCCTGGATCACCGGCTTTTCGGTCTGCTCGGGGAAGGTAATGATGGCGTCGACTCTCGATTTGACGTCATCCACGACTTTGCGCGTATCGGCACCGAGCTCGAGCTCGATGACGACTTTACCCGAGCCCTCGTTGGCGGTCGAGGTGATTCGCTTGATGCCATCGAGTCCTTGGATCGCCTCTTCGATGCGCGTGCAGACTGCTTCTTCGACTTCTTCGGGCGCAGCTCCGAGGTACTCGACGGAGACGGTGATCAAGTCGAGAGAAAACTCGGGCATCACTTCTTGCTTGAGGTTGAAAATGGTGAGGAATCCACCCAACACGATCAAGATCATCATCAAGTTCGCGGCGACGCCGTTGCTGGCAAACCATTCGACGGTTCGATTCATGGTGCCCTCTCACCGTTGAAAGGCGTTTCCGGTCGTCCGCCTTCGGGCTGGATGCGCACCTCCATGCCGTCGGTGACCGCTCCCAGCGGGGAGAGCAAGACCCTTTCTCCGTCCTCGAGCCCGTCCCGGACAACTAGCTCTTGATGTGTTTGGCGAAACACGTCGACCTCGCGAAACCGGAGTCGATTCGAAGAGTCGACGATCAGAACGTTTCCATCGCTCCTTAAAGCGGCGCGGGGTAGGACCGCAACGTTTTCGGCAACAATTCCCTGTATCTCCGCCTCCACGAACATTCCCACTGCCAGCGGTGGGCGCTCGCTTTGTTCGGCACGGCCGTATGGGTTTTCGATTTCCACGACCGCGTGCACCATTCGGCTGGTGCGGTCGATCTCCCCTTCGGTACGCACAATGCGGCCTTTCCATTCGAACTCTTTGCCCGCGAAATCGGCGCGAAGCCTCACCTCCGGGCCGGCCTGTGCGCGGCTTTCCCCCCGATAGACGAGCGGCAGATCCAGATAGGCCAATTCGGTATCGGGTAAGGGAAGCCGAATCTCCGCTTTGTCGATAGCGTAGATGGTTGCCAAGGGACTTCCGACGGTCACGAACTGTCCAAGGTCGACGTTCTCTTGGCTGTGCATCGTCAAAACTGCTCCGCCCACGAAATCAAGGACTTACGCTCCGCTTGAATTCCGGGCCGAAGACGGCGAAACTCCGCCGCTATGCTCAACGTTGTTGTCTTCCTCGTCTCACTTGGCGTCCGTGCCATTCGGGCGATGTGTCGGCACCGCGCCGACCTGGTGTTGGAGAACGTCGCTTTGCGGCAGCAAGTGACGGCGCTGAAGAAAGAGCGCCCACGCCCACCGCTCGACGACAAGTGAAGTGAAACTCGGATGCTCCGGTAGTTTTTCTAAGCTCCGAAAGGGCTGCCGGAAACTGCCTCCACACCTCGCCAATGTGCTCCTTTGGAACCACGACGGCGACCCATGACTTTCGACTAGCGCGAAGATGCGGGGGCGTGTTCCGCAGGCCTGGGGATCCCGTGTCATCAACGAAGATTCCATGAATGGAACCGGCACGCTGTTGATCGATGAAGTTCTGATATCGAAATTTAGGTTTCACGGGAGAAGGAATACCACGCCTAACTACAAATTAGACTGTTTCCGCCTAAAATCCCCAACACTGCATGACGCCGCTTCCCATCACGCGGGCCGCCTTCGTGAACGTATTGGAAGCACAGGGCTTATGGGAATCGGTCCTGGAGATATAATGCAGGAACTTGCAGGGTGCTTCCGCCATCAAGTGATGGAATGGACTCCTCCACTGACATAGACGGCATCGATGTGCCAAAGTCAGTCGAATACGCATCGAAAAGGAGGAGTCCGAATGAAAGATACGACAATCGCTGTGGATCTTGCAAAGAACGTCTTCGAGATTGCCATCTCGGGAGAAGCGGGGAAGGTGTCCAAGCAACTCCGTGTGAGTCGACCCAAATTGGTGTCGTTCTTTGCCAAACAGAGCGCTGCCACCGTGCTTCTCGAAGCCTGCGGCTCGGCTCACTTCTGGGCAAGGACGTTCCGAAGGTTGGGACACGACGTCGTCCTGCTCCCACCTCACCTCGTGAGGCCGTATCGACGCGGGAGCAAGAACGACCGCGCCGACACGAAGGCGTTGCTCGAGGCCTACAGGAACGAGGAGCTTCTTCCCGTACCCATCAAGTCCGTGCACCAGCACACCCTCGCTGCGCTCCATCGCCTGCGCTCAGGATGGCTCTCCACACGGACCGCACGCATCAATGCCGTACGCGGGCTCCTGCGCGAACTCGGATTCATCATCCCAAAGGGCGCTCACTTCGTCGTGCCCGCCCTCTTCGAACTCGTCGAAGACGCTGATTCTGATTTGCCCGACGTGCTCCGTTCGCATCTCCGTGATGCCTGCTCCGAGATTCGAGAACTCAAGGACAAGTGCGCTAGCATCGAGCACGAGCTCAAGGCGCTCACCAAGCAGCTTCCTGAAGTCCAACGACTTCTCGCCATTCCCGGCATCGGACTTCTGGCCGCGACCGCCATCGTGGGCTTCGTCGGCGATCTTCGCCGCTTCCCATCGGGGCGCCGCTTCTCGAGCTACCTCGGCCTAGTTCCCAAGGAAAACTCCAGTGGCGACATTCGCCGCCTCGGACGCATCACCAAGCGTGGCGACTCCTACCTCCGTATGCTCCTCACCCAGGGCGGGCGCGCCGTGCTCCGCGCGGCGAACGTCAGCAAGAGCCCGCCCGACAAGCTCCGCGCCTGGGCTCGGAAGGTCCACCGCTCGCGGGGACACAACAAGGCCGTGATTGCTGTCGCCAACAAACTCGCCCGGATCGTCTGGGCCGTCTCCACCCGCGAGAGTGAATTCCAGTCGCCGGTGGCCGCTTAGATTTAGAGGCTCCACTTTCGTGTTTTCCTTTTTCCCTTCCAAAAGAGGCTGCGACGATACCCATCCAACTGATGGCGTACCGGTCGGACCGGCGCGGGGTCAAGCCAATAGCAACACTGGCCCTAAGAGGTCGTTCAAAGTGATTGGCTCCTCGCGCGCGGATTTTCCATCATGGCCCGGAGCACCCAAGACGCTCCTCACTGAGGCCGAAGATACGTTTGCAGTCTGACCCACTCGTCACGACGCGATGGATGCGCAGCTTCGATGGAAGATTTATTAAGAAAGGGGCGTGACTAGAAAGAAAGGGGCTTGACTAGAGGAGTCCAGATATGTTGCTACGCGGCTGCGGGCAGTGGTACAGGCGCGGAAGAGACCGGGTTGCGCGCCCCCGCTGGTCCAAATACTCGAACGCCCAGTTCGCCAATCTCATACAGCTCGAGTTTATGGAAGGGACAGGGACTACAGCGAGCGGCGGAAACAACTCGGACGGCCCCGGGTCATGGCGGAGATTAGCGAGCTCGTTGTGGGGATGGCTCAGTATCATGGAGAGCGCAACCATCAAGGGCTCGGGAACGTGTTGATCGAAGCGGAAGAATGCGTCGGTAGTCCCGACGGGAAGGTGCGATGTCGTAAGCGATTGGGCGGCTTGCTCAGTTACTACCACCGCGCCGCCGCATAGGAGTTCGGGCGCGCCAGCTGGACGGAACGGATGTTCTGGAGGAGAGCTTCTGCTCGGGGTCGCCTATCGCAGCTCCAGTGCCGCGTCGGCTGGTCCCCGCGAATTTCGACAACGCCTCTAGGATTAGAGATTTCGGCTCCGTTCGCATTTTCGGACACGACGCCGTCGTGCTCCGCAAAGAGTCGATCCAGTGTTGATTGCGCGGTTTAGACCTGCCATGATCGGCGGCTGCTTCGCGCCGATCGAAACGACGACGCCACCGGTGCTTTCGCTGTCAAATGTTGGCGGCCACCGCGTAACCCGTTCGCGTCCTAGAGTTTGAGCCTGATTTCGAGAGGCGTGGTTTTTTCGTCGATGCCGACTGGGCCGAGTTTTGGCACAGGACGGGGTGCGCGGGCTCGAAGATGACGACATCGCCAGCATCTTCGATGCATTCCAGCAAAATCGAAATTGGGAAGAGGCTCGAAGGTACGGCTTCATTTCAGCCGGCGGTGGTCGGTGGTACACGAAGAGCTTGGAGATGTTGCACGAAGGCGCTCGCATTTGGGTCTACATACCCGGCACAGGCTATGTTGGCGTCGGGCGAATACTTGAGAAATCGGTGCCGGTCTCCGAGTTCTTGATAGATGACGACCACGGCAAGTCTGTGCCGATCACGAACCTGCCGCTCGCGATCGCGAAAAGCAATGTCGATGATCCTGAGAAGATGGAGCATCTTGTCAAGGTCGAGTGGATCAAGACCGTTCCGGTTGCTGAGGCTGTTCTCGAGAAAGGGTTTTTTGCAAACCAACACTCTGCCGCGAAACCAAGGGCAAAGAAGTGGCAGCATACGGTTGATAGACTTCGCGTGGGATTTGGCGTGACGGACTGACGCCGTCCCCGTCCTGTGCCAAAACTCGGCCCTTTAGAAATAGACCACAAATCAGCAGCTTAGACGCCCTTGGAATCCGCGCAGAATCCAGGGTATTTCGCGCCGCAGGGCTGACTTCCGACCCATGGGCTGGCGGATGAATAAATAGAAGGCACAGCTACCTACCCCTGCAAAACCCCGCCAACCGCGCGGAAAATCTCACCCGTCTCTGCAGTGCCACAATTTGCCAGACTGGGTGGCGGAGGCACGCGGATTCAATCCTCTAGTCCGGCTGGCGTGAGGCGCGGCGCATCATCTGCTCGGCTTCTTGGGTTTTTCCAGTAAGGCGATAGGCTTCGGCGAGATTCTCCATGACCATGCGATTGTTCGGAGCCGCTCTCAAGGCTTGCTCGAAGTGAGGGATTGACTCCGAACAACGGTCGAGCCTGCAAAGTGTTGTGCCTAAAGCGTTTCTTGTCGAGGGATCTTCTCGTAGCTGGAGCGCGGACTCGAAGGCGGGGATCGCATCTTCGCCCCTACCGACTCGAGAAAGAATGACTCCACGATCGTGGTACGCCGGAGCGAAGTTGGGATCAAGGGCGATTGCTTTGTCCAATTCGTCAAGGGCCTCCGGTATCCTCTCTGTTTCACGAAGAATCGCGCTCAAAGTGTAGTGAACTTGGAGATCTTCGGGACCAGAGCGCAACAATTTTTCCGCTTCCGGGAGCTCCCCGAGCTGCGCCACCAAATGCGCGTACTCTGCAAGGGCCTTCCCGTTCTCCGGATCTATCTGGACGGCGCGAGCATATTCCGCCCTGGCGTCGTCGAATTGCTTCAGGCCTCGATGGTAGCGAGCCAAACCGAGACGCGCATCCGTCCTTGCATCGTCGATACGAGCCGCCTCTTGGAAACGCTCGTAGGCTTGCTGCGATTGTCCTTGTGTTAGATAGAGATACCCGAGCCGTTCATGAGCACGAGCGAAACGGGAATCCGCTTGGATAGCGGCCTTGAACTCCTTCTCTGCCTCCACCAAATTCCCTTGTCGCCACAGCAGGTTTCCGAGAGAAAGGTGAGGCAATGGTCGATCGGGGGCAAGTGCCGAGATGCGGCGGTACAAATCGATCGCCTCACCACGAGAACCCTGCTTGTTGCGGGAGATGGCCAAATGCTCCATCGCCAGAAGGTTGGTAGGGTCCTCTTCCAGAATCGCCGCCGCCTGTCGGGCGGCTTCTGCGTAGTCGCCTTGACCGATGTGATGAATTACCCACTGAGACTTATCCCAAAGGTATAGACGATCCTTTGGATCCAAGAGCTCCTCGCCATCGTCACCGGCGTGGCCACCACCGCCCGCGTAACCCAAGCTGCGCAGTCTGGCGAGCGTCTCCGGATCCGGTTGGTGTCGCGCAGAGAACGAACCGGGCCAACTCGCATGCAAAGACTCGAGATCGGTTTTCATGCGTTCGGCGAGTTTCGGATCTGCGCCAAGAATATTCTCGCTCTCGTCCGGATCCTTCGATAGATCGTAGAGCTCTCGACGCGGGGCTTCGATGTACTTGAATCCGTCTTGCCGTAGTGAGACGAGGGGAGCCCATCCGAAATTCAATTGAGAGACGTAGCATTCGCTGTAAGCCGTAGCCTTCTCGGAATCTGCCCCATCGATCAGGCCCATTAGGCTGACACCTTGCACGGTGTCCGGAGCGGACACGCCTACCAGTTCCAGGACGGTTGGAAATACGTCGACAAGTTCCACTCGCGATGGAATGCTCCGATCCTTCGGGAGAGATGGCGAGCTCGTCAGGATGAGGGGAACCTTCAACGTCGCGTCGTAAACAAAGAAGCCATGGGTTCGCTCACCGTGCTCCCCCAGCGACTCCCCGTGATCGGCGGTAAAGACAACGAGCGTGTTCTCCATCAACCCTCGCGCCTCAATCTCCTTTAGCAGCACACCGATCTGTTCATCCACGTAGGCAATCTCACCATCGTAAGGAGACGAAGCGAAACGTTCTCGAAACGGGGAGGGGGAAGCGTAGGGCGTGTGAGGATCGAAGAGATGCACCCATGCGAAGAACGGCCTTGCTTCGTCCGTCTCGCCGAGCCACCGCCTGAACGCATCAACGACCTCGTTCGCAGGCCTCTCCGAGAACGTACCGACCGCCTCGTCGTCTCGTGCCTGCATGCGGGCATCGTAGACATCGAATCCCTGGCCGAGGCCGAAGCTCGCGTCGAGAACATAGGCTCCCACGAAAGCACCGGTTTGATAGCCGGCCGATTGGAGTATCTCGGCGAGCGTCAACGCTTCGGGATCGAGACGAAAGTACGTGTTGTCGCGGACGCCATTGACCGGCGGAAACGTGCCCGTTAGGAGACTGACATGGGAAGGAAGCGTGACGGGAACCTGGGCGATGGCCTCTTCGAACAAGACGCCCTGGCTCGCCAGTCGGTCGATGTTCGGCGTAGCGGCGCGCGAATAGCCGTAGCACCCCAGACGGTCGGCCCGCAGCGTGTCGATGGTAATGAGAAGAACGTTCTGGCCTGACTGCGGTTGAACCTTCGGCGTACTGCAGCCACAGAGAAAACTAAAGAGAAGGAAGAAATTAGTCGCGAGGGTTTTCATTCTCTAGTCGCTGATACGCTTCCATTTGCTCCGCCGAGTCGGCTTCGCGCCCGATCATCCTGTAGACTTCTGCGAGGTTCAGCCGTGCCACGGCGTAGTTAGGATCGAGGCGCACGGCTTCTTCGAAGTGGGACGTCGCCTTGACTATTTCGCCGCGTTCCGAATAGATGACGCCCAATCCGTTGTGAGGTAGAGCCACCTCGAGATTCGCAGCGACCGCCCTCTCGTAGGTTTGAATCGCTTCGTCCTTGCGTCCGGTTCGCGAGAGGACAACCCCTAGATCGTTCAGGGCCAGAGCATGCTCGGACTCGATGGAAAGTAGTTTTTGTAAGACCGGCTCCGCACTTTGGAGGTCGCCGCCAGCCAGGTGGAGCGCGGCGAGCTGATAGAGTGCTGCGACATTGTCCGGCTCGAGAGACAGTGCCTTCTGGACCGCCGCTCCTGCCTCGTCGAGACTCCCTCGCTCGCGGAACAAGTCCGCCATGAGGATGTAGGCGGCCGTCTGGTCCGGTGCCACTTGAGCGCCTAGTTGCAACACTTGAAGCGCATCGTCGGGTCGACCTTGTTCCCGATAGAGCTGGCCTAGCTCCACGTAGCTCGTCAGGGCCCCTGGCGAGACAAGCTTTTGACTTTCGAAGCGATCGACCTTGTCTTGAAGATCACTCAGTTCCTTGAATCGCTCGAGCACTGCTTGCGCTTCCTGCGGCTGGCCGGCTCTCGCCAACAAGCGTCCGAGTTGGTAGTGCGCGTCGGCCAGGTAAGGCTGCTCTTCGATGGCGAGGCGACAGTGCTCGATCGCGGCATCGGTCTCCCCCATCGCGGTGAGAATGCGCGCCAGCTCGGCATGGGCGGGAGCGCGTACCGAAGGCCTATCGAGTGACTTTTCGAGGGCCTGGACTGCCTCCTCCCGTCGACCCAGCTTCGAAAGCGTGATGCCCAACTGAAATTGCGCCGACCCGTTCTCCGAGTCGAGCTCCACCGCTTTTTGAAACTGTCGCCTAGCTTCTTCGAACTGTCCCGAGTTCAAATGACAGTAACCGAGATCCACGAGAAGAGACGGGGTGACCGTCCCCGCTTCCACGATCGCGTCGAATTGCCCGATGGCTTTATCGAAGTCGGCGTGATTCATGTAGGCCCGGCCGAGAGCTTTCCTTAGGCGTGGGGTGTCCACGCCAGCAGCCAGCACCTGCTCGTACGCTTGGGCCGCGTGTTCGTAAAAGCCGAGCTTCTCCATCACCGAGCCGAGTTGGGCAGACGACTGGGCATTGCCGGGGTGAAGGACGAGCGCTGCTTCGAAAGCAGCTCGCGCTTCATAAAGCCTCCCTTCGATATGGTAAGCAACGCCGAGAAGATGCTGGACCGCCGCGTCACCAGGCTTGATTTCGAGCAACGCGCGGAACAAGTTCTGCGCCTCTTCCGCCCTTCCTTGTTCCAACCGAATGCGCCCGAGGTTGAAAAGCGCCGGAGTGTTCTTGGAATCGCCCTTCAAGACCGCTTCGAAGTCCGACGATGCCTCCTCGACGCGCTTCATCATTAGATAGGCACTCCCTCTCAGCAGATAAGCGGGAGCAAACCCGGGGGGTGAGCTCTTAAGAAGCGGGTCGAGAAGCGCTATCGCTACTTCCGGCTGTCGCTCCTCCAAGGCTTGCTTGGCCTCGTGCAGAACTTGGCCTGTAGAAGGTGCCGACGCCTGGAGAAAAACCGAAAGGATAGCTAGCTGAACGATGCCTGCCAAAGCGGAACCCTTTTTTCTAGTTAGCCGGGCGAAGCAGAGGTGGGAGCCCGCTCAAGGTTGCGGGCGCGCGCTCCCCGAAACCTCCATTTGGCTCAGGAATTGCTTAACCGCTTGCTGGTCGGGTTCGATCGCAAGCGACCGGTTGAAGGCTGCCTTCGCGGCATTGATCTTGCCGGAGTAGAACTCTGCTTCACCGAGGGCATTTAGCAGGCCAATCGACTCTCCACCGAGGTCGATCGCCTCGCGGTAAGCGGTCGCTGCTTTCTCATACCGCTCCTGTCGGAAGAGTGCCAGACCCAGCATGGTGGTCGCTTCGAAGTCTTTGGGTTCTCTCTCTAAGGCTTGACGGGCCGTTTTCTCGCCGGTCGCGGGGTCGCCCGAATATATTTCTGCTCTTGCCTTGCCCAAGCGTGCCGACTGAAGGGTTGGATCGTAGTCCAGCGCCGCTTGAAATCGCGTCGTGGCTCTTTCGTAGTTACCCGCCAAAAGGTACTTATGAGCATCAAGGAGAATTTTTTCCTCCCTGCCAACCTCTTTCACACCCATCGTGGCTAGGCGCCCCATCGGCTGGGCAGTGGGATGGATATGAAAGTCGATCCGTGCAATATCGCTAAAGCCGGTGGTCGCTTCCGAAAGCTCGACTTCCAACGTGTAATCCCCCGGTGCCGGAAAGGGACCCGCAAGATTCTTAAGGATGTCGACCGAGCCGTCGGCAGCGCCGATATCGGGCCGGTAGCGGTTCGTTTCGTCGAGCACCGTCTGGTCCGCGGTCTTGAGCACGAACCGAGCTTGGATCTCGAGGCTATCCACATCCACTTTGTCCTGCGGATAATAAACCTGGAGAAATGCCAAGACGCGCTGCGTCAAACCAAAGACTTGATCGGGCTTCGGATAGAGCACCAGTCGGCCGAACGTATGCGCAAACGGTGCGTCTAATGGCACGCCCTGTAAGGAGTCCGCCTTGAAACTCGCAAACGCGCTACTCACACTCAACGCATCGGTTGGAAATGCCGGGACCGAAAGCGTACGGTTGAGCGTCGCCACCTGACGCACTACGAAATCCCGGGCGATCAGCTGGAGGTTATAGCGACCGGGAAGCAACGAAATTTTCCTCTGATACAGGAATGGGAAATTCTGCGCTTGGTCCCAATCGTTTTCTTCTATCTTCAACTCGGCCGTGTCCCGGAACTCTTCGACGATCTCCCCGTCGGCCGTCGTCACCGTCCCGAAGAGATCGATGCGGCCTCGCATGCCATCTTCGTACTGATTCACGTGAAGATCTTCGGCTTTAATCTCGAGTGCGATGTGGACGTCGGTGAAGTCGTCTCGACCGCGAAAATAGTCCGTCTCGATTTCGACCGGGAGATCCCTACCGAAGGAAACGTCGGCCGTGACGCGTGATGCGATGTCGCGATTGAGGTGCTCGAACGTGTAGCCGGGCATAGTAATCAGCATGAGCACTTCTTCGGAGGCGTGACCGGTGTAGCCGGGTCCAATCCCCACCGCCGCGTCCATAATCTCAAGATCGAACTCCTGCCGCCATTGGTACGGGATGTTGTTGCCAAAGCCGACTTGTGCCGCAATCGCCTTATCGCCGATGAGCCCCTTCATGCCATCGAAGACGGGGCTGTAGAGCCGGTACTCACCGACCCCGTGTCGCCTGAAGAACATGAAGCGAGGAGCGGTGGGCACTCCGCGGATTTGGAGTCCTTGATACTGCCAGACCTCGAGGGGGACGAGACGTTGGGTATTCGGGTGAGTCATGATGTCGTGAGGGGCCCCGAGCGTGATGTACATCTGACCCCGCTCGGTGCGCCATCCCGGACGCGCCTCGCGAAACTTCTTATCCGCTTCCTTCATCCTCTTGTAATGCTCTTCCTGAAACTCGTTGGTCAAGGTCTCCGGAATCGGATCCCGAACCTGCCAGAAACTCTCCATGAAGGCGTCTCGTTCCCGGTCGGTCCTCAACTCCAGGAACTTCTCCCGCTCCTTGGGTAGCATGATGTAGATCGCGTCCTTATCAAGGAACGTCTTGTACTTCTTGCCGAGATCGTCCGTCTCGTCGCCCGCCGCCGGCCTGGCCGGCAGGGAAAGACTCGCGGCGAGAATTCCCACCGTCAATAGCGTGGATACCAGCCCGTAGGGGCGTCGATGATTTAGATCGAGTCGGTCGGAAATGGGTGTTTTCATGGCGGGTACAAAGCCTCCAGTTCTTCCTAAGTCTTCTCTAGAACACAAGATAGCACGCGATCGGGCCTCCATCAAACCAAGGATCGGCTCATCCGTGGGCTCCGGGTCGGACTTGCGTTTAGGCCTATCTATTGGTAAAAAGGGATGTTACACGATGGCACCCTTCCGTTTCGCTCGTTTCAGTGAGAGTCGCCGGTGCGTTCAGGCCAGCCATAACCGCTCTTCCTTCTCGTCCGCCCTGTTCCTCCTGTCGCTCCTGTTGCTCCCCTTCACGCCCCGCCAAGTTGACGGATTCGCCGCGCAGCGACAAATGGAGCAGGTAACGGTCGTGGGTCCCCGTGGGCGCCAAGCTATCCCTATTAGCGAGTTTGCCAGCGTCCCGATGGTCCCGCTGGATGAGCTCAACCGTTTCGTTCGGAGCTCGATCCGTACCGACGCCGATTCCGCCTCGGCGACATTCATAGTCGGCAACCGGTCGGCAAAGATTTCCTCTGGCCGTTCACTCGTGCCAGTCGAAGGCAAGCTCATCCTGCTCTCCGCACCGATCACCGCCCGGGCGGGACGATGGTTCGTACCGCTTGATTTCCTCGAGAAGGTTCTCCCGGAAGTTACTAGGCAGAAGATCACTTACGAAGAAGACTCTCGTCTGCTCGTACTCGGGGAGGGCTTCCCAGAGCTCAATGTTCACAGTTTCCCCTACCCCGCGTACACGCGGATCGTGCTCGAAGCCACTTCTGAAGTTGACTTTCAGGTGACTCAAGCAGGAGACCAAGTCCGCGTCTTCATGCCGATCGGCTATCTGGAATCCGACTTCTCGAATGAGGAGCTCCGGGACGGTGTCGTGGACAGCATGACGCTTGCCCGACAAAGGGACGGTTACTTGCTTCTCGTGAATCTGGGCGAGAGATTCGGGACGCTCAAGGCGTTCGAGCTGGATAGTCCTTCGCGGATGGTGCTCGATCTTTTTCGTAGCCGCGTCCCTACCACTCCCGAGATCATTTCTCCACCGGCTCCAGGGCCGGAGTTGCCAACCGGCAACACGGGTATTCCAGCACCGCCGCGGCCGACCGTTCCCGACGACCGTACTCCGCGCTCCGACCGACGACCCGGTGTCTTGACCACGATAACTCTCGATCCAGGCCACGGCGGCTCGGAGACCGGCGCCACCGGCCGAAACGGTTTGCAGGAAAAGGATGTAGCGCTGGCGGTGGCCAGGCGGTTACACCGATTGTTGGAGGACCGCTTGGGCGTTCGCGTTTTGTTGACCAGAGACTCTGATTCGTTTCTATCTCTGGACGATAGAACCGCACTCGCCAACAACAACAAATCTGATCTTTTCCTCAGCATCCACGCCAACGCGTCACCTCGACAGACGGCGCGCGGTAGCGAAGTCTACTACCTTGCCTATCAAGCGTCCGATGAAGACTCTCGCCGGCTTGCGGCCACTGAGAATGCCGGTCCCCAACGAACGGCCGCTCACCGCACTACCGATCTCGAGTTCATTCTTTGGGATATGGCCCAGGCAACTCACTTGAACGAATCCGCTACCTTGGCTGAGTTGCTACAGGACGAGTTGCAAGCCAATCGCGCCGACGCCAGGAATCGAGGTATCAAGCAGGCACCGTTTCGCGTTCTAATGGGCGCCACCATGCCATCGGCACTGATCGAGATCGGATTCGTTACCAATCCCGAAGAAGAAAGACGACTCAGATCCACCGAGTACCAGGATCAACTGGCGAATGCAATCTTTCGCGGCGTCGTGAAATACAAAGAGCGCTACGAGCGTACTTTGAGCGTGGGCGGCTCGCCTTCTGGACAGAGACCTTAAGTGACGAAGAAGGGTCTCATCGCCGCGATCGCGATCGCGGTCTTCCTGATCGCGACGATTGTCACGTTGACTCTGTGGCTCTTCGACGAGCCCGCCACCGAACCCGCAACCGCCGAAGCGCTGGTCGCGCTGGTCGGAGAGCGTTTGGACGTCCCTCTCTCCTCTGGAGGCCCTGCAAACCCTGCTAACCCTGCTAACAACGAAGAGCGGGACGTCTCGGCCGAGCGTCGCATCCGGATCACGCTCTACCTGGTTTCCCGGTCAGGAAAAACACTCGCCCTCGAGGACAGAGAAATCCCATTGGCAGACTCGGTGCAAGAGCAGGCGAAGCAAGTCATCCGTGAGCTTCTTGCCGGCTCGCGCCAGAACTTGGCTTCCCCGCTTCCGAGAGGGGTGCAATTGAGGGAGCTCTTCATAACCCCCCAGGGCTTGGCCTTCGTGGACTTCTCGCAGGAGCTCGTCGCAAATCACGTGGGCGGCACGGTCGCCGAGGAGCTCACCGTGTACAGCCTCTCCAACACTTTGATTGCGAATTTCCCTGCCGTGAAAAGCGTCCATTTCTTGGTGGAGGGTCGCGAAGTCCCGACTTTGGCCGGTCACCTCGATCTTACGATTCCCTACGGACGCGGCCCGCTTCGGCTGGAACAGGATCAACCGGCCGGCCCCTAAAGAGCAACGTGAAACGGGAAGACGGCCGGCGCATAGACGAGATGCGCCCTATCTCCATCAGCCCGCATTACCTCCGCCACGCCGAGGGATCGGTACTTATCCAAGTCGGTGAAACAAAAGTCATCTGCTCGGCAACCATCGAACCGAAGGTGCCACCCTTCCTCAAGGGATCGGGGAAGGGTTGGATTACCGCCGAGTACGGCATGATCCCCCGTTCGTCTGCTCAGAGGATTTCTCGTGAGTCGAGCCGTGGAAAAGTTTCCGGACGCACTCAGGAGATTCAGCGTCTCATCGGACGCTCGCTCCGAGCGGTTGTAGACTTGAAGCGCCTAGGGGAAAGGACCGTCTGGATCGACTGCGATGTGATCCAAGCGGACGGCGGAACCCGCACCGCTTCGATTTCCGGCGCGTTCGTCGCCTTAGCCCTTGCACTAAGAAAGGCCGTCGAGCAAGGTTCACTCAAGGTCTTCCCAGCCCGCGACTTCGTTGCCGCTACCAGTGTCGGCGTGGTCGAAGGAGAGCTGCTCCTCGATCTCAATTACCCGGAGGACTCGACCGCCGAAGTCGACATGAACGTCGTCAAGACCGGTAAGGGTCGTTTCGTCGAGCTGCAGGGCACCGCAGAGTCCGAGCCTTTCGATCAAGACCAGCTCTCGGAGCTGTTGAAGATTGCTCAAAAGGGGATCGATGGAATTGTGCAACACCAAAGCGAGGTGCTGGGACCCTTGAGCTTCCTTCCCTCCACCGCGGAAAGTTGAAACTCCTTCTCGCCACTCGAAACCCGGGAAAGATCCGAGAACAAGGGGCGGCCCTTGCCGTCTGCGGAGTGGAAGTCGTTGGACTGGACGACTGGCCCGATCTCGCCTCACCGGAAGAACCAGGTCCGACCTTTCTAGACAACGCGATCGTCAAGGCGATGTATTACCACCGAGCCACCCGCCTGGCCGCGCTCGGTGAGGACTCCGGGCTCGAGGTCGAAGCACTCGGGGGTGAGCCGGGCATCCATTCGGCGCGCTGGATGGGAGAGAAAACCTCCTACGACATCAAGAATGCCAAGTTGATCGAAGAACTCGCGGGCCTACCTGCGACCCAGCGCAAGGCGCGCTTCGTCAGCACCGCCGCCATCGCGGATCGAGAGACGATCATCTTCAAGACCGTAGCGAACATCGAGGGACTCATCGCCGAAGCCCCTCGTGGAAAGGGTGGCTTTGGTTACGATCCTATCTTCTATTACCCGCCCATCGGTAAGTGCTTCGCCGAGCTCAGCCTCGAGGAAAAGCGCCTCTACGATCATCGGGGGAAAGCCATGGCTCGCGTTTGTGAGTTTCTTGACCGATCGCGCGAATCGGCCCTATAATAGTTGGTTTACGCGGGGCGTAGCGCAGCCTGGTTAGCGCGCCTGCCTTGGGAGCAGGAGGTCGGCAGTTCAAATCTGCCCGCCCCGACCACGTACTCCGCGCGGGGCGCCCTGGCAAGAGGCGGCAGGAGATGAAGCCCGCGGAGCGCATATTGCGCCTGTAGCTCAGCTGGATAGAGCAGCGGCCTTCTAAGCCGCGGGTCAGAGGTTCGAGTCCTCTCAGGCGTGCCAGTATTAGATGGACCGACCAAATGGAAATGCGCTGGTCGCTCGAACTCTTCCTCTCCCTCAGGGAGAGGGTAGGATGAGGGGTCTTATGGTGAGTGTAGCTCAGTTGGTAGAGCACCGGATTGTGGTTCCGGTGGTCGCGGGTTCGAGCCCCGTCACTCACCCCAACACTTAGTGCTCGCTCGCGGCTCTCGCTCCTCGCTCGAGCCCAAAACCCGGCCAGGTTCCCTTAAGCGTTCCCCTAACTCAATTCCTCTTGGCCAGCGACCCTTGCGGGCCGCTAACAGTGGGTGCCGGACCTCTGCACTTCCCAGAGAGCTTAGGTTCTCTGTAGCTCACGGACTCCCGCAGGGGATGTCCCGCCGGATGTTGAATTTGGGGTAGCGGCGGCTCCTTGGCCGGCCTAAGAATTAGGTCTGCCAAACAACCGTCTCCAGAGGGGGACAAGGAGCCACCAATGCCTAGGAAATCAAAGAAGCCAGTAAGAAAGCAAACGCACTCGCCTACGGGCAAGGTAGTTGGCCAAGTCGGTCAGATACTGCTACCGATGATAGCTGGGATCGCGGCCACGAAGGCGGAACTGACGGAATGGGTGTACGAGCAAGGACTGACAGCTCTGCACCTACTGCTCAGAGAGGACGCCGAGGAGATCGCGGGGCTCAAGGGCAAGCACGAGAAGGAGCGAACTCATAACCACTGGGGGAGCACGAACGGAGAGCTGAGCTTCGGTGGTCGTCGCATCCAAGTGTCGCGACCTCGAGTTCGCTCGAAGTCGGGCGAGGAGGCGTCGCTTCCACACTTCGAAGCCTTCCGCGAAGAAGACCCGCTTCCAGAGCGAGTGTTGAATCAGATCTTGGTGGGGGTATCGACCCGAAATTACGAATCGAGTCTGAACAAACCCGCGGCCAAGTTGAAGTCTCGTGGCACGAGTAAGAGTGCCGCCAGCCGTCACCTCGTGAGCCAGACGACTAAGAAGCTCGAGGAATACCTGTCTCGGCGGCTAGAGGAGTTCGAGCTTGCGGCACTGATGCTGGATGGCCTTGAGGTGGCCGGACAGACCGTCGTCGTAACTCTAGGTATCACAATAGATGGAACGAAGGTGCCCCTGGGTATATGGCTGGGCTCGACGGAGAACTCTCGGGTGTGCACCGCGATGTTGCAGGACCTTCTCGAGCGGGGCTTGCGCGTCGATGAGTCGATTCTCTGCGTAGTGGACGGAGGCAAAGGCATCCGCAAGGCACTCGTCGACGTTTTGGGGGACCTCGCGGTCATCCAAAGGTGCCAGATCCATAAACTCCGGAATCTTCGCTCGTACCTTCCCAAGTCTCGTCACGCCTACGTGCTCCAGACGATGAAGGAAGCCTACAAGTGCAAGAGTGCCGACAAGGCGCGCAAGCGACTTCAGGCATTGGTGTCGTGGCTCGAGCGAAACGGCTACGACGAAGCTGCCGGAAGCCTTCGTGAAGGGATGGAAGAGACACTCACGGTCGTGAAGCTCGCGCTGCCCGCCTTACTTCGCCAGTCTCTTGCCACGACGAACGCCATTGAGAATCTCAACGGAACCATTCGCAGAGTATCGAGAAACCTCAAGCGTTGGAAGAGTCCTTCCATGGTTCGCCGATGGACCGCTCTTGGCGTCGTCACCGCGCAGAAAAAGTTCCGGCGTATCAAAGGCTATCGCCATATGGGCGCTCTCGTTCACGCACTTAGAAGCAAACAGAAATCTCTTGACAGCGATGAGTTTGCTGCCTAAGAGTATTCACAGGTGCCGCCGCTACCCGACCAAATTCAACAGCGGCCGGGACATCCCCCTCCCGCAACAAAAGCAGCACTGTTCACGACACGACTGGTCGCAGTGGCTCCTGGCCCCCTGTCCATTCTCGTCACCGCAGTAGCGTCGCTCGTGTTCTTCCTTCTCCGGGTGGCAGGATGAAACCTTGGGGCAAGCATGAAGGGTCACGCCCTCAGAAAGGTACTGCTTCCACCCCGCTGCATCGTGACCGGCAGGGAAGCAGTAGCCCCATGTCTTGCAGAGCTTCGGGTCTCTACCGTGGGCAGAAGAGGCACGCCGCTTGTACTCGTCTTTGCCGTGACTGTGACCCTCCTTCTCTGGATCCAACTCTACTTCCTTGGCGGGCTTGGAAGGCTCCTTCTTCTCCTTGACCTCGCCTGGGCTGGCCGAACCGACCAGCGGGGCGCAGAACAACAGTGACAAGGCTGCAACGCCGAGGGTTTTCATTGGCTTCCCCTCCTCTAGATACTCCTAACCTCTAGCGGCCGGGGAAACTGAAGGCTTGTAGATGGAGATATTGTCAAGAGTTGTGGATCAACTTTCTGAGTCAAGCGGCGTTCCTCGCTTCTTCGTTTAATCCGTCGACGAACTTCTCTCCCTCAAGTATCCGAGCGACAAGTGCGGGGGCGTTCACCCGGCGCCATCGTTGGCTCGCCATGTCGAGTAACTTGTAGGCCATGAGGAGGGCTTTCGAACGGGAGCCTGCTCCCTTGGTAACTCTCTGCCGGAGTCGCACCGTGGCGAACGCCGACTCGATGGGGTTGGCGGTTCGGATGTGCTCCCAGTGCTCGGCGGGGAAATCGTAGAACGTCAGGAGTTTGTCCTGGTGCTTGGTCAGGGATGCGACAGCCTTGGGGTACTTGGCCCCGTAGTCCGATTCGAACCGCTCAAGAGCTTCTTCCGCCTGCTCCCTGGTCTCAGCCTTGACGATCTCGTTCAGGGCACCCTTCACACGGCCATGAAGACGCCTCGGTAGCTTGTCGAGGACGTTTTTTGTCTTGTGAACGCAGCACAACTGGTGACGGGTTTCCGGCCATACGTTTCGAACCGCAGCCCAGAATCCCAAGGCGCCGTCTCCGATGGCGAGAAGAGGAGGTTTCATCCCGCGGCGATCTAGTTCCCTCAGCACGTACGCCCAGCTCTCCTCGCTCTCTCGATAACCGTCCTCCACCGCGAGCAGCTCCTTCATCCCATCCGCCCGAACACCAAGAACGACAAGGGTGCAAAGCCTGTCGTCTTCGAGACGAACATTGAAGTGAACGCCGTCGACCCAGATGTACGCGTAATCCTCGCGGCTCAAGTCTCGTTTCCGAAACTCTTCGTACTCCGACTGCCATTTCGCCGTCAGCCTCGTGATCGCCGTCGACGAAAGCCCCGAAGCCTCCTCGCCCAGCAGCTCCTTCAGCGCAGGCCCGAAATCGTTCGTCGACAATCCGCGCAAGTACAGCAACGGCAAAACCTCACTCACCTTCGGGGAGCGACGCATATACGGAGGTAAGATGCTGCTCGTGAAGCGCTGACGTTCTCCATCGATCACCCGCTTGTCGTTGACTCGCGGCGCCTCGACTTCCATCGTTCCGCAGCCCATCGTCACTTTGCGGGCTCGAGCTCGACCGTTGCGGACTACGCTCGCGTGTCCGTTCTCGTCTCGTTCCGGAGAGTGGCTTTCGATGTAGTCTCCGACTTCCTCCTCCAGCGCCGTCATCAACATTCGACGCGCCCCCTCACGAGCCAGCTCATCGAGCGCAGTCCCGACTTCCTCATGTTTCGTTTCCTTCGGTGGATCTTGTATCCTCAGCATCGGTGGCGTTTCCTTCCTCCGGTTCGCTAAAACCGGTTTGGCCTTTGTCTTACATGGAAGGATACGCCGCCTTTCTCATTCAGGCGATCCACAATTTCTGGTTATAACTCCAACAGTCGTGCGGGTGTGGCTCGTTGCATTGTGGTCATCGGTCCGTCTAACTAGAAGCTAAGCAGCTCTCGGCTGCATGAACCGAAGTATATCGGTCTTTTGCTGTGAAGGAGACGGTCATGCTGTGTTTGCTACTCTGTTTTGGCCCATATTGATCGTCTGATTTGGCCCACCCGTATCGAACCGTTAGTCTTCCCGGGGCGAAGTCCCGGGAAGGAGGTGTCGGTTGGAAAGGGGTGCCAAAGTGCGACTGTTCGAGCAGATGAGGCGAGAGTACGAACGCGGAGTTGGAACGATTCAAGGAGTTGCAACGAAGTACGGTGTTCACCGACGAATGGTTGCGACAGGCCCTGGAGAAGGCTGTGCCACGGGAGCGTAAAATGTCCAGAACGGGCGTCACCGAAACTGGGTCCAGTGGTCGAGTTCATCGACGGGATTCTGGAAGGAGACAAGCGAGCCCCGCGCAAACAGCGTCACACGGCTCATCGAATCTGGAGTCGTGTGATTGAGGAGTATCCGGGACATGAGATAGCGGAACCAACGATACGTCGCTACGTAGGTCGTCGGAGGCGAGAGCTGGGGTTGAAGGACGCCGAAGTGTTCGTGCCCCAGAGTTACGAGTGGGGCGGTGAAGGCCAAGTGGACTGGTACGAGGCTCACTCACGGATCGGAGGGCGAGAGCAGAAGGTCTACGTGCTGGTGGTTCGGAGCATGGCAAGCGGAGGGGCGTTGCATCGAGGGTATCCGCGTCCGACGCAGCAAGCGTTTTTCGAAGCGCACGAGAAGGCGTTCGAGTTTTTCGGCGGGGTGTTCCACCGGCTGCGTTACGACAACCTATCGCTGGCGGTGAGGAAGATCCTTCGGGGTCACCAACGTGAGCAAACAGAACGGTTCATCATGTTTCGCTCGCATTGGAGTTTTGAGTCGGAATTTTGCAATCCGAGCCGTGGAAACGAGAAAGGCGGTGTGGAAAGCGAGGTCGGCTACTTCCGCCGCAATCACTGGACGCCGGTCCCTGAGTTCACGGATTGGGAAGAGCTGAACGACTACCTGCTGACGTGTTGCCGCAAGGAGGAGAAACGTCACATCTCCGGCAAAGCACATACGGTTGGTGTTGGGATGGAGTACGAACGCGAGCACCTGTTGCCACTGGCGACGCAGGGTTTCGAGCTCGAAGAAAGACGAATCGGTCTGGTGGATAAGAAGGGTTGCGTCCGTGCGGGCACGAACTGGTACTCGACGCCGCTCAAGCGCGGCCAACGTGCGGTGGCCAAGCTGATGCCGCTTGAAGTTGAGGTCTGGCACGAGGGACGCCGGGTGGCGCGTCACGAACGCTGCTACGACCGCATGAAACAAGTACTAGATCTTGAACACTACTTGGACGTCCTCGAGCGCAAACCCGGAGCCTTAGCCGGGTCGACGCCTCTGGCGCAGTGGCGCGAGCAAGGACGGTGGCCAGCGAGCTACGATGAAGTGTGGAAGCGATTGAATCGTCGTCACGGCAAGCAAGAAGGCACGCGTCAGATGATCGAACTCGTGCAGCTTGGACGCCGACACGGTTACGACCAGCTAAGAGATACGTTGCGTGTGGCGCTTGAGATCGGCTGTATCGATGCAGACGCGATTCGGCACCTTGTCGAGTCTCCATCGCTTTCGCGCGCGGCATCGTCAGAGCTAGTCCAATCTCAACTCGGTGAGCTGGCGCGCTACGAACGTCCTCTACCTCACGTGGGTCACTACGACCGACTCGTGGATGAGCAGGCACACGAGGTAAGTCGATGAGACAACCCGTCGAGATTCAAACGATCCAGCAGCATTGCAAGACGCTTCGGATGCCAACGGTGTCAGCTCAGTTCCACAAGCTCGCAGAACAAGCTAGCCGCGAAAAACAAACCCACGTGGGTTATCTGGAGGTTCTGCTCAGCTCTGAAGTCGAAGAGCGAGAACACCGAACGGTTCAGAGACGGCTGAAGGAAGCACAGCTGCCGAGAGCGAAGACGCTCGACGAGTTCGACTTCTCGCTGTCACCGAAGCTGTCCGCTCAGCGAATCCGCCAACTCACTGAGGGTAGATACCTCGAGCGGGCAGAGCCGGATTCGTACGCCTCGGCGTGATCGACCGCGTAGTCACGCTTGACGACCGCGACGAGCTCCTCACCGCCATGCTCGGTATTGCCGCCCATCGCTTGTACCAATACGAAACCGTCGAGAGCGGCTTCGTTCAACTCACGCTCCATGGTCGAGGTCTTGTTGGTGGCGAGCAAGCGGTAGTCGACATCGACCGCGTCCTTCGCGGCGAGCATCGAGGTGGGTCCAACCCCAACGCCCATGAGGAAGATTAGCCGTCCCAAGTACTTCATCACCTACCCCCTATCCTTCGGACGCCGACACTGAGAGGGTAGCATGTATCGGCGTCCGACAGTTGCACGCGACGGTCTCTCGCCGGCAACTCAGGATCCAGCGTTCGGCGGTTCCATTCTGCCACGGGCTCCGATACGAGGTACGAATGGGTTCGATGCCGAGCGCCCGGACGCACTCGACGACGGCCGGGCTGAAAATGGAGTCACGGTCGAAGATGAGATACCTAGGCGCGGTGTCGTATGGGAACGCCTCGCGCAGCGAAAAAATTGGCACGCCCGGTAGGATTCGAACCTTGTTGCGCCAAGGGTCCGGGTGTGGCACCGTCGGCGCCCACCTAGATACTGCACGCACCTATTTGCGGGCAATTGCACATCCGTTCTGCAACTTGCGGTTGCGCGTGGCTGGACCTGTTTGCGCGGAATTCCCGCGGGGAGAGAAGTTGGCACGCCCGGTAGGATTCGAACCTACGACCTACAGATTCGAAGTCTGGCGCTCTATCCAGCTGAGCTACGGGCGCACCTAGTCCTTTCAATAACTTACGCTGCCCTGCTTGTCAAATCCGCCGCGCAACAGTGTGTATTGCCAACGCGCCAGTTGAAAATCTCTCGGTTTAGTCTCACAATAGTAGATAACCCATCTACAAGAGTTATAACCAGAAGTTGTGGATCGCCTGAATGAGAAAGGCGGCGTATCCTTCCATGTAAGACAAAGGCCAAACCGGTTTTAGCGAACCGGAGGAAGGAAACGCCACCGATGCTGAGGATACAAGATCCACCGAAGGAAACGAAACATGAGGAAGTCGGGACTGCGCTCGATGAGCTGGCTCGTGAGGGGGCGCGTCGAATGTTGATGACGGCGCTGGAGGAGGAAGTCGGAGACTACATCGAAAGCCACTCTCCGGAACGAGACGAGAACGGACACGCGAGCGTAGTCCGCAACGGTCGAGCTCGAGCCCGCAAAGTGACGATGGGCTGCGGAACGATGGAAGTCGAGGCGCCGCGAGTCAACGACAAGCGGGTGATCGATGGAGAACGTCAGCGCTTCACGAGCAGCATCTTACCTCCGTATATGCGTCGCTCCCCGAAGGTGAGTGAGGTTTTGCCGTTGCTGTACTTGCGCGGATTGTCGACGAACGATTTCGGGCCTGCGCTGAAGGAGCTGCTGGGCGAGGAGGCTTCGGGGCTTTCGTCGACGGCGATCACGAGGCTGACGGCGAAATGGCAGTCGGAGTACGAAGAGTTTCGGAAACGAGACTTGAGCCGCGAGGATTACGCGTACATCTGGGTCGACGGCGTTCACTTCAATGTTCGTCTCGAAGACGACAGGCTTTGCACCCTTGTCGTTCTTGGTGTTCGGGCGGATGGGACGAAGGAGCTGCTCGCGGTGGAGGACGGTTATCGAGAGAGCGAGGAGAGCTGGGCGTACGTGCTGAGGGAACTAGATCGCCGCGGGATGAAACCTCCTCTTCTCGCCATCGGAGACGGCGCCTTGGGATTCTGGGCTGCGGTTCGAAACGTATAGCCGGAAACCCGTCACCAGTTGTGCTGCGTTCACAAGACAAAAAACGTCCTCGACAAGCTACCGAGGCGTCTTCATGGCCGTGTGAAGAGCGCCCTGAACGAGATCGTCAAGGCTGAGACCAGGGAGCAGGCGGAAGAAGCTCTTGAGCGGTTCGAATCGGACTACGGGGCCAAGTACCCCAAGGCTGTCGCATCCCTGACCAAGCACCAGGACAAACTCCTGACGTTCTACGATTTCCCCGCCGAGCACTGGGAGCACATCCGAACCGCCAACCCCATCGAGTCGGCGTTCGCCACGGTGCGACTCCGGCAGAGAGTTACCAAGGGAGCAGGCTCCCGTTCGAAAACCCTCCTCATGGCCTACAAGTTACTCGACATGGCGAGCCAACGATGGCGCCGGGTGAACGCCCCCGCACTTGTCGCTCGGATACTTGAGGGAGAGAAGTTCGTCGACGGATTAAACGAAGAAGCGAGGAACGCCGCTTGACTCAGAAAGTTGATCCACAACTCTTGACAATATCTCCGACTGTTGTGCCTGGGCACTCTGTCCTTGGTTAGCTTGGCGGCCTCCAGGGCCTAGCTGGCCTGTAGATGGCCGCAGCCCCAGAACGACGCAGCCGGCGAGGCCCGACAGGAACCACTTCAGGGCCAGGTTATGCGGGAGCGGGAAGGCCACGTAGCTGTTTGTAGGACTGACTCATGGCGAAGAACAGGCCAATGATGGCCCCGGCACGTACGGGCTCACCATCGAGATGCCTGGCTGCAAAACCAAGCAACTGAATTCCCGCTGGAACGGGCTATTTATCAAGCTCCTCCTGGACAATGTAGGCGCGCATACGATCGATTTTACGGGGATGTCCCGCCGGATGTTGAATTTGGGGTAGCGGCGGCTCCTTGGCCGGCCTAAGAATAGGTCTGCCAAACAACCGTCTCCAGAGGGGGACAAGGAGCCACCAATGCCTAGGAAATCAAAGAAGCCAGTAAGAAAGCAAACGCACTCGCCTACGGGCAAGGTAGTTGGCCAAGTCGGTCAGATACTGCTACCGATGATAGCTGGGATCGCGGCCACGAAGGCGGAACTGACGGAATGGGTGTACGAGCAAGGACTGACAGCTCTGCACCTACTGCTCAGAGAGGACGCCGAGGAGATCGCGGGGCTCAAGGGCAAGCACGAGAAGGAGCGAACTCATAACCACTGGGGGAGCACGAACGGAGAGCTGAGCTTCGGTGGTCGTCGCATCCAAGTGTCGCGACCTCGAGTTCGCTCGAAGTCGGGCGAGGAGGCGTCGCTTCCACACTTCGAAGCCTTCCGCGAAGAAGACCCGCTTCCAGAGCGAGTGTTGAATCAGATCTTGGTGGGGGTATCGACCCGAAATTACGAATCGAGTCTGAACAAACCCGCGGCCAAGTTGAAGTCTCGTGGCACGAGTAAGAGTGCCGCCAGCCGTCACCTCGTGAGCCAGACGACTAAGAAGCTCGAGGAATACCTGTCTCGGCGGCTAGAGGAGTTCGAGCTTGCGGCACTGATGCTGGATGGCCTTGAGGTGGCCGGACAGACCGTCGTCGTAACTCTAGGTATCACAATAGATGGAACGAAGGTGCCCCTGGGTATATGGCTGGGCTCGACGGAGAACTCTCGGGTGTGCACCGCGATGTTGCAGGACCTTCTCGAGCGGGGCTTGCGCGTCGATGAGTCGATTCTCTGCGTAGTGGACGGAGGCAAAGGCATCCGCAAGGCACTCGTCGACGTTTTGGGGGACCTCGCGGTCATCCAAAGGTGCCAGATCCATAAACTCCGGAATCTTCGCTCGTACCTTCCCAAGTCTCGTCACGCCTACGTGCTCCAGACGATGAAGGAAGCCTACAAGTGCAAGAGTGCCGACAAGGCGCGCAAGCGACTTCAGGCATTGGTGTCGTGGCTCGAGCGAAACGGCTACGACGAAGCTGCCGGAAGCCTTCGTGAAGGGATGGAAGAGACACTCACGGTCGTGAAGCTCGCGCTGCCCGCCTTACTTCGCCAGTCTCTTGCCACGACGAACGCCATTGAGAATCTCAACGGAACCATTCGCAGAGTATCGAGAAACGTCAAGCGTTGGAAGAGTCCTTCCATGGTTCGCCGATGGACCGCTCTTGGCGTCGTCACCGCGCAGAAAAAGTTCCGGCGTATCAAAGGCTATCGCCATATGGGCGCTCTCGTTCACGCGCTTAGAAGCAAACAGAAATCTCTTGACAGCGATGAGTTTGCTGCCTAAGAGTATTCACAGGTGCCGCCGCTACCCGACCAAATTCAACAGCGGCCGGGACATCCCCGATTTTACCTTCGCACACATGTTCCACCGATGCGACCCAGAATTGCACCCTCGTTCCAGGTTTCCCTCCGTCTATGGCCTTTGTGCTCCTTGTGCCTATTCCCGAGATTTCTACCAAAACCTGATCGTCATGAGCAAATATATTGTCAATATTCCACTTCAGATCTGGAAATGAATCAAGGTATCCCTGTATCTCCTCTTCAAGCTCCCCTCGGGCCGTGTTTTGGAGGTTCTCCAAAATCTTCATCCACTACGTCATCTGAAACTACAGAAAGGGACCGCTCGATATCGTGTTCTGCGAAACCCTCTATATGGGTTCTCACCAGGGCAATATTGGATCGTTCTTCTTCTGTGTAGTCAGTGTCACTTGATATTATTCATTTTTATATATCTCCTGAGGGTATAGTCGGGTTAGTCGAATTGATGAAGTAATTCAAATCCCAACAATGACTGACTATCGTTGAAGTACTCCAGATTCCTAGGGGATTATTCGTGAATATTCCCTGTATTTTCCCTGATATCAGTGAATAATGTGGTGAAAATGGTTAGCTGGAGATTGTAACCACCCCCAAACAGCATTGGTACCTTATCCAGACAGAGTTAAAGAGCACATGTCCTGAAACCTGCCATTACATCACGGCGATCCAGGGGAAAAAAATTACGATACCGGCCCTGTCACCATAACGACTTCGTGTTGCCCAGGTTCGACCTTTTTAATACCTTGGTATCATCAAAAAGCGGCTCTGAATTGTTAACAGATAGGAAATCGTATCTCGCCACCGTGTGTCTCACGGGCCTGAATTGTATCGGTTGAGGGTTCGGGTGGCGCAACAACCTACCGGGCGTGCCATTTGTTTTAGCGACGTATCGGTTTGCTACGATAAGCCTCTATCTAGTTAGGCCGAAAAGAGCGGTTGCTTTCCCCCACTCCCTTGAAACAACCTATGTTGGGCGCGCTGCACAATGAGCCAAAAAGAAACATCGACCGCGACGCCATGGGCGAAGCTGCTCTTCGTCAACCTCGCCGTCCTGGCGCTGGGCCTGGTGGTGCTGGAGCTAGCTTTCGGCAACTGGGTCCGTCCCGACCAGCTCAATCGCTTAAATCTTCTCAAAACCCGTGAAATCCGCTACGACGTCGACGGTGCATACGGGACCGACCACACGTACACGGTCTATCGTCGCGACGCCTACGGGTTCCGCGGCTCTTATCCCTCGCTCTCGGAAATCGACGTCCTGACCCTGGGTGGAAGCACCACCGACCAGCGCCACATCCACGAGGGTGAGACGTGGCAGGACGTGCTGCACGAGAACTTCGCCGCTGACGGCCGGGCGGTCTCGATCGTCAACGCGGGCATCGACGGCCAGTCAACCTACAGGCACATCAAGAACTTCGTTTGGTGGTTTCCCGGCGTCCAAGGCCTGAGAGGCCGCTACTGTCTCGTCTACGTCGGCATCAACGATTTCTACAAGGAAGCCGGCGCCCAGCGGGACGACCTGCTCCGGCATGGCGAAGGCTCGGTGGTGGGAGCGCTCAAAGAGCGGAGCGCGATCTACCACCTCTACCGTCTGCTCAAGGGGATTCATGCCGCCGGAGCGCAGCACGGATTGAGTCATACCAAGATAGATTGGGTTTACGCGGATTCGTGTGGGTAAGTTCTGACGGAAAAACAGTGTAACTCATTGTGTGGAAAAGGTATCGAGTACTTCATCAGGTGCTGAAAAGTGGTCCATTTTTAGGATAGGCTAGCCGAGTGAAAAATTCCCAGTCGATCCGCTCGCTGTTTGCGCTGCCAGGTTTCGTGGTTGGTGCCGGATTGAAGGGTCTATTCGGTGACCGATACGCCCGCGTCATCCAGCTCAAGAGGCGAAAAAAACAGCTGTGTGCTCTTACTGTGGGCAACGGTGCCGGGGGCGCTATGACAAGCAAGTGTGCCGGGTCCGCGACCTGTCGTTGGCAGGCTGGCGGATCTATCTGGAATACGAGCGTTGGCGCGTCAACTGTTCTGGGTGCGGCGGTGTGCATGTAGAACACCTAGACTGGCTGGCGAACAACTCGCGCTACACCCAGCGTTTTGCGACGCATGTGGGCAAGCTGTGCCGGGATATGCCGAACAAGGCGGTGGCCGAGATGGAACGTCTGCACCACGGTACGGTGAAGGCTCTGGATACGCTCTACATGCAAGAGCAGGTCGACCGGGCGGGGCTACCGGCGCCTCGGGCCATCGGTGTCGATGAGATCTCCATCCGCAAGGGACATAATTATCGCGTCATTGTCAGCGACCTGGAGCGGGCGCGTCCCATCTGGGTGGGCGGTAAGGGTCGCAAAGAAACCGACATCGATTTGTTCTTCAAGGCGCTGGGCGGAAAGAAAAGCGCCCGTATCAAGCTGGCCGCCATGGATACGTGGAAGCCCTTCCGGAACTCGGTGATTCACAACGCGCCTAATGCGCGGATCATCTTCGACAAGTTTCATATCATGCGTCATCTGTCAAAGGCCTTCGATGAGGTCCGGCGCGGTGAGTACAAACGCCTCAGCGGCAAGGACCGGTCGTACATCAAGGGGCAGCGTTACACTTTGCTTTCCCGGCGGGAGAACCTGAGCCTAGACGGTCGCCGCGCACTCAAAAAGTTGCTCCAGGCCAACCGGCGCCTGAACACCGCCTATATTTTGAAGGAGGCCTTCGGGCAACTCTGGGATTACCGCACCGAACGCGGCGCTCGCGCCTTTTTCACCCGTTGGAAAGACAGCCTCAAATGGCAACGCCTGCATCCGTACCAGAAGTTCGCCGGTATGATTGAGTCCCATTGGGATGGTATCGCCTCCTACTGTCATCCGGAGAACAAAGTCAGTCTCGGCCTAGTTGAAGGGGTCAACAACAAAATCCGTGTTCTGCAACGACGCGCCTACGGCTATCGCGACGAGGAATATCTCAAGCTGAAGATCGTGGCGACTTTCCTTCCGCCATTACCCAGAAATGCAGTTTTCAACCCACACGAATCCGCGTAGACCCAATAGATTTCAGCTCGCTGCAGTGGACTTCGAGTCCTATCGCCGGTGACTACGACGGGCTCATGAAGGAACGGCTGGACGGCTATCGGGAGCGCCTCACGATTCTGTTGGATGCGATTCGCGAGTTCGACGCCGCACCCATCCTGGTCTCGCAGCGAAGCATGAAATACAAGTGGATCGGCGGGCAGATCCAAGGTGTGGCCGACACGGAAGACTACGATGGCGTGGCCATCAACGGCGTCGACTACTACCACATGCTCTCGCGACTCAACCGGCTGACGCAGCAGGCTTGCCAGCCGTCGGATTGCCTTTTCATAGACCTCGCCGCCGAGCTCGATCTGAGCGAAGACGACTTCTACGACTACCATACCAACCCTGCAGGCTGCAAAAAGATCGGCGACTACCTCTTCGCGAAGCTTCAACATTTGTTCTGAGAGTTTTCACAACGAAGACGTCTCCCCCGCGTCGGTGAGGGTCGACGAGCGGCTCCTACCACCGTAAGACCGATTGTGGTGTAAAGGATGAGGCTGAGAACCACTTAAAACTATTGTACAGAAGGAGGCGGAGACGGCAACCTTTTAACGGCGCTTGGTTTCACCTGATTGATAGGATATGTTGGCCGTGCTGGTATAGAAGATGTTTGGCAAGGGAGATCGAACTCGGCCAGGGAGCACCGTAGCGCTACTCGCGGTCTCCCTGGCGGCGGGGTGCCCTGGTACGGAACCAGAATCAGCTTCGGACGCGCAGCCAGGGATTGAGCGCCTGGCCGCGGGACCGCCACACGCCATCATCTTTCAGTCCGAACGGGCCGGCGGCGTCGACGTTTGGATGATAAACGGCGACGGCTCGCAGCCAACCAACCTGACGGGAAACGGCGCCCTCGACTACAACGACCGCCACCCTACGGGATCTTCCGACGGCTCACGGATCGCCTTTCGTTCGGATCGAGACGGTAATCCCGACGTCTTCATCATGAGCCGGGACGGCTCCGAGCAGATGAATCTGACCGCTCACACGGCGACGGACATCGACCCCTCGTTCTCACCCGACGGCTCGCGTATCACTTTTGATTCGGATCGCGATGGTAAGGTCGAAATCTATGTGATGGACACGGATGGCTCGAACCAGGTCCGTCTCACCGAGAACGACGCCGTCGACAGCCATCCTTTCTGGTCACCAACCGGTGACCGGATCGCCTTCTACTCGAATCGCGATGACCCGGATAGCGATGCGATGGATATTTACGTTCTGGATGTCGACGGAGGAGATGTCACTCGCATCACGAACGATCCAGCCGACGATCGCTACCCGTCCTGGTCGCCGGACGGTTCTCGGGTCACCTTCAGCTCCGATCGAGACGGGAACCCCGAAATCTATACGATGAGCGCCGACGGTTCCGACACCGTGCGCTTGACCCAGAACGATGCTCCGGATCTCGCACCCGCCTGGTCTCCCGATGGCGACTGGATCGTTTTTCGCTCCGAGCGAGACGGAGGTCCCGAGATCTATGTGATCCGCGCGGACGGCTCTGAGCCAACTCGACTCACCACGGACGGAGCGGGAAACAGCAACCCACGCTGGCTCTCCAACCAGTCAAGCGACCGGTAACGCTTCCGCTCGACGATTGTTCAAGGAGGAAATCATGTTCGAGAATCCAAGGAAACGTCTTCTCCTAGGCGCGTGGCTCGTTACGACGCTATTGATTGCCTTGGCCGCACCCTCGGCGGCTCTGGCTCAAGGTTTCTTGACCTACCAGACGGTCCACAGCCCCGGATTGGAAGGCAACCTCTTGGGGGATTCGCCGAACCGGCAGGTGATGGTCTACTTGCCTCCGAGCTACACGAGCTCTCAGAAAAGCTACCCGGTCGTTTATCTCCTACACGGGTACAACGGAACCAACACGTCGTGGCGGGATGGAAGCTATCAGGGCTTCAACATTCAAACCGCTATGAACCAGCTCATCGGCGAGGGCAAGATCCTGGAGATGATCGTGGTCATGCCTGATGGTCGCAATTCCTATGGCGGTTCCTATTTCGTCAACTCTCCAGTCATCGGTAATTGGGAAGATTTTGTGGCGCGAGACCTGGTCAAGTATGTCGACGAAACCTATCGAACGCTTCCCGACGCAAGCAGCCGGGCCATCGTCGGCCAATCGATGGGAGGCTACTCGGCCCTCTACATCGCAATCAAGAATGCGGACGTCTTTAGTGCCGTGTACGGACTCAGTGCCTGTTGTTTGGATATGGTGAAAGATCTCGAGGCCGGCAACCCCGAATGGATTCCGGCCATAGAAGCAAAAGACAGGGACGACCTGCTCCGGACGCATTTCGACACCCCGAGCCACGGAAACTACGCCAATGCGCTCACGGCATTGGCGGCAGGCCTGTCGCCCAATCCGGACGAGCCTCCCTTGTTCGTCGATTACCCTTATGAGATCGTGAACGGCCAAGTCCGGAGGAATGACAGCGCCTACGACAAGTGGATCGCCAATTTTCCGGCCCACATGGTCGAGCAATATCGATCCAACCTTCTCAAGCTCAAGGGCATCCGTTTCGTCACCGGTATGTCCGACCACTTGCAGCACATTCCGGCAGGCAGCCGGGCCTTTTCGCAAGCGTTGACGAAGGCCGGAATCCCCCACGAGCTCGAGATGGATAACGCCAGCCATAATGAGCTGGTGCGTGAATGGATGGAAACTCGAGTCTTACCGTACTTCTCCTTGATTCTGAAGCACCAGAAGCCGGTGTGGGAGAGGCCGGAGTCCTAACCCGCTCAGCGAGTCCCCTCGTCGAGACGCATCGCCGTGTCTTCTACCGCACCTAGCACACGAAGCGCGTTCTCGCCGAGAACTTTGCGTAGCTCCGTTTCAGAGTAACCGCGACGTGCGAGCTCCACGGTAAGGTTGGGATAATCTCCTACATCCGCCATCCCTTCCGGAAAGCTCGGCGCGCCGTCGAAGTCCGATCCAAGACCGACGTGATCGATCCCGGCCACCTCGACGACATGATCGATGTGATCGGCGAGGAGCGCGAGAGGTGTCTCGGAGCGCCCCAGATTCCAAACCCAGTTCTTAGCGAACCTCCAACCGGTGCTCTTGTCGGGGTCTAGATACATCGTGAAGAAGTTGATCATCACCACGCCTTCATTCTTCGCGACGGCGCGAAGCATGTCGTCGGAAAGGTTTCGTGGATGGTCGGCAATCGCCCGGACCGAAGAGTGCGATGCCATCACCGGTGCCCTAGTGACCTCCATGACGTCCCAAAAAGTTTCGCCGGCAACATGCGAGATGTCGACGATCATCCCCAGACGATTCATTTCAGTGACGACTTCGCGCCCGAAATCGGACAACCCACCATGATGGGGGACATCGGCGTCATCGATATCCCCCGACGAGTCCGCCCAACCGTGGCTGAAGCTGTGAGTGAGCGTCATGTAGCGGACACCCTTTTCGTGATAGAGCCGCAAGTTCGCGAGATCGTCCTCGATGGCATGGCCTCCTTCGAGCCCCATGAGAGCGGCGAGCTTGCCATCGGAAACGATTCTTCGAACATCTTCGGTCGACGCGGCCATCTCGGCGGCGTCCAGGTGACGGCCCACCTGCTCGCGAAGCGCATGGATAATATCCAGTGCCCGCTGCCGTGCCTTGCCGGGTTCGGCGGGATCGTAGAAATCGGGACTCACCCAGATCGAGAAGAAAGCAGCATCGAGTCCACCCCTGCGAACTCTCGTTAGGTCGGTGCTCGTGCGCACGCTGTCGCCTTCGGGCCGGCGAGGGAGCGAGGGGAAAGCGAAATAGAGCCAGGGGGCGCGATCGCTCTCTTCGTCGCCCTTCATCCCGAGACCGAAACCGAAGTCGAGCATCATTAGTGGCAGGTCGTTGTGACCGTCGACGACGATGGTTTCGGTGTGAATTTGGAGTGCACGCTCTGGATTCACTTGCTGTCGTCCACCAGACGCTGCGGCGGCAAACAAGACAGCCAAGCCGAAGACGCTCGAACGGAGGCGCTTCATGGGCGGATTCTACACCCAAGAGTTGCGAACGTGCCCGCCCGAGGGCAGAATGTCCGAGGAGGGAAGATGAAAGTACCGAGCAAACCGGCGGTTGATATCGACGGGCTTCGAGAAGCGATTCGAGAGGAATACGAAACGGTCGCGTGCGAGCCTCAAAAGGGTTTTCACTTCCATACCGGCCGCTCTCACACCCAGCGTGTCGGGTACAACGAGGACTGGCTGAAGGGCATTCCCGACGGATCGATCGCGTCTTTCGCGGGAACGGGAAATCCGTTTAGCCTGGGTGAGCTTCGACCGGGAGAGCGTGTGGCAGACGTCGGATGCGGCGCCGGCATCGACAGCCTGATCGCCGCGGGAATGGTTGGACCCGAAGGCCGAGTGATCGGCATCGACATTACGGAAGGCATGGTGAAAAAGGCGCGGGCCTCCGCCGGCGAAGCCGGAGTCAGGAACGCGGAATTCCGGCACGGCTTCGGAGAGAAACTACCCGTCGAGGATGGTCGGGCCGACGTCGTCATCTCGAACGGGGTACTCAACCTGATGCCCGACAAGCTGACGGCTCTTTCTGAAATGTCGCGTGTTCTCAAGCCAGAAGGTCGACTGCAGATCGCCGACATCGTGGTCCAGAGGGCGGTTCCAGAAGACGCCAAGGAAAGCATCGATCTCTGGACGGGGTGAATCGCCGGCGCTCTGCTGGAAGCAGAGCTCGAGGCCACCGTCGCGGCGGCCGGATTCAAGGACTTCGAGGTCACATGGCGGGCCCCCATCTATGAGGACGCACCGCAGAGGTCGAGCGCTAAGAACTTCGGTACCCTGGGCGTCAACTTTCGCGCCAGAAGATAGCGTGCCGCCTGCAGATCGCGGAGTATGAAGTATCTGGACGGCGCCACCGTCGAGGTCATCCGCAGCTATCTCTTCTCCGCCGCCAAAGAGATGCGGCGTACTCTCATACGCACCGCTTTCAACCCCGTCATATACGAAATCCTCGATTTCGGTATTTCCATTTACGATAGCCAGCTCGAGCCCATCGCCGAGGCTCCCAGCATGCTAACGTTTCTGGGCAGCAACGACTACGCGATCCGCAAAGGTGTTGAGTACATCGGTGAGGAGAACCTCGATGCGGGCGACATCGTCATCCTCAACTACCCGTACTGGAACTCGGCTCACGCTTCGGACGTCACACTCTTCGCGCCGGTGTTCGCCCCCGCCGCAAATCGGCCCTTCGCCTACACTTGCATCCGCGCGCATTGGATGGACCTCGGCGCGAAGGATGCCGGCTACGTCCTCGATTCCACCGACATGCATCAAGAAGGGCTCATCTTTCCGGGAACTAAGGTCTACAAAAAAGGTAAGCCCGATCCGCAAATCATCGATCTCATCCGTTTCAACTCGCGCATGCCGGACCTGGTGTTGGGAGACCTCCACGCTCAGGTCGCGTCCACACGCACCGGCGAGCGAAGACTAGTCGAGATCCTGGAGAAATTCGGCCGAGAAACTCTCGACACCGCGGTAACCCAAATACTGGATCACGGAGAACAACTCTCTCTCAACGCTCTAAAGGAGCTTCCGCGAGGCACCTGGAGTGCAGAGGGCTTCCTCGACGATGACGGCGTGACGGACGAGATGATACCTATACGGGTCACCGTCACCATCGACGACGGGCGCTTCAAGGTGGATTTCACGGAGTCGGCAGGGGCGGTTGCGGGGCCGGTGAACGTTCCCTTTGGAGCGACCGTCACGCTGTGCAGGGCGCTCTTCAAAGCGCTGACTACTCCTCACTCACCGGCCAACGCCGGGAACTTCCGCCCTCTCGAGGTCGTCGCTCCCCCCGGAAATCTTTTCCATGCCGTCTACCCCGCGGCGACGTTCACGCTGTGGACGGTAACCGTCGCCATGGAACTAGTCGCAAAGGCGCTTGCTCAAGGGATGCCCGACCGCGTTCCCGCTTCCTCCGGAGGCGACGTCGTCGGTTTCATGATGGTGGGGATTCACCCGGAAACGAAGCAGTTCTTCGCGGTCAGCAACAACGATCCGATGGGCTGGGGTGCGACGATCGACCATGACGGCTCGAACGGCCTCAGCCACCCGCTCCAAAGCGTAGTGCGCAATACGCCGGTGGAGGTTCTGGAGACCAAGACCGGGATGTTCGTCGAACGTTTCGAGCTGAGGGAGGACAGCGGTGGGGCCGGCAAGTTCCGGGGCGGGCTCGGCATCGGGCTGGACGTCCGTTTCATCTCCGACGGCGAGTTTCTATCGGTGACAAAAAAGTCTAAGACCCGCCCCTGGGCGCTTGCGGGAGGCGCCGAGCCCGAGCCCAACGGAATGATCTTGTTTCCCGGAACGTCGCGAGAAAAGCGAGTCGGAACCTACCGTCTCCGGGTCTCTAAGGGAGACCGGATCCGCAGCATCACCGCCGGTGGCGGAGGATTCGGCAAACCCACCGAACGAGACCCGCGTCGAGTCTTGGATGATGTCCGAGACGGCTATATTTCCCCGCAAACGGCTCTCAAGGTATATAAGGTCGCGATCAACGAGCGTGGGCTCGACCCCTGCCCCACGGAGAAATTGCGACCCGACAAAGACGGGCCGGCGGAATAGGCCTGATTCCGCCAACCACCTGCACCACAGAGGGATACACTTCCCGGCGGCGCGTTTGTCGAAACCGATCGTAGGGCAACACCCAGTCGACTTTACTTACTTGTTACGGGAGTTTCCCCACAGGCTCGTTGCCGTTTACCCCCTCTTTTTTGAAATGTCGACCATGCCGTTTTCCTCTAACCCCCGAGAGAAAAATCAGTTCTGGGGGCCGGGGGAGCGCGTAGGGGGCGGGCATAGTTCTTGCTCTAAGTACCGGTTGAGGCGTCGTATCCCCAGCCTCGAGCCTCCAGAAAACAGGGAACTATGAGCGATTCTGGAGCAACTGACCCGAAGACAGGTCGCCACGCGGTTGTGGCGGCAGTCGGAAGCCGCTATCACATTCAGGCCAAGGTAGGCACCGGTGCCTTCGCCGACGTCTACGAGGCTCACGACGCGGTCTTGGACCGCACCGTCGCCATCAAACAGTTTCGTCTCGACAGCTTCGCCTACCCCAGCAAGATAGAAGACCTCAAGAAACGCATCTTGAGAGAGGCACAGGTGGCGGCGCAGCTGCACCACTCCAATATCGTGACCACCCACGACATCATCTTGACCGACGAGCGGTGCGTCATCGTCATGGAGTTCGTCGATGGAGTGACTCTGGAAGCGATTGTCGAGAAACACAGCCGGCTCGGCCTTCCCGACACGATCAATATCCTGTCGCAAGTGGCGGAAGCTTTAGATCACGCCCACGCGCACAAGGTTGTTCACCGTGACGTGAAGCCTGCCAACGTGATGGTCTCCCGGTCGGGCGAAGTAAAGGTAACGGATTTCGGAATAGCCAAGACCGAGACTTCCACGAACCTCACCGCTAGCGGAAGCATCCTTGGAACGCCCGATTACATGTCGCCCGAGCAAGCTCGGGCCGAGCATGTGGACGGTCGATCGGATCTGTTCTCCCTCGGCTGCATCCTTTACGAATGCTTGTCGGGCAGGAAACCGTTTCGGGGAGACGGGTTGACCGGGGTGCTCCTCCAGATTGTCAACGAAGAGCCCGAACCTCTCGACTGCGAGACACTGGGATTGCCGGTCGCAGTTCAGGCCGTCTTGAAAAACGCTCTGGCAAAGGATCCCCTCAAGCGATTCGCTTCTGGACGCGAGTTCGCGTTGGCTCTGCAATCGATCCCTGCCATCGACCCCGACGAGCCGAGCAAGATCTTTCTCGATGGGGAGAGCGCCGAAGAGTCCAAGAGCAAGCTCTCGACCAAGGAAACGACACCGATCCTCGACGACTCGGTGGCAGACAGCCTGATGAAAGAAGCTCGACGGACCACGCGGATCGAGCCACACCTTCGGGTACTTCTAGAAGAAGACCGCCGGCTACGTCTCGTTTCGTCTCCTTTGCTCCACTTCCACAACGTGAGCCTGACTCCGGAAGAGGCGTTCATCCTTTCGCGAATCGACCGAACTGTGGCACCGCGTGACGTCTTTAAGGTGAGCGCGCTTTCAGAAAAAGACACCGCACGCACCCTGCTAGGCTTGCTGCGTGCCGGAATCATCGAGCTCGGTGGGGCCACCTACCGCCAAGAGAGCAGCCCAGGAAGCCAAACCGGACGCCGCCTCGGACCATGTAGCCGAACCGCTCCGCCGAGAAATCGCGCAGCTCTTCGAGCTCTTTCAGCAACAGGACGACTGGCAAGTGCTCGGGGTAGGCCAGGAAGCGACGCCCGTCGAAATCAAGAAGGCGTTTCAAAAGAAAACCTTTCAATTTCACCCGGACCGCTATTCCGGGATCGACGACCCGGGGTTTCACAAAAAGCTATCTTTCCTCTTCACTCAGGTCAGCGAGGCCTTTGCAACGCTTTCAAACCGAATTCACGCAAACGAGGAAAGCGCCCCCGCTACGAAGACAGCGTCCACCACGAGCAAGATCGAAAATCGCGCTCGTGCGAGCTCTATCTTCGAGAGCGCCAACGATGCGTTCGAGGCAGAGGATTACTGGCAGGCGATCTTGCTCTGCCGAGAAGCTATCGATCTCGCTAGCGATCAAGCCGAGTATCACCATGTACTCGGTCTGTCTCTCGCCCAGAATCGCAAATGGCGACTAGAGGCGGAGCAGAACCTCAAGATGGCGACGATCCTCGACCCGGGCAATCCCGAGTACCTCAGCTCTCTCGGTACTCTCTACGAGCGCGAAAGTCTACGATTGCGAGCGCGGGCGATGTTCGAGAACGCGACCGCGGTGAGCGGATCATGCTCCATGACGGACGAAGCACTGGCATCTTTCTTGTTCCAAGACCGACCGGCATCGGTCTCGGAAAATCGACTTTGAGTTAGAACGATAAACGAAGCCGGGCCCTAACCCTGGCGGAGTTGAAAGAGGGGAGGGAGCACGGAAAGCTCGACTCCTACGTGGTCGATACCATCGCCAAGCGTATTTCGGCTCTCTGGTAAGCCCGCGGCCCCATTGCCGCAGCTCTTATCTCTCTCAGTACTTGCGAGCATCCCTCCGCTCAAGTATCCTTGTCGGCGCTCCCGGGACGGACTTCGGTTCGAATTCCTCCCGAGCGTGTCGTTTCCAGCACTTGGGCGCCTGTAGCTCAGCTGGATAGAGCGTCTGCCTCCGGAGCAGAAGGCCAGAGGTTCGAATCCTCTCAGGCGTACCAACTATGATGGACCGCCGACAAAAGTTACGCTGGTGCTCCGACTCGTCCTCTCCCTCAGGGAGAGGAATGAGGTGAGGGTGGTCCAAAAGATGGACCGACGAGGGAAACGAACAGTAGTTCCTCGTCGCTCAAACTACCCCTCTCCCCCTTGGGGAGAGGGATTGGGTGGGGGGTATGCCAACCCCATCCTCAAAGAGTGTGGGCCGTTAGCTCAACTGGCAGAGCAACTGACTCTTAATCAGTAGGTTGGAGGTTCGATTCCTCCACGGCTCACCAAACGAATCAAGAACGTCCGAGAAACCCGGCGCCTCGGCACCGATTTGGTTCCACCTTCCCCCTGAACCTGTTTCCAGCAAATGGGCAAAGCTCCGCCCATCCTTCGGAATCCAGCGGGCATAAAACCGCAGCGTCGAGTCCGGCGACCTGTGGCCACGTTGGTGCGAGAAATAGGTTACTGGAGCCAGTCTCGCGAGGAGCAAGGACACAGGCGAAGCTAATTGACAACGCTATAGGCGTCTTTTGGTATTGCACTCCCAACTGGTCCGTCGGGGCTAGTTCCTACCCAACCGATTGACCCTCATCCCGAGCATCGGGAACAGCTTCGGGGTCGATAGCGTCCACTTGGTCGCGCACAGCAAGGGCGGGCTCGACGCGCGCGAATACCTGGCGACCTACCAGCCGGTCCGTGCGAACGACCTTACGATTCTCTCGTTCAACACCCTCAGCACTCCCCACAACGGCGCCGCCGGTGCCGACCTACTGGTTCTCCGGGATCGAGCCTTGGAGCAGACGGCCGAGCTCGATTTTGATGGGTTTCCTACATTCACCGAACAGGTTCTCAACGAGTTGCCCGCGCGGCGGACGCCGGCCAGCGGGATCTGCCAACCTGGTTAACGGCCGTGTTCAACGCCAGGACCTTGCCGTCGCTGCTTTCCAGCCAGACCATCATCAACACGGTCGCCGACGACGCAGATCGCAACGACAACAACAGGATCGACAGCTTCCCAGACGAATACCTGGAGCTGAGGGAAGAAAGCACAGACCTAGCAAACCTCTTTGCGCAGAGTCCGTCAAACGCCGCGCTAGCGGTCACTGTCTTCTATCAAGTTGCGCAACGGGTGGCGAGCGTCGCCATCGATTTTGACGAGCGAAGGAAGTTCGGCGTCGGGAAGAGGCGGACGGTCGCGGTGCTCACCGCCAACCCCAATCCGCAGGAGCTGGGGAACGATACGCTCGTCACTATTCCCAGTGCTCAAGGACTGGGTTCTATCAGGCCTCACACGACGAGAAGGGTCATTTTCATAGGCAATCGGGGGCAGCAACAAGCCCGTAACCACGCGAGCGTAGCAGACGCGGGGGTGGCGTCAGTAGTGGCCCGGTGGATCATCCAGGCTGAGGAAATGCGGGGCGATCTGAAGTAGACAAGAAAAGCGAGAGCGCACTCTATGACCTCTAGAGGATCGAGATCAAAACTGTTGAGATTGTTCCAGGCGGCCGGGCTTGTAGCCGCGCTCGCCATTACCTTCGTATGGCTCAGCAAAGTAGGAAAAACGGCAAACAATCCCAGGAGATAGTCGGTGATGTGCCGCTCTTCGAGGCACCGGCATGGCGGACCCAGGGGGAGTTGCTGCTTCGTAGCTCGGGAGAGGACGAAGAAGACCTCCTCCTCATGCATCGGAAAGTCAAGGAGGTCTACCGCTACGATCCGAACACAGGGCGCTTGCGGGCGATGGTGCCCTATGAGGACTGGGAGCGGGCGACGGGGCCGATTGACGTTTACGAATCAGAACTCCCACCATCACCGCTCCGTCTGCGCGAGCTACTTGAGAGTTTGAAGTCTTTACCCGAAGCAGGATGGATGGTTCGGAGTGAAGGGCATGACAAAGATACCCTCCTCCTCACGCACCTGAGACGCGAGATAGTCTACCGATACGACCAGGCGCCATTCAGGAGCTTTCCCTCGTACCCAACGAGCGTTGGGAGGCCGCCAGCGGGGCTGTTGTAGTCGACTGCGGTTTGCAGCCCCGTTCTGGCGCCCTGCACATCGACCCGCGGTCGAATCGCCTGCTTGCGAGAGAGCGGCCGGTGGACGTTGCGGGCAAGGTGGCGCTTGCTGGGAGCCTGTCACCGAGCGGCAGATGGGTAGCGGTACTTTCCGCCGCCGGGCCCGTGGTGAAATCATCTGATGCCTTTCGGCGGGGGTGGCGCTTCGGGCCAGCACTACCACGAGGTACTCAGGGCTGACGACTTTTCGAGTACGGGACCGCCGGTGCGCCTACCCTTCGAGACTGAGCGTGGATACTTTAGGGCCTGCTGGAGCGCCGAAGAAGACTACGTGGTCTACACCAATGTGTTTTTCTCCGACGTAGTCATCGTCCGATTTCAGAAGGATTGAGAGAAGGAATATGAAGACCGTGAGAGTCCGGACACTCGCGAAAAAGAACAATCCGTGGCTCACGGCCTCAATGCTTCTGACGCTGTCCGGTCTCCTGTGGGGACAGCCGGTCTCGCCAATGCTCGGTCTACTCGATGCGCGGTTCGAGCTCGATCGGCTGGCCCCCGGACAGACTGTTGGCGAGGCGGTCTTTGTCGTCGACGATGCCAGTGTCCTTGAGTTCAACATCACCAGCACGATCGCGGCACTCACCACCAGCATCGAGGGACCCAGCGGCGAGATCATCGACGAGACGACGGTCGGGAGCTTTGGCGGTGAGTTTGCTGCGTTCGAGGGCGCTTCCGGAAGCGACAGTGGACTCATAATTCCTCTGAGCGCGCCGGGGTTCCACTTCCTCTACCGTTTCGCCAGCGTCGGACCAGGCACCTACACGGTCCGCTTCAGCGTTCCTGTGGGACTGACGCAAGAGGAGGCGGTGTTCACGCAGCTTACTACCAACAGTCCACTCGTTGTGGGGCTCGTCGCGCCCGATTCCGAGGTGGTGCTCACCAATCTCGCCGTGCTGACCGCTGCAGTCTTTGAGGGAAGCGAGCCCGTGGGCGGCGCGAGCGCTGAGGTGTCCGTGCGAGATCCAGATGGCACCTACACAACCTTCAGCCTGGTGGACGACGGGGTCGAGGCCGACAACGCAGCCGGGGACGGTCTCTATAGCGGTGAGTTCGAGCCCTCGCTGCCCGGCCGCTACGCTGCCGTCGCGGACATCACGGGGACGACGTCCAGCGGACTTTCTTTCTCGCGGCAGGCGGCGGAGTTCACGGTGGTGCCGGTCAGGAGCCTGTTGACGGGCGGCTTCAGCGACATGGGGGTGGATGATGACGGCAATGGTCTTTTCGATCGCATCTCGATCGAGGTGGACGCCGACACCGTAGAGGCGGGCGACTACCGTCTCTTCCTAACGCTGGATACCGTCGGCGGGAAGTCGCTGCTGCGCAGCACCAGCGCCAGCCTGGCGGTGGGGCCCAGCGTTCTCACCGTCGACTTCGGGACCGACGCGATCCAGCAGCTGAGAGAGGACGGTCCCTACGAGCTGGCGTTGATGGAGCTGCTTTTCCTGCGACCGGCGGGCGCCCGCTCAGCGGACCGACTCCGGAATGTGGGCCAGGCTATGGAATCCGGCTGAGTGAGAGTGTGTCGATATGTTTCAACAAGGGGCGGCTCAGCACGGAGCCCCAGCAATAGGCGAGCGTCCCAGCGACGAGGGCGGCCATGCCGGCGAGTGTCGGTGCTTCCTCCTGAACCGAAAGCTTGGGCAGAAACAGAATCGCGAGCCCCAAGACCCCCACCCCGATGGAAACCAATTTTCGCATTGAGAAGGACTCTTCGTGGGAGGCGAGCCCGATCGCAAAGAGTCCAACTGGAATGAGCGCCAGGTTGACCACTGCGGAGACCCCGCTGGAAACGTGTTGCATCCCCCAGAATAGGAATCCGTAGCAGGCGGTGTTCACGAGTAGCGCCGCGATGGCGATGCGCGGCCAGTAGTGGGAAGGCCAAGAGCTGCCGCCGTATAGTCTGCCGAGAAATATCAGAAGACTTCCCGCCACGAGAAATCTGGACGACGCAAAAAGAAAAGGCGGCAGCGCCGTAACGCCGGTCTTGATGGCAATCCAGGTCAGTCCCCAGATGAGGCACATGAGCGCAAAGAGGAGGTGTTTCCGTGTCATGGGCAAGGCATCTCCAGGGCCATTTGAATTCTAACCACTCTAGAGGTTAGAACAATACATCTTGACGGGCGGTGAGTCAACCTGTACGGTGGTTAGAAATAGAGGGGCGTAGGAAAAGGCATGACCCAACCCGATCGGCCGGCGGCCCGATTGAGCCGATTGAGTCGGATCGGAGGGCGGCTCTGCCTCGATTTCGTCAACACCGTGGGCTGGCGGTTCACCACCCGACCCAACGAATGGCTGCGAAGCTACAGCGACTTGGTTAACTGGAGCTTGCAGACCGGCGTCCTCGATCGAGCGCAAGCCAACGAGCTCCTACGATTGGCCCGCGGAACAGAGGAAGAAGCCGCGTCGACCCTGGCGCGGGCTCGGAAACTCCGCGAGGCCCTCTACCTACTGTTGGACAGATGGCGTCGAGGACGGTCCGAGGCCGAGGGAGAGCTGCGGCTTTTGAACCAGGAGCTGGGCCGGGCACCGGAGAGGTTGCGCCTTCGCTGGCAGAAGAGCGGTTTCGTTTGGGAGGAGAAACTGAGCCCCGTCTGTCTCGAGCGCGTGATCTGGCCGATCGCCTGGTCGGCTTCCGAGCTATTGACCACCGGCGTGCCGCAGCGACTCAAGCTCTGTGCCGGTGAAGGGTGCGGATGGTTTTACCTCGATGAAAGCCGCAACCGGAGCCGTCGGTGGTGCTCGATGAGCGATTGCGGCAATCGGGAAAAGGCTCGACGCCACTACGCCCGGAGCAAGGGCTCGGCCGGAAGCGCAACGAAGTCCAGAGGCTCTGGCGCTGTGGGCGCGAGAAGAAAGGCAAGGTTATGATCGCGAGAATTTGGCACGGCATCGTCCCGGAAGCCAAGGCCGAGGCCTACACCGAGTATCTGAAGCGGACCGGTATTCCTGGCTACCGGGCGGCCCCCGGCAACCGTGGGGTCCAACTGCTTCGCTGCCTCGAGGACGGAAAGGCGCACTTTCTCCTGCTGACGCATTGGGAGTCGATGGACGCCATCCGTCGCTTCGCGGGAGACGACCCCGAGAAGGCTCGCTACTACCCGGAAGATGCCCAATTTCTCATCGAGCTCGAGCCGCGGGTGAGGCATTACGAGCCGGTCGACGTTTGAGCTTCGACCTCGGGTTCCCAGATAATCACGAACATGGAGGTAGCTATGACCGCACGAACGATTCGGCAATTAGGTTTCGTCTTACCGCTGCTGTTAGCGTTTGTATCTCCACCTCGGGCGCTTTGCGCTCAAAAGACACAGAAGATCAGCAAGAATCTCATAAAGCGTGCGGAAAAGAGCGTCGAGGAAATTGAGAAGACCGAAAAGCAGCTCGAGACAACAGTTAAGAAATACAACGACCTTCTCAAGAAGAACAAAGTCAAAGACCGGCAGAAAGAATACAAAAAACTCAACGACGAGCTGAAAAAGACCGATAAGCGGGTGGGCGAGCTTCGCAAGCGCAACGACGAGGTGCAGAAAGAGGCGAACAAGTTCTTCACCGAGTGGTCCAAGGGGCTGAGCAAGATCAACGATCCCCAGCTGCAGACCGCCGCTCAAGAGAACCTCGACCGAACCCAGTCCCGTTTCGGCGAGATCACTGCGGCCGGCAGCAAGGCCGGTGACGCTTACAACAAGTTTCTCACCGACTTGAAAAAACGGGTTTACGCGGATTCGTGTGGGTAAGTTCTGACGGAAAAACAGTGTAACTCATTGTGTGGAAAAGGTATCGAGTACTTCATCAGGTGCTGAAAAGTGGTCCATTTTTAGGATAGGCTAACCGAGTGAAAAATTCCCAGTCGATCCGCTCGCTGTTTGCGCTGCCAGGTTTCGTGGTTGGTGCCGGATTGAAGGGTCTATTCGGTGACCGATACGCCCGTGTCATCCAGCTCAAGAGGCGAAAAAAACAGCTGTGTGCTCTTACTGTGGGCAACGGTGCCGGGACAAGTTTCATATCATGCGTCATCTGTCAAAGGCCCTCGATGAGGTCCGGCGCGGTGAGTACAAACGCCTCAGCGGCAAGGACCGGTCGTACATCAAGGGGCAGCGTTACACTTTGCTTTCCCGGCGGGAGAACCTGAGCCTAGACGGTCGCCGCGCACTCAAAAAGTTGCTCCAGGCCAACCGGCGCCTGAACACCGCCTATATTTTGAAGGAGGCCTTCGGGCAACTCTGGGATTACCGCACCGAACGCGGCGCTCGCGCCTTTTTCACCCGTTGGAAAGACAGCCTCAAATGGCAACGCCTGCATCCGTACCAGAAGTTCGCCGGTATGATTTGAGTCCCATTGGGATGGTATCGCCTCCTACTGTCATCCGGAGAACAAAGTCAGTCTCGGCCTAGTTGAAGGGGTCAACAACAAAATCCGTGTTCTGCAAACGACGCGCCTACGGCTATCGCGACGAGGAATATCTCAAGCTGAAGATCGTGGCGGCTTTCCTTCCGCCATTACCCAGAAATGCAGTTTTCAACCCACACGAATCCGCGTAGACCCAAAAAAACAGACTAGCTATCTGGCCCTCGACATGAGCGACGACGCGATGGCGAAACTGAAGGCGGCCCAGCAAACGACGAACGCCGACGCGAAAGCGCTCTTCAAGTCGATCGATGACCTCGCCGACGCTACCAACAGCTACATCAAGTCTTTGAAATAGAACGGTTGAGAGTGTGATCCTTGTCCTATCTGGGACGCGGACCTTCCAGTAGGTTAGTCCACTGCCCGATTGTTCTCGCTGAAGAGCTATCCACGCGCCGAGGGAGGTAGAGATGCCCCAGATCACGAAGCAGCAAAAGGGAAGCCTGCGATACCGCACAGAAAGCACTCAAAGGAAACCCGGGAGTCGTCTCGGTGGGGGTTGGCTACCGCTACCGTAACGGTAAGCGCACCGACGAGGTCTGTATTGTCGTCGGCGTCAAGAAGAAGCTTCCGGAGGAGCAGGTTCCGGCCGGGCAAATGGCGTCATCGAGTACGGAGAGCTGAAGCCACACTCACTTACCCAGCGGAGGCGCCCTTGTCCTCCCGGCTACTCTATCGGGCACCCGCAGATTACCGCCGGCACGTTGGGTGCATGGGTGAAGCGCGGCACCGGCCAGGAGCACTACATCCTCTCCAACAACCACGTGATCGCCAATTCGAATGACACGACCCTGGGCGTCCTCATTCGACAGCCGGGTCCCGCCGACGGTGGTACGGATGACGATCGCATCGCTCGGTTGACCGAGTACGTCCAGATTCGCTTCGATGACGATCAGAACGGAAACGGCGGCAAGAAATCCAGCTCCTCTTTCGCGTGGAAGGCGTGGAAGTGGCCCGCCAATTTTCTGGCACGCGCGATGGGCTGTCCTTACCGATTAATGGTGGCGCGGCCGAACCTCGTCGATCAGCCACACCCCAATCTGGTCGACGCCGCTATTGCTCAGGTCATCCTGGAGAGCAACGTGGACCAGGACATTCCAGAGATCGGCGAGATCCAGGGGATCGCAGACCTGCAGCTCGGCGACCGTGTTCAGAAGACCGGGCGAACTACCGAGCACACCACCGGCATGGTGGAGGTGGTGGGAGCGGAAAGTATCGTGAATTACGGTGCCGGCAAGGGCAACGCCACCTTCAACGATCAGCTTGTCATCAGAGCGGACAGTGGAGATTTTTCTGCCCGCGCGGGCATGTCTCTGGAGCCGATCCTGCGCAGCCGACTCGCCTCCCGATAGCTCGTTCAGGTTGTCGTTAATGTAGTCTCGGGCACGTTCGTCTCCGACGGCGAAGACGTCGAGACTCTCGAGCGCCTTGACCTCGCGCTCGTAGCCTCGAGCAACAATGTTGGCCGCCTCCCGGAGATCCTCCTGGGGATCCTTCGGGGACGATTGCCACAAGAGATCCATGGCGCGGCGTTCCTCCCCCGCAAGGCGCGCCCGGGCTTTACCCAGTGCGTTTTGAACAAGCACGGGTATTTCCCGGGGGCCCGCATTGGCCAGAATGTACGCAGACGCACCGACGATAACGGTGGCGCGCTTCATTTGTGTTGCGTCGGCGCGCTCTTTGGTATCCTCATTGGTCCCGATGTACGGATCGGGTCAGGTGTTGAGCAATACCGCGTTAATACCGAGTGGCGTGACGTCCTCGTGATCGCTAGGTCCCCAGAACTCTTCGATCTTGTAGAAAAACTGATCGCGACTCCCCGATGGTTCTAGTATTGGCAGAAGGAACTGGACTCCGCGATGCGGGAGTGAGGTCGTATTGCCGGCGGCCACGGTTTCGAACATCTCTTGGACCACGTCATTGACGAACGAAGGCGTAGAAAAAGGGGTCCGGTAGAGTCGGAGTATGGACTTGCTGAGCTCCTGGTGATCGCCCACCATGTCCAGGTTGAGAAGCGCCAGCACCGATGGGATCGCTTCCGGGTTCTGGTAAAAGTAATAAATGATCGCCTTGTGCTCTGCACCCCAAATGAAATGGATGTTTCGGCGAGGCCTCGGGAGTTTGCCGCCGGCAATGAGGGAAGCGAGAGTCCGGGCCAAATCTACCGTCGCCCCCACGCCGGTCAGGTTGTTGCCTCCCGCTGAGCTTCGGTAGTTGTTGTGAGCTTGGATCCAAACCGCGGGTAGATCCGGCTCGGTACCCGGAATCGTGGCGTGGACCTGTGGGTAGTAACCGTCGCGCCGCGTCTCGGTGTCTACCCCGGCGTGCAGGACGAGTCGTTCTCCTGCTCGTAGCCGCTCGGAAAGCTCCCGGCCGGCACGATAAGAAATGGAAAAAGCAAAAGCAGGAGGCTCGCCGTTCGGGCCATCCCGGTGGTCGAGGGAGGCCGAGCGGATGAGGTCCGGCTCATCGTAGTGGTTCTGAACGCGGTAAACCAAAACGCCCGCCGCTTTGTTCTCCCAAACCGCGAGACTGTGAACGTCGCCGGCGCTGCCAGAGGCGAGAACGATTTTGCCTGCCACCGACTTGCCTTCGTAATCCGACGGGGAGGTGCCGGCTCCCACATCCACGAGCTCGGTGGTGATGTCCGCACTGCGACTGAACCGCGCCAAGTAGCCCCGATATGCGTCGAAGCTCGCAATCCTCTTTCGTTCCGGCTCGACGAGCCAAAGCTCTGCCCTCTTGGCTTCCCACCATGGCTCGGACCGAAACGCCCAATAGAAGAGCTTCCCGTCTGACGGAAACTTCTCGATGTGGACGTTGGATAACCCGGAAGCTCTTGCCCGCTCGGCCAGGTATTCCGCGATCTGTTCGGCCCCTCGCGACGGGGCGTAACCGGAAAAGGCAAGCAAGTTCCCGAAGTGGACCAGCCCCTTCTCGCCCGAGCTTTCGTCGATGAGAGCCTTGAACGACCGGTCGTCTATAAGTGTCGAAGATTGCCCTGACGCCAAACCACTGGCGCCGCAAACATAAAGGACGGCCGCGAAAAGGACCCCTGGTTTCATTGCCGTCGCCTCCTTTCCTGCCCGCCGACTGCTTGTGAAACTTTTCTGCGGACTGCTATACCACATTCCTTTTGGGGTACCAAAACCTCTCAAACCCCTTCAATCGTGGGCGCTTCCGCGGCCTGTGGAAATCCCTGTGGAAAACTACCGGGGCCGACGTTTCAGCTGGCCAAGTATCTGCCTGGCTTGAACTTTGCCGGATAGGCTCAGATTGGGATATGTGGAAAAAGGGCTGTCGAGCGGCGGCTTCTCAGGCGAAATCGCCGTCCGGTCTAATAAAGTTAGGGCCTCGCTTAGGGACGCTTTTCGACCTCGCCACCCTTCATCACGAACCGTACCTCCTCCATCACATCGATCCGCTGAATCGGGTCGCCGGGCACCGCCACAAGATCGGCTAGTCGTCCCGCCTCGATAACACCTCGATCCTCGAGACCAAGGAGATCTGCGGCATAGAGCGTGGCTGTTCGCACGGCCTCGAGCGGACTCATCCCACGATCCACGAGGGAGAGGAACTCCAGAAGGTTCTCGCCATGTGGATAAACGGCTGCGTCGGTTCCGAAAGCGATTTTGACGCCGGTTTTCGAATCGCCCGCCTGAGGCTTTCCTTGGCGATGGGCATCACATACTCCGCCTTGGCCCGAATGAGCGGTGGCAACGCGTCCAGATCGATGGAATCGGCCAAGTAGGTGGTCGGCACGAGGTAGGTTCCCTTCTTCTTCATCAACCGGATCGCCTCATCGTCGAGCATCGACCCGTGCTCGATAGAGGCGACGCCGGCTCGGACCGCCGCGATGATCCCCTCCGTCCCGTGCGCGTGAGCAGCCACTTTGACCCCGTGGCGCTCCGCTTCCTCCACCATCGCCCGGAGCTCCTCGTAGGAATATTGCTGGGCGCCGACTGGCCCCTCGAAGGACAGAACGCCGGCCGTTGCACACGTCTTGATCACTTTCGCGCCGTGCTTGATCTGATAGCGAACCGCCTCGATCACCTCGTCGACGCCGTCGGCGATCCCTTCCTCGGGTCCCAGCTCGCGAATCCCCGGCGCAAAGCCGGTGGCATCGCAATGCCCACCGGTGATTCCGAGCGAGTTACGCGAGGGAATGACCCGAGGACTCTGGACCCGACCCTTTTCTTCCGCCCGGCTCAAAGCCACCGTGACCTGTCCACCGAAATCCCGTACCGTGGTGAATCCCGCCATCAACGTCTTACGCGCATTGCCGACACTTCGGTATGCCACGTCGGCGGGCCCCTCGACGACTTCGAGCATCCAAAACCCCGGCTCGAGGTCGTGCACAAGGTGGGTGTGGAGATCCATCAACCCCGGAAGAAGCGTCACGTCACCAAGGTCCAGGATCTTTGCTCCTCCAGGGGTCGATGAGGGGTTAACAGAGACGATCCTCTCGCCTTCGATCACGACAACGGCATCTTTAACAATCTCGCCCGCGACGACGTCCAGCATCCGAGCCGCTCGCAAGACCGTCACCTCCGATGGAGTCTGCGCGGAGGCAGAACTGACAAGGAACGAGGAAATCAACAGCATCGTTAAGCGCAGTTTCATCTTTCTCTACTCCTTTTCAGGATGCGGAGGGGTGATGCGGTTGGTGAGGTCGAGGTCTACTCGATCGCGATGGGAGTCGGGACCTTGGTAACGGCGCAAGAGCGACATATCGATTCGCCCTCGGAACCAGGTTTGTCCCAAGTTCGCTCCCGGTGCGCTTCGCGGATGCGATCGAAGTTTGGACTCGCCCAGGATTCGCGGACGCTTAGACGAGGGCTCGCGGCTCCTTCGACCACCGGGCCGCCGTCGATCTCCAGGGTGAATCCCTGACAACATGGCATGGTGTGCTTGCCGTCCCAGGTCACCACCATCCGGCGAAAGGAATCCGTACATTGGAACTCTTCGGCGTTCAGCTGGCGCCACTGCGCCGCTTTCCAATGATGCTCCGAGCCGGCCGGAAAGTAGCACTCGCTTACCGACATCCAGTCGACGCCCATCTTGTCCTTCCAGAATTCTTCCATGCGCCCGCTATCCACGGCTTGCGCGTTCAAGTGGGTCCGGACGACAGAGGCGCGGATTCGACAATCGGGTGCCGCCTTGCCGCTTGCCCGAGTTTCGACCGCTCGGCGGACCGAGTTCAGCAGAACTTCCCAATCCCCACCCACCCTCTGGCGCCGGTAGCCCTCTTCATCACAGGCGTCGACGGAGAACATTAGATCCGTAATCCCCGCTTCGACGATCTCGGCGAACAGATCCGGGTTCTTGCGACCGAGGCCGTTTCCGTTGGAGTTCATCATGATGTCCGGGAACTCCAACTCGACGGCGCGCGCTACGAAGTCCGCGATCTCGGGGTGCAGCGACGGCTCACCCCGGTAGTTCAGCTTGATGGAGCTCACTCCGATGTCCGCGCATTGGCGAAGCAAAACGTTGTACAGGTGGGGGTCCATGTAGCCGCGCATGTAGGTGTGATCCTCGAACCCTTGCGTCCGGATGTGCTCATGAGTCCATATCTGGCAAAAACCCTCCGGGTCTTCCTCCGAGCTGCCGCAGCGAAGGTCACACACCGCGACCGATTCCAGATCGACGTGCACGGGGTGGTCGGACGCATCGAGCTCCTCTCCCCGGCGGTCCCACTCCAACCGGTACTGCTCGTAGCGTTGGCTCCGCGTGGGGGCCTCTCCCAGGACTCTAAAGGTAGGGTCTTTACTCATAGCGAGAGCTCTTGTCAATAGGTGTGTAAAAAAGTTCAGGCAGCAGCAACCTTCGACGACTCCGTTACCCTGTCTCCATCTTCAAATCGAACGCCCAGGTGAACCTCTCGCATCAGCTCCGGTGCGTTGAGCCGGCGAAAATTCTTCTCCGCAACCAGAAGCAGTTTGAAGATTGTCGCAGTGGCGGACTCGACTTTCTTGAACCTTTTGGCCGCATCCGTTCTCAATCTCAGTGCAGCGAACGGTGACTCCACGACGTTGCTCGTGCGAAGGTGTTGCCAGTGAGGCTTGGGAAAGGAATAGAAGCTGACCATCCGCTCCCAGTCCTCGTCGAGCACGTGCGCGGCCCCCGGAAGACCCTTGCGCAAGCACCAATCCTGGAACTTGGCCTTCTTCGTCTCGCACTCCTGCAGGCTGGTGGGGTAGGGGATCGCCGTCAACAGCGGCTTGGCCTGCGCCTGGTCCCTTTTCGGAATCCGGTCCAGTACGTTGAGGATTCGGTGGTTCCAGCACCGCTGCTCCTCAGCTTCTGGAAATACGTTTCGGGTCGCGGCCCAGATGCCGAGATGACCGTCACCGATCACCAAACGGGGACATCTCAGACCGCGCTTCTTCAGTCTCCGTAGCAGCGACGACCATGACGCTTCGGATTCTCGATGCCCGGCCTCCAGCGTCAGGACGATTTTCGTCCCGTCGGACAGGCCACCAACCGCAACTAGCACCGCCGCCTTGTCCTTCTCAAGGCCGGCCTTCACGTACACGCCATCTATCCACAGGGACACGAGCTTGAGTTCGTCCAGTGGGCGAGCTAGCCACTGCTCGTACTCTCCCTGCCATTTTCTGTTTCAGCCGCGACACCGTGCTGGGAGAAAGTGGAGCGTCCTCCCCTAGAAGCCCGCGGAGCGCCAAATCGAAATCTCCGTGAGCTAATCCATGCAGGTACAGCTCCGGAATCAACTCGCTCACCGTTTCGCTCCGACGCTTGAACAGCGGAAGCACTCGACTTTCGAACCTCTCCTCCACGTCCCGTACTCTCGGCCGGCGAACCGTCACTGTGCCCACGCTCATCGTCAGCTTCCGAGGCTTACCGTATCCATTTCGATAGCCCGCCGTTGTGTCCACGGGCTTCCGTCTCTCCGATTTCTCACGCCCGAGAAGCTCCGTGACTTCGGCTACCATCAGCTCCTGCACCCAATCCTGGATCTCGAGCCTCGCCCACTTCTCCAGCGACTCCCAAGCCACCCTTGACGAGCTCCGTCGTCTTGTGGTCTTTTCCTTCATGGCGGTGTCTCCTTCCGTTGGCCCCTTCACGCCGTGTTTCGTGACGCGGAAGGTTACTCCGCCTTTACTTTATTTCCACACCTTCTGAGGGTAGCTCCATAGCGACGTCCAGCGGCCCTAAGTCTAACGGTTTTGCGTCGGTCAAGCCACACGCCCGAAATTTGATCGATTAGCGGTAGCGGGCCTCCCAAGGACGGAGGCGGTCATAGAGGCGGGGGTCATCCGGCTGCGGCCGGTGCTCTTGACCGCGGTGACCACGGTGCTAGGGCTCATTCCCTTGACCGTCGGTATGAACATCGACTTCTTCAACTGGACTATCACCACCGGCGGGGAATCCTCTCAATGGTGGAGCTCGATGGGGGTAGCCGTCATCTTCGATCTGAGCGTCGCGACGGTGCTGACTCTGATTGTCGTGCCGGTGACCTACCACAGCTTAGAAGAACTTTCCGGCTCGATGCAGCGACTACCGGACCGGTTGCGCGGTTCCCGAAAACGTGCGGGCGGCGGGGAGTTCAAAGCCGATAAGCACGAAACCAAGTCAGTCGACGGGTAGCGATTGATGAGCCCCGGTTGCGCCGGCTATAATTCACTCCTCCGACATCCCGGGTCCATCATTAAGGCGAAGGCAAGCCTCGTCGGTCGGGTCGGAGCGCCGGGTGTGGCCTCGAGATTGGCGGCCGGAGCATGCGAAGTGGCTCCTCAATCATTAGAGGCAGCTCTTCTTCCCCAGGTGGCCCGTGGTGGCCCCCTAAGAGACGACGACGTGATGCGAAGGAGATCGAGGAATGCGGAGGGGTGCAAGAGCGGCTTATCTGGCGAGCCCGGAAAGCTCGTGTACGGGCAACCGTACCGTGGGTTCGAATCCCACCCCCTCCGCCACGCGAACCGCACTTTGTGCGCACTAAGGATTTCGAAAGGACGTTGAGCTGCCCTGCGGTTCAGGTCCTGCGCGAGCCGAACCTGTGAACCCCGTCAGGCCCGGAAGGGAGCAGCGGTAAGCAGATCCTCGACTGTGCCGCAGGAGAACCTGGACCGCAGGGCTTAATAGCGAGCTCGGCAAAAGCGAGCGAAGACAAGCGACGACAAATGTCCTATCAAGTGCTGGCCCTAAAATGGCGCCCCAAGGTTTTCGACGAGGTCGTAGGCCAAGACACCGTCACCCGCACGCTTCGAAACGCCATCGAGCAAGACCGCGCGGCGCACGCCTTCCTTTTCTCCGGTGTTCGCGGCGTGGGCAAGACGACGACCGCAAGAATTCTCGCCAAAGCACTGAACTGCGCCACCGGCCCCACAGTCAATCCCTGCGGCGAGTGTCCGGCTTGTTTGGAGATCGCCTCCAGCACAAGTCTCGACGTCTTGGAGATCGACGGCGCCTCCAACAATGGTGTCGAACAAGTGCGGGAGATCATCGAAGCCTCTCGGTATGCGCCGTCGCGTGACCGCTTCAAGATCTACATCATCGATGAAGTCCACATGTTGACGACTCCCGCGTTCAACGCGTTGCTCAAGACACTCGAGGAACCGCCACCCCGGGTGAAGTTCATCTTCGCCACCACCGAGTATCACAAGATTCCGGACACTATTGTTTCTCGGTGTCAGCAATTCGAGTTCTGCACCGTGCCCCGCCCAATCATCTCCGACCAGCTGCGCAAAATTGCTCAGCATGAGGGGATAGAGATCGGAGACGCCGCAGTTTCTCAAATTGCTCGGGCGGCGGAAGGTAGTCTACGGGATGCTCTCTCCGCGCTCGATCAGGTGCTCGCTGCGGTGGGAACGAAGATCGAAGAGAAAGATGTAGCCGAGCTGCTGGGACTCATCGATCACCAGGTGCTGGCCGAGGCGGCTCGTGCCATCATGGACCGCCGGACCGGTGCCATCCTTTCCATTGTCGACGAACTGGTCCGCGGGGGGCGAGACCTCAGGAGTTTCGCGCGCGGGCTCATTCAATATTTCCGTGACCTCTTGGTCGTTCGTGCCGCCCCTGACTCGCCCGAGCTCGTCGAGCTGGCCGGGGATCGGCAGGAACTCGACGAGCTGTCGAGTCGACTCTCCGAAGATGATTTGATCCGTAGCATCGATCTGCTTACGCAAGTGGAAGGTGCACTCCGCTGGGCTCCCGAGCCGCGCTTTCACCTGGAAGTCGCACTCCTGAAGTTGGCGCAACTTCGGGAGCTCGTTTCTTTCGAGGACTTACTGGCCCGTTTCGAAGCCCTCGAGTCGGGAAGCGGCCCTTCTCCGGGAACGGGTGGCACTCCGAAGCGTGCGGCTCCCAGGCTCGCGCCGAGAAAACCTACCGCGCCGGCCAGTCGACCCAAGGCTCAATCGAAGTCTGTTGCTTCACTCGCAACCGGTCCCAAGACGGCAACGTCGGCGGCTCCAAAGAAAGACGGACCATCGACCCCTGCGCCCGAAACGCCCCACACCGATGAACCGCACCAGCTGGTCGACCGCATTATGGAGCGCATCCGTTCCGTCAACCCCAAGCTCTCTGCCCTCCTCTCCCATCACAATGGCGTGAGCCTAGACGACGATTGCCTCCACATAGGCTTCGAAGTGGACCAGAAGTTTTTCCAGGAACAGCTCCAGGACGAGGACATGCGACGAGTGCTCGAGGAGACGGCGTCCGAATGCGCAGGCCGTCCGCTGCGTGTCGAGGTTGCTCTATCCGATCGGAAGAAGGAGTCCCCACCGGAGTCACCCCCACCGTCTCAGGAGGCCCTTCGAGAGAAAGTCCTCAAGGAGCCGCTGGTCCGCTCTTTCTTGGAGACGTTCCGGGGCGAGGTCGAGGAGATCAAACCGCTCGGCGGAGCGGCTTCCGACCTAAAAGGAAAAGACCGTCCGTCCAATCGCACCAACAAGAGGTAAGACCGATGTTCAAGAACATGGATCAAATACTCAAACAAGCCCAAGCGATGCAAGAGAAGTTCAAGGAGCAGCTCGGCGAAATGACAGTAGAAGGAAGCTCGGGCGGCGGCATGGTCACGGTTCAGATGGACGGCAACAAAGTCATCACCGGCCTCACCATCGACCCGGAAGTAATCAACAAAGACGACGTGGGGATGTTGCAGGACCTTATTACTGCCGCCGTCAACGAGACCGCGCGCAAGGTCGACGAAGAGAGCCAGCGCCAGCTCGGCAACATGGCAGGCGGACTCAAGATCCCCGGCCTCTTCTAGACACGGAGCAAAAGTGAAAGACTATCCAGAACCCGTGTCAAGACTGATCGCGGAGCTAAGGCGCCTTCCGGGCGTGGGGCTGAAGTCCGCGCAGCGAATCGCTTTCCACCTTCTCCGTAGTAACAAAGAAGAATCACAAGTTCTCTCCCAGGCAATCCGCGACCTCAAGGACAAGATCGGCACTTGCCAGATCTGCAACAACGTCACCGATGTTGACCCCTGTAACTTCTGCACCAGGGCCGATCGTAACTCGAAACTCCTCTGCGTGGTCGAGGAGCCTCCCAACGTCGTGGCCATCGAAAAGACCCATGAGTTTAAGGGGCGCTACCACGTACTGATGGGAGCCCTCTCGCCCCTCCAAGGCGTGGGTCCGGAACAGCTAAAGATCTCAGGGCTCCTCGAGCGGCTTCGGCCCGGAGAGGTCGAGGAGGTGATCCTCGCTACCAATCCCAACGTCGAGGGCGAGGCCACCGCCATCTATCTCTCGAAACTCATCAAGCCGCTCGGGATCCGGGTCACCCGAATCGCCATGGGAATCCCGGTGGGCAGTGAGTTAGACTACGCGGACGAGGTAACGATTCTAAAGGCCCTGGAGGGCCGTCGCGACTACTGAGGGGGAGTTTGGCCTTTTTTTTCTATGGGTTAGCGGAACAACGCTTGCACTCTGCGGGACTTTACTGTCTAAATATTAGACGCTCGCAATTGCATCCCCATTTAAGAGTGCCTAGGCTGGACGGAGGGTAACAAAGTCACGGCGACCGCTGACGTGGTCATGTATGACGAGGAGTTCAACCAGATAAAGGTCATCATCAGTAAGCTCCGAGTCGACGCCAACGCAAAACTCGTTTTCCTGGTTGACAAGAACGGGCAACAGATCGCCGCCCATGGCGACGTCGAGAACCTGGACACTACCTCTCTAGCTTCTCTAACCGCAGGTAACGTCGCGGCCACCGATGCCCTCGCCAAGCTCATTGGTGAGAGGGAGTTCTCGATCCTCTTCCACGAGGGTGAGCGGGACAATATTCACATCTCGATCGTGGGGCTTCGGGTCATTCTGGTAGTCATATTCGATGAACGTTCATCCCTCGGATTGGTCAGACTTCGCGTAAAGAAGGCTTCCAAGGAGTTAAACGACATCTTCGACCGGATCATGAAGAAAGTCGAAACAGAGAAGAGTACCTACGGCGCCGGCGTGGACTCGCCCTTTGCGGAAATCACGGACGAGGATATCGATAGCCTCTTTAGCGAATAATCTGAAGCTGGGAACGAACGGATGACCTTCATCAACTACGCCTCACGGGAGATCAACTGCAAGATCGTCTACTACGGGCCGGGGCTATGCGGGAAGACCACCAACTTGCAGTTCATCTACGATAAGACGAACCCCAGTGCCAAGGGTAAGCTCATCTCTCTCGCCACCGAGACGGACCGGACTTTGTTTTTCGATTTTCTACCACTCGAGCTCGGAAACGTCCGCGGCTTCAAGACGCGCTTTCATTTGTACACGGTTCCGGGACAGGTATTCTACGACGCCTCGCGGAAGCTCATCCTCAAGGGCGTGGACGGTGTCATATTCGTCGCCGACTCCCAGCGCGAGCGCATGGATGCTAATATCGAAAGCCTTCAGAATCTCGACGCGAATCTCAAATCGCAAGGTTACGATCTTCAGAGCATTCCCTACGTCCTCCAGCTCAACAAACGGGATCTGCCGAGCGCGGTTCCAGTCGAAGAGATGAAGAAAGCGCTCTCCGTCAGGACAGAGCCGGTCTTGGAGGCCATCGCCAAATCCGGGAACGGGGTGGGTGTCTTCGATACGTTGAAAGCGGTGGCCAAGCTGGTGCTACAGGACCTGACGAAATCAGGGACCTAACCGCCCGGACGAGCTATTCTGGCTCGTGCTATACTTCCTCGCTTTCAACCCTGTTCCCCGGTAGCTCAATGGTGGAGCGGCGGACTGTTAATCCGATGGCTGTAGGTTCGAGTCCTACCCGGGGAGCCAATTCCGAGGGACCTCGCAAACCCTGGAAACCTGCTAAGCCCTAGCCTCCCAAATTTTAGGGCGACCCAATGAAGAAAGCCTCGCTCTAGTAGGCATGATGATCGCCCCGAGTCGAATCAACGTAGAGAAAGAGCCCGCTCTGAACGCAAAGCGCGTGGAGTACATCAAGAGATTGATCCGAGGAGACTACCGAGCCGAATGGATTGATGGACCTATACTACGACAAGGACGCTTTGGATGCGCCTATTCCAGTGGACTCGTCACCGGGCGGGCAGACGATGCGGTGGGGAAGCGCTGAGTCTCAGCTGGGAAGAGGAATTCCCCAGCCAATCAAACCGACAATGAAATAGGTCAGGCACCCACCGACCACGAACAGGAGCACCAGCCACCACCACCAAGGGACGTGGATCAATTCCCTCTTCTGAGCCATTCTTCACCCTCCGCGAGCCAGATGTAAGTCTCTCGGCCAACAGTAGTTGGGGTTCTTATTAGAAAGAAAACGGGTTGATCTAATTGTACCGCCTGGCCGTTGCTTTGGGAAGTTTGACTAGAACTCGAGGAGGGTCGGCAGCTGGGCGATGGACTCGAGGGTCCAGTCGGGCTGGCAGTCGATGGAGCCCGGATCGTCCAAGGCGTACTTGCCCGTCTTCACGAGAATCGTCTTCAGGCCCGCCGCGTGCCCACCCAAGATATCGGTGTGGACATCGTCGCCAACCATGGCAACCGCGGGCAAACTTAGATCCTCTAGGGCCATTTCGAAGTAGGCGCGGTTAGGCTTTCCAATTACTGTGGCTTCTTGGCCCGCGGCGTACTCTAGCGCCGTCACGAAGGCGCCAACGTCCATCGCCACGCCATCGAGTCTTTGCCAGAATCGGTTCTTCTGAAGGGCTATCAATCGCGCTCCACTTCGGATCAGTCGGAACGCGTGATTCAGGATGTCGTAATTGAAGTCGCGGCCGAGGTCCCCCACGACCACCGCCTCTGGGCTGTCGTCGGTGTTCTGGAAATCGGAAAAATCTTCTTGCGCGGCGGTGGGTAGCAGCAGGTGAACTCTATGGATGCCCTGTGCCCTCAACCAACGGGCTGCAACGACGCAGGTGCTGAAAACTTCCGCAGGCTCGACACGTATGCCAAAACCGCGTAGCTTCTGCGCCAACGAGAGCTGAGAAACCATGGTCGTGTTGGTGAGAAAACGGAGAGGATACTCCCGTTCTCGAAGCCATTCCATGGCCTCCACCGCTCCGGGAATAACCATGTCCTCTATATAGAGAACGCCGTCGAGGTCGACCAGGAAACCCTGGGGTAACTTCACAAGAATGGGCTGGGGATTTCGACCGACTTGCTTAGTCGGTACCGCGCTGGAAGTCCCGCCGCAGTTTAGACCCCAGCTTGCCGAGGTCCTGCCGCAAGTTACTCACCAGGTCTTCGAACTCGGGGGGTCACGGCAAGTACTGCTCCTGGCACGAAGTCCGAGGAGTCCAGGAGATCCTGGAGCCTCGTCGCTTCTCCACCGCTGAGATGCGTGAATTGGACACCTTGAAGGACGGCGCTCGGAACACCCTGCGGGGAGTCGAGCTCGGGGCCGCTCCAAACGATGCGAGCCGGGGTCTTGAGCAGGTCCCCATGGCGGTAAAAGCTCATGCGTAGCATGACGATCCGGCCTTGCCCCACCGTGGTATCGGTCATCACGCACGCACCCGTCTCCGAGATGTTGGTGACGACACCGTACGCCAGATCGGTCTCCCCAACGTGTACGGCAACGGTAACCGGCTTGCGTGGCGTCAGGCGGCGGCTGGCACGATTCTGAATGAGGTTGCCTTCCATCGTACTCCACTCCTCTCCCAACGGAGGGGGTGGCCTTTAGTGGTCGGGATTCTAGCCCAATTTTTATCGCTAATCGCAGTTGTTGTCAAGAGTTGCGGGGATGCGCGGAGGCGGGGAAATCGTGAGGTCGGTTTACGTCGCTCGGGCCGCAGCGAGGGCCCTAAGGAGGAGGAGATCGCCCTCGGATCGGGGGTTACAAATGAACCCTTCGCGAGTGTGGGCGGTCATGAATCCTCTCTGTTCCAGGATGAGCGCTTGGTGAGCCACGTACTCCTCGATGTTGGTACGGGGGAAAAACTGCGGCTCGTCGTCGACGATGGGGCCCTTGAATCGTGGCCAGCCGAAACTGAGCTCCGGGAAGTCCCGTCGCGGATAGTGGATGTTTCCCCACGAGCACTGTGGATAGATGTACCGATCGTACGTGGGCTCGGGCTCCTGAGCGGATGAACACGAGATGATGACCTGCGGCCACCTCTCTCGTACTTCCTTCACGACGCGATTCACCCGGTCGGGCTCCCAACCCTTCCCCTGGATGTCGACTTCGTTGCCCAGCCTGAAAACGATGTTCGGTAGATCGTTGAGTCGCTCCATCACTTCGAGGACGTAGTTCTCGGTCGCTTCAAACCTCCGAAATAGTGGACCGCCATTCTGTTCGAACTGTGTCACTAGGATGACGTACTCCATGACCGCACGCCGTGGCACGAAGGCTTGGCGGACGGTCTCCCTCACTGTCCGAACGTGCTCTCGAGAAGGATGTCGTCCAGTATCATCCACGGCGCGGTGCTTCGGCACGCGATCCAAAAGCGGATCGCTCGGCCAAAACGACGTATCGGAGAAAACCCGGAACACGACGATTCCTTCGGCGATCCCGCGCTCGACCCAGGCGATTCGGTCTTCCGAGGAGCGACCCAACAAACCGAAGCTCGTATAACCGATGTAGTCGAAGTTGAATGTCTTACCAATGACCGCGGGCCGAAAGCCCTGGTTCTTCTGGGCGTACTCTTCACTCCGAAGAAGCGACTCCCTCATGTCGGCTTCGCTCATCCCAGCGTTCATTTCGATGTTGTAGAAATTACGCCCATCGGGATCGACTGCCCGTTGCAAAATGTCGCGGTAGCCGTCCCGGATGATGGAAGTGAAGTCGGGCATTCCTTAGACCTGAATTGCAGCGGCCACGGGTTTCAGGACCGATTGCAGGAATTGGTAGACCGGTTTGGGTGAAAGGTCTTCGTTGACGATCCCGAACTTAGTGTTGCCCTGGTTCGGTCCGTCCCAATAGTGGAAGAAGAAAATCCGCTGTACCCAATCACTATTCCGCAGCGACGCGATGACCTCCTGGTAATACTCCACTTGATCTCCCTCTTTCGTCTCTCGCCCGGTCTCGGTGATCCAGAACGGCTTGTCCGATACTCCTAGATCCTCCATCAGGGTTCTCAAAGAAGGTCGGAAGGCCCGATCCTCTTCGAGCTCGCGAATCACGTCTCGCCCGCGGCTCGGATAGTTGTGATGGTTGATGATGTCGATGAGGTTCTTGGCCTTCATCGCCTCTTCGAACCAATCCCTCCAATCTCCTAAGTTGGCGAGGCCGGGCGAAACGACCTGGCTAGCCGGATGGAGCTCCTTCGCCAATCGAGCCGCCGGCTGCAAGATCTGAGTCCGATACTGGCTCCTGGAGCCACGCCAAAACTGGTCGAGGTTGGGCTCGTTCCAGAATTGCCAGAATCGAACCTTGTCTCGATATCGGGTAACCGCCTCCCTGACGATGGTGGTCCAATAGCTCGTCTGGGCCGGAGGATCGCTGATCTGTGGGTTCTGCGGGTTGGACGAAGCCCAGGGTGGCGTGAAGGAGAGAGTGGCCAAGGGCTCGACGTTCAGTCTGAACGCTTGGTCGACAACGCGATCCGTATCCTCCCACCTGAAGACCCCTTGTTGCGGCTCCATGCGAAACCAATCGAAGTCGATTCGAATCCACTGCATTCCAAGGTTCCTTCCGATGTCGCGCAGCATGGTATTCGTAGGAATGTGGGCGTTGAGCCCGAGCCGCGTGGGCATGCCTGGATCGGGATTGTTGGTCGCGTACTCCGGGCTTCGGAGTAGTGACTCGCGCATCTCGGCCTCCGACATCAACTGATTCATCAGGCCGTTGTAACTGGCGAGTCCAGTCGGATCAGGGTTTCGTTCTAGGATCTCCTGATAGGCTTCGGTAATGATGGGCGAAAAATCGGGCATGAAGCTAGGCCTCCGGCTGGTGCGTAAGAACTTATCTACTCTTACCGCGGGCCTTGGTTTTCTTCTTGCCGCGTGCCGACTTGGACTTCTTGCGCTTCGAAGATTGAGCCTTAACCGAAGCCTTCGCCGCTTGGGCAGCTTGATCAGGATTTTTGATCGCGTACTCCTCGCTTCTCAGAAGCGTCTCGCGCATCACCGCCTCGGTCATCCCTTGATTCATAAGCTGGTCGAAGTTTTCCTGGCCGCCTGGATCGGCCGGACGCGCGAGTATGCGCATGTACGCTAGATTGATGATTCGTCCAAAATCTGGCATCGCTCACCTCTTATGAGAGCACTCGGTACTAGCCTGAGAGTCTGCTCTCTGGCCTCCCCCGGGGACCCAACAATATTAGCTTACCGATCGCGCCACCGTGAGAACGATCACACTCGTTGACCAGGATTTTCACAAGGAATATATTGGGGCTTGACTAGGGGGAGCAACTTTTCAGGGTGATCGAATATGACTTATCGATGGATGTTGCTCCCTAACATACTGCCGCTTTGTTTCTTACTCGCCTGCCAGATTGGCGAAAACGCTGAGCCTGCCGATTTCGACGAGTTGCTCGCTAGCTTCCATCGGCTCTCGTCGCAAGAACGCCAGGAGCGGGTCGCCGACTACATCACGACCAACGGACCCACTCCGGTGATCGAAGGCAACGAAGCGATTTTCGTTGCCCAGGGCGACCCCTCGACACCTCCACGGATCCTCGGCGACTTCAACGCTTGGTGAAGAAACGACGACGGGCCTGTCGCCTCGGCAGGTAACATGACGCCGATCGAGGGAACCGACTGGTATTACCTAAGGATGGAATTCCGTCCGGACGCGCGCATCGAGTATTCGGTCGTCCGGGGTGAGGCCGAAGAGCTGGATCCACACAACCCCTCGACGACCGCGGGCGGCGAGCACCAGCTATCGGAGTTGGCGATGCCAGTCTACGACCCCCACCGGAGTTTTCCGAGGATACTTCGGTCCCCAAGGGCCCAGTGAAGGAGAGTATTTTCAAAAGCCGGATCTTGAGCAACGAGCGCAAGATCCTCATCTACTTGCCGAGCGGTTATGAAAAAAGTGATCGCCGCTACCCAAGCATCTATATTGGGGATGGAGCCATCTATGCGGAACGCGGTTTTCCCGAGCTCATCGACTACGCCATCGCAGAGGGTCTCTGCCGACCACTCATTGCGGTTTTCGTAGATCCCGTCGTCCGCCGCGAAGAGTACCGGATGCACGAGGGCTATCGCCGGTTCATGACTGAAGAGCTGGTGCCCTTCATCGACGAAAGTTACCGGACCTTGACCGAGCCGAGCGAAAGGGCAACGTTGGGGGCCTTCGCGCGGAGGACTGGCGGCCGCGGACTTGGCCTATTCTCATCCGGAGATGTTCGGCTTTGCCGCGGCTTTGAACTCCCGCGACCAGGCCCACGAATTTCAACGAAGTCATTGCTTCGAATCCCGCCCGGCCGGTCCGGTTCTTCCTGATGGTCGGTCTCTACGACACCCGCTGGGCCAACGACGGCTTCGAGCTTCGCGACGCTTTGGTCGAGGGAGGCTACGATTTCGCTTACGTGGAGGTCCCCGAGGGACACAACCTCAAGGCGCGGGGAGCCCAGTTGGACGAGATTTTCGCCGATTTTTTTCCGCCTGAACGTTGAGCGTTCCCTTTTGAGGAAGCGAAAGACTGAGGGATCGCCGTGATATACTCGGCTCTTTCGAACCTGACGCTCATGTGGTCGGAGAAAGGAGGCGACCCGAATGCATAAGAAAAGCAAGTATCTCCATGGACCCGAGATCAGCTCGCGCTCCATCGATCCGAATTGGTCCGTGGCGCAGCTCATCGACGATAGCTTCAACGCTTATAACGCCGGACGCCTCCGCGAATCTTGCCAGCTCTTCGTCGATCGCGTCCTCGACGACGATGTCACGGTAGGGCTCTCAGTCTCCGGAGCGCTCACGCCGGCCGGTCTCGGGCCAAGCGCGCTCATTCCGCTCATGGAGGCGGGCTTCGTAGATTGGATCATTTCTACCGGTGCCAATCTCTACCACGACACGCACTATGGCATCGGCTACGACATGCACCGTGGGACCCCCTTTGTCGACGACGTCAAGGTCTTCGAGGACCGAGTGGTTCGGATCTACGACATCTTCTTCAAGTTCGAAGACCTTCTATCTCTGGACAAGTATTATCAACGCCTGGTCTGCGCCGATGAATTTCAGAAGGAGATGTCGACCGCCGAGTTCCACTACCTTTGCGGCAAGTACGTGGGCGAACGGGAAAAGGCGCTGGGATTGGAGAACCGCTCTTTTCTAGCCGCCGCGCATCGCTTGGGAGTCCCCATTTACACATCGTCACCCGGGGACAGTGCCATCGGTATGAACGTCGCCTCCATGGCGCTCAACGACAACAAGCTCAAGCTCGACATCTGTGCCGACGTCAACGAAACAACGGCCATCGTGTTCGACGCCAAGTTCAACGGCCGCAAGGCGGCCGCGGTCATGCTCGGAGGCGGATCTCCGAAGAACTTCCTACTCCAAACCGAGCCCCAGATTCAGGAGATCCTCGGCTTCGACGAAAGGGGCTTCGACTACTTCATGCAGTTCACCGACGCGCGTCCGGACACCGGAGGCCTTTCCGGCGCCACCCCCGGTGAGGCCGTCAGCTGGGGAAAGGTCGACCCCGAGATGCTGCCGCATGCCATCGTCTCGTACGTCGATTCAACGATCGCTCTCCCGCTTCTTACTTCCTACGCTCTGGAGCGTCACAAACCTAGAAAGCTGAAGCGCCTCTACGATCACCGCGCCGAGTTCGTCGACGCTCTAACCAAGGAATACCATAAGCGGGTCCCCGAGGTTCAGCCGCTCAAGTAAGCCCGCACGCCCCCGACTTGCCTTCTCCCGACGGAGCGGCTTACATTGTTCAGTGATGTTCCGGCTTCCCCTCAAAGTCGGGGTGGCACTGCTTATCGCCGCTGCGAGTAGCTCCGCCATCCCTAACGGCCAAGAAAGTACGCCCCGCATTGGGAACATCGAGATCATTTCGAGCGACGTCTTTCACGAGGCGCAGGACGAGGACGGACTCTGGGTCTACCGCTTCGCGAATAAGCTGCATATGCAAACCCGGGAAGACATTATTCGTCAAGAGCTACTCTTCGTTCCCGGAGACTCGCTCGACCCAAAGATCCTCGCCGAAACCGAGCGCAACCTCCGGAATCTCATTTTCATAAGGGACGCCAAGATCGAAACCGTCCCTGCCGACGACGGCACCGTTGACGTCCGAGTCCGAACGTTTGATGCTTGGAGCATGGTGCTGGAGCTCTCGTTCGCAAAGGTCGGGAACGAGTTCACCTGGGGAGTAGGTGCCTCCGAAAGGAACCTTCTCGGTCGAGGCAAACAGCTCGAGTTTACCTTCCGTCATGGGCTGGAGCGAGATAGCACGAACTTTTTCTATCGAGACCGGCGCGTAGGTGGATCGCGGGTGGCCGCGACCATAGGGTACTCCGATCTTTCCGACGGTGGACGAGGCCAACTCTCGCTTCTTAAGCCTTTTCACTCTCTTCAGACACAATGGGCCTTCAGCTTTCGCCTGCTAGGGTTCGATCAGCTCGCGCCTCTCTATTTCAATGGCGAACGCGTGATCGACCTCAGGCATATTCGCCGGTTCGGGGAAATCGACGTGGCTCGGGCGGTCCGGCGGACGGGCACCAGCGCGGTCAGGCTCCACCTCGGCTACCGCAAGCAAGAGGATGAAGTCGAAGGGACGCTCCGAGACTTCGGAGTCCTACAGATCGGAATCAGCACCGAACAACACCGTTTCTTGAAGCTTACGCACGTGAATCGATTCGAGGTCGCTGAGGACTTCAACCTCGGCAATCGCGCATCGGCATTCTTCGGTGCCTCGACACCGGCACTAGGGGGAGAACCCGGTACCGCATACTTCCTCTTCCTGTCGGAGCAAGTCGGTGCCGAACTGGGTATCGGGCATTTCATTCGTGGTCGAGCTACCTGGCGAGTCCGACATCGCCGCGGGGGATGGGAGAACAGCCTCGCGGTCTTTCGTTTGGACTATGTGAATAAGATGGCCCCTCGCCGCACGTTTCTTGCGCTGGCGCGATTGCTCTACGGAAACAATCTCGATCCGGAAGTCCAGCTGACTCTGGGCGCACACAACGGCCTGCGCGGCTATCCGGTCTTTCAGTTTGCGGGCGACCGTTCGCTTCTTTTCAGCGCCGAGAAGCGCTTCTTCATTGCGGACGAGGTCTTTCGCCTCGCGTCATTCGCCCTTGGCGTCTTCGCCGATGCCGGCTACGCTTGGCCGCGCCCGGTCAGGATGTCGCTGAGCGATCTCAGGGGCGACGTAGGTGTCGGTTTACTCATCGGTAGAAACCGTTTGTCGGCGTCGCGGCCCGGGGTCCGCTTCGATCTGGCGTACGCGCTCCACCCTGTTGTCGGCAGGAGCCGTTGGTTGTTCTCGGTTGGATCGCAAATCGGGCTCTAATTGACGCTGGCTTCCTTCCTTTACTGCCTCTCCCTTCCGCCTTCGCTGATGCTTCGGCGGACCCGCCGAAGTCGTTGGAATAGAAGCGGACGGAGGCGGGTTGGGAGAGGCCTAGGTGAGGGACTAGTCGGAAACCCTATTTCTTCTCCAGCACCACCAGAAACTGCCGGTCTACGAAGTGCTCCACGCCAACAAGATCTAGACCTGCGTTCGTCCCGAGCCGCTTGACTTCAGGCGAGGAGATGAACGCGTCGAACCCGTCGTTCCGGACACCGATCACGCCGATGCGTCCGCCCTTTCGGAGTCGCTTGCTGCACTCAACGAGCGTGTGTTCCAGCTCCTGCAAATCTTGTCTCGCCATGGTGACATGCAAGGAAAGCATGGCGTCCAAGCCGGGCGGCAGAGCGGCTACGATTTCTACTGAGGGTACCGTGCGAGCGATGCCATCCGAGACACGACTCGAAGGAGCAATGGCGAAGACGCGACCCACGTCCCCGACACGCAGCAGCAATCGTTTGACGAAATAAGTATCGGACGGCGTCCATTCCGCCGCGCGCATCCCGGGCTGAACGCCAATTGCATCTAGAACCGCCTCCGGCTCCTGCCAACGGTCTCTTCTACCCCTGGCGCCTTGTTGGTACATGTAGAGCCCGGCCAGAGTCGCTACCGCCAAGATGACGGGCAAGAAGGCCAACACCATGTAATGGCGTGGAAGCTTCTTCGTTATTGGGGGTGTCAGTTGGCGTCCGTGCTGTCGTTGAGGCTTACCGGGTAAACCACTTCGCCGCCCACGACGGTGTAGAGCACTTCGGTATCTAGAATCTCGCGCGGCTGCAGAGTCAGAATATCCTTGGACAAGACGGTGATGTCCGCCAGTTTCCCGGCCTCCAACGAACCCTTGTCTTGATCTTGAAAGGCAGCATAGGCCGCATCGAGCGTGTAGGACCGGAGCGCCTGTTCCAGGCTCATCCTTTGGTCAGGGAACCAGCCTCCCTCGGGTTTCCCCTGCTTGTCCTGACGAGTGATGGACGCATAGAGGGACTCTAGTGCCGAAATTCTCTCGACCGGTGCATCGGTGCCGTTGGCGATCTTGGTTCCCGAAAGGAGAAGCTTCTGCCACACGTAAGCCCCTTCTGCACTCCGCTCTTCGCCGAGTCGATCGGCCACCCACGGCATGTCGGAGGTGGCATGCACGCCTTGCATGGAAGCAATGACGCCAAGCTGGGCGAAGCGGCGGATGTCGATCTCATCCAGAATCTGTGCATGCTCGATTCGAAACCTCGGATCGTCGACGGTTGCGTTATCGTCGAAAGCCCTTTGGAACGCATTCAGCACTTCGCGGTTGGCCCGATCACCGATAGCATGCACGTTGAGTTGGTAGCCCGCACTGAGCGCCCGATCTGCAATGTTGAAAACGTCCTCTTCGCTCAGGATAGTAAGGCCTCTCCAGTCGGGACGATCGACATAGGGCTCGAGAAGCGCCGCACCTCGTGAGCCGAGCGCGCCGTCAGCGACGAGTTTCACCGAGCGAATCGTGAGCCAGGGCGAGATCTCCGGTTTGTGAGAGAAGAACCGCTCCAGAAGTTCCGGATCACTGCCATCCAACATGAGGTAGAGACGCAGTTTGAGATCACCTCGAGTCAGAGCGTCACGGTATAGCTCGATGTCGCGAGCACCCACACCTGCGTCGTGAACGCTGGTGATGCCCGCTCGTAGGGCTGCGTCCTGTGCGCTCTGGAACGCCTTGCGGCGATCCTCGTCACTCGGAGCCGGAATGCTATTGGTGATCAGATCCTTGGCGAGATCGATGAAGACGCCGGTCGGGTTCCCCTCCTCGTCACGAATGATCTCACCCCCCTCCGGATCGGCCGTTTCGTGATCGACACCCGCCAGCTCCATCGCCTTGGAATTGGCCCAGCCGACGTGCATATCGATTCGCGTGAGGTAGACCGGTTGCTCGGGAGCCACTCGATCGAGGATAGCCGCAGTGGGAAACTCCTTGTTCTTCCAGTCGTTTTGGTCCCAACCGTGCCCCCGGATCCAAATGGCTTCCTGTTCCTCGCCTTCTTCGTCCTCGTTTGCAGGGGGCGCGGCGACGTCCTTCAACTTGCGGGCGATCTCGTTCGAGCTTCGAGTGCCGACGAGATCCAACTGCAACTCGGCGAAACCGAGATCCATAAAGTGAGCGTGGGAATCGATGAATCCTGGGACGGCCAGCGCACCGGCGAGATCGAGGATCCTCGTCTCCTTCCCCACGAAGTCGTTTACTTCGGCCGTGGTGCCAACGGCGGTGATGAGCCCGCCGGTCACGGCAAGAGCTTCCGCTACCGGACGTTCCGCAGACAAGGTGATGATTTTGCCGTTGCGAAGCACGAAGTCCGCTTTCGGCCCAGACGGAAGGCAGGCCGCAGCCAATGCCAGAGAGGTGAAGCAAAGAAGCACGCGCATTCTGTTCTCTTGAGAGTCCTCTTCGACCTCGGCTATGCCGGCTATGCCCGTTATGACTGAGCGGTCAAAACCTCGCCTAGTCCGTCGAGAAATCGGTGATTGTCCTCGGGCAGCCCGATTGAGACACGCAAGAATTTCGGTTTGCCCCACGATTTGCCATCGGTGACGTAAACTTTCTGCTCCCGCAACGCTTTCTTCACCGGGGCCGCCTCACGTTCCAGATCCACCATCACGAAGGGCGCCACGTGAGGATAACTGTCGAGGCCGAGCGCTTGGGTGCCCGCCCGGATATCAATTGGACACCCTCGGTGATCGTCCGCATTTAGGCCTTTTTCAGCGCGTCGGCGTCCATTGCTCCGTGCGATGCGAGAGGAACCTTGACCACTTTGGCACCCATCGATTTCGCCACCTTGGCCGACCAACCGTAGCGGGATCGTGGAGAAGCATGCTTCCCCCGTCTCCAAGAAGGGTCCACGGCAGAATGTTAAGGAACTCTGTGGATCCGCAGCCGACTATCACTTCCTTGGGGGAAACGCCGTGATACTGCGCAATCACATCGTTGAGCGGTGCGATATTGTTGTAGCGATTGGATCCATGGAAGTCGTGCTGAACCACCGCATCGATCGCCTTTCGGGAGGGACCGATTGGGTTCTCGTTGAAATTCAGGCGCACTGCCCCCTGTGGATAACCGGTTGGAATCTCGTCGGGAACACCGTCACCCACGTTCGGCCCTCCGGTGACCTTCGATTGTGCAAAAGCATGGTGTGGTGGGGTCAGGGACGTAACCCCTGCGGTGGCTGCGACCGCGCGCAAAAACGCACGCCGTGTCGGCCCGATTCCCTCCGGATAGCAGCTCCAAGCCGGATGCTTCATCGCAAGTTTTCCTCCAGGATCCACGCGGGCCGGCGGTCTGGAACCGACCGCAACGCGGCAAGCCTACCGCCGATTCCGCTTCGCTGCAAGGTTCGCGGCGCCCGAAGCTAAGAGGTTGACTCCCCCGACCGCAACCGGATACCATGCCGAGGATCGAGCAAACTCAAATCCTTTCTCATCCTTGACTTTGATGACGAATCGGCGACTGTAGACCGCGGAGGGAACGAATGGCTGGAAGGGGTAAGGACAAAACGGCGGCGGGCATTTTGGGAATCTTGCTGGGCGGACTGGGAGTCCACCAGTTCTATCTTGGCTCGATGGGCACTGGGCTGATCTTGATTGCCGCAACCGTGGTTACCTGCGGAATCGGTGGCGCGATCCTCGGCCTCATCGAAGGGATCATCCTCTTGACGATGAGCGACGACGACTTCAACAAGCGCTACAACGACCGAACTCCGCAGTCTGTCGAGTTCGTCTTCATGAAGCCGAAAGAGGCGTCTGGCTAGGCCGATACCGGCAACCACCGGGTGTGACGCCAAGCACGAACAGCCCCCGACTATTTGGCGGCTACTGCGCAGATCGTGCGTGGGCGCGGGGCGAGGGCTTCGCATGCCAATCGGCGACGACGCGCTCCGCCGGCTTTCCCCGCGGCGTCCAAACGTCGCCTCCCGAACCGGCGTTCGCGGGGTCGGAGAACCATTTCCACCAATAGAATCCATAGAACCAGGGGCGCGACCAATAGGTCTCGAACGTAACCCGGTAGAGAAGTGCCTGCCGTTCCCGAGATCGGTCGGGCTGCCCTCGTGTTTAGCGGTTCCCGCCGCGCGAACGGAAGGAAAGCCGACTTCGGTGAAGACCACCGGCTGGCCGACGCGAAGCGCAACCGCTTCTATCCGCTCCGCTACGCGCTCCGCTGCAACGCGGAGTTGCTCTTCGTCGGCGTCTGCACCCTTCGCTAGCGGGTAGTAAGTTATCGAGTCCAGCGACATCGAGCGCATCCCAAAAGGTAAGGCTCTCGAATTCCTCGTACCAGTTGGCGGCGTAAGTGAGAGGGCCCTGATAGACCCGCCTCACTTTCGCGATGATCTCGCGGATTTTCTCCGGTCGCTCGAGGGCCGGGTGAGTCAGCTCGGTGCCCACGCAGAAGAGGTCCACCCGCAGCTCTTCAGCCAAGAGCGCGTACGACAGGATCCAGCTTTCGTAGCTTTCGAACCAAGCATTCCACTCCTGGTCGGTCTCGAAATCGATGTCGCTCGGCCAGTCTTGGTAGCTGAGCCAGATCTGCGGCTTCATCATGACCCGCAATCCCAGTCGCCTCGCGTCCGCGGTGGCCACCCGAATCGACTCGTCGCTCTCGGTGCTGATCGAGCTTCCGGCGCGACGGATCGCGGTTCGGTGGACCGGTGAAGTAAAGCCGTAAGGCACCAGTGCCACAGCGTTGGCCGCTAGGTCTCGCAGTCCCTTGAGAGATTCCAACGAACGGGCGGTCGGATACCCACTCTCGCGACTGTTCGTGTAGGCATAGTTGAAACCCTTGTGAAAGACTTTGGCACTGGAATAAGACCGACGCGAAAGCTCTGCTTTTTCCGCGAAACCCTCGGCGTCGGAGGAGGCCTCACGTTCAAGCTGACGTTGCCACCTCTTTTCCCAAGTTTGCAGGCGGGGCTCCCCGTGCCCCGTGTAGTGACGACGAAATTCGTCGCTCGTCATCTGCTTTCGAAGAAAAGAGACCCAGCTCGCCGCGTAGGCTCGATAGACCGGCTCGGGAAAGGCCAGCGACAGACGGTCATCGGTCGCCGCGAGCCGCCGGAGCTCGGGAGGGAACCCGAGGTAGGCGAATCGAGCCGCCTCCTCCTCGAACGGCAGTCCGGCCAACATCCGCGAGTACCCGGCCCGCAGATACGGCTCGACCGGAGCTCCCAACAAACGGTCCAAGAGCAACCCCACTTCTTCGGCTCCGTCCAGGCCACTGCGCTCCGCAGAGTAGATTGCGTGGACCGTTAGCATGCTCGAATCGACATGGGACCGAGCCATCGAATCGACCAACCGGCCCTTGGTCTCGTGGGTCGGATAGAGATAGAAACGGATCGATAGCTCCGGCAGGTCGCCCAATTCCTGAGCCGCCCGGTCGAGCCGGGCCCCTAGGGTCTCGAGGATCGCCTGATGCTTCGATTCTGCGAAGCTCGCCTCCGGGTAGTAAAGCTCCAAGCGATCGCCAGCCGACCGCTGTAGAGTCTCCGCCCACGCTTCTTGCTCCGCCAGAATGTCGACGTCGGAGGCCGAGTCTATGCGGCCTTCGGACAGTCGCCCGTAGCGAATGGCGCGACGGCCTTCGAGAATCGAATAGTCCAGTCGCCCGAACCAAAAGCCTCGCCGCGACAGAGGGGATTCGTGGGTTGCTCCAGCAACGAGAACCACCGGACGCTCCGGATTCCACGGTGAAAGCGTCAGGAGTCGAAGTACGTGCTCGACTTTTTGGTAAGATCGTCCGCCAAACGAGAAGCCTTTCGAAAAACGAACCGGCGTTTCCTCAACGATCTCACGGACCCATCGATTTGCTTCGGGTCGACCAATTAAGATGATGGCAGCTTCCTTGCGATCGGAGGAAGAGAGGTTGTGATCAGCGATCACTTTCGCTGGACGGCCCCAAGAGTGATAACGCTCCGCGAACCGCTCGGCCTCAGCACGATACTGGTCCGACCACTTCGGGGCAGCCGTCCCGTAAACGATGAGAAGGGGGGCTCCCTCGCGAAGGGAACGCACCGCACGGCGGCGTTTCACTTCCCATGATTCGCCCTCGGCAGTGAGCGAATGGACGCCGAGATGGAGGAGCACCGCTCCACCGAAGAGAACGGTCACGGCCAGGAATAAAGACCAGACTCGGTGCACAGAGCTACTATAGCCCACGGTGGGCCTACGCATTGACCCTCACCCGGCGTCTGACAACGTTGTAGCGGCGCGCACCCCCGTTTGTCGACGCCACCCTCTCCCAGCCCGCCTCCGTCCGCGTCCATTCTGAGAACTTCGGCGGGTCCGCCGAAGCTTCCGCGAAGGCGGAAGGGAGAGGGAATAAAGGATGAAGAGTCTTTGTTACCGTCTAGGAATCAAATGATGCCCGAAAATCAAACTTAGGATCAGAGCAGCGCAAAGCACGAAGTGCGGGGCAGTCAAACGCGGATACATCCACAACCAAAAGCGACCCTTGGGCTCGCGATCGTTCATTCGCAGCCGAGCATAGAAGATCCTCTGGATCGCAATGAGGTTGGTGAAGATCGCGAGAATCCAGAGCGTGATGTGCAGGTTGAAGGCAAGCATACCAATAATGATGGTGACCGTCCGCTCCGCCCGCTCCATGAAACCGACTTTGCAACTATCGATGACGTTCTCGGCGCGGGCTCGCACGTAAGACGTGGTCGCCGTTCCAACGACCGCCAAAGACCAAAGCGTGAAGTAGAGAAGACGATGCGAGTGGATGTGTCGGTTGGTGTAGACCAGGATCGCAAACAGCATGATGAAATCGGTGTAGCGATCTACGACCGAATCCAGGAAGCCCCCGAAGAGCGTGCTTCCTCTGGAGATGCGGGCCACCGCCCCATCGAGCAGATCGAAGGCGCCAGCGGCGATCAGAACCAGTCCGGCCAGCCTTTGGTTTCCCTCGAAGACCGGTATAAAGACCAAGGACACCACCACCGGCCCAGTCAGGGTCACCACGTTGGGCGAGATTCCGACGCGGATGATGCCGCGGGCGATGGCGTCCCTCGCCCAGCCGAAGACGCCCGCCACGGCCCTCGAAAGGGCGACCGCGATCGCCCGGAGGAACGCGTTGAGTCCGGGCGGCGGCGGATGTGGCTGATCTAGAGTGACTTTGGCTTCCACGGTGACTATGTCCCAGGCTGACTAGGGTCAGGGAGTGTATCACACCATCGCGCCACCCGCTCACGCCGCCATCTTCGCTGGCGCGTCCACCAAGGGGGTTGGCTGCGTGCTAAGATCCCGCTATTCAGCGACCTCGGCATGAACGATAGCCTCCCTCTTATCATCATCAATCCCGCCGCCCGCGGTGGTGCCGCCGGTCGCTCCTGGACGAGCGCGGCAGCTACCGTCCGCGCGCACTTCGGACCTTACGAGTGTGCTTTTACGAAGGCTAGAGGTGACGCTACCCGCATCGCAGAGGAGCAATCACGATCGGGACGCCGACTGCTGATCACATTCGGTGGCGACGGCACCATCAGCGAAGTGGCCGGCGGTATCTTGCGCTCGGGTGCTAACGTCGAGCTCGGCTTCTTGCCGCAAGGAACGGGAGGCGACTTCCTGCGAACGATCGGCACGCCGAAACGATTGGCCGACGCGGCCCGAGCCCTCCGTTCGAGCGAACCACGTCGAATAGACGCCGGCAGGGTGGAATACACAGACGCTGAAGGGAAGACCGCATCCCGCTACTTCATTAATTCGTCGTCGTTCGGCCTGAGCGGAGAGGTTGCCGAACGCATGAACCAGGCGAATCGTTCGAGCGGGATCGGCTCCGCCCTCGGAGGAAAATTCGCTTACGCGACTCACACCGTCAAGGCCGCGTTGGCGTTCGACGCACCGGAGGTCTGGATCGAGACCGAAGACGAGAAGCGACAACTGCCGATCACTCAGGTCTCGGTCAACAACGGCAGATTCTTCGGCGGCGGCATGAAAATCGCGCCCGAGGCTAGGCTAGTAGACGGGCTTCTCGACCTCATTGTGATTCGAAAGGTCTCTTTCGCCCGGATCCTCGCCGACGGTCCAAGTATCTACACCGGAACCCACGTCTCACTCCCGGAAGTGGATCACTCACAGGTGAAGTCGATCCGAGCTTGGCCCTTGGATGAAGCGGTCCGCGTCGGCGTGGAAGTGGACGGTGAGTCCCCCGGCACCCTGCCGGCGCAATTCGAAGTGTGCCCGGCTGCTCTCACCGTTCGCGTACCAGTCTAAACGCGAAAATCCGTATTTTTGCGGGGTCACAGACACCGGGCGGATCTACTATGCTTCGTGACCCGCGCTGAGTTTGCCGCTACTCACTTCTTCGGCATGGGCGGCGGGGTGTAGCCTGGCCACGAGCTCTTGACCAAGGCGGCCCAGGCCGCTTCGGCCGCCATCGAGCTAGACCCAAGCCTGGCCGACGCGCACGTGTCGCTCGGGGAGGTGAGAATCCACCAACTGCGCTGGAGCGAGGCTGAAGCCGCGTACCAAAGAGCTCTCGAGCTCGATGCAAACAGCGCGAGAGCGCACTATTTGTACGGCCATCATCTTATAAACGTCGGACGGCCCGAGGAGTCTGTGGCCGCGTTCATTCGCGCGAGGGAGCTGGATCCGCTCTCGGTCGGCCGTTGCGTGAACCTCGCGCGTGCCTACTCTTTAGTACGAGAAATGGGGCGTTCCGAAGAGCTCTGCAAGGAAGCCGTCCAGCTCGAGCCCAACCACCCCCTGGCACAGCTTTGCCTTGGGACCTGGAACGTGTTGCAGGGGCACTACGCGGAGGCCATTCCTTACTCGAGACTTCTACCGCGTTGACGGACTCTCCGTGGAACCTGGCGGTTTTAGCGATGGTTTACGGTAAGACGGGGTGCGCGGACGAGGTCTTGGAGATACAAGAAGAGTTGATGAATCTGTCGGTCCAAGGGCGCGCCGTCACGGCGTCGATGGCCCTTACCCATATCGGGCTTGGTGAGAAGGAGCAAGCACCGGATTGGTTGGAAAAAACCTTCGAACTGGGCGAGCCGGTTGCACGCCTCAATTACGTCCCTTTGTTGAATAGTCTGCGCTTCGAGCCCCGCTTTCAGGAGCTCCTCGACCGCTTGAACCTGCCGGAGTGAGAAAAGGGGCCGTCGGTACGCGCCATCGCGCGATAGCATCGCTTACCATATCGTTTTCAGTTCTGGGTAGTTCAGTAGTCTTTCGTCCTTGGTGACGAGGGGCACTCCGATAGTTAGGGCGGTCGCGGCGATGATTCGGTCCGCGAGATCCGGATGCATCGGGGTAGGCAGGAAGGCTGACTTCACTGCGATCGCGTTGTCGACCGGTATGAACTGGAACTGTGGCAAGGCCTCGCATTTCGCGAGCCAATCGCGGAAATCCATTCTTAGCTGAAGCCGTCCTTTCAGAACTAGGAGGGCCGTCTCCCAGACACTCATAGAGGAGATCAAGGCCAGCCTTTCTGCGGCCGCCTTCTCTACCGCCTCTTTCGCCTTTCGTGAGAGTTTCCCCGGATCACTCACAAACCAGATCCAGACGTGAGTGTCGAGGACGATCACTTGAGGGATTCCCAATCCTCCAGCGCCACCGGCTCGGTTGGGTATTCATACTTCAATACCGAATGGCGCAGGTCGCGCATTACTTGGGCCGGGTCCTCGGAGTAAGGCACCACCTTTAGAACCGGCTGTCCCCGGTCCGTAATGACCAGGTCCTTACCCGTCTTCTGCACTTGACGGAAGTAGTAGAGGGCCCGGGCCTTGAATTCCGACTTGGAGATCGATTGTTTCATATGAACCCAATATGACCATGGTCATATTACCATAGTCATAAAGATCACGCAAGCGGAAACCTGGGATGACAACAAGGGACCCCAGCTGGGCAATCAGGGCTACCGAAATGTCCCGGCGCCGAGGAAATGCTCTTTGAGGTAGGCGACTGTCTCGTAAAGGGTGTCTCCCGGATCCCGCGAACAAAATCCTAGGGCGTGCTCGGCCTTCGATGCATCGAGGTACCAGAAGTAGCAGCTCATCTCGACGCTAACCCGATCGACCGGCGGTGCTTTCCCCCAATGCCGGTACAAAGCATCGACCGCTTGGCTGGTCCATTCGATCACCGGTGCTGGTAGTCGAAGTCGCGGCGCGGCCACCTTCGTAAGGCGTTCCAATCTGCCGAACAATTTCGGGAATTCCCAGTTGGGTCCGCCGAGCAAGTATCGTTCTCCTGGTACGCCCCGCTTCATGGCTTCGACAAAGGCGGGCGCGACGTCCCGCACGTCTACGAAATTCAGTCCACCGGGCGGTATGGCGGGAATCTCCCGCGCGAGAAACTTTAGGATGTCGTCGGTCGAAGAGAGGCGCTCGTCTCCTGGACCGAGCAAGAGGCTCGGGTTCAAGATCACGAGCTCCGGACCTCCCTCAGTTTCTTGTCGGGCAACCTGCTCCTGATAGACCTTGCTAGTGTAATAGGGCCAGCGCGAGATGATGTCGAGAGGCGTCGACCAGGTTTCGTCCGGGATCTTCTCGCCGTCTTCGGTGACCGCAATCGTTCCGCTCGACGAAGCCAACACGATACGCTCGACGCGGGCGCGACATGCTTCCCGACAAAGCAAACGGGTTCCGTCGACATGCAATTCGTACATGTCTCGCTGATCGTCGGGATTTCGAGAGACCTTCCCGGCAAGATGATAGACCTTCTGTATGCCCTTCAGGGCGCGACCGACGATTTCCGGTGAGGCGATCGAGCCTTCGACTAGCTCGACGCCTTTCTTAGCGAGTTTCTCCGGCGGGGAAGTACTCAGGACGCGAAGCTCATCCTCGCCTCGCTCCAAGAGAAGCTCGACGAGATGGCTTCCAAGGAAGCCCGTTGCACCGGTGATGAGAACCTTCGGCATGGTGACTCGCGCCTAGGATTTTTTGCTGCGGCCGCTGGTCACGGGAACGGCGTCTCGAGCCGGCCGCTCGGTGCGATATTCCTGACGTATGGCCTGCGCCTCTTCCTCGATCCGCGTCTCGCGTCCATCGCGAAGATCTTCAACCACCCGCTCGACCAATCGAGTCACCGCCCGCTCGGCGTCCGAGCGTGCAAGCCCCTCTCCAACCCGCTGAAACAATTCGGGCTGGAGGTACGGTCCGATCACCGCGCTCACCTCGCGTGATTTCAGATACCAACCTCCCGGCGGCAAGGCTTCGTGGGTACTGAGATACATCGGAAGTACCCCGACCTTGGCGCGCAAGACAAGGTGACCAAGGCCGCGCTGGAAACGTTGCATGCGGCCACTTCGAGAGCGCGTACCCTCCGGGAAGAGCAGCAGGTTGTACCCTTGTTCGACGATATTGAGTGCCCACTCGAGTGATTTCCGGAGGGATCCCTTTCGCTCCATGGGCGCGAGGTTGGTGAAGTTCTCGAAGAAGGCTCGCTTCAGACGGTTATCGAAGAAGTAATCGGCAGCGGCCAATGCGACGAGATTCTTTCCTGCGTCGCCGAGCGCCGTTTTCACGAGTCCCATGTCCAAGTGGGACGAGTGATTCGCCGCGACGATGAAATGCGTATGCTTTGGTATGTGCCCTCGGCCGTGAAATTCCGGGTTCAACACTTCGTGGTAGAACCACCCCTGGGCCGCGGTCAGGCCCTGACGCCCGAGGTTGGCGATCAGAGGAGGAACAGCAATTTCCTTTTCCTCCTTCTTCTCCGCGACCGCGCGTGCAGCAACCTTTCGGTCGGCGCTCACCGGCTTCCGTTTGAGATAGTCCACGAGCTCTCGAATGTCGTTCAAGCCCGCCAGGACATCCGGCGAAGGCACGTCGCCGGTGGTGCTTTCGAGGGCCGTCGCAAGCTCGTTGTACATCAGGCTGTCGAACCCCAGCTCATCGAGTCGGCTATCGAGACGTACTTCGGCGCGCGGTTTCTCGCAAATGGTCGCCACCACATCGAGGAGCCAGTTCGAATCGAGCCCGGGGGCTTCGCTGGAAGGCGCCGGCCGCGCGTCGCTCTCTCGTTTGAGCTCTTGCATCAACGCGACGATCTCTCGACGCTTGATCTTTCGCGTCGACGTGCGCGGCAGCTCTTTGTCGGTAAACTGGAGGATCTTGGCTCTTTTGTAGAGAGGCAGCCGGCTGGACGCGCTCTGGAAATGCCTTTCTATTTCGGCGCGAAGCTCCCCTTCACTCATCGACTTGTTGTCCTCGACATTAGGCACCACCAGGCAAGCCACCCGCTCGGCCGCGCCGTCAGGAAAACCCACTACCGCGAGCTCTTTGATCCATTTCGGATCGGCGTAGACTTCTTCGAGCTCGTCGGGGTACACGTTCTTGCCATTCCCGTCGACTATCATCTCCTTCAAGCGACCGACGATATGGAGATTACCCTCTTGGTCCATTCGACCGAGGTCCCCGGTGTGGAGCCATCCATCGCGCAGCACTTCCTTGGTCGCCCGCTCGTTCCCGTAATAACCCGCCATGATGTTGGGGCCGCGGGCGAGGACTTCACCCACGCCCCGGGCGTCCGGAGTGTCGATGCGGATGTCGATTCCGGGTAAAGGCTGCCCCACGCTGCCAGGAATGGGACGGCCGGTAGGCGGGGTGACGGTGAGCACCGGTGCCGCTTCGGTCATGCCGTAGCCTTCGTTGAGATTGAATCCCAGACCGCGAAACGTTTTGAGTGTCGATTCGGAGAGTGCCGAGCCACCGCTGATGAGGTAGCGGATCCTTCCCCCGAAACCAAGGTGAACCGGCGAGAAAAGGAGTGGACCCAGGTTGAAAGGAGTCTCGCCGCGCAACAAGTAGTTTCCGTCGATGAGCGCGGTAGCGATGTCCTCGAGCTTGGTCGAGCGGTCGGAGAGACGGCTCAGCACGCGTCGCTTCAGGAGATCCCAAAGAGCCGGAACACCCACGATGCATGTGACGTGTCCCTTCTTGAGCGTCCTGGTCATGGTGTCACCGGTGAGCTCGGTTAAATACGTGATCTGTGCTCCACGGCTGAGGGGAAGGAGAAACCCGGTCGCGAACTCGAACGAATGGTGAAGCGGCAGCGCGCTCAACATCCCGTCCTCGTTGTTGATGTCGTAGACGGTTAGGAGCTTGGCAACCAGACTCGTGAAGTTCCGGTGCGTCAACATGACCCCTTTGGGGTTTCCGGTGGTGCCGGACGTGAAGATGATGGAGGCCAACGCCTTGGGACCGACCCTCTCTGGAAGCGCGGCGATTCTTTCGCGCTCGACGGCTTCGTCACCGAGAGCAAAGATCTCTTGGAACGCCCATACTGGAGACTTGACGTCGACCACCGCGAGCTGACGATCGAGCTCGACATGCTTCTTCTTAAGCTCATCACTAATAACCAACCCGGTCGCTTCGCCGAGGCGTATCAGGTTGACGATCTCTTCTGTGGTCGCCTCCTTTTCGATCGGAATGCAGGTTGCGCCGGCTTTCAAGATACCGAAATAGCTCATGCCCCACTCGGGGGAATTCTCGGCGACCAAACCGATGCGCTCGCCCTCTCTCACGCCCTGGCCTACGAAGTACGCGGCCGCGCGGTGTACGCACTCTCTCAGATCGTCATAGGTGTAACGTTCTTCGCGCCCCTTCCTCTCGATGCGCATGGCAATGCGGCCGGCGTGGTTCTTGGTCGCCGCATCGAAGAGCTCGGACAGGCTGCCGTAGGTATAGATCCGTCGCGGCTTAACCTTTTCCGCTTCGTCCAACCGTGGGAACACCCACTTCTCGAGGCCGGGAAGATGAACCTTCAGCCAATAGTCATACCAATTGAGCGAGGCGATACCCCAGGGAAGAAGCTCTCGTTCCTCGGCGGGCATTCTCTCGAAAATCGCACGAGTGTTATCCGCTCGGAACGTGTAGTCGTTGTCGACGATGAAGGGGCGGAAGGTTTGGTATTGCTCTTCACCCTGACTCGTGAAGCTCTCGAAGCGTTTCACCGCGTCCCGGGCCTGCTCGACGACGCCGCCGAAAGGACCGAGCTGCTGGGGTGGCAGTTGCTCCAGAAGTTCTTGAATCTTCCGCGTACCGCGATGCAACATCGGCATCGAGATCCGCTCGAAACGGTCCGGGCTCACCGCCTGTGCTTCCATGCGGGCAGCGATCTCGTTGAGAAGACGCGAACCGGTCTCCTTTTCTTTGAAGTGCTTTCTCTTATAAAGCCCAAGCAAGACGACGAGTCGCCCCAAGCGCGCCGGATTCGTATCTCCCGAGCATACTTGGTGCACCAGCGCCGGCTCTTCCACCAAGGCCTGCGCAGTCGCCGCCAGCACCACCGCCGCCGTGTGATCGACCGGGATGATGTCCAGCGTGAGATTTTCTTCGACTGGAAAGAGGTTCTGGCCTTTCAAGGCCATCCGGATGAGCGGAGCGGTTGTAGTGAAGCCCTCATTCCACCCAGGGAAGGGGAACTCCAACGAGCTCTCGACGATGGCCGGGCGGATGATTGTGCGGGCGATATCGGTCTCCGCCGCCACGAGCTGCTCTCCCAAACTCTTGGTGTAGGTGTAGATGTTGGGCCAACCCCACCAGTTCGCCTTTTCGATTCCGAGATCAGTCAGGCGAGAGCGGATCCAGTTCTTTCGCTCGCGCGCCACCGCGAGGCGAAGCGCCTTTTCATCATCTGGATCCCGACCCTCTTCGAGGAAACGCTTCTTGGCCGCCTCTTGGAACCGATCGACCAGCGAATTATCCTGTGCCTCGTCCCTTACCCGGGCCGCGAGGCGCTCGCAGTCCCTAATCTCCCGCTCGACGGAGAAGTGAGGGACCTCGGGCTCTCCTTTCCTAGGGAAATAGCCGACGAGTGGCTCGTTCTCCCAGATCTGGCCGGACCGGTTTCCGGCGACGAAACAGGTGCTGACATGGACGAGCGCCGGTCGCTTCATCCGCTTGGCGAAGGCAATGATATTGAGAGTCCCGGTGACGTTGGTCTTGAGAGCGGCTTCGAGCGGCGGATTGAAGGTCACCCGGCCCGAGCTATTCACCAGAACGTCGATGTCGGAAGCGATGCGTGCCGCTTGTTCTTCGGAGTAGCCAAGGTTCTCATCGGTAATGTCGCCACCGACGATCACAAGCTTCTTGTGAAGAAAGGCCTCGAGCCCAGAGGCGTATCGTGCCCGCAGCGGATCGAACGCCGGGGAGGGCAGGATGGTCTCCCAGAAACGGCTTTCGCTTTCCGCATCGGAGGCCGCACGAACCATCAAGTAGACCCGGCCGATCTGGGGAAAGCGATCGAGCAACATGCTCAGGACGACCTTGCCGAGAAAACCGGTCCCTCCGAGAAGGAAGATACGTCGGCCGGCGAAGGCCTCGCTAGGCTTTAGGTCGGACAAGATCTTCTCCGCTTACTCGACTTCCGGGATCACGATGGGCGGCAAGTGCAACATCGAGATCTCAGCCGAAGGCCCGGTAAAACTGCGGGCCATCGCGATCGCTTCCGCGATCGACTCCGCCCGTTCCCAACCCAGGAGAGACGGTACGTGCTCGGTTTCAGCACCGGCGACAATGATCTTCCCGGCGTGACGGCGGCCATTCTCTCCCCAGTACCACATAAAGAAAGGATGGGCGCCATGATAAGCATTGCCTTGGCGATACATCTGGATGTAGCTCGGATTCTTGGCGAACTCTTCTTCGTATTTCTCGCGAAGCGCGAAGGAATCCCTGGTCTCAGGAAGCACGCGGTTAAAGAACTCGATGTAGCTGGGGTGGAACTTGGCATCGAACTCGTCGTAACACGGATGCGCGAGAATCAAAACGCCGCCCTTTTTCAACAAAGGCTTACCGCGATACATGTTGAAGAAATAGCCGGGGCCCATGACCTGGACCAGAAGCGGGTTCAAAATCGAGTTCACGTTATAGGGAGAGATGTAGGGGATACCCACGATCAAGATGTCGGCCTGTCCCTTGACACGAACCGCGTATTGTTTGAACGATCGCTCGAGGGTGCGCTCGTGGACCGGGTCCGTCTTGCCGGCATTGCAGGCGATCATCTGGAAGTGCGCCGGTATCGCGTGCAGGAACGCTCGTTTCGCCGCGCGGGGCATCTTCTCGAGCGACCAACGAGTGGCTCGCAACTTGAGGCGATCGGCTTCGGTGAAATCGTCTTCGTTCTTTCCCAGGAAATTCAGTTGATCGAAATACATCCGGTTGTTGAGCACGGTCTCGATGTGGAAGACGTTGAGGTTCTTGTCGACCAGCTTTCCCATGCGATCGCACTTTTTCGCCAGGGCGGAACGAGGCGGATTCATGTAGCCGTCGGAGTCGATGATCGTCTGCGGCTCGTGGTGGGAGGTGAGACTTTCGTAGTCACAGAGCCCCACCGTCACCGACTTATGACCGCCATCCATGGGAACCAAATTGATGTTGATGTAAATGACGAGATCGCTTTCACAGGCTCGCCGATTGATTCGAAGAACCTCGCCATGCTTGGTCTTTCCGAGATTGACCAGGCCGTCGGGGTCCTCGGCATCGTGGCAGTAATAGCGATCGGGATAGAACTCTTTGTGAATCTTCGAGCCCACCATCCTCCGCATCTCGGATCCCGTCATCTTTCGATGCAGCGAGTTAGCCACGACCAAATGGATATCGTCGACGCCATGGTCGGAAAGCATCTCCAACACGACTTCGAGGACGGTCTGTCGGACGTCGGGCGGAAGCATGGGTGGAAGCGGAAGACTGACGTCGTCGAGTGCCACCGTGACCTTCATGCCGGGCGTAAGCTGTGCATAGAGCGGATCGCATCCCAACGGGTTGTTCAGAGCGTATCTAACGGCGGCTCGGGGATTGGGCAGGCCTTGGATCGATGGCTTGGGATAAATGACCCGCGTGCCGACCGGCAGATCCACTTCTAGGAAATCCTCTCCGAAATGGAGGACGCGAGGGGCCGAATCAGTGTCGATCATGACCGTCGCCGGATCCAGCTTGCGACGCAAGAGAGGACTCATGAAGTCGGTTCCTTTCGCTTCTTCCTATTTGAGAGAAAGAATCGGCCAGTCGTGACGGAGCGCCGTGCTCCGCAGCCTGAGATCGGGATTAGTGGCGGTCGGATGACCCACCATGGAAAGCATGGGAAGGTCGCTCATGCTATCGGCGTAGCAGAAGCATTCACTCAGAGAAATGCTCTCGCGCTCGGCGTAGGTCCGGATCCAGGACGCCTTGGTCGCGCTCGCCATGATCGGAGGTACCAGTCGACCGGTGGCCACGCTGTCCACGAACTCCAATCGGTTGGCCACATACTCCTCGATTCCTAGATGTCTCAGCAAAGGCTGAATGCTGATATCGAGCGCACCGGTGACCACCACCTGACGCAAACCCAAGCTTCGAGACTTGTCTAACAACTCCGTCGTTCCCGGATAGATCGACGGCTTGATCACGTCGTCGAACAGGTCCTGAGAGAGGTAACGGAGCCGGTCCTCGGACTGGTTGCGATACCACTTGAAGAAGAGATCGTTGAAGACCTTTCGGCTGTAGACATCGGTGGCGAGGAATAGCGGGATACCGAGAAACGTCGCGGCCGTCCGCCCCAGGCTCCGGAGTATGCCTTGGTCGTTTCGGGCGTAGAAGGCGAACGTGTGCACGAGATTCGTGCTCAAGAGTGTCCCGTCCAAATCGTAGAAAGCCGCCGCCGGCAAAGTCTCTATTCCTTATTATTTGGGAAGGGGGAACGCGGCATCGCTCCCCCGCCGAATCCACGATAATCGTAGGATCATACGCGGTTGCGCCTAAACTCTCAACTCGCCCCTGACTACCTCCGGATCCAGCAACCACGTAGTTGGGGTGCGACCACGCCACCTCCGGCTGCAACAACCACTTATAGCTGGACGGCCTTGGATTACTAGCAATCCCGCGGCTCGGGTGCCCTCCGGCCTTTTGTTCGTTTTCATTTCGCCTTGAGGCCGGTTGGCGAGGATTCCGTTGACTGGGGCGAGGCTGGGATCTAGGATGGGCGCTCTATGTCTTTTCGCCGCGCCACCATTACCGGCATGGGCCGCTTCCTTCCAGAAAAGATCCTCACCAATGCCGACCTCGAAAAGATGGTCGACACTTCCGATGAATGGATCATAAGCCGGACCGGGATCCGCGAGCGTCACATCGCCGAGGGGATGGCCACGTCGGACCTGGCCACCCGCGCCGCCCGAGATCTGTTGTCGAAACGTGGGCTGACTCCAGACGACATCGATCTCATCATCGTGGCCACCGTCACGCCGGACATGTTCTTTCCCGCAACCGCCTGCTTGGTTCAGGACAAGCTGGGGGCGAGCCGCGCCTGGGGGTTCGATCTTTCCGCCGCTTGTTGCGGTTTCGTATACGCGCTCACGACGGGTGCCCACTTCGTGGCCGGTGGCTCCCACGACCGTGTCCTGGTCATTGGTGCGGACGTCATGAGCAGCATCATCGATTACGAGGACCGCACGACGTGCGTGCTCTTCGGCGATGGTGCCGGTGCCGTCCTACTGGAGCCCGCAGAGGACGATTCGGGCGGCCTCATAGATTTCAACCACCACATTGACGGAAGCGGCGGCTTCTTTCTCTACATGCCTGGAGGCGGAAGCATGAACCCGACCTCAGACAAGACGGTGGCCGAAAAACTCCACTACGTGCATCAAGCCGGCCCCCAGATCTTCAAGTTTGCGGTCCGGCAGACCTACGAAGCCGCGTCGTCCCTGCTCAAGAAGCACGGCCTCAATGCCTCAGATATTTCCCTGCTCGTCTCACACCAAGCGAACGCCCGGATCTTGGACGCGGCGGCCGAGCAGCTAGGCCTTCCGTCGGAGAAGGCCATCAAGAACATCGACAAGTACGGTAATACCACCGCCGCCACGATCCCCCTCGCGCTCACCGACGCTCAGGAACAGGGGCTCCTCAAACCCGGCGAGCTCATCCTAATGGCTTCCGTCGGCGCCGGGCTCACGGTGGGCTCGTGTCTGTTCCGCTGGACCGGTTTGAAATCGGCCTGATTCGGAACGGAGCGGAAGGGGCGGATCCGATCCAACTCCGTCTGGAGGGTTCCAATGAAAAAATGCGTGTGTCTTGGCGCCTACCTCGTCGTATTCACTCTTATCGCGTGCCAACCACCAACTCGTTCAGCGCCCAACGCTCGAGAAGAGTTTCAGTTCAGTGAGGACTGGAAGTCTCGTCAGGCCCTGGTTCCGGTGGCCCTGGGACGTGAACCTGCCGACGTGGTTGTGAAGGGTGGGCAAGTCTTCATCACGCAGACCGGTGAGTTCAAAGACGGATGGATCATCGCGACCAAGGGAAAACGGATCGCCTATCTCGGACCAGAGGACGAGACACCGAAGGCCGCTGCCGATCTAAGAATGATAGACACGCTGGTCGGGCCGGGGACCAAGGTCCTCGACGCCTCGGGTCAAACACTCGTGCCCGGATTCGGTCATAGCCACGGCCACATCGAATCGAGCCGACTGACTCCCGACCGCTTCGCGCAAGTGGCTTTGCCCCTGCCTTGGTGCACAACTCCGATAGAGGCCGAGAGCTCGCTTGGCCCCGACTCCCATCATCCGATCATCTCGCTATCAGGCATCCCGAGCGCCGTCATGGTGTTGAGAATCTTGCACCCGATCCTTGCCTCACCTCTCTGTGCCGCCAACCCTCTCGCTCGCATCGCTGAGCCCACGATAGCCTTGTAGCGATGGAACGTTGTCTCGACTTTGCTCCGTTTGCTGTAGCCCGATTCTGTGTGCCACTTTCGTTTGCCGAGCCGAGCTTGTGCTGCAATGTTGCGATTGCGCTGTCGGCTGCTCGCCGGCCCCGATGCGAGCAGGGCGCCCTTGCGCGGCGGTATCAGCACCCTCGGCGAGCGATGAGCGCTGTGATTCTCGATTGCCTCATAGACGCCGCTGGCGTCGTATGCGGTGTCAGCTCTGGCCGATGAGATGGGACTGTCGATCTGTCCGACAAGCGATGCAACCCGCGATGAATCGCGGGCTCTTTTGCTCGTCAGCTCGCCGGCGACGACTTCGCCACTCTGCTCGTCGACACACAGATGGAGCTTGCGATAGTCCCTGCTCTTTTGTGCTCTGCGCAGCTGGCCGGCGTGGACAGCGAGACCGCTGCTGTCGAACAAGATGTGCAACGGCGTCTTCTGCTTGACTGGGTAGAAGGGGACCTTACCCAGCTTCGGCTTGCGCCTCGAGATCGTGGTGTGATCGGGCACATCATTGTCTAGCTTCATCAGAGCGAACAACGACCGCAGCAATCCCTCGCTCTGCCTAGATGACAGATGAAACACCATGCCCAGGGTGACAGCCGTCTCGATGGCGTGGTTCGAGTACTTGCGTTGACGGCCCGGTTTCCTCCTCCTTGGCCGGGGCGCGTCCCAGTTCACAAGCTTGCCGGCGGTGAGCGAGATCCAGACGGTCAGGCTCCCGCGGTTGCGTAGACCCGCCTCATATTCACGCCAATTCCTCACGCGATAGGCCTTCTTCACATACTTCCGCTGAGTGCGTTTGAAAATGCTCATGGGGAACCTCGTATCCGCGAGTACAGGACAATTGTGGACCGAGATCGCGAGTTGTGCACCAAGGCAGCATGGACCCAAGAAGTATAATGTGATGGCTTTGAAAATAGTACGTCAAGTGTGCGCGATGACATCCTTTATTGGGCGCGATGGCGTTCGTCGGCACATGCAGGTCAACTAACATAGCATTCAAAGGCCTCCAACGCCCCGCAGCACCGGTGTCGAGTTTGATTTCGAGCTCGCGCCGACCCGCAATTTCGACTTTGCCATTTCACGAGCTTCAACAACTCCCAGATGCAATCCACCGTGCAGCCAACCTCGGCAACGAGAATCCTGGAGGGGCGGCGGCTACCGACCGTGCCCCAGTTCCAGTTCGCCGCCATCGGCCACCTACCAGTGGCAGACGGGGAGTCGGTACCCTACGTGACCGCTAGTTGCCAGCACGTCGGCGAGCCCGTCCGCGAGGACATCGACTGGCGCAGGCCCCCCCCGCGATGGCTTGCCGCGCATCGACCTCGGGGACCTCCCGGTCGCCATCCACGACCGCTCCATGTGGAGCGTGCGACGCTTGGTGCACACCCGCATCCTCACGAGCCTTCGCACCTGCTCCAGCCGAAGCGTGCGCTACAACGGCCACCGCGTCGCGACCAAGAGGTACAGTGAGGCCACAAGGTGCGCCGCCGACCACGGAACGACGTTCACTTCGAGTGGTTCGTTCGGCATCATGTCTGCCGACCGCCCACGCCGCTCGCGGAACTCGCCGCCGGGGCGGGTGCCACGAATCATCACGTCAGCAGAATCGTCTGGCCGGCACGCTCGATCTCTCTGTTCGGTCATACGCTCTCACATAGTCGGTTCAAGATCCGAGTCCGTGGCAGCATGCACCAATAATATGAATATTGAGGTGCTTCCGCCATCAAGTGTTGCTACGTGGCTGCGGGCAGTGGTACGGGTGCGGAAGAGAGCGGATTGCGCGCCTCTTGACCTGCTCCGGCACCCGCCGGAGCAACATCTTCGTTCGCTGACTAGTGCTGAACATGGTGCGGTCGGACAGCTTGCCGATCAGCGCATAGCCCGTCTTTCGTTCCACGAGCGTGGTTACGCAGTCCGGCGCGCCTTTTCCTACCACGGTGTCGATCTCCCAGTGGCCAACGGCACTGCGCTTGTCGACACAAGGCGGCCGCTCGGAGATATGACGCTTCCCGGCCAGGTGGCCTCGGCTGTCATAGCTGTTGTGGCGCTTGCGTCTAAGTTTGGGCGAGCATCGAAGGTGGCGGTATAGATGTCCTCCGGCCTCCTTGTCCCGCCAGACGTGGGTGTAGATCGTCTCGTGGCTGATCGAGAGCTCGCCGTGAAGGCGCAGGTGGCCGGAGATCTGCTCTGGGCTCCAGTCAGCCTTAAGCTTCTTCTCCACCAGGGCAAAGTCGGCCTTTGTGAAGTACTGGTTCCGGCGAGACCGCGATCGTCGTCCGTTCGTTTTCTCGATGGCCTTGCTCGGCCGGTAGCATCCATCACTACGTGAGCTGTTCCTCCTGACCTCTCTCGAGATTGTGCTCCGGTGGTGCCCCAGGCGCCGCGCAATCTCGGCCGAGCAAAATCCCTCCCGTCGCAGCGCCGCGATGGTGTATCGTTCTTCCGAGGTGATCTGGTAATAAGTCATTAGCGAGTCCCCATTCTTGGTTGTTTGAGGAATCGTGGCACATTCCAGGTCACCTCATCCGGGAGCTGTGTTGCACTTACTTTATGAATTCGGGCTTCATCATCCCTCATCAGCGGCGGCGATTGCGGGGCACCGACGCCATTGGCTATAACGTCGGTCCTCTCGATTGAGTCGACGAACGGAAGTGGATTGGCGATTCGTCTAGTATCCATAGCCGGCCACGCGGCCGCTGCCAGAGAGTCAAGCCATATGCGGGCATCAAAACGGCGCGTTGCCGCTAGGTAGTTGGTCAGATGCCCCTCCAAGCGCGCGCGCCCACTCGTATCGATCTGGCGGGGGGGACTCTCGACATTTGGCCCGTCTACCTGATGCTAGAGCAGGCGGCCACCGTGAACGTCGCTATCGATCTCTATGCCGAAGCGAGCATCGAGCCGGCCACGCCCACATGGCGCGTGACGGTCGAGGACGGCGGGGGGCAGATCGAGTCTCCGTCACCGGAAGAGCTCTCTAAGCAGACCGGCGCCGAGATCGCCGGCACGCTTCTCGGTTTCTTCACACCCGACGAGCCCGTCTCGATCACGACGCGCAGCCACGCACCTCCACAATCGGGACTCGGCGCTTCCTCGGCGCTTGGAATCGCGCTGGCCGGTGGCCTGAACCAATTGACCGGCTCCCGATACCAGCCTTCGGACCTCATCGAGATCGTGAAGAACACTGAGGCAAAGATCCTCGGGACGATGACGGGAGTGCAAGATCACTATCCTCCCGTATACGGCGGCGCCAGCTGTCTCTGGTGGGGCATGGGCGGCGATCGACGCGAGCCGCTGCCCCTCGATGCCTCGAGCTTCGAGGAACGCTTCTTGCTCGCCTACACGCACCAGCCACACCGCTCGGGAGTCAATAATTGGGAGGTCGTAAAACGCTTCCTGGACGGAGATGTGACGACCCGGCAAGCTTTCGAGACCATCGGTGCCATCGCCGTTGAGATGCGGGACGCGCTGGTAAACGGGGACCTCGAGCGTGCGGGAGACCTCGTCGGTGAAGAATGGGAAGCCCGTCAACAACTGGCGCCTGCCGTCTCGAGCCCCGAAGTCGAACGGATCCTGCTGACCGCGCTGCAGTCCGGGGCGGACAGCGGGAAAGCGTGTGGAGCAGGCGGTGGCGGGTGTCTCCTCATAGCGGTACGACCCGATAAGCGGCCGGCCGTGGAGGACGCGATTCGCGCCGCCGGAGGTTCCCTGGTAGTCTTCCACGTCGACACCCAGGGTTTACAACTGGATTCCGCAGGAGGATAATTTGGCCACCGCAACACAAATCCGCAAGGGCTGGGTGATCAAACTGAACAACGAGCTTTTCTTCGTACTCGCCATGGATCACATCACGCCCGGGAAAGGCAAAGCCTTCGTTCAAACTAAACTACGAAGTCTCAAAAGCGGTCGGCTCCTCGACCACCGGTTCCGCTCAGTCGATAACGTAGAGAAAGCCGTCTTAACGACCGTTGAAATGAACTACATGTACGGCTCGGGCGGCGAGCACCACTTCATGAACAACGAGACGTATGAGCAGATCATGCTCACCGAGACGATCCTCGGCGATGCGATGAACTATCTGGTGCCCAACAGCACCCTCAAGGTACAGATGCACGAGGGCACGGCGGTCGGCATCGAGCTCCCGAGCTCGGTGAAGCTCAAGGTCGTCGATACCGAGCCAGGTATCAAAGGTGCCTCGGCGCAGCAGCAGTCCAAACCGGCCACTCTCGAGACCGGCCTGGTGGTGCAGGTTCCATATTTCGTCAACGAGGACGAAGTGATTCGGATCGACACCTTCGAAGGCAAGTACGTCGAGCGAGTCAAGTCGTGAGTAGCCATTGAGGGGGGTTCGACATTGATAGTTGCCATCGGCTCCACACGGGGTCCCAAGGTGGAGGCGGTCAGACACGCACTGTCCATACTCAAGGAGCGATTTCCCGGGTTCTTTCGCGACGAGCTCCGTCTCATCGCCAGGACCGTACCCTCGGGGACTGCATCTACTCCCCTTTCAACGGCTGAGCTCATGGAAGGCGCTCAAACACGCGCCCAAGGACTCTACGAGATTCTCTCCGAAGAGGGAACTGTCGCCAAGCTGGCTATCGGGCTCGAAGGAGGACTGCGAAGTGAACATTCTGCGGGCCTCACGGAGCCGGTGGTCTCGCTAGAGGCCTGGGCCTACGTAACCGACGGAGTGAGTGGTTTCTTTGGAAGCAGCGGTTGTCTGCCGCTTCCCAGCGAGTTGGTTCAAGCTGTGATCGAATGCGGCGAGGATCTCGGGCCGGCTGCAGACAAGTTCTACGGCCAACAGGATGTCGCGGGACGACAAGGAACGTTCGGAGTCCTAACCGCCGATCTGGTCACACGGGAAGAAGCGTTCGTGCGCGCTCTTCTCCACGCTTTGGCACCGTTTTACAACGCGTCTGCGTACGCCGAGCGGGGCGCCGAGAAGACGACCAAGAAACGGCCCGCCCCAGCGCCACAAGCGCCCCCCGAAGCGTAGGGCAATCGCACATGGATGTCGTTCGCTCTCGCTCGGGATGGATCGAAGTCATCACCGGGAGCATGTTCAGCGGCAAGAGCGAGGAGCTGATTCGCCGCGTGCGACGTGCCCAGATCGCTCGCCAACGTGTCCAAGTGTTCAAACCGAGCATCGACGGTCGTTACAGTCTGGAGCATATCGTCTCCCACAACGAGCAACGACTCGAGGCGGAGCTGGTCCCCACCGCGGATGAAATAGAGAATCGTCTCGACGATCGGACCGAAGTCGTGGGCATCGACGAGGCACAATTCTTCGATCCGGACCTAGTCAAGGTGTGCAACAAATTGGCTTGCATGGGCAAGCGCGTCATCGTTGCCGGCCTCGACCAAGACTACTTGGGCAAGCCTTTCGAACCGCTCCCACAATTGCTCGCCATTGCGGAGTACATCACCAAGACCCTAGCGATCTGTATGCGTTGTGGGGACCCTGCGAATCACACGCAGCGACTCGGGACCTCCCACGAAAGAGTCGTGGTCGGAGGTTCCGAAGCCTACGAAGCGCGCTGCAGACGCTGCTTCGAGCCCGGGCCGGCGACCGACAACTGAGCCTTTCTTAGTCCTTCCACCCATAGGTTGGCTCCGAGCACCGCGAGGGTGAGCGCCCCACCCGGCACGGCAAGCGTCCACCAGTATCGGGTCAACGAAGCGTAGTTAGAGGCCGCGAAGGCCAGCATGTTTCCCCAACTAGCATGGGGCTCCTGCACTCCGAGGCCTAGGAACGAAAGCGTCGCTTCACCTAACAGGAAATACGGGAGCGTGAGACCCACCTGCAGCAACAAGAGGGGAAGCGTATTCGGAAGGATGTGTCGGAAGAAGAGTCGACCCTGGCCGGCCCCGGCGGCGACCGCGGACGTGGCAAAGTCGCGTTCTCGCAGCGACAAGACGTGCCCTCGCACGAGCCGTGAAACACCGCACCAACCGACGAGCGCCAACGACCCAACTAGAATCAAGGCCGTCCAACCCTGGGCTAGGTCATCGGGGAAAACGTTCCGGATCGCGAGAATCAGATAAAGGGCTGGGAGGGCCATGAAGAGCTCCGTCGTTCGCATCAACCATCGATCCCATATCCCACCGCCGATTGCCGCGGCCGCTCCCACGAGGGCGCCGAAGCTCACGGTGAGCAAAACACCAAGTAAAGCGGCCGTTGCACTCACCCGCGCTCCATGGAGCACCCTCAAGAGTAGGTCTCTTCCCAGAGCGTCGGTACCCAGGAGATAGACTCGACAACCCTGGAACCCGAACAAATGGGTGGCCCCGTCTTTAGTCCGCCACCAGCCAGCTAACTGAACAGCCGGCGCTCGGAAGCGAAGGCGGATGATGGAAGCTCTCCCGATCCTGGGCTCGCGGGCTGTAGGGCGCCAAGAAGGAGGCCCCGACTCCCGCGACGGTGATGACCGAAAGCAGGGCGATCCCTAAGCGTGCCCCCCGATCGGCCCACCACTTGGGTTTCCTCAACATTTGTGACTCAGTGCGCGCTCACTCGTCGATCAATGCCGCGGGGCCCCACCGCAGCCTGGCGAGCTCCAGATTGGCAACAACGTATTTTGGCAGCAAGCGGGAATTGAGTTCCCGCCTGGCGAAGTCGATTGGTGGCACCGACCTCTTTTGGCGGCCGACACGATCTCCCAGCCACGCCTAAGTGCTTCGTCGACTGGGCGACTACGCATGGGCTCATGGCTGTGTTCCCGCGCTTGGCGCCTCGCTCTTCGCTGGGCGCACCGCCGCCTGGCCACGTCGAGTCTGAGCAACTACCTAGTTTGGCGGCCAACTCGGGCTCGCAGTGAATCTTCTGCACCTTTCTAGGCCTCCTCCATGCGAATACGTGGATCGGCGGCGCCCGTCAATAAGTCCGCGATCAGATTGCCGAAGAGGATCAAGACCGATCCGAGTACCAATATCCCAAGCAGCAAGAACGAATCTCGGGCGAGCAGTCCGTCGAACGCGAGCCTCCCCATGCCCGGCCATCCGACAAACACCTCGATTAGAAACGCACCGTTCAACATCCGCGCTAGAGAAGCGCCCGCGAAAGCGATGAGTGGGACCAATGCCGGCCGGAGACCGTAGCGGACGAGTATCTGGCCTTCGGTAAGGCCACGGGAGCGCGCCGCCCTCACGAATTCCGAGGGTAGAATTTCGAGTAGAGCCCCCCTGGCCTGCAAGAAGAATAGAGGGGACATCGAGAAGGTAAGGAGAAAGGCCGGCAACAGTAGATGCCGAGCATGATCCAACATCCGACTCAACCACGGAAGCTCGAGCGATCCGGCCATAGAACCACCACTGATGGGAAGCAGACCGGTGGCCGCGGCAATTCCCAAGCCACCCACCGCAAGCACCAAAGTGGGAACCGAGACGGCTCCGAGTGCAAGACCGGCAAGGATTCGATCCAGCGATCGTCCCGGACCAAGCATCGCGAGAAGGCCGAATGCCAAACCGACGAGGGACGAGACGACCAGCGCCACCAGCACGAGGGCCAGCGTATAGAGTGCCGCCTCGCCAAGGAGCTCCGCTACCGGACGTCGAAAGGCGAGAGAAACCCCCAGGTCGCCGCGGACCGCTCCCGCCAACCACGACAGGTATTGTTCATACCAGGGCTTGTCGAGACCGAAGCGGCTCACAAGGTCGTCGACCGTCCAGGGCGGAATCCCCGGATCCAGTCGCAAACGATCGACGAACGAGCCGGGCGCCAGGTGGAGAAGCAGAAAGGAGAAGAAGCTCACCCCGAACAGCAAGGGAATGGCGGCCAGAAGTCTCGTGAGCGCCATACGAAACACGACGCGTCAAACCTCGACAGCAAGCCCCTCAGGGCGTGGGTAACAAACCCTCATGAAGAGTCCGAAGATTTCGCCGCTCGTTTATCCCACCCGGCGATCGGTCTTGTCCTCGGCTCCAAAGAGGCTGGGCTGTTGTGCGACGCGATCAGACTCCTCCGGCCTTCGGCGACGCATCTTTCGACGACTCTTCTGATCGTACATGTTTCTATCGGCCGCCATGAGGAGGGACTCGAGATCGGCACCGTCAGCGGGAAAAGACGCGAGCCCGAGTGATATTCCCACGCTCAGCATCTTTCCGATCCCGACGTCGATGTCGGATGACTCCACGACTTCCTGCAGTCGATGGGAAAACTGAACGGCCTGTTCCATCGTCGTCTTCGGCAATACCGCAATGAACTCGTCCCCAGCATAGCGGACCAATACGTCACTGTCTCGCATCTGCGCCTTCAGGATGCGTCCGACCTCTTTTAGGAACCGATCTCCGGCATGATGACCAAAACGGTCGTTCACGCTCTTGAAGTCATCCAGATCCATCTCGATGACGGTGAGCGGCTCGTCGTAGCGTTTTGCCTCCGAAAGGGTCTGCTCGAAGAAAATGTAGAGGAATCGAGAATTGGCGAGGCTCGTCAAACGATCGGTGAAGGCGTCCTCTTGGGTCTCCTCGAACCGAATCGCGTTGTAGAGCGCTATCGACGAGCGGTTGGCGATGATCTCCATCAACCGCACATGGTCGTGCGAATACCGCTCGTTTCCCGACCAATAGAGCCCGATTGTTCCGAGCGGTCGTTCCTCGTGAATCAACGGAGCCAAAATGGAGTTATGGTAATTCTTTCGGAATTGCTCGGGAAGAAGCATCAGATCCGGACCCGGGTGTACGTTGTAGAGCATGCGGTTGTTGGCGGCCACCCAACCGGCCAATCGCGTCCCGAACTCGATGGACACCTCTTTGAAGGCGTCTGGGTCTTGCCCCGTGATGTGAGCGGGTGTTAGAACCCCCTGGCTATCGTCCACGAGATAGATGACGAGCGTGCTGAACGGAATGATCTTCTCGATCTTGGATGCGATGATGGTGAGCGTGTCGGGACGGGACAACGAATTGCCAACGGTCTGCAAGATTTCGAATAGAGTAAATACCTCGCGCTGGGGCTCGGATATTGAGTCGCTGAAGGCGGGAGCCTGTGGAACTCCCACGATGTCCGGCATCCGCTTCTTGTCCCGATGCTCCTTCGGCGCCGCCAGCTCCCGAACCGCCAATGTTCGTAACTGCGCGTCGAGCCCATCCACGATCTCTAGGAATTTGTTGAACACAATGGGGTCGAAACGATGTGCTTCCCGTTGCATGATCGAGATCGCTGTTTCCCGATCCAGGGAGCGCCGGTAGACGCGGCGGGCGGTCAGCGCTTCGTAGCAATCGGCGACCGCCATAATCCGGGAACCAAAAGGAATCTCGTCACCTTTGAGGCCGTCGGGGTAACCGCTCCCGTCCCAATTTTCATGGTGATGTTTCACGAATGGAATCACCGGAACTGGGAAATCGATGGTGGAGAGGATCTGAGCACCCACCGCGGGGTGCGTACTCATCTTCTGGAACTCTCTTTCCGTCAAACGCGTGGGTTTGTGAAGGATGTACGAGGGGATCGAGATCTTGCCAACATCGTGTAACACCGCGGCGAACCAGAGTCCCTCATAAGTTTTATCGTCGACACCCAACGCGCGCGCCAATTGCAGGGTTATCAAACGGGTGCGTTGAATATGCGTGCTCGTGTGGTGCTTGTAATCGGTATGGAGCTCTAGCGCACCGATCGATAGCGCGAACGCTTCCGCGGTTTGAGTGTAGAGCTGCGTAAGGTCTTCGTACTTCTCGTTGTAGAAGTGATGGGCGTAGTAAACCACCACCAAAATGGGAAGACCGAGCAGGAACGCCCAAGGCCCAGCCACTCTCTGGAAGAAGTAAATGACTGCCGCGCCGGAGGCGGAAGCGAGAAAGTAGAGAGGAACAAGGGAAACGTTCTCTCTCCAAAGCCTCCAGAAGTCACTCCGGCCAGTCACTGCCATCATGGCGTGCATGGAGGCGGAGTTGATTAGGAAATACGTCCCGGACAGCAAAAGGACGGGCACGATGACTTGATAGGCCGCCACAGGCCCCGATGGCAAGAACGCGTAATACACAATGCCGTAGACGAACGCGTAGATTCCGCCCGACGCGGTGTTGAGGATGGCCTGGCCGTTCTTCCACGCTAGGTTCTCGGCGCGGTTCTCCAAGTGCTTCGTCTTGGTAGTAAACCAGTAGCCCGCCAAGGTGAAGAGGGCATTGGCCACGACTCCCGGCGCAATCCCGTAGATCATCGTCACCGAGAGGATCAGACAATCGGCCACCGCCATCCAGGTTTGGGTGCGAGGGACACGAACGACCCACTTAGAGCTTAGAGAAGCGACCGCGATCAGACCGGCCAGCGACAGCCATTCCTGCCAGGTGAAGACCGCACGCAGCTGAACGAGGGCGTGGAAGGCCCAAGCGAAGATCGGGAGGGCAACGGCGACGACCGCCGCGATGTAGAGCTCGACTTTGGCTGGCCGATCTTGCCAGTCCATCGTGACTCCCGGTTAGCAGAAAGAAAAGTCGAGTTAAAAGAGACTTCTATTTAAGAGTCCGGTCCAATTGACTTCTTCTTTGATTCCGTTTACCGGGGTTCGTATTAATGAATTAGCAAGACGGCAAAATGAAGAGATGTGATAGTAGCACAGCGGCGCCAGGCCGGTCAAGATACTAAGGCAGGGAGTACGAGGAGGCCACCGAGGTGACCTCCTCTCGTAAAGTCAATTAAATCAGGACGATCGACGGAGATCGTCGTTTAGACCCAAAGGATTCCGCGATTCATTTGGGAATTATATACTAGTTTACACTTGACCCCTGCCCCAGCCTTGTGTATACTACTTCCGTAAATAGGGAGTAGATAAATGGCACACAAAGCACCCGGCAAGCACTACCGCGAAGGGCTCTCGCTCGTCGAACTAACGCGCCTCTTCCCCGATGACGCAACTGCGGAGCGGTGGTTCGTCGCCCAGAGATGGCCGGATGGCGTTTCCTGCCCTCTTTGCGGTGGGACCGAGCGCGTCAAGGAGCGCAAGAACAGGAAGCCGTCCCCCTACCACTGCGGAGACTGCCGACAGTACTTCAGCGTCAAGACGGGTTCGCTGATGCACAACTCCCCACTGGGCTGCCAGACCTGGGCCATCGCCATTTACCTTTTGACGACAAACCTCAAGGGCGTTTCGAGCATGAAGCTGCATCGAGATCTCAAAGTCACACAGAAGACCGCGTGGTTTCTGGCTCACCGGATTCGTGACAACTTCCAAGGGCAACACAGTTCCTTTCAATCTCCAGTCGCGCGTCGAATTTCTGTTCTTTAGGCTCCTCTCCGTCCTCTGTGACGACTACGAAGTAGTCGACCTTTCGGAATTCCAGCACCTCAGCTGAAACACTCGATGCTGCTAGACTGAGTAAACACATCAACCTGATCATCTGACAAACTCCTTTGCTGGCGCATACACCGGATTCCGGAATTGGTCGCCGGGCCAGTCTGCCCGATCAAGCTGCATGTGTCGTATGCAGGTTCTCGCTTATTTCCTCCCCGGGGGAGGTCTTGTATTCGGCAAGCGACCCGACGTTGCTGCTACCAGGACGCAAAACAACTGAGGATTGTTCACGAGAAAGGCGGGGCCGCAAAGGCAACCTACGCGGAAATCCCGTTCGGGGACGTAACGAGCGTTCTGTACGAGCGGTCCAAGTCGCCGCGTGTCAAGACAGCCATCTTCCTGTCGCCTCTGGCACTATTTGCGCCAGGAAAGAAACACTGGCTCACCATAGAGTACAAAGGCGGCTACTCGTATATGCGCCTGGACAAGAAGAATCAGCGCCAAGTGCGCGCTGCGTTGGGTGCGGCTGGATTTGAAGTCGAAGCGATGGTTGGGTAGAACGCAAGGGGCTTAGGTGAAGAGGTGAACATACCCCTTAGTTCGTTCAGTGGGGTTCGTGTCGATCCCAATCCAGCGTTGCTTCCGCCGGGCCATGTGTTCTCGATCGAAGCGTTAGGAAATTAGGTCTTTGGCCTTGGCGCGGTCCCACCGAGCACGGATCGCCTTTCTCGCAATTTCGCGTCGTCGTTCAGGCGTCAGCTTTGCGGCTCGGGCTTTGCCGAACATGACGGCGCCTGGATTCTTGCCTTCCGCCTCGGCCTTGGCGATCAGCTCCAGGAGCTCGGTTGATTGGCCTGACACAAGCATAGTGTATCACTAGTGAGATGGAGGCATGGTATGGCAAAGGAGAGATTGCCCCATGAAGGAGAAGGAAACCAAGCCGAAGCGTGGGCGCCCGAGCACTGGGAAATACGACGCGATTATCCACATCGATGCTACGCCAGCACAAGTAGCGCGGTCGCTATTCGTGGGTAGGCCGAAGTCCTTAGCAGAGTGGAAACGAGAGAAGAAGATCGTGCCGTGAGGGGGTTTGTGTAAACTAGTATATAATTCCCATTCATTTCAGAGCTCCTTGTGCTCATTCCAGATCCAGCTCGGGATCACCCGTTAAAAATCAACGCGGGAGCGGTTCGCTCTTCGAGCTCTTCCACGGTCAGTTCAACGATTTCGATTTGCCATTTTGGGTTTCCATTTGTTAGTCCCTTTCTTTCAATTAGTTGTGCCGAATTAACTGAAAACAAAGACGTAAGCAATTTAAATACTAGACCCACAAAACACCGTTGTTCATCGTGCTACCTCCCTGAGATGCCCGACCCGAAGGGACACGCCGACCGGGCCGGGGTTAGGAACGGAAGCTCCCTCCACCGAGGGGTCTCCGTTCCTGGACTGAAAAGGTTAAGTTGCTGAGAGGAGTGGTTCGGGTAACGCAGCGGAAGGGGACTCGTTGGAACTGTCATGATTTCAAATAAAGGTCTTTGAATGACTAGCTCAAGAACCCTTGGTGCAGCCCCTTTCAGACCGACCGAAATTACCTACAACCTCTGCCTCTCGACCCACCTCCTTCTCGATTGACCGACAGAAACTGAAGACTTCGAAACTTTGGTCTTTCTAAGACTTCTGATTTACGTGCGAAAAATAGACCCCATCAGCAAAACAGTCAGTGACCAGGATCACCAATGGGAAAACATGGGGTTTTCCCCTCGTTCTTTCGGCTTATACCCCAAATCACCTTGTCAAGTAAAGCTCGTCACTGTTCCAAAGGGTCGGGTGCCAAAAGGGTGTGGGCTCGAGGTTTCCGAGCCGGGAGGTGGTCCCCACCAAGGCGTGGGGAACGACCAGATCGATGACGGGAAGCTCTTCGACCACCAAGGCCTGCAGCTCATCGATCAATGCCTTGCGGGCTCCATACTCGACGGTCATCATCTGTTGGCCCATCAGCTCGTCCAACCTCGCTTCCCATTCGCTGGCGGGCTCAGGTTGAGACGGGTGCCATAGGTGGAGAGGAGAGCTGCTGACCCAAAGGGGCCTCTCCGACGAGGGGTCGGGATCGGTAAAGCTAATCCCCAAAAGGCAAGCTTGGTAGTCGAAACTTCGGGTCACGCGACCAATTAGGGTCGCGAAATCGAGTGGAACGAGGTTCATTTCGACCCCAATCCGGGCAAGGTCTTCCTGGACGAGGGTGGCGGTCTTCAAACGGAAGGGATTGTCCGCATTGGTGAGGAGAGTGAACCGCACGCGATTCCCCCGCGGGCCCGAGAAGCACCTCCCCGCCCTGTTTGAAGCCGGCCTTCGCGAGCAGGTCACGAGCCCGTTGCGGATCGTAGGGCGGTGGAGCAATAGACTCGTTCCACCACCGTCGGTTTGCCGGGGTGATGGGACCGGCTGCCGGAGAAGCCAGATCCCCGTAGACGGCCTTAGCGATGGGCCGCCGGTCGATGGCCAGGGAAATGGCTCTGCGGAAACGTCGGTCCATGAACCATGCTCTCTGCTCCGCCGATACCGAACTTTCCGGGTTGAGATTGAACCAAATTCGCTCGGGAGTCGTTCCCGGGCCCAGATCGATGAGGCGCCGATCCGAAGTTTCTTTCCCACTGAGGCTGATGAAGTGCTCCGGTGGCAGCGGGCTCAAGAGGTCGAGCTCCCCGGCGCGAAAGCGCAGTGCCAAGGCGTTTGCGTCGGATAAGATTTCAAAGGTGATTCCATCCAAATAGGGGAGCGGCTCGCCCTCGGGCCCGTACTTCCAGTAGTTCGTGTTGGAGCGGAGTACCACCCTCTGGCCGGGCACATAGCGATCGAGAACAAATGGGCCTAGGCCTATGATCGTCGCCTCGTTGGCCCCGATCCCGTATTCCGACGGCAACGTTCCTTGCTCGAGAGATGCCTCCAGTCGATGTCGCGGAAGGACGGTGATGCTGTCGAAGATCCTTTCGACGACCGCAGTTCGAAGCGGTAGCTTGAAACGCACGGTCAGCGGATCGACGACCTCCGGAACGAGCGGCTGGCCCTCGACAACCGCTAACTCGACAAAAGGGCTCGCGACCTGCGGGTCGTGAATGACCCGGAACGTGAATGCTACATCCTCCGCCGTGAAGGGCTCACCGTCCGAGAAAAGGACCCCGGGCCGCAATTTGAAGGTCAGCTCTCGACCATCCTCAGAAAAGGACCACGACTCGGCCAGCTCAGGCTCGAGCTCCTGCGTCACCCGATTGACTTCTGAGCAACGCGGCATGAAGGCGCTCAGTAATCTGGTGGCTCACCTCATCGGTAGCGAGAAGCCGATTCCACGTCTGGGGCTCGCTACGAATTCCCACTCGCAGCATGCCACCGGCGACCGGTGTGCCACTGATCGATGAATCCCCTTGGACCGCCACTTCGTCCGACCAACGGCAGTGAAGGGTGGTGAAAAGCGCAAGCGTAGCGAACGCGAGGGGCAGGGTAGATGCGCGCGACATCCACGTCATTAGGCCCAGCCTTTCTCTCAATAACTGTCTATCTGGAAGTTACATTCTCCATCAAAGAATGCCGAATAGCCAGAGGTTTCGGTGCCCACAGTCGCAGCGGCTAGACCTTGCGAGGGCCACCGAAGGTGAGCTAAAGTTAACTGGCTCCAAGACTTGGACTTGCGTACGAAAACCCTCTCGGACCAAAGGCAGTGGACATCCTGATAAACACGCTAAACATCAGCCTTCCCACGCTTTACGCCTTGGCATGGGCCGACTACGCCCTGTTGTTCTTTCGCAACGACGCCTTCGCGGAGAAGACGGCCCCTTGGCTTCTCAGACTGGCCGCGGTTCTGCACGGCATCTACCTCGTCTTGCTAGAGGCTCACCAACCGCACTTTCCGGTGGCAACCGTCTTCGAGGCCTTTTCACTTCTGGCGTTTTCGGTTTTGGTGGTCTACCTCTTCATCGAATCTCGTATCGGCATTCGCACGACCGGTTTTTTCATCGTGGGCTTGGTCTTCGCGTTTCAGCTCGTGTCCTCGGCCTTTATCACCCGTCCGACCGAAATCAATCCGCTCCTCGCGGAGCCCTCCTTCGTCCTACACGCTGCGACTGCCGTGCTGGGTTACTCGGGGATGACGATTTCGGCCATCTATGGCCTGCTTTACTTGATGCTCTTTTATGACATCAAGAAGAACCGCTTCGGGCTCATCTACAAACAACTCCCCTCTTTGGAAGTGATGGCTAACTTCACCTACCGGGCGGCCACGCTGGGCTTCATCTTTCTCACCGTAGCGATGGCGCTCGGGTTCGCCTTGGTGGTCAAAATCGACCAGCCGGGATGGACGTGGGATCCGAAGTTGATCATTACCTTTGTGGCTTGGCTCATCTACGGGGCGTGCACCGCAGGCCGCAGATTCTGGGGTTGGTCGCCGCGTAGAGTGGCCTTCGCGTCGTTGACCGGCTTCGCCGTCATTTTGTTCTCGTTGGTGGTCGTGAATTTTCTCTTCACCTCCTTTCACGGATTCGTCTGATATGAACCTTCTCGTCGTTGGAATGAACCATCGCACGGCTCCGATTGACGTGCGGGAGAAGGTCGCCTTCAGCGACAGTGAAATTCGGGACATCCTCTCCCGAACCCGCGCCGAGGAGACGCTCGGCGAAGTCCTGGTTCTTTCAACATGCAATCGAACCGAGTTCTACGGGCTTTCCACGGACAACGGGGCGGCGGAGATGTACATCCGGAACCTCATCGCCCAGCAGAAGAAAGTGGATTTGGCGGCCCATCCCGGCTACGCCTACACGCTTTCGGATGTCGAGTCGGCAAGGCACCTGATGCGCGTCGCCACCGGGTTGGACTCCATGCTTCTCGGAGAGCCTCAAATCCTCGGCCAGGTGAAGCAGGCCCACCAGCTATCTGTGGAGTCTGACGCCTGTGGGCTGGTCCTGAATCATCTCCTGCAGGCTGCGATCGTTGCGGGGAAGAGGGTCCGCACCGAGACACGTCTCGGGGGAGGAGCAATTTCGGTAGCCAGCGCAGCCTCCGAGCTGGCCGGCAAGATTTTTCAGGATCTTTCGACCCGCTCGGTTCTGCTCATCGGAGCCGGGGAAATGGGTGAGCTCACCGCTCGCCACATGTTGGAAAGAGGAGTCTCGGATCTTACTATCGCAAACCGCACGTTCAGCAAAGCGCATGAGCTCTCGCGCGAGCTCGATGGAAAGGCGCTTCCCCTCGACCGTGTCGAGGAGGCGCTCGTCTCCACCGACATCGTCATCAGCTCTACCGGAGCCACCGAGCCCATCGTTAGCGAAGCTCAGATGAGGACCATCGTATCCAAGCGGGCGGGGAGGCCGATCTACATCATCGATATCGCCGTGCCGCGGGACTTCGAGCCACGAATAGAACGGCTGGACGGGGTCTTCCTCCACAATCTGGAAGCCTTGAATCTTTTGGTGGAAAAAAGTCTCGAGGACCGTCGGGGCGAGATTCCGCAAGCAGAAATGATCGTAGAGGAAGAATTGGAAGGGTTTCTCAATTGGCGAAACTCCCTTGCCGCCACCCCCACCATCAAACAACTTCGAGAGAAACTCAAGGAAATCCGTCGACAGGAGGTGGCTCGCTACCGCGGCCGATTCTGCGACGAGGACCAGGAGCAGTTGGACCGGCTGACGGAAGGTTTGATGAAAAAAATCTTTCATCCCGCGATGGGCAGGATTCGAGACTGGAGCAGCAAGGGAAAGCTTGGAGCCCTCCGTATCGACACGATCTACGAGCTATTCGAATTGCCCCGCCCGCCAGGCCGGCCCAACCAGCGCGGACAGCCCGGACAGGAAGACCTCGCCCAACCTGAGCAAGACGCCAGCGACGAGGAGCCTGAGGAGTGAGAGCTCTGCGGGTCGGGACCCGTGGCAGCGAGCTAGCGCTAGCGCAAACCCGTGGGATTGTGACGACGCTGAAGCAGCGGCTGCCTGACATTGAAGTCGAGATCCAGATCATCAAGACAATCGGCGACATTGTCATCGACCGCCCTTTGTCTCGAGTTGGAGATCGCGGGCTCTTCATCAAAGAGATCGAGAACGCCCTCCTGGATGGTTCGGTAGATTTCGCCGTCCACAGCATGAAGGACCTTCCGAGCACACTGCCCCATGGGCTCGCCGTGGCCGCGGTGACCGCCAGGCTCGACCCGCGAGACGTACTCATCTCGCGCCAGGCGCGCTCGATCGAAGCCTTGCCTCGGAACGGCATACTCGCCACCGGCAGCCTGCGCCGGCGTTCGCAAGTGCTCGCTATCCGTCCGGATCTCCGAATTGCCGAATTACGAGGGAACATCACGACAAGGCTTCGCAAGTTCGATGAGTCGAGTTGGGATTCGATGATCCTTGCGAGCGCAGGTCTTGTGAGACTCGGCCTCGAGGAGCGCATGGCAACCACGATTTCCACCCCCATTCCCATTGCCCAGATGCTACCCGCCGTGGGCCAGGGGGCGCTCGGGCTCGAAGCCCGGACCGACGATTCCGAGATTAGCGAGTTTCTCGTGAGCCTCAACGACCGGGAATCCGCGACCGCGGTGGCGGCCGAGCGCGCTCTTCTCCGCCGGCTAGAAGGAGGCTGTCAGGTGCCGATCGGGGCACACGGCCTCCTCGAGAGGGGGTTGGTCTTGGAAGCGTACATCGGGAGCACCGACGGGCGGCAGCACTTGAGGCGTCGGGCCGAGGGAGCGCCCGAACGAGCCGAAGAGATCGGGGAATCTTTAGCGGAGCAGATGCTAAGCGAAGGGGGAGACGAGATTCTCGAGAAAACCCGGGCTGAAGCGACTGACGTGCCTGACGTTAACGAAGCAAAGGAAAAGCAATCGCCATGAATGGGAGCACCGGTCAGCTGAGTGCTTCAAAGGGACTGAAGGGAAGACGCGTGATGGTCACCCGTCCGCGCGAGCAGCTGACGAAGTTGGCGGAGGGGCTTCGAGTTCGTGGCGCCGACGTGGTCGAGGCACCGGTCATCCGCATCGAGCCTCCATTGGACAATGCTCCGCTGGATCAAGCCATCCAGCGTCTAGCCAAATATGATTGGATCGTCTTCACGAGCGCCAATGGTGTTCGGTCTTTAGGAGCGAGAATGCGGGAGCTTGGCAAGGAGCCTCGCGAGATGGGCCAAGCGAAATTGGCCGCGATCGGACCAGCGACCGCCGCGACCCTCGAGACGGAGGGCCTGAAGGTCGAAGTCGTTCCTCAACGATTCATAGCGGAAGAGGTTTTCGCTGCCCTCGAACGATTCGGTCCTCTCGATGGATGCCGCGTGCTTCTCCCGCGTGCCGATATCGCCCGCGAGGCGCTCCCCAAACTCCTGCGGGCCGCGGGTGCCTCCGTCGACGTCGTCGTTGCGTACCGGACGGTCTCCGTTTCCGAAGAGCTAGCCAGTGCCATGCAATTGATCTCGGATGGCAAGATCGATGTCGTGACGTTTACCAGCGGGTCGACGGTTAGAAGTTTCGTCTCCGAGATGAAAGAAAACGTGCAGTTGCGCGGCAAGTTCGTCTCTGCCAGCATTGGTCCTATCACCAGCCAGGCCCTGCGTGAAGCAGGCCTGGAGCCCGGGATCGAGGCCGCCGTCTACGACGTGGACGGATTGATCGAAGCCGTCGAGCGTTACTTTTCCGGCGAAACGGCTTCGGCCAGCCCCGGCACGGCCTAACTGCCCGGAACGATGCCCCGCCCATCTCGGACGGGTGCGACTCAGGAGAGATTCCCATGGGTTTTCCAACGATACGGCTAAGGCGCCTCAGGCGGACCGAACCGCTAAGAAGATTGGCTCGGGAAACCGAGCTCGCGGTGGCAGACCTGATCTACCCGCTCTTCGTGTGCCCCGGGAAGGACGTACGCAAAGAGATCTCCTCGATGCCGGGCAATTACCAACTCTCGCCCGATCGGCTCGTCGAGGAATGTCGCGAGGCGGCCGATCTCGGAATCCCCGGCGTGATCCTCTTCGGGATCCCGAGCCGAAAGGACGAAACGGGGTCAGAGGGTTATGACCCGGAGGGTATCGTTCAAACGGCAGTGCGCCAAGTCAAAGAGGCTTGCCCTGATCTGCTCGTCGTCACCGATGTGTGCTTGTGCGAATACACGAGCCACGGCCATTGCGGTCTGGTAGGCGGAGAAGAGATCCTGAACGATCCGACGTTGGAGCTTCTCGCGAAACAAGCGCTTTCTCATGCTGACGCCGGGGCGGATATCGTAGCTCCCTCAGACATGATGGACGGCCGCATCGGTGTCATCCGCCACGCACTGGACGACTCGGGTTTTCAGAACACACCGATACTGTCATACGCCGCCAAATACGCCTCCAGTTTCTACGGTCCGTTCCGCGATGCCGCCGAATCCGCGCCCAAGTTTGGTGACCGCCGCTCACATCAAATGGACCCAGCAAACGCCGATGAGGCCCTCCGCGAAGTCGAACTAGATCTAGACGAGGGCGCGGACATCATCATGGTAAAACCCGCTTTGCCATACCTGGATGTGGTGTACCGCGTCAAACAGACCTTTCAGGTTCCGGTAGCCGCTTATCAGGTAAGCGGCGAGTTCGCTCTCATCAAGGCCGCAGGCGCGAACGGTTGGATCGACGAGGATCGCATGGTCATGGAGTCTCTGACTGCGATCAAAAGAGCGGGAGCCGATCTAATCCTCAGCTATTTCGCGAAGGACGTGGCACGACGCCTCCAAACACGATGACGAATCGCAGCGAAGAGCTCTTCGAGATGGCCAAGAAACGCATCCCGGGGGGCGTGAACTCGCCGGTTCGAGCCTTCCGCAATCTTGGAATCACTCCCCCTTTCATCGCCTCCGCGAAGGGGAGCCACCTATACGATGTGGACGGCGGAGAGTATATCGATTACGTCGGCTCCTGGGGCCCTCTCGTCTTTGGACACGCCCACCCCAGAGTTCTCGACGCCGTTCAACAAGCCCTCGCAAGAGGCACGAGTTTCGGTGCACCGACCGAGCTAGAGGTGCGAATCGCGGAGAGTATCTGCGACATGGTTCCGTCGGTCGAGATGGTTCGGATGGTCAACTCAGGAACCGAAGCGGCCATGAGCGCGGTACGCCTGGCGCGAGGCGTGACGGGACGAGACGGGATCATCAAGTTCGCCGGCTGTTATCACGGGCATGGAGACAGCTTCCTCATCAAGGCCGGATCGGGAGCGCTTACATTCGGCGTGCCGGATAGTCCCGGAGTCCCGAGCGGCCTGGCCAAGGAAACGCTGGTGGCGCGCTACAACGACCCGGGCTCCGTTGCGGAACTATTCGAAGAACATCGCGACCGCGTCGCGGCGGTTATCGTGGAGCCGGTAGCCGGAAATATGGGCGTGGTACCTCCCGCGCCGGGCTTTCTCGCCGGCCTGCGACACATCTGCGATCGATACGGTTCGCTTTTGATCTTCGATGAAGTCATCACCGGATTTCGTCTTGGACGAGGAGGGGCACAGGAGCGATTCGGCGTTTTGCCGGACCTCACCGTGCTCGGCAAGATCGTCGGCGGAGGGCTGCCCGCCGCCGCCTATGGCGGCAAGCGCGAACTCATGGAGCAGCTCGCCCCCGCAGGTCCTGTCTATCAGGCCGGCACTCTCTCCGGAAACCCTCTCGCCATGAGCGCCGGGCTCGCGCAACTCGACCTACTCGAAGAGGAAAAGCCGTGGGATCGATTGGAAGAACTTGCCGCGCGGCTCGAAGCGGGTTTTCGAGATGCTCTTGGCCAGCTCGGCCTGAACCTTACGATTAACCGCGTGGGCTCGATGATGACGGTTTTCTTCACCGAGCCTCAGGTAAAAGACTTCGCCGACGCCACACGCTCCGATACCGAACGACACGCCGCATTTTGTCTCGAGATGCTGCAACGCGGGGTGTACCTCGCGCCTTCCCAGTTCGAAGCTCTCTTCATCTCGGCCGCGCACACCAACGAGGACCTGGAGAGAACCATCGAGGCCGGTCGGGCAAGCTTGAAGAAGGCCTTCGCCTCCTGATGGCCGAGTTTCGAGTCGCCGATACCCAAGAAGTGCCCGAGGGCACGGGGATTGCCGTCGACGTCAAGGGCAAACGGCTGGCCATCTTTCAATATCAAGGTGAATTCTTCGCACTCGACGAGACTTGTCCTCATCGAGGGGCCCCGCTCCACGAAGGTCCTATCCAAGAGGGAGTCGTCGTCTGTCCCTGGCATCTATGGCAGTTCAATCTCAAGACCGGCCTTTCCCCCGTTAACGCGCTTTCCAAGGTCCACGTATACAAGACGCGCGTCGAAGGCAGCGATATCTTCGTGGAAGTAAACAGTGATCAGTAACAAATATTGTACTGATGACCGATAACGGGTTACTAAGCAGTGGAAGCTTCGCGGATTTTTTCCAGGGCGTCTGCGGTGAGTTCCGGACAACCCAAGGTGGTAGGGCCTGGGCCTTCCAGAGTATGGAAATCGGATCCGCCGGTCACCAGCAAACCCAATCGCGCTGACATCTCTAGGTAGTGAGAAGCGAGCTCGGGTGGATGGTCGCTGTGGTACGCCTCGATGGCCTGAAGACCATCGTCGACCATCTTCGGAATGAGCTCGTCTCGCTTCATCAGCCCGGGGTGTGCCAAAGACGCCACGCCGCCGGCTCGCTGGATGAGGTCGGCGGCATCGCGCAGGGTCACTTTTTCATACCCCACATAGGCAGGGGCCCCATGGCCGAGATACCGATCGAACGCTTCCGAGAAGCCGGGAACGACACCACGGTCGACGAGCACCTCGGCGACGTGCGGACGCCCCACGGTTCCGTGTGACGATTTGGCGAAGACGTCCGCTGCCTCTACGTGAACGTCAACCGCTTCGAGCTTCTCCAGGATCCGATGGATCCGTTCGATACGCCGCTCCCTTGCCGTCGAAAAAAACTCGACTAACCACGGCTCCCGATGTCGAACGAACAATCCGAGAACGTGCACCGAAGCGTCTTCGAAGTTGGCGCTCACCTCGATTCCGGCGATGACCTCGAGACCGTTGTTGGACACCTTGGCCGCCGCCTTTCGAGCCGAGTCGATCCCATCCACCGTATCGTGGTCGGTCAACGCGAAGGAGGAAACATTCTCGTCAGCTGCTTTTTGAACAAGTTCTTCGGAGCTGAGTCGCCCGTCCGAGGCGGTAGTGTGGGTGTGTAGATCGTACAGCTTTTCCATCGTATGTTTTGGATCGGAACTTTTCATGCTAAAGGGCACCTTGACGGTTGTCAAGCTTTGTCCGTATCATGAGCGCCATGATTAAGAAGGTGAAACGGCCCCCGCTCAGTCATCTCGAACGCGCCTACGTTCCGGAGATCATGCGGGCGCTAATGATCACCTCCCGCCACTTCATCCTTAACCTGACACGTCATCTGGCCCATCTAGTCGGGCTCAAAATGGATAAGCCGGCGTCAGTCACGTTTCAGTATCCCGAGGAGCGGCGTCCGATGGCGCGGCGGCATCGGTCCCGACACCGACTGACCCGGCGGGACGACGACAGCCCACGGTGTGTGGCTTGCATGATGTGCGAGACGATTTGCCCTGCGTTCTGCATCTTCATCGTAGCCGGCGAGCACCCGGACCCAAGCATCGAGAAATACCCGAAAACCTTCGATATCGACTACGGCAAATGTGTTTTTTGCGGGCTCTGTGTGGAGGCCTGTCCAGAAGATGCGATAAGGATGGATACCGGGATCCTGGAGATAAGCGCGCCATCGCGGGGCGAGCTAGTCTATTCGAAAGACCGGCTATTAGGTTGAATCTAATACGGTTCCGCCGCTTGACAGTTTCCGGAGTCGTTAGTATACTGCGGAGTGTCTGACCAATTTGATTGGGTTTATCAAACCTGCTCTTAATGGCCTGGCAAAGTAAGAGCAATAAGAAGACCCAGTAAAGCCCTATAAGACAAAGAAGAGGCTTAGCGATGTTGACTTTGAGTACGACTGCCGCCGGTAAGGTAAAAGAGTTCCTGGTCGAGAATGGCAAACCCGATGCCGCCTTGAGAGTTCGCGTTGTCGGTGGAGGCTGCTCCGGATTCTCGTATCAACTGGCGCTTGATGAGGAAGCCGGTGCCGAGGACGAGGTGTACGAACAAAATGGCGTGAAGCTATTCGTCGACGAGAAGAGCCTTCTCTACCTCGAAGGAACCGAGATCGACTATGTGGAAGACATCATGGGCTCGGGATTCCGTTTCAACAATCCGAACTCGAAGGGGACCTGCGGCTGCGGGGAATCTTTCCAAGTTTAAGAGAGCCTAGCCTAGTCGTACGGCGCGTTCAAATCTGAACGCGTCATTCGAACTCATCGCGGTACCCTCGGATCTCACCGGGGGTATTTTTTTGTGCTTCCTGTCCCCGATTTGAAGACGGAGCATCATGAGTTCAGCAGACACCGAATACGACCCGTTCGAACGGCTCGTTGATATCGAGATCGAAGGCATCTCTTTCGCGGTCCCAGAGAACAACATCGTTCTCCGCTGCGTTCAGTTCATTCTGGACGACGACATGGTCCTAGGCCGATTCTGTTGGAACAACGAGTGCGGCAACTGCGAAGCTCACCTGCCAAACGCCCGACCAGCCGGAGCCCCAGCGAGCTCGTGGATGTCAAACCGTCGTCCAAGACGGAATGGTTCTTTCCGAGCTCACCCCCGATCTGAGATACTGGCTCCGCGAAAAACTGAAGTAGCGCGTATTTGCCTCATTCCTAAAGAGTCGAAGCATTGATCCCCACGGTCATTTCTCTGCTCTCCGCCCATTTGGCGATCGGCAGCTTGCTGATCGCAACCGCACTGGTGATACGACACCGACTTCCCGATCCCTTCCTCCGTTTCTGCACCGCCGGGTCCGCATTTTCTGCGGGGGTGAGCTGGCTGCTAAATCCGGGCAGCAACCTCACATACGGTGCCGTAGCAGCGACAGCGGTCTTTTGGTATATCTGGGTGCGCCGTTGGGGAGGCGGCTCTCCGATCCCCGGCGGGGTAGCGGTGGTCGTCGGCTTGGGAGCCCTTGGTACCGAATGCCTCGACAACACAACCGCGAGCTGGCCGCTTTGTTTCGCAGGTTCCGTCAGTTCGGCGCTCTTGCTCGGGGCGGTCGTGGTGAGCATGGTTCTCGGCCACTGGTACCTCGTAGATACAAAGCTCTCCATCGCTCCACTCAAGCAGGGGGCTCTCTGGTTCGCCGTTGCCGTGGTCGCGCGTTGGGCAACTGTTAGTACGACTCTTGCCCAGGAAGGATTACAGGTAGTTCAAGTCACCCGAGCCGACGATCTGGTTTTCTCGACACTCGGCCTATTCTTCCTCTTCCGGTTCATTTCTGGCCTGATCGCTCCGGCGTTGCTGGCGGGCCTCATTTGGCAAACGGTGAAGATGCGCTCGACGCAGTCCGCGACCGGGCTCCTTTATGTCGCGTTCATACTGGTGCTCTTCGGAGAGCTGATCGCACAATTCCTTGCGGTCGCTACCGGTTTCCCCCTTTGAACTCACCTGAAACGGACAAAGATGACTGACAGACAAGCAGATTCTCTGACGGTGGGCCTGTTTTGCCCTGAGTGCTCTCGGTACAGCGAGTACACGCTCTTGCCAATGGAGGCCGCCCACGCCTGTCCTTATTGCGGGTATCAGTCAGAACGCAATGCGAGTCCCACACTCCTGGACGGAGGACCCATAGATCGATGTCCGCAGTGCGACAATGGGGAATTCTTCCTCAAAAAAGACTTCCCCCAGCAACTTGGGTGTGCGGCGGTGACGCTGACGGTTGTCTTGTCCACCCTCGCCTACGCCGTCTGGGGGTTTCTCCCATCTTTGGCGGTGCTGGTGGTCGCCAGTTGCCTCGACTTCTTCCTCTACCATCGGCTCGGAGACGTGACGGTTTGTTACCGGTGCCATTCAGAGCTTCGTGGGTTTGCCAACAATCCGACGCATGGGCCCTTTGACATGCATCGGGCGGAAGAGTACGACGAGGGAGGGTAGAATTCTGGAGCTTCGCGGGGGCGCGGGCTCGCGGCGCGCCAAGCCTATTCGGGGTCGATAGAGACCAAGGGGTGGTTGGGGGCCTTCAGCATGTCCGCCATCGTGACGTTGCCCAGAAAATCCACCGTCTGCTTTTGCGCCATGTTCCAGACGTGTTGCATCTCACAACTATCTAGAATGGAGCAATCGTCATGCTCTCCATCGACGCATCGGTTGAGCTTCAACGGTCCCTCTACAGCTTCGATGACCTCGAGAAAAGTGATCTCGGCGGGAGTTCTCGCGAGCGCGTAGCCTCCGTGCGCACCCTGCTGAGACTTCACAACACCTCGATTCGCCAGGATGGGAAGGATCTGAGCGAGGAACGCCTGGGGGATGTCTTTGGCTTTGGCGATCTCGCTAACGCGACCGTAACGGTCGGAGCTAAGGCGGGCAAGATAGATGACTGCCCGCAACGCATAGTCGCTCTTTCGCGACAGTTCTAGCATCCCAGTTTTGCCCGGACCAACCGTACTGAATTCCGCGGTGATTATAGTGCAGCCTGCCGGGTCGTTCAAGCCAGCCTGAAAAAAGGGCCTTTCAGCCCAAAAAACGTACCGCTCACTGATCGTGCTCCTCCCGGCGCCTTTGACCGTCACTACCAGCGTCGCTAGCATAGCGCCCAATGGATCTCATCATCTTCGATTTGGATGGCACCCTTGTGGATTCCCGTCAGGACATCGCCACGTCGGTGAACGAGCTATTGACACTCTTGAGGCGACCAGAACTGCCGGCAGAGCGGGTTTTCGCCTTCATTGGAAATGGCGTGCGAAGACTCCTCGAACGTTCATTCGGCGGGTCCCCCGCCTCGGAAGAGCTGGATGAAGCTGTTCATCTCTATTTGCAAATCTATGGCCGCCGTCTGCTCGATACTACGAGCGCCTACCCAGGAGTGCGAGAAGCCCTGGTCGAACTCCAAGCGTTGAAGTCCGCGCCGCGGAAGGCGGTCCTCACGAACAAGCCGACCAAGGAGAGCCTGGCGTTGCTCGAGGGACTCGACCTCATGCGGTATTTCGACCGAGTACACGGGGGCGAGAGTTTTCCACAACGCAAACCCGATCCGATGGGAGTCGACGCGATTATCGAAAGCACGGGCTCACGGCGGGAGCGGACCCTCATGGTCGGTGACTCCCTCGTGGACTACGAGACCGCTCGCAATGCCGGGATCCGTGTGTCGCTGGTGACCTACGGAATCGGCGCCAAGGAGGTCCGGTCTCTTTCTCCAGACTTTTTCATCGACGACATGAGAGAGCTCCTGCCGATCGTGGGGCCGTGACCCTCACCCGCCGTCTGACCGGCATCTGGCCACCTTGATAGTGGCACCGAGCTGTTTTGATGCCCAGCATGGTTGGCACAACGTATTTTGACGGCCATCCAAATGGCTACCCGCTGTTCTAACATCTACCATGAGACCCTGTTTCTCGACGCCCGCAGTCTCACGGGGAGAGGGAGTAGGATCGAAGCCAGCTTTGAATATGTAAACTTGGGATGCTTACCCTCACTTATTCGCAGTCGCTAACGGATCGAGCCAAGCAGCGTTTGCCTTTCATCACCAAACGCTTGCCGGAGAGGTCCCTTCGAATCACGAGATGAGCAAGCCACCGAACAAGAAACGGCAACGCTCGAAGACCACCGACCCTGCCGGGGTGGCTTCTATCTTGCTCATTGATGACCAGCACGAGGTCCGCGAGAGATCTCGGGCGACGTTTCGACGAAATGGGTACGAAACCCACGCCGTCGAGAACGGAGAGCAAGCGTTGGAGGCTCTCGCGCAGCGCCCGTTCGATTTGGTGGTTACCGAACTTCGACTTCCCGGGATTACCGAACTTCGACTTCCCGGGATGGACAGCGCGGAGATTCTACGCACCGTGAAGCGCACCTCGCCAGAAACTGAGGTCGTCATCACCACCGCTTCCGACGCACTCGAAGGTGCCATGGCGGCGGTCAAAGCCGGGGCCTATGACTACATCGTTAAACCCCTCCACCCGCCGGCGCTACTCCTGACAGTCCGACGCGCATTGGAGCGCAAGAGCCTTGCACAGAAGGTCCGTGTACTCGAGCGAGCGATGGAAGGCCGCGCATCTTTCGACGGGCTTATCGGTACCTCGCCGGCAATATCAGAAGTTTTGAAGATGGTCGAGCAAGTAGCTCGCCTGGACTCGACCGTTCTGGTCTCCGGCGAGAGCGGTACCGGTAAGGAGCTGGTAGGCCGTGCGCTTCACGCCCTCTCTCCTCGAAAGGACAAACCACTGGTCATCGTCAACTGCAACGCCATCCCTGAGGGCTTACGGGAGAGCGAGCTCTTCGGACACGCCAAGGGCGCTTTTACCGGAGCGCATGTCGACAAAAGAGGTCTCCTCGAGGAGGCCGATGAGGGCACCGCCGTTCTGGACGAGGTCGAGAAGCTGACGCCTGCCGCCCAAATCAAGTTGCTGCGGTTTCTTCAAAATGGCGAGGTTCGGCGAGTTGGAACCACCGTCAGTCGAAACCTCGACGTCCGTGTCATTGCCTCCACTCACAGTGATTTGGAAAAGTGCGTTGAAGAGCAAACATTTCGAGAGGACCTCTATTACCGCCTCAACATCATTCCGTTCCAGCTTCCACCGTTGCGGGAGCGAACCGAGGATATCCCTCTCCTGGCACAGCACTTCGCGAGGGCTTTTGCAGAAAGACTGAGACATGCCGCGCCTGCCACATCCTCTCGCGCCATGTCGGTTCTCGTTTCCCGCACGTGGGAGGACAATGTTCGCGAGCTTGAGCAAGTCATCGAAAGAGCCATCGCCCTCGATCGTGACGGGGTCATTGGGCTAGATGATCTACCCTTCGCCGATTCGCCGACGGCATCCGACAAGATCATCGACCGGGCGAGAAGCAATACCCTTACACTGAGCCAGCTCGAGCGTGAGTACATTTTGAAGGTGCTCGCGGAAAGCGGGGGTAGTCGCAAGAAAACCGCTGAGAAACTGGGCATCACAACCGCCACCCTATGGAGAAAGCTCAAGCGTTACGAGAAGGGCGAATGAGCCAGGAAGAAGAAACCATCGGTACCCTCACCCGGCGTCTGCGGCTGGCCACGCCTAGATGAGGAGACTATCTGTGCTAGTCGGGAATCGGGAAGCTCGGATCGAGGGCGCGCACTTGCTCGAACATCTTCTCCGCTCGTAGGGTCATACCAGCATCCTGGTAGACCTTCCCGAGTGCCACCAAATACTCCGGCTTCCACGGGTCCAACTTGATCGCGATCTTGAGGTTTCGCTCCGCGTCCTGGCGCCACTTGGGATTCTCTCTTTGAGCCATTCCCAGCAAGTGGTAATACTCTGGTTGATCGCCGATGATCTCGATCGCCTGTTGGCAGAACTGGATCGTCATCCAGTAGTCGCACTTCAGGAATGCGTTCTTGGCTTGCGCGAAAAAAGTCTTCCCTTCTTTCGCGTCTCGCACTACTGGGGGGGCACTCTTTTCCCCCTTGATTGGTTTCCTTTCGCGAGGAGTTTCTTTGGGAGGCGCACTCCATTCCTTGTTTTGCTTTTCGTACTGCTGCTCTTTCTTCGTGAGCTCGTCGTAACCTTTGGCCTGCTCCTTTCCGGTGAGGGTTTGGTGGGCGTCGTTCAGCCGACAAAAAACGTGCGTGAGCTTCTCCTGAAACTCTCGATCTTGGATGTGGTGGTAGTTATCGGGATGATAGAGCTTAGTCTTGTCACGAAACGCAGCGTCTATCTTCTCTAGGCTCGCACCCCGCTTGACGCCCAAAGACCGTCCAATGATCCTGCTCCTGGTAATGCTCGAAAAGATGCTCGATGACTTTCTTGGCGCTTACTTGCGCATCGTCCACGTTGCCCGCTGACTCTTCCTCTTTTTCAGCGGGCGACGGGGGCGGAGTCGCGGTGATCTCTGGCTCCCGGATCGACTCCGCGTAACTGATCGATTCGGGGTCCGGCTCGGGAGGTTTGTCCTGGGCCTCGACGATGCCCGCCTCCATGAGCCCTAGCAACGTGCGGGCCGTCTCGGTCTCTGAAAGGGGGGCTTACGTTGACGATGCTCTTCGCTGTTTCGTGACCGTCGATCCGAGAGGCGATGTAGCCCTTCTCAGGAGTCAGTTGGACTTCCTGGGAACGGAACGCTGGATCCTGCGCAAGCTGGAGCGGTTTCTCGAGGGCGAGTAACGCCTTCAAACAAGGGGCGACTTGGGCGGAACGGCGGGTCGCCTCCATGATGACGTCGGCTACGGAGACAGGAGGTTGCCCTACGATCGCATCCGACGCTCTCCATGTCAGTGAACACCATGCGTGCGGGTGGCCAGAGGAGCAGGTCGCATACAATATCCACCAGCTGAACTCTGACCATTTCGTCGATGTCGCTAGCTTCGATATAGCCGAGCTTGACGAGAATCTCACCCAGCTTCAACCCACTCTTGATGTGCTTTGCCGCTTCTTCGGATTGCCGCCGGCTGATCTTTCCGCGGCGAATCATCACCTCACCGAGGCGATCATCCATGAGCGATGAACGGGCCCCAACCAACGAACCCGCCCGCACCATAATGCTACGCTTGGTTTCCTCTCCCTCTCCGAGAAGGACTCCCGTCCGCTTCTCTAAGTAGAGTTTACGTAGCGCTTCTGCGACCTGGCTATTCACTTGTTTGCCTCGGTGGAGAATTCCTTACTTAGATTGTACTAGACAGCGCGAAATTCGGGTTGCCAAAAACAATTGGCCAGGACTGCCGACCTCGAGGACGCCGGACACATTCCGCCGCCAAAAAAGGGCGTTGCCAGAAACCACACAGGGTGAGCGGCCCATCTATCTCCTTAACCCACAGCAACCTAGCAGATACTCTAATTAGTGATGCCGAGCTTCCTCATCGGCGGCAAGGGCCTCCGGAGGAAAGTATGACGACCACTCCCAGCTGGATCGGAACGTTTGCCGAGTTGAAAGAACCCGGCCCTCCCGGGTGCGGCCCTGAAGGTATCGTGACCTATCCGGAAGGGATCGGCGGTTTCGTCGTCCGAAGCGACGACGACGCCAAGCCTGTCGTTCGCCTTCGCCACTTCTACGGCAAATCCAACCACCACTTCGCAGAACACGGTGACGTATTTTTTCAGGTTGAAGATCTCCATCTCGGGGGCGCCACGGTTTGATGGCTCTCCGAGCCGCCACGTCGCTCCGACGGACGACCCAATGATCCGGCGGTTCAAGTCGCGGTTCCAAGATGGGAGCGAAATCTCCGCGGTCCGGGGAACGCGCGCCGAAAAAATTCGTCGTTTCCAAGCCACCTTCTCTCTCGTCTACTGGATGGTGACGCTGCTCGTACTCGCGTATGCGTTTTCGGTGGCTCGGATCGGCGACCGACCCCTGCTCATCGCGCTGGCGCTGGTTGCGGCCACAATCAACTTTGTCTTCCCTCACTTCCGGCCTCAGCGCTTGTCGCTTTCTCACGGTACCTTGGCGATGGTCGTCGTCACCTCGGTCTTCGCCCTGCTGCTCGTCTTTTGGACCGGCCCGCTCGATTCTCCTTTCTTCGCCACTCTCTTGCTCTTGGTTCTCACCGCGTCCCTCGTCCTCAGCCGCGTGGTAGCCGTCGCCGTCGTCGCCGCAATCTCCTTAGCATTCCTCGGCGTCGTCGGCCTCACGAGCCAGCTGGGCACCCCGTCTTCCCTTCTGACCGCCGGGGTCAAACTCGCTATGCTCTGGGTGATGGCGTACGTGGGAGGTTTCTTGTCCCAAGAACTCACGCTCAAAGACGGTGAGCTCAGCCTGTGGGAGCTCGAGCAGCGCGTTCGGGACGCCACTCAAGGGGCGAGAGATGTGTTCGCCGGGACGATCAACGACCTCAAAAACGCGTTGGACGAAGTGCTGGAGCGCGCAAGCTTTGCCTTACGCATACCCGCCGCTGGAATTTTCCTCGTCGATGAGGAAAAACGGGGCCTGATCTTGACCAGTTACACGGGCCTACCTAGCGATCTCGCGGAGCTCGTTGCCGTGCAGCGGCTCGCCGAGCCGGGAGCCGGATTGGCAAGTCGAGCCGCCCTGCAGCGTAAGCCCTTCGTTTTGGACGATCTCATCACCGACCCCCTCGTGGAGGAGTTTCGAGAGGCGATTCTTCTTTCGGGTTGGCGCTCGACGGCCTGCATACCCATGGTATCCAGGGGAAGAGTCGTCGGGGTCGTTCAACTCTTCGCCGACGAGATGGAGTTCTTCAACGAGTCCCGCCTAGCCGCATTGGGCGCTCTGACGAACGAGCTTGGGCTGTCGATCGACAACGTCTCGCTGGCCGAAGAAGAGAAGAAGCGCCGAACCGAGCTCGCCGCGCTTCATGGCGCGGCCAAGACCATGAGCTCGACCCAAACTCCCAATGACGCCGTACATAGCGCCCTAGACGCGATTGGTCGCCTCGGGTTCCCTCACGCCAAGGTCTTGCTGCTCGACGAGCGCCGACGCCAGCTGGTGCCACAAACTTCTTCACCCGGAGCGGCGGCGGAAGCGATGACCGGAACCCCGCTCGGCAAGGGTGCGGCGGGACAAGCCGCTCAAAGCGGCGAGCCGGTGCTGATCCCGGACGTCTCCGATCTGCCGCTAGCTGACGGAAACCTCGAAGGAACCCGATCGCAGATCGCGGTTCCCCTCAAAGTGAAGGGGAATCTCATCGGGGTCTTGAACATCGGGCATGAACAACCCAACGCTTTCGGTGACAAAGACATCCGCGTCCTAGCTTCGTTTGCCAATCAAGCCGCCATCGCCATCGATAACGCCCGGCTCTACGAGGCGGAAAAAAACGCGGACCGAACATCTAGGTGCCTGGCGCGATTACTCGGCGCGGATACAAACCGCCCAAACAGAATCGGAGGTTCTGGCAGCGCTCCTCCATTATCTGGACCGACTCGTAGCGCCCAACCAGTCAGTCGTGTACCGACCGGTTCCGGAAGGCAAGCTCCTCGAGGTCACCCAGCACGTGGGTTTGCCCGGCCGATGCGGGCGCGACTCCCGCGTCGGCGCGGCTAGCTGCATCGCGTATCGCACCGGTAAAGCCTTTCGCTTTGACGGAGCAGACGAACTTCCTTGCCCGGTAAAGTCGTCAACCGAGGGAGGTGATCGTTATCTCTGCCTTCCCATGGTGGTTGGCGGGTCCACCATCGGAGTCATTCACTTGGACAGTCTCCACGAGGCTTATTGGAGCGAGGAGCGAACCGAGCTGGCGCGTGGCTTCGTGGATTACGCCGCCCCCATCCTCCAAAACGTCCGCTACTTCAAGCAGCTCCAGCAAAGGGCGATTCAAGACGAGCTCACCGGCCTCTACAACCGGCGTTTCCTGGAGGGACATCTCCAGAAACAACTCGCGATGGCCACCCGATACGAACAACCACTTGCGGTTCTCATGCTGGACATCGACCTCTTCAAAACGATCAACGACCGCTTTGGACATGATGCAGGCGATCGCGTACTGCGGAGCTTCTCGGCGAATTTGTCACAAACGATTCGAGCATCAGACGTAGTAGCCCGGTGGGGAGGAGAAGAGTTCGTGGTCGTCCTGCCTTCGACCATCGGCCACGCCGCCAAAGCATTGGCGGAGAAGATCCGGAAATCGATCGAAGCGCTTTCTTTTGAAGAACAGGTTCCGGGTCTGGGGGGATCACGGTGAGCATCGGCACCGCCGCCTACCCGGCGACGGTACCACCGAGGAAATCTTGTTGAAGAGCGCCGACCTCGCGCTCTACCGCGCCAAGCAAAGGGGCCGCAACCGCGTCGAGGCGGCAGCGGTCTAAGCCCTCGCCGAGCGCACCCCAACCGCGACGGCTGAGGGCTCTACAATTAGTGGCGCGGGGCCCCACCCCCACGCCTGGTCGCTCCGGTGGCTGTCGCACCTCCGCGACGGCTGAGGGCTCTACCGTACCCAGCCGGGAGGAATCCCCTTTCGCCGGGCTTCCGCCTGGAGGGCGGCAAGATCCGATCGTGCTTGTTGGAGCTGCCGCTCAAGGTTGGTCCGCTTCATCAAATTATCGGGATCCTGAGAGAACCCGGGGCGGTTGAGCTCGGTTTCGACGTCGGAGATCCGTTTTTGGATGCCGGCCTTGCGGTCACGCCAATACGCCTGTGTCGTGGTCGGATCCTCTTCTTCAGCTTCTGCTTCTTCCCCTTCGTCGTCTTGCCCAGCGTTCGTTCCCGCATCGTCGGCGGTCGGGGCAAACTGCACGCTGCGCCTCCGTCCCCCGATGCTGGAATCGTCATAGGTCTTGACGTCGGTCCTGGCGAGATCCTTCCTTCTTTCTTTCTCCTTCTTAGCAATCTCCGACAACGACTGGGCGGAGGCATCGGTAAATCCGGCGAACAACATCACAAGCCAAAACATGAAGAAGCGTTTCACTTGTTTTCCTCCTCTAATCTTCAGTGACAATCGCAAGTCGTGTCCCCGGTCAATACCGCTGTTACCTGAACGCCTTAACATAAACCACTCCTGCCTTATGAGAAAGCAGGAAGGGTCTCGATGGGCGCCCCATTTCAGCGCTTTCGAAAAGCAGATGTCACGGAGATGGTCGGGTTTCGAAGAGCCCATGACCGATGAAGCAGGGCTCTCGATACGAAGGATCGGGAGGAATCTACCCCCGCTCCGGTGAGCGAGGGCAGTTCCACCGATTAGGAGCTCAGCACGGCTTCGATCGGAGCGGATTCGAAAGCGAGCGCCCCGTCGCGAAGGTCGATCCGGACGGTAGTCCCGGACTGGATCTCCCCCGCCAACAGTTTGCGGGCAATCACGCTCTCGAGCTCTCGCTGCACGGCTCGACGCAGTGGACGAGCTCCGTAAACTGGATCCCACCCGACTTCCGCTAGGTAGAGTTTGGCGTCGTCGGAGAGCTCGACATCGACACGTCGGTCTTCCAATCGCTGCCGCAGCCGGTCGAGCTGGATGTCAACGATGGTGACCAACTGCTCCTTGCTCAAACCATGGAACACCACCATCTCGTCGACTCGATTGAGGAACTCGGGACGGAAATGATTCTTTAGCCGCTCCAGCACTCGCTTTTTCATCTTGCCGTAGTTCTCATCGTCCACCGAGCCTTGGAACTCGAGAATATCCGAGCTACCGACGTTGGAGGTCATGATGAGCACCGAGTTCCGAAAATCCACGGTACGGCCGTGCGAGTCGGTGAGCCGTCCTTCGTCCAAAATCTGGAGAAGCAGATTGAAGACGTCGTAGTGAGCCTTCTCCACCTCGTCGAAGAGGATCACCGAAAAAGGCCTGCGACGCACCGCTTCTGTCAGTTGGCCTCCCTCTTCGTATCCGACGTAGCCGGGAGGCGCACCGATGAGGCGGGCGACATTATGCTTCTCCATGTACTCACTCATGTCGATTCGCACAAGCGCCTTCTCGTCATTGAAGAGATACTCCGCCAGGGTGCGAGCCAACTCCGTCTTACCCACGCCCGTGGGGCCAAGGAAAATGAAGCTCCCGATGGGGCGTTCCGGGTCCTTGATTCCCGCGCGAGCGCGAAGGACCGCATCCGCAACCGTGTGAACGGCCTCGTCCTGGCCGACCACACGCTCATGAAGATGCTCCTCCAGGTGGAGCAGTTTCTGGACTTCGCCTTCCATGAGTTTCGAGATCGGAATCCCTGTCCAACGAGAGACCACCTGGCCGATGTCCTCTTCGTCTACCTCTTCCTTGAGAAGCATGGTCTTTCTCTCGGTGAGCACCTGCTCAGCTTCCCGGAGGCTCGTGTCCAACTCGTTCAGGCGACCGTAGCGAAGCTCCGCAACCTTGTCGAGATCGTAGGCACGCTCGGCTTTTTCAATCGCGACCTTGGTCTCCTCCATTTCCTTCCGGAGCTCTCGCACCTTGCCGATCGACTCTTTCTCCTCCTGCCACTGGATCGCGAGCGTGTCGGCATTAGAACGGATCTCCGCAAGCTCCTTCTCCAGAAGGGAGAGTCTTTGCTTGGAAGCCTTGTCTTTTTCCTTTCGAAGCGCCTGGCGTTCGATTTCGAGCTGCATCTGGCGACGCTTTAGCTCGTCGAGCTCAGTCGGCATACTGTCCATCTCGGTACGCAGCCGTGCCGCGGACTCATCGACCAAATCGATCGCCTTGTCGGGTAGGAACCGGTCCGAGATGTAGCGCCTGGACAAAGTCGCCGCCGCAACCAGAGCCGGATCTTTGATCCTGACTCCCGTGGTGAACCTCGTAGCGCTCCTGAAGACCACGAAGGATAGAAATCGTGTCCTCTGCCGTGGGCTCGTCGACTCTCGCGGTCTGGAATCGACGCTCCAGCGCGGCGTCTTTCTCGATGTGCTTACGATTCTCGTCGAGCGTGGTTGCGCCGATGCAATGTAACTCTCCCCGCGCCAGCATCGGCTTCAGCAGGTTTCCGGCATCCATCGGCGCGCCCTTGGCACGGCCCGCGCCGACGACATTGTGCAGCTCGTCGATGAAGAGGATGATCCCGCGCTGGGAATCCTGTACCTCCTTCAGCACCGCCTTGAGCCGTTCTTCGAACTCTCCCCGGAACTTGGCGCCGGCAATGAGAGCACCCATGTCGAGGGCGATGACTTTCTTGTTCTTTAGCCCCTCGGGCACATCCCCACGCACGACGCGTTGGGCAAGCCCTTCCACGATGGCGGTCTTTCCCACTCCGGGCTCGCCAATCAAGACCGGGTTGTTCTTGGTCCGCCGGGAAAGAATCTGGATGACCCGTCGGATCTCGTCGTCACGTCCGATGACAGGATCGACCTTGCCCTGGCTCGCGAACTGGGTCAGGTCACGTCCGTACTGCTCGAGCGCCTCGTAGGTCGACTCCGGGCTCTGGCTCGTCACTCGCTGACTACCTCGAATGCCCTGCAAAACCTCGAGAATGCCGTCCCTACTAGTGCCGTAATCCTTGAGGAGTCGCCCTGCCTCACCGCCTTCCTCGAAAATGGCGAGAAGGAAGTGCTCGACGCTGGCGTACTCGTCCTTCAGCTTTTCGGCCTGTTGCAGGGCCTTTTCCAGGACCTTATTGAGTCGGCCGGCGATGTAGAGCTCGACGCCCGAACCGTTCACCGATGGGACCTTGGCCAGATGACTCTCTAGCCGGTGCTCGAGCTCTGGAACGGGCACTTCTAGCCTTCCCAACACTTTGGGCACCAGCCCACCTTCCTGCCGGAGCAGGGCGAAAAGGAGGTGCTCCACGTCGATCTGCTGATGGTTCCGCTCAGAGGCCAAGCGACTGAGCCGCCCCGATCGCCTCCTGAGACTTCTGTGTAAGTCGATTGAAGTCCATATACATCCTCCTCGAGTGAAAGTCTCGGGCTTGAATCCTAGCGCGGAGTTCCGGCGTGGAATTGCCAAGCCACTGGAACCATTGTAATATATTATGCTATTAATATCAAGTGATATTATATATATACACTCATTTTAACTTGACATATTTGCCTCCATTCCCTATAATTACAACATGGAATTGGGGAGACGTTCAGATTAGCGCACCCAAATAGGGCCGCGCCATCACTGCGATGGCTAAGGGCCCGAAAGATTTTAGGTATTTAAAATCACTATCCCTAACAAATAGGGGCTGTTTGGAGGCAGACCAATATGACTAAAGTGATTGGAATCGACCTGGGAACCACCAACTCGGCCGTTTCCGTTATGGAGGGCGGTCAACCGAAGATCATCGTCAACTCCGAGGGGGGCCGGGTGACGCCGAGTGTCGTAGCCTTTACCAAGGACTCAGAGCGACTCGTCGGGCAGGTTGCCCGCCGCCAGGCTATCACCAACCCCGAGAACACCGTTTACTCCATCAAGCGATTCATGGGCCGCCGCCACGACGAGGTGTCGGAAGAAGCGGCGATGGTTCCTTACAAGATCGTCAAAGGGAAGAACGGCGATGTCCGAGTGGAAGTCCGGGGCAAGGAACACTCCCCACCCGAGGTTTCCGCCATGGTACTTCAGAAACTGAAGCAGGCAGCGGAAGACTACCTGGGTGACAAGGTAGTCGACGCAGTAATTACCGTGCCGGCTTATTTCAACGACAGCCAGCGCCAAGCCACCAAAGACGCCGGAACCATCGCCGGCCTCAACGTCAAGCGTATCATCAACGAACCGACCGCCGCCGCCTTGGCCTATGGTCTCGACAAGAAAAAAGACGAGACCATTGCCGTCTTTGACTTCGGCGGAGGAACCTTCGACATCTCCATACTGGAGGTTGGCGAGGGCGTGGTGGAGGTCAAGTCCACCAACGGTGACACCCATCTGGGCGGAGACAACATCGACCAGCGCGTCATCGACTGGATCATAGAGGAGTTTCGCCGCGAGCAAGGCATCGATCTGTCGAAGGACAAGATGGCTCTCCAGCGCCTCAAGGAGGCGGCCGAGAAGGCCAAGATCGAGCTCTCCACCGCGATGGAGACCGAAATCAGCCTCCCCTTCATTACCGCAGACAGCTCGGGACCGAAGCACTTGTCCCTGAAGCTGACGCGGGCGAAGTTCGAGCAGCTGGTGGAAGATTTGCTCCAACGCAGCCTCGACCCCTGTAGGCAGGCATTGAAAGACGCCGGACTCGAGCCCGACCAGATTGACGAAGTCGTACTGGTCGGCGGAACGACCCGAACCCCTCGCGTACAGCAGATGGTGCAAGAGCTCTTCGAGAAGGAGCCCCACAAAGGTGTGAATCCGGACGAAGTCGTCGCGGTGGGCGCGGGCATCCAGGCGGGTGTGCTGAGCGGAGACGTCAAGGACGTACTCCTGCTCGACGTGACCCCCCTCTCGCTGGGGATCGAAACCTTGGGTGGCGTCTTCACGAAGCTCATCGAGCGCAACACCACGATTCCTGTGCGAAAGGGCGAAATCTTCTCGACCGCGCAGGACAACCAACCTAGCGTGGAGGTCCACGTTCTTCAAGGTGAGCGCGAGATGTCCAAGGACAACCGGTCACTAGGTCGTTTCAACCTAACCGGCATCCCCGCCGCACCGCGCGGCTTGCCGCAGATCGAGGTGGCTTTCGATATCGATGCCAACGGGATCGTCAACGTATCGGCCAAGGACCAAGCGACCGGCGAGGAGCAGACCATCACGATCACGAGCTCCAGCGGGCTCGGTAAGGACGAAGTCGAAAAAATGGTCCGTGACGCCGAGGCCAACCGCGAGCAAGACCAAAAGGCTCGCGAGCGAACCGAAGCTCGGAACGGTCTGGATGCCTTAGTCTATGCGACCGAGCGCAGCGTCAAAGACGCCGCCGATAAGAACATCAACCTGGAACCGGCGCTCATCTTCGACGTCGAAGGTGCCATTAACGAGGCGCGTCAAGCCGTGGAGGCGGACGACGCGGATCGGATGCAAAAGGCCGAGGAACAGCTGACCCGGATCAGCCGTAGGCTAACCGAGGCGCCTTATCAGAGCACCGCGACGCCTAAGGACGACACCGGACAGAACGGTAAGGCGAGCGGTCCTCCCCCTGGTTCCAGCGGCGGTGAGGAAGACATCGTGGACGCCGAATACCAAGACGTCGTTTAAGAAGTTGCCCAATTGGCCGGAATAGAAAAAGGCGAGGCTGGCCAACCCCGGCCTCGCCTTTTTTCGCTCAGTTACCCAGCTTCGACATGGAGGCGGCGAGCCCCGCCTGCAGGTCCGTTTTGCAATCTTGCGCGGCAAGGGCGGTCGATAAGGCAGAAAGTAAGAAGAGGATCTTCTCCGCCGACGAAGAATAACCCATCAGCCCCACGCGCCACACCTTACCTTTGAGCGTGCCGAGCCCGCCACCGATCTCGAGATTGAAGGTCGAAAGAAGATGCCCTCTCACCTTCCCGTCGTCCACCCCTTCCGGTATCCGAATGGCGTTCAACGACGGCAGGCGGTGCTCCGGAGCCACCAACATCTGAAGTCCCATCGCTTCGACGCCTGCCACCAAAGCTCTATGATTTTTCAGATGCCTGGCGATCCGTTTCGGGAGCGCTTCTTCTTCGATTAGAAGCAGCGCTTCCAGAAGGCCGTAGTTGAGGGTGCTGGAGCTAGTATGGTGGTAGCCCTTGCCGGTCCAATAGTTGTCCAGAAGCTCGGCATCCAGATACCAGCTTCGCACCGGGTGCTTGCGCTTCGCGAGCGACTCCACGGCTCGAGCGCTGAGGGTAACCGGCGCGAGGCCGGGCGGACTGCCAATGCACTTCTGCGAGCAGCTATATGCCGCGTCGACGCCCCAATCGTCGACTTTCACCTCGACCCCTCCGAGCGAAGTCACGGTGTCAAGAAGAATCATTGCCCCGTGCGCCTTCGCCAGGCCGGCAATCTCGTCTATCGGCTGCAGGACACCGGTGGAGGTCTCGGCATGCACGAGAGTGATAACCTTGAAGGAGCCGGATTTCAAGGCATTCTCCACGCGCTCGGGGTCGGTGGGCCTCCCCCATTCGCTCTCGATGAGCGTGATATCTGCCTCTTGCCGTTCCGCCATCTGCCGAATGCGATCCCCGAAGTAGCCGTGCACGCACACGAGCGTCTTATCTCCTGGCTCCAGCAAATTGGCGACGCAAAACTCCATGCCCGACGTCCCGGTCCCCGGGGTGGCGTGGGTCAGCCGGTTTTCGGTATTGAAGACCATCCGCAGCTTGTCCCCGATCGCATCGAGAACCTTGAAGTACGCTGGATCCAAGTGCCCGATGACGGGCGAGGACAATGCCCGGTAAACACGGGGATGAATATCCAGTGGTCCCGGCCCCATGAGGGTCCGTTGAGGGGCATCAGGTCGATTCATACACCGACTCCTTTCTAGACGATTGGGCGCCCAGTTAACGAGGTTGCCATAATTCAGCGTGGGCAGGGCGCCAGTCAAGACACCAGCCCGCGACGGCGGCCAACCGCCGCAAAGGCATCGATCGCCCGGTCGAGGTGCTCTCGCTCATGGGCGGCAGAAATCTGGACGCGGATCCGCGCTTTGCTCTTCGGAACGACCGGAAAGCTGAAACCGATCACGTAAATCCCGCGTTCCAGAAGCTCACTTGCCATGTCTTGGGCGAGCCGTGCGTCGCCCAGCATGATCGGCACGATGGGATGCGTGCCTTCCTTGATCTGGAACCCCTTCCCTGCCATCTCCTCCCGAAAATAACGGGTGTTGCGTTCGAGTTTCTCTCTCAGCTCGTCGCTCGAGCTCAACAGATCGATCGCCTTCACGCTGGCCGCGACGACCGCGGGCGCGAGCGTATTCGAGAAGAGAGGGGTCGGCTCCGTTGCCGCAAGAGAGCGATGATCTCCTTCCGACCGCTAGTGAACCCACCCGACGCCCCACCAAGTGCTTTACCCAAGGTGGAAGTAAAGATATCCACCCGCTCGGCGACGCCGAAGAGCTCCGGTGTTCCTCGACCGGTCTTGCCGACGAAACCTGTCGCGTGAGAGTCGTCCACCAGCACCAACGCTTCGTAACGGTCGGCGAGCTCACAGATGGCGTCGAGGGGAGCGAAGGTTCCGTCCATACTGAAGACGCCGTCGGTGGCGATGAGCCGCATTCGGGCCGCTTCGGCTTCCCTTAACTTGTCTTCGAGATCCCCCCATGTCGGCGTTCTTGTAGCGAAATCGCTTCGCCTTGCAGAGGCGCACGCCGTCGATGATGCTCGCATGATTGAGCTCGTCGCTGAGCACGGCGTCTTCTTCCGACAGGAGGGTTCCGAAGAGGCCACCGTTGGCATCGTAACAGGAACTATAGAGCGTTGTATCATCGGTTCCCAGAAAGCCTGCGATCCGTTCCTCTAGCTCCTTGTGCTTGTCTTGAGTTCCGCAGATGAACCGCACCGAAGAGAGGCCGAAGCCTCGTTGCTCCAGCCCGGCGCGGGCCGCGGCAACGATCTCCGGATGACTCGAAAGCCCCAGGTAGTTGTTGGCGCAGAAGTTCAGGACCGCGTCGCCCGCTACTCGAATGGAGGCGCCTTGAGGGGAGGTGATCACGCGCTCCTCTTTGTTGAGGCTGGCCGCTTGGAGCTCCTCTAGCACTCCGTTGATGATCTCGCGCGCGTTTCCATACATGCAGTCTCCTTCTTGGCGCCCCACGTTCTGGCAACACCCCATTTTGGCGGCCGGCGCCTTGCCCATACTCGGTTGCTGCAATCCCCGCTAATTGGGCGCCCTCAAGCGGCACAGTTTCATGGCGCTCTATTCTATTCGGATGGAGAAGGAGAGGAAACGCTTAGAGGGGAGACGGATCCATAGGCGAATGTTCCGCCGCACGTTGGTTCAAGCTACTGAGGAGGTCACCCAAGAGAAGAAGGAAGGGGTGAACCGGATCGTCCGTTTGCCCTCCTTCTTTCGCGTCTTTCAGCTGTGCGGTCGCCCGGTGGCGGTAGGTCTGCAGACGCTGAACGAAACTGCTGAAAAGGATGTGATCCGACTCGCGCATACCGGCTAAGGCGGGAAACTGCTCGGGGTGGAAGTCTCGGAGCAAAAACTGGATTCCCTCGAGCTGCTCGGGCTGCCGCCGCTCATCGTAATCTCGGACTCGAGAAATCAGCTCACCAAACCAGCTCAGGAAGTGATCCAGGTCGAGCTGGTTCTCGAGATCGCGCTTGAAGAACCTTTTGCGCGTCAGGGTTTCGTCGAAGAGGGTGAGTTGCTCGAACATCACGAAAGAAGAGCTTTCCTGCACCTCTTTCAACCGCAGCGCTAGGTCATCGACTACTGTGGTGATCCGGGCTTCCAAGAATTCCCTTCCCTCTTCGCCGACTGGGAGCTCTCCATCCAAGGGCACAAACTTCCGGACCCATCGATCTAATCCCATGCGGAGGAATCTGAGATCGCCGGCCAGATCTCGAACTCGCTGCCCGTAGAGGCCCCGCATTTGCTCCGCGCTTCCGGAAAAAGGACAACCGGCGAAGAAGGCTTCGGTTTGCTGGAGCCGTCTCCCTATGGCAAAGAGATATTGTCCCAAGACCTCAACGTAAGAGTCGTAGACCCGCCGCGCCTTGGAAAGATCTTCGCCAGATCGGAACATCAGCGTTCTTCAACTCTCTGCGGATGCGCTCGATGGCGATGAAGGCTTCGGAGGACAGGAGGGACGCTATCTGGAGCACTCCATCCAACAAATACTGGGCGACTTCCTGATCCCGGATCTCACTCAGGCGGTGATTGATCGTGTCGAAGGAGGTCTCGCGAAAGAGATAATCGAACGCCGCGTGCTCTCGTCCTTCGCTCAGCCGATCGAGCAGAGGTGGACAGATGGGCCCCTTCCCAAAATGTCTCGTACGACCGGGTGGCTGATACCCGTACCGTCGTCATTTTGGAGAGAGAGACGTTCTCCCCGTTGCGCCCGAGGGTGCATGGTTCGATGAGCGAATTGAGCTACCCTCAGAAGGTGTGGAAATAAAGTAAAGGCGAAGTAACCTTCCGCGTCACGAAACACGGCCTGAAGGGGCCAACGGAAGGAGACACCGCCATGAAGGAAAAGACCACAAGACGACGGAGCTCGTCAAGGGTGGCTTGGGAGTCGCTGGAGAAGTGGGCGAGGCTCGAGATCCAGGATTGGGTGCAGGAGCTGATGGTAGCCGAAGTCACGGAGCTTCTCGGGCGTGAGAAATCGGAGAGACGGAAGCCCGTGGACACAACGGCGGGCTATCGAAATGGATACGGTAAGCCTCGGAAGCTGACGATGAGCGTGGGCACGGTGACGGTTCGCCGGCCGAGAGTAGGGGACGTGGAGGAGAGGTTCGAAAGTCGAGTGCTTCCGCTGTTCAAGCGTCGGAGCGAAACGGTGAGCGAGTTGATTCCGGAGCTGTACCTGCATGGACTAGCTCACGGAGATTTCGATCTGGCGCTCCGCGGGCTTCTAGGGGAGGACGCTCCACTTTCTCCCAGCACGGTGTCGCGGCTGAAACAGAAATGGCAGGGAGAGTACGAGCAGTGGCTAGCTCGCCCACTGGACGAACTCGAGCTCGTGTCCCTGTGGGTAGATGGCGTGTACGTGAAGGCCGGCCTTGAGAAGGACAAGGCGGCGGTGCTAGTTGCGGTTGGTGGCCTGTCCGACGGGACGAAAATCGTCCTGACGCTGGAGGCCGGGCATCGAGAATCCGAAGCGTCATGGTCGTCGCTGCTACGGAGACTGAAGAAGCGCGGTCTGAGATGTCCCCGTTTGGTGATCGGTGACGGTCATCTCGGCATCTGGGCCGCGACCCGAAACGTATTTCCAGAAGCTGAGGAGCAGCGGTGCTGGAACCACCGAATCCTCAACGTACTGGACCGGATTCCGAAAAGGGACCAGGCGCAGGCCAAGCCGCTGTTGACGGCGACCCCCTACCCCACCAGCCTGCAGGAGTGCGAGACGAAGAAGGCCCAAGTTCCAGGATTGGTGCTTGCGCAAGGGTCTTCCGGGGGCCGCGCACGTGCTCGACGAGGACTGGGAGCGGATGGTCAGCTTCTATTCCTTTCCCAAGCCTCACTGGCAACACCTTCGCACGAGCAACGTCGTGGAGTCACCGTTCGCTGCACTGAGATTGAGAACGGATGCGGCCAAAAGGTTCAAGAAAGTCGAGTCCGCCACTGCGACAATCTTCAAACTGCTTCTGGTTGCGGAGAAGAATTTTCGCCGGCTCAACGCACCGGAGCTGATGCGAGAGGTTCACCTGGGCGTTCGATTTGAAGATGGAGACAGGGTAACGGAGTCGTCGAAGGTTGCTGCTGCCTGAACTTTTTTACACACCTATCGACAAGAGCTCAGCGAATTTCGGAGCTACGTATGGACCCTAGTCATCCACCAGCGTAAAAACCTGGCGCGCAATATAGCAGCGGCCCGGCCGGGTGTCAACGCCGGCGATCACCGTCAGTACCGTCCGGCCAGGTAATCCGCCAGGATTCGCCCGTGGTCAAAGGCCAGCTCCGTGGGAAGGTCGGCTCGTGGGAATGCCCGCGCCTCCGCGGCGTCATCGGCACCTTCGGGCTGCCCCGCGGCACGACCGATGAAAACGACCGAAACGGTGTGTCCTCGCGGATCCCGGGCCGGATCCGAGTAAACGTGGAATTGCCGCACCAGCTCCACGGAGAGTGATGTCTCCTCGAGTGCCTCTCGAATCGCGGCTTGCTCCACCGTTTCACCGGGGTCGACGAATCCTCCTGGCAGGGCCCAACCGGGGGGAGGGTTTTTCCTTCGAATGAGAACGAGGTCTTCGCGACCCAATTCGATAATCACGTCTACCGTGAGGCGAAGCTGATGAATCGTCAAAAGGGTCTCCTAAAGGGGTCACTCGGTATCTTTTACAAACAATGTACCAAAAAGTGAACTAGGTGTGGGCAAGGAGACGCTACCGCCCTTCAATACACTCCGCCACTGGCCGTTTGCGGCTCGATTCTTGGCACGGAAATTGCTTCTATGTAACGTTGAGCGAGGTGGAACATGTTTCTACAGATCGTCAAACGAATCGACGAGCTCAAGCAACGGCTATCCCACCTCCGTTGCCAGCGTAACGATGCCATGACCTTGATCGCCATAGAGGCAGTCGAGCAAGAGCTTGCTCGCACCGCGGCACGATTGCCTCGAGAATGGGATCTGGTCTCGAATCAATCGCAGGACACCGACGTCAACGAAGGTGCCCCAACCGGCTCACGATGGTGGCTCTGAGTCGTCGAAAGTCCTGAAGATCACCGCGCCCCAGCGCGGATAGGCTCTCATCGAGCTTCCCCACGAGCTCGGCCAACTCCCTTTGCTCGAACTCAGTACGGATCTCGAGAAGACGCGCTCGGATTTTTTCGACGTCCCCGAGCTCAATGGTATTGAGCGTCGCGATCAAAGAATCCAAGCTCTGCAAAAAAGACTCCCCTTTCGTGGCCTTCTGCAAGGTTGTAACATGCGTTAGGCGAGCGAATCTCGCTATTTTACCTTGCCCGTGCCCTGAACAAGCCCTTGCCAATTATGCCCACAACACCCTTGGCTCATCCGTTGTCGGAGGCCGACAGCTTGGAATTGAGAGAAACCATTCGTGCCAAGGGTCGAGCCCTGGGTTTCGACAAGATCGGATTTGCTCCCGCCAAATTACCTGAGCAAGAACCGCGGCTCGCGGAATGGCTCGAGCGTGGCTACCACGGCGAGATGCGGTGGATGATGCGCGACCCGGCACGACGCACCGACGCCAGCCAAAGCCTCTCGGAGACGGTGACCCTGGTTTGCTGTGCCCTGAATTACTACCAAGGAGAGCGTCCGCCTCCGTCTTCATTAGAAGGCGTCGTCTCAACCTACGCGCACGGAGAAGACTACCACGACGTGCTCGAGGCGAAGCTACGGACTCTCGCCGATTTCGTTTCCGAGACATTCAATTTGCCGACCAAAACCTACGTCGACACCGGCCCCTTACTGGAAAAGGGCTATGCGGTAGCCGCCGGGTTGGGGTGGCTCGGTAAGCACTCCAACTTGATCTCGCGCCAGGGAAGCTCTTGGTTCTTCCTCGGGGAGATACTCCTTCCCATTGCGTTACCAAGCGACCTTTCGGAAAAAGACCATTGTGGCTCCTGCACTCGCTGCATCACCGCTTGTCCCACTGATGCGATCGTCGAGCCCTACGTGGTGGACAGCAATCTCTGCATCTCCTACTTGACGATCGAGCTTCGCGGATTCGTTCCTCGCAAGCTTCGGGCTCTCATCGGAAACCGCATCTACGGCTGCGACGATTGCCAGGATGTTTGCCCTTGGAATCGCTTCGCCGTCAAGAGCGACGAAGCCGCGTTTTTCCCGAGGGAACCTCTCGCCTCCATGGATCTCATCGCCATGTTGCGAATGACCCGCGACCAGTACCTAGCTGCTACCAAGAGTAGTGCCATACGCCGAGCCCGCTACCCGGGTCTACTCCGCAACGTGGCCATCGCTCTCGGCAACTCTGGGGATCCTCGAGCCTTACCCGGCCTGGTGGAAGCGCTCGAACACTCCGAAGCCCTGGTGCGTGGCCATGCCGCGTGGGCGTTAGGAGAACTCGGTCGACCCGACGCGCTGACGCCGCTTCGACTTCGCTTGGAACGGGAGGACCAGGAAGAAGTTCGGGAAGAGATCCGCTGCGCGATTTCCGAGCTGGGGGAATCTAGCGGGGTCGTGCCTGGATAACGATCGGGTGATAGGGACTGCCTGTCTCCCCCCCATTGCTACCGTTGCGCCCTCTCTCCGTCGGTCCATCTGCTCCCCTGAAGACGCGATTATCGTAGGTGCGGATCGCCAATGGTTCGGCGCGGGTGTCGTGGGAGCCATACGTTACGGGCGTGATCTCCATTCGATCGTCTTCGACCTGGACGAGAAGGAAGTGAGGCTGGTCCTCAGCATTGGTCGCCTCCATTTTTTCGCGGCGAAGTAACTCCAGCGAGCCCTTCTTGCGTCCCCCCTCACTCTTTCCGCCCGCGCCAGTCACAACGTAACGAGTCGTTCTCCAGAAACCTTCGGATTCTTGACGCGTCAGTTGGAAGTTGTGCACGTGTCCGCTGAAGGCGACTCGCACCCCTCCGGATGCGAGCAACGGCACGAGTTCCCTCTCGATCTCCATCAAGTTACGGTCCTTCGCCCGAGGACCGTAGTGACCAGGCCCTGCATTGAAGGGTGGATGATGGAAATAAGCAATCTTCCAAAGGACATCTCTCGTTCGTGCCAGCTCCGACTCGAGCCAGAGCCGTTGCTCCGAGATCCCTTCCCCACCGTAAAGGGGCTGCCAAGTGATGCTGCCTCCGGTCTCTCGGTTTCTCGTCGTATCTAGGCTCAGCAACTCGACGTCTTTGCCATAGCGCACGGCATAGAAGCGGTCCGCGACCTTTTTCACTATCGGGACAATTTTTTTCTTCCGGAAGCGATCCTTCCAGACGGCGCACCGTCGCGTTTCTTGCGTCGATTCGCTCTCACTCCCGTCGTGATTCCCTGGGGAGGGGAAGAAAGGAATCCGGCTCACCAGTGTTTGGTAGGGAACGAAGAACTTCTTGTAAAACTGCTCGTCGTCACTACCGGTAGAGACGAAGAGGAAGAAATCGTAAAAGTTATCCCCCGTCGTCAGGATGAAGCGGACCGGACTCGAGGTACGCTGACGTTCGTCCACCACCCGGCGCATAGTCTCCGCCAAACGAAACTGCTTCTTGCTCCCGGTACCGAAATCCCCGAGAACCAGGAACGATAGCGCGCCCGAGTCCACGTCAGGCCCGGGGAAGCTTCGGAAATGGAGAAGCCCCTCTCGACGATAGACGGCATCTCCCCAAGGCCTCCCGTTAACCCCAAGCTCGTATCGATAGTCCGTCGAAGGCTCGGGCAACGGCACTTCGATCCAATTTCGTTCGCTGGCAAGGAAAGGGGAACCAGGGATCGGCTCGCCGCTTTGAAGATAAGAAACTTCGAGCTCCGCAGGTCCAAGAATAGGCGACGACTCGCCGATCGTATTTCGTGACTTCCCGCGAGGTCCCCCCCAAGCAACCACCACGCTCTCGTGAGTCAACCTCTGGAGATAAATAAACTCCTGGGCATTCTCCTCTCGGGACGCGGAGCCTAGGGTCACGACCACAATCGAGGCGATCGGAACCAACAAGAACAACGCGAACCGGAAGGGATTCTTCACCAAGGTGAGCACGCTCGGCGCAAAAGGACTGCTGTTTCGGGAGCTACTCGTTGAGAGGTTGCACCCCGACCTCGCCGAGCCACTCTAGAATCCTGCGCTCGACGACCTGCTCTTTGAACCGGCTCCACTTCTCACGTGTTTCCGGCAGGTTGTCCAGAGTGTCGTTGAATCGGGCTCGAGCCTCCTGCTCCTTAAGCGACGAGCTGAGGAGTTTCCGGTCCCGATCTGCTAGAGTGCCGACGAATTGACGGATTTCGCGAAACGGTACGAGGCGACGGGAAAGGGGGATGGTTACGTACCGTTCTTCGGCAGTTAGCCTTTGCTCGTCTTCTTGCTCTTCCTCGTTCTCGAGATACGTAGAAAAGAAGTGGACCTCTCCCGTATCTCGATCGAGATAGTAGCGGTGCTCCCGGGAATCATCCTCGAAAGCGTCCGCCAACTCCAACCAGTCGACTCTCAGCTGCTTCATATTCGGCTCTCTCCCGATTTTCGCCCAAAGCGCGCCTTCAATCAAGGCCGGCTTCGCGAAATGACGGGAAACAGCAGGCCCCCTCATTGCACATAGTCCATGGTACTGATATCCCAATAGTTACGGAACGATCCTGAATCGTACAAAGTTAGAAACCGAGGGATGCGCTGCAGAACCACCGTGCTTCGGTGACCCGGCATGGCGGCGGGGTGGTTGAGACCGTAATCGAAGTAGGCTCGAATGAACAAACTGTTTGTCGTCAGCGGGAGAGAACGCACGTTTTCGACGTATTGTCGAAACCCACCCGCGCGAAGAAGGTAAAACTCGACGTTCGAGACATAGAATGCGGAAACTGTCTCCCCTTGTTCCCTCAGAAAGTCTCCGACCGCGCGGAGAGCGTGGCCTCCCGCGAAGTCTCCGACTACCGGAATCAAGCGGCCGCCCATCGCAAGCTCCCTCACATAGCGATAGTCCTCGGGTGAGCCCAGGAAATTGCCCTGCTGCCCGGTCGGTCCCTCCGCCACCAGCAACGCTCGGTAGTCGGGATGGTAGGGCATGGGGGGGCGCCCGAAGGTACGGAACCGGATGCCGAGTTGTTCGTCGAAGAGCGACCGATAGACGAAGCGGATGTGATCCCGATCTCGCTTGGAGAGCGGCACCTTGAGCCGTTCGATATGCTCGAGAATGAGCAGCAAATTTTCTTCGTATAGCTGCTCGCTGGGTAGGCTCGACTCGAACGCGGCGACGACCCGGCCAAGGCTGGCCGTCCCGACCGGCTCGTTTTCGATGGCACGGGAAAATAACCAACACAGTATTGGTAGGGGGTTTCCGCCTGGGACAAGACCGCATTCAACAGAAGATGCTGAAGCATGTTCTGCCTCCGAACATCCACGATAAAAGCCCACCGCGGTCGCACCCGCCCGATATACGAGTTCTGTTCCGGTCCCACACCAACGTAGCCCCCCCAACCGGCCGCAGCTGCTCCACCACCTGCATGTAGGAGGTCTCGTTGGAAATGATGTTGTCGGTATCGAAGAACCCCCCCGGCTCAGACAACGATTGGATGAGCGACGAGAGGTCCGGAACTGACTCCTTTTCGGCCGGTCGGCTGCACGCCGAGACGAGCGTCAAGAGAACGCCGAGGAGTTTCAGGAACCGGTGATTCATCTTTCCAGATCTTGACACAAATAGAGTTGGCGGGTCGCCTATTTAGCCCTTAGGTAAGTATGGCCCCGCGTAAGGCGGCTTTCAGATCATGCTGGCCGCCAAACCGTCGAGGTGCCGCTATCAACGAAGCCAGGCGGCTAGCGGCCGCGCTCGAATACCGAGTAGACCACTGGGATGATGAGAAGGGTCAGCGCCGTAGAAGTCAGGAGGCCACCGACTACGGTAAGGGCCATCGGCGAGCGAAGCTCGCTGCCTTCTCCCAGGCCGAGTGCCATCGGGAAAAGCCCGAGGACCGTCGTCGAAGTCGTCATCAAAATGGGCCGCAGCCGCGCTTGTCCGGCGTTTCGGAGTGCCTCAAGCTTCGACTGCCCCTTCCGCCGCAAACGGTTGGTGTAGTCCACCAAGATGATAGCGTTGTTCACGACGATGCCGGCTAGAAGGATGACGCCGATGAGCACCACGATGCTGACGGTAACCCGGAAAAGATAGAGCGTCACCAGCACCCCCACAAGGGAAAAAGGCACGCTGAACAAAATGACGAACGGATGCAGGAGCGATTCGAACTGAGACGCCATAACCAGGTAAACCATGAAGACCGCCAACAAAATGGCAAAACGCATGCTCTCGAACGACGTCTCCATTTCCTGCTGCTGCCCACCCATGCGCCAGTCGAACCCCGCCGGGAATGTCATCTCGTTGAGCGCTTGCAGAATTTCTTCCGAAGCCGAGCCCAGGTCTCGCTCCACGAGATTGGCAGTGATCAGCGCTACCCGATCGCCGTCGCCTCGGCGAATCTCCGCCGGCCCTTCGGCCTCGACGACTTCCGCGACCGCGGACAAAGGGATCGCGGTAGAGCCTGCGTGGGCAATGTTCAAGTTGGACAAATCGACCGTGCTGTCCCGGAATCGTTCCTCCGAACGAAGACGGATGTCGATGGTTCGGTCTTCGCGGTTGATGTCCGTGGCAACGACCCCTAACACCTTGGCCCGCACGGTGGCCGCGACGTCATTCACGTTGTAACCAAGCGAAGCAAGCCGGTCTCGGTTGAACCGGATTTGAAGCTCCGGGTTACCCCCTTCGGTTGACGACTTGACGTCCACCACGCCAGGCATGGTGCGCAAGCGCTTCATCAACTGGTCGGCCAAGCGCCCCAGCAACTTCAGGTTGTAGCCGCGGATCTCGACCTCGATGGGAGTCTTGAAGCTGAAGTAGGTCGGACGACCAAACCGATAGAGCATTTCCCCGTCCCGCTCCAATGCAGGACGGAGCGACTCCATCAGTTCGTCCTCCCTTTCTAGAGTCGGCACGCCATCGATGGTGAGCGTAAGCTGCCCGATGTTTTCCCTTCTCTCCCCCGCAACGCCGCCTTGTTCGTTCGAGGCGCCGACGATCGCATAGACCGTACGCACACCTTCCAACTCCTCCGCAACACCCTCCAGATTAGCCAGGCGCCGGGATGTGACATCGAGGTGAGTTCCCGGAGGAAGCTCTGTATTGACGAAGAACTCCCCTTGTATGAGCTCCGGAACAAGCTCTCGCCCCAACTGTCCCAACAAGAACAAGCTACCTGCAAAGAGCACCGATGTGATCAAGATCGTTGCAGCGCGGCGCCGCAGAACCGCATCGAGAACCCGAGGGTAGTTGAGAGTCACGAACCCAAAGGCCTTATCGAACCCTTTGGATGGGAGAAAAAGGACTCCATGAATCACCGCACTCACGCTCCGGCCCAAGAACTTGACGACCCGCACCAGGACCACTCCGATACGAAACAACTTGTCGCTCAGCCAGCGCTGAAACGAAGAGACTTCGTGCTGAGACGCATCGTCCGAGACGCTTTGGTTCCATTCCCGCGAGGCCAACATGGGGATGAGCGTTAAGGCCACGAAAAGCGAGACCCCGAGTGAGAACGCCACCGTGAGCGCTTGGTCGCCAAAGAGTTGTCCTGCCACGCCCTCTACGAAGACGATGGGCACGAACACGCAAATCGTGGTGAGGGTACTGGCGACCACCGCCTGGCCCACCTCGCCGGCTCCGACCCGAGCCGCCTCCACGACATCGAGGCCTTCTTCCCGCTTCCGTTGAATCGATTCCAGGACAACGATGGAATTGTCCACCAGGAGACCGATACCCAGGGTAAGTCCTCCGAGGGACATGATGTTCAGCGATATGCCCGTGACGTACATCAAGAAAAACGTCGCCACCACCGAGATGGGTATCGAAACTCCGATGATGACGGTAGATTGGATGTTCCGAAGGAAAAGGAGGAGGATCAGAATGGCAAGGCACCCTCCGATAACGGCGGTCTGCATCACCTCTCGGATCGACTGACGGATGTATCGAGCCTGATCGGTGATGACGGTGAATTGGAGATTCGGATCGAGCTGTGCCAGCTTCTGCCGGACTTCCTCGAACCGCTCGGTGACGTCGTTCACAACGGTAACGGAATTCGTCCCACCTTCCTTGTAGACGCCGACCTCCACGCTCTCCTGGCCGTTGATTCGAGTAATGACCTCTCGTTCTTTGTGTCCTTGGTAAATGAGAGCGATGTCTTCCAATCGCACGACCGCCCCGCCGGAGTTGTCCACGATAATTTGTCTCATGTCCGACGGACGCTCGAACTCATTGACGGTGCGGACGAGATACTCGGTCTGGCCATCCTCCAAACGTCCGCCGGTTAGGTTGACGTTCTCTTGGGCCAACCGTGTAATCACCTCATTGACGCTCAACCCTAGCCCGGCAACACGGCGCTCGTTGATCTCTACATGGATCTCTTCTTCGAGACCGCCGTTGACCAAGACCGCGGCCACCCCCTCCACACGCTCGAGTAGGCGTTTCACATCCTGCTCGGCGACGAGGCGCACCCGGATCAAGTCGTCGTCACCATAGAGACCGATGCGCATCACCGGATCAAGAGAAGGATCGTATCGAAGCAATATCGGCCGACCGGCATCGTCCGGCAGTTCCACCACATCCAACCGTTCACGGACGTCGAGGGCGGCAAGATCCATGTTGGTGTCCCAGCCGAACTCTAAAGTGATCTCGCTGACGTTCATCCGCGAACTGGAGGCGACCTTCACCACGTTGTTGACCACGCCCACCGCATTTTCGAGAGGCTTGGTGATCAACGCCTCGACCTCGGTCGGCGCAACCCCCTCGTACTCGGTCCGTACCGTCAGGGACGGGTAAGTGATCTCCGGGAGGAGATCTACGGCTAGATCGTCGAAGGCCACCAACCCGAAAACCACCGCGGCAGCCGAAAAGACGAATACCGTGACGGGCCGGCGGATGGAGAAGTCGATAATTCTCATGCGGGGTAAGAGAAGAGGACTAGGGTTGTGGTTTTCCGAGGCGTCTACTCAACGCCTTTTCGATCTGTTCGTCGCTCATACCGCGTTGACGCATGCGCTCTTTTGTTTGCTGCAACTGCTTCGGAGTCATCTTGGAGGGGTCCATTCTCCCGGTACGCTGGCCGGGGCCGCGGAATTCCGAGTCTCCCCCGGGACGACTGGAACTACCACCTTGGGCGACAGCTTGTCCCGCGCCAGGCGGCCGGGGAGAGACCTCCGCTAGGGGTTCCGCTCCCGGCCCCTTGAGAACGAAAATCGGAGTTCCGTCGCTCAAACCGTCTTGCCCAACGACCACGACGCGGTCCTCTTCACTGAGTCCGGACAGGACTTCAACGAAGTCGGACTCTTCGAACCCGATCTCGATGTCCCGACGTTCCGCCAGCCCCGCGTTGACCACGTAGACGGTGTCACCGAGGCTCTCGAGGGATAGGGCCGACTTCGGAATGACGAGGGCGTCGGCGTGGGAGTCGCGAACCAAATAGACGCTGGCGAACATCCCGGGCGAAAGCTTTCCTCGCGCCTTGACCTGCAGCGTGACCTCGATGGTGCCGGTATCAGCATCCACTACCGGCCGAATTCGTAGCACACGCGCCGAGAACCGCTCTCCCCGCCAGGCCTCAACGGTGATGTACGCGGTTTGGGAGACCTTCAGATTCGAGAGCTCCTTCTCCGGAACTTGAATCGGGCAAAGAAGAGGGTCGAAGTCCGAGATCCGGAAAAGCCTTTGATTGGCGGTGACGTTCTCCGCGAACTTGATGTACCTCTCGATGATGATTCCCGCGAAGGGCGCCTCGATTTTCGAGTAGCCGAGCAGAATCTGACTCCCCTCGCGTTGAGCCTCCGCCGACTCGAGCTTGGTGAGTGCTTGGTCGTAGACCTCCCGGCTAATCACGCTCTCCTCGAAGGAAGCCTTGGCGCGTTGGTGGGTGCGCTTCGCCTCCTCGACGGCGACTCGGGAAATGCCGACCTGTGCCTGCAACCCTTCGTCATCGATCCGTGCCAGAAGCTGCCCTTTCTCGACGACCATACCTTCCTCGACCAGGAGCTCCACCACGGGTCCCGCGGTCCGGGCTACGATGTCGACATCGTTCTCGGCTTCCAAGGTCCCGTTCGTCTCGATGAAGGAGGAAATGGATCGACGTTCGGGTCGAGCCACTTCGACCGGAACCCCGGCGTCGGTCTCCGGTGAAGGCTCGCGGTTACTTCCCCTTCCACCCCCCGGTCCGGAAGCCCCGTGCCCACCCCCTCCGTGCGGATTCTCAGATGGTTCGTCGCCTCCGCAGGCGAGAAGGCCCCACGCGATAGCGATCGCAGAAATGTACTTGCCGTGTCTCAGCATTCCTTCTTAATGGTCCTTCCTTAGGTAGCCTGGATTACGCGCTTCCAATATACGGCGAAATCATCGATCAGCGAATAAATGGTGGGGATAATCACCAGGGTCAAGAAAGTGGAAGTCGTCAAGCCTCCCAAGATGACCAGGCCCACCGGCGCCCAGTTGCCCGCCCAGCCCTCCGGACTCCCCAACCAGCTCGGAAAGATCACCGGGGCAACCATAGGAGTCAGGCCCAGAATCGTGGTCAACGCAGTCATCAGAATGGGGCGCAATCGGTGCCTGCCCCCGGTGATGATGGCCTCGTTGCGGCTCATCCCTTGCCAACGAAGATGATTGATGTGATCGATGAGTACGATCGCGTTGTTGACGACCACGCCCACGAGAATGATCAAACCGAGGTTGGTCATGTTATCGAGCGGCTGGTTCGTCAACTTCAAAATCACACCCACGCCAATGAAGCCGAAAGGAATCGAGAACATGATGGTGAGTGGCTGCACGAAACTTTCGAAGAGCGCGGCCATGATCAAATAGATCAAAAGCAGCGCGAAGATGATCCCGAACCGCGCGCTTCCCATATCCGATTGGGCCCATCGCTCCCACCTTCCGAAGGTCCAGCTGTACCCGGGCGGCAAATTGATCGAATCGGTGATGGCGCGCACCTGTTCCATCATTCGGAAGGAGGTTCCCTGCGAAACCGTATTGGCGGTAACGGTTATCTTCGGGCGGCGGTCGACACGCTCGATCGTTCGCGGGCTTTCTTGGACTCGAAACTCGGCCAGCGCGCCGATGGGCAGCACTGCTTCTCCGGAGAAGATTGGTGTTTTCTTGAGTTGGTCTAGCGTCTCCCGATCCTCTTCCCGAAACTGCATCACCACATCGATTTCCCGATCATCGCTCTTCAATCGGGTTACCGGCCGAGACGACAGCGCGCTGTTGATGGTGAAGGCGACGGCGCGGGTGGATAGACCAGCCTGAAGTGCCCTCTCTCGATCCACCTCGACACGTATCTCGTCGTCGCCGCTCTCGAGCGAGGAATCGACATCTCGAACCCAGGGTAGCGCCTCCAATGCCGCGACGACTTTCTCCGAAAGAAGCTCGAGGACCGCCATGTCGTCACCCATGATCTCCATTGAGATGCCGAACCTGCCGCCGCCGTGACCGGAGCTGCTGGCGATCTTGAAGGTCACTCCTGCCTTGACGGGCAAGACGGCCCGGATGCGCTCCCGGGCTTCGCGGGTGGTAAGCGCGGCCTCTTCCTCCCCGACCAGAAAGATGTCGAATTTCTTGGAACCTCCCCACCCCCCCCTCGACCGTCCACCACGCCTCGAGTACTCATAGACGATGTCCGAGATGTCCAACTCTTCTCTCCGCTGATCCAGGATCTTGGCGACCTCCGCATAAAGCGCCTGAGTTTGCTCGAAAGCGTAGTGGCGTGGGGTATCGAGATAGATCGTTACCTGTCTTTCCATACTGCGGGGAGAAAAGCTTCGCTCGATGGTCCCGAACAAAGCCCAGGAACCATAGAGCATCGCGACAATACCAACGATGAAGAAGACTCGGTGCCGCAGCGAAAAGCCGATGATGTATCCGTACCCCCGGGTCAAAGACTCCACCAATTTCGACCCCCGGGGAGCCTCACCCCGAAGTAAAACCGCGGCCGCCATCGGCACAACGGTGAGGGCCACCAAGAGCGAGGACACCATCACCACCATAATGGTGGTTCCGACGTCGGTCATGAACCGCATGAAGCCGCCACCCAGAGAACCCAAAAAGATCAGTGGAACGAACACGCAGATGGTGGTCAAGGTGGACGCCATGATGGGCATGGCCACCTCACTGGTGCCCTGCAATGCCGCGGTACGGGCATCTTCCCCAAGCTCCTCGTGATGGCGGAAGATCGATTCGATGACTACGATGGAATTGTCGACCAGCATCCCGATCGCCAACATCAACCCCATCAAGCTGATGATGTTGATGGTCACCTCGCTGACCTCGAGCTGGCGCAAGAAATAAAGGATGACGAACGTAAGTACGACGGAGAGAGGGATAGAGATAGCAACCAGGAGCGTCGTCCTGAGTCGCCGGAGAAAAACGAAGATAAAAGTGATCGCCAACGCGCCACCTAGGATCCCGGCGTTGCGAAGCTGCCCTAACCCCTTTCGCACATCCACCGACGCGTCGCGGTAATAACGGACCGACAGCCCCGCCGCCCGTGGCATCGACTTGATCTCTTCCATCTCGGCCTTGACCCTATCCACCACCTCCAGCAAATTGGCGGTCGACGCCTTGTAAACACGGGCGGCGAGAGCCTCTCCATCGTTCAGGAAGTTGTACTCATCCTGTCGCGGGTAGGTGTATTCCACGTCGGCCACATCCCCCAGCCGAACTCCATTGACGGGTAGGCTGCGGACCTCTTTTGCGGTCTCGAACTCTCCCATCGAGCGCACCAAGAGCTTACGCGAGCCTTCCTTGATGAAGCCTCCCGACAGGTTGTAGTTGTTGTTCCGCAGAACATCGGCCAAGTCCCGAACGTCCAAACCGTGTGCCCGCATGCGCGCCGGGTTGATGCGGACTTGAAGCTCTCTCTTTTTTAACCCGCGGATCTCGATCTGGGCTACGCCTTCGAGCCGTTCCAAGCGCCGCTGCAGCACGTTCTCGACGAAGTCATAGAGCCGATCCTTGCCCCAGTCGGCGCTCAGATGAAAACGAAGGACCGGAATATCCGAGCTCTGGAAACGTCGGATCTCGACCCGCCTCAAGTCGTCGGGAAGCAAATTTCGGACGCGGTCGATTCGATCGCGAACCTCGACGGCCGCCAAGTCCATATCGGTGCCATCCAAGAAACTGATGCTCACACTACCTTGATTGGCCGATGCGGTGGCGGTTAGCGTATCGATCCCGTTGACGGTGCCGAGAATATCCTCCAGCGATCTCACAATGAGCCGCTCCACCTCCTCGGGTGATGACGACTCGTATGGAGCCCGCACCCATATGTTGGAGGAGGCAAATGCGGGGAGGAACTCTAGTGGGAGGCGAGTGAGAGAGAGCCAACCCATCACGATGATACCCATGACCGCCATGCTCATCGTGACGCGCCGCTCTACTGCGAAACGAGCGATCGGATTGATTCTCATCGTTCCTGATGCCTGCGCTTTCTTTTCTCGTCTTCGCGCGTCACCATCTCATCGAATTTCTTTTTCTGCTCCGGATTCAACAGAACACGAATGTCTCGCCGAAACTCCTGTCGCAATGTGTCGAAGGCGGCCCGCGATTCGTCCCAGAACGCGTGGGCACGTTCGCGGTTAGACGCGATCGTTTTCTCGAGTGCGGCCTGTTGTTCCAAATCGAGGTCGAGCTCATGGTTCAGTTTTGCTAGAAGCTTGGCGCCGCGCTCTCCATGCCGGTGGGATCCCTCTCTTTCGAGCAGCAACCGATCGAAAGCCACTCCCAAGCTCATCCCCACAATGAGCGTCAACCCTAGCGTCGCCCACATCCAGTTACGAGACGATGTCATTTGAATTGCCTCAATGCAGGCTCGCTCCTTAACCCCGCGCGAGGAGCCATCAGCTGTCCCGAAGCCGCTTGCCGGCGAAGGGACGGCGGGGGGGGCCCGCCGCACTGATGAAAGGTCCAGTGCATTTCCTCGGCACCCTGCTACGGCTCCATTCCCGGGAAGGGCTCGAGAGCGATGCTCAGAACCGGATTCTGTAACGCCGCCTCCTCGGACACGACGGAAAACCCATTCCCTAGCTCCCGCGCCTCCAGCTCAGTCAAGGCATCTTCTGTCTCCGAGAGCCATACCGCCGCGATGGCAACGAGAATGGCGGCCACCGCCAGAGGTGCGAGCCGAACCGCCAGCCACCGCCAAAAGAACCTGGGACCAGCAGACCCGAACTCTTCGTCGCGCTTCGTGCGGAAGCGGGCAACGAATCCCGGATCGGCCTCCACGGAATCAGCGCCAACCGACAATATCCGGGAGAGGCTTTGCAGCGACTCGAGCTCCTCCTGGCAGGCCGAGCACGTCTTGATGTGCTCGCGCAAACCCTCACCGTCCTTCACCGGCAGCTCTCCGTCCAAGAAGGCGGAGTAGAGCGGCTCCCATCGCTCACAGCTCATCGCTTCCCTCCCTGCGTACCCTCTGTCGGTGACCTCAACTCTCGGAGCCGAGACCTGAGCTCCAAGCGGCCCCGGTGCACGCGGATTTGGACCGTTCCCAAGGGCCACCCGAGAAGCCCTGCAATTTCTCGATAGGTCATGCCTTCCATTTCTCGCAGTACCAAGGCGCTTCGATACTCCTCACGCATCTCCGACAGTGCCATTGCGACATGCCGTTCCAACTCGCGGGCTGCCACGAGAGCCTCGGCGGACGTTGTCCGGCTCTCATCTAGTTCGAGTCCTCCAATAGCGGCGACCTCCAGAGAAATCTCGGCCTTGCGACGAATCCGCCGGAGCTCGTCGTGGGCCCGGTTGATTGCAATCCGGTAGAGCCAAGCCTTGACCGAAGCTCCACCTCGAAACGTCGCTGCCTTGCGATAGGCTCGCAGGAAAGCATCCTGCGCAACGTCCTCGGCTAGAGCCCAATCTCGAACCAAGCCATACGCCAGCTTGCGGAGCGGGGCTTCATAGCGCCCGACCAGCGTCTCAAAGGCGCGTTCATCGCCGGCAAGGAACTTAGAGAGTAATTGCTCGTCCGAATCCACGGCCCGCCTCAAGCGCGAAAGCACCGACGGACTCTGGACATGGCTCCCAAAGACAATGACGTCCGCCGCGGCCATTCTGTTTCAGCGCAACTCTGCAGTCGCCTAGACAGTTTGACAGCTCGTAACTTACCACTATACCTTAACTTCCAGGCGAGCCGCCGCCTGGCGAAGCTTTTTCTAGACGGGCCTCCGCCTCTAAGGGAGTACACATGGATCTCCGTGTTGGCCAGACCGCTACCCGTAGCATCACCCTGACCGAGGAGCACGTCACGAAGTTCGCGGAAATCTCGGGCGACTACAATCCGCTGCACTTCGAGGAAACCTTCGCCGCTCAGACGAAGTTCGGACGGCTCGTAGTGCAAGGCGGACTCACGACCGGGCTATTGCACGCGCTGGTGGCGATGGAAATGCCGGGTCCGGGCACGGTGTTCCTCAGCCAAAACTGGAAGTTCACGGCTCCCGTTTTCATCGGCGACACGATTACCGCCGAGGCCGAAGTCACCAGCGTCCACGCATCGAAGCCCGTCACTGGCTCGCGGTCAAGGTGAGCCGCGGCGATGGAGAGACGGTGCTCGAAGGCGAGGCCTGGTGCTATACATTCGAACCGAAGGCTAGTTGAATGCTCGGCCGTTCCGAGCGCGACATTCCTGTCGTCCGGCGGAGAAAGAAAGCGACTGCCCTAGGAAGGTTCCGAGTGAGCACGCTTCGAGCGCGCGCGCCTTACTCAGCGTCCAGCCGGTCGCCTCTTCCGCTTGCTCGCAAGTGATCCCAGGATGAAGAGAGGTCAAGATCAACTCCTCCCGATCTGCGACGCGCTCCAGGATGCCTAGATCGGTGATGACCCGGGTGACACCCCTCACCTGTCCCTCCGTCAGCGCACTCGAACCTACCGAGGTCACGAAATCGAGACGTTCCACGAACGTCCTTTTGCTCTGCCGAACGATGACGAAGACTTCGCCGGAGGAGGTGGCGATCTCGGAGGCGCCACCCGCTCCCGGAAGCCGAATCTTCGGCTTCCGATAGTCCCCGATCACGGTCGTGTTGATGTTGCCGAAACGGTCGATCTGAGCCGCACCGAGAAAACCGACGTCGATGCGCCCGCCTTGTAGCCAATAGCGGAACACTTCGGGAGTCGACACGACGCTGGACGCGGTCTGGGCCAGTTCACCGTCTCCGATAGAAAGCGGCAGGACATCTGGTTGCGCGTCAATCGTCCCCGATTCGTAAATCAAGACGACGTCGGGTGCGTGAGTCAGCCGCGCCAGATTGGCTGCGGCGCTGGGCAAACCGACACCAACGAAACAGACGGCGCCATTGCGAAGAGCGCGGGCCGCCGCCACGGTCATCATCTCTTCAGCGGTGTACGAGCCCTCAGACATCCCTCGACCTCGCCAGGCTCGTGAGGTAGCCGTCGAAATCGCCGGTCTCCAGAACGTGCCGCCTCATCCACGCTTCGAAATTCTCTCGCTCGCGGGCGATCGAATCCCACTCCCGATAAAAAGCATTGTCCCTCCGGGTATAGCCGAGCGCATACGATGGGTGAGCACCACCCGGAACTTCGCAGACCGCACTGACCACCCAATGCGGGAGGACCATCGCGTTGGGTTTCATCTCGAAGCCGTCCACGATCTCTTCGACAGTAACAATCGATTTTTGGAAGCCAGCACGGCCTCTTTTTGTACCCCCGCGATGCCCCAAATCATCACATTGCCGAGCCGATCCGCCTGCTGTGCATGGATGACCGTCACGTCGGGCCGCGTCGCGGGCACCGCGGCGAGCTCCTCTTCGGTGAAAGGACATTGGATGCGTTTGATTCTCGGGTTGTACTTCGGCAAGTCCGAACCCAAGTAGCCGCGAATCACCGCGAACGGTAGCCCGGCAGCCCCCACCTCGTAGGCACTGGCCATCGCCGCGTGGCTGTGCTCCTCGAGCTCAATCCGCCGCGGCCACCCATGCTCGACGGCGTCTCGAAATCGATGAAGGGAGCCGACTCCTGGATTGCCTCCCCATGAAAAAACCAGTTTTCGAGCGCATCCCATCCCGATGAGCTGGTCATAAATCACGTCGGGGGTCATGCGGATCAAAGCGAGGTCTCGTTTGCCCTGGCGGATCACCTCGTGGCCCGCGGCGTGGGGGATCAGACGTGTGAAGCCCTCCATCGCCACGGTCTGCCCGTCGCGGACAAGTTCGGCAATCGCTTTGCTGAGAGTCGTAATCTTGGCCACGACAGTATATGACGGCAACGACTTTGCGTTTGCAACCCAAGCGAAGGCCGGGGCCGCGATCGTGTGTTAGCCTTGGCGGGTTAGAAAGGCCGGAAGAGGATGTTGGGAACTTTAGAGCAGGGGTTTCTGGCGCACAAATTTCTAGGGACCTCCCTTGGAACCTGGCTGATAGCGCTTGGCGTGTGGGCGCTCATCGCGCTGGCCCTCGTTTCCATACGCTCTCTGCTTCTCCATCGCCTCGAGACGGTCAGCGAAAAACGAGGCCTCGTCCGCGCCGAGGAGATCTTGAGAGATGCGCTCAGCTCAACGCTCAAGTCCGTCCTCATCGTGGTCGCCCTCTATGCCGCTCTTGCCACGACCGGCATAGCGGGAAGCGCAACCCGTACCGTCGGACAGATCCTCATCATCGTTCTCCTGCTCCAGATTGGCCGATGGGGGAGTCGGCTCATCAAATTGGCGGTCGAGCGCTACGGAAAAAATCACCCCCGGACCCCCGTCTCCGCGACCAGGGCGGTCGGGTTCGTGGCCCGGCTGGTGCTCTACGCTTTCGTCGCCCTGCTGACGCTCGAGAACCTCGGCGTCGATATCACCGCTCTCGTCACCGGCCTCGGGATCGGCGGCGTCGCCATAGCGCTGGCGCTACAGAACATTCTCGGAGACATCTTCGCCTACCTGACCATTATCTTCGACGAGCCGTTCTCGACCGGAGATTACTTGGTAGTGGGAAATCAGATGGGAACGGTTGAGAAGATCGGCGTGAGAACGACACGGGTTCGGAGTCTAACCGGAGAGCAAATCATCTTCCCAAACGGCGATCTCCTCGGCAGCCGCATTCACAACTACAAGCAGATGCGGGAGCGGCGCATTCTCTTCACCATCGGTGTTCTGTACGAGACACCCCATGAGAAACTAGCGAAGATTCCGTCCCTGATTCGTGAAATCATCAAGGAGCAAGATAAGACACGTTTCGACCGCGCCCACTTCAAAGGCTTCGGAGATAGCGACCTCACGTTCGAGGCGGTCTACCACGTCCTGAGCCCGCAATACGCTGTCTACATGGATATTCAACAAGCGATTAACTTGGGGATCAGCAAACGTTTTGCGAAAGAGGGTATCGGGTTCCCTTACCCGACGCGAACTCTATACTTGAACACACCGACTCCACCAGGGAATGTTGTGAACGAGCCACCCGCATCATGAAACTCGCTACTCTCTTCGTTCTTCTTCTCGCGGCGCCCACCGCCGCAGGACAGGAAAGCTGGCCGCAATGGCGAGGCCCGGATCGCGATGGGGTGTTGCAGGGTTTTTCCGCTCCAACCCGTTGGCCCGATCGCCTGGAGATGAAATGGCAACAAGAAATTGGCTCGGGCTATTCGTCCCCGGTGGTCAGCGATGGCAGGGTCTATGTGTTCTCCCGCAAGGAAGGACGGGAGCTCGTTTCCTGCCTGGAACTCACGAGCGGTAAGATTCTTTGGCAACAAAGCTATCCCGCCCCCTACCGTGTAAACCCCGCGGCCGCCTCGCACAGCCCCGGCCCGAAGTCGACGCCGGTGCTAGACGACGGCAAGCTGTGCGTCTTCGGTCTCAGTGGGATTCTTTCCTGCTATGAAGCGAAGAGTGGGATTCCACTTTGGCGAAAAGCGTTCTCGGATCAGTTTTCCGCCAACGCCCCGGTGTACGGCGCGGCGATGTCGCCTCTAGCGAGAGACGGCGTGTTGTATCTACACGTCGGAGGAAACGACGACGGTGCGTTCATCGCCCTTTCGATAGGCACTGGGGAGATCGAATGGCGATGGGACGGAGACGGGCCCGCCTATGCCTCTCCCATTCTTGCCGAGCTCGGAGGCGTCCGGCAGATCGTGACGTTCACGCAAGAGTCTCTACTTGGCCTCGACGCATCCTCGGGAAAAGTTCTGTGGCGCATCCCCTTCACGACCCCCTGGACTCAAAACTCGGTCACTCCCCTGGTGCTTGGGGACAAGATCGTCTACTCCGGGCTCGACCAAGGCATCACAGCAGTGAAAGTGACTCGCAAGAGCGAAAAATGGAACACCGAAACGCTCTGGAAGAACGAGGACCTTTCGATGTACATGAGCTCGCCCGTCGTGCACGGCGATCTCTTGTTCGGACTCTCGCAGTACAAGAAGGGACAGTTCTTTTGTCTCGATGTGCGAACCGGCAAAACACTGTGGGTCAGTGAAGGACGTCAAGGAGATAACGCCGCCCTCCTGCAGAGCGACGGCGTTTTGTTCCTCCTGACCAACGAAGCCAAATTGGGCGTCGCACCCGCGAGTGCGGATGGCCTCAGACCAATAACGACCTATGACGTGGCGGAGAGCCCGACGTGGGCTCATCCGGCCGTCCTGGGCAACCTAATATTGGTCAAAGACAATTCTCGTATCGCTCTATGGTCGCTGGAGTGAAACCCCGTCTATAGATCCTTCGAACCGACTTTTTCCTTCCCCTCTTCTTGCTCCAGCTCTTTTTCTAGAGTCTTGAGGCGCGACTCGAGCTCTTCCATTCTTTTCTGCACGCCGCTCCAATCCATGGACTTGATGCGCTCCAAGCGCTCCTGCCACTCCTCGCTGTCGAAATGCTCCTCGAGGCCTTCCATGGCGTTGCCCAAGGCCTCCGTGACTTCCTCGTCGATGCTGAAATCGCTGCCGTCCCAAGTGAACGAAAATTTCTCGTGCGGCCCATCCAGAACTTTGACGCCGTGGAGCGGCGAACCGGGGCCACCCAAACGCATGACGTTTCGCTCCCGCTCGATGATGGTCACGAAGACGGTCTGCGCGCCCCCGTCCCTCCAAAGGCCTAAGCTCACCGTATCCCCCTCTTCCTTACCGCGGACATAACGGGCGAGCTTCCAAGAAGAGTCCACGGTCTCGCCGTCGACTTCGGTCAAGATGTCTCCCACCTGAACGCCCGCCTGCTCGGCGGGGCTATTCGCTTCCACCTTCGCCACCATCACCCCGACGTCCTCCGACAAACCGAAGTGAGCTCGAAGCTCTGGCGTCAGACTCATCAGCTGGACGCCGAGAAACCCTCGACCATGCATGCCCTCGAAGAACGTATAATCGTGGCCACCCTCATCGTCGTCCCCGACCCAAACGAATCTCTGCACTCTCTTCTCGACCTTTTTCTCGTCCGGCGCTTCCTGCTCACTCTGCGCCAGCAAGACCGGGCTCGAGGCGAGCAGGGTCGCCAGAAATACAGGTGCAATTCCAAGAGGACTTACTTTAGCGTCAGTCATGTTGTCTCCTTCTTCGGTTGTCACCTACGGTAGTTCACGGGGTGCGCACGAGCTCCCTCAGCCTCACGCGATAACGCACGCAGATCCATGAGAAAGTCCATTTCGCCGGTACCGCCAAGAGTCAAAATCGGCTGCGACTCGGCGGCCAGGGCCTTGAGCTCCTCCAACTCTTTGTGCAGCGACTCGTACTCACTCCGCAGGGCCTCGACCCGTTGAGCCGCTTCCGCCCGTTCGCGAGCCCCTTGCCAGTAATTCCGAGCCGACGAGGCGGCAAGGGTCAGAACGACCGCCGCCGCAACAGCGAGTCCCGAGCGTGTCAAGCGTGTCCGGGGATGCGCGGTGGGTGGCGCAGTTGGCATTCTTTTCATCAGCCGATCGGTAAACCCGGTCGAGGCCTGTTGCCGTGGCAGCTTGCGTAGCAAGTTCCCGATGTCTTCGTCTTTCATCCCTGCACTCCATTCCAATACGGACTCAAGAGATGGCGAAGTCGCTCCCGCCCTCGGTTGATCCGCGACTTGACGGTCCCTTCTTGACAGCCGAGGGCGGATGCGATCTCCCTATACGACCAACCCTCTATCTCTCGCAGCAGGATCGGTGATCGGTATTTCAGGGGCAGCTCCGCGAGAGCCCAGGTGACGCGCTCGCCGACCTCCGCCCGAAGCAACTCGGCTTGCGGAGTAGGCCGCGGATCGTGTCCATTTGAAAAAAACTTCATCGAGAGGATTCGAAAGCGGCGCGCTCGCCTCTCTTCCGATCTCAGCAGGTTGGTGCCGATGCGGAACAGGAAGGGGACGAACTGGCCCTGCTCTCGATACCGAGCCGAGGATTGGTAAAGACGCAGGAAGGATTCCTGGGCCAACTCCTCGGCGCGATCCCGGGATCGGGTCAGCCCGGTGAGGTAATTGACCAACGCATGCTTGTGGCGATCTACGAGTTGCCCAAATGCCTCACGGTCCCCGGATTTTACTCGGCCCATGAGCTCGGCGTCGTTCATTTTCGGCGGGTTCATCCCATCTCCACTGGGTACAACGCCCCAAGATAGCAAAAGTTCCCCGCCTTCGTTCGCTCCGGTGCATTCCACATCAGCGAACTTCGGCGGGGCCTCGCCGAAGCCGTGGAGAGCACCGACGCCTGCCACGGCGCAGGCGGGCCGGCCCACCTCTCTCCCCGCCTCCATTCTTTGACTAACGGCCCGACCGGCGGTACCATTAATTACTAGCTATTTTCCGAACATAAAACAGGGAAATTCGAGCGTCGGACCGGCCGGTCCACCGCTAAATGCCCTTTAATTACTTGGGCTTAGGGGTGAATCCCGGGCCAGCCCGAACCACCGCCAAGACTGCCTCCCAACCCAGTCGCGCGGCTCGAGCGGCAAGCAACCGCGAGATTGGAGACATGCGACTTCTCGTGTACCTCGTCATGGCCGTCGGTCTGTCTGCGTGCGGCTCCGATCAGGACACCCTGCCCGACGGCGTGATCGGTGTATGGAAAACCAAGACCCGCAAGTATCGAGACCGTGCGTTCGAGCTTCAGCCGGACAAGGTCATCTTCGAAACCGGCGAAGAAACCGCGGAAACGAATATCCTGCTCAGTGTGGAAGCACGCGAGGAAGATGGGCGCCTCCTCTATGACATCGACTACTTGAGTTCCGATGGCTTGGAGCACACCTTCTCCTTCTACTACAACCCTATGGCCGGCGGCGTCATCGCACTCAAGAATCAGAGTGGGATCGTTTGGAGAAAAGAAAGGCGTACAAAGAAATGAGAATACTACGGCGCACGAGATTCCTGATCAACGAATTCCAGTATCGGATCCTGTTCCTGCAAGTTCTCTACTTCTTTGCGCTCATACTAGTCTTTACCGGAGCGATTTTCGTGCCCCTCATTATGGATCTCCAAAGTGGATCGCTGTCGTTCGCGGAGAAACACGCGGTGGCTAATCAATATAGGGTTTACGCGGATTCGTGTGGGTAAGTTCTGACGGAAAAACAGTGTAACTCATTGTGTGGAAAAGGTATCGAGTACTTCATCAGGTGCTGAAAAGTGGTCCATTTTTAGGATAGGCTAACCGAGTGAAAAATTCCCAGTCGATCCGCTCGCTGTTTGCGCTGCCAGGTTTCGTGGTTGGTGCCGGATTGAAGGGTCTATTCGGTGACCGATACGCCCGCGTCATCCAGCTCAAGAGGCGAAAAAAACAGCTGTGTGCTCTTACTGTGGGCAACGGTGCCGGGGGCGCTATGACAAGCAAGTGTGCCGGGTCCGCGACCTGTCGTTGGCTGGCTGGCGGATCTATCTGGAATACGAGCGTCGGCGCGTCAACTGTTCTGGGTGCGGCGGTGTGCATGTAGAACAACCTAGACTGGCTGGCGAACAACTCGCGCTACACCCAGCGTTTTGCGACGCATGTGGGCAAGCTGTGCCGGGATATGCCGAACAAGGCGGTGGCCGAGATGGAACGTCTGCACCACGGTACGGTGAAGGCTCTGGATACGCTCTACATGCAAGAGCAGGTCGACCGGGCGGGGCTACCGGCGCCTCGGGCCATCGGTGTCGATGAGATCTCCATCCGCAAGGGACATAACTATCGCGTCATTGTCAGCGCGACCTGGAGCGGGCGCGTCCCATCTGGGTGGGCGGTGAGGGTCGCAAAGAAACCGACATCGATTTGTTCTTCAAGGCGCTGGGCGGAAAGAAAAGCGCCCGTATCAAGCTGGCCGCCATGGATATGTGGAAGCCCTTCCGGAACTCGGTGATTCACAACGCGCCTAATGCGCGGATCATCTTCGACAAGTTTCATATCATGCGTCATCTGTCAAAGGCCCTCGATGAGGTCCGGCGCGGTGAGTACAAACGCCTCAGCGGCAAGGACCGGTCGTACATCAAGGGGCAGCGTTACACTTTGCTTTCCCGGCGGGAGAACCTGAGCCTAGACGGTCGCCGCGCACTCAAAAAGTTGCTCCAGGCCAACCGGCGCCTGAACACCGCCTATATTTTGAAGGAGGCCTTCGGGCAACTCTGGGATTACCGCACCGAACGCGGCGCTCGCGCCTTTTTCACCCGTTGGAAAGACAGCCTCAAATGGCAACGCCTGCATCCGTACCAGAAGTTCGCCGGTATGATTGAGTCCCATTGGGATGGTATCGCCTCCTACTGTCATCCGGAGAACAAAGTCAGTCTCGGCCTAGTTGAAGGGGTCAACAACAAAATCCGTGTTCTGCAACGACGCGCCTACGGCTATCGCGACGAGGAATATCTCAAGCTGAAGATCGTGGCGGCTTTCCTTCCGCCATTACCCAGAAATGCAGTTTTCAACCCACACGAATCCGCGTAGACCCTCAATTCTTGTCTCTCCACTCGCGCATTTGGCCAGCGATCTTGATTCTCTTCGTCCTCCTGAGCGCCCACTCGGTCTTCGTATCCCACCGCATTGCGGGCCCTCTCTACCGGTTCCGCAAGGTCATGAAATCGGTGGCTTCAGGAGACCTCTCCATTCGCTTCACCCTGCGCAAAAAAGACTACCTGGCGAAGGAGGCCAGCCTCGTCGCGGAGATGATCGCGGCGCTGCGCGCCAAGGTCGGAGCTCTGAAGGACCACTGTTCGGAAGTGGACGCGCTCGTGGCCGAAGTCAGCATGGCCGCCGACCGCTGATCGGCAGATGAAATCCAGTCGCGGCTGGAAAAGTTACGAGCCGAGATGACCAAGCTCAGAGGCGTAGCGGACGAGCTCAAAACCCACCCACCCTCTCGGCAAGACTCGGCCCAAGAAGCGGAAGCACCGATCGGTTCGGAAAGAGTTCCCAGCGAGGCCTAAGTCAATGAAGGCTCCGAAGCGCTCGACGAACCGCGTAATCAACAAGGAGGATGGATTCTCGCTCGTCGAGCTACTGATCGTCGCAGCCATGCTGGCCACACTAGTCAGCATTGCGGTACCGATATACGCCCGCGCTTTGGATAGCGCCAGAATGGCGCACGCCATCGCGGAGATTCAAACTCTGCAGAAGGAAATCTTCGTCTACGACGTGCAGACCGGGAACCTACCACTCACTCTCGAAGACATTGATCGGGAAAGGCTCACCGATCCATGGGGAACACCTTACGAATACCTGAACTTCTCGGGCGTCAACGGCAAAAGCAAGATGCGCAAGGACCGATTCCTGGTTCCATTGAACTCTAGATACGATCTTTACAGCATGGGCCCGGACAAGAAGAGCCAGTCACCGCTCACCGCCAAGGCAAGTCGAGACGACATCATCCGGGCGAACGACGGCAGCTATGTTGGACCGGCCTCCCAGTTCTGATCGAGCAATAGGAATGAAACTAGACCCGACGTTTCTTCGCAGCAAGGTTGGAAGAAGACTCTTTACGTTGTTCATCCTTTGTTCGCTAGCCCTGATCACGGTGCTTGCCGTGCTCTCCTTTACCCACGTCACCAACCAGCTCGACGAGCAGAGTCGAAACCGATTGCATCAAGCAAGCAAGGCCCTCGGAATGGCGATCTTCGAGCGATTGTCCTTCCTGGAAGCTGGAATGAGGACCGCGGCCGCGCACCTCGAGCTGGGCATGGATATCGGAAAGGGCGAACATCCGATCGTGGAAGATCTGGCAGAGAGATTCGACGCGCTCGGTCTCTTGTCGGGCGATGGAGAGTACACGCAGATCCTAGGAGATACCCAACAACTGCCCACACTCGAGCCGGAGCAAGCAAAGCATGTCGCGGACGGAAAGACGTTGCTGATCCAAAGTCACACCACCGCCGTCCTCCCACGGTTCATGATGATCCGGACGGTGGACGAAGAGGACCCCTCGCGAGGCGTGTTGCTCGGAGAGCTGGACACCCGATACTTGTGGGGCGCCGAGTCGACCCTGCCCCGCTCACCGAGCTCTGCATCCTTACCAATCTGACCACCGTTCTCTTCTGCTCCGGTGAGGTTCCGAGCTCGAAGGGAGTCGGCCGAAGGCTTCGTGAGTCGGCCGCTGGAGACTTCGAGTGGAGCAAGGATGGAGAAGCGTTTCTAGCGGGTTATTGGTCAATACCCCTCTTCGCATTTTCGGCGGCCCCGTGGACGGTGATCTTGAGCGAGTCCATTGAAAGTGTCCACGCACCGATGGCAGATTTCAGAAAGACGTTCCCTCTCGTCATTCTCATGTCGTTGTGGGTCGTCCTGCTCTTGAGCATCAATCAAATCCGACGGAGCCTCGTCCCGCTCGAGAATCTCCAGGAAGGGACACGAAGAATCGCGGAGAAGGATTTTGACAGTCGGGTAAGCGTCGACAGCGGGGACGAGTTCCAGGAGCTCGCCGAGTCCTTCAACGGAATGGCTGGTGAATTGGACAGGCAGTTTCACACCCTTGCCACCATGTCCGAGATCGATCGGGCCATCCTTTCGGTTTTCGACACCCGGCAGATCGTCGACACGTTGCTCACGCGGATGCCCGATGTGCTCCCCTGTCGTTCGGTGAGTCTAACGATCATCGATACCAAGGGTAGCAACCGGGCCGAGGCATATTCGAAGAGCTGCGATCCGGGGACTGAAACGGTCGTCGAGACCCTGGAGCTCGACCGCAGAGGGCTAAGCGACCTCAGAGAAAACCCAGAAAGCCTTTGGATCCGGGGAACCGCTCCACCTCCTTTTATTCCTCCCTCGATGCGGTTACGCGCCAAGTCCTGGCAGATCTTTCCGATCTTCTTCAAGAATCGACTGGCGGGGATCATTACTCTGGGCGATGCCGATACTTCCGAACATGGGAAAGAAGATCTACGCCGCGCGCGACAGTTGGTGGACCAGGTTGCGGTGGCCCTTTCCAACGCTCACCTAGTCGAGCAGCTGGACGAGCTCAACTGGGGAGCGCTCATCGCGCTAGCGCGTACCATCGACGCGAAATCTCCTTGGACCCTGGGCCACTCCGAGCGGGCCGCGGACTTCGCCATGAAAATTGGTCGGGTTCTGGGCGTGGGTCAGCAAGACCTGGATAACCTACATCGTGGTGCCTTACTTCATGACATCGGCAAGATCGGAATCCCTCCCACCATCCTGGATAAGCCTGGGAAACTGACACCAGAAGAAATCGAGGTCATGCGGGAGCATCCCTTGATCGGCGAGCGCATCCTCGAACCCATCGCCGCCTATGCCGACGTGATCCCGGTCGTCTCGCAGCACCACGAGTGGTTCGATGGCTCCGGCTATCCCCGCGCTCTCTCGGGTGAAAGAATCAATTTCATCGCCCGCATCTATGCCGTGGCGGACGTCTTCGACGCCTTGATTGCGGATCGCCCCTACCGGGCAGGCTTGAGCCTCGAGACGGTGACCGACTACATCAAGGAGAGATCGGGGCGCCAGTTCGACCCCAGGGTCGTCGCGGCCTTCCTAGAGGTTGTGGCGAACGGCTACCCGAGTACCAAGGAAGAGGAAGCCGAGCCCAGCTCCGTTACTCCGGCCTAGTGACCTGTATCAGTAAAACCTCGCCGTTCGGCGCATCAGAAACCAAACGATAGCGATCAAGATCATCGCCCTCGCCTGCGGCGCCAGTCGATGCTCTAGCCACCCCTACTCGACGCGGTCAAAAGATTATGTCGTGCTTCGTTGCAACTCAACTAACGCGAAGCCTATCATAGCCCTGCATTTAGGGAGACATGAGGTGCGAGCGGTGAGGGAACGCGCAAAAGGATTCGGATTCCTTACGCTCATGTTGGTAGCTTTTGTCCCGCCACTCATCGGCGACTTTGACTCGAAACAACCTCTCGAGTTCGCAGTACCCCGCCGAATTCCCGAGACGGCAGAGTCGCCCATCTACGAACACCGATTTGTGTACCCACGGCCGCTGACGCGTTTCGCTCACAGCCCCGCGCTGACGGAGACTGCCAATGGTCGACTTCTGCTCGCCTGGTTCGGCGGAACCGGAGAAGGAAGTCCGAGTGTGCAGCTCTTCGCGTCCACCTACGCCCCGGAGCTGGACACCTGGAGCAAGCCCCGCGTGATCGCCGATCGAGATCAGGCGCGCAGGGATCTAGGACGCTTCGTCCACACCGTCGGCAACCCGGTATTGTGGACCCAACCCAACGGCAAGCTGTGGCTGTTCTACGTAACTTCGTGGATTTTCGGTTGGTCGGGAAGCAGCATCAATCTCAGGATGTCGGCGGACCATGGCGAAACCTGGACCCCCACCAAGAGATTGGTGACCAGCCCTTACTTGAACAGCGGGACCTTAGCGAGGACCGGGCCCTTCGAATACAGCGACGGAACGATAGGCCTCCCGGTCTATCACGAGCTCTTGGGAATCTTTCCCGAGATCGTCCGCTTGCAGCCAAACGGCATCGTCTTGGGCAAATCACGCATCTACTTCGGCAAGAGCTCTCTTCAACCCTCTGTTGTTCCTCTGGACGACACGCAGGCCCTCGCTTTGTTGAGACCGAGGCCCAAAAGCAAGGCCAACGCGAGAGTGCTCCTCTCCCGATCCGAAGATGCGGGACGGCGCTGGTCCACGCCGGTTTCCCTCGACCTCGCGAATCCTGGGTCATCGGTGGTCGGGCTTCGAGCCTCCGATGATTCGATCCTCTTAGCGTACAACGATTCGCCCACCAGCAGAAACAATCTCTCCCTGGCTCGTTCGGTCGATGGCGGAAAGAGCTGGCAAGTGCTCGCCACTATCGAGCAGAGCAAGCAAGGAAAACAGTTCGCATATCCCACGTTCATTCAAACAAAAAACGATCAGTTCCATCTAGTCTATGCCTGGAACTACACGCACATGAAGCACGTGCGATTCAACGCCGCCTGGCTCGCAGCAAACGAACGATGAGCATTCTCGGAATGCTCGGCCAGGTACTGCTCACATCCGCGATCATTCTTTCGCTGTTTCGGGTTGGAAAGTATCGTCCGATCGTCCGTTGGACGGCGTTGGTGGTAACCGCCGTCATCGGATTGTCCCAGTTCGGCGACATTCGACTCATCGCCTATCCGGGCGGCGTCCTCGGAGATCTGAGCATCACGGCCCAGCTCCTCTTGGCGTCCGTCATCGCGAAACAGATCTTGCGAATCGAGATTTTCTCGGAGCGGGCTCGCTCTACTATCTTACTCGCGACGGCGGGAGCAGGAATCGTCTTGTACCCTTTCTCCTCCGGGTTGACGATGCTGGACGTTTATTCGTCGGGATTCGATTCGACGACCCTAATGATCGCGCTAGCCGTCCTGGCGGCCATCGGTTGGACCCTTCGACCAGGCGCGGCCATCGTCATCCCCTTGAGCGTCGTTGCGTTCAACTTGGAACTTCTAACTTCTAATAATGTCTGGGACTACCTGCTCGATCCAGTGCTGACGCTATTCGCGTGGGGCTGGCTGCTCTCCGTTTCCATGCGTCGCGCACTCTCCACCGCACCGCAGGCCACGGACTCGGGACGATGAGTCGGTTCTGGTGGCCAGGCGTCGTTGTTCTCGCCGTCTTCACCTACACATATTCACTCGACGGCTTGCACATTCCCCACATTGGCGACGAAGCACCCTATATTCAGATCGTGAGACTGACCGCCGAAAGCGGCGACTGGCTACCCCTGAAAACCACGAGTGGCCTCGAGAACACGAAACCCCCTTTATTGTTTTGGCTGGGTATGGTTTCCACCGACTGGCCCCAACACTGGAGCCTATTTCGTTTGCGGTTCCCCATCGTTGTCTTTACGTTCCTCACCGCCGCGATCATTTTCTTGCTGGCGCGCATGAAGGGTGGGAGTGAGAGCGGCTACATTGCCTTGCTCACGTTTCTGGGATTCGCGTCGACGTTCCAATACGGGCGACCCTTTTTGACCAACCTCCCGGAGACTTTTTTCGTTTTCCTTCCCTTCTTCGCGCTCATCTACTTCCGCGAACGGCGCGAAAAGTGGGGGACCGGTTTTTGGGTCCTTGCCGGCCTCTCGATTGGCATCGCCTGCCTCTTCAAATCGTTCGTCTTAGTGGTTCCGGTGGGAGCGGCCTTGACATGGTGGTCACTGCTGGAACGCGATTGGAACTTCGCAACTTTTCTAAAGAGAGACGCGCCCAAAATTGTACTAGCTCTCGTGTTGGCACTTGGTTGCTTCGCGCTCTGGCCCCTTCTCGATCCGGACCCCGGTTCTGTGATCCGGAACTTCGTCCTCGAAGAGAACCTCGGCAAGCTCGGCGGAGAGGGCTATCTCGGCGGGCTCTTCACGGGCTCTTATCCCCTACACAGAATCTGGCTCGGACACTTAGCCAACGCCGGTCTTTTTGCCCTGCCGCTCGTTTACCTCACGGTGATCACCGTGAAGGGCAGAGGAAGATTGTCCTTAGACGATAAGACTCTATGGATTCTCGTCCTGTCATTCCTCATCGTCTACAGCGTGCCGAGCCAGCGCCAAGAGAACTACCTCCTGCCCACCGTTCCCGCTCTAGCCGTGCTCATGGGGGTACACTGGAAGGAAGTAGGACGTCGCTGGTTCTACGTGTTCAACGTTGCCATCGTACTCACGCTCGTTCCTCTCGCGGTACTGATTCACGCCGTCTTCGACGCGCTTCCCCCGGGAAGCTACCGATGGTGGCAGCTCGGCCTTTCCGGTCGTGGCGATCTTAGTGACAAGCTCGAGTTTGATGTGGAATCGCGCCAGCCCCTACCTGTTTCATTTGCAAGTCTTCCTAGTCGCGGCCACGCTTGCCGCCGGGCTGGCCCCCTTCGAGGGACCGCTCGGGAGGTATGATCGCGAGACGATCGGAACACTCGAGAATAGGACTGTTTTCGTTCCGTCCAACTTCGTTTCGAAGTACGAGCGACATCGCTTCGTACTGCCCGGGAGTCGGATCGAGGGGTACGATCCGTCCAATACCGAGCGATTGAACCAGCTTCTGCGAAACGGAGAAATTGTTGCTCTGGAGCGGGGGCTCGGGCAAACTGTGGCCGGCCCCTTCGACATCTATGGCAAGCGGCTAACGCTGCGGTCGAGGCAACGGGGGGACGAGATCGCGAGAATCCTCTTCAAGGGAGATCTCGATCCTCTAGTGCAACAAGAGATCATCGTTCGGCGTCGCAAGTAATGAATCTCGAGTTCCAACGGAAAGTGGACCGCATAGCGGGTACGTTCTTCTGCAGAGTCTTGTCCATGTTCCCCAACGCGCGCCGGCAACCGCCGGCCGACCTGAAACCGCAGAAGATCTTGGTGATTCTCTTGTCGGAGATGGGAAGCCTGGTTCTCGCCCAGCCGATGTTCGCGCGCATCAAGGCTAAGTACCCAGCGGCTTCTCTTTATGTCAGTTCTTCCAACAGAACCAGGAAGTCCTGGACGTTTTGCGGGTCGTCCCTGAAGATCACATCCTAACCGTCCGCAATGACTCAATGAGTCATCTGTCGAAGGACAGTCTCCACGCCCTAAAGGAAATGCGCCGGATCGGGATCGACACCGTGCTCGACTGCGAGCTCTTCTCCAGAGTGGGGAGCATTTTTTCGTTTCTGAGCGGCGCCAAGATCCGCGCCGGGTTCCACCGCCACACTCAGGAAGGTCTCTATCGCGGCAACTTTATCAATCGGCCCGTGCTCTACAATCCCTACCAGCACATTTCGCAACAGTTTTTGACGCTGGTCGAGGCGCTCGAATCGAAACGCGTCCCCACCGTCAAGCGAACGGTTGGACAAGAGAAACTCACCATCCCGCCGATGTCGGTCGAAGCGGACGAGGTGAGCTCGATGGCAACACGCTTCCAGGCCGATTTCCCGCAAGCAGCGGGAAAAAAGGTCGTCCTCCTCTCACCCGGGGGCGGTCTGTTGCCGATTCGCGCTTGGCCGGTCGCTAACTTCTCCCGCGTCGCCGAGGAGCTCATACGACTCGACTACGTTGTGGGGATCATTGGATTGGAAAGAGACAAAGACACCGCCCAGGAGATCTTGTCCCATTGCAAGAGTGCGAACTGTCTCGATCTGACGGGATATACGGAAACAGTGCGTGAGCTCATGCTCCTATTCCACAGCGCATCGCTGCTGGTAACCAACGATGGCGGTCCGGGCCACTTTGCCAGCATGACACCCATCCCGGCCATTGTCCTCTTCGGGCCCGAGAGCCCGACTTTGTACGGAAGCCTCGACGACAAAACGATCAGTCTTTATACGCACCTCTCGTGCTCTCCTTGCCTCACCGCATACAACCATCGCAACTCGCCTTGCGAAAGAGGGTCGATACGCAGAAGCCGTTCAGTCGTTTCGCGTCGTCGTTTGGCTTCGTCCAGATTTTGCTGAGGCTCACCTAAAATCTCGGTGAGGCCCTTTGGCAGCAGGGACAATTCTTCGAAGCCCTCGAGCCTTTCCGCACTGCGGCTGAGCTTAAACCTGAGTTGGAGGAGCTGGCCGGCCTCCGGTGGGCGCTGCTCGAGGGTTGAGGAGGTTTGCTACTAGCGAATCAGGTAGTTCTCTTTCACAAACTCGGACATCACCGCCTCCGGAGAAACGCCGCAGAAACGTTGAGAATCAGGCGGCAACGCAAAGCTTGATCGATTCGGATACCGACGCGACGGACTACTGCGTCGCGGGATGAACTCCCTGTTGGAGCGGCGTTTTCTACATCAACTGCTACGCGCTGACCGTTGAGTATATCAGACACACCAAAACAGGATGTCCGGGTGCCCTCTTGCGCACCCGGGCACCTTTTCGCAGCCTCTCGCTGGGTTTCCAAGGCCTCGTCGGTGTAGAGCCTATCGGTTTTGCCTCCCCGTGGCCCGTGCGCGAAGGCAACTCCCGTCAGTCGCCCTCGAGGGGCAGCCGGAACACGGCCACCTCCTGGCCGTTGCGAACCAGCAAGACGTCGCCGACCAACACCAGGATCCCGGGTGCCCACGTGCTCGGCCCGCATGCGGAGGAGATCATCAACCTCTTTGCCATGGCCATGGTGGCGGGCATGAAACCTAAGGACATCAAGAAGACTATTTTCGCGTACCCGACAGCCGCTTCGGATATGCCCTACATGGTCTGACCTCGCAACATCAAAGCCGTATCCAAACAGGCTCGAAATAGGAGGGTAGGTACCAAAATTCTACTGTAACGTTTCATTTCGGGCGGGGGCAGCAGAGCGTGCTCTCGGCTCACTTGATGAACAGCTGGACCAAGGCCTCGGCCAAGGCGGGAAGCCCTGTGCTGTTGGCATTCGTGAGAACGGCAACAACCAGTTTGGCGTCCGGAATGACCCAGAAATCGGCCGTAGCGCCTACGTGTTGTCCCCCGTGGCCAACGGCACTGTGGCCTGCCAGTTCCCGCACTTGCCAACCGATACCATAGCCTGTCCTCTCCCCGTCGGCTGCCTGCATCGGCGTCCATAAGAGTTGTAGGGTATCGCGTGAGAGAAGTTCATGCTCGAGCATTGCTTGGCCGTAGCGGGCAAGGTCTTCGGCAGTGGAGAGGAAACCACCGGAAGCCCAAGCGTCGCTGCAGTCGATTGCCGGTACGTTCATTACGCTCCCGCCTATTACGCCATAAGGGCGAGCGCGATTCGAAATGATTGAAAAGTTTTGATCCGGGAGCGTGTGGGTCATCCCGAGCGCGGCAAACACCCGTCTTTCCATCAACTCGAGAAACGGCTCGTCGGAAGCTCCCTCCAGCACCGCGGCAATCAGGTTCCATCCGTAGCTCGAATACTCGAACCTCTCACCCGGTCGAAAGAGCAGCGGCTTGTTCTTGAACTTGTCCAGGGCATGCACAACGTTCTCGTAGTGGGTGGAATTGAGAAACTCCTCTTCGCTGTAGTGGGGAATGCCGGAGAGGTGCCCGGCTAAGAGCCGTGTTGTAATCGGGTACTGTTTCTCTGGAAAAGCCGGTGCATACTTTTGCACAGGGCGGTCGAGGTCGAGCCTTCCTTCCTCAACTAGCAGACCCAATGCAGCTGCCGTCAATGTTTTAGAGATACTGCCGATGCGGAACCGGGTTTCGGTGAGAACCGGAGCCTTGTGTTCGAGAGCCGCGTAACCGAACCCCTCCGACCAAACCAGTTTGCCCTCCCGCAGGACAGCTACGGACATGCCCGGGAGTTGCTCTCATGAGTCTTCGAATTTGTGCGCGGCCTTCTGCGATGTCGGTTCCGACACTGCTGGATTCCTGTGCGTAGGGCTGGGAGGAAAACATAGCCAAGAACAGAAATAGAAATAGAAATAGAAATAGAAATAGGGTCATCGGAGTGCCTGGAATTTTCATTATGAGTCTCCCTGTTTCTCTCGCGATTCAGAGGATTGGCTGCACGATGGGATTCCCCCTTCCCTGTTCTAGGGGAAGCGAGACGGGCTGCCATCTGCGGCCGCCAGCACTGTTACTTTACGGGGCCAGTGAGCCACACACCGGGAAGTATTTCGGCGGGCTCGGAGTGTGCACCACAAAGACCCCTCCGAGATCTTCGTAAAAGGACCGCTCCGAGCTCGCGGGCGTTATCGAGAACTGTCCTCGGACGCCTAGGGGTGTCAAAGAGAATCCGGCGCCCATCTGCCTCGATCAGTGAAACCCCACTCGCCGATCCCACCAGAGCACGAACAAGGGTAGAAGAAGCAGCGCTCTCAGGCCTTTTGTTCGATTCCACATTGGAGGCTGGTAGACTAGCTCGCCAGCAGAGCGTCTGCCCGTGCAGAGATTTCCTCGAGCGTCTTCTCACCCACCATTTTTTCCCTCACCTTCCCATCTCGATCGACAAACAGGATGGTGGGTACGAGGTGGCTCTGCACGACGTCCCCGAGCGAAGCACTGGGATACGACCAGATCTCGTATTCCGGGTCGAACACTTGGAGCGATTCGTTCAGATCCTCCACCGAGCCGCTGTTCACCCAAACACCGACTACCCGCAGCCCGCGGTCGCCACGAGTGCGCACGATCTCTTGCAGGATCGGAAGTGTCCTCATGGAGTGACGGCAATGAACGGCTAGAAAAGCCAGGACGACGGGATCGCCTCGCAGATCGCTTGAACGAACGACGTCTCCCCCCGGCGTCCTCGCGTTGAAATCGGGAAGCCGAAAATCGGTGAACCTCCGCCCGTCTTGAGCCTTTTCTCTGTAGTACATCTTCAGCATGTCACCGCTGGCTCAGGATAGGTCTCCATAGAGGGAGCAGGCCCCGTATTCGGAACAACGGTTGGTAGAACGTGAGTCTTGCCTATTAGGGACATGCCTCACCGTCCTTGCAGGTCGTCGCGGCGCATTGATGTTGACTCGTGCCGGATCGAGCTTCTGTTGAGCTCGCGAAGACCGGGGGGTTGAGGTATTTGTCTAGCTGGTATCCTGCCAGGATACCAGCGACTATCAATACCGCGGCCGCGGACAAAGCGGCCAGAAAAGTGGGTTTCGCTCTACCGGACTTATCGTTGTTCATCTTTGTCTCCCGTTAACCTTTCGGCGGACGGTCTAGCTCCCCAAGGACCGGCGGCCTATCTCTCAGTCGACATTCATCGGAGGAACATACGTGAGCTCCCGAATCTTGTTCTCGTCAGTCAATCGGACGAACATCTCCCTCGTTGCTTCTTCGAAGTAGACTTTGACGAAAGCACCTCCCGAACCCTCATCGAGCTCGGAAAACTCCACTTTCTGGACGTTCCCGAATTTTTCTAGAACGCCTAGTGCGGCGCGCCAGAGCTCGTCGGGCTGCAGTCCCTTGGTGACGTCGGTAAAGAGTCTCTCGAACGCCTGGTAGTCTTCGTCTTCCAGGTTTTCCACCACCCGTTTCACGGCATCTACGAACACCTTCTCCTTTGGTGCCTCGGCCGCAATGGCCATGACCGCAATGGACACGAACGCCAAGGTGAGTCCCATTCTCTTCCTCATCTCTTACTTCCTCACTAGTGAATTTCCCCCGCTTCTAGTTTCGCCAAGAAATCTCCGATCGTCAGGTGTCGGAGGCGCTTGTAGGCAACGTTTTCATTTAACCAAATCCTGTAAGTGCTCTTCTGATCAGAAGAGATTGTCGACCGCTCACCCACCTCCCTGCTGCACCCAAACCGTCTCCGGGTTGGCGTGGATGATCTTTCCATCACTCACTTCCACGGTTATCGGCTTGCTGCAGTGGGCGCAGGAGTCGTTCAAACGAAAAGAGTCTCCATCTTTTTGATATTCGTCGCTGGTGACCACCAGCAAAAAGTCGACGGCTCACCAGACCCCAAAGGGCTTCCCGTTGGAGCTACCCTCAGAAGGTGTGGAAATAAAGTAAAGGCGGAGTAACCTTCCGCGTCACGAAACACGGCCTGAAGGGGCCAACGGAAGGAGACACCGCCATGAAGGAAAAGACCACAAGACGACAGAGCTCGTCAAGGGTGGCTTGGGAGTCGCTGGAGAAGTGGGCGAGGCTCGAGATCCAGGATTGGGTGCAGGAGCTGATGGTAGCCGAAGTCACGGAGCTTCTCGGGCGTGAGAAATCGGAGAGACGGAAGCCCGTGGACACAACGGCGGGCTATCGAAATGGATACGGTAAGCCTCGGAAGCTGACGATGAGCGTGGGCACGGTGACGGTTCGCCGGCCGAGAGTACGGGACGTGGAGGAGAGGTTCGAAAGTCGAGTGCTTCCGCTGTTCAAGCGTCGGAGCGAAACGGTGAGCGAGTTGATTCCGGAGCTGTACCTGCATGGACTAGCTCACGGAGATTTCGATCTGGCGCTCCGCGGGCTTCTAGGGGAGGACGCTCCACTTTCTCCCAGCACGGTGTCGCGGCTGAAACAGAAATGGCAGGGAGAGTACGAGCAGTGGCTAGCTCGCCCACTGGACGAACTCGAGCTCGTGTCCCTGTGGGTAGATGGCGTGTACGTGAAGGCCGGCCTTGAGAAGGACAAGGGCGGCGGTGCTAGTTGCGGTTGGTGGCCTGTCCGACGGGACGAAAATCGTCCTGACGCTGGAGGCCGGGCATCGAGAATCCGAAGCGTCATGGTCGTCGCTGCTACGGAGACTGAAGAAGCGCGGTCTGAGATGTCCCCGTTTGGTGATCGGTGACGGTCATCTCGGCATCTGGGCCGCGACCCGAAACGTATTTCCAGAAGCTGAGGAGCAGCGGTGCTGGAACCACCGAATCCTCAACGTACTGGACCGGATTCCGAAAAGGGACCAGGCGCAGGCCAAGCCGCTGTTGACGGCGACCCCCTACCCCACCAGCCTGCAGGAGTGCGAGACGAAGAAGGCCAAGTTCCAGGATTGGTGCTTGCGCAAGGGTCTTCCGGGGGCCGCGCACGTGCTCGACGAGGACTGGGAGCGGATGGTCAGCTTCTATTCCTTTCCCAAGCCTCACTGGCAACACCTTCGCACGAGCAACGTCGTGGAGTCACCGTTCGCTGCACTGAGATTGAGAACGGATGCGGCCAAAAGGTTCAAGAAAGTCGAGTCCGCCACTGCGACAATCTTCAAACTGCTTCTGGTTGCGGAGAAGAATTTTCGCCGGCTCAACGCACCGGAGCTGATGCGAGAGGTTCACCTGGGCGTTCGATTTGAAGATGGAGACAGGGTAACGGAGTCGTCGAAGGTTGCTGCTGCCTGAACTTTTTTACACACCTATTGACAAGAGCTCTCCCGTTGCCCACCGTCACTGTATGGAAGTTGTGACGGAGCGGCCCGCCCCAGCGGGCGTACTTGTCGGCAAGCGCATAACCGGTCAAGTCTTAATTTTCCTGTCAAATCTCCGTACGGTTCCCCGCGCTCGGTTAAGCTGCTGATTCCTCCGACGTGCCTTGCGGGAGAAGCTCGTTGCGAAGCTCCTCGACTTTCCTAGCGGCGAAGACATCCATCCTCACGCCGCGCCATTTGTTTGCGGCGGCCAAGAGCACAGCGAACGAGAGTTTCATCGCGGCCTCCTCGGTGAAGAAGTGAGGAATGACCTTTGTGCGACGTTTGTGCTCTCCGAACGTGCGCTCAAGTAGATTCGACGTGCGAAGCCTTTTGTGATGCGCCGCAGGAAGGCGTAGCGCCTGAAGACATGCTTCGAGGGTCTCTTCCATGCACTTCATCGCGCTCGGGAATCGTTGACGGTACCGAGCGATCACCTCCCGACCCTTCTTCAGCCCTTGCTCGTAGCTGTTCGCATGGAACGACTCAAGGATGGCCGCCTTGAGTTCGTCGCGCACTTCCTTCGGAGCCTTGCCCAGGATGTTCTCGAGGCGGTGCTTCTGGCAACGTTGCTTGAGGCTTCGAGGGAAGACCTCTGCGATCGCTTTGAGCACTCCAGGATTCCCGTCCGTCACGATGAGCAACGGCTCCCTCATTCCTCGGGCCACTATCTCCTGCAAGAACCCCTTCCAGTTCTCGTAGGATTCTCGGTTGCCGACACCGATATGAAGAAGAACTCGCGTCCCATCAGCGCGATAGCCGGTCGCAACGAGGATGGGCTCTTTCCTCTCCGCTCCTTGGTGGTAGCGCAGGTACGTGCCGTCGAGCTCGAGATACAACAGCTTCTCGTTCGAGAGATCCCGTTTTCGAAACGCCTCGAAATCCTCCGACAGACACCGTGTGACCCGGCTCACCACCGACTTCGAGACACCCGTGCCGCTCAGCACGTCCGCGAACGTCGCCTCAATGTCACGCGTCGACATCCCGTGGACGTACATCCGCGCGATCAGTTCATCGAGTTTCTCGGTCCGGCTCACGTAGGCGTCGAGAATCTTTGACTGAAACACCTTCTCTGTTTCTCGTACCCGCGGCACTTGCACCGTCACCGCTCCCTCGCCCGTGAGGACCCGATGCGACTCATACCCGTTGCGTCGTCCCTTCTCCTTCGTCGTTGCCGGAGCGTTCTCATAGTAGTTTCGACCCAACGCCTCCGTCACCTCGCGCTCCAACGCATATTGAAGCATCATCTGAGCTCCCGACCGGACGATCTCCGAGAGATTCATCTCCCCAAATACCAGTTGTTCCTCGAACTGCTTGAGCAATCGCTGACTCGGTAGTACCTTTCCCATGATGTATGGTTCTCCTTTTCTGTCCCCATGACGGGGACGGGTTTGAGCTTGGGGAACCATACATCGTTTTTCTTTGACAGGAATCTTAAGACATCACCCGCATAACCCGTCGCTCCCTCCGAGGAATCCGTGAGCAAGCCGGCTCTCTTCATGAAGCCGAGTCGGCCCGCTAGTATTCCGACGCGTATGTTGAGATTCTCCGAGAGCTCCTGGAGGGAGGGGAGACGCTGACCCAGCTCGTGATGGTTGATGATTTGCTTGGCGATCCGCTTCTCCTCGCTACCCAAGAGGTAGTTGTTCGGTCCCCAACTCTCCCTAATCAATCGATGCTGAGGACAAGTTTGCCACTTGCACCCATGAGACGGCGCACACGCGTGGAAACCGGGGGCGTGATAGAACGCGAAGCTGGTTGCCGGGTAGGGTGCCGGCACGGGGAAATCGGCCGACGCCACGAATGCGATCTCGACGAGGGCCGACGCGACGACGAGGCGATCGCCAACGGCTAGCGCAGCCTACTCATCGGAAACGCCGCTCCTGCAGGTAAGCGACGAGCGGGACGAGAGCCATTCGGAGAACAAGTCCCGCTCCGAGGCCGACGAAGAGCGCCGTCAGAAAGTCCCCAGGGGGGCTCACCGCCATCCGGAGCGACTCCGCCCACCACACCCCAAGAGGGGTGACGAAGCAGAGAACTTCTACCGCGGCGCGCTTCAGGTTGTCCCCGACGGAGGGAATGCGTGAGCTCGTGAGCGACGGCAGCTGAGAGCTCCATGGTGTCTAGCGTCTCGATTGCTTTCCGGGAAACCAGGATACGAGGTCGGAAGAAGCCGACATTACAGAGAAGCACACCCGGGCCTGGGTGAATGCGTATTCTCCAACGATCGGTGGCGCGCTTTGCGAACCGCCCTCCCGCCAACGTCGCGATTTTTTCGCGAACGAGTGCGAAGGCTGTACCGAGCTTCACGGCGTCGATCGAGCTCGTCGGATGGGAGTTCCCTTTTTCCGACACTCGGTATCCACGAAACGCGAAATAGCTGGTTCGCGTCGCCCATATGAGGCCGAGACCGACGCTAGCAACCTGGAAGAACTCTATCCACTGGCAGGCGGTGGGATTCTGGAGAAAAAAGGCGGTCTTGGCCAGGAGAAGCACGTACTGCTCGGCTAACCAGTCAATCACCGTCACTCCTAATGGGTGCCTACTTGGTCGTGGGCTTCTTCTTACGCTTCTCCTCGATGAGCTGACCCAGCTCCCGCAGTCGGTTCGACTCTGCATTACCGAGACGGTCGACGAACGCGGAAAGCACGGGGCCCGAGAGATCCTCGGCCAAACCGGAAAAGACCTCCAGACTGGCGCGAGCGAGAAACTCTTGGCGGCTGCACGTAGGGTGGTAGCGAAAGGCGTTGCCCTCGGGGCTCCGCCGCAGGTAACCCTTTTCCGCCAACCGACTCATCACCGTCATGACGGTGGTGTAGGCCAAGTCTCGCTGCTGAGTAGTTAGGGACTGGTGGATTTCCCGAACCGTGGCCGATTCCTTCTTCCAGATCTTCTCCATGATGCGACCCTCCAAGTCCCCGAGGAGCTTAGTCACGCCGCTCTTTCCAGGCCGATAGGTCAGGTCCGCAAAGTCCCTCTTCTTGGTTCCTCGTCCCATGTACTACGCATTGTAGTAAATCGAGATCGAAAAAGCAAACCGCAATCAATGCGTAGGTAATACCAAGAAGAGAGGCCCGCATGACGACCTTGAACACAAGTCTTTGCGCCTTGGACCAAAGAGAGGGCTCAGCATGCCTGGTGCCGGGAGCGGGACTCGCCTGCCAGGCCGCAGCTCGCAGTCGAACCGCGGAGCGAAACCTATTCCTTACGAGTTGAGGGTGTCGGCCATTGACTTACTAAGTCAATGGCTTATAATAGATGGGCGTGATGTTGTTCGAAATGGAATCCGAACAAGGACAGAGTCAATCGAGAACGACATGGTATCTCCTTCGAAGAGGTCAAGGAGCTATTCACGAGCGACACAGACTTCTTGGAGATCTACGACGAAGAACATTCAGACGAAGAGGATCGCTTCATTGCGATCGGTCCGATCCGCGCTGGAGTCGTTGTCGTGGTTTGCACGGAGCGCGGAGACGACGTCATTCGCATAGTGAGCGCGAGAAAAGCCACGAAAAAGGAAATCCAACTTTTCCGCCAATACTATGGGGGCGCCAATGAGTGACGACATTCGCAAGTTGAACGACGAGGATTTCGCACGTGCCATCCCGCGGAAGCAACGTGAACGCATCATACGCGGCCAGATTGATCCGGGCAAGGACATCGTCTCCCTTAGACGGTTTACTGGTCTAACACAGCAGGAGTTCGCGGATGCTTTGGGCATCAGTGTTCACACGTTGCGCAACTGGGAGCAAGGTCGCCGAAGTCCCGAGGGGCCGGCCCTAGCTCTGCTGCGCATTGCAGCTCGGCACCCACGCGTCCTGCGCGAGAATCTGGCAGCTTCAGCCTGAACCGGTCCCCTGGGTGCGTAGCAGCGCGTCCGGGTAAGCGTGCCCATCCGCCGCTCACACGGAAATCGCGTTGATCCTGGTGCCGGGGGCGGGATTCGAACCCGCACGAGGGGTCACCTCAGGGGATTTTAAGTCCGTCCGACGGGTAGGCACTATCGGTCGCTATCTGCACAAGATGACTCGATCGAGGCATTTACTTTGGGTGACGAGCTGTCCTTTGTGCACGATAGCAACGATAGGGCCTCATAGTTCAAGGCAAATTGAAGGCAAACGACATGAGCCGACTACCGTTTCGGGAGCGCCGCTCCCGCAAACATCTCCAACCTACCGAATCAACTCCGGATGTCCTTCATGAACAGGCGTTAGGAGGCTCGGCAGAGCCACTGAGGTGGCGAAGGTTTTGCGGATGTATCTGTCATCCATGTAAGACCTCGCTCGGCCGGTCACCGTGATACGGACGCTCTGCAGAACCGTCTCGGCCGTTACCGGAATAGCCAACAGGTGGAGGATCATCGACCTCTCTCATGGACTCCAACCCCAGTAGATACACCACCTGCAGATCTTCCAGATATCCCACCACCTGAACATCGTCTGTATATCCCACAGGGTACACTCGGGAGAAGTCTTCGAGGCGCATCAGGACCTTCCCTTTTTTCTCCTGACTGTCAGACCCGATTGACAGGAACTCCTTGAGGAAGTAACGGACTACAGAAACTCGTGTCAGGGCGCCTTTCCACGGGAACAGTCGATCGAGGTTTTGATAGGCGGGAGGGATCGAGTCGGTCGCCAGCTTGACGACGCGGTCCTCTACTCTGCTCACGCGTCCAAGGACCCAGCCGCGAGCCTCGTTCAGGCCGTCGTTGTAGATTAGGACCAGCTCATCGGCACTTAAGGTCGGGCACCGGGTGCTCCAGGACGACATCTTGGCCGTCGAAAGCGGCAACGGCATGAGGACCGGGATCCACGTCGGGATCGAGTCGCGTCCGGACGATTTCGAGGACATCGGGATCATGGTTGCCAACCGAAGGATCGATCTCCGGCGTCGTGATCGCCGGAAATTCAGGGGGCAATGACTCCCATGCCTGGAAGACATCCCTAGAGATAACATCGATGGCAAACCTCGCCGCCTGCTGAAGCTCCTGCACTTCAGGCGGTCTCTTGTTGTGAACGAGCACCCCGTTGGCGAAGAAATTATGGTGGGGCAAGACGGTCAGGTCGTGGACCCTTACGGGAGAGTGAACTTCGACCCGTTCGCTGACCCTCGTGGCCCCTTGATGAAGCTCGACGATGTCGCCGGGCCAGACTCTGCCCGCCACACGCCAGTCGAGGGCTGTTCGAAGCGGGTGGGACGACGTGACTCCCAAGCTCCGTCCATCGGCGAAAGTGAATTGCAGGAAGCCCGCCTCGGAATAGGAATGTTTCGCCGTCACATGGCTTGGAACGATCTCCCCGGTTGCGGTCTTCGACAGGACTTCATCGCCCGGTTCGATATCCTCTATACGGCGCGGCCCATGTGGCGTTGCGATGACCGTTCCTTCGATGACGCAGTGAGGAGTCTCCAGGAACGGGGACAAGATCAGGCCCAAGAGGGCGGCTCCTAGGGCTATGCCGCCGAGCCAGACGAGTTTGTGGACCTTTGTACTCATAAGGAGCGCTGGATCGCACCCGAGGTGCACTCTCGCTCTACAAGGCTGGGGGAGTAGTCCGTGACATCTATTGTACGACGGGTTGACGAGATTCGCATCACTCCTATTCTTTCCTCGGTGTTATTCTGTCAACTATGCTCCCGGTTGCTCAGTTACAGCTTTCATCTCCGTACCCTTACCCCCACTTCACACGTCGACGGTGCTCGTGACCGTCATCAAGGAGGCTGGAGATTTAAGGTGTCCTCAAATTGAGAACGGGGACAGCACGGGGATAGTCGAGGCATTTTACGGCGATCTTGTCGCAGCGTGTTTGTATTTTAAGTGGTTGACTCGCCTGGTGCCGGGGGCGGGACTCGAACCCGCACGAGGGGTCACCTCAGGGGATTTTAAGTCCCCCGCGTCTGCCATTCCGCCACCCCGGCAAGACCGTAGGAAGTTGGCATTGTGCCATAGGCGAGGCCCACCAGAACATCGGAACTGGAGCCCGGATGACGGTCAGGAGCCTTTATGAACGACCATCCACAATGTGGGCACGTGAGATTTTCGCGAGCGAGGTCGTTCCCGCTTGCCGCATGATCCCCCTCGAGCTCGCGGCGTAAGATTTCCAAGACCGCTTCCACGCCCTCCTGACCAAAGGCACTGAGGCCCCAGAGATAGGGTCTTCCGATGGCGACGGCGTTCGCACCTAGCGCCAAGGCTTTGAAGATGTCGGTACCCCGGCGGAACCCGCCATCGACAATGACCGGGATCCGTCCGGACACGGCCTCGACGATTTCGGGTAGACACTCGATGGTCGATCGGTCGCTGGCTTCGTTGCGGCCGCCGTGGTTCGACACGATGATGCCATCCACACCGTGCTCCACTGAAAGCTCGGCGTCCTCGCGGGTTACGATGCCCTTGAGGAAGAGCTTCATCGTTGTCGCGTCCTTGAGCCGCTCGATGTAGTCCCAGTCCATGTCCAGCGGGATCTCGTCAATCACCCGTGAAACGTCGATACCGTCGAACATGGGCCTTCGCTTCACCAGGCCGACCCAGGAGCTCCAGTCGTGACAGGTTTCGCAGTTGCGGTCGTCGCGCCTCGCGAAGCGTTGCGCGGTTTCTCGGTTGCCGCCGCCCTGGCCATCGATGGTCAGAGCCACGACCGGGCACCCCGCCGCCTCGGCTCTTGTAAGGAGACGCTGGGTGATACTCCACTCGTTGGTCGGATAAAGCTGAAACCAAACGGGGGCGCCGGTCGCTTCCGTGACCTCTTCCACCGAGGATGTGGCGACGGTCGAGAAAACCTGAAGATGTTTCTTTGTGCGCGCCGCCCGGGCCACGGCTAGCTCACCATCGGGATGAAACGCCTTTTGGCTGGAGGTCGGTGCCAAAATGATCGGCGTCTCCCAGCGCGTTCCCAGGAGCTCGACCGACGTGTCGATCCGGCTCACGTCGATGAGGCGTCGCACCCTGAGCTGAAACTTCTGGAAGCCTTCGCGATTTGCGCGAAGTGTCCTATCGTCGTCTACACCGGTGGCCAGGTAACCATAGTGGGCGGGAGGTAGGATCTTCTCGGCGACTTCGCGAAAGTCGAAGACATTCAGGGCATCCCTTGGGATCAGTAATTACCTCACCGTCAGCACCTAGCTGAAACCAGCCGGGAGCACCGTGAACGAGGAGAGGGCTCGCCGCCATGAACCGCAGAAATTGGCGGCGATCCTCGAGTTGGCCGAAACGTTGCGACATCACACCCCCCGACAAGTTTTTGGCAGACGATCTAGGCCGAGTCGGCCGCCTTACCGTCGGGGTCGCTGATGCGTATGGAAACCTCGATGTTGAAGTTCTTTTCGCAGGAACGACAGTAATAGATCGAACTCGTTCGACCCACCGTGTGAAGCTGTTCCCAATGGCAATTAGGACAGATGAACACGAAATTCGCGCTGTACAGCACGGTACGTTTTGGCTTGCTCTTTTCCGACAATCGGTTGCCCCATGGGAACCGACGCTCGGAGGGGAAGGTTATGAGGGCTGGAGGCGGCGAGCGGATTCGAACCGCTGAATAAAGGTTTTGCAGACCTCTGCCTTAGCCACTTGGCTACGCCGCCCGTTCACAAAAAAATAAGGCTGCCTGCCTCCCCGCTCGGCTCTTTTCAGCGCCATCCGAGCGGCACTTCTCAAGTATTCATGGAGCGGGAAACGGGATTCGAACCCGCGACTTCAACCTTGGCAAGGTTGCACTCTACCACTGAGTTATTCCCGCCGGCCTTGACGATAATAGGTAACGCCGGGGAAGCTGTCAAACTGGGGGTTTTGGCGGCCCTCACGCTACTTCCTCCCCAACCCGCCTCCGTCCGCTTTTGTTCCATTGACTACGACGGGTCCGCCGAAGCTTCAGCGGAGGCGGAAGGGGAGAGGGAAATGGAATCCCGGAGGGTTTGGGCAGCCTCCTCGGGGGGCGTGGGGTTGATGTAGATACCGGTTCCCCACTCGAATCCGGCCACTCTCGTGAGGATAGGCATGATCTCAATGTGCCAGTGATAAGACTCGTCCGATCCCTCGCGGCAGGGTGCGCTGTGGAGGATCAGGTTGTAGGGGGGCCGGCCCAGCACCTCGTCGAGGGCTGTCAGAGTCGACCTAAGGGCTCCGGCTAGGCTGCCGCACTCGGTCTCCGACATGTCTTAGAAACGGGCGTTGTGTCGTCGCGGTAGCAACCAGCACTCGAAAGAAAACCTAGAAGCGTAAGGAGCCACCGCAATGAAATACTCATTCTTGAGAATGAGGCGCTCCCCATCGCGTTCTTCCTGGTGGGCGATGTCGCAATAGATGCAGCGTGATTTGCTGGAGAAATGCGCCCGAGCCCCTTCGACTTCTTCTCGAACCCGCGCCGGGACGATGGGTAGCGCGAGGAGCTGGGAGTGTCCGTGATCGAGCGTAGCACCCGCTTCGGGACCGTGGTTCCTGAAGATCACGATGTGTCGAATCTGTGGATCCTTCGCGAGCTCACGGATTCGCGACTGATACACTCGCAAGACGTTTTCTATGGAATCTAGGGAAAGCGATGCCAGCGTCGCGCCGTGGTCCGGAGTCTCGACGATGACTTCGTGCACACCGACACCATCGAGCCGTTCAAAAAGCACCGAAAGGGCGGCACCTTGCTAGCCGACGTTGTGCCCCTCGTCGAGAGCGGGAAACTTGTTTGGAAACACTCGGACCTCCCACCCTGGTCTATCTGGATCGTTGCTCTGGGGAACGGTCAGCACCGCAGGAGGGGTCATCGCCTCGTTGCCCGGACAAAAGGGGCACGAATCAGAACGGCCGACGACCTCGGCGGTCCGTTTGGCGAAATCCGTAGGGCGACCCGCTCGCTCGGGTGCGATGAGAACCCAGTTGCCGGCAATCGGATCTTTTCGAAGCTCGGACAAGAATGACCCCCTCGACTAGGCCTGTCCGTCAAAAGCGTCTTGGTAGATTCTGACTACCGGCCGTCGATCGTCTGGGAACTCGATACCCACCACGTCGAATCGAATGGGCGACTCACTCCATCCCCGCCGGGCGGCGTAGGCGAGCGCCAGCCGGGTGAGCTTTCTTTGTTTTTGACGGTCAACCGCTTCTATCGGCGTCCCGAAGCGGCTGCCGCGGCGTGTTTTGACCTCGACGAAAACGAGTACTTCGCCGTGACGAGCAACGATGTCGATCTCCCCCAGCCGGCTTCGTTCTCATCTAGCAAGGATGCGGTAGTCCTCCTTCTTCAGCGCTCGGACGGCGAGGTCTTCGCCGCGGCGACCGAGCGACAAACTATCAAGGGAATTAGCGGCGTGTCCGACCAGAAATCGGCGGAACTTATCCCACCACGCACGAGGTCCCTCGTTCACTTCCTGCGCCAGCGAGTACCGGCGGGTGTATCCTCGAGCACGATCCCCTTGCCATCGAGCTCGTCACGGATCGCGTCCGAACGAACGAAGTCACGCCGGGCCCTAGCCTCACGCCTCTCGGTGATCAGCTTCTCGACGTCGGCATCCAGCATCACCGCCTCGGTTTGTCTGAAGACACCGAAGACGGTGTTCAGCCGCTCGACTGTCCCCGCAATCTCGCCAGCATCCTCCTTGGTAAGAGAAGACGAAGAAAGAGCCCGATTCGCCTCCCTCACCAGGTCGAAAAGTGCGCCAAGCGCGGCCGGCGTATTGAGGTCGTCATCCATGGCCTGCTCGAAAGCCTCGCGGGCACGGCGGGTCATATCCTGGACGCTTTCTGAAAGAGGACCGTCCGCTTGAACCTCCCCGAGCCTCTCCAACAGATCGTCGACTCGGCGGATAGCCTGTTCCGCCTGTCGGATGCCCTCGCGGCTGAAGTTCAACTGCTTGCGGTAATGGGCGGAGAGTAGAAGGTAGCGGATGCCGGCGGGCGAGAATCCTTCTTTCACGAGGTCGCGGACGGTGAACTGATTCCCCTTGGATTTGGCCATCTTCTCGCCCTCGACGAGCAAGAATTCGGCGTGGATCCAAAAACGGACGAAGGGCTTCCCGGTCGCCCCTTCACTTTGGGCGATCTCGTTCTCGTGGTGGGGAAAAATGAGATCGACTCCGCCGCCGTGAATATCAAAACTCTCACCGAGCAGCTTCATGCTCATCGCGGAGCATTCGAGGTGCCAGCCGGGGCGACCGGGCCCGATGTCGGTATCCCAGGACGGCTCGTTCTCCTTCGGGCTCTTCCACAAGACAAAATCCCGGGCATTCTCTTTGCCATAATCGTCACCGTCCCCGGCTCCCGACTGCATACCCTCGACGTCGATCCGCGAGAGTTTTCCGTATTCGGGGAGTGTCGAAATACGAAAATAGATCGAGCCGTCCCTCTCGTACGTATGGCCTCGCTCCTTGAGTCTCTTGACCAGATCGACCATCGCGTCGAGGTATTCCGGATCGGTAGCACGAGGATAATGCTCCGCTCTTTCGATGTTCAACGTATCGGCGTCTTCGTAGAAATACTCGATGAACTTGTCGGTGTATTCTCTCAGCGGCGACCCTTCCTCGAGCGCGCCGGCAATCGTTTTGTCGTCAACGTCGGTGAAGTTCACAACCTGTGTCACGCGAAATCCCTTGTACTTCAGGTAACGCCGCAGGATGTCCTGAGCGACGAAAGTCTTGAAGTTACCGATGTGTCCTCGGTTGTAGACCGTCAAACCGCAGGTGTACATGCGGACATGACCAGGCTCGAGAGGCTCGAAAGCCTCTTTCGCCCCACCGAGAGTATTCGTGAGCTTGAGCGGGTTACCCATGTCTAAAGCCTCTTGACCACGACCAATGTCAGATCGTCGCCGAGCCCTGCTCCCGCGGCAAAAGCACGGGGGCGCCGACCAACCGCCCGACGATTTCTTGAGCGGGAAGATTCGCCACTGCTAGGGCCGTTTCCACAATCCGGCCCCCCTCCTCGAACTCCTCGCCGTCAGGACTGCGGGTCTCGGACAATCCATCGGTATAGAGTACGAGCAGATCTCCGGGGTCGAGTTGGCTGCGGCCGACTTCCACATGGACCTCGGGAAGAAGCCCGACCACCTGGCTGCCCCGGCTCAATGACTCCACGTCTCCGCCCCCACGCAACAACAAAGGATAGACGTGACCGGCATTCACGTAGGTGAACTTTCCATTCGCCGGATCCAGTAAGGCGTAAAAGACGGTCACGTATTTGTTGAGCTCGGTCGTGCGGAAGACGATTTCATTCAATCGCGAGAAGAGTACATCGAGGGGCAAGTCGCCTAGACTCGAGAGCGTTCTCAGCGAGGCCTGTACCGAAGCCATTAGGAGCGCCGGTCCGGTACCCTTTCCGGAAACGTCGGCGATCGCCAGCTCCTTTTCCAACTTCTGTTTCTCGACCCATTCGCGGGTAAGCCTCTGACGATCGAGAGCCGCTGCGCCCTGTGCGGTAAGCGAGCGAAGAAAATCCACATCGTCATCGCCGATTGGCTGGCCATTCGCCTTGCGCCCTACCAGAAGTACTCCATGGGCGTCGCCTCCAGAACGAAGGGGCAGGACGACTTCGAAACCATGGGTCACCAGCAAGTCGCGGAGCTTTCCCGACTCGAGGTCATCGACTCTCACCACTCCTCGGTCCTTCGCATTCAGCCTCGGCGTCTCCGATCGAAGAAGGTCGAGTTGCGCCGGGGTCGAGCTTGACACCTCTCACGTCCACTCGTTTCGAGCCTACCAAAGCACAGCGAGTGGCGAGTGGCTGGCCCATGGCACTGGCCATCAGCACTTCCCGAACCCGCGTCGCGTCCACCGCAACGAGGAGCTCCCGCGTGATGTCGAACAGGGAGTCGAGTTGATAAATCTTGAGCGTCAACTTCTGGTTGAGGTGTTGTAGCTCTTCGTAGACGCGACCGTTATCTATACTCGCCGCGGCCGAAATCGAAAGCGCTTCCAAGAAAGATCGCTCGCCCGGCCCGTAGCCTCCCGGTCGCTTCCCCAGAACGAGAAGTCCGGTGAGTCGGGCGCCTTTTCTGAGAGGGGTGACGAGGTCTGCCTTTAGTAAACGGATCAGTTCGACGCAATCCGGTGCGAGCGTCGGGTCATCCGGTCTTGCGGAGCGCTCGAGCCCTTCCGCTCCTTCGGCCGCAAAACCGGGAGCGTCCTTTTGGGGTGCGGAGGCTCCTCGCCGTGCCATGAAACGAAAGAGACCATCGTCTCCCCTTAACGCAATGCAAGCCCAGGACGCTTGGGTCTCGCCAATGGCAACGAGAAGGACAAGGTCCAAAATCTCAGAGAGCTCGAGAGAACGATTCAGAGTGGTGCTGAAGTCGAGAAGGGTAAGAAGCTCGGACAGTCTCTTCCCGACGCTCGCATCCTCGGAAAGCCCGGTAAGGGGAGCTAGTGCCTTTTGGTAGCGGAAGGATAAGGGGGCGAGTTCGTCCGACATTGCGAGTTGGCAGGACGCGATCGGACCGGCGAAGGCCCCCTGCTATTCACCTTTGGTCTTGCGTTGTTTGTAGCGGACCATGACACACATGTTCTTGCCCGAACCGGCCTTGCCGAAACGCAAATCATCCATCATTTGCCTCATGATGTAGAGACCTAGGCCGCCGGTTCGGTGCTCGGCAACCAACTTGTCGAGATCGAACTCGGGCATCGGGACCTCATCGAGCGGTTCGCCGTCGTGAAGGATCTGGATATCCAAGCTCTCGCCCTCGGGGTCGAAATGCATCTCGATCTCACGCCCTTCCTCTCCGCGGTAGGCGTGTTCCAAAACGTTGGTGGTTGCTTCCTCCACCGCCATGGCGATCTTCTCAGCCTCGGCCTCATCGAAACCCGTGGACTCGGCGAGTCGCCGCGCGAGCTCTCGCACCATGTGCAGGTAACGGGTATCGCTGGGAAACCGCACCTCCAGCATCGAACGGCTGTTGGGCGACGACGCTCCGTGTTCGTTCTCGGCTGGTTTCTGTGCGTTGGACATCGGTATTCGTAGAGTTCGACTACTTGTCAGGGGTGCTCGAACCAGTATAGCTTCGCGACAGCCTCGGCCTCGGAATCGAAGACCCTACAGAGGTGATTGAATCCCAAGACTTCGAAGATGTTCAGGACCGTCTCGTTGAGATCCGTGAGTCGGATGTCGCCCCCCTAGAGCGTACCTCCTCGATATGCCCCATGATCACGCCCAAACCAGCGCTGGCAATGTAAGAGAGACCCGAACCGTTGATCACGATCTGCGTGCGACCGGATTCCACGGACCGCTCGAGCTCCTGCTCGAATTCGCGTACCGTGTGTGCGTTGATGAAACCGCGCGGGTAGATCACCACCACTTCTCCCCGCTCTTGGCTTTCCATCATCAAATCAGGCACCAGCTCCCCCACCCCAGAATTCTGTTTCCCCGAAGGGTCGACTTCCGTTTTATAACACAAGGTCGCGACCGGGGCCACGGAAGAAGGCACCGGCATCTTCTTGATCCTGGGCCAGTTGCCGTTTGAGAGCGTCGGGCCCGTCGAAGGCGACCGTCGGCCGCAGTCGCTCGTGAAGAAAAAGTCGGATCGGCGCATCGTAGACTTCCTCCGAGAAGTCGAAGAGATGCGTCTCGACCGTTCGTGTCTCGATACCGAACGTGGGCCGTCGGCCCACGTGAGACATGCCCCGGTGAACCCGTCCCCCGAGCCTCGCGCTGGTCGCGTAGACGCCGTCCGCCACGAGCAGATCACCCACCAGCGCCAGGTTCGCCGTGGGGAACCCAAGGCCCTTGCCTCGCCCGTCCCCTTTCACCACCTTGCCGTCCACGAAGTAGGGGCGCCCCAACATGGCGGAGGCGGCGGTCACTGCCCCGTCCGCCAATGCGCGTCGGATGCGCGAACTGCTGATAATCTCGTCGCCGCTTAGCGCCGGCTCGACCCGCCGAACCTCGAAGTCGAACGTCCCGCCGGAGGAACGGAGCGTCTCGAGACTGCCGGCCCTACCTCGGCCGAAACGGAAGTTCATCCCCAAGACTAGCTCCGAGGCGTGAAGCTTCTCGTAGAGAACGTCCCTGACGAAAGCCTCTGGCTCCTGGTGCGACAACTCGAGTGTGAACTCGATGATCAAGAGCAGATCGATGCCGGTCTCTTCCAGCAGCTCGCGTTTTTGTTCCGGGGTGAGAATACGCTTGGGCGCCATATCGGGGCGCAACACGCTGATGGGGTGCGGCTCAAAGGTTACGGCTACGGTAGGAACCGAGAGTTTATCGCCTCGCTCGACGAGAAGCTTCATGATGCGCTGGTGACCGAGGTGCACTCCATCGAAGTTACCCAGCGTGATGGCGGGTCGCGCATCGGAGGCGAGATCCACCTCTGGATAGAAGCTGACGTTCATCGAGTCGCCGAAAGACTCACTGCGGGAGAGAATCGACGCTATGGGGTTGGAGCTCTTGAACGTACGTCAGGTAGGGCTCGCCGGTTTCACTGACCGCAAAGAGCGTCACACTGTTTGCCCGTCGCTCGTAAACGAACGGCACACGGTAAGCGTCGCGCAAGTCCTCGGCATCGACTAATCTCTCGCTGACGAGCCCTCCGAGCGAATCCGGACGGGCTCCGTAGGCGAGAAAAAAGGCGCGCAGCGCAACGTCCACCTTCTGCAGGCGGGCAAGGCCGACTCCCCGCCTCAGCTCCCGGCCGCCAACACTGAAGACCCCTGCCTTACCCGGAACCCGAAACGGGGCCAAACCGGACAGGACCAAACCGGCCAAAATCATCAGCACGACCACGGCGAGAAGAAATGTCCCTTTTGCCCCGGCAACGGTCAGGCCGGCGTCGGTCGCCGACTCGAGAGGAGCCATCCGTTCCATGGGAGCGCGCTGCTCGGCAGGAGCAACGAGCTTTCGATCGAGGAAGTCGAACAAAATCCGACACACATCGAAATCACTCATGCCGGTCATGTCGACGATGGCCTCGATGGAATTTTTCGGATCCACGAGAAGGTAAATCTTGGCTTCGATTTCGTTGAGAATGAGATCGCCGGACGCGTTGGTCGGCTCGTTTGGCGAAGAATCTGCCCCGAGCCCACCCAGCACAGGTTTGTCTTCGTCCCCCCCTTGACGCACCCGAATCTTGTCTTTCGGTACCAACTGGCGAAACGACATCTCCAAAGACGGGATGCGCTTCTCGATGATCGGCCATTCGTCGACGCGACGGATTCCCTCCATCAAGATGTGATCGGCGGTTACTGGGATCACGTTTTCGCGGTCGTAGTCGACTTCCGTGGACGGGTCGAAGTTGTAGGTCCCATCACGCCATCTAAAAATGCGGAACACTATCTGCTGTACTTGCTCGGAAAGGGCTTCCTTCAAGTCCTTCGACTCGATGAAGCCTTGATTGGTAAGGACGTAGCCCAGTCGCTGCATGGACACTTTTTGCCTCGCGAGGGCCTGATCCAGATCTTCTTTCCGGAGCTTGTTTTGACGCACCAGGACATTGCCCAGCAAATCGTCGAGCCTGCGAACGGTGGAGTCGGCGTGCACGACTCGGCCGTCCTCGAACACGACGATGACCGTCTCTCTCTCGCTCTCGAGAGTGAGCATACCCGTCTTGCGCTGCGTGCCAATGAGCTGAAAGATGTCCGGCAGCGCGAAATCCTTTAACGTTCCCCTTAGAGCCACTTTTCCCTCACGCCCCGATCCGGGGTTGGGCCACGGTATTGGCCACAACAACCAGAAGGAGCATCACCGCGACCACCAAGTACGTCATGAGCGAGCTGCCAAGTCCCAGTGCCAGGTCCACGCTCGGGTAGAGGCCGCCTCCCAGCACCAGCAAAACCGCGCCGAGAGTCCAGAACATTAGAAGCGGAAAACCGAGCAACGGCGTGTCTTCGGCAACGTGGCCGGCCCCCGGCGTCACCACTGATAGGATGCGGAAAACGAGTCGGTGGTTCCCCACGTAACGATTCACTTGGCCCAGTTTTTGGTTACGGGCACTAGTGGATACACCGTCTTTGACGATGAACAGGTGGTAGCACTGTGTGCAAAGGCCTCGACGGCCCGTGCCAATCTGACAGCGTCCACAAAAGGGTCCGCCACATTTTCCGCACCGTTGCGTGTTCCGGCGATCGCTAGAGGCCACCTCGAGAATAAGGGCGAGCACTGCAAACAGAATGACTCCCACCGCGAAGCCAGTCACGCGGGGGCTCGAGAGAACCGTACCCCGTACCGACTGCGGAGGGTTGGGATGCACACCTTCTTCCAAACCGAAGAACTTGGCGAGAATATAGTCGGGCGCCAGCTGAACGTCGGCCACCGCCCGAAGCCCTCCCGTGCGTTGCTCGAAGGCGGCGACCGCCAGAGCATCCAAGTTCTCCGCTTGGTCGCGGGCCGCCTCCCGCTCGCTGAACCGAAAGCTTTCGCCGTGTGCAAGGCTCTTGTTGTAGTACGTCACGGCAGAGTCGGGGTGGTCGGAGATGGCATTGGTGTACTGAAATATCGCACCCTCCCAATCACGCTGCGCAAAGTAGATGTTACCCAGATTGGTTTGCGCCGCGAGATCGGTCACATCGAAGTCCAACATTTCCCGATACACGGACGCAGAAAGTTCATACTCTCCGAGGTCCTTGTATAGGATGGCCAGGAGGAGTTTGAGGTCGCGGTCATCGGGGCTACCATCGAGCGCAGACTGAAGCTCGAACACATCGGTGGCCTCGAACGTGCCGGCATCCGAGGACAACGCAACCCGAAACGCCGGGTTGATGATGGTACGAGACCACTGGTTATGAAATTCGATCAGCGGGCCCAACAAAAGGAAACACAATAGAGACACTGCGCTCAATGCCTTCTCTCGTCGCGTCTGGTGGATGAAGGTCAGTGCCAACCAGTATGGGATGAGCCACGCGAAGCCGATCGTCAAGATGACCGGCAAAAACAAGACCAAAAGCGTCAAGGCCGACACCCCACGCCGTCCCAGTTTGTTCGCGAAACGCTCTGCAAAGTCATGATCGAGCAAGGCCGCGTAGCGGTAGAGCATCATCCCCGCGAACAAGAATAGACCCAACAACACCGACAGCGTCGCGACAATCAGAAAATTGGCGCGCGCATAATAGCCGCCCCACAAGGAGCGAAACGAAGCGAGGTAACCATTGACCACGTACCCAATGTAGGTCGGCAGCCAAAAGCCTCCGGACCGGCGCGCAACCTGGGCAAGTCCCAACAGGGGCGTGGACAACGAGGGGTCTAGTTCGTTGGCGGTGTCGAAGGTCGTCTTGGCTGCAGCGAGATTTCCTTGCTCCAAATGAGCGCTGCCCTGGAGCACGAGTGCCATAGCGATGTCGTGCAGATGAAACGCGTTTCGCTCTACGCGGAGACGACGGATTTCCACCAAGATCCTGAGACGCAGCTCGTTTTGCCCCGTCGCTTCGGCCTCCTGATACCGTCTCCAGAGTTGATCGAAGCTGCCGCTAAGATCGCCAAGAATCACTCCTTCATCAGCAACGCCCTCCCCGTCCTGTGAGGTTGCGGCGTACACCGTTCCCGCGAGCCCGTCGAAAGTCACCGCCAACAGCAGGGTGAGGCCAGACGCAAGAAGGTTGCTCGACGCGCCTGACAACCTGCCCAACCTTACCAACCTTGACGACCTTGGCACTTTAATAGGGTTTTAGAGAGGGGGGCACGGGGGCCTCGGTGCCCTGCATCAGAGCTTCAGGATATTGGCCTTCGCCATAAACCGCATCCGCAGATCGTACAGAATCTGTTCGAGCGCTTCCTCCTCGTTCTTATCGAGATTGCCCTCGGTCTTCTTCTGCAACATGTCGAGGAAAGAGATCATGTCCTGGCCGGCGCGCAGGTTCTCCACTTTCTCGCCCGAACCGGGATCCGGCACGTCGCCGAGTTGCACCAAAGCGTTTGTGGCCAGCATGCTGACGAGGTCCAAGAAACCCAGATCCTGAGGAGCTCCTGACGTCGCAGTCTGGACGTCTCGGGCGGGCGGGGCCTGCGACCCTTCGTGATGGGCGCGAACCGGTCGCGATGGCGGAGCGGCTGTACCATCTTTAGAGACGGGAGGAGATGATGCCGCTTCGGGTGCCTTCTCGACTCGGGTGTTTTCTACCGAGGCCTTCGAGGTGTTAGAAGCTTCCTCATCGTTCCGGGGCTCGCCCTCGGAAGTAAACTTCCTGCGGTCCGTTACCTTGAAGCCCTTGGTCTCGTCTTCTGACTGATTCATCGATCCCGTTTCGCCTGACCGTTTGACCGCCTGGTTCGCGAGGGCTGCAGGTTCAACGGAGGCCCTAGGCTGGTAGTTCGGCGGAGTCAGACACCCCGGTTGAGAGCGGTCAAGAGCGGTCATATTAACACAAAGAAACACCGGGATCAACCGAACTATGCCTGTATCTTGCGCTGAGATAATGCTTTATAATTGCGCCGCCTTAACGGGAGCTCAAAGGATCGAATCTGGGGAGGACCGATGGAGCCCGGTGAACGCTGGGAAAGAATGGTGGCATTGATGGCTCGCTTGCGCGGCCCAGAAGGATGCCCCTGGGATCGGAAGCAGACTCTCTACTCGCTCCGCCGATTCATCCTGGAAGAAGCCTACGAGCTCGTCGATGCCATCGAGCAGGATGAAGGTGAGGCGATTAGGGAGGAGACGGGAGATCTGCTCCTCGAAGTGCTTTTCGTCTCCCAGATCTGTACCGAGAAAGGCCTCTTCACTTCGAATGATGTGCTCGAGGGCTTGGAAGCCAAGATGGTACGCCGACACCCGCACGTTTTTGGCGACCAGACCGCCGGCAGCGCGGGCGAGGCGCTCGCTAGGTGGGAGGAGATCAAGGATACCGAGAAGGAGTCGGGTCCTCCCGTTCCGGGCGCTTTGTTGGGGAAGGTCCCTCGCGCGCTACCAGCCCTGGCACGGGCAGAGAAGCTTTCGGCCCGAGCCGCCCGCGTGGGGTTCGATTGGACTTCGGTAGAACAGATATTCGACAAGCTGTACGAAGAGCTCCGTGAGCTCGATGCGGCTCGACAATCGGGAAGCACCGAAGCGGTGGCCGAAGAGCTTGGCGATCTTCTGTTCGTTCTTGCCAACATCTCCCGCCATCTAGGGATCGACCCAGAGCTCGCCTTGAAAGGGGCGAACCAGAAGTTCGAGACACGCTTTAGGCATATCGAAGAAAGTCTCGAAGCGGACGGGAGATCGCCTTCGGAATCGAGCTTGGATGAGATGGAAACCCTCTGGCAGGAAGCAAAAAAGAAGAAAGAGATGTCTTGAGTCAGCCTTGAGTCAGGGGCGACTACCGAAGGTTTGTAGCTCCAATCCACCCCGTTGATCGAGTCCGATACTCACCGCGCCATCCACGTCGGTCCTCAAGTACGTGATACCCCGCGCGCGGAGGCGATGTAACACCCGCGCCGAGGGAAGGTGTAAACTCCCACTAGAAATCACTGCGAGCCGCGGCCTGACCGCCTCGAGAAAGGCCGCTCCGGTAGAGCTCCGGCTCCCGTGATGCGCCACCTTGAGCACATCGGCTCGAAGGGGCTTGCCCGAGTGGATGAGCTCGTGCTCCAGCAACCGTTCGGCATCGCCAGTCAACAAGAGGCGAGATCTACCATAGCGGACTCGAAGCACCAGCGAGTTGTTGTTCCGCCCGTGATTACGCAAAGCACCGGCAGCGAGCACTTCGAAACCGACGTCGCCGAGCTGAAACTCCTCGCCGCCCCAAAATCGCCGGACCTGCACGCCGCGGGTACTGGCTCCCTGTCGGAGTTGCCGGTAGGCAGGCAGCTCCCAAGTGGGGGGACCTTGCCAAATTTCCCTCACCTTGAGACCGCGGATCACCGCCGGCAAACCTCCGAGGTGATTGAAGTCCGAATGGGTCAGAACCACGGCGTGCAAGCTTCGCACTCCGCGCCGAAGTAATGCGGGAACGATGACTCTCTCCCCTATGTCGAAGGAAGGATCGAATGATCCCCCGCCGTCGACGAGGAGCCGTTTACCATCGGGAAGCTCCAGCAAAAGTGCATCGCCGTGACCCACATCGAGGGCCGTCAATCGAAGCATGGATGACGGGGAACCCCGGCCTTCGATCATCAAGGTCAAAGCCATGATGCATAGGAGCATCCCGCATAGCCGCCGTAGCCAGCCATGGGTCACGAAGAGCGCGCCGAAGATGGTGAAATAGCCCCAAAACCACAACCAGCCCGGCGCGGGCACGCGCATCGATCCTCCAGGAAGAGCGACCGCGACCTGCCCGCACAGCGTGAGTCCCTTGACCTGTAACCAGACCAACCAAGCGAAGGCCTCCCCAATCCAAGCCACCGGTGCGACGATCAAGAGTAGCGCGGCAGTCACCAACGAACCGGCAGCCAGAGGCATGGCGACGATACCTCCGAGTACGGCGGCCGGCGTTAACCGTTGAAAATACCAAACCACGATCGGAAGGACGGCTGCCTGCGCGGCGATAGATATGGCAATCGCGCGCCCGAGCATACTGAGCCCCCGACCCGAGAAACGACCCAAGTAATGCGACACGGATATCCCCAGGGGCACACCTAGACCGATGATCGCAACGGTGGCCGCGAAAGAGAGTTGGAATCCGGGATCGTAGATGTCCAACGGCCGAAAAGCGAGAAGCAAGAGTGCGGAAGCCGCCAGTCCGTTAAGGGCGGGCACTTCGAGACTCAGAAGCTTGGCACCGACGATCGCACAGCTCATGGTCACCGCGCGTACGACCGAGGGGCGACCACCACATAGAACCGCGTAGAGCGGAAGCGCAATCAAAAGTACAAAAAGCGCGGGTGTCTGATCGCTTCCTGTCCATCGGAGCACCTTATAGAGGACCCATGCAAGGAGCGCGACGTGCGCTCCACTGATGACGATCACGTGGAACGTTCCCGATTCCTGATAGAGCCTTTCCGCCCACGAAGGTATGAGGGAACGATCGCCGATCAATAAGGCGATGGCGACGCCAGGAACTTCGTCTCCGACACCGATGCGGCGGAAGGCCTCGCGTATTCGGCGGCGAACAAACCCGCGAGCCCGCGAACCGAGCTTTCCGGGCGACGCACTGAAGGCGGGCGCACCCCGTTCCACTAAGAGCGAACTTTTCACGGAGCCGGACATCGAGATTCCGCGGCGGGCCAGGTAAGCGAGGAAGTCGAAGCCTCCGGGATTCTGAAACCCGCGGGGCCGGCGTAGCGTCGCCCAGAGTGAGACACGTCACCCGCGGCGAGACTCGAAAGGGATCGTCGAAGCGCCGGCTCGCCCCGAACATTTAGGCTCACGCCCCGGCGTCGAGCCCCTCGAACCAGGTCGCCCCGCCCACTCCAACCTGCGCCACACGTTCAATAGAAGCTTGGTCGCTCGTGGCCGGAGGGCCGGCTCAGCCTTCAGAGTGCCCTCCAGGTGAAAGGGTTCTTCGAACCCAACTTCGCCGAGAGCATCATATAGCCGCAGCAATGGCTGGCGCTCGAGGATTTGCTCGGCCAGCAGGCGCGAGGACGTACCCAAGAAGAAGTAGCTTGAAAGCAGGAGAACGGTTGCGGCCAGTCTTCTTCCACCACGGCAGGTCGAGACGGCGCCGGCAAGACACGAGATCGCGAGCGCCACCGTACCCTCGAGTGGAGGCGCGATCCTCGAGACCATCCCGACGACGAAGACTGCAGCAAGCGCAACAGCGGGGGCCCTCATTGGGCTACCACCGATGGGGCTTGTCCGCCGAGTGTTAGTTCTTGGGTTTTCCCTTGGGGGTAAGCTCTCCGCGGGCCTTCTTGATGACGAGTCCGCGCGCCAGCCCATCGAAGTCGTCCTGATTCTCCCCCAGTCTCGGCTCGGGGCAAGCCAAGCTCAGGAGGTAGGCGAGGTCCTTCGAATAGTAGGCGACGATGCGATTGTAGACGGGTAAATCGGCAACTTGTTTGATGAAGCGTAGCTCGTAGGCCGTGTAGGGTCCGAGGTCCAACGGTCCCGAGCCCAGAAAGCGAAATCCGGGAGCGGCGGCTACCGAGCTCTCGACTTCTCCGATCACTTTGTGGAAATCCTTGTAGCTGCGCATCGATCTTCGAATCAGCGCCAACGTCGCTCGGGCGTCGCCCTCCCTTTTCTCCAACTGCACCGCGATGTCGAACGAAGCGACCATGTCTTGAACCTGCCAGGCGGCCGACGGAACGACGAGGCTCACGCCCAGTTCGTCGTTCGTCCAAACCGGAGACGGCACGTCGCTGGCCGGAATCTTCGGAGTGGTCCGTCGGGGTGCCGAAGGAGGTTCCGGGAGCGTCGGTGCGGACTCGGCGGCGGCCGGCGTGGGCGGCGGAGCGGGTTTCGGTCCTGGCAGAGGAGAGGCCGGTGACTGCGGTGGAGGCTGCTTCGCAGGGCTCGCCGGTTGCCGTCCATTCAAGCGGTTGGTCGCGTCGAGATTGATGTAGTTGCTCGGTATCGATCGGAGCTTGCCGTCCATCGTGGTGATGACCACAACGTTCTTCTTGATCTCGTACTTCTGGACCTGCATCCGGGTGCCGTCCGTGAAAATTACCACCTCGGCGGCCACAGCCCCGGCGGGCAGGAACAAAAGGACGACCAAGATAGTGGCGACAGGCAAGCGCATCATGCTCTCCTCTCCCAATCGGCGAGGGCAACATACTAGCGACTTCCAGCCCGCCAGGTCAAAACAGAACTCGGACGGTGTAACTCGGGGAGGGGTTCGCAACCCTTATTCCCGGGAGCGGAAGGTCGCGACCGATTCGATGTGGTGGGTATTCGGAAAGAAGTCGAGCAAGACCAAACGAGCCAATTCGAAACCTCCTCGCCGCAAACGGCCGGCATCGCGACCCAACGACGCCGGGTCACAGGAGATGTAGCGGAGCTCCTTGGGAGGTTTATCGCAAAGGGCGTCCACCACCCCGCGTTCCAAACCACCTCTTGGCGGGTCGGCGACGACGAGATCCACCCCTTCGAAGCCTTCGCGGGCAGCAAAATCGGCAGAGCTCTCCTCTCGGAACGTGATGTTGGCGATCCCGGCCCGGCTCGCGTTGGTCCGGGCGTTGGCGACCGCCGGCGGGGAGATTTCGACGCCCACCACCGCGTCCGCCAAGCCGGCCAACGGCAAGCAAAAGAGCCCACCGCCACAGTACAGGTCGACGACGCGACCGAGGCCGCGCCCGCCCTGCCCAACATGCCCACCAGGTTCGTCGGCGGGCACCACCTCGCCAACCAGTGCGTCCAGAAGGAAGCGATTTGCCTGGAAGAACGCATGAACACTCGCCTCCAAGTCAAAGCCCGCCACCCGATGTCTCGTTTGGGTCTCCCCCAGTCGGCGTGAGACCCGCGGCGCGGACGTCGGCCCACTCTCGGTAACGACTAACCCTGCCAGGCCGACCTTTCGTATGAGCTCTCCGAAATCGCGACGGCCCGGCGCCCTACCCATCTTGACGAGGAAATGAACGACCAACCTCCCTCCGGATTCACGCCCTTCAGATTTGCCGCTTTGGGTCGACTCGTCTATTTCCACCGCTCCCACTGGCTCTGTAAGCTCGAACGATTCGATCCCGGACGCCCGCTGCCGATTGGCGGCCAGCCAATCACGGAGCTCAATAAGCACTCGATTGGCCGCATCCGATATCTGAAGACAGCGATCGATATCCACCACGCGGTGGGTGCCCTCCGCATGGAATCCGACCACCGGGCCACGCCGGGTTTGTTTGACGTGGAAGCGCGCCTTGGCGCGATACCCGGACTCGGGTCCCGTCCGAACCGGGACCTCGTCGGTGAAGTCGAAACCCCCTCCCCGCCGCAGGCTCTCCAGGAGTATCTGTAGCTTCGCCTCTTTCTGAGCCGGCTGCTGAAGGTGCATCATCGAGCACCCCCCGCAACTCGCGAAGTACGGGCAAGGAGGTTGACGCCGAACGGGTGAGGGTTCGACCACCTCGACAACGGCGGCGCGCAAGAAATCTCGTTTGCGCTCGAAGGGCTCGACCAGCAGCCGGTCGCCCGGAGCCGATTGGGGAACGAAGATGACTTGGCCTTCGCGTCGTCCGAGGCCGAAACCCCCTGCAACGATCTTTTCGATCTGAAGAGCAAACCGTCTGGTCGTTTCCATGAGGCAGCTAGAGATAGAAAAGGCTCAGTGGCGGTAGCCCAAAGATCGAACGAACGCGTTTCAAGTAAGCCGCTCTCGACGCGGACTCGAATACGTCGGACGGCATGCGGGCTCGGTAGTCTTGAAGCGATCGTTCCGCCTCATCCGAGCATCGTTGCCGATCCTCGGGCTTGAGGACCGACTCCGCCGCTTCCAGGAGGCTCTTCTCGACCGCGTCCAGCTCCTGCTCGATCTCGTCCAGTGGCATGACATCGACCTCATCCGAGGCGAGCCAGTCGAGACGGCGAACCGATTCATCGATGGCGTCGACGAGTGCTTGACTTGCGGCATCGACTTTCTCTGTCGCTCCGGCCAGCTCTGCTCTTAGGCGGGACAAATAGGCCTGCACATCCGTGGGGTCGGTGCCGTTCGATCCGTCCCCCGATGGTGAGCCGGCGACCGCTTCTCGGAACCGTCGATAGTTAGCTTCGACGGTCTGCCGGCAGTAGGAAAGCCGTCGAATGGGACGGTTGGGTCTACTTCTTTCGAAGGCTCGGTCGAGACCTTGCTTCACGACCCTCAGAGGAATCTGCAGCTGACGCCAACGATCAATGAGCTGCCACTCGCGGGGACTGATGAACAAAGGGCTGCCGCGAAGAGCGACGAAATGTTTCTCGACTGCTGCATAGTAGTCTTCGTCATCCTCACGGGTGTCCGGGTGGTGGGCCTGGTTCATTCGTCGGCACCGCGAAGGAAATGGACGTCCTCCGAATAAAGGGTTCGAACCTGGCCGTCGGGAAGTTGAACTTTCAGGCCTCCGTCTTCGGCGAGACCGCAGGTGGTGGCTTCGAACTCTTCCCCCTCCTTGTCTTGAACCTGCACTCGCATTCCTGCTTCCCCCCACGCGCGCTCTTCCCACGCGCGAAGGATGTCGGGAGATCTTTCGAGGCACCTGTCCCACCAGAATTCGAGTCGCTCGGCAAGAAAGGCCGCCACCTGCAAACGATCCTGAGGGCGACCGGTCTCGACCTTCAAAGAAGTCGCGATCGTTTCGAGCTCCTTGGGGAAACGCTCCGGCTCCTGGTTCACGTTGATGCCGAATCCTGCCACCACGTGGTCGGGGCGGCGGCCCGAAAAACTCGCCTCACATAAAATGCCTCCGACTTTGCGTCCCTTCACGAGAAGATCGTTGGGCCATCGGATGAGGGGATTCAGAGCGCTGGCGTCAACGATCGCTTCGGCGGCGGCGACCGAGGCGGCCGCGGGCAATAACGTCATGCTGAATTCTTCCTCCGGAGGCGGCCTCAGAAGAACACTCATGTAAAGCCCGCCCTCGAGGGAGCTCCACTCGCGGTTCCAACGCCCACGACCCGCGGACTGACGATCCGCGATAACCACCGCGCCGTGCGGTGCATCCTTCCGCGCAAACATCAAAGCAAGATCGTTGGTCGAAACGGCGTCTTGGTAAGAGAGGACGCAACCTCCCAAGTGCCTTACCTTGCCGCGCTCTCTGAGCAAACGACCTAGAGAAGTCTCCATCAGACTGGTGTGTCCCCTTTATCGGTCGTCGTGGGCCGGTACGAGACGAGGGGGCTGACCAGCACGATCAGTATGTCAGGCCGAATGGCGGAGGGCTCGGAGGCTCTCCTCCATTCTCTTCTTCTTCTCCTGGAGCAAGTCGTATTTTTCTTGAGCCGCTTGAACGACATCTGGGGTGGCCTTGGACGTAAAATCCGAGTTCGAGAGTTTCTTCGCGAGTCCCTCTAGCTCCTTCTCGATCCGACCCACATCACGAGAAAGACGGCTGATCTCCGCGTCGCGATCGACGATGTCCGCCAACGCAATGGTTACTTGGACGTCGCCAACCATCTCGGTCACGGCACCGGCCACTACCGGACCGTCCGCCGAGAGCACGAGGTCTGAGACCCCACCAAGAGGACATGACCAGCTCCCGATGAAATCCCAGAAGCCATTCCTTGTACGGATTCTCGGTCCCGACCGTGACCTGGATCTTTCTCGTCGCTTCGACATTGTATTCCGTTCGGAATCGTCGTACCACGTCGACAACACTCTTCAAAATGGCCATCTCATCTTCCGCATCGGCGTCTTCCCACTCTGGGACGGGTCTCGGAAACTCGGCAAAGGTGAGCGAATCCCCGTGGTGGGGCAACGAATGCCAGATCTCCTCGGTCACGAAAGGCATGAAGGGATGAAGCAGACGCAGGCCCCACTCGAGAACGAGCTTCAATACCGGAAGAACGGCACGGCGATCCTCGTCTCCCAGACCGAACCTCAAGACGTCCAGGTAGTCGCCGAGTAAATCTTCTTGGAGAAAGCGACCGAGCTCTTCGGCCGCCTTGTCGATTCGGTACTCCTCGAAGGCGCGCACCACCGTACCGTTGACGCGGGAGCATCGGGAGAGAATCCAGCGGTCGAGTAACCCTCGCGATTGTGGATCTCCGGCAAACGTCTCTACAGAAGGCTCCAGCTGGGTCGACGCGAAACGAGCCGCACTCCACAGCTTCGTCGCCAAGACATGTGATTCGGCCAAGTTGAAATGGCTGATGAGAACATCGGCCGCCGGCAAAGCGCATCGGGCGAGCGCGAAACGCACCGCGTCGGCCCCGTAGCGTTCCACGACCTCGAGCGGGTCCACCACGTTACCTTTCGTCTTCGACATTTTCTGGCCCCGTTCGTCCTTGACGAGGGCGGTGACGTAAACCTCGCGGAACGGAACCTCCGACGTGAACAGCAATCCCATCATGAGCATTCGCGAGACCCACGGGAGGACGATGTCAGGGCCGGTGACCAGGAGATCGGTTGGATAGTAGCGATGGTAGTCTTGGTCATCGGTGGGCCAACCGAGAGCGGCGAACGGCCAGAGGCTCGCGCTGAACCAAGTGTCGAGCACATCGGGGTCTTGGTGAAGCTCGGTACCGCCGCAGGTCTCGCACTTCGCGGGCTCCGCCTCCGATACGACAATGTGCTCTACGCCGCCTTCACTTTCAGGGCGGCAGTACCAGGCAGGGATCGGATGCCCCCACCAAGACTGTCTGGAAATGCACCAGTCTTCGGCATGTCTTAGAGACTCGATGCATGCTTCGGCCCAGCCCTCGGGAACAAAACGCACCTTTCTCCGCTCCAGAGCTTCGATAGTTGGCCCGACCAAGGGTTTGCTGTGCACGAACCACTGTGTGGAAAGCGTCGGCTCGACCAGGCTGTCGCACCTTTCGCGATAGCCCAGCTGGAGGCGCTCGGGTTTGGATCCCGCAAGAGCGTTGCGACGAACGGAGGTAGACGACGATCCCTTTGCGAGCCTTGAAACGGTCCAACCCGGCGAGGCGACCGGCGCCCTCGGTCATGACTCCCGTTTGGTCCAAGACGGCGAACGGGAGGAGCCCATGCCTCACGCCGATCTGAAAATCATTCATGTCATGGGCGGGGCACACCGCGGTGACGCCGGTTCCGACGTTCCGGTTCACGAGTGAATCGGCAACGATAGGAATCGCGCAGCCCACGAGTGGAAGAATTGCCCGACTGCCAATCAAGCCTTTGTGACGCTCGTCATCGGGATGAACCGCCAAGGCTTGTGCACCCAGAAGCGTTTCCGGCCTGCGCAGTGAAACCTCAACATGCGCGTCAGATCCGGCAAGCGCGAATCGCACCGTGTAGAGTTTCTCTTCGACGTCGCGATGGCGGATCTCTAATTCGGAAATGGCGGTCAGGCAGCGAGGGCAAGCGTGAACGATATGCTCGCCGCGATAGATGAGACCAGACCAACGAAGGCCGATAAGACCGCGCTGGTCAGCTGAGGCTCGAGCGTGAAGCGCATTCTCGACCAGTCGAAGGACCCGCCCAGCTTCTTGAGCTGTCTCACGATGGTGGTGCCGCTCTCTTCTTTGAGCCTCCGGACTCGGTCCAAGAATGCTTCGCGGCCAAGTGTCCATCGATCCTGGCCCTCCTTGACCAGCTGACGCTCCACCACGTGCTGGGTGGCGATCCCGGCATGATCGATCCCCGGGAGCCATACGGTGTCGAAACCCTGCATACGTTTCCAGCGAACGATCACGTCTTGAAGTGTCATACCGAAGGCGTGCCCCATATGGAGTGCTCCGGTGACGTTGGGAGGGGGTAGAACCATCGAGAACGGGGTCGCGGAGGAGTCTCGGGGCGAGCTTCGAAAAAGCGCCGCTCGACCCAATAGGCGTACCAGCGACGCTCTAGCTCAGCGGCCTCGAATGTCTTGGGAAGGGGCGACTCCGGGTGCATGGGGTGGTGAGTCAGGAAAACGACTCTTCACCTAGTCGCGACAGAAGAAGTCGAACTACTTGGGAATCTTGGCCTTGATCTCAGCGATCTCTTTTTGGATGAGAGCCTCCGCCAAATCGGGAACGACTTCCCAGGCAATTTCCTGAATCACCTTCTCGGAAAGTTGCGACAGGACTTTCTTCGCTATCTTGTCGGCTAGCTCATCCATATCCTTATCCCCAATCCCCTCCGCAGACACGCCATCGCCACCAGGTGCTCCAGCGGACGAGACTCCTTGAGTCGAGCCTTCGGCAAGACCGGCAGGTGGGGAAGGCGTCTCGGGCAGACCGCCCGATGGGGGCACAGTGGGGGCGAGCTCGGCGAAAGGCTCGTCGTCTTGAGCTGGGTGAGCAGGCATAATCGGATCGGCCGGGGAAGCTCCCACCGATGCCGCCGGGGGAATCGGGTCCGGAGTGGAAGTTGGCACCGGCGATGTGGGCGTGGGAACAACTGGAACCGGCGGAACCGGCTCATCCATCGCGCCACTTCCGGCCTGCTCGGTGACTCCTGGAGGCGCTTGCTGGTCGGCGCTGAAGTCATCGAAACCACCGAAGTCTCCGAGAGGCGTGAGCTCCGGCTCTGCCGATTCGGCTCCTACAATACTACCGCCACTGCCAGTGCCGGCCGCCTGTCCAGATTGTCCAGATTGTCCAGATGAACCCGGCGGTTCAGGCTGCGCCGTTGGCGCGGGTTCGTCCGGCCCGGGGATCACCCAAGGGTTGTCCTCACCCGGGCCATCGGCCGAGGTAGTAGGAAGCTCGGTGAAACCGGCACTCGTCGGAACGTCCTCGGGTCCCTGGACGTCCTTGCTCTCATGCGGATCGATGGTGTCGGGTGGCGTTAGGAACCCCGGAGGTTCCTGCGGGGCTTGAAGTGGCGGTGCTTCGGGCGTCGGGGGAGGCTCGGGAGCCACCGGAGCCGACATCATGACCGTCTGGCTCTCTTCATCGACAGCCGGCACAACCGGGGGAGCCGGAGGTGCCGTGGGAACGGCTGGAGCCGGAGGAGCTGGTTCGCTCGGGGCATTCTGGACTTCGTTCCAGATGTCGTCGGAGGAACCGCCGGAAGGTTCTTGGCCTAGAAACATCGTGCGATCATCGGAATCCACCGATAGCTCACGTTCTCCCGCTTCGACCGCAAAATTCTCTTGGAATCCTGCGCCCTCCGGCGGAGCCGCCGGCTCGGGGCTGGCCGGCGGTACATCAGGTGCAGAGGAAACGGGGGCAACAGGAGCAGGCGGAGCCTCTGGCGCCGGAGTGGCCGCGGGAGGAGAACCTCCTCCCATGTCGGGTGATGACATCATGACCGTCGCGTCCTCGGGTTCATTCGCGGATGGCGCGGATGGCACGGCCGCGGGAGGTGCGGGTGTTCCCGGTGTCACCGTTGCCGTTTCCTGAGGCGCCGGCTCGCTGGCCGGCATTCCAGGGCTCGGTGCCTGAGCGGGCGCGGTCAAAAGCTCCTTCACCTTAGAAATCAGCGTCTGTGGCTCGAAGGGCTTCGCCAAGAAACCATCACAGCCAGCCTGTTTGGCCCGCTCCTGATCGAACGGCTCGAAGGCTCCGGTAAGGAGCAGCACAGGAATATGTTTCAGATCGTCGCTGGTCTTGATGTGCTCGCAGACCTCATAGCCACTCTTTTCCGGCATGATGATGTCGCAGAGGACAATGTCCGGCTTCACAGTCCGGATCTCCTCGATGGCCTTCTGCCCGTTGCCGACGGTATGGAGCTCGAAATCTTCGTCCGTGAAGGTCAGCTCGATGACCTTCTGTATAGTGATGCTATCGTCGGCGAGCAGGATCTTGTGTCCCATCGCCCCTCCTAGCGGCTCCTAAGATGCAACGCAGTAAGCCGGAATTGTTTAGTTTTTCGGACAATCGCCACGTCGAAATTCTAGAAAGACTATCATGACGCGCCGAAACTGTCAAGTGGGGACGGGTCGTAATCCCTTTCGTACCTGTGGGATAGACTCACAGACCGGGTCCGACGCGCTGGCGGGGGATTTCCCCCTCAGGCAGCGGCTAGCTTCTGGCGCAAGAAGTCGACGACGGTGTCCAAATGGCTCCCAGGCTGGAACACCTGGGAAACACCGAGCTTGCGCAGATGCGGTATGTCCTGATCGGGAATGATGCCTCCGACGAACACCACAACGTCACCCATGCCCTTTTCCTTCAGTAGCTCCATGACCTTGCCCAGCAGATAGTTATGCGCTCCGGAGAGAATCGATATCCCGATCGCTTTGACGTCCTCTTGAAGCGCCGCCTCCACGATCTGCTCCGGAGTTTGGCGGAGTCCCGTGTACACGACTTCCATCCCGGCATCGCGGAGCGCCCGCGCAACGACGAGTGCGCCACGGTCGTGTCCGTCCAGGCCGGGCTTGGCAATGAGAACTCTTGCCGGTGTGAAATGAGTCTTCGCAGGCATGATGAACCGGGATCTTACATGGCGCGGCGGTACTGGCCCCCCACCTCATAGAGAGCGTGAGTAATCTGGCCCAGGCTCGCGACTCGAACCGTATCCATCAACGCCGCAAACACGTTGCCCTCGGAAAGGGCTTCATTCTTTAACCGATCCAAGGCTTTCCGTGCCTCGGCGCGATTTCGATCGTGGAAGGCGCGAAGATTGTCGATCTGCCGACGTTTCTCCTCCGTCGTGGCGCGGGCCAACTCAACATCGCGCGGGGCCAAATCTTGATGAGATTCGGGATCGACGAACGCGTTTACCCCGACAATGGGAATTTCTCCGCTATCCTTCTTCAGCTCATACAGTAGCGATTCCTCCTGAATGCAGCTTCGCTGATACTGCAATTCCATTGCCCCTAGCACCCCTCCCCGCTCGTTCAGCCGATCGAACTCAGCGAGCACTGCTTCCTCCACCAGGTCGGTTAACTCCTCCATGAAGTAAGAGCCCTGCAAAGGATTCTCGTTCAAGCTAACACCGAACTCACGGTTGATGATCTGCTGGATGGCCATCGCACGACGCACAGATTCGGCGGTGGGTGTCGTGATGGCCTCGTTATAGGCGTTGGTATGTAGAGAATTGCAGTTGTCGTACACTGCGGTGAGTGCCTGCAACGTGGTGCGGATATCGTTGAACTGAATCTCTTGAGAATGCAGGGAGCGCCCAGAGGTTTGTATGTGGTACTTGAACATCTGGCTGCGCTCGTCGGCACCGTATCGCTCTTTCATCGTGCGCGACCAGATGCGCCGAGACACCCGCCCCATCACCGAGTACTCGGGATCCAGTCCGTTGCTGAAGAAGAAAGAGAGGTTGGGGGCGAGCTCATCGATCTTCATCCCTCGAGCCAAGTAGTACTCGACGTAGGTGAATCCATTCGCCAACGTGAAGGCGAGCTGCGTTATCGGGTTAGCACCGGCTTCGGCGATATGGTAGCCGGATATCGAGACCGAATAGAAGTTGCGCACGTTTTCGTCAATGAAGTACTGCTGGACGTCGCCCATCAGTTTCAGCGAGAACTCCGTCGAGAAGATGCAAGTGTTCTGAGCTTGGTCTTCTTTGAGAATGTCCGCCTGCACGGTTCCCCGCACGACGTTCAAAGTTTCTCGTCGTATACGCTCGAGCTCTTTCGATTTTGGTTCCCGACTTTCTTTTTCGCGGAACTTCTCCACCTCCTGGTCAAGAGCGGTGTTGAAGAACATGGCAAGGATGGTCGGTGCGGGGCCGTTGACCGTCATCGAGACGCTGGTCGATGGACTGGTCAGCTCGAACCCCGCGTAGAGCTTCTTCATGTCGTCGAGGGTGGCAATGGAAACACCGCCCTCGCCGATCTTTCCGTAGATGTCCGGCCGCTCGTGCGGATCCTCGCCGTACAGCGTGACGCTATCAAAGGCAGTGGAGAGGCGTTTTGCTTCGTCGTTGCGACTCAAGAAATGAAAACGCCGGTTCGTCCGCTCCGGCCCGCCTTCCCCGGCAAACTGCCGTCGCGGCGACTCCTCTTTGCGCTTGAACGGATAGACCCCAGCCGTGTAGGGAAACGATCCGGGCAGGTTTTCCTTGAGCTGAAATTTGAGGATCTCACCCCAGTCTTCGAAGCGGGGGAGAGCCACCCGGGGTACTCGGGTGCGGGAGAAGGTCTCGGTGCTTGTCGGAACTTCAACTTTTCGATCTCGAACCCCGAAGGAAAACGTTTCTTCCTCATAGGATCGACGGAGTTCCCCCCAACCCTGGATGAGGTCCCAGCACGCGGGGTCCAATTCGCTCCGTAGCGCTTCGAATCGGCTGTTGATCCCGTGCCGCACTCCATCGTCCTCGCACTCCCGCCTGGCCCCATCGAGTTGGTAGAGGCGTCGCGCCACCACGACTTGCTTCTCTACCCAATCTCGCTTGGTGCGAAGCGCCTCGGCGATCTCGCCTAGGTACCGCACTCGGGATTCTGGGATGATCGGGTGCCGCTCTCCAGTGACGACACCATCCGGAACCGTCAGGGAGGACTTCAGCGGACGATTCAGTTGTTCACGCAAGCTGTTCAACAAGGCCAGGTAGAGTGCGGTGACCCCACGGTCGCCGAATTGGCTGGCGATCGTGCCGAAGACGGGCATTCGCGAGGCCTCCACTTCGCGTGGGAAGTCCCTGGTGCGGCGAATCTGCCTACGCACGTCGCGCAGTGCGTCTTCGCTGCCTCGTCGATCGAATTTGTTGATAGCGATCAGGTCCGCATGATCGAGCATGTCGATCTTCTCGAGCTGTGACGGGGCCCCGTACTCCGACGTCATCACGTAGAGACTCACGTCAGATATGTCCACCACCGCCGATGCCCCCTGTCCGATTCCGCTCGTCTCGACGAAAATTATCTCGAAGCCCGAGGCCTTGAGTATTTGGATGGCCTGCCTCGTGGCCTCGGAAAGCTCAGCGCTCGCGCCACGGGTGGCCAGGCTTCGCATGTAGATGCCGGGATGATTGATGGCGTTCATGCGGATACGATCACCCAAAAGGGCTCCGCCCGACTTTCGCTTCGAGGGATCGACCGACAGGATTCCGACCCGCAATTCGGGGAAATCCATCGCCAGCCGCCATATGAGCTCATCGGTAAGAGAGCTCTTGCCTGCGCCACCGGTCCCGGTGATACCCACCACGGGAACGGTGCGCTCGGCGGCTTTCTCTTGAAGCTCCTTGGCCCATGAGGCCGAAATGCGGGGCCCGGCGCCATTGAGCTCGGCCAGCGTGATGAGGCGAGCCAGCACGGAAACCGTGTTACTTCCGAACTTTGCAAGATCTCCATCCAGGGAAGGTGGCTTGAGAGGAAAGTCCGCCGCCCGCAACATGTCGTTGATGATGCCTTTGAGTCCAGAGCGTCGGCCGTCTTCAGGCGAATAGATCTTGGTGACGCCGTAATCTTCGAGGGCTTGAATCTCGCTGGGCACGATGACGCCGCCGCCACCGCCGAAGACCTTGACGTGAGGAGCGCCACGTTCTCGCAACCGATCGACGAGGTAGCGGAAGAACTCGTTGTGCCCGCCCTGATAGGAACTGACCGCCACCGCCTGAACGTCTTCTTCGATAACGGAGTCCACGATCTCGGCCACCGACCGATTGTGGCCCAGGTGAATCACCTCCGCGCCGCCGCGCTGCAGGAGGCGACGAACGATGCTGATCGATGCGTCGTGACCATCGAACAGTGAGGCCGCGGTGACGAACCGGACCTTATTTTGTGGAACGTAATTGGATGTCTCAGGCATTTTCTGTATTAGTGCTCCCGCCTTCGCCCTCTGGGCTTCGGCGGGTCCGCCGAAGTCTCCCACGGAGGACCGGACGAAGGCGGACGCTCGGCCTTTCTTCAGGAAGGAAGGCAGGTCAAATCATTGAAATGAAACGCCTTCTCTAACAATCATAGTCAGCGGGCACTCGCGGTGTCAACCTCACGTGGCTCACTCGCCGTAGTCGACGCTATAGACGGGCAGGGATCCCGCCAACCCCTTGAACTTGGCATCGCCCACGTACCGCAGTCCTACCGTCTTCTTGACGCTCGGATCGTAGAACTCTCCGTAGAGATCCTGTATCTCGTCATGGTGGGTGAGTGGCAACACCTCCTCGACGGCGCGGACGGTCTCTCGGCTGACTGCGATGCCCTCGTTGAAGAGAGTACCCCTTCCATCAATTCTCACGAGCCCCCTCCCCCTCTCCCTCTCCCTTGTCGGACTGGCCGCTCGCGTCCTCACCCTCGGAGTCCTCGGGCCCGTTGTCGGCCGCCTTCTGGTCCACTTTTGAGGCCGAGGATAGGCGGCCCGCCACGTTGACGTTTCGTCCGATCACGGTGGTATCTTGGCCACCAGAGCTTCCAATGAAGTGAGCGAGATAGACCCGGCCATGATGGATGCTTACGCCCATAGTGAAATCCGTCTGACCTTCCTTCCGTAGCTCCGCAATTTTCTCCTGCAACAGGATCGCCGTTCGGAGCGCGTTCAGCGCCCCGTAGCGGGAGCTATGGCCGGCGCCAAAGGTGATCATCATCCCGTCGCCGAGAAACTTATCGACCTCGCCACCGAAACGATCGATGATCTCGATGAACCGATCGAAAACCGCGTAGAGCTCCCGCGTGAGATCACGCTCCGAGACCAAACCCTCGGAGGTCTTCGTGAATCCGCGCAAATCCAAAAACATCACGGTCGCGTTGACCGCGTTGCCGCTGACCTCCACCGACTCGGAGTAACGGTAGAAACGAACCGGCCCGAACTGCTCGTTAACCTGCGTTTCGGTCGTGACGGAAGGAATCAATCGAATGTGGTCTCGCACGTGAGATATGATCTCGAATCTCCGCACGGCGTGTGCCAGCTCGTCGAACGCGTCCAGCAGCGTCAACGGATTGACTCCCGCATCCACTTGAGCTTTGAATACACGAGAGTGCGTCAACTTGTTTCCTAACTCCCAGACGTCGGAAAGAAGATGTCGCCGCATCTCCGCGTTGAACAGCATTCTCGTCATGTGGGCAGGGAGGAGATAGCTTTCTCTCTCTACCGACGGAAGATGGCGAGCCACCTTTGACAAGAAAAGCGGATCTTCCGTTAGCACCCGCGCCTCGATTTCCTTATAGAGAAGATCGTAAATCTCCGAGAAGACTTCGACCGAAATACGGTAGCGGCTGTTGTTGGCGAGAATGGCCGCGAAATCCACCTCCCCCACATCGGTGAGGGCCAAAGGCAGTTGGTCATCGATGATGGCGTCGGCCAGCGAGACCTGGACGTAACGGCCCAGTAGGAATCTCAAGAACCCCGGGCGGCCTTGTTCGACCTGCCGGCAGGCAGCCTGCCAAACGTTACGGAGAAAACTCGCCAACAGAAGATGGATGGCGAACCTCGCCCGCTGCAAAGTCGGCGTCGCCGCGGTGAGGCGGGCCATCACCTCCGCTATCTCTTTGGAGTGAGACAGCCAGAATAAATTTACCAGTCCGACGCGCCGATCTTGCATGAGGGAGTTGACCAGCGTGCGTTCGAGCAAGCCGGCGTAATCCTCTTCGGCCCGGACAGGGGCGGGGCCGACGCCTTCTCGGTTCGCTTCCGGACAAAGCTCCAGCAGAAGATGAGTCAGGTAACCCTGGGCGAATCCTTGCAGGTGGGGATGATGCTGAACGTAATAGACGACTTCTTCCCGGCCTTCTTCATGGCGTACTCGTCACCCCTGGTAAAGGGTTTCGCCCCGACGCGGTTCATCGAGGGCACCCGGGAAGAAGCGGAGCGGCTCCTAGGGGGTAGCCTACCTCCTCTTCCCGCTGGTGAGCTCGCCGAGCGGGCCTCCTGGGGGCCTCCCCGAAAATGACGAGCGCGCCCGGCGCTCTATTGTTCGTTGTTGATAAGCTCTTTGAGTTCCTTACCCGGCTTGAAATAAGGGACCTTCTTGGCGGGTACGTCTACTCTCTCACCGGTCTTCGGGTTGCGTCCCTTGCGCGACTCCCGCTGCCGGATTCGAAAGCTCCCGAAGCCGCGGAGCTCGATCTTATCGCCCCGGTGCAGAGCACTGATGATGCTCTTGAAGACGGTGTCCACGATAATCTCGGAGTGTTTCTTCGTGAGATCCGAGACCCTGGAAACCTCTTCGATCAATTCGGCTTTAGTCATCTTCCACGACTCCTTGTTTGTCCCCAGTTAATTTTGCAATCTAGCTAGGTTCTACTCAAGGTTTGCCAAGACCGAAGGCAAACGGTTACCCCTCGTCTTCCTTAGCTGGCTTACCTGGCTCACTTGGCGACTCGGCCTTTTCATCACTGTCTTTCTCGGCAGCCTTGTCAAGCTCAGAGGGTTCCGACTCAGGAGGTTCTGCGGACAGCGCGGAGATCGAAGCCCCGCTGAAGTTCGCGAAGTCCCCTAACGTCGCATTGGGTGAGCCGGAGCTCAAGGCCTGGGCTTCATACTCGGCGGGATCGATGTCCATGTCGACCGCCCGGATGGAGAGTCCGACCTTGCGCTCGCCTTCGCTCATCTTGATGATCTTCATGCGATGAGTCTCTCCCACTTCTAACTTGTCCTCCGGCTTCTCGACTCGTTCTTCGCCGAGCTCGGAAACATGGAGCAGGCCCTCGACCCCCTCCTCGATCTCCACGAAGGCACCGAAGTTGGTCAGACGCACGATGGTCCCTTCCACGATGTCCCCGACCCTGTGCCTCTGAACGAACTCCTCCCACACATCGGTCGCCAACTGCTTCAACCCGAGCGATAGGCGTTGATTGTCGGCATCGATGTTGAGGACTACCGCCTCGACTGTATCGCCTTTCTTCAGCACTTCCGACGGATGCTTGACCCGCTTGCTCCAAGAAAGGTCGGAAATATGAATCAATCCGTCGATGCCCTCTTCCACTTCCACAAAGGCGCCGAAGTCGGTCAGGTTCCTGACTTTGCCCTCAATGCGTGCGTTCGGCTGGTACTTCTCGGCGAGAAGCTCCCAAGGGTTCGGCTCGACCTGCTTCAACCCGAGGCTGATGCGGCGCTCGTTCGGATCCACTTGCAGCACCATGGCCTCGACCGGATCTCCCACCGAGAGAACCTTGGAGGGATGCTTGACCCGTTTGCTCCAAGACATTTCGGAAACGTGGATGAGACCCTCGACACCGGGCTCAAGCTCGATGAAGGCGCCGTAGTCGGTAAGGCTGACCACTTTGCCTTTGACCCGTGCCCCAACCGAGAACCTCTCTGAGGCCGACTCCCATGGATCGGGGCTGAGCTGCTTGTAGCCTAACGAAACCCGCTCCGCCTCCCGATCGAACTTCAAAACTACGACCTCGACCTGATCGCCAACATTGAACAGCTCCGAGGGATGGTTGATACGACCGTACGACATGTCGGTGATATGGAGGAGCCCGTCGATACCGCCGAGATCGATAAAGGCTCCGTAGTCCGTGAGGTTCTTGACCACGCCGCGAAAGACCCGCCCCGCTTCGAGCGCCTCGAGCGTCTTGCCCTTCCGATCGGACAGCTCCTCTTCCAAAACTACCTTGCGGGATAGAACGATGTTCCCCCGCTTCTTGTTGACCTTGATGACCCGCATCCGGAGCTCTTGTCCCTTCAAACTCTCCAGGTTGCGGACCGGGCGCACATCCACTTGAGAGCCTGGCAGGAAGGCACGCACGCCGATGTCCACCGCCAAACCGCCCTTGATTCGTTCGATCACTCGTCCGGTAACAACTTCCTTGCTCTGGTAAGCGGCCTCGATGACATCCCAAACTTTCATCTTCTCCGCTTTTTCGCGGCTGAGGACCAGATAACCTTCCTTGTCCTCCGCTTTTTCGAGAAGGACCTCTACATCGTCACCCACTTTGACGGTGAGATTACCGAACTCATCCTGAAATTCTTCTACACGTATGAGACCTTCGGACTTGTATCCGACGTCCACCACGACTTCATTAGGCGAGATCTGGAGAACTTTACCCTTAACGACCTCGCCTTCTGCAATATTGCTGTTGTATTGATCGAGGAGCTTCTCGTACTCCTCCATAGGCATGGCTTCTTCGGTCTGGCTTTCGAGCATTCCTGGATCTGCTATGCTCCCTCCTTCTATTACACTCTTCTCGATGTCGTTGGCTTCAGGCATTAAAGTTTGTTACCTCCCTGCGGATTTTTCGTGTGGCGATCGAGTAAGACTGGAAGGGCTACGGACAGTGGCTCGCTTCGCCGGTGCGGTTTCCCGCAAGCCGTTATCCTACTCTATTTTACGGGCTTGGTCAAGGCCTGGTCAAAGCCTATTAGGGGCTTGTACAAGTGTCAATCCTTAATCCGGGCCCGGGCCGCAAGCTCCAGCCGAGTGAGCGTCTCCTCGGGGCTCAGGCCGGTGGTATCGACTTCGATCGCGTCGATGGCCTTCACCAAAGGCGCATGTTCCCGAGCCCGGTCGACCCGATCCCGCTTGCGGAGCTCCTCGCTGACCCTCTTCTTGGTCACCCCCGGCTCATTGGCCCGCTCTCGGTACCGCCGGCCGGCCCGGACCGACTCCTCCGCTACCAAGAAGAACTTGACCCCAGCTTCCGGGAAAACCACGGTTCCTATATCCCTGCCCTCCAAGACCACCCCCCCGTCCTGGCCGAGCCGCCTCCACAGATCCATGAGCGGCCCCCGAACCTCAGGAAAGACGGCGATCCGAGAAGCAGCCTCGGTGACGGCGGCCGTCCGGATCGCCTCGCTGACGTCTTCGCCATCGAGGAAAATCCTCTCGTTGTGTCCCCCCCCGAATCGTATTTCGCTCTCTCGGGCGATCTTGCCTAGGGATGGGGCGTCCTCAAGGCTGACTCCAATCTCCTGGGCTCTCAGCGCCACCGCCCGGAAAGTGGCGCCGGTGTCGAGATAGAAGTAGCCCAGGCGTTCGGCGAGGCCGCGAGCGGCGGTGCTCTTTCCCGCACCGGCGGGACCATCGATTGTAATGATGAGGCTACGCATGATCGGAAATTTATCAGTGGCGCGGGGCCCCACCCCCACGCCTGGCGCTCGCTCTTCGCTCGCGCCAAAAAACACGGCCGCGTTCCCTTGCGCACCTCATTTCTTTTTCGCAATTCCTCGCGGCCGGCGGGCCTCCGGCCCGCTAGTGTTCGGTCGTTTCCGCCCTGCGGGCTCCGGCAAGGTTCGCGGCGAGAGAAGACCGGCAATCTCCCCCGGGGTCAAAAGGCGAAATGCTCCGGGCGCAAGGCCCTTATCGTCGAGAAACCCGACCTTCTCACGGTGCAGCTCGATGACCGGATGGCCGAGCGATTTGAACAGTCGCCAGATCTCCCGGTAACGCCCTTCTGATAGAACGACACGGAGCCGTGACTTTTGGGTGTCTTTGGCGCTCTTTCCCTCGCGTGTGCCCTGCTTCCCTCTCTTCAAACGCGTCCGGGGTTTGGTCCCGCGACTTTTCTTGGCCTCCGGGAGTTTTCTGACCGACGCGACCCTCAAACGCTGTCCTTCGACCCGGACGCCCCTCTTGGCGCGCTCGAGGGTGACTTCGCTGGGGGTTCCCCAGACAGTGACGGCGTACGTCTTGCTGAGGCCGTAGCGAGGATGGGCCACGCGCTGCGCGAAGTCACCATCGTCAGTGAGGATTAGTAACCCGGAAGTAGCCATGTCCAGCCGGCCCACCGGAAAAAGCGAACGCAGCGAGATCGGTAGGAGCTGCATCACGGTCCGGCGTCGACGTGGGTCCGATCTCGTGGTCAAGTAACCGACCGGTTTGTTCAACAACAGATATCGACGAGGCCGACCGGGTCGAACGCGCACCCCGTCGACGCGAATGTCATCCCGGGACGGATCTACTTTCCGGCCGGCTTGGGTCACCACCTCCCCGCCTACTTTCACGCGTCCATCGGCGATCATTTGCTCGGCCTGGCGGCGAGAGGAGAGCCCGGAACGGGCAATAGTTTTCTGAAGACGTTCTTCCATGGTCGAATGATTGCCTGACCGATCGTCGCGGGGCGGAACCGAATTCAGCTTCCTTGGGGGCTTTCGTTCTCTACGTCTTCCGCTGCGGCCCCATCGGGCTCCGCGGGTGGGGCCGTTTCGTCTTGTAGTTGACCGCTGTCGAGCTCGACCGTTTCTTTCATCGCCTCTCCAAGTTGGGAAGCGATTTCCTCGCCGAACACTTCTGCCATGTCTTCCAGGTTCGGAAGGTCATCGAGACTCTTGAGCCCGAAGCGGATTTGAAACTCTTTCGTCGTGCCATAAAGTAGAGGGCGTCCGACGACCTTCTTGCGACCCAAGATGCGAACGAGCTTCTTTTCGAGCAAAGTGCGAACCACTCCTGCAGAATGAAGGCCGCGCAGCGCCATGATCTCCGGAACTGTTATCGGCTGTCGGTACCCGATGACGGCGAGTGTCTCGAGGGCTTGTATCGATAGCCTCGAGGGAGGCTTGGATGAAAACAGCCGGGTTATCTTGTCGTGATACTCGGGGCGGGTCGTGATCTGGTAGCCACCGGCCACTTGTACTATTTGAAGCCCGCGGCCGGGGCTCTGGTATTGCTCGAGGAGCTCCTGCACCTGTTTCTTGATGTTTTCTCGCGAGGCATCCGGCAGGGCCTTCGCGAGATCCTTCAAGGCGAGTGGTTCCTCAGCCGCATAAAGAAGCGCCTCGATGCTGGCTCTTATTTCTTCCGCTGGAAGCTCACGGGTCGGAGATTCGATCGACGCTTCTTCAGCGGGCGTAGGCTCGAGGTGTTCGGTCACTCTGTTTGACTCCCGTCGGTGGGGTCGGGTGGGTGGACATTCGGTTCAGGCGGTTCAGGCAGTTCAGGCGGTTCGATGGGCTCAGATGTCTCAGACGGTGGGTCGGCCCCTACGGCATCGACGGGCTCGATTCGTTCAGAAGGCTCAGTAAGCTCAAAAGTTTCACCCGCTTCTTCGGGCTCTACAGGTTCTACAGGCGCCGTCTCCGGAGGAACCGTCGCATCTGGCCGCGAGACGTGAATCGGCTCAAAGGCCTTCGTTTGGTAGACCCTAAGAACCCGCAGTCTAACCAGCTCCAAAAGGGCAAGAAACGTCACGATAAGGAGCGCGCGGGTGGTGACATCTTCGAACAGCTGCTCGAAGGAGATGTTCATACCCGGTGCGACTTTCACGCTGAGGATTTGAATCATCTCTTCTACGGTGACCGTCTGCCGTTCGAACTTGATGTCTTTACGCTGCCTGATGCGCTCGAGCACGGAGCGGAAAGCGGTAAGCAGTTGAAAGAGATCGACGTCGACGAGCTCCTCCTGAGCTTGAGCATCGGCTTCGAGCAGCGGCGCAACTGCCGTCTCGGACCGAAGCCACATGGCACTTCGCAGGGTCTGCCGTTCGTAGAGCATTTGAGCGGCTTCCTTGTAACGCTGGTACTCGAGAAGCCTCGCCACCAGCTCATCCCGCGGGTCTCCCAGCTCGTCCTCGACTCCGTCTTCGTGCGGCGGGGGAAGAAGCATCTTGGACTTGATGTGGATCAAAGTGGCGGCCATGAACACGAAATCCCCCGCGATGTTGAGATTCAGCTCCTCCATGATTTCCAAGGTCTCGAGATACTGCCGCGTGATGGAGGCGATAGGGATGTCGTAGATATCGAATTCGTTCTTTCGGATTAGGTGCAGGAGCAGATCGAGGGGACCGTCGAAGTCAGAGAGCTTCACGTGATAACGAGGCTCGGCGTTCTCTTCGTCGGAGGGAGGGCCGAGATAAAGCTCCGCGGTATTCTTAGACTCTTCGATCATGGCAGTTTCACCGCGCCACGGACTTCTCTCATTGTTTCCCGCGCCACTTTTCGAGCCTTCTCCGCTCCCTCATCCAGGATATTCCAAATTTTGTCGGGACTCGACTCGAGCTCCTTGCGTTTTTCGAGGAACGGTTTCATCCGCGTCACCAAATGATCGGCCAGCGCTCCCTTGCAATCGATGCAGCCGATGCCGGCAGTCCGGCAACCTTCGGTCGCCCATGCTCTCGTCTTATCATCAGAAAAAACCTTGTGCAGATCGAAGACCGGACAGATGTCGGGGTTGCCCGGATCGGTGCGGCGTTTGCGGGCCGGATCGGTCATCATCGTGCGCAGCTTCTCCCGAATCGCCGGCTCGTCGTCGGACAGATTGATGGTGTTGTTGTAGCTCTTCGACATCTTCCGCCCATCGGTTCCCGGAAGCTTCGGAGTCGGTGTCAACTTGGTCTGCGGCTCCGGGAAGACCGGTCCATAGAAGTTGTTGAAGCGGCGGGCTATCTCTCGGGTCAGCTCGACGTGCGCTTGTTGATCGGCCCCCACTGGGACGACTTCCGCCTTGTACATGAGAATGTCCGCGGTCTGTAGGACCGGGTATCCCAGGAACCCGTAGGTGTGTAGATCTTTTTCCGCGATTTGTTCCATCTGTTCTTTGTAAGTCGGCACACGCTCCAGCCAAGGAAGAGGAACGATCATCGAGAGCAACACGTGCAACTCGGCGTGCTCCGGCACGTGAGACTGAATGAAAAGCGCCGAGCGTTCGGGATCGAGCCCCGCGCAAAGCCAATCCACCACCACTTCCAACGTGTACTCCTTGATCTTGCTGGTGTCCGCATAATCGGTGGTCAAGGCGTGCCAGTCCACGATGCAGTAGTAAGTCTCGTACTCGTCTTGCATCGCCGCCCAGTTCTCGAGCGCCCCAACCAGGTGCCCCAAATGAAGCCCGCCGGTGGGTCTCATGCCGGACAGAACGCGTTTACGGCCCATGCTTCACGCTACCAAGTCGCGGAGGAAAAACACCACCGGCCAAACGATGACCCTCACGATGAACCCCAGGGCACCCGTTATGAACAGACCGATTAGAATCAAGAAGCCGTATGGTTCCATGTACTTGTCGTAGAGATCACCCCACTTCCGGGGAAGCCCCCAGGAGGCGATCCAGGATCCGTCGAGGGGCGGTACCGGGAGCAGATTGAAGACGCCCAAGAGAACGTTCACCCAAATGCCGGTCCAGCTGATGAGAACCAAAGGGTTGTCCGGCGCTACGACACGAACCGCCAATCCGTACAAGAGCGTGAACAGCAGAGCGAGCAGAAAGTTGCTCACCGGCCCAGCTCCCGAAGTCGAAATCTGCCCCCACCGGAAGTCACGGAAGTTGCGCGGTTGCACTGGTGTCGGCTTCGCCCAACCAAAGAACACACCCCCCATGAACAGACCCATCAATGGGAACAGCACGGTGCCAATGGGGTCAATGTGGACGATAGGATTCAACGAGATGCGCCCCTCGCGCAACGCGGTGTCGTCGCCTTGCTGGAGGGCTGCCCACGCGTGGGCGCTTTCGTGGACACTTAAAGAGAAAAGGAGCACCAAATAGCGGATGAGGATACTCAGAATCTCTTGGGGCTCCAACGGATCTCGATTCCTCCCAGGCTAGGCTATTCCTCACACTCTGCAGTCGGCGGCATGCTAACACAGGGCGATCGGGCGGTCAACTTCAGATAAATAAAGGATTTAATCCGCCGCGGTGGGATAAGTGAGTCGGCGGGTTGACTCAGCCCATTTCGGCGAGATGCTGATGGACCCGCTCCGCCAAACGCGGGCCGACGACGTCGGAGAGCTCCTCGACCGTCGCTTCTTTCACACGTTTGAGGCTCTTGAAGCGATCCAAGAGGAGCTTCCTCTTGCGCGGCCCGATGCCTTGAATGTCGTCTAACTTGGAGTGAAAGTTGCGGGTGGCCCTTCTTTGGCGATGAAATGTGATCGCGAAGCGGTGCGCCTCGTCTCGAACCCGCTGCACCAGTTGGAGCGTCGGAGACCTCTTCGGAAGCACGATGGGCTCCGGGCGGCCATTCTGGAAGAGCACTTCCTCTTTCTTGGCAATGCTCACCAGGGGCAAATGGGACAGGCCGAGCTCGGTCAGAGATGTGAGGGCCGCCGCGAGCTGCCCCTTGCCACCGTCGATCAGTATCAGATCGGGCTGCTCTGTGCCTTCCTCGAGGACGCGGCGATAACGTCTCAAGACGACTTCGCGCATCGATGCAAAGTCATCGGGTCCATCGGCTACGGTCTTGATCTTGTATTTGCGATGTTCGCTGGGCTTAGCCTGTCCATCTTCGAAGACCACCATCGAGGCCACGATGTCACTACCCTGAATGTTGGAAATGTCGAATCCCTCGATGCGCCGAGGCTCGTCGGGCAGATCCAGGAGCTTGCGCAAAGCCTCGAGACGGGAGGCGGCCTGGCGACCCTCCTCCTGGTTGGCCAGCTCGAATGCCAGGCGTGCGTTTCGACAGACCAAATCCACCATGCGTCGCTTACCGCCGCGCTGTGGCACCGCGATCTCCACCCGACTTTCCCGTCGACTCGTGAGCCACTCCTGAACCAGCCTCCGCTCGGGAAAGTCGAGGGGCACGTGAACCTCCGCGGGTAGATATCGCCCCAGCTCGTAGTACTGTTTTAAGGACGCGCTCAGGACATCCGTGTCTTCCAGCGCTTCGAGCTTATCCAAAACGAAACTGTCGCGATCCACGACCTTCCCCGAGCGCATCGAGAAAACCTGGAGTACCGCTTGGTCTCCTTCGCGGTAGTAGCCGAAGATGTCCCTCTCTTCTCCACGCACCGTCGCCATCTTTTGGCGGGTGCTGAGATCCTCGAGCGTTCGCACCGTGTCCCGCAACCGAGCCGCCTCTTCGAATCGCTCTTCCCCTGCGGCGCGATGCATCTGTTTCTTGAGCGAAGCGACGAGGTCGTCATTCTTGCCCTCCAGGAAGAGGCGGGCGCTCTCTACGGTTTTCTTGTACTCCTCTAGGGTAGCGATGCTCTCGACGCAGGGCGCCACGCACCGCCTGATCTGATACTGAAGGCACGGTCGCGGACGGTGACCGTCCAGCTTTTCGTTGCAGTTTCGGATACCGAAGAGCCGATGCACTAGGTTCTGCGTCTTTCGTGCGAGACTCGCCGGAACATAGGGACCGGAGTAAACCTCGCCATCAGTGCCCGGGCGCCGGACGACGTATATCCGGGGGTAGTCCTCCCCCACCGTCAGTTTCAGATAGGGATGGTTCTTATCGTCTCGGAGTAGAACGTTGTATCGCGGCTTGTGGGTCTTGATGAGGTTATTCTCGAGGACCAACGCCTCCCGCTCGGTGTCGGTGGCCACGACTTCGAGATCCCGGATGGATTCGATGAGTCGATCGAGCCGGGGGCTATCGATGCGGGAGCCTTGGAAGTAAGAGCGAACCCGATCCTTCAAGGAGCGCGCCTTGCCCACATATAGGATCTGGCCGCCCCGGCCGCGGAAGAGATAGACGCCCGGCGTCGAAGGAAGCTCGGTCAGTTTTTGTGCGAGTACCTCGTCCATCGTCTCCGGGAACATCCAAATTATACCAAGGGCCAGAGGCTTCGGCCCGCGCTCCCCTAATCGAGACTAGGATCGGTTTCTGAGTAGCTTGATCGAGAGGATCCACTCCCAGGAGCTACGATCCCCGAACCAAGCGCGTGCGATCCCGGTGGAAAGTGTCGACTCGAGATTGGACCAGTGCTTGAAGACGAGATTCACCTGCGCACCCAGGTTACGTCCGAGCGAGCCCGGTCTCTCATCAAGGATCAGGCCCTGGGCAAACCGCGACGCGTCGATGTGGCTCAGGAAATGGCTTCCCACCCGGGCTCCTGGGAAACGAATGGGCCGGCAGGTTGTGCTCGACCATGACCTTGGCGAAGCCGCCGGCGGGCATGCTGTAGATCGGAGCGCCCGGGAATCGAAAGGGGTCGCGGAACTGTTTGACGTTCTTGTTCTCCGACGAACAGGTTCCCGAAGCCACCGAAGTAAAACTGGCCGAGAACCTCATCCTCGGGAGCGTTGGTGTATCCGCCCGCGATCTGGAGGTGCAGCACGTTATGAGGGCGGGCCACCGTCCAATACCAGTTCCAATCCGCGTTAACGCCTCCCACGATCTGGGAGCTAAGGCCCAGGGCGGTCAGGGTCGTGGTCCATTCGGTCCCACTCTCGTTGTCCACGCCGCCGATCGCTCGCCGTACATTGTGTGAATTGAGACTTGTTTCGAATGACAGAAATTCTGACGTTGAAACCGGTACGAGTGAAATCCGCTGATCACCGGCATGAGTGAATTGACTTGTAGTCGGGAGGTCCCGTCGTAGGGCCTGGCTTCCGCGCCGGTTGCCGTCGGGCCCGGCTCGTCCGACTCGAGCGTGAGCGCCCAAATCGCGAGCTCGGGGTTCCGATCCAACACTGTTTGTCCGTAGTACTCGATGGCGGGTACTCGGCCGACCGGTTCATTAGAGATGAGCACCGAGTGAAACCCTCGGCGCCGAACTCGAAGGCGAACAATGTCTCCGCATCGACGTAGATGGGACGAAACAGGCCTCGCAAGGTGTTCGAAAGGGCCTCCACAGTGCCTTCATCGGACCGGTAGCGGTAGACGTTGGAAACGCCGTTAGTGTAGGCGCTCCAGTAGAGGGTCGTTTCATCCGGGCTCCACGAAGGGAACTCCGGAGACCCTTCAGCGGCAATAACTTGGTAACTGAAGCGGCCCGTCTCTTTCATCTGCTCGACGTCCGAGACGACGATCGCCTGACGGCCCGTGGACTGGTGAAGCGTAGCCGCCACGAATCGCCCGGATTGGCTGATTGCCAAGTGCTGAATGGTGTCCCCGTAATTGAACGCCACGGCAGTTCGAATTGTGTCGTAGGGATGCTCCGAGTAAACCAGGCTTGCGCGACCCCCGGAATGCCGCACGCTCCAAAGCTCCTGCGTCTTGGGCGACACGGTGAGTTGTCCGAGCCGAGGCCACTATCTCTCGGGCTTTTACGTCCACCGCGAGATGCACGCTTTGAGCCGGGCGGGACTGCCTAACCCGGCGGTGATCCGAATCGCGACCGCGAACGGAGCCCGTGCCCTCGGCGTGGGTAGCCAGCTAGGAACGGTAGAGCCGGGCAAGCTAGCGGATTTGGTGGTGGTTAGAGGTAATCCCCTCGACGATATCCGGAATACGCGAAACGTGCGGCTTGTCATCAAGGCCGGGACCCCCCATGACCCCGTGAAGCTTCTGGCGTCGGTCGAGGGCACGATAGGGCCGATCGGCCCGGACGATGTCCGACGCTGGGTCCGATGGTAGCTCCCCCAGTTCGGACTTGATCCCCGACCCGATAATGATTTAAGAAGTAGTAACCGAGGGCGGAGGCATCGAGGCCTCACTCACCGAGAAAGCGATTTTCACGCGCCTGACTCCTCCGGCTCGCCCTTCCTTCGTCCTCGCCCTTTTGTTTGTCGTGTCGCCCATTTGGGAAAGGGGGTTTCATGCGCACATTAACGCTGTTGGGGTTGCTATCGGTCCTACTCGCGGCCGGGATTGGTTGTTCTGCGCCCGAGGAGCGGATCGTTGATTACTACTTGACCGCGGTCCGGGATGGCCAAGACAAAATGGTGGCCGCGGTCTCCTTGGTCAGTTTTCCCGAAGAGAACATCCAGACTTGGGAGATCGTCGAGATCGGCCCGGAGTTGACCGAGCCTTACCGGCTGAGCGAAATCCGGGATGCACATTTCGACGCCGCCGAGGCCTACAATGCAAAGACGGTGGAAAACGATGCGTTTCTGCAGGCCAACGAGCGAAACGCCCTCCGCTATCAGCAGAAGATGAAAGACGAGCCGCACTACAAGTTCGCGAGCGGCGTCATGGCCGAGTTTCAGGAAGTGTGGGACGAAAAACTCGGAACACAAAAGGAACTCCAGGACCAAGTAGAAGAGGCCCACGCCGCACTGGAGAGGGAAAGAAGCAGCATCCGCATGTCGGCCAGTATCCCACTCAAGAACTCGTTCAAAGGTGACGTGGCAATCAAGAGGGCCAAGGTCCAAGTCAACAGCGAGTCCGGGACGAAGTCTTATACCCTAGTGCTGCGCAAGTACAACATCGTGGATTCCGACACCGGGCTGAGCCCTGTTGCCAAATGGATCATCACCGAAGTCGAAGAAGGCTAGCGCTTCAAGTGTTCGCTAACCCGGTACATCTTTAGACCCGCGGCGGCGGACCTACGGTAGAGGCTGACCCCGGTGCGCCTCCCACCAGGTCCGCCATCGGGCGATGGCCTTTGCCTTACCGATTTCGTCTCCTTGAGCATCGAAGGCGATGTCCTCACCGGTCGCCTCGCGCAACCCCTGAGCGGCCTGCGCCTGCAAGAACACCGGGTTGTCGGATTCCAGAAGCTCAATCAGAGCCTCAATTCCGAGTATGTTGCGGCGAGCCAGAAGCGCCTCGGCGCCCCGAAGGCGCACCCAAGGATCGTCGGCGTGATAGGCGATCTCCTCCAAGAGCTCGTCGACCTCGTCCCCCTCGGGTGCCCGAGCCAATGCCTTGACGGCATTTTCACTAACCCGTAGCTCCCCGGTGGCCATCATGCGGTGGACTTCCTCCTTCACCGACAAGAGCCGTGATATCGCATCTGCCGGCGGCTCCCCCTCGGAGTCTGCCATCTCGGCGAGCGCTTCGGTGGCAAGCTCGGCGGGATCCTTCTCGGTCTCGGAGACGGAAGTCTCCGAATCATGGTGGGCGGCCCCCGACGACATCCGGGCGGTAGTAAAAGCTAGCCACAAACCGCCTACCAGCACCGTCCCCGTCGCCCCTACCTTCATTAGAGCGGCAAGCTTCTGTTCGGCACCCATGAGATAGCGGATCACTCCGGCCAGAACAAGTCCTCCACCGAACGTACAAACTACGGCCGGTCCGCTGGGGAGGTCGTAGGCGTAGGAAAGCGAGAGGCCGACCATGCTGACGAACGTTCCCACGATCCAACCGACCATCAGGCGGCCGACGATGCTGCGGGCGAACAGCATCGCGATCACCGTGGGGATGATCAAGAAAGAAAAAACCAGCAGTATCCCTGCCATGGGCACGCTGTAGGTGATGACCAAACCGAAGGAAGTGTAGAAGAGAAAATCCCACCAACGCACACTCCATCCCTCGGTCTCGGCTCGCTGCGGCTCGAGCGACAGAGTCAGGAACCGGCGCCGAAACTGCCAATGGAAGAGGCCGATCAAAACGTAAGCTATCGCGGTCTTGATGATGAGTGGCCACGTCGCCCATAGGAGCGCACCGGTCAGCATCGCCTCCACGAACTCCGCACCGTGAGGCGATCGGTCGGCGATCAAAATGCCGCTCGCCGACGCGACGGCGAACGAGATACCGATGATCGCTTCTTTCGGGATGCGTTGTTCCGACAACCGCAAGACCGAGAAGATCGCCGCGGCGATGAACGTGAAGAGCAACGAGTAGAGGTAGCCCGCCGTCCCATTCGGCTCGTAGCCCAGCAGGAAGGCAAAAGCTGCCCCGAGTGCTGCGATCTGCGCCAGGGCGAGATCGACGAAGATCACACCGCGGGAGACTACATGCAAGCCTAGGTAGACGTGAATGCCCATCAACACCAGGCAGGCGACAAAAGGAGGCAGCAGAACTTCGAGTGCCAGCTCCACAGATCTCTCCTAATCACTCTCGCAGTCCGGCAACCCGGACTTCATCATGTCGATCCAGGTGTCCACGAGTGAAAAATAATCCGAGGTTTCTTCCGACCCTCCGGTGTACTGAGGAGCGTACAGGAACTTCGCACCAGTACGTTCGGCGATCAAGGTCGGAATCCGCTCATCGAAGTAGTCGGCGACCCAAAGCACCTGAATTTTCTCCGTGCGCATGAGCGCGATCAAATCGCCAACGTGCGCCGCCGAGGGCGGAATCCCGGGTCGCCGCTCGACGTAATTGGCGATCTGGATCCCGAATCGGTCAGTGAAGTATATCCAGTTCAGGTGATATGCGACGATCCGTTTGCCGCGTAGGCATTCTGCCTCCCGCATCCAACCGCCCAGCTTCGAACTCAGAGGGCTACCGCCCAACTCGTTGCCCTCGAGAAAAGGCAGGAGCCGATGCTGCATCTCTAGCTCGGCGAGCTTGTCGCCGCCCACCAGCTCGACCAACTCGGAGCCGAACATCCGCTCGTAGATCCTGCGTTTGAAGTCCTTGAACCGCTCTTCGTAATAACTAGCGTTGTCCGGGTCGACGTTGCGGAGCCCGGTCTTGATGTTCTTGGCGACGACCACAGCCCGCAGGGGATCGGTATGCACGTGGGGGTTACCGAAAATGTGAATGTCCCCACCGGCGCGACTCGGGTTGTCCGGCACCTGAAGCATGGGGACGTCGGTGGCTATCGAGACATACCCCACTTCGCCCTCTCGAACTCGAGGGTTGCGGGCTTTGTCGATCACCGCCGGCATCCAGATCTCGAGGTCCAGTCCGGTGGCGACCAAGAGGTCGGCCCGGTTTACCATCATGGCGTAGCTCGGCTTCGCCTGAACGAAGTGGGCATCCTGGCGAGGCGCGGCGATGGCGGATACCTCCCCGCGCTCGCCCAGGATCTCTTTGGCGATATCGGCGTACACCGTGAGTGACGCGACGACGCTGAGGTCATCCTTCGGCCGTGCCTTCAATGCCGTGAGGCCGAGTACGGAGGACGCCAAAAGCGCCGCGAGCGGAAGCATCGAGAATGAAGTCATGACTTTCAGCCCTCTCATCTTAATACCTTTCATGCTTATGGGGCCCGAGAGCCCATGTGACCTGGAAGAAAACCTGGTTCTCGGCCTCGGGCTCCTCGAACATGCGTGAGCTGTGTGAGTATTGGACCCGAAGCCGCACCCACTCGCTCTGCCACCAATCCACGTAGGGAGAAACGCCCCAGAGGCTAGAACCCGGCTCCTCGGGTAACTCGGTCCAGTCACCGCGCAACCCCACGAACAATCGACGATTCAGCTTGTAGGTCGCGAAGGCGTAAGTACCGAAACTATCCTGCCTCCGCTCCGCCTCCTCACGCCTCTGCCAGAGAAACTCTCCGCGCAGCTCGAGACCCTTATACAGAGCCTCGGCCGGTGGGTTCCACGCCACGTTCCAGTCGGTCCCCACGACCCACGTCCGGAAGTCGCCAAGCTCGTCGTTGACCCCGGTCGATGCGGAGATCCCAACTTCCAGATAAGTCGCCTCCGAGAGGTCCCAATAATTTGTCTCGTGAAGTGTGACGACCGGCTCATCGAAACCCCGACCTGAAAAACTGACGTCGTTCTCATCGTTGGTCACCTGCAACCAAAGCTCGTTGTAGTCCCCCAGAACGGCTCCGGGCAACCAGGAAAGCCCGACTCCTGTGCCACGGAGTCCTTCTTCTCCGAAGAACGACTGGTGCACCAGCGGTCGAGCCGATTGAGGCAAGGCGTGTTGGTGCCAGCGGTTCAACTTGCCGAAATCGTTGCGGAAGGCGCCGAATTTCAACCCGAGGCCTGCCGGTAAGGCCGTCCAATCTATGAACGCCTCTTCGAGGGCGAACTCACCTTCCTCGAAAACGACGAACGCCTTCGCCAAGGAGAAAGGATCGAGAGGAGCCTGGAACGCCATCTCGAACTCGGCGATCCGAAACTGATTGCGTTCGGGGTTGCCGCTGTCATCCGAGAGCTCGAGGAACGTGTCACCGGTGACAGAGATCTCTGGATTGAGCTTGTTGAGATTACGGGACTGCCCGGTGAACCTGCGTTCCGGGGTCGGCGCAAGCTCTTCTTGTCCGACGGCCGTCACGCTCCCGGCGCCTCGTCCCTCGTTCCCCCCGAGGATTTCCGCTAGCTCCGCCTCCAAAGACGCCCTCTCTTCGGCGTCGAGGGCCGATTCGCTTACCTGCGCCGCCGGTTCCACCTCGCCGATCGCCACGAGTTTCTCTTCCAACGCAGCGATGCGAGTTTCGTATGTACTCTGTAGGGAATCGAGCGCAGATTCGAGCGCAGCGATGCGCTGCTGCAGATCGGTAATCTCCTTGCGCTCTTCCTGAGCTGCCGCCGCCCCGGCCGGCGCAGCGGCCAAACAAAGAGCTAGGACCAAATTTCTCGTGACACCTATCAATTCTGTCTTCATCGGGTCTTCCTTTTCCGTTCCCCATACCCAAGCAAAACTTCACGACCATGGCAAACTGCCGCGCAACCAGACGTTCGGACTTGGTTGCAGACGCAATCTTGCTCGCATTCAGCGAGCGAGAAGAAGTGGATTATGCGGTAAAGGGGGGAGAGCGAGAGAGGCGGCAAAAACCGGAGAAATGAGGCGTGCCACCGCGGGAAGGAGCAGCGGTGCCAGCCGGTGTGAACAGAGGTACGGTGAGGCCCGAGCCTACATGCAGCGCCCCCTTGAACGTCTTGCAGACCACGCAAACGTGGGCAGGGTCCACCGTGCGAGAGTGATCGGATACCAGATCATAGCCATTTCCCGGCTGGCAATTCTCGCCGTCACTCGACGCTTGGACCGAAAACGGACCTACGTTCTCCTCGAGCAAGTGAGAGGGGGAGAGCCAAACGGATGCGGCGACGAGGCCGATCAAAAGCAGGGCGAAAACCGCCCGGAAGGAACGCTGGCTGCGCACGGTCTTAACCTAAGCTCAAAACATCATGCGCTCGCGAACGGATCAAACTAGAGAGCCAAACTAGCAGCCAAACTGATCGAAGACGCTAGAGTCAGACGATCTCGGGAGTTTCCGCGCTCACACCCCGAGAGCCGGGCTGACCTACACGGTAAGGCTCGTCGGTCTGAGGCGAGCGCCAGTTGTCGAACAATCCGATGATCTGCACGCAGGCCAGGGTGCAATACGGGGCACAGCTCTTCGGTGTGGAGAACTCGCGACGAATGTCTTGCTTCGTGTATTGCTCGAGCGGCGCATCGGGGTAGCCTCTTTGCTGGGAGCAATAATGCACCCGCCCCTCCTCGCAGATATAGAGATAACGCGCTCCGGCTCTACATCGCCACTCGTTGGGCTTACCGTGCGCCAAATTCTCTCGGAATTGAGTGAAGCGCGCGTAGCTTCGCTTCCCGTGCTCCCGTAGGCGATCGTAGACGCTCATCTCGCTTTCGTTCAATCGCTTGAGACGACCGCGCTCGTTGTGGATGATCCCGAGCGTGGTGCTGAAGCCGAGCTCGACGGCGCGCTTGGACACGGTGACGGCGTCTTCCGGATTTTTTATGCCGCCACCAATGACCGAATTGAGGTTCACGTAGAACTCTGCATGGCGACGCAGGTTTTCCAGCTTGGAATCCAAAACATGCAGACTCTTCTTGGAGACTTCGTCCGGGTTGACGTTGTCGATAGAAATCTGAAGATGCTGCAATCCAGCCTCGTTCAGCCGCTGGATCCGCTCGGGTGTCAAGAAATAGCCGTTGGTAATGAGACCGGCGATCATCCCTCGGCGTCGAATATGACTAATGATTTCGTCGAGCTCAGGATGAAGAGTTGGCTCTCCCCCGCTTATAGTAATGATCGAAGTACCCAGCGACGCGAGATGATCCAAGCGTCGTTTCATCTCCTCCAGGGGCACCGGCTCGGAGAAATCGTCGAACTCGTTGCAATACGTGCAGGCGAGATTGCAACGCCGCATCGGGATAATGTGGACGAGGATCGGGTGGCGCGTGGAGAGTAGCCCACGGGCGATCATCCAAAATTCAGTCAGCCGGATTCTTACCTTGTTTCTCGTCTTCATGAGCCAGAACTACAGGGGCTAGGCCCCACCAATTTCGCTAAATATTACCGTTTCCCGCAAGAGGGTCAAGCGTCCACCGATGAATGGGCCCACGCCCAGCCAAACAGGCTGGACAAAACCGCATAGGCCGTTTCGTCCTCTTTTCTGGGGTGGTTCTATTCGCTGCTGATTATGTCGACGCCCGGCGGCAGCTCGAGCTCGAAGGCCTTGGGGGGGAGAGGCTCGTTTACACGAACGTCCTGAAATTCCAAAATCGTCGTATCCTTGTTCAACTCATGAAACACCGTGCGGTCCGGAGTCCAGTTCTCCTTGTTGAGTGTCATGTCGATGGCGGCAAAGAGCGATGCGGCGGAGTCCGGCTTCGGAACCAGCTTCAAAACCACGTGCTGGTCATCCTCTCCGGCGAGACTCACATCATAGTGCTTACCAATCTCGGCATTCGATTTCCCGAACCCGATGAGCAGATCGGTGCCAGCCCCTCGCTTTTGCCCCTGCTTGAACTCCTGAACCTGATGGGCAACGGGGTTATAGAGCAGAACCTTGTCATCTTTGACGAGGAGCACTTTGCTGTCTGGAGGAGCGTACTCCCACCGAATGTTCCCAGGAACCTTCATGTACAGTTTGCCCGAGCTCTTCTCTTCTTCTTCCAAGATGTGGTCGCGGTTGGTCTGCTCGAAGTCGGCTGCGAGAGTCTCGAGACTGTCACCTGCTTTGCTCATGGCAGCCAGGATCTCCTCCAGACGGTCGAGGCCGAAGGAAGAGCTGGCGGTGAAGAAGACGATAACGAATGTGGCGAGAAGCTTCATGGCTTTATCGCCTTTAACCTCTAACCCACCTCGCCGGTATTCACGAAATGCGGGGCGTTGGCGTGGTCGACGACTCGTCCGTCCAGCATCTCGATTACGCGATGCCCGACTTCCGCCGCCTCTGGGTTATGCGTGATCATCACGATGGTCTGCTTTTTCTTGCGATTGAGGTCGACTAGCAGCTCCAATACCTGACGGGAGTTTTCGGAATCGAGGTTTCCGGTGGGCTCGTCGGCCAGGACAATCGCGGGTTGGTTCACCAACGCGCGGGCCAGAGCGACTCGCTGCTGCTCGCCGACCGAAAGTTCGAGCGGTTTGTGATGCAGCTTGTGGGCCAAACCTACAACGTCCATCAACTCTGCGATCTCGCCTCCACTCGGGTGTCCATTGCCGAAGATCTGCCGCGCGATCTCGATGTTTCCCTGCACGGTCAGCGTCGGCAGGAGATTGAAACGCTGAAACACGAAGCCGATCTTTTTGCGGCGGAGACGAGTACGCTCGGCGTCGTTGGTGAGACTGAGATCTGCGCCGTCAACGATGACTTTGCCGGAGCTAGGACGTGCCAAGCCACCCATGAGATGAAGGAGCGTGGACTTGCCGCACCCAGAGGGACCCATGATGGAGACGAACTCACCGGCCTGGATCTCGACATTGACTCCTCGGAGAGCCGGGACCTCCACCTTCCCGACCTTATAAATCTTCCGAAGGTCGACGACTTTGAGAATGCTTCCGGTCGATTCCATTACGCGGTTCTAGCTACTCGTAGTTCAGGGCTTCTACCGGATCCAGCTTAGCGGCACGATAGGCAGGGTACAAGGCCCCCAACAACCCGCCACAGATGCCCAGAAGTGCAGCGATGACGAACTGACTCGGGACGAGAGAAACGGTGAGGGTCGGAAACAAGGTCAGTATGGTGAAACGACCCAACAGAGAAAAGCCATAACCAACGACCACACCGATAAGGCATATGAGGAACGACTCGGTGATGACCAGCCGGATGATGTACATCTTGCCGGCTCCCAGCGCCTTCAGCACACCGATCTCTCTCGTTCGCTCGATGATCGATGTGTACATGGCCAACAGAATCACCAAGAAGCTGATGAGGACGGCGAGGAATGAAAGCACTCGGACGAATTGCTTCAGACCCAGCGCGTTTTCCCTGAGCTCTTCCACGAACCCTTCCATGGCCGTCACTTTGTAACCCTCGAATTTCTTTTCGAGCGCGGCGGCCACTTCACCCACGTCGCTCCCCTCGTTGACCCTGATCATGAAGAGCGACACCTTGCCCGGCTGGCCGCTCCCTTCCTGGAGCGTGGCGAGGTCCATATAGATGCGAACCCCGGCGCCGGCCTTGCAGATACCGGCAATTTCGAAGTCCTGGCCCATCATGGGAATGCGATCTCCCAGGTCCAGCTGGTCGGCACTCGAAAGCACGGTATCAATGATAAGGTCGTCGGGTTTTTGGAACGCCGTGCCGTCCACGATCTGCACCCCATTGCCGATTTGATTATAGGTATCCAGGTCGACTCCAAAGATCGAGACCAACTTCTTGGTCCCTTTGATGCTCATTATCCGCCAGAGCAGGACGGGAGCAACGGCCCTCACTCCATTCACTTCCCCCAGTTTCTCTCCCAAGCGTTCCGACATCACACCCGTATTGAGAACCAGAAACGGAGATGAGTCCGGGCCCATGAACATGATGTCCGCTCCCACATTTGTGATCCGATCGGCGTACTCGTTGAGCGATCCATCCGCCAAGCCCACGATGACCAGGACCATCGAGACCCCCAACGCCACCGACAAAATGCCGATACCGGTCCGGGTCTTGCGGTAAAAGATGTTGGAGAGGGGGAGATTGGCCATATGATTAACGGGATTCCTAGTGGGGGTTGATATGAATCCGATCCAAGAATATCGTCAGTTGCAAACTCACTATGCTAACAAAGACGAAAGGCAGGATCAACCGAAGTCGGTGCCGCTAGCCACGCGGACGCCAAAAGGGACACGAGCCGAGGCTGGCGGACCATCCAAAGGAGTCGTAGATGCAAGCGATCAGAATTCATCAGGTGGGAGCTCCGGAAACGATGCAGTTAGAGGAGGTCCCGCAGCCGGAACCTGCTCGCGGGGAGACCCGGATTCGCCTGGAGGCAATTGGGGTCAACTATATCGATACCTACCATCGCACTGGCCTCTATCCCTTGGGACTACCTTTCACTCCCGGCATCGAAGGAGCGGGAGTCGTCGAAAAGGTTGGGCCGGCGGTGGAAGACGTGCAGGTCGGCGATCGGGTGGCTTTCGCTAATTCGCTGGGAGCCTATAGTGAGGAAAAGGTCGTGGCGGCCAAAGGGTTGGCGAAGCTACCCGAGGGAATGGACAGTCGCACCGCCGCGGCGGCCATGGTTCAGGGCATCACCGCACACTACCTTACCCGCTCTACGTTCCCGCTCGGGCCGGGCCACAAGGTGTTGATCCACGCCGCCGCCGGGGGAGTCGGTTTGCTTCTCGTGCAGCTCGCGAAACGATTCGGTGCCACCGTTTTCGGGACCGTCTCCAGCCCGGAAAAGGCTGAAGCGTCGAAAGCCGCCGGCGCCGACCATGCGATCCTTTACACTCAGACGAACTTCGCCGACGAGGTCGAAAGGCTGACGAATGGTGAGGGAGTCGACGTGGTCTACGATTCCGTCGGCAAGGAAACTTACGAAAGGAGCTTGGCTTGCCTGATGCCTCGCGGCATGTTGGTTCTTTATGGAAACGCGAGCGGCCCGGTTCCGCCCATTGACCCGCTGGCACTCGCGAAAGGCGGCTCGATCTTTCTAACCCGGCCGACGGTCGCCCACTACATTCGTGACCGAGAAGAGTTTCTCGGGCGGGTAGACGAGATCTTTTCCTGGATCCAATCGGGCGAGCTCCGACTGACGGTCGACCGCACTCTACCTTTGTCCGAAGCAGCTGAAGCGCATCGGCTCTTGGAAAGCCGAAAGACAAAGGGCAAGCTTCTACTCGTGCCCTAGGTCCCTGGAATAGGCTCGCTCCAATAAGACCGCCGGATGAGTTATCTCGCAGTTGAGCCCGGCCCGCTCGACTCCGTGGGATAGTTGCATCAGGCACCCGGGGTTCCCGCTCACAACAATATCGGGGGCGATCCTTTCCAGATGCCTCATTTTTTCATCGAGCGCGTTCATCGACACGCCATAGTGCGTAAGGTTGTAGATGCCTGCGCTTCCGCAACACCGCTCCGAGTCGGGGAAGCTCAAAAGAGAGAGGCCGGGTATGCTCGCGAGCAGATCCCGTGGCTCCGCGCGCACCCGTTGCGCATGGAAGAGATGACAAGGCGCGTCATAGGCAACGCGAGCCTCGACCCGTCCGTGCGGTGGCTCGAAACCCTCTCGCACGAGAAAGGCTGAGACGTCTCCCACCCGGGACGCGAACTCGGAGGACTCGGGATCATCGGCAAGCAGCTCTTCATACTCGGAGAGTGCAGCACCACAACCCGCCGCGTTCACCACGATGGCATCGACGCCCGCATCGCCGAACGCCCGCACGTTCGCTCGCGCAAGTTCTCGCGCCACGTCGGGGAGTCCATTGTGGAGGTGCAGAGCGCCGCAGCAACGCTGCGCCTCGGGGACGACGACTTCGAACCCATTTCGTTGTAACACCCGGGCGGTCGCACGGTTCACGTCGCCGAAGAAATGAGTTGCGATACACCCGGCGAAGAGGCCGACCCTTTTTCGGCGAGCCCCTTCGGCTTGAAAGAGCACTGGCAAATTGCGCCGCGCCTCTCGAGGGGGAACCCGCGGCAAGAGCGATTCGCGATCCGCCAGCCCGCCGGCCAGATCGCCAGGAAGCAATCGAAGCAATCTTTGCGCCATGCTACGTAACCCAGTCGCCTCGTATAGATGAAGCAGACCAACCAGCCGTTTTAGCCTCGTCGGGTGTGCCAGGATGCTTCCCAGCATTACTTTTTTGGTCGCTCTCGTCAGCCACCCTTCCGTTTTCTGCTCGGTGATAAGACCACGTACATCTTCCATGATCGATCCCACCGGAACACCTGCCGGGCAAACGGATTCGCAAGCGCGGCACGCCAAGCAATCATAGATGTCCTCGGTCAGGGTGGGCGTGATGTCGAGCCGGCCTTCGAGTACCGCACGGATGTTGTACACCTGGCCGCGGGGCGCCACCGACTCGCGCCCCAAGGCGCTATAGGCCGGACACGCAGGCAGGCAGAGCCCGCAGTGCACGCAGGACAAAGTCTTATCGTAGAGGGCCTGGTGCTCGGGCGTCACGACTCGCATGGCGTACAGCATTATAATCGCTAATCTGGGAGGGAGGTTAGCTATGCCGTCAAAATACGTCGTGCCAGCGATGCTGGGCATCAAAACAGCCCGGTGCCAGTGTCAAAGTGGCCAGATGCCGGGCATCAAAACAGCCTGGTGCCACCATCAACGTGGCGCGCGGCCGTCAAAATGGCCCGTTGCCAATAATCCAGGTGGCCAGACGGCGGTCAGACGGCGGTACGCGGCCCTATCGTTCGTTTTCGCTCTACTACTCCTGGTGTCGACAGCTCATTCCCAAGACCCGGGCGGCGATGTCGGCAAGATCGTCGGCGAGATCCTGACTCGCGGTCAGCAAGAAAGCTACCTGTACGAGCTGTCCGACGGGATCGGCCAGAGACTCACCGGAAGCCCCAACGCCGAGCGCGCCGAGGAGGCGGTCGCCGAGTGGCTTCGCGAACTGAGTCTCATCAACGTTCATTTTGATCCCTTCCAGATGGGAGCCGGCTGGACGCGCGGAACCGCCGCGGCATCGATGACCTCACCCTATGCTCGCCCGCTCATCGTCGGCTCCTACACGTGGACGCCGGGCACGGAGCCGGCAGGTGTGGAGGGCCCGATCGTCGATGCGGGCACCGGCACACCGGAGGACGTGAAGGCGATACTCGGGCGAGCCGCCGGAAGCATTGCGCTTGTTTCACCCATCACGACATCGCTCGACGAGGTCATCGAGAACCTTTATCGCACACCCGAGCTTGTCCGGGAGTTGGCCGATGCGGGCGTGAAAGCCGTCCTCATCGCCTCCGACAAGAAGGACACGCTCCTCTACACGGCACCGGTTTCCTTCGGAGCCGAGGCGTCGGTCTCTCCCGTGCCCGTTCTGTCGGTGGCGCAAGAAGACGTTGGCCTGCTTCGCCGTCTGCTCGCCCGAGATCAAGTAAGGGTTCGGGTCACGGTCAGGAACACCGTGGGGCCAGCGTTTCAATCGCGCAACGTGGTCGGAGAGATTCGCGGCACCGAAGCGCCCGAGGAGATCGTCCTCATCGGCGCTCATCTCGATTCCAACGATCTCGGATCCGGTGCCGTCGATAACGCGGCGGGGTGCGCCGGTCTCCTCGAGACGGCCCGTGCCATCAAAGCCCTGGGACTCCAACCACGTCGCACGATTCGTCTCGTTTTCTTCATGGGCGAGGAAGAAGGATTGGTTGGATCGACCGCATACGTCAAGCAACACTTGGATTGCCTAGACGACATGGTTGCGGTCTTGATCATGGACATCGGAGCCGGGAAGCCACTCGGTTGGTTCTCCATGGGAAGAAGCGACCTGGACAAAGAGATTGAGACGATCATGGATCCCCTCGGCGCCATTAGTGGATCCGCGATCGTGCACGCTGCTTTCGTCGCCACCGACAACGCCGCCTTCATGGCAGCGGGAGTTGCCAACCTTGTAATGATTCAAGACGACTCCTCCTACGTGCCGGTGCACCACACCGCGGCCGACACGCCAGACAAAGCCGACGGCGCGGCGCTGGCCGCGGCGGTGGCTACGTTGGCCGGGGTCGCTTACCAAATAGCGGATCAACCGGTTCGGTTCGGGAGACGTCTATCGCCGCCGGAAATTCAGAAAATGATGGAAGAGTCCGCAGGCCTCGAGCGCCAGTGGCGGGCCTCGGGTATTTGGCCGCTCAGCAAATCACCCTAGTGCCCTGTATCAGTAATTCGCCACCTAAATCTCGGCCCCCATCCAAGAAGCCGGCGTTCCTATTTGCTACCGGCGCCCGACTCGCCGAGGCGTTCCATCTCTTCTCTCAAATCAATCTCTCGGATGGGTCGAACCAACCTGTAGTGGAGGTAGAGACTGAAGAGGACAGCCAAGACACCGATACCAATGAAAAACAGCACCAGAAACCAGGTGGCCGCGGTGGTCGGCGCCTGGGCCTCCCCGGCCTCCTGCTGGACCACAATCAGCCAATCGCCGTAGGCGGCAGGACTCGGCTCGGGCATCTTGGCGAAGCTCGCCACCCATACTCGGCGCTTGCCATCTCGACTCATGAAGGATTTCCGGCCTTCGCTCAGCGCCTCTTGAAGACTGGCGAAACCTGGGTACTGCCGCCGCATGATATCTTCCGGCCTACGCCCGGCAATGACGGTTCCATCTTTCGCACTTACCAAGAGCGCATGACCGGTTTCACCTCGTTTCACGGCGCTCACGACAGAAAAAAGATCACTCGCCCGCCAGAGCGCCTTGAGTACCCCGATGACCAAGTAGTCATCGCCACCTAGCTTGTCGCGGACCGGAACCGCCATCTCCAGCTCGTGCCCGCCGGCGCTGGTGTCAAAGATGACGCCACTCGAGTACAACGTGCCCTGCTCACCGTCACCGAACGCCTGCCGCCACCAGGCCTCGTCCGCCTGGTAGTAGTCGGTTGTAATGTTGGTCGCCGCCACCAAGGCTCCTTGCCGGTCGGTCAACAAAATCTCTTGGTAGGATGGGTTTAAAGCTGCGATCTCTCGGAGAAACTCCGACGTATCGTTCCCAACGATGTCCAAGGCAATGGGTACCGCTCCGCGCCCACGCACCCAGTCCCCATCGACTTCGAGCAGCCGGTCTCGGATCTGCTCCGGGTCCACGACGTAGCGACGATTCGAGACGTTGGCGGCTTCACGCAACGAGGGCGTCGATGCGATGACGGAAACGTTGGCGAGATTGTTGAGCAAATAAGTATCCAAATAACGTGCCGCATCGGCGGCGGCACCGCCCAGCATGTCTTCGCCAAGGGTCTGATTAAGCTCGGCTCTAAGCCAACCTAGAATGAGGAGACAGCCAGCGAGAAGGAACGGCCCCCCTATCGCCAAGAACAGCAAGACCAACCGGGGCTCGAGCTCAATGAGGCGGGTACTCTTCTTTTTTTCGGCCATGATCGAACTCCTTTCCACTCGCGCGAGACCGGAGCACGGGGAAAGTTCGGGGAGAGATCGCAGCTCCAAAGCCCGCGCTAAAAAGCGAGCGTTTGTCCCGAGATCGGCTCGGGACTAAGTGCGTGGGTCCCGAGCCACGGTAAACCGATCGGAGACACCATGGAGCCTCCTTCTGTTTGAGTAAAAGCTAGATGCTACATACCGCCCCGTCGCCTCAAAGTCAAGAAGGGGTTCGATTAGGCGGCGTTACAGACGACCCACGAAGCGGCCAGGCGAAAGAACTCCATTGGGGTCGAGTTTCTCTTTGATCTTCTCCATCAATTCAAACCCTGAAGGCTTCCCACCGAAAACGTCAAGGCGCGCTTTGAGCTCCTGAGGCCCTGATTCCAAAACGGCATTACCGTCGAGGCCCTGGGCCTTCGCCAACATATTCGGATAGTCCTCGGGGTCTTCGGAACGCGCGTAGACCAAACCGGCGTCCGGGTACGCCACGATCGGTCCTTTCGCTTGCCACCTCTCGGCGAGGGACACCGTTTGCGAAGGTAGGACCTGACCGAGGACAACCATGGGCGACTCCGGCGACGACGCCGGGAAATCGCGGAGCCGGTCCCACAAAATTTCGCTTTCCCCGGGAGTCGGTCGGAAAACCTCGTTCCCACGCAAGAGATCTTCGCTCCTGTCGCAATGGTCGGACACCTCCTCATCGATTCCTTCATAGCGGAGCAAGAGCAGCCAACCGTTGAAAGAAAGGGTAGCGGCGAGGGACGGGTCAGCGACCGCGATGACCTCAGGCCGGAAGGCGCCCCTTCCGAGCACAGAAATAGCTTCAGAGATCGAAAACGCATCCCGAAGCGATACGGCAAGCGTCACGGTTGTTTCGGGAATGGGCCGCACGCGCAGGTGAACGCGGGTGAGGAACGCCAGCGTCCCACGCGAGCCGACCAGGAGCTTCATCAGCTCGTAGCCGGCCACGTTCTTCACCACCCGCCCCCCTGCAGAAACCGGAGTTCCGTCCGCCAACAAAGCATCGAAGCCCAAGAGGAGGTCGCGTGGGCGCGCCCCCGGTTGACGACGGAAGCCGGGCTCACCCGAGGCGAGGACTCCACCCACGGTGGCCCGCTCGCCGGACGGCGGATCCCACGGCATGAACTGCCTCTCCTTCGCGAGCAACTGCTGAAGCTCGCGAAGTCGAGTGCCAGCCTGAACGGTTACGGTCGAGTCCGCGGGCTCGTAGTCCTCGACGCCCTTGAGGTGGGAAGCACTAAGATAACAATCGAGTCGGGCAGGCAAGTTGCCGACATGGAGACGCGTGCCACCTCCGTACGGAACCACCGCCAGCCCCTCGCGGGAACAGAAGGAGAGCGTCTCGGAAACGGCCTCCGGCGACACCGGTTCCAGAACCAGAGACGGCTCCATGCCGTCGATCTGCGGGTCTTCGGTTCCCGGTGGGCGAGCATTCGCCTCCTTTAACAACTCGCGGGCTTTCCCGATCGTCATATCCAGGCTCCCGGAATCGCCGCCACGCTGCCTAACGCTCCTTTTTCGCCACACCCCTGACCGGTCGGAAACACCTTGCTCGGATTGCATAGGCCTCGAGGGTTCCAGACCTCGCGAAGCGAACGCATCAGGTCGAGATCCGACTCGGAAAAGATCAGCTTCATGAAATTCGCTTTTTCGGTACCGATCCCATGCTCACCACTGATCGAACCTCCTACCGACACACAGAGCTCCATGATCGCTCGCCCGGCCTCGAGCACCCTTCGCTTTTCGTCCTCGTCGCGGCCGTCGTAAGGAATACAGGGGTGGAGATTGCCGTCGCCGGCATGAAACACGTTGGCCACCCGGATGCGGTACTCGCGCGCGATCTCGTCGACCTTGGCCAGGACTTCCGGCAAGCGTGTCCGAGGAACGACCCCGTCCTGCACATAGAGATCGGTGGAGACACGGCCCATCGCCCCGAAGGACACTTTCCTCCCCTTCCACAGCCGCTCGCGCTCCTCGGCGTCGCGCGCCGCGGTGAAGGCCACCGCGCCGCGCTGACGGCAGATCGCTTCCACCTCTTTTTCTAGCCGGCCCATGGCCGCCTTCGCCCCGTCGAACTCGACCAAGAGCACTGCCTCGGCGTCCTTGGGGTATCCGGCCGCGCTGACCCCAGCCTCGACGACCTCAATGGTGGCTCGATCCAGCATTTCCAGTGCCGCGGGCACGATACCGTGAGCCACGATGTCGGAAACCGCTTCACACGCCGCGACCATGCTGCGGAAGGGGGCGAGACATGTCTTCACCGCCTCGGGCAGGGGCAACAATCGCACCTCCGCCTCGGTGGCGATGCCGAACATACCCTCGGATCCGACGAATAGTCCCACCAAATCGTAGCCCACACCGGGCCGGCGGTCCCCCAACTTCACGATTTCTCCGTCAGGCAACACCACTATGAGGGAAAGGACGTGGGCGGTCGTTGCACCGTACTTGAAACAATGCGGCCCGCCCGCGTTCTCGGCGATGTTGCCGCCCACGGTGCAAGAAGACTGGCTGGACGGATCGGGCGCAAAGAAGAGGCCGCTCGAAGCGACGCCTTGGGATATCGCTAGGTTGACGATGCCCGTTTGGACACGAGCGGTGCGATTCTCGATATCGACATCGAGAATCCGGTTCAGCCGGTTCATCGCCACAACGACTCCGCCTTCGACCGGGATAGCACCCCCGGAGAGTCCCGTTCCTGCGCCTCGGCCCACGAAAGGGATCCCCGATGCTGCACAGACTCGGACCACCTCCGATACCTCTTCTGTCGAGCCCGGCAGTACTACCGCTTCAGGAGGGCTCTTGAAAGCGGTGGTCCCGTCACATTCGTAAACCAGGACGTGCTCGGGCCGCACAAGTAGGGCATCCTTGCCCACGATCCGCTCTAACTCTCTGAGGGAGGTCTTGGGTAGCACTGAGGCAAGCTAGCATAGCGTCCAGTGGAGGAGCAAGATCTCGCCGTCCATCCTGCCGCGGGCCAACCACTGAGGGGGCCCGGGAAGGCCAGGGTGGCTGGACGGTTGCAAAGAGGGAGTCCATGTAATACAGTTAGGAGCTTGGCCTGGCTCGGGACTCACTAGTTGCGTCTTTGGGATCTCTGATCGCAAGGAACCCCCGGAGCGCTGGGTCAAGTTTGGCAAGTGGGCCTCCTGGGAAACGTTCCGAGCTCGGCTTGAGCCCGGTACGCCAGCTAGAAGGCGTTGACTTAGCTCATGAGAAGGAGTCAGACATGAAGATGGCGTCCGGAAGCGCCGAGCTAGCAGTCAAGGTGAAAACGGAAGTGCCGAAAGTGGAAGCCAATGGGCTTAAGATCTTTTCACGCACCTTGAAGGTTGTCACCGACAGCCGAGTAGAGCTCTACAATGTGACCGATCGCATTCGTGATCTGGTACGGGCCTCGGGAGTCAAAGCTGGTTTTCTGGTCGTCTCTACTCTGCACACCACTACCGCGGTGTTCATTAACGAGTTTCAGGCCGCGCTCATGGCCGACGTCAAGACTTTTCTTGAACGGTTCGTCAACAAAGACCATGGGTACCTCCATAACTGCGAGGACTGCTCCGATTGCGACCGGAAGAATGCCGACTCCCATCTCAGGGCGATGCTTCTAGGGCACAATCTGACGCTACCCATCGAGGAGGGGTCCATTACCCTTGGCAAGTGGCAGAGCATCTTGTTTGCGGAGCTCGACGGTCCCCGGGAGCGGACCGTGACCGCTCAGGTCATCGGTATCTAAGGGTATCTAGGGGCATCTCGGCCCCGCTGCAGGTTAGATCCCCACTCGTCAAAGTCTGTCAAGAGCGCGTATTAGCTTGCCCGCGGCAGGGAGAGTCAAGCTACACTGGCGGAAGGACCTGCAACGTTGCAGCTACGGTTGGATTTCGATTTCAACGCTGCCCATCGCCTTCCTTACTACGAAGGTCCCTGCTTTCACACCCACGGACATAATTATCGATTGAGGGTCTTGGTCACCGGCCGTGTCGATCCCGCTACGGGCCTATCGATGGACTTCATGACCATCAAACGCCTGGTACAAGACAACGTTCTCCAGACCATCGATCACAACGACCTGAACCAGGTGCTCGACAACCCAACTGCGGAAAACGTCGTGGCCTGGATTTGGAAGCGGCTGCGTCCTGCCCTGCCGGGCCTCGTCGAGCTCCAACTCTTCGAAACGCCAGACTGTGGCGTCATCTACCGCGGAGACTCCGATGGCGAAGCGGAAGCGGTCCAGCAGTAAGACTGGCCGGCGAACTCCTCGCCGCCAAACCCCGGACTTACGCTCGATGAGTGAAGCGATTCGTGCGTTCTTGGATACGGCCGGAATCGATACCGCTCACCCACAGCTGATCGACACACCCGAGCGGGTGGCGCGGTCGTGGACCGAAGAGTTTTTCGATGGGTACGGTGCGGACCCGGCGGTCATCCTCCGCGATCACTTCGATGCCGATGAGAGCGCCTCGACCGACTCGTCTGGGTTGGTCCTAGCCAAAGACATTCCGTTTCACGGCCTTTGCCCTCATCACCTTCTCCCCCTGCAGGGGCGAGCTCACATCGGTTATCTCCCCAATGGCAAACTGGTTCCGTTTTCCGGCCTGGTGCGATTGCTGGACTGCTTCGCACACCGGCTGGAGGTGCAGGAAACCGTGACCAAGCAGATCGCGGAAGCACTGGTGAAGCATCTGCGCGTCAAGGGTGCGGCGTCGATCCTTGAAAGCGAGCAAACCTGTATGACTCTGCGCGGAGTAAAACGCCTCGGTACTCGAATCGTGACTACTCACTTCGCGGGATTATTCACTTCTCGGGCCGACCTAAGGAGCGAGTTCTTGCAGAGCGTGGGCCTCCCCGAAGGGACTAATGAATGAGTGGAGGAGACTCCCGGCCTCGAGTCGCGATCATCACCGGCTGGCCGCGATGACCGACTCTGCCGTCGATCTCTTCGGCTAGGCCTCCCGATGCGCACGCCAGTGGTCCACGCTCAACCGATCCTCTTCTCGCGGAACCCAGAGAACGAAGAGCAATAGACCGAGCCGGGGTATTACATGACCGGTGAAGCTGTACAAAGGCTCCTTCAAAAGGTGGCCGAAGGTCACGAGGAGAAGCACCGCGCCCAATGCTATCGACGCTTCCCGTATGCGCCAGCCGATGATGAGGAGCGCGCCGGCCACCAACTCGATGGCGGGCACCACGCTGCCGCTTGCCCAGAGCAACATCGCAGGGATCCAGTTATCCGCGTAAGGCTCGACGAACATCCGTCGTGCGTGCTCGACCGAGCCAAGCTCGAATACTTTCCACCAACCGGCCATGAAAAAGATGAGGCCAAGCGTGACGCGCCCGAAAAAAACGGCGAGACTACGGTTGGACTTTTTTCAGAGTGACGCGATCTTTTGGAGCGTCTCGTGCAAACGATGCGCCATAATTTTGCAGATGATACTCGTGAGATAAAGCGCCGCTCCCACGTTGTATTCGATCGCCCGTTCCAGGGTCTCGGCCGGGACGACGTAGACGTCGAGGACGCCGCGGGCCACTGCCGAGGCAGAGCGTGGCCTCTGATCGATGAACGACAACTCACCAAAGAAGTTTCCGGAGCCGAGTCGCGCTAGGGTCATCGACTCACCCGAAGCGCTCTCCTTTCGGATCTCCACTTCACCCTCACCGATGACGAAGAGCTCTTTTCCTTCGTCCCCTTCCTGAAACACGACCGCGTCGGACTCGAAGCTGCGGGGAATGAAGAGCGATTCCAAGGCGCCGAAGCTCGGCCTCAGACAACTGGGCCGACGGCGTGTCGTCCCGTGAGTGGCTGTTGTCGGTCGTCGCTATCTCTTGAAGAACCTCGTTGGCGGATCGGATTTTTTGCGACATGCTTTTTGCGAAGAGTCCCCAGAACTTGACCGCCCCGGTCCGGCTATAGCGAAAGGCCCCCTTTAGGAAATTGCGGTCGAGAGAGAAACAGGTCGCATCCGTTTCCGCTTCTGCGAAAATAGGGGTATCGGGAACAAAAAGGGCTTCCTCCCCGAGGACCCCATTCTTCTCCTGTTTGCCGAGCGGCAATCTCCCTCGTTTCGCTTCGGTTTCCAGTCGGACCTCCCCGTCACGAATCAGCAAGAGTTCGTCACCGAGGGTCACCGCTTCCCCGGCTGCAAAACTTCGCTCTTTGAGCGCTTTGTCGAAAACGCTCGCTTCCGCGGCCGTCAAAACGGCAAGGGGGGACAAGGATCGGAGGGACAGAGAAGAGCCCAGGGGGGAGTCCACGAGCCGTATTCTATCCTCTTTTATTTCGGGGACAGGTTATTTAAATAGTTTGTCTAATCAGGTCAATGACTTAGGCTATAAATAACCTGTCCCGGAAAATGCGGGAAATGAGTTTTAGAGAGCGGCGATTAGATCGTGCGTTACTGAGCTCCTTCAGGAGCCTTCGCGCTAGCACCACCCAACTGCCGAATCTCTTGAACATGGATGACCCGAATCCCAGCCCTAGGATTTTGCACCGCATGGCATAAGGCACCCGTCATCTGCTCCAGTGTGATGAGTCCCAACCGCTTACTTATCTCGGCCGTCGGGGGCAGATGTTCCAAGATTTTATAAACGGCAGCAACGCGTAGGCCCAGCGGTGGCCCGGGCCCAACACATACCAAGGCCGAACGAAGGTGGCGTTCAACCCACTGTTGCGAATCACCGCCTCGCACTCGGCCCGAACCGCGAGGTAGGCCTTCATTACCGGGGCGGGCTGGGCGACACTCACGTAAACGAAGTGAGCGACCTTCGTCGCCGTCGCGGCCTCCACCGCCGCCTGGACGGAGACCAAATCCACCTTTCGGAACAACTCCGCCTTAAGCGGACTCGGGTGTGGCACGCCTATCAAATGCACAAACGTGTCCGCGGGAGGCACCTCGCTTTTGTAGCTATTGCTGTCTAGAGCATTCCCTAAGACAACCTGACACCCGGGCGGCAGTTTGTCTTGGGATTGAGGACGCGATAAGGCCCGGATGCGGTGTCCCCGCTCGAGGAGTTGGGGAAGGAGGCTCCGACCAAAATAGCCGGTACCTCCGGTAATGAAGATGTCGCCCATGGCTTTGCGTTCTCGGCGGGCCTCGCTTCAGGAAGATTCTATAGAAAAGGGGCGACGGCACGTGCACCTTCATGTGTTTCCTCGGTTTTGCTTGCTGTTACAAGCCCCTCGCTCGAAGCTGAACCTAGGAACAAAGTTCCTACGCTCCTGTTTCTGGAGTTCCACCCTGGTTACACGTTTGCTCTGTGTAACAGAAACAAGGTGCTTCCCCTCCTGAGCTCTGATCGGACGGAGTATGCTCAGCCTTCGATAATCGAGGAGCTGTTAATCCACCGCCACAGGCTACGAGCGCAGGCTCCCAGTCTTCCCAAGAAAAGGTGATCCCTTTCTGCCAGCGCAATGGAGCGCGAGAGCGCTTCTGCCGATGGGAACCGGTCGCGCGGATTCACGGCAAGGCAACGTTCGATGATGGACGCAAGACGAGAGTCCAGGGCGCGGCGCGATCGCGGGAGAGGTGTCAGAGGCTCCCCGCCAGGCGACCACGTGCCCCCGAGAGGGAGCGCGACCATGGGCGTTGCGGTAACTATTTCGTGGAGTATCAGCCCGACCGAAAACAGATCGGTCCGCTCGTCGACAAGGCCCCCAGCCCTTTGTTCGGGAGACATATAGCCTGCCGTGCCGATGATAGTGCCCGGGAGGGTTATCTGCGAATCCGTCGATTTCTGCCCTGAGCTGTGAGACGGAAGAAGCTTGGCGAGCCCGAAGTCGAGAATGGTCACCGCTCCTTGCGGAGAAAGCATGATGTTCTCGGGTTTGAGGTCACGGTGAACGATGCCGATAGAATGAGCCGCGCTGAGCGCGCTCACGATCTGAGCGGCGATTCGAAGGGCCGCTCTGCGGTCGAGAGCGCCCCGATAAAGGAGCTGACGAAGAGTTTCTCCTCTCACGAGCTCCATCACGATGAAACGGCACTCCTTCACTTTTCCGATGTCGGTAGACGGTTACTATATTCGGGTGGTTGAGTGCGGACGCCGAAAAGGCCTCTCTTCGGAAGCGACGAAGCCGTTTTGAATCCAGGCACGAGTTCCGCTTCATGAGCTTGATCGCCACCTCACGGCCGAGCTTGGTATCGATGGCTCGATAGACATCCGCCATCCCGCCGCGCCCAATCTGTTGCGGGAACTGGTACCGGCGGGGAAAGCGTACGGTGCCCCGCTTGATATCCTCCCGGGGTTCGGTCGTCGCGGAGGACCTATGGGACGGGTTCATGATCACTCTATGAGGTTGGAACGGCTCGAGAAAAGTACGTTGCGGAGCGCGAGGGCGGCTGTTCCGGCGCTGTCCATAACCAGTCCGCGGAGGCTCTCTCCGAAGGCACTGCCACTCCCATAAAGGCGAGGAGGCTAGAAAGCACACCAAATACCGAGCGACGCTTGTTTTGCCGTTCCGTCTCCATACTTCCTATACGAGCGGACGAGGCGGTTTGGATGAGCCCGACGCGTACGACCCCGATAAGGGCAGCAACTTGCCTCTGGGCTTGATCCAGTTTCGTGGACACTTTCTGAAAGGCGGATACGATGTCCACAATGGCAAAGACAACGCAGCCCCGGCGACCCCGCCGGGAGTTTGATGACGAGTTTAAGGCAGGCGCGGTCCGGCTGGTGCTTGATGAGGGCCAGAGCGTGGGTCGGGTGGCCCGGGAGCTTGACCTCACCGAATCGGCGTTTCGCAACTGGGTCCGTCAGGCCCGGGCCGATCGGACGAAGGGCCGGACGGGCTTGACGGGCGTGGAACGCGAGGAGCTTCGGCGGCTCCGCAAAGAGAATCGGCGGTTGCGGGTGGAGCGCGACGTTTTAAAAAAAGCCGCGGCCTTCTTCGCGAAGGAGAGCGAGTAAGATTCGCGTTCATCCAGGCGGAGAAGGCCACCGTACCGGTCGTTCACCTGTGTCAGATTCTCAACGTCTCTCGGAGTGGCTTTTATGCCTGGGTACGTCGGCCGCCGTCGGCCCACGCGCGCCGGGACCGCCAGTTGCGCGTGTTGATTCGTGCCTCCCATGAGGCGAGTCGCCGCACCTATGGGAGTCCGCGGATTTATCACGACCTGCACGAGCAGGGGTATCGAGTGAGTCGGAAGCGGGTGATTCGGTTGAAACAGGCAGAAGGCCTCATTGCTCGAGTACGCAAACGCTTCAAGCGCACGACGGTAAGCGGTTATGGCCAGCCCGTCGCGGCCAATGTGCTCGGGCAAGACTTCGTCGCCGATGCGCCGAACCAACGGTGGGTCGGGGACACGACCGAGTTCGTGATCGGCAGCGGCGGGAAGCTTTATCTCGCGGCGCTCCTCGACCTCTACTCGCGATTCCTCGTTGGGTGGGCCGTAAGTGCTATTAACGACCGTCACCTGGTTATCAAGGCGTTGCGGATGGCACTGAAACGTCGCCAACCGGCCGCGGGGCTCTTGCATCACTCCGATCAGGGCAGTCCGTATGCCAGCAAAGACTACCAACGTCTCCTTGAGACGCATGGCATGACCGGGAGCATGAGCCGACGGGGCAACTGCTACGACAACGCCGTCATCGAGAGCTGGTTCTCCACGGTCAAGCACGAGCTTGGGGAGCATTTCCTCAGTTGCGGCGAGGCCAAGATGGCCCTCTTCGACTTCATCGAGGTATTCTACAACCAGAGACGACGACCACTCGACCCTCGGCCAGGTCAGTCCGGCCGAGTTTGAACGACGGATGAGGACTTCGCCAGCTTAACTAAACCGTCTACGAAACCGGATCAAGCTGTTAAGACACAATTCCGCCTGACAACCGCAAACCCGCAGAGTGGGCGCCCTGCGTGAGATACTGTTTGTAGCGCAGCAGCGCATTGATATCCAAAGCTGGTCTCGCCTCCCCACCGGACCGCCATCTTTTACACGGGCGGGTTATAGCACCTCAATCGAAAAGAACCGTTCCGCTCAGGCAGGTATCATGAACGAGCAACTCGCTAGTTCGCTGAAAGCGGCGTACCGGGAGCGGCGGTCAGGGGTCTTGGTGGCTGAAACCCGGAAATTCAAGCGCAGCCTCGCCTTTCGAGATGGTTTCATCGTCGCGGCGCGCTCGAACTTGAAGGCAGAACACTTCGGGCAGATGCTCATCCGGAAGGGCCGCATCACCCAGCAGCAGCTCAAGGACGCCTCGGTCTTTATCAAAAGTGGCTGGAAGATGGGCGACATCCTGGCGGAGCTTCGCATCATCGACAAAGAGGAAATCGCCAGCTTCGTTACGTTGCTGGTCATGGACATCGCCTGCTCCATGCTCCTTGACGAGGATTCGACGTTTGTCTTTTCGGAACTGACCGAGGTGGAGGCCGTCATCACCAAGCCGCTCACCGTCGCCGCCGTGCTCATGGAGGCGGGGCACCGCACATCTGATATCGACGCCCATCTGAAGGACCTTCGGCAGGAAAACCGCCTCCTTGAGTTAACTCCCGATCCCCTCATTCAGTTTCAAGACCTCTCCCTTGACCGCCGAGCAGGGGTTCCTCCTGTCTCGAATTCAGGGCACTGAGCCCCCGGCCGCCATCTTCTCCCTCAGCCCCTTGTCCGAGGAGGAGACCGCAAGAACACTGCTCGGACTGCTTCTCACGGGAATCGTCCGGTTAGGAGGCGAGTCGAAACTGGCAGAGATAATCTCCGACGACGACGTCTCGGAGGAAGTAGGTCTTGAATTGGCCGCACCAGAGTCACCGGCACCGGTAGCGGCATCGCGCGAGGAAATCGAGCTTCTCTTCGACGCATTCCATGCCCAAGATCACTGGCAACTTCTGGGACTGAGCCGAGGGGCCAGTGCCCAGGACGTGAAGATGGCGTTTCATGAAAAAGCCCGCCGTTATCACCCGGACCGATATCGAAGCATCACCGACCAGCGCTTTCACGAGGAGCTCTCGTACATCTTTCACCGACTACAAGAGGCTTTCGAGACGCTCTCGAGCGACACTGGGGCGACGCGGTACGCCACTCTCACGGCGAAAGAAACCGAGTACGCGACAGGGACGAGTCAATGGGAACCGCCTTCCAAGCAGGCCATCGCAGGCGAATCTTCGCCAGGGGGGTGCACTTGCCTCGAGCGGTCAGACCGCCGAAGCGGACGCCCTGTTCGCCACAGCCAAACGCGCTTACACCGAGGGCGATCACTGGCGGGCGATACAGCTTTGTCAACAAGCCATAGAGATCGTGGGCGACAAGGCGGATTACTACCATCTCCTGGGCCTTTCGCTCGCCGAGAACCCCAAGTGGCGGGCCGACGCCGCGCGCAACCTTCAGATCGCCGCCAAGTTGGATCCCCGGGACGCGAAATACTTTGTCGCGCTAGGGGAGCTCTACGAGAAGTCGGGACTGCGCGTTCGAGCCAAGCGCGCGTTCGAGCAGGCGAAGGCGATCGATCCAAACTATCTCTCAGAATAATTTTTAGCGGACCGCGGCGACCCCGACATGCGATCGGTGCGCGAGCCGTTCCGAGGTCTAGTGAAAACCACGCTTGGGCCTATTCGGACGGACCAGACCAACACTTTCCCACCGTATTTCCTCGGGATAATCGTACCGGTGCCAAAACTTCAGATAGGCAAACCCTTCAGCCTGAGAAGTTGCCATCCTTTGCCAAGTGCTGCCATTTTACGAAGGCATCATGAGGCATGCAGAGCCGTTCTTAGGGCGGATCGTTGTTCATCGGAGATCAATGAAAATTTTGCCCCGAGAATGAAGCGAGACATGTACAGATTGGCCTTCTCGCGGCGCCAAACGATCTCCCCTTCCGTCACGAAGGGATCACCCTCACTGCTGAAACGGATTCGCAGGAGGACACTCGTGCCAGGCTCAAAATCGACGCCGGTATCAAAGCAAGCCCCCGATTCCGATACATTTGTGATCAATCCGTAGGCATGACCTAGTTTTCTGTTATAGATCGAACCCGTGATCGCGTTCTGAGGGACGTGGCGCGGCCAGAAACGTTCCGGATTATACTTAGCCAAGTTACTTTCTTCCTAATCAGGGCCTACTGTGCGCCACCCTCTTGTTCAAGCTTCAGCGCCGGGTCCCCGAGCAGGTGATAAATGCTTAAAAGCTCCGGAAAGGCTCCCGTCTCCGCATACCCGGCCTGGCCTGCCAGCACCGCGTCGCCCAGCCGTTCATGCCCCCGGTTTACGATCTCCTCCAGAAGCACCTTGTGGAATCGGTGCGCCGGGTCATTGAGACTCAGGCCTGTCGGTGAAAAAGCGGCGATGACTCCCTTGCCTTCCGCTTTGAGTAATTCCTCGGACAGCGAGTTGAAGTACGGAAAATGAAAATACCCGTTCAGGGCAATTCATTGTTAAAAGCAAGGGCTGGCGCGATTGCGGTGACAGGGAGTCCACCTGCCAGATGTTGAACAGATTCTCGTTGGCCCACAGGTGAATCGCCCCGTGGCCGATGTAACTTACGTGGAGGCTCCCTGGTCGAAGGCTTGGAGGATCGAGCTTCGGGTCGCCGCTGTCCCCAGCTCCGTTAGGTAGATCTTCTGGACCTCTTCTCCTGAAAGGATGGTCGACACCAGCTCCTCCGCATCCGCTACAAAGTCGCCCGCACGGTCCGGGTTATCGGTGATGAGAACGATGGGAGCCTCAGGCTCTCCTTCCCCTTGATTCGTAGGCAAGAATCTTTTCAACCAAACTCCGCACTTCTTCCACTGAAGAAGCGGGTAGTCTCCCCACCGCCACATCCGGAAGAATGTCCTCTCCATTAATGGCTCCAAACCATGGATCCGACGCCGTCCACAAGTACCGGGTCTTCAGGATCTTCACCGGCACATGGCTCTCCACTCCCGTCCCCAGATAGTCCTTGGTGTCGTACGTCCCATCTCCCAACAGCAGCACGTACCGCAACGACGGCTCGCTCCAGTGGTGGTACACGTAACTCAGGAAGTCTCGGACCGATTCCGGCGTGGCCTCTCCATACCCAAACTCCTTGTAGATGTCCTCGGTCGCCACGGCGCCGCTCACCAGGCCCTGCTCCCGCCTTAGCGCCAGTAAAGGCTCTGCCGCAGCCAGAAACTCCCTCGGGCCGATCACCAGGTACTCCGCTCGGTTCCAACCACGCTTCAGATGGCTCGACTGCGGTGGTCTCACCCCCGGCCTCTTCACCGCCCCCTTCTCCACACCGAAGTACCTCCGACCCGACTCCACACCGAAGCTCACGCCACCCTCGACCAACCTCAGCCTTGACAATCGCTGGGGCTGGGCCCCCGTCGTATCGAATACGAAGCTGGTCCCCTCGAGGCCCGATACCGAGGCCGTCCCCGACTCGCTGAACCCTCCCCGTAGGGCTCCTTGTTCGGCTACCAACTGCGCCGGGTGGCTCACCTCGAATCGGTCCAGCATGACCATCGAGTATTGAGCTTCGGTATCTCCCACTTCTTCTATCTCCAGAGTGTTCTCTCCTTCTTGGAGTAATCCGGGACCGAGCTCCGCTTCCACCAGGTGCGGCGTCTCTCCATCCCACCACCTCTCCGTTACCAGCGTGCCGTTCACGTACAGTCGGACGTGATGACCCGGGTCCTCCGGGAAATCGCTCGCTCCGTGCAGCCACACTTTAAGCTCAGAGCTCTCCGCTACCGCAGACAGGTGCTTCACCTCGAACCGGTAGCTCTTCGTCATCGGGCCGAACACCCAATCCCACTGCCAGATGTCTTCCGCGCCCTCGAAGGCCGCTTGGTAGAGAAGGTTTTCTTCTTCCTTCACCGTCTTCCAGTAGAAACTCGTCTCCGCTCCCGACGGCCTGCCATCCACCACCGCCACCTGGACACCTCCCGAGCCCGCTTCTAGCTCGTAGACCGCTTCGTGACCATACGGGTTCAAAGATGCCCCCTCGGTCAGGAAGTACAGCTTCGACTTCTTCTTGAACTTCTTCGGGTTCGGCCTGACAAAAAACGCCACCGGCTCCCCCTGACGGCTCAGTCTCAATTTGCTCGTCTTGATGGCCTTCTTCCGGTTGCCGAATATCGATTCGAAGCTCACCGCGTAGAGACCCCGCTCACTGACCGTCAGACGCGCCAATACCTTCCGGTTCACGTGGCTGTCTACTTCCCGATGGCTCTTCCCTTGCTTCAGCTCGGCCCTGTTTTTACCCTTGAACGAGATACGGACCACTACACGTCGGGCTAGTACCAAACGCTCGCGCGTCGCATCCCACCGCAGTGGGGCCGTCTCCACCAAGGCTTTCTTCGCCGCTCCTTGGAAACCCACGCTCAGCAACCGGGCCCACTGCTCCGGGTAGTAGACGTGTGGTGGACGGCGGCGCTTCCTACGCCGACGCCCCGTCTGAACCGTTCCCTCTTCACTGGCCACCACGATCAGCTCCGATGAGCTCGGACGCAGGCTCGCAAACTCCGCCAAACCCTTGACGTTCACCGACGCCAGCGTCACATTACGGCCCGCTAACACGTCCTGCCAGGTCCGGTAGACTGGAACATCCGGCAGGTCCGCACCCCCGAAGTCCTCGAAGCCCAGGACCTCGAGCAACACCGAACCATCGTCCTGAGGTATCGCGTAGAAGCCTCCTGTTACCAGCTCCAGCTCTAACCACCGCCGACCGCGGGCGACGTACCTTCAGCTCATTCGCCTCCGGATTACCGTAGGTGATGCGCGATGTCTCATCCCCGAGCTCGTCTCCAGCAGAGCCTTCACCGGTCGTGCCTTCTTCGCCCTCCGTAACAACTTCCGTCGTCGGTGCCGCCGACACCGGACCATGAAGCTCCGTCACGCCCGTCGTCTCGATGTCTTCCAGCTGGTAGTAGTACGTCACTCCATTCGCCAGGCCTGAATCACGGTAGGCGTACTTGGCACCTTGCGGTGACGAGCCCAGGCCCGGGATCACGCTCGCGGTGATCCGCTCGTAGGGGCCTTCCTCGGTAAGAGACCGGTACAGATGGAAGCCCAGATTATCGAGCTCCGAGCCCGTCTCCCATTCCAGCAAGACTTCACCGTCCAGGCCGGTGGCGGTAAACGACACCAGCTCCACCGCGGTCGTTGCGCTGCACACGTTGTAGAACGTCGCTGGAGAGTTCTGGTTGTTGTATTCGGTGGCGATCCAAGCGTCGGTTCGGCCCAGGTTCGAGATCCTCACCTCATCCAGCGAACCGTTCAGCGCGTTAGTGGAGCCACCCAAGAGCAAACCGCTAGCGGTGTTGTTAATGAGATTGTCACCGGGTATGGAAACACTCCCAACCGGCGCGCCGTCCACGAATTTCTTGAAATCCATTCCGTCGTAAAGATAAACGATGTGATTCCATTGACTACGAGATATTTCGACGGTCTGGAACTGCGTGCCTGCGCCGACGAACTCGATATCGACCTGGAACGTTCCCTTCCCTGCGGGTTCACCTCCTCCACGCCGCACGCGCGCGAGCCGGACCGGAGCCGTGCCAGCACCAGATGGGCCCATGACATTGTCTTCTCCGGCGCTTTCCCACGCCGCGTCCGACACGTAGTCCGGGAAGACCCAAAACTCGAAGGCAAACTGATTCCATCCATCGAAAAGGGGGGTCGGGTTGCCCCAGTTAATTCGTTCATCACCACTGTCCACAAAAGTTCTTGCGCCGCCGATTTTTCCCGACACGTTGAAGGTCGTGTTAGTGGGCGTCCCATGGTGATCGTTCTGTGCCGAGTTGGCGATATACGCGCCGGTTCCACTCGGCTGGCTCAGGTGCCAGACCCCTTGATACCCATTGCTCCAGGTGTTGAAAACATCCTCCTGATTCCCCACGGTGCCGTTGCCGTAATACATGTAGATGGCGCTGTCGCCGCCCGAAGACAGGTACAGCACCTTCACCCAGGCGACCAGGTCGCCGGCCGCTCGGTCGAACTTGTCGATCTCGTGGCTGAGCTTCGTCACTCCGTCCGACGCGGTGAAGACGATGTCGTCGCCGTCGATCTGGGCCGACGCCAGATCGCCATCCGAGGAGAGGTTGATCAAGACGGGGAAATCCGTCTGAACCGCGGTGACTTGGCTGGACTGAACTACAATGGCCTTGCGGAACTGCCAGTCCTCGTCGAACCAGGCTTGCTGGGCCACCGGACAGGAGTTCGCCGTCGGTCGCTCGTCCGCACCCATATCCCATAGGACATCGAGCGGCCTCGCCTGGGCGTCGATGTCATCGGAGAAATTCGGCGAGAGGTCGGTGCCCGCTTCGAGGGCCAGCGCCCCCAGCTTCAGGTGAAGGTCTGCGGTCGCAATCGTGTCATCCACAAACTCGTTCGCGGAAGTGGCGCCGGTGATGGCGTTCAGGTCACCACCGAAGGCGGTCGAAGCCGTCAGGTCGGTAGACATGTTGTGAGATCCGGTCATCGTGCCGGTATTTAGGAAATCCGTGGTGTTTCCGATGGCGATGGTGTTCGTGACCGTGGTAGTACCGGCGTTGAATATCCCACGTTCCATCCCGTAGACGGTGCAGTTTTGGATCGTGACCACAGTGCCCACTTGGGCGAGCTGGATTCCGGTTCGGTCCCCGTCGTAGATAATGCTGTTGCGGATTGTGAAGCTTGCGCCCGCTGGGCCGCTCTTGATCCCGAAGTCATTCTGGGCGGGCTCGAGAAAATCGTGAATAAGCAGCTCATTCAGCAGGACGTTGGCCGCTTCCACGCGGACCCCCGCAGAGCCCGCCTGGGTTGGATCGTGCACCTTCTGAATCTCCAACCACTCGACCACGGTGTAGTCGTCCACGACGCTAACTCCGAAGTGGGCCACCGGGGACGATCCGTCCAACAACACACCCATCCCCGTCGTGCCGGTTCCCGGCTGCGACGGTGAGTGTGATGTTGTGGGTGGCGTCGGTCGTCGAACCACCAATGGTGACGATTCTGCCGTCCACGTCATCATCGATGAAGACGCTGTCCTTATAGGCAAACTCAAACTCTTTTCGATTGTCATCGACCAGGCTCGCACTGGACGGAGGGAAAGGATAGAGCGCCGGGCAACCCGCAAACGAGATGCAATCCTCCCACTCCTGGAGCGTCGTAAAGTGACGCCGGATGTCCGTGGGATAAGACCCGGTGGTTCCGGTAAAGGGCGCGGTTAGCGTCAGCTGGGTTTCAGAATCCACCGACAAAATGGTGTAGTTTCCGCCATCGATAATAATCCAGTCGCCTATTCCGCGATTCGCGGTGCGCCAGGCTGTCCCGGTTCCCGTCACGACCGCGGACCCATTCGTCGCGTTGACCGTACCGACGGTATAGTTGGGAGCGGTGCCGATGGACCGGTAGTTAGTGTCAGGAGTTGGAGCGAACGCGACATAAATGATCTCGTGGTCATCGATAATGTCTATGGTCCAATCGAGGGTGAATCCATCCGCAGTAAAGCCGAGCAGATCCGCCTCATAGGTGATGTCCAAGGGGGGGAACTCCGTTGATCCATGTTGATCCCGACCGCAACCTTGTCTGTCTTGGTGTAGATCCCGGCTTCGCTACTACCGCAGAAGCCAGGGGCATCTACATCGTGGTGAGTGATCCCCCCCTCCGTCGTTCCGTCGGATGCCCCGAAGGATATCCGTCCGTGACTATCGGGGCTTCCGGTGGGTGGGATCTTATTCGCGGAAGCCAGCAACACGGCCTGAGGCTGAAATCCCACTCCACTCACGGTTTGTGTACCTGGCACATTGTCGAACTTGTTGAAGATCCCCACCTCATACATTCCCCCCTGAAGAGCGAGGTAGTAGACCTTGATGCCCGACGTGGTGTTCAAGTCCTTGTTGAGCGTGAACCCGGTCAGGTCGAACGATGCGAGCTCGGCGGTATTGAGCGCCGCGCCGCTATTGTTCATGAGTGCCATCACATGGTCCGTCATCTGCCACACCCAGGAGTCGGCGGCTCCTTCCAAGCAAGCAGACACACCGTCCTCGCTTAGGGTCCCCACGAAGGCTTCCTCCGTGGGAGAGGAGGCGAAACCGAGGTAAACGGTACCGTCGGTCGAGGTCCCTGCCGCCGTCTGGCCGGCGCTCAGGAGCGTCACGAAATCAGGCTGGAAGCCAGGGGTTACCGACTGGCTGGCGGCGGCGTCCCATACGAACTCGCTCACGAGGGCGTTCGTTATATCCGAGCCTCCGAAGGCGATGTAATGAATGATGTCCGCTCGGGCCTCGTTGAGTGTCCAGTTGAGGGTGAATCCGCTCGGGTCGAATGACGTCAGCTCCGCTTCAGCGGAACGGGGGGGGTTCCATCGGACGTCATGAGGATGCTGTGCACGTCGGAGGAGTCCGTTCCGCAGTTGGAAGGGGAGACGTGGTCATCACAAGCGATGACCACGGCTCTTTCATTGGCGGGACCGCTGGCGAGGCCGTACCCCACCACCATGGGATCCCCAATGGGAGTGATCACTTCCGCGACCTGCCTAGTCCAGAAGAAGACGACCGCCTTGGGTTGAAAGCCGACCCCCGTAATGGACTGGGCTACAGGTACGGACGTATTCGTTGTTTTGAGGAAGCTGCCTTTCTTGACCTGAAAATCAGCAGATGCGGTCCGGAGGAGAAACGGTGAAAAAAGGCCGACAAGTGTCAGCCAAGAAAGGACCGAGCGCTTCAATTCCACAAACCTCCGTGCTTCCCCCTCGAGTTGCGACCAGTATGCGAGACGCGGGCGAGGCGATATTGCAAATCAATCCTTGCCTGCCCCGAGCCATTAAGACGGAGCTGTTCTCGCGATCCACGCTATGAACAGCAATGCGCATGCCAAAGAGTGGGCATCGTTTGGCAAGCTAACCTGTTGGGTTCGTTAGGATTAGACGTGCAATGTAGAGCGGGCGGTTATCTTGAATGCGTGGAAATTCCTACGATTGTGAGGGGGGTTTCCTGGATCCCGATATGGGTACCAACTATATAGATCGTTCGTTATCTAGTGCCCTGTATCAGTGGTTCGTTGCATAAATCTCGAGGTCATTTTGTGTGCTGGCGAGGCGTGACGACGTAGTCATATCTAGATATTTCAAGGAGTCGCAACGAAGCCAGCGCGCAAAAGGGCCCGAGAGTTATGTGAAGAATCACTGATACAGGGCACTAGACGCCTAGGTTTACGAGCTTGGTCTCGAGGTAATTGTCAAGGCCCTCTTGGCCTGACTCGTGGCCTATCCCGCTCTGTTTCCACCCCGGGAAGGGCCCTTCGGTGGCGGCCACCGCCCAATCGTTGACGCCGACCATGCCGAACTCCAAACCTTCATAACAGCGAACCGCTGTTTTCAGATCATTGGTCCAGACATAAGAAGCAAGCCCATAGGGCGTCCGGTTGGCGACCTCGATAACCTGGTCGGTATCCTCGAACGTCGCGAGCGGCATGACCGGGCCGAAGATCTCTTCGTTATAGATGGGGACGGAAGGATCGACTTGGGTCAACACAGTGGGTTGATAGAAATACCCTTTGGCGAAACCCTCCGGCCGGCCCCCGCCGGTCAGAACCTCGACGCCCTTGCCGCGGGCATCGGCCACCATCGCTTCGACGCGTTCGCGTTGGGTGGCGTTGATCATCGGTCCCACGTCGGTCTCGGGGCGGAGACCGTCGCCGACCGCGAGCGCCTCGACGTTCGGGATCAACCGCTCCACGAACTGATCACAGACTTCCCGGTGAATCAGGAAACGTTGTGGAGAGGTGCAGACTTGACCGGCATTGCGATACTTGATACCGACCGCACTCTTGGCCAACGCGTTCACGTCGGCGTCTGGGAAAATCAACACCGGCGCGTTCCCACCCAGCTCCAAGGAGAGACGGGTAAAGGTTCGCGAGGCGCCATCCAATAGAATGCGCCCCACCCGGACGCTCCCGGTGAAACTGATCTTTCGACAGTCGGAGTGGTCGAGCATCATCTGCCCCATCGACTCCGGCTCGCCGTTAATGAGGTTCATCACGCCGGCGGGAATGCCCGCCTCGACGAGGATGTTCGTCATCTCCATCGCGGTAAGCGGTGTGAGCTCCGAAGGACGGGCAACTACGGTGCATCCGGCCGCCAAGGCGGCGGCCCAAGCCCGCGACGTGTTGTAGGCGGGGAAGTTCCATGCGGTAATGATCCCCACCACACCGATCGGTTGCTTGAGAACCAAGAGGCGCTTACCGGGGCGCCGGGATGGTATCGTCCGTCCGTAGGCTCGTTTGCACTCTTCCGAAAACCACTCGAACAGATCCGCAGCGATGACCCACTCTCCCTTGGCCTGCGCCATCGGCTTGCCACACTCTTCGACCGTCGTCTTGGCGAGCGCCCCGGCACGTTCGCGCATCACATCCGCAGCCTTCCGCAAGATGCCGGCGCGTTCATAAGCGGTCCGCGAGGACCAACCGGGAAACGCGCGGGCCGCGGCGTCGATCGCAGCCTTGCAATCGCCGCCATCTCCGAAGGGAACTTCGCGCACGACGTCTTCGGTGGCGGGATTGATGACTTTCCAAGTCCCGCTGCTTACGGCATCGACCCAATCTCCATCGATGTATTGCTTGTAGATGTAACTCACGAGCGCCTACTCCTTTCAGTTGCTTACTTTGCCTGCTTAGCCTGTCGAGCCGGATGGTACTCGAGATCCAGCAAAGCCCACCGCGCCATCATGACGAAATTGAATGGCGAAGCAAACAACGCCTCCGAACACGAGGCCTAGTGAGACGGCAAGTATCTCGCTCCGCACACTCACGATTCCCACTACCGTGACCAGGACCCCAACGGTGACCAAAACGTTAGACAGAGCGCGCAGCCGGTGGTTGTAGAGATCCTTCATCCCCGGCACCGCCGTCTTGCCGAAATCGCGCTGGAAACGCTCTTTCCAAACCCAAATCGGAAAGAGCTTGAAGGCAACCGTGGTGATGGTAAGGACGATCCAGCCGAGAAGCGCCGCGTAGCCGTACGCGAGTTGCACGCGCATTCGAAGCGGGTTCTCGGGTGCCGGAATTCCGAAAGCGAGGAGAACACCCGCCACGGCGGTCGCTACCAGGATAACGAGCGGTACGACTTCCCACTCCCTCGCCCTACCGGTTACGAAGGCCCGCACCGGGCCCCAAGCCTGCCAGGCGACAACCACCAACAACACCGTCGCAAAGGGAGCGCGCCATGGAAAGTCGGCCAGAAACGAAATGGCCAGTCCCAAAATTCCCACCTGCAGAAGCCAGAAGCGAATGGGAAGCAAACTCTCCCTGCCGCGGGTCGTGGGAACCAAGGTTAGCTGAAACCCGAATATCATCATGGTCACCCACCCGATTCCAGCCAGGTGCATATGAGCGAAGAGGTTGGACGTGAACCTACCGGGCAGCAGACTCGTCTCCCTGAGGAGGATCTTGTTGAAGCCCAGTAACGCTCCCAGCGACGCGGCCAACACCAGGTAGACCATCGCGGCGGCGACGTAGGGAGCGATCTTGTTTCCTCCGAAGGCGCACCGCCAAACGCCGGAAAAGTTCACGAGCTGAACGATGGCGGCAGCGAGAACCAGCAACGTTGCCCAAGCCATACCATTCCACCCGTCACGCCAGAAATGAAAGATCATACCGGTAGCCCCCACGAAGAAGAGAACGAACTGGATGCGGGCGAGCCGGGCCGAGCGGGGGTTGACGCGGAGGCTCATCGGAGCGAGCCGCAAGATCACTCCCATCATCAAGGAAGTGACGAAACCGAGGGTTATGACGTGAGTAAGGGCAAGGAACTCGGGAGAGTAGAAATATTCCAGAAACTGTCGGTGGCGAACCCACATCCACAGGGTCCCGCCAAGGAGCGACGCCATAGCGGTGAGCATGAAGGGCTCTTCGATTCGCGCATGCCCTTGCCTGCCGTTGGCGGGTGACAACTGACGTTTCTATTCGCTCGAACTTGGGAGAGCGAAACTCGTTCGATCGACGACCACCTCACCGTTGTGAACGACCAACAGGATGTCCTGCAAAGCGACGATGTCCTCGAGAGGGTTACGTTCGACGGCGATGAAGTCCGCCTCGAGCCCGCTACGGATGGTCCCTGTTCTACCATCGACGCCGAGCAGTCTTGCCGCCGTTGCGGTGGCGGCGCGAATGGCCTCCATCGGTGAAAGCCCGCACTTCACTAGCTCTTCAACCTCATGTTGAAGTCTCAAGACTCCCTCGGGCCCGAAGCCGGTGTCGGTCGCGGCAGCGATGGGAACTTGCATTGCGTGGGCCTCACGAACCACCTCACGAAGACGATTCAGCATGTGGCGACCGCGTACTTGAAGAAACGGATCGTCGTAATCGCCTCCCGGAGCGGCGAGATCAGTAACGACGGCCACCGTGGGAACCAAGAAAGTTCCTTTCTCTTTCATGAGCTCGAGTGTCGTCGTCGTCAAATAGGTTCCATGCTCGATGCTGCGGACTCCCGCTCGCACCGCGGCGCGAGCTCCCTCGTCACCGTGCGCATGAGCCGCCACCGGAATGCCCGAGCGACCGGCTTCGTCCACCACCGCCGCGATCTCTTCTTCCGACATCGTTTGTTTGCGCGGGTCGGTGTCGGGTAGCCCGGCTCGTTCGGTGGAAGTGATCTTGATCCCAATCCACACGATGACGGATGTTCGCTTCGGTCACACGCCTAAAAGCGGCGGGTCCGCGGACTCCCGTCATCAAATCCGCCAGCCCCGGCTCGTCAATGAAGAGCTCGGACGACGGAGTCGGTCGGACATGGTAACCGGCGGCTAGAATCTCGGGGGAGTCGATCGCGCCTTCTCGGGCCAGTTCGCGAAGACCCACGTCGGTGAAATGGGCGGCCCCCATGCTGCGCGCCGTCGTTACTCCAGATCGGAGCGCTTTCTCCGCGCTAAGAACTCCGCCGAGGTGGACGTGAGCGTCGATCAAACTGGGCAGCAGATACTTTCCCTTTAGATCGATCAACTGCGCATCGGCTGCGGCTGGTGCGGACCCCTCCATGACCTGTTCGATGCGACCATCGCGAACGACCACGGTGGCATTCATCAGAGCGTTCGAGCCCAACCCGTCGATCACGTTGGCATGGGTCAGGATCAAGACTCCGTTCGACGTTGACTGGGCGCCCAGAGGGGTCACGAGCCAGATGACCACCGCTAGACTCAACGAGATCGACTTCATGGTGTCCCTCCCGCCTAATGGCCCATCGCTCCCACTCGCTCGGGCTCGATGTAATAGAGGACGCGAACTTCCTCGGGGGTGCGGTACGGGTATTGGTCCTGGCCCAAGTATTTCTTCGCCATCTTATCGATGTGGGCATCCGCACCGTTTTCGGTGATCTTTACGACCCGCCCCCGAACCATGATCGCGCTATAGGGATTGTCGGGATCGATAACCGAGAGGGCGACGCGCGGATCGGCGCGCATGTTTCTGTCCTTCAATCGTCCCTTGGCGGAATTGACAACGATATGGTCTCCCTCGGTGTCGACCCAGACCGGACTCACCTGCGGACTACCATCCTTCATCCGAGTCGCCAGGTGGACGAAGGCCTTTTTCGAAAAGATTCCCTTCTGTTCTTCAGATAGTTTCTGCGACATGACTTACCTCCGTTGGAAGACGTGGCCCCACAGTCTAGCAGAACAACCGGTTTTGGGGCGGCGGGCGGACCGGGAGGGGTTGGGCGGAGCTACTCGCCGAACTTGATGCCCTGAGCGAGCGGCAGATCCTGAGACCAGTTGATGGTATTGGTCTGGCGACGCATATAGGCCTTCCAGGCGTCCGACCCTGACTCCCGGCCGCCGCCGGTCTCTTTTTCGCCGCCGAAGGCGCCGCCAATCTCGGCGCCCGACGTTCCAATATTGACGTTGGCGATCCCGCAGTCGGAGCCGCGAGCCGACAGAAACGTCTCCACCGTCCGCATGCTATCGGTGAAGATGGCACTCGAAAGCCCCTGTGGTACATCGTTGTGGATCTGAACCGCCTCTTCTAGATCGTCGTACTCCAGGAGGTAGAGAATTGGAGCAAACGTCTCTTCTTTGACGATATCTGCCTGCTTGGGCATCTTCACGATCGTCGGCTCGACGAAATTGACTCCCAGATCCTCCCGTCTCTTACCCCCGGCAATGATCTCTCCGCCTTCCTTCTTGGCCTGCTCGAGAGCCTTGAACATATCGTCGACCGCCTTCGAGTTCACCAGCGGGCCCATCAAGACTTCCTCTTCCAGAGGATCGCCGAGGCGCACTTGCTTGTAGGCTTCGACCAAACACCAGGTGAGTTTCTCGCTGATGTCCTTCTGTACAATGATGCGGCGAGTCGTCGTACATCTCTGCCCTGAAGTCCCGACCGCACCGAACAGGATGGCGCGCACCGCCAGATCCAAAGGCGCGTCTTCGGCGACGACGATCGCGTTGTTGCCTCCCAGCTCGAGGATGGTCCGTCCAAAACGTTTCGAAACCGTTTCTGCCACTCGACGGCCCACTTTGGTGGAACCGGTGAAGGAGACCAAGGGGACACGAGAATCGTTGAGCATCGCCTCACCCACCTCGTTGCCCGATCCGATGGCGAGCGTGAAGATACCTTGGAGGCCGTGATCCGCCATCACGCGATTGGCGACGTGTTGGATCCCGATTGCCGTGAGAGGTACTTCGGTGGACGGTTTCCACAAAACCGGATCGCCACACACGCTCGCAATCGCAGCATTCCAAGACCACACCGCTACCGGGAAATTGAATGCGGTGATGATGCCCACCACACCCAAGGGATGCCATTGCTCGTACATCCGATGGCTGGGGCGTTCGGAATGCATCGTCAACCCATAGAGCTGCCGAGAAAGCCCGACCGCGAAGTCACAAACGTCGATCATCTCCTGGACTTCGCCGTGCCCTTCCGCCCTCAACTTGCCCATCTCGAGAGAAACCAGATCGCCGAGAGGTTCCTTCAGCTCGCGCAGCGCTTCTCCGAGGTCGCGGACGACTTGACCACGCTGCGGAGCCGGAACCGCGCGCCAAGCTTGAAACGCGGAATGCGCGCTGGAAGCTACTGTCTCGTACGATGTACTCGTCGCTTGGACGATCTTGGCGATGGGCTCTCCGGTCGTTGGGTTGAAGGAAATTATCTCCTTGCCATCCGGATCCTCGATCCACCCATCGGGCCCGGTGCAGGCCCCCGCATTGACTTCTTTAATTCCCAACTTTTCCAAGATCGACTTCATCGTCTAAAACCCTTCCCGACGTTGATCAGGCCTTAGGCTTCGGCGGTGGGAGAGTAAAGGCCTTGGCTTCGTGACTAAACCCTGCACGATTGTGAGATCCGTCGCAGAACGGCTTGTTTTCGGAATTACCGCATCGACACAACCCGATGACGTCTCGACCGGCGAGGTCATAGGTGTTCCCTTCGCCGTCTTGGATGGTGAAGCTTCCCTTTATTCGAAGTGGACCATTCTTGGAAACGGTGATCTCGCTATCCGCCATCATTCATCTCCTTGGCATCTCCTTGCTCTCGTTCCGACTCGTAGTATACCATTCAGGAACTATGCCAGAAGATGATGAGCCCAAGAGCGCCGTCGAGCTCGCTATGGAGAAACTCCGCGCTCGGGGAGATTTCGCGGAGACGTCTTTGACCGACGCACAAAAGGCCGAGATTGCGGATATCCGCAGCCTTTACAAATCGAAGATCGCCGAGCACGAGATCCATGAAGCGGCCAAAATGAACCAGGCGACCACGCTGGAGGACCTCGAGGCCATGAAAGAAGCCTTGGCCAAAGAGAAAGAGCGTCTTAGTCACGAGATGGAAGACAAGGTCAAAAAGGTTCGTAGCAGTAAGTAATTCGCATCATCACTGCCCTCCCGCTATTTGAAGTTTCCGTTACCCGCTTCTGCGTGCGCTCGTTCGCCATCCTTCTTTGTCTGCAGTAAAGTATGGACGGGGGAGAAGAGGGGCAGCGGAAAAATATGAAGATCGCAATCACCTGCTATCCTACTCACGGCGGAAGCGGCGTCATCGCTTCCGAGCTCGCACTGGGTCTCGCCGAACGAGGTCATACGATCCACATCGTCAGTTACGCGGTTCCCTTTCGACTCCGCACGTTCCATCCCAACGTGCGCATCCACGAAGTAGAGGTGGCCAGCTATCCCCTCTTCAAATACCCGCCCTACACGCTAGGGTTGGCCACGAAGCTGGCGGAAGTGGCAACCGAGCAAGAGGTCGATGTCATCCACGCCCACTACGCCGTCCCACACGCGGTGAGCGCCCTTCTCGCCAAACAGATCTTGGGCGGTGACTCGCCGAAGGTCATCACGACGCTTCACGGCACCGACATTACCCTGGTGGGAGCCGACGAGTCGTTTCATCGAGTGATTCGCTTCGCCATTGACTCTTCGGATGGAGTGACCGCGGTGTCCGAGTACCTTCAGCGACGAACCGTGGAGCAGTTCGAGCCCGAAAGAGCGGTCGAAGTCATATACAACTTCGTCAACACCACGAGATGTCAGCGCACCACCGAAAAGTGTGCCCGCGGACACTGGGCGCCCAACGGTGAGAAGATCTTGATGCACGCTTCAAATTTTCGTCCGGTGAAGCGCGTAAGCGATGTGGTCCGAATCTTCGACCGCGTACAAAAACAGATCCCCTCCAAACTCTTGCTGGTGGGCGCAGGACCAGAACGGCTATTCGTTCAACAGCTCGTCAAAGAGCTCCATCTGACCGAGCATGTGCACTTCCTTGGAGAGCAGGACTACTTGGAAAGCCTGCTCGGCTGCGCGGATCTCTTTGTGCTTCCCAGCGAGCAAGAGAGCTTCGGCTTGGTCGCCCTAGAGGCTATGAGCTGTGAGGTTCCGGTCCTGGGAGCGAGCATCGGAGGGTTGCCCGAGGTGGTCGCTCACGGCGAGACCGGCTTCTTGTTCCCGGTCGGTGAGATCCAGCAAATGGCCGATGCCGCCATAGAGCTTCTCACAGACGAGCAGGAGCTCGAGCGGTTTCGCCGATGCGCTCGCCAATGGGCAGTGGAGCGCTTCGACTCCGAAATCATCATTCCTCGGTACGAGCAGTTCTACCGAGAGGTGCTCGAGCGCGAGCCGAAGGCAAGTCAAAGAACCGTTTCTTGATCAAGATCCGGTTCACGGCTACGCTCGCCTCTATGCGCTGGCCCTTGTTCCTTCTGAACTCGGCGTTCATCGCCTGTGCCCAGCCACCCACCAAAGAAATCGACACGACCACCGAGCGCGTGGCGCGAGCTCGAGAGGCGGAAGCCCACATTTACGCGGACAGCTTCTTGATCGAAGCGGAGGCCGCGCTGGCCGAGGCCCGCCTAAATCTCGAGGCGAAACGTTACCGCGCCGCGCTGGAAGCAGCGTCATCGGCCAGCATTCAAGCCGACGAAGCCTATGCACGCGCCGTTCTCCGAAAGCAGAGGATGGAGCGACGGGCGCGACGGCAGCTGCGAGAGATCTTTGCGCTACTCGACCAAGCCCGCAGTCGCGGCGCCGGTCCTCAATCGGTGAAACCGCTGGCCGACCGTTTGGGCGAGCTGGAGAGAGCCTTTCGGCGGGGAGGTTCGCCTCACGATATCTTCGAGGCGGGTGCCGAGCTCAAGAACAATTCGCTCGAACTATTGGGTCGATCGCGAAGTCAATAATGGCATCAAGTGCTCAGTGCGCGCTCCCGCCTTCGCTGGCTCCACGAATCCGATCAAGCCAGCTTCGGCGAGGTCCCGCCGAAGCTTCAGCGTAGGCGGACACTCCTCGTTCGCGCGCTTGACGCCTCGCTCTTTCATCAAGGCCGCGGGGCCCCCCTTTCTTCGCAATGCGCCCGTCCTTCGGCCGGGCTAGCCCTCCGTTCGACAGACTCGCTGCGGAAGGCGGCACGGCTCTCGCTTCGCTAGCGCTGCGCTCGGGCTGACGGCTCCGCTCGGCTAAGGGTCGTCGGCCCGCCGCCTGGCTCGCTCCGGTCAATGCAACCACGCAACTAGTCTCCTATTTCGAAGGTACCCTCCGCCACGACCACTGCCTCTCCGGTAACGTAGACCTCCCGGCGGTTTCGCCAATCGACCTCGAGTTGGCCTCCCGGACATTCGACGGTGACCCGATCGTCGGTCTTGCCGTTCAACATGGAGGCCACCGCTGCGGCAGCCGATCCAGTCCCAGAAGCCTCGGTCTCGCCCGCGCCACGTTCCCAGATGCGCATTGCGATTTCGGAACGACTGCGAACCGAAACGAACTCTGCGTTGGTTTTCCGGGGGAAACGGACGTGGCCCTCGATGACAGGACCCAACTCGAGCACAACGTCGCGATCGAGGCGGTCGACGAAGACGACGCAGTGTGGATTTCCCATCGACACCGCGGTGATCTCGAGAGTGCGTCCGGCGACCTCCAAAGGGACGCCCACTACCGGCTCTTGCGGTGGATCTATTTGAAACGGAATCTCCTCGCTCGCCAACCGAGGCGCGCCCATCTCAGCTTTGAATATGACTCGCGAACCGGCCGCCTCGATGAACTCCAGCGTGCGCGTGCCGGAACCTGTCTCGACGACGATAGCGCCATCCTTCGCTAGGCCGGAAAGCCTCAGGTAGGCACCCAAGCAACGTAGACCGTTGCCGGATATCTCCGCATGGCTGCCGTCCTGATTGAGAAGGGTCATGGAAAAGGGCTCGCTTTCCGCCGTTTCGAAGACGACGAGCCCATCGGCACCGATACCCCGCCGGCGAGAGCACATCGCCCGCGCCACCGCAGGCCACGCGTTAGGTGTCGGCAGCTCCTTCCGATCCACGATCAGAAAGTCGTTCCCCAGCGCGTGCGTCTTGGCGAACTTGACGCGCTTAGAAGCGGTCATTTCGCTTCTTCCTCAGATCCCTCGGGGACGGATGCCTCGAGCAACGCGTCCGCAGAGCCAGAACTCGCGCGCCGCCTCACGTAAACGAGAGCCGCGCCATCGTATAGCGCATGCGCCAAAGCGGGGACAAACAGATTTCCGCTTGCCTGGTACAAGGCGCCCAGGAGAAGCCCCATGCCGGTGGCCCAGACTGCCAACGGCCACAGTTCTCGACTCGGGCCGTGAAGCAGCCCGAAGACCGCGCTCGCAATCCAAATGCCGAACTCGTCCTGCAGTACGCCTCTGAACAGTAGCTCCTCTCCCAACCCCGCCAGCGCGGCGACGATGAGAAGATCGAAAACGGAGGCTCGACGGAAGAGAGGGAAGACTTCCGATTCCAGGAAAGCGTGGACCGCGGCAGGATGTCCGGTCCGCCTCCCGACAAAGTAAAGGAAGAAGTTCGCGGCCAGAAAACCGGCGGTCGCGAGAAGTGCCGCCCCAAGGGAGTCGACGTCGACCCAAAAGGGAATTTGAACGCCGCGCAACCAGGCCCACGCCATCGCCAAGATCGCGAGACTCCCTTCTCCGAGCATCAACCAACGAAGGGGCGCCTTCATTTCTTTGTTTCGGAATCTTGGATTTCCGGGGCAATCGGAAAGTTGCCGAACCCGTAGATCTCGGGGCTATCCATTCCCGAGATCATGTGTCGCCAGGTGTTGGCCCCGTCCGAGGTCTTGAAGACCCCGCGCTTCGTGCCGACGATGACGTCGCTACCGCCGAGAGCATCCGGGGCCGGAATGGAAAATGTGAGGACGTTCTCTTTCTCGAGCTCTTCGGAAGCCGACTCCCAATTTTCGCCCACATCGTGCGAGACGAAGAGTCCTTCGTCGGTCCCGGCGAAGAGTGAGCTCCCCCACCAATAAATGGCGGGCACACGCCGTTGAGCCCAATCCGATCCCCCGACCGCCTCGAAGTGTTCGCCTGCATCGCGACTCCGATACACCCCTCCGCCCTCCAAACCGACGAAGACGACTGGTTCCAAACCAAAGTATCGCGACAGCGTGACGGAAAGAACGGGAACCGATGGAAGGCCCTCTCCTAGGCGTTCCCAGTTGTCTCCACCGTCGTCCGTCTTAAAGAAACCCTGAGAGGCGGCGACGAACAGCGAGGGTCCCGGCCAATTCATTGCATACACCGATCCCCCGATGAGGTCTTGGGCGATGTGCTCCCATTTCTCTTCTCCCACCTCCCGTGATCGGTACAAACCGTTTCGGGTACCGACAAAAATCACTGGCTCGGCTGGGTAGTAAAGAGACGTGAGAATCGAGACGACTTCACCGCCTTCCCAATTTTCCACCTTCCGCCACGATTCCCCAAAATCGTCCGATGTAAAGAGGCCTTCGGGTCCGCCCGCGAATGCCATCGGCCCGAGGCAATGCCAGACGCGGATACTCAGAGGAAGGCGGTGGCGGAGTGTTTGCCAGTACTCACCCCAACTGTGGGAAACGTAGGGGCCTCGAGAGGTCGACACGAACAAGCGCGCGAGGGATTGCGCGCCGATTTGCTGAAACGACAGGAAACAGGACAAAACCAACAGGACTAGCGTCCTCGGGCGTATCGTGTTGGTCATTCTTGTGCTCTTCGGCCAATTCAACTCACGAGCCCCCGTCGGCTATCCAAGATGAGGGTCACCGGGCCGTCATTGACGAGTGAGACTGCCATCATCGCACCAAACCTGCCGGTCGCAACCGAAAGCCCTTCGTCCCGGCGGAGCAACTCGACGAACTGCTGGTAGAGACCTTCCGCCTTGTCTGGGGGGGCGGCCTTGTCGAAGCTCGGACGACGTCCTTTGCGACAATCGCCGAGCAACGTGAACTGAGAAACCACCAAAGCAGATCCCACAGCCTCCTTGATGGAAAGGTTCATTTTACCGTGCGCGTCCGGAAAGATTCTGAGCGACCCGATCTTCTCGGCCAGCCACTTGGCGTCCGCTTCGTGGTCTTCACCGGCTACCCCGAGAAGGATCAACAGCCCCTTGCCGATCTCCCCAACCGTCTGCTCGTCGACTAGAACCTGCGCCGACGTGACCCGCTGCAGGACGGCTTTCATATTTCTTTACTCATGTCGGCGTCACCCGTCAGGAGGTCGTCGCTCTCGAACGCCGAACGCCCTCAGGACGTCGAGCAAGCTCACCACGCCTTCGAGGGTGTGAATGTTGGCGCGGGATACCGGAAGCAGATCAAAACCGGTGGAGCCCATGCGCTCCAAGGCCAAGTCGAGGGAGTGGTCGGGATGCACGTGAGGAAAGCGCCTCCACTCGACGAGAGTCTCGATTTTCTTTTCACCCTCGCCTTCCTTGGCTGCGCCATCCAATTGAACGAGCGACACGACGCCCCAAACACCCTTCTCGTCAGCCACCGGCCATGCAGAAAGACTGCTCCGACTCCCCTTCTCGAGCGCCTCGTCCACCGTCATTTGAGGCGAGAGCAGCTCGACCGGCGCATGCATTGCCAGCCTCACCGCTAGATGTCGCTTCCCGGTCTCCGTCGCCGGCAGGTGAATGCCTTCCTGTAGCGCAAGGGCTTCGTAAATCGGTTGACGTTGCAATTTGTACGAAACAAAAAAACTAATGAGATTCGAGATCATCAGAGGAACGATGATGGCGTAGTCGTGGGTGACTTCGAAGATCATGATCACCGAGGTCATCGGCACTCGCAAGATTCCGGCAAAAGCGGTTCCCATGCCGACCAATGCATAAGCACCAGGAGTGGCGGTGTACTCTGGAAAGAGAAAATTCGCCACACTCCCTACGATCCCGCCAACCATCGCCCCGATGAAAAGGCTGGGACCGAAAATGCCACCGGCGTTACCCGAAGCGTAAGACGTCACGACCGCTATCAGCTTCAACACCACGAGTATCGCCATCATCTGGATGGGCCATCTTTCCATTAAGGGCATCGCCCACCGAGGCGTAACCCACCCCGAGAACCGCCGGCACGAAGAAGCCCAGCCCGCCGACCACCAGCCCACCCACCGCGGGCTGGACCCAGCGCGTCTTGCGAGGCATGTTTAAAAACCGCTCACACATTCGGAGAAGAGTCTTGACGAACAGGACCGACACCAGACCACCGATCAAACCGAGGAGCGCGTAGATCGCAAACTCTATGGGGTGAACGACTTGGTACTCGGGAACGTGAAAGAGGGGCTCATCGCCCAAACTCAACCGAAGGACCAGCCAGGAAGCCGCAGAGCCCAAGACCACGAAGCCCAACCCCCGAGCATGAAGGTTACCGACCACTTCCTCCATGGCGAACAAGACGGCGGCGATGGGTGTATTGAAGGCCGCGGCAAGTGCCGCCGAAGACCCCACTGGCAGCAACGACTGAATCTTTTCACGGGACAGCCCGAGCGTTCGTCCCAAAACGGACGCCACGCCCGCACCCATCTGAACCGACGGGCCTTCACGGCCTAGAGCGATCCCGCTGGCGAGAGAAGCGGATGAACAAAAAAACTTCCCGAAGACGGTCCGGAAGCTTATGAACCCGCCCTGGGCGAAAAGGGCAGCCTTGGTTTGGGGAACGCCGCTACCGCGCGCCTCAGGGAAAAACCGATAGAGCAGAATGCCGGTACCGAGAGCACCGACGATAGGGACAAGAACGCGCCTCCAGGACTCTCCGTCCGGGGGATAAAGCGCCTCGCCCAACCCCTCGGTAACTTTGATGAAGGCCACCACCACCAACCCCACCAACGCACCGATGAAGAGCGTGAGTACGAGGAAGACCTGATCTTCATTCCTCTCGGTGAGCTCTCGGACGCGCTCCTGTAGGCGGTGTCTCCAGCTTGCGGGGATCGGTTCGGTCGGCGCAGTGCTCATCGTCTGGGAAAAGCCAGACATTATACACCTTTGGAGCGCCCGCGAGCGGAACCAACGGAGAGAAAGTGGTGGACGAAACCTATCGAGTAGGCTTCACAGTACGAAGGGCTTTTAGGACCTGCTCGGGTGTCTGGAATCGCTCGTTGGGATCCTTTTTTCAAGCAGCGCATGACGATCGACTCGAGAGCGGGCGGTACATCCGGACGAAGGGTCTTCAAGCGACGCGGCTTCGTGTGCACGTGGTGATAGAGGATCTCACCTTCGACGAAAGGCGGCTCGCCGGCCAAGAGGTGGAAGACCGAGCCGCCAAAGGCATAAAGGTCGGTGCGATAGTCGACGGGTTTTCCAAGAATTTGTTCGGGCGCCATGTAGAGAGGTGTCCCGCTGGCCCGTTGGCTGCCCTCGTTCTTGGACTCTTGCAAGATCTTTGCGAGGCCGAAGTCGGCGATCTTGACGACGCGTTTTCGCGTCAGCATCACGTTGCTAGGCTTGATGTCGCGGTGAATCACACCGTTCCCGTGCGCATGGGTGAGTGCCCTCAGGACTCCAATCATGAAATGCAAGACGGCATTGATGGGTAACTCGTCCTCGCGCTCCAAGATCCTGTAGTAAGACACTCCCTCCACGTACTCCATGATGATGTAGAGGCGACCGCGATCGATGCCGAGGTCGTGTATGGCTACGATGTTCGGATGAGATAGCTTGGCAGCGGAACGCGCCTCGCGCAGGAATCGTTCACGGATCTCCTCGACCTCCATGAACTGTTCCATCAACATCTTGTAGGCCACCACCCGGTCTAGGAGGCGATCGTCCGCACGATAGACGATACCCATTCCGCCCGCACCCAGTTTCTCGACGAATTCGTAGCGATCCCCTCCACCTATCTCTGTTTGCAGAACCGTATCCAAGGACTCGGGGGCCGCCTTTCGATCGGGTGACACTTTCTTTTCCAACTCTTGAAGTTTTCCAACCGCGTCCCGATAGTCGTAGTCCTCGGCGACGATGCTACGAAGGATTTCGCACGCCTCGTCGATGTCGCCCATCTCCTGGGAGGCCTCGGCCAGTGCGTAGTAAACGTCCATGTTCCCGGAATAGAGTGGTTGGTCACCGAGCGCCTTCCGAAGCTTTTGGACCGCCACGCCCGGCAGGCCGCGCTCCATTAAATGCTCCGCAAGCTCCACCAAGGACGCCGGATATTCCGAACTGTCGGGCCTCACCTTCTGCAGGTGCGCGATGGCCTGATCGACCATCCCCGCCTTCTTCGCGGCGACGGCAGCCCGATAGTAGTCGCCAGCCTCTCCGAACATTCGCGCCGCTTGGCCCATGTCCCCGGCCTTTTCGTAAAGGGCCGCGGTTTGTTCATAGTCTTGACAGCGGCCGAACATCTCGGCGGCCCGCGCCACCTCGCCGATCCGCTGGTAGGCGTCGGCGGCCTGCCGGTGCGCACCCGAGTGTTCGTAGCATCTAGCCGCGTCCAGATAGTTGCCGGCTTCTTCATACACTTCGGCGGCCCGCAACGGATCTCCACCCAGCAAAAATTCCACCGCCGCTTCGTTCTTCTGATCCCGCTTGTAGAGGGACTCGCCTCGCATTTGGGCGGCGCGCACGCGATCACCGGCCTGGGCGTAGACGTCGGCGGCTCGGTCTACGGCACCGGCGCGTTGATAAAGATCGGCCGCCTTGACGTAGCGACCGAGCTTCGCATAAAAGAGCCCCCGATTGTTCCCAATGCTCTCCCCGCTCCAGAATCTCGGCCGCTTGTTCGAGGAGACCCGCTCTCTCGAAGGCGAGCCCGGCGAGGCGGCAATAACGAACGAACTCGGCGTGGTCGGTTGGAGAGCGTGTCCCGGCCAAACTACCGAAACGATCTTCGAGATGGTTCCGGTAGTTCTCGGCAGCTCTCTTGTTGTCGCCGGCCTGGGAGCAGACCTCCGCCGCTTTTTCGAAGTGGCCGACCCGCTCGAAAGCGGAGGCCGCCTCGGTCAAGGCGCCGGCCTTGAGCAACAGCCGCGCCGACTCATAGTTTTGCCCTTGGCTTTGAAAAATCTCTGCCGCGTCGCGGAATCGTCCCTGCTCTTCCAGCGTCTTGGCGGTCTGCTGCCAATCACCCCCTTGGATGGCAGGATCGGTAAGGGCAGAGGTCCCTTTGCCCCGGCGGAGACGGCTGAATATCTTTTTCTTCCAGCCCGGACCGTCCTGAGACGCGGCCAGCAGACCACAAGCGGATGCCGCCAGTAGGCCGAGGACGCTCAGGCCTGGCTCAATCACGGGCATCGATATCCTTACGCACGGCCCCGCCGCGCAGAATCGTTCCCGGAGGATGTCAATTTGGAAATGGGAGGCACTCCCCACCATTATACCGGACAGGTAAACCGATCCCTACCAGCGTTGAGCACGAGTCTCGGCCGTTAGAAAAAAGTCCTTGATGGTCAATGAATTGGCGAGGGAGAGGCTTTCTTTCTAATGGCCATTGACACTCACCGGTCGCCGCTGCTAGAGTCCCCTCACCCAGCCCGCTGGCTCGACCTCAACTGAGTCTCCCCTTTGAAGCCAGAGCCCAAGAAGTGTGCGAACCTAACAGGGTGCGCGTTCGGGGGAATAGAGCATGGGCAGGAAGGTTTCGCTCTCCGCCTTTCTGGCGCTCGGGCTCGCGTTTGCCGGTTCATCGTGGGCCGATGAAGTCTTCGACGCCTCGGGCTTCGTTCAAAATCGCGACTTCTTCAGCCAGCTTCCGTACGAGCATATCGATCCCCTGAGCGGGAATCTTGTACTGACGTTCACCGATTTGGTATTGCCCGGCAACGCGGGCTTCGACCTCCGCATCCAACGGACTTATAACAGCAAGATTTACCGAAGCTTTTCCACGTCCGGGGATTTGCTCGACGAGGATTCCCCTGCCGGGGTCGGCTGGACGATGCACCTCGGCCGCGTGCTCAATCCTGAAGCTCTCGGTGCCCCGCCCGTCATTGAAATGCCCGATGGCCGGCGCCAACGAGGCCACACCCATGTGGACGGAAGCGGCCAGTTCATAACCAAAGAATACTGGGTGTATGACGCTAACAGCATGCCTCCCGTCCTGAAGCTCCCCAACGGACTGACCTACTCGTTCGGACACTTAGTCACACTTCCTGGGCTCGGCAAAGTCCGGTATTGTCACCGAAATCTCCGATCCCTTCGGCAACCGAATCGATGTCGAATACCATAGGTGAAGGTGACGACACGCTTTACGCTCCCGCTCAGCCATTGGGTGACGCGGGAGAGCCCCTCCGCTGGAGCGTTCGAGCTCGTTCCGGATAACGCCACCCGCCGCAGCGTCCGAACTCTTCAGTACCTCTCTGGCGGAACCACCCATACTTGGACTTACTCGCATACTACCGCCACGTTTGCCGGCGTTCAGCACGGCCTCCTTACCGAGGTAAAGCCCCCGGTCGGCCCTTCCTGGAAGTATCGATACAACTTCCGGAACTACAGTTGAGCTTGTTTCGAAGAACGGCGACCGTCGCTGGACGGTCGAAATAGATGAACTCAGTAAAGAGCCAATCACCAAGTAGTCACCACATCACGTACAATTGCTAGGAGTCCTGCGTTAGGTCCCCAAGGCTGTGTCTGACATTCAGATCGACGCGCCCAGCCATTTTGGCTCCGCCGAGCGTGTGATCATCAACCTCTTCGGAATCCTAGGACTGCCGATGGGGTTCAGCCTGCTATTCACACCCCTCGTGTTGCTTGCGCTCCCCGCAAGCGATCGGACTCCGGCAGTGTTCTTGTCCCTAGCATCTGTATTTGTCATCGGTGGACTGTTACCTCTATTTTTCTTTCCCGTCCTAATCGGCAACCCCTACGTGGCCCGCATCGTCTCGAAGTATCCGGCGGCGCCTCGCGCTCGAGAGGGGGCTTTTCTCGTGCAGGCCATTATGAACCCTAGACTGGTCACCGGCTGGGATGCCGTCGTCGAGGACGCGGATGATTTTGGGTGGCTGGAGTCGGATGCCGGAGAATTCCGGTTCATAGGAGATCACGTCAAGCTCGCTGTTTCTTATGAGAACGTCGCGAACGTACGATTCCAGAATATCGGATGGCGGGGGCTCTGGCTGATTGGAAATCGGATTCGTTTCGACTTTACGACGCCTGTACATCAGTTCGACGGCGTAGAGCTTGCTGCCCGCGAGGGAATTAATCTCATCACGGCTAAGATTGCGTCTAGAAAACTCACTCACCACGTGAAGGAACTACCAATTCATTTCGATTAACGGCGCTGAGGAGTCGGGGCGTCGCAGCCTTCGAGGGCAGGCTTGTCGTGCTCCTTCCTCTGGACCAGCTATGGATCCTAAGAACGGCCACTTGAAAGACGACCAGGAGTTTCTACGATGACCTCCGAGGCCGACATTGAGGCGAGTTTCGAGGGGCATGCGGCACGGAATGAGGAACTCTTGAAGCTATTGCGCGAGAAGGGCGTCAGTGTCAATAAATCCCGTTCTGTTGAACATCACTGCTGGGCTAGTGACCAGGAGAATGCGGCACTCCTGGCCAAGAGTCTCTACGCGCGGGGATATTTGGTTCTGGCCATTTGCCCCCCTGAGGACGAGAACGGCTCCAAAGCTGTGGAATGTCGAGGCACGTATTGAGCGTACACCTGCAGAAGCAGCGAGTCCCGCTTTGACTGAGGAACTGGTGCGATTAGCCGCTGAGTACGATTCTTCCTACGACGGTTGGGGGACGCTGATTTAGTTACCGAGGGTTGGCTACATGGGGGCAGACGTGACCGGCATTCAAAAGAAGCTGTGCAGCGAGCACGGGGTTCCCTGGAGGGACTCTCCATCCAACCTGAAGGTCGGCATTGCTGACAACGTGAGAACGGGGCTCTTGCCCATCAATGGCCTTCGTCACCCTCCAGAAGGTGACACGACAGGGTGGTATATCTGGGCTGGGGAGGAACTATCGACCACTCCCGATTTCTTCAAGGCTTTGCACGTAGAACACCTGGCGGAGTGGTGCCCGCGTGTCATGAAGTTCTTGGAACTACCGCCGAGCTGAAGGTTCTTGGTAGGAGGGGATGTGTCCCGAGGTCCGTGGAAAAAGAACGGCGCCCTCCACTCCGTCATCAGAGTATCATATCAGGCGGCAACCTCCGCGCGTTCGAGAACCTCGCTCAGACGTTGGTAGCCGTCGATGCGTCGTAGTTGAATCTGGCCAGAGGCGATAAGCCCAAACAGCAAAGCGACCGCAGACTCCTCGCTGGAGAACGACGCTTGGGTTTTCGTCCGGCGTCGAAACTCGCGGTTGAGATTCTCCAGAGCTTTGGTCGTTCGAATCGATTTCCACATGGCACGAGGGAATTCGTAGAAGGTCAGCAGCTGATTACCGGCCTCCTCTAGGCTTCGGACGACGGCCGGCGCGAGAGGCGTCCACTTGGCGACGAGCTCGTCATAGGCTTTGCGAGCATCGAACCCGTTCTTGGCGTAGACGATCCGGTTGTGGTCACGCCGGAGCTCACGGCGTGCGTGCGCCGGGCAATGTTGGAGCAAGTTGGCGCGCTTGTGCTCGGTACATCGCTGCAACCGGCACCCCGGCCACTTCTCCAGCGCTTTCGTCAGCCCCTTGTGGCCGTCGCTGATCACTAGCTTGGGAGCCCGGAGTCCTCGAGCCTGGAGTCCCTCCAGCACGGAGCCCCAATGCGTCGAGGCTTCGCTCACCGCCAGACGCAATGACAACAGACGTTTGTGCCCGTCTGGCGCGACCCCGAGCGCGGTCAGTACGGGTACGCTGATCACACGTTTCGCCATCCGCACTTTCAGGTGGAAGCCGTCCAGGTAAACGATCGCGTAGACCTCCTCGCTGAGAGCACGGTTCTGCCATTCCTCGAAGCGCTCCTTCAGCCGGCTAACCACGCGAGACACCGCGCTCTTCGATAGGTGCTCCTCACCGAGCAGTGGTTTCAGCGCTTTGCGGACCCGGCGGGCTATTCGCGCCCGACAAGTACGTCCCCAAGACCGCCTCGTCGACCTCACGAGTCCGGCGCGCGTACCGGGGCAACAGCTCGCTCCTGAACTCTGTCGTCTCTCCCGTTTCCTCGTCTCGCACGCGGGCTCGTGGCACCCGGAGCTCGCGAGTTCCCACCGACGTCGTCACGCGACGGGTTTCGGCTCCGTTGCGATATCCACGGCGGTCTTCCGCACGCTCGTAGCTACCACACCCCAGCGCTTGGTTGACTTCTTCCTCGAGCACGACCTCGATCGCCTCCAGTACCCGCATACGCAGCCGAAGTTGGACGAACTCCCGGTACTCGCTTACAGACTCCTTCGATATGGTGGTAGGCTTCTTCATGGCGTAATCCTCCTCCTCGCCTTTCCAGGCGCGGTTTCGTTTTGCTTAACCGGAGGTTACGCCATTCTTATTTCCACGGGAAGCGGGACGGATCCGTAGGAGGCGACTACGAAGACGTGTGGGAGGATTCATCTTTGTTGAACGTGTGACCTCCAGGAAAAGTGAATGGGGAACACGCGCATAGTGAGAATCTGGGAAGATGGCCGTAACCTGACAACACACGGCCTAGCCGTCCACGGCCAGCATGAGATCAAGTTGGCGGTGGATGACGACCGCTTAATCAGTGAAGGCAAAGCGTTCCTTGAGACGATGATCGCATACGCGATCGACCATCGACGAATAGCTCCGGACGAGACTGTCGAGTACGGTTACTGGCTGACCAAGTTTATTGAGATCGCGCCGACCACTCTAGAGACTTGGGAGTATGACGCTCATGGAACACGCTTCGTCAGAGGCGCTACGCTAACGCTCAGGTACTGGAAGGAGCAACACGAACTGTGCGAAACAGCAGAATCACGATTCTCGCCGCCCCGCCCTGACAGACTCGCTGCGGTGGCCGCCGGTGTGTTTCAAGGTGAACCGGTTGATGCCGTTAGATACGTGCCAGAAGGCAACATGTCAGGATGGTGCTTTTTCACAGATCGGTATGACGGGAACATTAAGTCACTGAATTATGAGCATCTGCATCATGTAACGGCGAATCGTCCCGACCTGGCGAAATACGTCGCACTAGAACCGGGTTTCTGCTTCGACCTCCATGAACCCCAGAAAGTGTGGTTCGACGACAGCGCAGCCACCCAACAGTGAGGGTCGCTCTCGAGAGAACGCCACTAGCCGACCCTCCGTCGAGCGGCATCGATCTTCTCCCGCATAAACGCTGCACCAAACACCTGCTCTGCGCTAAAACGATTGTGCGGGCCGCAGTGAAGCCGGAGAAACCTCTCGTCGTGGCTCCGAAACAGAGCAAAGGCCCGCAGGTGCTCGATCTGGAGCCCGGTTCGGGAGCGACACCGCATCCCGTCCCGACCTCGGTATTCACATTGGTACCCCGCCCGTTCGTGGACGCGCTCGCGGGACCGCTGAGGGGATGTAACGAGACTTCGCGACGACCTGACCCGAAACTACCCTCCGGAAGCCTGGGGAGTGAGGGTGTATCCGAGAGCTTCGGCTGCCCTTTGTAAACCGTTGATGTGGTTTTGGCGAAAACGGTCTTCGAAGGCACGTTCGCCGATATCGATGTAATCGTGGCCATATTTGAGCATGCGGAAGACGAGCTGGGCGAGCTTGCGTGCTGTAGCAAAGACGGCGGTTTTGCCATCTTTACGGCGAGCAGTGCGGCGATAGTAAGCGCCTAGGGCGGTCTTGGAGCGGGAGAGAGATACAGCGGCCATACGTAAGGCACCGGCGATGCGATTGGAGCCGGCGCCGTTGCGGCGTTTGGAGAGTTGTTTACCGCCGGAGATAGGGCGACGTGGGGCGAGATGTAGCCATGAGACGAAGAATTTTTCGAAGGGGAAATCAGAGAGGTCGAATCCGATCTCGGTGAGGACAATGGCGGCGGTGGTTGGACTGATTCCGTCGATCCTGGTGAGGTCGCATCCAGCAAAACGCCACAGCTCGTTGCGCAGTTCGCTCTCGCCCCGATGCTGCATGTCGTATCGTTTTTGCGGATTTGGATGAGCTGGCACGTTGTGGTGTCTGCGTTGTGGCGGCTGGAGTTCGATGAGCACTTCAAGGATACGCTGGTCGAACAGTTCGACTTCGGCTTGTAGCGCATCGTAGAGACGCAGAGCCGATGCGAGGTTGAAAAGATGCTCGTCACGCCAAGTGCCGGTAAGATGCTCGGCGATCTCCTCTTCGCTCTTCTTGCAGCGTTGGTCACGAAATGCAGCCAGCTTTGACGGGTCACGCTCACCATCAACGATGGCGCGCACGATGAGCATGCCTGTGACGCCGGTAATGTCGGTCACTGCACGATGGACCTGAACGTTCATTTGGTCCAGAGATTTCTGTATCCATTGAATAGCTCGACTACACTGCTCGATGAGGCTGCAACGCTGTCGGTGAAGCGAGCGTAGGCGGCAGATCGACTCACCAGGACGAAACGAGCCTCGCAACAGACCACAGCTGTGTAACAGCTGCAGCCACTGACAGTCATGCATATCGGTTTTACGTCCGGGGACGTTTTTTAACTGTCGAGCATTTACCAGCACCACTTCAAGACCCCGCGATTCAAGCAACTCATAAATCGGAATCCAATAGACGTAGGTGCTTTCCATCGCAACCGATTCGACTCCTTGCTCGATGAGCCAATCCCCCATTTGATTCAAAGACGGTGTCGTTGGGGAAAACACCCGCACGTTCACTTTACCGTCCGACAAGGCCGGCCCACATACCCAATGCTCACGACTGCCAATATCGATGCCTGCTACCTTCGACCTTGTCACCGGCAGCGATTGCGGCGACAGATTCTTCGACTTCCTACCACTCTTTTTCACGCGCTTGTGCATCACTGACCTCACATGTATTTTTGTGAGTGAAGGCTCCGGCCCGAGATGGCGATTGTTAGGATTCTGACCCTGGGGAGTGCTTCCGTTCAAAGCCTCGCCAATGATAGGGAGCCGGCTCGGACCCAAGCTCGTCCTGGGGCATTAGTGCACCAGTGGTGCTACGGGGTTTAGCTGCCGGGGCCTTCACCGACAACCCTTTTATCAGCTCAGGTAGTTTCTCGCCTGATAGGGCCGGCCTCAGGAGGATACTGGGCGACACTCGAGGGGCTGGGCGAGGATCGGAGCGGGGCGTCTCGGCCTCCGCCCGAGCTTGCACACTGGGTGGTAGGGTTAGAGCTGGTGGACACGGATTCTTGCGAATCGAGGGCGTGAAGACGGGCTTGGGCCGAAGGGCGACGAGGTGCTGCTCGGCCTCACGCTTAGTCATTCCGGCGCAGTCCGAAAGAAGTTTCTCCAGGTTGCTCTCGGTGAGGACGGGCGCGAGGAGACCTGCCACGGTAAGACTCATGCGGTTCCTGGCCAACGCTTCGAGTAGTTCAGGAAAACGTCTCGACACATTGGCCACCTGAATCCGTAGAGCGACTGAGCCCTCACTCAAGCGAAGCCGTCTCACACAGTAGTCGAAAAGATTCTTGTAGCCGCACTCGAGGTGGCCCTTTCTTCTCGACATCTCCGCGATGTGGGCGATAACGAGCGCCACGTTTCGTTTCTCGGCGCGGACCAGCTTTTCGGTAGAGTGGTCCAGATCTTCAGTCGAGAGGCTTTCGAGTCTCTCGAAATATGACTTCACGTTCTTGATCATGACTGTCGCCACCTCTTATGTGAAGACGATTTTCTTGCTCTTTAAACGCCTTCAGACGACAGCAAATATCAAGTGTTTCTTTCATTTTTTTCTGTGTCGGTAAGGCTAATCAAGTAACCAACCACCACCACGACCGCGCAGCCCACGATGTTGTAGTAAAGATAGGAAATGTTCGAGACGCCCGATGTTACCGCGACGGCTAACATTCCCGCAGCGAGACCCCAAAACGCGCCGCGACCGGTGGCTCGTCGGGTGCCAATGGCCAGAACGAACACGCCAAGGATTGATCCGTAGAAGAAAGAACCGATCTGGTTCACGACTTCGATCGCGGAGCCGAGACGGCCCATGTAGAGCGCAGCCCAAGTAGCAAGACCTCCCCACATCACGGTCGAGATGCGACTGACGATGAGGTAATGGCGGTCCGATGCCGAAGTCTTGAAATACCTCCGATAGAAATCGACCACGGTGGCCGTCGACAGAGAATTGAGCTCCGACTCCACGGTGGACATCGCAGCGGCGAAGATCGCCACCAGGATGAGGCCCACCATGCCGGCCGGTAAAAAGGTAAGTACGAAGGTGGGGAAGATATAGTTCGTATCGTTGAACGGCTCGCCGTTCATCTCGCTAATGAGCTCGCCTACACCTCGTCGGGCACGAGAGAACCGTTCATCGGCGGCCAAGAAATCGAGGCGGTTCTGGCCCTCTCGGCCGCCCGCGTCGGCCAATGCCTCCGCCGCCTGGCGTCGTTCCTCGAACGCTAGATCAAAAGTCTCCTGCAACCTTTGGTATTCCTCGGCGTGATCGCTGGCTTCCAGTTTCGCGAGCTCGACGCGATTGAAGACCACCGGGGGTTTCTCGAACTGGTAGAACACGAAGAGCAAGGCGCCAATTAGGAGAATGATGAACTGCATCGGTATCTTGAGCAGGGCGCTAAAGAGCAGGGAGAGTCGGCTCTGGGTCAGCGAGCTCGCTGTCAGATAGCGCTGGACTTGGCTCTGGTCGCATCCGAAATAGGACAGCATGAGAAAAGTACCGCCCACTAGCCCGGTCCAGAACGTGTAGGTAACTTGTGGGTCGGGGTTGAAGTCGATGGTCTCGAGGCGTCCGGTAGAGCCTACGATGCGAAGCGCGCTGCTCAAGGATAGAGAGTCCGGCAGGCCATAGAGGACCGCTCCCAGACAAAAGAGCATGCCAAAAAAAATGATCAACATCTGCCACGCTTCGGTCCACATGACCGCCCGCATCCCCCCGAAGGCGGTGTAGACGGTGGCACCGAGGCCGATGGCTAGAATGAGTACCTTTTCGTCCATCCCGAAGACGATGGAAAGCACGACCGAGGGAGCGTAGATGACCACCGCATCGGCGAGGCCTCGAGACACTAGAAAAAGAAAGCTGGTGAGGCTGCGGGTCTTCCCGTCGAAACGGTTCTCGAGAAACTCGTATGCGGTGAACACTCGGGCCCGATAGAAAAACGGCACCAAGGTGACGCATAGAATCACCATCGCGATGGGCAGTCCGAGGTAGATCTGGATGAAACGCATGCCATTGACGTAGCCTTGTCCGGTGGTACCGACCAGCGTAATGGCGCTCGCTTGAGTGGCCATCACCGAAAGGCCAATGGCCCACCACGGCATGGAGCGCTTGGCGAGGAAGTAATCCTCGATCTCCTTGTTGCCCCTTCCGGTGCGGAGCCCGACCCCGATTATGAAAGCGAAGTAAAGTAAGACGACCAGCCAATCGAGAGGATGCATGGTCTCAGCGGCTGGTGAAATATGAGAACAGAAAGAGGAGAAGGTAAACTACAAGGGTATTTGCGATGACGACGGCGTAGAAACGACCCCAGGTACCGAACACGGGTGGGAGCTCATCGGGATCGGCCTTCGACTTCGGCAATTCGCTCGACATAAAGGACCGGACTCTGCGCGCATTATAGCCGACATGACCTCTCAATCGAGGAGAGCTGATATGAAACGCCTACTCGGCCTGTGTTTGATGTCTTCGACGATTTTGCTTTTTCGTTCCCCCGCCTCGGCGCAACTAGAGCCCATTCCGGAGGACCGCGGCGCCACGGGGCTGGCCCTCGCGCTTCGCAAACTGGGGGCAGGTGCTACCTTCATGCACATCACCGCCCATCCGGACGACGAGGACAACGGGCTGCTGGTGATGATGAACCGGGGCCGCGGACTGAGAACCGCGCTGCTCACCGTCACCCGCGGTGACGGAGGACAGAATCAGATCGGCACCGAATTGGAAGAGGCCCTCGGCGTCCTCCGCAGCGCCGAGCTCATGGCGATTCATCGCATCGACGGTGCCGAACAGTACTTCACTCGCGCCTACGAGTTTGGTTATTCGTTCAGCGTCGAGGAGACGTTCGAGAAATGGGGCAGGGAGGAAATACTGGCCGACGTCGTGCGCATCATCCGCGCCGTCCGACCGGACGTCATCGTCTCGCTGCCGCTAGGCGGTGAGGGAGGTGGCCAACACCACCAAGCCTCGGGACAACTCGCCAAGGAGGCGTTCCGTGCGGCCGCCGATCCCGATCGGTTTCCGGAGCAAATTCAAGCCGGCCTGAGACCTTGGCAGCCCCTAAAGCTCTATTCCCGGCATTGGATCCTGCGCCGCGAGGATCGAGACAAATCCGATCCCCCAGGCACCGTCCCGATGAACACCGGGCACTACGATCCGATCCTCGGCCTTTCGTACTACCAGCTCGGTCTGCAAGCCCGGGCGAACCACTTGTGCCAGCGGATCGGCCAGCTGCGCGGTCTACCGGGCGAGCACCTTTCCAAATGGATCCCTCAGGATTCGGTCGTGCCGGTCGTTGAGGGAGAGACCGATCTCTTCGATGGAGTACCGATGGGCCTGGATCGACTAAAGGTCTTCCTCATCAACGCTGGGCCGGGGATGGGTCTTCGTAGTGGACTCCTCGAGCTCGAGAAGCAGGTGGAAGCCGCAAACCAAGCGTACGATGCGAAGACCCCTTGGAAGACTCTCGAACCCCTCCGAGAAGGATTGGAAACCGTCCGTCGGCTCCGAGACATCCTCGCTTCCGGCAAGGTTAGCGAACCGGCTACCTACGAGCTCGAACACCGGCTCTCATATAAGGAGAAGAGCTTCACCAAGGCCATCGCTCTGGCACACGGCCTCGCGCTGGATGCGATTGCCAATCGCCGCGAGATCGTTCCGGGGGGCGAGCTCGAGGTCAAGGTGCGGGTCACGAACCGGAGCCCGGTTCCGGTCGAGGTCGTCTCGGTGGAGCTAGAGATGCCCGATGACTGGAAACAAGACACGGAAGGCGAGACCTCCGAACGTCTCGGAGACAATGAGAAGCTCGACGTTCCGGTCAAGGTCACAGCCGCAACCGACGCCGAGCCCGACCGCCCCTACTGGGTGAGGAACCGAGCGGTGGATCGTTACGATATCGTCGACCCTGAGCACCTCGGACTTCCCTTTGCTCCGGCCGCCATTTCGGCGCGTGTCACGTTTCGCTCCGGATCCGTCAACCTTTCGATCGAGGAGCCGGTGCAACAGCGCTACCCGGGAACCTGGGTCGGCACCGAAAAACAAGACCGGGTGGCTGTGCTGCCGAAGATCTCCCTGACCTTGTCTCCGAAGGTGATTGTGGTACCGGTCGTCTCGGGCAATCGGACACGGACCGCGTCGGTGGCGGTCCTATACAAAGGTACCGAAGAAGCGACCGGAAGCCTGCGCCTCGAGGTTCCCGAAGGATGGTCGGCGTCCCCCGCGAGCGCGCCGATTCGCTTTCAGAGAGAAGACGAGGCCACCACGTTGAAGTTCGAACTCACGCCGCCCGAATCCCTGACACCCGGAAGGTACGAAGTCGAGGCGGTGGCAAGCCTGAGTGGAAGTGATTACCGTGAGGGGTTCCAGAGAATCGCCTACCACCACATCCAAACTCACTATCTCTTCCGGCCGGCCCGCGCGGCGGTCCAAGTGCTCGACGTGCGGGTAGCGCCGGTACGTGTCGGCTACGTCATGGGCGTCGGCGATGAAGTCGCCGAGGCGGTGCGACAGCTCGGGGCGGATTTGGTCATGCTCGATGAGAACGACCTCGCGGAGGGCGACCTCTCCCAATTCGACGTCATCATCACCGGTATTCGAGCCTACTTCAATCGTCCGGATCTCAGAGCCTACAACGAGCGCCTCCTCGACTACGTGGAGAGCGGCGGAACGATGGTCGTGCTCTACAACCGCCAAGAGTGGGACGACGCGCAGTGGGGACCTTACCCCGCGAAGTACAGCCGCTCGCGCATCACCGTGGAAGAAGCGCCCGTCAGCATCTTGGAGCCCACGCATCCGCTGTTCAACTTCCCGAACCGAATCACCGAAGACGATTGGAAGGGATGGGTTCAGGAAAGAGGAACCTATTTCCTCGGAGAGCGAGACCAGCGCTACCGAGATCTGCTGGCCTCCGAAGATCCGTGGGAGTACAACGCGGGTGAGAAACGAGGCATGCTCGTCGAAGCGCAATACGGAGCGGGCCGGTGGATCTATGTTGGCTTGACGCTTTTCCGCCAATTACCGGCAGGTGTTCCCGATGCCTACAAGTTCTTCGCAAACTTGTTGAGTCTTCCCAAGGCTCCGGGGAATGAATAGTGGGTGCTGGACCCTCACCCGGCGTCTGACCGACGCCTGGCTACCATGTTGATGGCTACTCACTGTTTTGGCGTCCACCATGAGCATCTCTGTCTTGACGCCCGCATCCCCCCAGAGGGAGAGGGAACAATGGAAGAAGAGTCCGATTGAGTCGACAACGCGTCGGTCTCGTCGTCGGCGTGGTGCTTTTTTCCCTATTCGCCTTCATTCCGATTCCCGGTTTGCCGGAATCCGCGGGCAAGATGCTAGCCGTGGCGGTTCTTATGGCGACCTGGTGGGTCAGCGAAGCGATCCCTCTCGCCGCCACCGCGCTCTTGCCCTTGGTGCTCTTCCCCAGCATGGGCTTGGCCTCGGCGGCCCGAAGTGCTGCGCCCTACGCCAACCATTTGATCTTCCTGTTCATGGGCGGGTTCATGCTGGCGCAAGCAATGCAACGATGGAATCTCCACCGGCGCATCGCCCTCCGCATCGTCAGCCTAATAGGGACCGATCCCGCGCGCCTGATCTTGGGATTCATGTGCGCCACCGCCTTCATGTCCATGTGGGTGTCCAACACGGCAACCGCTGCGATGATGATGCCGGTCGGGATGGCGGTCACCAAACAAGTGGCGGACGCCATCTCCGAAAAAGATCTCGGGATCGATGTGACACCGGGGCGGTTTCATTTCGGCATCGACCTTATGCTGGGCATCGCCTATGCGGCCTCCATCGGTGGGGTCGGGAGTCTCATCGGGACCCCGCCGAATGTCCTTCTCGCCGGGGTCCTGGAGGAAAGCTACGGGATCGAGCTCAGCTTCCTCGGTTGGATGGCCTTCGGTGTCCCGTTCGTCGCCATGTTCCTGCCGCTGACCTGGTTGTGGCTTACTCGCATCGCTTACCCCATCGAGCTCCCGGAAGTACCAGGTGGTAGACGGCTCATCCGGGAGCAGCTTGAGGCGCTCGGTCCCATGAGCGACGGCGAACGAAAAACGGCCTTGGTCTTCTTCGTAGCCGCAGCCGGCTGGATGTTCCGACCGCTCTGGACGAAGTGGCTTCCTTCGGGGGAGCTCATCACCGACTCCACGGTAGCCATCGCGGCCGCCCTTCTCTTGTTCCTTCTTCCCACCGGCTCGGGAGATCGCGTTCTGGATTGGCATTGGGCCTCGAAAATCCCGTGGGAAGTCTTGGTGCTGTTTGGAGGTGGCTTCGCACTCGCCTACGGTTTCGAAACGAGCGGGCTATCGCAATGGGTCGGGGACTCACTCGTCAGTTTGAAGGAGGCGCCGCTCCCAGTTTTCATCATTGCCATCGTGATCCTGTTGGTGATCCTGACCGAGTTCGCTTCCAATACTGCCGCGGCGGCGATGGCGATTCCCATTTTGGGCGCCGCCGCCGTTGCCATGGGACTGTCTCCACTTACCCTCTGCGTACCGGCAGCGGTAGCGGCCTCCTGCGCCTTCATGATGCCAGCGGCAACGCCTCCCAACGCCATCGTCTTCGGAACCGGCTACTTCACCATCCCCCAGATGGTGCGAGCCGGTGCTTTCGTGGTCTTGATGGCAGTCGTCTTGACAAGCCTCTTCACGCTCCTTCTGCTACCTCTTGTCTTCGACTTGTGAGCGGCTGGTTATTCCAACCCATTGATCGGCGCACCGCATTGAAGTAGCCTTTGACGCAGAGGACGAATTGTTAACTCCCTTACTAGCAGGCGTGGCCGCGGGCGCACTCCACGCTCTCTCCGGCCCCGATCACCTCGCAGCCATCACACCACTCTCCATGTCTCAGGAGCGGAACGCTTGGCGGATCGGTCTGCGCTGGGGATTGGGCCATGCGGCGGGGGTAGCTGTGGTGGGAGTCTTGCTTCTGGCCTTCCACCAGTTCTTGGATTTGGATCGGTTCTCGTTGTGGAGCGAGCGCATGGTCGGCGCCGTGCTCATCGGGCTAGGTATCTGGGGGCTTCGTCAGGCGAGGTCGAAGTGGATCCATTCTCATCCGCACGAGCACGACAACGGCGGGCATGTTCACATCCATTTTCATCCTCCGGGCCAAGCTCCGGAGTCGTCCACTGCGCATGATCACTCCCATACTGCTCTCGCAGTTGGCCTGTTGCACGGCTTCGCGGGAACGACTCACCTCTTCGGATTGATACCTGCCTTGGCGCTACCCACTCACTTCGCTGCCGTTTATCTCGGCGGTTACGGGATTGGCAACCTGGTGGCGATGGGCGGCTTCGCTTGGTTGGTCGGTTGGGCCGGGGCGAGACTGAGCGACTCGGGAATCAGGGCATATCGCTTCGCGCTAGCTGCCTTCTCGGTAGCCGCGATCGGGGTAGGGGTGGCCTGGCTGGCGATCTAACAAAAATGATCTGGCCGATCAGTTCGTAGGACTCTCCGCCGTTTCCGTCCCGTCGAGGCGAGCGAGAATCAAATCTCGCCGCTTGAGCACCAGCTTCTGATTGTAGCCCCAGATGTATTTCTTGATCGCGTTCTTGATCTCTTTGTCGCTCAGCGAGCGAAGTCGCTCGACGACGTCAGCCCGGTAGCTCGTCGGCCAGCGAACCCGCTCCGCATCGTAGGGAACACACCAGAACTTGGCGTGGGTACCGATCCCGGCACCGTTGAGATCGTTCAACAACCTGCGATAGCCCCGAAACGTCCTGGAGTTATCGATGAGAACCAAACGGTGCTCGGGAGTCATCATCGCGTTGTTCAGATGGCGATCGATGTTGGCGATGAGATCGTCGAAGAGCCACATCATGCTCACCTGTGCACGCCAGCTCTCTAGGTTCTCGGGAGTCCCTTCAAACTTCTCCATCGTTTCCCCGGTCACCCAGAGCTGGAGACCGCCCTTTCTACCCCCGATGCGCCGAGCCACCGTAGGTGGGACCATCCCCAACTGGAGGAGCTTGTCCAGCTGGTAGGCAGCGACCTCCCCGCGATAGGTATCATGCTCCTTGTCAACCTTCTTGAAGACCGCATAGCGTGTCTCCCCGTTCCACTCCAGGGTGACCTTCTCAGGGTTCGTGACTCCGGTACCCAGCTTTTTGCGGTCTACGACATCGGCTTCCTTTAGAAACTCCTCTAGCTCTTGGGCATCGGGCCACAGCGGGGGAAGGGGAGGCGATTCCTGCCCGCGCGCGGGAGCTACGAATGCGAAGCTCAGAATCAGGACGAAGTACTCGAGACGATATTTCACGGCTTTCTATTAGCATCAGAGCGCGCCCGTTTCAACTGCCCGCATTGCGCCTTGTATCGAGCTTAATCGATGCATTAAGCTGGGCGGCGTTATGAGCCTGCCGGCCCTCCTATGGGTACCGCTCGCGACGATCGTTTTCGACCTTCCGCTTCTCGGCTCCCCACTCACGTCTCCCATACTCGACGAGTTGAAAAACTTGAACGGTGTCGCCGCTATCCAGGCGGACAGTGGCGCTCTCCATTTAGAAGTCGAGGCGCATGGCTTGGTGCGGCTTTCGGCGATATCGGGAACGATTCGCCGTCATACCGTCAAGACCGAGATCGACTACGACCGCGTCCCTCTCGGCGCGCATACCATCTTCGAAATGGATGCGGGTCAATGCTTCAATTGCAGTGAGGGGCCACTGAAGCAGCGACTATCGCGCAAGGATTGGGTCAACCGGTGGTCGGTCGTAGACTACGCGGCCAAGGGTCGGCTGCGCTTTCGCATCACGCCCCGGGGTGATGCACAGCTGGCAGCATTAGGAAGACTTCCGTTCGAGGACATTCTCTTCACCGCTCGTTACGATACGACCGAGCGGGTGAGTCTCGACTGGCCGACAGGATCGGTCCACTGGCGCAGTAGCGAAGAGGGAGCGAGGTGGGAATCGAGCCGTTCCTTGAAGCCCCTCCTCGTCTTTCCAACCGCGGGCACGTGAGAGGGCGGCCTCTTCGTGAGAACGGGTCCGTTCTCCGAACCCACAGTGGTCACTCTCATCAACCGATACTTCGTGCCGGTGCACGTGGACAACCAAGAATGGTCAGAACCGCGCTACGGGATCAAGCCCGGGGAAGAGAATGCTTACATTATTCTAGAGACGCCGCCCGGCCAACCCACCGGCCAGCCGGCTCGCCAGAACGACGCGCCCGACGTCGTCTTCCTCAAGACACTGAGCCAAGTACTCGAGCCCGAGAATACGCGAGCTACCCTCAGAAGGTGTGGAAATAAAGTAAAGGCGGAGTAACCTTCCGCGTCACGAAACACGGCGTGAAGGGGCCAACGGAAGGAGACACCGCCATGAAGGAAAAGACCACAAGACGACGGAGCTCGTCAAGGGTGGCTTGGGAGTCGCTGGAGAAGTGGGCGAGGCTCGAGATCCAGGATTGGGTGCAGGAGCTGATGGTAGCCGAAGTCACGGAGCTTCTCGGGCGTGAGAAATCGGAGAGACGGAAGCCCGTGGACACAACGGCGGGCTATCGAAATGGATACGGTAAGCCTCGGAAGCTGACGATGAGCGTGGGCACGGTGACGGTTCGCCGGCCGAGAGTACGGGACGTGGAGGAGAGGTTCGAAAGTCGAGTGCTTCCGCTGTTCAAGCGTCGGAGCGAAACGGTGAGCGAGTTGATTCCGGAGCTGTACCTGCATGGATTAGCTCACGGAGATTTCGATCTGGCGCTCCGCGGGCTTCTAGGGGAGGACGCTCCACTTTCTCCCAGCACGGTGTCGCGGCTGAAACAGAAATGGCAGGGAGAGTACGAGCAGTGGCTAGCTCGCCCACTGGATGAACTCGAGCTCGTGTCCCTGTGGGTAGATGGCGTGTACGTGAAGGCCGGCCTTGAGAAGGACAAGGCGGCGGTGCTAGTTGCGGTTGGTGGCCTGTCCGACGGGACGAAAATCGTCCTGACGCTGGAGGCCGGGCATCGAGAATCCGAAGCGTCATGGTCGTCGCTGCTACGGAGACTGAAGAAGCGCGGTCTGAGATGTCCCCGTTTGGTGATCGGTGACGGTCATCTCGGCATCTGGGCCGCGACCCGAAACGTATTTCCAGAAGCTGAGGAGCAGCGGTGCTGGAACCACCGAATCCTCAACGTACTGGACCGGATTCCGAAAAGGGACCAGGCGCAGGCCAAGCCGCTGTTGACGGCGATCCCCTACCCCACCAGCCTGCAGGAGTGCGAGACGAAGAAGGCCAAGTTCCAGGATTGGTGCTTGCGCAAGGGTCTTCCGGGGGCCGCGCACGTGCTCGACGAGGACTGGGAGCGGATGGTCAGCTTCTATTCCTTTCCCAAGCCTCACTGGCAACACCTTCGCACGAGCAACGTCGTGGAGTCACCGGTTCGCTGTACTGAGATTGAGAACGGATGCGGCCAAAAGGTTCAAGAAAATCGAGTCCGCCACTGCGACAATCTTCAAACTGCTTCTGGTTGCGGAGAAGAATTTTCGCCGGCTCAACGCACCGGAGCTGATGCGAGAGGTTCACCTGGGCGTTCGATTTGAAGATGGAGACAGGGTAACGGAGTCGTCGAAGGTTGCTGCTGCCTGAACTTTTTTACACACCTATTGACAAGAGCTCGAATACGCTCGCCGCACTCCTTGCGTTCTTGGAAAAACATCCCGAGTTCCACCAACCGTGGCCGGAGCTCGAGGGGCTCGATAGAGACTCGGATCCGTCCTCGCGCACCAGGCGCGCGGAGCTTCTTTTGGAAGAGGGTAAGGCCGAGCAGGCGCTCGAGCTATTGAGGGCGCCAGGTCTACCCGAGCGAGCGGTTCTAGTTCGTGCGCGCGCCTATCATCGCTTGAAGCGCCTTGATGAGGCCGCGGCCGAGCTCGACCGTGCGCCCGATTCACTCGAGGTATCGCTCGAGGAGATTCGACTCGCTTACGATCGAGGGCAGCGCAAAGAGGCGGCGGATGCGCTCGACGAGCTCTTGTCCCAACATGGCAGCAATCTGAAAGCGGCAGAGGCCTATTACCTTCGCGGTTGGCTCTACCACCTCGAAGGCGACGACGCTCGGGCCATAGACGTGTGGTCCGACGGGATCGAACGGCACCCGCCGACGTCTTCGCTTTTCAGCCAGAAGGCCTACCTCACGCTCATCCGGGCAAACTGGGAGCCCCCGGACAGCGTCGACCAACCACGCTAGAAAGTTTGACGTGGGGCTTTCCCCACGTTTAGCGAGTGTTGCAGATCACCGCGTATCACCCCTGCTTCGCGCTACACTTCCCTCCGTCCGCGCCGACTCTGGTTCTCGTCTCACGACTCGGGGCTTCCCGAGTGCCAGAGATTTTGCAATGAAGCTCCCTAGCAAGAGAGACCCAGAACAGAGGAGACTATGAGAACTACATTCACGTGGATGGCGACCGCTCTGGGAGTGCTTTTCCTGGCGGTGATGCTGGTTCCAGCTTGCAGCGACAGCGATGACAATCCAATACCCACGGGATCTTCGGCCATCTCGCCGTCGTCGAGCCCGGGGCTGGTGTCGACGAGCGCAGTTCCTCAACGAGATAGCGACAGCGAAAGTGACGATAGTGAGAGCGACGACTCCGAGGGTGAGGACAGTGAAAGCGACGACTCCGCAAGCGAGGACGATGACAGTAGCGACGACCTCAGCGGCGACGGCGGTCTCGCGGACGGCGCTCTCGGGGGCGACGACCTTGATGACAATGAAAGTCGCGTCCGCGATGTCCTCTTGTCGGCCGATGCCTGCCCCGGCTCTTTCACCGTTGGAGGCACGGTAGTCAACACCACAGCGGAAACGCGGTCCGACTGCGAGCCCGGCTGTGATGGTCACTTCGAGCGTCTCACCCCGGATCAGTTTTGCCCGTTCCTCGTGGCGGGGCTTCCCATCCGGGCCCGGGGGACCAACGACGCCGGTACCCTGAACGCTTCCCGGGTTCGAATCGACGATGAGATAAAAGTGACCGGTACCATCTCCGTCGGTAGTGCCGCGTTGGCACCCGGCACGCCGTTCACATTATCGGTTCTCGGCTTGGGCGACTTGCAATTCGTCGTGGCGCCGGGTGCGTTGATCGAGACCTTTGCTGCAGGAAGCACCGTCCGTGTGGAGGGCGTGGTTCCACCCTTGACCGCCGGGGGCGGATTGCCAACTTTCGGCGCCACCGAGATACAAAACTAGCCTTCCTCGGATCAAAGCAGTAGGAGTTGGGGAGGCGGACCGTCGCTTCCCCAACTCTCCTTCATTTCTGGACAACCCAGACAACACACCGTATAAGCTTTCCCCTTGCGGAGGTGTGAACCCATGAACAAAGCAACCCCGGTCGCTTGCGATCGCTTGGAAACCGGCGCCTATTGGCGCGTCTTCCTGGATCGTCCCGAGGGCAACATTCTGGACGGCGAGATGTTCGAGGCACTGGAGACGGTCTTTCGGCAGGCAAGTAAGGACAAAAACCTCAAGGCACTTTGCATCGAAGGGCGCGGAAACCATTTCTCTTTCGGATCCAGCATTCAAGAGCACCTGCCCGGGCACGCCGAGAACATGCTTCGCGGCTTCCATAGAATGCTCGAAACCATGTTCGACGGCTCCTATATCGTCCTCGCGGCAGTGCGGGGGCACTGCCTCGGAGGGGGGCTGGAGTTGGTGAGCTGTTGCCATCGTGTCTTCGCGTCGAGCAACGCGCGGTTGGGGCAACCCGACATCATGCTCGGCGTCTTTCCACCGGTGGCGTCGGTCATTCTTCCCGAGCGAGTGGGTCGGGCGAACGCGGAAGAGCTGTGCCTTTCTGGGAGGAGTGTCACCGGCGAGGAAGGACTCTCGATGGGCTTAGTTGATGTCGTCGCCGATGATCCGAGTGACACCGCGTTGGCCTATGCCAAGGAACACTTGCTCCCTCACTCAGCGTCGAGCCTACGATACGCGGTTCGCGCGACCCGGCACGGCCGAAGGGAGCGGTTCTTAGCCGAGGTCGGCAAGGTCGAGCGGATTTACCTCGACGAGTTAATGAAAACACACGATGCAGTGGAAGGACTAGAAGCCTTTATCGAAAAGCGTCCTCCCCAGTGGAAAAACGCTTGAGCCCGAGAACGTTTACTTATAAACAACGCCTCCCTTGATCACCCGAGACACCCGATATTGAAGGAGAGAAATATCGTCGAGCGGATTCCCGTCCACCACGATGATGTCGGCCAGCTTGCCGACGGCGATGGTCCCCAAACGATCGTCGACGCCCTGCATTTGGGCGGGCCGCAGCGTGGCCGACTGGATGGCTTGCTTCGGGGATACTACGATCGCGGGTGTCCCGTGTTCTTCGAAGAGCGCGTTGAACCGAGCCAAGTCTTGTTCCATTAGCTCCGTCATCTCTGTCTGAAGTGCCTCCCACTGAGCCTGGAGTTCGTCGAAACGTTTCGTCGCGCTCTCCGTGGGCGGCGCATCGGCACTGGCCACCGCACCTTTCAGAAAAAGGAACTGCTCGTTCAGCATGGTCGGGAAGTTGACGGCGTCCATGATCGTTTCGAGCCGTGGCTGCATGAGCCTCGTCTCTAGCTGCAAGAGTTTCTCGGACAAACTCTCGCCGGCTTCCGCGATCTCGCTTTCACCTTCGAGCCCCTTGGTCGAAGCGACACGAGCCTCAACCTGCTCACGTAATTGCTGAAGTAGGATGACCGACTTATGGACGGCGTTGATCGATTCCCGGATTCGGCCTAGAAACGCCGCCTGTTCTTCGAGCTCGGCATCCGTCGCTGTCACGCGGGGGTCCTTGAGGACTTGGAGCGACTCGGTCAGCACTTCATCGCCGACCGTCAAGCGAACCTCATATTTTCCCGGTGGGACGCGGTAGCCGGGGACGGTTCCGAAGAAATCCGCGGCAAGGAAAGTGCCCGGCACCCGATCGATATCTTCACGCCTTAAATCCCAGACCAAGCGAGTCAAACCAGCCTCGGTGGGAGTCGAATTCAAGGTTCGAATCACCGTTCCGCTCTCGTCTCGGAACTCGGTTCGAACCGGTTCTTCCGGCGCGTCTGACAAATAGTAATAAGCGATGGCCCCCGCGGGAGCATTCTCACCCTCACCGGGTCTCGCCCTCGAGCTTCCCTTCGTACGATAGCTATCTCGCGGGCGGAATAAGAAAACTCCCGTATCCCGAGTGACGGAGCCCATCTGCTGCAGCGGCGAGAGATCATCGAGAATCCAAAAGCCGCGCCCCTCGGTCGAGGCGACGAGGTCGTTGTGGCGAACGACCAGGTCGGTAACCGGTACCGAGGGGAGATTGAGTTTGAGGCCTTGCCAGAGAGCACCGTCGTTGAACGAAACGTAAACACCGCTTTGGGTTCCCGCGTACAGAAGTCCTTTTCGGCCCGGGTCCTCCCGAACCACACGCACCGAGTCACCACTGGGCAGACCTCGGGTGAGGGATCGCCAAGTCCCTCCGTAATCGCTAGTCTTATAGATATGGGGTTCGAAGTCGTTGCTAACGAACCCCGTCGCCACAATATAGGCAGTCGCCGGATCGTGTGGCGATACATCGATGGCGTTGACCCTCGTTTCCCCGACCCCCGGCGGGGTGACGTTCTGCCAACTCGCACCTCCGTCCCGAGTGATCTGCACGGTTCCGTCATCTACTCCGACCCATAGCGTGCCGGCTTCGTGCGGAGATTCCACCAAGTAAGTGATGGTGTTGTAGTACTCGCCACCGGCGGCTTCGCCCATGATGGGGCCGCCACCGGCGCCATGCTTGTCCACTTCGTTCCTTGTCAGATCGGGACTGATCTCCTCCCAGCTCTGCCCCCCATCCGTCGTTTTCAAAACCAGCTGCGCCGCGTGATAGATCGTTTTGTAGTCGTGCGGGGACGCAACGATGGGCGCGTTCCAATTGAACCGGTAGCGCAGATCCTCGGTATCCAAACCGAGTCCTTGCACGGGAATGGCCATGATGTTTTTCGCCTGTCCGCTGCGACGGTCGTACTCGGTGATCTGATTCATGTTCGCGCCCGCGTAAATGAGGGTCGGATCGTCCGGATCGAGAGCCACGAAGCCGCTTTCGCCTCCCCCTACGGTGTGCCAATCTTGCCTCGCGATCCCGGTACCCGATGTCCGGCTCGGGACCGCCGCACATCCGGTGAAGTCCTGCTGGCAGCCATAGACCCAGTAGGGGAACCGATTGTCGGTGGTGACGCGATAGAACTGGGCCGTCGGTTGATTGTCTTGAGGTCCCCAGGTTCGCCCCCCATTGAAAGTAACGTTGGCGCCTCCGTCGTTGCCGTTGATCATCCACCCGTTCTGAAGCGGGTGAATCCAGAGATCGTGGTTGTCGCCGTGCGGGGTGGGTACGTTCTCGAAACTCTTGCCGCCGTCGGTGGAACGCAGCATCTGCATGTTGAGGACATAGACCGTATCGGGGTCGACGGGATCGGCGTAGACGCGCATGAAGTACCAGGAGCGGGCAAAGAGGACGCGCTCGGAGTTGACGCGACGCCAATTCACGCCCGCGTCGTCGGAGCGATAGAGTCCGCCCTCGTCGGCTTCTACGATCGCCCATACTCTCTCCGAATCGGCGGGCGAGACGGCGACGCCCATCTTCCCCAGAGTACCTTCGGGCAATCCTTCGGTAAGCTCCTCCCAGTTCTCACCTCCATCCGAAGTCTTGTAGAGACCACTCCCCGGCCCGCCGCTGGTAACCTTCCAGGGCTGCCTTTGATACTCCCACATGGCAGCGTAGAGGATTCGCGGGTTGCTGGGATCCATACTCAGATCCACCGCTCCCGTTTTGTCGTCGACGAAAAGAATCCGCTTCCAGCTCTCCCCACCGTCTTCGGATCGATAGACCCCCCGCTCTTCGCTGGGTCCCCAGGGACTCCCTTGAGAAGCCACGTACACCAGATCGGGATTTTTGGGGTGAATGCGAATTCTCGGAACGCGTCGACTGGACGTAAGACCTCGATGCTCCCACGTTTTTCCACCGTCAGTAGATTTGTAGACGCCGTCTCCATCGGACGAGGCCTGGCCTCGCGGCGGCCCCTCCCCCATCCCCACGTAGATGACGTTGGGATCGGATACGGCAACGGCAATCGCCCCGACCGAGCCGGACGCGAATTGGCCGTCGGAAATGGCGTTCCATGTCATGCCAGCATCTTCCGTTTTCCAGAGGCCGCCGCCCGCGGCGCCTGAAAAGAAGGAATGGATCTGACCAGGGACACCGGTGACCGCGGTGACCCGGCCGCCTCGAAACGGCCCGATGTGCCGCCACTTCATCGCCTGTTCGAGATTGAGATCAACGTGTTGCCCGTAGGCGTGTCCCCCGTACACGGTCAGAACTAAGATGAGCGTACCGATGAGCCTCTTCATTCTTTCCTCCGACATGGACCAAACCCTCCGCTCGCCCACGAAGAATATCAATAAGATGGCAAACCTGCCGCTCGATGATGGCAAACTTACCGCTCGATGCTGAGCGACAGTGCGGCTCGATTCGTGGTACAAACATTCCCCTATTTTCTTGTTTCGAAGGAGTCAGTGATGTCCGGTGTCCGCGTTCTCTTGGCTGGCGAGTCTTGGGTCTCGAGCAGCACCCACTTCAAAGGATGGGATTTCTTCTCCAGCACTGTGTACGAGACCGGCACCGAGTATTTGGACAAAGTGCTCGTGCCGTCGGCTTTCGAGTTTCACCATATGCCAAGCCACATAGCCGCCAAGGAGTTCCCCCTCGACAAGAAGGGGTTGGCGAACTACGACGTCGTGATCCTGAGCGACATCGGTGCCAACACGCTTCTTCTGCATCCCGACACCTGGGCGCGCGGCAAGGCAACACCTAATCGCCTACGACTCCTCGCCGACTGGGTGAACGAGGGCGGCGGACTGGCGATGGCCGGCGGATATTTCTCCTTCGCGGGAATCTACGGCGCCGCCAAGTACTACCGGACTCCGATTGAAGAAATCCTGCCCGTCAGCATCCACTGCTTTGACGATCGTCTCGAGACTCCGGAGGGCACGTCTCCCCAAATCGTCGACGCGTCTCACCCGATCGTCGAGAACATGCCCGAGCCATGGCCACACCTTCTCGGATTCAACGAGCTCTCACTTAAGAAGGAAGCGATCCTTATCGCGAAGGCAGGAGAACATCCCTTGCTCGCGGTGCAACAGGTCGGAAAGGGTCGCACGCTGGCCTGGGCATCGGATATCGGTCCTCATTGGTGTCCCGAGGCCTTCGCGAGCTGGGAAGGCTACGCGTCGTTGTGGTCGCAATCCATGGAGTGGTTGGCCGGACGACGGTAGGTTTACTCCCCGGCCTAACGACATCCAGCTCAGGCATTCCAGGTGGGCTCTTTCGAGATCAGCGCTCCTGCCACCAGACCCAGCTTACTCGGCAGCGAGAGACCTACCCTGCGTTCGAGCACCGGATAACCAAGTGTTTCGATTCTCTCCAATATGCGACTGTAGACCGTGCCCATGAGGGACGTGCAGCGGCGGCTGTCTTGCTCGATCAAGTCGAGAAGCGGCGCGGCGGTAGTACTCCCGGACGCGCTCGACCTGAAAACGCATAAGTTCTTTAAAGGCCGGAGTAGCATGTCGTTCCTTGAGGTCCTTCTCAGACACCCCGAAGCGGTCGAGCTCTTCCTTCGGAAGATAGATTCGATCCTTCTCGGCCGCGTCTTCTCCGACGTCACGCAGGATGTTGGTCAGCTGAAACGCGGTTGCCAAGTCGCGCCCTCTATCGATGGCCGTTTCGTCCTTGTAGCCGAAAATCGAAAGCGACATCGTGGAGATAGTGGTTGCGACCAACTCGCTGTAAACGAGAAGCTCTTCGTAAGTGGCGTAGCGATTCTTGACCAAATCCATCCGGCACCCTTCGATGAGACCGGCGAATGATTCTTTGGGAATCGGGTACCGTTTCGCCGAGTCGGCAAGAACGAAAGCAATCGGATGTGTGGGTTGGCCCTGATAACATCGCTCGAGCTCTTCTTCCCAGCGATCGACGCGCTGTCGGACGTCGGCGCCGGGCTCCTCATCGACAATGTCGTCTGACGAAGCGACAAAAAGCGTACGTGGCATATACCGCGCGACGTTTGAGCAAGGGCAGAAAACGGAACCCAACGGAGAAGTTCGGCCCGTAGCGGTGGGCGACCTGGCGGCAGAGGGCGTAGGCGTCGTCCAGCTCCATCGCGCTCACTCCTCGAGATAGCGGGCCACGAAGTCCGCAGGAAGAGGCTGCGGCTTCCCGGATCTTCCCTCTCGTGGCCGACACCACCCGCACAAGAGTTTGTGTCCACATCGCTCGCCACGACCGAAGATCTTTTGTGCGACCGGCCGCATCGCTAACCTCCACCAAGCCGGCCGCGCCCACGAATGTAGAAACTTTCGGAAATCACGATGGCCCGCTTGCCAAACGAAGAAACGCAGCCCGTAACGGCCGAGCGCCTCATAAAGGAAACGAGTGAAAACGCTCGAGCGCATGGTGCGCCCAAACTGTTCCGTCCACAAACGATCGAAATGAACTTTCTCGACGAGACTCCTCGCCGCCAGACGGCCGGTGGCAATAGCATAACGAATGCCGAGTCCGAACAAGTAATCCTGAAAACCACCCGCCTCGCCCGCAAAGAGCGAACGTCCCTGAACCGAGCTCTCGTGAAGAAAGAAATTCATGTAAGAGTACCCGGGCCGAGGTGAATCGATGTCGAACGGCTGAATGCCTTGAAAGCGCTCGACCGTCCTTTCGAAGTGGCTCTCCAGGCGACCATACTCTTTCAAGAGCGCCAGCCCCAGAGTGCCCCAACCGTCCAGCACGAAAAAATAGGCATAGCCTCCCGGTGCCAACTCGGGATCGAAGATCACTTCGATGCGGTCGGGGCTTCCGGTTCGAAACGCGATCTCCTTCGCGATCCCGTCGGCGGGGCCTGGCCCGGTCGCGACGATGTCCGCCTCTTCGGGCGAGAGTTTCTTTCCGAATTGGATCACCGCCCCCAGATCGCGTGCTTGAGCTTCGAGCCCGCGATCGAGGGTGCCCGATTCGACACCGCGGCGTAAGAAGTAGCCGTAAGGCCTTGAACTCGCCACCGAAAAAGCCTTGCCACGATCGTCGAAGAGGTGGGCCCAGTGAGCGGCCCTTAGCTCGAAGTTAACGGCAATTCCCAAACGAGCGAGCTCCTCTCGCACGTCTTCCTTACGGCTATAGCTCTCGAGAACTTGATACTCTCCGATGAAGCGAGCCCCCACATCGTCTCTTCGCTCGAAGACCTCGACCGGCAACCCGCTGCGTCGGAGATGGATCGCGGCGGACAATCCAGCCGGACCGGCACCGGCGATGATCACTTTCTTCATGGCAGAAGGAGTCTCGAGAGCGTGGCTTCCCAGGTAATACCGCGAACGCTCTCCTCGGCAATGTTGCCCATCCGCATCGCGAGCTCTTGGTTGCCGGTGAGGATATCAATCTGGCGGGCAATGAAATGAGGATCCGGCAACAAGACGTAGCCCGAACGCCCGTTGTTCACGAGCTCGGCAGGGCCGCCGCTGTCCACGCACGTGATCACGGGCTTTCTCGAGCGAGCGGCCTCCAGGGTGACGAAACCAAAGTCCTCCATGAACGGAGCGAAGAAAACGGCTCGGCACCGTGCATAGTGATGAAGGAGGGTCTCCTCGTCGACGCGGCCCAAGAACTCCACTCGTTTCATAATATCGAGCTCGGCGGCGAGTCGGCGCAGTTCGTCCTCTTCCTCACCGCTTCCGGCGATGACGACTCGTAGGTCACCCGACTTGACGTGTTGCATCGCCTTCAGCAGCAAGCTGACTCGTTTCAAGGGATGGAGTCGGGAAACGGTGAATATGTAATTCTCATAAGCTTCGGTGCGGTAGGCCCTGCCCGGTGGCGGCGGGTAAAGCACCTCGCTCGGGATCTTCCCCCACTTCATCAGTCTTGCTTGAACCGTCTTGGAAAGTGCGAACAGTCGGGTCACGTTTCGCCGAAGCAGATATCCGTCGGCGCGGTGCACCATGAACCGACGGGTCCCCTCCTTGATCCTACCTTCCCACGAAAGCTGTTCCTTGAAACGCGGCCACAGGTCGTAGTACTCGCGCATGCGATGCGTGAGCCAGCACACGTGACGAGGGTGGCGGACCGCGTAGCTCGGAAAACGAAGCGAGATCACCTGATCGACGGGGACGCCGTCTCCAGACTCGGAAACGTCGGTCAACCAGTTGGCCAGGTAAGCCGCGAATTGGCGGCCGAAGCGGTTTTGAGCGGTTCGAATGATCTCTACTCGAAAACCGTGCTGCTGCAGCGCTGCGGCAAGGTTGCGGGCGATGACCCGATGTCCGCCCTCCACGAACGGCACATCGGACGTGACCACCGCAACGCGGGCCGGCTCCGCCTTGGACCCAGTGGCCTCCTTGGCGGTCGTGGCCCTAGTGTCAGCGGTCGCTTTCGACGAAGCCGGACCGTTCAAGGTCTCCATGCCGGACGTCTTCCTTTCCGCTAACCGACTGGCTGGCTGCAAACCCCTCTATCGCGTAGATGAACCCGCCTGGAAGATTCCCGATGACACCGAGAGCAAGGATGAGTATCGAGAGCACAAACGCGCCGTCGGGATCCATCCCTACACTTCCGAAAAGAGCCACGTAGGCAAGGTTGGTGGTTCCCAACCCGCTGACTGAGATCGGCAGCATGGTGATCAACAGTATGAGGGGAACGAAACAAAAAAAGTAGACTAGAGCCGTATCGAGAGCCATCGCTTCCGAAAGAAGATAGGCCTGTAGGATGCGAAGAATTTGAACACCGACCGACATCGCGAGCACCAAGCCTAGGAGCCCCGGTTGGCGTCGGTAGCGTTCCATGGCTCCGACGGCCCTTCGTACCGAACTTCGCCAGCCGGGCCAGCCGGCTTTCTCATCTTCACCGCCGTCTTCGCTGGCAGGCCGGATGTGAGACAGGATCCAACGGTGAAAAGACGGGGACAACAACAAAGCGAGTCCCGCCAAAGCCAAAACCGACAAGGCCAGCACCGTCGCCAGCAAGGCGGGGTGAGGATAGATGCGATAGAAAACGACGAGAGCGACCAGACCGATCAACAACATCGAGAGCATGCCCATGATGCGATCCATTGCCACCGAAGCAACGGATTCGACACCCTTGGACGATAACCGGGAGAAGGACACGGCACGAACCGCCTCTCCCCCGATTCCAGTGGGAAGGAAGCTTCCGAAGAACGTGCTCAAGAAGAAGATCTTCACGACTCTGACGCGCGGTGGATGAAACCCGAGGCCCTCTAGAAGGTAGGTCCAGCGCCCCGCCATGAGACTGCGATCCATCGCCACCGTCACGAGTGTGAGGGCGACCAGCCACCAATCGGCCCGGACAAGAAAACCCGCCATGCTTCGAACATCGAGCCGAGAGAGCAGCAAGGCGATTAAGGCCACGCTCACGACGATGCGCAGCGTCCACCAAAAACGACGGCGGTTCGTCATTGAGTGAGGGCACCGGCGGGAGTGTTCTCCCGCGTCGAGCCGGTTCCCGATTTCCCTCGGTCGTCATCGAGGAAAGTAAAGTCCCGCTCGTAATCCCATCTCGGGCGGCCGGAGGCCACGTCGCGGTAACGGTTCACCAAAACTTCATAGAGCCGCGACATCTTGTCCACAAACGTCTGAATATCGAAACGACGTGAGCTCTCTCGAGCGCTTTCCGAGATTCGAGAGGCGAGGGACGGTTGGTCGAGCACCTTGGAGATGGCCGCGGCCAGCGCCTTTGGATCCCGAGGGGGCACCACCACAGAATTCACGCCGTTCCGCAAGACATCCCGCAGCCCATCGACGTCGGTGGAAACAATGGGCTTGGCCATCGCCATCGACTCGAAGACGGTGAGCGGCGTGCCTTCCCAAAGCGACGGAAAGACCGCCACATCGAAGCTCGCGAAACAACTTGCCACGTCTTTTTGGAAACCAAAGAAGATCACCTTGTCCTTTATCCCCAACCGCACCGCCTGAGCCTCGAGCTCCGGTTGCAGTGGGCCCTCCCCCACCAAGACGAATCGGAGCTCGGGCCGTTGGCGCGACAAGAGAGCGGCGGCGTCTACGAAGAAACTATTTCCCTTCGACTCCATGAGTCGAGTGACGGTGCCGACGACTCGAATGCCCTTTTCGGAAAGTCCGGAGACACCAAGTTTACGGCGAGCCTCCTGTTCCCTTTCGCTGCTCCACGGCTGGAACTCATCGAGGGGCGCACCCAAGTAGACCAGCTTCACTCGCTGCGGGGAGAGTTTTCTCGCCTCTATGCAGAATTGGCGCGTACTATCGGAGACCGCGATGGCCAGATCGGTAACCGGGTCGAAGAGCTTGTCCGGAATCTTTTGAAACCAAGGTGTGTCGGTTAGGTTCGCGTGCTCGTGGAGGACGTTGGGTATCCGCAAGGCCAGCGCCGCCGCTCGTCCGAAGGTCGTCGCCCCGTAGCCATGGGCTTGGATGACATCGATCTCGAGCCGCTTCAGCAAACGAACCAGCGCCGGGAGGGTCGTCGGATCGAACTTCGATTTCTCGAGATAGTAAACGGGAAATCCGAACTGCTCGAGTGTTTCCTCCGACAAATCCCGTCGGCGGAGACACAAAAGCGATACTCGGAATCGATTCGGATCGAACCGCGGGATCATCCAAGAGAAGAGCCTCTTCACCCCGTGCATCCGGGAGCCTTCCCAGCCGAGGTGATCGCAGACTTGCAGGACGTTGATAGGAGCCAACGGGCTACTTCTCCTTCGACTGGAGTGGCGACTGAGGTGGATGCAGGCGGTTGTACTTCTTGCCGACCTCGAGCACCCGCTCAATGGAAAGCGCCTCGACGGTTCGATCATCCCGGCCGGAGACGGTGGTGGCCTGAAGCAGTGAATTGTAAATGGCCTCTTCGGTGGCTTCGACGACCGCTTCGAAGAGCGGCGAGAGCGCATTCCCCCGAAGCACCGGAGAACCTTCGGTGAGGCTCTCGGATTCATAAGCGCTTCGGAGCTCGGCGACTGTCGAGAAGGCGATGACGAAGTCGCCGCTCCCGTGAGTCGATGGACCACCCGTCCGGCCCATACCTAGCATGGCTCGACTCGCCAGCCTTCTGAGCCCGTGTGTTGCGACCGGTGCGTCGGTCGCAACCACCATCATGACCGACCCGTCGGCCCGGTCAGCACTTTCCGTACCTTCAGCGGGCGTCTCGACGTCTTCCCGCAAGTAGTAACGGCCTAGTTCTTTACCGATCGGCAGTCCGTCCATCTGAAGGACGCCGCCGAAATTGCTCTGCACCAGAACACCGACGGTGTAGCCACCGAGAGAGTCGGGAAGGCGCCGGGATGATGTTCCGATGCCTCCCTTGAAACCAAAACAGATCGTCCCCGCGCCGGCGCCTACACTTCCCTCTTGGACCGGGCCCTCTTCCGCTCCGCGTATGGCGGTGAGCACGTGCTCCTCCTTGACGTGGCGGCCGCGGATGTCATTCAGATAGCCGTCGTTCGTCTCACCAACAACGGGATTAACGGAGCGCACGTCTTCGTTTCCCGGAAGCACAAGGATGTAAGTAACCACCGCGTTCGCAGCCTCCCATACCGACAAGGTGTTGGTCAGAACGATGGGAGTCTCGACAAAGCCCAATTCCTCGACTTGCGTCGATCCCACGAGTTTCCCGAATGCATTGCCGATGTGTACGGCGGCGGGAACCTTGTGTTGGAAGAGGTTACCTCCATGAGGAAGAATCGCCGTCACCCCGGTTCTTACGGAGTCGCCTTCGATGAGCGTGACGTGTCCTACCCGCACTCCCTCAACGTCGGTGATGGCGTTCAATGGTCCGGTCGGGAGGACTCCCGGTACCAGACCGATCTCCCTGGCACGCGGTCGCTCGGGCTCTGCCTGGGCCCCGTGCGTGGCAAAGGCGAGAAGGATCACGAGGACCGCCCGTCTCCTGCTATTTGCCGGGTGCCTGACTCGGCACGGCTTGCTCAGGCTCCGCCCTCCTCGACAGGAAATCCAAAACGCGACGGGTCCTCTCCAAGTAGTTTTCATAACTGTATTCGTTTTCCGCTCGTCGCCGGGCAGCTTCGCCCAACGCCTGGGCCCGATTCGGATCGCGCAGCACGGTCAAAATCCCCTCACCGAACGCTTCTGGGTCGGCCGCAGTGAGCTGGGAAATCTCGTCGTCCAAGACTTGTGTGTGTGTCAGCAGTCGCGTGGCGACGATCGGTTTTCCGGCGCGAAGATAAGCGTAGATCTTCAACGGAGTGTTGTTTCCGTGTGAACGGGGAGATACCAGCACCTCGGTGGCTGCCAAATAGACGGACATCTCGTCTGGCGGGCGCTGTCCCGCGAAGACGACTTTGTCCTCGAGACCTCGTTGCTGAACCGCGCTGCGCGCCTCTTCGATTTGCTCAGGGTGACCGCCCACCATAAGGAGACGGGCCTTGGTGTCGCGCTCGGCGACCCATCGGACGGCGTCGAAGAGCAGTTCGAGTCCCTGATAGGCTTCAAACGTACCGGTGTAACCGATGACCGCCGTCCCCTCGAGCCCCAGAGACTCTCGGAGAGCCGTCACCTCTTCACCATCGGCGACGCGATTCGCCTCCGCCAGAGGAGAGTTCTCGATCAAGAAACAAGGCTTCTCTGGGTCGAAGTCGGCGACGACCTCCTGCAAGTAAGGACAGATCACGATGACCGCCGTCGAGCCCTTGATGGTCCAGCGCTCTGCGATCGCGAACAGTCTTCGCAATATCGCTGACCGTGTGTAGCGAAAGTTCACGAGTTGCTCGGGCAGAGACGAGTGCATATCGTAAACCGTTGGGACGCCGAACAGTTTAGATAGCAAGGCTCCCATCAGCCCCGCCTCTTCGTGGCAATCGAGCAGATCGTAGCGAGCCGACATCAGCCGCCGCACGGCGGAGAAGAACACCATGACATCGAGCGGAAGCTTGGCGAGCGAGGGGCCGATCGAGATCTTGCGGATTCCCGGGATTCCTGGAGCGCGAAAGATTCTCAGCCCGGAGATGGAAACGTCTTCCCCTATCGGATACGTCACCATATCGACTTCGTGTCCCAGCTCGGTCAAGGCGCGGGTTCGGTAGTACTCGCTGAAGGGCGTGCCCCGCGGCTGAAAGAAGGGCTCGGGGGCGATCATCAGGATACGCATGGTTTTCGGTGCGGTAGCCGCCTTATCTCCCTTATCTCATTGACCAGACGAGACTAAGTCAAAGAAGATTATAGGCTTGGAGGCGAAGAGGGGTCAAAGGCAGGACATCAACACCGTGAACGGTTCGGTGACAGATAGACAAGAGTTCCGCTCCCCTCGATCGCCCACCTCGTGTTAACCTCCCGCAGCGCCTGACAACTTGACAGGCCGACAGGCTGTCAGGCCTCGCGGCTCCCGAAAGCGCCCAAAATCTATTTCGCAAAGGACAATGACATGAAGCATTTCGCCATCACGTGTGCTGCGTTGCTGGTGTCGATCGTTTCCGCCTCTGCTCAGACCCAAGGACTCCTCATCGAGAACGTCACCCTCATCGACGGAACCGGGGCGTCTCCGGTCACCGGGGCCTTCATCTGGATCGAAGGCGATCGCATTCGAGGAGTTAGTGATGAACCCATCGAAGTACCGCGTGGAACGACCCGCCTTAAAGGAAAAGGTAAGTACGCCATCCCTGGACTCATGGACATGCACGTACACATAAGGGGACCCGGATCGGGATTCGATGGCGCCGGGCCTGGAGCCTCTCCCGCAGCCTTCGGGCTCTCCGCGATTCAAGGCTATCTGTATGCCGGGGTCACAACCATTTACGACGCCGGGAACGACCAGGACTATATCTTCTCCTTCCGGGAACAGGAACGATCCGGCGAGATCGTGGCCCCCCGCATCTTCGCCACCGGTTACATCGTGACCGCTCCCAACGGTCATGGCAGTAACTACCCGATCACAATTGGAATCGAGGATTGGCCGGCGGATCGCGACAAGTTGGATGCTCACATCGCAGCGAAGCCTGACATTCTCAAAATCACTCAGGACGAACACGGCTGGGGCACCCGGCCCATGATCAATAAGCTCCCGCTCGACCTGCTGGAGACGATCATTCGCTACTACCACGAGCACGGAATCCGAACCACCATCCACGCCTCGAACGAGCTTCGCACGTGGGAGGCCATTTACGCCGGCATCGACACGCTCGTTCATCCGGTCATTCAGGCACCGGTGAGCGATAAGTATCTCAACATGATGAAGGTGAAACGGATCCCACAAGTGACTACCTTGGCGATCGGGGAAAGCTATAGCCGTTTGGCCGAGGACCCCAATCATCTGGATCAGCCGCTTTACCGGGCCACGCTCGATCCAGAGGAGATCCGAAGGCTCAAAGAATTCGAGGCGCAGAAGCAGGCCGAACGACGGTGGGCCGCGTGGATGAAAGTGATGACACCCGTAGCGCAAGACAATGTGAAACGAGTCAACAAGGTGGGTGGCGTGGTGGTGCTAGGCACGGATCAAAGTCTCGCGGCGGCAGTACACCGAGAGCTAGAGCTTCTCGTCGAGGGCGGGATTCCGGCCCTGGACGCTATCAAGATCGCATCGCTCAACGGCGCTCGCTTTCTCGGCAAAGAGGCTGACCTGGGTTCCGTCGAAAAAGGGAAGATCGCTGACCTAGTCCTCCTGACCGCCGACCCGATCGCCGACATCAAGAACACCACGCGGATCGACACCGTCATCAAGGGGGGCCGCATTATCGACCGGTCCAACCTCCAGATTCCCGCCAACGCGACGGGCACTCAGTAAAGGCTCGGGTTCACCTTATGAAAGCCTGCTGGTTGACTAGAAGCGCTGCCTCGCATAGCATCGGGCCGGATTAGGAAACCTCTCTCAAAGGGCCGTTCCCAACGACCGGGAGGAAGGGGAAATGAACATGGACCGACGAGCCTTCCTCGCCGCATTGGCGGCGGCCAGCGCCGGTGCCGCGTTGCCAGGCCGAGCCGACCCGCTTCTCGCCGATACTTCTCGTGTACCTTTCGATGATTTACCGGAACGGCTCTTCGAAAGGACACCGGTCTTCGACGCCCTCGGTTTCATCGACGACGAACTACTGACCGATACCGATTGGGATCTGGTTCGGCGCTCCGGCGTCACCGCGCTCCACACCAGCCTCGACAACCGCAACTTGCGCGTCGCGCTCGAAGCTCTCACTCAATGGCAGGCTCGATTCGACAGCCAACCGGATCGACTGGTCAAAGTGCTCGGCGCGGACGATATCGACCGCGCGCACCGAGAGGACAAGCTCGGGATCTTGTTGGGTTTCCAAAACGCGACGTGTATCGAAGGGGATATCGACAACCTGCCCCTTCTTCACGACGCCGGCACCCGCATCATCCAGCTCACCTACAACTCGCGAAACCTCCTCGGGGACGGCTGCACGGAGAGAACCAATGCCGGGCTTTCCGATTTCGGTGTGGCAGTTGTGGAAACGATGAACGAGCTGGGAATTGCCGTCGACTTGTCTCATTGCGGGGAACAGACGAGTCGGGACGGCATCGCAATCTCCCGGAAACCTCCTGCCTTCACCCATACGATGTGCAAGGCACTGCACGATCATCCACGCGCCAAGAGTGACGAGTTGCTCCGCGCCATGGCCGACCGCGGCGGAATGGTCGGCATCGTGTCTCTCGGCTACTTCATTGGCCCCACGGCGGAAACCACATTGGAAGACTACCTGCAGCACGTCGACCACGCCGTCAACGTTGCGGGCGTCGATCACGTGGGCCTGGCCTCGGACTACTCGCTGCGAGGGATTCGCGCGACGGCCAGCCGCGAGAGCTGGTACGAGCCACGGCTGACGAGATACAAACCCAGCTATAACGTCCGCTGGCCTCCTTGGATCTCTGAGCTTGATGAACCCGAACGTTTTCGCACAACCGCCGAAGCACTGAAAGAGCGCGGCTATCGCAACGAGGACGTCGAGAAATTATTGGGCGGAAATTGGAGCCGATACTTCCGGCAGGCGTTGTAGTTCCCCGCCGGACCCACCGCAAGCTAGTCCGGCAGGGTTCGACCTTCATCCCCACCTAGCAACAAGAGCCGAACCAGCCGCAGGGGGGGCTCACCGCAGTGTAGAAACGCATCGTGGAAGTCTCGAAGGGTCTTCGTTTCCATTCCGACGTTCACGTAATCGGCGCGTAGCTTCAAGATTTGCAGCTTCCCCAAGGCGGCACTCAGCCGTGTCGGATCGGCGGCGATCAAGCTGACCTCTCGCGCCGCGGCGGTAGCATCGAGGAAGGCCTCGTTCACGAAAATCAAGGCCGCGGTCTCGAGGCTCAACCCTTCGGCATGAATCAAGATCGTTGCAACTAGACGACATAGCTCAACAAGCGCCCGACGAAGCTGAACCAAACGTAGAAGCGGATCGGCGCTTCCATAGCCCTCGTCGAGAAACATCTCCTCCGCGTAATGCGCCCAGCCTTCTCGATTGGCGCGGGAGAAAAGAAGACGCCGGAGCTCACTCAAGCGATTCTCCGATTCGTTTCCAGACAGAACTCGAACGTAATTTCCTGGATACACTTCACGCATGGAAAGTAGCTGCAACATGTAGGGCTCAAAGGGCAATAGACCGCCGACGTTAGGTCCCTCGGCGAGAGGCATCGCCAACCTTAGGACGGCATCGCCCGTGGATTCCGCAGGCCCGGGCACGTGCAATTTCCCCAGCTCACCTTGTGGCAACGAAGGCGCTGCTTCGACTGCCGGATCGGCCGCGTAAGTCAGAACCCCGGCGATATTCTTCTTGAGTGCAAACTGCCTCAAGTCTTGAAGGAGCTCCACCGTATAGGGCAATACCTCCTCCCGTTCGAACCGTTGGTTAGAGACTTCGGCCAAAAGCATGGGGAGCGAGAGCTCGGAGCTGGTATTGGCGGCTATCGCTCGGATTCTCTGCTTCGTTTCTCCGAGCTGACGCTCGGTTAACCACCGAATTTCGTCGAGCGGAGTCTCGTCCATCTCCGTATAGAGGAGCTGGACCCGGAGCAAGTCTTCACCCAGACGAAACGAATCGATTTCACTCCGCGTCACACTGGTCTGAAGGTGAACAATGAACTCCTCCATGGAATCTAGAGCCGCGAGGCTCGCGACTTCGATCTGTCTGCGCAGCAGGTCGTCCGTAGCTCCGGGCGATTTGTCCAGCACCGCTTCGAGCCCGCGCACTTGCTCCTGACAATTCCGGAGCTCTGCGATCCCGTCCTCGATAAGGATTGGAGAAAGACTCTCGATGTTCTGGAGCGCCGATTCCAGGAGAGACGGGATTTGATTGAGTCGAGACAGAAGCGCATCCAGCCTAGTCGGAGCTCCCGGCTGAAAAAGGCTCCATATGCCTGAACGGATGACATCGCTGTAGAAGCGGGGCGATCGCCGCCATGACTCGATTTCCTCCAATTCAAAGATCTCCGTCTTGACCGCATTGGTTAGCAGCAGTGCGTCGATGAACGCCGGGCTCGAGAGTTTTGTCAGGTCGATCCCTAAGATCCTCTGGCGGAAATCGCGGAGCTCCGCCACTCGGGACTTGACCTCGCTGGCCGAGAAGCGACCCAAATCGGCATCGCTGTCGTGGACGCCGACCATCGTCGCCTGGACCGGATAGAATCGAAAGCGCGCATCGAAGTATTCTCTCGCCCTCTCCTCCAAAATCTGATCTTCGCGCGAGATGTCCGGACCGGGGCTTTCGGAGCAGGCGAAGGGGAAGACCAACGCGGCGAAAAGAGCAAGGATGGCCCGGCGAAGGGGTTTTTGACAGTCTTGTCGCCCTCTGCTAATTTCCGCCCGCATATCCAGTTCCCGAGACTATGCCTAGACTATGCCAGACTACGCTGGGCTATGCCGGACTATTTTTGACACGCCCATGGAATATCAAGAGTAACAGGATCATCGGGAGCCGGCTCTCACCGAAGTGAACCGACCGAGACTCCATTTCTACGGTGGACAAGCGGGAGCCCTCGCGCCATTCGTGCTCTTTCTCGCCGGAGTGGCCTGGTTGGGGCTTTCCGGCGCTCCCGACGAAAAGGGCTTTTGGCCAGTGCTTCTGGCGGCGCTCGCCCTAGGACTCTTGGTTACTAAGGACCGCACCGCGTACTCGGAGATCGTCATTCTCGGGATGAGCCAACCGATCGTGATCTTGATGATCATGGCATGGCTCCTCGCCGGCGTCCTCGGAACCATCATGGCTGGAACCGGTTTCGTCGAGGCCCTGGTGTGGCTCGCCCGACAGACCGGCGTTTCCGGCGGCGGATACGTGGCCGCGGCGTTCTTGATCTGCTGCGGCGTCTCGACCTCGACCGGTACCAGCATTGGAACGATCCTGTTATGCGGACCGCTTCTCTATCCGGCGGGGAGCGCGATGGCCGTGGAACCGGCGGTACTGATGGGTGCCATCTTGGGCGGCGCCGTATTCGGCGACAATGTGTCTCCGATCTCCGACACCACCATCGCGTCCGCCTTGACTCAAGATGCGCAAATTGGCGAAGTGGTACGGAGTCGACTGAAGTACGCGCTGCCCGCGGCGGGCGTGGCTCTGGTTTTCTATGCCGCGTTGGGTGGCTCGGCGGCCGCGCCCGGCGCCGGCGCGGAGCAGATCGGCTCCCCGCGAGGATTGCCCATGGTGGTGGCGCCTGCCTTGACGGTTGGTCTTCTCTTGGCCCGGCGTCATTTGCTCGAAGGACTCATCTCCGGGATCCTTGCCGCGGCCGCCATCGGCATAGTCCTCGGGCTCTTGGAACCCTCTGAGCTTCTCTACATAGACTCCGAGAGTTTTAGCGCCAAGGGCATCGTCCTGGAAGGCCTGGAGCGAGGGGTGGGTGCTTCCATCTTTACGCTTTTTCTGATGGGGATGGTGGCGAGCATCGAGGCCGCCGGCATCTTGGAGAGAGTCGTCGAGTTCGCGCGAAAACGAACCGGATCACCCCGTGGGGCGGAGCTATGGATCTTCGGAACGGTCTCCGCGGCGGTCGCGATCACGACGCACAGCGCGGTTGCCATCCTCACCGTCGGTCAGTTCACGCGGGAGACCGGCCAACGTTTCGGAATCTCGCCATCCCGCCGCGCCAATTTGCTCGACGTTACCGTGTGCAGCTTCCCGTTCAATCTCCCCTACTTCGTGCCGGTGATCCTCGCCGCAAGTACCAGCGCATCGGGAGTCGATTTCGGAATGCCACGCGTCTCGCCCTTCGAGACCGGATTCAATAATTACCACTCGTGGATGCTGTTGGTCGTCGTTGTTTTGGCCATCACCACCGGCTTCGGCAGAGAGCGACAGGAATAAGGCGTATGAGCCTTCGGCCCGCGCACAGTCGCATGTCGGCCGCCAAATTACGAGGTTGCTTGACCGGAGCTCGCCAGGCGGGCACTCAGTTCCCGCTGGCCGCCAAAATAGGTTGTTGCTTAGCTGGAGCTAGCCAGGCGGCGGTGGGGCCCCGCGCGCACTAATTGATTTCTTCGGCCGCCGGCCTCACTCGGCCCGCAACGCCTCCGTCGGATCCACCGAAGCCGCCCGCCTCGCCGGGACATAGCACGCCACCAGCGCGACCGCGGACAAGACCACTGCCGTCGCTGCAAAGCTTGCGCCATCGGTAGCGCTCACCTCAAACAAGAGACTCGAGAGGACGCGACCCAGGCCGAGAGCGGCAAACAGACCCATGGCGATACCGACCAGCGTCAGGACCAAGCCCTGACCAAGAACTAGTCGCACCAGGTCGACTCGACTCGCGCCCAACGCGATACGGACTCCGAGCTCCCGGGTGCGGCCCCCGACGACTTGCGACAACAACCCGTAGACCCCCACTGCAGCCAGCAGCAGCGCTACCGCAGAGAAGACCGCCAACAAAAGCGTGGTGAGCCGTTGTCGGGCTACCGAACGCGTCAACAGCGCTTCCATCGTCGTCACGTCGGAGATCGCGAGGTCTGGATCGAGCTGCCACGCAGCGCGGCGCAGCGGCTCGGCCAAGGTTCCGGGAGCGATGTCCGTTCGCACAACGAGCGTTGCCCTGCGCGGCAGCCCGTAACCGTAAAAGGATTCTTGAGCGTGCGGAACGAAGACTGTTGGTTGCGATGGCACTGCGAGACCCTCATGTCGGACGTCTCCGACGACACCGACGATCTCGAACGGCACTTCCTTCGGTCTGCTAGCGACGATTAGGATCCTTTGCCCCAGCGCCTCATCCCGGCGAAAGAAGCTTCGCGCCAGCGTCTCGTTGACGATCACCACACGCGGAGACGATTTCGTATCGCTGGCCGTGAAGTCTCGACCGCGAAGAGGAATCCCGAGCGTGCGGAAGTATCCCGGGCTCACTGTCTGGTGCCCGACGGCCGGAAACGGATCCTGAGGACGAAACTCGCTGTCCACGTGATCGAATCGCTCGGTACGCAGTCCCTGTGCAAACGGTAGGTTGCTTACATGGCTGACCGATCTCACCCCGGGGAGAGCTCCCAGTTTGAGCACCAACTCCGGAAAAAAGGCCTCGACATCACCGGAATCGGGATAACGAGCTTCCGGCAGCGAAATCCTCGCGCTCAGTACACCCGTCGGTTCGATGCCCGGCTGAATCTGCAGAAGATTCCAGAAGCTGCGAAGCAAGAGAGTGGAGCCCAGACCAGCACCACCGCCAGGGCAATTTCGGCGACAACGAGGATGCCTCGCAACCGTGGTCGTCCCGCGCTCTCACCGATCTCACGAGCGCCCGATACGAGAGAGGAGCCCAAGGTCTGACGCGAGGCACGTAACCCCGGAACCAGGCCGAAGGCCAGTGCAGACAAAACTGAGACCGCGAGCGTGAAAGCACGCGATGGAACCCGGTAACCTTCCGCGGGTCGATCAGATCGGTGTTGATGCAGCCGTGGCTGAGAAGCACATCGACTCCCCAGACCGCGAATAGCAACCCGAGCGCGCCGCCGACCAGGGCGAGGACCAAGCTCTCGGCCAAGGTTTGCGAGAGAAGTCGTGCCCGTCCGGCACCAAGTGCAGTCCGAATCGCCATCTCCTTCTGTCGCCCTTCGGCTCGGGCCAGAAATAGGCTGGCCACGTTGACACAAGCAATCAAGAGAACCAGCCCCACCGTCCCCAGGAGAACGAAAAGCAGCGTTCGAACATCGCCTACTAGCTGCTCCTTCATCGCGAGCGCGTTCAAGGGATGGGCGTGCTCGTAATCGCTAGCCCACCGCTCGCTCACGACGTCCATCTCCGCAAGCACCTGCGGTAGACCGATCCCCGCGCGTACACGGCCTATCACCGTCAGGTAGTGCCCGGATCGATCGGTGATGGAGACTCGGTCGAGAACGAGGGGAACCCACAGCTGCGCGCCCTTGAAAGGAAAAATAAAAGCGGGTTTACGCGGATTCGTGTAGGTAAGTTCTGACGGAAAAACAGTGTAACTCATTGTGTGGAAAAGGTATCGAGTACTTCATCAGGTGCTGAAAAGTGGTCCATTTTTAGGATAGGCTAACCGAGTGAAAAATTCCCAGTCGATCCGCTCGCTGTTTGCGCTGCCAGGTTTCGTGGTTGGTGCCGGATTGAAGGGTCTATTCGGTGACCGATACGCCCGCGTCATCCAGCTCAAGAGGCGAAAAAAACAGCTGTGTGCTCTTACTGTGGGCAACGGTGCCGGGGGCGCTATGACAAGCAAGTGTGCCGGGTCCGCGACCTGTCGTTGGCAGGCTGGCGGATCTATCTGGAATACGAGCGTTGGCGCGTCAACTGTTCTGGGTGCGGCGGTGTGCATGTAGAACAACCTAGACTGGCTGGCGAACAACTCGCGCTACACCCAGCGTTTTGCGACGCATGTGGGCAAGCTGTGCCGGGATATGCCGAACAAGGCGGTGGCCGAGATGGAACGTCTGCACCACGGTACGGTGAAGGCTCTGGATACGCTCTACATGCAAGAGTAGGTCGACCGGGCGGGGCTACCGGCGCCTCGGGCCATCGGTGTCGATGAGATCTCCATCCGCAAGGGACATAACTATCGCGTCATTGTCAGCGACCTGGAGCGGGCGCGTCCCATCTGGGTGGGCGGTGAGGGTCGCAAAGAAACCGACATCGATTTGTTCTTCAAGGCGCCGGGCGGAAAGAAAAGCGCCCGTATCAAGCTGGCCGCCATGGATATGTGGAAGCCCTTCCGGAACTCGGTGATTCACAACGCGCCTAATGCGCGGATCATCTTCGACAAGTTTCATATCATGCGTCATCTGTCAAAGGCCCTCGATGAGGTCCGGCGCGGTGAGTACAAACGCCTCAGCGGCAAGGACCGGTCGTATATCAAGGGGCAGCGTTACACTTTGCTTTCCCGGCGGGAGAACCTGAGCCTAGACGGTCGCCGCGCACTCAAAAAGTTGCTCCAGGCCAACCGGCGCCTGAACACCGCCTATATTTTGAAGGAGGCCTTCGGGCAACTCTGGGATTACCGCACCGAACGCGGCGCTCGCGCCTTTTTCACTCGTTGGAAAGACAGCCTCAAATGGCAACGCCTGCATCCGTACCAGAAGTTCGCCGGTATGATTGAGTCCCATTGGGATGGTATCGCCTCCTACTGTCATCCGGAGAACAAAGTCAGTCTCGGCCTAGTTGAAGGGGTCAACAACAAAATCCGTGTTCTGCAACGACGCGCCTACGGCTATCGCGACGAGGAATATCTCAAGCTGAAGATCGTGGCGGCTTTCCTTCCGCTATTACCCAGAAATGCAGTTTTCAACCCACACGAATCCGCGTAGACCCACAAAAGCTTGCGGCATAAGACCATCGCGAAGCCGGGTCGCTTTAGCAAGGTGCGGATTGCCGGGCGCAGATCGTGAGCTAGATTCGGCATGACGACTCCCTCCGAGCCGAAGGAAAGCAAAACGTAGGCCAACACAATACCTGTATGGAACAGCGTTTTAGCGGCGGGTCGGAGAAAGACCGTCCAGTTTCGGGACGCGCAAGGTTCCGAGATCGGACAGCCGCCTGGCGCGCCCGCTAGAAGCAACGCCCCGTTTGGGCGGCCAGAACGATCCGCTAAGCGCCTGGCGCGTCTGCTAGGAGCAACGCCCTGTTTTGGCGCCCAGCGCGATGGGACAGCCGCTCGGTGGACCGCCCTTAGAGTCGGATCAGAATCTCTTCAAGCAGTTTTCTGTGGAGATCGGGCACCTCGGCGTCCTTCGCCGGGTAGCCCACCGGAATCAGAACGAACGGTGTTTCGTTGGCGGGTCGCTTCAAGATCTCGCGAAGGAACTTCATGGGGCTCGGGGTGTGGGTCAGAGTCGCAAGGCCCGCGTTATGCAGCGCCGCGAGAAGCATGCCCACTGCGATCCCCACCGACTCCACAACGTAATAGTGTTTGCGCTTGACCAAGGTACCGTCGTCGAGCGCGGCGCCTTCGAGACCGTAGTCGGCCCGAAATACAACGATCAGATACGGGGCGATCTCCAAAAATTCCTTGTGCCAATCGGTTCCTAGGGGAGCCAAGGCCTCTTTCCATTCCTCCGGCATTCGCCGCTCGTAGTTCTCGCGTTCCTCCGCTTCCGCGGCTTCACGAATCCGGCTCTTGATTTGCGGGTCGGAGACCACCACGAACCGCCATGGCTGTTGATGTGCGCCGGAGGGTGCGGTCCCGGCTGTTTGGATCGCGTGTTCGATGAGGTGGAACGAAACCGGCCTTGGCGAGAAGTCGCGCACGGTTCGGCGGCGATCCATGACCTCGTAAAACTCCTGCGCCCTCCACCGTTGCTCATCCTCTGCGAGCTCGTCGAAACGAAGGGGTATGAACTTGGGAGTTCCTCTCATGAGTTCACACATCGGGCTCGGGCGGACGACGCCGAGCGCAGCTCAAACCTTGAAGAAGGCTTCCTTTTCGGCCATCGGCGCCCCCTTCAGCAGGTGCCGGGCAAGATGAATTGACATCTTCATCGAGTGATCGGAATTGTTGTACCAGTAGGCACCGGTGCGTCCAAGAAGTTTTAGATTCTTGAAAGGCTTCGCCATGCGCGCCGCCGCCGCGAAACTCTCCTTGTAGCGAAGATCGTAAATTGGATAGGTGTCGCGAACTTTCTCGATGTGCACCGCGCCAAAATCCTCGAGAGAGCGAACCAATTTCAATCGGACGAGATCGGATTGGACCTGCGATACCAGTGCCTCTGGATCGCGCCACGCCTCGCCACCTTCGAAGCAGGTAACTTCGACGCAGAGCCCCGTCTTTCCGGACGGCGACATGTAAGGAGCTAGCTCCTTGGTGATGGTCACGCGGGAGAGGACCGTGTCGGAACTGCCGTAGTAGATCCACTGTTCGTGCTCCAGCACGTCGGCATGGACTTCGATATTGAAAAGCACCGTCGACAGATACCGGATCGCCGGAGGCTCCTTTCCCAGAAGCCGCGCGAGGGCAATCAGGTTTCCGCTCCAAATCAGGTACTTGGGTCTTAGCTTGGTCCCGTCGGTCAGCTCCACTTCTTCGACTTTCCCGTCCTCGGTACGGATCGCGGTGACCGTATCGCTGAGCCGGATTTCGCCGCCTCTCTCGGGGATCTGTTCCGCCAGTTTCTCGCAAAAAGTACCGAAGCCCCCGTAGCTAGGATAAAGAAACTTGGTCACCACAGGACGAGGCAGAAGCACGTTGCGCACCAGATCGAAAAGGGAATCGCTCTTCACCCGCTTGTCGATCACCGCACGATTGATTCCAGTCGTAGCCCAATCTACATGAACATCTTCGCAGGGGATCTGAAGAAATTTCTCGGTGTACGGCTTAAAGAAGAGACGATACAGGGTGTCTCCATAGCGGGAGCGCGTGTACTCCGTGAAAGAGTTATCGTCCGCCGGTGGCCGACGCCTCAGAAGGTCGAGTCCCGACGAGAACATGACGGGAAGCGGGAGTCGAAACAGAGCGCGACTATCGAGAGGCCAAGCGAAATACTTTCCGAACAAGTGCACCGAGCTCGACCGGTCCACCACCAGGCAGTCATCACCGAGAACCTCGAGAAGAAAGTCCAAGACTTCTTTGTCTTCGGTGTGGAATCGCTTGGGTCCGACATCGAAGGTGAAGCCGTTGTAATGAAACGAGCGGGCCAGTCCACCGACCACATCGTTGCGCTCGACGACGGTCACCTGCTGTTTTTCCTTGAGGACCGTGTGGGCGAAGGTGAGACCGGCCACGCCGGCACCCACTACTAGGAAGTCTTTGTCAGTACTCATCACTCGACCCGTGCAATCGGTTACTCTAGCACGGGCGACGACGCGTCGGAAACGTCAGGGCCCTACCAGGAAAGACGTTAGGATGGAGTAACTTGGAAGATCGTCGCGCCGGCGTTGGAATAGACCTCGTGAAAGAGCTCGGGGGCCTCCCAGAGTTTTCGGACCAGCTCACCCCGCACCGCGACTTCGCGCGTGCCGATGACCAGATAGTCGATTCCCGCCTCCATCGCCAGCTGGTGAGCTCTCACCGGATCGCGCGACACAAAAATGGGTCGCAGCTGCCGTTCTCTCTTTCGATATTTGCGATTGTCGAGCAGGAAGATGGGGAACCCGACCGCCATCCGCCTCTCGGCAAGGGCGGGTATCAGTGCCCATTCCCCGGGCTCGCGCGCGCGTACGTCCCACTGAACCACGGCCTGCAAAGGAGTATTGGACCGGATCCACCGAAGAGCTTGGTAATCCGAGCGATCGACGACGGTCGTCCAACGGAACGTGCCGCGCGAGAAGTCACGATTCGTCACGTCCTGGGCGTTATAGATGTCGAGCACCGCGGTGAGCAACGCCGGTACCAGAATGACCGCCAGTGCCCAACGCCTGCGATTTCCGAGGGTGAACGCTGCCATCAGGAAGAGTGCAACGAGGAGAATGCTGCCGGCCCGCCAAGCCATCCAAACGCCAGGGTAACTCCCGATATCCATAAAGAGAATGGCCATCAACGCCATTCCCGCCAGCGCGATGATCGGTCGCGCGTAGCGCTCGGTGAGAGCGGGAAGAGCGAGTAGGAAAAGCGGCCCCGCTTCGAGTAGCAAGAGCACCGGCATCTCGGCAGGGCTAGGCACGCGGGGAACCAAGGCTCCGCCTGCTTCTTCGAAGAAACCGAGCACGAAATACCATCCGAGAAAAGCGAGCGCCGTCGTTCCCATGACGAAGAGGTCGCGCAATAAATAACTCTTCTGACCTCGTTCCATGGTGCGGCTCATGACCAACCACGGGCCCGCGATCATGGCGGTCACGATACTGGTGCCGGCCATGCCGCCGAGAACGACTCCCGCGAGAACCGAGCTCGCGACCCCTCGTGGTTCGCCTCGATAGAGAAGAAGAACCAAGATCAAGAGGAGGCTGTAGGAATAAAGATGTTGGGGTGTATAGAGAAGGGAACGATGGAGACCATCGAGGGAAGTAAGCTCGAAGAACCAACGCGAAAAGGCATCCAGGTTCACATCGCGAAAACTTCCCAAAGGCTCGCCGATCCACGCCGCCCGAACCAGAACCGCCAAGCCCTCGTAGCTAGCAGCCGCCAGCCCGATGACCACCGCGGCGAAGGCGTAACCCGGGCCCCGGGCGAACCGGCAGGCGGCGGCAAAGGCGAGCGTTACGAAGAGCAAGCCGCTCCCCAGGTTTGTCAAGATGAGCGCAGGTTGGTTGCCGATCCAATCTCCGACCAGAGCGGGGAAGAGAAAGAAAAGCCATTGGTAGCCGAGCGAGCGACCGGCGTAGAACGGATTCTGGGGCGGGAAATCCCCTTTCTGAATCTCCCCTAAGATCGAGAGGTGGGTCATGAGGTCGGCACTGAAGTAGGACCGATAAGCGAAACCTTCTACCGTTTCTTGCCCAATTCGCAGGTAAGGCAGCGCTACCAAACTCATCGCGACGGCTAGAGTCGCCACTAGCCAGAAGCGTTCTTCCTGGCTGTCTTGCCGGAAGCTGACCTGGGATCGACGGGCGGCATAGACGATCACCGCAGTGACGGCGACGAGCACGAAGCCGAGTTTGACCGGCGTCAGAACGCCGAGACGATAGAGGAAACTGGCTGTAATCGTGCTGAGAAAATATCCGATGGCAATGCCGGTGGCGTGCCGTTCGAAACCTGAGAACCACCGCCCTGCCAGCGCCCAACCAGGCGCGGCGAACAATGCGAGTGCCGCGGCGAAGGCGAGTATCCGGGCGAACGATCCGGAAACCACGGTCGCCAACACGACTGCCGCCGTCCCGACGACGGCGATGCAAGCCAGGCTGGAATACCGCCAGCCGCTGCTTGCTATTTCGTGGCCCGTATCATGATGTGCCATCCCAAGGGTCGCCTGATCCGATCGGGAAGTAGCTCGAAGAAAGGAACGAGAAGGTTGTTGTTGAGCTTGGCAAAAAGATTGTCGAACTTGACGGTGCGTTTCGGGAATCGGTCGACATGGATTTGGACGTCTCGAAATCTGTGAAACATCTTGCGACACTCGCCGGTCGAGTAGCGCCTAATGATGGGGGCGTCCTTCTTCGCATGCTCGATGTTGGTACCGGAAAGCACTGCCGCCAGGTTGAACCACGAATGGCGGTTGTAGAGCATGATTATGGCTTCCCCGCCGGTCCGAAGCACGCGATAGACTTGATCGATCGACTTCTCAGTGTCGACCGTATGGTGAAGCACGCCGTGTGAGTAGACGACGTCGAAGGACCCATCGGGAAAGTCGAGAGACTCTGCGTTACCGACGCGGAGGTCGCCTTGGTACCCTTCGCGTGCCAGGTTCGCGGTGGCCAGCTGGATCCCGTTTGGGGTGAGATCGACCGCGCTCACGTCCGACCCGGAACGGGCGAATTGCAGAAGGTCGATTCCAACACCGCATCCTATCTCGAGAATTTTTTTTCCCTTGTATTTCGAGAACCCGACGTAGTCTCGCAGATAGTCGATCTTTTCGTAACGATAGCGCTCGAGGGCGTCGAAGAACTCTGGAGATCCGACCGGGAGATCGGTGACCTCGATGTCGTTGACGAACTCGTTCCAATACGCCCGAACGTCCTCGAGCGTGGTCGCATCAGTCATGGAGAGGCGGGAGTCTACCAAGGGGGCCCCGAACCGTCAAGCTCCGTTAAGTTTCGTCGAGTGATGGCTTCCGCTCATACTCTTCCTTGATCTCAGAACCTCGTCACCTTATGATGTAAGGACCCGATCACAAATTCAAAAAGAAAGATTTAATTACCTCGATATGAAGCGTGCACTCAACCCTGGCCATCGTGTATCTGTATGCCCGATCCCGAGTCCTCCGATTTCCTAGAAGAGTTCGCTCGCGACGTCCGGGAGGGCTTGCGCAGCGAGCCGAAGTTTCTCCTCGCCAAGTACTTCTACGATGAGGCCGGCTCCAAGATATTCGAGCAAATCACCGATCTTCCGGAATACTATCCGACCCGGACCGAGGCTTCCATACTACGCGAGAACGCTTCGGAGATTCGGGACGCATTGGAAAGCGACATCAGCCTCGTGGAGTTGGGTAGTGGGAGCTCGACGAAGACCACTATCCTTCTCGAGAACATCATGGAGGCACAGAAAGAGCTCCATTACCTTCCTATTGACATCTCGCCGACGATTCTCGACCAAACGGCCCGCAAATTGGACGCTCTTTACCCCGGCCTGACAACGATTCCCATAGCTTCCGAATACGGAGACGGGTTGCGACGGGCCACACGCATCGCGGTGGAGGAACCCGAGGTCGCGGATAGGAAGCTGGTACTCTTTTTGGGCTCGAGTATCGGGAATTTCGAGCCCCGGGACGCGGGGGCCCTGCTCGACACGGTGCGCGACGGGATGGAGTCCAACGATGCGCTCCTCATCGGGTTCGACCTCCAGAAGGACAAGAAGGTCTTGGAAGCCGCCTATGATGATGCGGCCGGCGTGACTGCTCGTTTCAACCTCAACATCCTGACCCGCATCAATCGAGAACTGGGTGGAGAATTCGATCCGGAGACGTTCCGTCATCGAGCCGTCTATAGCGCGGAGGTCGGACGAATCGAGTTGCATTTGGTGTCTCAGAAGAGCCAGGAAGTACGTATTGAGCAGATAAAGGAGACCGTCCGCTTGGAGAAGGACGAATATATCCACACCGAGAGCTCCTACAAGTACACGAGACCCCTCATCGAATGGATCGCCCATGCCGCCCGCTTCAAAGTGGGCAAAGTGTTCACCGACGACAACAACTGGTTCGCGGTGGCTCTTTTCTTCCCCACCTAGCGCCGCGCGGCCTGCCAGTTTGTCGGCCCGGTCCAGTCCGCATATGATCCCTAGGATGTTTCAGCGTCGTCATGCCCTAGGGGTACTCTTCACCATCGGAATCGTTTTGCTGGGGTTTTCCCTGTCCGTAGACTACCCCCGGCAGGCGGGGGCGATGTGGAGTGACGAGGCCACCTATTACACCATGGCTCACAGCCTCGCCTACGATGGCGATCTCCGCTTCACCCGCAAGGACCTGGAGCGGGTGTATCGCGAGTTTCGCGGAGGACCTTCCGGAATTTTCCTGAAGCGGGGACGGGAAGGCTCTCTGACCTTTGGAAGCCCATTCCCCATGGTCATCCGGGACGGCGAAGTGACCGAGGAGATCTACTTCGCCAAATCATTCCTGTACTCGCTGGCGGCCGCGCCCTGGGTGCGGTTGTTCGGAACCCACGGCATGCTCGTCCTACACACGCTCGCGGTGATGGCTGTACTAGTCTGCGGATACTTCTTTCTTGCAGCGACGAGCTCACCCGGGGCTTCTCTCGCATACACGCTAACATTTCTCTTCGCCTCGGTGGTGCCGGCTTACTTCGTGTGGTTGACACCTGAGATCTTCAACTTGAGCCTCGTATTCCTGGGGGCCTTCTTCTGGCTGTACAAGGAAAGAGCACCCGCGCCACCGAGATTGCTGAGAGGACTCACTTCGGATCTCATTGCGGCGGCCATTCTAGGAGCGGTAACCTATTCGAAGCCTTCGAACGTCTTCGTGATCCTCCCGGTGCTCGCTCTTCTCGCGATCCGGCGACAATGGAAGCGTGGTTTTGTCACCGGGGCAGTCTTTGGAATCGTTCTGAGCGGATTCTTTCTCGCAAACCTCGCGGTGACCGGGGAGATGAACTACCAGGGCGGCGACAGGAAGACCTTCTATGGACGCTATCCCTTTCAGCGCCCAGACCTCAATTTCGAGAACACCGGTCTCGCCAAAGTCACCGCCGAGATCTACACCCAACAGCCATGGGACATCGTGGTTCACGATCTATATTTCTTCCACATCGGGCGATTTTCCGGCATCGCAATCTACTTCTTCCCTGCGGTCGTAGCGGTAGCACTCTTCGCCTTCGGTCCGAAGAAAAGTTGGCAATGGATGGTTCTCGCGCTGGCCACCTTCGACTGTTTGCTCCTCATCGTCTGGATGCCGGTCAACTACTTTGGGGGAGGTGGTACGCTTGGAAACCGCTACTTCTTGAACATTTACCCTCTTTATTTTTTTCTGACTCCGACACTCCTGCGACCTCTACTCGCCATTCTTCCTTCATGGATCATGGCGGGCGCCTTTTTGACGTCGATTCTGATCAATCCCTTCGCCGCGGCCCGCCGCCCCGGCCAGCACGCGACCACTGGTCTCTTCAAATGGCTGCCGGTCGAGCTTTCTCTCATCAACGATCTGCCCACCAATATCGATCCCGCAAAATTTCGGCAACGGTTCGAAGACGGGTACCTGGGGTACTTCCTGGATAACAACACGTGGGGGCGAGAACGGTACCGCGGAGTGGGCTTCTGGGTCCGGGGCGGAACGAAAGCAGAAATGGTCGTGCGTACTCGTTTCCCGCTCGACCAGCTCACCGTTCGCGTGTTGAACGTGAGCGTTCCCAATCGAATCAAGGTCTGCGTTCCCGGCGGGTGTGACACGTCGGACTACCAGCCTGGCGAGAAGAAAATTCTGGAGCTACCCGCCGGCCGCGGTTTCCCCTACGAGGATTTCGGGGCGCGCAGCTATTGCTATTTGGTGACGATTTCTCCAGAGCAAGGAGATGTTCCCATGTTGGCAAGGCGAGGAGAGAGTGACAGCCGTTTCTTAGGTGCCTTCGTTCACATCGAACCGGATCCGTACCCGGGAATCTAGATCATTGAGCCAATAAAATTCGAGCCACCACCCCCTGCCCTTGCTTGACTACATGAAGGATGCCGGCCTCCATAGGTCCTAGTTGCTCGGAAGCCCCTCCTGGCCAACGGATGCTAGCTGCCTTGGCTCGACCAACCTCTCCTAAACCAAAGTGCAACCGAGGATCATTCGATCCCATGTAGCCATCCGAGAAACGAACCTCCCGATGTTGCGTCGCGTCTCCGACCTGCAGAGCGACGCGGGCCCCTAAGGCGTCTCGATTGGCGGGGGTGCCGATCAACAAGAGCTTGAGGGCGTTCGCTTCGCTCGAACCTTCGTGACGCAAGAGACTCGGTCGGTCATCGATTTCATTGATGAAGATGTCGAGCCTTCCGTCGTTGTCGAAATCCCCTAGCGCCGTCCCCCGACTACTTTTCCTGACCTCGAATCCGGGACCGAGATCCTCGAGCTCTCGCCACTTCGTTTGTCCCGCCTCATCAACCTGATTCTCGAATACCTGATTGCGTTGCGCGTAGGATTCGCCCATGGCCTCGGCCTGCGGGTAAACATGGCCGCTCGCCACGAACAGATCCTCGTCCCCGTCGTTGTCGAGATCGGCGAAATGGGTTCCCCAGGACAGGTAACTAAGGCTGGGCGCGCCCAAGCCGACTCGCTCGGTGACCTCTTCGTACTCTCCTCCGCCCACGTTGAGATAGAAAGTGTTGGTATCGTTTTGGAAGTTGGTGACGAAGAGATCGAAGTCACCATCGCCGTCGGGATCTCCGGCGCTGACTCCCATTCCCGACTGCTCGAACCCTTTGCCGCTGTAGCCGGCTCCGGAAAGAAGCGAGTCGTCCAGGAATTCAAGGTTGCCGCTGTTCCGAAAGAAGAGGTTGATGGTGGAATCGCAAGCCGCGTAGATATCGGGGAGACCATCGTTGCTTAGATCTGCGATCAACAACCCTAAGGTTTTCGCTTCCGTAGAGAGAATGCCCGACTCGCGGGTCCGGTCCTCGAACCTTGTGTCGCCACGATTCCAAAAGAGCGCGTTGGAATCTCCCGGTAAGCCGTCGGGACCGCAGTAGACTTCGAAACCGCGGTAGTAGCATTCCCCGTCTCCAATCCGAGCGACCGTTTCTCGTTCGAAGCGAAGATAAGTGCCTACAACCAGATCGATGTAGCCATCACCATCCAGGTCCCCGAAAGCTGCGCTAGCGCTCGGTCGGGGATCGGAGAGTCCTGCGGCCTGCGTGCGCTCGACGAACGTTCCGTCGCCACGATTGAGGTAGAAGGCGTTCTCCCCGAAGTTGGTGATGTAGAGATCCGGGTCACCATCGTTATCGACATCACCCACTGCACAACCACCGCCCCATCCTCGATCCCGTATGCCGGCCCGGGTGGTGACATCCTCGAAGGCCGCCCCGCTTCGATTTCGGTACAGCGCGTCGTGCGGTGCGCCGACCGCGTCCGCTGCCTGCTCGAGAGTCGCACCATTGACGACATAGAGATCCAGGAAACCATCCCCGTCGTAGTCGAAGAAACACGCACCGGATCCCGTGCTTTCGACGATGTACGTTTTCTCTGCAGTTCCGGAGACGTTCTCGATCCGAATTCCCATGGCTTCCGCCACTTCTCGGAACTGAATGCGCCGGGGTGGGGAGGCATTCCCGATCGAGTGGGTGCAAAGGAGACAGGCCGCGGCAAGAATCCGGCGTCGCATCCCGCCGATTATCGCACAGCGACTAGCCCTTCGGCCCCGAGCTATGCGTAGTCGGCCTGCCGGCCGCCAAATTACGTGGTTGCCTTGACCGGAGCTAGCCAGGCGGCGGTGGAGCCCTCAGCCGCGAAGTCGGCGCAGCGGCGAGCGCTCGAACGCAGCCCTGAGCCCATGCGTAGTCGCGTAGTCGACGAAGCATGAATGCGTGGGGGTGGGGCCCCGCGCCATTTATTGAAGAGTGAGGCCCCGACTGATTGAAGCCGGTCGAGCGGGAACCTAAAGTACCAGGGATTCACGCTCGAGAAAGTAAGGAGCGATAGTGCTTGCATCCAATCCCGAGAGATGCCGTTCAAGAGTCTCAATGACGATCGAGTCCAACTGGCTACGAACGAGGCCGTCCGGGTCGTGTTCTCCCAAAAGCATGCCCATCCCTTGGGGAAGACTAGTGACACCTGAGCGGTCGGTAGTCCAAACGACTTTTCCCTTGGCCTCAAACAGCGAAGCGTTATTGGGATTGGCGAGGAACAAAACCAGCGTTGCCTCGATAGGAAGGGCCCTTTCCGCCGCGAGGAACACTCCACCGCGGCTCAAGTTCAAGACTTGCCCCGAGAGAAACTCCTCTCCACACTGGATGACGATGGACAGATCGGTAGGCACTCGGAGGCGCTGCCGATCCTTCACGCGCCGGCGGATGTCTTCCACCGAAAAGTGATGGGTCACTGGGCGACGGGGGATTCCGTTATAGGCGGTGAGGAGCTCGTAAAAGCCCTTCAACTCCAACCAGCGCCGCTCCGCGTCCTGCGACAGCTCTCCCCCTCGATGAACCTTTTGGTCGTTAAGGGCGGCGAACTCACCAACCAGATCCAGGACTGTTTTCATACTTGCTCCCTTGAATCTCTGGGCGAGGCGGCCATGCCGGGGAGAGGCGTGCCTTGCCTGCTGTTGCCATTAGGCCGAGCGGGGTGGGAGCCCAGTGTCCATCAATAAGTTTTCGTTTTGATAGGTCCTATTCTCCCTCAAAAACCCATTTTGTTCAGTGATAGCGATCGCTGGGATTTCACCGGTGGGTCGGAGTGCCGTCCGGGACTCCTGAGTCTTCGAACCGCGGGCCTCGAACCTTCCTGTAAACCGTTACCATACAACAGCTTAGGTCACAAACTGGGGCGATTCGAAGATCTTCCATGAGTTGGGCCGAAGCCGCGGCGACGTGAGGTCCTTCCCCTACAAATGTAGGTGCGCCAACCCGTGTGGCGGTGGCGAGCCCCCCCCGCCCGGTATTACTAAGGGCACCTATTGGAGTGTGGCCAGGACGTCGGGCCCGGCCAGGACGTCCCCCGGAGAGACGTGAATCTTGGATACTTGACCTCGTGCGGGAGCGCGAACCTCGAGTTGCATCTTCATCGACTCGATGACGAAGATGACCTGGCCCTGTTCCACTTCGTCGCCTTCTCGCGACCGAACCTCCAAAACTTTTCCTGCCATGGGTGCGCGAACCTCTCCATTGCCGGAAGCCACATCCAGCCCTTCCCGCGCGGTGTGCCGCGGGCAAGCTAGGCGCAACGTTTCACCGAACAAGGTCACCGTGAGTTCTGCGGCCGATGAGCGCGAAGCATAGAATCCCGCCGATGGCAATTCTCCTCCTTTGATTCGAGAGGCCAGCTCTCGCAGAGACGTCGAGAAACGCGACGCCGGTTCTGACAATCTCAAAGCCTCGACCAAACCTGGACCCGACAAAACGAACCGCCCCCGATCGCCCCCTGCAGTAACGACCAATGCGGGGCGCTCTAGCTCGCTTCCAATGCGAGCCTCGGTGTTGCCTTGAGCGGCGAAACGTTCAGCCGCCGCCGGCCGCGACGTCGCACCTCCAGAAACGGCGAGAGAAAGTCTCTCCCGAACGGTCCTTGACTCTAATCGACCTCTAAGTGCGCGCGGCAAGAGTGATGTATTGAGGGATTCCAGGTTTCGATCGATCCATTGCGTCGACTCCCGTCCGGCTCGGAAATCGCTATGTCTTACCAGGGCTTGTAGAAAAGGGAGATTGGTTGTCGGGCCATGAACGATCATCTCTTCGAGCGCCAGATCCAGCCGTTCCAAAGCCTCGTCACGACTCTCGCCGATGGTGATCACTTTCGCGATCATGGAATCGTACTGAGCGTTGACTCGCCCCCCCTCGTGAACTCCTGAATCCACGCGCACGCCATCGCCGCGCGGTTCCCGATAAAGGACCAGCGATCCTGGGGTCGGCAAGAAATCGTTCCGCGGATCTTCCGCAAGAACACGCGCCTCTACCGAAACGCCTCGCGGCTCGAGGAGCGTGAAGGTTTCTGAATCGGGCAAGCCGGAAGGCCATGAGCCTTCGGCCAGATCAAATTGAGCCTGAACCAAATCCACGCCGTACACCATCTCGGTAACCGGGTGTTCGACCTGAAGACGGGTGTTGACCTCCAGGAAGTGGAACTTCTTTTCCGAATCGAGCAAGAACTCGACGGTGCCGGCACCGCGGTACCGCGTCTCGGCAACGAGTGCGAGGGCCGCCTTGCCGAGAGACTCTCGGAGAGCACCGTCGACCACAACGCTCGGAGATTCCTCGACGACCTTTTGGTGGCGTCTCTGCATCGAGCACTCGCGCTCGCCGAGAAAGACGCCCCCCCCTTCGCCATCTCCGAAGACCTGGATCTCGATATGGCGCGGCTCCTTAAGGTAGCGCTCAACAAAGACGGAAGGGTCTCCGAACCCGGAAAGGGCCTCCTCCGATCCACGACGAATCGCCTCCGGCAGTTCAGCCGCCGAGTTCACGACGCGCATCCCCCTTCCTCCTCCACCACCGCTGGCCTTCACCAAGTAAGGAGGTGATATGCCGCGTGAAGCGAGTTGGTCGGCGATGGTACTTGCGGGCAAGCCCTCTAGTTCCTTTGAGGCGAGGGACGTCAGGCTAGGAACGCCGCATCGCACTGCGAGCGTCTTGGCGGACTCCTTGTTGCCGAGCGCTCTCATGCTTGCCGGCGTCGGCCCGACGAAGACGAGACCCGCCTTTTCGACCTCCTCGGCGAACTCGGCGTTCTCGGAGAGAAATCCGTAGCCGGGATGAAGCAGATGGGCGCCCCAATTGCGGGCGGCACGAACGATGCTCTCTCCATCGAGAAAACTCTCTACTTCGAGAACCTCGTCCGCTTCGGTGCGTACTAGAGCATCAGCGTCTTCCACGGTGGAGATGACCGCAACCTGGTATCCGCGCTCACGAGCGGCACGCAGAACGCGCCGTGCGATTTCCCCACGATTCGCGATGACTAGATTTGGCAAAATTTGGATTAGGGCACCCAGGGAGGAGCCTTCTTGTCGAAGAAGGATGCTAGCCCGGCCTGGCCTTCCTCCGAGCATCGGGCCTTCGCAATGCTCTCCGCGGTGAACTCGATCTGATCCGCGCTCGGAAGGGGAGCCGCATTGTGGAGGAGTTTTTTCGTCCTGCGAGCCGATTCCGGACCAGCATGCAGAAACTCCGCCACCAGTTCCTCGAGCTCAGAGTCGAAACTTTGCTCGCTGGTCGTGCGTTGCACCAAACCTAGCTCTCGCGCCTCCGGAGCCTTGATGCGCCGACCGGTAAGAAGAAGAGACGACGCGGCCGCCAGCCCTATCTTTCGAACGATGTACGGGCTGATGACCGCGGGGACGATTCCGAGCCGGACCTCGGTGGTCGCGAAGGTCGCCCTTTCTTCGGAGAACACGTAGTCGGTCGAAACCGCGAGGCCCATTCCGCCCCCGATCGCGGCGCCACGAACCGCACAGATGACCGGAGTAGGAAACGCCGCTAGATCGTAGAAGAGCTGGGCGAGGCTCTTCGCATCGGCGAGGCTCTCGGCTTCACCGCTCCCCGCCAACCGCTTCATGTAGTTCAGATCGGCGCCCGCGGAGAAGAGCTTTCCTTCACCAGTGAGAATGAGCAACCTCATCTCGCCCGGGTCTGGTATCGCGGCAAGCTTGGCTAGAACGTCCTTGAGCTCTTGGATCATCGTCTCGTCGAACGCGTTCCGGGCGTCCGGACGTGAAAGAACGATGCGTTTCACGCCATGGGGTTGGGACTCTACTCGGAGAGTAGAAGCTTCGAGTTTCATGTTATGAGCTCGCCCGGACAAGGCATGTTCTCCGGGGCAATGGTTTCCAGAAGCGGTTTCGGGACCTCGACCCGACACCGCAAGAGCGCCTGGCTATAGGTCTTGCCTTGCGGATCCATGTAGAGACTGACCGTCCCTCCGCCGCCGAGCGATTCATCCAGCAAGAAATTCAGAGCCCAGAGGTTGGGGACCAAGTAACGGTGCACCTCGCCGCGCGCGATGCTCTCGAACCATTTCTTGATGCGCTCGGCGGTAACGTTCTCTCGCAACCAAACATAGCACTCCGGACTCCTGCCAATGAGGCCGATGTTGGCGGTATCTCCCTTGTCACCGCTCCGGGCATGAGCGATTTGCATGAGTGGTACCTCGATCGTTGCCGCATCATCCCACTTCTCGATAAGGCTCCGAGCAAACGGATCTTCGGGCGCGACACCAGCTTCTCCCGTGCCACCCGTTTTCGGCCAGGCCAGATCCTTGTGCTCCGCCTCGACCTGCAACTTAGGGCGCTCTTTCTCCTGCACGCAGATGGTCACCGAGGGAAGTGCACACTCTTGCGGAATCAAAGCCGGCCAATAGCGAACGACATCCGAGATCGCGGGAGCGCCGCCGGTAACGGCGACGCCCGAGGGACCGCTAAGAATCAAGCTGGGGAGAAGCTTGCGGAACATCGCCAGCTTTTGCCGTTCGTGATCCCGGGCGGATAGGCGCAGCAAGATCTCGGTGGGCTCGTGAGACGGAGTCAGGTCGCGGTGCGTGCTGTCGTCCCCGACAAGATCGGTATGCCTGCCCTCGAGCGGCGAGACCCCGGCGCGCGTCAGCTCGGCCTCGAGCCGGCGCCAGAATATCTCGGCGAACGCCTTGGCTTTGGCTCTCGCGTCGGGCCCGGAGATGATGATCATGCCGCTCGCTTTGAACCCGTCCGCCAAGGACACACTCACCTTGAGCAGGTCGGTCGGCTTCGTACCTCGGACCCCGGAGACCCGAACGCGCTCGGCGCCCGCTTGCTCGAGTTGGATCCCGGTGAAGTCGGCGATCACATCGGGAGTGAGATAGGCCTGGGGATGTCCCATCTCGTAAAGGAGCTGCTCCCGGATGGTCTGGCACGTCACGAGACCGCCCGAACCGGGGTGTTTCGTGATCACAAACGATCCGTCCGGCTCGATCTCTAGAATCGGAAACCCGACATCCTGGAAGCTCGGGACCTTGCACCAATCGGTGAAGTTCCCGCCCGTGGCCTGCGCCCCGCACTCGATGATATGTCCGCCAACGATCCCGTGTGCCAACTTGTCGTAGTCGTCCATCGACCAGCCGAACTCGTGAATCAACGCACCGAGTGTGATCCCGGTGTCGCTCACCCGTCCCGAGAGAACGATGTGCGGGTCGGCGGTGAGCGCCTTGACCACCGGTAAGGCTCCGAAGTAGGCATTCGCGGAAAGAACACTCGCCGTGTAGTCGCCCAGTTCCTCGCCGGTCTCCATGTTCCTCAGATCGACGCCCTGCTCTCGCAGCTCGGAGAGCCGGGGCACAATGTTGTCTCCTTCGATGACGGCCACCTTGAGTGTCAGGCCGCGGGCGCGCGCCGCCGTAAAAAGCGCTTCCGCACAGGCCGAGGGATTGACACCACCCGCATTGGTGATGATCTTGATCTTGCGAGCAACTACATCTTCGAGGAGCGGCTCGACCTGAGTAATGAAGTCGGGCGCGTAGCCGGCGTTCGGATCACGAGCCAACTGCTTCTGCATGATGCTCATCGTGATCTCGGCCAGGAAATCGATCGAAATGTAGTTGACTGGAAGTTCACCTTCCACTTGCCTTCTGAGCGCGTAGGGATCGTCGCCCCAGTAGCCTCCTGCGTTGGCGATGCGAACGATAGCCACTTGTGATTTGCCTACATTCGAAAGACGCCGACCTTCGTTTCCTCGAGAGGAGCATTCAAGACGGTAGCTAGGCTCAACGCCAAAACGGTCCGAGTCGCCTTCATATCGACGACACCATCGTCCCAAAGGCGCGCCGATGCATAGTAAGGGTGTCCTTCCTTTTCGTACTTCTCCAAGATTGGCGCAGTTATTTTCTCCGCTTCTTTCGCGCTCAGGGTCTTGCCTCGCCGCTCGCGTTGATCTCGCTTGACGGTAAGCAACACTTGGGCGGCTTGCTCGCCTCCCATCACGGAAATACGGCTTCCCGGCCAGGTCCAGAGGAATCGTGGCTCGTAGGCTCGGCCAGCCATTCCGTAGTTTCCCGCTCCGAAACTGCCACCCAAGATCATGGTGATCTTCGGAACTTTGGCGGTGGCAACCGCGTGAACCATCTTCGCTCCGTCCTTCGCGATACCACCTCGCTCGTACTGAGCCCCTACCATGAAGCCAGTGATGTTCTGGAGGAAAAGAAGAGGGATCTTCTCGGCGGTACAAAGCTCGATGAAGTGCGTCACCTTGAGTGCGCTCTCGCTGAACAGGACTCCGTTGTTCGCGATGATTCCACAGGGCATCCCTTCGATATGTGCGAAACCGGTAACCACCGTGGAACCGTAGCGCTCCTTGAACTCGAAGAGACGACTGCCGTCCACGATGCGCGCAAGGACCTCGCGGATATCGACCTGGCGGTGCAGGTCCTTTGGCCAAATCCCTAGAAGCTCTTCCGGTTCGTAGGCGGGAGGTTCGGGTGACTTGAGATCCACCACCGCCTGCGAACGTTGCCCCAAGTGGAAAACGATGTCTCGCATCACCTCGAGCGCGTGGGCATCGTCCACCGCGAAATGATCGGCCACGCCACTGAGCTCAGTGTGAACGTGCGCGCCGCCGAGTTCTTCGGCGGAAACGTCTTCACCGGTGGCGGCCTTCACCAAAGGTGGACCTGCCAGGAAAATAGTTCCCGTCTTGTTGACGATGACCGCCTGATCGCTCATCGCCGGGACATAGGCCCCGCCGGCGGTGCACATCCCCATGACGGCTGAGAGTTGGGGAACACCGGCCGCGCTCAGGACCGCTTGGTTGTAGAAGATGCGGCCGAAGTGTTCTTTGTCCGGAAAAACCTCCGCTTGCAGGGGCAGGAAGGCTCCGCCGCTGTCTACCAAATAGATGCAAGGCAAGCGATTCTGAAGCGCGATCTCCTGCGCTCGGAGATGCTTTTTCACAGTGATCGGATAGTAAGTACCCCCCTTCACCGTGGCGTCGTTCGCGACCACCATGCACTGGCGCCCGTGAACCATGCCGACGCCGACCACGACGCCGCCCGCTGGCGCTGGGTCGTCGTCGTAAACCTGGTAGCCGGCCATGGGCCCAATCTCCAAGAAAGGTGCCCCTTCGTCGCACAGAGTGGCGACCCGATCGCGGACGAACATTTTCTTTTGTTCACGGTGCCGGGCGTGGGCTTTTTCATCACCGCCCTTTCGAACCACGGCGAGCTTCTCCGCGAGATCATCCGATAGTGCCAAGTTGTGCTCGAGGTTCTTCTTGTACTCGTCGCTTTTCATGCTCACCTGGCTCTTGATAAAGCCCACGTTTCGGGACCTCCTTTTTCCGCTCAGGATCCTACAACGTCGCACCAAAAGAATGGCAGTGGGTGGCCAGGCTATCGGATTGCCCTGTCGACCGCTCTCCGAAAGTCATCGTCGACTCTCGCCAGCTGATTGGGCCACAGTTGAGCCATGAAGATCCCGATGACTTCGAGTTCCGGATCGATCCAGAACGACGTGAAGAAGAAGCCGCCCCAACCGAACGCCCCGGCTGTATCTGCTGTCTCGACGGACACCCCGAATCCATACTTCCCGTCCCCGATGCTCAGCTCTCCGATCTGGTTTGCGGTCATCTCTCGCACGGTCTCCGGCTTCAGCAAGCGCACGCCGGTCAGCTCCCCCCGGTTGAGGAGCATCTGGCAAAAACGATAGTAGTCGTCGACGGTGGAGACCAGACCAGCCCCACCCGAGAAATAGGTTTGCGGCCCCTGATAGTGATAGCTGGTGGAAAAGACCACTGCGCCTTCTGCGATTGGCCCTGCCAGGAGCTCGCGAAGGCCACCGCCCCTTCGAGGTCGGTAGACGGACGCCAGCCGAGAAACTTTTTCTTCAGGTAGGAAAAAGTAGGAGTCTTTCATTCCCAGCGGTAGAAAAATGTCTTCTTCGAAGAACTCCGCGAGCGTCCTTCCCGACGCAACCTCCACCAAGCGTCCCAGCACATCCGTCGATAGCCCGTACTTCCACGCGGTCCCCGGTTCATGAAGAAGCGGCTGCTTCGCTAGCCTCCGGATTCCCGGCCCGATGGTTCCCTCGGTCTGCACCAATCCATCGGAGATTTCTGCTTCAGCATATAGACGTGTGAATGGCTGAACCCCCGAAAAACCATAGCTAATGCCGGAAGTATGAGTAAGAAGGTGGCGAATCGTGATCTCGCGTGATGCCGGGACGCGCTCGAACGCTCGGGGGCTGCTCGTTGCATGAACGACAATCTCCGGGTGCTCGAACTCTGGTATGAAGCGCGCGATGGGGTCATCGAGCTGGAAACTGCCCTCTTCATGAAGCATCAAGACCGCCACGCTGGTAATCGGCTTGGTCATCGAGGCGATCCGGAAGATGGTGTCTTCGCGCATCGGAGCATCGTCGGCTATATCCTTCCAACCGAACGCCTCTCGAAAGACGACCCTTCCACCCACTGCGATCAAACCGACCGCCCCAGCGATGTCTTCTCGGTCGACCGCTTTACTTAAAACCTCGCGCGCCGCCTCGAAGGTGTAGCGCGGAATGACGCGAGTCGAGGGACCGGCAACTTCGGAAGAGGGCACCTGACAGGAAAGACAGGCCTGACAGAAAAGACAGAAAAGACCAAGAGCGAGAGAAGCCCGCAACTCGCCCCGATGCGGATCGAATAGGGCCTTCACCTCGCGAATTCCCTCCACGGCCTTGGCGGCCTTGCGATCAAGCTGCCGGATAGGAGCCTAGAACCTTGAGCTTCTCCGTCGAGTCGGGGAGCGAATCCAGAAGCTTGCGGACTCCGGGCGTTTCGACCTTACCTTCGAAGTCCATGTAGAACATGTACTCCCACGGTCGGCCCGGAATCGGGCGGGACTCCAGTTTGATCAAGTTGACCTCACACTCGGTGGCAAGTTTCAACACTGCGAAGAGTGCGCCCGGCTCGTTGGGCGTTGTGAATACGACCGACGTCTTGTCGCACTTCTCGTGCACCTGCGCTTCCTTGGCGATCACCACGAAGCGCGTGTAGTTTTGCGGGTTATCCTCTACCGCTTCCGCGAGCACGTCGACGTCATAGATCTTGGCCGCCTGGAGGGAAGCTAGGGCTGCGGTATCGGTGGCACCTTCGTCGCAGATGAGCTTCACCGACCCCGCGGTGTCGTAGGTCTGGAAGACCGTCCAGTCCGGGTGGTCCCGTAGAAAACGATCGCATTGCGCGAGAGCCTGCGGGTGCCCGTAGAGTTTCTTGATGTCTTCCTTTTGGACTCCACGGTTGGCCAGGAGATTGTGGGAGACCCGCAGCTTGATTTCACCGACGATCGCCAGTTCGAACTCCAGTAGTAAGTCGTAGTTCTGATTGATGGACCCTGCCAATGAGTTCTCGATGGGGACGATCCCGAAGGCCGCTTCACCGGAATCCACCTTCTCGAACACATCGCGAAACGCGGGGTAGCCTTTGGGCAATATGTCCCCGAAGTAGGCGAACGCTGCCATCTCACTGAACGCGCCGGGTTCACCCTGATACGCGGCGTCCACTTTCGGCGACGTGGGCCCAGACCTTTTCTTGGGATGCCGCCATGACAACTCGAGCTCGCGTCCCACTACCGGCGCCATCGATTGGAGCGCCTTCAGTAGTCGATCGAGATCCGGAAGGGTCAAGGATTGAGCGCCGTCCGAAAGCGCCTTCTCCGGCTCGGGATGCACTTCAACGAGAAGACCGTCGGCACCGGCCCCCATCGCGGCGAGCGACATCGGTAAGACGTAGCGGCGCACTCCCGTCCCGTGGCTCGGGTCAACGATCACCGGCAGGTGTGTCAGTTCTTTCAAAACCGGAACGGCATTGAGATCGAGCGTGTTCCGCGTCTTGGTTTCGAAAGTTCGGATGCCACGCTCACACAGGATGACTTTCTGATTGCGGCCGACGATATACTCGGCGCTCATGAGCCACTCGTCGATAGTCGCGGCTAAACCTCGCTTCAAGATGATGGGTTTGTCGATCTCCGCTACTGCCTTCAGAAGATCGAAGTTTTGCATATTGCGGGTACCGATTTGGAGTATGTCGGCGTAGCGGGCAACCAAGTCGACCTTGTCAGCGGTCATGACTTCGGTCACCACCAACATGCCGGTGAGCTCGCGGGCTTCTGCCAATAGTTTCAGCCCCTCTTCGCCCATGCCCTGAAACGAGTAGGGTGACGTCCGCGGTTTGAAGGCGCCACCTCGCAAGACGTTGACCCCCATCTCGGAAAGCTTGATGGCGGTGTCGAGCAGGGTATCGCGGCTCTCGACCGCGCAAGGCCCTGCCATGACGAGGAACTTGGGGCCGCCAACCAAACAATCGCCGATCTGAACTTGCGGCTTAAACCCGGACTCGCGCGATGCGATCTTGTAGGGTTTCGAGACCCGAAGGACCTCTAGCACCGCGGGATGATTCTCGAGCTCGTCACCGGTGAATTGGATCGCTCCGATTACCGCGATCACCGAGCGCTCCTCGCCTCGGATGACCGTGGTGTCGGTGTCGCGGTCACGGAGCCAGTCCTGAAGATTCTTGATCTCCCGTGGCGATGCGTCTTGTCGTAAAACGATAATCATAGATACCTACCCAAATGACAGAAGCGGCTGGGGAAAAAGTGTGCGCCGCTAGGCGCTAAAAAAACGGCGGGAAATGAAGGGATGCCGGTTAGACATCATAACCCGCGAAGTGTATCAGCCGCCGAGCCAGAGGTCAAGGGAAAGACTGTAATCGCGCCTACTTGTTTGGAGGTCACTTCCTTGCTATGCTGCGCGTTCTTCAACACCATGCTGGCGCGCCGATTCCTCCTCGCTGTCATCTTGCAGCTTGGTTTTGTCGGGATCGTTTCCCCGCAGTCCACTCGCCCGCAACCCACCCACGACGACTCCTGGCGGGCCCCCGCTAGCCAACCGCAATCAGTTTCCTCCCGCTTTTTTGTTCATCGCCCTCGAACCCGAGAGGGCCACCGTGCTGTCCAAAGGAGAGAGGCGCCTTTTCGTCAACGTCGATTACTCCAACATCCTAGTACTGCAAGATACGATGAACGAAGACCTCGAAGTCGATCTCGAGTCGCTCAGGGTGAACCTCCAGGTCAAGTACGGCCTGGGGTGGGACTTCGAGATTGCCGCCGCCTTACAGATCTATTCGATTCACGCTGGATTCTTGGATCCCTTCATTTCCTCTTACCACAACGCTCTCAACCTTCCGAACAAGGTCCGAGATCGTGAACCGAATAACTTTCTCAGATATCGCTGGCAGATCGATGACCGGATCGTCACCGAGCAAACAGAAGGGTTTTCAGCGCTCGGCGATCTGACGCTACAGGTGAAACGAGCCGTCACGTGGAAAAAACTAGAAGCGACCGAGCTGGCGGTGAAAGCGGGTTTGAAATTGCCGACCGGTAGTCGGGATCGCTTCGTTTTCGAGTGGCGCTTGGCAGAGGATCTTTCCTCCAGCGCGCCGGATTTCACCATCGGCTTTCAAGTCACCTACAACTGGAAGCGCGCCAAGAAAACGGAGGGGATCAGTCCTTTTCCAAAAGTGCCGCCGCCAGGAGAGGAACCATGATCTCGTGGTGCCCCACGATCTCGTAGCCACGACCGGAGCCGGAAACTGGCCGCTCTACGACGTTCTTGCGCGGGCGGTAATGGCGCAAGAAATCGAAGCTCGCGGTCGAAAAGTTCGAGAGAGGATGCCCCAGGTTGCGAACCACACTCACCGCCTTGAGGAAGACTTCGGGCAAGACCACTGCCGAGCCCAGGTTCAAGTAAACCCCACCGTCATCGAGTTTTTGGACCATGGCGGCGAGTAGCTTGAAGTCATGCAAGCTCCCTCTCCCAATGAGGTCGCCCGACGCCTGCGGATGCATGTGAATGATGTCGGTACCGACTGCGACGTGAACGGTCACCGGAATGGACAAACGGTACCCGGCCCAAATCAAGCTGAGATTCATGAACTGAGGCTGGTGATGTTCCACGAACGCTCCGATCGCCTCGCCGATGCCCGCCCCCTGCGAAACACCCTCCTCGATGGCCCGATTGAGGAGCGAACCGGTCTCTTCGGCCATACCAAAATCGCCGGACCCTAGGCCTTCCTCCACCTCTTCCGACGTCTGTCCCACCAAGGCCATCTCGAAATCGTGAATGATGCCAGCCCCATTGAGAGCCAAACCACTGACGTAGCCTTGTTCCATGAGATGAATGATGAGTGGCGAGAGACCCACCTTGATGACGTGCGCACCGACTCCCCAGATCAGCCCGCGCTTTCGATCGCGAGCCGCCTTCATGGAACGGACCAGCTCTTTCAGATCGCGAGCCGCAAGGACTCCGGGCAAGCCATCCCAAAACTCACGAAAGCTTTGGCCGGCCTTGGGGACCGCACCCAGGTCATCCATCCCCACCTTGCTCTTACGCGACTTGAGTGGGTAGGTGCGGAGACCCGATAAGTCCAGCGGATCGACGGGGTAGTTCGGCATCAAGCGTCCCGATGAAAAAGCTCTTCCTCGATAGCCTGACAAAGCAGGTGAATGATCATCGAGTGAACTTCTTGAATACGGGACGTCTCTTGATGGGAAACGACCAGACAGATGTCAACTTCGTCAGCCATCGTGCCTCCGTCCCGCCCGGTAAGCCCAATGGTTTTCAGTTTCTTCTCTCGACAGGCGGCGACCGCTTCCAAGACGTTGGGGGAGGTCCCGCTGGTGCTGATGGCTAGCGCCACGTCTCCCGCTGCACCGAGTGCCTCTACCTGACGGCGAAACACCATTCGGAAATCACTGTCATTGGCCACGCTAGTCAGAATGGACGAGTCGGTAGTCAGAGCGATAGCGGGAAGGGCCGGGCGATCGAAGCTGAATCGATTGACCAGCTCTGAAGAAAAATGTTGGGCATCCGCGGCGCTGCCACCGTTTCCGAAGGCGAGGACCTTCTTGCCGGAGCGGAGCGCGGCAGCCATAGCCTGTCCGGCTTCGAGCACCCGATCCGTTTCGTCCTCGAAGAATGATCGCTTGAGAGCTAGGCTCTCCTCGACGATGTATCGCAGTTCATCCCTATTCACGGCGCGATTATGAACCGGGGTACAACAGCATGCAATCACCATAGCTATAGAAGCGATAGCGCTCCTGGACCGCTTTCCGATAGGCGCGTCGTACCGGCTCAACGCCTCCAAACGCCGAGACCAGTAGCAGCAAAGAGCTCTTGGGAAGGTGAAAGTTGGTCAAGAGGCCGTCCACCACCCGAAACTGAAACCCTGGAGTGATGAAGAGCTCCGTCTTGGCCGGGCCCGCCTTTAGCTCTCCAGAAGCCAAGGTCGCCGATTCGAGAGCGCGAACCGTCGTCGTCCCGACGGCAACCACGCGCCCGCCTCGAGACCGAGCCGCATCGACCGCGGCTACGGTTTCCTCCGGGACCGAGTAGCGTTCATGCTCCATGCGATGATCCTCGATGGCTTCTTCGCGAATCGGCTGGAACGTCCCATAGCCAACGTGGAGCGTCAGTTGGGCGGTGGCGATGTCGCGATTGGCGAGGGAACGAAGAATGTTTGGTGTAAAGTGAAGCCCCGCGGTGGGAGCCGCCACCGACCCCCGCTGGCGCGCGTACACCGTTTGGTAACGTTCCCGATCTCTTTCGCCGAGCTCGGCGCTTCGTCGTTTGATGTAGGGAGGAAGTGGAGTTTGGCCCACACGGTCGAGAACATCATAGAGGTCTCCCTCATAAAAAAGCTCGATGCTTCGTTGACCAAGCTCCAAGAGGTCCGCAACGATTGCCCGGAGCTCTCCTTTTCCGAAGACGATCCTCGTCCCGACGCGCAGCTTCTTCGCGGGGCGAGCCAGGACCCGCCAGACATTGCTCTCGTCGCGTTGGAGCAGCAGCAGCTCGACCAAACCGCCGGACTCGGTCCACCCGTGCAGCTTGGCAGGAAAGACACGGGTGTTGTTGAGAACTAGCAAGTCTGCCGGTCGTAAAATATTGGGAAGCTCCAGGATCCGGGAGTGGTGAAGCGCTGCACGCGGAAGCTCTAGGTGAAGAAGCCTTGACTGGTCCCTCCGTTCGAGGGGCTGCTGAGCGATGAGCTCGGGAGGAAGCTCGAAGTCGAACTCGGAGAGGAGCAGGGCTAGAAGAGTCGCTTTTGGGGGCTGGGGCGGTCGAGCCCGAAATGACGGTAGGCGCGCTCGGTCGCCACGCGACCCCGCGGCGTGCGATCGAGAAAACCGATTTGCATGAGAAAAGGTTCGTACATGTCTTCGATCGTGTCTCGCTCTTCGCTGATGACCGCGGCAATGGTACCGAGACCGACCGGCCCCCCCTCGAACTTCTCGATAATCGTCATGAGGATCTTGCGATCCATCTCGTCGAATCCGTGCTCGTCGACTTCCAACAGGCCTAGTGCTTCGAGCGCCACCGGCTCCGTGATTCTTCCATCCGCTTTGACTTGAGCGAAATCCCGTACTCGTCGAAGCAGTCGGTTGGCGATACGTGGCGTCCCACGGGAACGTTTTGCCAAAGCAGGCGCGGCATCGGCATCGATTGCGACCCCGAGGATGGCAGCGGAACGCAGCACCACCGCGGTGAGCTCTTCCTCGTCATAGAAGTCCAACCGATGAACGATTCCGAAGCGGGCGCGGAGTGGGGAAGTGAGAAGCCCGGCCCGAGTGGTGGCCCCGACGAGCGTGAATCGAGAAACCGGGAGCTTCACGGATTTCGCGGAGGGGCCCTGGCCAATAATGATGTCCAGCCGATAATCCTCCATGGCTGGATAGAGCACCTCTTCGATGGATGGATGCAGGCGATGGACCTCATCAATAAAAAGAACGTCCCGTGTGTCCAGGTTGGTAAGGAGCGCCACCAAATCACCCGATTTTTCGATCAGCGGCCCGGCGCTCGGCTTGATGTTGACACCCAGCTCATTGGCGACCACGTGGGCCAGAGTGGTCTTGCCTAAACCAGGAGGGCCATAGAGCAGGAGGTGGTCCATTGCTTCACCGCGCTCGCGGGCGGCTTGCACGGCGATTTGAAGCTGGTTCTTGACTTTCTTTTGCCCGATGTAGTCAATGAAGCTCTTCGGACGAAGGCTGGTGTCTAACGAGAGGTCCTCGTCGGACCTCTGGGCGGAGATCAACCGATCCATGGTTTTGCCGAGATTAAATCACACCTTGAGTCCAACCGCACGCATGAGCGCCAAGGCGTTGCTCTTCTGCACGACACCCGATTGGATTTGGTAGCTGAACGTCATCTTTCCGTCTTCGAGGTGATCCTCGAAATGGACGTTGGCGGCAGCAGGGGCGAGAGAATCCGCAATCTTGGCTAGGGCCAAGTCGTGCGTGGTGATGAGACCAACCGCTCCGCGTTCGACCAAGCTGCGCACTAGGCCGTCCGCGCCGATTCGCCGATCGTGAGAGTTCGTGCCCTGTAGGATTTCATCCAAGAGAAAAAGCAAAGGCAACTCGTTCTCGGTCATCTCCATGATCTGCCGCAAGTGTAGAACCTCGGCATAGAAGCGCGAAATCCCACTCTGCAGTGAATCTTGGATCCGGATGGAAGCGCCGACCGACAGCGGAGACAGACTGAGCGCTCTCGCCCGCACCGTCGCCCCCGCGAGGGCGAGTACGCTATTGGTACCCACTGTCCGAAGGAGCGTGCTCTTGCCGGACATATTCGATCCGCTTACGATCAGTAGCCGCTGCTGCCCGGTTCCCAGTCGCAAGTCGTTCCTAACCATCTGCTCTTCGGGGATGAGAGGATGACCGAGCGCTTGGCCCTCGAACCGAAGCCCTTCATCCACGAACGTCGGAAAGGGGTCGGCTGGATGCTCATACGAGTAGCTAGCGAGAGAAACCAAGGCCTCGAGCTCGCCGGTGGTCACTAGCCAACGATCGACCGAGCTCCCGAAACGAGCGCGCCAGGATTCGATCGCGAAAGCCAACTGCGTGGCCCACAGCATCAAGGCGGCCAAGGGGGCAAACATTTGATTGCGCCGACCGTCGAGCAGATCGATGCGGCGGCGCAGGCTTCTCACCTGCTTCGACGCCGGAATCTCATGCGTGCGAAGCGATTGCTGAAGGCTGACGAGCCGAGGTGAAGAGAAGGACTCGCGCTCGATAAGCACCAGGAGCTTCGATAACACCGCCAGGTCGCGGGCCGGTTTCTCGACCGCGGTGATCACTCGAAGGACGCGAGATCGTAACCAGAAGGCAAAGGTGGCTTCAACGAAGAGAACCCCGAGTAGCGGCAAGCGGCTGACCAGCGAACCCAGCCAGGCGGCAACCAACATCACCGACGCGGCACCGAGGATCACCGCGACGCAACGTCTCCAGTCGGACACGAGCACCGGAGGCGCCGACGCCCAGCGAGACAGAGCGTCCGGATCGACCTGGGCCAGCGGTACCTTCTCTTCTTTGTCGAGGGTTGCGATCTCCTCTCTCAGATCGAGTCTCGGGCGTAGCTCCTCAATCGCCGCCTGTCGAGCACGGATTTCGGCGGGAGCGGCGGGGGAGAGAAGCCAATCGGCCAGCGTCTTGGCGCCCCAGCTGGTCGTTGCCGTAGAGAGGAGCTCGAAGAGCGAGCCGCGGCCGAAAAGATCCAGGTCGAGCGCGTAGGGGTGTGAGTCGGGAAGGAAGCGTTCTCCGGAATCGCCGGCCCCCGCCCACCGGTTCTCTAGCCGTGCCAGTCCCCTGCCATAAAAAGAAGTGGCGCTGGCTTCCCTTCGCCAGCTACGCAAGACCCCGTCATGAATGATCACCAATCCCACGAACGTCGCGACAGGAATCGCCATCCACCATGGCGACAAAACGGGAGTGCCCCAAGTAAACCAAGCCGAAACAAACCCCACCGCGAAGGTCGCCACACGACCTCGAGAAATCCAATCCGCCTTGAGATGGTGACGGTTCGCCTCGGCCTCCCGTTCTTCGCGAAGTTTGACGTAGACCAAGCGTGGAGTCGCCAGTGGAGTCGAAGCTGGGGTAGAGCGTTTGTCGTTCACGAATGGAGTCGAGCCCTAACTCGAAAAACGGCGGAGCGCGCCCTTCAGCGCGCTCTCGAAAGACGGGTTAGTCAAGTTCTTCAACGCCTCACGCACCGCTTGGTCCACTTGGCTCCTTTGGTACCCCAGATTGAGGAGAGCGGATACGAGGTCGTCGCGCAACGCGGTCTCTGGAGCCGACTCGGATACCTCACCCTTGGCGGGCTCCTCGACTCGAGCCAGTAGCTCAGGCATTTTGTCCTTGAGCTCCACCACCAAGCGCTCGGCCGTTTTCTTCCCGATGCCCGGGATCGAACCGAGGCGTCGCAGGTCGCCATGTCGAATGGCATCGACGAGATCCGCGGGCTCTAAACCGGATAGCACTTTGAGGCCAAGCGACGGACCAACCCCGGCTACCGAGATCAGCCTTTGAAAGAGCACCTCTTCGATCTCGGTGCGGAAGCCGAATAGTGCGATCATGTCTTCCCGCACGTGAGTATGAACGCGAAGAGACACCGTCGCTCCCTGTGCCGCGAGCTCGTAATATGTAGACAAAGGGATGAGGACTTTGTATCCAACCCCTGAGACGTCGAGGATCACCTGTCCTGGTTTCTTGTCGCGAAGAGTACCGCTAAGGTAAGCGATCATTCTGGTCTAAGTCGAGGTTCAACGACCCGGGGCGACGCGCTCGGTGAAGCGGAGTCGGTGGGCGTCGCAAAGAGCCACTGCCAAGGCGTCAGCAGCATCGTGGGGTTCCGGAGGCTCCTGTAACCGAAGCAGAACCATCACCATCTTTTTCACCTGTTCTTTGTCGGCCCGGCCGTACCCGACGACAGCCTGCTTGACCTCGAGGGGGCTATACTCGAAGACTGGCACGCCTTGCGAGACACCCGCCAGAAGGGTGACCCCTCTGACGTGGCCGAGACGCAACGCACTCTTTACGTTGGCGGCGTAAAAGAGGTCTTCGACGACCACCCGCTCGGGATGGCAGCGCTCGATGACCTTCAAGAGCTCGAGGTGGATGTAGTGGAGTCTTTCCGCGAAAGCAACCCGGGGACTTCGGATGACGCCGTACTCGACGAGGGAGTGTTCGTTCCCGTCGGAGTCGATCGCCCCGTAGCCAGTGGCCTGGGTGCCCGGGTCGATACCGAAGATTCTCAAGGTACCCGCTCGGGGTCAACTTCAATTAGAAGCCAGGGCAGCCTCGATCTCCTTTTCCTCTATGTCGAAGTTGGCCCAGACATTCGTTGAGTCTTCATGATCTTCCAGGACTTCCATGAGTCGAAGCATTTGTACTGCGTTCTTGCCGGAAAGCTTAACGCTGCTCTGCGGGATCATGATGATCTGTTCCGCCGCAAGAGCAATGTTCTTCGTTTCGACGGCCTGGCGCACGGCGTCGAAGGACTCGAGAGGCGTAAAGATCTCCCAGTTACTGCCGTCATTGTTCACGTCTTCGGCGCCGGCCTCCAAGGCGATGTCGAGGAGATCCTCCTCAGCGATTTTCTCCTTTTCTACGACCAAGTAACCCTTCTTTTGGAACATCCAGGCCACCGAACCCGCCTCACTCAGGCTGCCGCCGAACTTCGAGAAGAGATGTCGGAGCTCTGAAACGGTACGGTTCTTGTTATCGGTCGTCGCCTCGATGAGAACCGCCACCCCCCCTTGCCCATAACCTTCATAGATCACTTCTTCCAGGTTGAAACCTTCGAGCTCCCCGGTCCCCTTTTTGACCGCGCGGTCGATATTGTCCTTCGGCATGTTCAGAGCCTTGGCTTTTTGAACCGCTAGCCGAAGGCGGGGATTGGCCCCCGCGTCGCCGCCACCGAGGCGAGCCGCGACCGTGATCTCCTTGATCACTTGCGTGAAGGCTTTGCCTCGCTTGGCATCGGCGCGGCCCTTCTTGTGCTTGACGGAGTGCCACTTGGAATGTCCGGACATAACTACACCGTTTACTTAAGGTTTCCGATGCTAACAGATGCCTGGTGCGGGTTCAATCCCGAGTAACCGGAGTCAATCGTCAAAAACGAAGGTCGGCTCCTGATAATACCGGACCCTCTTCTCGCCGACTTTCTCGTTGATGGCCTCCTGAAGCCAGTGGCGCTTTTCATGCAACGGTAAATGAGACTTCAAGAGCGCGAGTTGCAGGTTGAAGCCCAGTACGCGGCGCGGGACCAGAATCCGCGTTACGCCGGAGGGCAGACGCTCCCCAGCTTCGGCGACTCGGCGCACTTCGTCCTTCGAAAATTTAGGGAACAGTACCAGCGCCCCGAAGTGAGGATAGTGTTGCCTCACCGACGGAAAGTCGGTGTGGTTCACGCGATCCATCCGCCCTGGACCGTGGTAGTAGATTTGGGTGAGCCCTCTCAGATGGCCCACCCGCTCGCTCAGCTCGAGCTTGCCATGTAGGTGAAGGGCCTTCGACTCGCTGAGAGCAATCGTGCACAGGTAATCGGGGTTCGACTCATCTCCTAGATCCCCGAGCTCGCCTTCTTTCACGGTCACACCAGGTATCGAGCTCGCTTTCTCCACGATGGTTTTCGCCTCGATGTCCCGCACCACGTGGTTCCAATGAGAGATGACAAGCTCCGGCTCCTCATAACGTTCCACCTGGACGAGTAGATGCGGTACCTCGAGGTTGCGAAGCGCGGAGACGCGGTTGGCTCCGTCGAGCAACATGTAGCGCTCGCTGCCGGCGAGGCTCGCGGCAATGGGAGGATTCTTCAGGACGCCGTCGGCGGACAGACGGTCGATCAAGCGAGCAACCCGTTCGAGGTCTTCCTCCTCATGCAGCAGGAGATCATCCTGCGCCACGATGCGCAGATCGGGAAACTCCCCGCCCCGACCTCGATGTCCCTGATGTCCCTGCGGTCGTTTAGAGGCCATCTTCATTCATCAGTTGGGGTGCCAGAAAACTCGACCCCCGCCAACCGTAGATACACGTAGAGACTTCCTCGGTGGTGAAACTCTTGCTCGAGCATGCGAGGCGAGCTCGGCGCGGGTCATTCCCGGTTCTGGACCACCTTCCGGGTTCGTCTCGCTCGGCGCCGCTGTGAAAGGTGAGTCGATTTTCTTGTGGAAAGCATCGTCCGTCATCATCGCCAGCCCACTGACGACGTCTTCGTGAAGCCTTCGAAAGAAGCTCATGGCCTCATCACGGCGCGCCCAGTCGAGCCGTGGCTCGAGATCCCACTCCTCCTCCAGGATGCCTCGGCTCATTACCAGCTCGTTGCTTATGATCTGACCGACCAACTCTCTAAAACTGCTCATCGACTCGGCCGGCCTCCATTCCCCATTCTTCTTGCGGAACGAGATTGCAAATTTGGAGGGTTCTGGCGAAGGTGCGACGGTAGCGATCGCTAAACTGCTTGACGTCGGTGTCACTCCTTTCCACTGTCACGCTGCCGACCCCCCTCGTTGACGACTCCCATTATAGACCCAATGCATTGACAATTCGTGGCATCGGACCATAGCATCGCCAAGCATGTCCCGACTGTTTTACGCTCTCCTGGCTCTGGCGATTGGCTGTGCGGCGCCGGTTCCCACCGGGCCGGTGTTGACCTTGGGCGCGGCGATCCCCTTGAGTGGTAAGCATGCGAAGGCGGGGAGGTTTTTCAAACAGGGCTATGAGCTCGCCATCGAGGAGAAGAACAACCAGGGTGGCGTCCTCGTAGGCGGCGAACGTATTCCGGTGAAGCTAGTTCTGTACGACGACAAGAGCGACGCCGCCACCGCGGTGAGCCTGGTCGAACGACTGGTGGCGGTGGACGAAGTGAACGCATTGCTCTCCGGTTACAGCACGCCCCTCGTTCAAGCACAAGTGGTGGTGCCCGAGAAATACGGCATCCCTTATCTGAACGCGGGCGGAGCCTCCCAACCCATTTTCAAACCCAACAACAGGTGGATCTTCGGACTGTTGAGCCCAGTCGAGAAGCTTGCTGAAACAACGATGGACTGGCTTGCGCTCGAGCAAGACGCCCAACGTCTGCCCTCGCCAGCCCGGATCGCGCTCGTATGGCAAAACACCGATCACGGCAGGGAGTACCGCACGGGCGTTCAAGGAGCGCTACGTCGCTACAGAGGCCGTTTCGATTTGGCATTGGACGAAGGCTTCGAGCACCTCGCCAAAGATCACACAGCGCTTCTCATCAAAGTAAAGGCCGCGGAGGCGGATGTGTTCCTTTCCGACGCGCATGAGCCCGATTACGTACTGCAGCACCGCGCCTACGTCGAGCAGGGCCTGAATCACAAAGTCGTCTCCTATGGCGCGCGCGGCCCAGAGAGTAGTGTTCGCCGCGCACTCGGGGACCACGTGAACTACAACATATCCGCTCAATGGTGGTCGCCGGCACTTCCGTACCCGCAATCGAAGTTATTCCTCGAAAGCTTCGGGAATGCCTACAATCAGCACCCCACCGAGTACTACCCAGCTCTAGCCTATGAAGGCGCGCGAACCATTATGGCGGCCGTGGAAACCGCTGGCTCGGTGGATAGAGACCCTATTCGCGAGGCACTCGCCTCGCTCGAGCTCCGCGATCGCCTGATCCCCGGTGAGCGTGTCTACTTCCCCGCCGAGAATCGGTATCAGATCGATAACACCTGCCTCATCGTTCAGAACAAGCCGGGTGGCGGCGTGGATATCATTTACCCGCCCGGGGCGGCGACGGGCGAAGCCATCGTCCCTCGCCCCGTCCGCTGATCAAGCACACCGCATGCCGTGAAGCACTGATGACTTTGACGTGGCCAGATCTCGCGGCGGTGGTCGTTTCGGGGATGCTTCTGGGTGCCCTATACGGATTGATGTCCTATGGGCTCGGACTCATCTATGGCGTTATGAAGATCGTGAACCTAGCGCATGGCGCCATGCTCACGCTCGGAGCCTACGGAACTCTCTGGCTCCACACCAACTACCGCATCGATCCCTTACTCTCGATTCCACTGATCGCAGCCGGCGGATTCGTCATCGGTTTCTTACTAGAGATCAGCCTGGTCAAGAGGATTCGACAAGCTCCCGCTATTTCCTCGTTGCTTCTTCTCTTCGGAGTCTGGTTGGTCGTGAAGAACGTCCTCTACCTCTTCTTCGGCGGTGACGATCAATCGATCCTGACGAGCTACACCTTCGAGCGCTTGGACCTCGGTATTCCCGTAAACGTGACGCGTCTCCTCGTCTTCGGGATCTCGCTTGTTTGCTTCGGGGGGCTCCAGTACCTGCTTCACCATACGTACTTGGGGCGGGCGATCCGAGCGGTGGCACAGGATTCCGCCGCCGCGGCACTTGCTGGCATCAATGTGGACCGCGTTTCGGCTCTGACCTTCGGGCTCGGGTCGGCCCTGGCGACCATCGCCGGTAGCCTCATGGCATTGATCTATTCGTTCAACCCCGAGTTCGGCGGAAGCTTCTTGCTGAAGAGCTTTTGCGTCGTCGTGCTTGGCGGATTGGAAAGCACGATAGGGATTCTCCTCGGCGGATTCGCGCTCGGACTCGCGGAGTCTTTGTCGGTAGTCGTCCTGCCTGCTTCCTTCCAAGACTTGGTGAGCTTCGTTCTGCTAGTCGTCATCCTGGTGATTCGGCCCCCGCGAACAGGAGAAAGAGCATGAGGTGGCTCCGCCCAGGGGCAGTGGCGATCGCGGTGGTGACGCTCTCCATGCTTCCATTCGCCCTGAGGGGACGTCCCTACCTCCTTCACCTCGTTATCCTCTGCTTGCTCTACGTTTGCTTCGCGAGCGCTTGGAATATCGTCGGCGGTTTTATCGGACAAATCTCGTTTGGCCACGCCGCTTTCGTCGGCATCGGCGCCTATACGACTGCCCTGCTGTGGCTGCGGCTCGACGTGCACCCCATTTTCACGATGCCGGTCGCGGGGTTGCTCGCCGCTGCCTATGGATGGCTCTGGGGCTGGCCGTGCTTGCGTCTCACGGGCCCGTACTTTGCGATCGCGACCATCGGCGTCGGTGAGGCGACGCGATTGGTGATGAACAATCTCGAAGTGACCGGCGGCTCTTCCGGGCTCACCCTGCCGACCCCTGAGTCCTACAGCCGGCTCCCGGACTACTACCTAGTAGTCTGCTTGGCGGCGATAACAGTGGGGACGTCCCTATGGATCGCTCACTCTCGATTCGGGTTGGGACTCCGCGCGATTCGCGACGACCGCGACGTGGCCGAATCGCTGGGAGTTCCCACCGCCCGCTACCAACTCTATGCCCTCTCCATCTCTAGCTTTCTCGCCGGAATGGCCGGTAGCTTCTATGCTCAATACATCTTTTTCGTCGTACCGGAAGAAGTCTTCGGTTTCGATCTCTCGATCAGCATGATCCTGATGGCGCTCATCGGCGGTTTGGGAACGATCCTTGGACCGGTGGCAGGCGCGGTTTTGTTCTTGCTCCTCGAGCAACTCGTACTAATCAGCTTTCCGAATCTTCACCTCGGAACCTTCGGGTTATTGCTCATTGCGATCGTTCTCTTCGAGCCGCACGGAGTGGGGGGTGTCTTGCGGCGTGTACGCGACCGCGTGTTTAGGGAGTCCGCACGTGACGCTTCTTGAGGTTCGAGGATTGAGTCGCCGCTTTGGCGGCTTGATGGCCGTCAGCGGCTTGGACCTTCGGGTAGAGCAGGGCGAGATCTTAGGTCTCATTGGTCCCAACGGGGCCGGAAAGACAACCGTGTTCAGCATGCTGAGCGGGGGGCTTCAGCCGACCGGGGGCGACATTCACTTCAAAGGAAGGCGACTCGATGGTCTCCCGCCTCACCAAGTGGCGGAGCGGGGACTCGTTCGCACCCATCAACTCGCGAGACCCTTCGCAAATTTGAGCGTTCTGGGGAACGTTTTGGTCGGAGCCTCGTTCGGACATCGAGAGCGTCCCTTGCACGACGCCCGCAGCCCCCGGCGGGACGCCATGCGCGTTCTGGAGATGACTGACCTCCTCAGCAAGGCCGATCAACCGGCCAGCGCGTTGACGCTTCCAGACCGAAAGCGTCTCGAGATCGCCCGAGCTCTGGCTACTCGTCCGGAGCTCCTTCTTTTGGACGAAATGGCGGCGGGATTGACTCCTTCCGAGCTCGCGAAAGCGATCACGTTGCTACGCTCGATCCGCGAGCAGGGTACCAGCCTTGTCTTCACCGAGCATGTGATCAAGGCGGTCATGGATCTCTCGGATCGCATCGTGGTGCTCGACCATGGGGAGAAGATCGCCGAAGGAGCGCCCGAAGCGATCGTTCAGAATCCCCGCGTCGTAGAGGCTTACCTCGGGAGTCGGGACAGAAAGGTCACTTAGGTTGACCGAGACCACCAGGATGCTAAGGGTCGACAACGTTTCGGTGTCCTACGGTGACGTGCCGGCGCTAACCGGCGTCTCACTCGAAGTGGGCGAAGGCGAAGTGGTGAGCCTCATCGGAGCCAACGGCGCGGGCAAGACGACGCTCCTCGAAACCCTCGCCGGGCTGAACCATCCACGGAACGGTTCCATTCGGCTTCACGGGGAAAACCTTATCCTCCCTCCTCACCAAATAGTCGAGCGCGGAGTGGCCCTGGTGCCGGAGGGGCGGCGCTTGTGGCCACGAATGACGGTTCGAGAGAATTTGGAGCTCGGCACATATTCGGCCAGAGCGCGTCCTCATCGTCGAGAAAGCGCCGAATGGATCCTGGAACTATTTCCGCGCCTCCGAGAGAGACAACGCCAGGTCGCGGGAACTCTCTCGGGGGGTGAGCAGCAAATGGCAGCGATAGCCCGCGCTCTCATGTCACGTCCGCGGCTGCTCCTACTGGACGAGCCGTCCCTCGGGCTGGCACCACGCGTCGTTCAAGAAGTCTTCGAGGTGGTTGAGAAAATCAGCAAACAGAGCGTCACCATTCTGCTCGTCGAGCAGAACCTCCACCAAGCCTTGGCCATTTCCAAACGCGGCTACGTGTTGGAAACGGGACGGATCGTGAGAGAAGGACGGAGCGCCGATCTCGCTGCGGACGAGTCGATTCGATCCGCCTACCTCGGCCTATAGACTCTTAGGTTGTGATGGACGCCAAACCGTCGAGTTGCCGCTATCAGCCGAGCCAGGCGTCTCTTAGGACTGGATCCAATCCGTCAGGTAGACGTACTGGCCTTCATCAGGCGTACGGAGTCGAATCCATGATGACTCTGAGGCGTGAACTCGTAGGTGACGCCCAGAACGTTATCAGAATAGGTCAGGTTCTCGAGTGCGTAGATCAACCTAATCCGAGTCAAGTCCTCGCCTGAACCGCCCCGGGTTTTCCGGAGACTGTTTTAGTTGAGTCTCGCCATCTCTAGCGAGCCTTCCTGCGACCGATAGTAGTTCATCTCGTACTCGACGGGGGAGACATTTCCGATCGGCTCCAAGAGTCGTTGCGTGTTGTACCAATGCACCCACTCGAGGGTGGCGAACTCAACGTCTTCGAGACCACGCCAGGGCCCACGTCGACGGATCACCTCGGTCTTGTAGAGGCCGATGATGGATTCAGCCAAAGCGTTATCGTAAGAGTCGTCTCGGCTGCCGACGGACGGCTCAATGCCCGCCTCGGCGAGCCGCTCGGTGTAACGGATCGAGACGTACTGCACGCCGCGATCGCTGTGATGCACCAATGGATCTTCTGGGTTTAGTCGGCGCTCGTGCAGCGCCTGCTCCAACGCATCGAGAGCGATGCCGGCAGTCAACGATGTCGTCGCTCGCCAACCGACGATGAGTCGAGCGAAGACGTCGATGACGAAGGCGACATACACGAAGCCGCGCCACGTGGCGATGTAGGTCAGGTCCGAAACCCAGAGCTCGTTCGGGCGTGTGGCGTTGAAGTCGCGCTCCACGAGGTCCATCGGGCGAGCGCCGCTCGAATCCGGCTTCGTCGTCTTGAATCGACGTCCACGGACCGCCCCCTGGAGACCCATTTCACGCATCAGACGGGCCACCGTGCATCGAGCCACGTCGCGGCCCTCACGGCACAGCTGACGCCAGACCTTTGGAGACCCATTTCACGCATCAGACGGGCCACCGTGCATCGAGCCACGTCGCGGCCCTCACGGCACAGCTGACGCCAGACCTTGCGCACGCCATACACGTCAAAGTTATCTTGCCGTACACGACGAATCTCGCCGCGGAGTTGGACGTCGCGCTTCGCTCTCGCTGGCAGGCGGCTTGGGTCCTTCTCTCTCGCTTTCTGCTCGTAATAGGTCGACGGGGCGAGCGGAAGCATCCGGCAGATCGGCTCGACCCCCTAATTTTCACGGTTCGCGTCCACGAACAACACATTCACCTCGGTCGGCGGTCGAGCTCCGCCTGGGCGAAAAACGCCGACGCCTTGAGAAGGATCTCGTTCGCCCCCTTTAGCTCACGGTTCTCTCGCTCAAGCTCCTTCAGCCGCTGACCCTCGTCCGTCGTCAGTCCCGCTCGTTTCCCAGCATCACGCTCTGCTCGACGCACCCACGTGCGTAGCGTTTCCCGCGTACAGTCAATCTTCGACGCAATCGATGAGATCGCTGACCACTGAGATTCCTGCTCAGCCTGCTGGTCGATAACCATCCCCACTGCGCGCTCTTTTACCTCCGGTGAATACCTCCTTCGTCTTGTCATGACTCCATCCTCTCAAGAGGTGGAGTCTCCGGGAAACCCGGGGCGGTTCAATTCCTGCCTGCGGACCTGGCTTGGGCCCAGACAGGTCAAGGGGGAGCCTCGTCCCCTCCTGATACGGCTGGCTCCCCAAAGCCCGCGATCCTAGCACGAACGCACGGCCGCGTCGCAGGCTATTACTGGCCAAAGTTCATGCTATACTTTTTTCGCTTCCATCCAGGTAAAAACGAGGTGAAACCGATATGAGCGACGACCTCGAAGTCGAAAGCGATGTGTTCATGGAGGGCGGCGTTCTCTATTGCATTTGTGGTCAGCCGATAGAGCAAGAAGAAGCCGTTCCACTCATCGAGACCGAAGGGGGAAAACAGTTCATCGCCTGCCCCACCTGTGACATGAAACACTGGGCAGAAGGTGGGATGTTCACGCTAGAGGACTAGCGCTACCGTTTCGACCCCGCGGGTGGCGCGCCCTTTGGATCCCGTCAGGCGCCCGTAGATCGTGCCGGGCCCCAAAACACGGAGTGCCATGGGGCGCCAAAATGCGCGGTTGCTAGTGGCGGACCCAGCCAGGCGTCGGCCGGTGACGGCTTCCAGCCCGAAAACAACCCCCCTGCGGGGGGAACGCCCGATCCTGCCAGCGCTCCCCCCTTCAAGGGGTCGATACGAATTCAGGGACCGGAATCCCTAGAAATCGTTAGAGCCACCGCCACCGGCATCGTCGCCCGAGTCTCCCTCACCCGAGCTACCGCTACCCCCTGATTCTGAACCCCAGCCACTAGTACTCGGGGCCGGTGTCGACCAGGGGCTCGGAGGTGGTACCACCGGTGCCGGTGCAGGCGCCGGTTTGGGTCTGGGCTTAGGCTTCGAAGCCGATTTCCGCTTGGGCGCCGATCGCTTTGTCGCCTTTCTCTTGGCCTTCTTCTTGGTCTTCCTCCGGGTGGGCCGCTTCTTGGTCTTGCGGCCCTTGCGCTTCGCTGGCTTGCGCTTGGTCTTCCGGCGAGCCTTCTTCCCCTTCTTTTTAGCTTTCTTCTTCCTAGCTGGTTTCCGGCGGGCCGTCTTCCGGGCCTTCTTCCTAGCCTTCTTTTTCCCTCGCCGGCCCCGCTTGGCTACCTTTCTTGCTTTCTTCTTCCGGGTGACCTTGCGTTTCGCGGTCTTCTTTTTCTTACGTGCCTTGGTCTTCTTCTTTTTTCTCTTCTTTTTCTTCATTTGAGCTGACTACCTCCATCAACAACCGAGCTTAGTCCACCTGGCTCTCATGGTCGGCCTTCTATTGAACTGCGTCGGAAAACAACCGCATAATTGATCAGAAGATTGCTATTCACCGACCGGGACCTTTTTCTCAAACGCAAAATCATTGTAAGGGTCATTCCATTGAAGTGTCAAAGGCGTTCTTATTACAATCACGCTTCCAAGTAAAGACAGGAAACGATGCTGAGACGCCTTTCCAACTATCGCCACTTCGTCAAGATCGAGCATACGCTCTTCTCCTTTCCACTGCTTTTGAGTGGAGCACTGCTGGCCGGTAACCAATCCTTGAGTCTCAGAACGTTCGTCCTCATCCTAATCGCCGGAACGGGCGCTAGAACCGCGGCCTTGGGCTTGAATCGCATATTCGATCGCCATCTCGATCGGGCCAACCCTCGAACCGCGGGGCGGGAACTGCCACGAGGGGCCATGACGCCTGCAGAAGCCTGGCTCATTACCTCAATAGGGACAGTCGTTTACCTCTTGGCCGCCTATCTCATCTCGCCTCGGTGCCTGCTGCTTGCCCCAATACCCTTGGCGGTTTTCGTCATCTATCCACTCATGAAGCGGGTGACGATGTGGGCTCACCTAGGCGTCGGCCTCGCATTAAGCATGGCTCCGATCGGGGCTTGGTACGCCGTCTCGCTCAGTTTGCGAGACATGGGGCCCGTTCTGGTCCTCGGGCTTTTCACCGTTTTTTGGGTGTCCGGTTTCGACATCATTTACTCAACCCTCGATGAAGCGCACGATCGCCAAGCCGGGTTGCATTCCTTGCCGGCTCGATTGGGACGCCAGAAAGCACTTGCGGTCTCCGCGTTGTTCCATGTGTTGGCGTTTTGCTGCCTGGCTGTACTTTATTGGTTAGAGCTCCGGGGTGTAGCGTCCGGGCTTTTGCTACTGGTTACCGGAGCGCTACTTTACCTGGAGCATCGAAATTCGGCCGATGTCGATTTGGCCTTCTTCAAGATCAATACCGTCCTTGGCTTCGTGGTGCTTGCTTTCGTCTATGCAGGCGTCTCGGTGTCGCTCCCTTAGCGCACTCGGGCGCTGCCAGCCTGCAAGGGATGTCCGGCCGAACCGCTCCATTCGGAGCCATCGAAGCTCTGCTGGTTTTGTGGCAGCCCTCGCCACTCGCGTTGCTATCCGGTTCCAATCAGCGCTTACGGCGCCATCTTCAGAAGTCGGCTTGCCATCCAGGCTTCGCCCGGTACTAGAATGGGCTCGGGGGATGTGAGAAAATCTCGAGTCTTGAAGTAAAGGGGGCCTAATTTCGACCATGCGCAACGCTCGTAACAGCGGTAAAGTGGACCCGCGAGACTCCCCAGACGTGCCAGATCTGGACATAGAACTGCGACCCATCGAGTTCCAGGACCAAGCCCTTGCTCCGATATGGGAGAAAGTGGCTCAAAATAAAAGACTTGATCGTGAGGACGGGCTGACCATCCTCAATACATGGGACCTCGGCGCCCTGGGCCGTATGGCGGACCACGTCAAGCGAACCAAGAGCGGGGACTACGTCTATTTCGTCATCAACCGTCAGCTCAATCCGACGAACGTTTGCGTCCTCGACTGCAAGTTTTGTGACTTCGCCGCCAAGCCCAAAGACCCGCACGCCTACGAGATGTCCATGGACGAGGTTTTGAGCCGCTGCAGCGACGAGCTCTCGGAGGTGCACATTGTAGGAGGTCTCCATCCAACGTGGCCATTCGAGAAGTACCTGGACATTCAGCGAGCGATTCACGAGGCACACCCCAAGATCCAAATCAAAGCGTGGACCGCAGTCGAAATCGATTGGTTCGCTCAAATCGCCAACTTGTCTATCGAAGAGGTGCTGGGCCAACTTCGAGAAGCAGGCCTGGCATCGCTACCGGGCGGAGGGGCCGAGGTGTTTTCGGCACGTGTACGGGACGAGCTTTTCAAAAGAAAGATCGGGGAGGAACGTTGGTTCGAGGTGCATCGCATAGCCCACCGCATGGGTATACCGTCGAATGCGACGCTGCTCTACGGACACATCGAAACCTACCAGGAGCGGGTCGACCACATGCTCAAGCTGCGGGAGCAGCAGGATGAAGCGCCGGGGTTTCTCTCCTTCATACCCCTCGCGTTCCAGCCAGGGCACACCGGCATCGTCGACCGCCAGGTGTCCCCAATCGAAGACCTGCGAACCGTCGCCTGCGCCCGGCTGCTCCTTGACAACTTTCCTCACATCAAGTCCTACTGGATCATGTTGGGCGAGGAGACCGCGTCGGTCGCTCTCAACTTCGGTGCGAACGACCTCGACGGAACGATTGGTGAAGAGCGTATCGCTCACGCCGCACTTGCCAAGAGCCCGATAGGGTTAGCGAGAGACAGGCTGGTGGATATGATCACCGAAGCGGGCAAAGTGCCCGTCGAGCGAGACGCACTCTACGAAGTGATCCGAGTGTACAACTAGGCCCCGTCTCCCGATGTCGCTCGTCATAGGACAAATCTCCTACCTCAACTCGCAGCCCTTCTATCCACTTCTTGGAGAGCACCGCTTGTTGGCTATGCCGCCCCGGGAGCTTGGCCGGCTAGCGGAGCGGGGCGAGATCGACACCGGCATCATGGCTACTGCGGACTTTCTCGCGCTCGAGTCCCTCTACGAGCCGGCGGCAGACCTCGGGATCGCGAACCACGAGGAAGTGCGGAGCATCCTGCTTTACAGCCATCGCCCCCTCTCGACGCTCGAGGGAGCGACGATTGGGGTCACCGAAGAGACCTCCACCTCCATTTGCCTGCTTCGATTGCTCCTCGAGGTGCGAGAAGGTATTCGCCCTCAAGGATACGTGCGCGGGCTTCGCGAGGAGGGTGACGCTTTTCTACTCATTGGGAACGAGGCTCTCCGCAGCCACAACCGTCCACCCGCCGATTTCGAGCACCGCTACGACCTGGCCAAGGAATGGTGGAACTGGAAGCAACTACCGTTCGTTTTCGCCCTCTGGACGATCAAACGATCGGTACCCGCCGCAGAGAAGCAGGCGTTTCGCGAGCTCTTGGACCGCTCGCTGGCCAAGGGCATGGCGCAGATCGACGAGATAGCGGCTCGATACGCGGGAGAGCTCGGCTCGGCCGAGGCACTGGCGTCTTATCTCAGAAACTTCCACTACCGGTTGGGGCCCGAGGAGAAGCGAGGACTCGAGGAGTTTCGGAGACTGGTCCAGGAGAATCGGATCCTCGAACCCGTGGCGACAGACAGGGGAGCGGTGTGAAGACGACCTTGGGCATGGAGTCGATTCAAGAAAAAGTCCGTGCCGGCGAGCGCGTCTCGCCCGAGGAAGGGTTGTACTTGTTGCGGGATGCGCCGGTCCTCGAGCTAGGTCAGTTGGCAATGGAAATCCGCAGACGGCGGAATCCCGATCCGGTGATCACGTACGTGGTGGATACCAACCCCAACTACACAAACGTTTGCGATGTCGATTGCACGTTCTGTGCTTTCTACCGACCGCCGGGACACGCCGAGGCCTACACCTACTCGATCGAGGAGATGGTCGACAGGATCGGAAGGTCGGTGGCCATGGGCGTCACCACCGTCCTCATGCAAGGTGGTGTGAGCCCAGAAATCCCATTCGACTACTACCCCGACATGGTGCGGGCAGTTCGAGAGCGCTTCCCGGAGGTGACTCCGCATTTTTGGTCGGCCCCCGAAATCCAAGGGATGGCCAAGGTCTCGGGGTTGACCACAAAGGAAGTGTTGGCACGGCTCAAGGAAGCCGGGCAGTTCACGTTACCGGGAGGCGGAGCAGAAATCCTCTCCGATCGCGTGCGGCGCAAGATCTCGCACAAGAAGGGCGGCGCGAACACATGGCTAGACGTGCATCGTGAAGCGCACGAGCTTGGATTCCGTACCACCGCCACCATGATGTACGGTCACGTGGAAACCGATGAGGACATCGTCCAACATCTTTCGAGCATCCGTGAGCTTCAGGACCTCCATCGAGGCTTCACCGCTTTCGTCCCTTGGAGCTTCAAGCCGGGGAATACGCCACTTCTCATCAAGATTCCGCGACACGCGGGGCCGAACCGCTACCTGCGCGTCCTGGCCGCATCGCGCATCTACTTGGATAACTTCGAGCACATCCAGGCCTCTTGGTTCTCGGAGGGCAAGAAGGCGGGGCAAATCGCGCTCCACTGGGGGGCCGACGACTTTGGTGGCACGCTCTTCGAAGAAAACGTCCACGCTTGTACCGGCTTCGTTAACAAGACGTCAACCGAGGAAATTCAGACCCTCATCACGGAGGCTGGATTCCAACCCGCTCAGCGAACCACGCTCTACGAGATGGTCGCCCGCAACTGACGGCCTACTCGACCTTGAGGGGACGACTCATTAGCTCGCGAATCGCTTCCGCGGGCGTTGTCTCTCCATTGAGTAGCCGATCCATCTGAAACGTGATGGGCATCTCGACACCGTGCGCTTTCGCGAGCGACAAAGTGGCGTGAGTGGTCGGGACCCCCTCCGCCACCATTCGCATCGAGGTCAGGATATCTTCGAGGGACTTGCCCTTCCCGAGCTCGTAGCCGACGGTGCGGTTACGAGAAAGGTTGCCAGTGCAGGTCAATACCAAATCCCCCATTCCAGCGAGCCCGGCCAGCGTTTCCCTTCGCCCACCTAGCGCCACGCTCAAACGAGAAATCTCCGCCAAGCCTCGGGTGATGAGCGCGGCGACTGGATTGTGCCCCAGGCCCAGCCCCGCCGAGACCCCGGCCGCGATGGCGATGACGTTCTTTACCGCTCCTCCCAATTCCACACCAACCACGTCGTCGTTGGTGTAGACGCGAAGGGTCAACGAAGACAACTCCTCCTGAACTTTCTGTGCGAGATTCGGCCGGCTACTCGCGGCAACGAGGGCGGTGGGCTGTTCCTCCGCGACTTCCCGTGCGAAGGTCGGTCCAGAGAGCGCGACCACGCCGGGACCCAAGCGATCACTCATGACCTGCTCGATGACCTCGCTCATGCGCAACAAGCTCTTCTCCTCGATCCCCTTGGTGGCACTTACCAGGAGAGCATCGGCAGGAACGTTCGGAGCTGCCCGCTCCAGAACCCTCCTCAAGTATTGAGAAGGCACGGCGGTCAGTACGACCTCGGCATCGCGCGTTGCTTCCGCGAGGTCATTAGTGGGTTCCAGGGTTGCGGGAAGCTCCACACCAGGAAGGAAGATTTCGTTGGCCCGCCGGTTCCGTATGGAGTCGACGACCTCGGCCTCGTTCGCCCAGAGGCGCACTTGGTGATCTAGTCGGGCCGCGAGGCGGGCGAGAGCGGTACCCCACCCACCCGCTCCAATGACAGCGATACGCATCGAAGCGGCCTTCCGCCTCAGCGGTCTTGCTTGCTCGCCTGAAGCAGAAAGTAGATGAACCCGCCCCAGACACCGGTGAGAACCACCGTCATCATGATGTATCCGGAAAGTTCCACGTCAGTCTCCGTCACCGGTCCCGACTCTCGTCGCCCACCAGCGGTTCAGAAGAAGTAGCACCGCGATCACGAGGCCCCATTGAAAGACAGCGGTGCCAACACTGTAAGTATGGAAAGGATTCCACCAACCCTCGGGGTCTAGGGTGGTCGCCGCCTGATAGAACCACCAGACCACGAGGGCGGCGAACTCTAGCGGAATGAGAATCGTCATCACCAGCACGAACCATCGCCCGACCGGGTGCCTCTCTTCCGGTGTATTGATGAGCTCTTTTCTAAAACGGTCGGCGCCGTATCGTATGGCGGCGATCGCGATAAACAGTCCAGAAACGAGCAGCCCTAATCCCCACACCCAATCTTGATTTTCCAAGAAGCCCATCTTCCAAGCCGAAGGCAGCCCGAGCACGAACCCCAACACACCGACCAGCGATACGGCCGTCGTCCGCTGCACTCCCAAGTCCACGAACATACGGGTGGCCATTTCAATCATCGCAATCAGCGACGACATGGCCGCAAAACTAAGCGTTAGAAAGAACAGGGCGAGGAACACCCTTCCCGCCCAAATCTGCGCGAAGAGTTGCGGTAACCAAATGAAGGTGAGGCCATAGTTTCCGGCCCCCAAGGCTTCGCGCGCTTGTGCTTCGGGAAGAACCGAAAAGACCGTGCACATGATCGCGATCCCCGCCAACAAAGACGCCGCGTAGTCACCGAACGCGGTGGTGTAGCTGGTCAGCACGAAATCGTCCTTCTTGTGCAGGTAGACACCGTACGTCATGACCAAGCCCCAACCCGCTCCGGTGCTCCATGCCGACTGGGTCAGGGCCTCCAGCCAAATCCGGTAGTTCAGAAGGTCAGTCCAGACGGGAGTGAAGAGAAAACCCAGTCCCTTGATGGCGTCATCCAACATGACCGCCCGAACTGCGGCGACGATGAGCAAAAGGAACAGGAGGGGTATCAGAATCCGATTCGTTCGTTCGATTCCGCGCACCACGCCGCGATAAATGATGAGGCAACCGATCACCATCGCCGCCAAGTGAAAGGTGGCTGGCTGGAAGCCGCCGCTGGTGAAGCTTTGCCAATACGCTTCCGAATCACTCGCCATCGTGCCCGAGCTAAGGGTGGCGAAGAAATATTTGAGACACCAGCCCGTGACCACCGAGTAGTAGAACAGGATGAAACACGTGCAAACGCCCACGAAAGCGCCCATCCAGTTGTAGTTCTTGCCGATCAAATGACCGATGGCGCCGGCCGGCCCCCTCCGCGTGTGCTTGCCGAGAGCGAACTCGGACAGCACCAATGGAACCGACCACGCGAACATGAAAACCAGCCAAGCGATGAGGAAGGCACCCCCGCCATTGGCTGCGGCCACCCGTGGGAATCGCCAGATATTGCCTGTCCCCACGGCCATCCCGATCGCGGCAAGCAGAATGCCCCAACGCGAGCTAAAGAGATCTTGGTGCTCTTTCATTTCAGGCATTCGAGGACCCCAATGGGAGCCTATTCTAACAGGCCGGTTACATATAATGGCTCTCACACTAGATAGGAGGAAGACATGAAGCGTGCGCTGCCTACCATCGCGATCTTGACGGTTTTCGGCTCGACGAGCCCAGCCGTCTCCGAGGAACACCCTCTGCGTATACGAGCCGACCGCATCATTGCGGTCGGAGCCAACGTTCGACCGCCCGCCAACGCCGAGGTCCTGGACCTCACCGGCCATACCGTGCTTCCCGGCCTGATCGATAGTCACACCCATATCTGCCTCGCCCCCGACTACGGCTCTAACAATCCGGTCCTCAACAAATCGGTTGCGTTTCGAACCTTGGAAGGAGCGGCCGCCGCGCGGGCTTCACTCGAAGCGGGTTTCACTACTCTCCGAGATGTGGACAACGAAGGAGCCGGCTTCGCAGATGTCGCGATACGAGACGCCATCAACCAGCACCTCGTTCCGGGCCCCCGTCTACTCGTCTCGACGCTTGCCCTCAGCATTACCGGGGGTCACATGAACCACACCGGTCTCGCCCCCGAGATCGACGAGCGTGTACCGCAACTTCGCGGTGATGACGGACACGACCGACGAAATGATCAAGGAAGTCCGCCGGCAGATTAAGTACGGAGCCGATTGGATCAAGATATATGCGACGGGCACCCTTCGGCACATCGATCGCAAAACGATGGACCCGCTTCCTCAACTGAGCGAGGAGCAGGTCCGCGCGATCGTAGAAGAGGCCGGTCGCTTTCGGAAGGATGTCGCCGCCCACGCTTACGGCGGAGACGGAGCACGAGCCGCGGTGCTGGGCGGCGTTCGGTCCATCGAGCACGGAATGTTGCTCGACGAGTCCATCCTTTCTCTCATGGCGGATCGGGGGACTTATTGGTGCCCGACCTTATCCGTCTTCGCCCCTCGAACGCCGGAGGAAGAGGCAGACTCCTTCTTCCATCGCATTCAAGTGCGGCAACGAAGAGCATTTCAAAAGGGTATGGAGTTGGGGGTCAAGATCGTCTTCGGTACCGACGCCGGAGCCATCCCGCATGGAGACAACGCGGTGGAGTTTCTCCGCATGGTCCGCATGGGTATGGAACCTATGGTGGCCATTCAGTCCGCCACCTCGCTCGCCGCCGAGTTTCTACGCCTCGAAGATACGATCGGCACCATCAAACCGGGATTGCAAGCGGATTTGATCGCCGTTCGCAGCGACCCGCTCGCCGATATTCGGGCCTTGCAGGACGTGGCCTTCGTGATGAAGGGTGGGAAGATCGTAAAGCGCCCTCCGCTCGAATAGCCCATTAGGCATGATAGGCTTGTTTCAGAAGCGCCACATCACATGCTCTTTGCCGCGATACTCGGCCTAGTTCTCATTCTTGTTTGCTCTGCCTTCTTCTCCGGCTCCGAGACCGCCCTCATGTCCCTCAACTGGTATCGGTTGCGACACCTGGAGGAGCGGCACGGGCGTATAGCAACAACCATCCGAGAGGTTCTGAGCTACCCGGAGAAAGTCTTGGGCACCATTCTTACCGGAAACGTTTTCGTGAATACCGCTGCCGCGGCACTCGTCACCTATGTGGTCACGACTCAAGCAACGAACCCCGAGGAAAAGGCGGCGGCACTCACCATCGCGACGTTCCTCCTGACCGCTCTCCTCCTCGTCTTCGGCGAGATGATCCCAAAGAGCGTGGCGGCGCGCCACGCGGAAGGCTGGTCGTTTGTCGTTATTCGACCCATCGTCTTCTTCATCAAGCTCTTGGGACCCATCGTCAAACTGCTGACCCTGATTTCGATGGGCTTTCTGCGTTTGATCGGAGAACCACCGCGTCCTCTCCGGCACGAGATGACTCTCGAGGAGCTCAAGGCCCTCATACAGACGGGAGGGGAGACCGGCGAGGAACCGGGAGGCAAGCGTCAAATGCTTCGAAGGGTTTTCGAGCTGGGCGAGACACGAGTCTCTGAGGTCATGGTGCCGCGGACCGAGATCGTGGCCGTCGAGGTCAACTCAACGCTCGAGGAAATCGTTGCCCTCATTCAGAAACACCACCTCTCACGCATACCGGTTTACCGCAACACGCTCGACACCATCGAGGGTCTCGTCTACTCAAAAGACCTGATCGCCCATTGGGGCAAGAAGGTCCCCTTCAAACTAGCGGACGTGCTCCGAAAGCCCTACTTCTTGCCTGACCGGGCGAAGGCGGAGCAGGCACTCGAACAGATGCAGAAGCACCGGGTTCACTTGGCGTTGGTCGTCGACGAGCACGGCGGTGTGGAAGGCATGGTGACCCTCGAAGATCTGCTGGAAGAAATCGTGGGGGAGCTGAGCGACGAGCAAGAAGAAGAGGCGCCGCCGATCCGCGCCCTCCCCGACGGCAGCTACTCCTTGGAGGGCTCTATCTCCGTCAAGGATCTGAACGATGCCCTAGGATTGACTTTGCCGGAGCGACCCGACTACAACACTCTCGCCGGACTCATCTTAACCCGACTGGGCCGCATTCCCGTCGAGGGAGAAGAGCTAGCGGTGGAGGGTATGTTTTTCTCGATCGAGAAGGTCGGGGATCGCCGGGTGGTTCGAGTGAGAGCTAGGCGGGGGCGCTAAGCGCCGATCAGAACCGTCCTCAATCATCTTCGTCTTCGTCCCCGTAAAAAAATAGTCCGCACAGTTGGTCGTGCAAAACCAGCGCCCGCTGCGATCAACTCCGCAATCGTCGCAGAAGTACTTGAAGCAGATCGCACACTTCCGAAGAGATTTCTCCTCATCGGAGATCTCGCAGACGGAACAGTTCAACCCCAGCTCCTCCTTGGCGGATTTCTTGACAATTTCTAGTGAACACCATTAAAATACAATGTTTAGAGGAATTTACCAAGGCTCCCAAGCAAGCGGCTCGAAAAGTACCTCGGTCACACCCTGGCCGCGGCGGGGTTATCGAATGCTCGTCAAGAAGGTACATCGCTCACTCCGGCGGTTCGGAATGATCCGCTCCGGAGAACGCGTGCTCATCGCAGTCTCCGGTGGACCGGATTCCGTCGCCCTTACTCACGCGCTGGTCGAGTTGGCCGCTACCGAGGGGTTCGAGCTGCGTTTGGCACACCTCAATCATCAATTACGCGAAGACGGGAACAACGATGAAACGTTTTGCGCGGAATTGGCGACGCGATTAGGGTTGCCGTTCGCGTCACATTCGATCGATGTCGCTGGTGAAGCCAAACGCAACGGGTTTTCTCTCGAGGAACAAGCCCGAATCAGTCGCTATCGCTTCTTGGGCGAGACGGCCCAAAGCTGGGATTGCGCCGGGATCGCCGTGGGCCATACCCGAAACGACCAGGCCGAAACATTCCTGCTGCGGTTGCTGCGGGGATCGGGAACAACCGGGTTGGCCGCGATCCGCCCGGTCACCTCTTTGCCGACTTCATTCGCACCCTCGTCCCAGGCCCGCCTTGCCCGCCTTGTTCGTCCGATGCTCGGGGTGACACGCTCCGAAGTGATCGCGTTTCTTGATGCGAAGGAAATCGCTTACCGGCTGGACCGTACCAACTTAGACTCATCGATCCCCCGCAACCGTGTCCGGAACGAAACCCTGCCTTTTTTGGCGCGCCACCACAACCCGAATGTAACCGAAACCCTAGCCCGGACGGCAGAACTTCTACAAGACGACGAGGATTGGATGGAGCGCGAGGCGGCGCGAACGCTCTCCTCTCTAACCGAGGGCTCCGGGCCTCATGGGACCCGTATCTCGCTGTCGGTCGAGACGCTCGAACGACTGCACCCCGCCCTGCGCCGTCGAGTCGTCCGGGGAGCCATTCGGAGCACTCGCGGAGAGTTGCGTGCCATCACCTCCCGCCACATCGAGGACGTGCTCGAGCTCACCTCCCCCGGCAAGAGCGGCCGCCGATTGAGCCTGCCTGGACTCGATTGTGGGCGTTCCTTCGACACTATCTGGTTCGAGCCTGCCGCTCTTAGTCATTCGGAAGCAAAGGGCTATAATGGCTATGAGTATGCCCTGACCGTGCCCGGGGAGCTCCGAATCCCAGAAGCGGGCGGAGCCATTCGCGCGATAGAGGCGGATGCCACGTCTCTTCCGCCGGCAGCGGGGGAAACGGTCAAGGTGGCGCTCGAGGAGGTAAACGGACCGCTGGACCTGCTGGAAACGCTAAGCGTGCGGAGTCCGTTGCCGGGGGACCGGTTTCGTCCTCTCGGGGCACCAGGCTCCAAATCGGTAGCACGCTATCTCATGGAGCGCCGGGTGGACCGAGAAAGGCGCCGGTTCATCCCGCTTGTCGTTCGCGGGGAACGGCGTTCCGGCCAGGAGATTTTGTGGGTAGTCGGGCATGGAGTCTCCGAGGCATCTCGAGTGGATCGGGGGGCTGGCCGGGTGCTTCAGTTGAGTTGGTCGACGGCATGAGTGAATTCGTCAAACCTAAAGTCCTTTTTAGTCAGGAGGAGATCCAACGGCGCATTCTAGACGTCGGACGGCGCATCACGGCCGACTATGACGGCTCGGACCTCGCGATGGTGGGAATACTGAAGGGCACCATCGTCTTCATGGCAGACCTCATTCGGGCCATCGATCGACCGCTTACTTGCGACTTTCTCAAGGTGGGGCGAGCCAAGGATCAACGGATCGACATCGCGTTTAGCCCGGAGACAGATTTTCGCGCCCGAGAGATCCTATTGCTCCAAGACGTAGTCGATACCGGCGTCACGATGAATTTCATCGTGGGACACATCCAAGAAGACTGGCAACCGCGTTCGCTGAAAGTCGCCGCACTCATCGATAGGGAAGATCAGCGCAAGGTTGACTGCGCCGTCGACTATGCATGTTTCAAAGTTGTAGAGGACCGCTTCGTAGTCGGTTACGGCCTGGACAGCGAGGAGCAGTATCGGGGACTTCCGTACCTCGGAACGCTCGACCGAAAGAAGACCGAATAGAAGCTCCATAGAAGACCTAGAATCTCGGAGGCAAATGTTGAACTCGACCATGAAGAACTTGATGTTCTGGATGGTGGCCGCTTTGCTCATTATGCTCTTCTGGAGCGTATCGTCTCGCATCCAACAGAAAGAGGAGCAGTATACCTTCAGCGATTTCATGGAGTATGTGGATCGAGGGAATGTCGCCGAGGTAACGATCACCGGAAGCTCGGCGGGCAGCCAAATCGTAGGAACGTTGAACAACGGCAACGCCTTCCGAACCTTCGCACCCCCGCAGTACGAGTCCCTAGTAGACAAGCTACTGGCACAAGGCGTCGAAGTAAGCGCTCGAGATGCGAATGGCTCTTCCGTCTGGGCACATCTCATCAACTGGACGCCCATCATCATCATGATCGCTTTCTTGGTCTTCTTCATGCGGCAAATGCAAGGCTCGGGTAATCGAGCTCTGTCGTTCGGAAAGAGCAAGGCGAAGCTCAGCGGCAGTCAACAGAAAAAAGTCACGTTCAAAGACGTGGCGGGAGTCGACGAAGCGAAGGAAGAGCTTCAGGAAATCATCGACTTTCTGAGAGAACCACAGAAGTTCCAGAAGCTCGGTGGACGAATCCCCAAGGGTGTGCTGCTTATGGGGCCGCCGGGGACCGGTAAGACGCTGCTGGCGCGCGCCATCTCGGGCGAGGCCAACGTACCGTTTTTCTCGATCAGCGGGTCCGACTTCGTCGAAATGTTTGTTGGAGTTGGTGCCAGTCGTGTGCGCGACCTCTTCGAGCAAGGGAAGAAGAACGCTCCCTGCATCGTCTTCATTGATGAGATCGACGCGGTGGGACGCCACCGTGGCGCTGGGTTGGGCGGCGGACACGATGAGCGCGAACAGACTCTGAACCAGCTGCTGGTGGAGATGGACGGCTTCGAGTCCAACGAAGGCGTCATCTTGATCGCGGCCACTAACCGGCCGGACGTATTAGATCCGGCGCTACTGAGGCCCGGCCGTTTCGACCGCCGGGTGGTGGTCTCGCTTCCCGACGTCAAGGGACGGGAAGGCATTTTGAAAGTGCACACCAACCGGATTCCACTGGCCTCCGATGTCGACCTAAGCATACTCGCCAGGGGAACGCCTGGTTTCTCGGGCGCCGATCTGGCGAACCTCGTGAACGAAGCTGCCCTGAACGCGGCCCGGTACGGGATGAAGGCGGTCGGCATGCAGGACTTCGAAAACTCCAAGGACAAAGTGCTCATGGGTGCCGAACGGCGGTCCATGATCATGAGCGAGGAGGAAAAGAAGACCACCGCCTACCACGAAGCAGGCCACGCGTTGGTGGCGGCGCTTCTCCCCGACGCCGACCCCATTCACAAGGTGACCATCATCCCGCGCGGCATGGCCCTCGGAGTCACGCAGCTCCTCCCCGAGTCCGAGCGGTACAGTCACAGCAAGGTGTACGTGGAAGCGATGATCGCGGTCAAAATGGGAGGCCGCATTGCCGAGCAGCTCTTTCTGAACCAAGTCACCAGCGGGGCTCGCGACGATCTCGAGAAAGCCACCGAATTGGCTCGCAAGATGGTCTGTGAGTGGGGCATGAGCGATAACCTCGGGCCGATGACCTTCGGACGGCAAGAAGAGCAGGTTTTCCTCGGGCGAGACATCGTCCACCAGAGAGACTACGGCGAAGACACCGCCATCAGGATCGACGGAGAAGTGAAATCCATTACCGAGCGAAACTACGAACGCGCCAAGGGGCTTCTGACCACCAACCGCGACCTATTGCAGCGCGTGGCGGAGACGCTGCTGGTGCGTGAGGTTCTGGATGCAGAGGAAGTGAAGATGGTGCTCGAGGGGATCCCCCTCAAGGAGCGACCGCCCGCGCCCACGCTAGCCGCTACCGAGAAGAAGCCCGAGACCAAAGACGAGGAGAAAGCCCCGCTCACACCGCCCATCCTGCCGGCGCCAAAGAGCATTCCGCAGAGCTAAGTCCCCGGTGGCCTTGGCTCTTTTTGTTCGAACGAGTCGACGTTGACGGTCCCTCTCGCCGCGCGGTCCATCCACACATTCCGGGCACGAGGAAGGACGCTCTCGCTGGGCCCTCGAACCCGCGTGATGGGTGTCATCAACGTGACGCCGGACTCCTTTTCCGACGGCGGCCTTTTCTTGGACGCCGAAAAGGCCATTGCCTGCGGGTTGGAAATGGCCCGGTGTGGGGCGGACATCATCGACATCGGCGGGGAATCCACGCGGCCCGGAGCTTCCCCGGTCTCGACGGAAGAGGAGCTAGAACGAGTGGCTCCGGTGATCACCGCGTTGCGACGGCAAACTGACGTCCTACTTTCCGCCGACACCGCCAAGGCCGAGGTGGCGAAGTGGGCGCTCGAGCAAGGAGTCGAAATCATCAACGACACCTCTGCTCTGACCGGCGACCCGAGGGTCGCGGAAATGACGGCGAGGGCCGAAGCCGGTTTGATCTTGATGCACATGAAGGGTACGCCCCGGACGATGCAGAAAAACCCAACCTATGAAGATGTTGTTTCCGAGGTGCGTGATTTCCTCGCCGAGGCGTCGAGCCGAGCTGAAGCCGCGGGGGTAGCACCGGATTCGATACTAGTCGACCCCGGGATCGGCTTCGGCAAGTCGTTGGAGCACAATCTACAACTGATCAATCGTCTGGAATCGTTGTCGACCCTCGGAAAGCCGATCTTGATTGGTACGTCGCGCAAGAGCTTCATCGGCCGGCTTCTCGACATTCCGGCCGAGGAAAGGCTTTACGGAACGTCAGCTTCCGTTGCCGCTTCTATACTCCGGGGCGCGCACGTGGTACGCGTCCACGACGTTCCAGAAATGATTCACGTTGCCACGCTAACCGACGCTATCTTGAACGAGGCGGGAGCGGCATCGGCGTGAACGAGCTGGAAAGTTACCTCGAGTCGTTCGTCCGGGTGACCGAGTTCTCCTGGGTGGATGCCATCGACATCGCTCTTGTCAGCTTCCTCATCTATAAGCTGTTGCAACTCATTCGCGGTAGCCGCGCCTTCCAGATGGTGGTGGGGACGCTCATCGTTGTGACGTTGTTCTTCGTCTCCCGCTGGGCGAGGCTCGAGACCGTCAATTGGTTGCTGCGCAATAGTCTCGCCTACGTCGGATTCGCCATCATCGTGCTCTACCAGGCCGAGCTCCGTAAGGCGCTTGCGCAGCTGGGCAAAGCCCCGTTGTTTCGCCTTCTTAGCCAACCGCACACGAGCGAGACGGTCGACGAAGTGGTGCTCGCCATGACCACTTTGGCGAGGCGCAAGACGGGTGCGATCATCGTCATCGAGCGAGATATTGGCCTCCGGAGTTACATCGAGGGCGGCATCATTCTCGACGCGATACTCACCTACGATCTGCTACTCTCCATTTTCAATCCCAAGACGCCGCTACACGACGGCGCCGTGATCGTGCAAGGCAACCGGGTCGCCGCCGCCGCGTGCTTCCTGCCGCTTTCCATCAACCCGCAATTATCGAAGGAGCTCGGAACCCGCCACCGTGCGGCGATCGGCATTACCGAGGATACCGACGCGGTTGCCATCGTCGTCTCGGAAGAAACGGGTGCGGTGAGCTACCTGGAAGATGGAAATATCCTGCGCGGTGTGGACGGCGAGACTCTGCGCGCGAAGCTCAGCCGGGCGCTCGGGACCAGTCGAGCCAAGCGATCGCAAGACGTGAAGGCGGGCGTCCGGGAAGGTTCGGCGGTATGAGGTCGTGGATTTTCGAAAACTCGGGGCTCAAGGTGATCTCGCTCATTTTGGGAGTCTCCCTGTGGTACATCGTGGCCGGCGAGAGAGGCACCGAGATCGTGCTTTCGATTCCTCTCGAGTTTCAGAACGTTCCGGAAGGACTCGAAGTGATCGCGGAGTCCGCTCAGCAAGTCGACGTGCGATTGCGTGGCTCGTCCGAGTTCCTGAGAGGACTCTCGCCTCAGGAAATTCAGGCGGCGATGGACCTGACGGACGCTATCCCAGGAGACAACACCTTTTACCTCACGCCGGGTCAGGTGGACACGCCCTACGGCGTTCGAGTAATGAGAGTCACTCCAGCTTCCGTCAACCTGACGGTCGAGCCGGTATCTCAGCGTAGTGTTCGGGCGGTGCCAAGAGTCGTCGGGAAGCCCGCCACTGGCTTCGTGCTGGCCGCCATCGATCTCGAGCCACTCGAGGTTGTGGTCAGCGGACCCACCTCACGGCTCGCGAACCTAGAACAAGTCGCCACCGAGCCCATCTCTGCGGAAGGACTCCGCGAAACCTACTCGCAGTCGCTCCGAGTCCTCTTTGATGACCCGTTCGTGAGACTTCCCGAAGGGAATACCGTGGAGGTGACGCTCGAAGTTCAGGAAGAGAGAATCGAACGAGAGCTGGGCCCGGTGCCGGTTAGTGCAAGCCCGTCCTCCCCCAAGGTCACGCTGACCCCCGCATCGCTTACCGTCGTGGTAGGCGGCCCTCGAAGTGTGGTTGAGAAGCTTCGCGTCGAACATCTCGACGCGCGGGTGAACGTGGAGGGTTTGGATCCCGGAAGTCATCCACTTGCCCCCCAGATCGAAGTGCGTCTCCAGGGCGCCGCCGACATCGAGATCGTGAACGTCGTTCCTGAAGAAGTGGAAGCCTGCTTGTCCGAGTCGGGAAGCGAATGAAGAATCTCTTCGGCACCGACGGTATTCGAGGCGAAACGGGGGTTCCCCCGCTCGATGCCACGACGGTTTACCGCGTTGGCCGCGCCCTAGCTCGAAACCTGAGCTCGCACGACGTTCCCCGCGTGCTCATCGGGCGTGACACACGGAGCTCGGGGAGCACCATCGAGTCCTGGCTCGCAGCAGGTATCTCGGCAGGTGGCAGCGAGGCCATCTCGGCCGGTGTCATCCCGACCCCAGGGGTAGCGCACCTCACGCGCCGCTTGGGTTTTGCGGCAGGAGTCGTGATTTCCGCTTCGCACAACCCCTTCCCCGACAACGGTGTGAAGATTTTCTCAACCGACGGAAAGAAGGTGAGCGAAGATCTGGAGAGCACCATCTCGAAAGAGGTCGCCGCGGACGCCGACGACCACGCGTTCGAGGAAAGGGCCCTTCCCGCACCGGACCCAACGCTTCAAGACGAGTACCTACGGCACCTAAAGTCCAGTGTTCCTTCGGAAATGGGCTTTTCGTCGCTCAAGATCGGGCTCGACTGCGCCAACGGAGCAACTTATCAGGTGGGACCTCGTCTCCTCGGGGAGCTCGGAATCGGTTTCGTGCCCGTCGGAGTAAGCCCCGATGGACGGAACATCAACGACGCCTGCGGCTCGACGCACCCGGACGAGCTCGCACGCCGGGTTGTGGAGTCCCGCTGCGACTTCGGCGCCGCCCTGGACGGTGACGGGGATCGGCTGCTGCTGGTGGACGGCGAAGGCCAGTTGATCAACGGAGATGCGATTCTTCTTATGTGTGCGCGGCGCATGAAAGCCGAGCAAAGACTCCCCGGTCCTGGTATCGTAGCAACGGTCATGAGCAACCTAGCCTTGGAGCAAGCCTTAGGGTCGGAAGAGATCGACCTCTTTCGGACGAAGGTGGGCGACAAATACGTCGCGGAGGAGATGGAGAGACGCGGGCTGGGACTCGGTGGAGAGCAGTCCGGCCACGTCATCTTTTCGGACTACTCGCCCACCGGTGACGGCCTGCTGACACTCCTCCAGGTCTTGCGGGTCGTAGCCAGTTCGGCGGAGCCGTTGAAGGAGCTTGCGTACCTCAAGCCGTTCCCACAAGTTCTCGTCAACGTCCCAGTCAGAAAAAAGTGTGACATCCAGCAAGTGCCAGAAATCGCCCATGCGATGGAAGAGGCGGAACGTCAGATGGCGGGGCGTGGCCGGCTCCTGGTACGTTTTTCGGGAACCGAACCCCTACTTCGCATCATGATGGAGGGGCCCGACGAAGGAGAGATTCGGGCCCTTTCCGCATCTATTGCAGAAGCCACCCGACGCAGCTTGGCAGAATGATGAAAGAGCTTGGTGTAACCTTAAACGCCGTCGCTTTTCTGCGTGAGTCGCGCAAGGCCAAAAATCCCGATCCGGTCATGGCCGCGTTTCTCGCCGAGCAAGCCGGCGCGGATGCGATCAACGTGCATTTGCGCGGCGACCGCCGGCACATTCAGGAGCGCGATGTGACGCTGCTCCGCGAGACTGTCAAAACGGAGCTCAATCTGGTGGCCGCTCCCAGCCAGGAGTTGACCCGTGTCGCCCTCACTGTCAAGCCCGACCGAGTGACTTTCGTCCCCGAGCGGATCGAGGAAGTCGGTGGCCCCATGGGAGTCGACGTCATTCTCAACAGCTCCCAGCTGCGTCAGCTCACAAGGATGCTTCGCGAGGGCTCAATCCGATGTAGTGTCTTCATCGAGCCGGACCCAGACCAGATTCGAGAAGCCCATCGGATCGATGCCGATGGCGTGGAGCTTTCAACCGAGACCCTCGTTGGCGCGCAAGGCGACGATACGGTTGCCCAGCAACTGCAGCGGATTTCCGACGGGGCTCGACTGGCGGACAAGTTCGGTCTGGAGGTCTCAGTTGGTAACGGCCTCTCCCCTGCGCAGCATACCCCCGCTCGTGGGCCTTCAAGGGCTGAAACGCATCACCGTGGGCTATCACCTTGTGGCGCGCTCTCTGGTAATCGGCTTCGAGGATGCGGTGCGAGAAATGGCAAGACTCGTCAAGCAGACGACCCTGCCGCTTCGTTGACCCCCGTTGACGAAGCCCGACTTGGTCTGGTATTTTCAATAGTTTAGAGAGATTCAACCCGACTCATGAATCCAAGCTCGCTGCGGGAGAGGCAAAAGGAAGGCAAGCGAAGAGTGAAGGACGTTGGACCGGATCGACATTCCAAAAGAGGCGTTTCTCGCCGTTCTCAACGCGGAGGCTTCCTAACATGGCGACCAAGCACGTAATGACCGGCCGTGGCCCTTACAGGAACGATGGGCCTGACAGAAAGGCCGAGAACGGTTCCGGTCCCGCCAAGTCGACCCTGCGCGAATACTTCGAGTCAATATGTGTCGCCGTCATCCTGGCGCTCTTCATTCGCACCTTTGTGGTCCAGGCCTTCAAAATCCCTACCGGCTCGATGGAACAAAACCTCTTGATCGGCGACCATCTTCTCGTCAACAAGATGCTCTACGCGCCGGTGGCGGCTCCATTGGAGGACGAGATCTTGCCGATCCGAGACGTTCGCCGAGGAGACGTGGTGGTCTTCAAATTTCCCATGGAACCGGAACGAGACTTCATCAAGCGGGTTATCGGACTTCCCGGCGATGCCATCCGCATCGAGAACAAGAGGGTCCATATCAACGGGGAACCACTGGAGGAGGACTACGCCTTTTTCGCCGAGCCTCCCGGGGACGGCAATAAGGAGGTATTCTACGACTTCCGCCGCGACAACATGCCGGAGTTGGTGGTACCCGACGGTCAATACTTCGTGATGGGCGATAACCGGGACAACAGCCACGACAGCCGCTTCTGGGGAACGCTTCCCCGCGAGCTGGTGAAAGGCCGGGCACTTATCGTATATTGGTCTTATAGAGCACCCAAGGAGGCTTACTTGGCGACGGGGCTGATGGAACGACTCAAGGAGTTGGGCTCTGTCGCGATCCACTTCTTCGGCAACACCCGATGGAACCGGTTCTTCCATCTGGTCCGGTAGAAAGAGTTGGTAGGAGGTGTCATGAATAGGTTCGCGAGCGTAAGGGGAGAGACCCGGATCGGGTCGATCCTAACACTGGCGGTGATCGCCTTCGCAGTCTACGTTGGCGTCCAGTTCGCACCGGTGCTCTTCGCACAGTACGAGTTCAAGGACGCGATTATTGAAGAGGCGAAGTTCTCGGCAAGAAAGAAACCCGAAACCATCCGGAACGGCCTGACGGAGAAGGCCGCTTCGTTGGGGCTGCCCGTTACTCATCAACAGATCCATGTCGAGCGCAAGCCCACCTTCACGCGGATACAGATCAACTACGAACTGAGCGTGGAGTGGCTGCCAGGCAAAATGTACACTTGGGATGTGACCGAGGTGGCGGAGAGCGTCTTGTTCTAGCGCGTCGCACGGCTCCGCCAGACAAGCCCACCAGCCCCGCGAAGTTTGTCCGGCGTCTCGCGAAGCATCCGGCTCCCCTCCGCGGCGAGCCTGCCCGATTTCACGACCTTACCGGCCTCGCCTTCCTCATCAGGCTCATGAGCCGGTCCTGCGCCTGGGCGGCGCTCAACCTTCGCACCCGAACCGTTTTCCGCCGAGAGCTCGAACCGGAGACGATCTCCACGTCCCTTTTTCCGACGCCGAGGGAACGGGCGAGGAACTTGACGAGCTCTTGATTGGCCTGTCCCCTTAACGGAGGTGACTTGAGGCGTACACGGATCTCCTCTTGCTCGTCATAGGTCAATTCTTGGCGGCCACTGCGAGGGGTAACCCGGACGCGAATGAGCGCACCTTCACGCGCGTCTGAGAACGCGGCCACTACAGTCTCCGGTTCTAATTTGGAGGCGTTAGGAAGACTCGGCTTTTCCTTGGTCGGTGCCGCGTCGCCTAAGAAAAGACAGCTTGTCCTGCTCGATCTCACTTTCCTCCATCAGTTTGATCAGGTTGCGTAGGTTGGCGATGGTCGCCAAGATCGAGTTCTGCACTTGTCGCTTCTGGATCCGGAGCTCCAGGATATCTTTTTCGATGTCGTGGGCCTTCACCTGAGCGGCTTCGATCAGACGATCGGCTGCCAACTCCGCTTCCCGCGGTAGCATTTGTGATTGTTTCTTCGCATTCTCTTTCAGCTCCTCCGAGGTCCGCTGGGCCGCGACGAGCGTGTTCTTCAATATTTGCTCGCGCTCGTGATGCTCGCTCAGCAGCGCGGACAATCTCCTCGTTTCTTCCGCCGTCTTTTCATTCTCAGCGCGGAGCTGTTCCATTTCTTCGGCAACCCATGTTCAGGAACGTCTTGACTTCATCGGCGTCGACTCCACGAAAACGCGTCTGAAAGCTATGCCTCTGGATATCCAAGGGCGTGAGCTTCATCTCCCATCCTCCCGGGCTCTTGTGGACCCTTCCGCGAACGTTGGCCCTACTGCGGGGCCTTTCACCGGTCTTTCACCAAACAAGGCTGTCCCCACTCGCACGAGCGTGGCACCTTCCTCCACCGCGACCTGGTAGTCGTGGCTCATCCCCATCGACAGCTCCTTGAAGGCCCCGCCCACCAAACCCCTGGCGCAAGCCTCATCACGAAGCTCTCGTAGTTGCCTAAAATAAGGCCGCACTTCTCCGGAATCGTCCAGGTAAGGGGGTAGCACCATCATCCCTTCTAATCGAAGGTTTTCGAGCTCGACCATCCGTGGGAGATCCTCGAACAGCTGAGGAACGGGCAGGCCGACTTTGCTTTCCTCCTCGGCCAATTGAACTTGGATCAGCACCCGCTGTATCCGGTTCTGTTCCCCGCACAAACGGTCCACGCGTCGAGCCAGCTCCACCGAGTCAATCGAATGAATGAGATCAAAGACCTGAATCGCTTTTTTTACCTTGTTGCTCTGCAGACGTCCCACGAGGTGCCATTGCAAGTCAGATCCGACAACGAGCCCTTGCTTGCCCTCTGCTTCCTGGACGCGATTCTCGCCAATGTCGACCACCCCGGCCGCGACCGCTTCTAGAACCTCTTCGGCGGATCGGAACTTCGATACCGCGACGAGCCGAACGGAGTCTGGCTCACGCCCCGACCGCGACACCGCCTCTTCGATTCTCTGACGGACGGTGACAATGCGGCTGGCCAGTTCCGTCGGCATCAGCTCAGGGAAGCTCAATTCTTTTTGAGATAGTCGAGGAGTCCCGTTGCGGTGGCCGCTTGCGGACCATCAGGTTGCAACTCGAGATACTTTTCCAGATGAGCGACCGCTTCCCCGCTCTTGCCCTGGTTGACGTATACCATTCCCAGTTGATAATGGCCGAGCGCGTGGGCGTCGTCGAGCTCGATCACCCTCAGAAACGCCGCCTCCGCCGCGGGGATGTCTCCAGCGTTCATCGCTACCGCACCAAGGTCGAAAACCGTGTCAACATCGCCCGGCTGAAGCGCCTCCGCTTCCTGGAGCATCGCCATGGCTTCGGGCCACTGCTGATTCGCGGTGTAGATGGTAGCGAGCGCCAGATAGGGTTCGACCGCTGATGTTTGGAGCTCGACCGCCTTCCCGTAAAAAGTCACGGCCTGATCCATCTGCCCGAGGTTTTCGTGCGCGACCCCCAGATTGTAGATTGCCTCCGCCTTCTCCGGATCGATCTCGAGGACTTTTTCGAATGCCGCAATGGCCGCAGCATAGTCCTTCGCGGTCATTGCGGCGACACCTTCCTTAAAGAGTGGCGCCATCGTCGCGTTCAGCGTCTGCTCCTCGAGGTTGGAACGTGCGCCTTCGGACAAGGCCGGCAGAACCACTTTCCCCAACTGCGTCGGGGGTCCCGTGAGAACCTTGAGCTCATATTGATACGACTGGTGTCCACTCTTGGTGAAGGTGAGCTGGTAGCGCCCGGTGGGTAAGCCGGCCCGAATGAAGTCGCCATCATCGCCGGAGGTCGCGGTGTGCTGACGGTTCACTCCTCCCAAAAACTGGAAGACGATCTCGACTCCACCCACTGGCTGTTCATTCTCGTCGACGATCTGCCCGCGAACCGATCCGGTCTGGGCATCGGCTCCCGCCGCCAGTAGGGTGGCAATCGATAGAAGAGCGAGAAGGCGCAGCAATGATTTCCCAGACGCCATCATGGTTCCTCCCTTGTAACCCGAAACTCGATTATACGTCTCAGTCGCGAGGAACGCATCCGCCTTCGCCAGCGTGCCTCGCTAAGGCTTCGGCGGGACAAGTCCAGCTCAACCTAACGGCGGTTCAATCGCGCTCGTAGGAGGCGCTGTACGTCGGCGCTTCCCAGACTCTGATGCGCCTGACGACGAGGCCCCGCGGGGCCAACCTTTCCTCTAGTTTCTCGTAGAACCATCGCGCCATGTTCTCGGTCGTGGGATTCATGTCATCGAAGGGAGCCAATTCGTTCAAGTGTCGATGGTCGTACGGGGCGAGGACCTCCTTCAATTCCTGCTCCAGCTCCAGGAAATCCATCCCGAGCCCCAGTTTGTCTAACTCTCGCGCTGCGACACAAGCTTCGACCCTGAAGTTGTGCCCATGCAGCGGCTCGATGGGTCCCTTGTAGCCTCGGAGTTGGTGAGACGCGGAAAACATGGTCTCCACAGTAACCTGGTAGCGAGCTGTACCCAATGTCTACTCCCCTAGTACACTAGCCAAAAAAGCCGATGACTTCCTCTCGGCGGTGGATCAGCGGAAAAGGAGGAAGACTTGCCAAGAAACGTTGGCCGTAGCCCATTCTCAGCAAACGACTGTCGAGGACTGCCAACACGCCACGATCACTGCGAGAACGAATCAGCCGACCCAGTCCTTGTTTGAGCCCCAAGATAGCCATCGGCACTTGATAATCGTGGAAGCCGTTGCCCCCTCGATCCTCCACCCAATCGATACGCGCCGACACCAATGGGTCGGCCGGCACCGCGAAAGGAAGCTTGTCGATGATCACGCAAGATAACTGCTCGCCGACCACATCGACTCCTTCCCAAAAGCTGGAAGTGGCGAGGAGGACCGCGCCTGGCGTGGCTCGAAATCGATCCAAGAGCTCCCCGCGCGGCGCTTCTCCTTGCACCAAGAGCGGATACTCGATGCGATCCCGTACCAACCCCTCCACCCCATGGAGGTTCGCGAAACTCGTAAAGAGCACGAACGCCCTACCGCGGCTCGCCTTGGTCAACGCGAGCACCTCCTCCGCCACTCGCACCAGGAATTCGGGGTGACGCGGGGCCGGCATCCCGTTCGGGATATAAAGAACGGTTTGCCGAGAGAAATCGAATGGAGAGCGTAGTACTTTTTGCTCCCGCGGTTGGCTTCCCAATCGCTCCCGCGTATAGTCGAGAGAGCCCTCGATCGATAGAGTCGCCGAAGTCATGACGATGCTCCGCTTCCGCTCGAGGAGCGTCTTGCTCACCAGCTGACTCACGTTGATGGGAGAGGCTCGGAGAACTACCGACCGATCACGCACCTCACACCACGACACCGACTCCGCCTCCGAGCTGACCAAAATTCGTTCCAAGTCGAACAAGAGCTCCCCGGATCGTCTCGCCAGACCCACCGTAGCCTCATCGGGCTCGGGAATACCCTTGAGGTCGGCCGCCAAGCGTTCGATATGACCTCGAAGTGCGTCGTAAGCCTGGGTTTGTCGAGGAGATTCGGAATCGCCTCCGATCCGATAGCGGTCCTTCGAAATCCGGTAGCCCTCGAAGAATTCTTGTGCAACCCGGCGCAGGACACGAATGTGCTCCAGGGGACGACGTTGACGAGGCGAGCGGGCTTCCCAGGCCGCAGTTGCATCGCGGGCGAGCTCTTCGACGCGAAAGCTACTCACCACGGCACCGAAGTATTGTGTGGCTACGTCTTCAACTTGATGCGCCTCGTCTAGCACCAGGAAGTCGTAGTCTGGCAACACTTCGCCGTAAGAACCCTCCCGAACGACGAGATCGGCAAAAAGAAGGTGATGGTTAACGATGATGATTTCGCTCTCCGATGCCCGTTGCCGGAGGCGCGTGACGTAGCACTTGTCGAAGTCGCGACATTCTTTGCCGATGCAGTTCTCGCTTTTTGCGGAGAGCCGACCCCAGAACTCGACCCTTTCCGGGAATCCGGGGATCTCGGCGCGGTCTCCAGTCTTCGTCATCGGAACCCAGCGAGCCATCGTATCGAAGTGCTCGGCTTCTTCGAACATTCGAAAGCTGGGCTGCACCGCGAACTGATCGTAGCGACTGAGACAAAGGTAGTTGGCTCGCCCCTTCATGAGGCACGCCTTGAACGGAACGCCCAAAGCCTTCCTGAGAAGTGGCAAGTCTTTGTAGTACAGCTGCTCCTGAAGGTTCTTGGTGCCGGTGGAGATGACCACCCTTTGACCGGAGAGTACCGCCGGGATCAAATAGGCGAGGGTTTTTCCGGTTCCGGTCCCGGCTTCCACCAAAACCTCGCCTCCCTCCCGGAAAGCATCGGCCACGGCAATAGCCATTTCTACTTGCGGCAGGCGGTGCTCGAACCCCGGCAGCTCGGCGGCCAAGGGCCCGTCAGGCCCCAGGAGTCGCTCGATCTCTTCCGGCTGGAGCCTGCTGAGACCACGAGGAGCCGGCGGCGTCTCGGCACCGATTTCGATGTCGCTGATGTCAGGGATGTCGGGCTCTCCTCCGTTGGCCATGCTAGGACACTAGGTCGCGGCCTGACTGGCCCGCACTGAGCTCTCTCTAAGACGGCGGGAGTACAGTGGAAATCTCGCCGTCAAGTCCTTGACTTTTTTCGCGATACTCTCGAGAGCCGTCTCATTCTCCCGCTCTCGGATAGCTTCGGCGATCCATTTTCCAACGACTTTCATTTCCTCGTTCTTCATCCCCCGAGTCGTAATGGCGGGAGTTCCGATCCGAACGCCACTCGCCACCATCGGAGGTCGAGTGTCGAAGGGAATCGCGTTTTTGTTGACGGTAATCCCTGCCTTGCCGAGGGCTGCCTCCGCTTCTTTTCCAGTGACGCCCGCGGCGCCGACGTCTATCAAGATTAGGTGATTATCCGTACCACCGGACACTAGACGGAAGTCCTCCGCGATTAGAGTCGCCGCTAGGACACGCGCGTTGTCGACGACCTGCTGAGCGTAGGACTTGAACTCCGAACTCATGGCTTCTTTGAAACAAATAGCCTTGCCGGCTACCACGTGCACCAACGGACCGCCTTGAATCCCCGGGAATGTGATCCGGTTCAGATCCTTCGCAAACTTTTCCTTCGAGAGGACGAATCCCCCCCGTGGACCGCGGAGCGTCTTATGGGTTGTTGATGTGACGAAGTCGGAGTGCGCGACGGGGCTCGGATGGGCCCCACCGGCAACCAAACCGCTAGTGTGAGCCATATCGGTCACCACCACCGCCCCAACCTCGTCGGCTATGGTTCGAATGCGCGCAAAATCGATGACGCGGGGATAGGCGCTGGCACCAACCATGATCATCTTCGGATTGTTGGCCTTTGCCAAGCGCTCCATTTCCTCGTAATCGAGTCTTTCATCTTCTTGGCGCACCCCGTAGGGCACCACCTTGTAAAACCGACCGGAGAAATTGAGCGGATGGCCGTGCGACAAGTGGCCGCCATGGGCAAGGTTCATCCCCATGAACGTATCCCCCGAGTCGAGGACCGCGAGATATGCCGCCATATTAGCCTGAGTCCCGCTGTGCGGTTGCACGTTGGCGTGCTCGGCGCCGAAGAGCTCTTTCGCACGCTCGATGGCTGACCGCTCCACGACGTCCACGTGCTCGCAGCCCCCGTAATAACGACGGCCGGGATACCCCTCGGCATACTTGTTGGTGAATACCGAACCGGTGGCTTCCAGAATCGCTTCGCTGGTGAAGTTCTCGGATGCGATGAGCTCCAGCCCTTCCGCCTGCCGGCGAACCTCTTGATCGATAGCCTGGGCGACCTCAGGATCGACTTCGAAGAGCGGGCGCTCCATCTCATGACTCATGATTGCTCCTCTGGAAGAACGTGACGACTTTGGATTTCTGCTCGCCTCATCCTACAATACGCCGCCTGTTCCAGCAAAAAACCTTCCTGGAAACAAACCGTGATGCGGGTCCAAGTCAGTAAGCGGGGGCGAGCGCGGGTGCTCGCTGGCCATCTGTGGATCTTCCAATCCGATGTGCAGAATCGCGAGGGAGTCGCTTCCGGGGACGTGGTCGAAGTGAGGGGACCGCGAGAGGACTTTCTGGGTCAAGCCTTCTTCAGCGAGTCATCGCAGATCGCCCTTCGAATCATCACCACCGAGCAGGAGCCGGTCGACGACAACTTTTGGAAGCGAAGACTCACCGCTGCCTTGGACTTGAGAAGCGGAATCGCACCGGCCACCACTGCGTATCGATGGGTGCATGGTGAAGCCGATGGGATTCCCTCGCTCGTGGTTGACCGATACGGCGAGACTCTGGCCGTCCAAACTCTCTCGGCCGGTACGGATCGGCTGAAACAAACCTTCGTCCGGCTTTGGGTCGAGCTGGTACAGCCGTCCGGCATCATCGAGCGGAACGACCAAAAGACCCGAGCGCTCGAGGGGCTCCCGCTCGCAAAGGGGACGCTTTACGGAGAAGTTCCTTCAGAAGTCGTGGTCCAGGAAGAGGGGATTCGCCTGCGGGCCGACCTCTGGGGAGGCCAGAAGACCGGACTCTTTCTCGATCAGCGAGAGAACCGCCAGGCAGCGGCTCGGTGGGGCAAAGGCCGGGCCCTCGACCTCTTCGCATACGACGGGGGATTCTCGCTTCAACTTGCCCGCGTCTGTGAGACGGTGACGGCGGTCGATGCTTCTGCTGAGGCGTTGGCGCGCCTCCGGGCGAACGCGGCCATGAATCAGATTGACAATATCCACTCCCGGGAGGGCAACGTCTTCGACCTCCTCCGCGAATTGCATGCCGACGGGCAAGTCTTCGACACTATCGTGCTCGACCCCCCGGCGTTCGCCAAGAACCGCGCCGCCGTGGTCAAAGCGAGGCGCGGGTACAAAGACATTAACTTACGTGCTATGAAGCTTTTACGGCCTGGTGGGCACCTTATCACCTCGACGTGCTCGTATCATGTCTCGGAGAACGATTTCCTGAATATTCTCACCGAGGCTGCCGCGGACGTGCGCGCGCGCATGGTCTTGGTCGAGAAAAGAACACAATCCCGCGACCATCCCATGCTTCTCTCGATGCCGGAGACCTACTACCTGAAGTGCGTGATCTTGCGTAAATTGTAGGTTACAATATCCTTGTTTCTCCTAGTCATTTCCAGGAGCTGTTTCTCTTGACCGAGGACCGCGAGAACGACCGCGCGCAGGGACCTCCCGACGCGCCCGACCCAGTACCGTCTGAGCCTGCTCAATCTGACGAGCCGATCGAGCTCATCGAGCAGCTTGGCGATGTGGAAGAGCTCGAGGAGCTCGTCCCGCTAGAGCCTGCTAGGTCTGACGAGACCCTTCCAGTCCAATCCGAACCGCCAGCGCCAACCGCACCGCCGCCCGCTCCCGCGGGAGACCTCCAAAAGAAGGTGGAAGAGAAGGACGCTCAGATCGCCCAGGTCATGAACGCGTACCGGGGCCTCAAGAAAGACACCGCGAAGCTTCGCGAACGGGCCGTCAAAGCCGAGAAGCGTCGTTTCGAGATGTCGACAAACGATTTCATCGGCCGCTTCGTTGAGGTTCTCGATAACCTGGATCGAGCCATCGACTCCATTGAAAACAACTTCGACTCGGACGCGGTCCTCGAAGGCATTATTTTGGTTCGGTCGCGCCTGGTGCAGCTTCTCCGCGAAGAAGGCCTGGAGAAAATCTTCGTGGGTGGCCAAACCTTCGACCCGACGCACAGTGAGGCCGCTGCTATTGAGCTGGTCGAGGACGATTCTCAGGGCAACATCGTACTCAAGGAGCTACAACGGGGATATATGCTGAAGGGAGCCTTGCTGCGTCCCGCCCGTGTCGTGGTGGGTCGCTTCTCGCACACCGATGCCAACTCGTCATCATCGGAGGAATCGGCTCGACGTCCATCACAGGCATCAGAGGCACCAGAGGCTCCGTCATCCAAGCCCGCGCCACCCGACCCAAAAGAAGGAAATGACAGCTCCGACCAGTAGCCCCGCGTTTAGTTACTAACTAAGATTCTTCCGCCAGTAGCTCAGTAAGTCTGCGAGCGTCTGTTTCAACTCGGTTTCCGGTTTCCATCCCACGTCCGAACGTAGCTTGGTGTTGTCGCCGAGCACAAGCGGAGCATCGGCCGCGTGGAAACGAGCGGCGTCCACCTCCACGGTTACTTTGGTGTCGGCTAGGTCGCGAAGCGTTGCGAGAATCTCCTCCATCGAGAACGCCTCACCGCGGCAGATGTTGTAGGGGGCAGCTGGTTGTCCTCGTTCCAATACTTCTCGGTAACCCCGAACCACATCACGAACATCGCTGAAGTCTCGGCGGGCGGACAAGTTTCCGACTCGAATCGTAGGGCCCCGACGCCCGGCTTCGATCTCCGCCACCTGGCGTGCGAAGCTCGAGCAAACATAGGAGGATTCCTGGCCTGGGCCGGTATGGTTGAACGAGCGCACCAGGAAAACGGGAAGCTCCTCCGCGAGAAAGAAACGCAGGCCCAGGACCTCCTGAGCCGTTTTGCTCACGCCGTACGGCGTGAGCGGACGTTGGGGTCGATCCTCCCCGATAGGCTGCTCTCCCTCAGGAACCAGCCCGTATTGTTGCGCTGACCCCACCAGCAACACCCGGGGGCGCATGCCGGTTTCCAGTGCCGCCTGGAGCACGTTGTGGCTGCCGATGATGTTCGTCTCGAGCGCTCGGCGCGCGTTGGCCCAAGAGCCTTCGGGATTGGAAAAAGCCGCTAGATGATAGATCGCCTCGGGCTTGAAGTCGGAGACGATCCGGGCCAAGGATGTCGCGTCCAGGATATCCGCCTCGTGAACTTCAACGTCAGGGACGCCAGGCACGTCCGGTGGTGGAGAATCCTCTCCCGGCTTCCGGTCGCCCGGTTGACGTATCCCAGCGACCTTGTCGTCCCGATCGAGTAAGTGGCGAGCGAGGTGGCCGCCAGCGAATCCAGCCACCCCGGTAACGAAGGCTTTCATTTCTATCGGATAGTTTCTCGCCAATACTCCAGCATATCGGCCAGCGTCTTCTCGTAGGGTATCTTGGGCTCCCATCCGGTGGCTGTCTTGAACTTGGTGTAGTCCCCCAACAAGACGGGCACGTCGGAGGGGCGAAGTCGCGCCGGGTCGGTTTCCACTTTGACCTTCACGCCTGACAACTCGATGAGTCGGTCCAGTACCTCTTGGATGGAATAGGCCTTTCCGCTACAGATGTTATAGACCTCTCCCGCTTCGCAGCACTCGGTCGCAAGCCAATAGCCACGGACGATGTCCCGCACGTCGGTAAAGTCTCGACGGGCCTCCAGGTTCCCGACATGAAGCACCGCCGGCTTTTTCTCTTTTTCCACCTCGATCAGCTGTTTCGCGAAATTGGAGGAAACGAACACCTCTCCTCTTCGCGGGCCGTCATGATTGAAGCCTCGAGTCCGCACCACTTTCAGGCCGAAGCTCTTGTGGTATTGGTATCCCAAGTAGTCCTGCCCGATCTTGCTCACCGCGTAGGGCGAAAGAGGGCGCAGCGGATTGGTCTCCTTAATAGGGAGCTCATCCTCATGAACCAACCCGTACTCCTCACTCGAGCAGGCGAGCTGAATCCAAGGTTCGATCTCGAGTTCGCGTATCGCCTCGAAGATGTTCAGCTGGCCCAAGACGTTCGTGGTGAGCGACTCTGCGGGGGCGTTCCAAGAGGCCGGCACGTAGCTCTGCGCCGCTAAATGGAAGACCTTGTCGGGACGCACCCGACCGAGCAGCGTCTTCACCGAAGTAGCATCACGAAGGTCGCACTCGATCAGCTCGATGCGCTCCTCGATGGCCTGGATGTTCTCGGTACGACTCCTCCATCTCATGATCCCGTAGACTTCGGTGTCCGGATGGTCGGCAAGGATGTACTCGGCTAGATGACTTCCGGCGAATCCGGTGATACCGGTTATGAGAGCTCGCAAAGTTCCTCCTAGGGTCCGACGTTACTGATCTGGGAGAACAAGTGTCTCGAGGCGAGGCGTTACTTGCGGCCCTCACCGTATTGCTTTTGGTAGAACTGCTTGTATTCCTGACTACCGGACTTGATGTCCTTCCACCACCCCTGGTGCGACCGGTACCACTCTACCGTGGAGGCCAGCCCCTCGTCGAAGTCGACACTGGACCTAAAGCCCAGTCCGCGAAGCCGGGTCGTATCTAGGCTATAGCGACGGTCGTGCCCGGGCCGGTCGACCACCTGCTTTATCAGACTCTTGGGCTTTCCCACGAGTTCCAAGATTCGCTCGGTAAGCTCGAGGTTGCTGAGCTCGGTGCCGCCCCCGATATTATAAGTCGTGCCGGGTTGCCCCTTCTCGATCACGAGATCCAGAGCACGGCAATGATCCTCCACGTGTAGCCAGTCGCGAACCTGAAGCCCATCACCGTAGAGCGGCAGCGGCTCGCCCTCCATCGAGTTCGTGATGAACAACGGGATGACTTTCTCCGGATACTGGCGAGGACCGTAGTTGTTCGACGCCCTAGTGACGATCACCGGCAGCCCGTATGTCGTGAAGTAGGAGTAGGCTAAGCGATCCGCTCCCGCCTTGCTCGCGGAATAAGGATTACGCGGAGCCAGCGGATCCTCCTCGCGGGCAGATCCAGAGCCTATACTCCCGTAGACCTCGTCGGTCGAAATCTGGACGAAAAGCTGCGACCTGGACTCTAGGCGAACTGCTTCCAAAAGAACGAAAGTGCCATAGACATCCGTGAGAATGAACTGACCAGCATCGTGGATGGAGCGATCGACATGAGTCTCCGCAGCAAAGTTAACGATGATGTCCGCCTCGGCAACCAGTGGCTCCACCGCCGAGCGATCGCATATGTCTCCCTTGACGAAACGGTAACCCGAATGCGCCTCCAAACCTTCCAGGTTCGCCAGGTTCCCAGCGTAAGTAAGCTTATCAAGGTTTGTAACGCGCCAATCCGGATGGGCTCGGGTCAGAGAATGAATGAAGTTACTACCAATGAAGCCCGCGCCACCAGTCACGAGGATGTGGGTCATGTAACGTCGACCTGGCTACTGTCTCCCAACATGAAACGATGGGCCTTGGGTGTTGACTGGGAGCGCTCGATGCGAACGCTGTAGCCCACCAGGCTGTCGACCATACGGCCGCCCAGCTCTAGGATGACACTGCCCGATAAGATAATGCTGTGCTCGACTTCACTCGCTCTAATGTGAACGTTGTTTTGTATCGAGGTAAAGGGACCGACGTAGGAGCGCTCGATTCGTGAGCCTGCTCCGATGATCGCTGGCCCGCGCACGACACTCCCGATGATCTCCGCGCCTGCGTCGATCACGACCTTGCCTTCGACACGCGACTCACTATCCACCCGACCGGCCACGCTTGGTTCCAGGCTATCTAGTACCAACCGATTCGCTTCCAAGATGTCATCGCGCTTGCCGGTGTCCTTCCACCAGCCGTCGACCACATGGGGGCTCACCTCATGGCCATGATCGATCAGGTACTGGATAGCATCGGTGATCTCCAGCTCGTTTCGAAGAGACGGGCTGATTGCGCGCGCCGCTTCGAAGATGGGAGCGCTGAACATGTACACACCTACCAGGGCGAGATCGCTTCGGGGTTTTTGGGGTTTCTCCTGTAGGCGTGTTACTCGGCCATCTGTGAGCTCCGCGACTCCGAACTGCTCGGGATGCGGGACACGCGCCAACAAGATCTGAGCGGTTGGTCGTTTCTCGCGGAACTCTCCGACCAAGCTCTCGATACCATTCGCGAGAATATTGTCCCCCAGATACATCACGAACGGATCCTTCGCCACAAACTCCTCCGCGGTCAGCACCGCGTGGGCGAGCCCTAGCGGAGCCTCCTGAGGAATAAGACCGATCTTCGCTCCCCATCGCGACCCGTCGCCGACCGCCTCCTTAATTTCATTCGCCGTTTCTCCAACGATGATGCCGATGTCAGAGATCCCCGCGGCGCGGATAGCCTCGATGCCGTAAAAAAGGATGGGCTTGTTCGCCACCGGCATGAGCTGCTTGGCTCTAGTGTGGGTGAGCGGTCGGAGCCGGCTCCCGGTCCCGCCACTCAGGATAAGGCCCTTCATCTATTGGATCCGCGATTGCCCGCCGAGTTGGGTGCCGAACGACCCGATGTTGGCCAGCGTGATGCCAACCCGGAAGAGATTCTCGTCCCGAACCGTACCGAAACGGTATCGGGCCCACTCCGCCATGAAGCCGCAACACTGAATGTTGTAGTCGACACTCGCCCGGACCAGGTTCAGCTCGGCCCGCTCGACGTCGTAGGCGGACTCGAAGCGCAATCGAACGGTGCGTGTCACGTTCAAACTGGTAACGCCGCGAAGGTTCCGGCGCTCTCGGCCGGAAGTAAGTTGTACGCTTTGGGCCAGCGAGCCGCTGACGTTGCCCCACCCACCACCGTAACTCCCGACCAAGCTCATCGAGCGCATCCTCTTGAAATTGACGTCATACTCGAAATTCCAGGAAGCGGCCAGTCGGCCGGTAGGACGGAAGCGTAGCTTCGAAGTAATCGGGGAATAGCTGCTGGGAACGCCGTCCTCGGTGAAAAAGGGCGTACTGAATTGGCGATCGTAGAGGCTGGCATCGACCTGGAGAAAGTATCTCTGTGCAAGCGTCCAGGTGAGAAACTCGTAGGGAACTGCTTTGTTGCTCTTGCCAATTTTGCGCTTGGCCAGAAATCGATTCACGAGAGAAAAGGAAAACTGGTTGGTACCCGGAACGTAGTCGTTGGAGTCGAACTTGGGGATGTCTCCGAAGTTGTCGACCAGCGAGCGATAGCTCCAAATGAGCTGCGGCTCGATAACGTGCTTGTACTTTTCCGCATATCCGTTCCCGGGGGTATTGAAAATGCGAGAAAAAGTCGGTCCCCTTACGTCGACACGAACCTCGCTGTAAGTTCGGTCCAAAGCATCTCCGGTCACTTCTCCAGCCGAGTTAGTTTGCTGCGAGTAGCGCGTGAAGCGCGTGATGAACGAGGTTCGCGCGGTCAGGAAAGGCCACACATTGAAAGGGTAGGAAATAGTTGGCAGGACGTCGTAGCGTTGATAATCAACCAGATCGTCTCGCACACTTCGGGAAAACGAAGAAGCGGAAGTGCTAAAACCGAACAAGATCGGTGTCGGGCCGATCTTCGTCTGCCTACCCTGGAAAGCGACGCGGGGAAGTATCTCCCGGAAACTAATTCTATCTGTGAAAGACGTCTCATTGCGATCGTAGAGGAAACGTAGGGTGTAAGCCGACCAGGATCGAGCCACGTTCACGGTGGCTCGCTTCGAGCGGCGGGTCAAATCTTTATAGCTCTCCTGGAACGTTTGCTGGAAGGCGAAGGAGCTGAAGTAATCGACGCGCGCAATCGTCGAGAAGTCGCCCGGAAGCCGCTGGTTAACGTTCGCCCTGATCTGCCATTCCTTCTGTTCTAAAACCTTGTCGTCGATGTAGTAGGACTCGAAGCGACCCCGCGACGCTCCAGAAAGCAGGTAGCGGTACTCGGTTCCTAGCCCCACCCCACTCTGGGAAAACCAATCGAAGTTGATGGTCGCATCGTGGGAGCGGCTGATGGCCCAGAAGAAACCCTGGCTGACCATGAACCCCTTGAAGCTAGAGTTTCCTATTTGGGGAAGCAGCAAGCCCGTCGATCGGTTTTTTTCATCGATCGGGTAGTACAGATACGGCAGATAGAAGACCGGCAACGACTTCACCTTAAGGAACGCGCCGTGGAGGGAAACATGGTGGTCGCGACGGATGATGGCCTTTCCCGAGGTGAATCGCCAGCGAGGCGTCGGCTGAGCGCAAGACGTGAACGCTCCTCGTTCCACGACGTAGATATCGTCCGACTTCTTCTCCACCACATCACCTTGGAAGTAAAGATCGTTGCCCGAGCTTCCGGAGGCGTTGTAGAACCTGCCCGTCCCGGTCTCGAGATCGACTTCCATCCGATCACCAACGATCTTTTGGTTGCCCTGCTGAAAGACGACGTTGCCTTCCGCGACGACTCGCATCTCCTCGTTCCAGAAATCGACTTTGTCTGCCGAGATGCGGATGTCCCCCGACACGATGTCCACGTAGCCGGTCGCCTTGACATGCCCCTTCTCGATCTGTTCTTGCTCATCGGCGTTGAGAGTGACCGAGCCGGGCGGGAGAGGAGCCGGTGATTGGGCCTGTTGAGCCTGCTGGGATTGTCCTTTTTGCCGAGAAGAGTCGTCTTCTTGGCCGTTTTGCCCGCGGGCGACGGTCGCTGCGGTTAGAAGAAAGATAATTATCAGTCTCAACATCGAGCGAGACCCGATCTCGACCCCCTTAGTCCTTTTGGACGAACGCATTATGCACCGTGGGCACACGTTTTTCCAAGCCCACTTTCCTTATCATCCCGTAACTGGTTCCCTAGAGGGACTTACGCTCCTACTGGCGCTTTGCCTGCGGACAGGTCATGCTTACGGTCTTAGGCGAATGACCGTCACGGCCGTGAAACCAGAGGTCTTGCTCGTATCGTGTTACGAGCTTGGCCACCAGCCCATGGGGCTTGCCAGCCCCATGGCGTTCCTTGCCCGAGCCGGGTTCCCGGTCACCGCGGTCGATGTCTCGGTCGACTCTTTGGAGAAGCACGCGGACCTCGTCCGTGGGGCCCGCCTTGTCGCCATCTCCGTTCCCATGCACACCGCCCTGCGTTTGGGCTCACGTGTCGCACGGCGAATCCGGGAATTGAATCCGAGCTGCCATCTTTGTTTTTACGGACTGTACGCAACCCTAAATCGTGGTTACCTCCTACAGAACGGCGCGGACTCGGTCTTGGGAGGAGAGTCGGAGCAGTCTTTGGTACGCCTCGCGGAAGGACTTGCCCAAGGCGGCGACACCCTCCCAACCGTCTCCGAGCCGGTGCTGGAGCGACTTCGGTTCCCGGTGCCACTACGTCGCGGCCTGCCGCCACTCGAGAAGTACGCCCACTTGGAACGCGATGGAAACCACGGCCCGGTCGGCTATGTCGAAGCGAGTCGTGGATGCCTGCGCCACTGCTTGCATTGCCCGATCCCGCCGGTATACCAAGGTCGCTTCTTCGTAGTACCCCAGGACGTCGTGCTCGACGACATTCGCCAGCTCGTCGACTCGGGAGCCACCCACATCACATTTGGGGATCCCGATTTCTTGAACGGACCGGGGCATTCACTGGCGGTGGCCCGTACGCTCCACCAGGAGTTTCCCGAGCTCACGTTCGACGTCACCGCGAAAGTGGAGCACATTCTGAAACACCGAGCCTTGTTACCGGAGCTCCGCCGCCAAGGCTGTATCTTCGTCGTGTCCGCCATCGAATCCCTCAGCGATCACGTTCTGAATCAGCTCGACAAAGGACACACGCGCCAAGACGCCATCGAAGCGGTGAGCGCTCTCCGACTCGCCGGAATCGCGCCACGCCCGACATGGGTCTCGTTCACACCCTGGACGACGCTTCGGGACTATCTCGACGTCCTCGAGTGGGTGGATGAGGAGGGGATTATCGGTCATGTCGACCCCGTACAATTCGCGGTCCGCCTGCTCGTTCCCCCCGGCTCCTTACTGCTAGAGAGGGCGGCGATTCAGCCCTTCTTGGAACCACTCGTGCCAGAGAGGTTCACTCATCCGTGGAAACACCCCGACCCGAGAATGGATCTCCTCCACGATCGCGTCAGCGAGCTCGTCGAGGCATCCGTTTCGAATGACGAGGATCCTTTTGAGACTTTTTCACGCATCCGCGAATTGGCTTGGTCCAAGCTCGAAACGGGAAAACCCCCGCCAGAGCGAAGAGGAAGGTCCGAGCGTGGAACGCACCCCCCTCGGCTCACCGAAGCGTGGTTCTGTTGATCAGAGCCCACCGAGGGCCAGTTCGGCCCGCTGGAGAATCCGGGCATTTGAGGGCGAAACGCAGACCGCCTATGATGAAGCGGAATAGGGAGAGTATGAGATGAGCGAAGAGATCAAGATCACCGCCGAGCCGAAGGATACAGAGACCTGCAGCTTCATCATCGATCGACCGGTCCATGAAGAAGGCTCCGCCTACTTTGACGATCCAGACCGGGCCAGTGGCTCTCCGTTACCTGAAAAACTCTTTGCCCTGGGTGGCGTCAAGACCGTTCTGGTGCAGGACAACAAAGTGACCATCACCGTGGGAGACACCGGCGCCGATTGGCTTCCGTTGGCCAAGCAAGTCGGTGCGACCATCCGCACCGTAATCGAATCGGGCGAGAAACCCATCTCCGCCTCCCTGCTCGACTCCATGCCTCCCTCCGAGCAGATCAAGAAGGTGATAGAAGAGCTCTTCATTCGGGAGATCAACCCCGCGATTGCCGCGCATGGCGGTTTCGTGGAGCTGCTAGATGTGAAGGGGAACGAAGTCTATCTCCGTCTTGGAGGTGGGTGCCAAGGTTGCGGGATGGCGGATGTTACCCTGAAACAGGGAATAGAAACCTCCATCCGCAAGGCGGTGCCCGAGATCGGAGCCATCATGGACACGACCGACCACGCGGCGGGAAGAAACCCCTATTACGCGCCCTCCAAGTAGGCAGGCGGCAAGAAAAGCCAGCCCGCGCTCACGGCCCCACCTGGTAGTGTCCTAATTTTAGGACACTCCCCCCCGCCTTCCCCTGTTGACTAGCCCCCAGGGTCAGTGTTATATGTCCCTACCCAACCAAAAGTGGGCTGCAACCAAACCTTACAGCCTAAAACAGTAGCCTTTTTCGCGGCTTTTCTTGGCGTACGAGAGTACTGATGTGTGCTTAACCGCCACGTCGAGTTGACGGAGTCTACCTTGATGCAACAGATGGGTGTTAAGGTCGTTTGGTTCTGCACGAGCTTGAGCAACCCCAACGAGACGAGCCTCTGCCAATCTCGATGCCTTGAATTTCCTGCGCGCCCTCAAGGGGGAGCGCATCGAGGGGGAAGCAACGATCCCCATCGCCGGTCAAAATCGGCGTCTCAGCAATTCCAACCTGGATGAAGCGATCGACTGGTTCGGAGAAATGGTCGCCGGCTATTTCCAGCGTCAGGGGATAGATTCGCCGTTTTACCTGGTTCCCATTCCGGACACCAACACGACGTTGGAATCGACTACTGGCCCCTGGACGTCGGTGACAGCGATAGCTATTGCCTCCAAGTTCGAAGGTGATGTGGAAGCTCTAGACGTTCTTCGCTGGAAAAAGAATCTCTCCCACCTCAGTGCGGAGGCGCAGGACTCCACTCGGCTATACGAGAACCTAGCCCTGCTCGGAAAGAACAAATGGGACAAACCGGTAGTGCTGGTGGACTACCTGGCGGCTAACGCGGCGCGAGCCCAGGCCTGTGAGGCGTTCTTGAGAGAGAACGGCGCTCGCGTCCTTCTGTGTGTGTTTGCGGGAAGAATCGTCCCGCAGAAGCCCGAGAAGAACTTTGCGGTTTTCAAAGCCGAGGTCGCGGGAATCAACCCTGGTCCCCCTCGCTCGGCGGACTGATGACGAATTCGAGGCAAGCGGCAGCCTCTCTGAGAGCGCTTTCGACGGCGGCGAGAGTTTCGGCGCGGGCAAATATGAAACCGAGATAACTGGAGCCTTCCGGGAGGGGCGCCAAGATCTTGCCGAGGTGTGAGGTGATCGTCACCTCTTGAACTCCGGAAACCGCCTCCGCCTCTCTCTCCCCCCGGACGCCTTTGAGAACGCCCGCCTGAGGAATCGGCATCATCATGACACCGGATGCAACGGACTCGCGGGTTAGTGTACTGACATCCATCCCCAATGCGTGCCGAAGAAGCAACTCCTCGAGCGAAAACCCCACACCGAACCTGAGCGACCGAGAACAAAGCCCCCCGATGGATCGCCCGGCGATCTCGATGACCCACACCCCCTCGGAGTTCAACCGAAGCTCGGCGTGGATGGGTCCCTCTCGAAGCCCTAGTGCCTCGGCCGCTTTTGCGGTGGTAGCCGCGATCGCAGATTGACGTCCCTCGGACAATCTGGACGGGGTCACGTAAATCGTTTCTTCGAAGAAAGGCCCCTCTAACGGATCGGGCTTGTCGAAGAGAGCGAGCACTTTGAGCTCTCCCCCAGTCATGACTCCCTCGAGGGCGACCTCGACACCCGATACGTAGTCTTCGACCAATATCTGGCGAGCCAACGGCCCGCCACGACGCACTAGATCGGGGTCGCGAAGAATCGCTTTTAATCGTTCGAAAGCCGAAACGAATTCATGTTCGTCATTGGCGCGCATCACACCGCGGCTCGCCGCAAGGAAGACGGGTTTCAAAACACACGGGTATCCGACACGGCTCGCTATGTCCTCTGTGTCATCGGCTACCGCAAAGAGCCGGTGGGCGGGAACGAGCACAGCTCCCGAGAGCATTTCTCTCATCACATGCTTCAAACGGGTCGCGGTGGCGGCCTGGGGAGAATTGTGGGCGAGTCCGACCGCCTGCGAAATGGCAGCCGCTATGACTGCGGTGTCCTCGTCGACCGAGACCACCGCCTGGAAGGGGTAGTCTCGAGAGAAAGAAAGGGCTTTTTCCGCCGCCGAGTCCGGGTCCAGGAAATCGACGGTAAGTAGCGAGCCCGGCTCTCGGCCCTCCATCGTGCTGGGTTGCTCGGAGACGACCACCACCTCCACACCGAGCCTCCCGGCCGCCGCCATGAAATCATGGGTACGGTAGGTATTGGTGGGCAACAAAAGGAGTACGCGAGGCATAAAGCCGCATCACGGCAAGGGGGCTCGAGAAGCTATTTACGGTGAAAGTACGTGTCGGTGCCGTCGAGCCAATCGTGCCGAATGGGACTGAAGATGTCCACGTCCACCGTATCCTCGAGCGCCTCGGCGCGGTGCGGGACGTTGGGAGGAATGACCACGAACTCGCCGGGTCTTACCGTCACTTCCTCCTCTGCTTCACCGATCCAGAGACGGAGTGCTCCTTCCATGATGTAGGTGATCTGCTCCGCCTCGTGCGAGTGGGTCGGAACCACGGCGTCTTTCTTGAGCAGGACGCGAGCCATCATCTCGTTCTTGCCCATCACGATCTGACGACTAATGACCTCCGTCACCTTCTCGACGGGGACCCGATCCCAATTCAGCGGCTCCACTCATTCCCCCGTTTGTAAACGGATCGTCTTGATGACGACGGCCTCGACGGGAACGTCCTTATAGGGCCCCTTGCTCCCTGTTTTGACCGTTCTTATCTTGTCCACCACGTCCATCCCCTCGGTGACTTCCCCGAAGACCGTATAGCCATAATCCCGTGCGCTCGGTCCTTTGTAGTTCAAGAAAGTATTGTCCTTGACGTTGATGAAAAACTGCGACGTCGCGCTATGGATTTCGTTGGTGCGCGCCATCACGATGGTGCCGCGGCGGTTCTTCAAGCCATTCCCGGCTTCGTTCTTGATTGGCTCACCAACAGGTTTCTTCTGCATGTCGGCGGTAAACCCGCCACCCTGAATCATGAAGTTCGGGATGACACGGTGAAAAATGGTGCCGTCGTAGAACCCATCGTTGACGTAGGCCAGGAAGTTCTCGACCGACACCGGCGCTTTGCTCGGATTGAGACGAACCGTGATGTCTCCCTGGGAGGTCTCAATGACCACGATCGGATCATCGGCTCCCTCCACAATGGTTCCGGAAGCCAATACCAGTACTAAGCCAAGCGACCCGAGAAAAAACCGACCGACGCCCATAAGCGCTTACCTCCTTTAGGGACGGGAAATCGCTGGTGTTACGCAGAACGAAGCCGAGTATGCCCGATTACTCGACCGCTTGTCCAACCGGAGCACTGCCTCGGGCGAAGAGGCTCATTTGGACGGGCTGAGGAGCACCGTCGCGGAGTACTCCTTCGTGAACCAATAGCCAACGCTTGGCAGGCAGACCCCCTCCGTAGCCAGTGAGGGAGCCATCGGCGCCCACCACCCGATGGCAGGGTATGACCAAGGGAATCGGGTTAGCACCGTTGGCCGCCCCGACCGCACGGGAGGCAGCGGGGCTTCCCGCCAAGTGTGCGATCTCGGAGTAGGACGCAATCCGTCCAAACGGAATTCGAGCCACGCTAGACCAAACCACTTTCTGGAACGGGCTTCCGCGCAGGTCGAGGGGCAGATCGAAGACCCTCCGGTGGCCTTCGAAATACTGGTCCAGCTGTTGGACGACTTCCGCGTGAGCCGAGCCGCCCGGTAATGTCGATTGTAGTTGGGCCCCGGGGAAAACCCTCTGCATCCATCGGTCATACCGTCCTGGCCTCGAAGGCTCCTCTGGCAAAGCGATAGCCGCCAGACCAACGGAAGTGAATACCAAGCGGAGAGTGCCCAACGGACTATCTAGCGTGGTTCGATAGATGGTCTCGCTCATTACGGTAGGCCAGCCTCCTAATAGCACGGCGGCCCCTAAAGTCAAAGTGGGAATGTTGACTAGTACTCGAGCGCCTTGAGCATCGCTTCCCACTCCGCCTCGAGCTCGAAGAAGCCCTTCCCGAAAGCGGAGCGGGCGGCCGCATCGATGCCGACTTTCTCGGCGCGCTGAAAGAAGCGACGCACGCGCTGCATTCCCTGCCTCTCGAAGAGGTATTGGACGAAAGACCCGATCAATTGGAACCGGATTCCATCCGTGGCACGCTTCCCGGCCTGCTGGAGATTGTTTCGCGCACCGGCGGCACGCTGATGGAGGGAAGCTAGTGACCGGCTGGAGGACCAGACGAAGGTTGCGAGATCTCGGCGAAGCCAATCCATATTCACCGGGAAACCCTGGGGGCCGCCGAGAACCGGCCCCAACACTCCTATCGAGATGGAGCCGGCGCCTCCCACTTTGTCTTCTCCTTGATCCATCAGGCAGATCCCTCCAGACCCAGACTTCGATTAATGCAATCCGCGTAGCAGAGCTAGCCGGGCACGCATGGCTGTAACCCGCACATTAGACAGTGGGCTTCCCCGGCTGGTGCTCGCCGCGTCTACGACGAGTGTAAAATTTTTGTCCCCCCTCGCTCGATCGGTGCAAAGAGGTGGACACTTGCCTCGAGTTGGCCCTGGGTGTGAACCTCTGGAACGTCGCCCGACGAAGCACTAGACTGACCTTGTGGAACCGATCCTTGCCATCCTCTTCGACTGGGACGGTACGTTGCTGGATTCTTTCGCGGCTGGTTTCCGCGCGTCGATGGCGGTTTTTCGTCATTTTGAAATACCCGTCGACCGAGAGCGATTCCTAAACACCTACAGCCCGAATTGGTACGACTCCTATCGCCAATTGGGATTGCCAGAGGCCAGATGGAACGAGGCCGACCAGATTTGGCTCGACAACTACGGCAGGGAACGGCCCAAGCTCTACCCTTTCGCCGAGCGAACGGTCGAGACGCTCGGCCGGAACGGCTATACGCTGGGAGTCGTGACGAGCGGAACCCGGGAGCGAGTCACTAAAGAGCTCGAGCGCCACGGTCTAGCGGAGAGCTTTTCCACGGTCGTTTGCTTCGAGGACACGCAACCAAAAAAGCCGGATCCCGAACCACTCCGAGTGGCACTAGAGCAACTGAATCGCCGGCCAGAGGAGGCGGCCTACGTGGGGGACAGACCCGAGGACATCCTCATGGGCAAGAAAACGGGCTCCTATAGCATCGGCGTTGTAAGCCTGTTCGGCAATCGGCGAGTGCTCGAAGAAGCTTCTCCCGATCTCATTCTTCCAGATGCTGGACACCTCCCTAGCCGCTTCGGTCCAAGATGATTAGGCGCGAGACACCGCGGTTCATAGCCGACGCCATGGTCGGAAAGCTGGCCCGGTGGCTGCGTGCGCTGGGCGCGGACGTTCTCTACGATTCCTCACTGGACGACCACCACCTCGTGGCCCTCGCCCGCCGTGAGGGACGGGTGTTGCTCACTCGCGACGTACCTCTGGCCTCGGCAACCAACGGGCCGGAGCGGCTCCTCATCGAGAGCGGCGACTTCCGTGAACAGCTGGTACAAGTAGTCAAGGCTTATCGACTCGATCCGAGGCGCCGGCGATTCAGTCGTTGCATCGACTGCAACACTCCTCTGGAGCCGGCGCTCCGGGAGGAGGCACGGCATCGAGTTCCACCCTATGTTTTTTCCACGCAGGCCCGCTTCTTGAGATGCGAACGCTGCGGCAAGATTCTGTGGGAAGGCGCCCATCGCCAACATATGCGACAGGTGCTCGAAGGGCTGTTCGCGGAGTGAAAGGCTCTTTTACTGGAGCTCGTAGACTAGAACCCGAGCGGAATCCGCCGACTGAAACTCGGACGCAAACCGGAGACCGCTAGGGGCGAACTCCGGCGCCAGCAAGAACTGAAGCTCCGGTCTCGTTTCGGGAACATATCGATCGTCGATCACCAAGTGGGTCACAGATTCGCGTTTCCCGAAACGAAGCACCTCTTCCCAACTCCCAACCGGCGTCCGGATGTACTCCCCATCCGCGTAGAAGGCAACTTGCGGTTTTCGATCCATGATCCTTGGACGCGAACCCGCACGATCTCGAAGCCAAAGACCGGCCTCTCGATAACTCACGTTGGGATCCGATCTGTATAGCGGCCGCAACGTGAATGGGAGGAGGGTCATTATCGCTATGATGACTACCGACGCGCCGACCACACCCGGTCCCACGAACCAGAGCCGCTTCGAGAGCGCGGCTTGGACAAGCTCCACCCCGCGGCCGGCCAGAATCAACGCCACCGGAAGCAACGGGACGAAGAACCGGGCATCGACATAGAAGAACAGGAGAATTGTGTAAGGCACCCACGAAAACAGGAGAAAGAACTCCTCCCATTTTCCCCCGAAACGAGTGAGCCCGAGCACCACCAGGGCAATCATGACCGGGGGAAAGAGCTGGGGTAAGACGTACTTTTGAACCAGGTGCAGGTTCATTATCCACCGCTTGAGAAACACCAAGGGGTCCGCCAGCAGAGCCCCGGGCAGAGACGAAGGAGCTACCCCCTCATCCGCCGCTTCGACCCGATCGATGGCGCGAGTGAAATGAGTCTGACCGACCGCTTGAGAGATGAGTAGTGTGACCTTCGTCTTCCCCGTCAATCCCCCGACCTGCATGGCGTAGGGCAGGATGAACACTGCGACGCCGCCGAGGAAACAACCGATGTTCATAGCGGTAGTCGTTTTGCCCCCCGACTTAGTCCCCCAGACAACCGAACCGAGACAGACCACGACAAAGTAGGGCAAGTAGGTGATGATCTCCGGGCGGATTAGGTACCCCACGCCCAGCAAAGAGCCGGCGGTGAGAGACCAGAACCATTTCCTCCCCGTAAGGGCAAGCAGAGCCGCCAAAAAGAACAGGTTCAACACAAGGGTGAAGGTGGACGCCGTCAACACTTGCGTCGAGGCTTCGACCAAGGGCGGATAAAAGGCTGCCAATGAGACGGTGGCCAGTGCCACGGCGACACCGTAGACACGCCAAGCCAGCAAGAAGAGTGGAAATATCAGCAACGAGCCCGTGACAACCGAGACGAGTCGCGCCGCGACCTCATAGTCGGCTACCACGTTCGATGTAATCCCGATGAGCGCCGGGTAAAGGGGCGGGAACATGGGGTTCGTCATCGAGCCCTCTTCCACCCATTCCCTCGCCATGTGAGCGTAGGCCACGCCGTCGGTCTCGATGCACTGCTGGTACGCCATGAGCCACACACGAAGCCCGATGGCAACAAGGAAGATCAGTACGAGAAGGCCCCAAGGATAGAAGGCGGGTGCGTGGTTCTGCGCTCTTTCGGTCATGGAGCGTAAACTAACGACCAGCGTCTCTTGTTAGCCATCGACGAAGTGTCGGCTCGGGTCCGGCGAGATCGGATCGGCCCGCAGGATTCGCTCTCTAGAAACGATTCTCTTTTAGGGAGTTCTAAGGCAGCTTTAACGGCTCGCGATCCCGGATGTCAACCTCTCGAACATCCGCGAATCATCCGGTACACTGTTTAATGTGAAAACGGAAATCGACCCGTGCCCCCTGTGCGGTGAGCGATCCTCGCGACGCTCGCTTCGCGTCGGGAAACTCGACCTATCGAAATGTCCAAGCTGTCACACGATGCGACGGCTCCCTTGGATGAGCCCCGAAGACATCGAACGGTTTTACCGAAACGAGTACGGTCTGCGCTTTCTACCGCGAGCGGACGCGGCCCGACGAGCCATGCTTGGACGCCTACTGGCCGGCCTTGGCGGTCCCCGGGGACGGAGATTGCTCGACCTCGGCGCGGGCAGCGGGCTCTTCGTTCGCATGGCGCTGGATGGCGGGTGGCGGGCGGAGGGCACGGAGCTTTCGATCCAGAGCCGAGCATGGGCGAGAGAGCACCACGATGTCACGCTGCGTGATCCCGTGTCTTCGTCTTCGGACGCTGCCAGCTATGACGTGGTGAGCATCATCAACGTCCTCGATCAGACCCCCGATCCACTTCTGCTCCTGCGTCAGGCCCGTAAGGCGCTTCGCCCCGACGGCCTCTTGCTGGTGCGAGTCCCCAATGGCTCGTTCCACCTTCGCTGGGCCCGCCTTGCCTCTGTCCCGGGCTCAGAGGGTTCGCCCGCCTCGGGGTCGTGCATTCGTATGTCTTTACTCCACGGAGTCTTCGAAGCGTACTCCGGGCGGAGGGCTACCGAGTCCTAGGCATGCGAAACTCGAGGCTTGCGGAGGGGCCGTCCCCAGGCGCGTCGCCTAGTCCTCTGCTTCCGCTCTTGCTCAAGGCGGCGGCCTGGTTCGCCCGAGGGCCGCTGCTCTGGGGCCCTTCTCTGGAGGTCTACGCGAGCTCCGGAGGACGCCACCTCGACGCAAGTTGATATCACAACCTCGAAGGTGTAGCCTCGATGAAAAGCCAGGATTCATAACTCTCTGCTCGGATTGCGCGGAAAAAATGACGAGAAAGCTTAGCCGTGACTTCGTCTGCCCTCAGTGTCACGGTGAACTCAGACGATCGCGGGACCTTTTGCAATGCGGCAACTGCGACTCCGAGCACCCCTTCACGGAAAACATTCCCTGTTTCGCGATCGGCTCGAGCGCGTGGCAGCTCTCTTCCGACACGTCGCCCGAAGCCGTGTTGGCGCAAGCCAAAGAAAAAGGCTGGCGACAAAGTATTGCCGGGATGGGCAAGGATCGGGCCGAGTGGATAGCGGGCGACAATCGATCCACTTTGTCGGTTCTTTCATCTCCGAAGGGAAGAGTGCTCGACTGTGGGTGCGGTTGGGGGAGGCTTGACTTTTTGGCTCGTGGAGGAGTTCGATGAGGTACATGCCTTCGATTGCTCCTTGGATGGTCTTCAATTCATCCGGCTCCGGTCTGAGCAGGAGGGAATCTCCAACGTGAAGACCGCCCAGGGCAATATCTTTTCGCTTCCCTACCCAAACGACTTCTTTGATGTGGTGGTTTTGAACGGCGTCCTGGAATGGGTGGGCACGTTCTCAGACGAACATCCTCCCGAGCAACTGCAAGAGACCGCGCTGAGAGAAATAGTGAGGGTTCTTCGACCACAGGGTACGCTTCTTCCTGGCTATCGAGAACCGATACGGGCTGCAATATTTCTTAGGGTACAAGGAAGAGCACACCGGGCTCCGATTCATTTCGCTATTGCCCCGGTGGCTCGCCAACGCCTACCACCGGATCCGACGGGGCAAGGACTTCCGGACTCTAACTCATTCCCGAGCCGCACTTGAAAGAATGTTGAGAAAGTGTGGCTTCGCGGAGATGACATGGCTGTTTGTACATCCCAGCTACCGGCGCACCCGTCTCGCCGCGACGCTAAATAGTCCGAGTGGATTGAAATTCTTGATCGGCCATTTCTTATTCGAAGAACCGCTTCTTCGAAGATGGGTACCACGGTTTCTGATGGACGGCCTCCTTAAACTGGAAACGGTTCTCAAGTTGAGTGTCTTCTTCTCCCCGTCCTGGACCGTCTTCGCGTGTCCGACTTCCCCATTGCGACTCGCTTTGCGGACTGGGAACGATCTCATTGAGCTCAACACCCCGGCGACCGATTTAGCGGTGGTTATAAATGAACGGAGAGCCAACTTTTTTTCCGTCGAAGGGACGGGTGATCGCCTAACCGGGAAATACTCGCTCCCCGTCACGAGGAGCGCATCGCAGAAAACGCAAATCTCCTTCGCGTTCTGGGAGACGATCACCGAGCAACGGCCGAAGCTCAAAGAAAACTTCCCTCAGGCGTCGCTCTGGAAGGGGCGGCGGGGCTATTTCGATCACACCGTCGCCGCTACCGGCTCGGCGCTGAAACTGGACGATCCGGAACAGTTGAAGTGTTTCCACGCCCTCGCTCTCGAGTTGAGCCGCCTGTCCGTTCCTCAGCCGAGGGTCGAGGCCTTCTTCGCCGACTTCGACATACGAAACGCCTTGATGGAAAGAGCTGACGAGTTGGGCTTTGATCGGGCATTCCGGGAATCCCTGGACCGGCCGCAATTCATTCACGGGGACCTGAACGCCGGCAACATTCTCATATCTCTGAGCGGTTCCTTGCATGCGACGCTGATCGATCTAGAACATGCCAAGATTGGACCAGCGATCTTGAATTGGTACGACTTCCTCCTACGCAATTTTGTTATTGCCGGAGACAGGATTCCCTTGAGCTCGCAGACCGTAATCGATCGGTTCCGGAGGCTCCCAGGGATCTCAGAAAGCCAACCTCTCTTGAGCCACCTGACCGCGCAGTTCCTGAACGAATGTGAGGTTCCTATCGATCGGCACCACCAGTACGTCACTCTGTACATGCACTACCTCTGCCAGGACCCGGTCGTCGACGATCCGGACAAGGCTCTCGAAGCCTTATCGGAGATGGAATTCTCCTTACAATAAGAATCAAATGAAGTCGACGATGAACGTGCTGATGGTCGCCGACGTCTCTCCGCTCCAACCGTCGGGCGGCTCGGCCCGCGTTGTGAAAGAGCAGACGTTAGGATTGTCTGCTCGGGGTCATTCTGTGACAGTACTCTGCCGACATCCAAGCGGTGAGCTCCCTCGTGGCAACTCCTTGAACGGGTCTTCCATCCTTCACTATCCGGTCAGTCGAACGGGCCCGCTGGCTTATGCCTCGAGCTCCATTCTCGGGGCGAGAGCGACCCTTCGGGAAAATCTCCTAGGCCGAGAATGGGACGTTGCCGTCTTTCACCAACCCTTCTCGGCTTGCGGCGTCGAACCGGTACTACCTTCGAGCCTCCCCCGTCTTTACTGCTTCCATTCTCCGGCCGGGGCTGAGTACCGGTTGAGGGCGGCGAATCCGAAAAATGGAAGAGCCTCGCTCGGGACAGGCGTGATCGCCGCCGCCCTTCGACGGCTGGAACGCCGTGCGCTCACGAGAAGCGATCGCATCGTCGTTCTCAGCGACTTCTCTCGGCGGCTCTTGCGTGAAACCCATCCGACAGTCACCGTTCCCGTGGTAGCCATCCCCGGCGGTGTCGATCTCCGCCATTTTTGTCCGCCTCACAATCGTATGGCACTGAGGGAAAAACTCGATCTTCCGACGAGCTCATTCCTGCTCCTGACCGTCCGCGATCTGGAGCAACGGATGGGGATCGACACCCTGCTCCACGCCCTCACCCGACTCCCAGAAAATCGGCCGTTTTTTTGTCTCGTCGGTGGGACCGGTCCTCTCCGCGGATTCTTGGAAGAGTCGTCTAGGCGCCTGGGGCTGGAAGACCGCGTGCGCTTCCTGGGCTACGTTCCGGAGGACGAGCTCCCTCTCTACTATCAAGTGGCGGATGTATTCGTACTTCCCACCCGCTCCCACGAAGGCTTCGGTTTGGTTTCCGTCAAGGCGCTGGCAAGCGGCACGCCCGTTGTAGGCACACCGGCGGGAGCCACGCCAGAAATCCTCGCCCCGCTGGATACTCGCCTGGTCGCATCGTCTTGCGAAGCGTCATCGCTAGCGTCCACGCTGGAAGCGGCCTTCCCGCTTGTCACCGACGAAGACTTCCGGCGGCGCTGTCGGACCTATGCGGAGACCCGTTATTCGTGGGAGCACCACTTGGAGACACTGGAAAAAGAGCTCTGGGCCGCACGAGAAAAAAACTAAACCCCCGCATCGTAGACCAGTTTGACGCCCCGAGTCGGAGGGTGTAGCCTCGAACGGAAAGCCCTCAAAGACATTTTCGGAGCAATCATCCGCCGTTTCCCGACGGAAAACGGGAGAGGCGCATGGGTCTGTCCTGATGAGAACATGACGCTCCTACATTTGATTACGCGCCTGAGTCTAGGCGGTTCGGCCCGCAACACCATCGATTCCGCAGCGGCAGCGGTGCGCGCCGGATATGACACGATTCTGGCTACCGGTCCCAGCGGCAACGAAGTGGACATTTCCCATTTGGCCGATGAGATGGGATGTCGTCTCCACGTCATCGATTCGCTCCGGCGCGAGATCTCGCCGAGGCGCGATCTTCGAGCGCTCCTGGAGACCTTCCGCCTGATTCGAACGACAAACGTTGCGATCGTCCACACCCACACCTCCAAGGCGGGCTTCATCGGACGTCTAGCCGCGCGGCTGGCAGGCGTCCCGGTCATCATCCACACACCGCACGGACACATCTTCTACGGCTACTACGGCCGCGCGCGGACAGCGTTCTTCTCGCCCTCGAACGATGGGTCGCGAAGTTCTCCGATCGCCTCGTCACGCTCACCGAGCAAGGCGTCCACGAACATCTCGCTCGAGGTATTGGGAGAAGAGAACAGTACCGAGCGATCCCCAGTGGAGTCGACACCGAGGCGATACGAAGACGGGCACCCGATCGCGACACCGCTCGAGAGCGACTCGGGTGCCTGCCCGAAGAACGAGTCGTCGTCGGTGTGGGACGCCTCGTGCCGATCAAAGGTTTCGACACCGCGGTTCGGGCGCTGCCTGGGCTGCTTGCGGGGATTCCAGACGCCCGCCTGGTGCTGGTGGGCAACGGCCCCGAGCGCGCTCGTCTCGAAGACCTTGCCGTTGCGCTCCGCGTTCGTCAACGGCTCACGATTACCGGAGCCGTCGACGACGTCCCTGGCTTCTTGGCGGCGGCGGACATTCTGGGCGCACCCTCGCGAAATGAAGGAATGGGACGGGTGCTGGTCGAAGCCATGGCCCTCGGCGTACCGGTGGTCGCCGCCAACGTCGGTGGTGTGTCCAGTGTGATCCAGCCCGGGATCTCGGGAAGCCTGGTGTCGCCCAACGACCACGCCGCACTGGCGAGCGCGATGATCCTGTTGCTGAAAGATCGATCCCGACTCGAGGCATATCGCGGAGCGGGTCTCGACCGGGCCGAGGAATTCTCCCTAGCGGTAATGGAGCGAGAGCTTCTCGCACTCTATCGGCAAGTCATTTTGGAAAAGGGCTTGTCCCTCGAAACCAATGCCGATGCTCCATCACCAGTTTTGGCGACCGACCGCTGGAGAACGACCGAGCACTCCGCCTGCTCGTCACCCGATGACCGGTAAACCACCCCGGGTCATAAGCAACGTCCTTTGGAACTGGACCAACTATGGTCTGCAGATCCCGATCGCTTTCTACATCACCCCTCTCCTGATCGCGCGGCTCGGCGATACGTCCTACGGTCTTTGGATTCTGCTGAGCTCGATCCTCGGCTACTACGGACCCTTGAACTTCGGGATCGACTCCGCACTCGTTCACTACATCGCGAAGTATCTTGCGGAAGGGAAACGTGGAGAGATCCGGGAAGGTCATTCGCACTAGCCAGATCGTATTCGCAGTCATCGCTGCCAGTGTCCTGCTGCTGGGCATTGGTTTCGGCGTCGCCTTCGCATACTCCGATCTCGTCTTCCGGCACGTCTTCAATTTGCCTGAGGAGCTCCGCCGGCCGTTCGCCTTCATCCTTGTAATTCTGAGCGTCGGAGGCAGCGGCCACCTTCGTCTCTCGTGTCTTCGTGAGCATCCTACGAGCGAAAGAACGGTACGACCTTCTGAACGGCATCCAGATCACATTGTTGATCGGAAGAACGTTGGCCATCGTCTTCTTGATGGGCGATTCGCTCGTCGCACTAGGAACGATCTTTGCCCTGTCCGCTGTCATCACCGGCATCGCCGCGTGGCTAACGGTTCGAAGCGTTTCTCCCGCCGGGATCGAGGATTCCGCCTCCGGATTTGATCCCAACACGTTTCGTACCATAAGAAAGTTCGGCCTCTACTCTTTCCTCAACTCTCTTGCCGATCAGTTTCGCTTCTACACCGACTCCTTGGTGATCGGGCAGTTCATGAAAGTTCAATTCATCACCTACTACAACTTGGCCGCGATCTTCGTAACTTACTTCCGCCATTTTATCGGTCACGCCGCGTCCCCGTTCTTTCCAGTCTTTAGTCGGTATCACGGCACCGGCGATACGCAGGCACTGCGACGCACGTTCTTGCGCGCCTCGAAGACCTTGTCCTTTCTGGCCGTCCTGGCGGCCGGAAATCTCATGGGAAGCGCCTATCCGTTTCTAAAGCTCTGGGTGGGTCAGATTCTGGCCCCGGAGCATGTTCTCTTGGGCTATCAGGTACTGTTGGTGTTGCTACTGCCTTTCACCGTTGAGTTAACGCAGTCCATCGCGGTTAATCTGATTTACGGAATGGGACAGCACCACCGTCTGACCACCCTGAACGGCCTGGAAGGTCTGGAAGGTCTGGCAAACTTGATCTTGAGCATCGTTCTCGTGCAGCGTTTCGGACTGGTCGGGGTCGCTCTGGGAACCGGAATTCCTCTGGTCGTCACTCAGATGGGATTCGTCTCCCGCATCGTGTGTCGTCTGATCGGGCTCGACGTGCTGCGCTACATCTTGCGGTCCATTGTGATCCCGGTGCTGGGCGGACTGGCCTTGGGAGTGGCGCAAATCGTGGTCTATCGTTCGACCGGCGCCGAGACCTACTGGCTGCTAGGGACGGTCGCCGTTTCGACGTCCCTAGCGTCCCTAGCCTTCGCGATACCCATGCTCTTCCTCTATTTCTCGAGGGATGAGCGACAGAATGCTCCTAGAAATGTGGGACTCGTGGAGAGGACCGCACCGTCGGTGACGCTCGTTTCGGGCTAGTGCTTCCAGGAGGTCCCCAGGGTGATGTCTACCTTGAGGGGTACCGACAACTGGTAGCAGCCCTCCATCACTTGGCGCACGAGCGCGGAGATGTCTTCCGCCTCTTTTTCCGGGACCTCGAGAACCAGCTCGTCGTGTACCTGTAGCAACAGGCGGCTCTCGACACCTTTGTGTTGCAGGGCATGCCATAACTCGATCATCGCCTTCTTAATGAGATCCGCTGCGGTGCCTTGAATGGGAGCATTGACCGCGACCCGTTTAGCCGCCTCGCGAGTAGCTCGATTTCGACTCCCAATCTCAGGGATGTAGCGGTGGCGTCCGAAGATAGTCTTCACTTTTCCGGTCAGCTGCGCATCGCGAATGATCTTGTCCAGAAGCTCCCTCACTCTTGGGTAGCGGTCGAAATAGTTATCGATGAAAGTCTGCGCATCTCGGGTCGGAACGCCGAACTCTTTACCGAGGGTGAACGCAGTCTTGCCATAGATGATGCTGAAGTTGATAATTTTCGCTCGTCGCCGCTGCTCGTGCTCGGAAAGCTCGGAGTCTTCTCCAAACACTTGAAGTGCCGTGCGGGCATGAATGTCTTCCTCCTTCTGGAAGGCCTCGATCAAATTCGGGTCGCCACTCATGTGTGCGAGAACACGAAGCTCGATCTGCGAGTAATCGGCAGAGAGGAGGAGCCAACCTGGCTCCGCCACGAACGCAGTACGGATTCGACGCCCCAGCTCAGTCCGTATGGGTATGTTTTGAAGATTCGGCTCCGAGCTGGACAGTCGGCCGGTCGCGGCAACCGTTTGGTTGAACGAGGTGTGGATGCGTCCGGTCTCTGGTTCGACGAGGACCGGTAGCGCATCCACGTAGGTCCCCTTTAACTTGGACAGGCTTCGGTACTCGAGAATTTTACGCGGGAGCTCGAAGTGCTCGGCCAGCTCCTCGAGAACTTCCATCCTGGTGGAGGCTGACCGTTGCTTTTGCGTCTTGCGAAAGGAAGGGAGGTTCATCTTCTCGAAGAGAATCTCCCCCAGCTGTTTCGGAGAATTGATGTTGAACTCGACCCCGGCGAGCTTGTAGATCTCCGCGGTGAGCCCGGCAAGCTCGATTCCGATCTCTTCAGACATGGCATCGAGTGCGTCCACATCGAGACGGATCCCAGTCCGATCCATATTCGCCAGGACTTCGATGAGTGGGATCTCGAGGTCGTTGTACACGGTTCCCAGTCCTTCTTCTTCGATCCGAGGCTCCAGTCGTTCCTTTAGACGCAGGACGGTCTCCGCCCGTTCCGCACTTCGCCTCATTTCGCCTTCCGCGGGTTCGGCTCCGACGCTGGCCATACCGGGTAGCACGCCTTGTTCGGCGCCGGTATCTTCCGATTCGGCGAGCGGTCGCTGGAGGATCTCGACGGCTAGGGTTTCCAACTGATGATTTCGTTTGCTGGGATTCAAGACGTATGAAGCGACCATCGAATCGAAGCCGATGCCGTTGAGGGTCACTCCCTTTCTCCCCAGCCAAACGTTCGCGGACTTCAAGTCGTGTCCCACCTTGAGGACTCCGGGATCCGACAGGATCGGTCCGATCTCGCTCAGAAGAGAGGACTCCGTGAATTTGCTTTGTCCACCGCCCACCGCAATGAAAAAAGCCTCGCCCGGCTCGACCGCCAGACCAAGCCCGACCAGGCGATCTTCCGCGTCACCGTCTCCGGTCGCGAGCGAAAGAGCCAGACACCTTAGCTTTTTCGCCGATTCCAAGAGCCGTTTGAGCTCGGTGGGAGTTGCGATCGGAAGGTACGAACCGGAGGGTGCCGATGCGGTCTCCGGAAGATATGCATTCAGGAGCGACGTAAAACCGAGCCTTTCGAAGAGCTCGAAGGCTGCTTTGCGATCCGCACCGCGGTACCGAAGCTCCTCGGGCTTCACTTCCAAAGTGACGTTAGTGTCCAACTCCACGAGCTTTTTGGAGAGGCGGGCCTGCTCTCGGTGCTCGAGCAACGCCTCCCGTCGCCTCTTGTTGGAGATCCTCTCGGCATTCTCTACCGAGCCTTCCAACGAGCCCCATTCCTTGATCAAAGAAACCGCACCCTTCATTCCGATGCCCGGGACCCCTGGCACGTTGTCGACGCTATCACCCACCAGTCCGAGGACGTCAGTTACCTTCTCCGGCGGCACGCCGAATTTCTCTACCACCCCGGCCGGATCGTAACGATCCTCTTTGCCGGGATTAATCACGGTGATTCGGTCGGAGACCAATTGCAAGAAATCTTTGTCCGAGGAAACGATAAACACTTCGAACCCCTCGGACTCGGCTCGGGTGGCGAGGGTGCCGATAACATCGTCGGCTTCTACATCTCGGACCTCCAGTATCGGAAGACCCAACACTTCGCACACTTCCCTGGTCAACGGCTTTTGCACCGCCAGGTCGTCAGGCGTGGGCGGCCGATTCGCCTTGTATTGCGGGTAGAGTCGATGTCGGAAGTTGGTGCCTCCGGCATCGAAGACCACCGCGACGTGCGCTGGAGACTCCTCCGCCAGGATCTTTCGCAAAACGGTGGCGAAACCATAGGCGGCGTTAGTTGGAATTCCCTCACGGTTGGTAAGCCGAGGGATCGCGAAGAACGACCGGTAGACCAGCGAGTTGCCGTCGACCAGCAGAATCTTGGGTTTGCTGCCTTCGTTCATCGCGGGCGGCCATTGTATGGGTTATTCTCTTCGCATGGAAGGCGCCTTCAAGATAAAATTGGCGATCAAATGCGAACCCCCTCCGCCGCCGTGCTTGTCGCGGCGACGCTGCTGATGAGCCTTTCGACCGGTTGCTCCAAATTCGAATACGAAGAGGAAGTCGACCTGAAAATCGACGGCTCCGGTGAGTTCTACATCCACGCTACCCAGGCTCTCTTCACGTCTCTGCACGGCGTGAACAGGGCGGACTCCGACACCGCCTTTCTCGAGGAGCTGCGCGCGTTCTATGATTCCCCGGCATTCGAAGTGGTCTCCGTGAAGCGTTCCAGACGCGACGCACGCACGTTTTTCCACGTCCGAGGTCGGTTCGTAGACCTAGGGAGGCTATCGGAGCAAGCGGGCCTCGCCGTTCGCGGCTTGAGCGTCGGGCGCGGCGAAGAGCTGACCCTAGAAGCCCACGTCGAAGGGAAGGACTTCGCGGGACTCCCGGACGACGCGCTGGTGGCCTTCCGCTTTCATTTTCCGGGCCCGGTGCGGTATCACAATTCGACGATGGGCCTCGAGCGTGGCAATATCGTTCGATGGGAAGCTTCTGTCTCCGAGCTGCGGCGCGGAGCGCCCCTCCGCCTCGAGGCTCGTTTCGACCGGCGGACGGTCTTCTCCATGACGCTCGTTCTGCTGGGTACCGCTGCGGCTTCGGTGATACTCGTGATTTCGGCGGCGCTCTTTTTTTTGGCTCGACTGGGCCGTCGGCAATTGGCCGAACAAGTGAGAGCCCAATAAAGCCAGGCAAAAAACCCGTGAGTCAAATACCAACCGACCAGATCCAAACCATGCTCTCAGAACGTCAGCTCGACGGCTGGCTACTTTACGATTTCCATGGGCAGAACCCCATCTCGAAGAGAGTTGCTCGCTTCCCCGAGGATCGATTCGCAACCAGACGTTGGTTCTACTTCGTTCCTGCGAAAGGCGAGCCGGTTGGCATCGTTCATGCCATCGAGAGACACCACTTGGACCATTTACCCGGTCGGAAGCTGGTCTACGCCGGTTGGCGAGAAATGAGAAAGCGTTTGTCGGAGGCGACGGCCGGCGCCACTCGCATCGCGATGGAGTACTCACCAGAATGCAACATTCCCTACGTCTCACGCATCGACGCGGGGACGCTGGAGCTTCTCAAGGGTCTGGGCAAGGACATCGAGAGCTCCGCCGACCTGGTGTCGGTCTTCGAGTCTCGCTTCACCCCCGCTCAGGTCGAGCTCCATCGCGAAGCGGCGCGAACCACGACCGAGGCCAAGGATCGCGCCTTCGCCGAGATCAAACAGCGCATCCTCGCCGGTGAAAAGGCGAGCGAGTACCAAACTCAACAGTTCATTCTCGAGCAGTTTGCGGCACACGGTCTCGTCACTTCCTCGCCGCCTATCGTGGCGGTCGACGAGCACGCCGGCGACCCGCACTATGCCCCCAACCCGTCCTCCGATCGGGAGATCGGACTGGCAAGCTTCGTGCTCATCGACCTCTGGGCCAAGCTGGATCAACCGGACGGGATCTATGCCGACTTTACTTGGGTCGGCTACGTCGGGCCCACCGTGCCGGCGCGGATCCAGGAGGTTTGGGAGGTGGTGGCGGGTGCCCGCGACGCGGCCATCGACTTCGTCATCGGCAACGTGCAGCGGAACGAGACCTTCCGCGGATACCAAGTCGATGATGTGGCGCGGAACTTCATCAACGAACGCGGCTACGGCGAGTACTTCTTCCATCGCACCGGTCACAACATAGGGCTGGAGGTCCACGGGAATGGGGCCCATATGGACAACTTCGAGACCCGTGACGAACGTGAAGTGCTCCCGTTCACCGCCTTTTCGATCGAGCCCGGAGTCTACCTCGACGACTTCGGTATCCGCAGCGAGATCAACATGCTCCTCACCGAGGGCAAGGCGGAGGTCACCGGTGAGCCCATCCAGCGCGAGGTGCTTTGTCTGATCGAGGACGAGTAGCGAACCGCGTCTCGGTCGTCATCCCCGTTCTGAACGCCGCGCGGACTCTCCCGCTCCTCTTCGACGCTCTAGATCAACTCGCACCCGCCCCACTCGAGATCTTCCTCGTCGACAACGGCTCCACCGACGACGGCCCGACCCTCATGCGCTCCTTTGCCGAGCGAACCGAGCGCACCGTGAAGATCCTGGAGGAATCAAAGAAAAGCGCCGCGGCGGCCCGCAACACAGGGATTCGCGCCGCGAACGGAGAGCTCGTTGCCTTTACCGATTCGGACTGCAGTCCCGATCCGACGTGGCTTACGAACTTGGCGTCGTCGTTCGACGATCCTGACGTCGGAGCGGTCGCCGGGCGAGTCGTAGGTGCTCAGGAAACGACGTTGCTCGAGCTCTTCGGCTCTTTGTTCACACTGAGACTCCCCACCGAACCCTCCCGACACCGAGAATGGACGCCGCGCTCGGGGGGATTCCCGACCGCTAATTTCTCGGTGCGGCGCGCGCTCGCCAATGAGCTCGGTGGTTTCGATGAAAACGTGGTCATCTATGGTGAAGACTACGATTTCTGTGCGCGGATCTATGACCTCGGGGCCAGTATCGCCTACCGACCGGAAGCGCTGGTCGCCCACCATCATCGAGCGAACCTCGGTGGAATGACGAAGCAGGCTTTCGGTTTCGGGCGAGGGCACGCCTACCTCTTTCGACGCCACGGATCGGGCCTTTGGATCGATCTCCCAGGCCGCGGGCTCAGCTGGTGGAGGTCCCCGGTACGCGCGTGGTTGGATTTCGCCGCCGCCGACAAAAAACTCTTGGCCATCTTGATCGCGGCGGTCGTTTACGCACCGCTATGGGTGCTTCTTCCGGTTTACGCTTCCTACCTGAGCATCTCCACCCACCGCCGGGCTCGCGAAGCCGAAGGAGCCACCCCCATCTGAAAGTCCTGCCCAACTGGCTGGCTTGCTGGTGGTCAAATCCGCCGCCGTGACCTCGGGACGCTGGTGGGGCTCCGTGGTGTACCGAACGCCTTGCTTGTAGCCATCGGCTAATCCCCATCCAAGCAAGGGCATGCCGCTTGCATAGAAGCCCCCATCGGGGTGTTTTTTCCCACGTATCAACAGTTAGAGGTGTGGATTTTTGGCACCACCGAGGGGAATGCCCCCAAAGGCAAGTTGACAAGGATCCGAGGTACCCGTATGGACCGAGGTATCTCAGGCTAACAATCAGATTACAAAAGGGATGTCAGTTAGAAAACTGGCCGTTTTCGCCAGTTTGAGTGACGACACGCTGCTGGAGCTCCAGCCTCTGGTGTCCGAGCTCGGATTGACGACGGTCTTTGCGACCAAATCAGGAAGAGGCTTTGCGTCTCGTGGACACAGACGATCCGGGGCTCCTGGTAGCAGAAGCCGGCAGGAGCGATGTCGACGTGCCCAGGCTTTGCGCCCGCCTGAGAACGGAATCGCCCAACCCGAATATTCCGATCATCCTCATCGGCGCCGCAGGAGGCGGTCGGGAAACTCGGCTGGCCGCTTTGCGAGCAGGAGCCGACGAGTTCTTTGCTAAACCTCTGGATCTAGAAGATGCGAAACTGCGCCTCGGTGCTTTAATGAGACGAGCACGGCTGCAAGCAACCGGGAACGGCATCGAGGCGGCGACCGCCGTTACGACCTCACCCGTTGCGGCCCAGGACCCTCGTAAGCTGTACAAGGATGTGCAGGTTTTGGTGACCGGCGCGCTCGAGCAAGTCAAGAGAGAGCAACCCATCGCCCTAGACAAGCTCAAGGAGAAGGCCGCGCCCCTCGCCAAGTCCGTTGAGAGCTCCGAGCACATGGTTTCTCTGGCTCTCGGTGAACGCGAAGCAACGGATCTAGCTACGCATCATGTGAACGTGGCCATCTTGGGGCTTTCGATTGCACGGGAGCTCCGGCTGCCGGAAAGGGAGCTCGAAACGGTCGCTCTTCTCGGCTTGGTACACGACTTGGGGATGGTGAAGGTCCCCGAGTCCATCCGCTACGCACCCCGGCGACTGACCAGTGAGGAGCTCCGCATCGTCGCCGAGCATCCAGGTCTCACTCACCAGCTGTTGAAGGGCGCCGGCCCGGAGTATCACGAGCTCGCCGAGATCGCCCACCACGAGCACGAACGTGAGCACGGACAGGGGTACCCCCCCGGGGGCTCAAGGGAGAGCAGATTCACAAGCTGGCGAACATTATCGGCGTCGCCGACGTATATGAGGCCTGTACTCATTCCCGCACCTACCGCAAGACTTTCATTCCCTACGAGGCCCTGCAGGAAGCTCATCGAAATGCGGGGCAACCAGTTCCATCCTCGTTACATCAAAGCACTCATGAACGCCCTGACCGTCTACCCCGTTGGCAGTTACGTGCAGCTGAACATCGGCGAGATCGGTCGTGTGCAATCAACTAATCGCAAGAATTTGATGCGACCAATGGTGGGGCTCATTTGGAATGACCGGGGGCAACGATTCGCATCGGCCAAGATTGTCGACTTGTCGGAGAGTACGTTTCTTTTCGTTAGCAAGCCGCTCTACGAAGAGCAACTACCCCAGTCGTAATGGTTGCTAGAGGACGCGAGAAGGCAATGCCGCTTTCGAGGGGAATGTTCATCCTCTTGTTGGTAGTTGGCCAGATTTGTGTTCCGCAGTTCGCTCTCGCTTCTCAGCAGGAAGACAACCAGGCGTTCACCACCACTCGGGGCTTCGCCGAGTATCGGATCGGACCCGGCGATGAGCTTCGGATCCGTATCTGGACCGGCATCGATGCCAAAGAGTACGAAGTCTTCGTCCAGGCAGACGGAAACATCTTCCTCCCTTTTCTGGGACCTGGCTAGCCTCAAGGCGGGAAATAAGAGTGCACTGGAGCTTCGCGACGAGATCGTCGGACGATTGCGGGAGTCGTACCGGGACCCGGCAGCGGAGGTCAGGGTCACGAAACGCGTAGCTAGGCTGGTTAGCGTAATGGGAGAAATCCGTAACATGAACAGGGCGGAGACCGGACCCGGCCGCTACGCACTGCCGGGTCGGATTCGGCTGGTGGAGTTCGTCACTCAGCACGGTGGCTTCATCGAAGAAGCGGATTTCAATCACACCCGCCTCGTGCGCAAAGGGGAAACCTTCATCTACAACCTGTCGAAAGCAATCTTCGAGAACGACGGCTCTCAAAATCCTATCCTGGACTCGGGCGATCTCGTTTACATCCCTTCCCTCGACGTCAACAGTCGCAAGATCCTCATCTTCGAGGAAGTGGGCAATCCGGGACTCCTGCAGGTGAGCGAAGATCTTCCCATTGCAGAGGCCATAGCCCGCATGGGAGGCATGACCAGGAGCGCACACCAGAGTGCGGTATCGGTGGTGCGTGGTGGTTTGGAAGAACCGACGGTCATGGTCTCCAACTGGGAAGAAATGAAGAAAGGTGATCTCTCACAGAATTTCACCGTCCAGAACGGAGACCTGATCTTCGTGGGACGCCGAAAACTGGCGACGTTCACGGACATCATGCAGGCCTTCGCGCTGCCCTTGTCCGCCATCTACACGACCATCTTGATCAGCAATGCTTCGGGCTCCAACTAACTCTAGTAGAAAGCAATGACCCAATGCGCTTCGATCCATAGCCGATGTTTTCGTCGGTAAGCTGGACATGGACACATTGGTTCAAACCCCCGGGTTGGAGAATCTATCCTTCATCACCAGTGGTGCGTTGCCCCCCAACCCTGCAGAGCTTCTTGGATCGTCTCCAATGCGCACATTCATCGATGAGGTCTCGCAAGAGTTCGATGTCGTGATCTTCGATAGCCCGCCCGCGCTTCCAGTCACCGACGCGGCCATCTTAGCCTCCCAAGTGGACGGCGTGGTTTTGATCTACCAAATGGTGTCTGCCCCGTTCGAGGGCGGAATCGGCGAGCCGAACACTTTCGGCGGCTACCTCGTCTTCATGCTGGCTCTGGCATCCGGTTTCTATTTGATGGCCACTTCCCTTCGCGAACGCGCCTTGTGGATCGGCATGGGACTGCTCATGATCCTTCCATTGCTCTATACGCTCTCGAGAAGCTCTTGGCTGGAGGCGGGCGCGATGGTGCTGACCTTACTCTGGCTGTCTCCCAAGAAGGGCCAGTTGCTGGCGGCCGCGGCGATAGCATTAGCGCTGTCTCCGGTGGTCCTACCCCACCAGGTCGTCGAACGAATGGCGTATACTCTCGAGCAACCACCGGCGCCAGGGCAGATTAGGGTTGGAAAGGCACGGCTCGACACCTCGCTGTCGGCGAGGATACGAAGTTGGCAGTACGGGCTCGAGGGCTGGGCGGCGCGTCCCCTGACAGGGTACGGCGTGGCCAGCTACGGGTTCATGGATGCGCAATACGTGCGAACCCTCGTGGAGACTGGTCTCTTCGGCCTAGCGGCGTTCGGCTGGCTGATGATCAATATCTTCCCTATGGCACGCCTGCGACTGCACGAAGCCCAGGATCGGTTCGCCGTCGCCCTCAGCCTTGGATACCTCGCTGGGTTCGTCGCTCTGCTCGTTCACGGAATCGGCGCCAACACCTTTATCATCGTTCGCATCATGGAACCGTTCTGGCTGGTCACCGCTTTGGTGGTGGCGTTGCCAGAGACCGAGCCGGTCGGTGACTGAATCGGACCCCCCATTCGTCTCGGTGCTGATCAGCACCAAGGACCGCCGCGACCTCTTGCGACAGGCCCTGGAGTCGCTCCGGCAGCTCGATTATCCGCGAGACAAAATGGAGCTCGTCGTGGTTGAGGAAACGAGTCAACCCGAAGACCCAGGAGTCGATCGGTATGTGGTCCTTCCCAGAGAGGACCGGGGCTTCGCTTGGAGCCGCAACGCCGCACTGCGAGCCGCCTCTCATCCCTTGGTGGCGTTCACCGACGACGATTGCATCGTGGACCGTCAGTGGCTCCGTGAGTTGGCGGCACCCTTCGAAGACCCAGAGATCGGAGCGGTGGCAGGTGCCGTCTTAGCGCAACCTTTTGGGCTCCTCGGGAAAACGGAGATTGTTCTGGGATTTCCTGGCGGCGGCCTTCGCCGGATCGCGTGCGCCCAGGAACAGATCCGACCGGTGCGTGGCCTATCCACCGTGAACGCCGCCGCACGCCGCGAAATCCTCCAGACCTTAGGGGGGTTTTCCGAGGCGACGGGGATCTACGGTGGCGAGGATTCCGATCTCTTCGGTCGATTGACGGAGCGCCATCGCGCCGTCTTCAACCCGCGAGCATTGGTTCACCATAAGGCCCGTGATTCGGTTGGGGGTATCGCACGCTGGCTCTACCGTCGCGGCATCTCGGCGATCGCCCTCGTTCGTCTGTCTCGCACCCATCGGTTTCGCTCTGTTCTTGGCGAGCTCCGGAGCTCCGTTTTTCTACGTCTGGGATTCGTGACCGCCTTGCTCTACATCCTCGGTGCGCCGATGCCAGCGTCTCTCTTCGTCCTTGCCGTCGTCTACTACGCGCTCATGATCGTTCGCTACCGATTCGCTTGGCGACCCATGGGATTGCCCGTTCTTCTTCTTACTCCGCTGTCCAAGGTGTTAATGGATGCTGCTTTCGACATCGGCCGTCTAAAGGGATTGCTGCTCTGGATCAGCGGGAGTTTTCAAAACCCATGACGAAACCGCGAGTCCTGCTCGCCGAAAACGCCGGGAGCTTCGTGGGCGGTGGACAGGTCAGCTTTCTGAACCTGGTGGCACGCATGGATCGTTCCCGCTTCGAGCCCTACGTGGTTTGCCCGGAAGAAGGAGATTTTCTCGAGGAGGCCTTAGAGCGGGGAATCCCGGCACTGATTCGCCGAATGCCGTCCTTGCGCGGTCTAGGCGCTCTTCGCCTGCCATCGGCACTCCGGCCGTGGCTCACGCTTATCAAGAAATTCCGGATCGATCTGCTTCACGCCAACGGGACGCGCGCCATGATCTATGCCGGCCTCGCCGGTCGGCTGACCTCGATACCCGTGGTCTGGCATGTCCGGGTACTGGCATCGGATGGCCCCCTGGATAAGTTTCTAGCCAGTCTCTCGACTAAGGTATTGGTAAACTCGCGAGCCGCGGCCGGACGATTCGAGTTCTTGGGCGGCTCCCGGGGACCCACCGTCGTCCCCAATGGAGTCGACGTGGCACAGTTCGAGCAGGCGTCACCGGATCCCGAACTCCGCAAGAAGTGGGGTTTGGATGCGAAGTTCGTTCTGCTGGTGCTGTCCCAACTGATCCCGTCGAAGCGGCAAGAGCTGGCGATCGAAGCGCTCGCATCGCTGCGCCGCCGGGGGATGAAGGCCAGTTTGATACTGGTCGGAGATGAAGTGCTCGCTTCGCGAGGAGAGCGGGCTCGTCTGGAAGGCGTGGCGAGACGCTTAGGCGTCACCAACGACTGCGTCTTCGCCGGTTTTCGCCGTGATGTTCCCGAGCTCCTCAAGCAGGCCGATCTCCTGATTCACCCTGGCCGAGAGGAATCGTTCGGACGAGCTCTCATCGAGGCGATGGCCTCCGGTCTGCCGGTCATCGCTGCTGGCGGCGGTGGTGTTGAAGAAGTGATCGAGGACGGCGTCACCGGCGTTATCGTCCGCTCTGCGTCTCCGGAGGTCTGGGTGGAGGCGATCGAGAAACTTCATCGAGACCCGTCGCTCCGACGGAAAATGGGGGCGGCAGGACGCCGACGGGTGGTGAAACACTTCACCATCGAATCGCACGTGGCCGGCGTCGAGCAAATTTACGAGGAGGTTCTATCTTCATCCCGATGAGGATCGGCGTGGACGTACGGGAATTGCAGCAGGGGATCCAAGACCGGGATCGGTCGCGTGGTCGAGGCATTCATCACCGAGACGCCGAAAATCGATCCCCAGGCCAGGCTCTTCCTGTACGCGGACAAGACGACACGTCCCGATCTTCAAGGAGACAGAGTCGAGGTTCGCACACTCGGCCAGCCGGCGCCCCTTTGGTTCGATCAAGTAGCCCTTCCGATGGCGCTCACGAAGGATCGAGTGGACGTTTTCTTCTCGCCCTATTACAAGGCCCCCGTCGCCGCACCATGCCCTTCGGTGGTCACCATCCATGACATACTTTTTTTGAAATTCAGCGGCCAACGCATCAAGAACACTCTCTTCAAACCCTGGGCTAAGTTCATCGCCTCCCGCGTCGCCCGAATCCTCACCGACTCCGATTACTCACGCCGCGACCTCGAGAAGACTCTCGGGTTTGATTCTGCCGACATCGAGGTCATCCCGCTCGGAGTCTCACCGAGCTTCTCTCCGTCCGCCCGGGCCGGTAGCGAAACACTCGCCGAGACTCTCGGTTTCTCCAAAAACTACATCCTTTCCATCACGAACTTTCTGGCTCACAAGAACAACGAATGCCTGGTACGTGCCTTCGCCGAACTGGCTCCTCAGGAGCCGGACCTGACCTTGGTGCTAGCCGGGCGTGCGGCGGCTCCCACGGGACACCTGACGGCTCTCGTGGAACGACTCGGGCTCGGGGGCCGCGTCTCGATGCCCGGGGCGATCGCCGACGAGGATCTTCCGGCGCTTTACGCGGGGGCCCGTGTCTTTGCGTTTCCCTCTCTGTAACGAGGGCTTTGGGCTCCCCATCCTCGAAGCCTTCGCCAGTGGAGTCCCGGTGGCCTGTTCTTCGGCCACATCGCTCCCGGAAGTCGCTTCGGAGGCCGCGTTGCTGCTGGAACCGAAAGATCCCTCGGCTTGGACTGAGGGGCTGAGGCGACTGCAGACCGACGAGCCGTTGCGAGAGCAGCTCATCGACGCCGGCCTGGCGCGAGCCCGCCAGTTCCCGTGGCGCAATTCGGTGGCGCGCATCCTTTCCGTCCTGGAAAAGGCGAGCGAGAAGTGACGGCCTTTCTATTGGCGATGACCGTCGCCGCGACGCCGAGCTACGCGGACGGAATCTCTCTGCGGACGGCGTTCCACGTACACACGACGTTCAGCGACGGCTCCCACAGTCTAGAAGAGCTCGCATCGCGGGCCAGCCAAGAAGGCATCGATGTCATCATCCTATTCGATCACTTACGGAAACATCCTTGCTCGTGCTACTCGCTCTCGGCTTATCTGCCACGCTGACCCCGGTGGCGGCTTGGCTGGCGCGCCGGGTTGGTGCCATTGACGCTCCCGGCGGGAGAAAGGTTCACGAACGGCCCACTCCTTTGTTCGGAGGCGCGGCGATTTACGTCGCGTTTATCGTTGCCGTAGTAAGCCTTCACGTACTCTCATGATGGTGATCAAGATCATGTCGAAGATCGGAACCGCCATGATCAGCACCGGCACGATCATGTCCTTGGGACTGCCTTCGGCCCAGTCGCCCATCACCGCTAGCGACGCGAGCGTGAAGCCGAGGAAAGTGGATCCGGAGTCGCCCAGGAAGATCTCCCCACCAGTGTCGCGCCGGTGGGGTTTGTAGTTGTAAGGGAGAAACCCCGCCGCGGCTCCCATAAGGGAAAAGGAGAGTAACGCTAACCCTGCCTGGTCGGTGGCTACCGCGTAGGCTCCGAGGAAGAACGCATTGATGATCGCCGAGCCTGCGGCTAGGCCGTCCAAGCCGTCTAGGAAATTGAAGGCGTTGGTGATTCCGACCACCCAAAGAAACGTGAGGAACCATTCGCCGGCGACTCCCCACCCTGTCGGCGGGAGGAATGTAAGCACGACGCCGGAGCGAATCAGAGTAATGACCGCGGCGGTTTGAAAGAGGAGCCGCACTGTTGCGGGGACGCCTCTAGTATCCTCCAGGATGCCAATCGCGAAAATGAGGCTGGCGGCGAGAACCACACCCCAAAGCTTCGGCGTGAGTCCGGAGCTCAGCAACTGGAGTCGTGGGGGTACGAGGTCGCATCTGCCTCGAACGGCCGCGAGGCCATTGAAGTAGCCCGGCAAGAGGCGCCGGACCTTATCCTGATGGACGTGAACATGGAAGAGATGAACGGCCTCGAGGCCTGCGAGTATCTCAAAGGTGACTTCTCGACTTCGTTTATCCCTGTCATCATGCTAACCAGTCAAGACCAAGTCAACGACAAGATCACCGGCCTCGGAAAAGGGGCGGACGACTACGTTATCAAGACGGTCGACCCCCCTCGAACTGAAGGCTCGCATCGAGATGGTCATTCGCCGCACCCAAGAGCAATCGAACGCCAACCCGCTCACCAAGCTACCCGGAAATGTGGTGATCGAACGAATGGTTCAACAGAAGCTCGCGTCCGGCAAGGAATTCTCAGTGTGCTATTGCGACTTGGATAATTTCAAGGCGTACAACGACAAGTACGGTTACGAGGCTGGCGACCGAGTCATCGGTCATACCGCTGCACTGTTGGTGAAATCAGTACGAGAAAAAGGTAACCCCGATGACTTCGTGGGGCATATCGGTGGAGACGATTTCGTGGCGGTGACGGATCCCGCTCACGAGGACGCCGTCTGCAGCACGATGATCCAGAGCTTCGACCAGTCGATCGCCGACTTCTACGATGAAGAAGACAAGATTCGAAAATGCATCCAGGTGGAAAACCGTTCCGGCACCATGGAGCGATTCCCCATCATGAGCATCACCGTCGCGGTGGTGAACAACGTCACCGAGCGTGCGAGGAGCTCGCACGAGATCGCGGAACGAGCGGCTGAGCTCAAGAAGTATCTCAAGCGTTTCCAGGGCAGCAAGCGGGACCCGTCTCGAGGTGTTAGAGGGCGCGGTGGACTTTGGTTCTTCCGATAGTAACATCTCGGTAGGCGGCAACTTCGGTTCGCTCGTCAAGGATGCCGGCAACGCGCCGGCCTCCCCGCACGCGCTTCCGATGGCCCCTTCCCAGTTGTTCACTCCGGCGGAGCGTGAGGTACTCGACGGCGACATCGCCAGCTATCGTTTCAGCTGGTCCGCAGTCTCCGGCGCCGAGCGCTACCATCTGGAGATCTCTTCGGATGCCGAGTTCAAGCAACTCATGGACGAGACCTGGGTCAGCGGAACCGATGCCGAGCTCATGAGCCTGAGCATCGATTCGCTCGAGCCTGGTACTTACTTCTGGCGGGTGGCCTCCATCGATGGCGATGGCTACGAGAGTGCCTGGTCAAACGATCGGTACTTCGTCTACTCCTTGAAGGTCCAGTAGAAGACTCCTTCGTTCACTCCAAAGACCCTCACCTCACCCGAGGTGAGGGTCTTTCTTTTTGTGTTACATGCGCGGGGCGTAATACCCAATACGGCTCCGAACCACGGTATCTTTCCGAGTGCATCGAATCTGAAGACGTCTCCAGGCGCCATCGGTCTTAGAATTCGTGGATATGTAGCCGATGTTGTATTGGCTCTTGAGCTCGGTGGCAATGCGCTCATAGACTCCCGATAAATCTTTGATTTCTGTCGGTGCAAACGGGGAACCGCCGGTCTCGCCCGATAACTTCTCGAGCTCGTACTTGGCATCGGAATACTTCTGCTTCTTGAGGTCGTCCTTACTGCCGCGAAGTGAGATGGTGTAAATGAGAACGTCCGTCTTTCTCGCCAACTGGCGGACGTCCTCGAAGGTCACCAACGACCGCGTGTCGTTTCCATCCGACAAGACCACGATGGCCTGTCGTTCGTCGCCCTGCCGACGACGGGACAAGCTGCGGAGCGCGATGTACAAAGCCTCATAGAGTGATGTCGCTCCTTCCGCTCTCGTCGCCCGGATAGCAACCTCGACCTTCTCGAAATCGGTAGTGAATTCGGCGAGAGTCAGAACACGACTATTGAACTCGATGACCTTGACCTGGTCACGCTCTTTTAGAGAACGTGCGAAACGCACCGCGGCTTCCTGAGCCATCTCCATCCTTCGCCCCATGCTAGCCGAAGTATCCAGGAGAATAACCATGCGCAGCGGTAGGTCTTCCTTGGAAAACACTCTGATCTGCTGCGCCACGCCGTCCTCATAAATCGCGAAGTTCTCTTGCCCGAGATCCGTTACCAACCGTTGTTTGTTGTCGAAAACAGTCACCGAGAGGCTGACCATCTCGACGCTCACCCGAAACTGAGCCGATGGCTTCGTTTCCTGGGCCATTGTTCGTGAGACGACGGAGACGAACGCCACAACGAGACAGAACAGAAGAATTCGCAGGACTATTTTCATGGGATGCCCACCAGCAACTCTTCTGCCTCCATGATTTCGGCTTCTGCCGCCTTCGTCTTCTTGTCACCTGCTCCTAGCTCACTGGCGGTCCGCAACCAACCCTTGCCTCGCTGGAGCGCCGCCATCAATTCCGAACGCTCCTCGTCTCCCAGTCCTCTCCGATTGGCCAGGGCCACCGCCTTGACCCAACGAGCTTCGGCGGTTGCCGCCATGACAGGTAACTCTGCGTCGGTCGGATTCAAGCGTGACCAGAAGGAAACGACGCGAGCACTATCCTTCAATGCTAACGACCCCGGCTGAGCGGACAAACCCCGCGCTAGTTTCAAACCGTTGTCGGCACTTTGCTGCTCCGAAAAGACATCCATAACCGGAAGTAACACGGACAACACGAAAGCTATCCCTTTCTCGGACCACCCGCGCTCGAATGCGGCGCGCGCCTCTTCCGGCGATGGCTGCGAAATACCGACGCGAAGCTCGCCGTGAGCCAAGTGAGTGTATGCGGCCCGGCGCGACTGAAGGGGTGCTCCCTTGGCGACTCCCCACACCCCGACGCGAAGCTGACCATCCACAATGGCCACATCACCGATGAAGACGGTGTCGCCGGGAGAGAACGAGCGTGGTTCGGTTTGATTCGAGTAAACCATTTGGACTTCTTTTTTTTCCATGTCCACAACGGCTTCGCTGACTCCCTGAATCTCCCTCTCCCTCCCGAGGGCCCGAACGACTCGGTCCTGCATGAGGGGAACTCGCGGAGCCGCAAATCGGGCTAGCAGCATGAACTGTAATGCCTCGTCCAGAAGCCTCTCTCTGCTTTCATGGAATAGGAGCCTCTCCTCCGCAATCTCCAACAGAGCGCCGGAACGAATGGGCATCTCTTCTCCTGCCCGGAGGGTCCGACGATTGACCTGACTGCCGTTCGTGCTTCCCAGGTCCTCGACCACGATCCCCTCGGCGGTTCTTCGTATCTCCAAATGGCGACGTGACACCAAGGGGTGCGTCAGAACGATCTGAGAATCCCCCAAACGTCCGATGCGCACGACGTCGGCGGTAAGAGGATGGAGCCTCAACATCCGGAGCTCCCAGATGTAACCCCAAGGTTTCTCTTGTTGCAGGGGGGCGGCGACCGACGACGATGAGGACGCCACGAAACTCAGGAGGAGAATCGTCAGCAATATCGATCGCTCGGTGCGCATGGTGGTCAAGATTAGGGCCGCAACCCCTCACTCGTCAAACTTATCCAACCCTTGTCAACGAGAAACTCCTTGGCAACGTCGGAAGCCCGCCGTCGATCGATGTCGACGGCCCGGTTCATGGATCGCATCGCGGTTTCGTCGATCGCTCCCCCCAACATTTGGATCACTTCTCCAAAGGCGGGATGGGCTTCCGCCGTATCCGGCCGGTACACCGGAGCAGCGTAATAGGGTGGAAAGAAACGTTGATCATCTTCCAACACGGTGAGACCGAATCTTTCGATGAGACCGTCGGTAGAGTTTCCGGCAATGAGGTCCACCTTCTCCTCGACCAACGCTTGGTAAATGAGACCGAGCTCCATGCCGCGGGGAGGTGTGGCGAAGTCGAGCCCGTAGGCCTTGGTGAATCCCGGATAGCCGTCCTGGCGCTCCAAGAATTCGTGCCCGAAGCCGGTTCGAATGGTCTCGACGTGATCAACCAGATCGGAGATACGGCTTAGCCCAAGCGTCTCGGCGAGCTCGGACCGCATCGCCATCGCGTACGTATTGTTGAATCCCAAAGGCGGACCCCAAGCGAGTCGGTATCGGTCCGAATACTCCGCCTGGACTTTCCGATAGACCTCCTCGGGATCGTGCAGGACCGGTTCTTTCAAGATAGCGGTGAGAGCGGTTCCGGTGTACTCGATGTAGACATCCATTTGTCCCGACTCGACCGCGGAGTGACAGATGAACGAGCCGCCTAGGTTGAGTCTTCGATCGACGGAGAGGCCTCGTTCCTCGAGAAGCAGTGCCACGATCTCGCCGAGAATGACCTGCTCGCTGAAATTCTTCGAACCGACGACGATGGCCGATCGCTCGCACGCAACGCCTGTAACCCATGTAACGAGCAGCAACAACGCGGAGGCGGCCCCCGACGCTCTCATCGGCTTCTCACCATGACTCTCTCCAGCCATCCGAGCAACCCATCCGCAATGATTGCGAGCAGGGCGGCCGGGATGGCGCCGGCCAGGATGAGCCGATTGTCCACCGTCGAAAGGCCCCGGAAGATGAAATCCCCGAGCCCGCCGGCACCGATCGCCGCCGCGATCGTAGCCAGGCCGACCGAGACCACGGTGGCGATGCGCACGCCCGCCAAGATCGTGGGCAAAGCCAAAGGGATCTCCACGATGCGCAGCCTCTGCCAATCGGTCATGCCCATTCCTCGGCCCGCCTCGACAACGGCCGGATCGACGGAAAGAATGCCGGTGTAGGTATTGCGAAGGATAGGGAGCAACGCATAGAGCACGAGGGCGACGATGGCGGTCCGCGCACCGATCCCACCCAAGAGAGGGATGGGAATGAGGAATCCGAAGAGTGCAAGGCTCGGAACCGTCTGCATGACGCTGGCAAACCCAATGACCGGTCGGGCAAGGCGAGGCCTGCGCGTCAGCAACAATCCGAGCGGAACGCCCACCGCAACCGCCAGCCCCGTTGCCACCAGCACGAGAAAGATGTGCTGTGCGGTCATGGTTGCCAGTTCGCTGCGTCGTTCGACGAGAAAGCTCAAGAAATCCATGGCTATTGAAGGAGCTCCCGTACGAACTCGTCGGCAGGCTGCTCGACGATTTCCTCAGGAGGACCGATCTGTTTGATCTGCCCCTGGTCCATCACCGCGATGCGATCCGCGAGCCGCAGCGCCTCTTGCACGTCGTGAGTGACGAATACGACCGTTTTGCCCAGCCGCTCTTCCAGCTCCCGGAACTCCCCCTGGAGTCTCCTACGGGTAATCGGATCCAACGCTCCAAAGGGCTCGTCCATCAGGAGAAGCGGGGGATCGACAGCAAGAGCCCTTGCCACCCCCACCCTCTGCCTTTGCCCACCCGACAGTTGTGAGGGCCGCTTCGAGGAAAACTCGTCAGGCTCCAATCCCACCAGCTTCAAGAGCTCATGCGCACGCGCACGGCGCTTGTCCGGTTCCCAACCCTCGAGCCTCGGAACCAGAGCGACGTTCTCTTCGACATTCAGGTGGGGAAGAAGCCCGACTTCCTGAATCACGTACCCCGCGCGGCGACGCAGTTGGATGCGATCCCAGTCCGCGGTTTCCCTTCCGCGAACCATCACCTGCCCCTCATCCGGGTCAATCAAGCGGTTTATCATCCTGAGGCACGTCGTCTTCCCCGAGCCGCTCGACCCCAACAACACCAGCGTCTCTCCCGGTTCGACGCGAAATGAGACGCTCGAAAGAGCCTGCTGACCGGGGGTGAAAGATTTCGAGACCGAAAGAAACTCTACCGCCGCCTCCGTCAATTCGCGGCCTCGGACTTTCCTGCCCTCACCGCGCCCGACAGGCTTGACAACCCATAAAGCGTTGCCGCCAAGAGAACGATCAGTGGACCCGTGGGCGCATCGACTCCCCAGGCATTCGAAAGCCAGAAAGATAAGAACAGCCCCGCCGTGGTGCACAACCCGCTCACAAGGACCGCAAGGACCATCATCTTCTTCAGATCCACGGACCATTGCTGCGCGATAGCCGCCGGCAGACTGAGCAACGCGATCACCAGGATGACGCCAACCACCCGTATCAAGCTAACGACCGTCAGAGCGATCAACGCCATGAGAGTCAAGAAAAGACCCTCTACCGGCTCTCCGACCACTTGTGCGAACTCCTCGTCGAACGCAATCGCTCGAAGTCGGTCGAACAACAGCGCCACCGCCAGAAGAATCACCACATCCACGCCCGCGATCAGATAAAGATACTCTTTCGAGACGAGGACGAGACTGCCAAATAAGTAGCTCGTTAAGTCCGGAGCATAGCCCGGCGTCATCGCAATGAAGACCATGCCCAGAGCCATCCCCACCGCCCAGACCATGGCAATGAGGGTGTCCAACCCGGAACCGAGCCTTCGATAGGCAAACCCAACACCGAGGCCGGACAGCAACCCGAAACCGAGCGCGCCCATCATGGGATTGAATCCGAAGAAATATCCCAATCCCACGCCCCCGAAGGCGGCATGCGACAGGCCTCCCGAGATGGACACCATCCTTCTCACCATCACGTAAGTACCGATGATTCCGCCGGCGACGCTGGCTAGGAGTCCGGCCGCAAGCGCCCGCTGAAAGAAGGGGAAATCGAGGGCGTCCCACATCATTCTTGATGGTCGTCGAAAACACGGTGGGCGTGCCCATGCGCCACGAGATCCACCGGACAGCCATAGGCCGCTTCGAACATCTCTTGGGTGATTTCTTTCGAATGATGATAGTAGAGGCGACGGTTCAAACAAGCCACCGTCTTGACGTAGCGGGAGATGACGCCGACGTCGTGGGAGACGAGGACGAGGGTGACCTCCTGCGCCAGATCCTTCAAGAGCTCGAAGACACTGACACCCACCCGAGTATCGAGGCTTGCCGTTGGCTCGTCTAGCAAGAGCAAGAGAGGCTCTACCGCGAGGGCTCGAGCGATCATCACTCGCTGAAGTTCCCCACCGGACAACCTTCCGATTTGCCGCCCCGCTTGGTCGGCCATTTCGACTTTGTCGAGAGAGCTCAGGGCAACGTCTCGGTCTCGTTGGCTCGGTTGGCGAAAGAGCCGGCGCGAACCGATCCGCCCCATGAGAACCACATCAAGAACGTTCACCGGGAAGCCGGCATCGAACCGGGTGTACTGAGGCACGTAGCCGAGTCGCCCGCGCGCCCTCGCTGGAGACTCTCCGAGGACGCGCACCGACCCGCGATCCGGCGAAAGGAGACGCAAGATCACGCGAAGCAACGTGGTCTTGCCGCTGCCATTGGGACCAATGAGACCTAGATAGTCTCCTTCGTCCAACCTGAGGTTGACGGCCTCTAAGACCGGTCTCCCCTTGAACGAGAGCCAAACATCTTTGATTTCGACGATCGGTTCTTTTATTGCGTCAGGCATTGTTTCAAGGTCTCAGGGCTTTCTCGAAGGCCATCGCAACGCGCCTCATGTTGTCCAGCCAGTCGCGCGCCAGGGGGTCGACCGTCTCGACACGCGCCCCTACTTCTTGCGCCACGACACGAGCGCTTTCCTTGGAGAATTGTGGTTGCACGAATATGACACTCGCCTTTTCCCGCTTCGCTTCCTCTATGTACGCGGCGAGCGCACCGGAGCCGGGCTTCTTTCCGCCTTCCTCCAAGCTCACCTGCTGGAGCCCGTACTCCCGTGTAAGGCGTCCCCAAGCGGCGTGGAACACGAAGACCTTTCGTCCCGAGTAGGGCTCCAACCGGGTGCGTATCTCGGAATCGAGCTCATCGATCTCGGACAGAAAATCAGCCAGGTTTTCCTCCATCATTTCCCGAGCTGCCGGCAGAACCTCCCCGAGAGCGACCGCAATGCGTGCTGCTTCGGATCGCACGAGCTGGGGCGACAGCCAGACGTGGGGGTCGTAATCATCCGTCGCTGCACCATGAACGATCTCGAGGTTCGGGGTCTCGGAAAGGAGTTTGTCCACCCATGCAGCCTCGAACGCGAAATGCGGATGCCCCACTGCAACGTAGAGCCTTGCCCGCGCGAGTCGGGTCAGCTCGTCGATGCCTGGTTCGTAGGTAGATGGATTGGCTCCCGGAGGGATCATAACCGCAATCGTGACTCGATCCCCGGCGATCTTCTCGACGAAGTAGGCCTGCGGTACTACCGATACCGCGACTGCCGGGAGATCCAGAGCTTCTGTTTCTCCCCGACACCCCGCAATCGCTACCAGGGCGAATAGCAGTCCCAATCGAACCAGGGTCATGAGCCACTCTATCGAGGCGTCGAGCAGAAGGTCAAGCCGACGGGTTACAATCACATCATGAAAACGGTTCCGCTTCCGGCGATTCTGCCTACCCCGAAACAGATTCGACCGCTGAAGGGAACATTTCCATTGAGCAATGGACTGCCCATTGTGCTCGCCCCCCGCTCTTCCGATTCCGACTTCCGGGCCGCCCGAGCGCTCCAGAATCTGGCGCGCCAAGAAGCTGGCGTGACCCTACCGATCGAGACCCACAGCCGCATGAAGGATCTGGGGCCGCGGATCGAGCTACGACGTCGGGGGGCACGGGGACAATCTTACCGGCTGGAAGTGCGAACCAAGCTCATCGAGGTCATGGCGGAAGGTCCCGCCGCGCTTCGCTATGCCGTCGAGACGCTGGGACAGCTCATCGAATCCCGAGGGCACATACCGGCCTGTCGAGTACAGGACGAGCCAGACCTCGCGCTCCGTGGCATCATGATCGATATCTCGCGCGGCAAGGTGCCGACCTTAGAGACCTTGCGGGACCTCGTCGACGTGTGTACCCGCCTCAAGCTCAACACCCTGATGCTCTACACCGAGCATACGTTTCGCTTCCGCCGTCACCCCGAGATCGGGCGCGATGCCTCACCGCTCGACGCCGCCACCATCCGTGAGCTGGACGCTTACGCAGCCGAGAACCACGTGGAGCTCATACCGACGCTTCAGTCTCTCGGCCATATGCATCACATCTTGAGTATCCCTCGCTACCGAGGCTTGGCGGAGTCCGATCGTCTTTGGTCTCTGTCACCCAACCAACCCGGCACGTACGAGCTGCTACGCGATCTGTACGCCGAGTACCTGCCCAATTTTCGCTCCCGTCTCTTCAACGCCAATTGCGACGAGCCGGTCGATCTCGCCGACAACAAGTCCTACTGCGAGCATGTCGAGCGGGTGCGGGAGTTGGCCCTTTTGCAAGGAAAGCGAACCATGATTTGGGGCGACGTCCTGCAGAAGCACCCTAAGAGTATCGGCCAACTCGATCGCGACATGGTGTTGCTCGACTGGTGGTACGAAGCCAAACACGACTTCGATCGCGTTCGTACTTTCTCCGAGCACGGTGTCGACTTCCTGGTGTGCCCAGGAACTTCGAGCTGGAACACCCTCTTCCCGAGATTGGCCAACAGCATCGCCAATATCTCTGGCTACGCCGCCGCCGGGAAGCGACACGGAGCCTGGGGACTCATCAACACCGACTGGGGCGATGGAGGACACTACAACCTCTTGGGGAACTCCTGGTTCGGATTTGCATGGGGAGCCCAGCAGGCGTGGTCAGGCGACGCGGCCAAGGGCGACTTCGATCGCGCCTTCTCTCGCGTTCTCTTCGGGGATCGAAGCGGGAAGATCGCGCGCGCCTACCGAACGCTCGGCGCGCTCCACGGAACGGGATTCACCGTCTTCAACGCTTCGCCCATTCAATCGCTCTACTTCGATGACTTGGGACCAGCGAAGTTCACCGCCCAGGCGAAGGCACCAGCACTAGAAAAGACCGAGGCTAGCCTGAACAAGGTGCGGGGCTCCATCGAAGAGCTCGAGCGAACGTTCGTTCGCGAGAAATCGACTCACCAGGAGCTCCTTTTGGCAGCCGACGCGTCTCTGCTGGCGGTGCGAAAAGGGCTCGCCGGTCTGGAGTATCTCTCCTGGCGCCGGCAACCTTCTTCCCGGCGCGCCGGCGAGCGTCGGAAGCTTTCGCGGCGGCTCGCCCTCCTCGCCTCACAACAGGCCGAGCTTGGGAAGACGCTCTGGCAACTGTGGCGGGGAAGGAATCACCCCTCCAACTTCGAGATCACCAAGAAGAAGCTAGATACCTCGATTCGAAGTTTGCGCCGCGCAGCGCGCGAGCTCGAACAGAATCGCCCGCGAGGTCCAGGGCCGCGCTGATTTTCCCGCCACTAATCCTTGGTGGATCCGCTGGTCCCCGGACGGTAAGCACCTCGCGTTCGCGAGCACCAAAGGCTCGCTAGGTCTCTGGGTCCTTGGAAACTATCGACTGCCCTGATCCCAGGTCTAATCCAGCAGCACTGCCATCGCCCAGTCCAAATCCAGTGGCTCCCCATCCCAAGCGGGAAGACTTGTCCTGGAATCGATTTCCAGCCCTTCTTCGCGGTTGCGCCGCATGAGGCCGGCAACGGGCTCGCGTTCTAGTTGGGGTGGGCCTCCGGGATCTCTCTTCCATCCGGCCGATAGAAGACTGGTTCCTTATTGGGTGGAAATTCCACACGAAACCCGCCCTCATGGACGGCTCGATGATGATAACGACATACGAGTAGAAGGTTGGTGAGCTTGGTCTCCCCTCCGTTGGCCCAGTGTTCTATGTGGTGTGCATCGCAGTACTTGAGTCCACAGCCTGGGAAGCGGCAAATACGGTCTCGATGGGCAAGCGCTCGGCGGATGGCAGGGAGAACCGTGCGGGTTTTGCGGCCGACATCTAATACAGAACCATCCTCTGCATGGGTCACGACGACCTTGCTGGCATCGCAAGCGATTCGCCGAGACGTTTCCGCGGGAACGTCTTTGGGTACTTCGGTAACAGATTCCAGGGCTCGGAGCACGGCGGCCCCCAACCTCGGGCGTGAGCCAGCCCCGGATGACGAGCATCCCATCCTCGTCGGTGTAGGTCTGTAGGTATCGTCTTTGACGCTGCGCGATCTTGTCAAGTAAAACTTTGTTTTTTTAGAAAGTATTGTCTTTGGAGCGCGGTTCTTCCTCTACCTTCTCTTCGGGCTCCTCTTCTTGCTCTGATTCCTTCGTTTCCTCTGCGACCGGGGCCTCCGACTCCTTCGGTTCCAACGGCGGCTCGGGCTCAGGCTTCTCGTAGTCCGAGGTATCGATGTCAGCGGCCCGGAGTTCCGGTTCGTCAGACTCCAATGCCGGCGCGGGCTCAGGCTTCTCGTAGTCTGAGGTTTCGATGTCAGCGGCCCGGAGTTCCGGTTCGTCAGACTCCAATGCCGGCGCGGGCTCAGACTTCTCGTAGTCTGAGGTTTCGATGTCGGTGGGTCGGAGCTCTGGCTCAGCGTCTTCTTGTGGCGCTGGCTGCGGCTCGGGCGTCGGCGCTTCCTCGGCTACCGGCTCCTCGTCGAGTGCCAAGGTTTCATCCGGGGACGTCGCTTTTTGGGGCGCACCGTCCTCCGTCAACGAGTCCAAAGCAGCAGCCGTGACCTCGGCCACCTCGGCGGCGGGTGTTTCCTCGGCCTGGACTGGGGCCTGGGCCTCCTCCGCACCCTCCGCTTGCTTCTCACGGACCTCGGGGCGTTGGTAGGGTTTGCGCTCGCGTGACTCGCGAGCTCGATCTCTCCAACCGCGACCGCGATCGCGAGGGCGATCGGGTCGCCGCTCAGGCCTCGGCTCCGGTGCGGGCGGCCGCTGTCCACGAGCCGAGCTTCGGAACGCAAGGTCATAGGCTGGCAGAAGCTTCTCCCATCCGAAATTTTCTTTGATGTAACGCTGTCCTTGGCGGCCCAATCCCTTAGCCAGGTTCTTGTCCTCGAACAACATCTCTAGGATCCCTTCAAACTCCTCGTAGTTCCGATAGTAGAGACCGGCGTTCGCTTTTCGGCAATGATCGACGAGAACCCTCGAGCCCCCATGAGCGACAACCGGGACTCCCACCGAGAAGGCTTCTAGAGCCACGATGGAAAGACTCTCGAGGCGGGATGGGATCATCACAGCCGTGGCACTGGCCATCGCGGCTAGTTTCTCGTCCTCTTGAAGAAACCCGAGGTAGCGAATGTCCCGAGAATTCGGGATCGACATATTCTTCTTGCCCATCAAAACGAGCTGCAGGTTGCCGATGTCGGGGTGTTCCTCTCTAAATGTCTTGAAGTACTTGATGAGCTCGCCACACCCTTTCCCTTCGTCGATTCTTCCCGCATAGAGGAGGAATCGGTTAGACACGCGTTGCTTTCTTTTGAACGTTTCGGTATCGGGCGTATCCAAAAGATCCATCCCCATGCCGATGGTCTCCCGCATCTTGCGATGAACGTCGAACCGTTCGAGCACGAAGAGCTCCTCGGCCTCGGTGTTGAAGATGAAGGAGTTCGCGCTCTCGAAGACCTCCTTGTAAATCCCGAGCTTGATGGGAGGCTCGTCGTGCGCCGTCGGCACCAGGACGCTCTTCTCGGGTGCTACCTGGATCCCGTGGTAAGTCGGGTAATAGAGATACGTAAAAAAGACGAGAAGGTCGTACTTCTTGTGCTCATTCTTCAGGTATTCGATGAGCTTCGGCGCGACCGGGCCCTGCATCTCGAGCCATTTGAGCTCGTCTTCGCGGGTATGTTCGTTCGCGTAGATCCAATCCGAATACTTGTTGAACTCCTCGAGGTTACGCTCCTGTTCGACCGGGAACCGAAACACCTTGACTCCGCGTAGCTTTTCTTCGCTCTCCGGATACTCGTTCTTCCATGTGACGTAGTCCCGAGTGGTGGTGGTCAGGACATCGATCTGGTGGCGGCGAGCCTGCCTTTCGGCGATTTGACGCGCCAGGGTCTCCGCTCCGCCCGGGATCTCCCGTCCGTAGCGCTGAATAACAAAGGCGAGCCTCATTGGGACACCTCCTGGATGTGACTGAATTGCCTAATGTAATTGATGAGCTCGGCCTCTACTTGTTGGGGACGAAACCGCTCAAGACGTTGCCGTTGACCAGCTAACACGCTGTCTCGCAAGCTTTCATCGGTTGCTAGTAAATGGCCCATCTCGGCCAACTCTTCGTACTTCTTTTGGCTAAACTGCACTCCTGATTCTCCTAACGTATCGGGTACCGCGCCGGCCTGATAGGCCATGACCGGTACCTCGAGTAACATCGATTCCACCAGCGGCACCGCAAACCCCTCGTGCTCGCTCATGCTTACAAAGACGTCTGCCATTCGATAACAGGCGAGCAAATCCTCCCAGGCGAGATGTCCGGTAAAGGTGAACTCGCTGGGCATCAGGCCCCAATAGTGAGCGAGCTCCTGTACCGACTGCTGGTAGCGTGCCATGCGACCGGCACGTCCGACTACAATAAAACGAAAATCCTCCGATATGTACTTCTTGTAGAAAAACGCCATCCTCACTAGATCTTCGAAGCGTTTGTTGGGAAAGATGCGGCCAACGAAGAGAAAATTCACCCGACGCCTGCTGAACATCTCCTCCAAGACCGAATTTGGCTCGGTTTGGTAGCGCTCGAAATCGAGCAAAATAGGCAGCACGCCGGTTCGCTCGAAACCTATCTCTTCGAGCTCCTCCCGGTTGTATTCCGAATCCCCGAGCGCGAGGTCGGTGACATCGGCGAGGGAACGAAGCTCCTCTCTCCCTTTTACGGCAATGCGCACCAGCTCGTGGTCGAGGCCGAGGAAGTAAGAAGCGGGCGTGATGTTGTGGTAGATGATCACTTTTTTCCCGGGGAAGTCCCGAAGCGCATCGGTAAGCGGAGACGGTAGCGCAAAGTGAAGGATGGCCACGTCGTCCGGCTCCGCCGATGGCCGATCCACAAATGGTAGGAACTCACCCCGCACTTCATCGTCCACTTCGAGCGCATACAGATCAGATGAAAAACCGGCTCCACGAAGCGCAGTGCGGATCCGTAGCGCCTCGTCACCGATGGCATCACCGAAGTGACCTCGCGGAAGCCACTGATCGACACGCATCTCAGGCCTCGACTCCATGGGATACTTGCTCGACGAAGCCGACCAGCAATCCTTCCTCGTCTCGAGCGTCCAAAGCCTCGATCACACCATCCTGGCTATCGACGACGCGCTGGCGCAAGTCGTCATCGTGAACGAGTTGATGGGCCATCTCGGCGATCTCTTCAAAGCGTTTATCCCGGATCAAAACCCCCGCCCCGTCCATCGTGTCCGGCACCGCTCCGGCGTCGAAGGCCATCACCGGGATGCCGAACCGAAACGCTTCTAATAGAGGAGCGCAAAAACCCTCGTGCTCGCTAAGGCTCAGAAAAATGTCGGCCACTTGGTAGTAGGCAGCAAGGTCGTTGGTATCGACGTGCCCGGTAAACACAACGTCTTCGAGCTCGAGTTGGTCCACCAGCCGCGAGAGAGCATCGAAGTAGCGTTCGAAGCCCCGATATTCGCCCACCAGGAGTAGGCGACTTCTGGGTTCCACGAACTTCTGGTAGAAGTAGAAGACCTTGATGAGATCCTCGAACTTCTTGTTCGGTATCACCCGCCCTACGAAAAGGAAGTTGATCTTGTCATCGTCGAACATCCCGCGAACCACCGGACTGGGCGGGATGGCGAGCTGCGCTGGGTCCAACATGAGCGGGAGCACCCCGGTGGGATGAAAACCTATCGCATCGAGCTCCTGCCGGTTGAACTCCGAGACTCCGAGCGCCAGCTCGGTGCGTTCGGTAAACGCCGCCAGCTCGCGCCGGCCCTGGTAACACAAGCGGGCCAGCTTGGGCTGATAGGGGGCGAACCATCGTGCCGGTGTAATGTTGTGGTAGATGAGCATGATGCGGTCCGGTAGTTGATGCACGAAGGCAGACACCCCGGCACCAATCGAAAAATGCAGAATGAGAACGTTGTCCGGGCTCGAGATCCGTTGGTAGTCCCAAAGCGGATGGCCCTTGTTCTTCATCGCCGAGTGTACCGACTCCGCGAAAATCTCCGATTCGTAACCACAGCTACGCAAGAGGTCTTGGATTCGAAGCGCCTCATTGCTGATGGCATCTCCGTAACTCAACGAAGCGACCATCTGGTGTACTTGCATCGTCTCGATTAACCTCGGAGCGTCTGCTCCACGTAGCCCACCAAGAGCTCCTCGTCGTTGCGAGCCGCGACACCACCCAGGACCTCATGCTGTCGATCGACAACCCGAGCCCGGAGCTTCTCGTCGTGAACCAGCAGGTGGGCCATCTCGGCAATCTCCTCGAACCGCTTTTCTTGGATCAAAACTCCCGCGCCTCCGAGCGTCTCAGCCACCGCCCCGGCATCGAAGGCCATCACCGGGAGATCGAACTGAAACGCCTCCAACAAGGGAGCACAGAATCCTTCGTGCTCGCTCATGCTGAGGAAAACGTCGGCCACACCGTAGTAAGCGATGAGATCATCGGTGTCCACATGTCCGGTGAACAAGACGTCTTCTAGCAGCAGATCATCCACCAAACGAACGAGTGAGTCGAAATAGCGCTCGAACCCGTGGGACTCCCCCACCAGGAGTAGACGGCTATCCGGGTCGATGTACTTCTGATAGATGGAGAAAACCTTGATCACGTCCTCGATGCGCTTATTCGGCAGCGTCCGCCCGACGAAAAGGAAATTCGTCTTGTCGTCGTCGAACATCTCGAGGACGACCGGATTCGGCGGCCCTTCCAATTGGTGACGATCGAGCATCAGAGGTAGCACCCCGGTGGGGTCAAATCCCATCGACTCGAGCTCGGAGCGGTTGAACTCAGAATCACCGACCGCCAATCGAATCCGCTTGTTGAAAGCGGCGAGCTCGCGACGGCCATGATGGCAAAGTCCCACGAGATGCGGATGGAACTCGGTGAACCAACTCGCCGGCGTAATGTTGTGGTAGATCAACATGAGCGGATCGGGAAGGTGATACGCGTACGTCGAGACCCCCGCACCGATCGAGAAGTGAAGAATGAGGACGTTCTCCGGGCTCGAGATCTCTCGGTAGTCCCAGAGCTTATGAGCCAATCCCGACATTTCGGGGTGGACCGCCTCCGCGAAGATCTCCGAATCATAGCCGCGGCCCCGCAATATGGATTGGATGCGCAGCGCCTCGTTCCCGATGGCGTCGCCATAGCTCAATGCCGACAGCATTTGATGAACCTTCATTTGCGATCTTCTTCGAGAAGCATGCCGAGAAGCCGGTTGTATTTGCCTTCGATGACTTCCCACCGGTAGTGGTCATGAAAAAAACGCTGGCCGTTCGCACCCAGCCCTTGGCGAAGGTCACCCTCTTCCTCTAGCAACGCGACCGCCTCTCGGAACTCGTAGTAGCTGGTGTAATAGAGCCCGGCGTTCGACCGCCGGCACTGTCCTCGGAGAACATCGCAGAGCCCGTTCGCCAAGACCGGCTTCGCCTGTGACCAAGCCTCGAGTGTCACCATCGAGAGGCTTTCGAGCTCCGAGGGCATGATGAGAAACTCGGCCCCCGCCAGGGCCGACCACTTTTCATCCTCGGGAAGAAACCCGGCATAGTAGATATCCGGGTGCTCGAGTATCTCCATCGTCTTGCCGCCCACCAGAACCAACTTGAGCGAGGAGCCGGACTCCTCCTTGTACCGACGAAAGTAGTGGAAGAGCTGGCGGCATCCCTTGTTCTGATCGACCCGGCCGATGAATATGGCGTAGCGATCACTCATGTTGTGGCGACTCCGAAACAGATCCGCCGTGGGTCGGTTCGGAACTTCCGATCCCACTCCTACCACATCGCCCTTCAGGTCACGACTCTCCGCCGTCGACCAGATCATTTCCCGCTCCTCGACGGAGTTGAACACGATGGCTCGGGGGCGATGAAAGAACGGCTTGAATATCTTGAGATTGACCACATCGTCCTTCTCCGCCGTGGGTACGAGAAGGGAACGATCTCCGAGAGCAGCCACGCCATGGTAGCTGTGGTAGTAGCGATAGCTGAAGAAGATGAAGTAGTCGTACTCATCGCGATTCTTGCGCAGAAAGCGTAGCAACTTTGGAGAAAAGGGCCCCTGTTCTTCGAGCCACTGCAGCTCGTCCTTCTCACGATGCGGGGACCGGAAGATCTTTTGCGAGATGCGACCGAAGCGGTCGGTGTCTCGAGGCCGCTTCACCTTGAAGCGCCGCACCGGCACGCCGTTGACGATAGAAAGATCGTCCGGGAGCTCATTGCGCCAGGTGATGTAGTCTTTGGCGCACGACGTGATCACCTCGACGCGGTGGTGTTTGGCAAGATGCTCCGCCACCAACCGACAATGGTACTCCGCGCCGCCGTTGACCTCCTCGCCGTAGCGCTGCACTACCAAGGCTAGGCGGAGCGAAGGCAAGGCGCTCGCAAAGCTAGTCACCGCTGGGTTTGCGCTCCGACGAAGTGGAACGCTTCTCGCCGTTTTCGCCCTTGCCCCCACGCCTTCGCCGCCAAGGCCTTCGTCCGCCACGCGAACGACGCCGAGAAGCATCTTGGCTATTCTCGTCCTTGGACGCCGTCAAGTCCTCGAGGACCTTCTCGCGACGGCCCTGGAACTCGACCTTGGCTCCGGTCGCCCGATTGCGCGCCTTGAGGTTGGTGAGCTCCAAGTTCATCTTCGTTAGCTCCGCGGCCATGCTGTGAAGCAGCTGAACGTAGTACCGGTTGAGATCGGCCTGCCGCGAGAGCGCGCTGATGATGGGATTGGGGTTGAAAAACAATTTAAGGAGCGGGTTCAAGACGCTCCGTGCCATCCGGATCAGTCGTCCAGAGATTCCGCGCGACGACTGGTAGATCGTCTCCGGGCCGAAGGTGTAGTTCCATTGCTCGTCGCGAGCACGGAAAGCGGCCACGAAATCGCTGTTGAACTGACTGGCGTCGAGGACGGAGTCGAGCTTCATCTCCGCGATCTCACGAACCTCGTCCTCGGTATAGAGACCCTTTCGTTTTTCTTCGATTCGGGAGCGGATGGTGGCCATGACGGCCTCGACATCGATATCGCCACCCTTAATGCTGAAGGTAGACATATTCCTCCTTGGCGAACCCAAGCGTATAGATCGATCGCTCGGTTGTTGTGGTTCTGGCTAGCCAGTTAGGAGGGAGTCTTAGCCTGGTTCTCCGAAGTGATAAATGATGGCGATGACAGCGACAGTCCAAAGGCCTACCGCCGCGAGAAGCGGTCGATCGTTGATTAGCACGAGCGAAGGGTTTCCACCTTCATCCCGCTGGTGGACTAAGTACAGGTATCGAAAAATCCCGTACAAGACGAATGGCAAAGTCCAAACCAAGCGGTCCGTGCCGAACTTGAAAACCGTTTCTGGCGACTGGGTGTATAGGGCATAGGACAACAAAGTCGAAGCGGTCACCACGGCGATCATCTGGTCCAAAAGAGAAAGGCTATACTCCCCCAGGATCCTCCTGTGCCCGGCCGCCCCATCTGCCAGCAACAAAAGCTCATGACGACGCTTGGTTAGGGCTAAGAACAGCGCGAGCAACATAGTACAAACGAGTAGCCAATTACTGAAGGCGACGCCGATCGCCACCGCGCCGGCGATCGCCCTCAAGACAAATCCAAAAGAAAGTGTGAGAACGTCCAGAATGACCACGTTCTTCAAGAACAACGTGTAGCAAACCATCAGCGCGAAATAACTGAAAGCGGTCACCCCGAAGGAGGCTTCGAGTGCGAAACTCCCCGCCAGTCCCCCCACTACCAATATCGCGGCCGCACCTTGCGCCAGCCCCGGCGACAGTCGTCCGGAGGCGAGAGGTCGCTGGCGTTTGACCGGATGGAGCCGATCTTGTTCGAGATCGACCAGGTCGTTGATCAGGTAAACGGCGCCGGAAAGTACACAAAACAGCAGAAACGCTTCGAGTGCCGCAACGAGCGACGGCACATGAAACAGCTGGCGAGCGAAGATCAGAGCCGCCAATACGACTAGATTCTTCGACCACTGATGAGGACGAAGTGCTAGGAGAAGATAGTAAAGCTCGGGGCCATGGGATGCCAAAGCACCTTCCGGCTTTCCCTCGGTTATCGGCTGCTCTTCGGGAATCTTCGTTGGCTTCTGGATATTTCGGTAAGCTTGCTCGCTCAGAAACTCTGGACGGCCTTCTCCTCATCGTCGTAGGTCTCGAAGACAGTCAGCAATTTCGTAATGGAGAGAAGGTCCTGGATGCGCTTCGTCAAGTGCAGGAGCTTCAGCTTCCCGTTCTTGCGGCTCGCCGTCGTGTAGCAGCGCACGATCTCACCGAGACCCGCACTGTCCACATAGGGCACATCGGCAAGATTGAGCACGATCTTGGACTTCCCGCCCTCGACCAGGCTATTGATCTTCTCGCGCAGTAGCTCGTCACCCTCTCCGATGAGCATTTTGCCCTTCAGGTCCAGGACGGTGACTTCGCCAACGGTTCTTTCCTCAATCTTCATGATAAGAACTCGCCTCTTGCCAATGGGTCCGAGAGAAACTTCGGCCGTAAAAGCCTGTAAGTGTTATCACGAAAGGCGAAGTAGTGTCAAGCATACGGCACTATGTTAGACTCGCCCACCGATGGAATACCCCTTTGTCGACCGGCTCCGGGAGCGCGCCCGGGCCTCTCGAAAGCGGATCGCCTTCCCCGAGGCGACCGAGCCCCGGACCCTCAAGGCCGCTCGCACGATGGAGGACGAAGCCGTCGTCTGGCCGGTCCTGGTCGGCGACCCCGACAAGGTCAGCCGCGCCGCGGATCAGGCCGGTATCTCACTCAAGGGAATAGAGATTCGCTCCCCCATCGAAGAGGGTGATCTCGAGGTTTTCGCCGAGCGCTACCACCAAAAGTCCCGCCACAAAGGCATTTCCGAAGACGAGGCGCGCCAAGTCGTGGCCGACCCGATGTACTTCGCGGCCTGCATGGTCCAGTCGGACGATGCCGCAGGCTACGTCGCCGGCGCCCACCACACCACCGCGGAGACCGTGCGCCCCGCCATCCGGGTTCTCGGAACGCAGTCGGGCGTCAAGTGGGTCTCGAGCTTCTTCCTCATGGTGCTTCCGGCCGGCAAAGGAGAATATATCTTCGCCGACTGCGGTGTGATTCCCGATCCCGATACCAACCAGCTCGTCGAAATCGCCCAGCTGGCGGCGGCTAACTCCCGGCTCTTCTTGGAGGCCGAGCCGCTGGTGGCGCTCCTTTCGTTCTCGACGAAGGGCAGCGCCCGTCATCCCATGCTCACCAAGATCACCGAGGCCGCCGAGACACTTCGAGAGAGGTCTCCAAGGTTGGCGAGTGATGGAGAGCTTCAGGGGGATGCGGCCCTGGTCGCCGAGGTTGCGGCGAGCAAGGCCCCGGGCAGTCGTGTAGCCGGGAAGGCTAATACCCTCGTATTTCCAGATCTCAACTCAGGGAATATCGCCTACAAGCTGGTAGAACGACTAGCCGATGCGCTCGCGCTGGGCCCCATTTTGCAGGGCCTGGCCAAACCGGCCAACGACCTCTCCCGAGGTTGCAGCGTCGAGGACATCGTAAACGTGGCGGCCATCACTTCGATACAGGCCGATCGAAGGTAGGGCCAGGCTTTTGCTAGTCGCCGTGCTCGCGGCGCATCTTCTTCCTCTGCCGCTTTCGCGCCAGCGCTTGCTTCGCGCGACGCTTATCGCCTGGCTTCAGATAAAAGGAGTGTCTCTTGATCTCCTTGATGATGTCTTCCTGTTGAACTCTTCTCTTGAACCGGCGCAGAGCACTTTCTATCGACTCATTCTCTTGAATTCTGACTTCGGCCACGCATAAACACCCCCCTTACATTCAATTTTGGACCCTTCGGCCGAATTATCCATCATAAAGGCGGGGGGCTATGGTTGTCAAGTCCTTATTTATAAGTAAATTGCGGGCGTTGAGGGCTTCTCACCCCTACTTGTATCTCTTGACACTCCGACAACCAGCGTGGGATAATCGGCCCTCAGAATGGGGCCTAACTCTCTCAAAAAGAAGGTCTTGAAGTGAGAGTTCTCGTCGTCGGCGGAGGCGGCCGAGAGCACGCCCTCGTCTGGAAGCTCAAACAGAGCCCCCTCCTGACCGAGATCTACTGCGCGCCCGGAAATCCCGGAATCGCGGCCCTGGCCGACTGCGTGGACATCGATCCCTCAGACATCGTCGAGCTCGCTGATTTCGCCGAGAAACTTTCCATCGGTTTGACCATCGTCGGTCCCGAGCTACCGCTCATGCTGGGCCTCGCCGACGAGTTCGAAAAACGAGGGCTACCCGTCTTCGGTCCCAGCCGCCTCGCCGCGGAGCTCGAGGGAAGCAAGGCGTTCGCCAAAGAGTTTATGGCGAAGCACGGCATTCCCACCGCGAAGTTCAAGGTCGTGAACGACGCCGACGAAGCCAAGTCTGTCATCAAAAAGGGCGAGATCGGCCTACCTCTCGTCATCAAGGCCGACGGGCTCGCCGGCGGCAAAGGCGTTGCGATCGTCGCCACCAAGAAGGAAGCCCTCTCGGAAGCGGACCGCTTGCTCACCGACAAGGCTCTTGGAACCGCAGGGAGCAAGGTCGTCCTCGAGGAATGTCTCGAAGGAGAAGAGGTCTCCTTCTTCGTCTTGTCAGACGGAGCCAAAGTCTTTCCGTTCGTCGCCGCCCAGGATCAAAAAAGAGCACTCGATAACGACGAGGGACCCAACACCGGGGGCATGGGCTGCGTCTGTCCGGCCACCATACTGAGAGCCGAAACCCTCAAGCGCATCATGCAAGAAATTGTGCTGCCTACGATCTCGAAGATGGCCGCCGACGGCCGGCGTTATCAGGGCGTTCTCTACTGCGGCTTGATGGTCACGAAAGACGGTCCGAAGGTCTTGGAGTACAACGTTCGTTTCGGAGATCCCGAGACCCAAGCCGTGCTCCCACGATACACCGAAGACCTGCTTCCTTTATTAAAGGAGGTGGCGGACGGGAAGCTGGGCCAGCATAAGCCGGAGTGGAGTCGCGACCCCGCCATCACCGTCATTCTTGCCTCCGGTGGCTACCCCGGAAGCTACGAGACCGGGAAGAAGATCGAGGGTGTGGATCCCGCCAAGGGGGTCGAGATCGACGAGGGCGTCCACGTCTTCCACGCCGGTACCAAGAAGGATGGGGACGCTTTGGTAACCGGGGGCGGCCGAGTACTCGCGGTCACCGGCGTCGGTCAGAATCTCAAGGCCGCCATCGAGCGGACCTACAAGGCGGTCGACGGCATCAAGTTCGAAGGGATGCACTATCGAAAAGACATCGGCCAAAAAGCCTTGGCGCGCATGTCCGGCGAGGGGACGTCGTGAGCAAGCCTCTCGTCGGCATCCTCATGGGAAGCGCCTCCGACGCCGAGGTCATGACCCAGGGAGCGGAAGTTCTTCGCGAGCTCGGCGTCCCCTACGAGATCGGAATTTACTCCGCGCATCGGACTCCTGATCGCGTGGAGAAGTTCGCGTCACAGGCCGAAGAGCGCGGCATCCGCGTACTCATCGCCGGCGCCGGAGCCGCCGCTCACTTGGCTGGCGCCGTTGCCGCACGCACACATCTACCAGTCATTGGCGTGCCCCTCGCGGGGACTGCACTCTCTGGAATGGATGCCTTGTTGGCCACCGTCCAAATGCCCGCCGGCTTCCCCGTCGCCACCGTGGCGATCGGCAAGGCGGGAGCGATCAACGCCGCGTTACTCGCGGCACAGGTTCTGGCCCTCCAGGATCCCGATCTCCGCAAGCGCCTCGCCGAGTACCGCGAGCGCAAAGCGGCCGCAGCCGTCAAGGCCTCAGAAGAACTCTCCCAAAAAAACCAGTGACCTGGTCGAGGGCGGTGGCTCTTTCTTGCGCCGCGGCGTTCTTCTCGACCTGTAGCAAGACCCCCGACGACAGCTATGAGGCCGGCGTTCCGTGGGAGCTCGCCGAGCACCGTGCCCAAACAATTTCCAATCTACGGTACGAAACCTCCCTCAACATTCCCGACGCGGCGGGTGAATCGATTCGAGGCAGCGAGAAGGTAACCTTCCACCTCAGCGAGGCGGATAGTCCGGTCGTTTTCGATTTCGCGCAGCCCGAAGAGAACGTTATCTCGGTTTTGGTTAACGGCCGTGCCGCCGACCACGAGGTGGCCAGTGAGCACTTGGTGATTCCCGCCGAGTCTTTTCACGCCGGCGAGAATGTGGTGGATATCGATTTCATCGCCGGCGACGGCTCCCTCAATCGCAACAACGACTTTCTCTACACACTCTTCGTACCCGACCGAGCACGGGTCGCGTTTCCCGTTTTCGATCAACCGAATCCAAAGGGTCGCCTCAAACTGAGCCTAGAAATTCCTTCTTCCTGGCGGGCGGTCTCGAACGGGAAACTCGAAAACCACGAAGTCGCCGGGGACCGAGCCGTCTTCCAGTTCGCCGAGACGAAGCCCATCAGCACATACATTTTCTCCTTCGTGGCGGGCCGTTTCGAGATGGAGACGGCGGAGCGAAACGGGCGGCAGATGCACATGTTCCACCGCGAGACCGATCGCGAGAAACTAGAACGGAACCGGGACGTTATCTTCGATCTCCACGCCGGCGCCCTGGAGTGGCTCGAGGATTACACGGGGATCTCGTACCCCTTCGAGAAATTCGATTTCGCCCTCATCCCTTCTTTTCAGTACGGAGGGATGGAGCATCCCGGAGCCATCAACTATCGCGCCGATGGTCTCCTTCTGGACGAGTCGGCCACCCAGAATGAGCTCTTAGGACGAGCCGGCGTCATCGCCCACGAGACGGCACACATGTGGTTCGGGAACCTCGTCACTATGGAATGGTTCAACGACGTCTGGATGAAAGAGGTCTTCTCGAACTTCATGGCTGCCAAGATCGTCAATCCCTCGTTTCCGGAGGTTGACCACGAGCTCCGCTTCCTGCTCACCCATTACCCCGGCGCCTACGGCGTCGACCGCACGGACGGAGCCAACGCCATTCGTCAAGAGCTCGAAAACCTCAGCCAGGCGGGCTCGGTGTATGGCGCCATCATCTATCAGAAGGCGCCGGTGGTGATGAAGCACCTCGAGCTTTTGCTTGGCGATGAGCGGTTCCGCGAAGGGGTACGGGAGTACCTGGATCGCCACCGATTCGCTAACGCCACGTGGCCCGACCTCATCCAAATCCTCGACGGAAAAAGCGAAGAGGATCTCGATGCCTGGAGCGAAGTCTGGGTCGAGGAGCCACGCCGGCCGACCATCACTACTGATCTCGACAGCGAAGGCGGCGCGCTTCCAATTTGCACTCCCTTCTCTCTCCGCGGATCCAAAGATACGGAACCCATTCTTCGAGGGTTTGAAAGAGACCGAGAACCGCGAGCATGAGCCCTGGGTGTTGGACGCGGTCCGGTTCCTAAATCATCCCCTCCGCGCCGAGCAGGCCGAGCACTACATTCGCCCGAGCCTCGATCTCCTCGAGGAGATCCAGCGCACCGGCGACATCTTCTTTCCCAAGGGATGGCTCGACGCGACCCTAGGAGGTCATAGCTCTCCCCGCGCCGCCGCCATCGTTCGCGACTTCCTAGACCAAAAGGCTGACCTACCGCCAAGGCTACGGCAGAAACTGCTTCAGTCGGCAGACCCCTTGTTTAGAGCCGCGAGCTTGGCAAAGCCCTAGCTCCTCCGCAGCCTGTGAGCTACAACCGCAGCTCATGGCCCCACAGCCGCAACTCATGAGATAAAACCGCAATCTGTGAGCCGCCGGGCTTCGGGAGATGTATTGATACTTAGGGGAAAACAGTGTACCCAACCTTTCTGAAGTCGTCGTCAAAAGTAAAGGCCTCCCCGATCTGAAATCGGTCCATCGTTGCGAAGGATGTGCAGTCGGTGAAGGACAACAGCTGGTCGTCGTACTTCTTGAAAAGCTTCCAAGCGGCCTCGCGCGTCGCGTCGTCGATACTAACTAGCTTGACCAGCCCGCTTCTCCTCAGGATGTCTCCCACTTTCACGGCCTGAGCGTGTCCCGCCCATCTCCGGAGCGCGGTGAGCGTCTCACCGAAGACGTCACTCGTAGTGAGCATCATCTTCCTGCCAGCTTGGAGTTTCTCCATGGCTTCGACCGCCGGTTCATGCCAGTCATCATCCCTCATGAAAATACCCACAAGAGCACTTGTATCGATGAGCACCCAGCGTCCGCTCTGTCGAGGACTCTTCATGTTACGCAATCAGTTTCGATCGTAAACGACGTCATCTTCCGATTGCCCGGGTTTACGACGGCTGCGGGCGATGGAACCGATGTTCTTCACGAGCGGATCCGATTTCCACGCGGCCTCGATCGACTTCGCATCCACCACTTCGAAATACCATTCCCGACCTCGCTTCACACTGTCGACCGTGGTTCCCCGTTCACGAAGCTCGTTGATAATGCGAAACGCGGTAGCCGGGGAAACCCCGAGGGCCCGCGCGAGAGTCTTCGTCGTATGGCGTGCACTCGTCAGGTGAATATAGGCGTGTTCCAAAACCGCTGAGTTATTGTCCCTATCTCCTTGCGTCCCTCTCGAAGCCTTCTTTGTTGCAACCATGATAATGATATTATTATGACGACAATGTTATTGTCAAGGAGATACTGACAGAGAACGGCGATCACGCTCGTTCCGGCGCTTCCAGCGCTCGGCGGAGCCAGATCTTCGCCACTCTCCAATCCCGCTTGACGGTCGAAGGAGAAAGCCCGAGGACTTCAGCCGTTTCTTCGGTATCCAACCCACCGAAGTATCTAAGCTCGACGATACGACACTGCCGGGGATCGATCTTCTCTAGCTCCGTGAGGGCTTCGTGAAGGGCAAGCACGTCAAGATCGTCTGCGTGGGTCGGCGTTCTTGCTTCATCGAACGTGATCCGGGTGACGCTGCCACCCCGTTTGGTCGCGCTGCGCTTCCGTGCATGCTCGACCAGAACGCGTCGCATCAGTTGTGCTGCGACCGCGAAGAAATGCGCCCGGTTCTGCCAGTGAACTTGGCGCGTGCCGAAAAGACGGAGGAAAGCCTCGTGGGTAAGGGCGGTGGGCTGGAGAGAATGTCTCGCTCTCTCGCCGCGAAGCTGATAGCGAGCCAGGCGACGAAGCTCGGAATAAACGACGGGAATCAGCTCGTCGAGCGCCTCGTCGTCGCCTTTCTTCCAAGCCACGAGTAGGCCAGTGATATCGGGTCGTTCCGGAGTGCTCATAGGCTCGCGTGGAACACGTTCGAGCGCGAAAGACTACGTATGTTTCTACCATATCTAATCGGTGGGTACGAGCCGCTCCAGCTCCTGAAACCAATTGAGGACCACGACAACTTCCGTCGACGCCGATTCCTCCTCGCCCTGAACCATCAAGAAGCGTTTGCCATCGGGTGAGATGTCGTAACTCCTAAACGTTCTGTCGCCTACCTCGAACCGTCCGTCGAAAAGCTTCGACGGCCTTCCCGGACTGAACTCGGTTCTCGCTTCGACGGGCATCGACACCATGCCGCCGCCGGGGAAGGCGCGATAGAAGATCTCCTTGCCGTCCGGACCCCAAACCGGATGGTTACCCCCGTCGGTAGAGATGAGCCATCTCCCTCCGGGACCCGGGTAGGCGCGGACATAGACTTCCGGCCGCCCCGATTCATCCGAGACGTACGCCACCCAGCGACCGTCGGGTGAAATGCTGGCGCCCAGCTCATTAAAAGGAGTCGCGAGAAGCGGCCCGGATGTGCCGTCACCTTCCATCGGAAGCGTCCACAGGTCGAATCCTGCCGCATTGCTCTCCTTGGCGAAGGCAAAGGCCCGTCCGTCGGGCGACCAAGACAATGGCCAGTGATTCTCGTTTCCTTCGGTGAGACGTTCGGTGGGGCCGCTGCCGTCGGCAGGCTTCCAATACAGGTTGTTCTTCCCGTCCCGGTCCGACAGGAAGACGACTCGGCGTCCATCCGGACTCCAGAAGCCGCCCCGGTCGTGGCTCTCCGACAGAGTTAGCCGAGTCAGCGTGCCGCGAGCGATGTCGTAGACCCAGACATCGGTGTTTCCCTCGCTCACGATCGACACCGCAATCCGCCTTCCGTCTGGAGAGATCTGCGGAGCGTCGTATGCGTTCCGAACGTCGGTGATTTCTTGTGCCTTCCCAGAGCGATCCACCCACACCAGGGTCTTCTCTTCGTCCGCGCCTCCGGGGACAAAAACGAGTGTTCCATTGTTGGCGACTTCGAACTTCTGGACCGCGCCTCCGACTCCTTCCAGAACGGGAACTTCGAGGCCGGTGACCTCGAGATCGCCGAGGTCGAAGGGCACGGCGCGAAGCGTCCCCGCCTGGCCGAAGACCAAATGACCAGATGAAGCATAGCGCGCCCACGATGCGTTCTGCACGAGATCCCGATGCTCGCCCGACTTTAGGGAGACCACACCGATCGTCGCGTCTTTGGAATCGACACTGCGGCGACCTGCGGTGGAGACGAGTAAGCCCTTTCCACGGGGAAGTACTTCAAGAGGCCAGTGGCCTTTGCCTTCTTCGGGCTTGGTAACGATTACTTGTGAGCCGCCGGCTGCCGAGACGGACCGCATGCCCGGATCCGCTACGAGCGAGCGGAAATAGATCTGGTCGTCGGGTCCCCACCTGCCTTCACTCACGTCGGCGGCATCACAGAGACTCATGGGCGTGCCTCCCGTCACCTCCACCTTCTTGAGCTTGTTCTCGGCAAAGAAACCCACCCACCGTCCATCGGGCGAGAAAAATGGATTGGTCGCGCCGTCCGTGCCGTCCAACGCTTTCGCGTCGAGTTGATCCATCGGGGCGTACGTACAACCTTCCGTTGGCGGGATAAGCCAACTTGCTGCCGTCGGGCGAGACCGCGAGGTTGCCTTGGAGCGGCGGCGTCGACAAACGTAGCTTCGTGACCGGTCCCGGTGCAGGGGCGTCCGTCGCGTTCCATGTCCAAATTCCGACCGCCGTGGCTAGGAGGGCGAAGAATCCCACCGCGAGCCAAGGCGCTATTCTCGACAACGCCGAAGGCGCAGGCGCGATAACGACATCTTCCAACGACTCCTCGGGTTCGTTGAGAGTCTCTTCGATCTGAAACCGCACATCCCACACGTCGCGATATCGTCGGTGTGGGTCTTTGCTGAGGCAGCGCTTCAAAAGCCGCCGAACACTAGCGGGCGTCGACTCGGGCAACCAATCCCAATCGGGATCCTGCTTGAGGATGGCGGCAAGCGCATCGGAGAGAGTCTCTCCATCGAAGGTCGGGCGACCGGTCAGCGTCTCGTAGAGACAGCAACCGAATGCCCAGATGTCGGTCCGCTTGTCGACGGTCTTGCCACGGGCTTGTTCCGGGCTCATGTACCCCGCGGTACCGAGGAGCATTCCGCTTTCCGTGGCCGCCCGGGTAATGGTCGGCGACTCGGAAAGATCGCCCGACACCGGTCCCGAACCAGACCTTTTTGCCAATCCGAAATCGAGCACCTTGACCTTCTCATCAGGCGTGAGCTTGATGTTGGCCGGTTTCAAATCCCGGTGGACGACTCCTTTTTCATGCGCGGCCTCGAGAGCTTCCGCGATCTGCAGGAAGATGGGTAGTGCCTCTTCGAGGGGGAGGCCTGGCCGCTGCCCGACTCCATGGACGGGGCCACTCATCTTGATCCGGTCCCGGAGGGTATCCCCTTGAACGAGCTCCATCACCAGGAAGCGCGTGTCGCCACTCACCTCGAGGCCGTGGAGAGTCGCGATGTTGGGATGATTCAGGGAGGCGAGAAGGCGGGCCTCCCGCTCGAAACGCGCCAGAAACTCCTCGCTGTCGGCCAGCGCGCTCGCCAGGACTTTGATCGCTACCTCCCGGCCGAGCGTGGTATCACGGGCCCGATACACCTCACCCATGCCCCCCTTGCCGAGAAGCGACAAGACCTCGTATCCACCTAAAGTGTCGCCAACCGTTACGGGCATGAGCCTACCCTCCTTAATCCCCACATCTAGATAGGCGCAGGAAATGGCGTCCGGGGGTCAGGGAAATCGGGTCAATTGGTGGGTACTAGCCGTTTCAGCTCCTCGAACCAATTCGTAACGACGATGATTTCCGAAGCCACGTGTTGCTCCCCGGCCTCGATCATCAAGAAACGCTGCCCATCGGGAGTGACATCGTAATCGCGAACCGCCACGTTACCACGGTCGAAACGGTCCTCGAACAAGACCTTGGGCGTGCCGGGTTCGAATTCGGGTGTCAGTTCGATACCGACCACCATCATCTTGCCATCGTATGACCGATAGAACATCTCCTTACCATGAGGATTCCATGCGGGCTCGCCCCCGCCAGCGGTCGAGATCTGGTGACGGGGCCCCGGTCCAGGGTAGGGGCGTACATACACCTCACGGCGCCCGGACTCGTTGGACGTGTAGGCGATCCATCGGCCGTCCGGGGAGAACTCCGCACCTTGTTCAGCAAAGGGTGTCGCGAGAACCAGTGCGCCCTCGATCAACGTCCGATATTCGCCCGTCACGAGCGAGAACGCTTGGATCGACGACCGCGCGATGTCATCCCAACCCGAGGGGCCGGGGACTGCGAGGAGAAGTGTCTCTCGGTCTGGAAGCATCTGGAGGGGGTGATGCTGCGTACTCTCTTCAGGTTCCGTCACAATCTGCGGTGTACCCCCTACTGCGGCAATCCACGTAACTCCTGGACCGGCGGCGCGGGAACGAAAGTAAATGCGGTCATCGGGCCCCCAGGTCGCCCCGCGCAAGTCCGGGGCGTCACACAGAGTTACCGGCGACCCACCGGCGACCGACACCTTCTTGAGCTTGTCGTCCGCGCTAACGAACCCGACCCACTCGCCGTCTGGGAAAAAAATGGCCACCGGTAGCCACCCTCAGTTCCTTCGATGGGTTTGGCGTGGAGCTGGTCCAACTCGCGCAGAAAAACCTTGGTAGTGCCATTCTCTTCGGCGATGAAGGTTAGACGCGATCCGTCTCGCGATAGCTCGATGACCAAACCCAAAAAAGGTGGTGGAGGAGTGGACAAACGCAAACGCGTCACCGCGTCCGGGTCCGGTGGGTCGTGTCGCACAAGAATCCCAGTTGCAACCGCGACGACCGCGGCTAGAATTGCCGCTGCAATCCATGCTGCGAGGCGCAACCACCGTGAAGGTAGAGGAGTGGCAGCCTGACTCGGCTGTGGCTCGCCGAGCGCCTCTTCGAGCTCGACCCGCACGTCCCAGGCATCGCGAAAACGCTTCCGCGGGTCTTTCTGGAAACAGCAATCCAGAAGCCGCCGAATACTCCTTGGCGTCGCGTCGGGCAGCGCTTGCCAATCAGGATCTTGTCTTAGGACGGACGCGATGGTGTCCGAGAGCGTGTCGCCCTGGAAGGTTAGTTTGCCGTTGAGCGCTTCGTAGAGACAGCATCCGAAGGCCGAGATGTCCGTCCGCTTGTCGACCGTTTTCCCTCGGGCTTGTTCCGGGCTCATGTATCCTGCCGTCCCCAGGATCGTCCCCGCCTCTGTCGCAGCGTGAGTGAGCGTCGGGGACTCGGACGATTCTCCCGAGGGCGTACCCTCAGTCGCCTTCGCTAAACCGAAATCTAGTACTTTGATCTTTTCGTCCGGGGTGAGCTTGATATTGGCCGGCTTCAAGTCGCGATGGATGACACCTTCCTCATGCGCCGCTTCGAGGGCTTCCGCAATCTGCATAAACAGAGGAAGCGCGTCATCGAGGGGGATAGCGCCTTGTTTGTTTCGTTCGGCCAGAGTTTCCCCAGGCACCAGCTCCATGACCAGGAAGCGCACATCGCCCGACTGCTCGAGCCCGTGAATGGTGGCGATGTTGGGATGATTCAGAGATGCCAGGAGACGTGCTTCCCGCTCGAATCGTGCTAAGCGTTCAGTGTCTTGTGCGAAAGCTTCCGCAAGAACTTTGATCGCAACTTCGCGCCCGAGCTTCGTATCGCGTGCGCGGTAGACTTCGCCCATACCGCCAGAGCCAATAAGCTCAATGATTTCGTAGGCACCGAGTTTCTTCATATTGCTCTGGCGGTTTCGGGGCACGGGACCCCTCACCCCATATGGACATGCGCTGGCCCTTCGGAGACGAAACAACTCCTCGTCAGTCCGAAAAGTCAAAAAGCCGCTAGAAATTGAAGCGGATCCCGAGCTGCATCTGGAGCTGATTCAGGTCCACGCTGCCTTGGTGCACAACTCCGATAGAGGCCGAGAGCTCGCTTGGCCCCGACTCCCATCATCCGATCATCTCGCTATCAGGCATCCCGAGCGCCGTCATGGTGTTGAGAATCTTGCACCCGATCCTTGCCTCACCTCTCTGTGCCGCCAACCCTCTCGCTCGCATCGCTGAGCCCACGATAGCCTTGTAGCGATGGAACGTTGTCTCGACTTTGCTCCGTTTGCTGTAGCCCGATTCTGTGTGCCACTTTCGTTTGCCGAGCCGAGCTTGTGCTGCAATGTTGCGATTGCGCTGTCGGCTGCTCGCCGGCCCCGATGCGAGCAGGGCGCCCTTGCGCGGCGGTATCAGCACCCTCGGCGAGCGATGAGCGCTGTGATTCTCGATTGCCTCATAGACGCCGCCGGCGTCGTATGCGGTGTCAGCTCTGGCCGATGAGATGGGACTGTCGATCTGTCCGACAAGCGATGCAACCCGCGATGAATCGCGGGCTCTTTTGCTCGTCAGCTCGCCGGCGACGACTTCGCCACTCTGCTCGTCGACACACAGATGGAGCTTGCGATAGTCCCTGCTCTTTTGTGCTCTGCGCAGCTGGCCGGCGTGGACAGCGAGACCGCTGCTGTCGAACAAGATGTGCAACGGCGTCTTCTGCTTGACTGGGTAGAAGGGGACCTTACCCAGCTTCGGCTTGCGCCTCGAGCTCGTGGTGTGATCGGGCACATCATTGTCTAGCTTCATCAGAGCGAACAACGACCGCAGCAATCCCTCGCTCTGCCTAGATGACAGATGAAACACCATGCCCAGGGTGACAGCCGTCTCGATGGCGTGGTTCGAGTACTTGCGTTGACGGCCCGGTTTCCTCCTCCTTGGCCGGGGGCGCGTCCCAGTTCACAAGCTTGCCGGCGGTGAGCGAGATCCAGACGGTCAGGCTCCCGCGGTTGCGTAGACCCGCCTCATATTCACGCCAATTCCTCACGCGATAGGCCTTCTTCACATACTTCCCGCTGAGTGCGTTTGAAAATGCTCATGGGGAACCTCGTATCCGCGAGTACAGGACAATTGTGGACCGAGATCGCGAGTTGTGCACCAAGGCAGCTACCTGCCGGCTCGCCGCGCCGCGAACGTCGATCCGGCGGTCGTCCTGCGCGCTGAGTGAGGTCTCCTGCCTCCACGTGCTACCATCGGCGTGGTGGAAGAAAAGCGCAATCTGTTCGGGTTATCTCGGAAGGAGCTGGAGTCCTGCGCCGCCGAGTTGGGGCTCCCCGCGTTTCGAGGACGTCAAATCTATCGCTGGATTTACTCCAAGTCCGCGACCGACCTCGACTCGATGACCGACCTGCCGCGCATCCTTCGCGGCCGACTCGCCGAAAGCTTCATCATCCGCACTCCCGAATTGCTCAGCCAGCATCGTTCCGAGGACGGTACCGTGAAGCTCCTTTTCTCCCTCGAGGGGGGCAAGAACGTCGAGGCGGTCTACATTCCCGATCCTCATGAAAAACGAGTTCGGCATACCGTCTGCTTGTCCACGCAGATCGGTTGTCCCTTGAAGTGCACCTTCTGCTACTCCGGCACTGTACCCTTCGCGAGAAACCTAACGGTGGGAGAGATCCTCGGCCAGTTTGGGGTGGCGCGAAAGGCCCTCCTCTCGGCCACGTCTCGGGTGAACGTCGTGTACATGGGAATGGGTGAACCGCTTTTGAACTCCGAGGCGGTCCTGGGTTCCCTCGACGTGTTGACCGATCCCGATGGGTTCGCGGTCTCGCCGCGTCGGATTACCGTTTCGACTGTGGGGCTGACCGAAGAGCTCGAACGATTCGTTGCATCGAGCCCTCCGGTGGGTTTGGCGATCAGTCTCCACGCGACCACGAACGAGAGCCGCGACCGCATGATGCCCATCAATCGAAAACATCCTCTGGAGGAGCTTCTCGCGACGGCTCGACGTCTACCGCTTCCCAGGCGACGAAAGATCACTTTCGAGTATGTACTCCTGGGAGGAGAGAACGATTCGGTGGAAGACGCCGAGAGACTGGCGCGTTTGTTACGAGGCGCGAAGGCCAAGGTGAATCTAATTTCTTACAATCCGTGGCCGGGGTCTCCTCACCGGGCGTCGGACGCCCAGGCCACCGAGCGTTTCATGGAGATCCTGGCAGGCGCCGGATATACCGTGACCCTTCGGCGGAGCCGAGGCGATGACATCCTCGCCGCGTGCGGACAACTGGCGGGCGCCTAGGGGAATCTGAACTCTATCTCGATGTTTCGGGCGGCGTCCGGCGGTTCTTGCTTCGGCTCCGACATTTCCTCGTCGAATAAGTAGAAGAACGTATTGCCGGCAACATCTTCCAAGGTTGGCTCGACGTGGATGACGTAGTCGCCCGGAGCCCAAGGGGCATCAGGCCAAAACTGCCAGTGAGTCTCCTTCTTCGAGACCTCGACACTACCGGCGACGCGGCCCCAACCAACTTGCTCGACGGTAACCATTCGCTGCAGGAGCGCGTAGTCTAGAGGCTCCGGGAATCGGATTATCAGCGGTGCCTGCGCCGAAGCGGGAGTCGAGACCTCCCAGTCGGATGGGTTCGGTGACTCGCGGTCCGGAGGGCCCACGTTGATCTCTTTTTCGAACCGCTCCGCGAGCGGATAGCCCATCACGTCTTTGAGCCCCGGTTCGATCACAAGCCGAAACGACTCGCCGCGACGAAGTGCCGGCCCCATCTCCAGGTTGGGTGCCACGCCACGCTTGATGCGGCCGGGGTGGAAGAAGAGCGTCAATCGCTGCTGCATGGGATCCCAAAGGCCATTGCGGATTTCGACGAACGGAAGGGCGACTTCCTCGCCCGTGGCGGTGTAAAGATGAACGTGAGTCTCTACGTCCTTGGTTCGCATCGGCGCGGAGAAGTAGACGTAGAGTCGGAGGAGGTTTTCCGGGAGCTCGGTTGCCGACGGGTAGACCGCCTCGACGGTCGTCGAGGCACGACCCGCGGGCTCCGGCATCGTGAAGTCGACGACGGCGCTCGGGGTCTTGGTCATGCTTCCATCGGCGAACCGGTCGAAGGCACTCCCATCGAACTGGCCCTGGTAGCTCATGCCTGCCACGAAGGGGAACCGTGGCCGAAAGCGAATGCCGCCGCGTTCGATGGCGTAGCTCCCGAGGACGGCCGGCTGTTCGCTCCGCTCTAGTTTCGAGTTACTCGTGTGGACGGAGAAAAACTCAATCCAGCTCGACCGCTCGAGTTGCATCGCCTCGAGCTTGGAAAGCTCATTTTCGGGGAGTCCGGTTACAGTAACCGTCCCGAATGTATCGTCCCCCGGTGCGTCGTGGAAAACGATGGCAACGGTGGCGTCACCTCCCTCTGGCGACGAGGTCGCCGGCGGCCTCTCCTGCGCCAGCGGGAAGCGTGGCGAGGAGAGGCCGAGAGCAACGATCGCGGAAGCGAGAACGGTAATTCGCAGTCCGGTCACTCAAGCGCCATTAGAAGCGTTTTATCGACAGGGCGACCAGGTCCATGGTCCCGCCCGGCAACCGCTGCAGCGCAACGACATAGCCGGCATTGAAGGCATCGAGCTGCTGTACGCCCGTGCCGGATCGGGGCTCGTAGGAAACGCCCGCCAGGTAACCCTCGGGCTCTGTCGTGATCTCGCCCTTGTAGCTCTCGACGTCCCTCGTCTTCACAACCATGAAAGGGAGATTGCTGTTGGCGATCAACAGCCGGTCTTCACCGTCTTTCTTGTAGAGGACCATGTCGATGGGGTAGTTGCCAGAACCGAACTCGGCAACCGTCCGGCCTTTGACGTGCTGTCCGTCCTTCAGATCGGCCACCGGAAAAGTGACGAGCGGCGTGCAGAGATAGGCCGCCAAAAGGTGCTCTTTTCCGCTCAACGCGTAAGGCACGAAGGCGCGAATGGGCGCGTGCGTTTCATACTCGCCGTGGGCACCGTGGAAAATCTCGAGTGTTGTCGCGGCGGACTTCTCACTGAACGGAAATGGAATTCTCCACATGGTGGAGGCGAACTCCTCGTTCGATAGTCCCGCCACGTAGAGCGTACCTTCGGAGAAGGACATGTCGGTGATGGTGTCGGCACGCAGGCTGATGCCTTCCTTCCACATGTGTGTCTTGCTCGCATCGATGGGATTGGGGAGAGCCGCCTTGGCGTAGGCGACATCCTTTAATGTCACTTCGCCGATCTCGCCTTCGGGGCTAACCTTCAAGAGGATGCCGGCGTCGGCGATGTCGTTCGGTAGCAACCAACGTGTGTCCCACTGGCTCCGCCCGCGAGACACCGACAAAAAGATGTTCTGAGAAACGGGGTTGACCGCCAGGTCGTGGATCATGATCTCGTCGGCAGTCGTCCCGAGGAGACTGGCGATCTTCTCCTCGATATTCTGAACGGCCGGGGCCTCTTCCACCGCGGTGGCGGGAGACTCTTCTTGGAGGTCGACCGCAAAGATCGCTCCCCCCTTGCCGTCACCGATGAAGAGCACGCCCTCGGGACCGAAAGCCAGAGCACTCATCGACTGGATTGCTGGCGTGCCTTTCGTGAAATCGCCGGGGGGCTTCGCGGCAACGCCGGCGCCGACTATGACAAGAGCGCCTAGGAACACTACACCCAGGACCTTGAGCTTGGTCATTACGACCTCCTTGTAACAGGACACTTGGTATGTGGTTTTAGGGACCGGACGGCGGCCTCGCTCCCAAGAACCGCGCCCATCTTGGGTGCTAACTTAGCGTGTGCGCTGGACGGTCGCAAGTCGACATCATCGACAATCCTGCACTTGACAAGACATCGAAAAAATCTAATAATCAGATTATCCTATTTTAGGAGATCGTGGTGAAGAAGGGAAAAAAGGCAAAGAGGACGGGTTCCGGGTTGGTCCGCGAAAGCCCCGCCGAGTACAGGGTTACGCGAAGACTGACCGCTACCGAGGCTTCTCGAAGTTTCTCCGAGCTGCTCAATCGTGTGCGGTATCGCGGAGAAACGTTCATTATCGAGCGGGGCGGCGAGCCTGTTTGTGAGCTCAGGCCCGCAGCACCAAGAGTGTTCACGGGCGCCGACCTGCTGACGCTGTTGAAGTCCCTACCTCCTGTCGATGAGGAATATCTCAACATCGTAGAGGAGGTTGCTCGTTCGCAACCGCGTCTGCCGGAGTCACCATGGGAGCGTTGATCGACTCGAGCGTCTTGGTGGCGGCCGAGCGAGGGACGGTCGATCTGGATTCACTCCTCGAGGAGTACGAAGAGACAGGCTTCGCCGTTTCCGCTATCACGGCGTCGGAGCTGCTTCACGGTGTTCACCGAGCTCGAAGCGAAGACCGCCGGTCGCGTCGCGAGGCCTACGTTGAAACGCTCTTGTCCCGGATTCCAGTCGTCGCGTTCGATCTGGTCTCGGCAAGAACTCACGCCCGTCTATCAGCCCGTCTGGCCAGCAAGGGGACTCCCATCGGAGCGCATGATTTGATCATCGCTGCCACCGCAATGGCCAGGGGTTTAGAAGTAGTAACTAAGGACGAGAGAAGTTTCCCTCGAATTCCCGGGCTATCCCTTGTCCGCTGGTAGGCGTCACTGGCATCACCGCATTCGGCTATAGAGCGAAAACCCCACCGCAACCGTCACGATGACGATCCCCGCAAGGGCCCAAACACGCATCGGCCTCGAGGGACGCATGGATTCGTCGTCGATCAGCCGCGTCACGCAGTAGTAGTTCAGGCCGTAGAGCACGGGTGCCACGAGAAGGCTCACCACACCCACCAGGGTGACCATCCGCACCGGGTTAGGAATCAGCGTGTTGGCCGCGATGCTGAAGGTGAGAATGGCGGCCATGAAAAACCAGTATGCGGGATTGAAGGACTTCGTTAGGAAGTCGTTGCGAGGAAAGAGCGTGCGAAGAAGGCTCGCGAACGTCCTCGGGAACCCCTCCATGACGGAGTAGGAGGTAGAGAACATCGCCGCAAACGCCGCCAGCATGAACACTGGAAACATCCACTCTCCAAGAACCTCGGTATAGATCTCGGAGAGTGTCAATGCGACGTCGATTCCGTTGGGTGTGAGCCCTCTCGGCCTGAGGAGATTGGCTCCCAGCGAGACGAAGATCACCGCAAGAAACGCAGACAGGACGTAACGACGCGAAGATCGGTCATCCCCATCGCGAGCATCTCGCGCCTGTCTCGGGTTGTTTTCTCCCATTCCCCGAGGTGCTCCACCGCCCAAAGTGAATGCCAAATGGCCACATTGATCCCGGTGGGCATCAGGCCGAATATCGACGCGGCCAGCAAGAGGGAACCTTCGGGCAACGATGGAATGAACATTTGCGCGAGATCCGACGGACGGGGAGGGGCTGCTACGAAAGCGATCACGCTGACCAAGGCCAGGACCCCGAGGGCTAGCTTGCTGCCGAGCGCGAGGGCGGGATATCTGCCCGTTCGGTGTAGCGCGATAATCAGAACCCCGAGAACAACGATCCAAACGGGAAGGGACAGTCCGCCCACGCTCACCACGAGGATCGAAGCGGTCACGGAAATGACCGCCGCGAAGATGGTGAGTCCTTGCAGCGTGGTGGTCGCCAGAAAAACCCAAAGTGCCCAGTTCTTCGGCCCCGGTACATCCTGGAATCCCTGAATCAGGGAAACACGGTTGGCTCTTCGGTGAGCTCGTGGGTGGTATCGAAGACAGTGAAGAAATCCTCGTACTCCGGATTGCCGTTCAAGAACTCTTCGAACCGCTCGCTCTTGGAAGAGACGTGGTTGATGACGCCATCGAACATCAGGTGGAAGCTGAGGCTCAGTCGCTCGATGTCGTCCCAGGTGCCCATGCGCGGGTCGACTTGTCGATAGTCGATGACCGAGAATCCCCGATCCGAGGAGTAAGGGTAGAAGGGGAGAATGTGGATAGTATTAATGATGCCGGTGAGATAAATGTTCAGCAATTGGCCGAGGAAGGCCAGGGGTGGCACACCGGGCTTGATGAGCTGGTCGGGATAGGTGATGGCGACGATGTCTTTTTCGGTGAACCGATCCTCGGGCCGAAACGCCTCTTCGTCTTCGAGCATCTCCGAAGTCTTGTGGGCGTGGTGCACGCGCAGGATGCGCTCGATCTCGGAATAGCAGGCCTCCGCCCGCTCGGCATAGAAGGGCTTTGGTTCGCGTGCACCATCCATTGGCAGCAGCCAAAGGTCGCTGTTGTACTTCTCCGGAGTTCGCTGGAAGGCTAGTATGCGGCCGACGGGGGACCAGGAGACTGGGGAACGCGTTTCGTCGCCCTCGGTGAGTCGCTCTGCAGTACCGCTCCCGTCCGCAGGTTTCCAGTACAGGTCCGTCGCGATCGGACTCGAACACCAAGCGCGTCCCATCTGGAGACCAGACCGGTGACCAGTCCTGAGCATCGGACAGCGTCAACCGGGTCAAAGTGCCGCGCCCAATGTCATAAAGCCATATATCCACGTTCTCTACTTGCTCGATCGTTATGGCAATCCGTCGGCCATCGGGGGAGATCCGAGGAGAGGAGTAGTAGCCTCGCTTTTCCGAGACGGGTTCGGCTTCCCCCGCGCGATCGACCCAGACGAGTGTGCTCTCGCTAGAATAGGATCCCGGCACATAGGCTAAGGTTCCGTTGTCGGAGATACTGAATCGCCCGTCTCCATAATCCAAAATGCCTTCAATAACCGGAACCTCGGGCCCAGTGACCTCGAGACGAGCGAGGTCGAAAGGCACCGCGAGAAGACTACCCGCCCGAGCGAAGACCAGATGGCTGGTTTCGATGTATCTTCCCAAGAAGCGCGAGCTTTTCCTTGATGACCCGCGCCTTGTCCTCGGCAAGGGTGAGAGGTGGACGGCTGTAGTCTGGTTCCTTTCGATACAGCCGTACTTCGGTTCGTTTGAAAAGGGGCTCGCCCCACGGGTCTTGGAGGGCAGGATCTGTCACCTGTCGGAGGTTGGTCGGACGTCGAGGGTACTCTTGTACAGCTTGCCACCTTTAATGAGAGAAGTGACGTAGACCCGCACCGGGCTCATCGTGCGCGTCTTACGTGCTTCGGGGCACCTGCAGGTCCGGCATCGGGGCCGCCCGGAACAACCGTCTGAGGGGCGAGGCGATCCACTGCGTCCACCTCTTGGCCTTCTTCGTTCGGGCACTGTCGGTGGCGAAACCGGATTTTGCATACATCTGCCGGTAGAGCTTGGAGACCAACAAGAAGGACAGCCGTCCGCGAATCGACTTGGTGATGTTGGAGCGCTCCCAAATAGACGGCAGCCTGTAGAAACGGTCCCAGACTCCCTGCGTGCGTCGCGTGATTTCGGCGGCCGACATGAGCGGGTGGGGCGTGTACATCTTGGGGCGAAGCGGCTGCGGGATGAGCCAATATCGGCTCACGGGCACGCCTGCAACCTTGTCTCCTTTGATCTTCACCTCTTTTTCCCAGCTCTGGAAATCAACCGTGCCGGGAAGGGGGATGAGCGGCAGAAACTGAGCGAACACCACACCAGCTCTGTGCGCGACATCGGCGGTGAGATTAAACGTGTCGGGTCGGTCGGTGGATAGTCCGAAGATAAAAGAGCCCAGGATGTAGACCTTGTGCTCGCGAAATCGCTGCAGCTGCCTTACCAGATCGTCCCCAGCCCTGTTGAAGTCCTTGAAGACCGATTTCAGTCCCTCCGGAGTCACAGATTCGACGCCGACCAAGGCGCCCTTGATGTTCGCCTTGTTCATCGCTTCCAAGAACTCGAGGTCGTCGGCGGCTTCCATCGTGATCTGAGTCATGAACACTAGATCGCTCGGCAGCTCGGCGAGACGGGCCATCAAATCGAACCGTTCCTGTCGGATGGCCTCTAATTCGTGCAGCCGGCTCTTGTCCTCGCGTTTAGCCGCAAGCTCTAGGTCTTCCAGCGTCACCGGATAGAAATTGTCGTCGGCGAGCGCGATGAAGCGAAACCCCATGCGGCGAAGCTCGACGATCTCTTCGAGCACGACGTCCGCGGCGCGTTGCCTCGGACGCTGCCCGTCGGTTCGCCAAACCGAGCAGAAAGAGCAATGCTTCGGGCACCCTCGCACCGTCTGCACCGAAGCCAACATGTACTTGTCGGTGGGCATGAGATCCCAACGGGCGGCCTTGAAGTCTTCCGGCTCGATGAGCCCACCTTCGTATATCTCGCGAGGTCCGCCGTTGTTACAGTCGGCGAGCACGTCTCCCCACACCCGATCGCCATCACCCTTCACGACACCGTGAGCCCCCCCCAGCTCGATGGATTCCTGGGGATAGAGTGACGCGTGAACGCCTCCGAAGATGACGCGGGCACCCGCCTCACGCGCCATCTTCCCTACTTTGTAGCCGCGCAGCGCGTTTAGAGTATGGATGCCAATCCCGACCACGTCTCCCGCCTCAACCGTGGCAGGATCAAAATGCTCGATCGTCTCATCTATGATGCGAGGGTCTCCATATTGGCGTGGAGTTGCACCGGCAAGGACAAAGAGCCAGCGTGGGGTGATGACACTCATACCGAACGACAAGTCGCTCGGATTAACCAGATGTACCGTCATAAAGAATTCCTCGAAAAAGGCGACCGTCAGCAGCTAATTTTCAAGTGACCGAGTAGGCGCCGCCAGCGGGAGAACCCTGCAAAACCGGTCAAAAGTGGCTCCCAGGGCCAGCGACCCCGAGGTGATGTGGAGAATACTGGAGATGTTGGCAGGCTGTCAAGGCAAGGGAGGCGCCAGGCGGCTGCCTTGGTGCACAACTAGCGATCTCGGTCCACAATTGTCCTGTACTCGCGGATACGAGGTTCCCCATGAGCATTTTCAAACGCACTCAGCGGGAAGTATGTGAAGAAGGCCTATCGCGTGAGGAATTGGCGTGAATATGAGGCGGGTCTACGCAACCGCGGGAGCCTGACCGTCTGGATCTCGCTCACCGCCGGCAAGCTTGTGAACTGGGACGCGCCCCGGCCAAGGAGGAGGAAACCGGGCCGTCAACGCAAGTACTCGAACCACGCCATCGAGACGGCTGTCACCCTGGGCATGGTGTTTCATCTGTCATCTAGGCAGAGCGAGGGATTGCTGCGGTCGTTGTTCGCTCTGATGAAGCTAGACAGTGATGTGCCCGATCACACCACGATCTCGAGGCGCAAGCCGAAGCTGGGTAAGGTCCCCTTCTACCCAGTCAAGCAGAAGACGCCGTTGCACATCTTGTTCGACAGCAGCGGTCTCGCTGTCCACGCCGGCCAGCTGCGCAGAGCACAAAAGAGCAGGGACTATCGCAAGCTCCATCTGTGTGTCGACGAGCAGAGTGGCGAAGTCGTCGCCGGCGAGCTGACGAGCAAAAGAGCCCGCGATTCATCGCGGGTTGCATCGCTTGTCGGACAGATCGACAGTCCCATCTCATCGGCCAGAGCTGACACCGCATACGACGCCGGCGGCGTCTATGAGGCAATCGAGAATCACAGCGCTCATCGCTCGCCGAGGGTGCTGATACCGCCGCGCAAGGGCGCCCTGCTCGCATCGGGGCCGGCGAGCAGCCGACAGCGCAATCGCAACATTGCAGCACAAGCTCGGCTCGGCAAACGAAAGTGGCACACAGAATCGGGCTACAGCAAACGGAGCAAAGTCGAGACAACGTTCCATCGCTACAAGGCTTTATCGTGGGCTCAGCGATGCGAGCGAGAGGGTTGGCGGCACAGAGAGGTGAGGCAAGGATCGGGTGCAAGATTCTCAACACCATGACGGCGCTCGGGATGCCTGATAGCGAGATGATCGGATGATGGGAGTCGGGGCCAAGCGAGCTCTCGGCCTCTATCGGAGTTGTGCACCAAGGCAGGTATTTCCTCGATACTCCTGTGGAGGAGGCGCTCGCCACCATCGACGTTAATAGCAAGGCGCCGCTGCAGCTGAGTCACCACTTCGCTCAGGGAATGCGCGCCCGAGGCCGGGGCGGCATCTTGTTCATGTCTTCTATCGTCGCCTTTCAAGGTGTGCCCTACATTGCGAACTACGCGGCAACCAAGGCTTACGATCTTGTGCTTGCGGAGAGCCTTTCCGCCGAGTTGCGGCAGTGGAACATCGACGTCGGTGTCATTGCGCCGGGTTTCACCGAAACCGAGCTCTCCCCGGACTTTAACTTCGACGGCCTGCCCATGAAGCCCATGTCCGCGGACCAAGTTGCGCGAGAAGGAATCGAAAGTCTCGGTCGTTCTCGCCTAACGGTTCCGGGGGTGATCAACAAGCTCCTGTACTCCGTTGGCAAGTACCTTCAGACAAGACGAATGAGTACGTATGGATTCGGTCGCGTATTTGGGCGCGTGCTGCGGCTCAAACTGAACCCAAAGGACACCCATATCGGTTGAAGAGAGGTCGTTATGAAAGACTCAATGTTGCCGTTCTTGTTTATCGCCCAGATCGCGCTCATCTGGTCCGCCGTGCGGCGCACCCGCAGAGCCGGCAAGATATCGGGCTCGCAATTGGCGTCGCTTTACACGGTCGTCGGCTTGCTGGCCTTGTGGACGCCGGTCAGCGCCCTTTTTGCACTCAGCGGGATCTATACATCTCCCGCAGTTCTAGAGAACCTGCCCGGCCTTTGGGTAACCATGGTGCCGGTGGTGGTCTTAATGGTCCCGTGGATCGCCTCCGCCTCCTTTAGAGACTCCATCCATAAAGTCATCGACGCGGTCGGCTTGCATAACGTCGTACTCTTCGAAGGCCTGCGCGTGCTGGCTATCGGCGGCATCGTGAAAGGCCTGCGCGGAGAATTTTCAGCAGAGTTAGCTTTCTATCTCGGGATACCCGATCTCATCTTTGGGGCGCTGTCCCTGTGGTCGGGGTACAAGCTCTACAAGGGCTCGCTGCCGCTCAAGTGGGTGCTTGCCCTCAACGCCTACGGTTTCCTCATCATCGTGCCCGGAGGCGTGGTGCTGATGAACCTCGGCATTCCAGGCCCGTGGCATATCATTTATACCACGCCGGACATGGTATCGATGTTTCAATATCCGATGGCGCTGGCGCCTACGGCGGTGGTGCCGATCTTCGTCGTCATCAACAGCCTCATCGTCAACTATGTGCTGACGCACAACGAATTTCAGGCCGCGCCTAAGGCACGTCGATAGTCACTTCGTTGGAGTGCAACGTTCCGGTCCATGCATCCACATCAACACGCGCACTCTTTTCAGTATCGAAGTACGAGTTCATCCAGACTTTGTAGTCCATAGACAATGTGTAGGTCCCTTGAGCGACAGCATCGCCGGTCCAAAATGAGACATCGAAGTGTTTCGGCAGCGACTCCCCGGCCTTGATTAGGACGAAGCTCTCTTTCGTAGGAGGCGCTGGGTCTGAGATGCGATAGGCAATCTCAATCGGCTCTCCGTCGGGCCCGTCAAGTAGTAGGTTGGGGTCCCGGTGGCTTCGAAGTCATAGAACAAAGCGGTCCTGCTCGCTGATATTTTGTATTTCTCCTGTGACGGAGAACACGGCTTCTTTGCTGGTTGGATACTGCGTGGTCGGGATCTCGTCTACGTCATACGATGACGGCTCTGCTGTGATGACGAACCGCAACGGTTGGACGTCGTCACTCGATGAGTCTTGCGCCGCAGCGAAGAAAGCCTGCGCTAGCTCGCGAAGCACCGTCCGGAGGCTGTTGTCGAGCACGATGCGGTATTGCCCGGCGGCGCGTTCCATCCAGCTCTTATCGAGATACAGCTCGCCGAGCAGGGCATGGGCCCTCATGCGATACTCCCAATCGTCTTGCTCGGCGCGCGCCAGCGCCGCTTCTAGAAAGGCCATAGCCTCATCTGCCCGCTCCGTTTGCTTGAGCGCGCGCGCCCATTGAACCGCGAAGACGATCGAGTCGCCGAGCTCGGCCGCCTCCGCCACGAGCTTGGCCGCCTGAGCCGCCGCTTCTCGATTCTCGCCCATCAGCTTTCTCGCTTCATCCAGCTTTTGCCATCCTTCCGCCAGTCCCTTCGGCCAGACCCGAAGCAATGGCGTGGGCTGGAAGACGAGGATGCGGGAAGAGCCAAGCCTTCCGGCGGTTAGGCGCGTCTGGTTGGACTGCAGTCGTTCCACACCCGATTGCTTTTCCTCCCAGGGACCGAGCGGGCCGAGCGAGCGCGGAAGGGCCAAGAAACCGTCGAGCCGATAGTGCATCGGTATCGTCACGGCCGGGTTCAAGGCGTCGCGGATAGCCGCGACCTCAACCGTTTTGAGGATGTGCTCGAGCCCGTCGACGGGAAGCATCAGAACGTCAATCCGGCCTATTTCCTTCAAGTTCTCTTCGGTGAGCGGACCCTTGTCACCGAGGTGCACGATGCGGAGGCCTCCGGTCTCCACGATCCAGATGGTGTTCTTCTGTTCGAAGTCCTTCCCATAAGGATCGGCATGACGACCCACGATGCCCTGCAGCCCGACGTCGCCCATCGAGAAACTCCCAGCCTCGCGAAACACCGGAACGGCATCGCCCCAGTAGTAGGACGCGTCGTGATCATAGTGAGGATGCGTCACCAGAACGGCGTTCGCCTCGACGTTTTGGGGGAAGCCGTAACCGAGCCAGCGCTGCGCGTTGTACGGATCGATGACGACGCGCGTCCCCGCGGGCGATTCGATGACGAAACAGGCGTGAGCGATTGTACTCGATGCCGACCTCGGCAGCGACGGTTCCGACGGCGACAAGGATGAGGACAAAGCCGAGCGTCGCGATGGCCAAGATCGAAACGAGACGTCTTTTCACAAAACCCTCCTCGAGAGGCTACCTTGAGAGCTGTATGGCCGAAACAAGGTTAGGTCTTGGCGCTATGCAAAGCTACCGGTCTCCCCGCGCGTTCGCGTCCGTGCGAGAACCCGCTGCCCCGCCGCAACGAACTGTCCGCTTCCATGGCGGGTGGATACCAAGCGAATGTAGCGGACGCGACAAGCTTGAACCTTTATAGCTGTTTGTGTGGTTCGACGCCCCACTTCGGTCCGGCTCTGAAAGCACGGAGCGTCAGGCGATTTTCATTCGGATCAAGGGCTGGGGCAAATTGGATGGAAATGGATGGACAAATGGATGGGGCTGTGTCATCCTCTAAATGGATGGAATTGGAGGTCAAAATGGCGGACGGCATCCGGACCCACACGCTAGCAATCACGCCCGAGATTCTCAAACTCATCGCGGAGATCGATGAATTCAAGGGTGCGTGGACTGCCATCGGGCGGATATCACCAGAGCGACTCTCCTCGCTGCGTCGTGTTGCCACCATCGAGAGTATCGGTTCATCGACGCGGATCGAAGGGGCAAAACTGAGCGACAAGGAGGTCGAGCGCCTACTTGCCAATCTGGAAATGAAGGCTTTCGCTTCCCGCGACGAAGAGGAGGTTGCCGGCTACGCGGAAGTCATGGAGACGCTATTTGAACAGTGGCAGGACATCACGCTAACCGAGAACCACCTCAAGCAACTGCATCGCGACCTGCTCCAATACACTTCGAAGGATAAGCGGCATCGTAGGGAATACAAGACGCTAGACAACCATGTTGAAGCGTTTGGCCCAGATGGCGAGAGCCTCGGCGTCGTCTTTCAGACGCCGAGCCCGTTCGATACGCCGCGCCTGATGGCAGAGCTGATTGATTGGACGCGAGAAGGCCTGGAAACGCAGGATCTGCATCCGGTCATTGTCGTCGCGCTCTTCATCGTCGTGTTCTTGGAGATTCATCCGTTTCAGGACGGTAATGGTCGCCTGTCACGCGTCCTGACAACGCTGCTGCTGCTACGGGCGGGCTATGCCTATGTGCCTTATAGCTCGCTCGAGAGCGTGATAGAGCAAAGCAAGGATGCGTACTATCTCGCGTTGCGGGGAACGCAAGGGACCATCCGCACAGATACGCCGGATTGGCAGCCCTGGCTCTGCTTCTTCCTGAAGTCCCTTCAGAGACAGAAAGCGCGGCTCGAGAAAAAGATTGAGCGGGAGCGTCTCATTTTCGGCGATTTGCCGGAGCTCTCGGTACAGATCCTCGAACTGTGCCGTGAGCACGGACGGGTCACCGTCGCCCAAGCTGCGAAAGTCACGAGGGCGAACCGGAACACGATTAAAGACCATCTCAAAGCGCTAACCAGCGCCGGCCATCTAAAGCAGCACGGGGCCGGCCGGGGGGCATGGTACGGCGTTACGTAAGCGCGGGCGATTGGATTCATTGGCGGTGGGTCGGAGGCGGAATGGTCCACTTGGCAACAAGCAGGTCACCGGGGCAGTCAGCGGGTCTCACTAGATCCCGAGGGCCTCTGGAGGTCCTTAGGGCCGGCGACCGGCGGATAAGATCCCGCCCATGATCGGCGTCAACTACCTTTCCCGTTCGGGAATTTTAATTGTCGCTGATCACGCACAACTACTTCGAAGCGCGGCCCTGCCGGCGGGGCTTAGGGTTGGGGTTGCTTCGAAGGACTGCCCCACCGCAAACAAACCCCAGGGTAACGACAATCTAGCGAGTCTTCTCGAAGAGTAGCCCACCGCCGCGAACATACCGGAGTCCGGCACCGGCACCACGACATCGGCATCCACCGCGGTTTCCTCGGCCAAGCGTTTTCCCATCTCGATACGAGAAACGTGGACGCTTCGGCCGAAGACAACGCTGTCCGCCGGGAGAAGTAGACGTGCTCGAAGACGCATTGGCGGGGTTGTTCAGTCGCGAATGGACGGATCGATCGGAGTCCGTTCTTGTCGATGGCCACCAGCTCCCCGGGCTCGACCTCCCTGACATACGTCGCGTCGATGAGGTCCAGGGCACAGGTCTCGGAGCACAAAACCTAGCTATCGCCGAGCTTTCCGATAACGAGCGGGCGGAACCCTCGAGGATCGCGAACTTCGAAAAGCGCGTCCTTGAGTGAGGAAGAGTAGGGTGAAGGCTCCCTCCAACGGACGTAGCGCGTCTAAGAGAGCGTCTTCTACTTCCCTCTGATCCGATCTCGCGAAGCGGATAAACAGCGGTAACCCCGCCCAAACATCCCAACTGCAGTTCCTACTTGCAGTTAGACAGCCTATGTTCCTTCGTGTAAATTGAAAGAGAGGTAAGCCCAGTGAAGTATAAAGTCGTGCTGAAGCACTCGGATGAAGGTGTGAGCGCCTCCGTACCGGGCCTACCGGGGTGCTGGTCCCAAGGCGCCACGGAACAAGAGGCGCTCGACAATATCAAGGACGCGATTAGAGAGTACATCTCGGTCGTCGAGGATCAGGTCAAAGGAGCGGACGTCCGTGAGATCGAGATCACGGTGTAGGCGGTGGCCAGGATCCCGGGCATACCGCACCTCCGAGCGGTGCGGGCGCTGGAAAGGGCCGACTTCAAGGTCGTGCGTGAAGGGAAGCATGTCGTTATGAGCGATGGCGTTCGCATCCTCACGATCCCTCGGGCCAATCCGGTCAACGCGTACACCATGGGTGGAATTGTTCGTGACGCCGGACTCACCCCGGAAGCGTTCAAGAAGCTTCTGTAATACTTGTCCACTCCTGTTTTCTCCCCTTATCGCCATTCCCTACATGCGTCCGCCGCGGCTACCCGTGTCGATTCGTAACGGCCTGTCGCTCATCATCATTAACGGGTTCGCGGGCCAAAGCCTGTCGGCGGGCCAAGGCATCGGACGCTTGGTCGTTGCGAGGAAGGAAGACGAGAACGAACTCGTCAGTACCCGGACTGAGCCACCGCGAGCGCCCAGAGTTGTGCTAGGCCGCTTCCCGCCACTCGCAACGATGAAGCTAGGCGCAGCTCATCAAGCGGGTCTTTCAAACCAACCCTTTGAAATGTGAGGGTGGAGACACCCTCCGCGTCATCTCCTTCATCACCGAGCAGAAGGTCATTCGAAAAATCTTGGGTCATTTGGAAAAGCGAAAGGCCGACTCCCGCGCTCCTCCTCAGCCTTAGCCTCGGTTTCTCCGCGACTCCCCCTTGTGCCCTCCCTCTGGCACCGGAAGGCATACCTGTGGTTTCATGCCCAAACGCCCCCGCCCAAAACTGCCCCAACTCGTTTTGTCTTCCCCGTGCACTTCTGCTACCTTCACCAACGCGCAATGAGGTGCCACCATCACTACCGAAAAGGGGAAAATGGCAGCCGAGCGCAGTCAGACAGGTTATGAATTCTCCTATCCTTTATCCTTTCCTATCCTTACGTCTGAAAGTGTGCCAATCTTAGTTGGGAATTGAAACGGCTCCAAACCCCGTGGTTTGATGGCGTTGGACAAAACAAAATCAAGCCGCGAAGAAAGGAGCCGAGATGGGAAGTCTGCTACGTTCGGTCAAGAAACGCAAGAAGTCGCGTCGTTTGGGTGAGGTCGAGATGGTGAGGCACGAGGATTACGGGGAACTCGCGCTGGACGCCAAGGTAGAGATGATCCGTTGGTTGGTCCCCCTTGGTCTAATGCACGTTCACGAGTTGCTCGACGACGAAGTGAAGGCGTTGGCGGGAGAGCGATACTCTCGCAAGGACGAGCTGGAGCGCGGTCGCCGTCCCGGAAGCAACCCGGGCACGGTAGGGCTTGGCGGCCAGCGGGTACCGATCCGTGTGCCACGGGTTCGGAGCATCGAGGGAGGAGAGATTCCGCTTCGCTGCTACGAGGCGGTGAGCCACGGCGGTGAGGTGAATGATCTTCTGCTGAAACGAGTTCTCTACGGAATCTCTTGTCGCAACTACGAGGCGGCAGCGGAAGCGATTCCGGGCGCCATCGGACTGTCGAGCTCAACGGTGTCCCGAGGGTTCGTGCAAGCGAGCGCTGCGAAGCTGCGGGAGATGCAGGAACGGGATCTGACCGGCGAGGATGTGGTGGCGCTGTTTCTGGATGGGAAGACATTCGCCGAGACAACGATGGTCGTGGCTCTGGGCATCACGCTTTGCGGGGAAAAACGCTTCTTGGGCTTCGTGGAGACGGACACGGAGAACGCGCAGGTGTTGACGCCGTTCCTGCGTTCACTGCTCGAGCGGGGACTCGATATCTCCCAGGGTCTGCTGGTGATCATCGACGGCGGCAAGGGTCTCCAAGCGGCAGTCAAGAAGGCATTCCGTAAGCGGGCCCTGATACAACGCTGCCAGTGGCACAAACGTGAAAACGTAGTGAGCTACCTGTCCAAGGGCGAGCAGGCGTCATGGCGCAAGCGGCTCCAGTGGGCCTACAACAGGCCGGAGTACGAAGAGGCCCTCACTGCGCTCGAGCAACTCCACGGTGAGTTAGAAGAGCGGAACCAATCCGCAGCTGGCAGCCTGGAGGAAGGCCTCGAGGAGACGCTGACGTTGCATCGACTCGGCGTGCACGCGGTGCTGGGCCGTTCGTTCAAGACGACGAACTGCCTTGAGTCCGTCAATGCTCTCGTCGAGGAACGCTGCGCGAAGGTCGACCACTGGAAGAACTCGAGCCAACGCCAGCGCTGGTTGGCAACGGCGCTCGTAGACATCGAACCGCGCTTGAGGAAGGTGGTGGGCTACCGCCATCTTCCCAAGCTTCGCGAAGCTCTCAAGCGGGAACTGAAGATCGAGGCGAAGACATCAACCGTATCGAAGAAGAAGGTCGCTTAAACGTGAGCCGTGGAGAGTTTCAACTAAGAATGGGCTTGACTCTTACGTCTTCCGGAACCGATGTTCACCCACAGTTTCTGTTGAAGAGGCACGAATTCTGGAGGTGCTTCAATGAAACACAAAGCAAGAGTACTAAGACTACCGGCAGTCATGATGCTGCTAGCTCTGGCGCTCCCCCTGACACTTGCGCTGGCCGCCCCGACCCCGGACCCCACCGTCGACGTTGACGGCGTCTGGGGAATCTCCGAGCAAGGAACCGGTGGACAAGGTGCCAGCTGCGACCGCTGGGCTACGGGACCGGGTAGTAGCCCGAGCGCCATCAGCGACACCGACCCGAGCATTCAGAGCCTACCGACAAAGGACGAAAACCAAATCCGTTATGGGGCTGAAGACACAGAGGCCGCGCCTTGTAATCTTTTTGCCAACCAGAGCGGATTCGGTTTTGACGGGGTGCACGGCGCCAGCATGCCCACCGATGGAACCTCGTTCAAACTGGGAACATTCATACACTATAACGGCCGCGTTAATGTTGACCACGAGGGCTTCAACCCGCTAGCGAAATGTTGGGCTCACTATTACGCTTTCCGGGAGCGTCGATGCGGTGCTCGAGCAGACCGTAACCCTCGATGAAACCGTCAATGACGATGTCCCATGCAAGTATCCCGACGCGCCGAACACCCCTCCGTGTGGAGAAAAGGTGACGTTCGCCTCGCAGCTTCAGACCACAATCATCGCAATCGAGGGCAAGCGATACACTCTGGAAATACTCGGCCTCACCGATTGCGACGTACCGGGGACTCCCAGCGAAATCTTCTACACCCAGGAGCAGGCTGCCAATAAAGCCTGCCTGTATGCAAGGCTTGTCGAGACGACGCGCTGACGAGTCATCGCGAGCTGCAGAAACTGAAACCCGATGACAATTTCGCCAGGATCGATGTGCTTTCCGCCACCAATGGCTGCCCCCCAATGCGATCGCCTCTGCGGAAAGCCCAAAGCCTAAAGCATCGGTCACCTTTTCCGCTTGGAGGCTCTGCCATGTATTAAGGAGGAATAGTGATCGACGATCAGGACTTAATGAAGCTGTTTGACATGGTGGACGAAGCGACGGATGAATTGGTCGGGCTGCAGCAGGCTCTCGTGAGCATTCAATCGGTCAACACCGGCGCACCGGACGGCGGCAATGAAATTGAAGTCTGCCGCCTCCTGGAGCAGCGCTTCGATGCCGAAGGCATTGCCAACCTTACCCTGGAATCGGAGCCGGGAAGGGGTAACTTCATTGCCGATATGGGAAACCAGGCCGCGCCCAGCCTGATGTTTATGTCCCACACCGATGTTGTTCCGGTCGAAGATGATAGCAAGTGGGATTTTCCGCCGTTCAGCGGCGAGATCGTCGACGGCACGGTGTGGGGTCGCGGCAGCGACGACGCCAAATCTCTGACCTGCTCCGGGTCTATGGCCATGATTCTGCTCAAACGGGCGAGAGTCTCTTTGAAGGGAAATCTCCGTTTGCTCGCTGCCGCCGACGAAGAATCCGGCGGGCTTTACGGGATTCAATGGCTGGCTGCCAACCATCCGGATAGGATCCGCACGGACTGGGCCGTGAACGAGGGCGGCGGCATGCCGTTCAAGACCGTGGATGGACAGCAGGCCTACCTGTTTGCCGTGGGAGAGAAAGGCCGCATCGAGGCGCGCTTTGCCATTGCCGGCCGCAGCGCCCACGGGGCGCTTCCCTGGTACGCAGACAATGCCTTGTACAAACTGGCCGAATTGCTCGGGCGTTTGCAGCAGTATCAGAACGAGGCGGAAATCGACCTGAGTTTGCCGATTTTCTCGCACCTGCACCTGCCCGGCGTTGCGGGCGAGGTGACGACGGATAATGTCGACCGCCTGTTGGATGAGCTGGAAAATACTAACGAGGGACTGGCACGCGAACTAAGGGGGATGTCGCGGATTTCGATCGCCCCGACCGTTACCGCAGCCGGTGCCAAGTCCAACAGCATTCCTGCCGGTGCCACCCTGATCTGTGATGTGCGCACGCTGCCGCATCAGGATGAGGCTTATGTGCGCCGGGAGTTGGATAAGCTGATTGACGGTCTGAACGGCGTCAGCTACGACCTCGCCATATGGGCGGTCTCCAATTCCTCGCCGGCCGACGACCCCTTCGTTGATCTGATGAAGCGCTCCACCGAGAAGGTGCTGGGCCGGGATATCATCATGATCCCGGAACTGACCGTTGGGTTTACGGATTCCCGCTGCGTTCGCCCCCTGGGCACCCATACTTATGGTTTCGCTCCGTTGACGCCGGATTCCGACACCACCCGCCCCGGCGTCCACGGCATCAACGAAGCTATGGAGATATCGAACCTGGTGTTTCTCACGAAAACGCAGATTACCTTAGCCTGCCTGGCCTTGCAGGGCAGCATGCCATGATTGCGAAACGTCAGGCGGGCGATCCAGTCAGCCGAGAATGCGTCTCACCGCCAGCCCTCCCGGCGCACAAGTCAGCCCCCCTCCCGGGTGGGCTCCGCTGCCGCACAGGAAGAGCCCTTCGAACGGTGTCGCATAACGCGCGCACTCGGGGGTCGGCCGCACCAGAAGTTGATCCAGGGCATGCTCGCCGTGGTGAAGGTGGCCGCCCGTGACGCCGTAGCGCCGCTCGAGATCCTGTGGAGTGAGGACTTGGTGGCCGACGATCAGCTCAGAGATGCCGGGAGCGTACTCTTCGAGCCGGGCGAGAACTCGGGAGTAGAGGTTGGAGCGTGCCTCGTCGTTCCAGCCGCCCTCGAGCTCGAAGGGGACGAAGTGGACCAGGATCGAGAAGACGTGGTGGCCCTCCGGCGCCAGATCGGTCGACTCGACCGTCGGAACCTGGATGTCGAGGATCGGGAGGTCAGAGAACTTTCGGTACTTGATGGGATCGAAGGCCCGTTCGAGCTCCTCGAGCGTCTCTCCGACGCGAATCGACGACACTCTGGCGTTGGGCCGGCAGGCGAAGTTCGGATAGCCGGAGAGCGCGAGATGGACCTTGGCCGCTGTGCCACGGGATCGGAAGACCGAGATCGAGTGCTCGAGGCCGCGCGAGATCAGCGCCGGCGGCAGGAGCTCCACGAACAGGTGCTTCGGATCGCATGAGGCGACGACCGTCTTGGCCTGGGTTCCCTCGCCCCCGGCGAGCTGGACGCCGGAGATCCGGCCTGCCTCTCCGAGGAGGCCTGCGACCCTGGCATCGGTACGAATCTCGACGCCGCAGGCCCTGGCGGCCCGCTCCAGGGCCGTGATCAGTGTCGCCGGACCGCCCTTGATCGGGCTTCCGGCCAGGCATTCGGCCCGCAGGAGGTTGGCTGTCGAGCCAGGAGAGCGGGGCCCGGTGACGGTGTTCTGGATGGCCGGCCCGGCCAGCGCTGTCTGGAGCAGCTGCGAATCGAACCGCTCGTCGAGCCAGTCGGCGAGGGCCATCGGTGCGACGCGGAGGATCTCCATCATCTCCCGCTTGCCGAGGAGTCGCAGCGCCAGCGCGGAGCGTCCCAGGCTGAGGATGTCGCCGGCTCCGGGCTCGAAGATGTCTGGCGGCGGGTTGTCTGCCAGACGCGTGACGACTGGGGCGAGACGATCCATGAATCGTCGATAGTGACGGTAGTTGTCGGCTTCTCCAGGCGAGACTGCCGCCAGCTCGTCGGCTGCCTTGTCCGGGTCGCGCCAGAGCAGAAGCCCGGCACCATCCTGCTGTGGAATCAGTGTCGGCGGCGCCTGGTCGTGGCGCGACAGTCCGTACCTACCGAGATCGAGAGCGTCGACCACCCACCGGCGCACGCCCTCGGTGTCGTGAAGCACGCCGTTGGTGCGATACCCGGGATGGAACTCCTCGCTGGCCGCGAGCCCCCCGAGCACGGCCCGCCGCTCCACCAGCAGAGTCGAGCGGCCGCCCTTGGCCAGCAGCGCCGCAGCGGTCAGCCCGTTGTGCCCGGCTCCGATGACGATTGCGTCGTAGCTCATAGCTCACCCGATCCGAGAAGGGTCTTGGCGGCCAACTGCCCCGAGGCGCCCATGACGCCGCCGCCAGGATGCGTGCCGGAGCCGCACATCCAGAAATTCTTGATAGGAGTCTTGTAGTGCGACCAGCCGGCGGCCGGACGCTGAAAGAGAAGCTGCTCGGGGGTCAGCTCGCCCTGGAAGATGTTGCCTTCGGTCAGGCCATACTCCTGCTCGAGATCCCAGGGCGTCAGCACGTGCCGGTAGAGGATCGAGTCCTTGAGCCCCGGGCAGTACTCGGCGAAGGTGTCTACGACCGCGTCGCCGAAGGCCTCGCGCCTGGAAGGCCAATTCTCGGCGCCCTCGCGGATGTGGTACGGCGCGTACTGCACGAACATCGAGATGATGTGCTTGCCCGGCGGGGCGACGCTGGGATCCAGAAGCGACGGGATCACGACGTTGATGTAAGGCCGCTTCGAGAAGTCGCCGTACTTGGCCTCGTCGTACGCCTTCTCGAGGTAGTCGATTCCCGGTGCGATGGCGATGTCGCCGCGTAGATGCGCCGTCCCCTGGCGACCGAAGAACTCCGGCAGCCGGTCCACCGCGAGGTTGACCTTGCCAGACGAGCCGCGCAGCTTGTAGCGCCGGATCTGGCTCGCGAACTCGTCGTCGAGGTGTTGCTCCCCGATGAGACCCATGAATGTCTTGCGCGGGTCACAGCTGGAGATCACGGTGGTCGCGGGCAGCGTATCGCCGTTCTCGAGCACCACACCGGTCGCCTTGCCACCTTTGAGCATGACCTCTTGGACGCCGGCCTCGGTTCGGATCTCCGTGCCGAAACTCTCCGCCGCGCGAGCGCAGGCCATGCTCACGCCGCCGGTGCCGCCCTTCGAAAGGCCCCAGGAGCGGAAGGCGCCGTCGATCTCGCCCATGTAGTGGTGAAGCAGGACGTAGGCCGTGCCGGGCGAGCGCACGCCGAGGTAGGTGCCGATGATGCCGCTGACCGCCATCGGCGCCTTGAGCACATCGGACTCGAACCACATGTCGAGGAAGTCGACTGCGCTCATGGTCATCAGCTTGAGGTTCATATTCATGGCGTCGACGCCGCTGACACGCAGATCGTTCCCGAGCTTCACCAGCCGCATCAGCTCCCGTGGATTCCACGACGTCGGGTCGGGCGCCGGTGAGTCGATGATGTTCCGGGCAAACTGCGCCATCTTCGTCATCGTCAGGCTGAACTCGGGGTAGATCTCGGCGTCTTTGGCGCTGAAGCGCGAGATCTCCTTGCGGCTGCGAGCGTAGTCGGGCCACCGGCACAGCCCGGGATCACCCACTCGAGGCGTGAACGAGGTCTCGAGCGGGATGATCTCCATGCCGTGCCTGGCAAGCTCGAGGTCGCGGATGATCTGTGGGCGAAAGAGGCTGATGACGTAGGAGCAGCTCGAGAAAGTGAAGCCCGGGTAGAGCTCTTCGCTCACGGCTGCGCCGCCCAACACGTGGCGCTTCTCGAGCACGAGGACTTTGCGTCCGGCCTTGGCCAGGTAGGCGGCACAGATCAGGCCGTTGTGACCTCCGCCTATGATGATCGCGTCGTATCTCAGGCTTGCCATCACGCCCTCTTTCTCTCGGGATTGAAGAACGGCGGCTTGACGACGCTGGCGCTGATCGTGTGGCGCCGGTACTCGGCGGTCATCTCGAAGCCCACTTCGGTTCCCTCCCCGGCCCAGGCTGTGGGTAAGAGCGCGAGAGCTAGGTTCTTCTTCAGGGTCGGCGACCAGGTGCCGCTCGTGGCCTGGCCGATCCAGCGGTTCTCCCGGTCGTAGACGGGTCGGCCATCGCGCCAGGCGTGTGACGGGAGCTCCGGCGGAAGGCGGTAGCGGGCGAAGACCTGCTCCATCTCGGTCCAGGAGATGTCGAGGCCGACCAAAGCTCGGGTCGAGCCCTGATCCCTCTCCCGTCGCAGCGCTGCCTGGCCGATGAAGGGGTCGCGCTCGAGCTGCACGGTCCACCCGAGGCCGAGCTCGTAGGGCGACGACTTACGCGCCTCGGTCAGGCAGTGATGGGCGCTGAAGTAGTCGACTCCGTTCATGATGAAGCCGGCTTCGATGCGCGAGACGTCGAGCGCGTCGAGCCCGGCCGGGATCATCCCCCAGCGCCCACCGACTTCGGAGATGGCGTCGTAGACCTTCAGAGCAGATTCGCGTTCAATCCAGACTTCGTAACCGAGATCGCCGGTGTAGCCGGTGCGTGAGATCCAGACGTCAACGCCGTCCAGCTGGCCTTTCCTGACCTGGAAGAACCGAAGCTCGTCCATGTCCACGTCACTGACCTCTGCGAGGATGCGCCGTGACTCGGGACCCTGCAGAGCCAGCGTTCCGAGACGAGCGCTGGAGTCCTCGATCGTCACCCGGTAGCTGCGGCTCATCCGTTCGAGCCAGGAGAGCGATGGCTCAGCCGCGGTCAGGCGGAAGTAGTCGTCGTCGAGCCGCGAGACCGTGCCGTCATCGACCACCTTGCCGGCGTCGTCGCACCAGCACAGGTAAGTCACGCGTCCGATCTTGAGCCTGGCGACGTTCTTGACCGTCAGGCGCGAGAGGAAGAGGGCAGCATCGGGACCGTAGATCTCGTACTTGAGCAGCGGGCTGACGTCGAGCAACCCGGCCGAGTGGCGGATAGCGAAGTATTCGCCCTCGTGCGACACGTCGTACGAGCAGACGGCGTAGTAGCCACCCCATTCCTTCCAGTTGTTGCTGATACAAAGCTGCGAAGTCCGGGGGTGGAAGACGCTGGGCTCAGCCATGGCCAACTCCTTGCCCGGCGTTCGTGTTACGGGCCTGAGAGTTCCTGCTCGTGATCCCGTATCTCGACCCGATCACTCCTCTCAGGATCAACGAGGGCACCTCGGACGAGCTGCTCGACGCCCTCGAGCGTGGCCCATAGCTCGAATAGCGTATACGACGACCGAGGCGCTGATAAGCGCGGCGATGCTGACGGCTTCTTCGGGAAAGCAAGAGCTCAACGGCCAGCCGTATCGCCACCATCAATCGGCAAGGCGACACCAGTTACGAAACGTGCCTCGAATGAAGCCAGATAGAGGACCCCGTGGCCGATCTCGGCCGGCGTGGCAATGCGCTTCATCGGCGCATAGTCGATCATCCTCTGCTCTGCGGCGGCTGGGTCGTCTTTCTTGTCGATACTGTCGCGGCGGATCATGTCGGTATCGACATAACCCGGGCATACGCAATTGACCCGTACGTCCGGCGCTACTTCCAACGCCATGGCCCGGGTCATGTTGACGACCCCACCCTTTGACGCGCAGTAGACGGTGATTCCCGGTGTCCCCATCAAGCCAGCATCCGAAGCGATGTTGACGATATTGCCTTTGGACTTGCGCAATGCAGGTAACGCCGCGCGGCAACAGAAGAATGTGCCCTTCAGATTGACGTCGACGTGAGCGTCCCACATCGCCTCGTCGGAATCCTCAATGGGTCTGCCAGCACCGATACCGGCGCTGTTCACCAGAATGTCGAGGCCACCGAAGGCGTCGTTCGCAGTCTTTACCACTGACTCGCAGCCGGGAACGGTTCCAATATCGCCGGGCGCTGCGACCACGCGCTCACCACCGCCCAGTCTCTCGATGGCGGCGCTCACGGATTGCTCTGTTCTGCCGTTGATGGCGACACGCGCGCCAGCGCCGACAAAGGCTTCTGCAATGGCAAAACCGATACCCCGACTGCTGCCCGTCACCAAGACCCGCTTGTCCGTGAAGTCCATGTCGCTCCCCCCGATTCTACTGAATGATTCGCTTGAACACTTCCAGGTTGATATTTCGGCCACAGACGACCGCGACTACCTTCTTGCCTTTGAATCGCTCTTTGTGCTTGAGCAGTCCCCCCACGCCGAGAGCTCCAGAACCTTCGACAACAAGACGATGTTGCTCAAACAGAAGGCGGATGGATTCTTCTATCTCCCTTTCGGTAAGCAGCAGGATCTCCTCCACATATCGGTGACACAGCGGCAGAGTGATGCTGTCTAGATCAACGCCGCCAGCGCAGGTGTCTGCCAGCGTCGGGGAGGTTTCCATCTCGACCATCTCATTGGCTAGCACGGATTCATACATCACGGGGGAGTTCTCCGGCGAGACGCCGAAGACTTTAACCTCGGGGTTGTGGGATTTCAGCCAACCCGCCGACCCCGTAAGCAATCCCCCCGCCCCGCAAGCAAAGAGGGCTGCGTTCAGATCGGAAAGTTGCCTGGAGATCTCGTACCCACAAGTCCCCTGCCCGCCGACCACGATCGGATCGTTGTATGGCGACACATAGATCTTGTCTTGTTCTTCCGCAACACGCCGGGCCTCCTTCTCGGCATCAAAGGAGTGTTTGCCATGAATGACCAGATCCAAGCCATGGGACCTCAACAGTGCCAGACGTGACGGCTCAAGATCCTCGGCTATGTAGATGGTGGCGCGGTGCTTTCGAATCTTCATGGCCTCGGCAACCGCAAGGGCGTAATTCCCTGTAGAGGCCGAGATCACCCCTTTGTCCAGCTCTGCTTCCGTGAGCGATAGGATCTTGTTGATCGCACCGCGAAACTTGAACGAAGAGGTTGTCTGCATCGAGTCCAACTTGAGCCACACTTCGCCCTCTATCTTGTCGCTGAGATACATGGAGTACTCGAGAGGTGTGGGTGAAAGGTGATCCTGGCATCTTTCGATGGCCTCCAGGACCAACTGGGGTATGTCCAGCGGTTGAGTGTCAGTTGTCATGATGATTGCCACTAGTTGCCCTCCACAAAACTCCTCAGGCTATTCAACAAATTGTCTTCTACCTCTATCTCATTACTCTCCAATACTCTTGATCTAATCCTATCTCCACGCTCCCCTGGAACCATGACTTGGTCTACTCCTTCGAGCTTCTTTGCTCGTTTCATCGCCATGGTCATCTTGGTGGTTTCTTCTATGAATCTCTGCATTCCAATCATAGCTTCGGGGTTGATCGCAATTACGACGTTGCCATCATTGTCGCTTTTGTTTAGAAAATCCCCACCAACCAAAGCCCCTCCAATGATCTGAACCATTAGAGCAAGCCCGGCGCCTTTGACTCCTTTATCAAACGGTCGTATCGCTCCTTCCATTATTTCTGCAGGATCTGTTGTGTCGTTTCCCTCTTTGTCATAGCCAAGCCCTTCAGTTACTTGGACTCCTTGTGTCTGTGCTTCCAGTAAACCAAAGTAGGATATGCCTGATGATGACATATCCATGACAATGGGTTCGTTATCAGTCGGAACAGCCCAAGCTACTGGATTGGTACAAAACAAAGGCTCATAAGAGCCGTGAGGAGGTACCATCCCGAAAGGGTAACTTGACATGGTAATGCCAACCAAACCTGCGTCCGCGATCTTTCGTGACCAGTAACCAATGGCACCAGAGGATCCATCACCCGTATGTATCCCTACGATTGCTATACCCATCTCTTTAGCTTTTCGTATTACCATGTTGACGGCTTGTTCCATGGCAACGGCTTCCATTGAAAGATTGGCGTTGATTATTGCGGTAGTTGGGGTTTCTTTTTCTATGGTTGGTGTTTGTGCCTTTCGATGTCGTGGCATTCCTTTGCCAATTAATTTAACAATGCCTTGATTGTTTCCTCTCATTTGAGCATACATGAGCATATCCAGAATTATTGTGGCTTCTTCTTCTGGGTAGCCATACTTGGAAAGTGCTCTCTTTGAGAGGTCTGTTAGTTCTTGGAGTGATATCTTCACCGCACCCTCCTTTGTTTCCGGCGATTCCGCTTGGGTCCACGCGTTCAAAAACAGCCAATCCGCGTTCTGCTCAGCCGGGTCATCCCATTCCGGCCTGGTCCACATGGAATCGGGCGGAAAAGGGATTCACACCGAGCTGAAAGCGAGCTCGCTAGAACTCGCGGTCGGCCAGCGCAGATCAGCGAACCGGCGGCGCGAACGGGACGCCCCCGCTGTTTGTCTTGATGCAGTCATCAGGGCAAATGCACCGGATGCCAACAGCAGGAGCGTCTCGCTGGGAGGACGCTTCTCGGCCTGCCGGCCTCCACCCCTGGACACAGGCGGGGAGCGGGGACACGATCCGCCGGTCCCCGTCCCCTGACGGCGGCCGACGTATCGTGTCCCCGGTACCGCGCCTCTAGGTCAGAACCGGAACCTCGCGCCCACCTGCAGACGCCGCGGCAGTACGATGCGGCGGGGCAGGCCGACCACGGAGGAAGACGCTGTGGTGCTTTGCACTCCCTCGGCTGCATCGTTGTTGAAGAGGTTGTACGCGTCCAGGAAGAGGTTCAGGTTCATTTGCTGGCCCAGATGGGCGGTCCACTGGACCCGCATATCAACCGTGTTCCGGTTGCCCCCACGGCGGTTGCCGTCCTTCTCCTCGAGCAAGATTCTCTCCCTTCCCAGTCCCGGGACTGAGATTCTCTCTCGTAGTGCCCAAGGAAAGCCGGTGGAGTAGAAGTGGTTGGCCCCCACCAGGAAGTTCAACGGCAGCTGGACGAGCAGCTGCGTCTTGAACGTCGCCGGCCGGTCCCCGATCAGTAAACCGCCCATGTTGACGAAGTCGTTGGGGCTCTTGCCAGTGCTTCTCCAGGCGACACCGCCGTCCTGGCGGCCCCAACCGTTTTGTGTCACGTTCGAGGCGAGCATGCCGTTGGACCTGACATTGGTAAAGGAACTGGTGAGCTGCCAATTGTTGGACATCCGCTTGGTCACCGCCACGGAGAAGGCCTTTATCGTGGTGTCCATGAAGTCGGGGTTGCTCAGCAAGAAGAGCCGGTCCTCCGGATCGCTGTCCAATTGGGAGAGAGTGAGGGTGTTGCCGGTAGTGGGATCGGTGTGTTCGAACTGCGAGTAATCGCCGTTGACCTCCTGCCACGCGGGATGGTTGTTGCCCGTCTTGTGGCTGTAGGTCAGGCTCAATGCGAGGTCCGCGGGCAGCTCGCGCTCGAAGCCGACCACGAACGCGTCGGTCCACGTTGACCCGAAGTCGGGGTTTACCGCGACGTTTCCGGCGCCCCCGATGTTGGTCCCCCTCCCGTCACCCTCCAGCGTCCCAGCGTGGAAGTCCGCGGGGTCGTAGTAGCCTATGAAGGTGGACAGGTCCGTGGTCCCTATGTTGCCGGGGCCTCCGGCGAAATCCATGGTAACGATCCCGCGGTAGTAGCGACCGTAGTGACCCCTGAGAAGGGTCTTGCCATCATCGGTGAGCTGGTAAGTGATGCCCAGCCTCGGGGCGAGGTTGTTCCAGGTCCAGAGGTTGTCGACCGCGGGGACCTCCTCATCGGTGGGGACTCCGGCGCGGTCCAGTATCGGCAGCGCGTTGACGCTGGCCCGGTCGCGGTCGTAGCGTAGGCCCAGCCTGAGCGTGACGCGGTCGTTCACCCGGAAGGTGTCGTCGACGAAGAACGATAAGCTGTTGGCGACGCCGGAGTAGGAGAAGGGCGAGTAGTCATAGCCAAAGACGTACTCCTCGCCGTTGTCGTCCAGGTAGAGGCCGAACCAGTCCGTATAGCCGACGATGGCGTCGGGCCGCCCCGCCCGCTGGTACTGGACCCCGAACTTGAAGTCGTGGCTTCCGCCGAGGAAGTCGTCGGAATATTGGGTGAGGTGGGCGTTGATGGAGGTCGAGGTTTCTTTTAAGTCATACCAGTAATCGGGGCCGCCCGTGTACAAGCAGGGGCCCAGCGAGCAGTCGCCCCCGTGGGCGGAGTTGTAGTACACGGGCCCGTCCCGGCGTTGGGAAGGGTCGTCCGGGCCGTAGTGGTCTCTCCCGTAGAAGCCCCCGTACCGCACCTCGAGCAAGGTGTTTTCCGAGAGCAGGCCGGTGTAGGAGACGCTCGGTGTCGGCGAAATCCCGTACTCACGAGACAACCAACTCGGAGATAGGGTGGGGCCGCTGTTTGAGCCCCAGGAGTAGTTATCCATGGCGTACGAGCCCACTATTCTGTGCATGGGGTTGATCTGCCAGTTGAGCTTCCCGAAAACCGTCCAGTTCTTGCTCGTCAAGAAGAACTCAGGGGGGACGCCAGCGTCAGTGGTTTGGTCAAGCTTGTTCTGGTAGGAGCCGAAGAACCAGAGCTTGTCCTGCACGATGGGCCCGCCGAGCTGGGCGGTGAAATCTCTGAACTTATGCCGGTTGAAGGGAAGGCCGTTGTCCGTCTCTTCGGTGGTGTTGCTCGAGGTCAACCCTTGCGTCTGGAGGTAGTAGGCGACGTCGCCAGAGAAGCTGTTGCTCCCCTGCCTGGTTATCACGCTGAAGACACCGCCGGGGACGTGACCGTACTCGGCAGAGGCGCCCACCGCAATGACCTCGACCTCTTCGATGATGTCGGTGTTGGGCGAGAGCCAGGTGCGGCCCTGGGAGCGTGAGTTGATGCTCACTCCATCCATCTGGAACGCGTTGGCATCGGTCTCCGAGCCCATCGCCATAAGGGCATTCCCTTCGACATTTTGGGTGATACCGGGGGCCGCCGCCATCAGGTCGTAGATGCTGTCCCGCCGCAGCGGAAGGTTTTGCACAAACCCTTTGTCGTAGGTGTTGGTCAGTCCAGTAACCGTTGAGTCCACCACCACCACGTCGGCGGTGACCGTGACCGCCTCGGCAACGCCGCCCAGGCTCATGGTGACGTTCTGTGTGGTCGTGACGCCCAGGTCCACCGGGACGCCGGTGCGCTTCGCCGGGGTGAAGCCGTCCATCGTGAAGGACAGTTCATAGCGGCCGGGGAACAGACGGTTGAAGAAATAGAAACCCCTTGCGCTGGTGATCGATGTGAAGGCGCCGGCCGCGCCTGCGCCCGTGAGCGTTACCGTGACGCCGGGCACCACCGCGCCGGTGTCGTCCGTGACGGTCCCGACGATGTCGCCGGTGGTACGCTGGCAAAGGCGGGAGCCGAGGCGATCAGCAATCCGATTAGAAGGCTAAAGAAGAAAATTCGCTTCATATGCACTCCTCCTTAAATTAGCGAAAAACAAAAACCACGCGGCCTCAGAAAGCAAGTTCAGTGCCATGAATCCAGGGCATGAAAAAGTCTCCAAGTTATAGTGAACAACGGTTCTCTCGGCTCGTGTGGTTCACAGCGTGAACCGGTGAATTCGTCTCAGTGGATCGGCATCCAACTTGTTGGACCAAGCTCTATACCCTAGCCCTTGTTAGTCACAGGCATCTGATCCACAGCGGAATATTCGAGGCAGCCTAGCACAAGTGAAAAGGGCGGAGCGGGAGACAAAAAACTGTCAATCGATTCACACTATGAACCGCCGTCCCGAACCAGGGGCCGCGTGCTCGGTCAGCGGATGACGAGGCTTCCAGAGTTATGACTATGCTCGGTTCCAGAACGCAAGCCGAGGATCGTGAGCCGATCGTGGCTGGGCCAGACGCCACGCGCCCTCACATTCTCCAGGCTGGCCCGATTGACGAGAGCCGCGGGTGCGGCTAGACTCGAGTTCACATGGCGAATCGTCGGTTCACCATATGAACGACGCTGCCTATCCCGGGACCCGCGCCGTGCGGCGCGCCGTGAGTGTGCTGAAGGTCTTCACCGCCTCACGGCCCGAGCTGGGGCTGTCCGAGGTGGCGCGGGCCGCAGGCCTCAACAAGACCACCGTCTTTCGGCTGCTGAGTGCCCTCGAGGGCGAGGGGCTCGTTCAGCGCGCCCCGAAGGGCGAGGCCTATCGGCTCGGCCCCGAGTTGGCCGCCCTGGGCCTTCGCGCCCTCGGGGCCACGGACCTGCTCTTGGCCACTCGGCCCGAGCTGCCCGCCCTTGCCGAAGCCACGCAGGAGACAGCGAGTCTCGAGGTCCTGGTCGGACGCGAGGTAGTGATCCTGGACGAGGTGCGCGGGAGACGCGTGCTCGCGGCGGTACCAGAGGTGGGGGCCCACTCGCCGGCCCACGCCACCTCGACCGGCAAGGCACAGATCGCTTTCCTGCCGGAGGAGCGATGGCAGGAGTTCTTGACGCCCCCCCTCCCCAGGCTCACCCCGAAGACTCTCTGTGAACCGGAGACGTTGCGGAGAGAGCTGTGGCGGGTCCGCACCAGGGGCTACGCCACCACGCTGGAGGAGCTCGAGCCCGGCTATGTGGGCGTGGGCGTTCCGGTGCGAGGTGCCAACGGGAGCGTGGTGGCAACTCTGAGCGTCGGAGGCCCGAGCACACGGCTCACGGCCGAACGCGTGAGCGAGATCGCTCAGCTCCTGTTGGCCGCGGCGTCACGCGCCTCGGAACGCCTCGGCTTTCGCGAGGACAAGGCACGCCGCGGAGCAACGCGTGACCGACCCGGCATCCCTCGAGGCCCTCATCAACGCCGATCTCGAAGCGGCCCAGCCTGAGGCCTCGGCGTGCGCGCCAAAGCAACGAGCTCGTGCGAGGGCGTCAGGGGCCGATTTCGGCCAGATGGAGGCGAGCCGCCTCGAAGCCCGGTTCTAGCTCGAGTGTCGTCTCGAAGAAACTTCGTGCTTCTTTCGGGCGGCCCAAGCGCAGCAGAGCGAGGCCAGTGTTGAACGCGTACTGTGCGTTGGAGTCGTCGCGTTCCCAGGCCTGGCGGAAGGCCTTCTCTGCCTCGGCCAGCCGCTCGTGAGCACCGAGGACCATTCCCAGGGAGTTCCAGTAGGAGGCGGGCTCGGGGTCGAGCTCCACCGCTTCCCGCAGGCGGTGGATCGCCTCCTCCACCTCTCCCATGTCGCGGAGCAGCTCGCCGAGCTGCGCGCGCAGGAGGGCGTCGTCCGGGGCCAGGGGCAGGGCAGACTCGTAGGCTCGTCGCGCCTGCTCACTCTCGCCGAGCCGCCGCCAGAGTCGGGCCTCGCTCCTGCGCAGACCCGCGTCCCGCGGGCTGGACTCTTGACCCGACCGGATGGCCTCGACCGCGCCCCGCAGGTCGCCCAGCGCGACTCGGCAGTTTGCCAGGTCCCCCCACCCCGCGGGATAGCCCGGCTCGAAGCCGACGGCCTGCTCGAACTGGGCCGCCGCCTCCCGGTGCTGCTTCTGCGCCAGCAGGGCGCGGGCCAGGTAGAAATGGAGCTCGAAGCTCCGGACGCCGCGCCCGAGGAGGTCCCGGAACAGCTTCACGCTTCCCGCGAAGTCCCCCTCCTGGAGGCGGACGAGGCCCCGGCTCATGAGGTCGGTGGCGATCCTGAAATCGTCGATCTTGTCCTTGGGATCGGCTCCGGGGTCCGCGGCTCCTGCGGCTCCTGGCCCCCCCACGTACCCGAGTGCACCGAGCTTCTCCCGGAGATCAAGGGGCAGGCTCGCCCCCGGCTCGCCGGGGGTGGAGGCCATGGGCTCGGCCGCGAGGATTCGTCCTAGGCTCGCTTGCAGCGCCTCCACGCGAGAATGCTCGACCTGGGCCAGGTTGCGCCGCTCTTGGGGATCGTTCTCGAGGTCGTAGAGCTCCGGGCGCGGCGCCTGGATGTACTTCCACCTCCCCTCCCGCACCGAGCGCAGATCGCTCCACCCGTAATGCAGACGCGGCTCCAACGTCTCGGCGTAGGTCAGCGGCTCGGGCGGCGGCTCCCGCCCTTGCAACGCCGCTGCCAGGCTCTGGCCAGGGAAGGTGGCTGCTGCCGGGGGCGGCACACCGACCAGCTCCAGAAGCGTCGGGAGCAGGTCGATGGTGCGAACGGTGACGGGAAGGCGCCCGCCGGGCATCACGCCGGGTCCTCGGAAGAACAGCGGAACTGCCAGGGTGGACTGGTAGATGAAGAAGCCGTGAGTCGCCTCCCGGTGCTCTCCCATCCCCTCGCCATGGTCGGAGGTGACGCACAGCAGCGTCTGGTTGCGCAGCTCGAGCCTCGTGAGGGCGGCATCGATGCGCCCCACGAGCTCGTCGGTCCAGGCGACCTCGCCCTCGTAGGGGCGCTCGGCGTAGCGCGAGGCGTAGGGCTCGGGGGGGTCGTAGGGTTCGTGGGGGTCGTAGAGGTGGATCCATGCGAAGAGCCGAGCCTCCCGGTTGGACTCCAGCCAGGAGACGGCCTCCTGTACGGTTTCGTCGCCGCGCTTCTGGAGCTTGCTCGCGAAGAAGCTCTCGCCGGCTTTTCTCTCGATCTTGTCGGAGTACGTGTCGAATCCCCGGTCCAGGCCGGTGTGCGAGGCGAGGACGATGGAGGAAACGAATGCCGCCGTCCGAAAGCCCGCGGTCTGCAAGACCTCGGCGAGCAGAGGCGTTTCCGGACCGCGCCCGGGCGCGACGTTGTCGCGGATGCCGTGCTGGGACGGCAGGAGCCCGCTGAACAGGGAGAAGTGGGAGGGGCGTGTCAAAGGGACGTGGACCATGGCATCCGGGGCCATTGTCCCCTCGGCTGCTAGCCGGTCCAGGTTGGGCGTGGGCAGCCCGAGGTTGCCGTAGCTGCCCAGACGATCGGCGCGCAGCGTGTCGATGGTGACCAGCACGAGGTGCCGCGCCGTGGGCGGTGCTGCTCGTTCAGGCTCGGGTGAGGTGCACGATGTCGTGAGCAGCGCGAGGGCCGCCAGGTGTGGCGTGAGCTTCACCCGCCTCGCTCCAGCCTGCGGGCAGCAGCGAGCTGGCGTGCAGCCTCCTCTCGGCGCCCGCCACGGTTGTAGATGTCGGCCAGGATGTAGTGTCCGAACGGAGCTTGCTCGGGCTCCGGATTCTTGGCTAGGCCCGTCAGAGCGGCCTCCTCGGCCTGCGCCAGCTCCCCGGCGTCGAGCAGGGACTTGGCCAGGTACAGGTAGCCCGTCCCGAACTCCGGATTCCAGTCGACCGATTCACGGAGTCGAGTCCGAGCCTCCTCGGGGCGTGTGCGCATCAGCAGCTTGCCCAGGTTGAAGGCGGCCTTGAAGGCCTTGGGCGTCTGGGCGAGCTCCGCTTCGTACTCGGCCACGGCTCGCTCGATCTGGCCGCGGGCCTCGTGGGCAAGAGCCAGGTTGAAGTGGGCCCGCGGCAGCTCGGGCTTCTCCTCCAGGGCCTTCGAGATGATCCTCTCGGCGTCGGCATACCGCTCCAACTCGATGTAGCACTCGCCCAGCTTCAAGCGGAACTTCGGCTGGTCCACCTTCAGCGCCAGGGCGTCTCTCAGAGTTCCCTCGGCCTCGTCGAAGCGCTTCTCGCGCATGCGGATGTCCGCCAGCTGCCAGAGCACCTTACCGCTCCTGGGATCGAGCTCGTGGGCCCGCTCGAAGCCGATCTCCGCGTCCTCCAGCTGTCCCATATTCTTCTGGGCGAGTGCCAGGCCGAAGACGGCGCCATGATGCTCGGGGTCGAGCTCCATGGCCTGCCGGAGTGCCTTGATTCCCTCCTCGGGACGACCGGCCTTTTCGTGGAATTTCGCGAGCAGCGTGTAGGCCTCGACGATCTCCGGATCCTCGGCCAGGGCCTGCTGTACCTTGGCGATGGCCTCGTCGATCCGCTCCTCCGAGGAGTCCTGGCCTGCCTGCCTCAAGAGGTTGTAGAGGCCGATCTTGTCCTTCGGGTCCCCCCGGGGTCGGTCCTCGAGGTTGCGGGCGCTGATGCCGCCGCCGATGTAGCCCAGCGCCCGGAGGCGCTCCTCGGTCTCCGGGTCGATGGCGGTGGGCCCGCGCGAAGCGTCCTCGCTGGTTACCTGTCTCAGCATTTTCTCCAGAGCCCGCTCCAGGGCATCGGCACGCTGCGGCTGCTCTGCCGCCAGATCCTCGATCTCCCCGGGGTCCTGAGCCAGGTCGTACAGCTCGCGGCGGGGGGCCTGGATGAGCTTGTAGCGACCGTCGCGCACGGCCTTGAGCTCACTCCAGCCGTAGTGGTACCTGGGGTACCAGCTCTCCGAGAGGGCCAGGAGCTGCAACTCTCGGCCGCGACTCAGGGGCACGAGGCTGGTCCCCTGGACGCTCGCCGGAGCCTCGACGTCCAGTAGCTCGAGGGCGGTGGGCATCACATCCACGATCCGGACCTGGTTGGGCACCACCCGGGAAGGCACGCCCGGCCCGGCGATCATGAGCGGGATCTGCACCACTTCGTCGTAGAGGAAGAAGCCGTGGTCCAGCTCTTTGTGCGCCCCTAGGGCCTCCCCGTGGTCCCCGACGACCACGACCAGGGTGTCCTCGAGATGGCCTTGCTCCGCCAGACCGTCCAGCAGCCGTCCCACCAGCCCGTCGGTCCACGCGATCTCGGCGTCATAGGCCCCTGACCGGGTGCGAGGGAAGCGGGAGGGATAGGGTTCAGGGGCCTCGTACGGGGTGTGCGGATCGTAGAGGTGCACCCAGGCGAAGAACGGCGCCTCCGATTCTTCGCCGAGCCAGCGCAGGGCCTCCGCTACCACCTCGTCGCCCCTCCGCTGCACGCTGGCCATGCCGCCACCCTTCATCTCGGACAGGTCAAACTCGTCGAAGTAGCGATCGAAACCCTGGTGCGTCCCCCAGCGGGAGTCGAGGACGAACGCCCCGACGAAGGCCCCCGTACGGTATCCTTCGCCGCGCAGCACCTCGGCGAGAGTGACCTGCTCGTCTCCGAGGTAGAAGCCGCCGTTGTCCCGGACGCCGTGTGTGGCGGGGAAGGTCCCGGTCAGCAGGGATGAGTGCGCCGGCAACGTGAGCGCGGCCACCGTGGTGGCCTGCTCGAAGCGCAGGCCCTGCGCGCCCAGGGCATCGAGACGGGGCGTTTGGGCCTTGGCGTAGCCATAGCTGCCGAGGGCATCGGCTCTCAGGGTGTCGATGGAAACCAAAAGCAGGTGAGTTCGGCTCCAGCCGAAGGGGGCGAGAGTGCCCTCACGGAGTATCAGGAACCAGACGCCGACGCCCAGCAGGGCGAGGAGAACGAAACCGGCTAGGGCTCTGCGCATAAGACTGCTAGTTGGGAAAATATACTCGACCAGAAACGCATGTCAAGAATCTCTGTTCCCCGTGTGGGGAGCGGATGATATGGCCGATCGCGAGAGCAAGTGATCTGTCCGCTTTGAAGCGGCGACGGCGTGCTCGACGACGAGGACCTGTGCCCGGGCACGGTGATTCCCGAAGGGGTGCCCACGCGAAGCCCGACTAAGCTCAGTCTAATAGTGTCTGGAAATTTATTGAGTCATAGTCGGCGGGTAGCCCAACGCCATTTCTACGAACATACTAAGTTCGATGATACTCCCGACAAAGCGCACGGTATGGTTATCGATAAGCTCCACGTTTGGCAGATAAGCAATCATTTCCGCCGCGTCGACAGACAACGACCGCTCCCTCGATTGGACCCAACATGTCGGACACTTCGCGCACCGCGGCGTCGTCGTCACTGATCATCACTACCGGGACTCCGAAGTGCCCAGCGATCAGGGCGTTCATGCCGCCTTCGATCATTTCAGTGCCATTGATTCTTACGGATGAAAAATCCGCGCCTGATACCGTATGAGCTGCGATTCCGTCGATGTTGCCTGCACTGGCGTGATAACCGATGAATATCGCGGCATCAAAGCTATCGTCGATTCCCTCCATCATGCCGAGCGGTCTTGGCCAGGACCTAACAACTTGGATGTCCTGTGGCAGAGCATCTAGCAACAAATTCAGGCCGTTGCCGTGTGAATCGCTAACAACAATCTCGGTAGTGCCCACATCGCGCGCGGCCTCAATGGCCGCGTTTACTTCCGCAGTTATGAATTTGCGAAACTGGCTATATTCAAATCCTCTCGGTCCCAACTGGTCTTGGCTAACGACTCCGGCAACTCCTTCCATGTCCGCAGAAATGTAGACCTTCAGACCTTGAGCATTCGCGCCACAAGCCGTAGCCAGTAACAAGAGCGCGAACAAAATGTCGCGAAAAAGAAGATTGTGCGTAGCTAGATCCATTTGGAGTCTCCCCATTCTTGTTTTTTGCGTCGGTGGCTTTGCTTTCTCAGCTCTGCTCTAGGCGCTTCGGTTTATAACGTGGAGCGAGGCAACACTGTCGTTCAAGACGACGCATAGAGTCTCACGGTTGTTCATCCCACCACCACATTCGAGGCGGAGTCTTCTGCCGCGGCCAGATCTGGTTGAGCGTGTCCCCTTCGAACAATTCTCCATTCTTCATCACGTACTTGATGGTGTTGGTGTTCCGAATGTCCTCCAAAGGGTTCTTGGCGAGCACGATCAAGTCGGCGAGCTTTCCCACCTCGATGCTCCCCAAATCCTGGGCATAGCCAATCGCTTCTGCACCGTGCAGGGTCGCTGCCCGCAGAACTTCGAAATTCGTCATTCCTCCACTGTGCAGCGCCCACATATCCCAATGACACGAAATCCCTTGCACCGCTCCGTGTCCCCCAACGCAGACCCGTCCTCCAGCACGGACGATCTTGGCGGCCGAGGCGGCAGCTCTCGGATAGAAGTGCTCTTCCTTTCGGAGCCACGGTCGCCGCTTGGTCCGTGAATCGAGGAGGTTATGGGGAATAAATCGCTGTAGTTTCTGATCGTCATGAACTTCCGTGCTCAAAAAGAAGTCGTGCTCACCACGGGCGCCGCCATATGCCTGCATTAGCGTGGGCGTGTAGAAGAGTCCGACCCGGGCCACCAGTTCGGCAACGTCTCTATAAAGCGGCGCAATCCCAAAATTGTGCTCGTTGCCACTGAAACCGTCGATCGCATGGGTGAGGTCCAGCTTGAGGTTGGCGGCGCCTTCCGTGGTGGGCATGATCCGGTGTTCCTTGCAGGCTTCCACCATCCACTGCCGCTGTTTCCGGTTGCCGACCACGTAGGACTTCAACGTGTTTGTCCGGTAGTACTTCTTGTACTTGGCGACCACATTCTTGGCATCCTTGGCGGATTGAAGATTGGTGTTCTGAAAGACCCCCGGCCCAGTTGAAAACGCCCTCGGCCCGAGCATCTCTCCTATGTCCACGAGATCCTGATAGGCGAACATGTCGTTGGTGGTGGTCTGCGCATCGCGGCCAGTCGTGACGCCATAGGCCAGATTGGCAAGAAAGTTCCAGTTTTGCATGTCGAGCACGCCGCGGCGGATTTCGAACCAGTGAGCATGAACGTCCACGATCCCTGGCATGATCGTCATCCCATCGACGTCGAATAGCCGCGCGCCTTCGGGGATGGTTACCGATCCCCTTCGCCCAAGGGCCGTGATTCGGTTGTCGGTGATGACAATCTCGGCGTCCGCGATTAGCTCCTCGCCTCGCATCGTGATCACCGTGGCACCACGAAGCGCAATCACGCCCTTGGGGATGTGGCGAGGTCGTTCGATGACCGCTTCGATTTCCTCGACCGGCAGTTTCCTCTCTTCCTCGGGCTCTTCACCTTCTGACTCCTTTGCAGGTTCGAAAGTCACATCGGCCAAGCGCAAGCGGAAAAAGGAGGAACCCAGCCCCCAAGTCAAGGTCGATCCACCATCGGCCCACGCGAAGTAGTCGGCTCCTACCTCGGTGAGTTTCCGCACTGGGACCGAAGCGGAGCTAACGTTCACAGTGGGCGGGTCTCCGCCGATGCGGGGCACGGCCACCACATACAGTTGTTCGTGCACGAGAGCCAAGGCATAGCGCCCGTCAGGACTGATGCGCGCGTCCTGGGCCGGCGTTGGCTCCGATACCCAACCTTCTCCAACAATCTCGATGTGAGTGCGCCGGTCCGTACCGTCGAACCGCAATGAGATCAGTCCTTGACTGGAGTAAACATAGACGCGGTCCTGCTCGTCCCTGAAATGCGGGCCAACGACGCCACGGGCGGGCACGATGAGTTTCAGATCACCTCCTTCTGCAGGTATCCAAACCAGGTCGTCGCCGACCCCCCGGTTGTCGCCAGAGTCATAGCTGCGTTCGACCCGCGCCTGTCGCGGTCCGTACAGCGCGACAAGGCGCTGTCCGTCGGGCGACCAGGCTGGATTCCGATAGTGACCGGGAACCCGCGTGAGTTGCTGGGGCGTGCCCCCCCCGTCCGCACGAATCTTCCAAATGTGTCCTCCCTCCGTCGACCAGGTCACATAGGCCAACCACTTCCCGTCGGGTGACCAGGCAGGATGGAACTCCCGGCTGTCGCCTGACGTGATGCGGGTAGGCCTACCGTCAGGGATGCTCATCGTGTAGAGGTGAGTCAGAGCGGAGAACGCCAACCGCTTCCCGTCCGGTGATTGCGACGGTACCTGGATCAGGCGGGCGCGGACCGGCCCTTGCTCGACGCGGGACGGAAAATTCAGTAAGGGGCCCACTTCTTGGGAAACCTTGGCAGTGAAAGGTACGACTCGTGCTTTGCCGCTTTTCACGTTCACGCGATGGATCTTGCCGTCGTAGGAAATCACGATCTCCCTACCGTCGGACGTGAAGGCGTAGCCGGGAAGCAGATCGCGCTCCGCGTAAGCCTCCTGTGCATCAAGTTGAACCGGATATTTCAACCAGCGCTCCTCGCCGGTGGAGAGATCGCGAATCCGCAATCCGGTTTCGGCTTCGTGACGTGTCCCATAGACCAATTTGGTGCCGTCAGGCGAGAGCACCGGCCTCAACGCGCTCCCGGGTGCCTCTGTGATCACGTCTTCGTCACCCGTGGTGAGATCCCGGCGCGCGATTTGGGAGTAGGGAAAATTGTAGCCTGACATGGGCTCGTCAAAAAACGGTCTCCCCGTCCGCTTGGCGTAGTACAGATAGCGACCGTCAGGGCTGGCTACGGCTCCCAGGGCGCTGTGCCACTCAAGAAACGGGGTGTCCGGCTTTGGCTTGCTTTTGGTTACCTGGACCCCTTTACCACCTTTGATGTGGTACATCCAGGTTTCTTCGTTCCGATCCCAAACGCCGCTGCCTGGAGCACTGCGGGTAACAAGGACGTACTCACCGTCCGGAGTCCAGCTTGGCGATACGAAAAGACTTTGCTTCTCCTTGCTCAGTTGTTTGGGATCGGAGCCGTCCGAGTTAGCGATCCAGATGTTCTCGGCCCCATCACGGTCACTCAAGAAAGCGATGTGGGAGCCGTCGGGAGAATAGGACGGTTGGCTGTCAAAGGCCATGCCACTGGTGATGCCGACGGAGTCGCCTCCCTCGAGCGGGACAGTGTACAAATCCCCCAGCAGTTCAAAGAGGATCGTCTCCCCATCCCGGGAGAGGTCCAGGGAAATCCAGGTCCCCTCATCGGTCGTGAACTCTATTTTGCGTTCGGGCTTGAGGGGCAGGCCTTCTTTCTTTTTCTTTCTGTCCGTCTTGGCCTCAGCCTTCTTCGCCGGCTGTTCCTGGGCGGCAGCGGCGATCACGCCGGTTGAGGCCAGCATGACCGAGAACAGGCAAACCGAAATGTGCTTTCCGCTGCTGAACTGCATGGAACCCTCCTTCTAACGTATTTGTTTACCGCACTCAAACAGCGTGAGACAACCGGTGTCCACTCGTGATTCAGCCAAGCTTGGGGGCGGAGTGCGGCAGAGTCTGTCCTGGACTCGGCGGCAGAGCGAGCTGTCGTTGTTGCTTGCCGTGTAGTTGGTTTTCTCGAGCGAGCGCCGCTAGGATGTGAGGGTCTTCACGGCGAATCGATGCGGGTGGGACGTTTTCTGCTGACTTCTACCATCGTAATGGCGGCGCTGGCGCTCGCCGGGGCCCATCCCCTGGGGTGGCCGCCGACCGTTCCGGGGTTGCCTCGGTCGCCGCAGGTTGACCCGAGCTCGTTCGCACCGGGCGTGCGGGAGCAGGTCGAGGAAGCTCTCGCCGCTGTCCGAGCCGAGCCGAAAAATCCGGGGGCGGTGGGCAAGCTGGGGATGGTGCTCCACGCGTACGAGGAGTTCGGCTCGGCCGCGTCCGCCTACGCGCGCGCCCGCGCCCTCGAGCCCGCAAGCTTCCGCTGGATCTACTACCACGGCAGGGTGCTGATGCGCGGCGGCCGAGCCGAAGAAGGCTTCGAGGTGCTGCAAGAGGCGGCGTCCCTCCGCCCGGAGTACGCTCCGCTGTGGATCGAATTGGGGGATCTGCTGCTGGCACAGGGCGACTCGACGGAGGCGATTCTCTACTACCGCACCGCTCTCAAGCACGATCCCCAGTCGGCGATCGGCCACTATGGACTGGGCCAAGCGATCAAGGCGCGGGGCCAGACCGGGGTCGCCGCGGAAGAGTACCGCCAGGCGCTGGCGCTGGCGCCGCGGTTCGGGGCGGCGCACTATGCGCTGGCGCTGGCCGCCCGCGATCTCGGAAAGGAGGAGCAGGCGCGTCGGCACTTCGGCCTCTACCAGAGCCACAAGCAGACGCGCGCTCCCGCCCGCGACCCGCTGATGGCTGCCGTCGCCGAGCTCAAGAGGAGTCCGATGACCCACACCACGAGAGCGACCGAGCTGGCCCGGGGCGGGGAAGACGGACGAGGCCATCGAGGAGCTGCTGATCGCGCTCGACCCGCAGTATCTGCCGGCGCACGCCAACTTGATCCAGTTCTATTCCAACCAGAATCGGTTCGACAAGGCCGAGTACCACTTCCGAGCCGCCGTCGCCAGCGGCTCGCCGTCGCCGACCGCACGCCTTCTCTACGCTCGCTCCTTGATCAAGCAGCAGCGATTGCTCGAAGCCGTGCCGGTGCTCGAAGAGCTGCTGGCGATCAACCCTTACGAGGCAGAAGGCAACCTGCTGCTGGGCTCGATCCTCGACGACCAGGGACGCGGGGAAGAGGCGATCGGTCACTACCGGACTTCCTTGAAGAATGCCCCCAATTATTTGCAGGCGAACCTCGCGATCGCTCTCAATCTCCTGCGCGCCGGCGACCTGGCAGCGGCGGAGCCCTATCTTGAAAAAACGCTTCGGAGCGGAGTTTTCGATCGAGGGCTCGTGCAGTACCGAGTCGCGCTCGCCTACGGCCAGAGCGGCCACTGGGAGGAGGCGGTCGCCTATCTCGAGGAAGCCCGGCACTCGGCCACCGCGGCGGGCCGGTGGCGGTTGGTCGCGGAAATCGACCGGGCGCTCGGCAAGTGGAAGCAAAAGGTAGAACAGCGATGAGGCTGCTCATTCTCCTGACGATCCTCGCTCTGGTCGCCGGCGACCCGAGACCCGAGCCGGCGGCCGCTTCGCCAGCCGGCGTTGAAGGCCCCGCGGTGTTTCGCGAGGTCGCCGCCGCCACCGGCCTCGAGTTCGAGCATTTCATCGGCTCGACCGGCGAGTACTACTTCCCCGAGACCGCTGCCGGGGGCGTCGGGGTATTCGACTTCGACGGCGACGGCGATCTGGATGTCTATCTACTGCAGGGTCACTTGCTCGACCGGAGCAAGAGCTTGCGCGAGGCGAAGTTCCCGGCGCCCAAGCGCCACTGGCCGGGGAACCGCCTGTTCCGCAACGAGCTGCTTCCCGAAGGAAGCCTCGGCTTCACCGACGTCACCGAGGAGACTGGCGTCGGGCACGAGGGCTACGGCATGGGAGTGGCGGTGGGCGACTACGACAACGACGGCGATCCCGATCTCTACGTGACGAATTTCGGATCGAACGTTCTTTACATGTAAAGAACGCTCATTCCTAGGAATGAGCGCGGTGCTTTCTTCTCCGACATGACGTCCGCCGCGGGGGTGGACGATGAGCGTTGGAGCGCCAGCTCCTCCTTTGTTGACTACGACCTCGATGGCGACCTCGATCTCTTCGTCACCAACTACGTGGACTTCATCGTCGCCGGTGCGCGACCGTGCACCGGTCCGACCGGAGAGTGCGACTACTGTGGTCCCACGACCTACCAGCCGTTGCCCGACCGGCTCTTTCGCAATGAGGGGGACGGCACCTTCACGAATGTTAGCGAGGCGGAGGGTCTCAACGCGGCGTTCGGCTCGGGGCTGGGTGTCATCGCCGCCGACTTCAACGACGACGGCTGGCCGGACATCTATGTCGCCAATGACGTGCGACCGAACCAGTTGTGGCTCAATCGCGGCGACGGAACCTTCGAGGACATCTCTTTGATGTCCGGAACCGCGGTCAACGCCGATGGCCAGGCGGAAGGCAGTATGGGCGTCACCGTGGGCGACTTCGACCAGGACGGGGACGAAGACCTGTTCATGACTCACCTCGACGATGAGACCAATACCCTGTACCTGAACCAGGGTAGAGGCTTGTTCGTGGATGCCACCAACCAGTTCAACTTGGCCATCCCCAGCCTGGGCGCGACCGGCTTCGGAACGCAGTGGTTCGACTTCGACAACGATGTCGATCTGGATCTTTTCATCGCCAACGGCGCGGTGAAGTCCGAGGAGGCGCTCCGCGGCACTCCCTACCCTTTCCAAGAGCACAATCAACTGATCCGCAACGACGGCAAGAGTCGCTTTCGGGACGTCAGCGCCGAGTCGGGCTCGGCCATGGAGCTCTTCGAGGTGAGTCGCGGGGCCGCCTTCGGCGATATCGACAACGATGGCGACATCGATATCGTGGTGACCAACTGCAATGGCCCGGCCCGTTTGATGCTCAACGAGGTCGGCAACCGACGGAACTGGCTGTCGGTCGATCTCGAAGGGACGGAGTCGAACCGCGACGGAATTGGTGCGCGGGTCGCGGTCCTCAGAAACCCGGACAAACCGCTATGGCGTCGCAGCCACACCGACGGCAGCTACGTGAGCGCCAGCGACATCCGTGTGCACTTCGGCCTTGGGGAGGCGGAGACGATCCACGGCGTGCTAGTCCACTGGCCCAGCGGACGGCGCGAGGTCTGGCGCGAGATCTCGGTGAACAGCTTCGTCAGTCTTAGGGAGGGCTCGGGGGAGCCTCTACCTCCGCCAGAAGATCCTTGAGGATCGAGTAGTTGCCGGCTTCGGCCCGCGCCGTCAGGCGTATCCGATCAATACGGCCACCGCCAATGCGATCGAGCCCACGATCCAGATCTTCACCATGAAGGGTAGGATGAAGCGCAGCCAACGGTCGTAGGGGATTCCCGCCATGGCCAGGGCTCCCACGATCACGTATTGGGTGGGAACCAGGATATTGCTGAACCCGTCGCCGAACTGGAAGGCCAGTACCGCTACCTGGCGGCTCACGCCCACTAGGTCCGCGAGGGGCGCCATGATCGGCATGGTGACGAAGGCCTGGCCGCTTGCCGACGGGATGAAGAAGTTGGCGAGGCTCTGAACGAAGAACATCCCCACGGCGGAGAGAGCCCCTGGAAGCTCCTGGAGTGGAAGGCTGAGGCCATGGACCATCGTGTCCACGATGCCGCCCTCGTGCAACACCACATAGATGCCCCGGGCCACGCCGATCAACAGCGCAACGCTGGTCAGCCTCGCTGCGCCCAAGCCGAACTCCACCGCTGTCCGGTCCGGGCTCATGCGGGCGATGACGGCCATGACCAGTGTGAGAGCGACGAAGACTGCTTGCATCTCGACCAGATTCCAGTGCCACTGGCTCAGCCCGAAGAGAATGACGGCCATAGCGATGGCGACGGCGGCCAGGACCAGCTTGTGAGCGGTGGTCATCGGAGGGTGGTCCGCCGCGGCCTCCCCATCCCCTCCACTTGCGATCGACATACCTTCGGGCGCGCTCACGTCGGCCACCAGGCTCGCCGCCGGATCCCGCCGCACCTTCTTCGCATACGACCAGACGTGGTGAATGCCGATCGGCACGAAGACGACCATGACCGCCAGGCGGTACCAGAGCCCCGAGGCGGGCTGGAGTCCGGCAATGTCCTGGGCGATGAGCACGCTGAAGGGGTTGATGAGGGCCGCGCCGTAACCGGTCCCGTACCCGACCATGATGATCCCGACAGCGGTGACCCTGTCGTATCCGAGGGCGAGAGACAGGGTGATGAGTACGGGTATGAAGGGAAAATACTCTTCGCCGAATCCGATGGTGGCCGACCCGATGGCGAACAAAAACGTTCCGCCGGCCACCAACCAGAAGGGTCGGTCCCCCCAGCGTCTGAGGAGAGCTCCCATGGCCGAATCGACGACCCCCGTGGTGCGAAGAACGGCGAATGCGCCCCCGATGATGAAGACGAAGAAGATGATCTCGTGTGCTCCGCTGAAACCCTTGGGAATGGCCGTCAGGCTGGCCAGGGGCAACAACGCCGGACGGTCCGGGGTGAGATGGAAGCTGCCGGGCACCACCTGGAGTCGTCCGGCGGCATTCTCCACCCGTTCGAACGAGCCGGCGGGGAGCAGGTATGAGAAGACCTGGGCTAGGATCACCATCCCGAAGAGGAGAACCAGAGTGTGTGGGACCTTGAATCTGCTCTTCGTCACAATGGAATCTTTCCTCTCACACTTGCGTCTATTCTTTGACGGCGCGTGCACGCAACATTTCGCAGGGTGCTATGAACCGGACGGTGAGCCCTTTACGTATTTATCGAACCATCCGAGAAAGCGCTCGAGCAGGTCCTTGTGATAGGTCGGCAGACGTATGCCGTGGTGCGCGTCGGGGTAGACCACAAGGGAAGCCTCGCGGCCCAGCTGCTTCATCGCCTGGTACATCTGCTCGGAGTGGATGATCGGCTGATTCCAGTCCTTCTCCCCTCCGATGAAGAGCGTCGGCGTGGTAATGCTCTCCACCTCCATGAAAGGCGATACGCTATCCCAGACGTCGCGGTTCTCCCAGGGGGGACCGAGTTCCGTGTCGAACCACTCCTGATATGGATCGTGACCGTAGGTCGAGGTCCACAGTCCGACGCTGGCCCCGCTGATGGCGGCCGCAAAACGATCTGTGGAGGTGATCACGTCGTTCGTAAGCGTCCCTCCATACGACCAGCCTCCGATGCCGAGCCGATCGGGGTCGGCGTAGCCCAGCTCCACGACGTAGTCGGTGGCAACGATCACGTCCTCGGCATCGTGGGTGCCCCAGGCGCGGTAGTTCGAGAGTGTGAAGTCGAGCCCCCGGCCTCCGGAGCCCCGAACGTTCGGCATCACCACCACGTAGCCGTTGGCGGCGAAGAGCTGCACCCGGAAATTGAAGCCAAAGTCGTACTGGGCCTCCTGGCCGCCGTGAAGCCAGAGGAGGGTCGGATAGCGGGTCTTCGGATCGAAGTCCTGCGGCTTGTAGATGAAGGTCTGGATCACGGTTCCGTCGAGGGTGGGGAAGCGCTCCTCCTCCGCATCGGCCAGCGCGATCGTTTTCAGCAGCTCGTCGTTGACGTGAGTGAGGCGGCGCAGCCCCGAGGAGCCGGAGGGCTCGGGATCGAGGACGAACACCTCGGCCGGCAACCGGGGCTCGCTGACGAGGGCGACGACGACGCCGTCGGGGGCCACCGCGGCTGCGTCGACCCGGCGCCGTCCGGCGATCGGCCGGTTCAGGCGGCCGTCCTCGACCGACACCGCGGCCAGATGAACCCTGCCGTCATCCTCGAGCAGGACGTAGAGGCTGCGTCCGTCGGGCGAAAAATGCGGTTGGTAGACCTTCCGGTCGAGGGACTCCGTGGTGAGAAGCACGGGCTCGTCCTCACCGACACCGATGAGCGCGAGCTTCGTCTGCAGGTAGGCCGCGGGAACGTCGGTCCGGGTCGTCGTGATGTAGGCGAGCCTCTCGCCGTCGGGGTGCCAGACTGGCTCGTCGTCGGACCCGGGGTTTTCGGTGACCCGGACCGGCTTCTGCTCCCCGTAGGGGAGGTCAGGCTTCACCAGCCAGATGTCGGTGTTGTAGTTGGCGTCGGGCTCTTCGGTGCGGTTGCTGACGAAGGCGATCACGCTCCCATCCGGAGACCAGGCTGGATCGGAGTCGTCGTAGTCCCCGGAGGTGATCTGCACGATGGCCTTGGTCTCGACGTCGAAGACGTAGAGATGGGCGCGCAGACGATTCAAATAACCCACATAGTCTTCCTTGAACTGCAGCCGGTCGATCACCCAGGGCCCGGGCGCCTCTTCCTGGCTCGGCTTCGGATCGCGGATCACGAGGACGAGTCGCTTCCCGTCGGGCGACCACTCGTAGGCCTCGACGCCCTGTTTGACACTGGTGAGCGGGACGCCCTCCCCGCCGCGTAGGTCCAGCGTGAAGACCTGCGGGCTCTTTCCCTCTGAGCCCTGTTCCCATTCGCGTTCCGACAGGAACGCCAGGTACTTGCCGTCGGGGCTCCACCTGGGCCGCGTGGCGGAGCTGCCCTTGGCCGTCATAGGGATCGCCTCGCCGCCGGAGGTCGAGACCATCCACAGCCGCGTCTCGCGCTGGTCTGTCTCGAGGTCCTGGGACCGGACGGTGAAGGCGACCCAGGCGCCGTCGGGGCTGATGCGCGGGGCGTTCACGTCCTTCAGGGCGAAGTAGTCCTCGACCTGGAGAGGACGGAGCGCGTCGGCATCCTGCGCCAAGGCCCGCGTCACCGAGTCCGCGCCTACCAGCAGCAACCCGAGCAAAGTGAGTTTGATGAACGAGTGTGTTCTCATGGCAACTGACCTCTCCTAGTTAGTGTGACGAGTCACGCCAGCACCCTGCCGGGCCCTTGAATTGCCTATCCCTCCATCGGCGGGCCATCAGAGGCCCAACCTCTTCCTCAATGACCTGGTTCAACCGGTTCCGTTGGACCTCGAAGCGTTCCGAGAGGTCCTCGAATACCGCGTACATCGATTCCGTGGGTTTGGCATCCGCCGCGCCGACAGTCCTTGAGAGCGAGCTCAGTTTCTCAGTCACCCCCGGGGGCTCCACATCATGGGGTGGGCCTGGGACCCCATCCATATGGTTAGAATGCCCTCGATCTGCCTGAACTGCTCTAGGATCCCGTCGGCCTTGACCCTGGAATCCTCTGGCAGCTCAGCCCGAAGCCCGTCAAGCTGGGCTCGGACTTCTCTGATTCTGAGCACGGCGTCGGCCACTTCCGAAAACCGATCCCGGATGTCAACCATGAGGTCGAACTGAGCCTTGAGATCGGCATCGCTGGCTTTTACTCTCGGATCTTTCCGGATCTCGAAAGGCTGCTCGTAAGCCTGTCCGTCCACGGAGAGTCGGACGAAGTATCGTCCGGGAGGCGCAATCGGCGATGCGGGCGGTGAGTAATCGACGCTCATAAAACCGTTCAATGCTCCAGGGGACGGGGGCATCTGGGTACCCGGATATCGCATGTCCCAGAGGAATCGGTTCATTCCTGCCCTGGTGGAGGGGCTACCGCGTTCCTTCGACCTGCTGGGGAATTGCTCGATGATCTCGCCGCCCGCATCCGTGATGGTGAACATCACATCACCGGCGGGTTCTTGGGCCAGGTAATATTCGATCATCACCCCGCGCGGCGGGTTCTTCCCGTTGTCCCTAGATCTCTTCCCTCTCCCTCCCCGAAGTTGACGGAGAGCGGGGACTACTTCAAACAGATGCACCGGGGCGGAGGCGACTTCGGGGGTGATGCCACGCAGGGACGAGACGTTGTCCATGATCCAGAAGCCCCGTCCATGGGTTGCCACCACCAGGTCGTCGTCCTTCACGACCATCTGCATGACCATCACCGGTGGCAGGTTGCGCTGTAGGGACTGCCAGGAGTCTCCGGCGTCGAAGGAAACGTACGCGCCAGTTTCTGTTCCCGCGTAGAGGAGACCCGGGCGGACCGGATCCTCGCGGATGACCCACGAGTAGTCGTTTTCCCGAATCCCTTTGGTGATTCGCTTCCAGGTGTTGCCGTAGTCGGTGGTCCTATAGAGATACGGTGTGCGATCGCTTACCCTGTGCCGTCCACCGGAGATATAAACCGTCCCCCGCTGGTGGGGAGATACGTCTATGGCGGTGATGGTGGTCCATTCGGGGAGATCCGGCGGCGAGACGTCCAGCCAACTGCCGCCACCATCTCGCGATAGCTGAACGGTACTGTCGTCGGTGCCCACCCAGAGCTCACCCTCTTCGAGGGGAGACTCGGCAATGGTCCGGATGAGACTCACGTGAAAAAGCGAGGACGCATTGGAACTAATGGGCCCTCCGGATATTTCGCCCATCACGTCCTGGCGGTTCCGCGTGAGGTCGGAACTGATCTGGTCCCAGGATTGGCCTTCGTCCGTGGATCGGAAGACGTACTGGGCGGCGGTGTAGAGCGCGCCAGGATCGTGCGGCGAGAGAAGTACCGGGAACGAATAGTAGAAACGGTACTTCACGTCTTTGGCGGGCGTTCCGAACACCCACTCGGGCCAAACGCTGATGTGCGGAGCATGCCCGGTTTCCCGGTCAAAACGGACCATCCTGGACCTATCATTTGCATAAACCACGCTGCCGTCGGGCTTGACCGCCGTCTGCCCGCCCTCGCCGGCCGGAATGGGAAGGTAGTGCGTCCATCCGATGGACCGATCGTCGGTTCGACTTGGAATCCCGATGTGAGTGTTGTCGTTCTGGGCGGCGTAGATCCAGTAGGGCTCCTGGTCGTCAACCGCCAGACTGAGAAGGTCTGCGGTGGGCTGGTTATCGAGGCTCGACCAGGACTCACCTCCGTTCAACGTCACCGAGGCCCCTCCGTCCCCTCCTTCGATCATTCGGCGAGAGTCATTTGGATCGATCCATAACGCATGAGGGTCCCAGTTCTCCATTTTTACAGGTTTGAAGGTCCGGCCCGCGTCCGTGGACTTCAGTAAACCGGTGATGGGCTGGATATAGACGACGTCGGGATCCTTGGAGTCGGCGGTGATGTGGTTGTAGGAATTGGGGATCTCCATCTTGCCAGGGTCTTGATGGGCCCTCTGCCAGGTGGACCCGCCGTCGTCGGAACGATAGATCCCGCCTTCGCCTTCGTCAGCCTCGATGAACGCATACACCCGGCTGGAGCGCGCCGGTGAGATGGCGATGCAGAGCTTCCCGACTAGGCCTTTTGGCATACCGGGGTTGCGGGTGATGTCCGTCCAGGTGTCCCCGCCATCCGTGGTCTTGAAAAGGCCGGTGGTGGGTCCGCCGCTCTCCTCGTCCCACGGGTACGTCACATGGTGGTTCAGGGATGCGATGATCACCTTCGGGTTCGTGGGATCAATAGACAGATCCACCGCACCGGTCGTCTCGCCCTTATACAGGATGCGTTCCCACGTCTCGCCTCCATCCGTGGTTCGATAGATGCCGCGATCTGGGTTTGGGCCGAACATGTCCCCCATTGCCGCCACGTACACGATATCGGGATTGGTTGGATGAATGCGGAGCCTGGCGATGTGCCGGGTCTCTTGAAGGCCCACTTTGGTCCACGTGTCTCCACCGTCGGTGGATTTGTATACCCCGTCTCCGGGCGAGATGAATTGCCGTTGAAGCCCCTCCCCCGTTCCCGCGTAGATCACCTTTGGATCCGAGAGCGACACGTCCAGGGCACCCACCGCAGGGAATCTGAAGAAGCCGTCCGAGACGTTCCGCCAATACCTTCCGGCATCGGTGGTCTTCCACACTCCGCCGTGGGCAGCCCCGAAATAGAAGACGAGGGGGTCGTTGGCATCTCCCGCCACCGCAGGGACACGCCCTCCACGGAGCGGCCCCACGAACCGCCACTCGAGGGCCGAAAGAAAGCTGGCATCCACGCTAGGATACTCGGCGAGGACGACTTCGCCCATGCCCACGGCACTAGAGTCGCCGGGGCATCCAAACAGGACAAGGAAGGCAACAACCGTAGTGGAGAACATTCTTGAGCCGACTCGGGTGACACTGCAAATCGCATTCATCGCCATCTCCATTAAAAGTCGATGTACTGGATTTGACTCATCTGTTGAGCGGCTTCGAAAATCGCGCCCGCCGCAGCCAGGTCCTGGACTGCGATTCCGGAGCTGTCAAAAACGGTGATCTGAGTATCGGAAATTCTACCGGGTGATTTTCCAAGCGTGACCAACCCCAAAGCACAGATGTCGTCGACTGAGTTTATGAGTCCATCGTTATAGGCATGCTGAAATTCACCGATAATAATGGATTGTTGGGGGTAGTCGGCAAACAGGCTCGCGCGTTTCAAAATAGCGGTATCGAGTTCGTACTTGCCCTTGTCATCAGCGCCCATCGCCGAAATATGAGTTCCTTCTCCGATCCATTCATTCCGAACGAGTGGTGACTCCGATGGGGTTACGGTAACGACAATATCGGAGCCACGAACGGCATCTTCCGCGCTCGTTAATCGGATGCTGACGTCCACGTCCTTCAAGCGATCGGCTATCCAGCTGGCGCGAGTCTCAGATCGTGTGAAAATTTTGATCAAAGAAAGCGCCCTGACTTCGGCCACTGCCCGAATTTCCTGCTCGGCCTGATGGCCGGCACCGATGACGCCCAACACCGCTGCGTCGGAACGAGCCAGACTGGAGACTGCAATTGCGTTCGCGGCAGCAGTCCGGTAACCGTTTAGATAGGATGCGCTCACTAAGACTTGTGGAAATCCGGTCTCGGGATCGAGCAGCAAGGTCGTCGAACCATGGGCAGGCAGGCCCTTATCGAAATTACCGGCCCAGTATGTGCCGCACTTGAAGCCGACCATTTCATTTTCACCGTCAATACCTGATTTAATGGCAAATACTTCACCATTATGGAGGCCGGTGCCGAGGACGACATCGAACACCCGCGAGCGATCAATTGCAACCGCTTCGAATGCAGCGCGAACTAGATCGAAAGCGAGTTGACGGGTCACGATTTTCCGGACCGTCTCCTCGGAAACGATTGCAAGTTTAACCATCGCTTGCGTCCTCGACCCGGATCGTTTTGTTATTCAACTTAACTACACCTAAGCAGTCGCGATATTGAAGATACCTTTGAGTGGCATGGACATATATAGACAGATCGGTTTGTGAGACCGGAGGGGATAGTCAACTACCACCCAGCCATTTGTCAAACTCGCTGACTTCAGCCTGAAATCTCTCGAAGTCCATCGGACTGAGATATCCTAGGGACGAGTGGAGCCGATGCGGGTACTTGGGCTCGTCGATGGCGGCCTGTTTAGCTCCGCACGACGGGCATAGCCCGCGGGCTTTACGAGAGAAGCCAGATCGCCGACGGGCTCGATAAGGCCCGCCATCATTGATTAGTACATCAATACCACGTCGGGAGTGAAACTCCTCGATGGCCGGGAGGCAGCGAATCACGGGTGTTGCTGTTGGGTGTCGAGAGCACAAACCCTTCAGCGAGGCGTTGCTGAAAGGGCGGGTGAGGCTGACCATCCCCGACGGTTGGTATGAAAACGTCTGTAATCCTCGAAGGCGAACCAGATTGTAATCAGAGTTGCCACTACAGCTATCACCAAAAACAATTCAATCACGCTCTGCCACCCCCACGTTACAACCATTCTGCCACCTGCAATGAGATATAGCATTGAAGCGAAATAGGCAGCAGCATCTACTAGCCCTACCAGCAGACCGCTGTGTTTTCCGCCAAATTCGTTAGAAAAGACACTCGGTGGCAGATAGCACGTTGGAGCAAGTGTGAATCCGTAAAAAAACAGAATCACAATCGCAAGAGGAAATTTGAGTCAAGCCCATTCTTAGTTGAAACTCTCCACGGCTCACGTTTAAGCGACCTTCTTCTTCGATACGGTTGATGTCTTCGCCTCGATCTTCAGTTCCCGCTTGAGAGCTTCGCGAAGCTTGGGAAGATGGCGGTAGCCCACCACCTTCCTCAAGCGCGGTTCGATGTCTACGAGCGCCGTTGCCAACCAGCGCTGGCGTTGGCTTGAGTTCTTCCAGTGGTCGACCTTCGCGCAGCGTTCCTCGACGAGAGCATTGACGGACTCAAGGCAGTTCGTCGTCTTGAACGAACGGCCCAGCACCGCGTGCACGCCGAGTCGATGCAACGTCAGCGTCTCCTCGAGGCCTTCCTCCAGGCTGCCAGCTGCGGATTGGTTCCGCTCTTCTAACTCACCGTGGAGTTGCTCGAGCGCAGTGAGGGCCTCTTCGTACTCCGGCCTGTTGTAGGCCCACTGGAGCCGCTTGCGCCATGACGCCTGCTCGCCCTTGGACAGGTAGCTCACTACGTTTTCACGTTTGTGCCACTGGCAGCGTTGTATCAGGGCCCGCTTACGGAATGCCTTCTTGACTGCCGCTTGGAGACCCTTGCCGCCGTCGATGATCACCAGCAGACCCTGGGAGATATCGAGTCCCCGCTCGAGCAGTGAACGCAGGAACGGCGTCAACACCTGCGCGTTCTCCGTGTCCGTCTCCACGAAGCCCAAGAAGCGTTTTTCCCCGCAAAGCGTGATGCCCAGAGCCACGACCATCGTTGCCTCGGCGAATGTCTTCCCATCCAGAAACAGCGCCACCACATCCTCGCCGGTCAGATCCCGTTCCTGCATCTCCCGCAGCTTCGCAGCGCTCGCTTGCACGAACCCTCGGGACACCGTTGAGCTCGACAGCCCGATGGCGCCCGGAATCGCTTCCGCTGCCGCCTCGTAGTTGCGACAAGAGATTCCGTAGAGAACTCGTTTCAGCAGAAGATCATTCACCTCACCGCCGTGGCTCACCGCCTCGTAGCAGCGAAGCGGAATCTCTCCTCCCTCGATGCTCCGAACCCGTGGCACACGGATCGGTACCCGCTGGCCGCCAAGCCCTACCGTGCCCGGGTTGCTTCCGGGACGGCGACCGCGCTCCAGCTCGTCCTTGCGAGAGTATCGCTCTCCCGCCAACGCCTTCACTTCGTCGTCGAGCAACTCGTGAACGTGCATTAGACCAAGGGGGACCAACCAACGGATCATCTCTACCTTGGCGTCCAGCACGAGTTCCCCGTAATCCTCGTGCCTCACCATCTCGACCTCACCCAAACGACGCGACTTCTTGCGTTTCTTGACCGAACGTAGCAGACTTCCCATCTCGGCTCCTTTCTTCGCGGCTTGATTTTGTTTTGTCCAACGCCATCAAACCACGGGGTTTGGAGCCGTTTCAATTCCCAACTAAGATTGGCACACTTTCGGAAATTTGAAGGAATCCGGAATCATTGGCAGCTCCTTCAAACACCACAGTGCTGCAACGCAAACGCTGGTAGCTCCCAACAGTCCACCTAAGAGAGCGACTCTTCCCTTTCGTGAGACGCCGTCATATATGAATCCTTCCGCAACCAAGGCAAGCAAACATCCGAGTGGAAATGCGGAGGCCCAAGAAGCGGCCTGCGCAGATGATACCCCTTCAAAAGAAGCAAGATAAAGCGGCAGAAAAATAAGAAAATCCATCAATATAGTCGTACACATGAGACTCAAGCAGATTAGCCAGAAACGTCCGCTTCTTGCGAAAGCCCATAGTGCTTCGGCTGGATTCTTGTCATCTAGAAAGTGAGGTGCGTTCTGTTCAGTATTGGGCTCGTCTTGTCTACCAGAGCCTTCTGGCGCGACTTGAGCTTGCTCCGGTTTGGTGGACAAGTTGACTATGCAAACCGGTTTGCTTCCAAGAGTCTAAGTTCGAACTCGATGGGACTGACGTTCCGGAGCGTTGAGTGCCGTCGCCTCGGGTTGTAGAAATTGGTGATGTAGTCGACGGTAGCCCATCGCGCCTGCGCTCGAGTCGGCAGAACGAGTCGGTAGAGAGATTCGGTTTTCAGCGTGCCGAAGAAACTCTCGACGACGGCATTGTCCCAGCAGTCGCCCTTTCGACTCATGCTGCACTCGATTCCGTGGCGTCGCAAGAACGCGCGGTAGTCTCTGCTCGCGTACTGCACGCCACGGTCCGAATGATGAACCATCCCACGCGGTGGTCGTCGGTGACGCACCGCCATCTGAAGCGCCGAGACAGCGAGCTCTGCGGCGAAGATGATTCGCCACCGCCCAACCGATCACGCGCCTCGAAAATAGGTCCATGACCACGGCCAAATACAACCAGCCTTCCCACGTTCGGATGTAGGTGATGTCCGCAGCCCAGACTTCGTTGGGGGTCTTCGGCAAGAACTGGCGCTGCACGAGGTCTCGAGCTACGGGGCGCGAGTGCGACGAATCCGTCGTCTTCCGAGAACGTCTCGGCAGGCGCGCGCACAGGCCTTTCTCTCTCATGATGCGAGCAACGCGCCGACGCCCAACAGACTCACCATCCGCACGGAGCTCGTCCACAACACGAGGACTTCCGTAAACTCCGCGGTTGGCTCGGAAGAACGCAACGATTTTTACGGACAGGCGCAGGTCATCTCGTTCACGGCGGCTGGGCTTCCGCCTCAGCCACGCATAGTAGCCGCTCCGAGAAACCTGGAGCAGCCGGCACATCCACGAAACGTGGAACTCCTCGCTTTGGATCCGAATCGCTGCGAACTTCATTTCTTCACGCTCGCGAAGTACGCCGCCGTTTTTTTTAGAAAGTCACGCTCCATCCGAAGCTCCCGAACTTCCTTTCGGAAGCCACGCAGTTCTTCGAGTTCCTCGCTCGTCAGGGTTCCGGGACCGCCTTCACCACGGTCGATCCTGTCCTGCCTCACCCAGGCATAAAGCGACGTCTCCGTCACATCGATATCCCGGGCTACCACGCTCACTGCCTTGCCGCTCTCCCGAACCAGCTGCACTGCCTCTGCTCGAAATTCCTTCGTGAACTGCCGACGTTTCTTTTTTTCTGCCATCTGAACACCCATATATCTCTCCGTTCGTTAGGTGTCCACTGAAACGAAGCAGGCCCAACTTGATCCTCCAAAGCTGGAAGCCCAACATCCTTCGGGTGCGCCTTAAGATAGAAAAAGATACCTGCTGCTACGCATTAGACTCATGACCCCGGCAGTACGAAATACATTTTGCCAGGAGAACACTGTGAGCAGCGTGCCCAAAAATATCAGTGATATGGAAGCACTCAGACGAGAACTGGTTGAAAGCGCGCTCCACACTCGGCCATATTTTGTCGACGGATACCATACCGAAATGATACTTGCCATGGAGGGCCAGCTTGCTGCCATTGCAAACAGCATAAAGAAATTTATAGTCGCAAAGAGGGTAGTAGAGGTGCCCCAGCTAAAGGTAACTGTGAGGAAGGCAGTGACAGAGAGAGCCATTAAGAATACTCTCCGTCCACCGAGCCAATCTGCAATCACTCCGGTAAGGAGTTTTCCCGCAATCATTCCCGCCATTCCCCAGGCTGCAATATCCCCGTAGCTGGCTTCGTCAAGTTCGAGGTTGGGATCGTTTATCATTTCAGGGCTTGCGACTGCGAGAGCTGTCCTGGAGAGAATGAATGCCATATACCCGATATACATGGATCCGTCCCGCTTCCCGTGGAAATAAGAATGGCGTAACCTCCGGTTAAGCAAAACGAAACCGCGCCTGGAAAGGCGAGGAGGAGGATTACGCCATGAAGAAGCCTACCACCATATCGAAGGAGTCTGTAAGCGAGTACCGGGAGTTCGTCCAACTTCGGCTGCGTAAGCGGGTACTGGAGGCGATCGAGGTCGTGCTCGAGGAAGAAGTCAACCAAGCGCTGGGGGTGTGGTGGCTACGAGCGTGCGGAAGACCGCCGTGGATATCGCAACGGAGCCGAAACCCGTCGCGTGACGACGTCGGTGGGAACTCGCGAGCTCCGGGTGCCACGAGCCCGCGTGCGAGACGAGGAAACGGGAGAAACGACAGAGTTCGGGAGCGAGCTGTTGCCCCGGTACGCGCGCCGGACTCGTGAGGTCGACGAGGCGCTCTTGGGGACGTACTTGTCGGGCGCGAATAGCCGCCGGGTCCGCAAAGCGCTGAAACCACTGCTCGGTGAGGAGCACCTATCGAAGAGCGCGGTGTCTCGCGTGGTTAGCCGGCTGAAGGAGCGCTTCGAGGAATGGCAGAACCGTGCTCTCAGCGAGGAGGTCTACGCGATCGTTTACCTGGACGGCTTCCACCTGAAAGTGCGGATGGCGAAACGTGTGATCAGCGTACCCGTACTGGCCGCGCTCGGGGTCGCGCCAGACGGGCACAAACGTCTGTTGTCATTGCGTCTGGCGGTGAGCGAAGCCTCGACGCATTGGGGCTCCGTGCTGGAGGGACTCCAGGCTCGAGGACTCCGGGCTCCCAAGCTAGTGATCAGCGACGGCCACAAGGGGCTGACGAAAGCGCTGGAGAAGTGGCCGGGGTGCCGGTTGCAGCGATGTACCGAGCACAAGCGCGCCAACTTGCTCCAACATTGCCCGGCGCACGCACGCCGTGAGCTCCGGCGTGACTACAACCGGATCGTCTACGCCAAGAACGGGTTCGATGCTCGCAAAGCCTATGACGAGCTCGTCGCCAAGTGGACGCCTCTCGCGCCGGCCGTCGTCCGAAGCCTAGAGGAGGCCGGTAATCAGCTGCTGACCTTCTACGAATTCCCTCGTGCCATGTGGAAATCGATTCGAACGATCAATGCTCTGGAGAATCTCAACCGCGAGTTTCGACGCCGGACGAAAACCCAAGCGTCGTTCTCCAGCGAGGAGTCCGCGGTCGCTTTGCTGTTTGGGCTTATCGCCTCTGGCCAGATTCAACTACGACGCATCGACGGCTACCAACGTCTGAGCGAGGTTCTCGAACGCGCGGAGGTTGCCGCCTGATATGATACTCTGATGACGGAGTGGAGGGCGCCGTTCTTTTTCCACGGACCTCGGGACACATCCTACATGCTACCGAGGATAGTGAACTCCCAATGTGTTCTGTTCTGAGCCAACGCATTGTTTGGGATCCGCGACTGAGGGAGCATCCACCTCAACCCAGCGGCTCGAGACAGGCCGCGAGTTCACGCGCCTCGTCGACTGATAGGTTTTGCAGCGGCGCGCGCACGCCACCGCCGTCGAAGCCACGCTGACGGGAGGCAGCCTTGACCTTGGCAACATAGTTGTCTCTCCAGATGCAGAGCAGCGACGGGATCATGCGCGACCACAGTTCCATTGCGCCCGCGATATCATTGCTGGCGACCAGTTCAAACAGGCGCACGCTCTCGCGCGGCATGTAGTTTGCGGCACCCCAGATACATCCTTGCGCCCCGGCGATGAAGCTGAAAACGGTATTGGGATCGCAACCGTTCAACACCATGTATCCGGTGGCGAGGTATTCCTGGTGGGTGGTCAGGTCGCCGGCGCTGTCCTTGATGTAGTTGAAATGCTCAAGCTGGTTCAGGCGTTTGAACAGGTCGACCGAAATACCGATGCCGGTGGTTTGCGGGATGTTATAGCCGATGATGTCGGTTTCGACCGCGGCATCGATGGCCTGGTAAAACGCAAACAACCCGTCATCGTCTTCGGGGCCTTCGAGGTAGGGCGGCAAGATCATCAACGCATCGGCGCCAAGTCCCTGAGCATGTTTGCTGCGCTCGATCACTTCGTCGAGCACCAGCGCCGAGGTCTGGCAAATCAGTTTACAGCGTCCGTCGATACACCCGGCGCCGAGCTCGTAAAGCTGATTGCATTCCTTACGGGTCAGGTAGGGATGCTGCCCGGTGCCGGCACCGAGCACCAGCCCATGGACGCCGGCGTCGATATAGAGGTCGATTAATTCTTCCCAGCGTGCATAGTCGATGCTGCCGTCGGCATGCATCGGGGTTTGCATCGCCAGGTTGATTCCGGTCAGTTCGCTCAATGATTTCTCCGTCTGTCCTGGCACCTCTCGTGTGCCTCCAGTACCAGCTGAGGTACATCGCGTTGTAGTTGGCTTTCAGTTGTCATTTTTGATCTGCCGAGTGACCATCTTGGCGATCTGAATGTCCTGGATTGCGACTCCGGTCAGATCCGCCACCGTGATTTGGTCTTCGCTGGTTCGACCGATTTCGGGGTTCTTGATCACGTTGCCCAATTCAAGAATAGAAGCCTCTTCGATCTTGTTATCTTTCACCGCATGGAAGCACTCGCCGTGATCGACACATTGTGAAACGCTGTCCGCCACCACTCGATCGGCCTTTGCCAGGAGCTCGGCCTCCAGCTCCTCTTTGCCGTCTGCATCCGATCCCATGGCGGTGATGTGCGTTCCCTTTTGGACCTGATCGGCCCGAATCAAAGGCTCCTTAGCCGATGTTGCGGTTACGATGAGGTTGCATTGCGAAAGCAGGTCATCGATTTGCGTTGCCGCTCTTAGGTCCAGCCCCCAAGCCTGGATAGCTTCTCTCGCCTGTAGATCCTCAATCATTCCTTTCACTTTGTTCGCGTCTCTGCCCCATATGAAACAGCTTTGACAGTCAACAACATCCTTCAACAGTTCGAGTTGCATCCTCGCCTGCACGCCGGTGCCGACGATCCCTATGTGTTGGACGTTGTCGGGAGCCAGATGCTTCGCGGCTACCGCCCCGGCCGCTGCGGTGCGCATATCGGTGAGCCAGCACTCGTCGTGGAGAATAAGTTTGAGGTGCCCCGTCTTCTGACTGAATACCAGAATCACTCCGTCGGCAACCGGTAAATCCAGTTCGGCATTGTTGTAAAAGCCGGATGCCATCTTGAGAACATATAACTCATCGCCGGTTACGAAGCCGTATTTAATATGAACGTCACCTGGCGGTTCATCGAAATGTAAGAAACCTACAGGCGGAACGACCACCTTATCTTCGGAATAGAGAACGAAACCGGCTTCGATCTCCCTGATGAGCTGCGGGATATCGATCAAACGCTTGATCTCATCGAGTTTGAGTACTTTAGGCATTGTCGAAACCCTCCTTTTTAGCCTCGGTTGTCGCCGCTGAGACCGCTGTAGACTGAAATGATCACGCCTGCGATCAGCATCTTTCCGCCCCAGTCGCCGAACACGTCGGTCGCAACCGCCACCAGCGGTGCTTCGGTGTTGTTTGCAAGCTCGGGCCCGTTGAACGCATAAAATAGAAGGATCGTACTCGCACCGATGCTTGCAGCGGAGGGCCACTCGGGAATGGCGAGGTTCTCGACGTTTGTCACAAATAGCCCGGCGCCCAGCAGTAACAGTAGCGGCACCAGCTTGGCCAGCGTGTTGAAAATGTATAAACGCATTCCCGCTTTGACGCCCCGGACGTTGACAGCAGCCAGGAACGTCAACAACGCTATGACACCGGTTCCAATCACGCGTACCAGTCCTTCGTCTTGCACGCTATCCGACACGGCTATGAATTACCCCTTGTTGCTCTTAATTGTCGGCAGACTTTGTATCGCGTCAACGTTCTACAGGCGTTCTACAGGCGATCGCGCGCGGTGTGCAAATAATAATCGACCACCTCGCCAGCGGTATCAATCACGTGGATGCCCGGGTAGCGGATCGTTGTGGGACAAATGTGACCCGGCACCGCCAGGAAATAGTCGCCCACACGAGGCAGTTCACCCGAGATCCGGAAGACTCCATGCTCTTCGTCCTGCAATATGAGTTGCGCCCCGTCCTGGCCAAGCAAGTAAGCCCTTTCCTCGACCGGAAGATCTCCACTGATTCCCTTGTATCCCAGGTCCGTGGTGATCGTCCCCGCGTCCGGATACCGGTCCACCACTTGGGTCAGGATCAGGGCAGCGCAGCGAAACGGAATGTCGGGCATCGCCGTACTAAAGCCCGCGTCCCAGTAGATAAATGTCCCCGGTGAACCGTACATGCCCTCGGTGCGCGCGTAGTAGGCAAACGAAAAGCTGCCGCCGGCGACCACGCACGGAACGGGCATCCCCGCCGACTCGATCTGCTGCTGAAACTCCCGAAGCGACTCGATGTTTCGCTGCGCTGCCGCCTCGCGTTGAACCGCGTCGCTAAAGTTATCGTGTCCGTCGTACAAGTGAAATCCGGATGGCTGTAAGAACTGGTGTGCGTCGATTTCCCGATACAACTTTGCGGCATCCGGGCCGAATCCAATTCCCGTACGGTGCATGCCGGCATCCAGATCCAGCATCGCGCGCAGCGACTGTTTTCGGCGTGCGGCGACGGTGGCCAGCACGTCGAGGTGAAACGGGGTACTGACGATGGTGGCGATCCACGCGTCCGGGTAGGACGAGGTCAGGTCGCAGAGACGCTCGATTTTGCGCTCCTGGACCTGAGGGTAGGAGAGAATCGCCTTGCGTGCTCCGGCCTGTAGCACCGTTTCCAGTTCCTTCAACGTGGCGCACTTGAACCCGTCAATGCCAGCTTCGACCTGTTTGCGCGCGACCGCCTCCGATTTATGCGTCTTGACGTGGGCGATCAGATTCTGGCCGCCACCCACCATTTCGCAGACACTTCGAATATTGTGGTCCATCATGTCCTGAAAAAGCAGCATGGTCGGCGTTTCCAACGCGTCCGGGTCGGCGACGCAATAATCCTGGTAGGTGATCATCGATACATTCCTTAAGAGTCGATGTACTGGATTTGACTCATCTGTTGAGCGGCTTCGAAAATCGCGTCCGCCACAGCCAAGTCCTGGATTGCGGGGGATAGGGATTTTGATCGCGGGTGCTCCTCGGACGCCGGTGCGGTTTAACCCCCGTGGCTGCGTCTCCCCTCTTTTGGAAGCTGATATCCATCGGTTCTTTCTCCTCTAGAATGCTGAGTCGATTCTAGTATACCCATGCGTACGAGTAAGAGAGCTACCCTCAGAAGGTGTGGAAATAAAGTAAAGGCGGAGTAACCTTCCGCGTCACGAAACACGGCGTGAAGGGGCCAACGGAAGGAGACACCGCCATGAAGGAAAAGACCACAAGACGACGGAGCTCGTCAAGGGTGGCTTGGGAGTCGCTGGAGAAGTGGGCGAGGCTCGAGATCCAGGATTGGGTGCAGGAGCTGATGGTAGCCGAAGTCACGGAGCTTCTCGGGCGTGAGAAATCGGAGAGACGGAAGCCCGTGGACACAACGGCGGGCTATCGAAATGGATACGGTAAGCCTCGGAAGCTGACGATGAGCGTGGGCACAGTGACGGTTCGCCGGCCGAGAGTACGGGACGTGGAGGAGAGGTTCGAAAGTCGAGTGCTTCCGCTGTTCAAGCGTCGGAGCGAAACGGTGAGCGAGTTGATTCCGGAGCTGTACCTGCATGGATTAGCTCACGGAGATTTCGATTTGGCGCTCCGCGGGCTTCTAGGGGAGGACGCTCCACTTTCTCCCAGCACGGTGTCGCGGCTGAAACAGAAATGGCAGGGAGAGTACGAGCAGTGGCTAGCTCGCCCACTGGACGAACTCGAGCTCGTGTCCCTGTGGGTAGATGGCGTGTACGTGAAGGCCGGCCTTGAGAAGGACAAGGCGGCGGTGCTAGTTGCGGTTGGTGGCCTGTCCGACGGGACGAAAATCGTCCTGACGCTGGAGGCCGGGCATCGAGAATCCGAAGCGTCATGGTCGTCGCTGCTACGGAGACTGAAGAAGCGCGGTCTGAGATGTCCCCGTTTGGTGATCGGTGACGGTCATCTCGGCATCTGGGCCGCGACCCGAAACGTATTTCCAGAAGCTGAGGAGCAGCGGTGCTGGAACCACCGAATCCTCAACGTACTGGACCGGATTCCGAAAAGGGACCAGGCGCAGGCCAAGCCGCTGTTGACGGCGACCCCCTACCCCACCAGCCTGCAGGAGTGCGAGACGAAGAAGGCCAAGTTCCAGGATTGGTGCTTGCGCAAGGGTCTTCCGGGGGCCGCGCACGTGCTCGACGAGGACTGGGAGCGGATGGTCAGCTTCTATTCCTTTCCCAAGCCTCACTGGCAACACCTTCGCACGAGCAACGTCGTGGAGTCACCGTTCGCTGCACTGAGATTGAGAACGGATGCGGCCAAAAGGTTCAAGAAAATCGAGTCCGCCACTGCGACAATCTTCAAACTGCTTCTGGTTGCGGAGAAGAATTTTCGCCGGCTCAACGCACCGGAGCTGATGCGAGAGGTTCACCTGGGCGTTCGATTTGAAGATGGAGACAGGGTAACGGAGTCGTCGAAGGTTGCTGCTGCCTAAACTTTTTTACACACCTATTGACAAGAGCTCGAGTAAGAGGCTTCAGCCTTGTGTCATACTTGACCTTGTCATTTGGATTGGCGAAAACAAGGAGGCCTGTTATGGATTCTTTTGCCAACATAAAAGAGCTGAGTGCCTATTTTGGGAACCCTTGGTTCCAGTCCTTGGGGATCGTCATCCTTTCGCTGGTTCTGACTCTCGCCCTTCGCTGGACCCTGCGGTTTATCCTGTTGCCATTAGTTCGCAAAACCGAAACTGAGGTGGATGACATTACGATAGGGGCGGTCAAAAGGATTGTGACCTATTTGACTCCGTTGATTGGCCTGATGGTGGCCCTCATGCCCTTGTCTTTACAGACACCGATTCCTCAGCGTGCTCTTTTTTCTCTGCTTGCCGTACTGTTGATGCGCAGCGCAATGGGGTTCGTTGACGAGCTGTCCGAGTGGCTGAAAACAACGTGGGTGAATCGGGGGATGTCCCGGCCGCTGTTGAATTTGGTCGGGTAGCGGCGGCACCTGTGAATACTCTTAGGCAGCAAACTCATCGCTGTCAAGAGATTTCTGTTTGCTTCTAAGCGCGTGAACGAGAGCGCCCATATGGCGATAGCCTTTGATACGCCGGAACTTTTTCTGCGCGGTGACGACGCCAAGAGCGGTCCATCGGCGAACCATGGAAGGACTCTTCCAACGCTTGAGGTTTCTCGATACTCTGCGAATGGTTCCGTTGAGATTCTCAATGGCGTTCGTCGTGGCAAGAGACTGGCGAAGTAAGGCGGGCAGCGCGAGCTTCACGACCGTGAGTGTCTCTTCCATCCCTTCACGAAGGCTTCCGGCAGCTTCGTCGTAGCCGTTTCGCTCGAGCCACGACACCAATGCCTGAAGTCGCTTGCGCGCCTTGTCGGCACTCTTGCACTTGTAGGCTTCCTTCATCGTCTGGAGCACGTAGGCGTGACGAGACTTGGGAAGGTACGAGCGAAGATTCCGGAGTTTATGGATCTGGCACCTTTGGATGACCGCGAGGTCCCCCAAAACGTCGACGAGTGCCTTGCGGATGCCTTTGCCTCCGTCCACTACGCAGAGAATCGACTCATCGACGCGCAAGCCCCGCTCGAGAAGGTCCTGCAACATCGCGGTGCACACCCGAGAGTTCTCCGTCGAGCCCAGCCATATACCCAGGGGCACCTTCGTTCCATCTATTGTGATACCTAGAGTTACGACGACGGTCTGTCCGGCCACCTCAAGGCCATCCAGCATCAGTGCCGCAAGCTCGAACTCCTCTAGCCGCCGAGACAGGTATTCCTCGAGCTTCTTAGTCGTCTGGCTCACGAGGTGACGGCTGGCGGCACTCTTACTCGTGCCACGACTTCAACTTGGCCGCGGGTTTGTTCAGACTCGATTCGTAATTTCGGGTCGATACCCCCACCAAGATCTGATTCAACACTCGCTCTGGAAGCGGGTCTTCTTCGCGGAAGGCTTCGAAGTGTGGAAGCGACGCCTCCTCGCCCGACTTCGAGCGAACTCGAGGTCGCGACACTTGGATGCGACGACCACCGAAGCTCAGCTCTCCGTTCGTGCTCCCCCAGTGGTTATGAGTTCGCTCCTTCTCGTGCTTGCCCTTGAGCCCCGCGATCTCCTCGGCGTCCTCTCTGAGCAGTAGGTGCAGAGCTGTCAGTCCTTGCTCGTACACCCATTCCGTCAGTTCCGCCTTCGTGGCCGCGATCCCAGCTATCATCGGTAGCAGTATCTGACCGACTTGGCCAACTACCTTGCCCGTAGGCGAGTGCGTTTGCTTTCTTACTGGCTTCTTTGATTTCCTAGGCATTGGTGGCTCCTTGTCCCCCTCTGGAGACGGTTGTTTGGCAGACCTAATTCTTAGGCCGGCCAAGGAGCCGCCGCTACCCCAAATTCAACATCCGGCGGGACATCCCCGAACACGAAGTCGTACTCCTTGTTGGCATTCAGATGGGTCAGGTAGTAAGCAAGAAGTTCCTCCTCGCCAGCTGCGGACAATACGATGCCGGTCTTGATACAGTTTTCCTTTTTCATGAGATACGCTGACAGATCAGCCACCGTATCCAGCGTCTTCAGGAGAATCTCAAATGTCGTGTCGTCGAGAACGTGGACGTAGCCTTTGGTGGAGTCCACTTGGCCAACCATGAATGGGACGCCACCCTTCTCGCGTGGCAGCGTGTGGGCGCCGCCGACAACAGATGAGTTCAACATCAGACTTCCACTTCCGCCTAGTTCACGAATGCAACGAGCGCCGGCTCCATGCGCTATCACGATTCGGTGAAACACGGTAGTGGGCGTGGTAACGAGGGACAGCGGAAACTTCTTGGTGCATTTTGCGTCCAAAAATACCCTGTCAGGATGAGCCCGAATCCACCGCTCAGCACCCCACGATTGACGAGCGGACTTCTCAATTGCGCGCCGATACCAACGCGCCCAATCTAGGTCGAGATTGGCTGAATTCGGGAACTCGCAATGCTTGTCGGAGAAGATGATAATGTTGTTTTCGAAAACGACCAAGAGGTCGCAGATTTCCTTGCCACCCTCGTCGCCCTCGGCCTGATCTCGGAAGGGATTCGGATAACTCCAGAGAGACAGAAAGGTGCGTTTGCACAACTCTCTTAGATAACCTTCCGATGGCGTCACCGCTTCTGCTGGCCGAACATATTCAGTGTTGACCGGATAGCGTTGCTCCGCCAGTCGCGCCAGTCGACGCTCTCGCTTCGCTCGGCTCTGTCGTCCCATACTGGATACCGTCAGACCATCATCGGCAGGGCGGGAGTTGGAATAAATTCCTGGAGACACTGGTCGGTGCTTGCTCCGTAGCTGAAGTCCGGTGGCGTTAAAATCTGATGTAACCTATTGCACTACAAAGTCTTCCCCTTATGCCCGTAACAGTCAATGACGCAAGCATCAGAAAGTATGCTAAATTATAAACTATAGGCACCTATAGGTGAATATGCGACAATTGTTTTCTACAGCAGAAGTCGCTGCGATGGCTGGCATACACCGGGACACGCTCTTGCGGTGGTTACGAGAGCGGACCGTGCTGGAGCCATGCCGTGACCGTCATGGCTGGCGGGTCTTCACGGCTCGGGAAGCAGCGGCCATCGCGGCTTTCGCCAAGGGCAACGAACAGGAAATGGCAATACCACTCGACGATGAAACCGCTATCACCCGATTGGAAGCGATCGAGTGGGACTTCGCGACCGCCAAGACCGGGTATCTGACGCACGGTCCACATCCCTATCCCGCGAAGTTCATTCCTCAAATCCCGAATGCGCTCGTCCAGGGAGTTGTCATCAGTCGGAGAGACGATCCGCTGAGTGCGTTTGAAAATGCTCATGGGGAACCTCGTATCCGCGAGTACAGGACAATTGTGGACCGAGATCGCGAGTTGTGCACCAAGGCAGCCCTGAGATGATTAACGACCCGAACTTCGAACTCGACGAAGCCAGCTATGGGGATATTGCAGCCTGGGGAATGGCGGGAATGATTGCGGGAAAACTCCTTCCCGGAGTGATTGCAGATTGGCTCGGTGGACGGAGAGTATTCTTGATGGCTCTCGCTGTCACAGCTTTTCTCGCAGTTGCCTTTAGCTGGGGCACCTCTACGACCATTTTTGCCACTATAAACTTCCTTCTGCTGTTTGCAATGGCAGCGAGTTAGCCCTCCATGGCAAGTATCATCTCCGTATGGTATCCGTCGACGAAATACGGAAGAGTGTGGTCGGCGCTCTCAACGAGTTCTCGTCTGAGTGCTTCCTTGTCGCTGATGCTGTTGGGAACGCTGCTCACCGTGTTCCCTGGCAAAACGTATTTCGCACTGCGGGGATCATGAGTCTATGCGTAGTAGCGCTTATCTTTTTCTATCTCAAAGCGAACCCAAAGGACGTTGGGCTTCCGGCCCTAGAGGATCAAGTTGCGCCGGATGGTTCTGGTAGTCAAGGCGAACCAAATGCTGACCAGAAATCACCTCACTTCCTAGATGACAAGAATCCGGCCGAAGCACTGTGGGCTTTCGCGAGAAGTGGACGTTTCTGGCTGATGTGCTCGAGTCGGCTACGTCAAAAGAACCATCTGTGCTTCGCTGCCCCCGTAATTGGCACAGGTATTGGCGTGCGTCACCTGAGTCCGATGTCGAGGAGCTTCACCCTCGACCTATTGATGACGTTGGCGGGCTCGAGGCAGCGGTGAACGATCTAGGCGCGGTAGGCCTGGCTTCTATACACTGGCGAATGGAGATGGCGATGAATGCGATTTGCAGTGTCACCCGAGTCGGTTTAAGGATGTTCTCCACTACGGTTGTTGCCCTCCTTGTCCTGTTTGGATTCCCCGATGACTCTAGTGCTGGCGAGGGAATGGGCCTAGTCGTCCCCACTGAGTATCCTAGCGCGGATACCAGCTTTCTTTCGGCCCTCGAGTGGCGGTTCGTGGGACCGTACCGCGGGGGACGTGTCGTTGCGGTGGCGGGAGATGCCAACGACCCCCTCGTCTTCTATTTCGGGGCCGCCCACGGCGGAGTGTGGAAGACCACCGACGCCGGGAGCCATTGGCGGAACGTGTCGGACGGCTTTTTCAGATTCCCTGCGGTGGGTGGCCTGGACGTATCGCTATCGGATCCCAAGGTGATCTACGCGGGGACGGGCGAGGGGCTTCAACGGCAATTCATCTCGCCCGGAGACGGGGTATACAAATCCACCGACGGTGGAGAGACGTGGACCAACGTGGGCCTTCAAGAGACCCGGCACATCGCCAGGCTCCGCATTCATCCAACTAATCCCGATATCGTGTACGTGGCGGCAATGGGGGACATGTTCGGCCCCAACCCGGATCGCGGCATCTATCGAACCACGGATGGAGGACAGACGTGGGAGCAGATCCTGTATAGAGGCGAGACTTCCGGCGCCGTAGATCTAACGATTGATTCTACAAACCCACAGGTGATCATCGCGGCCCTGAACCACCATGTGACGTACCCGTGGGACGAGGAAAGCGGCGGACCCACCACCGGCCTCTTCAAGACCACGGATGGCGGAGACACCTGGACGGACATCACCCGCAACCCCGGCATGCCAAAAGGCCTCGTCGGGAAAATCTGCATCGCCATCTCACCGGCGCGCTCCAGCCGGGTGTATGCGTTCATCGAGGCTGACGCGGGCGAAGGCGGGATCTACCGTTCCGACGACGGCGGGTCCATCTGGCAGATGATCCATCAAGACCCTGGCAAGATGGAGATCCCTAACTCCTACAACCACATCACCGCCGACTCCAAGGATCCCGATGTCGTCTATATCCAGCCCATCACCGGTCTGCTGAAGTCCACGGACGCGGGCCGGACCTTCAAACCTGTAAGAATGGAGAACTGGGACCCTCATGCGCTATGGATCGATCCAAACGACTCTCGCCGGATGATCGAAGGAGGGGACGGAGGGGCCTCGGTGACGTTGAACGGAGGTGAGTCCTGGTCGAGCCTGGAGAACCAGCCTACGGCCGACCTACTCAGTCTAGCGGTGGACGACCAGGAGCCCTACTGGATCTACGGCGCTCAGAATGACAATAGCCATATTGCGATTCCAAGTCGGACCGACGATCGGTCCATCGGATGGATGCACTACCTTCCCATTCCAGCCGGCGAGGGCGGACAGACGGCGGTGAAGCCCGACGGCAGCGTGGTCTATGCAAATGATCGGTCCAGGACGGTCCGTTTCGACCGGCAAACCGGGCAGGCTTCGCACATCAGCGTTTGGCCCGAATGGGTGTTCGGAACGCCGGCCAAAGACATCAAGTACCGTTTCTACTACTCGTTCCCGGTACTCCTCTCGGCGCACAATCCTGGCGTGCTCTACACCGCCGCCCAGTACGTCTTCCGGTCCACGGACGAAGGCCAATCTTGGGACCAGATTAGTTCCGACCTCACGCGGAACCGCCAGGACGTGATGGGTGAAATATCCGGAGGGCCCATTAGTTCCAATGCGTCCTCGCTTTTTCACGTGAGTCTCATCCGGACCATTGCCGAGTCTCCCCTCAAAGAGGGTGAGCTCTGGGTGGGCACCGACGACAGTACCGTTCAGCTATCGCGAGATGGTGGCGGCAGTTGGCTGGACGTCTCGCCGCCGGATCTCCCCGAATGGACCACCATCACCGCCATAGACGTATCTCCCCACCAGCGGGGGACGGTTTATATCTCCGGTGGACGGCACAGGGTAAGCGATCGCACACCGTATCTCTATAAGACCACCGACTACGGCAACACCTGGAAGCGAATCACCAAAGGGATTCGGGAAAATGACTACTCGTGGGTCATCCGCGAGGATCCGGTCCGCCCGGGTCTCCTCTACGCGGGAACAGAAACTGGCGCGTACGTTTCCTTCGATGCCGGGAACTCCTGGCAGTCCCTACAACGCAACCTGCCGCCGGCGATGGTCATGCAGATGCTCGTGAAGGACGATGACCTAGTGGTGGCAACTCATGGGCGGGGCTTCTGGATTATGGATAACATCTCGTCCCTGCGCGCCATCACCCCAGAAGTCGCATCGGCCCCGGTGTATCTGTTTGAAGTAGTTCCCGCTCTCCGTCAACTTCGGGGAGGGAGAGGATGGACGGAGATGAAGACCTCGGACGTCGGGAAGAACCCGCCGCGCGGGGTGATGATCGAATATTACCTGGCCCAAGAACCCGCCGGTGATGTGATGTTCACCATCACGGATGCGGGCGGCGAGATCATCGAGCAATTCCCCAGCAGGTCGAAGGAACGCGGTAGCCCCTCCACCAGGGCAGGAATGAACCGATTCCTCTGGGACATGCGATATCCGGGTACCCAGATGCCCCCGTCCCCTGGAGCATTGAACGGTTTTATGAGCGTCGATTACTCACCGCCCGCATCGCCGATTGCGCCTCCCGGACGATACTTCGTCCGACTCTCCGTGGACGGACAGGCTTACGAGCAGCCTTTCGAGATCCGGAAAGATCCGAGAGTAAAAGCCAGCGATGCCGATCTCAAGGCTCAGTTCGACCTCATGGTTGACATCCGGGATCGGTTTTCGGAAGTGGCCGACGCCGTGCTCAGAATCAGAGAAGTCCGAGCCCAGCTTGACGGGCTTCGGGCTGAGCTGCCAGAGGATTCCAGGGTCAAGGCCGACGGGATCCTAGAGCAGTTCAGGCAGATCGAGGGCATTCTAACCATATGGATGGGGTCCGAGGCCCACCCTATGATGTGGAGCCCTCCGGGGTTGACCGAAAAGCTAAGCTCGCTCTCAAGGGCCGTCGGCGCGGCGGATGCCAAACCCACGGAATCGATGTACGCGGTATTCGAGGACCTCTCGGAACGCTTCGAGGTCCAACGGAACCGGTTGAACCAGGTCATTGACGAAGAGGTTGGGCCCCTGCTGTCCCGCTGATGGAGGGTGGGCGATTCAAGGGCCCGGCAGGTGCTGGCGTGACTCGTCACTCTAGCTAGTACCCGTCCTGAAGCCTGTAAGGGATTGAGAAAAAAGGAGAAATCGCAAATTCAGGGCTAGTCTTCTGAGGGGGTGTCGATTAGGATCGTGTCGTTGAAAACATCCGATTCTAAATGACTTAACTCCAAAGGAGACCAGCTGTGCCTTCTATTTATTCATCCGCGCGCACCGAACTTGATTAGTCTCCGGTCTGCCGGCACCATGCCGGCATGATTTCGTCGTTGGTTCCCGCTCTCGTCTCTAGAGGACCTAGAATCGAGGCCGGGGCTACCGCGGCGCAGCGGGCTAGCACGTTCTGGTCCAGGTGCGGCCCGGGCCTGGACCCAAGTTTCCGCTCGGGAGCGTGGCATCCCCTTGCTGGACGGTGTTTTCCCTGCGCGTACGGGGAACTCGAATCGCCGACATCGTCTCCGACCCCCAGATCTGGGGCTCGCCACGGGTTGATGACGATCGAAACGGCCCCGGCGCGCCGATCTTGAGTTCGTTTGTGTTTTTGGACACAACGAGATAGGCCGCGCCTACGGAGCACCGCGCCAGCCCTCGACCCTACCGCGCTTCTCCGTACTGCCTTCCTAGAGGTCGATGTCGACACCGACTGGGCAGTGGTCGGAGCCCCGCTCGTTGGGCCAGATGAAGGCGTCCTTCAACCGTTCCATCGCGCTCGGCGACGCGAGGACGTAGTCGATCCGCCACCCGACGTTCCGCTCGCGCGCGCCGCTCCACTGCCGCCACCAAGTGTAATGGTCCGGCTGGTCGGGATGCAGGGCGCGAAAGGTGTCCACCCAGCCCGCTTCGAGCCAGCGGTCGAGCTCGACCCGCTCCTCGGGGAGGAACCCGCTGTTCTTGACATTGGATTTCGGGCGAGCGAGGTCGATCTCGCGGTGCGCGGTGTTGAAATCCCCGATCACGAGCACTGGACATCGGCGCCGCAGTTGCTGCGCCCGGTCGAACACAGCCCGATAGAAGTCGAGTTTGTAGCCGACCCGGCTGTTGTCTCGGTCCTTCCCGCTTCCCTTGGGAAAATAGCCGTTTACAACCGCGAACCGCCCGCGATCGGTCCGGAAGTGAGCAGCGATGAACCGGCCCTCGATATCGAACTGAGGCTCTCCGAGGGAGGTCTCCACTAGAACGGGCCGGAACTTCGAGTAGATGCCGACACCACTGTATCCCCGGCGCTCGGCTACCGCGAACGCGGCGTGCCAGTCGGTCGGCGTCCGTGCGGCGGAAGGGATCTCCTCGGGTAGCGCGCGGACCTCTTGGACGCCGAGGATGTCGGCTCCAGACCGGTCCAAAAAGTCCACGAACCCGCGCCGCACGCAAGCGCGAATCCCATTTACGTTCCAACTCACGACCCGCATCGGTTCGACCTCCGCCACACCAACCACTAGACGTTCGTCAGGCCGCTCTTAGTAGATGGTGTCCCTTCCATAAACTCGAGCTGCATGAGATTGGCAAACTGCCTGCAACCAGGACGCTTTGGTCGTCTTCATGTAGGACGTTTTGAGAGCCGGCGTCGGCTCTACTCAGGGGTAGAGGTGTAAGCTGGTGCAAAGTCCAGCAGCCGTCCCGAGCAGATCGGACTCAAGCAGCGCGTCGAGTGTAATGATAATGGAGACCACCGACCTTTGGAATGGCACTCACTTTGCCCATTGCTGGCGACTCTACGCGGCGAGGCTCGGGCGCGTCCTTCTCAAGCGACAAATGAGTCCGGCACGAATGATAGTAGTCGACGTATTTGCGTAGGATTCGCCTCAGGTGCTGCTCCGTCGAGGACGATCACATGGTCAAGACACTCACGTCGAATGGAGCCGATCATCCTTTCGACTAATGGATTCTGTCACGGGGAGCGCGGTGCGGTAAGGACTGCTCGTCGTGCCGAAGCGTCGGGAAGGACGGCTTGCTGTCGGAGGAACTAGCCCTTCACGCAGACGATCTGCTTGAGCCGGTGGACGATCTCTACGAGGTCGCTCTGTGCCTCCATCACGGCGTCGATGTCCTTATAGGCTCCGGGAGTCTCGTCGAGAACCCTCACGTCCTTGCGGCACTCGACCCCGGCTGTCGCCGCGGCGTGATCGTCTAGAGTGAAGCGCTTCTTGGCTTCGTTGCGGGACATGACGCGCCCGGCACCGTGACTGCACGACTCGAAGCTCTCACGGTTTCCTTTCCCCCGGACGATATAGGAGCGCGCCCCCATGCTTCCGGGAATGATGCCCAGGTCGCCCCGCCCCGCCCAGCCCGCACCGCACCCTTCCGCGTGACGAAAACCTCCGACCCGTAGTGGTGCTCCTTCGCGACGTAGTTGTGGTGGCAATTGACGACTTCTTTCTTGGGTCGAAACGCGGGCACGAGGCCGGTATCGTGAACCGCCTCGACGACCGCCTCCAACAGCAGAAGAGCATCAGCCTTACCGTCGTCGAAGCCCTCACCCCCTTGGTCCGAGCCCAGTCACTCGCTGACGCCGTCCTGCGACTGGCGCAGGCCGGGTTGAAGCGCACCGCCGCGCACCAAGCTTAGAAGGCCTCACGACCGCGCGACGCGATGCCAACTCCGCGTCGGTGACCGTCGGCGCCACCCGTAATATGGATGTCTGGCGAGCAGTTCCGGTTTGCGAAACAGAAAGGTACTGTCAAGTTGAGGCATTCAGGGTCGATCCGACCCCAAGATGTTGGCAACGCGGTGCGCTTGAGCTCCATTATCTAGCGGCCCAGTCCGAGCTCAAGACCTCAACTTGACAGTACCGTTCTGATAGACTGCTATGATAGGACGGGTGGTTCGTGAAGATGGATCACGATTCAACCTCAAGCGGAGGTGAGGTGCCAACCCATGCCGACAGCTAAAACGCCGAGCATGCCAAACGGACTTCCCGCCCGGTTCGCTGATCCGGACACCGGATTCGCGCAATTGTGCAAGTTCCTGGAGATCGCCAATCGCACACAACGGCAGTCCATACTCAATGTAGAAGCCGTGAGGCGCGCCGTAGGTGCTTGCGCTGTTTGCTGTTGGTGATATGTACGTATCCCTTTGCAAAAAAAGCGCTTACGCTCCATTTAGCGCGCGGCGAAGGTCGTGAGCGCTATTTTGGCTGTAATTTAACGCAGCGTAAAGTCTTAGTGTCATCTCACCAACACTTAATGGCAGAAGCACCCTCCATTTAGCGCGCAGCGAAGGTCACGAACGCTATTTTGGCTGTAACTTAATGCACCGTAAAGTCTTAGCGTCATCTCACCAACACTTGATGACGGAAGCACCATTCGCTCTCAACTAGGTGGTCATCTGCATGGTGACGACCCGCCCAAAGGATAGCTCTGCTCAATGGTTGCCGCGGGCCCCACCGTCCACGCCGCGTCAACTGCTCGCTTGTAACGTTGAGGGAACAGTAGCCTAGAGACCAAGAGTAGTAGATAGTAACAGCGCTAGATCAACGCGCCCTTCAGAATCTGAAGGAGGACAAGCAGAATCAACGGCGAGAAGTCGATCCCCCCCGCCGACGGCACCAGCCTACGAATCGGTGCCAGAGCCGGCTCGGTCAACATCCGGGTGATGCGAACTACCTGGTTGCTCGGCGGGAGCTGGAGCCAGCTGAGGATCACCGCGACGATGACGACAACGGAGTAGTAGTCGATAAGTTTGGCAATCAGTAGCATGAATGGACCAGAGTTTATCACGCAGGTCAATCACATCCGGGGATGTCCCGGCCGCTGTTGAATTTGGTCGGGTAGCGGCGGCACCTGTGAATACTCTTAGGCAGCAAACTCATCGCTGTCAAGAGATTTCTGTTTGCTTCTAAGCGCGTGAACGAGAGCGCCCATATGGCGATAGCCTTTGATACGCCGGAACTTTTTCTGCGCGGTGACGACGCCAAGAGCGGTCCATCGGCGAACCATGGAAGGACTCTTCCAACGCTTGACGTTTCTCGATACTCTGCGAATGGTTCCGTTGAGATTCTCAATGGCGTTCGTCGTGGCAAGAGACTGGCGAAGTAAGGCGGGCAGCGCGAGCTTCACGACCGTGAGTGTCTCTTCCATCCCTTCACGAAGGCTTCCGGCAGCTTCGTCGTAGCCGTTTCGCTCGAGCCACGACACCAATGCCTGAAGTCGCTTGCGCGCCTTGTCGGCACTCTTGCACTTGTAGGCTTCCTTCATCGTCTGGAGCACGTAGGCGTGACGAGACTTGGGAAGGTACGAGCGAAGATTCCGGAGTTTATGGATCTGGCACCTTTGGATGACCGCGAGGTCCCCCAAAACGTCGACGAGTGCCTTGCGGATGCCTTTGCCTCCGTCCACTACGCAGAGAATCGACTCATCGACGCGCAAGCCCCGCTCGAGAAGGTCCTGCAACATCGCGGTGCACACCCGAGAGTTCTCCGTCGAGCCCAGCCATATACCCAGGGGCACCTTCGTTCCATCTATTGTGATACCTAGAGTTACGACGACGGTCTGTCCGGCCACCTCAAGGCCATCCAGCATCAGTGCCGCAAGCTCGAACTCCTCTAGCCGCCGAGACAGGTATTCCTCGAGCTTCTTAGTCGTCTGGCTCACGAGGTGACGGCTGGCGGCACTCTTACTCGTGCCACGAGACTTCAACTTGGCCGCGGGTTTGTTCAGACTCGATTCGTAATTTCGGGTCGATACCCCCACCAAGATCTGATTCAACACTCGCTCTGGAAGCGGGTCTTCTTCGCGGAAGGCTTCGAAGTGTGGAAGCGACGCCTCCTCGCCCGACTTCGAGCGAACTCGAGGTCGCGACACTTGGATGCGACGACCACCGAAGCTCAGCTCTCCGTTCGTGCTCCCCCAGTGGTTATGAGTTCGCTCCTTCTCGTGCTTGCCCTTGAGCCCCGCGATCTCCTCGGCGTCCTCTCTGAGCAGTAGGTGCAGAGCTGTCAGTCCTTGCTCGTACACCCATTCCGTCAGTTCCGCCTTCGTGGCCGCGATCCCAGCTATCATCGGTAGCAGTATCTGACCGACTTGGCCAACTACCTTGCCCGTAGGCGAGTGCGTTTGCTTTCTTACTGGCTTCTTTGATTTCCTAGGCATTGGTGGCTCCTTGTCCCCCTCTGGAGACGGTTGTTTGGCAGACCTAATTCTTAGGCCGGCCAAGGAGCCGCCGCTACCCCAAATTCAACATCCGGCGGGACATCCCCTCACATCCTGCCGCTAGCGGTTGACCCAGTCAGAACGAGCGGTAGGAATTGCACGTAATATGTCATCATGGATCTGAAGATAACACCCTCGGGCTAGACGATTGTAAAGCCCACGGCTCTTGACCGAGTCAAGCCCATTCTTAGTTGAAACTTTCCACGGCTCACGTTTAAGCGACCTTCTTCTTCGATACGGTTGATGTCTTCGCCTCGATCTTCAGTTCCCGCTTGAGAGCTTCGCGAAGCTTGGAAAGATGGCGGTAGTCCACCACCTTCCTCAAGCGCGGTTCGATGTCTACGAGCGCCGTTGCCAACCAGCGCTGGCGTTGGCTCGAGTTCTTCCAGTGGTCGACCTTCGCGCAGCATTCCTCGACGAGAGCATTGACGGACTCAAGGCAGTTCGTCGTCTTGAACGAACGGCCCAGCACCGCGTGCACGCCGAGTCGATGCAACGTCAGCGTCTCCTCGAGGCCTTCCTCCAGGCTGCCAGCTGCGGATTGGTTCCGCTCTTCTAACTCACCGTGGAGTTGCTCGAGCGCAGTGAGGGCCTCTTCGTACTCCGGCCTGTTGTAGGCCCACTGGAGCCGCTTGCGCCATGACGCCTGCTCGCCCTTGGACAGGTAGCTCACTACGTTTTCACGTTTGTGCCACTGGCAGCGTTGTATCAGGGCCCGCTTACGGAATGCTTTCTTGACTGCCGCTTGGAGACCCTTGCCGCCGTCGATGATCACCAGCAGACCCTGGGAGATATCGAGTCCCCGCTCGAGCAGTGAACGCAGGAACGGCGTCAACACCTGCGCGTTCTCCGTGTCCGTCTCCACGAAGCCCAAGAAGCGTTTTTCCCCGCAAAGCGTGATGCCCAGAGCCACGACCATCGTTGCCTCGGCGAATGTCTTCCCATCCAGAAACAGCGCCACCACATCCTCGCCGGTCAGATCCCGTTCCTGCATCTCCCGCAGCTTCGCAGCGCTCGCTTGCACGAACCCTCGGGACACCGTTGAGCTCGACAGCCCGATGGCGCCCGGAATCGCTTCCGCTGCCGCCTCGTAGTTGCGACAAGAGATTCCGTAGAGAACTCGTTTCAGCAGAAGATCATTCACCTCACCGCCGTGGCTCACCGCCTCGTAGCAGCGAAGTGCCTTGGTGCACAACTCTCGATCTCGGTCCACAATTGTCCTGTACTCGCGGATACGAGGTTCCCCATGAGCATTTTCAAACGCACTCAGCGGAAGTATGTGAAGAAGGCCTATCGCATGAGGAATTGGCGTGAATATGAGGCGGGTCTACGCAACCGCGGGAGCCTGACCGTCTGGATCTCGCTCACCGCCGGCAAGCTTGTGAACTGGGACGCGCCCCGGCCAAGGAGGAGGAAACCGGGCCGTCAACGCAAGTACTCGAACCACGCCATCGAGACGGCTGTCACCCTGGGCATGGTGTTTCATCTGTCATCTAGGCAGAGCGAGGGATTGCTGCGGTCGTTGTTCGCTCTGATGAAGCTAGACAGTGATGTGCCCGATCACACCACGATCTCGAGGCGCAAGCCGAAGCTGGGTAAGGTCCCCTTCTACCCAGTCAAGCAGAAGACGCCGTTGCACATCTTGTTCGACAGCAGCGGTCTCGCTGTCCACGCCGGCCAGCTGCGCAGAGCACAAAAGAGCAGGGACTATCGCAAGCTCCATCTGTGTGTCGACGAGCAGAGTGGCGAAGTCGTCGCCGGCGAGCTGACGAGCAAAAGAGCCCGCGATTCATCGCGGGTTGCATCGCTTGTCGGACAGATCGACAGTCCCATCTCATCGGCCAGAGCTGACACCGCATACGACGCCGGCGGCGTCTATGAGGCAATCGAGAATCACAGCGCTCATCGCTCGCCGAGGGTGCTGATACCGCCGCGCAAGGGCGCCCTGCTCGCATCGGGGCCGGCGAGCAGCCGACAGCGCAATCGCAACATTGCAGCACAAGCTCGGCTCGGCAAACGAAAGTGGCACACAGAATCGGGCTACAGCAAACGGAGCAAAGTCGAGACAACGTTCCATCGCTACAAGGCTATCGTGGGCTCAGCGATGCGAGCGAGAGGGTTGGCGGCACAGAGAGGTGAGGCAAGGATCGGGTGCAAGATTCTCAACACCATGACGGCGCTCGGGATGCCTGATACCGAGATGATCGGATGATGGGAGTCGGGGCCAAGCGAGCTCTCGGCCTCTATCGGAGTTGTGCACCAAGGCACTGTTGGTCCGGCGCGGAGCGTGCACCGCGGGTGAGCTCGGGAAGCCTTTCGACATTAGCCAGCCGACGGCGTCCAAACATCTCCGGGTGCTCGAGCGTGCCGGGCTCTTGTCCAGACAGGTCGAAGGTCGAACGCATCGCTTTCGTTTGATGCCGAAGCGTCTCGACGAGGCCGAAGACTGGATATCGCGACACCGAGAATTCTGGGAAGGGACTCTCGAGAGGCTGAGTGATTTACTGAAAGACGGCGGCGCACGATGACCGAAGGCCCGACGATGAAGGTTGTTGCCAAACGTCGTTATCGCGCGCCGCGGGAGAGAGTCTTTCGAGCGTTTACGGACCCGGCGGAGCTGACACGCTGGTTTTCTCCGAGCGAAGATATAGCGACGGATGTAATCGACCTGGAGCTTCGAGCCGGCGGAGTCTATCGGTTCGGTTTTCATCTTCCCGGTGGGGCCGTGGATTACGTTCTCGGAACGTTCGAGGAGGTATCTCCTCCCGGGAGGCTCGTCTTTACCTGGACGTGGGCAGAGCCCGATCCGCACGCGGGAATCGAGACTCTCGTCACCGTGGAGTTTATCGAGCACGGCGATGAAACCGAAGTGGTCGTGACTCACGATCGCTTCCCCAACGAGGAAACCCCAGCACGCCACGACGCAGGTTGGCAGGGCACCTTCGACCGTCTTGCGAAGTTACTGAACGGATTGGAATCGGAGTGAGGTATTCAATGACAAGGAAGACATTTCTGCTGGGGAGCACTAGCCTATCTACGTGACTTTTCCACTCGCCTTTGTTTGGCACCTGGTCATCTTCAAAGATGTGTACCAATGGCTCGGCATGTATCGGGAGGACCCGAGCGTTCCGCTCGGCTTTTTCGTCATCTTGATCCAGGGGCTTCTTCTCTCGTACGCATTTCCCATCTTGTACCGCGACGGCAGCTCGATAAGGCAAGGCCTCAAGTTCGGTCTCTTCATGGGCCTGTTCCTTTGGAGTAGCCAAGTGGTCGCTGCGGCAACCAAGCACCACGTCGCATCTCTTTCAACGTGGTTTGCGATCGAGACTGCCTACTTTGCCATTCAATTCGCGCTGGTGGGGCTGGCCATAGGTCTCGTTTACCGCGATAGAAAATCAGCGGGATTCGCATCGACCTAAGGAGGCTACCCATGGCGTACGATGACAAACTTGCCGACCGCGTCCGAACCGTTCTCAAGAGACGAAGAGGCATTGCGGAGAAGAAAATGTTCGGAGGTCTCGCTTTTCTGCACAATGGAAATATGTGTTGTGGCGTGATCAAGAACGACCTCGTGCTGCGGCTAGGGGAAGACGGAGCAACCAAGGCACTCGATAAGCCTTACGCGCGCGAGATGGATTTCACGGGCAAAGCTCTCAAAAGCATGGTGTACATCGGCCCCGCCGGCTACCGGACCGAGGCGCAGCTCCGTCGCTGGGTCGGCCAAGGAGTGGACTACGTGAAATCCTTGCCCGCAAAGTAAACCGGTCCTTTCTAGGATCGGCGCTTGGGGCGCTGGTTGGCGGCGAGGATCCTTTTCCTCAATCGAATAGAGCGCGGGGTAGCTTCAACGAGCTCATCGGTCTGGATGAACTCGATGGCTTGCTCTAGGTTGAGCTGTCGGTGGGGCGTGAGACGGACGGCAATGTCGGCCGTGGACTGCCGAATGTTGGTGAGTTTTTTTTCTCGAGTAATGTTGACGTCGAGGTCGGCTGGCCGAGCATTCTCACCCACGATCATGCCCTCATAGACCTCGATGCCGGGACCGATGAAGAGCTCGCCGCGATCCTCGAGATTGTGAAGCGCGTAAGCGGTGGTCTTTCCCGCGCGGTCCGCGACCAAAGCGCCGGTTAGTCGCGTCGGCAGATTCCCCTGCCAATCGTCGTACGCGTCGAAGAGCGTGTTCATGACCGCCGTACCTCGCGTATCGGCGAGAAGCTCGCTCCGGATTCCGATGAGTCCTCGGGAGGGCACGCGAAACTCCAACCGAACGCGTCCCGAGCCGTGGTTCACCATGTGGGTGAGCACTCCCTTTCGAATCCCCAATTTTTCGACGACCACGCCCTGGTACGCTTCGGCCACGTCGACCAGCAAGAACTCGAAGGGTTCTTTCTTGACGCCTCCGACCTCCTTCGTGATGACCTCGGGATTGGAGAGGGAGAGCTCGTAGCCTTCTCGGCGCATCGTTTCCACCAACACCGCGAGCTGAAGCTCACCGCGACCAAAGACCTTGAAGGAGTCCGGTACCTCGGTCTCCTCGACTTGAAGCGACACGTTCGAGAGAAGCTCGCTATCGAGTCGTTCCTTCAGCTTTCGCGAGGTCACGGACTCGCCTTCCCGACCTACGAATGGCGACGAGTTGATGGAGAAGACCATCGACAAGGTGGGCTCATCGATCCTCAGGCGGGGCAGAGGTAGCGGACTCTCCAGTTCGGTGACGGTATCGCCTATCGCAATGCCCTCGACGCCGGCAAGGCAGACGATGTCTCCGAAACGCGCCTCCTCGCACGGGACGCGTTCCAGTCCCGTGAACTGGAATAGCTTGACGATCCGCGTCGGTTGGTAAACATCTTCTCCTTTCGCGACGGTCACATCGTCTCCGACCCGCAGCGTCCCCTGCGTGATGCGGCCAATGGCCAGCCGCCCGAGGTAGTCGCTGTAATCGAGGTTCGAGACCATGAGCTGAAGCGGGGACGTTGCTTCACCCGAGGGCGCCGGCAAGTGCTCGAGAATTGCCTCGAAGAGCGGACGTAGGTCGGAGTCCTTTCCGTCCAGTTCGGTGCGCGCCAAACCAGCGCGAGCATTCGTGTACAGGATCGGAAACTCCAGCTGGTCCTCGTTGGCGTCGAGGTCGATGAACAGATCGAAGACCTCGTTCACGACCTCCTGGATGCGGGCGTCTTGTCGATCGATCTTGTTCACTACCAGGAGCAAAGGCAGCTTGGCGGTCAGCGCCTTTCCCAAGACGTAGCGAGTCTGCGGTAGCGGACCCTCGCTGGCGTCGACGAGAAGCATCGCGCCGTCGACCATACTGAGGGCTCGTTCCACTTCGCCCCCGAAGTCGGCGTGTCCGGGTGTATCGACGATATTGATCTTCGTGCCGTGAAAGAAGACCGCGGTGTTCTTGGCCAGGATGGTGATGCCGCGCTCGCGTTCCAGATCGCCGGAGTCGAGGACGCGCTCCTGGACCTCTTGATTGGCCCGAAAGACACCGCTCTGGTGAAGCATGGCGTCCACCAAGGTGGTCTTCCCGTGGTCCACATGGGCAATGATGGCCAGATTGCGGATGTCTTCGAATGTCTCCAAGTTAGCTTCTCCCGGAAGGATAATAGCGCGTTTGCCCAGCCCTTCATTTGACAACCCGACTTACTGTCGACTATCGTTATGTCGATGGTCGACATATCATCTGCTATGCCTAGTGCGAAACTCACACCGGTCGAGTTCCACATCTTGCTGGCTTTGGCTGAAGAAGCGCGGCACGGGTACGGTATCAAGCTGGACGTGGAGCGCCGCACCGAGGGCCGCATCACTCTCGGCTCGGGTACTCTCTACGTCGCCATCCAGCGCCTCGAGAGAGAAGGCCTGATCAATGGGATCGCGGCGGAAGGCGACGTCCGGCAGAGAGAAATTGCGCCGCCGATATTTTGCGTTGACCGACTCGGGTCGCCAAACCCTTCGCCGTGAGCTTAGACAACTCGATCGTGTCGTTCGGTACGCGCGAACACTCGACCTACTCGGCGACGCCAAACCCATATGACCTCCCGAGAACGAATCCTCGGGCTGCTCCTTCGAAGCTACCCCAAGGCCTTCCGCGAAGCTTATCGGGAGGATCTCCTCGAGTTCTTCGAAGAGCAGCACCGTGATCCTCGCTACCGGCGGGGCTTCGGGGAGCTCCGCTTCTGGGCTGACGTAGTCGAGGACGTACTTCGAAACGCGAGTCGACTTCGATTCAATCGTTCGCGGTCGACACGCAGCGGCGTTCGGCGTGCTCCTCGGATTGGGGGGAGCGCTGGCACTCACGCGTCTGATGCAAGCGTTGCTTTTCAACGTAGATCCTACCGACCTGCTGACTTACTCTGCGGTGTCGGTGGCACTTTTCGCCGTGGCGCTCGTCGCCAGCTACCTTCCGGCGCCGCGGGCCGCGAGGCAGGACCCGACCGAGGCTCTACGCTCGGAGTAAGTCAACCCCTCACGTCTTTCGCTCTTTCCGTTCGAGCTCGTCCATGACCGGCCGGTAGGCGGCGTAGTACTTATAGATGTTGCTGACGTACTGAACCGTCTCGCGACCTATCTCTTCGGCGGCGACGACTTCGACGTTTCGGAACCACTCGTTGGGGTCGAGTCCACGCTCGGCGGCCTTGGCCCGGAGCCGTCTAATACGGTTGGGGCCCGCGTTGTAAGACGCGAATGAGAACAAAGCCTTGTTCCTCTCATCGACCGCATCGTCGTTGAAGTACGTTTCGCGTATCCAGCGCATATACTTAATTCCCGCCTGGACGTTGTTGTCGGCGTTGTGAATGTCTGGGATCCCCACCGATTTGTCGGCCGCCGTACTCGGCAACAACTGCATAATGCCCACCGCGCCTCGGTGGCTGACGAGGCTCTGGTCCAACCGCGATTCTTGATAGCCCTGCGCGACCATCATGAGATAGTCGAACCCATACTGCGCAGCGTGTTTTCGGAAAAGGCCTATCGTCTGGTCGAAGCGCTCTCGGTCTTTGCCGGCGAGTGCGTTCTTCACGTATTTCGTATCCTTGAGATAGCGCTTCAAAAGGATGTTGCCCATCAAGGTTCCCTTCTTGTGCCCCGCTACAAAACGGTTCACGACCTCGGCCAGCTGCGGGCTACTCTTACGAAACGCCCACGCGATAGCGCCATGGTCACGAACGGCAAGGTCCGGGTGAAGCGTTATCTTCTCGAAGATCTGATCCCAGAACTCCGCCTTGTGTTGATCGACAACGATCATCGGAATGAGGCCGGCATCCACCATTTCCAAGAGATTTTCGTCCTCTAGGTATTCTTCGGCCGCCTTGAGGGTCATGAGGGGTTTGCCCGCGTCCTCGAACGTGCGGTTGAGCTCTTGCAGGCTATCGTAGTAGCTGCTCAAACGCCTCACATAGATCTGTTGGCCGGCGAGATCGTCGAGCGAGTCGAGCCGGGGAGCGGTCGGTCCGCTCACGACGATTTCCTTGACACCGGTCGCCAGCGGATCTGAAAAATCAACGAGTTTTTGCCGCTCGGGCGTGATCGTCAACCCGGCTGCTGCGATGTCTCCTAAGCCCTCGTGCAAAGCGGGTAACAGCCGGTCTCGCGACACCGGGATCGGTGCTACATAGACCTTCAAATTCCCGGTGCCGAGCTCCTTGTTGAGCTCGTCCTCGAACATTTTGAAGAGCTCGTAGGTGACGCCCCGTTGGTTGGGGCCATCGAGGAAGTAGTAGGTCTTGCTGTAAGTGACCAGTGCTCCTATGACCCGCCGTTCGACCAACTCGTCGAGATCGCCCATCTCGACGCGATCGAGCCCGAGATCCCTATACGCCGCGCTTCCACGGCGGAGAAGTTGCTCTTCCTCGTCGTCCGTCGTCGCAGCCTCGGATGTATCGGTGCTCTCCGTGGGGGCGGTGGTTGGGTCGGCAGGTTCGGCCTCCGGCGTATCTTGCGCCGGTCCGCAGGCGACAAGCCCCAAAGAAATAACCGATGCTAATGCGAAAGACAGTGGCTTCCGTGACATGTTCATTCTCCTATCCCTGACGAGGCTTAACCCAGACCCCCGGGAAAGGCAAGGTGAGGGCAGATAGAAATGGAGGAATTGAGACGCGCCTGGGCGCTATCCTACTTGAGCCGCTGGACGTCCTCGAGTGAAATGGTCGCCGTGTTGTGTGTTTAGATCTCGAGGGAGCCGTCTTTTTTCACACCAACCTGAATGACTTCGGCGACGATGCCTCGCCCCATTCCCCGCTTGTTGGTCTGGAGTTGCACGATACCGAGCGCACCGATGGATCGCATATCGGGGCGATCGCCCGGAAAATAGAGCGGCCGGTCGGTGACGATGATGACCTGGTTGCCGGATTCTCCCTCGTGGACGCGCACGTGATTGATACGAGTGGTCGGCCCGCCCTTGATCTGCGCGACCCCGCGATCCATCTGATGTAGTGCTTCGATGAGTCCGTCGGAGCCCTCCTCGTCGAAGATCTCCCTCAGCCGAGTGGTGTCCTCTTCGGTGCTGAACTGCTCGATGGTCAGCGTGAGTTGGGCCGTTTTGTCCTCGCGCAGTCCGCGGGACTCCACCAGCAAAGCGGTGTAGATCTCTTCGGCGGAGGCGACCGCGCTAAAGCCCAATGCCGCCCCAACGACGACAAAAGCCGAGAACAATAACCGTGCGAGCGCGTCAGCCTTCATGAGAACCTCCTTCTATCCATTTCATTTCGCGACCGACACTATAGATCGGATAGAGCCTGCCTTCCAGAATCTTGGCAGAGTACGAAGTTGGCCTTAGGAATCGGTCGTTTCGACGTTCGAGATCACGGGTAGTCCACTCTCGGCAGCGAAGATCTTCCGTAAGAGCTCGCGCCAGCTCGCATATTGGGTCTCCACGGAGCCGGTCAGCTCGAGGACTTTTCCTTCCACCTCGACGAGTCGAGGCGACATGTCGGAGGCAAGTGAGGCTCCGAGCTCACGCAGTTCTTCGATATGTGATTTTCTCTTTGCTTCAGCTTTTCTCTGCGCCTGCTCAGCCCGTCTCCTCGGTTCGAACTCGCCGAAGACACCAGGGGTGCCGCAGACGGGGCCAGCGCCCTCCCATGGCAAGACGTCGCTGGTCGAAACAATACCGCTCGACCTGCTCGAACTAGCTGCTGAATTTTTTAGCGCCTGGACTTCCCAGTAACTCTGGGAACGCCAGCCGTTATAGGGCTCCTGCATCTGCGCGTAGAAATCGGCGTAGTACGAATCCACCACGTCGATGAACATGCGATCGCGTTGGCGAAGCAGCTCCACGCGAGCCACCATGGGATCGTCCCGGGCCGGTAGTCGCACGACGGAGTAGCGAGTCTTCTTGTTCGTCTCGAGATAATCCGAAAATGCGGCCGGCGCCAGATCCGCTGCGAACCGGAGCCGCGAAATCGTACCGATCGTCTTCAGGTCTTTTTCGCCGAGCTTCTTGCGCTTCGACAGTATATCGTTCGCGATCTGGTTGTAGAGTTGTTGAAAGGGCTCGTGCGTCTTTTCTCTTCGGAGATAAACACTGGCGTCCGCTTTCCCCTTGTATCGTTTGTCGAGCCAGACTTTGCCTCGCGAATCCACGGCCCGAATGTTGAGCTGCAGCTCGCCGCTGCTCGACGACGAGATAGTGCCCGACACCGTAACGTCTAGGACGCTGGCGCTCGGTACAAGCCGCACGGTGCCCCAAAAACCCGCTTTCTGCAGCGTTCGCTTCAGGTGGACGGGGACGTAGAGGGCGTCCGACCTTCTAACCTCCTCGAAGATCCCCATTGCTTCCAGCTTGCGGAGGCCTTTGGCGTCGTCGGGTAGCCCCGGATCAAAAACAAGAATTCCGACATCGAGAAGACTCGCCTCGGGAGGGGCTGTCTGGGCCTGGACAAGGTCCGACTCCTTCTCGCCCGCCGCGAGGGGGTAAGCGGCGAAGAGGCTCACGAGCTGGATTGCGGCAATAAAGACGACGGACTGGGGCAACATCGCGTATTCTCCGGGGGGCATTCCCTATAGTACTGCAAATCCCGGCCCGCATGTAACCGCGGTAGGTTGCGACGCCCTCTATGGTGACTCAAGTATAATGACGTCTACTCGACAAGGAGTTGAGCATGCGCCTGAGCCTTTGGTTTGTTCCCTTCCTTCTGTTTTCGTTCGCGTCCTGTCAGGCACCTCAGCCCAAGGGCGCGGCAGACGTGAGCGAGCCCCAGCCGACGCCATCACCCCCGGACGATCTCAAGATCACCGATGGTCAGACGGTCTACGTACCAGTGTACTCGCATGTTTTTTGGACGGAGACGAAGCGCCTTCCTCTTGCGATTTCCCTGAGTGTTCGGAATACCGATCCTGAGCAGACCATCTCATTAGTCGACGTGAGCTACTACGACTCCGACGGAACCCTCGTCGAACGCTACGTGAGCGAACCTCGGTCACTCAAGCCCATGGCAACTGCTGGCTACTTCATCGGCGACCGCGATATGCGGGGGGGCTCCGGTGCGAACTTCATCGTTCGATGGGAGGCGAGCGAGGAGGTCTATGAACCGGTCGTCGAGGCGGTGATGCTTGCGACCGCCGGCACGCAGGGCATTTCTTTTCTGAGCCGGGGCCTCGTCTATCAACAACGAAAGTAGGCTTGTCGCGTGCCTGTCGAGAAGCTTATCCGTGACGCGCTCATGCTATGAGCCACGATTGATCCTATTACAACCATGTCAATCTTTGCGGGGCTCACGGTGGGGCTCTCTAGCGGCGAGCGTCGTAGGACTGCAGCTCGGACCCTTCTCTATTCTGCCGTCATCCTCTGCGCTTTTATCGTGATCGGCCAGCTCGTTTTGGCGGGAATGGGAATCGACCTACGTTCGCTCCAAATTGCGGGCGGCATTATCCTCTTTGTTTTCGGGCTTCAGATGATATTCGGAAGCGATTCTACTTTCGCGCCAGAACCCGGCCATGATATTGCCGTATTCCCGCTGGCGGTTCCGTCGATTGCGAACCCGGGCTCGATCATGGCGGTCGTCGTCCTCACCGACAATGACGTCCACTCCCTCTCGGTCCAATTCGGAACAGCCGTTGTGCTCGCCGCCATACTTGGGGTGACCTACATTTTTATGCTGTTGGCCGGCCCGGTCGTCAAGGTGATAGGCAAGAACGGAGCTTCCATCGTGGTCCGCGTCATGGGGATGATACTCGCAGCTCTTTCGGTCCAGCTCGTCTTGGAAGCGTTAGGCGTCCGGGGTTGGGTGCAAGGATCACCGTAGTTCGTCTGTACTTGCGCAAACGAAGTATTCCCACCGGTGGGTGTTTATCCTGCGCTTCTGGATCCTCAGCGCCAGGAAGGCTGGGCGCCCTCGCCGATGTGGGTGACGTGCCCGGTTTCGATATCGATGACCTTGAGGACGAACACCTCGCCCTCCCTCACCGTCAACATGATCTGGCGACCGTTAGGCGACCACTCGGGAAACGCGTCGCCGAAGAGCAGGCCTTGGGTTAGCTGCTCCTTACCCGAGCCGTCGGCCCGCATGATCCATAGATCCTTTTCCTCCTCGTTGCCCGAGCCCCATGCGATGCGCCGTCCATTTGGCGAGAGTGACGGCCACTCGTCCAGGCTCGAGTTATTGGTTAGCCGTGTCGTCTTTCCGGTTTCGAGATCGGTTCGGTAGATCTCCGGATTGCCGTCCCGTCCCGACTCGTAGGTGATCGCATCGCCGGACCTCGACCAACGGGCGTAGGCGTCTTCCGAGCTTCCCGTCTCGACACGTTTCTCGCTGCCGTCCGTGACGTCGACGATGAAGAGCCCACGACCATCGCCGTCGAGATCCTTGGTGATCAATATCTGCTTACCCTCCGGTCCCCAGTCTGCGGGGTTGCTCATGTCCGGAATGAGGACCGATGTGTCGCCGGTGCTTGTCTCCATCACCACGAGGTCCATGCCTTCCTCGCTCTCCGCCAGGAAGGCGATGCGGTTGCCAGCCGGTGACCAGACGGGAAAGCCCCCGAAACGGGACGATGAAGTGAGTTGTTGACTTTTGTTGTCGAAAATATCGAACCCGAAGAGCTCGGTCGTGTCTTTGGCTTGGCCTGCGTAGACGATGTTGTACTTTGGGGGGGCTTCGACATCATTCGTTCTCGGACCAAACTTCTCTAATGTCGACAAACTCGGTGCGACCATGGTCTTCCCGACCGTTTGCTCATAGACCTCATAGAAGTCGGGGAGTTTGGCCTGGAGGTCGGAAGCGTTCTTGATGGTCCACTCGTCCCCACCCTCTGGCCCATAGGGTTCTTGCAGATCCCACGCAGTGGAAATGACCCAATACGCGAACTCCTGAAGGCTCACCCGGTCGCGGACCTCTTCGTTATCGATGTCGGCATAGGAAGATATATCGTAGTAGCCTTTCTCGACCGCCTCCTGCATCGTCTCCCAGAGCTTCGATTTCTTCGAAATGCCCCAGTCGTTTGGGAACGTGTAGTGGAGCCCGACGTCGCTCACGAAGTGCAGAATGTGCTCCACCACCTCCATCACTTGCCCGGGCACACTTCCCAACTCCATGATGATGTCGCAGATTGTGTTTTGGCTCTTGACGCGTTTGCCAGGCAGCGTCTTCGTCGACGAAGTCCATATCCCTGCCCTTGGGAACCGGGATGGTCGTTTTGTAGCGGTAGAGGTTCTTGATGAGCTCTTCTTGCAGGGCGAGGTCCATTCTCTCGTCTTGCGGGAAAGTCTCCTTGATGGTCTGGGCGACTCTCTTCATAAAACCATCGGAGGCATCCTCGCGGGCGATGAGCGTGATCCCGTAGCCGGAGAGCTTTTTCGTGAAGGGGCCGTATTCGTCGGTCGTCACGACGTCGCTCTCCTGATACAGATCGGCGGGAACCTCTCCGATGGGTGAGGTCAAGATGCAGCCGCCCAATAGGGCTGGTCCCGATTCCGCTTGCACGGTGGTGGCAGCACTCAGAAGTGCGGCGAACGGAAGGATCATCGAAAGGATACTCATCAGAAACTCCTTTTGCGAAGTGAGGCCTGCGGTATCCTAAGGGTGACATGCCCCCGGTCAAACGATCGGTTGATGCAATAATCACCATAAGGAACTGATATGTCAGACGATGCGATCGGTATCAAGGAGATCAAGGCGGTCCACGAGCGGATTGCGCCGTACATCCATCGGACGCCAGTACTGACGAGCCAGACGCTCGACGATGCGGTCGGCAGCCAGATTTTCTTCAAGTGCGAGAACTTCCAGAAGAGCGGAGCCTTCAAGGTGCGGGGCGCGTTCAATGCATTACTGTCGTTATCCCCTGAAGAAGCGAAGCGCGGGATCGTCACCAGTTCCTCGGGGAACCAGGCGGCCGCGGTTTCATTGGCGGCTCGTTCTCGGAAGGTCAAGGCCCACATCGCCATGCCGAGAGTAGCGGTCAAGTCGAAGGTCGCAGCGGTCGAGCGCTATGGAGGCAACATCGTATGGTGGAATCGAAAGGACGGATTCCAACTTCTGAGGAATACGACGCCACCACCGACGCCATCCAAGAACGTACCGGCGCCAACCTGGTGCACCCCTACGATGATCTCCGGACGATCGCGGGCCAAGCGACCTGCGCGCTCGAGCTACTGGAAGATGTTTCTGATCTCGACCTGCTCCTCGCTCCAGTGGGGGGAGGTGGACTCCTCAGCGGAACTTGTCTCGCGGCTGCAACCGAGGGATCGAAAACCAAGGTCATCGGTTGCGAACCAGAAGGTGCCGACGATGCGCAACGATCCCTCCGAAAGGGCGCTATCGTGCCGCAAACCGACCCACAGACCATCGCCGACGGGTTGCGCACCTCTCTTGGTGAGCACACCTTTCCGATCATCGCCCGTCACATCACGGATATCGTCACCGTTTCCGAAGACGCGATCCTGCGCGCCATGCGGCGGGTATGGGAGACGATGAAGATCGTCATCGAGCCGAGCGCCGCCGTGCCAGTTGCTGCGCTACTCGAGAAGAAAATCCCCGCTGGTGCTGGGAAGATCGGAGTCATCTTGTCGGGAGGGAACGTGGATCTCGAATCGTTACCTCCTTGGACCGCCGCGAGCTAAAGGGCGGATGTTACTCAGGGACTCGATAGCGACCACTTTACTTCTCATAGCCACGACCGGGTGCCGCGCAGGAATGGCCGCGGTTCCGCGGCCCCAACGGCTCGGGTGTGTCCGTACCGTCGCTTCCCGCCGACCCTCCGCCAAACTGCGTCGCCCCGGCAGATCTCTAGCTTTTTCACCTCTAGACTTGCCTGCCCGGCTTGATTTTTCCTATCCTATATCCGTGGCATACCAACAGAGAGCGGCTCCTGCGTTTCAGAAGGGCTGGGCGGTGTTTCTGGATGTAGACGGAACGCTGGTCGACTTTGTGGAACATCCGGAGCAGTCGAAGGCCGCCCCGAGACTCATCGGTGTTCTGAGGGATCTCCTTGGATTGACCAAGGGCGCACTCGCGCTGGTGAGCGGTCGCACCATCGCGAGCGTCGATGCCATCTTCGAGCCGCTGCGCCTTCCGATCGCAGGGCTGCACGGGCACGAGCGTCGCGACACGCTCGGACACATCAGCCGGGCCCCGCTGGATGAGAGTGTCCTCTCGAGTGCGAAAGAACGATTCAAGGACTTCGTCGCGGATCACCCCGCGACTTTCGTCGAGGAAAAGGGAGGAGGAATCGCGCTCCACTACCGACAAGCACCGAGCGAAGCAACCGAAGTCGAGAAGCTGGCATCCGAAATTGAGAGCCAGCTACCCGAACCGTTCTGCGTGCAACGCGGTAAGATGGTCATCGAGATACGCTCGTGCCAGTATTCGAAGGGCTCCGCGATCGAGGCATTCATGAACGAGCCTTGTTTCGTTGGTAGCACCCCCGTTTTCATCGGCGATGACGCGACCGACGAATACGGTTTCCGATCGGTGAACGAGCAGGGCGGCCTCTCCATCAAAGTAGGGTCGGGGAGTACGGCTGCACGCTTTCGTATTGACGGCGTAGGAGGAGTCGTGGAGTGGCTCGAAGATTATGTCCACTTTCTGCGAGCGACGGACGGAGGGCAACAGCATGGAGACTGATCTGGATCTGGCCTTGGTCGGAAACTGCAGTTTCAGTGCATTGATCGACTCGCGAACGAACGTTGTCTGGTCCTGTCTGCCGAGGTTCGACAGCGACCCCGTTTTCGATGGGCTACTATCACACGGTTCCGGGAACGACGACAAACGTGATGGGATCTTTGTCTTCGAGCTAATTGACTTCGAGAAGTCGGAGCAGGAGTACGTGAAGAACTCCGCGGTGGTGCGTACGCGCCTATTTGACACGCGCGGTGGAGCGGTGGAGGTAACAGACTTCGCCCCGCGCTTCAAACAGTTCGGCCGAACGTTCCGGCCGCTCACACTGGTCCGCATGCTCCGCCGCATCGCGGGAAGTCCTCGTGCCAGGATCAAGCTCAGGCCGACCGTCATCGGCGGTGATGGGCGCCTCGCCATCACCCACGGCAGCAACCACGTTCGCTACGTGATGCCCCGGCATACGCTACGGCTGACGACCGATGCCTCCATCACGGCAGTTCTCGACGAGATTCCGTTCGTGGTGGAGCATCCCTTAACCTTCATTCTCGGGCCGGACGAGACGCTTCAGGAAGGGGTGGCCGAGACGGGGCGACAATTCCTGGAGCAGACGCTGGGCTATTGGAACGAGTGGGTGCGCTATCTCGGGATTCCATTCGAATGGCAGAGCGCGGTCATTCGGGCCGCCATCACGCTGAAGCTGAATTCTTTCGAAGACACCGGCGCTATCGTCGCAGCCATGACCACGTCGATACCCGAGGCCCCGGACAGCAACCGTAACTGGGACTATCGATATTGCTGGGTCCGGGACGCTCAGTTCACGGTGGGTGCTTTGAACCGGCTGGGAACGACACAGACCATGGAGCGCTATCTCGGATTCATCGTCAACGTGGCGGCAGGAAGCGACGACGGAAAGCTCCAGCCGGTCTACGGCATCAACGGTCGGGCGCGCCTCGAGGAGGTGGAGATCGAGAGCCTGCCCGGGTACCGGGGCATGGGACCGGTACGCTTCGGAAACCAGGCCTACCAGCAAGTTCAAAATGACGTCTACGGTGCAGCGGTGCTCGCGGCGACGCACATGTTCTTCGATGAACGTCTCGAGAGCCCGGGCGACGAAGCACTCTTCCAACGGTTGGAGCATCTGGGGGGGCTCGCTGTTCGCGTATTCAGTCAACCGGACGCCGGGCCATGGGAGCGTCGTACGTCGAACCGCGTCCATACCTACTCGGCCGTCATGTGCTGGGCGGCCTGCGACCGCCTCGGCAAGATCGCGCGGCGATTCGGACTCATAAAACGGGCGACGCACTGGAGCCGCAAAGCGCGGAACATGCACGTGACGATCTGCGAGCAATCGTGGAACGAGAAGCTCGGAAGCTTCGCGGCGAGCTTCGGCGGTAAGGATCTGGACGCGACGCTCCTTCTTCTGGCTGAGCTCGGTTTTGTGGCCGCCACCGACCCGCGCTTTGTCGGCACTGTCGCCGCAGTCGAAAAACACCTGCTGAAAGGTGATTTTCTCTTCCGCTACGTGACACCCGACGATTTCGGCCTTCCCGAATCGGCGTTCATCGTTTGCAGCTTCTGGTACGTCGAGGCTCTACACGCGCTAGGGCGCGAAGAGGAGGCGCGGGCGCTATTCGAAAAGCTCCTTTCGCGTCGAAACCGGCACGGCCTGCTCTCGGAAGATCTCGATCCGCGCACCGGCGAGCTATGGGGAAATTTCCCGCAGACTTACAGCATGGTGGGCTTGATCAACTCAGCGCTCAGACTCAGCAAGTCGTGGGAGACTGCCTTTTGAGCCGCCTCGTTATCGTTTCCAATCGCGTCCCGGTGCCGAGCGGAATGCGGGTGCCGCAAGGCGGGCTCGAAACTGGAGTGCTGTCGGCACTCGAGGCCCAAGGTGGGCTGTGGTTCGGCTGGAGCGGGAAGATTTCCGAAGAGAAGAAGGTTGTGCGCACTCGGTCCGGAAACGTCGATTTCGCAATCACCGACCTTTCTCGGAGGGACTATGACGATTACTACCGTGGTTATTCCAATCGCGTCATGTGGCCCCTCCTGCACGCCCGTCTCGAGCGCATGGACTACCAGCGAAGCTACGGGAACGGATACCGGCGCGTCAACCAGTTCCTGGCCAAAGGACTCGTCCCGCTCCTCCGCCCCGACGATACTATTTGGATCCATGATTATCACTTGATCCCCTTGGGTATGGTTTTGAGGCGTGCCGGTTGCCGCCAGCGCATCGGCTTTTTCCTGCACACGCCATTCCCGCCCTCCGATGTGTTCCGGGCCCTCCCCCACTACCGAACTCTTTTGGAGGAGTTCGTCGCCTACGATCTCGTCGGCTTCCAGACCGACGTGGACCTGCGCGGTTTTGCCAACAGCGTTGCCGACGGAGTGCCTGGCGCCAAGTTGGACAAGCGCAGTGTCGTGATCGGAAACCGGCGAATGCTGATGGGTGTATTCCCGATCAGCATCGACGCGGACGACGTGGCAGCTCTGGCAGCCAAAGGACGTTCCTCCGTGTCCGGGCGTCGTCTCGTCTCGAGCCTTACCGCACGCCAGCTGATCCTCGGCGTCGACCGCCTCGACTACAGCAAAGGGCTGGTGGCGCGCTTTCGTGCCTATGAAGGGTTCCTGGACGAGCACGCCCCAATGCGCAGAAACGTCGTCTATCTCCAAATCGTCCAGCCTTCCCGTGGCGATGTACCGGAGTATGAGCAAATGCGGCGCTCCCTCGATACCGCGGCCGGCCAGATCAATGGGCGCTTCGCCGAGTACGACTGGGTACCGCTGCGCTATCTCTACAAGGGGCTCGCTCGCACTACGATTCTTGGATTCCTTTCCATCTCGCGGGTTGGCTTGGTCACGCCTCTCAGAGACGGAATGAACCTCGTGGCCAAGGAGTTCGTTGCCGCTCAGAGCCCAGAAGATCCGGGCGTCCTGGTGCTCTCGGAGTTGGCCGGGGCTGCCAGAGAGCTCCAAGCGGCGTTGATCGTCAACCCCTACGATATCGATGATGTTGCGGACGGTCTGGCGCAGGCGCTCGCTATGCCGCTCGAGGAACGCCGGCAACGCTGGGAGTCGATGCTGAAGATCCTGAGAACGAGCGACATCCACCGATGGCGCCGGGAGTTCCTGGAGGCGCTCGAACAACCTCCAGCCAGAACGACTGCGCCAGCTCAACGCCGAGGAGCCACCAAGCCACGCCGCCCAGACTACCGAAGTGCTTCTTGAACGACTCGTCGACCGAGGAGTTAGTCTCTCTCCCCCAGGGCGCGATCAAGATTGAACGCCGCACTGATCAACCCGAGATGCGTGAACGCCTGCGGGAAGTTCCCCAAGGCCTCGCCACTGAATCCCGTCTGCTCGGCGTAAAGTCCCACGTGGTTGGCGTAACCGAGCATCTCTTCGAAGATGACCCGTGCACGCTCGAGCCGGGTGCGATCCGAGCGACCGGCGCGGGTGAGCGCCTCGACTAACCAGAAGGTGCAGATATTAAACGTTCCTTCCTCGCCTTTGAGCCCATCGGCGGTCTCCTCCACGTTGTAACGATAGACCAGGCTGTTGGAGAGGAGTCCGCCTTTGTGTGGAGGCTCCATCGTGGCGTCGATGGTGCGAAGCATCCGCGGATCAGTGGGTGAGACAAAGAACACCAGCGGCATCATTAGATTGGCCGCATCCAAGGCATCGCTATTGTAGTGCTGAACGAAAGCATTGCGTTTCTGGTTCCAGCCCTTGGCCATGATCTCCTCATAGATCCGATCACGCACGTCGTTCCAGCGCTTGCGGTCTGCGGGAAACGAGCGCTTATCGGCCAGTCTCAAGGCGCGATCGACCGCCACCCAACACATGAGCTTGGAATAAACAAAGTGCTGCTGCCCCCCGCGCACCTCCCAGATGCCCTCATCCTTTCGTTGCCAGTTGTCGCACACCCAGTCGATGAGCCGGCGGAGGTGGAGCCAGAGATCATAGGAGATCGGCTGCCCGTATTTGTTGTACAGGTACACCGAATCCATGAGCTCACCATAGATGTCGAGTTGCATCTGGTCATAGGCGCCATTGCCAATGCGCACCGGACGTGAGCCCTTATAGCCATCCAGGTGATCGAGAACCTCCTCCGTGAGCTTTCGCTCTCCGCCGATGCCATACATGATCTGTAGCAACCCGTCTTCAGGGAGCTCATGGCAGATCTTCTCGAGCGCATCCATGAAGTGGGCCGCCTCTTGCGTGAAACCGATGCGCATCAGCGCGTAGAGTGTAAACGCGGCGTCGCGCACCCAGGTATAACGGTAGTCCCAGTTGCGCTCCCCGCCGATGCCTTCGGGGAGGCTCGCGGTGGGAGCGGCGACGATGGTGCCGGTGGGTTCGTAGGTCATCAGTTTCAACGCCAGCGCCGAGCGGTGTACCATCTCGCGCCAGCGGCCCCGGTAAGTGCATTGTGCGAGCCAATGGCGCCAGTAGTCCACAGTCTTCTGGGCCAGCCCTAACGCCTCGTCTTCGGTCAACAACCCCTTGTGGCCAGTGCCCGGATCGACGCGCCCGAGCACAAATATTGCTGCTTGGCCCTCATTGAGAGTGAACTCCGCGGTGACCCCGTTCCGCTGTTTCTTTAGCTTTCGGCGTGTGCCAAGCCCCAGGGTCAGACTGGGTGATTTGAAAACCGCGCCCGTTTCTGCGAGCTCGGTCGTGTGTTCATCGCGCGCGTAATTGAATGCAGGAAAACACTCCATTCGAAAGGCCATCGTGCCGCGCATACAACGCGCGGTGCGCACGAGTTGATGGCGGTCCTGCCCGTCACGAGGCAGGCCAACGGGCATGAAATCCACCACTTGGCCCACTCCATCCGGGCATAAGAATCGGCTCACAAGCACGTTGGAGTCTGGCCAGTAGAACTGTTTGTGCGTAGCCCCGTCGGCGACTGCGGTGATCTTGAAGTGGCCGCCTTTCTGGTCATCGAGAATGGCAGCGAAGACGCTGGGGGAATCGAAGCGCGGGAAGCAGAACCAGTCGACCGAGCCATTCATTCCGATGAGTGCCACGGTGTTCAGATCGCCGACGATGCCGTAATCTTCTATGGGTTGGTAGGCCATGGTGCGACTCCCTTACGTGCGCCGGTGGAAGGCTTTCGTTGTATCAGATCGGGGCACGAACCCGGTAGCCAACGGCGCCAGGCGTCATTTCGAAAAACATTCATTGCCGGTGCTAACGTCGAGAAATTGCCGGCGTCGAAAAAAGGGAATCGTACCACACCGCGAGAGTTGCGTCCGCAATCTCGACTACGACTCCCGTGACCCAGCCGGGTCCTATTTCGGAAACAGGAAGTTCAGCTGAAAGCGCCACTCGAGACCGGCTGGATATTCATGACCCAAGCCGTCGGTCGTTTTCGCCGATGTCGAAGAAGGTGTTCGGCTGAAGCGGAAGGCTGATCAGATTGGCGACTGGGTTCTGGGACTGCATAGCGAGGTCCGACTCTCCGTCCTGCGGCGCCTCTTGTGCAAGGACAATCGCACACGGCGCTAGCATCCACATCAGCAAGCAGACTGCGGTTCCCTTGATGCGGCTGACGCGATGGATCCTCAAGATTCACCCGTGACAGGGACAGGGCCCACCTCGAAGTCATTCAAATCGGAGTCCGGGGTCGGCCCCTTGGTACCGGGCAGGATCTCGAAGCCAAGCTCAAAGCGCACCATGGTCGAGGCCAGCTGCTGCAGGACGCTGAGATCACCCTCGGCCTGCGCGTCTCCATCGGCGATCTGGTCTGCTAGTGACTTCACGCCCGCCATGACTTGTCCCAGACCCAGGCGAGTGATGGTGAGCGTGAGGTCCGCGTCCTCTGCCTGGTAGCCTTCGATGTTGGTCAGCGTGGAGTTGCTTAGCTCGATGACGAACTGTTCACCGTTGTCCGGCGTGACCAGGTTGATGGTGAACTGCATACCCTCTGCTTTGCGGCTGTCCATCAGGATTCCCAGGAAATCGAGGAATAGTTCGGTGGTCATGGCCCGTAAGATGTCCGGGGTCAGCCCATCCGGAGTCGCGCCCTCGGGGATGCCCGAGCGCAGCTCGTAGGCCCCGGCGAGGAAGCTGTTGCGCAGACCCAGGTTTTCCTCTGCTCGAAGACATCCGCCAACAGGTCCTTGGCCGGCTGGTTTTGCGGCTCGGCGAATACCAGTTTGTTCAGGATCTCCGTGGCTTCGAGGTACTTGCCCTGATCGTGCAGCTCCCGCCCTTTGGCCATGATCTTGTCGGCACCACCCATCATTTCCACATACAGCGGCGCGGAGTCTCGCAGCGACAGTGGAATCAGCGTGGCAGGGTTGACGTCCCAGTAGCCCAGGTAGCGGTTGATCACGCCGCGGCTGTTGTGCTCCGGCGAGCCGTGATAGCCGCGGTTATACCACTGGTCGGAAATACTCTTGGGCGTCTCGTAGACATTGTGAATTTCATTGATCGTCACCCCCTGGTTCGCGAAGTGCAGCACCTGGTTGTTCATGTTGGCATACAGATCTCGCTGCCCTTTCAGGACTTCCTGGATCCGTTCGTTACCCCAGCGCGGCCAGTGGTGTGAGGCGAACATCACCTCGGCTTCCATGCCGTATTCGTACAGCGCCTCATTGATGTACTTCGACCAGGCCAGCGCGTCACGCACCGGCGTACCGCGCAGCGTGTAGATGTTGTGGAACACGCCCGTCACGTTCTCGGCCATCCACAGCGCCTTCATGTCGGGTAACCACGTGTTCATCTCGGCGGGTGCCTCGGTGTTGGGCGTGTTCTGGAAGACCATCTTCACGCCATCGACGCTAAGCTCCTCGACGTCGTTCTCGATGATGCGAGTCGGTGGGATCAGGCCGGTGTGGCCGGCAGCGGTACTCTGTGACAGCCCCTGCCCCGACGTAGCCATAGGGCTCGCCGGCAAAAGCACGCCGTACTGGTAGAACAGGCGGCGATTCATGGCGTTGCCGGCGTAGACATTCTCTGCGATGGCGTGTTCCATGAAATCGCGGGGCGCGATGATTTCGACTTTGCCCGCGCGAACGTCGGCCTCATCGACGATGCCGCGAATGCCCGCCCAGTGGTCCCCGTGGTTGTGGGAGTAGATCACCGCCACGACCGGCAGCTCGCCCAGGTGCTCGTCGACGAGCTCCTTGGCCGCCCGGGCCGACTCCGAAGCCTCCGTGGGATCGAATACGATCCACCCGGTATCACCCTTGAGGAAAGTGATGTTGGCGAGGGCGAAGCCACGCACCTGGTAGATGCCGGGGATCACCTCGTAGAGGCCATAGTTCATGTTGAGAAGGGACTGGCGCACCAGCGATGGATGAATACTCTCGAACTCATCGCCCTCCAGCAAAAAGCCGAAGCGTTCCATGTCCCAGGCCACGTGGCCGGCATCCGCCATGATCTTCTTGGAATCCGGGGCCGCGATGAACCCCTTCTTCTGCTCCTCGAAGTCCCGCGTGTCGGCGAAGGGCAGCGTGGTTCGCGCCTGTTCGAGCACCTCGATCGTGTGCTCCGAGGGCGGCTTGCCCTTGGGATGAAAGGGTTTGTCCTGAGACTCGGCCGGAGAGCAAAGGGCCACCGTTAGGCCCGCAACAGCAATCACTCGTCCAAAGAAGACGTGGGGCATTTCAATTACCTCCTAATTTCCGCTTGGGCGGTCGCGGGATCATAAGGGCCTCCTGAACGAAAAGGAAACCCGTAAAATTACGGGTTTTCGTTCTGGGAAACTACCTAGGTGATACGCGAGGGCTGCTAGGGAGAAGAGCCGCCGCTGGCGATGGCTGGGAGCTCATCGAGCCGGGAGATCTCATGGTTGACTCCGGCATCGGGGTCGGCGGTCTTGCCGTGCGGGTTGTACCAGCAGGTAGCGATGCCGTAATCCGCTCCACCGCGGATGTCTGAGCTGAGGCTGTCGCCGACCATGAGTGCCGCGTCCTTCGTCGGGGAACCGAGGGCTCGGAACGTCGCGTCGAAAATCTTGCCGTTCGGCTTCGATGCACCGATCTCGGCTGAGATCACAATGGCCTCGAAGTATTGCTCAAAATCGAGGCGCTCGATTCGGGCACGCTGCACCCCGCTCAGTCCGTTGGTGATCAAGGCCAATGTCGCTTGGCCTGCGAGCTGTTCGAGTACATCGCGGGCCCCGGGGTAGAGGTCGCCCTTGGCACCGAGGTCTACTTCAAATCGTTGGGACATGCGCTCGGGATTCGCATCGAATCCGATCTCGGTGATCAGGCGCTCGAACCGAGTGACCCGCACATCGTCCGGAGTGATCTCACCACGCTCCACGGAGGACCACAGCGGCTTGTTGATTCCAACGTAGGTCTTGTGGTGCCGAAGCGGTTCATCGACCCCCACCGCTCGGAGGGTTTCCTCGAAGGCTGCAAGTTCGCAAGTATCGGAATCGAACAAGGTGTGGTCTAGATCGAAGAGCAGGGTCGTATAGCGCCTACCTGAGCCGACGCGGGCAGTAGCCTAAGGCGCCCCGCATCTCCCGGTGGCGGGATGATATCACTCGCGATAGAGTCGCCGACGATGTGGGCCTTGTTCGTGATCCTCCTGGGCGTCGCGGAGGACTGGCCGCAGTTCCGCGGAGTCAACGCGGCCGGCGTGGCGGATGAGACGGGCCTTCCCGTGCAATTCGGTCCGAGCTCGAATGTCGCCTGGAAGACACCGATACCCATGGGGCTGTCTTCACCTTCGATCTCGGGCCGGCGTATTTTCCTGACAGGCGTCGAGGATGAGAGGCTCTTCACCTTTGCTCTCGACCGGGAAACAGGACGCGTTTTGTGGCGGCGCGAAGCGCCGCGCCCACGGTTGCAGGAGCTCCAGGAGCAAAACCACCCCGCATCTCCACGCCGGCCACGGATGGGAAGAGCGTTTACGTTTTCCTTGCCGACTTCGGATTGCTCTCGTATGGGCCGGATGGCAACGAGCTGTGGCGCCTGCCGCTGGGGCCGTTCAACAATCCTTTCTGCCACGGGTCCTCTCCGATCCTCGTGGGGGATCTGGTGCTCCAGGTTTGCGACCAGGACGATGGGTCGTTTTTCATCGCCGTCGACAAAGCGACCGGCCGGGTTGTCTGGAGGGCACCGCGCGCCCTCGCGCAGCGAGGCTACGCCACACCTGTAGTCTACCAGCCTCCCGAGGGAGGGCTTCAGGTGCTCGTGATTGGCTCCTACCAGTTGAATGCCTACGACGTCGTGACCGGGAAGCTGGTGTGGTGGATCCGCGGTTTTCCCTGGCAGATCAAGCCGACACCGATTCTGACGGGCGATGCGGTCTACCTCGTGACGCGCGCGGGCGAGTCGGATCCCGGCGAGCAGGAGGTCGTCCCCCCTTTCCCGAAGGCCCTCGAGCAGCTGGACGACGACGGCGACGGAAAGCTATCCAAAGAAGAGATCGTCGATGAGAGAGCGATACGCCGCTTCGACGAGTACCTGGATCTGGACGATTCGGGATTTCTCGAAGAGCGCGACTGGGACCAGTTCCGCATGCGGCGCGAGGGTATGAACGCGCTCTGGGCGTACCGTCTCGGTGGCGAAGGCGACATGACGGAGCGGAACTTCATGTGGAAGAACTCGAGCTCGCTCCCCAATGTTCCCTCGCCGCTTTTTTATCGCGGAGTCCTCTATACCTTGAAGGAAGGTGGCATCCTGACGTCTTTCGATCCTGAGACCGGGGAGATCCTGAAACGAGCAAGGCTCCGTGGTGCTCTCGGAGCCTACTACGCGTCGCCCGTGGCCTCCGACGGAAAAATCTATGCGGTCAGCGAAGAAGGCAAAGTGGCCGTCATCCGCGCCGGAGCGCAGTGGGAGCCACTCGCCGTGAACGCAATGGATGAGGGCTCCAAGTCCACACCCGCCATCGTCGACGAAAAACTCTACATTCGAACCTACGACGCCCTATACAGCTTCGCGCGGAAGAACTGAACGACGGTGAGGCTTGTGCACCGGGCGCGGTCGAGAAGATCGGCTACGACGTAGATTCTTTGGGTCTACGCGGATTCGTGTGGGTTGAAAACTGCATTTCTGGGTAATGGCGGAAGGAAAGCCGCCACGATCTTCAGCTTGAGATATTCCTCGTCGCGATAGCCGTAGGCGCGTCGTTGCAGAACACGGATTTTGTTGTTGACCCCTTCAACTAGGCCGAGACTGACTTTGTTCTCCGGATGACAGTAGGAGGCGATACCATCCCAATGGGACTCAATCATACCGGCGAACTTCTGGTACGGATGCAGGCGTTGCCATTTGAGGCTGTCTTTCCAACGGGTGAAAAAGGCGCGAGCGCCGCGTTCGGTGCGGTAATCCCAGAGTTGCCCGAAGGCCTCCTTCAAAATATAGGCGGTGTTCAGGCGCCGGTTGGCCTGGAGCAACTTTTTGAGTGCGCGGCGACCGTCTAGGCTCAGGTTCTCCCGCCGGGAAAGCAAAGTGTAACGCTGCCCCTTGATGTACGACCGGTCCTTGCCGCTGAGGCGTTTGTACTCACCGCGCCGGACCTCATCGAGGGCCTTTGACAGATGACGCATGATATGAAACTTGTCGAAGATGATCCGCGCATTAGGCGCGTTGTGAATCACCGAGTTCCGGAAGGGCTTCCACATATCCATGGCGGCCAGCTTGATACGGGCGCTTTTCTTTCCGCCCGGCGCCTTGAAGAACAAATCGATGTCGGTTTCTTTGCGACCCTCACCGCCCACCCAGATGGGACGCGCCCGCTCCAGGTCGCTGACAATGACGCGATAGTTATGTCCCTTGCGGATGGAGATCTCATCGACACCGATGGCCCGAGGCGCCGGTAGCCCCGCCCGGTTCGACCTACTCTTGCATGTAGAGCGTATCCAGAGCCTTCACCGTACCGTGGTGCAGACGTTCCATCTCGGCCACCGCCTTGTTCGGCATATCCCGGCACAGCTTGCCCACATGGCGTCGCAAAACGCTGGGTGTAGCGCGAGTTGTTCGCCAGCCAGTCTAGGTGTTCTACATGCACACCGCCGCACCCAGAACAGTTGACGCGCCGACGCTCGTATTCCAGATAGATCCGCCAGCCAGCCAACGACAGGTCGCGGACCCGGCACACTTGCTTGTCATAGCGCCCCCGGCACCGTTGCCCACAGTAAGAGCACACAGCTGTTTTTTTCGCCTCTTGAGCTGGATGACGCGGGCGTATCGGTCACCGAATAGACCCTTCAATCCGGCACCAACCACGAAACCTGGCAGCGCAAACAGCGAGCGGATCGACTGGGAATTTTTCACTCGGTTAGCCTATCCTAAAAATGGACCACTTTTCAGCACCTGATGAAGTACTCGATACCTTTTCCACACAATGAGTTACACTGTTTTTCCGTCAGAACTTACCCACACGAATCCGCGTAAACCCGATTCTTTCAACGCCCTCCGAATTTCATCCACGTCGCTCGCTACGAGTGCCGGAGAAAAATGCTTCAACCGCGCGAGGACGTCGCTCGTACCGAAATAGTCTTCGGCGCACTTCGTGTGTATGAAGCCCGACGGCTCGAAGCGACCCACCTCCTCGTCGTAGTACACAACCGAGATGCGCCAGGCGCCTTTCTTGATCGCCTCCCGGCAACTTCGACAGCGCGCCTGGCCGGTGGGGGCGCGGTCCGCTCCGTTGAGACGGGGGAGACGCCGGAACTCCAAGCTTCGCTTTGCTTCGGTCTCGAGCCACTCGGCGTTTTCGATGGTTTCGGGCGTGCTCCGCGCCGCTTCCAGATAGGGCTCGGGTCGTTTGTACGCCCCACAGACGAGATGAAACCAGAGCGTGAGCTCACCCTTGCCATAGGGGTTCGGCAGGCGGGCGCCGAGCCTTAGCTCGTCCTTGGCGATTTTCTCGCCGCACCCGCGACAGTTGGCCCGGCCGCTCGCCGCGGGCTTGATGGTGTGAACGATTTCAGCCAAGGTATGCCTTGCTTCTCGAAGCCGACCACGTCGAGGTCGGCAATCAGTATATCGCCGTCCGCCTCGGCCAACTCAAGGGAACCCGAGCTCGGTGCTGTGCCAACAGCCGGGTATCCTCATTTAGACAGAAGATCGTGAAGGCACTCCTAAAGGAAGGCAGCGGGCAAGGCGACCGAGGGAACGAGAGTCGATCAAGTCCAGAAGTGCCGCTTCGCGAATGCCCTCCCCGAGCCGGACTTGAGACAGCGCTCGAATTCTAGCGCTCGCGCTTCATCCTCGAACCAAACGGCCGCTCTGAGCCGCCAGTTTCGATGTTTGCTCGTATGAGGCGACTTCCCAGAGTTGTGGTCAGTGAGTCGCTGTTTCAAGTTCGATGTGACACCGATGTATCGCTCCAAAGGGTCTGTAGCCCGTCGAAGCAAGTAGACGGTTTGCTTTGATCTCATAGACAGGGAGACGAGATTCGCAGTGAAGGCCCGCCTTCGTCGGCGCACTTGATGTGACTTCGGCGCGCAACCTTCGCCCTTTTGTAGAACGTTGGCTTGCCAACCGAAGCCCAACCGGCTTATCAGTGGGCGGGCGAAGGTTGGTGGAGGCGGCGGGAGTCGAACCCGCGTCCGAAGACCTTCACCCGTTGCTTCTACATGCTTGTCTGGTTCCGATTTTTTCGCTCTCGCCGGTTAGGAACCGGCAAGGACCCGACGAAAGCTATCCCCTAAATCTCGCCGATTACCCGGGGAGTGGCAATGCGGCCAGCCTGCTCTGATGACGCCCTTTCCAAACCACGCAGGCGAGGCCTGGGAGGACGTAGCCTTAAGCGGCTAGTGCTAACTCGTGGTCAGCAGTTGTGTTTTTATCCCACCTTTTTTACGAGTAGATGGCTCTCGGCATGCAGCAGCGGGATCAATTATCCCCGTCGAATCCGGTGCGCCCCCAAGTTGGACCTCTTCTAGCCAAAATTGTACATTTGACTAGGGTTTGTAGCAACTCCGACCGCCCTCCGTGCCAACATGCTTGAGACACTTCGCCCCTTGAAATTAGTGTGGAAGGCGGAGGAGGATCATGAATGAGTCTGTTGACTGAACCTCTCCGCGAAGCTCATTGGCCCAAGTGGAAAGCAGAGAAGAGTCAAGCCCATTCTTAGTTGAAACTCTCCACGGCTCACGTTTAAGCGACCTTCTTCTTCGATACGGTTGATGTCTTCGCCTCGATCTTCAGTTCCCGCTTGAGAGCTTCGCGAAGCTTGGGAAGATGGCGGTAGCCCACCACCTTCCTCAAGCGCGGTTCGATGTCTACGAGCGCCGTTGCCAACCAGCGCTGGCGTTGGCTCGAGTTCTTCCAGTGGTCGACCTTCGCGCAGCGTTCCTCGACGAGAGCATTGACGGACTCAAGGCAGTTCGTCGTCTTGAACGAACGGCCCAGCACCGCGTGCACGCCGAGTCGATGCAACGTCAGCGTCTCCTCGAGGCCTTCCTCCAGGCTGCCAGCTGCGGATTGGTTCCGCTCTTCTAACTCACCGTGGAGTTGCTCGAGCGCAGTGAGGGCCTCTTCGTACTCCGGCCTGTTGTAGGCCCACTGGAGCCGCTTGCGCCATGACGCCTGCTCGCCCTTGGACAGGTAGCTCACTACGTTTTCACGTTTGTGCCACTGGCAGCGTTGTATCAGGGCCCGCTTACGGAATGCCTTCTTGACTGCCGCTTGGAGACCCTTGCCGCCGTCGATGATCACCAGCAGACCCTGGGAGATATCGAGTCCCCGCTCGAGCAGTGAACGCAGGAACGGCGTCAACACCTGCGCGTTCTCCGTGTCCGTCTCCACGAAGCCCAAGAAGCGTTTTTCCCCGCAAAGCGTGATGCCCAGAGCCACGACCATCGTTGCCTCGGCGAATGTCTTCCCATCCAGAAACAGCGCCACCACATCCTCGCCGGTCAGATCCCGTTCCTGCATCTCCCGCAGCTTCGCAGCGCTCGCTTGCACGAACCCTCGGGACACCGTTGAGCTCGACAGCCCGATGGCGCCCGGAATCGCTTCCGCTGCCGCCTCGTAGTTGCGACAAGAGATTCCGTAGAGAACTCGTTTCAGCAGAAGATCATTCACCTCACCGCCGTGGCTCACCGCCTCGTAGCAGCGAAGCGGAATCTCTCCTCCCTCGATGCTCCGAACCCGTGGCACACGGATCGGTACCCGCTGGCCGCCAAGCCCTACCGTGCCCGGGTTGCTTCCGGGACGGCGACCGCGCTCCAGCTCGTCCTTGCGAGAGTATCGCTCTCCCGCCAACGCCTTCACTTCGTCGTCGAGCAACTCGTGAACGTGCATTAGACCAAGGGGGACCAACCAACGGATCATCTCTACCTTGGCGTCCAGCGCGAGTTCCCCGTAATCCTCGTGCCTCACCATCTCGACCTCACCCAAACGACGCGACTTCTTGCGTTTCTTGACCGAACGTAGCAGACTTCCCATCTCGGCTCCTTTCTTCGCGGCTTGATTTTGTTTTGTCCAACGCCATCAAACCACGGGGTTTGGAGCCGTTTCAATTCCCAACTAAGATTGGCACACTTTCGCAGAGAATGAAACAGGGCCAGGCTTAGCCCGGACGGGAATGAATCTCGAGCTGGATCCAGAGGAGTTTATCGAAGAAATCCCGTTTACCGAGACCCGCAACTACGTCAAGCTAGTGCTTCGTAACGAAATGATCTACCGACGTATTTATTACACCCCCGAGGCGGTTGCAGAGTAACCCGCCACGGGTTATTTAGTTTCCCGAGGGCCATCGTTTCATGTCATCCCGTCCATCGACCGAGCGACCGATCTCCGGATCCAAGAAGGCGGAGTCTTTCACCGAATCCGTCATTCGCGAGATGACTCGCCTTTGCCAAATCCACGGTGGAATCAACCTTTCGCAAGGATTCCCGGACTTTCCGGCTCCGGATGAGATCAAGGAAGCGGCGGTCGCCGCTATCCGTGACGACGTCAACCAATACGCGATCACTTGGGGAGCGAAGTCGTTTCGAGATGCGATCGCCGAGAACTACAGCCGTGTCTATGGAATGGATGTTGACCCCGAGAAGGAGCTCGTCGTTTGCTGTGGCTCGACGGAAGCGATGATGTCCGCCATGTTGGGCGTGGTGGACCCGGGAGACGAAGTCGTGGTCTTCGAGCCTTTCTACGAGAACTATGGACCCGATGCCATTCTTTCGGGTGCGGTGCCACGCTACGTGACGCTCCACGAGCCGGACTGGCGACTCGACCCAGACGAGCTGGCCGCCGCCTTCAACGATCGGACGCGCGCCATCATCATCAATACCCCCAACAACCCGACCGGCAAGGTCTTCACCCGGGAGGAGCTGTCTCAGATCGCGGCCCTTTGTCAGAAATGGGGCGCGGTGGCCATCACCGACGAGATCTACGAGCACATCCTCTACGAAGGCGAGCACATACCGCTCGCCTCCTTGGACGGCATGCGGGAGCGCACCATCACCATCAACAGCCTGTCGAAGACCTATTCGCTGACCGGCTGGAGGGTCGGGTGGGCCTTGGCGCCTCCGGTGTTGAGCGATGCGATCCGCAAGGTGCACGACTTCTTGACCGTTGGTGCGGCGGCGCCCTTGCAGGAGGCCGGGGTCGTCGCTTTGGGGCTTCCGGACGAGTACTACCGGCAGCTGTCGGTCGACTATCGAGCTCGGCGCGACGTTCTACTGCCGGCGCTCAAAGAGGCTGGCTTCTCCTGTTACAAACCGAACGGGGCGTACTACGTGATGACCGACATTTCACGCTTCGGTTTTCGCGACGACGTGAGTTTTTCGCGGTATCTAATCGAGAAAATAGGCGTGGCCGCCGTTCCAGGCTCTAGCTTCTACCACCGGCCCGAAGATGGTGCCCAAAAGGTCCGCTTTACATTTTGCAAGCGAGAAGAGACCCTCCGTGCCGCGGCGGACAAGCTCGCTGCCCTCAAACCTTCCTGACGGTATACCTTGCTATTGCGACCGCTATCTCTGGTAGTTCTCTTCATCGCTCTCGTTCAGTCTGGAGGGATCGGTCCCGCCGAGAGGGCACATTCCGAGGCGGTCCGGCTTCTCGGCGAAAAGGACGCCGCAGGTGCCGAAGCAGCTGCCCGTCGTGCTCTCTCGAAGTCCACGTACTTCGAGCCGGAGAGAGAGATCCAGGAGACCCCGGAAAAAGGAGTGCTTTTCGAAGACATGATCGAAAAGGCTCGCACCGCCTATCGGAAACGCCGTGCCCGGTATTTTGAAGCTTTGGGCAACGCGCTCGTCGAACAAGAACGATGGGCGGAGGGACGAAAGGCGTTGCGGCGCTCCGTGAACCTCGTTCCGTCGGCCAGAACCTTGTTGGGCATGTCGTCCCACCCGGACCTCGACGTTTCGCAACGCATGGAACTCTTGCTGGAGGCCTATTTCGCTCCGCAGGCGGATCAGGCTGGCATTGAGCGGAGCCTGCTTGAAACGGGAGCTTTTGCGGATAAGGACGTGCTTCACGCCGTTTTCGATCGAGAGCGCTTTGCGCTAGAGCTAGCAGCCGAGTTCCCGGAGGTCAAAGTCGTACTAGCACCGCTTCCAGACATCCGGGTTGCCGCCACCCGCAGCACGTTTGTTTCCTCGGAGTACCTGGACGAAGGACTGACGGTCCTTCTGTATTTCCCGGTGGATGCCTGTCCTCGTTGCAGCGAGGAGTTGGACGCGATCGGGGAATCACTCCTCGAATTTGGCAAACAGGGGCACGAGTTTTCGGTCGGCGCGTTCGTTGAAGAGCCGGACCTGGCGTCGGTGCGACGCATCGTTCGCCTACTGAGCATGCAAGTCGAGGTCGGCCGCGTCGACCGGTTGCCGCGTGGTATCGAACCGGCTGACGATGGAGAGATTTGGGTCGTATCACGACGAGGCCTCATGCAGATACGGATCCCACTGGCCGGAGACCCGCGGGGTAGCCGTATCCGGGAGCAAGTGACTGCCGCGTTGCGACTTCTCGGACCGCCGCCTGAGAAAGAGACCGGGACGACCCCCCGTCGAACCGCTCGAGTTGAGAAGACATTCTCGACACTCATCGATGAAGCGGCTGCGCTCGAGGCAGGGCCGGTTCCGATCCCCGATCGGTACCGGCAAATCGACCTCGCTCTGCGGAAGATTCTCAGGGACGCGACCAACGAGACCCAGGTCTTGAATGCTCTCCAGGAGCTCGCGAAGCTTCGTGGCGCCGGCGCCGCGAAGTCCCGCGCTTTTCTCGCCTTGGACAGGGAATTGCCCAAGCGGCTCTTGGCGGCGGTGAAGGAGATTGCACGGGAGATCGACGTCCAGGCGACCCCCGAGCAGGGTGTTTTCTACCTCGACGTCACCGACGTCGGGGGACAAGAAACGATATTGCTTCAGCGAACCTTCTTCGGGAGGCTCTTGCCACAGAATTTCGATTTCATCCTGAGCCTCGAGGGAGGAAAGCCTTCGGTGGCGTGGGTGAGGGCCCAGCCGGACGAGCCCAAGGGGACCCGTGCCATATCCTCGGGGGCGGTGTTCTTCTTCGAAGCCGAGGACTGCCAGGGCCTTCGTCTCGTCGATCTCGGGGGTGGAAGCGGCCCCTTCTATAGAGGATGCCCGGCCAGACTCGAGGGTGAGGACATCGTGGAGGTAAGGGAGGTTCTGCTGGACGAAGTACCTTCCGGGCAGGCGCCTCTTTTCTACCGACGCGGGAAGATCGAAGGCTCCAAGCTCACCGCACCCGAAAGTCCGCTCGAGCGTGGCAAGCGACTATTCGAAGACGGGAGCTACCGGCAGGCTCTATCCTCCTTCCAAGAAGCTTCGAAGAAGATCGATCCGTTCGCGCCGTACGACGAAGTTGATCTCCGCTACAACATCGCTCGGTGCTACGAAGCGCTCGGTCAGCGTCCCCGGGCACTCGAGGTCATGGAGACTATTGGTGACGCGGACTATCAATCGCTGATCGACGAAAAGATCGGTGAGCTCGAAGTCGCCACTCGAAGGTGATGCTAGCGTTCGTTGTCGATGACTCACCCGGACTGAAGGAAATACCCACCCCCATCCCAGGTCCCGGAGAGACCTTGGTGCGGGTTCGGATGGCGGGGATCTGTGGGACCGACCATGCGCTTCTCGGCGGCTACCGAGACTTCCGCGGTGTGCCGGGCCACGAGATGGTCGGGGTCGTCGAGAAGGCTTCCGATTGTAGTTGGGTGGGCAGCCGGGTCGTCTCCGAGATCAACATCGGCTGCGGGAAGTGCTCTCTCTGCGGTCAGGGCCTTCGTCGACACTGTGAGAATCGAAAGGTCTTGGGCATCGAGGGAAGAGACGGTGCGTTCGCCGAATATCTGATGACGCCGATCGCCAATCTTCATCGGATTCCGGACAGCCTCAGCGACGAAGAGGCGGTTTGGGTCGAGCCTCTAGCGGCCGCCCTCGCGGTCAGGGAAGCGGGGATACCGCCCGGTGACCGTGTGTTGGTTGTTGGTGATGGACGGTTGGGAACGCTCATTGCGCTCGGGCTTCAAACGCGAGGCGTCAAAGTGGAAGTAGCCGGCAAGCACGAACACAAATTGTCGCTGCTTCGCTCGGTGGGGTTGTCGGTCGTGGAAGGTGAGGCTCGTGCGATCTATCCGTGGGTCGTGGAGGCGACCGGATCCCCGGAAGGCATTGAGAAGGCGAGGGCATGGGCGAGGCCAAAAGGAACGATTATCCTCAAGTCCACAAGCGAACAAGTGTCGCGCGTGGACGCCTCGCGGATCGTCGTCGACGAGCTGCGGCTCGTGGGATCTCGTTGCGGGGATTTCGAGCCCGCCATCACGGCTCTGGTCGATAGAACCATCCCAGTCGAGCGATTGATCTCCAGGATCCATCCCTTCCGAGAGTTCGCCCGGGCTCTCGAAGACAGCGCCAACCCCGAGTACTTCAAGGTTCTCGTCGATCTCCGAGAAACCCAATAGCGATTCGCAGTTAGCTACCCGTCGTTTAGCCGGGCTATACTGTTCGAGGAGTTTGAAAACGGATGAGCATCAAGATGTACACCACGACGTGGTGTCCTGACTGCCGGTTGGCGAAGCGGTTCCTCGAGGAGCGCAGCGTCGCCTATGAGGAGATCAACATCGACGGCAATCCGGAAGCCGCCGAGATCGTCGCAAGGGCTACCGGTGGTAAGCGTCAGGTTCCGACCTTCGATATAGACGGTCGTTTCGTGACCACAAGCCCCTTCAGCCGTCACAAGTTGGCGGAGGCACTCGGGCTCCAGGCCTAAAACGCCGTCGGGACCTACCGTCCGACTCCTCTTGCAAATCGAGGTATCTCTTAGAAGAATTAACTGAGGACGAGTCTACGAAATGCTAGAACTACGGCGTCTCATTCCCTATCTGGGTCGCTACAAGAAGCGACTGGGCGTAGGAATGGTCTGCCTGTTCTTCGGCAAAGTGGCGTCGGTCCTCGCACCCCAGGTGCTCCGCATGACGGTCGATGATCTGACTGAATCGGTGACGAAAGACAAGCTCGTCTTTTACTTCGCCCTCATCGTCGCGATCGCGTTGGTCGACGGGTTTTTTCGATTTTGGATGCGCCGCCTCATCATTGGAGTGTCTCGCTATGTCGAGTACGACCTGCGCAACGACTTCTTCGCACACCTTGAACGCATGAGCTTGTCCTTCTTTCACCGTTGGCGTACCGGAGATCTGATGTCTCGCGCCACGAACGACATCGCCGCGGTGCGGATGGTGCTGGGGCCCGGGGTCATGTATCCGGTCGAGACGGTAGTGATCACCATCGCCGCGCTCGGATTCATGCTGGCCATTAACGTCGAGCTGACGCTCGTGTCGCTCGCGATCATGCCGCTCGTTTCGATCGCGGTGAAACAGTTCGGTGCGGTGATTCACAAGCGCTTCGAGGCCATCCAGGCCAAGATGAGCGATATCACCGCGCTGGTGCAGGAGAATCTCTCTGGGGTGAGGGTCGTCAAGGCCTACACCCAGGAAGCGTCCGAGCAAGAGAAGTTCGAGGAAGAAAACCAGCAATACCTTCGTCACAACCTAGGGCTAGCGAAGCTCTGGGGCGCTTTTTATCCGTTGCTGGCAGTCCTCATCGGTATCGGCTCGGCTCTCGTCCTTTGGTGGGGCGGCCGGATGGTGGTCAGTCAAGAGATCACTCTGGGACAGCTGGTAGCGTTCTTCGCTTATCTCTCGATGCTGACCTGGCCGATGATCGCCTTCGGTTGGGTGGTTAACATCTATCAACGCGGGACGGCGTCCATGAAGCGGTTGGTGGTCATTCTGGACGAGAGTCCCGAGCTGACCGACGCTCCCGATGCTCGCACCGATGTGGATCCAACGGGGCGGATCGAGTTTCGCGGCGTTCACTTCCGTTACAACGGCACGCCCATTCTGAGCGACATCGACCTCGTTATCGAGCCGGGAAAGACGGTTGCCGTCGTGGGGCGCACCGGATCGGGCAAGAGCACCTTAGTGGGCTTGGTGCCTCGTCTTTTTGACGTGAACGAAGGCGAGGTCTTGGTAGATGGTGTCGACGTTCGCAAGCTCCCGCTCGCTCGGTTGCGGGGAGCGATTGGTTTCGTTCCCCAAGAGAGTTTTCTCTTCTCGGAGAGTCTACGAGCCAACATCAGTTTCGGCGCGCCCGAGGCGTCGCTCGAAGAGGTGAAGCGAGTGGCCGGGGTGGCCGGCTTGGCAGGCGACATTTCCGATTTCCCCAAACAGTACGACACGATGGTGGGCGAGCGCGGGATCACGCTTTCCGGCGGACAGAAGCAACGCACGACCATCGCGCGGGCGCTTCTCACCGAGGCTCGGGTGCTCATTTTGGACGACGCGCTCTCGAGCGTGGATACCGAGACCGAGGAGAGGATTTTGACACAGCTGAGAGGTGTGATCCGAGACCGTACGACGCTACTCGTCTCCCATCGCATCAGTACTATTAAAGATGCCGACCTCATCGTCGTGTTGGACGAGGGACGGATCGCCGAGCGCGGCACCCACCAGAGCCTCGTCGAGTTGGACGGGATATACGCGAGTCTCTACCGAAAGCAACTTTTAGAGGATGAATTAGAACGGATTTAGTCCGCCTTCGCCAGCACAAGAGACGGTGTGGCTACGGCGGACAAGGCCAGTGCGCCGGCTTGCCGCGCCGAAGCCCGAAGGGCGAAGGCGGGAGCGAGCACTAAGTTAAGTTGTCGACATGTCAACCGACTACCACGAAGAAGAACTCTTAGGTAAGGCCTACGACGGCCACCTCTTGGCGAGGCTGCTGACCTACCTAAAGCCCTACCGCGTCGCGGTGGTGGTGGCGTTCTTCCTTATCCTTGCGATCTCTGCCCTCAAGTTGGTTGGACCCTACCTGACCAAGGTGGCGATCGACGACTACATCGCCGAGGGAGATCTTTCCGGCTTGAACCTCGTCGCCGGACTCTACGTGCTGGCTCTCCTCGCCCAGTTCGGCTTGTCGTATCTCCAAATCTACGTGATGAACCTGACCGGCCAGCGCATCATGTTCGACATGCGACGTCAGATTTTTGGTCACTTGCAGAGGCTCAACCCGTCGTTTTTCGACCACAACCCGGTGGGGCGACTGGTAACGCGAGTGACGACGGATGTCGACGCGTTGAACGAGCTTTTCACCTCCGGCGTGGTCACCGTTTTCGGGGACATCTTCATGCTGGTCGGGATCATGGTGGTCCTGATCTCACTCAATTGGAAGCTCGCGCTGGTAAGCTTTGCGGTCCTGCCGCCGCTTTTCGCAGTCTCCATCATCTTCAAACGAAGGGTTCGTAACACCTATCGTAAAGTACGGACGCGCATCGCGCGCATCAACGCGTTCAATCAAGAGAACATTTCGGGGATGGAAGTGGTTCAGCTCTTTCAGCAGGAACCGAGGAAGTACGAAGAGTTCAAGGGGCTCAACCACACACACATGGACGCCAACTTGGAGTCCATCCTTTATTACTCCCTTTTCTATCCCATCGTCGAGATCCTCGGTGCCACGGCCGTTGGGCTAATCATTTGGTACGGCGGCGGCCAGATCCTTGTTGGCGGTCTGACTCTAGGCGCGCTGGTAGCTTTCATCCAATACTCGGAAAAATTCTACCGACCCATCGCCGATCTAACCGAGAAGTTCAACATCCTTCAGTCGGCAATGGCTTCATCGGAACGAATCTTCAAGCTGCTAGACACTGAGCCCACCATCGTAGCCCCCGACCGGTCGCAGCGACCGGCCCACCCAGAGGGCCGTATCGCGTTCGAAAACGTGCGGTTCGCATATCAAGACGAGGATTGGGTATTGAGGGATATCGACCTCCACATCGAGCCGGGAGAGCGAGTCGCCATCGTTGGCCACACTGGAGCAGGGAAGACCTCGCTGACCAGCCTGCTTCTTCGCTTCTATGATGTGAGGGAAGGACGGATCCTGCTCGACGGTGTCGACCTACGCGACTGGAACCTCAAAGAGCTCCGACAACAGTTCGGTATCGTTTTGCAGGACGTGCATCTTTTCTCCGGAACCGTCGCTTCGAATATCCGCCTGGGTAGCCGGGAGATCACCGATGAACAGGTCGCGGATGCCGCGGCCAACGTGCACCTCGATCGGTTCATCGCCAAGCTACCGATGGGCTTCGATGAACCAGTTGGCGAGAGAGGGGCGTCGCTTTCCGCCGGCCAAAAGCAGCTCATTTCCTTCGCTCGGGCTCTAGCCCATGACCCGCGCGTCCTGATCTTGGACGAAGCGACGTCCAGTGTAGACACCGAGACCGAGATCTTGATCCGCGAAGCCCTCGAGCGCTTGATGATCGGTCGCACCAGCATCGTCATCGCGCATCGTCTATCGACGGTACAAAGGGCGGACCGCATCGTCGTACTGCACAAGGGACGGATCCGCGAAGTCGGGACCCACCAGGCTCTATTGGCGCAGCGCGGCATCTACTACCGTCTCTATGAGCTTCAGTACCAGGAGCAAGAACTCACTCTTTCCACCAGCAAGATGGCCTCCAAGGGATCGGCCGACCCTCATCCATGAACTGGTTTCGGCACGCCCCGTTTTTGATCGGCTGTCCGAAAGGATCTAGGATGGTTCGCCCCAACCGGGCCAGCTCGCACGGCGGACCCTTTCATGACAGACGACGAGAGCACAAGCAATAAATCATCTGAGGAACCGGCGGAAGACATAAGTTTCGGCACTACGGTTCTCCAGTTCTTCCTGATCCCGGCGGTGGTAGTTTTTGCGTGCGTCGGACTCTTCTTGTTCTTCGGTTGGTTAGTCGCCGAGGAGAAATCGAGCGTGGATCATCTTCGCGATATCAAGTCGGGGAGCGCGACCCGCCGCTGGCAAGCAGCCTTCGAGCTTGCGAAGCAGCTCAACAACATCGATCGGCAGGATCAGCGGGACATCGATCGGCTCGTCCCGGAGATGATCGACGCCTTTCGCGAGGCGGAGCGTGATGACCCGCGGGTCCGGCGCTACCTGGCTCTTGCCCTTGGACACGTGGGAGATCCGCAGGCGGTCCCAGTGCTCCTGGAAGCTCTCTCCGACAACGATCCGGAAACGCAAATCTACTCGATTTGGGCCTTGGGTTCCCTCGGCGATGAACGCGCGGTGGAGGCGCTCTTGGAGCTCGCGCAATCCGCCGATCCCGGGATCCGGAAGATGGCGGTCTACAGTCTGGGAACCCTAGGCGCCGAGGAAGCACGCATCACTCTCCAAGCGGCTCTCGGAGATTACGAAATGGATGTGGCCTGGAACGCGGCCATCGCCCTTGCGAAACTAGGTGACGACTCCGGTCGAGACCGGATCTTTCAGATGCTCGATCGGGAGTTTCTGGGCTCGGTGGGGGACATGAGTGGGGAGCAGCGCAGCGAGGCGATGTTGAATGCGATGAAGGGCGCGGTGCTTCTAAAGGATCCGTCGTTCCGGCCGAGCCTAGAGGAGATTTCGGACCAAGACCCCGATCTGAAGGTCAGACAGGCGGCCTTCGAAGCCCTGAGCCAGCTCGATAAACTACTTGGAGAGTAGGGGTTCCGCCGGCCCTTTCGTGGGTGCGAGAAACCTTGACAGCTTTCTCGTGGGGCGAATACAATTGGTGTTGGCGCGGAGCTTCCGCGCTCTTGTCTTGTTCTGGGCTAAATGCGAGGGACACCGGGGGCCAGGCGAGCAGCCTCAGCTCTGGTTTCCAGACACAAGTAAGAACGAGTAGCGCGAGTAAGGTTGATCATGGCAGACGAGCAAAAGGATAGTAAGCCGGCTGAGTCCAAAAAGCCGGCCAAGTCCAAAGAGGTAAGCCGCCGCGGGTTCATCATCAACTGGCTCGCGATGGCCTGGACCTTTTTCGCCGCCGCCGTCGCGACCGGCGGAATCGCGATGGGACGTTTCTTCTTCCCGAACGTACTGACCGAAGAACCTTCGACATTCAAGATCGGTTTTCCCGGTGATTTCGCCATCGGGGCAGTCGATGTGCGTTTCAAAGAAAAGTATCGGGTGTGGATCGTTCGAAACGACGACGGCATCTACGCTATTCAGGCTATCTGCACCCACCTGGGGTGCACACCGAACTGGCTCGAGGCGGAGAACAAGTTCAAGTGCCCGTGTCACGGGAGCGGCTTCTACTCGAGCGGCATCAACTTCGAGGGGCCTGCACCACGTCCTCTCGAGCGGGTCAAGGTTGGTCTGGCAGACGATGGGCAAGTTCTCGTTGACAAGAGTCGCACTTTCAAGTTCGAGGCCGGGCAGTGGGAAGATCCCGAGTCGTTCCTCACTTTTGCGTAGATGCATCTACATGCTGCTGAACGCGGGGCTTACCTGGCCTGCGCGGTGGTTCACACTTCGTCCCCTTGCATTGAGTTGCCAAGACGGATGAACGCGGACTCTAAGAGGGGTTTCTAGTGCAGAAAGTACAAGCCTTCTTTGCGGACATCTGGAAGACGACGACCGACTCCCAGATTTGGAAATCCATCTTTCGACACGGGGCGCCCACCAGCAACCGCAACCGCGTCCTGGTGGTGATGAGCAACGTCTTCCTTCACCTCCATCCGGTCAAGTCCCGCAAGGCCGGAATCAAGCTTCGCTATACATGGTGTATGGGCGGGATCACGTTCTTCCTGTTCCTAGTGCTCACGTTCACCGGATTGTTGCTGATGTTCTACTACCGGCCGACCGTCGAGTACGCTTACGCCGACATCGTGGACCTCCGCGAGCACGTGCCTCTCGGTATCATGCGAGAGATTCATCGCTGGGGCGCACACGCCATGGTGATCACCGTTTGGCTCCATATGTTTCGCGTCTTCATGACCGGCTCCTACAAGCCACCCCGCGAGTTCAACTGGGGAATCGGGGTGGTGTTACTGGTTCTCACCTTGCTGCTCTCCTTCACCGGTTACCTTCTTCCCTGGGATCAGCTGGCCATCTGGGCGATCACCGTGGGCTCCAATATGGCACGCGCGACTCCATTGCTCGGGCATGAAGGACCCCTAGCGGCACAGTTGAAACTAGGGGAAATTAGCCTGGTGCACGCTGGAAATGACGCACGTTTCGCTCTTCTAGGTAGTCGAGTGGTGGGGGATAGCACGCTGCTGCGCTTCTACGTGCTCCACTGTGTGGGCTTGCCACTCGCTGCGGCGTTCTTAATGGCGGTTCATTTTTGGCGGGTCCGTAAGGACGGAGGCATATCCGGACCCATGTAGGTCATGAGGGTCTCAGGACCTCGTTTGACCGACGTGGCTAATCGGGAGCCCTTAGGCTGAGCTCATGGAACTAGACATCATGTCGGAAATCAAGGGTTTCATCAATTACATCTCTGGGCCGACTGTACTCTTCACGCTCACGATCATCGGCTTCGGACTTTCTCTCTACTACACGAAAGTGTGGAGCAAGAAGGCGGGTCTCATCGCCCTCGTCGCGTCGCTGGTGTTTTTCATTCTCAGCCTCTTCGATCCTAACTTCTGGCTCATCGTCGCCAAGCCCGACAACGTCCCGATTTCGGCGATGTTGTTCCTGGTGGGTTTCTTCACCTGGTTTGCGATGTACCAGGGCGTCGAGAACGACAAGCGCATCGCTGGTGGCGCAGAGCCCCTCGAAAAGGAGCAGGCGGAGAAGGTCTGGGTATGGCCCGACCTCGTCTACACCGAGCTCATCTGCCTGGTCATCGTCAGCATCGTCCTCGTCGTGTGGTCGATCTTCCTATTGGCTCCCATCGAGCAGCCGGCGAACCCTGCTGACTCCCCCAACCCATCGAAAGCACCTTGGTACTTCTTGGGCCTTCAGGAGATGCTGGTTTACTTCGATCCGTGGTTGGCAGGAGTCGTCTACCCGACTCTGATCATCATCGGATTGATGGCGATCCCCTTTATTGATACCAACCCGAAAGGGAACGGCTACTTCACTTGGAAGGAACGAAGGGCGGAGATCACGCTCTTCCTGTTCGGGTTCTTGGTTCTTTGGACTCTGATGGTCGTCTCGGGCACGTTTCTAAGAGGCCCCAACTGGAACTTCTTCGGTCCGTACGAATATTGGGATCTGCACCGAGTCGAGCCGCTGCTGAACGTGAACGTTTCCGATTTCTTCTGGGTGAAGCTGCTCAGTCGGCCCCTGCCAGGAAACCCCTTCATCCGCGAGATCTGGGGGATTCTGGTGACCCTCTTCTACCTCTTCGTGCTCCCGGTTCTCCTGGCCCAGCCGAGCGACAAACTGCCGCGTTGGCTGCGCTGGATGAGCCTCAACAAGTACTACGAGAAGATGGGACCGACTCGCTTCTACGTGGGAGTGTTGCTGTTCCTCCTCATGGTGAGTTTGCCCATCAAGATGTATCTGAGGTGGGCGTTCAATCTGAAGTACATCGTGGCATTCCCCGAAGTCTTTTTCAACATCTAGGGCCAATGAGGGAAGAGTAGGAGAATCGTGGGTAAAGAAGCTCCCGGACACGCGCACGATATCAGTGGACTGAACGTCGTCTTCGCTATCACTAGTATTGCGCTCTTCATTACAACCGTGTGGATGATCTGGCATGACTATTCGCGGGAGTGGAAGGGCTACCAACGAACGTTTTCGAAGCTGGAGCGCGAGACGACCCGGTCTCAGTTCGATGAGGCGCAGGCCGCCTTGGATCAAGACAAGCTGCAAGCGCTCGAGGAAGAGTTGCAGGCTGCCAACGACGCGCTTTTTCGAAACAAAGAGGGAGTGGACGAGCTCGAGGCGAAGCGCAAGGAGATGGCGGACGAGAGGTACCTGGTCGATATCACGGAACGAGAGCTCAAGTCCGTGTACGACTCCAAGAAGTTTTACTACGAGGAGGGCGAGCACGCGCCGGCCGGGAAGGGTGTGAGCCAGGGAGAATTCGAGGCGCTGAAAGACGAATTTTTGACCGCCCGCGAAAAACGGATCGCCTTGGACTACGAGCTCGAGATCGCGGACAAAGAGCTCCGTGAGACTCGAGCCGAACGGACTCGGATAGAAGGCGAGCGGAAATCGCTCACCGAGCGTATCGATCTCCTCAATCGCAAGATGGATACCATCGCGGTCAACTTTCCCAACGTTTTCCGGAACCTCCCCATCGTCGACTTCATCGACCCTTCGATCGAGATCAAGCAGGTCTTGGTCAAGAACGTGACCGAAGATCTGAACTTCATCCAAGTACCGAGGGTGGATCGGTGCATGACCTGCCATCTCGGGATCGACAACCCGGACTATGCGGACGCGCCACAACCCTACCGTACTCACCCGAACCTGGATCTCTACGTGAACCGAGAGTCACCCCACCCACTCGATGGTTTTGGTTGTACCGGGTGTCACAACGGTCGTGGCCGTGCGGCGGCGTTCGGCCGCGTAACCCATACTCCACGGGACGACGTCCAGAAGGTCGAGTGGGAGGAAAAGTACGATTGGGAGGCGGACCATTACTGGGACAAGCCGATGTACCCGGCGGATTTTTCCGAGTCGGGATGCCTCAAGTGCCATACGAGTACCGTCCACGTCCCCAAGGCCGACTCGTTCAATCGAGGTCGTGATCTCTACGAGAAGGCGGGCTGCTGGGGTTGTCACAACACCCGTGGGTTCGAGGATCGCCGCAAGGTAGGTCCCAACCTCGCGCACGTAGTGTCCAAGACGACACCCGAGTGGGCGGCGCGGTGGGTCAAGAATCCCAAGAGCTTCAAGCCGTCGACGTTCATGCCACGTTTTTGGGATCTGGACAACAATCTGGACGCCGATGTCGGCGCCCGCAATAACACCGAAGTGGCCGCTATCGTTGCCTACCTCTTCGACAAGGCGGAGTCGATCGACTACCCGCGACCCGTACCCGCCGGAAGCGCCGATCGTGGACAGCAACTCGTCGAGTCCGTCGGTTGTCTTGGTTGTCACATCACGGATGAGTCCGAAGCGGCAGATGTTTCACTGCTGCGTCGTCACGGGCCGAGCCTGGCCGGACTGGGAAGCAAGGTCAATGGGAAGTTCTTGTTCAATTGGCTCAAGAACCCCAAACACTATTGGCCCGAGACCTTCATGCCCAATCTCCGGTTGACGGATCGGGAAGCTGGCGACATTAGTGCCTACTTGTTATCGCTCAAGAACCCCGAGTTCGAGCAATTGCCAGTCCCCGCGCCGGACGCCGCTGCACTCGACGAGGTCACTCTGGAGTTCTTGCGGACGAAACTGCCAGACCAGGTGGCCCAGGAACGATTGGGCGGGATGTCCGAGAAAGAGAAGCTTACCTTTTCCGGGGAAAGCCTCATTCGTCGTTACGGCTGCTTCGGATGCCACGACATCGGCGGGTTCGAGAACGCCCAGAAGATCGGCGTCGATTTGTCCGACTGGGGCTCCAAGATGGTGACCCGGCTAGACTTTGGATACATCCACATCGACCATACGCGACGCGCATGGCTAGAACAGAAATTGAAAGTGCCGCGCAGTTTCGATCGAGGAAAGGTCAAGGCTCCGCAAGAAAAACTGCGCATGGGCAACTTCGGTTTCAGCGACGAGCAGGTGAGAGACATCGCGATGAGCGTGCTCGCGCAGGTGCGCGACGAGTTTCCCTTGGAAGCCGTCAAGAGGCTCGATGCCAACGAGGCGGTCGCGGAGCGGGGTCGCCGCCTTATCCACGAGTACAACTGCAAGGGGTGCCACATCATCGACGGCGAGGGGGGTGCCATCTACGACACCATCGAAGATGAAGGAATGCGCCCGCCCAATCTGAACACCCAGGGACTCAAGACACAAGGCAACTGGCTCTTCCATTTCCTTAAAGAGCCCTCCACGGTTCGCTTCTGGCTCAACGCCCGCATGCCGACGTTCGAGTTCAACGATGAACAAGCAAATACATTAGTGCGCGGCTTCATGGCGATGGAAGACGCGGATCCTTATGAGACCGAGGATCAATCGGTGGATCCGGTGATGCTGTCCCAAGGTCGCGAGCTGCTGGCCCGCCTACGCTGCGAGCAATGTCACATCCCCTCCGCGGTAGGGACGATGTCCGCGTCTCAGTTGGCGCCCAGTTTTCGGCTCGCGCCGGAAAGACTGCGGCCCGAGTGGGTCGTGAAATGGATGGCCGACCCACAGACGATAGCGCCCGGAACGCAAATGCCGCAGTTTTGGCCCGTCGATGACGAGGGAAATATTCTTACTCCGGTTCCTGAGTATCTGGATGGCGATCCCATGAAGCAGATGGAGGCGGTTGCCATCTACCTGTCGCGGTATGGCCGATAAAGACGCCAAACGCCGCTAATTTTGGTGTCCAAACAGACGAGGTCATCGCATGGCATCTAATTCCAATCAATCGACCGTAGGGCTCGCGATGGCGAGTGTCATCTGGCTCATCGTGGGCGTGTCGGTGGCATTCTTTTTCAAATGGGGCGTGCCGGAACTGGCCTCCGACCGAGTCGGGTTGGACAATCTGTACTACGTGATTCTTGGCATCACCGGGGTGGCGTACGTTATCGTCCAGTGCCTGCTCGGATACTACATTTGGAAGTTCTCCGATCTGCCTGGTGCGGAAGGAAGCGACTGGCAAGAGAGCCACAAGATGGAGGTCGCGTGGACCATCGGAACCGCAGCCATCCTGATCCCGATCGTCTTGGTGGGGCTCAGATTGTGGAACGGAGTCTATTCCCCACCTCCCGATGATGCGATCGAGGTCGAGGTAACCGGCGCGCAATTCCAATGGGACATGCGCTACGCAGGGCCCGACGGCGTCTTCGGCCGCCGCCGCCCGGAGCTGATTTCGCTCGAGAATCTCCTGGGTGTCGACCCCGACGACCCGGCTTCCGCCGACGACTTCTGTTTAACGAACCAGCTCGCGCTTCCCGTCGATCGTCCAGCGGTCCTACACCTTCGATCCAAGGACATGCAACACAGTTTCTTTTTGCCCCAACACCGTGTCAAGCAAGACCTCCAGCCAGGGATGAGCATCATCACCTGGTTCGTCCCCACCAAGGTGGGTGACTTCGAGATCGCCTGTGCGGAACTGTGTGGGTTGGGCCACTACCGCATGCGCGGGTTCCTGACGGTGATGGAGCAAGGCGACTACGAGAATTGGCTGACCGAGCAACCTGAGATAGGCCCCTGCACTTGAGCCGCGCGTGGGGGTGGGGCCCCGCGAGGATATTTAAGCGGCCCGTAAGGGCCGCCGGCCAGGAGGAATTGAGTAATTGAGAAGAAGTGCTCAAGGGAATCTGGCCGGGTTTTTAGGCGCGAGCGCCGAGCGTGGGCGGCCCGTGTCGGCCGCCAAATTACGGGTTGCTTTGACCGGGGCTAGCCAGGCGGCGGTGGGGCCCCGTGCGCATTAATAGAAGGAGATAGAACATGAGCGACGCTCATGACCATGAGCCCCAGAGCTTCATAAGTAAGTACGTCTTTAGCTTCGATCACAAGATGATCGGCAAGCAGTACTTGATCCTCGCGATGTCCATGGCCGTGATCGGGGGCTTACTGGCCATGTTGATCCGCCTCCAGCTCGGTTGGCCGGGAACGCAATGGCCGATCCTCGGCAGTCTCATGCCCGTCGGAATGGCGAGCGGCGTGATGACCCCGGAGTTCTATGTCTCGCTCTTCACCATGCATGGCACCATCATGGTCTTCTTCGTTCTGTCGCTGGCTCCGGTGAGTGGATTCGGGAACCTTCTCATCCCACTCCAGATCGGTGCCCGGGACATGGCCTTCCCCTTTCTGAACATGCTCTCGTTCTGGACCGTTGTGCCGGGGGCCCTCATCATTATTGTTTCTTTCTTTGTGACCGGAGGCGCCGCCGCATCCGGGTGGACCGCCTACCCGCCCTTGAGCGCTGTGAAAGCCGCCATACCGGGCTCTCAACTCGGCCAGACACTGTGGATCGTCGGTATGGTGTTCTTTATCGCCGCTTTCACAATGGGCGGGCTCAACTTCGTGGTCACGATCCTCAACTTGAGGACCAAGGGCCTGTCGATGTTGCGGCTTCCGTTGACAACATGGGCCCAGTTTCTCGTGGGCGTTTTGGGATTGCTATCTTTTCCAGCTTTGGCGGCGGGCGGTATACTGCTTCTCTTCGACCGCCACGCCGGCACGAGCTTTTTCCTTCCCGCCGGAATGTATGTCGCCGATCAACTGTTGCCCAACCAGGGGGGGACACCGTTGCTCTGGCAGCACCTTTTTTGGTTTCTAGGCCATCCCGAGGTGTACATCATCATGCTCCCGGCTTTGGGATTCACCTCGGACATTCTGGCCGCCGGCGCCCGACGCCCCATCTTCGGCTATCGATCGATGGTCTACGCCATGATCTCCATCGCCACCTTGAGCTTCTTGGTTTGGGGGCATCACATGTTCTTGAGCGGCATGAGCCCGTTCCTGGGAAGTGTGTTCGTGACGACCACGCTGGCGATTGCCATCCCATCCGCGGTCAAGGTCTTCAATTGGCTGGCCACGTTGTGGAAGGCGAGGATACGTTTCAGCACACCCATGCTCTTCGCGCTGGCCATTGTGTCACTCTTCGTGACCGGTGGCCTTACAGGCGTCTTCCTGGGCACGAACGCCGTCGACATTCAGCTACACGATACTTACTTCGTGGTGGCCCACTTCCACTTCATCATGGCCGGTGCGGGACTCTTCGGAGCACTCGCCGCGACCTACTTTTGGTACCCGAAGATGTACGGCCGGCATATGAGCGAAAAGTGGGGGAAGGTGCACTTCTGGCTCACGTTCATCACGTACTACGGAACCTTTTTCCCAATGCACTACCTAGGAATCTCGGGGATGATACGGCGCATTTATGACCCGAACGTCTATCAGTATCTACAACCGCTGCAACCGGTAAACACCTTTATCACCATCAGCGCCTTCATCCTCGGAGCCGCCCAGCTGATTTTCTTGGCAAACTTTTTCCTGAGCATCTACAAGGGCAAGAAGGCCGAGGCCAATCCTTGGGAAAGTAACACTATCGAGTGGTCGACGCCGGTACCACCCGGGCACGGCAATTGGGAAGGCGACATACCCGAGGTCCACCGCGGGCCCTATGAGTACAACGTGCCCGGGGCGAAGGAAGACCACGTACCGCAGTGGGCGGCTCCGGTCAAAGCGGAGACCAAGGGTTAGCGCGTGAGAGAAGCCGTCGAGCTCGAAGCGACCGAACGCACTCACGAGCAGGGTGTCCTCGGCGCCATCGCACAGAAGCTGGGCGACTATTTCGTCCTCTCGAAGGCGAGGCTGTCCCTGTTGGTGCTTTCCTCGGGTCTCGTCGGATTTTGGCTTGCCTCGGGGGCATCACCCAACTTCGCGAAGCTGAGTCTCTTCGGGGTGGGTGCGCTGCTCGTTATTGCCGGGGCGAATGCCTACAACGAAGTCGCCGAGCGCGATCAAGACCGACTCATGGAACGGACCGCTCGACGACCGCTGCCCGCCGGCCGGATGAGCGTACGGGAGGCCACGGTGGCGGCAAGCTTGATGTCGGCTGCGGGGTTGGGCACTCTCCTGTGGTCCACGAACGTCCTCACCGCTACGCTGGCGGTGCTGGCATTGGTTGTTTACGTCTTCGTCTACACGCCCCTCAAGCGGGTGACGCACTGGTCGACATTTGCGGGGGCCCTCTCCGGCGCCATTCCCACTTTGATGGGTTGGAGTGCGGTAACGAACGGACTCGGGCAGCCGGCGTGGATCCTCTTCGGGATCCTTTTTCTTTGGCAATTCCCCCACACCTGGGCCATCGCATCGACCTATAGGGAGGACTACGCTCGGGTCGGGCATCGGGTGCTGCCTTTGGTCGATGCCAGAGGCATCAGTACACGGGCGCAGATGATCGCTTTTTGTCTGGCCTTGATAGCGGTCAGCGTTTTGCCCTCGGCCACCGGAGTCGCGGGGTCGAGCTACTTGGTCGGCGCGCTCGTCATGGGTCTCGTCCTACTTGGTTACGCTATTCGTTTCGGCGCGGGGCGCTCGCGTAGATTGGCTATCCAACTGATGGCAGCCACTCTTGTCTACATGCCGGTGCTGCTGACGTTGCTCGTTCTCGACAAGCGGAGCTTCTGAAGATGCCTGACGTATTGACCAAACCGGTTGCCAAGGCGGGAGGAGGCGGCATTGGCATCGGCGCAGACGCCGGTGATTTCGGCGATGGAAGAGGGCGCGAAGGCTCGCCTCCGTTCGACACGGCGCGTCTGGGACTCTGGGTCTTCTTGGGCTCGGTCACAATGCTCTTTGCGGCCTTCACGAGTGCTTATCTCGTACGGCGTGCCGGATCGGATTGGGCTCCCCTTCAAATACCATCGGTGTTGTGGGTGAGCACCGCAGTGCTGCTTGCGAGCAGCGTCACCATGGAACTGGCGCGTCGCTACTTCCAGGACTGGAAACCGCTGGCCTCCCGAAAGTGGATGGCGGCGACGTTCGTCCTCGGCGTGTCGTTCATCTGTGGACAGCTGCTGGCGTGGCAGCAGCTCGCCGATCAGGGAATCTTTCTCCAGAGTCACCCGCACAGCTCGTTCTTTTATGTGTTCACCGCGGTCCATGCAGTACACGTACTGGGAGGGATTGCGGCGTTGCTCTACGTGCTGGTTCAGTCGTGGCGTTACAAGCTGGCGCCGGGGATTTCGAGCGCCCCGGCTTTATGCGCGACGTACTGGCACTTTGTGGATGCGGTCTGGATCTATCTGTTCGTAGTTTTGTTCGTGATCTAGGACCGGGAATGGTCAAGGAGGCAAGATGAACCAAAGCGCAGCTAGCCAGACCGCCGAATCGGTCTGGGGGGGCGGCGTCGCTCCATTCGCCACCAGCTGGCAAAAGCTGATGATGTGGATCTTCATCGTGACGGACGGCCTGCTTTTTGGAGGCTTGCTGGTGGGATACGGGGTAATGCGGGTGGCGAACGGTAGCTGGCCTGATCAGGCTGAAGTATTTCACATGAACTTCATTGCCTTGATGACCTTCACCCTGATAACCAGCAGTCTCTTCATGGCGTCTGCGGTGGGTGGGGCTCAAGCGGGAAGAAAGTCCCACGTCACTTTGTACGTTTGGCTGACCATCGTAGGAGGCCTGAGCTTCTTGGGAATGCAGGCCTACGAGTGGTCTACCGTCATCCACGAAGGGGCACGGCTGACCAGCAACCCGTGGGGAATCCCTCAGTTCGGTGCCTCTTTCTTCATTATCACCGGGTTCCACGGAATGCACGTCGTCACTGGCGTGACGATTCTGTTGGTTGTGGGTATCCGTTCCGCGATGGGGCGTTACTCCGCGGAGGGTGTCGAGATTGCGGGTTTGTATTGGCACTTCGTCGACCTGGTTTGGGTCTTCATTTTCGCCTTCTTCTATCTGATCTGACGCGCGGGGAGAGAAAAGGATGACAACAGAGTCACATGGATACGGGATCTATTGGATCGTCTGGGGGGTCTTGCTGGTCCTGACCTTCGTGATGATCTTCATAGGCGACGCGGATCTGAGTTATTTGGCAAAAGCCTCTTTGTTAATGCTCGGAGCGGCCGCCAAGGCATCGTTGATCATCTACTACTTCATGCACATGCGCTTGGAGAAGGCGGGGCTTGCTGTTATCGTTCTCGTCGGTCTCTTTCTCACGGGTTCCCTGATGTTTGCCCTACCGGCATACGATGGATCGAACGTCTTCCAGCACCTGTTGTATCCGCCCGGCCATTAGAGAGCGATGTCTCTAACCAAACGTATCGCCGTCATGCTGGCCGTGGTGGGCCTGGTGGTCCTTCTGGCGGCGGGGCCGTTGGCCGCCCAGTGCGCCATGTGCCGCACCGCCCTCAGCGAGTCCCCCGAGGGCCGGCAGTTGCAGGGAGGGTTCAACAACGCCATTCTTTTCCTCCTTCCTTTCCCTTATCTCGTCTTCGGAACGCTCGCCGCAGCGATCTGGCTTTCCCGAAAAAAATCTCAAGCGGAAGGCCCGACTTCGCCCACCGCGTAAAGCACGACTTGGGCTTCGTCGGGCAGGCTTAGAGCCAGTAAAGCATCCAATAAATCGTCACGCCGGTCACGGACACGTATAGCCAAATGGGAAGTGTCCACCGAGCGATCCGTCGATGGAGCTCGAACTGACCTTTCACTGCTCGATAAAGGGTCATCAGGGCCAGTGGGAGGATGACGGCCGCTAGCGCGATATGCGAAATCAGAAGGGCGAAATAGACCGGACGCACCCAACCCTGTCCGGTGAAAGCTACCGAGCCCACTTGGTAGTGGTAGTAGAGGTAGGACGCGAGAAAGAGGCTCGAGGTAAGGAAGGCCGCGACCATGGACACCTGGTGCGCGCGGATGTTCTTCCGGCGGATGAAAAAGTAACCCGCCGCTAGGAAGCAGGCGGCCGTCCCATTCAGGGCCGCATTGACGCTGGGGAGGATGGAAGCGTCTATGACAGACCCCGGTTCTCCGCCACGGACATCGAGCCCATCGAGGATGTGGCTACCGGTGCGAGGTGTAGGAACGCCCGCAGCGTCAACAGCCACGAGGTGGCCAAGAGCAGCGCCCCCGTCGCTACGTGAGCCGTTGCCGGGAAGACCGCTCGAGAGGTCCAGACGATCGTCCCTCCTAGGAGCACCTGAACGACGACGAGGCAAGAGAGCAGTATCGCCGGGCGAGTGAATCGGGGTTCGCTCGAATGCTCACGCCAAATACGACTCACTAGCCAACCCAAGGCCCCCACGACGACCAGAGCAAACACCCGGTGAGCAAAATGAGTAGCCACCGGTGCGGTATCGAGCGGCGGCGCCAAGCCTCCGAAGACTAGCGGGAAGTCCGGAATCGCGAGCGCGGCTCCGGTGTGCCGCACCGTCGCACCCAGGATGAGTTGGACGTAGATGACTCCCGTTGCGATCAGTGCAACGGTTCGAAGTGACGGATGGGCTCGCTCCGTCATGCCCGCCGCGCTTTCCCATTCCTTAGACGTCGCGAAGGCGAGAAGGACGACGACACAGAAAAACGTCTGCGCCAACGTCGCGTGCGTGATCGAGATCGGCGTGGGGAGAAGAAAAATGACTGTAATCCCACCCAGTAGTCCCTGAGTGATGACCATTGCCAGTGCCGCCGCCCCTAGTCGTCGCACCCACCGGCGCGGCTCGGAACGCCACAGCCAGATCGCCAGGATCGTCGTCAACAAACCGACCAACGTAGCCACCATGCGGTGGCCATGCTCGTAGAGGATCCCACCCACCATCGGAGGCATGAGCATGCCGTAGGAAAGGGGCCAGTCAGGGACGGCAAGCCCGGAGCCGGTACTCGTTACCAATCCGCCGGCCCAGATGAGCATCCACGTGCATGAGGCGGTTAGGATCGCGAAGCGATGCAGCCAGCGTCGCCGGTTGGCGTGGTCAGATCGATCGGCTCTTTGCGAGCGGGACATTAGTAACCAGAAAAGGAGATTTCTGAAGAGACGCGGCGGCGCTCGCCGCGCCTCTTCGGGTCTAGAAAGGCGCGTCCGAGATTACTCGGAGGCTTTGAAGGAAAAGGAGATTTCCTTGCTCTCCTTCTCACCGACCGTCACGTTCTGAGTCTGGGAGCCCAGTTTCTCGTGCCACGCTTCGACGACATAGTCGCCGGGAGGAAGATTTCCAATCTCGAACGAGCCGGTGGTGCCGGTGACGCCGAAGTAGGGATGGTCCAACACGCCGGCGTACGAGTTCATCCATTTGTGGACGTCGCACTTGAAAGGCACCATGACCTCGGTTTTCTCGAATGTCTTCTTGGTGGTGAGCCCCTTAATCGGTTGTCCGATGTTGAACTGTGGGTTCTTTTCAGGCATGGCGTGGATGTTGTGGAGCGTGTCATCGCTATTCACGACGTTCAAGTCTTGGCCAACCATGATTCCAAAAACGTGCGGGTGGTAGGTACAACCGTTTTGGTCGAGCACTACCGCCTCACTAGGTGTGGGGAACTTGCGTCCACCGAGCCCGTCCTTCACATAAACGAACACATTTGCTAGTGTGCCGTCCGCATTAGCGACGACGAATTCAGTCTGCACCGGCGAAGTGTGCATTTTCGCGCACACCGGGTCGGCGCCCATCTGGATAGCTTTCTGCTCCGGGGCATCGCCCTCTAGGACTGCTTTTCCAGTGATGGAGCCAGCGGTTGCCGGGTCCACCGGCGGCGGAGCGGGCGTCGAGCTCTTTGCGGGAGCCGAACTCGGGGCTTCTTCGCCACCTCCACAACCTACGAGTGCTAACGTAAAAAAGACAGCGAGAACTTGCTTGATCATTCAGTTCCTCCAGTAGAGTGCCATTTGGTCTATGGGACGGGCACTCGCCCTAGGGTGGCCCGCCTCCGTCAGCGTGTTCGGTGTGACTGCGGCGGGCAATCCCACGCGTTTAGCTGTGGGATTGGGGTAACCCGTCCTCAAAGCAGCTCAGTATACAGAAACCTCGAGACAAAGCAACTAAGAGTCCACAGCGCGCCGTTTGAAAGTGTGCCAATCTTAGTTGGGAATTGAAACGGCTCCAAACCCCGTGGTTTGATGGCGTTGGACAAAACAAAATCAAGCCGCGAAGAAAGGAGCCGAGATGGGAAGTCTGCTGCGTTCGGTCAAGAAACGCAAGAAGTCGCGTCGTTTGGGTGAGGTCGAGATGGTGAGGCACGAGGATTACGGGGAACTCGCGCTGGACGCCAAGGTAGAGATGATCCGTTGGTTGGTCCCCCTTGGTCTAATGCACGTTCACGAGTTGCTCGACGACGAAGTGAAGGCGTTGGCGGGAGAGCGATACTCTCGCAAGGACGAGCTGGAGCGCGGTCGCCGTCCCGGAAGCAACCCGGGCACGGTAGGGCTTGGCGGCCAGCGGGTACCGATCCGTGTGCCACGGGTTCGGAGCATCGAGGGAGGAGAGATTCCGCTTCGCTGCTACGAGGCGGCGAGCCACGGCGGTGAGGTGAATGATCTTCTGCTGAAACGAGTTCTCTACGGAATCTCTTGTCGCAACTACGAGGCGGCAGCGGAAGCGATTCCGGGCGCCATCGGGCTGTCGAGCTCAACGGTGTCCCGAGGGTTCGTGCAAGCGAGCGCTGCGAAGCTGCGGGAGATGCAGGAACGGGATCTGACCGGCGAGGATGTGGTGGCGCTGTTTCTGGATGGGAAGACATTCGCCGAGGCAACGATGGTCGTGGCTCTGGCCATCACGCTTTGCGGGGAAAAACGCTTCTTGGGCTTCGTGGAGACGGACACGGAGAACGCGCAGGTGTTGACGCCGTTCCTGCGTTCACTGCTCAAGCGGGGACTCGATATCTCCCAGGGTCTGCTGGTGATCATCGACGGCGGCAAGGGTCTCCAAGCGGCAGTCAAGAAGGCATTCCGTAAGCGGGCCCTGATACAACGCTGCCAGTGGCACAAACGTGAAAACGTAGTGAGCTACCTGTCCAAGGGCGAGCAGGCGTCATGGCGCAAGCGGCTCCAGTGGGCCTACAACAGGCCGGAGTACGAAGAGGCCCTCACTGCGCTCGAGCAACTCCACGGTGAGTTAGAAGAGCGGAACCAATCCGCAGCTGGCAGCCTGGAGGAAGGCCTCGAGGAGACGCTGACGTTGCATCGACTCGGCGTGCACGCGGTGCTGGGCCGTTCGTTCAAGACGACGAACTGCCTTGAGTCCGTCAATGCTCTCGTCGAGGAACGCTGCGCGAAGGTCGACCACTGGAAGAACTCGAGCCAACGCCAGCGCTGGTTGGCAACGGCGCTCGTAGACATCGAACCGCGCTTGAGGAAGGTGGTGGGCTACCGCCATCTTCCCAAGCTTCGCGAAGCTCTCAAGCGGGAACTGAAGATCGAGGCGAAGACGTCAACCGTATCGAAGAAGAAGGTCGCTTAAACGTGAGCCGTGGAGAGTTTCAACTAAGAATGGGCTTGACTCCGCCGTTTCGGAACCGAACGCGTCGTCTGGCTTAGCTGCGCGGCGTAGAGCTGTCGAAGGAGACTCGACTCGCGTTTGTAGAACCCTTCGGTATGAAAGGACTCCTCGAGCCCGAGTTGCTCGTAGTCGAGATGGTGACAGAGCTCGTGCAGAAGCGTTCGAAGGAATGTCTTGAACTTCACAACCTGGGCACGCTGAGCAGTTCGCATCCAGACCGAGATTCGGTTGACGCCGTTTTCGCCCGGTTCATATAGACCATGTAGCTCACCGGTATCCCAGGACGGTCGTCGCCGGAGCACTTTGACCCTGAGTGGGGAAACGCCAAGCGACTCGGTAAGGCGTGACAGCAGCGCCTGCGCCGCCCGCTGGGTGGTGGGTTGGTTTTCTGCTTGGAGGGAGCGTGCGAGGGCGTCAACCAGTGTCTCGAAGTCTTTCGTCGACTCTAGCTCTACCTGTTCGATACCGTCGCTCTTGCGGTAGGTGTTCTTCTGATGAGCGCTGAGCCTCTGGTAGTAGGCGAAAGGCATATCAGGTCTGCGGGGAGTATACCTCGTTTGACAGTTGAGTTTCCCTCACCCTATCCTCTCCCAGCCCGCCTCCGTCCGCCTCTGCTCATTGGACTTCGGCGTGTCCGCCGAAGCTTTGGCGAAGGCGGAAGGGAGAGGTAGTGTGAGGGGCATGAGATTCTACAGCCATCACGTTCCGACGCTAGCTTTCATGGCTTGCTCTCTACTCGTCTGCTCAGGAGGGGAACGCCGAGACGCTCCGGAATCGCGAGACGATGCGCTCGCAGATGCCGGCTCACCGCGCGAGAACGAAAGCGCCCAGCCTCCGGCTTATGAAGCCATCACCGTCGATGACGGTGGTGCGGTCGCGGGTACTGTTCGTCTGTCGGCTTCTCTCCCACCGCTAGCCGAGAAACCGGTGCTTAAAGATCAAGCCGTGTGCGGTGAACATACTCCGGATCTATCTCTAGAGTTGGGCAAGGACAACACCATCGCCAACGTGGTGGTTTCTTTGGTGGGCGCAGTTCGGGGAAAGGAAATGCCGAAATTACGAGAGCCGGCGAAGCTCGACCAGAGGAAATGCGTGTACCTACCCCACATCCAAGTTGTCCCCCCGGGAACTTCTGTCGATATCTACAACAGCGATCCGATCCTCCACAACGTGCACGCCTACATGAACGGCAGCGCAACGATCTTTAACCTAGCCCTACCTGTCCAGGGATTTCGAATACGTCGGAGGCTCGACGATCCTGGATTGGTGAGTTTGAAGTGCGATGCCGGCCACACGTGGATGAGTGGCTTTATCGTAGTGCAAGAACATCCCTACTATGCACTGACCACGGCAGATGGAGCCTATCTTATCGGAGATGTTCCTGCAGGAGAATATCGGCTCAGGACTTGGCACGAGTGGTTGGGTGAATCCGAAGTGCCGGTGGTCATTGAGACGGGTACGACGACGACAGTGGAACTGGAGTTAACGCCACCCGAGGAAGCAGAACGGGAGCCGTCCTAGAGGGGTGAATCGTTCTGCAACGGTTGCCGGCCGGTAAAACCAGCGTCCACTTCGTGCCAAAAGCTCACTTCTTGCTCGCCGAGCTTCCAGCAGAGGTAGACCTCGCGGCCTTCCCAAACCGTGGGGAAATCGATGAGACCACTCTCGAGATCTTTGAGCTGACATCCTTGAGAACAGATCTCCGATGTGATTCCTTGGATCCGTCCGACCAAGTGCATATAGGCGGTGTCCACAGGGATGCCTCCGCGAACGATGACGTCTTGAAGGTTGGGGGTATAGTTTTCTACGTTGCTCTTCAGTCCCTGGTAGATCGAGCGGATCTGGCACAATCGCTCGGTAAGGAAAGGGATCAACTCGTTGGCTTCCAGCACCGTGAAGACGCGTCTATCCATTGTCTAGGAGTTTAGCCAAAACGGCCTGGGCGAACAAACCGCCTGGTGCTGGGAAGGCGCCTTGGGGGCAACTCCTCCTTGTGCTACAATCCCAAAGGTCTTAACTGGACGCTTGGCTCTGTTGATTGCCCCCCCGAGCCGTTGATGAAGGCGAGAATCTCGATCGAACTGGAGCTAACGAGGAACACAACATGTGGCGAATCATCATCACTTTGGCTCTTCTAGGCGGGGTCGTTTTGGTGCCTGCCGGAACCGCACTCCCTCAGGAGCAAACGGACGGAGACCGGTTTCAGTTCAAGGTTGGCGTGGCGGCGGTGAATCTCAACGTCGTCGTCACCGACAAGAATGGGCGTTTCATCCCCGGCCTCACCGAAGCGGACTTCGAGGTTTACGAAAACAGCGTCCTTCAGGAGATCAGTTTTTTCAATCCTGAGGTCACACCAGTTACCGTACTCCTGCTGCTCGACGCGTCGACTAGCATCCGCCCCAGCGTGGAAGGCGTCAAGGAAGCGGCCGGTAATTTCGTCGGCAAGCTTTGGGAAGGCGACCAGGCGATCATCGGAGACTTCAATGAACGAGTCCGGTTCAGCACGTATTTCACGGATGACGTCGATCGATTGGTGGCCACGATTCAGTCGCTCTATCCTTCCGGATGGACGGCGCTCTACGACGCGATCCTGCTTTCCATTTTCAAGCTGGAGTCGGTGGAAGGGCGAAAGGCGCTGCTAGTCTTTACCGACGGTGACGATTCGCGGTCGATCGGAGTGGGGAGCGAAGCGACCAAGGACGATGCCATCGAAGGAGCCAAATTCTCGGAAGTGACGATCTATTCGGTAGGATTTCAAGGGCGTCGTGGTTTCGGTGGCGGCGGTGTCAACAAAGGTTTCCTCAAGAGATTGTCCAAGGACACGGGCGGTTCGGCCTTCTTTCCGAAAGGCATTGGCGAGCTCGACGATTCCTTCGATCGCATCCAAGACGAGCTCCATAGCCAGTACCGCTTGGCCTACGTTCCCCAGAACCCAACCCAAGACGGGCTCTGGAGGCCGATCGAAGTTCGCATCAAGGACAAGCGCGACCTCGTCGTGCGTACGCGCACCGGCTACTATGCGGTTCCTCCGGTCGGAGTGGAGCCCTAGCTCTATACCCGGCCGTCCGAGCCCCCCTACGCCCTATCCCCTCCCAACCCGACGCCTAGCACCGTGCTAGAATCGCCGCATGTGTGCAAGGGAGCTCGCGAAGCGGTTGCATCACCGAGTCGCTTACCGCGGGCGCATCCTTACTCTCGAAGTGGATCGAGTCTCTGAACCTGGGGGCGTGGAGGTCGAGCGGGAGGTGGTACGCCACGCCGGCTCGGCAGTCATCCTACCTATCGTTCCCGACGGTCGTCTAGTTTTCGTACGGCAGTATCGCTACGCGGTCGACTCCTTCTTGTGGGAATTGCCCGCCGGTCATATCGATGCCGGTGAGTCGGCAGAGGAAACCGCCCGCCGCGAGTTGGTGGAAGAGACCGGGTATTTCCCTCACCGGTTGGAGAAACTCCTCGAGTTTTACCCAGCGCCTGGCTTCACCGATGAACTGATGCATCTCTTCCGGGCCACTGAGCTCGAAAAGAAGACACCTCTTCCAGAGGAAGACGAAAGGATCGAGGTTCGTCTCTTCACTCCCCAAGAAGCACTTCAAATGGTTGCCGGGCACGAGTTCAAGGATGCCAAGACCCTCGTTGGCCTATCGATGCTCGAGGAGCGTCTGGAACGGCACTAGCCTTGCGCCAACAAATTTTCGAAAAACTTCTGGGCGCCGCCGCCGGGGCTTCGACGGCCACCGCGGTAGTCCTTCGATCGACGCTTCGCGTGCCCGTCTCGGAAGCGATCACGCGACCTACCGTCGTAGCGTCGCTGCCTTCCCTGGGTTGGTGGTTCTTTGCATTCGCGATCGGAGCGCTGGCGGGAGCCGTCGTCGGTCGTCATCTCGCCAGGCGTGGAGCTGCGAACATTCTCTACCCCCTCTTGCTGCCCGGCCTCGCTAACCTCGCATACGTGCCGGGCGCCCTGTCCATAGTGCCTTTCCTGTCGGTGTTTTGTGGGCCGCTCCTCGATCTGCTGCTGTTGGGGAGCCTGGCGATGGTCCTGTGGCTAGCCGCTGAGCACTTCGGGATCGTGCCATCCTTCTCCGCGAACCAAGTCGCGGTGGCCGCGCTCGGAGTCTATCTCCTGGTGGGCTACCGCGCTCAAGCGGAAGTGGGTCTAACCGGTGACGAACCACACTATCTATTGATCGTTCATAGTTTGCTTCGCGATCAAGATCTGCGAGTCGCGGACGACTACGCGGAGGGAAGCTTCCGCGAGTTCTACGATGGCAAGATAGGTCCCCATCTTGCTCATGGAACGCCCCACTCCGTGCACGGCATTGGCATGCCTCTTCTACTATTCCCAGGGTACGCCCTGCTCGGGTTGTTGGGTGTGCTTTTGACCGAGGCGGCTCTTGGGGCGTTTGCCGTTCGCGAGCTGTTCCGAGCCGTTGAGCAGTTGACCGAAGATCGTGGGGCGGCACTGTTGGCCTCAGCCGGCTTCGGGGTGACCGTGCCGACTCTGTTCCTAGCCACCGCCGCCTATCCGGAGTCGGCGGTGGCAACGTTGGCGATCGCGCTTTTTCGTCGTTGGGTCTCGTCAGCGCCACCGACCTCGATGGGTGCCGCGGGATGGGGACTGGCTTTCGGATCGCTTCCCTTCTTTCATATCAAGTTCTTTCCTCTTGCGGCGGTGTTCCTTGCGGGCTCTCTGATTCTCTGGCCGAAGAACCGAAAGACAATTGTGGCCGGGACGGCGGTTGCTCTTCTAGGGTTCATTACGTTTTGTTACATGTTGCTGGGAAGCCCGAACCCGCTTGCCTCCTACGGCACGCAGCGCATCTTCTGGGAACGCATTCCCCTTGGGCTCGCGGGTTTGTTTTTCGATCAGGAGTTCGGCCTTCTAGTCTCGTCGCCTTTCTACATCTTCGCGGTGGCAGCAATGGGACGCTACGTTCGACTCCAACCGGTCTCGGGTTGGCTCCTCTTCGCGACATTGGGTGCGGTGGCACTTCCAGGGGCCGCGCATCCTTTGTGGTCGGGAGGCAGCTCGGCTCCGGCGCGCTTCTTGTTTCCCGCGCTGCCTTTGCTGGCGGTAGCGGCAGGTGCGGTATGGAGTTGGGAGCCACGTCGCGGAATTCAACCGTGGGTGCGAACGCTTCTCATCGTGAGTGTTCTCTTCGGCGCCTACGCTGCGTCGTTCCCGGGTAAGTTCCTGTACCTCAACCAGAGAGATGGTACCAGCCGGCTCTTGGAGTCGCTCGGAGCTTCGTGGGATCTGACCCATTACTTTCCATCGCTGGTACGGGCAGACCCGCGGTCGTTTGCGTTGGCTTTCGTGTGTGCCGGGATTCTGCTCCTGGTTGCTGGCCTACAATTTTCACCCGGGCGTTTTCGGTTGCCGCCCATCGTTTTTCCCTTGCTGTTCGCGACATGCCTGGTGGACTTCATTTCGCCGGGTCGAGCTCCGGAGAATGCGCCCGCCCGTTGGATGGAGGACCTCTTGTGGGGACTCCAGGGCCGGGAAGCGGATCGTTTCGTCAAGCTGCCGACTGTACACTCGGCCGAGTACGGGGAGGTTCTCGGACTCGTGGACCTGCCATTGCGGGAGGCGACGAGGTCCAGTCGCGATCAACGGGAGCAAATCGATCATTGGCAGACTGCGCCGATCCGTCTCCCGCCGGGTGAGTTCGTGGTGAGCTCGCACGCGACGGGAGAAGTCCAGCTATGTAACGGCGAGGGTTGTTTCAAGTCTTCCCGATTGGGGCAAGGCTTCCGAACGGGTGTCGGACTAGCCCGTTTTCACGTTCGTAGCGGCGCAGCGGGCCTAAACTTTCGCCTGCGACCGGAAAGGCTTTTCGGCAAGGCGGCGACGGCACTCAAGTCTCTTGCGCTCGAGAGGGGGCTCCGCCTTCATTCTCTGGACGACAACGTCTTCTTCGAGCCTCGAGGCTTTTGGGTTCGAGCTGGGGCGCGAGCACATTTCGTCTTGGAGGATCGCCGGGACGTCGAAGTGTTCTTGTCCCTGGCGAACGGAGGCAGGGAGAACTGGGTCGAACTGGAACAGCCGGACAAGGTACTGCAGTTCTCACTCCGTCCGTTCGAGACGAAACGGGTCCAGGTGTCGCTCGAGGACGGGCTCGCGTCCATGACGGTGACGTCGGCTAGCGGCTTTCGTCCTGCCGAGCTCGATCCAGCCAATGACGACCATCGCCGATTGGGTGTCTTCCTGACCGCTCCCGTCTTTGACTTATCGAGGGAACCTTCCAGATAATAAGGAGCGCATTTCCCGGGCTCGCGCTCCATCGGAGCCTGAGCGTTATCGGGATTCGAATAGGAGAACATCTAGATTGGTCATCGACGCGAGGAAGAAAAACGGTTTCTTCTCCGGACCCGCACCGCGCCTCTTTGCTCATCGTGGAGCCAGCGCGCTGGCCCCCGAGAACACTATCGAGTCCTTTCGACTCGCGGGAGCCGCTGGCGCCCCGTACCTGGAGCTGGACGTTCACCTGACCTCCGATGGGCACGTGGTTGTTATCCACGACAACTCGGTGTCTCGAACCACCGGACGCCGCGGCAGAGTGGAGAAGTTGACGCTCGCGGGGATCCGCCGCCTGGATGCCGGGCACGAGTTTACGCTGGACCGTGGCCGCTCTTACCCCTATCGGGGAAAGGGTTTGGTGATCCCGACGCTCGAAGAAGTCTTGCAGGAGTTTCCCAATGCGCGATTCACCATCGAAATCAAGAAGACGCGCAGGGGAATCGGCGCCGCGGTCCTCGAGGTCATCCGCGGCTGCCAAGCGTCGGAGAGGGTTCTGGTGGCATCCCATGAACACCAGCACCTAAAGGAGTTTCGATCTCTGGACGGAGATGTTCCTACTAGTTTCAGTAAGACCGAAGTCCGCGAGTTCCTAGCATGGCTCAGGGGAGGCGCCGCTGACGGGTATCGGGCTCCGGGCGAAGCTCTGCAGGTTCCGGAATACTTCGGCCTGCGGCGAGTAACGTCCGTGAACTTCATAGAGGCCGCGCATCGACTCGATCTGGAGGTTCACGTTTGGACCGTCAACGAGCCGGTTCACATCAAACGTTTGTTGGGTTGGGGAGTCGACGGGATCATGACCGATGACCCGGCTCGTGCCGTCGCTTCGGTGGACGAGCTGGCGAACGTCGGCGGAAGAGTTTAGGTTTGCAGCGCGCCGCCCCATTCGTACTACTGCTTGTCATCGGTGTTTCGGCCTGCCTCGACCGGACCGAGATACCTACCATCGGTCAGCCCGTACCCGAAGTGATTCTTCCCGATCTGGAAGGGCGGACCGTTCGCCTCTCCGATTTCCGCGGCGAGGTCGTGGTGTTGAATTTCTGGGCGACGTGGTGTCCGCCCTGCGTCGAAGAAATGCCGTCCCTACAGAAGCTCCAACAGGCGTTGGGCAAAAAAGGTCTCAAAGTGCTGGCGGCCTCGGTCGACGAGAATCTGCAGGATGTGGCGCGCTTTCGAGAGGACTACGATCTGGGCTTGCCCATTCTCCATGATCGGGGCGGAAAGATCGCCCATCGCTTCTCTACGTTCAAGTACCCAGAAACCTATGTGGTGGATCGTGACGGAAAGTTGGTCGCGAAGATCATCGGGCCGCGAGACTGGGTTTCCCCGACTGTGATTCGCGACTTCGTCCGACTACTGCACGACGAAGACGGGGTGTAGAGGCGCCTATGCACATCACAAGACAGATCGCTCAACAGCTGGCGATGGAGCTCGGTGAGCCCGCGGTAGAGGTTTGGAGCTTCGATATGCAAGACGAGGAGTACGCCCTGCTGCGAAAGCACATCGAGTTGCGGCGAACTCACGACGTCACGGTACTGGTACTTCGGGGCGACGAGTTGGCCGTGATCCGCAAGCCCAAGTACCCGCCGGAGGCTTATCGCGCGCCTTCCGGGGGGATTCATCCCGAGGAGTCGTTCTTGGATGGGGCGACGAGAGAGACTTGGGAGGAGACCGGACTGAAGGCCGAGATCGATGGCTATTTGATGCGTGTTCACGTGAGTTTCAACCACGGAGGTGAGACCTCACAGTGGACCACTCATGTCATGGTAGCCAAGCCCGCGCCGGGCAGTGAAGGCGACCTCGCGCCGGTGGACAAGAACGAAATCGAGTCCGCTCGATGGGTGAGCTGGGATGAGCTGATCGACAAAGTGAATCCCATCCTGGTCAAGAGTGGGCTCGGCGGCCTGGCCTACCGCGCCCGGGTTCACGAGAGGGCCCGGGAACTGCTGCTCGCATCGAAACAGCCACCTTCCGAAAGCCCCTCGTAGCACCGTTCCAACCGTTCCAACTGAGGTCGCACACCTTCTCATAAATCCCTCTCTTTTCGGAAGATGGTAAGATTTCCATTCGTAGTACCATCTCATGGCTATCCGGATCAGCGTCTTCCTCGTTGTCACAGGACTGGGTGCTCTCGCTCCCGTGTTGAGCGGTTGGATCGAACCGCGCATCCATTTCAACTTCGGCCCCGGCGACCATGACTACCTCACGGGCTACGAGCCACGCTGGGAAATCGATCCCGATGGAGTCGCAACACACTGGAGTAGCTACCAAAGCAACGTGCGTCTGCCGCTGCGGCTCGCAGGCGCGCGATTCGAGTTGAAGTACCGTTTTTCTCGCGTGTACGGCGAGACCGCGGAAGTCGAACTCCGCGTCAACGGGGTTCCGGCCGATCAGTTCTCGGTCCGTGGGGACACTTACTACGAGCGGTCGGTGGCCATTCCGGGAAGTGTCCTAAGTAGTCAAGCACTCGATGTCGAGCTGGTGGTGGACTCACACGAAAGAAAAAACCGTGGCCTTCGGATGGACTGGATGCGTCTCGAGCCCCAGGACCGGGGCGGCCGCGTCGTTCCGGAAAATACGGTCCTCCTCTGGAGCGCCTTGCTCTCAGTCGCTTTTTGGCTATTGGCCCGGATTTGTCTGAGAGGCGATCGATGGCCGTTCCTAATCGGGGCGAGCCTTCCCGCTAGTTTGACATTATACGGTGGTCTGGCGGGTCCCTTCGCACTGGGTCACGTGCTCGACGCTTTGATCTTCCCCGGGCTCGTCGTGACCCTCGCGGCCATGTTCTTGTCGCTCTGGGCAAGGAACGTCGGGGCTTCGCTTCTTCCCGTAGTTTTTGTGGTGGCTTTTCTCGTGAGGGCTGGAGGACTGTTTCATCCACTCTACTACCATCCCGATCTACGTTCGCATGCCGATCTGACGAAGATCGTCTCGGAAGCGGGGCTCGATTTCTGGGCGCAGCCCTCTCACTACATCGCCAAGCAGGGAGTGTGGACGCAGGGGGCGATGGGTAGGACTTACGCGTTTCCCTTCTCGCCGGTATTTCATTCTCTTTTCCTACCGTTTGACCTCGACTTCTTCACGCTGATCGCGGCTATGAAGTTGGTCGCGTGCTTTCTCTCTGCGCTCGAGGTCCTGATCCTCTTCTACCTCGGCCGCCGGTTGGGAGGAACCGAAGTGGGTTTGTGGGGCGCGGCTCTGGCCGCCTTCTCGCCCGCGGCCCTTTCCCGGCTCTCCTTCGCGTTCCTGGCGGCGGTGTTCGCGCATTTTCTGGACACCCTTGTACTAGCCTCTCTCTTCCACAGAGAGTCGAACGGGAAGTCCCATCTGTGGCTGACTCTGGCTCTGCTGACTTTGGCCCTCGTGTCCTATCCGGGAAGTCTGGTGAGCTTCGGTATCTTCTTCCCTGCGTTCGGACTCCTCCTCGTGGTTCGTACTGGCCCCGGTTTACGCCGAGATGGGCTCGCGCTATTGGCCGGATCGGCTGGAGTCGCAGTGATCACCATGGCGGTTGTCTACCGAGAGTTCGTGGGCGTGTTTTTGTCGGAACTGGTTCCACTCTTTCTAGCGGGGGAGTCGGAGGGTGGGAGCGTCTCTCTCGGAGGAACGACATCCTCGTTGATACGAAGATATTGGATTTTCTACGGCGGAGTCTACATTCCCTTGGTCGCGGGAGGCGCGCTGGTTTGGTTTTTGCAAAGACCTGGCCCCTTTCTATCTCGCCTCTTGCTGGCTTGGGCCTTTACGTTCGTTACTCTTATCTTTCTGCGGTCGAGCGCTCCCGATCTCTTCAATAAGGTCAAGGAGATTCTCTGGGTAGCTCCGTTGATCTCGTTGGCGGGGGCAACCGCGCTCGCCTGGGCTCGTCGCTCACTTCCTCGTGGGAGGTGGATCACCGCGTCCTATTACTCGCTGGTCGTCTACTACGGCATCAGCTTCTACGTCTCTTCCATCGCGGAGAAGTTCACCCTCGCCAGGTAAGAAGCGTCAAGAAGTGTCAAGGGAATGTCGGGAGGTTTGACTTGGAAGCGGGAGACGAGGCAAGCTGAACGCCTTTTGCGACATGGCACGGAGTCGTTCTTGAGGAAATGGAGCTAGCTTGAGGATCGTCATTATTGGTGCGGGTGTCATGGGTCTCGCTTCGGCCTACGAGCTCCTACAAGACGGCCATGAAGTCACGGTTCTAGAGACCGCACCAGCTCCGGGTGGACTGGCTGGGTCTTTCGATTTTGACGGAACTCAAGTAGAGAAGTTCTATCACTTCATCTGTGGGGCCGACGACGCCTACTTCCGATGGCTAAAACGGCTCGGCCTAGCGGACCGGCTACGTTGGAAGCGGACCGGGATGGCGATGTACAACGACGGTCGGTTGCATCCCTTCGGGGATCCACTGTCGCTGCTTCGATTCGCGCCGCTATCGATGTTGTCCCGGCTTCGATACGGGTTTCACATCCTGTCGGCCAAACGTCGAAAAGACTGGAAGGCGCTGGAGGATGTACGTGCCCGGGAGTGGCTACTGCGGGGTGAGGGGGAGGAGTCGTACCGGGTAGTCTGGGAGCCTCTGCTTCGAGAGAAGTTCGCAGAGGAGACCGATAGCCTTTCGGCGGCCTGGATTTGGAGCCGCATCCGCCGTTTGGGAAGCTCGCGGAGAGGTTTCTTCGAGGAGTGGCTGGGCTACGTCGAAGGCGGGGGATCACAAGTCCTGGTAAATGCGCTCGTAAACGCCATCGAGTCTCAGGGTGGTGTGATTCAATGCGAAACGTCCGCCGAGGAAATAGCTCTCGAGAACGGTTGGGCGATCGGCGTGCGGGCCGGGGGGCGGGACTATCCGGCCGATGCACTCCTGTCTACGATCCCGCTTCCGATCCTGGTTCGGATCGGACAGAACCTTCCCGAAGAGTATCGTCGGGCCGCGCTGGATCTAGGGAATATCGGGGTTCGCTGTATCATCTTAAAAACGAAAAAACGCGTGACGCCCTACTTTTGGGTGAACGTCAACGACGACGCGGTGCCCGTCGTCGGCCTCATCGAGTACACCAACCTCAACCCACCGGAAGCCTTCGGTGGCCATCATTTGATCTACTCTCCAAAATATGTCTCTTCGGAAGACCCCGAGTATCGCCGCCCCGACGACGAGGTCTTCGAGGAAACGGTCCAGGCCATTTCCGAAATCCGCCCTGGCTTCGATCGTGAGTCGGTGCTTGCTTACCGCGTCTTTCGAGCGCCGCATGCCCAGCCGATTTGTCCCGTGGGTTTCTCGCGTCGACTCGCTCCCATCCGGACTCCCGTACCGAATCTAGTGGCTGGAGATACCTCGCATCTACTTCCCCACGATCGCTCGATCTCAGATAGCCTGGCCCTCTCGGAGCGGCTCACCGCAGCTATGCGGGAAGTCGTTGCCATGCCTCGCGAGGGGATTGCATAGCAAGCGTGGTCTCAAGTTCTGGCACCCGCACGGGATGTGCTACCCTCATTCCGGATGAGCGAAAGCTCACGCCTATCGGTCGTCATACCCGCCTACAACGAAGCAACGCGGATCGGACCGACGCTGGACCGTGTGCTCGCATACATGACGTCGCGGGGCGAGTCCTTCGAAGTCCTGGTCGTCGATGATGGTAGCGCGGATGAAACCATCTCGACCGTCGCACGACGCGAGGATGCCGAGGTAAGAGTGCTCGTCTTGGGGGCGAATAAGGGGAAGGGAGCGGCCGTCCGCCGTGGCGTCGAGGAGAGCACCGGAGAGCTCATCTTGATCACGGATGCCGACCTTGCGGCACCCATCGAAGACCTCGAGCGGTTGGAGCCCTTTGCACGAAACGGTCATGCCGTGGTGTGCGGCTCTCGAGCACTTGCCGAATCGGACATTCGCATTCGCCAGCCCTTTTATCGAGATCGAATGGGAAAGATGTTCAACTTCATCGTTCGCTCGCTTGGATTGTCGACGTTCCACGATACGCAATGCGGCTTCAAACTGTTGCGAGCCGGTGAGGCTCGCGAGATATTCGCCCGTGCCCACATCGATCGTTTCGCCTTCGACGTGGAGATCCTTTACCTGGCGGAACAGCTCGGTTTCAAGACCGCGGAGGTGCCCGTCTCCTGGCAGCACGTTCCGGAGAGCCGGGTGCACGCGGTCTTAGATTCCGCCCGGATGCTTTGGGACGTCATCGCGCTCAGACTACGCGCCGGCGGGATTCGCCCGCGTCGACCTTGAGCTAGTGCCCTAGGCGTGGAATCTCCAAACACTTCCGAGCGAGCCAAGGCACGCATCCTGGAGGGGGCCCTCCTCCCTATTCTCTTTCTCCTGCTTCTAGCTGTTCTCACCTACCCGGGCATCCTCACTGGGGGCGTCATCCTTCCCACCGACTGGCTCTACGAGGCGTTTTATCCTTGGAAGAGCATGGCCCCCTCGGTCGTGAGCGCTAACCCTCGGCAAAACGATGCGGTCATGCAGCCGTACCCGCTCGATCTCTACACGAGGGAGCGGATGCGAGAAGGCGAAGTCCCTCTTTGGAATCCTTACCTCGGAAGTGGGATCCCTCACTTGGCGACGGGGTTCAATCGGGTTTTCTACCCGCTCGTTTGGCCGGGGCTACTGCTTTCGGCTCCGGGGTCCCGCAACCTCGAGATGTTCCTGCACTTGGTTCTTGCCGCGGTCTTCCAGTTTCTGTTCCTGAGACGCCTCGGTTGCGGCAGGGCGGCTTGTCTCTTGGGTGGCATGGCCTTCGGTTGGAGTAGCGCCCTCGCCGTGAGAGCGCCGCTCAACTACGTCTCCGACACGTTGATTTGGCTGCCGCTCCTTCTCTTCGCGGTGGAGGGTATTCTCCAGGGGATCCGGGGAAGCGTCGCGGTCCTGGCGCTGTCGGCGGGGCTTCAACTGCTTGCGGGCTCGTTGCCCGACGTCCTGTCGGGTTGGATCTTGATCGCGTTCTTTCTTCTGGGGCGTCTCATCGGTAAGGGTGCATCGACGTGGGCGAAGGCACTCCTGCGAGTGGGGGCGGGCGTCGTGCTCGCGGCGATGCTATCCGGCGTACAACTCTTGCCTCATCTGGAGCTCGTTGGCCTCAGCCATCGCGGTGGTAGAAGTTATGAAGAACTAAGTGCTCGCGGCGCGCCCGTTGAGAGCCTCGCAACGTTCCTCTCCCCCCGTGTGCTTGGCTCGGATCCCGATCGGACGTCTTTCGGTCCTCCGCGCGTGGTGCAGTTGTACATCGGGGTCGTCGCGTTGGTGCTAGCGCTCCTATCGTTGCGAAGGGGAGTCCGGAGAATCGAGGGATCGCTTCTTCTTGCCGGGATTGGCACCTACCTCGTTGCTTCTGGGACGCCGCTTCTCTATGGGATCTACTGGATCTTCCCCCCCATCGCTGGTTTGCGTTACGTCCATACGTTCGCGGCCGTTTCGACCGTGGCCTTCTCGGCGTTGGCGGCACTCGGGGCGGAGAGGCTGGCAAAGAGTCCGCCCACGAGAGTGAAGCCACTGGGCGTCATCATGGCCCTAGCGGCCGTTGCCTCGGTGAGCCTTACCGTCACTTCCTTGAGTGTCGGGCCAACCTCGCCCTCGGGCAACGCGATGCTCGAGCTCGGCACCGCGTTCGGTTTGGTGACTGCCCTCTTTGCGGTCCTCTACTTTTGCAGCGTGGGGAGGTTTTCTCCGCGCGCCATGATCCTTTTCCTGATATGTCTCGCGGCCGCCGACTTGATCCGATTTCCGGCGCACCAGAATCCGGTGACGTCGATCGAGCGGTTTCCGATCTTCCCGACGACGAAAGGGCTCGAGCTGATCGCGGCCGAGGAGCGTCTTTACCGCGCGTTGGCCGTCGTGCCCCGTACGGCGGGACCCCTCGGCCCGTGGATGGCAGGCCCGAATTCGCTGATGGCCTACGGAATCCCCGATGCGAGTGCGTACCATTCACTTCTTCCCGCGCGGTTGGTCCGCTACTACTCTGTGATGGAACGTCAGTTCGAGAGAGCCAGAGGCGGCAGGGCGCTAGGCGAGGGGCGCGGGTTTTTCAATGTCCTGGAGAGTTATGGGTTCAGCGCCAATCCCATGGCGAGGCTCATGAACATACGCTACGTCTTGTTTCGCCCTGGCGAGCGCCCACTCGATCATCACGGTCTGAGGCATCTCTACTCCGATGAGATGCGCGTCTTTCAGTACGTGGAACAGCAACCGCGCGCATATCTTGTTCAAGACTACGAGGAGTTTGAGAGTCCTCGGGCAGTCATGCGGCGATTGGTATCTCCCGATTTCGATCCCAGCAAGACCGTTCTTCTCGAGCAACCACCCGGGCTCTTGCCGAGGCTCGAAGCGGATGAATCAGCGGGAGACGTCCAGGTGCTGACTTACCATCCCGAGCACGTGCGACTACAGGTTGAAAGCGGGTCGGAGGGGATTTTGGTTCTGTGCGACTCTTACTTCCCGGGGTGGAAAGCGACCGTCAACGACGAGGAGGCCGAGATTCTTAGGGCGAACTTTCTGTTTCGGGCGGTAAGAGTGCCGAGCGGCCGAAGCATCGTGGACTTTCGCTACCAGCCCAGGTCTTACGGTGTAGGAAAGTTCGCAAACCTATTGGGCCTCGCCCTAGTCTTCAGCTTATGGGGAGTATGGGTGGTGTCGGCTCGGGTGCCCCGATAGGCGTGAAACTATTCTTCCTCGCCCTCGGCGAGTTCGTCGGCTTCCAAGTCGGCGAGCTGTGGCTCTTCCTCGATGCGATAGAAGGGAAGCAAACCCTTCTCCACCTCACGAAGGGCGATAGCCGCCGGCTTGCGGGACTTCGTTCTGAGGAGAGGCGCGGCGCCTTGCATGAGTTGCCGTGCACGCTGCGCTGCAATATTGACCAACAAAAAAGGGCCAGGCTCTAAATCTTCTTCTGAAGTTGTTGCCACTTGAAATCCTCCTTGTCCTTGCCTTCGGGCCCTCCGGAGACTCGCTCCGAGCGGCCGGAGACCAGGAACCCCCCATTATACCCCAGCATGGCCACGCTTGTGGCATAATTAGCGGTTCTGGAGGGATGGTGTCTTTCCTCTCCCTTCCGCCTTCGCTAAGGCTTCGGCGGACCCGCCGTAGTCCATAGAATGGAGACGGACGGAGGCGGGCTGGGGGACTGCGGGCATCAAGCAAGGGTGCCCATGGTGGACGCCAAGACAGCGAGTAGCTATTGTTTTGCCGTCAAAATAGGCGGTGCCAAGAAGAAGGTGGCCAAACGGCGGGTGAGGGCAAGGAAAGACTCTTGTTCCGTTATCCCTCTCCCTCTGGGAGAGAGTAGGGTGAGGGCATTAGAGAGGAGAGGTTCAGCGTGGCGCGTTCAAAAGTGGCGGTCATCCGCACCCAGCCGGAAACGGTCTTCGAGGATTACGGCAAGGCGATGCGGATGGCCGGTTATCAGGATTTCCTTGCCAAAAATAAGGATACGGCGCTCAAGATCAATATTTCCTGGGGAAAATTCTACCCCGCTTGCTCGACCACGCCATGGCAGCTGGAGGGTGTCATACGCACCTTGCTAGCGGATGACTACTGGCGTGATTTGGTTCACGCCTGCCACAACCGCACGGTCGTGGTCAGCGCACGAGCCGGGGAGCGGAAGAACCGACACAAGGTTGTGGTGGATCGGTACGGCCTTCGGAACGTCCACCTCTACGAGAAGTCCGAGGAATGGCTCCACTACGAGCCGAAGGGTAAGACGCGGGTTCTCCACGAGGTTTTTCCGAAAGGGATCCACATACCGAAGCGTTTGATCGGTGAGAACATCATTCACCTCCCGACGATGAAGACCCACGTGTTCACTGGCATGACCGGCGCGATGAAAAATGCCTTCGGTGGTCTCCTGAACGAGAAACGCCATTGGACACATTCTGTGATCCACGAGACTCTCGCAGACCTGCTCATGATCCAAAAAGAGATTCACTCCGGCCTCTTTGCGGTCATGGACGGCACGGTGGCCGGTAGCGGGCCAGGACCCCGCTGCATGAATGTTCACCTCAAGAATCTCGTCTTGGCTTCGGCCGATCAAGTCGCCATCGACGCGGTGGCCGCGAAAATCATGGGCTTTGACCCTCTCGACCTCGCCTTTATCAGAAGTGCTCACGAACGAGGGTTGGGAGTGGGCGATCCCAAGGAGATCGAGATCGTCGGAGAGGATATCGAGGAAATGAACTGGGGCTTCAACGCCGGCGATACGTTTGCCAGCAAGGGGCAGCACGCTATCTACCATGGTCTGTTCAAACCACTCGAGAATCTCCTTCTGCGCACGCCCTTGGTGGTTTGGGCCTACGTAGCTTCTTGGGCCTACCATGACTGGTACTGGTATCCGTTCATCGGAAGCTCACGGGTTGCGGAGTTCATGAAAACTCCCTGGGGGCAGATGTTCGAGCGTTATGGAGAGCAGGGTGACCTGCCGCTCGGATCGCCCGAGCCGTCACCCGCCTTGGCCAGCGAGTCCGGGTAGGCTTCCCGCCTGCGCCGTGGTCGAGGTATCCGATCCCACGGCCACGGCGTGGCCTCGCCGAAGCACCGCGAAGGCGAGCGGCGCGGCAAGCCCCGAGGGTGGGGCCCGCGGGGGCATTTCCCAATTTGGCCTAGATGGACTAAGATCCAGGGGCTTGTCAGGGCTCCATGGGGAGCTCAATTTGAAGCGACATGAAGGAGAAGAAGAGGAAGAAGAAGAAGAAGATGACACAGGTGGATCGGCATCTGCAGGAAGAGATGCATGTTGAAGTGGGACGCAGAATCCGCGAGCTACGGCAGGAGAAAGGGTTGCTTCAAGAAGAACTGGCCAGGAAGGCGGGCCTTTCCGCCTCGGCCTTGTCGAACTTCGAGCAGGGGCGACGGCGTATCTCCCTAGAATGGCTCAGGAAGATCAGCAAGGTCCTGGGAGTGACGGTCTCCGACCTTATCCCCGACAGTCGAGTTCGCAAGCCCCTTGCCGAGAACGACGAGGAAGAGGGACTCCTCGGCAGCTGGAGAAGAATCGGGAACTCCGATGTGCAGGATCAGTTGCTCGAGCTCATCGAGCTGACTGCCCACAGCAAGTCGACGCGCGGCGCTACTAGCCCGCGGCGGTAACCACAGGGAGAGCCATCATTCTTCTGGGAGTGGTGTGCCTGAAGCCTGTCGGCCGCCAGCTTAGAGGCTTTCGGTCAAGAAGCCTCTAGAGAAGAGCTGCGTGAGATTACGAACGAGATCTTGCTCGGCCAGACGACCATCCTCTTTGTACCATTGGTAGATCCAGTTCATCGAGCCGAGTAGAAAGAAGGTCGCTGCCGTCGGATCGATGTCCTGCGCGATCCCCTGCTCCTTCAGCTGAATGAGGATGTTGCGGACCAGCTCGATGTAGGCCTTCTTCCGCTTGAGGATTTTTTCTCGGTACTCGCCGGTAAGACCCGTGCGCTCGTGCAAGATGATCGTCACCTCGCGCGGCCGGTGAATCACCATGTGCACGTGATGTCGGATCATCTGGCGGAGCAGCTCTCGAGGTTCCTCGATGCTCCCTAACGGCTTCACCACCGTCTCGTCGAGCAGATCCAAGCCATAGTCGGTGATTAGGTAGAGCAGGTGCTCTTTGCCTTCGACGAAATAGTAGAGCCCTGCTTTGGTAATGCCGACCGCTTCGGCAATATCGCTCATCGAGGTGGAATCGTAGCCCTTGACGCAGAAGAGGTGCGCGGCTTTCTCTAGGATCTGAGCCCTCCTCGGGCCGAGCTGGCCCAAACGGGCCTGCGATTTGGGTGCGGATGAAGTCGTTTTACTCAAGAGGTCTCCATTGGGTCGGGACGTTTCGCCATCCTTTCTAGCGGCCCGCCTCTCGGAAGTCAAGCTCATGGGCGAAGTTGGGTCTTACCTCAATAGAACGAGGTGTTGCGATCTCACCTCGTTCCGTCGCAGGGGAAAATCTGTCGCATTCGTCACTGACGACGGCTAGCCGGTCCGCGTAGCACGGTCGACAGGCCAATGGATTTCCCGAGAGTCCCTGTGCTAGACTCCTGCTTCCCAAACAAAGAGAAGGTGACGAAAGTGTCCGAGAAGCGAGACTTTCGCGAGCGGTTATCGCGCGAAAACACTGCAATCAGGCGAGTTCGGCAGGTTTCGTGCCCGGTCATTTTAGCTACTTTGCTCATCATGGTAACTCCCGAGCGAGACCGAGGCTCAAGGGGATGAGATCCAAGAGACGGCGCTCGAGCAGATCCGGACCCTGATGGCGGAGAAAGCGGCCCGCAGCGATAGCGAGAGGCGGCTCGACTCCCAACTCCTACTCGAGCTGAAACGCCGTCGCGGGCATGCCGTTGCACGGTCCGTCCCCAGCCTGATTACGGGTGTCGAGACCGATGCCGACGATACCACCCTCGTCGTCGATATCAAAGCCGATTTGACCGGCAACTTGGTGGCCCAGATTGAAGCATTAGGGGGCACGGTCGAAAGTCAGCACCCCAACTATCGTCTGTGTCGCGCCCGGGTGCCGGTGAATAGTCTCGAGGCGTTGGCCACCGATCCGGCCATCCAATACATCCGTCCGGCGTTCAAACCCATCACCAACAAGATCGACACTTCGGAAGGCGACGTGGCGCACGCAGCGGACGAAGCGCGCACCACCTTTGGGGTCGATGGGACTGGGGTTCGTCTTTGTGCCCTTTCGGACAGCGTCGACTACCTGGCCTTGCTTCAAGCCGCAGGAGATTTACCGGCGGTGACAGTCCTCCCAGGGCAAAGCGGAAACCCGGGCACCAGCGAGGGAACCGCGATGCTCGAGATCCTTCACGATTTGGCCCCCGGGGCCGAGCTCTACTTCGCCACCGCCTTTAGCAGTGAGGCGACGTTTGCGAGCAACATCCTCGCCCTCCGAGCCGCGGGCTGCGACATCATCGTGGATGACGTCTTCTATCCCGAAGAGCCGACTTTCCAGGACGGTATCGTTGCCCAAGCGGTCAATTCAGTTATCGCGGACGGCGGGTTTTTATTTCTCTGCGGCTGGCAACTCCGGCAACATCAATGATGGCACATCGGGAGTGTGGGAAGGTGATTTCTCGCGCCGATGCCCGCACCGCCTCCCCTGAGCGGCAACGAAGTCCACGACTTCGGCGGCGGGAATCTACTACAACACGGTCGCCTTCGATACCCCATTTCTTTTTGCGCTGCAGTGGTCGGACCCGACCGGCGGGTCGGCCAACGATTACGATCTCTATCTCCTCGATCCCTCGAGAAGCTCGGTCTGGGCCGCATCCACCAACGTCCAGAATGGTAATGACGACCCGTTCGAGTGGATCGATTCGCAGTTTTTCGACGACACCGGTACCCACCTGGTCATCGTTCGTAAAACGGGTGCCGAGGCTCGTTACCTTCATTTGAACTCCCATCGAGGCGTTCTCGCCGAGGCGACCGACGGACAGATTACCGGACACGCAGCGGCGATGGACGCGTTCGCGGTGGCCGCGGTGGACGTTTTCCACGCACTCGGTGGCGAGTTCACCGGCGGTGCCACGAACCCAGTGGAGTGGTTCAGCTCCGATGGACCGCGACAGATATTCTTCGAGGCGGACGGAACGCCGATCACCCCCGGCGACTTCCTCTCCACGGGAGGCGAGCTGCGGCTCAAACCCGACGTCGCCGCCGCGGACGGCGTGACGACGGCGACTCCCGGTTTCGCTCCCTTCTATGGGACCTCGTCCGCCGCACCCCATGCCGCGGCCCTCGCCGCACTGATGCTTCAGGGGGACCCGATTCTGACTCCGAGTAGGCTTCGTGATCTGCTCAGCGCGACCGCACTCGACATTGAAGAGCCTGGGTTCGATCGGGACTCCGGTGTCGGTATCTTCGGGGCTCGCAAGGCGTTATTGCATCTCCTCGCCGATGCAACTTCCGATCTCTCGGTGAGCATCGTAGACGTCGTCGACCCCGTCGTCGTCAAGGACAATGTCACCTACACGGTAACGGTGACCAATCCGGGGCCCGATTTAGCGCTCGATGTCGTCATGACGCAGACGCTGCCGGCGGGAACGAGCTTTCAGTCCGCGGTTCCCGCACAGGGTAGTTGCCTGGAATCTAGCGGGGAGCTCACGGGTCCGCTCGGTGACGTCGACGTCGGAATCACCGTCGCAATCACCGTCGTGGTAGCGAGCACTTCTGAAGGCACCCTCTCAACGACTGCCAGCGTGACGGGCTTCGTCATCGATACGGTCGTGGGCAACGACATCACGACGGAGACGACCACCGTGGTGGCGCCAATCATTGCCCTCACCGTGGACGAGGTCGATCCCGGTTCGTACGGTTTTGGCTTCGGCACCGACCAACACCGGACCGCTCTGGTCACAACGTTCACCGGCAGCGAAACGAGCACGTACTACCTACAAGTCACCGGTTGGGACATCGACTACGGTAATGAGATCTCGATTCACTTGAACGGCACACAGATCGGCCAGCTCACCAAAGGCCCTAACAACAATCTGAACGAAGGTGACGTGTTCGCGCTGGAGCCGCCTTTGGTGGTGACCGGTCAGAACACACTCGAGTTCAAGGAGAGGGTCACCGGCTGGACCTGGGGTGTAACGGAGATCGGCGTACTGAGTGCGCCTCCGGCAGTGCCCGTCGTCGCACTCACAGTGGACGTCGTCGACACGGGTTCGTATGGGCACAACTACGGCACCGATGAGCACGAGACCGTTTTGCCGGCTACCTTCACCGCTGATGGAACCAGCACTTACTACCTCCAGGTTACGGGCTACGACATGGACTACGGCGACGAGATCTCGGTCTATTTGAACGATCAAGTGCTCGGATTTCTCACTGCCGGGCCCAATAACGCGCTCAACGGAGGCGATCTGTTCACGTTGCCGCCGGCCTTGGCGATGGCGGGTCTGAACACGATCGAGTTTCGGCAGAGAACGGTGGGTTGGACCTGGGGCGTGACGGATCTCGGTGTACTTAGTGCTCCTCCGGCAGGCGCGGCTCCGGTGATCGCACTCACCGTGGACATGGTCGACGGCGGTTTGTACGGACACAACTACGGAACCAACGAGCACGAGACCAGTCTGTCCGCGACGTTCACCGGCGATGGGACGAGCACGTATTACCTTCAGGTCACGGGCTACGACAGCGATCATACCGCCGAAATTTCTGTGCATCTGAACGGCGTCCAGATCGGTGTTCTCGCCCAGGGCCCGAACGACAGCCTGAACGCAGGCGACCTGTTTACCCTGGCTCCCCCCTCGGTGGTCGCGGGTGAGAACACCCATCGAGTTTCGCCAGAGCGTGCCGGGTTGGACTTGGGGGACGAATCTCGGTGTGCTCAGCGCCCCTCCAGTTGGAACTCCACTCGTGATCGCGCTTACCGTGGACGACCTGCCCCACACCGGCATGTACGGACACAACTGCGGCACCAGTGAGCACGAGACGCTTCTTGCTGCGACGTTTCACCGGAGACGGGACCAGCATCTACTACCTCCAAGCCACCGGCTACGACATCGGCTACAACGACGAGATCTCTGTTTGGTTGAACGGCACGCAAATCGGGTTTCTGAGCAAAGGTCCAAACAATGGCCTAAACGCAGGCGATGGGTTCACAAACACCATCGAGTTTCGTCAGAGGACGGTGGGTTGGAAATGGGGCGTAACCGATCTCGGTGTGCTTACCGTTGCGCCTCCTGGAACGCCACCGGTCTTGACGCTCGCCTTGGATAGCGTGGACGGGAATTCCTATGGGCACAACTATGGCACCGGCGAGCACAAAACCGTTCTTGCAGGGATTTTCACCGGCGATGGAACGAGTACCTATCACTTGCAGGTGACTGGCTACGACATCGACTATGCCGACGAGATTTCTGTTTGGTTGAACGGCACCCAGATTGGGTTCCTCGCCAAAGGCCCGAATAACAAACTGAACGCAGGCGACCTCTTCACGCTGCCGCCAACTTTGCATGAAGCGGGCCCCAATGCCATCGAGTTTCGTCAGAGGACGGTGGGTTGGAAATGGGGTGTGACGGATCTCGGGGTGCTGACGTCACTGCCCTAACGAGGATGTGAGGGTCGGCGGCCTAGCCGAGAACCTCTCCGTACACCCGAAGTAGGTTTAACCCCAGCACTTTCTTGATGTCGGGCATGGAATAGCCCCGCTTCTTCAGGCCCTTAGCGATCGTTAGATAACGGTGAGCGTCGTTTATCCCGTCTAAAAACGGGGGGTACTTGGGTCTCACGAGGTTCCAATCTTGGGCGCTATAGCCTTTCTTTACCGCCTCCCAGATCTGGTCGGGCTCGGTAACTGGCCAGCCGGGAAGCCCCATATCGGATCCGAACCCCACGTGATCCGGCCCGACGAGCTGGACGGCGTGATCGAAGTGATCGAGCAGGTCGTCTAGAGTGGATCGTGGCTTCTCGCTCACGAACCAAGAAAGAATCGTCATGCCCATCACGCCACCGTTTCGCGCCAGTGCCTTGATCTGTTCGTCGCTCTTGTTGCGCGGGTGGTCGTAAAGAGCCTTACAGTTCGAGTGTGAGAAGAGGATGGGTTTGGTGGACGCCTCGACGGCATCGAGCGTGGTTCGGTATCCACTGTGAGCCACATCGACCACGATTCCCATCTCATTCATTTTTTCGACAAGCTCGAGCCCGAAACGAGTTAGGCCGCCGTCGACCCGTTCGAGGCAACCATTCCCAACTAGATTTCGCCAGTTGTAGGTGAGCTGGATTTGACGCACCCCCAAGCCGTGGAAGACCTCAAGATTTTTGAGGTCTGTCCCAATCGCGGTGGTCCCTTGGAAATTGGCCAGAACGCCCAGTTTGCCCTGCGCCTTCGCCGTCTCGATGTCGGAGCCTTTGCGTATGAATGTGACATTGTCGTGATACCGAGCGACGGTGCTGGTCAGCTCTGCCAACCGTCTGACCGCGCCATGGAAGGCGCGGTCGGGGTCCCTATCTCTCGTGTCCGTCGTAGGGCTGACAACCGTAACGCCGGAGTCCGCCAGCATGGCGAGATCGAGCGTCGAGTGATCGGCACCACGTAGATCGGGGTTTCGATGAAGATACGAAAGGGCGTCGATTACCACGCTGTCAGCCACAATGGCCTCAATACTCGGTTGCGCTGAGGTGGCGGAGGCCTTGGAACCTCGTCCAATGGGTGTAGCGACCGCCCCAGCGGCGGCTAGACGCTTCAAGAAAGATCTGCGGTTGATCGACATGCCAATCTCCTGATGCGGTTGAACCTTCGTGACATCTCGCGAATTCCTCAAGGTTGACCGAGTGTGACAGTTTGGGCGCTTGCTCGAGCGCAGCCTGCACGGTCAATCGATGGGAAAAGCATTCTCCTCTATTTTCCTCTTTTTCGCGACTAGTTCCGTCCATGCGTCTGAATCGCGGGAGGGAGGTCCTCAGCTTTTAATCGTAAACGGCACGCTGAGGGCGTCCGACGCGGCTCGATAGGATGAAGCCCACTCTGCCACGGTCCAATGACGAACGTATGACCCGCGACGCGGCAACCGAGAACTTCTGGCTCACTCCGGCACGATTGGCAGCACCATTCGCGACGGATAACGGGCGGAATGGTGGACGCTGTTGTTGGCGGTTTTCCATTCGGTCTCGTCGTAGTCGCGGCCGCCGGTGTTGAGGTTGCGCCCGTACCGGGGGAAGTTACTCGATGACACCTCGATGCGGATGCGGTGGCCTTTCTTGAAAAAGTTGCTGGTGCCCAAGGGCCCGACTTTCACTTCGTAGACCTCGCCCGGTTTCATGAACACTTCCTTGTCGGAGCCTTCGCGATAGCGGGCACGCTGGATCGAGTCGTCGAGATTGTAGGCCGTGCCATCCGGATAGACATCGAGGACCTTGACCGCGAAGTCCGTATCTTTGGCATCGGACGAGACGTGGAGCGTCACCTCGATCGGCCCGGTCACGTTGACGCCCTCCTCGAGCGGCTCGCTCGTATAGATCAGGACGTCGCGGCGCAGCTCGAGATGGGATTGGTCGAATGCGCCCGGCACGGCATCCGTACCCATGCAGCAGAAGCCACCACCGAGTGACGGCACCGGATATCCCGGATCGTAGACGAACGTGTCGTAAGCGGATGAACTAGGCTTGACTGGGGTGAGCCGACCGTCACCCAAGGTCGAATTCGCATCCCCCGAGCCGGCGAGATAGTAGGTGACGAAGTTGGTCTTGGGATGCGGCCAGCCGTCATAGCCGCGCCACTCGTTCTTGCCCATGAGATAGCTTTCGACCTTGGGCCGCTTGCCGACGTCGTTGTCTTCGCCCTTGAGCCAACGGTCGAACCAATCAACGAACAGCGTTTGGTAATCGTAGCGGGCGTCACCTAGAAATCGCTCGCCCACGACCGTCTGCTCGGTCTCCCGCCCCATGGCGCAATGCTGCACCGGCGAGATGACCATGAATTGATTGTCGCGTACCTCCGGGTCCGTCCCCTTCCTGCGAGCATAGTTGAAGAGCTCGATGTTCGGCATGACCGATATGTCGTACCAGGAGAAAACCCAGAGCGTCGGCACGCCGTAGTCATCGCCCTCGTTGAAGAAGTCCGTCTCCGCCCACTTGGGATCGCCGGGGGTGCGCAGAATGAAGTCGTCGAACGGGCTCTCGAGGCCATGGATGTTGGGCATCAGATCTTGAAGTGGCAGATGACGGATAGCCTTCGCGAGATCGAACGGGGGCACCTTGGGGTGCAGATCATAGAAGCGCGACAGGCGGATGCGGTCTTCCCGTGTTGTCTCTTTGGACATGCCTTGGTGCACAACTCCGATAGAGGCCGAGAGCTCGCTTGGCCCCGACTCCCATCATCCGATCATCTCGCTATCAGGCATCCCGAGCGCCGTCATGGTTGAGAATCTTGCACCCGATCCTTGCCTCACCTCTCTGTGCCGCCAACCCTCTCGCTCGCATCGCTGAGCCCACGATAGCCTTGTAGCGATGGAACGTTGTCTCGACTTTGCTCCGTTTGCTGTAGCCTGATTCTGTGTGCCACTTTCGTTTGCCGAGCCGAGCTTGTGCTGCAATGTTGCGATTGCGCTGTCGGCTGCTCGCCGGCCCCGATGCGAGCAGGGCGCCCTTGCGCGGCGGTATCAGCACCCTCGGCGAGCGATGAGCGCTGTGATTCTCGATTGCCTCATAGACGCCGCCGGCGTCGTATGCGGTGTCAGCTCTGGCCGATGAGATGGGACTGTCGATCTGTCCGACAAGCGATGTAACCCGCGATGAATCGCGGGCTCTTTTGCTCGTCAGCTCGCCGGCGACGACTTCGCCACTCTGCTCGTCGACACACAGATGGAGCTTGCGATAGTCCCTGCTCTTTTGTGCTCTGCGCAGCTGGCCGGCGTGGACAGCGAGACCGCTGCTGTCGAACAAGATGTGCAACGGCGTCTTCTGCTTGACTGGGTAGAAGGGGACCTTACCCAGCTTCGGCTTGCGCCTCGAGATCGTGGTGTGATCGGGCACATCATTGTCTAGCTTCATCAGAGCGAACAACGACCGCAGCAATCCCTCGCTCTGCCTAGATGACAGATGAAACACCATGCCCAGGGTGACAGCCGTCTCGATGGCGTGGTTCGAGTATTTGCGTTGACGGCCCGGTTTCCTCCTCCTTGGCCGGGGCGCGTCCCAGTTCACAAGCTTGCCGGCGGTGAGCGAGATCCAGACGGTCAGGCTCCCGCGGTTGCGTAGACCCGCCTCATATTCACGCCAATTCCTCACGCGATAGGCCTTCTTCACATACTTCCGCTGAGTGCGTTTGAAAATGCTCATGGGGAACCTCGTATCCGCGAGTACAGGACAATTGTGGACCGAGATCGAGAGTTGTGCACCAAGGCAGCTCTTCGATAGGTGCTCCTCACCGAGCAGTGGTTTCAGCGCTTTGCGGATCCGGCGGCTATTCGCGCCCGACAAGTACGTCCCCAAGAGCGCCTCGTCGACCTCACGAGTCCGGCGCGCGTACCGGGGCAACAGCTCGCTCCTGAACTCTGTCGTTTCTCCCGTTTCCTCGTCTCGCACGCGGGCTCGTGGCACCCGGAGCTCGCGAGTTCCCACCGACGTCGTCACGCGACGGGTTTCGGCTCCGTTGCGATATCCACGGCGGTCTTCCGCACGCTCGTAGCTACAACACCCCAGCGCTTGGTTGACTTCTTCCTCGAGCACGACCTCGATCGCCTCCAGTACCCGCTTACGCAGCCGAAGTTGGACGAACTCCCGGCGCAGCGACTCGTCGATCACTCCGTCCGGGCCGATCGCGGTTCCAAACAGACGTGAAACCACCTTCGAGACTTCCAAGGCCCGGCTGGCACCACTGCCTTCGCTGGACATCGTCGCAGAAGTCCCAATACAGATTGGAACCTTGTTAGGCGTGCAGCGATCGCGTAGCCGACGAACAAGAATGGCAACGTCAGCGCCCTGGCGGCCGCGGTAAGTATGCAACTCGTCCAGGACGATGAACTCAAGCCCACTCGCGTTCGCCATGACTTGGGAATCGACGGGGTCTTGCCGAGTCAGCAAAAGCTCCGCCATCATGAAGTTGGTCAGGAGAATATCCGGCGGATTGTCCGCGACCCGCTGACGTTCCTCCTGGTTCTCCTGTCCGGTGTAACGCCGGACCACCGGCCTGAGATTCTCCGAAAGGCCTGACTGGTCGATGAATTTGTTGATTTCCTTGACCTGGCTGTTAGCGAGTGCGTTCATCGGATACACGATGATCGCCCGTGTCCTCGGCGCATAGCCAGCCTCCCGCGCGCGGATGATGGCATCCACGATCGGAACGAAAAATCAGAGGGATTTGCCCGAGCCGGTCCCCGTGGTCACAACGAAACTCTGTCCCGCCCGCGCTTTGGCGAAGGCCTGTCCCTGGTGCCTATGAAATGGAAGCCGCTCTGATCCGAAAGGGAAGGCCTGGGCCGTTTCAGGGCAAATGTCACCGGAGTTGACGAGATCGTCGGCGGTTGGCCCTGCTTCGTATCGCGGATTCAGGGAAAGAAGAGCGTCCGGCCAAAAACGGCCTTCTTCATACTCTCGTTCAATCGCCTCACGCAGGTCGGCCGCCTTAATCTTGCCGAAAGACTGAGAGAATCGGGCGTAGCTCTCTACAATGTGGCGATCAAATAGAAAGGCCTTCATCTAGCGCTCTGTATTTGTGCCCCGCGGGAAACTTCTCTCAGGACATCAAGCTTCCGCCGGAAGCCGTCTCTGATTCTTAACGGATGAAGCCTACCATGATCGGGTGAATCAGGTGGCCCGATTAGAATCCTCAATCATGAGGACGCCGATTAGCCCTTGACATGGTTGGTGGTCGCCATCGCTGGTTGGATCCAGCGTGACCAACAGGCCGCTATCGTCTACTTGCTTGAGGAGAACAGGTCCTCAAAGCTCGGCTTTGCGGGAAGAGGCTTCATCTCGACCATCCACTCAGGCATCGTCGCTCGCGGCCTCGTTCACCAGAACCCATGCCACGCGTCGCTCCGCGTCACCCAGCCACGACACCGCCTCGGGGTGACGCACCAGGCCGCCTTCGAGACGAACGAACAGTGCCGGGAGCTCCCACACTACCAACGCCTCGGGGTCGAGCCAGACCAAGCCGCCTTGAGCGCCCCGCGGGTGTCCATGCCGCTGCGCAAGTCACAATCGCGTAGCCGTCGTGTTTGATGGAGAAGCCTTCGGCTCCCGGCCAGGTCTGTTCGAAGTGCAGCTGATATTCTGGAGACGCTTGCCCCGAAGCCCGGCTCGGAGCACACGGTTCTCCTCTTGCAGGTAGTCGATCACATCCTGCTGCTGGCGGTTGACCCAGCCAGCCACAACGAGCAGTAGGAATTGCGCGTGGTACGTCATCATGGATCTGAAGATAACACCCTCGGGACAGACGATTGTAAAGCCTACGGCCCTTGGCCCGGCGCGCCAAGTCTTGAGTTCGTTTGTGTTTTTGGACAGGACGCGTTCGTGACCTTCGCTTCGCGCTAAATGGAGCATAAGCGCCTATTTTGCAAAGGGATGCGTACACATCACCAACAGCAAACAGCGCAAGCACCTTACGGCCCGGTAACTCGCTCACCATCCCAAAGATGACTTTGTCAGTCAGCTTCATCCCCTTCGTTTCCTCCACGAACGTGACTCAAGCTACGGGGCTTCTGACTCCTGCCCCGGTGGGACTTGTCTCCCACTGAACATGCCAGCCTTCACTGGACGCACTCCCTTCCATAAACTTGAGCTGCATGAGGTTGGCAAACTGCCTGCAACCAGGACGCTTTGGTCGTCTTCATGTAGGACGTTTTGAGAGCCGGCGTCGGCTCTACTCAGGGGTAGAGGTGTTTGCGGGAACGACCCGCGAGACGGGCCGTGGCAGAAATGCTCACGCCCTCGACTCGCAGGCTCGCTACTTGGTCGAACTCCCCGCGAGTGCAGCGAAGGCCGGAATACGCTGTGCCCGTGTTCGTGCTAACGGTTCCCCCGCATATCTTGCAACGGTAACGCCGTCGGCGACCCGACTTGGTGGTAAACCAGCCGTGGCCACCGATGTTGATGCCCCGCTTTCCACAGTTCTCGCACCCTGGCTTGGAGCATGCCTGATTCTGGATGGTTTTCATCATTCCAGTGTAGCGGCGTTGAAAAATAGGCTGTTATACTCATGATTTCATGGGCTTGCAGTCGATCGATCAACAGCGAACAGGGCAAGCACCCCGTGCGGCAGCGGGTCAGCAGTTTGCACCTTCCCAAAGGCCGCTTGAGTTCGCCATCGCGGTGGGATACGTGTTCCAGTTCAGCGGAAGGAGTCGCGATGGACTGGAAGACTTAGTTGCTGGAAGGGAGCTTTGTGAGAGACTAAAGAGACCGTCTCCAATCACATCTTCCCGCCTTCCACCAGCCGGCCGTGGACGCCATCGTCGGCAAGTCATGGGGTCACCGCGGCCACAACTTCCCCTGAAATCGTTTTCCCCTCGCGGTGACCAATACAGATCAAGAGCTCTTCTCAGTCCCACACCAGATGGCGTGGCTGAAATATAATGCCGCTCATCTCAAACTAAGGACGTCACTTCTTTGACTCTTTGGAAACCCGTCGGCCTCGTAGCGGCCATGGGTTTCCTTGCCGGCATAAGCGTTCTCGCCGTCACGTCTTTTCCTTTCCGCCTCGGGCCAGATTCCGCGGGTTGGCCACGTCTTGTAAAGGGGGTGAGCGCAAAAGGAAATGTGGACCAAGGAGCGGTAGTGCTCCTGCCTGGAATCAACCGACGCTCTGCTCCCAACATCTTCATCGACTTCGAGCAGGAGCCTCTCGCCCGAGCCACGCTAGCCGTCTCGGTGGATCAGGGTCCGGTGTACCAACTCCCATCAGACAGCGGCGGAACGGCAAGTCTCACGCTGCCCCGTGCTACCAACCCGGGAGCGCGCCTGGACATCTTCCGCCTCGAGGGGACTCCCGCAATCCGGCTTCGGTCTCTCTCGGTCACTCCCACGGCCAGTCCGGCTTGGAACTCCATCCTTGCTGCAAGCGGCCTTGCCTGCGCTCTGACGCTTGTCTTTCTCGTGTGGAGGGGGCGTGCTGTGGCGACCGGTCTTGGACTCTGCTCTGCAGGCCTCCTCACTCTCGCTTACTCGCCGGCCATGGTTTTCTTGCTCTTCCCGGACCGGCCCTCCTCTCTACGTGTGCTCCTCATTGGCGGGCTGCTGCTCGCGGGCTTCGAGGCCGGGCGCCGTCTCGAAACGGGCGCTCGGCCGTCTTATTGGTTGGCGGTGGCCCTTCTGATCGCGGCCGTTTTCGGATCTTGGGTTCGGGTGTACTTTCTGCCCTCTGCCGGCTCTTGGGATGTGGAGTTCTGGCAAGCTTGGACCGCCCGCGCTACCTCTCACGGCATCACAAGAGTCTACGGCGATCCGGACGCAGTTCCTCCAGGGCATTTCCTTTCCCAGCTTCGCGGAGAAGAACCTCTGTGGGAAGTACAAAGCCGCGACCGGAGCTTCTTGATCGACTATCCCCCACTTGCCATGGTCGCCTGGCGCCTCTCCTGGGGCTTCGTACAGAGCCTACCGCTTCCTCTCGACCGAGCCGAGGCGCGCAACGTGGCGGCCAAGCTACCCGCCGTAGCGGGAGACGTTGCGATCGTCGCTATCTTGCTGTGGCTCTTCCGGCACCGACCACGCCGTGCTGCGGTCCTGGCCGCGCTCTTTTGGGCGCTCCCCATTTCCTGGCTGAGCAGTGCCATCCTCGGTTTTCAGGACCAGACCTACTCACCTCTCGTCATGGTAGCGGTCATTGCGGCGGGTCGATCTCACGCCCTCTCGGCCGGAGCACTTCTGGTCATGGCTTCGATGACGAAACTCCTGGGTGCGGTCGCGACACCCAGCGTGTTGGTCGCATTGCTGGCGAACCAAGCGCGTCTTAGGGAGACGATCGGGAGGGCGGTCGCGGGCGCGGCAGGTGTGACGCTGATCGTTCTACTCCCTTTCACTATCGCAGGGACCCTCCCCGCCATGGTCGTGCAGATCGTTCGTCAACTCGTTCCTGGAAATCTATCGAGCGGGTACCCCAACCCTTGGTGGATCTATGGCCACCTGGCGAACTTGGCAACGGTGGTAACGGATTCGATCGCTGGCCCCGTTTCCCGTCTCTTACTCAGCGACGTTTCCTTCGCGGCAGGCTCTGTCGGAACCGCGATCTTTGCTTTAGTCTTGGCATGGATTTGCTGGCAGCAGTATCGGTTTCCCGGAACCCTCCCGGCACTGCTCTCCAGCGCTACCGTTTTTCTTGCCTATGCCACATTCTCGGTTGGCGTTTTCGAAAATCATCCGCACGTTGCGTTCCCGCTTCTTTTCGGCACCGGTCTGGGCTCGCGAGGGTTGAAGATCCTCTGTGCCGGGGCCATGACGAGCTACATCTTGAATCTTCTCCTGCATTCCGGTCTGGGACGCTTGTACGGTACTCGCTACATGCTCTTGGAGCGCCTTGCCTCGGGCCTATCAGAGCTGCGTATGGCGGCCGGTTTCGATCTTACCCTCCTCCTGGCGGTGATCAACACGGTCGTGATGGTCGTGCTTTTTGCCATCTTGCCGCGAGAGCTAGAGACTCTGCAGCAATCGGCAAAAAGGCGGTCGGAATGAGGCAGGGACTTTCGACGTGTTGGCTCCCATCTTTGCTCGTGCTGGCGGGACTCCAGGCTTGTCTATTCCCCCAATCAGGCAACCCTCACAAGGGAATCGTGGTCGGTCCTGATATGAGTTGGCGATACTTTATCGGCAATTCCAAGCCGACTGCCGACTGGCGCAAGCACTCCTTCGACGACAGCCATTGGGCCGAAGGCACTGGTGGCATCGGCTACGGGGACTCCGACGATGGTACCGTGATCGATCACACCATCTCTGTTTATCTGCGACGTACCTTCTCACTTCCGGATCCGAGCCAACTCACGTCCATGGAGCTCTACGTGGATTACGACGACGCTTTTGTCGCTTATATAAACAACGTCGAGATCGCGCGGTCTGCAGGCTTGCGCGGGGCGCATCCTGCGCACAATCAACCATCGAGCGTTTCGCACGAAGCGTTGCTCTATGAAGGTGGGATCCCAGAAAGTAGTGATGTCCCCCTGAATGTGCTCCAGCCCGATGATAACGTCTTGGCTCTGCAGGTTCACAACGTAAGTGAGAGTTCAACCGATCTCTCCTCCAATGCTTACCTCATTGCCGAGATGATGGATGATGGCCAGGACTTTCTTCCTTTGCCAGAGTGGCTAGCAAGTACCATCGAAGTGGCAGGGTCGAATCTCCCGATCGTCGTCATCACCACCGAGAACAGTGCCGACATTCCTGACGAGCCCAAGGTTTCCGCGCACATGGGCATTGTCAACAACCAGAACGGGCGACGTAATTACTTAACGAACTCTTACAACGGATACGACGGATTCATCGGGATCGAAACCCGTGGATACTCGTCCCAAATGTACTTTCCGAAGAAGTCGTATGCTGTTGAAACCACAGACCAAGATGGAAACAACCTAAGTATCTCGGTGCTCGGCCTTCCTAAAGATAACGACTGGATCCTAAACGCATCTTACTACGATCGTACTTTTCTACGTAACTCGCTTGCCCATCAGATGTCGCGAATGATGGGTCACTATTCGAGCCGCACCGTCCACTGTGAGTTGATCGTCAACGGACGGTACCAGGGCTTGTACGTTTTCATGGAGAAGATCAAGCGAGATCAGAATCGCGTGAATGTGTCGCCTCTTAGTTCGGCTGACGTTTCTGGCGAGGCAGTGACCGGAGGATATATCTACGAGTACAGTAAACGTGGTGGCGTCTCGGGCCAGAATGCTCTCAACTTGATTTATCCCCGACCCGACCGGGCCCGCAACGAGCAGGTCGAGTACATCAAAACGTACGATGGCCGTTTCCGGGAGTTCATGCGTCAGAGCAACTCTGGGGCTCCCATCATGCAGTATTCAGGATGGATCGACATCGACAGTTTCGTGGATGAAATGCTCATCCAGGAGGTAACGAAAAATGTCGACGCGTACGTCTATAGCAGTTTTTTCCACAAGGATCGCTCCGCGAAATTGAAAGCTGGACCGGCATGGGATTTCGACCAATCCTTTGGGAACTCCACAAAGTGGAGGGGGGATCTGGCCGGTGGGTGGTTTGTCAAGAAACATGACCTCTTTTGGCGCGTCCTCTTCGAAGACGCCGATTTTCAACGGATTTTGAACAAGCGGTGGTTCGACTTGAGGAAGAGCCATTTTCGAACCAGGACCCTTCTCCAAAGCGTGGATGAGATGGCTCAAGATTTACAGGAGGCACAGAAGAGAAACTTCGGGTATTGGCCCACCATCGGCGACAAGATATGGCGCGAACCTCCGGGCCTCGTGGGCTTGGTGTCCTACCAACAGGAAGTCGACTACCTGAAACAGTGGATCGTCGAACGAATGAGTTGGCTCGACGAAGACCTTGCCCGCCGAAGATAGGACAGGCTCTAATCGGTGCTTCTGCCATCAAGCGTTGGTACACGTGTGATCTGCAAAAAAGAGGATCGCGTATCGACGGGCAGACAGCCATGGGAGTTGAGGTCCTGCGAACTCGTGTTCGCCTCGGTGGAGGTTCTGCACGCTGTCGCCGCCGAGCCACCGACGCAATAACGTGTTCAAGAAATAACGCATTATTCGCCGCGAGATGCTAGCTCAGTCAGGCGACGCGTGACAACCGGTAATCGTGATGGAGCCCACCAAGGACCGGCCTCGAGGCAACGACGCGCTGGGCGGGTAATCGATGTCGGTGCTGGTCCCGGTTTCATCGGAAGCTCGACACAGGGGGTGGGAAGGCATGGGCCGAGCGATGAATGTGGTCTCGCCCGATTGTAGTACTCACGCCATTTGGTCAAGAGTCGGCGAAGATGTTCCTCTGACAGCGGTATCAGAAAATCCAAGCACTCCCGGCGTGTGGTGCCGATGAGTCTCTCACAGTAGGCATTCGCCTGCGGTGCTCTGCGCGGCGTCCTCAACGGCCGAACACCCATCCCCCGGACGGAGCGGCGGATGTCTGCTGAGAACTTGTCATCGCGGTCCGCGATGACGAATCGATAGTCGTGCTCGCACCCAATCGCCTCCCGGAACTGTTGCAACGTCCACTCCGCAGTCGGATGCGCCGTTACGTTGAAGTGAAGCATCTTGCAGGTGCCGATTTCCATGATGACGAAGACGTAAAGCACGCGAAAGCTGACGGTGACTACGTTGAAGAAATCCACAGCGACGACCTGTGCTCCGCAAAAACTCGATCCGTCGTTGATTCTGCAGTTTAGACCTGCCAGGATTGGCCGTTTCGCGGCGAACGGATGAGGTGATCCGACGTCATTGTAAGCGTGGAAAGGTTTGCTCTTGCGTCTGCTCTCAAATATTGTGCCCGCTTTCGTCAATGCCCTCGCATTCGCTCGGAATCTTGTCTGTTCGCAGGATGCCCTAGCCGCCGAGAATCTCTTTCTCCGTAAAGCAGCTCACCTTTTTCGCCGAGCGTGAGCAGATGCCACACCGACAACGCGACGCAGTTCACGATGGCGGCGCTGGCTCGGCTGTTCGACTGGAAGAATGCCCTAGTCGTCGTGAAGCCCGACACGCTCGTCCGCTGGCACCGGAAAGGATTTCGTCTGTTTTGGCGGTGGAAATCTAGACACAAAGGACGCCCACACGATTATCGCTTCGTGATCTTCGACCGCGATACCAAGGTCTCCGACGCTCTACGGAAATCCGTGCGCGCGATGGGCGTCAGGGTGTTGAGGAGATGTGGGGCGCTCCAGCGACTTCTACCGGGACGTTCTCGGTGCGAAAGTCCTGCGTGAGTTCGAGGGTTCCTTCTGCCAGCTGGAATTCCAGGAGACACTCCTATTTCTCGTTGCCGACGGCGGCCCAACGAAGGACAAACCCGGGATCACCTTTGCCGCGCCGACGGGCCCCGAAACGGTTGCTACGGTTACTAGTGAACTCGTCCTCCGAGTGCCAGACTGCCAGTCGGCCTATGAGACGCTCAGCAGCCGCGGAGCGAGCTTTCTCACACCACCGGTGAAGCAGGAGTGGGGCGAGGAGATTCGCTGCTTTTTCCGCGACCCGGATGGCCACCTCATCGAGGTGAGTGAGTTGCTGGACGAGGACATTGATACTTAAGTCCTAGCACCCCGCGTTCGTCGTCGGAGTAAATCGGCCAGCGAGGGCGCGGTTGCCGTGAGGCTTATGGCCAAGCCAATCCATCCATAATGTGCGCTCCTCATTACCATCGGCCTACTCACGTTACACCTCCTGTCCATCGCCGCCATCGGTATCACGGTATTTTACGGTATCAAAATTCTCGAGGGGACGTCGCATTCGCAAGGCCGATGCCGAGGTCGTTGTACCGGTGCCGGACTCCGGAATGTTCGCGGCGGTGTGCCCTCCCCCTACTCTTCGGTACCTTCAAGTAGCGCATAGACGCGCTGCACGGCGTGAGGGTGCACGCCCGGACCGTCGATTTGAGGATAGTGCTCCGCGTGATTGGTCATGTCGATCGTTTGAATCGCCCTCTTCCTCGCTCACACCGGCCTCGTGCTTGGCCACGATCTTAGTCCAGAGATCGCGCAAGTAGGCCTGGAAGTGGTCTATCTTCTCGATGTCCTCGAACGCCGTGCCGTGACCGGGGAGGACGACGTCGAAGTCCAGGTTCTTGACCTCCTCGAGGGTGTCGGCCCATTCCTTCAAGTAGGCGTTACCCAGGTAACCGAGGCCGCCGGTCAAGAGGTCACCGGTTGCGACGACCCTCTCCTGTGGCAGGTAGACAACGACGTCACCGCCGGTATGGCCACGGCCGAAAAACAGGAGCTGAATCTCCCGGCCTCCCCGGATCAGCGTCATGCGTTTCGTCAGCGTGATGGTCGGCGGCGTCGGGACCACGGCATTCGTGGCGTCTTGATAATGCTTCAGGACGGTGACTTGCTTCCGGAGCTCCGCTTCGGCGTCTGCATCGGTCGCGTCGATGGCTGGAGCTTGCTTTCGGTTTCCTTGATACGATCTGGCAATCCTCCCACGAACAGGTCCCAGGCACGGCCTTCCATCGATTGCCCCCCGATACGAGCTGCTCTCGTGTGAACTCGTGCCCGATGATCTCGACATCGTCGCCGAAGGTCTGGTTGCCGTGCGCGTGGTCGAAATGAAAATGGGTATTCACCACGTAGCGCACGGGCTTGTCGGTGATGTTCTTCAGCTCTTTCAACAGCGCCCACGATGCGGCCGGCGTCATGTGAGAGTCCACCAGGAGCACGTCGTTTTCATTGATGATGACGCTGCCGTTGCAGCCGACCGTCAAGTTGCCGGTGCCGACGGCGTGGTAGATATCGTCGCGAACCTTGTGAAAGGTGAAGGCCTCGCCTTCCCAGACGGCGCCAGGCGGGGGCCCCGCCTCATCGATAGCCGCGTCGGGTGCCGGCAACGGCTGACACGCCCACGTTCCCGCCAGAGCCAAGGCTGCCATTACGCGAAAAGCTCGTCCATCCATGATAGCCCTCCGGGAGTGATCGACAGAAGAGGCGAGCCTACGCCATCGGGCGTTTCGTTTCAACGACACGGGACCTGCTTCAACAGCAACTGCCCCGCGAGGTAAAGTGGGTGGGTGATGATGTGGATCAGTCTCGTTTTTCTCCTCGCCGCGACGCCGCCCACTCTTCAAGACCTTGAGGACATCGATGCCTTCATGGAGAAAGTCCTCAAACAACGCGAAGTGAATTGGGAGAATTTCTACAACTATTCTTGCAAGGAACGCGCAGAGCTTGCCATCGAGGGCTCGTTGCCTGGTGTTCCGATCCAGGGTTTCCGAAAGGAATTTCTCTGGTTCGTCCGCGACGGCTACGTCGTTCGGAGCCCGCTTTCCGGTCGACGGCGTCAAGGTTTCCGCCAAGGACCGGGAGCGCGCCGAAAAGAAGTGGATCGAGCGTCTCAAGAAAAGAGAACAAGAGCGTGGACCGGATCGAGAAACGTTCTTCGGCCTGGAGTTCGAGCCCGGGAACTACTTCTACGCGGGGCAACAGGAGTTCGATGGCCGTGAAGTCATCGCGGTCGAGTACTACCCCGAATCCGGCCCCTGGCAAGACGATGACGATGACGAAGACGGCGACTCGGAGGACGATGAGATCGAAGCCCAGATCAGCAAGGTTCTTCTGGTGACGATGCTCATCGATCCGAAGGAGCATCAGATCGTAAGGATGACTTTGGACAACGTGGGCTTCGACTTCTTGCCCGTCAAATGGCTCTTTCAACTCGACACCGTCGAAGCGTCGCTCACCATGCATCGGCCCATTGAAGACATCTGGCTGGCTCGCGACATCAAGGCTTACGCACGGGTCACGTTGGCCGGCGGAGATCTGGACATTCGTTACGAGTCGACCTTCTACGACTATGTGAAAGCGGAGACCCGAGCCACTGTCCGCTTCCCTCCGCGCGGTATTACCGAGAAGGACGAAGAAGAGAAACCGCCGGAATGAAGCTTCTCGCGGCACTCACTCTCTTGGGTGCGCTCGTCCAGACGGACTCTCGTATCGCCACGGTGCGAGTTCACGGAAACCATACCGTCCCCGATGCGGAGGTTCTTCGCACTGCCGGCGTCGCACCCGGCGACTCCTTCGAGACGGACACCGCGCGCGAAATCAAGGAACGGCTCCTGAAGAGCGGAAAGTTCGCCACCGCCGAGGTTCGCGTGCGTTATCGAGGGGCTCTCCGAGTCGAGTGATGTCGCGCTCGTTCTTTTGGTGCGAGAGAAGCGCTCCACGGCGAGCCGGTTCATGGTGGGTCCCCTGGTGGATGTTTCGAATGAGTACGGCCTGACGGTTGGCGCTCGATTCGCCTTCGTGGACTTCGCCACCGAAGGTGGGCGCATCGCCTTTCCCTTGAGCTGGGGAGGAAAGCGTCAGGCGGGAGTGGAGACAAGCTTTCCCCTCGGCGACGGTCAACAGCTACGCTTCGACCTCTCGCGTTGGCGCCAGGTCAATCCACACCTCGACATCCCCGACAACCGCCTCGAACTGGGAGGGCGGTTCGTGAAGCGCGTGCGCCGCGCCACTTTCGACGCCGGCGGTCAATGGTCGGACGTCGATTTCGAGCTTCCGGACCAGCGTTTCGCCACACTCGGAGCCAAAGCCGTCTTCGACACGCGAATCGACCCCACCATCCCCGGCGACGCGGTCTATCTTGGCCTCGATTGGCGTCGCCTTTTCTTTCTCGCGGGAGTCGAACGCTCAGATGTGAACCAGTACGCTATCGACCTTCGAGGCTACAAGCGACTAGTAGGTCAATCCCTTCTCGCCGGCCAGTTCTACTGGACGATCGCCGACGGTCCCATGCCGCCCTACGAGCAGCCCTTCGTAGGCGGAGGAAAAACGCTCCGGGGCTACAGGGCGGGACGCTTCATCGGCGACGCGCGCTTCCATCATGCGCTCGGCGTCGGTGCCTTCTTCAAGGTACTGATCGGCCTGCGGATCGATATGGGATGGGATCTCGAAGGAGGCTCGCGTTTCTCTGTGGAATCGCAGATGAAATTCTGATGGGCCCTCGCCGGGGGTTGTGTTCCGCGACGAACCGGTGGCATAATCCCGCGCCGCCATTGGAAGTGGCTGCAAGCCTGAGAGGAGAGTAGCCATGAAATATCGATATTTGAGTCCAACGACAGCTGTGGGCCTGGTCGCAATGGTCGCGCTGGCGCTAGCGAGCGGCGGCTCGCTGGCCCAGGAAATGCCCAAGGCCCCGGAGCCGGGTGTGCCGGAGCTCTTCACGCTCAAGGGTCAGTTCGTACGGATCGCCTACAACAATGAGGGGTACGTCTCCCTCGGGTACCGGGTGGCCAACCAATCCACCGGAGACGAGTGGATGCTGCTCGAGACGGGGTCGCCGCGACAAGAGAATCGTTGACCAGAAGCCCTTGCTTCTTCCTGACATCGTGAGAGTGGAGCAAACACTTCATGTCTAGTGGGAGAATGGCAACGCCCATTAACGGAATTCGTTCAACCTGCTCGGTGTAGGTCTCGAGGCTTGTCACGAGCCCTGGTTTTGCCCGGAGCTTTCGCGCCACGTTTCCGGACGATAGCAATCCCCCAGCGACCGCTTCGATCATCATCAGCCGGTGGGCCACCTCCGCCAGAACGACCGTGGAAGTAATTCCTTTCAAATCCCCCCTCTCGCAGCGTTCCAGAAATCGCCTGCAATCTGCCGAGGCTCCGGTGAAGTGATAGATAAAGATCGTGGAATCGATGAAAACGCGGGAACCAGGCGCAATCTGATCAAGTGTCATTGGGTGGCATTAAGTATCTTCAAGTATCGTCAAGTATCGAGGAGCTCGTCCTCTGCCTCAATGATCTCGCGTACTTTCGCCTCTGGTAGATACAAAGCCCCCCAACTCTCGGTCACGAATCCCGCCGTGGCCTGCCGCTCACCTTTTCCACCCAGGTACTGCTCGAGCGCTTCCCCCACGATCCCGCTGATCTGCTTGCCCTGCCGGGCGGCCTCCAGCTTGACTCGCCGGAAGAGACCCTCGTCGAGAAGAGTGCTAACTTTTTTTCTCACGTCCGTCATGATATTAACTTGAAAAGAAGATATCGTCAAGATGAATGACTATCAGTAAGTTACAAGCTAGCGATCGCGTGGCTCAAGTGATACTTGAGAAGTTGTTTCACGTTGAACCCAAGTGGCCTCGGGAAACGTGATGGCGGATGGAAGGATTCTATATATTCAAATCGAACTGAGGGTCATCGCCTGCTAGTGGCTCGCCTTCGTTGTCGAGGTGAACGACCGGCCCGAAGTCGAGCTCGCGAATCCCGGACTCCACTTTCGCGGCGTCACCCACAACCACCAGTAGCATGTGCTCGGGCCGGATGTACCTCCGTGCGGCCTCATGAATTCTCTCGACAGTGACGTCTTCGATTCCGCTGACGTATCGGGCGAGGTCTCGGAGCGGCAGTCCATAACAGTCGAGCTCCGCGACCTCCCCACCCACTTGGCTGAGCGTCTCGAACCTCTGCGCGTCACCTCGTATGAGGGTCGCCTTGGCGTCTGCCAACTCGTCATCAGTAACCGGACGGCTCCAGGAAGCAATGTCCTCGAACTCTTTCACCATCTCGCGAAGCGCGGGCTTGGTAACTCCAGACTCCACCGCCGACACGCCTAGAAAGACGCTCTGGACGATACCGTAGCGAAGCACACTAAAGGCACCATAACTAAAACCCTTGTCCTCGCGTAGGTTTAAATTGAGGCGGCTCGAAAACCCGGCGCCCAGAATCGTGTTCATGACCTCGAGCGTATGGTAGTCGACGGTCGTCCTCTTGGGAGCGGTGGTGACGACTCGAAGCTCCGACTGCGCTGAGCCGGGACGATCGATCAAATAAACTTTCCGGTGAGGCTCCGCGACTGGCTCGATGTGTGCCAACCCGGGGTTCGCCGATTCTCCCCAGTCGGAGAAAGCCCTCTCCGTCGCTTTGCGCGCTTCGTCTACCGAGATGTCGCCCACCATGACCAAAGTCGCGTTCTTCGGATTGTAGTAGTTGCGGTAAAAAGGCAGAAGATCTACTCGTCGGATCGATTTCACCGACGCCTCGTCTCCTCCCACCGGCCAGCCGTAGGGGTGCTTCCCGCCGAACAAAACCTTTCGGGCGACGCGACCCGCGGTGGCACTTGGATTCGCTCTGTCTTGGAGGATCCCATCGAGCCTTCGCTTCCGAGCTCGCTCCAGCTCCTCGGAGGGAAAGCTCGGGTGTACGACGACATCGGACATGAGCTTCAAGGAAGGTATTAGGTGTCGCCGCAAAGTGTCCAACGAGACGACGCTCCATTCCCGGCTCGCGCCCGCGGAGAGATGACTCCCCATCCGTTCGAGCTCGGCCTCGATCTCGAGTGAGTCTAGAGAGCTTGTTCCCTCTTCCAGCATTTCAGCGGTGAAAAACGCGATGCCGGCTTTGTCCGTCGCATCGGCGACCGCTCCCGTCTTGATCACCAGCGCCGCCGCGACCTTGGGAATTTCTCGGCGCTCGACGACGCGAAGCGTCAAGCCGTTGGCAAGTTGCACCGAAGAGATCTCCGGTGGGTGGAAAGTCGGGCTCGCCCGGAGAATGGGTTTGGTGGACCGGTCAGGCTCTTCGGCCGTCGACTTCACCGATTCCTTCTGAATGAAGGACGTCGCCAAGCGGGGCTTCAGTAAGTAGCGTTCCGCGGCGACGCGAAGATCCTCGCCGCTCAGACTCTGATACCGTTCGTAATCTTGGCCGATGAAATCCGGTGAACCCAGATACGTGTTGTACATGGCAAGCCGGTCGGCCTTGCCGCCGAAACCGCCGATCCGCTCGAGCCCGGACAGAAAGTCGAACTCTTGCTTGGCCTTGACCCGTTCCAACTCGTTATCGTTCGGCCCTTCGCTGGCGAAGCGGGTAATCTCTTCGTCGATCAAAGACTCCAAAGTGTCTAAGGAAACTCCGGGACGGGCGGTGGCTACGATGCCCACCATGCCGGCGATCTCGAGGGAGTAGTTGAAAGCGGTCACGTCGGAGGCCTTTTGCTCGTCGTACACTAAACGCTTGTAAAGTCTAGAGTTCTTACCCTCGGACAAAATAGTCGTGACCAAATCCAGGGCGGCGTCGGACTCCTCGAAGTACGAAACGGATGGCCACGCCAGGTAAAGCCTCTCCTGGGGCACCCGATCTTCGACCACCAGCCGGCGATTGGTATCCATGTGGATGACCCACCGATCCGGGCGACTCAGGAGCGGACCGGGGGCGAGCGGACCGAAATACGTCTCCACCAAGGCGCGCGCCTCGGGGATCTCGAAGTCGCCCGCGATCACCAGGGTGCAATTGTTCGGCACGTAAAACGTCCGGAAGAACTCCTTCACGTCGTCCACCGAGGCGCGTGAGAGATCTTCCATGCTTCCAATGATGTGCCAGGAGTAAGGGTGCCCCTTGGGGAACAAATTTTCGAAGAGCGCCTCCATCGCACGACCATAGGGGACGTTGTCCATTCCTTGGCGTCGTTCGTTCTTGACGACGTCACGCTGGTTATCGAGGTTCTCTTGCGTCAGAGCATCGAGGAGGTAACCCATCCGATCCGATTCTGCCCAGAGCACCAACTCCAGCGAGCCCGAAGGGACGGTCTCGAAGTAGTTAGTGCGATCGAAGTCGGTGGTACCGTTGACGCCTCCTTGAAAGATATTTGCGCCGGCTCGCTCCATTAGGGACACATATTCGCCTTTCACGTTCTTAGAGCCCTCGAACATCATGTGCTCGAAGAGGTGAGCGAACCCCGTTTTGCCCGGCTTCTCGTTCTTGGACCCGACGTGATACCAAAGGTTGACGTGCACCACCGGCAGCTTGTGATCCTGGTGGAAGATCACATCGAGTCCGTTGGGAAGCGTGAGCTTCTCGAAAGAAATCTGTGGAACGGTTTCTTCTTTCATCTTCCAGGTGTCTCCGGACAAAGGGAAATAAGAAGCATCAACGGGCATCAATACCCGGGGAGCCAGAACCGGGTTCCGGCGGCAGTCGGCCCAAGCGTTGAAGCCCTTCTAACATTTTCTCCACCGATCCCTCCCTCAGGCCAAACTTCTTCTCGAAGAAGCGAAGGTAGAAGCGGTGTTTGACCTTGCCCCAGTTGTAAAGAGCTAGCGCGCCAGCGAGTGAGCCGGTTACGAAGACCGGGAGACAGATCCACCAGCCGACCCCATTACGGAGCTTCTTCCAAGCGCCCCATTGCGTGTGTATTTCCTGCCGGAAGGCGAGGTCACGGAAGTATCCGCAATAGACTCCCATGGCATCGAGCCAGATGGACGTAAAACGACCATTCACTCCACCGATCTGTGTATCACCCTGCTTGAGCGCACGAAGAAAATCTTCCCGCGTTGAACCGGAGCACGCGGTATAACAACTACCCAGTCGGGTCAGCGTATGCGCATCGCTTCCACCCACCAGAGCCTTTCCGGGTAGGCGGCCGATCACGACCGAGGTGAGCAAGTTCTGTCGGTGCCCCTGAGACCCGTTGATACCCTCGAAGAGATCGAACGAAGCGATCATTTTGTCCATGAACCGCTCGGCATCGCGGAATCTCGGGAAGCCATGAAAGAGATGATTCAAGACGCAGGGTAGCCCGCTTATGCGCAGGTATCCGATGAGCTCGTCGAAATCGACCTTCAGCGCTTGGATCTCCTTATGCTGGGCCTCGTTCAAACCATAGACCCCAATGTGGATGGTGTTGCCGAACTCGGGAAGATGGACCGAGACTTCTTCACCGGTCACAAAATCAGGCGCGTCGGGATGGGCATCGAGAAAGGCTAAGCAACCATCGAGCGAGTCGTGGTCGGTGATGGTGACCAGGTCCATACCCCGACTCTTGGCGGTCCGATAGACCCGCTCGGGAGTGTTATAGGAGTCCATCGGCTCGAAGGCCTTCATATGATTGGTTTTGCCGCTGAAGTAGGTGTGGCAGTGGAGGTCGATTTTCAACATCTCGGCACTCGATTTGAACAGGCGATCCTTGGACCGCCGGGGGCCTCGCCGTCCCCGCCACCACAGCGCGCTATTGCCCTGGGCCTCGGAGATCGTCATTTTAGTTAGGCCCGGGGCGCCTTTTCAACCGTAGCTATATAATGAGAACCCATGAAGCTATTGGCTTTCGGGGCCTTGTTGGTATTAATCCAAGCGCAAGGCCCTTTTTTCACGACGCCCCTCTCCCTCGAGGAGATGGCGACCAAGCAGGCTTCGGTGGAGACGACGATGGGCACGTTTGTCCTAGAGTTTCTGCCCGAAGTAGCGCCCAACCATGTGGGCTATTTCTTGAAATTGGCGTCGGAAGGGGCGTATGACGGTACCTCTTTTCATCGGGTGATCAAGTACGGCATCATTCAAGGAGGGGACCCTCTCTCCAAAGACCCCGCGGCCCGGGATCGCTACGGGACGGGAGGCCTGGGAGTCCTGATGGCCGAGTTCAGCGAGGAGCAGCACACGCGAGGTGCGGTCTCGGCGGTTCGGATCCCCGGCAAACCGGACAGTGCGGGCTCGCAATTTTTCATCTGCGTCACCGATCAGCTCTTACTAGACGGCCAGTTTTCGGTCTTCGGCCGCGTGGTGGAAGGCATCGACGTGGTGCAGAAGATTTCTGAAGTGCCCGCCGATGAGAAGACGATCGCCACCGAGCGAGTCGAGATCGTATCGGTCACGGTTCGCGACAAAGAGTGAAAGCGTCATGGCGGATCTAGATGTCCTCATCGTAGGAGGTGGACCGGCTGGGTTATCCGCCGCCATCGAGTGTAAGGAGCGTGACCTTTCGCACGTGGTGATCGAGAAAGGCTCCATCGTCGAGTCCCTTAGGCGCTTTCCCATGAACATGATCTACTTCACCACTCCGGATCTGCTCGAGATCGGAGATCTGCCGTTGGTGACTTCACGAGAGAAGCCAACCCGGCTCGAAGCGCTCAAGTATTACCGGAGGGCGGCGGAGCGTTACGACTTGCCCTTGAACCTCTATGAGCGGGTCGAGGAGGTCGGCCGGGAGAATGGGCACTTTCATGTGCGCACGACGCCGCGCGTAGGCGAGGCTCGCAGCTACTCCGCCCGCAGGGTCATCGTTGCCACAGGGTACTACGACAATCCGAACTTCCTAGGCATCCCGGGAGAGGACTTGCCGAAAGTCTCACACTATTACGAAGAAGCGCACCCTTACTACCAAATGGAAGTTGCGGTCATCGGGGGAGCCAATTCGGCCGCGGAGGCGGCGCTCGACCTCTACCGCTCGGGCGTCAAGGTGACTCTTATCCATCGGGAGGCTGAGCTCTCGACCCACATCAAGTACTGGGTGCGTCCCGATATCGGAAACCGCATCAAGCGTGGGGAGATCCCCGCCTTGTTCGAGACGGACGTGGAAGAAATCCTACCCGACAAACTCCGTTTGAAAGGAAAGGACGGTCGGCGCTCGGAGATCCCCAATGACTTCGTGCTGGCCCTCATTGGGTACCATCCGGATTATCCGTTTCTCGAGTCGATGGGTATCGAGATCGAATCGGAGACGGGCCGACCGGTGCATGATCCGGACACCTTCGAGACCAATGTGCCCGGTCTTTATGTAGCGGGAGGGATGGTCTCGGGGCGCCAGACCAACAAGATCTTCATCGAGAACGGCCGCTTTCATGGCGGCAAGATCGTTGCCCATCTGGCCCCACGTCCCTGAAGTCTCTAAGGAGGTTTACGTGTTAGGAAGTCATGGTCCACGCCGGATCCGCATCAGCTCGGGCAACCTGAGCTTCTCCGCTACCCTGACCGACAATCGAGCCGCCCGCGCGCTCTGGAAGCGGCTACCGGTCGAGGCCAAGGCGAGCACCTGGGGCCACGAGATCTATTTCCCGGTGCCCATCGAGCTCGCTGCTACCAAAGACGACAAGGATGTCGTCGCCATGGGTGACATCGCCTACTGGCCTCCGGGGAGCGCGGTCTGCATTTTCTTCGGCCGGACCCCCGCTAGTCGTGGGGAAGAGATTCGAGCCGCGAGCCCGGTAACGCTTCTCGGCAAGGTGGAAGGCGATCCCACGCTTTTCAATGCGGTGGAGGCCGGACAGCTGGTGCGGGTCGAGCGGGAAAAGCCCACATGATCCCGGTGAACATCTCTGAGTCACTCATCGAGCTAGGGCAAGATTTCTACTCACGCGGCTGGGCGCTCGGAACGAGCGGGAACTTGAGTGCGGTAGTCGATCGCGATCCTCTTCGGCTAGCTCTCACCGTCAGCGGTGTGGATAAGGGAAAGCTGACTCCCGACCAACTCCTGCTCATCGACGAAGGCCAGAACGTGATTCATGGAACGGGCCGTCCTTCCGCCGAAGCACGGCTTCACCTCGCCGTCGCCCGGCTCAAAGGCGCGGGCGCAGTCTTGCACACCCATTCGGTCTGGAGCAGCATCTTGTCGGAGATGGACGGCGACCAGAGTGGGCTCACCATCGAGGGCTACGAAATGCTCAAGGGCCTGGAAGGCATCGAGTCCCACAACCACCGCGAGTGGCTGCCTATCCTCGAAAATTCACAGGATTATGAAGCCCTCGCCCGCAACGTGGAAAGAGTATTGACGGACCATCCCGATTCCCACGGGTTCTTGCTGCGACGTCACGGGCTCTACACGTGGGGGCGAGATCTAACGGAGGCCAAACGCCACGTGGAGATCCTCGAGTTCCTCATGGAAGTGATAGGCCGCATGGCGTGCGCGCCGGAGAGAGGAGGGGGTTGAGACAATGGCCACAGTTAGGATCCCCGACGAGAACAAGACGTTGGTCGACCCCGAGGAGATCAAGAGCACCCTCGCCACAATCGGCATCACCTACCAGCGCTGGGAACCGAACCACCCCGTCACGGATGGCGCCCCGGCCGAGGAAATCTTGGACGCCTACAAAGAAGAGATCGAAAGGCTCAAGCGGGAGGGCGGCTGCGTAACCGCGGACGTCATCGACGTCGACTCGGAAACGCCTGGACTCGACGAGATGCTCGCCAAATTCAACCGCGAACACTGGCACGACGAAGATGAAGTACGCTTCGTCATTCAGGGCCACGGGCTTTTTCACATACGACCCAAGGGCGGAAAGGTCACCGCGATCGAGGTAGAGGCCGGAGACCTCCTCCGCGTACCCCGTGGCACGTGGCATTGGTTCGATCTGTGCGGAGATCGCGCGATCCGTTGCATCCGATTGTTTCAGGATCCTTCGGGCTGGACACCGAGCTACACCGAGAGCGGAGTCGACAAGCATTTCGAGCCGGTCTGTCTGGGACCGTCCTTCAAGCCCGCCCGCTCCCCGTAGGTCCGGCATGAGCGGAGCCCTTTCGCACTCGTGTGTCCGCGCGATCCTGCTGGATATCGAAGGCACCACGACCCCGGTAGACTTCGTCTACCAGGTGCTCTTCCCCTACGCTCAGGCCCAGGTGAATAACTTCCTCGAGCATCACGCCGAGGCTGCTTCTCCGGACATCGAGCTGCTGCGCCGCGAGCACGAGCAGGACGTGAACCGGGGCGCTGGTCCTCCGGCTTGGCCAGACCCGATCGACCCCGTCGCCTACGTGCACTGGCTCATGGAGCGAGATCGGAAATCGACCGGATTGAAATCGCTTCAGGGCAAGATTTGGGAGGACGGTTATCGAAGCGGCGAGCTTCGGGGAGAGGTCTATCCCGACGTCCTACCGGCGATCGAGCGTTGGCAGGAACAGGGGAAGAGAATATGCATCTATTCGTCGGGGAGTGTGCTCGCCCAGAAACTCCTCTTCTCGCACTCGACGGCAGGCGATCTAACACTCTTCATCGATGCGTACTTCGACACCACGACTGGGCCCAAGAAACAAACCGATAGCTATCGGAAGATCGCCGAAGCGCTATCGCTGGCCCCACCCGCCATCGTGTTCTTCTCCGACGTCGTCGCCGAGCTCGATGCCGCCCGCGAGGCGGGGATGAACACGGGTCTGTGCGTCCGTGAAGGAGCCTCACGACCCGAGAGTCCGGGACATGCTGTCCTCCACAACTTCGAGCAAGTCACCTTTTCCTAGTATGATTCCGGGGGGCCCGGCTTTTCGATCAGCTACCCCGAAAAGCACAGCAAACTGCAGCCGCCGAGCGCCGCGGTGCCATTCCAGCTGGAGTACCGGAAGAACAGCCTTCTGCGGCTCGAGACGGAGCGGCTAACGCAACCCATCGATTTGAGTGACGAGACCTTCGCCGAGATTTTCCGAGAGATCCAGCTCGAGCGGCTGCGCGAGCGGGTGGGCACACCGCTCGAAGGCGAGCAGATCAGCCGGTTCTCGTGGGGTGTGGGGATCGAGTTCCACTACTACTTGCCGGCGCGAAGCGGCAAGAAGAACCGCCGCGATCTGGTGACCGAAGTGGTGACGACGTTCGACGATAAGCTGTACCGCTTCACGTATTGGATTCCTGAGCGGGATCTGAAACGGGTGGCCGCACCTTTCGCACAGATCGTCGAGAGCTTCAACCCCGAGCGAGTCATCACCGAGGCGGCAGCGGACGAGACCACTGCCACCGGCGGCTACTCGGCCTCACACTCCGAAGCAAACGCGGAGGCCTATCGCCGCGAGATCCAGCAGCAAGCGGAGAACAAGAGAGAGCGCGCCGAGCTGTACGCGGAACTCGCAGAGACGCTGGGGTGGAAGGCGTTTCTAACCAAATCGCCTTCACCGGCCGAGCTCGAGGAGATGCAGCTCTCTGCCGAGGCGGCGCTCCGCGAAACACCTAACGATGTCGACGCGCATCAGGCGCGGGCGTGGGCCGCTTATCACGAGAACCGCATGGTGGAGATGGAGGAGGAGATCAAGAAGGCGATCGTGATCGAGCCCGATAACGCCGAGAACCATCTTCTCTATGCGCTCTGGTACGGATTCAACCCCGAGCGATCGGAAGCGATGGCCCGGCAGGCGCTCGACATCGATCCCGGCTATGCCGCGGCTTATTACGTCAAAGCCGTCGCTGATCGTCGCAGTGGGGATCTCGTGGAAGCGCGGCTCGCACTCGAAGAAGCCGTCAAGCTCGACCCGGGATTCACCGAGGCACGTCTGCAGCTCGCCGAAGTGCTTCGGGAAAGTGGAGACGCGCCGGCAGCACTCGACGCCTACCGCGCGGCCGCGGCGGCAGCGCCCAACGACCCCAACGTCCGTTTCAAATTCGCGCTCGCGCTGCGCCGATCGGGACGCATCGACGAGGCCATCACCGAGTACCAGGCGCTCTTGCGCCTCGAACCCTCTCTTGCCGAGGTGCACTACAACCTCGCCGTCCTGTATCTACAGGAACGACAGGCCGCCGATCTCGCGCGCCAGCACTTCCGCCGCTTCGTCGAGCTCGACCCGGAGAGCGAGCGGGCGCCCCGCGTTCGGGAGTGGCTCGCCAACTGGGCCTCACTTGATCAACAAGATTCGCTGGTTGACCGGGTAGAACCTTCGATGAATATCTCACTGAAGTAAAGCGACGACGGGGATACGAACAGTTCGGCTTCGCCAACATCGAGGACTATGCCCTCGAGCTTCTCGGTTTTTCCCCTAGCAAGACTCGACAACTCCTCGCCCTAGGGCGGAAGCTTCTCGCTCTACCCAAGGTGACCGAAGCCTTGGCACGGGGAGACATTGGCTGGACCAAGGCGTCCAAGGTCGCCATGGTCGCTACACAGAAGGACGAGGGGGAGTGGGTCGAAAAGGCCGTCAACCTCTCCACTCGTCAGTTGGAGCGGCAGATCCGTGATCAACTCCAACCCGGCGGAAGCAACGTGAACTGGTTTCTCACGGCAGACCAAACCGCCGTGGTCGCTCGAGCGATGGAGATCTGCCGAAGGATGTCAGGAGAAGAGATTGATCCCGGTAGATGTCTGGACCTCATTTGTGGAGAGTTCCTCGCGACGTACGAATACATGGCGGAACAAGACGTCCAAATTCAGGAAGCAGATTCCGGATCGGAAGCGGAGGCTGCGTGTCCCTCAGGCGACGAGCTACCGCCGCCTACTCCCGTTCCCTTTACGAAAACGCAACTCGAAGTTCTGGAACGAGGCCTGTACCGATGTCAATATCCCGGTTGCTCCGTGATGTGCGGACTTCACCCGCATCACATCGTGTTCCGCAGCCACACCGGAAAGAAGAGTCGGGCGCAGAGCGACTCGCCGTCCAATGTGCTGACGCTTTGTTTCGTTCATCACCGCATGTTGCACGCGGGGAACATCGGTATTAGCGGAAAAGCACCGGCGGATCTTCAGTGGCGGCGACCGGAGCTGATGGAGTCGACCGTCGAACGCTTCAACGAACTAGCCGCCGAAGCTTTCGAGCCGGACGACTTCGAGCTGCCGGGACAAGAGCAGGGCGAGCCGGCGCCCGCCGCTCCTGCCTAGTAGCAGGAAAAATCCTAGTCGAAGCTGTGAGGGTAGGGCATTCGTATGTCTAGAAGACTGGCCCGGCGACAAAATTCGCGTCAAGAGCGCCTAGAGATGATTCGAAGTTTTCGGAGGGGAGTGGAAAAGCACCGACCAGCACTCGTCGGAGCGTCAGACGCATCTTTGTTACTTTTCTTCTCAATGTCAGGCGCCTGACAAAAATGGCCGCAAATCGTTTCCTTTCGAAACACCCGCGCGCCGTTTCTCGGAACCGCCTTTGACTTTTCTCTCCGCAAAAGAATACTTTCTCTCCTACGGGTTGACCATGTCCCTCACCTCTGGCACGAAGCTGAGTTCTTACGAAATCCTCGAGCCCACCGGTGCGGGTGGCATGGGCGAGGTCTATAAGGCCAGGGACACGAAGCTCGGCCGGGAAGTTGCGATCAAGGTCCTTCCCGAAGCGTTCGCACAAAACGAAGAACGCCTAGCCCGCTTCGAGCGTGAGGCTCGGCTCCTCGCATCACTGAATCATCCCAACATCGCTACTCTCTACGGCTTCGAACAATCCAACGGAGTCCAGTTCCTGGTCATGGAGCTCGCCGACGGAGAAACCCTCGCAGGACGACTCCGGCGCGGCCCTATCCCAGTGGAGGATGCTCTTCCCATCTTCAAACAGATAGCGGAAGCATTGGAGGCGGCTCACGAAAAAGGAATCATCCACCGGGACCTGAAACCAGCGAACATCAAAGTCGCCTCCGAGGGCAAGGTAAAAGTCCTAGACTTCGGGCTCGCCAAGGCGATGAGTGGAGATTCTGTGAAGGGTGAGGTGTCTGAATCCCCGACCATTACTCGAGATGCGACGGCGACCGGAGTCATCCTCGGCACGGCCGCCTACATGAGCCCCGAACAAGCCCGTGGCAAGCAAGTCGACAAGAGGACCGACATCTGGGGGTTCAGCTGTGTTCTTTACGAAAGTCTTACGGGCAAAGTGGCCTTCCTCGGAGAAACGGTCACCGACACGATGGTGAAGATCCTTGAAAAGGAGCCCGACTGGGGACGCCTTGCCGGCAACGACTCCTGCCAAGGTAAGGGATGTGCTACGGCGTTGTCTCAGGAAGGACTTGCAGCGCCGGCTGCGGGACGTGGGCGATGCACGGATCGAGATGGAAGAGGCGCTGACGGAGCCCTCCTTCACGCCGAGCGACGCAATAGAGGAGCGCGTAACGTCGCGGCGGTGGCGGACGATTCCTTGGATAGCGGTTGCCCTCGTCGCTACGGCGGTCGCTATCTGGAGCTGGATGCGGGCTAGTCCACCATTCCACGGTCGCCGTGACACGACTTTCCCTGTCGACTCCACCCCTCGGCGGATCCGGTCCACCCCCCGCCGGATCCGGCCGCATGTTGGACATCTCGCCCGACGGTACCCGTCTCGCCTTCATCGCTGAGGAGAATGGCGTCAGCAGACTTCTATCTTCGTTTGATGGGTCAGCTCGACGCGAGACCGGTTGAAGGCACCGACGGCGCTCGAGGCGGCCCCTTCTTCTCTCCCGATGGCGAGTGGGTAGGCTTTCAAGTCCCCGTCCCCGGAAAAGAGAACTTGGCGGGCGTACTAAAGAAGGTTCCGGTGTCAGGCGGGACGGTGCCTTGGTGCACAACTCTCGATCTCGGTCCACAATTGTCCTGTACTCGCGGATACGAGGTTCCCCATGAGCATTTTCAAACGCACTCAGCGGAAGTATGTGAAGAAGGCCTATCGCGTGAGGAATTGGCGTGAATATGAGGCGGGTCTACGCAACCGCGGGAGCCTGACCGTCTGGATCTCGCTCACCGCCGGCAAGCTTGTGAACTGGGACGCGCCCCGGCCAAGGAGGAGGAAACCGGGCCGTCAACGCAAGTACTCGAACCACGCCATCGAGACGGCTGTCACCCTGGGCATGGTGTTTCATCTGTCATCTAGGCAGAGCGAGGGATTGCTGCGGTCGTTGTTCGCTCTGATGAAGCTAGACAATGATGTGCCCGATCACACCACGATCTCGAGGCGCAAGCCGAAGCTGGGTAAGGTCCCCTTCTACCAAGTCAAGCAGAAGACGCCGTTGCACATCTTGATCGACAGCAGCGGTCTCGCTGTCCACGCCGGCCAGCTGCGCAGAGCACAAAAGAGCAGGGACTATCGCAAGCTCCATCTGTGTGTCGACGAGCAGAGTGGCGAAGTCGTCGCCGGCGAGCTGACGAGCAAAAGAGCCCGCGATTCATCGCGGGTTGCATCGCTTGTCGGACAGATCGACAGTCCCATCTCATCGGCCAGAGCTGACACCGCATACGACGCCGGCGGCGTCTATGAGGCAATCGAGAATCACAGCGCTCATCGCTCGCCGAGGGTGCTGATACCGCCGCGCAAGGGCGCCCTGCTCGCATCGGGGCCGGCGAGCAGCCGACAGCGCAATCGCAACATTGCAGCACAAGCTCGGCTCGGCAAACGAAAGTGGCACACAGAATCGGGCTACAGCAAACGGAGCAAAGTCGAGACAACGTTCCATCGCTACAAGGCTATCGTGGGCTCAGCGATGCGAGCGAGAGGGTTGGCGGCACAGAGAGGTGAGGCAAGGATCGGGTGCAAGATTCTCAACACCATGACGGCGCTCGGGATGCCTGATAGCGAGATGATCGGATGATGGGAGTCGGGGCCAAGCGAGCTCTCGGCCTCTATCGGAGTTGTGCACCAAGGCAGCACAGAGGTGGGTACTCCAGTGCCCCGGGTCATCGTCGCGGATCAACAGAAGCGGTGGAGAAGCTGTAACCAGCGTGGCACTATTCGGCTGAACTGGCGCATCATCCAGGCCCCGATGCGGCTCATCGACTATGTCATCGTCCACGAGCTGGTGCATCTGCGCCACCGCAGCCACGGCCGTGGACTTGACCCGCTTTCGTGGACACCTAATCCTTTGGGAGACAGGAGTCCACGATGTCAAAAGCACGGAAACAGATACGCGGCCGAGTTCCGGCGCCAAATGGTAGAGCTGGTGCGAGCGGGCCGCGGCCCCGAAGAGCTGGCGAGAGAGTTTGAGCCCTCGGCCCAGACGATCCGGAACTGGGTGAACCAGGCGGATCTCGACGAGGGTAGCAGGCAGAACGGTCTGACGAGTGAGGAGCGTGCGGAGCTCCGCCGCCTGCGACGGGAGAACCGTCAGCTACGGTTGGAGCGGGAGATCCTCTCAAAAGCCGCGGCCTGGTTCGCTCGGGAGACCGAGTCGGTACCACCGAAGCCTTCCGATTCGTGAGGGCGAACCAGGATTCACTACCGGTTGCCACGATGTGCCGACTGCTGGACGTCTCCGCCAGCGGCTACTATGCGTGGCTTGAGCGTGCCCCGTCGGCCCGCGCGGTGTCGGATGCAGAGTTGCTCGAGAAGATCCGAGCGATTCACACCGCGTCGCGGGGCACGTACGGCGCGCCGAGGATTTTCCACGAGCTACGAGAGACACACGAGCTCCACGTCTCACGCAAGCGTGTAGCGCGGCTGATGCGCGAGGCTGGCATTCAAGGCGTTCACCGGCGCAAGAGGGCGCACACCACGATTCGCGATGACGACGCTCGTCCCGCCCCCGACCTCGTCGACAGGAATTTCGAGGTGGACCGGCCCGACCGCCTGTGGGTCGCCGATATCACCTACGTGCCCACGTGGTCGGGCTTCTTGTTCCTCGCCGTCGTGCTGGACGCCTTCAGCCGACGCATCGTCAGATGGGCGATGGCTCCCCACCTGCGGACGTCGCTCGTCTTGAGCGCCTTCGACATGGCGCTGTTCCAACGCAAGCCCGGCGACGTCATCCATCACTCGGACCAGGGCACGCAGTACACGTCACTAGCGTTCGGCCAGCGATGCCGGGAGGCCGGGGTGCGACCGTCGATGGGTTCGGTCGGGGACTGTTACGACAATGCGATGTGCGAGAGCTTCTTCGCGACGCTCGAGTGCGAGCTGATCGAGCGCCGGTCGTTTCGCTACCACGCTGAGGCGCGCATGGCGACCTTCGATTTCATCGAAGGCTGGTACAACCCGCGACGCCGACACTCCGCCATCGACTATTGCTCCCCGATACAATTCGAAAGGAGGTACTATCGCGCCGCTTGATCCCTAACTCTTAACCTGTCCACGAAAGCGGGGTCACTTCAGCCGTGACTACTGGCAGGCTATCGGGACGGTAGCCCCGGCCTCGATTGGACCCGCGGGCAGCCTCCTTTCCACTGGCACACGGCCCCCGGTTAGCGCTCGCTCCCTTATTTAGCGCAAACTTGTCCCTCGGAAATCGAGATTAGAGACGAAAACCAAAAATGAGGCCCTTTCAGGCCTGTTGGTCACGCTGGAGCCATCCAGCGATGGCGACGACCAACAAGGTTCAGGGCTGGCTCTGCCTCCTCATGACCGAGGATTCTAGCTTCCATTGGCCAACCAAGCCTCAGACGTCTCTGATCCGAAACGTCCCGGCGCGGCCAGTCTTGAGTTCGTTTGTGTTTTTGGACAGGACGCCCTCGACCCTACCGGCCAAAGAAAATTGGCATCAGAGTGGGGAGTCCTATCGATCAGCGGGGCCCGCCTCGTCCGAGGTTGGTGGCGTCGCTGCAGTCGTCCAGAGTAAGCTGGGATGTGTCCCGAGGTCCGTGGAAAAAGAACGGCGCCCTCCACTCCGTCATCAGGGTATCAGATCAGGCGGCAACCTCCGCGTGTTCGAGAACCTCGCTCAGACGTTGGTAGCCGTCGATGCGTCGTAGTTGAATCTGGCCAGAGGCGATAAGCCCAAACAGCAAAGCGACCGCGGACTCCTCGCTGGAGAACGACGCTTGGGTTTTCGTCCGACGTCGAAATTCGCGGTTGAGATTCTCCAGAGCATTGGTCGTTCGAATCGATTTCCACATGACACGAGGGAATTCGTAGAAGGTCAGCAGCTGATTACCGGCTTCCTCTAGGCTTCGGACGACGGTCGGTGCGAGAGGCGTCCACTTGGCGACGAGCTCGTCATAGGCTTTGCGAGCATCGAACCCGTTCTTGGCGTAGACGATCCGGTTGTAGTCACACCGGAGCTCACGGCGTGCGTGCGCCGGGCAATGTTGGAGCAAGTTGGCGTGCTTGTGCTCGGTACATCGCTGCAACCGGCACCCCGGCCACTTCTCCAGCGCTTTCGTCAGCCCCTTGTGGCCATCGCTAATCACTAGCTTGGGAGCCCGGAGTCCTTGAGCCTGGAGTCCCTCCAGCACGGAGCCCCAATGCGTCGAGGCTTCGCTCACCGCCAGACGCAATGACAACAGACGTTTCTGCCCGTCTGGCGCGACCCCGAGCGCGGACAGTACGGGTACGCTGATCACACGTTTCGCCATCCGCACTTTCAGGTGGAAGCCGTCCAGGTAAACGATCGCGTAGACCTCCTCGCTGAGAGCACGGTTCTGCCATTCTTCGAAGCACTCCTTCAGACGACTAACCACGCGAGACACCGCGCTCTTCGATAGGTGCTCCTCACCGAGCAGTGGTTTCAGCGCTTTGCGGATCCGGCGGCTATTTGTGTCCGACAAGTACGTCCCCAAGATCGCCTCGTCGACCTCACGAGTCCGGCGTGCATACCGGGGCAACAGCTCGCTCCTGAACTCTGTCGTCTCTCTCGTTTCCTCGTCTCGCACGCGGGCTCGTGGCACCCGGAGCTCGCGAGTTCCCACCGACGTCGTCACGCGACGGGTTTCGGCTCCGTTGCGATACCCACGGCGGTCTTCCGCACGCTCGTAGCTACGACACCCCAGCGCTTGGTCGACTTCTTCCTCGAGCACAACCTCGATCGCCTCCAGTACCCGCATACGCAGCCGAAGTTGGACGAACTCCCGGTACTCGCTTACAGACTCCTTCAATATGGTGGTAGGCTTCTCCATGGCGTAACCCTCCTCCTCGCCTTTCCAGGCGCGGTTTCGTTTTGCTTAACCGGAGGTTACGCCATTCTTATTTCCACGGGAAGCGGGACGGATCCTATTCCTCGTCGCGATAGCCGTAGGCGCGTCGTTGCAGAACACGGATTTTGTTGTTGACCCCTTCAACTAGGCCGAGGCTGACTTTGTTCTCCGGATGACAGTAGGAGGCGATACCGTCCCAATGGGACTCAATCATACCGGCGAACTTCTGGTACGGATGCAGGCGTTGCCATTTGAGGCTGTCTTTCCAACGAGTGAAAAAGGCGCGAGCGCCGCGTTCGGTGCGGTAATCCCAGAGTTGCCCGAAGGCCTCCTTCAAAATATAGACGGTGTTCAGGCGCCGGTTGGCCTGGAGCAACTTTTTGAGTGCGCGGCGACCGTCTAGGCTCAGGTTCTCCCGCCGGGAAAGCAAAGTGTAACGCTGCCCCTTGATGTACGACCGGTCCTTGCCGCTGAGGCGTTTGTACTCACCGCGCCGGACCTCATCGAGGGCCTTTGACAGATGACGCATGATATGAAACTTGTCGAAGATGATCCGCGCATTAGGCGCGTTGTGAATCACCGAGTTCCGGAAGGGCTTCCACATATCCATGGCGGCCAGCTTGATACGGGCGCTTTTCTTTCCGCCCAGCGCCTTGAAGAACAAATCGATGTCGGTTTCTTTGCGACCCTCACCGCCCACCCAGATGGGACGCGCCCGCTCCAGGTCGCGCTGACAATGACGCGATAGTTATGTCCCTTGCGGATGGAGATCTCATCGACACCGATGGCCCGAGGCGCCGGTAGCCCCGCCCGGTCGACCTGCTCTTGCGTGTAGAGCGTATCCAGAGCCTTCACCGTACCGTGGTGCAGACGTTCCATCTCGGCCACCGCCTTGTTCGGCATATCCCGGCACAGCTTGCCCACATGCGTCGCAAAACGCTGGGTGTAGCGCGAGTTGTTCGCCAGCCAGTCTAGGTTGTTCTACATGCACACCGCCGCACCCAGAACAGTTGACGCGCCGACGCTCGTATTCCAGATAGATCCGCCAGCCTGCCAACGACAGGTCGCGGACCCGGCACACTTGCTTGTCATAGCGCCCCCGGCACCGTTGCCCACAGTAAGAGCACACAGCTGTTTTTTTCGCCTCTTGAGCTGGATGACGCGGGCGTATCGGTCACCGAATAGACCCTTCAATCCGGCACCAACCACGAAACCTGGCAGCGCAAACAGCGAGCGGATCGACTGGGAATTTTTCACTCGGTTAGCCTATCCTAAAAATGGACCACTTTTCAGCACCTGATGAAGTACTCGATACCTTTTCCACACAATGAGTTACACTGTTTTTCCGTCAGAACTTACCCACACGAATCCGCGTAAACCCGTTTGATCTTGCAACGCGACCGTCAAAACCTCGATCAAGGTCTTCTCCTCCTTGGATCTTAAGGGCGATGCTGCATCGTATCACTTGATCACCGCAAAAAACTCCATCTGTTGCGCAATCTTTCTTAGCAACCCCAACTAATAGTGTTCTTTTTGTGCGACTCGCGAGCCGCGAAAGCGCCTCGGGCCATTTTTGACCGGCCCCGGGTCTCATGCTAATCTCGGTAATCTCCGACAGGTCAGGTTAGGTTGGTTTAGGTAAATATATGATTAAAAAAGACTTATTGGATAATGGGCTCACCGTGGTGACGGAGGCCATGCCGCACGTCCGCTCGGTAGCGGTCGGAATTTGGCTCCGCCGGGGAAGCCGCCACGAGCAGCGGGTGAAGGGGGGGCATCTCCCATTTCATCGAGCACATGGTGTTCAAAGGGACCACCCGTCGCACCCAGCTCCAGATCGCCCAGGAGATGGATGCGATCGGGGGCCAGACCGACGCCTTCACCTCCAAGGAATACGCCAGTTTCAACGCCAAGGTGCTCGACGAACACGTCCCGCAAGTGGTTGACCTCTTGGCGGATATCGTGCTCAATCCGAGCTTCGACCCAGAGGAGCTCGAGCGGGAGCGAAAGGTCATCTTCGAAGAGATCAAGATGGTCGAGGACACGCCCGATGACCTCGTCCACGAGATCTTTATCGAGTCTTTCTGGCCCGATCACTCTCTTGGGCTCCCCATTCTTGGCACCGAGGAGATCGTCTCGGCGTTCGATCGCGACCAGCTCCTGAGGTTCTTCCGAGAAACCTATACTCCCGCGAACCTCATCGTGTCGGCGGCAGGGAATCTGGACCACCAGAGGGTGCTCGACCTCGTCGAGAGTCATTTTCGACCCTTCAAGCGAGCTCGAACGAAGTGCATGAGTCGCCGCCCGCGGTTGACCCAGCCGTACGCTTCCGGGAAAAGGACCTCGAGCAGGTCCATTTGGTCTTGGGCACCGTCGCCCCCCATCAAAGCCATGTCGACCGGTACGGCAGCTACCGTATTGAACACGATTCTAGGTGGGACGATGAGCTCGAGGCTCTTCCAAGTGATTCGTGAGAAGCGAGGCCAGGCCTGGCCTATAGCGTCTATTCCGGCCTCAGCTGCTATCGAGATGCGGGCAACCTCACAATCTATGCGGGCACAGTCCTCAGAACAGTGGCCAGGTGGTGGAGCTGGTGCTCGATGAGCTGCGCCGGATCCGCCGGGTGCCGGTCGGTGACGAGGAGCTGCGACGGGCCAAGGACCACCTCAAGGGAAGCATCATGCTGGGACTGGAAGGTACCGGTTCTCGGATGTCCCAGTTGGCGCGGCATGAGATGTATTTCGGGCGGCAGATCTCGTTGGACGAGACCCTTGCCGGCATCGAGAACGTGAACCGCGAGGGGATCATGCGGTTGGCGGGGGAGCTATTCGAAGAAAGACCGCTCGGCTTGACGGCGGTCGGCAACTTGGCCGATCTAAAACCGCTGCCCGAGCAATTGGTTGCGTAAAAGTCTACCGTTCGGGGACCTCGATCAGTATACTGTTGCCGGAGGTCTCCCATAGCCCTACAGATATCCGTTCTGGGCAGCGGCAGTAGCGGTAACGTCACATTTGTCTCCAACGGCTCGGCGAATATCCTCATCGATGCCGGGCTAGCCTGCCGAGAAATAGAAAAACGACTGGCAACCTTGGGAGTTCCGCCGAGCGCCATCACCGCTCTCTTGCTCTCTCACGAGCACCACGACCATGCCCGGGCCGCCTTGGCCTTTGCCCGCAAACATCGAACGCCACTCTTCGCCACTGAGGGGACCTTCCAACGACTCAAGGATCGTACAGCCAAGAAGTACAAGAATGTGGAATGGCTTCGCCTGAAAGCGGATCGCAGCTTGAAGCTAGCGAAGATGGTGATAGACATCTTCCCCACCCCTCACGATGCGGCGGAGTCGGTGGGGTTCGCGGTCCGGCAAGGACAACTACGATTTTCCCATGTCACGGACATCGGCCATATCTCCCCCGCGGTGGAAGAAGCGCTCCGGGGATCCCAGGCGCTCCTCGTCGAGTCCAATCACGACGTGGATATGCTTCGGCAAGGGCCCTACCCGGATTCTTTGAAGCAACGGGTAGGAAGCCGTTTGGGTCACCTATCTAACGAGGCATTGGCGGTCTATTTGGAGCAGAGACTCCCGATGTCGGTCCGACATCTTTTCCTCGCCCATATTTCCCGCACCAACAACCATGAGAGCCTGGCTCTGACGACGTGCCGGGAAGCACTCCAGCGAAGGGGCGATCCCGTCCCGATGGTCCACCTGACGTATCACGATCGGCCCACGCACCTCCTTCGGCTACGGGATCCTCGACGGGCCGACGTCAGTAGTCGGCAACGGGTCCTCGCATTCTAGCGGGGGGAAGCGGATGCTGACCGACCGCTACACACACCCCGAGATGGGGGCTCTCTGGAGCGAGCAGAAGAAGTTCGAGACGTGGTTGGCGGTCGAGGTAGCGGCCGCCGAAGCGATGGCCGCCGAAGGCATCGTCCCCGCCGAAGCTGTAAAAGAGATCAAGAAAAAGGCTAGCTTCTCCATCGATCGCATCGATGAGATCGAACGCGACGTCAAGCACGACGTCGTCGCCTTCACAACTGCAGTCGCGGAGACGGTGGGCGAAGCCAGCCGGTGGATCCACTTCGGCCTAACGAGCTCCGATGTCGTCGATACCGCCTTGGGGCTGAGGCTTCGAGAAGCCGCGGATCTCATAGTCGCCGACGTCGATGCTCTCCTCGATGTTCTGCGCAATCGCGCCTTGGATCACAAGCGCACATTGATGGTCGGGCGGACCCACGGGGTCCACGCCGAGCCCATGACCTTCGGGTTGAAGCTGGCGCTTTGGTACGCCGAGGTGGCTCGGAGCCGCGAGCGCGTGGCCAGGGCCCGCGAGGGGGTTGCCGTGGGAAAACTCTCCGGAGCCGTAGGCACGTTCGCGCACCTAGCTCCAAGCATCGAAGAGAAGGTCTGTAAAAGCTTAGGTTTGAAACCAGCCCCGATCTCTTCCCAGATACTCGGCCGCGACCGCCACGCGGAGATACTCGGCGCTCTCGCAATCCTCGCCAGCACTCTCGATCGGATCGCCACGGAGATCCGAGGGCTGCAGCGAACCGAGATCCGGGAGGTGGAGGAGTTCTTCGACAAGAAACAAAAGGGCTCGTCCTCCATGCCGCACAAGCGCAACCCAGTGTCTTGCGAGCAGGTTTCGGGGCTGGCCCGCGTCATTCGCGGCAACCTGCAGGCGGCGCTCGAGGACATTCCGCTCTGGCACGAGAGAGACATCTCTCACTCGTCGGCGGAACGGATGATCCTCCCCTCGAGCTTCATCTTGACCGACCACATACTTCGGAAGATGACGAATATCGTGGACAACCTCATCGTCTACCCGGAGCGGATGCGTGAGAATCTCGAGTCCATGCGTGGGCTCGTCTTCAGCGGACAAGTTCTCTTGGAGCTAGCAAAAAGCGGGCTATCAAGGGAAGAGGCGTACAAGGTCGTCCAGCGCAACGCCATGAAGGTCTGGAGCGACAAAAGTAACAGGGAAGACTTCAAGTCTCTTCTTGCCAAGGACCCCGAGATCCAGGGGCGGCTCTCGCCGGCAGAGCTCGAAGAGACTTTCGACTACGACAACCAAATACGACAAGTCGATGCCATCTTGGAAAGGGTCTTCGCGCCTTGAAAGCGAAGGTCTTCGTACGGCTCAAGCCTTCCGTCCATGATCCGCAGGGCGAAACCATCCGGGGTGCCCTAGAGACCATGGGTTACCAAGGTGTGACCGACGTACGCCAAGGCAAATACTTCGAGATGTCGCTAGAGGCCTCTTCGCGGAAGGAGGCGGAGAGCCAGGTTCGCGAGATCGCAAACCGCTTTCTATCGAACCCGGTCATCGAGACGTTCGAAGTGGAGCTCTCAGACTGATGCCGCGCTTCGCGGTCCTCGTCTTCCCCGGCTCCAATTGCGAAGGGGACGTTCTATACGCGCTGACAGACGTGCTCGGTCAGGAAGCGGAGTTGGTTTGGCACAAGGAAACGTCGCTCGATGGTTTCGACGCCGCCTTGCTACCGGGAGGCTTCGCTCACGGTGATTACCTCCGGCCCGGGGCCATCGCGCGCTTTTCTCCGATCATGAAGGCCGTTGTTTCGATGGCCGAGGCGAGGAAACCTGTCATCGGCATCTGCAATGGCTTTCAAGTCCTGATGGAGGCGGGGCTTCTTCCCGGTGCCATGTTGCGCAACAAAAGCCTCCACTACGTCTGTCGCTATGTGAATCTTCGCGTGGAAACTACAAAGTCTCCGCTCACCAATACCTGCACCGCTGGGGACGTACTGCAGGTGCCGATAGGGCACGCCGACGGAAACTTCTTCGCCGACGACTCAGAGATCGAAGAGCTCGAGAAGCAGGGCCGTGTGATGTTCCGGTACTCGACACCGAGCGGCGAGTTGACTGACGATGCGAATCCCAACGGCTCGCTCAACCACATCGCCGGCATCATGAGCACCGAAGGCAACGTCGTCGGGCTCATGCCACATCTTGATCGCTGCTACCAGCCCGAATTAGGCACCGATCATGGTCGTCGCCTCTTCCAGAGTCTTATCGCATCGGTCTCATGAACGTCTCTGAAAAGGATCTCCTCGAAACCCACAATCTGACCGAGCCCGAGTATCGGCAGATCGTCAAGAAGCTCGGGCGCGAGCCCAACCTGACGGAGCTCGGCCTCTTCTCGGTGATGTGGTCCGAGCATTGCAGCTACAAGAGCTCCCGCATGCACTTGAAGCGACTCCCCACCAAAGGACCGCGTGTCCTTCAAGGGCCGGGTGAGAACGCAGGCGTGGTGGATCTGGGTCACGGGCTCGCCGCGGTCTTCAAGGTCGAGTCCCATAACCACCCCTCCTTTATCGAGCCTTTCCAGGGCGCGGCGACCGGCGTGGGCGGCATCATCCGTGACATCTTTACGATGGGCGCACGTCCCGTCGCTTTGATGAACTCGCTCCGCTTCGGTCCTCTGTCGGTCCCCAAGAACCGATCTCTGCTAGAAGGGGTTGTCGCGGGCATCGCGTCCTATGGAAACAGCACCGGCATACCGACCGTCGGCGGCGAAGTGGCTTTCGAGGACTGCTATAACCTCAACCCCTTGGTGAACGCATTTTGTTTGGGGATCGCCCCCAAGAATCGCATCTTCTTGGCGCGTGCGGAAGGGCTAGGCAATCCGGTCTTCTATGTCGGCGCCAAAACCGGCAAGGACGGTATCCATGGCGCGACCATGGCGTCCGCGGAGTTCGACGAGGCGGCGGAAGAGAAGCGCCCGACCGTTCAGGTCGGAGATCCCTTCATGGAAAAACTTCTCTTCGAGGCTTGCCTCGAACTAATGGGCACCGATGCGTTGGTCGCGATACAAGATATGGGTGCTGCCGGACTCACCTGCTCGACCTCCGAGCTTGCGACTCGCGGAGGAACCGGCATCGCGATCGATATCGCCGACGTCCCCCAGCGCGAAAAAGGCATGACCCCATACGAAATCATGCTCTCCGAATCGCAGGAGCGGATGCTTCTTGTCGCCAAGGCGGGTCGCGAATCGGAAGTCGAGGCCATTTTCGACAAGTGGGACCTACACGCCGTCAAGATTGGAAAGGTCACCAGCGACGAAATGCTCCGGGTGCGCGATGCCAGACAGGATGGAAAAGAAGTGGCCGTCGTGCCGTGCCGTGCCCTGGTGGAAGACGGCCCGATCTACGAACGGCCCTTGGAACGGCCTTCCTATCTCGATGAGACGGCGCAATTGGATTTGAGCAGCGTTCCTGAACCCGAAGACACCGGCGCTGTGCTAGAACGGCTGATCGCCTCTCATGGATTGGCCAACAAGCATTGGATCTTCGAGCAGTACGATCACATGGTGCAGAGCAATACCATCGTGATGCCGGGCTCCGACGCCGGCGTCATTCGCCTCAAGGGAACTCCGCTTGCCCTCTCGATGAGCCTCGACGGAAACGGTCGCTACGCTTATCTCGACCCCTATCTCGGTGGAGCGCTCGCCGTCGCCGAGTCCTGCCGCAACGTATCCGCGACCGGAGCGACCCCCATCGGCGCCACCAACTGCCTCAACTTCGGAAGCCCGGAGAAACCCGAGGTCATGTGGCAATTCGCTCGCGTCATAGACGGCATCACCGATGCTTGCACTGCACTCGGGATTCCCATCACCGGAGGCAACGTCAGCTTCTACAACGAGACCGAGGGGGAAAGTATCTACCCCACTCCGGTAGTAGGGGCGGTGGGAATACTAGAAGACAAGACATGCCGGGTGAGTCATCATTTCAAGGGCCCCGGAGATTGGATCTACCTCGCGGGCCTAACCACCGACGAGCTCGGGGGAAGCGAGTACCTCAAGACCATCCACGGCCGGATCCAAGGACTTCCACCACGGCTCGATCTGGATCAAGAAAAGGCGGTGCAAGCCTTCACTCGAGATGCGGCGGCCCGCAAGTGGCTTCGTTCCGCCCACGATTTGAGTGAAGGCGGGTTGGCGGTGGCGCTCGCAGAGAGCCTCTTTGGTCCCCTCGGTGAAACGGTCGGAGCCACCGTCTCTTTGGAGTGCCCCGGTCGCGTGGACGCATTACTTTTCAGCGAAGGGACCAGCCGGATTCTGGTGAGCATTGCTCCGGACCACGCGGAGGAGCTCGAATCACTCGCGGAACAACATGGCGTGGCCTTGTCTCGCCTGGGAATCACCGGCGGAAATCAACTTCGTGTACAGATAAACGGCATCGACGCCATGTCACTCGAGCTTTCCGAGTTGCGGGACGGATGGTGGTCATCCATAGAAAGGGACATGCATCCATGAAGGATGGTTTCCACGACGAGTGCGGTGTTTTCGGGATCTTCTCCCACCCCGACGCGGCACGACTCACCTATCTTGGTCTCTACGCGCTCCAGCACCGCGGCCAAGAGGCGGCGGGGATGGTCAGTTCCGCGCCGGACGGACTTCGCATCAAAAAGGCCAAAGGCTATGTCTCCGATGTTTTCAATGAGCAGGCCATGCAGGAGCTAGAAGGCTCTGCGGCCATGGGACACGTCCGCTACTCGACCGCCGGGGAGAACTCCGGCGTCAACGTTCAACCGCTCCTCATCGATTGTAAATTCGGCGAGATCGCGGTGTGCCACAACGGAAACCTGGTCAATGACCAGGTCCTAAGAAAGGACCTGGTGGACCGCGGATCCATCTTCCGCACCAACAGCGACACCGAAGTCATCTTGCACCTTTTCGCGAGATCGGATCAGAAGGGAGTAGAGGACGCTCTCCTAGACGCGCTACGTCCGTTGGAGGGAGCCTTCACCCTGCTCTTCATCACCAAGGAGGCTCTCTACGGCGTTCGCGATCCGCGAGGGTTCCGCCCGCTCATTATCGGAAAGCTGGGCGATAGCTACGTTCTGTGCTCCGAGACCTGTGCCCTGGACCTCATCGACGCGACCTACGTCAGGGAGGTGGAGCCTGGGGAGCTGGTGGTCATCGACAAGAACGGACTCCGATCGATCCGTCCATTCGCGACTGAACAACCCCGCCAATGCGTCTTCGAGCACGTCTACTTCTCCCGGCCGGACAGCGTTGTCTTCGGCCGAAGCGTCCACGTTTCTCGTATCGAGACGGGAAAGCTCTTGGCACAGGAGACAGCGGTCGATGCCGATGTCGTGGTGCCGGTGCCGGACTCCGGTGTGGTCGCGGCGGTGGGCTACTCGATGGCGTCCGGCCTACCCCTCGAGTTCGGGCTCATCCGCAACCACTATGTGGGTCGCACGTTCATCGAACCGCATCAATCCATTCGCCATTTCGGCGTCAAAGTGAAGCTCAACCCCGTCCGCTCTGTGCTCGAAGGACGGAGGGTGGTACTGATCGACGACTCCATCGTGCGGGGAACCACCAGTCAGAAGATCGTGGGGATGGTGCGAAACGCCGGAGCTCGCGAAGTCCATCTTCGTGTTTCCTCCCCGCCCATCACCGGTCCCTGCTACTACGGAATCGACACCCCGCAGAAGAAAGACCTCATTGCCTCCTCCCATTCCGTCGAGGAGATCCAAGAATTCCTAGGCGCCGACAGCCTCCGCTACCTCTCCCACGATTCGCTCATGGCCTCGGTCCAAAACGGTGCGGATCAATTCTGCTCCGCTTGTTTCAACGGCAATTACCCGGTCCCGCTCACCGACGAAGCCCTCGGACAAAGAAAGCTTTTCGAGAAGTCTCGCTAGTCGAGCTACTGGCCCTCCCATCGGCGCGGGTTTGCGACACCGCGGACATCATCGGCAAACTCGCGCAGCACAGCTTTCGTCATCCCTCCAGCAGACACCAGAATCGGACGCCGACTCGCCATTAAAGGAGCCTACCCTGAGTCCGGGCGCGCAAGGCTGCGCTTCGACGTCGGTGGGCGGAGCTCATCCGGCGGGTGTACGAGGTCGACCCTCTCCTTTGTGAGCGCTGCGGTGGCCAACTCCGAGTGATCGGCTTCATCACCCGGACTGTTTCATATATACCGTGCGTGTGGGGAAAGGGATTTCGATGCCATTTTTATTGAGAGTATTGTAGACCAACTCTGTCATTTCAAGCTTCTTAGCAAACTGCTTGTCGTAGTTATCCACCCATACTCGAGCAGACATATCTAGGGAAAAATCATTCATGTTTAAGAACAGTACCCGGGGTCCAGGTTCTCGTGAAGTATCGTCCAATTTGCTAATTGCATCCAAGACAAGCTCTTTGACCCGAGCCACATCACTGCCGTAAGCCACCCCAAAATTGGGGATGTCCCGGCCGCTGTTGAATTTGGTCGGGTAGCGGCGGCACCTGTGAATACTCTTAGGCAGCAAACTCATCGCTGTCAAGAGATTTCTGTTTGCTTCTAAGCGCGTGAACGAGAGCGCCCATATGGCGATAGCCTTTGATACGCCGGAACTTTTTCTGCGCGGTGACGACGCCAAGAGCGGTCCATCGGCGAACCATGGAAGGACTCTTCCAACGCTTGACGTTTCTCGATACTCTGCGAATGGTTCCGTTGAGATTCTCAATGGCGTTCGTCGTGGCAAGAGACTGGCGAAGTAAGGCGGGCAGCGCGAGCTTCACGACCGTGAGTGTCTCTTCCATCCCTTCACGAAGGCTTCCGGCAGCTTCGTCGTAGCCGTTTCGCTCGAGCCACGACACCAATGCCTGAAGTCGCTTGCGCGCCTTGTCGGCACTCTTGCACTTGTAGGCTTCCTTCATCGTCTGGAGCACGTAGGCGTGACGAGACTTGGGAAGGTACGAGCGAAGATTCCGGAGTTTATGGATCTGGCACCTTTGGATGACCGCGAGGTCCCCCAAAACGTCGACGAGTGCCTTGCGGATGCCTTTGCCTCCGTCCACTACGCAGAGAATCGACTCATCGACGCGCAAGCCCCGTTCGAGAAGGTCCTGCAACATCGCGGTGCACACCCGAGAGTTCTCCGTCGAGCCCAGCCATATACCCAGGGGCACCTTCGTTCCATCTATTGTGATACCTAGAGTTACGACGACGGTCTGTCCGGCCACCTCAAGGCCATCCAGCATCAGTGCCGCAAGCTCGAACTCCTCTAGCCGCCGAGACAGGTATTCCTCGAGCTTCTTAGTCGTCTGGCTCACGAGGTGACGGCTGGCGGCACTCTTACTCGTGGACTTGACCCGCTTTCGTGGACACCTAATCCTTTGGGAGACAGGAGTCCACGATGTCAAAGCAGGGAAACAGATACGCGGCCGAGTTCCGGCGCCAAATGGTAGAGCTGGTGCGAGCTGGCCGCGGCTCCGAAGAGCTGGCGCGAGAGTTTGAGCCCTCGGGCCAGACGATCCGGAACTGGGTGAACCAGGCGGATCTCGACGAGGGTCGCAGGCAGGACGGTCTGACGAGTGAGGAGCGTGCGGAGCTCCGCCGCCTGCGACGGGAGAACCGTCAACTACGGTTGGAGCGAGAGATCCTCTCAAAAGCCGCGGCCTGGTTCGCTCGGGAGACCGAGTCGGTACCACCGAAGCCTTCCGATTCGTGAGGGCGAACCAGGATTCACTACCGGTTGCCACGATGTGCCGACTGCTGGACGTCTCCGCCAGCGGCTACTATGCGTGGCTTGAGCGTGCCCCGTCGGCCCGCGCGGTGTCGGATGCGGAGTTGCTTGAGAAGATCCGGGCGATTCACACCGCGTCGCGGAGCACGTACGGCGCGCCGAGGATCCTCCACGAGCTACGAGAGACACACGAGCTCCACGTCTCACGCAAGCGTGTAGCGCGGCTGATGCGCGAGGCTGGCATTCAAGGTGTTCACCGGCGCAAGAGGGCGCACACTACGATTCGCTGTGACGACGCCCGTCCCGCCCCCGATCTCGTCGACAGGAATTTCGAGGTGGACCGGCCCGACCGCCTGTGGGTCGCCGATATCACCTACGTGCCCACGTGGTCGGGCTTCTTGTTCCTCGCCGTCGTGCTGGACGCCTTCAGCCGACGCATCGTCGGATGGGCAATGGCTACCCACCTGCGGACGTCGCTCGTCTTGAGCGCCCTCGACATGGCGCTGTTCCAACGCAAGCCCGGCGACGTCATCCATCACTCGGACCAGGGCACGCAGTACACGTCACTAGCGTTCGGCCAGCGATGCCGGGAGGCCGGGGTGCGACCGTCGATGGGTTCGGTCGGGGACTGTTACGACAATGCGATGTGCGAGAGCTTCTTCGCGACGCTCGAGTGCGAGCTGATCGAGCGCCGGTCGTTTCGCTACCACGCTGAGGCGCGCATGGCGACCTTCGATTTCATCGAAGGCTGGTACAACCCGCGACGACGACACTCCGCCATCGACTATTGCTCGCCTATCCAATTCGAAAGGAGGTACTATCGCGACGCTTGATCCCTAACTCTTAACCTGTCCACGAAAGCGGGGTCACTTCACTCGTGCCACGAGACTTCAACTTGGCCGCGGGTTTGTCCAGACTCGATCGCGGCCACGAAGGCGGAACTGACGGAATGGGTGTACGAGCAAGGACTGACAGCTCTGCACCTACTGCTCAGAGAGGACGCCGAGGAGATCGCGGGGCTCAAGGGCAAGCACGAGAAGGAGCGAACTCATAACCACTGGGGGAGCACGAACGGAGAGCTGAGCTTCGGTGGTCGTCGCATCCAAGTGTCGCGACCTCGAGTTCGCTCGAAGTCGGGCGAGGAGGCGTCGCTTCCACACTTCGAAGCCTTCTGCGAAGAAGACCCGCTTCCAGAGCGAGTGTTGAATCAGATCTTGGTGGGGGTATCGACCCGAAATTACGAATCGAGTCTGGACAAACCCGCGGCCAAGTTGAAGTCTCGTGGCACGAGTAAGAGTGCCGCCAGCCGTCACCTCGTGAGCCAGACGACTAAGAAGCTCGAGGAATACCTGTCTCGGCGGCTAGAGGAGTTCGAGCTTGCGGCACTGATGCTGGATGGCCTTGAGGTGGCCGGACAGACCGTCGTCGTAACTCTAGGTATCACAATAGATGGAACGAAGGTGCCCCTGGGTATATGGCTGGGCTCGACGGAGAACTCTCGGGTGTGCACCGCGATGTTGCAGGACCTTCTCGAACGGGGCTTGCGCGTCGATGAGTCGATTCTCTGCGTAGTGGACGGAGGCAAAGGCATCCGCAAGGCACTCGTCGACGTTTTGGGGGACCTCGCGGTCATCCAAAGGTGCCAGATCCATAAACTCCGGAATCTTCGCTCGTACCTTCCCAAGTCTCGTCACGCCTACGTGCTCCAGACGATGAAGGAAGCCTACAAGTGCAAGAGTGCCGACAAGGCGCGCAAGCGACTTCAGGCATTGGTGTCGTGGCTCGAGCGAAACGGCTACGACGAAGCTGCCGGAAGCCTTCGTGAAGGGATGGAAGAGACACTCACGGTCGTGAAGCTCGCGCTGCCCGCCTTACTTCGCCAGTCTCTTGCCACGACGAACGCCATTGAGAATCTCAACGGAACCATTCGCAGAGTATCGAGAAACGTCAAGCGTTGGAAGAGTCCTTCCATGGTTCGCCGATGGACCGCTCTTGGCGTCGTCACCGCGCAGAAAAAGTTCCGGCGTATCAAAGGCTATCGCCATATGGGCGCTCTCGTTCACGCGCTTAGAAGCAAACAGAAATCTCTTGACAGCGATGAGTTTGCTGCCTAAGAGTATTCACAGGTGCCGCCGCTACCCGACCAAATTCAACAGCGGCCGGGACATCCCCTCGTGTTCAGAGACTACGTCAACGCAGTGACCCTTGACGAGGGGTTCTGGCAGGACTTCGTAAACAGTCCGCAGCGTACGAGGCAACTCGAGGCAAACAAAACGGTGCTTCTGCCATTAAGTGTTGGTGAGATGACGCTAAGACTTCACAGTGCATTAAGTTACAGCCAAAATAGCGCTCGTGACCTTCGCTGCGCGCTAAATAGAGCGTAAGCGACTCTTTTGCAACGGGATACGTACACATTACCAACAGTAAACAGCGCAAGCACCCTTCTGAACGCCACGCCATTGCTTGAAGAAGAAGGGTACGCGCTCCCGACGGCATTGGCCTCGGATATCCCTGACCCAGGCCGCCTTGATGGGTCGAGCGCCGGGACCTTCTGACGCCCTCAGCGCCTCCGCCGTGCTGTCAGGGATTTCCTGGATGTGTTTGTTTGACAGAGTTGCTCTCGGAAGTTTGGCGGAGCGTTGTGGCACAGCATAGAATATCGACGAACCGAAATGGAGCTCTTGTCAATAGGGTGTGTAAAAAAGTTCAGGCAGCAGCAACCTTCGACGACTCCGTTACCCTGTCTCCATCTTCAAATCGAACGCCCAGGTGAACCTCTCGCATCAGCTCCGGTGCGTTGAGCCGGCGAAAATTCTTCTCCGCAACCAGAAGCAGTTTGAAGATTGTCGCAGTGGCGGACTCGACTTTCTTGAACCTTTTGGCCGCATCCGTTCTCAATCTCAGTGCAGCGAACGGTGATTCCACGACGTTGCTCGTGCGAAGGTGTTGCCAGTGAGGCTTGGGAAAGGAATAGAAGCTGACCATCCGCTCCCAGTCCTCGTCGAGCACGTGCGCGGCCCCCGGAAGACCCTTGCGCAAGCACCAATCCTGGAACTTGGCCTTCTTCGTCTCGCACTCCTGCAGGCTGGTGGGGTAGGGGGTCGCCGTCAACAGCGGCTTGGCCTGCGCCTGGTCCCTTTTCGGAATCCGGTCCAGTACGTTGAGGATTCGGTGGTTCCAGCACCGCTGCTCCTCAGCTTCTGGAAATACGTTTCGGGTCGCGGCCCAGATGTCGAGATGACCGTCACCGATCACCAAACGGGGACATCTCAGACCGCGCTTCTTCAGTCTCCGTAGCAGCGACGACCATGACGCTTCGGATTCTCGATGCCCGGCCTCCAGCGTCAGGACGATTTTCGTCCCGTCGGACAGGCCACCAACCGCAACTAGCACCGCCGCCTTGTCCTTCTCAAGGCCGGCCTTCACGTACACGCCATCTACCCACAGGGACACGAGCTCGAGTTCGTCCAGTGGGCGAGCTAGCCACTGCTCGTACTCTCCCTGCCATTTCTGTTTCAGCCGCGACACCGTGCTGGGAGAAAGTGGAGCGTCCTCCCCTAGAAGCCCGCGGAGCGCCAGATCGAAATCTCCGTGAGCTAGTCCATGCAGGTACAGCTCCGGAATCAACTCGCTCACCGTTTCGCTCCGACGCTTGAACAGCGGAAGCACTCGACTTTCGAACCTCTCCTCCACGTCCCCTACTCTCGGCCGGCGAACCGTCACCGTGCCCACGCTCATCGTCAGCTTCCGAGGCTTACCGTATCCATTTCGATAGCCCGCCGTTGTGTCCACGGGCTTCCGTCTCTCCGATTTCTCACGCCCGAGAAGCTCCGTGACTTCGGCTACCATCAGCTCCTGCACCCAATCCTGGATCTTGAGCCTCGCCCACTTCTCCAGCGACTCCCAAGCCACCCTTGACGAGCTCCGTCGTTTTGTGGTCTTTTCCTTCATGGCGGTGTCTCCTTCCGTTGGCCCCTTCACGCCGTGTTTCGTGACGCGGAAGGTTACTCCGCCTTTACTTTATTTCCACACCTTCTGAGGGTAGCTCTCCCCCCTCCCCCTCCCCTTTCTGGAACCGGGCTGTCAGGAATGCCTATGAGCAAGATCGCCGTATGGCTCCTTAGCAACCGCCTGGCATAGGCCCGGCTGATCGGCACGCCGGGACGTTTCGGAATAGATTGATGACAGCTAGTGGCCCCACTGGTAGTTGATGCGGGCGTAGTAGTACCCGCCACTTAAACCCCAAGGCGTGAACTGGCTGTAGGGGAGGCCGAACTCGGCAGCGAAAAGGTCCATCCGGTCCGAGAAAACGTCAAATATGTTTTGGCCACCGATCGCCAGCGTCACCTCGTTGGCGAGTGGGATGCTGGCCTCAAGGTCGACGATGTACCGGCCGTCCAGAACCGGCGCGGCCGGGCCGCGGACGAACCGTGCGTCGAAGTGGTCGACCCAGGAGCCGTAATAGTTCAGGCGGCCGAGCAGGCCCACCCGCCCGACGCGCTGGCTGAGGGCGACGTTCCAGCGGGTCTTGGGCACGCCTCGCGTCAGGCCAAGAATATCGCCGGGGCCGAGCAGGTCCGATTCCTTCGTCACCGCCGTGTCGGTGTAGTTCATGGTGACGCTGAAGACCGTGTCGCCGGCGAATGCGGTTGGAGTGTAGGTCGAGACGAGGTCGATCCCCTGAGTCCGGCTCGAGAAGTCGTTGATGAAGAACCGGAAGAAGGCCAGAGTGCCCGCCGAGGTGATACCTTCTGACAGAAGGAGCGCGCGTTCGTCCGTCGTGAGCGTGAAGGTCTGCGACAGGGCGAGGCGATTGGAGACATCGACGCGGAAGTAGTCGGCGGTCAACGTGAACGGCCCAGTATCAATGACCAGCCCGACCGTCGAGTTGAACGACGTCTCGGGCTGGAGCGGCTGGCCGCCCCGCAACTCCGCGGCCCTGAAGGTGGACGGCACGTTGGCGCTGTCAACCAGTTCCAGTGTCTCAGGGTCGATAGTCGTCTGTACGTTGAGCGTGTTCTGCTGGCCGGGCGTCGGCGCGCGGAACCCGGTGCTCACGCCGCCACGCACCGAGACGGCGTCGCCCAGTCCGTAGCGGGCTGACAGCTTGCCGTTCGTTGTGGCGCCGAAGATGTCGAAGTGCTCGAACCTGACAGCACCGCCGACCGTCCACCGGTCATCGGGGTCCCGCAGCTCGACGTCGCCGTAGAGTGCGACGTTGCTGCGGGTCCAGGTGCCGGCCGTATAGTCGGGAAATCCGGGAAAGCCGTTGGAGCCGGAGACGAAGCCCTGCGCGGCGTACGGGCCGACGTCCCACGACGGCCGTCCGCCGGCCCCGATCGTGAAGCGCTCGTCACGCCACTCGGCGCCGCCGGCGACGTTGATCATGTCGCTGGCGGCATAGGAGAGGTCGAAGTTGAGATTGATCTCCTCCTGCCGGTACAGACCCGGGTCGAAGTCGCGCGGGGTGTCGGGGCCGAGCGACGCGTTGACGGTGTTGTTGAAGAAGAAGTCCGACTGGTGGGCGCCGTAACTGGCGCTCGCATCCCAGGTCAGGCCGTTGGCTGCGAGCCGGCGCAGCCCGGCGACCCCCGACATGTCGCTCACGTGGCCGCCGAACTGTGGGGTGAAGCCTCCAGGCGCGATCTCTTGAAAGGAGAAGCAGTTGGGGTCGGCGAACACCTGCTTGAGGGCTGCCTGATCCGGCACGTTGTCGGTGATCCTCACGGTGGGGCAGTTGGCGGAGCCCATGCCGTTCGCGGCGAGCATGTCGCCGATGAGCAGCGTCTCGCCTCCATCGAGGCTGTAGATGTTCTGCCGCGAGTTGGGATTCCGGAAATAGAAGCCTTCGGTCACCTTTTTGTCGGCGTAGTTGGCATGGCCGTAGAACTGCAGGCCGTTGGTGTGCAGGTAGCCGAAGTTGCCGAAGAGCTTCAGATCGTCCTCGATCGTCGGGTTGCCCCAGATCTGCGCCGGGTCGGCCACGGCGGTGTTGCCGGCCGCGATGAGCGCCGCTGCGTCGGCGCGCTGCTCGCTGCGGTTCGTCGGATCGGCGTTGCCGTACTCGAGGCTGAGGTTGGCGAAGCCGCTCTGGCCGAGCGGTAGCCCAACATTGCCGGCGACCGTGTACGCGTCGCCGTCGCCCGCGCGGTAGGTGCCGGCGTTGAACGCGATGCTGCCCCCCGCCCGGTCGTCCTTGAGCAGGAAGTTCATCACGCCGGCAATTGCGTCCGAGCCGTACTGTGCCGAAGCGCCGTCGCGAAGCACCTCGACCTGCCGCAGGGCGATCGACGGGATAGTCGAGATGTCTGGGCCTTGCGCGCCATCCGTCACGCCGGCGAACCAGGCGATGACCGACGAGCGGTGACGGCGCTTGCCGTTCACCAGGACTAGAGTATGGTCGTGGGCAAGGTTGCGCAGGCTGGCCGGCCGCACGAGCGTGGCCGCGTCACTGATCGGGATGCGTCGCAACGTTGAACGAGGGCACGAGGGTCCGCAACTGGTAGTCGAGCGAGGTGCCGCCCTGGCGGACGATATCCTGGAACGGGATGGCGTCGATCGGCACCGGGGACTCGGTCACCGACCGGGGCTGTGCGCGGCTGCCGACGACAACCACGTGCTGCTGGATTCCCTCCACCGACATCACGACATCGAGGGCAACTGTGGCCCCGGCGCTGATCTTCACACCGTCGCGCACAAACGTGCTAAAGCCGGGCAGGGTCAACGCCACGTTGTACGTGCCGGACTGAAGCGCGGTGATGGTGAACATGCCGGTGGCATCAGTGATGGCGGTCTGGACCGCCCCGCCGGCCGCCGTGCTCCGCACCTCCACGGTCACGCCGGGCAGCACAGCACCCGTGGCGTCTTTGACCGTGCCGCTAATGGTCCCGTCCTCCTGGGCGCTGACGCTTGGAGCGAGCGCCAGCGCGGCGAGGACCGCCGAGGTGATCATGACGATTGACTGTCGGCGAGACTGAGGCATCTTCTTTCCCTTTCAGCGACTCGGGCGTGGAGGCAGGCTCCTTCACAGGATTTGCCTGTCGGTCAGCTGTAAGTCACTCAAAACACGCGATTCTACTACGAATACGTGTGATATTCACGTATTCTTTAATCGATGGTCTCGGGATGGAGCAGGTCCTTACCGCACCGCACTCCCCGTGGCAGAATCCATTTGTCGAAAGGATGCTCGGCTCCATTCGAGGTGAGTGTCTCGACTATGTGATCGTCCTCGACGAGCACTACCTGAGTCGAATCCTACGCAAATACGTCAACTACTATCATTCGTGCCGGACTCATTTGTCACTTGAGAAGGACGCGCCCGAGCCTCGCCGGGTACAACACGCAACGACTCTTGGAGCCGATCGGAAATGTCGCTCCCGTCGAGTACGAGATGAACTACTATCGGTCGCAGGAAGGCTCGCTGGAGATGGCGAGACTCAACTAAAACAGTCTCCGGAAAACCCGGAGCGGTTCAGGGCTGGCCGCCAACACTTAATGGCGGAAGCACCGACCGGAGACTAATCAAGTTCGGTGCGCGCGGATGAATAAATAAAAGGCACAGGGTGCTTGCTCCGTTTACTGTTGCCGGCTCGTCCGCGTCGTCATGCGAGAACGGCACTTATGCACAGTTTGGCGCAAGCTGAACTCCGGTGGCGTTAAAATCTGATGTATCCTATTGCACTACAAAGTCTTCCTCTTATGCCTGCAACAGTCAATGACGCAAGCACCGGCTCGGGAACGCGTTGCTCGAAGCGGAAGAATGCGTCGGCAGTCCCCACGGGAAGGTGCGATGTCGTAAGCGATGGGTGGCTTGCTCCGTCTCGTGTGATCTCTCTCGGCCAGACCTTGAATCTCTGCCAACAACTGAAGAAGCTGGATCTCCTCTTCGTCCCGGGCGCGGTCTTTCCGTATCCTTCCAATCGACAGGCGTGGCGTCCGCGATCCTCTTCGCCAGTTCGGGGAGACGCTCGTTACGGTCGGGCACCCAGTTTCCTTTGTCTACGCACTTCGTTTCGATTTTGTTGGCCGGCTCGAATCAACGAAATCGCTGAATACCGCGATGGAAGCACCGCAAGATGGAGTTCACCTCCGACGGCTCTCGTGCTAGATTTCCTTCATCTTTAATTTGCGAGATGTCCCGTGGTGAGGAATTGCGATCGCCTGAGCGCCGAGGAGCTCTGGCGTTTCCATAACGACGGATTCATGGTGCCGGACTGCCGCCTGCCGCAGGACGTGGTGGCGGAGATGCGCGAAGCCTATGATGAGCTGCTGTCAGCCAATCCGGGTTTCTCCTCGGACTTCATGCTGGGGCCGCACCTGGAGACCACCGGCGCACAGGGTGTTCGGGGCTCACGACGGTGGCTCAGTTTCGTCACTCGACCCGAGCTACTCGACATGGTCGAGCAATTGATAGGGGAGGACATTATCCTCTGGGGAACGACCATCTTCGGCAAGCCGGCGCACGGCGGCAAGGCGACTCCCTGGCATCAGGACGGCGCGTACTATCCCATTCGACCACTCGAGACGCTGTCAATCTGGATTGCGCTCGACGACGCCGTACCGGACAACGGTTGCATGCGCTTCATCCCCGGCTCCCACAAGGACCGCAAAATCTTTTCTCATCATTGGGAAGAGGATCAGGATCTCACGATCAACCGGGTCTGCGACTCGGAGCACTTCGACGAGGCGTCGGCGCGCGATCTAGTTCTCGCGGCCGGCCAGATCTCGTTTCACGACGTCTACATCATCCACGGCTCGCGCGCCAACCCCTCGGGCCGCCGGCGCGCGGCACTGGTGGGGCGGTTCATGCCCGGCCATTGCCACTACGACCACGAGCTGGGCCTCCGATTGGCAGAACCGCACAAGGCCCACGACTACGGCAAGCGGGCCTTGTTCCTCCTGCGCGGGCGCGACCGCTCGGGACGGAACGATTTCTCAGTCGGCCACTGATTCTCGGGTGGGCGTAGGCCGACTGGCTGCGACCGCATCATCCCGACGCGGCGGCCAGTCTGAAAAGGCTATGCAGGCCGGTCTGACCACGCGACGGCTCACCTTTCGAAACATCTTCTTGGCGATGACGATTCCTTTGTGGTCGCGGATCGAGGTTTTCTTGCTCACTGGGGCGCGCAACCCGGTCTCTTCCGCACCTGAACCACTGCCCGCAGCCGCGTAGCAACATATCTGGACTCCTCTAGTCAAGCCCCTTTCTTTCTAGTCACGCCCCTTTCTTAATAAATCTTCCATCGAAGCTGCGCATCCATCGCGTCGTGACGAGTGGGTCAGACTGCAAACGTATCTTCGGCCTCAGTGAGGAGCGTCTTGGGTGCTCCGGGCCATGATGGAAAATCCGCGCGCGAGGAGCCAATCACTTTGAACGACCTCTTAGGGCCAGTGTTGCTATTGGCTTGACCCCGCGCCGGTCCGACCGGTACGCCATCAGTTGGATGGGTATCGTCGCAGCCTCTTTTGGAAGGGAAAAAGGAAAACACGAAAGTGGAGCCTCTAAATCTAAGCGGCCACCGGCGACTGGAATTCACTCTCGCGGGTGGAGACGGCCCAGACGATCCGGGCGAGTTTGTTGGCGACAGCAATCACGGCCTTGTTGTGTCCCCGCGAGCGGTGGACCTTCCGAGCCCAGGCGCGGAGCTTGTCGGGCGGGCTCTTGCTGACGTTCGCCGCGCGGAGCACGGCGCGCCCGCCCTGGGTGAGGAGCATACGGAGGTAGGAGTCGCCACGCTTGGTGATGCGTCCGAGGCGGCGAATGTCGCCACTGGAGTTTTCCTTGGGAACTAGGCCGAGGTAGCTCGAGAAGCGGCGCCCCGATGGGAAGCGGCGAAGATCGCCGACGAAGCCCACGATGGCGGTCGCGGCCAGAAGTCCGATGCCGGGAATGGCGAGAAGTCGTTGGACTTCAGGAAGCTGCTTGGTGAGCGCCTTGAGCTCGTGCTCGATGCTAGCGCACTTGTCCTTGAGTTCTCGAATCTCGGAGCAGGCATCACGGAGATGCGAACGGAGCACGTCGGGCAAATCAGAATCAGCGTCTTCGACGAGTTCGAAGAGGGCGGGCACGACGAAGTGAGCGCCCTTTGGGATGATGAATCCGAGTTCGCGCAGGAGCCCGCGTACGGCATTGATGCGTGCGGTCCGTGTGGAGAGCCATCCTGAGCGCAGGCGATGGAGCGCAGCGAGGGTGTGCTGGTGCACGGACTTGATGGGTACGGGAAGAAGCTCCTCGTTCCTGTAGGCCTCGAGCAACGCCTTCGTGTCGGCGCGGTCGTTCTTGCTCCCGCGTCGATACGGCCTCACGAGGTGAGGTGGGAGCAGGACGACGTCGTGTCCCAACCTTCGGAACGTCCTTGCCCAGAAGTGAGCCGAGCCGCAGGCTTCGAGAAGCACGGTGGCAGCGCTCTGTTTGGCAAAGAACGACACCAATTTGGGTCGACTCACACGGAGTTGCTTGGACACCTTCCCCGCTTCTCCCGAGATGGCAATCTCGAAGACGTTCTTTGCAAGATCCACAGCGATTGTCGTATCTTTCATTCGGACTCCTCCTTTTCGATGCGTATTCGACTGACTTTGGCACATCGATGCCGTCTATGGAGGAGTCCATTCCATCACTTGATGGCGGAAGCACCGGCAGCGAAGCCAGCGATCCTTGTGTGGTTGAATCGACGACACACTTGGGCTGCCTTCTCGAGCCAGCGGGCGACGGTGTTCCAGGCAATCCCTTTGGTCCGGGAAATCGAGGAAATGCTGACACCCTCGACTCTGAGAGCGGTGACCCCATCGAAAGTAGCTCTTCGATGTTGGAGACGGTAGTAGGGCGTGCCTTTCGTCGAGGAGAACGTCTTTCCGCACTCGCCGCACCGGTATCGACGGAGTTTCCCGGACCTCGTTCTGTAGAATCCGTTGTGAATAATGCTTCTGGAACCGACTGTTCCATACGACGAACATGCGGGATTGAGACATCTGCGATTCTTCACTTCGGCTCGGCCCTGACGATGAGAGAACTGTGTCTTCAGAATTCTGGTTCAAACTCTAGCACGCAGACCGGTTACGGGCTGGCCGCCAACACTTAATTGCGGAAGCCCATTTTGGCTGTAATTTAATGCAGCGTAAAGTCTTAGCGTCATCTCACCAACACTTAATGACGGAAGCACCCACGTTCTCCTGGCCGACCGACCAGATAACGGCTGCCTGATCAACAGCGAATGGCGCAAGCACCCGGGGTGGCCGTCAGGCCGTGGAAAACTTGACAGTATCCCCCTGGCCGCATCCGACTGGACGGAGCCGATCTTCCCGAGATGAAGCGCTGCAGCATTCGGTTACAATCCTTTTTTAGGAGGGCAAGATGGCTGCAGGATTTCGCTTCGTCTGTAGTGGATGCGACCATAACATCGAGGCGTGGGATGAAGGGAACCCCTACTATATTAACGAGAACGGCAAGAAGCAGTACGCTTACCATCCCGACGTTTTGCGGAACCGCTGCATCGGCAACGACTCTCCACACCTCTGCCTGTCGTGTGGACATGAGTTCATGGTGGATTCAGAGGTACCGATTGCGGCTTGTCCAAAGTGCAAGGCGGGTAAGATCGTGGACACGATGGAGTTGAGCGGCAAAGCATGTCCCTACTGTAAGAGAGGGGTGTTCGTCGTTGACCCGGGGTGGAGGCCCATATCGTGACTGCAGCGTCCTGTGTGCCCAGGCCAACGAGAAGACCGCGTCGTGGGGGTGGCTGTTCACGCTGCACGAAGCAGGACCGTCGAGACCATCCGTAACGGTCGGGAAGTCGGGGTTAGGGGACGGGTCAAATCTCTGCAGCCTGACACTGTCGTGTCCGAAAATGGGACCGGAGCCGAAAACTCGAATCCTAGAGGCGTTCTCGAAATTCTCGGAGACCCGCCGACGCAGCACTGGCTCTGCGATAGGTTGATCCCGAGCAGAGCTCTCCTCCAGAGTATGCGTTCCGTCCAGCTTACCCGCCCGAACTCCTATAATAGCGGCGCGGTGGTAAATAAAGGAGCAAGCCGCCCAATCGCTTACGACTGCAAGTATGATAGTGGTATCGTTCGGCCGGCGATCAACGCAGCGCCGACTGGCCGGGAGATCAATGACCGAATAGAAGCTCGCTCGTCAAATGGACCCGTCACAGTGGTGCTTCCGCAGTCAAATGTTGGCGCCTGCCGTGTAACCCGTTCGCGTGCTAGAGTTTGAGCCTAATTTCTAGAGGCGCAGTTCTTTCGTCGATGTCGGCTGGGCCGAATTTTGGCACAGGACGGGGTCACCGAGACAAAAACCGCGCCGGCCGCCTCGAGCCGTTCGACGAGCTTCGCAAAGTCGGAGAGGGAACGGGTCAGCCGGTCGACCTTGTAGACCACAATCTGCTCGACGAGACCGGCATCGATGTCAGCGAGCAAGCGCTGCAGGCCCGGGCGCTCCAGGGTTCCTCCCGAGATCCCTGCATCCTCGTAGACAGTTGGCAGCAGCACCCAGCCCTCCGCTTTCTGGCTCGAGACATATGCAGCGCAGGCCTCCCGCTGTGCATCGAGGGAGTTGAACTCCTGTTCGAGACCCTCTTCAGCGCTCTTTCGGGTATAGATGGCGCAACGGATTTTCGTCATTTAGGCCTTGCGCGGCGGTGTCAGACCGAAAAAGCGTGGTCCTGACCAGTGGGTGCCTGTGATCCGCTTTGTGATGGTGGTAAGGGACGGATAGGTTTTGCCGTCGAAACGATAGCCGTTGTCGAGTACCTCGACCTGATAGGTCCGGCCATTCCACTCGCGGACGAGATGGGTACCGGCAGAAACGGACCCTGTACGAGTGGCAGGGCCTGGTGTAATGCGGCGCATGAGAGCGCGTGAGAGCGAGCTTGGCGGAGCAACCCCGAAGGTCTGCTCCCAGGCCCGCCGCAGGCTGGCGAGGTCCAAACCGTCCAGAACGACCCTCCGGCCAACTCTTGTATCCTGCGGCATCACCGGACGTTCGCTCTTTTGCGCCGTAAAGTCCAGTCCAATGGGCGCTTCCGCGGGTGCGCAGTTCGCGGCCTGCAGCTCGTCCTGCAGCCGATTTGAGCCAGCCAACCGTGCGTACCCCAGTGGGCCTGTCGCCCGCCACCCGCAGCCCAGGGGTCGGAAGCCAGCCCTGCGGCGCGAAATACCCTGGATTCTGCGCGGATTCCAAGGGCGTCTAAGCTGCTGATTTGTGGTCTATTTCAAAAGGGCCGAGTTTTGGCACAGGACGCGAACGCCCAGCGGGTCAGCAGTTTGCACCTTCCCAAAGGCCGCCCTTGATATCGAAGAGCAGATCGAAGAGATCGAGGAGATCGAAGAGATCGAGGAGATCGAGGAGAACGAGGAGCTCGTTGAATCATGGACACCTAGGTTTCGGCGACACTGAAGGGAGATGGCCATACGCGGCGGCCGCCAACATATTTGATTGCGGAAGCACCCGTGGTGGAGCTCACCGCTCCCGCTACAGCGCTAGGTAAGCCGATTCCAGCATGGCACCAGAATAGCAGAAAGTCTCGGCTCTTCACGGACTTCTATAGCCGGGGCCTCGAAGGACCTGGCCTGGCCGCTCGTCCGTAATTTTGCCGTCTTCGACCACGGGGCGTCCGTTCACGAGCACGTGACGAACGCCAACTGAGTAGCGATTGGGCTCCTCGAAGGTCGCGACGTCACGAATGGTCTCCGGGTCGAACACCGTGATGTCGGCGGCCATACCGGGACGGAGAATGCCCCTGTCCTGAAGCCTGACCCGCGTCGCTGGACGAGACGTCATCTTGCGAACGGCCTCCTCCAAGGTGAGGAGCTTCTCTTCGCGGACATATTTGCCCAAGATACGAGGAAACGTTCCCCAGGCGCGGGGATGTGATTTGCTCTCGGACAGGGGGCCGTCTTCCGCACGGGCCGCGGAGTCAGTGTTGATCGAAATCAGCGGGTGTTTCAGCGCGGCCCGCACGTCATCCTCCCGCATGATGGAAATGATGCACGAAGTAGCGCCATAGTCGGCGATAACGAGATTTATGAGCGCGTCGCGTGGATCCTTTCCCATCTCACGACCGATCTCGGCGAGCGTCATCCCCTCCCACTGGCGCAAGGCGGGGTCGCGCACCGAACTCACCAGCACTCCTTCAGCGCCCCCCGAGCCGTACCACTGGTTCTCCCAATCGGTAATGGAGGGATCCGCCATCTCGGCCTTGATCCGCGTGCGCAGCGCCGAGTCCGTCAAGCGTTCGATCATGTCGTCTGTTGTTCCTTCTCGAACCCACACGGGAAGGCATGCAGCGAGGGCGTTCGAGGCTCGATCGTAGGGGTATTGGTTGGCGCTGACGTCAAGTCCGCGGGCCCGTGCCGTTTCGAACTTCTCAAGCACCTCGGGCATCTTGCCCCAATTCGCCTTGTAGGCCGTTTTCAAGTGCCAGACCTCGGTCGGAATCTGAGCACGCTCGGCGATCGCGAAGACTTCGTCGAGGGACTCGAAGATGAGGTTCCCCTCTGAGCGTTGGTGGGTGATGTAGATGCCGCCATAGTCCGCCGCGACCTTGGCAAGCTCGACCAACTCGTCCGTCGAGGCAAAGCGGTTCGGAACGTACTGAAGCGAGCTGCTGAGCCCGAGCGCTCCGTCCTCCATCGCCTCGGCAACAAGCTTCTTCATCGCTTCGAGTTCCTCGAGGCTTGCGGGACGATCTTCTCGACCGACAACGTAGTCCCGCACGCCGCCTGAGCCGACGAAGGTGGCAATATTGATGGCAGCGAGAGAGCGGGTCTCGACCCGGTCAAAATACTCCGCCAAGGTACGGAAATCCTGTTCGACACCGAAATATCGGTAGCTTGCCGATGCAGCTTCCACCATGCGGTCATTCACCGGAGCAATGGAAGCCCCCTCTCCCGTAATTTCGGTTGTGATGCCCTGCATAATCTTGCTCGCGGCCCGACCATCCACGAGAATGTTGAATTCCGACTGACCCAACATGTCAATGAAGCCGGGCGCCACGACGAGTCCCCGCGCGTTGATGCGCTCGGCAGCGTTTGCTTCATCAAGGCGTCCCATAGCGACGATACGACCATCGGTAATCCCAACGTCTCCGAGGAACCAGGGAGCACCGGTACCGTCAACGATGCGTCCTCCTGCGATGACAACATCGAACGACGGAGGCGTTTGGGAGCTTAGTGCCAAGAACTCCCAAAACGCGGCCACCAAAACCGTGACAAACAAGAGCGCCTTGATATGGTTTGCGATCATGGGCGGATGCTAGCAGGTGGTGCTTCTGCCATCAAAGGCGGCTACGCCGCTAGAGGCATTTGAATGCCCAAGGGGAGCCATCCAACCCCTGTATCCCGCGGCATCACCGAACGTTCGCTCTTGTGCTCGATATAGTCCAGTCTAATGATGGACTTCCGGGTGCGGAGGTCACTGCCCGTAGCTCGCCCCGCAGTCGATTTGAGCCAGCCGTGCGCGCCCCCGGTGGGCCTGTCGCTCGCCACCCGAAGCCCAGGGGTCGGCGGATTCCAAGGGCGTCTAAGCTGTTGATTTGTGGTCTATGTCAAAAAAGCCGAGTCCTGGCACAAGACGCGGTGCTGTCGTCGTTTCGCCCTCGTTTCTGTGTTACTTTCTTCCCGCCGTGCCGTTTCTCACCCTCGAAGACCCCAACGCTAAGATCAAGGGCTCACGCGACCCCCTGGGAGTCCAACCCATCTGGTCGGCGTTTGGCCGGCACGTCGTCACCAACCTCACGACGGTGAGCACGTCGGTTCGGGGGTTCACGACACTGCTGCTGGGGCGCTACTTCGCAGCCGATCTCGTTGACCGGGGGATGGCCACTCGGGAAGATGCCCTCGATGTGTTCCTACGAATGGAGCAGATCTGTGCCTATGCGCGGTATGTGGGTCACGGTGTTGATGACGACATTCGAGGTATCGAGCGGGTCAAGCGCTTCGATGACGAGCAGCACGGGCGAGTGGACATCCAGGCCGACCGGAGGGGGATGATTCTTTCCGACCAGAAGACCTATGGACTTTGGGGGTTGTATTCGGTCTCAGCCAGACGGTCCGGACTGATCCCCGAGGGGCCCCTGGACCTGATTCCGGAAGCGCGGGAATTCGTCGAGCGGCACTATGTGAGCCACCTGAACGGCGCGGCTCGTCCGCTCCATCGGCTGTTGGCCACGGGCGGCACCTTGAACACCCGTGGCCGGGACGTGGTGTTCACAGCCGTGGTGCAGATGATGAGCAGTGAACTGACGCCAGAAGAAGTCGCGTTCTACGCGCACTTCCTCCGCGACGGGCTCGCTGTCGAAGATGGGGAGCCAGGCCGCCAGCAGCGACTGCGGGAACTGCTCCAGGAGGTTGTCGACCTGGGACTGCCGACCGGCAGGGCCGAGGTGTTGCATCTGTCTCGTCGCGCGCGCGCGCTTTGACGAGGGCCTGGCGACCCGGTTGGAGCGAATCGCGCACCTGGAGGCTTTTCTCGCGCCGAGTGATGCATTGTTTCAGTACCTTCTGGCGCAGGACGGCCAGGAACCAGAGCGTGTTGCGGATCGAATCGCGCGCCACTGGGGTGGCCAAGTCCCCAACTTGGACCGTGGCGCGTTTCAAGACTTGCGTGATGAGATCCGATCTATTGTCGGACAGGCGATGGCTCATCAGATGGATCGGTGTCATGTCGCGCTTCACGCGGGCGACTTCACAGAAGCAATATCGGCACTCCTTGACTGGAACCAGATCGTGATGAACGACCGGGGTGGTGCTCCGTGGTTGAGATATGGAGCCCAGGGACGGCTCGACGTTCGGTATCGTGGGAACGAGGAGTTGCTGCCCGCCAAGAGTGATCTACAAGAGCTCTGGAGCAACACGTACTTCATCGACGCGCTGAAGAACGTCACGAAGCAACTGGAGCCGTAGAGAGTGGCGGTAAGCACCGTCCCGACGTCGGTTCTCTCACAACAGCTGAGCGACGCGACCCGCGGCCGGCGCGTTCGGTGTGCCGTGTTCACGACCTTCAGCTTCGACCCCGCGTTTTTCGAGCTGCACGTCCTGCCGCTTTTGTTCGACCAATCCTTCAGCCAGCCTGACAAGGTTCGACGCATTCAGCTCGAGGACGCGCTTCGTGCGGTCGACAATGTGGCCGTCTACTACGACATGCGGGCCCTCGCGCAGGACGGTGGCCCGGCGCAGCTCGACTATCGCCGCATCGGGGTCAGTCGTGGGACCGGCTACTTTCACCCGAAGGTCGTGTTCCTGCTCGTTGATGACTGGACAGAGGAGGACACGGGGGCCAGAGAGGGAACGTCAGTCTCTCAGGCTCTCGTTGTGGCGATTCTTTCGGCCAACCTGACAAGGTCCGGGTGGTGGGAGAACGTCGAGTGTGCGCACATGGAAGAACTCAAAGACAAGGATCGCAGCCATGAACGCTCCGCGTTCAGGTCCGACCTCCTCTCGCTGATTCGGCGTATTCGGGAGAGCGCAGAGAGGGAGGACGACCACAGCGCACTCAGCCAGATTCGAGCATTCCTTCTGCACCGCGTGTCACGTGAGCGGACTCCGTTAGCGAAATTCAAAAGGGTCTTCTACACGAGGACGTTCTGTGGACAGAAGAGACAGAGCTTGGTCGAGTGGCTCTCGGAGAAGCGTCTCGACAGGCTGGGTCTCAACCTCGAAGTAATTTCACCGTTTTTTGACGATGGGGGTGCGGGTCCTCTCGAGAAGCTCATCGAGACACTGAAGCTCCGTGAAACGCGCGTATTCCTTCCGACGAAGCCAGACGGAGCGGCCACGGTGACGCACGACACGTACGCCGCCGTAGGCGCGATCGCGCGGTGGGCGAAACTGCCTCCAGAGGTTGTCAACCAGGGACGGACCGAGGCGGCGGGTAAGCGTCCGCCGCGACGTGTCCATGCGAAGGTCTATCGTCTGTGGCGGAAGGGTGGTCCAGATGTGCTCATCGTGGGATCCCCGAACCTCACGACGGCGGGGTTCAGCCATGCCGCCACAGGCAATCTCGAAGCCGCCTTCTTGGTTGACATTTCCGGCTCGGGTCATGCGCGGCGCTGGTGGATGGAACCACTCGACCGAGACGTTCAGCGGTTTGCGGGCACGGCGTCTTCGGAGCAAGACGGGCTCGATACTGTCGGACTCGACCTCAGTTTTCAGTACGACTGGAGAACAAGCGAGCTGTCGTATCGCCTCCGGACGGCCGGGGTGTATCGCTTCGAGGTGACCGATCCTTCCGGACGTGCACTTGTGGCAGTGACGCGGCCGTCGACGGACCAGTGGGTGACGTGTGATGCCGCCGTGAGCGACAAGGTCCAGGAGATGCTCCGCTCGACGAGCTTCCTGATCATCAAGCACGAGGACACGTCGTGGCGAGTGCTGGTCAGGGAAGAACACATGGCCCACCGTCCCTCACTGCTGCTCGAGATGACTCCCGAGGAGATCCTTGAGTACTGGTCGCTGCTGACCGCCGCTCAACGAGCGGACCTCATCGAGCGCCTGACGACCGCCGAGCTTGAAGGTCTGCCGACGGATCGACGTGCGGCGCTACGCGCCAGACACACCGTATTCGATCGGTTCAGCGGCGTCTATCACGCCTTCGGTTGCCTCCAGCGTCATGTCGAAGACGCGTTGGCTGACCACCGGGAGCGTGATGCCGAGGCGAGGCTGCTGGGCGCGAAATACGATTCGCTGCCATCACTGCGCCAGAAGACGCTCGACGCCAAGGAGAGCGATCCGATCGTGCGCTACGTGACGTTTCTGTGTGCCAAGCAGGTTAGTGACCACTTCAGGTGCCAACATCAGAAATTCTTCTCATCCAGAAAACAACCCCTCGCTCATCTCGACGCCCTCCTGGACCACCTCGGCGACGTGCGGTCTGATCTGCCTCTCGATGTCGCTGGTGCCGACGGTGAGTTTATCAAGTGGTATGAGGCGGCCTTTCTGAAGACGGTCACGCACGTGGGAATCGCGCCCCGATGACCACCATCACCCGAGACTTCGTGGAGCAGCTGATCGACTTCGCGCCAGGCGAGGACACGTCCCTCACGATGATCGCGCAGCAGCAGCTCGATGGGACGGTCGCGTTGTTCAACATGCTGCAGCGGAACCGTTGTGCCTATCTGGCTGACGAGGTCGGGATGGGTAAGACCTACGTGGCCCTGGGCGTCATGTCCCTGATCCGCTACCTGAACCCGCAGGCTCGGATTGTCGTCATTGCGCCACGCGAGAACATCCAACGCAAGTGGATCAAGGAACTCAAGAACTTCGTGCGCGTCAACTGGAAGATCGTTGGCAACCGAGTCAAGTCACTTCAGGGTGACCCTGTATGGGAGCCGGTCTACTGCAACAACGTGATCGACTTTACGCAGGAGCGGCTGTTCAATGCCGACCGCGACTTTTTTCTCCGCATGACGAGCTTCAGCGTGGCACTCAAGCAGCCTGAGAATCGGCGAAGACTCCGCACGCTGCTGCGACGGCAGATGCCGTGGATTCCCGCCAGCGCTATACCGACCAAGACCCCTGAGGGGTTTCGCGAGGCGTTCGGCGCCGCCTTGAATGCGGGTGTCCCGCGCGCGGACCTCCTGATCGTCGACGAGGGGCACAATCTGAAGCACGGCTTCAACCCCAAGGGCAGCATCCGCAACCGCCTCATGGGCCTCGCCTTCGGGCATCCCGACGGGCAGAGCCCCGAGCGAACGTGGTACAAGCCACGGGTCAGCCAATTGCTGCTGCTGTCTGCGACGCCATTTGAAGAGGATTACGCCGCCATCCAGCGGCAGCTGGCGATCTTCGGGTTCGGCGACGCCAAGCTGGCCGATTCACACGGTCATCGCACGGTCTGTGTCGCCCGCCTCAGCCAACCCGACGTGTCTGAATCTGAGAAGCGGGACATCGTGGGCCAGCTCATGGTTCGCAGGGTGTCTGGCCTGTGCATCGGTGGTGAGCTGCATACCAAGAACATGTATCGGCGTGAATGGCGCCAGGGCGGTTACGCGAGCCACGACGACCCGATGCGCGTCGTCGATCCCAAACAGCGGCTCATCGTCGGTCTGATGCAGAAAAAAGTGGCGGAAGTGCTCAAGGACGAACGCTTTCAGGACAGCTTTCAGATCGGCATGCTGTCTTCATTCGAGAGCTTTCTGGAATCGGTTGGCGGGCCGGCGACGACGGCAGGCTCTGCTCGACGACGGCGAACCGGAGTCCGTGTTTGACGGCGCCCAGGGTACGGATGACGATGAGAGGCGAGGCATCGACACGGAGGCGGTCGAGGATGTCGTGAGTTCCTACCGACGTCGGTTCGGTCAGTCATTGCCGCATCCCAAGCTGGACACCACGGCCGACGCCTTCGCATCAGCATTCGAAAGCGGCGAGAAGACCCCGTCCTGTGCCAAAACTCGGCCCTTTTGAAAGACCATGGCTGTAATTTAATGCACCGTAAAGTCTTAGCGTCATTTTACCAACACTTAATGGCGGAAGCACCCATGAGATCTGTGTGAGCAGCAGGGCTGCCCGATCGAACAACGGCTGCCTGACCAACAGTAGGATTTGCACATGGTACGTCATGATGGATCCGAAGATAACACCCTCGGGCCAGACGATTGTAAAGCCCACAGCCCTTGGCACCGTCGCAAAACACAGACGCTAAGCTGCTGATTTATCGGCTATTTCAAGAGGGCCGAGTTTTGGCACAGGACGCGGTCCGTTGGGATGGCGTTTTCGGTGGGGGGTGCGAGAGAATAACGACGTGGTGGCACGCCGCGCTCCGCCTATCGCGGAGCGCCATTGGCCAAGTCACGACCAAGAGGAACGACGATGGAGCCTGATCAGAAGCCTGCTGCGTCGGGTCCGGTTGCAGCTCGCAGAGTTCTTCGGTGTCCACCCGGATACCGCGTCAGACTACGGGATCTGGTATCCTTACAAGGGAACGGGTTGCTCGTCGGCTGTATCTGATTTTTGGTAACAGACGAAGTACATGAGGGATAAACACGGCGATCGTTTTGGAAGTTCTCAATCGAGAATCAAGACTCCTGATGCCGGAAGAATTTCTCTCTAGTTGGAGGTTTGACTTTTTCGTCGGTTAGTTGGACCGGAAAGTGACGCATCTCATCATGCGTCACGGGGAAACCTATACCGAGAGGTGGTAAAAAATGAAACTGCTCAAGGCCATTATTCGCCCAAGCAAAATCGACGACGTGAAGAAGGCGTTATTCGAGATTGGGGTCCAGGGCGTGAATATCAGCACGATCAAAGGCTACACCCGGGACGTGCGCAAGGAAGTCTACCTGACCACCGAGTACGAAATAGATATGGTCGATATGACGTTGCTGCAAACCGTCATCGACGATGACGTAGCCCCAAAAGCCGTTGATGTCATCATCAAAACCGCTTCAACGGGCCATTTCGGGGATGGACGGGTTTTCCTTATCGACATCGCGTTTGCCGCAGATATCCGCACCGGCGACACTGGATCGGCTGCGATCAGCCGCTAACTCCGGAAGGGGCTGACGGTCCGTCAGCTTGGGAACGCGCCGCGCGGGAAATTACAGGACTCGTAACGAATGCCGGGGAAAGAATGGCGCAACCAAATTGAGATGAGCGACGGCGTTGACGTTGCGCATAGTCTTTTACCTTCCGCTCCGACAGACAGAGGGATTCCTCGACTCGTTGTTGCGGCTGATGGAACTCGACCTGAAAGCACCGGACCACACCACGCTGTCGCGGTACCAGGCCAAGTACAGCTCTTGTTGCCCCTGTGCTTTAGGGTAGTGGTCTAGGTTGAAATCCCGTCCTGTGCCAAAACTCGGCCCTTTTGAAATAGGCCATAAATCAGCAACTTAGTGTCTGTGTTTGCGACCGGGCCCAAGGGCCGTGGGCTTTACAATCGTCTTGGGTGGGCGGGTCGTCACCATGCAGATGACCACCTAGTCGAGAGCGAATATCGAAGCATGTTCCTGAAGCTGTTTCCACGCTACGCCGGTCGAGCCCGCCGAGGGGCTACCGTCGCCGGTGACCATCTACGCGGCACGGCAGTAGTAGTTGAGAATGCCCCCAAGTCGCTCTCGCGACACGATGGGGCCAGTGTCATTCGCGCTTGCCGGCAGAGGAGTGAGGAGCTCGTTGCCGAGACCTTGGTGGTTCCGTTCTGTGTGATAGTGCACTACGTATTCGGTTACCGCTGTGCGCAGGTGTCGCTCACTGAGAGGTACGAAGCGGTCGAGACACTCTCGACGTATGGAGAGAACGAATCTTTCCGCGTATGCGTTCAGATTCGGACTATTGGCGGGAAGGCGCAGGGTGTGCCTTCTATTTATTCATCCGGGCGCCCCAAACTTGATTAGTCTCCGGTCTGCCGGCACCATGCCTGCTTGATTTCGTCGTTTGTTCGCGCTCTCATCTCCGCCTTCAAGGCTCGTCGCGAGCTGGCTCTCGACAATGTCGCTCTTCGGCAGCAGCTCGCCGTCCTCCGCCGTTCGGTGAAACGGCCGCGGCTCTCGAACGTCGACCGCGGTAGTCCCGGCACGCGTCCCCGGTGTGCTTGTTGTAGAGCGTGAAGGAGTAGTCCTCCGTGCAAGAGCGCACCAACTCCCAGGGGCATTCGGTCACATATAGCGTCTCCTCGGCTGTGGCGGGCGTGATGCCGAGCAGGGCCGCGAATTCATCCGGGCCCCCCAGGGCTTCCAAACGGGCGTGCTCATCATGGCCGGGATCGGAATGCTCCTCCCGTGCATCGAAGCGGTGCCCCCGTCAAGACCAAAGCCGTTGCCGGTGACCCTCGGCGGCAGCATGCCGTCCGGTAGTCATAACTCCTCCCCGTCCTGTGCCAAAACTCGGATCTTTCGAAATAGACCATAAATCAGCAGCTTAGCAAGTTCGGTGCGCGCGGATGAATAAATAGAAGGCACAGGAGGGCCCGCTCGCAGAAGCTCTCGAACTTGTCCCGGATGATGATGGCGCAATTGACAGTACCGGTGCGGCGGTCGAGCTCCCGAGCTGGCTGACGATGGAGGGCTTGTTACCTCCGGTCGAAATGGGGTTATATATGTGGGAATTTAAAAGAAATGATATCAATAAACCGCCTATTATCAGTTATTTAAAGCATTTAAATGGCGGATGGTGCAGTTCGGAGCTATCCGGTCTCGGTAAAAGGTATTTATAGAGTTTTTCAAGTCTGAGGTGGCCCTTTTGCCGCGCGCGTGGTGGGGCAATGTAGCGAAAACTCAGAGAAGCCCTGGTGCCCACGTCGTTCTATCCTATTGTCCTGCAGTGATTTAAAGCTATCCGTCACGTGCTGGTCCCCGCACGCCTCATCGACGGGTGGTCGTTCGAGCTTATTTGCGAATTGACAGTCAATCCGATTTTCTAGACGGCAATCTCAACCTCCTTGACGCCTGTAAGAGGACCGTGTTGTAAACCCTCCGACGGAGGCTCCGCTCGTAAATCATTGTAGTGAAAAGCTATTACGCCTCATCGATGGACGCGTCGTCGACGGGAACTCCTTTCCGACTATCGCAGTCGTAAGGCTCAAGTGGGGGCAAGTGGAGCTATTCGGCTCTTGGCAGCAAACAAGCAGTAACGGTGCAAAACAGGTCATAAAAATGCAATTGGAGGGCATTTCGGGGCTGAATCGAGCGTTAATCGCTCAGCTAATGGGAAAACGCCGTCGTGTCCAAAAACACAAACGAACTCAAGACCCGCACGCCGCCGATGTCATCATTAGTGAGGGGGGCGATGCCGTTCGCCGACTGATGGAGATCAAGAGCGAGCGTGGCCGCGGCCGCAGGTTGGCTTACAACGTGACCTGACTCACAGCGTTGCGACGAGGGCACGCTGCTCCTCCCAATCGTCGGGAAGCGGATGATGGAGGAGGTAGCTCGAGGTCAGCCCAACGGGCTGGCGACCGTCCACAATGGCGCGGACGATGTCGGGGGCCATGAAGGCATAGCCGATGGCCTTGCGCACGCGGGCCTTTGGGATGGCGTCTTCGATGGCAATCTCCTCATAGGTTTTGCCCGCTTTGATTCGGTCAAGCCAGGAGAGGGCATTGGCGATATTGCGCAGGAGGGTGCGGTCAACGGATTTCGTGGGGTTGCCCAGAACGAGCTTGGTCTCGACGCCGCGTCGACGCAAGCGGAACGGTGCGTGGATGCGGAGTGCGTCCTCGCGAATGCGGTCGGGTCCCATAGACAGGCAATCAGCGAACGTATTGCGGTCGAGCAGGATGGACACAGAGCCTGGGCTGATATCGACCCGCCGGATGAAACGGAGCAGGCTGGCTGCCGAGGCACTATCATCATTACTACCGGAACACAGCCCGTCTAAAAAGCGACGCACCGAGGCGAGCTCTTGCATCGTCGGAGTGTGGATCAGCGAGGCCGAGAAGGTCGTGGCATCCACATGCTGTCGGATGAGATGCACGACGGTCTGTTCCAGCATCGGGGCGGGCAGTCGCCAGCCGGAGAGGTCCTTTTGGCCACTGTGCTGGATGAGGCGCCGGGAGACGTAGTAGCGGAGCCGTTGCCCGTTTTTCGGTGCTTCCGCAGTCAAGTGTTGGCGGCCGGCGCGTAACCTGTTCGCGTGCTAGAGTCTTAGCCTGATTTCGAGAGGCGCAGTTCTTTCGTCAATGCCGGCTGGGCCGAGTTTTGGCACAGGACGGGGGAGGACGGCGAGCTTCTGCCGAGGAGCGACATTCTTGAGAGCTAGCTCGCGACGAGCCTTGAAGGCAGAGACGAGAGCGCGAACCAACGACGAAATCACGGCGGCATGGTGCCGGCAGACCGGAGACTAATCAAGTTCGGTGCGCGCGGATGAGTAAATAGAAGGCACAAGCACTCGGGTGTGTAGAGTGCTAATATGTTGAGGTTGATGAGTTACAAATACCACTCGCCCATTGGGATCCTGTGCGTGAGCTTCTTGCGCCTCAAGAACGGATGAACCGGCGAATCGATCAGACGCTGTCGCGCACGCGCTCCGAGGGAGAGCTGTCGACCACTGGGGCATGGTCCCCCGCTGTGGATCTCTACGAAACCGAAAAGAGCTTTGTTCTCATCGTTCGCATGGAACCTACGGCCTGTTCCATTGCACGTTCGAGCTCCCGACAAGCATCGATACGGACAAAGTAAAGGCCGATTTCAAGAAGGGCATTCTGACGGTGACCATGCCGAAGAAGGCGAGCGAGAAAAGCCGTCAGATTCTCATCAGTGGTTGACCGCCGTTTTGGGAGCTCGACCCCGACGGCCGGTCCTAGATAACAAGGAGGAATAATCGAGAAATGAAGATCAAACCGATAAAGGACAACATTGTCGTGAAGCGGATCGAGGAGATAGACGAGAAGAAAGTCGGATCCATCATCATTCCCGACACGGCGAAGGAAAAGCCGATGACGGCCGAAGTCATAGCCATCGGATCGGGCCGGACTTTGAATGATGGAAAGAAGGTTGCGCTCGAGGTGAAGGTGGGCGACAAAGTGCTCATCGGCAAATACTCGGGCTCGGAAGTGAAACTGAACGGAACTGAGTACCTCATCCTCAAAGAGGACGAAGTACTCGGCATCGTGGAATAGCTTGGAGGTATTGTAAAAAATGGCAAAGCAGATTGTTTATCATGAGGAAGCACGGCAGGGGATTCTCCGCGGTGTCAACCAGCTCGCGACCGCGGTGCGCGTGACCCTCGGCCCCATGGGCCGAAACGTCGTTCTCGAGAAAAAGTTCGGCTCACCTGTCGTCACCAAGGACGGCGTCACCGTCGCCAAGGAGGTCGAGCTTGAGGACGCCATCGAGAACCTGGGCGCCAAGATGGTGCGCGAGGTCGCTTCCAAGACCTCCGACGTGGCCGGTGACGGCACCACCACGGCGACCGTCTTGGCACAGTCTATTTTCCGCGAGGGGCTCAAGAACGTTGCCGCCGGCAGCAATCCCATGGAGCTCAAGCGGGGCATCGACACCGCCGTCGAGGCGATGGTCGGCGAGATCCAAAAGTTCTCGAAACCGGTCCGGGGCGAGATGATCGGGCAGGTCGGGACTATCTCCGCCAACGGTGACGATACCATCGGCAGCATCATCGCGGAGGCGATGGAGAAGGTCGGCAAGGATGGCGTCATCCAGGTGGAAGAGGCGCGCACGCTTGAGACGAGCCTCGACATCGTGGAGGGGATGCAGTTTGACCGCGGCTACCTCTCCCCCTACTTCGTGACCGACTCCGAGCGGATGGAGTGTGTGCTCGAAGACTGTCTCGTCCTCGTTCACGAGAAGAAGATTTCCAACATGAAGGATCTCCTTCCCGTGCTCGAGAAGGTGGCCCAGTCCAGCAAGCCGCTGGTCATCGTAGCCGAGGACATCGAGGGCGAGGCGCTAGCAACGCTCGTCGTCAACAAGCTCCGTGGCACACTGAAGGGCGTCGCCATCAAGGCTCCTGGCTTCGGTGACCGCCGCAAGGCCATGATGGAGGACATCGCGATCCTCACCGGTGGCAAGGCGATCTTCGAGGACCTCGGCATCAAGCTCGAGAACCTGCAGATGCAGGACCTCGGCAAGGCCAAGAAGATCATCGTCACCAAGGAAGACACCACCATCGTCGAAGGTTCCGGGAAGCAGTCGGACATCGAGGGCCGCATCAAACAGATCCGTACCCAGGTCGAAGAGACGACGTCGGACTACGATCGCGAGAAGCTCCAGGAGCGTCTCGCGAAGCTCGTCGGCGGCGTGGCTCTGATCAAGGTCGGCGCTGCGACCGAGACCGAGATGAAGGAGAAGAAGGCCCGTGTCGAGGATGCGATGCACGCCACCAAGGCAGCCGCCGAGGAAGGTATCGTTCCCGGAGGTGGGGTCGCTCTCCTTCGCGCCAGCGAGGTTCTCAAGAGGCTCCAGAAGGACGAGCGCCTCGGCGATGACGTCCGCATCGGTGTGGGTATTGTCGGGCGCGCGATCGAAGAGCCCATGCGCTGGATCGCCCAGAACGCCGGAGAGGAAGGCTCGATCGTCGTCAACAAGGTGAAGGAGCTCGAGGGCGAGCAGGGCTACAACGCGGCCAAGGACAAGTACGAGAACCTGGTGGAAGCCGGAGTCATCGATCCCACCAAGGTTGTTCGCTATGCGCTCCAGAACGCGTCCTCCATCGCGGGGCTCATGCTCACCACCGAGGCTCTAGTCTCGGAACTGCCTGAGAAGGAAGACAAGAAGGGCGGCGGCGCGCCCGGTGGTATGTCGGGGATGGAAGGCATGGGCGACTACTAGGCTACACACTTCCCGAGAGCCCGGGTCGCTCACGCGGCCCGTGCTCTCGTCGTGTCCGAAAACGGGAACGGAACCGCAAGCTCGGGTGCTTGCGCTGTTTACTGTTGGTGATGTGTACGCGTCCCTTCGCAAAAGAGGCGCTTACGCTCGATTTAGCGCGCAGCGAAGGTCATCGGCGCTATTTTGCTGTAATTTAATGCACCCTAAAGTCTTAGCGTCATCTCACCAACACTTAATGGCGGAAGCACCCAATTTCGAGTCAGGTCAGGAGGGTTGCTTGCGATGAAGAAAATTGCTTTGCTTCTCGGGTGCCTAGTTGTCGGTGCAAGCGCGATCTCGGCGCAAAGCGCAACGAAGCAGTTGCAGAGTGCGGATCTTTCCAGCCTTCAATGGCGAAACATCGGTCCCGCACGGCCGAGCGGCCGGGTGACTGATCTTGCGGTCCTCGAGTCGAGGCCGAGTACCTTCTATGTGGCCACCGCGACCGGTGGCGCCTGGAAAACGACCACCAACGGTACGACGTGGACGCCGGTATGGGACAGCGAGGGCAGCATTTCCTTGGGTGCCATTGCCGTCGCTCCATCCAATCCCGATGTTGTCTGGGTCGGCACGGGCGAGGCTTGGAGTGCGCGGATCTCTTCCTATGGTGATGGCGTCTACAAATCCGAGGACGGCGGGAAAACCTGGCACCACATGGGCCTCCGAGAAACCCGCTACATCGGCCGCATCGCCATTCATCCCCAAGACGAGAACACGGTTTACGTCGCGGCACTTGGATCGCTCTGGGGGCCAAACGAGGAACGAGGTTTGTTCAAGACCACCAACGGGGGGAAATCTTGGACCAAGATGCTCTACAAGAACCCTCACACGGGCGCAGTCGAGGTTGCGCTCGCCCCTTCTCGCCCTGAGACGGTATATGCTGCAACCTACCTGCGGGAGCGGCGGGCATGGAACTTCGTGGGTGGGGGACCGGAGAACGGTCTCTACAAATCGATAGACGGAGGTGAGAGCTGGGTCGAGCTAACCAACGGTCTTCCCGAAGTGGACATGGGGCGTATCGGACTTTCCATTTGCCGAAGCCAGCCAAGCACTATCTATGCGGCTATCGAGGCGCAGCGAGATGCAGGGGGGATCTTCCGCTCCGACGACCGTGGCGCCAGTTGGGAGCGGCGTACCGGAAAGTGGAACACACGTCTCGACTACGGAAAGCTCAATTGCGACCCCAACGATCCGGAGAGCCTGTGGTTGATGCACATGCGGCTCTCTCGCTCCGACGATGGCGGGGAGACGTTTCGCACCGACGTGGTCGGTCGCGGAGGGCACGCGGACTGGCGCACGATGTGGATCAACCCCACGAACTCAGATCATCTCATCTCCGGCAGTGACGGTGGCGTTTATCTATCTTACGACCGGGGCAAGAGCTGGAGCTTCATTGGGAATCTCCCAGTATCGCAGTTCTACGACGTCGCGGTCGATATGCAAGAACCCTTCTACTACGTCTACGGCGGGCTTCAGGATAACGGCACCTTCGGTGGACCGAGTGGAACTCGTTATTCGGATGGAATTACCAATGCCGATTGGAAACTGACGACGGGGGGGGACGGTTTCTACGTTCAAATCGATCCCCAGGATCCGACCATCGTCTACAGCGAGTGGCAGTACGGGTTTCTGAATCGTTTCGATACACGAACCGGAGAGCGTCACTTCATTCAACCGCAACCTCCGGAAAAGGAGAACTATCGTTGGAACTGGTCCTCGCCCCTGGTGCTCTCACAGCACGATCGCAAGACCCTTTACTTCGGTGCGAATTACCTCTTTCGTAGCCGAAACCGGGGCGACAGCTGGGAGACCATCGGTCCCGATCTCACACGCAACTTGAATCCCCATGAGCTGCCGCTGATGGGCAATGTGTGGCCGAAGGATGCCGTAGCCTACCACGCGGGGACCGCCGATTATGGAAGTATCTCCACCATCGCCGAGTCGCCACTCAGGGCCGGAGTCCTTGCGGTCGGTACCGACGATGGCTTGATTCAAGTGACGACCGATGATGGGGAAAATTGGTTCCGCGTCGGGACCATCCCCGGTGTTCCGAACCAAGCGTGGGTGACGCGTGTCGTGCTGTCCGGGCATGACGAGCAGACGCTTTATGCCACGATCGACGCACACCACGACAACGACTTCCGACCTTATGTGGTCAAGAGTGCGGACTTAGGTCGCACTTGGAAATCGATTACCGCCAACTTGCCGGAGTTCGGTCACGCGCGGACGCTCGCCGAGCATCCCCGAAATCCGAATCTCCTGTTCGTGGGAACCGAGTTTGGCGTCTTCTTATCGCTGGACGGCGGGAACCGCTGGGTCCGGCTCAAGAACAACCTGCCCACCGTCAATATTTACGACATATTAATTCATCCCCGAGAGAACGATCTTGTCATCGCCACTCATGGCCGTGGGCTTTGGATTCTAGACGACATCGGAATCTTGGAAAGTGTGGGACAGGCCTGGGGCAAGGAGCTTCACGTAGCGTCCGTCCGCCCGGCGACCCAGCTCCACCGCTATACCCGTAATCAAGGCTCCATCGGGACGGATCATTTTTCGGCGCCCAATCCACCCGACGGGGCCACCATCACTTATTATGTGAATCCGTCATCGCTCGAAGGTGACGGCGGAAAACGCGTGGAAGTCGACATCTTGGGTGCGGGCGGCGAGTTCGTGCGCCGATTACATACGAATCAAGGGCAGGCAGGCGGTGGCATCCGGCGTTTGATTTGGGATCTGAGGCATCCACTTCCCTATGACATCACTCCCGAGGAGGCGCGAAACAGTTGGCAGCCTCCCCCGCGCGGGGCATTCGTCATTCCCGGTGAATACCGCGTCCGCTTGCGACTCGGCGACGAGGAGGTGTCGCAATCGATAACTGTACGAGGCGATCCCGCCATCTCCATCTCCACCGGGAACCGGCGCCTTTGGCACGATACACTGCTTCGTCTCGCCGAGATGGATGCGGCAGCACGCGGATCGGTGGCTACGGCGCAACAGGTGCAAGAGCAACTAAAGGAAATCGCAAAAGTGCTCGCGTCCAATCCCAACACTGCGGCCACGTTGGGCGAGGAATTGCGCAGCCTTCAATCCCAGGTAGACGGTATTTTGGATAACCTCCTGGGTCGTGGCCCTCGGGACGTTGCGGAGCAGCCCAAGGCGCCGCCCATTGCCCGACGCATCCGGGAGACCTACGCTTTCGTCGAAGCATCGACCGCCCGTCCTACCGATGACCAATTGCGCATTACCGAGGAGACGGGCAAGCGACTGAGCGTCGAAGTCGCAAGGATCGATCGTTTGGTGGTCGAAACGATTCCCGCCTTCAACCGGAAGCTCGACACCCTCGGGGTTCGATGGACTCCCGGCCGGTCTCCCGGAGTGCGGACTACGACGCAGTGAATGGGACCAATCGTCGCGGTTCTGAACGCACGCGGCCGCGGGTTGGCTTACAGCGTGGTCTGCCTCAGAGCGTTGCGACGAGGGTGCGCTGTTTCTCCCAATCATCGGGGAGCGGATGATGGAGAAGGTAGCTCGAGGTCAGCCCAACAGGCTGGCGGCCGTCCACGATGGCACGAACAATGTCGGGTGCCAGGAAGGCATAGCGGATTGCCTTGCGCACCCGGGCCGTAGGGACAGCGTCTTCGGTGGCAATCTCCTCATAGCGTATGGTGCAAAAACTGGTGCTTGCGCTGTTTACTGTTGGTAATGTGTACGCCATCCCGTCCAGTGCCAAAACTCGGCTGTGCCTTCTATTTATTCATCCGCGCGCCCCGAACCTGATCGGTCTCCGATCTGCCGGGACTATGCCTGCATGATTTCGTCGTTTTTTCGTGCTCGGCCCTGGGCACGGCCGCAAACCAGACTCTAAGTTGCTGATTTATGGGCTATTTCAAAAGGGCTGAGTTTTGGCACAGGACGGGGTCTTGCCGGTTCCCACGCTATCGTCAGCGGTGCAGCACAGCCGGCACTATTGAACGAAGTGATACGTGATCTGGTCGAAGCGGTCCCGCGCGAAGGAGAACACGAAGAACAGCGGCTCCGAGCCGGTGCATCGGAGCGCGTGCCTGGCATTGGCAGGGATGTAGATTGCGCAGCCGGGCCCGACCGCCGTCGTGTAATCGTCGATCTTCATCTCCCCTCGGCCGCTAACGACGTAATAGGTTTCCTGGGGCTCGTGGTGGTGAAGCAGTAGTTGCGCGCCGGGCGGGAGTTGTGCAATGCCCGTGACGAGGCCGCTGCTTTCCGTGCGTTCGCCTGTGATCAGGAGCTTCCAGCGTATCGCGCTCTTGGTAGCGAGGGTGGTGTTGCGCCAGCCTTCCCAATCGAGGGTGGCTTGGTCGATAATGATAGGTTTGCGCATGTTCATTGAACTACCGGTCGACCACCTTTTTTTTGCACTATTTTGTGTGATTTTAATGTGATTCTTAAAGCTAAATGCGTGAAATATTTGTGAATTCTTCCATAAATTGCCACCATCGAGACCTGTGCATCGTCAAAACTGCTCCGCCCACGAAATCAAGGACTTACGCTCCGCTTGAATTCCGGGCCGAAGACGGCGAAACTCCGCCGCTATGCTCAACGTTATTGTCTTCCTCGTCTCACTTGGCGTCCGTGTCATTCGGGCGATGTGTCGGCGCCGCGCCGACCTGGTGTTGGAGAACGTCGCTTTGCGGCAGCAAGTGACGGTGCTGAAGAAAGAGCGCCCACGCCCACCGCTCGAAGACACGGAACGGGCTTTCTGGGTTGCTCTTCGAGGTTCGTGGCCCGTGTGGGCGAGCCGCCTGCTCATCGTCCACGCGGACACCGTGGCCCGTTGGCATCGCGACCGATTCCGACGGTACTGGGCAAAGATCTCGCAGCGCCGCCATCCCGGTCGGCCTCGGATTGATGCCGAGATTCGCCGCCTCGTCCGCACGATGGCGCAAGACGGCTGGGGGGCGCCACGCATCCATGCTGAGCTCACCAAGCTCGGTTTCATCATCTCCGAGATTACGGTGTCGCGATACCTACCGCGGCATCCTGCGGAGCCCGACCAGCTGAAGCGATGGATGGCTTTCTTGCGCAACCATAAAGACGATATCGCCGCCATGGATCTGTTCACCGTGCCCACCGCTTCGCTCCGGCTGCTGTACGGCTTCTTCGTCATCGAGCACGGCCGTCGGCACATCGTTCACTTCAACGCCACGTTCCACCCGACGTCTGCTTGGGTTATTCAGCAACTGCGTGAGGCGTTTCCCTACGACACCGCTCCGAAATATCTCATCTTCGATCGCGACTTCATCTTTAGCGCTGGGGTCATCGAGTTCATCAAAGCAACGGGCACAAAACCCGTTCGCACCTCGTTTCGCAGCCCATGGCAAAACGGAACCGCGGAGCGGTGGGTCGGCAGCTGCCGTCGCGAGTTCCTTGAGCACGTCGTGGTTCTCGGCGCATGTCATCTCATCCGGCTCGTGCGAGCTTACATCAGCTACTATCACGAGGACCGTTGCCACTTGGGGCTGAACAAGGACACACCGAGCTTGAGAGCGGTCACGCGCCAACCCGTGAGGTCAAAATACTCATGCGGCTTCCCGATGGTAGAAACGTAGCAGCCCGCCAAAGCCGTTCAAGGGAGCGCACCTTGCGCTCGGACTGAGGGACTGGTCGCTGGCTGGGAACAGCAGGAGATTCTCCTTGCCTTGATGATTCCTTCCGCTGAACTGGAATGCGTATCCGACCGCGATGGCGGATTCAAGCGGCCCTTGGAAAGGTGCAAACTGCTGACCCGCTGGGCGTTCGAGTATTTTGACCAGACGGGATCGTCGGTGAAGGGCATCGCGGTGCCGCGAACGACGGTGTCATGGCCCTCGAGTTCCGTTCGTTCGGTCGTCATGCCTCTATCTTCGCCTGTCGCGGTCACGCTGGCAATGATCCACAGCCTTGTGCCCCGCAAAAAGTCGACCCGGTGTCCATCATCATTATTAATCCGGGACTGGACTCTAGGGCCCGGACCACCCTCGAGCACATGCTGGAGAGCGTGGTCAGCGCGCGAGGGAAGGTGCTGAGGACGAACTTCTCGGCGACCAGCCGAGTAACGCGAGCGACCAAGCTGACTCAGGCTGCCTCTCGCCACTCGTATCGATGGTGCAGTCCACCGACTCGCGGCAGTGCGACGACTTTCGCCGTAGGAGACGGTCGGTGCGTGACCGTTCTCAAGCTCGGTGTGTCCTTGTTCAGTCCCAAGTGGCAACGGTCCTCATGATAGTAGCTGATGTAAGCTCGCACGAGCCGGATGAGATGACATGCACCGAGAACCACGACGTGCTCAAGGAGCTCGCGACGGCAGCTGCCGACCCACCGCTCCGCGGTTCCGTTTTGCCATGGGCTGCGAAACGAAGTGCGAACGGGTTTTGTGCCCGTTGCCTTGATGAACTCGATGACCGCAGCGTTAAAGATGAAGTCGCGATCGAAGATGAGATATCTCGGAGCGGTGTCGTAGGGAAACGCCTCGCGTAGTTGCTGAATAACCCAAGCAGACATCGGGTGGAACGTGGCGTTGAAGTGAACGATGTGCCGGCGACCGTGCTCGATGACGAAGAAGCCGTACAGCAGCCGGAGCGACGCGGTGGGCACGGTGAACAGATCCATGGCGGCGATATCGTCTTTATGGTTGCGCAAGAAAGCCATCCATCGTTTCAGCTGGTCGGGCTCCGCGGGACGCCGCGGCAGGTATCGCGACACCGTGCTCTCGGAGATGATGAAACCGAGCTTGGTGAGCTCAGCATGGATGCGTGGCGCCCCCCAGCCGTCTTGCGCCATCGTGCGGACGAGGCGACGAATCTCGGCATCAATCCGAGGCCGACCGGGATGGCGGCGCTGCGAGATCTTTGCCCAGTACCGTCGGAATCGGTCGCGATGCCAACGGGCTACGGTGTCCGCGTGGACGATGAGCAGGCGGCTCGCCCACACGGGCCACGAACCTCGAAGGGCAACCCAGAAAGCCCGTTCCGTGTCGTCGAGCGGTGGGCGTGGGCGCTCTTTCTTCAGCGCCGTCACTTGCTGCCGCAAAGCGACGTTCTCCAACACCAGGTCGGCGCGGCGCCGACACATCGCCCGAATGGCACGGACGCCAAGTGAGACGAGGAAGACAACAACGTTGAGCATAGCGGCGGAGTTTCGCCGTCTTCGGCCCGGAATTCAAGCGGAGCGTAAGTCCTTGATTTCGTGGGCGGAGCAGTTTTGACGATGCACAGCCCGCGGCGAGCGGCCCGTAGCCGAAGAAGCCGTTGGAACCGGCCGAGAAGCCCTGCCCGCGTCCATAGGGACCGACTGTCCACGATGTCGGATGACCCTCGGTAGTCTGGTACTGCTCGTCACGCCATTCCGCGCCAACGGCGAGGTTGACCATCTCGGTAGCGGCGTAGGAGACATCGAAGTTGACGCCGGTCTCCCGCTGCCGGTTGCTACCGAGATCGAACGCGGTCGGCGTGTCGGGACCGAGCGAGGCGTTGACGGTGTCGGAGATGAACAGATCAGTCTCGTGAGCCCCGACCGAGCCGCTCACGTCCCAGACGAAGCCGGCCGCAGTGAAGCCACGGACGCCGACGACGAGTGACACGTCCGTCGCTTCGCCACCGAAGTTCGGGGTGAAACCGCCTGGAAACCGCTCCCGGAACGAGAAGCAGTTTGGGTCGTCGAACACCTGCTCCAGGGCGGCCGCGTCGGCGACGTGGTCAGTGATCGCGACCGTGGGGCAGTTCGCCGAGCTGGTGCCTTGCCGCCATGAGCGCGTCGCCGATCAGCAGCGTTTTGCCGCCGTCGATGCTGAAGACGCCGCCCCGCGTGTTCGGGTTCCGGAAGAAGAATCCCCCCGTCACTTTTTTGCTGGCGTAGTTCGTGTGGCTGTAGAACTGCACGCCGTTGGCGGCGGTGTAGCCGAAGTTCCCGAACAGCTTCATGTCGTCGTCGACCCGCGGCGAGCCCCAGACCTGAGGCGTGTCGGAGGCGATGTCCGAATTCCCGGCCGCCCGCAGCGCGATCGCATCGCTGCGAGGCGCGCTCCGATTGGTCGGATTCGAGCTGCCATACTCCAAGCTGAGGTTGGCGAAGCCGGTGGCGCCAAGCGGCAGCCCAACATTTCCGGCGACGTTGAAGGCTTCACCGTCGCCCGATCCGAAAGTGCCGGTGTTGAACGCGAGTGTGCCCCCCGATGGAGCATCCTTGAGCTGGAAGTTCATCACGCCGGCGATCGCGTCCGAGCCGTACTGCGCCGCCGCGCCGTCGCGCAGCACCTCGACCTGCCGCAACGCAATCGACGGAATGGCCGAAATATCGGGGCCCTGTGACCCGAAGGCGACGCCGTTGCCGCCGTGCCAGTCGATGATCGACGAGCGGTGGCGGCGCTTGCCGTTGATCAGGACGAGCGTATGGTCCGGCGCGAGGTTGCGTAGCATTGCCGGCCGAACGACCGTCGAGGCGTCGCTTATCGGCTGTGTGTTGATGTTGAACGACGGGACGATCGTCCTAAGCTGCTCCTGCAGGTTGACGGCGCCCTGCCTGGTGATGTCGAAGGAGGAGAGAACATCGACCGGCACCGGTGACTCGGCGACCGTCCGCGGCTGCGCACGAGTACCGACGACGACCGTCTCCTCGGTATAGCCCTCCAGCAAAAACTGCATCTCCTCGGAGGACAGATCCATCGCCTCGATCTCCGCCGTGGTCATCCCGAGCACCCTGTGCCTTCTATTTATTCATCCGCCAGCCCATGGGTCGGAAGTCAGCCCTGCGGCGCGAAATACCCTGGATTCTGCACGGATTCCAAGGGCGTCTAAGCTGCTGATTTGTGGTCTATTTCTAAAGGGCCGAGTTTTGGCACAGGACGGGGAAGGCGTCAAGACCGAGCGTCGTTTCCCGCTCGGTGCCTGCTCCCGTCCGGTCGTGGAAGACGAAGCCGTCGCCGTTGGAGGAAAACACGAAAGGGATATTGAGGGCCTCGGCGTAATCCAGCCCTTGCGGCATCCCGTCGCTGATGGCGTGGGTGTTATCCTTGGCCTCGATCAGGGCGATGGGGATGTTGGGCTTGTAATAAAGGATGTAGTCGGCCCGCTTGCCCTTTCCCCGGCTGACCAGCTTGCCGCGAACGATGATGCGGCCCTTGGTGAAGCTGACCTCCTCGCGAATTTGCGCCATCTCGTCCCACCCGGCCTGGCGCAAGGCCGGTGTGATGAACTTGGTGCAGATGTCACGCTCACTGAGGCTTTTCTTGTCCATTGCTCCGGCCATGATATCAGCACCAAATTCCAGAAGGGCCATTAGCGCTTGAGGAGGACAGAGTCCTCAAAGCTCGGCTTCGCGGGAGGAAGCTTCGCTCAAACCTTGGCGGACTCTAGTTGAGGCCTAATTATCACAGGTAAACCCCCGGCTCTGCCGGGGTGTGAAGTGACCCCGCTTTCGTGGACAGGTTAAGAGTTAGGGATCAAGCGGCGCGATAGTACCTCCTTTCGAATTGGGGATCCGTCCCGCTTCCCGTGGAAATAAGAATGGCGTAACCTCCGGTTAAGCAAAACCAAACCACGCCTGTAAAGGCGAGGAGGAGGATTACGCCATGAAGAAGCCTACCACCATATCGAAGGAGTCTGTAAGCGAGTACCGGGAGTTCGTCCAACTTCGGCTGCGTATGCGGGTACTGGAGGCGATCGAGGTTGTGCTCGAGGAAGAAGTCGACCAAGCGCTGGGGTGTTGTAGCTACGAGCGTGCGGAAGACCGCCGTGGATATCGCAACGGAGCCGAAACCCGTCGCGTGACGACGTCGGTGGGAACTCGCGAGCTCCGGGTGCCACGAGCCCGCGTGCGAGACGAGGAAACGGGAGAAACGACAGAGTTCAGGAGCGAGCTGTTGCTCCGGTACGCGCGCCGGACTCGTGAGGTCGACGAGGCGATCTTGGGGACGTACTTGTCGGGCGCGAATAGCCGCCGGATCCGCAAAGCGCTGAAACCACTGCTCGGTGAGGAGCACCTATCGAAGAGCGCGGTGTCTCGCGTGGTTAGCCGGCTGAAGGAGCGCTTCGAGGAATGGCAGAACCGTGCTCTCAGCGAGGAGGTCTACGCGATCGTTTACCTGGACGGCTTCCACCTGAAAGTGCGGATGGCGAAACGTGTGATCAGCGTACTCGTACTGGCCGCGCTCGGGGTCGCGCCAGACGGGCAGAAACGTCTGTTGTCATTGCGTCTGGCGGTGAGCGAAGCCTCGACGCATTGGGGCTCCGTGCTGGAGGGACTCCAGGCTCCCAAGCTAGTGATCAGCGACGGCCACAAGGGGCTGACGAAAGCGCTGGAGAAGTGGCCGGGGTGCCGGTTGCAGCGATGTACCGAGCACAAGCGCGCCAACTTGCTCCAACATTGCCCGGCGCACGCACGCCGTGAGCTCCGGCGTGACTACAACCGGATCGTCTACGCCAAGAACGGGTTCGATGCTCGCAAAGCCTATGACGAGCTCGTCGCCAAGTGGACGCCTCTCGCGCCGGCCGTCGTCCGAAGCCTAGAGGAGGCCGGTAATCAGCTGCTGACCTTCTACGAATTCCCTCGTGCCATGTGGAAATCGACTCGAACGACCAATGCTCTGGAGAATCTCAACCTCGAGTTTCGACGCCGGACGAAAACCCAAGCGTCGTTCTCCAGCGAGGAGTCTGCGGTCGCTTTGCTGTTTGGGCTTATCGCCTCTGGCCAGATTCAACTACGACGCATCGACGGCTACCAACGTCTGAGCGAGGTTCTCGAACACGCGGAGGTTCCCGCCTGATATGATACTCTGATGACGGAGTGGAGGGCACCGTTCTTTTTCCACGGACCTCGGGACACATCCCCGGGGCGGTTCACTTTCAACGGTTGTGTTCGCGCCGGCAATCGAGTCTTACCAGAACCCATCCTTCCGCAGTTCCTCTTTACGATCCTCGGCCTGCGCTTCACGCTCGTACTGGTCAGCGACCCGTCTCAAGAGTTCCGCGGTCCGCGTCCAACGCTGATTGAGTGAAGCTGACCGAGCTGAATACTGAGCCGCTAAACGCCGTTCCTGGCCACCGCCACCCAGTGGATCGCGGCTCACTACACCGCGACTGTTGTAGATCTCGATTTCAAGCCCGTCTTCGATCTGCGGATTCTTGAGCTGCTCGAGGATCTTGCGTAGCGCCCTCGTGAGGCCAGATACCATCCCCGCCCAGTCGGAACGTACCTGAGGATCCGTCCAATGTACTGCTCAGCCACCGTGCGTCGGCGTGCCGCACTGGAAAGTTCCAATGTCTGTCCGATCCACGCAACAAGCACATCAGCATCCATCGTAGAAGCATCGGCAGAAACGCCGGGCGGTGTCTTCCAGCTTCCAAGAACGGCGTACGCCGTCTGCGCACGCCGCGCATCAGCCTCCGACACTTCGGGTGCTTGCGCTGTTTGCTGTTGGTGATGTGTACGTATCCCTTTGCAAAAAAAGAGCTTACGCTCCATTTAGCACGCAGCGAAAATCGTGAGCGCTATTTTAGCTGTAATTTAATGCAGCGTAAAGTCTTAGCGTCATTTTACCAACACTTAATGGCGGAAGCACCACCGGTTGATTAACTTGGCATCAGAAGACTTGAGAGTGTGAGCCAGTTCGAACTTCATTGGAGTGACGTTAGTCGAGTGACGAGTGAAGTAGGACGGTATTATAAACGCTTCGATGTAGTTCACGACCGTGTTTCTTAACATTCGTCGGGTTGGCCAACCGCGACCCCGGGCGAAGATCTGGATCCAGGTCTGGGAAAAGAGGACATCAAGGAGGCTGGACCGCACCTGGACCAGAACGTGCTAGCCTGCTGCGCGGCGGTAGCCACGACCTCGATTCTGGGCCTCTCGGGCGGCCTCCTTTCCGCTACTGCACGACCCTGTCAGCGCCCGTTTTCCTATTTGGCGCAAAGGTGTCCCTCGAAAATCGGAATTAGAGACGAAAACCGAAAATGGGGCCCTTTCCGCCCTTCTAGCGCGTCTCTGGTGACACCTATCCCTGCAAAACCCCGCCAACCGCGCGAAAAATCTCATCCGTCTCTGCAGTGCCACAATTGGGCAGACTGGGTGGCGGAGAGGGTGGGATTCGAACCCACGTGCCCGGTTACTAACCGGACAAGACGCTTTCGAGGCGCCCCCGTTACGACCACTTCGGTACCTCTCCGCGCGAGTGCCCGTCGATTCGACGACGTTGTTAAAGGTAGGATTGGGTCTCTAGAGCTTCCTCCTATATGTGATCCCGCCGGTGGCGGAAAAAGTCCTGCATCAGTTTTCGGCAGTCATGCTCGAGAACACCGGAAATGACTGCCAGCCGGTGCGGCACCCGGATGCTTTCTAGATTCAAAATAGATTCCACGGCCCCGAACTTGGGCTCCTTCGCTCCGTAAACCAGCGTGCTGACCCGCGCGTGAACGATGGCTCCGATGCACATCAGGCACGGCTCCACCGTTACATATAGCGTCAACCCCCGGAGTCGATAATCCCCAAGCTCCTTCGCGGCTTGGCGAATGGCGACCAGCTCGGCGTGCGCTGTGGGGTCGACCGAATGGATGGGCTGATTGAACCCCGTCGCGACGATCTCCTGGTCCTTGGCTAGAATGGCGCCTATCGGCACCTCTCCCAAGTGGAGTGCTTTATGCGCCGCCTCCAGGGCGTGTTGCATTAGCTGTTCGTGCGTCCCGATCCCTGAGTCCTCAGCGACGATGTTTCCGCGCCTCGCCCAGTACCCCGAAAGTCACTCGTCGCAAGCACATTATATAGGAACCATCCGACTTCGCGCCCGATTGCCCACTGAAATCCTAACGGCCCGAGGTGCTAAAAATTTAGCAAAAAGACTTGACAGGTCGGAGCCTCAATGCTAAATTTCCAGCATAATGCTGAAATACTAGCACGGGCGGAAATTCGAGGAGGCTAAGACACGTGACAAAGAAACATTCGATGGGCGAGAAAGCGTATCTAGGTTTGAGCACCCGGGAAAGGCAAATCATGGACTTGTTGTATCGCTTCGGCCAAGCCACTGCGGCCGAAGTCCAGACCAACCTTCCCGATCCTCCGAGTTACTCGGCGGTGCGGGCCACGCTTCGCATCCTGGAAGAAAAGGGACACGTTAGCCACGACCAGGACGGCCCGCGCTACGTCTTCACTCCTACCGTGGGGCAGGACAAGGCGAAGCGCTCTGCCATTCAGCACCTTCTTTACACCTTCTTTAACGGATCGACCGAGCAGGCGGTAGCCACGTTGCTGGACGACTCAACCGCCGATCTTTCGCCCGAAGAGCTGAGCCGCCTCGCAGAGCTGATCGACAAGGCGCGCGCGAAAGGAGCCTAGCCATGTCTTGGACCCTCTTCACTGCGAACATCCTCGTCAAAGGATTCGTTATCCTAGGCGTGGCGACTCTGATGACCCTCGCACTACGACGAGCCTCGGCTGCAGCACGACATGCGGTTTGGGCCCTGGCGCTACTCAGTCTCCTGGCGTTGCCTTTCTTGTCCTCGGCGTTGCCCTCCTGGCGAATGCCGGTACCGGAGATGTTGCTGCCGGTCGCGCCTTCGTTCGAAGCACCTCGAGAGCTCAACCCGATGCCACTCCCTCCCAAGCTCGCCGCCGCGCACGAGCCGGCCGCTAGACACCAAGCGAAGGCAACGGCCTCTTCTCGAACACCGATCACTTCGCCCCAGGATCCACGGCCATCGGGTGCTCCCTCAGAGCCGTCACCGATTCAGAGCTCCATGACCTGGCAAACCTGGGATCCTCACGATCTGGCTGGGCGGTTTCGCGCTTTTCGCTTCGCGCATCCTCGTTGGGCTGGTTCGAAGCCGAATTGCCGTCCGCTCGGCAGCCGAGATCAAAGATCCCTCGTGGAAACTTCTGTGTGAAGAAATCGCAGATCGGTTCGAGATCGCGCAAAGAGTCAGGCTGCTACAAAGTCCCCGCTCAGCATTGCCTGTCACTTGTGGATTCTTCCGCTCCTCGGTGCTCCTACCAGAAAGCGCCAATGAATGGACGCTGGATAGGCGGCGGAGTGTGTTGCTTCATGAGATGGCTCACGTGAAGCGTCGGGACTGCCTCGTCCAGTTCTTGGCACAACTGACCTGCGCCGCACACTGGTGCAACCCGGCTGCGTGGTTTGCGGCAAGGGAGTTGCGGCGTGAGAGCGAGCGAGCCTGCGACGATCTGGTATTGCACGCCGGTACCCGCCCCTCCGACTACGCACACGACCTTCTCGACATGGCTCGGGCATTGACCACCACTCCGACGCCCACCCTGGCCGCGGTCACACTCGCGCATCGTTCAAGACTGGAAACGCCCCGGGTTCACGCTAGTGGCGGTTCTCACCTTGGCTCTGGGTATCGGCGGAACGACCGCGATCTTCAGCGTGGTGAACGCCGTCCTGCTTCGGCCACTTCCGTTCCCAGAGTCGGATCGTCTAGCGATGGTGTGGGAAAGAAAGTTAGGCGACCCCAGCGATCGGAACGTCGTCGCCCCGGGCAATTTCGTGGAATGGGACGCACAGCAGGGCGTCTTCGAGCAAGTGGCCGGTTTCTGGCGAAGCTTGTTCATCCTTACCGGTGAAGGGGATCCGGAAGAGCTGGTCGCCATCGTCACGTCACCCGGCATGTTCCAGCTGCTGGGCGTCGAGCCGATCCTAGGAAGAACCTTCCACGGCTTCGGAGCCGAGGATCAGCAGGCGGTCGTGCTCAGCCATCGTTTCTGGCGGAATCGGTTTGGCGGCGACCCGGATATCGTTGGAGACACCCTTACTCTAGACGGTGTACCTCAAACGGTCATCGGTGTCTTACCGCCGGGTCCTTCCCTCCTAGAAAGAAGACGTCGATTTGTGGAGGCCCACCGATTTCGCATGGGCGAATCGGACGGATATGGGTCGCTGGATTCGGGTCTTGGGTCGATTAAAGGAAGGGACGACCCTAGCGCAAGCCCAGGCCGAAATGGACACCATCGCCGCCCGTTTAGAAAAAGTAGATCCGAGCTTCAACACCGGGTGGCGCGTCAACGTCGTGCCACTCGGTGAAGAGCTGGTCGGCAACATTCGCCTCTCCCTTCTCGTTCTGTTGGGAGCGGTCGGCTTCCTTCTTCTTATTGCTTGTACCAATGTCGCGAACTTGTTCCTCGTTCGGGGCGCCGCTCGGCGTAAGGAGATCGCGGTGCGCGCCGCCTTGGGTGCAGGACGCGGACGCTTGGTTCAGGAGCTTCTCACCGAGACCATGCTCCTTGCCGGGTTCGGCGGAGTGGCCGGTTTGGGGTTAGCCATTTTCGGAATTCCTCTTCTCCTCTCTCTGGTCCCGACCGATCTGTTTCTCCCGCGCGCCGAGTCCATCGGTGTGGACAAGGCTGTGCTTGGCTTTGCCATGCTCTTGTCGCTCCTCACCGGCACTGTTTTCGGGTTGATCCCAGCTCTCGAAGGCTCGCGGTTCGATGTCAATCAAGCGCTGCGTGAAGGAGGGAGAAATGTGGGTGAGGGAGCCCGAGGACGGCGTTTTCGAGCCGGGCTGGTCATCGCGGAGGTCGCCCTGGCTCTGATGCTTCTCGTGGGTGCGGGTCTCCTCGTTCGCAGCCTGATGAGCCTCCATCGAGTGGAGACCAGGCTCGATCCCGGGGGCGTCCTCACGGCTCGAGTCGTACTTCCGCGGCGCACGTATGAGGAGGACCCGCAGCGGGTCGTGTTCTTCAAAGATGTTCTGGAGCGTGTTCGCTCGTTACCCGGCGTGATCTCCGCCAGCGCGATTCAGTGGCTTCCTTTTAGCGGACAGAGCTCCGCCACTGATTTCAAGATCGAAGCCTTGCCAGAGCCACCGCCTGGTGAGTGGCCGGTCACGGCCATTCGGGTTGTCTCGCTCGACTATTTCCGCGCCGTACGAACTCCGTTGTTAAAGGGGAGAACGTTCACCGAACGAGACCACGCCGACGCACCCGCGGTGGCGGTCATCAACAAGACGTTGGCCGAACAGTTCTGGCCCGGCGAAGACCCGATTGGAAAACGCCTCGCCTACAGTTGGGACGATCTCGTGTCCGTCGAGGTCATCGGCGTAGTCGGCGACGTTCGACACAATGGTCTAGATACTGATCTCTCGCCCGCACTTTTCCGGCCCCATCAACAGATGCCGTCCAACTACATGAACCTCGTGGTGCGAACCTCCGGCGATCCCGCGATGCTCACACCGGTCATCCGAGGCGTAGTTCAAGCCGTCGACACCGACCAGCCGATTGCGGAAGTACGGACCTTGGACAGCATCGTGGCGCGATCCATCGGCCAACCACGTTTCAACACTTTGCTGCTCGTTCAGTTTGCAGCGCTGGCTTTACTTCTGGCGGCGGTGGGCATCTACGGAGTGATGTCAGACTTCGTGATGCAGAGAACAAAAGAGATCGGTGTTCGCATGGCAGTGGGCGCCCGTGCCACCGACGTTCTGAAGATGGTGCTCGGCAAGGGCTTGGTTCTCGTGACCTTGGGCTTGTCTATCGGAATCGCCGGCGCCTTGGCGCTGACCCGCTTGTTGGAAAGTCTCTTGTTCGGTGTCACCCCGGCCGACGTGGCAACGTACGTCGCCGTGGCGTTCCTCTTGAGCCTCGTCGCCGTCGTCGCCATCCTCCTGCCTGCCCTTCGCGCCACCAGAGTCGATCCCCTCACCGCTCTCCACTACGAGTAAACTAGGCTCATGAGCCTCACCGTTGACACCGTGATCGTTGACGGCATCGTCGCAACCCTGAAGCCCGGATCTGAACCGTACGGGCAGCTCAGTGATGCCGTCATCGGGATCACCGACGGCCGCATCAGCTATGTCGGTCCGGAGGTCGGTGTCGAAGCAAGGAAGCGCTGGTCGGTCGGCGGCCGGCTGGTCACACCCGCCCTCATCGACTGTCACACCCACCTCGTGTTCGGAGGCGAACGCATCACCGAGTTCGAGCGACGACTCGGCGGCGCCACCTACGAGGAGATCGCCAGCGCCGGCGGTGGAATTCTTTCGACAGTCGCAGCCACCAGAGCGGCGTCGGACGACGAGCTTTTTGACTCCGGCGCTCGTCACATCCGCTGGCTACTGCAGAGCGGCGTCGCCACGGTGGAGATCAAATCGGGCTACGGGCTGGATGCCCACCATGAGCTACGGATGTTGCGTGTGGCCCGACGTCTCGGCGAAGCGTTGCCGGTGCGGGTCGTGACGTCACTCCTCGCGGCTCACGCCATCCCTCCCGAACATCGAGCCGATCCGAACCGATATATCTCCGTGATCTGCGAAGACATGATCCCGGCCGCAGCCGAAGAGCGTTTGGCCGACGCGGTGGATGCGTTCAGCGAACGAATTGCATTCACGCCGGCACAGGTCCGCCGAGTCTTCGACGCCGCACGCGACGCCCATCTGGCCGTGCGATTGCACGCCGACCAGTTAAGCGACTTGGGCGGTGCCGCGTTGGCAGCCGAGTATGACGCGCTGTCTGCGGATCACCTCGAACATGCGTCCGATGCGGGCTTGAAAGCCTTGGCGACGGCGGGCACGGTCGCGGTACTCATCCCCGGTGCGTCGGCGTTCTTGAACGAAGAGGCCCGCCCACCGATCGCAAGGATGCGGGAGGCGGGCGTGCGGATTGCGGTTTCGACCGATCTCAATCCCGGGACCGCTCCCTTCGGCTCGCTGCAAGAAACCATGGCTTTGGCCAGCGCTCGCTTCCGTCTAACGCCTGAGGAGACGCTGGCGGGAACCACTCGCCATGCGGCAGCCGCCCTCGGTTTGGGGGACACTGGCGTCATCGAGCCCGACATGCGAGCCGACCTTGCAGTTTGGGACGTGAAGTCGCCGGCCGCTTTGTCCTACTGGACCGGGGCGCCGCTTTGCACCGAGGTTTGGACCGATGGCGTCCTCCACTACGCGAGAGACACGAGCTCCCTTCCTCATTGACAGTTAGGGGTCCGCCCCCTATCATGTAATCAAATACAAAATTCAAACCTTTTCAGAATTTCCTGCGACGCACTGACTACGTTTTGCGGTGATTCCACCTGTCTTCAGATACGGTGCACAGCCGAAGACAACAACTAGAAGAGGGGGTCCTATGAATCAGGCGCGTGCTATGTGGGCGATGTTGACCGTCGCAGCGACTTACCTTGGTGTAACCGGAGCCTTCGCTCTCCTGGCTTTTATCGGCCTCGTCCCCTGGACCGAGGCCAGCGAGGTCGTCGAGGCCTTCTCCGCCTTGTCGAGCCTCGGCGTAGGCGGGGTCATCGGGCTTTATTTGGGCTCCGGTCCCTCCTAGCACCCATCAGTAGCGACACTACAAAACAAAGCAAGATGAACCCGATCGTGACGATCGGCGGGTAGATGAAGTACGCGATGCTGATGGCGAGAAGACCCGCCGTATAACCTGCGGCCATCCAGGTCACGGTTCGAAGGAACGCGTGATCGTCGCCCCGCGCTCGGACCACGACAAGATTCAGCACTCCAACGAAGACCAGACTGGCCGCCAAGATCAAGCTGTATCCCTTTAGAAAATCCATCATCGAGCGCTCGATCCCACCGAAGTCGAAGCGGTAGGTGGTCATCAGCTCGAGCAGCGTCTCCTCGGCCTCGTTAGCGGGCTCCGCGTCGGCGAAGTGACCTAGCGTGTGGAGTCCCGCCGTCACGACCATCCCGTACGAGGCCAGCTTGAACCAGAAGGTGCTCTTCTTCATGTCTTACGCGCGCCTATTGGATCAGGTGGGTCGGCAGTGGCTCTCCGGTCTCGAGTAGAGTCTTCAAGCTGTTGAGAAGAATGGGCCACCCTCCGAAAGTCTCCTTGTAAGTCTTGGTTTCCCCGTCGAACTCATCGTGGATCACGGTGAGCTTCACCAGGTCCGAGTCTCCGAAACGCCCGATTGTGTACGAGGCACGGGAGGGCTTATCTCCGTTTTGTGGGAAGGAGAAGGTGTGAACGAGTTTCTTTCCCGGTACGACTTCGAGAATCTTTCCTGTGAGCGCCGATACTTTCTCTCCCTTCTCGTCTTTCATGAAGTAGTTCAACGACGAACCGGGTTCTAGGTCGCTTTCGATCTCGGTGCCATAAAAGTACTGCCGTGTTCGATCGGGATTAACGAGCGCGTCCCAGACCTTTTCGGGAGTCGAGCGGATATAGAGCACATAAACCTGCTGCAGCTTCGTTTCTGTGGTCACGGTTTCCTCCTTTTCGAGCCCGTACTTCAAGGCCGTCAACCTGGAAGCCCAGCGGGCGCTGTACTGGGACATCCAGCGGTCGGAAATGGCCTGGATGGGGATCGCGTTGAGATAGAGCTCCTTGGTCTTGCCGTTCCGACGCCGCACGATGAGACCCGCGTCCTCCAGGACCCGAAGGTGCTTGAGGACGGCATAGCGCGTGAAGGAGAAGTGGGAGGCAAGCTCTGAAACGGTCATTCCGGGCGTTTCCTTTACCAGATCCAGCATCATGCGACGATTGGCGTCGGCTAGTGCCTTAAATGTTTGACTATCAGAGACTTCATTCATGTGAGCTATAAGTCACTTAATCATCGTCCCAGGGAAATATACGGACATAAAAGACGGATGTCAACATTAAAGTGACCTTTTAGTCACTTTTAATAGGTGCCACCCTTTTGTTGGCGAAGCTAGCGGAACGGGAAAGAACGGAGAACTCCCAACCCTTCCACGACGACGACCAACTCACCCGCCGGGAGGGGACCGAGGACTTCCTCGCCGGAGCCCGGCCAGTCGATGCGCAGGGTTTGGATCTTCGTTCGCTGGCCCAAGCCAATGTGCACGACCCGCTCGTTCTGGGACGCATAGCTCGAGCCCGCCAGGAGCTCGATCGTTGTGCGCTCGTCTTCTCCGAGGTCCAAGAACAACTTGGCGCCTACCGCGTCCCGGTTGGCAAGGCGCCCGATGAGCAGAAGGCGAAGCGAGTTGCCCGAGGGAGTCTCGTTCCAAAGAAGGTCCGGCCGATCACCGGAGTTCGTGAAAAGGAGATCCAGATCGCCGTCGCTTTCGAGGTCTGCTGCGGCAAGACCCCGGCTCACCTTGACCGGCTCGAAGCCCGGACCCGCCTCCGTGATCTCCTCGAAATGGCCATCACCCCGGTTCCAGAAGAGTTGATTCCGCTGGGGGTACGATGTGCCCTCGGTCAACTCCGCGGTATTGTCGTAAATGTGCCCATTCGCCACCACGAGGTCAACGAATCCGTCATTGTCCAAATCGGCGAAGGCAGTACCGAAGCCAAGAACGCGGAGCGACGGACGAGCCAGTCCCGCTAGGGCAGAAACATCGGTGAAAAACTGGTTCTCGCCGTTCCTGTAGAGAGTATTGAACTCTCCCTGGAAGTTCGTGACGAAGAGATCCATGTCCCCGTCGTGATCGTAGTCGCCGATATCCACTCCCATTCCGGCTTGGGCCCGTCCATTCCCGCCGTAGGCCGTCCCCGATTCGAGACCCACCTCCGAAAAACGCATGCCCCCGTGGTTGCGAAAGAGAAAGTTGGCGACCGTATCATTGGCGACATAGAGATCGGTAAGACCATCCCCATCGTAGTCGAAGGCGACGACACCGAGTCCCTTGCCGTGAGATAATGCGACTCCCGCTTCTAGGCTCACATCCTCGAACGTCCCGTCGCCTCGATTGCGGTAGAGGGCATCGGGGAGACCCCGGAATAGGACCGGACCACAGTAAGAGCGCAAGACCTTGCCGCCTTTGCGACTAGAACAGACGGGATTGTTGTCGAAGCTGAAGTTCAGGTAATTCGCAACGTAGAGGTCCAGGTTCCCATCCCCATCGAGATCCGACCAACTGGCGCTGACACCCCAAAGAGGGTTGACGAGACCAGCCGCCTCCGTCACGTCGGTGAAGCTCCCGTCGCCGTTGTTGCGAAAGAGCCGGTTGGGACCGAACTCGGTGACGTAGAGGTCGGGGTCCCCATCGTTATCGTAATCGGCGGCCGCGGCCCCCATGCCGTAGCCCTGGAAGTCCAGGCCAGAAAGAGCCGTCACCTGCGAGAAGCGTCCGGTGCCGTCGTTGCGGTACAGTGCACCGCCGACCGGGTTTGTCGGCTCGAAGCCGGGAAGCACGCCGCCATTTACCAAATACAGATCGGGATCCAGATCCCCGTCGTAGTCGAAGAAGATGGCTCCCGAGCCCAAGGTCTCCACCACGTACTTCTCTCCGGACGCGCCGGTGACGTGAAGGAAGTCGATGCCCGCAGCGGCCGTATGGTCGGTAAATCGGATTGTCGGGGATTCTTCCGAATGAGCTCCGGAAGGGGCGGCTAGCGTAATGGCCACGGTTAGTCGGAGCAACCATGGGCTCATTGCTTCCGGGGCTTCTGCCCCGAGGCTCGGGTCCTTCTCGAGTGCGCGCGTACAGCTGCGACCGTTATTACTAGCACCGCCAGCATTATAGCGGCATTCATGCCCGCCCGCGCCTATCCAAAGATCGGACTTGAAGAGGTGGCAGCCTTTAGTATATAAGAATCGAAGTCGGGCTCGCGTATGCATCCGGATTTTTGGATTGCTCCTCCAAAGACCCGGATTGTGCTTAGGCGGCGTAGCCGTAAGCCTTTTGAATTCAATGCCGGCCTGTTGGCCCGCAGCTTGCGTACTGTGTGATGGGGGGTTGCCGTGATCCGACCTTTAGAGCAGAGCCCCAAGCCGGGAGACGCCGACTGGGCAGCGATGGAGGTTGTTCAGCTGTTGCCGTACGTCTTCCCTTCCCCACCGGGAACCCCTTTCTGGAGTCAAAATGTAGTCAGACGAAATGTTCCTAGGGAGGAACTCTATGTCAAGATTTATCTTTCTAACTCTCCTGGCGCTCCTTGCCGTCCCGCCGGCAGTTTTAGCCCAGTCCGAGTTCACGTCGGGGGGTATCGCCGGCACCGTCAAGGACGAGACGGGGGCGGTGATGCCAGGCGTCACCGTGATCCTCACCGGCGAGAAGGTTCAAGGCTCTCAAACTTTCGTAAGCACGCCAAACGGGGCCTACCGATTTAGCGGCCTGGCGCCCGGCTCGGTCGACCTGGAATACTTAATGGATGGTTTCGCAACCCTGCATCGCCAGCAGATCGTCATCTCGGTGGGACAGACGGTCAATCTGAACGTCGTGCTCAAGCTCAGCGACGTGACCGAGACCGTCACCGTCATTGGCGAAACGCCCATCGTCGACACGCGTTCCACCAAAATGGACACCATTTTGGATCAGGAGTGGGTCGAGAACGCTCCTACCTCACGCTTCGTCTTTTTCGACTACCTCAACCAGGCCCCCGGCGTCAGTCTGACGTCTTTCGGTGGTAGCGGCTCGAGTGTCATGGGCTCCGGGCGCGACGAGAACTCCTTTATGTTGGATGGGACCAACATCGTCGCCACCGCCTACGGTAACTCCTTTCCCTGGCCGGACATCGACGCCATCGAGGAGGTCGAGATCCTCTCCCTGGGCGCCCCCGCCGAATACCCTCACGCGGCTGGCGCCGTCTACAACATCGTGACCCGCTCGGGATCGAACGACTTCCACGGCGACGCCAACTTCTATTTCCAAACCGATGGCATGACGGGCCGGAATACCTCCGACGAGGAGGACGACGGCTTGCCCTTCCGCCGGGACGGCTTCACGGACTTCACCGCCCAGCTGGGAGGACCCGTCGTCCACGATAAGCTCTGGTTCTTCGTCGGTTTCCAGCGCCAAGTTGACGCCCAGACGCAGCCTGGCTCGAGCGCCTCCCACGTGGTAAAGAAGCGCAATTGGATGGGGAAGGTCAACTACCAGGCAAACGACGCGAACAAGATCAATTTCATGTGGCATCGTGACTATTTCGACCTCCCGGGTACGCCCACCGCCAACGATGGTCCCGGCACGGTGGGCAGTGAGACCGGGTATACTGACGCAATTAACCTGGGCTACACCAATATCATTTCCCAGAACACTTTGCTGGAAGCTCATTTCTCCGGCTTCTGGGCACCCGGTATCCTCCAGGTCATCGATGAATCAGGCAATCCGGATTCTAGCTTACCCATTGGAACGACTCGCTTCTACAACCTGGACACCGGCATGGTCACGGGTGGGGTCTGGGGATGGTATGACTCCACGGCCTTCGAGACGGGTCTCAATGGGAAGCTGACTCATTACGCCGAGGACTTCCTGGGAGGAGACCACGAGTTCAAGTTCGGGGTGCAGTGGGAGCGTGGGGGTGTGGACGGGAGCGCCGCTTCAAACGACTATATCTTCACATACGACGTCGACGGGACCACCTATGCCTATGGCTACGATTACGAGCCTTACGCGTACTCGGGCATCCAGAGAGGCATCGGTTTTTGGTTCGACGACTCGTGGCAAGTCAACGACCGCCTCACTCTGAACTTGGGTTTGCGGTTCGACAACAAGCGTGCTTCGGTCAGCGACCTCGTCGTCACGGACGGCGATGGGAATCCCACGGGTGCGGAGTTTCCTGGCATCCCCAACGTTTTCACCTGGACCCCCGTCTCTCCGAGGTTAGGCCTCAATTACCAGCTTACCGAAGACGGTAAGACGATCGTGAAGGCCCACTACGGTCGCTACTACCGCGCCATTGTCGGTTGTGAGTACTGTGTCTCCATCGGATCCTCGCCGAACAGAACCTTTTTCGGAGACTACGACGTGGGGACCGATACCTTCTTCAACACGGTGCTGGACGTCGTCCTACCCGGCGCTAACGGCGTAAGTCCGAACTACACGGACCCCCACACCGACCAGTTCATCGTCGGGGTTGACCGGGAGCTCGGGAACCGGCTCGCCCTCCAGGTGAACTACGCATACAAGCGGGGTCAGGACTATCCTGCCTGGCGAGACACTACCGGGGTGTATGAGCCGACCGTCTACATCGACAACCAGGGGGTAGACGCTACCGGCCAAGCTATCACTCTCCAACGGTTGGTCAGCGACCGGGCGCTGAGGGAATTCGAGATCGACAATGACGACAGACTGAAGACCAACATCCATGCCTTGACGGTGCAAGTGGTAAAGAGGATGTCCGACAACTGGCAGACGAACACCTCCATTTCCTGGGTGAGGTCCAGAGGAGCCCTGCGCTCCTCAAACCAAGGGGCGCGCGGGGGTCAGAACACCGCGCTGACGTTCAATTCCTTCGGCAAGAACCCCAACGACTTCACCAACATCGACGGAATTCTGTCGGCAGAACGGCCGTGGATGTTCAAGTCGTCGTTCCTCTACCATTTCCCGCACGATTTCCTGGTGGCAGTGAACTACCTCGGTCAGAGCGGGAAAGCGTGGCCGCGCCAGATTCAGGTCAGCTCAGACGTTACGGGGATCCCCAGCCTAATCAATGTGGAGAAGAGAGACGGTAGCCGTCGCGTGGAGACCTGGCACAACCTCGATGTCAGGCTCCAGAAGTTGTTCCAAATCGGCTCCCAGGCCAGAATCGGAGCATTTTTCGATTTCCTGAACGTTCTTAACACCGGCACCAACGAGGACGTTTTGAGTCGGCGTGGAGATAACTCCAGCTTCGGCGTACGGAGCAACTTCCTGCCCCCGCGACGAATCATGCTGGGGGCGAAGTTCAGCTTCTAGAAGCCGCCCCGCCGCACGACAGCGACAAAACCACCTGGAGCCCCGGGGGAGCAGCCGGGGGCTCTTTTTTTTCTTAAAGCCCCCCCATCGGGTGGTAGCGGAGGAGAATTTGGGCGCATAATCACCGTCATGGGCTCTTTGCCGAGCACGTTCTGCCTCATTTTGCTCTTGCTCCCGCTTGCCGCTTCTTCGCAAACCGCCAAGGAGCGGGGAGAGCTCCTAGAGGAACGAGGATGGGCAGCCCTTGGTCAGCAGCGTTACCGGGATGCGCTCGTCGCCTTCGATGAGCTCCTTTCCAGGGAGCCGGACCGTGCCTCGGCCCATTACGGCAAGGGACTGGCGTTCACCGGTATTCTGAATTACTCGGCAGCCGCAGGCTCTTTCGAGAAAGCCGTTTCCCTGAAGCCCGATCTCGCAGATGCCTGGCGCCGACTGGTGGTGCTCTATTCCCAGCTTCAGCGCGACCCGAGTACGAAGCGTGCCTATGAGAAGGCCCGCCGGCTTGCCAAAGTGCCGGAGGAGGATCGGCTTAGCCTGGCCCGCGCTTTGAGAAAGACGAGTTGGATTGCGGAAGCCCGCGCCTTGCTCCATGAAGCTGAACCTCTAGGCGTAAATGAGCACTTCGAGCTCGGTCTACTCGCATTGGAGGAGGACGATTACGCGGGGGCGGCCGGACATCTCCAGACGGCGACGTCGGATCCCTCGCGCTCCACCGCCGATGCGGAGTATCAGTACGGGCGGACACTCGAAGCTCTCGGGAATACGGAGCAAGCCATCGAGCACTATCGGCGGGCCATGTCGAAAGATCCCCGGATGCGAAGCGCCCGTTTTCGCCTGGGGAATCTCTTGCTGCGGTCGGGAAGCCCCGAGCAAGGTCGGGCTCTGCTGCGAGGATACGAGGAGTTCCGGCAGTGGGATCGGAGGGTGGGGCTCCTACTCGCCATGGTTACCTCAGGAACGCTTTCCGAAGTTGTGGAGAGAGAAAAAACCCGTGAGCTCGTGGATCTACTTCTCCAGGGTGGTGCTCTCGAGGACGCGGCCGTACTCATCGACTCGGCACTCGCCAAGAACCCCGACGACCGCGCTTTCCTAGTGGCCCACGCAAGATGGCTCTTATCGTCGGGCCAGCCCGACGAGGCCCGGGCACTCGTGGAGCTACTCCTTTCCTTTCCAGACCCTCCCCCAGATGCACTTTGGCTTTCTGCCCGGCTCCATATTCTTCAGGGCGAGTCCCCGGAAGCGATCGAATCCTTCCGCCGCCTGCTCGCGATCGATCCCGATCCGCCGGCCGTCCTCCTGAAGGAGGTTGCCACCGCGTACGCCATGAACGCACAGACCGAGGAGGCGGCATCCTACTACCAGCGCGCCCTGGAAAAAGATCCCCTTCTGGCGGGAGCCCACGCCGGGCTCGGCTCGCTTCTGGAGTCCGCGGGGCGCTCGGAAGAAGCCGAGCGGCGCTATCGCCGCGCTCTCGAGATCAATCCTGATCTTCTTTCCGCACAACAACTGCTGGCCGAGCTTCTTCTGCGGAGAGGGGATGCTGAGGAAGCTGCCGACCTTTTGCGAAGGAGTGTAACTACCAACCCCACCGACGCGCTTCTCCGGCGCAACCTCGCCCAAGCGCTCCAGAGGCTCGGCAAGGAGACAGAAGCAGAAGCGGAGCTCGAGAAAGCTCGACAGATCGAGGCTTGGAAAAAGCCGCCGACCCAATGAGTCGGCTTACCTCTGAGTCGGCTGGGGCGCCTCTTTCTCTTCCTCCTTAGGTGCTTCGGGCTCGGGCGGTGGGCTCCAGAAATCAGCGCTGCCCACGGCCTTGGCGGCATGCTCTCCGTGGAACAGGGCAGAGTTGAAGACGATGCGGAACGTGCCAAATGGTTGGCCCCGCCATTGTGGACGAAAGCCAAGCAGAACGACGTGGCCCTTTCCGTGGCGGACATCGAGCGCGGCGGCGAAACCGTTGATGTGCTCCTCACCCAACAAGTAGCCCGAGAGAAGGGGAGAGCCCGCTTCTTGGTACTTCGCTAACGCGGCCCCTTCGAAACCCTCGGTGGTGGTGAACACAGGGCTCCGACCCACGAAAACGCTGGCCCTACCCGGCATGCCTGCCATCACCGGATGGACAGTATCAACCGCAACTTCTAGAAGGGAACCTCCCACATAGAAACTCTTGCTGTCGAGATCGGCCACGACATTCTTGACCGGCAGGTTGAGCTCCTTGACGGCGAAAGCGCTGCTCCGGTTGAAGCAAACCAGCGTCCCGCCCGCCTCGACGAACTCGCCGAGCGCACGGACGCCGCGGCTACCGATGCCGCCCGCATAGCGGGGTGGGACGGACCCAGGCTGGAAACCCTCCAAGATCGTCTTCGCGTCGACGTCGGCGAATAAGATTACGTCGAAGCGATCGCCTAGCGGACGTGAATGGAAATCAGCATCTCTCAGGTTCGTGAAATCGAAATCATATTGCTCGAGCAACCAGCGCGTCCATCCCTCGTCCATGCTCGCGCGCCAGGGCCGATAGAGTCCGATCCGTGGACGGGGTAAGGATGTACCGGAGGCACCGCTCCGCTCGGCCCGCAGATGCAGCTCGCGAGCAACCTGGTCGCTGAGGCCGGTGACCACGTAGCGACCATCGCGAAACCGCACCCGTCCGCCTTCGCGCCAAGCTCGATTGACGACACGAAAAGCATTGTTCTGCGCCGGGCTCAACGCCAGAGCCGCTCCCGAGCCGGTTACTTCTCCGGCCGGCGGAACGATGCCAGCCGCAACCGCATCGGTATCGAATCCTAAGCCGGGAGCGCTGTCGAACGGGGCGGCATCGATCTCGCGACTCGCCGGATCCACGTTATCTCGAAACGCCGGGCGCCAGTCGGCGACCTTCCCTTCAACGGGTTTCATCGCCGCCCGAACGTCATCCGACAACGGCGTCGTCACTTCGATCACCTCGACATCAAACTGATAGGGCAAGGTCCAGCCGGCGACATCATAAGGCTGCTCGGGCGGCGCGTCCTCGGAAGCACGCAGGTCGGGATAGCTCTGGATCTCCAGAACGTTCCGGGCAAGCTCGGCGAACTCTTGGTTCATCGGGATCACCCAAGTCCCTTCGGGGTAGGTGTTGCCCTCGATGCTAACCGGACTTTGCAGCTGATGAACCCTCACGCCGTTGAAAGCCAAACGCCGGAGCAGCTCGACCGGCGCGACCGGGTCCCTCTGTTGCTGCGGTATGAAATACGCGTACGGCGGATCGTTTGTATATTTACGAATGGTGTCCCGGCCGGCCTGATACCGGTTGTAAAGAACACGCTCCTTGTACTTTGCGGCGAAGCCCAGGGTCGCATGCGAGGAGGTGAGTATGTACTCGACCGCATCCCGCAGACGCCACCAGCCACCCGGCCAGGGACTCGAGTATAGGGACTCGGGGCGTAGTTCTTTTCGATTGTCGGGGATGTCCCGGAGAGTATAGAAACCCGGCGTGGCGTACTGGAAGAGCGCGGTCTCGGTGAAGAAAGCGACGGCGTTCTGAAGATTGGGCAGGTGATCGACGTAGCCCGGATACCAGACATCGAAGGTTTCCATGTGCGTCGCACCGACCTGGCCGCGCTCCTCCAGTGCCTGTGCGATCAGCATGCCCAAGGTGTTGACGGTCCGTGACATCACCGGATGGACCCGATTCGCGATCGGATCGGCATAGGGCGGCAGGAAGATCCGAGTCGGAAAGGGCGACGACTGATGTGGTATGTAGCGAATTTGTGGCTCCCAGTAGCGCCACGTCCGTTCGATGACCCGCGACTCGACCATGTTGAGCATATAGGCGTCACGATTGTTGTCGTGGCCGACATACTTCTGATAGAGCCACGGCATGCGCGAGGTCTCGTAGGGGGTGCCGACGTTGGGCTCATACCAATCCGCGACGAGGGTCTGGCCGTCCGGATTGATGGACGGCCAAAGGAGCACGATGAGATTCTCGTGAATGGCCTGGATCTCGGGATCGTCGACCCCCGCCACCAGGTCATATGCGAGCTCCATCGTGTGTTGGGCGTGAGCGACTTCACTTGCGTGCAGACCGCCGTCGATATGGATGATGGCCTTGCCCTCACGCGCGAGTTGCCGTGCTTCGTCATCGGTCAGCTCTGGCGGGCCTTGCGGGTGGGCCAGCTTCTGTGCGATCTCCCGGTGCCTCTCGACGTTGGCCAGGTTTTCGGGCGAGGAGATGAGCGCCATGTACCAGGGGCGGTTGAAAGAGGTCCGCCCAATCTCGAGGAGTTGCATCCGGTCGCTAGCGGCGTCGAGCTGCCGGAAATAGCCGAGCGAGTCCTCGTAGGAAGCCAATTTGAAGTCGGCTCCCACTTGATACCCGAGCACCGACTCCGGTGTCGGCACGTCCGACTGCACGGCGAAGGAACTGGAGCACCACGCTAGCCACAAGAAGGACGCAGTGAGAATCGGCACTTTCTTCATCCTTGACTCCTTTAGTTCTCCGTAAGCAGCAGAAGTTTTCCGTCGAGCGCGCCATTATATTCGCCGCTCTCGATGCCTATCTTTCCACCTACGATCACGGCCTCGGTCCCCCTGCTGTACTGACGCGCGTCCGTGTGAGTGCCGGTATCCTGAACGGTCTCGGGGTCGAATATCACGAGATCGGCCTTGTATCCTTCGGCGAGCAAGCCCCGGTCCTTCAATTGGAGGAACTCGGCCGGAAGGGAAGTCATTTTCTTCACCGCATCCTCGAGCGTCAGAACCTTGTCTTCCCTGACGAATTTCCGGAGCACCCTGGCCTGACTGCCGAACGCGCGAGGGTGACCGATTACGGGGTCGTCGGTGTCTTTCGGAATTGGCAACGCATCGCCATCACTCGAGAACATCAGCCAATCTTCCTTCATCGCGTGCACCATGTCGTCTTCCGACATGACGCCGCAGGCGACGTACAGGTCGGGTTCCTCAAGTACGAGGTCTGCCGCGACATCGAACGGATCTCTCCCCTGTTCTGCCGCGATGTCAGAAAGGATTTTTCCGATTAACTGCGCATTCTTCTCCGCCACGACGACCAGATAACTATCCCAACCCGCCTGGGCCACCGAGCTCGGGTGTTGAGGGCTGCCGACCAGTACGGACTGCCTTATCTGCTGGCGTTTCGACTCATCCGACAGGGCCTTTGCGAGCTCGGCGACATACTGTTCTCTGATAGACTTCTTCTCTGCGTCCTTCAGGTCCCGTTCGGACAACTTCTCTCTGAGCCCCGCGAACGGCTCCATATCGCTCGGAAGATGAAAAGGGGCCCAGCCGCGGTTTCTGGCGATCGGTATGATCCGTCCTCCCGACGCGTAGTGGTAGGGATACATGTCGGCGAAGATGTCGACTCCTCTTGCCCGGGCATCGTTGATGACGTCGACGACCTCTTTCATCATGCCCCAAGCGTTCTTGCGACACGCCTTGAGATGAGACGTAAGAACTCGCACATCGGCTTCCTCGGCGATGCGAATAGTCTCCCGGGTAGCCTCGGGGACACGATCGAACTCGTTGCGCTGGTGGCTGGCGTAGACTCCCCCGAACTCGCCCACGACTTTCGTCGTTTCGATGACCTCTTCGGTCGTCGAATAGCGGTCGGGGATATACTCCAAACCGGTGCTCATGCCCCAGGCGCCTTCTTTCATCGCCTGACGCAGAATGGACCGCATTTCCTCGATCTCTTCGGGTTTCGCCTCGCGCGGTTCGACTCCCATGACGGCGCGACGGAGGTCACCGAATCCAACCATGTGGACGGCGTTCGTTCCGATACCTCGTCCCTCCCAGTCGGCCTTGGTCTTCGCAATCTCGAACGTGCCATCTCCACAATTGCCGGTCAGCACCGTGGTCACGCCTTGATTCAAATAATTGAGGTTTGCGTTCGAGCCGGGCTTCCCGAGGCCACCATCGCAATGAGTATGGGTATCGATGAACCCGGGAGAGACGACCAAACCCTCGGCATCGATGGTCTTGGCGGCGGTTTTCCCGGCCAGATCCCCTATCTCGACGATGGTGTCTCCCATGATGCCGACATCGGCTCGAAACCCGGGACCTCCGGAACCATCCACTATCTGGCCGTTACTAATGAGGATGTCAAAATCTTCACCCGCGCTGGAACAACCGAAAAACGAGACCAAAATGAGAATTAGGCTGCGTTCAGGCATGGCCTTCCCCCTTTGTGCCCGGAACTGTACCAACGGAAAGGTGAGCCGGCAAGGACAAGGCATCCCGCCCCGCACGCGGGACGATTCCCTCCGGAGTGTGTTACGCTCTCCGCGAAATGCCAGTCCACAACGGCACCGGTGTGCTCCGGAAGGTGTTGCTTTGTCCATCCCACTTATTACGAGCTTGTTCCGGTTGACGACTACGCGCGAACCGCGATCGAGCGCGGCGACAAGGTCGACCACGAAAAGGCCGAAGCACAGCATAACGAGTTCGTCGATATCTACCGAGATGCCGGGGTTGAGGTTTTTTGGACCGAGGAGCCGGACCCCACCCGCCACTATGCGGTCAACGCGCGCGATTTCGCCGTCAACTCGCCTGAAGGGTTCGTCATATGTCGGTTCAAGTACTCCGAGCGTCGAGGAGAAGAGATCCCCGGCGAGAAACAACTGAGGAAACTGGGTTACAACATCTACGGACACATCGAGCGCAGGTGCTGGGAAGGCGGAGACAACAAGTACATCGACGACAAGAACCTCGCCACCGGAACGGGAGAGCGAAGCACCTGACCTGGCATTCAAAACGCGCAAGACATATACGCGAAACAAGGCATCAAAGTGCATGGCATTCCCTTCCCACCGAAATGGACCCATCTCAATTGTCTCTTCGCTCCCATCGCGCCGAAGCTGGCCTTGATCGTGAAGTCCGAGGTTCCGGACTGGTTCGTGGGATTCCTCGAGGGTCGAGAGTACGAGCTGATCGACATCCCGGTCGACAAGGCCGAAGGAGAGGTGGCGCTCAACGTACTCTGCTTAGGGAAAGATCGCGTTATCTCCTACAAGGACAACTCCTACATCAATGACATCCTTAAGAGCCACGGGCTGACAGTTTATGCGCCGGATCTGAGCGAATACACCGAGCGCGGCCAGAGACCGCATTGTCTAACCTGCGAGCTAGATCGAGACCGAGAATAGAAATGATTCTCCCAACGCTTCTCCTCTTGGCTTCCACAGCGTCTCCACCTGCAATCGACGAACAGAGCAAAAAGGTAGACGCCCTCTTCACGGATTGGGACACCACCGAGACTCCGGGTGCCGTCGTTGCCGTCATCAAAGGTGGAAAGATCATTTACCAGAACGCCTACGGAATGGCGGATCTCGAACGCGACGTTCCGTTGTCCCCGAAGTCCCTTTTCGACATCGCTTCGATTTCCAAACAGTTCACGGCGCTGAGCATTCTTTTGCTCGAGGAACAAGGCAAGCTTTCTCTCGACGACGACATCCGGACTTACCTCCCAGATTTTCCAGACTACGGACACGCCATCACCATCCGCCACATGATCCATCACACCAGCGGCCTTCGTGACTATATGGACCTCATGGGGCTGGCGGGGATGCCCTGGGAGAACACTTATCACCCGCTGGAGATCGTCGACCTCGTCGCCCGACAAAAGGCGCTCAATTTCAAGCCGGGAGACGAGTATCTCTACAGTAACTCCGGCTATCTGTTGCTGGCGGAGATCGTACACAAAGTCTCTGGACAGACTCTGGGCGAGTTTAGCGAGCAGCATATCTTCAAGCCGCTCGACATGAACGTCAGTCATTTCTACGAGGATTTCACCCGTATCGTCAAGGATCGAGCCCTCAGCTACTCACAAAAAGAATCGGGTGGCTACAAGAACTACCAGTACATTTTCGATGTGGTCGGAGACACGGGCCTTTTGATCAACGTCGGGGATCTGCTCCTTTGGGATCAAAATTTCTACCACAACCAGTTGGGCAAGGGAGGACCGAAGCTGATCGAACAAATGCTGACTCCTGGCGAGCTCAATAGCGGTGAGAAAATCGACTACGCCTTTGGACTCAGAATCGACACGTACCGAGGCTTGAGGGTGGTCAGTCACGGTGGTGGCGCTGCGGGTTATAGCACGCAGATGATGCGCTTCCCCGAACAGAAGTTCACTGTGCTCGTCCTCTCTAACCTTGGCGAGTTTTCCCCGGCGGAGCTCGCTGGGCAAGTGGCCGACCTTCACTTGTCCGATGAATTCACCGCCCCGAAACCAGAGGACGGACCAAGAGAGCGCCCCGACCCACCGGCGCCGGTTGAATTGAAGCTTAGCGCCGATGAGCTAGATGAGTATGCGGGTCACTATTACAGTGCCGAGCTCGAGACCACTTATATCGTTCGTGTCAATCCTTCCGGGGAAGGGAATTTAACATACCATATCGAGTTTTCACCGGTGGACGTTCAGCTCGTTCCGACCGGACCCGATGAGTGGTACGCCAGTCGCACACAACTCAGTTTCCTACGCGACCGTAATGACAGGGTCACCGGCCTCAATGTGAGATCCCGCCGGATCAGAAACATTTATCTTGAGAAGGCCCGTTAGTGAACAGGTAGGACATGCCATGAAGATCACTCTCTTTCGATGCATAGCATTCACCGCCGTCATCTCCTTGGTCATCATCGCGACCACGCCAGCAGGCGATCGGCCCGCGCCGGGGGCCAAGATCGGGCGCTCGCCCGTCCTGGCCACCCAAGGAATCGTCGCGACAAGCCAGCCTCTCGCCGCCGCCGCCGGTCTCCGGTTGCTCCAGGAGGGCGGAAACGCCATCGATGCTGCCGTTGCGACGGCTGCGGTGCTCAACGTGGTGGAGCCCATGATGTGCGGCATCGGCGGTGACCTTTTCGCGCTCGTCTATCATGCGGAATCCGAAAAGCTCTACGGCTTGAACGCGACCGGCCGCGCCGGCTCTCGCTCCTCGGCGGCGAAGCTTCGCGAGCAAGGCCTGACCCACATGCCGGGCTCCGGCATTATCTCCGTGACCGTGCCCGGTGCTCTCGACGGTTGGGAGCAATTGCGTTCGCGCTTCGGGACGCGCCCCCTGGCAGAGCTTCTCGAGCCTGCTATCCGTTATGCCGAGGAAGGGTTCCCGGTCTCCCAAATCATCGCCACCGGCTGGCAATTCTCAGAAGAGAAGCTCCTGCGCCAACCCGATGCCGCCGACACCTACCTCATCGAAGGGCGGGCACCTCGCCACGGCGAGATCTTCCGATCTCCGGATCTGGCCAAGACGTTTCGCAAGATCGCCGCAGAGGGGCCGGATGTTTTCTATCGAGGTGAGATTGCTCGTGCGATCGCGGACTTCGTCCTATCGGAAGGCGGCTCGGTCACCTACGAAGATCTGGCCAATCATCGGTCCGACTGGGTCGACCCCATCTCGACGAGCTATCACGACTTCACCGTCTATCAGATGCCGCCCAACTCGCAGGGTTTCGTGGCACTCGAAATGTTGAACATTCTCGAGGGCTACGATCTGGAGAACCTCGGGCACAACTCCTCCGAATATCTTCATCTGCTGATCGAAGCGAAGAAGCTCGCCTTCGCGGATCGGGACGCCTATCTGGCAGACCCGGAGAAATCACCGGTCCCGGTCGAGAAGCTGCTCTCGAAGGAGTACGCGAAGACTCGCCGGGCGCTCATCGATCGCGATCGTATCGCGAGTGAAGTGGCCCCGGGCCTCGACGATCAAACGGAGACCGTTTACCTGACGGTCGTCGACAAGGATAGGAACGCCGTCTCTTTAATCTATAGCGTCTTCTCGAATTTTGGATCCGGCCGCGTCGTCCCCGGCACCGGGATCGCCCTTCAGAACCGAGGCACGGGTTTCTCGCTCGTGCCCGGTCATCCCAACGAGCTCGCCCCCGGCAAGCGCGCCCTCCACACCAACATGCCCGGCATGGTCTTCAAAGAGGGTCGGCCCTGGATGAGTTACGGCGTGATGGGCGGCAACATGCAGCCACAGGGTCACACCCAGGTGCTCCTCAACATGTTCGAGTTCGGGATGAACGTGCAGGAGGCGGGTGAGGCGCCCCGTTTCCGACACCTCACCGGCCGAAACGTCGCGCTCGAATCGGGTGTCGACATCGAAGTTCTACAGGAGCTCATCAAAAAGGGTCACCAGCCCATGACGCGCATGGGAGTCTATGGCGGATACCAGGCCATCCGGATCGATTGGGAAACCGGCGTCCTCATAGGAGGCTCCGACCCCCGTAAGGACGGGGCCGCCGTGGGCTATTGATCTGAACCTCTGATCGCTCGCCCATAGAATTACCGCATCGAAAAGGCGACCAATGATCGGCCGAACCCTTTCTCACTACAAGATCCTCGACGAAATCAGCCGCGGTGGTATGGGAATCGTCTACCGCGCCCGGGACATCAAGCTGAACCGCGACGTCGCCATCAAAGTCTTGCCCCCGGACCTGGTGGCCGATCCGGAACGTAAGCGCCGCTTCGTTCAAGAAGCTCAGGCCGCAGCCGCCCTCCACCACCCCCACATCGCGGTCATTCACGAGATCGACGAAGTCGATGGCGTAACGTTCATCGCCATGGAGCTCATCGAGGGCAAGAAGCTCCAGGACCTTCTCCGCCAGGATAGACTCCCGCTCGCCCGTTCTCTCGATGTCGCCACCGAAGTTGCCGAGGGTCTCTCTCGCACCCACGCCAAAGGAATCGTGCATCGCGACCTGAAGCCCGCGAACATCATGGTCACTGAAGACGGCCACGCCAAGGTCATCGATTTCGGGCTTGCCAAGCTGGTCGAGCCGGTCGGAAGCGGTGACAGTGACGCAGAAACCGGACTTCGCGGGGAAACTGATCCCGGCAAAGTGATGGGCACCGTCTCTTACATGTCCCCCGAGCAGGCACGGGGTGTCGAAGTAGACCATCGCACGGACGTGTTCGCATTGGGAGTGGTCCTCTACGAGATGCTAAGCGGCCAGCTTCCCTTCCGAGGAGCAACCGCAGCCGACACCCAGAGCGCGATTCTCACCAAGCCAGCGCCTCCAGTCCCTCTTCAGGGAGAGGGCGTTTCAAGCGAGGCGTCCTCCGAACTGCAGCGGATCGTCGACAAATGCCTGGCCAAGGACGCTGCCGAGAGGTATCAGGGGATCAAAGACCTGATCGTGGATTTGCGCGCGGCGCGCCGCCGTCTTGAAACAGGATCTGTTCCGGTGGTGGTCGCGCCGGCAACGACGCGCCCCACGAAACGAACCCCTCTCGTACTGGCTGGGCTGGGTCTATTGGCTCTAGTCGCTGCTTCTCCATTCATCTTTCGAGGCTCCCCGCCAGAAGACACACCCGCCGACGAACGAAAAAGAATCGTCGTCCTGCCTTTCGAGAATCTAGGCCCGCCCGAGGATGCATATTTTGCCGCCGGTATGACGGAAGAAATCACCAGCCGCCTCGCGGTGGTGAGCGGACTGGGCGTCATCTCACGAAGCAGTGCCGTCCAGTATGAGAAGTCTGGCAAGAGCGCCAAGCAGATAGGAGAAGAGCTGGGGGTTGACTACATCCTGGAAGGAACCGTGCGCTGGCAGAAGGGCGAGAAGGGCTCGAGCAGGGTGCGGGTGACTCCCCAGCTCATCCGAGTCTCCGACGACACTCACGTGTGGGCGGAGCGCTACGATCAGGTAGTGGAAGATTTCTTTCAGGTCCAATCTGACATTGCTGAAAGCGTCATCGAGGAGCTGGACGTCGCCTTGCTAGGCCGAGAGAGCGAGGCTATCCAAGCTCACCCCACCGACAACCCGGAGGCCCACCAGGCCTACCTCCGCGGCGTCGAGCATGTTGAAGCCCCGGACTCCTGGTTAGAGTCGAGGGGTCGTCTGGCCATTGAGATGTTCGAGAGAGCGGTGGAGCTCGACCCCGGTTTTGCTCTGGCCTACTCGAGGCTATCGATGGCTCATTCGAGCTTCTTCTTTCTATGGCACGATTACACGGAGGAGCGCTTAGCTAAGGCCATGGAAGCCGTGAACCAAGCGCTTTCGCTTCAGTCCGACTTGCCGGCGGCTCACTTGGCGCTCGGGTATTACTTCTACCATGGCAAACGAGAGTACGACCGAGCTCTAGCGGAGCTTGCCATCGCCGAGAAGGGGCTTCCCAACAGCAGCCTCGTCTTCGAAGCGAGGGGCTATATCCGGCGCCGTCAGGGTCACTTTGAAGAATCCCTCGAGCATCTCGAGAAGGCCATTGAGTTGAACCCGCTCGCCGTCAATCTCCTCGAAGAACAAGCCGGCACTTACACTGCGCTTCGAAGATATGAAGAGGCGGAGCGTTACTACGACCTTGCCATCTCTGCCGCTGCCGATGCGATAGGCCCGTATCTCCGCAAAGCCCTTATGGAATGGCTCTGGAACGGGAGGGTGAGGGATGGCCCTGCCCGGGTTTTGTGGACACCAACCGAGGCGCGACAATGCGCCTGGAGGCGTCCATGGGAAAACGACGACGCAGGAAGTTCACGGGGGAGTTCAAGAAGGAAGCGGTCCGGTTGTTCAGGGAAGGCGAGCGCAGCATCGGCCAGGTCGCTAAGGAACTGGACCTGACGGAATCATCCCTTCGAAACTGGGTGAAACAATACAAAGTTGATCACGGTGAAGGTCCACGCGAGGCTCTGACGACGGCGGAACGTGATGAGCTGGGTTCGCTACGACGTCGAGTGCGCACGTTGGAGCAAGAGCGAGAAATATTAAAAAAGGCGGCGGCCTTCTTCGCGAAAGAAAGCGAATGAGATTCAATTTCATTCACGCGGAGCGGGCCAACTACCCGGTGCGGGTGATGTGCCGAGTCCTGAGGGTATCGACCAGCGGCTACTACGCTCAGATGAAGCGCGCGCCCAGCAAGCGACAGTGTGAGGATGGGAAGCTGAAGCTGCGCATCCAAGCGATCCACGCCCATAGCCGTGGTACCTACGGCAGGGAGCGTGTACGTCGCCAGCTTGACGGGGAGAACGTCGAGGTGGGCAAGCAGCGAGTGGCACGGCTGATGCGTGAGATGGGTCTGCAGGGCCTGCCCAGCAAGCGTTTTCGCCGCACGACCGACAGCAAGCACGATCGTCCTGTCGCACCCAACGTGCTCGGTCGGAACTTCGAAGCCGAACGACCGAACCAGTTCTGGGTGACGGACATAACCTTCATCCGGACTTGGGAAGGCTGGCTCTACTTGGCGGTCATCCTCGATCTGTTCTCGCGTCGTGTCGTCGGCTGGGCGATGCAGCCCCACCTGCGCGCGGAGCTTGCTCTCGAGGCGCTTCACATAGCCTTGGGGCGCCGCCTGCCGGAAAGTGGCTTGGTGCATCATTCAGACCGTGGTACTCAATACGCGGCTGCGACCTACCAGGCCGTGCTCGATGAGTACGGCATCGTGTGCTCGATGAGCCGCAAGGGTGATTGCTGGGACAACGCCGTGACCGAGAGCTTCTTCGGCACACTCAAGACCGAACTCCTCCACCGACGTAGTTGGCCAACACGACGTATGGCCAAAGACGCGGTCGCGAGCTACATCGAGGGGTTCTACAATCCATATCGACTCCACTCGTCACTCGATTACAACAGCCCAATGGTGTTCGAACGGATTCATGATCTCAAAACTGCTCATGCGAGATAATCAACCCGTCCACTTTTCCTGGGCAAGGTCAGGAGGCTCGGGCTGCCCTAGAGACCATGCCGAGTACCGACGACCCATTGGCCGCGCAGTACTGGTTCCGGCAAGAGGTTATGGAGCGGAACTACGAACAGGCCCTCGAACGGCTTTCTTCCCTAACACTGGAATCCTTTCTGGATCGGCGCTCACTGTGGAAGGCGCAAGTCTATCAAATGTGGGATAAGCCAGAGCTGGCCCGTGCCGGTTTCGAGGAGGGTCGCATTCTCTTGGAGCGAGAGCTAGAGAGGCAACCGGAGGACCCCTTCCTCCATACAGCGCTAGGCGTCGCCTACGCCGGCCTCGGTCGCAAAGAGGAAGCGATCCGCGAGGGAAAACGGGCCGTGGAGCTTTATCCTATCTCGGCGGACGCTTTTGATGGCCCCGCGCTTATAGAGAACCTCGCTCTCATTTACACGATTGTAGGAGAGCACGACGCCGCCCTAGAGCAGATCGATCATTTACTATCCATCCCCTCTGGCCTTTCAGTGGGACTCCTCGAGCTCGACCCCTCTTGGGATCCGCTCCGAAAGCACCCACGCTACCAGGAGATCGTAGAGAAGTATTCCCCTCCAACCTCTGGGACGAATTAAAACCCATCGCCAAACTAGAACATGCCAAAAAAGACTCGCCCAGCCACCGCGAAGCGGATCGTGCGTAGGACCGTAGAAGTGCCCGGCAAGCTCCTCGATCTCCAGCGCTACCCCGTGGACCGCCTGTCGAGCCCGGAAGGCGAACGGCTTCTAACGGCGTGTCAGAGTGAATTCGGTATGAACGGGGCGTGTCTGCTACCCGGCTTCGTGACTCCGGCGGGGGTGGAGCTGATGCTCGAGGAGGCGCGCGCTCGCCTGCCGCGAGCCTTCTTCTGCCACAAGTCTCACAACGCTTACTTGCTCGATGACGATCCGAGTTTCGACGAAGACCACCCCCGGCGACGCCAACTGGAAACGCAGGTCGGGTCGATCGCGTGCGATGACCTGCCCGCCGAGGGGGTGCTGCGTCGTTTTTATGCCTGGGACCCGCTCACCCGCGTCATCGGTGCAGTACTCGGCCAGGAGTCCTTTTACCGTATCGCGGACCCACTCGGCGCGGCGTCGGTCAACGTCTTCGAGCACGGTGCCGCGCACGCGTGGCATTTCGACGAGTCGCTCTTCAGCGTCACGTTGATGCTCCAGACGGCCGAACGGGGAGGAGGATTCGAGTATGTACCGAACGTCCGTACCCCGGACGATGATGCCTACCAAAAAGTTGGGCGCATCCTGGACGGCGATCGGAGTGCGGTGGAGCAGGCGCCTTTCGAGCCCGGGACTTTATTCATCTTTGCCGGTCGCAACTCGCTACATCGCGTCACCCGGGTGGAAGGGGATCGCCCGAGGCTCGTGCCGGTCCTGTGCTACGACACCAAGCCCGGTTCGATAAACAGCGACGAGGTGCGCACGTTGTTTTGGGGGCGAACGGAGGCACGGTCGTGAAGGACGGGATCCAGATAGGCGCTGCCGATATCGAGTCCTTCCGCGATGATGGCGCGGTGGCCTTGCGCGGCGTCTTCGACCTTCGTTGGCTCGACAGTCTAGCAATTGGCGTCGAGAAGAACTTCGCCGATCCCGGCCCCGATGCCTGCCACTATACCCCCGAAGGGGCGTCCGGCGGTTTCTACGACGATTACTGCAATTGGGAACGCATCGAGGAGTACCGAAATTTCGCGTTGGCGTCGCCCGCCGCAGAGATCGTAGGGCGCCTGATGGGATCGAGACGGGTGCGCTTCTACCACGAGCATGTCTTGGTGAAAGAGCCCGGCACTCAAGAGATCACTCCCTGGCACCACGACCTGCCGTATTACGGCTTGGAGGGTACCCAGTTGTGTAGCATCTGGTTGCCGCTCGACCCGGTCCCGAAGAGCGCCTGCCCGGAGTTCGTGGCGGGCTCGCACCGTTGGGGGAAGCGCTTCGTTCCGCGAAAATTCGTTAGCCACCGTAACTACGGAGACGTTCAGGAAGGCTATGAGCAGGTCCCCGACATCGATGCCCAGCGCGCGGACCTGGGAATCCGATCTTGGGAGCTCAAGCCCGGCGATTGCATTGTGTTCCACATGGCCACCCTGCACGGCGCGCCCGGCACCGCCGCCCTGACCACGCGTCGTCGCGGATTCTCTACCCGCTGGTTGGGGGACGACGCCGTCTACGCGACGCGGCCGTGGCCGACCTCGCCTCCGTTTCGCGGCGTCGACGTCAGACCCGGTCGACCCGTCGACGATGCGGCGTTTCCGCTGGCGTGGACCGCACCGGCCGAGGCGTGAAGCTAACCTTGCTCTCGCCGACACGCTGGCGAGCGATGGCGATCGGCGCGCTTCTGATGGCAACCCTCTTGTTTCTCGGCGCTCGACAGCAAACCCAAGAAGATTCCCAAGGCGCCCTCCAGCGCGGAATGAAGTCCTACCAGCAGGGCGATTTCACCGCAGCCATCGAGTCCTTCGAAACGGTGCTTTCCGGCCAGCCCGACAACGTGCACGCTCGCTTCAATCTCGCCCGAGCGCTTCACCAGACAGGAAACTCCGAGCGGGCACTCGAGGAGATCCTCAAGCTCGAGGGCATAATGAAGGACCGAGCCCGCTACCTCTCCACACTCGGCCAGATCGAAGCGGCTACGGGAAGACTCGCGGAAGCACAAGAAGCGCTCACCGAGAGCGCCGAGCTTCGCCCGGGGGTGGCACAAACCCAGTATTGGTTGGGCGAAGTACTCGCCTCCCGGGGAGCGCAGCTGGGTGCCATCGAGAAAATGCAGGAGGCAGCGAGGCTTCAGCCCCGATGGGCTCTGCCGCACAGGCGTATGGGTGAGTTCTGGCTCCAGCTGGGATCTCCAAACCGAGCCATTGAAAGCTTGGAGCGAGCCGCGGAGCTCGCACCGGAATCTTCTCCGGTTTGGGGTCTCCTCGGCAAAGCCTATGCGCTGGGAGGTCGGTACGAGGACGCGGTGCGCGTGCTCGAGAAGGCGCTCGAATTGACGCCAGAGATGGCCCTCGTTCGGGCGCTCCTCGCTGACTCACTCCAGGCTTCTGGGAAAGTCGAACAGGCCGTGACGGAGTACCGAAAGATGGTCGAGCAAGACCCCGAGAACACGCGTTACCGCATTGAGCTGGCGGAGGCGCTTTACTTGCACGAGCAATTGGAACCGGCGCTGCGGGAGCTCGAGCAGGTGCTAGTCCAAGAGCCGCAAAACGGGTTGGTGCTCTATTACATCGGAGTCATCGAGGACGAGCTTGGACAGAAGGCCGTCGCCCGCGAGCGCCTCGAGGCCGCGGTTGCCTTGCTCGAAAATCAGCCGGCAAGAATGGACTTCAGTGCCGGCCGCGGCGGCGAAAGCTATCCTCTACGAATCGCCGCTCAAGTGAGGCTGGCAGGGCTACTCTCCGAATTCCAGGAGCACGAGGCAGCGGCAGAGTCGCTCGAAGCGGTGATTCGGGCCGAGCCGGACCACGCCACCGCGCACTATCTTCTCGGCCTCGCCTACCGGGCGCTGGGAAAGAGGGAGGAAGCGCGGAGCGAGCTCAATCTCTTCAAGCAAATCAACGACGCGCGGGAGCACGATCAGGCCGCCATGATTGTACTTGAGCGAGGCGACGAGCAACGGGCAATGGAAGAGCTCCAAGAAGCCCTTCGCATCTACCCAACCGATAGCGTGGCCCACCGGCGGATTGCGAGGCTTTGGGCAAAGCAGGGGGACCCCGAGGCGGCCATGCGGCACCTGGAGCTGGCCATCGAGGCTAGGCCTTCCTTCGCCGACCCCTATACGGAATTGATGCGGCTCTACTGCCGCTTCGGGCATGTGGAGCGCGCCCGCGCCCTTCTTGAGCGAGCTCTCAAGGATGGTCTCGTCGTTCCTGGAGTTTGTATTGAAGCCGAGCACTCTCCCGGCGCGGGCGGATAAGACAGTACTCCAATCCGCTGTTGAATATTCAGCGCTTGAAAGGCGCGCTCAATAAATACTCAGCGGACCAGTAAAGTACGTCGGTAACGGCCGGCGTTCGACTGCCGTTTGCAATCGCGATCGCTGCTGTCTCGTGCTCTTCATCGAAAACGACAAGTGCCGCCGCGCCTGGGTCGCTGCCGGTGTGTCCCATATGCAAATTGTCGTTTAATGTCAGGCCCAACCAGAAAAGACCTTGTTGACGATTAGGCTCCTCTTCGGTTGGGTAGGTAGTACTGCGAAGCATGGTCTCGATCGTACTAGCCTCTAGGAAACGGGCGCCGTTCACTTCGCCATTGTTGGTATAAATCTTGATGAATGCCGCAAAATCCACGACCGACACTCGAAGCAGGCCAGTCGGGATAGCCAATGTGTGGGAGAGGCCTGAATTGCATCTCCTCATAAGCGTACGGCGTCGCCAACTGCAATCGGTCTATATCCGCGAGCATCCAGCCGGCGCTGGTCATTCCAAGCGGCGTAAATATCTTGTCCTGCGTGAACTGATCAACCGGTACGCCGGAAAGCCCTTCGACCAGGTGACCCGCCAACGCCATTCCCACATTGCTGTACGACCAAGTAGACCCAGGCGCTTGCGCTAGATAAGAGCCTGCCGTCGAGTACCATTCGCCATCGGGCGTCAAATAACCAATGAGAAATTGGCGCAACGGAATTGTCGGATCGCCGGGCGCAGAGAACGGCTGGCCCTCCCCACCGTAATTCTCGTCGGAGATACTGGAGGTATGAGTAAAGACCTGACGAAACGTGATGTCAGACCGGGGAAAAGTGGGGTGCTGCACGGTGAAGTCAATATGTTTCGATACTGGTTCATCCAATCGAAAAGTCCCTCTCTCCCAAAGCATCATGAGTGCCGTCCCGACAACCGTCTTCGACATCGAGCAGATGTGAAAAACGGTCTGGAGTGAGACCTTCCGCCCTCTCTCAACGTCGGCAAATCCGTATCCGCCATTGAACACCGTCTTGTCACGATGCACGAGAGCGACCGCAATACCGGGTATGCCCGCTGCCGCCATTTTTTGTGTCAGGTCCGACTCATACTCGCTTTGCCACTCATCGCCTTCGTTTGACCAGACAACCGGCGGCCAAAGCAAGCCAAGAGTCAACGATACGCCGATCAGGGTATTGAACATTGCCGGTCGCCGTGCCGACCTATTCATAGTCACGACTTAATTGGCTCGGCTCATACTATAGACCGGTCGTCCTGGATACACGTCGGGAACGACAGCACCTTCGTGAACCACCAGCGTGCCGTTAACCGTCACATATTCGAATCCTTTGGAGAATTGCTTCGCGTCCAGATACTTCGCGCCGGATGCGACGGTATTCGGGTCGAAGACCACGAGATCCGCATCGGCTCCAACCTGAACGCGTCCTTTGTGCTTCATTGCGGGCACAAAGTCCTCCAGGCGTTGCGCCGGCAGCAGGCTCATCTTGCGAATCGCATCCATAAGGCTAATCGCCCCCTTTTCTCTCACAAAATGTCCGAGAACGCGGGCAAAGGTACCCGCCGTCCGCGGGTGTTCGTAACGGTCTCGGAGGGTTCCCGCATCCGAGGCCAAAACTATGTAGGGATCCTGAATCGCTTTGATCAGGGTCTCTTCCGTGTTCATGTGCATGAGCACCCGGTCATCGCCGGACCCGTCGCGGAGTTGATTGAACTCTTCCCTCGTCAAACGCTTGCCGGTTGCTTTGGATTGAAGGTCTTGTGGCGTCACGCCCCAGGCCTCTTCCCAACCCGGGTCGAAGAACAGCGAACGTATGCGATCATTGGATGCATCCCAGGGATACATTTCCGCGGAGATATCAACGCCATGGTCTCGGGCAGCGTTCATAACCTTGATCATTTCGGGCGTGCTCGACATGGCCATGCTGTTGATGTGCACCACGTAGACGCACCCACCGCTGATGGCCGCGTTGGCAATAGCTTCCTGAATCGCCTCTAAGGTACTGTCCGGCTCGACCAGGCTCCCGTAGCGGACGTGGGTGAACACGCACATGTTCGCATCGGCCGCCAATTGATGAACTTCCAGCATTTCCGGGCGCGTGATACCGGGAGCGTATTGGGTGGCGCTCCCGATCCCGATCGCGCCTTCATTCAAGCCCGCCAGCAAGGTGGGGAGGAAATCCTTGTAGGTGGATTCCGGGATAACCTGTCGAATGATCTCAATATCCGGATCCAGCGTGCCGGGTTCTCGTTCTTCCGCGAGATCCTGAAGGTGTCGTCTGACCGCCGTATGATCGATACTCGCGCCATAGTTGATCAGCTCCTGCCCTTGTTTTGAGTCGTACCATGACCTGACCGGAAAGACGCCTAGTTCCAACTCCAGTCGCGTTGTTCGGCCGTCCATGGCCTGATAGGTTGCCGTCTCGTAGCCCATCGAATGCGAATGAAGATCGATAAACCCGGGTGCCAGAACCAGCCCTGTCGCGTCGATGCGGATCGAGCCGGTCAGCGATTCATCCGATATAGCAGCGATTTTGTCGCCGGAGATACCGACATTTCGAATCGCATCCAGATTCGTTTCGGGATCCAAAACCCGAGCGTTGCTGAACACCAGATCGAAGTCGCGCGCCTGTGCTTGCACGGCGGTTGGGAAAGAATCACCGGAAAAAGCGGAGACCAACGCCGTTAGACCGACTAGCGCGGCACAGATACTTGTGTATTTCGTTCTCATACTATTACCTCTCGTTTTCCTATTACTAATAGTCCTCGCACTAGAGATTTTTCTGGTGTTGATCTATAACGGACCTATACTTCGCAAAGTCGTAGCTGGCGTCCGCGTCCACAACGAAATATTCCAGCATCTCAAGTGGTATCACCGGCAATGGTCGTCGGTTGAGAAGCACGTACCGTTTCAGGTGAGCCTCCGACCGGTCGCGCGCTCTACGGTGGAGGTTTTTTCGGACTGCGGCCAGCATTGTGGAGGCCTCGCTCAGTACCTCGTCGGCACTATACCATTACCCACACCCGCGACCTACATTCTCGCGGGCATCGAAACTTCCACGACATCGAGGCACCCACTCATAAGCCCCTTTTGGACTGTTATGGACTCTTGCCCAACCGTTGCATCCCAAAGCACGGGGCGCATTACAATCTCATTCCCTATGGAATTCTTGCAACTTGTCTAGCAGGAGTGAACAGTATGAAGGGGGACAATTCTGTGGCTCGCATTGTTTCTGTTTGGCGCCGTTTCGGCCGCCTTCGCCGGGGACACTCGCTTTCTGCACCAGCCGGATATCAGCGCCGAAAAGATCGTCTTCGTTTACGGAAACGACCTGTGGACGGCGCCGAGAAGCGGTGGCGACGCGGCCCGCCTGACTTCCCACCCGGGTGTCGAGTCCCGCCTCAAGTTCTCACCGGACGGCACGTGGATCGCTTTCTCGGCCGAATACGGCGGGGCAACATGGACGTCTTCGTCATCTCGTCCCGAGGGGGCCCGCCGCGACGCATCACCTACCACCCGGGGGACGACCGTGTCCAAGGCTGTCACCCGACGGCGCCAAAGTTCTTTTCAGCTCCAGGCGGTATAGCAATCACGATCGTTCGCAGCTTTTGACCATCGGTGCCGAAGGGGGCTATCCGGAGTCGTTTCCCATGCACAAGGCCTTCATGGGTGCTTTTTCACCGGATGGGAAGAAGCTTGCCTTTACACCCAACCGGAACGCCTTTCTTACCTGGAAGCGCTATCGAGGGGGCGAAACGACGCCGATATGGTTGGTCGATCTGGAAGACTACTCACACGTGGAGATCCCACACGAAAACGCGAGCGATACTTTCCCGGTGTGGCTGGACGATTCGGTCTTCTTCTTGTCCGATAGGAACGACGTCATGAGCCTCTTCCGTTATGACACCAAAACCGGCGCGGTCGAGGAACAGGCCGACAACGGCATGACCGATATCGACTCTTTGTCGGGGGCCGGTGACAATCTGGTCTACTCCAGCGGCGGGTACCTGTTCGTCTACGACATCGCAGGCCAGAGTGCCCAGAAAATTTCGGTGAGCGTGCGCGACGACCGAGTCCAGACCGCGCCTCGTTACAAGAACGTCTCCGAAGAGATAAGGTCGGGGGACATTTCTCCCGACGGGTCGCACGTGGTGTTCGAAGCACACGGAGATCTGCTCATCGTCTCGGCGGAAACCGGCAAAATCCGAAACCTGACACGGGCACCGGGCTCCGCAGAGCGAGATCCCGCCTGGTCGTCGGATGGGAAGTCCATCGCTTATTTCTCGGATGTTGACGGTGAGTATGCCCTTCATGTTGCGGATCAATCCGGTGCTGACCCCATCACCAAGATTGGCTTAGGAGGGCAAGGATTCTTCTCCGGGCCGGTGTGGTCGCCCGATAGTCAGAAAATAGCCTACGCCGACAAGACGGAAAGATTATGGTATGTCGACACCACGACCCGGAAACCGACGCCGATCGATTGCCGTACCGGGTGCAGCGATATTTATGTGTGGTCTCCAGACAGCCGTTGGCTGGCCTATGGGGATATGCATTCAACGCTTTTCCGGAGCTTGAAGCTCCATTCGATCGAATCCGAGGAAACCATGTCGGTGACCGATGGCATGGGGGACGCTTACTCGCCGGCGTTCAGCCACGATGGAAGGTACCTCTTTTTTCTGGGAAGCACGGATGTCGGCCAGGTCAACACCGGTCTCGATCTATCGACGGTGGCTCACCGGAACGAAGTCACTTGGGAGATCTTTGCCGTTCTTCTGCGCAAGGACGTAGCGAATCCTTTCGCGCCCGGAGGCTCGGTGGACGGCCAGGGACCCGACACGGAGAAGACACCCTTCCGCATCGAAGGGGGCGGTATCGAGGGGCGGATCGTTCGACTGCCGCTACCACCGGGTCGGTACTCGAATATCAAAACGGGCGCAGATGGGATGCTCTTCTTCCGCGAGCAACCCTCGGAACGAACCTTCGGTGGGAAACCGAAGCTGCGCCGCTTCGATATGCGGCAGGGCGAGGCGAGCGATTTCTTGACCAACGTCAGTGCCTATGACGTCTCCGCGGAAGGTGAGACGGTGCTCTATTCGGCGGAGGAGGATTGGGGGATCGTGCCCGCCGGGGGGAGCCCGGAAGCGGGGGCAGGGAAGTTGGACGTCTCGGGGATGGAGATCTTCGTGGATCCTAGGGCCGAATGGAAACAGATGTTTCTGGAAGGTTGGCGGATCGAGAGAGATTTCTTCTACGACGACGATATGCATGGGGTCGACTGGGAAGCGATGCGCACCCGTTACGAATCCTATCTCTCGGACGTTCGTTACCGATCCGATCTGAACTACGTGCTTGGTCAGATGGTGGGGGAGCTCGTCAACAGCCACATCCGCGTGGGCGGGGGCGATATGCCCAAGGTGGATCGAGTTCCCGGCGGACTTCTGGGCGCCGACTACGAAGTCGTGAACGAGCGCTACCGGATCAAGAAAATCATCACCGGCTCGTACTGGGACCGCGGTGAAGAAAGTAACCCGCTCATCGTTCCAGGGGTGGATGTCAAGGAGGGCGATTATGTTCTCGAAGTCAACGGTCATGACCTTCGTTACCCGACGAACATCCACTCGCTCTTCGTGAAGACCGCCGGCAAAGAGGTGACGCTGCGGGTGGGCCGGGCCCCGCGACTTGAAGCATCCCGTGTGGTGACGGTGGTTCCCCTCGAAAGTGAACGGGCCCTTCGCCGGCGGGCTTGGATCGAGGACAGCCGGAAGAAGGTCGACGAGCTCTCGGGCGGTCAGATCGCCTACATCTATCAGCCCGATACCGGCCGCGATTCGCTTCGGGAGTTCGACCGATATTTTTTTCCGCAATCGGACAAGGTGGCGGTCATCATCGACGAGCGGTTCAACGACGGGGGTGACGATCCCGATTACCAGCTCGACATCTTGGACCGGCAACAAGTGCATTGGTATGTGACGCGGAACGGCGGGCCCTTCAAGTCTCCGTTCTCGATGATCGATGGCCCCAAGGTCATGCTCATCAACGCCGAGGCCGGATCGGGAGGCGATGTCTACCCCTATCAGTTCCAGATACGGGGGCTTGGAAAAACGGTGGGAACACGGACCTGGGGCGGCGTCATGGGAGGAGGCGGCGGGCCTCGTCTCATGGATGGCGGGTTCGTGCGGGCACCGGACCTGGGCACTTATAGTCCGGATGGAGACTACGTACTCGAGAACAGCGGCCACACACCGGACTTCGAAGTCTACGTCTACCCGACGGACGACTTCGAGGCGCGGGATCCCCAACTCGAGAAAGCCGTGGAAATCATCGTGGAGGAGCTCCGGCAGAAGCCACCCAAGAGCATTCCCGCTTTCGAGAAAGTCGACCGGTCACTGAAGAGGGGAGACAAAGGAACAAGCCAATAGTCTTGAGCCATGCTGACCGACGCGGGCGCGGGGCGCATACAATCCCCGACGGAACAAGAAATAAGAGAGGGAGAAAACCGATGAGGGAAAGAACAAGACCCACGATCATGCTGGTGCTGTTTCTCCTTTTGTGCACGGCGGGCACGGCGATGGGGGCGGCCGAGCTGACTCCCGAGCAGGCCATCCAGGTGCGTCGTGTGTCGGATCTGCAGTTGTCGCCTGATGGCAGCCGGGTGGCCTTCGTGGTGACCGAGCCGCCAGTGGGGGACCGGCAGAACCGGGATATTTACGTATTGGAGGTGGCAGGCAAGCAGGTGCATCGCTTCACCACCTCGCCGAAGCCGGACCGTTCGCCGCGGTGGTCGCCGAACGGGAAGACGCTGGCGTTTCTCTCCAACCGCGAGGAGGCCACACAGATTCATTTGTTGCCTTTGTCGGGGGGCGAGGCGCGGGCGTTGACGACGGGCAAGAGCGGGGTGGAGGAGTTCGAGTGGTCGCCGGACGGGAAGAGGATTGCTTTTATCGCTTCCGAGGCGAAGAAGGAGGAGGAGGAGAAGCGGGAGAAGGAGAAGGACGATGCCTACGTGGTCGAGCGGTCGGAGAAGCGGCCGCAATTATGGGTGATCGAGGTCGAGACGGAGGCGGTGAAGCAGTTGACGCGAGGGAGGTGGGAAGTTGGGAGTCCGGCGTGGCTGCCGGAAAACCGGTTGCTGGTGATCGCGAGAGACCATCCCGACTGGGATTTGGAGGGGGAGAAGAAGCTCTATTCGATCTCCGCCGACGGCGGGCAGATGACGGTGGTGGCTCATCCGCGCCACTCTTTTGGGAGCGTATGGCCCGTATTCGTTCCGCCAAAGATTTCTCCCGACGGGCAAAGCGTCGCCTATCTAGGGGCGCGCAACGATGGGTTCGATGCCCACGATCTTCACCTCCAGCCTCTTTCTGGTGGGCCCTCCCGGAATCTGACCGGTGCTTCGATCGATCGGCCCATCAGTGCGTTCCAGTGGCGCAAGGACGGGAGTCTTCTGGTGTTGGCGCAGACGGGGTTTTCGACGACCTTCTATAGCGTTAGCAAAGAAGGGCGGGCGCGCAAGGGGGAAACGCTTGAGGTGCAACCGGGCAGTTTTGTGGAGGGGGCCGATTTCCTGGCCTTTGCGGGGGAGACGGCCACCCGGCTGCCTGAGTTGTGGCTCTCGCGGCGCGGGGGTCCGGCGGAGAAGGTGACCTCCTTCAACAAGGAGTGGGACGCCATTACGTTGGTGAAGCCGGAGATCATCCGGTATCCCAGTTTTGATGGGACACAGATCGAGGCGGCGCTCTACAAGCCTGCGGGGTACCGGGAAGGCGCCCGCGTGCCTCTGGTGGTGCTGGTTCATCAAGGCCCCACATTCCACTACGCCGACAGTTTCTACGACTGGGCGCAGCTTCCTGGCGGGACGAGGCTTTGCGGTGATCACCCCCAACATTAGGGGTTCAACCGGTTATGGTCACGAATTCGTTCTCTTGAACCGCTTTGAGTGGGGCGGGGGCGACTACAAGGATGTCATGGCCGGGGTTGATTACCTGATTGAGACAGGGATTGCCGATGCGGAGCGTCTGGGAGTTGGTGGTTGGTCTTACGGAGGCTTCATGGGGGCCTGGGCGGTGACGCAGACTGACCGCTTCAAGGCCAGCGTCTCCGGCGCGCCGATGACCGACCTGGCCAGCGAATTCGGCACCGAGGACTCTGGGACCAATCCGCTTGACACGTGGAACCTCGGCACCCCCTATGAAAATCTGCATCTCTTTGTCCAATTCTCCCCCATGACCTTTGTCAAAAACGCTAAGACTCCTACGTTGCTCCTGTGTTGTGAGAAGGATACCGTCGACCCGATCGGCCAGTGCCAGCAGTTCTATCGAGGGTTGAAGCGCTACGGTGTGGAAACCGAGTTTGTGATGTACCCGCGCGAGCCCCACGAACCTCAGGAGGAGAAGCACCGGATCGATGTGTTGAAGCGGATGCTCCACTGGTTCGAAAAGATCCGGAGCTAGGCCGCCCAGTAAGGACACTTCCTGTCGTCCTGTGGCCAATCGGTCGAGCGAGGCGGAAGGACCTTTTTTTGCAATCCAAGCGGCTTATGCAAACTTCGTGGTTCCGCGAGCCGAGAATGCTGGTGCTTAATTGTTTTCTGTTGACAGTAAAACTTTCCCGTTGAGGGTTTTGTTATATTCGGCGTTTTCTATGCTTATTTTTCCGTTGACAATCACATATTCGAACCCCGTGCTGTACTGGTGAGGGTCGAGAAACGTGGCTTTATCCTCGACTTTTTCCGGGTCGAAGATAACAACATCGGCCTTGTATCCTTCCAATAGCAATCCTCGATCCTTCAGTCCGAGGAATGAGGCAGGAAGGGAGGACATCTTCCTGACTGCATCTTCCAAGCCTATTACCTTCTCTTCCCGGACGTATTTTCTGAAAACTCTGGGGAAGTTACCGTAGTTGCGGGGATGAACGGGGTGTTTTGCGTCGAGCGGTTGACCGGATCCATCACTCGCGAACATCAGCCACTCCTCTTTCATTACATGCTTCATGTCATCTTCTGACATCCAGTCCCCGCTGACATACAGGTCCTCTTTTTCCTCTATGTATAGATCTGCGGCCACATCGAACGGGTCTACAGGAGGAGAAATTGACCAGAACAGACTGTCCAGGACCTGCTCCCTCTTTCTGTCCTCTGCCGCCTCAGCTAGAGTCTTGCCGAGCAGATGGGTGTTCTTCTTGGCTCTTGTGATGCACAAAGAATCCCAGTAAAACATCATTACGTAATTTGAACACTCGAGACATCCTTCGGCGGTCAATTTCTTGATTCTCTCCCGCTTCGTGGGATCAGAAAGTGCTTTTACCAGTTCGTCGCTATACTGCTGTCTAAACTTCTCCCTGTCTTCATCTGGCAGGTCTCGATCCCTCATTTTTTTCCTCAATCTTGCCAAAGGCTCCATGTCGCCGGGAATGTTAAAGACAGATGATAGCGACCCTCCTCCCGCCTCCGCGTAGGAATACATGTCTGCGGTGATGCTTAGCCCTTTGGCCCGAGCGTCGTTGATTACTTTCACAGCCTCTTTCATCAATCCCCAAGCACTGCTCTTCCCCCCCGCCTTAATATGCGTCACATTGCCGGGTATGCCGGCCTCTTCGCTGATTCTTATCGTTTCCTCAGTGGCTTCGACCATGTATTTTCCTTCATGGCGCTGATGGCTGTTGTAGACTCCTCCGTATTCAGCGACAACCTTGCCGAGCGCAATGACTTCTTCCGTATCGGCATAGCGGCCGGGGCGGTACTGTAGGCCTGTACCCAAACCCCAGGCTCCTTCCTCCATTGCCTGCCTGACAATCGACTTCATTTTTTCTAGCTCTTTTTCCGTAACGGCCCGGGGTGCCTCGTCAGTGACATGTTCGCGGACAGTGCCGTGCGGCACCAGAAGGATGGCATTGGTTCCGATACCTAGTTTCTCCCACTTCGCTTTGGTCTCGGCGATCTCGAATGAACCGCCTCCGTCATTACCGGTCACAACCGTAGTAACCCCTTGAGTAAGAATGCTGAGATTGGCGTTCGACTTTCGACTATCGAAGCTGTCATCGGAGTGGCTGTGCAGATCGATAAATCCCGGGGAGACGACCATTCCTTTGGCATCGATGATTTTGCCTGCCTTTTTTCCTTTAAGGTGTCCTATAGCCATGATGGTGTCTTTTGAAATTCCGATGTCTCCTCGAAACCAGGGATTTCCTGTTCCGTCGACAATCTTTGCATTTTCAATAAGGACGTCAAATTTCTCTTCGCCGCTGTTAGAACCTATGGCCGTGCCAGGATTTGCAGCGGAAGCGATTATCACAATCAGGACAGCGAAAAACATAACTAAACGATGTCTCAACATTTTTTTTCCTCCTTTCTTGAGAAATTGAGTCTGTCTGTGTATTTTTCGAATCATTGAGTTTTAGTCTGTTCACATCAAGATTCTGTCGATCTCCTCTAAAGCCTTCTGAATATCCTCGGCTTCATTATAGAGATGGGGCGAGAATCTTATGAAGTCCTTTCTGGCTGAGACCATCACTTTTGCTTCATTGAGTTGTCTAGCAATTTCAGATGAACTTTTTCCTGGGAAGCGAGCGGCAACTATGGATGACCGTTCTTCGTCATTCCTTTGGTGAGATAATTTCCGCGTTTCGCTCCTCTAACCCCTGAATAAGCAGAAAAGATAGATGCTTGTTGTGCTCGAAGATTCTTTCCACCCCTACTTTTAGAAGGCATTCAATGGAGCGTGCCAAGCCAAGAGGAGAGCCGTAGGCCATGGTGCTAAACTCAAATCGCTTGGCCGTATCTGGGTATTCCAACCGGTCTGCCTGAAAATCCCACATGTCTTTATGACTCCGCCAGCCGACCAAACCAGGTTCCAATTTATTCTGTAAATTGGGTGCTAGATACATGACTGCAACTCCGAATGGCCCGCAAAGCCACTTGTAGGCCGAGCTGACTAGCGCATCAACCTCCGAAGTCGTGACGTCTACCGGAACCGCACCCGCAGATTGGGTGGCGTCTATGACGAGCAAGGCACCATGAGCGTGAGCTTTATCAGCCATGAGTGCCAGATCATAGAGCTGGCCGCCCCCATACTCAACATGAGAGAGGCAGACTATCGATGTTCTATTGTCAATCAACTGGATTACTTTTTCAGGGTTGACATATCCATTTTCCCCTCTCGCCCATCGGACCTCAGAGTTCATGTGTCTGGATACGCGAATCCAGGGATAGATTGGAGCTCTTGTCAATAGGTGTGTAAAAAAGTTCAGGCAGCAGCAACCTTCGACGACTCCGTTACCCTGTCTCCATCTTCAAATCGAACGCCCAGGTGAACCTCTCGCATCAGCTCCGGTGCGTTGAGCCGGCGAAAATTCTTCTCCGCAACCAGAAGCAGTTTGAAGATTGTCGCAGTGGCGGACTCGACTTTCTTGAACCTTTTGGCCGCATCCGTTCTCAATCTCAGTGCAGCGAACGGTGACTCCACGACGTTGCTCGTGCGAAGGTGTTGCCAGTGAGGCTTGGGAAAGGAATAGAAGCTGACCATCCGCTCCCAGTCCTCGTCGAGCACGTGCGCGGCCCCCGGAAGACCCTTGCGCAAGCACCAATCCTGGAACTTGGCCTTCTTCGTCTCGCACTCCTGCAGGCTGGTGGGGTAGGGGATCGCCGTCAACAGCGGCTTGGCCTGCGCCTGGTCCCTTTTCGGAATCCGGTCCAGTACGTTGAGGATTCGGTGGTTCCAGCACCGCTGCTCCTCAGCTTCTGGAAATACGTTTCGGGTCGCGGCCCAGATGTCGAGATGACCGTCACCGATCACCAAACGGGGACATCTCAGACCGCGCTTCTTCAGTCTCCGTAGCAGCGACGACCATGACGCTTCGGATTCTCGATGCCCGGCCTCCAGCGTCAGGACGATTTTCGTCCCGTCGGACAGGCCACCAACCGCAACTAGCACCGCCGCCTTGTCCTTCTCAAGGCCGGCCTTCACGTACACGCCATCTACCCACAGGGACACGAGCTCGAGTTCGTCCAGTGGGCGAGCTAGCCACTGCTCGTACTCTCCCTGCCATTTCTGTTTCAGCCGCGACACCGTGCTGGAAGAAAGTGGAGCGTCCTCCCCTAGAAGCCCGCGGAGCGCCAGATCGAAATCTCCGTGAGCTAGTCCATGCAGGTACAGCTCCGGAATCAACTCGCTCACCGTTTCGCTCCGACGCTTGAACAGCGGAAGCACTCGACTTTCGAACCTCTCCTCCACGTCCCCTACTCTCGGCCGGCGAACCGTCACTGTGCCCACGCTCATCGTCAGCTTCCGAGGCTTACCGTATCCATTTCGATAGCCCGCCGTTGTGTCCACGGGCTTCCGTCTCTCCGATTTCTCACGCCCGAGAAGCTCCGTGACTTCGGCTACCATCAGCTCCTGCACCCAATCCTGGATCTCGAGCCTCGCCCACTTCTCCAGCGACTCCCAAGCCACCCTTGACGAGCTCCGTCGTCTTGTGGTCTTTTCCTTCATGGCGGTGTCTCCTTCCGTTGGCCCCTTCACGCCGTGTTTCGTGACGCGGAAGGTTACTCCGCCTTTACTTTATTTCCACACCTTCTGAGGGTAGCTCAGCCTAGGGGGCCCTTGGCCCAGTCGCTAAGCTGCTGATTTATGGTCTATTTCAAAAGGGCCGAGTTTTGGCACAGGACGGGGTCCTGCCGAGTCAGCAGAAGCTCCGCCATCATGAAGTTGGTCAGGAGAATGTCCGGCGGGTTGTCTGCGACCCGCTGGCGTTCCTCCTGGTTCTCCTGCCCGGTGTAACGCCGGACCACCGGCTTGAGGTTCTCCGAAAGGCCCGACTGGTCGATGAATCTGTTGATTTCCTTGACCTGGCTGTTAGCGAGTGCGTTCATCGGGTATACGATGATCGCGCGTGTCCTTGGCCCATAACCGGCCTTCCGTGCACGGATGATGGCATCCACGATCGGAACGAAAAAACAGAGGGATTTGCCCGAGCCGGTCCCCGTGGTCACAACGAAACTCTGTCCCGCCCGCGCTTTGGCGAAGGCTTGCCCTTGGTGCCTGTGAAATGGAAGCCGCGCTGTTGGTCACGCTGGATCCAACCAGCGATGGCGACCACCAACCATGTCAAGGGCTGCATCGGCGTGCTCATGACTGGGGATTCTAGCTTCCATTGGCGAACCAAGCGCAGACACCTCGAATCCGAAACGTCCCGGCGCAAGGGTCTTGAATTCGTTTGTGTTTTTGGACACGACGCCCTTGAATGCCCCCGGTATTTACAGACGCGTCGAACGTTCGCTCTCCCCACTCCAGAAGGATCGTGCGAACAGCACGGGTCGCCTATAGCAGAGCCAGTGCCGCGTCGGCTACTCTCCGCGAATTTCGAGAACGCCTCTAGGATTCGAGCTTGCGGTTCCGTTCGCGTTTTCGGACACGAAAAAAGCCCGGGCCGCGTGAGCGACCCGGGCTCTCGGGAAGTGTGTAGCCTAGTAGTCGCCCATACCTTCCATCCCCGACATACCACCGGGCGCGCCGCCGCCCTTCTTGTCTTCCTTCTCAGGCAGCTCCGAGACTAGAGCCTCGGTGGTGAGCATGAGCCCCGCGATGGAGGACGCGTTCTGGAGCGCATAGCGAACAACCTTGGTGGGATCGATGACTCCCGCTTCCACCAGGTTCTCGTACTTGTCCTTGGCCGCGTTGTAGCCCTGCTCGCCCTCGAGCTCCTTCACCTTGTTGACGACGATCGAGCCTTCCTCTCCGGCGTTCTGGGCGATCCAGCGCATGGGTTCTTCGATCGCGCGCCCGACAATACCCACACCGATGCGGACGTCATCGCCGAGGCGCTCGTCCTTCTGGAGCCTCTTGAGAACCTCGCTGGCGCGAAGGAGAGCGACACCGCCTCCGGTAACGATGCCTTCCTCGGCGGCTGCCTTGGTGGCGTGCATCGCATCCTCGACACGGGCCTTCTTCTCTTTCATCTCGGTCTCGGTCGCAGCGCCGACCTTGATCAGAGCCACGCCGCCGACGAGCTTCGCGAGACGCTCCTGGAGCTTCTCGCGATCGTAGTCCGACGTCGTCTCTTCGACCTGGGTGCGGATCTGTTTGATGCGGCCCTCGATGTCCGACTGCTTCCCGGAACCTTCGACGATGGTGGTGTCTTCCTTGGTGACGATGATCTTCTTGGCCTTGCCGAGGTCCTGCATCTGCAGGCTCTCGAGCTTGATGCCGAGGTCCTCGAAGATCGCCTTGCCACCGGTGAGGATCGCGATGTCCTCCATCATTGCCTTGCGGCGGTCACCGAAGCCAGGAGCCTTGATGGCGACGCCCTTCAGTGTGCCACGGAGCTTGTTGACGACGAGCGTTGCTAGCGCCTCGCCCTCGATGTCCTCGGCTACGATGACCAGCGGCTTGCCGGACTGGGCCACCTTCTCGAGCACGGGGAGGAGATCCTTCATGTTGGAAATCTTCTTCTCGTGAACGAGGACGAGACAGTCTTCGAGCACACACTCCATCCGCTCGGAGTCGGTCACGAAGTAGGGGGAGAGGTAGCCGCGGTCAAACTGCATCCCCTCGACGATGTCGAGGCTCGTCTCAAGTGTGCGCGCCTCTTCCACCTGGATGACGCCATCCTTGCCGACCTTCTCCATCGCCTCCGCGATGATGCTGCCGATGGTATCGTCACCGTTGGCGGAGATAGTCCCGACCTGCCCGATCATCTCGCCCCGGACCGGTTTCGAGATCTTTTGGATCTCGCCGACCATCGCTTCGACGGCGGTGTCGATGCCCCGCTTGAGCTCCATGGGATTGCTGCCGGCGGCAACGTTCTTGAGCCCCTCGCGGAAAATAGACTGTGCCAAGACGGTCGCCGTGGTGGTGCCGTCACCGGCCACGTCGGAGGTCTTGGATGCGACCTCGCGCACCATCTTGGCGCCCAGGTTCTCGATGGCGTCCTCGAGCTCGACCTCCTTGGCGACGGTGACGCCGTCCTTGGTGACGACAGGCGAGCCGAACTTCTTCTCGAGAACGACGTTTCGGCCCATGGGGCCGAGGGTCACGCGCACCGCGGTCGCGAGCTGGTTGACACCGCGGAGAATCCCCTGCCGTGCTTCCTCATGATAAACAATCTGCTTTGCCATTTCTTACAATACCTCCAAGCTATTCCACGATGCCGAGTACTTCGTCCTCTTTGAGGATGAGGTACTCAGTTCCGTCCAGTTTCACTTCCGAGCCCGAGTATTTGCCGATGAGCACTTTGTCGCCCACCTTCACCTCGAGCGCAACCTTCTTTCCGTCATTCAAAGTCCGGCCCGATCCGATGGCTATGACTTCGGCCGTCATCGGCTTTTCCTTCGCCGTGTCGGGAATGATGATGGATCCGACTTTCTTCTCGTCTATCTCCTCGATCCGCTTCACGACAATGTTGTCCTTTATCGGTTTGATCTTCATTTCTCGATTATTCCTCCTTGTTATCTAGGACCGGCCGTCGGGGTCGAACTCCCAAAACGGCGGTCAACCACTGATGAGAATCTGACGGCCTTTCTCGCTCGCCTTCTTCGGCATGGTCACCGTCAGAATGCCCTTCTTGAAATCGGCCTTTACTTTGTCCGTATCGATGCTTGTCGGGAGCTCGAACGTGCAATGGAACAGGCCGTAGGTTCCATGCAAACGATGAGAACAAAGCTCTTTTCGGTTTCGTAGAGATCCACAGCGGGGGACCATGCCCCAGTGGTCGACAGCTCTCCCTCGGAGCGCGTGCGCGACAGCGTCTGATCGATTCGCCGGTTCATCCGTTCTTGAGGCGCAAGAAGCTCACGCACGGGATCCCAATGGGCGAGTGGCATTTGTAATTCATCAACCTCAACATATTAGCACTCTACACACCCGAGTGCTTGTGCCTTCTATTCATTCATCCGCGCGCACCGAACTTGATTAGTCTCCGGTCTGCCAGCACTATGCCGGCATGATTTCGTCGTTTGTTCGCGCTCTCGTCTCTGCCTTCAAGGCTCGTCGCGAGCTGGCTCTCGAGAATGTCGCTCTTCGCCAGCAGCTCGCCGTGCTCCACCGTTCGGTGAAACGGCCGCGGCTCTCGAATGTCGACCGCGAGTTTTGGGTGCTGTTGCGGGTGCTTCCGCCATTAAAGTGTTGGTGAGATGACGCTAACACTTTACGCTGCATTATCCCCAGGGTACTGGTGCCCTATGTGCCAAGCGGCGTCGCGGTGGATTGCTTTCTACATCGTGCCGTCAAGCTTCGACCCATCCCTCACTGTGCCTCACCGGCGCATAGTAAGATGGCGCGATGAGCCTCAAACGTATCGTCGAGCAATCCGACACGCGGGCGGGGCGCTGGTTCGATAGGGTTGTCTCCGCTCTCATCGTCGTCTCGCTCATCACGTTCTCGATCGAAACCCTGCCCAATCTCCCGCCGGCGGCCTCGGCGGTGCTCTATTGGATCGAGTTTGCGACCGTTCTACTGCCTTGGTGCACAACTCCGATAGAGGCCGAGAGCTCGCTTGGCCCCGACTCCCATCATCCGATCATCTCGCTATCAGGCATCCCGAGCACCGTCATGGTGTTGAGAATCTTGCACCCGATCCTTGCCTCACCTCTCTGTGCCGCCAACCCTCTCGCTCGCATCGCTGAGCCCACGATAGCCTTGTAGCGATGGAACGTTGTCTCGACTTTGCTCCGTTTGCTGTAGCCCGATTCTGTGTGCCACTTTCGTTTGCCGAGCCGAGCTTGTGCTGCAATGTTGCGATTGCGCTGTCGGCTGCTCGCCGGCCCCGATGCGAGCAGGGCGCCCTTGCGCGGCGGTATCAGCACCCTCGGCGAGCGATGAGCGCTGTGATTCTCGATTGCCTCATAGACGCCGCCGGCGTCGTATGCGGTGTCAGCTCTGGCCGATGAGATGGGACTGTCGATCTGTCCGACAAGCGATGCAACCCGCGATGAATCGCGGGCTCTTTTGCTCGTCAGCTCGCCGGCGACGACTTCGCCACTCTGCTCGTCGACACACAGATGGAGCTTGCGATAGTCCCTGCTCTTTTGTGCTCTGCGCAGCTGGCCGGCGTGGACAGCGAGACCGCTGCTGTCGAACAAGATGTGCAACGGCGTCTTCTGCTTGATTTGGTAGAAGGGGACCTTACCCAGCTTCGGCTTGCGCCTCGAGATCGTGGTGTGATCGGGCACATCATTGTCTAGCTTCATCAGAGCGAACAACGACCGCAGCAATCCCTCGCTCTGCCTAGATGACAGATGAAACACCATGCCCAGGGTGACAGCCGTCTCGATGGCGTGGTTCGAGTACTTGCGTTGACGGCCCGGTTTCCTCCTCCTTGGCCGGGGGCGCGTCCCAGTTCACAAGCTTGCCGGCGGTGAGCGAGATCCAGACGGTCAGGCTCCCGCGGTTGCGTAGACCCGCCTCATATTCACGCCAATTCCTCACGCGATAGGCCTTCTTCACATACTTCCCGCTGAGTGCGTTTGAAAATGCTCATGGGGAACCTCGTATCCGCGAGTACAGGACAATTGTGGACCGAGATCGCGAGTTGTGCACCAAGGCACCGTATTGGTACAATTCCGGCGGCCCTGTTACCCTGTCCGTGACTGTTACGGCTGGCCGACGGAGCGGGCCATCACACGCAACTATTCTAGGAGATAAAAATGGCAATCAGAATCATTGTTGGCCTCATCTGGCTATTGGCGATTGTGCAGGGCTTGGCCGCTGAGGCAGTTCCCGCTGGGATCGTGGCCCTCGCACTGGTTGTTCTGGGCTTGGTGTATGGCGGTTTGGCGATCGACGCTGAGGACGCGACAGCCTACTTGGTATTGACTCTTGCAGTCGGCGCTACTGCAGGTGCGGACGTACTGAGTCACATCCAAGTGATTGGCGGTTCCCTGGACGCCATCGTCGATCAGGTCAGTACCTCTCTTTATGCCGGGGTCGTGACCGTGCTTGCCAAGAGGGCGCTCAAGCTCGTCAAGGGTTGAAATCTTGTTTCCAGGAGCTAAGGGCCCGGTCGCAAACACAGACACCAAGCTGCTGATTTATAGGCTATTTCAAAAAGCCCGAGTTTTGGCACAGGACGGGACGCTGCAACAGTTTCCGGGAGGCGATTGGGTGCGAGCACGACTATCGATTCGTCATCGTGGACCGCGATGGGAAGTTCTCAGCAGACCTCCGCCGCTCCGTCCGGGGGATGGGTGTTCGGCCGTTGAGGACGCCGCGCAGAGCACCGCAGGCGAATGCCTATTGTGAGAGACTCATCGGCACCACACGCCGGGAGTGCTTGGATTTTCTGATACCGCTGTCGGAGGAACATCTCTGCCGACTCTTGACCGAATGGCGTGACTACTACAATCGGGCGAGACCGCATTCATCGCTCGGCCCAAGCCTTCCCACCCCCTGTGTCGAGCTTCCGATGAAACCGGACCAGCACCGACATCAATTACCCGCCCAGCGCGCCGTTGCCTCGAGGCCGGTCCTTGGTGGGCTCCATCACGATTACCGGTTGGCACGCGTCGTCTGACGGAGCTAGGTTCTCGCGGGGAACAACGCGTTCTTTCTGAAGCACGTTATTGCGTCGGTGGCCCGGCAGCGACAGAGTGCAGAACCTCCACCGAGGCGAACACGAGTTCGCAGGACCTCAACTCCCATGGCTGTCTGCCCGTCAATTCGCGATCTTCTTTTTTGCGGATCATAAGAGATGAGAGCGCGAACAAACGACGAAATCATGCCGGCATGGTGCCGGCAGACCAGAGATTAATCAAGTTCGGTGCGCGCGGATGAATAAATAGAAGGCACACCGCTCGCGCCAATCTCATGCAGCTCGAGTTTATGGAAGAGACAGGTAATTCAAGTCACGCAGCCTCGAACGGCTGATCTGCACCGCCCTGACCCCGGCTCACTCTGCGATGCCGCGTTGTCGCAGGGTGGCCTAGAAGGCGAAGCCGCCACCCCCTCGGGTGGGGCCGGTTGGAATCTGCGGCCAACGCCGACGTCTTTATTAGACGCGATGGCGTTCGCCGGCGCACCCAGGCCAACTGACGCTAGCATTCAAATGCCTCTAGCGGCGTAGTAACACTGGATGGCAGAAGCACTCTTCGAGTAGTGTAGACTCCTGACATTGAGGTGTTCGATGGCGGACAGGCGCGTGTGCTCTGCAAAAAGTCTATCCGGCGTTGGTTGCGCGTTTTGGACCTGCTATGGTCGGCTGCTTCTGACGGATCTTCTTTTTTGCGGATCACAGCGCAAGCTGGACGGAACGGATGGTTTGGAGGAGAGCTTCTGCTCGGCCTCGCCTATCGCAGACCCCGTGCCGCATCGGCAGGTCTCCGCGAGTTTCAAGAACGCCTCTAAGATTCGAGATTGCGGCTCCGTTCGCGTTTTCGGACATGACGGGAATCATCAAGGCAAGGAGAATCTGCTGCTGTTCCCAGCCAGCGACCAGTTACCTCAGTCCGAGCGCAAGGTGCGCTCCCGTGAACGGCTTGGCGGGTTGCTACGTTTCTACCATCGGGAAGCCGCATGAGTATTTTGACCTCACGGGGGGCTCCATCACGATTACCGGTGGTCGAGCGTCGCCTGACTGACCTAGCTTCTCGCGACCAACAACGCGTTCTTTATCCAACACATTACTGTGTCGGTGGCCCGGCGGCGACAGTGTGCAGAATTTCCACCCAGGCATGAGTTCGCAGGACCTTCCTCTCATAGCTGTCTGCCCGTCCATACGCGACTTCTTTTTTGCGGATCACAAGGAGTGTAGCGGAAACATGCCTGCTCTGGTCGCTTTGAGCTGTCCCGGGCCTTCTTGAATCCTTCCTTCACGCTCTTTAGCCACGAGGATTTGTTACGATTCCCCTTATCGTGAGCATCAGCACGAGTACCTTCTTCCCAACCGTCCTCTTCCTGACCCTCACCGCCTGCAGTCCTCCAGAAAACGCCGACCGCACGGTCTTACCTCCTCCCGATAAGCCTTTCCGGGCGCCTGAGGGGGCTCCCCACATCCTCCTGGTTATGGGGGATGATGTCGGCTTCGGCCAGCCAGCTACCTTCGGCGGGCCGGTCGAAACACCAACCCTCGATCGCCTCGCGAATGAAGGGCTCCGTTACAACCACTTTCACACCAGCGCCGTCTGTGCGGCATCCCGCGCCGCGCTCCTCACCGGGAGGAATGCTCACTCGGTCGGAATGGGCTTCACACCCGAAACCGCGAGCGACCATCCAGGCTACAACGCCATCATTCCGAAAAGCGCGGCGACCATCGGCGAGATTCTGCGTCAAAACGGCTATGCCACAGCTTGGTTCGGCAAATCACACCTCACGCCAGTCTACGAGGTCACGCCGGTGGGACCTTTCGACCGATGGCCGACGAGCTTCGGATTCGACTACTACTACGGTTTCTTCGGTGCTGGCGCCAACAGTTGGTACACGTCAATTTGGGAGAACACCACGCCGGTCCGTCCGGCGAAGACGCCCGACGAGGGGTATCACTTCGAGGCCGACATGGCGGATAAGGCGATACGGTGGATTCGTCAACAGAATACCGTTTATCCCGATAAACCATGGTTTGCCTACTGGGCCCCTGCGGCCAACAAGCCCCCGGTTGCCGCGCCCAAACGCTTCATCGCCAAGTACAAAGGGAAGTTTGACGACGGCTACGACGAGCTCCGAAAGCAAACGCTAGCGAGGCAGATCGAGTTAGGCGTCGTACCGCCTGACACGAACCTCAGCCCGTGGCCGGAAGAGATTTTGCCGCACTGGGACGAGCTCACCGAGACCGAGAAAAAAGTCGGTGCCAGGTGGATGGAGGTGGTCTCTGGTGCTTTCGAGCATACCGATTTCCAGGTCGGTCGCATTGTCGCGGCCATCGAGGAGCTCGGTGAGAGGGACAACACGCTCATCATCTATATTTCCGGTGACAACGGCCCCACTCCGGAAGGTGGACTTCAAGGTAGCGACAACAAGTCCGCGTTCACCAACGGCGTCACCTATCCGTTGGAGAAAATGCTTGAAGACATAGAGGAACTCGGTGGACCTCGCTCCTATGGCTCCATGCCCGCCATGTGGGCCTATGCCACGAGCTCACCATTCATGTGGGGTAAACCCGTGGCCTCTCATTTAGGCGGCGTCAGGAGCGGCATGGTCATCTCTTGGCCTGCCCGCATCAAGGACAAAGGCGGCCTCCGTACGCAGTTCCATCATCTCATCGATATCGTACCGACCATCCTCGAGGCTTCCGGCCTGCCGGAGCCCGAAACGGTTAACGGCATCCAGCAAAAGCCGATCGAAGGCGTCAGCATGATCTATACCTCCGACGACCGAGATGCCCCGAGCCGGCGGACAACCCAATATTTCGAATCGATCGGCACGCGCGCCATATACCAAGATGGATGGTGGGCGGGAACCCGCCACGGCTTTACCGGAAGCAGTTTGGGGAGCCCGGGGGAGTTTGCAAACGACGAGTGGGAACTCTACTACCTTGAGGAGGACTTTGGTCAGTCGAATAACGTCGCTGCGACCTATCCAAGAAAACTTGAGGAGATGAAGCGACTCTTCGACCACGAAGCCAAAAAACACCAGGTGTATCCGCTACGGGACAATATGGCGGCGCTCCTCGCAGCCCGACAAGGTCCTCAACTCACGACCGGGAACAAAGTCGTCTACGGGCCCGGCATCTCTCGCTTGCCAGAGCAGGGCGTGATCGACATCAAGAATCGCTCGTTTTCTATTGCCGCTGAGGTCGAGACCGGAGAGCGAATGACAGAAGGAGTCATCGTGACCCTCGGTGGCTCGGCGGCCGGCTTCGTGCTCATGGTGCAAGAGGGGAAACCGACGTTCGTCTACAACTGGTTCGCCTTGGAGCGCTACACCATCGCTTCTTCAGACCCCTTACCGGTGGGGGAGTCTACGCTCCGGTTCGACTTCGCTTACGACGGTGGCGGCCGAGGTAAGGGCGGCACGGGCACCCTATCCGTCAACGGCAATCAGGTAGCCGAAGGCCGAATCGACAAGACCGTGCCGACGCTCTTCACGTATGACGAGACCTTAGACGTCGGTGAGGATTGGGGCTCACCGGTAAGCTGGACCTACGAACCCCCGTTTGCGTTTACCGGGAGGATTGAGCGAGTCACCATTGAGGTGGAGTAAACCCCGAGCTCACTTTCCACCAGGAACAAACGCTAGTTGCGCTCAAGGAAGAAGCCGGTGCCGTTGGTTAGCAGGTGCTTGCGCTGTTTGCTGTTGGTGATGTGTACGTATCCCTTTGCAAAAGAGGCGCTTAAGCTCCATTTAGCGCGCGGCGAAGGTCGTGAGCGCTATTTTGGCTGTAACTTAATGCAGCGTAAAGTCTTAGTGTCATCTCACCAACACTTAATGGCGGAAGCACCAAGAGGACCTCACTGCGCTCGAGCAACTCCACGGTGAGTTAGAAGAGCGGAACCAATCCGCAGCTGGCAGCCTGGAGGAAGGCCTCGAGGAGACGCTGACGTTGCATCGACTCGGCGTGCACGCGGTGCTGGGCCGTTCGTTCAAGACGACGAACTGCCTTGAGTCCGTCAATGCTCTCGTCGAGGAACGCTGCGCGAAGGTCGACCACTGGAAGAACTCGAGCCAACGTGGGCTTGATCCAGTTTCGTGGACACTTTCTGAAAGGCGGATACGATGTCCACAATGGCAAAGACAACGCAGCCCCGGCGACCCCGCCGGGAGTTTGATGACGAGTTTAAGGCAGGCGCGGTCCGGCTGGTGCTTGATGAGGGCCAGAGCGTGGGTCGGGTGGCCCGGGAGCTTGACCTCACCGAATCGGCGTTTCGCAACTGGGTCCGTCAGGCCCGGGCCGATCGGACGAAGGGCCGGACGGGCTTGACGGGCGTGGAACGCGAGGAGCTTCGGCGGCTCCGCAAAGAGAATCGGCGGTTGCGGGTGGAGCGCGACGTTTTAAAAAAAGCCGCGGCCTTCTTCGCGAAGGAGAGCGAGTAAGATTCGCGTTCATCCAGGCGGAGAAGGCCACCGTACCGGTCGTTCACCTGTGTCAGATTCTCAACGTCTCTCGGAGTGGCTTTTATGCCTGGGTACGTCGGCCGTCGTCGGCCCACGCGCGCCGGGACCGCCAGTTGCGCGTGTTGATTCGTGCCTCCCATGAGGCGAGTCGCCGCACCTATGGGAGTCCGCGGATTTATCACGACCTGCACGAGCAGGGGTATCGAGTGAGTCGGGAAGCGGGTGATTCGGTTGAAACAGGCAGAAGGCCTCATTGCTCGAGTACGCAAACGCTTCAAGCGCACGACGGTAAGCGGTCATGGCCAGCCCGTCGCGGCCAATGTGCTCGGGCAAGACTTCGTCGCCGATGCGCCGAACCAACGGTGGGTCGGGGACACGACCGAGTTCGTGATCGGCAGCGGCGGGAAGCTTTATCTCGCGGCGCTCCTCGACCTCTACTCGCGATTCCTCGTTGGATGGGCCGTAAGTGCTATTAACGACCGTCACCTGGTTATCAAGGCGTTGCGGATGGCACTGAAACGTCGCCAACCGGCCGCGGGGCTCTTGCATCACTCCGATCAGGGCAGTCCGTATGCCAGCAAAGACTACCAACGTCTCCTTGAGACGCATGGCATGACCGGGAGCATGAGCCGACGGGGCAACTGCTACGACAACGCCGTCATCGAGAGCTGGTTCTCCACGGTCAAGCACGAGCTTGGGGAGCATTTCCTCAGTTGCGGCGAGGCCAAGATGGCCCTCTTCGACTTCATCGAGGTATTCTACAACCAGAGACGACGACACTCGACCCTCGGCCAGGTCAGTCCGGCCGAGTTTGAACGACGGATGAGGACTTCGCCAGCTTAACTAAACCGTCTACGAAACCGGATCAAGCCCAAACGCCAGCGCTGGTTGGCAACGGCGCTCGTAGACATCGAACCGCGCTTGAGGAAGGTGGTGGGCTACCGCCATCTTCCCAAGCTTCGCGAAGCTCTCAAGCGGGAACTGAAGATCGAGGCGAAGACATCAACCGTATCGAAGAAGAAGGTCGCTTAAACGTGAGCCGTGGAGAGTTTCAACTAAGAATGGGCTTGACTCGGCCAAGGGCCGTGGGCTTTACAATCGTCTTGGGCAGGCGGGTCGTCACCATGCAGATGACCTCCTAGTCGAGAGCGAATATCGAAGCGTGTTCCTGAAGCTGTTTCCACGCTACGCCTGTCGAGCCCGCCGAGGGGCTACCGTCGCCGGCGACAATCTACGCGGCACGGCAGTAGTAGTTGAGAATGCCCCCAAGTCGCTCTCGCGACACGATGGGGCTAGTGTCATTCGCGCTTGCCGGCAGAGGTGTGAGGAGCTCGTTGCCGAGACCTTGGTGGTTCCGTTCTGTGTGATAGTGCACTACGTATTCGGTTACCGCTGTGCGCAGGTGTCGCTCACTGAGAGGTACGAAGCGGTCGAGACACTCTCGACGTATGGAGAGAACGAATCTTTCCGCATATGCGTTCAGATTCGGACTATTAGCGGGAAGGCGAAGGGGCTTCACGCCTGAATCTCTCAACAGCCCACGTACCGCCTCGGTGAATAGCGGGTCCCGGTCGTGGATGAGGTATCGCTTGCCAAGGAGGAAACCATCCCACATGTCCGTGAGGTTTCTTGCCACCTGCTTCATCCACTCCCCGTTGGGGTCCGACGTTATCCCACCGATGCACACGCAGCGAGTGGCGATATCGATGACAAACAGGACATGGTAGCGGACGAGCCCGAACGGGTTCACCACCTCGACGGGGAACAGGTCTGTCGCAGCGATGGCACCCCAATGAGCCTTGATGAAGGTGCTCCACGACATGCTCCTGCCCCGGAGCCGGCGCGATACCGTGCTCGGCGAGGAGCCTCTTGATGGTGTTGCGTCCGAGTTCATGTCCGAGGTTCTTGAGTGCGCCTCGCAGGCGCGTATATCCCCACGTCGGGTTCTCCCGCGCCACGCGCACAATGAGCTCACGGATGTCCTTCGCCGTCGGAGGTCGGCCTGGGCTCCGGTTCTTGCTGCCATCGTACTTGGCTGCGATGAGGTGGCGGTACCAGCGCACAAGCGTAGCGGGTGTGGCAACCGACGCAATCTGGGCCAGCGCCTCGCGGCCCAAAGCCTGGGCCTTGACCGCGAGCCTGCGCCGGTCGTCGTCCGAGAGACTGAGACGCTTGCCCCGAAGCCCGGCTCGGAGCACACGGTTCTCCTCTTGCAGGTAGTCGATCACATCCTGCTGCTGGCGGTTGACCCAGCCAGCTAGAACGAGCAGTAGGAATTGCACGTGGTACGTCATCATGGAGCTGAAGATAACACCCTCGGGCCAGACGATTGTAAAGCCTACGGCCCTTGGCCCCGGCGCAAACACAGACACTAAGCTGCTGATTTATGGCCTATTTCAAAAGGGCCGAGTTTTGGCACAGGACGGGATACCATCGAATCTGTATTAGCGGTGGAGCAAGGAGTTTCTTGAGCCGGGGCACATAGAATCTCCCTTTTGTGCGTCCGCGTGATAGGGATCACGGATATACTCAGCCAGAACGTACCCTTGGAGGACGTGCAGTACCTGGCCGAGACACTCCGATCCCCGGGCCACACAGATCGATGACCGGCGTAGACAGCACGTCACTCGCAACATCGTGGAGCGTGTCTCGATATGAAAGAAGGACCAGGGAAGAGAGGCGTCCTTTCGAGGCCTGCTAGCAAGAAAGCCGCCGCACGGCCTCTTTCGGCTCCCCGCAATGAGCCCAAGCTGGTGCCGGTTTCTCTGTCCGAAGGTGTCCGCCACCAGCGAGTGGGTGAAACGACGGAACGTTCCGCGCATCTCAAAAAACTCAAACAACTCTTCGAGGCGGCTCCGATCAGCCGCTACCTGGACATGACACTCGGCTATTGCGAGAACGGCGTGGCGCGCGTGCGTTTGCCGTTTCGGGCCGAGTTCGAAGAAAAGCATGGCGTCATCCACGGGGGTCTCACCGGTCTGCTGGCCGACACGGCGGGTAACTTCGCGGTGGGTTCGGTCTCGCCGGGCTCCACGGTCAAGACGGTGGAGTTCAAGATGAACTTGCTAGCGGGAGTCCAGGGAGACCTGCTCGCCATCGGAGAGGTCTTCCGCAAGGGACGCACGCTCGCCACCTGCCGGCTCGAAGTCGTTGGGGACAAGGACTATGTGGTGGCGATCGGGCTGGCCACTTACGCCCTCCAGGCTGTTTAGCCATCTGCACCTGTGTCTTCTATTTATTCATCCGCGCGCCCCGAACTTGATCGGTCTCCGGTCTCCCGGGACCATGTCTGCATGATCTCGTCGTTTGTTCGCGCTCGGCCCTTGGCACGGCCGCAAACACAGACACTAAGTTGCTGATTTATGGGCTATTTCAAAAGGGCCGAGTTTTGGCACAGGACGGGTTCACAACCTCGACGGTGAACAGGTCTGTCGCAGCGATGGCGCCCCAATGAGCCTTGATGAAGGTGCTCCACGACATGCTCTTGCCCCGCTCCGGGGCAGGCGCGATACCGTGCTCGGCGAGGATCCTCTTGATAGTGTTGCGTCCGAGTTCTCATGTCCTAGGTTCTTGAGTGCGCCTCGCAGGCGCGTATATCCCCACGTCGGGTTCTCCTGCGCCACGCGCACAATGAGCTCACGGATGTCCTTCGCCGTCGGAGGTCGGCCTGGGCTCCGGTTCTTGCTGCCATCGTACTTGGCTGCGATGAGGCAGCGGTACCAACGCAGAAGCGTAGCGGGTGTGGCAACGGACGCAATCTGGGCCAGCGCCTCGCGGCCCAAAGCCTGGGCCTTGACGGCGAGCCTGCGCCGCTCGTCGTCCGAGAGCCTGAGACGCTTGCCCCGAAGCCTGTCCTGTGTCAAAACTCGGCCCTTTTGAAATAGATCGCAAATCAGCAGCTTAGACGCCCTTGGAATCCGCGCAGAATCCAGGGTATTTCGCGCCGTAGGGCTGGCTTCCGACCCTTGGGCTGCGGGTGGCGGGCGACAGGCCCACCGGGGGTGCGCACGGCTGGCTCAAATCGGCTGCGGGGCGAGCTGCAGGCAACGAACTGTGCACCCGGAAGGAATACGTATCCGACCGCGATGCCGGATTCAAGCAGCTCTTGGAAAGGTGCAAACTGCTGACCCGATGGGCGTTCGAGTATTTTGACTAGACGGCAATGCCGCGACGTAGCTGCGCCACATCGTGAACGACTTAGGTTGTGCCACGGAGGCGAATGCGACCCTTAACCTGCACGCTCGAGGACTTTAGTCAGGTCAACCGCCCGTGCCCGTTGATCCTGTCCCGGCCCACTCTCATTTCCTACTTTGGTGTTTTCGTCCAGGTAGTCTTCGGGGCGGCATGTGAAGACCACGATCTGGATCTTCTTGGAACTCTCCTGGAGCTTCTGGCGGAACCATTTCATTCGAACGTCATCCGTCTGAGCAAGCTGGTCGTCCAAAAGCAACACGCTCTTGAGCTGCTCGGCGAGCGATAGTCTGAAGATCGTTGCGAGTTGCTCTCGAGTTCCGACGGAAAGCGTGTCGACCGGCCTTTGGTTGCCGGCCGCCTCCATGCCGGCGGTCTCCATATTCGGGCCTAGTTCAAGCTGACCGTAGCGTTCTCCAGTGAGCTCTTGGAACCTTTCGGTAATGGGAGCGACGATGCTCTCGCCTAAGTGGGTAGCTTGGTCTTGCTCGGCCTCATGCAACGTATCGAGAAGGAGTTTCCAAGCTCCGTACTCGGTGTCGAGTTCCGATTCTCTCTCGCGCAGTCGCTGGTGGCGCTCCCTTGCAGCTTCTAGGCGCTCCCTCGCGACGTCACCTCCTGTCTGGCTCAACGCGCCTCTCGCCTTGGCTAGCGTGCTCTCTACCTGTTTCAGCTCAGATTGTTCTCTTCGGAGCTGATCTTCCGCGACTTGGCCGGCGTTGACGTCAATCGGTCCCGTATAGCCCATGGCGCGGACGTCGCTTTCGAGGGCCTCCAGCTCTTTTTCGAGCCTTGCACACGACAAACGCGCGCCGCGTTCGTCTTCCTGTTCCGCCGCATGACGCCTTTCCTGAAGGCGACCCTGACAGGCGCCGAGAGCCGTCTTCAACTCGACGATCTCCTGTTCCACGATTACTAGCTTTTCTTCCGCCTGTTCTTGGCGTCTTTGCGCCTGCTCGAGGCGCCCTTCGGCGTCACGCAGTTGTCCGGTCTGGCCTTCCGTGAGTGCTTGGATCTTCTCCCGAACCGCAAGCTCATCCGAGGAGATCTGAGATAGGTCCGCCCGGGCCTTCTGGAGCCTATTGCTCCAGTCGGCGCCGAACTGCTCGAGGGCGAGGTCTCTTCTCCGCGAGGCTTCATCGCACTCCTGGGCCTGGGCCTGAAGTTGAGTTTCTTCCCGCGCAATCTCGACCTCGAGCTGCGCCGCGGCGCGCTTCGCCTCTTCCATTTGCCCCCTGGTTGTGTCGATTAGCCCCCGAAGCTCCGCTCTAGAGGAGGAGCCTATCGAGGTGCCCTGCTTCTCGAGAACGTCGCGATCAAACGGAGCAAGTGCTTCTTCGAGAGCGGCGTGTTGAGTGCGCAGCTGCTGAGCTTTGGTGTCGCCGGCGCTCCCCGCTGCAGTGACCTGGGCTTCAAGCGCAACGATTTCTTGCTCGAGCCGCTGAAGGGCGAGCTGCCGCTGGTGATGCTGGCGTACTGCTTGTCGTAACTCCTCCAGAGTAGCAGCCTTGGCAGCAGCGAAAACCGGCTTGGCTCGAGCATTCCACTCCTGTCTCAATGCACTGAATCGTTCCCGGGAATCGGCCTTTCCTCCTGTGACAGCGAACGATCCAAGTCCGGGGATCTCGAGCCGAATCTCGCGTTCCGCTTGGAAATCTTTCTCTTGACTGAAGCTCACGCTCTGAGGAGCCTCGCCGTCGCGCGATAGCCGTGCCTCAAAGGAGCGTTCGGGCGTGACAACCAGCGAGAGGCCAACACCAGCGCTTGCTTCAGCAGTTCTCAGCTGGTCTTGCAGCTCCTCGAGCTGAGAGAGAGTGTCGTCATCGGGGAGTTGGCGCTCTGCGTCTATCGCCGTCAGTGCGTCTGCTTCCTCACGCTTTTCTTGGACCTGCTGCCTTGCGACGTTGGCCCGCTCAGCTGACGATACGACTTGTTGTAGTTGCGTCCCAACCTCTTTGAGCTCGAGCCAGTCGCCAATCGCGTTCAACAGCTGAAGATTCGAAGCAGCCTCCTCCGCTGTTTTCTTCGATGCGTCCAGTTCTTTGCCGCGTCCCGCAAGAGTTTGTCTCTCGAGCGTCAGCCGCTGCTCGCGATCCGTAGCTGCGTCTACAAGGTCCTGGATGCCAGCCAGCGCCGTTTCTTTATCGGAGAGCTCCCGCTTTCGCCGATCGAGAGTTAGTTGAGTCTTCTCTAGTTCGGCCTGGTCGAGTTTGCGCTTTTGCTCACTGGAAGCGTTCTTCACTTCCGCAAGAGCACGTTGAGCCTTTTGGTAGGACGAGCGTGCCGCGCTGACCTTCGCTGTGGCTTCTTTCCGCTCCTCGTCGAGGTCTCCAAGGTCTTTCTGGATACTTGCCTCTTCCTTTACGGTCTCGGAAACCCGTCGGCTCAGGTCTTCGATTCGCTCAAGCTCCCGTCGGGCTCCTTCCGCCTCCGTCTTTTTGTCAGCGGCTCCCTTCAGTTTCGCTAGCAGAGTCTTGGTATCCGTGAACCGAGCGTCTTGCCGGAGACGCTCGTCCATCAACTCGCTGATACGCTCCCGTGCAGTGTCGCTTGTGGCAAGCGATGCCTCGAGCGTCGCCTCTGCTTCAGCGGCCTTGCGCACCTCGTCTGCGATCTCGGTGAAGGGTGACGCGCGGCCCCGTTTCTTTCTGCCGGTGTTCGTAAAGGCTTCATCAACCTTTCCCTGGGTGGCGTTCAAGACGTTCGTGAAAAGGGGATCCTCGGCAATCGCTTGGAGCGCCTCGGTAAGGCGATCTCTGCCGGATTTGTCGTCATCCTCGCTCAGGTCGGTCCTGAAAACGGACGTAACGTCGTCCTGGTGGGCGAGTAGCACCGTCGTGAGGAAGCTCTCGTGGATACCACGACGACCACCACGCCCGCCAGGCTCCGGGATTCCCCATTTGAGCAGCTTTCTGACCTCAGCATCGACCTTGCGGCCCTTCGCTTCCGTCGTAAACGACACACCGTCCTTCGAGAACTCGAAGATCGAGCTTCCCTTGCTACTTGCTCCGAACGTCTTCCGGAGACGCCAGATGCGCTGTGGCTCGGTTTGGAAGACCAGTTCTACCGAGGGAGCTTTGTCCGTGCGCCACTGAACATACGGCTCGTGTCCACTGGAAGTGTGCTGCATCAACAGGACGGCACGGATGGCCTCTGCCAAATTGGACTTGCCGAGATCGTTTGGACCATAGAGAACGTTCAGTCCCGGGCCGAACTCGATATTCGCGGATCGGATACAACCAAAATCCTCGACGTCGAGCCGAATCAAACGCAATGCTAACTCCGCTTCGCAAGTTGATAGAGATGGTAGAGTGCGCGTTGCGCGAGCTCCGGATCAGTTTTTCCGCTTCCTGAAGGCGATCCACGACCGATGCGAGAATGTTCGGGAGCTCTGCACGGAGCTCGTCGGTTCGGGTGGTATCCAACGTCAGATCATCGTGGTCCACTTGCAGAACACCAACTCGGCCATGAGCCGCCGTCGTTCCTTTCAACTCACGGAGTACTTCTAGGACCTTGTCGTATTCGGCAAGGGAAACGCTCATGTTCAGGTGAAGGCGAATAACGCTTTGATTTAGGTCTTCATCTCGCAGACGTAGCAGACTCTCGACGTCAGTCACACTCTCCTCACGCCAGGTCCACTTGCCGACGGTCTCTCGACGAATGTGCGGCCGCGACCTCCGACGGGGAAAGAACACGATAGCTACGTAGCCGGCGTCTTCCTCTCTGAACTTGGTTTGCTCAGGCGCGCTGGGATAAACGGTGGGTACACGGGCGCCGGGAGGCACTTCCCGGAAGCTGTGCGTGTCTCCAATCGCGAGGTAGTCGAAACCTTGCCGCTCTGCGGCGTCCTCCGCGATCGGAAAGTTCGTTTGACACCCTTTGATGTCAAAGGTTTGTCCGTGCACCATGCCCACACGAATACGATTGTCGCCGGCGGCCCGGGAAGGTAGCACCAATGCCAAGTCCTCTTCGCCCGCCTGAGATCGACACGGCCTTGCACAGAGAACCGCCTCCGAGTTGAACTCGTATTCGAAGTCATCTCGATCGACGACGTGCACCCACGAGGGGAGACCCTGCCGAAACGGATGCTCTGGCGCATACACCGAGCTGCTCGTCAGGGGGTCGTGATTTCCGGGGAGTAGAAAGACCGGTCGTGAAGCCCAGTGACGCTTTTCGAAGCAGCGGAGAAGTCCGCTCCACCACTGCTTCTCAGGGGAGGGGTCGTCAAAGAGATCGCCAGCGCACAGGACTCCGTCCACGGAATAACGCTCCGCCACGCCGAGTAACCGGTCCACAGCTTCGAGTCGCGCGCGCGTGAGTTTGAGCTCGTCGGCATCGTCGAAGGACGAGAAACGCATCCCTAGATGCCAATCGGCCGTATGCAACAGCTTTAGCGCCACATCTTCCTCCGGAACACTCATTCGATCACGAACTCCACGGCCAGAATACGGGTCCTTTCTGGCGAGGCGTATCGACGATCGAACGCGTGCTGCTTCCACCGCTGATAATCCGTATCGTCGCGGGCTTCGAGCTTCGCAATACGTGTTTCGAGTTCTTCGAGCTTTTTCTCGAGCTCTGCGAGCTTCTTGGTGGGCCCGTCGCGGGCGTCGGGACCTAGGGCGGCATCACGTTTCGCCTCCGACTCTCGCATGCGAGCCTTCACATGCTCTTGCTCTCTGCGAAGGACCAGCACCTGGTCATCCATGAATCGCTCGAGTTGCTCCATGGTGCGTTCGAAGTGCTGCTGTTCTGCGGCTTCGACGCGAGCCTGGTCAAGAAATATGCTTTCCTCAATCGCGTCTTCGATATCCTCGTCCGTCACCGACAAAGGCGGCGTAAACGCATTGATACTCTCCGCCTCCAGTGACAGCACGGGACTGATCAGCTCCGGCGCGACGGCGACGTCGGTGTCTTCAAGGGTCAGACTCGGCACCAAATGCTCCACGGCCTCAACACCGTCATATTTCACCTTCGTGACGGCCAAGTACCCGCGTTTGTGGCGGTATTCGTCCAGCGGATCGCCTAACTTGTCGTTCAGCTTGAAACGCACTCGGAGGCGACCCTCTGTGGCGGCTCTGGACTCCTCCAAAGCAGCACGAACCAATGGATGGCCCAGATGCACCGGGTCAGTGTCCTCCAGGTCCTTAGCATGTCCAATGGCCACCTGCGCGCCCTCGCGCAGTTCTTCCGGTAGAGCCGGCGATGCGGAAAGCTCGAGGAAGATCCTACCGTCCTTCGTCGTCCGCTCGAAGGGCGCGTTGATCGCGGTCAAGTAGCCGGTCACTACCTCATCAATATCCCGATCCAATTGTGCAAGACTGCTCGGTAACTCTTCCTGGATCTGTCGGAAGACAGCTCTAACCGTCTTGTCGATCCGTGTCTCGATCAGGCCTCGTGTTCGATCGATCTCCTGCTCGAAGTCGCGCCTTTTGGCCTCCATGGTTTCGCGCAACCCGCGAAGCTCCTCCTCGATCTCCTCCACCGTTCTCGCGCGTTCGTAGATACGGCGAAGTCGAGACTCGAAATCCGCACCAAGCGCCGTCGTAAGCGTTTCCGGCGTTGATGTCGACGCTTCGTGCAGTACGACGTCAGATGCGTCGAGCACCGTGCCGAAGAGGTCCAGCTTGTCGCTGAGAATCTCAAAAAGAAGACGTTCGGCTTCGTTGTCTTTGGCGACGAAGTTAATGACCGTGACGTCGTGTGTCTGACCGTATCGGTGGCACCGTCCGATTCGTTGCTCGATCCGTTGCGGATTCCACGGAAGGTCGTAGTTGATCAGAGTGTCACAGAACTGAAGGTTCAGTCCTTTTGCGCCGGCCTCGGTTGAGATGAAAATCCGGGACCGTGTTTGAAACTCGTGGACCAGCGCGAGGCGGGCAGCAACACTTCGGCTCGGGCGACTGTACTTTGGTATATGCTGACCAACTTCCTCGTCCCAGCATTCCAAAGCTTCACTGGCTCTCGGCGACGCATTATCTCCGCGGAATAACGTGATATCTCGAGGAGCGAAACCGCTCTTAATAAGAATGTCCTTGAGGTGGTCCTGTGTTGTGAGTGACTCCGTAAAGATGACGATCTTGCCGCTACCTTTGCCTTTTCTCTCCTGGATGAGGCGGACAGCCTCGAGGAGCCGTTCGGCCTTGCCGTCCCGCGGAAGGCGCTCGACGCGTTGAACGAAGCGCTGAACACGTTCGAGCTCGTCTTGGATCTTCTCTGGGGTCAGCGCAGCCGGTGCCGTCTCCTCGTCCTCGGCTAGTGGGGGTAGCTCGTCTTCGAGATCCAACGCGAAATCACGGACGCTTTCGCTGAGACGATGCGGAGTGACGCCAGCGAGCATTCTCTCCAGTCGTTCCGCAACCTTGCGCAGACTCGCGGCCAGGGCCGCAAGCGAGGAAGCCATGAGGCGGTGGAAACTGATAAGGAGAAGTTGCCTCTGATTGCCACTAAAGGCACAGATGTTGGGCTCAAGGAGATATCGAGTCACATCGTCGTAGACCTGGCGTTCCTCCGGACTCATTCGGTACTCGAGCAAAAGTGCTCGGCGGTCAACAAAGGGTTTGTCTAAGAACTCCTGGGCCTGGCGACGAAGCGTGCGCTGGCAAATGCGGCTGATGCGTCGCCGCAGCTCATGGGCTTGGTCGACCACGAGCGACCGATCGTCACCGTCGCAGAACACCTCGCGGAAGGTTGCGAGGTTTCCAAGCAGAGTACCCGTTGGCTCGATCCATTGCGTTAGGCCCCAGAGCTCCACAAGGGAGTTCTGGATGGGTGTTGCTGTGAGCAGCAACTTGGGTACGTCGGTGAACACCTGACGCACGCGATGCGCCATCTGCGCGTCCTTGGAGTCTTCTTTGTAGAAGCCGTAGCGATCAAACCGCTTGTGGATGCCCGCAAAAATCTCGTGCGCCTCGTCGATGACACATAGGTCGAAACGCTCGACGGACCGCAAGAGACTCGAGCCCTTTTCACTCCCTGCGAAATCGCGAGAGGTAAGAAACACGCCGGGGCCGATGAAAGCGTCCGGGCTCAGCGAGCCCTCCTGGGTCTCGATCCCAAAGAGAGTGTAGAGCTCGTTCTGCCATTGGCCCAGAAGGGCCTTCGGCAAGATCAGGAGGACCCGTTGCCAACCCTCCGCGAGCAGCTGAGCAATGACCAAACCCGCTTCAATCGTTTTGCCGAGGCCAACTTCATCTGCAAGAATGCAGCCGCCTTCTGGAATGCGCTCCAATGCGAAGATGACTGCGTTGATTTGATGAGGGTTCGGGTCGATACGGCCACGGCGCTGGGACGCCGCGTACCGACGATGTTCGCTCGCCCGGCGAAGGCGCACGAGCTCTTCAGCCTGAATGCGGCGATGGATCGGATGCGGTGTCTCTTGAGACAAGACTCTCTTCTAAACCTGTCGAATTAGACGGCGTCAAAAAGTCTAGCATGGCTCTCGGAAAGTCGTCTATTTCCACAAAGCTGCCTCATAACTAGCGGCTACTCATTCTCAGACGAGCATCTGAATAGAATCCTTGTGAGCGCGCTTCAGAACCCGACCTTGCAGCTCGTCGTTTACGTTCCCGAAGCGTGCTGCGACGGTCAGGGTATCGATCTCAGAAACTGCAGCGACTGGGTCCAGCGCGTGGTGGGGCTTGAGTCCCCGCAAGTTACCATTGTCGGTGGCGGTCCAAACGCCTATTTTAGCGCGTTGGTGGACCACTTGCCGGATCCCGCAATCTACGACGAACCAGCAGCGCGAATCCGGGAGATGATCAAACAGTATCGAGAACGGTCCACCCCGTCCTGTGCCAAAACTCGGCCCTTTTGAAATAGACCACAAATCAGCAGCTTAGACGCCCTTGGAATCCGCGCAGAATCGAGGGTATTTCGCGCCGCAGGGCTGGCTTCCGACCCCTGGGCTGCGGGTGGCGAGCGACAGGCCCACCGGGGGTGCGCACGGCCGGCTCAAATCGGCTGCGGGGCAAGCTACGGGCAGATGAGAGCGCGAACAAACGACGAAATCATGCAGCCATGGTGCCGGCAGACCGGAGATTAATCAAGTTCGGTGCGCGCGGATGAAAAAATAGAAGGCACACCCAGGCTTTGGGCCGCGAGGCGCTGGCCCAGATTGCGGTGCTTCCGCCATCAAGTGTTGGTGAAATGACGCTAAGACTTTACGGTGCATTAAGTTACAGCCAAAATAGCGCTCGTGACCTTCGCTGCGCGCTAAATGGAGCGTAAGCGCCTCTTTTGCAAAGGGATGCGTACACATCACCAACAGTAAACAGCGCAAGCACCAGAGGGCCGAGTTTTGGCACAGGACGGGGTTCAGGGTCGTGTAGCGTCCCGCACTCAGCAATCAAAGCGGCCGCGTGCGGTTTTCGGCGCTCGACTCAAAGAAAGATTCCTGCATCGGTTGTTTTTGAGCTATACTCAGCATACGTTTAGTCGCATTCCGATCTGCGCCTGACCCGTCGCGGTTATCCCTTCCGGTTATCCTCGAACGAAATCAACATCAAGTTTTTGCCTAGATCGGCCGGTGCCAGGCACTGGATAGGCTGATTCAGGAGCATTCAATATCTATGTCTTTCGATACTCTCGGCCTGTCCGCCGAGCTACTGCGCGCTGTGGCCGATCAAGGCTACCTCCTTCCCACACCGATTCAACAACTCGCGATTCCACCCATACTTCGTGGTGATGACGTCATGGCGCGTGCCCAGACGGGTACCGGCAAGACGGCGGGGTTCACGCTGCCGCTTTTGCAGCGCTTGGCCGCGACGCCAGGAACGAGAGGCCGTCACGTGCTGATCCGCACGTTGATCCTTACGCCGACCCGCGAGCTCGCCGCGCAGGTGCAGCAGAGCGTGAGGACCTACGGACGATACCTACCGTTTCAATCCACCGTCGTTTACGGCGGCGTCGGCTTCCGCCCGCAAGCACAAATGCTGCGGCGGGGTGTCGATATTCTCGTGGCGACGCCTGGCCGTTTGCTAGACCACGTCTCGCAGGGAACCGTCGATCTCTCGAGCGTGAACATCCTTGTCCTGGACGAAGCCGATCGCATGCTCGATATGGGCTTCATCCATGACATCAAGAAGATTCTCGCTAAGCTTCCGGCGAAACGACAAAATCTTTTGTTCTCCGCGACCTTGTCACCAAAGATCCAGCGACTCGCAGATCGTCTGTTGAACGCTCCCGCAAGGCTCCAGGTCGAAGCCACGAAACCGACCGTGAACAGCGTGACGCAGACCATCCATCTTGTAGATCGAGGACAGAAGAGCGCGCTGCTCTCTTTCTTGATTGGAACCGGGAGCTGGAACAAGACTCTCGTCTTCACGCGCACGAAACGAAGGGCCGACCGGCTGACACGGCATCTAAAACAAGACGGAATCCGTGCGGCCGCGATGCACAGCGACAAGAGCCAGGGTGCCCGGACGCGAACCCTCGCCGACTTCAAGAAAGGTACGGTCTCCACGCTCGTGGCGACGGATATCGCGGCCCGAGGCCTCGATATCGATCAGCTTCCCCACGTCGTCAACTTCGATCTACCCTACGTTCCTGAGGATTACGTCCACCGCATTGGCCGCACCGCCCGTGCCGGGAACACAGGTGACGCGGTGTCTCTCGTTTCGAGTGAGGAAGCAGGTCTCTTGAGCGAGATCGAACGTCTACTCGGCAACCGGCTTCCCAAGAAGGTCGTCGCCGGGTTCGAGCCCCGTCACAGCCATCATGTCCGAAAAAGCGAACGAAGCCGAAAGCTCGAATCCTGGAGGCGTTCTCGACATTCGCTGAGACTAGCCGACGAGGCACTGGCTCTGTGATAGGCGGGCCCGAGCAGAGCTCTCCTAGAGCATCCGTTCCGTCCAACTTGCGCGACCGAACTCCTATGTCGCGGCGCGGTGGTAATAATTGAGCAAGCCGCTGTTGTGATCCGCAAAAAAGAAGGGTGCTTCCGCCATTAAGTGTTGGTGAGATGACGCTAAGACTTTACGGTGCATTAAATTACAGCCAAAATAGCGCTCACGACCTTCGCTGCGCGCTAAATGGAGCGTAAGCTCCTTTTTTACAAAGGGATGCGTACATATCACCAACAGCAAACGGCACAAGCACCTTCCCTCTGGCATCGAGCCACTGAAAAGGAACATTGGTCGATGGATACCAGGCAAGGGCTCTGGCAAAGTTTGAATTGATCGCTGCCCACCGGTATGCAGATCCGACGAGTTGATTTTCATCGTTCAGAACGATGAGCTGCTTGTCGTCCTGACCCCGACCGCGTCCTGTGCCAAAATCCGGCTCTTTTGAAATACCATGAACTCAGCAGCTTAGTGTCTGTGTTGGCGACCGGGCCAAGGGCCGTGGGCTTTACAATCGTCTGTCCCGAGGGTGTTATTCGTCGCAACACTGCGCACCGGTCTTGAGTTCGTTTGTGTTTTCGACACGACGGGCTTCTCACTTAGTTCACTCGAAACCGAGGCCTTGCCATAAAGACAACGTCTCACCACAAGGTGGCCTTGAAGCGGTGATGGCGCGCATAGAAGACATCTTCTCTATCGACGAGAGCCACGCAGATGCCGTGCACCGTCTCGCGCGCATGCCGGCGCGCCAGAGCCAGCACTCGCTCGCGAAACGCGGGCACCAGGAGATCGCCCAACTCGTCGTCGAATGCGCGGATTCCGAATGCCCGGCGCAACTCTACTGGGGTCGACTGAGTAGCTACGTGCATTCCGTAGATCCCTGCCACGTGCACAGTCAATCCATGTCTCTCGGCGAACGCGTTCCAAGCCCGCGTAGCGGCCGATCGGAGACGTTCCACCAAACTGCCTTTTCGTGTCGTCCCACGGCCACGGTAGCTTCAGCTCACCGCAGAGAAGGACCATCATCGACTTGGCGGCGTCCGCCAAGAGTTCCAAGCCGATATCTCAGTCGGGTCGATGCCGTCCCATCATGGCCCTGCCAACCAGACTCCAGTTCGCGATCGCCGATTCTCCAGGGTCCGAACCGGCATGTGGGAATTCCGCGTGTCTACCAAGCAACAGCACATCAATCAGGTACGAAATCAACCGCGCGTCCCTGTCGTCATCCGTCTCCCCGTACTGCCGACGGTCTCGATTCACGTCCGCCTGAATCATCCTCCGGGTGTCTCCGTCTGCGGCGAAACGTACGACGTAAATGCAGAACCCGGTCCAAGGTGTTCTCGAATTCGCGGAGACCAGCCGACGCGGCGCTGGCTCTGCGATAGGCGAGCCCGAGCGGAGCTTTCCCGTCGTGTCCAAAAATACAGACGAAATCAAGATCGGCTCGCCGGGACGTTTCGGAATAGACGTGTCTACGCTTGGTTGGCCGATGGAAGCTAGAATCCTAGGTCATGAGGACGCCGATCCAGCTGTGCCTTCTATTTGTTCATCCGCGCGCATCGAACTGGATTAGTCTCCAGTCTGCCGGCATCATGCCTGCATGATTTCGTCGTTTGTTCGCGCGCTCATCGCTGCCCTCAAGGCTCGTCCCGAGCTAGCTCTCGGGAAAGTCGCTCTTCGCGCGTCTGGAGATTCAGGGTTTAGTCCGACATCTGCTGGTAGCCGCTTCCGGCTCCGTTCGCGTTTTCAGACACGACGGCCTCAGCGGCGGTCCGCTCCCCGTGACCGGTGATCACGAAAGCGGGCGGTAGGTTCAGCCACACGCTGGTCGATTGGACGCAACAGAAGTAGCGCTTCATAACTGCCCGCATCGAAATACTGAATACACCAGCCATGGAGCCCCATGCGGCTGTGACATATTGGAACTGGGTGATCGTGCCTTTCTTGCCCAAGTGCGGCAGGAGAGGGCGAAAGAGCGCGTCCACCGACTCCATGTCCATGAAGCTGATGCCCAGAGACGACACGATCCCGTCCTGTGCCAAAACTCGGCCCTTTTGAAATAGGCCATAAACCAGCAGCTTAGTGTCTGTGTTTGCGACCGGGCCGAGGGCCGTGGGCTTTACAATCATCTTGGGCGGGCGGGTCGTCACCATGCAGATGACCACCTAGTCGAGAGCGAATATCCAAGCGTGTTCCTGAAGCTGTTTCCACGCTACGCCGGTCGAGCCCGCCGAGTGGCTACCGTCGCCGGCGACAATCTACGCGGCACGGCAGTAGTAGTTGAGAATACCCCCAAGTCGCTCTCGCGACACGATGGGGCCAGCGTCATTCGCGCTTGCCGGCAGAGGTGTGATGAGCTCGTTGCCGAGACCTTGGTGGTTCCGTTCTGTGTGATAGTGCACTACGTATTCGGTTACCGCTGTGCGCAGGTGTCGCTCACTGAGAGGTACGAAGCGGTCGAGACACTCTCGACGTATGGAGAGAACGAATCTTTCCGCATATGCGTTCAGATTCGGACTATTAGCGGGAAGGCGAAGGGGCTTCACGCCTGAATCTCTCAACAGCCCACGTACCGCCTCGGTGAATAGTGGGTCCCGGTCGTGGATGAGGTATCGCTTGCCAAGGAGGAAACCATCCCACAGGTCAGTGAGGTTTCTTGCCACCTGCTTCATCCACTCCCCGTTGGGGTCCGACGTTATCCCACCGATGCACACGCAGCGAGTGGCGATATCGATGACAAACAGGACATGGTAGCGGACGAGCCCGAACGGGTTCACCACCTCGACGGGGAACAGGTCTGTCGCAGCAATCGCGCCCCAATGAGCCTTGAGGAAGGTGCTCCACGACATGCTCCTGCCCCGCTCCGGCGCAGGAGCGATACCGTGCTCGGCGAGGAGCCTCTTGATGGTGTTGCGTCCGAGTTCATGTCCGAGGTTCTTGAGTGCGCCTCGCAGGCGCGTATATCCCCACGTCGGGTTCTCCTGCGCCACGCGCACAATGAGCTCACGGATGTCCTTCGCCGTCGGAGGTCGGCCTGGGCTCCGGTTCTTGCTGCCATCGTACTTGACTGCTATGAGGCAGCGGTACCAACGCAGAAGCGTAGCGGGTGTGGCAACGGACGCAATCTGGGCCAGCGCCTCGCGGCTCAAAGCCTGGGCCTTGACCGCGAGCCTGCGCCGGTCGTCGTCCGAGAGCCTGAGACGCTTGCCCCGAAGCCCGGCTCGGAGCACACGGTTCTCCTCTTGCTGGTAGTCGATCACATCCTGCTGCTGGCGGTTGACCCAGCCAGCTAGAACGAGCAGTAGGAATTGCACGTGGTACGTCATCATGGATCTGAAGATAACACCCTCGGGCTAGACGATTGTAAAGCGCACGGCCCTTGGTCCGGTCGCAAACACAGACACTAAGCTGCTGATTTATGGCCTATTTCAAAAGGGCCGAGTTTTGGCACAGGACGGGCTACCGTCGCTGGCGACAATCTCAAGCGTAACCGCTGACCGAGCTGCGCCTTCAAAACACAGTTCTCCTCCTGCAGATACTCGAGGATCTTCTGCTGCTCCTGGTTCAGCCAACCGGCCAGGTGCGAGACCAGGAAGATTTGTGGCGAGACAAATGGGCTCATCGCAAGCATCGTAGCGGAAGTCACTTACGGCTGCGGAAGATGACCGGCCGAATTTTTGCACCATAAGACCTACTGTAGCACTTGGCGCTGGGCCACGAAGACGCCGCCGAGCATGAGAGCCCCACCCACGGCCGCCACGGCCCCGAACGACTCACCGAGAAACGGGACCGCCAACGCCGTCGTCGCCAACGGCTCGAGATAAAGAAACAGCCCCGCCTTCGCCGCCCCGAGCTTGGCCACCCCGACTTGCCAAAACCACTGAGCGAGAGCGACACCGCCGAGCCCGAGGAACACGAGCGCGCCGATAGCATCACCGGGAAGCGAAGCGAGCGGGGTCCAGCCTTCGAGAACGTAGGGAAGCACCAACCCCACCACCGCAAGCGGCACCGTCATAGCGAACGCGACCACGACTGGATCGCGGACCCGGCTCAAATCGCGGGTGACGATCGTGTAGATCGCCCATGTGAGCGTCGACAGGAGCGCGAGCCAATCCCCTGCCGACGACAGCCAGTCGAGACTGCCGAGCTCGCCACGGGAAACGAGGAGCACGATGCCGAGCGTCGCCATCACGATGCCGACGCGCATGGAAAACGCAATGGGTTCTTTGAGAATCAGTGCAGCCAAAAGCGCGATGGTCAGAGGCGAGAACGCCACGATCCAGCCGGTGTTGGTCGCCGTGGTGAGCTCGAGTGCCCACGCTTGCAGGAGGAAGTGTCCCGAGAAGACGACGGCACCGAGGGCGAACGGGCGAGAGAGTTCTCGGTAGCGGAACGAAACGCCGAGCAATCGGGCGATGGCATACAGTGCGGGCGCGCCGATGAGAAAGCGGCTCGCCACGAGCTGGATGATGCTCATGTGCTCGAGGCAGACTTTCGTCGCCACGAACGTCCATCCCCAAATGACGATCGCAGCGAGTAAGAGCACATGGGTCACGGAGAGAAATCGCTTGGAATTCACGAGAATCGCCATGATAACAGTCTCCGGAAAACCCGGGGCGGTTCACCTTCCTCAAGGCTCATTGGGGCGCCATCGCTGCGACAGACCTGTTCACCGTCGAGGTTGTGAACCCGTTCGGGCTCGTCCGCTACCATGTCCTGTTTGTCATCGATATCGCCACTCGCTGCGTGTGCATCGGTGGGATGACCTCGGACCCAAACGGGGAGTGGATGAAGCAGGTGGCAAGAAACCTCACGGACATGTGGGATGGTTTCCTCCTTGGCAAACGGTACCTCATCCACGACCGGGACCCGCTGTTCACTGAGGCAGTACGTGGGCTGTTGAGAGATTCAGGCGTGAAGCCCCTCCGCCTTCCCGCCAATAGTCCGAATCTGAACGCCTACGCGGAAAGATTCGTTCTCTCCATACGTCGAGAGTGTCTCGACCGCTTCGTACCTCTCAATGAGCGACACCTGCGGACAGCGATAACCGAATACGTAGTGCACTATCACACAGAACGGAACCACCAAGGTCTCGGCAACGAGCTCATCACACCTCTGCCGGCAAGTGCGAATGACGCTGGCCCCATCGTGTCGCGAGAGCGACTTGGGGGCATTCTCAACTACTACTACCGTGCCGCGTAGATTGTCGCCGGCGACGGTAGCCCCTCGGTGGGCTCGGTCGGCGTAGCGTGGAAACAGCTCTTCAGGCACACGCTTCGATATTCGCTCTCGACTAGGTGGTCATCTGCATGGTGACGACCCGCCTGCCCAAGACGATTGTAAAGCTCACGGCCCTTGGCCCGGTCGCAAACACAGACACTAAGTTGCTGATTTATGGCCTATTTCAAAAGGGCCGAGTTTTGGCACAGGACGGGGTCGTGCGAATAGCAGGGCAAGTTCGCCAATCTCATACAGCTCGAGTTTATGGAAGAGACAAGTCGTTCGTAACGACGATGAAGCGGGCGCCGGCCGTCACGGCCAGCATGAATAAGGCAGCGAGCGCAACGACCAGCCACCGGTAGCGCACAGTAGCGGCGACGTAGCGGTCCAGCAGCGAAGGAGTCAGCGTCTCGACCATCTCGGACTGGGAGCGACGAGCTACTCGATTGTTACCACGGGTTCGATTTCGACATGTAGACGTGGTCCGGCATCTTGTAGCTCAGCCCCTCGCTGTCGTACACCGATATCTGGAGAAGCTGAGTGAAATTGTCCGATCTGATCATCTTGTTGGTTCGCAACAATCGCAGAACGCGCTGCTTCATCCGGTACTTGAATAGGGTCGCCCACTTGGGATCCGGTGGAAACTCGAAACTGTCGGCGAGCTCTTTTCCAATGAGGGCGCGTGACAGGCGGTAGGCCAGTTCCACCGTTTGCTTTTGCTCAGCCGGGTCCTTGACGTCCGCAACCTTTGGAATGGACTGGATCAACAAATTGGCCACGGCTACCGAATCGGCGTCCGGCTTCGGCTCGCACAGGTAACCGATCTCGTATATTTTTTCCGCCTCCTCGCCGTTCTTATAGAGGATGGTTTCCGGTATCCCCATGAGGTAGCCGGCGTAGCGCCAGACGGCGAGAACGCTCTCCTGTTCTTCCTGGCTGAACTTCGCGCCCAGCATCGTCGAGTACTCCAGCAGGCGCTTGGAAAAGACGGAGATGGCGAAACCCAGGTGCGCCGCGCTTACCGGCGTGCCCCAGGCTTCGTGATTCCAGTCATCTGACTTCGCCAGCAGGCCCCGTATCCGAGTATGAACGAACCGAATGCGCGTGGACAGCTTCCATCCCTCGCCGTTTCTCTGCAAGTTGCCGGGAAAGAAGATCTCCAGCATGTGGCGGTTGTTCTGCTGGAGGCGTCTCCTGGTGGACGCCACTCGCCCGGTAATATTGAAAGACTTGGCGATGAGCGTCGAAAAACCTTCTACCAGCACTCCCGTGACAAAGTGGTTCAACGATACAGCCGTTTGAGCGCGTGGATGAAGACGGGCACACGGGCGCAGAAAGAAGGGCAGGGCGGCACCGTCGCTCACAAGTGGCAGTGACGCCCTGATATGCGCGATCTTCTTTTTTGCGGATCACAGCACCGGCCCGAAAGGGCTGTTTTTTTTTGCTTCCGGCCCTATGTTTTGGAGGTCAGGGACGCACGAATACCGGGGTAAGCGACTCGGCTGTGGGTGAGCCCGGCATCCAGGAGAACCGCCAGTGTATGGATGGTGACGGCAAGCGGGTCGATGAGGGGCACGCTCAACTTCATGGCCTCTAGTTTCTTCCGGAGATCTCTGGCAAGAAACGCGAACCCCGTCCTGTGCCAAAACTCAGCCCTTTTGAAATAGCCCATAAATCAGCAACTTAGAGTCTGTGTTTGCGGCCGTGCCCAGGACCGAGCGCGAACAAACGACGAAATCATGCAGGCATAGTCCCGGCAGATCGGAGACCGATCAGGTTCGGGTCGTCGCGGATGAATAAATAGAAGGCACAACCGATCATGCAGTCCGTCCGACACACGCACGGCAACGGGTCTGCCGGACTGTTGCGCGAAGGAGTCGACGGCCGGCAGCAGTGTGGCTCGTTTCTTCGGGCCTCCAAGAAGGCGAATAGATACCCCTTCCGCGACGTACGGGAGATATCGGGAGACGAACTCTGCGTCGAGGTACGGATCGACGAAAAACACATCGGTCCTGGCGGTCTCGATCACCTTTCGCAACTCGTCGAAGTACTCGAAGACCTGCCCCTCCGCGACTACCACACTGCCGCGACCCAGTTCCGCGCGGAGGTCCGACTTTGCCTGCTGCAAGATGAGCTTGAGAGTGGCGAGAACCTCGTTGCAGAAAACGTAACCGTCAAACGGAATATTCTTCAGGACAGAACTAACCCTTGGCGTGTACGCGATGTCCCAGCGCTTTATCGCTGCCGCTGCTCTCCCGAGCCAAGCCAAGTGCTTGTCGCTTTCACTGTCGCTTACGAATTCCTCTATCGTCGGCGCCAGTATCTGGAACGGTTGGACATGCTCGATTCTCCTTTCTGTAGCGGCAGCCCCGGTTAGTCCGGCGCAGTCGAGACATTGTAGCCGCACTGCGAGGCGTACGAACTGGGTGCTTCCGCGGTGCTTGCGCGGTTTACTGTTGGTGATGTGTACGCATCCCTTTGCAAAAGAGGCGCTTACGCTCCATTTAGCGCGCAGCGACGGTCACGAGCTCTATTTTGGCTGTAATTAATGCACCGTAAAATCTTAGCGTCATCTCACCAACACTTAATGGCGGAAGCACCCCGTTGCTATTACAACTTCGTCCGACCGCACGGAGCTCTGAAGTTCGGACGTGAGATCCGAACTCCGGCTATGCAGGCCGGTCTGACCACGCGACGGCTCACCTTTCGAGACATCTTCTTTGCGACGACGATTCCTTTGTGGTTGCGGATCGAGGTTTTCCTGCTCACTGGGGCGCGCAACCCGGTCTCTTCCACACCTGTACCACTGCCCGCAGCCGCGTAGCAACACTTGATGGCGGAAGCATCGGGACGGTTTGTGAGACCGGGGAACCATACATCGTTTTTCTTTGACAGGAATCTTAGGACATCACCGATTCATGCACCAACACCGTTCTGGCTTGCTAACTTCGTGTAACGCCACTAAAATAGTGCCGTTTGAGTTTCGCTCGAAGCTTGAGCACCAACCTCCGGTCGCCCACGCGGTGGGTGCACCGGCTAACGTTAAGTTAGCTTCAAAACGGAGGAGACTTGAGGAATGGCGAAAAAACCCATGACCAAAACCCAAATCGTAGCCCAGATGTCGGAAACGATGCAGGTTCCGAAAAAGCAGGCCGCGGCATGGTTCAAGTCGATTGCCGATCTCGCGGCGAAGGAGACGAAGCGGACGGGCCAGTTCATCCATTCCCGGAATTGGAAAACTCGTGAAGGCGCAACGAAAGGCGCGCAAGGGACACAACCCCCGGACCGGCGAACAGATTCGAATCCCGAAAAAGACGATGGTCAAGTTTCGAGTAGCGAAAGCTTGCCTGGACGCCGTCGTCTCACCGAAGAAGTAGCTCACAAGCGACGCCTCGGAATGTCCTACCGAACGACGGATGCACGCTGGCGACGTGCCCGGCGTAAAAAGTGGGCGAAGGCGGACACTGAGAATCCGGCGGAAACCAAAGCATTGCAGGTTCCAGAGCCCCCACCAATTCGGCCGGAGGAGCCAACGGGCGAGGGAGATGTTGGCGAACGGGTTGCTACCCTTGGACATTCCTTCGCCAGCGAGTCGATGATGCACCACTACCACCTATCGACGCACCACGTGTTCCAGATACCACGCTCGGATGTTCGCTCCGAGACATTGGCTGCGTTGCAGTCCATCATCGAGGTGGCCACCGGCGGGCATGGCGGTGCCGTTAGCCGGATTCCCCGAATACTTTCTAAGCATCAGGAACACCTGGGTCGGCGCAGTGGGGTGGCTCATCCAGGGACCCGAGCACCGGGTCATGGTTCAGTGCGTGACAGCCTGGACGATTGAGGGCGCAGCAAAGGGCGTGCGCTGGTTGGGGACGGAGCTACCGGAGGAGTTGGACTTGCCTTGTTGTCTGGTCAAGCTTGGACTACCCCTGCTTAAGGATCCCGGTGCGGCAAGTTGGCTTGATGATGCCGAGCGGTGCATTAGCTGGGCGATGCTACCCACGCCTCCTCCGAGGAATGGCACAAGGTTGCCCTGATGGGTGTATCGCCTGAGCTTGGGAATCAGACGCAACTCCGGGCGGGTGTGCCTTCTATTTATTCATCCGCGTGATTGGAGATCACGGATATACTCAGCCAGAACGTGCCCCTGGAGGACGTGCAGTATCTGGCCGGACACTCCAACCCCTCGGGCCACACAGTTCTATGACCGGCGTAGACAGCACGTCACTCGCAACATCGTGGAGCGTGTCTCGATATGAAAGAAGGACCAAGGAAGAGAGACATCCTTTCGAGGCCTGCTAGCAAGAAAGCCGCTGCACGGCCTCGTTCGGCTCCCCGCAATGAACCCAAGCCGGTGCCGGTTCCTCTGCCCGAAGGTGTCCGCCACAAGCGGGCGGGTGAAACGACGGAACGTTCCGCGCATCTCAAAAAACTCAAACAACTCTTCGAGGCGGCTCCGATCAGCCGCTACCTGGGCATGACACTCAGCTATTGCGAAAACGGCGTGGCGCGCGCGCGTTTGCCGTTTCGGGCCGAGTTCGAAGAAAGGCATGGCGTCATCCACGGGGGTCTCATCAGTCTGCTGGCGGACACGGCGGGTAACTTCGCGGTGGGTTCGGTCTCGCTGGGCTCCACGGTCAAGACGGTGGAGTTCAAGATGAGCTTGCTGGCGGGAGTCCAGGGAGACCTGGTCGCCATCGGAGAGGTCGTCCGCAAGGGACGCTCGCTCGCCACCTGCCGGCTCGAGGTCGTTGGGGGCAACGACCATGTGGCGGCCATCGGGCTGGCCACTTATGCCCTCCAGGCTGTTTAGCCATCTGCACCTGCTTGTTGCAGCCCAGGCGTCTTGAGTTCGTTTGTGTTTTTGGACACGACGCCATCGACGGTGACGGGAAGGCGAAGCTACCGGAACACTCACGCTCTGTTTCGCGACCTTTCGAGGCGGATGAATTTCGAGCGTCTTCCCGTCCTGTGCCAAAACTCGGCCCAGCCGGCATCGACGAAAGAACTGCGCCTCTCGAAATCAGGCGGTGCTTCCGTCATCAAGTGTTGGTGAGAATGACGCTAAGACTTTACGGTGCATTAAGTTAAAGCCAAAATAGCGTTCGTGACCTTCGCTGCGCGCTAAATGGCGCGTAAGCGCCTTTTTTGCAAGGGGATGCGTACACATCACCAACAGTAAACAGCGCAAGCACCCAATGTCCTCAATGATATAATGTTGATATGAGCCTGTCGAACTACGAAGTCACCGCGATTCTAAGTCTTAGGGACGACCTCGCGCGCGCCATAGGTGCGAATCAAGGTCAGATCACTGCGGCCCTGAAGGCTGCGGATCAGATGCGTGACATCGTCAACTCGCCGGCATCCCGCCAGATGCAGGAAATGTACGGGCGAGACCTGCAGTACCTTCGCGAACTACGCGATGCCAGCGAGCAGATCAAGTCGCAGTTCGGGATCGCACACGTGAAGGCTGTTGCCGACGCGTTCATCGGCCTAAAGGTGTTCGATTCGGAGCAGTTCAGTGGAGGCATCTCGGCCCGGATTACGGAACAGTTCAAGTTGCTCAACTCGACGGTCGACCACTTGGCCGGTCTGAAGGCGTTGATGCCGCCCGACCATCTGAGCGCCACGATCGCGAACAGCCTGCTCGTGAACGACGCCGCGCTCGACGCGCTCCGGCGCGCCGCCAATCTCTTCAAGTCGTGCGAGATGCCGGACTACGCTAAAGAACTGGGGCAGCTTACGGCGATGTCGCGCGAGAGCGAGAAGCTGCTTCAGACTCTTAGTGCCCAGCACGGCTTCGCCGATCTACTGGGCGTTCATGACGTCACACGATCGCTGGTCAAATACGAGACCGGTCGGCTGAATCGCGCCTATGCAGGGTTCGGTGCGAGTATCGCGAGCCGACCGGAAAGGCTCTCGACCGGGCCGGATTTCCTCCTAGCTGCGCCAGCCGACGCCGTCTTTTCGCAGTCGCGGTTCGTGCGCGTTGTGACCACGCACGACGACATTGAGGAAGAGCGCGCGCTCGACGAGATCTGGGGCGGCGTTAGGGACCGCACCCTCGGGTACATCGACGCTGTACTGCCCGAGCTCAGCCCCGAGCTTATGAAGGCATGGCGGGGCGTCTGGGACGCGGCGCATCGTCGCGGGCCGGATTGGGCGCGCCAAGCGGGAGCATCGCTTCGGTTCATCCTCGTCGAGGTTCTCGACACCGTGGCTCCCGTCGACGCCCTCACGGACATTCCACGGCAGTACGTTCGCGACGGAAGGCTGGGAAGACCGGCGCAGGTCTACTGGCTTTGCGTGCCACTTCAGAACCGGACCTACCGCCGGGTAGCGCGCGCAGATCTTGAGTCCGCCATCTCCATAGTCGACGCGATGTCGGAAGCAATTCACCGCCACGATTACGTCGAGATCGAAGACGCATTCGACACGATGGTTGTCCGTACCGCGATCGCGCTCTGTAACTTGCTGAAGCTCTGGAAGGCGCGGAACTAGCGCGCCATACGCCCTCGCCACCGCAATTGTTGGCGTGTGCTCCCGTCCTGTGCGGTGCTTCTGCCATTAAGTGTTGGTGAGATGACGCTATGAACCGCCCCGGGTTTTCCGGAGACTGTTTTAGTTGAGTCTCGCCATCTCTAGCGAGCCTTCCTGCGACCGATAGTAGTTCATCTCGTACTCGACGGGGGAGACATTCCCGATCGGCTCCAAGAGTCGTTGCGTGTTGTACCAATGGACCCCGTCCTGTGCCAAAACTCGGCCCTTTTGAAATAGTGAAGTGACCCCGCTTTCGTGGACAGGTTAAGAGTTAGGGATCAAGCGTCGCGATAGTACCTCCTTTCGAATTGGATAGGCGAGCAATAGTCGATGGCGGAGTGTCGTCGTCGCGGGTTGTACCAGCCTTCGATGAAATCGAAGGTCGCCATGCGCGCCTCAGCGTGGTAGCGAAACGACCGGCGCTCGATCAGCTCGCACTCGAGCGTCGCGAAGAAGCTCTCGCACATCGCATTGTCGTAACAGTCCCCGACCGAACCCATCGACGGTCGCACCCCGGCCTCCCGGCATCGCTGGCCGAACGCTAGTGACGTGTACTGCGTGCCCTGGTCCGAGTGATGGATGACGTCGCCGGGCTTGCGTTGGAACAGCGCCATGTCGAGGGCGCTCAAGACGAGCGACGTCCGCAGGTGGGTAGCCATTGCCCATCCGACGATGCGTCGGCTGAAGGCGTCCAGCACGACGGCGAGGAACAAGAAGCCCGACCACGTGGGCACGTAGGTGATATCGGCGACCCACAGGCGGTCGGGCCGGTCCACCTCGAAATTCCTGTCGACGAGATCGGGGGCGGGACGGGCGTCGTCACAGCGAATCGTAGTGTGCGCCCTCTTGCGCCGGTGAACACCTTGAATGCCAGCCTCGCGCATCAGCCGCGCTACACGCTTGCGTGAGACGTGGAGCTCGTGTGTCTCTCGTAGCTCGTGGAGGATCCTCGGCGCGCCGTACGTGCTCCGCGACGCGGTGTGAATCGCCCGGATCTTCTCAAGCAACTCCGCATCCGACACCGCGCGGGCCGACGGGGCACGCTCAAGCCACGCATAGTAGCCGCTGGCGGAGACGTCCAGCAGTCGGCACATCGTGGCAACCGGTAGTGAATCCTGGTTCGCCCTCACGAATCGGAAGGCTTCGGTGGTACCGACTCGGTCTCCCGAGCGAACCAGGCCGCGGCTTTTGAGAGGATCTCCCGCTCCAACCGTAGTTGACGGTTCTCCCGTCGCAGGCGGCGGAGCTCCGCACGCTCCTCACTCGTCAGACCGTCCTGCCTGCGACCCTCGTCGAGATCCGCCTGGTTCACCCAGTTCCGGATCGTCTGGCCCGAGGGCTCAAACTCTCGCGCCAGCTCTTCGGAGCCGCGGCCAGCTCGCACCAGCTCTACCATTTGGCGCCGGAACTCGGCCGCGTATCTGTTTGAATCTTGGGCTTTTCCGAAGATTTTGATCCCGGAGCTCGACCATGGTAGCTCGCAGCCATCTGTCTGTCTCGGTGATTCGTATCAGCAGTTCCCATATTCTCGCGACTACCGTTCAACCTTCGAGGTCTCCTCTGCTGAGACTTCGGAACCCTTGTCCGCCGGTGGCCGCGTTTCCGGCGTTACTTTCCCAGGGGGTGGCCAGCTGGGTGGCTCCACCCTGAGCTTGAGCGATCCGTTGATCATGGAGCGTGTTTCTGTTCAGGTGTTGACCCCGGATCGCAAGCAGTGCGGCGGCGAGAAAGACACCTATGACGATGACCCTGCCCCAAGGGGGGCGCGCCCAGAGGCAGGTTAAGAACAACCCTCCCAACAAGCAGGCGAGCGAGGCATAGAATAGATCCTCCTTAGCGTGTAGAAGAATCATCGGCAAAAGGGCCGGGTCCTTGAAGAGCGGTTCTAAGGATGAGCTATTGGAAGAGATGTTCGGCTCTCACGTCACTCACTTGCAGGCTCTGTACGTTGGTCGTACTTTGGTCCCCAGGCCCGACGCATTGCCCCATCGATCAGGCTCCATGCGCCTTCGGTGGCTTCCGCAATCTGAGCTTGCCCATCCTGATTAATTGTAGCTGCCTTCAGAAGTTCGAGACACTTTTCCTTCGACCCGGTCTTGAGACACACCGCCATCCAGCCCACAATTATCCGTCTAATCAGATTCCGTACGTCGTACCTGTGGTCGCCGGCGACGGTAGCCCCTTGGTGGGCCCGCTCGGCGTAGCGTGAAAACAGCTTCAGGAACACGCTTCGATATTCACTCTCGACTAGGTGGTCATCTGCATGGTGACGACCCGCCCGCCCAAGACGATTGTAAAGCCCACGGCCCTTGGCCCGGTCGCAAACACAGACACTAAGTTGCTGATTTATGGCCTATTTCAAAAGGGCCGAGTTTTGGCACAGGACGGGGTAACGGAGTCGTCGAAGGTTGCTGCTTTCTGAACTTTTTTTACACGCCTATTGACAAGAGCTCGTACATGCCTAGGAGGACGCATTACGCGACTGTGTTGCTCTAGACTTGGCTGTGCCTTCTATTTATTCATCCCCACGCCCCGAACTTGATCGGTCTCCGGTCTGCCGGGACCATGCCTGCATGATTTCGTCTTTTGTTCTCGCTCGGCCCTTGGCCCGACCGCAAACACAGACACTAAGCTACTGATTTATGATCTATGGACTTGACCCGCTTTCGTGGACACCTAATCCTTTGGGAGACAGGAGTCCACGATGTCAAAGCAAGGAAACAGCGAAAAGAAGTAAAGAAGCCAGAGGCAATTTCAACAACCGGTTGAAACTATGGGGAAAACCAGGGGTGCTTCCGCCATTAAGTGTTGGTGAGATGACGCTAAGACTTTACGGTGCATTAAGTTACAGCCAAATTAGCGCTCACGACCTTCGCCGCGCGCTATATGGAGCGTAAGTACCTTTTTTGCAAAGGGATACGTACACATCACCAACAGTAAACAGCGCAAGCACCTGGCTACTCGCCGGAGGCCGCCAGTACATTTCCTTCGTCGATCCGAAAGGCATCATTCCTTCGCCGTGGGAGGTCGGCCTGGACTCCGGTTCTTGCTGCCATCGTACTTGGCTGCGATGAGGTAGCGGTACCAACGCAGCAGCGTAGCGGGTGTGGCAACGGAGGCAATCTCGGCCAGCGCCTCGCGGCCCAAAGCCTGAGCCTTGACGGCGAGCCTGCGCCGGTCGTCGTCAGAGAGCCTGAGACGCTTGCCCCGAAGCCCGGCTCGGAGCACACGGTTCTCCTCTCGCAGGTAATCAATCACATCCTGCTGCTGGCGGTTGACCCAGCCAGCCAGAACGAGCAGTAAGAATTGCACGTGGTACGTCATGATGGGCTCCGAAGATAACACCCTCAGGCCAGACGATTGTGAAGCCCACGGCCCTTAACCCGGTCGCAAAACACAGACTCTAAGCTGTTGATTTATGGGCTATTTCAAAAGGGCCGAGTTTTGGCACAGGACGGGGTGAAACAATACAAAGTTGATCACGGTGAAGGTCCACGCGAGGCTCTGACGACGGCGGAACGTAGCGAATGAGATTCAAGTTCATTCACGCGGAGCGGGTCAACTACCCGGTGCGGTTGATGTGCCGAGTCCTGAGGGTATCGACCAGCGGCTACTACGCTCAGATGAAGCGCGCGCCCAGCAAGCGACAGTGTGAGGATGGGAAACTGAAGCTGCGCATCCAAGCGATCCACTCGTCACTCGATTACAACAGCCCAATGGTGTTCGAACGGATTCATGACCTCAAAACTGCTCATGCGAGATAATCAAACTGTCCACTTTTCCTGGGCAAGGTCAAGAGTGTTATTCAGGGCGCGGTGTTGGCGGTCGGTCGAGCTCGATGGTCGACCATGACGCGCTGGTGGATCTCGCGGGCCAGGAAGCGCTTGAGGCATCGGATGAGGTCGCGCTTGGCGAAGCCCTCAGCGGTCCGTCGAGTGACATAGTCGATGGTCGGCTGGTGGAAGCGCATGCGCACGATCACGGCGCTGCGTTGATCGCCGCCCGACCGGTGCCGACAGATCAACGCCAAGGCACTCCGGCCAGTCGTAAGCAAGGGTCAGACACCAGCCGAACGACCCCACCATCATGCTCACAATCGTAGGAGTCGCCACGGCTGCCGACGGACGGCTCAATGCCCGCCTCGGCGAGCCGCTCGGTGTAACGGATCGAACGGATCCTCAGATTTTAACGTCACCGGACTTCAGCTTGCGCCAAACTGTGCATAAGTGCCGTCCTCGCACGACGACGTGGACGAGCCGGCAACAGTAAACGGAGCAAGCACCACTTGATGGCAGAAGCACCGCTTATCGAGTGTATTTGAGCGAGGCTTCGCGGAGCATAATTGATGCACGAGTCCAGTTTTACTATAAGAACTCCTCGTGACTTCTTACACGAGATGGTCATCCCGCAACACGAAGATTTTATAGGGGAAAATTCTTCCTCACGACACGCATTGCTCACGATTATCCTCGTCTACCACATGTATGAGTGGGTGCACGGCAGGAAATTCTGCGGCAATCATTTCAGATCAACCTATGAAAACGAGAGTGGCATAGCTGAAATGTTCGGACTAGCAAGGAAAATCGCTAATGGTACAAAACATTTTTTACCGAAAGCCAAAACACAGGTACAGGTTGGCTTCTCATCCGATTTTAGCGATGAATTCGAGCGACCCCTAAACGTAGAATTTGATGATGGCAGGAAAGAGTCAGTAGACATTTTCTTACGCAAGATGGTGGGATTTTGGGTTCTACAAGAAAAAGTCGGTGCTTTTTGAACCGGAACGAACTCAAGACCTGCATCAGCCTGAGCGTTTCGGATAGACGCGTATACTATTGCGAACGGGCACCGCTGCGACCCGCTACGAAAAATAGTTGTCCGCCGCCCTGGGAATTCCGGCCCGGAATGTGCAGCGTGCCGAAGATTCGGAACAGTGACCCAGCCGAATCATGCCGAAACCGCCTCACGGCCGGGCTAAGCGAGACGGCGCATGATCGTTGTCGGCCACCGCGTCGCGTCAGGTTCCTCCATCCCGAACCGGACGTCCCGTTCCCGCCGGGGAGGTTCACATTGTGGATAGAGTATCCTGAGCCCAACCTTGCTGCCGCTTTCCAATAGTCATATAAATGGTCAGATATATCGGCGCGGAGAAAAGCATGAACAACACATGGCAGGTCCATGAGGCGAAGGCCCGGTTCAGCGAGTTTCTCGAAGCGAGCTCCAGGGAAAGGCCACAATTCGTGATCAAGCGTGGCGTGGAGGCGGCGGTGCTTCTGCCCATCGAGCAGTGGCGGAGGTTGCGGAACACGGCGCAACCCGATCTGAAGGAACTGCTGCTCGCGCCGGAAGCCCGGACCGACACCCTCACGCCGCCTCGCGCGCGGCATGGCCATCGCCCGGCATCGGCCTTCGAGGAAGGCGGTGTACCTTCTCGATACCGACATCGTCTCGGAACTCCGCCGTCCCAGGCCTCACGGGGGAGTGTTGAACTGGGTCGAGGGGATTCCCGCCGACCGGCTGTTCCTGTCAGCCGTGACGGTCGGAGAAATCCAGGCCGGCATAGAGATCACGCGCGAGCGGGACACGGCGAAGGCGCAGGAGCTGGAAACCTGGCTCGGCCGGGTTGTCCGCCGGTTACGGCGTTCTGCCGATGGATGCGGCCGCCTTTCGGGAGTGGGCGCGTCTCAAGCATGGCAAGTCGGACACTCTGATCGAGGACGCCATGATCGCGGCGACGGCGAGGGTGCACCGATTGACGGTGGCGACGAGAAACGTTCGCGACTTCCGGGAATTCGATGTGGAATTGTTCGATCCTTTCGAGCATGAATGAGAGGGACCGAACTGGAGAGAGCATGACGAAGGCTCCACCGATCCCTTTGCGAACCAGATATCGGCCGCAATCGCGGGTTCCGCCGCGCTTGTGGTTCTTCCCGACACGGTGTCGTGGTCCACAGCCGTCCGCCGCATGCAACCTTGTCGAGGCGATGAACGGGATTGGCCCGCCCGCGCCGGGCGGCCGCACCGTTCAACCGGCGGGACTTCCGCATTGCTGACTGAAGCCGACACCTGCCGGAAGTTTGTCGTCCCCAGACTCCAGGCGGCGGGCTGGGACACGCCTCCGTACGCCGTCAACGAGCAAAGGACCTTCACGGATGGACGGATCGTTTTCGTCGGCCAAAAGGCCCGGCGCGGGCGGCAGAAGCGGGCGGACTACCTGCTGCGGTATCGGCCGGATTTTCCGATCGCCGTCGTCGAAGCGAAAGCGAAGTACAAGCAGGCCGGCGAGGGCCTCCAGCAAGCCAAGGAATACGCGGAGATACTGGGGCTGAAGTTTGCCTACGCGACCAACGGCGCCGAGATCATCGAGGTCGACTATACAACCGGAATCGAACGCGTGGTCGCAGGCTTTCCCGCACCCGACGATCTCTGGCGGCGCTTGCGGGCCGCCGAGGGGATCGCGAACGACGAGATCGCCGAGAAGCTCCTCGCGCCCACCCGGCCCGACAGAAGCAAACCGCTTCGCTACTATCAGGAGATCACGGTCAATCGCGCGGTGCAGGCCGTTCTTCAAGGGCGCGCGCGGATCCTGCTCACACTCTGCACCGGCGCCGGCAAGACCGCCGTGGCTTTTCAGATTTGCTGGAAGCTCTGGTCCGCCCGTTGGAACGGCAAGGGCGTCAACCGAAGGCCGAGAATCCTGTTCCTGGCCGACCGGAATGTCCTGGTGGACGATCCGATGGCCAAGGACTTCAGCCCGTTCGGCGACGCGCGGCAGAAGATATCCGGAGGCCCCGCGGTCAAGAGCCGGGAGATGTACTTCGCCATCTATCAGGCCATTGCCCGCGACGAGAACCGTCCCGGCCTGTACCGCGAGTATTCCAGGGATTTCGTCGATCTCATCGTCGTGGACGAATGCCACCGAGGCAGCGCCCGCGACGACAGCAACTGGCGGGAAATCCTGGAATGGTTCGAGCCAGCATGTCAGATCGGCATGACGGCGACGCCGAGGCGGCAGGACAACGCCGATACCTACGATTACTTCGGTGATCCGATCTATCAGTACAGCCTGGCCCAGGGGATCGCGGACGGATTTCTCGCACCGTATCGCGTCCACCGCGTGATCACCGACTATGACGCCGCCGGCTGGCGGCCGGACAAGGGCGAGTTGGACCGGTACGGCCGGGAAGTTCCGGATACGGAGTACCACACCCGGGATTTCGAGCGCGTGGTCGCGTTGAAGGCCCGGACCCACGCAATCGCGCGCCACCTGACAAGTTTCCTGAAGGAAACGGACCAGTTCGCGAAGACGATCATCTTCTGCGTGGATCAGGAGCACGCCCTGGAGATGCGTCATGCCCTCGCGGCGCTGAATCTGGGCGTGATGAAGGATCATCCCGATTATGTCTGCCGGGTGACGGCGGACGAGGGCGACATCGGGAGCACCCATCGCGCCAAGTTTCAGGACGTGGAGACCAGGACTCCCGCGATCCTGACGACGTCGCAACTCCTGACTACGGGCGTCGACGCCCCCACCTGCAGGAACGTCGTGCTGGCCCGGGTCGTGGGCTCCATGCCGGAATTCAAGCAGATCATCGGCCGCGGCACACGCCTGCGCCCCGATTACGGCAAGCTGGCCTTCAACATCGTCGACTACACCGGCACCGCGACCGAGAAATTCGCCGATCCCGATTTCGACGGGGAACCGGTCGGCGAGCGGAAAGACGTGATCGACGCCGAGGGCGAAATCGTCGAAGAGACAGAAGAACATGATACCGCCCCCGAACAGCTGGATATGCCGGACATTGCGGTCGGGCACGCCGATGTGCCGGACGGGCGGGACACCCTGCCGCGCAAGTACTATGTGGACGGTGGCGAGGTCGAGGTCGTTCGGCATCTGGTCTACGAGCTGGATACCGACGGCAAGAAGCTCACCTGCCGACAACTTACCGACTATGCCAGGGATAGGGTCCGTACGCTCTACCCGAACGCTTCCGAACTCCGCCGCGACTGGCTCGATCCGGAGCGCCGCGCGGAGATCATCGAGCGGCTGAAGGAAAACGGTATCGATCCGGACACGCTCGGAGAAACGGTGGGCAAGCCCGAGGCCGATCCGTTCGACCTGTTGTGCCATCTCGCCTACAACGCTCCTCTCAGGACTCGCCGGGAGCGGGCCGAACATCTGCGGCGGGAAGAAAGCGATTTCTTCAAGCGGTTCGAATCCGAAGCCCGGCAAGTGCTCGATGCGCTTGTCGAGAAATACGCCGAGCATGGAAGCACCCAGTTCAAGCTGCCCGACGTGCTTGAAGTGCCGCCATTGAACGAGTGGGGCAACGTGATCGAGATCGCAGCCCGCTTCGGCGGCAGTCGGCAACTCCGTGGCGCCGTCGGGGAGCTTCAGCGTCTGCTTTACGGAGCTTGAACCGGAAATGGCGACCACCGCCCGCAAGAGGAAGGCCGCGACCGGGCCGTCCACCACCGCCCAGCGGCTTGACAACGTCGTCAAATCCGCGCGCAAGGTCATGCGCAAGGACAAGGGCCTCAACGGCGACCTCGACCGGCTGCCGATGCTGACCTGGATCATGTTTCTCAAGTTCCTTGACGACATGGAGCGGATCGAGGAAGAGCGCGCCGCGCTCGCGGGACACGAGTTTCGGCCGGTCATCGAACCGCCCTACCGCTGGCGCGACTGGGCGGCCTCCGCCGACGGCATCACCGGGACCGATCTCCTGACGTTCCTGACTGCCGAAGAGGCCGTTCTACCCGACGGCTCGACAGGCCCCGGACTGTTTCCCCATCTGCAGAGCCTGAGCGGCGACAACGGCCGTCGCGAACGCCGCGATGTCGTCGCCACGGTTTTTCAGGGCTTCGCCAACCGCATGGAGAGCGGTTATCTCCTGCGCGACGTCATCGTGCTTATCGACCGCATCCACTTCGACTCTTCCGAGGAGATACATATCCTCGGCCGCCTTTACGAGATGCTGCTTCGGGAGATGCGGGACGCTGCCGGCGATTCCGGCGAGTTCTATACGCCCCGCCCGGTGGTGCGATTGATGGTCGAGGTCACGGCGCCACGTCTTGGCGAGACGGTCCTCGATCCGGCCTGCGGCACCGGCGGCTTCCTCGTGGAAGCATTCGAGCATCTGGAAAAGCAAGCCAACACCGTCGAAAAGCGGGAAGTTCTTCAACGCCGGAGCCTCCAAGGCGGCGAAGCCAAATCCCTTCCGTTCCTGCTCGCCCAGATGAACCTGCTCCTGCACGGGCTCGAAGCGCCGCACATCGATCCGGGGAATTCTCTGCGTTTCCGGCTTGGCGAAATAGGGGAGGATCAGCGCGTCAACGTCATCCTCACCAATCCGCCGTTCGGCGGCGAGGAAGAGGCCGGCATACTGAACAACTTCCCGGAAGACCGCCGCACGGCGGAGACGGCGCTTCTGTTCCTGCAACTCATCATGCGCCGGCTGAAACGTGGCGGAAGGGGACGAGCCGCCGTCGTCGTGCCGAACGGCACGCTGTTCGGCGACGGCATCTCGGCCCGCGTCAAGGCCGATCTGCTCGCGCGCTTCAATCTGCACACCATCGTGCGGCTACCGGAAGGCGTGTTCGCCCCTTACACCGACATCCCGGCCAACCTCATCTTCTTCAACACCGGCGGGCCGACCCGAAACATCTGGTTCTACGAGCAGCCCCGCCCCGAGGGCCGCAAGAAATACACCAAGACCAAGCCCCTTGTACACGAGGAGTTCGCGGACTGCCTCGCCTGGTGGAAGAACCGGGAGGAGAACGAACGTGCCTGGAAGGTGGATGCGGAGGACATCATCAAGTGCGACGAACAGGGTCGCGTGATCGCCTGCAATTTGGATACCAAGAACCCGTATTCGGGCGAAGCCATGGAGCATCGCGAGCCCGCCGAGATCGTGGATAGCATTATAGAGAAGGAGCGTCGCATCCTCGCCATAATGGGAGAGATCAAAGACACGCTGGCAGAGGAAGTGTGATGGCGACAGTGTACCGCCCGCTTTCCGAGTTTCTACAGAAATCCGAGGACTGGACGCAACCCGAACCGGATAAGACTTACAAGCAGATCACGGCGCGCCTTTGGGGCAAGGGGCTTTCACTGAGAGCCAAGACTGCCGGTATCAACATAGTCGCCAACCGCCAACTTCGTGCATCGACCGGACAATTTTTGATTTCTCGCATTGATGCGCGGCATGGAGCCTTCGGTATCGTGCCGGAGGACTTGGACGGCGCCTTGGTGAGCAATGATTTTCCTTGCTTCGATATCAATGAGAACGTGATCTTTCCTCGTTACCTTGAATGGTACGCTCACACCCGAGAGTTCATCGAACTTTGCCGTCGGGCAAGCGAGGGATCGACAAACCGGGTTCGTCTGAAAGAAGCCATGTTTCTGGCAACGAAAATTCCTGTTCCACCTCCATTTGAGCAAAGGCGGATCGTGGCAAAGCTTGACAAGGTCGCGGCCCTGGTCAGCGAGCGGCGACGAAATGTCGAAGCGGCTCAGCGCGAATCGCAAGCCCTATTGCTCAAAGCGTTCGAGAACGTGATTACCGGTGCGCCATACCGCCCCATGGCCGAGATCGCCCCGCTCATCCGCCGCCCGGTCGATGTACAGCCGGACCGAATCTATCCCGAACTCGGGGTCCGGTCATTCGGACGAGGCACGTTTCACAAAGCCGCAATAGCGGGTGTGGAAGTCGGTTCGAAGAAGCTCTTTCGGATTCAGAACGGGGATCTACTTTTCAATATCGTCTTCGCATGGGAAGGGGCGGTCGCGGTCGCACGGGAGCAGGACAACGGCCGTGTGGGTTCACATCGCTTTCTCACATGTGTTCCTAATCCAGACATGACCAATAGCAATTTCCTGCGCTTCTACTTTCTGACAGCAGAGGGACTTCAGAAACTTGGGGAGGCTTCACCAGGCGGTGCTGGGCGAAACCGAACTCTCGGTTTGAAAAAACTGGCTGCCGTCGAGGTTCCGATTCCAGCCGTTGATAGGCAGCGCCGATTCAATCGATTGCAGCGTCAAATCCACGAGATTGAGGCGATGCACAAATGCACGGTTCGGGACGTGGACTCGCTGATTCCCATCCTCTTGCATCGCGAGTTCAGTGCTGAAGCGTCCTCCGCATGACCGCTCCTAATGTAATGTACGTGCCCTTCCCACATCCAAGTAAAGAGTCACAGCTCTCGATAGATAATATCGCGCGAAACATACAAGGTGGGAATCGCACGAGTGCGGATCGTTTGTGCGACCGGCGCGACCGAGCGGGAAGGCGACGCGTGACGACCCGGAACTGGCACGAAATCTGGATGGAGCAGTGCGAGACCGCCGAGACCATCAAGCTGCGGTACGGGTGCTTCCGCCATCAAGTGATGGAATGGACTCCTCCACTGACATAGACGGCATCGATGTGCCAAAGTCAGTCGAATACGCATCGAAAAGGAGGAGTCCGAATGAAAGATACGACGATCGCTGTGGATCTTGCAAAGAACGTCTTCGAGATTGCCATTTCGGGAGAAGCGGGGAAGGTGTCCAAGCGACTCCGTGTGAGTCGACCCAAATTGGTGTCGTTCTTTGCCAAACAGAGCGCTGCCACCGTGCTTCTCGAAGCCTGCGGCTCGGCTCACTTCTGGGCAAGGACGTTCCGAAGGTTGGGACACGACGTCGTCCTGCTCCCCGTCCTGTGCCAAAACTCGGCCCTTTTGAAAAACCATGTCTGTAATTTAATGCACCGTAAAGTCTTAGTGTCATTTTACCAACACTTAATGGCGGAAGCACCCATGAGGTCTGTGTGAGCGGCAGGGCTGCCCGATCGAACAACGGCTGCCTGACCAACAGTAGGAATTGCACATGGTACGTCATGATGGATCCGAAGATAACACCCTCGGGCCAGACGATTGTAAAGCCCACGGCCCTTGGCACCATCGCAAAACACAGACGCTAAGCTGCTGATTTATCAGCTATTTCAAGAGGGCCGAGTTTTGGCACAGGACGGGGAACTCGCGAGCTCCGGGTGCCACGAGCCCGCGTGCGAGACGAGGAAACGGGAGAAACGACAGAGTTCAGGAGCGAGCTGTTGCCCCGGTACGCGCGCCGGACTCGTGAGGTCGACGAGGCGCTCTTGGGGACGTACTTGTCGGGCGCGAATAGCCGCCGGGTCCGCAAAGCGCTGAAACCACTGCTCGGTGAGGAGCACCTATCGAAGAGCGCGGTGTCTCGCGTGGTTAGCCGTCTGAAGGAGCGCTTAGAGGAATGTCAGAACCGTGCTCTCAGCGAGGAGGTCTACGCGATCGTTTACCTGGACGGCTTCCACCTGAAAGTGCGGATGGCGAAACGTGTGATCAGCGTACCCGTACTGGCCGCGCTCGGGGTCGCGCCAGACGGGCACAAACGTCTGTTGTCATTGCGTCTGGCGGTGAGCGAAGCCTCGACGCATTGGGGCTCCGTGCTGGAGGGACTCCAGGCTCGAGGACTCCGGGCTCCCAAGCTAGTGATCAGCGACGGCCACAAGGGGCTGACGAAAGCGCTGGAGAAGTGGCCGGGGTGCCGGTTGCAGCGATGTACCGAGCACAAGCGCGCCAACTTGCTCCAACATTGCCCGGCGCACGCACGCCGTGAGCTCCGGCGTGACTACAACCGGATCGTCTACGCCAAGAACGGGTTCGATGCTCGCAAAGCCTATGACGAGCTCGTCGCCAAGTGGACGCCTCTCGCGCCGGCCGTCGTCCGAAGCCTAGAGGAGGCCGGTAATCAGCTGCTGACCTTCTACGAATTCCCTCGTGCCATGTGGAAATCGATTCGAACGACCAAAGCTCTGGAGAATCTCAACCGCGAGTTTCGACGCCGGACGAAAACCCAAGCGTCGTTCTCCAGCGAGGAGTCTGCGGTCGCTTTGCTGTTTGGGCTTATCGCCTCTGGCCAGATTCAACTACGACGCATCGACGGCTACCAATGTCTGAGCGAGGTTCTCGAACACGCGGAGGTTGCCGCCTGATATGATACTCTGATGACGGAGTGGAGGGCGCCGTTCTTTTTCCACGGACCTCGGGACACATCCCATGGGTGCGCCAGGGAACAATGGCCCCACCCTCTAGTCTGGGCAAATCAAAAAGGAAGGAAATCGATGAATAGAATCATAGCAGTTGTAGCGATTATCGCACTCTCACTGAGTACGGTCGGTGCCGCATTTGAACAAACCACCGCAACCTTCAAGAAGTCACGAGTGTTAGATCCAGAAGGAAAGGAGAGAAAGGCAGAACTCGTTTTCAAAGACAACATGTTGACGATTCACCGGAAAGGTCACAGCGACGAAGTCTATTCATCCATTCCGTACAAGGGTATTACGTCGCTGCTGTACGAACGCGCTAAAAGTGCTCGCCTGAAATCAGCTCTCTTCCTTTCACCACTCGTGCTGTTCTCGAAGGGGAAAAAGCACTGGTTGACCATTCAATGGACCGAAGGCGACAAACGTGATGCGGCGATCCTAAAGCTCGACAAGAAGGAGTATCGAGCCATCCTGGGACAAATATCTGCACGTGCTGATGTCGAGCTCGTAAGGGAGGAATCAAAATAACGAACGGAGTGGGAGGTCGCGCCTGTGCCTTCTATTTATTCATCCGCGTAATGGAGATCACGGATATACTCAGCCAGAACGTGCCCCTGGAGGACGTGCAGTATCTGGCCGGACACTCCAACCCCTCGGGCCACACAGATCTATGACCGGCGTAGACAGCACGTCACTCGCAACATCGTGGAGCGTGTCTCGATATGAAAGAAGGACCAAGGAAGAGAGACATCCTTTCGAGGCCTGCTAGCAAGAAAGCCGCTGCACGGCCTCGTTCGGCTCCCCGCAATGAACCCAAGCCGGTGCCGGTTCCTGTGCTTTCTATTTATTCATCCGCGCGCACCGAACTTGATTAGTCTCCGGTCGGTGCTTCCGCCATTAAGTGTTGGTGATGTGTACGTATCCCTTTGCAAAAAAAGAGCTTACGATCCATTTAGCGCGCGGCGAAGGTCGTGAGCGCTATTTTGGCTGTAATTTAATGCAGCGTAAAGTCTTAGCGTCATCCCACCAACACTTAATGGCGGAAGCACCGCCTCACACGGTCAAACCTCTGCGAGTCACCCCGGCAGAGCCGGAGGTTTACCTGTGATAATTAAAGATCCAGGGGACTAGTGGCATGAGCACATCCAAAGAAGAGTTCACGTCTCGATGGGGGATCCTGCTGACCTCGATCGGCATGGCGGTCGGCACCGGGAACATCTGGCGTTTTCCACGAGTTGCCGCCGCGAATGGAGGAGGATCGTTTCTCATCCCCTGGGTGATCTTCCTGTTCGCGTGGGCGATCCCGCTTCTTCTCGTCGAGTTCGCTCTCGGCAAGACCACCCGCCGCGGCCCGGCGGGCGCCGTTGGAACGTTGATAGGAGAACGCTACAACTGGTTGGGCGTTTTCGTGGGACTGGTGACGTGCTTCATCACGTTCTATTACTCCGTCGTCACCGGGTGGTGTCTGAAGTACTTTACCGTTTCCTTGGGCACGGTGTTCTCCGCCGACAATGCCGAGAGTTACTGGACGCGATTCACTAGCGATCCCATCCAACCGGTCATCTTCCACGCCATAGCACTCGCTATAGGATGCTCCATCATTTATAGAGGCGTCGTCCGTGGTATCGAGCGGACCAACCGCATCCTCATCCCGGCGCTTTTCGTGCTCCTCATCATCGCGGCCATCCGTGCGGTCACTCTTCCCGGGGCCGTGAAAGGCCTGGCCTATCTGTTCACGCCGAACTGGGAAGACCTCGGAAACTACCAAGTCTGGCTGGCAGCGCTAACCCAATCCGCGTGGAGCACCGGCGCGGGCTGGGGCCTGGTCACGACCTATGGCGTGTACTTCCGCAAGAAAGACACGTTCACGCTGACGACGCTCACGACCGCGTTCGGCAACAGTTCGGCTTCGCTTCTCGCCGGCATCGCGGTGATGTGTACCGTCTTCGCCCTTCTTCCCGAAGACCAGGCCTCGGCCGCTCTCGCTGCCGGCAACGAAGGCCTGACGTTCATCTGGATGCCGCAGCTTTTCTCGTCGATGCCCGGAGGGCGACTCTTTCTCCCCATTTTCTTCCTCGCGCTGAGCTTCGCGGCGATTTCGTCGCTCATCGCCATGCTCGAAATGGCATCCCGCATGATGATGAACCTGGGTTTTTCGCGCACCCGCGCCGTGGCCACGGTCGGCGTGGTGTCGTTTGTGCTCGGCCTTCCCTCGGCGTTTTTCATGGGCTTTTTCAAGAATCAGGATTGGGTCTGGGGCATCGGCCTCATGTTCTCCGGTTTCTTCATCGCGGTGACCGTCATCAAGTACGGAGCGGCGAAATTCCGGGAGGAGCTCATCAACACCGAAGATGAGAAGCATCCGATCGGTAGCTGGTTCGTGTGGGTCATCTCGATCGTCGTGCCGCTCGAGTTTCTTGCCATGCTGGCATGGTGGTTCTACCAATCGGCGACGCAATTCGATCCCGATGGCTGGTGGAAGCTCCGGAGTGAATCGAGCGTTGGGACCGCCGTCATCCAAATTTCGGTGCTCGTCGTCGTGGTTGTCATCACCAACACCTACTGGGTCCACCGCCTGAAAAAGAGTAGCGGATCGTGAGCTTGGAGCTCGCGGAGAAGGACAAAGCACTCCTCGCGGGCGAACTCGGTCGTGCTGCGAAGATGGCGATGTCCATCCTCGTGCGCATGGCCGACGTGTACCGCGCGGAGCGCATGCTCGACATCACCGGCGCTCACGTCGACAGCACCATCTACGTTGGCGACGCTGGGCTCGAGTTCAGATCAGATCCTGTGCCTTCTATTTATTCATCCGTGCGCGCCGAACTTGATCGGTCTCCGGTCTCCCGGGACCATGCCTGCATGATCTCGTCGTTTGTTCGCGCTCGGCCCTTGGCACGGCCGCAAACACAGACACTAAGTTGCTGATTTATGGGCTATTTCAAAAGGGCCGAGTTTTGGCACAGGACGGGGGTGCTGAATTGAAATTGAAATATCCGACCATCCGAAACGGTTGTCCGTGCCCTTGCCATCCTGACAAGCTGGCGTGGTGTGGGCGGTGCCTTGACCGCCATCGACCGACCAAGGGTAAAGACGAGGGAGACGAGTCCGGGTTCGTCGATACCTCCACGGTGATAGGTGCAGGTGTTCCGGTGGCAAGGCGCGATCTAAGGAGATCATCGTCTCCCACGAAAACAGGCTTGCACATTCGCCGTCTAAAAGCTCTGTGAAGGTCCGCCCTTGCCATACCCCTCTGGCGGCTCACGGACCGCTTAGCAAAATCAAATATAACAAAGGCTTACGGGTGGAAAATCTCATGGTTAAAATGACCAATTGGTTGCGGAGGGCGATCGAATCGTCGAAAGTTCGACCTCTTGAAGTCCGGGAGGACGTGGCCATGGTCCATATCAATGCGAGCGCCGGCTATGCCCAGGTTGAAAGCTATCGCGATTCCAACTCCGTGTTGATTGAGCGCCTGCGACCACGAACGCGGCTGACGATTGATTCCGCGAAGCTGGTCGAGATTGGTCCTGACGTTTGGCTTCGAGCGCACACCGTCCAAGAGAAAGGTGGCCCCGTGTTCAAGTTTCAGATATGGCTAGCGCCCACGTCCGAGGATACGGCTCACATTGCGGCCGGCGTTTTCTTCAGTCGGCCAAGTCCGATTTGCTCCGGGCGATTTACTAACGTGAAGGATCTCGATCGGGATTACGCGCTCGGGTGGGAGTCGGCCGTCGCTTGGAGCTTTTTGGTTTGGAGCGATACACCCCTGTACCTCAACGATCGCGACGTCGGCCGTTGGCCTCGGTCCATTACCGATCCCAAATGTTCTTAGTTCGAGGCTCGCGAGCGGCCATCAGCACGCCTTTTACTTCCTTAAAGATCGGTCGGAAAACACGGCGGTTCAGGGCGCTGAGGACTCTAATATTGCGCCGCCGTTTATGCTTGGAGGAGGGAATGTACCTGTGACCGTCAGCCAACTCGATTTCGCTCGTTTTCTTCGACGATCTCCGACCTCCCGGATTCGATCAGCGGCGTTCGCCTTGGGAACGATGTTGTTAGCCCAAGCCGCCAGTGCGCAGACGCTAGAGGTGAAGGTTGTCGATCCGCTTTCTTTCGCCGTGACCAACGCGACGGTCGCGATTGGCGATCGGGAGGTGCGGACCGACGGTACGGGTACGGCAGTGTTTCAAAGCCTGGGTGCCGGCCCGCACTCCGTTGTGGTTTCGGCTCCCGGCTTCGCGACAGCAATTGAGGAGGTGGCCGAGTCGGAAGGAACTGTCACGATCGAACTGCAGGTACAGTCGGTCAGCGAGGTCATCAACGTGCAAGCCAACGTCGGCACCCGAGCGCTGCCGCGGACGGTCACAGAGTCGGTCGTACCCATCGACGTCATCTCGTCCAACGACATGGTCGGCCGAGGTGATACGGACATCGCGGATCAGTTGAGAACCGTCCTGCCCTCCTACAATGTCAACGCCCAGCCCGTCGGCGACGCGGCCAGGATCGTTCGGCCAGCAACCCTCCGTGGCCTGGCACCCGATCACACGCTGATCCTGGTCAACGGGAGACGGCGGCATCGGTCGGCGATCATCACTTGGCTGGGGGGCGGATTTGCAGACGGCGCCCAGGGACCGGATATCTCGGTTATCCCGTCGATCGCGCTGCGGCAGGTCGAAGTGCTGCGGGATGGCGCCTCGGCCCAGTACGGCTCAGACGCCATCGCAGGTGTCATGAACTTCCGACTCAAGGACGACTCCTCCGGTGGCAGTTTGGAGTTTCGTACCGGCCGTTTCATCGCGGGTGACGGTGGCACGCACACCATTTCCGGCAACCTCGGTCTGCCGTTAGGGCCGGCCGGTTTTGCCAACCTGAGTGTCGAGTACGGCAACTCTGGCGATACCAGCCGCAGCGTCCAGCGTACCGACGCTGCGGCTCTCATTAGGAGTGGCAATACCCATGTCGCGGATCCGGCGCAGATCTGGGGCTCTCCGAAAATCGACGACGATTTCAAGTTTTGGGGCAACTTCGGACGCGTCTTCAACAAGGTACAACTTTATGGTCATACGAATTACGCCAGCAGGAGGGTAACCGGCGGGTTCTTCTTCCGTAATCCCAATACCCGGGCTGCGGTCTTCAGCGCTGATGCCGGCGAGACCCTGCTCATCGGCGATGTGCTCGACGCTCAAGACGGGATCCTCGATGGTTCGGCTAACTGCCCTGAGGTGCCGGTCGTCAACGGGGTCCCCCGTCAGGAGACCCTTTCCAGAGTCTTCCTTGATCCCGGCTGTTTCTCTTTCCAGGAAATCTTCCCAGGGGGGTTCACGCCGCAGTTTGGCGGTGAGCGGACCGACGCATCCGTGGTCGCCGGTCTCCGCGGCCAAGCCGCGGGAAGAATGGTTTGGGATGCCAGCATCAGCCAGGGCTACAGTGCAGTGGACTTTTTCATCTTCAACACAGTCAATGCTTCACTGGGTCCGACAACACCCACCGACTTCGATCCCGGTCTCTACCGGCAGCAGGACCGCGGCTTCAATCTGGATCTTAGCTACGCCGTCAACGAGCGCGTCCACCTGGCTGGCGGTGGCGAGTGGCGTGAGGAACATTTCGAGATTGGCCTTGGCCAGAGGGAGTCGTGGGAGATCGGCCCGTACGCCCCTCAGGGCTTCAGCGCGGGCTCCAACGGCTTTCCCGGATTCAGTCCCATCGCCGCCGGCCAATGGAGCCGCAGCAACATAGCGCTCTACGGCGATGTCGAGTTGCGGGGTAACGTAGGCAAGTGGGCAGTCGCCACCGCCGCCAGGTTCGAAGACTTTGAAGATTTTGGCGCCACCCTAAACGGCAAGCTCGCTGGCCGTTACCAATTGACCCAAGATTGGGCACTGCGCGGGAGCGTGAGTAGCGGATTTCGGGCGCCGACGCCCGGACAGCAGAATGCGTTCAACGTGTCGACCCGTTACGATCTCCGGCTCATGGACTTGGTCAACGACGGCATCATTCCTTCGACCTCGAGGGTGGCTCATCTCCGAGGCGGGCGGTTGCTGGAACCCGAGCGGTCGATCAACTACAGCCTGGGAGCGGTGATCGACAGAGGCCCGCTCAAGTTCACTGTCGATTACTTCCGCATCGATCTTTCCAATCGACTCGCCTTGACACGGTCGTTCGTTCTCAGTCCCGAGGAAGCGGAGAACCTCATCGCAGAGGGCGTCACCAGTGCGCGCAACCTGCAGAACTTCCGTTTCTTCACTAACGACTTCGAGACCCGGACACAAGGAATCGACTTGGTGGTCACCTATAAGCCGGCGGCGCTCAGCGGCGACACGACGTTCGACTTCCTCTTCAACCACACCGATACTGAAGTCACTGAGTTCAATCGGGATGTGTTGGACACCGAACGGATCCGTCGATTGCAGAAAGCGGTTCCCGGAACGCGCTGGAACTTCACCATGCATCATGGTCTCAGCCGATGGCGTCTACTCGGACGCCTCAGCTACTATGGCGACTGGTACGATTCGCGGGACGTTCGAGTCTACAACGGCGAGTATCTCTTCGACTTTGAAGCTTCCTATCCCCTCAGCGAGTCCATCACCTTCACCGTTGGCGTCCAGAACTTGTTCGACAATCAACCGCAGGAGAACCCCAACGCCTCCGCCACCGGCAATCGCTACAGCGCATACACGCCGTTTAATTACAATGGTGCGTTCTACTACGTCCGGCTCGGCTACAACTGGAAGTGGAAGAGTGGTAGCGGCCGGAGTGTCCCCTGAGAGACCGTGACAAGAAATCCGGTCCGATGACCAGGTTTCAACTGTGTCGATCCGGCACCCCACAAATTTTCAAGGACTTGGGCGTTGCAAAACCCTATTTCAGTGTCGATTCGATTGGCGATACCGTCGTGTCCAAAAATACAAACGAACTCAAGACCGGCGCGCCGGCTGCTTGGAGTCGCTCCAGAACGGCCCCGTCCTGTGCCAAAACTCGGCTGTGCCTTCTATTTATTCATCCGCGCGCACCGAACTTGATTAGTCTCCGGTCTGCCCGCTGTGCTCCGCAAGGAGTCGGTCCAGTGGTACGCGATCTTCTTTTTTGCGGATCACAGGTAGCCGCAACGAACGTTCGTCTCGATCATCTTTCGCGACTTGGAAACCGAATAGAACATCGGCAAGCCTGTCGCGGATCACTTATGATTCGGCCATGCGCTCATTGCTCAAGATTGCCGTCGGCATTGCCGCCCTAGTCGCGACGTTCGGGGCCGGGTGGCTCGTCGCAGTCACCGGTACCGGTCAAGCGATCCCCCCGGCCTCACTCTCGGAACTTGAGCGGGTGTTCGCCGAGCGGATGCAGAACGTGGTACTCACAGGCCACTACACCATCGAAGGCCGCGAGCGTCGCGACGACAACTCGGAACGCTACGAGATCACCAGCGTGGCGAAGGTCGGTGATCACAGGTGGCGGTTCGACGTTCACATGACCTACGGAAGCGTCGACGTGACGCTGCCGGTCGTCGTGCCCATCCAGTGGGCGGGTGACACTCCGATGGTCACCATGACCGACGTCGCCATCCCGGGGCTCGACGGCACTTTCACAGCGCGGGTCATGTTCCACGCAGAACGATACGCCGGCAGTTGGCAGCACGGCGAGTCCGGTGGGTTCATGTACGGCACGATCGCGCCGCTGAGCGACTAAAGGATGGATGTGTGCTGGCTCGTGACCTTCATTGCTGTAGAAGTGGAAGCAAAAGGCCTTGTACCTTATAGATGATGTCGGCGTGCAGAGGAAGGTCAGGCACATGTGATCCGCAAAAAAGAAGATCGCGTTGGCCTACCTGTGTCGGCGAACGCCATAAATCCTAAGTAAGGATGTCGCCGAATGTCAGGCACCACGTGGTGAGTCCAGCCGGCATCGACGAAAGAACTGCGCCTCTCGAAATCAGGCTAAAACTCCTAGCGCGAACGGATTACGGGTGCTTCCGCCATCAAGTGTTGCTACGCCGTGTTCGAATGCTAGTGTCAGTTGGCCTGCCTGTGTCGGCGAACGCCATTAATGTTAATAAGGATGTCGGCGTGCACACGAAGGTGTCTCTGAACGTCAGGCACCGTGTGGTCAGCCCAGCCCGCATCGCCGAAAGAACTGCGTCTCTCGAAATCAGGCTCAAACTCTAGCACACGAGCGAGTTACGCGGCAGCCACCAACACTTGATGGCGGAAGCACCCGACGGTCCCGATCGAGGATCGCGGTGACCGTCTTACCCACGCAGTGTCGTCCGATGAGCCCGGCGAGCTCGGCCACGGCAGTCTCTAGCTCATCTCGACAACCGGTGGCAGCGCTTGGACGACTAGGACCGCCCTCCTCGTCTCCTCGGTCAGCTTGGTGCGATCGGCTTCCTTCCAGTTCCACCACTCGGGCCAGCGGTGATTCTGCAATCAAGTGTTGGCGGCCGCCGAGAGCTCATCGACCTTGGCGGCCAAGATGAAGTCGCTTTCCGTCAGGCCATCGATCTTGTGAGTCCAGATCGTGAGTCTAACCATACCCCATGCCAGGTGGATATCTGGGTGGTGTCCCTGGGCTTCAGCCAGCTCTCCGACTCGGTTGGTGAATGCGAGGGCCTCCCGGAAGTCTTTGAATCGAAACTCTCTCTCCAAATGATGTTGTTCAACGGTTCGCCAGTTGCCACCGAGCTTCTGCTGGAGTCCCTTTAGCGCGGGACCTCGGATCGGCGGCACCCCGCCCCGGCAGGGTACGCATTCCTTTTTCGCTAGCTCATTCGCCAATTGGACCTCCTCGCAGCATAACAGTGAACCTATTTTAACCGGCGGTCTACCAGATCTCCGTCAACCAGTTTTCCGTTCAGCACTTTGCCACCCCGTCCTGTGCGGTGCTTCTGCCATCAAGTGTTGCTACGCCGCTAGAGGCATTTGAATGCTAGTGTCAGTTGGCCCGCCTGTGTCGGCGAACGCCATAAATAAAGGATGTCGGCGTGCACACAAAGATGTCCTGAACGTCAAGCACCGCGCGGTCAGCCCAGCCTGCATCGCCGAAAGAACTGCGTCTCTAGAAATCAGGCTAAAACTCTAGCACGCGAGCGGGTTACGCGGCGGCCGACAACACTTGATGGCGGAAACACCGCGGTGACCTGACGGACACGACTTCTCGATCACCTAACGAGTGCCACTTCATTGCCTTGGTGCACAACTCGCGATCTCGGTCCACAATTGTCCTGTACTCGCGGATACGAGGTTCCCCATGAGCATTTTCAAACGCACTCAGCGGAAGTATGTAAAGAACGCCTATCGCGTGAGGAATTGGCGTGAATACGAGGCGGGTCTACGCAACCGCGGGAGCCTGACCGCGTCCTGTGCCAAAACTCGGCCCTTTTGAAATAGACCACAAATCAGCAGCTTAGACGCCCTTGGAATCCGCGCAGAATCCAGGGTATTTCGCGCCACAAGGCTGACTTCCGACCCATGGGCTGGCGGATGAATAAATAGAAGGCACAGCCGAATTTTGGCACAGGACGGGGTTCTGGTGATCCCCGTTCGGCGGGACATGGCTTGACTTCCTTAAAGACGCCTCGTCGAGGGAAGGACCGATTTAGGAAACGTACCAGGTCGGAGCGGGGCTGATCTGGGGTTCCGGTCTCGCTGTGGCATGTACGCTGAGTCGGATCGAGTTCCACCGACCACAATGCTCGCAGTAGTCGGCCCACTCGGCGTAAGTGGTTCCGCAAGAACCACAACTGTAGTCATGCATCAAGCCACCGATCTCACCCAGCACCGTCTTGCTTTTGCTGAGTGCTTCCTTGAAGTCGCCCTTACTCTCCAAAACTCGCGCGATGTAGACGTGCAGAGCGGGGAGACCGCTTACCGCATCCTCGATCTGTCGAAACTCGTTCAAGGCTTCGTCCAACATGAACAGTCGGTAGTACAGTTTGCCGAGGCAATACCGTAACGGAGCCTCGTTATCCGACATCACGATCGCCTGCTTCCACGTTCCGATGGCCTCTTCCGGCCGCTCCGCTCCCAGGAAATGATTTTGCACCGCGGAGAAGAGCTCGGTGGATCCGGTGCTCTGAAACCCCTTTCGCCAAACCGACAATGCTTCGTCAACGTCGCTGGCCTCGATGCGCGCCTCCCCCAGCTTCAGGTACGCGGGGACGAACTCGCTATCGCGCTTCAGAACTGAGTTGAAAGATTGGATGGCTTCCTTGACATCGCCGCGGGCGAGCTGCTCACGCCCCACTTCGAACCGGATACCGATGGATGTTTCCTGCGCCGCTTCTTTTTCGGCGGTGAGCGTGAGCATCTTCTCTATCTTTGACTGAAGCGCATCGGCGGCGGCCCAGTCTTTTTGTTTGATTTTCAGGTCACGTAGCTTGTGGTGGGCCGACACGGTCGCTTGAGGATCGAGCTCGATGATCCGCGTCAACACCTGCTCCGCGTGTTCCCAATCTCCGAGATCGTGATAGGCATCGGACAAGCAGTAGAGCGCTATGAGGTGCTCGGGCGCTTCCACGATCGCCTTTTCCAGCGAGACCGCAGCTTCCCGGTACCGCTTCAGGGCGCGCAGGCTGTCACCTTGCTTGATGAGGGCGTCCAGATGGTTCGGCTCGCGTGCCAACGCATCGTCGAACCTAGCAACCGCCTGTTCGTACCGCCCATTCACCATGTCGTCCAAGCCGTGGAGGTAGAGGTCCTCGGTTCTCTCGTGGGCACGGTGTAGTCGTTTCTCCTTCCAGTTCCGGGCAAACCGCCGCGCACCACCGGCGATGTCGAAGAACAGAATGAGCGCTGCACCCGCACCGAACGCCCCAAGGAGCATCATCCAAAGCTCCAAGCTAAAGGGCTGCAGGAAGGCTAGGCTTATCTGGACCGGCTCCCGGTTCATGACGATGGTGGACGCCAGAATCCATGCCGCCACGAAAATCAGCAGCAGGCTGAATAGGGTCTTGAACCTCATCTCCGCTCCAGTTTAGTCCAGACCCGTCGCGTCCTGTACCAAAACGCGGCCCTTTTGAGATGCTTCCGCAATTAAGTGTTGGTGAGATGATGCTAAGACTTTACGCTGCATTAGATTACAGCCAAAATAGCGCTCGCGACCTTCGCCGCGCGCTAAATGGAGCGTAAGCGCTTTTTTTGCAAAGGAATACGTACACATTACCAACAGCAAACAGCGCAAGCACCAAAGGGCCGAGTTTTGGCACAGGACGGGGGCACTGGTCGCGTTCAAGCTTCCGTCGTAATCCGACTCTGATCGAATCGTTGAAACGAAACTCCCGATCGCATAGGCTGCCCGTCTCTGTCGATCACGTCTGGAGGGCTAACATGAAGGGGAGAGCTTCTCGCGTACTTGCGGCCTTGGCTCTGGCGGCAAACTGGGCATGTCAGCCGGTGCAGGCGCCCGATACCGCTATCGATAAGGCCGGACCGCCGCCGGGTGCCGTTTGGGAAGGCGAAGCGTTCACCTTTCAACAGGTTCGCGACGATATCTACCACGCCGTTGGTACGGGTAACTTGACCATCGGATGCAACGGCAGCGTCATTATTAATGAGAACGACGTGCTCCTGGTGGACTCTCACATGACGCCGGCCGCTTCATGGGCGCTCTTGAAAGAGTTGAAAAGCATCACCCACAAGCCCGTGCGCTACGTCGTGAATACCCATTTCCATTTCGACCACGCGCACGGCAACCGTCAGGCGCTTCCTCAGCGTGATCGTCGGCGGCGTCGGGACTATCGCATCTGCGGAAACAAGTCTCGATTCTGAAAAATTATCAAGACGCGACGAATGGTCCCAGGCGCGACCTTCCATGGATGCCCCCGATACTAGCTGCTCGCGTTCCGCTTCGGCGTTCGGATCGGTCGCGTCGATGGCCATCTGAAGCTGCGGCCGAAGTACAGGAGCTGAATCTCCCGGCCTCCGCGTGTGAGCGGCCATCGTAACCGGTGACCTCTTGACCAACGGCCTCGCCTATATGGGGAACGCCTACTTGAACGAGTGGGCCGACACGCTCGACGAGGTCAAGAAACTCGACTTCGACGTCGTACTTCCCGGGCATGGCCGTGCGTTCGAGGACATCGAGAAGATCGATCACTTCCAGGCTTATCTGCGCGATTTGTGGCCCAAGATCGTAGCCAAGAACGAGGCGGGCGTCAGTGAGGAAGAAGCAGCCCAAACGATCGATATGACGAACCACGCGGAGCATTTCTCTCAAATCGACGGGCCGGGCGTGCACCCTCACGCCGTGCAGCGCGCCTACGCGCTCCTCAACGGCACCGAGCACTAGCCGGAAGGACGACGATGCGCGTGCATAGGGCCATGTTGGCGCTCACACTCTTGTGCTGCGCCTCCGCATCCATCCTCGCACAGGACAAAAGGGCCATGACAGTCGACGATCTCCTCGAGCTCGTGAGGATCGGCGACGTTGCCATGACGCCCGACGGTTCCCGAGTCTTCTATTCCGAGCGGCATCTGGACTGGGAGACGAACAAGTACGAAAAGACTTTCTTCATGATTTCCTCCGAGGGCGGATCACCGGTTCCCTTCGTTCGCAAAGACGGCGGTGAGAATTTTCTCATCTCACCCGATGGGAAATACTTATCCATGTTGCGAAAGGTCGAGGAAAAACCACAGATATTCATCATGCCCCTGAATGGTGGCGAGGCTCGGCCCTTGACGGAGCACCGTGGAGAAATCACCGATTACAAATGGACCGGTGATGCGCAGAGCATCGTGTTTATTGCTAAAGAGGCGATGGCCGAGGAAGAGGAGAACGAGTTCGCGCTCGGAGCCGATCCGATATTCGTCAATGAAGGAGCTGATGGCAAGAACCATGGCCGATGGACGCATCTCTGGCACCTCGATATCACGTCCGAGAAGGTAGCTCGTATTACCGGAGAGGACTTTCTCATCGGCGGATTCGATGTGTCGAGCGACGGCTCTCGCGTCGTGTTTACGGCTCGACGCGACAACCGCGGGAATTTCCCTTTCTTGTCGGAGCTCTATCTCGTCCGGACGGACGGGAACGACATGAAACCCCTGACCCGCAACCGGGCTCTCGAGAGGGATCCTGTCTGGGCGCCGGATGGGAGGCGTTTCGTATTCCACGCTACCGATGACCAAGAGTTGGGTCTGCGCAACGGCTACTTGTGGATCCTGAACCCCGACACCGGCGAGCTCAAGAAACTGCAGGGACAAAACACCGGTAAGATCGACCACCTCGTCTGGACACCCGATGGAGAGAGTCTCCTCTTCAACGAAGTGCACGGCACGAACACCAACCTCTACCAGCTCGAGATTGCGTCCGGCAAGGTCGAGGCTCTGACGACACGGACCGGTACGCACCGGGCGCTCGCCTATTCACAGGACAGATCTCGGTTCGCCTATACATTCGACGACTTCGATACCCCTGCCGATCTCTATAGCTCTGATTCGAACGGGACGAGCGTTCGGCTCACACATTCCAATCCCTGGACGGAAGAAGAGATCCTGGCGCCGAAGAGTCGGGTCATTCGCTGGGAAAGTACGGACGGCACTCAGATAGAAGGTGTGTTCTTGCTTCCGGGGAACTATCGTGCGGGATCTCGGCTACCTCTCGTCCTCGAAATCCATGGCGGCCCCGCCAGCAATTGGGACAACGCCTTCGAGCCCCGGTTCATCATCTACACCGGATTGGGGTATGCGGTGCTCGGCCCGAATGTTCGGGGTTCGAGTGGCTACGGTGACGACATTCTACGGGGGTTGATGGGAGACGTTGGCGGCGGTGAATACGACGATGCGATGAAGGGGGTGGACCACGTGATCGAAGCCGGCTATATAGACCCGGAAAAGATGGGTGTAGCCGGCTGGAGTTGGGGCGGTGTTGCCGCAGGATGGGTCATCACGCAGACAAACCGTTTCAAAGCCGCCTCCGTGGGTGCCGGCGTCAGCAACTGGATCGGCGAAAGCGGTCCGGGTTTCAACTGGGACGTGGCCAACTGGTACATCGGCGGCAAGCACTGGACCAACCGGGACGAGTGGCGTCGGCGTTCCGCCATCAACTACGTCGAGAACGTCCAGACACCGACCCTGTTCCTGCACGGAGCGAGAGACCAGACGAGCAGCACGAACCAGAGCATGGTGTACTTCGACGCCCTTCAGGATCTGGGCGTGCCGACCCGCTTCATCAAGTTCCCGAGACAGGGACACGGTGTCCGCGAACCGAGGCTGTTGCGAATCCGTGTCGTCGAGGAGATACGCTGGATGCAGAAATACGTCCTGGGTGAAGAATGGACTCCGTGGGAGCGAGTCAATCGATAAACTTCAACCGGCGGTGTAAGACGGGAGCTGGACGACCATGAGGATACCCATCGGAACTTGTAATGACCGATTATGCTCATCGTTCACGAGGTCTTGGGTCGCGTCCCGCAAAAACTCGAAATCCGCCAGCTCGCGTAATTAAACGGGTCAACGAGCGGTGCGGGAGTAGAAGTCCGCCTCGATCTCGTGAATGCGGTTGTCGTGCTCGGGCCAGCCCGTGAGTAGCGCGGGAACGCCGGAGGCGAAGCTCAACCAGTTGATCCGAAAAGCGCCCACCTGCCACTCGCTGATCGCGGAACCTCGTTCCACTTGGAAGCTGTGGATGATTTCGTGACCGAGGACATGCCGATCGTCCCGGTGATCGACGCCGACCCGTGAGGTCAAAATACTCATGCGGCTTCCCGATGGTAGAAACGTAGCAACCCGCCAAGCCGTTCACGGGAGCGCACCTTGCGCTCGGACTGAGGTAACTGGTCGCTGGCTGGGAACAGCAGCAGATTCTCCTTGCCTTGATGATTCCTCTCGTGGTGATAGTAGACGACGTACTCCCTAAGCGCATGACGGAGCGATTTCTCGCCGAACAGGATGAGCTTCGAGAGACATTCCTCTTTGACTGACTTCACCCAGCGCTCCGCGAACGAGTTCAAATCCGGGCTCCGTGCGGGCAGCTTGACGGGCGCGACGCCAACCGCCTCGATGGTCCGGTGGAACGACTCGCAGAACTTCGAGTCCCGGTCGTGAATGAGGTATCGGCTCGATGACAGAAAGCCGACATCTGCCATGGTCACGTTGCGAGCCACTTGAGTCATCCACTGTTCGTTCGGATGCGGCGTGATGCCGGCGACGTGGACTCGACGGGTAGCCAGGTGCATGAAGAACAGAACGTAGTACGTCACCAACCCGCCCTGAGTCCACACTTCCGTGGTGAAGAAATCTGTCGCCGCGAGCACGTCCATGTGCGAGCGGATGAATTCCCTCCACGTCGTGTTCTTCCGACGCTCTGGTGCGAGCGGAATGCCGTGGCGTTTCAGAATGTTACCGACGGTTTGGTCGGCCACTTCATGCCCAACGTTGGCTAGCGCCCCTGCAATCCGGTCGTAACCCCAGGACTTGTTCTCCTTGGCGAGACGCACTACCAGCTCTTCGATGTCGGCGTCGATCCGCGGTCGCCCTGGATACGGACGGTTCTCGGAGCTGTCGAACTTCTTCGCGACAAGCCTCCGGTGCCAACCTAAGATCGTGTCGGGGTTCACGATACTCGCGATCTCATCAAGGGCTTGCTTACCCAGACGCTTTCCGAGCTCGGCCAGAGACCGCCGTTCGCCATCGGTCAGGCGCAAGCGACCCTGGAGATGATTTCGAAGAACTTGATTCTCAGCCACAAGATACTCGTTGCGCAGGAGCAATTCCTCATCCACGGATCCTGAGATGTAGCTCAGCATGGTCTTCCAGTCCATCGCAACTCCTTCCGCTGAACTGGAATACGTATCCGACAGCGATGGCGGATTCAAGCGGCCTTTGGAAAGGTGCAAACTGCTGACCCGCTGGGCGTTCGAGTATTTTGACCAGAAGCGATCCCGAGGAGTTCGATGTGCTTGAGCCGCGGCTCTACCTCGCCAACGAACCTCGCCCAATGCTGCACATCACGGATCACCACGTGAATGGGGCTGGCTACTGCGACTGGCTGTCACAGCGAGAGGCCGGGGCGCCGCGCCTAGCTGGCCTCATTTCGTCTATTCTGTCGCAGACCGAAGCTTACCCGCTGTCAGCGTTTCTCCACAGCGAACATACTGGATGCGATACTTCCTGCTATCGCTGTTTGAGGCGGTACGGCAATCAGTCCTACCACGGCCTGCTGGACTGGCAGTTGGGTCTGTCGTTTCTTCGGTGCATGGTCGATCCAGCTCATAGAGCCGGTCTCTTGCCAAGAGAGTGTGAATCGTGCCTTGAGCTCAGGCGGTGGCCGATGCTCGCGAAACGAGTCGCCCGCGAGATGAAGGAAAGGTTCTCAGGCGAGACGCGTGAGTTTGGGGAGGTCCCTGCGTTTCGCCTGCCCTACAAGAGGAACGAGCTGTCTCCGTGGGTGCTTGTGCGCCATCCGCTATGGGACTGGGACGACTCTGCTGAACCACAGCCCGGCACCATCCTCGCCGCTGCCTGGGACGCCGCCCAGGCCGATGGCCCGCCGCTCTGCTGGGACACGTTTAATCTGGATCGTCGGCAGGTCATGGTTCGCGAGAGAGTCGTCCAAACGTCGTGGTTCTCGGCGCATGTCATCTCATCCGGCTCGTGCGAGCTTACATCAGCTACTATCATGAGGACCGTTGCCACTTGGGGCTGAACAAGGACACACCGAGCTTGAGAACGGTCACGCACCGACCGTCTCCTACGGCGAAAGTAGTCGCACTGCCGCGAGTCGGTGGACTGCACCATCGATACGAGTGGCGAGAGGCAGCCTGAGTCAGCTTGGTCGCTCGCGTTACTCGGCTGGTCGCCGAGAAGTTCGTCCTCAGCACCTTCCCTCGCGCGCTGACCACGCTCTCCAGCATGTTGTGCCTTCTATTTATTCATCCGCCAGCCCATGGGTCGGAAGTCAGCTCTGCGGCGCGAAATACCCTGGATTCTGCGCGGATTCCAACGGCGTCTAAGCTGCTGATTTGTGGTCTATTTCAAAAGGGCCGAGTTTTGGCACAGGACGGGATAGTGTTGTGGTCGCGGCTGGCTCGGCCCAGCCTGCAGATAACGCGCAACTACGGAGCGGCCATGAACATCGTATACATCTTCTTACTCCCCTTCGCTACCTCGTCAGAATGAACCGCCGATAGAGCGGCTGGACCGGACGCGCGTTGATCGGATATAGGGCCGCGAAGGCATCGACCTGTGCCTGCGAAACTGCAATTGCCTCGGTAAGCACCACCCAGTTGACCACCTCAGAGCAGGGTGGCGTCGTCAGGGAGCCGGCGTACCGGAAGTAGCTCCGGCCTCCGGGCAGGAAGGCGTTCGAATCGAGGTCGACCAGCGGTGTGGGCGCCTGATCGACGCCTGGTATGGCATCCCAGATGCTCTGGACGGCCGAGTGCACGCCGCCGACGTCCATGAAGACCCCGATCACCGCAAGATCACCCTCCTCGGCCTGATGCACAAAGTGGACCTCCAACGGGTACTCTTCCCCATCGACTGTGTGTTCGCTCGGCAGATGGAAGTGGAACTGCAAGAGCGAGAATTGCCGGCCCTGCAGAGTGATGGAACTCCCGGCGTCTATGTTGACCTGGATGGTATGTCCGTTATCCACGACCTCGCCCGCCGCGGGTTGCCACTGGATTTCGAGTCCCCCTCCGCCTGCCGGGATCGCATCCGTCAAATCGATCGGAGATTGCTGGACCCCGCTGTCACAGACCGCGAAGGACGAATCCAGCCCACCCCATTGGTACGGTCCGGTGTCGCCTTCGTAGCTCCAGTGAACCTCGCCGGTCGCTGCGCCCTGCGCGCGCTCCGCGTCCATCTGGTCCTCTGCATCCCCCTGGCTCGGTGCATCCGCCCGGCAGGCGTATTGTGTGCCAGCGAGGAAGACAACCACGAGTACCTGCAGGAATGAATGACGATACTTCAAGTTTCTCCTCCTCTCGGGTTTCGACGGTCCGCTGCGAACCGGCCTGACCAAAGAAACGCTCGGCGACCGCATCTTGACCAAGATCTGCGGTGCCGCCCAGCGGTGTGGTCCATGACCAGCCTGTGCCTTCTATTTATTCATCCGCGCGCACCGAACTTGCTAAGCTGCTGATTTATGGTCTATTTCGAAAGATCCGAGTTTTGGCACAGGACGGGGTAAGTACGTGGCCGGGGTACCAGATGGCGTGCACCTGTGCCGACCGTTCACCCAATTGTTTGGCGAGCTGGGCCTCCTTCTCGGACTCCGCGAGCGCGGCGTCGATGTCGCCTCGGTAAATATGAGTCCACCCCCCCCATTTGGCTGATTCCAATTGCCACCGAAGATCCTTCGATGCGGCGAGCTTCTCATAGGCTTTGATGGCCTCCGAGTAGCGGCCGGCGAGCGCGAGACTGTGTCCCAGCTCGCGCTGGGCCTCGAGCGAGTCGGGCTGGCTGGCAAGGATTTCCTGGAAGGTGACGATGGCCTCCTCCAACTTTCCTTCTTGCCGGAGCTTTTTCCCGGGATCCAGATCCGGTGCTGAACTAGAAAGCAACGACGCGAGAATGAGCTGAGTCGCGATGAGCATCATGGGCCTCAGATAATCACAACGGGTGGCGAAGAGTCAATGGGGTGTTGGTCGTCGTGTTAGACTCTGCTCCCGCAGGCGCGGCCCGCTTCCGATGAGCCAATACCTCCCCCGACTCCGAACGACACTGGACGTCATGCCGTCACCCTTTCCCGATCAGCCGGGCATCGTCCTGCGTGACCCCTTTAGTTACAGTGAGGATCTGCTCTTGATACCGGAGTCTATGCTCACGATCCTGGCCTGCCTCGATGGGGCACATACCGAGCTCGAACTTCAAACGCTACTCACCCGGCAACATGGAGGGCGGCTCGTCGCCGGAGAAGATGTGCGAGGATTCGTCTCGCTCCTGGACGAAAGAGGGTTCCTCGAGACTGACGCTTTTTTCAAACTTCGCGACGGAAGGCATTCGGCGTTCGAAACGGCACACCAGCGCGTTCCCGCTCATGCCGGGATAGCCTACCCGGAGCAAGAGGAAGAGCTACGACAAACTTTCGATGAAGAGTTTCGGGACGGTGTGAAGGAGGAGGTTTCGTCGCTCATGGGCTTGGCGGCTCCTCACGTCAGTCCGGAGGGGGGTTGGGCATCGTACACGGCCGCCTATCGGCAGCTCGATGCTTCGCTCAGCGATCGGACCTTCGTCATCCTCGGCACGTCGCACTACGGTGAGCCCGAGAAATTCGGGCTGACTAAGAAAGCCTTCTCGACACCCCTTGGCATTGCCGAGACCGCGTGGAGATGGTGTCGGCCTTGACCGAAGGCGCTCCCGGATCGGTGGTGGTGGAGGATTACTGTCACGCCGTCGAGCATTCGATCGAATTCCAGGTGGTCTTCTTGCAGTACCGTATGAGATCTCCAGTGCGTATTCTTCCGATACTCTGCGGGCCCTTTGTGGAGAGTCTCACCACCGGAAAACCGCCCGAGTCTAACGCGGCGGTCGGTCGGTTCTTCGACGCGCTGGCCGAGCTCGCCGACCGCTATCGAGACAAGCTCTTCTGGCTGCTGGGAGTGGATCTTGCCCACATCGGGGCTCGATACGGAGACGCCGTCGCAGTACGGGCCGGCGAGGGCCGTATGGCCGAGCAGGATGGCAAGAGACTCGCGCGGATATGCGCCGGAGAAGCCGACGAGTTCTTCGAGCTGGTCAAACCGGGAGCCGACGAGCTCAAGTGGTGCGGGTTTTCACCGATCTATACATTCCTAGCCTCGCTTCGCCGCCTCACCGAAATCCGAGGCCGGGTACTCCACTACGAACAGTGGAATAACGATCCTGAGTCGGTGGTGAGCTTTGCGGGACTCGAGTTCGTAGAGAAGTCGTGAATCGGAACTAATTGCCGCCCGCGATCTCGGCCAGTGCTTCGTAGAAGATCCGGATCCCTTTCCCCATATTCGTAACCGGCACGCGCTCCGCGTCCCCGTGCATCGAGCCCACCACCTCTGCCGACAGTGCCAATGGAGTCAGCCCGTAGCTCTTGGCGCCCTTGTGGCGAAAGGCATTCGAGTCCGTGCCGTACGGAATGAGTATGGGAACCACCGTAGCGTCGGGATTGTGCCGGACGATCGCCTTCTCGAGCGCTCGGTAGAGGCCTCCTTCGAAAGGCGTCACGACGCTGTCATCCGATTCGTAAACCACTTCCAGCTGGATCTCGGGATCATCCAGCCGGCGTCGGATCTCCGCCAACCACTCGTCGGTCGAGGTTCCGGGAAGGAGTCGGCAGTCGAGCGTGGCTTCCGCCACCGAAGGAATGACGTTGACCTTCACCGGTTCACCTACTCCCGAACGCAAGGAAGTGAGGGAGATGGTCGAGTGCTGAATGGCACGAGTGAACTTGTTTTCTTCGAGGGGTCCCAACTCCGTTCGGAGCTGCTCCAGCACCGGGACCGACAAGGTGGGCAGTGGATGCGATAGTAGCCGAGTCAGAGCCCGCACTAGATGATCATTGGGGTTTTGCTGATGGGGCTGCGAGCCGTGACCGGCGACGCCTTCCGCCCGCACCTTGAGCCATACGATTTTCTTTTCCGCGACCGAGATGCCGAATACCAGCTTGCCGTCGACGAACAGGTCACGACTCCCAAACCCGCCTTCGTCCAAGACGTACTCGGGATCGAGCTCTGGGTAGCGATGCTCGATCATCCATCTTGCGCCCAACTCGCCTCCGATCTCTTCGTCGGCCACCGCCATGAAAATGACGTCACGGGACAGTGGAGTTCCGGCGCGTTTGAGGGAGAGAAAGGCGTAAAGGTGGATCATGCCAAGAGCCTTCATGTCCACGGCGCCTCGGCCCCAGACGTATCCGTCTTTCGAGACGCCGGCGAACGGATCCAACTTCCAGCGAGTGCGATCGGCAGGCACCACGTCCATGTGGTGGAGCAAGAGAATCGATTTGTCTTGCCCCGAGCCCGCAAGTCGCGCGTAGAGATTCACCTTGCCCGGCGCCGACTCGTACTGCGTGACCTCGATGCCTTCCGCCCTTAGGACACCAGAAAGAAGCTCGGCGGCGGCCGCGACATCTCCGGGAGGGTTGGAGGTATCGATGCGAATGTAATCCTCGAGGGTTCGGAGCGCTTCGTCGGCAGTTTGCTCCCAGTCGACATCTTGAGCCCCGGCCCCGAGAGGGGTCAAGAGAAGCACGAGCGGTAAGAGGGTTCTCATGATCATCACCTTAAGGCTTGGCCCGCCTTCGTCAGTGTCTACCACCTGACTTCGGCGGGCAACCTTCGCCCCAGTTTGGAATGCTGGCCTGCCAACCGAAGCCCAGCGGCTTTGATCAGTGGGCGAAGGTTGGCGGATGGTGCAGGCTGGAGCCATCCGGTCTCTGTGAAAGGTGTTTTGCGAGTTTTGCAAGTCTGACGGGGCCCTTTCGCCGCTCGCGTGGTGGGGCAATGTAGCGAAAACTCGTAGTCGATCACATCCTGCTGCTGGCGGTTGACCCAGCCAGCCAGAACGAGCAGTAGGAATTGCACGTGGTACGTCATCATGGATCTGAAGATAACACCCTCGGGCCAGACGATTGTAAAGCCTACGGCCCTTGGCCCGGTCGCAAACACAGACACTAAGCTGCTGATTTATGGTCTATTTCAAAAGGGCCGAGTTTTGGCACAGGACGACGTCGCCGGCCTGGCGAACCCGGAGCAGCTGCGGCTGTGGCTCAACGAGGGAAGTGGATCTGGCCAGCACGACCGACCTGTTCGTGGCGGATGCCACGCTGAGCGGCAACCTGGTCGAGAACGTGGCCGACTTCGCCGTGGGGTACCAGTACCGCGCGATGCGCGCCGACGGCAATCCAAACGATGCCGGCGACGCCACACTGAACCCCTGCTCGGTGGCGGGCGACGCAGACTGCGCGGCGGGCGACCGGTTCGGCCCCTACCTCTTCACCAACATCACCAACATCCACCGCCCCTATGACGCGGACCAGCAGGTGCAGCGGTTCTTCGGCGAGCTCGCGCTGAGCGTCGGCCCCAGAGTCAACACGCAGGTCGCTGCGAACTACGAGTTCTACAATGTCGCCGGCCGCCACGTCAGCAGCTTCGACCCGAAGATCGGCGGGCGCCTGCAGGTGGCGGAGAACCTCCACTACTCGCTGGCGTTCCGCGGCTCGGTGCAGACCACCTTCCGGACGCCGTCGCTGGACGACCTCAACACCAGCCCGCTGACGACCCTCGAGTGGATCTCGGAGACGGGCGCCTACCAGGCGGTGGACCGTTTCGGGCGCCCTGACCTCCTCCCCGAGCACGCGTTCACCTACAACGTCGGCGCCGTGCTCTTCCTGGAGGGAAGCATCGAAGCGACGGTCGACTACTGGAGCTACGACTTCGAGAACGTGATTGGGTCGATGCCCTACGATGCCGTCACCAGCCTCTACAACAGCGACAATCCGGTGACCCAGGAGGCCCTGTCACCATTCATCGTCTGTCCGGGAGGCAGGGCCTCGGACCTGATGCCTGAGAGCAGGTGCGCCGCCGCGAACCTTGAGCGTGTCCAGATCGACCTCGTGAATTGGCCGGGGCTCACGACCTCCGGGATCGACACGCACTTTGTCTAGTCAGTCACGATAACGGTCGGCGCAGTGCGTCGCGCTAAATGTGCAATTTACGTCCGCTGCTAACATTCTTGAACGTTAGGCACGGCGTGGTCAGCCGCGGCAGGCATCGCCCAAAGAACTGCGTCTCTCGAAATGAACCGCTCCGGGTTTTCCGGAGATTGTTTTAGTTGAGTCTCGCCATCTCTAGCGAGCCTTCCTGCGACCGATAGTAGTTCATCTCGTACTCGACGGGGGCGACATTTCCGATCGGCTCCAAGAGTCGTTGCGTGTTGTACCAATGCACCCACTCGAGGGTGGCGAACTCGACGTCTTCGAGACCACGCCAGGGCCCACGTCGACGGATCACCTCGGTCTTGTAGAGGCCGATGATGGATTCAGCCAAAGCGTTATCGTAAGAGTCGCCTCGGCTGCCGACGGACGGCTCAATCCGGCAAGTTCAACTGGCATGAAGCGGTCTGGCATTTGCGTGTAGCCAGTCCCTCGAGCACTGTTCCAGCAGCTCTCCGACCCCGGCCGCCTGCAACCGCTCGGCCTGGTCGAGGTGCTGGACTGGACTTCCGCCGCGCTTGACCGGGTAGACCGGTCGTCGTTCTTCACCCGCTTTAGGGAAGGCGAAGAGGTGCCTTATTTCTACGAACCGTTCCTGGAATCCTTCGACCCTCATCTGCGTAAGCAGTTGGGGGTTTGGTTACACGCCGACCGAGGTGGTGCGCTACATGGTTGCCCGCGTGGACAAGGCGCTCAAGGATGACCTCGACATTTCAGACGGGCTCGCGGCAGAGAATGTCTACGTGCTCGACCCGTGTTGTGGAACCGGAGCCTATCTCACCGAAGTGCTGCGCCGCATCGCGGCCAATCTAGAGAGAAGGGGCCTGGGTGCGCTCACGGGCGCGCGGGTCAAACAGGCTGCAATGGAGCGTGTGTTCGGTTTCGAGATCATGCCCGCACCGTTCGTCGTCTCCCATCTACAGGTCGGGATTACCATGCAAGACCTCGACGCGCCGCTGGCGGAGGACGGAGTGGAGCGCCCTGGCGTCTTCCTCACCAATGCGCTTACCGGGTGGGAGCCGAAAACGACGAAACCACTGCCTTTCCCTGAACTGGAGGAAGAGCGCGACCGTGCGGAGCGGGTGAAGCAAGAGACACCCATCCTCGTGATCCTTGGCAACCCGCCCTACAACGGCTTCGCCGGTATGGCCGTGGAGGAAGAACGTGAACTTTCCGAAGCCTACCGCACGACCAAGCGCGTGCGGCGGCCCGAGGGCCAAGGCTTGAACGATCTCTATGTCCGTTTCTTTCGCATGGCGGAACGGCGCATCGTCGAGAAGACGGGCCGGGGCGTCGTCTGCTTCATCTCCAACTACTCCTGGCTCGACGGGCTGTCCTTCACGGGGATGCGGGAGCGTTACCTTGAAGCGTTCGACGCGGTCCGCGTAGACAATCTGAATGGCGACAAGTACAAGACAGGCAAGGTCGCGCCCGACGGCACATCGGACCCCAGCATTTTCTCGACGCCGGGCGATCCGGTCGGTATCCAGGTCGGAACCGCCATCACGACACTTGTGCGCAAAGCCGACCATGCTCCGGCCGGGGAAGTTGGTTTTCGCCATCTGTGGGGACAAACCAAGTGCGCAGAACTGATGGCCACGGCGGAGGAGGCACCGGGTACGCTTTACGAAGGCGTCGAGCCGGTCCTGCCGCTCGGCTTGCCGTTCGTGCAGACAGCGGTGAGCGAGGGCTGGTTTGACTGGCCGTCGCTGCCCGATCTGTTCCCGATCTCGTTTCCTGGCGTCAAGACGAGCCGCGACGGATTTCTCGTCGACGTCGATCTGGACCGGCTCAAGGCGCGGATCGCCGATTACTTCAATACAGATGTAAGCCATGAAGAGATCGCGCGACGCTATCCGAGCGTGATGAAGACCACGGCGCGGTTTGATGCCCGAGCAATCCGCGATGCGCTGCTCGCGCGCGGCGGCCCGACCGAAGACGGTTTTGTCCGTTTCACCTACCGGCCTTTCGACAATCGCTGGCTCTATTGGGAGGCGGATACAAAGTTGCTCGACGAAAAGCGTGCAGACTACCGGCCCCATGTGTTCGAGGGAAATGTGTGGTTGTCTGCCGCGCAGCATCGGCGGAAGGGTGCCGAAGAACCGCAATCTTGTTTCACGAAGCATATGGGCTCGCTGCATCTGATCGAGCGTGGCGCACTGATGTTTCCGGTCCGGCTTCGGAATGACGGCATCGGCGGTAACGACACGAAACGGTGCCCCAACCTGTCGGGCGCGGCGCAACGCTATCTCGAACGTTCTCGGCGCGAGCGTGGAAGATCTGTTCCACCACGTCCTCGCAACCCTCCACGATCCCACCTACCGCAAGGCGAACGCCGGGGCACTGCACATGGAATGGCCGCGCATTCCGCTACCAGGTTGGCCGGACGGTGCGGTAGAGGGCGCGGCGGAGGTGCTCGCCGCGTCAGCGGTGCAGGGTCGGGATCTCGCCCGGCTGCTCGATCCGGAGACGCCCGTCCCGGGTGTCACGCAAGGCGCATTGCGGCCGGAGATTGCCGCAATCGCCGTACCCACAACGACGGACGGACACAACATGACCGGCGACGATTTTTCGGTGACGGCAGGATGGGGACACTTCGGAATTGGCGACGCCGTGATGCCTGGCCAAGGCCGGGTTGTCGAGCGTCCCTGCACGCCGGAGGAGCTGGTCGCTTTGGGCGAGACAGTTGCCACTCTCGGCGAGACGACGTTCGACGTGTATCTCAATGCCCGCGCCTTCTGGCGCAACGTCCCTGCTTCCGTCTGGCGCTACAAACTGGGCGGCTACCAGGTTCTCAAGAAATGGCTCTCCTACCGTGAGCGCTCTATCCTCGACCGTCCGCTCAAACCCGAGGAAATCCAGCATTTTGCTGACGCCGGTCGGCGGATTGCGACGATGGCGCTTACCCCCGTTTGAAAACACTGCCGCTAGCCGCTTAGGAGTCTACGCCAGAGCTTTCTGAATGGTGCGTTGACGCGCCCGATCGACCCAGACCCGATTCTGCGCCGGCCCCTGCTGGGATTTTCCACGTCGCTGAAGACCCGACCTGTCGCTCGTGTCAGAAAATGCGAACGGAGCCGAAAGCTCGAATCCTGGAGGCGATCTCGAAATTCGCGGAGACCCGCCGGCGCCACCGGCGTCTTAGGAACGTGGAGAGGCTCGCTCGTGCGACTGTTTTCGAATATCCGGCTTATTTGTTCTGGACGCCAGGGCTGACCCCTAGGCGGTCGTGGAGATCCTCGCCTATTCGAACGAGGTGACACCAATACCCTAGGAGGGTGACCTTACGACCGGCGATTCGAGTTCCCCAGTACGCGCAGGAAAACACCGTCCAGAAAAAAATGCCACGTTCCGAAGCGAAGCTCTGGATCCGGGCCTGGGGAAAGATGGACATCAAGGAAGCCTGGGCCGCAACTGGACCAGAACGTGCTAGCCGGCTACGCCACGGTAGCTCTGGCCTCGATTCTGGACCCCTCGGGTGACCTCTTTTTGGCGGCCGCACGACCCGGTCAGCGCCCGTTCTCCTATTTGGGCGCAAACATGGCACTCGAAAATCGAGATTAGAGACGAATACCGAAAATGAGGCCCATTCAGCCCTTCTAGCGCGTCTCTGGTGCCACCTGATCCTGCAAAACGCCGCCAACCGCGCGGAAAATCTCACCCGTCTCTGCAGTGCCACAATTTGCCAGACTGGGTGGCGGATGGTGCAGTTTGGAGCTAGCCGGTCTCAGCTGGCAGCCATGAATAACAGGGAATTTAGGCTATTTGGGGGCTGATTGGGCCGTTTTTTGCATGTGGTAACCCTCTATATTTCAGATGGTTAGATAGCAATTCCCTGTTCCGAAATAGCAGGGAATTTGAGATGACCGAACAGGGAATTGCTCTGGAAGAACAGGGAATTGAGATGAGCAGCACGTGACGGGTTGGTTAAAGAAGGGTGCGATGAAGTCCCGCCCGGAGTTGCGTCTGATTCCCAAGCTCAGGCGATACACCCATCAGGGCAACCTTGTGCCATTCCTCGGAGGAGGCGTGGGTAGCATCGCCCAGCTAATGCACCGCTCGGCATCATCAAGCCAACTTGCCGCACCGGGATCCTTAAGCAGGGGTAGTCCAAGCTTGACCAGACAACAAGGCAAATCCAACTCCTCCGGTAGCTCCGTCCCCAACCAGCGCACGCCCTTTGCTGCGCCCTCAATCGTCCAGGCTGTCACGCACTGAACCATGACCCGGTGCTCGGGTCCCTGGATGAGCCACCCCACTGCGCCGACCCAGGTGTTCCTGATGCTTAGAAAGTATTCGGGGAATCCGGGTAACGGCACCGCTTGCCCGCCGGTGGCCACCTTGATGATGGACTGCAACGCAGCCAATGTCTCGGAGCGAACATCCGAGCGTGGCATCTGGAACACGTGGTGCGTCGATAGGTGGTAGTGGTGCATCATCGACTCGCTGGCGAAGGAATGTCCAAGGGTAGCAACCCGTTCGCCAACATCTCCCTCGCCCGTTGGCTCCTCCGGCCGAATTGGTGGGGGTTCTGGAACCTGCAATGCTTTGGTTTCCGTCGGATTCTCAGTGTCCGCCTTCGCCCGCTTTTTACGCCGGGCACGTCGCCAGCGTGCATCCGTCGTTCGGTAGGACATTCCGAGGCGTCGCTTGTGAGCTACTTCTTCGGTGAGACGACGGCGTCCAGGCAAGCTTTCGCTACTCGAAACTTGACTACCGTCTTTTTCGGGATTCGAATCTGTTCGCCGGTCCGGGGGTTGTGTCCCTTGCGCGCCTTTCGTTGCGCCTTCACGAGTTTTCCAATTCCGGGAATGATGAACTGGCCCGTCCGCTTCGTCTCTTTCGCCGCGAGATCGGCAATCGACTTGAACCATGCCGCGGCCTGCTTTTTCGGAACCTGCATCGCTTCCGACATCTGGGCCACGATTTGGGTTTTGGTCATGGGTTTTTTCGCCATTCCTCAAGTCTCCTCCGTTTTGAAGCTAACTCAACGTTAGCCGGTGCACCCACCGCGTGGGCGACCGGAGGTTGGTGCTCGAGCTTCGAGCGAAACTCAAACGGCACTATTTTAGTGGCGTTACACGAAGTTAGCAAGCCAGAACGGTGTTGGTGCGGTGCTTCCGCCATTAAGTGTTGGTGAGATGACGCTAAGATTTTACGGTGCATTAATTACAGCTAAAATAGAGCTCGTGACCTTCGCTGCGCGCTAAATAGAGCGTAAGCGCCTCTTTTGCAAAGGGATGCGTACACATCACCAACAGTAAACAGCGCAAGCACCGCGCGGGTTAGACCTACCATAGTCGGCTGCTTCTGGCCGATTTTCTTTTTTGCGGATCACAAGAGACGAGAGCGCGAACAAACGACAAAATCATGCCGGCATGGTCCCGGCAGACCGGAGACTAATCAAGTTCGGTGCGCCCGGATGAATAAATAGAAGGCACAGGTGGCTCAAACTGTTAAGCGACGAGCGGCGGAAGAAAATCTCGGACGAGGTCCGAACGGCCAAGGAGAAAGACGAGTTTGTCAGCGAGATCGTGTTCGCTCAACTCTCGGACAAGGCCACGATCGTACGCAAGCAGAGGCTGGTCTCTGGCAGTGGGACACAACTGCGACGCGATTTCAAAGACATCTGTAAGCTGCGCGATTACATCGCTCATGCAAACTACTATGCCGAGAAACCTGAAGCTGCTCGTCAAGTCTGCGAGGTTGTCAAGAAGATTCGCCGGATCCAAAAGGACCTGCTTACGGAAATCGAAGATCAATCACTCCCCTGAAGAGATCGGCCGTGGAGCCCGTCCTGTGCCAAAACTCGGCCCTTTTGAAATAGACCATAAATCAGCATCTTGGTGTCTGTGTTCGCGACCGGGCCAAGGGCCGTAGGCTTTACAATCGTCTGGCCCGAGGGAGCCTCTCCACGTTCATAAGACGCCGGTGGCGTCGTCGGGTCGATCGGCGCGAAAGCAGCTGAACATGGCAGGTCTAAACCGCGCAATCAACGCTGGATCGACTTTTTGCGGAGCACAGTGAGCATCGAAAAGTCCACCACCCCCGGTGGGAGGAGCGCACGTAGGCAAAGACCATGTACCCACGCCCACGGTCGGCGAAGCGGGCAACTGGCAAGCGAGAGCGGTCACTGCGAGGCACCCGAGAGTTTCATGCGGTCGATATACTCAAGGAACTCGATCTTGCGGCTGAAACGGTGGACATTCTTGGCGATTCGGCGAAAGACCTGAAGGCCGTGATGAGCGAATCGGGTCACGACCTCACCCTCGTCGATCTCAGCGCCGTGATGGACGAACCGTGACCGAAGTGAGTAGGCTTCCTTAACATCGAAAGTGTGCCAATCTCAGTTGGGAATTGAAACGGCTCCAAACCCCGTGGTTTGATGGCGTTGGACAAAACAAAATCAAGCCGCGAAGAAAGGAGCCGAGATGGGAAGTCTGCTACGTTCGGTCAAGAAACGCAAGAAGTCGCGTCGTTTGGGTGAGGTCGAGATGGTGAGGCACGAGGATTACGGGGAACTCGCGCTGGACGCCAAGGTAGAGATGATCCGTTGGTTGGTCCCCCTTGGTCTAATGCACGTTCACGAGTTGCTCGACGACGAAGTGAAGGCGTTGGCGGGAGAGCGATACTCTCGCAAGGACGAGCTGGAGCGCGGTCGCCGTCCCGGAAGCAACCCGGGCACGGTAGGGCTTGGCGGCCAGCGGGTACCGATCCGTGTGCCACGGGTTCGGAGCATCGAGGGAGGAGAGATTCCGCTTCGCTGCTACGAGGCGGTGAGCCACGGCGGTGAGGTGAATGATCTTCTGCTGAAACGAGTTCTCTACGGAATCTCTTGTCGCAACTACGAGGCGGCAGCGGAAGCGATTCCGGGCGCCATCGGGCTGTCGAGCTCAACGGTGTCCCGAGGGTTCGTGCAAGCGAGCGCTGCGAAGCTGCGGGAGATGCAGGAACGGGATCTGACCGGCGAGGATGTGGTGGCGCTGTTTCTGGATGGGAAGACATTCGCCGAGGCAACGATGGTCGTGGCTCTGGGCATCACGCTTTGCGGGGAAAAACGCTTCTTGGGCTTCGTGGAGACGGACACGGAGAACGCGCAGGTGTTGACGCCGTTCCTGCGTTCACTGCTCGAGCGGGGACTCGATATCTCCCAGGGTCTGCTGGTGATCATCGACGGCGGCAAGGGTCTCCAAGCGGCAGTCAAGAAGGCATTCCGTAAGCGGGCCCTGATACAACGCTGCCAGTGGCACAAACGTGAAAACGTAGTGAGCTACCTGTCCAAGGGCGAGCAGGCGTCATGGCGCAAGCGGCTCCAGTGGGCCTACAACAGGCCGGAGTACGAAGAGGCCCTCACTGCGCTCGAGCAACTCCACGGTGAGTTAGAAGAGCGGAACCAATCCGCAGCTGGCAGCCTGGAGGAAGGCCTCGAGGAGACGCTGACGTTGCATCGACTCGGCGTGCACGCGGTGCTGGGCCGTTCGTTCAAGACGACGAACTGCCTTGAGTCCGTCAATGCTCTCGTCGAGGAACGCTGCGCGAAGGTCGACCACTGGAAGAACTCGAGCCAACGCCAGCGCTGGTTGGCAACGGCGCTCGTAGACATCGAACCGCGCTTGAGGAAGGTGGTGGGCTACCGCCATCTTCCCAAGCTTCGCGAAGCTCTCAAGCGGGAACTGAAGATCGAGGCGAAGACATCAACCGTATCGAAGAAGAAGGTCGCTTAAACGTGAGCCGTGGAGAGTTTCAACTAAGAATGGGCTTGACTCTTAACATCCTTCAAGGCGGCCGTCCGTTCCTGTACCGTGTCATAGGCAAACATCGCTAGTCGTTCGCTCAAGTTGTGAAGAAATAGGCTCCGAACTGTCTCGAAGCAGAATCGATTCCAGCCCGGCGCAGTACCAGATCATCTTCTCTCTGAGATCTGGCGTGAGTGCCGCCCGACCGAACGTGACCAAACCCATCAGAAGTGCCTCCTCGAACTCGGTGCGTGAGGCACGCGCGAGGATATCGCAAACTTCCGAGAGGCAGACATCGAGCAAAATGTCACGCAGTTCGTCGCTAAGTACCATCGTCCTCGGGTGGTCAATGATCGCCCCGGAAGTGCTCAGCAACTTCCCCGTGGGGTCGGTAACGAAAACGCGGTTCGCCCGCCGCGGTGCGTAACCCCAGCGAGAAACCCTTGATGTGACCCCAGGGGGTGTGAAGAAGCGAAGCACACCGACCGCCAACTCAACTCGCTCACAGGCGATTTCTTGTGCTCGAATCGGCTCTCCGAAGACGCTGGTCTCCGCTACTGCGAGACCCTGAAAGTCTTGGCGCATCGATCGGCACAACTCAGCATGTGCTCCGGCAGACGGGCTATCAACCTGCTTGGATTCAAGCTCTTCGAAGATGTGCTCTGGGAAGGTCGACAGCGTGACCGATCCGAGCGTCAGCGGGGACTGCACATGGAGATCAGACACCGGGAAGAGTAGTCGGTGTTCTGCTGCCGCGCTCTCCAACGCCTGTAAGAGGTAGTCTACGCACCCCGTGGAACCCTGTCCACGGTGGCGCTCCATCACCCACTCGAAGATCTGCGTGCGCAAGAACTCAACACTCGCCGTTGACTGGAACGGTCGGACCCTGGCCATCGACAACGCGAGGGCCTCCAGCTTCTCGTAGTCCGGTCCGATCAGACCTGTGCGCAAGCCTCCAGGCTCGGCGACGGCGATACCCGTTGGCCTTCCGTGGCGGTCCCGCCAGCCCAGATGGACATCGCCGTCGATGTCTGCGTCGGTAAGCGTTGGCCCCGTGAAAACGTTTGGTGTGAAGCTAGGGCGTTCCCGAGAAGGGGCATCTCGGAACGTAGCAACACGGCCGAGTAGACTCCGTCCCAGCTCTTCGAACCGCCTTCTGGCATCCGCGTGCAACTGCTCGCTCAGGTGGCCCATGGCGTAGGGTTCTCTCGCGGGAAGAGTCGGCGTCTCGGAGCACTACCGCGCCGGTCTGTGCCGCCGGCGTGCGCGGAGCACGACGGTCCGAAGACGGATGGTCCTGCGCCGTGTACCCGGTGCATGTGCGGTAGTCTCATGCAAGAGTGCCACGCGCCGACCCGTCGCTCCGGAACATCTCAGACGTGAGAGAAGTCATCGGGGTAGCAGCAACTCCCGTGCTGGACTCCCCCACGTGGGCGACCGCGCGCGCCGCATCGACGATCTCCGCGAATCGGCGTTGAAGATCGAGCGATGGAAGAAACACGCCGCAGGTTCTCACATCGGAGGTTGTAATGGTGTTGAGACCGGACGTGGTCTTACCACGTCGCAGCAGGTGCTGGCGCCCGGACGACGAATTCAGGTAGGCAGCGGCGAATGCGGGCACAAGCCGGGAATTGTCAGGGCGCGCCCGGATGAGGTGGTTTTGGTGCACACAGCTCCGGATGTGACCATCCCATACCGCGACCCTGCCGATCTCGTTGGCGTTTCCGTGGCCCTCGACGATCAACAAGTCGCCTTGCACCAACCGGGTTCGCATGAGTTCACTTTCGGTGAGACGGATGAGCTTGATGTCGTCAAGAGCAAGCCGATCTCGAAGCACGTTCGCTACTCTGAGATACGGCGCTTCCATCGGGTAGACGCTTCGCTTCTTCGTGACCTGCAGCCCTCCCTGCACGTCGCACACGTCGCCAATCCCGCGTTGTGGCCAGCGCATGGGGTTCCGGCCTGGATCCCCGAACATCCTGATGAACAGCGCCGGCACGAACTCCCGCCAACACTCCGCGGTTCGCTTCCGCAGCCTCTCGATCCTGGCGGCCCGGTTCAGGATGTCCACGATCCGCCTCTGCTCGTCGAGCGGGAGAAGAGGAATTGGAAGTGATTTGAGATCCTTTTGCCTTCGTAGCGATTGGGTGCTTCCTTGTCCTTTGGCAACGAGTTGGGGTTCGCGGTACTTGATCATCCAGTGCACGAAATCACGGAGCGCTACAGTTTCATCGGGACGAACAGCCGCCAAGCCTCCGCCCGATGCAGCATCGCTCTCCTGCGATATTTGTAGGACCTATCGGAGCACGAACTGAAATGAGGATGTCGCCAGCTTCGGCGATCTTCCTCGGGGCCACACACCACTTCCGAGCGATAGGACTAACCTTCTCCGAAGTCTGCCTTTCCCTGAAAAAAAGGTAAACCCAAGCCGTTCTCGTTGTGTGTACTGCCCGGAGGCGACTGGCCAGCGGTGATAGTCGCGACTTCTCCGAGCGGGACTACATCTATACTCATGTACCAGCCGCCTCCCGCACCGCATCGGCCAGTTCGTCGATCTCCCCAAGAATATCCGTCTCAATGGCCCGCAATTCATCCAGGATTTCCAGCGGGTCGCGGTGTTCGACCTTCGAGCGATTCTGCGGCCGGTGGCGCCCTGCGCTCAAGTTGAAGTCGGTAGCACGAATAGCGTCAGCTCCAGCGAACCACCACTTTTCGGTCCAGTCGGCATCCGGGTCGCGGTTTCTCCATTGCTGTCGGCGCTCCTCCCGGTCTCGGAACGCCGCGATCAGCCCGGGCAGATCGTCCTCCTCAATCGGGGTGTCGTGGTTGGCGTCGAGCTTGAAACCGTCATTGTCGGCGTGCAGGAACATCACCCGCTGGGTCGCGCCGCCCTTGCGAAAGACCAGCACCGAGGTCTTGACGCCGGAATAGGGATTGAATACTCCTCCCGGCAGGGAGAGCACAGCCTCGACCGTGTTGTTCTCGACCAGTCGGCGGCGCAGCTCCTTGTGCGCTCCGGTCGAGCCGAACAGCACGCCTTCGGGCACCACGACACCGCAGCGACCGCCCTCCCTCAGGTGGTTCAGCATGTATTGCAGGAACAGAAGCTCGGTCTGCGCCGTGCGGCCAATTTTGACTTCCTCGACGATGCGGTCCTTGTCCAACCGCCCGGAAAAGGGGGGATTGGCCAGGATGACATCGAACCCATGCCCCGGCAGACCAAGCTCTGCCTTGGCAGTACGGTCAAGGGAACGGGTCAATGCGTCTCGGCGCAGAACGCGCACCTTCTCCAGACCACGCAGGGTTCAGGTTCATGGTCGCAAGGCGGACCATCTGCGGGTCCACATCGGCCCCATAGAAGGTCGCGTCGTGAAGTCGGCGCACCGCGTCCCGGCTCAGCATATCGCCGAGGCCGCGCCGGGCCGCCTTGCCATCGGCTTCGACTTCCTCGATGCCGGCGGGTGACGAATTCGCCAGCCGGATGTGGTCCCATGCGCCGACCAGAAATCCGGCCGTACCCGCTGCCGGGTCGAAGATCGTCTCCCCGATCCGGGGATCGACAAGCTGGACCAGGGCACGGATCACATGGCGAGGGGTACGGAACTGGCCGAGTTCGCCCGCTTGCCGGATCTGGCGCAGCACGTGCTCGAACAGGTCGCCTTTCGTGTCTGCGTCTACCCGGTCAAGATGCAGGTCGTTCAACTTGGCTGACCACTTGGGTGAGCACCGTCGGCTCATCAATCACCAGCCGCGCTCCGTCCATGAAGTCCGTAACGCCTCTGGCCGCAAGTTCGGCATGAAACGGAAAGACTTCCTCCCGCACCCAGTTCACTAAGCGCTCGCCGTTGAGCGCATACGCCCAGGAGGATCAACGCAGGAGTTCGCGCGGAACGACCTCAACACCTGGCTCGCGGGCATTGCGCGGGTTGCGCAGGTTCCAGTTGCCCTCGAAGGCACTGACGTGGGGTTCAGCGCCCGGCCGCCTCGCGGCACGCACGCGCGCAGCGTCCGCCGCCTCGTACATGTAAAAGTAGATCAGAAAGCTCAGTTGTTCGGCGTTCTGGGCGGGGTTTGGGTAACCACCGCCGAACAGGTAGTCGCGGATGCGGTCGATCCCGTGCCGAAGTTCAGGAGTCATGGGCATCTGAATGCTCTCGCTAAGCCATGGGGCGACTGCCACCGGACTGATCCGTCGCGTCAGCATGGCCGAAGACCGTTGCGTTGAGCCCGGCAATCAGCCTGCCAAGGGATTCCTCGCCGCCGAACACTCGCCGCGCCTGGTCGTATCCTCCCAGGGCGGTGAAGGGGTGCTCATCGAAATCGTAATCCACGAAGGATTCGATGTTCAGGGCATCAGCCTTCACCCGGCTACCGATCAGCCCCGCCCATCGGGCCTGTTCGGCAGTGGTGAACCCTTGCTCGCCTTGCCAGGCCTCGATGCGCAAGCCGACTTCGGCCGCGAGCGCCTCGTGCTCCGGCGTACGTACGATCCGGCCATTCTCGTCGAGAGTCACCCACTCGCGGGTCGCGGGATCGATATGGTCGTCCACATCGAGGGTCAGCAGGATGCGCGGATCGTCCGGCCCATCCCGCTTTGTCCTTTCCTTCACGACGCCGCCATCCATGCCGTCATCGTCGTCGCCATGGAAATCCGTCACGCCCACGAAATCAAAGATCGTGAAGCCGGTCTTGCCGATGTGCTCGGCCTTGCGCGTCCCACGCCCCCGCATCTGGCGGTAGAGGATACCGCTCTTGGTGAACCGTGCCATTACCAGATTGACTACCTCTGGGCAGTCGAAGCCGGTATCGAGCATGTTCACACTGACCAGAATCTGGGGAAACTTCTCCTCCTTGAAGCGCTTGATGATCGCGCTCGTATCCGGTCCGGGACCGTCGCCCACGTCGCTCACCACAAAATCCGCGAAACGTGTCGTTGGATGCGGTTTCAGATCCGCGAAGTGCTCATCGAGCATCTGCGCCAGCGTCTCCGCATGGCGCCTCGTTACGGCGAACACAATGGTCTTGCCTCCAGGAAGGAAAACGCCTGATCCCATCCTTACCCATGAACCCCTTCTCGAAGCAGTCACGATACTCGCGCACCATGGCGCGGTTGCGCTCGGGAATCGTGAATTTCCGTTCCAGCGCTTGCGGGTCCACGGTGATGCTGTCCGATTCGGCGAACAGTTTCTCGAACTCAGCCTTTGCGGCGGGGGCCATGGCGCTCCAGTCGAGTTCGTCGCGGCCGACCGCGAACCCATCATCGGCAGCGGTCTTCACCGTCATCGCCTTGTAGATGCGATAGGGAACGAGATGGCCGCCTTCGATGGCCTGCCGCAGCGTGTATCGGAAGGTCGGCTCCTCAAGCTCGAAAAAGCGCAGCGTGTCGCGCACGAACAGGCCGTCCTCGGCGTCGGCGGCTGCATCCGCCTCGGCAGTGCATGGTGTGGCGGTCAACCCCAGTTGAATGCTGTCGAAATGCCGGAGCACGCCACTCCACTTGCCGTATATCGAGCGGTGGCATTCATCGGTAATCACCAGATCGAAGTAGCCAGGCGACAGTTCCCGGTACTCTGCAATCATCGTCTGCAAAGTCGCAATCGTGATCCGCTTGGCGCGGTCGAACCCCCGGCCAGGGCGCAACACATGGCAGGGATAATCGCGGAGATGGTCCGTGAAGGCATCCTCAGCCTGTCCCGCTAGGGCGATCCGGTCCACGAGGAACAGGACGCGCGTGACAAATGCCGGCCTCGAACAGGCGCTTGACAAAAGCCGCTGCCGTCCGGGTCTTGCCGGCGCCGGTTGCCATCTCGACCAGCAGTTTGCGGCGTCCGCGCAAAATCTCGGCCGACAGCACCTCGATGCAATCGATTTGGTAGTCACGATCGACAATCCTGCTGTCGATTGCTACGCTGGACAGGTCTCGGCGAACCGTGCGCACGGCAATCCGCCGCTCCAGGTCATCCTGCGAATAAAGGCCTGCGATCTTTCGGGCATGCGTGTTGGTTTCGCGGGTCTAGGAACCATACTTCCTCGCCGTTTGAAAGGAAGACAAACGGAACGTCGAGTTGTTCGGCATAGTGGCAGCCCTGGTCGCGGGCATCGACGGGATTGATGCTGGCGCGCTTGGCTTCAAGTGCCGCCATAGGGCGCCCGGACCGGTCGCAGAGCACGTAGTCGGACTGTGTGCCGTCCGGCAGCGCGCATTCGAAGCGGACACTCACGCCGTCAGTGAGATCCCAGCCGGCATCCCTCAGCAGGGCGTCGATCTTGACGCGGGAGAAGGCTTCGGTCGTTCCGCTCATGCGTCGTCCCATGGATTGAAGAGTTCGACCCCCATATCCTCGAAGTCCCGAACGTTGCGCGTCGCCACCGCCATGCCGCGTGCCCGGGCAATTGCCGCGATCTGGCAGTCCGCCGGTGCGACGGCACGCCCTGCGAACCGGCGCTTGGCGGCGATATTCGCATAAGCACGCGCCGCCCCGCTGTCGAACGGCAATATGCGGTTCTCGAAGGCGGCGTGCAGCATCGTCTCGATATCTGAGACGAGCGTTTCCCGGCGCTGGCCTGCCGACATGATCGCGGCTCCATAGCGCAGTTCGGATTCGCCGATCGCCGAGAAGAACAGGTCCTTGACGGGGTGCTCGGCAATCCACGCCTCGACTGCGGGGTCCGGCGACGTGCGCATCAACTCCGATACGACATTGGTGTCGAGCAGGATCACGGCTGTTCCCTCAATCGAAGGATGGTGGCTCACGACCTACATCGCGCGGTGGCAACTCCAGGTCCACACCCTTGGAAGGCCCGAAATGCACACGGATGATGTCTGCTAGGTTATAAGAACTTGGCCTGCGTTCGACCGCATCCCGCAGGATCAAGCGCGCCTCCTCTTCCATGGAACGGCCGTTGCCCGCCGCACGGACGCGCAGCCGCGACTTCACATCGTCGTCGAGATTGCGGATAGTAATGCTGGCCATCGTGACACCTCCTTGCGTCGAGTCTATATTATGATTGCGCTGCAATCAAGACCGCTTCCCCTGCATCCATCCGGAGTGTGGGAATATTAGAATTCGGAGGCTGTGATCCGCAAAAAAGAAGATCGCGTATTGACGGGCAGACAGCCATGGGAGTTGAGGTCCTGAGAACTCGTGTTCGCCTCGGTGGAGGTTCTGCACTCTGTCGCCGCCGAGCCACCGACGCAATAACGTGCTCAAGAAATAACGCATTATTCGCCGCGAGAGGCTAGCTCAGTCAGGCGACGCGTGACAACCGGTAATCGTGATGGAGCCCACCAAGGACCGGCCTCGAGGCAACGACGCGCTGGGCGGGTAATCGATGTCGGTGCTGGTCCCGGTTTCATCGGAAGCTCGACACAGGGGGTGGGAAGGCGTGGGCCGAGCGATGAATGTGGTCTCGCCCGATTGTAGTACTCACGCCATTTGGTCAAGAGTCGGCGAAGATGTTCCTCTGACAGCGGTATCAGAAAATCCAAGCACTCCCGGCGTGTGGTGCCGATGAGTCTCTCACAGTAGGCATTCGCCTGCGGTGCTCTGCGCGGCGTCCTCAACGGCCGAACACCCATCCCCCGGACGGAGCGGCGGAGGTTTGTTGAGAACTTGTCATCGCGGTCCACGATGACGAATCGATAGTCGTGCTCGCACCCAATCACCTCCCGGAACTGTTGCAGCGTCCACTCCGCGGTCGGATGCGCCGTCACGTTGAAGTGAAGCATCTTGCGGGTGCCGATTTCCATGATGACGAAGACGTAAAGCACGCGAAAGCTGACGGTGACTACGTTGAAAAAATACGCAGCGACGACCGCTTTTGCGTGATTCCGCACGAATGTCGCCCAGCGATGCGACGCATTGCGCCGGTCCGGGCTGCCGTCATCTCGAATGGGTATGTACTTCCGAACGGTGCGCGGCGAGACGCGGATGCCAAGCTTGACGAGGAACTCGTTGGCGATTCTCTCTTCGCCCCACGTGATGTTCGTGACCGCCATTTCGGCGGTTCGTTTTTTTAGATCCTCTGGTAGTGTTGGACGTCTTTTGGGCCGAGACTTCCAACGCCAGAACAGCCGAAACCCTTTCCTGTGCCACAGAACAAGCGTATCGGGCTTGACCACGATAAGGGCTTCCTTCCAGTCGAATAGCCTCGCGAGAGTCGCCATCGTGAGCCGTGTGGCCTTATCCGTGCGCCGAGGCGCTTGCTTACGCTCGACAAAGAACGGGAGCTGCTTCCGAAGGAAAAGGTTCTCTGCGGCGAGGGCGCTGCGCGAGCGGCATAGGTTGCGAGCGAACGCGATGGCGTCCAGAACAATAGACCGGATATTCGAAAACAGTGGCACGAGCGAACCTCTCCTCGTTCCCAAGACGCTGGTGGCGTCGTCGGGTCGACCGGCACGAAGCAGCCGAGCATGGCAGCTCTAAACCGCGCAATCAACGCCGGATCGACTTTTTGCGGAGCACAGCTAGCGAATTCGTGGAACTTCAAGCGATTCGGGTCCGATTCCGCCTTCTGTGAGACGAAGCTTCCTCCCGCAAAGCCGAGCTTTGAGGACTCTGTTCTCCCCGAGCAAGTAGACCATAGCGGCCTGTTGGTCACGCTGGAGCCAACCAGCGATGACGACCACCAACAATATAAAGGGCTGGATCGGCGTGCTCATGACCGAGGATTTTAGCTTCCATGGGCGAACCAAGCCTAGACACCTCTCATCCGAAACGTCCCGGCCCGCAGGTCTTGAGTTTGTATTTTTGGACACGACGGGCTTCCCGATGGTAGAAACGTAGCAACCCCGATAGGTCACATAACCCTTCGCGGGAAGTGTGCAGGAGCGCGTAGTGCGGGAAAGCCGTACGCTGCGTGCGATGTGGCCGGGGCTGGAAACGGACTTACGGTGCGGCTAGTGAGCCACTCCCACAGGAAACGGGGAGAAACAGATAGGCCGCGCCTACGGAGCACCGCGCCAGCCCTCGACCCTACCGGGATAGGCGTCCAGCACGACCTTCACGGTGAGCGCGTTGTAGAATTTGATCCAGTACGCCATCTGCTCCGCACGGATGTATTCCCGAGGGTCAATCTCTTCCAGGTATTCGAGGTATCCAGCCAGCTTCGCCGCGTCGGCGGGATTCGCTGCAAGCGCAGCATAATAGACGAGATTGACGCCCGCGCGGTCGGGGTCGACGTAGCCGTCCAGGATCTCCTGCAACGGGTCCGGGGCGACCCTGGGTGCCCGCCTACGGTCTTGAGAAAACGAGTTACGAATCCTTGGTCTTGAGCTGGGCTTTGTTTTCTTGAATGAAGGCGCGGATGTCATCTGTCATCTCAAGCAGTTTCTCCCACTGCTCCTTGTATAAGGTCACCGGGAAACGGCCCAGTCCGTAAACGGAGACGCCGCCCTTTTGGCTGACTTTGAGGGAGAGCTCTTTTTCACTGCGCTTCTTGAGCGTTTCATTCTCAGCTTGCAAGCGCTCTAGTTCTTTCTTCATTTCTTCCGGTGTCATGTCGCTCACGATTTGCCTCCGTGCTTTCGACTGTGTCGCCTCTATCCGATGAAACAGATGAGTCCCCGAGTGAGACACTAAAACGTAGCCCTGCCCCATCCCCGTCCGCGTACGATGCGGCCGGGCTTCGCTGGATAATAGCAGGTACGAGATTCGCCCAAGACCGTACGAGATGGCCCGTACGTCGTACTGCTCGGAGCGGGAGCCAGCCGAGCCGCGTTCCCGTCCTGTGCTAAAACTCGGCCCTTTTGAAATAGGCCATAAATCAGCAGCTTAGTGTCTGTGTTCGCGACTGGGCCAAGCCCGAATTCTGATCGTTCGTGCATAGCATTTGTCGAAGGTCCTCACTCATTTTCTGGTGCGCTCAGCCTGGAGATAGGTCGCGTCGGTAGGACAGGGCCAGGACGCGCAGGCGGCCCCGTACTGTGATGCTGAACTGCGCCGAGAATCCCGGAGAGTGTTTTAGTTGAGTCTTGCCATCTCGAGCACGTTATTGCGTCGGTGGTCTGGCGGCGACAGCGTGCTGTATTTCCAACGCGTCGAAGAAGAGTTCGCAGGACGTCGCTCTCATGGCTGTCTGTCCATCGATACGGGATCTTCTTTTTTGCGGATCACAGCTGACCGACACGTACTTGAGTCCCCGCACCTCGACACCGACGGAGGGCTTGTACTTCAGATACGGCAGCAGCTTCACGATGCCACCTCCTCCCAGGCTGGTCGCCTACTGACTCTGCGCACTCGCAACAGTTCTGCCTACAAGGGGCTCTATGCGTTGCTGATGCGTGACGGCGGCCGTGCCGCACTGGCGAGCCGATTGAGGCACAGGCTTTTTTCGACGACAAGATCGACATTGGGCTCCGCCGCCTCGCCACGGACCAGGGCGACGACCTCCGGTAGATCCCGCGCAAAACGGCTCTCAATAGCGCCGCCGTAGAGTTCGCCCAGCACACCGCACCAATACCATCGTGCAATCTTGCGCCGCGCTCCCTCCGTTCTCACCGGCTTTGCCGAGGTCAGTAAAAATTGCCGCCAGGGGCACGAGCTGGGTACGGTAGGGCAGATCGCGTGCCTTGAATATCTTCTGCCCGTGCAGAAAGCGCGCTGCTCGTACGAAGCCATCTTCCACCCGGTCGGCCCAGTCCTGCCAGTCCGCGACCTCGAGCTTAAGGATGTCCTTGCGCTTGCAAGTGATGCCAGGCGCCTTGTCCGTGGTCGTGCCGCCATCGAGCGCAGCGCGGCGGCGCGTTTGCGTCACTAGCAGCGACATGGCCTGGAGGAAGTCGTCGCTCTGCAGGTTGCGCAGCACCGGATGTTGAGTTTTTAGCCGAGTCTCGCGGCCGTTCCAGTCGTCGCGAAGCTGGAAGTCGTCTGCAGCGAACGAGGCTGTGAGCAGTTCGAACACAGTGAGCGCCACGCCGCCGGTATTGACGCGCTCAAAGACCAGGCACACCGCTTCCTTGGGGGTTTCCTTCTTTAGCTCAATGACCGGCACCTGGTACTGTTCGAAGCGCTTGATCACCTCAAGTTCGAACTCGTTGAACAGGCGCATCTCGTCCGTGTCAAAGCTCCAGTGCTCGCTGTAGGCTTGGCGCCACTTGGCACTGCCGAAGATCCGGTTGACGGGGAAGAGATCGACCGCGTACTCGCGCTCCGGGCTCGTCACATCCAGAGTGATGTCGCCGCCGAAGGCCTTGACCAAGCGGTCCTCGGGCACGCTCAGCACCACGTCCTCCTGGTCGGCTTCTGGGCGGACGGCTCCCTTCATGTCGATGTAGTACCAGCGATGGATCGGCTTGCCCTTGGCATCTCTGGTCTCCACCGCTGACTGACTCTTGAGGGCCTGGTAGAGCGAGGTCAGCCGTTGTTGGCCGTCGAGGATGAGAACCTCAGGCGCGATTTCGCGCAAGCGAGTGTCGGCCCCGGCCAGCGGTCGGGGCTTGAAGCGGATGTGCTCGCCGCCAGTCTGGAGCAGCATCACCGCGCCGATCGGGAAGGACACTGAGACACTCGCGAGCAGGCTCTTGATGTGCTCGTCGTCCCAGATCCAGCCGCGCTGGAAATCGGGAAGCTGCAGGCTGCCGCGGGCAGCGAACCCGAGCAGGTCTTGCAAGGGTGTTTTGGTGCTGTCAAAGCTGGCGCCAATCATGGGCTTACTCCATTGCTATCAGTCACCTCGGCGAGCCGATCGAGAATCTCGTGCTGCAGTGGGTGCTTCTGTCATGAGCTGTTGGCAGCCAAGCTCTAACCCGTGCGCGTGGTAAAGTTTGAGCCTGATTTCTAGAGACATGGTTTCTCTCATAGACAAGGTCCACGCAATGAGTGTGGTTCATCGGAATCGCATGGTCGCGCTCCGTCGACCGTCTAGCAGCGCCTCACCCGTATAAGCGCACCGCCCGCAGAACCAGTCGAGCGTCCGGTCCCATTCCAGTTCCGTCAGGCCGCCCAGCTTCTCCCCAGCGTCCGAGAGGATGACGCGCATAGATGCGTTTGCGGCATCGCCTGGATTCCATTTTCTGGTCTGCTGGGCTATTAGCTGAGCCTCCCGGCACGTATGTCTTCGACTCTAATTTAGCGATGCCATGACAAGGGCCGCAAATTACCTCCGCCACCAGATACGCGCTTGTATCGCCAGGACTGCTTCCTACAATGACCCCCGGAAGCCGCGCAACAGGTCTGGAACCGTTTCATCGCGTTCGGGTTTCAGTGAACCTGTAACAGAGGGCACACCAAATCCTCTTAGCGCGGCTTGGTTACTTCGAGTCGGATGCCTGCGGCCCGGCACAGGAATTCCAACCTATCGGAGACTCGCTTCCAGCCGGCGTGCGTATCCACGTAATAGCCGCCGACGAGCTTGGCTGTCCCTTTGTTTACTTGATTCGGATTATTGATATACACAAGTTCTGGAGTTTCAGCGATATTGAAACCGCCCCGGGTTTTCCGGAGACTGTTTTAGTTGAGTCTCGCCATCTCTAGCGAGCCTTCCTGCGACCGATAGTAGTTCATCTCGTACTCGACGGGGGAGACATTTCCGATCGGCTCCAAGAGTCGTTGCGTGTTGTACCAATGGACCCACTCGAGGGTGGCGAACTCAACGTCTTCGAGACCACGCCAGGGCCCACGTCGACGGATCACCTCGGTCTTGTAGAGGCGCCGATGATGGATTCAGCCAAAGCGTTATCGTAAGAGTCGCCTCGGCTGCCGACGGACGGCTCAATGCCCGCCTCGGCGAGCCGCTCGGTGTAACGGGTCGAGACGTACTGCACGCCGCGATCGCTGTGATGCACCAATGGATCTTCTGGGTTTAGTCGGCGCTCGTGCAGCGCCTGCTCCAACGCATCGAGAGCGATGCCGGCAGTCAACGATGTCGTCGCTCGCCAACCGACGATGAGTCGAGCGAAGACGTCGATGACGAAGGCGACATACACGAAGCCGCGCCACGTGGCGATGTAGGTCAGGTCCGAAACCCAGAGCTCGTTCGGGCGTGTGGCGTTGAAGTCGCGCTCCACGAGGTCCATCGGGCGAGCGCCGCTCGAATCCGGCTTCGTCGTCTTGAATCGACGTCCACGGACCGCCCCCTGGAGACCCATTTCACGCATCAGACGGGCCACCGTGCATCGAGCCACGTCGCGGCCCTCACGGCACAGCTGACGCCAGACCTTGCGCACGCCATACACGTCAAAGTTATCTTGCCGTACACGACGAATCTCGCCGCGGAGTTGGACGTCGCGCTTCGCTCTCGCTGGCAGGCGGCTTGGGTCCTTCTCTCTCGCTTTCTGCTCGTAATAGGTCGACGGGGCGAGCGGAAGCATCCGGCAGATCGGCTCGACCCCCTAATTTTCACGGTTCGCGTCCACGAACAACACATTCACCTCGGTCGGCGGTCGAGCTCCGCCTGGGCGAAAAACGCCGACGCCTTGAGAAGGATCTCGTTCGCCCCCTTTAGCTCACGGTTCTCTCGCTCAAGCTCCTTCAGCCGCTGACCCTCGTCCGTCGTCAGTCCCGCTCGTTTCCCAGCATCACGCTCTGCTCGACGCACCCACGTGCGTAGCGTTTCCCGCGTACAGTCAATCTTCGACGCAATCGATGAGATCGCTGACCACTGAGATTCCTGCTCAGCCTGCTGGTCGATAACCATCCCCACTGCGCGCTCTTTTACCTCCGGTGAATACCTCCTTCGTCTTGTCATGACTCCATCCTCTCAAGAGGTGGAGTCTCCGGGAAACCCGGGGCGGTTCAACGCCAACAAGGTCAAGGGCTGGAGCGGTGTGCTCATGACCGAGGATTCTAGCTCCCATTGGCCAACCAAGCGTAGACACGTTTATTATGAAACGTCCCGGCGAGCCGGTCTTGAGTTCGTTTGTGTTTTTGGACACGACGACCACTGACGAAACCATATGGCTGAGGTCCCGAAGGTCGACTACAAGCTGGGTCAGGACAACGTCCAACTCCTCGGCCTCGACATCCACAATCCGGTCTTCGTCGTCTCCAGTCTGACCATCATCGCGTTCGTTTCAGGCGTGCTAGTGTTCCAGGCCGGGGCGGCGGCCGCCTTCGGGGCGCTGCGCGCATGGCTCATGTCGACCTTCGACTGGGTGTTCATGAGCGCGGGCAACCTCTTCGTGCTCTTCTGCCTGATGTTGGTGGTAACGCCGCTCGGCCGCGTGCGTCTGGGAGGCGCGAATGCCCGGCCGGACTACTCCCGCTCGGCTTGGTTCGCCATGCTGTTCGCTGCCGGGATAGGCATCGGCCTGATGTTCTTCGGGGTGTCGGAGCCGGTGGAGCACTTCCTGCAACCGCCGCTCGGTCTCAAGGCGACCGACACGGCGGCAGCCCGCCTCGGCTTGGCCAGCGCCATCTACCACTGGGGAATCCATGGGTGGGCCATGTACGCAGTGGTGGCGCTGGGGATTGCCTTCGCATCGTACAACCTCGGCCTGCCGATGACACTACGGTCGGCGTTCTATCCGCTCATGGGGGATGCGGTGTGGGGCCGGTTCGGCCACGGCATCGACACCCTCGCCGTCTTCGCCACGCTCTTTGGGCTGGCCACGTCGCTCGGCCTGGGTGCCCAACAGGCGGCGGCGGGGCTGGCCCACCTGTTGGGCGCGCCGGCGACCAACACCACCACCACCCAGGTGCTGCTGATCGTCGGCATCACCAGCATGGCGCTGGCGTCGGTTGTTAGCGGGATGGAGAAGGGCGTCAAGCGGCTGAGCGAGGCCAACCTGCTGCTCGCCCTGCTACTGCTGGCGTTCATGCTGACGGTCGGACCGACGCTCGACATTGTCACCGGCACCGTGACCAGCCTCGGCCAGTATCTCGCGGCGATCGGCCCCCTCAGCAACTGGGTGGGCCGAGAGGATCTCGACTTCATGCACGGCTGGACTGTCTTCTTCTGGGCCTGGTGGATCTCATGGTCCCCGTTCGTCGGTTTGTTTATCGCGCGGGTCTCGCGCGGCCGGACGGTGCGCGAGCTGACTGCCTGCATGCTGATCATCCCGACGCTGGTTGCCGCGATCTGGATGAACGCCTTCGGCGGGACTGCGGTATCGCAGTACGTTGACCACGGTCATCCCGAGGTGATCGCGGCGGTGCAGGCGCAGCAGCCGGAGATAGCCCTGTTTACGATGCTGGAGACGCTGCCGCTTGCGAACATCACGTCGTTCCTCGGCATCGTGCTGATTGTAGTGTTCTTCGTCACATCCTCCGACTCTGGATCGCTGGTCATCGACACCGCCGGCGGCAAGCTGGATGCGCCAGTCGCCCAGCGAGTGTTCTGGTGCGTTCTCGAGGGGATCATCGCCATCGCGCTGCTGCTCGGCGGCGGCCTCGTGGCTGCACAGGCAGCCACCCTCGCCACCGGCCTCCCCTTCGCTTTGGTGCTGGTCGCCATGTGCTACAGCACCTGGAAGGGGCTGCGCGCAAGCACAGTGGGCAGGGCCAGTTAACCCTGCCACGCGTCCTGTGCCAAAACTCTGCCCTTGGTGGATAGAGTCTTCGAGGGTTCGGTTGTATTTTTGGACACGACGGGCTCGTGTCCTTGTTTGTCAACTACCGCCAAATCTCACGAAAGTAGCCGGTGAATCTCGGTCAACGTAGCCACCTGGAGCGAAGGCGTGGTCGGTCAAATGCTTGAAGCGCTTGAAGTCCTTGATTATGGCGCTCTTGAACTTCATCTTCGTCCCTCTATCGCGGTAGCGGTTTTCGTTGCCATGGCTTTTCGTCCTAGCTGGCAGCGGCCAAGCCGGTGATGGCCTAGCGCAAGCCTTCCAGGTGAGCCGCGTCTTGCCGTAGGGGTCACTCCTCCATGGGTCAAAATCGCACGTCAAGGCGCTAAGGGTGCTTCTTAGGCCGTAGCAAGCGGATGACTGAGGTGTGCGACTGACCCCGAGGCGCTTGGCGATCTCCCGCCGGCGGGCTGCCTTGGTGCACAACTCCGATAGAGGCCGAGAGCTCGCTTGGCCCCGACTCCCATCATCCGATCATCTCGCTATCAGGCATCCCGAGCGCCGTCATGGTGTTGAGAATCTTGCACCCGATCCTTGCCTCACCTCTCTGTGCCGCCAACCCTTCTCGCTCGCATCGCTGAGCCCACGATAGCCTTGTAGCGATGGAACGTTGTCTCGACTTTGCTCCGTTTGCTGTAGCCCGATTCTGTGTGCCACTTTCGTTTGCCGAGCCGAGCTTGTGCTGCAATGTTGCGATTGCGCTGTCGGCTGCTCGCCGGCCCCGATGCGAGCAGGGCGCCCTTGCGCGGCGGTATCAGCACCCTCGGCGAGCGATGAGCGCTGTGATTCTCGATTGCCTCATAGACGCCGCCGGCGTCGTATGCGGTGTCAGCTCTGGCCGATGAGATGGGACTGTCGATCTGTCCGACAAGCGATGCAACCCGCGATGAATCGCGGGCTCTTTTGCTCGTCAGCTCGCCGGCGACGACTTCGCCACTCTGCTCGTCGACACACAGATGGAGCTTGCGATAGTCCCTGCTCTTTTGTGCTCTGCGCAGCTGGCCGGCGTGGACAGCGAGACCGCTGCTGTCGAACAAGATGTGCAACGGCGTCCTGTGCCAAAACTCGGCCCTTTTGAAATAGGCCATAAATCAGCAGCTTAGTGTCTGTGTTTGCGACCGTGCCAAGGGCCGCAGGCTCTACAATCGTCTTGGGCGGACGGGTCGTCACCAGGCAGAAGACCACGTAGGCGAGAGCGAATATCCAAGCGTGTTCCTGAATCTGTCGCAGCGATAGCGCCCCAATGAGCCTTGATGAAGGTGCTCCACGGCATACTCTTGCTCCGCTCCGGGGCAGGCGCGATACCGTGCTCGGCGAGGGCCCCCTTGATGGTGTTGCGCCCAAGTTCATATCCGAGGTTCTTGAGTGCGCCCTGCAGGCGCGTATATCCGCATGTCGGGTTCTCCCGTGCCACACGTACCATGAGCTCACGGACGTCTTTCGCCGTGGGAGGTCGGCCTGGACTCCGGTTCTTGGTGCCATCGTACTTGGCTGCGATGAGGTAGCGGTACCAGCGCAGCAGCGTAGCGGGTGTGGCAACGGACGCAATCTCGGCCAGCATCCAGCGGCCCAAGGCCTGGGCCTTGACGGCGAGCCTACGCCGGTCGTCGTCGGAGAGCCTGAGACGTTTGCCCCGAACCCGGCTCGGAGCACACGGTTCTCCTCTCGCAGTTAGTCAATCACGTCCTGCTGCTGGCGGTTGACCTAGCCAGAACGAGCAGTAAGAATTGCACATGGTAGGTCATCATGGAGCTGAAGATAACACCCTCGGGCCAGACGATTGTAAAGCCCACGGCCCTTGACCTAGTCGCAAAACACAGACTCTAAGTGGCTGATTTATGGCCTATTTCAAAAGGGCCGAGTTTTGGCACAGGACGGGGTGTCTCGGACAGTGAGGTCAAACGCATCCGCCGTTTCATCCGCGAGCCGTACGGAATGGTATTGGTGACGGGGCCCGAGCACGAGTCGGGATCATCCGCCGATGCCGTCGGCAGAGAGGTAGGCGTCGAGCGAGTGGAGCTCCTGCGACAGGTCGTCGACCATGTTCCTCAACAAGTGTCGCGTCGATAGCATCCCGGCGACGTTCCCCCCGCGGTCGATGATGGGAAGATGGCGAATGTGGTTGCTCGTCATCATCGCGAGAGCCTCGCGATGATGCATGTTGCTGGCAGCAACGATGGGCGGCGAGGTCATCACGTCGCGGATTGGGGTCTCATCCAAGTGGCTTCCTTTGGCCACCACACGCTTCAGGAGATCGCTAGCGGTGAAGATGCCCTTCGCCGATTGGTTCTCCACCACCACGACTGCGCCGGCACCGCAGTCAACCATTGTTTCCACGGCGTGTCGGACCGTGGACTCGGTTCCGATCGTCACCGCCGGAGTCCGGGCGATCTTGAGCAGCTTCATAAACTGGCCTCCTTGTCTCGCACCCTCGGCGTGGCGCTGGACGCGATCCCCGTACGGGCGTTCAGTTAGGCAACCGAGAAATCAGGTATAGCGTGCCTCCTCACGAGTAGGGGGAGGGCGACTTGTAGACGTAGATCTTATACACCAATAAGCGGTCGGATTTCAACTCCAAGTCACATCGCAGCGCTGCTACTTCGACGTGAAAACATCTGGGTGTGGGCTCCGAGATATTGGGTCTGGGAACTAGCTCAGGGTTCGGGTTCCGGTTGCATTCTGGTGAGGAGGCGCCCGACGATTGCAGACCTGCTCGCATCGCGCTACCGTGGCGATGCTGGTCGTTTCCCCACGAGACCGCACTTGCAATCAGCGCCCCCTCGACTTGGGACGGAAAGCCCATGAACGCCATCGACCGTCCCTTTGCAAAAATCATCAATGGAGCCTCCCAGTTCCTAATCCCCGTCTTTCAGCGCGACTACAGTTGGAACGAGGCGGAGTGCAAACAGTTGTGGCAGGACATCCTCCAGATCGCATCGGATCCGTCCGAGCGAAGTCACTTCCTGGGGTCCGTCGTCTACATCTCGACGGGGGACACATCGGCAGCATTCACTCGCTGGCTCCTGATTGATGGTCAGCAACGCGTCACCACGCTGACGCTCCTCCTGGCAGCGCTTCGCGACCACATCGCCGAAAGCGGATGGTCCGGGACCGATGATGGGCCCACCGCGAAGCGTGTCGAGGCGTACCTGTTCGGTCATCTCAAATTCCCTGCTATTTCGGAACAGGGAATTGCTATCTAACCATCTGAAATATAGAGGGTTACCACGTGGAAAAACGGCCCAATCAGCCCCCAAATAGCCTAAATTCCCTGTTTTTCCCCTCCTGTGCCAAAACTCGGCCCTTTTGAAATAGACCGCAAGAGCGAACCTTTCGACGTTTACAATGACGTCGGATCACCTCATCCGTTCGTCGCGAAACGGCCAATCCTTGCAGCTCTAAACTGCGGAATCAACGACGGATCGAGTTTTTGCGGAGCACAGGTAGTTGGTTCCTATATGTTATGTCGTGTTCGCGAGGTCGTACTCGCGTACAAGCACGTCGGCAGGAAGGTTCCATCCGATCGACAGGGCTCGGATCATCGGCAGAGTGAGCGGGCGCTGCTGTCGGTTGAGCACTTCCGAAGCACGTGGCTGGGAGCCAATCAGCGCTCCGAAGTCTTTCTGGCGCAGGCCACGGGCCTCCATGACGTGCTCAATCGCCGAGATCGGATCCGGTGCCTCTATCGGCCAGCGCTCGGCTTCGTAAGCTTCTACAAGGGTAACGAGAACCTCAAGTTTGTCGCTTTCGGGCGTGTCCGGCGCGGCGCCCATCAGGCCGTCGATTGCGGTTAACGCGGCGTCGTAGTCGGCTTCGCTCTTGATCGGTTTGATGTTCATGTTGCACTCCTAGGCATTGGATGCATCGACCGCATCGTATTCGGCGTGCGTTCCCACGAAACGCACGAATCCGATCCGGCTCGCATAGTCGAAACGGACGACAAGCGCTCGTGACCTTCGCTGCGCGCTAAATAGAGCGTAAGCGCCTTTTTTGCAAAGGGATGCGTACACATTACCAACAGTAAACAGCGCAAGCACCCCTCAAGCCATGCTTGGGGACAATCGAGTTTAGGGCCTCAACCATGACACGTACTTCTTTGTCATCGCTTGGATAGACGGCACTGCAACGCCAAGCTCAGGCGATACACCCATCAGGGCAACCTTGTGCCATTCCTCGGAGGAGGCGTGGGTAGCATCGCCCAGCTAATGCACCGCTCGGCATCATCAAGCCAACTTGCCGCACCGGGATCCTTAAGCAGGGGTAGTCCAAGCTTGACCAGACAACAAGGCAAATCCAACTCCTCCGGTAGCTCCGTCCCCAACCAGCGCACGCCCTTTGCTGCGCCCTCAATCGTCCAGGCTGTCACGCACTGAACCATGACCCGGTGCTCGGGTCCCTGGATGAGCCACCCCACTGCGCCGACCCAGGTGTTCCTGATGCTTAGAAAGTATTCGGGGAATCCGGGTAACGGCACCGCTTGCCCGCCGGTGGCCACCTCGATGATGGACTGCAACGCAGCCAATGTCTCGGAGCGAACATCCGAGCGTGGCATCTGGAACACGTGGTGCGTCGATAGGTGGTAGTGGTGCATCATCGACTCGCTGGCGAAGGAATGTCCAAGGGTAGCAACCCGTTCGCCAACATCTCCCTCGCCCGTTGGCTTCTGTTCGCCGGTCCGGGGGTTGTGTCCCTTGCGCGCCTTTCGTTGCGCCTTCACGAGTTTTCCAATTCCGGGAATGATGAACTGGCCCGTCCGCTTCGTCTCCTTCGCCGCGAGATCGGCAATCGACTTGAACCATGCCGCGGCCTGCTTTTTCGGAACCTGCATCGTTTCCGACATCTGGGCCACGATTTGGGTTTTGGTCATGGGTTTTTTCGCCATTCCTCAAGTCTCCTCCGTTTTGAACCGCCCCGGGTTTTCCGGAGACTGTTTTAGTTGAGTCTCGCCATCTCTAGCGAGCCTTCCTGCGACCGATAGTAGTTCATCTCGTACTCGACGGGGGAGACATTTCCGATCGGCTCCAAGAGTCGTTGCGTGTTGTACCAATGGACCCACTCGAGGGTGGCGAACTCAACGTCTTCGAGACCACGCCAGGGCCCACGTCGACGATCACCTCGGTCTTGTAGAGGCCGATGATGGATTCAGCCAAAGCGTTATCGTAAGAGTCGCCTCGGCTGCCGACGGACGGCTCAATGCCCGCCTCGGCGAGCCGCTCGGTGTAACGGGTCGAGACGTACTGCACGCCGCGATCGCTGTGATGCACCAATGGATCTTCTGGGTTTAGTCGGCGCTCGTGCAGCGCCTGCTCCAACGCATCGAGAGCGATGCCGGCAGTCAACGATGTCGTCGCTCGCCAACCGACGATGAGTCGAGCGAAGACGTCGATGACGAAGGCGACATACACGAAGCCGCGCCACGTGGCGATGTAGGTCAGGTCCGAAACCCAGAGCTCGTTCGGGCGTGTGGCGTTGAAGTCGCGCTCCACGAGGTCCATCGGGTGAGCGCCGCTCGAATCCGGCTTCGTCGTCTTGAATCGACGTCCACGGACCGCCCCCTGGAGACCCATTTCACGCATCAGACGGGCCACCGTGCATCGAGCCACGTCGCGGCCCTCACGGCACAGCTGACGCCAGACCTTGCGCACGCCATACACGTCAAAGTTCTCTTGCCGTACACGACGAATCTCGCCGCGGAGTTGGACGTCGCGCTTCGCTCTCGCTGGCAGGCGGCTTGGGTCCTTCTCTCTCGCTTTCTGCTCGTAAATAGGTCGACGGGGCGATCGGAAGCATCCGGCAGATCGGCTCGACCCCGTTCAAGAGGGGGGTTTCAGGCGGTCAAGCGCTAATTTTCCTGTCAAATCTCCGCATGGTTCCCCGAGCTCGGTTAAGCTACTGATTCCTCCGACGTGAGTTGTGGAAGAAGCTCGTTGCGAAGTTCCTCGACTTTCCTTGTCGTGAGGACATCCGTACTCACACGGCGCCATTTGCCGGCGACGGCCAACAGGACAGCAAAAGAGAGTTTCATCGCGGCCTCCTCGGTGAAGAAGTGAGGGATTACCTTCGTCCGACGTTTGTGCTCTCCGAAGGTGCGTTCGAGCAGGTTCGCCGTTCGAAGCCTTTTATGGAAGTCGAGGGGCCTGAAGACACGTTTCGAGGGTCTCCTCCATGCACTTCATCGCATTCGAGAATCGTTGACGGTACCGAGCGAGCACTTCCCGGCCCGTCTTCAGCTCTTGCTTGTAGCTCTGGCCAAGCTCGCCGTCGGAAAACGGTTACCAGGAGAGCTTCAACGGTAAGCTACGCGACGAACTGCTCAACGGAGAGATTTTCTTGAAGGAGTGGGCTTGATCCGGTTTCGTAGACGGTTTAGTTAAGCTGGCGAAGTCCTCATCCGTCGTTCAAACTCGGCCGGACTGACCTGGCCGAGGGTCGAGTGTCGTCGTCTCTGGTTGTAGAATACCTCGATGAAGTCGAAGAGGGCCATCTTGGCCTCGCCGCAACTGAGGAAATGCTCCCCAAGCTCGTGCTTGACCGTGGAGAACCAGCTCTCGATGACGGCGTTGTCGTAGCAGTTGCCCCGTCGGCTCATGCTCCCGGTCATGCCATGCGTCTCAAGGAGACGTTGGTAGTCTTTGCTGGCATACGGACTGCCCTGATCGGAGTGATGCAAGAGCCCCGCGGCCGGTTGGCGACGTTTCAGTGCCATCCGCAACGCCTTGATAACCAGGTGACGGTCGTTAATAGCACTTACGGCCCACCCAACGAGGAATCGCGAGTAGAGGTCGAGGAGCGCCGCGAGATAAAGCTTCCCGCCGCTGCCGATCACGAACTCGGTCGTGTCCCCGACCCACCGTTGGTTCGGCGCATCGGCGACGAAGTCTTGCCCGAGCACATTGGCCGCGACGGGCTGGCCATGACCGCTTACCGTCGTGCGCTTGAAGCGTTTGCGTACTCGAGCAATGAGGCCTTCTGCCTGTTTCAACCGAATCACCCGCTTCCGACTCACTCGATACCCCTGCTCGTGCAGGTCGTGATAAATCCGCGGACTCCCATAGGTGCGGCGACTCGCCTCATGGGAGGCACGAATCAACACGCGCAACTGGCGGTCCCGGCGCGCGTGGGCCGACGGCGGCCGACGTACCCAGGCATAAAAGCCACTCCGAGAGACGTTGAGAATCTGACACAGGTGAACGACCGGTACGGTGGCCTTCTCCGCCTGGATGAACGCGAATCTTACTCGCTCTCCTTCGCGAAGAAGGCCGCGGCTTTTTTTAAAACGTCGCGCTCCACCCGCAACCGCCGATTCTCTTTGCGGAGCCGCCGAAGCTCCTCGCGTTCCACGCCCGTCAAGCCCGTCCGGCCCTTCGTCCGATCGGCCCGGGCCTGACGGACCCAGTTGCGAAACGCCGATTCGGTGAGGTCAAGCTCCCGGGCCACCCGACCCACGCTCTGGCCCTCATCAAGCACCAGCCGGACCGCGCCTGCCTTAAACTCGTCATCAAACTCCCGGCGGGGTCGCCGGGGCTGCGTTGTCTTTGCCATTGTGGACATCGTATCCGCCTTTCAGAAAGTGTCCACGAAACTGGATCAAGCCCAGAGGTCAAGGTCGTGATCGAAAGGTGGCGGCAAGAGTTCAATCGCCTTAGACCCCACAGCTCGTTGGGTTACCGACCGCCGGCGCCGGAAACGATTTGGTTGAAACCGGCTCCGCTACGCCGGCTTCAACCAGCTCTTGTCAGCACCGAATGACTGAGATACAACGTGGTACTAACCGTGGGGTCAGATCAGCACTCCGCGAACGAGTTCAAATCCGGGCTCCGTGCGGGCAGCTTGACGGGCGCGACGCCAACCGCCTCGATGGTCCGGTAGAACGACTCGCAAAACTTCGAGTCCCGGTCGTGAATGAGGTATCGGCTTGGGGACAGAAAGCCGACATCTGCCATGGTCACGTTGCGAGCCACTTGAGTCAATCCATTCGTTCGGATGCGGCGTGATGCCGGCGATGTGGACTCGACGGGTAGCCAGGTGTATGAAGAACAGACGAAATCATGCCGGCATGGTGTCGGCAGACTGGAGACTAATCAAGTTCAGGGCGCGCGGATGAATAAATAGAAGGCACACCCAGACGACCAGTATATGAGTCACCTCCAGTCATTCCTTTGGAAAACGACCGTCTATCTTTGCAACCTCTCCTAATCTTCAGACGTGTAGGTGAAATTCTTGGCGAAACCGCATCGGCCGCTCACTTCCCAACGCAACGGGGCATCGTCCACTCGAAAACGGTCGGCCACGATTTCCTGTCCCGGCTCGTCGGCGCCCGGAATCCCACAGAAGACGGGTGCGTCGGAGACGGCCGGCCTCGCGGTCCTCGCCCGAACGAAGTCCGCCACCTCCATTGTCTCCCCGCGCGGGGTGTGGTCGAGCGCGATACGGGCCGAACGCACCGCATAGACGTCGTTAATGGCGTGAGCGAAGTTGCGGAGAGTGCCGCCACCTCTTCGGCCCAGGAAGATGTCGGTGAGCACCTCTTTTTGCTTGGGGCCAGCCGATTCGTCTAGGTAGAGAACCACACGCCACGGCGGCCACTTCGAGCCCGCCCGCGACGGCGCGCTTCTTTCATAGGTACCAGCCAGCACAACCGAAAGGGTGGAAAGATCCGTCTCTCCTGAGCGCCCCTCGCGAATACGCCAGGAAAGGGCAAAGTCGCACGTGTCATACGAGGCACGACGAAGATCACGATGGACTCGGCAAGGGCATACCGCCTCGCAATTGCATACTTCATAGTAGGTTCCCGTTAGATACCAATCTTCTTTCATGCTATGCAGCCATCATTTCATGAGAAGCCCGGGTAGAAAGCCGGAAACCACAGCACTGCTATCGCCAAGACGAAGCAAGCCGCACCGACGGCTCGCGGAAACGCCTCGCTGGTCGTCCACGTCTTTTCGATCGCGCGACGACGACGCTCAAAATCATCATAGCCCCGACGTTCATGACACCGAACACGAACATGAGAACCATCAATGCCCAACAACAGCCCAAACAATAGGCCCCGTGATGGGCTCCGACCCGGAAATGGCGAAAAGGTCCACGCCAGGAGGCGTAATCCAAGAGTAACGAGAACGGGACCCGGCATTGGGTGAGACATTTATATTTGAAAGAGCTCAGTTGATAGACGCCTGAGACCGCGAAGATAATAGCCGCCACAACCGTGGCAGAGTAAGCGCCTCCCAGTAGCTCGAGGGGACCCGCTATTCACCGAAGCGGTACGTGGGCTGTTGAGAGGTTCAGGCGTGAAGCCCCTCCGCCTTCCCGCTAATAGTCCGAATCTGAACGCATATGCGGAAAGATTCGTTCTCTCCATACGTGGAGAGTGTCTCGACCGCTTCGTACCTCTCAGTGAGCGACACCTGCGGACAGCAGTAACCGAATACGTCGTGCACTATCACACAGAACGGAACCACCAAGGTCTCGGCAACGAGCTCATCACACCTCTGCCGGCAAGCCCGACTGACGCTGGCCCCATCGTGTCGCGAGAGCGACTTGGGGGCATTCTCAAGTACTACTGCCGTGCCGCCTAGATTGTGGCCGGGACGGTAGCCCCTCGGTGGACTCGACCGGTGTAGCGTGGAAACACAGCTTCAGGAACACGCTTGGATATTCGCTCTCGACCAGGTGGTCGTCTGCATGGTGACGACCCGTCCGCCCAAGACGATTGTAGAGCCTACGGCCCTTGGCACGGTCGCAAACACAGACACTAAGTCGCTGATTTATGGCCTATTTCAAAAGGGCCGAGTTTTGGCACAGGACGCGATCAGCAGGGCCAAGCAGAAAGACGGATTCGTCAGCGAGATCGTCCTGACCCATTTTTCAGACAAGGCCACCATCATATGCAAGAAGGGGCTAGTTCCCGGAAGTCCCTCACAGCTGAAATGCAATTTCCACGCGATCCGTGAGCTACGCAATGATATAGCCCATGCAAATTACTATGCCGAGACGCCTAAAACGGCTCTTAACGTCTGTGCGGTGGTCAGAACAATTCTCCAGATCAATGAGGACATGCACGTCAGCAGTTAGAAGGAGAGGTACGCTCCAAAGCTAAAGCAGAAAAAGGCGCCAGAGAGAAGACAAGATTTTTGTGCAAAGGCAGAATTCGATCTCAAATGGCGGTTCCAGTCACGGCTTCATGGTTGGCAAGGTTAGACGACAGAGTTGTGTCATTGAGTTCCACAAGGCATCGAATGGTGTCGTCTGTTGACTATGATCATCCGGCGTTGAACTTCGACAGTACTTCGAATGTGAGGTTGAAGATTCCGGTGAGGATCTTTCTGCTTACAAGATCGTGGACTTTACGATTTTGGGATCCGATTAGAAGAAGCCTATGAAGCCACAACGAAAAATAGGCAGGACCAATCCCTTCAACAGGACCGATGTTTGGCGAAGGGCCCGGTGACCGCCGGATCTGTCCCGCTTCTTGTGGAAATAGGAATGGCGTAACCTCCGAATTAACCAAAACCAAACCGCACATGGAAAGGCGAGGAGGAGGATTACGCCATGAAGAAGCCTACCCGTCCTGTGCCAAAACTCGGCCCTTTTGAAATGTGAACCGCCCCGGGTTTCCCGGAGACTCCACCTCTTGAGAGGATGGAGTCATGACAAGACGAAGGAGGTATTCACCGGAGGTAAAAGAGCGCGCAGTGGGGATGGTTATCGACCAGCAGGCTGAGCAGGAATCTCAGTGGTCAGCGATCTCATCGATTGCGTCGAAGATTGACTGTACGCGGGAAACGCTACGCACGTGGGTGCGTCGAGCAGAGCGTGATGCTGGGAAACGAGCGGGACTGACGACGGACGAGGGTCAGCGGCTGAAGGAGCTTGAGCGAGAGAACCGTGAGCTAAAGGGGGCGAACGAGATCCTTCTCAAGGCGTCGGCGTTTTTCGCCCAGGCGGAGCTCGACCGCCGACCGAAGTGAAGGTGTTATTCGTCGACGCGAACCGTGAGAGTTACGGGGTCGAGCCGATCTGCCGGATGCTTCTGATCGCCCCGTCGACCTATTACGAGCAGAAAGCGCGAGAGAAGGACCCAAGCCGCCAGTCAGCGAGAGCGAAGCGCGACGTCCAACTCCGCGGCGAGATTCGTCGTGTACGGCAAGAGAACTTTGACGTGTATGGCGTGCGCAAGGTCTGGCGTCAGCTGTGCCGTGAGGGCCGCGACGTGGCTCGATGCACGGTGGCCCGTCTGATGCGTGAAATGGGTCTCCAGGGGGCGGTCCGTGGACGTCGATTCAAGACGACGAAGCCGGATTCGAGCGGCGCTCGCCCGATGGACCTCGTGGAGCGCGACTTCAACGTCACACGCCCGAATTAGCTCTGGGTCTCGGACCTGACCTACGTTGCCACGTGGCGCGGCTTCGTGTATGTCGCCTTCGTCATCGACGTCTTCGCTCGACTCATCGTCGGTTGGCGAGCGACGACATCGTTGACTGCCGGCATCGCTCTCGATGCGTTGGAACAGGCGCTGCACGAGCGCCGACTAAACCCAGAAGGTACATTGGTGCATCACAGCGATCGCGGCGTGCAGTACGTCTCGACCCGTTACACCGAGCGGCTCGCCGAGGCGGGTATTGAGCCGTCCGTCGGCAACCGAGGCGACTCTTACGATAACGCTTTGGCTGAATCCATCATCGGCCTCTACAAGACCGAGGTGATCGTCGACGTGGGCCCTGGCGTGGTCTCGAAGACGTTGAGTTCGCCACCCTCGAGTGGGTGCATTGGTACAACACGCAACGACTCTTGGAGCCGATCGGAAATGTCTCCCCCGTCGAGTACGAGATGAACTACTATCGGTCGCAGGAAGGCTCGCTGGAGATGGCGAGACTCAACTAAAACAGTCTCCGGAAAACCCGGGGCGGTTCAGTACCCGTCCAGATTAATCCGGATCAATGATGATGAGAGACTACTGGACTGAGTTCATGTTTCAGGCCTACGTGAATCACCGAACGGAAGTCATCTTCCTCGCGGGGTTGCCCGACGTTGCCAAGAGTCGGCTGCACTCGCGGGTCAACACCCAATGAGGCAGCTTTTCCACGATAGTGCCACCGGGGCCAACGCCACCCTTCTTTGCGGATTGACCCCGAGCGGCCGCATTGACGTCCACCCCGGCTCGCCCGATGAGGGCACGAGCCTGTCCGCCGCAGTGCAACGGCGCATTATCGATGCGTTCAACGTGGGGCGCGGGCATGGGGTGTTGCATCTGGGAGCGGGAGAGCTGAGCACCGACCTTCACCCTACGCTTTCGTACTGGCGCGACATCGGGAAGGCCTTGGTGGTCAGGGTCTGTGGCGGGTTGGATCCAACCGACCCAACGTCTCTGGTCGTGCCCGAGCCCGCCCCGGACGAGCTCTCGGATTTCACCCAGGCGGCCCCTCCCATGCAGGGCGCCGAGCTGATCACACCCTCGATGCTCGGCGAGCTGTGGCGCGACATCGGGAAGGCCCTGACCACCGAAGCAGCACGGTTTGAGCTTGGCGTCCAGGGATACCTGAAGAAGCAGGGCTCGGTATGGAACGTGGTCGGCCGGGTCTGTTTCCACCTGGCCGAGAACAAACGCGACCCCTCGTATCCCTTCGCCTTCATCGCGACCTATGTTCACAAGGTCTCCAAGGAGGCCAAGCCTCAGCACCTGCCCCTCGGGCGAGCGCTCAAGGACTACGCCGGGGCGAAGAACCGACAGAAACTACTCGCGCTGCTCTCTCCCTTGTCGCGCGCGGCCGGGCAGAGCGCGTTCATCCGCGAGCTGGTCGACTCCGGCGACATCTACCACCCCCTGTCCTGGAGACCCGCGGAGGCGCATCACTTCCTCTGCGAGATCGCACTGTACGAGCAAGCCGGTCTCGTTGTGCGCATGCCCGACTGGTGGGGAGCCAAGAGTCACCCCCGTCCCAAGGTCTCCGTGTTGGTGGGCGGCAAGGCGCCGTCGACGCTGGGTATGGACGCGCTCCTGGACTTCGACGTCAAGCTGACCCTCGACGGCAAGAATCTGTCGACGAGGGAGATCGAGATGCTGCTCGCAGCCAGCGAGGGTCTGGTGCTGGTCAAGGGGAAGTGGGTCGAGGTGAACCGGGACAAGCTCGGCGCGGTTCTCGAACAGTGGCGGGACGTGCAAAAGCAGGCCCAGGCCGGCGGAGTCAGCTTCGGCGAGGCCATGCGCATGCTGGCTGGCGCCGAGCTCGATGGCGACGACTCGAACGGCACCGAGGACGCTCGACAGGAATGGTCGGAGGTCATCGCAGGAAAATGGCTTTCGTCAAGGCTCGACGCGCTGCGCTCGCCTGAGCTCCGGGCCGAGATCGACTCGGACGCGGGCTTGCGGGGCGAGCTCCGTCCCTACCAGAAGCTCGGTGTGGAGTGGCTCTGGACCCTGCGCGGCCTGGAGCTCGGCGGCTGCCTTGCCGACGATATGGGCCTGGGGAAAACCATCCAGGTGCTCGGTGTGCTGTCCATGAGCCGGCGCAACAAGGAGAAGGGTACCGACCTCCTGGTCGTGCCGGCCTCGCTCGTCGACAACTGGCGCCTGGAGATTGAACGCTTCGTGCCCCAGATGAAGTTTCTCATCGCCCACCCGTCGCGCATCCCCTCGCCCGAGCTCAAGAAGCTGCCAAAGGAGAAGGTGGATGCCCACGACGCGGTGATCACCACCTACGGCACCGCCATGCGGACCGAGTGGATGAAGTCGCATGCTTGGCGGAACGTAATCCTCGACGAGGCCCAGGCCATCAAGAACCCCAGCGCCAAGCAAACCAGGGTGGTCAAAGCACTGGACTCGCGGTGGCGCCTAGCCCTCACCGGCACACCGGTGGAGAATCGCCTCGGCGACCTGTGGTCGATCTTCGACTTCCTGAATCCGGGGCTGCTAGGCTCGGCGAAGGCCTTCAATGGCCTGTGCAAATCCATGGCGTCGGGTAAGCAAGGAGGCTACGCGCCGCTGCGCAGGCTGGTGCAGCCGTATATTCTAAGAAGGCTCAAGACCGACAAGAGAGTCATTGCCGATCTGCCCGACAAGACCGAGGTCAATGCCTACTGCCTGCTGAGCAAGCGCCAGGCCGCCCTGTACAAGCAGTCGGTCGATGAGATGAAGAGGGTCATCGAGGAGCTGGAAGGCATCGAGCGGCGCGGTATGGTCCTGGCCTTTCTGATGCGCTTCAAGCAAATCTGCAATCACCCGTCCCATTGGCTCGGCGACGGAAGCTACGAGGCCGAAGACAGCGGCAAGCTCGCCCGGCTGCGCGAGCTTTGCGAGTCCATCTCCGCGCGCCAGGATAAGGTGCTGGTCTTCACCCAGTTCCGCGAGATGACGGCGCCGCTGTCTCGCTTTCTGACCGAGGTCTTCGGTCGCGGCGGCCTCGTGCTGCATGGCGGAACGCCGGTCAAGAAGCGCCAAGGGCTGGTAAACAGGTTTCAGGAGGACGACCGGGTACCGTTCATGGTCCTTTCTCTAAAGGCTGGCGGTACTGGGCTCAATCTGACTGCGGCGTCCCATGTCATCCATTTTGACCGATGGTGGAACCCGGCGGTTGAAAACCAGGCCACGGACCGCGCCTTTCGCATCGGCCAGAAGAAGAACGTACTCGTTCACAAGTTCATCTGCCGGGGCACGGTGGAGGAACGCATCGACGAACTGATCTCCGGGAAGCAGAAGCTCGCAGGCAAGCTCCTTTCAGGTGGTGCGGAGTCGGCCTTGACGGAGATGAGCAACGAGGATTTGATCTCTATGGTGTCCCTCGACTTGAGCAGCGCCTTGGAGGAATAGAAGATGCACGAACGCGCTCGTCACAAGAAAGCGTGAGGTGAGCTCATGGGCTGGTACTCGTGGCGCCCTTACGTCTCCGTGGCAGCGCGCCGCCGTCATGCCGCGAAGAGGGTCGCTAAGATGAAAAAAGCCGGACGCGAGATCTCACCGATCGAGATCGTGGGCCGCAAGATCGCAACCACCTTCTGGGGTGATGCTTGGTGCAAGAACCTCGAGTCGTACAGCGACTACTCGAACCGCCTGCCTCGCGGCCGAACCTACGTGCACAACGGTTCGGTGATCGATCTTCAGATCGAGGCGGGGCGTGTGCGATCTCTCGTCAGCGGCTCCGACATCTATGAGGTGGACACCCAGATCAAAAGCCTGGCGAAGAAGCGCTGGACCGACATCAAGGGCCAATGTGCAGGCAAAATCGACTCGCTGGTCGAGCTGCTGCAGGGCTCCATCTCCAAGGGCGTGATGGAGATCGTGACCTGCAAGGGAGAGGGATTGTTTCCTGCCCCTCGGGAGATCTCGCTGAGTTGCTCGTGCCCCGACTGGGCGACCATGTGCAAGCACGTGGCGGCGACGCTCTACGGCGTAGGCGCACGCCTCGACCACGAGCCGGAGCTGCTGTTCACCTTGCGAGGTGTCGACCCAGCCGAGATGGTGGAGGCCGCCGTCGACCAGCCACCGACTGGAGACAAGTCCCGGAGTGGCAGGGTGCTCAAATCCGACAGGCTGTCATCGGTCTTCGGTGTCGACATCGATATGGGTGGGGTCTCTGATGACGATCTTGCGCCGCTCGCCAAGAAGAGTCGGCGCGCTGGGCAGACCGGAAGGAAACCAGGTAGGCGTTCTACCTCGTTCAGGAAGCCGACGGCTCGCGCCGGGACGCGCAAGAAAAAGTAGAAGGGTGCGACAATACCGCCTGCCCTCCACGAGTGGCCCCAGGACAGGTCTCGTAGCTCCCGAGGCGTTGTTGCACCGCTCTTGGCTGAGAGCGAAATCTGCCTATGGTGGTGGCCGGGGTATGTTTGACCATGAAGTATCCCAAGCGCAGTCGGTACAAACACGCGAAACAGAAGAAGTACCACGTTCGCAACTGGGCGGAATACAACGAAGGCCTGCGCCGCCGGGGCGATTTGACGGTCTGGTTTGACGAGGAGGTCCACGGCGTGTACCCGCTGTAGAATTCCCCGGTGCGCAACGCGATGACGTTCTCGTCCGGGTAGGTATTGAACGGCACTGTCAAATTGAGGTCTCAAGCCCGGAGTGGGTCGCTAGATAATGGGGCTTGAGCACACCGCGTTGCCAACATCTCGGGGTCGGATTGGCCCTGAATGCCTCAATTTGACAGTACCGGAGATGGCCCTGATCTCGGCGTGTTGCGCTTCTGTGGACCGTTTCTGCTACGAGATGAGGAGCCGCTGTTCCCCGTCCTGTGCCAAAACTCAGCCCTTTTGAAATAGGCCATAAATCAGCAGCTTAGTGTCTGTGTTTGCGACCGGGCCAAGGGCCGTGGCCTTTACAATCGTCTGGGAGGTCCTTATTTGTCTCGGATTTGGCCTAAACCAAGATCCGGCAAGGCTTGAGGAGCATCCTGTTCATCCTCGTCACCCGGCGCGTTCTTGATGGCCTTGAGCTGCTCCGTCACCTACCCCGAGACGAGCGAGAGCACAAGGATCCGGTGCGACCTCATGTGCTGGTGATCGACGAGAACAACCGCAGTCATCGGGCCTCCATGAGGAGGCTTCAAATCGATGGAAGATCCGACGACGATATCTTCTGGATGTTGCCATCTGGGCCGTGAGCCTTCTCCGCCGCCCGGCGAATAACCGTCTTGATGGCCTCTTCTAGAAATCGGTGGTCCTGATATGTCAGATCATTGTCCTTGCCGCTCGCCTTTCTCGCTTGCTGGCCGCCTCTCTCCGAGGAAAGGTGGCCGATCTTGTTGAGCACCTCCAACTCTATCCGATACATTTCAGATGCCAACTCCCTACACTTTTTCTTCTCGTTGCTTTTCTTCTTCGTTGAACGTTCAAGTATGGTCAGACAGAAATAGGCCATGCTCGCCAAAGGTTCTCTGTCCTGGAGATAACCCATGTAGCGATCATACATGGTCTGCACATCGGGGATGAGCTTGAGTCCCGATGATGGTGGCGAAGGATAAGGTTTTGAAACGGCAGCCATAACGCTTACCTTCGGTACCCCGCTCGTGATGCTCACGGACGCATCCTTCACACCCGGTGTCACCGGTGTCGGCTTCCGGTCCTCAATCTGCGCCTTTTTAAACTTTAACTTGAAATAGTTCGGCCCTTCCCGAAGGCTAGCGTCGAACTCCCAAACGCGGATGTAGTCTTCAATGGCTTTCCGTGCAGCGTCTTCCGTCTCGTAGTGTTCCTTGAATTCAAAGCGCACTTGCTCATTCACGATCTCGACACGAAAATCTCTCTCTTCGTGATCGATTGGCTCCGCCTCGCCATAATCAACCCCCCGACCATGTTCGATTTGGTAAAGCAATGCGACTACATGAGGATCGTTCATTGAACTACCCCGGGAATGTGTGCCGAGGGGCGACGGCACCTCGTGTAGGAGGGCGTCAAGCAGGCGGCAGCGGGTATCATCGCCACTAGCGAGGCTTGCCCCCAGTGGGTCACAGAGCGTCATCAGTTCATCGACTTTGGCGACGATACGGTGCCTTGGTGCACAACTCTCGATCTCGGTCCACAATTGTCCTGTACTCGCGGATACGAGGTTCCCCATGAGCATTTTCAAACGCACTCAGCGGAAGTATGTGAAGAAGGCCTATCGCGTGAGGAATTGGCGTGAATATGAGGCGGGTCTACGCAACCGCGGGAGCCTGACCGTCTGGATCTCGCTCACCGCCGGCAAGCTTGTGAACTGGGACGCGCCCCGGCCAAGGAGGAGGAAACCGGGCCGTCAACGCAAGTACTCGAACCACGCCATCGAGACGGCTGTCACCCTGGGCATGGTGTTTCATCTGTCATCTAGGCAGAGCGAGGGATTGCTGCGGTCGTTGTTCGCTCTGATGAAGCTAGACAATGATGTGCCCGATCACACCACGATCTCGAGGCGCAAGCCGAAGCTGGGTAAGGTCCCCTTCTACCCAGTCAAGCAGAAGACGCCGTTGCACATCTTGTTCGACAGCAGCGGTCTCGCTGTCCACGCCGGCCAGCTGCGCAGAGCACAAAAGAGCAGGGACTATCGCAAGCTCCATCTGTGTGTCGACGAGCAGAGTGGCGAAGTCGTCGCCGGCGAGCTGACGAGCAAAAGAGCCCGCGATTCATCGCGGGTTGCATCGCTTGTCGGACAGATCGACAGTCCCATCTCATCGGCCAGAGCTGACACCGCATACGACGCCGGCGGCGTCTATGAGGCAATCGAGAATCACAGCGCTCATCGCTCGCCGAGGGTGCTGATACCGCCGCGCAAGGGCGCCCTGCTCGCATCGGGGCCGGCGAGCAGCCGACAGCGCAATCGCAACATTGCAGCACAAGCTCGGCTCGGCAAACGAAAGTGGCACACAGAATCGGGCTACAGCAAACGGAGCAAAGTCGAGACAACGTTCCATCGCTACAAGGCTTTATCGTGGGCTCAGCGATGCGAGCGAGAGGGTTGGCGGCACAGAGAGGTGAGGCAAGGATCGGGTGCAAGATTCTCAACACCATGACGGCGCTCGGGATGCCTGATAGCGAGATGATCGGATGATGGGAGTCGGGGCCAAGCGAGCTCTCGGCCTCTATCGGAGTTGTGCACCAAGGCACATCATCGCCGCTTTTTCTCCCAGCGGAGAGAGTCTCGATGGTCCCGCTCACTTCTACCACCGACTCTTGCTCACCGAGCTCCTATACGGTGGACACAAGACGCTCGGGGACGCCGTCCTCGCCGCGCAGTCCAAGTTTGCAGAGTCGGGAGGGTACCTCGAGCTCCTCAGCATCTATCACCTGTTTGGGGATCCGGCGATGTCGCTTCACTAGCCGATCACTGTGGAGCTTGGACCGGCTCGGGCTGCGCGTAGCGGGCGAAAGCCATATCCACGATGTACTGAATGAGCTGCGGGTACGTGCGTCCGGTGCCTCGCCAGGCCATTGAGAACTCGGTGAAAGAAGCGAGCCATGGGTTGGGGTTCACTTCGAGGACGTGCACCGTGCCGTCCGTGGCCAATCGAATATCGACCCGACCGTAGTCGCGGCACTTCAACGCCTGGTACGCCGCTACCGCGGTTTCCTTTAGAAGCTTCTCGGTCTCCACCGGAAGATCGTCCGGTATGAAAGCCTCGGTGACTTTATAGAGCTTGGTCTCCTTCAACCACTTGACTTCGGTACCCGCGATCTTCGGCACATCGCCGGGAACCCGAGAAAGATCCAACTCCACCAGCGGCAGTGCCTCTGGCCTTTCGTTCCCCACTACGCCCACGTAAATCTCGCGACCATCGATGTACTCTTCGATCAAAGCGGGGCTGTCGAAGCGGGTGTGAATGTAGTCGATGCGATGCATCAACTCCTTGACACTCGAGACAACCGATCCGGTGTCGATACCGATGGACCCATCCTCGGCCTGGGGCTTCACGATCAAAGGAAAGGAAATATCATCCGCCCAACCGGTCTTACCTCGATAGGAAACGGCGAAATAAGGAGTCCGGATGCCGTGAAACGAAAGGAGCTTTTTCGCTAGTGTCTTGTCCTGGGCCAAATGCAAGGCGTGAGGACCGGCCCCGGTGTATTTCTTCCCCATGAGGTCCAAGTAGGCGGCGATGTGCATGTCCTTGGTGTCGTCACCGGCGTAGGACTCCGAGAGATTGAAAATGAGCGTCGCCTCGCATGAGGCCAACTTGCCGAGCGACTTGGGTTCACCGTCCAGGACACAATAAAAAGGTTGGTAGCCTAGCTTCTTGAGAGTGGCGTAGACCTCTTCGTGAACTTCCTTCTCACGTTTGCGAGGCTTGCTTCCGCGCGGTTTCTCTGGCGGCGCATCGTCATCATCCCACCAGATATCGTAGAGAACCGCGACTCGCTGTTTGGGCATGACCTTCCGGGATGAGTCGAATTGTACACTACTTCTGCCTACTTCTGCCTACTTCTGAAAGACCTCGGTCCCTCGATGAAACGAAGCCCAGGCGAACCACATGGGACTGAACGTGGCGATGGGCTGGAGCCGGGAGCCCGCGAGGGGACCTTCGACAGCGAGTCCCGAGAGATTCCAAAGCGTTCCGGTCCCCACATCCCGGAGCTCGAACGGGAATCCGTTTGCCGGAGAGACCTCGAAACGGAGGACCTCGCCATCCACGGTACGGCCGAAGGGAAGCGCCATCTGGGAGTCCTTGTCGAAAACCACCAGCACTGGCTCTCCATTCACCTCGTCGTTGACCGCGGCGCGCTGTCCCAAACCCTCATAGGGGTAGGCGCGTGCGACACCTCCTTTTACGATGCCCAGTACGAGCTCCTTCATGCGCAGTCGGGGATCTATGAAGGTGTGGGGGAAGAGCAACTCGGTGTCGTCGAGCTGGTCGTAGTTCCCGTAGGGATAGCGGTTGTAGTTTCGATCGAATCCGGTGTTGAAACTCACCACCGTCGTTTCTGGCTGCAATTCCTTCCACGCCTTCCAAGTGGACTGGACGACGGGGAGCAGCTTGGGCCTCGTCTCGGCGAAATCACCGCAGATCGAGCTCACCCGCATTTGCGACCAAAGGCTGTCGGTGGCGCGGTCGAACATGATGAGATTGTTGTCGAAGAGAAGGCCACTCACCCCGAAATTCTGGGACGAGCCGCCGATCACCGGATCATGCACCATCGCGCTGCCGGTCAGTGGGCAGAAGCTCACGACAATGGCCTTTCCCCCGAGGATGTCATTCACGACCTCATGCCACCAAAAGACGTTGTGGGGATAGGCGCGGGCCTCGCCGTTGATTGCGACACCGACCACGAGGTCGCTCCCGGTGAGGAAACTATCTCCGTCGAACGCTGTTACCGCGTCGGGCGTAGTCGGGGCGGGAATACCGTCTTTTCCGGGACCCCCGTTTATGATCTGCTCGGCGGGGATCGTGCAGTTTTGTGCTCGAACCGGCCCCATCAAGGGAGCCGCGCCAGACAGAGTTGCGATGAGGATCGCTGCAAGTCGTGGTGTCATGGATGTCTTCCTCCTACACTCTAAAGATGCCGCAATTGGGCTCACCGGGCTGTTAGGTTTCCGACACTTTTTTCGGGGCTTTCGAGGTAGTTCTTAATTAATGATAGTAGGCAGGTATCGGAGTATCACGAAATGAAGTCTCGTCTCCTGCCGGCGATGGTTCTGAGTGCGGCAGCACTCATTGCATCAGCGCAACCGGCTCTCGCGGGCGCATGGATCTATCCCAAGGGCGTGAACTGGTTCCGTATCGGCTTCGCCTATCAGAACACCGACGAACGCTACTTCCTGGACGGCGAGAGAATCCCCTATTTCTTCGACGGAGAGAGCGAAGTCTCCGCCGCATTCTTCGAGTACCGACTCGGACTCGGCGCCGGCTTCGAGGCCCTATTCCAATTGCCTGTCTACGACATCCGATTCGACGATTTCGCAGACAACCGAAGCTCCACTGGAATCGGAGATGTCAGAGCAGGCGCGCGTTGGAACTTCGTTCAAGACGCGCTCGTCGCCACGGTTGGAGCGGGCGTCAAGTTTTCCACCGGCGAGTTCGTCAACGATGCCGAGATCGTGCCGGTGGGCGAAGGTCAATACGACTTCGAAGTCGATGTAGAGGTGGGTCGCTCCCTGTGGCCGCGGCCAGGCTACGTCAACGGCAAGTTGGGTTACCGTTTCCCGAACCGAGAACAAGGAAAACGGCATCGATCCGGGGGACGAGATCTTTTGGAGCTTGGAGGGCGGCTACCGATGGATCCCCAACGTCATGTTCAAGGGTCTCGTTCGTGGGGTCTACGGCTTCGACGCCCGGAGCTTCGGGCTCCCCATTGCGACGCTGCGGCGGGAAGTGATTTACCTAGAACCAGGAGTCATCTTCGCGATCTCGCCCACTCAGAGTATCGAGTTCACGGTGCCGGTCAGTGTCCGCGGACGAAACTGGCCGGCGGGTCCGATTCTGAACGTCGGCTACTACCAGACGTTTTAAGCAGGCTAGAAACGGAAGAGTCGTGTGAACTTGATGATCAAGGATTGTGTTTCTAGCCGCGGGATTCCACGTGGGTCGAGCCGGAGCGTGTCTCGGCCGTCGCTATACACGATGAAGAAGTCGCTACCCGGCTGATACTCCCACCGAAACCGGATGTTGGTCGCCGCCAATTCATCGGAAGAGTTGTATTGGATCAGGGCTCCCAAGAAGATGCGCGGCGAGATCATATAGTTGACCCGCAACCGCGCCACATCGGCGGTAAAGCTGCCTTCGGGCAGATCGACCCAATTGAAGGAAAGCCTGGGCTCGAGGGACAGCTGTTTGGTCAGCTCCCACCGGCCGAAGTAGAACAACTCGGTCTGATCGCCACTATAAAAGCTCCCCCGCGCTAGGCCGATCCAGCCAGACACCCTCCGTTGTGGGCCGAATCGGAACCCAGCCTCGTAGCGGTTGAATCGGTACTCGCCGATGGGAATGATCACATCATCGGTGATGTCGAACTCCTCATCCAAGAACTCGAAGTTCTGGGTATACGAACTGAAGAAGCGATCACCACTCTCGAAATCAATACCGAACGAGAATTGAGCTTGTTGCGACTCGAGCTGCCTGTTTCCATTATTGATGGTGTAGTCGAAATACCCTTCGATCGTGAACTTCCGTATCGCGTCACTCCACTGTGGGCGGGGATTGAATCGCAGTTCTGCGAAACTCTGCTGAATGTCATCCCGGCGCAAGAAACCGATCTCGGGGTTGAAATTCTCCTCCACCACCAAGTGCTCGGCCTCAAAACCCCATGAATCGCCGCCGTACTGGAAGCGGCCGCGATAGCTGGCGTTGTCCCCACTCAGGCCGGTCGTCTCGCTTCGCGCGTAATAGGCATTGATATTCACGTTCTGGTAAAAGGTGAAGTTCCCGTCGACACCCAACAATTGGTTCGAATCGTTGGTGTCGTTGGCTTCGAAGACAGGCGACCGGTACGTGCCGATGATTCCAATGTTGCTGCGGCGGAGGACGTCTCGTTTGACCCGTACCACACCGAAATCAGTGGTGGGGATCGCCAGCTGCGGGAGCTCATCGGTCTGAATCGCCAGGAGCCCCAAGGTGTAGGCTCCGGCGCGGCCGGTGAGCCGCGCGCCGGCGTTGATGGGTACTACCTCTTCATCGTAGAGCCCGATCTGTCGACTGAAAAACATAATCGGGGTGTTGTCGGCACGCTCGAAGCTTTGCCTGGTGCCGACTCCACCGAAAGCGAAGATATCCTTGCCCTCCAGGAAGAAATCACGTTTCTCTGGAAAGAAGAGACCGAACCGCGTCAAGTTAACCTGCTGCTCGTCGGCTTCCACTTGGGCGAAGTCGGTGTTCAATGTGAAGTCGAAAGTCAACCCACGAGTGACTCCATACTTGAGATCGAAACCGACGTTGCCGTCGAGCTCGTTCTCGAACAGGGGGTCGGCCTCGAAATCGGTGTCCGCCGCGGCGGTGGCGTAAGGCTTGAGCTCGAGGTTGATGGCCCTAGAGGGTGTTTCGAGACCGACCATGGTCGCGGCCTGAGAAAGTTTGGCGATACCACCTTGGCGGAACGCGGCGGCAACCGGCGTCAGGTAGCTCGTTTCGTTTTTCCACCTGACGATGCGTCTAAAATTGATTCCCCAAATCTCCGAATCGGCCCCTCGGTAGCGAAGCGATCGAAACGGGATCTTTATCTCCACCAACCAGCCCCGCTCCCAGCGACCAGTCTTGACGTCCCACACCGTGTTCCAGTCCGAATTGAGATTCCTCTCGTCGGTGACTTGGGCGTCGAAGATCGCGCCCAACGGATTGGTGTAGAAGAGGAACCCGTTCCGCCGGTCGTAGAAAGTATCGAAGATTACCGCAAAATTCGCGTTATTAAAGATGTTCCGGTTGTCTCGCCGCATCTCGTTGGCCACGATTTTTTCTGGCTGGCTGTCCCAACAGCGGGCGGAAACATAAACGTTGTCGTCGTCGAAGAAGACCCAGACCTCGGTCTGTTCGGTCGCCAGCTCGCCCTCGAGAGGTTCCTGCTGAATGAACTCCGTCATCGACGGAACCTGTCTGTAGATGAGCTCCGCGAGGCGACCGTCGACAACGATAGGCTCGGCCAAACGGGTGGCCCTCACCGTGACCCGGCCTTGGGTGTCGCGGCTCAACACCGCGGGGGGTATCGGTGCCTCGGGGCCATCGATGGCAGTGTCCTTTGCCCAAACGGAGGGGCTAAGGGCCGTCAGCGCCAGGAAGACACAGACAGCCCCTTGCGCCATGGCGCGCCGAATTGAAATAGATTTTCCGATTGTCGAGATCCGATAGTAAGTTGCTGGCTCCAAGCTCCCTAGCGGAGGCAGAGTATAGCAGCGGGACCCGGCCGATATCCATACCCGTCTGGTGGGCGGTACAGGATTTGAACCTGTGACATCTTGCTTGTAAGGCAAGCGCTCTCCCACTGAGCTAACCGCCCCGAAGTCCAACTGCCCTCCTAATATTAGCCCATGGAGCAAGTGCCACGCTTCAATTTGACAACCTCCGATGTTTGACGAAACGCCAAACGCATGTCATCATGGGGTTTCCACGGTGTGCATCCCCCAACCCACCGGAAGAAGGAGCATCACGCTTGCGCTTAAAAGCCGATCTTCATTTGCACACGGGTGACGACCCACTCGACTACGTGGCACATTCCAGCGAAGAGATGATTGACCATGCGGCCCAATTAGGGTTCGACGTGATGGCAATCACCAACCACGACTTCATGAGCCACTCCGAGGAGCTCGCCGACTACGCGTCCTCTCGAGGCATCGTGCTGGTGCCCGGTGTCGAGGCGACCATCGAGAATCGCCATGTGCTTCTCTACAATTTCAACTACTGGGACGCCCCGCCCAGCACCTTCGAGGAGCTATATCGGCTACGCCAAGACAATCCCCAGATGTTGGCAATTGCTCCGCACCCGTTCTTCCCCTCGCAGTTTTGTCTGCAGGGCAAAGCTGCTCGAGCACCTGGAGCTTTTCGACGGCATCGATTACAGCCACTTCTACACGAAGAACATGAACTTCAACAAAAAGGCGGTAGATCTGGCGCGGCGGGCGGGTCGACCGCTGGTCGGGACGTCGGATTCGCACTTTCTTTGGCAGATGGGTGCTACGCTCTCATTCATCGAGACCAAAGAGAAATCCCTGCCCGCCATCCTGGATGCGCTCCGGCAAGGCCAGGTCGAGGTTCATACCGACCCGCTACCGGTGGCCGATGTGCTTCTTAGGCTGCGAAAGTATCCTTCGCTGAAGGTAAGGAGACTCGCGCGCCGCAACGGATACCGTTCCGGGGGCGAGATACTCGCGCTGCGTTAGTTCCGACACCCCCACCAGCTCAAAAACTTCGCGGTCTCTTCAGCCGACCCTTCGTTCCGCCTCGCCTTTTTAACGGACACCCTCACTGTTGATATAGTGTGGGTGTGATGAGATCGGCTTTTGCGGTACTAGCGGTTGCCCTATTGACCTTAGCGGTCACCCCCTCCTGGGCAGAGGAGGCGATCGACTGCGCCGCCGCTTTAGAGTTGAGGTTGAGCACGGTAGAACCGCCTCAGGGCGCCATTATCCTCCTCGAAGTCAGTAGTGAATTCCCCGCGCAGGTCAAGGCTACCTGGGCCGACCAGTCGCTATACTTCTGGCGAGAAGGCGACTCTCACCTCGCCCTGTTGGGTGTGGATCTCCGCCGTAAAGCCTCTCAAATTCCACTTACTGTGGAAACGAAACAGGGCAACGGTGAAAGGATAGGCTGTAGCACTCCGGTCACCATTCGGGACGGAAACTTCGTGGTCCAGAAAATCACGGTGCAAAAGAAGTTCGTCGATTTGAGCGCCGAAGACCTCGAAAGGTCGCGAAGAGAAACGAATCAACTCCTAAGGATCTTTCGGGCTGCGACGGCCGCGCGACTCTGGGATGGAAGCTTCCAGCTCCCGGTGAAGGGCGTCCAAGGGTCGGGCAGCTTCGGTAAGAGGCGGGTCCTCAACGACCAACCACGCTCGCCGCACAGTGGTGAAGACTTCCCTGCCCCTTCGGGAACACCGGTGCGGGCTCCGCAGCGTGGTCGCATCGTCCTGGCGAGCGACCTTTTCTTTTCCGGGAAAACCATCGTCCTCGACCATGGCTTGGGACTCTACACGTTCTACGGCCACCTGGAATCGATGAGCGTCGACAACGGGCAGGTTGTGAAAACCGGCGAGGTCATCGGCCGAGTCGGGGCGACGGGTCGCGTCACCGGCCCTCACCTTCATTGGGCCGCCCGGCTCAACAAGGCTCGCGTCAATCCGCTGGATCTCTTGACCATCGTTCCCACCGCCAAGCCTCCTACCGAATAGCGGTAACGAATCCAACAAAGTAGACACGTTGTCGCCGCTAAGGGACAGCACTTCCTGAAAGCCACGTCCAAACCCTCAATTCGTAAGTAAACGATGGCGCGGCCGGTGGCATAGATAGTGCTGTATCGGTCGGCGGATGTTGGGACACTATTTTTCTTGCAACTTCGAATCACAACACAGAAAGTCGAGGTACAGATGTTCAGAAAGCCTATCTTCGCAGCCCTGGGATTCGCGCTCTTGCTAACCAGCCCGGTCTTGGGCCAAACGACACAGACACTGACTCAGGGCGGTATCGAGAGCAATTTTCTAATCGCTCCGGACTACAAGTTCACCGAGGTGGACGGAGAGTTCGCCGGCTTGGCGGGTTTCTACGGAGGATGGCTGATCAATCAGAAATTCTTGGTTGGCGGCGCCGCCTATTTTCAGACCAACGGAGGCAACGAGTCCGATATGAAGTACGGGGGCGCGGTCCTCAAGTACTTCTTCAATCCGACCCGCGTCGCCAACATTTCCGTAAGGGGTTTGGTCGGCGCCGGTAGAGCGAACCTGAGTCAACTTCGACGGGCTCCCTCTTCGCGGTCGTTTTCCCGGTCGCGGCAACTTCGGCTTGGGAAATCTCGATTTGGGGAACCTCGACAGCCTGATCGGGCGGTTCGGTGGACGTTTCGACGACGTCGACCTCAGCAGAATCCTCAACGTGGAAGAGACGTTTTTAGTCATGGAGCCAGAGGTCAACGTTCATTTGGAACTGCGCCCGCAAACCGCGCCGGGAAGTTCTCTTGACGGGAGCCGGCAAGTTCATCATCGCCTTGAATCGCTTCTTCCCCGGGGCGGCGGACTGGGTTCTCTCGCGTTACATGAAGCTACCGGTGCGTAGTTGACCGGGCCGAGCCGGAGCTTGAGGCCGTTACTTCGGAGGGTTCATCGCCCGCTCGTCGTAGGCCAGTCGTATCTTGGCCTCGACCTCGGGGTGTTTCGAGAAAATCCCGTGGAGGTTGTCGCGGCTGAGGGGTCGATCGGGAGGCCACGGAGCGCGCTCGCGAGCACATGGTGGGAGTGGCCCCGTCCTCGCCATCGATAGCTCTCTTCAAAGACGGCAAGCTCGTGCACATGCTAGAGCGACGCCAGATCGAGCGGATGACCGAGCAAGACGTCGCCCAGAATCTCGCCGCCGCGTTCGACGAGCACTGCTCGCGCCAGGGACCCTCCGTCGCTCCGGAGGTATACGAAAAGGCAAGAAACCGCCAGTTTCCGCTCTACGGTTCTGGTGGCGGCCAACCCTGACGCACCTGCCGCGAATCATCCTGCGACGCGTTGGAGGGGCCATCCGATGAGATCGCGCGCCGCTCACCTACGAGACGTGGCGTGCCGTGCGCCTTGTCGTGGATAACCGGCACGCGTTCGGTTGAAGCCGCCAGGAGGCGATCGATTACTTCCAGACCCATGCAGCCAAGACAGAGCACTACATTGTTAGTCAGATCGCTCGCTTCATCGTATGGCCCGGCCAAGCGCTCGCCCATAAGCTCGGGGAGCTGAACATCAAAGAAGACATCGAGTCCTACATCGCGGCCGAGAAGCCAACCCCATGACAGCGAGCGAGGCGGAGAAGCCTCGCGGACTGCGGGCCCTCGTAACCGGGGCGTCGAGCGGGATTGGGGAAGCCACCGCCTACCGTTTCGCTCGAGCGGGAGGGCGCCTCGCGCTGCTGGCCCGACGGAAAGCCCATCTCGAGCGAGTCGCATCCCGGGTGCATGAGCTCGGAGGTGAAGCGTTGGTGCTCGTGACCGACGTCGCCTCTCGAAAGGCGGTCGCGGATTCGGTGGCTCGTGCCGAGCAGGCGTTCGATGGGTTGGACGTCCTCGTGAACAACGCCGGTTTCGGAATCTACGCTTACCTGGAAAACGTCCGTGAGGAGGACCTTCGACGGGTCTTCGAGGTCAACACGTTTGGCGCGCTCTACACGATTCGGGCCGTTCTCCCGGGAATGAAAAGGCGTGGGAAGGGTGTTATCGTGAACGTCTCATCGATCGTAGGCAAGAGAGCTCTTCCGATGACGGGCGCGTACGGGGCCACGAAGTTCGCGCTGCAAGGGTTGTCCGAATCGCTTCGTTTAGAGCTCAAAGATACCGGAGTCGAAGTCTCCGTAGTATGCCCCGGCTACACCGACACGGAATTCTCTGAAGCCACAATCACCTATGGCTTTCCGAGAGGAAAGCCGCGCCGCGAAGCCATGAGCGCCGACGAAGTGGCGGAAGTTCATCGCCCTCGAAAGTCTTCGAACCTCCCTGGGAAGATTGAAACATGGTACCACATCCCTTTTCATGCCTCCTCCCCGTCGGATATACTCGACGCTCAACGACTTCGACCTCCCGGAGGAACCATGAGGCAGACTTTATGAACTCGAGAGCTCGTCGCCGAACACGCCCACGCCTGGCCAGCTTCTGCTCGCTGGTTCTCCTAGCGGGGATCTCACTGAGCACGGCCTCCGAGGAACCGGCTCTCCGAGGCTTCGTGGACGATGAGGTAGCTTCACAACTCGTGTGGGAGAATCGCTACCGCGAGCTCCCCGAACCGCAAAACATACGGTCGTACATGCAGTCCATCTCGGAAGAACCTCACCATGCGGGAGGACCCGGCAGCAAACGAGTAGCTGAATATATCTTGTCGAAGTTCGAGTCCTGGGGGCTCACCGCTTGGATCGAGGAGTACGAGGCTCTGATGCCCATGCCGACGGAAAGAGTCCTCGAGCTCCTCGAGCCGGAAACTTTCACCGCGAAGCTGGAAGAGCCCGCCTTGGCGGAAGACAAAGATTCTTCTGATAGCGATCAGCTGCCTCCTTTCAACGCGTACGCCGCGGACGGTGAGGTGACCGGCCAACTCGTTTATGTCAACATCGAGGTACAAGGGAAGATCGTCATCGCCCGGTACGGTCGTAGCTGGCGAGGTATCAAGGCGAAGCTAGCCTGGGAGCATGGTGCCATCGCGTGCCTCCTCTACTCCGACCCCGAGGACGACGGCTATCGAAAAGGCGACATCTATCCGGCTGGCCCTTTTCGGCCATGGGGAGGTGTGCAGAGAGGCAGCGTAATGGATATGCCCATCCATCCGGGAGACCCGCTAACCCCAGGCTGGGCGGGCGAGAAAGGAGCTCGGAAGCTCGCGATTTCCGAGACGCGCACTCTGATTCCGATCCCGGTTCAGCCTCTTTCCTATGCCGACGCCGTGCCGCTTCTGAAATATCTGCGGGGACCGGTAGCACCGGACGAGTGGCAGGGAGCGCTTCCCATTACCTACCACGTGGGCCCCGGCCCGGCGAAGGCGCGCCTCAAGCTCTCCTTCGACTGGCAAGTCCGGCCAGTGTACAACGTGCTCGCACGCATCGACGGCCACGTTTTTCCCAATGAATGGATCATTCATGGCAACCACCACGACTCCTGGGTGAACGGCGCGACGGACCCGACAAGTGGCAACGTCGCCTTGATGGAAACGGCGCGCGCATTTTCCGAAATGGTCAAACAAGGTTGGGAGCCCAAACGGACCATCATCTTTGCATCTTGGGATGCGGAGGAGTGGGGCCTGATCGGCTCTACCGAGTGGGTGGAGAAGCACGCAGACGACCTTCGAGAGAAGGCGGTCGCCTATATCAACACCGATTCGACGGGCAAAGGGTGGCTCTCTACTGCGGGCAGCCATTCCCTGCAGAAGCTCGTGAGTCAAGTCGCCCGCGATGTCTCCGATCCTCAAAGCGGGAAAAGCCTTCGCCAGGCGGCGCGCGAGCGGCGCATCGAGCAGGCAAAAACCGATGAAGACAGAGAAAAAATTGAAAAGCGTGTCGACCTCGCGCTCAGCGCATTGGGCTCCGGCTCGGATTACACCGCGTTTCTGGATCATCTCGCCATCGCGTCGCTGAACTTCGGATTTGGTGGGGCAAGTAACGGCGGGGTCTACCACAGTGCCTACGATTCCTTTGACTGGTACACGCGGTTCTCCGACACCAGCTTCGAATACGGGAGGGTCCTTTCTCGGGTCGTAGGAACGACCATCCTTAGATTAGCGGACGCTACCGTGCTCCCCTTCCACTTCACCGACTATGCAGAGACCTTGGAGCAATACATCGACGAGATCGAAAAGACTCGCGAGGAAATGAAGGACCCGCCCGCTGTCGATCTCTCCACGGTGCGGGCCGCCGTCGAAGAGCTCCGCCGAGCCGGCGAGTCTTACGAATCCGCGTTAGCCCGTTTCTCGATCGTGAACGCGAGCTCGCTTCAGCCGGAGGCGGCCGAGCTGGCTAGGCTCAATCGCCTCCTCTACACCTCGGAGAGGCTGTTGGGCTACGAAGACGGGCTTCCCGATCGCGAGTGGTTCCGGCACCAGGTCTACGCACCCGGTTATTACACGGGTTACGGTGTCAAGACTCTCCCTGGAATCCGGGAAAGCCTAGAGCAAAGGTCGAAAGAAAATTTGGACCGCTACGTCCCGATCGTCACCAGTGCCATCCGACAATTGGCGGGGCAAGTGAACGAAGCACAAGTCATCTTACAAAGCCTCTCCCGGTAGGACCGAGGCAAGAGAGACGCGACGGGACGACCGTAGGCGCTCGAGGACTGCGAGGACGCGGTACACGGCGCCGCGAGGAACGTTCACCGCTGCGGGGACCCGCACGGACCTCGAAATACGGCCTGTTGGTTGAGCAGGCAGGCGCCATAAAAGCCACCCCAGCACTCAAGAGAAAGCGCGACCGGCTCGTGTCGTTTCTGTTGCTGGATGTCCGAAGCCTCTGCTACACTTTCACTAATGCGCTTCCCCGGCAGCAAGCTGCTCTCCCAAGACCTGTCGACCGAGACCACACCCCTCGAGAGCGTCACAAGGCAATGCGAGGACGTCAACCTCTCGGGCTACATGGAGATCGCTTTCGGTGACGCCGAAGGACTGATCCTGTTTTACTTGGGAGAGCAAATCAACATCATTTATCGCGCAGGAAATGAAATCTCGGTCTCCAATGAGGCGATGCTCAAATTGAGAAACGCAGCGAGCCTGAAAGAAGCCAAGGTCTCGGGTCTACGAGTTACCGCTGGACATGGCTCATATGCTGCGGGGCCTTTCCAACCGCCAGGAGATCTTCGGACAGATCTTCGCATCCCAGCCCCTCCGGGATCTTCTTTCGAAGTTGGAGAAAGAAGGGCACACCGGCTCCCTAGAGGTGATCACCAACAAGGGCACCGGAATGATCCTGTTGGTGCGGGGCCGATTCTCGAACGGCTACTTCGAAACCACCGGCGGCGTCACCTTCGAGAAGGGCGAAGCCATGAACAAGGTCTTCGAAGCTCTGGACGCGCCCGAAACTTCGGCCCGGGTCTTCCAGTCCGAGTTCTCGTCGAACATTTGGAAAGCCCGCCATGAAACGCAACGGGCTAGGTCCAGCCGTCTCCATGAGATTCTCGAGCAACAAAGACCGCAGGAGCCAACCTCGGCGAGCTCACCGCCTCCGGAGCCGGTTGCAGAGCCAGAAGCGGCCCAACCAAAGAGGAAGGTTACCGACCGAAAACCGCTCCAGCAGAAAGTCCTCAGCGCCATCCGCGAGCAGACTCCGTCCATGCTGGCATCCTTCTTCTTCAACCTCAGCACCGAAGAGATCGAATTGGAGCAAGTGGGGTTTCCGAAGGAGACCGAGGAGCAACTCATCATCGAAAAGCTACCCGCTTTCGTGAAGTACTTGGAGAACCTCGCTTCCATGAAAGACGAGGACCATGTGGAAACGCTCTCCCTGAGCACTGAGAACTTCTACGTGATCGTGAAGTGCATACCGGGAAACGGGGCGAGGGTCTTGCCCTCATCACCGACAAGAGCCAGCCGGTCGCCTTGGCCAGCGCGCTCCTCCTGAACTCCGCGCATCGGTACGTGGCCATGGTGAGCGGAATATTGCTTTAGACTTGCCCGCCGTAGCTGGTGTGGACTCCCTAGCGAAGGCGGGTTCAGCCCACTAGCACCGACCCGCCGTTCACGTTCAGTATTTCTCCGGTAATGTAAGTCGCCAGCTCGGAGGCCAGAAACACGACCGCTCCCGCAATTTCGTCGGGCGTTCCCGGTCGCCGAAGCGGTATCGTTGCCTCCACCACCGCGCGTTCGGGCGAGGCAAACGTCTCCGCGGTCATATCCGTTGCCACCCACCCCGGGGCGACACAGTTCACCAAGATCCCGTGCGGAGCCAGCTCGAGCGCCAGCGACTTCGTGAAACTGATAACGCCCCCTTTGGACGCCGAGTAATGGGAATAGAACGCTTCGCCCCTTTGACCGGAAGTCGAAGAGATGAGAACGATACGACCAGATCTGCGAGGGATCATCACACGGGCCGCGTGCTTGGCGACCAGGAACACCCCTTTGAGATTCGTGTTCAGGGTCTCGTCCCATTGATCAACGGTCATCTCGGGAAGAACCGCCTTCTTCCAGACCCCCGCATTGGCAACGACCGCATCGAGTGCCCCAAGTTGCGACTCCGTTTGAGAGACGAGGTCCCGCACCGCGTTCTCCTGAGCCACATCGGCCTGGAGAGCGATCGCGCGGCCCCCCTTGGCCTCGATGCCTCGGACGACGTCCTTCGCCTTTTCCCGCCGGGTCGCGTAACTAACTGCCACGCTGGCTCCCGCCGAAGCGAACCAAGCCGCGATGGCCTCTCCGATTCCTCGGGAACCACCCGTCACCAGTGCCACCTTACCCGTCAAATCGATCATGGGCTCGCCCTCCGCGCGGACGGGCGATTATAGCTCGCCTACGCCGTGGCAGATTTCATGACTGGCCACGGCTACGGCGAGGCCTCGCCGACCGACTCCGCCCTGCAGGCTTCGTCGAGTCTCGCCGAAGCGAAGGGTAGGCGGCAGTTCGCCGATCGAGATACAAGTGCGAAGGAAGGCGGGCCTGCGATTTCTCCCGCCGTCCGCCGGGACCCTTCTGTTGAGGCGTCGCGCGGCCTGTGATAATTTGTCCCGGTTTGGCGAGCCGCTTGGGTTATCTCATCAGCTTCGAGGGAATCGAGGGGTGTGGCAAATCGACTCAAGCCAAGCTCCTAGCAAAGCGACTGGAGAATAGCGGCCGCTCTTGCCTGCTGACGCGAGAACCAGGAGGCACTCAGATCGGCAGAGAGATTCGGAAGGTTCTCTTGCACCCGGCCCACCATCGGATGGTGGCGGAGGTCGAGTTGGCGCTGTACTTCGCGGATCGCGGTCAACACCTTGAAGAGGTCATCCGTCCGGCGCTCGAAGAGGGCCGGATCGTGATCACGGATCGATTCACCGATTCGAGTATCGCCTACCAAGGATACGCGCGCGGTTTGTCGCGCCGGTTGATCCGCTCGTTCGATCGGTTGATGACCGGCGAGTTTCGTCCTCGCTTCACGGTCCTGCTCGATCTGCCGCCCGAGCACGGCCTGCGTCGTGCTCGAGTTCGCAACCGGAGAAGTCGCCAGAGTCGCACTCAGGGTCGTTTCGAGCTCGAGCGGCTCGAGTTCCACCGCAAGGTTCGCAAGGGGTATCTACAGCTCGCTCGCCAGGAGAAACGGCGTTTCGTAGTCGTGCCTGCCACCGGTAATCGACTCCAGATTCACGAGGACATCTGGAAGCGGCTGGCTCCCCGAGTGTCTCGCTTGAGCCGGTCTTGATGCTCCAGTCGAACGGTCGCGGAAGCATCTCCGCAAGCCGCGTGCCACGAAAAAGATGTCTTTCTCGCAACTAATTGGAAACCGTTCGGCGCTCGATCGCCTACGGAAAATGTTGGCTCGCGGCCAGGTTCCTACCAGCTTGCTCTTCAGCGGACCCGACGGCGTGGGAAAGCTCGATGCCGCGATGAACCTGGCCAAGGCGCTAAATTGCGCGCAGGCCGTCGATGGCGGTGACGAGGCTTGCGACGAATGCCCCGCCTGCCGGCGCATCGATTCGGGAAGCTTCCCGGACGTGCGCCGCATTGCGCCAGAAGGAGCCGGGGGGCAGATCAAAGCGGAAGCCGTGCGACCGGTGGTGAGCGAAAGCCCCTTCCGACCCTTCGAAGGCAGGAAGCGTGTGTATATCATCGAAGTAGCCGACCGCATGAACCCCACCGCGGCCAACACGCTGCTCAAGACACTCGAGGAATCGCCGTCTTGGATCGTGGTCGTGCTGCTTACTTCGCACGAGGCCGCCATGCTCCCTACGCTACTTTCCCGTTGCCAAAAGATTCGCTTTCTTCCCCTGCTCCCGGAGGAAATTGCAGACCTCCTCGTCTCGCACCATGGGTTTTCAGCCGAGGATGCCAACCTAGCTTCGTCGGCCTCGGGCGGGAGCCTCGCCCGAGCGCTGGCCACAAAAACAGACGAGCTGGTCGAGTTGCGTGCTGAGGCCATGGAAGTAGCGAACATGCTGGCCGACGCCCCCGGCCGTGCGGAGTTGTTTGCGCGGGCCGACCGGCTCGCCAAGCACAAATCGCTGATCGATGTCGTGCGATTGCTGGTGGGACTCCTCCGGGACATCTCTTGCATCGCAGGCGGTGAACAGGGTTCCGTCGTGCACTGGGATAGCGAAGACCTCGGACTCCTCGCTTCGCGCGTTCCGCTCGAGTTATGGCTCGAGGCCTTCGTCCTGGCCGAACAATCGCTCCAAGATCTCGCGGTGCGCTACGCGAACAAGAGAATCACCCTCGAACGCCTGTTTCTAGCGCTTTGCGGACTTCAGGGGCGGGGCATGCAACGCCAATTTGCCGGCGGAGGGAGCGCCCCACGATGAGAGACTCTACGAGAACGAAGGCGAACCGCCGGCGAACACCGCTGTCCGATCGACACTTGCGCCCCCTCGGGCTTGGTGCTAGACTCCTTGCAATCTGTTGGCGAACTTCAGATTAAGCCTCGGCAGGACCCAGTCCGGTTAGAGAAACCGGTGTTTCACAGCAGGCCGAGGGGCCGCTCTTACCTAAAACGTGTTAAGTCGGCGTGCCCTCGGGGTTGTCGAATCTCCTATTCCCGAGAGCGCCAGTTTTTCGGGCCGGAAGACAGATGAACAGAGGAACCGTGAATCGAAAGCTGATTCGTCCCAACCTAACGGATATCAAAGACCAGATGTCTTCCAAGCCGGTGCGCCGAAAACCGGTCCCCCCGGAGCAAACCAACGCGGAGAGCTTCTACTACATCAAACAGATGAACAGCAAGACCCCCGTGGTGCTGGTACTGCAAGATGGAGAAGAGCTCAGAGGGGTGATCGAGTGGTACGACAAAAGCTGTCTCAAAGTGAACCGCATCGACAAGCCCAACATTCTCATCTTCAAGCACAACATCAAGTACATGTACAAGGAGAACGAGGTAAAGGGCGAGAACGATTAGTGTCCTGCATCAGTGGATCGTTGCCTAAAGCTCGAGGCCATTTTGTGGGCTGGCGAGGCGTGACGACGACGTCATATCTGGATATTTCTAGGAGCCACAACGAAGCCAGCGCGCAAAAGGGGCCGAGATTTAGGTGACGAGTTACTGATACAGGGCACTAACTTCTTAGCGGTTTCGCTCCTTCAGCTCCGTCTGCACTTCCCGTTTCAAATCCCTCTCCCGCACCGCGGCACGCCGATCGTGGTGTTTCTTGCCCTTAGCAAGGGCCAGTTCCACTTTCAAACGCCCCTTGCGAAAGTAGATGCGTGTCGGAATGAGAGTTAGCCCTCTTTGGGAGATCTTTCCGATGAGTCGGCGGATCTCCCTTCGGTGGAGGAGAAGCTTACGGGGCCGGAGCGGTTCATGGTTCTCGTAGAAGGCGTGGGAATAAGGACTGATGTGACACTGCATTAGATAAAGCTCCCCGTTTTTCTCGGCGGCGTAGCTATCCTTCAGGTTCACTCTCCCTTCGCGGGCGGCCTTGACCTCGGTGCCTTGAAGCACCAAACCGGCCTCGAAACGGTCCGTCAACTGATAGTTGTAGCCGGCCTTGCGGTTCACGGCCACGATTTTCACGGCCGGGTCGCTCGACTTATCTGCCATCCGTTGAGGGCTCCTGACTGTAAAGGACTCGATTGTGGTCACTTATCGCCCCGAGCCCAAAGGGGCGATCCCGGTGCCAGCGAGTGGTCTGTGCTATAATAAACCGCGGGTGCATCCTCGTAAACTTCGGAAGGAACAGGAGTAATGGTCGCTAGTCGACCGGCTCGCACGCCTCGATGAGCCAATTCATTTGCAAAGTCGGTACCAGCGGCGGCGACATCATGGAGATTGCCCGCCGGGCCGACGACGAAGGCTCGGTGAGACGCGAGCTTTCCGAGAGCGGATACCACATTTTCTCGGTGCGTCGTTCCTTCGGCTTGGCCCCGCTCTTGTCCGTGTTCCGACGTGGACCCGGCCGGATCAAGACCACCGAGTTCATCATTTTCAACCAGGAGCTCGCGGCGCTATTGAAGGCGGGCCTGCCCTTGCTCCAGTCGCTGAACATCATGCTCGAGAGGATGAAGAACCCTCAGCTGCGCGGAGTGCTCACCGACGTTCGCGACAAAGTCAAAGGCGGGATCTCGTTGTCCGAGGCCTTCGCCTCGCACGGCGATCTATTCCCGCGCATCTACTCTGCTTCCCTACTGGCGGGAGAAAAGAGCGGTAGCCTGGAAGCGGTCATTCGCCGCTACGTCCAGTACATGAAGCTGACCGAAGGTACCAGAAAAAAAGTGGTCGGGGCACTCATCTATCCGGCCTTCCTCTCCGCGGTCCTCGTGTTGGCAGCGTCGGTGCTTCTCTTCCACGTCGTTCCTAGATTCGGCGGGTTCTTCGAAAACTTCGGTGCCGATTTGCCTCCGCTTACGCTCGGCCTTCTCTGGTTCGCAAGCTCAGTGCGGGCGAATGCTTGGTTGATCTTGCTCGCTCTTGTGTTTGGTGGCACTGCTTTCTACGTCTGGTCTCGTCAAGAAAGCGCGAAAAAGAAGATCAACCATTCGAAGCTTAGGTTTCCTTACTTCGGCCAACTCCTGCGCCTCTTCGCGACGTCTCAACTGACGCGTTCGATCTCGACTCTGCTCGCCGGCGGCATCCCGCTGGTGCAGTCGATCGAGATTTCGGCCGGGTCGATCGCCAACCGTTTTCTCGGGCAAACGGTGGAGCCCGTCGCGGATCGGGTCCGGGAAGGCAAGTCTTTTGCCGCGAGCCTCGAAGGGACCGGTCAATTCTCCAACATGGTCATCGAAATGGCCAAAGTCGGAGAGAGCACCGGGAGCCTGGCGGACATGATGGGCTCGGTCGCCGACTTCAGCGACGAGGAGATCGACCATCGACTGAATATCATGATGGCCATGCTGACACCGGTAATGCTCGTCGTGATGGGAGGGTTCGTGGCCTTGATCCTATTGGCCCTTTACCTACCCCTTTTCGGTCTAGCCGGCGTCATGCACTGAGGTCCCCAGCAAATGGTGAGAGAGCCCAACGCGGAGAAACCCTCCACTCAGCTCGACGTGGATCCCAACCAAACGCCCGAGGAAGCAATGGCGGCTGAGATTCAGCAGGCCCAGGATCTCGCCGCCCGATGCCGGCTGCAGTACGTCGATCTCGAGCACTTCCAGCCCGATCACGACCTGTTTCGGAGTGTTCCGGTGGAGCTGATGTTCCGCTACAACTTCCTACCCTACCGGAAGGAAAACGACAACCTGGTCGTCGTCACCTCCGATCCCACGAACGTACCGGTGTTGGACGAGATCTCTTTGCTCTTGAAGACGCCCATCCGTGCCTCAGTGGGCACCGAGTCCGCTATCCAGGAGCTCCTCAAGAAAAGCCAGAGCGCTCAGCGCGTCTTGGAAGAGGCCTCGGAAAGCTTCACCATGCAGATCGTCCGGGATGACGAGGACAGCGAGGAAACCCTGTCCATCGACCGGCTGACCGATACGTCGAGCCCTATCATCCGTCTCGTGGACTCCACGATCTACAACGCGCTGACCAAGCGCGCCTCCGACATCCATATCGAAACCCGAGACGAAGAGGTGGTCATCAAGTACCGGATCGACGGCGTCCTGCAGAAAGCCATGAAGCCACTCACCAAGGCACAACATTCGGAGATCATCAGCCGCATAAAGGTCATGGCCGAGCTCGACGTGGCGGAGAAACGCGTCCCGCAGGATGGCCGATTCCGCTTGAAGGTGAAGGGTCGTAGCATCGATTTCCGCGTTTCCATCATGCCCAGCATTTATGGGGAAGACGCGGTGATCCGGATCTTGGACAAGGAGTCCATCAACGAGCAGTTCGCGGAGCTGCGGCTGGACATCTTGGGCTTCTCGGAAAGTGAGGTCAAACGCATTCGCCATTTCATCCGCGAGCCCTATGGAATGGTGCTGGTGACGGGACCCACCGGGAGCGGCAAGACCACCACTCTCTATGCGGCGCTGTCGGAGATCTACAACGAGGAAGACAAGATCGTCACCATCGAAGACCCCGTGGAGTACCAACTCAAGGGCATCACGCAAATCCCGGTCAACGAGAAGAAGGGCCTCACCTTCGCGCGCGGCCTCCGCTCCATTCTCCGCCACGACCCGGACAAGATCATGGTGGGAGAAATCCGCGATTCGGACACCGCGCAGGTCGCCATCCAGTCCGCTCTTACCGGACATCTGGTTTTCACCACCGTTCACGCTAATAACGTCTTCGACGTGGTTGGACGTTTCTTGAACATGGGCGTGGAGGCGTACAATTTCGTCTCTGCGCTGAACTGTATCCTCGCACAGAGGTTGTGCCGCACCATCTGCCCGGCGTGCCGGACGCCGGTTCACGCTTCGCGCGAGCTCCTCGAAGAATCCGGATTGGATCCGGAGCGCTGCCGGGATCACGAGTTCTTCCGGGGCGAGGGCTGCCTGCAATGTAACGGTACCGGGTATAAGGGACGGCAGGCGATCTGCGAGCTATTGGATCTTTCCGACAACGTCAGGGAGATGCTCATCGACCGACGGCCGAGCACCGACATCAAGCGGGCGGCCAAGGAGGAGGGCATGCTCTTCTTGCGCGAATCGGCTTTGGCCAAGGCCTTCGATGGTCTGACCACGCTGGAAGAGATCAACAAGGTTACGTTTGTCTAAGCAACGACTTCGCCAGCTAAAGCGATGGCTCTTGGAGCCGGAGCCGCCCGGAGTGGGAATCGAGTTTCGCCGGGACGAAATCATCGTGGCTCGCTTCGGTGACAACGGACATGGCGAGATGGACCTTTGCTTGCGGGCCCCTCTCCCGCCAGGAGTCGTCGACTTCTCGATGCTTACTCCCAACCTTAGCGAAACTGAAGCGCTCGGCCAATTCCTCCGACAGCTCTTCGAGGAGGCTGGCATCCAAGGCAACCGCGTGGGCCTCACGCTGCCCGACATTCTGGCCCGCATTTCGGTACAGGAGCTGCCCGAGACTCCCCGCTCCCGCACCGAAGCCGAAGAGCTACTCCGTTTCAGGATGAAGAAGGCGCTCCCCTTCGAGGTGAGTGACGCCAGGCTCGCCTTCCAGCCTCTTCCCGGCATCAACCCCACCTTCCTCACCGGCATCTTGCACGAGGAAGTCGTCAGCCAATACGAGACGCTCTTCGATGGGCTCGGATTCCACGTGGGGGTCATCGAGACCTCATCGCTCAGCCTGCTCAAGCTTTGGGAGGGCGTGGTCGTCGAGAATCTGACACCGGAGCAGGACTATCTTTTTCTCAACCTCGAAGAAACCTACTTCACATTGACCCTCGTCCGGAACCGCAACCAGCCGGTTCTGATGCGCACCGTGGGACACCGTTCCCCACTGCTCGATGCCGGGGCGTCGGAGTCTCCGAAGGCACCGACCTACCAAGCTGAAAGCGTCCTCCGCGAGCTCCTTCCCACTCTCATCTACTACAAGGAAAAGCTGGGGGGCGACTCCCTAGCCAAAGTCTATTACCGCTCCCTTCGTCTCGACCTCGGTGACCTGACCGAATTGCTCGAGGATCAGTTCGAGGTGCCCGCCGAGCCGTTCGATCTCCACCGAGCGGTGACGGTTGGCAACCACCTGACGGTGGCCGAGCCGTTGGCGACGGCTGCCGGTGCAGCGTCCGGCGCCGCGCGGGGAAAGGCGGCCTGACGATGATGGACTCGCCTCTCAACTTCGCAAAGGTCGGCTTTCGCAACGAGCGTCTCCCGCGGCTCCTTTTCGGGATCGCTGCAGTGAGTTTCATGGCGGCCACCCTGTGGCACGGTGTCGTCCTCACTCGCTACCTACTGCGCGAGCGCGAAGATCTCGATCTCAAGGTTCAATCCTTGGAAGAGCAGCTCACCGGTTTGGACAACGACATTTCTCGCACCCGATCAGAGCTCCGCGCGCAACGAAATGAGCTGATGACTCAACGCATCGAGTTTCTGGCCGACGTCTACCGCCAGAAAGGCTTTTCTTGGACCGAGCTGTTCAATCAGTTGGAGGAAATCCTTCCACGAAACGTCCTCATCACTTCCATCTCCCCGAGTGCAGCCAAAGGTGTGATCGAGGTGAAGTTGACGACGATCGGCCGTTCCCTAGAGGACATATTGGAGCTCGTCCGGAGCCTCGAGGAAAGTCGCTACTTCGGCACGGTCATGCCAGTCAATGAAGCGCAGCGGGAAGAGGGGAACGAGGTGGCGGCGACCGTCACTCTGCGCTATCTTGCTGAAGAAGACGCGCCCCCTAAAAACGAAGAATCTGCTGCGCCTGCGGAACCTGCTGAAAATGTAGAGCCGGCGGAAGTCGAAGAGCCTGACGATGGGGACATCGAAAAAGTTGCCCCGCAGGGTTCTGCGAGCGAAGCGATGGAGGAACGGTGACGGAGACGAACGCAGGATTGGATCTCCGCCCGTTCTGGCAGAAACGACGGTTCTATTTGTCGCTGGTAGGCTTGGTCATCGCCAACCTGGTGGTCTACGGGGTGGTGACTTACCGACTGGCGACCAAGCAGGAGCGTCTGGCCAAAGAGGAAGCATCGCTTGCCGAGGAGACCGCGTCTCGCCAGAAAACGCTCGACGGCCTTCGAACCCACCAGGAGCGCATTGTCAGAAACGATGCGGTCGCCGAAAAATTTTGGTCCGAAGTCGTGAAGCCGCGCACCCCAGGGCTGACCGAGGCGGTGGCGGAGATCGATCGCTTGGCAAAGCAGACCGGCGTGGAGCGCGGTCGAACCTCTTACTCCCAGGATGAGCTCCCGGTTGAACTGAGCGAAGTGAACGTCCGAATGCCGCTCGAGGGAACCTACTTCGATCTACTGCGCTTCATCAATCTCATGGAGCGTTCGGGGCGGTTCTTCTTGGTGCGCGAAATCGCGCTGAGGGACGGTGCTGAGGGACAACTGGCACTTCGCTGCGACGTGGCCTTCTTCTTGAGGCCCAGCGAAGCACTGGCGCCCACGGAACAATGAGAACCGATCAGGGCTTTACGTACTTGGAGTTGGTGACCGCTACGTTCATCTTGGCGATACTCGCTGCGGCGGTAATACCGGTCGCCGAGGTCACCGCCAAGCGGGCCAAGGAGGTCGAGCTGAGACGCAACCTGCGCGTCATGCGGGACGCCATCGACAATTTCAAACAGGCGGTCGATCTCGGTCTCATCGGTGGAAGCGACGTCGAGCTGGGAAGCGAGGGCTATCCCAAGGAGTTGGAGATCTTGGTCGACGGAGTATCTCAGGTCGGAGCGATCGATAAGAAACTGAAGTTCCTCAGGCGCATCCCCATCGATCCCATGACGCACTCCTCGGAATGGGGACTCCGCGCCTATCAGGATGAGCCCGACTCCACGATCTGGGGTGGCCAGAACGCCTACGATGTATTTACGACCAGCTCAGGAACGGCACTCGACGGGACGAAATATCGTGACTGGTAGGAACCGCGGTTTCACCTTTATCGAGCTAGTGATGGTCATCACGCTCTTGGGCATCCTGATATCGATCGCGATACCGGTTTATCGGGCGCAGATCCTTGCTAGCAAAGAGTCGGTGTTGGAACACAACCTGGCCACCGTCCGTGAACGAATCGACCAATACAAAGCGGACCGGAATGATTATCCATCCTCTCTCGACGCATTGGTCGACGCCAAATATTTGCGGGAGCTTCCGCTCGATCCGATCACCGAGACCAACCAGTGGGAAGAGATCTTCGCGGAGTACGATCCGGAACAACCGGACCAAGAACCCGGTGTGTATGACGTGCGGAGTTTCTCGAGCCGGTTGGGCTCGGACGGCCGTCCATACAACGAGTGGTAGATTGAGCGTGCGAACACTAAGAGCAAGAAACGAGCTCGGGCGAGTGGCCTTCTCGGTCGCCGTGTTGGGCCTAGTTGCCGTATGCGGTCAAGCCCCGGAAACGGAGCAGACGGATTCTCCGCGCAACAACTCGCGCCGCTCCCGAAAAGCCAAGGCTCCCGACGTCAAGGAGTCGGTGGATCTTGCCGGACTCTTGACCGAGATCCCGGAGTATGCCGGGAACCATAGAGACCTCTCACTGGCTCTCGCTGCCTATAACGCCGGTCCGACCGCGGTCTCCCGCCATGGTGGCATCCCTCCATATAAAGAGACGAAAAACTACGTCCGCCGGGTTTTGGCTCTCTACCGTGAGGCGGGCGGGAACCCCGGCGAAGCCGCGAGCGAACGATGACTATCTCTTTCCGATCGGACGCTAGAGAGCGTGGCTACGTCTTGCTGGGCATCGCCATCGGGCTCGTCATCATGGGAATCTTCATGGCCGCCGCGGTGCCCGTCTGGGAGCACGTGAACCAGCGAGGCCGAGAAGACGAGCTTCTCTGGCGAGGCAAGCAATACGTCCGAGCCATCGAGCGATACCAACGAAAGTATCCAGGAGCTTTCCCTTCCAAGGTGGAGGATCTAGTAAAGGACAAGTTCCTCCGCAAGGCTTACGAAGATCCGATGAGCGAAGACGGCGAATGGAAAATCCTTCGACAGAACTCTCCCGAGGTAAGGGGAGTTACCGGAGTCGGCGGCGAGCCGCGACAAAGGCAGCGGGGGCAGCAGGGGCAGCAGGGACTCCAGTCTCAAGAACGCTCCCGGAGCCTCGGCCAGACGAGCGGTCTCGGTCGGCGAAGCATGACCGGGCAAGCTCTCGGCGGAATCATAGGGGTCTCGAGCAAGAGCGAGGACGAAGCCATTCGGAAACCCGGAAAAAAGGAAGAGCTATTCTTGCGGACGGTGGGCTCGGGAGAAAAATACAACGAGTGGTTGTTCATCTACGTTGCGGCGAGAAACCTTCAACAACAAAACCCTGGGGGATCGAGGCAGCCGGGCCGAACCGGCCAGCAGCGGGGACAACCTGGGCAGCAGGGGCAGGGCGGGTTTCAAAATCCGGGCACGAGCAACCCCCGTTCTCCTGCCCCGCGGCAACCTTAAAGGCAGGACTGCCCGGTGCGGATCGGCATCGACGCCCACCACCTCAACGGCAAGCCGCAGGGAAGCCGCACCTACCTTCTGAGCCTCATTCGAGAGCTCGCGCGGATCAAAACGGGCGAAGAATTCCTGGTCTACAGCTTTGCCCCCGAAGAAACCCGGCAGCTCCTGGACGCACCCGGTGTAACGCACCGCCGCGTCTTCCCTACCTCGGCTCGGCTTCGTCTTCCCGTCGTAGTCCCGGCACTAGAAATGCTCGACCGCGTGTCGCTCTTTCACTCCCAATACATCTGCCCGCCCGTTTCCGCAATCCCCGAGGTGGTCACAATACACGACGTTTTGTTCGAAACTCATCCCGACCTCTTCGTCGGAGCCTTCTCGCGCGCGTCGATAGGCCTAATCCGGCACTCGGCTCGTCGAGCGAGGTGTGTGCTTACGGTGTCGGAGTTCTCGCGACGCGCCATCCTGGAACAATACGGACTTCCCGAAGAAAAAGTCGTCGCCATACCGAACGCTGTGGACCACGGTCGTTTCCGAGTCCTCGATGAAGATGAGACCCTTGCGCGGGTCAAGACGCGCTACGCATTGCAACGACCCTTCATACTCGACGTAGGGAGGATCGAGCCTCGCAAGAACCTCGTGCGTCTGATCCGTGCGTTCCGTCGGGTCCGAGAAAAAGTCGAGCCGTCCCTCGAATTGATTCTGATCGGGAGGAAGGACTTCCAGTTCGAAGCGATCGACGAGGAAATGAGAAAATCGGAGGACGCGGGCGTGCGGATTCTGAGCTCGGTTCCCGACGAAGACCTGCCCGCGTTCTACAATTTGGCCGAACTCTTCGCCTTCCCGTCCCTGGTCGAGGGGTTTGGGATCCCCATCCTCGAGTCGATGGCCTGCGGGACGCCAGTGGTCAGTTCGAGACGGGGAGCACTCCTCGAGGTGGGCGGCGATGCGGTGGCTTGGGTGGAGCCCGAGGACGAGGACTCGATCGCCTCGACCCTCGAAAACGTCTTGACCGACACCGACAAGGCCGCGCGCCTACGCAAACAAGGGTTGGAGCGCGCTAAGGAGTTCAGCTGGGAGGATACGGCCCAGAGAACCCTCGAGGTCTATCGAGCTTGCGTCTGATTCCAACCGCCCCTGAACCTACCGTCAACGCTGCACTTTGACAGCCCTTTGACAGCAAAGTTCAGCGATGCTAGCTTGGTAAGAAGGCATAACTCCAGTGCAAAATCGAAACATGGTCTCGAGAAGCTGGCTGGTGGGTCTGTTGATGGTGGCCATGGCGATACTTGCCCCCTTTGCCGCCCCGAGCGCCCACTCACAGTCCACGTCGGTCTCCTACAACGGGGGGCTCATCACCATTCGCTGTAGCGACGCCACACTGGAGCAGGTCTTCGAGCAGATAAAGTCGGAGACCGGCTTGGAGCTATTCCTCGAAGATCCGGTCAAATCGAAGCGCCTTACCGCCGACATCGAAGCGCAGCCGGTCAATCAAGCCTTGGAGCGGTTGCTAGCCGGGGCGGGCGTCAACTACGCGATGATGTTCGACCGTGAAGATTGGCAGCGGGTCGACAAGATCTTCATAGGAGAAGGTGGCGGTGCGGTTGCTTCCAGCCAGCCCGCTCCCAATCGGAGAAACACGCGGCGGGCCCGGAGAAGGCCACAACCGGTTGAGCCAAACGAGGAAATCTACGAGGACGACCCCGACGAGGACATAGAGGACCCCGCCGATTTCGACGATTTCGATGATACGGGCGACGCCGACGTAGAAGGCGACTTCCAGAACGAGGCGCCGCCGCCGGCAGCGAACCCGGGCTACCTACCACCTCCCCCGGCTTTTCCTCGCAGCTCCTTCACGCCAGGGCTAGAATCATCGCCGTTCGGCGCGCAGACCGGTGGCGACACGCAGCAAGAACAGCCGCAGTCTGGCTCGCCGCCGACCGCTAGGCCGGCACCACCCGCTTACTACCCGTTTACCGATCAGTTCGGGCGTCCCATTCCCGTACCGACTGCTCCGAACGCCTCTCAGCAACAAGAAGACGAACCGCAGCAAGAAGAGTAGTCACTTCGTCTCTCCTTTCCTTTCTTAGATCGCCCGCTGGCACGAGCGCCCCCAGGGCTGTTAGATTGTTGGCGTTCTTGAATTGGGTTGAAATCGACTCGGTCGGAAACCATGGCGAAGCGAAAGTCGAAATCGATCGACGAGTACCGGGAGAAACGTGACTTCCAGAGAACACCCGAGCCGCCTCCCGGCGAACCTACCTTAAGACCGGGCGCACCCGCCTTCGTTGTCCACCGACACGAGGCGCGGAGGCTCCATTACGACCTGCGACTCGAGATGGACGGTGTGCTCAAATCCTGGGCGGTGCCCCGCGGCTTTTCGTACGAACCTTCGGTCAAGCGACTAGCCGTGCGGACCGAAGATCACCCGCTCGAGTACGAACACTTCGAGGGAGTCATCCCCAAGGACGCATACGGCGCGGGAACGATGACGATCTGGGATCGCGGCCGTTATCTAATCCCGAAGGACAAAGATGGAAGCCAAGGCGTCCAAGACGGTAAGCTGGAGTTGACCCTTTACGGGAAAAACCTACGCGGAGAGTGGCATCTCGTCCGAACCAAGTCGGGCAAAGACGAGTGGCTCATCTTCAAGGCAAAGGACCGTTACGCGAGGACGGAAGACGACCCCGCCCCATTTTTTGACCTGACTCGAGCCGCGGAGGCTCTTGCTCCCGAGTACGTCCAACCCATGAAGATTGGCGAGCCTTCCAAACCCTTCTCCGATCCTGGTTGGCTCTTCGAAATGAAGTTCCGAGGCCAGCGCGCCTTGCTCATGAAGCATGGGGATACGATTCAGATACTCACCCCCGATGGCGGCGATCTAGCCGGGAAGCTTCCCACGCTCGCAGAAGAAGCCACCCGGCTCCGGGCGGAAAACGCTTCCCTGGACGGGGTCCTAGTCTCCCTCGATCAAGCCCGCCGCCCCTCCAAAGAGATTCTGGAACGGAGCCTCAGCGACGAGGGAAAAGACACCGTATTCTTCTACGCGTTCGATCTGCTCCACTACGATGATTGGAACGTCCAGGAGCTCCCTTTTCTGGAGAGAAAGAAGATCCTTGCCGCAGTGCTTCCTGCGCTTTCTGTTCTTCTCTACGTCGACCACGTCCAGGGTCGGGGTGAAGATCTAGTCGAGGTGACGTCGGGCGCCGGCCTCCCGGCGGTCGTGGCCAAGGAAGCGTCCGGAGCTTACGTCTCCGGACCCTCTCCGTCATGGCGGGAGATTCCCGCTCGCCCCACCACCAACGCAGGGAAGAGGGATCTCCTCGAAGCGCTCAAGGAACCGACGCCCCAAAAGACGCGACACAAGATCAAGTTCAGCAATTTGGAGAAGATCTACTGGCCCAAGGAAGGATTCACCAAGGGCGAGCTCATCAACTACTACGACAAGGTCGCCGATCTCATTGTCCCCTGTCTTCACGAACGGCCGGTTCACATGCTCCGCTACCCGGACGGCATCGAAGGCAAAGCCTTCTATCAGAAAGATGCCCCCGAGCACATCGCCGATTGGATCAATCTCGAGCCCATCGAGTCAGAGAGCAAGACCAAGCCCATCCGCTTCATTATTTGTAATGACCGGGACACGCTTCTCTACATGGTCAACTTGGGCAGCATCGATCTTCATCCCTGGCTCTCGCGGCGGGGTAGCCTGGATTCTCCTGATTGGGCCATTCTCGACCTCGACCCGGACGGCTCCCCGTTTTCCCATGTGGTCCGCATCGCGCGCGCGATCGGGAAGGTGCTGCGGGGAATTGGATTGAGGCCTTATCTGAAGACTTCTGGGGCGACCGGCCTCCATGTCTACGTTCCCCTCCTACCCGGTTACAGCTACGACCATGCAGTCCAGTTCTGCGAAGGGATCGCGCGCCTGGTGGCCCAAGACCTGAACGACATTGCTACCGTGGAGAGAGTGGTGAATCGACGCGGCGGGAAGGTGTACATCGACTTTCTACAGAACCGTCGTGGGCAGACCGTGGTACCGCCTTATGTAGCTCGGCCAGTGCCGGGGGCCTCTGTTTCGACGCCGCTCGAGTGGGACGAGCTCGACTCCGAGCTGCACCCCTCGATGTTCACCATCGAAAATGTGCTGCCCCGCATTGCGCGGCTCGGGGATCTCTTTCGGGGAACGTTGACCGACAAGCAGGATCTGCTGCCCGCGATCGAATTGTTTCAGAAGAACTACATCAACAAGAAGACGCCCCACCGACGCTAATCAAAGCCGAATCAGTTCGCCCCCGTAAGACGCTTCAACTCCTCGAACCAATTCAATGTGATGTGGATCTCGGTCGGGGACGGATCCTCGCCGGTGTCGATCATTATCAAGAATCGCTCTCCATCGGGTGAGATGTCGTAGCCGACGACTCCCTGTCCGACCGTCTCGATGCTCGTCAGATGTTGTCGCGGCATGTCGACCAAGGGCCGTGGGCTCTCGGCGAGAAGCTTCCCCCCATCGAGTCGGTAAGACACCACCATCAGTGTGTCTCCGAGAACGTAAAAGAGCTCGTTCGCGGTCGGCGACCACAGCGGATTGTTTCCCCCGTCTGGAGAAATCCTGACCCGGGCTCCTCCACCGAGTACCGGCTGCGCATACACTTCCGATCGCCCCGAGACGGGCGAGTCGTATGCCAGCCATACGCCGTCCCGAGAAGAAAGACGGATTGCTATCGTCGAAGGGTGTCTTGATGGCGGGTATCGGGCTCGATGTCGTTCCCAGCTCGGCTAACCAGATGTCCTCGCCGGTCTCGACCGCGTAATCGATGAAGGCGAGCCATCTCCCGTCGCGCGAGAGCGCGGCCGCCCCTTCATCTTTGTCGCTACCGAGGATCGTTTCCTCGGTGCCGAAGACGTCGATGGGCTTCGAGACTACATCGAAGAGACCGCGGCGCGAGGAGCTGAAAATCAAGCGCGAGCCGTCCGGGCTCCAAAGCGGTGAGGACGCGTTCGACTCTCGGGTCAGCTTCTCCTGGGTGCCCCGCTCCAAATCGTAGATCCAAATGTCGAGGCTCCCCTCGTCGAGCCGGGCCACCGCCACACGCCGGCCCTCCGGAGAAATTCGAAATTCCCGGATCGCCGCCGAGTCGAACGGCAGCCGTTCGACCTTTCCATCCCGACCCAGCCAGGCCAGGGCGCTCCTCCGATAGTAGGCCCTTCCGGGAATCGTGACGAGGGCGCCTGCATCGGAGACCGCGTAATAACGTCCTACGGAGCCCGTCACTCCCGGAGTCTTCGTATTCTCGAGTACCGGAACCGCCGGACCCGTGACCTCTAGGCGGGAGAGATCGAAGGGTGCCACCTGGTAGATTCCGGATGTGTAATAGACGATGTCGCCACTCGCCGCATAACGCGCCTGCGCCCCCTGGAACAAATGCCGCCAAGCGCCCGACTCGGTGTCGAGGGCCGCGATACGAGACTTGCTGAGAGAGCCCTCGTTCGTCCAAATCGTGAAAAGGACGGTACGACCATCCGGCAGAAACTCGGGCCACCAGTGTCCGACCTCTTCCCTTTCGCCGTCGGGTGTCGTCACCTCGGTGGGTTCACCTCCTTCTGCCGGAACCTTGACCAAACCGGAAATCCAGTTCGGGGAGAACCAGATCGTGCCGTCCGGTGCCCACTCTCCACCGGGGCCGCCGATGTAGGCTTCACAGATTTCGATCGGTGCCCCACCCCGAACCGAAACCCTCTTGAGCTTGTCGCCTGCGAAAAAGCCCACCCAGAGGCCGTCGGGCGAGAAGAAGGGAGACATAGCCCCTTCCGTTCCAGGGAGAGGCCGTGAGTCGAGCTCGCCGATCTCCCGCAAGTAGAGCCGACGCCCGGCATCGTTCTCGCCTAGGTAGACCACGGTATCGCCATCCGACGAGATGATGGGGTCCGAAAGCTCGAGCGGCGGGTCTTCCCGAGGCGGTGTGATGACGAACCGCTGCGGCTGGCCCGTGACGGTGGACTCCGGGCTCCAAAAAGCAATGGTCAAACCCAAGCCGATAATGAGACCCACAAGCCCGCCCACGAGGAGCCCCCGCCGAGAGGATGGCGCCGGTTCGCCGGTCTCGGGTGGCATCGTGTCCTCCCCGAGCTCGATGCGGGCGTCAGCGATGTCATGAAGACGAAGGCCAGCATCTTTCGAAAGGCAGCGGCGGAGCACGTCCTGAACCCGCCAAGGCGTCGCGGCCGGCAAGGCATCCCACGGCGCCTCCTTGTGGATCACGTTTGCCAGGACGTCGGTGACCGAGTCACCGTCGAAGGCTTTCCGGCCCGCCAGGGCCTCGAACAACACGCATCCGAACGCCCAGATGTCGGTGCGCTTGTCGACGGTTTTTCCTCTCGCCTGCTCCGGGCTCATGTAGGACGCCGTGCCCATAATGACGCCGGCTCTCGTGGCATCTCGTGTCAACGTGGGCGAGTGGGAGAGGTCGGTCGCCGGATTGTCATCGGCAAAGGCCTTTGCGAGGCCGAGGTCGAGAACCTTGGTCTTCCCCTCCGGCGTGACTTTGATGTTCGCGGGTTTCAAGTCGCGATGGATGACACCGGCCGCGTGCGCGGCTTCGAGCGCTTCGGCGATTTGCTGAAACAGTGGAAGGGCCTCCTCGGAACGAATCGGCACGCGGGCGAAGCGATCGGCGAGGGTCTCTCCCGGGACGAGCTCCATCACGAGAAAGGTTGTCTTGTCCCACGTTCTCAAGGCCATAAAGCGTCGCGATGCCGGCATGGTTCAAAGAGGCGAGCACCCGCGCTTCTCTCTCGAAACGTGTAAGGCGCTCCTGGTCATGGCGGAATGCTTCGGGAAGCACCTTGACGGCCACCTCACGGCCGAGCTTCGCATCCTTCGCCCGATAGACCTCGCCCATCCCGCCCTTGCCGATGGGCTCGAGGATCTCGTAGTGGCCAAGTCGAGTGCCGGCACTAAGTGTCATGGGGAACCTCTTCTGGCCTCGGCGGAAATCTCGCCCGGGCAAGATTTGTTGGGCGGCAAATCACTCACTCCGGCGGATAAAAACCCTTCAGCTTTTGATAGAGGCGGGTGGTGGCCAGGCAATCCGCGAGACAGTAGCGACCGATCTCGTCGTGTCTCCCCTCCTCAAAGGCCTGACCGACCTGCGATCCATCGAGCTCGGCCTTGGGAGAAGGAATGCCAAAGACAGCACAGAAATAATCGAGAGTCCCCCGCCGATGGCGCTCATTACCGGCCAAGACCTCGCGGATATCGAAGTGGGGGCTTGTTTTGAAACGACGGATCGGCAGCGGAATACTAGGCGGTATCTCGAGGACGGCACTCCGGATGTTTATGTAGGGGAAGTCGAAGCTCTTGCCGGCGAACGTGACGAAGAGCTCAGGCCGATTTCGTTCGAGATACTCCCAGAAAGAAGTCAGGATCACTCTCTCGTCGGTCCCGTAATAAGCCTCTTTCGTCTCGCTCTCCGCGTCCATTAGACCGATGCAGACGATGCGGCCGGTGGTCGGGTCGAGCCCGAACCGGTCGATCATTTCCTTCTTGCGCGACTCGATCTCCTCCTCGTCCCCCTCCTGGCGACGGAGGCTACGGAAAAGGATGTCGAGCGCGCGGTGTGGAATGTCTTCCACTCCCTGCCCGACCGTCTCGATGTCGACGACGAGTACCATATCAGAGCAACCCTGCAGCTCGAGCGACGATCTCGACCGGATGATAGGCGCGACGCCCGGTTCCATCCTGGATCTGGTGACGACAGGAAGTTCCCGGTGCAGCCAGGACCGTCTCGGGCGCTGCCCGTCGCACCGCAGGCAAAAGCCTGCGCCCCGCCATCTCCAACGAGATATCGAAATGCTCGCGCTCGTAGCCGAAAGACCCCGCCATCCCACAGCAGCCAGAATCGACGACCTCGACGCGGGAGCCCGTCTGCTCCAAAAACCTCACCAAGGGATCGGTACCGGAGAGCGCCTTCTGATGGCAATGACCGTGAACCAAAACATGAGGCGGCGGCGCGGGGAAGTTGATCTCCACTCCCGGCAAGAATTCCTCGATCAAGAAGCTTCTCTTCGCGATCGCTTCCGACTCCGGCCCGGGAACTAGATCCGGATATTCGTCGCGAAGACTAAGAAGACACGAGGGCTCACAGCCCACGATGGCGTAGCCCTGCTGCACATAAGGATACAGAATCTCAACATTGGCTCGCGCCAGCGAGCGCGCCTCGGTCAGCATACCCTTCGAGATGGCGGGGCGGCCGCAGCAGCGCTTGGGGACCAAGAGCACGTCGAAGCCCGCCGCCTCGAGCAGCCGTGTGGCCGCTACTCCGACCTCGGGATCGTTGTAGTTCATGAAGGTGTCGTGGAACAAGACGACTCGCCAGCGGCGGCGACCGGTGGGCGGCTCGCGATTCACGAACCAGTCGGAAAAGGTCTGCCGTGCGTAGGGTGGGATCGTTCGACGGCGATCGATGCCGCCCCAACGCTCGAGGGCCCAGCGGAACCACGAGTTTCGCGTGACCCAGTTGGATACCGGGGTCGCCGCGACACCGAGCCTCCCCGCCGTGTCCACAGAGCTGAACATATGGTCGCGAAGCGGGTGAGGATGTTTGTCGTGATAAATGGCGAGATACTCCGACTTGATCCGGGCCATGTCCACGTTGGAGGGACACTCGGCTTTGCACCCTTTACAAGAAATACAGAGATCCATGACCTCGTAGAGCCGCTCGCCGGTGAGCTCCTCCGGTTCCAACCTTCCGTCGAGGACCGCTCGCAAAGCGTTGGCGCGACCGCGCGTGGAGTGTTCTTCTTCTTGAGTCACCATGTAGGAAGGACACATCGTTCCTTCGAGCTTCTTCCGGCAGACTCCGGCACCGTTACAAAGTTCCACCGCGCGCGCGAAACCGCCTTCCTTTCGGTAGGGAAAAAACGTGGACAGGTCCATGGTCTGATAAGAAGATCCGTAGCGAAGGTTCTCCGTCATCGACGGGGCTTCGACTACCTTTCCGGGGTTCATGATGCCCTGGGGGTCGAACGCCGCCTTGAGCTTCCGGAAAGCTTCATAGAGCTTCGGTCCGAACATCTTCTCGTTGAACTGGCTGCGCGCCAAACCGTCGCCATGCTCGCCGCTCATGGCGCCCCCGAACTCCAGAACCAAATCGCTGACGTCCTCCGCGAGACGGTGCATCTTTTGAATCTCGGAACCCTCCTTGAGGTTGATGAGAGGACGTATGTGGAGACAACCCGCACCGGCGTGCGCATAAAAGGAGCCCACGGTTTGGCTATCCTCGAGGAGCTCGTTGAAGCGACGGATGTAATCGGAGAGCTGCTCCGGGGCAACGGCCGTGTCCTCAACGAAGGCAATCGGTTTGTGATCACCGGGAAGCCCCAACAAGAGCGGGAGGGCGGCCTTCCTAACCTTCCAAACATTTGCCTGCTCCGCCACGTCCAGGACGCGCACCACGGCCTGTGCTTGCTTGCCGAGGCGTGACTCCAGTTCGCCAAGCTTGGAAACGACCTCGCTCTTCGATTCGCCGTAAAACTCCACGATGATGAGAGCCTGGGGATCTCCTTCGACGAAACGTAGCCGGCGAGAGTACTCGAGGGACTCCCTCGCGAGCTCCAACACCATGTGGTCTACGAGCTCCACCGCCGAGGGCTCGAGCGCCAGGGCCTCGAAGGCCGTCTCGAGCGCCGGCAAGAGGGCGTCGAAGTGTAAAACCGCGAGACCGGTGGCGGCGGGAAGGGGCACGACTTCGAGCTTCGCTTCGATGACAGTGGCCAGCGTACCTTCCGAGCCCACGATCAACTTGGCCAGATTGATCTCGTCCGGATCGAGGAGCTCGTCCAGGTTGTAGCCGCTCACCCGACGCGGTATGCGAGGATAGTGTTCTTCGATCTCGCTGCGATACTCCTCCGCCAACGAAAGTGCGGCGCGATAGATCTGCGCCTCCAAACTGTCCCCCTTGGTTTTCGACTCTAGATTCTGCCGCCAGACAGGACCGAATACGGCCTCTGAGCCATCGGCGAGAATCGCTGTCACCTCGAGGACGTTGTCGACGGTCTTACCATAAATGAGGGAGCGTGCTCCGGCGGAATTGTTTCCAATCATCCCGCCCAGGTTGGCCCGGTTGCTGGTGGCGGTCTCCGGCCCGAAGCGAGCTCCGTGAAGCTTGAGGTAGGCCCCGAGCCCGTCCTGCACGATGCCGGGCTGGACGGTGACCGAGCGTTCCGCCATGGAAAGCTCCAGAACGCGGTTCATGTACTTGGAGAGGTCGAGAACGACCGCTTCACCTACTGCCTGCCCGGCGAGCGAAGTGCCTCCGCCCCGAGGCAGAATCGGGACCCCCGCTTGGGCGGCGAGCCGGACCGTCTGTTCGACATCGTCGCGATGTTTGGGTATGACCACGCCGAGCGGCTCAACCTGATAAATACTGGCATCGGTGGAGTAAAGCAGTCGAGTATATCGATCGAAGCGAACTTCCCCATCGATCCGACCTTCGAGCTGCAGTGCCAAATCCGACATAGTCGGGCATTCTCACACGCGCGCCCGCGCGTGTTCAACCTGTTTGGCTGACCCAAGCCGACCCAACCTGATCACGCCGGTCTTTTGTGCTAGTGTCAGGGCCGATATGAAGTCGACGCTCGGAGCCTGCTTTTCGGTAATCGCTCTCGCCGCTCTGGTCTCTCTGGCGTGGGGATGCGGCCAACGTTCGAGTGACGATCAGATCGTCATCCGGCTGGGTCATATAGGATTTCCCGACTCGCCCTTCGACCACGGGTGTCGCAAGTTCAAGGAGCTTCTCGAAGAGAGGCTTGCTGACAAGGTGGAAGTCCGAATCTACGGTTCGGCCCAGCTCGGTAAGGACAAAGAGATGCTAGAGGGTCTGCGCTTGGGTACACTCGAGATGCACGTGCCTTCGTCGGTCCTTCACGCGGTGGAGCCGATGTTCGGGCTCTTCGATCTACCTTTTCTCATCGAAGAGCGTGCTCAAATGGAACAGATCGCGGAAGGACCGGTCGGTGAAGAGCTAACCGCCAAACTTCTGGAGCAGGGCATCGTGCTGCTTGGGTTTTGGGAAAACGGATTCCGCATGATCACCAACAACGTTCGACCCATCGTAAAGCCTCAGGATCTGTCGGGGATCAAACTGCGAACTCCCAAGGATCCCGAGCGCGTCCGGCTCTTTAGCGCTTTTGGCGCCAACCCCACCTCGATGAGCTTCGGAGAAGTCTTCTCCGCCCTCAAACAAGGGGTCATCGATGGCCAGGAAAACCCACTCTCTCAGATAGTGCCCTCGAGATTTTACGAAGTGCAGAAGTTCCTTTCCATCTCCCGTCACGTTTACTCGCCGGCTTACCCGATTATGAGTCAGGCGTACTTCGAATCGCTGCCGGACGACGTCCGAACCGCGGTTCGGGAAGTAGCAGTGGAGGTGGGCCGCTATCATCGCCGACTCGGTGAGACGGAAGACGAGCGACACCTGATCTTCCTCGAGGAGCGTTTGCAGATCGACACCATCGACCGCGGAGCTTTCGAAGCGGCAGGTGTTCCGCTCTATGAGCACTACAAGGAACGGTTTGGCGACGGCCTCGTCGAGGCTGCCCGAAGTTATCACTCCACACCCTAGAATTTCGAGATCCTATGCCCCCGCGTTTTGCCGAGCGGCTTGACCGCGGTATCCGCCGCCTTCTCGAGACTACGTTGTTGGTCATTCTTTCGGCGATGGCGGTCATCTGCTTCGTCGAGGTCGTCCTTCGCTACGGCCTAGGTATGAGTTTTGGCTGGTACGATGAGTTCACCGGCTACTTGCTGGTCTGGCTCACGTTCCTGGGCGCGGTGGCCGCCCAACAGGACGGCAGGCACATCGGTCTAGGCGGCGTCGCCGAGCGGCTCGGCCCTCGTGGCCAACGGCTCGCCGCTCTTTGCACGCACGGGCTCATGATCGCTCTGCATCTACTTCTTCTCTCCTACGGTGGCCTTCTTGCGGTCCGTTTCCTTTCCGACCGTGCCATTACGCTGCCAGTTCCGATGGGCATCATCTATATCGTCATTCCGTTCTCTGCGCTTCTGATGCTGGGGGTCGAGGTCATCCAGCTGGGACGCACCCTCCAAACCGAACCCGATAGCTAATGGAACTCATACTCCTCGTTGTCATCGCGCTCTTGGCCCTGGTTGGCCTCCCCATCGGCTATGTTCTGATAGCCGCGAGCACCATTCTGATTGCACTTACCACGAGCACGCCCCTGGTCGTGGTGCCACACCGCCTCTTCAACGGCACCGACAGCTTTCCCATGGTGGCGGTGCCGCTTTTCATCCTCGCCGGCTCTCTGATGAATCGAGCCGGCATCTCTCATCGTTTGGTGGAGCTTGCTAACAGCCTGGTTGGATTCATAAGAGGCGGGCTGGCCATGACTACTACGGTCTCCAGTATGTTCTTCTCCGAGGTATCGGGCTCCGCGGTGGCGGATGCCGCAGCCTTGGGGAGCGTACTCATTCCCGCCATGAAGGAAAGGGGCTATCCTGCGCGCTTCGCCGCCGCAGTCCTTTCGTCATCGGCCACCATCGCGATCATCATTCCACCTTCGATTCCCATGATTCTTTACGGAGCGATCACCGGCTCGTCGATCGTGAAACTGTTCATAGCCGGCGTAGCACCGGGAGTTTTGTGTGGCGTGGCGATCATGTTGACCAGCTACTGGCTCACCCGCCGCGGGGGGTTTGCCGAATCGGAGCCGTTTGAGTTGAAGCGAGTCTCGAAAGGTCTCCGCCGGGCGTTTCTGGCGCTAGCCCTGCCTCTCGTGATCTTGGGAGGGATTTTCGCAGGCGTCTTCACGGCAACAGAGGCGGCTGCCGTAGCGGTCGTCCTAGCCTTAGGGTTGGGATTCTTTGTTTATCGTTCCCTCGAGAGAAAAGACCTGAGGCCCATTATCGTGGACGCCGCAGGACAGACCGCGGTGGTCATGATCTTGGTTGCGGGTTCGGCGGTTCTGGGCTGGTACCTGGCCAACCAGCAAGTGCCCGAGAGGTTGGCCTCATTCACGCTCGCCCACGTCGAAGGGAAAACCGGCGCCCTCCTTCTTATCGACGGCCTGTGGCTGGTGGCTGGAATGATCCTCCACAGCGCCGCCGCGATCGTTCTTCTCGTTCCTATCCTCTTGCCGCTAACCACGGAGTTGGGAATCGATCCCATTCACTTCGGCCTCATGGTCACGGTCAGCTTGGCCATCGGCCAGCAAACCCCACCGGTGGCTTCGGTGCTCATTACCACGTGCTCGATTGCAAAAGTGCCGATGGGTGAGGTCATGCGGGTGAACATCTACTTCATTCTCGCGATGCTCGCGGTGCTGCTGCTGGTGACGTTCTTCCCCCAGTTGAGCCTGTGGCTCCCTTCATTGATTTCCCCATAGAGAAAAAGGCAAGAGAAATGGTCTCTTCTTCCTTTATACCCTCTCCCTTCCGCCTTCGCTGAAGCTTCGGCGGACCCGCCGAAGTTCTCTGGAAAAAAGCGGACGAAGGCGGGTTGGGAGAGTTGGGCGTCAAAAGATGGCGTGCCGCACTCAACGTCGTCAGACGCCGGGTGAGGGAACCTCGTTATCCCGTTTGATCCTTTCTCTCTAACATTGCAATCGTCGCTCCCCAGCCGCCACGGTCTGGGGAGGCTTCGCGGAAACTCGAGACCTTCGGATGCTTGGCGAGGACTCGGCGGACGACCTCTTTCTGGACGCCTTTCCCTCGGCCGTGGATTAGTCGGACTTCTTCGAATCCCTCCTCGATCGCGGCTTCGAGATACGATTCCACTACGGAAGGGATGTCGCGAGGAGAAAAGGTATGGAGATCGAAGCTATCCTGCACCGGCACCGGTTCGGGAAAAAAATCATCGGTTTCGGACGCCATAGGCGATCATCCTTTTTTGGCGGAAGTGCGTGGGAATCGAACCCACCGTCCCGAGGATTAGCCCGGAACCATCGGATTTGAAGTCCGTGGAGGCCACCAGACCCCAGTCACTTCCCTCACTGCTAACACATTATATCAACGTAGGTTATCGAGTTCGGGTTTTTCGAGATCGGATTTTTCGGAATCGGCTGGACTTTCCCCGAACTTTGGAGCGCAATGAGCATGAATGGGTTGATTTTCTCTTGACGGTAGATGAACGTTTACGGCGGCATACCGGCGAGGCGTGTGGTGGTGCTATATGATCCAGCAGACCTCTCAACGCAACTTTGAAGAGCGCCCGATGGTGGCGAATTTTTCGGCCTGGACTGTATTACACAATTTGGGTGGCGGGATTCTCGCATACGCGTATGGAATAACGATCCGCTAGACGAATAATCAAGGATTACACGATCCTTGATCCTTCACGCGGGTGTAAGCCGTTATACCAGTTTGGCTTACGGGGCAGAGCGAGGTTTGTTTGCGCGAAACGCGAGGGCGTGTCTAGAATGGACTCGGTGGGGCGAGGGGCCACACCTTAAATAAAATGGAGACTGGGACCACAGATCGTTCTAAGAAGCGATCAAAACTCATCTAAAACTCACCGTTAGTTTTTCCTGCCGACTAATCCCTCGCCCCGCTATTTCGTTTCTGCCGGTTGACTCCCAAACCATTTCGTCACCTTGACTTGGATCGCTTCATTGGCTACGATTAGCTTTGTTTTGCGGGGGCTGTAGCGCAGTTGGGAGCGCGCGTGAATGGCATTCACGAGGTCACGGGTTCGATCCCCGTCAGCTCCACCAACTTTCTCACGTCCCGCGAGAAAGTTGTCCCGCCGAAGCTGCTTCGCTCTTCACTCGTGAAGGCGGGCTCACCCCAACCGCTTCCTCAAACCCTCCAACTCTTCTTCCAGCGCGCGGGGCAAGCGATCTCCAAACTTTTCGAAGAACTCTCTTAGACCTCCGACTTCTCTCTCCCAACCCTCCTTGTCTAGGCGCAAGAGCTCTTTCATCCTTGGGGAAGGTACGTCAAGGCCATCCAAATTGATAGCATCGGGGGTCGGTACCCAGCCGATCGGAGTTTCTTCAGCCTTCCCCTTCCCCGCCGTTCGCTCGAGAATCCAAAGCAAGACACGTAGATTCTCGCCGAACCCTGGCCACAAGAACCGGCCGTCCGCATCGGTCCGGAACCAGTTGACGTGGAAGATGGTCGGAGGCCGACTCGCTCGTTGCCCGAGGGTCAACCAATGGGCCCAATAATCGGCCATGTGGTACCCACAGAACGGAAGCATCGCCATCGGATCCCGCCGAACGACGCCGATCTCCCCGGTCGCCGCGGCGGTGGTTTCGGATCCCATCGTGGCAGCGACGAAAACCCCATGCTGCCAATTGTAGGATTGAAAAACGAGCGGCGTGAGCTGAGCCCGACGGCCCCCGAAAATGAGTGCTGAAATGGGAACGCCTCTCGTTTCCTCCCAGCGCGGCGAGATGCTCGGGCACTGACGGGCAGGAACTGTGTATCGCGAGTTCGGGTGAGCCGCTTTTCCGGAACCATTGTAAGGCTGGTTCTGCCAGTTGATAAGCCTCTGTGGTGGAGCAGGATCCTTACCCTCCCACCAAGGCTGGCCGTCATCCGTCATGGCGACGTTGGTGAAGATCGTGTTCTGCCGGATAGCTTTCATCGCATTGGGATTGGTCTGGTCGTTGGTACCCGGAGCCACACCGAAGAAACCCGCCTCCGGATTCACGGCCCACAAGCGCCCGTCTTCACCGATCCTCAGCCACGCGATGTCGTCACCGACGGTGCGCACCTTGTACCCCAGCTGCTCGAGCGGGCTGATCAACATGGCGAGGTTGGTTTTTCCACATTGGCTCGGGAAAGCAGCCGCGATGTAGTCGATCTTGCCGCCCGGCTGCTCGAGCTCCAGGAGCAACATGTGCTCGGCCAACCACCCTTCTTCATAGGCCATGGCACTCGCAATCCGCAGCGCGAAACACTTCTTGCCTAGAAGCGCGTTTCCCCCGTAGCCCGAACCGATGCTCCAGATGAGCCTCTCCTCGGGAAAGTGGCAAATGAAGCGTCGGTCGGGAGAGAGATCTCCCAGGGAATGGAGGCCGGGTGCGAACTCGCCGCTTTGACGGTATTCATCGAGGGCAACCTTTCCCATTCTCGTCATGATCCGCATATTCGCGACCACATACGCGCTGTCGGTGAGTTCGACTCCTACTTTAGCGAACGGCGACCCAGGAGGACCCATCAGGTACGGCACGACGTACATGGTGCGATTGTTCATCGCCCCTTCGAAGAGCGAACCTACGTTCTGCCGCGCTTCCGCGGGGGCCATCCAGTTGTTGGTGGGCCCAGCCTGCTCCTGATCCTCGCTGCAGATGAAGGTAAGGTGCTCGGTTCGGGCGACGTCATTGGAGTCGCTAATGTGAAGATAGCAATGTGGCCACCATTCGGGGCTCAGCTCCTTTAGCGTTCCATCATCCAGCATCTCCTCGATGAGTCGATCATTTTCTTCCTCCGAACCGTCGCACCACTCGACCCGGCTGGGGCCGGTGATTCGAGCCGTTTCTTCGACCCATCGTTCTAGCTCTCCCATTACACCTCCTGATACGGCTAGCGCGGGCCTATCCTAGGAATCCTGACGCGGTTCGTCAAACACGCTGGGTTCTGGGGTGCATACAACAGCGGTAGGTAGGAGAGCTGAAACAAATCGAATTAGGATCCACTTGGCGAAGCTGAAGTGACCCCGCTTTCGTGGACAGGTTAAGAGTTAGGGATCAAGCGTCGCGATAGTACCTCCTTTCGAATTGGATAGGCGAGCAATAGTCGATGGCGGAGTGTCGTCGTCGCGGGTTGTACCAGCCTTCGATGAAATCGAAGGTCGCCATGCGCGCCTCAGCGTGGTAGCGAAACGACCGGCGCTCGATCAGCTCGCACTCGAGCGTCGCGAAGAAGCTCTCGCACATCGCATTGTCGTAACAGTCCCCGACCGAACCCATCGACGGTCGCACCCCGGCCTCCCGGCATCGCTGGCCGAACGCTAGTGACGTGTACTGCGTGCCCTGGTCCGAGTGATGGATGACGTCGCCGGGCTTGCGTTGGAACAGCGCCATGTCGAGGGCGCTCAAGACGAGCGACGTCCGCAGGTGGGTAGCCATTGCCCATCCGACGATGCGTCGGCTGAAGGCGTCCAGCACGACGGCGAGGAACAAGAAGCCCGACCACGTGGGCACGTAGGTGATATCGGCGACCCACAGGCGGTCGGGCCGGTCCACCTCGAAATTCCTGTCGACGAGATCGGGGGCGGGACGGGCGTCGTCACAGCGAATCGTAGTGTGCGCCCTCTTGCGCCGGTGAACACCTTGAATGCCAGCCTCGCGCATTAGCCGCGCTACACGCTTGCGTGAGACGTGGAGCTCGTGTGTCTCTCGTAGCTCGTGGAGAATCCTCGGCGCGCCGTACGTGCTCCGCGACGCGGTGTGAATCGCCCGGATCTTCTCAAGCAACTCCGCATCCGACACCGCGCGGGCCGACGGGGCACGCTCAAGCCACGCATAGTAGCCGCTGGCGGAGACGTCCAGCAGTCGGCACATCGTGGCAACCGGTAGTGAATCCTGGTTCGCCCTCACGAATCGGAAGGCTTCGGTGGTACCGACTCGGTCTCCCGAGCGAACCAGGCCGCGGCTTTTGAGAGGATCTCCCGCTCCAACCGTAGTTGACGGTTCTCCCGTCGCAGGCGGCGGAGCTCCGCACGCTCCTCACTCGTCAGACCGTCCTGCCTGCGACCCTCGTCGAGATCCGCCTGGTTCACCCAGTTCCGGATCGTCTGGCCCGAGGGCTCAAACTCTCGCGCCAGCTCTTCGGAGCCGCGGCCAGCTCGCACCAGCTCTACCATTTGGCGCCGGAATTCGGCCGCGTATCTGTTTCCCTGCTTTGACATCGTGGACTCCTGTCTCCCAAAGGATTAGGTGTCCACGAAAGCGGGTCAAGTCCAAAGCCTTCGATTGAAGGCTTCCGTTCTAGAGCTTGCTCTCGACGAAACGGGCCAAGATGTTCTGCTGCCGTCCTTCGATGCCGCGGAACTCGATTCCCACGCGGTAAAGCGTGGCGGTATCTCCGGGTTCTTTGGGTTCGCAGTTTCGCACCACACCCTTCAGATCTAGGTCCTCGCCGTCCACACTGAGAGTGAATTCGTACTCGGATCCCACATTCACCGGCACTTCCAGTTCAGCCATCATTCCATTGGGTGAGATTTGAAGAACGTGAGTTTCCAAATCGATTTCGAGCTGTCCAGGAACGCCACCTTGGGCTTCGACGCGGGGTGCGTGCCGGCGTTCTTGATTCACGTCACTCATTTCGTCCGTCCTTCTGCGCCCGCCTACCCCGCGCGCTCACTCGACAGGTGAGCGCTCACTGCAATTTGGGACAGTCTTTCGACCGTTTTGTGAAGAGTTTCCTTTTGAGCGTCGCCGATCGCCTGGAATTGCAGCGCCGCACGATACTTGATGACGGTCTCTCCACGCTCGTTGCGCTCGAAACCGTGTACGTAGCTTCGTATCACTTTCCCCTTTGACCTCGAGTTGCTCCGTCGGTCCGACGGCGAGCCGCAGGGTATACAGTGTCTTCGGCTCTAGAACACAGGGGACTTCGAGCAAAGCTCCTTCCACGGAGAGATCGACAACGGGAGCAGCCGAGACGGTGTGGATCTTCCCTTTGACTTCGCCCTTCAACGGTACCCTCGGATATTTTCTTCGCTCACGACCATCCCACTCCTCCGCCATCACTCTCCTTCTTCTCAGTCCTCGTGCCAAACGATCAACGCCCGAGGCGGAGAAATTCCTCAGGCCAAAGCTTCAGTTGCTATTTTTACCGGATAGAACACTGTAACGCTTTCTCACTGGGTTGGCAAGGGCGTCAGGCTCTGGGCCGGCATACAGCCAGCCTAAAGCCAGCCTAAGGGCTGTCCAGGCCTGTGTGCTCGGCGCCAGTGGCTCAATGAAGGGTGCGGGTCTTCTTGTTGACGTAGTCCATGAGGACGTAGTGACCGAGGGACGCGGGTGTCGTAAAGTAGGCCTTACCCCGAACGATCTCCGTCACTTTCTTCACGAAGTTCACCAGCGAGTAGTCACGCGCCAACATGAAGGTATTGATGAGAACTCCGGAGCGCCGGCACGAAACGACTTCCTTGAAGGTCTGGTCGACGATCAGGGGATCTAGCCCGAAGGGATTCTTGTAGATCCGCCCGTCATCCAACGTGAGTGCGGACGGTTTCCCATCGGTAATCATGACTATCTGACGCATGTCTTTGCGTTCGCGAGCCAGGATTCGCTGCGCCAGCTTCAATCCTTCACAGGTATTGGTATAGAACGGTCCTACCCGGACGCGGGCAAGCTGTGACAACGGTACTTCCTCGGCGCTGTCATGAAAGAGCACAAGATGAAGGCTGTCGCCCGGGTATTGAGTGCGGATGAGATGGGAGAGAGCCAAAGCCACTTTCTTGGCGGGTGTGAATCGATCCTCTCCATAGAGGATCATGCTGTGGCTGCAGTCGAGCATTACTACCGTGGCGCAAGAGCTCCGGTATTCCGATTGATGGACGTGTAAATCGGAATGAGTGAGCTCGATGGGCACGCCCAAGCCGTTCCGCCGGACCGCGGAGAGAAGCGTGTGAGACACATCCAAGTTGAGTGTGTCACCGAACTCGTACCGTTTTGAGCTGCCTGTTACTTCCACGCCGGTCGCCAGCTCTCTCGTCTCATGTTGTCCGAAGCTGGCTTTGCCGAGACCCGCGAGCAGATCCTTCAGCGTCTTGAAACCCAGGAAGTCCACGGTCTTGTCGGTGAGCTCGAACTTGACCCTACCTCGCGACGGCTCCACTCGGCCCGGCTCCGAAGTTTCCATACTTCCGAGCGCGGTACCGGAGTCGGCAGGCCCCACGCGAACGTAACCTTCCTCTTGCATTCGCTCGATGAGCTCGTTGAGAAGCCGGGCCAGCTCCGAGTCTTCGAAGTTTTCTGCTTCCGACAGCATCCGCTCTACGTCTTCTTGGGAGAGAGCTCCTTGCTCCAGCAAGGCCTGTAGGATGGCTTCTCGAAGCTCGGCCATCGATTGATCGCCAAGCTGGTAGAATCCATAGGCGTCTTGGAACCCACTGCGCAAGAAGTAGTCCGATAGCTGCTGCATCAGATCCTCGAGCGATAGATCTTCTAGGGCCTCTGGACGGAACCGGGAGTACTTGGTAATCGACAACGTCTTGACCTCAGTTCAAATGTCGCTTCGCGGCGTCGATAGGCTCCATGCCGATCTCCGGGTGCTGCCTCTCGGTACGAGTGAAACGCCGCTCCTCGCTGCGGCTGATCTTTTTCATGCCCGCTAGCCCTTCGAGAACGAACTCCGCCGCCGCCACAATCACCGCGGGTGAGTCTTTCTTTTTGACGCCGAGCAAACTAACTTTCTCAGCTAGTCCTTGAATTTTTTCCAGGCTGGCCAAGGCCTCCTTCGCGGGCGTAGTATCTGGCAGCTTCAAATAGCCACCCATCTCGAACCACTCGATGACCTGGTTCAGGTCTTCACCGCCTAAGTACTTTCGAAAAGTCTGGCCGACGGCGTTACGGACTAAATCCCGTGACACAACTTCCGCACCCTTCAGCTCGCCCTCGTAGTCGAGCTCGAGTTTTCCCGTGATGGCGTGCAGCGATGCGTATACATCCGAGACGCGGGGAACGATCTTCTCTTCTTGATGCAGAATTGCTCGCCGCTCGGCGTTCGAGACGACGTTTTCCAACAAGGTGATCGGCAACCGCTGGCTTACTCCTGACCGTTGGTCGATACGTCTGTCCTTCCTAGCCTGAATAGCGACTTCCTCTACGACCTCGCGAAGGTAGTAGGGCACGAGCACCTTGTCTTCGTGCCGTTCGGTCCATGCCTCTTCTCGCGTGATGGATACCGCCTGCTCGAGCGTGTTCGGGTAGTGGGTGCGAATTTCCGATCCCAGACGGTCCTTCAGAGGAGTCACGATTTTTCCTCGGGCGGTGTAGTCCTCGGGGTTCGCAGTGAACACCATGAGGACATCTAACGGCAGGCGGATCGGATAGCCTTTGATTTGAACGTCCCCCTCCTGAAGAATGTTGAACAAGCCGACCTGAATCTTTCCGGCGAGGTCGGGAAGCTCGTTGATGGCGAAGAGGCCTCTATGCGCGCGGGGCAAGAGGCCGTAGTGGATCGTCAACTCGTCGGAAAGATCGAGTCCGCTACGCGCGGCGCGGATCGGATCCAGGTCACCGAGGATGTCTGCGATCGTGACGTCGGGGGTCGCCAATTTCTCGACGTAGCGATCCTCCCTGGAGAGCCACATGATGGGAGTTTGATCTCCCATTTCGTCGATCTTTTGCCGGCATGCCCGGCATAGGGGCCCGTAGGGGTTGTCGTGAATCTCGCAGCCTTCTACTGCTGGCAGCTCCGGGTCGAGAAAACGGGTGAGGCTACGGAGGATACGGCTCTTGGCTTGGCCCCTTAGGCCGAGCACGATGAAATGATGCTTCGAGAGAAGCGCGTTGACCAACTGGGGAAGAACGGTTTCTTGGTACCCGACGATGCCAGGAAAAAGCTCCTCACCCGCCGCCAGCGCGCGAACGACGTTCTCCCGGATCTCGTCGCGAACCCTGCGGCCGAGTCTTTCCTTTGTATAACCACTCGACTTCAAATCGCCCAGGGTCTTGAGTTCCATCGCATTTTTCATATGCTTCGATTATAGAGGATAGACTAAGGGCCACCAAACGACCGGCATTGCTGCCCCCACCCAGGCCCTCTCCCAACCTGCCTCCGTCCGCGATCTTTCAATGACTTCGGCGGGTCCGCCGAAGCTTTAGTGAAGGCACACTAGCGAAGGCGGAAGGGAGAGGGATTAAGGGAAGAAGAAACTATCTTTTTAGCTCAATCTTCCTTCTTGTAGAGAAAGACGAAGTCTTTGGACTGGTTCTTCACGCCGTCGTGAACCGCGTACTGCCGCTCGCCACTCCACATCGCCACGCCGGCATACTCACCCCGCTTGTTGAGCACATAGAAGCTCAGCTGGTACGCCGGCCTCCCCTTGCCGTCACGGAGGCGTGGTTCGGTCTTCTCTGCGATCCGCTTGAGCGCGGCAAGACCAGCTTCCTCGGGACTCATCCCGTTCCTCATGTTCTCGACGATCAGGAAGCTCGAAAGATGCAGGAGATTGGCTTCCCCCCGGCCAGTGGAGCCACAGGCACCGACTTCATTGTCGACATAAAGGCCCGCGCCAATTATGGGAGAGTCCCCCACTCGACCGGGTATTTTGTAGGCTAGACCGCTGGTGGTGGTAACAGCGGCGATGTTGCCATTGTTATCGACGGCGTTGCAGTTTATCGTGCCAGTGAGCCTTGGGTTCCGCCTCGCGTCCGCGGAATCGGTTGCTCCTCCAAGCTCCTTAGGAGGGAGCCAGTCGTCCTTGTCGGAGAGGTTTTCCTTCCACTCCGAGCCAGATTTTTCGAGCCTCGTGTGTCAAGAGATCTACTTCCTCGAACCCATGCGCCTTTGCGAAGCGGAGCGCCCCTTCTCCAACCAGGAGAACGTGGTCGGTTCGCTCCATGACGAGCTTGGCCACCTTCGACGGCGTTTTGATTCCGCGGAGTGAAGCGACGGCCCCCCCACGATTCGTTGGGCCGTGCATCAAGCAAGAGTCTAGCTCGACGACACCCTCCTCGTTCGGGAGACCGCCATAGCCCACCGAGTGATCGTTGGGGTCTTCTTCGACGATGTTCACCCCCGCTACTACAGCGTCCAGCGGATCCGAGCCGTCCCGGATCATGGACATCGCTAGCTCGGTAGCCGGCAGCCCGTTCGGACTCGAAATGACGACGGGGCGAGACGGACCGGCCCCTTGAGCCCCTTGGGTAAGCCCCGCCGCTTCTGCCGATCGCGAAAAAAGACCACCTACACCAAGCGCTCCGGCTGCACGCAAGAAACCTCTTCGATTTAGAGAATTCATGCCCATCCTCCTTCTCTTCTTCAATAAGCTGGTTGAGAATCGTTCAAGAGCCAGCCCGAAGGAGGGGGATCTTCGGACCAGCGGATGCGGTCCCGCTGGAACAAGCGCAGAGGCACCAAGGCCGACCGCCCCCATTTCGGATCGCGGGCAGAGTCGCGCAGATCCTTACCTAGCGCAATGCTGACCCACTCGCCTCGGTGAAGCAACCGGAGCTCGCCATCTTCGAGACCGACGAAGGGAAACTCTGGGAGTGCAGCTAGCGCTCGTGCCCTTTGCGTTCTCGTCTCGGTCAACTCCAACGAATTGAGGATTGTCTGACGGACGGTCTCCTCCAACAGCAAGATTCCCTGACCCTGTTCGACTAGGTCGAAGAGGCCGCGATCGTAGAGCACGAGCTCGCCTGCTCCTTCATCGAGTCGGAAGAGCCGTTCGCTCTCCCAGCGCTCCTCCACTTTGACCCAGCCCTGGTAGTCACTCTTTTCCGTCAGAACCACGAGCACCTTGCCCGGCGGTGGATGCCACTCAAGGGGCACGCGATGGAAAACGGCCTCGCCTGCATCGCTTTGGGGAAAGCTCACGGCATTGCCAGTAAGGGCGAAGTAGAGCGCGGTCGCTTCGGAAGGCTCGATCGCCGCCCCGCCCTCTAGCATCGTGAGAAACGGATCGACCGCCTCCCCCACTCCGAGCGCTGCGAGGCCCCGTGACGCCTCGAGCCAAAAAGTATCTCCGGAGCGGAGTAGGTCTAGCAAGAGTCCACTCGCTTCCGGAAGTTTCCATTCCTCGGCCACTACCGCCATGGCTGCCCGTTTGGTGGCGCTCGGCTCAGGTTCCTCAACAATGGAGAGCATCGCTCGAACGACCGATGGTTCGGGTCGCTCGCTGGCAAGCTCGACAGCGCGAAGACGAATCGGATCGTCCGGAGATTGCAACACCCCCACCAACAGTCGCGTGGGCCCCTCACGCGTCACAACCTCCAGCGCTCGCTCGCGCAACGGAAGTGCGCCGAGAGTCGAACCGAGTATCGCTTCGAGGCGAGACTCAACCAGGGGATCGGGGAGATAAGCCGACACCACCCGCAGGTGCGCGGTTGCGACGTCGGCATTAGAGTCCCGCGTCTTCTCGAGAAAGAAGAACCGGAGCTCGGGTCTAGAGCGGATCTTCTCGGCGTCCAGATCCACCGGCGCCAGCGCCTTTCGAACTTCCGGATCGGGGTGATGTTCGAACCACGAGAGTAACGGATTCGGCACCCGTGACAAACGCGCCACCAGGGCCGCAGTTTCGACCGCCAACTCGGGAGCCGATGCAAGCTCGTTCAGAACGAAGGAAACCATACCGGTCATCGAAGTGTCCGAGGCACCCGAGGCGAAATAGTGCGTGACTGCCAGCAACGTGCGCAAGGATTTTAACGGCGGGTTGTGGAAGCCCTCCTCCAAGGCCGGGAGGGAAACGGGGCCCAGCTCGATCAAGACCTCGGCCACTAGCAGATTCGCGTCTTCAGCACCGGTGTTGATGGAACGCGCCAGGGGTTCGGCGGCTTTGCTGACTCCCCGCTCTGCGAGGAAGAGCAACAGCGTGAGTCGAGCATTCGCTAGGTGCCCGCGTGGTTGTTCTTCGAGCTCCTCGGCATCGTTTTCCCCTATCTTCTCGACGAGGGTCATAACCGGCACCGGATCCACCGGTGCAGCGAACCCCCGGCTGAGCCTCACGAAACTGGCGACCTGCCGATCGAGCAAAGCAGAGTTGGTGAGCGTTGCCCGTTCCAGAAATCCGAGGAGCTCGGGCGTCGTCACCCCTCCAATCTTTCGAAGCGCATACTCCATTTCCAGTGGGGCATCGGGAAAACCCATTCGGTAGAGCAGAGGCTCCACCGCCCGTCGATCTCCGATCCAACCAAGGATGATCGCGCTCTGTTTTTGGATCTCCAGCTGCTCGTGCCATAGCCCCGCATACAGCACTTGGAGGGCGAACTCCCCCATGAGAGCAGCTTGCCGCGTCGCGTAGAACGACAGCTCTGGATCTAAAGAAGCGCTCATCAAATGCCTGAGGCCCTCGGCAGGCTTGCCGGCTCTCCACAACTCCATGCCCTTCGCGTAGTGGTAAGACCCGGGGTTGGTTGGAGCGGTCTGGAGTATCGCGATTAGGGCTAGAGTGGAAAGAGACAACGGCGGGCTTCCTTTTCTGGATAATCTCCGAGAGATAAAGCGGCGCGGATTGTAACACACGGGGATCTCCCGCCCCGCAGAGCCGACGCGACTCTCCAGGTCGCGCTTGCATGCTGCAGGCGGGCTTGATACTCACGTGAAGGTCGGGGCATCGAATCGGAGGCGATCGTGTTTAAAGGTCTTTTGTACTTGGTCTTTCTCTTCCTCATCTTGTGGGGAGCCTACCGCTACTACGAGGACCAGGAGCTGCCTTTTGTCGGCGGAAGCCTCGATGATGCGGTTAGTTTGGCCTCGGTGAAGGCGGCCATCGCACTTCATCGCGACTTGGCGGAACGCCCCATCTCCGTTCGCTCCCGAAAGGGAGTCGTTACATTGAGCGGTCAAGTAGCGAGCAAAGCTGAAAAGGAGGACGCCGGGGACATCGCCGCGAGTGTGGTAGGGATCGAGCGGATCGAAAATCTCATGGCCGTTAATCCGGAGCTTACCCCCGACCCTACCGATGCGGAGGTCGCCAACCGCCGCAGTTTGGGTCAGCGGTTCGATGATGTCTCCCTGGCCGCCAAGGTCAAGGCTTCGATCACTCTACACAAGGAGCTAAAGGGCTTGGACATCATGGTAAGAGCGCGCGACGGTACCGTCTACTTGGAAGGAACCGTCGAAACGCCAGAGCAATCGAAGATCGCTTCTAGTCGCGCATCGGCGGTCACCGAGGTTGATAGAATCGAAAACGTACTCCAGCTCGACGGGAGCATCGAAGAAGTGGCTGAACAGATCAACGAGGCCCTCGCCGAAAGCGGGAACCTAGCGGAGTACGATCTTCGTGCCCGCGCCGCTGACGGAAGCATCATCTTGCAGGGTGGAGTCCAGACCAATGCGGAGCGGGAGCTGGCGGAGCTCTTGGCGGAGCGCGTCGCCGGGCACCGGGATGTGATCAACCGGATCGAGTCGAACCAGCGCTAAGCCGTTCACTGTTGCCGATCGAAGAGCGAACCAACGTCATGAGCGCGGCCGGATCACAGGGTTTTTCGAAATAACCGGCGACCTCTAGCTCCTGCGCTTGCCTCCGAACACTGCTACACCCATACGCGGTGACTAGAATGGACGGGCAGATTGCCTTCGCCTGCCGTACCAAGTCCAGACCGTTTCCTCCCGGAAGATCGAGGTCGGTAATGAGAAGGTCGAAAGCCTCTGCCCTAAGCAGCTCGGTGGCGGCGTCGAAGTCGACGGCGCCCGCACATTGGTAGCCCGCCGCCTCGATGAGAGCCAACAACCCCTCTCGAATGCGGCGATCGTCCTCTACGATCAGAATGCGTTTCATCCTCAATCGTTCCCGGAATTTCTGGTTGCTCAGCCTGTGTTCGAACAGGGGAGCAAGGTCCATGCCAAAAAACCGGAGGCGTTATTTGCCAGAAAAACCGTGGGTTATTGTGAGCCCGGCGACGAGGATCGAGAATCTGGAAGGTAAGAACTACTCAATTAAAGGAAGAATGGGTTTACTAGAAACCCTACCCCTTTTCCGTCGTAATCCAGTTAATCTTGTAACTCTGTCTGGTGTCTATGGTTTGAACGAAACGAGATGGATGTTCGCGTGAGAACTAGCGGCTGGCGCGTTCAACGTCCTCGGCCAGGAGGAATCCCTTGTCGCCTAGCACGTTCGCTCTCACGACGTCTCCCCCTTCGAGCGCGCCTCGAGCCTGTGCCACGAAAGCTTGCGCAGCTTCGAATTGCTCCCGCTGCTGAACGGTGAGCGGGCGGTTGCGAAGAACCGAAAAGAGATCCACGGTGCGATCGAGCTTGTTGGAAATCGTAGCTCGTTCTTCGGAGTCCCGCTGATCGGCTGGCAGTTGTGGTTTCGGTGGTGGCGAGGGAGTGGGGTCGGGGGGAGGAGCGGGCCGGGGTCGCGCACGGGGCGGCGGGGGAGGTTCTTCAACCGGGGGAGTCGCTTCCGCTGCGACGGCATCTTCTTGGACCGCGGTGGTTTGAACTTCCGGCTCCGTCTCGGCGACGTCGGGAATTGCTTCAGGAATCGAAGCCGAGGCAGGGGGACGCTCGAACTCAGCCTTCACTCTTTTACTGCATCCGGTGGCAAGCCCGAGTCCGACGAAAAGGACGAAACCCAAAGCGAAACCACTACCTACAAAACCCCTCACCCTCGTCATCAACTCACTACCTCAGGCAGGGTAACTGTAAAACGGGCTCCCTGTCCAGGCGTAGAACTCACCGTCACCTCTCCATCATGAAGTTGCACGATTCGATAGACCATGGACAGACCGATGCCACTACCCCTGCCCTTCGTCGTGTAGTAGAGGTCAAAGATCTTCGGAAGCTCATCGGGCTCGATGCCGACCCCGGAATCCTCGACCCACAGCTCGACTGTACCCTCCGCGGGACGGCTCGCCGTGACGCGAAGCTCTCCACCGTCTGGCATCGCTTCGCACGCGTTGATCATCAAGTTCAAGAAGGCTTGCTGAAGAAGCTCGCGGTCCCCGTAAACAGCAGGCAGACTAGTTGCGATTTCTGTTTCCAGGTGGATCCCTTTACTTTCTGTTTCTCCAACCAACAAGCGGGTGGCCTCGCCGAGAATTTCGTCGACGGTGACCGCTTCGAGCTGAAGCTCTTCCGGTCGAGTGAATTTCAAGAAGCCCTGAATGACTCCGTCCAGTCGCCGGATCTCTTCCTCCAAAACATCGAGGTAACCTTCGGCCTCGGGGCCCGCCTTCTTCAATTTTTGGCGAAGCAACGCTACGTGAATCACCATGGCGTTCAGGGGGTTCTTGATCTCGTGGGCGACACCGGAAGTGAGCCTCCCCAATGCGGCCAGCTTTTGAGAGTACGACAGGTGAGAACCCAAGCGCGAGAGCTTTTCCATGTCCCGAGCGCTCACCATCACGCCGAAAACGTCGGTCTCGCCTAACGGTTGCGCGGTCAGCGTATGCGGCACCTCGACACCGCCGACCTCCAGGGGAACGCTACGTGGGCCCACCGTTTCGTTCCGCGAGAACGCATCCTCGACGATCGTTTGCAGCGGATGTTCCTCCGGAAGAATATCGGAAAGCGGTTCTCCGTGGAGCTCGATATGAGCACGCCCCAGCAGCTCACCGGCGGGTCGGTTGAGGGAAAGGACCCTTCTCTCGCGACTGACTACCAGCACCGCGTCGGCTAAACCGCCCAACATCGTCTTCATCCATGCTTCACCGGACTCTCGAAGGAGTCGATCGTCCGCCAGGCGCCGGCTCATGGAGGCGAAGAACTCCGCAACGCGGCTGACGTCTTCCTCGTTGCGAAGGTCGAGGGGCGGCTCACCGCCACCGGTATCGATGCGCGCCAGCTCTCGCCGCAACATCTCGATCGGAGCCAAAAGGCGATTCGCCAGATAAAAGGATGCAAGGAAGGAAGCGAGGACCACTCCCGCCGCCATTGCGGCGTTCGTCGCAATGGCCCCGAACAGTTCCTCCTTCAAAAACAAAGTACTGACTGCGACTCGAATCGAGCCGAAAGGCTCTCCGTCCACCAAAAAAGGAAGCTCGACCCCCAAAACATGGTGCCCTCGACTAAGCGCCCAGAGCTGAGAAAGAGGACCGCGCGCCGAGAACTCCGACAAAGAATCGGCGCTAATCAAGAACGTTCCCTCTTGTCGAGGGTCGCTATGAAGGATCGCCACTCCGAGCTGATCGGCTATGGCGACGTAAAGTGTCGTGGCCGAGTAACCCACGATCGCTTCCGCGTCGTTTCTCAGGGCGGCATCGGAGCGCAATGCGATGCGTATGTCTTCTTCTCCGTGCTCCCGTATGACACGCGAGGCCTGGTGATAGAGAGTTTGGCCAAGCAGCTCGGCGCGACTCTGGATCTCTGCCACCCCCAGCCTGGCCAGTGAGGCTGCGTTCATCAAGCTAGTAGCCAGAGCGACCGCTCCTGCAACCAATGTCAGAGTCGCGATCTGCTTCCCACGGAATCCCACTTTAGTTACTCCCGAGTCGCGAGGGACGACCCTTCCAATACCGTGTGGTGGAGGGGCTCGTGGTTCATGACAAGATCCGCCCCCGCGGTCCGATTCTATCCCCCGGGTTTAGGACTGGCGATACTTCTTGAGCTTGTTGTGAAGCGTCTTCAAGCTGATGCCCAGGATCTCTGCTGCCCGGGTCTTGTTGTGACCGGTGGCCTCGAGCGTTTTTAGGATCAAATTTCGCTCCGCCTGTTCCACCGTCGTTCCTACACGCAGGGCCAATTCATCCGAATCGAATGCGCCGGTCTCCGCCTTCGGACCACGCGTTACGAAGGGAGGAAGCTCCTCCAAACCGATCTGCTGGTCGGATGCGACGATGACGGCTCGTTCGATAACGTTGCGCAACTCTCGCACATTCCCCGGCCAATGGTAGCCAGCCAATGCACGGATCGCCCGGGGCTCCGCTCCGGAAAGCGGTTTGCCGTTTAGCTCGCCAAACTCCCGTACAAAATGCTCGACGAGAAGTGGCACATCGTCCAGCCGCTCGCGGAGGGGTGGCAGATACAGTCGAAAGACGTTGAGCCGATAGTAGAGATCTTCTCGAAGTTTTCCCTCTTTCAGCGCCGTCTCAGGATTTCGGTTGGTGGCCGCGAGCACCCTCACGTCCACCTGGATTTCTTCCTGGCCCCCCAACCGTCTAAACGCTCGCTCCTCGAGTACTCGCAGCAACTTCACCTGGGTTGCTGGAGCCATCTCTACGACCTCGTCCAAAAAGAGCGTTCCGTTATCGGCGAGCTCGAAACAGCCCTCCCGGCGTCCTTCCGCGCCGGTGAAGGCACCCTTCTCGTGTCCGAATATTTCACTTTCGAGTAGCGCTTCCGGAATAGCCGAACAATTGATGGGGACGAACGGCCCTTTGTTCCGAGGGGAAAGTTCGTGAAGACTTCGCGCCACGAGCTCCTTGCCGGTACCGGATTCGCCTACCAACAGCACGGAAGCAGACGACGGGCCCGCCTGCATGAGCTGGTCGTAGAGCCTACGCATGGGAGCACTCTTCCCTACCATCTGTCCGAAACGACCGGTCGTTTCGATCGCACTTTGATAGCGCTCCAGCTCCGCCAATATCACCGATCGTCCAGTGGCTCTTTCGAGAACCGCCTTCAGCCGGCCGGTCTCGACCGGTTTCGTCAAATAGTCGAAGGCCCCCTGCTTCATAGCCTCAACCGCACTAGCGATAGTGCCCTTCGCAGTGAGCATGACAAAAGATAAATAGCCGAGGCTCCCGGAGAGCGCACGGAGAAGCTCCATCCCATTCATGCGCGGCATGATGAGATCCGCGATAACGACTTGAGGGCGGAAGCTTGCGACCTTCTCGAGTGCCTCCGCACCGTCGGCGGCGGTCTCCGCTGTATAGCCCCAACTCGCGACGAGCTCTGCCAGGCCACGGCGTGAGCCTGACTCGTCGTCCACGATGAGCACTCCTTGCTTTTCCATCTCGTCACTCGATGCGTTGGTGTCTATACCTCGGACTCAAGTATATCGCTAGTGCCCTGTATCAGTAATTCGTCACCTAAATCTCGGCCCCTTTTGCGCGCTGGCTTCGTTATGACTCCTCGACACTGATACAGGACTCTAGGTTCTTGGTGATCAACCACACCGACCCGATAGGCGATGTGCGCTAGAATGTTCGGCATGAATCTGGATGAGCTCCTTTCGCCTTTGGGTGGGAGGCTCGTCCTGCTGGCGATGGTGCTCGCGGTGGTTGGGTTCGGTTTTCTGGCCCTGCTGGGAAGCTGGCTGTTGGATTTCGCTAGAAACCGAACGGCGGCCAGTCTTAGACCACTGCGCAGCCTCTTTGCCCTCCTCCTCTCGATCGCCTTCCTCGCCTCGGCGGCGGCCGCCGCTTTCTTGTCGACCTCCCTCAGAACCTACGGTGTCTTCACCGATCACACGCTCGTGGCTCGTATCGAATGTGAACGGATCACCGACAATCCTGATTACCAGATGCTGTTGCGCTACGCTCCGCAAGAAGACGGACGGGACGGAGAGCCCGTCCACTACCTCCTGAAAGGAGACATGTGGGAAGTGGGTGGCGACATACTGAAGTGGGACCCCAAGCTCTCCCTCCTCGGCATCCATGCCAGCCAAAAGGTGACTCGTATTTCGAGCTATGCGCGGGATCCTGACCAGAGCGAGGATTCGGACTCCGACTACAAGCTCAATGGGGGCACCGATAAGCTTTGGTTGTGGCTGCACGAGCACGGGCAGAAACTCCCGTTCGTGGAGGCCGTTTACGGGAGCGCCGCCGTGTTCACCCTACCCAGCTCGAATCAGGCGTTCGAGCTCTACATCGGTCAAGACGACTACTCACTCAAGAAAGTGCCCCGCAGCGTCCTGCCGCGTTCAATAGAGCCGCCTGGCTAGCTCGATATTGGCACTGGGTATTTTGGCGGCCAACAGGATCTAACGATCCGCCTGCTAGCTCGAGCAACTGGGTATTTTGGCGGCCAGTAGGAACCAAAGGGCACACGACGCCCACTGGACTCCAAGCAGGATCAGCTCCCGATCTTGAAGCAGCCTGCTATTGCCGGGGCGCTCGAATCAGGAGTGCTTCCGCTCGATCCGAATATGTAGGGTGAGGTTGAACTCTACTTCTTCCGCGTCGGGATCGATGGATAGCCGAACCGGGACGACGACTCGCTGCGGGCTGCCTTCCGAACCCAGCCTCGCCTCGATCTTAGCTCGACCGCGGAAGTGTTCGACCCCGCTTCGGACAGGTCGACGAAGGCCTGCCCTTCCACATCCAACTCTTGAAAACCCACGTCGGAGTCACTGGCGCCACCGGGAGCGGTGATGGCATCCGCATGCGACGCCGAGTCGGCAGCTCCGAGCTCGTCCACCAGCATGTCGATCTCGTTGTCTTCTCTGGGCACGGTTTTCTGCAGTCGATCCTGATCTTGCCTGCGCCTCCACGCTCCGCCCAGAGAAGTCTTCTTGGATTGAGACGCCGGATCTTGCTCCCCGGATAGCGCTCCTTCGAGCACTTCTTCGATGTCGAGCTCCTTGAAAGCCTCTCCCGGCGACTCGCTCGCAGCCTCGCGCGTCGAGGGCTTAGTGATCGCCTTCCGCCGAATATCTCCCGACAACTCGTCCTTTTGGTCTCCGGTGAAAGGGTCCACCGCAGCGGCGCTCATGTCGGCGCCGTCATTCGCCGATACGCTTCCTTCGTTTGCGAAGGGATCGGTCGATTCCTTGGCCCGCCACCGGGCATCTGCTGGGGACCCACCGACCGCGACCGAAGCGGCAGGCTGTGGTGCTGGCAGAGCTTTTCCGGGTTTCGCAGCGTATTTCTCCATCACCGATCTCAAGACCAGACCACTAATCGCTTTCAGCGTGTCCTCGACTCCTATCCCCTCGGTAGCCACTGTTTCGTAGAAAGGAACGTTGAGCTTGTTGACCTTGTCGCTCATCTCCTCGACGCTCATGACGTCGGGGAGATCGCGTTTGTTGTATTGAATCACCAACGGGATCTCTTCGATGCGCAGGTCGTGGGCCAAGAGATTCTGTTGGAGGTTCGCGAGGCTCTCTTGATTGGCCTCCAGCATAGTGGGCTGGGAGTCGGCCACGAAGACGACCCCGTCGGCACCCTTTAGCACCATCCGGCGTGTGGTGTTGTAAAAGACCTGGCCGGGCACGGTATAGATCTGAACGCGAGTCTTGATTCCCCGCATCACACCGGCTTCGAGTGGGAGGAAATCGAAGTAGAGGGTGCGGTCGGTCTCGGTGGCCAGCGTGAGCAGCCGCCCTTTGTTCTTGAGGGGCAGCTCGTCGTAAATATATTGCAGATTGGCGGTTTTACCGCTCAGACCAGGACCGTAGTTACACGATCTTAGCGGTCAGCTCTTTGAGAGAGTAGTTAAATAGTACCACCGGGCAAACCTACCCCGGTCGAATTGGATCACAGAGCGCTCAGGGTATTTTAGCGCCTATCGGCCACAAGTTCAAGCGGCTCTATATATTATGCGCGATCGCCCCGCGAGCCGGATGATTTTGCCGCCACCTCTCAACTAGATCGGCTATTCTAGGCCCATCTATGGCGGAGATCCTTGCCCCCGCTGACCGCGCGCTCGCCCTAAGGAAAGCCATCTCCGAAATCGAGGCCGAAACCACTCGAGTTCCCGGCATCACCGCCTTCCGCCACTACCCAGCCTTGCCCGGAAGTTACGCCGATTTCCCCCCTGAGCTCTCTCCTCGTCTGGTCGAGGTCTTGCGTCAACGGGGCATCGAAAGACTCTACTCCCATCAAATCGAAGCCTTCGAGAGAGTGCAGGCCGGCGAGAATGTCGTGGTGGTCACGCCGACCGCCTCGGGAAAGACACTTTGCTACAACCTGCCCGTACTCGACGCCGCGCTACGCAACCCTGAAACCCGCGCCCTGTATCTTTTCCCGACCAAGGCTCTTTCCCAGGATCAGTTGGCAGAGCTCCATGCCATGATCGAAGAGTTAGACGTAGACATCCGCACCTTCACCTATGACGGGGATACGCCGCAGGACGCCCGTAAGGCGATCCGCTCGAGGGGACACCTCGTAGTCACCAACCCCGACATGCTTCACAGCGGTATCCTTCCTCACCATCCGAAGTGGGTCAAGCTGTTCGAGAATCTCCGCTACATCGTCATCGACGAAGTGCATGCGTACCGGGGGGTTTTCGGGAGCCATCTGACGAACATCCTTCGCCGCCTCCAACGGATCTGCGCCTTCTACGGCACTCAACCGCAGTTCATTTGCTCATCGGCAACCATCGCCAATCCTCAAGAGTTGACCGAGAAGCTGATCGATGCCCCGGCGAGCCTCATCGACACCAACGGGGCTCCGCGGGGGGAGAAGTACTTCCTCTTCTACAATCCTCCGGTCGTCAATCGAGAGCTGGGTATCCGGCGGTCCTATATCCACGAAGCGCGCCGTCTGGCTCTGTCTTTCTTGAGGCGTGGCTTGCAAACCATCGTCTTTGCAACCAGCCGTCTCAATACCGAGGTGCTGGTCACGTACTTGAAGGACGCGCTCGAGAAAGAAGTCACCGCGCAGGACTTGGTTCGCGGTTACCGCGGGGGATACTTGCCGGAGAAACGTCGGGAGATCGAACGAGGGCTGCGCGAAGGCAGCGTCTTGGGTGTCGTGTCGACCAACGCCCTCGAGCTCGGGATCGACATCGGCAACCTCGATGTCGCGATTCTTGCCGGGTATCCGGGGACGATCGCGTCGACTTGGCAGCAGGCGGGACGATCGGGTCGAAGAACCGGCTCCTCGGTTGCGATCCTGGTCGCAAACAGCAGTCCCATAAACCAGTTTGTGGTGAATCACCCGGACTACTTCTTCTCCGGCTCGCCAGAGCACGGTCTCGTGAATCCTGACAATCTGTCGATCTTGCTCGATCACGTGAAGTGCGCCGCCTTCGAGCTACCATTCCAACAAAGCGAAAGTTTCGGTGAGGAAAACCTCCAAGAGATGCTCGGCTTCCTGGAAGAGCACCAACTGGTACACCATTCCGGCGATCGCTGGCACTGGACGAGCGAGTCGTATCCCGCCGATGAGGTGAGCTTGCGCTCGGTAAGCTCCGACAATTTTGTGGTCGTGGACGAAACGACCAAACCTCGGGTGATCGCGGAGGTCGACTACACCAGCGCGTTCTCCACACTCCACGACAAGGCCATTTACATCGTAGAAGGACAGCAATACTACGTGGAGCGTTTCGACCACACCGAGCGAAGAGCGACGGTTCGCCAGTGCGATACGGATTACTTCACCGATGCCATCACTTACACCAAAGTCAATATTCTCGATCGATTCGACTCGAACTCGGTGGGAGCATCGGTTCGTTCGCACGGTGAGGTCCACGTGGTCTCCCAGGTCGTCGGTTTCAAGAAGATCAAGTTCTACACACTCGAAAACGTGGGCTCGGGTGAGCTCAGCATGCCGGAGCAAGAGATGCACACTACGGCCTACTGGCTCACGGTCGGTCGAGAGGTGTTAGCCGCGTTGGAAGCGAACTCCGAGCAGAAGCGGGACGGTATCGTCGGCTTGGCCAACACACTCAAAACCGTCGCTATGCTCTTTCTTATGTGCGCCCGCTCCGACCTCGGGGTTGCGATCGGAGACAACTCGCAGGGCTTTGCCTCGATCGAGAAAGGTTTCAAACGGCCACCGGGCGCTACACCGCAACCCGAGGCCGCGACAGAATTGGACCCCGCCTACGAGCCTAATATCTTCCTCTACGACAATTACCCGGGCGGCATCGGCTTTTCGGAGCCATCGTTCAGGCTCCATGACAAACTCCTCTGCGAAGGCAAGAGGCTCATCGAGAGCTGCCCCTGCAAGGACGGATGCCCTTCCTGCGTCGGCCCCGTGGGAGAGGTGGGAGCCAAAGGGAAAGAAGTTGCGCTCGCCATCCTCACGCGAATCGTGCCAGACTATCTCTGAGTGGCCCTGAGTGGCCCCCCCACTGACTTCGACCAATGCGCACCCGGGACAAACTGGAGCGGCACTTCGAATCACGACCCGCCGCACCCGCGCAACGCCGCACCCCGCAGTCGGAGCCTGCGGCGAGCCCCAGCGAATCACTCCACCGTCTGGAGCGTGAGCTCCTGGGCGAGGCAGGGAACGACGACGCGCTTTCCATCAAAGAGCGGCTGGAACGCCTGGTGGCAGTCACCACCAAGACTCGTGCCGAACCGCCCCGAAAGACTCTTCACCAAGAACCAAGACGTATCGTCTCACTCGACGAGGTTCTGGAGGGAAGACGGGTCGAGAACGAAAAGGGCGCTTTCTATCAGGTCGACCATCGGTATCCACTCGACCACTGGCATGGGCAAATGAGCCTCTCGCGCCTCAAAGCCGTTCCACCTTCCGCGTTTTCGATACTCGCTCGAGGAGACGACGAGCTCGATCTATCGCGCGCGGTGTTTCTCGACACCGAGACCACCGGGCTCACTGGCGGGTCCGGCACCTGCGCTTTTTTGGTTGGACTCGGCTTCATCGAGGATGACAGCTTCGTAGTCCGCCAGCTCTTCATGCGTGACTACCCAGAAGAAGAAGCCATGCTGCATGAGTTGGCAAGCTTGCTGGCCCGGTTCGAAAGCCTGGTTACGTACAACGGCAAGACTTTCGACATTCCCCTCCTCGAGACTCGCCTGGTGCTCTCTCGCCTGAGCTTTCCACTGAGTGAGTTTCCCCATTTCGATCTTCTCCACCCGGCTCGCAGCCTGTGGAAGGCGCGACTCGATCGTTGTCGGCTCACGGACCTCGAGTACATGCTTCTCGATCTAGAGCGCGACGAGGACGTTCCGGGGGAACTGATTCCGAGTCTTTATTTCGACTACGTCCGAACGCGCGATGCCTCTCGCGTCTTCCGGGTCTTCACTCACAACCGTTACGACATCGTTTCGTTGGCAGCTCTCACCGTGCTCGCCTCCGAGATGCTGGACGAAGACGCCTCGCCCGAGCACCCCATCGACGATTACAGCCTCGGTCGACTATTCGAGAGAGCCGACCTCCCGGAGCGTTCGATGCGACACTACAGCCGGGCGGTCGAGAGCGGGCTCTCCGGACCGGCGCGACGACGGTCGCTCCGGCAGTTGGCGCAACAACTCAAGCGTCGCCAACAATGGGAAGAGTCTACCGCGGTGTGGAAAGAGCTGGCATCTGGTGACGGCCCCGAAGCCATCGAGGCAATAGAGGAGCTGACGAAGCATTTGGAGCACAAGGAGCGTGATTTCGAAGGCGCAATCGCTTACTGCCAGGACGCGATCACGCGGGTCGAAGAGGATGTCAGGTTACCGCTTGCACTTCGCGAACGATGGCGGGAATCCTTCAGGCATCGCAGACGACGTCTAAAGCGAAAAGAAAAACGCTGAAGGCCAGCGAATCGGACTCCTCAGCCGCCACTCACTGGCGGTAGGAAAGCCACTTCGTCTTCCGACTGCAGCTCGACGGCACGGTCAACGATGTCTTGGTTGACGGCGATCTTAACGATTTCGGTGTAGGGCGATAGTTTGGGGTGTTCGGTGAGTAGTCTCTCCCAGAGCCCGCCCGCGGTCGTCCCCTGAGCAATGTCAAACTCCATCTCCTCCCGACCCGCGATCTCTCGCACACCAGCGAAGAGTTTCAGGTGAACTTTCATTCCTTCGCGGTCTCCACTGCCTCGGTGGGCTCAGTAGGACCCTCGACCCACAACTCCCCGTCTTCGAAGACCTCTTTCTTCCAAACCGGCACGATGCGTTTGAACCGATTGATGGCGTATTGACAGGCTGCGAACGCGTCGTCCCGATGGGGTGCAGACACGACAATAAGTATGCTGGTCTCGCCGACATTGAGGCGTCCAACTCGATGCTCCATCGCGACGCTGGTCAGCCCCCAGGTCGCTCGGATCTCGTCGCCAATTCGCTTCATCATCTCGATGGCCATTTCGGGGTAGGCCTCGTACTCCAGAAAGAGCACCTTCTTGCCCCGGTTGTTTCCCCGGACGATTCCAGCGAAAGTCACCACCGCTCCATCTTTGTCGCTCGCCACGGCATGCGTGAGCTTTTTGGCCTCTAGAATGTCTTGAACGATTTTGTACATCAAAGCCAGCTTTTTTAGAGGTTTACAGGGAACCATCTCCCGCCACCCTCTTGCAAAATGTCCCCGATGAGCTTCTCAAATACTAGCATAAGACGACCCTACTACCCATGCCGTCCGGGGCCTCCGGAGGGAGGCCCCGGCGAAGCGTTCCGCCTGCCCCTCCCGCACCCCCTGGGTCGTCCATAGCCTGTCGATATCAGCGGTTACTTGACGCCGAGCCTTACCATCGGCTATCCTTCATTAACTTCTAAGACGTCTCTCCAACCTACGTTAATGGAAGCTTTTAGGCGGCAGTTTCCAATCATCGATTGAGCCAACGGAGCAATTGGGAAGAGCTCAGATGAAGGGTCCTCGTCCCATCGACGACGGTAATAAGCCTCGGCGTGTCGCTAGGGTATCGTCTCCGCCAGGCTGGCTCCATCGAGTGTGTTTCGAAGAAGGAGTAGAAGCACTCCTACTGTTCGACCTCGAAACCCGGGCGGTGGTCGACGCCAACAGGACCGCCGAGCACCTCACCGGCTATCAGCGCGAGGAGCTCCTCGACATTCGGCTCGACGATCTCCACCCGCGTAGCTCTCGGGAAAAGGCGGTTCGCTATTTCCGAAAGATTGCCAAGCAAGGCAGTTACGCCTATGACGACCTCTCCTTGGAGACCAAGGATCAGGTCAGCATCCCGGTGGAGGTCAAAGGGGCGGTGATCGGCTACGGCGGCGGTCGAATCATTCAGGCTATTTTCCGCGATATCAGCAAAGAAAGGCTTCTGCAGCAGGAGGTGCTTTTCCATAACCTCAAGCTGACGGTTCTCAATTCCCTGTCTTCCGCGATCAGCAATTCGCTCGAGCTCACAGAGACCCTCTCCGATTCTCTGGCTGCGGTGATGGAAGCGAGCGGCGGCCTTTACGGTGAAATGCTTCTCTGGCTCGAGGACCGTGAAGCTTTCAAGATTATGAGCTATCAGGGTTCGGAGGGCCTCACAGCTTTGCGGGTGAAATCCGCGACTTCCTCCGGAACGACGCTAGCGCCCGAGTCATGTCCCATCGCAACTCAGGCATTGGCCGGCCAGCCGGTCTTACTGGACGATTTGGACGGAGACCCACGGCTCGCCAAACTCCTCGCCGACTGCGACGGAATCGGTGCGGTGGCGGCGGTCCCGCTCCGCTCGAAGAACCGGGTACTGGGAGTCATGCATCTGGTCGTCAGCGCTCATCAGTTATTTCCTACGTTCGACTTCGATTTCTTCACCTCCATCGGAAACCAAATCGGCATGGCGGCGGAACACGCTCTTCTGTTTCAACGGTCTGCGGCGCAGACGAAACAGATCACCGTCCTGAACAACATCGCTCGGATCATAAGCAGCAGCCTGTAGATCGAAGAAGTGTTCGATTCGTTCGCGGCGGAGATGGCGAAGTTGATCTCGTTCGATCGGCTCTCGGTTGCCATCTTGGACGAATCGGGGAGCTACCTTCGTATCTTCGCTTCCGGCTCGCGAGTCGACTCGGGTTGGGGAATGGAGTCGATCATCCCGGTCGTGGGTACCGGCCCCGGCTGGGTCGTGCTGAACGAACGGCATTTCATTCATACCGATACTCGCAAACGACAGCAGTTCATCGAGGACGAGATCTTCTACGAGGATGGAATCCGCTCGTACATCATTCTTCCGTTGTAGTCGCGCGGAAAAGTCGTGGGGACCTTCGGACTCGGTTGCCGTCGAGCCGAAACCTATTCGAAACGGGACCTAACACTACTCAGCCAGCTATCGAAGCAGATCTCGGTTGCCGTCGAGAACGTAAAGCTCTACCAGCAGACCAAAGAGAACTCCATCCTCGATGATGTCAGCTCACTCTTCAACTTCCGCTACTTTCACCAGGCCCTGGATCGCGAGCTCAAGCTCGTGGCGCGCCATCGTTCCCGCCTTTCCCTGATTTTCATCGACCTAGACCGATTCAAGCTTATAAACGACACGCACGGGCACCTCCGGGGAAGTCGAGTCCTTCGCGCGGTAGGGTTCTTACTGCGTGCTGCGGTGAGGGAGACGGACATCGCCGCCCGCTACGGTGGAGACGAGTTCGTGGTCATCCTCCCCGACACCGACCTCGCTCTCGCCAAGCGCCTGGGCGAGCGAATCCGCAAGATCATTTGCCACCACATTTTCCTGAGAGACGAGGGTCTGAACGAAAGACTAGGGGCGAGTATCGGAGTTGCCACCTACCCCAGTGAGGCACATACCAAAGAGGAGCTCATCCAGCTCGCGGACGAGCGGATGTACCGGGACAAGAGGAAGAATCGCGACCTTGGACGTCGGTAGTCCTTACCTGCCAGGCCCACCGTTAGGCCCTTACCAAGGCTAGACGGGCCCGTCACCCTCAGTGAAAAAGTTCAAGATGACTACCGCTTCTGGAACCTCGCCCGCGTCGGGATCGGGCACCAAGGGTCGGCCTTCGTTATCGGTAATCCCCTTGTAGAGAATCACCCGGATCTCTTTCCCTGGCTCGAGCCCTTTGCCGGGGATTACTGCTAGGCTACGGGAAGGCGGGTCGTACGAGAGTTGCATATCAGGGAAAGAGTGGTCGTCGGGCCCGTCGCCGGAGTAAATCAGATCCACATTACGGTCGAAGCTCGCGATATCCATATCTTTTGAGAACTGGATTCGGAACTCGCTATCGAGCGGCACCGATTTATCACCGGCGAGAGGCATCGAGAAAATGACCTCCGGAGGCGGCTCTTGTGCCTCGAGCTCGGCGATCTCATCCGCGACCTTACGTGGCTCCAAGTCCGGATCTTCGGGCTTGGGCACCATTTCGATCTTCCTCGCCTTGAGATACACGACCCCTTCATCGGTCCAAGGTGTACCGGTTACCTTGAGCCATTTGCCAGTGTCTCGACGTCGCTCGGGGTTCAACTCGAAACCCTTCCCGCGCGGGCGCTTCCCGGTGACCCAAATCGCAACGTCGACGACTTTGATGATGAAATCTCGCGGCGTCTTCTTGGTACGCATTGGCAGGTCGTTGTACACGTTGTCGCCCCGGAATTTGCCAACCACGGAGATCAGTTTATCGTAGTGAGGATCCGGATGGCTCATGAGCTCGCGGAGATCCACGTGGTCCGAGGGTGGAAGATCGGGAATGACGACTTCCTTCCTCTTTTCCGCTTCGGCCCCCTTCGGCTCGGGCGGTTTCTCCACCCGAGTAACTTCTTCGACTCCGATGAAGAGATTGGCCTGACTCATACCCGCGCCCATCATGTCATTCTGTTGCTGCACCCGAGCTCCGGGGTAATCGCGCAACTCACGCTCAAGAATCGTCGGCGACGAGAGATCCCAGAAGATGCCGACGATTTCGACTTCCTCCCCCACCATGAATTGAAGGTCGCGCATGGAACCTACGGGCTGGCCTATGCGAACGGTTCGGAGCGCGTTATCGCCGCGAAGCTCATAAATCTGATTCTGGGTATCCGTCATATTGCCCTGCCGGATCTTCCCCTTCACCATCACGAGCTTCTCGTGGTAGAAGGCCGGACTCCGAACCAGCGTTTCGACGTCGACTCGCGAGGGAGTGCCCAGCGCCTGCCTCTGTATGCTCAGGGCGGCAAGGGGGTTGGTCAAAGCCAGCATGACGAGGATCCGAAGTGCGAGTGCCATATCTTTCATGGTAACCAGAACGAACCGGTCGGTCAAAAACCTTCATAGACCCCACCGCGGTCTTGACAGCGCGAAAGCAGTCCCTTTAGCATGCGGCGGCCGATGAGTATCGTCAACTCAGGCTATGTAGAGCGGGCGGAGAAGCTACGCGAATTCATCGTGGAGCTAACGCTTAGCCTCTGCCGCGAACGCACTGTCAATTACTCTCCGAACGATTTTCCCGGCGATGGCCCGGATGGCATGCCGGTCCCCGGGATGGAGAGCCGGATCACCGCGATTCTCGGCAGCCACCTGGAGACATGGGGGATCGGCCACGAGATTCATGCGAAGACTCGCGGACGCGACAACCTCTTGGCTAGCGTGGGTCGAGGAGACCCCTCCTCTCGAACGCTCTTCCTTCCCCTCCACACCGACACCCTACCGGCCGGCGACCTCAACGCTTGGAGCTTCGACCCCTACTCCCCCTTCGAGCATGACGGAAGACTCTATGGGCGGGGGGTCTTGGACAATAAGGGCCCTCTCGCCTCCGCCTTTGCCGCGATTAAGCTGTTAAAGGAGAATGAGGCGGAGATACCGGGGAAAATCGTCTTCGGCGCCGTCGCCGATGAGGAAGTTGGTGCCGGCAACGGGATCGAGTTCTTGCTTGAAAAGGGGCTCATCGATGCCACCGACGCCATCGTTCCCGACGTCGCCGGGGAGATGCGGGAGATCAACGTCGCAGAAAAGGGCGTCTGGTGCTCAAGGGGCATTTCAAGGGGAAGTCGGCTCATGCGATGCACCCGTCCAAGGGCGTGAACGCGATCTATGCCGCGGCCCGTTTCCTGAGGTTGGTGGAGGCGCATCGCTTCCGATTCGACCCTCACCCCGTCTTCGATCCTCCGACCTTGACCACCGGGCTCATCCGGGGTGGTTCGGCACCGAACCACGTGGCCGCCGCGTGCGAGGTCACCCGGGATGTGCGTTACCTGCCGTCCCAATCGATCCAAGGGATCCTCGCCGAGCTCGAGGAGCTGGCTCGTCAGGTGAAGCTCCCCGGTGCTCGAATCTCTTTCCAAACCGTCCTCGAGTGGCTTCCCTCCGAGGTCTCGGAAGACGCGCCCATCGTCGGTCTCATTCGCGAAGTCGCACCGGAGGCACGCGTCGTCGGAATCGGTGGCGGCACGCTCGCTAAACCTCTGGTGCACGCCGGCATCGATGCGGTCGGATGGGGACCGGGGAACCAGACCAGCTATCACGGAGCCGACGAGGAGATCGAGGTGCCACAGCTAGTGAGCTTCACGGGACGAATTGCCGCGCTTGGGAGCGCCGTCGCGAATTGTAAGCGGCCCGTCAGGGCCGCCGGACGGGAGGAATCGCGCCGATAGGCGCGAGGGAATTATCCCGGAAAGGAGTAGCTTCGAAGTGATTCCGGGACATCTGACTCCTTCGAAGCAGCCCGAATGCGGACGATTCGGCCGTGGCGTGGGCCCGAGCACAGCCTTGAGCTCATGCGCAGTCGCGAAGTCGACGCAGCATGAGACGTTGGGGGTGGGGCCCCACCCGCACTAGTCTAAGCTAGAATGAACCATGCCTCCCCAGCCTCAAATCCATCGCCCGTTCTCTATGTTGAAGAAGCTACTCGAGCAGGGCAAGGTCCGCCTGGCGCCCGATAGCGACAAACCCTTATCACCGCCGCGCAACGTGGACGGCGCCTTATCCGAAGAGGAGGCTTTCCATCAAGCGATGGACGAAGTGCGTCCGCTGGGTTGGAGCGAAGCACCGTTGCGACTTCCGCAATCCATCGAGCTCAACGGTGGCGACGAGAGTGAAGCGCAAGCACTCACACAGCTCGAGGCGTTCGTCGACGGAAAGGGTGAGTTCGACCCGTTCGCGACGGGGGAGGGAGTGGAGGGCGCCGCAACGAAACGAGGACGGAGCTACCTAGGGCGGCTCAAGCAGGGTGAGTTCTCGGTCCAAGCCCACCTCGACCTTCACGGCTTGAATTCGGAGGATGCCAAGGAGGCGCTCGAGAGTTTCATCCGCCGCTCCATCGAAAACGGCCACTCCTGCGTCCGCATCATCCACGGACGTGGGAAGCATTCCCCGAACGAGCCGGCCGTTCTCAAGGTCCACGTGACACGATGGCTCTCTTCCCGAAGAATCGGTCGCCGGGTCGTGGCATTCGCCTCGGCCCGCTGGACCGACGGCGGAAGCGGCGCGCTCTACGTGCTCTTAACCCGAGCCTGATCCAGCGGAATCTTCACCAGTAACCAACCGAGGATCACGAATACCAGCAACCCCGGCCAACCTCGCGGGTCGGCTAAGAGCTGGGGCGGACTGAGCTCGACAATCACCAGAAGGGCGAGTAACACCCCCATCAAGGCCTCCCCAGCGATCAGACCCGAGGCAATCAACGTGCCGGTATTTTCACCTCGGTATCGAGCCTCTTCACTCAGGCCCTCGATCCGGCTCGCTCTGCGCTCGAAGATCCACCGCATGACCCCACCGACGAAGATGGCGAAGGTCGTTTGGAGTGGAAGGTACATACCCACTGCGATCAGCATCGGTGACGGAGCGTTGACGAGCAGAAGCATGAAGGCGAACGCCATGCCGAACACGATGAGCGGCCACGCCATGTCGCCGCCCACGATTCCCGTAGAGAGCAGCGCCATGAGACCGGCCTGCGGAGCCGGCAGCTCGGCGCCACCGATTCCCTGACCTCCGCTCATAATGTCCGCCTTGTGAAGAATCATCATGGGAAACGTCATGAGAAGAGCGGCGGCCACGACGCCGATGAGCTCGGCCTTCTCCATGGCTTTCGGTGTTCCGCCGAGGAGATGGCCCACTTTGAGATCCTGTAGCATGTCCCCGGCGATGGCGCAGGCACAGCAGACGACCGCCGCCACTCCCAGTACCGCAGCCACTCCCTTGGCTCCGCTGAGCCCTATCGTTGTCATAAGGAGTGCCGCTAGGAGCAGCGTCGACAGCGTGAGGCCGGAAATCGGATTGGAGGAGCTTCCGATGACACCGACCAAGTATCCTGCCACCGCAGAAAAGAAAAACCCGGCGATGATCATGACGATGGCCGAGCCGAAGGCACCCAACCACTGTCCGCTGTAATAATGATAAAGGCCAGTAACTGGAATCACCGCCGCCACGACGCCGGCGGCGGTCCAGTTGAAGGGAAGGTCGAGATCAATTCGACTGGTTTCTACGGCCTGCCCCGCTCGTGCCGCCTTCAAGTCGGACACCGATTTCCCAATGCCTTCAATCAACGACTTCCGCATTCGAAATAGGGTCCAGAAGGCACCCACGATCATCGCGCCGACCGCGATGGGACGCACCAGGCTTGTCCAGACTTGGTTGTAGATGGCATTCCAGTCCGAACCCGCCTGCGCGACGAGAGCACCGTCGGCGAACTGGGGATTGAAGAACAAGATCGCGGGGATCATGAACCACCAGGCGAACACTCCACCCGCAAACGTGATCGAACCGAGGCGGGGTCCAATGATGTAGCCGACACCCAAGTAAGCCGGCGAGGCGGCGGGGGTAGAAAGAAGCATCGACCCCGGCTGCGCCGCCGACCCAAAGGTCGCGCCCCCTACGGCAACTGAGCTTTTGAAAGTCCCGTATTGCAAGAAACCGGTAATCCGCTCGTGAAAAAACTGCAGACCGTTGCCGTTCTTGAACAGCTCGATGAGTCCCCCGAGACCCATGGAATAGAAGAGGTACCTGGCGCCGGTCTGGCCCCTTTGCCCAGCCTTGTGGATCTCGGCGGCGGCAACCGATTCGGGAAAGGGCAAGGTCGGATCGTTTACCAGGCTGCGCCGAAGCAACACGACGAACATCACACCGAGGAGCCCACCGACCAGCATCAGCAGTGTGCTCTGCAGGTAGTCGAACTCGGTCCAAAGACCGGCGAGGATGAAAGCGGGGATGGTGAAGATGGCACCCGCGACGAGCGCCTCCCCGACCGATGCGGTGGTACGCGAGATATTCTCTTCGAGAATTCCTCCCTTGAAGAACCGGAAGAACGCCATCGCCACGACCGCCGCCGGGAATGTGGCGGCCACTGTTTGGCCCGCTCTCATGCCGAGATACGCGTTGGCAGCTCCCAAGGCGACGGCCATAAAAACGCCGAGCACGACGGCTCGAATGGTCAGCTCGGGCGGCGTCTGATCTGGAGGAATGAAAGGCTTGAATTCCTTACCGCTCATTCTCGACTCCCGTTGATTAAAGCCGTCCTTTCTTATCCCGTAGGTCCGTTCCCTGTCAAGCAATGTCAAGCAAACAAGATACAATCGAGCCGTGAACCGCCGGAATTTCATCGCCCTCGGAAGCGCGGCCGCGCTCCTCGTCGCCTTCTTCGCCTGGGAGTGGTATCTCTCCTCCGCAGCCCAGGTGGAGCGTTCCCTTCGCCGGGCCGCAGAGGCTGCTGAGGAACGGGATACCGCGGGGCTTCTCTTCTGCCTGTCCCGCGACTACTCCGACTTCCGCAACCTTGATTTTGATTCACTCTCCGAGATGCTCGATCGCGGATTCGAGCGCATCGACCGACTCAACGTGACGCTGGAGGCGGTGCGCGCAGAAGTGGAAGGGGCCGAAGCTACTGCGTCGTTCGACCTAACGGTCGTTGCCGTCCGGGGGGACCAACGGTTCATCGTGGTCGGGACGGTGACCGAGCCTCGGAAGCTTCGCGTCGACCTCCGGAGGGAAGAGGGCGAGTGGAAGATCCTCCGTGTAGCCCGTTCGGAAGAACCAGTTGAACAGGATGTACAGGATTAGCGAGATGTTGACTGCTGCCTATGATCCGGATCCGGACCAGTTTCCATCACAGTCATCCGGGCAGGTCCAAGTTCCACTCCCCGACAGGGAATTGCCCGAGCGCGTAATCGTTCCCGACCATTGGCATTCCCCGGCGCTTCCTGCCGCGGCGGAAAAAGAGCCGTTGTTGCGAACTCTTCCGGAAATCGAACCGGATTCCTCTCCGGAATAAGAACCGCTAGCACTTCCATCGGCGGAGACCGAAACCGAGAAACGCCCGCTCACGTTCTCGTCATCGCATTGGCCGCTCCAATTTCCGGAAAGTGAGCCCTGCAACGGGGATTCACCACTGTCACCGTTTCCGCCGTCGCCATTGTTTCCGCCGTCGCCATTGTTTCCGCCGTCGCCATTGTTTCCGCCGTCGCCATTGTTTCCGCCGTCGCCATTGTTCCCGTCGTCGCCATTGTTTCCGTCGTCCCCATTGTTGCCGTCGCCGTCCCCATCGTCGGTGCCGACCTCGTCGGTATTGTCGACCACGATCTCGCCATCGCGGTGCTCTCTAACCAGCACCACGCCCTCGTCATGCAGCTCGAGCAGAAGCTCGATGCTCTGACCGGCTTGAACGTTGTCGAATGTCAACCTGCCGAGCCTCTTGCCGGTGCCGTCGCGGAACACGAGCGTGAACGAACCCGTGGGCAGCCCGCTAAGGACGAACGTCCCGTTCGAGACCGCTACAGATCGCCCCGTGCCCACGACCTCGACCGTGATGTCGTTCACGTCTGTTTGGGAGAACGTGGTGAGACCGGATGGCGACCCGCTGGCCGAGGAGAACGTGCCGGACAGCACGACTGCTTCTGCGGTTTCCTGATCGCTCGACCCGGACGAGCAAGGCCACCGGCTGAGGCCGGCCCTATCAGGCGAGAAACTACCTGAGCTGATAAAAGGGTTGTCGGTGAAGGCCCCGGCAGCTAAACCCCGTAGCACCACTGGTGCACTAATGCCCCAGGACGAGCTTGGGTCCGAGCCGGCTCCCTATCATTGGCGAGGCTTTGAACGGAAGCACTCCCCAGGGTCAGAATCCTAACAATCGCCATCTCGGGCCGGAGCCTTCACTCACAAAAATACATGTGAGGTCAGTGATGCACAAGCGCGTGAAAAAGAGTGGTAGGAAGTCGAAGAATCTGTCGCCGCAATCGCTGCCGGTGACAAGGTCGAAGGTAGCAGGCATCGATATTGGCAGTCGTGAGCATTGGGTATGTGGGCCGGCCTTGTCGGACGGTAAAGTGAACGTGCGGGTGTTTTCCCCAACGACACCGTCTTTGAATCAAATGGGGGATTGGCTCATCGAGCAAGGAGTCGAATCGGTTGCGATGGAAAGCACCTACGTCTATTGGATTCCGATTTATGAGTTGCTTGAATCGCGGGGTCTTGAAGTGGTGCTGGTAAATGCTCGACAGTTAAAAAACGTCCCCGGGCGTAAAACCGATATGCATGACTGTCAGTGGCTGCAGCTGTTACACAGCTGTGGTCTGTTGCGAGGCTCGTTTCGTCCTGGTGAGTCGATCTGCCGCCTACGCTCGCTTCACCGACAGCGTTGCAGCCTCATCGAGCAGTGTAGTCGAGCTATTCAATGGATACAGAAATCTCTGGACCAAATGAACGTTCAGGTCCATCGTGCAGTGACCGACATTACCGGCGTCACAGGCATGCTCATCGTGCGCGCCATCGTTGATGGTGAGCGTGACCCGTCAAAGCTGGCTGCATTTCGTGACCAACGCTGCAAGAAGAGCGAAGAGGAGATCGCCGAGCATCTTACCGGCACTTGGCGTGACGAGCATCTTTTCAACCTCGCATCGGCTCTGCGTCTCTACGATGCGCTACAAGCCGAAGTCGAACTGTTCGACCAGCGTATCCTTGCGTTGTGGCGGCTGGAGTTCGATGAGCACTTCAACACTAATGCGACCAGTACCGTCCCCAGCAGAGCACTTACCTGACCTGTTCTGATCTTTGATTCTCTCATCGCAAACTCCCACTTGAAAGGGTTCGACCAAGGTACGGAGGTGTCTTCTCTAACGATGCAGCACTAGCAAGAGCCGTGCCGAGGCGCGGCAGTTTGCCGACTCGAGCCTAATCCAGGTGGTTTCTTGTGTTTGGTTTAACGAAGCCGGTGGTGAGTATTGTGAAAGGGACTCGATGGCTTTCAAAAAATGTGGGGAAAACCCATCGACCAAGTTCTGGCGTCGCGGGGAGTCGTGGAGGGTTGGGGGGCGGGGACCATTAGGTGGTTGCTTTGACCGAAGCTAACCAGGCGGGCACTCGGTTCCCGCTTGCCGCCAAAATAGGTTGTTGCCAATCTGGAGCTAGCCAGGCGGCGGTGGGGCCCCGCGCACACGAGCAAGACGGGCCGCTAGGCCCGCCGGCCAAGAGGAATTGCCGAGTCGGGATGCAGTGGGCAAGGGAACTTGGCCGTGTTTTTCGCCCGAGCGAAGAGCGAGGGGGTGGGGCCCCGCGCGCACTAATTCAAAGATGCCTCCGAGATCGCCGCTCTCCCCCCTCCCCCAGCCGCAGCTCCACCTCCGCGTTGAGGTCGGGGCCCGAGAACTCGCCTCTCTGAAACTTGAGGTAACCGGCGGCGGCGATCATGGCCGCATTGTCGGTCGACAGGGCTAGGCTCGGAAAGACAATCGGGATCTTCAGTTTCTCACTCTGTCGACCGAACTCGGACCGGAGCTGACGATTGGCGGCCACCCCTCCCGACACGAGAATGGCGCGTGCGTTCACGCGGCGTGAAACTCGTTTGGTGGTAGAAACCAAGGCGTCCACCACCGCCTTCTGAAAGCTGGCGGCTAGGTCGAGCACGTCGGTCCGACCCATGGGATCCTCGGCTTCGGCCACCGGATCGATACCGTGCTCCCGGATCGCGCGCAGCACGGCGGTCTTCAACCCACTGAAGCTGAAGTCATCGCTACCATCCGAGATCTTCGCGACAGGAAGAGGAATCTTCTTGGAGTCACCGTGCTCCGCCAGCCGATCGATCACCGGGCCACCTGGATATCCGAGGCCCAGGCGCTTCGCGACCTTGTCGTAGGCTTCGCCGGCCGCGTCGTCTCGCGTCTTTCCGACCAGCTCGTAACGGGCTTCCTCCTCCATTAAATACAAGCCGGTGTGGCCACCTGAAACGACGAGCGATACCGCGGGATGAGGGACCGGTTCCGACTCGTCCCTCTCCATGTAGGCGGAGCGGATGTGACCTTCCAGGTGATCGACGGCGACGAGGGGAATGTCGCGTGCGTAAGCGATCGACTTTCCGAAGCAGAGCCCCACCAGTAGCGAACCGACCAGACCCGGGCCCTGAGTCACAGCAACCGCGTCGATTTGTGACAGCTCCACTCCTGCTTCCCGAAGCGCACCGTCGACAACCGGCCCAATGTGCGAAAGGTGCTGGCGAGAAGCGATCTCCGGGACGACACCACCGTAGGGACGATGAACCTCTACTTGAGAAGCGATGCGGTTGGAGAGAATCCGGCGCCCGTCCTCGACGACGGCCGCAGACGTCTCATCGCAGGAGCTTTCGACCCCGAGGATGAGCACGAAGCTTCAGGCAGCCGCTACTTTGTTGGCGAGCTTTCTCAGAACATCTGCGAAGGGCGAGCGGGCGATACCATTCTCGCAGACGATCGCGGTGACGTACCGGTTCGGGGTCACGTCGAAGGCGGGGTTCTCGACCCCTATGCCGTCGGGCGCGATCTGCACTCCCTGGAAGTGAGTGACTTCTTCGGAGCTGCGTTGCTCGATAGGGATTTGATCCCCAGAGGAGATACTAAGATCGAACGTGCTGGTCGGAGCTACTGCGTAGAAGGGAATCTTGTGCTCACGTGCGAGGACGGCCACCGAGTAGGTTCCGATCTTGTTGGCAACATCGCCATTGGCCGCAATCCGATCCGAGCCCACTACAACCATATCGATCTTTTTCTTGGCCATGAGGTGGCCGGCCATGTTGTCGGTAATGAGGGTAACCGGGATCCCATCCTTGGCGAGCTCCCACGTCGTCAGTCGCGCCCCTTGCAGGAATGGACGCGTCTCATCGGCGTAGACTTCGACCTTTTTGCCGGCCTCAACCGCGGCACGGACCATTCCCAGGGCGGTTCCGTAGCCGGCCGTGGCGAGCGCGCCGGCGTTACAATGCGTCAAGATCCGCGCGCCGTCGGGCACGAGGTCGGCGCCGTGCTTACCCATGCGACGGTTGATGGCAATGTCTTCGTTCAAGATTTTGATCGCTTCCTGCTCAAGCCCTTCTACGAGACGGGACGAGCCTTCCGGAATGAGCTCTTCGAAGCGCGACTTCATTCTCTCGATCGCCCAAAATAGGTTGACCGCCGTCGGTCGCGTCCCGCGCATGAGCTCGCACACTCGATCCATGGATGCGCGCAGCGTTTTTTCGTCCTTGGATGACGACTGCGACGCTAGTGACGTCAATTTCAGGCCTAGAGCGATACCCATCGCCGCGGTGACGCCAATCGCGGGAGCTCCGCGCACCACCATATCTTTGATGGCGGCGGCGACCTCTTCCGCGGTCCGACAACTGAGGTACTCTTCGCGAGTGGGGAGAATCCTCTGATCCAGCAAGGCGACCGCGTCGCCTTCCCAACGAATGGTATCCAACAAAGCTGTATTACCTCCGGTTACACGAGGATCATACAAAGGAGGCCCTGCGCAATGCAACCGAACCGCCTACGTCTCTTAGACCCGAGCGGCCTCGAGTAGACGGATAACCCTCTCTCCATAAACCACCTTGCCCAGAGGCCAGCACTGCGCGTGAGCCGCACCGGCAATCACCAGGTGATCCGCCGGTCCTACCGCCTCGCCAAGGAAGCGGCTCCCGACTTCAGGAGTCATGGCGTGGATCCTCGGCGCCGCTCACCAACATCAGCGGGCGCTCGCCCAAGGATTTGACCGCATCGCCGACAGACACTCGAAAGAGATTGAACCCCGTCTTCACGGAAGCCATGGCCAGACTCAGAGGCACCAGCGGAAATTGCGGCACGCGAAAACGCAGGCGAACCGTATCCGCCACAACTCGATAAAGCCTTTCGTAGCTCGACTCGGCGACGACCCCCACAATTCGAGGTTCTTCGGCGGCGGCGAGGAGGGCGGTTGCCGCGCCCTTCGAAATCCCCCAGAGCACGAATCGATCGCCGCGACTCCGCTCGCTCAGCATTCGAATGGCCTCGACGAGGTCTCGCGCTTCCAGGGGGCCAAGAGAAACCTTTGCCGCAGCGCTTTCCCCGTGGCCTCTTTGGTCGTAGATGAGGCTCGGATAGCCCCGATCGAATAGGAAGCGAGCCTGGTCGAGGTAGGAGCCCGTGTTGTCGGTGTAACCGTGGAGAATCACCACCGGAGGCTTGTGAAGCTCGGGCCCGATCAACCATCCCATCAACCGTAATCCATCATGGGAAGCGAACGTGACCCACTCGAACGGCAACCCCGCATCGGTAGGTGTGAAATCCGTCGGTTTATTTCTGGGAGGGTGAAATGAGAAGCTCGGCGAAGGAGGTAGGACAGTCCCAACAACAACGCCAGGACGACTCCTGCGACGAACAGGAGCGTCATGATTTTGGGGGAATCGGATGGATCGGGCTAGCTGTTATAGACGAAAGTGATCCAGTTCCGGTAGCCCTCGAGCTCGCCCAGGGTTGCAGCACGGTATCGTTCGCTGAGCTTCGCAGTGATCGAACCGGTCTTTCCGTTGGCCACCATCCGCCGATCGATGCTCCTCACACTGACCAGTTTGGCGGCTGTTCCACAGATGAAGGCCTCATCGGCCACGTAGAGCTCGGAGCGGTCAACGGGTCGCTCCTGGACTTCGATCCCCAGACTCTTCTCCGCTAGCTCCATGAGGCTGGCACGGGTGATGCCCTCCAAGACGTTCGCCGTGACAGGGGTCGTGATCAACCGACCGTCGCGTACCAGAAAGAGGTTCATTCCCGGAGCTTCGGAGACGTGGCCGTCCTCATTTAGGAAGATCGCCTCGTCGAACCCGTTGCTGCGAGCTTCGTCCCCCGCCAGACAGCTATTGACGTAGGCCCCGTTGATCTTGGCCCGGCCGGGGATGGCATTGTCCTCGATCCGCCTCCAAGAGGAAACGGCGAGGTCGATCCCTTCCGTCTTGCTGAGATAAGTCCCCATCGAGGCGAAAAAGATCGTGAGGTCTTGATTCTCGAACAACGTGACGCCGAAGCGACGGTCCGACTTGTAGAGGACCGGTCGGATGTACAAATCGCAGCGCAGCTCGTTCTTGCGGATTAGGTCGACGGTCAGGGAGGCCAACTCATCCACCGGCCGAGGCAGGCTCATCTTGAGGATGTGGGCGTTGGTAGCCAGGCGCTCGTAATGCTCTCTCAACCGAAAGACGTAAACATCGCTCTTCGTCTCGTCCCAAAAGCCACGGATTCCATCGAACACAGCGGTCCCGTAGAGAAAACCGTGGGTGGCAACCGAGACACGCGCTTCCGCGAAAGGAACTACTTTACCTTCGAAGTAGGCGTACTTGGCGAAATACACTTCATCCTCCTGGCGCCGGCTGGCTCTGTCCCCCAGTTCGACGCCGTGGGCCCTCTCGCAGTCTAGCCCGTGAGCGAGAGAGCCCCAAGGGAATTCGTCACGGCGTCGCAGGCCACTTCACGAACAAGATACTGAGCGAGATGACGAATACGTAAATCACGAGCGATTCGATCAGCACCACGCCCAACAGAAAGGCGAAGCGGATCTGAGGAGCGGCGCCGGGGTTTCTAGAGATCGCTTCACAGGCGGCAGCCGCGGCCTTGCCTTGGGAATAGGCGCCGAAAGCGGCGGCGAAGGCCAAGGCTCCGGCGCCCGCGATCAAGGCCCACTCGGTGACGCCGGACGTCCAAATCCCCTCCCCTTGCGCATACGCGGGAGTTCCCATCATCAGAAAGACCAGCGACCCGAAAGCCGCCAACAATATCCTTTTCACCAGAATATCCTCCTTTCGCAGTCAACGAATAGCTCAAGCTCGGCGAGCACCAACGTATTGCACGATCAATGTTCTTCCATGGCCACGGCGCCACCGAGGTAAATCATGGTCAGCATGACGAAGACGAAGGCTTGCAGAATACTTCCAAATACGGCGAAGGCCATCATGGGTAGCGGAATCAAGAACGGAACAAGGCTCGCCAGCACGAGAATCACGAGCTCTTCGCCAAAGATGTTGCCGAAGAGCCGCATCGACAAGGACAGGACGCGGCTAATGTGACTGATGATCTCGATGGGAAGCATGATGATCGCCATGGGAAGCACCGGCCCGAGAAAGTGCTTCAGATACGGTAAGAGCCCTTGCGCTAGCACTCCCTGGTAATTGTAGTAAAGGAACGACACCAGAGCGCAACCGACGGGTACGTTCAGGTTCGTGGTGGGAGACGATAATCCTGGTACCAAGCCCGCCAGATTGCACGTCAATATGAACAGCCCGAGAGTGCCGACCAAGCTCAAGAACTTGGGCCCCTTGGGGCCGACGTTCTCTTTGAGCATACCAATCAACCCGCCCACCGTGGCTTCCAGGACCAACTGCAGACGCCCTGGTTCCTCGACGCGAATGCGCGAGCGAAACCACACCGCCCCCACCATCAACAGTAATCCGATGAAAACGGCCATGAGGACATGGTCCGGAACAGCCTCGTGAACGAGGCCGAAGAGGAACGATTTGTGTTCGAGTTCTTCCATACAAAAAATCAGCCGCACGCACCTGGCGGCGGCGATCTGACTTTAGTTGCTTGGGTTCGGAAGCCCGGCTAAACCTGGTCAAGCCCGGAGGCGCCGGGAGTGGTCAATCTTGGGCGCGCCCCTCGTACGCTTCGAAGACCCACTCAAAAAATATGGCCGCTACCGGGGCCGATAGACCCAAGCTTACGGCCACCACGTTTGCATTCCAAACAGCGAATATAACATACAGCGCCGCTCCCAACAAGGCGTAGCGCAGCGCGAAACCGAGTACCGCCAGCTTGGCACCCCGTCTCGCGCTCGGCTGTGCCACTCGGCCCAGCACCCAGCTCAGGGCGCTGTAGTTTACGAGGGCGATGAGCCCTCCCGCCGCGACTGACACGGCGAAATCGACTCCCCCCAGAAGCCCCAAGCCCGTGGCGAGACAGGCAAGGCCAACCGCGAGCCAACCGACTCGGCGTTCCGCAGCGGCCGGAGGTACCGGCCCCTGGTCACGGGGTCCCATCAAGCTTCTTGAGCACGCGGAAGAGGTTGATGAACGGGGCCGCGATCCCGAAACAAAGGAAGACGAACGAGAGCCACGGAAACGTACCCAGCCAGTGGTCCAAGTAATAGCCGGCCGCGGCCCCAAAGGTGATGGAAATGGGGAACATCAGCCCTACGGTGGAAAGCAGCGCGAGTTTCTGAAATCTCCCTCCGGAGTCGGAAGGCTTCGGCATGATGCCTCTCAACGGCCTGGCAGGCGAGGCTGCCGATCGCGTTGCAGGATTCTAGCGGTCGTTTATTGGTCCGGGCCGCTCGGCTCGACGGCCTTCACGGTTCGAAACGCTGGGGCCTCGGCCGCTTGAATGGGTGATGCCTCGATCTTCTCTACGATCGCTCGAACCGGAACCTCGAGACGTTTGAGGAAGGGCGCGGGGTAGACGCCAATCCAGATGCAAAAGGCGATGATCGGAATGAGCGTCCAGCGTTCGCGCCAATCCAGGTCCTTAAGCTTCATGTTCTCCGGCTGGTCCAGCTTGCCGAACATCGTCCTCTGATAGAGCCAGAGCAGGTAGGCCGCTCCGAGAACAATCCCCAACACTGCAAATGCCGCCCACCACGGTTCGACGGCGAACGCTCCTTGCAGAATCATGAACTCCCCGATAAAACCGTTCAGCAGGGGCAGCCCCAATGAGGCCAACGCAATGACGAGGAACATCGCTGCGAAGACCGGCACGACCTTGGCAAGTCCTCCAAAGTCAGCGATCTCACGGGTGTGACGCCGCTCGTAAATAAGGCCCACCGTCAAGAAGAGGCCGCCGGTTGAGAGTCCATGGTTGATCATCTGCAGGATCCCACCCTGAAGGCCGATCTCGTTCAAGGCGAAGATCCCCAGCATCACGAAACCCAAGTGACTTACCGAGCTGTACGCAACCAGCTTCTTCCAATCGCTCTGTACCAACGCCACCATGGCGCCGTATACGATTCCGATGATGGCCAGCAGAACCATCCACCAGACCGCATCCTTGCTTGCGTCCGGTAAGAGAGGAAGCGAGAAACGAACGAAACCGTACGTCCCCATCTTCAGGAGCACACCGGCCAGGATCACCGAGCCCGCAGTAGGTGCTTCCACGTGCGCATCGGGAAGCCAGGTGTGAAAAGGAAACATCGGGACTTTGATGGCGAACCCGACGAAAAAGGCCAAGAACACCCAGAACTGGAGATCAGCGGGGAGTCCGATGTGCATGAGCTGCTCGACGTCGAACGTGTAGACCCCGGTCTGGGCATAGTAGTAAAAGTAGAGCGCCAAAATGCCGAGCAGCATCAACACACTTCCCACCAACGTGTACAAGAAGAACTTGATGGCGGCGTAGAGCTTTCGAGGTCCACCCCAAACACCAATGAGGAAGTACATCGGGACCAGCATCACTTCCCAAAAGACGTAAAAGAGAAAGAAGTCCAAGGCCACGAAGACGCCCAGCATTCCCGTTTGGAGGAGAAGCATCATCACGTAAAACTCTTTGACTCTCTCGGTGATGGCCTTCCACGCAGACAGAATCGCGATGAAACCGAGCATCGTCGTGAGTAAGATGAGCAGCAGACTGATCCCGTCGATTCCCAGGAAATACTGGACGCCGATGCTCGGGATCCAATCGTGGCGTTCCTTAAACTGGAACTGCGGCCCATTGGGATCGAAAGAGAACCAGAGCGGCAACGAAATGGCGAACCCGGCAAATCCGAAGATGTTCGCGAGCCAACGAACCAGATCCTCTTGGTGTTTCTTGGTGAAGAAGAGGATGATGAGGCCCCCGACGCCGGGAAGAAAAACGACCCAGGATAGGATTGGCCAACCGAGCGGATTGTTCTCGAGCATCGAGCGAGTCCTTCCCTTAAATCAAGAAAAAATATGCGCCAACCAAGACGAAGATGCCCACTAGCATCACCAGGGCGTAGTTTTGAACCAAACCGGTCTGGAGGCGACGGAAGATTCCGGACAAGCTTGCCAGCATGGAACCCACCCCGTTCACCGCGCCATCTACGAAATTCATGTCGAAGAAGTTGGAAATATAGCTGATGATCAGCGTTCCTAGAGCCGACCCGTTGACCGCGCCGTCGACGACCTTCGCGTCGAACACGTACAATCCCTTGCCCGCGTTCAAGGTCCCTTGTACAAACGCCTTATCGTAGCCCTCATCGACGTAGTACTTGTTGTAGAGCCACCGATGGGCGACGGGCCATGCCTCCGCCATCGCCTTCGGCTTTTCGGGTCGTCGGACGTAGAAAGTGTAGGCAAGGAAAAGACCGAAGCCCGCGACCGCGATGGAAATGAGAGCGAACAGAATCTCCGTGCTAGCCGCACCGTGGTGAGCCGCCTCCGCGCCCGCCCCTGCCTCAGAGGCCGCGGCGTGCGTCCCCGCCATGATGGCCGGCTCGAGGAAACCCTCGATTCTGTTCGAACCGCCGAAGGCGTGCGGCACACCGACGTAACCGGCAAGGATCGATCCGGCAGCCAACAGAATGAGCGGCCAGGTCATGACGGCGGGAGACTCATGGAGATGAGACTCCATCTTCTCGCCACCTCGAAATTTCCCGAAGAACGTCATCAAGACTTGTCGCCCCATGTAGAAGGCGGTCATTCCGGCAGCAACCAAGCCGATGAGCCAAAGAGCCCAATGCCCGTGTGAGCCGCTCCACGCCTTCCACAAGATCTCGTCCTTGCTAAAAAAGCCCGCCGTCAGCGGCACGCCGGAAAGGGCGGCGGTGGCGATCATGAAGGTGAGACCGGTCTTGGGCATGTGACGGTAGAGCCCGCCCATGTTCCGCATGTCCTGCATCTCGGTGTAGGTTCGATGTCCACCCGACTCATGCTCCGCATGCTCCATGGAATGAATAGCGCTACCCGACCCCAAGAATAGGCAGGCCTTGAAGAAGGCGTGTGTCATCAGATGGAAGACCGCGGCGCCAAAGGCACCGACCCCGCAGGCCAGGAACATGTAGCCGAGCTGCGAAACGGTGGAGTAGGCAAGTACTCTCTTGATGTCGTTTTGCACTAAACCGATGGAGGCCGCGAAGATCGCCGTCAGCGCGCCCACCACCGCGACCACCGCGAGCGCTGCCGGTGCGTGCTCGAAGAGCACCCCGCACCGCGCCACCATATAGACACCGGCGGTCACCATAGTAGCAGCGTGTATCAGCGCCGACACCGGCGTCGGGCCTTCCATGGCGTCGGGCAGCCAAACGTAAAGAGGAATTTGGGCCGATTTGCCGGCAGCGCCGACGAAAAGCAAAATACCTATTACCGACAGGAGCCCGAAGCCGACCTCGGGTTGAGTAAACCGATCCGCGATCGCGCCCATCACCGCATAGAAATCGAGCGACCCGAAGTTGACGAATATCAGCATCATCGCCAAAAGGAATCCCGCGTCACCGATGCGGTTGACGATGAAGGCCTTCTTCCCGGCGTCGGCAGCCGATTTCCTCTCGAACCAAAATCCGATGAGCAAGTACGAGCAGAGCCCCACACCTTCCCACCCGATGAACAGCAGCAGGAAGTTCGCGCCCAGCACGAGATTAAGCATGAAGAAGCTGAACAGGTTCAGATAGGAGAAGTAGCGAGCGTGGCCCTCGTCGTGAGCCATATAGCCGATGGAATAGACATGGATGAGAAATCCGACGCCGGTGACGACCAACGTCATCACCATGGAGAGAGAATCCAGTCGATACTCCCAGGCGATGTTCAGATTGGCAAGCGACCCGTCCACCATGGGGACGCCCATTCCCGGAATCCAAGTGAAGAGCTTGATCTTCTCGACGGCGGTGCCCCCGCCCGACCAGAAGATTCCGAAGAAGCTACTGAGAGCGAGGAGGAACGACGCGCCGATGCTTCCGCAGGCAACGGCGGATACCACGGGCTTCGGGAATCGCTTGCCCAGAAGCCCGTTGATGGCAGCGCCGAGTCCGGGCAGGAGCGGAATCAACCAGAAGAGTTCACTCACAATTTGGCGTTATGTGCGAAGAGAATGCGCTCTATAAACTTCGAGGAGGCCTCCCCATCTCTAGGACGGTGGCCTCCCCTACAGTCGAAACGTCGCGGATCTATAGCATGCGGCCGAATTCATTGTCAAGTATCGGATTGGGCTTACCTACTGATGGACAATAGGTTCTGGTGGCTTCCGGGCCTAGAAAACACCCCTGACAAAGCCCCCATCCACCTGGATGCAGGTTCCTGTGATGTAGCTCGCCTTCTCCGAAACCAAGAATGCGACTAGAGCCGCCAGTTCTTCCGGCTCCCCTAGCCTCCCCATCGGAACCGCGCTGGTCCACTTCCGATGGATCGCCTCCGGGTCGGTCCCGTCGCGTTTCGCCATTTGCGAGGCAAGCTCCTCGAGTCGCTCGGTTCGCGTGAAGCCCGGGCACACGACGTTGACGAGAACACCGTCCGGCGCGAGCTCCGAGGCCATGGACTTGGCGAGGCCCACGACTCCGAGCCGAGACGTATTCGAGATGACTAGCCCGTCGATCGGTTGCTTGGCGGAGACCGAGGCGATCACGACCACCCTTCCCCAACCGTGGCTCTTCATCGAAGGCACAACGGCGCGCGACAACAGGATGGTCGAGAGAAGATTGAGCTCCAACCCCCGGCGCCATTCTTCGACCTCGGTATCGACGAACCGTGTCGAAGGAGGACCTCCGGCGTTGGCGACGAGAATGTCCACGCGACCGAAACGTTCGAGGGCCGCGTCGACTAGCGCATCGACTTCGTTCTCTTTTGTTACGTCAGTGGGTTTTGCAACGATCTCGACACCGGAGCTCTTCTGGATAGCAGCCTCGGCGACCTCGAGATCAACGGAGGAGCGGGCACAAAGAACCAGGTTTCACGTGCTCGGCGGCGAGAGCCTCGGCCACCGCACGACCGAGTCCTCGACTGGCACCAGCAACCAAAGCCACCTTGCCGGCGAGGCCGAGCTCCACGTTTCGAACCTCCGGTGCTGAGACGAGGGGGGAGAAAAGCTAGCTGTACTGCTTTTCTTTACAGTCGATACACACTTTGGTCCAAGGCACTGCGTTCAAGCGAGCCGCCGCGATCTCTTCCTCGCAGTCGATGCAGATCCCGTAAGTTCCCGACTCGATCCGCTGAAGAGCGACCTCGATGGCCCTCAGTAGCTTGGTGTCCGTTTGCTTGAGCTGAATGCTGATCTCTTCTTCGTTCGCCGCGGCGGAGCGATCCGCAAAGTCTCCGTGGCCATCCGTATTCGAGCCTTCGGTGAGTACAGCTCGACCCACCGATTGCTCGAGCTCCATCTTCTTTCCAAGAAGAATTTTCTTGTACTGCGTAAGTTCTGTTTTCTTCATCGTCCGATTGAGTCGCTTCTACAGCCAGTGGCTGGGAGCTCCTATTTCCATCGAATTCGCTATTATAGCCTCGGCCCTCTCCGGGGGCAACCCCCCATGCCGAGCGGCCCGACCGGTAACGATCGGCAAGCGGCGGGGCTGCGACGTTGAGTCGGATTCGAGCCTCCTACGAGGAACGGCGTCTTCGAAAAGGGACTAGTGCCCCGCGAGCTCAGGACTTTTCCGGCTTGGCTTCGGTGAAACCTCGAAGCACCTCCCGGTCCTCGGAAGAAAGCCTCAAGAACTCCATGCCGGTCAGGAAATCTTCGGTGGCGTTTTGCACGCGGACCACCCGAGCCTCTACCACGAGGACGCGGCGGGGGAATAAGAGCTTTACGAAATACGAAGACCCTAGGGTGAGCACGCGTTTGACGCGGAGCAACATCCCCCCCAGGCTCACGTCCATGACAGAACCTTCCCAGCCGTTGCCCAGCTGCGCGAAGCACTCCCCCAGGGATGGAACACGCGAGTGTCGACGACGTGTGGTTGGCCGCGGCGGCGTGGATTGCATCCCGTCTTCCGGGTTAAGAGCTACCTTGAAAAATTGCGGAACCCCTCGGATATACCGGCAAGATACAAGTCTTATCTTACTCCCAGGTGGCCTCGGAGACAACCGCCTAGGGGTAGACTTCGTGAAAAGTGAAACTGCCCTGTATGGCTGGCGCGCTCTCTCTAGGTTTCCGCGCCGTCATGCGGTTCCTGGTGCTTTGTTACGCCGGCTAGAAGATCCAGTGCGTGGGTCAACGTCGGTCGTAGGGCTTCCAATCCCTCGCTTACTGCCTTGGGATTTCCGGGGAGGGCGACGATGAGGGTGCCCCCAACCGCTCCGGCGAGGCTCCGGGAAAGAACGGCCATGGGAGTGTGACCGAGCCCATCCGCTCGCAGCAGCTCTCCGTATCCAGGGAGCTCCCGCTCGACGACTCGGCGAACCGCCTCGGGCGTTACGTCGCGAGGCCCTAGCCCGGTGCCGCCGGTGGTAAGGATGAGCTCCGCGGCGCCAGAGTCCACCCATCCTCGCAATCGCTTCTCGATTTCCCCCAGCTCATCCGTCACCGCGGCTCGGTCGACGACGTCGAAGCCCATCTCCTTCAACCCAGTCTCGGCAACCGCGCCCGAACGATCTTCGCGAGCGCCGGCTATGACGCCGTCGCTTACCGTGAGCACGACAGCTCGTCTCGTCAACGAAACCTCCCTTTGACCCCCACCCGCTCGGCGCGTTATATATGGACAGTGCGCCTTAGTGTTGCAGAAGAAGCAGTTATTTCATTCGTCTTGGCCAGATTGTCAGTTAGCCGTTGGGCCCTGTCAAATACGTCATGCATAGTATGTTGTCACCAGTAACCGCGAAATCGCTCCTGACACTACTGCTGGTTGGCGGACTCCTGACTTCCGCCTCCCACCTCGCGGGCCAAGCCAGCGACGGCGATCAACAAGTCGACGAGAGACGCTATCAGTTTCGTATCAGCGTCGACCTCATTTCCATGAACGTCACCGTGACCGACACTCGCAATCGGTTCGTGACCGACTTGGGCGCCGATGACTTTAGAGTGTTCGAAGATGGCATTCATCAAGACATCTCGGTGTTCTCCCAGGAAGACCTTCCCCTGCGCATGATCCTCCTGCTCGACTCGAGCGCGAGCATGGAGGAGAAGATGACCTTTGCTCAGCAGGCCGCAGTTAATTTTGTGGAGACCATGAAATCCGACGACTTGACCGAGGTGGTCGAGTTCGGCAGCAAGGCTCACATCGTCCAACCCTTCACCGCCGACGCGGAAGTACTCAGCTACGCCATTCGCCGAACCCAGGCGGGCGGTACGACGAGCCTCTACAACGCCCTCTACATCGCACTCAAAGATCTATCGAGGCGGTGGGCCGACATTCGCAGGCAGGCCATCATCGTACTATCGGACGGTGAGGATACAAGCTCGTTAGTGACGTTCGATCAGGTGTTGGAGCTAACCAAGGACACCGACGTTACGATCTACACCATTTCCCTGCGCCGTGAAGAGGGACGGGGGAGCAAACACTTCTCGGAAGCGGAGCACGTCTTGAAGAAGCTGGCCGAGGAAACGGGCGGCCAGTGGTTCTTTCCCGGTCATATCGACGAGCTAGCGTCCACCTACGAGCGCATCGCCAAGGAGCTCAAGAGCCAGTACAACATCGGCTACGTCTCGAACAATTCGAGACGGGACGGCAGCTGGCGGCGCGTGGTGGTCCAGACGGCCTCCGATCGGCTTCTCGTCCGCACCAAGCTCGGCTACTACGCCCCTAGAAACTAGACTTCTTCCCAAAAACGAGAAAAGCCCGCGACCGGAAGGGTCGCGGGGCTTTTCGCTGTTCGAGTCCGAACTAGTTGTAGCCCTCGGCACTGCCGAGTCCTCCCGCTTCGAAAGAGGCGGTGCTCATGGCGTTTTGTTGGTTTCGCAGGCTCACCGTCGTTGCAAACGTTCTTCTCAGACGATTGCCGTCGGCGAAGACCCCCTCCGAGGCTCCCTGGAGGTTCTGGGTCTGACTCGTCGCGTCGATCTCGACGCTCACTGACGTAATCCACGTCGGCGGATCGTCGAAAAGCGGTAGGGCTGGGTCATCCTGGAAGTTCGGGCTCGCGCCTACCGCAAACCGTACCTGGAGATTTTCGACGTTCATGGCCACCGGGAACCATTGGCCTCCCTCGCCGGCAATGGATAGGTCCCTCCGCTCTAGGGAGGGGTTGGCGGCAGGCGGCAGAGGATTGACGCGGTACTGCACCACTCGGAACACGCCGATGACCGAGCAGCCGGGCGTCACTTCCCCGTCGAATCCGTTCGGGTGGTTCAGCTCGGTGCCTCCACTGCCGGAGTTGTGGTTGATATTGAGCTTGCAACCGGCCATCTGCGGATCTTGAGTGACCTCGAAGGGGATGATGCCGCGTGCATTATTTCCGTTCGTTTCGTCTCCATTGACGTCGCAATCCTGGAACTCGATGGCGAAGAGGACTTGGCCCTCGTGGTAAACATTCTCGGGATTCGACTGAGGCGGATCGAAATCGTCCGGGGCCACGAAGAGCGTGGCGGAGTTCTCAACGGTCTTACAGGGCCCGCCATCGCAGCCCAGGCCCGGGGGGCCGGGGGCCTTGCACATGAGAGGTGTGAACAGTAGGAATGTCTGGATCGGCGTAAATGATGGTTATCTCATCCGGGTTGTCGCCGCTCCCGTCGGTCCACATGATCGCGGTCGCCGATGGCGTATTGAGCCCGGCCATCGTCAGATCCCGACTGATCATGTCCAGCCCGGTGCGGGCACTCTGGTTCATGTCGGCCACTTCCGGCTCTCTCTGAAAGGTCGTCTGCGACTTCTGCAGCAACATCATCACCGATGCCATTACAATGAGGGTGATCATCGTCGCGACGAGAACCTCGATTAACGAGAAGCCTCGCTGCGATGCCGTCTGGCGGTCTTGCGCGGTATTCATGCCTTCCTCCGATTTTCTCTTGCAGGCGGTCCTGTTTTGGTGACTGGGGAAACCCCAGGAGGCACTAAAGCAAAGTGTGTTCCAAGAGGCTTACAACAGGGAGGCCATCACCCGTCTCTCAAATAGCTCTCCAAGAAGCAGTTACAAGCTCAAGCCGCTTTTCGGACTGGACCACCTCGATCCATTTGGGGGGCACTCCCCCGTGGACGACGCCAAAACTGGAGAAGGGGCCGGTGACGGCGGCCTCTCTGCGCCACTATCTACATTGTTATCAAGCGATTAAGTGGACGAACGTGGCTTGGGTCTGCTTGTGGGGATTCCCCATCGCGACCGGACAGGCCTCGAGTCGATCAGGTCGACTGTAAGCTCCGCACGACCCACTCAAAAGATCTTACATTCGAAAGGCCCAAAATGGGGGTCGCCCACCAGCCGCGAATGGCGATAACCCTCATAACCACAGCCACTTAAAATCACTCGGCCCGGGCAAGAAAAACTGGCACCCGCATTGCAATCACTCGAGTTGTCTACTAACTGGATGCTTCCGAGTCAGGAAAGGGCCTGGCGCGGAGGCTCAAGCTCCCTCCTATCGTAGGCAGGAAGGGGTCCGGGCTAATCGTCCGACCCCTTCTTTACTTCTTACCCGCCTCTTTTTGACAGCTCCCGAGATTGCGAGTAGCTTGGGCCGTGCTGGATCGAGCGTTCTTCGAAAAACTCGAGTCGGAGTCGCTCCGCACTTATGCGGCACTCAGCCGAACGTCGCGCGGCCGCAGCTTCCCCGAGCCCGAGCACGACTTCCGCACCGTATATCAAAGGGACCGAGACCGCATCATCCACTGCACCGCGTTTCGCCGTCTGGAGTACAAGACGCAGGTCTTCGTTAACCACGAGGGCGATCATTACCGCACGCGCCTGACGCACTCGCTAGAAGCTGCGCAGATATCGCGTACCATCGCCCGCGCCCTTCGGCTCAATGAAGATCTGACAGAGGCGGTCACTCTCGCGCACGATCTGGGTCATCCTCCGTTCGGGCATTCTGGCGAGGATGCCATCAACGAGTTGATGCGAGGCTACGGCGGTTTCGAACACAATCTGCAGGCGATTCGAATCGTCGACAAGCTCGAGCGGCGCTATCCGGGCTTTCGCGGTCTCAACCTGACGTTCGAGGTTCGAGAGGGCATCGTCAAACACTCGCCTCGATACCGGGAGGCCGCGCCGGCCGAGTTCATGGACGGGGCGGAGCCGGTCTTGGAGGCGCAGTTGGTAGATCTAGCGGACGAGATCGCATATACGAATCACGATTTAGAAGATGGTCTCTCGTCCGGGATTCTAAAGCTGGGAGAACTGCGGGAGGTCGACCTCTGGAAGGAACACTTCGAGCTCGCATCGGGTACTTACCCGGGCGAGGAACCCAAGGTCCAGATTCGGGTGGCGATCCGAGGCATCATCAACACACTGACCACCGACCTCATCCGGCGAACCCTGGAAAACATCGAATCTCGAAACGTCCGCAGCCTGGAGGAGGTCCGCCAGGCGGGGCGACGTTTGGTCGAGTTCACACCCGAGGTGGAGCAAAGGAAACGAGACCTGAAGCAATTCCTGTTTAGCAACCTCTACCGCCACTATCGGGTAGTTCGGATGGCGGAAAAGGCGCAGCGCGTGGTTCGCGATCTTTTTCACGCCTATACCGCGAACCAGGAACAGCTTCCACCACATATCCAAAGATACATTCCGGAAGAGGGCCTCCACCGTGTGGCGTGTGATTACATCGCCGGCATGACCGACCGGTTTGCCCTCGGCGAACACCACAAACTCTTCGACCCTCATGAACGCGTTTAGCAAGGAGTGTCCGCCTTCGCTGAAGCTTCCGCCTACGCTTCGCTTCGGCGAGACACGACGAAGCCCGAAGGCCGAAGTCGGTCGGCGGGACCTCGCCGAAGCTGGCTTGGTCGGATTCGTGAAGCCAGCGAAGGCGGGAGCGAGCACTGAGGCGGGGTGCTCAAGAAGTTTAGGTCGTCACCCCGCGCGAGGAGCCATCAGCCGTCCCGAAGCCGCTTGCCGGCGAAGGGACAGCGGTGGGGATGGGGCCCCCCACACTTAATGAAGGAGCGAGCCCGGCCCGAGTGGGCCGTTGAGGCCGCGCGAGGAGCGTGGCCAGCGAGCGAACGAGGAGTGAGCGAGCACTAGAAGTGTAGGGACTCCCCCTCGCCCTGGCTCTCGAACTCAATGGGTCAAAATCCTTTAATTAACTCACACAATAGGACTTAAGATGCCTCGCCGGTCGCTCCGCCACTGGCACAAGCATTGCTATCTTGAACCCCAGGGAGCGCCGCGCCTAGGTGCCAAGCGAATCGCTCCTTCTTACTAAGGGGGATACATGAGCGGGACGAATGCTTTGGGAAAGGGCTCCGAGACCGATCCACCCGAGGATTCGAAGCCCAGAAAACCGGCGATTGTAGTGGTCGGGGCCCGAGATCGCGCCGATCAGGCGGCGGAGAAGAAACGAAACCCACGAGGCGGCGGAGAAGAGAATAGGAGGCACCCGCGACTCCCACTGGTGGTCAAAGCCGAGGTGGGAGCCAAGGGCCGACTCCAGAGAGGGTATCTGACGAACCTCAGCATCGGCGGCGCTTTCTTGGCCACCAAGAAACCAATCCCGTCCGGGACCCAACTGCAGCTGCTTGTTTTCCTGCCCTGGAAACTCGGAGAGTTCAAAGCGGAGGCCGAGGTGGTATGGAGCACGGGGAAAGAAGGATCCGAGACCGACCCCCCGGGAGTCGGCCTTGCCTTCACCACGTTAGATCCTAAGGGGAAGCGATTGTTACAGAGTTACGTCGAGAGGTTCTACCAGCTGGTAGCCCAGATCGACGAGTAGGCCACGCTTCGATAGCCGACGGACGCGGGCGAGACACGGCCTCCCGACCAACCCTAAGACCCTAGTTCCCTAGTGGCGCAACCTCTTCCTACCGTTCGTCCCGCCGAGATGATCCGCAAGGCCGAGGAAATCTCCTCGCAACCGCTCGTCGCCGTTCAACAGCCGCCACGCGTTCAGCAGCCGACGCTCGCGGGGGTCGCCAGGCAGCGTCTTCTTTTTGTCCCGCTCGTCAGGGAGAAAGTAAGCCACTGGGGTATCCAACGCCTCAGAGATTTTCTGGAGCCAGTCGAGCGAGACGCGCCGGCGTCCCTTCTCGAAGTTGGTAAGTGCTCCCGCGGATATTCCGACCATCCGCGCTAACACCTTCTGGCGGATACGTTTACTCTTTCGCACGTCCCGAATCTTTTCTCCGACCCTCAAGTTGAAGCCCTCCTGTTTCTCGCCATTGCATACATGCTTGACAACCCTTTATACGCCCCGGGATACCGGTCTGTGAACCCGGAAAACTACGGGCTTTCGAGAGGAAAAATTCCGGAGTCGGCGTCCACCTAGGCGGCGCAAACCCACACCGACAAATCGTGGCCCCAGCTTACCTGTTCTGTTAGCATGGTTTAGCGGAGTCGGTCGCATGGAAGAAGGCATAAACGAAGTCAAGGCTAAGGCCATCGTCGAAAGGCTCGTATCGGCCGGCTATCCCTCCTACTTCGCGGGGGGTACAGTTCGAGACATGCTTCTTGAAAGAGCTCCGTCGGATATCGACATCGCCACTTCCGCCCCATCCGAAATGGTTAGCTCCCTTTTCGAAAGGACCGTCCCGGTGGGAGCCGACTTTGGGGTGATCCTCGTGATCCACGAGGGCCAGGCATTCGAAGTCGCAACCTTTCGGTCCGAGGGGCCATACCGTGACGGGAGGCGCCCTTCGTGGGTGGCTTCTGCCGAGGCGCGATCCGATGTCGCCCGGCGGGACTTTACCATCAATGGCATGCTGTACGACCCGCTGGTCCCCGAGTTTCTCGACTGGGTGGGTGGCCGGGAAGACATCGAGAACAGGTTGATTCGCTCCATCGGAAAACCGCAAGAGCGGTTCGCGGAAGATAAGCTTCGACTGCTCCGAGCGGTCCGCCTCGCCGCCAATCTGAATTTCCAGATCGAGGCGGCAACCGGCGATGCGATTCGCCACTTTGCCTCAGAAATTCAAGTGGTGAGCGGCGAGCGCCTTCGTAACGAACTGGCCAAGCTGCTCACCGGACCCCACCCGGACGAGGGTCTTCGGTTGCTCGACCGTTACGGCCTTCTCGAGCCCATACTCCCGGAAGTCGCGACGATGAAGGGCGTGCAACAGGGCGAACGCTACCATCCGGAGGGGGACGTCTTCGCCCACACGGTAAAGATCCTATCGCTCTTGAAGGAACCCTCCTTGAGCTTGGCGTTCTCGGCACTGCTACACGACGTCGGCAAGCCTCCGACCCGAGACCCCGTCGGCCCCGCGCTCTTTCCAAATCATGCTCGAGTCGGAGCGGACATGAGTCGAGAAATACTCCAACGGCTGCGTTTCGACCGGCCCACTCGAGAGCGCATCGTCTCGGCGGTACAAGACCATCTCCGCTTCTTCGACGTCCGCCACATGCGCACTGTCACCCTTCGCCGCTTCCTACACAAAGATAACTTCGAAGAAGAGCTCGAGCTTCACCGGCTCGACTGCCTGGCGGGCAGCGGGGATCTCTCGAACTGGGACTTGGTGCGAGAGAAGCAACAAGGGCTCGCTCGAGAGCCCCTTCCGACGCCCCCGCTACTTCGAGGCAGGGATCTCGTGCGCCTGGGTTTTCGCCCTGGTCCGAGAATCGGCGAGATCCTGAGAGAGGTCGAAGAAAAACGACTCGAGGGAAGCGTTCGCAGCGAAGAAGACGCCGAGACCTGGGTTAAGAATCACTACCGACCATGATCGGAGTACGTTTCGCCAGACGGGACAAGGAATTTTTCGACACCCGGCGCCCCAATCCGTTTCGGGATTTCCAACTTGGCCACCGGCCGCCAAGATGAAGGACCGACTTTCAGGAAGACTTCGACCGTTACTTGCTCCCATTCCTCGTTGTAGAACATCTGCTCCGGTTTCCCCTTAGAGAAGTAGTCGGAGTCGGAGCGGAGGGTAATGACACGGGACTCACCGCCGGGTGCCACCGGATCGCCGGAGAGAGAATACTCGAAGGCAGTGCCCCAGCTTTCGTCTGGTGTACTCGCTCTGCGGAAGACCGCCATCGTCTGAATGTAATCGACCGCCTTCGGGCCCTCGTTGCGGATGCGGAACCGCACGATGGGGCGGATGTAGGTGTCATCCCCGAACTTCCCTCGGACCGTCCAGAAGCTCACTACCTCCGACGCCTGGAGCGCCTTCGCAGCTTCTTCCTTACCGATGTCCGAGCAGGCGGGGAGAAAGAACACCACAACGAGGGCGCACGCCTTCAAGTTCATAATCCGTTGTAATTCCAAGTGTTTCGCCGATAAATACTTCTTCCGGACTGTTGACAGCTCATGACCGATTCATTATTATACCCCCCTTCCGGGGGCCTCCATCGGTTCTCTCGACGCCCTCGTGGTCAATTCCTTCAAACGCGACCGGGATACAAAGAAACCGCGCCTCGGCTCGGTTCGAATTGGCGGAGTATAATCCCTCTGGTCAAAGGAGGCGTGCAGCTTGATCGAAGTCAATAATATTACAAAAAGATTTGGTCGAACGACCGCAGTCGATGATGTCAGCTTCCAGGTTCGCAAGGGAGAGATCCTGGGTTTTTTGGGTCCGAACGGGGCAGGAAAAACCACGACGATGCGGATTTTGACTTGTTTCATCCCGGCCACCGAAGGCTCGGCCTCTGTTGCCGGGTTCGACTGCTTCAAGGAGCCCATGAACGTCAAGAAACGCATCGGCTACCTACCAGAGACACCTCCCTTGTACCCGGAAATGACAGTCGTCGATTACTTGAACTTCGTGGCTCGCATCAAAGGAATCGCTGCGAATCTGCGCCGGGAGCGGGTGGAGAGCGCCATCGCCAAGTGCGCCATCGCCGATGTTCGAGATCAACAAAACGGTAGGTTGTCCAAAGGCTACCGGCAACGGGTTGGATTGGCGCAAGCACTCGTCCATGATCCCGAGGTGCTGGTTCTGGACGAGCCCACCGCAGGATTGGACCCGAGACAGATCATCGAAACGAGGGAGCTCATCAAGGGTCTTTCCGGCGAGCACACCATCATACTTTCTACCCATATCCTTCCCGAGGTTTCCATGACCTGCGAACGGGTCGTCATCATCAATCGCGGTCGGGTTGTCGCGGAGGATACGCCGGAGGGCTTGACCGCGCGCATGCGGGGAGCGGAGATACTGAGCCTCACCGTCGACGGCCCGGAAGACGAGGTGCGAAACACGGTGAGCTCTTTATCGGGGGTGGTGCAGATCCAAGCCAAGAGGGCAAGTAATGGCGTCCACACCTTCGAGGTCGAAACCGCGAGCGGCCACGACATTCGCCGCGAGCTGGCACGAAGTATCGTGCAGGGGGGCTTTGGACTCCTCGAGCTCAAGCAGATGGGGATGAGCCTCGAGGACGTCTACCTGCAGCTCACCACCAGCGAAAAAGCCGATGCCGGCCCGCCCGAAGAAACCCACACCCCAAATGACAAGGCCGAGAAAGACGACCAAACGGAGGAATCGCACTGATGAAGAACGTCTGGGCCATTTATAGAAGGGAGCTCTCTTCTTACTTCTCCTCATGGATTGCCTACGTGGTGCTGAGCCTCTTCTTGCTGATCTATGGTTACTTCTTCTACGACTACGTCTATCGATTCATCGACTTCGGCCTTCGCATGTCGCAGATGGGCGGTGGCGGAAGAACACTCAACGTCAACCAGGATTTGATCCGCTGGCTCTTCCACAGCACCAGCGTGGTCGTTCTCTTCATGATTCCCGGGCTCACCATGAGAAGCTTCGCCGAGGAAAAGCGCTCCGGCACCATGGAGCTTCTTCTAACCTCACCGATCACAGACTTCCAGCTCGTCCTTGGCAAGTTCCTCGCGGCCTGGACGCTTTACGCTACGATGCTGGGACTCACTTTCATTCACATGGGCATTCTCTTTTACTTCGGCGAACCGGAATGGAAACCAATCCTGGCCGGCTACCTAGGAATGCTGCTCTTGGGGGGCGCCTTCGTCTCGTTTGGTGTCCTCTTCAGCAGTTTTACGCGCAACCAGATCGTGGCCGTCTTTTTGTCCTTCAGTGTCTTCCTTTTCTTGTGGCTCATCGAGTACTCCGAAGCCTGGATGGGAGCGTGGGGGTCGGCGGCTGCCTACATGTCGGTGACCAAACACATTGGGGATTTCGCCAAGGGAGTCATCGACACCAAAGACGTCGTCTACTACCTTTCCTTCATAGGCTTCGGACTCTTTCTCTCCACACAGTCGGTGGAGTCTCATCGGTGGAGGGGTTGAGATGAAGCGCGTCATACCGTACGTGGGATCGCTCGCCTGGGGAGTCCTCCTCGCTGGCCTGCTTATCCGGATGTTTCAGCCCGAACGAGAGAAACTCTGGTCGGCTTTCGTTCTGGCCGGTCTGGTGCTGGCCATCTTCTACCTCGGAACCCGGTGGCGAGACTTGCTCGTCCTCGCTCAAAAACGGGGCGCCCGATACGGCGCCAACTTGGGGCTCATGATCCTGCTGGTCGCGGGACTCGTTGCCGGTATCAACTATCTGTCCAATCGTCACAACAAGCGCTGGGATCTCACGGGCTCCCAGCAATACACGCTGTCCGATCAAGCGGTCACCGTCCTCTCAAATCTCGACCGGGACCTCAAAGTCGTCATATTCGACCGTAAGGATAGCGCTCAAGTGGCACTCGATTTGTTGACCGAGTTCGGCTACCACAGCAATCACATCTCCGTGGAGGTGGTCGATCAGGAGGCCGAGCCCGCCAAGACGTCCAAATACCGGACATCGACCGAGGCCAACATCCCCTTCGGAACCATCGTGCTCGACGCTGGAAACAAGGTCGAGAGGGTTACTTTCGCCACCGAGCAAGACCTCGTCAACGCCATCATCAAGGTCATCAAGGAGGAAAAGAAGAATATCTATTTCCTGGAGGGGCATGGAGAAAAAGACATCGATGACACCGAGATCGGAGTGTCGATCATCAAGACCAAGCTCGAGGAGTCGAACTACCAGGTGGCCAAGTTCCATCCCCTTCAATCGATGACGGAGGGGAAAATACAGTTCCCCGAAGATGCCACGGCTCTGATCATCGCCGGCCCGCAAAGAGATTATCTTCCAGCCGAGATCGATGCGTTGCGGGATTATCTGAACGCCGGGGGCAAGGTGCTCTTCCTGATCGATCCGGAAAACCAGGGTGAAAAGCCGAATCTGGTGGCGCTCCTCAAAGACTTCAACGTCGTGATGGAGAACAACGTGGTTATCGATGTCTCGGGGGTCGGCCAGCTCTTCGGTTTCGGCCCCGAGGTCCCGCTGGTCGCGAGCTACAGCGCGCATCCGATCACCGAAAAGTTCGCGAACGCTCCCACTGTCTACCCTTTCGTTCGCACCGTCGATTCTTCGGATTCCATGGCAGAAGGAATCACCGTCGACGCCTTGGTGAGCTCTTCCCCCAATAGTTGGGCGGAGGAGGATTTCGACGCCCTGGCCGAAGGGAGCGTCTCCGCCGACGACGGCGAACGTGAAGGGCCACTCGATCTTGCGGTCGCGATCACCATCGAAGTCGAAAAACCCTCTGAGCCCCCTGAGACTGACTCCGAGAATGACCCCGCGGATGGCAGCAGCGATGCGGCCACGCCGCAAGGCCGCGCGGTGGTGGTGGGCGATTCGGACTTCATCGCCGACAGCTTGGTGGGAGCGCCGGTCGCGAACCTCGACCTCTTCATCAATATGGTGAACTGGATCGCCGAAGACGAAGACCTCATTTCCATCCGGCCCCGGGAGGCCGACGATCGGAGGATCTTCTTGAACGCCCAGCAGCAGAAAAACGTCGCCTACCTATCCCTCTTGTTCATTCCTGGATTGGTCTTGGTGGCAGGAATATCGGTTTGGTGGGGAAGAAGATAACATGAGCCCCAAGACCACCATCTTGCTGGCCGTCATTTTCGCCGCACTGGCTGCATACATCTACCGCTACGAATGGGAGCCGGTCGAGACGGAGTCGAATCCCGATCGGGAAGCGATCTTCGAGATCGAAGCCGAGAAGATCCAGAGTATCCAAATCCGGAGGCAAGAGGGCGAGCACCTCCAGCTTGAACGTCGCGGCGAGGACGATTGGCAATTGTTGGCGCCGGTGGACGCCGCCGCCGACCGTACCGCCTCCGACTCGCTTGCGGAGAGCATCGCTACCCTCGAAAGTGAACGGGTGATATCGGAGGGAGAAGCCAACCTGGCCGATTTCGGCCTAGACACCCCAAAGTTCGAGCTCGAATTTCAAGAAGTGGACGCGGAAACGACCACGACGATTCACATCGGCGACGAGACTCCTATCGGTAGCAATCTCTACGCCCGGTTGGCCGACGGCGAGAAGATCTTCGTGATCGCCTCGAGCAAGGAATACGGCCTGAACAAAAAGGCTTGGGACCTCCGCGACAAGTCTCTTTTTCGATTCGAGCGCGACGAAGTGGAGAAGGTCATCCTGAAGCAAGCGGGTCGAGAGATCGTCCTGGCAAAAGCGGGTGGGGACTTTTGGAATATCGTGGAACCCACATTTTCTCGAGCCGATCGCTACAAGGCCGGCGGGTTGGTCTCCAAGTTAGAAACGGCGAAGATGGAGGAGATCATCTCCGAGGCAGTCGAAGAATGGAGCGAATACGGCCTCGACGCACCCAGCTACCAGGTCGAGGTTCGGCTCGAGGGTGGCCTCACCGAAACCCTTCTCGTTGGCAAGGAGAAGGACAGCCGTTACTACGCACGCAACCCGGACCGTCCCATGGCTTACTTGATCGCATCGAGGCTAGTCGACGACATCAAGAAGGAACCAGGCGAATACGTTTCTAAAAAACTCTTCGATTTCGCCACCTACCAAGTCAACAAGTTCCAGATTTCTTCGCCCGAGGGGCCGGACCGAATCGTCGAGAAGTTCAAGCAGGACGAACAGGACGTTTGGAAAGAGACCGCTCCCGAGCCTCAAGATCTAGACCGCACCAAGGTCGAAGACCTGCTCTATAAACTCAACGGAAGCGAGGCCGAGGAGACGCTCGCCGAGGGGCCGGGAGCAAGCCCGCCCGACTACACCATTACCGTATGGTCGAAGGACAGTAAGCAAGTCGAAGAAGTCGCGGTCGCGATATCGGAAGCCGACACAATCTACGCGCGTCGCAAGGGAGACGAGCTCGCCTTGAAGCTCAACCCCTCGAGCTGGGAAGAGATCGAAAAGCTAATGGCCTTCGAGGAGGAAGCCCCGCCGCCTGACGGGCCTGACCGGCATGACGGGAAAGACGACGAAAACGAGGATAAACAAGAGAGCGATCAGTAATCGTTCAGTCCTCTTCGTAGAGGTCTTTAGCCCGGTCGGCCGCTTTGACCACCGCCTTGATCAACGTGACCCGCAACTTCCCTTCTTCCAGCTCCAGGATTCCGTCGATCGTACAACCCGCCGGGGTGGTTACCGCATCCTTGAGTAAAGCGGGGTGATCTCCGGTCTCCAGAACCTGCCGCGCCGACCCAAGCATCGTTTGCGCCGCCAGTAGGGTGGCAACCTCCCGTGGAAGTCCCAGCTTGACGCCAGCCTCCGCCAAGGACTCGAGAATGACATAGATGAATGCCGGTCCACTCGCCGAAAGCCCGGTTACCGCGTCCAAGTGCTTTTCGTCGATCCTGGCGGCTCTTCCCACGGTATTGAAGATCCGCTCGCTGAGCTCGAGATGACGTGGCTCCGCAAACCGCCCGCGAGAGATCGCGGTCATTCCTTCCCCTACAGAGCAGGGCGTGTTAGGCATGGCGCGAACGACCGGGATATCGGCCGACAAGAATTTCTCGATGCTTCGTGTAGGCACCGAGGCGGCCACCGACACCACCAGCTTCGAGGCATCCACCTCTGGTCGGATGTCCTCACACACTTCGGGAACGGTCTGTGGCTTGACGCAGATCAAGACGATATCGGCGTTTCTCGCCGCGGCGCGATTTTCGGTCCCAACGTCGATACCCAATTCATCGGAGAGCCGCTTGGCCCGTTCCGCGTGCCGGACGGTGGCTACCGTGTTTTTCGGCAAGAACAGCTTCTGCTTCAGTAGCGCCTGGAGCAGGATGCCGCCCATCTTGCCGAGCCCCAAAATGGCGATTCTTCTCTTGGACAGGTCTTCTACCACGTTCCCTCAGTCCTTTCTGTCTACCAGAGTAGCTCGATTCACCGCTCGATCGCCAAATCGCTGCTGGATCGAGTCCATCGACACATTCAACCGCCGCCTCTTCTCATCCGGCTCGAACAAGCGTAGCTGTCGAGGAGCCGCATGTAGATCTTGAAGCCTAGAGCCATAGATACCCAGGAGACGAACCTTGTGGTCTCGAGAGCGCACGCGACCCAAGAGCTGAAGTGCGATGCGGAAGATCTCACTCGCATCGTCTGTCGGATCGGGCAACGTCGAACTCCGGGTCTCGGTCACGAAATCTTCGTCTCGGAATTTGAGCGTCAAGCCTCCTGCGAGAAGCTCCTGCTTGCGCAGTCGGCGAGCTACCGCTTCCGACAACTCCAACAGGGTCTGCCGTACCTTCTTCGGGTCATTGGTATCTTCCTCGAATGTCCTCTCTTGGCCGAGCGACTTCCATTCGTGCTCGGGCTGAACCGGACGGTCGTCGATCCCGTGGGCCAGACTATGAAGATGGCGACCGTGCTTCCCGAAACGCTCGTCGAGCTCGGCAAAAGACAGACGGGCGATGTCCCGGATCTTGTACAGACCCAGTTTGTGAAGCTCCTCGGCGGTTCGCGGGCCCACCCCCCACAAGCGCTCGACCGGAAGGTCTCTGAGGAAATCCTCTTCCTGTCCGGGCTCGACCTCCACCAGACCGTCTGGTTTCTCCAAGTCGGATGCGATCTTGGCGAGAAACTTGTTCGGTGCGATTCCGACGGATGCGTTGAGTCTCTCTTGTTCTCGAATGCGCCTTTTTATCTCGACAGCGAGCTGCCGACGCTCCCCGAACAACCCCGTGCTTCCGGTTACGTCGAGAAACGCTTCGTCGATCGAGATCTGTTCCACGAGATCAGTAAATCCCTTGAGCAGCTCCATGATCCGACGGGAGACTTCCGCGTACTTGCGCATATTGCCTCGCAAGTAAATAGCTTGCGGGCACCTTCGGTAGGCTCGAGAAATCGGCATCGCGGAATGCAGTCCGAACTCGCGCGCTTCGTACGACGCCGCCGCTACGACACCACGGCCTCGCCCACCACGAGGGTTGGCGCCCACCACGACCGGCTTGCCTTGGTATTCCGGATGGTCCCTCTGTTCCACCGACGCGTAGAACGCATCCATGTCCAAGTGGAGGATGATGCGTGACATGGTCGAATCTCTGATGTGAGAGGCGGTGCCGGCCCGCCCCTATTTTTCTCCGGGTAGATACTTCCCGGGGATAGGTTTTTCTGGACTCTCGTTGACCCAGAAGATCGTAACGATCCACCAGCGATCGCCGTCCTTCAGAAGCTGAATGCTATTGATGCCGCGGCCGACATCCTCAGCGGGGGATCGGCGAGTCTCGTAGGTGCTGAACGCGTGGGTGATGTTTCCGAAACTCTCGGTGGTGCGGGCGACCTCGCTCTCGTAGAAAGCGTTCTCTTTGAAGTACCGACCAGAACCTTGAATGTAACCCTCGACCGTCGACACCCTCGCCTCGGCACCTCCGCCTTCTGTGCCACGGGTCGGAATGAGTCGGGCGTCCGGTGCAAAAAGAGAACGGGACCGATCCCAATCTCGATCCCCCGCCGGGCCAGAGATCACTTCATAGAGCGTCTCGATAATGGCGTCGATCGAAACGACATCGTCGGCGCGAGCGTCAGGAGGCTCCGCGTTCTCCTGTGCGAGAGACATGGGAGAGAGCAACGTACACGAGACGACAAAGGCGATTCCAAGCTGACAGTTCTTCAATTGGGAACTCCTTTTTCTTCCTCCCCGTAGAAAGGCGGAGTCAGTGACCCAGCTTCCTACAGTAGCCGCTGTTGTAGCAAGGTCGATGCGGCTCGATAAGGCAGGGTTTCTGGAGCGGGAGGTCCATGTCCTCGTAGCAATCTGAGACCGCGGGGCCTTGGGCGATGGCGAGTTGCGAGGGATGGACGGAGAGTTGGCTTGGTCCAGTCTCCCTCTCCCTTCCGCCTTCGCTAAAAGCTTCGGCGGACCCGCCGAAGTCGTTGGGACGGACACGGACGGAGGCGGGCCGGGAAAGGGGGCGAGCACCGGACGTCGGGCCGAGGCCCAATTTTTGCTCGAGCGCTTGCCGCACCAACGCACGGACCCTGTTGGGGTCGACGGAGCCGGAGCTCATCCTAGATCCACGCTGTCGACCACGCCGACGATGGCGGCATCCACCGGCCCTGACGAGCGTCCCAACGCCTTGCCCGCGGCACGGCCTTCCATGACGACGAGTACGCGGTCACCAACTCCTGCGTCCACCGAATCGATGGCCAACAATCGTCTCCCTTGTGGCGTACCCTCGAGATCGAGAGGTTGAACGAGGAGCAGCTTCCTTCCTTCCATCTTATAGTGCTTCACAGTGGAAACCACCGTACCCACCACCTCACCGATAATCACTCACGAGTCCTCACGGTCCACCTTACCCACGATCCCCACATCGGCGGGCACCTTGGAAGGAAGAAAAAGGAAGGAGGCTTCTTTGCCCCTCACGCAGAATACTTCTTCTCCGACCCCGACCCCGACTCCGTCGAGCGCGATCAACGGCTCCCCTTCGGGAGCACCTTTCCCGCCGAGAGGTTGAACGATAAGAAGCTTGTGGGAGACGAGGCCGGCGTCTTTCATGGTGGCCACGACGTTGCCGATGACCTTGGCCACGAACATAGCCTTCGTCTCAGTTCGACTGCGCGTGAGCCCCCGCCAGGGCGGCCGAGGCCAGCTCGATGGAGTCGATGATCCCCACCACTGCAGCGTCTACCGGCCGGTCCGTACAGCCCGTCGACATCCTCGCCGAACTGCCCGAGACCAGGAGCACCAGCTCGCCTACACCAGCGTCCACGGTGTCCACGGCAACAACGTAGGAGTTTTTTTTCGCGCCGTCGGGCCCCACTGCCCGTACGACGAGGAGCTTGAACCCCTCCAGCTGCTCGTCCTTTCGGGTGGCTACGACCGTACCCACCACTCTACCCAGCGTCATCGATTGAGCTCGTTATGCCTCGCAGGCTAAGACTTGGTGCTCTTTCCGATCGGCAGGGCGTCCTCCAGGCTGGAATGAGGCCTCGGAATCACATGCACCGATATGAGCTCGCCGACCCGGCGGGCCGCTGCCGCTCCGGCGTCGGTTGCCGCTTTGCAGGCCGCCACGTCGCCTCGCACGAGTGCGGTGACATATCCGGCTCCAATCTTCTCGTAGCCAACGAGGGTGACTTTGGCCGCCTTGACCATGGCGTCGGACGCCTCGATCATCGCCACTAGTCCTCTGGTCTCGATCATTCCCAGCGCTTCACCTAAGGGTTCCGCCATGATTCCTCCCTAATCCTCCTCGGTAGTATTGCCCAATTTAGTTTTGTCGTGTTCTTGTAACACAGTTCCCATTCGTTCCGTAATCGTTTGCCCGGCTACGCGGTGCGGGCACCTCCGACGGCTCGAATCGCGTCGGAGATCAACGTCACCAGCTCGTCTCGCGACAGTTGGATCATTTCGTTGCCATCCACGCCCGCGGCCGCACCAGCGGTGGTACTGAAGGAACCGGCCCCCTCGGCCGGGACAGGACACGCCTCTCCTCCCGGCGGCCCTTCGAGCTTGTAGACTCCCTTGCGAAGGGAGAGCAGACGCGACACCTCGGACTGTGGAAGCAACCTCTCTCCCCCTAACAATCTCGACATGAAACTGATCTCGGCGAAATGCTCCACAACCTCCATCTTGTAGTAGGCGTCGAGAATCTCTTTACCCACGGTCAAGGCGCCATGGTTCGACAACAGGAGGCCGTCACTGGTTCGTATCAGGCGATCCACGGAATCGGCCAGCTCCTTCGTGGAAGGCGTGCCGTACTCCGCCAGGGGAACGCAGCCCAAAGTGACGATGACTTCGGCGAGCACGGCGCGATTGAGGGGGACTCCCGCAACCGCGAACGCAGTCGACTTCGGTGGATGAGCGTGAACCACCGCCCGGACGTCCGGGCGCGCTCGGTAAACCGTTAGGTGCATCTCGATCTCGGTGGAGACACGCAGCGCTCCATCGATCCGCTTGCCCGAAAAATCACAGGAGACGATCATGTCCGGTGTGAGGTAGCCCTTACACGCTCCCGCCGGCGTCGACAGAACTTCTTCTTCCGAAAGCCGAATGCTGACGTTCCCCTCCATCGCCGCTATGTAGCCATGTTGGTACAGACGACGACCCACCTCACAGATATCTTCTTTGAGCTCTTCGCGTCGCTTCACGTCGCACTCACCTGAAACGCTTGCCGGCAGTTCTCGGAACAAAAGTGTTGGACTTCACTGCCGTGTTGCTCGGCGATGGCCCGCTCTTTGGGCACGAAAACACCGCACACTGGGTCGCGAACCATCTGGCCCCGATAGATGGGCTTGGCCGAGCCGACTCCCGGAGAGCGTCCCACTTGCTGCCTTTCGGCCCCCCCCAACCAACGAGAGAGTACTCGAAAGACGTAGCGAACCACGTACATGAGCGCGATGAACTGAAGGAGACGCCCCATGGCTTTGCTAGTTGGTATGAGCGGACTTCAGTGCTTCCAGCTCATCACTAATGCTGCTGGCTTCGCGTGAGTTGGGGGCGACCCGCGTGAGCTCCTCCCAAGCTTCGAGCCCCGCACGAATGTCTTGCTGCGCGTACAGTCTCACTCTTCCCAATCCCAGAAGCGCTTGAGCGTTTCCCGGTGCACGAGCGAGTACCGCCTGGTACTCGGAGATGGCTTCCTCGACGCGTCCGACGTTAGCCAACGATTGCGCATAGTGGGTTCGGGCATGAACATTATCGGGCTCTCGCTCGAGCGCCTGGCGAAGCCATGAAATCGCCTCGTCATCGTGGCCAGCCTCTAAGTAAAGATTACCGAGCCGAACCCGTGCGCTATTGTCCGCGGGATTCCGCTGAAGCACACTTTCGAGTGCGGCAACTTCTTGGCGATCCAACACCCGCCGCGGGGGAGGTTGCGTAGCTCCATCCGGGCTTCCGAAGCCGCCTTGGCTTCCTATGTGGGTCGCCATGGAAACATTACCAGAGTCCTGAACGACACTCTCGAACGCGAAATAGCCCAAAAGCACTCCGAACGCGAGTCCAGTCAAGAAGAAAACGGCATTGTCTTTTCTCATCGCCTTCAGGGGCTTTCAGGAAAAGCCAGTCTATCTGTGCCTAGCCGCGGGAGTCAACAGGCTCGGACCGGCGTGAAACCCACTATCTCTAAAGGGTTGGAGCCACGACATGAAACCGGTGGCGAGAAAGCCGAGCTGGAATAGAACCAGGAAGGGCAACATGGCGAAGATCTCGTGGGAGATGGCATAGGCGACGGTGGCGGTGAAGTAGAGACCGAGAGCGATCTCGACCGCGGGAAGATAGCTGCGGGCACCGCGATACGTCTTGAGCCTCCAGCTGTCCCGCGGCGATTCGATTCGGTACTTCGGCGTCCGAACGAAGGGGGTCTCGCGACCCGCCAGACCCTCTAGAACCGCGCGACCGTTGTTGACGCTCATACCGATCCCCATCGACAACAAGCAGGGAATGCAACGGAGCCGCTCCTTCCAGTCGGGATAGATCTCCCTTTGAGAAACGACGTAAAACGTTGTGACCGAACATGTCGCGGCGAGAAACAAGGGGATGTCGACCAGGAGCATTTCCTGCCACCCCATGTTGTAGCGAACCAGCATGGACGGAAACATCAACAAGGACAAGACCACCATCAGGGGATACGCCAAGTTGGCGGTCAAATGGAAGACCGCTTCGGTCTTCACGCCGAGCGGCAAGCGGCTCGCGAGCAAACGCAGGAGCAATTTCTTGGCGGTTTGGATGGATCCCTTGGACCAACGGTACTGCTGACTCTTGAAGCCGTTCATTTCCACCGGTAGCTCGGCCGGACAGATCGCGTCGGGAAGAAAGATGAATCGCCAACCCTTGAGTTGCGCACGGTAGGAGAGATCCATGTCTTCGGTCAACGTGTCATGCTGCCAGCCACCGGCGTCTTCGATGGCCGACGCCCGCCACACCCCGGCCGTCCCGTTGAAATTAAAGAAACGGCCGGAGCGGTTCCGCGCTCCGTGCTCGAGTACGAAATGAGCATCGAGAAGGATCGATTGCACGCGGGTTAGCAACGAGTACTCGGAGTTGATATGACCCCACCTCGCCTGCACCATCGCCACGTCGGCGGCCTGGAAGTGAGCCAGTGTGGCGCGGAGAAAGTCGCGAGGCGGGACGAAGTCGGCGTCGAAGATGGCAACAAACTCTCCCCGAGCACGCGAAAGCCCCGCTCGTAAGGCTCCTGCCTTGAAGCCCCGCCGATCCTTACGGTGGATATGGTGAATATCCAAGCCTCGACTGCGATAGTCAGCGACTCTTCGTCTAACTATCTCGGTAGTCTCATCGGTGGAATCATCGAGAACCTGAATCTCGAGAAGCTCCTTGGGATAGTCGAGCCGCGCCGCGGCGTCGATGAGCCGCTCCACCACATACATTTCGTTGAACAACGGCAGTTGTACCGTTACCACCGGAAGCTCCGCCAGGGGTAGCGGGTCCGAGTTTTCTAGTGAGGAAGGCTTCTTGTCCCGGTACTTGTAATATAGATAGACCATCATGTACCGGTGGCATCCGAAGATCGCCAACACAATGAGCACAGAGAAGTACAGTATTAGAATGGCAGCGTCGATAGGGCTCATGACAAACTATTCGTCCGCCGATAGCATAGCGCAAACCGAATGAAGAGCCCGGAGAGGGATTGGCTCGTCCTGACTGCGGGAGGTTGTGTCTTGGTGGTCCTCGCGCTCTGGGTCGCGAATCGGATAGATCTCCAAAACGGCTTCCCCTCCTTTCTCTTCGGCTATCTGGCCATGTCGGCGGTCTACGTCGTTGCGGTCTACTACGTGCTACACCATACCTACCGGGCCCACAATCGCCGGGGACTCCTTGTTTGGACGGTCGTTGTGGCCATCGCGCTGCGAGCGATCTTTCTCTTTACCCCACCGGCGCTTTCGGACGACATCTATCGCTATGTTTGGGATGGCCGGGTCCAAAAGAATGGATTGAATCCCTACGCGCACGCTCCCGCAGCTCCCCAACTAGAGCACCTGCGAGATCCCACGTACGAGAGCATCAACAATAAGGAGCTCCCCACGATCTACCCGCCGATGATGCAGGTGGTCCTCCTGGCCGTGGCCACGCTTTCGGAGAGTGTCCTCGGGATGAAGGCGGCTTTCGTTTTGATAGATGTTGCGCTCATCGCAATACTGGTGATTCTCCTCACCGCCGCCAATCATAGCCCACTGCGAGCTCTCATTTACGCCTGGAGCCCCCTGACCATCGTCGAAATTTGCGGGGAGCGGCCACAACGACGTCCTGATGATGGCCTTTCTCATGGCCGGGCATGCCGCGGTCTTGCTCAAGAAGGATATGCTGTCAATATGTCTCGTCACGTTGGCGGGCCATGCGAAGTTGATGGCATTTGCGCTGCTTCCATTCTTCGTACGTTGCACCCGACCCCTTGCATGGCTCGCGATTCCCTTAGCGAGTCTAATACTCCTCTTTCCCTACCGCGGCGTGACCCCGGAGTCTTTCGATGGCCTATTCGCATATGGCCTGAGATGGCGAGCCAACGACAGCCTCTTCCACGTCTTGTATTCGTTGACCGGTTCCCTCGACTTTTCGAAGCTCATCGCGGGGGCGGCGGTGGCGGCGCTCATTGGTGGGCTCCTATATCGCCGCGTTCCACCCCTTCGCGCGAGTTACCTTACGATCGGCACCATCCTTCTGCTGTCGCCTACCGTACATCCCTGGTACGTCATGTGGCTGGTCCCTTATCTGTGTTTCTTCCCGAGCCCGGCCTGGCTCTTGCTCACCGCCACCATCGCCCTTTCCTACCACGCCCCGTTCCTCGCATCTCCAGGTGAGCCGTGGAAGGAACTGACAGGTTTCAAGGTCCTCGAATACGCGCCTTTCTTCTTGCTCGCGGGTTGGTCCGCCTTCTCGCGAAAACATGATATAGTCAGCGGCTCCTAAAATGAACGTGGATCGAATCCGAGAGATCCTAGAGGCGGTCTCGCAGCAATCGATTTCCGTAGAGGAAGCCTCCGAGAAGCTCCGCCACCTCCCGTTCGAGGATCTGGGCTTCGCCAAAATCGACCACCATCGCGAGCTGCGCCGCGGTTTTCCGGAAGTCATCTTCGGGCCGGGAAAAACCGCCGAGCAGATCACCACCATCGCCACCCGATTGGCCGAGAAGGATCAGAATGTCCTGGTCACGAGAACAACGGAAGCGGCCTACCATGAGCTTCAGAAGAAACTGCCGGATGCTCGTTGGCACCGCCAGCCCGGTGCGATCGTCGTCGAACACCACCCCCCGACTCGCGTGTCCGGGCTGGTGCTGATCATCTCGGCGGGCACCTCGGACATACCGATCGCCGAAGAAGCTGCGCTCACCACGGAGCTGATGGGCTCGACCGTGGATCGAGTTTTCGATGTGGGCGTTGCGGGCATACACCGGCTCGCATCTCACCAAGAGCTTCTGACGAAAGCATCCGTGGTAGTGGTCGCAGCCGGAATGGAGGGAGCGCTCCCCAGCGTGGTCGCCGGTTTGGTGGCGGTGCCGGTGGTGGCGGTACCCACGAGTATTGGTTACGGAGCCAGCTTCGGTGGACTCTCGGCACTCTTGGCGATGTTGAACAGTTGCTCGTCCGGCGTGGCGGTCGTCAACATCGACAACGGCTTCGGGGCGGGCTACCTAGCCGGGCTCATCAACGCCTCAGATAACTCCCAAGCTTAGCTTGACAGTTGGCCCACTCGTTCATAAATTGCAATAATGGAAAGGCTTAGGGGTAAGTCTGCCCCTACTTTGAATGCAATTCCCGGGCCATGGCCCGGGCGTGTTAAGATAGCGGATTGTGCTCACCCGTCTCCGAAGCGGCTCTCCCATGAACATCGGTATCTCTAAGACCCTAGAATTCAATGGGATACAGACTGTCCTGGAGAGGTTCACCTCCACTCCCATAGGCGCCGAGGCGGCCCGCAGACTCGCGCCTTCCTCGGACATTTCCGAGGTGAAGGATTGGCTCAGCGACACGACCGAAGGCCGCCTACTCCTCGAGCAAGGGAAGCGGCTCCCGCTCACTGGAACGCCGGACGTCCGTGCGCATCTGGACGTTCTACGGATTGAGCAACAATCACTTGCCGCCTTAGCGCTTCTCGAGCTCGCCAAGCTTGCCCGGATCGCCGAGCAGGTTGGCCCGGAGCTCAAGGATAGCAACCCGAAACTTCCTCGGCTGGTGGCGCTTGCCAGCCAACTGCCGGATCTCCGAGACCTCCGAAGCGCAATCGAAAAAGCCATCGACTCCGAAAGCGGCGAGGTCAAAGAAGACGCCAGCCCCGAGCTCCGCCGGCTGAGAGCGCGCCTGTTCAAGCTCCGCAGGCGTCTTGAAAACATCCTCGAGTCCTACTTCAAACAGAAGGACTCCCAGAAGTTGCTCCAAGATCAGATCGTTACCGTGCGAAACGGTCGCTCGGTGCTTCCTGTCAGGGCGGAGTGTAGGGGCCAGCTAGTCGGCATCGTTCATGGCTCGTCGGCCAGCGGCGCGACGGTCTTCATCGAGCCCCTCTCTACGGTCGAGCTCAACAACGACATCGTCTCGGTACAAGAAGAGGAACAACAAGAGATCGAACGCATTTTGTTTTCGTTGACCGAGCTTGCGCGTTCCAAGAAATCCGAGCTCCTTCAAACCACCGATGTGGTGTCGCGGCTCGATGTGATCCAAGCCAAGGCATTCCTCTCCGAGGCCTGCGACGGAGCGGAACCGCGTGTGGACGAAGGAAAGACCCTCCACCTAGTTTCAGCCCGCCATCCGCTGCTGCTCAGAAAGATCGTCGCGCGACTCGACCTGTCACCCCCGGCCAAAGAAGCGGCCGCGCTTTCGTTCCGAGTCGATGCGGATCGGAGTGCCCTCGTCTTCACCGGCCCCAATACCGGTGGCAAAACGGTCGCACTCAAGACGGCGGGATTGCTTTCGCTGATGGTTCAGACCGGGCTTCACGTTCCGGCGGATCCCAAGAGCTCGTTTCCCGTCTTCAGAAAGGTCTTCGCGGACATCGGAGACGAACAGTCGATCGGATCGAGCCTCTCCACCTTCTCCGCGCATCTCAGAAACATCGTGGAGATGGAAAGAGACATCGAAGATCCTTCCCTGGTGTTGCTCGATGAGGTCGGCACCGGAACCGACCCCGCCGAAGGGGGAGCCTTGGGAACCGCGCTCGTCGAGCACTTTCGACGAAGGGGCGCGTTGGTACTAGCGTCGACACATCACGGCATGCTCAAAGCCTACGCAACGACCACACCCGGTGTGGGGTCCGCTTCCTTTGAATTCAATCCCCAAACGTACGAGCCCACCTACCACCTGGTGGAGGACTCCACGGGGCGAAGCCTGGCTTTCGAGATCGCTCGCCGTTTTGGACTCCCCGAGGAAGTCGTTCGACACGCCCGTGAGCTTCAGAACCAAAAGGAGCGGCAAGTCGAAGGCATGCTCGAGCGGTTGGAAGAGGAAGGTCAGAAGCTCGCCAAGGATCGCGAGAAGATGACTCGCGACCGTCGCACCCTGGAAGCTTCGGTTCGGCGTCACAGAGCGATCGAGGAAGAGCTTGTTCGAACGCGAGACGAGCAATCGCAGAGCATGCGCGAAGAAATGAGCGAGGAGATCGCGCAGGCGCGGCGTGAAATCCGGGAAATTCTGGAGGAAGCGCGCGAGCGGAGTGTCTCGCATCAGCAGCAAGCGATCGGCGAGGCCCGAGCCGAGAGTCAAGAAAGACTGGAGATGGTGGCCGCACGATTCCAGCCACCGCCGAGCACCACCGCTCGGCTCGAGCTCAATGTCGGGGAGGCGGTGACCATTCCATCCCTCCAGTTGACGGGCCGCGTCGTCGAGATCTTGGGAGATGACGAAGTCGAAGTAGTGGTGCGAGACAAGAAACTCCGCATCCCGGTCACCGAGCTAGAGGCGGCAATCGATATTCGGGGAGAGACCACGGCGAGGTACTCCGGTCGAACGCAGGTACCGGAAGCCAAGCAGGTGCCGCAGGAGCTCAATGTCATCGGGTGCACGGTGGACGAGGCCATCTCGCGGGCAGACAAGTTCCTGGACGACGCTTTCCTCTGCGAGCATGGCACCGTCCGGCTGATTCACGGTCTGGGTCGTGGACGTCTCAAGAAGGCGATCGGTCAATGGCTCGAGACCCACCCCCATGTGGCCAAGCACCAACCTGAGGGATCCGGCGCGGTGACGGTCGTGGAACTGAAGAGCTAGTGCCAATCTTTGGATCGAACTTCATCGAGCAGGTGCGGGCTAGTACCGACATCGTCGATCTCGTCTCACAATACGTGCCGCTTAAAAAGGCAGGAAAAAGCTTCAAGGGTTTGTGTCCCTTTCATTCCGAGAAAACCCCCTCCTTCAACGTGAGCCCGGAACGAGAGATCTTTCACTGCTTCGGCTGTGGGCAAGGCGGCGACGCCTTCAAGTTCCTGATGCTCTACGACAAGATGTCCTTTCCCGAGGCCGTGGCCCAACTCGCCTCTCAGGCCGGGATCAGCGTCCCTAGTCAACGCGAGGCGGGGCCGGAAAATCCAGAGCGAAGCTTGTTGCTCAAACTTCATGACGAGGCGGCACGGTTCTTCCAAGACGGTCTGATGAAGAGTCCTAGCGCCCTCTCTTATCTCGAAGGCCGGGGACTTAGTCGGGAGACAATCGAGAAGGCTGGCTTGGGGTACGCCCCCGACGCCTGGTCTTCCCTGCTAGAGCACCTCACCAGGAAGGGCGCGAAGCCGGATATGGTGGCGCGCGCCGGTTTGGCCGCCCCACGCCGGGAGGGCCGGGGGTTCTACGATCGCTTCCGCCACCGCGTCATCATCCCTATTCGCAATGAATCCGGAAGAGTCGTGGCGTTCGGGGGAAGACTCCTCGGCCCCGGTGAGCCGAAGTACCTGAACTCGCCGGAGAGCCCCATCTACAACAAGAGTCGCGTTCTTTACGGGTTCGAAAGTGCGAAAACTGCGATTCGGCAGCTCGGAAGCGCGATCCTGATGGAGGGGTATCTCGACTGCATCCAGGCCTACCAAGCGGGGGTCGCAAACGCCGTCGCGTGCTGCGGCACCAGTCTCACCTCCGGCCACGCTCGCCTTCTTCGCCGCTACACCGAATGCATCATCGTGAATTTCGATCCCGATGCAGCCGGAGAAGCGGCGGCGGCGCGCAGCATCGATGTGCTGATCGAGGAGGGTTTCCAGGTCTCCGTATTGAGCCTTCCAACCGGACAAGACCCCGACGTCTTCATTCGGAAAGAAGGTGGAGCGGCCTATCGCCAAAGAGTCGACGGGGCTCGCTCGTTTATGGACTATCTCATCGAACTTTCGGCCAAGAAGTCGGATGTCGCGACTCCTCGAGGCAAAGTGGATTTTCTGAACGGAGTGCTACCTACTCTGGCCCGCATCCCGAACCAAGTCGAGCGGGTAGGCTACGTGAGCCGGTTAGCAGAGCGGGCGGAGATCTCGGACGCCACGGTGGTGGAGGAGCTACGCCGTCAGGTGTTGGCCCGCGCCCACCGCGTGAGCTTCGCCGACCGAAATGCTCAGAATCCTGTCGGACTCGGTGCGGCCGAATCGGTGAAGCCAGCGGAGCGAGATTTCATCAGATGGTTACTGCAGTCGCCGGAAGATGCTGCGGCGCTGCTCGATGAGCTCGAAGAGGAAGACCTCAGCGAGCTCGTAACGGCATCGATTCTGAGGGTCATGAAAAAAATGGTGGCATCGGAGAGCCTTTCAACCGAGCGCGTGCTCGATCGGCTGAACGCGGAAGCCGAGCGAAACATGCTGACTCGAATTGCCCTGGAGCCGTCCCCCTTGGGGCCTCGGCAGAGTCCTCGCGATTGTATGAATCGTCTTCGCGAGCAGAGGTGGCGCCGGCAGCTTTCGCGTTTACGGGCTAAACTGGCCCAGGGTGCGGACGACGACAACATTACCGCTGAGATCCAATCTCTAGCACGAAGGATTGAGAACTCCGGGCGGATGGAGACGCTTACATGATTAGCAGGCGGGACAAGCTTTTGGCGATCGAGGAGAAGTACGACGAAGTAAAGACACTCATCACCATCGGCAAGGAGAAGGGATATCTTCTCTACGATGAAGTGAACGACATTCTGCCGTCCGAGGTGAGCTCATCCGACGAGTTGGACGAGTTGTTCGACGCCTTTGGCTCCCATGGAATCGACGTTGTCGAGTCCGAGGAAAAGTACAAGGAGCTCAAGGCGGCCGGCATGGCTGGCATGGACAAGAGCAAGAGGCGAGACGAGGTCGAGCTCGACCTCACGCCGGGGGTCCTCGACAAGACGAACGATCCGGTGCGCATGTACCTCCGCGAAATGGGTACCGTGGCCTTGCTCACGCGGGAGGGAGAAGTCGAGATCGCCAAACGAATCGAGCACGGCAAGCTCGCTGCGAGCGGAGCCGTTTCCAGGACGCCGATGGCCGCCAGCGACGTCATCGCCTTGAGGGATGCGCTCAGGAAGGGCGAAGCCAACGTCAAGGACTACATTATCGTGAGCGAGGACGACCTCGCCGATCAAAAGACCGATGAGCGACGCCACCAGGCCATTCTCCAGATCAACAAGGTGGACCGTGCCTACCGCAACTGTATTACCTACGCCAAACGCTTTGCCAAGCTCAAGAAACGCTCACGCGGTTACGTCAAGGGCAAATGGAAGCTAGGCCGGATGCGCATCAAAGTGTCTGGGCTCATTGAGGACATCGACTTCACCGAGAATTTTCTAGGTCAGATGAAGGACAAGATCCGTGAGGGCACGGACAAGGTCGGGTCGAGCGAGAGGCGGCTGGTTCGGCAGGAGTCTCGTCTAAACGGAATCAAGGGTCGCGGCAAGGCCAAGGACGAGGATAGGGCTCGACTACGCTCCGAAATGCGCAAGACCCGAGCCAGCATCCGTCGCGTTCAGGAGGGGCTCGAGGCGTCGCCCGCGCAGCTGAAAAGGACTCTCGCCAGAATCAAACAAGGGGAGGCACAAGCGCAACAGGCCAAGTCGGAGCTCGTCGAAGCCAACCTGCGTCTGGTAGTCTCCATCGCCAAGAAGTACACCAACCGGGGGCTGCAGTTCCTAGATCTGATTCAGGAAGGCAATATCGGCCTCATGAAAGCGGTCGACAAGTTCGAGTACCGTCGCGGGTACAAGTTCTCGACCTACGCGACTTGGTGGATCCGCCAGGCAATCACGCGCGCCATCGCCGATCAGGCACGCACCATCCGAATCCCGGTGCATATGATCGAGACGATTAACAAACTCGTCCGCACCTCACGCAGTTTGGTGCAAGAGTACGGTCGGGAGCCTACTTCGGAGGAGATTGCCAAGCGCATGGACATACCGGTGTCTAAGGTGCGAAAGGTCTTGAAGATCGCCCAAGAGCCCATCTCCCTCGAGACCCCGATCGGAGAGGAAGAGGACAGCCATCTTGGGGACTTTATCGAGGATCGCGGCGTGGTCTCTCCGGCCGAGCAGGTCATCAACACCAACCTCAAGGAGATGACGGAAGCGGTGCTCAAGACGCTGACCCCGCGAGAGGAGAAGGTCATCAAGATGCGGTTTGGTGTCGGCGATGGCAGCGAGCACACCCTGGAAGAAGTTGGGCAAAACTTCGAGGTCACCCGCGAGCGCATCCGACAGATCGAGACCAAGGCGCTGCGCAAGCTCCGTCATCCGTCGCGGAGCCGCAAACTGAAGGCTTTCCTCGAGGGTTCGCGGGTTTAGAGTATATTATTGAAGGGACGGGCCCATAGCTCAGTTGGTTAGAGCCACCGGCTCATAACCGGTTGGTCCTAGGTTCAAGTCCTAGTGGGCCCACCATTAGGCCAGCAGATGACGGTAGGCGAGACGATGGACAGACATGACGCCCGACCTGGCCCGGGCCGGGCCTGGCCTGACAAGGCAATACGGACGGACGGCCCCAAAGAGTTGAAAGGGTGCCCGCGAGGCACCCTTTTTTTTGTGGTGAAATGATTCCAGAGCTCAAGAACTTAATAACCCTGCAGAAGCTCGACCTTCAAATCCGAGCTGTCGAGATCCGGCTCGCACGCATTCCGGTCGAAGTGGAGGAGCTGGAAAAAGAAGTTGCCACCGAGCGGGCAAACGTCAAAGCTGCCGGGGACCGTCTGGGCGAGTCGCAGAAACAACGACGCGCTATGGAGGGAGAACTGGAGCAGATGGAGACGTCGATCGCGAAGTACAAAGATCAGCTGATGCAAGTAAAGACCAACGATGAGTACAAGGCGATGCAGAAGCAGATCGAGAATAGCAAGGAAGAGATCGGCAAGAAGGAAGAGGACATCCTCGTTGGCATGGATGAAGCCGACCGATTTCAAGAACAGCTGAAGCTACGCGAGAAAGAGTTGGAAGAAGGACAAAAAAAGGTGACCGCCATGGAGGCCGATCTAGAAAAAGAAGCGACTCGCCTCCGCACCGAGCTGGAAACGGAGACCTCCGGGCGAGAGAAATTGCTGGCGACGATCGACGCCGCTCTCCTCGCCCAATATCGCAAGGTCTCGGACGCGCGGAGCGGCATCGCCATGGCGGAAGCCAAGGACGAGCATTGTGAGGTCTGCCACGTGCGACTTCGGCCTCAGGTCTACAACGAGATCCGTGTAGGAAAAGAGATCTTGAACTGCGACAGCTGCGGCCGCATCATGTACTACTTGGGCCCATCCCCGGGCCATGGCGGCGAGGCAGATACGAACCAGCCGGCCGAGAGCACATAGTACCCTGTAGACCAGTTCAGCTTACGCCGATTACGCCCATCAATCTCCCAACGCCCTTACCCTCTTTGCGGTATGAGTAGAGCCTTCCATTGTCGCAAGACGTGCACATGCCACTCGCATAAATCTGTTCCCGCGGGACTCCATACGTTGTGAGCTGCCTCGAGTTGGCTTCGATCAAGTTCAGGTGGCTCTTTCCGTGCGGGCCGGGCGAGAACAGATCTCGGCCGCAGGAGACGTTTTCGTCGAACGCGCGAACAACATCCTCACCCACTTCATAACAACACGCACCGATGGACGGCCCCATCGCCACGTGGATCGACTCGGGCCGAGAGCCGAACTTCGTCGCTAGAAAAGCCGCCGCCGAACGAGAAACTCCCGCCAGCGTACCTCTCCAGCCGGCATGAACCGCGGCGACCGCTCCTCTGTCCTCGTCCCAAAGCACGAGCGGAACGCAGTCTGCGGTATGAACTGTTAGGGCGAGCCCTTTCCTATTCGTGGCCAGCCCATCGCAGACCGGAAGGGTGAGCGGCGTTTCATCGACCGCTTGAATTTCCGAGCCGTGTACCTGGCGCATGTGAGCCACCGCCTCGAGTCCTAGGGCAAGCGCAAGGTCTGCTCGACCTCGATCGCCTCGGTCTCGGCCTCCGAACGGCGCCGAACCGTCGCCATTCCGCCACCGCATGCTGAATCCGTGCGGTACACCGTGGTCGGCAAGCGGTTTGCAAACCACCACATCGATCGGCTCTGGGCTTCCGATGGATCGTCGCTGGAAATGATCGTTCATAGTTTATAGGGTACTAAAATGAAAGTCGGACTCTACTTGGCAACCCTCGACGAGACCCCCCCGGCGGAGAGCCCCGTCTATACCGAGCCTGAGCGGCGCTACTGTCTGAGGCGCCGAAACCCTCAACCTCATCTAGCCGGCCGCTATGCTGCCAAACGAGCCGCCTGCATTGCGCTCGACCTCGGTGGAGACGAGGCGGTCGGAGACGTTGAAGTCGCTCGCGAGCCCGGGCAGGCCCCGACTCTGAAGCTCCACGGCGAGGCCAAGAAGAAAACGACCGCGGGTGCTACGAGTCACGTCAGCATCAGTCACAGCGGAGACTACGCGGTGGCGCTGGTGGTCATCGAATGAGCGACCTCCGCCTTCTGGTACTGCGTTTCGAGTAGCTCGCTTTTCATCCCGTTATCGATGTGATCCCATGGCAGAATTTCGTCCAGCGGACGCTCCCGATGAATGTAGAAGCCCAAGTCGATGCCATCGAGCGCGAGCGCGCGATTGAAATCGGCTTCCCCTCTCGCCAGGCGCAGCATCGCGGGAGCGACCCTGCGGTCTCCGAGCGCCAGGAGGGCCTGCAGCTTTTCGAGCCGCGGCGATTTGCAGCGCGGTTCCACGTTGGGGATGCGTCCCAGCGACTTCTGAAGAAAACGCATCTTGCGATTCAATTCCTTTTGAGACGCCATTGGGTGCCACTGAAAGGGTGTCCCCGACTTGGGGATGAAGGGGTTGATGCTAGGAATGAGCCGACCTAGCCGACCACGACGGCGGCCATGCTCTAGCATCTGCTCACGAATGGACTCGACCAAAGTGACGATACCCTCGACGTCTTCTTCACGTTCACCGGGAAGACCCACCATCAAATAGAGCTTCAGGTTCTCCACACCGCGCGAGAAGATCATGTCGGTCTTCTCCAAGATCTCGGTGTTGGGAATCCGTTTGTGGATGGCAAAACGCAGCCGATCGGTTCCTGCCTCCGGCGCCACCGCAAGAGTCTTCTCGCCGCTTCCCACGAGCGAATCGAGGAGCTCCGGACGCAGGTCTTCGAAACGAAGCGACGAGACGCTGACCCGAAAGCCCATCTCTTTGAGCCCGTTCACTAAAGGAACGATCTCGCGATGGGCTCCAACCGCGGTCGAGACCAGACCGATCTCCGACGTGTGAGGCCTCGCGTCTCGCGAGGCTTCTAGGATTTTCTCCATCTCGAAAGACCGCTTGGGTAGATAGTTGTATCCGGCCCAGCAGAACCGACAAAGAGTCGGGCATCCTCGAGAAACCTCGACCAGAAACTTCTTCGACATCTCTGTCGCGGAAGTCAGAACGTAGGTTGCCGGGGGAGGCAGACCGGCGCGCTTGCCCATCTTCGCGCGCACCACCCGGTTTTTCGAGGCGACGCGATTGCGTCGCCTCGCGATCGTTCCATCCGCGCGATAGTCGACCTCGAAGTGGCTTGGTACGTAGAAGCCTCCTTCGCCCTCCAGCCGGCGGAACAACTCCGCCCGGGACAAGTCAGCTCGTAGCGCATCGGTCAAGGCGGGAAGCAGTGCTTCCGCCTCTCCCACCGCGATCAGATCCAGAAACGGTGCCAAGGGTTCCGGGTTCAAGAACGTCACCGGGCCGCCGGCCAGAACCAAGGGGTCTCTCTCGTTTCTCTCCCCAGCCAGAGGTGAAATCCCGGCCATGTCCAACATCGAGATCAAGTTTAGCTCGTCCGGCTCGAAGGTAATGGAGAAGGCCACGACATCGAAGTCACGCACAGGCGTCCCGGACTCTAGGGTGGCGAGGGGCTCTCCTCTCTTGCGAAGCTCGTCGATGTCGCCATGATCGGGCAGAAAAAACCGCTCGCAGACCACATTGGGCTCATCGTTCCAGAAACGATAAACGGCCTGAAAGCCTACGTTCGACATCCCGATGTAATAGGTGTTGGGGTAGCCGATCGCCACACGGAGCTTCCCCGCATGGGGCTTGAAGACCGTCCCGATCTCGCCCTCGAGCAGCTCCCGGTTCCGTTCCTGTAACTTCCTATTCATACAAACCATCGATTTTAGCCATCTTATTGACGAAAGTCCAATTGGGTGTTTACAATGGAACGTCCCTCGCAAGAACTCACCGAAACAATATGAGTAACCGAAAAGGCACCATTGCCATCTTGACCGGAGGCGGCGACGTACCCGGACTGAATCCCGCGATCCGAGCCTTGACGATCCGGGCACTTCGGGAAGGCTATCGGGTGCTCGGCGTCCGCCGCGGATGGGCCGGGCTCGTGGACTTGGTACGCGACAGCATGGTGCCTTCCTACGAGCAGGTCATCGAGCTCACCGAAGAAGTCGTCAACAAGGTCGGCCGCACCGGCGGGACGTTTCTCCATTCCTCCCGGACACGCCCCAGCCATCTCCCCATCGCCAGCGTCCCGGAACACCTCAAGGAGCGCTATACAGAAGACATCAACGATGTCACCGGCGAGGTTCTCGCCAACCTCGACTGGCTCGGCGTCGACACGCTGATCCCCATCGGAGGAGACGACACCCTCTCCTACGCCGCGAGGCTCCACCAACAAGACGTCGGCATCATCGCGATTCCGAAGACTATGGACAACGACGTCCCCGGGACCGACTACTGCATTGGCTTCAGCACGTGCGTGACCCGAACCATCGAGATGACTCATGCCTTGCGGACCACCGCGGGAAGCCACGAGCGTTTCTTGGTGATCGAGGTCTTCGGACGCTACGCGGGATTCACGTCTTTGATCCCCACCATGGCGGGTGCCGCCAATCGTTGCGTGATCCCCGAGCACCAATTCGACATCGAGCGCCTCTGTGAGCTTTTGGCTGAAGACCGCTATTCGAATCCCAGCAAATACTCCGTCGTGATTGTCTCCGAAGGGGCCACATTCAGCGGCTCGGAACTGGTTTACGACAAAGAAGAGAAGGATCAGTACGGCCACAAGAAGCTGGGAGGTGTCGGCGACGTCCTTTCGGAAAGACTGAAGGAACTCTCGCCGAAATTCAACAAGGGACGCCGCATCAACGTGATCAACCAGCGGCTGGGCTATCTCGTGCGCTGCGGCAACCCCGACGCGATGGACTCCATCGTACCGATGGCCTTCGGCAACCTCGCGATGGATCTCGTCCTTCGGGGTGTGGACGGCAAGTTGGTCTCGGTCCGAAACGGGCGTTACGACAGCGTTCCGCTGGATATCGTGACCAGCGAGAAGAAGGTCGTGAACGTCGAAAAGTACTACAACACCGACCGACTACGACCCATCTTCGACAAGTTCGACGGCAAGCCGCTCTTCATCATGACCAGCGAGTCGTAGACAGGGTCGGGCTCCCGGGCACGAAATCGCTCCATTGTTTCTTTGCCCATTTCTTGCTAAACATGTGTCGTCCCCTCTCGACACCAATATAACAACGTACTTTTCTTGACCTTGAGACGACGCGAGTCGAAAGGAATCTGCTTTGACGAACTTTTTGTCTCAAGACTTCTACGCGTTGACTAGACAGTCAACGCACACTCGAGAGGTGGCACTACTGAGGCAACAAGGAGATCAAAAAACTTGTTGTGGGAATCTTGTCAAGGGAAAATTTGATCTTTTTTACTTTGGAGCGAGGCGCTTCAGTTCCTCGAACCAGTTGAGGACGACCACCAAGCTTCTCTTGGAGCTAGCGTCCCGCTGAATCATGAGAAAGCGCTCTCCATCGCGAGAGACGTCGAACGCGGGCTCTGCCGCGAATCCAACGTCGAGGACGACGCGGGGCGCATCCGCGGAGAACTTGGGCTCCGTTTGGATGGCAACCGCCATGATCCGGTCGCCCTCCCGGTAGAAGAGCTCTCTTCCATCCTTGGACCAAACCGGCCACGAACCGCCGTCGGTCGAGAGGGCCCACTTTCCTCCCGGGCCAGGGAACGGCCGAACGTAGACTTCGTGCCGCCCCGTCTCGTCCGAGACGTACGCGAGGAAACGCCCGTCGGGAGAGAACATCGGGGTTCGCTCAACGAACTCGGTGGCAAGGAAGGGTTCTGGCTCGCCACCGAGCGCTAACACGAAGATATCTCCTCCACGGGTCGCCAGAGCCAGGAAACGGCCATCCGGGGACCACGAGGATGGCGCGAGGTAAAGGAGATCGCCGGGGTCACGCCGATAAAGGACCTCTGTCTCCCCGCTTCCATCGGCTGAGATGGTGAGCAGGCCCATCGCATAGTGAACAAAAGCGATCCGATCGCCTCCGGGCGACCAGACCGCGGCGGTGCCGCCATCGACCGTGAGGCGCGAGCGCGTTCCACGCTCGATATCATGGAGCCACAAATCGAAGCCGGCCGTCGGCGAGTTGATCGCCACAGCGACGCGACTCTCATCGGGGGATAATCTTAGCACTTCGACGGCTTCAAGGTTCTTGGAGAGCGGCGTCACGCGACCCTCTCGGTCGACCCCAACCAGTCGGAAGGCGGCGCCCACATCGGGCGGCACGTACACGAGAGTACCCTCATGAGAAAGTGCGAACTGTGCCGCGGTGTTGCCTGTCAACTGAACGCCCTCGACCACCGGCGCGGGCGTCCCTTTGATCTCCAACCGATCGGAATCGAACGGCACCGCCCAGAGGCCGCCCTCTCGCTGATAGACCAGATGGCCGGACGCGGTGAGCTGGGGCGTCGTCCCTTCGAGGAGGACCCGCGGCTCGTTGCTTTCACGGGGAAGGACCGCGACTTCGCTCGTCCCTCCGCCGGAAGAACCGAAGATGATCGTATCGTCGTCGCCCCAGCTCACTCCCCTTGCGGCCACAGGCAACTCGGAGATCGTCACCGGAGCTCCGCCGGAAAGGGACACCTTCCTAAGGCGCAAATCCGCGACCTGGAGGAACCCGGCCCACTGGCCGTCTGGGGAAACGAAGAGATTGTTGGGATTTTCCGTTCCGGGAAGCGGCGTCCCTTCGATCTCGTCGAGCGCGCGTCGATACAACTGACTGACGCCGTCCCGCTCGCCGCGATAGACGAGGGTCCTGCCATCGGGCGTGATCTTCACGAACTGCCCCATGGTGACACTGAGCTCGCCGGCCTCGGTCCGGAGCCGGATCACCGGTGGGGCATCGGGGCGCGTGAATCGATGAACCGCAACGCCAACCACGGCAGCAGCAAGCAAGAGGGCAAGTACCCAAGCGAGCCGCTCACGGCTTCGTGCTCCGGCCGGGGCCGTCGTCGAAACGTCTGCGTCACCCTTGTCGCGAATCCATCCGAGCTCCAGCATCAAGTCCCTCGCGCTCTGCCAGCGATCCTCGGGATCTTTCGCCAGGCACCTCTGAACGAGACGCTCGAGAGCGAAGGGCGTCAAAGGCTGGAGGCCGGAAATGGACGCGGGCTCGGCGCTCATGATCGCGGTGATGAGGCTCGCCTGACTCTCTCCTTCGAAAGCCTTCCGCCCGGTGAGCATCTCGTAGAGGACGGCTCCGAACGCAAAGAGGTCTGCCCGTGCGTCGGCTTCCTTCCCCTCGAGCTGCTCCGGGGCCATGTACTGGAAGGTTCCCAAGATCGAGCCTTCCTGAGTAAGAGGCTTCGCTTCAGTGGGCAAGGCCGATACGCCACCGGCATTCGTTTCCGCCGCCGTCATCTTCGCTAGCCCGAAGTCGAGAAGCTTCGCACCGGACTTCGTCACCATGATGTTGCCGGGCTTCAAGTCGCGATGAACCACACCTTGACGGTGCGCTTTGTCGAGAGCGTCGGCGATCTCAGTTCCATACTTCAAGGCTTGATCTAGAGGCAGCGCTCCTTTCTTCAACCGATCGGCGAGCGTGTCTCCCTCGATGTGCTCCATGACCATGAAGTCGATGCCGTTCTCGCTGCCGATGTCGTGAAGCGTGCAGATGTGTGGATGGTTCAGGCTCGAGACGGCGCGGGCTTCGGGATGGCTGGCTACGTGAGACGGAAGGACCTTGATGGCGACGGTTCGGTCGAGACGCGTGTCTTTGGCCTTGTAGACTTCCCCCATTCCCCCCGCACCCAAAGGTGCGAGGATTTCGTAGGGACCGCGAGACGCTCACCCGCGCTGAGAGCCATGCCCCCTCACCCGGCGTCTGACGTCGTCGATAACAGCACGACACGCCTTGACGCCACCCTCTCCCAGCCCGCCTTCGTCCGCTTTTTTTCCAGAGAACTTCGGCGGGTCCGCCGAAGCTTCAGCGAAGGCGGAAGGGAGAGGGTAACAAGGAAGTAAGTCACCATCATTGTGGTGAAAATAGACCCGCACGGACTGAAAAGTCAAAGAGTAGCCAGGTGAGGGCGTGGCAAGAGCGCAGCTCATGCCGCAGAACCGCAGCTCAGGGCCCCACAGCCGCAGCTTGTGAGCTAGAACCGCAGCTCGTGAGCGGTTATTTCTTTCTCAAAAAAGTCGGGACGTCGAGATCCTCCCCCTCATCCTCTTCCACCGGACCGAAGTCCAAATCGGCGTTGAGAGCACTATCGACATTGCTCTCTTCGTTCCCGGGACGGTAGAAGCTGGTACCACCGGTGGTACCTTCGCGGACCACCGATTGGTAGTTCTGCATGTCCACCGGAGTCGTGGCGCGCTGCAAACGGCCCGCCTTTTCGTTCTTCGGGAAGCCGGTGGCGATGACGGTGATCTTGACCTTGCCTTCCATCTTGGGCTCCATGACCGCGCCGAAGATGATGACCGCGTCCTCATCGGCCTCTTGATGAATGATCGAAGACGCTTCGTTCACCTCGGTGAGGCTCAGATCGTCGCCGCCGGTGATATTAATGATGACACCCTTGGCTCCGTCGATCGAGGTGTCCTCGAGAAGCGGACTCGAGATGGCTTTCTGGGCGGCTTCGACGGCGCGATTCTCTCCGCTGGCAACACCGGTGCCCATCACCGCATCGCCCATGCCGCGCATGATGGTCTTGACGTCGGCAAAGTCCAGATTGATGAGCCCAGGCACGGTGATGAGGTCGGAGATACCCTGGACTGCCTGCCTCAAGACATCGTCGGCAACGCTGAACGCTTCGGGCAGGGGGGTGTCTCTTTCCACGGTGGCGAGTAGCCGGTCGTTCGGGATGCAGATGAGTGTATCGACGCAGTCGCGAAGCTCGCGGATCCCCTGATCGGCCTGCGCCATGCGACGCTTGCCTTCGAATGTGAACGGCTTGGTTACCACCGCCACGGTCAGCGCACCCAGCTCACTCGCCAGCGAGGCGACGATGGGCGCGCCACCGGTTCCGGTTCCGCCTCCCAGACCGGCAGTGATGAACACCATGTCGGCTCCTTCGAGGGCCTCTAGGATCTTTTCCGTATCCTCGAGCGCCGCCTGTCGGCCGATCTCCGGTTGCGCTCCGCAGCCCAGACCCTTGGTGAGCTTCTCCCCGAGTTGTATCTTGGTCGTGGCGTGGTTGGTGCGGAGTGCCTGCGCGTCGGTGTTCGCCGAGAGGAACTCGATCCCCCCGATGCGGGAAGCGATCATCCGATTCACGGCGTTGCCTCCTCCCCCGCCCACTCCGATCACCTTGATCCTGGCCCCGGTGACGAGGTCTTCTTCAGAAGCGAAATCCTTCGGTGTCTCTGCCGCTAAATCGTCGTCTTCAAAACGAATCATGCACCCACCTCCCTCGAGGAATCAAAAACTCATTGACATTGCATGTAGCCACTCGCGCACTCGCGCCGCCACCCGCCCCAGTGGCGTGCCCACCATATCGCGAGGCAGGAGGTGATTTGACCTACTTCTAAGCCCGTAAATTACCAACCCCACCCCGGTTGCGTAGGACGGGCTGGCTACGACATCGACCAGCCCACCGATCCCGGTCGGAACCCCCCGACGAATCGGCATGTCGAAGATTCGCTCCGCCACTTCGGGAAGTCCCTCCAAGGAGGCGCTTCCGCCGGTGATGACCACGCCCGAGTTCAAGACTCGCTCGTAGCCGGCGCGACGAATCTCTTGAAACACCAAGTGGCAGATCTCTTCCGCTCGCGGTTGAAGAATGTCCGCCAAGATCTGGCGTCCGAGGATGCGCGGTTTCCGCCCGCCTACACTCGGCACCTCGATGGTGTCCTCTTCCGACACCATCGTCGCCAAGGCGCAACCGTACTTCTTCTTGATCTTCTCCGCTTCCAAGATGGGGGTGCGCAATCCAACGGCAACGTCGTTGGTGAAGTGGTCCCCACCGGTCGGTAAGACCGACGTGTGCCAGATGGTCCCTTTGTCGAAGATGGCGATATCGGTCGTTCCTCCACCGATGTCGACCAAGGCGACGCCGAGCTCCCTTTCGTCTTCGGTCAGGCATGCGTCGGCTGCCGCCAGCTGTTCCAGCACCGTCTCTATGACCTCCATCCCGGCGCGATTCACGCAGGTCACGATGTTCTGTGTGGCGGTCGTGCTCGCTGTGATGATGTGCACGTTAGCCTCGAGTCGGCTGCCGGTCATCCCGGTAGGATCGAAGATCCCGTCGTGTCCATCCACTACGAACTCTTGCGGCAGCACGTGGACGATTTCTCGATCGCTCGGCAGGGGAATGGCTTTGGCAGCCTCGATGGCTCGGTAGACGTCTTCCCTACCGATCTCACGGGTCTTGCTTGTGATTGCCACCACCGCTCGGCTGTTGAAGCCCTTGATGTGTCCCCCGGCGAGGCCGACGTAAGCCGATTCGATCTCGACCCCCGCCATGAGCTCCGCCTCCTCGACCACCCGCTTGATGGACTCGACGGTCTGCTCAAGGTTGATCACCATCCCCTTGCGCAAACCCTTGGACTCGGTGGAACCAATACCGATGATCTCCAGGCGACCCTCTTCCGTTACCTCGCTGACTATGGCGGTCACCTTAGCCGTGCCGATGTCGATGCCAACGATGTATCTCTCTTTCTTGGTCAGGACGATCACCTCCCCCCAGCTGGGACCAGCTCTTCGACTACATCCTCAGACGTCTCGAGCGCGACGTCCTCCGACATTTCTTGGGCGGCGAGTTGTAAGTACACCCGCCCCTCGAAGCGCACGTCCACAGCGTCAACCGATAAAAAACGGCTTTGAATCTCCTCCGTAAGTGGAACGATTTGCCGGAGACGAGAAGCCAAGTCGGCCTCTCCTCCGATGATAGCGAGCCGCGGATGGCGAAGCAGGACTTGGATGGAGTCCTTTCCGCCCGAGACGTCGATCTCCGAGACCGCCGCCTCAAGTTTTTCATCGGCCGCCAATGCCGAAAGGACCCGCCCCGCCAATTCCCGCCGACCGGGTAGCAACTCGCCTCGCTCGTCCGCGAGTCCGCTGACCACCGGAAGCGCAAGGTCTCCGTAACCGGGCCCCATCTCATCGAGGAACACGCCATCGGCATCAATCAGGTAAAGACGATCCACAACGGCGATTCCGAGCGGGACGCGCTCCACCAGCCTGAGAGTAAGGGTTGCGGGAAGAATCCGCGCCAGCTCCACATCCTTCACCCACGCCGAAAGGAGCAGTTTCTGCTTCAAAGTATCGAGGTCCAACGAGAGGATATTCGAGCCAGGATGAAGCCCCAGCGCTTCCAGAATCTCCCCTTCCGCCAACCGTTCGTTCCCTTCAACAAGAATTCTGCTAACCGCGAGCTCAGGAGCTCGCCCCGCCGCCGCGGCGGTCCAAAACCCCGCGGCGACGAGAATCGCGAGCCCGGTGACCGCTCCCATCCATCGCAGCGCCACCAAGACCGCTCTTTTTGAAGCGCGTCGAGGACGGACGCGCCTCCTCAAGAAGCGCTCGGAAGAAGTCGTACTCCTCTTCGCTCGCTTCTCTAACTCCACTGCCGGACCTCCTCTTCCAACTCGATAGAGGTAGCTTGATGAACCTTCTCCTTGATCTCCTCGATGAGGGCCAGGACGTCTGCCGTCGTCGCCCTGCCGTCGTGAACAAAAAAGTTCGCATGGACCTCGGAAACTCGGGCGCCTCCCACCCGCCGTCCTTTCAATCCCAAGCTGTCGATGAGCCGGCCGGCCGAATCGCCCAACGGGTTCTTGAAAATACAGCCGGCGCTCTTCACCCCGACCGGTTGGCTTGTCTTGCGATCCGCCAGCTGTTTTTCCATGTCCGCACGAATGGCGCGCGGATCATCCTCCGCTAGCTTCACTCGGCATCTCGCCACAACGAGCTCGTCTCCGAAAGAAGAATGACGATAGCGAAAGTCGATCTGCTGCCGCGACAGCTCCAACTTCTCTCCTCGTGGGTCGATGACCGTGACGTGCTCGACCCACTGGCCGATGGAAAACCCGAAGGCTCCCGCATTCATTGCCAGGACACCCCCCACCGAACCAGGAATACCGACTCCACCTTCGAGACCGCGTAGCCCTCGCGACACGGCAGCCCTTACCAACCCAGGAAAATGAGCGCCGGCTTCGGCCTCGACTTCCCCTTTGTCTCTAAAACCGACGATCTTCATCGCTCCCGTGTGAATGACGACTCCGCGAACGCCTGCGTCGCTCACCAAAAGGTTGCTGCCCCCTCCCAACACTCGTGCGGGAACCTTGAGCTCATTGGCCAAACGAACGGCGGACAGCAACTCTTCCGTCGAAGCAGGGAATGCCAACACCTCTGCCGGCCCTCCCAAGCCGACGGTCGTATAGCGAGCCAAGGGTTCTTCCTGCCGAAAACGCACCCCTGCCTCCTTGAAGGCAGTGACCAACTGGACGACCGGATACTCAGTCACGTTCACGAATCATCTCCGCCAGCTCGTCAGAGAGCGATGTGACGCTGCCCGCTCCTAGCGTCATGACCAGGTCACCTTCTCGAAGCTGGTCCTTCAAGATTTGGGGAACCGTCTGAATGTCTCCCACGAAGCGGACATCGCGGTGGCCATGCACTTTGATACCGTCGGCAAGCCGTTGACCGGTTACGCCCGGTAACGGATCCTCTCCGGCGGGATAGATCTCGGTCACCAACAAGAGATCAGCCTGATGAAAGGCTCGGCAAAAATCATCGAATAGCTCTTTCACCCGCGAATAACGGTGGGGCTGAAACACCACAACCGTCCGACGCCCGAACGCTTCTTTTGCAGTAGCCAAGCTGGCTCGTATCTCCGTTGGATGGTGACCGTAATCGTCCACCACTAGAATCCCCCCATGGTCGCCTTTGACCTGGAACCTCCGATCGACTCCCGAGAAGGATTCGAGCCCGGCACTGATGCCCTCGACCGAGATGCCTAACTCTAGCCCCACACCAACGGCTGCAAGGCTGTTCAAGGCGTTGTGCCGCCCCGGAACGCGAAGCTTGATCGAGCCCATCTCCTGGCCACGGATCTTCAACCGATAGCAAGAATTCGTGCCCGACAGATTGATCGAGTCTGCGGTGATGTCCGCTTGCGTCGAGAACCCGTACGTCACGTAGCGTCTCTTGATGCGGGGCAAAATGTCCTGCACGCGCTCATCATCCAGACACAATAGAGACGCGCCGTAAAAGGGGACCTTGTTCGCGAAATCTACGAATGCGTCCTTTAGATCCTCCATGTCGCGATAGGCCTCGAGGTGTTCACGATCGATTCCGGTGACCACCGCCGCCACCGGGGAAAGGTGCAAGAAACTGCGATCAGACTCGTCCGCTTCTACGACCATGAAATCCGAGCGACCTAGCTTGGCGTTACTTCCCAAAATCCCCAGCCGACCGCCGATCACCATGGTCGGATCCAGACCGGCGCGATCCATTAGCACCGAGATCATCGAAGTCGTCGACGTCTTTCCATGGGAGCCGGCCACCGCGATGCCGTATTTCAACCGCATCAACTCCGCCAGCATCTCGGCGCGCGGAATAATCGGGATTTGAAGTCGCCTCGCCTCTTCGAGCTCTGGATTATCGGAACGTACGGCGGACGAGACGACCACCACGTCAGAGCCCGGCACATGATCCTTGCGATGCTTCTCGAAAAACTTGACTCCCATCGATTGAAGCCGCTCGACCACGGCGCCTTTGCGCAAGTCAGAACCGCTCACCGGGTAGCCGAGGTTCACGAGCACCTCGGCTAGCCCACTCATCCCGATTCCCCCTACGCCCACGAAATGGATCCGGGTCTTTTGGGAGAACAACGGTGCACTCACGCCGCCTCCTCCCTCGTACTTTCGTGGGCCAGTTCCACCAGGCGGTCGACGATCACGCCGGCCGCTTCCGGCCGCGCCAATTTTTTCGCGGCCGCCGCCATTCGTTGGCGACCAGCGCGATCTTCCAAGAGATCGAGAATGGCGTGGGCCAGACTCTCGCCGGTGGGCCCTTCTTGTAGAACCATTCGGGCCGCGCCTGCTCGCGCCATGGCCTCGGCGTTCGCTCGCTGATGGTCTCCGGCGAGCGGCAGGGGAACCAAGATCGCCCCCCGCCCTGCGGCGGCCAATTCCGCACACGTCGTCGCCCCCGCCCGAGACACGACCAAATCACAGTCTCCGTATTCCTTCGCCATCGCGTCCAAATAGGCTTCGACGCGAGCAGTCCATCCCTCTTCTTGGTAGGCCGTTCGTACCCACGCAAGCCCCGCCTCCCCGGTCTGATGCGTGATCCGCAACAGGTCCCGATGGGACCGAATGTGAGGGAGCGCTTCGATCATGGCGCGGTTGAGCGCGAGGGAGCCTTGGCTTCCTCCGAAGATCAACAGGTGCATCACTTCGCCTGGCGGACGCGAGCCGACACGCGTGATCTCCTCGCGAACGGGATTGCCAGAGACGAACCCCTTCCCGCGGAAAAAACGCCCGGTCTCATCCCAAGCGAGAGCGGCCGCGTCCACCCAAGGCGATAGCCATCGATTGGTCAACCCCGGCTCCGCATTCGGCTCCAGGATGAGTGTTGGCACTCCCGAAACCGCGGCGACCGCTAGTAGGGGGCCAGAAACGTATCCGCCTACCCCCATCACGACGTGAGGGTGGACGCGTCGGAGTAAGCGCAATGATTCGAACATCGCTGGGCCAATCTGCAACAAACCCTTCAACTTTCGAAAGAGCGAGCCTCCGCGAAGCGGATCCACGTTCAATATCTCGAGCGCGTAGCCGGCTTGGGGAACCACCTTCCCCTCGAGTCCACGCCTCGTACCCGCGAAGATCACTTCCGACTCCGCATCCCGCTGCTTGAGCTCTCGAGCCACCGCAAGGGCCGGGTAGAGATGCCCCCCGGTTCCGCCTGCCGCCACCAACAACCGCAGGCCATTTCGGCTACTCGACAACCTTTACCTCGCATGCTGGGAAATGCCCAGCAGCAGCCCGACTGCCGCCAACGATGTCACCAAGGAAGATCCACCCGCCGAAATAAAAGGCAGAGGTATTCCTGTGGTGGGAAGCATCCCCAAGGACACTCCCATGTTCATGAGCGCTTGCCCCACGATCAGGGCGGTCAATCCGCTCGCCAACAGAGTTCCGAAAAGATCCGGTGCCCGGCGCGCGATGACGACACCTCGCCACAGCAACACCACGAAGGCACCCAGTACCGCCACCGCCCCGATGAAACCCAACTCTTCACCGATCACCGAATAGATGAAGTCGGTATGCGGCTCGGGTAGATAGAACAGCTTCTGACGGCTCCGCATGAAACCAGCACCCAGAATACCGCCCGTGCCGACCGCAATGAGAGACTGGATGATTTGAAAACCCCGACCCAACGGATCTTCGAATGGATCGATAAAAGTAAGCAGTCGCTCTCGACGATAGTCCACGCGGACGATCAAGAGGTACATCAGCGGCGCGACCGCCATACCGAGTCCTGCCAGATAACGAAAGGGGGCTCCGGCCACGAAGAAAAGGCAGAAACTCACGAACGCCAGGCACGCGGCGGTGCCGAAGTCCGGTTCGATGAGAACCAGAAAGGCCAGAAACCCGGTAACGACCAAAGGAAGAAAGAGCCCGCCAAAGAAATCGTCGATCCGCTCGCGCTTCTGATCAAGTAGGTAGGCCACCGTCAAAATCAGCGACAACTTCACCATCTCCGAAGGTTGAAACGAAAGCAAGCCAAAGCGAAGCCATCGGTGTGCGTTCTTGAGTGGCGGAGAAAAGAGCACCGCAATGAGAAAACCCACGGTCAAGAGCAGAAAACCGTAAACCAGGAGCGGCTGCCGAAGCCGGCGGTAGTCCAACTTCATCAACACTGCCATGACCGCCAGCCCCAACGCCGCACAAATGAGCTGTTTGATGAGAAAGAAGTAGGAACCTCGATGCGCCGCGTCGGCAACGACCGCCGAGGCGCTGTAGAGCATGGCCAGACCGAACGACACCAATCCAATGGTGACGATGAATAGCGTTCGATCCGCTGAGAGTTTCTTGGCCATTAATTAGTGCTCGGTTTTTCTACTAGTGGCGCGGGGCCCCACCCCCAGGCTTGTCCCTCCGGCGGCTGCGCGCCTCCGCGACGGCTGAGGGCTCCCCGGCCGGAGGCCCTGACGGGCCGTCATTTACTCTTCCCCCTATCGGGGCGTTTCTTCTTCTTGAGCTTCTCTACTTCTTCTCTAAAGAGTCGGCCTCGCTCGGCGTAATCGGCGAACATATCGAAGCTCGCGCAGGCGGGAGAGAAGAGCACGGTATCTCCCGGCTCCGAGTGCTCGAAGGCTCGCTCCACTACCTCACGCAACTCGGTGCAAAGCACTACCGGGACTTTTGCACCCAACACTCCCGCAATCTGCTCTTTCGCTTCGCCGAGAGCCAGCACTAGCTTGACCTTCCCCCCGACGTCGTCGAGCAACGCCTCGAAATCGGCACCCTTGGAACGTCCACCCAAAACCAAGATCACACCTTCGTCGAAACTCGCGATCGCGGCGTGCGCCGCCGCCACGTTGGTGGCTTTCGAGTCGTCGTAAAACGAAACCCCTGCAATCTCGCCGACCCTCTCGAGGGCGTGCGGGATGCCCGGAAAGTTGGCCACCGCGTCCCTCACCGTTTCGGCCTGAACCCCGAGGGTTGCCACCGCGGCGGCGGCCGCCATCACGTTCTCCACGTTGTGCTCGCCAGGGAGAGGAATGCTCTCCAGCGGTATCCACTCGCTGGTGAATGCGTCCTCGTGCCTTACGATCCACCCCTCCCTAACGCAGACGTGGGGCACCTTGTCGCCCATGCAATCGAGACTGTAATAGATTTTCTGCGATCGACTTCTAGAGCCCATATCCATAGTCAGGCGATTGCCGCCGTAGATTACGGCCCAATCTTCCTGCTCCTGATTGGCGAAGATACGCTCCTTGGCCTCGCGGTACGCTTCGAAAGATGCGTGCCTGTCCAGATGGTCGGGCGTCACATTGAGAAGTACCGCGACACTTGGACGAAAGCTCTCTGTCATTTCTAGCTGAAAGCTCGAGACCTCTACCACTACGGATGAATCTTTTTTCGCCTTTTCCACTAGACTGATGAGCGGCTGCCCGATGTTTCCGCCCAACACGACCGGCCGGCCGTCTCGCTTCAAAATGTCCGCAATGAGCGTGGCGGTGGTCGACTTGCCCTTGGTGCCGGTCACCGCCACCACCCGTCCTTCGATCTCTCGAATAGCCAGCTCCAACTCTCCCCAAATGGGCACTCCCTGCTCTCTTGCTTCCTTCAACGGGTCGACATCCGCGGGAACACCGGGACTGAGAACGACCAAATCGATATCTCTCACCAGGCCTGCGGGATGAGAGCCGGTGACCAGATCGACACCCAGCTCGGCGAGCTCCGCCACTCGCGGGGATAGCTCCTCCATAGGCTTCCGATCGTTTGCCCGTACTTGAGCACCGTGACGGAGGAGAAAATCCACCGCCGCGAGCCCGCTGCGGGCGAGTCCGATGACGAGCACGCGGCGTCCCCGATAGCGCCCTCCCCCTATTTTTTCTGTGCTGTCCACGCATCTACCGAATCTTCAAAGTCGTTAGGCTGGCCAACGCGAAAATGATCGCAACGATCCAAAACCGGATGATGATCTTCGGCTCCTTCCACCCCATGAGCTCGAAGTGATGGTGCAAAGGCGCCATACGAAATACCCGCTTGCCGGTCAACTGAAACGACGTCACTTGGAGGATCACCGATAGCGTCTCGACCACGAACAATCCCCCCACCAGAATCAACAAAAGTTCTTGTTTGATCAGCAGGGCCACAGTTCCGATCGCCCCACCCAAGGCCAGCGAGCCCACGTCACCCATAAACACCTGCGCCGGGTAGCAGTTGAACCACAAGAACCCGAGGCTCGCCCCGATCATCGCCCCGCCGAAGATGGTGAGCTCCCAAATTCGCGGGATATGAATCAAATCTAGGTAGGCCGAGAACTGGGCGTGACCGGTCACGTAGGTCAACGTGGTGTAGGTGGCCGCTGCGATCAAGACGCTTCCGACCGCCAACCCGTCGAGACCGTCGGTGAAATTGACGGCATTGGAAGCCGCTACGAGTACCAAAACGGCGAACGGCACGAATGCCCAGGACAGGTCGGGCCTCACGTCCTTGAAGAAGGGAAACAACAACTCCGTGCTGTAAGAGCCTCGATAGGAAAGCTGCAACAAATAGCCCGCTAGCGCAAGAGCCACCGCGACCTGCAATACGAGCTTCCATCGTGCGGCCAGCCCACGGGATCGTTTGCGGCGAAGCTTTAGGAGGTCGTCCGCTAGACCGATCGTGGCGTAACCGACTGTCGTCGCCAAGGCGATCCAGACGAAGGTGTTTCTGAGATCCGCCCATAGAAGCGTTGGGATCACGATCGCGGACAGGATCAGCAGACCTCCCATCGTGGGAGTGCCCGCCTTGACCTGGTGGTGTTCCGGCCCTTCCTCCCGAATGCGTTCACCGATCTGAAAGTGCCCCAACCGCCTGATGAGCCATGGCCCCATCAGAAAACTGATGAGAAGCGCAGTCAACGTGGCACACGCAGTGCGGAACGTCACATACCGGAATACGTTGAAGACGCTGTACTCGGTGTGGAGCGGATAGAGGAAATGAAAGAGCATCAGACCGACTCCGCCGGATATCGCTTTCGCAGTGCTGTGATGGCTTCCTCGAGAGCCACCCCGCGCGACGCTTTGAACAAGACCGCGTCCTCACGAGAAGCCAGGTCGGCCAGAAGCTCGCCGGCTTCCAGGGCATCGCCAGCGGTGAAAAGAGCGTCCTCCAGCATACCGGCGCGCCGCGCGCCTTCGACGAGGGTCGCCCCCAGCGGACCGACACCAATGAGGAGAGACACGTTGCTTTCGGCGACATAGCGACCGCAGTCAAGATGGAGCGCCTCGGTGCGATCCCCGAGCTCGAGCATGTCCCCGAGTACCGCGATGTGTCGCGAAGCCTTTTCCTCCATCAAAGAAGCGAGTGCCGCCTCCACCGCTACAGGATTCGAGTTGTAGGTTTCGTCGATGACGAGAGGCCCGTCTCCAAAGTGGATTCGCTCACCTCGACGCGCTGGCGGCTGTAGATTCCGCAGTTTCTCTGCCGCCTCCTCCAATGACAATCCAAGTGCCCAGGAAGCGGCAAGCGCGGCGAGCAAATTGTAGACGTTGTGCTTTCCGAAAAGGGGAGCCACCACGTTCGTTCGTTGCTTGGGATATTCACCCACCGGATCCTCGAGCTCGGCGATGAACTTCATGCCATTCGACGTTCGAACGAGCTCCCGGGCACGTAGCTCGGCTTTTGCTCCGATTCCGAAACTAATCTGTCTTCCAGAGAACCGGCGAGCTTCTTCGAGGACCAACGGATCGTCGGCGTTTACTACGGCCACCGCCTCTCCGGCGAGACCATCGAAGAGTTCTCCCTTCGCCCTAGCGATAGCTTCGAGAGAAGGAAAGAACTCGCGGTGAACCTCTGCCACGTTCAACAGCACTCCCACATCCGGTCTGGCGATCTCGGTGAGGCTTGCGATCTCGCCTGGCGCTGACATTCCCATTTCCAAAACTGCCACTTCTTCTCTATTCAACTTCAGAATCGAGAGCGGAAGACCGTACAAGTTATTCAGATTCCCCGCCGACTTCAGCACTCGAAATCGGGCTCCCAGAGCGGCGGCGGTCGCTTCTTTGGCTGTCGTTTTGCCCACGCTTCCAGTGATGGCGACCACCTTGACCCCCGCCGACTGACGCACCGCCTTGGCCAAAACTTGGAGCGCGGCAGCGGTGTCCTCGACGCGAATCTCAATTCCCGTTTCGCTTCCCTCACCCACCCTTCGTGGCTTCGACACCACCGCACCCACCGCGCCCCGCTCGAGAGCTTGGCGGACGAACTGATGCCCATCGAAATGCGGGCCCACGATGGCGAAGAACAGATCGCCTCGCTCGACCGTTCGCGAGTCGATGGAGATCGACTCGATTCGAGTCTCTGCCGAACCGGACGTAAGCTTTCCTCCCAAGTACGAAACCACTTGTCCTGCCGTTAGATTCAATAAGCTGCCTTAATACGCCTCATGCTTCGCTAACTTCACTCAGTCGCGCCCTCGCTCCTCGCTCGGCCGCTAGCCGCTCCGCCGACTTCGCGGCTGCGCGGCAGCTGAAGGCTCTCTGGCCGACGGGCCTCCGGCCCGTTAGTGGCTATTCAACGGCTGCATACGTCGAGTCAAGATCTCCCGTACCACCTGTCTGTCGTCGAACGGAATCATGCGTTCGCCGATAACCTGATAGGGTTCATGTCCCTTTCCCGCCACCAAGACCACATCCTCCGGCTCACTCAAAGAGAGAGCGAGCGCGATGGCCTTGCGGCGATCGGGCTCCACCCTGACCTCTGCCTGACACTGGGGTCCCTTGGTGCCCAGCTCGATCTCTCGAATAATGGCATCCGGGTCTTCGCTTCTCGGATTGTCGGAAGTCAAAACAACTAGATCCGAGAGGCGCGCGGCAACTGCCCCCATCAACGGCCGCTTCGAGCGATCGCGATCGCCGCCGCACCCGAAGACCGTTCGGACTTTGGAGTGTGGCAGGGCCCGGGTCGTCTCTAAGATGTTGCGCAAGGCGTCATCGGTATGGGCATAGTCCACGACGACGTGAAAAGCCTGCCCGGCTTCGATCTTCTCGTAACGCCCTGGTACGCCCTCGATTTGGGCCAGCGCCTTCAAAATATCGGTCGCGTCGAGACCCAATGCTATGGCCGCCCCGTAGGCGGCCAAGAGGTTCAACACATTGTGACGGCCCACCAACTGGCTCTCGATCTCTCGCGCGGTTCCGCGGTCATTGAATCGGAGACGAAGTCCGTCGAAGTCCGCTTCTACGGTTTCGACACGCAGATCGGCCTCGGCTACATAGCCGTAGGTGAGGGTCGAGCGATGGTTGAGAGACTCGACCAAACGGCGGCCATAGCCATCATCGAGCCCTACCACCGCGGTCCCCGCCGGTCGAAGATGGTGCTCGAAGAGCGTTCGTTTGGCTGCGAAGTAGTCTTCCATGTCGCGGTGAAAGTCGAGGTGATCTCGGCTCAAGTTCGTGAAGACCGCACACTCGAACTCGGTACCTTCTAGACGCCAGAGCGCCAACCCGTGCGAGGAGACCTCCAGGACTCCGAAACGGCAACCCTCTTCAACGGAGCTCCTCAGAAAAGACTGGAGCTCAGGGGATTCGGGAGTGGTGTGTCGAGCCGGCTTGCTCACCGAGCCCACCCTGTGCACGACCGTTCCCATCATCGCCGACGGGGGGGCTAAACTCTGAAAGACGACATCCAACAAAAAAGCGGTCGTGGTCTTGCCGTTCGTACCGGTCACGCCAACTAGGTTCAGCTGCCGCGATGGTTGGCCGAGGAAACTCGCCGCCAGCAAACCTGCCGCGCGGCGGGCGTCAGAAGTGCGCACCCACACGAGCCCATCCTGTCCCGGGGTGTTCTCACTGACCACCGCGATCGCGCCTCGCTTGATTGCGTCACCGATGTAACGATGGCCATCGGTCGTCTGACCAGCGATTGCAACGAAGACGAAGCCCGGCTCGACGGCCCGCGAGTCGACGGTCACACCTTTGACGTCAGACGTGACGGTCCCCCGCAACTCCTCGACAGGAATGTTCGACAGAAGATCCCCCAGGGTCATTGGTTGCGGCCTCCAAGAAACACCAGACACCGTGAGCCGGGGTCCATCGGCGATCCGGCCGGAGGATCCTGATCGATGACCCACCCCGAGCCCATGAGAGCGGGAGACAAATTGGCGGCGATCAGGCGAGCCACCGCGTCGCGCGCCGGAAGTCCCGCCAGGGAGGGCATTCTTATCGTGGCCGACACCCGGGGTCCAAACGCTGCACGAGCCACCGGGATGGAACGCGCCCCCGACCCGCCGTTTGTTTTTTCCAGTCGTTCCTGCCGCGGCCAACGCGAGGCCAATTTGATGGAACGAGCACCCTCCTCCTCCCTCGGCACATCCGGCGGAACACCCAAGTAACGGAGGCTTCTCTCCACGATGCGCGCAAAGACGCCCGCGGCGCGGCTCCCTGAATGATCTCCGGTTGGCGAGTCCAGCAAAACGAGGGCGGTGAGTTCGGGAGCGCCAGCCGGAGCGAACCCAACAAAGGAGGCGACAAAATCCGTCTTCGAATAGCCTCCTTCCGGCGCGGCTTTCTGAGCGGTTCCCGTCTTTCCCGCCACGGTGTAGCCGGGAACAGCGGCGCGCCTGCCGGTGCCTCGCTCGACCGCCCCGACCAAGATGTCGCTGAGTCGAGCCGCGGTCTCCATGCTGACGACCCGGCGCACCGGCAAAGGAGCTGCGCTAGTCAGGGCTTCGTTGCGAGGCGAGCGGATCTCCTTGACCAAAATAGGGCGCATCAAGTAGCCGGAGGCGGCAACCGCGTTGACCGCAGTCACCATCTGAAGCGGCGTCACCGCGATCTCCTGCCCGAACGAGATGGCTGCGACTGTGACCGGCCACCACTCCGAGACGTCGCGAAGAATTCCCCGGCTCTCCGCTGAAAGCCCAACCCCTGTCGGTTCGCCGAAGCCGAAGGCTCGCACATACGCCTCGAGTCGCTCCCGCCCCAAGCGCTGGCCGATCCGAATCATCCCGACGTTGCTCGACCGTTCGAGGACCTCACGGAAAGTGAGAACGTCGAACACCTGATGGTCGCGAATGAGGCGTTCGCCGATCTCGATCGATCCCCGCCCACAGTCGATCCGTTCGTCCTCGGTCACCACGCCTTCTTCGAGGGCGGCAGCGGCAGTGATGATCTTGAACGTAGACCCGGGCTCATAGGCGTCGGTCACCGAGCGATTGCGCCAAGTGCTCGGATGAAAATCCCCGTAGCGGTTCGGATTGAATCCCGGCACTGCGGCCATGGCTAGGATCTCACCGGTCTCGGGACGCAACAGAATAGCCAACCCACCCTTTGACCCACTTTCATCGACCGCTGCCTCCAATTCGGTCTCGGCCACGTACTGGAGCGTTTCATTGATGGTCAGATAAATGTTTCGACCCGGCTGGGGGAGCTTCTCCACACGGCTGGCGGCGGGCCGGTTTCGGGCGTCGCTCCAAATGATTTGCCGTCCGTCCTCTCCCCGAATCTCCTTCTCGAAAGCGTACTCGACGCCGCTCATGCCTTCGTTGTCCATTCCCACATAACCCAAAACGTGGGCCGCAAGACGGCGTTTCGGATAGAAGCGACGGGTCTCGGGAAGGAAGTGCACACCTGAGAGACCGAGTCCACGAACGCAGTCGGCGGTGGCGGGATCCACTTTTCGATCGACCCAGAGGAAACTCTTGTCGCTCGCCAGACGCGCGGATAGCTCTCCGATGTCCAGGCTCAAGCAGCTGCCTAATCGGTTCGCGGTAGCACCGGGATCTTCGATCGCTCGTGGTACCGCATAAACCGACTCCACATCCACACTCACGGCGAGTAGCCGCACATTGCGGTCGTAGATCGTTCCCCGCGTGGGATCGATCTTCATCGTGTGTTGCTGCTGAATCTCGGCTCGCTCCTGAAGACTATGGCGCGCATAAATCTGCAAATACGCCAACCGACCGACCAGCCCACTCACCCAAAGCGTGCTCAATAGAGCGAGCAACGTGACTCTGAAGCGAGCGCGGGCCAAATTGCGGTTACGGTCCACTCCTACTCCTCGGGCGTACTCTCTTCTCGGACACGGTAAGGCTCGATGACCACAACTTGGTTGTCGGATGGCGGTACCATCCTCAAGTCGCGAGTCGCGATGGTCTCGATGCGATCCGGTGAGACCAGCGACGCCCTCTCGAGCGAGAGTTGTCGTTGAATCTTGACGAGGTACTCCCGCTCACGCTTCTGCTCTTCCATCCGGTAGCCGTTTCGAATCATTTCGAAATGCTGCCAACCGTATGCCAGGACGGCGGCGGCCAAGAAGAGTCCGGTGATCGTGACCATTACGAGTTGTTTGTTGCGTTCCCGGTCGACCTGCCGCACCAACTGTTCGTTGGCTACTCGCCTACTGACTTGATAGCGACGATTAGTCATGTCAAGACGCTCGTTCGTTCGAGCGCTCGAAGCTTGGCGCTCCGTGCGCGGCGGTTCTCTGCAATCTCGACTTCGCCGGCACGAATCGGTTTGCGAGTCAACACGCGAAAGCTCTCGGAGTCTTTCTTTTCTCTGAATGCCCACTTCACGGCTCGGTCTTCTAGCGAATGGTAAGAGATAATTACTAAGCGGCCACGCGGCGCGAGTCGCTCCGCAGCGGTCTCGAGGAACGCATCGAGTGCCTCTAACTCATGGTTCACAGCGATTCGGAGGGCCTGGAAGGTGCGGGTCGCCGGGTCGATGCCACGACGGCGCGCCGGACCCAGAACAGAATGCACTGCCCGACGCAGTTCCGCAGTGCTATGAATCGGCCGCCGCTGAACGATACGGCGTGCGATGGCGCGTGACTTTCGTTCCTCTCCGAAATTGAAAATAAGATCGGCGAGCTCTTCCTCGTCGAGTCGGTTGATGAGCTCGGCCGCGGTTTCTCCCGCGCTCTGGTCGAATCTCATGTCGAGCGGACCCTCCGAGGAGAAAGCGAAACCGCGTTCGCCATCATCCAGCTGGGCGCTGGAAAGGCCGAGATCGGCTACGATGCCATTCACGTTCGTGAAAGATTCCCTATCGAGATGTTCGGATAGATCGGCGAACGAACCCTGACGCAACCGTACTCGGTCGCCGAAGCGATGCAGTCGCGCGCCCGCTACCGTTAGGGCCGCTTCGTCGCGATCCAGTCCCAGCAACCGGCCCGACGGCGAAGACGCTTCCAGGATCGCTTCCGCGTGACCCCCGGCGCCGAGCGTGGCATCGACGACGACTCCGTCCTGATGAGGGTCGAGCTGGGCAAGCACCTCGGCCACGAGTACCGATCGATGCGGATACTCCAAGGGCATCACTTCCCTTTCCTCCTGCACCAAGAGCATCTAGATTCCGAACTCTGCCAATCGATGGCTGTCGTCTTCTGTCAGCGGGTCGTTCTTCAGTTTTTCCAAGAACCGCTCGTGGTTCCAAACCTCGAGAAAGTCGTACTTGCCGAGTACGTCGACCGGGCCCTTCATGTCGGCCGCCTCCCGCAGTAGACCTGGGATAAGCAGTCTTCCTTGTCTGTCCCGCGACGTCGCCTGTCCGAAGAAATGCACGCGATCGAGAAAGCGAGCCTTCGAAGGGTGCAACCCAGGGATCGCTTCCAGTTTTCGCTCCAGTTCGATCCACACTTCCATGGGGTACACGCGCACGCTGTCGCCCGTGAGGCTGGTGATAAACACCTCCACCCCGAAGTTCGCCTCCAGAAGTTGAAGAAACCCGTTAGGTATCTTTATCCGACCCTTGTCATCGACACGGGCAGGATGATTTCCCCGGAGCACCGAGACCTCCTAATGTCGAGGTCAAATTCCGCCAAGGATCGGGTACAATCCTAACTTAGACAGAGACCCCTAGACCACTTTGTTCCACTTTACTCCACTTAAAATCCTAAGGTAGACACGCCTTCCTTGTCAAGCTTTAATTAACAAGGAGTTACGGCGATATGGGGTATTCCCTACGCCAAAATGGACGCCCCCGTCGCGCGGCCGCGAATTATCCGGGGGTGAGTAACCTCGAAGTGATATCGGGACATCTGATTCCTTCGAAGTAGCCCCAAAGCGGACGATTCGACGAAGCATGAGGCTTGGGGGTGGGGCCCCGCGACACTAATTGAGGAGCGAGGGCGCGACTAATCTGAAGCCGGTGATTAGGTCTTTGATAGAGGCTCTATAGTAAGATCCCCCCCAATGAAAGCAGGCATTCTTGGACTCGCAGGCTCCGGCCGACGAACCCTCTTTTCCCTCTTGACGCAGGTGGCCGCCGGTTCGGGCCGGGAAGCCCAGCTCGGCGTTCTCAAGATCCCTGATGAACGGCTCGACGAGTTGAATCGGCTGCATGACTCAAGGAAGATCACCCCGGCAACGATCCATTTCGTGTTGGTTCCTGGCCTGGTGAAAGGCGAATCCCAGGAGAAGCTGGACCTGCCCGCTCTACGCTCGGTCGACGTGCTGGTTCATGTCGCCCGCGCCTTCGAGGACCCGTCGGTGGCTCACCCCGAGGGTTCGGTAGACCCGGCTCGCGATCTCGAAATGGTGGAGCTCGAGCTCACGCTAGCCGACTTGGCACTGGTGGAGAAGAGACTCGAGCGACTGCAATCCGATTCTGGGAAAGGGAAGAAAGTCGATCGGCGCGAGCAGGAAGCTCTCGAGCGCGCGCGGGCGAATCTGGCCGATGGCACTCCTTTGCGAGGCGTTCTTTCCGAGGAGGATCAGACTCGACTTCGTGGCTATGCATTGCTCACTACGAAACCACTCTTGTTGCTCTTGAACGTCGGCGAGGACGATGCGGCGGCGCGGGACGAGTTGCCCGAAAAACTGGGGCTCAGTCGCTGGATGGAAGCGCCCGAGGTTCGCTTGGCCTACGCCTCTGCGAAGATCGAAGCGGAGATGGCCGAGCTCTCCCCTGAGGATGCGCTAGCTTTTCGCGAGAGCCTGGGACTGGCCGAGGACACCATCGAGCGTATCGTGTCGGCGGCTTTCGAGCTTTTGGGAATGATCACCTTTTACACGACTGGTGAGAAGGAATCGCGAGCATGGGTCATTACCCGCAGCACAGCCGCGTCAGTTGCGGCGGGCACCATCCATAGCGACATGGAGCGTGGCTTCATTCGGGCCGAGGTCGTGCACTATGAGGCACTGAGGGAAGAAGGCACCTGGAACGCGTGCCGTGACAAAGGGATCCTTCGATTGGAAGGCAAAGACTATCCGCTGGCGGACGGCGACGTGGTCATCTTCCGCTTCAACGTGTAGATTAGTAAAGCGGTCATGAAGCTAATTGTCCAAATTCCGTGCCTGAACGAAGCCGACTCGCTTCCCATGACGCTCGCGGAAATTCCGCGGCGCATCGCCGGAGTGGACGAGGTTGAAATTCTGGTCGTCGACGACGGTTCCACCGACGGCTCGCCGGAAATCGCCGCGCAACATGGAGCGGACCACGTCATACACTTCGAGCGAAACCGAGGCCTCGCGGCTACTTTCAAGGCCGGAATCGATGCCTCCCTCCGCTTGGGAGCAAACATCATCGTTAATACCGATGGAGACAACCAGTATCCAGGTTCCGAGATCCCGAGATTGATCGCACCAATCCTCGAGGGCCGGGCCGAGATGGTGATCGGAGACCGCGAGGTAGGGAACGTGGAGCACTTCTCCTTCACCAAGAAAAAACTCCAGGCCATCGGTAGCTGGGTGGTTCGACAAGTATCGGGCACCAAAGTTCCCGATACGACCAGCGGGTTCCGAGCCTTCTCCCGAAACGCGGCGCAACGACTGAACGTGATTTCCGATTACACCTACACGCTCGAGACCATCATTCAGGCGGGCAAGAAACGAATGGCCATTGAGCAGATACGCATTACGCCGCGACCAACGCGACCCAGCCGACTCATCTCCAGCGATTGGAACTACGTCAAGCGTTCCGCTGCGACCATCGTGCGAATCTACGCGATGTACGAGCCGCTCAAGATATTCAGCTACATCGGTGCGGTTTTCTTGGCCGCCGGCCTCCTCCTCTCTGCTCGCTATGGCTACTTCGTTTGGATCGGAGAGGGTCGCGGGCACGTGCAGTCGGTGATCGCCGCGGGGGCCTTACTGATCGTCGGTTTCCAGATCGTCCTCATCGGCCTCGTTGCGGACATCATGGGCTCGGTGAGACGGCTCCTCGAAGAGGTTCTCTACCGCCAACGGCGCCTTGAAGACCAAGTATCCTCGGCCGACGCCGAGAAATCCTCCGCCCCCGAGCCCGCCACGAGGAAAAATATCTGACATGGTGGAGGCCGAGCGGGTCAGTGTCCTGATCCCGGCGTTCAATGAACAGAGCACCATCGGGGCTCTCGTGGAAAAAGTGAAGTCGGCGGGCAACTGGCTAGAAGTCGTGGTCGTCGACGACGGTTCTAGCGATGCCACTGCGGAAGCCGCCAAAGCAGCAGGGGCCAGGGTGATCCGTCACCCCTACAACAAAGGAAACGGCGCCACGGTGAAATCCGCCATTCGAGCGGCAAAGGGTGAGATGGTGCTTCTCATGGATGCCGACGGCCAACACGACCCGGAAGACATTCGGAAGCTGATCGGACCGCTTGGGGAGTACGATCTGGTCGTCGGTGCTCGCGACTGGAGTGCCCAGGCCAACGTCTCGCGAGGGTTGGGGAATCTGTTGTTGGCCCGGCTCGCGTCCTACCTGTGCGGGCGGAAGATCCTGGATCTCACATCGGGTTTTCGCGCCGCGCGGCGGGATCGCCTGCGAGAATTCCTACACCTACTACCAAACGGTTTCAGTTACCCCACCACGAGCACCATGGCGTTCGTAAGAGCCGGATACAATCTTCTTTTCGTACCCATCACCGGCAAACAACGCACCACCGACTCTCACAGCAAGATGAGGCCCTGGCGGGAAGGTGCCCGGTTCCTGATCATCATCCTGCGCATGATTACGCTCTTCAGCCCGTTGCGCATCTTCCTGCCCATAGCCGCAACATTCTTCGTTCTCGGTTCGGGGTATCTGGTCTACACAATCATTACCGAGGCTCATGTGACCAATACCTCGGTGCTGCTTCTCACCGCTTCGGCAGTACTTTTCTTGTTCGGGCTCCTCTCGGAGCAGATCGCTTTTCTCCGGTTCCAACCCCCCCCGCTGGCAGCCAGCGACCGAACCTCCGGCAAGGACTAGTCTATTTTTTGTTGAGGAAGCTCTTGATTCCCCGCTCGATGAGCCTCTGTGTACCGCCACCGGTCAAGAGAGATTTCGCGTCCGGCAAGACCTTGGGTTCATCCCGAGTTCCCGTGATCCGGAAAGGGATAGCCACCCAACCCTCTTCGTCGGTCAGAGCGTCGAGCACCTCGTCCGGAACCTCGTTGATGACGAGGCCTTCGCGAGGGGTCCGCAGCAACAATTTTAGAGCGAGAGGGCCGTCCAGGTGGACGATCCCCTCGAGGTCGAGTCCCGCCTGGGGCGTCTCCAACCGGAATCGCTCGAGTATCAGCTGATTCTTCTCGATGCGAAACGGTGCCTCGGTCGCGCTGTACCGGGAACCCACCAAGGCCGTGCCACGCCCCAAGGCCTTTTCCAATGCCGCCAAGACGGGCGTAGCAGGCAACTTCCCTTCGTCGAGGCTTAGTACACCCTTTCCACTGATGCCCTTCGAATCCGTCCCGAAACCCTCCGTTTCGAGCTCGAGACGGCCGGTACCGAAACCCCCTTTCTTTTGCTCGAGCGATGGCGTTCATGTCGATCGGATCCCCACGCAGCGAGAACGTGTATCCGAACGGTATCCGATTGAAGTCGGCTTTCAATTGAGCATGAAACTTGCCTTGCTCGGTTGAGAACGTGAAGTCCTTCCCTTCTAGCAGCCCTTGGTCTAGGCTGAGCTCGCCGCGAACCTCTCGAATTTCCGTCTTATCCAATGTGAGCCCGTCCAGACGCAGCGATCCCTCCGCGGTGATGGCATGAAGAAGTGAGAGGGCGCGACGGTTGAAAATCAGGTCGTGGAGTGTAAGGTCGAGCCCGTCAATAGAAAAGGGGGAAGTCGAATCCTTTCGGATCGATCCATCCTCGATACGGATCTCGGAGATCTCGAGGTCGAGCCCCGGGACACGTTCTACGGAATCGCTCTCCCCACCCGCACGGTTCGCACCCGAAGGGGCCCCTTGAGATTCCTTCTTTCGCCTTGGTGCCCTTGGCAGACTTCTTCTTGCGCGCGGCGCCCCGTTCGACGAGCACCAGTTCGGAGCGTCTGATAAGAAGTTGATCGACGGCTACCCGCCCCGACAACAACGGGAGCCATCGGTGTCCCAGTATCAATTTATCGATCCGGGTATCGACGATCGTCCCCGGCAGGGAGCTGGTCGCTTCGACTCCTTCCAGCTCGAGCCCACGGATGAGGTTCAGACGAAATCTCTTGACCGAGAGTTTGGCACCGGTAGTCTCCGTTGCCTTCTCGAGAACCGCTTTCCCGAGCTCCGGAGACTCGAAATCCACTATGAACACGACCGCTAGGACGACAAAGACGATCGCAGCCGCAAACACGAGAAGCTTCTTAGCCATGGGTCAAGAGTAGCAACGAGCCACTGACCGGTCAAAAACGGTGTCAAGTCTGGTGGATATACTCTATAATGACTCTTTCACATTCACGTTTACTCGACGGTCGCGTTTCGTCGCCCAGCGAAGTGAATCCCAAAGGAGGCACATTGGGAGGGCACAAGCCAAAGCGTAAAGAAAGCTCGAAGGCGCGAAAAGGATCGAAATCCAAGAAGAAGAAGGGGGCGGCTTCTAAAGGTTCCTTGCGCGTCGTCAAAGGCAAGTCGAAACAGATCGAGCTGCCGCTCACTGCCAAGGAGCGAAGAAAGCGATCTTCGCTAAAACTCGTAAGCCCCCCGAAGAATGCCGACAAAGCGGCGGAGCCCGCGACTGCCCAACCGGCGAAACAGACGGGGCCCAAGAGTCCACCCCGAGTCTCTGCAGAAACTCTCGCCACCCGGCAACGCGAAATTTCGGTATCCGAGTTCTTCACTCGGAACCGTCATCTCCTAGGATTCGATAATCCACAAAAGGCGCTGCTGACGACAGTCAAAGAAGCCGTGGACAACTCCCTCGACGCGTGTGAAGAAGCCGGTATCTTGCCCGATCTCGAGGTGACGATAGAGACTCTGGCCGAAGACCGATTCCGCATTGCCGTTCAGGACAACGGCCCGGGCATCGTAAGGGCCCAGATCCCGAAGATCTTCGCCAAGCTGCTCTACGGCTCCAAGTTTCACACTTTGAAGCAAAGCCGCGGCCAACAAGGCATCGGCATCTCTGCAGCTTCCATGTATGGCCAACTCACGACCGGCAAACCTGTAAAAATCTGGTCGCGAACCGGAAAGAAGAAGCCGGCTCACTATTATGAGATGCATATCGACACCCGGACTAATCAACCCGAGGTCGTCAAGGACGATAAGCTCTCGAGCTGGAACCTCGACCACGGAACGCGGGTGGAGATCGAGCTCGAGGGCACCTACAAGAGAGGCCGACGCTCGGTCGACGACTACATCGAGCAAACGGCCATTGCTAATCCGCACGCTTCGATCAAATACATGCCCCCCGGCGGGGAGGCGGTGATTTACGAGCGTGCCACCAAAGAGCATCCGCGGGAAACGGTCGCGATCAAGCCCCACCCTTACGGGGTCGAACTGGGTGTGTTGATCAAGATGCTCAAGGAAACCCGCTCCCGCTCCCTCAAAGGAGCACTCATGGACGACTTCTCCCGTGTCTCCTCCAAGGTGGCCAACCAGATCGTCGAAAAGGCGGGACTTCGACCGGAGAACCGCCCGAAGAAACTCTCGCGGGTTGACGTCGAGAAGATCTTTCGCGCCATCCCGGCGGTGAAGATCATGGCCCCTCCCACCAACTGCCTAGCCCCCATCGGTGAGGAAGCCATCGTGTCCGGCCTCAAGAAACGGATCGAGGCCGATTTCTACGAGGCGAGCACTCGCTCACCGAGCGTCTACCGTGGCAATCCTTTCCAGGTCGAGGTCGGGGTGGCGTACGGAGGCTCTTTGGCGGCGGAAGAGCTGGCCGATGTTTTTCGCGTTGCCAATCGGGTCCCGCTTCAGTACCAAGCCTCGGCTTGCGCCATCAGCAAGGCGGTCATCGGTACCGATTGGAGGAACTACGGGCTCCAGCAGTCACGCAGTGCCGTACCGACCGGACCCATGATTCTGTTCGTTCACATCGCCTCGGTCTGGGTGCCCTTCACTTCTGAGAGCAAGGAAGCCATCGCACATTACCCAGAGATACTGAAAGAGCTCCGCCTGGGCCTCCAGGAAGTCGGAAGGAAACTCGGCGCCCACATCCGACGGAGGAAGCGAGAAGCGGCGGAGACCAAGAAGCTGGCATACATTCAAAAGTACATCCCGCAAATCGGGATTGCATTGCAGGACATACTCTCCTTGACCAACAAGCAACGGGACAAGACGGTCAAGGTGCTCACCGACACGCTGGAGAGGAGTCGCAAGGTATGAGAGCCACCCAGGCCAAGCGCTACGCCGCCGACGTAAAGCGAAAGAACAAGCGGCTAGATCAGAACACGCTCAAGCTCATCAGCGGGACGGCGGACGAGACGAATCGGAAGATCCTGAGACGCGGCAAACCCGATTTGAAGTTCCCCGTTCGGTCGCTCTCTAACGTCAGCTATTCGAAACGAAGCGGCTATCTCGAGATCGGAAAACAGAAGAAAGTGCGAACGCTCACGGTGTCCACGGTGAAGACCTTTGCGCAAACGCTTCGCATGATGTCGCTCTCCAAGAATCTCATCGAAACCAACGACTTCGCCACCAAACGAGACGCCTACTACCAGTCCAAGAACTGGGGCGACGCCGGATTCCAGGAGCAAACCGAGTCCGATACGGTCATGGACGACATCGAAGCGATGTTCTCCATGCACAAAGTGAGTCGAGAGCAACTCCGGTTCACTCCCGACGAGCATGGCGGCGCCGTGGCCGGCCAGCTTGTTGTCTACGACCCCGATATCGAGACCGGCGCGGTGGAGCGGATCGATTGCACCCGTTTCGGCTCCGGCGCTTACTCGATCCCGAGCTCGGTGGAACATTTATCGTTCGAGACAAACGCCAAGTTCGTCCTCGCCATCGAGACCGGTGGCATGTTTCAAAGGCTGCAGAGCCACAAGTTCTGGCAGAAGGCCAAATGCATTCTGGTATCGATGGGAGGGGTGCCAACGCGCGCCACCCGCCGTTTCATCCGCAAGCTTTCCGAAGAGGCGAAGATTCCGGTGTACGCTTTCGTTGATTGCGATCCTTACGGCATCTCCAACATCTACCGCACGCTCAAGGTGGGTTCCGGAAACGCCGCCCACATCAATCAATTTTTCTGTGTCCCGAGCGCCCGCTACCTAGGGGTGACACCTCAGGATATTCGGGACTACAAGCTCCCGACCCACCCACTCAAAGAGGTCGACATCAAGCGCGCCAAAGACGCCCTCAAGAACGATCCTTTCTTCAAGGGCGAGCCCGCTTGGACACAAGCCATCACCCAATTGTTGAAGATGGGGGTGCGCGCCGAACAGCAGGCCCTGGCGAAGTGGGGGTTGAACTACGTACTCGAGGAATACCTTCCGCAGAAACTGAAGAAGGCGAGCAAGTTCCTTCCCTGAACCATCACGAGGCGAACCACCTCAGCAGAGCCAAGGATCCGATCGCCGCGAAGAAAACCAAATACAAGAAGAGTGTCAAGGCGAAGAGTAGGCCTACCACTACCAGCGATTTCGAACGGGGTAAGTCGCCAGCGGTCTCGACCACGATCACTGCCACCACCAGCGAGTAGAGCGCCGCGAGGAAACCGAGAACGGGACCGATGAAAGGCACAGCCAACACCCAGTGAACCGGTGCTGACGCTCCGAGCGGCCGGTAGAGCTCCAAAAAGGATGCCGTCCCACCGAAGAGACGCGCCAACACATGCAAGAGCCCCACGACGACGAAGGACACGAGGGTCATCAGCAAGATCCCGAAAACCATGCCGCGAAAACTGAACTGTCCGACGCCGCTCGCTAAACCGGCCAGTGCAACGAAAAGGATAGCGGGCAGCAAGGCATCCTCGTCTCGGTAGACGTCACGAATGGTATTCGTGTCCAGCTGGAGGATTTGAATCCCTTTCTGCAAGTAGCCGCCGAATTCCATTTCGTCGTTCTCCGTTAGAACCCCACGGTGGCGCCGCCGTCAACGAAAAGCACTTGTCCGGTAATGTAGCTCGACTCCGAGCTAGCGAGGAAAAGCATCGCTTGGCCGATCTCGTCGGGGCGCGCCATCCTACCGAGCGGCACGCGTGCGAGAAGCTTATCCCGAACTCTCTCCGGGACCGATCTTGCCATTGAGGTGTCGGTAAGTCCGGGAGCCACCGCGTTCACGCGGATTCCGACGTGAGCTCCTTCCAAGGCTAGTGACCTAACCAACCCTAGAATGCCTGCCTTGGACGCCGCATAGTTACTCTGGCCGATGTTGCCGAGAGCGGAGACGGAAGAAGTCGCGACGATGGTGCCGCCCCCCCGGGCTGACATCGCTTTGAAAGCGGCTCGGCAGGTGAGAAAGCAGCCCTTCAAATTCACGCTCAGTACCCGGTCCCACTCTTCTTCGCTGAGTTTTTCGACGAATCCATCCCGATTAATGCCGGCGTTGGCCCCCAGTACGATGTCCAGCCCTTCCCATCGAGCGAGGACCTCGGAGAAGACCTTTTCCACCGCTTCACCGTCGGTCACATCAGCCTGATGCACGGAGAAGGCATGGCCTTTTTTCTCGAGCTCTGCGGTGAAGGCCCCGAGTGCCGCACCCGGCAAGTCGTTGAGCGCGAGCCGAGCACCCTCCTCGGCAAGAATGCGGGCCGCCGCTTGCCCTATCCCGCCCGCCGCGCCCGTGACGAGCGCAATCTTGCCCGCGACTCTCAACCGGATCGATTCCCTGTTCGTGGAGACGGAGAGCATGTTAGCAGAGTTACCGCCCAGGGGGAAGTAGGGGTGTTGCAGATATGAGACAATGGGCAGAAGTTACTGTGGCAATCGTGACACAGTCCGGTTGGCACCCGCCGGCGTGCCGGCCCAACTCTTTTACCATCAGAGGCTTACTCCGTGAGCCCGTCACGGCATTCCTGGCACAATGCTTGCTGGGTTTTGGCCCGGCTCATATAGAGGGGTTTCTGAGGTCTTATGCATTGTCAAAGAACTCTAAAACGTGAAAGTGGCTGTGTGGGCATTGGCCTCCACTCGGGTCGAAAGGTGAGGCTAACCCTAAAACCTGCGCCGGCGGAAACGGGGATCGTTTTTAGAAGACTGGACCGCAATCATTTCGAGATCCCTGCCACCTCGGAACATCTTGCCCGTCTCAATTACGCAACCTGCCTTTCCAAGGGCGAAGTACGGATCGAGACGGTCGAGCACCTACTTGCGGCGCTCGCTACCCTGGGTGTGGACAACGCCATCGTCGAGCTCGACGCCCCCGAGGTTCCCATCATGGATGGCAGTGCCGCACCCTTCATCTACCTGATCCACGAGGCGGGGCTACGGAACTTGTCGAAAGAGCGTTCCTACTTGAAGCTCACCCGTCCCATCGCCGTGGAGTCAGAAGGTCGGCAAGTCGCCGCTTACCCAGCCGATTCGCTGCGAGTGACCTACACAATCAACTTCGACCATCCTCTGCTACGACATCAGCAGCACTCGCTCGAAATCGATGAGAGCTCGTTCGTCGATGAGCTCGCCCCGGCCCGCACCTTTGGGTTTCTCAAGGACGTGGAACAGCTTCGGCAAGCGGGGTTGGCGCTAGGTGGATCCTTGGACAACGCGATCGTTCTCGGCGAGGCAGGAGTGCTCAACAACCCGCTTCGCTTCCCCGACGAGTTCGTCCGGCACAAGATCCTCGATATCCTAGGAGACCTGTCTTTGTTGGGTCGCCCATTGCTGGCTCATGTGGTCGCGGTTCGCGCCGGGCACGGTCTCCACACGCAGTTGGTGCGCCAGATCATCGAGTCGCCGGATTGCTGGGAGCAAGTAAGCTACCCGGAGCCGGTTACCGCGGCCGTCCCCGCGGCCAAGACTCCCGTCACCGAACCCGTCTCATAGAAGGGCCCTTCCACATCGCACACCGGTTCTCCCTATAAGGGGAGAGCCTTAGGTACCTGTCCCCTGTCTTCATGTCATTTTGTCAGGGGGGGCAACCTATCTAGGCGGTGATTCCTCGGTCGTTTCTAGCACGAAGGCCGTGACCTTGACGGTCGTGATTTTCTTGGCTCCGTTCGACGCGATGGAGACACTGCGCGTAATACGACCCTTGTATCGCCTCGTCTCCAGCATCACCTTGAGAGTCGTCGATTCACCGGGTCTTACCAATTGATCGGCGGTGAGTGCCGCCGTGCAACCGCAGGACGTAGAGATGCGTCCAATGTTCACTTCCTCGGTGCCAATGTTGTAGATCTCGAACTCGGCATCGAGGGTGAGGTTCTGCTCGACCTTGCCGAAGTCATGGGACTCCGGTGTCACTTCGATCGCCGGCCCCTTCACCGGCTTGGTCGCACTCTTGCTCTGATGACCCGAAGCTGTCATCGCAGGAAGACCAATCCAAGCTAGCATCAACAAGGCGCCGGTTAGTCTCTTCATCGTATCTCCTTCGTTGCTCGTTTCGTGGAAGCTATGAATCTTCACTTTCCTGGTCACCGGATTGGTCCATTCGGTCCGTTTGGCCGGAGTCGATAGTCTTCATCCCCTCGGCCCCTCCGGTCAGCCTCTTCATATAAGCGCCTAGCCTTTCGTTTTCGTAAGTCACGGTATTCAAGAACAGACTCTCGACTAGATAGCGCTTCCTTGAATCCTCGTCCATCTCGTCGACGAGGTGGTCGATCTCTTGCATCATGTCCTCGAAAGTCGCCTTGAGCTCCTGCTTCAGAGTGACTTCACGATAGAGTGATTCCAAAACGTAGAGGAGATCTCCATCGAGTGGAATCTCATGACCAGTCAGCATTCGTATTTTCTTGAGCTCGCCAGCGCCGACTTGGTTAATTTTGGTTCTATTCATGCCGGGCATCCTTCAAAAACTCTCCAGAGCAGTTTTTTCTTCACGGTAAACATCTACCAGATTATGAAGTCCCGTCAAACTGACCATCGTCTCCACTCGTTCCTGCAGCCCTACCAACTTCAGCGCTCCGGAGCGCTCCGACATGAGCCGATATATATCCATAAGACAGCCGATGGAAGCGCTGTCGATGTAGCTCACGTCCGAGAGATCGATAATTAGCTTGCGCGTCCCAGCCTCCATGAGCCCGGAGACTTCGCCAAAAAAATCAGTCAATTTGGGATACACCAGTTTGTCTTCCTTGATGCGGACTATTTTTACTTCGCCCGATGATTCAATTTGGAGATTCATAAGTATGTTTGCCTGCCTTTTCCATGGCAGCTCCCTTTGATAAATCGTCCCCGTTTGAAGCCAGCAGCACCCGCCCGAGCTCCAAGCGACCTCTATTGATTCGGCTCTTCACCGTGCCCTCCGGCAACCCGAGACGGACCACGATCTCCTGATAGGTTAGACCATGAATGTCTCTCAACACCACCGCCTCACGGAGCTTGGCGGGTAGCTCTTCGAGGGCCCGCGACAACAATTGCTTATGGTCCGACGCCTCCAGCGAGCGATGCGGATCGAATCGACCGGAAGCCATATCCTCCATGCTGATCTCTCGATCGACCAGCGCTTCGCGTTCCCTCCGGCCGCTCCGATAGTGATCGATACAATGGTTCCGGCTGACCGAATACAGCCAGGTACCGAAGTCGGCGCTACGGTCGAATCGATGGAGAGATCGGAAGACGCGAAAGAAGATCTCCTGAGTCAGGTCTTCAGACTCTTGTACCGACCCGTGAACTTGTAGGCGATCCCGAACACCTTTCGGCGGTAGCGGCGGACGATCTCCTCCCAAGCCACCTCCCTCCCAACAGCGGACTGGCGTGCCACGCACTTGTCGATGAGTGCCCGATCGGTAAGATCAGAGGCGTGCGTCTCCGTCGATCGATTCTTACTAGGCGGCACCAGATCCCACGGTTTGTTTGAGGTGCAGTGGCTCCTGTCACCAGGAAGTACCCGAAGTTGCTGCCAGATCAACGATCCAGAGCAAGAAGAAACGCTCCCACGAACCATTGTAGCATTTAGGGGTTTCAGTTTCTTGAATTCGGACTTTCGGAGCTAAACAGTGTCTAGATTAGACTTTATGGCGATGGCAGGGGCGACGACGGCCTTCGCCGTAGCTACCGCAGGTATGTTGGTCGGGTGGGAGCCATTCGCCACCTGGTACTACACCTTCGCCTGGTGGAGCTACATCGTGTTCGCCGACGCCTGGCTCCTGAGACGGGACCTAAAGAGTATCGTCCTCCGCAACCCTCGAGTAGCTAGGTTGCTGTTTCTGTCCATCGCCATTTGGGCCACCTTCGAGATAGCCAACTTCCGCCTCGGTAATTGGTACTACGTCGAAATTCCTTCCGAACTCGCCTTGAGATGGTTGGGCTATGCACTCGCCTACGCCACCGTTTTGCCCGGCATCTTGGTGACCGCTCAGCTCTTGGAAGTCTTTTGGCGACAGTCGTCGTCGGCTCGAAGTTTTACCCTCTCGCCAAAGCTGCCGAGACGCCTACTTTGGGTAGGACTGCTCGGAAGCCTGTTACCTTGGATCTGGCCTCTCTACTTCTTCCCCCTAATCTGGTTGGGGCCTACGGCTTTTTTTGCCGCGCTCAACTTTCGGTTAGGCGGAAAAGGAGTCTTGCGGACGATGGCCGAACGGGGACCAGAAAAACTCTATCGGTTGGCCGGTGCGGGAATGATCTGTGGTCTCCTTTGGGAATGCTGGAACTTCTGGGCTCGAAGTAAGTGGGTTTACGAGATACCCTTTTTCGGCTGGGCGCCAGTCTTTGAAATGCCCGTCGCCGGTTTCTTAGGGTTTCCCCCGTTCGCCGTCGCGTGCTACGAGATGTACGTCGCGGCGGAGAAGCTCCTCACCGCCCTGGCCGAGCGACCGGCGCTGAGGTTCGTCTTTTGGCTACTGGTCGCCACCTTGGTAGGTCTAGCTTTTTGGGGAATCGATGCCTGGACGGTTCGGAGTTTCCAGATTTACTAGCATCAATGCGCGCTCACTCCTCGTTCGCGCGCTTGGCGCCTCGCTCCTCGCTCGGCGCTCCTTTCGTCGGCCCGCCGCCTGGCCACGTCGGGTTTGACCTACCACCTACTTTGGCGGCCGTCACGCCGGGCTCGCGCCTTCGTCAGTGCGGCGGGGCCCCACCCCCACCGCCGTCCCTTCGCCGACAAGCGGCTCCGGGACAGCCGATGGCTCTTCGCGCAGGGTGCAGTGCATTCGTCAGCACCCCGCTAAGCTAGTCCTTGGGTAGGTCCGGCCTGCCTGCCTTGCTCCACGCCGTATACCAATAGCTCGCTACGTCCTCGGCAGAGTCCGAGATACGCTCGTTCAAGATCTCCTCGGCGCGAAGCCAGAGGCTCTCGTAATAGAACCGATCATAGCTCGAGACGCCTTTGCGGGAGAGGTAGTCGTACAGCAGTAGATTATCCACCCACACATAGGAGCGGACGAGCATGGAGATGATGTATGCGTTCGGATCGTCGAGGTAAATGGCGGTTGACGCGTCCGCTTTCAACTTGCTCCCATAGACGTCCAGCAACCGGCTGTCGAAGCGTTCACGAAAGCCTTCTTGATCGATCATGTCGCCGTCACCTTCCTTCGACACTAACAAAGGCTGACTCAGGTCCGTGATGTGGAGTACGAGCTCCGCAGAAAGCATGTCGATCGTCTCGAGATCCATCTGCTTGAACGCCTCGGCGAGCTTTTCGTAGGCTTCAAGCATCCGCCACGGCAGATCGCCCACCTCGCCGAGTTTGTCCTCCCCATACTCCCGAAGCGCCGACTCTCGATCGAGCGGTAGGTTCTCGAAGGGGAAGGGCTCCAACAGATCGACCTCGAAAACAGACCTCGGTGCGGCTATGGTCACGTCTTCTAGCTGCTGCATCAAGTAGACCTTCCGGTCTTTGTAGAAGCCCTTGAGCGGCTTGGGTAACGCGTCGATTGCGTCCTCGAGCGCGAGCCGATAAGCCACGTCACTCCAAGCCAATCCGTGACCGACCGAGCCAACCACCATCGCGAGAATGAACAACAAGAGAAAAATACTCCGCCTCGACATCATCGCTCCTCTGAATTCGTCGCCCACATTTTAGATCCCTTCGGTAGTAGTGATCAAAAAGGCTATGCCCCAGACCTAGGGAACGCGAGCTAACGTGAGGACGTCCACCGACCGGGCACCGCCGCGGAGCAACGCCCGCGTACAGGCCTCCGCCGTCGCACCTGTTGTGAAGACGTCATCGACTAGCAATAGACGCTCGCGCCGGAGCCAAGCTGGTAGCTGCGCGCGGTAGGCTCCAGCCGCGTTTCGTCGGCGCGCACCCGCGCTCAACCAGATTGAGGAGGACGCGGCGCGACTTTGACCAAGATCGAGCAGCAGGGTCGCTTGGCAGCCCTTGCGATTGACCTCGCCAACAACTCCGCTTGGTTGTATCCGCGCTCACGACGACGACGCCAATGAAGTGGCACCGGGACCACCGCCGCCCCAGCATCCAGCTCGCCCGTGGCGAGGATCGAGCGAAACGCCAGCCTCCCGAGTGTCGCGGCTACACGCGATCGCCCCCGGAACTTCAGGGAGAGGAGCGTCTCCTTCAGGCCCCCATCGTATGGCCCCAACGCGCGAGCGCGGCGGAAGCATCGACCTCTTTCCACACGGCACGAGCCACATAGTCCTGGCGCCACCGTCTCCGCGAAGGGCATGCCGCAACGGGGGCAGTAGGGCTGTGTGATCACTGGCATCGACTGCCAGCAAAGATCGCAGATGGGCCCCTTGAGCGGCCACTCGAGAAATACCCGGCAAATGAGGCAAGTCGATGGGAACCCAATAGCCACGAGCCCCCCGAGCATGGTTCGCAGCAGACCAACCCCGCGGGAGACGCCCGACCTGGCCTGACCCGACATCCCCTGATTGGAACCTCAGGAGGTGGACCAAGTCGGAGCCGGTCGAATTGCAGGTTCCGGTCGGGCCGCGGCGCGTACGCTGAGATGGATCGAGTTCCATCTACCACAATGCTCGCAGTAGTCGCTCCACTCTGGGTACGTGGTCTTGCAGGAGCCGCAGCCATAGTCCTGCATCAATCCACCGACCTCGCCGAGAACCGTCTTGCTCTTACTAAGCGCTTCCTTGAAGTCGCCCTTGCTTTCCAAGACTCGCGCGATGTAGACGTGGAGAGCTGGAAGACCACTTACCATGTCTTCAATCTGGCGGAACTCGCCGAGGGCCTCGTCCAGCATGAAGAGTCGATAATACAGCTTACCGAGGCTGTACCTGAGCGGTGCTTCGTTTTCGGACAAGACGATGGCCTGCTTCCAAGTTGCGATCGCTTCTTCGGGCAGCTCCGCCCTGAGATAATGATTTTGAACCGCAGCGAGTAGTTCGGTGGAACCCGTGGTTTGAAAACCCTTTCGCCAGACGGAGAGCGCCTCGTCGGCGTCGCCAGCTTCGATGTGGGCGTCCCCAAGCTTTATATGAGCCGGTACGAACCCGCTGTCACGCTTGAGAACGGAGTTGAAGGAAGCGATGGCCTCCTTGACGTCTCCTCGCGAAAGCTGCTCCCGACCCACCTCGAATCGGATACCGACTGAGGCTTCCTGCGCCGCTTCCTTTTCGGTGGTGAGCGTTAGCATCTTTTCTATCTTCGGTTGCAGCTCGTCGGCAGCCGCCCAGTCTTTTTGCTTGATCTTCAGGTCACGGAGCTTTCGGTGAGCAGAGACGGTGGTTCGAGGATCGAGCTGGATGATGCGCTTCAAGACTTCCTCGGCACGTTCCCAATCACCGAGGTCGAGATAGGCGTCCGATAAGCAGTAAAGCGCCATCAGGTGCTCGGGCGCCTCCACGATAGCTCGCTCCAGCGAGGCCGCGGCTTCACGGTACCGCTTCAGGGCTCGTAGGCTGTCGCCCCGCTTGATCAGTGCGTTCAGGTGATCCGGCTCCCGCGCCAGCACGTCGTCGAATCGAGCAACGGCCTGCTGGTAGCGTCCATTGACCATATCGTCCAGGCCGTGGAGATAGAGATCCTCGGTTCTCTCGTGGGCCCGGTGAAGCCGCTGCGTCCTCCAGTTTTGGGCGAATCGTCGCGCCCCTCCAGCGATGTCGAAAAAGAGGATGAGTGCCGCTCCCGCGCCAAAGGCTCCCATCAGAGCCATCCAGAGCTCCAAGCTCAGGGGTCTCAGGAGCGCCAAGCTGATCTCCACCGGCGTCCGGTTCATGGCTATCGTGGAGGCCAAGAACCAGACCGCCCCGAATATCAGCAGCAGGCTGAAAAGTGTCTTGATTCTCATCTACGCTCCAGTTTAATCCAAACCATACCGTTTGCGCTTCTCCCATAGCGCCTTCCGGCTGATTCCCAAAATCTTGGCGGCACGGGTCTGGTTCCCTCGTGCGTAACGGAGAGTCCGCTCGATGTAGCTTTTTTCGACCTCAGCCAGAGTCGGTTTGTCCTTACTTCCCAGCCGGAACGTTACCGAAGGACTGTCCAAAATGGACTCGGGCAGATCGGCGCGCTCTATGCGAGACCCCTGCGCCACGAGCCCAGCACGTTCCACGGCTCCCTTGAGCTCACGGATATTCCCCGGCCAAACGTAGTTGCGAAACGCCTCCAAAACGTCGTCCGCGAACTCCTCGGGGAAATTTCCGCCCAGCCGCTCGCCCTCTCGCTGGAGGAAGTGTTGCGCTAAGGGAATGATGTCGTCCCGGCGTTCCCGAAGCGGCGGCAACTGAATCCAGAAAACACTCAGCCGGTGAAACAGGTCACGCCGAAAAGACTTGCGCTCCACCGCCTCCATCAAGTTGCCCGTACTCGATGCGACCATGCGTGCCTGAACGGTGAGCGTCCGAGTCCCACCGACCCGTTCATACGTCTTGTCTTCCACGACCCGAAGCAGCTTCGCCTGAAGCGCCGGCTCCGGCTCTCCGATCTGGTCTAAAAAGATCGTGCCTTCGCCTGCGAGCTCTAGCTTGCCGGGCTTGGTCTCCTGAGCTCCGGTAAAGGCACCCTTCTCGTATCCGAACAACTCGCTTTCCATGAGTTCAGCCGGGATGGTTGGGAGATCCACCTTGACCATTGGATCACCGGCCCGCTTCCCCCAATAGTGAATCGCGCCAGCCGCCAAATCCTTTCCGGTTCCGCTTTCCCCGGAAAGCAAAACGTTAGTGGGTGCGTTGGCGAGCCGATGCAATAGGGCGACGATGTCGACCATCTGCGGGTCGTGAGCAACGAAGGCACTCGAGAGCTCACGGGCCGCTGCTCCGTCCTTCTTGGTATCGGTCGCGTCGGACATTCTAGTGCCTCAATGCGCGCTCACTCTTCGGTTGAATGCCTCGTCGCTCTTCGCGACTGCCGCCTGACCACCTCGAGTTTGAGCAACCAGCTGGCTTGGCGGCCCTCACCCGCTTCGGGCCTACGCCCTGCGCGGCGGCTGAAGGCTCCGTTCGCGCGCTTGGCCTCGCGCTCCTCTATCAATGCCGCGGGGCCCCACCCCCACGGCTCTCGCTTCGCTCACACTGCGCTCGGGCTGAAGGCTCCCATCAACTGCGGCGGGGCCCCCAGGCTCGTCCCAACGCCCGCTTTCTCAACTGCGGCCTCACTCCTCGTTCGGCCGCTGGCCTCTGCTCGACAAGCTCGCTGCGGCCGGCGGCGGCTGCGGGACAGCTGATGGCTCCTCGCGCCGCCTTCAGCTGCCTGCACGAAGCCGTCAACTGGCGATCGCCAGACGCCCCGCGTCTCCCCAGAGCCGCTCCAAGTTGTAATAGGCCCGGCTACGCGGAGTGAAGAGGTGAACCACGAAATCCACGTAGTCCATCAAGATCCAGTCGCCCCGCGGATAACCTTCCACGTGATCCGGCTTGATACCCTTCTTAGCAAGCGCTTCCTCGACCGCATCCGCGATAGCCTTCAACTGTCGATTCGAACTTCCACTCGTCAGTAAGAAGAAGTCGGTAAAGCTGGCCAGTCCCCTCAAATCCAACACCACCAGATCGGTGGCCTTCTTTCCCTGAGACGCCTTAACCGCCACCCGTAACTCTTTGCCCATGCTTCGCAGTGTTAGCTTCTTCTGTGTCAATCCCTTACCTGGCCCTTAGCTGGCCGTTAGCTGGCCCCTTCTTGATATAGACGATGTTCGGCGATAAAAGACTCCACCTCCGGTGGCACCAAATAGCGAATGGAACGCCCCGACCGCACGATGGCCCTGATCTCGGTAGCCGAGATGTTGAGCGTTAGCGCATTCACCAAGTAGATCGACGGACCACGCCCGCTAGGAGCCGAGACTCCGTTCCTTATTTCCACCAGTTGGGACCTTAGCGAATCGGGCACGGCCTCGAAGGCCCCTGCCAGTCCGTAGCCCGGCCGTCCGTGGACAACGAAAGAGTAAGCGCGAAGGAGCTCCTCCCACCGTTCCCAACTCCGAATATCTCGAAAGGCATCTATCCCGGTGATGAAAAAGATCTCTCCAGGCGGATCCTGCTTCGCGAGTTCGGCGAGGGTGTCGGCGGTATAGGAAGGTCCCTGGCGCTCGATTTCGAGCCGACTCACCTCGAAGGTGGGCTCGTTTCCTACCGCCGCTTGCACCATCCGATAGCGATCTTCGGCGGAGGTCACTGTGGGCCGTGCCTTATGGGGAGGGATGCAAGCGGGTACGAATAGAATCCGATCCAACCCCATCGCCTCGCGCACCGACTCGGCGGCACGGAGGTGACCGAGGTGCACGGGATCGAAGGTGCCCCCCAGCACGCCCAATCGCTCCCCACTCATTGCCCCGGTCCGCCCCACCCAGTTTCTCCGATTGCGTTGAGCTCTTTCTCACCGAGACGACGTTCGAGCGAAAGCACGAGTTGTCGTGTTCCCTCACCGGTAGCGGCAGAGATCGCCCAAGACTCGAGCCCCAAGTCTCGAGCTCGACGCTCGAGCGACTCGAGCCGGCTTTGATCGACGAGCACATCGATCTTGTTTGCCGCTACCACGGCCCGCTTCGTCGCGAGGCCCTGCCCAAACTGCGACACCTCATCCTTGAGGCAGTCGAGATCATCTATCGGGTTCCTCTCCGAGCCTTCGGACACGTCGATGAAGAACACGAGAAGCTCGGTTCGGAGAAGATGTCGAAGGAAACGGTCCCCGAGACCCGCGCCGCGGTGCGCACCGGGGATCAAACCCGGGATGTCGGCGAGCACGAAACCCTCTCCGTCTTCGACGTCTACGACACCCAAATGAGGCGTCAGTGTCGTAAAGGGGTAATCAGCAACCTTGGGACGCGCGGCGCTGACCTGTCGAATGAACGTCGACTTACCGGCGTTGGGGAAACCTACCAAACCCACTTCGGCAATGAGCCGGAGCTCCAGGCGAAGACGGTGGTGCTCTCCCGCCAGGCCTACTTGATGACGACGAGGCGCTTGGTCGGTGGACGTAGCGAAGCGAGCATTGCCACGACCACCGATTCCACCTCGAGCTACGAGCAAGCGATCGCCATCTTCGCGAAGATCGCCGAGAGTCTCACCGCTCTCGTCATCGAAAATCACCGTACCCAGCGGCACCGGCAGCACAACATCTTCGCCGTCCCGGCCCGTTCGCCGCCCGCCTTCTCCGTGGCGACCGCGCTCGGCCCGAAAGTGCGGATGGTACCGGAAGTCGGCGAGGGTGTTGCGGTTCGAGCGAGCAACAAACCATACTGAACCGCCCTTTCCACCGTCGCCACCATCCGGCCCCCCGCGAGGGACAAACTTCTCTCGACGAAAACTGACAATCCCGCGCCCTCCGTCGCCGGCCCTCACTTCGATTCGGGCTTCGTCGACGAACATCGGCTGCACGTTAGTCTTCTTTTTTCGTGCGGGGGTAGCCCAAGAGGCGGGCCGGAGGTACTACGAAGACGCTCGGGGGATGATGCTGATGAAGCGTCCGCGCTGGCCTCGATTTTGGAACCGAACGATGCCGCTGGAACGGGCGAAAAGCGTATCGTCTTTGCCACGCCCCACGTTCTCTCCCGGCTTGAAGCGAGTGCCCCTCTGTCGGACAAGGATGGTGCCGCCCGTGACCTGTTGGCCACCGAACGCTTTCACGCCGAGACGTTGTGAGTTGCTGTCCCTCCCGTTCCGGGAGCTACCTTGACCTTTCTTGTGTGCCATGAAAAAGAAGTCCTTTTGACTTTGCTGACTCTTGGAGGACCCTTGGGTCCTCGTCTACTTCTTGCCCTCGATCTTCTCGATTTCGACGGCGGTAAACGGTTGCCGGTGTCCGTTCGTCCGGCGGTACTGTTTTCGGCGTTTCTTCTTGAAGACTATGATTTTTCGATCTCGATCCTGCTCAAGGACCGTTCCCACGACGCTCGTTCCATCGAGGTAAGGCTTGCCGACTTGAATCTTCCCGCCCTGGTTCAGCAACAACACCCGCTCGAACCGAACCTTGGACCCGACCTCGGCCTCAAGCTTCTCGACTCGAACCCGCTCACCGGGAGAGGCCTGAATCTGTTTTCCACCGCTTTCGAAAATCGAGTACAAGAGCTTTCCTCCCATCTACTTACCGCAGAGATCCCCCCATTCTATGGAGCGGCTACACCCCTGTCAACCCGGCCGCGAGGAATTGCGAAACTGATAGGGCGCGCAAGGGAATGCGGCCGTGTCTATAGGCGCGAGCGAGGAGCGAGCGCCCGCGAGTGGGGGTGGGGCCCCACCCGCACTAATTGATTTCCGCGAGACGTGCCGGGGAGCCTTCAGCCGCCGCGCAGCGCGAAGCGCGGAGCGGCATGGCGACGGGGGTGGAGTCCCCGTCGCCTCTGATGAAAGACCTGTCGAACCGCTAAAGAGCGTTCCTTAGTAATCGAACCCAATCCAGAACTTGAACTGCGTCTCGTTTCGAAGCGAGAGATTATTCGTGACCGTGTTGGCGAAGTCGGTGACCTTCACCCAGTCGAAATGAAGCGGGAGCCCGAAGGCATTCAAGCCCAAGCTGAAACCCCAGGAAGCCACGCTATCCTTGGTGCCCCATCCGTCTACGACGCGTCCGTCCACCCGTGAAATCCGGAGGTCGCTCGCAAACACCTGAAACGCTTGATCTTCGAACGCCGCCCCTCCCCAGTTGAGGAACAAAGTCCCTCGCAGCGGGCCGAAGAACCCAATGGGTGTGATCGCGGCGTCAATGATGGGGAAGCGCAGCTCCGCGTTCGTGAAAAACCCGCGATTGCCGACGAATCCTTGGAAGGGGTAGCCCCTCATCGTGTTATCGCCGCCGAACCAGAAGAAGTCGGGATTGTCCCCACGGCTGCTAAAGCCCCGAGCGCGAAGCGCCACCAGGCTGCTCCCGGTGAGTTGCAGATACTTTCTGAGATCGGCCTGCAAGGTGTATCGAGACAGAAAGGGCCCGCCCGGCGATACGTTGAAGCCCACTAGCATCGTGCTACCGGCCAACGGTCCAAAGTTCCGAAACCGGGCCGTCTCGGAAGTGTAGGTGATACCGATGGGCAGGATGTCCCCGGTCGGAAAACGCCGTTCGATTGAGTCCTGAAAAGCGGCGAATACCCCCGGATCGAACCCGATTCCATCGATGTTGATATCGGGGTCGAGAAACGGATTCTGGAACTGGGTCCGCTGGTTGATGTAGCCGGTGTAGAACTCGAACCGACGGAAACGATCGAGCGGGTAGATGGCCGCGATGGTCGCACCGGTTTGCTTCAACGTCGCAATCTCACCCGCACGCGTGAATAGATTACGCGGCTGGCCGATGATGAACGGATTGGTGAAGAAGAAGCTGGTGGTGTCGAAACCGGTGACCGAGTACTGCAGACGGTGTCCGAGGTTGGTGTAATTTCCGGAGAAATTCCGGAACTCACGAACCGACAAGGCGAAGAAGCTGAAATTCTGATCGCCCAACACGTCGGTGAACTGGATTCCCGTCCCTCCGAAAAAGCTACCGTCGCTATTGACCCCTACCGCGATCGGCGGTGCGCCGGCGACAAAGAGCTTCTCGAATGTCCCCTTTTTCCGTTTGTTCTCCGGAATGACTTGATGGAGAACGGGCGGAACGAAGTCGATGACCGGCCCCTCGGTGCGGATGATCTGATCGGCAGTGATCTCCTTGACGGGTTCGTCGAGGCTCAACCGAAAGAGTCCATAATTACCCTTGTAGTAGCTGGTGAAGAGGAGTTGCTCGGTTCCCTTGTCATCTACAACGACCGCAGGAGCAAAGTTCCCACCCAGCGCGTCGGTGTACTGGAGAATGTCCCCCGTTTCCAGGTCCAGTGAACGCAGGTTGTAAATGCTGTCGTCCTCGTTGGAAACGTGGAAAAGGAGATTGCCGTCGGTCGAGAAAGCCGGCGCAGAATCGTCATAAGGACCGAAAGTCAGCTGCTCTTTTTCCTCCGGGTTGTCGAGTTTCAGGCGATAGAGCTTGTCGTAGCCGCTGATGCGACGGGAGTAATAAAGCCACTCATTGTCCGGATCGGCGACCGGGAACTTGTCCCGAAATTCGTCTTGGGTGATGTTCGTGACTTCTTCGGTATCGAGGTCCATACGAAAGATGTCGCCCACACCGTCTTTCAACGCCGCAAAGTAGACATACTTGCCCTGGGGTCCGAAATTCGGAAAAGCCGCTTGGTCGTACTCCATCACATAGCGGCGATCGACCTTAGAGGTGAGCACGTTGACGAGAACGAGGGCGCGGCGTTTCTGGTACCGACCGAAGAAAGCCACGTGCTCGCCGTCGGCTGTCCACGCCAAGGCGGCCCCCAGAAACGAGTCCTGCCCGACCAGCGGGATGTACTCGAACTCCCCGGTATAGCCGGGAGTGAGGTTTCTCAACACCGAACCGTCTTTGCCGGAGATGAGGACGACGTCGAGCTCGCCGTCACGCCGGTTGAAGCTCAGGACCGCCGCCAGCTCGCGCGAAGGGGACGGAGCCGCGGTGAGCGCCGCCACCCACTTACCTTGCCGCCGCGGATTGGGAGAATAGTCCCGGCTGTAGTCAGAAGGGATTTCCTTATCCCGAAAGGGCTTGAAACGCTCCTTGACCCATTTGCGAAATTGCCGATCGAACTCTTCGGCGTCCATTCGGAAGGCCTGCTCATAGACGTCGGAGCTCACCCCTCCAACCACGGCCCTACGAAGGGAGAACAAGAACTGGCGGACGCCTTCTTTGCCGAACCGCTCCTCCATGAACTCGAAGATGGCATGACCGAAGTTATAGGGTATCCTGGAGAACCCTTGGTTGAGCTCTTCAAAGGTCGGGATATTGTCGGTAACCGCGGCGTCGCGGACCGTCATCAGATCCAACGAATCCCATTTGCCGGTCATGTAATCGGAGAGTCCCTCATCGATCCATAAGGGAACCGAACGGCGCACCAACGAGCGGGGAATGATGTCGAACTCGAATATATGGGTCAGCTCGTGAATGATGAGCTCTTGGAGTTTGTCCGGCGGCTCATCGATGGGCAGCACCATCCGATCCCGCACCGGTTCGGCGAACGCAAGGACGCCTTCCGGAATTTCGCTCGGGAAGAGGTTGGTCTGCGCGAACTCGGAAAAGGTCTTGTACAGAATCAAGGGAATGGGAAATGAGATCTCGTGCTTGAGCTCGTTCGACACCCTCTCGTAAGCGCTCTCTGCATAGCTCACCACCCGGCCCAGATGTTGTTCGAACTCGGGGTAGTAATACACCTCAAAGTGAGGTGAACGGTACACGTGCCAGGCGTGGTGGTCGTACTGGACCTTGTTCTTGCCGTAGTAGGGCCGGAATTGCGCCTGCTGAGCTCCCATGGAGCCGGCGACTAGCATGAAGACTAATGCTGCCCCACCGATCCGAAGGATATTCCCCGTTACGTCGCTCATTGCCTTACCTCGCTGCTGAATCCACCTGTTGATTCCAAGACCGAGCAAAGCAAGGAACGGCTCCGCCAGCTTGGATTGCTAACGTTGTTGAATCAGATCGCTATCGGTCATTTCAAGAGAATTCGGGTTCCTCGAAATGTTTGGGGGCTCAGGATACTCAGGAAATTGGGCAGCAAACGATCCATTAGCTCGAAATACGAAGACAGAGCCGATGTTTTTTCGTCCTGACCATAGATCACTTCTTCGGTAAACCGCTCGCGGTGAATCGATTTGCCGGTACGCCCATCGATGAAATAAAACTCGGCGGCCAAGACGAAGCCGGTCCTCTCCTGAAACTGCGTACTGCGGACCAAACGTGGGCGGCCGTAGGCATCCCGCACGTAGCGGTCACCTCGGGCAAAACCGGACCGGGCCTCGGAGCTAAAGGTTAATCGGCCGCTGACGATGAGGGGATCTTGATACTCCTCGCCGATCTTCTTCCAATAGTCTTGATCGGCGAGCAGCTTGTCCTGCTCCATATCGATCCACTCCTGTCTCGAGATCTCTTCCTCGCCGTCGGCTCTCGCCTCTTCCTCCAGTTGACGGAACTGATCGAGCCTCCCGGTTTCCTTCAGAGTCTGCTCGGAGAAATCCCCGAGCGGCGCCAATTCCCCTTCCACGACCCGCAGTTGAGAACGCGTCCTAAGCTGGTTACGCAAAAGGCGGACCGTTTCTGCATCGAGATCCAGCGCCTCCGTCGTCTGCGTGACGAAACTCGCCACCAGGACGCGGGTGAAGTCGGAGACATCTAGCTTGGCGGATACTGGGACCTCAATCGGGACTTCGTAGTAATTGGTGCAGGAGCCCAAGGAGGTGGCGAGTAGGGCTCTGGTGAGAGCTAGCGCCCCAGTTCCCACTTTGGCGACAAACTTATGGAGACTAAGGGCTGCGACGACTGCGTCCAGTTTTTCTTTTCCTTTTTTCATAGGCTTCCCTGAAAAGCTCATAGTTCTGTCGGATGTACAGGTTGTTCGAATCCAGCTCGAGCGCCCGTTTGTATTGTTCGTCCGCAAGATCGAACTGGCCCGCTTGCTCGTAGGCAACCCCGAGGTTGTTGCGAGCACTTGCGTTTGACGGATCGATCTCTACGGCCTTTTGCCATCGGTAGACCGCCTCACGCCAGAGGCCGACTCGGGCAACTTCAATTCCGAATTCGACTTCCTTCTTGGCAACCTCTTCGGGTTTCTTATCGGCGAACGCCGGGCGGGCGAGGGCTAAGAGCGCGAGTGTAAGAACAGTGGCGGTCCGTGATCTCAACCGGTGCTTGAGCTTTCGCATATGCGGTTCCTAGCTCGGGGCGGTCAATGAAAAAAGCCGCCTTCACAAGGGGTAGACCGGCCACCGTATGCTATCCCACGCCCCGAGGTCCTGCAAGCTCGGGCCCAGCGGGGGGTGAATCCGCCCTTTTTTCGTCCCTTACCTCGTGACCAAGTTTTCGAGCCCCAGCATAGACAGGCGCCGAAGGGGTTGCTGTAACCGTAATTACTGGAACTAAAAGGCCAAAAAAGGGATGACTCGACCCATTGCCTTGCCCGGAGACCCGGCGGGCCTGGTTTCCGCCCTCGCCCTGGCGCTTCTCCCCGGCTTGCCGTTGCGGAAAAAGGTCGAGTTGGTCCTCCGATTCGAAAGCTACCAATCGGCTCTCACCTGCTTGGCCTCGCCCGTTCCTCGAACCCTTATGTCACGGGCCGAGGTCGAGTACCGGAACGCGACCCGACAAGGCTTCCGGCTTCTAGACTTGATGGCCCCCGATTACCCACGCTCTCTCAAAACGACGGTGGACCCTCCTCTGGTCCTTTACTTGTGGGGCAGCTTGCACGAGGACGACGAAAACGCCATCGCCGTGGTCGGCTCGCGCCAGGCAAGTGCCTACGGCCTGGCCGTCTGTCACAAGCTGGCTGCGGGATTGGCTCGACGAGGGGTCCCGATCGTCAGCGGCATGGCACGCGGCATCGACGCGGTGGCTCACCGCGCGGCACTCGAAGTGGGGGGTCGGACCATGGCGGTCTCGGGCTCCGGCCTCAATCGTATCTATCCACCCGAGCACCGTCGGCTCGCAGAGAAAATATCGGAAAAAGGCGCGGTGATCTCAGAATTGCCACTAACGAGCCCGCCGCTGGCAGGCCATTTTCCGATGCGCAATCGGATTATCGCCGGCATGACCTTGGGCGCCGTCGTCATCGAGGCCGCGGAGCGAAGCGGTTCGCTCATCACAGCCCGCCACGCGCTCGAGCAAAACCGAGAGGTCTTCGCGGTACCCGGTCCTATCGACTCCAAGACCACCATCGGCGTCCATCGACTCATCCAGGATGGCGCTAAACTCGTCACCTGTGTCACCGACGTGATCGACGAACTGAGACCAGAGATCCAAGAGCGACTCGCCGAAGCGGAGTCGGCGGGTGGTCGATCGACGGTCTCCCCGATGGAACTTGTAGAAGACGAGCGGATCGTGTTCAATAGATTACGACACTCTGGCACAGCAGATACGGACCGTTTAGTCGAGCTCGTCGGCGAGAATCATGGCGGCGCTCGCCGGCCTTCGGATCAAGGGCTTGGTGAGCGAGTTGCCTGGAGGTTCATACTGGGTTAAGGATGATGGCGAGTGAAGTTTGAGAAGGACGCGGTGACGCGTCGAATCCTGGCCCATGTCGGCGAAAAAACTGCCGGTACGAACCCCCACTGAGACAAAACTTGCACGAGGCGCTAAACTAGTACCATGGCAAAGTCGCTGGTTATCGTAGAGTCGCCTGCGAAGGCGAAAACCATCAACAAATTCCTGGGGCGGGACTACGTGGTCAAGGCTTCTATGGGACACGTCCGGGACTTGCCGAAGAGCAAACTCGGTGTGGATGTCGACAAGGGGTTCGACCCCAAGTACGTCGTGATTCCCAAGCGCAAGAAACTACTCACCGAGCTCAAACAGGCGGCCAAGAAGGTCAAGGATGTCTACTTGGCACCCGACCCCGATCGTGAAGGCGAAGCCATCTGTTTCCATCTCGCCGAGGAACTGAAGGGACCGAAGAACAAGATCCATCGTGTGATGTTCAACGAGATCACCAAAAAGGCGATTCAAGAGGCCTTCAAGAACCCGGGAGAGATCGACAAGAACAAAGTGGACGCGCAGCAGGCGAGGAGAGTCCTAGATCGCCTGGTGGGTTATCAGCTCTCACCCCTTCTTTGGGAAAAGGTACGCCGGGGGTTGTCGGCGGGACGGGTTCAATCGGTCGCTCTGAGGCTGGTGTGTGACCGCGAACGAGAAATTCAGGCCTTCAAGTCGGAAGAGTACTGGTCGATCCATGTGGAGCTTCTTGGAAAAGAGCCTCCCTCGTTCATGGCCAAGCTCGTCAAGATCGACGGCAAGGCCTTCGACATCGACAACGAGGAACGGGCTCTCGAGGTTAAGTCCGAGCTCGAAAAGCTCGAGTTTCAGATCGCCAAGATTACCGCCAAAGAACGGAAACAAAACCCGGTTCCCCCCTTCATCACCAGTAAGCTCCAGCAGGAGGCGGCGCGCAAGCTGAGCTTTACCGCCAAGCGGACCATGATGGTCGCGCAGAGGCTTTACGAAGGCATCGAGCTCGGCAAGGAAGGTCCGATCGGTCTTATCACCTACATGAGGACCGATTCGACGCGAGTGGCCAACGAAGCATTGGATGAGGTTCGCGGGTATATCGGCGAGCGCTTCGGGAAGGAGATGGTTCCCGACAAGCCGAACATGTATCGAAGCAAGAAAGGGGCGCAAGACGCCCACGAAGCCATCCGGCCCACCTCCTCCGTGCGCGAGCCGGACAGTGTCTCGGAATATCTCGACAAGGACGAGTACAAGCTCTACAAACTCATCTGGATTCGGTTCGTGGCGTCCCAGATGCCGCCCGCCGTCTTCGACGAGACGGTGGTGGACATCAAGGCGGGCCGCTACGATCTGAGGGCGCGTGGTTCAGTGATGAAGTTCCCGGGCTTCCTTGGTCTCTACGAGGAAGGCAAGGACGAAGAAGCCACCAAGAAAGATTCCGAGGCGGATGACGCCGATGCCAAGGCCCCTCCTACTGAGACCTCGGGCAAGCTCCCGAAACTCGAGACGGATGAACGGCTAAAACTCGAGGCGCTCAAGCCGGAGCAGCATTTCACCCAGCCGCCGCCGCGCTTCACCGAGGCGTCTCTGGTCAAGGAGCTCGAAGAGAAAGGTATCGGCCGCCCGAGCACCTATGCCTCGATTCTTTCAGTGCTTCAGTATCGAGAGTACGTCAACAAGGAACAACGCAAGTTCGTGCCCACCGAGCTCGGCTTCCTGGTCACCGATCTGCTGACCAAGAACTTCGCCGACCTCATGGAGGTGGAGTACACCGCCCGTATGGAGGAACTTCTCGACGAGATCGAGGAGGGCAGGGCGAATTACCTCTCCACGGTCGACGAGTTCTACAAGAAGTTTCGCAAGGATCTCGACGAAGCCCAGACCAACATGACTAATGTGAAGGCCCAGGAGATCCCGACCGAAGAAACCTGCGATAAGTGCAACTCGAAGATGGTCATCAAGTGGGGCCGGTTCGGACACTTTCTCGCCTGCTCGGCCTACCCCGAGTGCCGAAACACCCGCGAGGTGCAAAACTACGGGGTCAACGGTTCCGCCGATCCAGACAATTTCGAAGGCGAGACCTGCGAGAAATGCAGCAAGCCGATGGTACTCAAGAAGGGCCGCTACGGTCAGTTCCTAGCGTGCTCGGGGTATCCCGATTGCAAGAATACGCGGCGCATCCTTCGAGGCAAGGACGGAAGCGTAGCGTCGAAAGCGGATGTTCCGCTCGACGAGAAGTGCCCTCGCTGCGAGAACCACTTGGTTCTCAAACATGGTCGCTTCGGAGAGTTCACCGCCTGCAGCAACTATCCGGACTGCAAGTACATCAAGCAGAAGGAAATCGGCGTCGGTTGCCCGAAAGAAGGCTGTGGCGGACAGATCGTTGAGAGACGCTCGCGACGCGGGAAACTCTTTTACGGTTGTGGTCAGTATCCCGACTGCGACTTCACCGTCTGGTACAAGCCGGTTAACGAGCCCTGCCCGGAGTGTGGCGCTCCCCTGCTGATAGAAAAGACTTCCAAACGCGACGGGGACTATCTGGCCTGTCACAAGGAAGACTGCAAGTTCAAACGCACCGCCGCGGAAACCAGCGCCACATAGAAACAAGAGGCCAATGCAGCACGTCACCGTGATCGGAGGCGGGCTAGCGGGAGTCGAAGTGGCCTGGCAGATCGCCAAAAGGGACGTTCCGGCCGATCTCTTCGAGATGCGGCCCCGACGCGGAACTCCCGTCCATCGCACCGACCAACTCGCGGAGCTCGTTTGTAGCAATTCCCTGCGCTCCGATCGCCTCGAAACCGCTCACGGCGTTTTGAAGGAGGAGATGAGACGGCTCGACTCCCTGGTGATGCGAGCCGCGGACCGGGCGCGAGTGCCCGCCGGCTCGGCTCTGGCGGTTGACCGCAACCTCTTCGCCTCCCATCTCACCGAAGCGATCACGCGCTCTCCGAAAATCACACTACGTCGAGAAGAAGTTCCCTCGATTCCCGAAGAAGGGATCGTCGTGGTCGCGAGTGGGCCTCTCACTTCGGAAGCACTGACCGAGTCGATTACTCGATTCACCGGCAAGCAGAGTCTTTACTTCTACGATGCGATCAGCCCAGTCGTGGAAGCGGAAAGCATTGACATGACCAAGGCGTTTCGCGCCTCACGCTACGGAAAGGGTGGGGATGATTACATCAATTGCCCGATGAACGAGGAGGAGTACCGGCGATTCCATGAAACGCTGGTATCGGCGGCCTCGGTCGATCTGCACGACATCGACAAGTTCTTCGAAGGATGCCTTCCCATCGAGGTCATGGCACGTCGTGGCTACGACACGCTCCGCTTCGGTCCGATGAAACCGGTCGGTCTCATAGACCCCCGTACGGAAAGACGGCCTTTTGCGGTGGTGCAGCTTCGCCAGGACGATTTGGCCGCGAGCCTCTACAACATCGTTGGTTTTCAGAATCAGCTGAAGTGGGGTGAGCAGAAGAGTCTGCTCCGGATGATCCCCGGCCTCGAGAACGCCGAGTTCTCCCGCTTCGGAATGATCCACCGCAACACGTACATCAACTCCCCCGCGGTGTTGAAATCGACGTTTCAGACGCGCCAACGTACCGACTTGTTCTTTGCCGGGCAGATCTCGGGTGTGGAAGGCTATACCGAATCGGCGGCTTCTGGGCTTCTCGCGGGGATCAACGCCGCTCGAGTATCCCGTGAGTTAACGCCGTTGACGCCACCACGCACCACGGCTTTGGGAGCGTTGGCGTTCTACATCTCTCATTCCAGCGCCGGCAACTACCAGCCCACGAACATTGCGTTTGGACTCTTCCCGCCTCTCGACACGCACGTCCGGAAAAAGAGCGAACGCAAACGGGCGGTGGCGCAACGCGCCTTGCATGCGATCGATGACTTCGTGTCTTCCGCTCAGCCGGGCGCTCAGCCAGGCGCGCACCCCGGCGCGGTCACGCTAAATGCCTGACCCGAGGCCTCTGATATCTGACCGATGTTAGCTGCACAGAAAGCATTCTTGGACGATCTGGAGCACCGACGCGGGGTCTCCGCGCACACGGTCAAGAGCTACCGCGCCGACCTCGACCAGTTCACCAGCTTCCTCGTCGATGAATGGGGGATGGATCCCAAAAAGCTTACTCCCGAAGACGTCGATGTGCTGACGCTGCGAGGGTTTCTTGCTTACCTGCACGACAAAGGCATCGCGCGATCTTCCATCGCTCGCAAGCTCGCCGCCCTTCGCACCTTCTTCCGATTTCTCACGCGCGAAGGGAGTCTGGAGAAGAACCCGGCTCGTTTGATCGCGACCCCAAGACAAGACAAGAAGATCCCCGATCGCATGGAAGAAAACGAGGTCGAAAGACTCATCGATTGTCCGGATAGGACCGAGCCGCTCGGGAGACGTGATCACGCGATTTTGGAGTTAATCTACGCAACCGGACTCCGAGTCGGCGAATTGGTGGGGCTCGATCGCAGCTCCATCGAACGGGATGCGCAACTGGTGCGGGCCCAAGGAAAAGGAGGCAAAGAAAGGCTCGTCCCTTACGGAGAGCCGGCGGAGGCCGCTCTCGAGAGCTACCTTCGAGACCGGCAAGAGCTGACCCGGCGAGGGCCGGGCACCGACGCGCTTTTTCTGAACGCACGCGGCCAAAGACTCACTTCACGCAGTGTCCACCGCCTGGTGCGAAAGTATTTAGATCAGGCGTCACTCCGCTCGGGGCTTTCCCCTCACAGCCTACGACACGCCTTTGCGACTCATCTGCTCGAGCGGGGAGCCGATTTGCGATCGATCCAGGAGCTTCTCGGCCACTCGAGTCTTTCGACCACGCAGAAATACACGCATCTCTCGACAGCGAAACTCCTGAAGGTCTACGAGAAGAGCCACCCGAAGGCCTGAACAGTCACTTGCGCGGAACGAACTTCTGGATGCGCATGCCGACACGGACATCGGTCACGTAGACCGCCCCGGTCTTCGAGACCGCGACGTCGTGGGCCCAAAAGAATTGGCCGTCGTCCTTACCGAAGGAGCCCCACTTGGCGAGAATGTTTCCATTTAGATCGAGCTTCAGGGCACGATTGCGCTGGGGAGGCTCGTCCTTGAAATCACCACCGTCCGCGATGTATAGGAATCCATCGGGCCCAATCTCTAACCCCCAGGGTCGCCCCAACTCTTCCGATTTCCACTGACGGAGAAATTTTCCGTTCTCATCGAAGACCTGGATTCGAGAGGCCTGGCGATCGGCGACATAGACGCGGCCCTCGGTATCGAGACCGAGGCCGTGCGGCTCGGCGAACTCGCCCGGGGCCTCTCCCTTGCCACCCCATTCGAGTAAGAACTTCCCTTCCTTCGAGAACTTCACGACTCGCTGGTTCTTGTGTCCGTCGGCAACGTAGACGGTGCCGTTGGGCGTTACGGCCACGTCAGTGGGCTCGTTGAAATGGGTCTCATCCCACGCACCGACACCCCGTTCTCCCCAGGTCATCAAGAGCTCGCCTTCGTGGTTGAACTTGAAGACTTGATGAATGCTCTGATCCGTCACCCAGACGTTGTCTTCGCTATCCACTGCCAGCCCGTGGGGCACGTCGAAGAGACCGTCTCCCCAAGAAGCCAGGACCTCTCCACTCTTGCTATCCAGGCGGAGAATCGGACGATCGCCACGGTGGAACACGAAGACATGATCGTGGGAATCAACGGCCACGCCGGGTACCTGTCCCAAAGCGAAGCCTTCGGGAAGCTTGGGCCAGCCATGGACAACCTGGTAGGTCCCATCGCCGCCACGACCCATCGGCGCGAGGGACAGCAGAGCCGCCATTAAGAATTGTCCGCGCATACGGAGTCTTCTATCACGCTTGCGGGGACTTAGAGAAGCTTGGCGGCCTGGGCGAAGGCGAGAATCTCCCCCGTGGACTGGAATCGTTCCTGCGGCTGCTTAGCAAGACAGTGCATCACCAGCTCCTCCAAGGGCTCCGGTATCTCGGGTCGAGTCTTCCGCAGGGGGGGACCGGAGAGTAGAGATGATGCATGACCAGATTCCCTTCGGTGAAAGGGGCGTGGCCGACCAGAATCTCGTACAAAGAGGCACCCAAAGAGTAGATATCCGACCGAGCGTCGGTCTGCTGGGCTCGGGCTTGCTCCGGTGAGACGTACTTCGGGGTACCGGATATCGACATATTTCCATCCACCACTTCGTCGCCGTGGTTGAGCTGCGCGAGCCCAAAATCGACGATCTTGACTCGATTCTCGGTGGTCAGAAGCACGTTGGAAGGTTTGAGGTCCCGGTGCACAATCCCTCGACGGTGGGCGTGCTCGAGTCCCTGGCAAACCGAAACGAGGAGATGCATCACCTCGGGAATCGCCAGGTGTTTCTTGCCGCGGAGAATCTTCGCGTAGTTCTCACCTTCCACCAACTCCATACAAATGAAAGGCTGATCGTCTTTGAAGCCGATGTCGAAGACGGTGATGATGTTGGGGTAGTTGAGAGCGGCCGCGGCACGCGCTTCGGCCAAGAGCTGGTCGCGGGCGTCGGCACTTCGGGCCAGCTCGGCGGAGAGGACCTTATAGGCTACCGGCCGTTTCAGCAGGCTGTCGAAAGCGAGATAGACGGCGCCCATGCCCCCCTTGCCAAGCAGTTTCTGCAATTCGTACCGATGGCTGTTGCCGTTGGTGCCACCGGCCATCGTCGTCTGCTGGTTTTCGAGCTCGATTTCCCTGGACTTCTCGGCGGCGAGCAGGTCGAGCGCCCGTGCGTGACGTTGATCGGCCCCCTCATAGTTGTACTGCACCGCCATGATCCGGTGCAGGATGTCGGCGGTCTTCTTAAAATCCTCTTGGGCCTCATAAGCCTGCGCCAGGACATCCCAAAGATGAAGGTTCTCTGCGCGCACGTCCGCCTGCTGCCCCACTACCCTCTGTAGCTTTTCGATTGCGAGGGAAGTCCACCCGCGGCGAAGGAACAGTTTCGCCAGATGGGCGGTCGCGTCCGAATAGTGAGTATCGTCCGGCGGCACTTGCTGCAGATAGCCCACCATGTCCTTTTTCAGTTTCGCTTCGGAGGCGGCTTTCGCGGCTTCGAAGAATCGACCCGCTTCGGCAAAGAACTTGGCCGCTTGCTCGAAGTTACCAAGCTCCATCCGAAGCTCCGCGGCGCGATCGAACTTGTTTGGCCTTCTCCAAGAAACCCGCCCCACGAGACTTGTCGCCGCCAAGAATCGCGGCGTCGGCGGCAGCAGCAAACGCACCGGCATTCTCATAGCAATCGGCGGCACGCCCGTACTGCTGCAGGGTCTCGAAAAGCTCCGCGGCTCGAACGGGGTCACCGGCCTTCAAAAAGCACTCCGCCGCCACCGGTTGATTTCCAAGCGAGAGCTGATGCTCGCCTTCGAGCGAGGCAGCGGTTCTCGAGTCTCCCACTTCCCCGAACATCTCCGCCGCTTTGTGCATCTGGCCTGATTTCCGGTAGAGCTCAGCCGCCCGTTTGTGCTCGCCCAACTTTTCCCAGACCGCAGCGGCGAGACCGTATTGGCCACCGCGTTCCATGATAGAGGCGGCCCTTTTTCGTTCGCCCACCTTCTGAAAACCGCTCGCGGCACGAGCCGAGAGCCGCGCCAGCTCCTGTCGTTGTTTTTCGGAGAGATACCCTTGCGCCCCGGCCGAAACTTCGCCCAATTGGCGCTCGAAAAGCTCAGCGGCCCTCCGGAAGTCCCCGGCGCTCTCGTAGGCGACACCGGCCTTCAAATAGTAACCACCTCGGCTGTAGAGTTCCCCGGCGCGTTCGAAGTTCCCGGCCTTGCCGAACATCGCCGCCGCCTCCAAAGCCGAGCCCGCATCGAGGTAGATCTCGGCGGCACGCTCCAACTTCCCCGCTTCAGCAAACAGACGGGCGGCGCGAACTTTTTCGTTGCCGAGAACGAACCAATCGGCGGCGTAACCCTTACGACCCTTGCGCAAACAGATTTCTCCGCACAAGCGGTACTCTTCGCCCTTCTCATAGCAATCGAGCGCTTGATCAAGATCGCCGAGCTCCTCGTAGAGTTGTCCGGCCCCGAACCAATCGCGCGCCCTCGCCGCTCGGGCCGCCTCGCGGCGAAGCTTGCCGTTCTCGAAACCTTGACCGAAAAGTTTCCCCATCAAATTGGCGGCTAACCCATCGCCTCCAGCCCGAGAGCGTGCGAGGAACCAACGGACCGCCCACACAATCGCCACCAAAACGAGCACCTTCTGGCCGTACTTCCATCCGAAGTACGGCACGATTTCGCGCCAGTACGTCGTCCAGCGGGCCGGCGACCGATGCCCTGTAGACCGTGTAGAGTTCCACAAAGACACCAGGAATACAGAATCCGTGCCAGGGGGAATACTCTCCAAACTATTGTGCAAATGGGGTTTCACTGAGCCCCCTGAGAGAAGGGTGGGGGTAAAGGCACCCACCGGTGGGCCAAAGAAGTGACGTTTCCTGGAGGAGGGCTGATGAGAGCTGGGGGAGGCTAATCTAACTGCAGGCGCCTCAGATATTCTCGAAAGGCAGCCCCCAGATCGGGGCGTTTCAAAGCGTACTCTACGCTCGCTTTGAGGAAGCCTAGCTTGTTTCCACAATCATGACGCTGCCCCTCGAACTCGTACCCGAAGATCGGACGCTCGGAAGCCAGACTTCGCAAACCGTTCGTCAACTGGATCTCGCCTCGTTGATCTTTTTCGGTCCGAGCCAAGTGGGAGAATACGTCTGGAGTAAGAATGTAGCGACCGATGATGGCGAGATCCGACGGGGCTTCATCGGCGGTCGGTTTCTCCACCATGTCACGGACCCGGTAGAGCCGCTCGCCGACTTTTTCGCCGGCGATGACGCCGTAGCTTCCGATTTCCTCGCGAGGCACCCTCATCACCGCCAGGATCGGCCCTTGCTCTTTTTCGAAGACCTCCAACATCTGCTTAGTGCAAGGCACCTCACTCGCAATGAGATCGTCACCGAGCAACACGGCGAAAGGTTCTTCCCCAACAAGATGCTCCGCGACCCCCACCGCATGTCCCAGCCCCTGCGCCTCCTTCTGTCTGACGTAGGAAACATGAATTAGGTCGGAAATGGCTCGAACCGTCGCCAGCTCGGCATCTTTTCCGCGCTCCTCCAAGAACCTCTCCAATTCGAACGAGACGTCGAAATGATCTTCGATGGCCGACTTGCCGCGGCCGGTTACGATAATGATGTCCTCGATCCCCGCCGCCACCGCCTCCTCCACGACATACTGGATCAGTGGCTTGTCCACCAACGGCAGCATTTCCTTCGGCTGAGCCTTGGTGGCCGGGAGAAAACGGGTGCCGAGCCCCGCGGCCGGGAGCACAGCTTTACGGAGTCTGGTCGGACGTGTCATTTCATCATAGGGGAGCAGTGCATCTTACCCCCGATCGCAGGCTAGTGCGACCGTGCAACACGCGGTCCCCACTGCCAAAGCGATCGGGATTAACCGCTCCCGCCAACGCCGAGAGATCCAAGCGGAGCTTTGAATCGGGAACGGGAGGGGGCTAACATGTCACGGATGTTGGACCTCAACTTCGTGGCCGACAACCTGGATCTGGTTTCTGCGCACCTCAAGGACCGCGGGCTCTCCGTCGACCTTTCCCAAGTCGCCACGCTTAACGGCGAGCGCAAGAGCCTCCAGACCGAAATCAGCCAGCTGCGTCACGACCACCAAAAGGAATCGCAACAAATCGGGGCGTTGCTCAAGGAGAAGAAAAAGGACGAAGCGGATGCCCTGCGAAGCCGTTTACGCGAAGCCTCTAATGTCATCAAAGGCAAAGAGGAACGGCAACGAGAAGTGGAAGAGCTTCTCCGCCAAGTTCTGCTCAACGTACCCAACCTTGCCCATGAGAGTGTCCCCGTGGGTCCGGATGCCTCGGCCAACGTCGAGGTGCGGCGACATGGCGAGTTGCCACGGTTCGATTCCCCACCGCGGCCGCACTGGGAGATCGGGGCGGAGCTCGGCATCCTCGACTTCGAAAGGGCGGCCAAGCTGTCGGGAGCCCGCTTCGTGGTCTACCTGGATCTCGGAGCCAAGCTGGAGCGAGCCCTCATCAACTTCATGCTTGATCTGCAAACCAAGAGCCACGGCTATCGCGAGGTGCTTCCTCCTATCCTCGTGAACAGCGCCACCCTCGAAGGCACCGGACAGCTTCCTAAGTTCGAGGAAGATCTCTTTAGGGTTCGAGAGCGCGACCTCTACTTGGTCCCGACCGCCGAAGTGCCGCTTACCAACCTGCATCGAGACGAAGTCCTGGACGCCGCTCAACTCCCCATCTATTACACGGCTTACACACCTTGTTTCCGGAGTGAGGCCGGCTCCCATGGAAAGGACGTGCGAGGACTCATTCGCCAGCACCAATTCAACAAAGTCGAGCTGGTCAAGCTGACTACCCCTGAGACATCCTACGAAGAGCTCGAGAAGTTAACGGTTGACGCCGAGGAGGTTCTGAAGAGGCTCGAGCTTCCCTATCGGGTTGTGACACTATCGACGGGAGACATGGGCTTCTCCGCCGCCAAGACCTACGACCTCGATGTATGGCTTCCCGGTCAGGACCGTTTTCGCGAAATCAGTTCTTGCAGCAACTGCACCGACTTCCAGGCTCGTCGGGCCAAGATACGCTACCGTCCCGACGCGAAGTCCAAGGTCCGATTCGTACACACTCTGAACGGCTCCGGTCTCGCAGTGGGAAGAACGCTGGTGGCCATCCTGGAGAACTTTCAGAATCCCGACGGTTCGGTCAGTATCCCCAAGGCACTAAGACCTTATCTCGATGGGATCGAGAGGATAACCGCTGCTCGGCCTGCCTAGTGCCATTCCCAACTGGATCCGCCTAGAACGTGATTAGCCGAGGTCAGCGTTGGCGCTGCGAAGTGCCGCCGTCGTACTTGGGGAGATTAGTTGGAGCGGCACTAGGAGGCGGGTTTCGTCGCAACTTTGCGAGGCGTGGGCTTGTCCGCTAAGCGGAGCTCGGATTTCGACTGGCTCTTGCCCATCCCCTTTTCGGGTCGCCCGAGCAAATAGCCCTGGCCGTGATCGACACCGAGTTGGAGAAGGGTGTCGAGCTCTTCCTGCCGCTCGATTCCCTCGGCGATGATCGTGGAGCCCATTTTGTCGGCGAAAATCTTGAGGGCCTTCACCATCTCTTGGCGGACATAGCTGGCGTCGATATCCCTTACCAGTTCGATGTCGAACTTCAAGTACTTGGGATTCAGATTGGCGATCTTTTCCAGACCGGAATGACCGGCGCCGATGTCGTCCACCGCAATGGAGATTCCCATCTCGGTGAAGTTGCGCACCGCCTCACCGAATAGGGAATAGTTCTCGATGGCGTACTTCTCGGTGACCTCGAGTACGACTTGCTCGGGAGCAATCCCCAATTGTTCAAGCCGGTCCAGGAGACGGGCGCCATGAAATTCGGGGTCGTACATAGAAGACGGGAGGATGTTGATGAATAGCTTGGTCGGTTCAGCGAGTCCCTGGCCGCTCCGGAGAGCGCGGAGACGACACGCGCGATCGAGCTCGAACACGAGGTCGGCTTCGGCTGCCCCCTCGAAGAGGTTGAGCGGACTCTGAAACGCCGTCCCCTCCGGACCCCTGGAAAGCGCCTCGTACCCCATCACCTCTTTGTTGTCCATTCTGTAGATCGGCTGAAAGAGCGTGCTCAAATTGTCATTGAGGATAATCTCGAGTATCTGGGCTCGACTCTTGAACGCCTTCTGCAGTTGCTGATAGCGAACACACTCCCACGCCTCGTTGACGAGTCGGGTAACCAACCGTTCCGCCATGACCAGTGGATTGTGGAGCACGAGGCTGTAGCCGACCGGCACCTTGAGATCTTGCCGGACGTACGGTGCAGCCAATTTCGACAATCTTTGGTTGAAGTAGTTCTCGATCCTTGCCGCCGCCTCGAGCTCGGCGATCCGCGCTGGCCCTCCGGTTCGCTTCGGAGAGAGAAACACGAGAAAGGCGTCGCCTCCCTTGTCGCTGCTCGCCAGCATATCCGTGGCACGAACCTCTCCACCTCGCAGGTCTCGAAAGAGCTGCGTGGCGGCGTCCAGAACCTTTTCGTAAGCCTTGGAGCCGTAGTCGTGCTCCACCTGGCTCAGTTGTGAGAGATCGATGAGGAGTAATGCCATGCTGCTGTGTCGGACCAGCAGCAGCAGTATCTCGTCCAGTCGCTCTCGGTATGGGACCCCGTCGGCGTCTATCATGTCAGTTCTAATTGAGTCGGGCGTCCCTCGCTTGGCACAGGAGAATCCCGTGGCGAGAACGCCTGGCTCCGGTCGACGCGGTACTTTTGCAAAGAAGCATGCTCAGGGGGAGCTAGATTTTCGATAGAACGCTGTGGTGCTCGACCTTCTATTCTGCTGTTAAATAACGGGTTATGGGTCAACAACTTGCTCTCCGATCCCGCGCTAGGGGCTTTCACCCTCACCACCCGGGGCGAAAATCCCCACGCTAGTTTTTTTGTTTCGACGCGAAAGGCACCTCAACTGTTGGCCCAGCCAAATCGCGGGGTTGCCATGATCGAAACTCGCCAGGGGGTTTGACCCGCGCAGCGTGGCTCACGGGTTGGCGGATGCGGTCGGAGTTGCTACCCATGAAGTGGAGCGGGGTTGATTTTGCCCAGGGTTTCGCCTGGAGAGTCAAGCCCATTCTTAGTTGAAACTCTCCACGGCTCACGTTTAAGCGACCTTCTTCTTCGATACGGTTGATGTCTTCGCCTCGATCTTCAGTTCCCGCTTGAGAGCTTCGCGAAGCTTGGGAAGATGGCGGTAGCCCACCACCTTCCTCAAGCGCGGTTCGATGTCTACGAGCGCCGTTGCCAACCAGCGCTGGCGTTGGCTCGAGTTCTTCCAGTGGTCGACCTTCGCGCAGCGTTCCTCGACGAGAGCATTGACGGACTCAAGGCAGTTCGTCGTCTTGAACGAACGGCCCAGCACCGCGTGCACGCCGAGTCGATGCAACGTCAGCGTCTCCTCGAGGCCTTCCTCCAGGCTGCCAGCTGCGGATTGGTTCCGCTCTTCTAACTCACCGTGGAGTTGCTCGAGCGCAGTGAGGGCCTCTTCGTACTCCGGCCTGTTGTAGGCCCACTGGAGCCGCTTGCGCCATGACGCCTGCTCGCCCTTGGACAGGTAGCTCACTACGTTTTCACGTTTGTGCCACTGGCAGCGTTGTATCAGGGCCCGCTTACGGAATGCCTTCTTGACTGCCGCTTGGAGACCCTTGCCGCCGTCGATGATCACCAGCAGACCCTGGGAGATATCGAGTCCCCGCTCGAGCAGTGAACGCAGGAACGGCGTCAACACCTGCGCGTTCTCCGTGTCCGTCTCCACGAAGCCCAAGAAGCGTTTTTCCCCGCAAAGCGTGATGGCCAGAGCCACGACCATCGTTGCCTCGGCGAATGTCTTCCCATCCAGAAACAGCGCCACCACATCCTCGCCGGTCAGATCCCGTTCCTGCATCTCCCGCAGCTTCGCAGCGCTCGCTTGCACGAACCCTCGGGACACCGTTGAGCTCGACAGCCCGATGGCGCCCGGAATCGCTTCCGCTGCCGCCTCGTAGTTGCGACAAGAGATTCCGTAGAGAACTCGTTTCAGCAGAAGATCATTCACCTCACCGCCGTGGCTCACCGCCTCGTAGCAGCGAAGCGGAATCTCTCCTCCCTCGATGCTCCGAACCCGTGGCACACGGATCGGTACCCGCTGGCCGCCAAGCCCTACCGTGCCCGGGTTGCTTCCGGGACGGCGACCGCGCTCCAGCTCGTCCTTGCGAGAGTATCGCTCTCCCGCCAACGCCTTCACTTCGTCGTCGAGCAACTCGTGAACGTGCATTAGACCAAGGGGGACCAACCAACGGATCATCTCTACCTTGGCGTCCAGCACGAGTTCCCCGTAATCCTCGTGCCTCACCATCTCGACCTCACCCAAACGACGCGACTTCTTGCGTTTCTTGACCGAACGTAGCAGACTTCCCATCTCGGCTCCTTTCTTCGCGGCTTGATTTTTTGGGTTTACGCGGATTCGTGTGGGTAAGTTCTGACGGAAAAACAGTGTAACTCATTGTGTGGAAAAGGTATCGAGTACTTCATCAGGTGCTGAAAAGTGGTCCATTTTTAGGATAGGCTAACCGAGTGAAAAATTCCCAGTCGATCCGCTCGCTGTTTGCGCTGCCAGGTTTCGTGGTTGGTGCCGGATTGAAGGGTCTATTCGGTGACCGATACGCCCGTGTCATCCAGCTCAAGAGGCGAAAAAAACAGCTGTGTGCTCTTACTGTGGGCAACGGTGCCGGGGGCGCTATGACAAGCAAGTGTGCCGGGTCCGCGACCTGTCGTTGGCAGGCTGGCGGATCTATCTGGAATACGAGCGTTGGCGCGTCAACTGTTCTGGGTGCGGCGGTGTGCATGTAGAACACCTAGACTGGCTGGCGAACAACTCGCGCTACACCCAGCGTTTTGCGACGCATGTGGGCAAGCTGTGCCGGGATATGCCGAACAAGGCGGTGGCCGAGATGGAACGTCTGCACCACGGTACGGTGAAGGCTCTGGATACGCTCTACATGCAAGAGCAGGTCGACCGGGCGGGGCTACCGGCGCCTCGGGCCATCGGTGTCGATGAGATCTCCATCCGCAAGGGACATAACTATCGCGTCATTGTCAGCGGCCTGGAGCGGGCGCGTCCCATCTGGGTGGGCGGTGAGGGTCGCAAAGAAACCGACATCGATTTGTTCTTCAAGGCGCTGGGCGGAAAGAAAAGCGCCCGTATCAAGCTGGCCGCCATGGATATGTGGAAGCCCTTCCGGAACTCGGTGATTCACAACGCGCCTAATGCGCGGATCATCTTCGACAAGTTTCATATCATGCGTCATCTGTCAAAGGCCCTCGATGAGGTCCGGCGCGGTGAGTACAAACGCCTCAGCGGCAAGGACCGGTCGTATATCAAGGGGCAGCGTTACACTTTGCTTTCCCGGCGGGAGAACCTGAGCCTAGACGGTCGCCGCGCACTCAAAAAGTTGCTCCAGGCCAACCGGCGCCTGAACACCGCCTATATTTTGAAGGAGGTCTTCGGGCAACTCTGGGATTACCGCACCGAACGCGGCGCTCGCGCCTTTTTCACTCGTTGGAAAGACAGCCTCAAATGGCAACGCCTGCATCCGTACCAGAAGTTCGCCGGTATGATTGAGTCCCATTGGGATGGTATCGCCTCCTACTGTCATCCGGAGAACAAAGTCAGTCTCGGCCTAGTTGAAGGGGTCAACAACAAAATCCGTGTTCTGCAACGACGCGCCTACGGCTATCGCGACGAGGAATATCTCAAGCTGAAGATCGTGGCGGCTTTCCTTCCGCCATTACCCAGAAATGCAGTTTTCAACCCACACGAATCCGCGTAGACCCAGAACTTCATCATTCTAATCATCGTCGAGTTGGACCTGGCCAAGTCCTTCGGCAAGGGGGTGGGCTTCGCGATTGGGCTCATCCTGCTGGGCCCCATCTTCATCATGATCCTGGGGTTCGGTGACGCGAGGTATCAGGGTCCCGCCGCGGCGTAGGGCGCCCCTGCTCAAGTCGATGTAATCGCGAACTCGATCAAGATACCACCGACGAACTTGGTGGTAATCGTCCTGTCGTCCTGCGAATACGTGCGGGTCATGATTTCCATGGAGCCTTGCTGCTCGGTGGCAGCCGTTCCCGCCGGCCCAAGGAGCCTCTCTACCTGCTGTAACGTCAACCCTTTCTTCAACTTGGTGACTTCGCGCTCGGGAGGGTCGTTGGGCCGAGTCGTTTCGGTCGCGTCAGCGGCGGCCGGGATAGAAAGGTTTTCCTGAGCGGCGGGGAAGTCCACGAACTTGCTCAAGGCCTCCACGATTCCATTAGGTGTGACTGCCTCCGGCGGAACGGCGTTGTGGTAACGGATGTTGAACCGGCTTCCCGACTGCGCTCGACGCGCCCGCTCGTCGGCGGCTTGGGCTACTTTGGCCTGGGCGGACTGGGCGCTGGCCCAGGCGTTGTCCTGTCTCCGCTCCCGTCGAAGATCGTCTTGTTCGTCCTTGAGTTCCTTTCGCTTCTGAGGATCCGTTTCCCATTTCAGCTCTTGCTCTATGTTCTTTTCTCGTCTCGACTTCCCTTGGTTGTAGGAGCCAGATGAGTAGGTAGAGGCGCTCGCTAGGTTGTCGGCGAAGGTTCCGAAGCCACCACCTCCGAGCTGAAACTCGATATGCTTTTTCTTGATGTGCACCTTCGTCACCATGATGGATTGTCCCGCGTGGACTCCCGTGCCGTTGGTCTTGAGATTCTGCGCCAACTTGCGGAAATCGACCGGCATCGGCTCGTTAGGGTAGACGTCCACCCCGATTTGGCTGGCTGGCATGTCGAGCTTCACGACCACCGTCATGCCTTCGAAGTACTGGCGGAGGACGGATTCGCTCTGCGCTGAAGCGAAGCTCGACACCGACGACTTGAACGCGATCCCCCAGCAAGGCCGTGCCGAGGTTCACGATCGATCCGCCACGCCGGCCGACCGCGGCTAGATAGTTATCTGTCCCGGTTCCTCCGGAGCTCTCCGTTAGCAGAACGATGGCTTCCTCGTGCCCGTCACCGTCCAGATCTCCTGTCAGCCGGAAGTCGCGGACGAGCCGCACCCTGGGACGAGACGCCACCCCGGGAACGAAGGGCTCGCCTTCGAAGGAGCCGTTCTCGAGTTGTACTGCATGGTCGTAGATTCCTTGATAGGAACAGTTCGCAAGCTCATCCGGTGAAGGCGCTTCTGATTGTGCCAGAGCGAGACTGGCCGGGAACACTAGGATCGACAAGATTTGGATTCTAACGGCGATCACATTCGTCTCCCGGAGTGATCACGGAACCAGAACTAGAGAGAACTTCTTGAATGGCGGTTAATTTTCTGAGATGGGAATTCCTGGGAATCCTCTAGGGCAGAATATCAGAAGTGGAAAAAATGTTGGAGTCTCTGCTAGTCAAGGATGCAGAAGCGAGCGAGGCTTCCCAACGCCTATATCAACGGCGCCACGTCAGCTCGAACTCGTAGGTATCCGCCCCGTTCTTGTCGTCCTCTATTCTCACTACCGCCGTGTAGTTATTCGAGGAGCTTGGGGCCTGAACGAGCTCCACCTCGCCCCGGCCGTCAATCTTGTGGAGCGATACCGGCACCTCGCGTTCGGGAAGGGGAGACTGGAAGCGGGCGCGACGCTCCTGGGTCCCTTGACCACCCATGTCTTTCACGAGATGCTCGTCGCCGCGGATCTCGATCTCGGCACCGATGTCGACGCGTCCTTCCCAACGGAAGACACCTTCTCGACGATTGTCGAAGTCGTCCCACTCATCGTCGTCATCCCAATCGTTGTTGTCCCAGTCATCCCAGTCATCGCGTCGCCAGACGAGCTCGAACTCATAGTAGTCGTCTCCCATCTGCTTCCCGTCGTCGAGTCGGACGACGGCTGTATAGTCGTTCCACGAGCTCGGTTCCTCGATGAGCCGCACGTCTCCGCGCCCTTTGATCTTGTTGAGCTTGAGATGGATCTCGCGAGCTCGGGAGTGGCGCGCTGAACCGATGGTCCTGGCGCTGGATGGGCTTGGCTTCAATATGATTGATACGGATAGATTCGCCGCGGATCATAATCTCGTCCACGCCATCCACTTGTCCCCGCCACTGAAAACGCTCTTCCTTTGCGGTAGCTTCCGCAGGGACAGGTCCAGCGTCCATCCAGCAGCCGCTCACCAGCAAGAATTTCCCTAGAAAGAGTTTCGCATCCATCCTGATTTCTCCTTTACCACTATAGAACCACATCAAGGAGCCTGTCGCCAGGTCCCCGGCGCCTGGCTAGCCTGATTCTAGCCCCGCGCTATCTTGGCGCCTGAAGTGAGCTTCAGTACGGCCCTTGACGGGAGCGGGCTCACGGTTTAAAAGTGCTTCCGGACAGGAGGTATTCGGTATGCAAAGGCTTACAAGCGTTCTGATCTTGGTGCTGTCGACGGCGGTGGGTGCGGCGGCACAATCAGGTGACTCCGACGTCAAGGCCATCGTGGGGGCCAACGTCGTGGATATCGAAGGCGGGGAGCCGATCCGTGATGCGGTGGTGGTGATCGTGGACGAGCGGATTTCCGCCATTGGCCCGGCTTCGAGCACCCGGGTTCCGACCGGGGCGGAGGTGATCCATGCCGATGGTATGTGGCTCGTTCCCGGCCTCATGAACATGCACGTCCACTTCGGCCTGAAGCTGCCCGGGAAGATGGCGGCCGAATTGGCCAATGAAAAGGACACCGAGCTCGCCCTCCGTGTGGCCGACAATGCTCGACAGTCGCTTTTGTCGGGCGTCACGACCATACGAAGCACCGGTGACACGGGCGCCGCGTCGATTGCCCTCGATAAGGCGATCAAGAAGGGCCACGCCGTCGGGCCTCGCATCTGGAGCCCCAGCGACGCCGTGCCCATCTCCGGCGGCCATGGGGCGAGACATGGCAAAACCTACGATGGTCCTTACGAGCTCATGAAGGCGGTTAGAGAACGCGTGGCCGACGGGGCGAGCTGGATCAAGATAGCGATTTCCGGAGGCATCGCGAGCCAAGGGGGCGCCATCGCGGAAGCCACCATGACGCCCGAGGAAATGGAAGCGGTGATCGATTCGGCCCACCGTTTCGGGCGCAAGGTAACTGCGCACTCCGGCTCCCCGCAGGCAACGTCAACGGCCGTCGACCTGGGCGTCGACTGCATCGAACATGGCTACTTTCTCGATCGTCCCACGCTCGAGAAGATGAAGGCGAACGGTGTCTGGTTGGTGCCCACCATCGTGGTCAGTCAGCCGGCTACCGCGCCTTTCTTCGAGAAGATCGGTTCTCCCGAGTGGTATCTGAAGCGTCGGGACTCGGTCGGTAAGGATCATTGGAAGGCGCTCCAGACGGCGATTGAAGTCGGCGTCAACATCGGTCTGGGTACGGATCAATTTCCTCATGAGCCGAACGATGGCACGACGGCCACCGTCCGTGAGGCTCAGTACTACGTCGAAGCGGGCATGACGCCGCTCCAAGCATTGCGGTCCGGGACCATCGAAACGGCGAAGCTTCTCGGTGCCGAAAAAGACATCGGCTCCATCGAGGTCGGTAAGTACGCGGACATCCTGGCGGTGCCGAGGGATCCGACCGCGGACATCAAGGCTCTCCGCCAGATTCAGTTCGTGATGAAGGGCGGCGAGGTGTACCGCAACGACATGGCGGCCGGAGCTCGGGCTTCGGGCCGGTAGGTCGGTAAGGAAGTAATGATATGCGACAAATTCAGAACGCTCTGATTGGGCTGTCCGCGGCGCTTGCTTTATTGATGCCGCAGGCAGCGGAGTCTCAAGTAAAGGCCATTGTTGGCGCCAATGTCGTCGATCTCGATGGCGGGCCGGCGATCCGGGATGCCGTCGTCGTGATCGAAGGCGAGCGCATCTCCGCCCTCGGCCCATCGGGAAGCGTACGCATTCCCTCGGGAGCGGAAGTCATTCCCGCCGATGGCATGTGGCTCACGCCTGGCCTCATGAACATGCACGTCCACTTCGCGCTGATGCTGCCCGGCAAGATGCAAGCCGAGCTCGCCAACGAAAAGGAGACTGAGAAAGCACTCCGCGTCGCCCACAACGCGCGGCTATCTCTCCTTTCGGGTGTGACCACGGTACGCCTCCCGGGAGATAAGCGCGAGACGGCGATCGCGCTCGATAAAGCCATCAAGAAGGGCCAGGCCGTGGGTCCGCGTATCTTCAGCGCCGGCGAATCGGTCCCTATCACCGCGGGACACGGTAGCCGCGGTGTAAGACGGACCTACGATGGGCCCAGCGAGCTCATCAAGGCGGTCCGTGAGCGGGTTAATGCAGGGGCGAGCTGGATCAAGATTCTCATTTCCGGTGGCATCTCGACGCAAGGTGGCAACATTGCCGAGGCCACCATGACTCCAGGGGAGATGGAAGCCGTGATCGACGCCGCGCACCGGTTCGGGCGAAAAGTAACTGCACACTCCGGTTCTCCGCAGGCAACGTCAACAGCCGTCGACTTGGGCATTGACTGCATCGAACATGGGTATTTTCTCGATCGCCCCACGCTCGAGAAGATGAAGGCGAACGGTGTGTGGCTGGTGCCCACCATCGTCGTCAGCCAGCCAGCCACCGAGCCCTTCTTCAAGAAGATCGGTTCTCCCGAGTGGTATCTGAAGCGCCGGGACTCGGTGGGCAAGGAGCATTGGAAGGCGCTGCAGACGGCTATCGAGCTCGGGGTCAACATCGGTCTCGGTACGGATCAAATGCCTTATGAGCCCAACGCCGGGACAACCGCCACAATACGGGAGGTTCAGTACTACGCGGCGGCAGGGATGACGCCGCTTCAGGCCTTGCGGGCGGGCACGATCGAGACGGCGAGAATGCTCGGTGCCGAAAAGGACATCGGCTCCATCGAGGTGGGCAAGTACGCGGACATCCTGGCCGTCCCGAGTGATCCAACCGCGGACATCAAGGCGCTTCGTCAGATTCAGTTCGTGATGAAGGGCGGTGAGGTGTATCGCAACGACATGGTTACCGGAAGTCGACCTTCCGGCCAATAAGGAAGAGTAAGGTTAGGTATCAAAAGATGCGACAAATTCAGAACGCTCTGATGGGGCTGTCTGCGGCGGCACTCGTGCTCTTGGCGCCGCAGACAGCGCAGTCTCAAGTGAAAGCGATCGTCGGCGCGAGCGTGGTGGATCTCGACGGCGGCCCCGCGATTCGAGATGCCGTCGTCGTCATCGATGGCGAGCGAATCTCCGCGATCGGTCCGTCGGGGAGTACGCGGGTTCCTTCGGGAGCGGAAGTGATCCGTGCCGACGGCATGTGGCTGCTTCCGGGCCTGATGAACATGCATCAGCACTTCGGGTTCATCCTTCCAGGCAAGATGCAGGCCGAGCTGGCGAACGAGAAAGATACCGAGCTGGCACTTCGCGTCGCCGACAATGCGCGCGGATCCCTTCTTGCCGGCGTGACTACGGTGCGGCCGCCCGGCGACAGTCGTTCGGCGGCGATTGCTCTCAAGAAGGCTATCGACAAGGGGCAGGCCATCGGCCCGCGCATCTACAGTGCCGGTGAGGCAGTTCCCATTACCGCAGGCCACGGAGCCGGCGAAGTCACCTACGACGGTCCTTACGAGCTCATCAAGGCGGTTCGGGAGCGCGTCGCCGCCGGCGCTGTATGGATCAAGATCATGATCTCCGGAGGCATCGCGACCCAGAGCGGAGCGATCGGGAAAGCCACCATGACGCCGGAAGAGATGGGAGCGGTGATCGATGCCGCACACCGGTTCGGCAGGAAGGTTACTGCTCACTCCGGCTCCTCGCAAGCGACGACGACGGCGGTCGAGTTGGGGATCGATTGCATCGAGCATGGTTACATGCTCGATCGCGAGACCCTGATGAAAATGAAGGAGCATGGTACGTGGCTGGTGCCGACGATGGTAGTAACCCAGCCGGCCACACAACCGTTCTTCGAGAAGATCGGTTCCCCGGAGTGGTACCTCAAGCGGCGCGACTCGGTGGGCAAGGAGCACTGGAAGATGCTTCAAATGGCCATTGAGGTCGGAGTCAACATCGCGCTCGGCACCGACCAGCTTCCCCAAGAGCCCAACGATGGAACGATCGCAACGGTCCGGGAGGCCGAATACTACGTGGCGGCGGGGATGACGCCGCTTCAAGCATTGCGATCCGGCACCATCGAAACGGCCAAGCTTCTCGATGCCGACAGTGACATCGGCTCCATCGAAGTCGGCAAGTACGCCGACATCTTGGCGGTGCCGAGCGATCCGACGGCGAACATCAAAGCCCTCCGTCAGATTCAGTTCGTGATGAAGGGCGGCGAGGTGTACCGCAACGACATGGCTACCGGCGGTCGGGCCTCGGGGCGATAAAGGGGGCACAACGATGCGACGAATTCAGAACGTTTTGTCAATTTTCACAGCGGCGGCACTCGGGTTCTTGGCCCCGCAAACGGCGCAGTCTCAGGTGAAGGCGATCGTGGGCGCGACCGTGGTCGATCTCGACGGCGGAGCGCCGATTCGAGACGCCGTCGTCGTCATCGATGGCGAGCGAATCTCCGCCATCGGTCCGTCGGGGAGTACGCGGGTTCCCTCTGGGGCGGAAGTGATTCGTGCCGACGGCATGTGGCTCGTTCCCGGTCTGATGAACATGCACCATCACTTTGGTTACATGATGCCCGGCCCGATGACCGCTGAGCTGAGGAATGAGAAGAATACCGAGCTGGTACTCCGCGTCGCCGACAACGCTCGACAAGCTCTACTCTCGGGAGTGACGACGGTAAGGCCTCCCGGCGATCGGCGCGAGGCTGCCATCGCACTCAAGAAAGCCATCGACAAGGGCCAGGCGATCGGTCCCCGTATTTTCAGCGCCGGCGAAGCGATCCCTATCACCGCGGGTCACGGCAGCAACCACGTCAGGAGGACCTACGACGGGCCCGACGAGTTAACCGAGGCGGTCCGCAGCCGCGTCGCCGCCGGGGCGGTCTGGATCAAGATCATGGTTTCCGGAGGCATTGCCACTACTGGCGGCGATATCTCGGAAGCGCTCATGACGCCCGAGGAGATCGAAGCGGTCATCGACTCTGCCCATCGTTTCGGACGAAAGGTGACCGCCCACTCCGGCTCGCCGAAGGCGACGATGACCGCGGTCGACTTGGGGATCGATTGCATCGAGCACGGCTACATGCTCAATCGTGAAGCCCTCGTCAAGATGAAAGAGAACGATGTCTGGCTCGTCCCGACAATGGTGGTTACACAGCCCGAGACGGACCCGCTCCACGAGACGTTCGATTTGCCGGCTTGGTACGTGGCGCGACGCGAGGCGGTCGGGAAGCTTCACCTCAAGGCGATCCAGATGGCCATCGAGGAGGGCGTCAACATTGCTCTGGGGACAGACTTCCTACCCGCAGAGCCCGCCAACGGAACCACCGTCACAGTGGTCGAGGCCGAGCTTTACGTCAAGGCGGGGATGACGTCGCTTCAGGCGTTGAGAGCAGCGACCATCGAGCCGGCGAGGCTTCTCGAAGCCGAAGAGGACATCGGTTCACTCGAGATCGGCAAGTACGCGGATATTCTTGCGGTGCCGAATGATCCCACGAAGGACATTTCGACTCTTCGCCAAATTCAGTTCGTGATGAAGGGCGGCGAGGTGTACCGCAACGACATGGCTACCGGAAGTCGGGCTTCCGACCAATAGAGTAAAGTAAGGCTGGTGATTCGAATGCGACAAGTTCAGAAAACTCTAATCGGGTTATTTGTGGCGGCAGTTGTTTTCTTGGCGCCGCATACTGCGCAGTCTCAAGTGAAGGCGATCGTCGGCGCGAGCATAGTCGATCTCGACCGCGGCTCCGCGGTCGGGGATGGCGTGGTGGTGATCGAAGGAGAGCGAATCTCTGCGATCGGCCCGTCGGGCAGCACGCGTATTCCGGCGGGCGCGGAAGTCATTCGCGCCAACGGCATGTGGCTCGTTCCCGGCCTCATGAACATGCACACGCACCTCGGTGTCATCATGGCGGCGCAGAAGGCGGAACTGGCCAATGAAAAGACGACGGAGTTGGCCCTGCGGGTCGCCGCCAATGGGCGCAAAGTTCTCTTGTCGGGCGTGACGACGATTCGATCACCCGGTGACAGGAAGGGTGCGGCTCTGGCTCTCAAGAAGGCGATCGCCAAGGGTCAAGCGGAGGGGCCGCGCATCTTCAGCGCGGGCGCGGGGCTGCCGATCACGGCTGGGCACGGCAGCGACAGTGGCGCGGAGACGTATGATGGTCCTTATGAGCTCATCAAGGCGGTCCGCAGTCGGGTTGCCGATGGGGCGGTTTGGATCAAGATCTTCACGTCCGGCGGCATCTCGACTCCGGGGGGTGACATTTCCGAGGCCCTGATGACGCCCGAGGAGATCGAAGCGGTGATCGACGCCGCCCATCGTTTCGGTCGAAAGGTGACCGCGCATTCGGGCTCTTCGAAAGCGACGAGTCTGGCGGTCGACGCGGGCATCGACTGCATCGAACACGGCTATATGGTCGACCGTGAGACCCTATTAAAGATGAAGGCGAATGGCGTTTGGCTTGTTCCAACCATCACCGTGACTCAGCCGGCGAGCACACCCTTCTTCGAACAGCAAGGACCTCCTGCGTGGTACATGGCTCGCCGCGAAACAGTGGGAATAACGCATTGGCAGGCTCTCCGGACGGCGATCGCGGAAGGGCTCGACATCGCTCTGGGCACGGACTTCCTACCCTCGGAGCCGATCGATGGTACAACGGCCACCATCCGGGAGATCGAATACTACGTGGCGGCGGGGATGACACCGACTCAAGCCTTGCGAAGCGCGACAATCGAAACCGCTAAGCTTCTCGACGCCGATAAGGACATCGGTTCACTCGAAGTCGGCAAGTACGCGGACATCTTGGCGATGCCGAGCGATCCCACCAAAGACATCTCCGCCCTTCGCGAGATTCAGTTCGTGATGAAGGGGGGGACCGTCTACCGTAACGACATCGGCGGCGGGAGTCGAGCTTCCGGACGATAGGCATCGCAGTGCGACAAATTCAGAATGTTCTGCCCGTCTTGTTTGTGGCAGCGCTCGGGTTCTTGGCGCCGCAGACGGCGCACCCTCAAGCAAAGGCCATCGTGGGGGGGAGCGTGGTGAGCCTCGACGGTGCAGCTCCCATCCAAGACGCCGTCGTGGTGATCGAAGGCGAACGAATCGCAGCGATGGGACCCGCGGGGAGCACGCGAGTTCCCACGGGGGCGGAAGTCATTCGTGCCGACGGCATGTGGCTCATTCCCGGCCTCGTCAATATGCACGTACACCTCGGCCTGGCATTGCCTGGCAAGGTGGCTACCGAGCTGGCCAACGAGACGGATACCGAGCTCGCTCTTCGTGTTGCGGATAACGCTCGTCAATCCCTGCTCTCCGGCGTGACCACCATACGGACGCCCGGGGATCGCCGAGCCGCGGCGATTGCGCTCGACAAGGCGGTCCAGAAAGGCCAAGCGGTGGGCCCGCGCATTTTCAGTGCCAGCGAGACTGTTGTGATCACCGGCCGTGGCTCCGGCCGTAGCGAAACCTATGACGGGCCCTACGAGCTCATCAAAGCCGTCCGTAGTCGAGTCCGCGACGGAGCCAGTTGGATCAAGATCGCGATCTCCGGCGGCATCGCTAGCCAAGGCGGAGCCATCGCGGAATCCATCATGACGCCTTCGGAGATCGAAGCGGTGATCGATGCCGCCCATCGTTTCGGCAGAAAAGTAACGGCACACTCCGGCTCGCCTCAAGCGACGAGCGTCGCCGTGGATGCGGGGGTCGATTGCATCGAGCACGGTTACCACCTCAATCGCGAGGTCTTGGTCAAGATGAAAGACAACGGGACCTGGCTGGTTCCCACCATCGTCGTGAGCCAACCGGCGACTGCACCTTTCTTCGAAAGGATTGGCTCTCCCGATTGGTATCTCGAGCGCTTGGCTTCAGTAGGAACAGATCATTGGAAGTCGCTTCAAATGGCCATCGAAGTGGGTGTCAACATCGCGCTCGGAACGGATCAATTCCCCTATGAGCCCAACGACGGAACGACCGCCACGGTGCGAGAAGCCGAATACTACGTGGCGGCGGGGATGACGCCGACTCAAGCTCTACGCAGCGCGACTACCGAAACTGCCAAGCTTCTCGATGCCGATAAGGACATCGGCTCACTCGAAGTCGGCAAGTACGCGGATATTCTTGCCGTGCCGAGCGATCCCACTAAAGACATCTCGGCCCTCCGCGAGATTCGGCTCGTCATGAAGGGTGGAACCGTCTACCGCAACGACATGCGTTAGGGTTTGCGTGGCTTGGCGGTTCTGGAAGACGACCCACCCCCCGAAGAGTATCCTTTGGAGGTCGCGCTACCGCCTGACGAGGACGACGAGCCTTTAGACCTTGTCGAGCTTGCCGAAGAAGAGCCCTCTCGGGACCCCGAGCTCCCAAACGCCCCACCCCCACTGGTTCGGCCGACCCGTGTGTAGCCGCGACCCTTGACGAGTCGCCCGCCGGCGATGCCTTGGTCGGGGATCCCGACCGGTCTCCGCACGTAGAAGGTGTCATAGGGCGTATACCAGTAGTAGTAACCGAAGGGGGCGAAGAAGAAACTGCTCCAGTAGTTGTAGCTTTGACCGAAACCCGCGCCTCCGCCCCCGTAGCTGCGGCCTTGGGTCTCCCGGGAGACCTCGAAGCGGTGGGGATAGGCGAGTGCCACCATTAAGTCGATCGTCTCGGGGGAGATGCCGGAATCCGCGAGTTGAACGAGCGTCTTGCCGTTCAAGTCGAAGGTGGAGCCACTCTCCACCAAAGCCGCCTCGACCGCCGCGGAGTCGATCTTGTTGCTCGCTTCGGCGAGATCGTCGATGGTGAGAGGCCTCGATATCGCCGCTCGCGCCGCCGTAACCGCGGTCGCCGTCTCGGGTGGCACTTCCTCGAATCCCAGCTTGCTCACCGCTTCCGATGGAGCGGGTCGGTAGCGCCGTATGACGACCTCGCGCCCGCTTCCGCCATCGAGCGCCTGTATGTCGACCCACGTGTTCCAGCGTCTAAAGAAACTCACCCCAGTGAAACTCTGTTGTTTCCCCGCCTTGCAGCTCATTTCGGAACGCAGGAACAAGAGCGCCTGGTTCTTGGACCACTCGGTAACTTGATGACCGCTGCAGTCCGAGACCGCGAACGGGCGGCGGAGTCCGTCGGCGTACAAGGTCTCCTCCAAGAGTAGCTCGCCATCTGCGTAGGTGCTTAGTTTTGCTTCTCCCTCCGCGCCCGGGGTGACGCACACCAGCTGCTCGTCGGTGACGCGATATTCTTTTTCGCTGGCCCCTTCGAGGACAGCCGGAAGCTTCACGACGTCGGCTACCAACTGCCAACAGCCGAGCCATGGCAACCAGGGGGAATCGGCAGAGTCTTTCGCCGGCTGCGCGAACGCCGTCGATGAAGTTGCGCAAAGCAACGCCGTAACCAGTGCAAGCTGTCGGAAGCTCATGGTCTTATCCTCTCTCAATTGAATATCCAGTATATCCCGGCCGTAACACCGAATCCTGTTAGGTCGATGGGATCGAAACCAATGAAGTCGTCCTTCAGCTTCGCATCGACCCAGGCGTAGCGGCCCTCGACGGTCAGGAACATCTTGCGGCTGAGCTTTACGTCGACCCCGCCCAAAACGTGCACCGTCGGGGCCCATCCACTCGACGTGAGCATGGCCTCGAAGATGGACAGATCGTCGAAATCGACGAACTCACCAAACTGTTCGAACTTGTACCATTGAAGTCCGACTCCGGCGCCCACGTAGGGAGCGGCGCTCCTCGCCACCCAAGCATAGCGGCTTACCTCGTGTCCGCGCGGCACGAGATAAAACTTCGCACTAGCGGTCAAAGGAAACTGCGTGAGCGTGGTCTTCTGGACGATGGGGAGATCGTCGGTGCCCACGAAATCGCGGAACTCCGACGTCGTCGAAGAGCGGCTGTACTCGAATCCGAAGACGACGTCGAGGCGCTCTTTCAGCACTAAGGCGAAATCGACGCCGAGCGTCGGGGCATCGAAATCGCCGTCGCCCACAGTGAGCAGCTCGCGAGTGAAGTCGAAGAGGTCGCTCTCGGCTCTGGCTAGGCTCCAACCGGCGCGGAAGCCCGCCGAGAATCGGGGTGCGCCAAAGAGAAAATCGGGTTCCTGGGTCGCTGGCGGAGTGGCACTGACCTCCACGCCAACCAGGGACACGCCGGCAAGTACAAGGGCGACGAGGTTTTTTTGCATGTCTTCTCATCACCCGTACGGGGGGAACGGGTTCGTTAGGCCCATCTTCCCACTTATGGTCGGCCCAGACAAATCGGGACCGGACGGATTCTTTCCCGAAATCGGACACCGGGCACGGTCTTCTTCGTGTGAAGGCGTGACTCTTGGGCGCATACCGGTGGCATACGTTTTGCTCCTATTATTGTCCGACATGATTCAAGACCTCTCGGTCGCGTTTCGAGTTCTCCGGAAACGACCCGGCGCCAGTGCCGTCGTCATCTTGATCCTGGCGTTGGGCATCGCCGTCAACGCCACGTTTTTTACTTTTTTCAACGGGATGATTCTTCATCCCTTGCCGTTCGAGGATGCGGAGAGGCTCGTCTATTTGAGTGAGTCGCAACCGAAGCTCGGCAAGAGCCGGCAAGAGATCTCGGGGCCCAATCTGCAAGACTGGCAGGAAGAAAGCAGTGTTTTCGCGGCCATCGCACCGTACGCGAATCGAAGCTTCAACCTTCATACCGAAGAGGACCCCGAGCGGGTCCGAGGCACCAGGATCTCGGCTTCCTTGTTCCCGCTGCTCGGTGTCGAACCCATCTTAGGCCGCAACTTCACCGAGGAAGACGACCGGCCCGGAGCGGCCGAGGTAGCGCTCATCAGTCACACGATGTGGCAAAGACGTTTCGACGCCGATCCCGCCGTTTTGGGGCGCACGGTTCATTTGAACGAGCGGGTACACGAAGTCGTGGGGGTGATGCCGCCTGGATTCCGCTTCGAGAACTTTTCCGAGGTCTGGACACCGTTGAGGCTCGCTCCGCAAGACACCGCTCGCGACAATCGTTGGCTTGCCGCGATCGCGCGACTGAAACCCGGCGTGACAGCCGAAGAGGCACAGCTCGAGATGGAACTCATCGGAGAGCGACTCGAGGGCCGTTACCCGGAGACGAACACGGGCTGGAACGTGCGAGTGCGCCCCCTCCGCGATGCTTGGCTTCCCCCGGTCACGCAGTTGAGCTCCTACATCCAGCAGGTGGCGGTGTTCTTCGTCCTTCTCATCGTGTGCGCCAACGTCGCCAATCTCATGTTGGCGCAAGCGACGGCACGTCGTCAGGAGACCGCACTTCGCGCCGCACTCGGCGCGGGCCGCACACGTCTGATGCCGCAATTCCTCACTGAGAGCACCCTACTCGCCATCACTGCGGGCGTCGTGGGAACGATCCTGGCTCTTTGGGGAGTCGTTTGGGTCAAGGAGCTCGTACTCGTTCCCATTCCGTATTGGCTTCATTTCGAGCTCGACGCTGCCACGCTTGCCTACTCGGTCCTCGTCACCCTGAGCGTCGGCTTGGCGTTCGGACTGGTTCCGGCGCTTCGCGGAACCGGCGGCGATCTCCACCATGCCCTCAAGTCGGGAGGAGGCGGACGGGCCGATGACGGCGCAAGCGGTAACCGCCTACGGAGTCTACTCGTCGTCTCACAGTTTGCGATGTCGCTCGTTCTTTTAGTTGGCGCGCTGATGATGGTCAAGAGCATCGTTCGCATACAGAACGTGGACGTGGGGTACGAAACCGAGAGGGTTCTCACGTTGCGGTTGTCCTTGACGGGCGAGTCGTACCGTGAGTCGGGTCGGCGAGGTCGATTCTTGAATGACGCGCTCGAGAGGATTTCGAGCATCAGCACGGTGGATGCGGTGGGCGGAGTGAACTATCTACCGTCGAGTTGCCTTGGTGCACAACTCCGATAGAGGCCGAGAGCTCGCTTGGCCCCGACTCCCATCATCCGATCATCTCGGTATCAGGCATCCCGAGCGCCGTCATGGTGTTGAGAATCTTGCACCCGATCCTTGCCTCACCTCTCTGTGCCGCCAACCCTCTCGCTCGCATCGCTGAGCCCACGATAGCCTTGTAGCGATGGAACGTTGTCTCGACTTTGCTCCGTTTGCTGTAGCCCGATTCTGTGTGCCACTTTCGTTTGCCGAGCCGAGCTTGTGCTGCAATGTTGCGATTGCGCTGTCGGCTGCTCGCCGGCCCCGATGCGAGCAGGGCGCCCTTGCGCGGCGGTATCAGCACCCTCGGCGAGCGATGAGCGCTGTGATTCTCGATTGCCTCATAGACGCCGCCGGCGTCGTATGCGGTGTCAGCTCTGGCCGATGAGATGGGACTGTCGATCTGTCCGACAAGCGATGCAACCCGCGATGAATCGCGGGCTCTTTTGCTCGTCAGCTCGCCGGCGACGACTTCGCCACTCTGCTCGTCGACACACAGATGGAGCTTGCGATAGTCCCTGCTCTTTTGTGCTCTGCGCAGCTGGCCGGCGTGGACAGCGAGACCGCTGCTGTCGAACAAGATGTGCAACGGCGTCTTCTGCTTGACTGGGTAGAAGGGGACCTTACCCAGCTTCGGCTTGCGCCTCGAGATCGTGGTGTGATCGGGCACATCATTGTCTAGCTTCATCAGAGCGAACAACGACCGCAGCAATCCCTCGCTCTGCCTAGATGACAGATGAAACACCATGCCCAGGGTGACAGCCGTCTCGATGGCGTGGTTCGAGTATTTGCGTTGACGGCCCGGTTTCCTCCTCCTTGGCCGGGGCGCGTCCCAGTTCACAAGCTTGCCGGCGGTGAGCGAGATCCAGACGGTCAGGCTCCCGCGGTTGCGTAGACCCGCCTCATATTCACGCCAATTCCTCACCTTTTAGGACTTCCCCCAAGCCATCCATGTCCATGTCCATATCCATATCCGTCCCCACGGTTGCCGGCGATTTGGCCTCAGGCTGGGCCTTCCCAGGCTCCGGCGCGGCGGCTGGCTCGTAGATCTCGGCAGGCTGGGCAGGCTGGGCGGTGGAATCCTCACCGACGTCCGAGGATACGATCGGTTCCGCTGCGATAGGCGGCGAGTCGAGCGAGGGGAGCGCTACGGTCTGTTCGTTGAATTGGGGAAACGCAGGCTCACACTCCCAGGGCTGGGCGCCTCCACTTCCTGTACCGGCTGTCCTGGCGCGGCTTCCACGATGGGCTCGACCATGGCGGGAAGTGGAGCGGGCTCAGCGTCACCCGCTGGCGATTCCTGTGAAGACTCCGGCTTTGGGGCGGGAGCGGCTTCGGTCTTGTCCCACTGATCCAATAACGAAGCGCCATCGTCCTCGACCGCCTCCACCCAACCCAACGAGCGAAACGCCCACGATTAGCTTGCACACATCCAACTCTTTGAGCGAGGATTCGGTGCAGGCTTCCGTCACACCTTTGGGCCGCCTGAGCATGGCGAGAAGCTCGAGCGCCGGAGTCTCCAGCTCGATGGAACGAAGAGATCCTTCGGTCCCGGAAACTGCCTGGTACGTGGAGTCAAGATCGCCGATGCCCCGTGATATGCGCCACCAACTATCGATCTCACGGATTCCATCCACGATGAGCTGGGGGGTAGGCATGTCCAAGGTGATCGTCTCCTTGCTCGGAAGGTCTTGAGCCACGAACTCGTAGTGCGCCTTAGTCCAGTTGAAAAGACTCAAGATGATGGAGCGCACTTGGCCGACAACCGACTTAACGAGCTCTTTCGGATCCAAGTATCCGCTTTCGACCAGCAGCGCGCCAAGCCGCTTGCCCGGCTTGATTAGTTTGCTAGCAGCTTCGAGATCTTTGAGTCCGACGCGCCCACTCCGCAGTAAGTACTCACCTAAGCGATCATCGATGGCAGAGGACTTGGCGAAAACGAAGGCGCCGTCCCGCACGAACAGAGTCTTTTCTGCCTGCGGATTGGAGAAGCTCAATAGACCCGTCCCCTTGGTTTCGCAGACGGCTAGGAGGATATCGGGCAGATCGTAGTCTGCGGTCGAGCTTTCGAACTCTCCCTGGAGAGGGATTTCCGTGCGGACTGGCACCGATGTTTTCTGGAGGTACCCAAGCGATTGAGAATAGACTGTTTAAGGCATTATAACCCACTTGGTGCATTGAGTTAAACGCCAACTCTCGCGGCCAGCTGCCTATCAATCCGTCCCCGCACCTCTTCCGCTAACCTCTGCCGATCCTTGTGGTTGAGTCCCGCTGTGGGCACGGGGTCCCCAAAGAAGATCTCGATAGTACCTGGGCGAATCGCAAAGGTCCCCGGCGGCATGAGCTCGAACGCGCCCCTGACCGTGATCGGGAGGATTGGAACCTCAGAGTCAATGGCGAGGTAGAAACCCCCCTTTTTGAAAGGGAGCAGCTTACCGGTTCGGCTTCGGGTACCTTCGGGTGCCAGAAGAAACGATGCCCCCTCACGCGCGACTCGGGCCGCGAACCACATACTCCTGACCGCCCGCTCTCGATTGCTGCGATCGATGGGAATGAAACCTCCCATTTTCATGGCCGTAGCGAGTACCGGCAGCTTGAAGAGCTCCTTTTTTCCGAGTGCCCGGACCTCCCCCGGAAGGATGAGGAATACCGCCGGAACGTCCAGATTGCTGGAGTGGTTCATCATGTAGACGAAGTGAGGGTTTTCTGGAAGTTTCTCTTGGCCGCGAACGACCAAACGAATCCCGGCGAGGAGGAACCCGATCCGGACGCCCAGCCGCCCTAGACGGTAGAGGAGGAAGCTCGAGCCCGACAGGGCGGCGATAGGGATTGCAATCAAGCCCGCGAGGAGCGTGTAAAACGGAAGGACGACCAGAAGAATCAGCGACCGGAACATGGGCTCGACGAAGTCACCGACCAGATTTCGCCGCGGGCTCGAATGGGAACGGCTGCACTTAGTCGGTCAAACCCGAGATACGCGGTACTCGCTGCTCCGCCTCTTTGGACCGACTCAGGAGTTGATCAGGTAGTGGATAAAGTATACCGAGTTGCCCTTTCGCACTCTCACCCTGAAGTATTCACCACCACTATCACCCGGGAGAATCTCGGACTGCATGCCCTGAGTGGGGAGCTCCTTGGCCGGCCATTCAATGGCGATGTCCTTGGATACTTCCTTGCCGGATTTGCTGAGCACGAACCAGGCTTCACCTTCCGCCTCGGTCAGAACGAGTTGGTAGCTTCCTCGGGCCAAATTGTGATCACCGAAGTCGACATCGCGAGGGAGACGAATATTACCCTTGAAGAGGACGTTCGCATCCTGTGCCGTAGCAACAGCGCAGACGAGGAGCATTACCGTAAGAGCGAGGGGCTTGGCAAATTGTCGCATGAGAACCTCCTAACAGGCACGCGGTTTTCTTTAATCCACTATATAAAACAGTCTCGCGAACTATGCAATCGGCACGGCAGACAAAAAAACCCCCGGCCTCCCACGATCGCGGGAGCCGGGAGGTATCGTCATTCAGACGATTAGCAAAAGCGGTTGATGGAAATCGAGATCGGACTCCGTGGACGTCCCTTGCCCTTGGCCTGCCCGGTGCCGCTCGCACGGCTCTTGGGCTTCCTGGTGGACTTGGGTTTGGCGACATAGGCTCCCTCAGCCTTCGCCGCCGCAAGGGTTGTTTTCCGGAGTAGGGACTTCAAGCTGATCCGGCTCTTCCTCTTGGAATCCATCCCGCGGGAAAGAGCGAGATCGATCTTTTGCTCGACGAGATCCTGGGACTCGCCGGCAACCTCGGCTACCTCGCTAACGATGAGGAACCGAGCCCGATCAAGCATCCTCTTCTCGCGAAACGAAAGACTCTTGCGTTTGCTCAAGAACGAAAGGCTCTTCAGAACCCCCGCCACGTCGTAGATGGAGCCACTCCGCATCTTGTCGGAGTTATCTTTGTAGCGCCCCTTCCAGTTGGCGTGCTGCTCAACCCTTTTGTTCTCGAGCTGATCGAAAATGCGGTCGACATCCCTGTTGGTGATGACCCTTCTCAACCCAACACCATCCACATTGGCCACGGGCACCATGACTTTGGTGGCGTTCGAAAGAATGCGGAGTTTGTAGAACTGCGACTCCCTCGCTGGCTCAAGAATGTCCTCAACAACTCCAATCCCATGGTTGGGATATACGACCTTGTCCCCGATTTGAAAGGCCATTAACACCTCACTTTCTAATAAAAAGTGCGGCAATTCTATCACATCTAGGCGAGAATAGCAACCAATTATTGTGCCGAGAAGTCTTTTCTTCGTGTTAGTTTAGAGGGACTCCACCAGCCAAATAGAAACATAAGGTGGAAATCCCACACCTCCTACTATTTTCGGGTTCCAAAAGAAATGCCCCTTATTAAGACGGGTGGGTAAGGAAACACAAAGGCTTCTTGGACTATAACTACAATCTAGTCAATGAGTTGAAATGTGTATAAGACTACCGCCCGCCTTTGCCGCGGCATCGAACGGGCCCACGAGTCCAAAATAGCACTTTCTCTTTCTTCTCGCCACAAAGTCGGTCCCGCCCCGTGCGAGGCGAGAGAGTATTCCATGGTAGACTTTGCTCCGCGCCCCATTCCCATGCCGAATGCGCAAGAGCGGAATAGCCGGAGTGGCGGAACTGGTAGACGCACGGGATTCAAAATCCCGCGGGGCTTAGCTCTGTAAGGGTTCGACTCCCTTCTCCGGCACCAACACAGCCTGGAATTTTCTCCGGCTCGCTTACGCGCAAAATGCGGCGTCCAAGGTGGTAGAGGGAGGAGGGCTACCCGGAACAGGTTGGGGTGGAAAGCCTCCTCCCTAACCGGCGGTCTCTACTAATTGTAGTACTCAGCGCCGGTTTGGTTCGCCGCCAACGCCATGTTGCGGAGGCTGACGGTTGTCGCGAAGGTCTTGCGAACGTGCGTGTCGTCGGGATCGAAGACTCCCTCCGAGGCCCCTTGCAGGTTGGTGCTTTCGCTCCGCCCCACGACCGATAGTCGCACCTTGGTAATCCAACTTGTCGGGTCGTCGGGATCGGGTACCGCGGGCTCGTCTACGAAATTCATCGAATTCCCCAACGCGTACTGTAGCTGCAAGTTCTCGATGTTGATGGCCACTGGAATCCAGGGCTCTCCGTTGCTCAGGTCGCGGCGCTCGAGTGTCGGGGTGGGCGATGGCGGCAGCGGGCTCACGCGGTATTGAATCACCTTGAACCTTCCGATAACCGCGCAGTCGGGATGCACCTCACCATTGAACCCTCCGGGCAGGTTCATCCCCGTGGCGCTCTGGCCGGGATTGTGCGTGATTTTTAGAGTAGGACTGCCGCCGGCGCTGGTCATCGTCGGGGGAAGGCTAACCTCGAAAGGATAGATCCCGTACTCGCCGTCCCCGTTACAATCCCCGGTCTCAAGGGCGAAGAGGATCATCCCTTCGTTGTACGCATTCTCCGGGTAGGTTTGATACGGATCGAGCGTCCCCGGATCGATGTTGAGCGTTGAGGATTGGTCGATGGTATTGCAAGGACCGCCTCCTCCTCCACTACCCGCCACGCCGCACTTCAGCGGCTCCGATATCGGGACATCGGGATCGGCGAAGATGATGGTGACCTCGTCCGGGTCGATCAAACCGCCGTCATTCCAGAGAACCGCGGACTGCGCCGGCGTTTTGTAGCCTGCCATGAGCAAATCACGGCTGATGTTCTCCACGCCGGAGCGCGTGTTGTGGTTCATGTCGCTGATCTCGGGCTCACGTCGAAAGCTTTCTTGACCACGTTGCAGCAGCCCAAAAACGGATGCCATCACGTTTACCATGAGCAAGAGCGCGATCATCACTTCCACTAGAGTGAATCCCCGCTCGGTCATCGAAAAGTCGGTTCGGACCGGTTTCATGGAGCACCTCCCGTGAGAAACGTCCGGGGTTGGGGTTCCCCGGACTCCCCTTCGCTCGTCCGGACTGTGGGGAATCTCGATCACGCGGTTAGTTTTTCAGGTATTTTGCGCTCCATGGAATGGGCTAAATCACACGGATAACCCCCCAACGCTGTGGGGGGAATTTCCCACAATCCCGCAAACGGCATCCTCGTCCCTTACACTATTCTGCGTTCGGCTTGGACTCCGGGTAGATTCAAGATACGATAGTAGGTTCGGATCCGCCGAGTCGCACCAGGAAGAATTCAACGCGCCGTTCGCACAGAAAACCCCATGACTTTCCGTGTTCTCGCATTGTCCATGCTCGCGGCGGGACTCGTCCTGTCCGGTGCGATCCCTGTGTCTGCTCAAGAGTGGCCGGCCAGCCCGGTCCGCTATACGGAAGCCAAGGAGTATCCGGTCCATCGCCTGATCGAGCTCCCCGGATCGGTCGAGTCGCGTACCGAAAGCTTGGTGGCCAGCGAAGTAGCCGGCCTGGTCGTTGAGCTTGCGGCCCGTGAAGGACAAACGGTACGCAAAGGCGAGACCCTCGCCAAGCTCCGAAGCGATCAGCTGGAGTTACAGCTCCAGGCCGCGGAGGCCGAGCTCCGCGAGGCGGAAGCGCGTCGGACGCAGGCAGAGAGTAATCTGGAGCGCTCCAAAGATCTCTTCGACTCCGAAGTGCTGTCCCAACGACAGCTCGACGAGGCCATTTCTGAATTCGATGCATGGCGCGGGCGGACGGAGCGCCTCACCGTCATGATTGCCCGCATCAAGCTCGACATCGAGCGCTCGGCTGTACGAGCGCCCTTCGCGGGCGTCATCGTCGCCGAACGGTGCGAGGTCGGAGAATGGGTCGACAAGGGAGATCCGGTGGTCGAGCTCATCTCACTCTACGACCTCGAAGTTCGGGTCGATGTTCCGGAGCGTTACTTCAGCAACATGAACCCGGGGGCCGAGGCGACCGTCCGCTTCGAATCCTTACCGGGATACGAGTTGACCGGAAAGGTGAGCGCCATTGTTCCCCGAGCCAACGCTCGGTCCCGAACCTTCCCGCTCAAGATCCGCATTAAGAATAAGGATGGGAAGGTGGGCGCGGGGATGCTGGCCAAAGTGTCATTTCCCGCTGGAGAGTCCTACTCCGCCACCGTCGTTCCCAAGGATGCGGTCATCACACGGGGAGCAGAACGCTACGTCTACCTCGTCAACGGAGACAGCACCGTGAGTCAGGTATCCGTCGAGACCGGTGTCGCCATGGGCCCCTGGGTCGAGATTCAGAGCGAGGTGAGGCCGGGTGCGAAGGTCGTCACCCGCGGGAACGAGCGCTTGCAGCCGGGGCAGAGAGTCCAAGGCGAGCCACTAGAGTACGCTCTGCCATAGTGCCATGAAGATCATCAACGAAGCCGTACGCTACCCGGTCACGACCGCGGTAGGGGTGCTGTTCTTGTTGCTCTTCGGCGCCATCGCTCTCTTCCGCATTCCCGTCCAACTCACACCCGACGTCGACGAGCCGAACGTCACCGTCAGCACGTTTTGGCCGGGAGCCAGTCCTCAAGAGATCGAGCGGGAAATCGTCGACGAACAGGAAGAACAGCTCAAAGCCATTGAGGGTCTCGTCAGAATGGAGAGCTCGAGCTCCGACAGCTCCGCCACCATCGTACTGACCTTCCCGGTGGGAACCGATTTGGACGCCGCCGTTTTGAGAGTCTCGAACCGATTGCAGCAGGTCCCCGAATATCCCTCCGACGCGGATAAGCCGATCATCACGACGGTCGGTTTCGAAGAAAACGCCGTCGCCTGGTTCATTCTCAAGAAAACCGAGGAGAACCCTTACCAGGAAGACATCTCGACCCTGTACAACTTCGTCGACGACTACATAAAGCCCGAGATCGAGAGAGTCGAGGGCGTGGGGCAGTCTAACTTCTTCGGTGGCCGCGAGCGAGAGATGCAAGTGATCGTCGACCCTGCCAAGTTGGCGGCTCGCAGTGTGACGTTCAACGAGCTCGGGGAGGCCCTCGAAAAAGAGAACCGCAACTACAGCGGTGGGGACTTCGACGAAGGCAAACGCCGCTACGTCGTGCGCACCGTGGGCGAGTATCAATCGGCGGAAGACATCGAGAACATCGTTGTTGCGGTGCGGGACGGTGTTCCCATCTACGTTCGTGACGTCGGCCGTGCCGAGCTCGGCTACCGAAAGCCCCGGGCCGAGGTCTACGAGTGGGACGAGAAGACCATCGCCATCAACGCCATCGCGGAGCCGGGAACCAATGTCCTCGAAGTCATGGCGGGGTTGCAAGAAACCACCGACCGACTGAATCGGGACCTACTGCACCCTCGGGGGCTCGACCTTTGGTTGGCCTACGACGAGACCGAGTATATCGATAGCGCCATCGCTCTCGTTCGACAAAGCCTCATAATCGGCGGCCTACTCGCCGTCGTCATCCTACTGCTTTACCTGCGGAGCGGCACCAGCACGTTGGTCATCGCGGTCGCCATCCCCATTTGCATCGTCGGTACGTTCTTGATGATGTACCTGTTCGGGCGCACGTTGAACGTCGTGAGCCTGGCGGGAATGGCCTTCGCGGTGGGCATGGTGGTCGATAACTCCATCGTGGTGCTCGAGAACATCTACCGCCACAGCCAGATGGGCAAGCCTCGATTCACGGCCGCCTACGACGGCGCGAGAGAGGTCTGGGGAGCAGTCCTGGCCAGTACACTCACCACCATCGCAGTCTTCGTACCGGTGGTGTTCATCCAGGAAGAGGCGGGGCAGCTCTTCGCCGATATTGCGATCGCCATCAGCTGTGCGGTGGCACTCAGCCTCATCGTCTCGATCACCGTCATCCCCAGCCTTTCGGCGCGCATTCTTCGCACCGCCCATCAGGACAACGAGGACAAGGGATTCCACAATCTTTGGGGGGCAATGAATCGCGCCGCCGACTTCGCCCACTGGGTTCGCGACACGGTGACCTGGATCAACGCAACCACCAAGCGCCGGCTCACGGTTGTTGTCGGACTCACCACGGTTTCCATCGGCCTGAGCGTCCTCATCATGCCCAAGGCCGAGTACCTCCCGGTCGGCAACAACAATTTCTTGTTCGGGATCCTGTCGCCACCGCCGGGATACACGCTGGACGAAGTCTCCGAGCTCCGTAAGGTTTACGAGGAGGGTCTGCGTTCGCTGTGGGAGTCTGAACCTGGGTCTCCGGCGGCATTGGCACAGCCTGGAGGCGGGGTCAAAAACTTTTTCTTTGTGAGTCTCCACAGCAGTGTCTTCATGGGTGCGCGCGCTCGAGATCCTCTGCGCGTCCGAGAGCTCATCCCCGAGTTTCAAAGGTTGGGCTTCTCGAGTCCCGGCGTGATCGCGGTCGTCAATCAGGCCAGCATTTTTCAGGGAGGCTTCGACGAGGGGCGCAACATCGACATCGACATCACCGGCCCCGATCTCGAGCGGCTCATGCAGCTAGGTGGGGAGATGTTCGGCAAAGTTTTTCAAGCCCTGCCCGGAGCGCAGGGTCGACCCATACCGGGACTCGATTTGGACAATCCAGAAATTCAAGTGATCACCCATCGTCGGCGAGCCGCCGAAATGGGGCTCTCGAACCGCGAGCTCGGTTTTGCGGTGAGTGCGCTGGTGGACGGTGCCAAGGCTAGCGACTACCAATTTGAGGGGAGAGAGATCGACCTCAGGGTCATGACCGAGGAGAGCTACGAGCACCGCACTCACCTGCTCGAGCAGCTTCCCATCGCCACACCCTATGGCCGGCTCGTCACGCTCGGTTCGGTGGCCGAGGTCGTCGAGGCGAACGGGCCGGTGCAGATCAATCACCGCGAGCGCGAACGCTCTATCACTCTGCGCATCACACCGCATGAACAGATGCCGTTGGAGACCGCGATGGAAGCGGTGCAGACCCAGATCATCGCTCCGATGCAACAAGAAGGAAAACTCGGTGGCCTCTATCGTGTTGCCTTGAGCGGAAGCGCCGACAAACTCTCCCAAACCGGCCGTTCTTTGAGGTGGAACTTCCTTCTCGCCATCGTCATTACGTATTTGCTGATGGCGGCGCTCTTCGAAAGTTTTCTCTACCCTTTCGTCATCATGTTCAGTGTGCCGCTAGCCGCTCTGGGAGGGTTCTTGGGGCTGGCGGTCGTGAACCTGTTCACCTACCAGGCCCTCGACGTGCTCACCATGTTGGGCTTCATCATCCTCGTTGGCACAGTGGTCAATAACGCTATTCTCATCGTGCATCAGTCCCTGAACCACATGCGCGAGGAAGCCATGGAGCCACGCCTCGCGATTAGCGAGTCGGTGAAGACACGCATCCGTCCCATCTTCATGAGCGTGAGCACATCGGTCTGCGGCATGTTGCCGCTCATCCTATTCCCCGGCGCCGGCTCGGAGCTCTATCGCGGACTGGGAAGCGTCGTGGTCGGCGGCCTGGTGCTGTCGACGCTGTTTACTTTGTTCCTTGTCCCTGCATTGTTTAGCCTGGTGATGGACGCTCGTGCCTACCTCGCCGAGCGGGCGGTGCGAGTATTGAAGCCCGCCCAGCACACGAGCGACTAGCCCCCGCCTTCGCCAAGGCTACGGCGAGGCAAGCGCCGTTTCACTACAATAAGGCGATGCGAAAGTGTCCGGCCGCCAACGTTCTCCCGTTTCTCTTGCTCCTCACGGCGTGCGAGGGTCGGGAGCCCGAACCGTTGGTAGTGCTCTTCTGCCTCGACGGCGCCAGTCCCGAAGCCTTCGACCGGCTTCGCTCGGAGGGGAAGCTACCCAACATCGACCGCCTGATCCGCTCGGGTAGCTGGGGCCCATTGGAGTCCTTGGGTGCGAAGCGGGTACTCCAGGCCCACCCGCGACGGGGGTATTGGTCTCCGATCATTTGGGCGTCCGTCGCGACGGGCATGATCCCCGAGAAGCACGGGATTCTCGATTTTCTTCTACCAATGCCGGGGACGTCGTTCGCGTGGATTGGAAACGATGCCGGCCCGCCGCGAGCCGATCTCAAGCTGCCTCAGGTGAACGGTCGTCCACCGTACACTCTGCGCCTTCGGTTGCGCTCGTTTCCGGCGAACGGCCCGCAGGATGTCCAAGTCCTCTTGAACGGCGCCCCCGTCGCATCGACCACGGTTCCGGTCAAGTGGAAGGACTTCACCGTGGATTTATCGGAGGAGCTCTTTCGCCCGCACAGAATCGGGTCGAGCTTGTTTTCTCGAAACAAAGCAAGCCATCGGACCGAGGCAAATCGAAAGATCACCGTTCCCTCGCCGGGGCCTTCGCCTCGCTTACGGTGGAAGATTCGCGGGGAAAGATCGTGGCTTCCTTCGACCCGGTCTACCAACGCTTCTCGCTCGGCAGGGGTTTTCATCTTCCCGAGGCCGAGCTGGTCGAAGCGCAGAGCGCTCACTTCAAGACACGACCGGTGTGGAGTCTCCTGGGGGATCTGGGGCATCGGATCGGGGTGGTGGGCTATTGGTCCACTTGGCCCGCCTACGAGGTGAACGGCTTTCTCGTCAGCTCGCGCATGGGAATGCGTGGAAGACGACAAGGCACGCGCGAGCATCTCACCTGGCCGGCCGAGCTCGCGGGAGAGCTCCAGCCGCTGAAGCCAACCGAGGCCGAGATGAAAGAGGTCGTCACCGACCTCTACCCGCCTTCCTGCTCACCGGCCAAACCCAAGAGCCTCTCGGTCTTCGAGCAAGTCGTGTGGCAAGACGAGTTCTATTTCCGAATCGCGCGGAAGCTCTTACCCACTCTCGACGAAGGATTTTTCACCGTTTACTTCGAGTCCATCGATGTGGGAAGCCATGCGTTTTTGCCTTATCGTCACGGAGCAGAGCTTCCTCCCGATTGTCCCGAGTCGGTGAGAGAAGTGGCCGACAAGACGTACGCACGGATCGACGGATGGATCGGCGAGTTGATTGAAGATCTCCCCGCCCACGCAACCGTGGTCGTGATCTCGGACCACGGCATGGTGACCGCCGACAACGCCGGCTACCACGCTCCCTATGGGGTCTTTATCGCGTCTGGACCGGCGGTCCGGCATGCCGAGTTGAGGGGTGCGACGGTCTTGGACATTGCGCCGACTATCCTTCAGCTCATTGGCGTCCCCATTCCTTTCGAGATGGACGGCAAAGTACTGGTGCAGGCCTTCAAGCCGGAGTGGTTCGCGGCGCACGTCCCGCGATATTTAGACGTAGAGACGGCACGCGCCGAGGAGAATGCACCTCTCGCGGAAGACACCGAAGACGTGATCGAGCGGCTAAAATCGATTGGCTATATAGAGTGAAGATTCGCCTGCATCACTGGAAAGCTTGAGGCCAAGTTGAGTCGGCTGTCGGCCGCCAAACTACTTGGTTGCTCTGACCGGAGCTAGCCAGGCGGCGGTGGGGCCCCGCGCGCACTAACTATTTCCGCTACACGCGTGACACTTCCACCCGGGCGTCGTTGAAGCAAGCACCCGCGCCCACGTTGTCGACTGTCGGTGGGCAGAGAGCGGTTGCGGTGCGGTCGTTTTCCGAAGACTTCATCCAGGCACCCTTCGGGATGCTGACCACCCCGACCTTGGTGCTGTCACTCACCCGAGCGTGACAACGTACTTCTCCTAGCCGATTGTGTACGCGCACAATGTTGCCAGCATCGATACCCCTCGTCGAGGCATCTTCCGGATGGATGGTGACCTCCAAGGTGGGATAGCTCCACTCACCGAAGGTGCTGTTCGTCATCCTTGACATTGCCGGAGTGAGAAGCGCCAGCGGGTAATCCGGATCTTGGACCGGTCGATACTCGTACGACCGCGGTCCGAGTGCTGCGGGTGTGAGGTGGATCTTCTGATCCGAAGTCTGCGGGAACACCGACTCGAACTGCACCGGTGCATCCCCAGGAAAGCTGTACCTCTGCTGCTTGCCCGCTTCGAGTAAGACGGGATCCGCTTGCTTCCCGTTCAACCGCATCGTGGCGGCGACTCTTCTGAGCGCTTCGGCGCCTTCCCAAGAAAACGCCTCGTCCTCGAAGCCCATCGCGCGACCGAGCGCCGAGAAGACGTCGTGGTTGGACCGAGACTCGCCACGTGCTGCGATGGCGGCCCGAACACCGCCGACAACATAGGCACCGTAGCCAGCCCGGATGTCCTCGTGCTCGAGAAACGTCGTGGCGGGCAGGAGAATGTCCGCGTAACGAGCCGTGTCCGTCATGACCTGATCGAAAACGACCGTAAACAGGTCTTCGCGGCCGAGACCGGTAAGCACCGCGTTTTGATCCGGTACCGTAGCAGCGGGATTGGCGTTGTACACGAAGAGGCCCTTGATGGGCGGTGAGAAGTCACCCTTCAGGACCTTGCCTAGCTCGGTCATATTGATGATGCGGGTCTGCCAGCTCGACTCGTCCCATATCTGATTCGGTTCCACATGTAACGCGCCTCGATTGCTCAACGTATAGCCGCCACCGCGAGGCCCGAACTTGCCGAGCAGCGCCGGCATCGCCAGAACCGCGGCGACCGCCTGCCCTCCGTTCTGGTTCCTCTCGATGCCCCATCCGCACCGCATCACCGCTGGAGAAGCTGCGGCGTACTGATCCGCCAGCCGTCGAATCGCTTCCGGATCGACGCGTGCCTCTACCGCCGCTCGGTCGATAGACCATGGAGCCGCCTTCTCCAAGAGTGCATCGAGACCGACGCTGTGGCCGTCCAGAAACTGCCGGTCGAGCCTTCCCTGCTCGCTCCAGTAACGGATCATCGAAAGCGCTACCGGGAGATCGGCCCCCGGGAAGATCGGAAGGTGCAGATCCACGAGGTCCGCGGACAGGTTCCTCCTGGGATCGACGACCGCTATGAACGCGCCCCGGCGTTTCGCCTCCTGTAGAAACGGCACCAGATGGATGTTGGATGCCCTGGGATTCGCGCCCCATACAATGATGCACTTGGCTTCGGGGTAATCTTCGAAGGCCACTCCCGGCATCTTGCCGTACATGCCCTGGGAGACTTCGGAAGTCGGCGCCGCGCAAATCGTCTTCGCGAGGCGGGAGGCGCCCAGACGCGCGAAGTATAGGCTGTCGGAAAAACCGTCGGTAAGCGCGCCGTTCGAGCCGCCGTAGTGATAGGGCAGAACGGCTTCCGGCCCCCACTCGGCCGCGATTGTCCGAAACTGATCCGTGATATCGCCGATCGCCGCCTCCCATGAGATCCGCTCGAACTCCTCATCTCCCTTTGCACCCTTGCGCCTCATCGGGTAGAGAGGCCGCGAGTCATGATAGACGCGGCGTGAGAACTGCGTAACCTTGGAGCAAATGAAGCCCCCGCTTGTCGGATGGTCGTCGTGACCCCGAATCTCTTCGATGATGTCGTCCTTGACGGTCACTTCGAGCGAGCACGCGTCCGGGCAATCCATGGCGCAAGTGGTATCGACGAGCTTAGTGGTCACCTTTTTTCCTCCTATCATCTCATAGAGGATTCTAGCTTCCATCCCTGTCCCCCGTAAGAGCCACTCTGGCGTGTACGGAAGGATCCAGCGCGAAAGGCCATCAACAGGCCGTCAACCCCTCTTTTTCGCCACGATGCGGAGCCCCAATGGCACAATGGCCCCATCGTCTATCAAGCCTCGCTCGAGCTCCAGGAGCTTGAGGGCAGCATCGTACCCTCGCTGGCTCGGCTCTAAAGCGGCGGCAAAGTCCGCGAACAAGGTCGGGACCCTTTCCGAATTCACGATGTCGAAACGGCGCTCGACTCCGTCGAGCATTTCTTTGCCCTTGTGGAGGGGGGGTTCGTGGTGGTGCTCTTCGATCCATTCTTCCAGTGGCGTCGTCGGCACCGGCCGTTCGTCCACGTGGTCCCGGTGCGAATGGTGGTGGTGCTCTTCGTCTCCCCGCTCTTCCGTTAGTACTCCGCACGACTCGAGCAGAGACCACATCGCGTAGAACCATCGCGCCGTACTCTCATCGATTTCATCCCACGAGAATTCTTCTGCGAGAAGGAGCCCGCCGGGAACGAGGAGGCGCCCGGTGTGCTCCAACGCATCTCCCAACGGAAAGATATGGTGGAGCGAAAAACCAAAGACGATGGCGTCGAAAGTTTCTCCTTCGAGGTGGAGAAAATCCGTTTGCCTCGCTTCGACGCCGAGAGCTCGGGCCTTGTCGACCGCCCCCTCATCCACATCCAAGCCGATGACACGATGGCCGGCTTCTTTTAGTTCGCCCGCTAGCTCGCCGGCCCCGCATCCGGCGTCCATGATCCGCGAGTCGGCGGGTAAATAATCCTCGAGGTAGCAAAGCGTCCCTGAGATCGTAAGGTCGGTGGGTTTCCGGGCACCCATTACAAGCGCTCCTGGCGGATACGGGAGCCTTCGGCGTGCTTCTCGACGCGGATAGTGGCCGGCAGTCGCTCGGTCAGCTCGGGAATGTGAGTGATGATGCCGACCATGCGACCTCCGACATGTAGAGACTCGATGGCGCTGGCCACGGTGTCTAATGTCTCGGGATCGAGAGTCCCGAAACCTTCGTCGATGAAGAGACTATCCAAATTCACCGCGCCCGCGGCGCGTTGTATTTGCTCGCTGAGCTCGAGTGCCAAAGCCAGCGAAGCGAGAAAAGTTTCGCCGCCGCTGAGCGTGTCGGCGCTTCTTCGCTCGCGGGCGTTGTCGTGGTCGAGCACGTGGAAGGCGTCTTGCTGATACTCCAAGGAGTAGCGTCCGCTCAACTTCTCGAGCCGCAGCGAGGCCCCGCCAACCAACTCTCGAAAGGCTTCCTCGAGCAAATACGCCTGGAAGTTCTCGCTTCGGAGATCCGTTGCAAGCCGCTGATAGACGGAAAATTCTTGTTGCAGGCTCTTTTTTTGGGCCGAGAGCTCGGCGGCTCTCTCCATTCGGCGCTCGATCTCTTTGGCCTGCTGCTCGAGCTCTGCCTTTTTTTTATGCCGTCCTCGTAATCGAGACGCTTGAGTACCGCTTCCTCCTCCGCGTGTCGCTGGGCCTGGTCGGTGACCGCCTCACCCCCGAGCTCCGTCTCGAGCTCCGACACTCTTTGCTCGGTCGTATGGCGCTCTTGACGATAGGTCTGGATCTCTTCTTGCAGACGATTCAACTCTGCGGCCGGGAGAGCAGCCCCACGAATCGCTTCCCTCTTGATCCTCGCGGACTGGAGTGCTCCTTCGACCTTCCTCTGAGCCTCCAGCAAGGCTCGGGTGGATACCTGTGCGGAACGCTCCGCCTCCTCGAGCGCCTTTCTAGCGGATGAAAACTCCGCCCCGGTCTTTCGCTCGGCTTGCTCCGCCGCCTTGCGGTTGCGCTCGATTCGTGTTTTCTCTTCAGCGAGTCGAGCACGCTCCTCCGCCGGATCCGAATCCCCGGCAACCTTGGTAATCTTTTCGTCGAGCCCGACGAGCTCCTCTCCCGCTTCCATAGCCCGCGATGCAGCGTCCCCCATTTGCTGCTCGAAACTTCGCGACTCCTCAGTCACCCTTTCGAGAGCGCTCCGTGTCTTCAGAAGCTCCTTCTCCGCTTTTTCCTGCTCCCTCGTCGCCAGTTGATAAATCTCGCGCGCTTTCGCAACCCGGCTGACCGCGGAAAGGATTCGGTCTTCTACATGGTCGCCTCGATCGCCGACAGTTCCCTCACCGACTTTCTTCTGAAGGGCGCGTTCGGCACGCTCGATCGCGCTCTGCAGTCTGGAACACCTCTTGCTGGCCTTGGCGCGCTCTTTCTCGGACGCCCGTGCGGCGGCACGTACTTCCGCCTCCGCTTTGGCCCCCTCTTCGAGAAGGGAGCGCGCCTCCGCCTCGGCGCGAAGCGCCTCGTCCAATCGTGACGCGGTGTCGTCTAAGAGCGCCACCCGGATCGCCGGAGGAAGCTTCGACACCGGTTGCTCACAGACGGGGCATCTCTTTCCTTTGCCGAGCTCACCGCGAAGATGGGCGGCCGCATGTTTCGCTTCCGCCTTCCGACGCTCGGTTTCGATCTTCTCCGAGCTCGCTCGCATTTGTGGAGCGATTGGCGCAATTTATCCAATGCGGCCTCTTGTTTCGACGCGCTTTCTTGTGCGCGAGCGGCGCGCTCTTCGGTTTCTTCCACTTCTGCCAAACCTTGCCGGGCCGTCCTACGGTCAACAGCAAGCGAGGCGGCCTCGTCACGAGCGGCATCTAGTCGTCGATCCAGGTCCTGGTCATAGCCCGAGGCCTCGCGCTTCTTGTTAGCAACTTCCACGTCGCTCTCAAACGTGTCTACCCGCGGGCGGAGTCGTGTCCGGTCTTTGTCGGCCCGGTGGACCTCCTGCTGCAGTTTCTCCTGCTGCCCGCGGGCCTCGTCTCTTCGGCGCCGAGCGGCCTCTCTCGGAGCGAGAAGGCCTTTGAGCTCGTCGAGGGCTCGGATTTTCTCTTGCAACCCGGGCAGCTCTTCTGCGTGTCGAACCGCCTCTGCAAGCTTCTCGCTCGCCCCTTGGTGCGCTTGGCGAATCTCACCGAGCTCCGTACTCGCCTCGAGGGCCCGCTTGCGGTCTTCTTCCGCCCGCCCTTCGCTCGCTGCCGCGGCATCCAGGAGCGGAACCAGCGGTGCGACCTCCCTAGCCGCGGCCAGCTTGTTTTCATCGGACCCAATTTTCGATTCGCGTTTATTCAAATCTGTGAGCCTCCCCTTCTTCTCCACGAGCTCCTTTGATTTCGCGTAGCGGACCCGGATCTCTTCGAGCTTTTTCTGAAGCGACGCTAGCTCTTCGGAGGCCTTATGAGTTTGCTTTTCGAGCACCCGCACCTGTCGGCGAAGCTCCTCCGCTCGCTCCGGCTTCACTTCACCATAGTCCTCGTTCAGCCGCTCACGGACACCTCTCAGCTTGAGCTCTAGCTCTTTGGCACGCTCGGCGGCCCGCCTCCTCATCGTCTCGTATATCTGAAGCCGTAAGAGATCGCGAAGGATCTCTCTACGCTCACGCGGTTGACTCTTCAGGAAACGGGCGAAGTCTCCTTGGGGAAGGACGACCGCCTGCGTGAACGCTTCGTAGCGAAGACCCAGAAGCTTCACGATTCCAGAGTCCACACCGTGAACGCCACCCGCGACCGAGCGCTCGGTCCCGTTCACCAACTCATCCAGTTGAGCCCCGGCCGAGCGCCCTCGACGTCCGGTTCGGGTAACTCGAAACTCCCTCCGCCCGACGCGGAAATCCAACATCACCGACATGCGATCGAGACCGAGCGAAATGAGCTCCGAGTATCCCTTCCTCATTCGAGGGACCCGGCCGTAGAGAGCGAAGATGATGGCATCGAGTAGGCTCGACTTGCCCGCACCGGTTGGGCCGGAAATGGCAAAGAGCTCGAGCTCGGAGAAATCCAGCGGATCCTGGCGCTCCTTGAAGCAGGTGAAACCCTCGACGGTAAGTCGCAGCGGTCTCACGAGCGTCGGGCCGCTGGTTGGGGTGACGCCACCGCGGGTCTTGGCTTTGTGGTCTTTGAGGCGGGCGCCCTAGTTTCAAAAAGCCTTGCTATTTTTCTACCTCGAACTCCTCGATGCGGGTTCCCTTGTCGGAATCGGGATACTCCGTTCGGTACCGAGTCATGTCTCGGAGTATACCCCGATGAGCCGATTGGTACTCCTCGGGCACCATCTCGGTCAACCTCTCCAAGCCGTTGAGGCAGCCCTCGACGGCGAGGTCCTGCATCCAGAGAGGGCTCGTTCCACCTCTCCTTCACGAATGGCCTTGGCGGCCATTAGATGGACTCTCCCGTGGTCGATGTTCGAGGTAATGGTCTGAGAAACAAAACCGGTATACCAACCATAACCATAAAGATGTGAAAGATAACCAACCAGTAGGAGTCCGCCGGCGTACAAGGTAGCCAAAAGATAACGCTTAACGAAACTCGGCCCCGGTGAACCCCGTGCCGATTCTACTGTCGTGTAACACCCCCGATCTCGGGTCTCGGCGCGCTTGCGTTTCTGCTTTGGTCATCCGGTATTGCCCTGCTCCGCGTCGGCCAGCAGTCTGTCGAAGGCCTCGACCACCCGCGCCTCGGTCTCCGAACCGTGCTCCTTCCGAAAGTAGGCTTGATAGAGCTCCCGTGGCAGGGAGCCGCCGGGAGGACGCGAGCCGTCTTTTTCTTCAGCTTTCTCTGGAAGCTCCATCTCGACTGCCACCGCATTTGGAATCAACCGCCGGACTTTACTATTGACGTCTGGGTCCGCCACTTTTAGAGGCACTCTCACCCGCAGCCAACCTCTTGCGGATAAACTCCCCGCCTCTCGCTCAAGCGCTTCCAGCCCCTTGCGAATCGATCGGAGCGGCAGCCCCCCTTGATATGGAATTTGCTCGACTTGGACTGGCTGCCGTGGGCGGGCATCGATCAAAACGAAGCTTTTCTCCTCACCGGCCTCGCCGAAATCTAGCTGCAGCGGAGAGCCGGCGTAGTAAGCAGGAGCCGGTGCGGCCTCGACCTTCTGCGGTCGGTGGATATGACCGAGCGCAATGTAGTGTGCGGTGGAAGGTAGAGCCTGCGGCGTGGTCGCCCATTCCTCTTCGAGGTGGACTTGCCGCTCCGATCCGGAGAAGACCGCGCCCTGGAGGTGAGTGTGAGCCATAACCAGATTGATGGTCTCTTGCCCGAAACCACCCACCAAATGCGCGATGATCTGCCTCATCCCCTGGTCGTACTTTTGCCTAACCCGTGTCTCTTCACCGGAAAGGTCGAGGGCACTGACCAGACGGCGCGGGGCCGCGAACGGGACAGCCGCCACGCGGGCTCGCTCACCGGATTTCGCTTCGACCTCCACGAGGCCGCCGTTATCCAAGCGCCGCGGAAAAGCGACGGTTTGTACGTCTACGAGTTCGGCCAGCGTACCCCATGCTTGAAGCCGCGCCGGACTATCGTGGTTCCCGGCGATGACCACGGTCTTGATGCCGGCCCGCCCGATCCGCTTGAAGAAGCCGAAGACAAACCGCTCGGCCGCCGGGTTGGGCGCACCGCTGTCGAAGACATCCCCGGACATCAAGAGGAGGTCGATGCGCTCTCGCTCAAGGAAGTCTCCCAGGTTTTCTAGAACGTTGGCCAGTTCCGGAAGTCGATCGATGCGCTTCCAGAGCCGCCCGGCGTGCCAGTCGCTTGTGTGAACGATGCGCATAACTTCCTGCCCAGGCTTCACATAGGTAAGGAGAAACCCAGCCGAGGGGGCATCATATATCCGACTCCAAGGGCGTGTCTTTGCGCAGCATCACAGTTTTCAGGAAAACATCCGCGGCGAGAACCCCCTATCCCGCCGTTATGAGTCGACTTGCTTCTGGGGGTTTCTTCAAGCTACGCTCCATCAACCAGCCCAACAATGAGGAACGATTCTTGAATGCCAAGGTAGCGGACGTCATGGCTGCCGATGTCATCGTGGCCACACCGGGCGACCTCGTCGGAGGGGTTCGCGAGCTCATGAGTGCTCACGACATCCACTCCCTGCCTGTAGTGGACGAGGAGAAGCAGCTGGTCGGCATGATCACCTCGACCGACCTCGTCCCGGGTTTCTCAGCTAAAATCCCGGTCTCCCGAATCATGAGCACCCATGTCTACACCGTGACTCCCCAAGCCGACGTTCGCACCGCCGCACAGATGATGAGGCAATATGGCGTGCACCATTTGGTAGCGACCGACGGAGAGAAGGTCGTAGGCGTCTTGAGCTCTCTGGACCTACTGCGTCTGCCGGCAGAGGGTTAGAGTTCTCTCGGACGCCAGACGTGGATCAGCCTTCCATCCGTCCCGGGAGTGAGCTCGTCCCAACGGTCGACGGGAAGCTCTATCTGGGCCAAGGCCGCGGTGGGAAAGACTTCCCTTTGCCCAGTCAGAATCTTGACCAGCTCTCCGAATCCCGGGTTGTGCCCAATGATCAGGATTGTCTCAGCCGACGCCGGAGCTGATCGTTGAACCAGCTCGACAATGGTCGTCGGTCGCGCAAGATATAGGCCCTCCTCGAACTGAATCTCGCCCGAGAACTTGCTGGCGTCAGCGACCATCTCCGCGGTTTTTCGTGCTCGAAGGGCGGTGGAGCTCAGGATCCAATCCGGTTGCAGCTTCTCGTTCTTGATGAGCTTTCCCACGACCGGGGCGTCCGTTTTTCCCCGCTTGTTGAGAGGCCGATCGTGGTCCTCTAAGTCCGGATCCTTCCAACTCGATTTAGCATGGCGAAGCACGAGGAACGTCTTCACAGCCTATTTCTCTTTCTGGGCTCCGTAGTTCTTCCAAAGATACATGGCCGCGTAGGCACGGAAGGGTCTCCACTTTTCGGCACGCCGCAGGAGCGTCTTCGGCTTCAACCCCCGGCTTCCGCTCGAAGCACCGCGCAAGAGGCCCAGGTCCGTCTCGGGAAAGGCATCAGGATGACTCAGAGCACGCATCGCAACGTACTGCGCCGTCCACTCACCGATTCCCGGCACGTCTTTCATCTGCCCCACGAACGTACGGAGCTCCGACCGACCGTTGAAGGAAAGCTCCCCCTGGCATACCGCGCGAGCTAAGCGCGGGATGGCTCGAGCTCTCGCCATGGGGAGTCCGAGCCTGCCTGGATCCACTTTCGCAAGAACCTCTGAAGTTGGGAACAACACTCCCAACTCCCCCGTCCGCACTCTCCGTCCGTAGGCAAGAGCGAGCCGGCCGGCGATAGTCGTGGCCCCCTTCACGGAAACTTGCTGTCCGAGGATGGCTCGAACCGCGAGCTCGAAACCATCCCACGCCCCAGGTAGGCGGAGGCCGGGATACGCATCCACCAGCGCGAGGAGCCGCCTGTCCTGTCGAAGATGCCGTGCAACTTCCGCTGGATCGGTATCAACGTCGAAGATGCGACGCGCCCTTTGAACGATGTAAGGAAAACTCTGCGGGTTAGGAAAGTCGATTCCGAGCTCGAGATAGTTGCGCCTAGCCACTCGGCGGACTTCGAAAGTACCCCAGAATGCTCCGAGTGAAATAGTCCGGCGATAGGAGCTCTCGTCGACCACCTCGACGCCCGGGGTCGCTCGTACCGAAATGAACTCGACCAACGAGTGCCAATCATATGGTGGGCGAAAAGAAAGCCGAATCATTTTGGCCGATCAATTCTCGAGTCATTCTCGAATCTGGCGAAGGGGTCGGTTACTTCTTCCGTACCCGCCTCACTCTGCCGAGTAGCCCAAGCGGGAAACGGGAAGCGGAGAAGAATGGGAGTCGGGATCTCGGGCTGGGCGACGATCATGCTTCCCGGCTGCAGCATTTTCGCACGCAAGCGGGCGACACTGGTTAGAAATCCATATTGCGCCCTCTCCGCCTCTGCTGGGTCAAGACGCCCTACGACCTTGAGCGCAGCGTTCGCGATGACGCGCCGCTCCACTTCGCTTGCCGTTTGCTGCGCGCCGAATAAAGAAACGCCTAGCGAGCGCCCCCTTTCGGCGATGTCGAGTAACACGTCGCGAATGGGACTCCATCCTTCACGCGGCGCGTACTTGTTCATTTCATCCAGTACGACGAAAACCAATGGGCGCGAAGTCCCCTGTGCCTCTTTTCTTTCCATCATCCGCTTCAGCAGAACTCCCACCACAAACATCTGTGCCGTGGAGTGGAGGGTATGGATATCCACGACCGTCACCTGCCGTTCTCCCCAGCTGATCCCACACCCCGTGGCAGACGCATCGCCGCGCACCAGGTGCCCCATGTGCGAGGCGGCGGCGTGCAGTCGTCGACGGAAAGCATCGAGGGTGCCGGAGGCGACATTACGAGGCACCATGCGATCCAGCGCTTCGTCGCCTAGAAGATCCACCAGCTCAGCGAAGCTCCGAAGTGAAACACCGTCCAGCTCGATCTCCGGAGCGTCGCTATCGCCTTGAGCCGCCGCGCGCTGCAGTGCCGACTCCACTATAGATGACGAAGGAAAGCTGAGCACGGCCGTCCTCCCCCTCGGCGAAGACGAACCGCAGCAATCGCTCGCGGGCGAACTCGCCGAGCGTCCAGAGGTAAGGCATCACGCCTTGTTGTCTTCCCCCGGTGTCGGGCATCGGCACGACGCTCGCGCGCTTGGCGGGAGCGAAGAGCCCAACGCTGCGAAACGGCCCCGCCTCGAGCCCTAAGCGTGCGTACTCCGCCTTTCCCTGTTCCGTCAACTTGACGTTCGGCTTATCGAGCCAGAGCAGATCCTCACCCTTTACGTTGAAGATGAGCGCTTTGGAATTGATTGAGTCTGCGCCCAGCCCTTCCGATTGGAACAGAGAGTACAGGAGGAACGTGGCATACGAGGTCTTGGTGGCGACACCGGGTACTCCGCTGATGGAGGCATGCGCGCCACGCGTACCGTCCAGAAACTCTAGATTCGCGTACACCGGCTCGTTCGTCCGCGTCATTCCGATCGCCACACGACGTTCCATCTGATCGAAGTAGAGCGCCCGTTGGAAGTCCTCGCCCCGCACGACCCGAGCTTCATCGCCAGGATGCGGTGGTACGAAGACCTCCGGGTCGATACGAGTCACCTGCACGTGTGCGCCATAGGAAACTTCCACCGGTAGCGTCCCCGCAGCAGCCCGAAAGACATCGGAGTCGAACTGTGTGCCTTCGTAGCGCTTCCTGACGACGTCGACCATGCCGTAGAAGCGGATTCGTTGGCCGTCGGCGGTCACCGTTTCCACAACGACCAGATCGTCGAGTTGAACACGGCGCCCTTCCTCGACGCCGATCCAAAACTCGAGCGGCGTCGCGTCCACCGAGCCCAGCACCAGCCCGGCGCGCTCGCTGCTTGCGGGCTTCGAGGCCTTTTTCGTTTCGGATGGAACTGTTTTGGGTTTGGCCATGGGCACCTGGCCGGTATCTTACGCCCGTCGAGAGTGAGACGCGAGGTCGAGCGTCACCATCACCGGAACATGATAGTCGACATTCCAGCTGATGACTCGGAGAGACATCAATTGAGAGCTAGCAGCGTTTGAATATGGCGGCGGATGAGTCGGGCGTCTCCGAGGTGTCGACGTAGCCGATTTTCCAGAGCACCGATCGGCAAGAGGTTTTGAGGGGCGCGGGGGTCGCGGCTGCGTCCGGGCGCGAACTGGGGGAGCGAGTGGGCGGTTGCGTCGGCGAGCTCCTTCGCGGTCTGCACACCCACGGACTCGGAAACTTCGAGGCGTACTAGGCCCGACAACTCCGATTCGCCGGGATGAGGCGCCACCAAACGAAGGAACCAAGTGTAACGAGCGAACCGTTTGCTCGATCGCAGACCGAACAGTGGTGTCCGTGACCCGGCGGGTAAACGGGAAAGAAGATCGAGCTTGTCGTCGGGAATATAGAGTTTCTGGAGGCGCTTGATATAACCGACCGCGCCGCCCCGCAACGGATCTCCGAACGTGAGCGGGCCGTCCGCAACCACGAGCGTGTTCTCCTCATCGGCAAGCTCGCGGGCCAAACGCTCCTCAGCCAGTCGCATTTGCTCGAGGATGCCACGAAGCGGTGCGTCTACGTCTTGAGACGAGACGCTCATGGGTCGGTAGGTCAGCGCCGGCGCCAGACGCATCAGGCGGATCGGCTCGGGAAGAGACTCTCCGGAACCAACCACGATCACCCGGTCCGCTCTCACCTCACTTATCGTCGCATCGCCATGCGTCGCTAGGACGGAACCCACCGCGTAGCTTCCGAATGCACCCCGACAAAGCTTGTCGCCGCGGCGTACGACAACACGCGCCTCCAGCCTTCGCACACCGTCAACGAAGAGGATACGCTCCGGCATCGTCGAGGGCGCAGGCTCGATCGGATCCCATCGATCGGCGGCGTTGTTGCACCGCTCTTGGCTGAGCGCGAAATCTACCTATGGTGGTGGCCGAGGTAATGTTCGACCATGAAGTATCCCAAGCGCAGCCAGTACAAACACGCGAAACAGAAGAAGTACCACGTTTCCAACTGGGCGGAATACAACGAAGGGCTGCGCCGCCGGGGCGATTTGACGGTCTGGTTTGACGAGGAGGCAATCGCGAACTGGAAGGCCGACAAGAGCGGTAAGCCTGGCGGTCAACGGGTCTATTCAGAGATGGCGATTGAAACGGGCCTGGTTGTCCGGATGGTGTACAAGCTTGCCTACCGCCAAACCGAAGGCTTCTTGCACTCGATCGCCTCGCTTCTCCGGCTGTGTATCGAGATCCCGGACTACTCGACGTTGTGTCGGCGGTCGAGGCTGCTCCGCAAGAAGCTGCGGATTCGAAAAGCCGCAAGCAATCAACCAATCCACCTGATGATCGATAGCACGGGCTTGAGGATTCATGTTGGAACCACCCGCAAACCGCCAAAGCAGCGCGCCTGGCGCAAGTTGCACATCGCCGTTGATCGCAAGACCGGCAACATTGTTGCGTCCGAACTGACGGCGTCACGAGCTTGCGACGCAACGCGAGTCCCCCCTTTGCTAACACAGATTCAAGCACCTATAGCGTCGGTGGCGGCGGACAGTGCATACGACAAGGAAGCGGTCTACGAAGCCATCGAAGCGCACAGCCCTGGACGAAGGACGCGCGTGGTGATTCCGCCGCAACGAAACGCCACGCTCAGTCAGAATTCGAACACCGCCATGCGGGAACGCGACCGCCATATTCGTGCAATCGAAAGACACGGCCGACGTGAATGGTACAAGCTCTCAGGCTGCACCGAGCGAAGCATGGTGGAGAACGCGGTCTATCGTTACAAGGCGATCATGGGGCCCGAGATGCGGGCTCGAACGTTGGCGAGGCAACGAGTTGAACACCGAATTGGGTGTGAGATACTCAACAAGATGACCGCGCTCGGCATGCCCGATACTTACTGCGCCGGGTGACTCTCCGACCGGCACAGGGAGGTCAGCGATTTGCGCCGGGCCGTGCAACAACGCCTATTAGACTTGAAAAACTCTATAAATACCTTTTACCGAGACCGGATAGCTCCGAACTGCACCATCCGCCACCTAGTCTGGCCAATTGTGGCACTGCAGAGACGGATGAGATTTTCCGCGCGGTTGGCGGGGTTTTGCAGGGGTAGGTGGCACCAGAGACGCGCTAGAAGGGCGGAACGGGCCTCATTTTCTGCATTCGTCTCTAATCGCGATTTTCGAGTGCCACGTTTGCGCCCAGTAGGAGAACGACGTCGAGACGTTCTCCGGCATTGTGAAGGATATCGAGATATTGGGAGCGCTGGAGAGTATCTTCTAGGACAGTCCGTACTTCTGCATCCGATAGATGAGCGTGTTGCGGGTGATGTTCAAGAACTTCGCGGCCCGCGTTTGATTGCCCACGTTTCGACGTAGCGACTCTCGTATGAGGTACTCCTCGACTTTGTCGAGCGCGATCCCGTCTCGTGGCAGGTTCAGCACGAAATCGTCGACGTCCGAGGACCGTCGAGTCAAGAACTCGGGCAGGTCTTCCATGGTCACCACGGAAGTTTCCGTGAGGGCGGCGAGCCTCTCCATCAGATTCTCGAGCTCCCTGATATTGCCCGGCCAGGGATAGCTTTCGAGAGTCTTCAAGACGTTTCGGTCAAGCTTGAGCGCTTTACCGAACTGGTGAGCGTATTTGTCGAGAAACATTCTCGCGAGCAAAGGGATGTCCTCTCGGCGCTCTCTCAGGGGAGGGAGCGTGATGGGGATGACGCTCAGCCGATAGTAGAGGTCTTCGCGAAACTCGTTCCCTCGAGCGAGCTTTTCCAGCGGTCGATGGGTGGCGGCGATGATGCGCACATCGACTTTGATGGGGTGGGTGGTGCCGATCTTGTCGATCTCTTTCTCCTGCAGAAGACGGAGTAGTTTCACCTGGGTGGCGGACTCCAAATCTCCGACCTCGTCGAGAAAAATAGTGCCAGCTTGGCCCGCCTCGATCTTTCCCTTTCGATCGGAAGTGGCTCCGGTGAAGGAGCCTCTCGTATGGCCGAATAGCTCGGACTCGAGGAGGGTTTCCGGTATCGCACCGCAATTGACGACGACAAACGGCCGATCTTTTCTCGGTCCGTTGAAGTGGATTGCCTTGGCGAGGAGCTCCTTTCCGGTTCCACTCTCGCCGAGGATGAGAACCGTCGAATCGAAACGGGCCGCTTGCGCCGCCGTCGCGAATACCTTCTGAACTGGCTTGGAAGCGCCGATCATGTTCTGGAAGGAGAGGCGTTCGGAGACGGCCTGCTTGAGCTGCCGATTTTCGTCGCGCAGTTCTCTCAGCTCGAGAGCCCGAGCCACTAGCAGCTTGAGCTCGTCTCGATTGACAGGCTTTTGCAGATAGTCGAACGCGCCTTTCCGCATCGCTTCGACGGCGTTGTCGATGTCGGCGTGTCCGGTCACGATGATGACGGGGGTATCAGGAGCTATCGCCTGCATGTGGGTGAGTAGCTCGAGGCCACTCAACTTGGGCATGCGCATATCGCAGATGACGAGGGCGAACTGAGAGTCACGGAAGGCTTCGAGAGCTTCTTCCGCGTCCGCGAAAGAGGAAAGCTCATACCCCTGGCCTTCGAGGGTGTACTCGACGATGCGCCGAAAGCTCCGGTCATCGTCCACGACGAGAATGCGCTCAGCCATCGCGGCCTCCCTTGTCAGGGAGATCGATGACGAACGTGCTACCGCTGGAGCCGTGAGACGCAAGTCGAATGTCGCCACCCTGGGCCTCGATGAGCTTGCGCGCGATGGCGAGTCCGAGTCCGGTCCCCCGCGCTTTGGTCGTGAAGAACGGTTCGAATATTCGAGCGGCGTCGCCGGCGTCGATGCCCGGGCCTTGATCGTGAACGCGAGTCACGACGCCTCCCGGCCTCCCTTCGATTTCGATCTTGAGCGATCCCCCGGACGGCATGGCCTGAATAGCGTTCAGCACGATGTTCAACAGCGCTTGCTGTACCTGCGAAGCGTCCACCTCGATCTCGGGTAGAGTTTGCGGGATCGAAATATCGAGCTCGACTGCATGCCGCTGCGCTTCTTGTGAGCAGAGCGTCTTGAGAGAGGCCACGACGTCGCCGAGGTCGCAGGGCTCGCGAAGAACGGGCTTCGGCGTCCTGGCGAACTGGAGGAACTCGTCGACGGTATTCTGGAGCTGCCCCAGCTCTCTCTCGACGATCTCAGCGAACTCGCGTTTCCCGCGATCAAGCGGGAGCTCCGTGAAGAGAATCTCCAGAGACGCCTTGATCGAAGCCAGAGGGTTCTTGATCTCGTGCGCGAGTCCCGCCGAAAGCTTCCCGAGCGACGTCAGCCGATCGGCCCGGAGGAGCTGCTCGAAGCTCTCTCGAAGTTTCTCATAGGCTTCGGCGAGTTCCGAGGCCGTGCGTTCTTGCCGGTCACGCGAACGCCGCTCGGACTCGGCCAGAGCTCCCACGACGATGGCCACGACCTGGAACATGAAAAGCTCCGCGTACTGCGCCTGGAGATACTCGCCGTGCACGCCGTGCATGCCTCCCCAATCCATAAGAATGTGGGGAAAGTAGCTCGCCGCCGAGAGGAACGACGCGGCGACCGCTCCGCGGAGTCCGAACCAGTGGGCCGCCGCGAAGATCGGCAAGTAGTAGAGGCGTTGATAGACGTTGTGGAGCGCGAAGACGCCGACGGGAGTCACGTGGTGCGCGATCGCGGTCACCGCGATCGCAACCCCGATGAACGTCAGTTTTCCGAGCGAAGCTTTCTTGAGAGCTGGCTCCGAGAGTGTGATCTGGCGCGGCGTCGGATCGAGTTGCTCGTTCACGTCTTTCTCGCGGTTTGGGCTCGATTGTAGCACTTCGCACACTCTCAGCTGGATTTCCAACGATTCGGAACCCACTGCGACTCAGGTATCGACCACAAGTAACACAATATAAACAACTTAGTTCCGATCGTCTTGTGGTCCGCATCTTGCTTTTCCCTTACGTGAGAAGAGACTATGCGCAAGTCATGCCATCCAGGAGTCTCGTTCGCCGTTGCCGCTCTGCTGTCGGGATCGGTGATGGCTTCCGCTGCGCAGGACCCTGAAGAACCGTCGGGCCAACCCGAGTTCTACGCGCCGGACGAGCCGCTGCGGGCTTACGTCGAGCGAGCCCTTGAGACGAACCCCACGATCCGGGAGAATCTTGCTCGCTATCGGGGGGCGCTCGAAAGAGTTCCCCAAGTGGATACCCTGCCCGACCTGCAGTTCTCGTTCACCCAGGCGATTCGGAGCGTCGAGACACGCGTGGGACCTCAGCGAAATGCCTTCACCCTGTCTCAAGCCTTCCCCTGGTTCGGCAAGCTCGATCTGCGCGGTCAGGTGGCACTTCAGGAAGCCCTCGCGGCCCGAGAGCTCTATGGCGCGCGGCAGCAAGAGGTCATCCTGCAGGTCAAGCGCTCCTACTACGAGCTCGCCTACCTCGACCAGTCCCTCACGATCACTCGAGAGGAGCGAATGCTGCTCGAGTACTACGCGGAGCTCGCCGAGACGCGCTATGCCACCGGTCAAGGCTTGCAGGTGGCCGTCATCAAGCTTCAAGCGGAGATAACGCGGGTGATGAATCGGCTCGATCTGCTCGAGCAGCAGCGAAGCTCCGTTATGGCACGTTTGAACACCTTGATGGATCGGCCCCCGCAGGATCCGATCCCAATAGTCGGGCGCCCCAGTCTTCCCGAGGTCACGCTCGAGCTGGCGGAGCTGTATCAGATCGGCCTCGAGCATCGCCAGGAGCTCAAGGCCACGAAGGAGCGCATCGAGAAGAACGAAAGGGCCATCGACCTCGCGAAGCGGAATTCATGGCCCGACTTCTTCGTCGGCGTCAGCTTCGTCAACGTCGGCACTCGGTCGGACCCAGACGGGGTCTCCATGCCGCCTCCCGACAACGGGAAGAACGCCTTCAGTATCTCGGCAGGAATCAGTCTCCCTATCTGGCGTGAGAAGTACGACGCTGACGTTCGCGAGGCGAGCGAGATGCTCCTCGCCGAGCGCAGCAATTACGCGAACGTCGTGAACGAAATGGAGTTTTCCATCCGCGATCAGGCCGTTCGTCTCGACACGCTTCGCGAACAGGTCCGCCTTTTCGACAGCGCGCTCATTCCCCAGTCCGAGGACGTGCTCCGTGCTACGGAAGCGGCTTACGAGGCCGGTCAGGTAGGCGTCCTCCACCTCCTCGACAGCGAACGGGTGCTTCTGAACGTGCGGCTGGTCCACGCGCGGTACTACGCCGACATCCTCGTCGCCCTCGCCGAGCTCGAGCGGGCCCTTGGCGCGAAGTTTCCAAGATGAGAGGTCACTCATGAGAAAGACCATCGCCGTTGCGCTCGTCACCTTTGTCCTGGGGATGGGCGCGAGCTTTCTCGTGCTAGCGAATCCGTTTCAGTGGGAGTGGATCCACCATCTGGGTCACGCTCTCATGGATCGCACGGGGGCCTCGGACGAGGTGAACCTCGTGCCTGCCGAAGGTAGGGGGGTTAGGGTGACGTCGGTCGAAACGGAGGGTGAGAGGAAGGCCAAGTACTGGCAGGCTCCGATGGATCCGACCTTCATCTCCGACCAGCCAGGGAAGTCACCAATGGGAATGGACCTGGTGCCGGTCTACGAGGACGAAGAGGACGCGGTCGACTCCGGCGCCATCCGGATCGACCCGACCTTCGTCCAGAACATCGGCGTGCAATCCGAGACCGTAGGCCGGACCGACATCCCCTTCACCATCCGTACGGTGGGCAGCTTCACATACGACGACAGCCAGATCGCCTGGGTCAATACCAAGTACGAGGGTTGGATCGAGACGGTCTATGTGAATTACGTCGGGGAGCCCGTCGAAAAGGGGCAAAAGCTCTTCGAGATCTACAGCCCGCAGCTCGTGACGACGCAGAAGGAGTACCTCCAGGCTCTCGACTACGCCGAACGCATGGCGAGCTCGAGCTATCCCGAGATCGCGAAGCGAGCCCAATCGCTCGTCGCCGCGGCGCGCGAAAGGCTCTCAAATTGGGATGTCTCGGAAGATCAGATCGAGGCCCTCGGGTCCACCCGCGAGCTCCGTCGCACCCTCGCGGTGGTCTCTCCCGTCAAGGGTGTCGTCGTTGAAAAGATGGACCAGGCTCTCGAGGGCACGTTCGTTCGCACGGGAATGAACCTCTACAAGCTCGTCAACCTTTCGATGATTTGGCTCGAGGCGAACGTCTACGAGAACCAGCTGCCTTGGCTTCGGGTCGGGACCACGGCCCGCATCACCCTTCCCTACGAGCCGGGCCTTGTTTACACAGGCCGCATCCGCTACCTGTTTCCGTTCTTCGAGGAGAAGACCCGGACTTTGAAGGTCTCGGTTTCGGTTCCCAATCCGAACGGGAAGCTCAGAGCGGACATGTACGCCAATGTCACCTTCGACGTGCCATCCGCTCGCGACGTGATCGCGGCGCCGGAGGAGGCCGTCATTATGAGCGGCCAAAGGAACGTTGTCGTTCTCGATCTGGGAAACGGGATCTTTCAGGCGCGAGAGGTGACCTTGGGCGTCAACGGCGGCGGTCTCTGGGAGGTCAAGGAAGGCCTTCGGGATGGTGATCGCGTCGTCGTCTCGGCGCAGTTTCTAATCGACTCGGAGAGCAACCTGAGAGAAGCCTTTCGCAAGATCACCTCGAGCAAGGCGGAGGGTGCGAAGGGCTCGAACGAGACGGCGACGAAAATGCCGGACCCCATGCGCTGAGTCGAGCCTCGAGTCATGCTGGAAAAGATCATCGACTGGTCGATCGCGAACAAGCTCATGGTGATCCTCGCGACCGTTCTCGTCTCGGTCGCGGGGCTCTACGCGGTTCGAACGATGCCACTCGACGCGATCCCCGACCTCTCGGACGTTCAGGTCATCATCTTCACGGACTATCCAGGCCAGTCGCCGCAGGTCGTCGAAGATCAGATCACCTATCCGATCACCACGCAGATGCTCGCGGTGCCCTTCGCGAAAGTCGTCCGGGGTTATTCCTTCTTCGGCTTCTCCTTCGTCTATGTAATTTTCGAGGACGGCACCGATATGTATTGGGCCCGAAGTCGCGTGCTCGAGTACATGAACTACGTCAGTGGGCGTCTGCCGAAAGGCGTTGCGCCCACTCTGGGTCCCGACGCGACCGGCGTGGGCTGGGCCTATATCTATGCGCTCCGATCGAAGACGCTCAACCTCGGAGATTTGAGAAGCATCCAGGATTGGTTCTTGAAGTATGAGCTCACCTCCGTACCCGGCGTCTCCGAGGTCGCGAGCATTGGAGGGTTCGTCAAGCAGTATCAGATCACGGTCGATCCCGTGAAGCTGAGAGCCTACGACATCCCGATTGGCAAGATCCGAGCCGCTGTCGAGCGTAGCAACAATGAGGTCGGCGGGCGTGTCCTGGAGATGGCCGAGGCCGAGTTCATGATTCGAGGTGAGGGCTATATCCAGGAGGTCGCGCACCTCGAGAAGGTCGCGCTCGGTGTGGATCGCAACGGCGCGCCGATCCTGCTGCAGGACGTTGGCACGGTGCAGCGGGGGCCCGACATGCGTCGCGGTCTCGCGGAGCTGAACGGTGACGGCGAGGTCGTCGGCGGGATCATCGTCGTACGATATGGCGCCAACGCCTATGACGTCATCCAGCGCGTCAAGGCAAAGCTTGAGGAGCTGAAGCAAGGACTTCCCGAGGGCGTCGAGGTCGTGCCCGTCTACGACCGCACGATCCTGATCGAAGCTTCGATCGAGACGCTGCGCGAGAAACTGATCGAGGAAAGTCTCGTCGTCGCGCTCGTTTGCATGATATTTCTCCTCCACGTTCGCTCGGCTCTCGTCGTGATTCTGACCCTCCCGATCGCGATTCTGATCTCTTTCATCGTCATGGGTCAGCAGGGGCTGAACTCCAACATTATGTCGCTCGGCGGGATCGCGATCGCGATTGGCGCCATGGTCGATGCCGCGATCGTCATGATCGAGAATGCGCACAAGCACCTCGAAAAGGACTACGGCGGGATGGATCATTGGAAGATCATCGGCGACGCCGCGAAGGAAGTGGGGCCGACTCTCTTCTATGCGCTCCTCGTCATCACCGTGTCTTTCGCGCCCGTCTTCACGCTTCAGGCCCAGGAGGGGCGGCTCTTCAAGCCGCTGGCCTTTACCAAAACCTATGCCATGGCGGCCTCGTCGCTTCTGGCCATTACGCTCGTCCCCGTGCTGATGGGGTTTTGGATTCGAGGAAGGCTCCGGCCCGAGGAGAAGAACCCTCTCAGCCGTATTCTCATCAAAATCTACGATCCCATTCTACACTTTGTACTGCGATGGAAATGGTCGGTCGTGATCCTGGCCGTCGTCATCTTGGCCCTGACCGTCGTGCCTATCGGCGAGATCGGCTCCGAGTTCATGCCGCCGCTCTGGGAGGGAGACCTCCTTTATATGCCCACCACGCTTCCCGGGATCTCCATCACCAAGGCGCGCGAACTCCTCCAGCAGACGGACAAGATCATCCGTCAGTTTCCCGAAGTGCGCCACGTCTTCGGCAAGGTCGGAAGGGCGGATACCGCGACAGATCCGGCTCCGCTCTCGATGATCGAGACCACGATCATGCTGAAGCCACAGTCGGAGTGGCGGCCCGGGATGACGCGGGACAAGCTCACGCGCGAGCTCAATCAGGCGATTCGATTCCCGGGACTGACGAACGCGTGGACCATGCCGATCAAGACCCGCATCGACATGCTCTCGACGGGCATCAAGACGCCCGTCGGTATCAAGGTCTCGGGGCCCGATCTCGGAACGCTCCAGCAGATCGGCGAGGAGGTGGAAGCCGTCATCGGCCGCGTGCCGGGCACGCTGTCCGTATTCTCCGAGCGCGTCATGGGCGGGAACTATCTCATCTTCGGTCCCAACCGCGACGAAATCGCGCGCTACGGCTTGACAGTCGGGGACGTCCAAGACGTCATTCAGTCCGCGATCGGCGGGATGAACATCACTACGACCGTTGAGGGCCTCGAGCGCTATCCGGTCAACCTTCGCTACAGTCGCGAGCTCCGGCACAATATTCCCGCGCTCAAAGAGATTCTGGTCCCGACGCCGGCGGGCCAGCATATTCCACTCGGCCTCCTCGCCGACATCCGGGTCGAGAAGGGCCCACCCGCGATCAAGAGCGAAAACTCGCGACCCAACGCCTGGATTTACGTGGATATCAGCGACAGCGACGTCGGCGGCTACGTCGAGCGGGCCCAGCGGGCGGTGGCAGAGAGGGTCGAGATTCCGGCCGGGTACAACGTCGCCTGGAGTGGGGAGTACGAGTACATGCAGCGCGCCAAGGAGCGGCTTCGATTGATCGTTCCGATGACGCTCGTCATCATCTTCATCATTATTTATCTGAGCACGAAGTCGTTTCTCGAGACCGCCATCGTGCTGCTCGCGGTACCCTTTTCGCTCGTCGGGGTGTTCTGGCTCATGTGGTGGTTGGACTACAATCTGAGCATCGCCGTCTGGGTAGGCATCATCGCGCTCGCTGGTGTGAGCGCGGAGACGGGGGTCGTGATGCTCCTCTACCTCGACGTGTCCTACAAGGACGCGGTGAAACAGGGAAAGATGCGGCACCGCAAGGATCTCGTCGAGGCCGTCTATCACGGCGCAGTGAGTCGAGTGCGTCCGAAGCTCATGACGGCGATCACGACCATGGCGTGCCTACTTCCGATCATGTGGAGCACGGGCACCGGCGCGGACGTCATGAAGCGGATCGCGACGCCCATGGTCGGGGGCATGATGACATCGGTGGCGGTGGTGTTGCTCGTCTACCCTGCGATCTACTACATTTGGAAAGGCTGGAGGCTCACCGAGGAGTGAACGACCTGAGGGATACCCTGTTTCACGCCGTGCGCTCACTCACCTGGGGTGCGGGCTGAAATCTTGCCCGCGCAAGATTTCTGTCGCGACTGGCTAGCGGTCCCCGTCCTGTGCCAAAACTCGGCCCTTTTGAAATAGGCCATAAATCAGCAACTTAGTGTCTGTGTTTGCGACCGGGCCAAGGGCCGTGGGCTTTACAATCGTCTTGGGCGGGCGGGTCGTCACCATGCAGATGACCACCTAGTCGAGAGCGAATATCGAAGCGTAGCTGTTTCCACGCTACGCCGGTCGAGCCCGCCGAGGGGCTACCGTCGCCGCCGACAATCTACGCGGCACGGCAGTAGTAGTTGAGAATGCCCCCAAGTCGCTCTCGCGACACGATGGGGCCAGTGTCATTCGCGCTTACCGGCAGAGGTGTGAGGAGCTCGTTGCCGAGACCTTGGTGGTTCCGTTCTGTGTGATAGTGCACTACGTATTCGGTTACCGCTGTGCGCAGGTGTCGCTCACTGAGAGGTACGAAGCGGTCGAGACACTCTCGACGTATGGAGAGAACGAATCTTTCCGCGTATGCGTTCAGATTCGGACTATTGGCGGGAAGGCGCAGGGGCTTCACGCCTGAATCTCTCAACAGCCCACGTACCGCCTCGGTGAATAGTGGGTCCCAGTCGTGGATGAGGTATCGCTTGCCAAGGAGGAAACCATCCCACATGTCAGTGAGGTTTCTTGCCACCTGCTTCATCCACTCCCCGTTGGGGTCCGACGTTGACCCGCTGGGCGTTCGAATATTTTAACCAGACGGCCGGATACTGAGTCGGTCAGTGGGTCATGGACGGGTTCGACTTCAACCGGGCTGGCGCCAGTTAGTCCCTCAACCGCTTGAGCAAGGCGGGCAGATGTCAGGAGGACGTGGCACAGATGGAAGCGGAGGTCGCGGTTAAACGAGAACGCCGTTAATCCGTGCTTATGGATGTCAGGATCAGGCCCAACTCCCCCGTCCGCGAGACCGACGGCGACGAAATACCCTGCGAAAGAGCTTGCGCCAAGTCGGGCAGTCAGCAGGGTGAGACGACCCTGCCGATGCTTGATTCGATCGGCCACTTTGCCAATGTGGGATCGGTATGGGTCAACAGCCCGACGATAGACCTTCACATGGCGGCTCTTGTCGAAGTCTCGACGGTCGACTGTGAAGCCCCTCAGAATGTTGATGCAATCGTCCATGTGCTGCATCAGGCCCTGGACCCACGAGATGATGGGCCGAGAAGCTATCGAGTACACGCGGGGCAAGGAAGTTGCGGATGCGCTAGACACCTTCCTAGCCGAGTACGACAAGACCACGACATCTAGTGAGCGGTCCAACCAAGAGATATAGTAGCGTAAAATCGCATGATGGAGACGTTGCGTGCTTAGCCTGCGGTTGTGCCTTCTATTTATTCATCCGCCAGCCCATGGGTCGGAAGTCAGCCCTGCGGCGCGAAATACCCTGGATTCTGCGCGGATTCCAAGGGCGTCTAAGCTGCTGATTTGTGGTCCATTTCAAAAGGTTCGAGTTTTGGCACAGGACGCGATGGGGCCAGCGTCATTCGCGCTTGCCGGCAGAGGTGTGAGGAACTCGTTGCCGAGACCTTGGTGGTTCCGTTCTGTGTATGCGGACCGGTATAATATTCTTTGCCGGAAACTGATGCAGGAACAGCTCTACACGGCGGCATCGGTTCTGATGTCGCCGCGTTCGGCCGAAGGCGGAGAGTATTCAGAGCTAAGCGAGCTGACGGTACTCCGGACCTTCATCACCGAATTGGCCGGTCACATTGCGGCTGAGGGGGCACGATAATGCGATGTATGGCACCCACCATCGAGAACCTTCGAGAGGGTTGTCCATCATCATTGATTAGTCCGGGACTGGACTCTAGGCCCGGACTGCCCTCGAGCACATGCTGGAGAGCGTGGTCAGCGCGCGAGGGAAGGTGCTGAGGACGAACTTCTCGGCGACCAGCCGAGTAACGCGAGCGACCAAGCTGACTCAGGCTGCCTCTCGCCACTCGTATCGGTGGTGCAGTCCACCGACTCGCGGCAGTGCGACGACTTTCGCCGTAGGAGACGGTCAGTGCGTGACCGCTCTCAAGCTCGGTGTGTCCTTGTTCAGCCCCAAGTGGCAACGGTCCTCGTGATAGTAGCTGATGTAAGCTCGCACGAGCCGGATGAGATGACATGCACCGAGAACCACGACGTGCTCAAGGAGCTCGCGACGGCAGCTGCCGACCCACCGCTCCGCGGTTCCGTTTTGCCATGGGCGGTGCTTCCGCCATCAAGTGTTGGTGAGATGACGCTAAGACTTTACAGTGCATTAAGTTACAGTCAAAATAGCGCTTGTGACCTTCCCCGCGCGCTAAATGGAGCGTAAGTGCCTCTTTTGCAAAGGGATGCGTACATATTACCAACAGTAAACAGCGGAAGCACCGTGTGAATCGCCCGGATCTTCTCAAGCAACTCCGCATCCGACACCGCGCGGGCCGACGGGGCACGCTCAAGCCACGCATAGTAGCCGCTGGCGGAGACGTCCAGCTGTGCCTTCTATTTATTCATCCGGGCGCCCCGAACTTGATTAGTCTCCGGTCTGTCGGCACCATACCTGCTTGATTTCGTCGTTTGTTCGCGCTCTCATCTCCGCCTTCAAGGCTCATCGCGAGCTGGCTCTCGACAATGTCGCTCTTCGGCAGCAGTTCGCCGTCCTCTGCCGTCCGGTGAAACGGCCGCGGCTCTCGAAGGTCGACCGCGGGTTGGGTAACTGTAAAGCCTAGGGGGCTGTGCCTTCTATTTATTCATCCGCGCGCACCGAACTTGATTAGTCTCCGGTCGGTGCTTCCGCCATTAAGTGTTGGCGGCCAGCCCTGAACCGCTCCGGGTTTTCCGGAGACTGTTTTAGTTGAGTTTCGCCATCTCCAGCGAGCCTTCCTGCGACCGATAGTAGTTCATCTTTAATCTTTAGGAAAATCAAAATCTCATTTCTGATGCGCGCCAGAGCGAGCGCCACAGTCGTGCAGGGAGGGGACCTAACCCCGTTTTACCTGTGGTCTCTCCCCCTGGGGGGGCGCATAATCCGCGTTTTTCTTAGATCCTGCTGAGGGGAGGGGGGATGACCCCGTCCTGTGCCAAAACTCGGCCCTTTTGAAATAGACCGCAAATCAGCAGCTTAGACGCCCTTGGAATCCGCGCAGAATCCAGGGTATTTCGCGCCGCAGGACTGGCTTCCGACCCCTGGGCTGCGGGTGGCGGGCGACAGGCCCACCGGGGGTTGCGCACGGCTGGCTCAAATCGGCTGCCGGGGCGAGCTTCAGGCAACGAACTGCGCACCCGGAAGAAATACGTATCCGACCGCGGTGCCAGATTCAAGCAGCCCTCGGAAAGGTGCAAACTGCTGACCCGCTGGGCGTTCGAGTATTTTGACCAGACGACATCAGCTCCTCAAACTTCGACGATAGGCGTATTCTATACGGGATTATGGGTGGTTGCTCCGTCTACTGTTGCCGGCTCGTCCACGTCGTCGTGCGAGGACGGCATTTATGCACAGTTTGGCGCAAGCTGAACTCCGGTGACGTCTAAGCTGCTGATTTATGGTCTATTTCAAAAGAGCCGAGTTTTGGCACAGGACGAGGTGGTCATCTCCTTCCGCGAAGAAGACCCGCTTCCAGAGCGAGTGTTGAATCAGATCTTGGTGGGGGTATCGACCCGAAATTACGAATCGAGTCTGGACAAACCCGCGGCCAAGTTGAAGTCTCGTGGCACGAGTAAGAGTGCCGCCAGCCGTCACCTCGTGAGCCAGACGACTAAGAAGCTCGAGGAATACCTGTCTCGGCGGCTAGAGGAGTTCGAGCTTGCGGCACTGATGCTGGATGGCCTTGAGGTGGCCGGACAGACCGTCGTCGTAACTCTAGGTATCACAATAGATGGAACGAAGGTGCCCCTGGGTATATGGCTGGGCTCGACGGAGAACTCTCGGGTGTGCACCGCGATGTTGCAGGACCTTCTCGAGCGAGGCTTGCGCGTCGATGAGTCGATTCTCTGCGTAGTGGACGGAGGCAAAGGCATCCGCAAGGCACTCGTCGACGTTTTGGGGGACCTCGCGGTCATCCAAAGGTGCCAGATCCATAAACTCCGGAATCTTCGCTCGTACCTTCCCAAGTCTCGTCACGCCTACGTGCTCCAGACGATGAAGGAAGCCTACAAGTGCAAGAGTGCCGACAAGGCGCGCAAGCGACTTCAGGCATTGGTGTCGTGGCTCGAGCGAAACGGCTACGACGAAGCTGCCGGAAGCCTTCGTGAAGGGATGGAAGAGACACTCACGGTCGTGAAGCTCGCGCTGCCCGCCTTACTTCGCTAGTCTCTTGCCACGACGAACGCCATTGAGAATCTCAACGGAACCATTCGCAGAGTATCGAGAAACGTCAAGCGTTGGAAGAGTCCTTACATGGTTCGCCGATGGACCGCTCTTGGCGTCGTCACCGCGCAGAAAAAGTTCCGGCGTATCAAAGGCTATCGCCATATGGGCGCTCTCGTTCACGCGCTTAGAAGCAAACAGAAATCTCTTGACAGCGATGAGTTTGCTGCCTAAGAGTATTCACAGGTGCCGCCGCTACCCGACCAAATTCAACAGCGGCCGGGACATCCCCATACCTCATTCACGACCGGGACTCGAAGTTTTGCGAGTCGTTCCACCGGACCATCGATGCGGTTGGCGTTGCGCCCGTCAAGCTGCCTGCACGGAGCCCGGATTTGAACTCGTTCGCGGAGCGCTGGGTGAAGTCAGTCAAATAGGAATGTCTCTCGAAGCTCATCCTGTTCGGCGAGAAGTCGCTCCGTCATGCGCTTAGGGAGTACGTCGTCTACTATCACCACGAGAGGAATCATCTAGGCAAGGAGAATCTACTGCTGTTCCCAGCCATCGAACAGTTACCTCAGTCCGAGCGCAAGGAAGGCTTGCCTTCTACGGGAGCCACGAGCCAACCGGTTCTCGGGTTACCTCTAGTGATGCGCTGAGGCTTGATCCCCGGAAGGACCCGCTCGAAGTCACTGAAAAGCGAAGGGACACCGTGGGCCTTGAGCCATTCGCCGTCGTTCATCATGTTGAAATGAACGAGGCCGGCCTTTCCCACCTTTCCGATCACCTGTCCGGCGTTCACGCGGTCACCGATATCCACCGTCACGCTTCCCGGTAACAGGTGACAGGTCAGCGTGTACTCACTGTTACCATGATCGATGGTGACGAGATTACCCGCGAACACATCCCCATCTTCTTCGAGGAGCTCGCGAGCCGGCCTTGCGCCCCGACCGTAATCTTCGATGTCGTTGCGCACGTCGACGACGACACCGTCACCGGCCGCCAGCACGGATTCCCCGAAGCTCTCCTCGTCGGCCTTAGCAAAGTCCCATCCCATCGTCGTGAGGTTTCGAAAACCGGTGCGCCGGTGGCCGGAGTTGACGTCGTTCCCTTTGAGCACTGCCCAGGTTCCGGAGAAGGGAAGCCGCAGTCTCGCTTTCTGCTCGTGGCGCGTGAGGGAGATGGAGTGTTCGAGAGTTCGCAACTCACCCTGCGCATTGCGGAGATGAAACATAAGGTGAATGTTGTCGACATCCGCATAGGCGGGTCGGACGAACGGAATTCGGATCCAAGTGATCCTTTCACCGGCCGGAAGCTCAGGCTCGGTGGCCACTTCCTTTCCGAACATCACGTTGTCGAGAAAATAGCCCGTGTCCAGTTGGTAGGCTCCTTCGATCCATTCCATGCTTTCCAGATATTTCCGCGGCAGGGCTTCATGCCAAAGAGTTTTCTCGCCGCGCTTGAAGGAAATGTGCGCTTCGTCGAAACTCAGCGGCTCGTCTTCGCGCGATTCGAAGGCCAGGTGAAAGAGCCAGCTGAGGTCTTGGGTTTCTGCGGTGTCCCCGCTTTTCTTTGGAACCCCCTCGACGACGGTGTAGACGGTTTCCGGAACGGTCGTGACTTGGACTTTGGCCGGTGGTGGCACTTCAGTCCCGCCACATCCCATCCATCCCACCGAGAGCAACGAGATGATCAGAGCAACCAGGCTCTTATCTTTCATGATCCATCCTCCTGGGGACTGCTCGTGGCCTGACATCTACCAAAGCTTCCGGGCGCGAAGCAAACGGCCAGCGGAATCATTGCGTTTTGACCAAGCTTTCCGGCGTGCTGCAAGCGAGGGCGTCGCCTGACTCTTAGCGGCCCTGGACTTCGGCCAATCGACGATACGGAATGTTGGCGTCAGTTACTCGTTGGACGATCGCCCACCCACCACGCTCCATCCACCCCGACAGTGCTTGCGGCGATACAGCAGCGGCCCGACGCTCGAGTCGGCGGCAGAAGTCGGCAGCGTGTCCGTCGTCACGGCAACGGCACCTTTCGGTTGGACGAGCGGTAGCAGAGGCGCAGTTGCTAAAGTGAGCAGCACCCGCCTCCGAGTCAGCGTTAGCTTCTCCATTATCGCAGTTCCTCCTGAGTTGCCCCTTACTGTGGGTGCCAGTCGCCACCGACCGGAAACGTTATGTGGCCGTCGACGGTTTCCGGTGCAAGCGATGGAATACCGCCGAGGCGAGACAGTATGTTGTGTGTCATTTTCTCGACATACCAGTCGCGTTTGATCAAACCCTGAACCCATTCGCAGGTACCCGCATTGAAGCCGGTTCCCCCAACGCGCTGGTAGGTCACCATACATGCCATCCTCGGGGTCGGATTGTTGTCCTGGGGGGCAATCGGAAACCCTGTGTTCAAAGGGGCCATACCTTCCCAGCGGTCCTCGTCGCCGAGCGGGATCGGCAGCATACCGATGATCTCCAGATTCTCAATGTGTGGATAGTTCGCAGTCACGACAGGGAGGCCGTCCTTCATCTGCCAATCGTCGTTCAAAATGCCGTCGAGCTCGAAGGCCGCGATGCCAACCGGGACGCCGCCCAACAGGTCGCCATAATAAAGATCCGTGCCCGAGAGCGTCCAATGGTTTGGCCGATAGATAAGGTACCCCGCCGGCGAGCGCGGCCCCGTGTTTCCGTAACGCAGATAGCCGGTGGCGTGGAGTCCGAAGGTGCTGTTGACCGGCTCCGCGAATCCCTCTTGCGGTGCCGAGCCGTCTGCTCTCGAGCCGCGCGCCTGCGTCGTTCCGTTGTTGCCCAACGTCATGCGCGCCGCGTTGAAGATGTTGCCGCCGAATCGCGCGAAGTTGTTGCCCGCTTCGAGAAACTTGTCGAGCACGCTGCGCATCTTCTCGCTGTAGTACTCGTCGTGTCCAACGGCGATTGCGCAGCGATGACCGTCGAGTATGTTCGGGTCTTCGTCGAGGTCCTGCTGCGTAATAATGTCCAGCTCGTAGCCCACTTCTTCCATCCATACCACAAAAGGACGTTCATAGGTTGCCCAAAAGGCGTCGTTGAAGTGGGGCGAGTAGCCGTGGAACCGGGCCCACTCATAGACCGGAAAGCGAACCCGCCAGAATGGCGGCTTATCGCTGTAATCCGCCTCGCGCGGATAACCCGGCGGCAGGCGCAGCATGCCGCGCGCCAGCGGACGCTGCGTGGAGACCACGGCCGCCCCGATATTCTTTCGAGGATCGGGATTGTCGAGTGGTAGTCCTTGATACAGGTTCGCCCCGCCCCAGTCGTTATAGGCGTTCATCGTAGACGTGGTCATGATCAGGACCAGCGGTCGCCGCTCCTCGGGCCGCGGTCGCAACACGAAGAAATGCTCGCGCTCGAAGAGCTCGCCTTGCTCATCCCATGTCTTGACGATAATGAGATAGAAACCGCTCTCCCATTGCGGATCGATGAGCACGGTCAACAGCACGGGCCATCCAGAGCCGATCTGGTAGCAATCTCTCGGTGTTTCCGTGTAGCGGCCCGGCACGTTTGTGCGCTCGAACACCGTCGTCGGTCGCGCGCCGTCCTTCACAATCGTGACGTCGAACGTCTTGGTCGTCGAAGTGGCATGGATCTGGATCGTCTCACCGTGCGCGTAGCTGTATTTATCGGTGTAACAGTAGACCTGTGGTCCGTCTTCGATGGTGCCCGGAAACTCAATCGGCCAACCTCTTTGCGACCAGGCGTATTCCGGGTCGCGGCGTGGACGAGTCGACGGACGATCGATCAGGAAATCTTGCATAGGCCACCTCCGCGCTTTGGTCGCCATCCTACCTCTTTTTGGTATTCGCGAAATCTCGGCCGTGCCGCACCACGAGATCGGCACGATCGGGAAGGTTCGGGCGAGTTGGTCCTGTTCATGCGTTGGGATTGTGATGATGGTTCCCTGGGTGCACACGCCTTGGACGGCGGCTTGCGATCGCATCGGGTGGGAGGATCACGACGCCAACTCTTCGGTTGGCCGACGCGGCTGGACCTATGAGTGATAGCAGACTCCGGGCAAGATGCACAGCATTTCATAGAGCAGGTTTGCGGCCAGGAGTGCAGTGTTTCCCGACGTGTCGTAGGGTGGGGCCACCTCGACCAAGTCGCAACCCACCACGTCCAGGCCTCGGCAACCGCGGATGACCTCGATACCTTGCACAACCGTGAGGCCGCCGATTTCCGGTGTCCCTGTACCAGGGGCGTGCGCCGGATCCAGACCGTCCACGTCGAAGCTAATGTAAACGGGCCCTTTTCCCAGCTGGTCTCGAACTTCGGCCATGAGTGGGTTCAACGAGCGATGCCAGCAGTCATGGGCGGGCACAACCCGGAACCCCTGAGCTCGCGACCAATCGAAATCTTCGGCGGTGTAGCCGGTGCCTCGCAAACCGATTTGAACGACTCGCGGGCCGTCGACCAAGCCCTCCTCGACAAGCCTCCGGAAGGGGGTCCCGTGGGTGACCTTCTCCCCAAACATCTCTGCGTTGGCGTCGGCGTGGGCATCCACGTGCACGACTCCCAGTGGTCCATGTTTCTCATGAAGCGCTCTCAATACCGGAAGCACAATAGTGTGGTCTCCTCCTAGGGTCAGGGGCCGGCAGCCGTTGGAGCAGATAGCGTGATAGGCCTCCTCGATGATGGCCATGCTTTTGTCGATGTTGAAAGTATTGATCGCGACATCCCCCAGATCGGCAACTTGAAGGCTATCAAAGGGCGCAGCACCGGTGGCCAGGTTGTAGGGGCGAATCAGGCAGGACTCGGCTCGGATTTGCCGAGGGCCAAAGCGTGCACCGCTCCGATTCGAAGTTCCGATATCGAAGGGTATGCCGACGAAGCAAGCATCGAGCCCTTTCGATGTCGTCTGAGACGGCAGCCGCATCATCGTGGCGGGTCCCCCAAAGCGGGGCATCTCGTTTCCACTCAGAGGTTGGTTGAATTGTTTACTCATCTACGGGTCATTCCGCTCGCTCAGGGTGGTCATCCTCGAACGTAACCGCCGCGACCGGCGGGCATCACGAACAGACGGGTCAGCAGGTAGTAGGAGCACATGGTGACCACCATCGCCGGCAGCGACGCCGAAAGGTGTTGAAAAGCACTACCGTTGGCAAAGGTGAAGGGGTCGAACAACAAAAAGTAGGTAGCAACGCCCAATCCAACTGACAGGATTGCCAGAAGATTGACACCTGCCCAGAAGAAGTAGGGACTAGACCGAGAGGTGTTAAAGATCTTCCGAATGTCAATCCGCTGTCCTCGCAACAAGAAGAAGTCGACCAACCACAGGCCGGCGAGCGGACTCATCAATGTACCGGTGATAGCCAGCAGAGTACCGAAGTGAGAGTACACCCATTGGGAGAACAGCGTCAGCACAGCACAGGGCACGATGAAGACAGTAAGCAGGCGAGTCCAACTCATATGTTGAAACAATTTCCTTTGTCTCAGTGCCACGCAGGCCACGTAGACTGTTGAAACCGTTGCCGTGATGTTGCCGAATCCGATGAACAACAGCACGATGACGCCTAGGCCCACGCCCGCCATTGGAACCATCCATTGGGTGGGGTCACTGCTGCCGAAGCGAAGACCCGCGATCAAACCAACCACGCTTCCCATCACCGCAAAAAGGTTGAGACCAATCATGTTGGGCCAAAAGGCCGACCGCCTGGACTTGGAAAGACGTGACAGGTTCCCCATGAAGCACCACCAGCCGAACCCGGCACCAAGATTCAACTCGAAGACGATGATGTATCCTTCCCACCGGTCCACGGATGGATCCAACGGCGGTAATGCCAAAAGCTCCGCGATTGACAGCTCCCTGAGGATAATCACCACCATCAGAACCAGGATGACGCCGAGACCGGGAGCTACAAAACGGTTCAGCTCGCGAATAGACTTGGCCCCGCGTCTCAAAACGAGCCACACGAAACCTAGCCCTAGCAATGCGCAAGAGACAGTAATCCAGGTCTCCAGAACTTGGGATACGTCCACCAGCGTTCTTAGAATATTGAGGAAGACGTTCCCCAGCATGGCCATCAAGACGGCTGTCCATCCGACCCAGATGACCTCTGCGAACGTCAGTGGGAAGAGCGTCCCCCTATGACCGAACACACTGCGAAGGAGAGTAAACTGTTCAATGCCATACTTATTGGAGACGATGGTAGTGGACAATGCCATCAACAAGACGGCGACTGAGTTGCCCGCCAGGATGGCGGCGATACCCATTTTCACACCGACGTAGTTTGCGCAAATGCCGCCGATCAAGAACACCCAGGTAGCGATCGCCAAACCGATGGTAATCAGCGTATAGTCGAGAAATCCCCAAATTCTCGCTTCCGGCAGGATGGGTAGAACTTCATTCCAACTCTCGCGAGTTATCTCCTCCTCTACGCTCAACTCCTGCTCGCCCATGATTTCTTTCTCGAGAGAACCTCAGTGCCATCCCCAAAACATTGCCAGGATGGGAAGCACGAGTCCCAACAGCACCATCAACAGATAGTCGAATCTGTTGAACTTTCCAAGGGGTGTAACGTCGCGCCCCTCCGGTGCCAGGATGGTGAGCCTCCTTTCAAGCTCTTGGTGAAAGGCGCTCCCGAGCGTATCAGCGGAGCCGTCCGCGTCGGACGACGAGCTCTGATTGTGATCCTTCATTATCATGGTTACTCACTGTCGCTGGTCGGGACCGCGACGGACCGCGCATCTTGCCGTGCGAGCAAATAGCGAGTCCCGTGCGTGAAGCTGAGTGCTGGACTTGAAAGACTGGCCGGCGGACCGGATCAAAGTGAGGCTTCGGCGTCGATTACGCTGCGCCGCTCGTCTCCCGTGCTCCTCGCTTGTGTTCGGCGACGGGCCGATGGCCGAGCTCACCCGAAATCTTCCAAGCCGCACTCGTTGCGAGTGAAATGAGTCGCTCACGTTCATTGGGAGAGAAACGGCTCTTGGGAACCGTGAGGCTTATCCCGGCTACCAGGGCGCCCTTCTCGTTAAACACCGGCGCACCGACCGCACAGACGCCATCTTCGTACTCCTCTTCCTCTACGGAATGACCGCATTCACGGATCTTCCTGAGCCGCTTCCTCAGGTCCGAAACATTAGTAAGGGTGCGAGAGGTGAATTGCTCGAGATGAATGCTCTTCAGCAGTTCCTCGCTTTCGCTATCCTGCGCGAACGCGAGAAAGAGTTTAGGCGAAGCTCCTACGTGCAACGGCAGCATCTCCCCCACTCGGTCTGAGACACGGAGCCTCCGGCCGCTCTCGCGATGGCCCACACAGACGGCATGATGACCGCGCCGTACGAGCAGATGTGCGACCTCCTGGCTCTCTTGCGCGAGCGATTCGAGATGAGGAGATACGAAGGAGAAAAACTCGAAGTGTCGAGGTACGTGATGGGCCAACCGCATGAGAGTCACGCCAACTTGGTAGGCCTGCGTCTCGGGATCCTTTCTGAAATAGCCCCGAGCCTCGAGGGTTTGGAGAATCCGGAACGTGCGGTTCTTGCTGAGCCCAACCCTCCTGCTGAGCTCGCTCACTCCTTGCGAGGCCTGTGGCCATTCCAGAGTGCTCTCGAGCAACATTAGGGCCGCGTCCACGCTTGCGATCCGATTCTGTCTTGGGCGTCGTGGTGGCATATCAATCGGTGACTACTAAATTAACTTTCAGGCTCGTGACGCCACTCCTTTTCACTGCGTGCCCGGTGCTTTGTCGGATGCTGAGGGTGGTGGCTCGTTTGCCTCCGGACGAACTCCCCAACCCCAACGGGCAGCGTAGTCTCGAACCTGGTTGAGCAGGTCTGGAGGAAAACGGTCTGGAAAAGACACGGTAAGATCGTCGGCAAGCCGTTTAGCGAGCATCGCGCCCATCAGTAACCCGTCAGCAAGCCCGACCGGACCGCACCATTTGAGGTTGTCCTCAGGGGTGTGGTGGCCACCGCCGCTGTGGCTCTGCCCGAACGATACGGCCGGCACCTCCAGCGCGGCAAAGTTCGTACTGTCGGTCCCCGACGGCCCAACGCTCCACGCCGCTTCCAGACCCGACTCTTCCATGACTTCTTCGACAAACTGTACCCACTCGTTCGGCCCGGCTCCGCGCCAGCGAGGGGTTCCCAAGATGGAGCCTTGACCATCGAAGTTTAATACTGCGACGATCCGCTCGACGTCCTCAGGGTGAGCTCGCAGGTAGGCTTCGCTACCGTGGAGCCCGGTCTCGTGCCCTCCCCAGGCAACGAACCGAAGCGTTCTCTCTAGCGCTGAACCTTGGGAGAACGCACGGGCCAACTCCATCACGATCGCGACTCCGCCACCGTCGTCGGCGGCGCCGGGGCTGGTGATCGCCGAATCATTGTGACCCCCGATAAGGACAATCTCCTCGGGCCTCGAACGTCCCCGAATATCACCAATCACGTTACGTGATTCACCCCAGGTCACCTCGGCCTCCACCGCCATTCCCACCCGGCGCGGCCCGCTCTTCAGTAGCCGCACCGCGTCCTGGTAGGTGATATCTACCGAAGGCGGAGTATCCTCTTCGAGGGACCGTTTGAAGTTGTAATAAGCCATAGGCATCCCACCGGGATGCCCGGCGCGCGAGTAGAAGATCATTCCCGCGATGTTGTGCGGTAACAGCCGCTCGGTGAGCCAGTAGTCGGGATAGTCGGCCGCGACGTCTCGTTTGATGAGAACGATCTTTCCGCTCAGGTCCTTTCCTTCGAGATGATGGGCGCTCGCGTTGCCTAGATCGACCAATTCTCCGGTGACCCCTTCCGGTGGCGTGGTGCCCCCAAACCCGATCGCTTTACTCGGTAAGTAGAGTGACTCCTCGCCCTCGGTCCACACTCGCGCCGACCGAGGGTGCCAAAGGGGTTGGCGAAACGTCTCGATCCGTGCGTCGAGACCCCAGCCCTCGAATTGGTCAAGAATGTACTCGGCGGCGCGGGCCTCTTCCTCCGAACCGGCGGGGCGTTCTCCGATTGCACCGGCGAGGACCACCAGGTGATCAAACGCCTTTTCCGGCGAAATCGGCGGTAGCTCAGCTTTCTCCTGACCCGGCTCTCCCGCCGCCGCTAGAAAGACCGCGAAAAGAATAGTGGTTGGAATGGAGAGTGACGCAAGGCGTATCATATTTAGTCTCCGACTGCGTCGACCTGGACCTCGACCAACCAGTCCGGATCGACGAGCCTGCTGACTTCCACCAGGGTCGAGGCCGGCGGCTTCTCGCCAAAGGCCGCCTTGGCAATCGGCTTCTCGTACTTCATATATTCATCCATGTCCGTCGTGAACGTATAGATATGAATAACGTTGTCCCAGGTGAGGTCGACCGATTCCAAGGCTTTGCTGGCCATGTCGTAAACGAACTCGAGCTGGCGTTTCATGTCCCCCTTGCCAACGTTTTCCCGACCAAGCCCAACCGCCACCTGCCCCGAGATTCGATAAAATCGCTTCCCCTCGCACCGCACGATCTGCGCATAGAGATTGTCGAAGGGCTCATGCAAAACTTCTGGATTAATCGTTTCGATTTTCATTCATATCCACCCGGGAGCCGCCCACCTGGCCCTTGGACGGCTCCGCTTATATGGCAGGGCAGCTAGAACTCGAGGCGAAGACCGATCTGCACGCGCCGCGGCCTGAAGATCGAACTGGGCACCAGGAAGTTCTCCGAATCCCCAACGCTACTGATTACATCCAATGCGGCATCCTCATTGAAGAGATTGAAGAAGTCTCCTCGGACCGCGAACCTCGCATCGCTTCCCAGGTTAAACACCTTTTCCAGCCGAATGTCGAGGAGGGCCTGGGACGGCATGCGCAGGCCGCCACGCGGCGCCGTGAGTATGGACAGCGACGGTTGACTGACCTGTGTCAAAACGAGCGTGCGTGCAAACGGAATCCCCGTTTGCGCTGTGAGGTTGACTGCGGCTCGGATCCCGTAAGGAAATTCATATCCGCCGAACAGCTTGAATAGGTAGGTTCGGTCTCCCTGAAGTGGTCCTTCGTTGTTGACCAGCATGTTGGGATCGCGGAACTCGTCGGCGCCGGGCAGCGCGGTGTTCCCCTGCCGGGTACGGCTTGTGGCACCGAGCCCGTCGGAACGTGAGATGGTAAGCGAGGACGTCAAATACCAGTTGTCTGACGGGCGTTTCTTAACCTCCAGCACCACGCCGCGGTACTTCTGCTTGTATTCGTCGATATTCGTGACGACGTAGAGGTCCTCATCGATCGGATTGATCTGGTTGAACACCTGAATATCAGTATTGCCAACTTCGTCCCGGATTGTCTGGGGTTCGTAGACACCTGTATCGTTCCAAAAGGAGACGATGTTGCTGGTGCGCTTGTAGACGCCGGTCACCGACACCGCCAGGTTGGGCAAGATTTCCCGCTCGAACGCGACGGAAAAGGCATTCGCCCGAGGAGCGCGCAGATCGGGACTGATAGCTGTGTTCGACACGGGATCGACAACCTGGAAAATGATGTCGTATTCTCCGGTGTCGGGGTTGAAACCATTAATGAATAGCGGCGCAATGGTCGGCGCCGAACCCTCCAGGTGGGAAACCTTCAGATTGTCCACGTAGCGGCCGTAACTCGCCTTGAGCGCCGTCTTGTGATCGGCTGTCAGCTGATAGACCAAACCCACTCTGGGAGAAAGGTTGGTCCACACCGCGGCTCGGTCGATACCCTCGATGAACCCGATCTCGTTCGCATCATCGTCGAGCTCTGGATTGCCAAGAACGTCGGCCACCTCGTGGTCCAAGCGCAGGCCGAGGTTGACGGAGAGTCGCTCGTTGGGGGACCAGGCGTCGTCTACGAACACGCCGGTTGACCGGTTCACTCCTCCGTAATGATGGGGCCTTTGGAAAAACGCTAAGTACTCTTCCCCGGCGAGGTCGTAATAGTAGCCGCCCCCGGTCAATGCTACTCGAGCGTTTGAGTAACCACGGTTGAATTGGGCACCGAACTTCAAATCGTGGGAGCCCATGAAATCGTCGGCATAGTGACTGACGTCGCCCTTTACTTGTGTTCGACTGAGATCCCATTCGTACCAGAACACGGGAGCATTCGAGAAAATGCCCGTCACCGCGTCGAAGTGTACGGATTCGGTTAAATCGCCGTTGAGTGGTACCTGTTCGTCGTACATGTACCAGCCGGCGAACCCTGCGGTGAGGACCGTGTTCTTGGACAGGACGGAAGTCCACTGGACGCTCGGTGTCGGATAGTGGCGCTCGCGCTTGGAGAGCGTCTCTGGGGTCCGGTCCGGGGTCAGCGTGTCCGGGAAGTCATTGAACTCGTTATGAAACGAGAACCAAAGTTGGTTATTCTGGTTGATGGACCAGGTGATCTTGCCGAAAACGCGATCCGTTCTCAGAGCAGACGGAAAATCAGGATCTCCACCAAACTCGCTGAAAGAGTCCTTGAGGTATTGATAGGCCACGAAGAACCAAAGTTTGTCTTTAGAGATGGGTCCGCCGACGGTGCCGCTCACGTCGTGGTAAATGTCCCTCGTGAAGCTTGTTCCCTCGCCGGCATTTTCGCCGGTGAGCCCGCCAGTTTGGAAAAAGTAGTCGACGTTACCACTGAATTCGTTCCCCCCCGATTTGCTGACCACGTTGACCGCAGCGCCCAGGTACCCTCCGAACTCCGCAGACGCACCCACTGACATCACCTGGATTTCTTGGAAGACCCCCGGGATGGGCTGGATACGCGCCCCCCCGGTGTCCACGTCGCTCGCGTCCACGCCATCGAACCTAAAGGTGTTCGTATAACGATCCGAGCCGAATGCAATGATATTGCTCGCCCCCTGGATGCCAAAAGTCGCTCCCGACAACGGACTCTCGAGCGCAATACCCGGAGACGTGGCGAAGACGTCCAGCCAAGAGTTGCGGGAGAACGGGAGGTTCTCTATCTCCGTTTCTGTGTAGGCCCTGGACAGACTGGCCCTCGCGACGTCTATGAGGGGCGTTTCCCCGATGACGGTAACGGTTTCCGCGACATCCGCAAGGCCCATCGCCAGGTCCTGTGTCGCGGTTCCACTCATCGTCACGATAATCCCCTCTTGCCGGTAGCTCTTGAACCCGGTGAGAGACGCGGTCAAAACGAAGGAACCGGGGGGAAGGCCGAGAAAGTGGTAGGCACCCCGTTCGTCTGTCGTGGCGGAACGTGCCCCGCCGATCATGGACGCGCTCGATACCTCGACCATAACACCCGGCAAGGGGAGCCCGGTCTGATCCCTTATGGTACCGGTGATGGCTCCCACGAGCGATTGTGCGTCGGCCGGTAAGCTCCCCCAGACGAGGAGGAACGTAGCGATCAGCAATGATAGCCACCTGGACGGCATCGGAAACCTCCCTAAGATTCAGTCTTTGAGATGTGTTCTATTAGGCAGAACGCCATTTGGCCATCGTTTATCACTCTTCGGTAAATTCTGTCAAGACCTTTCTTTTCGACGCTCGTCCAGACTCCTGTGTCCGCCCGCGACTCCGTAGTGACGCGAAACTATAAACCGTTTTGTGTTTTAGGTTAACGGATTAGGCCGGCGGTCTGGTTTGCGGAGTGGCCCCCGCGCCCCGAACACCCGGAGTTCCCTTGACATCCCCGCCTAAACAAAGGTATAGACGCCACGACCGTTGTTATGCGGTGCATACCACAGATTCTCTTTTTTTGAGGTGCACCGACCGCTTTCGTGGTGTGCCGACGGGAGGTGTCGCAATGAGGGCCCGCGCGAAGACCATCTGCCAAGATCGCGTATTGGTGGTGGCAGTCTTCCTTCTTACGCTTTGGCTATGCTCCGTCGGCTTGAGAGCCTCCGAGGAGGCGACTCCCTCGGCCGAGCGAGCGTTTAGCTATTTGTTGCACCTCTCCGGTGAGATCGGAGAACGCTCGGCGGGGTCACCCGGTGAGGAACGAGCGGCGGAGTACATCCACCGATCGTTCACCGAGTGGGGATTGGATTCCCGGATTGAGTCTTTTCCGCTACCCAAGTGGGAACCCAAGTCGTCCCGCGTATGGAGCGAGGGCGAGGATCCGCTATACCTAGCGAGCATGACGATCGGGTTCAGCGGAACGACGGCTGCGGAAGGCGTTAGTGGCGAGTTCGTGGATGTTGGCGATGCCAGCCCACGCCACCTTGCCGGGAAGAATCTGGCGGGTAAGATCGTCCTTGTCAAGCGGGATGTCTATATCGACTATCCCGACTACTGGCTCACCGAGCGACTCATCCCCCGCGGAGTGGCGGGGATGATCTTCTCCTCCCGCTCCGGACGACACGGCGGCCCGCCCATGACTTATTTCAACTATAAGCGCTCTCTAAAGGAAGACACGCCGCCCGCCGCGGTGATTACGTACGAGGATGCGGTGCGGCTGGTCAAAAGCCGTCCTAAGAGGGTCACCATCGTCGCCGAGGCCGAGGTGGCTGAAGGGACTTCCCGGAACGTCATTGGTGACATTCGAGGAGCTTCTCATCCCGACGAGCTGATCGTCATCACCGCGCACAACGACACCTCGATCAACAGCCCGGGCGCTGCGGATGATGGTGGTGGGACAGCGTTGATCATGGAGCTGGCACGAGCCTTTTCCCGTTCGCCCCGGCCTGCCAGGACGCTTCGTTTCATTGGATGGGGCGGGCACGAGCTAGGTCTGATGGGCAGCGAAGCCTATCTTCGCGCGCACGCGGACGAAAACGTCGTGGCCATGATCAACTTTGACGGCGTCGGATCGACGCTCGGCACCTTGACTTGGTTCGGCGCGGGGCCTGACGAATGGATCGAGTTCCTACGTCGCGTCGGCGACGAATCGGGCCTCGAGCCGGATGGCGGTCTCGCCGCTCTCGGCTTCGACTCGGTGAATTTCGCAGCCTTGAAGGTGCCCGCGGTCAGTGTGGGGCTGTCTCATGGTGCAGGAGCGAGTCATACACCGGAAGACAACTTGAAATGGTCCGCGCCAGTCGGTTTCGAAGATCCGCTCCACTTCGCTACTCTGCTGATTGGTGGTTTGGCAAAGGACCCGACGGTCGCCTTCAAACAGGAGTTCCCTCCAGACTTGCTGCAAGATATTCGCGATTATGCTGCTCGGTGGGGTTGGGGCGTGCGTCCCGAGGCAAACGCGCCACCACCAGCCGATCTGAAGGATGAGCCACTAGCCCCCTTGACCGGGCTGCCGCCAGCCTCGCCGGAGAGGGCCTTCGACTACCTCGTTCACCTGGTGGGAGCAATTGGCGAACGGCCGGTTGGCTCGGAGGGCGAAAAACGTGCAGCCGATTACATTCACGCGCAGTTTTCGGCGTGGGGCTTGGACTCGAAGATCGAAACCTTTCCGCTGCCAATATGGAAGCCCCGCTCGTCTCACGTTTGGACCAAAGGGGCGGAGCCTCTCTACTTCCCGAGCATGGCCGCCGGCTATGGCGGGACCACCCCACCGGAAGGCATCACCGGCGAGCTCGTCGATATCGGCACCGCGAGCCCCCGTCACCTCGAGGGAAAGGACCTCGACGGAAAGATCGTCCTCGTCAAGCGGGACGTTTACATCGACTATCCCGACTATTGGCTCACCGAGCGCCTCATTCCTCGTGGAGTAGCGGGCATGATCTTCTTTTCTCGCTCCGGAAGGCACGGCGGTCCCCCCATGGTCTACTACAACTTCAAGAGATCCCTCAAAGAAGATACGCCACCGGCCGTCGTCGTGACCTATGAAGATGCGGTCCACCTACTTAAGAGCGGGGTCGCGGAAGTCGGAATGGTGGTGGAGGCCGACGTCGCCGAAGGGGAATCGCGAAACATTATCGGAGAGATCCGTGGCTCCTCCCATCCTGATGAGGTCATCCTAGTGGGCGCGCACAACGATACATCCATCAACACCCCGGGGGCGAACGACGACGGAGGCGGAGTCGCCATCGTTATGGAGTTGGCGAGGGCGTTCTCACGGCTTCCGCAGCCGGCGCGAACGCTCAGGTTCATTGGGTGGGGTGGGCACGAGCCGGGGCTGATGGGCAGCGAAGCCTACCTGCGAGCGCATCCCGAAGAGATCGACAAGGTCGTGGCGGTAGTCAACTTCGACGGCGGACTCGGAGCAACCCTCAGCACGCCAGCGTGGTCCGCGGCGGGACCCGAGGAGTGGATCCAATTCATCCGCAAGCTCGGCGATGACGTGGGCCTGGAGCCAGAGTGGCGCCGGGGCGGCGGTGGGAACGACGCGACCAATTTCTCTGCGCTGGAGATCCCAGGCGTGAGCTTTGGGAACCGGCACAGCGTCGGCGCCAACCACTCCCCCGAGGACAATCTGAAATGGTGCTCGCCGGTTGGACTCGAGGACCCACTCCTGCTCGGTGGTCTCTTGGTGTCCCGGCTCGCCAACGATCCGTCGCTCTCCTTTTCCCAGCCCTTTCCAGCCGATCTACTGCAGAGTGTGAGGGATATTGCGGCTCGCTGGGGTTGGGGAATCAGGCCCGAAGCCAATGAGCCCCCACCGGGAACAGACCGATAACAGGACCATCCCACAAAACACTAAGGTTCGAACGGAGAGTTATCAAGGGCGTTCCCAAAACGAAGACGATCCGATTTTGTCGATCTACCGGATGGTAAGACACCTTAGGCTCCAAGGGTGCACCCTCGTTACCCTGTTTGATACCTGCTCTTGGGATCAACGCGAACGCGGGCGAGCTCCCTGCCACGTCGGCCGAGACTGCGTACGAGCACGTGGTCTATCTATCGGGCGTCATCGGGGAGAGGACGGCGGGCTCCGAGGCAGAAGAGCGTGCCGCGCTGTATATCCTGGGGAAGTTCGAGTCCTGGGGTCTCGATGCCCGGCTGCAGACGTTTCGCCAACCCGTCTGTCGCGCTCGGTCCGCGCACATTTGGACCGAGGGAGAAAAGCCCCTGTACCTGTCCGCCAAATCGGTCGTGTTTGGCGGAACCACCCCACCCGAAGGTGTCATCGGGGAGCTGGTGGATCTAGGGACGGCGAACGAAGCGCAACTCGCGGACAGAGACCTCGCGGCAAGAATCGGGCTCGTGAAGCGAGACGTCTACATCGAGTACCCCGACTATTGGCTGACCGACTGCGTGGTGCCGCGAGGCGTGGCGGGGTTGATCTTTTTCTCACGGCCCGCCGGCGGCAAGCCGACGGCGTATTACAACTACAAGCGAGCGCTCGAAGAGAAGACGCCCCCCTCTGTTGTCATCACGTACGAAGACGCCGTGGAGTTGCTGAGGAACAACCCGAGCCGCGTGGGGATAGTAGTGGATGCGGAAGTCGGCTGGGGTCAGTCACGGAACGTCATCGCCGACCTGAAGGGTCATGCCAAGCCGGAAGAGTTAATGTTAATCACAGCGCACTACGACACGGCTTACACCAGCCCGGGAGCCACCGACAATACTGGCGGCGTCGCTCTCGTCATGGAGTTGGCGCGGGCGTTTGCGGAAGCCTCGGCCCCGGCGCGGACGCTTCGGTTCATCGCTTTGGGCGGCCACGAGACCGGCCTTCACGGAAGTGAAGCCTATCTTCGCGCCCATCGGGAGCAAGTGGAGAACATTGTCGCGGTCATTAATTTCGATGCCGGTCACGGAACGACTCTAGGTACCGATTCTTGGGTAGCCGCCGGGCCCGACGAGTGGATTCGCTTCGTCAAGGCGGTGACGGACGACTCAGACCTCGAGCCAGAGTGGGCGGTGGGCACGTACTATTCGGACGACACGAACTTCGCGGCGCTCGAAGTGCCTACCGTGAATTTCGACAAAGGGCTGAGCCGTATTGGTCGTCACACGCCGAAAGACAATCTGAAGTGGACTTCTCCGGTGGGTCTGCAAGGTGGGCTCCTGATGAGCGCCATGATTCTGGAGAAGATCTCGAGGGATACCTCGCTGACTTTCCCGCATCAATTCCCCGGTGACCTGATCGAGCGGGTAAGGAACTACGCGGCGCGCTATGGGTGGGGTATACGACCGGAAGCGAATCGGCCGCCGCGCGAGACTAGAGATCAGCCGTAGCGGAAAGGGAAGTCAATGCGACTGGAGCTTCGCCTCCAGTTCGCGGCCTCATACTGTCGAGAGGTGATGAGATGGGATTCTACCAGCGTACTCCCTTTTATCGATGCGCCATTCTCGGGAGCGTACTTGCAACAATGGCTCCCGCGGCCGGGGGTCAAGGTGGCGCGGGACGGAAGGAGCTTCCCCCGGTTTCTGCAGAGAAGGCGTTTGTGCACATGGTGCACTTGGCCGGAGCGATCGGAGAACGCACGGCCGGCTCACCAGCCGAGGAGCGAACCGTCGAGTACCTTCACAACGCGTTCAAGTCGTGGGGGCTCGAGGTACGTATCCAGCCGTTTTCTATAGCGATATGGCACCCGAAAGTAGCCCGAATCTGGACTGAAGGGGACGAGCCGCTGTCCGTCCAGGCCAATGCCGTTGCCTTCGGAGGGACCACGCCGGTCGAAGGCGTCGTCGGCGAACTGGTGGATGTGGGGACGGCCAGCCCGCGCCATCTCGAAGGCAAAGACCTGACGGGCAAGATCGTGCTCGTCAAGCGGGACGTCTATATCGACTATCCCGACTATTGGCTCACGGAACGACTGCTGCCGCAGAAGGTCGCGGGGATGATTTTCTACTCGGCGAGGGGCGGCGGGGCTACCACGGCTTACTACAATTACAAGCGTTCGCTCAAAGAGAAGACGCCGCCATCGGTGGTGATTACGTATGAGGAAGCACTGGCGCTCTTGAAGAGCCGACCGCGGCGGGTCGGGATCGCGGTGGAGGCGGACGTCACCTGGGGCCAGTCCCGCAACGTCATCGCTGACATCAGGGGCCGATCCAAGCCGGACGAGATTGTTCTCTTATTCGCGCACCACGATTCCGCCATCACGAGCCCCGGCGCCATCGACGACGCTGGCGGGACCGCCGTGCTCATGGAGCTGGCGCGGGCCTTCTCCGAAATTCCTCCGCCGGCACGAACCATCCGATTCGCCTCCTGGGGCGGCCACGAGCCGGGGCTCATGGGGAGCGAGGCTTACCTTCGTGCGAACCCCGAGGCCGACCGGCTAGCCGCGGTCATTAGTTTTCATAGCCAGGGCTCGACTCTCGGGGTGGACACTTGGCGAGCACTTGGGCCGGATGAGTTCATCCGATTTCTCAAACAGGTCGTTGAGAAGTCGGGTCTGGAGGCGCAGGGGGGCCTGGCCCCGGTCGGCTACGAAGCAAACAGTTTCACGGCGTTGGAAGTGCCAGCCATGTCGATAGGGCGAAGCTTAGGGCCCTCTACCGGACACACTCCGAAAGACGACCTGAGGTGGTGTTCCCCGGTTGGCCTGGAGGGTGGCCTGCTGCTAGGTGCGATGGTTGCCGGGCGGCTGGCCAACGACTCGGCGCTAACATTCCCGCACCGGTTGGATCCCGAGTTGCTCAAGAGATCTAGGGCGCGGGCCGCTCGCTGGGGATGGGGTGTACGGCCAGAAGCAAATCGGCCGCCGCACGAGACCAGGGATCAGCAGTAGAAGTCAATGCGACTGGAGCATCGCCTCCAGCTCGCGGCCGAGGGTGGCTTCGCGAGCCGCCTCCTCGGGTCGTCCGAGACGACTGTATGCATCGGCGAGGAGGAAGTGGCCGAGAGCCGAAAAGTCGGAGCGAGGTGAAAGACTCAGACCCTTCTTGGCGAGTGATATCGTCTGCTGGACATCGCCGGAGTCGAGAGCGGCCTTGGCCAACAAGAGATACCCTTCGCCAAAATCCGGGCTCGCATCGACTGCCTCCCGATAATGAAAAGTGGCATCGTCGCGCTGCCCCAAGTTATCCAGGAGTTGGCCCAACTGAAAGTGCGTGAGGTGGCTCGCCGGATGGAGCTCGATCTCCCGGCGGTACTCCGCAAGGGCGCGCTGGAAGACACCCCGATCCTCCCAAATCTTTGCGAGATTGTGATGAGCTAGGGCGACGTCTTTCTCGGTGCCCAACGCCGCTTCGAAGGCCTGCTGTGCCTCCTCGAGATCACCGCGCTCGTAAGCTATGACCCCCAGGCCGACCTGCGCCGTCGCCAGCTCGGGACCAAATTCAAGCGCCCTTTCGAAAGCCGCGGCCGCTTGGTCCAGGTTTTCGAGGTCTAGATTTAACTGCCCCACGAGAAAATGGACACCGGCGTCCTTGGGATTCGTTCCGAGGTAAGCCATGTACGCAGCCAGCGCTTCCTCGCTCCGGCCGAGCGCGAAATACGCGTTGGCGAGCTCTATCACTGCCACGTCGTAGTCTGGTTTCAGTTTCAGCGCCTGCCTGAAGTCCTCTACTGCTCGTTCCGGTTGTTCTTGTCGCAAGTGTGCTCGTCCGAGCGTTGTCCAAGCGTCGATCACCGTCGGGTCCTCTTCGATGATCTGGTGGAGCAGTGCTATCGCCGCCTCGGCATCGGGTGGATCCGCAGAGAGCCTTTCCCTCGCGTCGGAGAGCTTATTGAATAGATGAATTCTCTCCTTGGGATCCGCCAAGTCCTCCAGGTCGTTCTTCGGTTCGGCAAACGTGCCGATGTATCCCAGCGACGCCAATCGTGCCCTCGTATCGGCGTCTATTTCCTGGTGAACGGCCGAATCGGCGTCCGGCCGTTCCATCGACTCTTCGATGTCGGCGAGGCGGTCGCCCATCTCGGTCAGGAGCGAAAGCCGGGCAGCGGCTAGATTGTCTAGCTCCAGAGGATCCTGGCTAAGATCGTAGAGCTCGGGTCGAGGCGCTTCGATGTATTTCAGAGATCCCATCCGCAACGCCCGAAGCTCGCTCCAGCCGAAGTGATACCGCGGGTAAAAAGATTCCGCGTAGCCCTCCCGGTTTCCCTCCTCCTCCCCGGCCCCCGCCATAAGCCCGGCTAAGCTCGTCCCGAACGAACTGCCGTTTAGCCCGTCCGGGACTTGGATCCCCAAAAGGTCGAGGACGGTTGGAAATATGTTGTCCATCATCATTATTAATCCGGGACTGGACTCTAGGGCCCAGACCGCCCTCGAGCACATGCTGGAGAGCGTGGTCAGCGCGCGAGGGAAGGTGCTGAGGACAAACTTCTCGGCGACCAGCCGAGTAACGCGAGCGACCAAGCTGACTCAAGCTGCCTCTCGCCACTCGTATCGATGGTGCAGTCCACCGACTCGCGGCAGTGCGGCTACTTTCGCCGTAGGAGACGGTCGGTGCGTGACCGTTCTCAAGCTCGGTGTGTCCTTGTTCAGCCCCAAGTGGCAACGGTCCTCATGATAGTAGCTGATGTAAGCTCGCACGAGCCGGATGAGATGACATGCGCCGAGAACCACGACGTGCTCAAGGAGCTCGCGACGGCAGCTGCCGACCCACCGCTCCGCGGTTCCGTTTTGCCATGGGCTGCGAAGCGAAGTGCGAACGGGTTTTGTGCCCGTTGCCTTGATGAACTCGATGACCGCAGCGTTAAAGATGAAGTCGCGATCGAAGATGAGATATCTCGGAGCGGTGTCGTAGGGAAACGCCTCGCGGAGTTGCTGAATAACCCAAGCAGACGTCGGGTGGAACGTGGCGTTGAAGTGAACGATGTGCCGGCGACCGTGCTCGATGACGAAGAAGCCGTACAGCAGCCGGAGCGACGCGGTGGGCACGGTGAACAGATCCATGGCGGCGATATCGTCTTTATGGTTGCGCAAGAAAGCCATCCATCGTTTCAGCTGGTCGGGCTCCGCGGGACGCCGCGGCAGGTATCGCGACACCGTGCTCTCGGAGATGATGAAACCGAGCTTGGTGAGCTCAGCATGGATGCGTGGCGCCCCCCAGCCGTCTTGCGCCATCGTGCGGACGAGGCGGCGAATCTCGGCATCAATCCGAGGCCGACCGGGATGGCGGCGCTGCGAGATCTTTGCCCAGTACCGTCGGAATCGGTCGCGATGCCAACGGGCTACGGTGTCCGCGTGGACGATGAGCAGGCGGCTCGCCCACACGGGCCACGAACCTCGAAGGGCAACCCAGAAAGCCCGTTCCGTGTCGTCGAGCGGTGGGCGTGGGCGCTCTTTCTTCAGCGCCGTCACTTGCTGCCGCAAAGCGACGTTCTCCAACACCAGGTCGGCGCGGCGCCGACACATCGCCCGAATGGCACGGACGCCAAGTGAGACGAGGAAGACAACAACGTTGAGCATAGCGGCGGAGTTTCGCCGTCTTCGGCCCGGAATTCAAGCGGAGCGTAAGTCCTTGATTTCGTGGGCGGAGCAGTTTTGACGATGCACAACCCGAAGGAAACAGCTCCGGAATCGACGGGGCGATGGACCCATCAGACCGCCACGCTGTCGTTTTCGAACCCGCAGGCAGACGCGACGTTCTCCCTCGACTACGCCGCACGCGCGCCGCAGACGGTCACGGTCAGCGTCGGCGACCAACTGCTGCAGTCATTCGTCGCCGATGCATCCGGGCGCCGCCGCCGCCACCGTATTCCCCTCCCCGCAACGGCGCTAGGAAATGGGGACAGGGCTAAGATCCAGATCACTGTGGATCGGACGTTCGTGCCGGCGAATCTGATCGCGGGCTCACGCGACACCCGCGAACTTGGCATTAAGGTCTATCACGCGGCCGTTGAACGCGACCCCGTCCCAACTCCCTGACACGCCAGAATAGAACCCGTCACGTGCTACTCGTGACACCTCCGTGATCGATCATCTTCTTTCTTAGGATTTCCGCCAAAAGCTGGACCACCTTTTGCCGAGACCGGATAGCTCCAACCTGCACCATCCACGAACGTGACTCAAGCTACGGGGCGCTAACTTTTTTCCCGGTGGGACTCTCTCCCACTGAACATGCCAGCCTTCGCTGGACGCACTCGTGTCCAAAAACACAAACGAACTCAAGACCCGCAACGCCACTCATCGCCGCGGCCTTGCTTCCTTAGGTTTATTCTTTTACCGTGATTGTGATGGTTTCGCAGAGGCCGGGCTCGTCCAGGGTCCGGTGCTCGCCGTCTCCGAGCTGGAGCGCGAGCGTGTGCTCACCGGGAGTAAGTTGCATTTCGATGACCGCAGAACCGTCCCCGAAGTGAACCCAAGGGTCGGCCTCGGGAATGAGCTCGCCAACGGGAAGGCATTCTGTATCGACACCGATGTGATGGTGTCCGGCGCCAGGGTGGACGTCGCCCTTCGGCTCGAGAGTGATGTTCTCGGAGCCGAACTCGAAGGCGACCGGTGATGTGACGACTGCCCCTTGCTCCGGCTGGATGAACCAGACGCGCGGGGCGCCCGAGCCCTCCATATCCATCTCGTGCTCTGCCTCTTCGGTCGCGGCCTCTTCACCGCTTCCTCCGCCCGAAGAGCAGGCTGCCGCGAAGCCCATCGCGAATACACAGGTCAATCCGATTGCGCAGGTTCCAAACCAAGTCGCCAGATGGCAGTGATTTTTCGACATTTCTAGACTCTCCTAATGGTCAGCGTTGTGCACCGTCCGCCTCCGTGCTGGCAGCGGCGGCTGCGCAAGAAGGTACCATCCTAGGGCAAAAAACGCTCTCCCCACAAGGTCGTCCTGTGCCAAAACTCAGCCCTTTTGAAATAGCCCATAAATCAGCAACTTAGAGTCTGTGTTTGCGGCCGTGCCAAGGGCCGAGCGCGAACAAACGACGAAATCATGTAGGCATGGTCCCGGCAAAACCGGAGACCGATCACGTCCTGTGCCAAAACTCGGCCCTTTTGAAATAGCCCATAAATCAGCAACTTAGAGTCTGTGTTTGCGGCCGTGCCAAGGGCCGAGCGCGAACAAACGACGAGATCATGCAGGCATGGTTCCGGGAGACCGGAGACCGATCAAGTTCGGGGCGCGCGGATGAATAAATAGAAGGCACAGGTAGTCTCGACGAAGCTGCAGCTTTCTTGAGGGCCGCAACCGGACCGTGTGTCCTGATCTTGGTTGATGATTTCATTGGCAGCGGCGGTACGTTCGTCGAAGGCATTAGCGACCTTGAAAGTGCTCTCGGAGGCTCACTGCATGACCACGGACATACGGCGTACGCAGTGGCGGCGGTTGGCCTTAGGCAGGGCACGGAACACGTCAGCTCAACAACTGGTGTTCAGTGCTTCCTCGGTGAGGAGTTCGGCTCGAACAATCGCGCCTTTTCACCAGACAGCGGTATCTTTTCCAGCGACACTGACCGGCGCACGGCAGAGGCGTTGTGCTGCACGATTGGAGAGGCGCTTGAACCAAAGCACCCGCTGGGCTTCGCCAACTGTCAGAGCCTCATAGTGTTCGAACATCGCTGTCCCAACAACACACTGCCAATTTTCTTATAAGACTGGCAAGAAGTATCAGGGAGCCGATTGGGTGCCGCTGTTTCCTAGAGGCTGAATTTGTCGTAAGTACTCGCCGTGCCCCCGTCCTGTGCCAAAACTCGGCCCTTTTGAAATAGGCCATAAATCAGCAACTTAGTGTCTGTGTTTGCGACCGAGCCAAGGGCCGTGAGCTTTACAATCGTCTTGGGCGGGCGGGTCGTCACCATGCAGATGATCACCTAGTCGAGAGCGAATATCGAAGCGTGTGCCTGAAGCTGTTTCCACGCTACGCCGGTCGAGCGCACCGAGGGGCTACCGTCGCCAGCAAACCATCTACGCGGCACGGCAGTAGTAGTTGAGAATGCCTCCAAGTCGCTCTCGCGACACGATGGGACCAGCGTCAGTCGCGCTTGCCGGCAGAGGTGTGAGGAGCTCGTTGCCGAGACCTTGGTGGTTCCGTTCTGTGTGATAGTGCACTACGTATTCGGTTACCGCTGTGCGCAGGTGTCGCTCACTGAGAGGTACGAAGCGGTCGAGACACTCTCGACGTATGGAGAGAACGAATCTTTCCGCATATGCGTTCAGATTTGACCTTGCCCAGGAAAAGTGGACGGGTTGATTATCTCGCATGAGCAGTTTTGAGATCATGAATCCGTTCGAACACCATTGGGCTGTTGTAATCGAGTGACGAGTGGAGTCGATATGGATTGTAGAACCCCTCGATGTAGCTCGCGACCGCGTCTTTGGCCATACGTCGTGTTGGCCAACTACGTCGGTGGAGGAGTTCGGTCTTGAGTGTGCCGAAGAAGCTCTCGGTCACGGCGTTGTCCCAGCAATCACCCTTGCGGCTCATCGAGCACACGATGCCGTACTCATCGAGCACGGCCTGGTAGGTCGCAGCCGCGTATTGAGTACCACGGTCTGAATGATGCACCAAGCCACTTTCCGGCAGGCGGCGCCCCAAGGCTATGTGAAGCGCCTCAAGAGCAAGCTCCGCGCGCAGGTGGGGCTGCATCGCCCAGCCGACGACACGACGCGAGAACAGATCGAGGATGACCGCCAAGTAGAGCCAGCCTTCCCAAGTCCGGATGAAGGTTATGTCCGTCACCCAGAACTGGTTCGGTCGTTCGGCTTCGAAGTTCCGACCGAGCACGTTGGGTGCGACAGGACGATCGTGCTTGCTGTCGGTCGTGCGGCGAAAACGCTTGCTGGGCAGGCCCTGCAGACCCATCTCACGCATCAGCCGTGCCACTCGCTGCTTGCCCACCTCGACGTTCTCCCCGTCAAGCTGGCGACGTACACGCTCCCTGCCGTAGGTACCACGGCTATGGGCGTGGATCGCTTGGATGCGCAGCTTCAGCTTCCCATCCTCACACTGTCGCTTGCTGGGCGCGCGCTTCATCTGAGCGTAGTAGCCGCTGGTCGATACCCTCAGGACTCGGCACATCACCCGCACCGGGTAGTTGGCCCGCTCCGCGTGAATGAAATTGAATCTCATTCGCTTTCTTTCGCGAAGAAGGCCGCCGCCTTTTTTAATATTTCTCGCTCTTGCTCCAACGTGCGCACTCGACGTCGTAGCGAACCCAGCTCATCACGTTCCGCCGTCGTCAGAGCCTCGCGTGGACCTTCACCGTGATCAACTTTGTATTGTTTCACCCAGTTTCGAAGGGATGATTCCGTCAGGTCCAGTTCCTTAGCGACCTGGCCGATGCTGCGCTCGCCTTCCCTGAACAACCGGACCGCTTCCTTCTTGAACTCCCCCGTGAACTTCCTGCGTCGTCGTTTTCCCATGGACGCCTCCAGGCGCATTGTCGCGCCTCGGTTGGTGTCCACAAAACCCGGGCAGGGCCAGATTCGGACTATTAGCGGGAAGGCGAAGGGGCTTCACGCCTGAATCTCTCAACAGCCCACGTACCGCCTCGGTGAATAGCGGGTCCCGGTCGTGGATGAGGTATCGCTTGCCAAGGAGGAAACCATCCCACATGTCCGTGAGGTTTCTTGCCACCTGCTTCATCCACTCCCCGTTGGGGTCCGACGTTATCCCACCGATGCACACGCAGCGAGTGGCGATATCGATGACAAACAGGACATGGTAGCGGACGAGCCCGAACGGGTTCACCACCTCGACGGTGAGCAGGTCTGTCGCAGCGATGGCGCCCCAATGAGCCTTGATGAAGGTGCTCCACGACATGCTCCTGCCCCGCTCCGGCGCAGGAGCGATACCGTGGTCGGCGAGGATCCTCTTGATAGTGTTGCGTCCGAGTTCATGTCCTAGGTTCTTGAGTGCGCCTCGCAGGCGCGTATATCCCCACGTCGGGTTCTCCCGCGCCACGCGCACAATGAGCTCACGGATGTCCTTCGCCGTCGGAGGTCGGCCTGGGCTCCCGTCCTGTGCCAAAACTCGGCCCTTTTGAAGTAGACCACAAATCAGCAGCTCAGTGCCTGTGTTTGCGACCGGACCAAAGGCCGTAGGCTGGTGCTTCCGCCATCACGTGTTGGTGAGATGACGCTAAGACTTTACGGTGCATTAAGTTACAGCCAAAATAGCGCTGGTGACCTTCGCTGCGCGCTAAATAGAGCGTAAGCGCCTTTTTTGCAAAGGGATGCGTACACATTACCAACAGTAAACAGCGCAAGCACCGATCAAGGCGGAATCAACGACGGATCGAGTTTTTGCAGCGCACAGGCGTTGGCGCATGAATCACGTTCGTGCTGTGGTAAACTCCGGTCCGTTGATGCTACTGGTTGCCAGTCTGATCGATGCCTACTCAGTCATCGTGTTCGTCGCGGCGATCCTCAGCTGGCTTCATCTCCCGCCGAGCGTCCAGGTGGTTCGCATCGCCAGGATGTTGACCGAGCCGGCTCTGGCGCCGATTCGCAGGCTGGTGCCACCGAAGGGGAGGATCGACTTCTCGCCGTTGATTCTGCTGGTCCTCCTTCAGGTTCTGGGGCTCGTCGCGTTGGTCTAAGGGACAACGGGGTAAAATTAGTCCACCGGATTCTACGCAGGCGCACGTTCGTCCAATGAGACGCAGCGACGTGTGCCGCCTGATCGGGTCGGAGCGTGCCACGCGTTTCGCGTGAGACTACCGCACATGGACGAGGTACACGGCGCGGGACCCCATCCACCTTCGGACCGTCGGGCGCCCTGTGCCTGTGCCGTGGCGTCCGGCTGCGGCTGCCGGTCCGCGTACGTCGAGATCGAGACGCCGGAAGCTGGTGCCGATCAGCCCACCGCCCCCTTGGTCAACCAATGAGATCAGACGACCAGCGAGCGCCGAACGCAGGGCGAGAGAACACTGCGCCATGAGTCACCTGAGCAACCAGTTGCACGAGGACGCCAGAAGGCGGTTCGAAGAGCTCGGACGGAGTCTACTCGGCCGTGTTGCTACATTCCGAGATCCCCCTTCTCGGGCACGCCCTGCTTTCTCGCCAAATGTCTTCACCGGGCCACAGCTTACGGACGCAGACATCGACGGCGATGTGCATCTTGGCTGGCGGGACCGCCAAGGGAAGCCAACAGGCATCGCCGTCGCCGAGGCGGGAGGCTTGCGCACTGGTCTGATCGGACCCGATTACGAGAAGCTGGAGGCCCTCGCGTTGTCGATGGCCAGGGTCCGGCCGTTCAAGTCAACAGCGAGCGTCGAGTTCATGCGCACGCAGCTCTTCGAATGGGTGAAAGAGCGCCACCGTGGAGAGGGTTCCGCGGGGTGCGTGGACTACCTCTTGCGGGCGTGGGAGAGCGGGGCGGCGGAACATCGACTGCTCGTTCCGGTGTCCGACCTTCACGTGCAGTCCCCACTGACGCTCGGCTCGGTTACGGTGTCGACGTTTCCGGAGAGCATCTTCGAGGAGCTTGAATCCAAGCAGACTCACGGCCCGTCTGCCGAAGCGCATGCTGAGTGGTGTCGGTCGATGCGCAGAGACTTCCAGGGTATCACCGTTGCGGAGACGCGCGTTTTCGCAGAACCGATTCGAGCGCAAGAAATCGCCAGTGACCGAGTCGAGTTGGCGGTCGGTGTGCTTCGCTTCTTCACGCCCCCTGGGGTTACATCAAGGGTTGCTCGCTGGGGTTACGCACCTCGGCGGATCGACCGGGTCTTCATTACCGACCCTACGGGGAAGTTCTTGAGCACCTCCGAGGCGATCATTGACCACCCAGGGACCATGGAACTTAGCGACGACCTGCGTGACATTTTGCTCGATGTCGGCCTCTCGGAAGTTCGCGATATCCTCGCGCGTTCCTCACGAACCGACTTCGAGGAGACACTTCTGTTGGGTATGGTCACGTTCGGTCGGGCGGCACTCACGCCAGATCTCAGAGAGAAGATGATCTGGTACTGCGCCGGGTTGGAGTCGATTCTGCTTCGAGACAGTTCGGAGCCGATTCTTCACAACTTGAGCGAACGATTAGCGATGTTTGCCTATGACACGGTGGAGGAGCGGACGGTTGCCTTGAAGGAGGTTAAGGCGGCCTATTCACTTCGGTCACGGTTCGTTCATCACGGCGCTGAGATCGAAGAGGGTGAGGTTGTGACCCGATTCGCTCATCACGGCCTTCAGGTTTTTCTCCGAATCGCTAAGAATGTCCACCATTTCAGCGGCAAGGTGGAGTTTGTCGAACATATTGACCGCATGAAACTCTCGGGTGCCTCGCAGTGACTGCTTTCGCTTGCCAGTTGCCGATTTGGCTTCCGTCGGTTCACTCAGTGCCTCAGTCAGCTAGTTCGCTCTCCGTCTATCCCCGTCCTGTGCCAAAACTCGGCCCAGCCGGCATCGACGAAAGAACTGCGCCTCTCGAAATCAGGCTAAAACTCTAAGCACGCGAACAGGTTACGCGGCGGCCGCCAACACTTGACTGCGGAAGCACCCATCGGTGCATCGGTTGCGTGTCCTTCATCGGTGCTTCCGCCATCAAGTGATGGAATGGACTCCTCCACTGACATAGACGGCATCGATGTGCCAAAGTCAGTCGAATACGCATCGAAAAGGAGGAGTCCAAATGAAAGATACGACAATCGCTGTGGATCTTGCAAAGAACGTCTTCGAGATTGCCATCTCGGGAGAAGCGGGGAAGGTGTCCAAGCAACTCCGTGTGAGTCGACCCAAATTGGTGTCGTTCTTTGCCAAACAGAGCGCTGCCACCGTGCTTCTCGAAGCCTGCGGCTCGGCTCACTTCTGGGCAAGGACGTTCCGAAGGTTGGGACACGACGTCGTCCTGCTCCCACCTCACCTCGTGAGGCCGTATCGACGCGGGAGCAAGAACGACCGCGCCGACACGAAGGCGTTGCTCGAGGCCTACAGGAACGAGGAGCTTCTTCCCGTACCCATCAAGTCCGTGCACCAGCACACCCTCGCTGCGCTCCATCGCCTGCGCTCAGGATGGCTCTCCACACGGACCGCACGCATCAATGCCGTACGCGGGCTCCTGCGCGAACTCGGATTCATCATCCCAAAGGGCGCTCACTTCGTCGTGCCCGCCCTCTTCGAACTCGTCGAAGACGCTGATTCTGATTTGCCCGACGTGCTCCGTTCGCATCTCCGTGATGCCTGCTCCGAGATTCGAGAACTCAAGGACAAGTGCGCTAGCATCGAGCACGAGCTCAAGGCGCTCACCAAGCAGCTTCCTGAAGTCCAACGACTTCTCGCCATTCCCGGCATCGGACTTCTGGCCGCGACCGCCATCGTGGGCTTCGTCGGCGATCTTCGCCGCTTCCCATCGGGGCGCCGCTTCTCGAGCTACCTCGGCCTAGTTCCCAAGGAAAACTCCAGTGGCGACATTCGCCGCCTCGGACGCATCACCAAGCGTGGCGACTCCTACCTCCGTATGCTCCTCACCCAGGGCGGGCGCGCCGTGCTCCGCGCGGCGAACGTCAGCAAGAGCCCGCCCGACAAGCTCCGCGCCTGGGCTCGGAAGGTCCACCGCTCGCGGGGACACAACAAGGCCGTGATTGCTGTCGCCAACAAACTCGCCCGGATCGTCTGGGCCGTCTCCACCCGCGAGAGTGAATTCCAGTCGCCGGTGGCCGCTTAGATTTAGAGGCTCCACTTTCGTGTTTTCCTTTTTCCCTTCCAAAAGAGGCTGCGACGATACCCATCCAACTGATGGCGTACCGGTCGGACCGGCGCGGGGTCAAGCCAATAGCAACACTGGCCCTAAGAGGTCGTTCAAAGTGATTGGCTCCTCGCGCGCGGATTTTCCATCATGGCCCGGAGCACCCAAGACGCTCCTCACTGAGGCCGAAGATACGTTTGCAGTCTGACCCACTCGTCACGACGCGATGGATGCGCAGCTTCGATGGAAGATTTATTAAGAAAGGGGCGTGACTAGAAAGAAAGGGGCTTGACTAGAGGAGTCCAGATATGTTGCTACGCCGTATTTTGAATGCTAATGTCAGCTGGCCTGCCTGTGTCGGCGAACGCCATTAATAAGGATGTCGGCGTGCACACGAAGGTGTCCCTGAACGTCAGGCACCGTGTGGCCAGCCCAGCCCCGCATCGCCGAAAGAACTGCGTCTCCCGAAATCAGGCTCAAACTCTAGCACACGAGCGGGTTACGCGGCAGCCACCAACACTTGATTGCGGAAGCACCACCGATTCGAGGGGCGCGCGATCTGGCTGCCGAAGACTGAGGCCGAGCGACCCAATCGAGAGTTTCTTGAATGGCACGGCGACAGTGTCTTTCGAGGGTGAGGGAACATGCCATGACTTGGATTGCTGGCGTCGATGGCTGCAAGGCAGGCTGGGTCGTCGTCCGGCTCGAGCTGGATTCTCGTAGCATAGCGATTGACGTCGTGGACGGGATCTCCGTGGTTCTCGACTCGGAGAACCCGCCCGAGATTCTGTGTATCGATGTTCCGATCGGACTTCTGGACGAGGCGGTTCGTGGGGGGCGAGAGTGCGACAAAGCGGCGAGAAAACTTCTTGGAAGCCCTCGTTCGAGTAGCGTCTTTTCGGCTCCAGCACGCCCGGCTCTCAAGGGCCGAAGCTTCGAGGAAGCGCTTCGTCTGAATCGCGAATCGTCCGCGCACGCCGTGGGTATCAGTCAACAGTGCTTCGGTATCATTCCTAAGATTCGGGAAGTCGACGACTACATGACTCCTGAACTGCAGGGGCGGGTTGTTGAGGTCCATCCCGAGCTGGTCTTTTACGAAATGAGTGGTGGCAAATCGGTCAAAGAGGGCAAGAAGTCCAAAGGGGGCCTTGCACATCGGCTGGAGTTGTTGGCAGAGGCTTTCGACTTCAACGCGTCGGAGCTAGTGGAGAATCACCGGAGCTCGAAAGTGGCTCGGGACGATATCGTGGACGCAATGGCCGCGTGTTGGACCGCGGAGCGCATTTTGAAAGGGGAAGAGGTCCGCGTGCCCAACGAGCCCGTTCTGGATTCGAAAGGGTTGCTGATGGAAATCGTGCGCTAGTCTCCTTCAGTCCTACTCTCCCGCGATAGTCTCCGCGAGCCACGCTGTTAACTCGGGGTAGACCGCAAGGTCGAGGACGAACTCTTGCCCTTTTGCGACGACACTCAGATGAGCGCGTTGGCCCTTCAGCGTCCAACGGTCTAATGAGCCGTGATACGTCAAAGGAGGTCGTCCGCTCGGTAGGAACCCGCTGGGCAAGGACCATTCCGAGGCATTCTTCGCCCCTTGCGCGGTTAGGCGTCGCTTGTCCGAGGCGAATTCGAAAACGCCAAACCCGCGAATCGCGCCTACATCTACGCCTGGCAACGAGAGTGCCTTATTCGCGACGTAGAGCGTGTTCGTCGGATCTGGCGGGAATGCTAGGTGAGGATGGGCTTGGGCCCATCGCCACTCGCTACCACCGCTACGAACGACGTCGTCGACTGGAGCTACGTCGCCGACCTGCAGCCAGCCCCAAACATGATGTTCTGGCCGTCCCAATTTCCTCAACTCGTCGTCTACTGGCTGAAACGAGCCCCAGAAGAGGAAGACGTCGCCAACGCCGACGCCTTGATTTCGAAGGTGACCTTGAGCGGTTCTGTGTTGACCCAACGTTGCCCGCCATCCTGGATTTCGAGGAGCTAGGTTTCTCGCAAGATCTGGGTCGATGTGTGCGCGATAGTCGCTTCTCTGTTTGCCGCGAGTCAGTTTTGCGACGACGTCTCCAAGGTTGCGCCCGCGCCAGGTCAGGTCTTTGTAGCGCACCGGCGAACGCTTGTCCGGGATCGGAAGGGAGATCATCGAGCCGTCCGGGAAAATGGGACTCGGGCATCCGCCGCTCGACGAGTCGAATCCCTTCCGGCTCAAGATTAGCCGCATCGCGTCTTTCCCGGTTGCCAGGAGGTGTCGTCCGTGGGCCAGTGCCTCGGTTGGCCCCGAATACCTTGTGGTCGAGCTTTCAAAAAATCGAGGAGAGCCGACTTCTCCTCATCAGTGAAGTTCACGCGGTTGAACCGAGCGGGCGGTTGAAAGGCGACGTGCGCGGGAAACGGCACAGCATCTCCGCCGTAGTAGCAGAACCGTTTCGCGACCAGGACACGCTCGCCGTTGAGGTCGTGGGCCATTCCCCTTTTGTCCTCGCGGTCGTTCTTGTGATCCCAATGCTGCGACCGAAGTTGTCGGAAATCGCCGTCGCCTATTGGTGCGTAACAGTTGTCGCCGCATTTATCCACGATTGGTGCTCCTTTGCGCCAACGCGGACGCTTGGACCTGAATCTGCGATCCGACCAATACTCTTCGAACGTAAGCGACTCATCCATCCTCATGGCATAAGCGAGATGGTTGTCGAGCTTCCTCGGCGTAATTCCGACGATCCAGTCTCCTGGACGCGCCTTTCGCCGGATGGCGGGCTTGCAGCACGCGAGCGTGCACCAGCCAAAGAACGGATTCGGCGCGAAGCCTGAGTCGGCTTTGAGAATGTACGCGTAGATACGCACTAAAGTCGATGCACGAAAATGAATCGATAGAGAACTGCCCAGGCTGGCTGTTGCGCGCGACTTTTTGGGCCTCGCGATTGTCACGGGATCCCGGAGCGACATCCGCACACGCGGTCTCAGGTTAAGAGAACTTGACTGAATTCTCAACGTGCGCCGAGAACTAGCAGGGATTAGCCGTTGGATTCCGCGTTGCTGGAGCCGGGGCTCGCGACCTGATATCTGGCCCAGGCTGGCTCATGGGCTTAAGTGGGCGTACATCCGCACCGGCACCGCTTCAGGCGCCGGAAGTCGCGTCTTGGGCTCAAATCCGGCGGCGCGCATGAGGGCTTTCCATTCCGATCCGTGGGGACGGATGTGTCGGCCGTGGAGCTCGCGCGCGGCGAGGTGGGCGAACTCGTGGCAGAGGACTTCTTCGAGGAGAGCGTTTTCGGATTCTTCGAGGAAGGCGGCGAGGCGGATGAGGCGGCGCTCGGGATAGCAGCGGCCGAGGCTTCGGGTTAGTCGGGGGGACCACTCGATGGTGGTTCGGGTGGCGAGATCGGGGGTGCTCCAGAGGTGGAGCCAGCGGTCGGCGGAGGTGGTGGCTTCAATCGAAAGGGTGGCTTTCATGGCCTCGGGGCGAAGGCTAACACGAAGGGTAAAGCTCGCGACGTTGGCTGGTTTCGAGTGCCGTTGCCCGTCCTGTGCCAAAACTCGGCCCTTTCGAAATAGACCATAAATCAGCAGCTTAGCGACTGGGCCAAGGGCCCCTAGGCTTTACAGTTACCTGTGCATCGTCAAAACTGCTCCGCCCACGAAATCAAGGACTTACGCTCCGCTTGAATTCCGGGCCGAAGACGGCGAAACTCCGCCGCTATGCTCAACGTTGTTGTCTTCCTCGTCTCACTTGGCGTCCGTGCCATTCGGGCGATGTGTCGGCGCCGCGCCGACCTGGTGTTGGAGAACGTCGCTTTGCGGCAGCAAGTGACGGCGCTGAAGAAAGAGCGCCCACGCCCACCGCTCGACGACACGGAACGGGCTTTCTGGGTTGCCCTTCGAGGTTCGTGGCCCGTGTGGGCGAGCCGCCTGCTCATCGTCCACGCGGACACCGTAGCCCGTTGGCATCGCGACCGATTCCGACGGTACTGGGCAAAGATCTCGCAGCGCCGCCATCCCGGTCGGCCTCGGATTGATGCCGAGATTCGTCGCCTCGTCCGCACGATGGCGCAAGACGGCTGGGGGGCGCCACGCATCCATGCTGAGCTCACCAAGCTCGGTTTCATCATCTCCGAGAGCACGGTGTCGCGATACCTGCCGCGGCGTCCCGCGGAGCCCGACCAGCTGAAACGATGGATGGCTTTCTTGCGCAACCATAAAGACGATATCGCCGCCATGGATCTGTTCACCGTGCCCACCGCGTCGCTCCGGCTGCTGTACGGCTTCTTCGTCATCGAGCACGGTCGCCGGCACATCGTTCACTTCAACGCCACGTTCCACCCGACGTCTGCTTGGGTTATTCAGCAACTACGCGAGGCGTTTCCCTACGACACCGCTCCGAGATATCTCATCTTCGATCGCGACTTCATCTTTAACGCTGCGGTCATCGAGTTCATCAAGGCAACGGGCACAAAACCCGTTCGCACTTCGTTTCGCAGCCCATGGCAAAACGGAACCGCGGAGCGATGGGTCGGCAGCTGCCGTCGCGAGCTCCTTGAGCACGTCGTGGTTCTCGGTGCATGTCATCTCATCCGGCTCGTGCGAGCTTACATCAGCTACTATCATGAGGACCGTTGCCACTTGGGGCTGAACAAGGACACACCGAGCTTGAGAACGGTCACGCACCGACCGTCTCCTACGGCGAAAGTAGTCGCACTGCCGCGAGTCGGTGGACTGCACCATCGATACGAGTGGCGAGAGGCAGCCTGAGTCAGCTTGGTCGCTCGCGTTACTCGGCTGGTCGCCGAGAAGTTCGTCCTCAGCACCTTCCCTCGCGCGCTGACCACGCTCTCAAGCATGGGCTCGAGGGCGGTCCGGGCCCTAGAGTCCAGTCCCGGATTAATAATGATGATGGACAAGTTGCGCCGTCAGTCGGGGGATTAGTTAGTTAACGGGCTCTTCACGATCTTCCCGCCTTTCATCACGAAGGCCACGTCCTGTAAGGCCCGAATATCGGCGAGCGGGTCGCTGCGAACGGCGATCAAGTCCGCCTGCAATCCTGGTTTGATGGCGCCGATCGTATCTTCGAGACGCAGAAGCTCGGCGGCGAGAGAGGTGGCGGCCTTAATGGCCACCATCGGCTCCATGCCCAATCTGACCATGTGAAGAAACTCCACCGCGTTGTCTCCATGCCTGATGGCGCCGGCGTCGGTACCGAAGACGATCTTGACGCCCAACTCCATTCCCTTTTGGAAGGCTCTCCGTTGCCGCACTTGAATGCGTTTGAAGAACGCATCTGCCTCTTCCTCCGGCGTTCGAGGTGCGAAAACGGACAGCGTTGGGCACCAAAAGGTCCCCCGATCCGCCATGAGAGAAAGGATGGATTCGTCGAGTAACATTCCGTGCTCGATTGACCGAACGCCTCCCAGCACGGAGGCACGTGCGCCGTCTCCACCATAGGCGTGGGCGGCCACGTCCTTCCGAAAGCGACCGGCCTCTTCTACGATCGCGCGGACCTGCTCCTCGCTCAGTTGAGGAAGCGGATCCATCGTCTCGCGATCGATGTGTCGAAGGGTGCCCGTTGCATATATCTTGATCCAATCCGCGCCGTACTTAATCTGCCGGCGGACTTCCTTGATCATTTCGTCGGTGGTGTCCGTCATCACCGCGAGTTGCGGAACAAGTTCGTCGATCTCGGGGGCGAGACCGGTGTGGTTCATGTGACCACCGGTGATACTGAGGGCAAGCGTGGAGACGAGTAGACGTGGGCCCGGGATGAGGTTCTGGTTGATGGCGTCTCGTATCGCGACGTCTGCGAAGCCCGCCCCTTCGTTATCCACATCTCGGAGAGTGGTGAAACCTGCTTCGAGCGCTGCCCACGCGGCGGCCGCTCCTTCCAAGGTTCGGAAAGCCACCGACTTGTTGAGGACCGGGTTGTTCGAGCTGTAGTCCGGGGCGAGGCAGATATGAGTATGACTATCGATCAGGCCGGGTAGCACCGTATAGCCCGAGAGGTCGAGGACCTCGGCGTTGGCGGGTGGTCGAACGTTGGCTCCGACGGCACTGATCTTATCCCCTTCCACCAAAATGAGAGCTCCTTCGATCGGCTGGTCGCTCATGCCATCGATCAAGCGGTCGGCCCGTATGAGAAGAGGGTGTTCCTCGGAGGCGGCTATGCTCGGCGAGCCGAAAACCGTCAAGATCGCGATCATGGACAGCGCACGCTTCACGTCTTCCTCCTATCTCTGCATCAGTGCGCGCTCACTCCCCGTGCGCGCGCCCGGCGCCTCGCTCCTCGCTCGGCGCACCCTCCGGCGGCCCATGCGGGCCGGGCTCGCTCCGCTCGCAGCAGGCTGCTAGTGCCTCGAGTGCAGGGCTCATTATATGCAAACAGGCCTGTTAGAATATGCTCCCATTGGGTCCTCGAATGAAAGAGCAGCAAGATCTCTTTAGCTCACGCTGGGGCATTCTGCTTGCCGCCATCGGGATGGCCGTGGGGACGGGCAATATCTGGCGGTTTCCGCGTGTGGCCGCCGCGAATGGCGGTGGCGCCTTCCTCATCGCCTGGCTGGTTTTCATGTTCGCGTAATAGACCCGTTGACCGCCAGGCTTACCGCTCTTGTCGGCCTTCCAGTTCGCGATTGCCTCCTCGTCAAACCAGACCGTCAAATCGCCCCGGCGGCGCAGCCCTTCGTTGTATTCCGCCCAGTTGGAAACGTGGTACTTCTTCTGTTTCGCGTGTTTGTACTGGCTGCGCTTGGGATACTTCATGGTCGAACATTACCTCGGCCACCACCATAGGTAGATTTCGCGCTCAGCCAAGAGCGGTGCAACAACGCCGCCCTGCGGCGCGAAATACCCTGGATTTTGCGCGGATTCCAAGGGCGTCTAAGCTGCTGATTTGTGGGCTATTTCAAAAGGGCCGAGTTTTGGCACAGGACGGGGTCGGCAGCTGCCGTCGCGAGCTCCTTGAGCACGTCGTGGTTCTCGGCGCATGTCATCTCATCCGGCTCGTGCGAGCTTACATCAGCTACTATCACGAGGACCGTTGCCACTTGGGGCTGAACAAGGACACACCGAGCTTGAGAGCGGTCACGCACCGACCGTCTCCTACGGCGAAAGTAGTCGCACTGCCGCGAGTCGGTGGACTGCACCATCGATACGAGTGGCGAGAGGCAGCCTGAGTCAGCTTGGTCGCTCGCGTTACTCGGCTGGTCGCCGAGAAGTTCGTCCTCAGCACTTTCCCTCGCGCGCTGACCACGCTCTCCAGCATGTGCTCGAGGGCGGTCCGGGCCCTAGAGTCCAGTCCCGGACAAATAATGATGATGGACAGGCGTTCCCCTCTGGAGACGGTTGTTTGGCAAACCTAATTCTCAGGCGGGCCAAGGGAGCCGCCGCTACCTCAATTTCAACAATCAGTGGGACATCCCCTGTAGGTCGGCCAAGTCAACCAAGATGATAGGCAGAGATGACTTCCTCCTTTATCAATCCTCTATGACCGGAACGTGTGGGAGCCAGCAATCTATCGCTGATCGGGTCGCTGAATCGGTCGAAGAGCGTGAAGCCCTTCTCCTCCAGAATCGTCTGAATAACATCCCAAGTACGAATTCTTGCGCCTCCGATAAGGTTGTCTCCGCATACAACCACGAAGCAGGCATTGTGACTCAATGTTTCCTTCACTGCATCGAACGCATTACCCATGTCGTAAAGGTAACGATGGACAACTGCGCAAAGCCGAGGAGCGCTAGCCTTTAGGCGCCTCAGCGCTGGTACCAATGCATAGTCTCTCTCAATGGATTCCTGAGGTACTTGCTCCAATAACTGGCCTCGTTCTGTTCCTACGAAGCGTTCCCGAAGGTCGCTCACTTTAAAGGGCAAGACATCTTCCAATAGATACAACTCAAGCTTGAAGTTTCGGAAGTAGTCCTGCGCGTTGATGTAAGGCGGAGAGGTTATAGCATGGGAGTGTTTGCCTAGGTCACCAAATCGTCGGCGTGGATCGCAGACATCAGCGCAAACGAAACGAGAACGAGCGTTCCCTTTCCAATTGAAACCATAGAGTGCTGAGAGTTGCTCTAATAGTTCGAGGATCGTTCGGTTCGGATCGAAATGCCGGCCAGCTCTCGAACACCGTGCTTGCCTTGAAATGAAAGGCTTCGGGCTGCGCTGGTCAGCTCTGGAGCAGAGTCTAACCGCGAGTGTGTAACTGAGAAGGATGGCTCTGCCCTCGGGGCTGTTTCTGAGGGGAACGATCCTACTCGCCGCTCTCAATAGCTCGAACTTATTGAGAGTGCCCTGTGTAAACCAGTAGTCTTTGCCACTCCAATCAACCGGAAGTGGCCGGATGGATCGCTGTGCCTCCGCGATCCACGTCCTGCCAAGTTCCAGAGCACGAGCGGGATTGAAACCCCTGAGCTTCACGTAACAGAATAATTCTGAGATCGGATTCAGATCGATGCCGGAAACGGGAAGTCCGGCTTGGTTGGCTGCAACGAGGATCGCGCCCGATCCGCAAAACGGATCGAGAACGGAATCGGCCCCAGAGGCGTATCGCTGGATTAGACGGTCCGCCAGCTTGGACACCATTTTGGCAGGATAGCGATCCAGTCTCGTGGTCAGCCTCACCTGTCGTCGGTTGTTTTTAGAATCCAAGTCTCACCGAGTCCTCTGGAATAGAAGGCGTGGTTGTGCCGTAGCGGGCTGGCATAAACGATGGCTGGTGGATCGTCTGACTCCCTGATGTAGCTATAGACACCTAGGGTCTGTGGCTTGGTGCCAAGTGGGCAGATGATCCTCGCGAAATCATCTCTCCTAGACTGTCCGAGAACATTTGTGAGAGTTGTACTTGTGTCGTCTGGATCGAGTGCATCGACCTTGAGGACTGCTTGTTCTTCGACCAAGGCCAGAAGGTCGTGGTTGAACTGCTCGGTTTTTCCTGTCCAATCTGGCCTGTATGGAGGATGGGGCACTACTAGGGTTGTCTTCATCGGCTGGGTTTGTTCATATACCGCCAACGCCCTATCACCTTCATACCCCAAAAACATCATCAAGTGAACAGGCCGACTGAGATCTGGACACGCAGAAAACCCGGGAGTTTGCTGGATGGAAGCGAGTCCGAACGAAAGCGGGATGTGCTGAGAAACCAGGTAATTTTCTGGCTCACTATACACGACATACAGTCGATCCCAGAGGTCACAGTCATCAAGCCATCTAAGCATCATGAGCAGATGTCGTTTTGTAAATACGGATATGTCCATCACGACAGCCTTATTGTCGGAACAATTTATAACGTGCTGAAGATGCCGCATGTTGGCGCGGAGGCTTCTGACCGCGTCCGCTTCGGTGAACTGTAGGACTGTCAACCGAGAGACCATTTTCCGGAATGCGGACTCCATATAGCGATGGTTCTTTTCGCGGATGGGGTTATAGTCATCGTAGTGGAAGAGGACTACTTCGCTCGGCGACCAACTCTGAGTACGAGACAGAAGGCCCCTGCACCGGTATTCGTGACTAGAACATGTAACAAGCACCGCCCCATTGGGCAGGTCCCTTGCTACCAGTTGTTGTCTCACTCGTGGTCTCCCGGTGCGAAGGGAAGGCTATCCCGTGTACTTTTGCTTGTTCCAGACTTCGCTACGGCGTTCTTCAATTCTTGCACCGCTTTAGCTCTCATGCCGGGTTGAAGCAAGCACTGCAACTGCTGGCATTTTATGTTCGTTCTCCAGCGGAGGCGTGGGCTAACCTGGAGAACAGGTGCATAGATCCGACAGATATTGAATTCTGCGGGTTGAGGATCGGAGCCATGCTTTGGCTTGAACGCCGGAAGTCCTTCCTTAGTCTGAAATACTCCCTCGCGTTCCCCAACAGCAAGGATGCACTTCAACTTATCCATGGTTCTGTCCTCCAGCATCTCCGGATCCTTGAGAGTCAGACGCGCAGCCTCCGGCTCGCTCGTGTGCTTGAGTAGTTTGTGCCGCAGACAGTCACCGAGGTCCAGCAGAAAATACTTGAGTTCTTCACCGTATTGCTCGACGTTTCGGCTGAGCGTCGTAAGGTTGTGCTGAGAGACGATATGAACGGCCTTGGACTGTCGGTCAGGTGAGATGGTGAAGGCTCCTTGCGGGGGAGGATGATCGCCGAAGTCAAGATGGTAGCCCACACTCAAAAATTCCTGAAAGTAGCGGATTACTCCCGAGCTGAGGAGTGCGAGCTCGCTGAATCCTGCAAACCGTTTTTCGGCGTGGCGTCCGCGCTTTCCAAGAATGACCCGGTAGGTCGCTGCTGTACCGTAGTACGTTCGCCTCTCGTGCTGCCTCTCGTCCGATAAATCCGCAAACTCCTCAGGCGTGGTCTTGCTGAGCTTTGCCACTTCTGCCAACCATAAGGTCTCATCGACTTCGGGATCGCGAAGCCGTGGAAGGAGCTTGTCTACGTCGACCTGCTCTGTTCCTTCAAGCCCAGCCATGTTTGATACGATGTGGCGCAATAGTTCGTAGTAAGCGTTTCGTTCAGACACGTCTTCGATGTTGTAGACCAATGGAACTCTTGTGTAGTCGTGGATCTCTTGCAGTTCCTGACCTATCGTGGTTCCAGGGACATCTTCGCTGGCAAGCTTCTTGGCGATCTTGACTGAGATATGCGGAGGACCCAGCTTGAGCATGCTGTTGACGATTCGTTTCTGATAGGGGAAAAGATTCTCATACTCATCAAGCAGAATAACGAACATTGACTCTTTGAGCGACGGAACGTGTTGGCGAACCAGGTCTATGACGCGTTTGAATTGCTCTAGATCAAGGGTCGCTATCGGGACATGAACGGTTTCACCATAAATGAATTTACGGCGAATGAAATTAGCCAGACCCCTGTGCAGTCGCGAGAGTTTTAGTTGTAGTTCGATGAACGAAATGGCTCGACCATCCTTAAAATCCAACAGTAATTCGTCCGCTTCTTCGCAGAGTCTCCGTTCGACGAACCGATCATGATTGATCAAATCGTGCTCGACGCAGTACGCCAATTCTGAGAACAAACTCTCCGTCATCTGCAGAATTAGTTCTTGTGCGGCAACATCTGTGAGGATGCCAATGTCCGTGGTCGGACTTAGGTGTTGGGTTTCGAAGCGGACTCCTGCATTACAAATTGCCCCTCGGGTTAGCTTCAAGTAGAAACCGAAGCGTTGGGGCGCACATTTTTCATAGGGATTCCGCAGTAGAGAATTACGAGCACGTAAGGACAGCAACAGCATTGACTTTCCGGTGCCCCTCGAACCTTCGAGAATGCACGGTTTCATATCCTCGAGAGCCCCAACTTTGAAGGCGTCTGGTAGCGCGAAGGTCTTTACGTGGAGATCAGGCTGGTTCTCAAAGAACTCAGCTCTAAGGTGGCGAAAAGGATTCTGTGAATTAGGTTTGAAAGCGTCGGCAACCAAAGACGACATCGTCGGACTGCTGAAGAGTAGGTTGCAGATGTCTTCCACCAACTTGTTGAGAGATGCCTGATCCTCTGGTATTAGCCGTCCATATACTTTGGGCCCAAGTACGGGCGGTATCTTTGTGTCGTCCAGGCGAACGACAATGCACCGCCCACCATCGTAAGCGACTTGATTCCAAACTGCGGCATTGATTTCCAGATTCTGCCACGGCGCAGCGCGGGTGTGCATGGAGAAGAGAATGATGACCGCCTTGGCATTCGCGATTCCTTCGTTTATGAAAGCAATGGGGTTGTCGCCAAGAGCAAGGTCTTGTGTATCGATCTTAGTCTCATGGCCGGCATTGCGTAGGTGTTGTACCAACTCTGTCGCAATTTCCGCATCCGCAGTGGCATGTGAAACGAAGATGTGCGTGATACTCATGGTCCGGAGGATTCCTCACCTGACCTTGCCCAGGAGAAGTGGGCAGGTTGATTATCTCGCATGAGCAGTTTTGGGGTCATGAATCCGTTCGAACACCATTGGGCTGTTGTAATCGAGTGACGAGTGGAGTCGACACGGATTGTAGAACCCCTCGATGTAGCTCGCAACCGCGTCTTTGGCCATACGTCGTGTTGGCCAACTACGTCGGTGGAGGAGCTCAGTCTTGAGCGTGCCGAAGAAGCTCTCGGTCACGGCGTTGTCCCAGCAATCACCCTTGCGGCTCATCGAGCACGGCCTAGTAGGTCGCAGCCGCGTATTGAGTGCCACGGTCTGAATGATGCACCAAGCCACTTTCCGACAGGCGGCGCCCCAAGGCCATGTGAAGCGCCTTGAGAGCAAGCTCCGCGCGCAGGTGGGGCTGCATCGCCCAGCCGACAATACGACGCGAGAACAGATCGAGGATAACTGCCAAGTAGAGCCAGCCTTCCCTAGTACGGATGAGGGTTATGTCCGTTACCAAAACTGGTTCGGTCGTTCGGCTTCGAAGTTCCGGCCGAGCACGTTGGGTGCGATAGGGTGATCGTGCTTGCTGTTGGTCGTGCGGCGAAAACGCTTGCTAGGCAGGCCCTGCAGGCCCATCTCACGCATCAGCCGTGCCACTTGCTGCTTGCCCACCTCGACGTTTCCCCTTCAAGCTGGCGACGTACACGCTCCCTGCCGTAGGTACCACGGCTATGGGTGTGGACCGCTTGGTTGCGCAGCTTCAGTTTCCCATCCTCACGCTGTCGCTTGCTGGGCGCGCGCTTCATCTGAGCGTAGTAGCCGCTGGTCTATACCCTCAGGACTCGGCACATCACCCGCACCGGGTAGTTGGCCCGCTCCGCATGAATGAACTTAAATCTCATTCGCCTTCCTTTTTAATATTTCTCGCTCTTGCTCCAACGTACGCACTCGACGCCGTAGCGAACGGAGCTCATCACGTTCCGCCGTCGTCAGAACCTCGCGTGGACCTTTACCTTGATCAACTTTGTATTGTTTCACCCAGTTTCGAAGGGCTGATTCCGTCAGGTCCGGTTTCTTAGTGATCTGGCCGATGCTGCGCTCGCCCGGCTGGTCAAAATACTCGAACGCCCAGCGGGTCAGCAATTTGCACCTTCGCAAAGACCGCTTGAATCCCGTGAGGTCAAAATACTCATGCGGCTTCCCGATGGTAGAAACGTAGCAACCCGCCAAGCCGTTCACGGGAGCGCACCTTGCGCTCGGACTGAGGTAACGGGTCGCTGGCTGGGAACAGCAGCAGATTCTCCTTGCCTTGATGATTCCTCTCGTGGTGATAGTAGACGACGTACTCCCTAAGCGCATGACGGAGCGACTTCTCGCCGAACAGGATGAGCTTCGAGAGACATTCCTCTTTGACTGACTTCACCCAGCGCTCCGCGAACGAGTTCAAATCCAGGCTCCGTGCGGGCAGCTTGACGGGCGCGACGCCAACCGCCTCGATGGTCCGGTGGAACGACTCGCAGAACTTCGAGTCCCGGTCGTGAATGAGGTATCGGCTCGAGGACAGAAAGCCGACATCTGCCATGGTCACGTTGCGAGCCACTTGAGTCATCCACTGTTCGTTCGGATGCGGCGTGATGCCGGCGACGTGGACTCGACGGGTAGCCAGGTGCATGAAGAACAGAACGTCGTCCTGTGCCAAAACTCGGCCCTTTTGAAATAGACCACAAATCAGCAGCTTAGACGCCCTTGGAATCCGCGCAGAATCCAGGGTATTTCGCGCCGCAGGGCTGACTTCCGACCCATGGGCTGACGGATGAATAAATAGAAGGCACAGCGCGGGGATGGGGGGGACCGCCTAATGGGATAACTACATTATGTCTATAACATAAAAAATAATGTGTTTACAGTAGTTTAACTGGCACTATAATTTAGCGTTGCGCGAGTTCCTGAACCGATGCTTCCGCTATCAAGTGTTGCTACGCCGTGTTTGAATGCTAGTGTCAGCTGGCCTGCCTGTGTCGGCGAACGCCACAGAATTAATCTCGCTGTCTTTTCAACGTGTTCGTGCTGACAACAGAATGTATGAGGTTGTGGGTGCGCCGGGGCGTCGAACCCGGGAGGCCGGCAATTCTGCCGATCTTCTACACCTCCCCCGGCGCGCCCTCCGAAATGTTGCTTCTAAGAAAGGGTTGAAAGGGTTGAAACAATGCTGAAACTAACCTTACTCGTTGCTGCGGTCCTCGCTGGCATAGGATGCGGAGATAGCGGTGGATCGTCACCCGCCGCTCCAACTGTAGCCCCGAGCCCGAGCCCACAGTCACAACCCCGAGCAAATCTCACCCTAACCATCTACAATCTTTCCTACGTCGCCCCGGGGTCCTTTGGTCCTGCCGATGTTTATTTCGATGCCGGCTTGAGAGAGACGGCCGGAACCGGCCTCGCCGTCAAAAATATTCACATGGATATTCTCAGACCAAACGGAACTCGCGTGGAGCGCCAAACCTTCAACGAGGAAACGATCATACGGATTGCCGGCGGAAACCGCATTGAACCGAACGGCTCATATCGAGACGTACTCGTTACAGGTGTGAGAACAAGTATCGCAAGAGGATCCACCGGATGGTTTTTTCGATTTACAGTACAATGGTTAGACGATACGGGAGCTCGGGGAGACGACACCGCCGTAGTCCGCCTCAATAGTTGGAGCCCTCTATAAGATGCTTGAGATCGTAGCGGGCGCTATCTATGAGATCTTGGTCGGCGGGCGTCCTGTGCCAAAACTCGGCCCTTTAGAAATAGACCACAAATCAGCAGCTTAGACGCCCTTGGAATCCGCGCAGAATCCAGGGTATTTCGCGCCGCAGGGCTGACTTCCGACCCATGGGCTGGCGAATGAATAAATAGAAGGCACACCTCTACACCCACATCGAGCCGCTTTTGGCCGGTGATGTTCCATTCTTGTGAATAGCCACGAACTAGGTCAGCATCTCCTCGTCGCTGTAATCCCAGGTGCGAAGTGTTCCCGGCTCGAGACGGATCATCGCAAAGTCGATTTCCTTCATACCATCGGCATAATCGTTTCCTCGAGCCTCACCGAGATAGCGGATGGCAAGGCGTCGTAGGATGTCGAGGTCGTCAGTCGGGTACGAAACCTTAGCCTCTCCTCGTATTTCAATGCCCCGATACGGCGGCTGGCTGTCGGCTACTACGACGGATGCCATGGGGTTATGGTCGAGGTGCCTGGTCTTCACATCCTTTGCGAAGGTCATCACCGTGAACCCGCCGTCCCTGAACTCGTGCCAGACCGGCGACAACAACGAGTGGCCGTTTTGCATGTGGGTCGCGAGAATCGCCACGGTCGAGCCGGTAAGCAGGTCGCCTAGCTCTTCGGGTTTGAGGTTCTTGCGCATGTCGCACCTCCTGGAAAAAGATAATCTACTCTGTCCTGTGCCAAAACTCGGCTCTTTTGAAATAGACCATAAATCAGCAGCTTAGTGTTTGTGTTTGCGACCGGGCCAAGGCGGCCCAAGGGTCTTGAGTTCGTTTGTATTCTTGGACACGACGGCCACGTCAGGAACAATTCGGGCTTCATCCGAGAGCCGTGGCCGTTTCACGGAACGGCGGAGGACGACGAGCTGCTGCCGAAGAGCGACATTCTCAGGAGCCAGCTCGCGACGAGCCTTGAAGCCGGAGATGAGAGCGGGAACCAACGACGAAATCATGCCGGCATGGTGCTGGCAGACCGGAGATTATTCAAGTTTGGTGCGTGCGGATAAATAAATAGAAGGCACAGGCGCTTACGCTCCATTTAGCGCGCAGCGAAAGTCGTGAGCGCTATTTGGGCTGTAATTTAATGCACCGTAAAGTCTAGCGTCATCTCACCAACACTTAATGGCGAAAGCACCGTTCGACGAGTTTCGTCCGTTCTTCGAGAACTATCGGGCTATTTCTTGCTCGTCACGCTCGTGATCTTATTCTTCATCGTCTGGCTTCGGTCGGTACGCGTTCCAAGCTTGATATTCGTATGGATGCGCGGTGCGCCCATTTCGTGGACGACTTCGTGACATCGCTTCACCACGCAAAATACTTCGTCCCAATCCCCTTCGATGTTGGTGCCGTTTGCGTGCAGCTCGGGCGATAGCCCCGCGGCTTCTATGACGCGCTCGCAAGCGGCAACGTACTTCGACAGGGAGACCCCGACACCGAGCGGAACGATGCAGAGATCGGCAATGACGTTCATCGCAGCAGTATACTCCAAGGATCCTGGGCATTTGCCTTTGCTGGCGTTGACGCCTGGCGAGCCCGTCCTGTGCCAAAACTCGGCCCTTTTGAAATGGACCACAAATCAGCAGCTTAGACGCCCTTGGAATCCGCGCAGAATCCAGGGTATTTCGCGCCGCAGGGCTGGCTTCCGACCCCTGGGCTGCGGGTGGCGGGCGACAGGCCCACTGGGGTACGCACGGCTGGCTGGCTCAAATCGGCTGCAGGACGAGCTGCAGGCCGCGAACTGCGCACCCGCGGAAGCGCCCATTGGACTGGACTTTACGGCGCAAAAGAGCGAACGTCCGGTGATGCCGCAGGATACAAGAGCTGGCCGGAGGGTCGTTCTGGACGGTTTGGACCTTCCTAGCCTGCGGCGGGCCTGGGAGCAGACCTTCGGGGCTGCTCCGCCAAGCTCGCTCTCACGCGCTCTCCTGCGCCGCGTTCTCGCGTACGAACGCCAGTGCCGGACCTATGGCGGGCATTCGGCCGCAACCCGGCGCACCCTGGCCGCCATGGCGAACGGCACACCAAGCCCCGCCCCTTCCGCAGGGTCCGTTTCTCCCGGCACCCATCTCGTCCGCGAGTGGAATGGCCGCACCTACCAGGTCGAGGTACTCGATAACGGCTATCGGTTCGACGGCAAATCCTACCCGTCCCTCACCACCATCACAAAGCGAATCACCGGCACACACTGGTCAGGACCACGCTTTTTCGGTCTGACGCCCAAGCGCAAGGCCTGACATGACGAAAATCCGCTGCGCCATCTATACCCGAAAGAGCGCGGAAGAGGGTCTCGAACAGGATTTCAACTCCCTCGATGCGCAGCGAGAGGCCTGCGCCGCGTATGTCGCGAGCCAGAAAGCGGAGGGCTGGGTGCTGCTGCCAACCGTCTACGAGGACGCGGGGATCTCGGGAGGAACCCTGGAGCGCCCGGGCCTACAGCACTTGCTCGCCGACATCGATGCCGGTCTCGTCGAGCAGATTGTGGTCTACAAGGTCGACCGGCTGACCCGTTCCCTCTCCGACTTTGCAAAGCTCGTCGAGCGGCTCGAGGCGGCCGGCGCGGTTTTCGTCTCGGTGACTTAGTCCTTCAACACCGCGACCAGCATGGGACGACTGACGCTGCATATGCTGCTGTCCTTCGCACAATTCGAGCGAGAAGTCACGGCCGAGCGGATCCGCGATAAGGTCGCTGCCTCCAAGCGCAAGGGACTATGGATGGGCGGCCGCGTACCGCTCGGCTATGAGAAGGACGAGCGCACGCTGCGCATCAACGAGGCTGAGGCCGAAACGGTCCGGACGCTCTATGCGCTGTACCGAAAGCACGGAACGCTCCGGCAGGTGAAGGCCGACGCGGACCGTCTGGGACTGCGCACCAAGCGACGCTTCGCCGCGGATGGAACCCTAACGGGCGGGCTGCCGTTCCGTCGCGGACACCTCCACTGCCTGCTGACCAATCCTCTCTACGCCGGCCGCATCCGGCACCAGAGGCGTGTCTACGAGGGCCAGCATCCATCGATCATCGCTCCGGAGCTCTGGGACGCGGTCCAAACGCAGCTGCAGGCAGGGGCTGCCAAACCAAGGAGACGCACGACGAAGGGCCATGCAACCCGTTCCCCACTGGCAGGCAAGCTCTTCGATGAGACCGGGGACCGGCTGACGCCGAGCCACACCAAAAAGAAAAACGGGCAACGGCTCCGCTACTACGTCTCCCGGCACCTCATCCAGCACAGTGGCCAAAAGGACCTCTCCGGCTGGCGACTGCCCGCCCCGATGCTGGAACAGACCGTCGTGCATCTCATCCGACAGCATGTGGATGCCACGACCTTCTCGGCCTCGTCACTCCGACGATGCAAGAGCTCGCCTCGGTGCGTCGCTTTTTAGACGGGCTGTGTTCCGGTAGCAATAATGATAGTGCCTCGGCAGCCAGCCTGCTCCGTTTCATCCGGCGGGTCGATATCAGCCCAGGCTCTGTGTCCATCCTGCTCGACCGCAATACGTTCGCTGATTGCCTGTCTATGGGACCCGACCGCATTCGCGAGGATGCACTCCGCATCCACGCACCGTTCCGCTTGCGTCGACGCGGCGTCGAGACCAAGCTCGTTCTGGGCAACCCCACGAAATCCATCGACCGCACACTCCTGCGCAATATCGCCAACGCCCTCTCCTGGCTCGACCGAATCAAAGCAGGCAAAACCTATGAGCAGATTGCCACCGAAGACGCCATCCCAACGGACCGCGTGCGCAAGGCAATCCGTTATGCATTCCTGGCTCCCGACATCGTCCGTGCCATTGTCGAAGGCCGTCAGCCCGTTGGGCTGACCTCGAGCCACCTCTTGCATCATCCACTCCCCGACGATTGGGAGAAACAGCGCGCCCTCATTGCAACGCTTTAAGGTAGACCACGCTGTAAGCGAACCCGCGGCGGCTGCCACGCTCGCTCTTGGTCTCCATCAGTCGGCGAACGGCATCGCCCCTTACTGATGATGACATCGGCGGCGTGCGGGTTTTGAGTTCGTTTATGTTTTTGGACACGACGGCGTTTTCCCATTAACTGAGCGATTAGCGCTCGATTCAGCCCCGAAATGCCCTCCAATTGCATTTTGATGACCTGTTTTGCACCGTTACTGCTTGTTTGCTGCCAAGACCCGAATAGCTCCACTTGCCCCCACTTGAGCCTTACGACTGCGATAGTCGGAAAGGTGTTCCCGTCGGCGACGCGTCCATTGATGAGGCGTAAGAGCTTTTCACTACAATGATTTACGAGCAGAGCCTCCGTCGGAGGGTTTACAACACGGCCCTCTTACAGGCGTCAAGGAGGTTGAGATTGCCGTCTAGAAAATCGGATTTAATGTCAATTCGCAAATAAGCTCGAACGACCCCCCGTCGATGAGGCGTGCGGGGACCAGCACGTGACGGATGGCTTTAAATCACTGTAGTACAAGAGGATAGAACGACGTGGGCACCAGGGCTTCTCTGAGTTTTCGCTACATTGCCCCACCACGCGCGCGGCGAAAGGGCCACATCAGACTTGAAAAACTCTATAAATACCTTTTACCGAGACCGGATAGCTCCGAACTGCACCATCCGCCACCCAGTCTGGCCAATTGTGGCACTGCAGAGACGGGTGAGATTTTCCGCGCGGTTGGCGGGGTTTTGCAGGATCAGGTGGCACCAGAGACGCGCTAGAAGGGCCGAACGGGCCTCATTTTCGGTATTGGTCTCTAATCTCGATTTCCGAGGGACAAGTTTGCGCCAAATACGGGAGCGGGTGCTGACCGGGCCGTGTGGCGGCGGAAAAGAGGTCACCGGAGGGGCCAAGAATCGAGGTCGGGGAGCTACTGCGGGTGTAGAATGCGGTCGCGACGAGCACAAGGCTCCGGTCTTGAATCGTAACTTTCGAGAGGGGCGTTTGCGCCCAAGAGGGGAGCCGCTTTAGGGTTCTGGACCGCGGTGATGCGGAGCTTGCAGTGGGGGAAGATGTCGACCGCTTTTGCCTTGGTCGGCTTCCATATCCAAGAGCTGTGTCCAATGGGCGATGGAACGGTTGTTTTCGCGCATGGTGCGGCAAGGCCTGAAAAGGCTGCCCCGACGAAATGCTACACTGTGGGCACGCCTGGATGCGCGGGGGTTTGATGTAGAGAGAGGTCCTTAGGAACTGGACGAGCGAAAGCGATTTCGGTAGTGGTCACAAGAAACGACAAGCCACAGACAAGTGAGAAGACCAAGGGCAAGCCTGTCGTGTTTTACAAGACAGCGCTCGGGCGGTCCATCCTCGGCCAGGCCGAAGATGTTTTCCAATCTCCTTTGTATGCAAGAGATCTTAACGGGCAGGTCGATCTCATCTTCACGTCGCCGCCGTTTCCACTGAATAGAAAGAAACGTTACGGAAACGAGCAGGGTGAGGCCTATGTGAATTGGCTGGCGAATTTCGCGCTGCTGCTAAAAAAAATACTGAAGCCTAAAGGATCCATTGTCTTGGAGCTTGGCAACGCGTGGGAAGCGGGCAGGCCTGTGATGTCAACTCTGACTCTGAAGACGTTGCTTGCTTTCCTAGAACGTGGCGAATTCACCCTATGCCAGCAGTTCGTTTGGTATAACCCGGCTAAGCTGCCCACCCCTGCCCAGTGGGTCAACGTCGAGCGCATCCGTGTGAAAGATGCTTATACGCATCTATGGTGGATGGCGCTGACAGACCGCCCTTATGCGGACAACCGCAAAGTGCTCACAAAATACAGCGAGTCTATGGAAAAGCTTCTGGAGCGGAAAAGCTATAATACCGGCAGCCGCCCGTCACAGCACCATATCGGGAAAAAGTCCTTCCTGAAGAACAATGCTGGCGCTATTCCGTCAAACCTGATTACCCTTGCCAATACCCAGGCGAGTTCGGCCTACCTAGACTACTGTCGCACCCAAAAGCTCCGGCCGCATCCCGCCCGGATGCCGACCGGGCTTGCGGAGTTTTTCATCAAGTTCCTGACCAAGCCCAAAGAGTTGGTACTCGATCCTTTTGCAGGAAGCAATACAACCGGTGCTGCGGCTGAAAAACTCGGCCGCCGGTGGCTGGCGATTGAACCTAATCAGTCATATTTAGAGGGATCGCGCGGACGTTTCGGGGCCTTTAGTGGCTACGCATCTTAAAAGGTGAGCAGTTCCCTATCATCGTGGCTGGCGGAGGTTTTCTTGCAGTTTTTCGGCTCCTCTTCCCGGCCAAGAGGAGGCCGATGCGACCGAGACAACGACCCAAAGATCGATCAGGACGATCTGGAGGGGCCACCTCAAACAGACGATCGTGTTCAGGGGGAACTCCCGCATCACGAGTTCAACGAGGACCTAACTCGTGGAGCTAGATCCTTCGATAGTCCCTAGACGATGGCAGGCCGAGGCCGTCGACGTTTGGGCAAAAGAACTACGTGGTATCGCTCGCGTGGTTACCGGTGGGGGCAAGACTGTTTTCTCCTACCTGTGCTTGGAGACGTTTTTTGCAGAGCATTCGGATGGTCGAGCGATCATTGTGGTGCCTACACTTGCACTACTCGATCAGTGGTTCGTCGACATATGTGACGCGACCGACTTGGAAGAGTCGGAGGTCGCGTGCTACTCGGGCGGTTCACGACCTGAGCAACCCGGTCGGATAAACATCCTGGTTCTGAATACAGCGCGAAGAGTCTGCCGGGAGCTTTCTGAGTTGAGCCCAACGATCCTCATTGTAGACGAGTGCCATCGGACTGGCGCCATTGAGAACAGCCGGGCACTAGAGGGCTTTCACGAAGCTACCCTCGGCCTGTCTGCTACCCCCGAGCGAGAGGCCGACGACGGCTTCGAATCCCGAATAGTTCCGGCACTTGGTCCGATTATCCATACCTACGACTATCTGCAGGCTAGGGCTGACGGTGTAATCGTAGACTTTAATCTCGTCAATATCCAAATTGCGCTTGATGGACATGACGTAAACCGGCTGCCGATCCTCTCCGAGAAGAGGGACAGCCTCGCGCGGCGAAATAGGAACCCATCAGAGTCGGAACGGTTGCATGAGGTTGCATCAAAGAAGATTGCTACTTCTGCAGAGTACGCAATGAGAATCCCTTGGGCTGTCAAGCTAGCTTTGCATCACCGCAGCGAGCGCGTCATCATTTTTCATGAGCGAGTCGCGTCCCTTGGAAGAATTACCGACCTTCTCTCCGAGTTTGCTCAGAACTCCGTGGCTTACCACTCGCACCTTTCGGAATCACATCGACGCGACAACCTTCGTCTGTTTCGGCGCGGCATGGTCAATATGCTAGTGACGTGTCGTGCTCTCGACGAAGGTACGAATGTGCCTGAAGCCAACGTTGCGATCGTTGCGCACTCAACGTCAAGCACGCGGCAACGCATTCAGCGTCTCGGGCGAGTACTCCGACCAGCACCGGGGAAGAGGCACGCAGTAGTCTACACTCTATACACTGGAGAGGATCAACAGAGGCAACTTGCAGAGGAGGCTGCCGACTTGGAAGGTGTTGCCGAGATCGTCTGGAAGCGGGGGGCCATTCAGTGACTCTGCTCATACGCCAGAACCGTACTTACGAGCAGGTCTACTATGACCAAGAGTCAGACTTTTCGGCCATCGTGAAGACCGAACTAGCCAAGATTCTTCCCGGCTTCTCGATTTTGGATTTTTCGCCGCTCATTATCGGCGATGAGGGAACTCGTCGGCGACCAGATTTGGCGCTCGTAGATCGAAACTACGAGATGTGGGCTGTCGCTGAGATCGAATTGGAGAAGCATTCACTTGAACATCACGTGATTCCGCAAGTCCAGACCTTTGCCACGGGGCGCTACGACAGGTCACACGCGACATTGCTTCATCAGAAAGACAGGACGCTGAATCTGGAAAGTTTGTGCAATCTTACCACATATCTCCCACCCGTCGTCTCGGTTGTCGTTAACTCGCGCTCGGTTCTGAGAGACGGCTGGGATATCCTTGATTCGGACTATTCGGCTTGTCTCACCTTTTTGGAGTCGTTTCGAGCAGAGAATGGAGATGTAATTTTCTCTATTTCTGGCTACCTGCCAACTGCACAGCCTAACCGAATCATAAAACTCAAGAAGCACAAGATGATGAATGCCCTCGTCTGCACTCAACCTAAGGACGTTCCGGCGGCGATTGTTGATGAAATACGGATGTACACGGGCGAGCGGCCTCACACATGGCCGATCATTAGGACGTCGGACACTGTTGTATTTTTTGCGCCAGGTGGTTTTACAGTCCGTGCAGACCGAAATTACGAAGTTCTTAAAATAGGCGAGGGAAAATATCGGCTTTACGAGTTGTAATTGCCAAATGCTCCTAGGGAGGGGGATGTGTCCCGAGGTTCGTGGAAAAAGAACGGCGCCCTCCACTCCGTCATCAGGGTATCAGATCAGGCGGCAACCTCCGCGTGTTTGAGAACCTCGCTCAGACCTTGGTAGCCGTCGATGCGCCGTAGTTGAATCTGGCCAGAGGCGATAAGCCCAAACAGCAAAGCGACCGCAGACTCCTCGCTGGAGAACGACGCTTGGGTTTTCGTCCGGCGTCGAAACTCGCGGTTGAGATTCTCCAGAGCATTGGTCGTTCGAATCGATTTCCACATGGCACGAGGGAATTCGTAGAAGGTCAGCAGCTGATTACCGGCCTCCTCTAGGCTTCGGACGACGGCCGGTGTGAGAGGCGTCCACTTGGCGACGAGTTCGTCATAGGCTTTGCGAGCATCGATCCCGTTCTTGGCGTAGACGATCCGGTTGTAGTCACGCCGGAGCTCACGGCGTGCGTGCGCCGGGCAATGTTCGAGCAAGTTGGCGCGCTTGTGCTCGGTACATCGCTGCACCCGGCACCCCGGCCACTTCTCGAGCGCTTTCGTCAGCCCCTTGTGGCCATCGCTAATCACTAGCTTGGGAGCCCGGAGTCCTTGAGCCTGGAGTCCCTCCAGCATGGAGCCCCAATGCGTCGAGGCTTCGCTAACCGCCAGACGCAATGACAACAGACGTTTCTGCCCGTCTGGCGTGACCCCGAGCGCGGCCAGTACGGGTACGCTGATCACACGTTTCGCCATCCGCACTTTCAGGTGGAAGCCGTCCAGGTAAACGATCGCGTAGACCTCCTCGCTGAGAGCACGGTTCTGCCATTCCTCGAAGCGCTCCTTCAGCCGGCTAACCACGCGAGACACCGCGCTCTTCGATAGGTGCTCCTCACCGAGCAGTGGTTTCAGCGCTTTGCGGACCCGGCGGCTATTCGCGCCCGACAAGTACGTCCCCAAGAGCGCCTCGTCGACCTCACGAGTCCGGCGCGCGTACCGGGGCAACAGCTCGCTCCTGAACTCTGTCGTTTCTCCCGTTTCCTCGTCTCGCACGCGGGCTCGTGGCACCCGGAGCTCGCGTGTTCCCACCGACGTCGTCACGCGACGGGTTTCGGCTCCGTTGCGATACCCACGGCGGTCTTCCGCACGCTCGTAGCTACGACACCCCAGCGCTTGGTCGACTTCTTCCTCGAGCACAACCTCGATCGCCTCCAGTACCCGCTTACGCAGCCGAAGTTGGACGAACTCCCGGTACTCGCTTACAGACTCCTTCGATATGGTGGTAGGCTTCTTCATGGCGTAATCCTCCTCCTCGCCTTTACAGGCGTGGTTTGGTTTTTCTTAACCGGAGGTTACGCCATTCTTATTTCCACGGGAATCGGGACAGATCCAGGGAGGGACAGTCATGGCACTTGAGATCAAATTTGGATATGAAAATTTCGCGAACTACAAGCGTCTCGCCTATAAGTGGTGGTTCGCATTAGCGGAATTCGTTGATAACTCCACACAGTCATATTTTGATCATCGTGATGAACTTGCAGATGCGTATAAGGCGGAGGGGGAACGGTTCTCCGTGTTTATATCAACAGGCCAGGACTTTGTGCGAGTATCCGATAATGCGATGGGCATGAGCCTCAAGGACTTGGAACTCGCGATGGTCGTTGGTGTACCGCCTAAAAACACGAAGGGTCGGTCGCGTTACGGACTCGGCATGAAGACTGCAGCCTGTTGGATAGGAGACAACTGGAAGATCGTAACAACCAAGCTGGACGAGCCAACCGAGTACACAGTTGAGGTGTCGGTAAACGACGTGGTGAATGGCAACGTCTCACCGCCGATGAGCCAAAGAGAAGTCTCTCCCGACGAGCACTACACCGTCATCGAAATTACCTCGCATCATCGACCATTGCGTGGCCGAACGATCTCAAAGGTTAAGGAATATCTTAAGAGCATCTATCGAATGGATATCTCTTCGGGGAACATGTTGCTTCGATACCAAGACGCAGAACTCGAATGGAAAGGCTTCCTCAATGTCGATTTCCTACAACGCAGGGATGGTTCAGCGCACCGAGACGACTACATTTTTGAGATAAATTCTGAACCCGAAAAGAAGATCGTTGAAGGCTGGGTTGGTGTTCTCAAGAAAGGTTCGCGCGCAAAGGCTGGCTTCTCTATCCTGCATCGCAAGCGTTTGATTAAGGGCTGGCCGGATAGCTGGCGTCCTGAGAAAGTGTTCGGCGTCGGCGGCCGAAACGATTTAATTAACCAACGGGTCGTGGGGGAAGTCAACTTAGAGGACTTTGAAGTCTCACACACTAAGGATGAAATCAACTGGAACGGTCTGGAAGAGGAACTCGTTGAGGACGGATTACTTAAAGTCTGTAAGCCGTTCATGGAGACTGCGCGAAAGGCCCGTGGTGGAATGGCGGTTGAACACGGGCCGAGCGACCTCCATGTCGATGCAGCTGTTCAGACCCTAGAACAAGAGCTCTCTACACCCGAGTTTCTTGAAGCCTTACAGCTAGAGGAGACGCTTCCACCACTGGACCAGATTGAAGCGAGCAATCAACACGTAGTGGAGAACGCCAGGACGCAAGATCCCGCGTTCGTCGTCGCTCTCAATGATATGACCATCCACGTCTACATAGACACGATTGGCTCACCGAACGATCCTTATTTCGTTAACGAGAATATTGACGAAAACAAACTAGCGATAGTTGTAAACAAGCAGCACCCTCACTGGCGGATGCTCGAAGGCGAGAACTCGGTAGTAAACTACCTGCGACATTGCGTTTACGATGGTGTCGCTGAGCATCGAGCCGCACGGATCAGAAGACTTGAGTCGGACTCAGTGAAGAGATTAAAGGACAGTTATTTGAGGGTGTCGTTCGATGTACTACAGAGCTCCGAGGAAGAAAACGAAGAAGAATAGAAGCTTCTGTTAGAGATCAGTTGTCCAGCGTAAGGTCTGCCAGTTATTGTCGAGAGTTGTGAATCCGGGAATCGGTCCAGCGGCGTCCCCGTGGTGTCCGTACTTCCCCTGCATCCCCGGTGAGTTTACCGGATTTGGGAAGAGTAGGCCCGAAACGTTGTGCTTCAAGATCACGCTTTTCCCGGTCTCGCCCCTCCCGCGCAGCCTCGCTTGCGGGCCGCCAATCGAAGTGTCGCCGACCTCGATCGACCGAGAGTTCGGAACATAGAGCTAATCCGAAACGGCCCAGCGCGCGGGTCTTGAGTTCGTTTGTGTTCTTGGACACGACGGCATCTCCATCATTGTTCTCCGCTTGATTTGTTCCCTGCGATCCCGTCTTGCGCCAAAACTGATCCACTGGCAACGTTGCAAGCGAGCAGTTGACGCGGCGTGGACGGTGGGAGACTGGAGTCCAATGAGGAGGAGAAAGGCAGTATCCTCCGCGGCCGAAACCAGGTGCTTTTCGCCTTGTCCGATGAACAGCGTCCGGTCCGCCGAGCCCAGTGTGAGAGATTGACGGTTCGTGAGTCCCTCGACAGTGACCGCGTATGGTGCAAATAGTACGTCGAGCTCGACGTCGGCCTTCATTCGATCCCGACAAGGTGCTCAAAACTCTCGCGGTTGAGAGGACAGTCCACAAGCTTGAGAAAATCAGTCCTACTAAGACCGCCACACTGCTTCGCCATCTGCGCCAGAAGCGGGTCTCCGAGCGCCTTGTAGCTTGAGCCGTGGCTCGTCCGAGTGCGGATCGGCGTCTTCTTGCCAGCCAGGGTCCTGTAGACGAAGTAGTGGTGGTGCCGTTCGTCCCGTTCGAAGCCCTTACGCTCCAAACTCGCCTCGACATCCTTCCGATTACGCGTGCTCATCGGGCCAGCTCAAAGGTGCCGAGTAGCTGCTGCTTCAGCTCGAGTGCGTCCTCAGTCAGCTCATCGTCGCTCTCCGCCGCATACTGGCGCCACAGGAAATCAAGCTCGTCGTACAGGTCGACCTCAAGCTCCTCACGGAGTCCCGCCAGAAGCTGGATGCCAAAGGGGGCGTCCTGGAGCTCGTAGTATTGGCTCGTCTCGTCCAGCACCGGCTGGAACGACACGGGTTGCTTGGCAACGACCCGCTTATCGTCTACGTCGAAACCGTCGATCTCAATCACCGACAGATCGACCTCGATGATCTTCTCGACCTCGTTGATCCGTACCGGCTCCCTTTCGGCGTTGAGTACAACCTGCCCGACCACTTGGATAAACTCCCTCGGTTTGTCTAGAAGCATGTCCTCGACTTCTCGATGATAGAAGCACTGTAGCTCCTGGCAGGTAGGAGGATAGTGCAGACGCAACCTATTGCTAGAGAAGTCGATGCCGATCAGACGGCCTGTGATGGTGGTGACAGTGGCGTCGACTGTAGGTGCTGCGCTCAAGTTGTCCATGAACTTGGCGAACTTCGTTGGCACGAAAAGGTCGTAGCCAGAGCGCGACTGGAGGGTGACCTCGACGCCAGACCGCTTCGGCGGCGCCATCTTGCGCAGCGCCTCAAGGATGGAGGTCCGGTAACCGGGATGGGGCAGGACGGTGCGGATGCGCTCGCCATCTTCGTCCGCGATGGCCGACAGGAGATCGTGAAAGCGCTCGGTAACAGCCTCGACGGCAGCAAGATCGAACAATCTCTGCGACGTGTCACCGATGACAACAGGCTCGATGTAGCTGCCTTCTTCGGGCAACTGACACAAGACTGCGTAACGCTTCTCGATCTCAGCCGACGGGCGCGCACGCTGGCGGATCTCCCTGCCCTCATGGAGCATGCCTAGAAGGTGGACGGCGCGCTGAAGCGACTGGAGAGACTGCGTCAGCACGGTCACGGACACGAAGTTCCCTTCGGTCGTCTTACCCCCGAATTTCAGCTGCAGTCCCCTGTCTTGCCGCTGAGGCATCATTTCCTCCCGCTATTCTTGCGGATTCTCACCGGACGCGCCTTCGTCTTCCAGAGTAGACTGCCAACCACTCAGCATACCAAAAAAAGCGGAGCGCGGCGCGGGCTTACACCCGAACCGCGAACCCATCTAGACGATAGAAAGGTCAAGTTGGATCTGTCCCGATTCCCGTGGAAATAAGAATGGCGTAACCTCCGGTTAAGAAAAACCAAACCACGCCTGTAAAGGCGAGGAGGAGGATTACGCCATGAAGAAGCCTACCTGTCCATCATCATTATTAATCCGGGACTGGACTCTAGGGCCCGGACCGCGTCTGGTCAAAATATTCGAACGCCCATCGGGTCAGCAGTTTGCACCTTTCCAACGGGAAGCCGCATGAGTATTTTGACCTCACGACTAAGCTGCTGATTTATGGCCTATTTCAAAAGGGCTGAGTTTTGGCACAGGACGGCCGAAGACTCTCCGCCGCAACCGCTGCTGCGGGTCGGTGGCGCGGATTGCGTGCATAAGGCTTCAGACGTGAAAGCGGTGTCATCTTGACTGCCATTACTCGTTTCCCCAGTCGCTGCTGGTTCACTGGGCTAGCCACGCGCTGAAACGCTCGTTCATCGTGTCCATGTGGTCGCTCCACCACAACCAGTTGCTCTGCAGGACGCGCACGGTATTCTCTGGGTGGGTTGGCATGTGGGGGGTCATGTCGACACCGGCCTCGACGTGCGTCCCGACCAGCGGCAGGCCCGACCGGCGCACAGGGCTGTAGGCAATGTGACCGCTGACGGCCGCCATCGACTCCGCAGTTGTGGCAAACCGGACGAACTCCAACGCAGTCTCGAGGTTCCGCGTGCCAGCGACGATGCCAAGCTGGCCTGTGTCCAGCACTTGGCCGTCCCAAACGATCACGAAAGGTTGGCTCTCGATCACCTGCGCATTGAAGATGCGGCCGTTGTAAGCGGTGCTCATGACCACTTCGCCGTCTGCGAGCATTTGCGGCGGCTGCGCACCGGCTTCCCACCACACCACCTGTTCTTTGATGGTGTCGAGCTTACGAAAGGCCCGGTCTACTCCAGCTGACGTGTCGAGCGTAGTGTACACCTCACTGACTGGCACGCCGTCGGCGATCAGCGCGAACTCCAGATTGACGAGCGGTGTGCGGCGCATCCCGCGGCGACCCGGAAAGCGCTCCAGGTCGAAGAAGTCGTCGATTGTTGCCGGTTTGTCGCCCGGGATACGCTCGGCGTTGTAGGCATAGACGGTGGAATAGAACAGTGTACCCACACTGCAGTCCAGCAGCGTGTCGGGTCCGTATGAGGTCCACGAGTGTCGCCGGGGTTTACTCCCCGGCCTTCGTTGAGCGCTCGAATGAAGATGTCTCAGGCGATCCGATGAGCTAGTGTCGCCGGGGTTTACTCCCCGGCCTTCGTTGAGCGCTGTGCGGAGGATGCGAAGAGGCGAAGATGCCCACGGTGTCGCCGGGGTTTACTCCCCGGCCTTCGTTGAGCGCTCCCTCGCTAGTGAAACCGCAGCTCCGGTCCAAAGCCGTGTCGCCGGGGTTTACTCCCCGGCCTTCGTTGAGCGTCGCGCACCTGCTCCGGGAGAATCCCTAGCTTCGTCGTGTCGCCGGGGTTTACTCCCCGGCCTTCGTTGAGCGGTGCTCCATCAACGGGGCCTCGTATGGGCAGAGGACGGTGTCGCCGGGGTTTACTCCCCGGCCTTCGTTGAGCGGTGCTGTCTCCCGCCGGGACGGTCGTGCTGTCCAAGGGTGTCGCCGGGGTTTACTCCCCGGCCTTCGTTGAGCGGACAACGCTGTCAGGTTCCTCAAGCCGTACAGCGCCGCGTGTCGCCGGGGTTTACTCCCCGGCCTTCGTTGAGCGAGTTACCGGATTGGACGAATCCATGGACGAGATATCAAGTGTCGCCGGGGTTTACTCCCCGGCCTTCGTTGAGCGCTCTAACCGTCCGCATTTGATAGCTTGTTTCGTCCGCAAGTGTCGCCGGGGTTTACTCCCCGGCCTTCGTTGAGCGGCCGCCGCCGCGGTCATACTTTGATTGCTCCCGATAGTGTCGCCGGGGTTTACTCCCCGGCCTTCGTTGAGCGAAGGCTCTGACCAAGGAAGATCGCCAGGAACTCGCGTGTCGCCGGGGTTTACTCCCCGGCCTTCGTTGAGCGGCCGCCGCCGCGGTCATACTTTGATTGCTCCCGATAGTGTCGCCGGGGTTTACTCCCCGGCCTTCGTTGAGCGAAGGCTCTGACCAAGGAAGATCGCCAGGAACTCGCGTGTCGCCGGGGTTTACTCCCCGGCCTTCGTTGAGCGGGCGTCACCGACGGCATGGCCAAAATGCCAGACTCCGGGTGTCGCCGGGGTTTACTCCCCGGCCTTCGTTGAGCGCTGGCGGTCGGCTACAGCGCCGCAGAGGCGGCGGCGGTGTCGCCGGGGTTTACTCCCCGGCCTTCGTTGAGCGAGCTAGAGCATGTTCGAGAAATCACCGAACAGCGCGTGTGTCGCCGGGGTTTACTCCCCGGCCTTCGTTGAGCGGACTTAACAACGGTGATAGACCCGGCCGCGGGCGAGGAGTGTCGCCGGGGTTTACTCCCCGGCCTTCGTTGAGCGTTCATCAAATTCGCCGGGACCGCGATGCACTCGATCGCGTGTCGCCGGGGTTTACTCCCCGGCCTTCGTTGAGCGAGTAAGTTTCGCCCCGCTTGGAAACGCTGAATTGAGTGTCGCCGGGGTTTACTCCCCGGCCTTCGTTGAGCGTTCGAGCACGGGTGATGCCTTGAAAGGATCATTCTTGTGTCGCCGGGGTTTACTCCCCGGCCTTCGTTGAGCGAAGGCCGAAACGATGTCCATCCTGACAGGGAAGAGCTTGTGTCGCCGGGGTTTACTCCCCGGCCTTCGTTGAGCGTGAGCCGTTACGTCCGCAACTTTGCCATGGCGGGATGGTGTCGCCGGGGTTTACTCCCCGGCCTTCGTTGAGCGGTCCCAGGGTTTGCTCACGGGCTATCCCTTCCTCGCCGGTGTCGCCGGGGTTTACTCCCCGGCCTTCGTTGAGCGCGCTGAAGTCCGTCGTGGTTACCGATACTTCAGAAGCCTGTGTCGCCGGGGTTTACTCCCCGGCCTTCGTTGAGCGGCCAACGCCCGCCAGATGCTTGCGATTCTTGTGAAGGTGTCGCCGGGGTTTACTCCCCGGCCTTCGTTGAGCGGGGAATATTGGCGCCTGATGCTCACCTGGAACGAAACGGGTGTCGCCGGGGTTTACTCCCCGGCCTTCGTTGAGCGCTGACGCGGGGGTGCTTCCGCAATTAAGTGTTGGCAGCCAGCCCCTAACCGGTCTGCGTGCTAGAGTTTGAACCAGAATTCCGAAGACACAGTTCTCTCATCGTCAGGGCCGAGCCAAAGTGAAAAATCGCAGATGTCTCAATCTCGCATGTCCGTTGCGGGGCAAAGTCAGTTCCGGAAACATCGTTCGCCACGGATTCTACCGAACCAGGTCCGGGAAACGCCGTCGATACCGGTGCGGCGAGTGCGGAAAGACGTTCTCCTCGACGAAAGGCACGCCCTACTACCGTCTCCAACATCGAAGAGCTACTTTCGATGGGGTCATCGCTCTCAGAGTCGAGGGTGTCAGCATTTCCTCGATTTCCCGGATCAAAGGGATTGCCTGGAACACCGTCGCCCGTTGGCTCGAGAAGGCAGCCCAAGTGTGTCATCGATTCAATCACAGAAGGATCGCTGGCTTCGCTGCCGAAGAGCTTCAAGCCGACGAGATTCGCACGTTCGCGGGCAACAAGAAGACACCGAGTTGGGTCTTCGTTACAATCGAAGTCTGGTCTCGGCTCTGGCCATCGACGGTGACGGGAAGGCGAAGCTACCGGAACACTCACGCTCTGTTTCGCGACCTTTCGAGACGGATGAATTTCGAGCGTCTTCCCTTGATCGTTACGGATGGATTCGAATTCTACCAGAAGGTCATCCGTCGCTTCTTCGGGCCAGCGTGTCTCTACGGCCAGGTCCTAAAAACGCGCAGGAACGATCGCATCATCAAGGTCGAACGGAGAGTGCTGCACGGAGCCGCGTGGCGATTCGAAGACGCGCTCAATAACTCCGAGGACTCTTCGACATTGAACACGTCGTTCATCGAGCGGTTGAATCTGACCATCCGGCAAAGCTCGGCATACCTTTCGAGACGAACGCTTTCCCACGCTCGCTCGACGGAGAGGCTCGATGAACACCTGGAGTTGCTCCGTTGCTATTACAACTTCGTCCGACCGCACGGAGCTCTGAAGTTCGGACGTGAGATCCGAACTCCGGCTATGCAGGCTGGTCTGACGACGCGACGGCTCACCTTTCGAGACATCTTCTTGGCGATGACGATTCCTTTGTGGTCGCGGATCGAGGTTTTCGTGCTCAGTAGGGCGCGCAACCCGCTCTCTTCCGCACCTGTACCACTGCCCGCAGCCGCGTAGCAACACTTGATGGCGGAAGCACCGGGCGGGAGGACGATAGACCGCACGGAGCTTCGCCATGGTATTGATGACCATTACTACCTCCCTCTCGCTGCTGGATCGAACATATCATATCATTCATTGCTCCTTCCGCCGGAACCCCACGGCTTGCGGGTAGTGGTCTAGTTTGAATTTTCTGGCCGCTGAACGGTCCGCCGTCTCGTGCTATCCTGGGGTATGCCTACCCGATCAAGTAAGAAGAAGCGCCCACGAGACACTAATCAGCTCGCGAAGGCGATCGTCGACATTGCTACAGGACAAGAAGAGGACGATCTTAGCAAAGACAAGAGGCACCCAGAGGAACACAAAGGTCGATCTGGTGGAAAGAAGGGCGGCAAGGCTAGAGCATTGAGCCTTACCGAAGAGGAGCGTTCCGAGATCGCACGAATCGCGGCCAACGCACGCTGGAAGAAGTTCTAAATTGGCACTGGTTCGGGCTCCAATTCATCCGCTTCAGTTTTTAGAACCTGCGTAGCATGACGTGGCATCATCATCACCATTCGCTCGGCTACATCATCTTCAAAATCGAGCACTAGTTGAACTGGATCGTCCGTCGCGCTAAGTTCGTTGTAGGCGTCGATATCGATTTTGAGCTGAACGCAATCACTCACGATTAACTCTCGACGCTGTGTAAATGACTTCTCCATATGCTGACGCGAAGCGAACCCTAAGCTCGCCCAGAACGAGTACTGAACGCCTCCCTTGGTTACTCTCACCGCGTGGTTGACGCGGTACCGTCGCCCCTTTCGGTCCTCTTTATACTCGGCCCGTAGTGCGCTTGCCATTTGGCCGGCCAGCACGTCGTAAGGGTCGATTGTAGGAAGCTGCAACATACCCTCTACGACGGCTCGTTCGACGGCTTCGCGGGCACTCGAAGGTTTATGCCCTGACTCACTCTCGTATTGGTGCCAGATTTGCTGTAGGCGCTCGTTTCTGTTTGTCATGACCCCTCGTCTTTGAGTCTCTATAGGTTCGTCGTGAATGATTGGCCCCATCCGTCAGTTATAGCTCCAGGAAGAACAAACCTCCTGGTTTTTACTAAGTGTTTTGTTAGATAGTCCCAGCGCTGCAACGAATTCCGTATCTGACCAACTATTAGACCGGGGTGGCGGTTTAGCAGACGCGCGAAGGCAAGTACATCTTTCTCATAGTAAAAGGGCTTTTTTCTCTGTAGGAACGATTGGAGACGATCCTTAGGCGCACAAAAATCTGCGGCGGCGAAATTTGCGGAACGCTCCTCTTCGGATACTGAGTTGTCCGTTCCAGCCCTAGCACTTTCAAGATCATCGATAACCTCCTTGTCTTGGCCGTGCTTTTGCAGTACGTGCTCTATTTCGTGACGTAAGACGAACCAGAAGTTGTCGATGCGGTCGTACCGTAGAGACATTCCAATGACGGGTGATTTTGGATCCAACCAAAAACATACTCCATCGATCGTGGCTCCTGGCAGTTTCTCGACGAGAACAAACCGGACGCCGCAATCCATTAGAATACTAGGAACATGGCGCGTCTCCTCCGGCGCATAGAGAAAATCAGAGAAGTTATCTAGAGCCTTTCGTAGTTGGACGCTCGAATACGGCGGCACCGAAACCGACCGAGCAATCTGCCGTACCCTAAAAAGCCATGTAAGTTGCGCAGGTGGAATCTCTCTTTCTTCGTAAGAGCTTCTCTTGGCGGCATGTGGCATGTAAGGGATCTCGGCTGGATTGTCTACTTCGAAGAAGCGAGCCAGTTGCGATTCCAATAGGTCCGCGTCAGACTGTTCGACCCACCCTCTCTTGATCATTTCCCGGACAGGAAATCGAGACTGCAATTGAGCACGAACGGCAACGCCGCGATCTGGTTCGTTAGCCCGTGATAGGTCATACGCTTGTTGGAGATTGGCGAAAAATTCAGCAGGCACGTCAAGCGCCTTACCGAGAGCCTTCGCCATATCCGAGCTGATCCCCCTCTTTCCGGACAGAATTGTGTTCAACGATTGCTCGCTACAATCCAATACGAAAGCCAAGTCACGCTGAATCCAATCGCGGGCCTCCATTTCCTGCTTGATGTAGTAGCCTGGATTCCGGACCCAACTCGTCGTGCCCGTGGCAGTCATCTTTTTAGCCTCCTTGCCATGCCACCCCCAAACCGTCAGCTTCAAAAACTGCACTCCGGGAGCTTTTTTTCGGCCACCCCCCCTACTTCGTTCTAGTGGTAGTCTTCGATTGCGAGTATCGTCATTTTTGGGGGTTTGATCGTCGCATCGATAGTGAAAACCATCCGATATTGTTGGTTTAGCCTAATAGACCTCTGACTTTTTCTTTCTCCCTTCAGTTTTTCGTAGTGCAAGCTCCTCCAGTTCCGCAACGTCCGCTCGTCTGGCGCGGCGCGTATCACGACCAATTTGTCACGACACGAGTTGATAACTGCAATGGGTAGTTTAACTTCACCGGCTCGGTCGCTTTCGATGAGAGCCAGCGTTCGATCCTTGAACTCAACCTGCAATATCCCAATCCTCGCATCTCGCCCGCCTCGGATTAGTTCACACCTGGGATGATACCGCTGCTACTTTAAAATGTCAATTAATAAACTTAACGCAACTGATTAAACTGGACTAAATGCTTGACAAATTAGCCGGAAAATGTACTCTCTTCTTATGAATAGACTAGATACCAAACGCCGCGTGCAAGTCGTTTCAGCTCTCGTTGAAGGAAACAGCCTTCGAGGAACCGCCCGCATGACGGGTGTGTCCAGGATGACAGTCGAAAAGCTTCTGCGCGACCTAGGCCACGTCTGTGCCATGTATCAGGACGTGGCGCTCCGCGACCTTTCCTGCAAGCGAATCCAGGTCGATGAAATCTGGAGCTTCGTTTACGCGAAGCAGAAAAATGTCACGGACAAGATTCGTCAGGAGCAGGGGCCGGACGTGGGCGACATTTGGACATGGACATCGCTTTGCGCCGATACCAAGCTTGTCCCGTGCTGGCTCGTAGGGGGCCGTGACGCGGGCTATGCGACCGAGTTTATGCAAGACCTAGCGGGTCGGTTAGCGAGCCGCGTACAGCTCACGAGCGACGGGAACCGGCTGTATCTCCAGGCCGTCGAGGATGCCTTCGGTGCTAGCATTGACTACGCCATGCTGGTCAAGCACTACGGGAGTGAACCAGAAGGTCAGCGGCGTTACAATCCTGCGGTTTGTACGGGAGCTTCCAAGATGCCAGTGAGCGGCAATCCCGACAGGAAGCACATCTCGACCAGCTACATCGAGCGTCAGAACCTAACTATGCGGATGAGCATGAAGCGGTTCGCCCGTCTCTCGAACGGATTCAGCAAGAAGGTCGAAAATCATCGGCACTCTGTCGCGCTCCACTACTTCTATTACAACTTCGTGCGAATCCATTCCTCTCTGCGCGTGACTCCCGCGATGTCGGCTGGAGTCACCGACAAGCTCTGGAGCATCGAGGATATGGTGGGGCTCCTAGATTGAAACTAGACCACTACCGGCTTGCGGGTGTGATCGGTGCTTCCGCCATCAAGTGTTGCTACGCGGCTGCGGGCAGTGGTACAGGTGCGGAAGAGACCGGGTTGCGCGCCCTACTGAGCACGAAAACCTCGATCCGCGACCACAAAGGAATCGTCGTCGCCAAGAAGATGTCTCGAAAGGTGAGCCGTCGCGTCGTCAGACCAGCCTGCATAGCCGGAGTTCGGATCTCACGTCCGAACTTCAGAGCTCCGTGCGGTCGGACGAAGTTGTAATAGCAACGGAGCAACTCCAGGTGCTCATCGAGCCTCTCCGTCGAGCGAGCGTGGGAAAGCGTTCGTCTCGAAAGGTATGCCGAGCTTTGCCGGATGGTCAGATTCAACCGCTCGATGAACGAGGTGTTCAATGTCGAAGAGTCCTCGGAGTTATTGAGCGCGTCTTCGAATCGCCACGCGGCTCCGTGCAGCGCTCTCCGTTCGACCTTGATGATGCGATCGTTCCTGCGCGTCTTGAGGACCTGGCCGTAGAGACACGCTGGACCGAAGAAGCGACGGATGACCTTCTGGTAGAATTCGAATCCATCCGTGACGATCAAGGGAAGACGCTCGAAATTCATCCGTCTCGAAAGGTCGCGAAACAGAGCGTGAGTGTTCCGGTAGCTTCGCCTTCCCGTCACCGTCGATGGCCAGAGCCGAGACCAGACTTCGATTGTAACGAAGACCCAATTCGGCGTCTTCTTGTTGCCCGCGAACGTGCGAATCTCGTCGGCTTGAAGCTCTTCGGCAGCGAAGCCAGCGATCCTTCTGTGATTGAATCGACGACACACTTGAGCTGCCTTCTCGAGCCAGCGGGCGACGGTGTTCCAGGCAATCCCTTCGACCCGGGAAATCGAGGAAATGCTGACACCCTCGACTCTGAGAGCGATGACCCCATCGAAAGTAGCTCTTCGATGTTGGAGACGGTAGTAGGGCGTGCCTTTCGTCGAGGAGAACGTCTTTCCGCACTCGCCGCACCGGTATCGACGGCGTTTTCCGGACCTGGTTCGGTAGAATCCGTGGCTAACGATGTTTCCGGAACTGACTTTGCCCCGCAACGGACATGCGAGATTGAGACATCTGCGATTCTTCACTTTGGCTCGGCCCTGACGATGAGAGAACTGTGTCTTCGGAATTCTGGTTCAAACTCTAGCACGCAGACCGGTTAGGGGCTGGCCGCCAACACTTAATTGCGGAAGCACCAAGCCATTCATAAGCAGAAGCTTAACCCAAGAAGGGTGGCGGTCGCGAACGTTGACTGCCGAGAGACGTTCGGTTACTCTCCAAGACATGAACGAACGCTTCCGTGTCGGTGTCGACATCGGTGGGACGTTCACCAACTTCGTGCTGTTCTACAAGACCGCAGGCAACCTGAAGCTCGAGAAGACCTACCGCACGCCGCAGGATCTGCGCCAAGCTCCCAGGCATCGAACCGCAGCGTATTCGAAAGGGGCAATCCAAGAACCGGCTGGCTCGTGATTCCCGTGAAGGGAGATCCAACTTCTTAGGAGGGAAGCAAATGGCACATAAAAACTTTAGCGTGGCGGTCGACGATCTTCCATGGGAGCCGTGGGATCTCTATTTCAAGGGCGCACCGCCCAATCCCGAGAGCGGCGAGTACGGTGGCTGGTGCAAAGTCCTGCGACGCCCCGAAGGTGAGGACCCAGCCTGGACGTTCTTGCTGAGGATCGTCCCCCCGGCCGGAAAGAAACTCCGTTTCGCCGCCATCGCCGGTAGTAACGAAGAGGGATATCTTTTGGCTGGCAGTGCAGTCGACGCTCAGGGCCGTCGTACCCTAGAGGCGGGAAGCTACTTTTTTACAGCCGCCGGCGCTCCACACGCCGGCTTCTTGAACGAAGAGCATCTGGTCCTTGTGCACTACGACGGCGACCCGGACATCGTTCGGGAGTTAGAGGTCGTGGACTGAGAGGCCTCGGGTGGATCCCACTGCAGGTCCTCAATCCGGTCAAGTTTGTGCGGAGCCCATGCCGCCGGTGTCATTTCCTTCGAAGTTGTCCCATCAACGAGTGTGAAGTGACCCCGCTTTCGTGGACAGGTTAAGAGTTAGGGATCAAGCGTCGCGATAGTACCTCCTTTCGAATTGGATAGGCGAGCAATAGTCGATGGCGGAGTGTCGTCGTCGCGGGTTGTACCAGCCTTCGATGAAATCGAAGGTCGCCATGCGCGCCTCAGCGTGGTAGCGAAACGACCGGCGCTCGATCAGCTCGCACTCGAGCGTCGCGAAGAAGCTCTCGCACATCGCATTGTCGTAACAGTCCCCGACCGAACCCATCGACGGTCGCACCCCGGCCTCCCGGCATCGCTGGCCGAACGCTAGTGACGTGTACTGCGTGCCCTGGTCCGAGTGATGGATGACGTCGCCGGGCTTGCGTTGGAACAGCGCCATGTCGAGGGCGCTCAAGACGAGCGACGTCCGCAGGTGGGTAGCCATTGCCCATCCGACGATGCGTCGGCTGAAGGCGTCCAGCACGACGGCGAGGAACAAGAAGCCCGACCACGTGGGCACGTAGGTGATATCGGCGACCCACAGGCGGTCGGGCCGGTCCACCTCGAAATTCCTGTCGACGAGATCGGGGGCGGGACGGGCGTCGTCACAGCGAATCGTAGTGTGCGCCCTCTTGCGCCGGTGAACACCTTGAATGCCAGCCTCGCGCATCAGCCGCGCTACACGCTTGCGTGAGACGTGGAGCTCGTGTGTCTCTCGTAGCTCGTGGAGGATCCTCGGCGCGCCGTACGTGCTCCGCGACGCGGTGTGAATCGCCCGGATCTTCTCAAGCAACTCCGCATCCGACACCGCGCGGGCCGACGGGGCACGCTCAAGCCACGCATAGTAGCCGCTGGCGGAGACGTCCAGCAGTCGGCACATCGTGGCAACCGGTAGTGAATCCTGGTTCGCCCTCACGAATCGGAAGGCTTCGGTGGTACCGACTCGGTCTCCCGAGCGAACCAGGCCGCGGCTTTTGAGAGGATCTCCCGCTCCAACCGTAGTTGACGGTTCTCCCGTCGCAGGCGGCGGAGCTCCGCACGCTCCTCACTCGTCAGACCGTCCTGCCTGCGACCCTCGTCGAGATCCGCCTGGTTCACCCAGTTCCGGATCGTCTGGCCCGAGGGCTCAAACTCTCGCGCCAGCTCTTCGGAGCCGCGGCCCGCTCGCACCAGCTCTACCATTTGGCGCCGGAACTCGGCCGCGTATCTGTTTCCCTGCTTTGACATCGTGGACTCCTGTCTCCCAAAGGATTAGGTGTCCACGAAAGCGGGTCAAGTCCAGTGATCCTAAAAAAAGAAGATCGCGTACCGCTGGATCGACTTTTTGCGGAGCACAGGCTCCACCTTGCGAACAGCTTGGCTCGTCTGGGCAAGCTCGACGACCGTAAGCAGTGATTGCGCCGGCCCGGGGAGTGGTAGTATCATTTTGGGTAGTCTCGAATGAAACACATCAGACTAGTTGGGGCCTTCGTGCCAAAGAAAGATCGGTCGGAGGAACTGCATCGCCAAGTAAACGAGCGCTATGGCGGCGAGGGTTTGACCCTCAGCGTAGGCTACCCAGAAGGGGAACCGGAGCTCGAAACAACGGAATCCGTCACCGCGCTCAGCCTTTCTGTACCCCAGCTCATCACGGATGCCGTGAAGGCCGAGCGGGAAGGGGTGGATGGAATCGTCGTCAACTGCATGGCCGATCCTGGCGTGCGGGAGATGCGCGAGAATGTTGCCATCCCGGTGCTCGGGCCCGGCCAAACCTCGATGCATGTGGCCACCTTGGTGGGGCGACGGTTTAGTCTCCTGGTGACCAGCGAGTTCTCTGCGCGTTATTTCGAGGAACAGGCGGAGAAGGTAGGGCTGGGCGCGCGGCTCGCGTCCTGCGAAGTAGTTGGTATTCCGCCCGATGAGATAGGGGCCGATCCGGGACGAACCACAGCTTTACTGGTCGAAGCGGCCCGGAGAGCGATCTGCGGAGCGAATGCTGACACGCTGGTGCTTTGCTGCACGGGGTTCGCGTTTCTTGCCAGAGATCTCCGGAAGAAACTAGAGGCCATGAAGTTGAGAGTGCCCCTCATCGACCCGCTTGCCGTCACCATCCATACACTGGCGGTTCTCCTGGATGCCGGGCTCACCCACAGCCGAGTCGCTTACCCCGGTATTCGTGCGTCCCTGACCTCCAAAACATAGGGCCGGAAGCAAAAAAGCCAGCCCTTTCGGGCCGGTGCTGTGATCCGCAAAAAAGAAGATCGCGCATATCAGGGCGTCACTGCCACTTGTGAGCGACGGTGCCCGTGAGGTCAAAATACTCATGCGGCTTCCCGATGGTAGAAACGGAGCAACCCGCCAAGCCGTTCACGGGAGCGCACCTTGCGCTCGGACTGAGGTAACGGGTCGCTGGCTGGGAACAGCAGCAGATTCTCCTTGCCTTGATGATTCCTCTCATGATGATAGTAGACGACGTACTCCCTAAGCGCATGACGGAGCGACTTCTCGCCGAACAGGATGAGCTTCGAGAGACATTCCTCTTTGACGGACTTCACCCAGCGCTCCGCGAACGAGTTCAAATCCGGGCTCCGTGCGGGCAGCTTGACGGGCGCGACGCCAACCCGTCTGCTCAAAATACTCGAACGCCGAGCGGGTCAGCAGTTTGCACCTTTCCAAGGGCCGCTTGAATCTGCCATCGCGGGTGGAGATTCTGCACGCTGTCGCCGCCGGGCCACCGACCGAAACGTCTTGGCGCGCCGGTCTTGAGTTCGTTTGTGTTTTTGGACACGACGGCGTCTTCTCACTAGCTGAGCGATTAGCGCTCGATTCGGCCCCGAAATGCCCTCCAATTGCATTTTTATGACCTGTTTTGCACCGTTACTGCTTGTTTGCTGCCAAGAGCCGAATAGCTCCACTTGCCCGTCTGGTCAAAATACTCGAACGCCCAGCGGGTCAGCAGTTTGCACGTCTACCATCACCACGAGAGGAATCATCCAGGCAAGGAGAATCTGCTGCTGTTCCCAGCCAGCAATCAGTTACCTCAGTCCGAGCGCAAGGTGCGCTCCCGTGAACGGCTTGGCAGGCTTCTACGTTTCTACCATCGGGAAGCCGCATGAGTATTTTGACCTCACGGGATGAATAAATAGAAGGCACAGCCGAGTTTTGGCACAGGACGGGGTGTCTCGGACAGTGAGGTCAAACGCATCCGCCGTTTGATCTGCGAGCCGTACGGAATGGTATTGGTGATGGGGCCCGAGCACGAGTCGGGATCATCCGCCGATGCCGTCGGCAGAGAGGTAGGCGTCGAGCGAGTGGAGCTCCTGCGACAGGTCGTCGACCATGTTCCTCAACAAGTGTCGCGTCGATAGCATACCGGCGACGTTCCCCCCGCGGTCGATGATGGGAAGATGGCGAATGTGGTTGCTCGTCATCATCGCGAGAGCCTCGCGATGATGCATGTTGCTGGCAGCAACGATGGGCGGCGAGGTCATCACGTCGCGGATTGGGGTCTCATCCAAGTGGCTTCCTTTGGCCACCACACGCTTCAGGAGATCGCTAGCGGTGAAGATACCCTTCGCCGATTGGTTCTCCACCACCACGACTGCGCCGGCACCGCAGTCAACCATTGTTTCCACGGCGTGTCGGACCGTGGACTCGGTTCCGATCGTCACCGCCGGAGTCCGGGCGATCTTGAGCAGCCTCATAAACTGGCCTCCTTGTCTCGCACCTTCGGCGTGGCGTTGGACGCGATCCCCGTACGGGCGTTCAGTTAGGCAACCGAGAAATCAGGTATAGCGTGCCTCCTCACGAGTAGGGGGAGGGCGACTTGTAGGGCGTAAATCTTGTACACCAATAAGCGGTCGGATTTCAACTCCAAGTCACATCGCAGCGCTGCTACTTCGACGTGAAAACATCTGGGTGTGGGCTCCGAGATATTGGGTCTGGGAACTAGCTCAGGGTTCGGGTTCCGGTTGCATTCTGGTGGGTGCTTCCGCCATCAAGTGATGGAATGGACTCCTCCACTGACATAGACGGCATCGATGTGCCAAAGTCAGTCGAATACGCATCGAAAAGGAGGAGTCCGAATGAAAGATACAACGATCGCTGTGGATCTTGCAAAGAACGTCTTCGAGATTGCCATCTCGGGAGAAGCGGGGAAGGTGTCCAAGCGACTCCGTGTGAGTCGACCCAAATTGGTGTCGTTCTTTGCCAAACAGAGCGCTGCCACCGTGCTTCTCGAAGCCTGCGGCTCGGCTCACTTCTGGGCAAGGACGTTCCGAAGGTTGGGACACGACGTCGTCCTGCTCCCACCTCACCTCGTGAGGCCGTATCGACGCGGGAGCAAGAACGACCGCGCCGACACGAAGGCGTTGCTCGAGGCCTACAGGAACGAGGAGCTTCTTCCCGTACCCATCAAGTCCGTGCAGCAGCACACCCTCGCTGCGCTCCATCGCCTGCGCTCAGGATGGCTCTCCACACGGACCGCACGCATCAATGCCGTACGCGGGCTCCTGCGCGAACTCGGATTCATCATCCCAAAGGGCGCTCACTTCGTCGTGCCCGCCCTCTTCGAACTCGTCGAAGACGCTGATTCTGATTTGCCCGACGTGCTCCGTTCGCATCTCCGTGATGCCTGCTCCGAGATTCGAGAACTCAAGGACAAGTGCGCTAGCATCGAGCACGAGCTCAAGGCGCTCACCAAGCAGGCTTCCTGAAGTCCAACGACTTCTCGCCATTCCCGGCATCGGACTTCTGACCGCGACCGCCATCGTGGGCTTCGTCGGCGATCTTCGCCGCTTCCCATCGGGGCGCCGCTTCTCGAGCTACCTCGGCCTAGTTCCCAAGGAAAACTCCAGTGGCGACATTCGCCGCCTCGGACGCATCACCAAGCGTGGCGACTCCTACCTCCGTATGCTCCTCACCCAGGGCGGGCGCGCCGTGCTCCGCGCGGCGAACGTCAGCAAGAGCCCGCCCGACAAGCTCCGCGCCTGGGCTCGGAAGGTCCACCGCTCGCGGGGACACAACAAGGCCGTGATTGCTGTCGCCAACAAACTCGCCCGGATCGTCTGGGCCGTCTCCACCCGCGAGAGTGAATTCCAGTCGCCGGTGGCCGCTTAGACTTAGAGGCTCCACTTTCGTGTTTTCCTTTTTCCCTTCCAAAAGAGGCTGCGACGATACCCATCCAACTGATGGCGTACCGGTCGGACCGGCGCGGGGTCAAGCCAATAGCAACACTGGCCCTAAGAGGCCGTTCAAAGTGATTGGCTCCTCGCGCGCGGATTTTCCATCATGGCCCGGAGCACCCAAGACGCTCCTCACTGAGGCCGAAGATACGTTTGCAGTCTGACCCACTCGTCACGACGCGATGGATGCGCAGCTTCGATGGAAGATTTATTAAGAAAGGGGCTTGACTAGAAAGAAAGGGGCTTGACTAGAGGAGTCCAGATATGTTGCTACGCCGTGTTTGAATGCTAGTGTCAGCTGGCCTTCCTGTGTCGGCGAACGCCACTAATAAGGATGTCAGCGTGCACACGAAGGTATCTCTGAACGTCAGGCACCGTGTGTTCAGCCCAGCCCGTATCGCCGAAAGAACTGCGTCTCTCGAAATCAGGCTCAAACTCTAGCACACGAGCGGGTTACGCGGCAGATACCAACACTTGATGGCGGAAGCACCTCCTGTGCCAAAACTCGGCCCTTTAGAAATAGACCACAAATCAGCAGCTTAGACGCCCTTGGAATCCGCGCAGAATCCAGGGTATTTCGCGCCGCAGGGCTGACTTCCGACACCCATGGGCTGGCGGATGAATAAATAGAAGGCACACCTCTACACCCACATCGAGCCGCTTTTGGCCGGTGATGTTCCATTCTTGTGAATAGCCACGAACTAGGTCAGCATCTCCTCGTCGCTGTAATCCCAGGTGCGAAGTGTTCCCGGCTCGAGACGGATCATCGCAAAGTCGATTTCCTTCATACCATCGGCATAATCGTTTCCTCGAGCCTCACCGAGATAGCGGATGGCAAGGCGTCGCCGGTGATCTTCCATTCTTGTGAATAGCCACGAACTAGGTCAGCATCTTCTCGTCGCTGTAATCCCAGGTGCGAAGTGTTCCCGGCTCGAGACGGATCATCGCAAAGTCGATTTCCTTCATAGCGTCGGCATAATCGTTTCCTCGAGCCTCACCGAGATAGCGGATGGCAAGGCGCCGTAGGACGTCGAGGCCGTCAGTCGGGTGCGAAACCTTAGCCTCTCCTCGTATTTCAATGCCCCGATACGGCGGCTGGCTGTCGGCTACTACGACGGATGCCATGGGGTTATGGTCGAGGTGCCTGGTCTTCACATCCTTTGCGAAGGTCATCACCGTGAACCCGCCGTCCCTGAACTCGTGCCAGACCGGTGACAACAACGAGTGGCCGTTTTGCATGTGGGTCGCGAGAATCGCCACGGTCGAGCCGGTAAGCAGGTCGCCTAGCTCTTCGGGTTTGAGGTTCTTGCGCATGTCGCACCTCCTGGAAAAAGATAATCTACTCTGTCCTGTGCCAAAACTCGGCTCTTTTGAAATAGGCCATAAATCAGCAGCTTAGTGTCTGTGTTTGCGACCGGGCCAAGGCGGCCCAAGGCGGCCCAAGGGTCTTGAGTTCGTTGCCCAGCCCTTGATGGTTGTGCTCTCCATGATAATGATAGATGAACTCGGCGACGGCCCGTCGCGCGGGTCTTAGAGTTCGTTTGTATTTCTGGACACGACGCGGTCAATGCACTTTGTATTTCGGCGGATCGGGCTCGAAGCTCTCGGGTCGGCTGTCCACCACCGGGCCCGAGTCGGCCTCGAATCCCATCCCGGAGACGTGCACGTGCAATCGATTTTCTTCGACCGCTTTACGGAAGCGCGCCAGCAAGGTGTCTTTGATAAGGTTGCGGAAGCCGGGCACGAGCAACGAGAAGCCGAATGCGTCGGTGAAGATCCCCGGTGTCATCAGCAGTGCGCCCGCGACGAGGATCATGACGCCGTCCGCAAGCGAGCCTGCGGGGACCTCGCCACGGGCCATCTGCTTCTGAGCGCGGGTCAAAACCGAGAGACCTTGCCGCCGTGCCTGTGCCTTCTATTTATTCATCCGCGCGCACCGAACTTGCTAAGCTGCTGATTTATGGTCTATTTCGAAAGATCCGAGTTTTGGCACAGGACGGGATGACCCGCCGCCAATAGCGTCTTCTGAACTCTCCGCAGAAAATCGGGTGATTTCAGCATTTCGCTACTAAAGTGAGGACCGGAGGGGAGCACCAAGTCGCATACACGTCCATTTTTATCCAGTTTGTAGAGTATGACAGTGGCTTGTCTATCGGGAGCCTTTCCTTCGTGAGCTTCTCCTTTTGCTTGTGCCCCCCACCTCTCGGGGAACCGCCGCGCGAGCAGCCACATCGAAGCATCCGCCTTCGGCGGGGTAAACTTCGACACGATCGTAGCGTACTTGACCTTCCCGTCTTTCAACCGGCCGTTTAGGATTTCGCCGCCCTTGTATTTCACCGTCTGCTGGATAATCTTGCTCTCCCCGAGGGCGCTCCGCTCGATGTTCTCGAGGTGAACCAATTCGAAGTGTACCAGGGCCTTCCGGACGGACTCGTAAAATTCATAAAATAGGCCGCTCTCTACCTTCCCACGTGCGATCCACCTGCAAAGTGTCTCTGGGGTTATGCCAGCGGACTGCGCTGCATCCTTATAGCTCATCCCTGCTCGAACGCACCCGAGGATCTTCTCTTGGCGCTCGGGGGTGAGTTTAGTTTTCCGCCCAGCCATGCTTGGGGGAATCTTAAAATTCACGGAATTGTCCGCTCTTGCCCTCTTTCCTGGCAATTGCGCAGTTTTATTCTCCCCCATTCGGCGCACACGTCCATTATCCGGTAGGAGCCAAATGACGGTGGGTTGTCTATCGCGAGCCTCTCCTTCGTGAGCTTCTCCTCTTGCTCGTGGCCCCCACCTATCGGGGAACCGCCGCGCGAGCAGCCACGCCGACCTCTTCCAGTTCCGCGGGCGAGACTTCGTCGCGGTCGTAGCGTACTTGACCTTCCCGTCTTTCAACTGGCCGTTTAGGATTTCGCCGACCTCGTATCTCAGCGTCTGCCGGGTGATCTTGCTCTCCCCGAGGGCGCTCCGCTCGATGTTCTTGAGGTGAACCCATTCGAAGTCTGCCAGGGCCTCCTGGACGGACTCGTAAAATTCATGAAATAGGCCGCTCTCTACCTTCCCACGTGTGATCCACCTGCAAAGTGTCTCTAGGGCTATGCCAGCAGACTCCGCTGCCGCCTTATAGGTCATCCCTGCTCGAACGCACTTGAGGATCTTCTCTTGGCGCTCGGGGGTGAGTTTGGTTTTCCGCCCAGCCATTTTTGGAATTCTACCATAGGTTTCGCTCTTGATAAAATTGACGATATAGGCCACTCTTGGCCTGCTCCCCACGCGCGAAACAGGCGTAGAACTTGGCCTTATTGACGCCTGCGACGTCTGCGACCTACCCCCGGCATCCTTAGCCAGAACGCACTCCAGGATGGTTTTTTGGCGCTCGGGGGTCACTTTGTGTCCATTATTCTCTGTGAACTCCCTGTTTTTCACGGTTGCCAGCCGAGACCGGATAGCTCCAAACTGCACTATCCGCCACCCAGTCTGTCCAATTGTGGCACTGCAGAGACGGGTGAGATTTTCCGCGCCGTTGGCGCGGTTTTGCAGGATCAGGTGTCACCAGAGACGCGCTAGAAGGGCTGAACTGGCCTCATTTTCGGTTTTCGTCTCTAATCTCGATTTTCGAGTGCCACGTTCGCGCCAAAGGGGGGAGCGGGCCGCTGACAGGGCCGTGCAGCGTCGGAAAAGAGGCTACCCGAGGGGTCCAGAATCGAGGCCAGGGCTACCTTGGCGTAGCCGACTAGCATGTTCTGGTCCAGGTGCGCCTAGGCCTCCTTGATGCCCTTATCTTGTCTCGAATTGGGCCTCAGCCAGGGGTCCGCCAAGGCTTGAGCAAAGCTTCCTCCCGCAAAGCCAAGCTTTGAGGACCCTGTTCTCCTCAAGCAAATAGACGATAGCGGCCTGTTGGTCACGCTGGACCCGACCAGCGATGACGACCACCAACCATGTCAAAGGCTGGATCGGCGTCCTCATAACCGAGGATTTCAGCTTCCATTGGCCAACCAAGCCTATGAACTCTAATCCGAAGCGTCCCGGCGCGCGGGTCTTAAGTTCGTTTGTGTTTTTGGACACGACGGGAGGCTTCAGACTGACGGAAGATCCGACAACGATATCTTCTGGAGATCGCCATCAGGGGCGTGAGCCTTCTCCGCCGCCCGGCGAATAATCGCCTTGATGGCCTCTTCTAGAAATCGGCGGTTCTGATATGTCAGATCATTGTCCTTGCCGCTCGCCTTTCTCGCTTGCTGGCCGCCTCTCTCCGAGGAAAGGTGGCCGATCTTGTTGAGCACCTCCAACTCTATCCGATACACTTCAGATGCCAACTCCCTACACCTTTTCTTCTTCGTTGAACGTTCAAGTATGGTCAGACAGAAATAGGCCGTGCTCGCCAAAGGTTCTCTGCCCTGGAGATAACCCATGTAGCGATCATACATGGTCTGCACATCGGGGATGAGCTTGAGTCCCGATGATGGTGGCGAAGGATAAGGTTTTAAAACGGTAGCCATCACGCTTACCTTCGGTACCCCACTCGTGATGCTCACGGATGTATCCATCACACCCGGTGTCGGCTTCCGGGTCCTCAATGTGCGCCCTTTTAAACTTTAACTTGAAATGGTTCGGCCCTTCCCGAAGGCTAGCGTCGAACTCCCAAACGCGGATGTAGTCTTCAATGGCTTCCCGTGCAGCGTCTTTCGTCTCGTAGTGTTCCTTGAATTCAAAGCACACTTGCTCATTCGCGATCTCGACACGAAAACCTGTCTCTTCGTGATCGATTGGCTTCGCCTCACCATAATCAACCCACCGACCATGCTCGATTTGGTAAAGCAATGCGACTACATGAGGGTCGTTCATTGAACTACCCCGGGAATGCGTGCCGAGGTCCGTGGAAAAAAACGGCGCTCCTCCACTTCGTCATCACGTGGCTCTCGAGTTCCCTTCGTTCGGTTATCATGTCTCTATCTTCGAACCATCAGCGGGATCGCTACGCCACAAACTATTGATCCGCAACCGGCGACAGCACCTCGTGTAGGAGGGTGTCAAGCAGGCGGCAGCGGGTGTTGTCACCGGTGGCGATGTTCGCCTCTAAGCGGTCGCAAAGCGCCATCAGTTCATCGACCTTGGCGACGATGCGGTGTTGTTCGGCGAGGGGTGCGAGCGGGATCAAGAGACGCCGGAGACCAGAAAGCGGAACGGTCTTTTGTGCGATGCCTGTCGCACAAGCGATTGCTTGCTCGAATACCAGACGGCTTTCCATCGCACGAGCCAAGAACAACACATCAATGAGTTTGGACGGCCGCAATATTCCAATGTGGCGCTGAACGCAGAAAGGTTGATCGTCACGGACAACGATGGGTATCCCATACGACCCAACCAGGGTGTAAAGAAGGTCACCACTTCTTGGGCGGCGAATCGGGTCAAGGGCTTCGTAGTATTCCGGCGACACGAATCGTGACCCTGCGAACTCAATCGTTTGGCTACGGACGTTACCGATTACCAGGAAAGGGATTCCACTCTCGGTCTTCGGCGGTGGAAGATGGTCTCCATCGGTAATCGACGCACACACGGATTGGAGATCGATAATCACCCATCCCTGTGGCACATCCCATCCTGTAATTGAACTGGTCAGGTTGGTCGTCGGTTTGGTCTTCTTTCTCCCCCCCACCTTCTCTGCAGTAATCCGCTTCAACAGTTCCGACGCCGGTTCGTCCGCTCGATCCTGCTCCACCAGCATGCCGCGCACGGCGAGGTTGAGGATGGTCTGGCGCAGGCCCTTGATCTGGTCGAGGCGGGTGGTGAGCGGAGCGAAGTTTTCGAGCGCGAAGGCGGCATGGCCCTGAAACACCGACGGGTTGGGATCGGGCGCGTTGAGTCGGGCGAGGCTCGCCGCTGCAAGCCGGTCGCGCGTCGCCTCCCGCTCGGCGCGCGCCACCTCCAGCCGGTCGCAGAGTGCCATTAGTTCGTCGACCTTGGCCACGATGCGGTGCTGCTCGGTGAGGGGCGGGAGCGGGAAAGATGAGTTAGCGAAATACTCAGTAGGCACACGCTTCTGGCCTGCTGTGCCGGTCATCTTGGGGATGCCAGCTTCAATGAAATGAGAGCATTTCAGAAAAATCAGAATGTAATCAGGATCGACGAAAAGCGGGCGAACAATATGCAATTCGGTGGTGCCGCTTCCGAGCCCACCAGTCAAGTTCCGAAAAACTGCCGATTTCCCGTTCTCGAAACACGGTGTGATCTTTGCCAGGCCGACATCACCTTCGGCGAAGTGGGTATACCCTTTCTTGATCTCACCCCATTGCCGAACTTCATGCTCAATTGGCAAACCGTATCCAGACGCAATCAACGGCATCGGAACAAATGAAGATTGAACGTCATCGTCTACATTGTTTCGAGGACTTAACACGCCGATTTCTGCGATTTGGCTCCACCGCCAATTGACAGGCAATGGGCATGGCATGTCTTGTCCAAGAAGAGTTGGAATTATCTTTTGTTTCTTGATCTTCCCCGTCTTCACCAACCGCGCCTTCTCCGACGCGATCCGTTTCAACAGTTTCGACGCCGGTTCGTCGTTCAGGTCCTGCTCCACCAGCTTGCCGCGCACCGCCAAATCGAGAATGAAGCGGCGAAAGCGCACAATCGCATCCGGAGCGTCGGCGATCCGTTCGTAATGGGCCAGCAATCGATCGGCGTTCATCGCATGAGCGCCGCGGCCAGGATCGCCTTCAAGCGGTCGCGCAAGGCCGCCGTTTCAGCCTCGGCAGCAGTCAGTTCCTTCAGCAGTTCCTCCGGCTCGCCGTGGTCGTCGCCTTGCACGTGCGGGTTCTTGATGTCGAGGTTGTAGCCACGCGCTTTGACCCCATCGGCCGTCACCTTCCAGGCACGCTCCGTCTCCTTCCGGCCCTCACGGTCCCTCCCACCCCACCAATCGATGCAACCTTGCAAATGCTCCAGCCGGATCGGCCGGGTCATGGAGTAGGCCTTCTGGCCCTCTGGCACGAGATGTTCGTAAAACCAGATGTCCCCGGTTGGCTCGCCCTTTTCGAAGAACAGCAGGTTAGTGCCGATGGAGGCATAGGGCCGAAACACAGAATTGGGCAGGCGGACGATGGTGTGGAGGTTGCACTCCTCCATCAGATGTTCCTTGAGGCGTGTCTTGACGCCCTCGCCAAATAGCGAGCCGTCGGGCAGCACCACGGCGGCGCGACCAGTCGGCTTCAACAAGCGAATGATGAGAGCGAGGAACAGGTCTGCTGTCTCCCGCGTGCGGAAATGTTGCGGGAAGTTCGACTCGATGCCGTCCTCCTCCTTGCCGCCAAAGGGTGGATTGGTAAGCACGATGTCCACCCGGTCCTTCCGCTCCCAGCTGATATAGGGACGGGCCAGGGTGTTGTCGTGGCGGACGAAGCTCGGGTCCTCGATGCCATGCAGTAGCATGTTGGTGACACAGAGCATGTGCGGAAGCTGCTTTTTCTCCACTGCGCGCAACGCCGCCTGCATGTTCTGCTCATCCTCAGGTCGCTTGACGTAGCGCTCGCGCATGTGACGCAGCGAACAGGTGAGGAATCCTCCGGTGCCACAGGCGGGATCGAGCAAGCTCTCGCCAAGCTTCGGGTCAATACGGTCGACCATGAAGGCGGTGACGGCGCGGGGCGTATAGTATTCGCCGGCGTTGCCCGCCGATTGCAGGTCGTTGAGAATCTGCTCGTAGATGTCTCCGAAATGCTGGCGTTCGGTCAGGTTGTTGAAATCGACCCCGTTGATCTTGTTGACCACCTGGCGCATCAACTGACCGGATTTCATGTAGTTGTGGGCGTCCTCGAACACGGCGCGGACGACGCGGCGTCGGTCGCCGAGATGCCCGGTCATCCGGAGGTTCTTAAAGGCCGGGAACAGGTCGTCGTTGATGAAGGCAAGCAGTTCTTCACCGGTGATGCCCTCGGGGTCCGCCGCCCAAGCGCGCCATTGGTAGCGCTTGGGGATCGGCGAGGCGTAGCCGGGCCGCATCAATCCTAGTTCCTGGTCTTGATCACCGATGATCTTGAGGAAGAACATCCAGCACAACTGGCTGATGCGCTGGGCGTCGCCATCAACGCCGGTGTCCTGGCGCATGATGTTCTGGATGGATTTGACAAGGGTACGGACGGACATGGGCTAAGCAGTCTCCCGATAAAGGGCCGATTGAAGCTCGTGGACGGCCTCGATGAAACCCGCTCTCCCGCCGAAGACCTCGACCAACTGCACCGGCGTGCCGAGTTGGGTGAAAGGTGGGATGCGCAGCACGGTGACATCGTCGAGGTTGAACACACCCTCGTCGGCGTACTTGGCGAGCAACGCGTCGAGCACAGCGCGGGCCTGGTCTCCGTACTTGTTGAACACGTTCCGCTTCTTGACGCTGTCGGCCCGCTCGCGCCGGGTCAGCGGCTTAGCGTCGAAGGCGACATGGCAGATGAGGTCGAAGGGGTCGAGGTCCTTGCCCAATTCCAAGGCGATGAGGTCGAGCGGCAAACCCCCGGCCTCCAACTCCTCGACGATCGCCTGCTTGCGTTCGGCGGCTTCCCAGCGCTTCAAGAAGTCGTCGAGGCCGACGAAGTGCTTCCTCAGCGCCTTTTTGGTGAAGTCGCGCAGGGATTCGGTGACGAGCTTGCCGTTCTCATCGAGATATTCCACCCTTTCGGCGACGATGGTCGCGGCGACGCCGTCCACATAGACCTTGCGCACTCCACTGGTATTCGGCACGGTGATGTCGGGCGGTTTGTCAACGCCGGTTTCGTCATCGCCCGGTTCCGGCGGTATGGGGTCATCGCCGGCGACGGTGGGCGAAGTATCTTCGGGCGGCAGGATGGGGTCGCCGTCACCCGGTTCGTATATCTGCACCGGTTCGCCGTCGAAATCCGGGTCCGCGAAATAGGTGGTTGCGCCCCGAAAATCCATCAAGGTGAAGTAGAACTTGCGGGTGTCCTCATGTACGCGCGTCCCCCGCCCGATGATCTGCTTGAACTCGGTCATGGAGCCGACCTCGCGTTCGAGCACGATGAGCCGGCAAGTCTGCACATCGACACCGGTCGATAGCAGCCGTGATGTCGTGACCAACACGGGGTATCTGGATTCCGGGTCGATGAAGTTGCTGAGTTGCTTCTGCCCCTCAAGGTCGGCGCCGGTGATGCGCATGACGTAGCGGTGGTTCTTTTCCACCAGGTCGGCGTTTTCGTTGATGAGTGCCTGGCGCACGCGAGCAGCATGTTCCTGGTCGACACAGAAAACGATCGCTTTCTGAAAACGGTCTCCACTTTCCTTCAAGAACGCCGTGACCTTTCGGGCCACGAGCTTGGTCCGCTCATCCAGGACCAGCGTGCGGTCGAAGTCCTTGATGTTGTAGATGCGGTCCTCGACCTCCTGTGCATCGTCAAAACTGCTCCGCCCACGAAATCAAGGACTTACGCTCCGCTTGAATTCCGGGCCGAAGACGGCGAAACTCCGCCGCTATGCTCGACGTTGTTGTCTTCCTCGTCTCACTTTGGCGTCCGTGCCATTCGGGCGATGTGTCGGCACCGCGCCGACCTGGTGTTGGAGAATGTCGCTTTGCGGCAGCAAGTGACGGCGCTGAAGAAAGAGCGCCCACGCCCACCGCTCGACGACACGGAACGGGCTTTCTGGGTTGCCCTTCGAGGTTCGTGGCCCGTGTGGGCGAGCCGCCTGAAATAGCCGCGCCCACGTGCGTCGGGTCGATGCCGAGATCGCGACGTTCAGGAACAGGTCCGCATTACCCGTCGCGGCGATGGCATCACGCAGCCTATGGTCGTAGGTCTGGCGAACTCGGAGGGCTCTCATCATGCCCAAGCATGGCAGGGAGAAAGTCACCTGGCTAGCCGGACCCCTTGAATGCCCCCGGTATTTACAGACGTGTCGAACGTTCGCTCTCCCCACTCCAGAAGGATCGTACGAACAGCACTGCTGATCTCAACTTTCAGAAGGCACCTCATCGGAAGGAACGACGGGTTCCACCGACTTTTCCTTCACGGGTAACGGCCTAGGTGAATTTTCCTGACGGAATGTATTCAAGAAGTTCATGCGGTCGTTTAGTCGAATGAGAACAGGATTGTGGCAAGTCGATGATTTACCGAACACAACGGCATGCCGCGCCTCCAAGCTGGACAAAACAGAGGCGTAGTCCCCGCCGATATAGTTCGACAGAAAAGATTTTCCCGTGTCGTCGAAGATTCGCATTGCGAAGATTGTGTTGCACTGGTTCAGAATCGTCTTTGTGACGTTCGCGGTCCGCTGGGTAACCAAGAGACACCCTAAGCCGTATTTCCGCCCCTGAAGAATTGCGCGCGCAGTTGCTGCCGTGGCTGCTTTATCGCCCTCCGCCGCGATTGAGTGCCACTCCGGGACCAGGGAGTGCGCCTCTTCGTATACGAGGCAAATTCGGGCCGTATCAGTCATGCCCATCTCCTGGGCGATCTCAAGGGCGCACTCCGAAATAATGGCCGTTATCTCACACGGTGTCAGAGATGCCATCGCAGCAGACCCCTGATATTGCCCTCCGGTCTGCTGCCAGACATCGTATTGGGTGGGGCTACACACGCGAAGGTACCTGCCGCTGTTAGGGTCCAGAAACTCACGCAGTTGCTCAGCCACCTTTGCCTTGAACTCCTTCTTGGTGCCGCCCTCCTCTTTGTCTTGATGTGATGCTCCTCGGCCACCAGTTGCGTTCAATTCGCTAAATTTCTGTTTCTCATAGTCCGAGTCGAGAAAGTCAGGCAGTTGCTCAGCGTATTGATTGGTAAGATCGAGGCAGATGACTTTGATGCTGGCTGCAATCATCCGCTCGACAAGTTCTATGGCCAGGAAGCTCTTACCGATTCCGAGGACGCCCAAGATCGCCGTGTTGTGGGTTACTGCTTCCGATATGTCGATTCCGACCGTGTAGGCCGTGCCGGGTAAATGTCCGACAGCTTCCACTGTCGTCGCTGTTTCTTCGGTCCCCTTAAGCAGAACAGGTGCGTTTATGCGAGGCAGCCACCTGGCAGCTTCGAACTTCGTCGCATCAGGGTTCCAACGGCCGATCTTTCGTGCTCTGGCTCTGGCATACCCGTACTTGTTTTTCTGTTGGACGATCTCCTCACGCGTGATTCCTTCAATCACCTGAAATAGTACTGGCTCACCAGCTATCTCAGCTTCGACCAAGCACCCCTCCGCTAGATCACGATCCTCGATAACCTCGAACTGCAGAGATTCGAGCGTGGTTCCTTCGTCCACAATTCCACAAAACTGTCCCATGCGTTTCAAGATCGAGGCGGAATCACTATCCGGAATATCGTGAGCGTCACGTTCTGAAATCTCAAGACCGACGGCAACTCCGACGCCAACCGCAGCGAGTGATTCATCGATTCTCGGCTGAAGGTTCGCTGGCACCGGAAATGTGAGCGACCGAAGCAGATTGCCTTCGTCGCGACCCACATAGTTGAGGGCAACGGCCAGTGTCTGCGAACCATGGTCGTCCAAGATAAGGAGAGGCGTGCCGCTTTCTACGCTGCCAGCATCAGGTTGTCGAATTAGCACTATGCCGGGGGACTGATGCGCAGCGATCACGCCGACGATACCGCTCGACCACTTTCTTGCCACCAGACCGTGTACGATACGCAAAAGCCGCAGTGCCCCCTCGACCGGGCCAAGCGCCACAATCACTGTCCACGTCCCGAGGATAGCGAAGACTTCCATCGGTCGCTCAATGTGGAACAGCCAAACAGCGGCGAGGATCACGGTCGTGTAAATCACCGTCGGGCTGCCGAGTGTGCGCACTATCTTGTCGAGCCCAATCAACCACGGCCGCGCCCTTAGTCCAGCGGGGGCCCGAACTAACAGGACAAAGATGGATGTGAGCAGCACGACAGCACCGAACAGACCTACGATTACGACAACTGCAACGTCAGCCGAGGCTGGAGTGATTGCCAATGACGCGGCTAGCATCGCAAGGATAACGAAAAAGCCATTGGTGGCCGCGCCGGATGGCGGAGTGAAGTGCGGATTCAGCAATCGGCTACCGAAGAGCAGGCTCGCGGTTCCGTTGTAGAACCATAGAACTTTCGCAGACGGAAGAAAGCTTGGTTGGACCACAAAATAATGAACTACCATCAAGGTGATCGCGTAGAGAACCAACGCGATCACTCGGTGTCGGGCTGTGGCTTCAACCATAATTGTTACCAAATAGGTGACGACGACGGACCAACGTACCACGGCGAACAGCAGCTGGGTGCTTCCGCCATCAAGTGTTGCTACGCCGTGTTTGAATGCTAGTGTCAGCTGGCCTGCCTGTGTCGGCGAACGCCACTAATAAGGATGTTGGCGTGCACACGAAGGCGTCTCTGAACGTCAGGCACCGTGTGGTCAGCCCAGCCCGCATCGCCGAAAGAACTGCGTCTCTCGAAATCGGGCCCCAAACTCTAGCACACGAGCGGGTTACGCGGCAGCCACCAACACTTGATGGCGGAAACACCCTGAGAAGGAAAGGCTTGAGCGAGAGCTCGGCCCGCGCCGCCCACCTAGAGTGGCCGTCGCTACCGACGAATGATCTGCTGCTTCAGGAGCGCGTCCTGTGCCAAAACTCGGCCCTTTTGAAATAGCCCATAAATCAGCAACTTAGTGTCTGTGTTTGCGGCCGTGCCAAGGGCCGAGCGCGAACAAACGACGAGATCATGCAGGCATGGTCCCGGGAGACCGGAGACCGATCAAGTTCGGGGCGCGCGGATGAATAAATAGAAGGCACAACCGATCCAGAATCGAGGCGCGGGGCTGACCGCGACGTAGCGGGCCAGCATGTTCTGGTCCAGGTAGACTTGGGCCTCCTTGATGTCCTGACTTGTCTCGGATTCGCCCTCAATCAGGGTCCGGCAACGCTTGAGAGCAATCCTATTCCTCGTCGCTCCTCGGCTCGTTCTTGATGGCCTTGAGCCAGGCATAGTCTATTCAGCTCGATGATGATCTGTGCGCTACAAGCGCCGCCCGGCGTTTCCGGTCCTTGTGCTAATTCAGGCGCGTGACATCCGGTGGTCATCGCTTTTCGACTTGCCTGGCTTTCATCTGCATCAATTCATCGAACTGTTTCCAATTCATGCGGCAGCCGTAGGAAACACCCTTGGGAAACCAAACCACGGATCCTTTCGATATCGTCATAGTTCCGAACATTTCACCATCGCGCTTGATCTGAAACTTCACATCGCTGCGGCCTAAACTTCGTGCCGGCAGTTCGAAGGTCACATCGTGCATCGCCATCTTTATCTCCTCTGGTTAGGTCGCCACAGTTCCATGAACGTTTCCCACATTGCGGCCAGCCGGAACGTCTCCAACCTCGCCGTATGGCCCGCGCCCTGGTCGGCACGCCCACCTGACCTGACCCCACGACTTGGGTGGGAAGGAGCTTTCCAAAAAAACCTTTGGGATGTCATCGGCGGATTTCTCCGCCGAATTCAACCTCTTCTTGGAAAAACCTCTTGCCGATCAATTGGCCATACTTCCCAAGTATAATTAGCTCTTGTGGACGTGATCAAAAAGCTCGTGGCCCTCTCCTCGTCAAGCGCGGCTCTAATTCTGCCTGGTCACACACCAATCTATCCGCAAAAAGAGATGACCTCAACTCGTTTCAGGGTGTCCATCATCATTATTTGTCCGGGACTGGACTCTAGGCCCGGACCGCCCTCGAGCACATGCTGGAGAGCGTGGTCAGCGCGCGAGGGAAGGTGCTGAGGACGAACTTCTCGGCGACCAGCCGAGTAACGCGAGCGACCAAGCTGACTCAGGCTGCCTCTCGCCACTCGTATCGATGGTGCAATCCACCGACTCGCGGCAGTGCGACGACTTTCGCCGTAGGAGACGGTCGGTGCGTGACCGCTCTCAAGCTCGGTGTGTCCTTGTTCAGCCCCAAGTGGCAACGGTCCTCGTGATAGTAGCTGATGTAAGCTCGCACGAGCCGGATGAGATGACATGCACCGAGAACCACGACGTGCTCGAGGAGCTCGCGACGGCAGCTGCCGACCCACCGCTCCGCAGTTCCGTTTTGCCATGGGCTGCGAAACGAAGTGCGAACGGGTTTTGTGCCCGTTGCTTTGATGAACTCGATGACCGCAGCGCTAAAGATGAAGTCGCGATCGAAGATGAGATATTTCGGAGCGGTGTCGTAGGGAAACGCCTCACGCAGTTGCTGAATAACCCAAGCAGACGTCGGGTGGAACGTGGCGTTGAAGTGAACGATGTGCCGACGGCCGTGCTCGATGACGAAGAAGCCGTACAGCAGCCGGAGCGAAGCGGTGGGCACGGTGAACAGATCCATGGCGACGATATCGTCTTTATGGTTGCGCAAGAAAGCCATCCATCGTTTCAGTTGGTCGGGCTCCGCGGGACGCCGCGGCAGGTATCGCGACACCGTGCTCTCGGAGATGATGAAACCGAGCTTGGTGAGCTCAGCATGGATGCGTGGCGCCCCCCAGCCGTCTTGCGCCATCGTGCGGACGAGGCGACGAATCTCGGGATCAATCCGAGGTCGACCGGGATGGCGGCGCTGCGAGATCTTTGCCCAGTACCGTCGGAATCGGTCGCGATGCCAACGGGCCACGGTGTCCGCGTGGACGATGAGCAGGCGGCTCGCCCACACGGGCCACGAACCTCGAAGGGCAACCCAGAAAGCCCGTTCCGTGTCGTCGAGCGGTGGGCGTGGGCGCTCTTTCTTCAGCGCCGTCACTTGCTGCCGCAAAGCGACGTTCTCCAACACCAGGTCGGCGCGGCGCCGACACATCGCCCGAATGGCACGGACGCCAAGTGAGACGAGGAAGACAACAACGTTGAGCATAGCGGCGGAGTTTCACCGTCTTCGGCCCAGAATTCAAGCGGAGCGTAAGTCCTTGATTTCGTGGGCGGAGCAGTTTTGACGATGCACACGCAAAGATGATGACTCCTCCACTGAGGCCCGGCATGGTACCGCGGTTTCACGAAATCGGCCATGACGTCTTTGAGGACCTGTGTCGAGAATTGGTGCAGGAGGAAGATAACGTCACAAGCGCCGAGCGCTACGGAACGCTCGGGCAAAGCCAATTTGGAGTCGATCTACTGATTGATTACAAGGACGGCTCGCTGGGGGCCGGACAATGCAAGAGTCATCAATCCTGCGATGAGGCGCTAGTGAGGGAGGCCTGCGATGATTTCCTAAAGCATGCTGCCCATTGGAGAAGGGAGGGCATCCGAACATTCATTCTATTCCTGGCCGCCGACACGCGGCGGACACAGTTGCACGACGAGAGGCTCAAGCAACGCGCCAGACTGGAGCAGGAGGGATTCTCGCTCCAGGTTTGGTCCGCGGCTGTTCTCAAAAAGAAGCTGCGCAAGCAACGTCAAATCGTCCGTCATTTTTTCCCTTGGCTTGAGGACTACATCTGCGGCCCTTCGGCGGAACTCGACATCCCGTCCTGTGCCAAAACTCGGCCCTTTTGAAATAGCCGATAAATCAGCAGCTTAGTGTCTGTGTTTGCGACCGTGCCAAGGGCCGTAGGCTCTACAATCGTCTTGGGCGGACGGGTCGTCACCATGCAGACGACCACCTGGTCGAGAGCGAATATCCAAGCGTGTTACTGAAGCTGTGTTTCCACACTACGCCGGTCTAGCCCACCGAGGGGCGACAGTCGCCGACGACAATCTATGCGGCACGGTAGTAGTAGTTGAGAATGCCTCCAAGTCGCTCTCGCGACACGACGGGGCCAGCGTCCTTCACGCTTGCCGGCAGAGGTGTGATGAGCTCGTTGCCGATGCCTTGGTGGTTCCGTTCTGTGTGATAGTGCACTACGTATTCGGTTACCGCTGTGCGCAGGTGTCGCTCACTGAGAGGTACGAAGCGGTCGAGACACTCTCGACGTATGGAGAGAACGAATCTTTCCGCGTATGCGTTCAGATTCGGACTATTGGCGGGAAGGCGCAGGGGCTTCACGCCTGAATCTCTCAACAGCCCACGTACCGCCTCGGTGAATAGCGGGTCCCGGTCGTGGATGAGGTATCGCTTGCCAAGGAGGAAACCATCCCACATGTCAGTGAGGTTTCTTGCCACCTGCTTCATCCACTCCCCGTTGGGGGCCGACGTTATCCCACCGATGCACACGCAGCGAGTGGCAATATCGATGACAAACAGGACATGGTAGCGGACGAGGCCGAACGGGTTCACCACCTCGACGGTGAACAGGTCTGTCGCAGCGATAGCGCCCCCATGAGCCTTGATGAAGGTGCTCCACGACATGCTCTTGCCCCGCTCCGGGGCTGGCGCGATACCGTGCTCGGCGAGGATCCTCTTGATGGTGTTGCGTCCGAGTTCATGTCCGAGGTTCTTGAGAGCGCCCTGCAGGCGCGTATATCCCCACGTCGGGTTCTCTCGCGCCACGCGCACAATGAGTTCACGGATGTCCTTCGCCGTCGGAGGTCGGCCTGAACTCCGGTTCTTGCTGCCATCGTACTTGGCTGCGATGAGGCAGCGGTACCAACGCAGCAGCGTAGCGGGTGTGGCAACGGACGCAATCTCGGCCAGCACCTCGCGGCCCAAAGCCTGAGCCTTGACGGCGAGCCTGCGCCGGTCGTCGTCCGAGAGCCTGAGACGCTTGCCCCGAAGCCCGCCTCGGAGCACACGGTTCTCCTCTCGCAGGTAATCAATCACATCCTGCTGCTGGCGGTTGACCCATCCAGCCAGAACGAGCAGTAAGAATTGCACGTGGTACGTCATGATGGCTCCGAAGATAACACCCTCGGGCCAGACGATTGTGAAGCCCACGGCCCTTGACTCGGTCGCAAAACACAGACTCTAAGCTGTTGATTTATAGGCTATTTCAAAAGGGCCGAGTTTTGGCACAGGACGGGGTAAGGGGAGTAGCTGTTACCGGCGGCTTTCGCCAAGTGCCGGTTGTGATTCGCAAAAAAGAAGATCGACCAGAAGCACCCGACCATAAGCAGGTCTAAAATGGCGCAATCAACGCTGGATCGACTTTTTGAAAAGCACAGCTCCCTGCTGGGTGTCTTGGTCATTTCTCCGCCGTTTCCGGCATGCGGAATCAATCATCGCCGCGTCGGCCATCACTCTGGACCCATCACCAAGTCCTCTAGAATCGCCACCGCGCTGCCGTGCTCGGTCGCTGCCACGGCATTCGCGAAGCGCGTATCAGCCGTCGCCAGCGTGGCGCCGATGCGATGCGCGAGCGCCAAGTAAACGCAATCGTAGACCGGCCTGTCGAGCGCAAGTGCAAGGCGGACCGCGTCCGCACAGATGAGCTCATCATCGGACCAGCGGATCGGCATTTCACGAACGGCAGCAGCCAGCACCCCGTCCTGTGCCAAAACTCAGCCCTTTTGAAATAGCCCATAAATCAGCAACTTAGAGTCTGGTTTGCGGCCGTGCCCAGGGCCGAGCACGAACAAACGACGAAATCATGCAGGCATAGTCCCGGCAGATCGGAGACCGATCAGGTTCGGGGCGCGCGGATGAATAAATAGAAGGCACAGGACTTACCGCGAGTTGAGCGTTCCGTGGATTGTGACGAACGTCTTGAGCGAGTGGTGACCTGTCCCCCGAAAACTGGTTCAAATCTGAGTTAGAATCGGAACCGAGATAATGACCGTGAAGAGGAGCGGTCATGAAACGAACCCGTTTCACGGAGGAGCAGATCTCGCACCGTGAGCTTGATAGCGGCCGTACTCGTTGCTTTTGGTTTAGGTTTTGACGCCCCGGCGGAGTGGGTGTCGAAGCCGTCGTCTTCTTCGATGCGCGTCGCCGTTTGGGAGCTCACCGGCGACGACGCTCCTGCCGAAGTCGTGATCTTTTATTTCGGTGAGGGGTCTGGAGGCGGTGTCGAAGCCAACCTCGCGCGTTGGTTCGGCCAGTTCGAGCAACCGGACGGCTCGAGCACGCGCGACAGAGCGACCATCACCGAGCGCACCGTGAACGGACTCAAGCTCACTGTCGCAGACATGCGCGGGACGTTCGTTGCTCCGGTAAGGCCGGGAGCGCCGCAGCGCAACAACCGTCCTGGATACCGGATGATCGCTGCCATTGCTGAAGGAGGCGCGGGCCCGAAGCGACGGTGGCGAAATGGGAAGCGAGCGTCGAGGATTTTCTCTCGTCGCTCCGCCTCGAATAGACGTTAAGGCGACTGGAATTTGAACCGAACGACAACTGATGCGTTCAACGACAACGCAGCCAGGCTGAGTGTGCCACGAACATATGACCGCTAACAGTGAGAACTTGAAGCGCGCCATTCGCGGCAGCCACGCCTATCTTAACGCCAGCCCTCGAGTCGGCATAGACTACATCAGGCAGGTCATTAGACCTGCCCTTCGTGATGCCATGAAGGAAGTCAAAGGCACTCTCTTGTCGCAGCACAATGTCGACCCCAAGGATACTAACGATGTCGTTCACTACACGAGTCTTCAGGTGCTGTTCGCCATGTTGCTCGGCAGAGCTGAGCCGAGCGGTCTTTCTGACAGATGCGGAAGTTTAAATCTCTGGGACAAGCGCAACGATTCTTGACCGTGCATGGACTCGTTCAAAACCGCTTTCGCGTCGGACGGCATTTGTTGCAAGCCCGTCATCATCGGGAGCTAAGAGGCCGCGCTTTCATTGCTTGGCGCGAGGTAACGTGTGCCTGACGAAATCGCGAAGCGCAACAGTCAACAGGGACCAGTCTGGCTACAATGACACCAACTTGACAGTACCGTTATGAACGTTGATTTGATACTGGATATGGGTTTTCACGTAGTCGGCGGCCTGGGCATTTTCTTGCTCGGCATGAAGTTCATGCAGCAGGGCCTTCAAGTCATCGCCGGCTCCCGAATCAGACGCTTGATCAGACTGGTCACGTCCAACCGATTCCTGGCGGTGGGCATCGGGCTTTTCATCACGACCCTCGTTCAATCGAGCTCCGTCACCTCGGTCATGGTGATCGGTCTCGTCAATAGTGAATTGATGGTGCTCACCGAAGCCATCGGCGTCATCATCGGCGCCAATATCGGCACGACCATCACCGGATGGATATTGGCGCTTAAGATCGGGCAATACGGCCTTCCGCTGCTCGGACTGGCTGCCTTCGGGTGGCTTTTCCTCAAGGCCGAAAAGCCGCGTTACTCGGCGCTTTCGATACTCGGGATCGGGATGGTCTTTTTTGGTCTCGAGCTCATGAAGGACGGTTTCGCGCCCGTTCGAGACCTTCCCGATTTCGCCGCCTTGTTCCATCTGTTCGAGGCGGTCGACTACTTCGGTGTCCTGAAATCTGCCCTCGTGGGCTGCGTCGTGACGCTCATCGTTCAGTCTTCGTCCGCCACTTTGGGGATAACGATAGCCCTCGCCAATACGGGCGTGATCGATTTTCAAACTGCCGGGGCCTTGGTGCTGGGCGAAAATATCGGCACGACGATTACGGCCTATTTGGCGTCGCTCGGGGCGGACGACATCAACGCGAAACGTACCGCCTATTTCCACGTTCTCTTCAACGTTTCAGGCGTAGCCGTGAGCACGGCCCTGTTTCTTCCTGTATACCTGCCTTTCATCCAGAACGTTATCCTGGGCGGTGTGGATCCGAATATCCAGGACGTGGAGGGAAGCTTTCCTTACATGACGGCGGGGATCGCCACGGTACACACCACGTTCAATGTGCTCGCCACGCTCCTGTTCCTTCCTTTCGTGACGCCCATCGCGAGCGTGCTAAAGAGACTCGTCAAAGACAAGCCCAAACCTCCAAGAGCGAATTTGACCCATCTGAATTCCAATCTGGTCAGCTCGCCGTTGACCGCGATCGAGCAATCGCGCCATGAGATTCAGCGGACGGATCAACATGTGAGGGACATGCTGAACGATTTGCGTCAAGTGATTTCTGACGATAGCAGCGACCGAAGCCTGGCCGACAAGATATTCGAGGAAGAGAATACGATTGACGTCGTTCAGATCGAGGTCACGACCTTCTTGACCGACCTGCTTTCTGAAGAGCTGAGCCATGACATTGCCGAGGGGGCGCGGGCTCAATTGAGGTTGGCGGACGAGTTTGAATCGGTGAGCGACTACGTTTCGAACGTCCTCAAACTCTATCTGCGATTGCGAGAGGCCGACGTGCGGTTCACGGGCCCACAGCAAGACGAGCTACTGGGGTTACATGACCTGATTGCCGGCTATTACGACGGCGTCCATGTGGGTCTCGAGAATCCATCCGCTGACTACTTGTCCGAGATTCGTCGAAGAAGCCGCGACATCACCAATGAAATAAGAGAGCTCAGAGATCGTCACTGGAATCGATTGTCCGAGGAAACGGTGGATCCATTGATCAGCACCTCCTATATGGATATCGCGAATTCTTATCGCAGAATAAAGGATCACCTCCTGAACATCGGTGAAGCCGCCGTCGGCGGCAAAATCGTCAGGCGATGAAGGTCTAGTGGCTGTCCCTTCCATTTAATCGATCCGAATGGATTTAGAGCCCGACCTCGGTAGGGTCTAGGGCTGGCGCGGTGCAAGGATGCGAATCGATGGCTGAAAGCAGCACACCATCCCGTCCTGTGCCAAAACTCGGCCCTTTTGAAATAGGCCATAAATCAGCAACTTAGTGTCTGTGTTTGCGACCGGGCCAAGGGCCGTGGGCTTTACAATCGTCTTGGGCGGGCGGGTCGTCACCATGCAGATGACCACCTAGTCGAGAGCGAATATCGAAACGTGTTCCTGAAGCTGTTTCCACGCTACGCTGGTCGAGCGCACCGAGGGGCTACCGTCGCCAGCAAACATCTACGCGGCACGGCAGTAGTAGTTGAGAATGCCCCCAAGTCGCTCTCGCGACACGATGGGGCCAGCGTCATTCGCGCTTGCCGGCAGAGGTGTGAGGAGCTCGTTGCCGAGACCTTGGTGGTTCCGTTCTGTGTGATAGTGCACTACGTATTCGGTTACCGCTGTGCGCAGGTGTCGCTCACTGAGAGGTACGAGGCGATCGAGACACTCTCGACGTATGGAGAGAACGAATCTTTCCGCGTATGCGTTCAGATTCGGACTATTGGCGGGAAGGCGGAGGGGCTTCACGCCTGAATCTCTCAACAGCCCACTGTACTGCCTCGGTGAATAGCGGGTCCCGGTCGTGGATGAGGTATCGCTTGCCAAGGAGGAAACCATCCCACAGGTCAGTGAGGTTTCTTGCCACCTGCTTCATTCCACTCCCCGTTTGGGTCCGAGGTCATCCCACCGATGCACACGCAGCGAGTGGCGATATCGATGACAAACAGGACATGGTAGCGGACGAGCCCGAACGGGTTCACAACTTCGACGGTGAACAGGTCTGTCGCAGCGATAGTGCCCCAATGAGCCTTGAGGAAAGTGCTCCACGACATGCTCTTGCCCCGCTCCGGAGCCGGTGCGATACCGTGCTCGGCGAGGAGCCTCTTGATGGTGTTGCGTCCGAGTTCATGCCCGAGGTTCTTGAGTGCGCCCCGCAGGCGCGTATATCCCCACGTCGGGTTCTCTCGCGCCACGCGCACAATGAGTTCACGGATATCCTTCGCCGTCGGAGGTCGGCCTGGGCTCCGGTTCTTGCTGCCATCGTACTTGGCTGCGATGAGGCAGCGGTACCAGCGCACAAGCGTAGCGGGTGTGGCAACGGACGCAATCTGGGCCAGCGCCTCGCGGCCCAAAGCCTGGGCCTTGACGGCAAGCCTGCGCCGCTCTTCGTCAGAGAGCCTGAGACGCTTGCCCCGAAGCCCGGCTCGGAGCACACGGTTCTCCTCTCGCAGGTAATCAATCACATCCTGCTGCTGGCGGTTGACCCAGCCAGCCACAACGAGTAGTAAGAACCGCACGTGGTACGTCATCATGGAGCTGAAGATAACACCCTCGGTCCAGACGATTGTAGAGCCTACAGCCCTTGGCCCGGTCGCAAAACACAGACGCTAAGCTGTTGATTTATCGGCTATTTCAAAAGGGCCGAGTTTTGGCACAGGACGGGGTCGAGCCGATCTGCCGGATGCTCCCGATCGCCCCGTCGACCTATTACGAGCAGAAAGCGCGAGAGAAGGGCCCAAGCCGCCAGTCAGTCAGCGAGAGCGAAGCGCGACGTCCAACTCTGCGGCGAGATTCGTCGTGTACGGCAAGACAACTTTGACGTGTATGGCGTGCGCAAGGTCTGGCGTCAGCTTCGCTGTGAGGGCCGCGACGTGGCTCGATGTACGGTGGCCCGTCTGATGCGTGAAATGGGTCTCCAGGGGGCGGTCCGTAAACGTCGATTCAAGACGACGAAGCCGGATTCGAGCGGCGCTCGCCCGATGGACCTCGTGGAGCACGACTTCAACGCCACACGCCCGAACGAGCTCTAGGTCTCGGACCTGACCTACGTTGCCACGTGGCGCGGCTTCGTGTATGTCGCCTTCGTCATCGACGTCTTCGCTCGACTCATCGTCGGTTGGCGAGCGACGACATCGTTGACTGCCTGTCCATCATCATTATTTGTCCGGGACTGGACTCTAGGCCCGGACTGCCCTCGAGCACATGCTGGAGAGCGTGGTCAGCGCGCGAGGGAAGGTGCTGAGGACGAACTTCTCGGCGACCGGCCGAGTAACGCGAGCGACCAAGCTGACTCAGGCTGCCTCTCGCCACTCGTATCGATGGTGCAATCCACCGACTCGCGGCAGTGCGACTACTTTCGCCGTAGGAGACGGTCGGTGCGTGACCGTTCTCAAGCTCGGTGTGTCCTTGTTCAGCCCCAAGTGGCAACGGTCCTCATGATAGTAGCTGATGTAAGCTCGCACGAGCCGGATGAGATGACATGCACCGAGAACCACGACGTGCTCAAGGAGCTCGCGACGGCAGCTGCCGACCCACCGCTCCGCGGTTCCGTTTTGCCATGGGCTGCGAAACGAAGTGCGAACGGGTTTTGTGCCCGTTGCCTTGATGAACTCGATGACCGCAGCGTTAAAGATGAAGTCGCGATCGAAGATGAGATATCTCGGAGCGGTGTCGTAGGGAAACGCCTCGCGTAGTTGCTGAATAACCCAAGCAGACGTCCGGGTGGAACGTGGCGTTGAAGTGAACGATGTGCCGACGGCCGTGCTCGATGACGAAGAAGCCGTACAGCAGCCGGAGCGACGCGGTGGGCACGGTGAACAGATCCATGGCGGCGATATCGTCTTTATGGTTGCGCAAGAAAGCCATCCATCGCTTCAGCTGGTCGGGCTCCGCGGGATGTCGCGGCAGGTATCGCGACACCGTGCTCTCGGAGATGATGAAACCGAGCTTGGTGAGCTCAGCATGGATGCGTGGCGCCCCCCAGCCGTCTTGCGCCATCGTGCGGACGAGGCGGCGAATCTCGGCATCAATCCGAGGCCGACCGGGATGGTGGCGCTGCGAGATCTTTGCCCAGTACCGTCGGAATCGGTCGCGATGCCAACGGGCCACGGTGTCCGCGTGGACGATGAGCAGGCGGCTCGCCCACACGGGCCACGAACCTCGAAGAGCAACCCAGAAAGCCCGTTCCGTGTCGTCGAGCGGTGGGCGTGGGCGCTCTTTCTTCAGCGCCGTCACTTGCTGCCGCAAAGCGACGTTCTCCAACACCAGGTCGGCGCGGCGCCGACACATCGCCCGAATGACACGGACGCCAAGTGAGACGAGGAAGACAACAACGTCGAGCATAGCGGCGGAGTTTCGCCGTCTTCGGCCCGGAATTCAAGCGGAGCGTAAGTCCTTGATTTCGTGGACGGAGCAGTTTTGACGATGCACACCCGGCAGCGGGCCGGGAAAGCCGACGCTGCCCCACTGCCGCTGGCGGGGAGTTCGACGCGGCCAGTGTCGCGGCCGGCGACCAGATGCGAGTCCTGCGGCTTCGAGCACCGGGCGCTGACGCGCTGTCCCCGCTGCGGCGCGCCGCGGCGCTGAGACCGCGCGGGGGTGCGGCTTCTACGTCGACTCCGCGCCGTCCTCATCGTCGAGTGGTTCGAGTTCGGCGGAGAGTTCCGCGTCCTCGGCTTCAATCTCTTCGGTGAGCGCCGGGAGCTCGAGAATTCGTGCGGCCTCGCCGTCGGGCATCCGCTCGACGGTACGAAGCTTTCGCTCCATCGCGCGGCTGCGAACACCCGTCTGCTCGATCGTGCGGCTGGCGCTGTTGAGCTGGCGCCTGACTTTATCGAGAACGCCGCCGAACTTGTCGAACTCGGTTCTCACGGCGCCCAGGATTCTCCACACCTGCGCGGCGCGCTGCTCGATGGCCATGGTCTGAAAACCCATCTGCAAGCTGGTGAGGATCGCCGCCAGCGTCGTCGGTCCGGTGATCATAACGCGATAGCGTTGCTGGAGCTCACCAACGAGATCGGGCTGGCGGAGGACTTCGGCGTAAAGACCTTCAGTGGCAAGGAACATGATCCCGAAGTCGGTCGTGGCTGGTGGTTTCAAGTACTTCTCGTTGATGGCCTTCGCCGCCGCTCTGACCGTGCGCGAGAGTGCGTCTATGGCTCTAAGCGTTGCATCGGCGTCGGCCGCTTCTGCAGCATCCTGTAAGCGCAGATAGTCTTCCTGCGGGAACTTGGAGTCGATGGGAAGCCAGACACAGGAGGTTGGATCGTCCTGCGGGCCTGGCAGGCGCACGGCGTATTCGACGGTCTCGGTTGAGTCGGGTGCGGGACGAACATTCTTTTCATACTGACCCGGAGCGAGGACCTGCGCAAGAATTGCGCCGAGTTGGACTTCACCCCATGTGCCGCGCGCCTTGACGTTGCTCAGGACTCTTTTCAGGTCGCCCACGCCGCTTGCCAGGGTCTGCATTTCACCGAGGCCCTTATGGACTGATTCGAGACGCTCGCTGACCAGCTTGAAGGATTCGCCAAGCCGCTTTTCAAGTGTGTCGTGGAGTTTCTCATCGACGGTCTTGCGCATTTCACCGAGCTTTCTTTCGTTGCCCTCCTGCAACTCCTTGACGCGTGTATCTAGCAGATCGCGCACCTGACGCATGCCGGCGTGGTTGGAGTCGGTCATCTCCTTGAGCTGCGCTGTCATCGTGCCGAGCTTCTCATCCAGGCTTGTCCGAATCTCGGAGAGCTTCTTCTCGTTGCCTTGCTGCAGTTCCTTGACACGCGCATCAAGCAGGCCGCGCAGCTGCTCCAGCGTGGCGTGGTTTGCATCGGCCGTCTCTTTCAGCTGGGTTGTCATTGCGCCGAGCCGCTCATCGAGGCTGGCGCGGATCTCCGAGAGCTTCTTTTCGTTGCTCTCCTGGAGTGCTTTGGCCTGAGACTCGGCGGCCGCGCGGATGCGCTCGAGCGATGCCTGGCTCGAGTCGGTCAAATCCTTCAACTGCGTGGTCATGCCGGTGAGCTGGGTCTGCTGAAGAGCGCCCATGCTCTTCAGCGAGCGGACAAGCGTCTCGTCGCCGGCTTTGAGGCCGGCAACCAGTTCCTCGCGGAGCCGGGCGGCGGTCTGCTGCGCTTCCTCGCGGCCCATCCTGAGCTCGTCTCGCACCGTGCCGGCGGCACTGTCGAATGCGCGGGATTGGCGTACGAGAACCATGGCCACGAGAACTATGGTGGCGATGATGCCGAGGAGACCCAGTACGATGAGGCCGTTGCTCATGACTCGCTCCAGATTGGCAAAAGTTGCGCGCCGTTGGGTAAAGAACGCTCACTCGGGATGTGTCCCGAGGTTCGTGGAAAAAGAACGGCGCCCTCCACTCCGCCATTAGGGTATCAGATCGGGCGGCAGCCTCCGCGTGTTCGAGAACCTCGCTCAGACGTTGGTAGCCGTCGATGTGGGAGACTAATCAAGTTCGGGGCGCGCGGATGAATAAATAGAACGCACAACCAGCAACGGCGATAATTCACCAAATTCCTCACGCTGGAGTCGGACCTAAGTTCGGGGGAAGGTCAAAGAAGCCTTTGGAAAGGTGCAAACTGCTGACCCGCTGGGCGTTCGAGTATTTTGACCAGACGGGTTCCGTTCTGTGTGATAGGGTGCTTCCGCCATCAAGTGTTGGTGAGATGACGCTAAGACTTTACAGTGCATTAAGTTACAGTCAAAATAGCGCTTGTGACCTTCGCCGCGCGCTAAATGGAGCGTAAGTGCCCCTTTTGCAAAGGGATACGTACACATCACCAACAGTAAACAGCGGAAGCACCCATCGGATAGAGGCGACACAGTCGAAAGCACGGAGGCAAATCGTGAGCGACATGACACCGGAAGAAATGCAGAAAGAACTGGAGCGCTTGCAAGCTGAGAATGAAACGCTCAAGAAGCGCAGTGAAAGAGAGCTCTCCCTCAAAGTCAGCCAGAAGGGCGGCGTCTCCGTTTACGGACTGGGCCGTTTCCCGGTGACCTTATATAAGGAGCAGTGGGAGAAACTGCTCGAGATGACAGATGACATCCGCGCCTTCATTCAAGAAAACAAAGCACAGCTCAAGACCAAGGATTCGTAACTCGTTTTCTTGAGACCGCAGGCCGGCACCTAGGGTCGTCTCGGAGCGTCAGAGCTGGCCTTCGGCAAGTTGGTGCTCCGGAAACGCTCGCTGGCGCACGGAGGCAGCGGGGCGTAGGTGGACGCGTTGACTTGGATCGCTGGCGTAGATGGCTGCCAAGGTGGGTGGGCGTGAGGTCAAAATACTCATGCGGCTTCCCGACGGTAGAAACGTGGCAACCCTCCTCTCCTTCAGTCTCCATCTTCTTTCTGCATGGCTCGTTCTTCCATGCGCTCTTATTCGCTGAGCACACGCACAACCGCCTCGGGGTCGCGGTCGATGACGGCTAACAAGACGCGGGCGGCGCGATCTGGAACACGGCGCCCCTGTTCCCATTCCTGCACGGCACGCGCGTCGAGGCCGAATCGGTCCGCGAACTTCTGGCGACTCAACTTCATACGCTTCCGTAGCGCACGAATATGCTCTGCGGCGGGATCGTCGACAATGCGGCGCGGCAGGTCCACTTCGCCACGCACATGGGCAAGAACCTCGCCCAAGGCTGCCTCTACCTCCCGGCCCATCGGGGTTCGTTCCTTCGTCATCGGATTGCCTCCTCTTTTTTGATCGCGGCCACCAGCCGCGACAGAATTTTCCTGTCCACTGGAGTCAGGTCATCACGGTCGGCCTTCGCATAGACTGTCAGCATGTAGATTGCTTCCGGTCCCGCGTGATGGAAGTAAATCGTCCGGATTCCACCTCGCTTTCCCCGTCCCGATCCTGTCCAACGTAACTTGCGAATACCTCCCGTTCCCCGGAGCAAGGGCGCTCTGTCGGGATCGGCAACGATGGCCGCCTCCATTTTCTGGCGGTCCACTTCCGACATGAGCTTGCGAACGGCGCGCTCGTAAGTTCTGGTGGCGAAGATTCGCACAGACCTTAAATTATGCGGCATTGCCGCATCGTAATCAAGAGTGGTCTCACTGACCTGCCCCCCTGAAACGGGCGTGAGGTCAAAATACTCATGCGGCTTCCCGATGGTAGAAACGTAAGCAACCCGCCAAGCCGTTCACGGGAGCGCACCTGGCGCTCGGACCGAGGTAACGGGTCGCTGGCTGAGAACAGCAGCAGATTCTCCTTGCCTTGATGATTCCTCTCACGGTGATGGTAGATGACGTACTCCCTAAGCGCATGACGGAGCGACTTCTCGCCGAACAGGATGAGCTTTGAGAGACATTCCTCTTTGAGTGAGTTTACCCAGCGCTCCGCAAACGAGTTCAAATCCGGGCTCCGTGCGGGCAGCTTGACGGGCGCGACGCCAACCCGTGAGGTCAAAATACTCATGCGGCTTCCCGATGGTAGAAACGGAGCAACCCGCCAAGCCGTTCACGGGAGCTGTGCCTTCTCTTTATTCATCCGCGCGCACCGAACTCGATTAGTCTCCGGTCTGCCGGCTGTAATCCGCAAAAAAGAAGATCGCGGACCCTGGACCGACTTGTTGCGGAGCACAATCGCCTCATTTAGCAGTACTGCGGACGGTGCTGCTGTCATACAATGACGAGATGCCAAAACTAACTGTGGAAGGGTATGGCATGTTCGAGGTCGCCGAAGGGAAGCGCCTCGTGAACGCCATCGAACACGACGCCAAGGTGGATATCATGCACGCGTGCGGCGGATTTGCACAGTGCACGACGTGTCGAGTGGAATTCATCGACGGAGAACCCCAGCGCTTCACGGCTGCTGAGAAGCAGCGACTGTCCGATCGGGGCTTGACCGGTGTCCGCTTGTCCTGTCAGATCGTCTGCGACCACGACATGAGTGTTCGAGCAGTCAGCCGACTCGAAGGGACGGGGCGTCCAGACCCCGGTGGCACGCCGCAGGAGACGATCACTCCGCCGCCGGAGTGGACTTGAGGGTCGTCGCGTCCAAAAACACAAACGGCGTCTGGTCCAAATATTCGAACGCCCAGCGGGTCAGCAGTTTGCACCTTCCCAAAGACCCGAGGTGGTGAGTTCGTTCGTATTTTTGGACACGACGAGGCACAGGGCTGAGTCTTGGAACAGGACGGGGTCAATTCAGTCGGCTCTACTCAACTCAGGGGTAGAGATCCAGAGTGCACCGTAATCACTTGTACCGAACCCGTCCTGTGCCAAAACTCAGCCCAGCCGGCATCGACGAAAGAACTGCGCCTCTCGAAATCAGGCTAAGACTCTAGCACGCGAACAGGTTACGCGGCGGCCGCCAACACTTGACTGCGGAAGCACCCATCGGTGCATCGGTTGCGTGTCCTTCATCATCATCATAATCGGCACCCTGAGCATCAGCGGGGGAACCGTCCGGCGCAGCGGGCTTCTGGTCAGGCTCCATCGTTGTCATCCGCCTTGATTCGGCCACGGGTGCTCCGCGATAGACGGGGCGGACACGAACTCTATGCAGTCGGACGCGGATGCCTCGCCGCCGATAGCGTCTTCTGAACTCTCCGCAGAAAATCGGGTGATTTCAGCATTTCGCTACTAAAGTGAGGATCGGAGGGGAGCACTAAGTCGCATACACGTCCATTCTTATCCAGTTTGTAGAATATGACAGTGGCTTGTCTATCGGGAGCCTTTCCTTCGTGAGCTTCTCCTTTTGCTTGTGCCCCCCACCTCTCGGGGAACCGCCGCGCGAGCAGCCACATCGAAGCCTCGCAGTTCGGCGGGCTAAACTTCGACACGATCTCGGCGGACTTGACCTTCCCGTCTTTCAACCGGCCGTTTAGGATTTCGCCGCTGTGCCTTCTATTTATTCATCCGCCAGCCCATGGGTCGGAAGTCAGCCCTGCGGCGCGAAATAGCCTGGATTCTGCGCCGATTCCAACGGCGTCTAAGCTGCTGATTTGTGGCCTATTTCAAAAGGGCCGAGTTTTGGCACAGGACGGGGTCCGGACCGAGTTGGGTTCATCGACGGGCTCTGCAGTTATCCTCCCACGACAGGTTCTGGTGTATGCTCAGCACAACCGAGAGGGTTTTCATGTCGAAGCTAACAGAGCTTCTTGTGAATGGGGCGCGTATCCGCATCGTCGCCGACCCAGACGCCAGCCTCCTGAGTGTATTGCGGGAGCAGACCGACCTCACAGGTGCCAAGTACGGGTGCGGCGAGGGGCAATGCGGTGCCTGTACGGTATTGCTCGATGATTCCCCAATCCGGTCCTGTCTTATACCGGTTCGCGCCACGGTAGGTAGACAGATCACCACCATCGAGGGCCTGGAAAACCAAGGCAAGCTTCATCCGGTACAGGAAGCCTTTCTCGAGATGGGTGCGCTGCAGTGTGGGTACTGTACGCCGGGGATGATCCTATCCGCGTGAGGTCAAAATACTTATGCGGCTTCCCGATGGTAGAAACGTAGCAACCCCGTCCTGTGCCAAAACTCGGCCCCTTTAGAAATAGACCACAAATCAGCAGCTTAGACGCCCTTGGAATCCGCGCAGAATCGAGGGTATTTCGCGCCGCAGGGCTGGCTTCTGACCTGTCCCTTCCATTTAATCCATCCGAGCGGAAATCGATAACCGTGATCGCTCGGCGTCTGGCTGGTCATTCGCCCTGTCCCCGGTAGGGTCGAGGGCTGGCGCGGTGCTCCGTAGGCGCGGGTGCTTCCGCCATTAAGTGTTGGTGAGATGACGCTAAGACTTTACGCTGCATTAAATTACAGCCAAAATAGCGCTTGCGACCTTCGCTGCGCGCCAAATGGAGCGTAAGCGCTTTTTTTGCAAAGGGATACGTACACATCACCAACAGCAAGCAGCGCAAGCACCCCTTTCTCAACTTGTCTGCACTCACTTCGTAGATGGCCATGGATTTCTAGAGGCATTTTAAAGCAGCCTGCTGCTAGAATGCTCGCGATGTCGAGAGGGTAAAGATGAACAAGAAGCTCGTTGGGTACTGGGTGACGACCGCTTTGTTCTGCTTGGTCATGACGGCCGACGGCGTCGCGAGCCTGCTGCGTATCGAGCAGCAGCAAGCCATCATGGAAGTCCTCGGCTACCCGCCATATCTGATGACGCTCCTCGGCATCCTCAAGCTCCTGGGAGTCGTCGCTCTTCTCGCACCTGGTTTCGCGCGTCTCAAGGAGTGGGCCTACGCTGGATTCAGTTTCGACCTCATTGGAGCCGCGTTCTCGTTTGCCGCGGCGGGAGATCCGACCCCGGCGGGCATCGCGCCTCCCTTACTCATCCTGGCCGTGGTAGCTGTGTCCTACGTCCTGCGACCCGAGTCGCGGCGGCTCTGACCACTGTCTCGGCGTTCGCTTCGACGCCGTCCAGCCGCTAGAATCTTCCCTCCACCCGATTCCGCCGATCTTCTTTTTTGCGGATCACACCAGAAAAAGACAGTCCAGCGTCGTGACCGAGGCCATCGTCAACGCTGTGGCGCATCGCGACTACACGAGCCACGGCAGTGTGCAGGTGATGCTCTTCGCGGACCGGTTGGAAGTCTGGAATCCGGGCAGGTTGTCGCCGCAGCTGACACTTGAGAAGCTGCGTGTCGCGCACGGGTCGGTGCCCGGCAACCCCTTGCTGGCGGAGTCGTTGTACCTTGCCGAATACATCGAACGGATGGGCACCGGAACGCTGGACATGATCCGCCGCTGCGTCGAGACGGGCTTGCCGGAACCCGAGTTCGCCGTCACCGATGGATTCGTCACGACAGTTCGGCGGGTGCAGCGTCGCGCCGGCATTGTCACGGCGTATTGCGACCACGAACCGGTGGCAGACGTCGACATACTGGCACTGTTTCCCAACAACACTTGGACACGCTCAACAACCGACGAACACGGAGAGGCACGTATCGAGTTGTACTCCACCTATCTTCCGATGACGGTATTCGTGGCTGCGAAGGATTTCGCCGCACACATTGAGCACGATTGGACACCAGCGGAACGTACACTCTCCCTCGAACTGAAGGAAGTTGCCGGTGGCGGGGCCGTTATCTTCCCCGAGGCGACCGGCTACCTTCCGGGACTTAAAGGAAGACTTAATCCCATTCGGGATGCGCATGATCGAACGTATCTCTACGCTTCCAACATCGCCATCAACGAGGGCCAACCGCAGCCGGTTCACTTCGACCTTAACGAGGATCTGCGCCTCACGGACGCAGACGAGAACGAAATGCTTGCGCGCATCATCGATATCGTGGGCCGATCGGTACTGGTGGAATATCGTGCGACGCAGAGTCAAGCTGGGCGGCAGCCAGAGTTACAGCCAGAGTTACAGCCGGAGTTACAGTCAGAGTTACAGTCAGAGTTACAGTCAGAGTTACAGTCAGAGTTACAGCCAGAGTTACAGCCAGAGTCGCTAGAGGTGAAAGTGCTCAACCTCCTGACGGGAAGGCAGATGTCAAAGGCCGATCTGTCGAGAAACTTGGGCGTTTGGTCAAGAAATTCGTCCGTCACTTCGATCGCGTGGCACGACCCGAATACGGGTTGACACGGCCGTGTTACACGAATTACTCCGGCTCAACAAGGCTACGTGTGATCGCCGACCAATACAGGAATAGGCCGACGATACTGAGACTGCCGAAAATGAACACCGCTTCAAGGCGCCCAGACAGACCCCAAAACCAGAATGAGTCCTCGGTGCCTTCCAGGTATCGGACCAGATTATCGGCAAACGCCGCGAAGAAGAGCATCGAGCTCCAGTAGAGCGGGCCGTGATGCTGACCGAGTGGGTTGACTTCGTCCCGGGAGGGTCTTTCCCTGGCCTCAGCAAAGGACAGATAGCCAAAGCCCGTGACTATGTAAGCGATATTGAAGCCGACAAAGATCAAGATGGGTAGTGATACTCGCCACCACGACCAGTCGCTGAAAACGGCCAGCTTAAGGAGTGCCACGATCAAAGTGAGGGCGCCGAAGACAAAGAACCCGGTGGTCTGAATTTCCTTCTCGCCGGCCGTGGCTCCAGTTTTCATGCCGCCTCTCGGTGGTAGTATCTCAGCAGCCCACCGAGCCTTTCCCGACAAAGGATTGGCCCTTCGCGGGGGCCGCTGCTTTCTACAGACGGAAAGAGAATGACGTTTTCCTTGCCTTGATGGTTCCTCTCTCCATGATAATGAGCGAGATAGGAAGCCAGACACCGTCTGAATGCTGGCTCGCCGAACAAGATCAGCTTCGATAGACATTCTTCCTTCACAGACTTCACCCAGCGCTCCGCGAAGGAGTTCAAATTCGGGCTTCTCGCAGGCAGTTTGACGGTCTTGATACCCACCTCTTCGAGTGTCCGCTGAAACGACGCGCAGAATTTCGAGTCGCGATCGTGGATCAAGTAGCGGGTCGAGCAAAGAAAGCCGACATCCGCCATGGTCACATTCCGGACCACTTGGGTCATCCACCTTTCGTCTGGATAGGGTGTGATACCGGCAATATGAACGCGTCGCGTAGCCAGGTGTATGAAGAATAAAACGTAGTAGGTGACCAGCCCGGACTTCGTCCACACCTCCGCGGTGAAGAAATCCGTTGCCGCAAGGACGTCCATGTGCGAGCGGATGAACTCGTTCCACGTCGTTGTCTTTTCTCGCTCCGGCGCGGGCGGTATACTGTGGCGCTTCAGTATGTTGCCGACGGTTTGGTCGCTCGCTCGATACCCGAGGTTCGCCATGGCCCCGGCAATGCGATCATAGCCCCACGATCGGTTCTCTCTCGCGAAGCGGATAATCAGCTGTTCGATCTTTTCGTCGATTCGTGGTCGCCCCGGATACGTCCGGTTCTTGGAACCGTCGAACTTCCTGGCGATGAGCTTGCGGTGCCACCCGAGAATCGTATCGGGCCTGACGATACTCGCTACCTCTTCGAGCGCGCGCTTGCCGAGCTGTTTTCCGATCTCCGCCAAGGTTCTCCGCTCACCATCGGTCAGGCGCAAACGGCCTTGCAGCTGATCTCGAAGAATACGATTCTCGGTAACGAGGTACTCGTTGCGCAGGAGCAGTTCTCGGTCGACCGATCCCGTGATGTACGCCAGCATTGTCTTCCAGTCCATTGTGTCTCCCCGGAGAACTAGAGTAAGTACCTGACCACGACCTGTGATTCAACCGGTCTAACAGACCGAGGCCAAGCCCTCTCAAACTGGCCTACGGGAGCGCGTTTGAGTTTATTGACCAGACGGGTACTATCGCGACGCTTGATCCCTAACTCTTAACCTGTCCACGAAAGCGGGGTCACTTCAGAACGCGCAGCGGGTCAGCACTTTGCACCTTCCCCAAGGCCGCTTGAATCCGCTATCGCGGTCGGATACGTATTCCAGTTCAGCGGAAGGAGTCGCGATGGACTGGAAGAGCATGCTGAGCTACATCTCAGGGTCCGTGGATGAGGAGTTGCTCCTACGCAACGAGTATCTTGTGGCCGAGAATCGAGTTCTTCGAAATCAGCTCAAGGCGAGGAGGTTGAGCCAAGTCTTCTTCCCCATAGCAGACGTCGATCCTCATAGTCTTCGACGAACTCTCTGGCTGGTACTGTCAAGTTTTCCACGACCTGACGGCCACCCCGAATGAATGAAACGCGGTAGTCTCTGGAGGTGGAAAACTAGACAATGCCGTCTCAAAGGCTGTCGAAGAAATCCTGCCTAGGCTTGACAACTTCAACGGTTTCAGTGCTGATGCCCAATCCGAGCTTCCTCAGCAGGATGCAAAGATCAATACCGTCGATCAGATCGATAGCCGGTGCTCCGTCCCTCACGGCTTCTCGCTTTGCATCCTGGGTGAACCCTCCTGTGGTGATGAACAGCCCCTTGTCTGCGCGACCGACCATCGCTCCCCTGAAGTCCCGGATCGCAGACGCACTGACCGAACCCGTGTACCGCTTGCACTGAAAGCGAACATGAAAGGAGATGAGGTTGACCCGCAACACGCCGGAGCCGTCGATGCCACCGTCGCCAGGGCGGCCCATTACTTCCACCTTCGTAAATCCTGATTCCCGAAGGACGCGCTGGCAAAGACGTTCAAAGGCGGCAGGCTCCATGCGTCGAACAATGCTCAAAAGGGCTTTTTTCCAATCCTGCTCATCTGTCACATCATCTTTGTCAGGTTCGGCGTTCCGCGATCGCCTCGCCTTGTTCTGTTTCGCGCGTCCCAGACGGACTAGATCATGCATTTCCTGCTCCGTCTGAATCCTTCGGCCAACGTCTGTGATCGTCCAAATGCCACGTGACGTATTGTCGATGGCGCCGGCAAACCGCAGATTAGTTCGCACCCATGCAGCACGATAATCGACTTCGGATTGTGGGCCATCTTTGTGCGGGACGTCTAAAAGCTTGTCGGGTAGCGCCAGATCGGTAGCCACCTGCTCCGAAAGCTCCTGGATAGAGGCGGAACCACCCCGGTCTTTCAATGCTTTGAGGGTTGGCCAATACAAGTCTTTGTCGCTGGGAATTTGGCGCTCGTCAGTCATTCTTCTCGTTCAAATTGTACCACCTGGATGCGTCTCGACTACCGTGGAAAAAGAACGGTGCCCGTCCTGTGCCAAAACTCGGCCCTTTTGAAGTAGATCATAAATCAGCAGCTTAGACGCCCTTGGAATCCGCGCAGAATCCAGGGTATTTCGCGCCGCAGGGCTGACTTCCGACCCATGGGCTGGCGGATGAATAAATAGAAGGCACAACCACTACCCGCAGCCGCGTAGCAACACTTGATGGCGCAAGCACCGGAGAAACAGTAGTATCCTGGGGGCGTCTTTCAATACAGAAGGGGGCAACGCCATTTGGAGGAGAACTATGGCAAAAGCGCGAGTGTTGACGCGGTTGGAACTAGCCGAGCATTTGAGTGTCGATAAACAGATGGTAACGAAATGGGAGCGGTCTGGGATGCCGGTCCACACCAGAGGGCGCGGCGTGGCGTCTCAATTCCGTCTGGGGGAGGTCCGGGCGTGGCTAAGGGTGCGGGAAGCTAAGGCCAAAGCGGCGGAGAAGGCGAAGGTGCGGGAAGCCAAAGCGGCAGAGAAGGCAGCGAAGGGTACTGTCAAGTTGACGAAAAGCTAGCTGACCGACCTGTGCTCCGCAAAAAATCGATCCGGCGTTGATTGCGCGTTTTAGACTTACTATGTCGGCTGCTTCTGGCCGATCTTCTTTTTTGGTGCTTCCGCAATCAAGTGTTGGTGGCTGCCGCGTAACCCGCTCGCGTGCTAGAGTTTGAGCCTGATTTCCTGACAACCGGCTGAGGATCCTGCCGGTGTAGTGGAAAAAAAGCGCGCAAGGCGTTCGTGAGAGAACTTCGTTGACCATCATGGGGAGGCCGCTGGATGGCACGTTCATCTAATCGGACAAGGCAGTGGTCCGAGCTGCTGCACTGGCTCAAGCGATTTCGGGCAGATCCGGACTTCGAGAAAGGGGAACGGACGTACAAAGTGGCACTTGCCGCCAGAGTCAACGAGGCGCGCAAGCGCATCCGATCAGGACAGGCAGATTGGGAGGACGCGGTTCGCCGTGCCTTCACCGACAAGGACAATAATCTGACGGGATGGCGGACGCGCTCCAGATTTCTTGAGTGGATGGAACGCGAATCCGACACGTGCAAGGGCGCGCTGCAGGCCTTGTGGTCGACCACTGGGCCGCCTCCCCCACCGGAAGAGCGCCTACGAGGCTTCTTCGAGCAAGTGCCCGGAAACGTTCTTAAATCGCTCGGCGAGCGTCTGAACATCGGGTCTTTCCTGATGATGGCGGAGGACCCGGACCGGCTGCCGCCGGTAAAGATCAGCCCATTCCGCAAAGCCTGGAAACTGGCGGGCCGACAAGTTCGGAGCCGAGCGCGGTCTATGGAGAGATCCTTCGATTCCTGGACGAGCTCGCTGGAGACAGTGCCGGCTGGCCGGCCCTGTCCATCATCATTATTTGTCCGGGACTGGACTCTAGGCCCGGACTACCCTTGAGCACATGCTGGAGAGCGTGGTCAGCGCGCGAGGGAAGGTGCTGAGGACGAACTTCTCGGCGACCAGCCGAGTAACGCGAGCGACCAAGCTGACTCAGGCTACCTCTCGCCACTCGTATCGATGGTGCAATCCACCGACTCGCGGCAGTGCGACGACTTTCGCCGTAGGAGACGGTCGGTGCGTGACCCGTCTGGTCAAAACACTCGAACGCCCATCGGGTCAGCAGTTTGCACCTTTCCAACGGGAAGCCGCATGAGTATTTTGACCTGTGCCTTCTATTTATTCATCCGGGCTGTCCATCATCATTATTAATCCGGGACTGGATCTAGGCCCGGACCGCCCTCGAGCCCATGCTTGAGAGCGTGATCAGCGCGCGAGGGAAGGTTCTGAGCACGAAATTCTCGGCGACCAGCCGAGTAACGCGAGCGACCAAGCTGACTCAGACTGCCTCTCGCCACTCGTATCGATGGTGCAGTCCACCGATTCGCGGCAGTGCGACGACTTTCGCCGTAGGAGACGGTCGGTGCGTGACCGCTCTCAAGCTCGGTGTGTCCTTGTTCAGCCCCAGGTGGCAACGGTCCTCATGATAGTAGCTGATGTAAGCTCGCACGAGCCGGATGAGATGACATGCGCTGAGAACCACGACGTGTTCAAGGAGCTCGCGACGGCAGCTACCGACCCCGTCCTGTGCCAAAACTCGGCCCAGCCGGCATTGACGAAAGAACTGCGCCTCTCGAAATCAGGCTAAAATTCTAGCACGCGAACAGGTTACGTGGCGACCGCCAACACTTGACTGCGGAAGCACCGGCGGAAGCACCCCACGGGTGCTCCGCGATAGGCGGGGCGGACACGGACTCTATGCAGTCGGACGCGGATGCCCGAACTCGCCTACTGGATGACCCGCCGCCAATAGCATCTTCCGAATTCTCCGCAGAAAATCGGGTGATTTCAGCATTTCGCTACTAAAGTGAGGACCGGAGGGGAGCACCAAGTCGCATACACGTCCATTTTTATCCAGTTTGTAGAGTATGACAGTGGCTTGTCTATCGGGAGCCTTTCCTTCGTGAGCTTCTCCTTTTGCTTGTGCCCCCCACCTCTCGGGGAACGACCGCGCGAGCAGCCACATCGAAGCCTCCGCCTTCGGCGGGCTAAACTTCGACATGATCGTAGCGTACTTGACCTTCCCGTCTTTCAACTGGCCGTTTAGAATTTCGCCGCCCTTGTATTTCACCGTCTGCTGGATAATCTTGCTCTCCCCGAGGGCGCTCCGCTCGATGTTCTCGAGGTGAACCAATTCGAAGTGTACCAGGGCCTTCCGGACGGACTCGTAAAATTCATGAAATAGGCCGCTCTCTACCTTCCCACGTGCGAGCCACCTGCAAAGTGTCTCTGGGGTTATGCCAACGGACTGCGCTGCATCCTTATAGCTCATCCCTGTTCGAACGCACCTGAGGATCTTCTCTTGGCACTCGGGGGTGAGTTTAGTTTTCCGTCCAGCCATGTTTGGGGGAATCTTAAAATTCACGGAATTGTCCGCTCTTGGCCTCTTTCCTGGCAATTGCGCAGTTTTATTCTCCCCCATTCGGCGCACACGTCCATTATCCGGTAGGAGGCAAATGACGGTGGGTTGTCTATCGCGAGCCTCTCCTTCGTGAGCTTCTCTTTTTGCTCGTGGCCCCCACCTATCGGGGAACCGCCGCGCGAGCAGCCACGCCGACCTCTTCCAGTTCCGCGGGCGAGACTTCGTCGCGGTCGTAGCGTACTTGACCTTCCCGTCTTTCAACTGGCCGTTTAGGATTTCGCCGACCTCGTATCTCAGCGTCTGCCGGGTGATCTTGCTCTCCCCGAGGGCGCTCCGCTCGATGTTCTTGAGGTGAACCCATTCGAAGTCTGCCAGGGCCTCCTGGACGGACTCGTAAAATTCATGAAATAGGCCGCTCTCTACCTTCCCACGTGCGAGCCACCTGCAAAGTGTCTCTAGGGCTATGCCAGCAGACTCCGCTGCCGCCTTATAGGTCATCCCTGCTCGAACGCACTTGAGAATCTTCTCTTGGCGCTCGGGGGTGAGTTTGGTTTTCCGCCCAGCCATTTTTGGAATTCTACCATAGGTTTCGCTCTTGATAAAATTGACGATATAGGCCACTCTTGGCCTGCTCCCCACGCGCGAAACAGGCGTAGAACTTGGCCTTATTGACGCCTGCGACGTCTGCGACCTACCCCCGGCATCCTTAGCCAGAATGCACTCCCGGATGGTTTTTTGGCGCTCGGGGGTCACTTTGTGTCCATTATTCTCTGTAAACTCCCTGTTTTTCACGGTTACCAGCCGAGACCGGATAGCTCCAAACTGCACTATCCGCCACCCAGTCTGGCCAATTGTGGCACTGCAGAGACGCGTGAGATTTTCCGCGCAGTTAGCGGGGTTTTGCAGGATCAGGTGGCACCAGAGACGCGCTAGAAGGGCGGAACGGACCTCATTTTCGGGATTCGTCTCTAATCCGGATTTTCGAGTGCCACGTTTGCGCCAAAGGGGGAAGTGGGCCGCTGGCAGGGCCGTGCGGCCGCCCAAAAGAGGCCACCCGAGGGATCCAGAATCGAGGCCGGGGCTACCGTGGCGTAGCGGGCTAGCACGTTCTGGTCCAGGTGTGCCCGGGCTTCATTGATGCCCTCACTTGCCTCGGATTTTGTATCAACCAGGATCTGGCAAGGCTCGAGAGCATCCCATCCATCGTCGCTCTTTGGCCCGTTATTGATCGGCCTTTTCTTGGGAAATCAGCCCTTCTGTCCAAATTGCAAGATTTTCCGCAACCGTCGGCTCAGGCCCGTTCGGCCCAAACGTTACACTTGCTAATGACCACGCTGGAGCAGGAAGCCGCTGTTATTCCTACCACGCCAACCCGGTTCCGCACTGCCGCAGTTCCTCTCGGCGCCGCTCGTAGTCCGGCATAACCCGTCCGACCGCCTGCCAGTAGTCACGGCCGTGGCCGCGGTGCAGGAGATGCACCAACTCGTGGACGACGACGTAGTCGATGAGCCGCATCGGGGCCTGGATGATGCGCCAGTTCAGCCGAATCGTGCCACGGTGGTTGCAGCTTCCCCAGCGTTTCTGTTGGTCCGCGACGATGACCCGGGGCATTGGAGTACCCACCTTCGAGCGCCATGCCTCCACCCGTTCCGGGAGCCGTTCGGCGGCGTGACGGCGGAACCACGACACCAAAGCGGCTCGCACATGGGCGGTCTGATGCGTTTCCCCCAGCGCGGGTACGTGCAGCCATCCGCCGCGCAGCTTTGCCTCACCGGTCGCGCGCGGATCGACCTTCAAGCGGTAGTGCCGCCCCAGGTACAGGACACTCTCCCCGCTGACGAACTCGCGCGGCGAAGCGGGCGGAGCCTGGCCTTCCGCACGCCGGAGGCGCCGCACGATCCATTCCGCCTTGCGGGTCACAATTGCGTCGAGTCGGTCGGTGGCGAGGCGTTCCGGAGCGATCACCAAGACACTCCCGGTGGGCTCTACCGTCACGGCCACCGTCTTCTTCCGACGGGCGCTGCGGCGGATAGTGTAGGACACTCGCCTGCTTCCCCAGACGATGGCAGAGGTCTCCGGGGCTGTCATCTGCCGGTTCTCACCTTGGCCAAGTCCACAATTTCCGCCGCCAGCGATTCCACTGCTTCGGCGGAGATGCCGCTGGCACGTAGCTGCCGCTTGATCTTGCTGCGCATCTGCCGCTGCAGGTCATCCTTCTGCCACCAGTCGACCAGCTCCGTGAAGGGTGTCACGGCCTCGTCGATGAGCGATGCCAGGTCGCGGTTGGCGGCGTTGTACGAAGTGGAATCTCCCCCTTCCGCCATCGGACGTTGCCGCTCCAGCAGCCCGTAAATGGCAAAGCCACGCCCGTCGAGCCCCATGTCCTGTGCCCGAGCCTGCTCGCCCTTCAGTTCTTCGCGCAGGCTGCTCAGAAGCGACAGCTGCTTGGCGGCATCGAGCCATTCCAGCCGCCGCTGCTCAATAATCTCTTCCAACCGTTCGCGCAGCGACTGATAGAAGGCTGGGTTTTCTTCCACGCGGACGTTGATCTCGTGACGGATGGCGTGCTCCATCTCGCTCGCCTTCGCCTCGTCGGTCTTGAGCGCATCGACCTTCTCTTCAAACTCCGGCGAGAAAAGCTGGACCTTCGTGACCAGGATCTGGATGCCGTCCGCGACTACGGCGTCGGCAATCAGCTTCCGCACTTTCTCGCCGCAGCCCGATAGGTCGAGCCGGTCATCCCGGTAGCGGGCGCGCGCGGTTCCGCGAATCTTGCCTAGCCAGCGCAGGTCGGCGTTATACGCGAGGGCGCGCTGGTCCGGCAACAGCATGTCGATCGATTGGCTGAAGCGGCGGAACGCGAGGTCGAACTCCGCGCGGACATCCTTCGGCTCCAGCACCCGCACACAGGCTTCCAAGTCGTTCTTGTCTTTGACCATCCGGAAGAACTTCGTCGCCGCCGCGTGTCGGCTCTGAAGCCGCGGCAACTCGTCCATCTTCGGCGTGAGCGCATCCTGGATGTGCGTGGTCGAGAAGACAGCGAGCGCGTCCTGTAGCTTCGCCGACACGCCCCAGTAGTCCACGACCAGACCGTAGGTCTTCTCCTCCCCGAGCGGCCGGTTCACGCGGGCGATGGCTTGTAGCAGCGTGTGTTCCTTGAGCGGCCCATCAAGATACATGACCTGCTCGACCGGCGCGTCGAAACCGGTCAGCAGCATGTCGCACACCACCAGAATGGACAGCGGGTCGTTCCGGTCCTTGAACCGTTCGATGAGCCGGTCTTGTTGCTCCTTGCCCAGATGCCAGCGCGCAAGCCGCTCCTCGTCGTTGTTGCTCGACGACACGATCAGAGCCGATTCAGGGCCGTTCAGCCGGTCCAGGGTCTCCTTATAAGTTACTGCGGCGTGGCGGCTCGTGGTCACTACCTGGGCCTTGAATCGATTCGGGGCGATGAACCCGGTGAAATGGTCAATCAGGTCCAGGCAAATCGTCTCGATGCGACGCGGTGCGCTGGCAATCGCTTGCTCGGTGGCAAACCGCTGCTTGATAGCGGTCCGTTCGTCCTCGGTGTAGTCGGCAAATACACGATCGAACACCTGATCGATGGTCTGTCCGATGATTTGCAGCTCGGGGAGCCGGCCTCTCATAGAAGATGGGCACCGTCGCCCCGTCCTGAACTGCCTGCTCAATGGTGTAGGTATCGATGTAAGGACCGAACGTCTGCAGCGTGCTGCGGTCCTTCTTATCGATTGGCGTGCCGGTGAAGCCGAGAAAGCAAGCGTTGGGCAGCGCCTGTCGCATATTCGCAGCCAGGCTCCTGTACTGCGTGCGGTGGGCTTCATCCACCATGACGAAGATGTTGGTGGCCTCGGACAGGGTCGGGTGGACCGCTCCCCGTTGGTCGGCGTCGGTGATCTCCTGGAATTTCTGGATCGTGGTCATCACCGTCCTGCCGGTCGGATGTTCCAGGATTCGCCGCAGATCGCGCACGCTGTCTGCCCGTTCGGGATTCGGGAACCCGCATGCGGTGAACACGCCCGCGATCTGCCGATCGAGCTTCGTGCGGTCGGTGACGATCACAATGGTGGGTTGCTGCTGGGCGGCGTCGCGGCGCAGCTTGAGCGCCAGCCAGAGCATCGTCAGGCTCTTGCCCGAACCCTGCGTGTGCCAAACGATACCGCCGCGCTCGCCAGGCTTCCGGGCCGTCTGAATCCGGCCCATCGCCTCGTTCACGGCGATGAACTGCTTATAGCGTGTCAGCTTGCGGACGCTCCGGCCGCCTTCGACCTCGAACACGACGAAGTTCCGCACGATGTCCAGCAGATTGCGCGGCTTGAGGAGTCCGTACAACAAGACGTCCTGTGGCGTCGGCTTGCGCTTGAGTCTCTCACCGAGCTGCTTCACGGTCAGCGGGTACGGCTCCTTCCATTTCAGGAAAAACCGCTCTGGCGTGCTGACCGTTCCGTAGACGGCCCGTTCGCCGCAGGTTCCGACGAGAATCTGCGTCGCCTCGAAGAGCTTCGGCGCTCCCTGGTCCTTCCACTGCGTGCCAGCCTCCTGGTACCGGTGGAGCTGCTGGATCGCCTTCGCCTTCCAAGCATCGCCGATGGTGGGGCTCTTGCATTCAATGACGGCGAGCGGGAGGCCGTTGACGAACGCCTCGACATCCGGGACGACGTGCTTCTTCGACCCGAGCACCTTGTACTGTCGGGTAACGATCCATTCGTTGCGGTGCTTCCGTCATCAAGTGTTGGTGATGTGACGCTAAGACGTTACGGTGCATTAAGTTACAGCCAAAATAGCGCTCGTGACCTTCGCTGCGCGCTAAATGGAGCGTAAGCACCTCTTTTGCAAAGGGATGCGTACACATCACGAACAGTAAACAGCGCAAGCACCCCTATCTGTAAAACCGGCCATCCTTGATCACATGAAGGACCCCGTGCTTGAGCAGCGTGATGTCCTGCAGGGGGTCGCCATCGACGACGATCAGGTCGGCAAATTTCCCTACCTCGATCGTTCCTAGATCGGCGTCTACCCCCTGCATCTGTGCCGCTCGTAAGGTCGCGCTCTGTATCGCCTCCATCGGAGACAATCCCACCTCGACCAAGTTCGCGAGTTCTCGAGGCAACGGAACGTGGAAGTTGACGGGCGTTCCCGAGTCACAGCCAGCGACGATCTGCTCCCGGCCTCCTGCCACGATGAATCGACGGAACTTTTGCTTGACAACCTTCATTCGCTCACGCGCACCGATCGCCCATGGAATGGACTGAGGACTACTCCAAGACCGGCGCATATAATCGTAAATGTCTGGAGGAAACTGCTTCCGGAAGCGAGGGTGATCCAGAATCTCTGGAAAATCCAGGACACGGACGTAGGACTGGCGCATCTCCATCGTAGAGACGAAGTAGGGACCGCGGAGAATGTTCGACGAGGGACCCAGGGCCACCGGCTTCGCACCCCGTACGAGTAGCCTCATGTCCTCGTCGCTGTACTCGGATAATGGACTGGCTGCGAAGACAACGTGCAGTCTGTCAACACCGGCCCGAACCGCGGTGCGCATGGCGCTCACGTGCCGCGCCTCGGCGTCCACTCCAATGCCAGCCCGATGGGCGGCATCCACCAGCGCCTCCAACACCGGCAGTTTCCAAAATCCCCCGATTTGGATCTGATCGATGTTTGATGCGATGAGCTGTTCCGCGGCCTCGCGCGCCGCTTGTGGAGTCGTCAACCGATAGAAGTTCGAAACGCCGTCCGCGGCACGATCGCGTTCGGGGTGATTCTCGATGCTTCGCCCTGTCAGGTAGAGACGAGGACCGAGTCTCTTCCCCGATTCGATCGCCTCGCGAAGCTGCTTCTGTTCCTCGAGTGGACCGCTCGCATTCCGGAAGCTTGTGACACCGGCCATCAGATTGAGCTCCGCTACGATGGCCATGATCTCCGTCTTCCGATCCGCGAAGTGGGAAACGAACTCGCCAGGGTTCCCGGCTCCTATGTGAAGGAGATGACCGTGCGACTCCCAGAGTCCGGGCATGACCGTCATGCCATTGGTGTCGATGACCCGCGCGCCAGAAGGAATGGCTATCGCTCCGACCCGGCCGATTGCGTCGATTCGACTGCCCTTCACCAAGACGACGGCGTTGTCGAGAGGTGGACCTCCGTACCCGTCGACGAGCCTCCCCCCGGCTAGGGCAAGGGTTTCCGAGCGGGCATCTGCTGATGTGGTAAGCACACAAGCGATAAGAACCGAGGCCGCCGATGTCGAGCGGATCATCGGGTCACACTCGCTCCATTATCGTCACCACGCCCTGACCACCACCGATGCAGAGGGTGCTTCCGCCATCAAGTGATGGAATGGACTCCTCCACTGACATAGACGGCATCGATGTGCCAAAGTCAGTCGAATACGCATCGAAAAGGAGGAGTCCAAATGAAAGATACGACAATCGCTGTGGATCTTGCAAAGAACGTCTTCGAGATTGCCATCTCGGGAGAAGCGGGGAAGGTGTCCAAGCAACTCCGTGTGAGTCGACCCAAATTGGTGTCGTTCTTTGCCAAACAGAGCGCTGCCACCGTGCTTCTCGAAGCCTGCGGCTCGGCTCACTTCTGGGCAAGGACGTTCCGAAGGTTGGGACACGACGTCGTCCTGCTCCCACCTCACCTCGTGAGGCCGTATCGACGCGGGAGCAAGAACGACCGCGCCGACACGAAGGCGTTGCTCGAGGCCTACAGGAACGAGGAGCTTCTTCCCGTACCCATCAAGTCCGTGCACCAGCACACCCTCGCTGCGCTCCATCGCCTGCGCTCAGGATGGCTCTCCACACGGACCGCACGCATCAATGCCGTACGCGGGCTCCTGCGCGAACTCGGATTCATCATCCCAAAGGGCGCTCACTTCGTCGTGCCCGCCCTCTTCGAACTCGTCGAAGACGCTGATTCTGATTTGCCCGACGTGCTCCGTTCGCATCTCCGTGATGCCTGCTCCGAGATTCGAGAACTCAAGGACAAGTGCGCTAGCATCGAGCACGAGCTCAAGGCGCTCACCAAGCAGCTTCCTGAAGTCCAACGACTTCTCGCCATTCCCGGCATCGGACTTCTGGCCGCGACCGCCATCGTGGGCTTCGTCGGCGATCTTCGCCGCTTCCCATCGGGGCGCCGCTTCTCGAGCTACCTCGGCCTAGTTCCCAAGGAAAACTCCAGTGGCGACATTCGCCGCCTCGGACGCATCACCAAGCGTGGCGACTCCTACCTCCGTATGCTCCTCACCCAGGGCGGGCGCGCCGTGCTCCGCGCGGCGAACGTCAGCAAGAGCCCGCCCGACAAGCTCCGCGCCTGGGCTCGGAAGGTCCACCGCTCGCGGGGACACAACAAGGCCGTGATTGCTGTCGCCAACAAACTCGCCCGGATCGTCTGGGCCGTCTCCACCCGCGAGAGTGAATTCCAGTCGCCGGTGGCCGCTTAGATTTAGAGGCTCCACTTTCGTGTTTTCCTTTTTCCCTTCCAAAAGAGGCTGCGACGATACCCATCCAACTGATGGCGTACCGGTCGGACCGGCGCGGGGTCAAGCCAATAGCAACACTGGCCCTAAGAGGTCGTTCAAAGTGATTGGCTCCTCGCGCGCGGATTTTCCATCATGGCCCGGAGCACCCAAGACGCTCCTCACTGAGGCCGAAGATACGTTTGCAGTCTGACCCACTCGTCACGACGCGATGGATGCGCAGCTTCGATGGAAGATTTATTAAGAAAGGGGCGTGACTAGAAAGAAAGGGGCTTGACTAGAGGAGTCCAGATATGTTGCTACGCCGTGTTTGAATGCTAGTGTCAGCTGGCCTGCCTGTGTCGGCGAACGCCATTAACAATGATGTCGGCGTGCACACCAAGGTGTCTCTGAACGTCAGGCACCGTGTGGTCAGCCCAGCCCGCATCGTCGAAAGAACTGCGTCTCTCGAAATCGGGCCCCCAAACTCTAGCACACGAGCAGGTTACGCGGCAGCCACCAACACTTGATGGCGGAAGCACCCAATGACTCCGGTGTGGTCGAGAGCGAGAAACCAGGGACCGGAAGGCCCTGTCGCTGAGAGGTGGATGGTCCCCTTCGCAGTGGTGGAGTCGTAGCGCACCCACCCAGCCTCTTCTCCCAAGGGGCGGCGATAGCCGTTCTGCCAGGCGGCTTTCCGGCATTCCTCAGCAACAACGAAGCCTTGAGGTATTTCGATCACAAACCAAGTCCCGTGAATTGGCCACTCACCTCCATCTGATCCCACGCGGCGAGGACGAGGCGGCGAGTGAGGTATTCGCCGTATTGGCGGACTTCCTTTTCCTTGAGTACACGGAAGGTTTCCGAGGGATAGTCGGGGCCCTTCACGTCGGCGGGGTCGAGTATATAGCGCAGCTCGTCGCGGGTCAGACCGTAGGCGCGAGCGTAGAAAGCGTCGAGATCGGCGCGCAAGTAGGCGCGGCGTTTTTCATCCCAGGCGAAGGGCGGGCCGTCATAACCGAGGTCGCGGGCGAAGGGAGCCAATGCGTGGGAGGTGTAGATAAGTTCCAGAACCTTGGGAACAAGGAAGGCAAGATGGTGCTCGGTGTAGAAGGTTGGGGGAAGGATAGGGAGTTGGTGGACGATGAAGAAATTTAGCGTTGTTCCTCCGATCTTCTGTCGAGACGCGAAATCAAAGACGAGAGCCGATAAATTTGCTGCAAATCCGGCAGCGTTGTGAGGTGTTGTGTTTGGAAAGAACAGCGGTATTTTATTCCCAACTCCCACTCTCGGAAACACCGTGGCAATCACTGTCCGCAGCACGTGTGCTGACGTGATATCGCGCCAGCCCATCAACCATCCTCGGGACCAGCCTTTGGCGGTGAGGCGCTCGTCCAGTTCCGTTTCCGGCACCCAGTAACGCGGGACTGGCTCGCAGGTCGGGTTTTGTTTTTCCGTCTGGCCAAGGTCGGCCGAGCTTTCGCCGTCCTCGTCATAGCCCGCCCAGCGATGGTCGAATTGGTGGATCATCTTCGCCTCGTAGAGCGGCACATAGCGGGTGATGCCCATCCCGCTGTCCGCAAGTGGCAGGCTGCCGCCATCGATCCCGTCACCCGCCTGCGCGCCTTGTGACGGGCACTGGTCGGAGCGGACCCAATCGGTGCCTTCGCGCACAAACCCCACTTCTGCCAGTTGCCGTGCGGTGCGGAACAGGCCGGAGTCGTTGGACATGTGGAACATCGCCATGAAGCTCACGCCCCACGGGTTGCCTTCCTTCCCCTTGGATTCGTCGATGAGTATCGGGGCGTTGGCGTAGATCTTCTTCGTCAGTTCAGCATCGGCTTTGGAGCGGAACACCGGTGCCGTCTTCGTGTTTGGATTGATCCGAAGAATGTCATCGGGCGAAAGTGTGAAACAACGGTCTAGGTCTTGAATTGCATCGGGCTGTCGAGCAAAAAAGACAAACTCGGACTGTTTGGTAGTGCCAAGCTCACCTTGAAGAGTCAGCAGGCAAAATCGAAAAGAATGATGCACCGATCTGAAAATGAACTCTTCGTTTTCAAAGGAAAAAAGGCTCACCAAACGGCCCTTCGTGGAAATCTCTTCAAAAAAAACTCTTGTCGTATTGTCGGTGCAGATACCTGTTGGAACGATGAGACCGGCCCGTCCCTTCTTGTTGATGAGGCGCAGAAAGGTTTCCGCGAACAGGGAATAGGTGTTCACGTCGCCCCGCCCGGTCAGAACGAATCTTCCGCCCTCATCGTCAGAAACACGCACGAATTCGCTGGTCGCCTCGGCCTGGTGTTTAGCGTCGATGAAGGCAGCATGTAAGGCATGCTCGGTACTGTCTTTGGGAGCTATTTCCAGCGCCTTGATCAGCCGTGCGCGCGCGGCCTTATTCTGGGCACCCGCGATCTCCGGCGAACGGGCGGCGAAGAATTCCTGCTCCTGCAGCTTTATCCGTTCCCACGGAGGGTTGCCCAGGACCACGTCGAAGCCGCCGCGCGCCATGATATCGGGGAACTCCAGCGGCCAGTGGAAGGCTCTGGCTTGACGGGCGGCCTCGGGTGCTCCCGTCATGGATTGCCGAATCATACCCTGGCTCAAAGCTAGCCAGACTTCGTCAGTCGTGGGCACGGTGCGTGCTTTGGTGCTCAAGGGCGCGCCCCCGATCTTCGGCAGAAGGAAGGCCCCGACATAGAGGTCCGACGCGGCCCGCGCGCATGCAAACGCCTCCTTCTCACGCAGTTCTTGAAACCGGGTGGCCTTCACACCGATTTGCTCGACCGTGTCTTCGGGGAGGTTGCGAAAGCCAGAAAAATCCCCCGCCAACGGCCTTATCGCCGGCAGTACCGCTCGGCCCGTGCCGAAGTCGAACTCGCCTTGGCCTGCCGTCGCGTCGCGGTTCGCTCTTAGGTAGTACTTCGCGGTGACCTTGTCATCTCCGGTCAACGGCTTGTAGGCAGCATCGGGAATGCCGTCCTCAAGAACCTTTAGATCAAAGATACCGAGCAGCGCATCGCCGCAGCGGACCTGCGCGTCGAAGAAGCCGAGGGGCAGACCCGGGTCCACCGTCTCGATCCAGAGCGCTACCTTGGTGAGCTCTACGGCCATGGGATTACGGTCCACGCCGTGGATGCAGCAACGCGCGACGTCGCGGAGCGCATGGCGGAAATCGGCGAGCGACGGCGTACCCTCGGCCCGGATGCGTGCGAGTCGTGTGGCGATGCGCCTTGCGGCCGCCAGAAGGAAGTGGCCCGAGCCACAGGCTGGGTCGATCACAGAAAGCCTGAGCAACGTTTTCGCCGGGTCCTTCGCCTCGGCTTCGATCCGCTCGAGCACGGGGTCGAGCGCGGTGTCGAGGAGTGCTTGAACGAGGCTGTCGGGCGTGTAGTAAGAGCCGGTAGTCTTGCGCTGATTGCCCTTCTGCTCCGAGACGTCGGAAGCGAAGACCAGCGCGCGGCCGTCATTCGTCAGTTGTGGCTGGAGTTCGAGGAGGGATTCGTAGACCGAGCCCAGCTCCTCAGTCTCCATCGCCCGCCAGTTGACCGGCACCATACCGCTTTGGTCGGAAAGCCAGGAGAGTCGATAGACGGCCTCCATGAAGGCGCTGTTCCGCAAGCGTGCAGAGGCTAGATGCGGCAGCTGGTCGGCCCCGAAGAGGCCACCGAGGGCAGGAAGTGCGAGCGCGTCTTCACCGGTCGCGAGTGCACGGAAGACCACCTTCATGCCCTCGTAGCGGTCATAGTGGCGGTCCCACGTCGCACCGCGCACGCAGTGCGCCCTGAGCATCGCAAGACCATAGCCGTCGATATAGAGCGTTCGAGCATCCCTCTTGGCGTTGGTGGGATGGAGAAGATTCCGGTCCTCGGCCACCATCAAGAAGATGAGCCGGTAGACGAGGCGCAGGAGCTCGTTGAACCAGACCGTCAACGATAGCGCGCCTGACTGAAGCCGTGCGGCGAGGCTTGGGTTTACGTCGAGGAAGCTCGAGCCAAGAACGCGGAGGGCGACCTCGACCTGGCCTGCCAGCCGGTCCCGTGCAGCCTCTCCTTCGCGCGCGCCAGTTTCCCGCCAACGTTCAAGGGCGCAGTCGGTGGCGGGGGTTCCCGCCTCCCCGAAGCGGGAACGGTGAATGAGAAGCCAGAGCGCCGCGAAGGAGGCCGCATCCTCGTTGGCGAAGATCTGACTGAGGTCGGCCTCGATATGGGCGGGCCGGGTGAGCGAGGCATTGTCGCGCAGCAGGCGGAGATAGACGCCGTTGGTGGCAAGGCCCCAGAGCGCCTCATCATGCTCATTCAGATAGTCCTGAAGCGAGAACATGGGAGAACGCGACCTGTCGGTCGAAAGGGTTGGGCTGCGCCTTTCGAGGGACTCCAACGGAGGCACGACGATGATCGGTACGCGTTGGCCTCCAGCGATGCAGGTAACCATGCCCGATGTGTCCGTGAGGTCGGCGAATCCGAAGGTTTCCTTCAGGAAGTCATGCGCGAAGCGGCGCGTCGCTTCTGCCGAGGGCGTGTCTATTTTGGTGAACCCATCGAAGTGCGCCTGTCCGACACGGAAAGCGAGGGAAATTTCCTCTCTGATGGTGAGTCCCTTGCGAACCTCGTAATCGTCTTCGGTCTGCTCCGCGGCCTCACGGCGGTCGATTTTCGCGACCATCGCTGGAGCAATCAGATTCCCCTCGAGCGAAAGCGCCGGCCAAGCGGACATATCGGTGACTTGCTTGCGCGCCATGGCTCACGCCTCGCTCGGCAACAGAACGAAGAGGCCGATGACGTCAGGGGGCTGGACGCCTTCCACGCTCACGCGCGATGCCGACCCTGCAGCCGCCCGCAGTCTGGCATGGTCTTCCGCAAGCTTATCAGCACGCACGCGTACGAACTCGCCGATGGGACCGGCCACGAGGTCGGGCAGATCTTCCTGCGCGCGTTGGATGAACCGATCCCTTGCCGTTGGAGCCAGATCGGCAGCGGCGGGTGTGTCGAGGAGCGTCTTTGCGGCATCGCCCGATGCGACAATGGTGCCGTCGTGCAAGGCGACCAGCGCGGCTTCTTCCGCGAGCAGCAGGCGTTCCTTTCGGGCATGGATTGTGAGCTTGAAGCGAAGCCTCAGAAGCGCGATCCACGTCACGCGTTCAACGGCTGGGGTCGGCCATGCACCCACACGACCGATTCCAAGGTTGGCGAGCGTTTCGGGGTCGAGCGATGCCTCGACAAGCGCCTCCGCAAGGGTTGCGGTGAGGGGGTGGGTCCGTGTGAGAAGCGCTGTCCCTGAGGGGGCTGGCTCGGACGGGGCAAGCCGCACAGACCGGGACATACCTTGTTGCGCCAGGCGCTCGCGCAGTCCGGCTTCGAGCGCATGAACGTGGGCCACGAGGACCGACCTCCGTGGCTCCAGGGGGACGCCAAAACGCGACATGGTGCGTTCGATGAAGGTGCGAGCTGCCTCCGGCGAACCGAGGAAGCTTGCAGCCTTTTTCCATTCGGGAGCCACTTCTTGCGGCTTCATAGCGTTCTGGGCGAAGCGAGTCCGGGAGCGTTTCTCCTTCTCCGAGACGTCGCGCCAACGGGTTTCGACGAGGCGAGCACCGTCCTTGAGACGCAGATCGAGTGTCATCTGCTCCCTACCGCCCTGGCGAAGCATCATCGAAGCCATGAGGGCATCGGTGACGGGACCCCGTTCGTCCGGGAGGGGCACGGTCACGCCAGTCACCTTACGGATCTCCTCGGCCTTGCGCAGGATGACGTCCAGGACGGCACCGTCGATCGCGCTCGCCGGCGAGAACATCATGATCGAATGGACGAGTTCGGCGGGCTGGCCGAAACGGTCGACGCGACCCTCCCGCTGCTGATGGCGGGTCGGATTCCACGAAAGATCGTAATGAACCACCGTGTCGAAGAGCTGCTGGAGATTGATCCCCTCCGACAAGCAGTCGGTAGCGACCAGAATACGCTGGACCTCTTTCTCGTCTTCCGCAGGCGCCATATCGGCGACCCGGTCCCGTCGCTCGTCCGGTGTGAGCACTCCGGTGATGGCCTCGACGCGCAACTTCGGGAAGGATTTCCGCAGGCCGTTGCGAACGTGCTCTGCCGTGGCAAGATACCGGCAGAAGACGACCGGGTTCGCGCCCTTCTTCAGGAGGGGAGTGAGGACACCGACCAGCGCCTCGAGCTTCGGATCGGGCTCCTTCGTCAGGCGTTCAGCGTGCCGGACAAGGCTCAGGAGGGCAGGATCCGCATCGAACGCCACGCTCGGCTCGATGTCGACGGCGTCCTCGTCATCCCCATCCTCGTCGTAGATCTGAGACTCTAGACGCTCGGCTTCATGCGTCATGCGGTTACGCAGTGCGCTCAGAGCTGCGGTAGGTGACGAGCCGACGCAACGCATCAATGCCAGCGTTCCCCAGAACGCCAGTCGGCGCTCGCGCTGGCTGGTTCCTGCACGGGAGACCACGCCCAGGCAATAGTCGAGGACGGCTTCCTGGAAATCGAGATAGGCTTTTGACAGTGGATAGGGCGTCTCCGTAGTTTCGTGCTTCGGGAAGGCACGCTCCTCACCCCACTCGCCAGATACCAAATCGATTCTTCGCCGCTGCACGAAGTGACGGGCCAGGCGCTCCCGGTAACGGGCGTCGTCGAAGCTCATGGAGGCAAATTCCAGGTCGACCAGGGACAGAAGGCGTGAGAACGCCTCCTCATCACCCGAATGCGGCGTGGCTGTCAGCAGGATCATGCGCCGTTGCGGATCGCGGGCGAGACCTTGGAGAAGTGCAAACCGCTGCTGCTTACCTTTATGAGTGCCCACGCAGGCATGGGCCTCATCCACGATCACGAAGTCGGGACAAGCCCGGGCGAATCCCTCTCGCCGCTTCTCAGCCTTGATGTAGTCCAGGCTGACCACCGTGTAGGGATAGGCATCGAAAAGCGTCTGCGCAACGGGCAGGCCACGCTCCAGGCGCGCGGCCGAGCCCGATGTGACCGCTACGGGGTCAATACCGAAGCGGGATTTCAGTTCGAGCACCCATTGTTCGACGAGGTGAGGCGGGCATAGGACCGAGAAGGCATCGACCTCGCCGCGATCCAAGAATTCCCGAAGGATGAGACCAGCTTCAATCGTCTTGCCGATGCCCACGTCATCCGCTATCAAGAGGCGAGGCACTTGGAGGCGAAGCGCCATCAGCAGCGGCACAAGCTGATAGGTCCGTGGCTCGAAAGCGAGCTGCGCTGCTGAGCGGAAAGGACCGGCCCCGCGCCGGAGAGTGAGGCGAAGCGCATCGGCAAGAAGAGCCGCCTTCGACTGGACCGTTGGAACGGCGTTTTCGGGCAGGTAGAAGCGGGCAGGTCCGACGGGCTCGCTCTCGAGCCGGGGGTCGAGAAGAACGGTGTCCTTCTCGTTGCCGGAAAGGGGGCGAAGCGCGAGTAGGTGGTCTCGGGGTGCTGGTAAGGCAACCCATTCCCGACCCCGGGCACGGACAAGGTCGCCTGGAGCAAAGGAAAGAGGCATTTCGGTCAGTCTCTCAATGCCGCAATCAATTCGGCCGGCAGGCCTTCGGATGAGTCGGCCGGCAGTTCGAAGAGGCTCCATCCCCGGTCGTCCGCTGCGGCCTTCACCGCCTCCGGAATAACGCCCGCTCTCGCGGCAACGTAATGGCTATGCCAGGTGAAAGGGAACGAAACATCGGCAAGGGTTAGATGCCTTGCGTCCGGCGCGGGGATGCCATGTTGGTCGAAGACCTCCGACCAGCCGCCCTCAGTCACAGTGCCTTCCGGCGCAGTCGCGAGCACGACCTTTCCTCGCGCGAGATCAATCAGCAGCTGCTGTACCGCGACGCTGGCACGGTCGATCAACTCGTGATCGGGCTGGTTGAAATAGGACAGAAGACAACGATAACAGCCCCGCACGCAGGCTTCTTCGCGTTCCTTGAGAAGGTTCGGGTCGTCTGCGGCGATGGCGGCATCGACCTCGTCGAAATGCATAAGTTCGAGGGCTTGCCTCGCAACCTGGTTCAGTGCATCCGGATCTTCAATCAGGCGGCTCAGCACGCCCGCACCGCCCTCGCTTGCCTCATAGGCAAAGACAGCGCGCCGGTTATCCCGGCTGGGTAATGGCTCTCCAAGAATTTCGCCTTCCTCAAGCTGGAAGACCACCGCGATACCCCGCATCAGGGCATGCTGGAGTGTGGCGATGGTGCTCTGGTCATGGCTATCTTCGAACCGAAACAAGAGGGCATTTTTCCGATCCCGAACAATCGGAACGATCCGCACCAGCCTGACCACATCGGGCCGAACCTCAACGTCCTCTGGATCCTCATCCTCAGTCTTGGCCCAGTATCCCGTGCGGGGATCGATCACGAATCCGAGCACAGTCTTGTTGCGGCGCCGCTTCAAGCCTTTGTTGATCCGACTTATTTCTGCGCTGTTGGCGTATTGCAATTTCATCAGAGGCGTATCCCCGACTTGAAATTCAGCCTCAGTGACCTCGACACGCCCGTGCTTTCTCGGCCATGCGAAAACGGTCTGAATCTCGAAGCCCTGGCGAATCCGTTCCTCGTCATTGGCGGTGATACGCTCGGTCGGAGCCGCTTCGACATTGTCGATCCTGAGCGTGCGTTTGACCGGCATCGCTCCAGCCATCGGGAACTGGCAGGCGTGACAGCGCTCGACTTCGCCATTGTGAGCTCCACCACAGTTCGGACAGATCACGATGTCCTGCGTCGCAAGCTGCTGACCATCAGCGGTCCGGACTTCGGGAGGCAGTTTCGCCTTGACGACCCGAAATGCGCGGCCTTCATGATAGATGAGACTGCGAGGGCCGAACTCGGAGATAGCAAGAAAGCGGGAGCGCTGCAGGTAGGAACCCGACTTGCCCTCGCCCGGAATGAAGGCGTAAAGCGGCAGCCTGGGAAAATTGTAGCCGGGAAGAAACCCTTCGGTCGCAAGGTAACGGTAAGAATAGAAGTCCGAGCCGTGGGTTGACTTGCCTCGTTCAAGAAGGGTGATCTGATCCGTGGCCTGCACCTGTGCAGCCTTGATCTTGCGCCGCTCAGCCCCGGATAATCCTGTCATCTCAGACCGCTTGTTGGCCTCAGACAGTTGCGTGCGCGCGGAGTGATAGAGTTCACGCCATCGGTCGAAGGCGCTGTTGAATTCGGCCGGTGCCTGGGTAGCAACCTCCTTTACATAATCATCCGGGTCATCTATCCAGAGAGGCTTCCTCTCACCGACTGATGTGAGGATTTGCTCAAGGACACGGCGCAGCCGGGCGCAGGCCTTGTCCACCAGGGCGGGATCCCGGATGACCCCCAAAATCTCGTCCCTGAGGGGATAGCCTGGTTTCTGGAGGTCGAGGATTTCGGGAATGTCCGGCGACAGAGCCAGCCCCGCTGTGGCAAGCCAGACCGCCTGTAGATGAGAAGTGATTAGGTTCTTGTTGGTGATGTCGAGTGCTGGCGGGCGAACCGCACCGGCCACCATGTCGATGCGCCGCTCGAAAAAATACTGATCATGCGGCGACTGGGCCGCACAGTAAGTGAAGATCAAGGCCGCCTGTCCTGACCGGCCCGCACGGCCCGCACGCTGCACATAATTGGCGGGCGTAGGCGGCACATTGCGCAGATAGACCGTATTCAACGCCGAGATATCGACCCCCAGTTCCATGGTCGGCGTACAGAACAACGCGGGGAGAAGCTGTTTCGACTCCCCGCTGGCCTTGATTTCGGCTTCGCACTCCGCGATCCGTGCTCGGTCGTCGGCTTCAAAGCGGAAACGCCATTCCCGCCATTCCCGTTGCTTATAGTTCACCTGGGCCGTATGCTCCCGGCTCTCCATGCCGAACAACGAGCTGGTGTTTGCCGCGAGATCGTTGGCAACTCGGGTATAGAGGCCGTGGAAGTATGGATTGCCGACAGCCGCTGCGCTCCGAGTAGCTTTACCTGCAATCAGTCGAATGGCTGAGGGTGATAGACGCCACCCTTGAAGTTCGCCTTCACTGGCCGTCAAAGTCACAAGCCCTTCTGCGGCCAGGATGCCAAGGAGATTGGTAAGGAAGGTGATGTAGTCGTCCCCACCAAGCTTGGTACCGATGATGCTCTCATGGTTAATGAGGCGCGCTATGCGCGAACGCGGACCCGCGCGAAGGATCATCCGTTCTTCACGCAGACTGGTAAGTTTCTTGCCAGGGGCTTTCAGGAAGAGGGTGGTGCGCTCCCGCGTTGTTTCCTTGTCATCGATGCTCCAGGGAGCCCGCAGGACCGACCGCGATCTCTGGGCAACGGTGTCCAGAACGGCAAGATCGAGCGCCTCGGTATCAACGGCCAAGCCTTCGAGCATGGCGGTTAGCAAAATCCTGATGACCTTCTTGCGAGCGTCATGATCCAGAGAGTCGAGTTCAGGCAGAATAGCCGCGAGTCTCTCCACGTCTGCGGCCACGTCGTCGAGCCCAACGAAGTCCACCTCGATCAACTTCAATGTCGACAGGTTCGGATTGGTGAAACGCCAACCCCGACGCAAATCAATCCAAACCCGGTGCGCGAGCACCTTGGCTAACGCCCGCTCTGCGTCGCTGCGAACCACGGCCCCTGCCTCCGGGCTCAACATCCAGTGCACCCGCAGCGCCGTGTTCGCACCCGTAAAACCCAAGGCCCGCTGAACACGGAAGCCAAACTCGTCATCCCGCAGACCATCCTCACCGGCATCGAGAACAGCTCGCAGGATGGCTCCACGCAGAAGACTCACGAACAGAAAATCGTTGAAATGCCCCACTTGAAGCGCAGCGTCCTGGCGGTTGTCGGTGAAACCAAGCAGTTTCCGCTTATCCTCGGGAACCGCATTGTTGGATTGGTTCAACCACTCGAGAGCGCTCGAGACGAGAAGCGTAGTCGCCGAGCTTCGCCCTTCGGCGGTAAGACCCGCAAGCTTGCTGCGCTCGCGCATGCGGCCTTGCGGTTCGTCGAGACAACGGGCACAAAAGCCGAATTTGCCGGGGATGAACCAGAAGGGCTCACCGTCGTCGTCGAGATGACCGCTACCCGCGACTCTCACCTTCCTCGGTACGCGGTTTTTCCGGTACGGCCGCAGTTTGAGTAGCTCCTTGCGCTCTTCCGTCCAGCCTTCCGGAAAGTTCTCGAGCGTGCCGTCGAACCGGTAGTCCGGATCCCCGAGACCGGCCGGCGTCAGATACCCGGCAACTTCCGTATCGTCGTCTCTCTCGATTGGAATGTCTTCGATATTGCGCGGCAAGAAGAGCACACCATCTTCCTGCTCCGTTCTCGTCACCACGTAGTACTCCTGACCGCACTGGCGGCAGAAGCGAATGGGATAGAGCCGGGTTCCAGGAGCATCGGGATCCTCGAGCTGTCCCTCGAGCAAAACGGTTCGCTGCTTCAAACGCAATGTTGCGAAGATGTCACCTGCTCCCGCGATGAAACGATGCAGCTTGAAGGCCATAAACGCGTGTTCGCCACTACCACCCCGATCCTTATCAGGGAGGCTGATGCGAGTCAGGAAGTTCTCCAGCACCTCACTGCAGCGCTTGGGGTCGATTCCGCTATCCTGGGCAAGCAACTTGGTAGCTTCGACAAAAGTTATTGGCCGTCGCCGCTTGAGAATCTGGCCATCCTCCAGACCGAGCACCAGTTCCACCCAGACCGCCAGCGGATGAGTGACTAATTCTGCATCGGTCAGCCGTTCGGGAAGGTCTCTCTCGAGTACATTCGCGAGCTTCGGAACAACGTCTGCGCGCGCGAGACGATCATCCGTGGCCCGGCGCAGCGACTCGTCGATCACTCCGTCTGGGCCGATCGAGGTTCCAAACAGACGTGAAACCACCTTCGAGACTTCCAAGGCACGGCTGGCACCACTGCCTTCGCTGGACATCGTCGCAGAAGTCCCTATACAAAGTGGAGCCTTGTTAGGCGTACAGCGATCGCGTAGCCGACGAACAAGAATGGCAACGTCAGCGCCCTGGCGGCCGCGGTAGGTATGCAACTCGTCCAGGACGATGAACTCAAGCCTGTGCATCGTCAAAACTGCTCCGCCCACGAAATCAAGGACTTACGCTCCGCTTGAATTCCGGGCCGAAGACGGCGAAACTCCGCCGCTATGCTCAACGTTGTTGTCTTCCTCGTCTCACTTGGCGTCCGTGCCATTCGGGCGATGTGTCGGCGCCGCGCCGACCTGGTGTTGGAGAACGTCGCTTTGCGGCAGCAAGTGACGGCGCTGAAGAAAGAGCGCCCACGCCCACCGCTCGACGACACGGAACGGGCTTTCTGGGTTGCCCTTCGAGGTTCGTGGCCCGTGTGGGCGAGCCGCCTGCTCATCGTCCACGCGGACACCGTAGCCCGTTGGCATCGCGACCGATTCCGACGGTACTGGGCAAAGATCTCGCAGCGCCGCCATCCCGGTCGGCCTCGGATTGATGCCGAGATTCGTCGCCTCGTCCGCACGATGGCGCAAGACGGCTGGGGGGCGCCACGCATCCATGCTGAGCTCACCAAGCTCGGTTTCATCATCTCCGAGAGCACGGTGTCGCGATACCTGCCGCGGCGTCCCGCGGAGCCCGACCAGCTGAAACGATGGATGGCTTTCTTGCGCAACCATAAAGACGATATCGCCGCCATGGATCTGTTCACCGTGCCCACCGCGTCGCTCCGGCTGCTGTACGGCTTCTTCGTCATCGAGCACGGTCGCCGGCACATCGTTCACTTCAACGCCACGTTCCACCCGACGTCTGCTTGGGTTATTCAGCAACTACGCGAGGCGTTTCCCTACGACACCGCTCCGAGATATCTCCTCTTCGATCGCGACTTCATCTTTAACGCAGCGGTCATCGAGTTCATCAAGGCAACGGGCACAAAACCCGTTCGCACTTCGTTTCGCAGCCCATGGCAAAACGGAACCGCGGAGCGGTGGGTCGGCAGCTGCCGTCGCGAGCTCCTTGAGCACGTCGTGGTTCTCGGTGCATGTCATCTCATCCGGCTCGTGCGAGCTTACATCAGCTACTATCATGAGGACCGTTGCCACTTGGGGCTGAACAAGGACACACCGAGCTTGAGAACGGTCACGCACCGACCGTCTCCTACGGCGAAAGTAGTCGCACTGCCGCGAGTCGGTGGACTGCACCATCGATACGAGTGGCGAGAGGCAGCCTGAGTCAGCTTGGTCGCTCGCGTTACTCGGCTGGTCGCCGAGAAGTTCGTCCTCAGCACCTTCCCTCGCGCCCTGACCACGCTCTCCAGCATGTGCTCGAGGGCGGTCCGGGCCCTAGAGTCCAGTCCCGGATTAATAATGATGATGGACAGCCTAAGGGAGTGGATCGATCCGACCGGGAGCCTCGAAACTTCGGGCTCGCTTCCAAGCTCTCATGAGCTCATCCTGATGTTGAGAGGCCCACTCCACAACGAGACCGGTCGCGCGAGCGGGAAGGCGGCCTGCCGTCAGCGATAGCGTCTCGATGGCAAAGAGAGCCTCGTCGGACCCGTAATACGCATGGAAATGAGGAGGGGCATGATCGTTGAAGAACATCCGCACGACGATGCCATAAAACCGGCTTAGCTCAGGCATCTACATCGGCGACCGATATTCGAGGGAAAACCTCCTCCGGCTTCTTTCCGGTTAGCTCGAGGTAGATGCTGTCCGGGCATAGCTCGATGTCTTTGTTCCACGCGATGCTTCCGTGGGGGCTCACGTGGACGGTCTCGAAGAATGCAGGATCACTCCACGACGAGAATATGCCCTTGCCGACGAAGGGAATGAGGTCCACCTCGCCTTCGGTGCCATCCTCGTAACGCACCCAAATCTGGTATTTGGGCAGCGCTCGAACTTCGCGAACCTTCAACATGCCCACATTGTAGCACCTCCCGGGCATGTCGAGAGCTGAGCGCGGCGGTGCTATTTCCGAGACTGGATCCTCCGAGATCCCCCGTGGTGTCCAATAACACAAACGAACTCAAGACTCTTGCGCCACCTTGGCCCGATCTCAAACATAGACACTAAGCTGCGGATTTATGGTCTCTTTCAAAAGAGCCGAGTTTTGGCACAGGACGGGATCGGCGTCCTCATGACCGAGGATTCTAGCTCCCATCGCCCAACCAAGCGCATACACGTCTATTCCGAAACATCCCGGCGTGCCGATCTTGAGTTCGTTTGTATTTTTGGACACGACGGCGTACACGTCATCAACAGCAAACAGCGCAAGCACCCGTGGCGGCAGGCTCGGGTGTGCCGCCACCGAACCATCAGAACGAGACGGTTGTGGTCATCGACACCGTCCGCGGCGCGCCGAGCCAGGCGGCGTTCTCGGTGATGGCTGAGAGGTAGGCGCTGTCGAGCAAGTTATTCACCACAATCGAGAACTCCGTCGATCGGAGCAAATTGCTCAACGCCTCGCCCGAGAAACTGATGTAGGCGTCCACCAGCCAGTAGGCGTCCGCGTACCAGTCCGCGGTCAGGCTGACACGCCGCGACGACGTGTACTTGGCGGTAAGTCCCGCGCCGAGCGGCCCGCTACGGTCAAGCGAAACGACCCACAGCCGGGCCGGCACCCCGGTGACGTCAGTGCCCGCCACGATGCCCTGGTTCGCGTCGACGAGTGAATCGCCGCTCCCGATGTACTCCGAGTCATTGAACGTGAAGGCGGTGTAGAAAGACGTCCGATGCGGCATCTGCACTGTCGCCGAAAGCTCGATACCGCTCGTGTCGATACCGCCTGCGTTGAAGTAGGCTCCGCCTCCTGGGATGAGGTAGTTGGGACCGGCAGGCGTTTGCGGGCCGAGGTAGAAGATCCGGTTCTCGAAATCGATGGTGTACCAGGTGGCGCTCAATGCCACCCGGTCCCCCGAATACTGCAGCCCGATATCGATGTTCGAAGCGGTTTCCGGTTCGAGCAGGTCAAGACTCCGGCCCGGCACCTCAAGCAGCGTGCTGCTGAACGCCTTGAAGTTCTGGGCATAGCCCGCAAAGAAGTCGAGCCCTTCGACCGGCGTATCATATGTGACGCCACCGGAGAAGAGCAGGTCCGAATCGGAATCGACGGTCAGGTCCGGGTCGACATTGAACAAGTCCTCGCGCGACACGCCCACGAGGAACTGCTTGACGCCGCCGCTCAGCGCGAACGGGCCAGCGTAGATCGTCTCCTCGACGTACCACTTGAAGACGTTCTGCGGGAAATCCCACTCGTACTGGTGCCAGTAGGCTTGCTCATCCCACTTGAAGCTGAGCGTCGGGTCCAGCATCCGGTGCCAGTCCCGGCCAAGGTCCCGCCGCGAGTCTTCGTACCAGATGCCGGCGCGCAGCGTGCTGCCGGCGTCGCCGATGGTAGTGAACCACTCCTCGTCGAGCGTCACGCCGACACGGTCCTTCCCGTAGTGGCTGTGGCGGTACGACTGCACCGCAGTAGCGCCGGGGTGGCACACCGGGTCGACCTCCGGACCTCCCGAGCCGTAGTAGTTGAAGATGTAGGACGACGTACATCCGGGCATCGGCCCGACAGCAACTCCGTTCCGGTTCACGAACCGGATCAAGCCGAGCTGCGCACCGCCCCGGACTGGTGTCCCGCCCATCAACTCCGACTCCGGCCCGCCGTCGTCGGTGACGTCGACGATGTAAGGGGGCAGCCAGTCGCCGCGGCCCCGGTTGCGATGAAAATAGGCGCCCAAGCTCAGCGAGGTGACGTCGCTGAACGACCAATCCGCCTTCAGGTAGCCGAACGTGTTGTTCCGCCGGGTCTGCCAGCCGGGCCGGTAGAACTGGTTCAGGTATGGCACACCGGGCCAGTCGCCGACCAGGCGGTCCCACCGCGGGTTGGCCCTGAAGTCGGCATCGCTGTAGATCCGCTGGTAGGTGTCCTCGTGGATGCTGTCGTACGAGATGTAGCTGGTCAGATCGAGGCGTCCGTGCGACGAAACGAGCTTGGCGGCGACGTGCTCCCGCTCGTTCCGCGCGGAGCCCTGCACCCAGTCGGTCGCCTCCTGACGGACCGTGGCGAGCCAGGCACGCGTCTCACCACCGAACAACGATCCGGTGTCGACCCGCATCGAGAACCGCCTGCCGTCGTTCTCGCCGATCGTGGCCGACGCGGTATAGGTCCGCTCCGCCGCCGGATTGTCCGTCAGGTAGTTGAAGGTGCCACCCAGCGCCTCGACCGATCGGGAGGCTATGTCGGCCGTCCCCTGAGACACCTCGACACCTCCGAGGTTCATCGGGTCGATGAACCGGTTCGCCTTGGCACCGCTCCAGTAGTCGGAGGTGCCGTTCGGAAAACCGTCGATGGTTGTGCCGATCTGCGCGTCGTTGATGGTCACCTGAAAGCCGCGCATGGCGACGTTGCTCGACCAGTCGTCGAAGCCGTAGGCGTCCCCCTCCTGGACGGATACACCGGGGAGGTTGTCCACCACCGACGTCACGCTGGTGATGTTTGACTGCTGCAGCATCATCGGTTCGGCGACGACGTTGCGCGCGAAGGTCTGGGGCTCCTCGGCGACGACGCTGACCGTTTCCAGCAGCCGCGTGACCTGCAGGCTGACGTTCACCGTCGGCGCGGACGCGGCGGCCAGCTCGACGGTACGCGCCAACTCCTCGAAGCCTGGCAGTGTGAACGTAATGGTGTACACGCCCGGCGGCAGCGCCTCGAACACGTAACTTCCGTCCCCATCGGTTACAACCACGTACGGGCCGCCGGCCAGCGCGGGTCCCGCGGCTGCGACGGTCACGCCGGGCAGCACACCGCCGGTTTCGTCGGTGACCGTGCCCGCAATTCGGCCGTCCTGCGCACTGGCGGCGCACGGGGCTACCACCAAGCATGTCACAATCAGAGCGATCTTCATTGCCAGCTACCCCCCCTCCACGTTACTCGAGGCTACGAACACAACACGACGCTCACACGCCGCCACCGAGTCACGGCCGTGAGAGAACGTTTACACTTCTACATCATTTTATGTGACATTTGGATGCTTCCGCCATTAAATGTTGGTGAGATGACGCTAAGACCCTACGGTGCATTAAATTACAGCTAAAATAACGCTCACGAAACGCTTGAGTCGATAGCTCGGAAGCCATGCTTCGAGAAGCCGATGGTCGGGAAGTCGAGGACCTGAACAGGCGGGTCCGGGCCGTGCTGAGTCACGCCGTCGCCGCTTCACCGTGTTCGGCGCGATCTTGTGGCCCAGGTTGGCCATAGCTCCTTGGATTCGAGCGTAGCCCCAAGACGGGCTCGACTTGGCCATGCGCACGACCAACTCCTCGATTTCCGACGAGATGGGCGGACGCCCCGTTTGACGACGAGGGTACGTCCATTGCCTCGCGATGAGCTCACGGTGCCACACGAAGGACTTGACGGCGATCGGGCGGTTCGGGATCGGCTTCAAGTCGGTCTATGCCTTCACGGACCGGCCCGAGGTCCACTCCGGCACGGAAGCCTTCGCCATCGAGAGCTTTGTCTGGCCGGTCGCCACATCGGAGGTCGCGCGTGACCCAGAGGAGACTGTCATCGCCATCCCCCTCAAGGCTACTGACGAATCCGGGCATGACGAGATTGCTCTCGGACTCGGCAGCCTCGGTGCCTCGGCGCTGCTGTTCCTGCGCCAGATCGAGGAAATTCGCTGGAGCGTTGAGGGCGGTCGGTCGAGGCGCTACCTCCGGGAATCAAAGGAAATCGAGGCCGGCGTTCGGCGCGTGACCGTAATTGACCAGGAACAAGATCAACCGGACTCTAGTAAAGAGTGGCTGGTCATCTCGCAAGCCGTGACCGCGGAGGATGGCGAGCCAGCGGGGCATGTCGAGCTCTCGTTCTCACTGGCTAGAGACAAGAGCTCCCAGCGAGAGCGCATCCAACGCGTCGAACGTTCCCCGCTCGTGGTATTTTTCTCGACAGTACTGGAGACGCACCTCGGCTTCCTTGTTCAGGGCCCCTACCGGACGACCCCAAGCCGCGACAACGTGCCGCACAGCGACACTTGGAATCAGAGCCTCGTAGGGCAGACCGCTTCGCTCCTCGGGGAAGCCCTCTGCTGGCTGCGGGATAACGATCTCCTCGACACGGCGGGGCTCCGGTGCCTGCCGCTTGATCCGGTGAAGTTCGGAGAATCCAGCATGTTCGCGCCGCTCTACGATGCTACGAAGTCGGCGCTCTCGTCAGAGTGTCTGCTGCCGCGTTTCGACGCCGGACATGTGACAGCCACTTGCGCACGGCTCGGACGCACGCAGGAACTGCGCGAGCTGTTCACGCCGACACAGCTCGCAGCGCTCTACGGAGAGGAGAACCAGCTCGTCTGGCTGAGCGAAGACATCACGCAGGATCGGACGCCTGAGCTTCGCCGCTACCTGATGCAGGAGCTGGACGTCCCGGAATTCACGCCGGAGACCGTCATCCCGCGTCTCGATCAAGGATTTCTTGAGGCACAATCCGACGACTGGATCGGGAAGCTCTACAAGTTCCTCAACGGGCAGCCCCGATTACGGCGACAGTTCCAAGTTCTGCCACTAATCAGGCTTGATGACGGTAGGCACGTCTCGCCGCGCTCGGACGGCCAGCCCCAGGCGTTTCTGCCGGGTCCGATCGAGACGGGCTTCCCGGTTGTGCGCGCCGCAGTGTGCGTCGGCGAGACGTCGTTCGAGTTCTTGCGGTCACTGGGGCTGATGGAGCCCGACCCAGTGGATGACATCGTCCGGAACGTTCTCCCGAAGTACCAGCAGGACGAGGTCGATGTGAGCGATGCAGATTATGAAGCGGATATTCGTCGGATACTTAACGCGTTTGGCACGGATTCGAAGAAGCGACGAGAGAAGCTGGTGGCTGCACTGCGCGGGACGGCGTTCGTGAAGGCTATTCACGCGGGCGATGGATACAAAGCGGTCAAGAAACCGGGCGAGCTCTATCTAGCAACGGAACGCCTCAAGAAGCTGTTTGCCAGCGTTGATGGTGTGTTTCTCGTCAACGACGCCTACGCATGCCTGCGGGGCGAAGACATCCGCGAGCTACTCGAAGTATGCGGTGCCACGCGGTCTCTGCAACCGGTTCCCGTCGAGTGCCACCTGTCATGGAGGGAACGGACCGAGATCCGGCGGACTCAGGGCCTTGAGCGATCGACGTGGGAGCGGCGAACCGACGACAAGACACTTCGTGGGCTGGATGCGCTGTTGAGTCTGCTGCCGAGCGTCGGACCGGCTGAACGGCGACAAAGGTCGGCTCTGCTTTGGAAGGCCCTCGCAGATGTCGAGAGCCGTCAAGGCTCTCGAACGTTCGAAGTCGAGTATACATGGAGCTATTCGCACGAGATGAAAACGGCCACGTTCGACGCCGCCTTCGTTAAACAGCTTCAGGAAAGAGCATGGGTCCACGATGCAGACGGTAACCTGCTCGCCCCGGAGCTGGTCGTTTTCGACACGCTCGGTTGGAAGCCGAACCCGTTCCTCCTCTCCAAGATTCGCTTCAAGCCGCCGATCGTCGACCAACTCGCCAAGGAGGCGGGGATCGAGCCGGGGGTGTTGGACCTTCTCAAGAAGCATGGCATCACCAGCGAAGCTGACCTGCGCGAGCGACTCGGGGTGAAGGAGGAACCCACATCCGACAACGTGGTCAATCCAGTTGCCATTGATGACGCGTTGAAGAGCCTGCTCGGCGACACACCGTCGCCGACACCCCCCGTTCCAGATCCCGCCGGAGTGGACCCTATGCCTCCAAGCGGCGGCGAGGGTAGCGGTAGCTGCACGTCGAGAAGCGCGGGCGGACGGCGGTTCATTTCATACGTTGCAACGCATCCCGATGGCGAGGACTCTGACCCCGATGGCTTCGATCAAGCCGCGCATATGGCGCTTGAGGCGAAGGCCATCAAGTTCATCCTGTCAAAGCCAGGGTGGCAGCGAGCACCGACGCACAACCCGGGCTTCGATCTCTACGAGAAAGGACCGGATGAGCAGCCGACGCGGTGGTGTGAAATCAAAGCGGTGCTTGCGCTGTTTGCTGTTGGTGATGTGTACGTATCCCTTTGCAAAAAAAGCGCTTACGCTCCATTTAGCGCACGGCGAAGGTCGTGAGCGCTATTTTGGCTGTAATTTAATGCAGCGTAAAGTCTTAGCGTCATCTCACCAACACTTAATAGCGGAAGCACCGCTTTATGCTCGAAGCGTGAGGTTTGGGGCCGTCCCGTCGGCTTGCTGCAACTGCCCGACGGATCGCTTCTCGTGAGCGACGACGGTGGCGGGAAGATCTGGAGGATTACCTACCGCGGTTAGGGCTTGAGCGCCGCGGGTTCCTGCAGGGCGACGGCTAGCTCTCGCAAGGGTTGTGATCCGCAAAAAAGGAAGATCGGCCAGAAGCAGCCGACCATGGCGAGTCTAAAACGCGCAATCAACGCTGGATCGACTTTTTGCGGAGCACACCACTGACATTAGCATTCAAATGCCTCTAGCGGCGTAGCAGCCTTTGATGGCAGAAGCACCACCTGCTAGCATCCTGTCCATCATCATTACTTGTCCGGGACTGGACTCTAGGCCCGGACTGCCCTCGAGCTCATGCTGGAGAGCGTGGTCAGCGCGCGAGGGAAGGTTCTGAGGACGAACTTCTCGGCGACCAGCCGAGTAGCGCGAGCGACCAAGCTGACTCAGGCTGCCTCTCGCCACTCGTATCGATGGTGCAGTCCACCGACTCGAGGCAGCGCGACGACTTTCGCCGTAGGAGACGGTCGGTGCGTGATCGCTCTCAAGCTCGGTGTGTCCTTGTTCAGCCCCAAGTGGCAACGGTCCTCATGATAGTAGCTGATGTAAGCTCGCACGAGCCGGATGAGATGACATGCGCCGAGAACCACGACGTGCTCAAGGAGCTCGCGACGGCAGCTGCCGACCCACCGCTCCGCGGTTCCGTTTTGCCATGGGCTGCGAAACGAAGTGCGAACGGGTTTTGTGCCCGTTGCCTTGATGAACTCGATGACCGCAGCGCTAAAGATGAAGTCGCGATCGAAGATGAGATATTTCGGAGCGGTGTCGTAGGGAAACGCCTCACGCAGTTGCTGAATAACCCAAGCAGACGTCGGGTGGAAGGTGGCGTTGAAGTGAACGATGTGCCGACGACCGTGCTCGATGACGAAGAAGCCGTACAGCAGCCGGAGCGACGCGGTGGGCACGGTGAACAGATCCATGGCGGCGATATCGTCTTTATGGTTGCGCAAGAAAGCCCGTGAGGTCAAAATACTCATGCGGCTTCCCGATGGTAGAAACGTAGCAACCCGCCAAGCCGTTCACGGGAGCGCACCTTGCGCTCGGACTGAGGTAACGGGTCGCTGGCTGGGAACAGCAGCAGATTCTCCTTGCCTTGATGATTCCTCTCGTGGTGATAGTAGACGACGTACTCCCTAAGCGCATGACGGAGCGACTTCTCGCCGAACAGGATGAGCTTCGAGAGACATTCCTCTTTGACTGACTTCACCCAGCGCTCCGCGAACGAGTTCAAATCCGGGCTCCGTGCGGGCAGCTTGACGGGCGCGACGCCAACCGCCTCGATGGTCCGGTGGAACGACTCGCAGAACTTCGAGTCCCGGTCGTGAATGAGGTATCGGCTCGAGGACAGAAAGCCGACATCTGCCATGGTCACGTTGCGAGCCACTTGAGTCATCCACTGTTCGTTCGGATGCGGCGTGATGCCGGCGACGTGGACTCGACGGGTAGCCAGGTGCATGAAGAACAGAACGTAGTACGTCACCAACCCGCCCTGAGTCCACACTTGCGTGGTGAAGAAATCTGTCGCCGCGAGCACGTCCATGTGCGAGCGGATGAACTCCCTCCACGTCGTGGTCTTCCGACGCTCTGGTGCGAGCGGAATGCCGTGGCGTTTCAGAATGTTACCGACGGTTTGGTCGGCCACTTCATACCCGACGTTGGCTAGCGCCCCTGCAATCCGATCGTAACCCCAGGACTTGTTCTCCTTGGCGAGACGCACTACCAGATCTTCGATGTCGGCGTCGATTCGTGGTCGCCCTGGATACGGACGGTTCTTGGAGCTGTCGAACTTCTTCGCGACAAGCCTCCGGTGCCAACCTAGGATCGTGTCGGGATTCACGATACTCGCGATCTCATCAAGGGCTTGCTTACCCAGACGCTTTCCGAGCTCGGCCAGAGACCGCCGTTCGTCATCGGTCAGGTGCAAGCGACCCTGGAGCTGATTTCGAAGAACTCGATTCTCGGCCACAAGATACTCGTTGCGCAGGAGCAACTCCGCATCCACGGATCCTGAGATGTAGCTCAGCATGGTCTTCCAATCCATCGCAACTCCTTCCGCTGAACTGGAATACGTATCCGACAGCGATGGCGGATTCAAGCGGCCTTTGCGAAGGTGCAAACTGCTGACCCGCTGGGCGTTCGAGTATTTTGACCAGACGACCAATGGACCCCGTCCTGTGCCAAAACTCGGCCCAGCCGGCATTGACGAAAGAACTGCGCCTGTCCCTTCCATAAACTCGAGCTGTATGAGATTGGCGAATTTCCTGCAACCGGAATGCTTTGGTCGTCTTCATGTAGGACGTTTTAAGAGCCGGCGTCGGCTCTACTCAACAACCTGTCCCGGCTTCAGGAAGTTCAGGTTCGACGTGAGGCCGCGCGTAAACGTCTCTGGGTCCACGTAGGCGCAATGCCAGCACAGCTTGCGCGCTCGAACTCCTAAAACGTCCCGGCGCGCCGGTCTTGATTTCGTTTGTGTTTTTGGACACGACGGGGTGCCGATGAAGATCGAGCCAAGCAGCTGGCCGCAGCGTTGGCGGCCCTAGACAGTAACGATGAGAACTCGCTCATTAATCGACTGGTGCGCGAAATCCATCGCGCACGACAGGCGGTGCTGAACGCGGTGAACCCCGACGCTCTGGATTCACCCATGGCGATCATAAAGGCCACGCTCACCGACCTGCTCAACGAGCACGCGAGGTCGCAAGCCGAGATGCTGCGGGCCCAGCAGGACCAGAGCCGCGTGTCCGCTCACACCCGTACCTCGTTGTATCTATCAAGAGCAACTATTTACTTGACTAACCACCTTCTACGATCCTCCCTATCTCGATAATGGTAGGAACTCGACTCCCAGGCCCGGCGCGTAATAACCTGTAGAATCGAAAGGATATAGATACCCATGCGTTTCGTGGCTATGGTGTTCGTGGCGCTCATGGGCTGGACAGCCGAAGCGGACGCTACGCTGATTTTGGTGTACCGATCCAGCGACGCGATCATCATCGCCGCTGATAGTCTCAGGACGATCGGCACTGACCCGCCCAGACAAGTTCACGTGTGCAAAATCCGAAACTTTGGGGACGTAGTGTTCGCTGCTAGTGGCACCAGCTATTCACGAGGGCCGTTGTCACTCGACGCGATCACCGCAGAACTTCACCGGGCCACGTATCCCGTCTTCTGGGACCGGATCAAAATGTTCGATTACGTGGTAGATACGGACTTCAAAAAGGTCCACAGCAGGAGGGTAACGACTGCCCATCGTGAGAAGCTAGAGCCTGAAATCCTAACGTTTGAGTACATTCTCGGCTTCATACTGGATGGTCGACTGGTCGCGTTGACAAGACGACTCACAAGTTCGCGCGCCGGCGTGGATTTTGGTACGCGGGAAGTCCTATCCGTGGGCACCGTCTTGCCATTAGGACAACCCGACATTCTGGACCATCTCTCCGATGTCGACCTTCCCGACGGTGCAGACAATACGGACCTGCCCACACTATTCACGGCGACCATTAACCACCAAGCGCAACGCATGCCGACGAAGGTCGGCGGCCACGTCGACATCATCCGCCTGGCCGCCGATGGTGCCGAGTGGCTACAGCGCAAGGATCAGTGCGCCGCCCAAGAGGCCAGACCCCGTGAGGTCAAAATACTCATGCGGCTTCCCGATGGTAGAAACGTAGCAACCCGCCAAGCCGTTCACGGGAGCGCACCTTTCGTGGTGATGGTAGACGACGTACTCCCTAAGTGCATGGTGGATTCAAGCGGCTCTTGGAAAGGTGCAAACTGCTGACCCGCTGGGCGTTCGAGTATTTTGACCAGACGACATGGCACACCAGTCTTGATACAGCCAGTCTCATAAAGGAGGCGCACAAGCAAAGAGGGAACGGGCATTAACTCCGATGAACTTGTGTAATTGTTAGCGGCGGCTGTAAATTGCACATTTGTGGGTGCTTGCGCTGTTTGCTGTTGGTGATGTGTACGTATCCCTTTGCAAAAAAAAGAGTTTACGCTCCATTTAGCGTGCGGCGAAGGTCGTGAGCGCTATTTTGGCTGTAATTTAATGCAGCGTAGAGTCTTAGCGTCATCCCACCAACACTTAATGGCGGAAGCACCAAACATCGACGTGGCCTTCATGACCATGAACCTCCCCTACACGATGCCCTCCGAGGAGGCGGCGGAATGCGTGCGAGCATTCGAGCCGAGGATCGTCTATCCGTACCACTATCGCGGCTCAGATCTGAACGTTTTCGTCTCGGCGCTGAAGGACAAGTCAAACATAGAGGTTCGCGTTCGCGAGTGGTACGGGGGCTCCTCGAACTAACACCCATTGGCGATCGTCGAAAACCCCGTAGCGAAACTTACCAACGCCACACCTCACCGATGTTCTCGATCCGGGCGAGGCGGTCGCTTGATCTGATAGCATGATGACGAAGTGGAGGAGCGCCGTTCTTTTTCCACGGACCTAATACGTATCCGACCGCGACGGCGGATTCAAGCGGTCTTTGGAAAGGTGCAAACTGTTAACCCGCTGGGCGTTCGAGTATTTTGACCAGACGGGCGAGACTCAACTAAAACAGTCTCCGGAAAACCCGGAGCGGTTCCAAAACAGACAGCGAGGAGAGGAGAGACAAATGCAGCCACTTTACGATCCCGAGGGTGTTCGGCCCATGTGGGAGGAGCTTGCCCAATGCGGGGTCGAGCCCGTGCAAACAAGAGAGAACGTCGACGAGGCCTTGAAGAGGTCTGGGACAACGCTCGTGGTGGTGAACTCGGTTTGTGGATGTGCTGCCGGCTCGGCGCGCCCGGGTGTGACTCGCGCCCTGCAACACAGCACAATTCCCGATCACCTCACGACGGTCTTCGCCGGCGTGGACCGTGAGGCCACGGAGCGCGCCAGAGAGCACATGGTCGGCGTTGCTCCGAGCTCACCTTCGGTGGCCCTTTTCAAGGACGGCGAGCTCGTGCACATGCTTGAGCGACGACATATAGAGATGATGAACGATGAAATGGTGGCGCAGAACCTGACCGAGGTTTTCGACAAGTACTGCTCTCGACAGGGACCGTCCGTCCCCAGAGAAGAGTACGAGAAGGTGGTGCACGCGCGGCAGTGTGGCTCCTCGGTGCCGTTGTTCGATCCCCTCTCAAGCCACTAGCAGGCGCTCTTCTCCCCGGCAAAGTCCAGTCCCGTCTCGGCCTTGGGGGCTGTTCCCCGCCCGTGGCGTGTCCCACCACCCATCCGGCCAGCCGTGCGCACCTGTGCTCTGCCTTGGTGCACAACTCCGATAGAGGCCGAGAGCTCGCTTGGCCCCGACTCCCATCATCCGATCATCTCGCTATCAGGCATCCCGAGCGCCGTCATGGTGTTGAGAATCTTGCACCCGATCCTTGCCTCACCTCTCTGTGCCGCCAACCCTCTCGCTCGCATCGCTGAGCCCACGATAGCCTTGTAGCGATGGAACGTTGTCTCGACTTTGCTCCGTTTGCTGTAGCCCGATTCTGTGTGCCACTTTCGTTTGCCGAGCCGAGCTTGTGCTGCAATGTTGCGATTGCGCTGTCGGCTGCTCGCCGGCCCCGATGCGAGCAGGGCACCCTTGCGCGGCGGTATCAGCACCCTCGGCGAGCGATGAGCGCTGTGATTCTCGATTGCCTCATAGACGCCGCCGGCGTCGTATGCGGTGTCAGCTCTGGCCGATGAGATGGGACTGTCGATCTGTCCGACAAGCGATGCAACCCGCGATGAATCGCGGGCTCTTTTGCTCGTCAGCTCGCCGGCGACGACTTCGCCACTCTGCTCGTCGACACACAGATGGAGCTTGCGATAGTCCCTGCTCTTTTGTGCTCTGCGCAGCTGGCCGGCGTGGACAGCGAGACCGCTGCTGTCGATCAAGATGTGCAACGGCGTCTTCTGCTTGACTGGGTAGAAGGGGACCTTACCCAGCTTCGGCTTGCGCCTCGAGAGCGTGGTGTGAACGGGCACATCATTGTCTAGCTTCATCAGAGCGAACAACGACCGCAGCAATCCCTCGCTCTGCCTAGATGACAGATGAAACACCATGCCCAGGGTGACAGCCGTCTCGATGGCGTGGTTCGAGTACTTGCGTTGACGGCCCGGTTTCCTCCTCCTTGGCCGGGGCGCGTCCCAGTTCACAAGCTTGCCGGCGGTGAGCGAGATCCAGACGGTCAGGCTCCCGCGGTTGCGTAGACCCGCCTCATATTCACGCCAATTCCTCACGCGATAGGCCTTCTTCACATACTTCCGCTGAGTGCGTTTGAAAATGCTCATGGGGAACCTCGTATCCGCGAGTACAGGACAATTGTGGACCGAGATCGCGAGTTGTGCACCAAGGCAGCTGTGCTCCGCAAAAAATCGATCCGGCGTTGATTGCGCGTTTTAGACCTGCTATATTCGGCGGCTTCTGGCCGATCTTCTTTTTTGCGGATCACAGGTGGTTGCCGGATGGGAACGGATCTGGAGGAGAGCGTCTGCGACAGCTGCGGACGGACTTATGATCACGAGAACCTCTTTGTAGTCGGTTCTCCGACGATGCCCACCGGCAGATACACCAACAGAATACTGACGTTGGTTGCTTTAAGCCTACGTTCGGCTCCGAGGATGACAGAGACGCTGAGCTAGTTCATGCGAACCACGTGGGTGACTCTCGCGACGGCCCTGGCCTTGAATGCGGCCGATGGGGTCGCGGCCTCTACGTACTCCGAGCTTGTCGTGATCTATGGCGACATCGGTACCGCGCGGTCTCCCAAATGGGTCGATGGATTGCCGGATCCAAGTCCGGAAACGCTCTCCACGGACCGGCGTCAGTACGAAGAGCTTCGAAAGCGATTGGCCGCCATCGATCCGACCGGTTGGCCGGCGGCTCGCAAGATCGACTACCTCCTCGTCCGGTCTCTTCTGAACGGATGGGATTTCGAATATCGCGTCGTGCGAAATCCGTCTCGCAATCCCGGTCACTACCTCGTCGGGATTCAGGGTATTGCTTATACCGAGCTTCCTCTCGACGAGAAAAAGCTCGCCGGAATTCGCATGAAGCTGCGCGCGATTCCCCGGGTCTTGGAGCAGGGAAAGAAGAATCTCCATGAGAGGTCGCCGGCCCTATCGTGGATCACGATTGGAAATCTGGAGCTCGACATCGGAGTCCCTCATGGTGAGCCGCGGCGAGACGTGCCGCCTCCGGGGACGATTGGTTGGTTCCGAGATCTCGAGGAACGACTAGGGAAACATCATCCGGAGCTCGTGCCGGACGCCGAGGCAGCGCGGGCTGCACTCGAAGGCTACCGGGATTGGCTGAGGAAGGATCGGGGTCGGGCGGACGAGCATCCCGGAGTTGGGCGCGTCGAGTTCGACTGGTACTTGAAACATGCCCGACTGATTCCGTTTACCGCCGAAGAGATACTTGCGTTTGCAACCCACGAGCTGAAGCGGATGCAGGCGATGCTAGCTTGGGAGCGGCATCGGAACCGGAAACTACCCGAGCTCGTGCCGGTGGGATCGACAGAAGAATATGCCCGTCGAAAAGAAGACGCAGAGCGGCATATTCGAGCCTTTCTCGTCGAGGACGACATTCTTACCGTTCCCGAGGACGTCGGGGATTTCACCGAGGCGCGGGAGCAAAGCCGCCCTTGGTTCGCTCGCCCCAGCGGAAAGCGAAACCTCTGGGAGGAGATCCAATACCGGGACCCGCGACCCGATCTGCTTCATACGGTTATACCGGGCCATGCATTCGACGATCGGGTTCGAAAGGGGCCTACCCCGATTCGCGAGAACTTCCGCGACCGGGCGGGAAGGGAAGGCTGGACCCTTTATGCTCAGGAGATGCTGTTACGCACGGGTTTTCTGGATCATCTGCCCCGCACGCGTGAGCTCATGGTCAACTTCCTCATAGCACGGTCGGCGCGGGCGATTGTGAACGTGAAGCTTCAGCTCAACGAGTTCTCGGTCGAAGAGGCCGTCGATTTCCTTTCTGAGAACGTGCCGTTCAACGCGAAAGACAGCTACCGTATCGACGCCGAGTTCTATGACATGTTGAGTCGGCCCACTTACGCCATCAACTGGTATGTGGGCAAGGTGCAGATCGACCGGCTGGTGGCCGACCGCTCTCGCCAACTGGGAGCGGAGTTCGACTTACGACAGTTCCACGATGCGTTTCTCGCTTCGGGTGCGATTCCGGTCGCTCTCGTTCGCTGGGCGATGACGGGATTCGACGATGAGATTCAACCCTTGTGGAACGTCGAAACGAGCCCCAATAGGTAATTTCTTAGAAAGCTGTAAGCGGGTACTAATCGTACAAAAACGCCGTGAAGATTTCGACGATATTGGATCACATCGACAGTGGGCACATGGCGCTCCCGGAATTCCAGCGCGGTTATGTCTGGAACCGCGATCAAGTGCGCGGCTTGTTTGATTCCCTCTATCATCGGCACCCGGTCGGTGGGCTCTTGGTCTGGGCCACGGAGGCGAAAACGGCTGTCCATCGCGGCGACCGTCCGGTCGCCGCGGGCATTGTCAAACTGCTGCTGGATGGACAACAGCGCATGACATCGGTCTATGGCGTCGTACGGGGTAAACCGCCAAAGTTCTTTGACGGCAACTCCCGGGCGTTCACGGGGCTTCGGTTTCACCTCGGCACCGAAACCTTCGCCTTCTATCAACCTATCAAGATGCAGGACGATCCCCTGTGGATCGACATGACAGAGCTGATGCAGAGAGGCACGGAGGGTCTAGGTAGCTTCGTTGCCCAGCTTGCCGCGAATCCCCAGCACGCGGCTCTGGTCGGTGATATGGCTGGACGCCTAAGCAAAATCCTCAGCATCACCGACATCGACCTGCATGTCGAAGAGGTGACAGGTCCAGGCAAGACCCTCGATATCGTTGTCGACATCTTCAACCGTGTGAACAGCGGCGGCACCAAGCTGTCCAAGGGCGATCTAGCCTTGGCGAAGATTTGCGCGGAATGGCCAGACGCCCGCGAATCCATGAAGGCCAAGCTGCAAGAGTGGAATGCCGCGGGGTATCATTTCAATCTGGACTGGCTACTGCGGTCGATAAACACGATTCTGACCGGCGAGGCCAAGTTCAGCTTTCTCCATGACAAGGGCGCGCTCGATATCCAGGACGGGTTGAAACGCGCCTCGACGCACATCGACACGTCACTAAACCTTATCGCCGGGCGGCTCGGCCTCGACAATGATCGGGCCCTCTTCGGTCGCTTCGGCCTGCCGGTTATGGTGCGTTACATGGACAAGAAGAGCGGTTCGCTGGACGCGAAAGAGCGGGACAAGCTGCTCTTCTGGTTCGCGCAGGCGGGCATGTGGGGCCGGTTCTCGGGATCCACCGAAACGGTCATCGACCAGGACCTCGCTGCCCTAGAAGGACCGAAAGGTGGACTCGATGCGCTGATCGAGCAATTGCGCCTGTGGCACGGGAGTTTGCGGGTTGAGCCTGATCATTTCACTGGCTGGAGCCTCGGCGCACGGTTCTATCCGGTGCTATACATGCTTACCCGCATGGGCGACGCCCTTGATTGGGGCACCGGCTTGCCGCTCAAGGCGACCTTGCTCGGCAACATGAACCGCCTGGAGGTGCACCACATCTTTCCGAAGGCGAGGCTCTATGAGCGCGACTATAGGCGGGACGAAGTGAACGCGCTGGCGAACTTCTGCCTCCTGACCAAGGACACTAACTTGGATATCAGCAAGCGCTGGCCCGAGGAATACTTTGCCGAGGTGGAGGCGAAGCATTCCGGCGCGCTCGCCTCCCAATGGATTCCCATGGATCCAGCGCTCTGGAAGATCGAACGTTATTTCGACTTCCTCGAAGCACGAAAAGCACTGCTGGCGGAGGAAGCCAACAAGCGATTCGAAGAGCTGCTGCACGGCGATACGCACTGGCTTTCTGGCATAACAGAGGTTCCATCAACGCCGTCGCCAGCGGTGGTCGGGGGGATCACGGGAGAGACCGAAGAGGCGGAGCTGAAAGCCGTAAACCAATGGGTGGAAGAACAGGGGCTCCCAAGCGGACATGTGGCCTTCGACTATGCAGATGCCGAAACGGGAGTCCAGAAGGCCGTCTTTGATCTGGTTTGGCCGGAAGGGCTCCAGCCCGGCCTGACGGAACCGGTAGCGGTGCTGCTGAACGAAACCGCGGAGGTTTTGGCGCTGGCGAGTACTGCTGGCTTTCACTGTTTCACCACGGTTGCAGAATTTCGCACTTATGTCGAAGCCGATATCTTAAAACTTGAGACCGTCTGAGGAAGGCTCCGACTACAACGAAATGAAAGTGACTGCTGCGCTGAGCCCGTCCGTTGCATCCGTGCTGTGCGAGTGGCGACGATGAAGGTAGAGAAGTATCAGATCCCCTCGGAGGTCGAGATCGTCTGGTCAAAATACTCGAACGCCCAGCGGGTCAGCAGTTTGCACCTTTCCAAGGGCTGCTTGAATCCGGCATCGCGGTCGGATGAGTATTCCTTCCGGGTGCACAGTTCGTTGCCTGCAGCTCGCCCCGCAGCCGGATTTGAGTCAGCCGTGCCCACCCCAGTGGGCCTGTCGTCCGCCACCCGCAGCCCAGGGATCGGAAGCCAGCCTTGGCGCGAAATACCCTCGATTCTGAGCGGATTCCAAGGGCGTCTAAGCTGCTGATTTGTGGTCTATTTCAAAAGGGCCGAGTTTTGGCACAGGACGGGAGCGGTGGGCGTGGGCGCTCTTTCTTCAGCGCCGTCACTTGCTGCCGCAAAGCGACGTTCTCCAACACCAGGTCGGCGCGGCGCCGACACATCGCCCCAATGGCACGGACGCCAAGTGAGACGAGGAAGACAACAACGTCGAGCATAGCGGCGGAGTTTCGCCGTCTTCGGCCCGGAATTCAAGCGGAGCGTAAGTCCTTGATTTCGTGGGCGGAGCAGTTTTGACGATGCACAGGTCTCATCGGTCTGCTGGCGGACACGGCGGGCAACTTCGCGGTGGGTTCGGTCTCGCCGGGCTCCACGGTCAAGACGGTGGAGTTCAAGATGAACTTGCTGGCGGGAGTCCAGGGAGACCTGCTCGCCATCGGAGAGGTCGTCCGCAAGGGACGCTCCCTCGCCACCTGCCGGCTCGAGGTCGTTGGGGGCAACGACGATGTGGTGGCCATCGGGCTGGCCACTTATGCCATCCAGGCTGTTTAGCCATCTGCACCTGCTTGTTGCAGCCCAGGCGGTGCTTCCGCCATTAAGTGTTGGTAAAATAACGCTAAGACTTTACGGTGCATTAAATTACAGCCATGGTCTTTCAAAAGGGCCGAGTTTTGGCACAGGACGGGAAAAGAGGCCACCCGAGAGGCCCAGAATCGAGGCCGGGGCTACTGTGGTGTAGCGGGCCTAGCACGTTCTAGTCCAGGTCCGGCCCGGGCCTCCTTTATTTCCATCTTTGCCCATGACCTGGACCTAGGTCTTCGCCCAGGGAGCGTGGTATCTTGCTTTCTGGACGGTGTTTCCCTGCGCATGCATCGTCGGGTCGACCGGTACGGAGAACCCGATCGTGGCAGGTCTAAACCACGCAATCAACGCTAGATCGACTTTTTGCGGAGCACAGCTGATAACTCTGCGCACACCTAGCGCGTATCATTGCCGCTGCCCCTCTCGTGTCCAACTCCCCTGCTTCCCGAAAAAAATCTAGGAGAAATGACCCCGTGAGTGACTCACATGAGAATACGCGATTTTGGCTCGCGTTGCTGACTTACCCAGACGACGCCCAGCGACGAACACGATACTGGAACGGTTATCTTGCGTGGAAGTTGCCGAGTGACTTCCGGTACAAAATCCGTAACGTTGGGAATCCTCCTTTCAATCGGTTCTTTCAGAACGAACATTTGCAGTTAAAGCAAGACGAGAAGCGTAAACTCGATGCACTCGCCGATAAGTTCGGAGGACATCCTCCATTTCCAAGCAGACCCAACGGAAGTACTGGCTCGATACATGGATTTCTCCGACCACACCTTCAACGACGACGTATGTTTTGCTGGCCGGATTTTGATCAAAGCTAGCTTTAAGAACGCCACATTCGACCGCCTCTCCGACTTCCGCAATGTAACATTTGTAGATACAGCAGACTTTGAGCGAGCAGCGTTTAGGCGTTGCACTCGTTTCGATAGCGTCACATTCGAAAATTCCGTCTATTTCAAAGCTGCGACATTCATGGAAACCACCGTGTTCGACGAATCCGAATTCAAGGATGCTGCCTCTTTTGACGGATCGAATTTCCTACCCATCCCCGGCATACAAGGAAACTCGGCCGGTGCGGTGGATTTTCGGAATTCTGTTTTCAAGAGCGATGCAAGTTTTGAGGGAACTAAATTAGGCGTGCCAGGCAATTTAGAAGGCACAAAATTTCATAACAATGTCAACTTCAGGGATTGTCTATTCGTAAAGAGCGCAGATTTTCAGAGAGCAGTATTCGAACGTACAGCCGATTTCTCTGCCGCACGGTTCGAGCACATTGCAAATTTCAATGACGCTAGGTTCGAAGCTACTACATATTTCTGCGATTCATTATTTCTGCAGCCACCACAGTTTTTCGAGACTAACCTCCATGAGGATACAGATTTTAGCGGCGTAGACTGGCGCAAGGCGGAATCATGTTATGCAGTGTCATGGTGGTCGAAGAATATTTTTCGCCGCACTCAAGAACGAACTACATCGGACGTCGTCGATGCTAGCAAAGCGATGCAAGCCTGGGATCGATTGGCACTAATCATGAGCAAGGTCGAAAAACTGCCAGAAAGACATGATTTCTACAGACTTCGAATGCGCGCTCAGAGAAAACGAGATGGGTGGAGTGTTTTGTCTCTAGCCAATTGGTTGTTTGATGTTTCGTGCGACTATGGTTGGAACATGCGACGCGCATTGATTTGGTGGGCAGGGCACTACATCATTATTGGGCTATTGCTTTTCAGTCAGGCTAGCCCCGGGTACGAAACGTGCGGAGCTGTGTTGTGGGATTGTCTACTAATCAGTTTTTCGAACGCACACGCGTTTTTCGGCCTAACCTCCGACGGCGGATATTTGTACAATTCCCGGGAGTGCGTAGTCGCTGCGCTTCACAATAGTGCCCTTCTGAATGCATTGGGTGCAATTCAGGCTATCACCGGCCCCATTTTCCTTTTTCTGCTCTTGTTGACCGTACGTAATCGTTTTCGTCTGCGTTAACTAGCATGGGCTAGATCTCTTAACGATGCTTGCGCTATTTGCTGTTGGTGATGTGTACGCATCCCTTTGCAGATACCGGTGGCGTCGTCGGGTCGACTGGCACAAAGCAGCCGACCATAGCAGTCTAAAATGCGCAATCAACTCCGGATAGACTTTTTGCGGAGCAGAACAGGACGGGATTGGATTTTTTTCGAGCTGGACGGGTGCTTCCGCCATCAAGTGTTGCTACGCGGCTGCGGGCAGTGGTACAGGTGCGGAAGAGACCGGGTTGCGCGTCCCAGTGAGCAGGAAAACCTCGATCCGCGACCACAAAGGAATCGTCATCGCCAAGAAGATGTCTCGAAAGGTGAGCCGTCGCGTCGTCAGACCGGCTTGCATAGCCGGAGTTCGGATCTCACGTCCGAACTTCAGAGCTCCGTGCGGTCGGACGAAGTTGTAATAGCAACGGAGCAACTCGTCTCGAAAGGTATGCCGAGCTTTGCCGGATGGTCAGATTCAACCGCTCGATGAACGACGTGTTCAATGTCGAAGAGTCCTCGGAGTTATTGAGCGCGTCTTCGAATCGCCACGCGGCTCCGTGCAGCGCTCTCCGTTCGACCTTGATGATGCGATCGTTCCTGCGCGTTTTTAGGACCTGGCCGTAGAGACACGCTGGACCGAAGAAGCGACGGATGACCTTCTGGTAGAATTCGAATCCATCCGTGACGATCAAGGGAAGACGCTCGAAATTCATCCGTCTCGAAAGGTCGCGAAACAGAGCGTGAGTGTTCCGGTAGCTTCGCCTTCCCGTCACCGTCGATGGCCAGAGCCGAGACCAGACCTCGATCGTAACGAAGACCCAACTCGGTGTCTTCTTGTTGCCCGCGAACGTGCGAATCTCGTCGGCTTGAAGCTCTTCGGCAGCGAAGCCAGCGATCCTTCTGTGATTGAATCGACGACACACTTGGGCTGCCTTCTCGAGCCAGCGGGCGACGGTGTTCCAGGCAATCCCTTTGATCCGGGAAATCGCGGAAATGCTGACACCCTCGACTCTGAGAGCAATGACCCCATCGAAAGTAGCTCTTCGATGTTGGAGACGGTAGTAGGGCGTGCCTTTCGTCGAAGAGAACGTCTTTCCGCACTCGCCGCACCGGTATCGACGGCGTTTCCCGGACCTGGTTCGGTAGAATCCGTGGCGAACGATGTTTCCGGAACTGACTTTGCCCCGCAACGGACATGCGGGATTGAGACATTTGCTATTCTTCACTTCGGCTCGGCCCTGACGATGAGAGAACTGTGTCTTCGGAATTCTGGTTCAAACTCTAGCACGCAGACCGGTTAGGGGCTGGCCGCCAACACTTAATTGCGGAAGCACCGGTCTATTTCAAAAGGGGCCGAGTTTTGGCACAGGACGGGTTCAACCTAGTGGGTTACCGACCGCTGGCGCCCGAAACGATTTGGTTGAAACCGAATCTGCTCCGCTGACTTCGTGCTTCCATCGTTCGAGAGCGGATTGCAAACTGCTGACCCGCTGGGCGTTCGAGTATTTGGACCAGACGGGCTATCCGTCACGCAACCTACATTCCGAATGTGCGGTTGGCTGCGAACAGGTAGGAATACGCGCTGACTCTTTCGGGGACGCCAGGAACGATCCCGGAAATGACGCCGGCAGCCGTGAGTGCCAAGCCAATCGGGTCACCAGTAGCCGCTGACCAAACGCTGCCTGCAATCCCCAGAGACCACGAGCGCAGATCCTTCCCGAGCGCCAGTCTGGTAGATCGTTGGATGTCGTGGGCTGCATCAGCAACTTCCTGTCGGCGTTTCAGCAACGCACTTTCTCGCTCATCGGGGTTATCGATGTCGGCTAGTTCGGCGATGAAACCCCGAAGATCGCGCATGTATGCGCGATAGGCATCTTGGTGTTCCGTACGGAACTGAAGAACATCATCAAGAGGAATGGATGCCAAGTCGAACGTCACGGGTTCAAGGTCTAGTTTAATCACCTTGTCCCGTGATGGCATCGACTCCCGTGACAATGTTCTCACCAAATCCATGACGGCTTCGGAGTTGTTGGTCACCGGATGAATCGCCAATTCGTGTTTTTTTCCGGCGATACGGGCGAGTTGTGCGAGAACGGCAAGAATAGTGGTGCGTACATCAGGATGGAGCGGGATCGAAACTCCGTCCTCGCTCGGGCGCGCAAGTCCTTTCGCTTGAAGCTCCTCGACCAAAGAACCTGCCAATTTTACGTCGGCGCCATAGCCGATTCGGGACTGCGACAGCTCCGCGAAGTAGTCAGTCTTCCGAAGGTCATCGAATGTGCCATTGGTGAGCAGTTCAGCAACGACCTCCGCCAACTTGCCAGTGATTTCTCTGTCGATCCAGTCGTTGGGTTCGAGCACTCGCAAGAGACCTCGGTCCTCAAGAGGCTCAGCAAGCGTTGGATCTGCGTCGACGTGGCGACCGTACATGTAATTCGGTAATAGAATAGCAACGTCGTCGAAGAACAGCAGAAGCGACTTGATCCAACTACTGTCCTCCGAACTCCAATACGGTGCCGGGTAGTAGTACCCAGTATCAGTCATTCCAGCAACTCCTTCTCGAAGCGATCCGGCGGTTGGAATGATACGCCATTGGTGGACGTCTGGTCAAAATATTCGAACGCCCAGCGGGTCAGCAGTTTGCACCTTTCCAAAGGCTGTTTGAATCCGTCATCGCGGTCGGATACGTATTCCAGTTCAGCGGAAGGAGTCGCGATCGACTGGAAGACCATGCTGAGTTACGTCTCAGGATCCGTGGATGAGGAGTTGCTCCTGCGCAACGAGTTGTAATCCGCAAAAAAGAAGACCGGACCCGTTACCGTGCGAGTGGCCGTCCTGTGCCAAAACTCGGCCCTTTTGAAATAGCTCATAAATCAGCAACTTAGAGTCTGTGTTTGTGGCCGTGCCCAGGGCCGGGCACGAACGAACGACGAAATCATGCAGGCATGGTGCCGGCAGACCGGAGATCAATCAAGTTCGGTGCGCGCGGATGAATAAATAGAAGGCACAACGTCCCAGCCATGGTGTCCATCATCATTATTTATCCGGGACTGGACTCTAGGCTCGGACCGCCCTCGAGCACATGCTGGAGAGCGTGGTCAGCGCGCGAGGGAAGGTGCTGAGGACGAACTTCTCGGCGACCAGCCGAGTAACGCGAGCGACCAAGCTGACTCAGGCTGCCTCTCGCCACTCGTATCGATGGTGCAGTCCACCGACTCGCGGCAGTGCGACTACTTTCGCCGTAGGAGACGGTCGGTGCGTGACCGCCCTCAAGCTCGGTGTGTCCTTGTTCAGCCCCAAGTGGCAACGGTCCTCGTGATAGTAGCTGATGTAAGCTCGCACGAGCCGGATGAGATGACATGCACCGAGAACCACGACGTGCTCAAGGAGCTCGCGACGGCAGCTGCCGACCCACCGCTCCGCGGTTCCGTTTTGCCATGGGCTGCGAAACGAAGTGCGAACGGGTTTTGTGCCCGTTGCCTTGATGAACTCGATGACCGCAGCGCTAAAGATGAAGTCGCGATCGAAGATGAGATATTTCGGAGCGGTGTCGTAGGGAAACGCCTCACGCAGTTGCTGAATAACCCAAGCAGACGTCGGGTGGAACGTGGCGTTGAAGTGAACGATGTGCCGACGGCCGTGCTCGATGACGAAGAAGCCGTACAGCAGCCGGAGCGAAGCGGTGGGCACGGTGAACAGATCCATGGCGGCGATATCGTCTTTATGGTTGCGCAAGAAAGCCATCCATCGCTTCAGCTGATCGGGCTCCGCGGGATGCCGCGGCAGGTATCGCGACACCGTAATCTCGGAGATGATGAAACCGAGCTTGGTGAGTTCAGCATGGATGCGTGGCGCCCCCCAGCCGTCTTGCGCCATCGTGCGGACGAGGCGGCGAATCTCGGCATCAATCCGAGGCCGACCGGGATGGTAGCGCTGCGACATCTTTGCCCAGTACCGTCGGAATCGGTCGCGATGCCAACGGGGCCACGGTGTCCGCGTGGACGATGAGCAGGCGGCTCGCCCACACGGGCCACGAACCTCGAAGGGCAACCCAGAAAGCCCGTTCCGTGTCTTCGAGCGGTGGGCGTGGGCGCTCTTTCTTCAGCGCCGTCACTTGCTGCCGCAAAGCGACGTTCTCCAACACCAGGTCGGCGCGGCGCCGACACATCGCCCGAATGACACGGACGCCAAGTGAGACGAGGAAGACAACAACGTCGAGCATAGCGGTGGAGTTTCGCCGTCTTCGGCCCGGAATTCAAGCGGAGCGTAAGTCCTTGATTTCGTGGGCGGAGCAGTTTTGACGATGCACAAGTGAGTTTGCAGAAGCAGCACGAGGAGATGTTGGAAACGGTCGTCTCACTCCAAGGAGAGATTGAGGAGCTGGAAAAAAGTCGGAGAAAGGCCTGGGATGCGGTGCAGCATCTCAAGGAGGCCGCCCGCGTAGAGGAAATCGACGACCTAGAGTCGGCAATTGAGCAATCGGACCACCTGCGGGTTCTGAGACGGGACCGAGCTCGTGTCTTGGAAACGCTGGATCAGCAAGGTGATGGGCTGGCGACGGACGTTCTTGAGAAAGAATGCAGAGATGTCGATATTGATCAGGTGCGTGCCCGGGAGGAAGAGGCCGAAGGCGAACTGAAACGTCTGCAAGAGCAGCTAGATGAGACCGTGGTGTCGAGAACCAAAGCGCGCCAAGCGTTTCAGGCGATCGGAGGGGATGATAAGGCGGCAAAGGCGGCCGCCGATCGACAGGAAGCTCTCGCCGCCATGCGGGTGTCGGCCCAACGCTATATGCGCATACGCTCGTCGGGAGTGCTGTTGCGCTGGGCGATCGATCGGTATCGGAGAGAGAAGCAGGGACCGCTTCTGAAGCGGGCCAGTGAGCTGTTCCGGGTACTGACTCTTGATTCCTTCGAACGGCTGGATGTGGCGTTTAATGAACAGGACAGTATGCATCTGACCGGAGTTCGTCCGGACGGCAAGAGGGTAGCGATGTCAGGTTTGAGCACGGGATCGGAGGATCAGCTATTTCTGGCGTTGAGGATCGCGGCCGTAGAAAACTATCTCGGTAAAGCTTTGGCGCTGCCGTTTGTAGCAGACGATTTGTTCATCAACTTTGACCCAGAGCGGTCGGCCGCCGGGTTTGAAGTGCTGGGACAATTGGCCGAGCGCACGCAGGTGTTGTTTTACACCCATCATTCGCATTTGGTTGATCTTGCGCGGCAAACGCTGGGGACCGACACAAGCGTGGTTTCATTGGCGGAGGTAGCTTAGCTCACGGCAACCAGTCTTATCGAAGCAACCCCGTCCTGTGCCAAAACTCAGCCCTTTTGAAATAGCCCATAAATCAGCAACTTAGAGTCTGGTTTGCGGCCGTGCCCAGGGCCGAGCACGAACAAACGACGAAATCATGCAGGCATAGTCCCGGCAGATCGGAGACCGATCAGGTTCGGGGCGCGCGGATGAATAAATAGAAGGCACAGGACTTACCGCGAGTTGAGCGTTCCGTGGATTGTGACGAACGTCTTGAGCGAGTGGTGACCTGTCCCCCGAAAACTGGTTCAAATCTGAGTTAGAATCGGAACCGAGATAATGACCGTGAAGAGGAGCGGTCATGAAACGAACCCGTTTCACGGAGGAGCAGATCTCGCACCGTGAGCTTGATAGCGGCTGTACTCGTTGCTTTTGGTTTAGGTTTTGACGCCCCGGCGGAGTGGGTGTCGAAGCCGTCGTCTTCTTCGATGCGCGTCGCCGTTTGGGAGCTCACCGGCGACGAAGCTCCTGCCGAAGTCGTGATCTTTTATTTCGGTGAGAGGTCTGGAGGCGGTGTCGAAGCCAACCTCGCGCGTTGGTTCGGCCAGTTCGAGCAACCGGACGGCTCGAGCACGCGCGACAGAGCGACCATCACCGAGCGCACCGTGAACGGACTCAAGCTCACTGTCGCAGACATGCGCGGGACGTTCGTTGCTTCGGTAAGGCCGGGAGCGCCGCAGCGCAACAACCGTCCTGGATACCGGATGATCGCTGCCATTGCTGAAGGAGGCGCGGGCCCGTGGTACATCCGCGTGCTCGGCCCCGAAGCGACGGTGACGAAATGGGAAGCGAGCGTCGAGGATTTTCTCTCGTCGCTCCGCCTCGAATAGACGTTAAGGCGACTGGAATTTGAACCGAACGACAACTGATGCGTTCAACGACAACGCAGCCAGGCTGAGTGTGCCACGAACATATGACCGCTAACAGTGAGAACTTGAAGCGCCCCATTCGCGGCAGCCACGCCTATCTTAACGCCAGCCCTTGAGTCGGCATAGACTACATCAGGCAGGTCATTAGACCTGCCCTTCGTGATGCCATGAAGGAAGTCAAAGGCACTCTCTTGTCGCAGCACAATGTCGATCCCAAGGATACTAACGATGTCGTTCACTACACGAGTCTTCAGGCGCTGTTCGCCATGTTGCTCGGCAGAGCTGAGCCGAGCGGTCTTTCTGACAGATGCGGAAGTTTAAATCTCTGGGACAAGCGCAACGATTCTTGACCGTGCATGGACTCGTTCAAAACCGCTTTCGCGTCGGACGGCATTTGTTGCAAGCCCGTCATCATCGGGAGCTAAGAGGCCGCGCTTTCATTGCTTGGCGCGAGGTAACGTGTGCCTGACGAAATCGCGAAGCGCAACAGTCAACAGGGACCAGTCTGGCTACAATGACACCAACTTGACAGTACCGTTATGAACGTTGATTTGATACTGGATATGGGTTTTCACGTAGTCGGCGGCCTGGGCATTTTCTTGCTCGGCATGAAGTTCATGCAGCAGGGCCTTCAAGTCATCGCCGGCTCCCGAATCAGACGCTTGATCAGACTGGTCACGTCCAACCGATTCCTGGCGGTGGGCATCGGGCTTTTCATCACGACCCTCGTTCAATCGAGCTCCGTCACCTCGGTCATGGTGATCGGTCTCGTCAATAGTGAATTGATGGTGCTCACCGAAGCCATCGGCGTCATCATCGGCGCCAATATCGGCACGACCATCACCGGATGGATATTGGCGCTTAAGATCGGGCAATACGGCCTTCCGCTGCTCGGACTGGCTGCCTTCGGGTGGCTTTTCCTCAAGGCCGAAAAGCCGCGTTACTCGGCGCTTTCGATACTCGGGATCGGGATGGTCTTTTTTGGTCTCGAGCTCATGAAGGACGGTTTCGCGCCCGTTCGAGACCTTCCCGATTTCGCCGCCTTGTTCCATCTGTTCGAGGCGGTCGACTACTTCGGTGTCCTGAAATCTGCCCTCGTGGGCTGCGTCGTGACGCTCATCGTTCAGTCTTCGTCCGCCACTTTGGGGATAACGATAGCCCTCGCCAATACGGGCGTGATCGATTTTCAAACTGCCGGGGCCTTGGTGCTGGGCGAAAATATCGGCACGACGATTACGGCCTATTTGGCGTCGCTCGGGGCGGACGACATCAACGCGAAACGTACCGCCTATTTCCACGTTCTCTTCAACGTTTCAGGCGTAGCCGTGAGCACGGCCCTGTTTCTTCCTGTATACCTGCCTTTCATCCAGAACGTTATCCTGGGCGGTGTGGATCCGAATATCCAGGACGTGGAGGGAAGCTTTCCTTACATGACGGCGGGGATCGCCACGGTACACACCACGTTCAATGTGCTCGCCACGCTCCTGTTCCTTCCTTTCGTGACGCCCATCGCGAGCGTGCTAAAGAGACTCGTCAAAGACAAGCCCAAACCTCCAAGAGCGAATTTGACCCATCTGAATTCCAATCTGGTCAGCTCGCCGTTGACCGCGATCGAGCAATCGCGCCATGAGATTCAGCGGACGGATCAACATGTGAGGGACATGCTGAACGATTTGCGTCAAGTGATTTCTGACGATAGCAGCGACCGAAGCCTGGCCGACAAGATATTCGAGGAAGAGAATACGATTGACGTCGTTCAGATCGAGGTCACGACCTTCTTGACCGACCTGCTTTCTGAAGAGCTGAGCCATGACATTGCCGAGGGGGCGCGGGCTCAATTGAGGTTGGCGGACGAGTTTGAATCGGTGAGCGACTACGTTTCGAACGTCCTCAAACTCTATCTGCGATTGCGAGAAGCCGACGTGCGGTTCACGGGCCCACAGCAAGACGAGCTACTGGGGTTACATGACCTGATTGCCGGCTATTACGACGGCGTCCATGTGGGTCTCGAGAATCCATCCGCTGACTACTTGTTCGAGATTCGTCGAAGAAGCCGCGACATCACCAATGAAATAAGAGAGCTCAGAGATCGTCACTGGAATCGATTGTCCGAGGAAACGGTGGATCCATTGATCAGCACCTCCTATATGGATATCGCGAATTCTTATCGCAGAATAAAGGATCACCTCCTGAACATCGGTGAAGCCGCCGTCGGCGGCAAAACCGTCAGGCGATGAAGGTCTAGTGGCTGTCCCTTCCATTTAATCGATCCGAATGGATTTAGAGCCCGACCTCGGTAGGGTCTAGGGCTGGCGCGGTGCAAGGATGCGAATCGATGGCTGAAAGCGGCACACCATCCCGTCCTGTGCCAAAACTCGGCCCTCTTGAAATAGATCATAAATCAGTAGCTTAGTGTCTGTGTTTGCGGAGGTGCCAAGGGCTGAGCGCGAACAAACGACGAAATCATGCAGGCATGGTCTCGGCAGACCGGAGACCGATCAAGTTCGGGGCGCGCGGATGAATAAATAGAAGGCACAACCAGTCGACTTGCTTCCGCATCCCTCTTTGTCGCCCTTTTTGGGCCCGACCCGTGTTCAGGTCGAAGGTAGGAGCCCGTCCTGTGCCAAAACTCGGCCCTTTTGAAATAGGCCATAAATCAGCAACTTAGTGTCTGTGTTTGCGACCGGGCCAAGGGCCGTGGGCTTTACAATCGTCTTGGGCGGGCGGGTCGTCACCATGCAGATGACCTGTCCATCATCATTATTAATCCGGGACTGGACTCTAGGGACCGGACCGCCCTCGAGCACATGCTGGAGAGCGTGGTCAGCGCGCGAGGGAAGGTGCTGAGGACGAACTTCTCGGCGACCAGCCGAGTAACGCGAGCGACCAAGCTGACTCAGGCTGCGTCTCGCCACTCGTATCGATGGTGCAGTCCACCGACTCGCGGCAGTGCGACTACTTTCGCCGTAGGAGACGGTCGATGCGTGACCGTTCTCAAGCTCGGTGTGTCCTTGTTCAGCCTCAAGTGGCAACGGTCCTCATGATAGTAGCTGATGTAAGCTCGCACGAGCCGGATGAGATGACATGCACCGAGAACCACGACGTGCTCAAGAAGCTCGCGACGGCAGCTGCCGACCCCGTCCTGTGCCAAAACTCGGCCCAGCCGGCATCGACGAAAGAACTGCGCCTCTCGAAATCAGGCTAAGGCTCTAGCACGCGAACAGGTTACGCGGCGGCCGCCAACACTTGACTGCGGAAGCACCGGGAACAGCAGCAGATTCTCCTTGCCTTGATGATTCCTCTCGTGGTGATGGTAGAAGATGTACTCCCTAAGCGCATGACGGAGCGACTTCTCGCCGACCGGGCCAAGGGGCCGTAGGCTTTACAATCGTCTGGCCCGAGGGTATTATCTTCAGCTCCATGATGACCTACCACGTGCAATTCCTACTGCTCGTTCTGGCTGGCTGGGTCAACCGCCAGCAGCAGGATGTGATCGACTACCTGCAAGAGGAGAACCGTGTGCTCCGCGCCGGGCTTCGGGGCAAGCGTCTCAGGCTCTCTGACGACGATCAGCGCAGGCTTGCCTCGCTCTCAGCCAAGAGCGGTGCAACAACGCCACTAAAATTGGTACACTTTTAGAAGTTCCCATGACCATTAGTACAGCAGTCAATTCAGCGAAAGGGAGCTTCTTCACATGAAGATGCCTCAGTCTCGCCGACAGTCAACCGTCTTGATCACCTGGGCGGTCCTCGCCGCGCTGGCCCTCGCTCCGAGCGTCAGCGCCCAGGAAGACGGGACCATTAGCGGCACGGTCAGAGACGCCACGGGTGCTGTGCTGCCCGGCGTGACCGTGGAGGTGCGGAGCACGGCGGCCGGCGGGGCGGTCCAGACCGCCATCACTGATGTCACCGGCATGTTCACCATCACCGCGCTTCAGTCCGGCACGTACAACGTGGCGTTAACCCTGCCCGGCTTTAGCACGTTCGTGCGCGACGGTGTGAAGATCAGCGCCGGGGCCACAGTTGCCCTCGATGTCGTGATGTCGGTGGAGGGAATCCAGCAGCACGTGGTTGTCGTCGGCAGCCGCGCACAGCCCCGGTCGGTGACCGAGTCTCCGGTGCCGATCGACGCCATCCCGTTCCAGGATATCGTCCGCCAGGGCGGCACCTCGCTCGACTACCAGTTGCGGACCCTCGTGCCCTCGTTCAACGTTGCGACGCATCCGATCAGCGATGCGGCGACGCTCGTGCGGCCGGCCAGCCTGCGCAACCTTGCCCACGACCATACTCTGGTCCTGGTGAACGGCAAGCGCCGTCACCGCTCGTCGGTCATCGCCTGGTTCGCCGGCGTGACGGACGGCTCGCAAGGTCCGGACATCTCGACCATTCCGTCGATCGCTCTGCGGCAGGTCGAGGTGCTGCGCGATGGCGCGTCGGCGCAGTACGGCTCCGACGCCATCGCCGGCGTCATGAATTTCCTGCTCAAGGACGACCGGGCGGGGGGGAGCCTCGAGTTCAACACCGGCACCTACCGCGCGGGCGACGGCGACGCGTACAACTTCGCCGGCAATGTCGGGCTGCCGCTGGGCCAGAGCGGGTTCGCTAACCTAAGCCTCGAGTACGGCAACGCCGACCCGACGAACCGCAGCGTGCAGCGCGCCGACGCGGCGGCGCTCATCGCGGCCGGCAACACCGCCGTGGCCGACCCGGTGCAGATCTGGGGCAACCCGACGATCGAGGACGATCTAAAGCTATTTGGCAACTTCGGCTACCTGTTCGCGAGCGGCCTGCAAGTCTACGGCCATACCAATTACGCCGACAAGAAGGTGACGGAGGGGTTCTACTTCCGGAATCCCAACTCGCGGGCGAACATCTACAGTCTCGACGGCGGCCAGACGCTACTCATCGGCGACGTGCTCGCCGCGAACGGCAGGGGCTCCGCCAACTGTCCCACCGTGGCGATAGCCGACAACGTGCCGGATCAGGCAGCCCTCGCGCGGGTATTCGCCGACCCCGACTGCTTCTCCTTTCAAGAGATCGCTCCGGGCGGTTTCACGCCGCAGTTCGGCGGCGACGTGAGCGACATGTCGGCGGTTGTCGGCCTGCGCCGGCTTGCGACCAACGGTCTAACCTGGGACGCCAGCGCCAGCTACGGCGCCCACCAGTCGGACTTCTTCTTCAACAACACCGTCAACGCGTCGCTCGGCCCCGACACCCCGCGCGACTTCGACCCGGGTCTGTACCGGCAGGAGGAGGTCAATCTGAACTTCGACGTCTCCTATGCCGCCACCGACATGATCAACATCGCCAGCGGCGCCGAGTGGCGTGACGAGCGCTTCACGATCGGGGCCGGCGGACGGCCATCGTGGGACGTCGGCCCGTACGCCGTGCAGGGCTTCGTCTCCGGCTCCAACGGCTTTCCCGGATTTCCCGACTATACGGCCGGCACCTGGACCCGCAGCAACGTCGCACTCTACGGCGACGTCGAGCTGCGGGACCCCGATGACCGGTGGACGGTCGGCGGTGCTGTCAGGTTCGAGCACTTCGACATCTTCGGCGCCACAACGAACGGCAAGCTGTCAGCCCGCTACGGACTGGGCGACGCCGTCTCGGTGCGTGGCGGCGTGAGCACCGGGTTCCGCGCGCCGACGCCCGGCCAGCAGAACACGCTCAACGTACAGACGACTATCGACCCTGAGACACTGGAACTGGTTGACAGCGCCAACGTGCCGTCCACCTTCAGGGCCGCGGAGTTGCGGGGCGGCCAGCCGCTCCAGCCCGAGACGTCGTTCAACTCGACGGTCGGGCTGGTCGTCGATACCGGGCCGTTCACGTTGACCGCCGACTACTTCCGCGTCGATGTCTCCAATCGCCTCGCCCTGTCGCAGACCTTCACGCTCACGACGGACGAACGCGCGCTCCTTCTGTCAGAAGGTATCACCTCGGCGGGCACTCTGGCCTTCTTCCGGTTCTTCATCAACGACTTCTCGAGCCGGACTCAGGGGATCGACCTCGTCTCGACCTACACTCCAACCGCATTCGCCGGCGACACGGTCTTCAGCGTCACCATGAACTACACCGACACGGCGGTGACGAAGGAATCGGACCTGCTCGGCCCCGGCGATATTCTTGGCCTGACGCGAGGCGTGCCCAAGACCCGCTGGAACGTCGCCCTCAGCCAGCGCGTCGGGCGGGTGGGCCTGCTCGGCCGCCTGAACTATTACGGCTCCTGGGTCGACCACTTCGACGCACGGTTCGTCCGCGGCCCGGCCGCGCCGGTTCTGGACGGCCGGTACATCGTCGACCTTGAGGCCAGCATCCCACTCGCCAACGAGGTGACGCTGGCGGTCGGTGGCCAAAACATATTTGACGTTTTCTCGGACCGGATGAACCTTTTCGCTGCCGAGTTCGGCCTCCCCTACAGCCAGTTCACGCCGTGGGGTTTAAGTGGCGGGTACTACTACGCCCGCATCAACTACCAGTGGGGCCACTAGCTGCCATCAGGGCCGACTCTTTCACTGTCCTTGGGGATACAGAGCCGGGCGAGGTTCCCGCCTAATCGACTTCTAGGCACCAGCCCTGAGCTGGTCTCGTGGGGGCTTCTTGGTCGTGCGACGGGGGTGCTTCCGCCATCAAGTGTTGGTGAGATGACGCTAAGACGTTACGGTGCATTAAGTTACAGCCAAAGTAGCGTTCGTGACCTTCGCTTCGCGCTAAATGGAGCGTAAGCGCCTCTTTTGCAACGGGATGCGTACACATCACCAACAGTAAACAGCGCAAGCACCCCTCGACAGCCGAGAGGTATAACCTGTTGCCGTCGCTTGTGAGTTGCACGTGGTTGGCTAGCCTGCCGGCCAGTTCTTGCGTGAACTCCGTCGTGGTGCCGGCGTCGCGCCCGCCGACGAGCCAGGAGACGATCAGCTTGGCGTCGGCATCGAGTGCCGTCCACGTCCAGGTGTCGCCCGTGCCAGAGGGCGCGGCTTTTGCCCGCTCGACGTTCTTCTGCTTCGCGTAGGTGAAGCTCCAAATCTCATCGACCTGAACCCCGCCGTGTCCGAAAATGCGAACGGAGCCGAAAGCTCGAATCCTGGAGGCATTCTCGAGCCAGCGTGCGACGGCGTCCTGTGCCAAAACTCGGCCCTTTTGAAATAGACCACAAATCAGCAGCTTAGACGCTGTGCCTTCTATTGATTCATCCGCGCGCACCGAACTTGATTAGTCTCCGGTCTGCCGGCACCATGCCTACATGATCGACGTGTTCCGGTTCGACAGTGCCCGCCGATCCTGCCAGGCGCCACGCTCCCGGTCTTGCGATGGCGCGTCACCCCTCCCGGCACGCACGAAATCCCGAGACCGATACCCGTTCGCGAAGGCGTCGTGTCCAAAAACACGAACGAACTCAAGACCTGCATCAGCCAGAGCGTTTCGTATAGACGCGTCTACGCTTGCTTGGTGCTTCCGCCATCAAGTGTTGCTACGCCGTGTTTGAATGCTAGTGTCAGCTGGCCTGCCTGTGTCGGCGAACGCCATCAATAAGGATGTCGGCGTGCACACGAAGGTGTCTCTGAACGTCAGGCACCGTGTGCTCAGCCCAGCCCGCATCGCCGAAAGAACTGCGTCTCTCGAAATCAGGCTCAAACTCTAGCACACGAGCGGGTTACGCGGCAGCCACCAACACTTGATGGCGGAAGCACCGAGTTGTCCAGAACGAGCTTGGTTTCGACGCCGCGTCGACGCAAGCGGAACGGCGCGTGGATACGGAGTGCGTCCTCGCGAATGCGGTCGGGCCCCATAGACAGGGAAGTAGCGAACGCATCTCGGTCGAGCAGGATGGACACAGAGCCGGGGCTAATATCGACCCGCCGGATGAGACGAAGCAGGCGGGCTGCCGAGGCACTATCATCATCATCATTACCATTATCACCGGAACACAGCCCGTCTAGAACGTGACGCACCGAGGCGAGTTCCTGTATCGTCGGAGCCTGGGTCAGCGACGCCGGGAAGGTCGGTGCCCCCACATGCTGTTGGACGAGGTGCACGACGGTCTGTTCCAGCGTGGGTGCGGGCAGGCGCCAGCCTGAGAGGTCCTTTTGGCCACTGTGCTGGATGAGGCGCCGGGAGACGTAGTAGCGGAGCCGTTGCCCGTTTTTCTTTTTGGGTGTGGCTCGGCTGTGCTCCGCAAAAACTCGATCCGTCGTTGATTCCGCAGTTTAGAGCTGATGAGATGACATGCGCCGAGAACCACGACGTGCTCAAGGAGCTCGCGACGGCAGCTGCCGACCCACCGCTCCGCAGTTCCGTTTTGCCATGGGCTGCGAAACGAAGTGCGAACGGGTTTTGTGCCCGTTGCTTTGATGAACTCGATGACCGCAGCGCTAAAGATGAAGTCGCGATCGAAGATGAGATATTTCGGAGCGGTGTCGTAGGGAAACGCCTCACGCGGTTGCTGAATAACCCAAGCAGACGTCGGGTGGAACGTGGCGTTGAAGTGAACGATGTGCCGACGGCCGTGCTCGATGACGAAGAAGCCGTACAGCAGCCGGAGCGAAGCGGTGGGCACGGTGAACAGATCCATGGCGGCGATATCGTCTTTATGGTTGCGCAAAGAAAGCCATCCATCGCTTCAGCTGGTCGGGCTCCGCAGGATGCCGCGGCAGGTATCGCGACACCGTAATCTCGGAGATGATGAAACCGAGCTTGGTGAGCTCAGCATGGATGCGTGGCGCCCCCCAGCCGTCTTGCGCCATCGTGCGGACGAGGCGGCGAATCTCGGCATCAATCCGAGGCCGACCGGGATGGCGGCGCTGCGACATCTTTGCCCAGTACCGTCGGAATCGGTCGCGATGCCAACGGGCCACGGTGTCCGCGTGGACGATGAGCAGGCGGCTTGCCCACACGGGCCACGAACCTCGAAGAGCAACCCAGAAAGCCCGTTCCGTGTCTTCGAGTGGTGGGCGTGGGCGCTCTTTCTTCAGCGCCGTCACTTGCTGCCGCAAAGCGACGTTCTCCAACACCAAGTCGGCGCGGCGCCGACACATCGCCCGAATGACACGGACGCCAAGTGAGACGAGGAATATAACAACGTCGAGCATAGCGGCGGAGTTTCGCCGTCTTCGGCCCGGAATTCAAGCGGAGCGTAAGTCCTTGATTTCGTGGGCGGAGCAGTTTTGACGATGCACACCTCACCAATGGTGGCTCGATCGGGCAAGTCTCGGGCGGGACGTTCACGTCCCAAGGTTGGCAGGTCCAGAAGAAGAATAACTTCATCCGCTACGTTATCCGTCCGGCAAGGGCAGGCTCTCTGCCCCAGGCCGTCGAGCCCTGTGCCAGGGTGGCAGCCGAGGTGCCAAAAACCGCCGCTTGTCGCATGAAATCTCTACGGTTCATTACACTTCCCCTCTGAGCTCCCAGGCCTCACTCACTCGCTGGCCGAACCAGCCAGCTCTGGAGTGGATTCCCGCGCTCGATGACGCTCACCCCGGGTCGGGCGGCGTCGTTGAAGCCCGCCACCGTCCGTTCGAAGTTACTGAACAACGCCGGCAATCCTTTAGCCTCCAGCCATTCCGGTCCGGTCATTAGATTGAAGTGAACGTGGGGCACCAAGGCATTAGAGTTTCCCACCCGACCGATGAACTGACCCGCCTTCACGGGGTCGCCGACTTTGACCGGGATGCTGCCAGCCAGGAGATGGCAGGTCAACGAGTACTCACCGTCACCGTGGTCTAAGGACACGAAGTTGCCGGCAAAAACATCCCCGTCCTCTTCGAGGAGCTCCCGCGCCGCGGTCTCTCCGATCGGGTAGTCCGGTATGTCGTTTCGGACGTCCACCACCACCCCATCGCTGGCCGCGTGCACCGGCTCACCATGGCCGTAGTAGTCATCGGGTTCTTCCCCATCGGTTCGATAAAGGAGACCGTTCTCCCCCACTTTCACGAAATCCCAACCATAAGTGGTGAGACCGTTGAGACCGGTGCGCCGGTGGCCGGTGGAGAGATCGTTGCCCGCGTAGACCGCCCAGGTGCCCTCGAAGGGAAGCCTCAGGGTGACCTTTTGCTGGTAATAGACGACGGGAATCGTGAACGTTACGACTCCCGGCTTGCCTTTCGCGTCGCGCATCCGGAAAACGAGCTCGATGGAATCCGCGTTGGCGAACACCGGCCGGGAAAAGGGGATTCTGACCCAAGAGACATTTTCCCCGGGCGGCAGATCCGGTCCGGCGTGCTTCTCGCCCTCCGGCTTCCCGTAGACCTTGGTGAGATAGTATTCCTTGGTCATTGCGTAGGCCCCCTGGATCCACTCCATGCGCTCCAGGTACCCTCGGGGGTATATCTCACGCCAAACGGTTTCCTCTCCGCGTGTAAAGACGGCTTCGACTTCCTCGATAGCGAGGGCTTCGCTCTCCTGCGACTCGATGACCAGATGGAACAACCAGGTGAGCTTGTAGGGATCGGAGTTGGCGACGCGGGCGGGCGATGCCGGGTCCCGCTCGATGCCCTCGACGGCGGCGTAGACCACCGAGGGCACCGTCCGGATACTGACGTCGAACGTCCGACTCTCGCTTCCGGAGCATCCGAGAACGGCCGCGAGCATCGCTGAGAGTGCGGATAGAAAAAGAAGCTTATGAAACCTCATGACGCCTCCTCAAGGCACTGAGCTAGCTGCTCTTGTGATACGTTTAACTTCTTCCGAAGTGTTCGCAGCAGCGTCGGAACACGTGTCTTTATTGTCATCTGGCCTCTCAATAGTATCAGACTCAGGTCGTATGGCAGTCAATATAGCACTTGCAAGCGCCATGTCACGCGGCATGCTTGCTGAAATTAGGTGTCATTTTCTTGTGCGCCACGCACCGGCACAGCTTGTCCGGTGCCTCCACGCGGCGCTTGAAGGGTATTGTCAAGTTGACGTTGAGCGAGCGAACCTATCGCGTCGAGCTGACTTCCTTTGCTCTCATCGGACGGCACAGGTTACCTCCTGCCAGACGATGAAAGCGCGGTCTCGTAGCTCCCGATGATGATGCGCTTGCAACAAATGCCGTCCGACGCGAAAGAGATTTTGCACGAGTCCATGCACGGTCAAGAATCGTTGCGCCTGCCCAGGAGCTTTAAACTTCCGCATCTGTCGTTCCCGTTGTCGCGTCGGTTCGTGCGAGACTTCGGCTAGGTTGTTTCTGTACTGGTCAGTGTCGTGGACGACGGACGGCATGACCTCGCGGTGAGCGGCGCTGTAGCTTCTCAGTTTGTCGGTGACCAGCTGCCAGGGCGGACGGCCTTGCCCCTTCAACAGCTTGCGGAAGAATCGTTTGGCGGCTTTCTGATCACGGCGAGGCTGGACGAGGATATCGATTACATCACCATCTTGGTCTACCGCGCGCCAGAGGTATTGGCGTTCACCTTGTATCTTTATGAAGACCTCGTCCAGGTGCCATGTGTCACCGAGACGACCCTGCCGACGCTTCAGTCGCCGAGCGTATTCCGGCCCGAACTTAATGCACCACAGTCGGACCGCTTCGTAAGAAACCGTGATGCCTCGCTGAGCGAGCAACTCTTCGACGTTTCGAAAGCTCACGCAGAATCGGTGGTAGAGCCAGACGGCGTGGCTGATGATTTCCGGTGGAAATCGATAGCCGTGGTAGCTTGGCGCATCGGTCTTCATTGGACCATTCTGTCAGTCACCAGCTCAATTTGACAATACCGTCCCGACGAGTACCGCGATCATTACCAGATGAGCCGTGAGGGAATCGATCTCATCGAGTCGATCATCAGAGAAAACAGCCTACCCGTTCCGTTTCGGCGTGAGGGCTGTCTCAAAGTGTTTACCAGCCAGAGACGAGCCGATATCGCTGCCGCCGAGACCGAAAGGCGTCATGCCGCCGGTGTTCCGGAGGAGTTCCTCGCCGGGGAAGTGTTGGACGATTGGATTCGAATGCGGGGTGCCAAGGGTGCCATCCTCGACCCTACCGCCGGTCAGCTGAACGGTGCTCGATTCATTCGCAGTTTGCGGCCGATCTTGGCGAACCGGGGTGTCGAGATTTACGAGCGAACGCCGGTGCTCTCGGTTCAAGAAGGCTCCGAGGTGAGACTCGAGACGGCCGCCGGTGAGGTCAGAGCCCGAGCCATCGTCTTGGCGACCAATGCCTACACCCCACGCCTCGGCTACTTCAAGAACCAGCTCATCCCGATACATTCGCACGTCCTCGCGACCGAGCCCCTTACTAATAAGGAGTGGGCGGAGATCGGCTGGCGAAGAGGCTGTGGGTTCGTCGATGATTCGAGCCGACTAGCGTATGGCGCGATGACGGCACAAGGGCAAATGGTTTTTGGAGGCGGGAGTAACGCGTCTTACGACTATCTCTTCGGCGGCCGGGTGAGCCTTTCTGAAAAGAACGGGCAAGCTACCAACGCGGTGTTCAAACAGCTAGGGCGCTATTTCCCGAGTGCACGTCTAGTGGGAGTGCATCAACGTTGGAGCGGTGCGATCGGCATGACGCTCGACCGCGTGCCTACGATTGGCGTGCGGGGCGAGAACCCTAACGTTTACTTTGCGTTGGGCTATAGCGGGTTCGGGATCACGATGTCGAACTTGGCGGGAAAGATGCTCTGCGACGTTTATAGCGACGACGATGACCGCTGGCGCACCCTACCTTTTTATTGTCGGGAGCCGTCGTGGATCCCACCCGAACCGCTGCGCTGGCTAGGTTACAAGACCTTTACTGGGCTGACTGGCAACTCCCCTCGCACCTGGTACAAGAAACGCGCGCGCTCGTAGCAGCCTTCCTCTACATGGCGATGAAGGTGTACCTTAGCAACGCAGCCCGAGGGATTCGGCGCAGTCTTCTGGGCTAAAAAGATCAAATGGCACGACTTGTTCTAGTAGGAGCGGGACACGCCCACATGGAGGTGATCCGGCGTCTCATTCTGGCACCCGGTTCTTGGGCGGATCTCACCGTGGTGTCCCAATTCGACAAGCACCACTACTCGGGGATGGTGCCGGGGTATCTCCGGGGGAGCTACCGCGAGAACGAAATCTCTTTCGACCTGCCACCGCTGATCGCCTCCGCCGGGGGTGAGTTCGTATGCAGGCGAGCGGTCGGTATCGATCCCGCCCGCCGCGTCGTTCGCTTGGAAGGTGGTGGGGAGATCGAATACGATATTGTTTCTTTCAACGTCGGGTCTCGGACCATCGCAGGGGATTCCGCGGGGCCGCACGCGGCGCTCGTGAAACCCATGTCCCGGGCGGTCGAACTTCATAGTCGCATACTGGAGCTCGCCCATCGTGACGGGGGCAAGACACGGCATGCGGCCGTGGTTGGCGGAGGGTCCGCGGGGGTGGAGATAGCTTGTGCCATGGCCGCGTTACTCGACGACGCAGGTGGCCGTCGGGACATAAAGATCGTCGAGGGTTCGGACGGCATTCTTCGGGGGTATTCGGAGCGGTTTCGAAAACGGACCGAAAGTATCCTGAGGGATCAAAACATCCAAGTGCGCACCGGCCGGCGAGTCGTCAAGGTCCACCCGGACACGGTTGAGCTCGAGGACGGTTCTCGCGTCAAGAGTGATTTGACCGTGTGGCTGACCGGCCCGGCAGGCCCCGGGATCTTCGAAGGCTCGAAGCTCGAGCTCGACGGTCGCGGCTTCCTTCTCGTCGACGACGCCCTTCGCTCGTTGAGCGATCCCAATGTGCTTGGCGTCGGCGATTGTGTCACCCTGGCAAACTATCCGGCCACGCCGAAGGCAGGGGTCTTTGCGGTACGAGAAGCGCCGGTGCTTTGGGAGAGCCTTCTTTCCGCGGTCGGCCAGGGAGCCCTGCCTCGCTACCAACCGCAGGAGGGCTTTCTTTCTATCCTCAATACTGCCGACGGAAAGGCCCTGCTACGATACAAGTCCTACATCACACATAGTTTTCTCGCCTGGTGGCTCAAGGATTGGATCGATCGGCGTTTTGTGGCGAAGTACCAAGGTCTGGTTGGAGCGAACTAGCTATGTACTTCCGCCATTCCGACGAAATGTGGCGGAAGTTTCCGCAGCTCGTTCCTGGAGCGCTGGTTATTGCCGGCGTTCACCCCGATGGCGAAGTGAGCCTCGCGCCCTGGTTCGATCGCGCTCGGGAACGCTTGGAGGCCGGTTCAGAGTCCAAGTTGCCCGAGATCGTCGCTTGGCGTCGTGCCTACGCGCAGATGGGAATGAAACCCACTCAGTACCGTTCCGCGGCCGAGGCGCTTTTGCGTCGCTTCCGGACGGAAGACGATTTGCCTCGTCTTCATCCTCTGGTCGATCTTTGTAACGCAGTCTCGCTGGCCTTCGCACTACCGGTCGCGGTTTTCGATCTCGCCAAAGTGGATCGGCATCTCGAAGTGCGTCATTCAAAAGGTGTCGAGCAGTACTTGACCTTCTCCGGCGAAATTGAGACCCCGCCTCAAGGAGAGGTGATCTTCGCCGACGCTTCGAATCAGGCTCACGCTCGCCGGTGGACGTTTCGCCAGAGCAAGAGATCGGCGGTGGGCCCGGGGACAACGCGGGCGCTCATTGTCGCGGAGGGATTGCATGAGACGGCCTCCCGGGATGTCGCCGCACTAATGGACGTGCTCGAAGAGGCGCTCACGAAATCTTGGGCGGCTCCGCAACACCGGGTCCTTCTGAGCGCCGAGGCCCCCCGCTTGGAGCTCGAGACCGATCTCTGATATTAAAAGGAGGAAGCCATGCCAACGGTTCGATTGAGAAACGTGTCCGAGTATCCCGAGAAGATGCAAAAGCGCTTCGAGGTGGCCAAGGAGTGGTTCAACTATGACTTCGAGTCACCGCCGGCGATGAGCCTGGTGATGGCGTGGGACCCCGGGTTCGGAGCTCCGCATGGCCGCGCCATGAAGCGCGCCGCGGAACCTGGAGAGTTCACGCGCGCCGAAAAAGAGATGGTGGCGTCCGTCGTTAGCGGCGTGAACGCCTGCGAGTATTGAGTGAAGGCACATACTGCGGCCGGGAAGCTGCAGGGGATGAAGGAAGACGCACTCTGGTATGAAGCGGCGAACACGGTGGGGATCACCAACGCGCCTCAACGTCGTCACCGATTCTCTGTCTCCCGACGCCAATACTCATCTTATCGAGCCCATAGATGAAGGGGCCGACGACAAGAGGACCGCCCTGTGTTTCGCGGAGATCCGAGATTTTTACCAGAGTGAGGAAGTGCCGCTTCCGTTTCGGATCGCGGCGCATGACCCGGGCTACCTGGGAGATCTTTGGGAGACCGTCCGACATGCATTCAGCGATAGACGGCTCACCAGACGTCTCAAGGAGGCGCTGGCATTCGCGGTGTCGGTCACGACGACCTCCCGATTCGGCACCGTCTTTCACCTGGCGGAGATGCGAGTCAAGCCCATTCTTAGTTGAAACTCTCCACGGCTCACGTTTAAGCGACCTTCTTCTTCGATACGGTTGATGTCTTCGCCTCGATCTTCAGTTCCCGCTTGAGAGCTTCGCGAAGCTTGGGAAGATGGCGGTAGCCCACCACCTTCCTCAAGCGCGGTTCGATGTCTACGAGCGCCGTTGCCAACCAGCGCTGGCGTTGGCTTGAGTTCTTCCAGTGGTCGACCTTCGTGCAGCGTTCCTCGACGAGAGCATTGACGGACTCAAGGCAGTTCGTCGTCTTGAACGAACGGCCCAGCACCGCGTGCACGCCGAGTCGATGCAACGTCAGCGTCTCCTCGAGGCCTTCCTCCAGGCTGCCAGCTGCGGATTGGTTCCGCTCTTCTAACTCACCGTGGAGTTGCTCGAGCGCAGTGAGGGCCTCTTCGTACTCCGGCCTGTTGTAGGCCCACTGGAGCCGCTTGCGCCATGACGCCTGCTCGCCCTTGGACAGGTAGCTCACTACGTTTTCACGTTTGTGCCACTGGCAGCGTTGTATCAGGGCCCGCTTACGGAATGCCTTCTTGACTGCCGCTTGGAGACCCTTGCCGCCGTCGATGATCACCAGCAGACCCTGGGAGATATCGAGTCCCCGCTCGAGCAGTGAACGCAGGAACGGCGTCAACACCTGCGCGTTCTCCGTGTCCGTCTCCACGAAGCCCAAGAAGCGTTTTTCCCCGCAAAGCGTGATGCCCAGAGCCACGACCATCGTTGCCTCGGCGAATGTCTTCCCATCCAGAAACAGCGCCACCACATCCTCGCCGGTCAGATCCCGTTCCTGCATCTCCCGCAGCTTCGCAGCGCTCGCTTGCACGAACCCTCGGGACACCGTTGAGCTCGACAGCCCGATGGCGCCCGGAATCGCTTCCGCTGCCGCCTCGTAGTTGCGACAAGAGATTCCGTAGAGAACTCGTTTCAGCAGAAGATCATTCACCTCACCGCCGTGGCTCACCGCCTCGTAGCAGCGAAGCGGAATCTCTCCTCCCTCGATGCTCCGAACCCGTGGCACACGGATCGGTACCCGCTGGCCGCCAAGCCCTACCGTGCCCGGGTTGCTTCCGGGACGGCGACCGCGCTCCAGCTCGTCCTTGCGAGAGTATCGCTCTCCCGCCAACGCCTTCACTTCGTCGTCGAGCAACTCGTGAACGTGCATTAGACCAAGGGGGACCAACCAACGGATCATCTCTACCTTGGCGTCCAGCGCGAGTTCCCCGTAATCCTCGTGCCTCACCATCTCGACCTCACCCAAACGACGCGACTTCTTGCGTTTCTTGACCGAACGTAGCAGACTTCCCATCTCGGCTCCTTTCTTCGCGGCTTGATTTTGTTTTGTCCAACGCCATCAAACCACGGGGTTTGGAGCCGTTTCAATTCCCAACTAAGATTGGCACACTTTCGCAGATGCGCCGGCTGGGAGTAGGAAACAAGGGAGTCATGGAAGTATTAGGCATGACCCAGATGTTCTCTAGCTACACGAAGATCGCGGATACCCTTCAGCTGGATCCCGACATGAGTGAGATCGCACCCATCGACCGATCTCCCGTGCCCGATCCAAGCTGAATCGAGGAGGGAATCATGAAAAAGTGGTTCATTGGAATCGCCATAGTTGCCGGCGTGGCCGGCCTCGCCGGCTGGGGCTACTATTACGCTCTCGAGAAGGCATGGATTCCCTACAACGAGTACGACATCCGTTCAGAGGGCACGCTGAGGGTGGGCGATCTCGCACCCGACTTGGAGCTCGCGAGTGCGGACGGGGGGACTCAAAAATTATCCGATCTCTTCAAACAAAAGCCGTTGGTTCTCATCTTTGGAAGCTACACCTGACCGCCGTTTCGAGCCAGTTTGGCCGAAGTCGAAGAGCTGAGAACAAAGTATCGAAACGACGCCGAGTTTGCCATCGTTTACATCAAAGAGGCCCATCCCGGGGACGAGTGGCAAGTAGATAGCAACACCGAGGGGGAAGTCATCTATAACCAGCCGAATTCCTTCGAGGCCCGGATGGATCTCGCCAAGACTTTCATTGACAAGATGGACGTGAAGACCCCGACGCTGGTCGACGATATCCAGAACACCGCCATGGCTTGCTACGCGGCGTGGCCGGAAAGGCTCTACGTCATCGAGACCGGCGGCACCATTGCCTACAAGGGGGATATGGGACCCTTCGGATTCAAGCCTGAGAAGGTGGAGAGCTACCTCGAGGAGCGTTTCGCCGGAAGGGGCGCGACAGACTAGCCTCGTTCCAACTTGAACCTGGCCTAAGCTTCGGTGTTTGATTTCGGCGAAGTCCAAAAATGAAACCCAACCTTGCTCTTCCGCTCCCCGGATCCGGGCAGCAGATTCGGGCTTTGCAACGAGAGCGGAAGGCCTTGGCCGTCGAGAGCGCGGGGCGGTCTCGTTTCTGGCGGCCGAGACTGACCCATATCGACACCTCGAAGCTGGACGAACCGGAGGAGTGGCGGAAGATACCGATCCTTGACAAGGAGATGCTTCGCTCCCTTTCCAACGACCAGTTTTACAACGACTTCTGCATTCCGGCTCCCGGTAAGATAGCCGAACACTGGCGCTCTGGTGGGACAACAGGGAGGCCGCTCTTTTATCTCCGTACGTTCGAAGACATTCGTTACGCGATGGTGGGCTTCGCACGAAGCTTCATGGCGATGAACGTGCAGCCCGGTGAAACCGCGCATCTCTCCCTCCCGCTGGGCATCCACCCGGCCGGTCACATGTGGGCCCGGGCCGGCGAGATGATGGGGATCGGCATGAACTGGGTCGGATCGGGAGCCGCGGCGCCTTCGGAGCTCCAGCTCGAGCTGATCGCCACTCTGAAGCCCTCGCTTTGGATCGGCATGCCTAGCTACGGCCTTCACCTAGCCAACCTTGCGGGCGCTCGGGGTCAGAATCTCCGAGACGGGTCGGTCCAAAAAATTCTGTGCACGGCCGAGCCGCTGTCCCGAGCCAAGCGCGAAAAGCTCGAGCGCGCGTGGGGAGCCGAAGTGTACGACGCTTTCGGCATGACCGAAGTTTCGATGATGGGTGCCGAAGGCGAGGCAGGGGATGGCCTCCACATGTGGGCCGACCTTGCGTTCATCGAGGTCGTCGATCCCGCTACCAGCGAGCCTGTGCCGGCTGGCGAACCTGGACTCCTGGTGGTCACGTCACTTTTCACGAACAACACGACACCTTTTCTAAGATGGTGCTCGGGCGACATCGTGGCTTATCGCGAGCAACGCCACGGCGAGGATCCACTCTCGGTTTTTCCCCTCCTCCGCCATGCTCACCGAACCGCTGGTTTCTTCAAGATTCGTGGCGTCAACATTAACCACTCGGAGCTCGAGGACCTGATGTTCGCCGATTCCGATTCTAGACCGGAGACAGTAGCACGGTTACTCTCGGCCCTCCCAAGGCGAGCCGCCCGACTCGTGGTAGTATCGATCTCGGCGTCCTTCCTAAGAACGATGAAGACAGCATCTCCACCAACGGCCGAGGACGTAAAAGAACTCGCCCTCGAGCTGGGGGCCGATCTCGTCGGCGTCGCGAGCGCCAAGACACTTAACGCCTTCCCTCCAGACCCCAAGTATCCGCAGACCCCGGAGCGCGTCTCGCCTTACTGCAAGAGCGTCATCGTCGTCGTGCAACGCATCCCGGTCGGTGCCTTCCGCTGTAAATCCAATGTGCCGGTTCAGTACTTGGACATGCTCGTGCTCCGGAAGATGGACAAGGTCGCCTACCGGTTGGCCGAGCATTTGGAGCGAGCAGGTTATCCGTCCTTTGTTACCGCGGCCCAGGAGACCGACTGGAACTATAAGCGAGCCAGCTACGGGAGGCTGAGCACGCGCCACCTCGGGATCGAAGCGGGACTCGGTACTTTCGGTCTCGAAGTCAACATTTTGACGCCGGAGTACGGGCCGCGAGTCTACCTCACCGGAATTCTGACCGAGCTCGAGCTCGAGCCCGATGCACCCATGACCGAGCAGGTGTGTATCGGTGAGTCCTGCAGCCGGTGTCTCTACAGTTGTCCGACCGATGCCATAGGGCATTTCGACATCGACAAACGCGACTGCGCGAAAGAGGCGCAAGAGTTCGGATTCACCACCATCCTCAAGTATTTCGAGCGTTTCGTGGCGTCGTCCCGGGAGACCAAGGCGGGGATGCTGAAATCGCGTGACCTGTACGGATTTTGGCAGGGGTTGCTACGGGTAGTCGGATCCTTCGGGGACTGTCCGCGATGCCTCGCCGTCTGCCCGGTCGGAGACGACTACTACGCGCATTTGGTCGAGATACAGAAGTTCATTCCCGAAACGACCGACGAAAAGATCACCAAGGCCAAGGGGTTCAAGGCGGCCCGCAAGCGTGGCGATGCCATCGAGGGGCTCAACGAATGGAACGCCCGATGGGTGGGACCGGAGGGCTACCAAGGGCTCGTCGCACGGCACCTGAAGAAATTCCGTGAGAAACAAAAGGCGCTTCTAGCGCGGTCTGCGAAGAGATAGTTCCCGCATTATGATCGAGACTTACCAAGCGCCGCTTACCGCCCAGCAGATCAAGGCAAAGGCACGTGAGCTCGGCGCCGACTTGGTCGGAATCGCCGACGGCAAGGTGATGGAGGAACACCCTCCCGAACCGAGCGATCCGCGGCGACCCTCCGATATCACCGACTATGACGCCGATCGCGTCATCGTCATGGCGAAAAAGTATACGAGCGGCACCTCCCGCATTCTCCCCTGGAACGATCGCCACAAGTACTACAACGACGAGCTGACTTTAACCATGTTGGAAGAGGCCTCGCTGGAGCTCGTTTACTGGCTCGAGGACAACGGCTATCCGTCGGTCATCATTCCTCCCACCCACGTCGACCCCTGGCGCTATCAAGACCAGCCGGAGGAACATCAAAAGACGCTACTATCGCTCACCCATGCTGCGGTCGAGGCGGGATTGGGGACCCTCGGCCTAAACCTGCAGCTGCTTACCCCCGAGTACGGACCGCGGGTGATTCTCACTGCGGTGCTGTGCTCCGTGGACTGCGAAGCAGGCAGTCGCGTCGAAGAAGCGTTATGTCTCGGACCCGAGTGTGGGCGGTGTTTGGAAACCTGTCCCGGAGACGTCGTCCAACATTGGAATCGCGATTGGGAAGGCTGTGATCGTTACCGATCACCCCACGGCTTCGCCCAGCTCACCGACCATCTGGTCAACATCCTGGACCAGACGGACGTCCCCAAGCAAAAAGAGATGATCCGCTCGGAGGAAAGCTTCAACCTCTGGCAGAGTATTTTGCGAGGGGCCGGCGTCATTACTGGCTGCCGCCGCTGCCAAGACGTCTGCCCGGTGGGAGAAGACTACGCCGCCCTCGAGGATGCACTCGAGGAGCTCCCGGAGAGCACGCCCGAGAAGAAGCAACGTCTCCTAGAGATGATGAAGGTCGAGAAAAAGGAAATCCCCCCTGGCGGCTACCAAGCCCAGCGCCGCTGGATCGGGGAGGTTACGTACCGGAAGCCCTGGCCTAAAGCTTTCGACGTTTGAGTAACAGGAATTCTCAAGTGGGTTAGGGCGCGCCCACGACAGTGTCATCCCCTAACTAACCCAGTAGCTAGAGCTTACGGTCATAGGGTTCCGTTGGTCATATTTTATATTCTTTAATTAGCTCTATGAGATAACTATTGCAAATAAATTATGAGAATCGCCGAAATTGTGATATTATCGATGCAACAATTAGCCTCAAAGAAGAACTAATGAACTCACAATATCACGCTCCGGCCAAGACACTGGGACCCCAAGCGGCGGGCCTCGTGGTGGCGTTGTATGAATGTGATCGCCCCGTTTTCACAGTGAAGGAGGCGGCGGACATTACGGGACTAGGTCCAGCCGCCGCCGCCAGGTTCCTGCACAAGCTCGCGCGACGTGGAATCCTGACCCACTTGGGACGTGGCCTCTACAGGCTCATCCCTTTCGAATTGGGTTCGGCACGCGAGTTCCTTGGCAATCCGTTCGTTATCGTGCGTGAGTTCGCGCGGGGCGCCGACTACTACGTCTCCCACGCATCGGCAATGGACATTCATGGCATGCTCACCCAACCCCAACTCGTCGTGTACGCAACCTCCCCGAAGCAGATTCGGAGTCGGGAGGTGCTGGGCACCGTGTTCCGGCTCGTGCGATGCAAGGCAAATCATTTTTTCGGCACGTTCGAGCACTGGGCAGACAAGCAGGAAAAGATCGTCGTGAGCGACCTAGAGCGGACTGTGCTGGACGGCCTGAAGCAGCCACAGTACACCGGAGGGATTACCGAGGTCGCCAAGGGGATGTGGATGAGGCGGGATGGTCTCAGCGTTCCCAAACTCGTCGACTACGCGCTCCGGCTCGGAATCGGCGCAGTCGTTCGCCGCTTGGGTTTTCTGCTCGAGCTCTATGAGCTTGGACCTTCGACGGAGTTGGATCGCCTTCGGGATAAACTGAGCTCGACGTACATGCTTCTCGACCCGCTGCTTTCTCCGGGAGGCAAGTACTTGTCTCGCTGGCGACTGCGCCTCAATGTAATACCCGAGGAACTTCAAACCGTCGTACGTACGTGAACTATGATCCACCAGCGCAACCTTTCGCTACTCTCGAACCGTCTCGCGAGGAAAGGTGGACACCGGATTCCCGAACGAGTTCTTGAGCGGGACTATTGCCTAGCGTGGTTCCTTGTCTCCCTCTCAAAAACACCCCTCCGTAAGTTCCTGGCATTCAAGGGAGGAACGGCCCTGAAGCGCTGCTATTTCGGCGACTACAGGTTCTCCGAGGACCTCGATTTTACGCTGCAATCCGAAACGACTTGGGAAGAGATCCGTCGAAATCTTGATCAGGTTCTCGATGAAGTCCGACGCGCCTCGGCGATCGTCTTCGAGTTCCTAGAGAGGGACGGAAGGAGTCACGAGAATAGCCACACGTTCTACCTTGGCTACGAAGGACCGCTCCCGGCAAGCTCTGGAAGAAGGGTGAAAGTAGACATCACAATCAAAGAAAGGGGCGTTTTCTCATTAGAAGATCGACCGGTCTTACGAGGATACGATGAATACGAAGACTTGCCGGACGATAGCCCGATCTTAGTCTACTCCCTCAAGGAAATTGCGACGGAGAAAGTAGTCGCCCTCATAGATCCGGCGCGGAACGAACCTCGCGACTTGTACGACATATGGTTTCTGGAAAGCAGCGGCTCCGTCAGAGTCGATGATCTCTTGAGCGCCGTCGAGGAGAAGTTGGACTTTCGCGGGAAGACTCTCACCGACGTGAAAAGCGTATTCCACACCAAGGAGAGCCGGTACAAGCGGCTCTGGGAAGGACGCCTCTCCGCACAGATGAGGGAGATCCCGGAGTTCGAGAAGGTCTATCGCGAGGTGCAACGAGCATTCAGACAGGCGGGCCTATTGGAGAAATAGTAGAGGTCATTTTGCGAGAATTCCAAAGAATACACGATTTGATCTGTATCACAGTCACTTCCACCCCTTCCGTGGTAGAACTCAACTGCGGGCTTCTCGAGTCCGCAGGGGGTTCCAATGATGAGAATCGATCACGCCTCGGTCCTCTTCCAGAACTGGACGTCCTCGAAGGGTTTGAGTGAGGTCCAGGAAACCTTTTCGTCGATCGACGAGCTGTTCGACCTTTGTGTTGTTAAGAAGATGTCCCCGGAACGGGTCTTCCTGTCGGGTAAGGATGATACGGGTCGCGAACACTTTCTTACGCTACTCTACGGCGCGATGCGCGTTGCACCGGACGATTCGGTCGAACAGGAAGAGCCCAGCGTCTCGGGTGTGCCGCGGGAACAGAATTCTTCCGCTCCATCGCCCGCTCCCAAGCAACGGTCGTTGACTCAACTAGAGCTAGAGCGGGGCGGTACTCGATGCCATGAGCAACAGGCGTACACCGGCGAGTCCAACGGATGAAGATCCAAGCTACTTGGGGGACATTCGGGAGCTCTGCCACGAACGGGCTTGGGATGCGACGGTGAAGCTATCGGATTTGGCCCAATCGCTCAGCAGCTTGGCAGACGGGATCGCCTGGGCACAAAAGGTCCTCGAGTTCCGCGGGAAGCGGGAGGCCGACGGATCGGAGCCGGCGGAGTTGGCCGCTATTGCTCGAGGACGGGGTTGGGAGACTAGGCCATATGCGGGGGATGCTGGCCGTTTTCGACCGGGAGCTCATCACTTTCGCAGGTCGTCTCGCGAAGTAGCTATTTCTGTCGGTCCCGCACAATGCCTGCCAGCTCGAGCAGGATTTCTACTGTCGGCGGGCCCAGCGACGGCCCCACGTTGCTGTTGAATTGGATCGCCACCGCGAATCTGTGATCGGGGAAGTACATCATTTCCGACCGGTAGCCGGGAAAGAATCCTCCATGTCCGTAGGCGGGGCCGAGCGGAGTCTGCCAAATGAAGACACCGAGGCCGTACTTCAACCCGTCGTCTGCTTCGACACCGTCGAGCATCTCGGGGCAAGAGCGAGTCGGGGAAGACGTGACCTTCGTAAACGAGCTTTGCCCAGCGCGCGAGGGCCACCGCGGTCGTGGCTAGACCACCTCCGGTCCATTCGAACTGAGGATTGATGACGAACTCGCCGTCCACGAGCGCTTCGGTCGCCGCGCCCGCCGGGCTGGTCGGGGCCGCCGCCGCCGTTTCTTCTCCATAGCCACGCAGCGCCGCTTCCATCGACTTTCCGGGGTATCCCTGCGACAGCCGCTCGATGCGTCGCGAGTCCGAGGGGACGATGCCGTCGAGATCGAACGGCTCCAGCACGCGGCGGCCGAGCTCGGTGTAGTATGAAGAACCGGTAGCCCGTTCGATGACCATACCCAAAAGGATGTAGTTCGTATCGGTTGTAGTAGTAGTTGGTTCCGGCGGCAGACAGTGCGTTGGAGCCGACCTCGTACTGCACGAGCTCTTCCGGCCGCCAGACGCGCTCCGGATCCCGGAAGAGATCTCGTATGAACTCAGGATGCACGACGTAGTCGGGGATGCCGGTCGTGTGATTCATGAGCATCCGGACGGTGAGCTCGTCTGCGTTGGGTAGTCCAGCGTACCAAGTCTCGTCCCCGAGCCACTTCCCGACGGGATCGTCCAGGCCGAGGCGTCCTTCTCCGACAAAGCCTAGTGCCAGGGCGGACACGAAAGTCTTTCCTATGCTCCCGGCGAGCAGCCGATCGTCGGGCCGCATCGCGGAGCCCCGACTCTGGTCCGATAAGCCGGCCGCCAATCCGTAGGAGCTGCCGTCGGCAAGGGCAACACCGAAGGTAGCCCCTGGAAAGGAACCGGAGCCATGAAGCTCTTCGAGCTTGGCTTGGAGCGCTTCCCGAAGCCGGTCTGCGTCCGCCTCGGGGCGGCACGATGTTCCGATAACTATGAGCGAGATCCCAAGGACGCAAGATCTAAAGACTCGAGTCTTGAGTGTCAGTAACATTCTCCTCGTCATCATTCTGGTATTCTACATCGTAAGGAGCTCCCCTATGACGACGGAATGCATGACACTGGACAACTGCCACGAGCACGTTGGCCGGCCCTTTCATTCCAAATGGATCGAGGTGACGCAGGAGCGCATCAATGCCTTCGGCATTGCGATCGATGACCCGGATCCGCACCATATCGACCCCGAATGGGCGGCAGAGCATAGCCCATGGGGCAAGACCATCGCCTTTGGTTACCTGACCGCATCCCTGACGACGCCCATGCTGTACGACGTGTTCCGCTATCAGATGGACGGCGATCCAATCACTTATGGCTACCCGGCCAGCTATGGTTTCAATCGTATGCGGTTGATGGCGCCGGTGCTGGTGGACTCGCGCATTCGCGGCAAGTTCACGCTCAAGGATATTTGCGACAGAGGCGAAGGCAAGACGGTCTATACCTTCGATATCGAAGTTCAGATCGAGGGCCAGGATAAACCCGCCATGGTTGCCGAATACCTGCTGATGTGGCTGAAGGAGAGCGGCACCTAAGCAGCCATGAGGACTCCGGAGTTACCCCTGATTAGCGATTACCCGGCGCACTATGCCGCCGAGCGCCCGGATGCCGATGCGCTGGTGATGGGGGAGACGAAGGGCGAGACGCTCAATTGGCAGCAATTCAAGGATGGGATCGATCGCTGCACCCGAGCGCTCGCGGCCTGCGGCGTGGAGCGTGGCGACCGCGTGGCCATGCTGTCGGCACCACGCCCGGAGTACCTCATCGTGTATATGGCCACCGCACGTATCGGCGCTATCTGGCAAGGGCTCAACCCGCGCCAGACCTATGCCGAACTGGCCTACTTGGTGGGAGACTCCCAGCCGAAGGTGCTGCTGGGTGTCGAAGTCTTCGAAGATCGTGACTTCACGGATGATCTCCGTCGCCTCCACCGGGAGACCGACGGAATCCGCTCACTCCATTTTATTGGCGAGCACGGCCTGGACGACGTCCTCGCTCTCGGTGCCGAGATCGACGAGGCGGAGCTAGCCCAAGTCCGGGCGAAAGTTCGCCCGGAGGATCCCTGCCTGGTGGTGTATACCTCCGGCAGCACGGGACGCCCCAAGGGCGCGTTGCTCACTCACCGCAACATCGTCACCACAACGCGCATCCAGTGTGAGCATTGGTGGGCCGAGCCTTTCCGCATTCTCAACAACATGCCCATTAGCCACATCGGCGGCGCGGTGCAGTTGTCCTGTCATGCCATCGTCGCGGGGGGTGCGAGCGTGCTGACCGCCCGTTTCCAGCCCGGCCAGATGGTACTCGCCGCACGCGAGCACAACATCACGGTCATCCACCAAGTGCCGATGATGTACCAGCGGATCCTGGACACCGCCGAGTTCCGGCAATACGGTCTTCCTAGCATTCAAGTTCTAATCTGGAGCGGGTCACCGTCGCCGATCGAATGGATCGGTCGCCTACGCGAAATCACACCGAATCTCTTCACGAGTTACGGCGGTACCGAGCTCGGCGGCGAGGCGCTCTATATGCCCGCGGGCGCGGATGATGAGGCGCTTTCGCGCTTCGTCGGCCTGCCGCCGGCGGGCTTTGAGCTGCGGCTAGACCGAGAGACCAAAGAGATCCAAGCCCGTTCTCCCGCCATCATGCAAGGCTACATGAAGAACCCCGAGGCGATCGCCGAGACCTTTACCGAAGACGGTTGGTTGAAAACCGGCGATTGCGCGGAGATCGACCCCGACACAGGCTATTGGCGCATCGTCGGGCGCATCAAAGACATATACAAATCGGGCGGCTACAACATCTACCCGCGGGAGATCGAACGTGTGCTGGAAGAACACCCGGCGGTGGCGGTGGCAGCGGTGTTCGGCGTGCCCGACCCGCTCTACACCGAAAAGGGTGTCGCCTATATTTTGCTAGAAGCCGGCGCGAGCCTGAGCGAAGAGGAGATCCAGGCCCACTGCCGAGAGCAGCTTGCCAACTACAAAGTGCCCAAGCACTTTTTCATTCGCGACGAGCTGCCCATGCTGCCCATCGGCAAAATTGACAAGACCGCGTTGAAAAATTTGGAAATTGTGTAATCCTGTCTAGTCTCTCGCCTTTTTTCTTTCTGATTCCTGCTCACGCAATTCTACGCGGCGGATCTTGCCGGTTTGGGTGCGGGGAAGCTCCGTTACGAACTCGACTTCGCGAGGGTACTTGTACGGGGCGAGCTGTTCGCGCACATGGTTCTGGAGCTCCTCGCTGAGCTCGGCCGCGGCGTCGAAGCCCTTGTTCAGGACAATGAAGGCCTTCACGATGTGCCCGCGAAGCTCATCCGGCGATGCGACCACCGCGGTTTCCGCGACCGCCGCGTGCTCCATCAAAACGTTCTCCACCTCCGGGCCGGCAACGTTGTAGCCGGAAGTGATAATCAGATCGTCGCCGCGGCATTGGTATTGGAAGTAACCGTCTGAGTCGCGTCGATAGATGTCCCCGGGCAGGTTCCAGCCTTCGCGGACGTACCCCTTCTGGCGCTCCGGCTTGCCCCAGTACTTACAGCCGGTGGGTCCGGAAACCGCGAGCATCCCGGCTTCTCCGTCGGGAAGATCCCGCATTTCCTCGTCCACCACTCTTGCCTGATAACCCGGAACGACTTCGCCCGTCGATCCCGCCCGTGCTCGACCCGGCCTAGAGGAAATGAAGATGTGAAACAACTCGGTGCTCCCGATTCCGTCCAAGAGCTCCATTTCGAACATTTCTTTCCATTGCTCGAAGGTAACCGCGGGCAGAGTCTCCCCGGCGCTCACCGGGGCGCGAAGGCTAGAGAGGTCGAATCGTTTCTTTGCGTCCTCGACCTGCATCATGAGTTTGTACGAAGTGGGTGCACAAAACGCGGCGGTCGCGCGGTAACGGGTGATGGTTTCTAACATCGTCTCGGGCGTGAAGCGCTCGATGAGACATGTTGCGGCCCCGAACCGGAGCGGATAGACCAACAACCCTCCGAGTCCGAAGGTGAAAGCGAGAGGCGGGTGGCCGGTGAAGATGTCCCCCGGTTCTGGGGCGAGTACTTCCCGGCCATAAGTGTCCGCGGAAGCGAGCACGTCGCTCGGGAAGTGTACGCAGCCTTTGGGAACACCGGTGCTACCCGATGTGTAGGCGATGAGCGCCGGCTCGTCCCGACCGATCTCCACCGAGCGCACGGGTTCGAACGCGGCGAGCTCTTCCAAGGCCGGTGAGCCTGATGAGCCCGACGCGCTGTCCCCCGATACAACAATTTTCTCGACGGTGTCGAGCTGTGATCGCGCTTTCTCCATCTCTTCACGAAGGTCCGAAGAGACCAGGGCGACTTTTACTCGAGAGTCGTTTGAAACGTATTCCAACTCCCTTGCGCGAAGCAATGGCATGGTCGCCAGCACGACCGCGCCCAGCTTCTGAAGGGCGAACCAAGCGACGACTAACTCGGGGCGATTGGGGAAGCGAAGGAGAACTCGATCGGTCGGCTCGACGCCTATGCTACGAAGCCCCCCCGCGAGCCGACTGGCTCTCTCGTCGAGCTCCCGGTAGCTGATGATCTCGTCCCGGTAGTAGATCGCCGGCGTCTCGGCGAGCCCGGAATCCATCGCACGGCGCAGAAGTTCGTCGGCGAGGTTGAGTCGTGACGGAATTTCCACCTCGACCCCGTGCGCTCGGCGTGGCGGTATGAGATCCGCCGCGGGAAGATAAGCGGTGAAGTCGAAGGCCAAAGGTTAGGTGGCCCCCCCGTTGTCAGAAGCCGAGTCTGGTTCGGTCGGCTGTGGCTGCGGTTGTGGTTGAACCGGCGCACCGCCTGCGATCTGGGGCCCCAGGAACGTTTCCAAGATTGCGAGCACCTGAGGATCGTCTCCGAGATAGAGAACGATGATCCTGCCTTCGCGAAAGAAATGCGGGGTGGCTGGAAAATCGATGGGCTCGCCGTTGATCGTTCCACCATCTTCGGAGATGGCGGCCGCTACCGCGACTGTGGTGCCGGGTCCGATGAGCTCGAAGACGAGGACGTCCGCGCCTTGGATATTGAAGTGCAGAGCGGGGACGGGGAGAAAACCAAAAATTTCCTCGAAGCCCAGCTCGACGGCGACGCCGTTGGAGAACAGGACCTCGGCGAAGTCCGCTAAGTCGAAGACCTGGTCGCCAGGTGACATAACTCGACCCGGGTTGCTAGTATCGCAAGCCGCTAAAGCCAGGTTCAAGATCAGGAGGAAACCAAGCGGGATGAGGACCTTTTTCATTGCAGTCACCTCGGCACCTATCTTACCCCAACGCTGGGGTGTGCGCCCATGGGGCGTTCATGGTTGGGGGGGCGGGCAACCGCTATGGTACCATGCGGCCAATCGCTCCCAAACCTGGAGGTGCACCCATGTCCCGTGGAGTGAAGGCCGGTCTTATCTCTTTGTGTCTCTTGGTTTTCGTGGTCCCAACCGCCGGCGAGGACCTCGCCACGATGGTGACCCGTATGGCCAGGATCGGGTCTTCCTGGTCCCCGAGCTTCTCGCCGGACGGAAGCCGCTTGGCCTTCGTATCCGACCTGACAGGAGTGCCTCAGGTTTGGACCATCCCTGCCCGGGGCGGCTTTCCGGAGCAGGTGACTTCCTTGGACGATCCGGTCGGAAGCGTTTCGTGGTCCCCGGAAGGTTCCTGGCTGAGTTTCTCCTTGGCTCCCGGTGGGGGCATGAACGCTCAGGTGTATCTCGTTCGACCAGACGGAACCGGGCTCCGGAGGCTGACCGATGGCGGAAGGGAAACCAATTGGCTGGGGGTATGGGCAGATGACGACACCGCGCTCACCCTAGGCTCCAACCGAAGGAGTGGTGAGGCCATCGATGCTTATCTCGCCGACATCGCCAGCGGAGCGCTTCGGTTGGTAAGCAAGAACAAGGGGGTCGGCCAGATCACTTCGGTGAGTGAGTCTGGACGCCACGCCGTGCTTTCGCGATTGGTGAGCCGGGGTGACAACAATCTCTACCTGATTCATTTGCAGGGCGGTCGAGAAGTGCTCTTGACTCCTCATGATCCGCCCGGAACTTTCAGCGGCAAAATTACCGCAGACGGTCAAACCGTGTACCTTCTTTCGAACAAAGGGCGCGACCTCGCGGCCTTCGCCCGGATACGACTCGGTGACAACGACCGCCCGGGCCCCATCGAAGTGTTGACGGCACGGAAGGACGCCGAGCTCCAGGACTTCGCTCTCAGCAAAGATGGAAAGGTTGCCGCCTTGTTCTGGAACGTTGCGGGAAGAAGCGAGTTGTCTTTCTTCGACCTCCGCAAACGGAAATCGAAATCGGGACCGAAGCTGCCCGCTGAGATTGTCAGCAGTTTCGCCTTCTCCCGAAACCGGGCGCATTTGGCGATGACGATCTCCGGCGCTACGTTGCCGAACGACGTTTGGGTGTATGACCGCAAGGGCGACCGCCTCACCCAAGTGACCCGCAGCCCTCATCCCGGGGTGGATCTTTCCACGCTAGTGAGCCCCGAGCTGGTCAGTTTCCAGGCACACGATGGCCTGGAGCTGTCGGGGTGGCTCTACCGACCCCGGCATGCCAAAGGGGCAGGCGGGGCAGGCCCGATGGTTCTGAGCTTCCACGGTGGCCCGGAGGGACAGGAACGACCGCGGTTCCGCAGTACATACCAAGCGATTCTGTCACAAGGGATTTCGGTTTTCGCACCGAATGTGCGCGGTTCAGCCGGCTTTGGGAAGCGATTCGTGAACTTGGACAATGGCGCGTTGCGCTTCAATGGGATTCGAGACATCAAAGCCTGTGTCGACTACGTGATCGATTCCGGCGTGGCCGATCCCGAGCGAATCGGCATCATGGGTGGATCCTATGGCGGTTATATGACGATGGCTGGACTCGTCGAGTACCCGGAGCTCTTTTCGGCGGGCGCCAACCTATTTGGCGTCGTCAACTTCGAGACCTTTTTCAAACATACCGAGCCTTGGATGGCGGCTATCTCCACAATAGAGTATGGCGACCCCCAGACCGAGGCAGACTTGCTTCACCGTCTCTCTCCGATTCACAAGATCGACAACGTCGTGGCCCCCACCGTCGTGCTTCATGGTGCCAACGACACGAATGTTCCCGTGGTAGAGGCGGGAGCAGGTCGTTGGCTCGCTGAAGCAGCGGGGCATCGCGGTGGAGTACGTCCTCTTTGCCGACGAGGGCCATGGATTTCGGAAAGAGCCGAATCGAATCCGCTCGGCGGTGGAGATCGTTCGCTGGTTCGTGGAGCACCTTTAAGATGGTTTCTTCATCCTTTAATCCCTCGTTCTGGGCGTCAAACTACGCCATGCCGGTATCAATGGAGTCAGACGCCGGGAGAGGGCCGGGGGGTGAGGGGTTCTATCCCTTCACTTTGGCCACGACGAGCGTGACGTCGTCGGCAAGGGGGGCACCGCGAGTGAAGTCACTCAATCCTGAGAGCACTCCCTCTTTGATGGCGTCCGCGCCTAGGTGCGAGGACCGCGTGACGATCTCCTCCAAGCGCCGGTAGCCGAAGACCTCATCCGATCGATTCATCGCCTCAGTAATACCATCGGTGTAAAAAAGGATGACGTCTCCCCCCTCCAGAGGGACCGTCTTCTCTTCCATTAACCGACTTGTACCATCCCGATGCCGAGTCCGTTTGGATTCAACCATGTGGTCTCCCCGGTCGCGGCGTGAAAGTAGAGTGGCAAGTTGTGACCGGCTCGCGCGATGGAGAGTTGCTTTTTCTCGAAGTCCAGAACCCCGACCAGAGCGGTGATGAAATAGTTGTTTCGCATTCGTTGGGAGAATACGCTGTTCATCTCGACGAGCATTTCCTTGGGACCGGCGTCGGTCTTGCCGAGGAGCTCGAAGAAGCCCCTGCAGCTTCATGGCGTAAAGCGCCGCGGGCATGCCTTTGCCAGAGACGTCACCGAGGATCAATGTTAGGCGGTCGTCACCGTTCTGGAAGAAATCGTAATAGTCGCCGCCCACATCTCGGGCGGGCTGAAAATGGCTGGCGATCGCGAGTTGGTCGATACGTGGGCGCTGGTCGGGTTGAAGACTCAACTGGATGGCGGTATGAGAAAGATGTCCGATATGAAGTATCTCATTCCACGAAGGCTGATGAGCTCGGCCGATGGGATTTCCGAAACGGTCGGGCTGCGGTGCGAAATAGCCCAGTGTCGTGGGAATCCATTGATAGAGCCGCATTTGTAGTATGAAAATCACGCCCAGCAAACAACCCATCAGAATGTGTCGGCCGACCAGAGGATCTCGGAAACGCCCGTCCAAGACACGCATCCAGGAGACCATCATTTCCGGCCAGACGCGCCTCACGTAGGGCTCGAGGGCGACGTAGAAGAGCCAAGCCAGCGCAAATATGAAAAAGCTGCGATAGAGCGCGCCGAAGAGGACATCCACCTCCTTCGACCCCAGGACGTGATGCGCGCCGAAGAACCAATGGAGCATCACCAGTGAGAACATGTACAAGGCGAGTCGGAACGCCCCACGCCGGTCACCTCGTCCTAAACGCAAGTTCCGGCGAGCGAGCAGGGCTCCTCCCAGGATGGCGAGCACGTTGGCGCCGATATGCACCACGACCGCCAGAGGTGAAAAGAACTCTGCCGATCGGTCTTCCCGGGGAGCTGGTTGCGGCGAGATCCATGCGATCCGGTGTCGTCCAGGGCTCGATAATGCGAAACGCAATCGGTTTGCCGCGATAGGCGGCCGCCTCGACGCGGATCGGAGTGGAGGGAGAGCTAGGATAGACGCCCCTCCACGCCGCCAGTTCCTCGGCGTAGCTAGCTGGGTTCCACTCAGGTTCTACCGGCTCGAACTCGGCGAGATCGAATCCCGCTTCGCCAAAGAGGGCACCCCAGTCGGTTTGAGATCCGCTTCGTTTGGCATCATCGAGCTCCGGTGGGACGGTGCTGAACGCTCGGAGCCGGCCCCGTGGATCGAGCTCGAGGTTGACCATGCCGGAGATCAAAGGAGGAGGATCGTGCGCCGAGGCAAGAAAGCTCGTCAGGCGTTGCGGCACGAGGTCGCGTGGACTCTGTCGGTACCAGAAACGGACGAGGCTGGCGTCGACGGCGGACAACCTCTGCCATCGGTCAGGCGACTCGTCGTGCTCGGCCACGTATTCGATGAGGTCCCGCCGGAGGGTAAAACCATAGCTGCTATCCCGCGCCGTGCCGGAGAAACCAAGATTTCCGATCACGTCGCGCGCCCTTTCCCTCAAAAGCTCGGGAGACTTGGGTAGAGAAGCGATACCACTTATTTGCGTACTGGGGGTCATCCACACTACCAGGCCGAGCGAGATCACGACACTCGCCAAGTAAGCCCAGGCAACGGCAGGTGGAAGAGCACCGACGTCACCGGCTTCCGCAACCAGTTCCGGGGACGGCGTCTCGCCCGCGGCGGCCACGGCGAGGGCCGACGGCGGTCTCTTCGCCGGATCCTTCTCGAGGCAACGAAGGATCACGCGCTCCACCGCGGGGTCGAGATCCTCGACCAGGCTCGAAGGGTTCCTCGGAGTCGTGTCCCTCTGCAGCCGAATCATTTCCTTGGCAGTGTCCGCAGTGAACGCCCGCTTGCCGGTGAAAAGCTCGTAGAGGACGAGCCCCAAAGAATAGATGTCGCTCTTGATCGACACCTCTTTTGCCGTCCATTGCTCGGGAGCCATGAACGCGGGCGTTCCGTGGCGAGCATCCACGGGGTCGAGATGTCCGGTCATCGACGCGATCCCGAAATCGGTGAGACGCACCTTGCCCCGGCCGTCGATCATGACGTTGGAGGGTTTGAGGTCGCGATGCAGCACTCCCTTCTCATGAGCCGCCGCCAAGCCGGCGCAGAGCTCCCGCGCGATCTCGATCGCCTTGTCACTCGGGAGTCGACCGATGCGCCTCAGCAACGAGCCTAGGTCCTCTCCGTCGATGTACTCCATGGAGAGGAAATGCTGTCCTTTCACTTGGCCAATGTCGTAGACGCGGCATACGTTGGGGTGCGCCACTTGTCGCGCGAACCGCACCTCACGACGGAAGCGCGCTAGTTTGGTCTCGTCGTCCTAGATGTCCTCGGGGAGAAACTTTAGGGCGACCGCTTGGCCGAGCTCGAGGTCGTTGGCTCGGTAGATCTCGCCCATGCCGCCTCTGCCTACGCGCAGTACGATGCGGTACCGTTCGGCTAAAACGTCACCGGGGCTGAACCTTACTCCTTCGGACGTCTTGGCGGACGACAGCGGAGGCCGTGGCTTGGTGACGGTCGAAGAGAGCTCTTCAAGGGGTTCGCCGCAGTAAGGGCATAGGCGGCTTTCCTCGGTGATTTCCTCCGAGCAGGCTGGGCAGTTCACCACTCGTGGATTCCCAAATGTCGAGATGTTAGTTGGCCCCCGGCACCGAAGCAACTCTATCGCCCTTGCAGACTTACGGAGGGCAGGGTTTAATTCCAGAAGCAACATGCTGCACTGGTTGAGGGAATCGCTCTTCGGGTACTTGGTCTTTCTGTTCGTTGGTCTGGGTGATCATCCCCAGTGCACTCGTCTACTTCATCGTCTTCCGACGACGGTGGCGCGACCGTCTGATCGGTGCATCGATCACCATCGCCGTCTTGGTGACCAACGCCTATCTCTTTTGGCCCATCTTTACGCTGAACGACGGACCGTTCTACTCCGAGCCCTATGAAGGAGACGTTTCGGGTTTGGAGCTATTTAGCAAAACGCCCCTCCGCCGATTAGGCGAGACGGTCTACCGCCTGGAAGTCCGGGTCGGAGACGACAAGAACGTGTTCGTCCTGAGGGATCCCGATGGGACGTTGCGCTGGCAACGAGTACCCGACCATGACGGCCCGCTCGGCAAGATTCGGCTTAGCAAGCAATACACGCGCCTGGCTTGGTGGGGCGGCTGGACGGTAGCGATCGACCCCGAAAAACAAGAAGGCGGTTCCCTGTACCTCGGCCCACTCGGGGGATTTCGCTACTTCTACCTAAGCTGGTAGGGAAGTGCTCAAATTCAGATAGGGGGTGGACCATGATCATCCGCACCTGGGGCGCGGTGACGAGCCCGGACAAGGAACCCGATTATCTAAGGACGGTGAAAAAGCTCGTGCTCCCTCACCTTCGCAAGGTCCCGGGGTATAGAGGATCGTTTTTCGTGCGACGGCAAAGCGAAGGTTCATGGCGGTACTTGGTGCTCACCTGCTGGGAGTCGATGGATGCGTTGCTCGCGCTCGCCGGGAGCGAGTCCCGGCGAGCTTTCGTTCCGGCCGAGATAAGAGCAACCCTGGACGAGTGCGACGAAACGGCGGAGCATTTCGAAGTCGTGATCCAGGATCTCCCGCCGTCGCAATGATGCGCGTCGTCCTAGCCTCGTGCCTTTCTTGGCGCGTCATGGCCCGCTCGATGAAACGGTAGCGTTGCGACGACTCTCCAACTTGTCCCGCCGCCGCGCCAGTCATTGCATTGTCGGAATCATCCTGGTTTCCTCGGTGGTCAAGGCGATCTACGCCTGGCGCTACTACGGCTTCTACACCGGCGACGACGTCGAGATCCACGAGATGGTCTTCGCGACTATCTTTCGGCTGGGACTGGAAAGCCTGGGATATCCGCTCTGCCTTTTACCCGTTGGTCTTTATCTATCCCGCGGTCGCCACCGTTGAGAAGCTAGGAATCGGCGATACCGCTCTCCTCGTTTTTGTGGGGAGGCTGGTGGTCGTGGCGTTCTCTGGGTTGAACCTTTGGCTGACCTACAAGATCGCGTGCCGGGCGTTCGAGAGTATTCCCATCGGCGTCTTGGCCGCCCTGTTCCTTGCGATCAATAAGCTACACCTGAGCTTCGCGACGACCGTGTTCCCCAGGACCATCTCCAGTACGTTTGTTCTACTCGCGGTTTGGTGCCTCTTGATGAGTCCGCCGAGAAAGCACTTCGCGATATGGGCCGGCCTGACAGGCCTGACAGGCCTGACAGGTTTGTCGCTGGGAGTCGCCGCGGCCATCCGCTATAGCGAGATCCTGTTCATCGTTCCCGGTCTCATCCATCTCGTAATGGACAAGCGCTACCGTGACGGAGCCGTCTTGGTGGTTAGCTTCGTCTGCTCGCTCTGGCTCATCGTCGAAGTCAGTGACGTTCTCTATTGGGGGGAGCGGTTGGCGAGTCTCGAGAAAATGATCCTCTATGCGCTCACCTGGCCCGACACTCTAAGCAGGCAGCCTTTCTATCACTACTTGACCACGTTACCGTCGTGGAGCGACTGGTTGACCTTGGGCCTGGCGGTGGCCTCTTTGAAGTGGGCGCCGTCACGGATGGCGATGTGGGCGTTCCTTCCCGTGGTCTTGCTGAGTTTCTTATCGCACAAGGAAGCCCGCTATCTTCTACCTGCGGTTCCTTTCCTTGCCATGTTGGCGGCGGCTGTATTCTGGCGATTGGCATCGAATGCCAAGGGGACGCGCACCGCGATGGTGGGGGCCCTGCTGGCAGCCATCTTCGTGCTGGAAGTGAGCTTTCTCCGCTTTCGGAGCTCGGAGGAAGCGGTGGATGCGGCGCGTTATGTCGCAGATAGCACCGACGGCGGCGTCGTGGTGCAAAGATGGACTTCAGGCGGAAGGCTGTACCTGTGGAGGCTCTCCAGGTTCGAGCGTCTTACCCAGGAGCAGATGGAAGAGCGAGAATATTTTCGGACCAGCATCTCGTCGGCGTACGTTTCGTTTGTCATTGCCGAAGCACGGGATGTGGAGCGCCTCGACTACGAGAACGTCCTCAAACAGCTTGGGTACGCAGAGGTCGCGTTCCCGACGCGCGACCGGCGGGGGTTTTTCAAACTCTACCGCCGGTAGGAAGGCTCACGGGACCATGGCGTTCGGCATAATTCTTGCGCATTGAATATGTCTAGAGCAGGGAACGTACGCGATGATAAGACGACCGTCCGTCCGGATTCATATAGGACCATTCGAGCTCGTGTTGCTCGTGTTCCTGGGGGGAGCGCTGCTTTTGAGTCTCCTATGGGGAGCGAAGGCTTCCTGGGATGCAATTACGAATGACCGGGGACAGTGGTACCACTATCTCGCCCTGGTCGCGATTTGGGGCTTCTTTTTGTACTCCCTTTTGAGCGACGATTGATTCGCAATCATCGGATCGCGATCGGCCTCGCCGGCGAGCCGGTGGCTCCCTTGAAACGAATCGGCGTCAAGACGAAGAGAAACTCGGTGGCGCCGTCCTGAGCCAGCTCTTCGAGGGCCATATTCTCCAAGTTGAAGATTCCGTTCTTGGTGATGATCTCCTGGTGGATAGGGTAGGCAAGGTTAGGGTCCGGGTTGGGGACGATCTCGGTAGAGCCACCATCGGAGCCGACCATCGAAGGCTTCTGGTCGATGACCCACTTGGCGGCTTGGAAGCCGATTCCGGGTATGTCGCCTTGGTTCTTGACCGGATTTTCACGAGCTGGACTGCCTCCAGGATCTTTTCGGGAGTGATCCAGTTGGATGCGCCGGCCTGATCGCCCTCTCCCCAAATGGGATGTGGCCACCAGGGTTCGGTTTGCGCATCGACCTGGGGCGCTACCAATGTGCCGACAAAGAACGCTAGTAACAGCGTCTTCCTCAAGGCGTCACCTCCATCATGGTATCCGTCGATCGCCGATCGCGGACGACCTTCCCTCCTTGGATAACGAGAATCGGTCGCGTAAGCACCTCGATATTCTCGAGAGGATTGCCCGGAACGACGATGAGATCGGCGAGCTTCCCCGCTTCTAAGGTTCCCACGGAATCGGCCACGCCGCACGCCATAGCGCCCACGCGGGTCGCCGCCTCGATCGCCTCCTGGTGCGAGTACCCCCACGTCATGAACTGCTCGAGCTCCTGGATGTAGTAGTTGCCGATCTCGCCTTGACGCCCGCCTTCGACGTCGGTCGCAATCGCCATAGGCACGCCGGCTTGGTGCATCTTCCGGAAACGATCCTCGGCATGCGCGCGCGTCAGTTGGAAGCGGATATCGGACTCGGTCGGCTCACGCGTCCTGCTCCCGATGCCTCGAATCGTCGGCACGACGATGGTCCCTTGCTCTTTCATCATCGCGATGACCGCGGCCTGGTTCTTCATGGGGTAAAGATGCTCGATAGTGTCGGCACCCGCCGCCACCGCCCACTCCACCATCATCAACTCCGGATCGGAGTACCAGTCGGGCGACACCGGCTTCCCACCTTTTCGCCCACCTGCGTGGACCGCAATCATGGCGCCGAGGCTATGCGTCTCTTCGATGGCGATCTCGATCTCTTCGCGGGTAAAGGGTGACGTGACTTTGGTGACATCCGCTCCTAGTTTGAAATTCTGACGGATGTGCCGTCGCCACTCTCCGGGGGAGTCCGAGGCAAGGAGCCACTTCGGTGGCACCATCAGCTCGAACTCGGAGGCGTGCGCTCCGGTCTGTCCCACCACGCCGTTGGCCACGATGAGTCGGGGTCCTTCGATGTAGCCCTTCGCAAGCGCCTGCTTCAGGCCGATGCCCACGTTGTGCCGCGCCCCGAGATCGCGCATCAGAGTGATACCGGCATCGAGCGCTTGCCGCAGGATCGCCGACGCGCGAAGTGCGGAGAGAGAATCGTCCTCGAAGTCTCTGGGGCCGGCAAGGTAGAACGCCGGGTGCACGTGAACGTCCGCGAGACCGGGAAGGACGGTGGCTCCCGATACCTCGATGACGTCCGCACCGGCGGGAATGCGGACTCGATCCTTCGGACCCACCTCGGCGATGCGCTCTCCTTGGATGACGACCGCATGGTCGGTGAGTACGCCGGCGCCGGTCGCGTCGATGAGTCGATCGCCGATGATGACGACGGATTGGGTCTCGGAATCCTGCGCCGCGGCGCCAGCGGCGAGTAGGATCGCGGACAGAAGAAGCTTTGCTGGTTTCATGGAATCCTCCGATTATTGCCGGAGGATCATATCCCCGTGGGAGACGCTAGAGCAATCTAATAGAAGCTACTTGCCTTGGGCGGTTTTCGTGGGGAGCGGCGTTTGCTCGTTCGATTCTTCCCCTGCGAGGGCACTCGGACGGAAGACGACCCCGAACTCGGGTCGTTGAAGAATGGTGTAAAGCGTCTTGAGTTGTTCTTCTTCGAGCCGGGAGAATCTGACTCCGTGGACGAAGCCGGAGTTGCTGCCCTCTTGCTGCTTGCTCCAAACGACCTTCGCCTCGGTCACGAAGGGCTCGAGGTCGCGATCGAAGCTGATTCGTAAGAGCATGGTCGAACCGGCTGCGTAGGAAACGCCGGTGTCGAAACTGCACCCCGCCTCGGAGATGTCGGTGATCAAACCGAAGGCTTGGCCGTGCTGCCCCTCGTGGATTACCGGGATGGAGTTCTGCGGCACCAGCCGGGGGAACTTTCGGTTTGCGAGGTATTTAGAAGATCTCCCCACCTTTGGGCGACCACATGGGATGCGATCCACCCTCGGATGAGATTTGCCATTTTCCTCCCGGGCCAGGAAAGGCTCTGACATAGACCTCTTCTCGGTCGGACTCATTCGAGATGTAAGCCAACCATCGACCGTCCGGCGAGAAGGTCGCTTGATATTCATTGAACGGCGTCGAGAGAAATATTGTTTCCTCTCCGTCTTCCACGGAAAACACGCCGATGTCGGTTCCAGTTTCTGGTCTCTGCCGTTGAAAAGCGAGAAGGTTGCCGTCCGGGGACCAAGAAGTCGCGGTGGTGGGGGAACTCGCTGTCTGTGAGTTGTACCGGCTGGCCGCTGCCGTCGGAAGGCACGGAAAAAATGTTCCACCCACCTTCGCGATCCGAAGAAAAGGTGACCTGCTTTCCGTCGGGTGTCCATATGGGAATGCTGTCGTTGCCTTGCTCGAACGAGAGCCGGGGCATGGTTTCCCGAGCCAGCTCCAAGACCCAGATGTCGATGCTTTGACCCTCGACCGAGGTTAGGGCGAGTCGTTTACCGTCGGGCGATAGCCGCGGCTCGACGATGGTGCGCGACTTCTCTATCAGCGGGCGAGACCCTCCCTGGCGGTCCACCAGCGTTAACGTGACTTCCGGCGCTAGGGCAGCGGCCGCTCCCTCACCGAAAACTAGCCCGCCATCTTGGGAGATCGCGAACTGATTTGGCTGCACTTCTTCCACCATGGGAACCGGGGCTCCCGTTACCTCGAGGCTATCAAGGTCGAAGGGCACCGCGAGCAATTGAGTCCCTTGTGAGTAGAGTAGGTGACCGGTGCGGGCATAACGGCCGCCGGTGGCACCTTCGATCAGAGTGCGTATCTCACCGCTGTCCCGGTCGAGCGCAGCAACGTTGGCGCTTGTATTGGTAAAGACCGTGAACACCACCCCCTTGCCGCCCGGCAAGATATCCGGCAGGCGGTGAGAGACCTCACCCTTCTCCTTGTCCAGCTCGGTCAACGGCTCCGGCGTGCCACCCCCGGCCGGCACCATCGATAGACCGAGCCCCCGTGCCACCGTGGTTCCGAAAACGATAACGTCATCGTCGCCCCAACTTCCGCCGCACAGGTCCGGGCAGTCGCACAGTGTGACCGGAAGCCCACCATTCACGGATACGCGCTGCAGCTTCCCATCCGCCCAGAAGGCGACCCACTGTCCGTCCGAAGAAAAGAACGGCCGAATGGCATTTTCCGTGCCTTGGACTCGTGTGGGCGCGACCTGATCCATCCGGCGGAGGTAAAGGTGTTGACCGTCCTGACCGAAAGAGACGTATGCGATGTGCGAGCCGTCCGGAGACAGGGCAAGGAGGGTTGGAATCCACCGCTCATTGGCCGGAAAAGCGACGTCGAAACGCGTCACCTGCTTCGGTGCGGGCGGCGTGCTGAAAAGAGCCCAGCCCAGGATGGCGGCCGCCGCGATACCCACGACGAAGCTCACTGCGGCCCAGAGGATCCGCTCACGGCCGAGACCACGAGCCGCACCTACTCCCGCCTGCGGGCCGGCCTCGACGATCCACTCGAGCTCCCGCGCCACGTCACCGGCGCTCTGCCAGCGTTGGTCGGGATCTTTAGCCAAACATCGCCGGATGACATGTTCCAGCGCCACCGGCGAAAGCGGTGTCACACTGGAGACCGGTTCCGGGTTTGCCGACATGATGGCCGAGATCAAGCTCGCTTGGCTCTTGCCCTCGAACGCCTTCTTGCCGGTCACCATCTCGTAGATGACGGCACCGAGCGCAAAGATGTCGGTTCGCGCGTCGATTTCTCCGCCCTCTAGCTGCTCGGGAGCCATGTATTGGAATGTCCCGAGGATGGTTCCCGCCGCGGTCAGCGATCTCTGCTCGGTGGGCAAGGCGGAAAGCGTCGACAGCTCCGGAGTCGGCGTGGTGGAGCCGGCGAGCTTGGCCAAGCCGAAGTCTAAAAGCTTCGCCCCGGTCTTGGTGATCATGATATTGCCGGGCTTCAGATCGCGGTGCACCACGCCGGCGCGGTGCGCCTTTTCCAGGGCGTCGGCGATCTCGGTCGAGTAGGTCAGCGCTTCATCGAAAGGAAGCGCCCCCTTCTTCAATCGATCGGCCAGGGACTCCCCTTCGATGTGCTCCATGACCAGGAAGTCGGTCTTACCTTCTCGGCCGATGTCGTGGAGCGTGCAGATATTAGGGTGGTTCAGGCTCGAGACCGCACGGGCTTCGCGCTCGAACCGCTCGCGCAGCTCGGAGCTTCCGGAGAGATGGGAAGAAAGGACCTTGATCGCGACGCTGCGATCGAGTCTCGTATCCTTGGCCTTATAGACCTCGCCCATCCCTCCTGCTCCGAGGGAGGACAAAATCTCGTAGGGACCTAACTTGGTGCTGGGATCAAGGGCCATGGGCACGAAGACAATAACCGTCTTGTGAGCTTCCGTCATACCAATAGGATGATGGCAGTACCCATTGAGGCCGCCGGATCGGCACTCACCCTCGGGAAAGAGATCACGCTTTTCGAAGGAGACTACCGAAAGGCGCCCTTCAGTTTTCAGGAGCTCGTCTATTACGATGTGACCCGCGACGGAAAACAGTTCGTGATGTTGAAACCCGTCCAACGTGACGATGACCCTTCCACACTCCACGTAGTCTTGAACTGGCGGCAAGCCGTTGCGATCCGTTATCTGCGGTTGGCCCAATCCGAACTCCGAAGGCGGAAGCGAATCCGGCAAAGGCTTCAGATCCAAGGAAGTCTTTCCCAGCACGAGGAGCGCCGCGACCCCGGCAACGGCGATGAAACGGCGCCTGCTCACTGTGCCTCCTCGACGATGAGCTTCGCGGGGACGCCTTGCCCGAAGACGTCGGGATCGTACATTTCTTCGGAATGGAGCGGCCCGATGTGAAACTCTCCGGGCGCGATGGCCTGCGCAACATACGAGAGATGGTAGTTACCGGCAGGCAGATACTCCGAGTAGAAACGGGCCGCGTGGTGACGAAGCTCTTGATGATAGAAGCTCCAACGGGAATACCCGTACGCGCGCCAGTCGCTATAGGTAAACCAATAGGAGCTCGCCGAGCGCTTGAACTCGCCTTTCTCGGCATCGCCCTCCGATGCGGTCGCAAGGTCCCGATTCACCGGCTCCAAGCCGCCGGGCACCGGATCGTCCACCACCACGAAGTTCCGTGGCGCCGGGAAGGGAGATATAGAGATCGACTCGAACCAGTTCTCCGGTCCGAATCCTAATGGGATCTTCGAGAAGCACCCATTCGCCGTCACGCTCGACGCTGTACTCTCGTCTCACAACCATGCCGGAGTTGATGGGATCTTTCTTGAGCTCGATGGGTGAGTAGAAAAGCCGCGTCGCATAGTAGAGCCGGCCCGTCCCTTCCCTTTCGATCCGCACCGTGGCACCGCGGCCCGCATCACCGGACTGAATCGGCCGTTCCACTTCGCCAGCCGGATCACGGAGGTCGGTAAACTCGATCGACGGAAGCTCTTCGTCATCGAAGTACGTACGGATCGTCATCGCCGGTTCGTCTTTTTCGTAGGTTCCGCTGTAGTCGATGAGGGCGTTCATGCAGAACATGTTGTCCTGCGTGTTCTCCCAGCGATCGCGTCTCTTGCGCTCCTGGGTGATGGAGCGGGTAAGCTTGAAGGCAACGTCTTCCTCTCTCACCAAAGATGAGAGGACCGCGCAGTTGCTCTTCACCGGCGAATAGAGAATCCGTTGAAAATCGACGTCGATGCTCTCACTGAACGTGAATTTTCCACCCGATTGATTGGAGTGTGCGAGGATGTCGCTCCTGACCTCGGCTTGCAGTTCGGCATCTGCGCCGAGCTCCACCGAGGCGAGCAGGTAGTGTGCCTTACCGAAGAGATCCATCTCCGCGACGTGGCGGCGGTAGCGTTCGATGTCGGAAAGGTTGACCCTGCCTGCGGGGGCCAAAGCGGCCAGAGCCACCGCGCGGACGCTCGACGCCATTCCCTTGGTAAAGAAGTCCGGAAACACATCCGTCCGCAGCAAATTGAGGAGATAACCCTGGAGTTTTCCCTCCACACCGGCGGGGATAGTGTGACCGCGGTGGCGGAGCCAGTTGAAGGCGAGAGCGGTGTAGGCGCTCAAGTAGGGACTCACGTACTGATCTTGAGGACGATAGTAGACCATGCCACCGTTCGGGGCTTGATAGTTGGCGGCGAGTCCAAGCGTGATATCGGGAAGCTCCTGGTGTCCCTCCCACTCCATGTCGTCGGGCAGATAATCTCGCAGGTGGGCGAAGTGGGAAGCCATGACGCCCTTGGTCAACTTCTGCTCCCAGCAAAAGTACGGGTAGTCGCGCATGTAACGAAACGCACCGTCCACTCCCCCGATGACCGACGGGCTTAAGACCACACTCACCCGGCCCACGTCGGTCCGTATCCCTTCCGGGAACAGAATCGACTCGGTGACTTCGTCTCCGATCGTGGTGCCGTAGTTGGCGGCCGCTTCCAAGGCGGTACGCTTTCTGACCTCGAGCCCGTGCCGAAGGGCGTCGCCGTCTTCGATGTCACCGGCGCGGATGGTGAAGAAGAGCTCTCCATCATTGATAGTGCGAACCGGGAAGACGATGGGATAGCGCTTGAACGGCTCGGTCTCGATGCGGAGGCCTTCGAGACCGGGGGACTCGGCCGGGCCCTCGACTTTCGCGTCGATGATTAATGTTCGCTTGAACTCGGTCCGGTTCATGACCGTGAAGCGGGCATCGAAGTGATCGCCTTCGGTCACTTGATTGGGAAGGGCCGGCCGCAGCTCGGTGGGCTGATTGACGACGAACGTGCCATCCCCCAACCCCATCAGGTCGTTTTTGGTCACGGCGATCGCCAGGACTCGCCAGCCGGTCAGGTTGTCCGGTGCTTGGAACTCGATTTGAGCCCGACCTTCGCTGTCCGTCCGCACAGAAGGGTTCCAATAGGCCACGAACTTGAAGACCGATCGCATGTCGAGACCGGAGGCACCACCCCCTCCTGGGCTCGCGCCCTTCTTTTCGAATTTCTGTATTCCAATCAGCCGCGTCAGGAGGTTGTAGTTTTGGACATCGAGCTGCTCGAGCTCATAGAAGCCTTGGTAGGGGTCGAAGTAGCGTTTGCCACCTTGAATGAGATCGAAGACCGCCTCATCGAGAACCGCCACCGCGACCTCGATCGCCGGGGACCCACCGTCGGTCATGACGGCGTGACGCGGGCGGGCCACGAGATCGACTTGCACCGTCTCGCGAGGACGGAACTTTTCGCGTTTCGGTGTCACGTCGACGACGATCTCTTTGTAAGGGTCACGGACCGGAACACGGACGTAACCCATACGAAAGGCGGGTTTCCCAAGATCCACATCGTCGTCGCCGAGCGGAGCTTCGACCCGAGGCAAGGTCACGACGGCCGAAAAGTAAAAGCCGGGGAGATGATCGGGGGTTACTTCGAACTCGATGAGCTCGCTGCTGTTCTCGAGAACCTGGGTCCAGCTTCGCTGCACACCGATGCGCTCGATGGTGAAGAGCGCCTGTGCGCCCGGGAACGGGTTTCTAATGAGGAAACGCGCGGTGTCACCGACACGATACTCCTCTTTTTCCGGTTCTATGGGCAGGTGGTGTCCCGGTGGGGCCTCCCATAGGACCCGTCCCTTGCCAACGCTCCAACGTGTCAGCGAGCTCGCATGCTGTCGCCCGAGCGTATCGGTGACTTCCGCGGTGAAGCGATAGAGGCCCGATTTCTCCGGCGCGACCTCACAAGCGAGCGGATCTTCCGTCGAGCTCTCCTCACAGCGTGCCACTTCCACCCAGTTGTGAACGTACTGAGTGAGGTAAGCGTTACCGGCTCCCTTGACGCGAGAGGCCTTGGTCTCGCGATGCTCGATGCGGATCGTGACGTCCGTTCCTTCGATGACTCGTTCCTTATCGTCGACCACGATTGCAAAGACCTCGCTCGGCTCGCCTTGCTCGAGTATCCAGTTCGATTGACGGATACCGACGTAGCGATCCCTAGCGGCCCACGTTGCGCCGGCACGTCCGCTCACGTACTTGCCACGATCATCACGGACCGAGCTCTCGAAGCGTAGACGACCATAGACGATGCGCGAATCGGCGAGCGGCCGGTCTCGAAGAAAAAGCTCGCCGTCTTGGGATCGCTCGGCTTCAGCGCGGTCGATCGCAGAGAAATCGTAACGCGGCTCTGGGCGTCGGCGTAGGGGCCACCGGCGTGGAGGTTGGCGCTCGTTGTCACCGTGACCGCATCGCCGGGATGAAAGAGCTCTCCGTCGATATCGGTCGTCACTCGAAAGGGGGCCGGCGTGAAGTCCGCAACGAGAACCCGCATCGGGTACCACGTGGTGTTGTCGATAAAATCGGCGGTGAGGCGGAAACTGTACCATCCGACGGCAGCGGTATCGGGGACTCCGAAGTCTCCGGCGAAGTTGCCAAACGAGCTCAGCACGAGGTCTTTGACTTCATGAACCAGCTTGTCGGTCGGGTCGTAGACCTGAAGGGTGTAGCCCTTGGTTGGAGCGGGAACGAAATTTTCATTACTCTGATCGCGCACGTAGATCTTGAACTGGACGGTGTCGCCCACGCGGTAGACACCCTGCGCGGTGGTTCCCCATGTGGCGATGTGCCCAAACCGCCGGCGATAATTAGTCGGGATCCAGGAGTTATTCGGTCCCTCGGCGCGGGCCATGAAGTCTCCGCTAAGGGGGGTGAGCGCCATTTCACCGTCTTTGTCGACGCGAACGAAAAGCATCGGATCCGGGGACGGGCCTCCCAACCGACGACCGAGCCCCAATGGAAGAGCTCGAGCTTGGGATCGATTTCCGTGGTTCCATCGAGCACTGCCAAGCCCGTCGCGTCGGTCGCGGCTTCACTCAAGATTGCAGGCTCCGCGCCGAGCTCTCTCACGATTCCGGAATACAAAGTCACCCGGGCGCCCTCGACGGGGAGACCGCTCTCGAGATCCGTCACCCAGACCGCGGTGTTTCGATGTCCGACTTTCGAGTGCACCTGGAACGGACTCACGGTAGAGAAAAACCAAGGACGGTCGTTGCTCGTAGCTGGAGTTCGATTCGATGTTCCCCAGTAGTGCCCCGGACCCGCCGCCAAGCCATTCGCGCACGTCGAGCGGGATCCCGTAGGCAATGTTGCAGACTTCCGGTAGGGTTTCGCTCACCGTCGACTGCACCACCCCTCCCGGCGTCACGCCGTTGAATCTGGCGCGTACCTCCTCGAGGTTGGTCACCGTGACCGGGACGTGCGTCTCGACCTCGGTCTCGAGAACCGAAACTGGGTGAGTAAGGACGAAACGTGGCGGACGATCGTCGGTAAGGAAAGTCAGATCGATGTCGGCGGGCAAGGACCTGCCGAACTCGTCTTTCAAGATCTCCCGCCTCGGCCTTCAGCTTGTACTCGGCCCGCGACTTCAAGGTCCCCGGAAGTTGCACCCGGTACTCTTGATCCTTTCGCCGTGGCCGATTGAGTCGGGAGTAGCTATAAACGTTGTCCCACGGATCGAAGTCGTCTCGGCTCCCTGCCAGATCCGGCTCTACTAATAGATGATCGCGCAGCACCTCCTTGATGACCGGTGAGGAGAACAGTAAGACGGCGCCTCGCATCGGGTTACAGGCTCGCGCGGTACGCACCAAGGCGCTCGGTGGAACAAGGATCGATTCCCCATCGTTGTCGCGGCAACGGACTCCCAGGAAGCGATGCTCGGGGAAGGTGAAAAACTCGACGACTGTCTTGGCCTTCTACGCTCGGCTCGGGTCCCAGCTTGGATTCGAGACCCGGCTCGACCTTCAAATGAACCCGGGTGTTGAGAGGAAGCTCGCGCACCGGTTCCGCGATCCAGTTGTCAGCGTGGTTCTGGACGCTTGTGGGCGACATCGCAAGAGCGACTCGCTCGCCTCCGGGAAGCTCCAGATACAAATGCTGTCCGAGCGATGCCGCTTCCACCGGCTGGTTGAGGTTCAGAAAGATCTCCGGAGTGCCCGGACTGTGCCAGGTGCGAAAGTTCGCGTACTGTACCGCGGGACGTTGGGTCGTGAACTCGTGGGTCTCGTCGGCAGGGAGCCGGCTTCCATCTTGAGCGGTAAGCGTCGGTGCAACGTCGAGTACATACCTTGTTGCCGGCGCCATGTCGTCTTCCCCGAGCTGGCAAGCGAGAGCCGACGTACTGATCCATCGCCACTCGCACTCGAGTGAAGGCTCGATGGTTATGGGAATCTCACTGGGATCCCGATCCATTCTGCCGATCGGTACCACCGGGCGGTCGAACTGGAAGACAATCTGTCGGCCGGGTGGGACGTCCTCGCCGGCGGGCGTGACGGAGAGCAGCTCGAGGGGGCCCTGCGCCGCGCCGACGCCCGGCCCGAACAAAAATTACCAGGACGGCGGCGACACTAATCGCGAGAATCCGAGCCAGAGTGGGAAAGCTCATGTTTCCAAGAGAAATTAAGTTGTTTGTGGAACCCTTTCTATTGTAGCACGATCGATGCGATTTCCGGGAGAACACATCCATCCCCGTGCATCTGAAGACACGTTTCGGTTGGATCGTCTGACAAGCTCACCCTATAGGGCAGTCGGGATTGGAGGGCTTTGGACGGGGTGAAATCAGTGAAAGACGGCAGCCTCGCCTTTTTCGGCGATCGTTGCTTCCACGTGCTCGACCAAGGCATCGCGCCGCATCGCGATGGCGTCGACCTGTTGCCGCAGCAGCAAACGATCCAGGCGGATCTCGAGGCTCATCGATTCGATCTCTTTCATCTTCTGCACCAAGTCGGGGTCGAATCGCATCGGTAGTTTGTCTGGATCTCTGTCGAGCTCCTGTGTGCTCATGAACGCCTGCGAGTGGTCGATAAGAACGATGTTCCACTTCCCATCCACCATGAAGTCACGCGAGCTGCGGTGGGCGTTGCTGATGAGACTATCGAAGAGCCTCATGCGGGAGAGCTCCTTTTCCCATTCCGCCGAATCGGGGACTTGGTCTTGCATATCCTCGTACATTTTGCACCCGTTCACCCAGAGTTGAAGGGATCCCATTTGGCCACCGATTTCTCGAACGACCGTTGGGTGTACCATTCCTAACTCGAGAAAACGGTCGAGCTTATAGGCGGCGACTTCTGCCTGATAGCTCTCCCAGCCCCACTCCTGGCGGCCCGCGTTGGATCGGTTTCCAGACCGCATCGATGGTGCGGCCCTCGTCCTTCAGCGTCACCTTTCTGGGTTTGTTCCGCCCGCTACCGAGATCCTTTCATGGACACGATCTCGCCGCTCCTCAGGATTTTCTCGTAATCCCGCGGGCTATCGAGCCAGGTCTTGGACGACTCTTGACCAGCCTGAGCAAGCTGAGCGACCGCCACCAGGCCCAGCAGGGCGAAAAGAATAGGAGGGCTCGGTTTCATCATGGCCTGTTCCCTCCAGGAGGACGGGTGCCTGAAAAGAATAATGTGGTAAAAGCGGAAAAGCAATCCGCTCTTTGACTTTTGAGCGGGCACCGGGCTATTTTCAACTGGCATGTCCGTCACCCGCGGCACACGACTCGGTTCCTACGAAATCCTCGACACCATTGGCTCTGGCGGGATGGGCGAAGTCTACCGGGCACGCGACACCAAGCTGGGGCGAGACGTTGCGATCAAAGTTCTCCCCGAAGATCTCGCGTCGGATCCGGAGCGACTGCGGCGCTTCGAACAGGAAGCCCGGTCTGCCTCGGCGCTCAATCACCCCAACATTATTACCATCTACGATATAGGTGAGGAAGCCTCCCTCCACTACATCGCGATGGAGCTCGTCGACGGAAAGACGCTGCGGGAGATCCTGTCGGACGGACCGCTCCCCTTCCGCCGACTCCTCGCGTTAGCCTCCCAGGCAGCGGACGGTCTGGCGAAGGCGCATGCCGCGGGAATCGTCCACCGCGATCTCAAGCCCGAGAATCTAATGGTGACCGAGGATGGCTTCGTCAAGATCCTGGATTTTGGGACTCGCGAAGCTCGATCCCGAAGCCAAAGAAGCGAATTCGCAAATCGCATGCGAGCCATCGAGCTGGACCCCAGTTCTTCTCCCGCACGTCACCGATACGCGAACTACTTATGGACGATGAAGCGGCTGGATGAAGCCGCCGAACACCTGGAGAAAGCCCAGGATTTGGATCCCCTCTCACTCATGATCGCTGTGGATCGGGCCCGCACACATTACTTCTCCGGGGAATATGACCGGGCCGTCGAGGGATATCAAGAAATCCTCGCCTTGGATCCAAATTTCCACCGTGCGCGGACTGTTCGTGGGAATCTCTTACGAGCACCTTGAGATGTATGAGAAAGCGGTTGCGGAGATTGCCACCGTATTTCGGCGTGCGGGCGCTAACCAGACTGCTTCCGCAATAGAGAAGGCCTACGCCGAATCGGGTGACCTGGGGGCGCTGAGAGCGTGGGCCGATTCATTGAAAGCCGCCCCGCGCGGTGGTGCGCAACCGACGAGCATCGCGATGATCTACTGTCGCCTGGGAGATAAAGAACGGGCGTTCGAGTTCCTAGAACAAGGCTACCAAGAACGAACGCGAGGCCTGGTGTACCTTCAGGTAGAACCGCAGTACGATCCGATCCGCAGCGATCCGAGATTCCAGGACATGCTAGCTCGAATGAATTTCCCGAAGTGATACCAAGAAAGGAGCAGGGCCAGTGATGAAGACATTCCATGTGTTGGGGGCAATTGCCCTTCTGTTCGGACTCGTTTCGTGCCAACCCGCGCAGCAGGCGCAGCAAGCTGAGCCGGCGGAGCCTCCCATGAAAGAGGAACCCGTCAAGCTATCACCTGCTGAGCAAATGGAGAAAATCAATGCGGCGCTCGACGACACCAAGTCCGAGCTGGCCAACGCCGGCAAATACAGCTGTTGCACCTTTCCGAGCTGCAATTGGTGCGCTCTCCACGAAGGACAATGTGCCTGCTACCCGAACGTCGAGGCCAAGAAAGAGGTCTGCCCCGGATGCGGTCTCGGTTGGCACAATGGCAACGGAATGGTGGATGGCTTTACGGCCAAGGATGTGAAATGGAACATCACGCATGAGCATCCCGCTGAGGGAGGTCACGCCCACTGAGGAGGTTAACGATGAAAACCAAAGTGGCAAGTGTATTCGTGGGACTATTGGTCGTGATGGCGACCCACCTGGGCGCACGCGCGGAAACGCAGCAGCCACGAGCCAAATCGGTCAAGAAAGATCTTACCGCGGTGGAGCCCGATCCGAACGACACCAAGGTCTTCCCTCTCTACTCGTGGAATCAACGGCTCCCCGGGACCAAGCGTTTCGAACTGGTCTTCAACGGTAGTGGAGTACTCGACCGAGAGACCGGGTTGGTATGGCAGCGCTACATCGGTGGGAGTCACGATGGTCTTAATTGGCAGGGTGCGCTGCAGTATTGCTGGCAAGCCCAATCTGGAAAGCGTATGGGATGGCGTCTTCCTACCGCGGAGGAGTTCACCAGCCTTTTGGAGGTTGGTGGGCGGACCGGTCGAGAACCTCGGCTACCAGCCGGCCACCCGTTCAAGTCCGACAAGGGACAAAACTTTCGGGGTGGCGGTGTTTTTTGGTCGAGCAGCCGATTCCTGCCCCCCCACGAATCGAGCGTCAGGGAGATCGTGATGCAGTGCGGTACATATGACGGTTACAACGGCTTTCCGTTCTCCACCGTCAGCACCATGAAGGGCTCGGTGTGGTGCGTACGCGGAAACAACAACTCCAACTAAGTGATCGCCATGGCAAAGAACAGAGTAGAAAACAAGGTAAGTCTCGACAACCCGGACATCAGCCAACCGAATCGCAAGAAGATCAAGAACAAAATCTATGAGAAGGTCCTCGCCGGTTTCCAAGTAGAGCTGGTCAAGCTTCAGAAGTGGATCAAGGACAAGGGCCTCAAGGTCGTCGTGATCTTCGAGGGCCGAGATGCGGCGGGCAAGGGTGGCTCCATCCGACGCATTACGCAAAGTCTCAATCCGCGCATCTGCCGGGTGGTGGCGCTCGGGACGCCCACCGAGCGAGAGAAAACGCAATGGTACTTCCAACGCTACGTCGCTCACCTCCCGACCGCGGGAGAGATGGTTCTCTTCGATCGAAGCTGGTACAACCGGGCGGGCGTCGAGCGGGTGATGGGGTTCTGTACCGAGGAGGAGTATCAAGAGTTCCTCCGTTCCGCACCGGAGTTCGAGCGCATGCTGGTTCGCTCCGGCGTTCAGGTCATCAAGTACTGGTTCTCGGTGAGCGATGAAGAACAGGAGCGTCGGTTCAAACAGCGCATCAAGGACCCCATTCGCCGCTGGAAGATCAGCGAGATGGACTTGAAATCGCGCGGGAAATGGGTCGAGTACTCGATGGCCAAGGACGAGATGTTCAAATACACCGACATCAAGCAAGCGCCCTGGTTCGTCGTGCTTGCGGACGACAAGAAGCGGGCCCGACTCAATGTAATCGCTCACTTGCTAGATCAGATTCCCTACAATGAGCTCAAGGACCCCAAGATCAAATTGCCGGATCGCCAGGAGAACGTCGGTTACGTTCGGCCGCCGATCACCGAACAGACTTTTGTTCCCGAAGTGTACTAGGAAGAAGAGACCATCTTAGAGGAGACCGGATGTCCCAATTGAAAAACTTGCGCACTTCCCTTGTTCTCGTAGCCCTGCTTGCCGCCACGCCTTCCTTCGCCGGCGACGGCGAAATCACCGGCTTCATCGGAGGACTTCTCGGCGGCGACCTCAACGCGCTTGAAGCAGGAGATGTCGTGAGCTCGTTCGAGAACGGTCTCGTCTACGGGGTTCGAGGAGGCTGGTACGGACACCCGTTGGCGGTGGAAGGAAGCTTTGCGTACGCCCCAAGCGGATTGACGGGCGTCGTCGAAGACAACGTCTTCGCCGTGGACACGCGTGTAACGTATCTCGACGCAAACTTTCTCCTCATTATCCTACCCACCGCAGTCTCGCCCTTCGTGACTGGCGGCGTGGGCCTTCAGAGCTTCGATTTTCAGGGAGACATCGCGCCAGCCGCGCTCTTCAGTGTGGACTTGGTGACGGTCAACAAGTTCGGCTTTAACTTCGGCGCTGGGGTGAAAGCCAATATCAAGAGGATGACACTGCGACTAGATATCTGCGATCATCTGACGACTTTTACCCAGGATGACTTCGGCCTGCTCGGGCAGATCGCCGAGATCGCGGGAATCACCTTCGACGAGACGGTTCACAACGTGGAGGTCTCGTTCGGAGGGGGATTCGATTCTAGAGCAATCGCGACGCAGATGAGCGGTTCGATGTTCACACCGAAACCGGAACGGTCCCTCAGAAGACTCGAATTCATTTTTCTTTTAGTGTAACAGCGGTGGAACTTCTGACCAACCTTCGGCGTTATAAGTAGTGTTATGGGAAATCTCGTGAAAGACCTCAAGTACGGCTTGCGGATGTTGCTCGCCCACCCTGGCTTCTCGGCGCTGGCGGTGCTCTCGTTGGCCCTAGGCATCGGCCTCAATACGACCATCTTCAGTATCGTCAACTCGGTGCTGCTCCGGCCGGCGCCGGTGGTGAAACCTGACGAGCTCGTCGAGATCTACTCGCGCAGTTCCGAGGGGTTCGAGTATTCAACGACTTCTTACCCCGGGTAACAAGGGTGGGTTAAAGCTCACGCCGCTGACCGACTCTACACCCGGGAGCGAGCCGAGCCGCCGCGACAACTCTTGGAAGTGCGAAATACGCTGGTGGGGTTCGGCAAAGGACTCGCCGCGAAGTGAACTCCGAGCATTGAGTATCGGCTCGATGTCGAAGCCGGCGTCGAAGCTCTTGAGGTTCCGGAAGCTCTGGATCATCAATCCCGCACCCACCATCAGGACCAGCGCGAGGGCGACCTCGGCGACCACGACGCTATTGCCGAATCGACGAGCCCCTCGTGAGAAGGCGGGGCTGCGCCCTCCTTGCTTCAGGGGATCGATGAGATCGATTTTGCCGGCTTGCCGAGCCGGCGCCAGACCGAAGGCAATGCCGGTGAGCAGTGATACCCCCACCGTAACCAGCAAAACGGTGGGGTCGATACCCACGTGCTCGAGAAAGGGCACCGCGCCGGGTGGAACAATTTGCAACAACGGCCGGAGACCCCAAGCCGCGAGCGCCACGCCGATCCCACCACCGAGGCCGGCCAGCAATACGCTTTCCGTCAAGAGCTGTCGAGCCAACCGCAGGCGGCTTGCCCCGAGCGCGGTACGCAAAGAGATCTCTCGCGAACGCTCCGAAGCCTTGGCCAAAGTGAGATTCGCCACGTTGGCGCAAGCGATGAGCAGCACGAAACCGACCGCGGCCAGCAGGACCAAGAGCGTCGGCCGGATGCCACCGATCACTTCGTCGCGAATGGGCGTGATGCGAACGCCCCAATCGGTGTGCGTCGCCGGGAAGTCCGCCGACAGCCGCTCGGCCACTGTACTCATTCCTGCCTGGGCTCGAGAGAAGCTGGTCCCGGGCCGGAGACGACCGTAAACCGCGAGACCCCGAGTGCTCCGTTGGTTATCCTGTCCGTCCAGCACCAGCGGGACCCAGAGATCGGGTTGCACCGCGAAGATATGAACACTAACGAAGTCCTGTGGCATGACACCGACGACGGTGTAGGGCTCGTCATCCAAAAGGATCGTCTCGCCGGTGACGCCCTCATCCCCGCCGAGTATCCTTTGCCAAAGGGGATAACTGATGATCACCACTCGATCCTTGCCGGCATGCTCCTCTTCCGGCATGAAGACACGACCGAACATGGGCTTCACTCCAAGGAGGTCGAAGTAATTCGAGGTGACCTGATGGGTGAGCGGCACCAAGGGCTCGTCGCGCATAGAAACCCGGAGGCTGTTGTTGAAGATGGCGGCCAGTTCGGTGAAGGCGGGGTTGGCCTCTCGCCAGGACAAGAAGTTGCCCGGCGAAACGGGGACGCGGTTCGTCCCTCCTCTCGCCGTGGCGTCTTCCCACAGCATGACGACGTCTTGCTCGTCCTGATAAGGGAGCGAGTGCAGGAGAACACCGTTGACGACACTGAAGATGGCGGTTGGCACCGATGCCCAGAGCGAGCGACAAGACCGCGGCCCCGGTGAACCATGGACTCCGGGCGAGCGTACGAAGTCCATAACGAAGGTCTTGGACTAAATCCCCCATCTTGTCCCCTTCATCCCGCCATCATCGAAGTCAGGCTCCCGATTCCTCGATTTCGCCATCATGGCACAAGCCTCGGTGGCTCCCAAGTTACGCGACGATGCAAGATTGTACGAACCTTGGGTCGCGTGAATACGTAATGGCCCAGTAAGGAACTCGAGCCCATGACGGAACTAACCCGGGACCTTCGCTATGCCTTCCGACAGCTCATACACCGGCCGACCTTCGCCCTGATCGTCGTTATGACCATCGCCGTGGCCATCGGGGCCAACGCGGCGATCTTTTCGATTGCGGATGCCCTCATTCTGAGGCCGTTTCCCCTCCCGGAGATCGACCGGCTGGTGCAGCTTTGGGGAACCATCCCCCAGCAGAGCGTGGAACACGACGGAGTCTCGGCCGCCAATTTCCTGGACTGGAAAACGCAGGCGAGCTCGTTCGAGCGACTAGTGGCCCACGATTGGTGGGAGGTGAACATGACCGGTGCCGAGCAGCCGGAGCGCGTTCAAGGAACACGGGTCTCTCCGGACTTCCTGGAAACGCTCGGTATCCAGCCGTTCATGGGGCGCACCTTCCTCGCCGACGAGAAGGTTCCCGATTCGCGGACGGTCTTCTTGAGTCACCGGCTATGATCGAGCCGTTTCGCACTCGATCCCGAGATACTAGGAAAGACTCTGCTCCTGAACGGTGAACACTATGAGGTCGTCGGGATCGCTCCGCCCGGTTTCCAATACCCCTGGGGCTCCGACCTCTGGGCACCCCTCCATTTCGATCCCGAAGAGGCGGCTCGGCGGGATTGGAATAATTTGACCGTCGTCGGCCGCATGAAAGCCGGCGTTTCGGTTCAAGACGCGCAGGGTGAGATGGACTTGATCGCGGCCAGGCTGGGGCGAGAGCACCCGGAGACGAACTCCGGTCACGGCGTTCGAGCTCAAGGCTGAATCGAGCGGTCATCGATATGGGGACTCCCGCCTTCATCGGCTTATTCCAATCCGCGGTCCTCTTCGTCCTCCTCATCGCTTGTGTGAACGTTGCCAATCTAGTGCTCGCTCGAGGGGCAGATCGGCAAAAAGAATTGTCCCTGAAGCTCGCTCTCGGGGCCAGTCGCTTCCGTATCGTCCGCCAGCTCCTCACCGAAAACTTGGTGCTTGCCTCGATCGGTGCCGTCTTGGCCTTGCCGTTGGCCTGGGTCGGGATCGAGCTCTTGCGTAATGGCCTTCCCGCCCACATCGCAAGATTCGTGACCGGTTGGGAGCGGATCGACCTCGACTGGCGGGTGATGGTCTTTACTGGAGTGGCGGCGCTCCTTACCACTCTCCTCTTCGGCTTGCTCCCTGCTCTTCAGGCGACTCGACCCGATCTAGCGGTCGCGCTCAAGGAGGGAGGACGTGGCGGCTCGGATGGCACCGATCGCCAGCGCAGCCGCAGTGCCCTCGTGATCGCCGAGGTTGCGGTTACTCTCATGCTCCTCGTCGCCTCCGGCCTCAGTATCCGCGGCACGGTTCGATTGCTGGAAGCGGATCAGGGATACCAGCCGAACGGCTTGATGACGATGTACCTGACCTTGACCGAAAAAGAGTACGACGACGACGCGCGATGTATACAGTTCTACGAAGACGTGCTGGATGGCGTGCTAGCATTACCGAAGGTCATATCCGTCAACGCCGTAAACACGCTACCCTCTAGTGCGTTTGGTTCATCGAGAACCGTCGAGATCGAGGGTCAAGCGGTCGCTCGAAACGCCGATCACCCTTGGATCAATTTTCGCGTCATTTCACCAGGCTATTTCGAGACGATGCGCATCCCGATCCTCGCCGGGCGGGTCTTCACCGAGCACGATCGCGAGGACGGCCTCCAGGTGGCCATGGTGAGCAAGTCCATGGCGGAGCGCTTTTGGCCCAACGCCGATCCCATCGGCAAGCGATTTCGTAACACGAGCTCGGAAGATGCACCGTGGCTGACCGTCGGCGGCGTCGCGGGTCAGGTGACGCACAACTGGTTTATGGGGTCGGAGGTGTCGACATTCTACCGACCGCTCGCGCAGAAGCCCCACCGGCGCATGGCGCTGGTCATTCGCACCCAAGGTGAGCCGACCACGATCACGCCCGCGGTTCGAACCGTGCTCTCCAAAGTCGATCCTCACCAGCCGATCTATGAAGTCCGCACCATGAAGCGTGTCATCTCCGAGCGTATGATCGGGTTGAAGTACCTCGCGGTGGTGATGAGCATTTTCGGAGTCCTTGCACTCGTGCTCTCGGCGGTAGGCATCTACGGCTTGATGGCCTACTCGGTCAGCCGCCGCACGCATGAGATCGGAATCCGTGTTGCGCTCGGAGCCGGCCGCCGCGATGTGCTCGGTCTCATCGTCCGAAAGGCCGTCAAGATCACACTCCTCGGCGTTGCCATCGGCCTGCCGCTCGCGTTTGGAGCGGGCCAGGCGATGGTCGCGTCGCTCTTCGGCGTGGTATCCATGGATCCGATGACCTTCGTCGCCTTCGCGCTGGGCTTGACCGCGATCTCGCTGCTCGCAGGCTACGTACCGGCGCGACGGGCGCTGGAGGTCGATCCCGCCCAGGCGTTACGCGTGGAGTGACAACCAGCGTCTGAGTTTCCCCTCAAGACGTAGGAGTTTCCCTCCACTATCGCCCGTACTCCCCGACCGTCATTTGGCTAAATGGCTGTCATTGCAGGCGATCTAGCTTGCGGCCCGAGGGTCATAACTGGCGCGATAGTTGCCATAGGGATTGAGTGGCTTAAAGGAGAGAAATGAGCTTGAAAGTCAAAGAGCGGTGACGCTCAGAAACCCATGGCCGAGGTCTCGCGCCGCACGTCGCCGGCGGCAATGAGAACTCCGGTCTCGGGATCCCGATAGGTGATCGTAGGAGAGCAGGCCTGCCAGTTCCACCGGCCCCACGACTGCACGTCGTGTCCGCGCCTTCTCAATACCTCAACCGTGTACTCCGGGATTCGACTCTCGAGCTTCAAGACGCCTGGATTCTCGTTCTGGTCGCTCCCGGTCGATGGGAAGTTGTAGCTTCCGAAGCGGGGTTGGTCGAGGGCCTGCTCGGGCGACAATCCCCAGACCACGACATTCAAGAACACTTGCAGGAGTGACTGCGCCTGTTGATCGCCGCCGGGCGTGGAAAGCCCCATGAAGGGCTTTCCGTCCTTCATTATTAGGAAGGGGGTATTGGTGTTGCGGGGCCGTTTTCCCGGTGCGACGACGTTGGCGAGCGCGGGATCGAGATCGAATTGGCCCATGCGGTTGCTGAGCCCAAAGCCCCAACCAGGAACCATAGGGGTCATCATGTGGCCGTCGCTCTCGGTCATGGAGAAGACGTTCCCCTCGCCATCCATCACGTTCAGGGAAGAGGTGTCGAGAACCAGCGTCGATTCGCCGGCTACTCCCGCGAAGCTCCGTGCCGAATCGGTCGCCCGGCCCTCCATCGATTCGGGATCGCCCCATGGGGGCATGTCCTTGAAAGCCTTTCCCATGTCGATGAGCCTTGCCCGCTCCCGCCCGTAGGCCTTCGAGTAGAGGGCGGTGGGTGTGTCGTTGACGTCAGGGTCCCCCACGTACTTGTAGCTATCGGCCATCGCCAGGTTAATGACTTGAGAAAGCACATGAATATAGTCGGCGGAGTTGTAACCTAGGGATTCGAGATCGAAGCCCTCGAGCATGTTCAGCATCAAGATGAGCCGCGGTCCCTGAGACCAGCCGTCGCAGGCGTACACGTCGTAGCCCATGAACGTCGTGTGGAGAGGAGCCATCCACTTTCCTTCGTATCCGGCGAGATCCTGGTAAGTCAAAATGCCGTCGTTCTCGGCGTAAAACTTCGCTGCGGCGCGCGCCGCGTCACCTTTATAGAAAGCATCTCTCGCCGCACGAATCCCGGTTGACCGATCTCCTCCTCGGGCAAGCACTTTCTTTTCGGCCTCGATCATCAATCTCATGACGCGGCCGAGGTCGCGGTTCACCATCAGATCGCCTAAACGCTCGTTGCCGACGCCACGCGGAAACCAAAACTTCACGTTGTAAGGGTATTTGAGGAGATCTTCCCCCATCCACGTGAGCATCCATTTCTGCATCTTGTAGAGGTGGTACCCCTCCTCGGCGATCTTGAGCGCGGGCTCGACCGCCTCGGTAAAGCTGATCGTTCCAAACCGGTCGAGTGCCGCGAGCCAGACATCGACGTCGGCCGGTATGAGTGCGGTATTGAAATTGTTTTTCCCGACCTCCTGGAAGTACTCGAGCGTTGCCTTCGCCGGGGCGGTGCCGGCCCCCACGCGCGTGATCACCGCGTCCTCGGAGGCGGTGTAGATAACGAGAGGCGCGACCCCGTTCCATCCAGCGAAACCCATCTTGGTGACCTTGAGAGCCATCGCCGCGGTCACGCCAGCATCGAAGGCGTTCCCGCCGCTTCGAAGTGCTTCGATACCGGCCAGCGTCGCCAAGTGGTGTCCAGTGGCAAGAACACCGTGGCTCCCCATGATCCGGGGTCGCATCGACTCGAAGTTATTTCCATCGTAGACGTGCCCATAGCTGGCGAAAGGCGATACGCGATCCATGGCGGTGGGGTCATTCGATTGAGAAGCGAGGAGCGATGTGACTCCAAGGAAGACAAAGACCGGCAGAATTCGTTTCATGTTTTTCTCCGCTTAGGAACCCAGGCTGAACTTCTGGCGAAACCGCATCTGCACACGAACCTTGACGCCGTCTTTTTCCGCCGGCTCGTATCGCCAATCGGTAATGGCATCGAGTACGGCTTTGTCGAGAACCGGACTCGCAGACTCGACGATGCGGATGTCGATGGGGATTCCCTCCTCGGTCACGATGAACTCGGCCACGACGCGACCCTGCTGTCTCATCTTGCGCGCCACCGGCGGGTACGAAGGAGGACGACCGGAGACTCTCTTCGGGGCCTTGTCGTCTGGCCCGAGCGTGACGAGCTGTCCTTTGGTCGGCGGCGTCACGGCTTCCGGGGCTTGGTTCGCTTGAGTGAAAAGGTGGTTGGTGGCCCTAGGCTCACCCCCGGCACGTCGGAAAGAATACACCCGCTGCCCCGGACGTTGCAAGCACCGCACGTGGTATGGTCGGCCCGGAGAGTCGAAAATGAAAAAAACCGCGTGTACAGGAGGAATCTCGTCCGTCCTGCTTCTTGTTCTTGCCACCGGGTTGACCGCTGACCGAGTCCGAGCACAGGAGCTACCGGACCTTCAAGGACCTCCTTACAGACCGACGAGGCCAATCGCCATCATCGGAGGGCTTTTCATCGATGGCACCGGCCGAACCCCGCAGCACGATCAGGCTGTTCTCATTGCGGGCGAACGGATCGATTGGGTTGGCCCCATGGAAGACATCCAGATTCCGGAAGGTGCCGAAGTCATCGATTCGAAAGGCATGACCATCATGCCCGGCCTCATCAATGGCAACGCCTATATCCAGCTACGAGCCATATACCCGGCCCCGGCCGCAGACCTCACCCTCGAGGAGTTCCAGGCTCGTTGGGAGGAGACCTGGTCCACGTGGAAGAAGCGGGCCTTCACCTGGCTGATGCGAGGTGTGACCGGTATCCGGAATACCAGCGGCCCTCTAAGTAAGGTGCGCGCGTGGAAGCACGCCATCGAGAGGGGAGAGGTCGCGGGGCCTCGCGTCTATTTGGGAGGGACCCTCATATTCAGCGAGCCCCACTTCAAGTTCTGGACACGAAACACTCCCGACCCAGCCGCCGTCGAATGGATGCGGAACGATTTCGCCTTCACCGTGGTGAGTGACGTGGACAAAGACACCGCCACGCTCGTGGCAGACGATATCGATTACTGGAAGTTCTACTTCTCGAACGAAACCTGGGACGGCAAGAACGATTTCTCGGACGAAGAAGTGAAGTCAATCATCGATAAAGCCCACAAGAACGGGATTCGCATCGATGCTCACACTGGCGTTCACATGCGCCGAGCTGTGGAACTGGGTGTCGACACGGTACAACATCCTTTCTCGAGCCGAGAGCTGGTGGAGTGGGACATTATCCAAAACTTTGCCGACAAGGGTGTTTTCGCTTCGACCTGTCTTGCCAACGCCTTGGTTCGGGCCGGGATGACGGCCGACCCTCATCGGTTGAACGAGACCCTCTATTCAACGTCCCTCACCGCCGACGAGTATCGAACCCTCATTCGCTACCGTGACCGGATGATTTGGAACAAGAATCATCCCGACGAGCCGATGCTACTCATCGGTGATCCCCAGCCCTTTGCCAGTCGCGGCCGGCGCACGTTTCGTGAACAGCAGGCGGGCGTGCGGATAGCCAAGGAGAACATGCGACGTTTCATCAAGGCAGGAGTGAAGTTTTTCATGGCCACCGACACCGGCGCGTTCCTGAACTTTCAGCAGGACAACCCCGACGTCAACGAGATGCGATCGATGGTGGAGCTCGGCATGACACCGATGCAGGCGATCCTTTCGGCAACGCGCAACGGCGCCGAAGCGCTGGGCGTACTCGGCGAGGTGGGGACGCTCGAAGAAGGGAAGCTCGCCGACGTCATCGTGGTGCCCGGCAACCCGCTTCTCGACATGAACGTCATGAAGCGGGTTTACGTGACGATTAAGGGTGGAGTTCGGTACAAGTGAGGACCTAGTGCACAGGCCCCAAGTAGCGATCGAGCCAGTCGAGAGTCTCGCGGATCATCGCGTCTCGCGGAACGAAGTGTCGGGCCTCATAGAGCGCGTGTCGCTTGTGCTCGGTGGGGGGCCCGAGAGTAACTCGAACAAGGGCTTCTGAGACGTCTCGAGAGGATGCCAGGGGTCATACCGGCCATTCAACATCAATACCGGTGCGGTCACGCGCGGAGGGAAATTGATCTGATCGACCATGGGAAGCGCTCGCTCGAACAGGAATCCCCCGCCGTAGAGCACGCCGGCCTTGATGCGGTCCTCGAGCGCCATCATCGTTGGACCCTTGAGCGCCCCCACGCTGAATCCGTAGTAGGCGACTCTATCGTCGGTATCAGCGCGTGTCTCGAGATAGTCGATCGAGCGCATCAGATCCTGGACGTTATGAATGACCCATTCTTTGTGGGCGTTCGATTCGTCGACCACATGGCCGAGGCCGTCCCCGCGCTCAAAGCTACCCGTATAGATGGGGTACATGAGTACTCGGCCACTCCTGATGATGAAATCCCAGAGCTCTCTCCACGATTGAGGCCTCGCGTCGAAAGAACGCTGCATGAACGCATAGGCCCCGGGGTAAAAAACGACCGTCTGATATGGGGGCTTCACGCTCTGCGGTAGATAGAGGTAGGCAGTCATCCGCTCCTCCCCATAGGCGGTATCGAAGGAGACCCTTTGTCTTACCCAATCCCTCTCGTCTTCCTCTTCAACGGTGAGCGCTCCGACCGGACCGAGGAGCTCCCAAAGAAACTCCATTCCAGTTGGAATAACACGGCCTTCAGCGTCGGTGCCCCGAGCCCGCACGCGTTTCGTCGCACGACACTCCATCAGAACCCGGGACGGGGTGACGCGAACGGATGCCAGGGGACCGGGAGGGAAGAGCTCGGCTACCGGCGTCGAGCTCTCGCCGGCCAATGGCTCGTCAGCGGCCAATCCAGGCGGTGCCTCGGTTCCTGCTTGGTCTGCCTTTTCGTCGCCCGCGGTTCCTGGTCCGCGTTCTTCATCTTGTTGCGATCGAACCGGAAGCATGGTGTAGCGAGGCCGCTGGCGGTAGAAGTCTCGAAATGCGCGCTGTAGATCTCGGATCAGTTGTCGATCGAGCTGTTCGGCCCGCTCCCTCTCCCTTGCTTCGAGTAGCTCCGTGAGTCGGGACTCGACCTCGACCAGTACCTTGGCGAACGCGCCCGCCGCTTCGTCGGGCACGACGCCGCGCCGGCTGCCGGGGGCCACGCGAAGCGCGGGAAAGTCCACGAGCCCCGTCAAGCGACTGTCCGTCCAAGGAGCGTGATCGAGTCCAAGCGGTGCAAGCTCGTCGAACCCCTCCGCGACCAAAGTGCCGGCTGTGTACAGAGCGACTCCTCGCGGCTCGGGGCCGTTCTTTTCCTCTACTGTGAGATAGATCTCCATCTGGATGGGAGGATAGTCCTCTACCGGCAGCGGTCCGAGTCCCGCCAGACGTTCGCCGAGGAAGCGAGGTGGTTTCATGTTGATGGACTTTCGAGCCCGACCGCGAGCCATCCGATCGTCCACGACCAGATCGACGCCTCGCTCCAGTAGCTGCCCGCGCAGTTCGGAAGCCAAGTAGTCCGCGGCCCGCCGAGCGACCAAGCTGCTCATCGCCTCTCGGTGAAGCCCTACCACCACCACTTCTGTCGAGCGCTCCTCGAAAGCCAATTTGTCCCTCAGCGGTTCAATGACGTACTGGGGCCGGTCCCGATACAGGATCAAGCGACGGGGTTTGTGACCGCGCAAGGAACTGCGTATCTCGAGCATCTCGCCCAAGCTCCAAAACCCGAGTAGTCCGATGCCATACTGCCCCTGGGTCATGAGCTCGAGTCGTTGCTGCGGAGACAGGGATTGCTTTCGACTGTGGCCGATGTGGGTGGCGATGTAACGCAGGGCATCGGGACGGTCCATCTCGGGGATAACGCCCTCGCCGTCGTCGAGAATCTTGAGACAAGGCACGCCCTTCTCCCGCAGGCGCGTGACATGAACCGAGCGGGCCCCGGCGTCCAGGCTATTTTGGACGAGCTCGGCGAGCGCCTTTCTGGGATCGGGTTGGCTGAGCGCTAGCCAGCGGATGAGCCCAAAGGGGTCGTGGACTCGGAGGCGTCCCTTCTCGACGTCTCGTCCAGTCTTGGCGCGACGTCTACTACGTCGCCGTGCAGATGATTTCGAAAGGCCTTCGGAAGAACTTGACACGCGCAAACATTAACACATGCTAGTCGGAACGCTGGGGGTGTGAACTCCGTCGGGACAGGGAGGGGGGGCCGTCTCATCTGGTGTACATTGTAATACACTATAGAATGTGTATAATGGAGGTAACGGTGGTGAGCATGCGCACCAACATCGAGCTCGACGACGATCTGATCGAGGAGGCCCGGCGGCTGACCGGCATCAAGACCAAGCGGGAGCTCGTCCAGGAAGCGCTCATAACGCTCATCGAACATCGAAAGCGTAAGAACCTGCTCGATCTCGCGGGCAAGATCGAGTTCGCACCCGGGTATGACTACCAGGCCCTTCGTCGCGAGAGGAAGAGATGATCGTCGTGGACTCGTCCGTTCTCGTGGACTTCTTTCGCGGACGGCCAACCGCGGCGGTGAAACGGCTCCATCAAGTGGAGAAAGACGACATCCCTTTTTACCTGCCCGTGATCTGTTGCCAAGAGCTGTTGCAGGGCGCCAAAGACATGCGGGAGTGGAAACTTCTTGAAACTTACCTTGGTAGCCAGCGAATGCTAGCTCCGGGCGATCCCTGGACGACTCATCGCGGGGCGGCGCGCATCTTTTTCGACTGTCGTCGGAAAGGGATAACCGTACGAAGCTCTATCGATTGTCTTATCGCGCAGCTGGCGCTCGAGCATGACGCTACGCTGCTTCACGATGATGACGACTTCGAGCGGATCCGAAAGGTGAGGCGGTTGAGGACGCAGCGGAATTAGTCGCACTTTCACTTCAGATCGGCGGCGGCTGCCACCCTCCCAACTCCTTCTCCAAGAACTGGGCCGTGGCCAGCACCGTGTCCTCCCGCCAGGGACGGCCGACAACTTGGACTCCGATGGGCAAGCCCTCAGGTGAAGTCCCGGCGCGAACCACCGCGGCGGGCCAACCGGTGATGTTGAATACCGAGGTATAGGTATCCGGCACGAAACCGTCGACCGAGAGGGACCGCGCCACCATTTCATCCAACGCGCCGTGAAGGAACGCGGGGAATGGAGCGACCGGGCAGACGATCAGGTCGTAGTGCTCCATGAATCGCAACATCTCGCCTCGAAACTTCTGGCGTGCGATGAGCTTTTCGCCGGCTTCGCGAAGCGATAATGTGGAATTCCGTCCGCCCTCGACCTGTAACTGGATCGGCGGCGAGAGTCGTTCGGTGCCCGCCTTTTCGATCGAGCGGGCTAGCGACGCCCCTCCGTCCGAGTACCCGCTCAGGTCACGCAATCGGTCGAGCGCTTCCGGACGTCGCTCCTCGACTTTCACGCCCTTCCCCGACAGGGATTCGACGGCGCGCGTGACTGCCACTTTGGTCGCAGGCGTAGGGGGGAAAGAGGACAGCACACCATCTTCTTGGTAATAAGCCGCGCGCAATTGTCGTAAATCGATCGCCGCCGGGTCGGGGAGCGGCACGGGGATCACGTCGGGATCTTGCCCATCCGCACCCGAGATGATGGGCAACGCGAGGATCAAGTCTTCGACGTATCTGGCAATGGGCCCAATGGTGGTTTCGTACGAGGCCAGCCCCGCATCGAACGAGATAAAGTGTCCGGTCCGGGGTACCCGTCCGTTGGTAGGTTTCAGTCCCGCGATGCCGCAGAAATGAGACGGCCATCGAATGCTACCGCCGGTGTCGCTCCCCAGATCTAACGGTGAACCGGCAGCCGCCACGATCGCTGCCGCGCCCCCACTACTTCCACCGGGGCTACGAGAAAGGTCGTAGGGATTGCTGGTCTTCCCGTACACCAGGTTGTCGGTTTCACCCCAGTGAGTAAACTCGGGAGTGTTTGTCTTCCCCAACAGGATGGCTCCCGCGTCCCTCATGCGCGCCACTACCGTGGCGTCGGACGGCGGGACATAGTTTCTTCTTCCCGAGGTGCCTGCGGTACTGATCACTCCGGTGGTGTCTAGCGAATCCTTCAGCGTCATCGGCACGCCGTGCAGCGGACCCCTTATCTCTCCACGCGCCAAATCGGCGTCCGCTCGTCGCGCTTCATCGAGAGCTCGGTCAGGCACGAGCTGTACGACCGCGTTCAGCTTGGTGTTGACCTCTTCAATGCGATCCAGGTATGCCCGGACAACCTCCACCGAAGAGACTTGTTTCGTTCTGATCGCGTTGGCCAACGACGAGGCGGAGGAATGGATCAGGGGGTCACGAAGGGAAACCGGAGACCAGGCCGAGGCCAGAGGCAAGACCGCGGCGCTTCCGAGGAGAGAGAGCATCTCTCGCCGGGAGAGAGTGTTTTTTTCGAACAAGTCTATATCCCCCAGGCGCCGCTCACCTGGACATTCGCCCCATTGATATACCGGGCGTCGTCCGAGAGAAGATAACGGACCAAGCCCACCACGTCCCCAGGCTTACCGATGTATCCTGCCGGAATCTTCTTGGCCATGGACTCGAGCTCCTCGGGCGGGGCGCTTCCGGAGTCGATGAACCCGGGCGAGATCGCGTTGACGGTAATGCCGTGAGGGGCGAGCAGGCGCGCCAAAGACCGAGTGAAGATGAGCACCCCCACTTTGGAAATGTAGTGCGCCGTCAGATGCGGTTGCGCTAGGAGGCGGTCGGCGTTGGCCATGCTGAAGCTGATAATCCGTCCCCACTTGCGCTCTTTCATGCCCGCGGCCACGGCACGACCGAGATAGAACAACGGGTGCAAGTTATTATCGAACATCGAGTGCCAGTCCTCGATACTCACTTCCAACAAGTTCTTTCGCTGGTACGGGCCGGCGCCGTTGACGAGCGCGTCGATGCGTCCCCATTCATGTTCGACCTGGCGCACGATACCCTCGGCGGCCGCAGGATCGGATACATCACATTGTGCTTCTAGCGCACGGCCTCCATTCTTTTCGATCTGCGCCTTGGTCTCCTCCGCTTCTTTCGCGCTGGTCCGGTAGCAGATCGCTACCGACCACCCCTGGGTGGCCAGGTCCAAGGCGACGGCCTGTCCGATTCCGCGCGCGCCACCAGTGATCAATGCAACTCGCTCGCTCATGGCCGGAGTTTAACATCCCGACGTCGTCTTGCGCGGGGTGGGGTGAGGCGTCACAATGTGCCCTCCTGTGAACGAAAAACGACGATTCTCTAAGGTCATGGCGGCTAACCGCGGGGAGATCGCCATCCGCATCTTCCGCGCGTGTACGGAGCTCGGGATCCGAACGCTCGCCATCTACGCTCACGCCGATCAACTCTCCATTCATCGCTATAAAGCGGACGAGGCATTTCCCGTCGGTTCGCCCGACCAGCCGGTAGGGGCCTACCTGGATCAGGAGGCCATTCTCGATATTGCCCTCGCCCATGAAGTGGACGCGATCCATCCCGGATACGGTTTTCTGGCGGAGAATGCGGAGTTCGCCGGCCGATGTGCCGATGCCAGAGTCGTTTTCATCGGACCGCGGCCGGAGGTCTTGGAGGCTTTCGGTAGCAAGACCTCGGCACGCCGGCTCGCCAAGGAGGCCGGGGTTCAGGTTGTGCCGGGAACCGAAGAGCCCTTGACCTCGACCGAGCAGGTGCGAGCCTTCGCCTCGGAGCACGGCTACCCCATTCTTCTCAAAGCATCTTTCGGCGGAGGCGGTCGAGGGATGCGCATCGTGCGCTCGAACGAAGAGGTGGATCAGGCTTTCGAGCAGGCGCGCAGCGAGGCGAAGGCGGCTTTCGGTCGCGAGGACGTTTACTGCGAGAAGCTTCTCGAGCAAGTGAAACACATCGAGGTCCAGGTCCTCGCCGACGAGCACGGCCAGTGCGTCCACTTGTTCGAACGCGACTGTTCCGTGCAGCGCCGCCACCAGAAAGTCGTCGAGTTCGCACCTGCGATTTCTATCGGCGACCAGGTGCGCTCGGAGCTCTACCAGGCGGCACTTCGCATCGCCACCACCGCGGGCTACAACAATGCGGGCACGGTCGAATTCCTCGTCGACGACCAAGGCTACTATTTCATCGAGGTCAATCCACGGATCCAGGTCGAGCACACCGTGACCGAGTGCATCACCGGACGCGACCTCGTTCAAGCGCAGATTCGAGTCGCTGAGGGTTTTCGATTGCGAGACCCCGAGATAGGGATCTCGAGTCAGGCTGCCATCACGAAGAACGGCTACGCGGTGCAATGCCGGCTCACCGCCGAGGATCCGCAGGCGGAGTTTGCACCGAGCACCGGGAAGATCCGCGCCTATCGCGCCGCGGAAGGTTTTGGTATTCGGCTCGACGACGGGACCGCCGGAGCGGGTACGATCATTTCGAGCTACTACGACAGCCTCATCGTCAAGGTAACCGCCACCGCTCTCGACTTCAAAGGCGCGCGTGCCAAGTTGCTACGTTCTCTTCGCGAATTTCGGATTCGGGGAGTCAAGACCAACACACGATTCTTGGAAAACGTGATTTCTCACCCTCGATTCGTCATTGGAGATGTAGACACCCGGTTCATCGATGAAACGCCGGAGCTCTTCGAGTTTCCGCCGGGGCGTGACCGGGGCACCAAGCTCTTGAGAGCGCTCGCGGACGCGGTTGTGAATGGACCGCCAGGTGCGAAAGGCCCTCTGAAACGACCGACACCTCTCTTTCTCCCTCAAGTGCCGGTGCTCGAACCCGACCAGTTGCGGAAGGCGCCCGAAGACGGAGAGGCGATGGCTGCCTTTCGAGACAAGGGTCCGGAAGGCTTGGCGAGCTGGCTTCGAGAGGAATCGCGTCTCTGGGTAACCGACACCACGTTTCGAGACGCGCATCAGTCGCTCCTATCGACCCGTGTTCGCACTGCGGATATGGAAGCCATCGCGCCGGTTACCGCCCGCATCGCGAGCAATCTCTTTAGTGTCGAAATGTGGGGAGGGGCGACCTTCGACGTCGCCTATCGTTTCCTGAACGAAGACCCTTGGGAGCGACTAAGCCGTTTGCGGACGGCGATGCCCAACATGCTTTTCCAAATGCTGCTCCGGGGCGCGAACGCCGTCGGCTACACGAACTATCCCGATAGCGTCATCCGACGCTTCGTTCACTGTGCCGCCGAGGCGGGGATCGATATCTTCCGCATCTTCGATGCACTCAACTGGGTCCCGAATATGACGTTGGCCATCGAAGAGGTGGCGAAAGCGGGCAAGGTAGCCGAAGCCGCTATCTGTTACACCGGCGACATCTCCGATCCGAGTCGCAAGAAATACGATCTTGACTACTACGTGGGCCTTGCCAAAGAACTTACCGAGCGCGGAGCGCACATACTCGCCATCAAAGACATGGCGGGACTTCTCAAACCCGCGGCGGCGCGCCGGCTCATCCCCGCCCTTCGCGAGGAGACCGGGCTTCCTGTCCATCTCCACACCCACGATACGAGTGGCAACGGTGTCGCGACCTATCTCATGGCGAGCGAAGCCGGTGTCGATGCTATCGATTGCGCCCTCGCGAGCATGTCGGGACTCACCAGCCAGCCGTCCTTGAACGCCGTTTGCTCTGCCCTCGCCACCAATGAGAGGCGGCCGGCTCTCGATCCGGACGCGATGAATCGACTCGACCTCTATTGGGAACGGGTCCGCAACCTCTATTACTGCTTCGAGTCCGGTCTCAAGGCTAGCACCGCGGAGGTCTACCATCATGAAATTCCCGGTGGCCAGTACTCGAACCTGCTTCGGCGCGCCGACCAGCTCGGTCTCGGCGAGCGCTGGGGAGAGCTCAAAGAGAAGTACTGTGAGGTCAATCTCCTCCTCGGCGACATTATTAAGGTAACGCCGACGTCGAAGGTGGTGGCCGACTTCGCGATGTTTCTGGTTCAGAACGAGCTGACCGCGGAGGAAGCCATATCCCAGGCCAGCCGCTTGGATTTTCCTCAATCGGTAGTGGACTTCCTCGCCGGCAGCCTTGGCCAGCCCTATGGCGGGTTCCCGGAGCGCGTGCAGAAAGCAATCCTGAAGGGGCGCCCGGCGATCACCGATCGCGCCGGCGAGCACTTGGAGCCCCACGATTTCGATGCCGCGAAGAAGCGACTACAAGAGCGGTTGGGGCGTGAGCCGACCGAAAAAGCGCTCTTGAGCGATGCGCTCTACCCAAACGTGTTCGAAGATTACCTAAAGCACAACGACACGTTTGGCGATCCGTCCATTCTTCCGACTCCCGCCTTCCTCTACGGGCTGCAAGTGGGTGAAGAGGTCAGCGTGGACATCGAGCGGGGAAAGACCTTGATCGTCAAGCTCGTTGCGATCGGAGGCTCGACCGCCGACGGACGCCGCATGGTGTACTTCGAGCTCAACGGTCAGCCCCGTGAAGTCGTTGTGCGCGACCTGAGCGTGGCGATCTCCGAAGAGGCTGCGCCGATGGCCGATCCCTCGGATCCGCTCGACGTCGGTGCCAGCATGCCCGGCAAGGTGCTTCGTGTCCTCTGCAAGGTTGGAGATGCGGTCGAGCTCGGTGATGGTCTGCTGGTCCTCGAAGCCATGAAGATGGAGACGTCGGTCACCGCCCCCAACGCGGGTATCGTCGAACGCATCGATGTGGAGATCGGTGAGGATACGAAGGCCGGTCAGAGGGTAGCCCGGCTGCGCACCGACTAAGACTATTTTCGATAGTCGAGCGGCGGTTTTCGATCGCCTACCAGCGGTTCGTACTTGAAATCGGGCCCCTGAGCCTGCTGAAGCTCCCGCACCGCCTTCTCCACGATCGATGGATCTTCGAAAATATCGACTGCGGTCATCGCCAGCGTCTTCGCCGCGACCGCCATCCCTTTGAGACCGATGCTCGTCCCGCCTGAGGCGACGGCCTGCCAGCTGTGGGACGGTGTTCCGGGTACCCAAGTCGCTGCATAGAACTGCGCGTAGGGTACGACCCAGCTGACATCCGCAACGTCTGAGGAGGCGGACGCCATCGACGGTTTCCATGGCAGAACCTCTGACTGGGAGCCGATGGGTTTGGGCTTGGCAAGCGTCTTCTGTATTTTCTCCGCGAAGGCAGTCTCTTCTTCGGTGTAGACCACTCCCGCGGAGGCGCGCAGATTCTTGTCGAGGAGTCGGTGCACCGTCTCGTTCGGGTTCACCGCGTAGATGCCGTGGATGATCTCGTACTCCATGCGGGTGCCTGTACCGAGGGCCGCTCCCTCGGCAGCCTGGTGAACCCTTTCCCAAATCCCCCGCAAAGCTTCTATATCGGGATGACGTGTGTAGTAATAGACCTCAGCGAAATCAGGCACGACATTCGGTGCCTCGCCGCCACGAGTGATGATGTAGTGAATGCGGGCCGTCGAGTCGACGTGCTCGCGCATCAGATTGATCATGTAGTTCATCGATTCGACGGCATCGAGGGCCGATCGGCCTTGTTCGGGAGCCCCCGCGGCGTGAGCCGAGCGGCCATAGAATCGGAACTTGGTGGAGATATTGGCGAGCGAGGTGACGGGGCTGGCATCGTTACGATCTCCGGCGTGCCAGGCAATGGAGATGTCGACGTCTTCGAAGAGTCCTTCACGGACCATGTAGACCTTGCCCGCTCCACCTTCTTCTGCCGGTGTGCCGTAGAGTCGGATGGTCCCGCTAGTACCGGACTTCTGTAGCCACTCTTTGACTGCGATAGCAGCGGCCGTCGAAGCGGTTCCGAAGAGATGATGTCCACACGCATGCCCGGCCTGGCCGGCGGCGGCCTTCCGCTCGGTGGTCACCTGTTGCGACAGACCCGGCAGGGCATCGTACTCGGCCAAGATCGCGATCACCGGTTTCCCATCACCCCAGCTCGCGGTGAAGGCGGTGGGCATGCCGGCGACGCCCGCCTGCACGTCGAAGCCGGCGGCCTGAAGCTGTGATTGCAGAAGCGCAGAGGATTTCTCCTCTTGGTAGCCGACTTCTGCGAACTCCCAAATGTTCATCGCCACTTTCGCGAAATCGCCTTGACTACCGTCGAGGAAGCTCGTGACTTGATCCTTGGCTTCCTCGGCCCCGGCTTGTCCGGAGAGGACGATCGTCAAGAGAGTAACTATTGTTCTGGTTGTCATTTTTGTCTCCTTGAAAGCACATGCCAGAGAAGCCCGCCGCCGAGCAGTGCGAGCCCCGAAAGCCACACCGACCGATCCACCCAGAAAGCGAGGAAAAGACACGCGGCAAGACCACCCCAAGCGAATGCTCGTGGGTAGAGGCGTTCACTCGGCGGAAGCGCCAGCGCCGAGGCATTCGTGATCGCGTAGTAAATCAGAACGGTGAACGCACTGAAAGACCAAGTGGTTTTGACGTCTCCGATGGCAACGAGACCAGTAATGATGAGACCGACCACAGCCACCGCGAAATAGGGCGTCGTTCGAGACTCGTTCAGGGTAGCGACCGCTTGTGGCATGTCCCCCCGACGGCCCATGGCGAGGAGAACACGTGAGAGTCCGAGTATGAGATTCAAGAGAACGCCGAGCATGGCGGTCATGGCCCCGATGGCAACGATGAGAGGCAGGCCGGGCACACGGAAACTCTCGGCAACGATCTCGAGTGGCGCCGCCTTGCCGATGGTGGCGGCCGCCAACGCCTCGGCTCCCCCGGCTCCTACCGCGACGATTCCCACCGCTACATAGAGCGCAGCCGATAGGACGAGCGTGATGACGATGGCGCGCGGGATAGTGCGACGAGGGTTGCGCACTTCCTCTCCCAGCGTCGCGATGCGCCCATATCCAGTGAACGCCACGAACATGAGAGCGGAGGCTTCGAGAAAACCGGGCCACCCGGCTAGCGTGTCTCGCGGGAGGAAGGGCAGAAGATTCTCGGTTCCGGTGCGCATCAGATGCACGACTCCGATTAGAACGAAAAGACCAAGCGCGAACCATGTCAGCGAGGCAATGAGAATATTCGTCCAGTTCGCTCGCCGGATTCCCGTGAGAACGATCGCAGTCAAGACCAGCGTCGTCACTGCCGCGATGAGAACGAGCGATCCACCGCTGTCCGCCCCGAGTGCATGGAGAAGATAGCCTGAAAAGCCGAGCGCCGCGGTAGCGGCGGAGGCAGACTTGGCGCAAAGAAACATCCACCCCGCGGAAAACCCGAGCCACGGTTTCAGGAAGCGATAGCCGTACTCGTAGGTCCCGCCACTGACCGGATGACTGGCCGCTAGCTGAGCGCTCGAAAGCGCGTTACAGGTTGCGACCAGGGCAGCCAAAGGGATCGCCAGAATGACGGAACCGCCGCTCACACCGGCGGCAATGCCGATACTGACGAAGACCCCGGTGCCCACGATGGAGCCGAGCCCCATCATCACCGCCGAGGCGACCCCGAGCTCTCGATGTAGCTGTCCGGATTTCGCGTCCGCCATTTCGGCTGCCATCTCGTCTGCCATTTCGTTTCGATACTTCAACAAACGTTTCGCGTCCGCAAGTGCTCCGTTTGTGAAATGGCGAGATGAATGGTAGACGAGTGGGCCATGGAGACCAAACCGGGCTTGCCGCCCGAAGCGTACGAAGAGATCCCCGGCGATCAGTATCCGCCGTACGTTCCCCCGAGCCAGTCGCCGCCCGAGTTCACGGTCCGGTCAATGGTTCTCGGTGCGCTCTTCGGAATTCTTTTCGGTGCCGCGAACACCTATCTCGGACTCCGCGTGGGACTCACTATCTCGACGTCGATCCCGGTGGCGGTGATGACGGTCCTCGCCTTCGCCGTGCTTCCCAAGAGGGCCGACAAGCAGACCAGCATCCTCGAAGCGAACATGAGCCAGACCATCGGCTCCGCGTCGTCCTCTCTGGCTTCGGGGCTCATCTTCACCATCCCGGCGCTTTTTCTTTGGGGGATCGTCCCCGGCCTTCCCAAGATGACGGTGATCGCCCTTGCCGGTGGACTTCTCGGCGTGCTCTTCATGGTGCCGTTGCGCCGGTACCTGATGCGCGGCGAGCACGGCAAGCTTCCGTACCCCGAGGGAACCGCGTGCGGAGAGGTGTTGGTGGCCAGCGAGATCGGGGGCGCGAAAGCGAGAGAAGTATTTCTCGGCCTCGGGATCGGCGCCGTCTATCGTCTGTTGCAGGGGGCCTTGAGACTTTGGCACGGAGAGCTCTCGTTGAGGTTGCCCCTTTTACCCAAGGCCGAGGTCGCCCTCGAAACGTCTCCCGCACTTCTCGGTGTCGGGTTCATCCTTGGGCCGCGCATCGCCAACGTGATGGTAGGAGGCTCCATACTCTCTTGGGTCATTCTGATCCCTGCCATTGCGTGGATCGGTAACGATTGGACCACGCCCCTCTACCCCGAGTCGGAAGCTCTCGTGCGCGACATGTCGCCATCGACGCTTTGGACCCGTTACATTCGATACGTGGGGGCAGGCGCAGTGGCGATGGGCGGCATCATTACATTAGTGCGCGCCGTACCCACGATGGTGTCCGCCTTCAAGGTGGGCTTCGAACAACTTCGCCGACGCGTGTCCTCGACAACCGGCGACGACACGGAACGTACCGACCGCGATCTTTCGATGAAGTGGGTCATCCTCGGGGTCACGACCGTGATTCTCTTCCTCGCGCTAGTCCCGCACGTTCTCGGGTTTCTCGAGAGTGCCGGATTGAGACTGGTCGCCGCTGCGATGGTGGCTATCTTCGCGTTCTTCTTCGTGACCGTTTCCTCCCGCATCGTGGGCTTGGTCGGCGTGACCAGCAACCCGACTTCCGGAATGACCATCGCGACGCTCCTCGGCACGAGTGGGCTCTTTCTCGCTTTCGGCTGGACCGACCTACAGGGTCAGGCGGCTGCCCTCACCGTCGGAACCGTCGTCGCCGTAGCGGCTTCGATCGCCGGCGATACGAGCCAGGACCTCAAAACTGGATTTCTACTGGGCGCCACGCCCGCGCGTCAACAAAAAGGCGAGCTCATCGGAGTTCTCACTTGCGCCTTCTTCGTGGCTCTTACGTTGACCGTTCTGTCCGAGGCCTATGGCTTCGGCACACGCGAACTTCCCGCTCCGCAGGCCAACATGATGAAGATCGTCATCGAGGGCGTGCTCGGTCAGGATCTTCCGTGGCTCTTGGTGGGTATCGGCGCGGTCATCGCGATCCTCGCCGAGCTCGCCGGCCTTCCGTCGCTCGCGTTCGCCGTGGGCATCTACTTGCCGCTCGCAACCATGTCGCCCGTCTTCGTGGGTGGGCTCCTTCGTTGGATGTCGGAGAAAAGAGCTCGCGACGAGAGCGATCGCCGAGAACGGAGAGAGCGAGGGATCTTGTTCGGTTCCGGCCTCGTGGGCGGAGAAGGGTTGTTGGGGGTCGGCATTGCTGCGTACGCCGTCTTGACGACCCGCGCACCAGCAGGCATCGGCTCCGACTGGGCGGGAGCACTCGCTCCTTGGGTGCCCATCCTGCCGTTTGGTTTTCTTGTTTGGATGTTGTGGCGCGCCGCTCAGGCTCGTTCGTCATGAAGATAACGAAAGTCAAAGCCATTGGGCTCGAATGTCCCATCGAGGGTTGGTTTCTCCCCACCCGGACCTATGTGCTGGTCGAGATCACAACCGATGAAGGCATCACCGGCATCGGACAGTGTGGAACGGTGGGCCATCCCGAGATCGCGAGAATCGTAGACAAGCGAATCGCGCCGCTCTTGATAGGCGAAGACCCCTTCGACCGCCCTCGCATCTGGGCCAAGCTATGGGATGATCCGAGAGTCGTTCTTTCTTGGGGACACAAAGGCGCCGAGGCCTACGCGCTCAGCGGTATCGACATCGCGCTTTGGGACATCGAAGGGAAAGCCTGTGGGCAACCGATCCACAAACTCCTCGGCGCTTCACGCAGCAAGATCCGCGCGTACTCGAGTCACGGCGATCCGGACAAAGTTGAACATTACAAGAGCCAAGGGTTCACCGCCTACAAGTTCGGCGAATGGCACGGTGAGCCCGGCGACTTGAAGCAAATTGATCGGATGGTAGCGAAGCTGAGACGGGCCATTGGAGACGAGGCAGCCCTCTTGTTCGACGGCTTCCAGCGATACGATCTGGCCAAGGCCGTAAGAGTCGCCAGAGTCTTGGAAGAGTACGATGCGTTCTTCTTCGAGGAGCCCGTCCTGTCCTACGACTTCGATAGCATGGCGGCGCTCGCCGGGCGGACCACCGTTCCTCTCGCGGCCGGTGAACATCAGTTCACGGTTCGGGAGGCTTCCGATCTAATCCTGAAGGCAGGGATTCAGTACGTGCAACCCGAGATCACAGACTGTGGCGGCATCACCGAGGCCATGAAGATCGCTGCCGTCGCCGAGTCGCGCGGTGTGAAGCTCTGTCCCCACTGCGGCGACAGCCCGGTGGATGTGGCGTCGATGCTCCAAGTCGTCGGTGCCGCACCGAATGCGATCTTCGGCGAATGGCAGGCGGCTCTCGATTATCCGATGCGCTGGGAGCTTCTAAAGGAACCCATCAAAGTAAGCTCCGACGGTTTCATCGACATACCCACCGGCCCGGGATTGGGCATCGAGCTCGATCCGAAAGTCGTCGAAAAGTACCGCTGGTAGAGTGTCATCCGGCCAGGGACGACTCCCCAGCTTTTTTCGTCTCTTTCCTAGAGGGCAGGGATTTGGTGAACATACGATATCTATCGTATAATAATCATATGCCCAAGAAAGCAATTTCTGTGACTCTATCCCAGGAGAATCTCCTGTGGCTTCGGGCGCAAGCCGGCGCACGTGGCAAAAGGAGTGTCAGTGAGACCTTGGATCAACTACTGGAACAGGCAAGAACGGGGCAGACTGTGAAGTCGGCATCTCAGTCGGTTAGGGGTTTGATCCGCATCGCCCCTTCCGATCAAGAGCTTCGAGAGGCGGACCGTGAGATAAGGGCTCAATTCCGTCGCTCCCTCGAGTCGTTCGACACCGGGGCAGATGTGAGACGGCGACCGAGACGGCGACAGAAGACGAAAAGGAAAGGGTGAGGCTTCTTGCCATCGGCCGCCGTTCTCGACACTCATGCCCTAGTTTTCCATGCGGCGGGCGGCGGGCGGCTTGGCAGGCGGGCGGCGGCTCACTTTGAAGCGTGCGAAGTGCACCAGGCCATCGCATACGTCCCAGCAGCCGTTCTTTGGGAGTTGTCGGGGCTGGTGCGCCGCGGACGCGTTCGGTTCGGTATCTCGGTAAGAGAATTCTGCAGTAAGCTTTTCAGCAACCCTGCCTACCAAGCTCTCGATCTGACCCCGGAGCAGGTGTTCATCTCGGATGAGATTCGGCCCAACGAAGATCCGTTCGACGCCCTGGTTTGCGCCGCCGCCCTGTCACTTGATCTGCCCTTGATCACTCGCGATCGAGACATTGAACGATCTCGCGTGGTCGAGACGTTGTGGGACTAACGCGCTCACTCCGTCGGTACGAGCCGCTTCAGCTTTTCAAACCAGTTGAGCACGACATTAATCTGAAACGGCTCGGCGTCGTCTTCCTCACCCAAATCGACCATGAGGAAACGTCGGCCGTCTCGTGAGACGTCGTAGTTCGGTGGACCGACCCGCGTCGAGTCGAAGCGGCCCTTAAAAAGAACGCGCGGCTGGCCGAGCCTGAGATCGGGTGAGAGCTCGACGACGTCCACGACGAGAAACTCGTCGCCTCGACAGTAGAAGAGCTCGTTGCCGTTCGGGGACCATAGCGGCTCCGTCCCCCCGCCCGTGGAGACGGAATCCTTCCGGCATGGTCCGAGTGGTACGCGAGCCGTTCTCCGTCCGGCGTCCACGCGGACACGTATTGGGTTCCCTCGAACGTGAAACGCATGGAGCTGCGTCGTTCGAGATCGAAGAGCCAAATGTCTCGGTCTTCCGTTTGCCGAGAGGCGGCGATCTGCTTTCCGTTGGGAGAAAGTCTGGGGTAGAGATAGTCGCCCGTGGTTTCCGTGATAATTTCCATCCGGCCGCTGCGATCGACCCATACGAGTCGTCCAAGATCCCGTCGACCACCGGCATGGGGTCGTCGGAAGTCCCCAAACGCGTGAGGTCGAATCGCATGGCGAACAAGGTACTTGCCTGGATGTAGACCAGGTGTCCGGTCGGGAGATAACGAGCATTCGAACCGTCGAAGAGGATACGGTGTTGTCCTGTTTCGATTGAGGCTACGGCGACCTTGGGTTGGTCATTCGTCTCGACGGTGAACACGACGTTCTCGCCATCGGGGAGGACTGGAGGAAGTGTATGACCTTGCTCGCCCGTTTCCGGCGAAGGAACCGTGATCGCCTTCGCGGTGCCATCCTCGGCCGAGAAACGCAACAGCCTCGACGATTTTTGGCCTACGACAATCATGCCCCTGGGTCCCCAGCTCGCTCCGGAGGTGAGCGGCACCCCACTCACTTGAAGCGGCACACCCGCCTTCGACCCGAACTTTGTAAATGGCATCGAAAGATCGGTACCCGATCCACTGACCGTCGGGTGAGAAGAAAGGGACTTCTGCGCGCTCGGTGTCCGGTATCAGCCTTGCTTCGAACCGATCCATCTCTCGGACGAGGAGCCCGTCGGCGGTCGCGAACGCGAGCAATCGGCCTTCAGGAGAGACAGCCGGAGGCGAGATGCCGAGAGAAAGCCGTGCGAGATAGCCGAACTCTCCCGCCGGGCGGTCGATGGAGAAGCGCGTCACGGGACGAGGAGTTGTCTCGGGAGGTGGCATCAGGATCCATACTCCGATCCCACCGAGGACAAAAGCGATTGACGTCGGGATCGCCCAGGGCCAACGTCGATGCCCAACTCGGTCCGGACCGAGTTGGCGGCCCGCGGGTTGCTTCCGCGCTTCAGGAATCCAGAGCTTCCTTATTAAAAGAAGGGCTCCACTTTCTCGGGCGGGGTCGGTTCGGTGAGAAGCGAGACAATGACCAGAGCCGCAACCGAAAGTGTGATCGCAGGAATGACGGCTTTTACCGGGCCCGTGTAAAGAAGATTCCAGAGCAGCGTCGTCGTCGTTCCGGTGGCGATAGACGCAACCGCGCCTGCGCCGGTGGCTCGCCTCCAAAAAAACGTTGCGATCAGGGCTGGAGCGATCGATGTCCCCCATATCGTATAGGCCAAGAGCGCGACCGAGAGAAACCGATCCGAAAGAGTCGACAAGAAATACGCCACTAGCCCGAGAAGAATCGTCGCGATTCTTAACCGGACGACCAACGTACGGCCGCTCGCCTGCGGGTTCAGAAACCTCTGGTAGATATCACGCACCAAAGTCGTGGCGGGTACGAGGAGGCAGCTCGTGGCAGTCGACAAAACGATGGCCATCACGGTCGTGAGCATGAGCGCACCGAGGCCCACCGGCAAGAAATCGCGGGCCGCATAGGGGATGACCCGACCGGGAATATCCATTTCGGGAATCAGCGAGGAGCCGACCCACGCGTTCAAGATGATCATCGCCTCCAGGAAGGTCACACCCAACGCCGTCCAAAGCGCCGCCTTTTTTGCGACGAGCGCCGTCCGGGCGGAGAAAAACCGCTGGTAAAGATTCGCTTCGGCCAAGATGAGAAGGCCGGTGGGGAGCGACAAACCGATGGCTTCAACGAATCCGATGGGACCGATGAGTTGGAAGTGCGAGGGCTCGAGGACTTCGCGCATCCCTTCCACACCGCCGGCGCGCATGAACAACATCACGAACGTGATCGACATGCCGACGATCATCGTGATACCGGAGACGACACCGATGTGGGCGACCGAGACCATGCCTCCAAACGTGGTGTAGAGCACGATGAAGATGGCTGATAGGACGACGGCTGGCTGATAGGGAAGCTCGGGAAGGGCGAGGTTCAAGACGGCTCCCGCGGCGCGGAACTGATAAGAAAGGATCGTGCTGTAGGCCATGAGGAGAGCGAGGGTGCCGAAGAGTCGGGCCGCCAAGTTGTAGCGGCGTTCGAGCAAGTCCGGAATCGTAATCTGTTGGAGCGCCCGCGCCCGGCCGGCTACAAAGCTCAGAAAGAATATCGACATGATGGACGCGACCGGAAGAATCCAAGCCGATAGGCCGACTTCGTAGGTCTTTTCGGAGTTGCCGAAAAAGCTCCCGCTCCCGATCCAAGTCGCGATCATGGTGAAGGAGAGAACGAAGGTTCCCAGCCTGCGGCCGGCGACCGAGAAATCTTCCTGAGTGGAGACGCCGCGGCTTCCTCGCACGGCGACGATGACGAGCAAAAGGAAGTAGCTGGTTATGGCCCAGAGGTAAATGCTGCTCACGCGGTTGTTCGTAGCACAGTCTTCAGGGTGGTTTCCACCGCTCTTTTTCGTCCTATCTATCAGGGATTAGGAGTCTTAATCGACTTTCTAGGTGGGGTTATTATGGTGTTGAAAAAAAGCTATAACCAAGCTAATATAGAGCTATATTGGAGCCACGGAATGGGAGTTAGCCTGTCGATCAAGAATGTCCCGGACGACTGGGTGGAGCGCCTCCGCGACCGCGCGGAGCGACACCACCGCTCCCTTCAAGGGGAGCTGATGAGCATCTTAGAGTTGACGCTGGAGTCGGAAAAGCGACGGACTGTTGAGGAATTGCTCGAGGAGAATCGAAGGCTGGGCATCTCGACGCCGTCGGAATCGGCGGCGATGATCCGGGCAGATCGAGATGGCCGTTAAGGTCATCGACGCGTCGGCTTTCGCCGCGATCCTCTTTAGTGAGCCCGAAGCGCGCGAGGTCGCGGAGCGACTCGGAGGAAGTGCGCTGGTCGCACCTGCCCTCCTGCCTTTTGAAGTGGCTAGCGTTTGCCTCAAGAAGATCCGGCGTCATCCCGAAATGCGACAACAGTTGCTCGATGCGTACGCTCGCAGGGGCAGAATTGGGGTCGAGGAGGTGGAGGTAACGCTAGACGACGTGGTGACGCTTGCGGAGCAAACCAAACTCACTTGCTACGACGCGGCATATCTCTGGTTGGCGACTCGGTTGAAAGCCGACCTTGTGACGCTCGATAAACGTCTAGGCGGCGCAGTGCACAAACCTTCACGATCGTTCTGAGAAAAGGAGAATAGCCAGCGACACGCGTTTCTCCATCGTTTCCTGAGGGACGGTCTACGGTGCAAACATCGCACTCAATACATTCAGAATCGACTCACACGTTTTCCGCTCTAGCCGACCGAGTTTTCTGACTAACCGACTGCCATCCACGGTGCGAATCTGGTCCAGCACGACTTGGCCGGCCTTCCCTTTGAAGCGGCACGGAACGCGCGTGGGGTAGCCTCGACTCTTGCTCGTCATGGGAGCGACGACGACCGTCCGGAAATGTCGGTTCATCTCATCGGGAGAAACGACGACGCACGGTCTCGCCTTCCGGATCTCGGCGCCAATCGTTGGAGCTAGGCTGACCAAAAAGATGTCGCAGCGATTGATCACCATTCCCACTCTTCTTCGTCCCATCGGGTAGGCGGAAGCGAACCGGCGTCCAGTAGCGCGTCGTCACCTAGGCGGGCCATTTCCTGAAATGCTGCCTCCCAACCTTCCCGCACCGGCCTCGCGGGGCGTATAACGAGCGAGTCGTCTTGAACGAAGATCTCCACCTGCTTGCTCAACCCGGTCTGCTCGATGAGGACCTTGGGGATACGGATTCCCTGAGAGTTGCCGATACGGACTATTTGCCCTTTCACCGAGGCCCCTTTTTTGCGACGAGTCATGTGATTACATTGTAATCACATACGATTACCGGGTCAACTGAGACCCCAGCACCCGCTTTCCTCAAGAGACGAAAAAAGGAAGGGAGAGCCACCCGGACGGGGCGCTTTCTGAATCTAGCGGAAGCTCCGGCCCAGAGAAAAAACGAACCGCGCCGATCCGTCGTCGCCAATCGCGATCACCGCCGCCACCAGCCCGACGCCGGTCTCCATGAGCAGCCCAGCGCTATAGCTGCTCCGTACGTCCGCGTCATCGAAGTCGTCGAACGCACTCCCGAACTCCACCAGTCCTGTCACATAAACCGCTGCGCCGACGAAATCAGGAAGCCGAGAGATCTGCTTCAAATAGGCCACACTCCCGAGAAGGAATTTATCTCCGCGCGGTGCGCTTGCCAGTCTTCCTCGCCGAGCGCCAGCTTCATCAGCTCGGATGCATGCGCCGCCGCGGCTACCGCACCTAGGTCAGCAATCGCGTCGCTCTTTCGCCAATCGGTGGCGCCGATGTTTTGAAGATCCGGTCGGATGATGATGTCCGCGTCGTCCAATCCGTGAGTGGAGCCGTGCTGGATCATGATCGTGAGAGATTGCGAGGCTTGCTCCAGGACAGAGCGAAGCTCGTCGCGGCTCTTCAAGGCCTCGCCGACATCCACCGCGATCACGAAATCGGCACCCATTGCGCGCACGATGTCGCCCGGGACATTATTTAGTAGACCACCGTCGACTAAGAGTCGCCCTTGCCAGTCTTACGGGCGCGAACACGCCAGGGATTGCCATGGTGGCTCGCATCGCGAGACCGAGAGAGCCGTGGTCGAGCGTCACCAGCTCACCCTCCTCCAAATCAGTCGCCATGCAGCGAAACGGGATGCGGAGCTCATCGAAGCTCGGAAGTGACGAATAGGGCAGACCGATCCGACTCAGCATCAGTCCGACAAAGTGCCTGGAGTCTAGGCTGCTCGGTAAGCTGAATCCGTGTCGCAGGCCGAGCTCGAGCTTCACTTGATACTGGCGGCGGTCTTGTTTGCGGCGGAACTCCTTGAGCGAATACGGTGCCTCGCCGGAGAACACGAGATCCCAGTCCGCATTGTGCAAAAGCTCGCGAATGTCCGAGGCGGTCATGCCGGTTGCGTAGCTGCCGCCGACGAGTCCTCCCATACTGGTGCCCGCGATGTAGTCGACGGGGATGCGGTTCTCCTCGAGCCATTCGAGGACCCCGACGTGGGCGATGCCGCGGGCGCTCCCGCCTCCGAGGGCAAGCCCGATGCGGGGGCGTGGTGTGTCTTCCTGGGCGCTGGCGATTCCGCAGACGAGTAGCAATAGCGCGGAGGCCAACCAGCGGGGCGGTGCGGGTGAAAGCGTCCATGAGTGAGCGCGACATACTACCGGGAAACCGCGAAAAAAACCAGCCGGCGCGGCAGAGTCGTCGGAATATTCCCTTTGTTTACAGCAAGATAGGACCCAAAACCCGGGGTCGGGAAGGCAAAAATTTCTCTTAACCTACCGATAGATATGTCTTATGGACGATCGAAACTTGACAAACAGTTCACTTTCACCTAACTTACACAAAGCAGGCCGAGTTGAGAAGTTTCGGCCAAAAACCTTTGGTGCTGGAGGTGCCTCCTATGAACGCAACTTTAAATGCGACTTTGACGCAAGATTCGACAGAGGTCGGGTTGGTTCGCCCGACCTCGAACTTTCCATCGAAGAGCTCGATCTCAAACTCGAACGTATCGTCCGAGTACACGAGGGATCGGAGAGGCTCATTTGCGAATACCTGGTTGCCATGCGCGAGGCGACGCGGGTACGAGAAATTCGGTTTCGTGGACGTTTATTACATGCGGAAGAACGCTTCGGCTTTTCTCCGCGTAAGACCCGTTACCTTCTCCAGCTAGGTCAAAACCTCGAGAAACTCCCGCAGCTCAAGAAGGCACTGGAAGAAGGTAAGCTCGGATGGACCAAGGCGAGCCGGGTGGCCCGGGTAGCAACGAGCGAGGACGAAGCGATGTGGCTCGACTCGGCGCTATCTCTTTCCGTACGCGAGCTCGATCGTAAGATCGAGGGAGAAAGGGACGCGGCCGAGGTCAAGGTCCGTGCCTGGCTGACGGAAGATCAAGCGGCGGTGTTCGACCATGCCGTCGAAACCTGTCGTCGCGTCGCGGGTGAGGATCTGGACATCGGACGGTGCCTGGAGTTCATGGCGGCCGAGCTTATCGCGACGTACGCGCACTTGGGGCAACGGGAGGAGGAGCATGACGAGGAGAACGACTGCTCTGAACAGCCGGCCCTGTCAGACGAAGAAAGCGCAGCGGTGGAGCAGCACATCTGTCCGGAAGGCGACGAGCTTCCTTGGCCGATCGTCCAGAACTACGGCAAGACCTGGAACGAAGTGTTGGAGAGAGATGACTACCGTTGCCAGTACCCTGACTGCGGCGCTCGCGCGCAGCTACACGTGCATCACATCAGGTTCCGGAGCCGCAGCGGACGAAAGAGTCGCGCCGAAAGCAACTCGCCGCCGAATCTGATCTCAATTTGCGTTTTTCATCATCGCAGTATTCACGCCGCGACGATCGGGGTGAAAGGTCGGGCGCCCTCGGAGCTCGAGTGGCGTCGGCCGGCGCTGATGGAGAAGGTGCTGCAGAGGAGCTATGGCGTGTGTGCCGAGTCCGGTGGCGAACTCGCTCGAGAGCCGGGTCCGGTTTACTTGGTCAACGGGCGCGGCCGGCGACCGGCTGCCAGCGTCAAAGTGCGGTGTCTCACGATTCAACTTCGCAAGACACCAGTTTGGAAAACGTTTTCCAAATCCGAATCTGGGTCAAAAAGTAACAATCACCATACGCTCACGTTGGGATCGTCGCGCACGTAGAAGCGCAAAGGTTTTTTCGCCCACTGCCGCGCGTAGGCCACACCGATGCGAGTGGCGGTGACGATGCGTCCTTCGGGTATGGATTTCCCTCGCTCGACGTAGAGCTCCTTGCCGTCGACGAGATATCCAGCCGGCCGAGCTTGCCGTCGATGCGGAGCGCCTGTGTGAGCTTGGCAGGTCCCGAGCAGAGGTCGGTGTCCTTCAAGCGATTGCGTGAGACCTTGCCGCCTCGATGGCGTCGCATGACCTCGACCCCGTCCAGCGGCTCGAGTGCGCGGATCAGACAAGCCGTGGGTTGACCCTCCCTCTCAGCGACGACGTTCAAGAGCCAATGCATGCCGTAAGTGAAATAGACGTACGCGTGGCCCGCGTCCATCCACATCGTTTCGGTGCGCTTGGTGCGCCGACCTCCGAAGCTGTGCGCCGCCCGGTCCGGAATGCCAAGGTAGGCTTCGGTCTCGACGATGAGACCTGCGAGCTGCACTCCATTCCCGAGCTGGCGCACCAGCTTTTTCCCGAGGAGCGCCCGAGCTAGCGTCACCGGGTCGCGCCGGAAAAATCTACGTTTGAGTGGAGTAGGGCGTCCCATTGAGTACGGAGATTCTATGGCGCGACGGGGTACCTCTCAAAGTTGACCTGGGCCCGCTTGGGCCGAATTTGCTATGGTCTCTACCCTCGATCGAATACGTATGAGCACGGAACAGTCATCGTTGGCGGGCGACCTCGCCGAAATCCCCCGATTACTCGGCCGCATCGGCAAGCCCGAGGGGCCGACCCTCATCTGCCTCGGCGGCATCCATGGCAACGAGCCGGCCGGATTTCTAGCGCTCCGCCGTTTCTTCCAAAGAGTCGCGGCGCGGGACGGCTTGGGGGGTCGCATCATCGGATTGTCGGGGAACCGCGCTGCCCTGGCCAAGAATCGCCGCTTCGTCGACCAGGATCTGAATCGCATCTGGACCCCGGAGGAGATGTCGAACGAGAGCTCGGCGGCGGAGCAATCGGAGCTCCAGGAGATCGCGAAGGAGATCCGCGCCGTTCTGGCGACCTGTACCGGCCGCGCTTACTTTCTCGACCTCCACACGACATCGGGGCCGGGGCCGGCTTTCGCATTCCTCGAAGATACGCTCCCTAATCGCGAGTTCGCGTTCGAGTTCCCGGTACCCATCGTCTTGGGAGCGGAAGAAGAGCTCCCCGGCACGCTGGTTCAATATTTATGTGATCTTGGAGTGACCACACTCGGCTTCGAGGCCGGCCAACACGAAGATCCGGTCTCGGTCGACCGCGCCGAAGCCGCAATCTGGATCGCCATGGAGGCGGCGGGAATTGTAGAGCCGGGGAGTCGTCCCGAAGTCGCGACGGCTCGTCAGACATTGAAGGAGTCTAGCCAGTCGCTTCCCCGCATCGTGGAGATGCGCTACCGAAAACCGGTCGAGCCCGACGACGGGTTTCAGATGGCTCCCGGTTTTTCTAGCTTTCAAACGATAGACGAAGGCCAGCTCATGGCTCACGATGGCGAAGGTCCTATCAAAGCCGCGACCCATGGTTTTCTCCTCATGCCGCTTTATCAAGAGCAGGGTCAAGACGGGTTTTTCATCGTGCGTCCGGTCCGCGCCTTTTGGCTCGCCTTATCCGCGAAACTCAGACAGCTAGAGTTCGAGCGCTTTCTTCACTGGTTGCCGGGCGTTCGACGACACGAAGATATCCCTGGAGCTTTCGTCGTGGACCAAGGGACGGCCCGATGGTTGGCGATGGAGCTCTTTCATCTCCTCGGGTTTCGCAGGCGTGGCGAGAAGGGCCGCTTCCTAATCCTGTCTCGTCGAGCTCATGATCTCGGCGGTACTTAGCCGTGCAGTGACGAAATCTTTCCTTTGGGGCGCTTAGGGTCCAACACATCCCTCAGCCAGTCACCGAACACATTCGTCCCCAGAACGACCAGCATGATGGCAAGGCCCGGAAAGACCGCGAGGTGCCAGGCTACGGTCACGTAGGCGCGTCCGTCCGCAAGCATTCCGCCCCAGGAAGGGGTGGGGGGCTGAACTCCGATCCCTAAGAAACTAAGGCCCCCTTCGAAAATGATCATCATGCCGAAGTTGAGGGTCGCCATGACGACGACCGTGTTGAGGACGTTGGGGAGGATGTGTCGCAGAATCAATCGCGCCGGTCGGCATCCGGCCACACGCGCCGCCTCGATAAACTCGCTCTGCTTCACGCTTAGCACTTCGCCGCGGACCATCCGAGCGTAGCCGGGCCAGATGCCGAGAGTCAAGACGATGATGACGCTCATCAAGCTCGGGCCGAAGGCTCCGATGGCAGCGATGGCCATCAACATGAATGGCATCGCCAACTGCATGTCGGCGATTCTCATGATCAGAGTCTCTAACCGGCCGCCGAAAAATCCCGCCAGCAGTCCCAACGACGTGCCAAAGGCGAGCCCGAGGAACACCGAAAAGAAGCCGACCGAGAGAGATACTCTCGAGCCGTAGACCAGACGACTAAGGACGTCCCGGCCCAAGCTGTCGGTTCCCAAGAGATGGTCCGAGTTTCCTCCCTCCTCCCAAGCAGGCGGCAGCAAAGTGCTCGCGAGATCCTGTCGGATGGGGTCATGACTCGTCACGAAGGGCGCTCCGATCGCGGTCAGCGCGAAGAGCAGCACGATGCCTCCGCTCAAGAGGGGAGACTTCCGGAGAATAAGTACTTTCGTGTCTATCGGGCCGTCCATCGTACCGATCAGTTATGACTAATTCTCGGATCGATCCAGGAGTAGAGAATCTCGACCAGTAGATTGACCAAGATGAATATGACCGACGCGACGACGACCACCGCCTGCACGACACGGAAATCATTGGATGAAATGGACTGTATGGCGAGGCGCCCCACACCCGGCCACGCGAAGATGGTTTCCGTAATAATGGCCCCACCTAGTAAAGTCGCGAGCAGCTGGCCGACGTAGGTCACGACCGGGATGAGGGCGTTTCTGAAGGCGTGTCTCAAGATCACGATCTGCTCCGGAAATCCTCTGGTGCGGGCGGCGATGACGTATTCCTTTCCCAAGACGTCAAGCATCGCCGAGCGCGTGAGACGCATCACCGCGGCCATCCCGAAGGTCCCTAGAGTCACCGCCGGCAGGACGAGGTGCTCCAGACCTCCTCGCCCAGAAATGGGCAGCATCTTTAGCTGGACTCCGAAGACGAGTATTGCCATGACGCCGAGCCAGTAATTGGGCGCCGCCTGTCCGACCAGAGCCATCATCTGTCCGACTCGATCTACTAAAGAGGAAGGATTCGTTGCCGAGAGGATCCCGACCGGTAACCCCACCAAGAGCATGAAGACCATGGACGCCACGGTGAGCTCGATGGTTGCCGGCAGGTGTTGAAGCACCAAACCCATTGCCGGAGCCCGTCCCTGAAGGGATTCGCCAAAATCTCCCCGAAGAACGTTGCCGAAAAAGGCGAGGTATTGAATGTATAAGGGGCGGTCGAGTCCTAGCTCCCTTCGCAGTATCTCGGCGTCCTCCCTGGTGGCCATGGGATCCAGAAGAAGCGCAACCGGATCACCGAGAACATTTGTGATCAGGAAGACAAGGATCGTGATCCCCACGATCATCAAAAGGGAGTGGAAAAAGCGTCTCAGTATGAAAGTCGCCACGCCTGGCTATTGCCTTACGCTGACATTCCACAAATCCATCATTTCATCACTAGGGGCCACAAAGCCGACCACGTTCTCGGAAACGGCATAGATCCCTCTTACGTTGTAGAGGAACAGATAAATTGCGTCCTCATGGACGATTTTGCGGATTTCGTAGGCCGCTTCACTTCTCTTGCCTGTATCCATCGTGGCCTTGGTTCTTTTGACCGTCTCCCACAACGCTTGGTCCGGACTGAAGCAGAGAAGGGAGCTCGGATCCAGCTCGTTTAGAGAGTGCGAGATGTCCCAATCCCTTGAGGCCATCCCAATGAGGTAGATTCCCTCGAATTCGCGAGCGATGAGCTTACTGATGTAAGTGCCGCTCTCCATTACATGAACTTTGGTGTCGATCCCTGCCTTGGAAAGTTGGTCCGCAACCGCCAGGATCACTTGTCTGTCCATCGGGTATCGGCCGTTCGGGGTGTAGAGGTTCAACGGAAACCCGTTCGAATAGCCGGCCTCCCTTAGAAGGGCTCGCGCCTTCGCGAGATCATAAGGGTACGGTTCTAACAGCGGGCCACTGCGCTCGGCGATCCGTAGAGGCACGTGTGTTCCGAGAGGCGTGCCCATCCCGCCCAGCACGCCCTCGACGATCGCCTCCTTGTCGACGGCGTAGTTGAGGGCCTGGCGTACGCGTTTGTCCCGCAGCGCGGCGACGTTGGTGGTGTCCATGATGATGTGCATCGCCCGTAGACTCTCGACCGATTGAACATCGATTTCGTCATTGTCTTCGAGCGTAGCCACCATAAAGGGTGGCACATCGGTGATGATGTCCACGCCCCCGGTCTGCAACTCCGCGACCCGGGTCCCCATTTCCGGGATGATGCGAAAGACCAGCGCCTCGACTTTGGGGGGAGGGAGGTACCAGTCGGAAACCGCAGTCAGCGTCAAGCGGTCGTTGGGTTCCCAGGAAACGAACTGGAAGGGGCCGGTTCCGACGGCATGATGCCGAACGCCCTGTTTTTCGTTTTCTTCGAAGGTCTCTTTCGAGACTATCCCCACGAAGGCTGCCAGCACATTGGGTAGGAGCGGATCCGGGATTTTCGTCTTGACATCAATGGTGTGGTTATCAACGATATCTATCGTATCGTAGCTGGCGAAGTAGGATCCAAAGTTCCACCTGTTTCGCGCATCCAATAACCACTCGAGCGTGAACTTGACGTCGGCCGCGGTAAAGGGATAGCCGTTGTGAAACTTCACTCCCTGCCGAAGATGGAAACGCCAGGTCCTGTCGTCGAGCGACTCCCAGGAAACCGCCAGGCGCGGGTTGATCTTACCGTCGGGGCCGAAGTGAACGAGGCTGTCGTAAATATGCCGCTGCATCATGACGCCGGTAACGTTCAATGCCAGTAGCGGAGACAGGCCCTTCATGTCGGTGGTCACCGCGACGGTCAGGGCCTGCTCGGGTTGTGGTGATCCACGCCAGAAGACAGCGAGGCCAATGAGGATGAGGAGGGAAAGTGCGGCGAGTCGCTTCATCGTCACCGACGTCGTCGGAGATCTCTAGAAACTCTTCTCAAGAATCGAACATCCTCCGAATCGTCTGAAAGAGCTCGCTACTCTCGTCGCCGGTGGCGAGGGCGGTGACATCGTGCTCGCATCCTTCCAACAGCACGAGCTCCGCCTCTCCACCTCTCTCCTTCAACGTCCGAACGAATTCCTTGGATGATTTTACCCGTCCGGCCTTTTCTTCGAGAGAGCCGACGCCGACCACTGTCTTACGTGGGATGGTCTGGATATTCAAGATCGGGCTGGCCTCGCCCCGAAGCGCTGGGTCGGGAAGGTATTCGCGCACCCAGGTCGGGACCCGGAGGTCGTAGGACGTACTGACCGGCGCGCAGCCCTTGATCATGTCGGTCGGTAGGGACATCTGCTCGAGCCAGTCGGTTTTGACGCTAACGAACGCAGAAAGATTGGCTCCCGACGAATGGCCGCCCACGTAGATTCGCTCAGGATCGCCCCCATGGGCGGCAATGTTCCGGGATACCCAGGCCAACGCGTGCCGCGCGTCATCATGTGCGTCGGGGTAACGAAAGCTGGGCGTGAGTCGATAGCCTGCTACGACTGTCAGGATGTTGTGATGAACGAACGGCGAGGCAACGAAACCGTACTCGGCGCGGTCTCCTTCCCGGAACCCACCACCATGAAAGAAGACGAAAACGGGCCATCCTGAAGTTTTTTCTTTTGGGGCGTACAGGTCGAGCCTCTGCTTGGGGTGGTCGCCATGAGGCCCATACGGTATGTCCAGCTCATTCGGTACGGACTCCCGAGTCGCGGTAGTTAGTTCATCCGCCTTCTCATAAAAAGCCTTCCAGTTGATGTGGAACTCTTCCGGGTGGGTGACGGTGTAATAGTTTGAGGAGGATGAGCCGTCGAAGTTTTTCATGCGAGATTCTAAGTGGCCCAGGTTTCCGGGTCAACCGACAGGAGTACCGGATCGAAAATTTGACGGGAGATACGTCGCTGGTACACTCTGGGCCGCCGACGGGAATCCTGAAGCCGACACCAAAGTAACGGGGGACGAACCCAATGAGCAAGGAAAGTGACTTCGAGACGATTCGTCTCGACCGAGATGAGCGCGGGGTAGCGACAATCACCATGAACCGACCCGCCGACGGTAACCCGATGGACGAAGCCTCGATTCGCGAGCTGACGCTCGTCGCCGAACGGCTCGGAGAAGACGACAGCGTGCGGGTCGTCGTCTTGACCGGGGAGGGGGAAGTCTTCTGTGCCGGCGGCAAGCCGGCCTTTCTCGAGAAGCTCAGAAATTTCAGCTTTGCGAAGAATCTCAGCCTAGGCGGGCAGCTCGACCGCTTGTACGCGACCCTCTCGGGGCTTCCCAAACCGCTGATCGGACGGATCAATGGTGACGCCATCGGGGGTGGAACCGGCATGACAACGACGTGCGACATCGCCATTGCTGTCGAGGACGCTCGGTTTGGGTTCTCCGACGTTCGCGTTGGAATAGCACCCACCGTCGTGGCACCGTACTTCGTTCGGAAGGTCGGTCCCTCGTTCGCGCGCGCCGCCTTTATCAGCTGCGAAAAATTCTCCGCACGAAGAGCTAGCGAGATCGGACTGGTTCATCGGGTAGCTCCCAAGGCCGACCTCGACGCGGTGGTGGAGGAAACGATCGGTTCTTGTCTCATGGGAGCTCCGAGAGCAATGGCCGTTGCGAAGCGACTCCCGGACATCGTACAGCATGGCTCGGAGTCTCTGAGGAAGGAATTGGTCGAGATCGTGGCGAGACTGCGGGAGACCGATGAAGGCCGGGAGGGACTGGCGGCGCTGATGGAGAAGCGAAAGCCCAGCTGGGTGGCAGGAGACAGAGGTGATGACTAAAGAGCGTTTGTTCGAAGTGACTCGGAAGGCCGTGTTTGTTATCGCCTCGTTGTCCATTGTCGGTTGCGTCAGCCCGTCAGGGGATGCTCCGGACCTCATCCTGCATTCGGGCAAGATCCTCACGGTGAACGAAGGGTTCGAGATCGCGGAGGCGATCGCGATCACGGACGGGAACATCGCAGCGGTCGGCACCGACGAGGAGATCGAGTCTCTCGCGGGGGCGGACACTACGGTATTCGATCTCGAGGGCAAAACCGTGATACCCGGGATCGTCGATTCTCACTCCCATCAGGATGGCTATGGGATGCACATCTATCGCCCCGATCTCTCGAAGGTTCGTAGCGTCGCAGAGATGATGTCGGTGGTGGAAGCGAAGGTCAAAGAGAGCCAGCAGGGAGAGTGGATTACCAACTCCGGTTTCTGGAACGAGACCAAGCTGGAGGAGCGCCGTAACCCGACGCGGTTCGACATCGATCCCATCTCCCCCGACAACCCGGTGTATTTGGGGCGAGGTCATCTGGGCATCATTAATACCAAGGCGATGGAAGTGCTGGGTTGGGACGAGGACACGCCCAGCCCTCCGGGCGGCACCATCGAACGGGATGACCAAGGCCGCATTACCGGCCGAATATACGAGAGAGCCAGCGATCCGGTGGACGAGGCGGTTCCTAAGCCGACTCACGAGCAAAGGATGGGCTCCATCCTCCAAACGTACAAGGAAATGGCAGCCGCCGGCGCTACGAGTGTGCGTTCGGCCGGAAGTCCCATCGAAAGCATGGCCGCCTACGCCGAACTAGAGGAACGCGGGGAACTACCCCTTCGTACGAGCGTCACCGGCTATCTGAATCCTAATCAACCCAGTGACCAAATTGAAGAGTGGTTGCAGCGGCTACCGCCTGTTTCCGAGCCCGGCGACATGTTCCAGGTTTGGGGAGTCAAGATGACGGCCGATGGAGGCTCGGATCTCGCTTACCTCCGACGCGAGTACGTGAATCGACCCGGGTTCAGGGGCCAGTTGGGCGGATCGTTGGAAGACTTCACGACTGCGGTTTCTCTCTGCAACCAATACGGGCGGAGAGTCGGGATTCACGCGCTCGGCGACGCGGCCATCGATTTCACCCTCGACGCTTACGAAGCGGCCGACGCGAAAAACTCGATAGTGGAAAAGCGCTGGTCCATCGAGCACGGTTACCTCATTCAACCGGAGCAGTACCCGCGGATGAAGCGTTTGGGACTCATCGTTCATCCCCAGACGTGGCATCTTTACCACCTAAGAAGAAACTTCCTCGACAACTACGGGCAGGAGTATGCCGATATGACGCATCCGTACCGCGATCTGGTGGATCAGGGGATTCCCATCGCCGGCGGGATGGATTGGAGAGTTGCTCCGCACGACTACTTCTTCTTCATGTGGGTCGCCATTACACGAAAGACGCTGGACGGGGAAGTGGTAGGTCCCGATCAAGCCCTAACCCGGGAGGAAGCGCTTCGCTTCCATACCGTATGGGCCGCCTACTCGACTTTTGAGGAAGATCTGAAGGGTTCGCTCGGGCCCGGGAAATTCGCCGATCTTGCCATTCTCGACAACGACTACCTCGGCGTCGAGGAGGATGAGATCAAAGACATCCGCCCCTTACTAACGATGGTGGGCGGCAAAGTGGTTTATCGGGATCCGGACTACACGTTTCCCCAAGGAGATAGATAAATGCAGCTATCCGATGCACTCGCCGCGGAGTTTTCCTTCGAGTCTGAAACGACCAAGAAGCTCATGGAGCGACTTCCGGAAGACAAGCTCTCTTGGACGCCGCACGAGAAATCGATGAACCTCAGTCGGCTCGCGACCCACATCGCTCAGATCCCCGAATGGGGGGAGACCATCGTGGAACACCCGAGCTTCGACATGGCCGGTGTCGATTACAAACCGCTCGAGCTCGGGAGTCGACAAGAGGTCTTAGATCTTCTCCAGAAGAACCTGGCGCAGTTTGCTGAGATCGTCAAAGGGGAGGACGACGGAGTGATGCTCACCAAGTGGCAGCTAATGCACGGCGACCATGTTGCGGTCGACCTACCGCGCATCGCGGCGCTTCGAGGTTTCGTTTTGAACCACACCATCCATCACCGCGGACAGCTTTCGGTATACCTGCGCCTGAACGACGTCCCGCTTCCCGCCATGTACGGGCCTTCCGCGGACGAAAGCTAGCCTCCGGTCCTGGCGGCCGTTCAGGCGAATCGCTATGATGTAAGGCTGGACGGCGGCCGCCATGAGCGAACGAAAATCCTCGCTTGACGATCTGCAAATCGATCGTTCTTCGATCGTAGAAGAGCGCTCGCGATCGTTGCTCTGGTTAACGCTCTTCGGTGCGCTCATCATCGCCGCCGCTCTCGTTTGGTGGATGACGCGTGCGAGGGGAGCGGAGGTCGTCACCGCCATCGCTCAGGAAGTTCGGATGGGCGAAGGCCAGACGGTGCTGAACGCATCCGGTTATGTGACGGCGCGCCGGCAGGCGACCGTTTCCTCCAAAGTAACGGCCAGAGTCCTCGAGGTGTTGATCGAAGAGGGCATGGCCGTCAAGGAGGGTCAAGTCTTAGCGCGCCTCGACACGACTAACGTCGATGCCAGCCTCGGGCTCGCCCGAGCGGAGCTGGCCGCGGTCAAGACCGCACTCGAAGAAACCAAAGTCCAGCTCGCCGAAGCGAATTTGAACCTGAACAGGACCAACGCTCTGGTTAAGGACGAAGTGGTGAGTCAGGCGGAGCTCGACCGTGTCCAGGCCAGCGTGGATGTCATCGAGGCACGTATAGTGAGACAGCGCGAAGAAGCATCGGTCGCGGAGAGCCGCATCGCGGTTTGGCAGCAGCAGCTCGAAGACACGATCATCCGTGCACCCTTCGACGGTGTCGTGACTACCAAGAACGCCCAACCGGGCGAAATGATCTCGCCGGTGTCCGCGGGCGGCGGGTTCACCCGCACCGGGATCGGGACGGTCGTCGACATGACCTCTCTCGAAATCGAGGTCGACGTCAACGAAAGCTACATCAACCGTGTTCAGGCGAGGCAAATCGTCGAAGCGACCTTGGACGCTTACCCGACCTGGCGCATTCCGAGTCACGTCATCGCCATCGTTCCTACCGCCGATCGCGATCGGGCGACGGTGCGGGTACGCATCGGTTTCGACGAGCTCGATCCGCGCGTTCTTCCCGATATGGGCGTCAAGGTGGCGTTCCAGGGGGATGAGACAGAGCAGAGCGGCGGCAGCGCGGTCAGGATTCCTAAGGAAGCCATTAGCGGCGACGGTGGTCGAGACGTGGTCTTCGTCGTTCAGGATGGACGGGCCGAGCGACGCGCCGTGAGGCTGGGAACAAGTGAAGCCGAGGAAGCGATAGTTCTTTCAGGGATCTCGCCCGGAGAGAAGCGTGGTGGTGGAAGGACCAGACTTTCTAGCGGATGGAGATCGCGTAGATGAGCGCAAGTAATGGGAATCTAGTTGAAGTCAAAGGAGTCACGAAATACTTCCGCCGTGGCTCGGAGGAGCTCCACGTGCTGGAGGGGCTCGACCTGAATATCCCGGATGGCGAGTTCCTGGCGTTGATGGGGCCTTCGGGCTCGGGAAAGAGCACTTTGCTCAACCTAATTGGTGGCCTCGACCGGCCCAACGAAGGAGAGGTGACCGTCAACGGAGAGAGGATCGATAAACTCTCGGAGCGAAACCTCGCCGCCTGGCGGGCCCGGCACGTCGGTCTGGTCTTTCAGTTCTATAACTTGTTGCCTGTTTTGAGCGCGGCTAGGAACGTCGAGCTGCCACTTCTCCTTACGCATTTGTCCAAGGCGGAGCGCCCGAAACATGTCGAGGCGGCGCTCGACATCGTGGGCTTGTCTCACCGCATGAAGCATCTTCCGCGCGAGCTCTCCGGTGGTGAGCAGCAACGAGTCGGCATCGCCCGCGGCATCGTCACCGACCCGACATTGATGCTGTGCGACGAGCCTACCGGCGACCTCGACCGCAAGTCCGGTGACGGGGTTCTCGATCTTCTCCAAGCGCTCAACCGTGACCACAAGAAGACCATCGTCATGGTCACGCACGATCCGCACGCCGCCGCCCGTGCCTCGCGCACGCTTTACCTCAGTGAGGGAAAATTCGGTACGGAGTCGGTGGAATGAGGTTCGTCAACCTGGTCTGGAGCAACCTCAACCGCAAGAAAGTCCGCACACTTCTCACGCTCTTGTCGATTGCGGTCGCCTTTCTCCTGTTCGGATACCTTGCCGCCATTCGAGTGGCGCTGAGCTCGGGCGTGGATGTCGCCGGCGCCGACCGGTTGATCGTTCGGCACAAGGTCTCCATCATTCAACAATTGCCCGAAAGCTACGAGGCGCGGATCGAGCAGATACCGAGCGTCGCCGATGCCACGCACGCCACCTGGTTCGGCGGAATCTACCAGGAACCCAAGAACTTCTTCGCGCAGATGCCGGTGAAACCGGAAGAGTTTCTGGAAATGTATCCGGAGTACCTCATCACCGAAGAGGAGAAGGCGCGCTGGCTCGAGACGAGAACCGGTGCCATCGCCGGACGGGTCACCGCCGATCGCTTCGGGTGGAAGGTGGGGGATCGCATCCCGATTCAAGCCACCATTTGGACCCATGGCGGGGGTAAGCAGACCTGGGAGTTCGACCTGGTGGGCATCTACGAAGGCGCCGAGAAGGGGACCGATACTTCGAATTTCTTCTTTCGACATGATTTTTTCGACGAGGCCCGAGATTTCGGAAGAGGGCAGATCGGCTGGTACTACGTCCGCGTCGAGGATCCGGATAAAGCGGTCGACGTGGCCAAGGCGATCGACGATCAGTTCGCGAATTCTCCCTTCGAGACCAAGGCCGAGACCGAGGGCGCATTCGTCCAAGCGTTCGCAAACCAGGTTGGAGACATCGGGACCATCATCATGGCGATACTTGCCGCGGTATTCTTCACGATCTTATTGGTGGCGGGGAATACGATGGCTTACTCGGTGCGTGAGCGGGTCGGAGAGCTAGCGGTCCTCAAGGCAGTCGGTTTTACCGACCGGCAGGTATTGGGTCTGGTTCTGGCGGAGGCCCTGTCACTCGCCGCCATGGGGGGTCTCTTGGGGCTCGGCATCGGGTGGTTCTTGATCTCGTTGGGCGATCCCACCAACGGGGCTCTCCCCGTCTTTTTCTTTCCACCTCGGGACATTGTGCTGGGGGTCGTGCTGGTCTTCGCACTCGGTTTCGCTGCGGGCATCCTGCCTGCCGTCGAGGCAGGACGACTCCGCATTGCCGACGCGCTCAGGAGGTTGTAGTCCATGACCGGCCCCATCAATTGGCTCCGACAGGTCTTCTCGCTTTCGACGTTCAACCTGATGACCGTCCTCTCCCGCAAAGGGTCCACCGCAGCGGCGGTCTTCGGAATCGCCGGCGTGGTGGCGGTCTTGGTCGCCGTTTTGTCGATCGCGAAGGGGTTCCAACATGCCATGACCGTGTCCGGATCTCCCGACACCGCGATCATTCTCCGGAGCGGCGCCGACGGCGAGATGATGAGCGGTCTCGGCGGCCCCACCACCCGCATCATCGCCGACACCGAAGGTGTGGCTCGGGGTGCGGAAGGCCCGATGGCCTCGGCGGAGCTTTTCGTCATTATTGATAGGCCCATGCGATCCACCGGCTCCGCTGCCAATGTTCCACTCCGAGGCGTCGAGCCCGCCGCCTTCGACGTGCGCGACAGGATCGAGATCGTAGAAGGCCGTAAGTTCGAGTGGGGGAAGAACGAAGTCATTGTAGGTTACGGGGCTAGTGTCGAGTTCGGCGGACTCGAAGTGGGAGGCAAGATCCCGGTTGGAAAAGAGGAATGGTCGGTCGTCGGTCGCTTTTCCGCGAACGGTGGCATCGCCGAGTCCGAGATCTGGACCGACGCCGCCGTCCTGCAGCCCGCCTACCGCCGCGGGAACAGCTTTCAGTCCGTTTATGCCAAGCTCGATTCGCCCGAGGCGTTCCAAGGCTTCAAGGATCGGCTCACCACAGATCCGCGTCTCAACGTCAAGGTGATACGCCAGCCCGACTTCTACGCGGAACAGTCGACGATGGTCACCAACCTCATCACCGGGCTCGGAACTTTGGTGGCAGTGTTGATGGGGATCGGTGCCATTTTCGGTGCCTTGAACACGATGTACACCGCGGTCTCTTCGCGAACACGAGAGATTGCGACGCTGCGCGCACTTGGGTTTCGGGCAACTCCGGTGGTGATCTCGGTGCTCGCCGAGTCGCTGGTTCTTGCTCTCGTGGGTGGTGCCATCGGCGGCGGCCTTGCCTACATCGTCTTCGACGGTTTCCGGGCTGCGACCCTCAATTGGCAAAGCTTTTCACAGGTTGCGTTCGCCTTCGATGTGACGCTGGGGTTGATGGTGCAGGGGATCGTCTACGCCGCGATCATCGGGTTGGTAGGAGGGCTCTTTCCTGCCATCCGCGCCGCCCGCATGCCGGTGGCGACGGCGCTGAGGGAACTTTGATCGAGCAACTCAAAAGTCACAACGGGGGATCGTCATGCGTGGCCAGACGGTCCTCCCTCGTGACACGAATGTACTGATCCAGGTAGTAGCTGCGGCACCGATAAGGTCGCTGCTTCAGAGGTCGAGCGGTTACAGTGAAACCGGTGAAGGCTCCGTCGGCGTCCGCCGCCGTCGCTGTGTAGGTGAAGTGGTAGCCGTTATAGTCGAACTCGTTCTCGAGCGGGTCGCCCCAGCTCTGGCCGATGCTTTCGAGCCAACTTCTTACTTCCTTCAAGTCTTTCGGGTAGGTGGCGAACTCACCCTCGTAGATCATGAGGATGCTGGTTAGGCTTCGGAGCTGTCCGATCGTTGGGCCCTCTCCGATGGGGCCCCCGCGCCGGAGCCCGTCCCAGGCGCCGTAGACCAAGAGGACGGCGAGCACGTAGGCCAACCAGAAAGCGGCCGTCTTCGCCGCCCGCACGGTGAGCGCGCGTCTGTCCAAAGAGACACAAATCAATCCCATGGCGGCTACGACCACGACGGCGTGAGCGACGAAGCCGACGCCAACTGCTAGCCTCAGTGGAGTCGTCATCGGTTCTGCTGTGGGATGAGGAAATTCTCCCATGAGGAGGAGCGCCAAGACGGCTATCCCCCAACCGATAGAGGACGCGACACGCTTGGCGTCATCAGGCGGCCACAGCACTGCGGCGAGCCGCACGTACGGCAGTAGAAATAAGAACCATCGTGCACTGGCCTCGGTACAGCAATCCAGGAGTTGCGGCATCGCCAGTACAATAAGCATCTGCGCTGCGCCCAAAAGGGCGGCGCCGCGCAGCAACCACAACAGGCCGACCCTCATGGCCCGTCCCAAGGAGTCGTTCTCGGGATCCACCTTGGCACATGCTTCAAGTAAGTTTTGTAATCCTCGCCGAACCGTCGAACGAGTCCCGGCTCTTCCGATAAAATGAAATAGATGTGGTTGACGGCCAAGAAGAAGAAAGCCCACGACGCGATGACGATGGACCCAAAGAAAATGCTCTCCCCGAGAAGAATCGTGACCACCGCGGTGATCATGGGATTTCTAACGTATCGGTAGGGTCCCTCGACTACGAGCTTCTGTGTTGGGTCCCAGGGGGCTAGGGTGCCTTTTCCTACTTTCGCGAAAAGGCCGATCGTCTTCGCGAGTAGTGCTAGCCCAGCGGCGACTAGGACGACGCCCACCCCGCGCGAAGTGATGTAGGGCGGAACCGAGAACGGCCAACGTGTATCGAGCTCCTGAGCGTTGATCAGTATCAGGGCCGGAAGCACAACCGTGACCACGAACGGCAAGGCCAGGATGGAAAGGAGGACTCGCAGCGTGTCGCTCGGTGTATCGGGGCTCAAGTCGTGGGCTTTTGGTTATACCAGAACACTAAAATGAACTCGAAGATTTCATCCGGGTAGTCGTCGGGCAAAGCGGCGAGAGCCGCCTGGCGAAGCGCCCGCTCCGCGGCCGCGTCTAGTATGGAGTTGCTGGAGCCGTTCTTGACTCGAACATCGAGGATTTGCCCGCTACGGTCGATCGAAGCTTCGACGGAGACGTGGCCTACCGTTTTGGTGTCCGAACCAGGAACCTGCCACTGGCGTTGCACCTCGGTGACCATTTGGTGGACCCAGGGTTGGAAATCGGCCCCCTTGGCATCGTAGTAGATGCTGTTGGCTAGACGAACCGCTGGCCCGTAGCCGTTGAGCTCGGTTAGAAACCCCTTCGCCATATGGCGCTCCGCGGTCGTCGTGGCGACGGCTACCACGCGCTCTCCGACCTGCCGCGCTTCGTCCACGCGGTTCAGTCGCAACAGGAGCTCGCCCGTGTTGACCAAATAGATCACGTTCTGCGGCTCGAGCTCCATCGATCGTTGAGCTGTGCCGATGGCCTCTTCCAAATTCTCCCTTCGACGCACGTACTCGTAGGCGAGCTGACCGTATCCCGGTCCAAACAAGGGATTGATCTCGATCGCCCGTTTCAAGGATCTTTCGGCTCTTGCCCATGCGTCGGTGTCTTCTACGTTCTCGGTTGCGAGAACGGCGTAGTAATAGAGAGAGATGTAGCTTTCGGTACCGAGGCCCACCGCGTCTTCGAACCAGCGTTTCGCCAGTTCCCGTTTGTTGCGCCGGAACTCCAAATAGCCCATGCTCTCATGCGCCAAGGCGTTTTTTGGATCCAGTCGCAGAGCCTCTTCCAGAAAGTCCTGCGCCTCATACGGACGGTTGCTGGCTACCAAGAAGCTTCCTCGCACCGCTGCAGACTCCGCCGGCGTAAGCTTTCTCGCGGGATAGGTCGCTTCGTCGATCTTGGCCGGGGCATCTATCCGAAGCCCCCTTCTCATCTTGCCGGAGCTTATGTAGTCCTCGAGTTTTTCTTGGAGCTCATCGAGATCGCCGAACGCTCGTCGAGCCGCCTCGACCGAATTTACGTCGTCTTGCACGAGGTGTAGGTACCGGGCCAAAGCGGGCCTGGTTCTCTCTTCGTCGTCGCCGCGCAAGAGATAGTGGATGAGTGCCCATGATTGAGCGTAGAAGATGGAGACCTTGTCGGGGTCGGTGTCGTGAGGATTCTCCTTCATTCCGATGAGCTCTTCGATCGGCAGCATTCTGCTGCGGTCGAAGATCTCACGACCTATGGGCAAGAACATCTCGACGGTTTTGCCTCGAATCCGCGTGCGTTCCCAGAACTCCGCCAATCCCTCGTTCATCCAAGTCGGGACTTTCTTCTTGTTCAGGCTCGCGAGGAGATGAAAGTATTCGTGGTAGATGAGGCGGTAGCGTTCGTGAGCTCGTCCATCCAAGCGAAGCGCGACGAAGTGCTTGTCGAAGCCTCTTTGGAAGATTCCAGCCGGACGCCTGCCCTTTCGTTACCAGTATTGCGGAAGGAGCTCCCTTAGACCATCTTGGTTCTTGGTGGCAAGGACAACGATGGGGGAGCCATCGTCCTTGGCCGCGGGGAGCATCGTCAAGAAGACGGCTCGAATCCGCTCGAAGTCACCCGCCGTGCGGCGGGCCTCCTTCTCGCCGGCGTTGCTGACCTTGGCGAAGTGGGGGCTACGGACCTCGACCCAGGTTTTTTGCTTGTCGGCTGCCCCTTTCGCGGGGCCGGGGAACGAGAGTTCCAGCGTTACGGTCGCGAGAAGTGAGAAAAATAGTGCTCTCGCGGGGGTGGCTATCATGAGATTAATGCTCCTACCCGCTTTCCCCTGGGGGAGGGGAGTATAAGAGCCGTCTTTATACTCTCCGCCCACTCGGTTGTCAAGAAGCCGGGTCCCGTCGCGGCATGACGAGTACGAGGTGCCTCCAGATTTCTCGTCGGAGGCACTTCCCCTGAGGTTTAAAAGGTTCGACGAACTGGTGTGTGGCGGGTGCAGACAGCGCTGAGCGCACCGGAGAGGGCGTGGGGAGGAGCATCTCCCCGCGCCCGTTTTGACGAACTCCGCTCGCGCCGGGTAGTCTAGGATAGTGAAGAGGCTCCTTTTCGTGGCGATGGCCTTCCCGCTCCTTACGGGCATGCAGAACCAGCCCCCCGCGGCCCCCGCAGCCAATGAGCCCGTCATTTCTCCCCAAGAAGATGTCTTTGCCATCCGTACCGCCCTGGTGACGGTCACCAACGAGGGCGGATTTCCCTTGACCGGATTGGAGGCGAAGGACTTCGAGGTGCTGGAGACGGAAGTCTCCCGCGATATCGTCGAGGTCCTTGGAGACGAGGATGGGCGAGAGATCTTCCTTCTGGTCGACACCAGCGTGGGTTTCCGTGGGGAAATCCCTTCATTGCGCAAAGGGCTCCAGGCTTTCGCCGCATCGCTAAGGGAGCCTCACGAAATCATGTTGGTGGAATTCGGTGGGCGACCCAAGCACCTGGCCGGGCCCACCAGCGATCGCTACCACCTCGACCGAGCTGCGAAGAAGGTCATTGCTCGCCCCGAAGGCGCCCACCTGGCCGATGCGATCGCCGATGTGACGAGCGGGATCACCGCCGCCAAGCAATCCGAGACCGAGCCGCCGATGATTGTCATCGTGGCTTCTCTCTCATCGGATTTCTCGACGCGACGTTTCACCGAGGCCTACAATCTCGCCATTCAGTCCCGAGCCGAGTTCTATGTGGTGCGATACGAAGGCAATTTTCGAGGCTCCTTCAATTCCGCGCAAGTGGAGGAACTTCTGCGGGGTCTCTGCGAACGAAGTGGCGGTGGCTACACGAGGGTCTTGTCCGCCGGTGCATTGGAGAAGGCGCTAGGCAATTTAGCGACGCGGCTGCTGCAGACTCGCTATCGAATATCTTTCTTGACTGAAGTCGAGCCACGAACCATGATGGAGAACCTAAACATCACCGTCTTCCGAGAACATGCCACGACCCTTCTCATCCGGGTGCTCCCGTACGAACGGCGCGTGACCGTCTCGCAACCCTCTCAAGAAGGCCAATGATTTCACTCTCTAGGTAGGTATCATGCGAAGACTGACATGTATTTTGACCTCGGTGACGCTACTGGGTCTCACGAGCCAAAGTGCTCGTTCCCAGGAGGACGCATTCGCCATTCGCACCGCGCTGGTGTCGGTGACCGACTCGAGCGGCGCTCGCATCGAAGACCTCGCCGAGGATGACTTCAAGCTCGTTGAACGGGGCGTGGAGCGAGACATCACGGAAGTGCAGGATGAGGAGAAGGGCGCCGAGCTCTATCTCTTGGTCGACACTAGCGTTTCCTTGCGGCGCCACGTCCAGCAACTCCGGAGCGGTGTTCAGGAGTTCATCGCCGCCATCGGCAGCCGTTTCGAGGTTACCCTCTATGAGTTCGGGATGAGGCCGCGGAAGCTGGCGGGGCCCACCAACGACCGGGCCGCTCTTTCGATCGCGGCGTCGAAAATATTCGCCCAGACCGCCGAGGGCGCTTATCTCTTGGACGCCATCACCGAGACCAGTAAGACGATTCGCGACACCGAGCGCGAAGAAGACACCCCTCCGGTCATCGTCGTGATCTTCACCGGCTCTGGCCCAGAGCTCTCACACATCAACGATCGAGCCGCCGAGAGCGCAGGCAAGAAGACAGGCGCGGTCTACCACGTCGTCATCTACGACGGGATAGGTCAGGGCGGCAACCCCACGCAGCGGGCGAAGGTCGACCGCGTTCTGAACGAGTTGAGCAGCGAGACCGGCGGATCGTTGAAGCGGATCTTGTCGGCCACCGCCATCGGCAACGCCCTCACGCGCGTCGCAGAAGAAGAGTTGCAGCCGGTCTACCGCGTATCGTTCCTAACTGAGCTCTCTCCGGAGACCCAACCGGAGGATCTCGAGATTTCCGTCGATAGGGTCGGTGCCGAGGCAGAGCTCATCAAACTCCTTCCGGGAGAAAAGCGGGTAGGAGCCGAACCTCCCACGAGTCCCTGAGTCCCTCCTCCTCATCCCCGGCAGTCCGCGACAGGCTTCTTTACCGCAAACCCGCCGACCGGTCCGCGGGAACGCCGTAATCCTTCAGAATGTTTCCGCTCTCTAGTTCGACCTGCTGTCTGTCGAGAACGATGAGCTCGTCCCGATCGTCTTTGAAGACGACGAACTGTTTTTCCGCGCCGGCCTCTACCAGCCGGACAAGCTCGGCTAGATTGTTCACCTTCTGGTCGTCGACCTCGACGATCCGCCGGTCCCCAACGGCGTGATAACCCATGTTCACGTCAGAGGGAAGAACATGGTCCAGGACCACGACCTGCTCCTTTTCTGAGCCCCGGTAGTGGTGACGAAAGGCGAGGAGGTGTTTGGGTGCATCTTGGTGCCACTGATCGCCCCAAGCCTTGAGGTGATTGAGCGTCAATCCACTGAACACCAGCCCACCGTAGACGTAGTAGGCGGGCCGGCCGTCGTGGCCAGCCGGAACGAGCCTCTGATGGTTCATGGGTTGGTCCAGCGTCACGAGAACTTGAAGCCTTTTCCTCTCCCGCAGGATTCCGACTCGGATCTCGTCACCCATTTGGCGGCGCCGCACGAAGCGGTTCAAGGGAGCGCGTTCCTCACCCTGCAGAGCGATGGTGCCGTCATTGTCCAAGGGCCAGTCGTTGATCGAAAGAACGACATCCCGCTCACGAAGGTGGCCGTCGGCAGGCATGCCGGGCACCACCGAAGCGACGATCACACCGGACTGGTGGGCTTCGAGGCCGCACATCTTTCGGAGTCCCTCGTTTTCAAGTGGTTGCCAGCGAATCCCGAGAGAGGGGATGCCCTCGAAGCGGCCGTCTTCAACATCGGTCAGGAAATGCCTCACGATGGGCACAGGAACGATGTGGCCGAGGTCCCCGTTCATCTGCGATTGCATCGCAACTCCTATCACCTCACCGTCGACCATCGCCGGCCCGCCGCTGTTTCCCTTGCGTATCGCACCGTTCAACTTGACGGCCTGCAGAACGGCATCGCTATGGACGTAGGTTTGCCTCTCGATGGCGGTGACTGTTCCGCGAGTGGCGGCTAGCGCTTCCTCTCCTCCGGGAAACCCATAGATCACAACCTCTTCCCCTAGCCCCGGAAGCTCTCTGAACCGAAGTGGGGTAATGCCTTCGAAGAAGGAAGGGGACTTGACCGTCAAAAGGGCGAGATCGGCCTCGTGCGATACGAACAGGACACGCGCAATCTGCTTTTCGGCCCGCCCGTTGAGCCGCACTTGAAGGAAAGTCTGGTCGGATACGACATGGGCGTTGGTCAGAATACGGTGGCCTTCGATGACGAAACCCGAGCCGGTCGACTGACCGGGAAAGTACGAATCCCAGGGACTGAAATAGTCCGGCTCGCTCTTGACGACGTAGACCTTGACGATTGAGTCACGCACGTCGAAGCCGTTCGCTAGAGCCGGCTGCTGGGCACCGAGCGCCCGTAGAAATATCGTCAGATAGATGAATGCACACGTCTTCATTTGCAAGACTCCTGCCTTGGACCCTAGGAGGGCCTAGGACGATTGGTGGCTCGGGGCGGGAAGGGCTGATGCCGTGCGGGCACCGACCGCCGCCACCACCAGGGCAACCAGGGCGAACAGCAGGAATCCAGGGAAGACGAGCGGCAACAGGGCCGGAGGCGCCGGATAGAACAAGAGCAGAAGAAAAGCGGCGGCCGTACCGGAAACCAGCCCGTTGGCCATCTGGATACACGTCAACCGGACGGTTCGAAGGATGGCGAGCATTGAAACTCCCTTATTAAATGCCTGGGGGAGGCAAGGAAATTATGGGAAGAGGGTTAGCAGAATCGACTAGGGTTGGTCAAATGGGCGAACCCATAAAAATCAGGGGAAGTTGCAAGAAAAAAACCCCGCCTGCTCGGCAGTTCTTGCCGGGACAGGCGGGGCTCGATACGTAAGAGGGTCAGTCAGTTAGACAGGTTTCACGTTCGAAGCTTGGGGGCCTTTCGGGCCCTGCGTCACCTCGAACTCGACCTTTTGACCTTCTTGGAGCGAACGGAAACCGTCGCCCGCGATCGCTGAAAAATGGACAAACACGTCGGGACCGTCTTCACGCTGGATGAAGCCGAAACCCTTGCTGTCGTTGAACCACTTTACGGAACCAGTTGCCATGCCGGGTCTACCTCCTTTCCTTCAAGATTCTCCCAACTCTGGTCGGGGTAAGGTGTAGACTCTGCAATGGCAAAACAAAAAAGCCACGGGTGTTTTGGTTCTTCCCGTGGCTCGACTTTCGTTTCCTAAGCAAGAGAACAACTACACTTTACGGGACGGAGTATAGCACTGCCCAATCCAAAACGCTAGTGCGAGTCCAGCGCCCGGGGTCGGCCGGCGGCGGAGGGCGAGTTGGGGACGTTTCGCATCCTGAGCTTTCTACTGGTGGCATCATCGCCCTTGGCCTCGCCAAGGGTACTGACCCACTACCGAGCTCCGCAACTTCTATTCCCGTCCGTCGGCGGATACATCGACGGAGCCGTCGAGGTAGCTGGAGGCTGGCCCGGCGTGCGGATGAAGGCCAGTGAGTAGGGCCGATATGCCGGCGCCAGGTGATTGAGTGACGGGAGAATCGAAGAGATGACCGAAGTCAGCGAAAGGCTCGAAGCGCTTGTTGAGAGGGATCGCGACCACGATTGTGAAGGTCTAGGCCCGGCGAAGGTTTGCGTCAAGGTCGTGGGAGTCGCCGATCTGCCCACCCGGTTCGGGCATTTTCGGATCGTAGCGTTCTGGAACAACCGAGACGCGAAAGAGCACGTCGCCATCGTGCGAGGCAACATCCTCGGCTCTGAGGACGTCCCCACGCGGCTTCACTCGGAGTGCGTGACCGGCGACGTCGTCGGCTCACTCCGCTGCGACTGCCGCGATCAACTAGAAATTGCCCCACGGAAGATTGGCACCTACGAAAAGGGGCTGATTCTTTACTTGCGCCAGGAGGGTAGAGGCATCGGCCTCATCAACAAAGTGCGGGCCTACGCGCTTCAAGACGAGGGGCTCGACACCGTCGACGCCAATGAGGCGCTCGGATTCCGGGATGACGAACGCGACTATGCGATCGCGGCCCACATGATCCACAGTCTCAACGTGAAGTCCATACACCTCATGACCAACAACCCTCGCAAGATCGAACAACTCACTCAACATGGCATTAAGGTCAGCCAGCGTCTGCCTCACGTGATACCCCCCAATGAGCACAACCGTTTCTACCTGGAGACCAAGGCGAATCGCTCGGGTCACTGGATCGATTTTTCCGGCAAGCCTCACCTGATGGAACAGAGTGATCCGGTCGTCGTCGAGGGAATGGCCGAGGAGTGATCGGAGTCACTTTCCAGATCTGATTCGGCCCTTCGGATCTGGCAATTGATTAAAAGTCCCAACCCGCTGAGAACGATGAAGTTTCGCGGGCGGGGTGGATGTGCTATTTTCCTTCGGTCACGTCGTGAAGCACGCTACTCCAAGGCCCTGAGGCTCTCCCTTTGTCGTCTCTCAAGATTGGCAATCTAACCGCCCAGTCCGGAAAGACACTACGAGGATGGCTCCAGGTTGGAACCAGACCCGCCGGGGCACCCCTAAAGATTCCGTTTTTTCTCATCCAGGGGACCGAGGACGGTCCCGTACTGCTCGTGGACGCGTGCAATCACGGGAGTGAGTACGAAGGACCGCCCGCCGTCATCAAGCTGGCGCGGTCGCTGGTTCCCGCGAAGCTCCGAGGCACCGTTATCGCCGTCCCTGTCGTGAACCTGCCCTCGTTTGAAGAGGGCCGACGGGAATCGTCGATCGACGGGGTCAATATCAACCGCATTTGGCCGGGCGACGAATCCCGAACGATCTCCTACCAGATCGCCTTCCACTATTTTCGGGAGGTGGTAGAAAAGGCGAATTACGTGGTGACCCATCACAGTGGAGGAAGGGACCTGCAGCACCCTCCCTTGGTGGCGTTCCAGGACGAAGGGGACGAGCTGGGAAAGAAGTCCCGGGAGCTCGCCCGCGCGTTCGGCACGAAGTACCTCACCCGCTGGACCCCCTTCGATGGCGCCTTGGTCAAGGAGACATGGAAGCGAGGCATCGTCACTCTCAATCCGGAGGCAGGGGGAGTCGATCGGAGCAAGAAGACTTTCTGGAAGAACGTCGATGCCCTGGTGAATGGCACGGTGGGTGTCATGAAGCAGCTGAACATGCTCGAAGGTGCACCAGAACTCCCAGCCAAGCAGATCGTGACTCGCACCGTCGCCGAGCCACCATTATCTTATGTTCGGCTCAAGGCTGGCGGGCTCTTTATTCCCGAAGTCGAAATCGAAGATTCCGTCAAGAAGGGCACCGTTCTGGGACGTCTCACCGATCTTTTTGGTGACGATCTTCAAGTGATCGAGGCACCGATGGACGCGCTCGTCCTGGGCCTTCATTACGATTGCCTCAGCTTCCCTGGAGAGTTTGCCACCATCCTAGGGGAGTACGAGGAAACGATAGAGAACGCTTGATCTGTTTCCACAGGTGAGGCCGTCGCCCTGACCCTGCAATGACGCCGCCATGATCTACATCATCGGCATCGCTCTATACCTCGTCTTTCTGATCGGCATCGGTGTCGTGAAGAGCCGAGCCGTCCGGACTCAAGACGACTTCATGGTAGCCAGCCGAAGTGTCTCTGCGCTGTTTCTAGCCAGTACTCTCATTTGTACGTCGGTGGGCTCGGGCATTTTGTTTGGCGGGGCGGGCCGCGCCTTTCGGGATGGCTTCTCCGCTATGTGGATGAACCTCGGTGGTTGGGCAGGCATGTTGGGGGTTTACTTTCTCGCCCACCGCGTGCAGCGGATAGCCCAGTACACCGCTCCCGACATTCTCGAAATGCGATACACCGCGACGGCCCGATTACTGGGTACCGGTGCCGTGGTCATGGCCTACCTGACCATCGCCAGCTATCAATTCAGAGGAGGAGGTCGGCTTCTGCACGTCTTGACCGGTCTCGACCCTGTTTACGGGCAAGTCATCACCTGTATCCTGGCAGCGCTTTATACCGGCCTCGCCGGAATGCTTTCCATCGTTGCCCTCGACATCTTCAACGGCGTACTGATCGCAGGTAGCGCCCTAGTTGCCGTCCCCTTCGTACTGAAGGCCGCCGGAGGTTGGAGCTCGATGACGGCCATCCTACCGGAATCCCACTTCTACTCGTTCGGATCTCTCGGCCTACTTTCCGCACTCGGTTTGTTCTTCCCTTTGTTTCTCCAGATCGTCGGCGACAGTGGGATGTACCAGAAGCTCATGTCGGCGAAGGACCCCAACGCGGCGCGACGGGGCGTACTGGGGATGCTGGTGGGGGTGATTCCGATCCAGTCTGCTTTGGCCATTATCGGCGTGATCGGGGCCGCCATCTACTGGAGCGATCCTGCATTCCTCGGCTCGGACGCTAGCTTCGACGCCGCGGCGACGGAGACCATCGTGCTTCAGGTGGCACGCTTCGACTTGCCGGTGGTGCTTGGAGTCGCTCTTCTTTGTGCCGCCGCCGCCATCATCTTTTCGACCGCCAACACGATGCTGATGATCCCGTCGACCAACCTGGCACGGGATGTCTATCAGCGTTTCGTGAACCCGAGTGCGAGCCAGCGGCGGATCGTCCTGGTGCAGAGGCTGATCATCGTCGTGCTCGCCGCCACCTCCTTCTCGATCGCATCTTTCTTCGACAGCATCCTGGACATGGCCCTTTACGCTTATACGATGGTGGGTGCTGCGGTCACCCCGGCACTCCTGGCGGCTTTCCTTTGGCGGCGAGTCACGGCCCTTGGGGGGACAGTCTCCGTCGCAGCGGGTATGGCGGTAACGATGGGTTACGCGGTACTCAATGCATTGGGGGTCACGAACCTGGGCTATAGCTACATCATCTATCCGGCCGTCGCGGCTTCGGTAATCTCCCTGGTGGCTATGAGCCTCGCGACCCCGCCGTCACCGGAAGAGAAGTGGCGGCCCTTCTGGCCAGATGAGGGATGAGTCTCTACGCGACGCCCATCGCATAGAGCAGATCGGCATAACCCTTCTCGATCCCTGGCAGCCCGACGACCGAAGAGTGCGAGGAGGGCGACGTTGGCTTCGGGTCGACCAGCATGTACTCGTTCGGTGCGTGCAGATTGCCACCGTGTCCGAGACCCACCAAGATCAAAGGTAAGCCGAGTCTTTCGGTGAACTGATAGAACGGCGCATTCGCGCCGAAGCGGGGCCATACCGCCGGAGTGATTCCGTATTTGTTGTAGACGGAGATCGCCTTTTGCACCAGCGGGGCTTCGACCGTGGTCTGCGAGGGCGGGTACGAAGCGAGGATCCTGATCTCGATATCGCCGAAACCGTTGTCATCGAGGTGTCGGCGGATCAACTTCAAGGCATTTTCCGGACGTTGATTCGGCACCAGCATCGAATCGATCTTGGCCACCGCTCGGCTGGGCAAGATGCAATTGGCGCCCGGGCCCACGTAGCCGGAAGAGATACCGTCGATGTTGAGCGTGGTGTCGAAGAGAAACTGAGTGAAGGTTTCCTTGCCTCGGCTCCCGCCGATCCATCTCTTCACGCCTAAGTCGGTGTACTGAGTAAACTCGCCATTGGGACCGAAGAAACCCTCTAGTTGAGGGCTGTTGATGAGGCGCTGTTGTTCTGTATTGGGAGGCTGGATCGGGTCGTAGTAGCCGGGAACGGCAATGGTGTTCCCGTCGGGTGACGTCAAAGTCGAGAGGGCTTGCACAAGGCGCCAGGTGGGGAAGTCGACAATCGATTTGAACCAACCCCCGATGTCATCCACGGTTGGGCCGCCCTGAGCGTTACCGGTCGTTTCCAGCTCGAGGTAGAGCCATCCTTTCATTCCCAAGCTCAACGTCGCCGCGCCTTCTGCGTTTTGCGAATTGTGAGGGCAAATGACACCGACCACTTCACTGAGGCGCTCTCCGTAACGGTCGATGATCTGCGCATAGCTACGGGAGCCGATCTCCTCCTCGCCTTCCGCGGCGATCATCAGGTTGACCGGGAGATTGCCCTCCGCGGCGATAATGGATTCCACCGCGTTTAGGAAAGCGCGCTCCGGTCCCTTTTGGTTCGCTGCGCCGCGAGCCATGATCGCCGTACCGAGCTCCCCCATCTCGATGAGCTCGCCGGCAAAAGGAGCGACCCGCCATTCATCGGCCACCGCGGGGACGACGTCGTACATCATGTAGACGGCGATAGTTCTCTTTGCCCCGGCGTCGTAATAGCCCCACACACCGGGATGCCCGGTAGTCGGCACCAGCTCGGCTTCCTTGAATCCCAGCCCGCGGAAATCATCGCGGACCATCGTCGCCATCTCTTCGATCCCATTGCCCTGTGCACTGTCCGAGGGTTGGCGTAACCAGCGGCGGATGTGCTCCAGATGAGCTTCTCGATGCTCGTCGATGTATACTGATAAACCGCAGGGTGGTTGCCTTCGTACGCCGAAATTTCCGCGGCGTCGAAGGCTTCTTCCGTCGTCATCTCGAATTTGGAACGTTTCGACTGCGGCCCAGGACCGAACCTACTGCCGAGGCTCCCCAAGGCGGCCGCGGGTACCCCTAACAAACTGGCCTGCATGAAGTCCCGGCGCTTCATGGTGCAGGCCTCAGCTTTCCCCTCTCCTCTTCCGTCCGCTTTGCATCGAGTTTCCCCGTCGTCGCGTCGATGACCGCTCCGTAGTCTTTGAGGGCGGCCTCGGGCGATATGTAACCCCGCGCGACGTCCTGCTCCACGAGCGCCGGATCACGCTCCAACGGTTCGCCGTTGCCACCGCCCCCGCCGGTCTTCATGCGTATCCGAGCTCCGGGTTTGAGTTTCAGTCCCACCGTCTTGAGCAAAACTTCTTCGGGAGCTCCCTCTTCGGTCGCGACGAAACACTCGTTGGTACGGCCCGGTTTCCCGCCGAACAATCCCCACGGGGGACATTGGTTTCTTTCAAAGAAGATGTTGACCTCGGCTTCCTGGTCGAGGACGCGATGCACTCGTTCATACCCCAGCCCACCGCGAAATTTCCCCGGTCCCGCCGAATCCTGCCGTAGGCCGAAGCTCTCCACCACCAGCGGTGACTTAGCCTCCAGGACCTCGACCGGTACGTTCCGCGTGTCGCCGTTCATGAGGGACGTAACGACACTCTCTCCGTCTTCGAAGGAACGTCCACCCCATCCCCCTTGGATCCCTTCGATGTGGATGAATTTCTTGCCGGTTCTTTCGTCCTTGCCGTAAGCGATGATGGAGGAAACGGCACCGTAGTGGCCGGCGGGGACTCGATCGGGAATGGCTCCGGATAGCGCTTTGTACGTCAGATCCACGAGGACCACGAGCGGCATCGCGTAAGCCGCTACCGGCGCGGGCTCGATCGCACTCACCATGGTTCCCGGTGGAATAATCGTCTTGATGGGCCGGAAGTTTCCTTCGTTGACCAAGAGAAAAGGCGTGGTGAGTGAAACCGACGCCACCCGAGCGACTGACACCGCACACGGCGCCCCGCAGTTGATGGGACCCTTGACCATCGGGGGCATCTCGGAGAAATCGAATGTCATTTCATCCCCCGAGACACCGACTTTGATCTTTATGGGCACGTTCTTGTCGAGGTCGATGCCGTCGTTGTCGAGATAGGCGCTCGCCTCATAGTCGCCGTCGGGTATTTTCTCGATCTCTGCCCGCGCGATCCGCTCGTTGTGATCCATGAGCCGCTCAACGTAGGAGAAAGTTTCCTCCACGCCCAGCTTGGACAAGATCTCCGAGAAGCGTTTTTCTCCGGTCCGGCAAGCCGCCACCAAGGCAAAGAGGTCTCCCAGGACGATGTCGGTAAATCGTGTGTTGGTGCGGAAGAAGGAGATAATGTCCTGGTTCACTTCGCCCGCCTTGAAGAGCTTGAGAGACTTGAACCGGATGCCTTCCTGGTGCACGTCGGTGGTGTCGAAGAACCAGCCTCCTCCTGGGGCCTTCCCCCCGAGGTCGATGAGGTGCCCTCGTCCGGCCGCGAAGGCGACCAGCTTTCCCTCGAAGAAGATGGGGGAGCAAACGCTCATGTCACCGAGATGCGTACCGGTGGTGTAGGGGTCGTTGGTGATGAGTAGGTCACCGGGCTCGATTCCGTCTAGGCCGTACGTCTTGATGCCGTCGGTGATGGAAGCCCCCAGGTTGCCGAGGAAAATGGGAAGCCCTGAAGCCTGAGCGAGCGTCCGACCTTCGGCGTCGAACAGCCCAACCGCGAAGTCCAGGACCTCGTAGATCAGTGTGCTGTGCGAGGTCCGGATGAGGTTGAGCTTCATCTCCTCGGCGGCCGCGTTCAGGCTCGAACGGAGGATCTCTTGAGTGATCGGGTCTGGTTTCTTCGCCATCTCTAGGCTCCTATCTCGATCACGATATGACCGTGCTCGGTGATCGTGGCCTGGTCGCCTTCATGAAGCACGGTGGTCGAAGCATACTCTTCTACGATGGCCGGCCCGGTGAGCCGATTTCCGGCGCGTAGTTCCGAACGGACGTAGATCGGACACTCGAGCCAGTGAGCGCCCTCTTCCAGAAGAACCTTCCGGGTTCCGGCCATCGCCTCCTGATTCACGGTTTTCTTCCCAGCTTCCAACTTCGGGAATTGTGGGCGTTCGACCTTGCCGACCACGGTGACGCGGAGGTTCACGATCTGCGCCGGGGAGTTCGGCTCTGAAACCCCGTAGTGCGCCTGGTGGAGCTTGTCGAAGCTTTCTTTGATTTGAGGCTTAAGGTCCTCGCGAAACGTCTCTGCGGAAATTGGAACCGAGACGCTATGTTCTTGACCCACATATCTCATGTCCATGAATCGAAGCACGGAGACCGATTCGTCGGACATGCACTCGGCAGTCAAATGTTTTTTCCCTTCGGCCTCCATGGAGGCGAAGACGCGTTCGACTTTAGACGGTTCCGCCACCGCGAAATCCACCGCGAGCGTTCGGACATAGTCGTGCTTCAGGTCCGTGAGGAGCATGGCGAATGCGGAGAAGTTTCCTGGATAAAGAGGAACGATGACCTTGGGGATCTCGAGCTCCCGCGCCAGCGACGTGGCGTGGACCGGGCCGGCGCCCCCGAAGGCGATCAGGACGAAATCCCTGGGGTCGTGTCCCCGCTCGACGGTGACCGCCCTCAACCCATGAAGCATGTTGGTGTTCACGATCTTGAGGATGCCGAGCGCCATTTCCGACGCAGTGAAATCAAACCGGGTTGCGACCTCCGAGATAGCCTTTTCTGCCGCCTCGAGGTCGAGCGGCATCTCTCCTCCAAGAAAGTTCTTCGGGTTGAGCCGGCCGGTGAGGAGATTCGCATCGGTTACCGTGGGTTCGCGACCACCCCATCCATAGCAGGCGGGTCCGGGATCGGAGCCCGCACTTCGGGGACCTACCATCAGAGCTCCCGCGTCATCGATCCAAGCGAGGCTTCCACCGCCCGCTCCCACTTCCACCAGATCGGTCACCGGCATGACGATGGGATGGCCCTTCTTGCCGCCCACTCGGTATTGGTTGGTGACTTGAGCCCGGCCGTCCTCGACGAGGCAAGCCTTGGCGGTGGTGCCTCCCATATCGAAGGAAATCACGTTGCTGTGGCCGAGAAGCTCGCCGATACCGATCGCTCCAACGACCCCTCCAGCGGGACCGGACTCCATCAGCGTCACCGGTTTCTGGGTCGCAAGCTCTGGGCTCATGACACCACCGTTCGACTGCATGATCAGCAAAGAGCCTCGAAAGTCTTTCTTTCGAATCTCTCCTTCAAGATCTCGAACGTACTTCGTCACCCGGGGCGCGACGTACGCGTTGACACAGGTCGTGCTCGTTCGTTCGTACTCCCGGTACTCTCTCAACACTTCATGCGAGAGCGTGACCGGCATGTCGGGGCAAATCTTCCGAGCGATCTCCCCCAGCTTCTTCTCGTGTTCAGGGTTCACGTAGGAGTTGATGAGGCATACCGCCAGGGAAGCGACTCCCTGCCGTTTGAGCTCTTCCATGACCGACGCTGCCTCACCCAGATCGAGCGGCTCGAGGATGTCACCCGAGGAGCGGATTCGTTCGGTCACCTCGAACCGTAGCTCCCGCGGAACGAGCGGTTTGGGTTTGTTATAGAGGCAGTCGTACATATCCAGCCGATTCGCCCGGCCGATCTCGTAGACGTCACGGAAACCCTTGGTCGTGAGCAGAGCGGTCCTGGCTCCCTTGAGCTCGAGGAGGGTATTGATGGCGATGGTGGTACCGTGAATCAGGTACTGTGTGTCGGAGAGATCATGCTCGACCTTCTCGACGCACTCGCGTATCGCCCTTTCGGGTGCGTCCGGTGTGCTCGAGACTTTGGTCAGCGTGAGCCGGCCGGTGCCTTCTTCTAGGGCGACGAAATCGGTGAAGGTGCCTCCGATATCGGTCGCCACTCGGTCCCGCATGGGTTGCTAAGTCTCGTCGTCGAGGGTGAGGAGCCAGATGTCGGCTTCCGAAGTTTCCATCGTGAAGTAGATGGTTCGGCCATCAGGAGTCGGTACAGGTACGCGTAGCTGGTTGGGCTTTACCGAGAGCACTTCCTGCTGTTCCCCGGTTTGGCTGTCGATGAGAACGATTTCCTGTCGCGTGCGAAACAGGAGCTTATTTGTGTCGCCGACCCACTTAGGGCCGTTCCCGACATCACTCAGCTTCTTATACCGCTGCGACTCGAAGTCGTAAACGGCCACGCCGTCAAGCCTCCCCGAGGTTACAAGGTTGCCCGCCAAGCGACGGCCGTCCCTCGACCAGTCCCAAGGAAAAAACCCATCAGACTCATCGTCCAAAGGGGGCAACGCTTCCGGCTTCTGTTCAAGAAAGCTCGTGTCCAGTCGAAAGATGTGAGGCACAGACTGCGGGAAGAGTGTATAAGCCATCAATGATTCATCCGGCGACCACACTGGGACGTCCGCGTCATCGGTGGTATCGGTGAGCTCGCGGAGCCCGCTGCCGTCGGGGCGGACGGTCCAGATCTCATAGGTACCCGTGCGATCCGAATAGAACGCGATCCACTGACCATCGGGTGACCAGCGAGCGCCGCGGTCCCTAGCCAGGTCGTCCGTGAGCTGTCGACGCTCGCTTCCATCGGACCGCATCACGAAGAGGCCCTGTTGTTTGCTTCCCGTGCGCCCGGTGAGCCACTCGCCGTCGGGGGACGTATCGGTCACGAAGAAGCGATTAGATCCCCGCGTTACCGGGGCAGGGCTGCCCAGTGTTTCGCCGGTCGTAGGATCGAAATCCACCTTGTGGATATTCGAAGCCACCGTCTGAGCCACGTAGGCTACTTTGCGGCCATCTCCGGACAGGCTCAGGTGTAGAGCTTCGGCGGCCACACCGCTCGTGACCGGTTCCGGGTTGCCGAGAGCTTCGCCGGATTCCTCGCTGATGGCGACGCGCCATAAGTTTTGACTGCCCCCACGGTCACTCGAGAAGTAGAGGTATTTACCGTCCGGTGACCATACCGGGTTCCAGTCGAAGTAACCATCTTCGGTCACACGAACGGGCTCACCACCGTCTGCAGGTATCGTCCAGATCTCGGCGCCTTCGAAGAGCGACCAGAAGGCGATGCGGTGACCGCGCGGAGACCAATGAGGCTAGCAGCATCGTCATCCGTGAGAAGCTTTTTTTCGCCGCTTGCAGTGTCGATGATCCAGAGCTCACTCGGAGTCCGATTGCGAGTGGTCAACGTCATGCCGGTCGCGCAGACGATCCGCTTTCCATCCGGCGCCCAAGCGGGGTTGTACCCGAAGTCGGCCGCTCGCTTCACCGATTCTCCGGTGCGTCCCATCACGAAAAGCCCACCACCGTCTCGCTCGGAGCGGAACAGGATCTGCTCCCCGTCCGGGGAGAAGGCGGGCTGTGTGTCGTCGGCCTCAACGCCCTCGGTGAGGTTGATGGCCCTCTCGCCGCCTACGCTCTGCAGATAGATGTCCCAATTCCCCGAGGTATCGCTGGCGTACACTACCCAGTTTCCGTCCGGCGAGAGGGTTGAAACAATTCTCGGGCGAGGTTCGTCGTGAGCTGGCTGAACCTGCCCGTAATACTTCTGTCCTTCTCGGACTGTCGATGCGGGATCGCCGGGTCTCAGGAAATACCCCACTAGAGCAGCCGCAATCGCCACCGCACCGACCGCGGCCCAGACGGTCCAGCTCTTTCGAGACGGGGCAGAGGCCTGCCCGGCCTTGAGCAGCACTCCTGAGTCAAGCTCCTGCTTGAGCTCGTCGAGCTCGTTCCTCAGATCTTTCGCCGATTGATAGCGGCGGTCGGGATCCTTTACCAGCGCGCGCTTCACGATCCGTGTGAGCTCCGGAGGGCAAGCAGGATTGAGCGTTCTCACCGACGTGGGAGTGTCGCGAAGAATCGCGGAGAGAAACGAGCCCGGCCCATCGCCTTTGAAGGGGCGCTCGCCGGCGAGCATTTCATAGAAGATGATGCCGAGGGAGAAGATGTCCGTACGGTGATCGAGCTTCTTGCCTTCGGCTTGCTCGGGCGACATGCACGCCGCGGTTCCCACGATGCGACCCGCCTCGGTCATGGCTGCCGTAGGAAGCGCACTGTTGGAGGCGTCGCCCGCCTCCGGGCGCAGCTTGGCGAGGCCGAAGTCCAGGATCTTGAGCTGCCCCTCGTCGCTCACCATGATGTTGTCGGGCTTCAGATCTCGATGGGTGATGCCGTGCCCGTGCGCGGAGCTCACCGCGTCCGCGACCGGGACCGGGACCGCGATCTCGAAGAACCGCTTCAACCCCAGACCCTTCGACTCAATCAGGTCGGTGAGGGTTTTCCCGCGGACGAGCTCCATGGTGATGAAGTGGACGCCCTCCGATTCTTCGATGGAGTGGATGGTGACGATGTTGGGGTGATTGAGCGCTGCGACCGCCTTCGCCTCGCGCTCGAACCGCTCTCGGCGCTGTGCGTTGCCCGCCATCTCCTCCGGCAACACTTTGATGGCGATCTCCCGGCCGAGCTTCGGATCCCGGGCCCGGTAAACTTCACCCATTCCACCCGCACCGAGTGCGGACAGGATCTCGTAGGAGCCCAGCTTCGTGCCGGGAGTCAAAGACATGGCTGGCCTTTTCTAGAGGCAAAATAGCCCGCCACGAAGCGAAAAGTCAAAACGTTACGTGGCACGCAGACTGCCGCTACGGCAGGAGGCGGAAAGCGTCGGAGTGTTTTGGCCGAATCGTACCAAAGTGCCGATGGTCGAGCGTGATGATGATATCGGTCTTGAAGCGTTCGGCCAGCGCGACGACCGAAGCGTCGGTTCCTCCCAGTCTCAATTTCTCGTAACGTTTTACAAGGTCGGCTACGCGTGACCACTCGGCGGGCATTGGCGCCTCCACGTCGAAGTTTTCGAGCCCGCGGAGAAAGGTCGCCTCCGCCCTCGCGCCCTCCCGTCGTCCTAATAGGTAAGTCACTTCGGCAACACACAACGCAGGGATGACCAGTTGGTATCGGGGAGACCGTAGTGCCGCGAGACAGGGCCGGTGTTGGGGGTCGGCGGTGTTTGCAGAGGCGATGAGCGGACCGCTATCCACGATCGCGATCGATATCATCGCTCCATTCTCGTTCCAGCTCTTCGTCGATGTCCTTGCCGTGAACGAAACTGGGGTCGTTCACGATACCCGCCCACGGGATCTGGCGGGGTTGTTCCTCCGAGCCGACAAACGCCTGAGACAGGAGTTGGCGGATGACTTCAGAAACCGAGGCACGCTGGCGTTGAGCCTCGCGCTCGACGAGCTCTGCAAGCTCATCCGAAAGTGTAATAGTGGTGCGCTTCATATACGCATACTAGCATAACAAGTCCAATCGTTCAAGCTCCAAGTAAGGCTTGGGAGAAGAGACGAAGCATCGGAGCGCAAGCCGCCCGCTAAATGCCAATTTTTCTTACGGTAATCGATTGGAACTCGTCAGAATATATGTGGTATATTTGAACATGCCGCAGCTACATCTGTATGTGCCAAGGGAGGTTGCAGCAGAATTGAAGCGTCGAGCCAAGGCCAAAGGGAAGACGGTCTCAGGTTTTCTAGGGGAGCTTGTTCAACGGGAGATCTCCGGCGCTTGGCCTGAAGGATTCTTTACGGACGTGGTCGGGGGTTGGGCCGGTGAGCCCTTGACGCGACCAGATGATTTGAAGCTCGAGGAAAGAGATGAGCTTTAGATGTACTTGCTCGATACCAACGCCTGTATCCGAGTCCTCAACGACAGTTCTCACCCTCTGGTGAGCCGACTGCGTCAACATCATCCTGCTGAAATACGCCTCTGCTCGGTGGTGAAAGGGGAGCTGGTTTATGGGGCCCGACGGAGCTCCCGTCCAGCCGAGAACCTCCGTCTCCTGAGCCGGTTCTTCGCTCCGTTCATTTCCTTACCCTTCGAAGATCGATGCGCCGACCACTACGGTGAAATTCGCCACGACCTTCAACGGGCGGGAACGCTCATAGGCCCTAACGATCTCATAGGCCCTAACGATCTTCTGATCGCTGCCACCGCGATCGGCCACGACGCCACGTTGATAACGCACAACACGCGGGAGTTTTCCCGTGTCGTGGGACTCGCCTTGGAGGATTGGGAGGAGCCGAGTAGCTAGGGCTGGGCGACGTTGGACGTGTTACTTATCTTCACAAATCCCGAATTGGCAAACGTTTTCCAAGATTATGTTAAATTCACCGTTTCGAATGTACCCACTTAACTCGGTCTGGAACGAGTAACCAAAAGTAACAACTGATAGATCTGGGGCAGAGCTTCCGGGACTAAACCCGCGGGAGGGTGTTATCCTAGTGAAAACCCGTGTTTTCCAAATTACTGAGGGACCAGTCCGGCAGGATGGTCGAGCCTCAATTATTTGTCGCGATCATGGGCATTGCAGCCGCGATCATCGTTCCCCAACTGTTGGCGCGAGGGGAAGCGCGAGATCAGGATCTCTCGGCACAATGTATCAAGAACCTCTTTCTCATCAAGGAAGGGGCTGACCCCTCGGCTCTTGCTTGCCCGATCTCGGAGCTGGCTTACACGCCCGAGACCCGCGATGGGGTCCGAGTCCTATCCTGCGCGGATCCGGGGAACCATCTGCGTTTCGACCTAAGCCTCGTCGAGCGCGGCGAGTCATGGGAATTGCACTCCGGGCTCCCCGAGCACCCCCACCGCCCGGTGGGGTTGTCGAAATAGAGGGGGCTCGTACCTTCTTCGAATATCGGCCGGAAGAGGTCACCATCGTAAACTCACCACCGCCGCCGCTGGAGCGTTACCTTTTCACCCCCCTCATCGTCGTAGTCCTCTTCTTTGTGTTCCTGATGCCCGCCAAATGGATTGGGTCCGCCCTTTTATCAGATTTTTCAGAAAACACACTTGGCCAATCGCTCGTCTTGTTTGTAATCTTTCTGCTACTCCTAGCACCCGGTACCATCCTTATCGCGTGGACGATCCACGGCGCCATCCACCGCGACGAGATCGTCCTCTCCCGCGAAGATAAATCTTTGAGCATTCAAGTCTACGATCTGGGCAGGGCTTTCAGAGAAGCCGAGCCCATTCCGTCGGTGCGCGGAGTGTTTCCGGTTTTCGGAGACGACCGCTACCGCGTCGTTGCCATTTACGAAGACCAGGGGCAGATGCGACACCGGACGCTCTTCAAGTCGTCTGGATCCGGCTGGGAGGTCTCTTCCCTATTGAATCAACTCTTTGCCCTTTAAGTCTCGTCGTCGAGGGTGAGGAGCCAGATGTCGGCTTCGGTAGTCTCTATCGTGAAGTAGATTGTTTGGCCGTCGGGAGTGATGCTGCAGTCCAGAACACGATGTGGTTTTACCGAAAGCAGCTCCCGGCGATCCTTGGTCCGGCTATCGATGAGCTCGATCGTCGTCGCGGTCCACGCCAGCCATGAATCCGTATCGGCAACCCAGTCGAAGGGTCTTCCATCGTCGCTCAGCCTTTCGTAGCGTTGAGACTCGAAGTCATAGGTGACGACACCGCGGCCAAACTTGCCAGCAAGGACGCGATCCCCGGCCAAGCGACGACCGTCCCCCGACCAGCTTCTGACGAAGAGCCTCTCGTTGCTGTCATCCAGAGGTGGTAAGGGTTGCGGTTCCTGCTCGCTCCAGTCCGTGTCGACGCGGAAAACGTAAGGCTGTACCTCTGGAAAGAGTGTGTAAGCCATGAGTGATCCATCGCGCGACCACACCGGTAGGTTCGCGTCTCCACTCGTTTGGGTCAGCTGTCGCATTCCACTGCCGTCGGGATGGATGGTCCAGATCTGCCCCGCCTCGGTCTTGGTCACTGTAGGGGCGTCACTCCCCACCACTTTCCTACGTCCTTGTCCCAGGATGGCGAGGCCGAAGTCGAGGATTTTGAGCTGGCCTTTGTCGCTCACCATGAGATTGTCGGGTTTTAGGTCGCGGTGGGTGATGCCTTGCTCGTGGGCGGAGCTCACCGCGTCGGCCAGGGGAATCGCAATCTCGAAGAACTGCTTCAAGGGAAGGCCCTTGTGCGCAATCAACTCGGATAGATTCCGGCCCCGGACGAGCTGCATGGTGATGAAGGGCGTACCCTGGTCTTCCTCGATCGAGTGAACGGTCACGATGTTGGGATGATCGAGGGCGGCGAGCGCCTTGGCCTCACGCTCGAACCTTCCAAACCGCTCGTGATTCTCGGTCAGTTCGTCCGGGCTTGATAGCGATCTCCCGGTCGAGCTTCGTGTCTCGCGCGCGGTAGACCTCGCCCATGCCTCCCGCACCGAGGAGGTCGACGAGTTGGTAGTGGCCGAGCTCGGTTCCGGGGGCTAGGCTCATACGATTCGCCGCGGGCGGATGCCCAAGGAAGCTATTTGCCTCGGCCGCGTCATGATTTTTGAGAAGTTCTTCGACCTGCTCTCTTAACGCATCCTCTCCCGAGCAGGCTTGGTCCAAGAAACCGGGCCGCCTCTCAGGAGGGAGACTGAGCGCCGTCTCAAATAGCTCTGCGATGCGATCCCAAGAGTCCGGCATCAAGTGACTTGCATCTTGATCCCTGACAATGAGGGAGCTGTCTTACGCGTTATGAAACTCACCGTACCCTTGGTGAAAAATAGCCCGGCACGAAGCGAAAAGTCAAAGCGCAGTGCGGAGGCAAACTACGGTAGATTCGCTGTTTCGAATCTGCCCAGATTACTGGGGCCGGACCCAGTAACCAAAAGTAACAACTGTTTCCCGCCTACTTCTTACTTCTCGGATTCAGCGCGTCGTTCAATCCATCCCCAATCAGATTAATTGCCAGCACCGTCATCAATACCGCCAACCCCGGAAACGTCGCGATCCACCAGCCGCTTCGCAGATAAGCCTGAGCATTCCGGAGCATGTAACCCCAGCTCATGACGTTGGGATCCCCGAGGCCGACGAAGCTGAGCGAAGCCTCAGCGAGTATCGCGTAGCCAACTTGAAGCGTCGCTACCGCCACAACCGGCGGGATGGCGTTAGGGAGAATCTCCTTGAACGCGAGACGAAGATTCCCGGCGCCTCCGAGACGGGCGGCGTCGACGAACTCCATCTCCTTCCACGTGAAAAACTCTGCACGTAGGAGGCGCGCGATCGCCGGCCAGGCGAGAAGCCCAATCACAAGGATCAGGTTCTGGATCTCGGCACCGACGAAGGCGACTACCAAGACCGCGAGAAAAAACGGCGGGATGGTCATGAAGATATCGGTCACTCTCATGATGAGGCCGTCGACTCTGCCGCCGTAGAATCCAGCGATGGCGCCGAGGAAAACTCCTATCGCCACCGACGTCAGAGCGGCGAAGAGTCCCACCGCGATCGACGTCCGGGCTCCGTAGAGAGTCCCGCTCATCACGTCCCGCCCCATGTTGTCGGTACCCATGAGGTGTGAACCCTCGGGGGCGAGAAAGGGCTCGCCCCCGAGCTCGAACGGCTCGAACGGTGCCAATACTGGCGCCAGAAGCGCGGCAACGATCAGCAGGATGCCGATCGACAAGCCCGCCACCGCAGGGCGATTCGATTTGAACTCACGCCAAAGAGACGTCTCGATCATGGTGACGTGATCCTCGGGTCCAACCGGAAGTAGAGCAGGTCGGTGATGAGGTTGGTGACGATGACGGTCAGCGAGACGACGAGGAAGATTCCGCTCAGGAGCGCGTAGTCCCGCGACAGAACCGCACCCAACATCAAGCTTCCGATTCCCGGCCATGCAAAGACGATCTCGATGAGGGCCGACGCCGCGAACATGAAACCGATCTGGTGGCCGAAGAGCGTGACGATCGGAATCAGGGCGTTGCGGAGCCCATGACGCATCAGGAGCGTTCCCTCGGCAACCCCCTTGGATCGCGCCGCGGTGATGAAATCCATAGAGAGCACGTCGATCATGCTGGAGCGGGTGAGCCTCGAAAAAAGGGCCATCTGGTGAAAACCCAGAGTGAGCGCGGGGAGTAGGAGGTGGCTCAGCAAATCCCAGAGATACGCGAATCCGGTTGAGTCGGAGCCGATGGTGGTCATGCCCGACAGCGGAACGCCGCTTCCGGAAAAGACCAGGATCAGGATCATCCCAGTCCAGAACATGGGCTGCGAATAGCCCACCAGCGAGATGATCGAGATCGCATTGTCCCACCGGGAACGGGCCTTCTTGGCCGCGACAACCCCAAGGGTGATCCCGGCACCCGCGGCAAGCAGAAGCGCCGTGAATGTCAGGAGCAGCGTATTGGGCAGCCGGTCCAAAACGACGTCTAGAACCGGTTCTTGAAAGAACGTCGAAAACCCGAGATCGCCGACCAGGAGCTTCTGCATATAGATGATGTATTGGGTGTGGAGCGGCTGGTCGAGGCCGAACTCGGTCCGTATATCCTGGTAGTACTCCTCGGTGATCGAGGCCCCTCCGATGAAGTAGACCGGATCGCCGGGCGCGAGGCGGCAAAGGAGAAAAACCAGCGTCAGGATGACGAGGGTGACCGGAATGATCTGCAGCAACCGCGCGGCCACGTAGCGGCCGAGTTTCGATCGAACCGACAAGGCCCGAGCATCTTACCAAAATCTGTGGAATGCTATGGTCGCTATGGTCACGCGGATGACGCAGCTAGCTCTCGTCGCGTTGCTGGTGCCTTCGGGGATGTCGGCGCAGACACCTGAGCGAGGCGGCGTGCTCAACGTGGCTCTGAGTAGCCCCATTCAGTCTCTGACCGCCGCCACGACCCATCATCCGGATCTGATCGCCGCCGGTCCCCTGTACGATGCGCTTTTGACGTACGACCGAGACCTCGAACCCAAGCCCTGGCTCGCCAAGTCCTGGACGATCTCGGAAGACGGCCGCCGGTACACTTTCGAGCTGGAGCGGAACGTGACCTGGCACGATGGAAGAACATTTACCTCGGCCGACGTGAAGTTCACCATCGAGGAGATCCTTCGCAAGTACCATCCTTCGGGGGCCGTCTTGTGGGCCAACGTTGACACCATCGAGACTCCGGATCCCAGTACCGTCGTTTTCAACCTCGCTCGACCGTCGGCGGTCTTCATCAAGATTCTCGGACCCTACCACGCCAAGATCATGCCCAAACATATCTACGAGGGTAAGAGTTTTCTGAGGAATCCCGCCAACCGTCGACCAGTCGGAACCGGCCCCTTCAAGTTCCGTGAGCATCGCCGCGGAAGTTACCTCATCGTCGAGAAAAATCCCGACTACTGGAAGAAGGGTCTACCTTACCTAGACCGCATCGTCAGCAAGGTGGTCCCCAACGCCGCGGCCCGCATCGCGGCCCTCGAGAACGGTGAGGTCGATCTTATCCCCATTTACACGCCGGTCCACGAGATCCCGCGCGTCGAGAAGAATCCGAAGTTCGCGGTAACCGCGGGGGGTTACGAGGGCGGCGCCGGGGTTTGCATGCTCAAACTCAATTTGCGGCGAAAACCCTTGAGTGATCTAAGAGTGCGGCAGGCTTTGAGCTACGCCCTCGACAAGGACAGGATCCACAAGCTCGCCGGTTATGGCTACGGACGTCGCACCGACGGTTTTATGCCCCGGGGCGTTGGCGATTGGTATAGCGAGGACCAGCCGACCTACGCGCACGACGTCGAAAAAGCCAATCAGCTATTGGACCAAGCGGGTTTTCCAAAGGGTGCTGGACGCGTGCGATTCAAGCTCCAGACCGAGCTCCCCGCCGGCCATCTCACCCACATCCGAAACTGCGAGGTTGCGAAGGAGCAGCTGAAGAAGGTCGGCATCGACATGGTCCTCAACCTGCGCGACGTGGGGAGTCACCTCGACATCGTTTACGACAAATGGGATTTCGACATTGCTGTGGCCGGCCACGGAATCCAGTTCGATCCGGCCCTCGGAGGTGCTCGCTACTTGACTACCGAGCAGGCCGGCAAGGTCCCGTTCACCAACGGCGGGGGTTACAGCAGCCCGCGCGTCGACGAGCTATTTGCAAAGGTCAGGATCGAGACCGATCCCGACATTCGCCGAGAGATGTTCTACGAGATCCAGAAGATTCTCGCCGAGGATATTCCGGTGATTTGGCTCTACGATTTTCCGAACCCCACGGCGTTTAACCGTGATCTCATCGGTATTCCCATGGGCCCCTCGAGCTGGGGCGAAAACTACGCTGCGGTCGGATGGAGAGGGGGCTCGCGCAAGTAGCGCTTTGCGCTAGCTACTCGAGGGGAGCCCGAATCTCGCGGATGGCGAGCTTTGCTTCTCCCGCCATATCGCCGGCCCACTGATCTTCCATCTTCTCCTCGAGAACGGGGATGAAGACGGACCCTGCCGCCCCCTCCGCTCGCATCCCTGAGATGACACCCATCTCCAACGAGTAGACCACGAACCGCATGGCGGTTTCCTCGGTGGCCGCAAACGCCGCCGCCTGGATCTCCTCACGGGTGGCGTTCTCGAAACCGCCGAAGATGAAATCCTTGATCGCAAACTTGTCGTAGTCGGTGAGGATGGTTTGCCCGGACACGAGATTCTTCACCTCGAGGTTGGCGTGTACGACTCCGGGATCGTAATCTCCATCGTTCGTTTCCCGCGTTATCTCTCTCTCGAAGCTCAAATCGATCTCGACAACGGGCTTGGCCCCCTCTTTGGCCGGGGAGAGGTAGTCCAGATAGGCTCCCCACAGGTTCGAGCCGTTGATGAACTGTGCGATCTTTTCTCGGTGCTCATACGGTGCGGCGACTCTGCAGCGCGGGTCGAGCTTCTTGCTCGTGCAAGACAAGGCGGGGAGAAGCCCTATGGCGAGAACCACTAGAAGCGAGAGGAACCTTACTCGGTTCGAGCCGATCGGGGTGGACATCGGCAACCTCCTTGTTTGTCGTCGAGCGGAAATGGCTCGGCGGACCGCCAAACGAATCGGTGTGAGATTGGAATCGGGATTTCTTGTAAACAGTCTAACACGGGTTAGGCGAAGTAAGCCAGGTAGAAGCCCAAGACGCCGAATACGGTCAACGCGACGCCCGAAACGACGAGGCCGGTCACGAGAAAAGGACCCATCCGGAGGCCTTTTGGCAGGTGCAGCCGATCGCTCCCGAGCATCGCGAAGCACCACATCCCACAAGTGAACGTCGCGGAAATGATGGCCGCGGGCGTGACCACGGCGACGGGATCTAGGTTCCACCACAAAAGGATCAAGCCGACGACGCCGCAGACCGCGCAAGTCCACCGTCGGAAAACGCCGAGCGGCACCGTCTTCCACCTCGGGATAGCAGCAGTGAGACACTCGCAAACCGAACGGGAATAGAGCTCGTACCCTCCGTACATCGTCCCGAAGAACGCGAAGAAGATCCCGGTCTTGTAAAGGAATCCGAGAAGCCATTGGACGCCCGGGTGTTGGCTGTCTCTGACTAGGAACGCCTCCTGTTCGGTTATGAGCGCACTCGCTTCGGGGACGATCTGATTCGGATGGAGAATTGCCGCGCCCAGCGTCGCGAAGAACAGGGTGAACGTAATGATCGCTGCGAACGAAATGCCAACATCGATCAGGGGTGCTCGCAACCAGGATCGCCCGCGAGCCAAGTTATCGGGAGACTCGTCGACTCCATCCCGGAGTCGATCGTGCCGGCCGACGGAGCGAGCCAGCAATCCCCAGCCTTTCTCGCGCAATGTACCGAGATAGCCGAAGTAGTCCACCGTACCACCACCGATAACGCCGAGGTAGACGATGACCTCGACCCAGGGGTCCCGAGCGGCCAGCGTCGAGGTTTCCATGATCCAAGGCTCGTATTGAGGAATTCTTGGTAGGAAGATGCCCTGAACCAGGGCTATCAGGTCCGGGCTCGATGCGACGACGGCGACGAACATCGAGAACAAGAGAAGTCCGACGACGAAGGTCTGGACTCTTTCCAAGAACCCGTATGTCTGATTCAGAGTGAGGCCGATGGCGACGAGGATATAGAGCGTTCCCCAGATACGTGCGAACGTGTCGAATCGCACCTGCGACTCGAGCGCGGCCCCGTCAGCCGACTCGGAAGTCACGACGATCCCGACGATCGAGTTCGTGAAATCGCCTAGTATCCTCGGTAACCCTCCGCCCAGGAAGAGTGGCATGCAAACCAAAGTGAGGACGGTCATGACCGGAACGAACCAACCTCGCAGCCCCGGAAGCTGAGCCCAGCTCTCGAGGGGGTGCCTCCCGGTCAACGTAATGAAACGAGCACCGCTATAGACCTGGACGAACTTGATCGCGGCGCCGAGGACGAAGCACCACATCAGCGTGTATCCGAAGATAGCGCCGCCACGAGACGCGAAGATCGTCTCACCGTTACCGATCGTCACCGACGCGATGATGGCACCGGGACCGAAAATCTTCAGTGTCCCCAGGAAAGAGCGATCACGAAGCTCGGCGGAAAGGCCGGGGTATTTGGCGGGAGGGCCCGACATGTGGTGGGCGGAGCGATTCAGGCCCCGTGGAACCCGCAGGCGTTGAGCACCGTGAGCGCATAAACCTTGGTTTGTTTCACGAGCTCATCGATCGTAAGAAATTCGTTCGGTTTGTGCACTCTCGAAATGGAGCCCGATCCGTACGTCACACCAGGAATCCCGCGGGTCAGAAAGGCCTCGAGCTCTCCGGTACCTCCGATGGGAGAAAAACGGGCTTCGATGCCGATCGATTCCGCCGCGCCCCGGATCGCGGTTACGATGGGCTCGTCTTCACTAACTTCTATCGGCTGTCTCTCGCTCAAGACGTCGACGCTCCCGACACGGAAGTCCGGATCGTTCTCTTTGATGTCTTCGATGATTCTCTCGAGCTCGTCCATGAACCTCTGGGTGGAGTAGGGCGCCGAAACGCGAATCCCCAAGCCCACCTTGCAGGTTTTCGGTATGTCTCCGAACCGTTCCGCAACGCCCTCGATGGCGCAAACGTTCAAGCTCTCTCGCCCCTGCACGGGACCTTCCTTGAGCTCGACTCGCTCCAAAGCGTCGATGAACTTTAACGCCTTTCTGATGGCGTTGAGATCTTGCCGATTGGCGACGTGACCGACTTCGCCCACGATCTCGAGCTCGATGAGAAGCCTTCCGTTGAATGAGCCACAAATGCGCTCGAGTCCGGAGGCTTCCCCGTTGATGACCACATCGGGCAGGGGATAGCCCGCCTCTTCGAGGCCTTGCTCCACCAGGAACGTCATTCCGGGCCACTTGAGATGCTCGAGGCGCCCTTCGTCGTCCACCGAGGCAACGAGCATCAAGCTGCCCTTCAGCCCGATCCCCAGCTCTCGGATCGCCTTGGCCACGAAGACCTGCGCCGCCAGTGCGCACTTGGCGTCACATGTGCCTCTCCCCAAGACTTTATCATCTTTGATTTCGGCGCCGAAGGGGTCGAACCGCCACTCGTCGGGGTCCCCCACACCGACGACATCCATGTGAGTGCCGATCATCAGGATGGGTTTCTTTTCGCTTCCTTCTATGAGTGCCACGACGTTGGGTCGCGGATGCTCCAAACCCACCTGTTCGACCCTTTCCTTCGGGGCGGAAATCAGATCGGCGTGCACTCCGACGGCGCCGAATTCCTGCCTCATCCTCTGAGCGATCGTCGCGTACTCGCCGCGAGGGAAAACACTGGGAATGCGGACGAGCTCTCGGAAGAGACTTAACAACTCGTCTCGATGATGGTCCACGAACTCGACGACTCTTTTCCGCGTCGCGCCTTCTCCAGACATCAGTGGGCTCACTGAGAGTCCTCGCATCTTATCAGAACGACTGCGCGGCCGGTAAAACTTGCTTCGAGAACTTCTCTAGAGTACTTTGCCTGCGACAGAAACTTCTTCCGCACTGGCGAGTTGTCGAAGAATGATGCGACTAGTTTCTTGGCTTGCACTCTTTTCCGTGTTCGGGACGGCCACCGTGGTATCGGGCGAGGACTGGCCTGAGTTTCGCGGAAAGGGTCGGCGGGGAGTTTGGAACGAGGACGGTATCCTCGAGAGTTTCCCAGACGAAGGGCTCGAAGTGATCTGGAGGACTCCTATCGGAAGCGGCTATGCAGGGCCGGCGGTTGCCGATGGACGGATCTTAGTGTCGGACTTCAAGCGCGTCGAACGCTTTCGTGGGTTCGAGCGGATTCTCTGCCTCGACGAGCAGAGCGGCGAGATCTTGTGGGAAACGGAGTGGGAGACCGACTACACCGGACTCCACGAGATCTTTGCCATTGGACCGCGCGCCACTCCGACCGTGGACGGAAACCGCGTTTACGTGTTGGAAGCCATGGGCAAGCTAGTTGTCCTGGACGTGGTGTCGGGCCACATCCTCTGGCAAAAGGATTTCGTAAAAGACTACGGCGCCTCGATTCCGTTCTGGGGTATGGCGGGCGCACCGCTCGTCGACGGAGAAAGGGTCATCTGCGTGGTGGCGGGGGAGCCCGATGCCAAGGTGGTGGCCTTCGACAAACAAAGCGGCAAGGAGATCTGGCGGGCTCTCTCATCGGACTGGGAGCCTGGCTACAGTCAGCCAATCATCGTCGAGATCGCCGGCGAGCGTCAGCTCATCATCTGGCATTCGCAAGCCATCAGCTCCCTCGACCCGGAGACGGGCGCGATCTATTGGGAGGAGCCGTTCGACGTGAAGATGGGAATGGCTGTCTCGACACCCGTGGCGAAGGGCCGGTATCTCTTCGTCTCTTCGTTTTTCGATGGTGCGCGGATGTTGAGGATCAACGACGGCAATACAGGTGTAAGCTTACTTTGGAAAAGCACCGGCGAGAGCGAGATCAAGACGACCCGCATTCACACCGTTATCAACACCGCGGTCATTCAGGATGGCTATCTTTACGGAATCGATGCCTACGGACAGCTCCGCTGCCTCGATGCGAGAACCGGCGAGCGTCTCTGGGAGAGTCTTGCCGTGACGAAGGAGAAAGCGCGCCACGCCGCCGCACACTTCGTCCGCAACGGGGATCGATACTTCATCAACAACGACCGGGGGCGAGCTCATCATCGCCCGATTTCGGCCGGAAGGCTATGAAGAGGTAAGTCGCACCGAGCTCATCAAGCCCACCTCGGCCACCACCGCCCGCCGAGAGCTTGGAGCCGTGGCCTGGGCCCACCCGGCGTACGCCAACCGACACATCTTTGCTCGTAACGACGAGGAGATCCTAAAGGCTTCCCTGGCCAAGGAGTAGCCGCAACGTAGTGTCGTGTCTTGCGGGGCTCCGCTGGAGTCTGCTATCGTCGATTCATCTGAATCGAAAAGGAGCCCTCAAATTGGCTGCCAACGACGACAAAGCCATAGCGGCGGAGTATCGAGAGAAGAAACCCCTCTATGAGCGACTGTGCCGAGAGGTGGTCGTCAACCTCGAGGAGCTGGTCAAAGAGAGCGGAATCGCTTTGGAGGTGCCCCTCGAGTCGCGGGTCAAGTCGCTCAATTCGGTTCTAACCAAAGCGAAGCGTATGGGGCCGGCACTGTCGAGTCTCACCGACATGCACGATCTTGCGGGAGTGCGCCTGGTGGTCATGTTCAAACGGGATGCCGAACGCGTTTGTGAGCTCATCGGGGAAACCTTCGACGTGATCAAAAGAAGAGAACACCGAGGACCGCCTTTCCGCGGACCAATTCGGGTACGGGTCGATTCACATCGAAGTAAAGCCACACGAGACATGGTTGTTTCTACCGACCTGGAAGAACCTGGGGAACATGCCCACCGAGATCCAGATCCGAACCGCGACGCAACACATCTGGGCCGGAGCGTCCCACCTGTTGCAGTACAAATGGAAGAAGCATGTTCCGGTGCCGGTGCGCCGCGCCATCAACCGGGTCGCCGCGCTTCTCGAGCTGGTCGATCTGGAGTTCGAGCGCGTCCTGATGCGACGGGAGGAGTATCGGACTCATCTCACGGAAATCGGGCTGGATGAGCCCCTCAACACCGAGCTCCTACGTGGCATCTTCGAACGGTTTCTGCCCGCTGAGAACGCGGACGATGAAGAGCCTTTGGCGGAGCTCGTCGACCAGCTGAGTGCTTTCGGAGTCACAAAGGAACGCGACCTCGTCGGGCTACTCGAAAAGCACCAAGAAGCGATGAATAGGGCGGAGGCCCTGGCGGTTAAGGACATCAAGCGGAACGGGAGCAAATCGGAGTACCGGTTCGACCCCGAGCGGCTCGCGCGGAGTGTCTTCTTGACTCATGTCGGACTCGTACAAGAGGCCCTTTCGAGGGAATTGGGAGCCAAGTTCGACGATTACATACGATCGGGCGGGGGTGCTCTAACGAGTGGCGCCTAGGCCGTTTCGCTATTTTACCAATCCCGGGAATTTCTCTATGACGCCGTTCGAAATGAGCTCGACGGCTAACGCCGCCAGGATGAGCCCCATGAGGCGGGTGGCCACGTTCATTCCGGTCTGAGATAGCACCGCCGCGATGCGCTCGGCGGAGCGCAATACCAGGAAGATCGAAACCGAGACCAAGAAGGCGGCCCATATCGCGGTGGCATCCTCGACACGGCTCTGGGTTCTTGCGGCGGCGAGGATCATCAAGCTGATCGCCCCCGGGCCCGCCGGGAGCGGGATGGCGAGCGGGACAATGGCGACGCTATCGCTTGCTCCTGATCGCTGCGCTTCTTCTTCCTCTAGCTCGGTCTGTTTCGATTCGACGCGACGAGCTTGAAGCATCGACCAAGCCATCCCGAAAATGAGGATCCCGCCGGCGATTCTGAGAGATGCGATGCTGACCGAAAGGAACCGGAACAGCGTTTCACCGACCACGTACGCAATGGTGAGCGTGAGAAAGACACCCATCGAAGTACGAAGGGGAATCCGTTTGCGTTCCGCCGGCTTCTGGTGGCGCGTGAGGCTGATGAAGACCGGAACGGTAAAGAACGGGTTCGCGATCGCGAAGAGCGAGACCAGGAAGATGAGAAAGTCGTCCACGTACTCCATCATGTTGAAGACTCCTCAGTTAACACCAATTCTCCGTCGCGCATTGGCTGCGGCTTCATCGAAGGCGTGGTCTAGTGCGGCGTTGATCCCACGACACCCGGCCACCACCCGAGTCGCGAACTCTACGTACTCCGCTTGCCTCTCCCGAGACCATCCAGCCGGTGGGCCCTTCGCAATGTCGCGGACGTTGCATGTCTTGTCCGCGATCTCCAGTTGTTTGGCGGCGTCGGACATCGTCGGCGCCGACGTCACCTGAAGTTCCTTTCGAGCGGACTTGGGGAGCGACTTGTCGTCGGTCACCTCCTCCACCAAACCTCGCACTTCCGACCCGAATCGCTCTTCCAGCTCTTCGAAAGTGGTCTCAGTGTCTTCAATGGTGTCGTGCAATAGTGCCGCGGCAAGAAGGGTGTGATCGGTCATACCCGCTTCGGATGCCAGGACATTGGCGACGCCGAGCGGGTGATTGATGTACGGGGATGCTTCCTTGTCCTTTCGACGCTGATCCCGGTGCTTCCTTGCCGCGAACGAGGCTGCTTCGAGTACGGTGGCCAGATTCACCATGTCACTCTAACGCAACAGCAGCGGCAGTACACTACTCTCGAACGGCGAAATGACCGCCGTCCAGACCACAAACACGGCAAGGATGCTGAAGAGCGCGACTCGCGCCAGCTTCTGCCGCGGGCTACTCTCGACCCGGGCAAGCTCCAGCAGACGATCCCATGGAATCCAAAACGCATAAGTCAGAAAAAATGTGCGGAAGGTGGCCCTCATGGTGACCGCGAATCCTACCTGCATGAAGAAGAGGCACGGGAGGATCACGATCCGGGCACGACGGCTGAAGAGCGTGAGCGGGGAGAGAAGCTCGAGAGCCAGGGCGCCAATGGACAGCACCTGACCGAGGAATACATGGCCGGCCAGCCAGTGAGAAAGAGGGCCCAAATCGATGACCTGCACGGTGAGGGCGAGGTTATCCGACAGAAACCACTCGGGCCCGCCCAGGCGAAGCTTCGCAATGCCACCGGCGAAGAAGACGGACACGAACACCAACTGCATCAATCGCACCGGCCAGGCGTAGGTCCCGCGCGCCACTTCTTTAGAGACGTAGTCGGTGCGGCTTCGCAGTCGTCTCACCAGCCTGTCGAGCGAGAAAGCGTCTCCACAGCGGGACATCGCGAAAATACCGAACATGATGAAGAAGTGCCCTTCCGCTGGCTCGACGAAACCGAAAGATTGACGCATTCCGAAAAGATAGAGTCCGCTGAGAAAAGTGACGGCGAAGGCGGCCCGCGAGAAGAGGCCGATGAACCCAAGGGTCAAGGCAACAAAGAAAATGCGCTGGAGCGACTGAACGAACGGGGTCGACGGTATGTCGATTCCGAGCGCATGTATGAGCGGAACCGGCAACCAGAATGCGTCGGAGACTTGGAGCCAATGCGAGAAATCCCAGGACAGGTGAGACCAGAGGAACAGACCCGACACCAGCGCCCGTGTGAGCCCCAGGTTCTCGGGCCCCCACGGTTGGAACCAGAGCTGGTTCCAGACTCTACGGATCCTCGTTGACATTGTCATTGGGTACGACCTCGAAAATGAGCTCGCGGTGGGGGAGTGAGGGTGCACGGGTCATCGCGTCGGTCAAGGAGAGGGTGGCAGGATCCGAGAAATCCCGCTTCATAAGGTAGAGCCTCATCCCAACCAGAGAGGGTTCGTCGGCCATTCGGTTCTGGTTGTATCGATCCTTGATGTTGAGCAAGGCTTTGCGTACCAAGAGCTCGTTGGCTTTGGCTCTCGCCCTCAGATCGGCGACACCGGGCTTCGCCGGCCCTCCCGCAAACATGGATCCCGACCGTCGATTCCCCAGCATCTTGTTGAACGCCATCATCATCGAGACTGGGTACTGGGGTGTCACGTGCCTTGACTCCACGACGTGCTCTTTGCCATCGCCGTCAACACCGACTGGGAACAGAGCGAGGTGTGCCGCCACGTCCCCCCTCGACCAGTAGGTGGACCAAGAGCTCACCGTATGAGCAAACATCGGATAGTTGTTGAAGGGCCAGGGCTTCGCGTCGAGACCGATTGCAGTGAGGATGCTCGCTAGAACGATCAGGATGGTCGCGTTCGCCTGCCACATGACTCGTTTATACCTTATCCGACGAGGATCAACGCAACACCCAGGGAAGAACCGCCGTCCAGCCCACGAACGTGGCTAACAGGAGGGCGAGTACAAGCCGGGCCAGCGTCCTACGCCTCGGCCGCCCGCCGCGAGCCATGTCGAGGAGGCGATCCCAGGGAATCCAAAACGCGTAGGTCAGAAAAAACGTCTGAAAGAGTGCGCGCATCGTCACCGCGAAGCCTATCTGGAGTAGCAACAAGCACGGAACGATCACGATGCTGGCACGCCGACTGAAAAAAGCGACGACGGAGAGTAGCTCGAGCGTCACCGCCCCTGCGCCGAGGATTTGGCCGATGAGTACTTTCCCGGCGATCCAGTGTGAGAGCGGCCCCAGGTCGATGACCTGAACGGTGAGTGCGAGGTTGTCCGAGAAGATCCAGTCGAGGCCGCCCAGACGCATTTTCCCGACGCCACTCGCGAAGAACACCGATACGAAGAGAAATTGCATGAGACGCACCGGCCAGGAGTAGCTTCCCCGCTGCACCTCCTCGGCAACGTGGTTGGGTCCGCCTCGCATCCGCCGGATCAAGCTATCGATGGAAAACGCGTCCCCGCACCGCGACATGGCAAAGATGCCGAACATGATGATGAAGTGTCCTTCCGCGGGAGCGATGGAGCCGAACGATTGGCGCACGCCGAAGACATAGAGCCAAGTGAAGCACGAGATCGCGAAGGCGGTTCGCGTAAACAAGCCGACAAATCCGAGTGTCAGCGAGACGAGGAAAATGCGCTGCAGGAGCCTAATGGCGGAAGCCGAGGGGATGTCGAGCCCGAGCGCGCGAAAGAGAGGGATCGGTATCCAGAACGCGTCGGAAACTTCCGTCCAAACGGAGAGATCCCACGATAGATGAGACCAGAGAAAGAGGCCCGACACCAGCATTCTAGAGAGGCCCAGATTTTCGGGCCCCCAGGGCTGGAACCAGAGGTTGTTCCAGACCCTGGTCAACGAGCTCAGACGCCGGGTGAGGGCTCGACTCATCATCGAGATGGATCCGGCATGACCTCGAAGATCAGTACACGGTGGGGAAGTGTTGGCCCGCGCTCCACCGCATCACTCAAGGAGAGCGTTTCGGGGTTCGAGTAGTCGCGCTTCATGAGATAGAGCCTCATCCCGATCATGGGAGGCTCCTCTGGCGGGCGACGCCGGTTGTAGCGTTCCTTCAGGTCGAGGAGGGCCTTGCGTAGGATGGCCTCCCGCTCGGTGGCCCTTGCCCTGAGGTCGGCCACGCCGGGCTCCGCCGGCGAGCCTGGAAAGATAGATCCTTGCCAATTCCCCAACATCTTGTTGAAAGCCATCATGGTCCCGACCGTGTGGTGGGGTGACAGATGCCGCGGTTCTAAGGCGTGCTCTCGCTGAGGTTCTTCGCCGTCGACCCCGAGTGGGATCAGGGCAAGATGGGCGGCGACATCCCCTCGCGCCCAGTAGACGGGCCACGACCGGACGGTGTGAGCAAACATGGGATAGTTGTTGAAGGGCCACGGCTTCGTGTCGAGGCCGATGGCGGTGAGGACGCCGGCGAGGACGAACAGGATGGTCGTGTTCGCGCGCCACATGCCTGAGAAGCTCTTGTTCCCTTTTTCCCTCTCCCCTCTGGGGAGAAGGCCAGGCGTCAACTAGATGTCGAGCTCATGATGGACGCCAAAACAGCGTGTAGCTATCAATCAACGTAGCCAGTGAGGGGTCAGGATAGTTCAAAGCCACATACATTCAGTGCGGCAATAGCGTAGATCTTCGTCTGATTCACTAGCTCTTCGATCGTCAGGTACTCGTTCGCCCGGTGGACCCGAGAAATATGGCCCGGCCCATAGGTGACGCCGGGAATGCCTCGCGCCAGGAACGGCTGAAGCTCGCCTGATCCGACAATCGAGCCATACGCGGCGTCGATGCCCACCGCCTTTGCGGCGTCTTCGATGGACGTTACCAAGGGACCGTCCTCTTCGATCTCGAAGGTCTGCCGTTCGCTGAAAACCGTTACATTGCCGATCTTGAAGTCCGGATCCGACTTCTGCAGCTCCTCGATGATCCGGTCTATCTCACCGCGGATTCTTTCCGTCGAGTACGGAGCCACCACCCGAATTTCTAGACCCACCTTGCATGAATTCGGTATGTCTCCGAAGCGTTTGGCTACACCCTCCACCGCAACGACATTGAGGCTTTCTCTTCCCTGCCGCGGTCCCTCCTTGAGCTCGACTCCTTTTAAGGCTTCGATGAACTTTGTCGCTTTGTCGATAGCGTTGACGCCGTAGGGAGTGGCCGCGTGGGCGGTCTCACCGACGATCTCGAGCTCGAGGATGAGCCTGCCTTTGAAAGAGCCACAGATATTTTCCAACCCTGATGCTTCGCCGTTGATGATCATGTCCGGTAGGGGATAACCGGCGTCCTCGAGACCCTGCTCCGCCAGGAACGTCATGCCGGGCCACTTGAGGTGATCAAATCGCCCTTCATCGTCGACCGAAGATATCAGCATGAGACTGCCCTTGAGTTGGACCCCCAGGTCTCGAAGCGCTTTGGCGGTGAACACCTGGGCCACCATGGCTGCCTTGGCGTCGCAGGTTCCTCGTCCCCAAACTCTCCCACCGTCAACCGTGCCCCCGAAGGGGTCGAATTGCCAGTCGTCGGGATCGTCGATATCGACGACGTCCATGTGGGTGCCCAACATCAAGACAGGGCCGTTGTTCGCGCCGTCGATCATACCCACGACGTTGGGTCGAGGATACTCGAGCCCTACCTGTTCGACCTTTTCCTTGGGGGCACAGATGAAATCGGTCCGGACCCCGGCGGCCTCTAGCTCTTCCTTCATCCGTTCCGAGAGGGCTTCGTACTCGCCCGGGGGGAAAACGCTGGGTAGGCGCACCAGTTCGCAGAATAGGGACACCAACGCGTCCTGGTGCTCGTCGACGTAGCCGATGATCCTCTTGGCAGCGGCGCCATTTTCGTGCATACCGTATACCCCTCTGGAATCGCCCATTCTATCAGAAAGTGCCCGGCGGTGGTGGTTTTCGTGCAATATTCAGATTTCTAGGATGGCTCGGGGAGTCAGTATTGTTGTCCCGCCGAGGCCGCGGCTCGCAGTCCATGTACTGGGCCATCGTGACGATGACCACCGTGGGCTACGGAGACATCGCGCCGCAAACGGTCTTGGGAAAGACACTCGCCACCGTTATCATGATCCTCGGCTACGGGATCATCGCCGTACCCACGGGAATCGTCAGCGTCGAGATGCACGCGGCTTCGAAGCCGACCGTCAGCACGCAGGCCTGCCCGAGCTGTTCCAGCGAGGGACACGATGCGGGCGCCAAGTTTTGCAAGGACTGCGGCGCGCGTTTGTAGACGGCTCCCCTGCGTCAGCCATCACTATCATTCGGCCCCCTGCGACGACGGTTCACCATCTCGGCGCTCTCTCCATCGCGACAAATCGTCCGTTCTACGACGGACTTGCGGGTTGGGTTGTCATAGTCAAAGGGACGTCGGTCCAGGAATTTTGCTAGCGAGTAAAGCCAGGAGCTCGAGCGGTATCTTGGTGAGGATGGGACTCAACGGCTCCGGCACGCCGGTCGGATACTCCCAAACGCTGGTGGCCTCGACGCAAAGGTCTGTCTTTTCTGGGACAACCAGGGCCAAGGAGCCTTTGAGGTCGCGGACCGCCTGAGCCGTGGGGCCAAGCCGGTCCTGCAGGATGCCCTCTGCCCCAATCAATACGGGTATGGAGCTCCGGGCCGGTGAGGAAGTATTGCTCATGGGCCCACTCTTCCAGTTCCTGGGTGACCCCGAGAACGAGGCCCGCTTCCAATAACTTGGCGACGCCGAAGTGCGCGGTGGCCCAATTGGGTCCGCCGCCGACGAGTACGAGAGGTTGCGGGGCGTTCAAGGTCTCCACGTACTCCATCACTTTGTCCTGATTGTGTTCGGCCACCTGTCGGACCTTGCCCAAGGCATCGGAAAGTGACCGACGTGTGGTCTGCGCCTCCTCGGCGGCAAGCGTCCCTTTGCTGAGACCGAGTGATAGGGCGAGTTGATAAAGTGTCACGATGTTCGCCAGAAAGTAGACGGTCTGGGGCACCGGTCCTGGCTCCCGTACTCTGATTCCCATGTCGGTCACGTGCTCCGCGACCGAATAGATCTTGCTCTTGGGCGTGCCGGTAATGCCGAGGGTGAGGGCACCTTGTTCCTTTGCGCGAAAGAGACAGTCCAAGGTTCTTTCCACTTGCCCCGACACCGATATGCCGATGACGAGACTTCCCTCGGGCAGGCGGTCGGCTAGATACCGAAACTCCAGGGATTCGATCGCCTCCGCCCAGAGTCCGATCCACTCTTGAAAGGCCAGCCGGGCGGCCATGCCGGTGTAATACGAATCACCGCAACCGACAAAAAAAACTCGTCGCGCATCGGTAAGGGGACTTTTTGCTCCAAGATCGGTTATTTGCTTTTCGATGACCGGCAGCTCGGCGGCTACTTTTTCACCTTGATGGTGAATGTCTTCGAGCATCATGGAGTGGATCTGATGTTTCATGGCCCCGTTGTCTCCCATATTCTCTATAGATCGACGATGCGTTCGCGCACTTCCTTCGCGCGCGCGTCGACGGCTGCCTCCGGAGTCCCGAGCGCGTGGAGGCCGCCGAGGTTTTCGACCACGAACGAAGCCGCGACGGTCCTGCTGACCGCGGCGTTCTTCGGATCGCGGGTGCGTGCATAGTTCCCGCAGAAAGCACCGCAATAGGCATCTCCCGCACCCGTCATGTCGACGGACTCCGTTTGGTAGATGGGGACGCGCCAAGCGGTCTCGGTCTCGCGGCTCCAGACCAACGATCCCTCGTCGCCCATCTTGATCGCAACCACCTCGGGGCCAAAGTCGCCGAGGCGGCGACAGGTTTCCAGGGAGGGCTCGACGTCCCACCGGCTGGGGAGAAAAGCGGTCACACTCGCCAGCACTCTTTCGAGCCGTTCGCGGCCGGCCCGGTCAAGAGGGACATGAGGTGCGTCGACGCTAACCGTCATCACTCTCGAGGCAAACTCTTCTACCAGCGCTTGCTGGCTCGACACCGGGATGCTTGCAATGTGAAGCGCCTCGGCCTCGAAGTAGTGAGGCGGGATGTGCTTGGGCCGAGGGTCCATCTGTTCGTTGGTACCGGAGTCCAGCCAGTTGACCAACTGGCGCTGATTCGCACCCTCGTGGAGCGCCCACACGTGCAGGGACGGCGTGTCGACACGGGGGCAACCGTCTAGCATGAATCCGGCGGCGGCGAGCGCATCCAGATTCTCTTGTGGATAGTCTTTACCCACCAGTGCCAGCAGCGCTGGCTTCGCACCTGCCAAGAGCGTTCCGACGCCCGCATAGAGCACGTTGCCGCCGGGTGCTTTGCGGACCACTCGGTCGTCGAGCAGCACCGTGTCGTCCAACGTGAATCCTCCCGCTATGACTTGCAGCATGTCGCTCCTATTAATTCGCGGCGATGACGCCGTAGCCCAGGCTTCGTGTAATGATGGCCGACACGAGAAGGATCGCCATGACGACAAGCGCCAGCCGGTCGCCTGTTGAATAAGTGAGCTCGCGCAGAGACGTTCGATGCGGCCGCGCGTCGAATCCTCGCACCTCCACCGATAAGGCCAACTGATGAGCCACTCGGATCGACTCGATGATCACGGGTGCCATGATAGCGGCATAGCTCTTGAGTCGTTTCATGAGGGCACCCTTTTCGAGCTCGAGGCCGCGCGCCCTCTGCGCTTCTAGAATCGTTTGTCCGACGCCAATCATGGTGGGTAGGAACCGGAATGCGGTCGCGAAGGCGAAGCTCGCCTTGTAAGGCAACCCCAGCCGGTTGAGACCCAGGACGAGGTCGCGCTGCGTTGTGCAATACATGAGCGTCGTCGATGCCAGGATCATAACCAAGATGCGACAGGCCATGGCCACGCCGAAACCGATCCCCAAATCGGTCACTTGAAACGGACCCAGTTGGAAGAGCGGCTCGCCGTGCTTGAAGAACAGTGGCCACATGACTACTGAGATCGCGGCAAGGGCGGCGAGCCCTTGCATCAGTTTTAGGATTCGGTGGGGGGGAATGCCGCCCGCCAGGCCCAAGAACACGACAAGTACAAGAACGGGACCGAGGATGAAAGGGGAACTGAAGAGCACGCTGAGGGCGAAAGTCACCAGCACCCCGATGACCTTGGTCCGTGGATCGGCCAGGTAAAGGAAGGAGTCACCGGGTTGGTACAACCGAAAGGAACTAGCCACGGCCCTGCCTGCGGTTCACAAGTTTCACCCAAGCCGAGGCCGTTTCTTCGATGGTGAGGCTCCCGGGATCCATGCCTAAAGGTGCCAGCGCTTGAGCGAGGCGGGTGATCTGGGGTGGCCGGAGAAAAGTGCGCGCCAGTACATCGGGCTGTGCGAAGACGTCTCGGGGCGGTCCGTCTAGCAAGATTCTTCCCTTGCAAAGGACCACGACACGGGAGGCATAGTCGGCGACGAGTCTCATGTCGTGTGTGATCATCACCAAGGTGTGTCCCTGTTCGTTCAGGCGGCGCATGAGCTCCATCATCCCGACCCCGCCTCGCCAGTCGAGGCCGGTGGTGGGCTCGTCGACGACGAGGAGCTCGGGCTCGATCGCCAAAATAGAGGCGACCGCCAATTTCTGTCGCTCACCTTTCGACAGTGAGAAGGGGTATTCGTCCAGCGAACGATCGAGGCCCACGGTCTGCATGATGTCTTGCAGGCGACCGGAATGGTCGCTGCCGGTGCGGTCGACGTTCCGCAGACCAAACTCGAGCTCCTCACCGACCGTGGCGGAGAAGATTTGATGATCTGGATTCTGATAGCAATAACCGACATGGACCGCCAGCTCGGCGACCGATTGCTGGCGCGTGTCCAGTCCCTTCACCAGGACGCAGCCCGAACCGGGTTTATGAATGCCGTTGAAATGCTTCGCCAAGGTCGTCTTTCCGGCACCGTTTTGGCCGATCAAGGCGACGAACTCGCCGGGGTAGACGGCGAGGTTGATCTGTTCGAGCACCGGGACGGAGTCATACCCGAACAACAAGTCTCTGACGACGACCAGCGGATCGCCCGTGTTAGGCACGTGCTCCATTACCTCGCCGGATTCGGCGCCAAACTATCTATGGCCTCCGCCTCGGTAAGTAGCGTTCTCTTCTCTTGACCGATACGCTCGGCCAGCAAGAAGCCGAGCGTGGTCACTTCCGGTGGACGTATGCCGATGGCCTCCAACTCAGCCGTGCGCGAGAAGACGTCTCTGGGGCTGCCATCCATCACCAGCCGGCCCCGCTCTAAGACCAGGAGTCGATCGGAATACTTGACCAGTTCCTCTACCTCGTGTTCGATCATGACCACGGTGACGTCGTCGGTGTCACGCTTGAGCGTCTCGACGATACGAAAGATATCCTGTTTGCCTACCGGATCGAGCTCCGAGGTGGGCTCGTCCAGGATGAGGAGCCGGGGCTTAAGCGCCAGGGCGGCACCGAGCGCTACTCGCTGCTTCTCACCTCCGGACAGAGCTTGGGGGGAAAGCGTGGCGATATGGCTCCAGATTGAGGAGCTCGAGGACCTGTCCGATCCGTTGCTCGATCTCCGTCGCCGGCAGGCAAATGTTCTCGAGAGCAAAGGCCAGCTCCTCCTCCACCGACAGTCCCACGATCTGGCTTTCCGGATCTTGAAACGTGATCGCGACCAAGGCACTGCCTTCCTCGCCGTAGAGCAGGCGAGACATCGACTCTTCACGAGTGTCCTTGCCGGCAATCTGTACCCGGCCGTCGAGCGTTCCGCCCAGCGTCTGCGGAACGAGTCCCGTCAAGGCCAAGGCGAGGGTGGTCTTTCCGGCTCCGGCGGGCCCAATCAGTCCGACAAACTCCCCCTGCTGGATGGAAAAACTGATGGAATCAAGCACTCGGCGACCGGTATTGGGGTAACTGTAGGAGAGGTCTTCGACCAGCAGTATGGGGCTAGGCATTCCTGGCTCGGTCGGTCTGGCGATCTTCCCAGTACATGTTCCACTTCTTGACGTAAGGGAACAAGGCTTTGGTCAGGATATAGCCCAGGGTCAAGACCGTGAGAGTGCAGTTCAACATGATGTGACCGAAGTTGACGGTCCAAGCGGCCGCGGTTGGCACGATGTGCCACAAATCGAGCCACCACGAGATATAGAACCCGATGACCAGGGCTCCGAGGATAGTCCCGACCGCGTAGCGGACGGCATCACCAATGCTGTTGAGATCCGCATGGGCGGCGGTCTTGACGAACCGGTAGATGATATAGGCATTGAGGAAGTTGCCGATGAACCCAGCCACCGAGCCCAGTGTCAGATAGCCGCCGAACAGATCCGCGATGAGGTTTCCCAGGGCGCATCCGAGAGCGCCGGGAACGCCGAACAGGATACCGAAGACCGCGACGAAGGCCTGGGCAGGGCGGAGATAAGCGAAGCCGGGCAAGAAGACAATGCCGGCGGTGGCCACCAGTCCGGCGCCGAAGATGGCCGCGGTGATGGAAACCTGCATCACCGCCATGGCGTCCCACCTGAGACCAGTGCGGTGAATACCGGGAGGTAATACTCTAATCTCGTAGCCGCTCAGCTCGGCAATGAAAAGCACCGTACCTACTACGAATACACCTGCCCCGACAGCGAACATGGTCTCGAAGCCAAGGCTGTCGAGGATCGTCTTCACCAACGGCAATGCGAGTTTCTCCTTTCGTCACGCTCTATCAAGGGCTCGAACGACTTCGACGAGCGCCGCTACTTTCCGGGCGTCGACTCGCGCACCCGTCTTGAGGCTCGCCCCCACGAGGGCACCGTCCGCCGCGCTGAGAAGCTCCTTTGCATTCTCGCGCCGTAGGCCGCTGCCCACCAAGATAGGACAATCTCCGGCTCCTCGCTTGGCTTCTTCCACTGTGATTACTGCCGAAGGATCCCCGGTCGCTGTTCCGGTGACACCGATGGCGTCGGCGTGGTGCTCGGCGGCGAGTCGTGCGGATTCAATCAAGGAACGCTCCACCATCATCCGAGCGAACTTTACTTGGATCTCGGCGAGAATCAACACATCGTCGGCACCTATGGACTTCCGATAGGCCATCAGGCCTTCCGGATCGATCTTCATCTGACCGACGAACTCCGGGCGCTCCATGGGGTCCACGAAGAAGTCCGTCCGCATGAAGGCGGCTCCGGTGGCGTGGGCAATACCGAGCGAGGTTTTCGGATCGTTCAGGAGAATCTCCACGCCCACCACCGATTTCTTGGAGGCCACTACCAACTCCAGGGTCACCCGCGTCATGGCAGCAATGGTTTCCGGGTTGGCCTGGGCTCGGAAGGGGCGATCGCTGAAGTTTTCGACCAGCACACCATCGACCCCCCCTTGCTCGAAGGCCGATAGATCACCGAGCGCTTTTTCGATGACTCGGTCGATTCCCGGCGATTCTGGATAGCCCGGCAGCGCGGGGAGGTGAATCACGCCGATGATGGGTTTGGGTTGGGGGAAAAGATCTCTGAAGGCGCTCACTCTTCTGGTCGCGCAGTTTCACACCTTCACGACACGCCGGGCAAGTGGATTCCGTCCAAGGTGCACGGTCAGGATAAGCCGACCCGGAAGTGATTGATTAAGGGATTTTGTTTGTCGCCCTAGTCGGAGTATGTTAGCGAGCACTAGATCGGTGACTTGTGAGCGAAGAGGGAGGCCGGAGATGGGAAGTTCTGATTGGTCACGACGCGGGTTCTTGAAGGCGGCGGGCATCGTTGGTGCATCTAGCGGGTTGGCCCGGCTAGCGAGCGGAGAGTCACGCGCTCGAGTGAGTCAGGGCGGACGTCAGAAGATCATCCTCGACGTCGATACCGGTACCGACGACGCGGTGGCCCTCATGTTTGGTGCGCTTCATCCCGATCTCGAGCTCGTTGCGGCCACCACCGTGAATGGGAACGTGCCCGTCGAGTACTGCACCGAAAATTCTCTCCGCGTCTTCGACTACATCGGCGTGGACGTTCCAGTCTATGAAGGCATGGCGACGCCCATCTTTCGTCCAGACTTTCCGGTGCCTCGCAAAGAGCGGACCAGCAGCATGACGAGCGGGACCATCCATGGTGGGTACTTGGAGCTTCCGCCTGCGAAGTCGAAACAGCAGGCGATGAACGCCGTCGATTTCCTGATCGAGACCTACTCGCGGCCCGAGGCCCAGGACATCATTTTGGTCCCGGTTGGACCGCTTTCTAATGTCGCGATGGCGCTCAAACAGTCACCGGGGATCGTGGAGAACATCCCGGAAATCGTGATCATGGGCGGTGTACATGAGATCGGGAATGTAACCGCATCCGCGGAGTTCAACGTTTGGGCGGATCCGGAGGCCGCCCGGATTGTACTCAATAGCGGGATCAAGAAAGTGACGATGGTGCCGCTGGATGCGACTCACCGAGCGCTCGTTTCTCTCGATGACTGCAAGAAACTCCGGGCGCTAGGCACACCGGCGGGGGAGGCCGCGGCTATCTTTACCGAGCGACGGGTTCGCGGATACCTTGAGTTCCAACCATCGGGCCGACCCGCGGCCCCGGTTCACGACGCGCTCGCGGTTGCTTCGATCGTCAATTCCTCGGTGATTTCTACGGTGTACGCACACGTCGACGTCGAGACTCATGGCGAACTGACGGTTGGCAAAACGGTCGTCGACACACGGCCGCGAAGCGCCAAAGAACGTAATGCCTACGTGGCGCTCGATGCCGACGAGCCGCTATTCGTCGAGATGTTGCTAGAGACGATGGGACGAACGGCGTAGAGAAGAACTTCCCTAGCTTGCTCTTTCCTTGGGAAACAGGAACGAGCTCACCTGCTCGGAAACAAGGCTACAAAGATCCAGAGCATCTTGCATGTGACTTGCGTCGGCCACGTACTCTGGCCAAGCTCCCAGATCTTTTTCCTTGTTCTTATCGTCCACCTCCGCGATATGAATGCGAATTCTGTACTTTATCGAGAACCTCCGAGTACGAATAGCACTAAGACATCGGGCGCCAATATAGCCACTCGCGAAAGCCTTGGGAAGTGGTGGAATCCCCGCAGCCAGCCGCCGGCCTGAAGTCGCGGTTGCGCAACGCGTTATAATAGAAGCAGATCGAACCAAAATCCTTAGACCATCACAAACACAAGAGGTGTCTCGAAATGCCTGGAACCACGCGAAAAAACGGGCGGCGATGGCTCCCCCTGTTGAGATTGTCGGGATTGTCGGGATTGTTGGGCGCCGTCGCCCTGCTCTGTACCGGCTGCACCCCGACTGAGGATCCGCTGCGGCCGGACCGTCCCCCGGGCGGCTCCTTCGTTCTAGGGCGGCTCCTTCGTTCTAGACGGTGCCGGGCTGGTGCATAGCGAGTCCCTCGATCGAATGAACCAGACTCTCGCGGCGCTTCTTAGGGAGACCGATATCGAGATCCTCGCGCTATCTATGCCTTCGCTCGAAGGGCACTCGATCGGAAACTTCACCGAGGAGCTCTTCGAAGATTGGGAGGTCGGTGAGCGAACGCGGGCGAACCGCGGCGTGCTCCTTGTGGTAGCCGCGTCGGAGGAGCGAGTACGGCTCGCGGTGAGCTACGACCTCGAGGATATCTTTACCGATACCTTTATCTCCATCATCGAAGACGAGCAGTTGGTGCCCTACTTCGAGAGCAACATGATCGGAGAAGGTGTCGAGGCGACGGTTGAGCTTCTGGCCCGGCGCGCTTACGAAAAGATCCGCGGGCACGCCTATGATCCTCTAGAGGCCCGTCCAGATGTCGGCCGCTATCGTGCCGGCGGCGCGGGCGTGGAGACCGAAGTCGATCTCGAAGGAGGCCCGCCTGAGGCAGCCGAGCCGGTAGACGCATCTCTCCAAGACTACTTCGGACCGCAGCCGACGCCTGGCGAGGCTTGGGCGCGCTTTCTCGAAGTCAATGGGCGGCTCATCAAGGATACCTCCCTTGGACTCTACGACGAGGCCACCCAAGTCCATTTGCGGAAGCGGCCCAACACCGACGCCGGCCAAAAGCATTTGGCCAACCTGTACGACGGCCACTCGCCGATGATCCGGCAGCAAGGGGATCGCGCGGTGATTCTTTTTCCCGAAGACCCCGATCACTTGCGGGCACCGTGGTTCTTCCATCGCGGAGCCGATGGCTGGCGGCTGGACGGGTCGGTTCTTCCGAAAGTCATCGTGTACAATCACCGGAATCAGTGGCGTTTCAAGAGCCTTGACCACGTCTACATGTTTGCCTTCGACGACTACGTCTTCGATCAGCACGGGTTTGCGACGCCGCCAGGTACGTAAACGTCCAACAAAACTCCGCTCCACGACGCCAGGTGATACGATCGCCTCTCTAAGAGTAGAGGGGGGAGAGCATCATGATTGTCGACTGCGCCGTTTACAAGAATGGGCGCCGGGTGGCGGGCGAGTTCACACCGGAGGAGGCCCTCCGCAAGAGTCGGAGCGACGACGCGTTCGTCTGGGTTGGGCTTCACGAGCCGACTCCCGAGGAGTTCGAAGTGGTGAGGAGAGAGTTCGATCTTCACGAGCTCGCGGTGGAAGATGCCATCAAGGCGCACCAACGGCCGAAGCTCGAAACCTACGACGACTCGGTGCTCCTTGTTTTGAAGCCGGCCCGCTACGTGGACACCGAGGAAGTGGTCGAGCTCGGTGAGATTCTGATCTTTCTCGGGCCTGGGTTCATCGTCGTCGTCCGACATGTGCAAACGACCGGGCTCCAGGAAGTGCGGCAGTCGATCGAGGCGCGGCCCGAGCTCCTTGCGCTCGGTCCTAGCGCGGTCCTCCACGCCATCGTGGATCGGGTCGTGGACGATTATGTCCCCGTCTTGGAGGGTCTCGAGCTCGACATCGATCAGGTGGAGGAAGCCGTTTTTTCGGAGGAGCGGACCAATCCGGTTGAGCGCATCTACTATCTGAAGCGAGAGGTGCTGGGGTTCCGCCGCGCCACCGCCCCACTCCTCAATCCTCTCAATCTATTGGCGGTTCGTACCCTACCCCAGGTGCATGAGGATGTTCGGGAATATTTCCGGGACGTTTATGATCATTTGTTGCGTGTCAACGAGCAGGTCGAAGCCTACCGTGATCTCCTCACCAGCATCCTCGAGGCGAACCTTACGCAAGTGAGCGTCCGGCAAAACGAGGACATGAGACGGATTTCGGCGTAGGTGGCGATCGCGGTCGTACCAACGATGATTGCCGGGATCTACGGCATGAACTTCAAGAACATGCCGGAGCTCGAGACTCCGTTGGGCTATCCCTCGGTTTTGGGGTTCATGGTCGCCGCGTGCGGCACGCTCTACTTCTTTTTCAGGAAGGCGGGACTGGCTTTGATTTTTGGATTTGCGAAGAGTCTTTGGTGATCACGAGCCGCGAACGCGAGGCTCGGTGGAGCGCCGGGTTCCCGCCCAGTAAAGAACCGCCCCCACCAGCAAGAAAGCTAGAAACCCACCGATAACCTTCGCTTCGAAGAGCCATACGCTGGCGGTGTCTTCCGGTGGTACGAGCGCCATCGCCATAGCGAGCACCGTCGTCATCAGGCCGGCCACTCCGGTGAGTGTAGCGGCCAAACGGCTCTTGAGAAAGTCGGACTTCTCCGCGTCGTTTCTGCTTCGTATCACGGCGTACGCGGCGAAGACATAAACGTACGGAAGGAAGTAGACGAGGAGTGTTGTGTCGAGAAGGATGAGATAGGCTTCCTGCACGGTAGCCCCTGCGAAGCTCATAACGACGAACAAGGCGGCGATGATGGCCTGAAGAATGACTGCGATGTAAGGGGAGCCATACTTCGGATGAACCCGGCCGAAGGAAGCCGGTAGGAAGTGATCGATCCCCGCGACGAACGGCATGCGAGCCGCTCCGGTAAACCATGCCATCAGTCCACCGATTCCGCCCAATGTAATGAGTAGCGCTAGAAGGCTAGTCGCCCAACCCACTCCCAGCTTGTCAGCAACGGCCGCGATCCCTTGGAGGAATCCGGTAATGATATTGATGTCGGTGCGGGGCAGCGCGACTAGAAGCGCGAAGGTCCCGAGAATATAGATTCCTGCAACCACGATGCCGGAGAAGACGGTGGCTCGCGGAATCGTCCGTTCGGGATCTTTCACTTCGCCGGCGAGCACCGCCGCCAGCTCGAGACCGGCGAATCCGAAACAGATCGCCGCGAAGAACGAGAGCTTGTCGAACGTCAGGATGTCGGCAAAGAAGCTTTCCACCGGCATGGGGTTGGCGGAACCGTAGCGCACCAGCGCAAGGGCTCCGAAGAGCAGGAGGGCGGCCCCGGTTACCCAGGCGCTGATGCCACCCACGTTGTGCAGCCATCGGCCCGTTTGAAGACCGAAGACATTGGCCAGGGTGACGGCGAGGATGGCCAGCAAGGAGAACGCCATCACATATGGCTTGCTCTCGCCAAGCTCCTGATAGCCGCTTCCGGCCATGAAGACCGAGATGCCGGCCAGGTACACGAGCAGGTTCGGGAAGTAAGCCAGATTGTTGGTCCAGTAGCACCAACCTGCCATGAAGCCATGAAATTCTCCAAAGACGCTCCTCGCCCACGAGTACACGCCGCCCTCTTCGGGCATCCTTCTCGTGAGCTCTATGACCGCTACGGCTTGAGGCAGGAAGAAAAAAGCGAGCGCCGCGACCCATAAGGTCATCGAAGTATTGCCGCCGGCCGCGGCGACGGAGATCCACCGGAAGCCGACGATGGCCGCGACGTTGAACAGGACGACGTCCCAGACGCCTAGGGTTTTTCTGAGCTCCGCCATCTATAGGGGATTACGGGACGTCGCGGACCGGGGGAACGGAACGCGATCGGTTCTAACGCTGCGGTATGCGATAGCCACGTTCTCGCCGGCGAACATAGCACACCTTGTTGCACCTGGGATCCCCGTCGACCCGCAAGCCACGCTTTGTGTCGACCTTACAAAAAGGCCTATCTTGGCGACGGATGCGCACGCGTTCGGAAGCTCGGGTCGAGAGCGTTGACGGCCCGGTCGATGGGCCGATCTTATGGGGCCCGTGCAATGGGGGAATCGCCCACGCAGTCGTTATGGGTCTCCCCAGTATCTCCATGCGAGTGCGCCAATCATGTAGGTCCAATACAGGATGATGGCCAAGACGGTGGCACGCACGATCTCCTGGAGTTTTCCACGAAGGTGTTCCTTGCGGCGCGCCGGCATCAGCCAGTAGACGAGGGTCGCGACCACGACCAAGATTAGGACGACGCGGATTCGGAACATCGAAAAGAACGGGGACTAGTGCTGGGCCAAGAAGGCATCGACTTCTCTGTGGAGCTCATCCTTGCGAGTGTCATCGACGAATGCGGCGTCGATGGAGTTTCTCACCAAACGCTCGATCTGAGCCGCTTCAAGGTTAAGCGCGTCCGCGACGGCGAGAAAATTGTCACCGATGTACCCTCCAAAATAGGACGGGTCGTCGGAGTTCACCGTAGCCTGGAGTCCTCGATCCAACAAATCCTTGAGGTTGTGATCCTCTAGTTTGTCGAAGACGCGGAGCTTCACGTTCGAGAGTGGACATACGGTGAGGGGTATCTGATCCGCACGTAAGCGTTCGACGAGCTCATCGTCTTCGACGGCGCGGACTCCGTGGTCGATCCGCTCAGCCCCCAAATTATCCAGCGCCTGCCACACGTACTCCGCTGGGCCTTCTTCCCCCGCATGGGCGACGACGCGAAACCCTTCGACCCGAGCCCGGTTGAAGACATCGTCGAACTTTACTGGGGGATTACCGACTTCGGCGGAGTCGAGACCGACACCGATGATCTGGTCTTTGAAATCGAGCGCTTGCTCGAGCGTCTCCATCGCTTCCTCGGCGCTCAGATCGCGTAGAAAGCACATGATGAGCCCGCTCGTCATGCCGAATTTCGCCTTTCGCATCGCCGAGGGCCCTCTGAATTCCGGTCACGATGGTCTCGAACGGAACACCTTCGATGGTATGCGTTTGGGGATCGAAGAAAATTTCCGCATGGCGGACTTTGTCCTGGTGGATCCGCTCGAGATAAGCCCAGGTGAGCTCAAAGAAGTCCCGTTCCTCTCGAAGCAACCCGAGCGCCTTGGTAGTAGATGTCGAGAAAGGACTGAAGGTCGCTGAACTCGTAGGCGTGACGCACCTCCTCGACCGATTTGTAGGGGAGCGGGATGTGGTTTCGTTGCTCGAGCTCGAACATGAGCTCCGGTTCGAGCGTTCCTTCGATGTGAAGGTGGAGCTCGACCTTGGGGATTCCGTGGATGAAGGGGACGAGCCCTGCCATATGGTCTCTCAACCGAGAAACGGGTGTTTCGCTAGATGATCAGCGGCGGCCGAGCGATTGAGCCGCGGGTACATCAACACCCTCTCTTTTCTCGAGATCATTATAAGCCGTGGGACCGCGGAAAGGTCTTTGCTCCCGCTGGCGTCGTAGCGATTCAGATGCTCGGTGGTTGAAACCCGCCCAAGGTGGTCTCGAGATACTTTGCCACGGCGAGCGTGACGTCCTCACGTCCGGGGCGCCCGAGGACCTGGACGCCAATGGGCATCCCCTCGGGAGATGTTCCACCACGCACCACCGTGCCCGGCCATCCGGTGAGGTTATAGATGAACGTATAGCTAAAGCCGGGGGACGACTCAGCGGTCAAGCCTCCGTGAACGACCGCCACATCTGAATATACCGGGCATACGATCACGTCGTAGTCTCCGAGAAAGGTGGTCAGGCGGCTCCGGAAGTCGTACCAACGAGTGACCAAGGCATTGAGCTGGGCGGCCGACAGGGGTGCTACGCCCATGACGCCTTGCAGCGAATGTTCGGTCGTTCCATACATGTTGAGAAGCCTTCGGAAGGCCGCTCCACCGTCCGCAAAATAGAGGGCGAGGAGATCGTAACCCTGCTCCAGGCCTGGTGGTCGGATTTCGTCGACGGGAATTTGGCCGTCCGAAAGAGCCTGGGCCGCCGACCGGACCACCTCGATGATCTCGGGGATAGGTGTAGCAATGCCGTTGTCGGTGTGGAACGAGACGCGGAGTTGCTTGAGGTCGACATCCTTGGGATTGCCGAACGGCATCTCGATGACGCCTGGATCGATCCAGTCAGGCCCGGCGATGAGGGGAAGAATCAAAGCCAGATCGTCGACGTAGCGGGCCATGGGGCCGACCTGCTGAAGGGAGTCGAGGATTCCGCCGAAGGGGACGATGTTTCCGGTGCGGGGGACTCGGCCGGTGCTCGGTTTGATCCCGGCCACTCCGGTCCAGCTGGCGGGAAGGCGAATGCTTCCCCCGTAGTCGCTACCGATGTCGAAGGGGGCGCCCCCCGCGGCCACGATAGCGACGGCTCCACCACTACTTCCTCCACTGCTTCTCTTGAGGTCGTAGGGATTACTGGTTCTTCCATATGTGGAGGTTGTTGGTCTCGAACCCAAGCGTCAGTTCGGCTGTATTGGTCTTGCCGAGTAAGATCGCCCCCGCCTCGCGAAGTCGGGCCACGACGGTAGCATCCTTCTTCGGGACGAACTCGGCACGCCCCTTCGTCCCGCCAGTCGAGATAACACCCTCGGTATCGAAAAAGAATCCTTGATGGTCATGGGAACGCCATGCAGGGGGCCCTTGAGCTCTCCCTTCGCCAGAGCGGCGTCCGCTTCACGAGCTTCCTCGAGGGCTCGGTCGGCCACGAGCTGCACCACTGCGTTGAGCTTGGGGTTCACCTCCTCGATGCGGGCGAGATGAGTCCTCACGACCTCTTCCGACGATACCCGTTTCGTTCGGATGGCGTCGGCGAGCGCTCCCGTGGACGAGTACGTGAGCGGGTCCGCAAGTTGCGTTGTCGTCGCCATGGTGGCCGCCGCCGGTGTCGAGCAGCCAGCGAGAGCAGAATAGGCAACGCCGGCGCCGAGAAGCGACATCATCTCTCGCCGGGAAAGCCCGGTGCTCGATTCTTTCATGACTTGCCTTCGCGCCGTGAGGATAGTGGCGAGGTGGATGGAACACAACTCTGCTATATTTCTGATGCCAATTACCTCCAGGGAGGAGCCGATGAAGAAGTTTGGAATACTGATAGCGGTTGCCGCTTTAGCCTTCGTGCCAGCAACGTTCCTTGCCGGTCCCACCGTGTATCCCACCGGTACCACGATCTACAAGCCAGATAAGGCCTGGAGCGGCTATACGATTTACCAAACGGAGGCTTCACCGGGAGCGGTCCTCATCGATATGAATGGCAACGTCGTCCGCAACTGGGAGCACATCGTAGGCTTCCCGGTCACTATGCTTCCCGGTGGGTACATCATGGGCGGGACCGTCGGGCGCGTAACCGGAAAGTACATTCATCACCTCGGCTCGGACGATGTGGTCCAGGAGGATTGGGAAGGCAACGTCGTCTGGACGTTCGGCCGGGCGGACGAGATCGAAGTCGAGGGTAAGACAGCGTGGTCGGCGAGGCAGAATCACGATTTCGTTAGGCAAGGAGCTCCCGTCGGTTACTACGTGCCCGGGATGGCGCCCCTTGTGGATCGGGGGAAGACGCTCATACTCAGCCAGAAAAGCGGCCGCTGGCCCGAGGTCACTCGGGACTACTTGCCTCGGGCGGCCCGCATCATCGAGGTCACCTGGGAGGGTGAAATCGTCTGGGACTGGATGCCGGCGGAGCACTTCGAGGAGTTCGGACACAGCGAAGCGGCCAAGAATACGATCATGCGCGGTTGCAGGAACCAGCATTGCGTATTCTTGAACGCTGCGGCCTACGTCGGCCCGAACAAGTGGTACGACGCGGGGGACGAGCGGTTTCATCCCGACAACATCATTAGTGACGACCGAGGCACGATCCTCTTCATCATCTCGAAGGAGACCCGCGAGATCGTGTGGAAAGTCGGCCCCGAATATACGTCGACTCCCGAGCTTCGAGCCCTCGGGCCGATCATCGGCCCTCATAACACACACATAATCCCGAAGGGGCTTCCCGGTGCGGGTAACATTCTCATCTTCGACAATGGCGGCGCCGCGGGGTTCGGCCTTCCCAACCCTGGTTCGCCGACCGGTGAGTGGAACGCGCTACGGGATTATTCCCGAGTGCTGGAGATCAATCCGGTCACGCTCGAGATCGTTTGGCAATACACGGCCCGGACCGCAGGGTTCATCCCGGTAGCGGAGGACTCCAAGTTCTTCAGTCACTTTGCGAGCGGTGCCCAACGTCTTCCCAACGGAAACACGCTGATCGTGGAGACCGCTTACGGTCGCAGTTTCGAAGTAACACCGGAGAGCGAAATCGTCTGGGAGTACATCAACCCGTTCAACCGCAATGAAGGCGAGCCCTTCACGAATTACATCTACCGGGCGTATCGACTTCCTTATGATTGGGTGCCGCAGCTAGAGAGGCCGGTGGAAGAGGCGGTCATCCCGTCTGCAAACGGAGAGTTCCGGGTGAGTCGGTAGGAGACGTCAGCGCGATTTCCTTTTCTTCCTCCTTCTTGTGGGCGGCCTTTCCAAAACGTGCGGATTGTTCAAGGGCTCGTGCGGAATGATGGAGTTCTCATCGACGTCGAAAATGATTCGCGCGCCATCGGGGAGTGGGTATGACGATCCGGCTTGCCCGCTCGGAACGACGCGTGCCTCTTCGAGCTCTACCGTGATGTGATACCCAAGAACCCAATACTTCAAATCCTCTTGTGACTGCGCAAAAAACTCTTCTGCCAGGTCCTGGAGCACCGGGCCCGGCTTCCCTGAGATACCGCTCAGTTGGAGAAAGGCCTGCAGTCTGTCCTCCCGATTCTCGGCCTTTCTTGCTTCCAGAAAGAGTTTGAGAGCCCGGTCGGTTACCGGGGGGCCGCTCCCGCCGATCTCACCGCCTTGGAAGCTGATGGTCTTGGCCGCACCGTCGTAGTTGATGGGGATGATGTCGGAGAGCGGGCGGATCGGTAGCTCGTATCGCTCCTCGGGTGAACCCTCGAAGGCGAGGTGGGTGGCCGCGGCAAGAAGTCGTCCGAGTGCGACCTCCGTTTCGCCGTCCAGCTCAACGATAACCGGCTTGGGTCGCCATAGATGCACGTCGATCTTGGCGTCCTCGTTCTCGAGGAAAAGCCCCCCATAGAAATCGAGCGTAATGGCCATTGAATTCGCCTCCCTCCATATGGAGGCATATCGCCACGAACTGGCCGGTTGGGGAACCTGTGGTGGTTGTAGAAGCAAAGGTCGTACCGGTCGTTGAGACTTCGCGGAAAGGGTCTAAGTAGAATAAGGGCAAGTGGTTGTGAACGGAGGATGGCGCGAGAGAGGAGAGGGGTCCGCGGTCAGGGTGTGGGTAAAGCCCACCGCAGCCACTTCCGTGGCCGGGATATCTTCAGATTGACATGTGAGAGGTGACGGTGGTCTTATCTGCCAGCCTCGCCTGAGGGGACGGGGCCCAAAACAGGAGGTGAGAATGAAACGGTTTATCGTGATTGGATTAGTGGCACTCGTCGCCGGGGTTGCCCTGGTGGCTGCCAGCGGCGACGCGAAGGACGAGCTCATCGCGCTCGACAAGAAGTGGGGCGTGGCGGGGACGACGGCGGATAAGGCAACACTCGAGGCCATCTATGCAGATGACGTGCTTGCCGTAGACGGAAGCGGCGTCACCGGCAAGGCTGAGGCGGTCGCTGCTCCAGGGGCCGACGATGCGGACGCCAAGTACGAGCCCACCGACTTTAAGGTGAACATGATTAGCGAAGACGTGGCGGTGATGACCCATGCGGTCGAGGGTGCTACCAGCCTTCACGTCTGGGCCAAACGGGACGGAAATTGGGTCGTGGTTGGAACTGCTGCCGTACCCACGTCGGATAGCCCCAGCACCGATCGTTAGTATTTGCTCCGAGGCAGGGACGACAAGCGGTCCCTGCCTCGATGTGTTTTTTGGGGCAGACGTTTCAGAATTCGAGCTCGATGATCGCTCGCTGCTCGTACCGGCCGGAGAACCGCGACAAGAAAAGCGCTAAGCGCATTTGCCACCCGTATTTGTCGACCATGGCGCGGATGCCACGATCCCGCTCCTCGCCATCCGCGAGGACGCGGGCTTTTGCTTCCACCCATTCGCCCTTCACCTTGCCCCGCCCATCGGAAGGGGCCACGCGAGCGAGGCCATTGTTGCGGATGCGCTTCACTTTTCTCGACGTGATGTTGGTGTAGACCACGGCCTTTTCATCTCTCGCCGCAATCCAGACCGGGGTCTTCACTTCCTGGCCGTTCTTGCGGAAGGTGGCCAGGTTTACGTAACGCTCGCGTTCCGCGTCAATCACATTCGGTTCCTCTCTCACTTTGCTCCGGCGTCACCCGCCCTCCAGACCCTGCTCGAACTCGTGAGGAGTCTCGCCGGCTCGTCAGCGTTTCACGAAGCGCTTTTCGCCTTCGGTTGCGAAAAATGCCGCGGCCTCGAGCTCGATCGAGAAGAGTCCGAAATCCATCCCTTCCGGATTCCAGCCGATCTTCTCGTAGAGGGCCTCGCAATAACGTTTGCGGATCTTGGGATCCTGGATGTCGACGGCACGTCCGTGGGCCTTGAACTCACCATCGGTGGACATGCGGTCGGTGACGGTGGTGTGGATCGAGCAACGGGGGTCGCGGCGTAGATCGAGGACTTTGAATGACCGCGGCATCATGCCGAGCTGGAGGTCGCCGTCCACGAAGACGAACTCGACGGGGCTAACGCGCGGCGAGCCGTCCTTGCGGAGGCTGCCTAGGATAAGGACCCCCGTCTTGTCTAGAAGGGTCTCGGCGGATTTAGCGATCTCGGGGGCGGCTTTCATGAATTCTCCCCATTTCATTCTTCTCTCTCCGTTAGGAGTTCTTGATTCCGCTGGCGATGACGAACTCGCCCGGTAGGTCGTAGGTCTTGCCGGTACGGAAGGATTCGATAGAGGTCAGGTACTCGGAATGTACATCGTTGCGCGTCGGCTCGTCGAAGCGGGAGTAGGCGAGCGCCATGGGGCCACCTTCGAACGCGGCTCCGTATACTTCTTCTGGAGAGTCGTAGTGAAGAATGGTGTTGATCCGATCGACGGCGACGTCGGTGAAGCCTGCTTTCTCGAACCTTCTTCGGAGTGTGTCTTTGGTGCCCAATAGAAAAAAGAGAGGACAAACTTCTGAGGTAACGCGGGCATCGACGATGTGAAACGACTCGGCCCATCCGCACCGGTCTCTTTGGCCCCAGACCGCGGCGACCGCGCGGCCGCCTGGCCTTAGAACGCGATGCATCTCCTGGATGGCCTTCAGCGTATTCGGAACGTACATCAGTCCGAGGGCATTTAGGGCGGTATCGAAGCCGCCGTCTTCGTAGGCGAGCTCCTCGGCGTCCATGCGCTCGAACGCCGTGTTTCCGATACCACGTGCCTCTGCCTCTTCCCTCGCGGTTTCGACCATCGTCTCCGAGATATCGGTGCCGATGATCTCGCCGTCCGGCCCGATAATCTCGGCGGCGCGGAGTGTGACCATCCCGGTCCCACAGGAGTTATCCAGGATTCGCTCTCCGGGCTGGAGCTCGGCCATCTCGAGGAGCCTGTTTTGCGCGGGCTCGAGCTGCTTCTGCCAAAAATCTTCATAGTAGTTGGCCGCTTTGTCCCAACCGTAGCGCTGGACGCGACGTTGTAGTTTGGGATCCATTCGGCGCTAACCGGTGATCTCGACCTTGCGCTTAAGCTCGAGGCCCCGGGCCCAGTTGTCGTAATACGGGCTATGTCGGTCGGCGGCATCGAGTACCTTCATAATGTCGGCCTCGGGAGCGGTGCTCTCGAGTCTCACGACATAGCGAACCTTGTGGTAGCCCGCGGTTAACTCGTCGTGGCTGCCGAACCGGCCCCGCTCATCGACGTCGGTGTGCACCTCGACTTCGATATTCGACATCGGGACCTCGTACTTGGACGCCCACAGGACGTAGCCGATCGCCAGACATGCGCCGAAGGCGGCCCGACCCAGGACGCCCGGAGTAGGGCCGGCGTCCTCGCCGCCACCGGCCTTGGTCATGTCCGCGGTGAGCTTCCATGTGCCTTCCTCGGTCTCACATTTCAGGCCGTCGACGACTCGAGTCTTGGAGACCACGGTCTTCTGGCCGAGTGACGGTCGTAGGTTGACAGCTTTTGCTTGTCGTTCGAAAGTCGTCTTGATCGTTTTTCGGTCGGCCAAATGTCACCTCCGAGCGTCGACGTTACACAAGATACCTCGATGGCCGACGGGGCGCCAGTCGTGTTGACAGTTTGCCGCTTGTCGGTCTCTTTGCCAGAATGGGCCAGAATGGGCCAGGACGGGCCAGAAAGGGATGGACTCCGTCCGTTCTTGCAACAAGGCCAACAAGGCCAACAAGGCCAACAAGGAGAGACACGATGAAAGCCGCCTATATTCTTGATGCCGTTCGAACTCCACGCGGGAGAGGGAAACCAGGGAAGGGCGCACTTTCGGGGATTCATCCGCAGGAGCTTCTGGCGCAGGCGTTTCAACAGATCGCCGTGCGAACCGGGATCGAGCCGAGCGATGTAGAAGACGTCGTGGTCGGTTGCGTGTCGCAGGCCGGCGAGCAAGGTGCCAACGTGGCTCGAAACGCGGTGCTCACCTCGGGTTGGCCCATCGAGATACCGGCGGTTTCTCTCAATCGCTTTTGCGCATCGGGTCTCCAGGCGGTGAATTTCGCCGCGATGGGTGTCGCGTCCGGCGCTCAGGATGTCGTCGTGGCGGGCGGTGTGGAGAGCATGTCGCGAGCTCCCATGGGATCGGATGGTGGCGGAGCGGATGGGAACAACCTTCACCTTCGAGAAAAGCACTTCCAGGTTCCGCAAGGCATCAGCACGGATTTGATCGCATCGCGTGAGGGTTTCAGTCGAGAGGACGTGGATCGGTTCGCTCTCGAATCTCAGAAGAGGGCGGCGGCGGCGCAGAAGGACGGTCGCTTTAGCAAGAGCCTCTTTCCGGTGAAGGACCCGGTGAGTGGCAAGGTGGTTTTAGAGATCGATGAGCACCCACGACCCGAGGCCACACTCGAAGGTTTGGCGAGCCTGGACCCGGCCTTCGCCAAGCTGGGGGGCAAACCAGTCGGTCCGAACGGGGAGACCATGGACCAGCTCGCCCTCGGCGTTTATCCCGAAGTCAAGAAGATGAACCATGTGCACACGGCAGGCAACTCGAGCGGGATCGTCGATGGCGCGGGTGTCGTCATGCTGGCGTCAGAGGATTACGTCAAAGCACACGGACTGAAGCCGCGCGCGAGGGTTCGCGCCATCGCCGCGCAGGGCAGCGAGCCGGTCATCATGTTGACGGCGCCCGCACCGACGTCCAAGAAAGCGCTCGCCAAAGTGGGGATGAAGTCTTCGGATGTGGATCTGTGGGAAATCAACGAAGCCTTCGCTACCGTGCCGCTTCAGACTATGAAAGAGCTCGGCATCGATCACGAGCGTGTCAACGTGAACGGGGGCGCCATCGCCTTGGGGCATCCGCTAGGTGGTACCGGCGCGATCTTACTTGGCACCGCGCTCGACGAGATCGAGCGGGCCGACCTCTCGACCGCTTTGGTGACGCTGTGTATCGGTGGTGGTCAGGGGGTCGCGACGATTATCGAGCGGGTGTGAAGCAATGGAATCAAAGGGGGGGCGGAGCCGGCCCGGCGTTACTGGACGAGTCTCTGATATCGGCTCCAGGCGTCGTCCTCGAGCGTCGTGCTAAGAGAGAACTTGTAACTCTTTGGTCTGCCCAGCACCGGGATGTCCTTGTCATGAGTCTCAACGTGGAGACGCCTTGGATCTTCTCTTTCGAGTAGGCGAATCTTGGTCGAGGTGCCATCGCCACTCGTGTTTGTCTGAATCGTAGCGAATCCCCCAGTCTTCCAGACTGAGCGTGCCGGCGCATTCTCCGATCCGGTGATCGTGGGTTGCGGCGAAAGACATGGGCAGGTTTGCCCTCTCCCACCGCTCTTCGTCTAGGTCTAGGAGTAATTCCGATACGCCCGCATAGCCGGGATTTTTTTGGAGCAACGCTTCCAACTTCGCCTTGCTCACTTCGAGATCTCCCCTCGAAAGTGCCGCCCTGGCCTCATCGAAGAGAGTTCCTTCGCGCGGCTTCTTTTTGCCGACTGGCTTTCGCTCCACTTTGCCGACTGGCTTCCGCTCCACGCTTGGCTGTGGCGATCCGCTTGCCAGCGACTTCGTTTGTACGAGCGTGTTGCTTTCCGCGAAGAAAAAGAAAAGGGACAAAGAGGCTCCCAGCAAGCCCACCATTGCCACCGCGCCGATGAGATATCGGACCTGTGTTCTAAGTGTTTGAAAAGGCGACCACGCAACGTCACGGCGACCCGCCAACGGTCAGGGAGCTAAGGGCCTTTGTAACTTCTTCAGCCTCGGGAAATCTCTTTTTCGGATCCTTGGCCAGCAGGCGAAGCACGATGAGGGCAAGCTCGGGAGAAACCGCCGGGTTGAGCCGGTCGGGAGACTCCGGCTCTTCGGAAAGAATCGCTTGAGCGACTGCGGCGAAGGAATCTCCTGCGAACGGCAATCTGCCGGTGAGCATCCGGTAGAGAACGACGCCGAGGGCGAAAAGGTCGGTTCGCTGGTCGATCGGTCCTTTCGAGAGCTGCTCCGGGGCCATGTAGTCGAGGCTCCCGACAATCTCCTCGGGCTCCGTGAATCCGGAATCAATTACATGTGCGATGCCAAAATCCATGATCTTCGGGTGCCCATCGCGAGTCACCAATATATTGGCGGTCTTGATGTTCCGATGGACTACTTTCTGCGAGTGCGCGTAGGCCAAAGCGTCGAGAAGCTCGCCCGCGACTCGTAGGGCTTCTGTTACTTCCAAGCTTTCCGTTTCAAGAAGCTTCTGCAGTGTTTGCCCGGGGACGTATTCCATCACGATGAACGGCGTCTCTTGGCTTGTGTGTCCCACATCAAAAACCGTGACGATGCCGGGGTGCATGAGTTTTCCGGCGGCCTTGGCCTCGCGGTAGAAGCGTTCTCTGTATTTTTCTAGCTTAGCGGGGGTTAGCTGTACGGCGGTTCGAATCAACTTGATGGCGACGGTTCTGTCGATTGTCGGGTCTTGCCCCAAGTAAACGGCTCCCATGCCGCCGCGATCCAGCGTTTCTTGGATTTCGTATCTACCGAGCTTTGCCGGGAAAGACCCCGCTGAAGAACTTTCATGGCTGGGAGGCAATAGGTCTGCCAGAGGTTCCGTTCCTTGGGTGAGGGTGTGGGTGCTAGACGCTGAGTCGGAGGGGAGGGGTGTTTGTCCTGTCTGATCCGCCTCGAGCACCCCCACCGAAACGAGGCCGTAGAGACAGCGAAGCGTTTCTTCGTAGCTGAGCGGTGAGGCGGCAGCAATGTCGGCGGCGGTGGAGACTCCGTCCACTCGTGTGCGCGCGATATCGAGAACCATGCTTTCCTGAGCGGTGAGGCAGCTTTCTTCGTAAGGTAGGGAAGCGGTTGCTGGCCAGTGTAGGCTTGCCTTCTCATCGCGCCAGAGCCTCCGCACCATCGCGGGATCTTGAATGCGCCGGGTTCCCTCTAAGATGAGCTCGGCCAGGGACAGGTTGATCGCCATGTCCTCATCGACCGAATAATCGTGTTCCTCGAAACGGTATTCCCCGGAATCCCACGCCAGGAGTGAATAAACGATGGCTTTCATACGCTTCATCGCCACCCGGTGATCTCTTCGGGAAGCGCGAGGCCCATTTCCACGAGAATCTTGCCAAGGCTTTGCCCGGTTTGCTTCACGACCTGCAAGGCTTTCTCGAGATCGGAGCGCTTGATGTTGTCGACGCGGATCAGGGATTCGCCCAGCCGTTCCTCCTCGATGTCGGAGCCGGCAAAGCTGATGGCGCCCTCTCGGAAGTAGATTCGTTTGGACACGCCGTCTCTCGAGAGATGGAGGATTCCGCTCTTGGAGTCGGCGTAGAGACGCCGGAAAACCGTGGGGAGACTGTCCTCGTTCAGGCTTCCGTGCACAGACGACCTCGGAGATCCTAATCATCGGTGAGTTCTTCGGCTCCATCGCATTGATCATCGGTTTCCTGAGCCGCGTCGCCGCCTTGGGCGTCGGTGTCATCATGCTCGGCGCGGTCGTTATGGTCCATGCCGCGAACGGGTTCTTCATGAATTGGTACGGCAATCAGGAGGGTGAGGGATTCGAGTTCCACATACTCGCGCTCGGGATCGCCATCGCGGTGACGCTAAAGGGGGGCGGAGCCTTCTCGGTCGATAGAAAACTTTCTAAACTGACGACCAGGTTTCTAGTAGACGACCAGCTCCAAAATTTCGAGGAGCCGTCTCACGCCTTGCTTCACCGACTCGACGGGAACGCGCTCGTCGTTTCCGTGGACCGTATTATCCAGCTCGGCCGGGACGATGGTGGGGTCGAACCCGTAGCTCACGATACCGAGGTCGCGGAAGAAGTGGCTATCGGTGAACCCGGTGGAGACCATAGGCACGACGTCGGCCTCGGGGTGGTGCCTCTCGACCACGGTTCGGATGGCACGATAGAGCTCGGTGTCGGTGGTGGAGACGGCGGGTGTGAAACCCATGATCTTCTCGATCCGGATCTTGGGGTCGTTGATGATGGATTCGAGAAGCGCGATGAATTCGTCATGGTTTTGATCGGGCAGTAATCGACAATCGATCTCGGCAGTTGCTTCCGGCGGAACCACGTTGATCTTGTTGCTTCCCTCGAGCCGGGTGATGGTGCACGTGTTTCGTGTGAGTGCGTGGAGAAAGGGATTATCGAGCTGGAGCTGGAGTAGAAAGTCGGGTTCTTCGATGGCTTGTCCCAGGTTGGCAAACTGCTGGCGCCGCTCGCCCTCTTTTTTTTCCGCCAGGCCTTCGAAGTAGATCTGAACGGATGGCACGATGCGAGGTTGGAACTCGTAGTCGTCGATTCGGGCGAGCGCTCCGAGGAGGCGGCTCACCGATGAGGTGACGTGAGGCGTCGAGCCGTGGCTGGGTGCTCCCGATGCGACGAGGCGCAGCCATAGCGGGACTTTTTGCGTGACCTCGACACCGAAGACGAGGCTATCGCCATCACGGCTTCCGCCCCCGCCCTCGTTGAGAAGGAGCCCGACGCCTTCGAAGAGCTCCGGTCGATTCTCGACGAGCCATCCGGCTCCGTAGAACCCTCCGGCCTCTTCGTCCGCGGTGGCCACGAAGAGCACGTCGCGACGCAATGGTTTTCCGGCGCGATGGAGGGCGAGAAAGGTTTGGAACTGCAACATGCCGGTGCCCTTCATATCGAGAGCGCCCCGGCCGTAGAGCTCGCCGTTTCGGATCTCACCGGAAAGCGGATCGGTGCTCCAGTAGTCTTGGTCCGCCGGGACGACGTCGGTGTGGTTCAGCAAAACGAGCGTCGGCTCGTCGCCGCCCTTCAATTTTGCCCAGATGTTGCCCCGACCGGGAGCGGACTCGGCGGTCTCGTAGGCGATCTCTTCGGCTTCGAGAAGCTTGGCGAAGAACTCCACCGCTCGCGACTCGTTGCCGGGTGGGTTGATGGTGTCGACGCGCAGGTAGTTCTGGAGCCGTTTTATCGTCTCGTCCTCGAGCGATTGTGAGAACGCTAATGAAGAGGGAAGTAGAAGAGCTAGAACACAGACGAGTCTTTTCACTTCAAGTGCCCTCCAGCGGCCGGTATTATAGTCTATTCGAGAAGGGAACTCTGTCCGGGCCGAGGCGCTTAAGACTTTACTTGAGGTACCGAATCATTGGGGGTAGTTGATGCGGCGTAGTAGCTCGCCGAATCTTGGGTCCGAGCGCAAGCCGTCAAAGGCTGGATCCACTCCGAGGAAAGATGCCATACTTGTTCTCTCATCTAGCGCCTTATTGATCCATTCGAACCCTTGATCCGGTTTGCCCAGCTGGGTATAGAGCCGTGCCATATTGTAAGCTCCACCCCCCATTCCAAATTGAGGCGGTTTCTGAATCAGCTCGCCCAATAAACTTTCTGCTTCGGCTTTCTTGCCCGCCACCGCGAGCCCCCACGCGAGCTCCGTTTTGTATGTCGCCGTGCCGTCGGAAAGGTCTAGCGCTTCCCGAAACTCGGCGAGGGCGTCTTGGTACTGACCGTCAAGGGCGTAAGCTCGTCCCAGCATGGCATGCCCGAGAGCGCCGCCCGGATCGAGATCGACAACTTGCCGGGATTGCTGGATCGCACGCTGGTAATCCCGTGCCATCATGTAGATCATTGCTACGTTGGCCTTCAACGGAAGTACCAACGGATCTAGCTCCTCGGCCCGTCTGATCATCGCGATGGCCATCACCACGTTCGACCTTGATTCAGAGTGCGTTACATGCTCGACGCCATCGATGGAACCGATGAAGCGATAACCCCCGGCGGGCTACTGTCTCTATGTAGCGGGGCCTCTCGGCGGAATCACCGAGCGCGACGCGGAGCTTGCCGATCGCGGTGTTAAGGCCCCTTTCGAAATCCACGAACGTGTCCGCCGGCCAGAGTCTCTCGGCGAGCTCTTGACGACCCACCATTTCGCCGGGTTGCTCTAACAGGATTTCCAGAATCTGAAAGGGTTTTTCTTGGAGCTTGATCTTGTGGCCTCGCTTGAGAAGCTCGCCGGCGCGCAGATCCACCTCGAAATCGCCGAATCGGACGGGTCGATTTGCCACTTACCTCAACTCGTAAAAGGACGTCACTCCAAGAGTCCCAGCCGCCGGCCAAGATCCACGTATCGCGGATCGGAGCGAAGCGGATCTAAGGTGTGATCGACCCTGTACCAGGTTAGAAACGGTGTCTTCTCACGGTAAGCTTGTTCCAGCCACTCGAACGCCTTGTCTTTGTCGCCCAAACCGGCGTAGATGGCGGCTCGATGGAGGGGTGAAACGTAATCGCCGCGCTCGGACTTCTCCTCGAGCCCCTTCAGAATGGCCAGCGCCCCTTCTCGTCTCCCTGCGACGCCGTACGCATAAGCCAGCCGCCAACTCATGCCGGAGCCTTCGAAGGCTTTGATGGCTTCGTCGAGGCGACCTCGCACCAGGTACAGATCCCCGAGGTGCCAGTAAGCGAAGGGGTGATCGGGATAAAGCTCGATGGTTTGCCGCGCTTGTTTCTCGGCACGGTCGAGCTGTCCCACACCCAAGTAGCCCCTCGCCATGCCGGCCCTCATCACCGGATTGTTCGGGTCGTTCATCAAGGCGCTCTTCCGGTGCTCCAGACTTTCTTCGTGGCGCTCCATCCCGCTCAGGAACCACGCGTAGATGAGGTGCGCCGTGCCGTCATTGGGATCAAGCTCGATGGCTCGTTTGCGGGCCCGCTCCGAACCTTCCCAGTCCAGTTCGATCACTTTCAGCGCCCCAAGTACTGTTTGCGCCTCGGCGAGGCTGTTGTCGAGCTCGAGAGCTTTTGTGACCGCTGCCTTCAAATCGATCAAGACGTCTGCTGGCCGAGCATAACCATTGAAGGTGATGAACGCGTAGGCATGTGCGATTCCCGCGTAGGCGGGCGCATAGGAGGGATCGACTCGGGCCGCGCCTTCGAAGAGCTCTACCGACTTCCAAAGGCTTTTCTCGTCTCGCTGTGCGACAAAGAATCGCCCCCTCCAGTAGAGTTGAAGGGCTTCGATGTTGTCGGTATAATTCTTGGTAAGAGCGGCTCTGTCTTCCCGGGTCAGTGTGGAAACGAGTGCAGACGCCACCCGTTCGGCGATCGTGTCCTGCACAACGAAAATGTCCGTGAAGTCCTCATCGAACGTATCCGCCCACATCGGCGTGCCGTAATCGACCCGAAGGAGTTGGACGGTCACGCGGATCGTATCCTCGTTCCGCTACACGGTTCCCTCTAGCACCGCGTCCACGTGCAGCTCTCGCGCCACTTCGATCGAGCTGCCTCGTGTTTCAGTGTAGTCTCGCACGGCGCTCGTGGGTCTTACCGTGATGCGAGAAACATTGCTGAGCTTAGTGATAAGAGCGTCCGCGAGGCCGAGCTCGAGGTAGATATCCTCATCGTCAGGGCTGATGGACTTGAATGGAAGCACCGCAATGGACTGGGGAACAGCCGCGCTGATATCACGGCCTCGATCGAATTCGTCGAACGGGAGGATGGCTCTCTGCTCCCTGAGCCATAGATAGCCGGCCAACGACAAAACGATCGCGCTTGCCAAAAGGGCAATGGTGGAGGATTTAGGGAATGGCCTCGGCGTTGAGCCATCTGCTTGTTGCACGTTGCCGATGAACCGATAACCCCGTCGAGCGACCGTCTCGATGTAGCGCGGTTTTTCGGCGGAATCACCGAGCGCCGTGCGAAGCTTTCCGATAGCGGTGTTGAGGCCCCGTTCGAAATCCACGAACGTATCGTCGGGCCAAAGTCGCTTCGTGACCTCCTCGCGGCTGACCATTTCGCCGGGTTGCTCTAACAAGATTTCTAGAATCTGAAAGGGTTTTTCCTGCAGCTTGATCTTGTGGCCGCGCTTCAGAAGCTCGCCGGCACGCAGATCCACTTCGAAATCGCCGAATCGGACGGTGCGGTTTGACACTTACCTCAACTCGTGCCCGGATCGGGGCGGGAATGCTTCTCAACGAGCTCCCGGTAGCCGGGATGTTCGCGCAATGAATCCCAGAGTGGATCCAACTCGAGGTGGGGTACTGACAGGATGGTGCCCGAGGGGATAGAGAGAAGGGTGTCGAGCTCCTCCAATGCGGCCTCGTGATCTCCGAGCATCGTGTAGATGAGCGCCAAGTTGTGCACGGCTCCCCGCCCGCGAAGGATGTTGACCTCAACTGGAGCTAATTTCACGGCCTCCTGACCTTCTTTCACGGCTTCTTTCGCGCGGCCGAGGCCGGCATGGGCGATCCCGAGGGCACTGTGAATGCGCGGATCCTTCGGGCGCTCCTCCAGCTCTCTTTCGAGAACCACTACCGCGTCTGCGTAGGCGGAGTCCGCCCGGCCCGTCTCGCCCAGCAAATCGTAGGTATTAGCGATGAGCAGCGCCTTAGGGTAGAACCAGGTCGCGAGATTAAAGGCTTCCTGGGGGGCGGAGTTCAATTTGCCTAGGGCTTCCTCGATCCTTCTTTCCATGAGCAGCTGGCGCCACCAGATCACCACCGCCACGTCCTGGCTCTGATCTGGCAGCGATGTGAGCGCATCCCGAGCTCCTTCTAAGTCACCCTTCGCCCAGCTGTTAATTGCGATATATACGTGTGTGAAGAACTGGCCAGGAGCGATCGTGAGGAGCAACGCGAGGTAGCGATCGGCCTCGGCGTAACGTCGGAGTTGGCCTAGGTTGACAGCGATGAAAGTAGCCAGAAACTCGTTTCGTGGGTCGAGCTCGTAGGCTTGCTTGGATTGTTCCAGAGCTTCTTCGAGGTGACCCTGCGCTTGTTTCACCATAGCCATGAGAAGAGCGATGCGCGTTCCGTTGGGTATGCCGTTCGCGGCGATGGCCAACTGCTCCAGTGCGCGCGGATAATCTTTCCCCTGGTGATAAATAAGCCCCTGCGCCAGGTGTGCCTCCGCAAGATCGGGCTCGAGATCGAAAGCTTTCGCTACCGCCTGTTCTGCGAGCTCGAGCCTTTGTGGTGAGGGATCGTGACGGTAGAACCATGTGTGAGCGACCGCTAGCTCGGCATAGGCTTTGGCGAAGCCGGGATCGAGCTCCACGGCCTTCTCTAGCGACTCGATCGCGAGACTACTCTCCTCCACCTGGGCTACTCCCGGCGACCAAAGATGGCTCAGGCCGCGGACGTAGGCCTGATAGGCATCTGGATCGGCCGTCGGAGGGCTGTCTAGGGATTTCTGCTCGCTCGCGACTAGGCTGATTCCGAGCTGTTCGATGACGCCCCTAGCGATGTCCGACTGAACACCGAAGACGTCGTCCGTCACTCCATCGTAAGGCTCCGACCAAATCTGCGTGTCATCGGATATCCGGATGAGCTGGGGCGTGACGCGCACTTGACCCTCTTGCCATCGGACGGTGCCTTCGAGGATGAAGTCGACGCCAAGCACTTCGCCGATCTGCTTGGTGCCCTTGTCAGAATTCCTGTACTTGTTAGCACTGTTTCGTGAGATCACGCCGATCGCTCGAACGATCGCCAAGCGGCTTGTGATCTCTTGCGTCATCCCGTCGGCGAAGTAGTGATCCTCGGGTTGTTCGAGGTTCTCGAAGGGGAGAACGACGATCCTGGGGCGCGTTGACGTTGGGGTCGGCGCAGGGGCGCGCCCGAGGAGTAAGTAGGCCGCCATGAGTGCAACGACTGTGGCAGCCACGACAGCAACGAAGGCGGTCTTACGGTTTGAGGATGGTCTCTCTGAGAGACCAGCCGGTGGCTCGATGGAACCGATGAACCGATAGCCCCGGCGGGCCACCGTCTCAACGTACCGGGGCTTCTCGGCGGAATCACCGAGTGCGGTGCGGAGCTTTCCGATCGCGGTGTTGAGGCCCCGCTCGAAATCCACGAACGTGTCCGCCGGCCAGAGTCTCTCGGCGAGCTCGTGACGGCTGACCATGTCGCCGGGTTGCTCTAAGAGGATCTCTAGAATCTGAAAAGGCTTTTCCTGGAGCTTGATCTTGTGGCCGCGCTTGAGGAGCTCGCCGGCGCGCAGATCCACCTCGAAATCGCCAAATCGAACGGTGTCGGAGGGCTCGACGGCAGGTCTCATGGCTGGCCGCTGATTACGCCCAATTTACACCCGGAAGTCGTCTGCGTCGAGCTTGCGGCTGGAAGCTACTTGGTCTGGACCGAGTAGCTTAAAATATTACTTGAGGTTTCATCTCAACTCGCGCTCAACTGTCGGTCTTCCCGAAATTCCAACCCACTTACTTCTAATTACTTAGGCGGTTATCCGCAGTTTGCCGACGGATCGCCGGCGGTCCATTTATGCCCGCGCGCCCCTGTCCGACATTGCCTCCAGAGCAAAGGAGGCGGTCATGGACAGGAAAAACTGGACGGGACATGAACTTCGGCGACTGGCGATCATTTTGGTACTGGGTCTGGGTGTGTTTTCCCATTCTCGAACCGCTCGAGCGGACGAGGATCTTCAGCTCAAATTGGTGTGGGTGAATACGGCTACCGAATTCCCCTTGGCATTCGACCTAATGGCCGGGGAGGTCGGTTTCATTTTCGCCGGGATGGAGGTCGAGGTGGTTTGGAGCGACCGAACCTCCGCCCTTCTCGACCAGGAGGTCCCGACACTACGAGTTGTCCTCACCCCGACCGAACCTTCGACCTGGGGACTGGGAGAGGAGACGATGGGTGTGGCGCCGCGCGCGGGCGGGTCCGGAGCATCGATCTACATCTTTCTGGGAAGCATTCTGCGAGTGCTGGGATTTGACCTAGAGGGCGATCAGCGAATGAGCCCAGAGGACCGGCGAGCCATAGCACGCGCAGTGGCTAGGGTCGTAGCCCATGAAGTGATCCACGTTCTCGATCAAGACCCGGGACACGATTCGCGAGGCATCATTAGCCCGAAGCTGGACCGTGACTTCTTGGGTCGACCCCAAGTGCAGCTGTGGCCTTCGACTGGACGGGTGGTCCGCGCTGGGTTGCTTGCTTTATCGCTCAGAAGCCGAGGACGTAATCGATGAACAGGCGATTCATGGTGGCGGCTTCGCCGAGCTCGGGCTGGGTTCGGTACCAGGTGAAGTTCAGAGATTGTCCCGCCGGCATGGCGATACGGAAATCGACTCGGGTACCGTTCAGGTTGGACGCGCGGCGCGTGTCGGACTGGGTGTAAGCATAGAGGATGGCGTCGGGCTGGGAGTAGTAGTAGGTGAACCGAATGGCGAGATCCCCGAAGTTTCTTCCACCTCCAACCGCGGCGCGAAAGAAAAAGCCGGTATCGTTATCCTTTCCCGTTCCCTGGGCGCCGGTTCCGATCTCGGTTCCGAGCCGATCCTTGGCGCCGGTGTTCTTGTAATAGAAGAAACGAAGGAACAAGGGCCAAGTCGCATTGGACTCATTACGCCACTGGGCGAACGCAGTCAAAATGCGAAAATCACTGACTAGTTGTCCCGATTCGTCCAGCAGGTTGGTTACTTTGTTTCCCCGGAGCTCACCCTCGAGGCTCAAGTCCACAACGAGTTGAGGATCGACGTAGTGATCGTAGCCCACCCCAACGGTAAGCGTGTCGTGCTCGCCGAACTCGAATTGAGGTCGAATCTGGGCTCCGAGCAGCCAAGCGGATTGCTCGTCGTTTTGCTGGAGAATGATCTGGTAGACGCTCGCCCCAAGACGCTCTAGGACCCCGCCATCCTCACTCTGCAGCGTCACGCGCTGCATGAAACCTTCGGTGGTCACGTCGCTGTCCCATTGCATATCCGAGACGACCCAATACCTACGGTGCTCGAACTTACCGGCGACGACGGAGAATTTTTCAGACAGTCGGAAGTCGCCATAAACCTCGGCCAGCTTGAAGTCCTTCTTTCCGAGGCCCCCGCCGAAGTCCTGGTTGTCGGAGACGGGGTTGCTCGGATTCCCACTCCGGAACTCGAATCCGGCGTCGAGGAAATGACTTACGTCGGCTTCGAAGCCGGCCCTCAATCGATAGCGAAAAACGTCCTCGAATTCCTCCCGCTTGCTCGCATCATAACGGAAACGCAAATCGGCGTAGAAGTCGATCTTCTCGTACCATTGTTTGGGCGAATCTTCAGGGGGGGCTTGAGGCTCTTGGGACTGGGCGAAGAGAGAGGTGCCCAAAGTGAGTACGGCGCAGGTGGACAAGAGAACTTTCTTCAAATATCTCTCGCTTGCTGGATCTGCGGATTTTCTCAAAGTGATGCTTCAATGTGAAGCCCTTTTTTGAAATCTTGATTCCTGCCTGGAGGGCCACTATGATGCGCTCCTCATGGGCCGGCACCCCCCTTACATAGGGGTTCTAGCATTCCTCTCAGCGTGTGCCGGAGGTGGCGACACACCATCGACTATTCGCCTGGTAGACATATTCGGTGCGGCTACGGTCGAAGGCGGTCCGTCTGCTCGGCCCGCCTCTGCGTCAAGAACCGAATGGACGTTCGATGAGCCGGGCAAGGGTGGCTGGGAAGCCGGTTCAGGTGTGTCGGGCCTGGTGGTTCGTGATGGGCGGCTGCGCGGAAGGACTACGAAAGACTTCCCGATCATTCATGTCGAGCGTGGATCAGATGTCGACGAGAACGATGTGTTACATGCGGTCGAAGTTCGGGCGAGGGCCTCGAAAGGCACCAACCTTTCGTTGAACGTAGTCGGGTCCGAAGAGATTGACTTTGAAGGGCTCATCAACCGAGAGACGGTCATCCCCTGGCCGCTTCGAACGCCCATCGTCGCGGGCGACGATCTCCAGACCTATACCATGACGACCGGAACGGCCGCCTTTCGGACGTCTTTTCCCTCTTCGGACATCCGCCACATTCTGTTGAGGCCGACCGACGCCTCGGGGGCGGATTTCGAGATCGAATCGGTGCGACTCATCTTTCGGAGCGAGCACTTGGCAAGCATTCCATCGGGAGTCAGTTGGCAAGGTTTCGGAGACATCTTTCGCGAAACCATCGTCACCCGCTCGCCGGAGAGGGCGAAATTCACGATGACGCTTCCGCCGCAACCCACGCTCGATCTCGCGGTGGGCACGGTGGAAGATGGGCCGGTCACCTTCACCGTCGAGGTAAGTCAAGGTAGCGGTGCGGTCACCGTGCTCGAGCGGACGGTTACGACCCCCGATCGTTGGGAACCGACGCACGTGGATGGAAAAGCTCCGTGAGCTCGGGCTGGATGAAAAAACGCTTGTCGTGTTCCTTAGCGATCACGGCGAAGAGTTTTTGGATCACGACGAGCACTTCCACGAAATGGATGTCTACGGCGAGATGATCAATGTTCCACTCATTCTGAGATGGCCGGGCGTCGTGCCGGCGGGAATGGTCATCGAGGAAACGGTCCAGAACGTCGACGTCATGCCGACGCTCCTCGAGCTCAGTGGCATCCCACTCCCGGAGGGAATCCAAGGACGCAGCCTCGTGCCCTTACTGTCTGCACACAGCGGCGTGGCCGGCGTTTCGTCCGATGCCCGTTGGCAGAATCGGCCGGCCGTCTCGGAGTGGAAGAGGCGCAAAGACCAACTGGAAATCCGCGACGTCGACGCCTTCTCGATCATCCTCGACGGTTGGAAGCTCATCCACAATGTGGAAAGGTTCGAGGACTACCCCGAGTACGAGCTCTACCATCACGCTAACGATCCTCTAGATCAGAAGGACCTGGCCTCCGAGAACCAAGAGATGGTCGAGCATCTGGCGAAGCAACTCGAGCGATGGCACGAATGGGCACTGGCGGCGCGTTTGCCGTCCGACGCCGAAGCGACGGAAGGTTTGCCGGCGGAAGAGCTGGAGCGCCTCCGAAGCCTGGGCTACGTACAGTAGTTTCGCTTACAATAGGACTCTAGTGGGCCCCGTAAGATCCTCTTGGCAGAACCGACTCCCTTCCTTTTTTGTGCTCGCCCTTGTTTTACTCTTCCCCATCGGTGTGGGGCATGGCGGACAGGCTGATAAGGTCAAACCCGATAAGGGCGTCTTCCTCGTAGCCAAGCCCAAGGTCGAAGGCCAGTTCAGCCAAAGCGTGGTGCTTCTGCTCATGCACGGGGAAACGGGAACCCTTGGCGTGATCGTCAATCGTTTGACCAAGGCATCGCTCGATGACGTGCTGCCTGATCTCGAGAGGGGAAGCAAGGAGACGCACCGGGTGTTTTTCGGAGGGCCGGTCGCGTTGAACGGTCTTCTTTTCGTGTTTCGTTCTACCCGTCCGCCCGAGGGAGCGTCGCATGTCATGGGGGACGTGTATTTCAGCGCCGAGCTCGAGGTTTTTGAGAAAGTGCTGAAGCGAAAGACGAGCTCGAGCGCGCTTCGTCTTTTCCTGGGCCACTCCGGCTGGGGGCCGGGTCAGCTCAAATGGGAGATTGGTCGGGGCGATTGGGAGCTCGTTCGCGCCGATACGGAAACGGTTTTCGAGAAGGATCCGAAGATGATTTGGCCCGAATTAATGGGTCCGGTTACGCGGCAGGTGGTGGACGGTCGAGACGTCAGGGAGTATCGGACACCGTAAAAGACGTCATCATCCCAGCGTGAAGGTGCTCGGCGATGTGACAGTGAAGCATCCACTCTCCCGGATTCGACATGTCGACCAGGATGTCCATCGTCGCGCCCACGGGAACGATCGCGGTGTCTTTCCAAACGAGGTTTTGGTTGGGGACGGCATCAATGGAAAGTACGAGGAAGCGCTGCCCGTGGAGATGAATGGGATGGTTCATGGGGTGGATGGTCTCGGGGTCGTTGAAGATCCGGATCTTGACCACGTCGCCTTCCTTGAACCCCCAGTGAATGTCCATGTTCTCTTTGCCGGTGTCGGGATCGCGGAGAATCCAATGCACCTGCTCGGCGCTCGACAACCAGTTCATCATGGGCATGGCGTCGTTCCATTCCATGGGGGGTGCATAGAGACCGGCCTCGAACTGCATCGCCCGCACGATGGGGAGAGGCAGGTCCTGGATGCGAAGAATCAGCTCCAGCTGGTGGTCCACCTCTTTGCCAAAGTACTTGCGGTAAGCGTCCACGTCCTCCTGGACATCCTCGTTCTCGCGGAGCGTGAAGAAGCTCTCGTGTAGATCCTCTGCCACCGGCTCGTTCGAGACGGTGACTCTTCCGAGTACATCGACACGGGGCTTGAACTCACCACGGAACTCGTCGATCGCCTGAATCGAGTTCGTGATATCGAGATCGCCCGGCTCATCGAAGAGGACCTCGACCACGTAACGTTCCGCGGGAGCGATCACAACGCTATCCACCCAAACCTCGCGCTCGTACTTGCTTACGTCGGAAGCGATGACTTTGCTCTTCGCTCCTCCGAAGACGACGTTGAAGGTCCGCGAGTTGGCAACATTGGTTAGGTAGAAGCGAACCACTTCACCCCTTGTTACCGAGAGCTGGTAGTCGGTGACCCCGTTCACCAGCATCACGTTCCCGAAGCGTCCCATCAGTGCATGAGTGACCGCCCGGTCGCCGTAGGGGATCAAGCCGAGTTCGTCGATGAGGATGTCGTCGAGGATCAGAAGTTCTTCTCGATTGACGGGGTTGTAGTAGTCGGCCTCGGGCGGAGCGACCAGCATGTTCCCGTAGAGCCCGAGATCCTGCTGGACGTCCTCTCGCATATGGGGGTGATACCAGTAGATGCCGGTATCCCGAAAGAAAAGCTCGTAGGTGAAGCTCTCGCCCGGTTTGACAGGCGGTTGGGTAATGTCGGGAACGCCATCGAAGCGGTTATCGAGGCGCAGGCCGTGCCAATGCACGGTGGTGGGCATCTTGATCTCGTTCTTGAACTCGACGATGACCGTGGATCCCTTGGCAGCCTTGATCAGGGGCCCTGGGTACTGGCCGTTATAGCCGTACATGAGGAAGGTCTTGCCGTTGATGGTGCGCCGCACCAGGCTGGCGCTCATCTCCATTTTTTCTCCATCCTTCATGTCTATGATTTCGGCTGGCTTTGCTTCGGGAAACATGTCGAGGTGGTGCGCGTCCATACCGGGCAGGAACGGCCCCACGATGGGAACCGCATTCTCCAAACCGGGCATCGGCGGCATAGGGTAGTCGTGAGGAGGCATCCGCCACGCGTTGGGATCGGAGTCGCCGCCGTGATGCATGTGGCCTTCCTGCTTGGCTTCTTCCTCCGGCGGTTCAAAGGCGGAGGCGACGGGGAGGAGCAATCCCAAGGCGAGGCCCAACACAAGGCAAGACACTGTCTTCATAATCTTGGTCTTTGGTGCAGCGGCTTTTCTAGAATCCGTATGTGGCGCAGGGCTCCAGCTCGAAAGGACCGTGGCCGGCCAATGTGTGCATGAGTCCGCTCCGCGACATGCCACGTAAGATGATCGGCCCCTGCCACGTGTCGGTGGCCTCGGTAGAAGGCTCGAGTGTGATGATGACAAGAAATTTGTTCCATTCCACTCGACCGGATAGCGAGAAGCTTTCGTCCAAGACACCGAGTCGCTTTATCTGATCGAGCTCTGGTGTCGAGACCCAGGCCGTGTAGACGCCTTTCTTTGGCGGCGCGAGGCGCTCGATATGAAGCTCTAGGTCGTAGACGTAGCTTCCCTTCGGCGAGACGGAAATGCCGAAGGGGGAAGCGGCGAAGTTAACCTGCGCCGTCCCCTTCGCGAGCCCGGTGCCAGCGATTCTCTTCGTGGTCACCAGGGCGATCTCGTAGTACGTGGAGGTCCCGATGAGATCCCGAGCCACTCCGCTGCAAGGGCTACGAGGAGCGGATTTTTCCGGCGCCGGGCTTGCCGCAGTCAAGAGCACGAGGGAGAGCGCAAGGCCGAGGCCGGTCGGTGCCCTCCCGGTTCGCCTCATTGATCCTTGCCTCCGGTCGGTCCGTCCTCCCAATCCTGCGCGCTCGAAATGTTCGGCACGCCCCAATCCTCGCCGTTCCAGCCCTGGAAGCCGTCCATGCGGAAGACCCAAAACCCAGTGGTCATGTCGCTGACGACGATCAGGCCATCGGCATTACGGACGTCCACACCGAACGCACCATTGTAGACCGGGGTTCGATCGGCGTTCGGGGGGCCCAGGTAAGTGTCGTAGTAGCCGACCGTCACCGGGTTTTTCGGATCCATCAAGCTGAAGATCTGGAGTCCATCGAGGTAGCCGGATACGAAAACGTACGGCCACCGGATCTCGTGGTTATGGACGAGATTCTTCCAGTTGGCGGTCCATGCACCGATGGGTTGATTGATGTTCTTCACTTCTCCGTCGAGAGCCGGCTTCAGATCAAAAATGCGGAGCGGCGCGTATTGATACTCGGTCTCCGCCACAACGTAGCGCCCCTCCGACGTGGGAGTGAAGGTATGACCGCTGCGAACGCCTCTGATTCCGGTCAACGAAACGACGAGCTGGGGCTCTTCGAGATCGGTGACGTTGTAAATGTAGTACCCACCCGTTCCGCCTCCGTAGAATCTGTCCTGGCCGGTATCCTTGTGGTAGCCGACGTAAAAGTCGTGGTAGCCCATCCGGCGTGCCAGAAAATTCGCAGCTTCGCCTCCTCCCTCTCGCACCGGCCTGTACTGGTCGCCCGATGCGTCCGGCACCGGGACCTTAGCGACCAACATGTCGTCGTGGAAGCCTTCGACCACGTACCCTAAGTCATAGACGTGCGCGAACGGTCCGCTAACCGTTGTGAAGAGGAGCACGCGGCCATTGGTGTGCTTGTAGACGAAGATGTTATGGAATCCCTCGGGAGTATCCGGCGCTCGGATACGGGCGACTTCCTTGACCTTGGACGGGTCGGGGAGGCCGGTCACGTCCAGAACGACGGCGCCGAGGTCGGCGTCCGGCCCGCCTTGCCTGAATTGCAGGGACTGTACGACGTAATTGCGTCCCTTCCACTTGAAGTGCTTGACGTCCATCCCGCCCAGCCCCACATGGAGATCTTGGTTCTCGATCCTCCACTCGTAGATCCGCTGGGGTTTGGCCGGATCGGAAATGTCGATAATGTCCATCCCCCGCTCGCCCTCGTCACCGTAGACCATGCGGCCCACATAGGCGTAGGGCCGGTCGAGCTCCTGCTCGACGTCGATATCGGAGACGTTGAGTCGGGGCCCGAGTGGCAAGTGGGAGATGACCTTGATGTTGGGGCTCCCCGGGTTGTCGGCCGTCCATTCTTCGGAATAGACGGCGGGAGTATTGGAAATGAAGACCAGCGAGAATGCGAAGGCAAGCGCCAGACCGCCCCCGGCTATTGTTCCCGATTTTTTTCTCATTGATCGTTTCCTTCCGGTCCGGCCGGTCCGGCCGGTCCGGTTTCCCAATCCTGCGCGCTCGAGACGTCGGGTACGCCCCAGTCCGAGCCTTTCCAACCTTGGAAACCATCCATGCGAAACACCCAAAACCCGGTGGTCATGTCGCTGACGACGATCAGGCCGTCGGCGTTGCGGATGTCGACACCGAACGCTCCGTTGAAGACGGCAGTTCGATCGCTGTTGGGAGGGCCCAGATAGGTGTCGTAATAGCCGACCGTCACCGGGTTTTCCGGATCCATCAAGCTAAAGATCTGGAGCCCATCGAGATATCCGGAGACGAAAACGTACGGCCAGCGGATCTCGTGGTTGTGGACGAGATTCTTCCAGTTGGCGGTCCAGGCGCCGATAGGACGGTTGATGTTCTCCACTTCTCCATCGAGCGCGGGCTTTAGATCGAAGATGCGAAGCGGCGCGTATTGATACTCGGTCTCCGCCACAACGTAGCGCCCATCCGACGTGGGAGTAAAAGTATGGCCGCTGCGAACGCCGCTGATCCCGGTCAATGAAACAACAAGCTGCGGCTCCTCGAGGTCGGTGACGTTGTAAATGTAGTAGCCACCCGTGCCGCCGCCGTAAAACCTATCTTGGCCGGTATCCTTGTGGTAGCCCACGTAAAAGTCGTGGTAGCCGCGCCGCTCGCGCGACGCATCCGGCAGGGGAACCTTGGCCACCAACATGTCATCGTGGAATCCCTCGACCACGTACCCTAGGTCGTAAACGTGCGCGAACGGTCCGGTAACGGTCGTGAAGAGGAGCACGCGGCCGTTGGTGTGTTTGTAGACGAAAATGTTGTGGAATCCCTCAGGCAGATCGGGGGCTCGGATGCGGGCGACTTCTTTCACCTTGGACGGGTCGGGGAGGCCGGTCACATCGAGGACGACGGCGCCGAGATCGGCGTCCGGTCCGCCCTGCTTGAACTGCAGTGACTGGACGACGTAATAGCGTCCCTTCCACTTGAAGTGCTTGACGTCCATACCGCCGGTGCCCAGATGGAGATCTTGGTTTTCAATCCGCCACTTGTAGATTCGCTTGGGATTGGCGGGGTCGGAAATGTCGATGATGTCCATCCCCCGGTCTCCTTCGGTGCCGTAGACCATGCGGCCCACGTAGGCGTAGGGCCGGTCGAGCTCTTGCTCGAGGTCGATATCGGACACGTTGAGCCTGGGCCCGAGCGGCAAATGAGAGATGACCTTGATGTTGGGGCTCCCCGGGTTGTCGGCGGTCCACTCTTCGGAGTGGGCCGGCTGGGTTCCCGGAAGGAAGACCACGGCCAGCAAGAACATTGCGGACCCTGTGAGGGCACGGCGGAAAGTCATTGGATTACCTCGCTAGGAAGCTAAAAAAATGGCTAGGCCCTCGAACCATGGGATTGCCATACTCAGGGCACCCAAACGACGGGATTGCTAAATCCCAACCTAGTCAGGCCTATTCTATATGACGCATCGCCGTTCCAGAAGCGCCCTGCCTAGGGCACTAGGGGGTCACCGGGGTCATCGGGTTCAGGGGCGGGGCGGCTGGGCCTTCCAGGCCTGTCGGTGGAGCGGGGGACTCGAGAAGCTCGCCGAGCTTCGGGTACTGCGTTCCGAAGAAGTGAAGCGCGTAGGCCTGGAAGAAGACCATCGCGGGCGCATAGACGAGCGCCATGAAAAGAGGATCACGAGAATGATGACGCCGCCGAGCACCGAGACCAGGGCGATGGTGACGGGGCTCCAGCTGATCCCCGCCGCCTGTCCCACGAAGGCGGCGATGATGCCCGGGAACAGTACGGCGAGGAAGAGCATCAACGCCACCATGACATAGAGGATGGTGAAGAAGATGGCGCTGCCGAGAGCGAGTAGCGCTTTCATTACCACAAACAAGAGGTAGGCCGATTTGTTCACGCTCACCATCGGCCATAGCCGGCGCCAGTCTTCAAGCGCGCCAATGTTCTCGAGCGCCATCAGCGGGACGACCCAATCCTTCACTGCCAGCCCGGCCACGACGGTTGCGATGATGAGAGCCAGGAATGCGAAGAACAGGATGACGCCTCCGATCACCAGGAGGACGATGTGCTCACCCGGCGCGTCAAAGACACCGGCTGCCCAGGCCAAGCCGGCCGGCACACCGAACAAGACAGTGAAGACGATCATCACGACGATGGTGAATCCGATCCACCAAAGGAAGAGGCTGCGTCCCTGTTGTTGCCAACGGGCCCAACCCTCCGCGATCGAACATCGGTCGTTGAGAACGGAATCGAACAGAATAAACCGGAACACGCTTGCGACATAGGTTAAGAACAACATCAGGATCATCGCCGCGACACTCGCGCCGATGATGATGGGGGCGGCCGGCGTTGACGCCAGAAGCTCTCCTGAGGTGTCGCTCGGTCCGCTGGAGCCGGGAAAGTTGAAGCCCCCGCCCGCGAACTCCCAGGTCAGAAGAGATACGACACCGAGGCGAAGCCAATGGCCGAGACGGAAAGGCTTGAAGAGCTGTTTAATGGTTCGTTCGAACGCAGGGCCTATGGTATCGACCGCCTGCGAGGATGAGCCCATGAAAAGATTATCTCATACGCGCAGCTCGTTATCGGATTCTCCAGCCGTTCACCGGCCCGCCGTGGAGAAACTTCTCCGGCTCCATCACGCCGTTTCGTTTGAAGATCAGCCCGTCTTTCATCACGAATTGGACGTTGCGGAGGGCATCGATGTCGTCCAGCGGGTTTCCCGGCACCGCGATGATATCGGCGGCTAGCCCCGCTTTGATCGGGCCTCGCTCGTTCTCGGTTTGAGAACACTTGTATCCGTTGATGGTCATCGCCTTGAGGATCTCGGGAGCTGGAATCCCGGCGGCCTTCCACGTAAGGAGAAAGTCGATGGCCACCTCACCGCGACTCATGCCCGGGACGTAATAGTCGGCATCGGTGGAAAACGTGAGCGGAACCTTATTCTGGTAGGCGTTCTGGAGCCCGGCCACCGTCGCCTCGAACTCTTCCTGACTTCCGCGATAGGCGGTGAAGGGGGTTTCGGTTCCGGCGCGCCAGATTCCCTTCGCCGCCATCTGCTTGTGAGTCTCGTCGTCGAGGGCCTCCGAGTGCGCGATGGACCAGATGCCCGCTTCGATGGCACGACGAGCCCCATCGGGGGTTTGTACGTGGCCTTCGACAACCATGCCGGCCTTCGCCGCCTCGTCGATAAAGAGCTTCATCTCGTCTACCGTGTATCCGTAGGGCTTGGAGTCCACCATGATCTTGATGACTTTGGCCCCAAAGAGGATGTTTTGGCGAACCGCCTTGACGATCTCATCGTTGGTGTCTGCGTCGAGGTACTCGGGGTAGACGATGTTGTGATCGAGCGCCATCTCGGGCGTGGGCCAGAACTGCCCCCCCATTCCACCAATGATCAGGCCGGAGTTAATGATGGTAGGACCGGGCACCCAGCCTTGCTCGATGGCGACCCGGTGTGCGGTGTCCGCATAGTTCCCGGCGTTGCCCATGTCGCGGACGATCGTGAAACCCGAAGACAGCATCTGCATCCCGTTCGAAACGGCCTGGATGGCGCGTATCGGGGTGGAGTCGAGGACATAGGTTAGGTAGTAGACGTCGTTCTCGGGAACCTTCTTGTAGGTGAGCGCGAGGTGGTTGTGAGTGTCGACGAGTCCCGGGAGGACGCTGAGCCCCGATAGGTCGATCCATTCGGCTTCTCCAGGCACCAAAAAGTTTGCGCCCACCGCGCGGATCTTCCCGTTTTCGACGAGAATCACCTGGTTTGCGGTCGAAGTTCCGGACTCAGGGTCGATGAGACGGCCGGCGCGGATGGCGGTGATTTGGGCGGAAAGGGGGATCGGGGCGTTTGCCAAAATGATCGGCACGGCGAGCGCCAACAAGCGACTGCGGAGCGAGAGTCTATCTGACATCAGTCATCTCCTCATTAATAAAGACGAAAAAACAGAAAGAGGCTATGCGGCGGTCATTATATAAGGAGCTTGTCTTTGGAGTACTGCTATGTGGAGGCGGGTCGGCGGGAGCGCCACGCCAGAAGCTTCCGCGCTAGGAGAACCAGGAGAAGCACCACCAGCGCGAACGCAATGACCGGCAGAACGATGGCCAGAATCGCAAACGCGAACGAGTTTGCTGCTTCCACGGTCGAGACGATCGGGTTCGCCAGCCCTCCGGTTGTGAGGGTCGACGCGTGGCGGATGGCGGTGGTCGCGGTCTGGACGATGCCGGCTACCCCGCCACCGCCGATGGCGGCCAAGGTCCATTTCAGGAACGGGTCGACGTCGGTGAGAGCGGACGCGGTAACGATGGTTCCCGCGACAACGGCCGAGGGAGCGGCAAGCGTGTCGAGGAGGTTGTCCACCCACGGGATGTAATAGGCCGCGATCTCGAGGATGGTTGCGGCGGCGAACGCTACCAGCGCGGGAGTCGTCCCGATCCACTGGAAGCCGCCACCGAGCTCCAAGTACCCACTGTGGGCCGCGATGCTCATGATGAGGAAAGGGACGAAGACCCGAAAGCCGCATGCGGCCGCGAGGCCCAAGCCCACGAAGAGGCTGGTGAGCGTCCCCATCGAGAATTCCATCCTTACATTATATAGGAGTCTTCAGCCCGCGCGCAGTCGCCTGCCGACGTAGCGCGAGGCGTGGGGGTGGGGGCCCCGCGCCACTGAGTTAAGATAGCGTCAATGAAACGACTTGGGGTCATCCTTAACTACTGCCATGGTCGCTTCGTGCTCTCCCAGGGAGGAGCAAGCGAAGGAATCCCCTACAATGGAAGCTATGAATCAGGTTGCCGAAGATTATGTGAAGCTGGCGCTGGCGATGGGGCCGCACGACGCGGACTACGTGGATGCCTACTATGGACCGGAGGAGCTGAAGGCGGCCGGCGAGGCCGAGTACACCGATCTCGATGCCATTCGGAACAAGGCAGGGAGTGTGCTCGAGGAGCTCCAGACGATAGACGTTTCTCGGAAAGAGGAGATGATCGGGCTCCGCCATCGATTCTTGACCCTTCAGCTTCAGTCTCTCGTCGCCCGCGCCCGGATGTTGGGTGGCGAACGGCTGACCTTCGACGAGGAGTCGCAGGCGCTCTACGATGCCACCGCTCCGACCTATCTGGAGTCTTACTTCCAGGTCACGCTCGATCGGTTGGGTGAAGTCCTTCCCGGGACCGGCTCCCTGGTGGAGCGTTACGAGGCGTTTCGAGGCCAGTTTTTGATCCCACCCGACAAGCTCGATACGGTCTTCCAAGCCGCCATCGCGGAGTGCCGCACGCGAACCGCGCCTCACATCGAGCTTCCCGAGGGCGAAAACTTCCGCATCGAGTACGTCACCGACAAGAGCTGGTCTGGCTACAATTGGTACGAAGGGAACTACCAGAGTCTCATCCAGGTGAACACCGATCTCCCGACCGCCATCGATCGCGCCGTCGACCTGGCCTGTCACGAGGGCTATCCCGGCCACCATGCCTACAATGTAATGCGAGAAAAGCATCTGGTGAACGATCGAGGCTGGGTGGAGTTCACCGTCCAACCCCTGTTCTGCCCGATGGGCCTCATTTCGGAAGGCACCGCTAACTACGGGATCGAAGTCGCGTTTCCCGGCGAGGAGCGTATCGCCTACGAAAAAGAGACGCTCTTTCCACTCGCCGGCCTCGATCCTGGAGAAGCCGAGCTCTTCTATGAAATCGAGTCCCTCATGGGAGATCTCTCCTACGCAGGAAACGAAGCCGCCCGGCGCTATCTGAACGGCGAAATCGACGCCGACGAAGCCGCTCGATGGCTGGTCCGTTATGCCCTATCGACGCCCCCGCGTGCCCAACAGAGAATTCGTTTCATCGACCAGTACCGGAGCTACGTGATCAACTACAACTTGGGAAAGGATATGGTCGCCGACTACATCGAGGGTCGGGGCGGTACGGAAGACAACCCAGCGAAACGTTGGCGGGAGTTTGAGGACTTGCTCTCCTCACCGCGAGTGCCCTCCGGACTGAAAGAATAGTCCCCCCGCTGAACCTTTTTCAGTCTTTCCTCGTCCAAATTAAGGGAGAGGGTTTGAATCCCGCCCTAGGAGTGAACCATGTCCGATCTCAAACGTGATCTCGCTTACGCCGTCCGCATGCTTTCCAAGGGCAAGGGAACCACCGCCATTGCCGTGCTGACCCTGGCACTCGGCATCGGAGCCAACACTGCTATTTTCAGCGTCGTCACCGGTGTCTTGACGCGGACCCTGCCTTATGAGGACTCCGAGCAGTTGGTTTATCTTTCGGAGAACAGCGCTCAGATGCCGCTAATCTCCGTCAACCCGATGAACTTTGAGGACTGGCGCGAGCAAAACGAAGTCTTCTCCAAGATGGCTATTTACCGGGGCGGCACCCTCAATTTCATTAGTGACGGCGAGCCGGAACGGCTGGAAGTGCTCCAAGCGTCATCGGAGCTCTTTGCCGTTCTAGGTGTGACCCCTGTTTTCGGCCGTACTTTCTTGCCCGAAGACGATCGACCGGGAGCGGGACGGGTGACCCTCTTGAGCTTCGGATTTTGGGAGCGTCGCTTCGGCTCCGATCCAGAGATCGTGGGACGTGTAATAAGGCTCGATGGGGAAAGCTTCACGGTGGTTGGCGTGTTACCACGTTCTCTCGAGGGCGAGTTGCTGAAGTGGTATCTGACCGGAGATCTGTGGGTGCCCTTGTGGCTCTATCGTGACGAGCTGCCTCCCGGCCGACAAGGCGGGCCGGGCACTCTCGTGGCGGCGCGGATGGAGCCCGGGATCGACGTAGCGAGGGCCCGGGCGGATATGGATACAATTGCCTCGCGACTTGCCCAGGAATATCCCGACACCAACGAGGGCAAGGGCGTCAACGTGGTGTCGTTCCAAGAAGAAGAGATCGGTGCCATTCGCCCGGCGCTTCTCACGGCGATGGTGGCGATCGGGTTCGTTCTGCTCATTGTCTGCGCCAATGTGGCGAACCTTCAATTGACGAGAGCCTCGGGCCGCCGAAAGGAGATCGCGATACGTTCGGCGCTGGGCGCAGGGAGGTCGATCCTCATTCGCCAGCTTCTCATCGAGAGTACGGTGCTCGCTTTGTTCGGAGGGATCCTCGGAACACTCGCCGCCGCTTGGGGTGTTCGCTTGATGGCGGCGGCGCTTCCCAGTTGGGCGATCCGACCCGAGATCCTTGCCTTGGACATCGGCGCTCTTTGGTTTGCGCTAGCCGTCTCTATCTCGACCGGAATCTTCTTCGGGATGGCGCCGGCGCTGCAAGCCTCCAAAACCGATCTGCGCGAAGTGATGGGAGAGAGTGGTCGATCGTCGGCGAGCCGGGGTCGGCTTCGCTTGGGAAACCTGCTCGTGAGTGGGGAGGTTGCGGTGGCGCTCGTGCTCTTGATCGGCGCGGCGCTCATGATCAAGAGCTTTGTCGCTCTCAGGAGCGTCGATCCAGGGTTTCGCCCCGAGGGTGTGGTGACGATGCAGATCACGCTTTCGCCGGGGAAAGTACGAGCAAGATTTTCGGTGGCAAGATTTCTATCGAAATCTGGTGAATCGTGTCGAGGAGCTGCCAGGGGTGGAGGCGGCGGGCATCAGCACACTCTTACCGCTCGCCGGACCGAGTAACGAGTCCATTGTTATTGCGGAAGGAGAGCCGCTTCCCAAGAGCATCGATGAAGTCAGAAGCGTCCTCTGGGAGATGGTGAGCGCAGACTACTTTCGAACGATGGGCATCCAGTTAATTCGGGGGCGCGGTTTCACCGATGGGGATAGCTCCGATACACCGCGCGTGGCGGTCATCGATGAGAAAATGGCCGAGACTCTTTGGCCGGGTGAAGATCCGATCGGAAAACGCCTCGCCTTCGAGTTCGAGCGACACGATCTTCGGGATCCGGGACCTATCTTCCGCGAGGTCATAGGTGTGGTGCGGCATGTGCGACACTATCGCTTGGAAGAGGATTCCAGAGTCGAGGCTTACGGGCCCTTTACGCAGGTAAATACCGGTGACTCGGGGGCATGATGAGGATGTCGTTGGTGGCGCGAACCCCCGGGGATCCTCTCGACCTGGTGGGCCCCATCCGCGGCGAGATCTTGGCGCTAGATCCCCGAACAACCGGTCGATTCCATCTGCACCATGTCCGCGATCGTAGCCAACCACTGGGCTCGAGCGCAGATGGTGTCGCGGCTCCTGGGAGCCTTCGCCGCCGTGGCAATGTTACTCTCTGCGATTGGCCTCTACGGTGTGATCGCTTACTCGGTCAGCCAGCGAACCCGCGAGATTGGAATCCGCATGGCGTTGGGAGCTGGACGCCGACAACTATTAAGGATGGTGGTGCGCCAAGGGCTGAAGCTGGTCTTGGCTGGGGTCGCCATCGGGGCGGTTTCTGCGCTCGGTCTGACCAGGCTCTTGTCCAGCATGCTCTACGGTGTGGTACCTCATGACCCGGCCGTCTTCATAGGCCTTTCTCTTTTCCTTGTGGGCGTCGCCTTGGTGGCGACGATTCTTCCCGCCCACCGAGCGACCCGAGTGGACCCTATGGTGGCGCTACGGTACGAGTGAGCGAATCAACTCGCTGTGCTAAAACAAGTTAGCGAAACCTACACCGGCCGAGGTTGCACCGGGCGCCTGGCTGAACTAGAATACGTTTTCTAGCTCTCGGAAGACCCTCGCGACGAGTTTATCGGCCTGGCCCAACGACGGAGGTCTCGGCTATTGATCCTCGGGTCAGGCAACCCGTTCGGATTAAGGGAGGTCAAGTTTTGTCAAACCGTAGTCGACAAACGTTCCTCAAGCGCCAAAAAGAGCTCCAGCGGCAGGAACGGCAGCGGGCAAAGAACGAAAAACGTACCCAGCGTCGCACAGCCGAAAAGGACAAGCCGCAGCTAGCGGGCGGCGGCGACGATCCGGACATCGCTGGAATCGTTCCCGGACCGCAGCCATTGCCGTGGGACATCGAAGAAGAAGAGGCGGTCGAGGAATCGACGGAGGAAGCAACGGAGGAAGCCAAAGCGGAAACCGCTTCACCGGAATAACCTCCTCGCTCTTCGTATAATTGCCTAGGCGATCCGCCTTCGCCGGCACCCCTCTCTCCGCGACTTTACCAAAGCCGAGAATCTCGCAACTCCACTCTATTCTGAAACCCTGTCTCCGTATTAGAATAACCTGCCCTTTTCGAGGAGGCTGCGGCGGTGGCGATTGAACGGACCGAGTTGGTTCGACTACTGGAGGAAGCCCTCTTCTTGATGCCGACCGATCGCGCCGACATTGCGGAGCTCGGAATTCCTGGTGTGCGTGGCCGCATGACACCCATCTCCCATCCCATGGCGAATCTCGTGGGGAGCGTCCCGCGAGCCGAAGAGTTATCCGATGCCACCATCCAAGAAGTCGTGGAGCGCTTCCGAGCTGAAAACAAGTCGTTCGGTTGGGTAACTGGTCCGCTGTCGCCGGAAGGGCTGGAGCGCCAGCTCATCGGCAATCGCCTGGTCAGGATCGACGAGTTCAGCGGTATGGTCCTGTCCGATCTTGGCAAGCCGATCGTAACCCGCCCCGGAGTGCGAGTGGTCGAAGTATCTGTCGAGGAGCGTGACAAGTTCCAAGCGCTCTTGTCGATGGCATTTCAGCTTCCGCCCGACGTCGCAGCATTTATGTCCGACGTCTTGTACTTCAACCCCTCGCATCTCAAGGTGCGGAATTATTTCGCCTTCCTTGTGGGCGTGGATGAACCGGTTGGCCTAGGCAGTACGATGTACATGCCCGATTCGTCAGTGGTCTTGTTGGCAGGCTCGGCGACGCTCGCCGACTACCGCCACCGCGGAGTCTATCGTGGGCTGGTGGCGCGACGGGTGGACGATGCTAGGAAAGACGGTGTGGCGGCGGCTATCATCCAGGCGGCGCGAACCACGTCGGCTCCGATCTGCCAGAAGATGGGTTTCGCTGAGGTCTGCCGGCAAGCGCTCTATATGTGGGAGCCCGACGTCCCCGCCTAAAATGGTCTCTTCGTCCTTTACCCCCTCTCCCTTCCGCCTTCGCTGAAGCTTCGGCGGACCCGCCGAAGTCCTTGGAATAAGAGCGGACGGAGGCGGGTTGGGAGAGGGCCGGGGTGAGGGTGGTCCCTCACTCATAACGCAGCGCAACAACCGGTTCTACTCTGCCGGCTCGGCGTGCGGGGAGATACGACGCAGCCAGCGCCACCACCATGAGCAGTACAGAGATGCCCACGTAGATCAGCGGATCGCTTGGGCTTACTCCGTAAAGGAGCGTCGAGATGAAACGCGTCATCGTGAGTGCGGGCACCAAGCCGATCGCAAGACCGGCTAGTGTCAGCGTGACGCCTTGGCCGACGACGAGTCGCAAGATATCCCCGCGCTGGGCGCCGAGAGCGAGTCGAACACCGATCTCTCGTGTCCTTTGTGTGACCGTGTAAGCGAGCACGCCGAAGATCCCGAGCGAGGCCAGGACTACCGCTAACGCGGCGAATATCCCGAACATCACCATGTTGAATCGCCAAGGCGCGAGCTCGCTCGCAACGATATCCTCCATCGTCGTGACTTTGCCTACTGGAAGAAGGTCGTCGATGGCTTTGATCTGCGCCCTTACCGCTCCTGCAAGAGTTAGCGGATCGGAGCTGGTTCGGACCACCAGATGCCCAATCGCCAAAGGAGATTGAAGGTAAGGTAAATACAGATCCAATCGCGGTGCCTCGAGCTCCCGGAACCTGGCGTCCTCGACGACGCCGACCACCGTCCTCCAAACGACATTGCCCTCGTCATCCCAGTTGGTGGGGTAGGTGATGAGTCTCCTTCCGATCGCGCTCTCCTCGGGCCACATGCGTTTGGCGAGTGCCTCGCCGACCATCGCGACCGGAGGAGCTTCGGCGGTGTCCCGCTCGCTAAAGGTTCGACCCTCTAGAAGCCGTGTTCCCATGGCCCGGAAGTAGTCCGGCGTCACCGCCTCGTAATTCACCAAGGGATTCTCGTCGTAGGCCGCGACATCGGGAACCAAATGGACTCGAGTCTCGCCTTCTTCCTCGACGGTGATCTTGTCCCACGCCTTGGGCTGGCCCTCTACGATGTACCAGAAGTCCCACCCGATGGCGCCAGATGCGAACGGGCGGTTCAGCACCGCGCCTGCGGTGTCGACCCCCGGAAGGGCGCCGATCCTCTCCAGGATTTCATGCACCAACCGTCGCTTCTCGTCGATGGTCGGATACTTTTGGTCGCGATGGCCGACGATCATCGTTAGCACGCTCTCCGGTCGATAGCCGAGGTTCAGTCGTCTGAGGTTCCGGAAACTCTCCAGCATCAGGCCGGCGCCGACGAGCAAGACCAGCGCCATCGCGATCTCGAAAACGACCAGGAGGTTGCGAAGAAAGCGGCCGCTACGATCCTCCATCGCGCCCCTCGCGCCTTCTCTCAGGGAATCCGAGGCGCTGGCTCTTGACATCTCCCATGCTGGGAGGAGGCCGACCAAGAGAGCGGTCACCAGTCCAAGGCCGATCGTCACCGCCAACGCGATCCCGTCGATCGCCACAGCGTCGATTCGCGGCACGTCGCCGGGAGTCAGCTTCAGCAGCGTAGCCAGACTCCACGAAGAGCACCGCGCCTGCCAGGCAACCCGCCAATCCCAACAGCGAGCTCTCGATCAAGAGCTGGCGAATGATCCGCAGCCGACCGGCGCCCATCGCCAAGCGAACCGCAATCTCCTTTCGTCGGGAGACGGCTCGAACCAGGAAGAGGCTGGCCACGTTGGCACAGGCTGTGAGGAGAACGAGTCCCACCGCGACCCAAAGTGCCAACAAAGCGGGACGCGTGTCGCTGCCCAGAAAGTGATCCCTGAGCGGTGTGATAGCTGCGCCTCTGGTTTCTGGAGCCGTCTCGTATTCCACAGACAAGCGGCTCGCGATGCTGGCAATTTCGCTCCTGGCTTGCTCGAGGGCCACGCTCGGCTTCATGCGGCCGATGACATACAAAACACCGAGGTTGCGTTTTTCGGCGAGCTCCGGTCCTGCCAAACCCCAAAGCTCGGCTCCCTTGGGGTACTGGAAATCGGGGGGCATGACCCCCACGATAGTGTGCGGGTTCCCAGAAAGATTGACGGACTTGCCGACGATATCGGCGTCGCTACCCAAGTGGCGTTGCCAAAAGCCGTAGCTCACCACGACGACCGGAGATGCGCCGGGGACATCTTCCTCGGCCCTAAACGTCCGACCGAAGTCGGGTGCCACACCGAGGGTCTCGAAGAAAGACGCCGATACACCGCGGAAAGCCACCGCGACGGGATCGGTCTCCATCTTCAAGACCTTCGGCCAATTGCTGGAACCGAAGGCGGCCATGTCTTCGAAGAGTTGGCTCTGCTCGCGCCAATCGCGGAAGTTTGGATAGGAGACTTCAATGAGCGGGTTATCTGGTTCCTCTTCCCACAGAATGACCAGTCGTTCCTGGTCTTCGAAGGGAAGCGGACTGAGGAGCACGGCGTTGACAACGCTGAATATCGCGGTGTTCGCGCCGATGCCCAGGGCGAGCATCAAGACGGCAAGTGCGGTGAATCCCGGAGTCTTGAGCAGACTCCGGGCTCCGTAGCGGACGTCTTGCCAAAGGGTTTCCATCACCAGAACCGCTTGTGGATCTCCAGGCCTTCTTCTTCGAGAATCGGGCCGCTCACTTCGATCTTGGGGAGCATGCGGCCGTAGGTGTCGCGACTCGAGATGTACCACCCCGCGCCACCCAAATTGGCCAGTGAGGATCCCCGAACCCCGTATACGATCTTGGGGATCCCCGCCCAATAGATCGACCCTTGACACATCAGGCAGGGCTCGGTGCTCGTGTAAAGGGTGGACTTCGCTAGCGTCTCGGGGTCGAAACGCTGGCCCGCCATCCGCACCAAATTGAGCTCGGCATGCCCGGTGACGTCCTTCTCGGTGACGACGGTATTCTCGGCCTCGAGAAGGGTCTCTCCATCCTTTAATAAGAGGGCGCCAAAAGGTGGTTCCCCTGCTCGATCGCTGTTTCGGCGAGGGCATAACATCTTTTTTTAATGAGATGGTCGTGCATTGCTCTCCTAGACTGTGGCTGATGGGGAATGGCCGCAGGCCTGCAAACAGGCGGGGCTCGCCGCAAGGGCGAAAATAAGGATCACCCGCCGAAGGAAGTCCAAAGCGACACCTCCACAGATAATAGGAACTTAGGTCAGGCGACCTGCGTATAGTATCGCGAGGGGAGCACGATGCGATATTCGAGAGTTCTCTTCTTCGGCTCAAGCATGCTGCTTGCGGCCGTGCTCCACGCCGGACAATACGAAAAAATCTCCCCTGAGTGGGCCGAGAAATGGCGTGAGGACTTGACCTTCGCCCTCGAGAAATTGCCCGAAGTACACGCCAATCTGTATCACCGGCTCGGTCGCGATGAGTTAGAGGGAGCGGTCGTCCAGCTCGGGGCTCGGGTTCCGTCGATGACTCACTACGAGATCATCGTCGAGCTCGCCCGGATCATAGCGTCGGTGGAAGACGGACATACACCTGGAGGACACGCGGACCGTCTATTTCCAGTACAACGAGGTGTACGACAAGGAGGACGAGTCGATACCCGAGTTCGCCGACAGACTCTTCGGATTCATAGAGGAGAATCCGGTCGATAAGCTCGTCATCGATCTGCGCTTCAACCCGGGTGGTGACAACAGCCTGAATCAACCGTTCCTCCATGGCCTCATGCGGTGTTCGAAGGTCCAGAGAATCGGACAGCTCTACACCATCATAGGGCGAGGAACCTTCTCGGCCGCGATGATGTTTGCGGTCGATCTGGAGAGACACACCAACACGATCTTCGTCGGCGAGCCGACCGGATCGCGTCCCAATCACTATGGCGATTCCCGGAAGCTACGACTGCCCAACTCCGGAATTACGATTCGAGCGAGCACACTTTATTGGCAGTATTCCGATCCGCGAGACGACCGGCGGGCCATCGAACCACACATTCCGGCTGAACTGTCTTCGGCGGACTACCGAACCCAACGCGACCCCGCTCTGGATGCCATTCTATGGCCCCCGAAATCGACGTCGACCGATCCGGCTGGAAGGTGGAAGGGAACGATCAAGCCTGGCTATGGCACTCTGCCTATCGTCGTGGTTTTCGAGGAGCGTGAAGCCGAATGGCGCGCCACGATGGATATTCCCCAGCTCGATGCAACGGGGCTGGCGCTCCAGGAGGTTGGCTTCGAGTCACCTACCGTGCGGTTCGGTTTGCCAGACGAGAGTGGTGTTATCTCCTTCGAAGGGGAAATGGAAGGGGAGAGATTAATGGGAGAGGCGTCGCAAGGCGGGCGGCTCTTCCCGTTCGCCCTGTTTCGCGAACACTAGATACAGGACACTAGCTGCGGCCCTTTTGTCGGATCGGAAGGCGTATGTGGAAGGTGGTCCCTTGGCCGATCTGGCTCGCCACTTTGATATCGCCGCCGTGCTTCTTGATGATGTTGTAAGTATTGGACAGCCCCACGCGCATCCTCATCCGAGAATCCTTCTGGCTGAAGGTGATCTCGAACGGATTGGCGAGCTTCTCGGCGGGAATACCTCTCCCGGTGTCGGAGCTCTCGATGTAGACGTGGTCATCACCGGCCGAGGTCTTGATGGTGATCGAGCCGTCGCCGTCGAGCGCGTCGGAAGCATTGACGAGGAGTGTCATGAAGCACTGGTTGAGCTCACTGGCGTAGCACTCGATCTTGGGGAGCTGCGCCAGCTCTCGCTTTATGTCCACCCCTGGCGCCAGCTGGGGCCTTAGTAGCGTCAGTGTGCTTTCAATCCCTTGTGTGATATCGGCCAACTGAAGCTCGGCCTCATCGAGGTGGGAGAACTGTTTTAGGCTCGTAACGAGGTTCGAGATTCTCTCGCTTGCGACCACCGTGGTGCGCGCGGAGGAGTCGAGGATGTCGATTGCTCGTGTCCACGGTCCATTTTTTCTAAGGCGTTCTACCAATCCTTCTTTCTCGAGACCTTGCCGCATGAGATCCAGCGCTTGCCTTGAAAGGTTGGCATTGTTCTTGATGACCCCAATCGGCGTGTTGACCTCGTGAGAAATCCCTGCAACCAAGCTTCCGAGCGCTGCCATCTTCTCCGACTGGACGAGCTGTGCCTGCATCCCCGCCAGCTCCACATAACGTAGCCGGTGGATCTCGGCCTCTTTCTCTGCGGTCTCCACGTTCACACGGATCTGGAGGTTCTTGACCTTGGTCGTGCTCTCGTCGTTGAAGATCTCATCCTTGAGTTGGTGGAACCGCTTGTGATGCTCGAGAGCCTTGTCGAGCTCACCGGTCGCTTCGTAAAGCGATGAGAGTGCTTCGTGGATCTTCAGCTCCGTCGGCTTGGCCTGGGTCTCCATGATCTCGCGAAGTGAGCTTTGAAGTGTGTCGCAAGCCTTGGCATTGTCACCCATTGCCAGGTAGACGTTACCGAGAGTCAGGAGAGTAATCGCGTTGACCTCTCGATTAGCGATGTTCTTGCCCGACTCCAGGCTGCGCAGACAATAATCCAATGCCTTGTCGATTTCGCCCATCTTCAGGTAGGCCTGAGCGACGTTCGCGAGGGCCGCCGCTGCGCCGAGGTGGATCCCTTGTTCTTGGGCTTTGCTGACCGCTTGTTGGTGGTGCTCCAGAGCCTTATCGTACTCCCCGATTTTTTCGTAGAGAATCCCCAACATGCCCAACGCTCGACCCTCGCCAACCGGATAGGGAATCTCTCGGAACAAATCTAGCGCCCGGTGATGGTTCTCTAGGGCTAGTTGATGGTCACCGGTCTCGGTATAGATGAACCCGATGTTGTGCAGCGCCCAAGCCTCGCCCAGTTTCGAGCCAACCTCTTTGCTGATAGCCAAGCAAGAGAGGGCTGCCTTCAAGGCTTCAGGGTAGCTGCCGAGCCGAGAGTAGATTAGCGATAGGGTGTTGACGGCCGTCGCCTTCCCGAGCTTCTCGTCGAGCTCTCTGATAGCGGTGCGGGTGTATTGCGCGGCTTCTTCGAGATTCGAAAACACCAACTGGCAATAGCCGATCGTCCGGTTCCCGAGGCCGACGCCTTTCTTGTAGTCGACCTGCCCCGATAGCCGTGAGGCCTCTTGGGCAAGTTCCAAGGCCCGTTTGGTCTGGGTGAGGCCGATCTCCCAGGCGAGATCATTGAGCGCATCGATCCGTGCGGTCGATTGAGGATCGCCTGCGGAGAGCTCCTGCAATCTCGCTTCGAGCTTTTCGACGGTCTCGTTCATGGGGATTTACTCATCACGTAGAACACGTAGCCGTACGCGTCCGAATAACGGCGATAGAGATCGATTTCCTTCTGCTCGCCTTCCAGAGCTTCGAAGATGGCTGGTTCTTGAGAATGTTGTTCTCGAAGCTCAGAAATCCGTTTCTCCATGGGCCCATAGTAGCCATCCCACCATGCCGTTTCAGGGAGGGTGAAAGAGTCGATAAGCGAATATCCGGATTCCTCGATTGTGTCCGCGTTCCCGGCTATGGTCTGCATCGCGGGATAGGCCTCTCCAAAGAAACTAGTCACCTCTTCCGGAGAAGAGTCGACGAGCCAGCTGAGCTCGGTCACCGCCATAGAACCAAGGGGCCTCAGATACGGCCTCCAAGAGGTCAGCCCCTTTTGGAACCCAATGATATAGATGGACCCTTCCGCCCAAACAAGATCGAATGACGCATCATCGAAACGCATGTCCTCCATGGAACCGCATTTGGAATGGACCCGCTCGTCGAGTCCCTGATTTCGAGCGCGGGTTTGGAGCTCGTCGAGGTAGGGTTGGTGGTTATCGACGGCGGTGATTTCACCATCGGTCTCCCTCGCCAAGATGAGGGTTTGTCGTCCCGGGCCACATCCCACGTCGAGGATCTTCGGTCGCGCCGGCAGACTAGGCACCAGAGAAAGTGCCCTCACCGTCGAGTCTTCGGAGCCCGGTGCCTCTTGGGGGAGACCTTTGTGAATCTCGAAAAAGACGTCCATGACGCGTTCCGCCTTGCCGCTATAATACCGCAGCCAAAATAAGGAGCACTTGCCATGACAAGCCTACGGCACGGTTTAGCTTTCTGTATAGCGAGCATCACATTGGCCGGCCCGGCCACGTTGGGGTTTGCCACTGAAGAGACTGAAGAGACCGAACGATGGGACGATCGAATCAATCCGCTCGATGTCTTTCAGTTGGAGTGGGCCACCGATCCCCAGATTTCGCCTGACGGCAATCGAATCGTCTACGTCAGGAACTTCATGGACATCATGAAGGATCGGCGACGATCGAACCTGTGGGTGGTCTCGGTCGATGGGTCAGACCATCGGCCGGTTACCACCGGCAACGAGAACCACTCTTCGCCCCGATGGTCTCCCGATGGGAAGCGCTTGGTTTTCGTGTCGAACACGGACGGCTCGGTTCAAGTGTATATGCGCTGGATGGACACCGGGCAGACGGCCAAGCTGACTGATCTAACGACCGCGCCGAGTGGGCTCTCCTGGTCTCCGGACGGAAAAAAGATCGCGTTTTCGATGCAGCTGCCGGAGAGCACCAAACCTTACGTGAACCTCGAGGCCAGCCCCGAAGGAGCCGATTGGGCCAGCCCACCTAAGATGATCGACAAACTCATCTATCGTTTCGACGGCCGAGGCTATTTGAGGGATGGCTATCATCATTTGTTCGTTCTTCCGGCCGAGGGTGGTACGCCTCGCCAGCTAACCACCGGAAAGTACAACCACCGAGGCCAGCCGCGCTGGACGCCGGACGGAAAGTCTCTGATCTTTTCTGCTAACCGTCACCCCGATTGGGAGTACGAGTCGAGAGACTCGGAGCTCTACGAGGTGTCCTTGTCCGATCGCTCCATCCGCGCGTTGACCGATCGGAGGGGACCCGACCACAGCCCCGCCATATCCCCGGATGGGAAGCGGATCACCTATCTAGGCTACGACGATCACTATCAGGGCTATCAGGTGACGCAACTCTACGTGATGGATCGAGATGGGGGCGACAAGCAACGGATCGCCACCGATTTCGATCGCAGTATTGCGAGCCCGGTGTGGAGTAGGGACGGGAAGGGCCTTTTCTTCCTCTACAACAACGAGGGCAACGGCAAGATCGGCTTCGTCTCGCCCAGCGGGAAGGTGGAAACGCTGGCGGAGAACGTCGGTGCCAGCATCGGTCGTCCGTACTCCGGCGGATCGTTCTCGCTGGCGTCGGACGGCAAGTTTGCCTTTACCGAGTCGCGTCCCCATCAGCCTGCGGACGTCGCGGTGGGCAGCAGAGCCGCCTCCGGCACGCGACGCGTGACGTCTTTGAACCAGGATCTGCTGGGGCACAAGGAGCTAGGTCGCGTGGAAGAGATCTGGTACGAGTCTTCCTTCGATGGCAGGAAAATTCAGGGTTGGATCGTCGAGCCACCGGGGTTCGATCCCGCAAGGAAGTATCCGCTCATTTTGGAGATTCATGGTGGTCCCTTCGCCAACTACGGCGATCGTTTCTCGGCCGAGGTGCAGCTCTTCGCGGCGGCGGGGTACGTCGTGCTCTACACCAATCCCCGCGGTAGTTCGAGCTACGGTGAAGAATTCGGGAACCTCATCCATCACAGCTATCCCGGACAAGATTACGATGACTTGATGTCCGGGATCGACGCGGCGATCGTGCGTGGCAATGTAGACGAAGACAACCTCTTCGTAACGGGCGGAAGTGGCGGAGGTGTGTTGACGGCGTGGATCGTCGGGAAGACCGATCGGTTTCGCGCCGCGGTTTCCGCCAAACCGGTCATCAACTGGTATAGCTGGGTGCTGAACGCGGATATACCGATCATGTATAAGTATTGGTTTCCTGGATTCCCTTGGGACGAGACGGAGCATTACATGAAGCGCTCGCCGATCTCGTTGGCGGGAAATGTCACGACACCGACGATGGTCCTGACCGGCGAGGCCGATCACCGTACGCCGATGTCGGAGTCGGAGCAATTTTACATGGCACTCAAGCTGCGCAAGGTCGACACTGCACTCGTCCGAGTTCCCGATGCCTCGCACGGTATCGCCAGTCGCCCGAGCAACCTGATGGCCAAGGTGGCCTATATTCTCAAGTGGTTCGAGTCCCATCGGACGACGGAGGACGTCGAAGCGACGACCGCGCCGGACTAGAGTTCTTGTTAGAGTGTGAGCATGAACCGTTGGGTTAAGAGGGGCGCCGTTGCAGTCGGGCTGATAATTCTTATCATTCTGCTCCAGTTTACTATCTTTGCGCCGGAACCGGTGCCGGTGGAAGTCGTTACCGTCGCGCCGGGCCTGGTCGAAGAAACGGTGACGAACTCTCAGGCGGGAACGGTCCGTGCTCGGAAAAGGGCGAAGCTTTCGCCAGAATTCGGCGGGACGGTGGTCTCGATTCCCTTTCGAGAGGGAGCCCGAGTTTCAAAAGGCGCGGTGGTGCTTCGGCTCGACGATCAGCTGCAAAAGGCGGAGCTGAGCCTCGCCGAACGTGAGCTCGAGACCGCAGACGCGCAGCACGACCAGGCGTGCTTCGCCGCGGAAAGGGCGGCCCGGGAGAAAAAGCGCTTCAGCCGGTTAGCCGAGGATGAGATAGCGTCACAGTCGCTACTGGACGAAGCGAGCACCGAGGCCGATCGAGCGGCGGCTGCTTGCCAAGCCGCGGCGGCAAGTGTTGAGCGGGCGAGGGCTTCGATCGTACTCGCCCGCACGAAGTTGGAGAAGACCGTACTGCGCGCGCCGTTCGACGGGGTAGTCGCGGAGCTGACGACGGAGGTGGGTGAGTGGGCGTCGCCCTCGCCCCCGGCACTTCCCATACCTCCCGTCGTCGATATCCTCGATCCCGAGACCATCTACATAAGTGCCCCCATGGACGAAGTGGACTCGGCGCAGATCGTTTCCGAACAGCCGGCGCGAGTGACCGTCGACTCTTTTCGGGGAAAAGGCTTCTCCGGCCGAGTGAGTCGAGTGGCGCCCTATGTCCTCGACCTCGAAGCGCAGAACCGCACGGTGGAGATAGAGGTGGAGCTCGATGACACGGCGATCTCCCATCGTTTGTTGCCGGGAACGTCGGCCGACGTGGAAGTGATTCTCCAGAAGCGAACGGGAGTCCTGCGTATCCCTACCCACGCGCTCCTAGAAGGGGAGCAAGTTCTTCTCGTGGAGGACGATCGGCTCGTAGCACGAGACGTCGAAATCGGGCTCAGCAACTGGGACTATACGGAGATCGTGAGTGGGCTCGGGGCCGGCGAGGAGGTCGTCGTCTCGCTCGACCGCCCCGAGGTTCAGCCGGGCGCGTCGGCGGTAGTCGAGAAGAGCCAAGGCGCACCGTGATCCGTCTGGAGGGAATCGGCCGAACCTTCGTCGTCGGTGGCCGGCCGGTTCACGCGCTGGTCGATGTTCACGAGCGGATCGAGTCGGGTGAGCACATCGCCATCATGGGCCCTTCCGGCTCCGGAAAGTCGACCCTGCTCAATGTCATTGGGCTCCTCGATCGACCTTCCTCCGGCTCCTACTGGCTCGATGATCGAGAAGTGTCGAAGCTCGACGAGCTCGAGCTGACCCAAGTCCGGCGCCACCGCATCGGATTCGTTTTTCAGTTCTTTCACCTCGTTGCGCGTCTCACCGCCCTCGAAAACGTGGAGCTTCCGATGATCTTTGCCGGGATCTCTCGTGAGGAGCGAAGGAAGAAGGCATCCGAGTTGCTGAAAGCCGTTGGCATAGGCGACCGGATCGATCATCGCCCGGATCAACTCTCGGGCGGGGAACAGCAACGCGTCGCGCTCGCTCGTGCCACGGTAATGGGCCCCGGGCTTTTACTGGCCGACGAGCCCACCGGTAACCTGGACACGGCGCCCGGGAAACAGGTACTCGATCTGCTGGGCGAGATGAACGACAACGGTCTGACCCTAGTGGTGGTGACTCACGATCCAGACGTCGCGCGCCGGGCCGACCGCATTCTCATACTCGCCGACGGGCGAATCGCGCGCCGCTTGAGTGGCGTTGAGATTGCACAGGTCGCTGGTTTTTCCGATCTGGCCGGTGGGCGAACGTGAGTTTCCCGGATCTACTGCGCTACGCGGTCCGTGCCCTGGTGGGGCGTCGCTTGCGCGCCGTGTTGAGCCTGCTGGGAATGGCGATCGGCGTCGCGTCGGTAGTGGTGCTGACCGCGTTGGGTCAAGGAGCGCTCACCTACGTCTCCGATCAGTTCGGAAACATCGGCACCAATATCCTAATCGTGGTTCCCGGAAAAACGGAGACCACGGGAGGTTTTCCGGGGGCGGGTGGCACACCGAACGACCTGACGCTCGACGACTTCGAAGCGCTGGTCCGCAGCATGAGGGAAGTGCAACGAGCCGCACCGATCGCGATGGCCACCGCCGCCGTCTCCCATGGAGAACGTTCACGGCAGGTGGCGGTCGTGGGCACGACCGATCAGTTTCTGGCGGTTCGCAATCTGGCGCTGGGGCGAGGACGGTTTCTACCCGAGGGGGAGATCGATCGCGGGACGGCGGTCGCGGTCATCGGAGAGAGAGTAGCCCGGGAGCTCTTCCCCGCACAGGACCCGTTAGGCGAGGTCATTCGAATCGACGACGCACGCATGAGAGTGATCGGACTCCTGGCCCCGAAAGGAGTGCAGCTCGGTCTCGATCTCGACGACATGGTGGTGGTTCCGGTTTCGTCGGCGATGCGCCTATTCAATCGCAGTACCCTTTTTCGCATTATCTTGGAAGTTCGGCCCACTGCCGATCTCGGACTCGCCTGCGACAAGGTCACACGAATCATGGCCGAGCGTCATGATGAAGAAGACGTCACCTGTATCAGGCAGGACGCGGTGGTCGAGACGTTCTCTTCTATTCTCGGAACACTGACCTTGGTGCTGGTGGCGATCGCCTCGATCTCTCTCACCGTTGCCGGCATCGGGATCATGAACGTCATGCTGGTATCGGTCTCGGAGCGTAGGCCAGAAGTCGGTTTGTTGAAAGCAGTGGGTGTCGCGCCCAGGCAGATTATTGCGGTGTTCGTAACCGAGGCCGCCCTGCTGTCGACCGCGGGAGGTCTCGTGGGCCTTGCAATCGGTTGGTTGGTGGTCACGGTACTGGTCGGAATCTATCCCGATCTGCCGGCGAGCCCGCCGGCCTGGGCGGTGGCCGCTGCGTTGGCTGTCTCCACGGTCGTTGGAATGATTTTCGGCGTGCTACCCGCTCGTCGCGCCGCTCGCCTCGACCCCATCACCGCGTTGGCCCGCCGGTAGGGTTAGAAGATGCGGGATCTATTGACGTTCGCTTTCGGTGCCCTGGCCCGTTATCGATTGCGCTCGATGCTTTCCATGCTCGGGATTGCCATCGGTATCGGTTCGGTCATTCTGCTGACGTCGATAGGTGAAGGGACCCGCCTGTATGTCCTCGATCAGTTCACTCAGTTCGGGACCAACCTATTGCAAATCAATCCCGGCAAGGCGGAGACGATGGGTATCCCGGGCGTTTTGGGAGGGACAACGCACAAACTGTCGATCGGCGACTCGCTTGCCATTTCTCGCCTTCCTCAGGTTGAGACGGTTGTGCCACTGGCCTTCGGGATGGCACGCGTCGAGGCGGAAGGACGTGGGCGTAGCGTGTACATCTACGGTGTGACCCCCGATGTGCCCGCGGTTTGGAAGTTCCACGTGAGGCAGGGCTCGTTCTGGCCCGCAGCCGATCCGCGGCGTGGCCATTCGATGGCGGTACTGGGGCCTCAGCTCAAGCGGGAGCTCTTTGGAAACGCCAACGCGCTCGGTGGTTTCGTTCGCATCGGTGGAACGCGCTTCCGAGTGGTGGGGGTTATGGAGCCCAAGGGGCAGTTTCTAGGTTTCGATATCGACGACGGAGCCTACATACCGGTGGCTTCCGCGATGAGGATCTTCAATCAGGATGAGCTTCAGGAGATCGATGTCGTTTTTTCGAGCTCTGCCTCTGTCGACGCGATAGTAGATCGCATTACTCGTCTTTTGATCGATCGACACCGCGGCAACGAAGACTTCACCATCACGACGCAGGCGGCGATGATGGATGTGTTTGGCAACGTCATGAACATCATTACCATGGCGGTCGGCGCCATCGCTGCGATCTCACTGCTCGTCGGCTCCATCGGAATTCTGACCATGATGTGGATCGCAGTAGGAGAGCGCACCGCCGAGATTGGATTGATTCGTGCTATCGGCGCTTCACGACGGCAGGTGCAGACGGTGTTCCTCGTGGAAGCGGGAGCGCTTGCCACGGTGGGAGGCCTCGCGGGTTTGCTCGGGGGGTTGGGAGTCTGCGCTCTCCTCCGAGGGTTCGTTCCTGGCCTACCGGTTCACACCCCGGTGCTCTGGGCGGTCTTGGCGGTATTGATTAGCTTCACCACCGGCTTATTGTCCGGTGTGGCGCCGGCGCGTCGCGCCGCCTCACTCGATCCCATCGAGGCGCTCCATACCGAGTAGCGCATAAGCTTCACAGATCACTCTGTCCGGAAAGAGTGGAAACGACGGCTTCGGTTCACGGACCCGGTCGGCGGAACGGCGGTACCGCTCCATCTTGTCTTTGCCGTAGTCCATCTCCGCCATGTAGAGATTGTGCGGACGACATAGAAGTCTGACATTGTCGGCACTTCGATCGCCCCCGAGCCCATGGGGGTCGTCGTGATGGAACTGTAGCCCTAGGCGTTCGGGACATCGTCTACCGTCGCCACTCTCAAACGTGCATTGACCCTGGTCGCGCTCCCACACGAAGCGCCTCACAGGAGCGGGAATTGCTCGCCCTCCCGGCGACGTGTCGGCTTCTTCGAGTCTCTTTCTCGGATTCTTGACTTTGCCGAGACGCTTGGCCTCCAGCCGTTCGATTTTTTCCGTCACGGACGCTTCGAGCATGGAAGCGAGGTCGGCACCCGGCATGAGCGCGGCGAGCCGTTGGAGCTTCTCGTGAAGCTCGGCGCTCGCGGTGAACTGCACTTTGTAGCGCGCAGGTGCCAGCGGCTCGACGACCGGAGGCTTGTCAGCCGCTTCGGGAGCCGGGGCCCGCTCAGGTTCAGGGGCTGGACTCTTTCCGGACGGAGTACTTTCGGCGCCTGACGTACGGTGTTCGCTTTCCGGCTTCTGTCGCCGCTTCGGAAGCTTCCGGATGGAGGGCGAGACATCCGGTTTCGGCGTAATCTCCGCCATCATCACCGGGAGCTCGCGCTTGGTCCTGTGAGTTGCTCGAGTCAAGAGCTCCTCGCAATTGGTGTCGGTAAGATGCGGCGCCAGCACCGCGATGCCGCTCAAGTGAAGACGCCCATCGTCGGGCATCGTCAGCAGCGCCGGATGTCGGCGCGATGCACGTGCGGCGGCTATGCGTAGGTAGGCTTCTGCCTCGGACAAGTGCAACACGTCGACGCAATACTGAAACATCGATGACGATGCTTCACGGGCATACAGTCGGCGTGCGTCGACTTCGGCGATATGCGCAACGAGAACCGACTCGACACGCCGCGACTGTTTCAAAACGTTCGACAGTCGAACAAGAAGCTCATCATCCGATAGTCGGGAAAGTGATTTCAATCCGTATTTTTTGCTCATGCGTTCTTATAGCACGGACTTTTTTGACGCTCTGTGCTCGCGCGTGTTGAACGCGAACGCACCGAGACACTTTCGAAGTCTATCCAAACAAACGAGCGTGCCTGTCGTTTCTCTATCGCGCACAGATCCACTCCAGATCGTACCCGCCATGTTTTTGATGTCGCTTTGAAAACGCTGTCAAGCAAAAAGCGAATTATTTTTCTCAGCGACCTTTATTCTTGCAAGCCGCGTACTCCGTCCGGACGGAGTTGTCAGACGCGTGCGCAAAATCGGATCCGACCCATGTGCGCAGGCCCATGCGTAGGGCCGCTTAACAGCTCCTCGAGAGCGATCCCCGAATCAGCAAGCTGCACAATTGCTGCACAGTGGCCGGGAGCACTCCACACCGGTGTGACGCTACTTGGGCTCTTCCTCCTTTTGCGTGACGAACACGTTCGGGATCTCGATGTCTTCCGTTAGAGGCCACTCACGTACCAGCTCCGGTTTGTGGCCCTCCGGATACCACAAGTCGGGTCTATCTCGTTGGCTTCGATGGGTCTCGTTGATGACGTCATAGATTTGATGCTTTGGAGCAGGGAACGTGATGGTCTCGCTCGTGAATACGGGCCTTGGGGTCTGTGCCGAATCTGTCGCTACGCCGTCGCGCCACCATATCTTGCCGCCGCTGTGGATATTAAAAGTCACGAGATCCGGCGCTCCAAAGGCGAACGCTCCCTTCCAGTGGTGTCGGACTTCCGCTACCGTCTCGTTGTTGAAAACATCGTCGTAGCTGTAGTGCGACGCTACGCATACCCTTGGTGCCGCCTCCTTGCATATGTAGCCGAGACCATATCCGGGCGTGTGCGACGTGTCGATTGTGTGGGCGCTCATAGCTGGCGGCATCCCTGAGCCTGCGACGTCAGGGAGATGGTGGCCGTCTGCACTTCGCTGATCAGCATGTCCACGCCCTTGCAATATTTAATGGTCAGGCTGTTGGGCCGGTTGTCGCCGGTGTAGCAAAGACTCCGACCGTTCCAGTCCAACCTGTGGCTGGAAGCGCCGTCCTTGGTGTGGGAGGTCGGCCAGTGAGTGATCTTCACGCCGTTTCGGTCGTAGGCGACCCCACCTTCGTCCATGTAGTCGAATTCATGCACGACCGGATTGTAGCCTTCCCCAATCGGAAAACCGTTGAAGCTGTCCTGATGCCAGGCGGTCATCTCCATCATGCGATTGATCATGTGATCGATGCCATACTTCGGCTCGGAGCCGCTGGGGCCATAGATCGAAAGCGGCGTCCATCCTCCCATGAACCCCCGGAACATCATGAAGTAAGGGAGGTCACTCATATGATCCATGTGCAGGTGAGTGAAGAAGACGTGATTGATCGCATTGAAAGGAACGCTGAACGAGTTGTAGTTGCGCAGCGACCCGATACCGAGGTCGAACACGAAGTTGTCCCCATTGCCGAGTTCCACGAAAATGCTCATTCCCGATTGCGACTGATTTGGATAGAAGGTGGAGCCCATGAAGATTACTTGGACTTCGTCGGGTTGGAGATCTTCGGTTCCGGGGTAGTACAGCATCGCAGCCTTGAAATGCTTCGCAGGCATCACGTGCGGGGACATCGTTTCGCCCTCGGTCCACTTGTCGCTCGGAATTCCGGCTGTACCGAAAAACTGCATCGCCTTCTGAAGTTCGTCTTCTTGGGCGATTCCGAGGGTGGGGACGAGCACCACCGTCAGGACCGCGACTGTCCGCATGAGAGACTTCGTTTCTATCATCCAATCCTCCATCAACAGGAAATCTTGGCCAAGCCATCACAAAAGAGTAGCTGTTACGTGATGCGACAACAAGAACGGCCAAGAATCGTATCAGGCTCTGACTACCGCCGGTATCGGGGAAACTACTGGTTTTCACCGTAACAATTACGGGTAGGCCAGGCGAAACTACGCCTAACGCATCGGAGTTCCTGGGCCCGTCTGGCTCAATGCTCTCCGGCTGTCGAACGATGGGCGGCGAGAGCTACTCCGACGATGACCAGAGCTGCGCCGGCGAGGAGTCGAGGGTGCAGTAGCTCCTCGCCTCGAAGGATACCTACCCCAACCGCGATCAAAGGAATGATGTACGCAGTCAGGGCTAAACGTTTCGCTGGAATAAAGGTGAGCAGCCAGTAATAGAGAAAAAACGTCACCGCCGACCCGCAGATCGCAAGGTAAAGTAAGGCACCGATGGACTCCGAGTTCCAAACGAGAGTCTTCCCACGCTCGAGCCACAGCGCGATGCCTCCCATGATCACCGCGGTGACGGCCATGGGTCCTCCGGCAAGCGAGAACGGATGGATATCCGTTCCCCAACGTTTGACGACGACGGTGCCGAAGGCGGCCGATATCGAGGAGAGCAACATCACTAGCGCCCCGGCATAGACGTTTTCTCCACCGAGCGCCGCGAGGTCTTCGGAGAAGATCACCCCGACGCCGGCAAACCCGACGACGATGCCGAGGATCTCGCCGAGGGCCAATTTCTCCCCGGGAAGGACGAAATGGCCAACGCCCGTTACTACGAGTGGATAGATAGCGAACAAGATAGCCGCTAGACCCGAGGGCACCCATTGTTCGCTCCAACAGACGGCGCCATAAGCGATGGTGAAAGAGAGAATGCCATTTGCGAACCAGATGGTGATCTCTTTGCGCGTCTTACCGACCTTGATTCCTAGGGCGGCGGCCACAGCGAAAAGAAGTGCGGAGGCGAGCGCGAATCGGATGGCAACGCCGCTGAAGGGTGGGGTGCCGCGTAGCCCCACCGAAATGACCGCCCAGGTCGTGCCCCAGATCAGACAAACGACGGTAAAGGCCAGAACAATAAGCAATGTGCCGGGCGCACGTCTTGCGGGTGAGGCGAGCATGACCCGCCAAGTGTAACCATTTCGTTCCGTGGTGGCTGGTGAATGCTCCGGGTAAATGGCGAAATGACTTGTCCCGATCACATGACCGGTAGCGGACAAACCGGTCCCAGCGGCGAACAACCCGGGCGTCGCCTTCGCGGACCCGTTCGCCCTATCTCGCTGATTTCTAAGCCCGAATGTGTCGGTGTCTCATGGCATGACCCGTGCATTTGTAGATTCTCTACAGGAAGCGTAGAAAGGGGTAGGACTCATGAAACGAAGAGATTTCATCGCCGGGAGCGGTGCTTTGGTCGCGGGGGTCACGGCCGCCGGAGTCGGGAAGGCCTTCGAGAAAAGAGAAACGGGAGATTTTCCCCGGATCGAACACCTCGCCGATGAAAAGATCGGTGTCGCAGTCGCGATGGCAAACGGTGCGACGGTGATCGATTTTGCGGGGCCATGGGAAGTGTTTCAGGATGTCATGATTCCGAGCCCGGACGGAACGCGGTCGCCTTTCGAGCTCTTCACCGTCGGTGAAAGCCGTGAGCCGGTGCGTGCGACCGGCGGTCTCAACATCATCCCCGATTACACTTTCGAGACGGCGCCGACCCCGAACGTCATCGTGGTTCCCGCTCTTCGCGGCTCGGAGGCTCTCTTGGATTGGTTGAGGAAAACTCACGAGAAGTCCGATATCACCACGTCTGTTTGCACCGGTGCGTTCCAACTCGCGCGGGCGGGGCTTCTGGACGGCAAGTCTGCGACCACCCACCACGACTTCCTAGACCGGCTAGAGAGCGATTTCCCCGAGGTCGACGTGAAACGGGGCGTTCGGTTGGTGGACAACGGAGACATCGCGACCGCCGGGGGGCTTACGTCCGGCATCGACATGGCTTTGAGAGTCGTGGCGCGATACTTCGGCCCGGAGGTTGCCGAGACAACGGCGGTCTACATGGAATACGAAGGAAAAGGCTGGAGGTCGTAATAATGAGAGCACTCTGGCAGGACCTGCGTTACGGCGCGCGCGTGCTCGCGTCTAGACCCGGAATTACCGCCATCACCATCGTTACCCTGGCGATCGGAATTGGGGCCAATACGGCCATCTTCAGTGTCGTCCATGGGGTCTTGTTACAACCCCTTCCCTACGAGGAGCCGGATCGTCTAGTTCTCGTCCGTGCCGACGCCGAAGGACTCGAGTCGATCGCTTCTATTTCGGCGCCCGAGCTCCGAGACCTCCAAGAGCGAAGTCGGTTGTTCGAGGAGTTCGGTGGCGTATGGTCGCAGCAGGCGAGCATCGTCGACGATGAGCCAGAGCAGATCTGGCACGCTTGGACGACCGCAAACCTCTTCTCTTTGCTCGGGAAGGATCCCATCCTCGGGAGACACTTCTTGCCGGAGGAGGAAGCCGAGAACGGCCCCGACGTAATGATTCTTGGATACGGGATCTGGCAGCGCCGGTACGGTGGTGATCCGAAAATCGTCGGGAAACCCATACAACTTGATGACACCGTTCGTACGGTGGTCGGAGTGATGCCGGAGGGTTTTCGAATTCTTTTGGGAGACGATAGGCGTTGTTGCACGGCCCGGCGCAAATCGCTGACCTCCCTGTGCCGGCCAAGAGCGGTGCAACAACGCCGCTCAAAGTCGATGTATCCATGCTCCATGGCTTCGACGGCCTCAACGACCTCTGTGTTTCCCTCCACAACATTCGTTTTGCCGTAGTTCATGTGGAGTCCGAGCTCGCCCAAAAGGTCATTCAGTCGCAGCTGAGCCTTCCCTCAGCTCGCGCGGGTCGTGCCCAAAGAGCCAGATGTCATCCATCCACCTGACCGCTCGGGTGTCGAAGTGTTTGATGAGATCCGAATCGTCCGGCAGCTTGAAAGTTGCAAGGAAGTCGTCAACGGGACTTAAGTACATATTCGCTAGAACGGACGAGCTGCGGAAGCGTTGCGGCAACCCTGAGCGAAGGAATATGCGGTCCCATTCTTCAAGAAGCTGGCCAATGCGTCTGACGACGTCTCCTGTACCGGCTCTCGATTCTAAAGCTTCGATGACCCTGGAAACCGGCACGGATGCGAAGAACGACACGATGTCCGTTTTGAGAACAGACGACGACTCGATGGCAAGTCGCCGCAATCGGCAGCGGTAGTTATCCCATTGCCAAGCGGTTCGTGCGTAAATGCCATTCTTTGGCTTATCCGGAACCAAGCGCCAACCGAAGACAAAGTCCTTCAGCGCCCCGATGGCGGACTTGCTGACGGTATCGACGAGACTTTGGTAAACGAGGCGGTCGACGGGGTCAATGACTACGGCGGGTCGGACACCAAAGTTTGGTTTGGGTACATTGATACGCGAAGCTCGCCCGACCCCGGTCCCATCCAAACGAGCGAGCAGCTGCTGACCATCTTGCTCATTGACAATCCACGCGAGTTCGGGCCATCCCCACGGGTCATAGAACCAGTCGCCAATGATGTCAGTACGACAGTTGTCGAGGGCTCGCTTGATATCGATGACGCTGAGCCAATCCAACCGTGGTCTCCGTCGGCGCGGCGGTGAACGTTGCTAATGCGGCACGCCAGGCACGCCCCATGTGCAGCCGGCTGGATTCCACCAGGTGAGCGCTGAGGACGCGGCGTTCCGTGAAGAGCTTGATATCCTCCGTAAACTCATCTTATCAAGTTCAGAGCAGAATGCAGGAAATGTGGATCGTTTCCCAGCGGGAGCAGCGAAATGACATTGGGGTCGTTGTGTGACACCCGCTTGTGCTTCTAGCCGTCGCTGGCGAGGCGCAGGCGCGAGCATAGAACTTCCAGAAGCCCCACCGTGGTGGATGCCAGTTCTCCCGTCTCAGAAAAAGGGAGATCGAGATCATGGCAAATGAACGTCAGACACAAGTGATAGACAGCATTATCCAGCAGGTGAAAGACAGCATTTTGAGTGACTCCTCCGTCATATTTATTCAGAAAGACGAGTCGGATGAAACAATCGTCGGTTCCGGAACGTTAGTTTCAATCGGCGATACCACCGCGATCCTGACTGCTGATCATGTCTTAGAAAAACTTCCGGGTGCTTCCGCTGTTTACTGTTGGTAATATGTACGCATCCCTTTGCAAAAGAGGCACTTACGCTCCATTTAGCGCGCGGGGAAGGTCACAAGCGCTATTTTGACTGTAACTTAATGCACTGTAAGTCTTAGCGTCATCTCACCAACACTTGATGGCGGAAGCACCACTTCGTCCGATCGCACGGAGCTCTGAAGTTCGGACGTGAGATCCGAACTCCGGCTATGCAGGCCGGTCTGACCACGCGACGGCTCACCTTTCGAGACATCTTCTTGGCGACGACGATTCCTTTGTGGTCGCGGATCGAGGTTTTCTTGCTCACTGGGGCGCGCAACCCGGTCTCTTCCGCACCTGAACCACTGCCCGCAGCCGCGTAGCAACATATCTGGACTCCTCTAGTCAAGCCCCTTTCTTTCTAGTCACGCCCCTTTCTTAATAAATCTTCCATCGAAGCTGCGCATCCATCGCGTCGTGACGAGTGGGTCAGACTGCAAACGTATCTTCGGCCTCAGTGAGGAGCGTCTTGGGTGCTCCGGGCCATGATGGAAAATCCGCGCGCGAGGAGCCAATCACTTTGAACGACCTCTTAGGGCCAGTGTTGCTATTGGCTTGACCCCGCGCCGGTCCGACCGGTACGCCATCAGTTGGATGGGTATCGTCGCAGCCTCTTTTGGAAGGGAAAAAGGAAAACACGAAAGTGGAGCCTCTAAATCTAAGCGGCCACCGGCGACTGGAATTCACTCTCGCGGGTGGAGACGGCCCAGACGATCCGGGCGAGTTTGTTGGCGACAGCAATCACGGCCTTGTTGTGTCCCCGCGAGCGGTGGACCTTCCGAGCCCAGGCGCGGAGCTTGTCGGGCGGGCTCTTGCTGACGTTCGCCGCGCGGAGCACGGCGCGCCCGCCCTGGGTGAGGAGCATACGGAGGTAGGAGTCGCCACGCTTGGTGATGCGTCCGAGGCGGCGAATGTCGCCACTGGAGTTTTCCTTGGGAACTAGGCCGAGGTAGCTCGAGAAGCGGCGCCCCGATGGGAAGCGGCGAAGATCGCCGACGAAGCCCACGATGGCGGTCGCGGCCAGAAGTCCGATGCCGGGAATGGCGAGAAGTCGTTGGACTTCAGGAAGCTGCTTGGTGAGCGCCTTGAGCTCGTGCTCGATGCTAGCGCACTTGTCCTTGAGTTCTCGAATCTCGGAGCAGGCATCACGGAGATGCGAACGGAGCACGTCGGGCAAATCAGAATCAGCGTCTTCGACGAGTTCGAAGAGGGCGGGCACGACGAAGTGAGCGCCCTTTGGGATGATGAATCCGAGTTCGCGCAGGAGCCCGCGTACGGCATTGATGCGTGCGGTCCGTGTGGAGAGCCATCCTGAGCGCAGGCGATGGAGCGCAGCGAGGGTGTGCTGGTGCACGGACTTGATGGGTACGGGAAGAAGCTCCTCGTTCCTGTAGGCCTCGAGCAACGCCTTCGTGTCGGCGCGGTCGTTCTTGCTCCCGCGTCGATACGGCCTCACGAGGTGAGGTGGGAGCAGGACGACGTCGTGTCCCAACCTTCGGAACGTCCTTGCCCAGAAGTGAGCCGAGCCGCAGGCTTCGAGAAGCACGGTGGCAGCGCTCTGTTTGGCAAAGAACGACACCAATTTGGGTCGACTCACACGGAGTTGCTTGGACACCTTCCCCGCTTCTCCCGAGATGGCAATCTCGAAGACGTTCTTTGCAAGATCCACAGCGATTGTCGTATCTTTCATTCGGACTCCTCCTTTTCGATGCGTATTCGACTGACTTTGGCACATCGATGCCGTCTATGTCAGTGGAGGAGTCCATTCCATCACTTGATGGCGGAAGCACCTGCGGCGGTCGAACAACGGTGCACGGAGATGGCCCTCCAGCATGCGGATGCGGTGGGCGACGGCGGCCGGTGTGACCTGAAGTTCCTCGGCGGCGCGTACGAAGTTCTCGTGCCGTGCGGCAGCGTCGAAGAAGCGGAGGCAATCGAGCGGTGGCAGGGCCCGCATGGTGCCCCACAGCATACAAGTCTATTTTGTGTTGACATAAATTGTTTTTCTCATGTTTCAGGCTCAACTTGCTGCGTTACTGCGCCCTAGCGTGCGCGATACGTGCTGGCAGACATAGTAGTAGCGGGCGTTGGGGGGTGCGTCGTCAGGGCCTGTGACTTGTGATGATGACTAATTTAAATTATGTCTATGTAGTAGAAAACTATTACTGTAAATAACTTACAGAATTGTATATATAAAGGCAACAGGATGTGTCGCCAGACTATCTGATGAGGCACATCCCTCTGGCGGGGTGGTAGGGACAGCACGATGACAAGGACATGCCAAGCAACTGGAGAAGCCGTCCTCGTCCCTCGGATTCCAAGGGCGTCTAAGCTGCTGATTTGTGGTCTATTTCAAAAGGGCCGAGTTTTGGCACAGGACGGGATGACGCGGGCGTATCGGTCATCGAATACACCCTTCAATCCGGCACCAGCCACGAAACCTGGCAGCGCAAACAGCGAGCGGATCGACTGGGAATTTTTCACTCGGTTAGCCTATCCTAAAAATGGACCACTTTTCAGCACCTGATGAAGTACTGGATACCTTTTCCACACAATGAGTTACACTGTTTTCCGTCAGGACTTACCCACACGAATCCGCGTAGACCCCTTATTACTAACGACTTATTCTTGTGGACCCTTAATTTCTGTCTTAGATTCTTGTTTGGTAGTCCTGCCGGTATCCTTAGATCGTTCAACTTATTAAAAAGGGGGACGTACCGTGGACTCGGATCCGAAACAGTCTCTCTCGGCTTCAGACCCAACTGGCTCGTGGGGCGCGCACCCAGAGCTCAAAGCCGCTAGCGCGGTCGCGCCCTTTGCCGAATCCTCTCCTGCGCCAGTGGTGCATCCGGTCGTTGCGGCGACAGCGCGCAAGAAGGCGCAGCCTAGCAAAGGCCGTATCATTGCGGTTGGCGGCGGCAAAGGCGGCGTTGGCAAGAGCATCATTACGAGCAGCGTCGGGATCTCCCTTGCACGGCACGGCAAGAAAGTGGTGGTTATCGATGCCGACCTCGGCGGAGCGAATCTCCATACTTGCTTGGGCTTGTCCACACCGTCGCTCACGCTACGAGCAGCGTCGGGATCTCCCTTGCACGGCACGGCAAGAAAGTGGTGGTTATCGATGCCGACCTCGGCGGAGCGAATCTCCATACTTGCTTGGGCTTGTCCACACCGTCGCTCACGCTGAGCGATTTCATCAGTCGGCGCGTCGAGTCGATTGACGACGTGATTCTCGAGACTGGCGTCAAGAACCTCGGACTCATCAGCGGCGCACACGACCATCTCGCCGCGTCGAATCTGAAATATGGTCAGAAAACCCGACTCTTGTCCTGTATCGCTGCCGTGGACGCCGATTTCGTCTTGCTCGACATCGGTGCTGGGATCTCGTTCAACATCGTCGACTTCTTTCTCATTGCGGAGCAAGGGCTCCTCGTCGCGATCCCCGAGCCGAGCTCGATCGAGAACGCCTACCGCTTCCTAAAAATGAGTTTTTACCGTCATCTGTGGCGCGCTTTGAAGTCGAGCCCGGTGCGCAAAGTAGTTGAGCAAGCGATGGACCAAAAGAATCGCGACGGCATCCGCACGCCCATCGATCTTCTCGACGCTGTGGAGCGTCGCGACAGTGCTACCGGACGCTATCTCAAGGAGCAAGCCTTCTCGTTTCGGCCGCGGCTTCTGATCAATCAGGTCCGCTACCCCGAGGACGAGGGTCTCGGCGCGTCGATGGCCAGCGTCTGCCGTCGCCATCTCGGAATCGCTATCGACGCCATCGGCTCGGTGCGCTTCGACGAGAGCGTTTGGAAGGCGAACCGCAAACGCAGACCTTTCATGCTCGACTTTCCCGAATCCGCAGCAGGAAGCTCCCTTGAGCGTGTGGCACAGGCTTTGATGTTCGGGCCACCCACTTTAGCGCGCACGGAGAGACGAAGTTGATGCTAAGACGGCTCAGCGAGCAAGACCATTATCAAGTTCTCGAGGTTTCGTACGACGCGAGCTCCGAAGAGATCCAGTCGGCCTTCGAGACGGCCCGCGACATCTACTCTCACGAAGCGCTCGTTTCCAGCTCGATTCTGTCGGACCGCGAGCGCCGTCGCACGTTCCACCGGATCTCGGAGGCGTATCAGATGCTCATTGCTGAAGAAAGCCGCCGTCTCTACGATAAGAGGCTCGGGGTTCCGGAACCGGTCGTGCGCCGGGAGCAAGGGTCGAGGTTCGCCACCGCCGACAACGTCGAGGCGACGTCCACGAATGGCGACGTCGCTCCGTCCGAGGCCCACGCTGAGCGGGAGCACGTCTCCGCCGACGATGTCGAGACGCCCGAGAAAGCGGCGGGCTCGGAGAGTTCCGTGCGCGAGTGCCCGCTACAACTCGAGACGTCCGCAGAAGCGACTGGAGCGTTTCTTAAGGCGGCGCGACAGGCGATGGGACTCGAGTTGGCAACCATCTCTAAAGAAACGAAAATCGGCTGCTCCATGCTCGGATATATCGAGAACGAGAGACTCGATCGCCTCCCGGCCGCGGTCTATTTGCGCAATTTCACCAGGCAATTTGCCCGTTGTCTCGGGCTCGACGAAGATCAGGTTTCGACGACCTACTTGGAGCGCATCCACCGCCTCCAAAGCTAACGCCCGATCCCGCGCTCACAAGCTGCTATAGTTAGGAGCTTTGGACGGGAGGTCTCTCTTTTGCCCACGCTCTCCGTGGTGATCCCTTGCTACAACGAGGCGCTTACGATCGAGACGATCGTCGACGCGGTTTCGAAGAGTGAGATCGAGGATCTCGAGATTCTCGTGGTGGACGACTACTCGACGGACGGAACCCGCGACAAACTGCGTGAGATCCAGGAGAAACGTTCGATCGAAGTCGTGCACCACGAGCGCAACATGGGCAAAGGCGCCGCGCTCCGCACCGGGTTCGCACGCGCGACGGGCGATATCGTCATCGTTCAGGATGCCGACCTCGAATACGACCCCCGCGATTACATGAAGCTCGTTGCACCCATCCTGGAAGGCAAGGCCGATGTCGTCTTCGGTTCCCTGTGCCTTCTATTTATTCATCCGCGCGCCCCGAACTTGATTAACCTCCGGTCTGCCAGCATCATGCCGACATGGCCGACATGATTTCGTCGTTGGTTCCCGCTCTCATCTCTGCCTTCAAGGCTCGTCGTGAGTTAACTCTCGAAGATGTCGCCCTTCGGCAGCAGCTCGCCGTCCTCCGCTGTTCGGTGAAACGGCCGCGGCCCTCGAATGTCGACCGCCCAAAGGTCGGTGGCTAGGCCGCGGAACAGCTCATCGTATCAAGCGTCGATCAGATCCAAATCGGGGGATTTTGGAAACTGCCGGTGTTGGAGGCGCTGGTGGATGCCGCCCATCGGGCTGGCATTGGAGTGGACGCCGAGGCGCGGCACGTGAGCGCCATGCGCACCGCGGTTCGGGCCGGTGTTGACAGACTGCACGTTGTCTTCGCAGCCAGTCCATTATCCGAGTACAGCGACGAGGACATGAGGCTACTCGTACGGGGTGCGAAGCCGGTGGCCCTGGGTCCCTCGTCGAACATTCTCCGCGGTCCCTACTTCGTCTCTACGATGGAGATGCGCCAGTCCTACGTCCGTGTCCTGGATTTTCCAGAGATTCTGGATCACCCTCTGCTTCCGGAAGCAGTTTCCTCCAGACATTTACGATTATATGCGCCGAGGTGGGATTGTCTCCGATGGAGGCGATACAGAGCGCGACCTTACGAGGTCTTGGAGTAGTCCCCAATCCATTCCATGGGCGATCGGTGCGCGTCACGATGAATCGACGGAACTTTTGCTTGACAACCTTCATTCGCTCACCGTCAACTTCCACGTCCCGTTGCCTCAAGAACTCGCGAACTTGGTCGAACCGGCACAGATGCAGGGGGTAGACGCCGATCTAGGAACGATCGAGGTAGGGAAATTTGCCGACCTGATCGTCGTCGATGGCGACCCGTGAGGTCAAAATACTCATGCGGCTTCCCGATGGTAGAAACGTAGCAACCCGCAAAGCCGTTCGAGGGAGCGCACCTTGCGCTCGGACTGAGGTGCTTGCGCTGTTTGCTGTTGGTGATGTGTACGTATCCCTTTGCAAAAAAAGCGCTTACGCTCCATTTAGCGCGCGGGGAAGGTCGCGAGCGCTATTTTGGCTGTAATTTAATGCAGCATAAAGTCTTAGCGTCATCTCACCAACACTTCAATGGCGGAAGCACCCGTAACAGCACCCAAAACTCGCGGTCGACATTCGAGAGCCGCGGCGGTTTCACCGAACGGCGGAGCACGGCGAGCTGCTGCCGAAGAGCGACATTCTCGAGAGCCAGGTGCTTCCGCAATTAAGTGTTGGCGGCCAGCCCCTAACCGGTCTGCGTGCTAGAGTTTGAACCAGAATTCCGAAGACACAGTTCTCTCATCGTCAGGGCCGAGCCAAAGTGAAGAATCGCAGATGTCTCAATCTCATGTCCGTTGCGGGGCAAAGTCAGTTCCGGAAACATCGTTCGCCACGGATTCTACCGAACCAGGTCCGGGAAACGCCGTCGATACCGGTGCGGCGAGTGAGGAAAGACGTTCTCCTCGACGAAAGGCACGCCCTACTATCGTCTCCAACATCGAAGAGCTACTTTCGATGTGGTCATCGCTCTCAGAGTCGAGGGTGTCAGCATTTCCGCGATTTCCCGGATCAAAGGGATTGCCTGGAACACCGTCGCCCGCTGGCTCGAGAAGGCAGCCCAAGTGTGTCGTCGACTCAATCACAGAAGGATCGCTGGCTTCGCTGCCGAAGAGCTTCAAGCCGACGAGATTCGCACGTTCGCGGGCAACAAGAAGACACCGAGTTGGGTCTTCGTTACAATCGAAGTCTGGTCTCGGCTCTGGCCATCGACGGTGACGGGAAGGCGAAGCTACCGGAACACTCACGCTCTGTTTCGCGACCTTTCGAGACGGATGAATTTCGAGCGTCTTCCCTTGATCGTCACGGATGGATTCGAATTCTACCAGAAGGTCATCCGTCGCTTCTTCGGTCCAGCGTGTCTCTACGGCCAGGTCCTCAAAACGCGCAGGAACGATCGCATCATCAAGGTCGAACGGAGAGCGCTGCACGGAGCCGCGTGGCGATTCGAAGACGCGCTCAATAACTCCGAGGACTCCTCGACATTGAACACGTCGTTCATCGAGCGGTTGAATCTGACCATCCGGCAAAGCTCGGCATACCTTTCGAGACGAACGCTTTCCCACGCTCGCTCGACGGAGAGGCTCGATGAGCACCTGGAGTTGCTCCGTTGCTATTACAACTTCGTCCGACCGCACGGAGCTCTGAAGTTCGGACGTGAGATCCGAACTCCGGCTATGCAGGCCGGTCTCACCACGCGACGGCTCACCTTTCGAGACATCTTCTTGGCGACGACGATTCCTTTGTGGTCGCGGATCGAGGTTTTCCTGCTCAGTAGGGCGCGCAACCCGGTCTCTTCCGCACCTGTACCACTGCCCGCAGCCGCGTAGCAACACTTGATGGCGGAAGCACTACTTTCCCCAAAACTTAGGTCCAACTTCAGAGTAAGAAGTTTGGCGAATTGTCCCCACCGTGGAAGCCGTGGGAAAGTAGAAAACTCGAAGAGTTTTCCAAGGTCGCAAAGCGACCGGCTGGATGCATACCCAATCCTGTGGAAAAAGGAACGGCGCACCCCCACTTCGTGGTGAAGGTATCAGATCAAGCGGCGATCCATCAAGCGGCGACGTCGCGTCAGGCAAGACCATCGGCCAGGTGTTTATAGCGGTCGATGCGCCGTAGCCGGATTTGCCCGGGGAGGCGATGAGGCCAAAGAGCAGAGCGACGGCAGATTCCGGTGCTTCCGGCATCAAGTGTTGGTGGCTGCCGCGTAACCCGCTCGTGTGCTAGAGTTTGAGCCTGATTTCGAGAGACGCAGTTCTTTCGGCGATGCGGGCTGGGCTGACCACACGGTGCCTGACGTTCAGAGACACCTTCGTGTGCACGCCGACATCCTTATTGATGGCGTTCGCCGACACAGGCAGGCCAACTGACACTAGCATTCAAACACGGCGTAGCAACACTTGATGGCGGAAGCACCGGATCGAGCATGAAGAAACGTTCCCTCCGATACGCTGGCGACAAGGCCGTTCGCGCTCTATTGGAACGTTATGCGTGCCCGACGTCATTCCATGTCATCCGCACACGACTCCTCGGCAACATCGCGACGCCCAGGCTCGACGCATCGCCACTCCGAGCTATAGAGAGCTGTTGGGAAGGTGAGTTGCCGGGGTTCGACAATGTCGGCGCAGCCAGTGAGCTATTCGAGTCCCTGATGGGGCTTTGGAACGAACTGGCAAGGCATCAATCGGCAACCAAGCCATTCCGTTTGACACGGATGGAGGCTAAGCCGGATACGGATGACATTCGCCGCTTGTGCCGGACCCGCACCGAGGAGCTTGAAGGCTTCATCGACGGACTGTTCGGTGACGTGGAGCTCATGGATCTGCCCGAACGGGCCAACGAGGCTCTGGACAACCTCGGCAAGATCTATGCCATGACCCGCGGTATCATCGATCTCCTGGAGAGAGAGTCGGCGTCAGAGAGGGACCTTAGGGGAATTCTCAAGGACGTTGGGGAGCTCTCACACATCGCAGAGAAAGAACTGCACGCAGTAATGCTTGCCTGCAAGCGCGCCCGCCAACAGACCCTTTCCACTATCGCCGTGGGCAAACCCACCGTCCATTGAAGGGAAGTGTCACGAGCAGCCGGAAGTAGTTCTCACCAGGGCGATGTCCCGGAAGTGGCGTCGCTCAGATGCCGATTTGTAACGTTGCCAGTGGATCAAGTTTTGGCACAGGACGGGATGTACCGGCAAGAGAGAGATTGACGATATGAAGAACAGAATGAAGGCACGAGCGACGACAGCCCTGCTAAACCTCACAATTCAATTGCCGGTCGTTCTTCTCACCGCGTACCTTACAGCCCACTTCACGGTTAGGAAAGCCCGCCACGGAGCAAGAGGAGCAGGAACAGGAATACGTAGAAAACTTGCAGGAAGCGGGTCCGTAACGAGGCAGAGCTGAATGCCAGGAGCATTCGCAGGTGGATCCCAAAACTCTTGCCTATTGCAAAGGACCTAGAGGACTTCGTCAACGACAAAGGACTATCCCGTCCTGTGCCAAAACTCGGCCCTTTTGAAATAGACCACAAATCAGCAGCTTAGACGCCCTTGGAATCCGCGCAGAATCCAGGGTATTTCGCGCCGCAGGGCTGACTTCCGACCCATGGGGCTGGCGGATGAATAAATAGAAGGCACAGCCAAAACTCGGCCCTTTTGAAATAGGCCATAAATCAGCAGCTTAGAGTCTGTGTTTGCGACCGGGCCAAGGGCCGTAGGCTTTACAATCGTCTGGCCCGAGGGTGTTATCTTCAGATCCATGATGACGTACCACTCGCCGCCGCGAAACGGCCAATCCTGGCAGGTCTAAACCGCGGAATCAATGACGGATCGAGTTTTTGCGGAGCACAAGGGTGCTTGCGCTGTTTACTGTTGGTCATATGTACGCATCCCTTTGCAAAAGCGACGCTTACGCTCCATTTAGCGCGAAGCGAAGGTCGCGAGCGCTATTTTGGCTGTAATTTAATGCAGCGTAAAGTCTTACGTCATCTCACCAACACTTAATGACGGAAGCACCCTGCGTTTCGTTTATCGCCCAGGACAGTGACGACTGGTCTAAATGCGCCCTGGATCGCGATTACGAGCAGCCTGGGATCCGGAGCTGCTGTCCCACCTTAATAAGGTAGCGGGGGGCGCGGACGTTGTTGACCTCGGCCAGCTCCTGGGTGGTGACACATCGATACCGGGAGGCAATGCGCCACAATGTGTCGCCTCGGCGAACGATATAGATTTCCATCTTGCCGTACGGGTAGTTGGCTTCGTGAAGCTCGAAAGCCGTTTCGACCAAATCTCCCCCAACACATCGCTCCTCGTAGTAGGGCACGAGTAGTTTCGGAATGGTAATGGTGGCGCCGGCCTCTGCCCGTTCGCCGGGGCTGAGGCGAGGATTAAGATTGCGTAGCGTGCGGAACCAGCCGTTCGCGCTTTCGACTTGCCCCAAGCAGATCGTGAGCTCGCCGAGGGACGCTGCTCTTTTGAGAATGAGCTCGGTCAGCCCGTTTTGGTAAACCGGGAACTCGAGGTTGTAGTCCTCAGGGTGAAGAAAGAGCCACGTTGCTGCCAGTATGCGAGGGACATACTCCCGGGTCTCCCTGGGGACACGATAGTAGACTCGCTGATCCCAAAAGCCGGTCTTGTATCGCCGTTGGAGTCTCTTCATGCGAGACTCGCCACCGTTGTAGGCGGCGAGCGTCATCTCGAAACTTTCGTTCAGGATTTCGAACTGTTCGTTGATGTACGCAACGTTGGCACGCGTCGCTGCTTCCGGATCGAGACGCATGTCGAAACCATCTACCTCTCGAAGACCGTAACGCTGCCCGGTCGAGCGAATGAACTGCAGCAGGCCGGTCGCACCGGCGTGTGAAAAGGAATGAACTCTGCCGCCGGTCTCGGTGGCGATCATCGCGAAGAGTAAGGCTTCCGGAAGACCCGCTTCTTCATAAATGGGCGCGATCTTGTCCCGAAGGTATTGGTAGTATTCGTAGGAGCTCATCAGCATCGGGCGGTTCCATGTGAGCCAATCGTCGAGTGCTGCCTTCACCGGTCCGTTGAGGCTGATCATCTCGCGAAGGTCATTGCCGCGAAGAAGCGCCACCGTGTCACCGAGCTCCGGCATCGCATTCAGGAGCGACGGCGCTCCAGCCTCCAGCGAAAGATCCTCGTCGATCTTGTCGCCCTCATTACTCAACGCCTCCAGCTGCGAAGCCTGATCGGCGAGCGTCACGTTTTGCTCCTCGACGAGCCGTCCCATGACGTCGAAGAATCGGAGGGGATCGCATCCTTCGGTCTCGACGCACTGGTGAGCACCTACCTGAAGCCGCTCTCCGAGTCGGACCAGTTCCTCATCGGCTGCAACTTCGCCGGTCGAAAGCCGTTCGAGAATAGCGCCAAACTCGTCTTCCACTTGGGCGAGTTCCCGATAAAGTGCCTGGACCTGTTTCGAGGGATGCGGTCGCGCCTCTTCGGCGGCTTGGGCAGGCGGAGCTGCTGACGCCGGAGCGGGCGGGGGGGCAGAAACGTCTTTCCTTCCGCCGCAGCCGGTGATCGCCACCGCGAGAAACACTGTGAGAACTAAGTGCGTGCCGTATCGACGATGGAGTTGGACAAGCTCACGGACCTGCATTTCAGCGCGCACCTCGTGGACATGATGTTGGAATATCGGGCTATCGGCACCCGCTATATTAGCTTGCAGCAAAGCTGCTCTCGAGGCAACTCGCTGCGGCAGATTCACCAGTCAGATAGGCCGGGCTATCCCTTCCTGTGCCAAAACCCGGCCCTTTTGAAATAGGCCATAAATCAACAACTTTCCTGCCGCTCACCATTGACGGTGTATGGAGGGCGCGGGGTACAAGAGTGGGAGCAGCACCACCAAGCCGGTGCTTCCGCCTTCGCTGCGCATTAAATGGAGCGTAAACGCCTCTTTTGCAAAGGGATGCGTGCACATCACCAACAGTAAACAGCGCAAGCACCCTTGGGTCCGGAAACCGATGCAACGTGTCCACGGACTTGAGAAAAGCCAGGAACTTGGGAGGTTTCAATGAAAGACAATAGAATGATTGCCGAGTTGATATCGGAGTTTGTAGCGCAGTTGGAGAAGCAGCTGCATGAGCTAAATTCACGAATTACTACTGTTCTTGCTGAGCCGGAGGCTTCTGAACCGGAGGCTGCTGGGCCAGAGGCTGCCGAACCAGAGGCTGCCGAGCCAGAGGCTGCTGAGCCGGAGGCTTCTGAACCTGGGCTTGATCCAGTTTCGTGGACACTTTCTGAAAGGCGGATACGATGTCCACAATGGCAAAGACAACGCAGCCCCGGCGACCCCGCCGGGAGTTTGATGACGAGTTTAAGGCAGGCGCGGTCCGGCTGGTGCTTGATGAGGGCCAGAGCGTGGGTCGGGTGGCCCGGGAGCTTGACCTCACCGAATCGGCGTTTCGCAACTGGGTCCGTCAGGCCCGGGCCGATCGGACGAAGGGCCGGACGGGCTTGACGGGCGTGGAACGCGAGGAGCTTCGGCGGCTCCGCAAAGAGAATCGGCGGTTGCGGGTGGAGCGCGACGTTTTAAAAAAAGCCGCGGCCTTCTTCGCGAAGGAGAGCGAGTAAGATTCGCGTTCATCCAGGCGGAGAAGGCCACCGTACCGGTCGTTCACCTGTGTCAGATTCTCAACGTCTCTCGGAGTGGCTTTTATGCCTGGGTACGTCGGCCGCCGTCGGCCCACGCGCGCCGGGACCGCCAGTTGCGCGTGTTGATTCGTGCCTCCCATGAGGCGAGTCGCCGCACCTATGGGAGTCCGCGGATTTATCACGACCTGCACGAGCAGGGGTATCGAGTGAGTCGGGAAGCGGGTGATTCGGTTGAAACAGGCAGAAGGCCTCATTGCTCGAGTACGCAAACGCTTCAAGCGCACGACGGTAAGCGGTCATGGCCAGCCCGTCGCGGCCAATGTGCTCGGGCAAGACTTCGTCGCCGATGCGCCGAACCAACGGTGGGTCGGGGACACGACCGAGTTCGTGATCGGCAGCGGCGGGAAGCTTTATCTCGCGGCGCTCCTCGACCTCTACTCGCGATTCCTCGTTGGATGGGCCGTAAGTGCTATTAACGACCGTCACCTGGTTATCAAGGCGTTGCGGATGGCACTGAAACGTCGCCAACCGGCCGCGGGGCTCTTGCATCACTCCGATCAGGGCAGTCCGTATGCCAGCAAAGACTACCAACGTCTCCTTGAGACGCATGGCATGACCGGGAGCATGAGCCGACGGGGCAACTGCTACGACAACGCCGTCATCGAGAGCTGGTTCTCCACGGTCAAGCACGAGCTTGGGGAGCATTTCCTCAGTTGCGGCGAGGCCAAGATGGCCCTCTTCGACTTCATCGAGGTATTCTACAACCAGAGACGACGACACTCGACCCTCGGCCAGGTCAGTCCGGCCGAGTTTGAACGACGGATGAGGACTTCGCCAGCTTAACTAAACCGTCTACGAAACCGGATCAAGCCCAACCGGAGACTGCTGAGCCGGAGGCTGCTGAGCCGGAGGCTGCTGAGCCGGAGGCTTCTGAACCGGAGGCTTCTGAACCAGAGGTTGCTGAGCCGGAGGCTTCTGAGTCAGAGGCTGCCGAACCGGAGGCTGCTGAGCCAGAGGCTGCTGAGCCGGAGGCTGCTGAGCCAGAGGCTTCTGAGCCAGAGGCTTCTGAGCCGGAGGCTTCTGGGCCGGAGGCTTCTGAGCCGGAGGCTGCTGAGCCGGAGACTTCTGAGCCAGAGACTTCTGAGCCAGAGACTTCTGAGCCAGAGACTTCTGAGCCAGAGGTAGACGATGGCGATTCGCAATCCCAGGAAGACCGCGCAAAGTAATGGACGGCAATAGAACTGAGACAGGGGATAGGCGTTAGTGCATGAAATCTGTGATCCGCAAAAAAGAAGATCGCGTACCGCCTGGATCGACTTTTTGCGGAGCACAGGAGGTGCCAACGGGCGAGGGAGATGTTGGCGAACGGGTTGCTACCCTTGAACAATCCTTCGCCAGCGAGTCGATGATGCACCACTACAACCTATCGACGCGCCACGTGTTCCAGACGCGACGCTCGGATATTCGCTCCGAGACGTTGGCTGCGTCGCGGTCCACCATCGAGGTGGCCACCCGCGGGCATGCGGTGCCGTTACCCGGATTCCCCGAACACTTTCTAAGCATCAGGAACACTTGGCTCGGCGCAGTGGGCTGGCTCATCCAGGGACCCGAGCACCGGGTCATGGTTCAGTGCGTGACAGCCTGGACGATTGAGGGCGCAGCAAAGGGCGTGCGCTGGTTGGGGACGGAGCTACCGGAGGAGTTGGACTTGCCTTGTTGTCTGGTCAAGCTTGGACTACCCCTGCTTAAGGAGCCCGATTCGGCAAGTTGGCTTGAGGATGCCGAGCGGTGCATTAGCTGGGCGATGCTACCTACGCCTCCTCTTGGCAATGGCACAGGGTCGCCCTGATGGGTGTATTGAACCGCCCCGGGTTTCCCGGAGACTCTAACTCTTGAGAGGATGGAGTCATGACAAGACGAAGCAGGTATTCACCGGAGGTGAAAGAGTGCGCAGTGCGGATGCTTTGGTGCTTCCGCCATTAAGTGTTGGTGAGATGATGCTAAGACATTACGGTGCATTTAATTACAGCCAAAATAGCGCTCGTGACCTTCGCTGCGCATTAAATGGAGCGTAAACGCCTCTTTTGCAAAGGGATGCGTGCACATCACCAACAGTAAACAGCGCAAGCACCAGAGTGTGCACTAGGCGCCGTGCTCTGCCTGCGGGCGTTGATTGATCAAATTCTCGCGGCGGGGCAAACCAAGACCTATCGCTATGCCAAGCGATACCTTGATCGCCTTGTCGCACTGGATGGCTGCGTGAGGGACTACCGTGAGGTACCCGACCACCGAGGGTATCTGGAGCACTTGCGAGAAACGCATAGCCGCAAACGGAGCTTCTGGAAGCTCGTCGACGGGTGACCGCCGTCCTGTGCCAAAACTCGGCCCTTTTGAAATAGACCACAAATCAGAAGCTTAGACGCCCTTGGAATCCGCGCAGAATCGAGGGTATTTCGCACCGCAGGGCTGGCTTCCGACCCCTGGGCTGCGGGTGGCGAGCGACAGGCCCACCGGGGGTGCGCACGGCGTGAAGAAAATCCGTTGCGCCATCTATACGCGAAAGAGCGCGGAAGAGGGTCTCGAACAGGATTTCAACTCCCTCGATGCGCAGCGAGAAGCCTGCGCCGCGTATGTCGCGAGCCAGAAAGCGGAGGGCTGGGTGCTGCTGCCAACTGTCTACGAGGACGGAGGGATCTCGGGAGGAACCCTGGAGCGCCCGGGCCTACAGCTGTGCCTTCTATTTATTCATCCGCCAGCCCATGGGTCGGAAGTCAGCCCTGCGGTGCGAAATACCCTCGATTCTGCGCGGATTCCAAGGGCGTCTAAGCTTCTGATTTGTGGTCTATTTCAAAAGGGCCGAGTTTTGGCACAGGACGGGATACTCAACACACACGTTCCAAAACCTTCCGACACAGTGCGTCTCCATTAGCAGGAGCGGATCGGACGTTCGTGAGGCTGGCCTTCGTATCAGTAGGCCAGGAGCATTTTGGGGTGGTGTAGGAGTTGCGACCGCTGGCATCGTGATGATGCTACTTCCAGAACAAGCGAGAGTGGACATCGCCTTTTCGCCTCATGAGTTGCGCGTATCAAAGACCGTTGGATTTTAAGGAAAGATAGCACAACACGTTCTTAAATCTAGGAGAGAGGGTACAATGCCAGACTTCCAGTTCGGTTCGGTACTGCATGAGATGTTATTTGTGGTTTCACTGTACGCATTCATGCGGGCAAACTATATCATCGTGCGTGAGGGACGTGAAGCTAATGTCGGCCAAGGAATGCGTATTATGGCGGTGGTTTACTCGGTTGTTTTTGGATTTTACGCGATCGCTGGATTACTTACTGTCACAGGTATTGCCCAAACACTCAAATAGCGTCGCTAGCCAGTGTCCGCCTTGACTTTAGCGCGGTCCCACCGTGCCCGGACGGCTTTTCTTGCGATGGCCTGTCGCTGTTCTGGTGTGAGCTTGGCAGCGCGGGCCTTGCCTAGCATGACGGCGGCGGGGTTCTTGCCTTCGGCCTCTGCCTTGGCGATGAGTTCCAAGAGTTCGGCGCTTACCTGATCTGTCATTTCACGCCCCCCCAATCATCGGTTTGATTCTATCAGGCGTGGGCTAGCCGCTCAACTACCTTTGCGCATTTTGCTACATAATTTCCAAATTGAAACTAGGAGCTAGGGTTTCCATCTAGCGTTAGCGGCTTTCCTGGCGATCTCGGAGCGCCGCTCTGGGCTCAACTTCGAGGCCCTGGCGCGGCCACCGACGACGCCTCCCTTGCGGGCGCGTTCCGTCAGTTTCGGATTCGTCGGCTTGGCTGGCTCAAGCGGAGTCCCGTCCAGCCGCTCGCCGATCACCTGCTCCAATACGGAGCGGGCATTGACGGCAAAATCGTAATCCTTGGGAAGTCCTTTGCGTCTAGGCATGGTCGCGATACTGCCAGACGGCGAGGCCGGAATCAAGCCCTCTAATTTCAAAAGACCCCACTACCCCGTTGCTTGGTTCGCAGTCCCAGACGGTCCGCCTCGGCCTTCACCTGCCGGAGCGTTCCGTGCTTTCGGTACAGCGCATAGAGAGTCTGGACCGTTTCGGCCTCAGCCTCGTTGATGCGCAGCGTGCGCCCGTCCTGCTCGTAGCCGAGCGGTACATGGCCGCCCATCCATAGTCCCTTGCGCTTGGAGGCAGCGACCTTATCGCGGATCCGCTCGGCCGTGACCTCTCGCTCGAATTGCGCGAAGGACGGTGCTTGCGCCGTTTACTGTTGGTGATGTGTACGCATCCCTTTGCAAAAAAGGCGCTTACGCTCCATTTAGCATGCAGCGAAGGTCACGAACGCTATTTTGGCTGTAATTTAATGCACCGTAGGGTCTTAGCGTCATCTCACCAACACTTAATGGCGGAAGCACCCAAATACGTCGACTACTATCATTCGTGCCGGACTCATTTGTCGCTTGAGAAGGACGCGCCTGAGCCTCGCCGGGTAGAGTCACCGGCGATGGGCAAAGTGAGAGCCATTCCAAAGGTCGGTGGTCTCCATCATTAATTACACTCGACGCGCTGCTTGAGTCCGATCCGCTCGGAACGGCTGCCGGACTTCGCACCAGCTTACACCTCTACCCCTGAGTAGAGTCGACGCCGGCTCTTAAAACGTCCTACATGAAGACGACCAAAGCATTCCGGTTGCAGGAAGTTCGCCAATCTCATACAGCTCGAGTTTATGGAAGGGACAGGGACGGATCCGCAACAAGCTCCTCACACCTCTGTCGGCAAGCGCGAATGACGCTTGGCCCCATCGTGTCGCGAGAGCGACTTGGGGGCATTCTCAACTACTACTGCCGTGCTGCGTAGATGGTCGCCGGCGACGGTAGCCCCTCGGCGGGCTCGACCGGCGTAGCGTGGAAACAGCACACGCTTCGATATTCGCTCTCGACTAGGTGGTCATCTGCATGGTGACGACCCGCCCGCCCAAGACGATTGTAAAGCCCACGGCCCTTGGCCCGGTCGCAAACACAGACACTAAGTTGCTGATTTATGGCCTATTTCAAAAGGGCCGAGTTTTGGCACAGGACGGGGTAGCAACGCCCAGCTAATGCACCGCTCGGTATCATCAAGCCAACTTGCCGCGCCGGGATCCTCAAGCAGTGGTACTCCAAGCTTGACCAGACAACAGGGCAAGCCCAACTCCTCCGGTAGCTCCGTCGCCAACCAGCGCAAGCCCTTCGCTGCGCCTTCGACCGTCCAGGCTGTCACGCAACGAACCATGACACGGCGCTCGGCTCCCTCGATGAGCCAGCCCACCGCGCCGATCCAGATGTTCCTGATGCTTAGCGAGTAGTTGGGGAATCCGGGTAACGGCACCGCCTGGCCGCCGATGGCCACCTCGATGGTGGACCGCAACGAGGCCAGCGTCTCGGGGCGAGCATCCGAGCGTGGCGTCCGGGCTACGTGGCGCGTCGATAGGTGGTAGTGGTGCATCATCAACTCGCCGCCGCTCAATTCTGGGGCATCCTCGCCCACCTGGGGGCCTTTGTCGGACGCCGCCGCGTTGCCGTACTTCTTGCTGGGTTGTGCGCCGTCGGGGGAATCGAGCATCAAGGGCAAGCCTCTCTCCAGTACTGCTCCGCTCAAGTCTGATTTTACAGCACATCGGGTGCTTCCGCCATCAAGTGTTTGCTACACGGCTGCGGGCAGTGGTACAGGTGAGGAAGAGAGCGGGTTGCGCGCCCCAGTGAGCAGGAAAACCTCGATCCGCAACCACAAAGGAATCGTCGTCGCCAAGAAGATGTCTCGAAAGGTGAGTCGTCGCGTCGGGTGCTTCCGCAGTCAAGTGTTGGCGGCGGCCGCGTAACCTGTTCGCGTGCTAGAATTTTAGCCTGATTTCGAGAGGCGCAGTTCTTTCGTCGATGCCGGCTGGGCCGAGTTTTGGCACAAGACGGGATCTACAACTCGTCGGCCCGTCGTCTAGAACAAACCGCGAAGCGAATAGCTTGGCCGTCGTGTCCCAAAATACAAACGAACTCTAGGACCCGTGCGCCGGGCCGTAGCCGAGATTATCATGGAGAGCGCAACCATCAAGGGCTTGGCAACGCCTTTGTGTTATTGGACACGACGGGGTTGGCCGCCAACACTTCATTGCGGAAGCACCGCTCGTTACCTTCGCTGTGCCCAAAATGTCCCCCGCCCCACGATTTCTTTGGACAGTGATTTGAGAAACTAAATCAGACGAGGATGACGATATGTCCAGAGGAATGAAGGGGGAATCTGTGGTTGCGCAGGGAGCCCGGAGGGTGACCGAAGTGCTCTCAGATTCAGCGCGTGGCGTCAAGGGCTGGTGGTCGTCGCGGCGCAAGGTGAGCTTGGTATTGGAGCTGTTGCGTGGAGCCGAACTGGAGACGACGAGCGGTGCTTCCGCTATTAAGTGTTGGTAAGATGACGCTAAGACTTTACGCTGCATTAAATTACAGCCAAAATAGCGCTCACGACCTTCGCCGCGCGCCAAATGGAGCGTAAGCGCTTTTTTTGCAAAGGGATATGCACACATCACCAACAGCAAACAGCGCAAGCACCGGAATGCTTTGGTCGTCTTCATGTAGGACGTTTTAAGAGCCGGCGTCGGCTCTACTCAGGGGTAGAGGTGTAAGCTGGTGCGAAGTCCGGCAGCTATTCCGAGCGGATCGCGTCGTGTCCAAAAACACAAACGCACTCAAGGCCCACGCGATCATGGCCGGTCTAGACCGCGCAATCAACGCTGGATCGACTTTTTGCGGAGCACAACCCGCAACAGCACCCAAAACTCGCGGTCGACATTCGAGAGCCGCGGCCGTTTCACTGAACGGGGGAGGACGGCGAGCTGCTGCCGAAGAGCGACATTCTCGAGAGCCAGCTCGCGACGAGCCTTGAAGGCAGAGACGAGAGCGTGAACAAACGACGAAATCATGCCGGCATGGTGCCGGCAGACCGGAGACTAATCAAGTTCGGTGCGCGCGGATGAATAAATAGAAGGCACAGGTTGCGGATCGAGGTTTTCCTGCTCAGTAGGGCGCGCAACCCGGTCTCTTCCGCACCCGTACCACTGCCCGCGGCCGCGTAGCAACATATCTGGACTCCTCTAGTCAAGCCCCTTTCTTTCTAGTCACGCCCCTTTCTTAATAAATCTTCCATCGAAGCTGCGCATCCATCGCGTCGTGACGAGTGGGTCAGACTGCAAACGTATCTTCGGCCTCAGTGAGGAGCGTCTTGGGTGCTCCGGGCCATGATGGAAAATCCGCGCGCGAGGAGCCAATCACTTTGAACGACCTCTTAGGGCCAGTGTTGCTATTGGCTTGACCCCGCGCCGGTCCGACCGGTACGCCATCAGTTGGATGGGTATCGTCGCAGCCTATCTGGACTCCTCTAGTCAAGCCCCTTTCTTTCTAGTCACGCCCCTTTCTTAATAAATCTTCCATCGAAGCTGCGCATCCATCGCGTCGTGACGAGTGGGTCAGACTGCAAACGTATCTTCGGCCTCAGTGAGGAGCGTCTTGGGTGCTCCGGGCCATGATGGAAAATCCGCGCGCGAGGAGCCAATCACTTTGAACGACCTCTTAGGGCCAGTGTTGCTATTGGCTTGACCCCGCGCCGGTCCGACCGGTACGCCATCAGTTGGATGGGTATCGTCGCAGCCTCTTTTGGAAGGGAAAAAGGAAAACACGAAAGTGGAGCCTCTAAATCTAAGCGGCCACCGGCGACTGGAATTCACTCTCGCGGGTGGAGACGGCCCAGACGATCCGGGCGAGTTTGTTGGCGACAGCAATCACGGCCTTGTTGTGTCCCCGCGAGCGGTGGACCTTCCGAGCCCAGGCGCGGAGCTTGTCGGGCGGGCTCTTGCTGACGTTCGCCGCGCGGAGCACGGCGCGCCCGCCCTGGGTGAGGAGCATACGGAGGTAGGAGTCGCCACGCTTGGTGATGCGTCCGAGGCGGCGAATGTCGCCACTGGAGTTTTCCTTGGGAACTAGGCCGAGGTAGCTCGAGAAGCGGCGCCCCGATGGGAAGCGGCGAAGATCGCCGACGAAGCCCACGATGGCGGTCGCGGCCAGAAGTCCGATGCCGGGAATGGCGAGAAGTCGTTGGACTTCAGGAAGCTGCTTGGTGAGCGCCTTGAGCTCGTGCTCGATGCTAGCGCACTTGTCCTTGAGTTCTCGAATCTCGGAGCAGGCATCACGGAGATGCGAACGGAGCACGTCGGGCAAATCAGAATCAGCGTCTTCGACGAGTTCGAAGAGGGCGGGCACGACGAAGTGAGCGCCCTTTGGGATGATGAATCCGAGTTCGCGCAGGAGCCCGCGTACGGCATTGATGCGTGCGGTCCGTGTGGAGAGCCATCCTGAGCGCAGGCGATGGAGCGCAGCGAGGGTGTGCTGGTGCACGGACTTGATGGGTACGGGAAGAAGCTCCTCGTTCCTGTAGGCCTCGAGCAACGCCTTCGTGTCGGCGCGGTCGTTCTTGCTCCCGCGTCGATACGGCCTCACGAGGTGAGGTGGGAGCAGGACGACGTCGTGTCCCAACCTTCGGAACGTCCTTGCCCAGAAGTGAGCCGAGCCGCAGGCTTCGAGAAGCACGGTGGCAGCGCTCTGTTTGGCAAAGAACGACACCAATTTGGGTCGACTCACACGGAGTTGCTTGGACACCTTCCCCGCTTCTCCCGAGATGGCAATCTCGAAGACGTTCTTTGCAAGATCCACAGCGATTGTCGTATCTTTCATTCGGACTCCTCCTTTTCGATGCGTATTCGACTGACTTTGGCACATCGATGCCGTCTATGTCAGTGGAGGAGTCCATTCCATCACTTGATGGCGGAAGCACCGCCTCCTTCACGTCGCACCGGCGTGGAGCCCACGAACTTGTAATCTAATAGACGCGCTCAACAATCCCAGCTGGATAGAAAACGCAATTTGGGGTACGCGCAGGACTCCCAGCCAAACTTGACAACGGGCTCAGTCGCACCAACGTTGAGCCGACCTCTGAGCCGGTGCCACCCACAGAGACTACCGCGTTTCATTCATTCGGGGTGGCCGTCAGGCCGTGAAAAACTTGACAGTACCTCGGCCGTACCCAACAACGTCTCGCGCGCGGGAAAATCTAAATCTGTAAAACAAACTATTGAAGCGGAACCGTGGCGAACGGCTGGAGCCCGGAAACGGCGGGCGCGCCAAGCCAATTGGACACGACGAGATCTCTGGAGGAAAACTCATGGCCCGACACCATACCTATAGCATCGAGTTCAAGGGTCGAGGTCGAACTAATGGCCTCGATTTCGCCTATGAGCTAGCGGCGTCCAATCTCGACGTTCGAGTAGGTGACGCCTTGAATCGACTCCGCGCGCTCCTGAATCCCGAGCTCGACGTAGTGCTGGCTCGGACTATACGATCGGCGGTAGTTGACGGTAATCATCCGATTGCCGTTCATGAAAACGTTGGCCTGATTTCCAGAGCCTGACGGTCCCCACGCAATATTCCAAGTGTAGGTCGTGGAGGGGTCCCAGTTCAGGAAAGAGTTGCCCTCGTCGTGCTGCTCACCTTGCGCAATCCATCTTAGGCGGAGATAAGGTCCGTTGTGCCTCGGGTCCAGCTTTTGAAGGTGCACGCGGAACGGGTTCGCCCGATAGTCCCCTCGGGTGGGGTCCCACATTCCGAACAGCATGAATTGATCGAGGCTGGGGTTGGAAGGTTGCATGCCCCAGGTGTCGAACTGCACGTAGCCGGAGACCACCGGACGGATAACGTAGCGGATGAAGTTATTCTTCTTCTGGACCTGCCAACCTTGGGACGTGAACGTCCCGCCCGAGACTTGCCCGATCGAGCCACCATTGGTGAGGGCATCGGTGAGGATGGCGTTCCCGTCGCCGCCGAGGATCGGTTCCGGTTCCTCGGGAACGATGAAGTTGGCGATCATGGAAGTGAGGCGAATGGTGCCTAAATCCGCGTAGGCACGCCAGAAATGCTTCTGCGCGCTCAGCTTCTTCTGAATCTGCCAGGACGTCTGTCCGTCCGAGCCTTCGGGGATACCCCCCGCCCTAGCCACGATGTCGTTGAAGCCGCGGTCGGACGCCACCTGGAAGGTGTAGGTCGGTTCCCCGTCGGTCGTGGCATTCTTGACTGTCAGTAACGGGGATTGCGAGCTGACTTCTTCGCCCGACTCGGGGCTGACAATTGCTGGTGGAACGGTACTCGGGGCGGTAGCTAGTGTTGGCTGGCCCTCGCTGCTTCCAACCTCCGTGGGAGAGCTCGAAGTGGGCGACGGCCCTTCCTCCAAGGTGCAGGCTCCGAATAGAACCACGAATCCGAGTGCGAATCCGGCTAAAATCAACTGTTTAAGTCGGTTGGCGTACATGCTCGCTCCTCCGTCACCGCCGGGGGGCTCAAGCTAGAGGACCATCGGCAGATGTTGGCAAACCTCGGATCCGTTCCGGTTTCCGTGGAAATAAAAATGGCGTCACCTCCTTTTAGCGAAAAGAAAAACTCGCTAGGAAAGAGCGAGAATGAGGATTACGCCATGAAGAAGCCTACCACCATAACGTCCGGGTTGGTCAGAGAGTACCGGGGGTTCATAGAGCTACGACTTCGGAGACGAGTGCCCGAAGCGATCGAGCTGGTGATGGAGGAGGAAGTGGCCCAGGCGCTAGGCTGCCCAGCTTGGGAGCGCACGGAAGAGCGTCGCGGCTACCGGAATGGAGCCGAGATCCGTCGAGCGACCACGTCGGTGAGGACACGGGAGCTGCGCGTGCCGCGGGCGTCGTGTCCAAAACCACAAACGAACTCAAGACCGGCGTGTCGCGGGCGTTTTGGATGAGAGGTGTCTAGGCTTGGTTGGCAATGGGAGCTAGAAAGAGAGGTCTGCTCGGGCGCGCCTATCACAGAGCCAGTGCCGCGTCGGCTGGTTTCTGCGAATTTCGAGAACGCCTCTAGGATTCGAGCTTTCAGGCTCCGTTCGTATTTTCGGACACGACGGGATGCAAGCGGCCTTGGGAAAGGCGCAAGGTGCTGACCCGCTGGGCATTCGAGTATTTGGACCACACGGGAGATCGAGACGACCGAATCTCCTCTCGCAGGTAGTAGAGACACTAAACTGCTGATTTATGGTCTATTCCAAAAGGGCCGAGTTTTGGCACAGGACGGGGACAGGGCGTCAGCGCTTGGTGCCGCGGCCTTCGCGTGGGACGGTCAATGAAGATTCAGCCGATATCCTTCAGCTTGGGTTGGGCGGCCCGGCGTATCTCTGTAGCAGCGACGGCCGTGCGCTCAGACACGTCTAATCTGAAACGTCCCGGCGAGCGGGGCTTGAGTTCGTTTGTGTTTTTGGACACGACGGCAAACTGCTGACCCGCTGGGCGTTCGAGTATTTTGACCAGACCGGGTCAGTGAGCGTAATTCAGCACAATTCTCTTTTCATCGCCATCTCTCGTATTGTTGCCGCATCGTCGGGAGCGCTCGTTGAAATCGCGCATCGATCTGTTGGTACAGGGCAATCAACCGCCGCTCCTTTTCTAGACGGCTCAACTCCGGCGATGCTCGGATGCGATCTCCGTTACAGCGTGCGTTGGCCGCCGCGCCTCGGATGCGGTTGATGGAAGCCCTGATCCGCCGGGAGGGATGTTGTCCGGAAACGGTGTTCGCGAAGGCGTTGAACCAATTCGAGATCTCGTAGAACTCGTTGCTGTATCGGGTAAACGTTCGTAGCGAAGGCGGCTGAAGGCTGGTGAAGCCAGTGATCAGGCCGGCCGTGCGGGGAAACGGTTTCGGCCCATTCTGTTGTGTATTCCACATCAGCTCGTCGAGACCAGTGATGACCACATTACCGAGATGGCCTGTCCAGCTGCGGACGAACGTCTGTATGTGAAGCGGGGATATCCCGAACGACCGGCCGACGAGGCGGTAGGGTTCCGGCGTGGACCGCGGAAAGAATTGCTGCTCGGGCAGCCAGCTCTGCATATACGCGGGAATGATCTCGTCACCGAAAAAGTTCCGATTCGTCCGGACCTCGACAACTGGCTGCGCGACAGCCGGAATCCAGCCGATTGCCAAGTTGCCGTGAATCAGCGACCAGACGAATCTCCAGCCGGCCAGCGAGTTGACACCGGTGGCGAGATCAAGGGCCACCTCAGGAACTTTCATGAACATGGCACCGATCTGGAACGGCGTGGGGATGCGGATGTCACTGTCGCCGGCCACGTCGTAGAGGGTGAGCCAGGATGCCTTGTCGTATTGTGTCTCCGCCTGATAGGCAGCGAGCCGGGCGTCGTCAGACGTGTTGTGGAGCCAGACAGCCCACGTCATGACGCTGAGGCAGAGCCCGGCCAGCAGTGTCTTGTGCGCGTGCCGCGTCCGTTCGTCGTCCCACCAGGAGTCACTTCGGTGGAGCCGTGCTCGCGGCCGAACGATCTCGTAGAGCTGGTCGAAGCCCTGGATAGCCGCGTTCATGAACGGGACTGTGTGCACGTACATGCGTCACGCTCGTGAGGCACCGATGTTGGCGAAGTCCGCCGAGATCATCCGCGCCGATCGCGCGGCCGCGTAGTTGGTCGCGCCACGCGCGCGGGCCTTCTGGAACTGGTTGACGCGCCTGCCAGCCTCCCCAATCCACGCGGGGCGTGTCAGCAGGTAGACGAGTCTCGAGCCCCACCGCCGGACCTTGGCCGCAGTGACGGTCGTCTGGTCTTCGATATGTGTCTCGGATTCGACCAGTGCGGAGAAGAACCCGCCCTGCAGGACGTACTCGCGCATCACCTCGGAGCGGTCGGTCGCGAGGTCCTGGATGGCGTGCACGCTAACCGGCAAGCGTGGAAAAGAACGGGATCTGCCAGTAACGCCCGGCCACGAAACCCGACAGGGTGTCGCGAAAGAAGTTCTTGATAATGAACATTGGCATCGTGGTGATCATCGCGGACACGGCCGTCTTGAAGGTGGAGAGCCAGCGGATCACCGACGGCATCGGTTCTTCGTCCAAGCTCTGAAGCATCGCCGCAAGCGCATCGTCGTGAATGGCGAACCGTGTGCGTCTGTGCTGCACAATGGCCGCTATCGTGTATTGATCGCGCGAGGGCCGTCCCATCACCATGGTGGCAAAGGTTTGGCCCTCTCGATGCTGGACAACGGTTTCCAGGAGTTCCGCTTGCGCGCGCGCGACAAGCGCGTTGTAGATGTTCCGTGCGAACATGCCGCGCAGAGCAGAGGTCAGATCGTCGGTGGATGCGGCGGCAACAACGTTGGACAGTAGTGATCCAGCGGCTCGGTTGGAGGTGCGACGTAGCGGCGTGACCAACGGTATCGCACCAGCCCTGTAGCGCTTGGCCTCGACCGGCGTAAGGTACCGCATCTGCACGTAGTAGCGGAGCATCGCACGATGGAGGGCAATGATTCCGGCAGCGAACGACTTGATGTCGGGATGCTGTTCCGCATACCGCTGGAGCGCCGCGCTGTCAGTCGGAACGGGAGCGCTTGTACCGCTGCCGTGCGATTCGGCTCCGCCTCCTCCGTGCCGCGCAGCGCTCAGCGCGTACCAGATCGCGAGGAACAGGTGGTTGCGTCCCTTGGCCGCCACGGGCGTGACGAGATCGCGAAGACTGTACGGAATGTCCCGGCGCGGAACTCGGCCGGTCCCATCGGCAGATTCTTCGAAAGCGCCGTAGCGCCAGACGTACTCGGCCAGGGACTTTGCGTGGTTGATGTGTTCGAAGCGCTCACCGACCGCGTCGTTGCCGAGCCGCTCGCCGATCGTCTGCGCCGCATGCCAGCGATGGACGAACTTCGTGCGAGCGGTTCGCAGTTGTTCTTGCGTGAGCATTGGAGCTTTCTCGCGTCCGGCGTCGGCCGGTGTACGTTCCCTCCAAGGGCTGGTGTCTGTCGCTGGAGAATACCCTCCATACTACAGTCGCGCGCGTGACTCTAGCACGAGCGACTGCCAACTCAGGAAAGTACGCGGGTGCGCATTCTTGGAGACGTTTGCGAGCGATATCAGGGAGGACTCGAACCGCGTCGTCACGGCTCGTATCGCCAGGTCAGCGACCGAGACGAGCAGATCAAGCACACACGGAAGTCAGCGAAGGCCTTCTCTTGGGCTTCGACCACTTCTCACAACGGATCCGAACCGACCAATCGAGCAGGTAATAGGAATTATCGGCCGAAAGCCGTGACCAACCCTCAGCCTCTTGTATCCTCATAGCTGGCTGCTGGCTCCAAGCCAAGAGCTGCCACCTCGGCGAGTCGCGTCTCCTGTTCCGACGTACGAACGAAGCGCGCAGATGTCAGAATCTCGGCCACATTACGTGGCTGCAATGGAAGTCTCACCAGACGCACCGGCGTCAATGGCACCCCTGAAAGTGGCGGGGCCACGATCTATCGGTGACGATGACATGGAAGATCGTTCCGGGCCGAACCTTCACCGATCCGCGGTCGCTGGTGAAGAGGAGGTCTGGACGGTCAGCCGTTCATCCATCAGGTGGCTGTCATGACTGCTCCTCCGCAGACCGCTGCTGTGCCTCGTCGGTCAATGTGATCGACTCGCCAGGCATGAGCGGGAGGTCGATGGTAGTCTCAATGCCATCGGCATCGGTAACGATGAGACTGTCCGGCCCGTATTCGTCGGCGGGGACGAAGGCAGTCACCTTGAGATGCTGATCGCCAAACAGCGTGGTCCGGTACACCACGTCGGAGCCGACCAGCGGCACGTCGTACTCGCCGAGCCGCGCGTTCGCAAAGGGCACGGGCACCTCCGGGGGATACGCGGTATCGACTGCCTCCTGTTGCGCTGGCCTCCCCACCAGCCACGCCGCCCCCAACAACCCCACGAACACCGCCAACGCCAACACCGGCATTGGCGATATCGCCCCCGGCGGCAGCACCCCCGCATGCTCCAACAGACGTACCAACGCCATGCCAGGCAGTAGCACCAACAACATCGCCACCGGGACCGTAAACGTGATCCTCACCAGCACCAAATCCATCGTCCACTTCATCCACTTCATCGACCACACGTAGGTCCGCTTCGCCATCGTCTGCATCGTCCCCCGAGAATGCCGCAAGGAGCGCAGGCGTGCGCCCGCCCGCGTCGCCAACACCCCCGGCACCAGTACCGGGGTTCCACTGGCGACGTGCAGTAGGGGACACGCCGCCGTCCCTTCCAACGCCTCACCCTGAGCGCGACGGTTCGCCCATTGCTGCATGTCGGCAGCGACGCGCCGCCCTTCGGCCGTGTCCGAGCGTGTCAGCGCCTCTCTGACGCCGCCTTCCATGCCTCTTTTGTGGTCGTTCCCGTCGTGTCCAACAACACAAACGGACTCGAGACGCGCGCGCCAAGCCGTCGCCGAACTCATCCATCATTATCATAGAGAGCGCAAACATCAAGGACTTGGGAACGCGTTGATCGCAGCCGAAGAATGCGTCGGCAGTCCTCACGGTAACGTGCCGATGTTGTACGCGATGGGGCGGCTTGCTCATTTATTCCACCGCGCCGCCGCATAGGAGTTCGGGCGCGCCAAGCTGGACGGAACGGATGCTCCGGAGGAGAGTTCTGCTCGGGCTCGCCTATCGAAGACCCCGTCCTGTGCCAAAACTCGGCCCTTTTGAAATAGAGCATCAATCAGCAGCTTAGTGTCTGTGTTTGCGGCCGTGCCAAGGGCCGAGCGCGAACAAACGACGAAATCATGCAGGCATGGTCCCGGCAGACCGGAGACCAATCAAGTTTGGGGCGCGCGGATGAATAAATAGAAGGCACAACTCAGTTGGGCGCGCAACTCGGTCTCTTCCGCACCTGTCCCACTGCCCGCAGCCGCGTAGCAACATATCTGGACTCCTCTAGTCAAGCCCCTTTCTTTCTAGTCACGCCCCTTTCTTAATAAATCTTCCATCGAAGCTGCGCATCCATCGCGTCGTGACGAGTGGGTCAGACTGCAAACGTATCTTCGGCCTCAGTGAGGAGCGTCTTGGGTGCTCCGGGCCATGATGGAAAATCCGCGCGCGAGGAGCCAATCACTTTGAACGACCTCTTAGGGCCAGTGTTGCTATTGGCTTGACCCCGCGCCGGTCCGACCGGTACGCCATCAGTTGGATGGGTATCGTCGCAGCCTCTTTTGGAAGGGAAAAAGGAAAACACGAAAGTGGAGCCTCTAAATCTAAGCGGCCACCGGCGACTGGAATTCACTCTCGCGGGTGGAGACGGCCCAGACGATCCGGGCGAGTTTGTTGGCGACAGCAATCACGGCCTTGTTGTGTCCCCGCGAGCGGTGGACCTTCCGAGCCCAGGCGCGGAGCTTGTCGGGCGGGCTCTTGCTGACGTTCGCCGCGCGGAGCACGGCGCGCCCGCCCTGGGTGAGGAGCATACGGAGGTAGGAGTCGCCACGCTTGGTGATGCGTCCGAGGCGGCGAATGTCGCCACTGGAGTTTTCCTTGGGAACTAGGCCGAGGTAGCTCGAGAAGCGGCGCCCCGATGGGAAGCGGCGAAGATCGCCGACGAAGCCCACGATGGCGGTCGCGGCCAGAAGTCCGATGCCGGGAATGGCGAGAAGTCGTTGGACTTCAGGAAGCTGCTTGGTGAGCGCCTTGAGCTCGTGCTCGATGCTAGCGCACTTGTCCTTGAGTTCTCGAATCTCGGAGCAGGCATCACGGAGATGCGAACGGAGCACGTCGGGCAAATCAGAATCAGCGTCTTCGACGAGTTCGAAGAGGGCGGGCACGACGAAGTGAGCGCCCTTTGGGATGATGAATCCGAGTTCGCGCAGGAGCCCGCGTACGGCATTGATGCGTGCGGTCCGTGTGGAGAGCCATCCTGAGCGCAGGCGATGGAGCGCAGCGAGGGTGTGCTGGTGCACGGACTTGATGGGTACGGGAAGAAGCTCCTCGTTCCTGTAGGCCTCGAGCAACGCCTTCGTGTCGGCGCGGTCGTTCTTGCTCCCGCGTCGATACGGCCTCACGAGGTGAGGTGGGAGCAGGACGACGTCGTGTCCCAACCTTCGGAACGTCCTTGCCCAGAAGTGAGCCGAGCCGCAGGCTTCGAGAAGCACGGTGGCAGCGCTCTGTTTGGCAAAGAACGACACCAATTTGGGTCGACTCACACGGAGTTGCTTGGACACCTTCCCCGCTTCTCCCGAGATGGCAATCTCGAAGACGTTCTTTGCAAGATCCACAGCGATTGTCGTATCTTTCATTCGGACTCCTCCTTTTCGATGCGTATTCGACTGACTTTGGCACATCGATGCCGTCTATGTCAGTGGAGGAGTCCATTCCATCACTTGATGGCGGAAGCACCGGAGCGACAATCAGAAGATCGTGTAGATGAACGGCGCCTCGGTCAGTTTCGTCGAGGTCATGAGCGCTGTGATCACCGCCAGTTGAGATTGGTGTCGTTTGAAAAAGGTTTCTTGCCCCACGCTGGATCTTGGTCCACGGAACCGTATCTTTGGCAAAGGCTGCGTTCCAGAGCGACAGATGGGTGCCGACCCATAACTCAAGGCCAATCCATGCGAACATCGCCAAGAGTGGGATGATGATGACGGGCTGTAAGAACAGCTTGAGGACGCCGCAGAGGCCCGATCTCTGCTTCGGTTGGAACAGCAGCCAAAGCGTAGCGACGCCTAACCAGAGAAGGACCGCGATCTCACGGTTGTTGAGCATTGGAGAAACACCGCCGCTGTTCTGATTGCGTCTGGACCGCGCTCGAGAACTCGGGAGCTATAATCGGTGAGCGCTCTTCCTCCCGGCTTCGCTGGCAGCGATGCAGACGGTTGTCCTCTATGAAGTTTCAATTTTCTCTTAAGCGGGGGGCCTTATCCTCCATCGCTACCCTCCCCGCTATCCAGCAGGCCGAGGCTGTAGCCCAACCGGTAGTTTTGCCCCGTCTCGGACGACCCGAAGCCGACCCGCGGTGTTCCGACGAAGCGGTGTCCGACCAGCCATCCCGTAACCGAGGTCTGCGAGGACGCCCGCCGGATGCTTGGCTGCTGCGGGCTGTCAGCCCGGTCATCGTCTCCCGGCCCCACAGCGCCCCCTGTGGCTTGCCCGCCCCACGAAGGCGCCACACCCCCGTGCCGTAAAGCTCAGCGGCGTCGAGGGTGTCGGGTCGAAGCCCGACACGCCCCGGTCCCGGAAGCCTTCGGCCTCGTGCACTAGCAGCATCCGCACCCGCACGTCCGCTGACAGGCCCAGCGAAGGGTCCGACACTACCAGACCGCTGCCGAGCCCTCGGTGCGCTCGACCGGCGTAGCGTGGAAACAGCTTCAGGAACACGCTTCGATATTCACTCTCGACTAGGTGGTCATCTGCATGGTGACGACCCGCCCGCCCAAGACGATTGTAAAGCCCACGGCCCTTGGCCCGGTCGCAAACACAGACACTAAGTTGCTGATTTATGGCCTATTTCAAAAGGGCCGAGTTTTGGCACAGGACGGGAGCGGGAAGGTGGCTTCGCCTCTTTCCTTTACCGCCCGCTTCCTACGCCAGCGCCCCTTGTTGCAACACCGTGAGGTCAAAATACTCATGCGGCTTCCCGTTGGAAAGGTGCAAACTGCTGACCCGATGGGCGTTCGAATATTTTGACCAGACGGCTAGTTGTCAAGACCTTAATCTAGGAAATTCCGATTTCTAAAGGGCCGAGTTTTGGCACAGGACGGGGTAGTAAGTTGGGCGCACGAACGAATTCATGCACCAACGCCGATAATTTCGGGTGGGAATCGATATTCGTGGTAACTCAGCAAGTTGGGTCGCATCGGTCCATTGTGTCGATCACCTTCTCAATTTGACTTACCCTTCGGCGCCAAGATCGGTTCGGGTAAGCCCTCGACGATGCGCGTTGATTCCACGCTGACATGGACGATGCGGCGGATCATCGCGATCAGCTCGCGTGGATCGTCGAACCAAGCATTGGGATCGTTGACGATGCCACTTTCCTTGTCTCGCGTGATTCGGTAGCGGTCGATGAGCCACTCTAGCGGTGTCCGCCCGTTGACCTGGTACTGGTGCACCCCTAGCGGTATCCCGCCGAGTCGGAGATGGTCGTTGACGATAAGGATCGTCCTGTCGTTATCGGAATATCGCATCGCCCGCTCACCGACTCGGAATTGCTCCGGTCGCGGTTCTCCGAGTTGTGTGAAGGTAACGTCTAGCGGATATTCCTGGCAGGTCTCATAGCTGAGATGAAGTTCTGCAAGCTCACGCCCAGCTCTCGCAAAGGCATGGAAATCGTGTGCGAGCGGGAGGCGCGGCAGCTCCTTCGCTAGGTCGTTGGCGAAGTGCTCCCGGTAGCTGGGCGCATGCAGAACGCCGTAGACGTAATCGAAAATCACATCCTTGGTGATTGAGTTGTCGCTGTAGCGTACGCGGAAAGCGCGCAACGCCGTGTCCGTGATGTTGTCGATACGCTCCAATTCCTGTCCGACGCCCGGAAGGGTGCCCTGCGCATCCGTCGGTTGCTGATACCTGTAGCGCGGGAAGCATTGTCCGTTGAACATCAGTTGGATATCCGGCATCAAATCGACCACGAGGGCGGAGAACGGCTTGGTCGAGCCGATGCCCGGGACGCAGATCGCCCGGTTTTCGATCGCGCTGTTCGGGAAAATCCGGTCAAGTTGATGTTTTCGATGGTATTGTCAAATTGAGCTGGTGACTGACAGAATGGTCCAATGAAGACCGATGCGCCAAGCTACCACGGCTATCGATTTCCACCGGAAATCATCAGCCACGCCGTCTGGCTCTACCACCGATTCTGCGTGAGCTTTCGAAACGTCGAAGAGTTGCTCGCTCAGCGAGGCATCACGGTTTCTTACGAAGCGGTCCGACTGTGGTGCATTAAGTTCGGGCCGGAATACGCTCGGCGACTGAAGCGTCGGCAGGGTCGTCTCGGTGACACATGGCACCTGGACGAGGTCTTCATAAAGATACAAGGTGAACGCCAATACCTCTGGCGCGCGGTAGACCAAGATGGTGATGTAATCGATATCCTCGTCCAGCCTCGCCGTGATCAGAAAGCCGCCAAACGATTCTTCCGCAAGCTGTTGAAGGGGCAAGGCCGTCCGCCCTGGCAGCTGGTCACCGACAAACTGAGAAGCTACAGCGCCGCTCACCGCGAGGTCATGCCGTCCGTCGTCCACGACACTGACCAGTACAGAAACAACCTAGCCGAAGTCTCGCACGAACCGACGCGACAACGGGAACGACAGATGCGGAAGTTTAAAGCTCCTGGGCAGGCGCAACGATTCTTGACCGTGCATGGACTCGTGCAAAATCTCTTTCGCGTCGGACGGCATTTGTTGCAAGCGCATCATCATCGGGAGCTACGAGACCGCGCTTTCATCGTCTGGCAGGAGGTAACCTGTGCCGTCCGATGAGAGCAAAGGAAGTCAGCTCGACGCGATAGGTTCGCTCGCTCAACGTCAACTTGACAATACCGGCGGAGGGAAAGACGGTCGACCATCGCTCGGACATCTTTTCACTCGGCACCGTCCTCTACCAGATGACCACCGGGGAGAAACCGTTCAAGGGCGACAACCCGGGAACGATTTTGTCTTCCATCATCCGCGACACTCCCACCACCATCACCGGTTTGAAACCCGAGCTACCCCGGGACCTGGGCCGCATCGTGAAACGTTGCTTGGTCAAGGACCTCGATCACCGCTACCAATCGAGCAAGGACGTCCGGAACGATCTGGAAGAGCTCCAGCAGGATCTAGCTTCCGGGGAAGTATCCGCGGGAGCGGTGGCAGCTCGCCCTACCGGTATCAAGAAAAGCTATCTCCTGGCGGTGATCGCGGCGGTAGCGGTGGTCTCGGTGGCGACGACGTATCTATTGCTGCGGTCGGATCGACAGCCGCAAGGTCCAATCCAGGGAACCTTTTCCGAGCTCACGACCCAGGCGGGCGAGGAGGTCTACCCTTCTCTCGCCCCGGATGGCGACTTCGTCGTCTACATGAGCGAAACCTCGGGTAACTGGGATATCTACCTACAACGCGTGGGCGGACAAAAGGACATCAACCTAACCGAGGACTCCCCCGAAGACGATAACACTCCGGTGTTCTCGCCAGACGGAGATCAAATCGCCTTTCGATCGGAGCGTCAGGGGGGCGGCATCTTCGTGATGGGCGCCACCGGGGAGTCGGTGAAACGGATCACGGATTTCGGCTACCACCCCGCCTGGTCTCCGGACGGCGAGAGTTTGGTGTTCGCAGAAGAGGGATTCCCGGGACCGCTCCAGAGAGCCAGCATCAGCCAGCTCTGGACGGTGGAGGTCGGATCGGGAGAGACGCGGCTGATCTCGGAAGGCGATGCCGTACAACCCAACTGGTCACCGAGCGGCCACCGCATCGCCTATTGGGCGGTGCCGGAAGGAGGGCAAAGGGACATCTTGACAGTCGCCGCCGAGGGCGGTGACCCTATCCGAGTGACCGACGACCCGCCTGTGGACTGGAATCCCGTCTGGTCGCCGGACGGCGGCAGCCTTTATTTCTTGAGCGACCGCGGCGGCAGCATGAATCTGTGGAGAGTCTCCATCGACGAAGGCTCAGGCAAAGTGCTGGGAGAGCCCCAGCCGGTAACCACGCCCTCACCGTACGTGGCTCACCTTAGTATCTCGGGCAACGGCGATCGCTTGGTTTATGCTTCACGCATTCAGACTTCGAACATCCAGAAAGTGGGTTTCGATCCAACTGAAGAAAAGATATTGGGACAACCCGTTCCCGTCACTCGCGGCTCCCAAACCTACGGCCTCGGCAACGCCAGCCCCGATGGAGCCTGGCTGAGTCTTACATCCTCGGGAACGCAAGAGGACGTCTTCATTGTCCGGCCGGTCGGCACCGGGCTGCGACAGCTCACCGACGACAGATACAAGGATCGCCAACCCCTTTGGTCGCCGGACGGGGATCGCATCGCCTTCTACTCCGATCGAAGCGGCACGTACCAGCTATGGACCATTCGGCCGGACGGAAGCGGACTCGAACAAGTTACCGACGCCAGCGAAATGGATCTGCTCTACACTGTTTGAGCACCGGATGGTTCCCGCATGGCGAGCGTGGACGCGAACACGGGTATTGGCTACATCTTCGACCCTCGGATACCTTGGGGTGAGCAGCAGCCGCAGCGACTCCCACCCTTCGAAGAGGACGGGGGCTTGGACCCCGTCGAATGGTCGCCCGACGGGAAATGGCTCGCTGGTGTCCTTCGCTCGTCCGACGGAAAATATCTAGGCCTTGGTATTTTTTCGTTCGAGTCACAAAAACTACGAACTCTTCGAAGGGGATGAGTACGCGGGATCCACGTGGATGCACGATAGCAGAAGGCTCATTCTGGCGACCGATGGGAAGCTGTTTCTATTGGACATCCGAACCAAAGAATCTCGCGAGCTGCTAGCAACGCCCGAGGGCTGGATCGGAGGCCCCTCCCTCGCACCGGACAATCGCACGATTTACTTTTCCCTCGAGACGCAGGAAGCCGACATCTGGCTCCTGGATCTCAAGTAACCGAAGTCCAAACGGAACTTTCCCACCCCTATTCCCGTTATGGCGATCCCATGACCGCCCTCCGATACGAGTAGGCCAGCCCTCGTGTTAGCCTATTGGGAGTGTCACCAGAACCGGTCCACCTGACCATCAATTCCGAGCGGCTCGCTCGCCGCATCCTCATCTTCTGCATTCTCGCCGAGATCGTCTTCGTATTCCTCGATTACCACATCAACTACGGGGAATGGACGTACATCGGAGCGATGCGCCGCATGTTCAATACTGCAAGGGAAGATGGTCTCGCCTCGTGGTTCGCCATGACCCAAACGCTCCTGGCGAGCCTCACCCTGGGACTGATCTACCTGTCGGAAAAGAATGGACCCGGGCCGCGATGGAAGTCATGGGGATGGCTCGTATTGACCTTCTTCTTCTTCTATTTGGCCATCGATGACGGCGCCCAACTCCACGAGCGCATCGGGAACACTTTCAAGGAAGCCTTGTGGAACTCGACGGGCGCCACCTTCGACTTTTTCCCGAGCTACGCTTGGCAAATTCTTTTTCTGCCCTTTTTCGGCGCTCTTGGGCTATTCATGTTCGGATTTCTCTGGTACGAGCTCGGTTCGAGGTCGTCACGCGTGCTCTTGATGACCGCTGTCTTCTTACAGGTGGTCGCGGTTGCTATGGACTTCGTGGAAGGTCTCGAGGCCGAACACCGCTGGAACCTCTACACAATTATCGCGAATCGGTATGACCTGGAGCCTTGGACCCAGGCGCGGTTCGGCGAGACGGCGTTCGACGCACTGCGTCACTTTTCCAAATCGTTCGAAGAGGCGATCGAGATGGCGGGCATCTCGATTCTGTGGTTCTTGTTTCTGAGGCACCTGAGCCACGTCGCGGGCGATCTAAGAGTCCGTTTCGTCCGAGCAGGGTGCTGAAAAAGTCACGGCACCCTGCGCGAGCGGAGCGAGCCCGGCCCAAGTGAGTCGACGACGGACGCCGAGCGAGGAGCGAGGCGCCAAGGGCGCGAACGCGGAGTGAGCGCGCATTGAGATCAAGCCGTGCTCGGGCACGCTCGTGCAACCACTCTTACCACGGAGTCTTCCCAAGCTTCTTTGTCCACCGAAGCGAAGAATGTCTCTTCGTTGCTCACGCAGGCGATCTTGGGCACATCTTCCAGACCGAGCCGATACCTGGTGCCACTATCTTTGTATGTGACGTCGATACCGCCCAGCTGGTACTCGCCGGGCTCGTCGCTCGGAATACGGTACGTCACCCAGAGCCGCCTCTCTTGACCCGAGAAGAGAGTCCCCAGATGGAAGACGACGCGACGGCCGTGGCGTTCCAGAGGGTAACCGGTGGCCTCAACCACTTCGACTCCCTCGCCAGGCTGCAAATTCACCGCGACGGCCGTGGCGACCGTCTCGCGGGTCGCTTCGAATTCTTTCGCGAAGATCTCTGCCAGTCCGTGGGCGCTCTCGAGAAAGTAGTAGTTACCGGTCCCGCCATCGGCCAGCGTGCTCATGAGGTACTCGTTGAGGTCGGCGCCAACGCCGACGGTCGAAAGCACCTGTTCTCGATCGGCGAACCGCCGCGCCCTCATGGAGAGGCCCTCGGAAGAGCTATCCCCGTGATTGGCCAGGCCATCCGAAAGGAGGACCACCCGAGCGAATCGACTCTCTGCACGCGTGGAGGAGATCGTCCGGTACGCCAGATCCAAACCGGCGGACACGTTGGTGTTGCCATCGGTGCCGATGCTTCGGATTCTGTCTGACCAGATCGATTTGGAGCGGGCCGTGGCGGGTCTCAATGGGATGCGGAGCTCCGCGCCGGTCGAGTAGGTCACCAGGGCAAAACGATCCTGTGCGCCGAGCTGCTGGATGAGCTCGAGAACCGCTGCGCGGGCGTAGTCGATCTTATCCCCAGCCATCGAGCCCGAGCGGTCGAGAACGACAACGAGATCGGTTCGGGAGCAAGCTCGCCTGATCTCTCTTCCGTTCTTCGGCGGAAAGCACGAGCTCGACTTGGACGAGCCCGTCACTTCCCACCAAAACCGCGCCTTGGCTTGTCCGTGACGCGAGAGCAACCGTACCGTTCGACGCGCGAGCTAGCTCGATCGAACCGTCCGTGCGTACAGAGGCCGCGTGGTTGATGAGAACGCCGGCCAGCAGCGTGGCGGCGAGGAGCACGCCCACGAGGGACAGGGGTGCCTTCAAAGGTCGGTTGGGTTTGGGTGTTGGTATCGCGTCTGACATCGTCTTCACCTCTCTGAGTTAGGTTGAGTAGTCGTCGCGGTCGGAGGTGGTGGATTTCGTGAAGAGCTTGAGCCAAGAGAGGAATCTGGGACAAATAGCGGAGCGCGAACGTCCGCAAGGCGCGATACAACAGCAGGCGCTGACACAGCGCCCCGGTACGACCGTTCCGCTCAAGCTGAAGGATCAGAAACGCAACGTGGCGTTACAGGAGGATCGCAACGAAAGCGCGAGCGACGCCTTTTACAGCTCGGAGTCGGTGTTGCGTCAGCTCAACCGAGGGGCCTACGCAAGAAAAACACGGGCACAGCTGATGGACCTTCCCGCTACCGACCCTAGTACCGAGGACGCGCGGGCGGGCGAGGCGTTCGGTGACGCCTCCCAGGAGGCGTCAGCCTATGAGTTCTCCGCCGACAGGGAACAACAGGGTTTGGAAGAGAGAGCCGGGGCACGTTCCGCAGGTCGCCTCGTCGAGACCGCCGACGGTCGAGGTGTTGTGTTCGTTCCACCGATGACGGCGCGGCTTCCTCGGTGACGAGCATCTGTACCTCTGGCGCACGCTCGTCGACTCCGGCGCCACCTACCGTCAAGGGTTAGTACTTCGAGTTCCTGGTCTCTTCGAGTGGTTGAGCGCGCGCGTGATCGATTCAAGTGAGCTCACCGGTCATGCTTGGCTCGTGCCGGGGTTTGGGCATGACGCCGCAGAGCTCTCATCGATTAGTGATGAAGCGCTAGTTTTTCGGTACCAGTTCGACGAACCTTTTACCGACGTCGCAGGGCTGCTGAAATTGGATGCCCTTGCCGTGGTCAGTAGCAGTCGATGAAGAGGTGCAAAACGGGGGGACAGCCTTTGGATTGAGTTGTTTTGGTGGCGAGGAGACAAACGAGGAGCGTTGGGTGGAGGAGTGGCGGGCTCAGGAGAACGCCAGTTAGACGGGACGCTTGCTCGGCCGCTCGAACGTCTCGTACTCCTCGATCGGTCCGTTTTCTTTCAACCGAGCCTTGCTGACGCGCTCCATCCCGGTCCGCGGCAGGTCCCGACACAGATGGATCGAGCGTGGGAGCTTGTGAGGGGTCAACTCGCGCACGCAGTGGTCGTAGAGAGCTTGGCCGGTGGCCTCCTCACTCAGCACAACATACGCTTGTAGCTCCACGCCATAGATGTCGTCAGGCACCGCGATCAGCGCCGCCTCGGAGACTGCCGGATGCGATCGCAAGACGACTTCCACCTCGCGGAGAGAAATGTTCTCTCCCGACCGGCGAACGATGTCCCCTCCGCGACCTGTGAAGTGTAGATAGCCTTCGGCGTCGATATGCCCCACGTCGCTGGTGCGGAGCCAACCTTGTTCGGGAAGGGCCTCTGCCGTCGCCTCCAGGTTGCCGAGATAGCCGGACATCAATCCTTCTCCACCGACCCAGATCGCTCCATCCTCATTGGGTTCGCAGCGACGACCATCGGCGTCGCGGATCTCGACCGTTTTTCCAGCCACCGGCCGGCCGACCGATCCGGGGAGATGAGACTCCCCGAGTCGTTCCATCGTCACCACTCCGCCCTCGGTGAGGCCGTAACCTTCGACCATCTGGAATCCGAATCGCTCCTCACACTCTGCCCGCAGATCATCTTGCAAGCCGGCACACGTCACTTTGCGAAGACTGCTGGAACGCTTGCCCTTTTGCTCGCGGGCGAGCAAGACCGGAATCGCTCCGATCAAAAACGCCTGGGTCGGTCGCAATGAGTCCACCTGGCCCCAGAAACGGGAGAGGCTGAAACGCTCTACCCAAACGATGGTTGCCCCGGAGAGGAGCGCGCCATAGACGCTGGTGACCTGAGCGTTCATATGAAAGAGCGGAAGCATCATGAAAAGGCGATCCTCCGCCGATAGCTCCATCGCCTCCACCCAAACCCGTCCGCCCGTCTCGTAGTAGTCGTGAGAAAGCATGCAGCCCTTGGGTTTTCCGGTGGACCCCGATGTATAGAGAACCGCAGCGGTACCCTCCGGCAAAACCACGGTACCTTGGAGGTCGGCGCACTCCTTCAACCCCTCGGGATCGACCATCAGGCGGACATCCGAATGCTTGGCCAACCAATCCACCTCCGCGGGTGGTGAGGCCGGGTTGATCGGAACCATGACCGCGCCCGCGCGGGTCAGGCCAAACCAAATGGCGAGGAATTCAGGGGAGTTGGGAAGCCTTAGGAGGACCCGATCGCCAAGCTTGACGCCTGCGCTTTCGAAGCGGTCACTCCACTCGTCGCTCGAGGCGAGCATCTCCGAAGCAGACTGGGTGCGGTCTTCACCGACCAGGAACGGCTGGTCGCCACGGTCCCGGGCCCGCCGTTCGAGCAGCTCGTAGGCGGTCACTAGGCTTTCTTTTTCAGGTAGCCCTCGATGCGGTCCATCGCCTCTTCCAGCTTGTCGTAGGGTTCGGAGCCGAAACAAATTCTCAGATGACCTTCACCCGACGCTCCGTAGAAGGTGCCCGCTTCGGTGGCCACATGAGTCTCCTTTAGGAGCTCATCGGCGAGCTCATCGGACGATTTTCCCCAGCCACTGAAATCAGGAAACGAGTAGATGGTGGCGTGGGGCTTGTCGCAGTTCACGTTGGGCATCGCGTTTAGCCGGTCGTGCACTAGGTCCCTCCGACGTCGGTCCTCCTTAACCATCTCCGCAACGCAGTCTTGCGGGTTGACGACCGCGGCCAGCGCTCCCTCTTGAGCGAAGACATTGGGATGCGTGGTCTCGTTCAAGACGACTTTGTAGACCGCGTCCACGAATTCTTTCTTCGCGGCGACGTAGCCCAGCCGCCAACCATCCATCGCGTACGCCTTGGTAAAGGCGAAGGTGCTGATGGTTCGATCCCGCATTCCGGGAAGACTCGCCAGGCTGAGGTGTTTGTGATCATCGTAGAGAACGTACTCATACACCTCGTCCGTCAATACGAGCAGGTCATGCTTAGTGGCAATCTCCGCGAGTGCAGAGACTTCATCATGAGTAAAGACTCTTCCCACCGGGTTGGCGGGGTTAACGAAGACGATCATGCGCGTCTTGGGTGTGATGGCCTTCTCCAATGCGTCCGGGTCCAACCGGTACCCTTGCGACTTCGCGAGCGGAACGGTGACCACCTTGGCCCCCAAGAGCTCGATCTTCTTGTTGTGCTGCGGATAATAGGGCTCGAAGACGATCACCTCGTCTCCTTCCTCGAGACCCGCCATAAAGGTTGCGAAAGAGGCTTGCGTCAGCCCATTGGTCATCAAAACCTCGTCCGGTGCCACTTCAATACCGTTATAGTCTTTGAGCTTCTGGGCCAGCGCTTCGCGGAGCTTGGTGTTGCCACGGAGATCACCGTAGTGCACAACGCCGTTATCGAGAGCTTTCTTTGAAGCGTCCTTGATGTGGGCCGGTGTGTCGTACGAGGGTCGACCTACCTCCAAATGGATGATGTCATCCACGCCCTTCTTCTCCATCTCATGGGCGACCTCGAACATTCCAAAGTTCTTATCGATCTGACTTGCCAATCGATTGGCGGGCCATTTCATCGTTTCTATACTCCTCAGCTTAGCTAGTACCCGTCCAGAAGCCTGTAAGGGATTGAGAAAAAAGGAGAAATCGCAAATTCAGGGCTAGTCTTCTGAGGGGGTGTCGATTAGGATCGTGTCGTTGAAAACATCCGATTCTAAATGACTTAACTCCAAAGGAGACCAGCCCTAAATGCGAAAAACGATCAACCCACAGCCAAATCTACGTGCGCCCTGGCTGGAGCTGGAGCACGCACGCGAACTCGAAACGATCTCGTCGCCGCTCGATGCCCATCCTAAACTCAATGAGCTGGTACTGCAAGACCTGAAGTCGGTCACCCCATCGGCAGGGAGCGATGTTGGTCGTGGGGGAATGAGCACGGAGCAGGTTCTCCGGGCGTTGTTGGTCAAGCAGCTGAATCAGCTCAGCTATCGGGAGCTGGCGTTTCACTTGGCAGACTCTCGAAGCTATCGGACGTTTTGCCAGCTCGGCATCATAGAGCCGACCCCGTCGAAGTCGACCCTAGCAGCAAACATCAAAGCCGTGAAGTTCGAAACGCTGGAGCAGATCAACCGAGAGCTGGTGAGCGTTGCCGAGGATGCTGGGATCGAAAAGGGAAGAAAAGTACGAGTGGAACTGCACGGTAGTGGAATCAAACATTCATCCGCCTACAGACTCCGAGCTTCTTTATGACTGTGTTCGGGTTCTCACTCGCCTGATGTGCGGAGCTCGCGAACTGCTGGGTACAGTAGTGGTCTTCGGCAATCGAACGCGTCGAGCGAAGAGACGTCGACTGGGAGTTCTGAACGCGAAGGATAAGCAACAAAGGCGTCGCGTCTATCGAGATCTACTGAAGGTGACGGAAGAAACCTATCGCTCCGCTCAACGCGTTGCAGAACAGTTGGAAGAGTCGGGCTTGACCGAGCCTGTGAAGCGAGCGAGTACGGAGAGGATCGCCGCGGATTTTGCGCACTTTCTCGTCCTCACCAAGAAAGTCATCAACCAAACCCAACGCCGAGTGATCGACGAAGAGCGTGTGCCTGCAGAGGAAAAGGTCGTTTCTGTCTTCGAAGAACACACCGACATTATTCGCAAAGACCGGCGCGAGACCCTCTACGGTCACAAGGTGTGTCTGACTGGTGGTTCGTCCTCGATGATTTTGGATTGCGTGATCTTGGATGGGAATCCGGCCGATTCAACTCTCGCGGAAACCATGATCGACCGTCAAGTCGAACTCTACGAGCGGGCCCCGCGCCAGGTCGCCTACGATGGCGCGTTTTCTTCAAAGGCAAACTTGGAAGCCATCAAAGGCAAGGGAGTTGAAGATGTTGCCTTTACCAAAGCTCAAGGTTTCGCCGTGACCGATATGGTCAAGAGTTCCTGGGTCTATCAACGCCTGCGGCGATTTCGCTGCGGGATCGAAGGCGTCATTTCGTTCTTGAAACGAGTCTTTGGTCTCGACCGATGCACATGGCGCTCATTGCCTTCTTTTAAATCGTACGTATGGGGTTCCATCATCACCTGCAATCTACTGGTGATGGCGAAACATCTATTAAGATAATAACTATTACTCTTCCGCTCCCATAGCCTTGGATTCCTGACGATTCGCCTCTCGTTTCGTCCAAGATTTTCATTCGCTCTCAACCCTACGAAGTTCCCTACCGAAAACGTATAATACCCACATCTTCGGTAGGCCTGTCGCACACCACAAGTTATGGTGTTTCTGGACAGGAACTAGCTAGTTGTTAGACTCGGGCTCCAGCTCGAAGTACGGCAAGTGCGTTCCTTCGATCTCTTCGAACCGAACTCGCACTCTCGATCCAATGCTTGCGGTGCGATTTCCGGCAACGATCTTGCCCACAATGCGTGGGCCTTTATCCAAATCTATCAGTCCCACGGTGTAGGGAACCTTGCCTTCAAGGTTCGGTCGAAAGGCGTGGTGTACCACCGTAAAACTCCACACCGAACCGAGCCCCGAAAGCTCCTCCCACTGGAAATCACGAGAGTGGCACTCCGGACAAGCGGGCAGGGGTGGCAAGCGCAACTTACCACAGCCACCACAGACTTGCGCAACGAGCCTCTCTTCCTGGCACGCCTGCCAAAAGGGCCGGCTGTCGGGATCGGGAATTGGCAAAGAAGCGCGTTTTTCCAACTCACTCGACTCCAAGAATCAAGCTACTGTGCGTTGCGAAGATACCACCGCTTCCGCTCACCAGCGCCACCTCCGCGCCTTCGACCTGCCGCTCACCACAGGAGCCCCGAAGCTGCTTGACCGCCTCGGTCAGGTGGAGGATTCCGTCGGCGTGGGCCTGCGAGAGGAGTCCGCCATGCGTGTTCACCGGTAGCTTACCCCCGAGGGCGGTGCCGATGCTTTCGACATAGGGTCCCCCCTCACCTTTTTCACAAAACCCGTAGTCTTCGAGCTGCACCAGCGCCGTATAGGTAAAGGAGTCGTAGAGCTCGGCGACATCGATGTCCTCCGGCTGAAGCCCCGCCATCTCGAAGGCCCGTGGCCCCGCCCTAGCCGCACCACTCTGAGTAAGGTTTGCGGAGGTGACGAAACGGTGCGTATGTTGCTGCGCGGCGCCAAGGATTACGGTAGGTCGGTTCGCGAGATCTCGAGCCCGTTCCAAAGAAGTGATGATGAAGGCGCCCCCGAAGTCGGAAATGAGCGAACAGTCGAGCAGGCGAAAGGGCTCCGCTATCCATCGCGATCGAAGGTAGTCGTCCATGGTGATCGACTTGCTCATCTGAGCGTTGTCATTCATCGTGGCGTGACGACGGGTGGTGACCGCGATAGCACCCAGCTGCTCGTGGGTCGTGCCGAACTCGTGCATATGTCTGCGTGCGAAGAGCGCGTAGGCCGGGGCCGCCTCGACGAGGCCGAAGGGCTCTTCGAAGTCTTCATATCCCCATCGAAACTTGCCGTGGGTGGGGCGACGCTCCTTCAACTGTGACCACATCGCGTCGGCACCGACGTAAAGGACCATCTGACACAAGCCGGACTCGATGGCTCCCGCGGCAACCGCCGCAGCTGCACACGGGGTTGCACCGCCGATATGCAGATCGAACGCGAACGAGGGTTGGATGCCCAGCGCCGCGGCGAACTTGATGGTATGTAGAAACTCGGGGTCTCCGTAGGGTGCGTGACTCAGGATCCCGTCGATGTCATCGTAGGACAAGCCGGCGTCTAGGACGGCATTGTCCGCCGCTTCGACGGCGAGCCGGACATTCGTGAGGTCCTCTCGCCTCCCGATGCGAGCCTCGCCGATACCGACGATCGCATAGCGTTTACTAGGGTTGGCCACCGAAGGAAGATATCAATATTGTTCCGCTTATCAAAACTGCTAAAGAATTATGAGGCAGGAACCTCCGGCCGATCCTTTCCGTAGCTACGAGAAGCGATGACGAACGCGCAGGTCGATCTGACGGGGCTCGACGAGCCGGCTCGGATCGAGGCCTTTCGTGTGTCGGCCAATCTGTTCTCCACGAGGGTCTCTCTCCGCTCATCGGGCGCGGGTTTTCACCGCAAGAGGACTCTCCGGCCGGTGAGCCGGTCGCCATCCTCGGCCACGGTTCTTGGGAGCGCCGGTTCGGGGCGGACCGTGGGATCGTCGGCCGACAGATCGTGTTGGACGGAAACCCAACCACCGTGGTGGGTGTCATGCCGCCCAAGCTCGAACTGGGTTTGTTTCGAGACGTAGAGATCTGGACTCGACTCGCCATGGATGAAACTAGCCGCCGTGATAAACTCGCCGCTCAAGCTCCATCGAAAGGTTGGGCCGGAGTGTGTTTTGGCTTGCCGGCTATCTCGATTCACGAGGTTCCGACACCGCACTAGCAAGCGGCTTGGCGCGCTCTTGCTCGATCTCGATAGGGCATGTTTGGGCCCGGAGGTAGGGCCGTGGACACGATCGGCAAGTATAGAGTTCTCGCAAAGATCGGCGCAGGCGCCATGGGGGTGGTTTACAAGGCCCTCGATCCTGGCATCAACCGCATCCTCGCGGTCAAAACCATGTCCGCCGATCTGGCCAGCGAGCCAGAGCTCCGCGAACGATTCGAGCGTGAGGCCCGGACTGCCGGAAGGCTTTCCCACAAGAACCTGATCACCATTTACGATCTCTTCGAAGAAAAGGGTCGCATCTTCATCGCCATGGAGTATTTGGACGGCGAAGAGCTCAAATCGAAGATCGCTCGAGCCGAGCCGATATCACTCGAGCGCAAGCTCCGTTGGATGCAGGAGCTCTCGGAAGGCTCGAGCACGCTCACCAGAAGGAGATCGTCCATCGGGATATCAAGCCCGGCAACATATTCATCACTCGCAGGGACCACGTGAAGATCTTGGATTTCGGTATCGCTCGCATTGCCTCGTCTGAACTCACGAAGTCCGGGATGGTGATGGGGACGCCCAACTACATGTCTCCCGAGCAAGTAATGGGCAAGCGGGTGGACCACCGCTTAGATATTTTCTCTGCGGGCGCGGTTTTGTATGAACTACTCACTTTCCGCAAGCCCTTCACCGGTAAGTCATACCATGACACGTTCACGAACATTGTGACGCAGGATCCGGAGCCTCTGCAGCGGGTCGAGCCATCCCTCCCCCGGGAGCTCACGGCCATCGCGGTGCGAGCACTCGCCAAGGACCCGTCCCATCGCTATCAAAGAATAAAGCACTTCACGGGGGACCTCCGTCAAATGGCAAAGGCTCTCGACAGCCGCAGACATTACATTCAGCAGGAGACCAGAAAAGTCGTCGACGGTCTGGATGGATTGCTCCGGGAAAACGAAAAGTGGCTCGAGTCGTTTCCAGCCGCCGGTGCCACGAGAGAATTCGTTAGATGGCTTCGACAACGATTGGATGCGGGTCAGAATCCAAACCACGCCCTCGGACTAGATCCTGATCCAGGATACCTCGAGTCCGTGGAGATGCATGCCCGCGCCGTGCGCGCATACGAACGTGCCGCCGGTCGCGTTTCACGCGCAAAGGAACGCCTAGCCAATAGTGCGAGCGAGCCGCGGCCAGAGACTCAGGCTGTCGACGGACGTCCTGTAGAAGAACGCCATATCGCGGAGCTTCTCTCGAAAGCCCATTCCTTTTATCGTAGGGGCGAACTCCGACGAGCTCTCTCGGTCGTGGAAGGTGCGCGGAACCTGGATCCCCATCACGCCGAGGCGAAGACTCTCTACTCTCGTGTCACCGCCCGCCTGGAGGAGGAACGGATCGAAGAAGGGAGGGCCCGGCAAGCGGCAGAGCTTTTTCGAACCGCCGCCGCCAAGTTCGATACCGCAGATCTCGCCGCGTGCCTACCCTTGCTCTCAGAGATCTTCCGTTTGCAGCCAGACCACCTGGAAGCGACCGCTCTCCAGGAAAAGGTTCAACAACGGATTAAGGAAGCCGCGGACCGAAGCCTACGAAAAGGTGACGAAATGGGAAAGCGCGGACCGACCTCGCCGAAGTAGGGCGGTCAATTCAGGGTACCTTGAGCTCTGGAAAAGGATTCTTGACTAATCGTTCCAAAATGGCTATAGTACGGGTGCGTCTGAGATAGCGATGGCGAGGCCGAGGGAGTTCGACCGTGATGAAGTGCTGGATCAGGCCATCGAGGTGTTCTGGCAGCACGGGTACGAGGGGACATCGGTACAAGACCTGGTCGATTCCATGGGGATCAACCGGGGCAGCCTCTACGGCGCCTTCGGTGACAAGCACGGACTGTTCCTCGCCGCACTGCATCGCTATGAAGAGACTTTCCACTCGACGATATCGGAGAGGTTGGCGGAAGGTGGGTCGCCGATGCAAGCCATCCGCCGTGTCTTCGAAGATGTAGTTCGAGAATGCTCGTGCGACGAGGGTCGAAAGGGCTGTCTGATGACGAACTCAGCGGTGGAACTCGCCGCTCATGACCGCGACACCGCGGCGCTGGTCGCCGCGAATTTCACACGGCTCGAGGAGGCCTTTGTAAAAGTGCTTCGGCACGCGCAGTCCGATGGGGAGCTCGGCAAAAAGCAAAATCCCAGGGCGCTGGGGCGCTTTCTTACCAGCAGCCTTCAGGGCCTACGAGTCATGGGGAAGGCGTGCCCGGATCGGGTACTTCTCCGTGACGTGGTACGAGTGACTCTTTCCGTTCTAGAGGAGACCAAAGGAGACAACTAATGGCAGACGATGCGAAATACGTGACCTTGACCGAGGAGAACTTCAAAGGCGAAGTGCTGGAAAGCGGAAAGCCGGTGCTGGTGGATTTTTGGGCCAGCTGGTGTGGCCCTTGCCACATGATCGCCCCCGCCATCGAAGAGCTGGCTTCCGAGTTCGATGGGCAGGCTACCATCGGCAAACTGAACGTCGACGAGCAGCCCGGCGTCGCCGAACAGTACGGGATCCGATCGATTCCGTCCTTGTTGTTCTTCCAGGACGGCAAGGTCGTGGATCAGGTCGTGGGGGCCGCTCCCAAGAAGTCCCTGGCCGAGAAACTGACCAGCTTGATCCCGGTCGCCTAACAAGGTAATTCAATGCGGGTGGGGGGTGACTCCGTTATCCCCCTTTTCGTTTTCCCCCTCAATCCGTCAAATGACTTGGAGTATGCTGTGGCGCAATGAAAGTAGCCATCTACGGAGCAGGCGGCGTGGGCGGGTACTACGCGGCTCGTCTCGCTCAGGCGGGTGCGGACGTTCATCTGATTGCGCGGGGCCAGCACCTGCGCGCACTCAAGGAGGTAGGTCTCAGAATTCGCAGCCCTAAGGGAGACGCCGAGCTTCGCCTCCCTGCCACCGAGAACGCAGAGGATATCGGCCCAGCCGACTATGTCCTGTTCTGCGTCAAGTCGTTCGACACCGAGAAGGCCGCAGCCCGTTTGCCGTCCCTCCTGAAGAGCAACACCGCGGTAATTTCTCTCCAAAACGGCGTGGACAACGAGGAAAAGATCGGCGCGGCTGTAGGCCTCGATCACGTGATGGGGGGAGCATCGTTCATCATGGCCACGATCTCCGAGCCGGGCGTCATCGAGCACATCGGGGAGCTATCGCGCATCGTCTTCGGCGAGCTGGATGGAAAACCGAGTGATCGAGCCGAACGCTGGCTGGCCCTGTGCCACGAGGCAGGAATCGAAGCCGAGCTCTCCTCGGACGTTCGCTCCGTGCTGTGGAACAAGTTCGCTTTCATCTGTGCCTTCGCGGGGATGACCGCGACCACGCGCCTTCCGGTTGGCCCGATCCGGGAAGACGAACTTGCAATGAAGCTCGCCAGGGGAATTATGGAAGAGGTCATTGCCGTGGCTCGAGCGGAAGGCGTCGGCCTTCCAGAAGACGTGGTCGATAAGTTGCACGAACTAGCCATGAAGCTGAACCCGGAGTCCTATTCCTCCCTCCATTATGATCTGACGCACGGAAAACCGATGGAGCTCGAAGCCCTACATGGCACCGCCCTCCGGTTGGCGAGAAAGCACGGAATCGATACGCCCCGATGCGAAGTGGTCTACGCAATCTTGAAACCATGGGCGGTGCGCAACCAAGGTTGATCGGTGACGGTTCGGTTCTTGAGGATCAACTCCTTTGCCGATCACCCCTTTTCCGGAAACCCGGCAACGGTTTGCTTCCTCCAAGGACCCGGAAGCGACGGCTGGATGCAGAGGGTAGCCGGGGAAATGAATACCGGCGGAACCGCTTTCCTGTCCGGAAGCGGCGGTGAGCTCGGCCTCCACTTTTTCACGCCGAAGGTTGAAGTGGAGCTCTCGGGCCACACTACCCTTGCCGCGGCACATGCCTTGTGGGAAGAAGGGCTCTTACCATCGAACGCCGTGGCGCGATTTCGAACCAAGGCCGGCTCTCTCGGGGCCGAGCGCCGAGGAAGGTGGATCGAGCTCGATTTTCCAAGCGAGCCGCAGCGGGCAAGCGAATGCCCCGACGATCTCGAAGACGCGCTGGGAATCGCTGCGCTCTACGTCGGCCGGAATCGATTCGATTACCTGGTGGAGGTCGACTCCGAGGAAGCGCTGCGCCAGATGGACCCCGATTTTCCGCTACTCGCCACCATCCCCACGCGCGGAGTGATAGTGACTAGCCCAAGTGGTGAGCGGGACTATGACTTCGTGTCGCGATTCTTCGCGCCCCGCGCCGGTTTGCCGGAAGATCAAGTAACCGGATCGGCACATTGCTGCCTAGGTCCCTACTGGATGGAGCGGCTCGGTAAGAAGGAGCTTCTCGCCTACCAAGCCTCTCGCCGCGGGGGGACTCTACGGGTCCGGGTCGAGGGAGAACGCGTGAAGCTCGCCGGTCAGGCGGTAACGATCATGAGAGGGGACTTGTCTATTCCCCCCGAATGACGTCGCCCGGATTCTCCCTTGGCCCTGGGGGATACACTCGTGTTCTCGGACACTCACTCCGGGAGCTTCGAAGCGGCTTTTCTTTTGAAACCCTTGATATTCCGCGTCTTATGGTCGACCCGGGTATCTGGCACGGTTGCTGCCAAAACGAGGGACCGAAGGTAGGTCCGGCCCGGGAAGCGGGGGGGATGGCTTACACGGGGGCTCGCCCTCGTTTCCCGGCCGGCCCTTTAACGCTCCGGTCCTTCATCTTCTGGTCGCACCCAAGCCACGTGGTTGGAAGACCCGACCCAGTCCGGGGCGCCCAAATCGCGTGGTTGATCGCGGCCCCGCTACGACTTGCCGAGCCGCTTCGGCTCGGCCTAAACTACCTACCGTGAGCACGCCAACGCCGTCGATCGACTCCCTCGGTCGACCAATACGCAATTTGAGGCTATCGGTAACCGACCGATGTAACCTCCGCTGCCAATACTGTATGCCGGAGGCGGAGTACGTCTGGCTCCCCCGAAAAGACCTCCTGACGTTCGAGGAGATAGGCCGCCTGGTGAACGTCTTCACCGATCTCGGCGTAGGCAAGCTGCGACTCACCGGCGGTGAGCCGCTGCTCAGAAAAGACCTCCCGGTGCTCGTGAGTCTCTTGACCCAAAATGCCGATATCAAGGACTTGGCGATCACGACAAACGGCGTGCAACTAGCCGGGCAAGCCCGCGCCCTTTTCGAGGCCGGACTCGGCCGTGTGACGGTCAGTCTCGACACCCTCCGCAGCGAGCGTTTCCAGGCCATCAACAAGCGAGATTACCTGGGCAAGGTTCAAGAGGGGATCCGCGCCGTCAAGGATGCGGGATTCAACGGCTTGAAGATCGACACCGTCGTTATCCGCGGAACAAACGAAGACGAGCTCGCCGACATGATCGAGTACGGCAAAGATGTCGGCGCGGAAGTACGCTTCATCGAGTACATGGATGTCGGCGGAGCAACCAAGTGGTCCATGGATCAAGTTTTTTCCCGATCCGAAATCCTGCGATCCGTAGAAGAACGGTACGGCTCGGTCGAGCGCATGACCGAAGGGCAGGACCCCTCCGCACCTGCGGAAAGGTTTCTCTTATCCGACGGGACAATTTTCGGGATCATCTCGACCACGACACAGCCCTTTTGCCAAAGCTGCGACCGAAGTCGGCTCACTGCGGATGGACAATGGTTTCTCTGCCTCTACTCCGAACAGGGCATCGACTTGCGACGGCCACTCCGGGGGAATGCTTCCGAGGAAGAGCTACGAAACATCATCGAGTCTAACTGGTCAGGGCGGAAGGATCGCGGTGCTGAGGAACGTCTGGGGATCGCGGCAAGGACTCCTCTCGTCGAAGCGGATGGACTGCGCCAAAACCCCCATTTGGAGATGCATACCCGCGGTGGTTGAGATGTCCCTAGCCGTTCAGCCCCAACACCTTCCGAGGATCTCCTTAAACCTGTTAGCTACTTCATACCAGAACCCTTAGCGGTTCCCTATCGTGGCGGTAGTCATGAGTCACCGACCGAGTGGTTGCGGAATCGGTCTCCGCAAAGAGCATTACGACTTCGTCCTTTCCGAGCGACCATCGATACCTTGGTTCGAGGTCATCTCCGAGAATTTCATGGGAGCGGGTGGACGTCCGCGACATATTCTCGAACAAGTGCGGCGCGATCACCCGATGGCCATTCACGGCGTTTCTCTCTCGATCGGCACAGCATCGCCGACCGATTCCATTTACTTGAAACGTCTAAAAGAGCTCATCGATTGGCTCGAACCGGGACTGGTATCCGACCATCTCTGCTGGACCGGTATTGGTGGCCACAACAGCCACGACTTGCTGCCGCTTCCGTTCACCCCCGAAACGATACGGAACGTTGCCCGGAACGTTGGCGTGGTTCAGGAAACACTGGGACGCCGGATACTCCTCGAGAACATCTCCACCTACATCGAGTTCAACCATTCGCAAATGAGCGAATGGGAGTTCACCAGTGCGGTTTTGGAGGAGGCCGACTGCCATCTTCTGCTCGACGTGAACAACGTCTACGTGAATGCGCGCAATCACGGACTCGACCCCCGCCGTTACCTCGAAGGTATTCCGGAGGACCGTGTCCGGCAGTTTCACATCGCCGGACACGAAGACCATGGAGATTTTGTCATCGACACTCATGACCATCCGGTCTGCGACGAAGTTTGGGCATTGTACCGAATGGCCGTAAAACGCTTCGGCCCTCAGCCAACGCTCGTCGAGCGCGACGCGCATATTCCCGAGTTCTCGGTGTTGCAACGAGAAGCCCAGCAGGCGCAACTCATTTTGGAGACGACCCGTGCCGTCCCCGCCACTCCCTGATCGACCTCCTCTACAAGCGCTCCAGGCTGCGATGCTCGGTGAGCTATTGGGCGAGGAGACGTTTGGGCCCGAAGCCCGCGCGCGCCATCTCCACAAACCTCCGCAGGGAACTCTGGAGGCCCGCTGGCACATCTATGCGTCCGGTTATCTCGCCCGCATCGTCGAAACGTTGGAGCACGACTACCCCGCACTCAAACGGGTGCTGGGGAGCGCTCACTTCGAGGCATTGACCGAACGCTACCTCGACGCTCACTCACCACGATCTTTCGACCTTCGGTACGCAGGGGACCGTCTTGTTCTTTTCTTGGAGCAAGATCCATTGACCCACAAACTCCCCTTCCTACCGGATCTCGCCAAGCTCGAGTGGCACCTTTCGGAAGCATTCGTGGTGAGCGATCCCGAGCCTCTTCTCTGGAACGAGCTCCAAGCGATGGCTCCCGAAGCGGTGTCCGAGCTGCCGCTTGACCTGAATCCCGGGACGGCGGTCATTCGATCGGCCTGGCCGATCATCGATATCCGCAATTTGAAGGACAAGAGCGACGACGAAGTCTCGCTCGAGGTCGAAGGGCGCCCATCGATCGCCCTCGTTTACCGCTATGGGTTGCAAGCCCGCTGCCGCAATCTCGACGAAGAAGACGCCCAGTTCATCGAAGCGGCGGTCGGTGGCACGAGCCTGGCGGAGATCCAAACCGCCCTGGTGGAGGATGGCGAGGACCCGATCGCCGTCCAGAGACTCCTGGAACGCTTTCGTCGGTTAGTCGACGGAGGCCTTTTCTTGAAAGCTCGGAGGTCGCATGGTGCGGCCTCCTAATTAAGTGGAGGATTCTAATGAAAAAGCCCAGTTCAAGATCCCTTCTGGTCGCCTCTTTGGCCGGTGTTCTGACCGTGCCTTTGGCGATGACAACCTTCGGCGGTAACACTTCTGCCCATGAGATCGAGGAAGTCCATTGTTACGGCGTTAACAAATGCAAGGCTACCGGCGACTGCGGTGGCAAGGGACATTCCTGCGCCAACCAGAACTCCTGCAAGCGTGAAGGCTACCTTGACATGGACAAGGAGCTCTGCCTGAAGATCGACGGCGGACGCTTGACCGCGGAAACAGAGTAAGGCAAGTACAAACTCCATAGGAAAAGGCCGGCGAGGCCAGATTTCCTCGCCGGCCTGTCCACACAGAGGAAAGATAATGAGAATGAATTCCAAATACGTAGTGTCGGCAGCGGCTGCCGTTGTTGCAACTCTGAGCATCGGCGCTCCGATCGCACAAGCCGGGTCGCTAAAGATCGATCCGCAACACTCTGCGGTCACCTTCCAGGTGACCCATCTCATGTTCACGAAAGTGGACGGTCAGTTTCGCGAGTTCGAGGGCACTTTCGACCTCGATGAAGACACCAACACGATCTCGAATGTCGTAGTGACGATTCAGACTGCCAGCATCGACACCAACGTCGAAGGGAGAGACAAGGACCTGCGTAGCAAGCGGTTTTTCAACGTCGAGAAATATCCCACCCTCACCTTCAAAAGCACCGCTCCTGCCAAACTGAACGGCAAGAAGGGGAAGATAAAAGGCACTCTGACCATGCATGGTGTGGAGAAAAAGGTCGTCCTCGACGCCGAGCTTCTCGGAAAGGGTAAGGATCCCTGGGGCAATTTGAAATATGGATTCGAAGCCACCACGGTTATCAGCCGAAAGGAGTTCGGAATGACCTGGAACGAGGCCCTCGAGGCGGGCGGTGTCTTGGTTGGCGACGAAGTGACGGTGAAGATCAACGTGGAAGCCGCACCCGCTTCTTAAAGACGAATTCGCCCTCAGCCTGATGGGGTGTGCTCTCCCGACGGTCGTCGGGAGGGGTGCCTGGCTAGGTACCTCGCGGCAATCCATATTCTGGGCGCCATGAGGTGCAAGGCCCTTTTTACTTTTCGCTTTACGATGTGCCCGATGTGGCGCACTCTCCGCTACTTATTATGAGGCCCGTGTACATCCTGGCCGCCGAGGCCACAATCCTATTGCACTTGGCCTGGATCCTCTTCGTCATCACTGGGGCCTTTTGGTTACGCCGCCACCCCCGGTTGCAACTCGTCCACCTGCTCGCGGTCATCTATAGCCTGGCGATCGAAATCTTCCTTTGGATCTGCCCGCTGACTCACCTCGAGCAAGCATTTTGGAGGCGAGCCGGGGCTTCCGCTTACGAAGGAGCTTTCCTTATCCACTACTTGGAGAAGTTGATCTATTTCCGAGCTCCGCAGTGGCTCCTGGTAAGTTTGGCGATGCTTCTGCTCGCCGCCACGGTAGGGCTCTACTTCCGTCCCCTCCCGCCTCGGAGCGCCGAGCGGGCGCGTTAAACCTGTTGGGGTGCGAGGCGGTCTTCTTCTTCCGGCAGCCGACGGTTCGAATCCGTGAAATAGGCTTCGAACACGTGAGAGACTTCCGGAAGGCTCTTCGAGGCGTAGATGTCCCGCCGCAGGGCGGCACCTCCCGGTAGGCCCTTCGAGATCCACCCGATGAGGGCCTTCACACGATTCACGACTAACTTGTCCGGCAGATACTCCTCGAGACTCTGGGTGAAAAACATGATCGCCTGTCGGTAGTCATTCATCGTGGGACGAGACGATTCCCTACCGCCGAGCTCGTCGCTCACTTGGCGAAACACCCAAGGGTTCTCGAGGGCGCCGCGGCCGATCATGATGGCGTCCACACCGGTCTCGGCGACCATCGCTCGGGCATCCTTCGCGGATCGCACGTCTCCATTCCCGATGACCGGAATCGTTACCGCTTCCTTGACGTCTCGAATGACTTGCCAAACGGCCTTCCCGCGGTGTCGTTCACTGCGACAACGCGGGTGCACGGTGATGGCAGCGGCGCCGGCGTCTTCGAGCGCGCGGGCCACCTCTCGGGCGTTGATGGAATCGTAGTCCCAGCCAGAACGGATCTTGGCGGTCACCGGGATAGTTGCCGATTTCACCATTTGAGAAATGAGCTGGCTCGCTCGCTTCACATCGCGCATGAGGGCCGCTCCCGCGCCGACCCGCGTCACTTTGGGAACCGGGCACCCCATGTTGACGTCGACCAGATCGGCACCAAACTCGTCGACCATATTGGCGGCGGCGGCGAGTCGCTCGGGATCGGTTCCGAACACTTGGACGCCTACCGGTCGCTCTTGGTGAGTCACGGCGGCGATCTCTCTCGAAGCCTGGCTACCCCGCGTCAACCCCTCGGAGCTAACCATCTCGGTCACCACCAGACCACAGCCGCCGAGCCGTCTCACCAAGCTGCGGAAGGCTCGATCGGTATGCCCGGCAAGTGGAGCGAGTACCAAGGGCGGATTCACCTCGAGAGTATCGATGACCAGGGGCTTCATATCTACAATTCCTCGACCCGACTCTCTTCTACGATCCGGTACAGCTTGCGGGCTTCCGCCGCAGAGGGAGCCCTTTCAGGAATCTGCTCGACCTCGATCGTAAACCGCCGGTTCCAAAGCCTCAAACCGAGCCGGTCTCCGGGCGCGACTTCCTTGCCCGCCCTCGCCGGCCTCCCGTTGAGAGTTACTGCTCCCTCTTCACAAAGCTCCTTGGCAAGCGTTCGACGCTTCACCAGTCGCGATTGCCTGAGGAAGTTATCTACTCGCAATCACCGAATCCACCAATTACTGGGGCAAATATTGGCCCTTACCGGCCGGGAGTCTCACCTGCACCTTGTGCTTCCGTACCAGGCTCACCGGGCGTAGCGGTGCCCTTGGGTTTAGGGTCGAGCTGGATCACGATGATGGCCTGCTCGCGGAGCGTGGTGATGTATTTCTTGCTTTGTTCTTGAACCTTTTCTTGATAGATGGAGTCGGCGATCGTTTTGCGCACGTCTTCGACCGGCAGGGTCTGCTCCTCTGTCTTTTCCTCCACCTTCACGATGTAGAACGCAGACCCCATGCGGAGCACTTCACTCATCTCACCCGGGGCGAGGTTGAAGGCCACCTCGTTCAGCGGCTCGGCGAGCTCACCCTTTTCGAAGAAACCCAGATCGCCGCCCGCGTCACGCGTTGAAGAGTCTGAATGAAGTCGAGCCACTTCGGCAAAGCTCGCTCCTTGCACGAGATCTTCATGGAGGCGCTTCGCCTTGTCGACGGCCTCGAACTCGCTGCTCGCATCGAACCGTACGACGACCTCACGAAGCCGAACCTTCGACGGCTCGGTGTATTCGGCGATGTGCTCCTGATAGTACTTTTCGATCTCCGGCTCGTTTACAGAAACCTTGTTGTCCACCTCGATGCGGCGGATCTCCTGAATGAGAAGGCCCCGTTCCCACTGTTTCTTGAACTGGCTCATGTTCATTCCTTGAAGTTCCATTTGGCGGACCAGTTCCGATTCGGACTCGAGGTTCATTTCCTCCATGACGTTGGCCTTCCACTCTTCGAAATAGCGTGGTGGCACCTCGAGGCCTCTTTCGGTAGCGAGCTGTAGGACGAGCATGTTGTCGATCATGCTCTGCAGGATTTCGGGACGCAGCTCTGCCATTCGGGTTCGCTCCTCCTCTGGGCTCGGCGCCGGTCCCATCTGTTCGAGGACACTTTGGATCTCACGATCGAGTTGGGTCTTGGTGATGATCTTGCCGTTCACTTTGGCCACAACACGTTCTACTAATTCGGGTTGAGACGCGCCGAGCGTTCCGGCCAACGCGATTGCTATGATTGTGTGTGTCATGATTTTTCTGGCCTCTTGATGACTGTTCACTGATTGCTGATAACTGGTCACTGTTTGCTTGCCGACGCGTCGCCGCGCGGCCGGATGTCATACCCATTGCGATTCATAAACGGGAAATCCAACTGCTCCGTGTCGATCCAGACCGGATAATGTTTCTCTAGGTCTTCGACAAAAAGTGCTAAGGCCTCGTCGCTCTTTTGGCGCAGTAGCTCAACCCGGATAGCCTCTTTTACCTCTTTCAGCGGCAAGTCGCGTGCCGGAAACGTTTGATCGACGCGGAAAATGTGAAACCCGAAGTCTGTCTTAACGACCGGAGTCAGCGTTCCTTTCTTGATTCCGAACACTTCTCTCTCGAAAGATCCGGGCAGCTCGCCACGGCGAAACGCGCCGAGGCGACCTCCGTTAGCGGCCTCGGGCCCTACCGAATACGCTCGGGCCAGCTCTTCGAAGCGAGATTTGTCAGTGGTCAAGTCGTGGCGCAGCCGATTCGCCTCCTCTTCTTCCTCAACCAGAAGCTGGGAAATCGCAACCGCCTCGGGGCGCTTGTAAAAGATACGGTTCGCCTCATAGTAGGCAGCGATCTCTTCTTCGGTAACCTCAACGTCTCTCAAGATTTTAGCATCCATGAGCTTCTTGAGCGTCAGGTGGGCAGTCAGGTCACGAGAACTACCACCCACCGGTTCCTCTGACTCGGCCGGTCGAACTGGCTCCGGCCTTTCTAAGCCCGGCACCAACTGGGCGCGGAGCGCTTCGACCTCCCCGGGAGCCACTTCGATCCCCTCATCCTTGGCGGCTCGCAGCAAGAGCAACTCCTCGATGAGCTGTTCCAACAAGGCCGATTTCAGCTCGCCTCCGACAAGGGGAACGTCTTCCTCGCTAACCGCTCGGACGTAAGCTTCGAACTCGGACCGGGGCAGGACGTCGCTACCAACCTCTGCGATCATCGGATCCGCCGGGGGTTCTGAGCAACCCAATAGCGGCACAACAAACCCCAAAAATGTGGCCGCTTCCAGCCACCTCACGTCCTGGCCTCCTTCTCCCGCAGGCTAGCTCCTTCCATCTTAGGGTAGGGAGAGAGTTCGAGCAAAACTTCCCTCACTCGAAGGAGAATGTCGACAGCCCCGGTTCGAGTAAGGGGTAGCTTGAGGACACCCCCCGGCGTCATCCGCGCCCCCTCGAGATCCCCTGCGAGCTTGACCAAGTTCATTGGGTCCACAGGAGACGCGGGGTCGAATCGAAAGGCCAGCAGGTCGCCCTCGCGTTCGATCGCCACCACCCGCAAACGCTCCGCCAAGAGTCTGAGGCGAGCGTACTCGAATAGTCTTCCGAGCGAGTCCGGAATCGCTCCGTAACGATCTCCGATCTCCGAGGCCAACGCTTCGATGGTATCGGAGTCGCTGGCCGTGGAGACACGCTTGTAAACCGACATGCGTTGATTGATATCGGCAATAAACGACTCGGGGATCTTCAGATCTACCTTGAGGTTCAAGGAGGATCGAGCCAGCTCCGCCTCTTCCCCGGACACCTCCTGAATCGTCTGCTCCAAGAGCTTGCAGTAGAGATCGAAGCCCACCGCATCGATGTGCCCGTGTTGTTCTCCGCCGAGTAAGTTCCCCGCCCCTCGCAACTCCAGATCCAGCGCCGCGATGCGAAAACCGGCGCCGAGATCGCTAAACTCGCGGATCGCGGCGAGCCGGCGCCGCGCAATGGGGGTCAAAGCGCTCTCATCGGGAACGAGGAAATAGGCATAGGCTCGCCGGTTGGAGCGGCCGACGCGGCCGCGGAGCTGATAGAGCTGGGAGAGGCCGAAGCGGTCGGCACGATTGACGATCAGGGTGTTGACAAGCGGTATGTCCAGACCGTTCTCGATGATGGTCGTGCTGACCAGCACATCGAACTCCTGCTGGATGAATCGAAGCATGGTCCGCTCGAGATCGGCCTCTTTCATTTGGCCGTGGCCGACTCCGATTCGAGCCTCCGGCACGAGCCGCTGCAGAAAAGATGCCATCGAATAGATCGAACTCACCCGATTGTGAACGAAGTAAACCTGACCGCCTCGTCCCAGCTCGTAGCGCAGAGCCTCAGCCAAGATTTTGGAGTCCAAGCGCGTGATGTAGGTCTGAATCGCCATCCGATCCTTCGGCGGTGTCTCGATAACGGAAAGATCGCGGATTCCAGAGAGCGACATGTGGAGCGTGCGCGGGATGGGAGTGGCGGTCATCGCCACGCAGTCCACTTGCTTGCGAAGCTGCTTCAACCTTTCTTTGTGCCCGACGCCGAAACGCTGCTCTTCGTCCACCACGAGAAGGCCCAAGTCCTTGGGTTGAACGTCCTTCGAAAGGAGACGGTGCGTTCCGATCACCACGTCAATGGCACCGGCGGCGAACTCCTTGACGATTTCTTTCTGCTCCTTCGGCGTGCGAAACCTAGAAAGCATCTCGATTCGAACCGGAAAAGCGCTGAAGCGTGACCGGAAGGTATGAAGATGTTGAAACGCTAGAACGGTGGTGGGGACGAGAACCGCCACCTGTTTTCCATCCATCACCGTCTTGAAAGCGGCGCGCATCGCGACCTCAGTCTTCCCATAGCCCACATCGCCACAGAGGAGCCGATCCATAGGGAAGGGTGCCTCCATGTCACGCTTGACCTCTTCGATGGCCTGCGCCTGATCGACTGTCTCCTGATACTCGAACTGATCCTCGAGCTCGCGCTGCCAATGAGTATCGGGGGCGAACGAGTGGCCGGGTATGGCCTTGCGTGCGGCGTACAGCTTCAGGAGCTCCTGCGCCATGTCCCGCGTCGATTTCTTCACCCGGCTCTTGACCCGCTCCCACCCCGTACCGCCCAGCTTTTCGATACGCGGTTTCTGGGCCTCGGCGCTCGAGTACTTCTCGAGCAGGTCGAGCTTCTCTACCGGAACGTAGAGCTTGTCCCCTCCCAGGTACTCGAGAATGACGAACTCGCCGCTCCCCGACTGAGGCCCTATTTGACGAAGGCCGGTGAAGACACCGATCCCGTGATCGGCATGGACGACGTAGTCACCGACCTTCAAGTCCCTAAAGTCGGAAAGAAAACGACCGAGCTTGCGCGAACGCCTGCGCTCCGGCCGTGGAGGCTCTTCGAAGACGTCTCTCCCCGCAAACACCGCCTGACGGAGCGAAGGAAGGAGGAAACCGTGCGAGAGATTACCGATGTGAAGCACCACCGTCCCGGAAGCTTGCGATTCTTCGGAGGCCATCGCGGCAGAGATTTTCGCTTCTTCTAGAATCTCGATCAGCCGCTCCGCCAGCCCCCGGTTCCCGACAAAGACATGAATGTGACGGTCGTTGTCGAGCTGCTGCCGGATCTCGGCGAGGAAATCCTTGACCCTTCCCCGGAAGGAGGGAAGCAACTGGCTCGGCAGGTGAAGGGAGCCAGCACTGCCTGCGGACTCATCCATGACGTCCATCTCTTGGATGGTCACCGAACGGTTGCCGAAGTGGCGGGACAGATCCTCGGGAGTCAGGAGAAGCTCCGCCGGCTCTGGATAGGCGGTCTCGCCGTTGGCCGCGAGTTCTTCGTAGCTCTCGAGGACGCGCTCCCATTCTGACGCCACTTGCCGGGTGATCTCAGCCGGCTCTTCGACGAGGAGCGTACCGTCCTGCAGATAGTCAAAAAGGGTCGCGCGATACTCTGCAAGGTGGGAAAGAACGAAGGAAGTTCCGGGGGGAAAGCCTTCTCCGTCGAGCCTTGCCTTCAACTCGGGGTCGTCACCGGACATCTCCAGCAGGCGGTCGATGAGGCGTTGACGCTCGCTTTCTCCGAAGATCCACTCTCGAGCCGGGTAGATGTCAGCCGATTCGAGCGAGCCGGTGGTACGCTGGCTCTCGGGGTCAAAACTCCGGATTTCTTCCAGGGTGTCACCCATGAACTCGAGTCTCAGCGGTTCGGTGCGCGAGGGCGGATAGATGTCCAGAATCCCTCCCCGTCGCGCAAAATCACCGGGGCTGACAACGGGGTCCTCGTGCAGATAGCCGGAGTCGACGAGCGTGCGTTCAATGTCACTGGGCTCAATGATCTGCCCACTGCGAAGCGAAAGTATCCCCTTCGCAAAAATCTGAGGAGACGCGGTTCGAAAGAGGAGTGCTGCAGCCGGTGCGATGAATAGCGCCGGTGTCTTTTGCAGCAAAGCTGCCAGCGCTCGCGCGCGTGCTGCGGTGATGTCGAAGTGCGGAGAGAGCCCGCGGTAAGGGTCAACCTCCAACGCGGGAAAAGGGAATATCTCTCGTTCGATTCCCATCGACGCGAGAAAAGCCGCCACGTCGGAGGAGACTTCCGCGACCCGCCTCTCGTGCGAAACAACGAGGAGGACCGGGCCTTGCTCTGAGGCGGCCAGAGTGGCTTCGACCAACGAGCGAGCCGGCCCCATGAGCCCGCTGACTCGTCGGCTGCCCCCTGAAGTCGCGAGGCCGGAGCGAATCTCGGCAAGCCCCACGTCCTCCAGAACGCGCGCCAGCTCGTGAGTCTCCAACACCGACCTTACCCGCCGTCTTCACGTTTGTTCTGGCCTCTGACGACCACGTCAATGAGACTGGAGGTGGAATAACCAGGAGAAAAAGGGAGCGATAAAACGCGCCCTCCGTAGGCTTCGACCGTGTCCCGGCCGACGATCTGATCGGTCGACCAGTCTCCCCCCTTTACCAGAACGTCCGGCATCAGCTCCTGAATCACTCGCGCCGGTGTCTCTTCATCGAACGCTACGACGTAATCCACCGCCGCGAGGGCCGCCAAGATTTCCATCCGTTCCGCGAGGGGAAGGACCGGTCGTCCCTCCCCTTTCAGCGCGGCGACGGTACGATCCGCGTTGACCACCACAACGAGTCGATCTCCTTGCGCCCGCGCCTCCGCCAGGTAGCGAACGTGTCCCGGGTGAAGCAGGTCGAAACAACCGTTGGTAAAGACGAGGCGGATGCCGGCGGCGCGGAGCCGTTCGCGCTCTTTTCTCATGGCCTCGGAGTCGAGGAGCTTCGCGTCACTCATTCTTCTTCGGGCAGCTTCATGACGATATTGGAAGAAAACTCCCAACGGTGAATGGGCCGATAGATTCCAGTATCCTTGATTCGCGAGTTGACGCGGAACGTATGGAGGGCGCGGTGGTAATCGAAGGGATAACCATCTCGCTGATGAGCGGCCACGTCCAAGAAGTAGGTCCCTTCCACGAGATCCAATCGACCGAGGATAAGGCTCACCTCGCCTTCCCCTGAAAGCGAGACCGGCGCGAACTCCTCGATTTGGGTATTGGTTCCATAGCAGCAAATACCATCGGCGTTGAAGATCCCGACCCCGAACACGAAATCCTTGATGGTTCCGCTGCTCCTTATTTTCAACCGGATGCTCACCGGCTCTCCGGTGTCGAAGACGTGACGGGGCTGACCGTCTCCTCCGATCAAGGCGGCTTCGCTGATCTCCACCTCTCGAGAGCCCCAACGGCCTTTTTCCCGCGTGGAAGACTCTTCTTTCTCGGAATCCACCGACTCCTGCTGCGGCTCGGCAAACTCGGCTACGGCTTGTTCCTCCGCAGCCGCCAGTGCACCCTCTTCGAACGACGTGACCTGTGCCAAGTACGCATCCACCACTTTCTTTGGATCGCCGCGCACCTGGATCTTTCCTCCGTCCAGCCATAACGCCTCGTCGGCGAGCTTCTCCACCAGCCCGAGGCTATGCGTTACCAGCAAAATCGTCTTCCCCCTCCGGCGGAACTCGCTAATTTTGTCGAGGCATTTGTGTACGAATGCTTGGTCCCCCACCGCAAGCACTTCGTCGATGATGAGCACGTCGGGGTTCACGTGGATGGCTACAGCGAAGCCGAGCCTCATATACATGCCGGAGGAGTAGGTCTTGACGGGAGCGTCGATGAACTCCTCGAGCTCGGCGAACGCCACGATCTCCGAGAAACACTCGGTAATCTCACGCTTGCTGAGTCCGAGCATGATCCCGTTGATGAAAACATTCTCCCGCCCTGTTATTTCGGGGTGGAAGCCCGCCCCCAACTCGATGAGCGCCGAGATTCGCCCCTTGACCTCCACCTCTCCAGAAGTAGGTTTGGTGATGCCGGCGAGGACTTTGAGTAGGGAGCTCTTCCCAGATCCGTTTCGCCCGATGATGGCAAACGTCGAGCCCTCCCATACGTTGAAGGTCACGTCGGACAGGGCGGAAAAGGTCTCCTCCGGTTTGAGGTCATCGATCAAGCTGCCCGTGAGTAAAGCGCTCTTTAGCGTGCGGAACTGCTTGCGGTGTGCATAGCGCTGATAGACCTTCGACAGATCGGAAACGCGAACCGCTATGCCCACTTCGTCATACCTCCTCGGCGTAAGTGTCCCGCAAGCGATCAAAAAAGGCGTAACCAACCAAGAAGGCTACCACCGACCCCACCGACACCGCCAAGAGCCAAGGCCAATGCCCCAGGCTTCCGGTAAAGAGGGTCTGGTGATAGCCCACGAGAATGTGGGTCATCGGGTTGTAATTCAGCCAGCGCTGGATGTTGGGAGAGATATCCAAGTACGGGTAGATGACCGGGCTCGAAAAAAACCACAACATCATCAGATTCGCCATGATGTTTTGAACGTCTCTAAAGTGAACCGATAGCGCCGAGAAGAAAAGAGATACCCCAAGAGTGAAGACGAGCTGGATAAGAATCACGGCTGGCAGGAACACCAACGCCACATGGATCTTTCCGAAGTAGATTAGGAACGCGAACAGGATCGGAAGCCCGAGAAAGAAATGAACCAGGTTCGAGAGCACTACCACGAACACCAGCACTTCGGCGGGGAAGAGGATCTTCTTGATGAGATTTCCGCTGGTAATGAGAACGTTTGAAGACTCCAGAACCGAGGAGCTGAACCACGTCCAGGGGAGAATGCCTGTAAAGAGAAATAGAGGATAGGGTTCGACCTGGAAGCGACCGGGCAGCACGTAAGCGAAGACGAATGTATAAATGAGCAGCTGAAGAAGTGGGTTGATGAATGACCAGAAAAAGCCCAGAACCGACCCGCGATAGCGGGCCTTGAGCTCGCGCACCACGAGGCTATGAATGAGCACGCGGTAGCGGACGAGGTTTCGTAAGTTCTTGAGCATGACCTAGTGCTCGACCTGGCTTAATTCCTCCCCGCCTCCGCCCGGGAAGTCACTAACGGCTTCGTCGGGTCCCGCCGTAGCCTTGGCGAAGGCGGACCGGCCGGCGGCCCTGACGGGACGCAACCTGATAGCCTTGGGGCAAGTTGCGATTTGTAGCATCCCAGCAACTCCTTGTCAAACCAGCAACTTAGAGCAAGATGGTGTGCGGAGGTTCGGACGGAAGCGCCGTGCCTTGACCTGTGCTCGGGAAGGCGCTATATCCGACGACAATGCATCCTAGTGTGAATGATCAGGGAGGTCCCAACTCGTGATGCTTACCCGTAAGCAGTTCCTCGAGCTTTCTAGCCGCGCCGCGATGGGTGCGGCCGCCTACTCCGCTTTTCCGTTGGTGACCAACCCCGCTTACGCACAAGATGTCCTGAGCTCGGAAGCCGTCCGCCGTGCCCATCGGTATCTCGCGGAGCACAAAGAGGAGCACATCGCCAAACTACAGGCCGACCTGCGGCAGGCCTCGGTGAGCTCCTGGAACATGGGTATCCGTGAGATGGCGGATCGGATGGTGGAATCTCTGCGCGCGCTCGGTTGCCAGGAAGTGAAGTTGATCGAAACAAAAGGATACCCTGGGATCTGGGCCTATTACGACGCCGGAGCTCCCAAGACCGTCGTGACCTACATGATGTACGACACGCAACCCTTCGAGAAGGAGCGGTGGATGGCAGATCCCTTGGCTGCGGAAAGAATGCCGATGGATCCCTTCGAGGAGATCATCCTCGCTCGCGGCGCGTTCAACTCCAAAGGCCCGAACCGCTTCTTCTTGAACGCTTGTGAGGCCATCCTCGCCAGCGGCGGTGAGCTCCCGGTCAACATCATGTTCACCTGCGACGGTGAAGAGGAGCAGGGTTCTCCCAACTTCCACGAAGTGCTTGACCCCTACCGCGAACGGTTGAAGACGGCGGACGCGATGCTCCAGGCCGGCCCCGGGCAGCAGCCGGACGGTTCGGTAGAGATGCGTCTCGGGACCAAGGGCATTCTCTATCTCGAGCTCGAGGTGAGCGGAGCGAAATGGGGGCGTGGCCCGCAAAAGATGCCGATCCACTCCAGCCGCAAGGCGGTTCTGGACAGTCCGGTCTGGCGGTTGGTGGAAGCCTTGCGCAGCATGTACGACCCGTCGGAGAACAAGATTCTAATCGATGGCTGGCATGACGACATCCGCCCCCCAAACGAAGAAGAGTTGATGCTCTACAACGAGCTCGTCGCCACGCATCCCGAGCGACTGTTCGTCTCGGAGTCGGAGAACGTCAAGCGATGGGTCAACGATTGGTCAGACGTGGAGGCGGCAAGGCACCTCATTTTCGACACCTCGTTCAACATCGACGGCATCTGGAGTGGGTATACCGGGCCGGGATCGGCAACCATCCTTCCGGAAAAGGCGGCGGTAAAGATGGACAGCCGCCTCGTTCCCGATCAGGAGATCGCGAAACAAAAGCAGCTATTCCTGGAACACATGGAGCGACACGGCTACGAAGACATCGAAGTGAGACAGCTGGGTGGAGGCGACGAATGGTCTCAGACCAGCGTCAAGGCTCCTGTGGTCCAGGCGATGTTGTCGGTCTACCGTCATTACGGCATCGAGCCCGCCATCTGGCCGCGCTCCCCGACCTCCAGCCCCAGGTGGGAGTTCACCCGGAAACTGGGCCTACCCGATGTTAGAGGTGGGCTCGGACATGGTGGTCGCGCGCACGCCGTTGACGAGTACATCGTCATCGAGGGAAACGAGAGAGTGGCCGGGATCGTAAAGGCGGAGCAATCCTTAGTAGATCTCCTCTTCGCCTACGCGAACTATCCGGAGGAACCTCGATCTGCGTCTGCCTAGCCGTAGCAAGGAGGGTTTTTGGAACAGCACGTGAAGATTCTTGGTGTTCTCTACATCGTATTGGGGACGATGGGCGTCATCGCCGCGCTGATCTGCCTCATGATCTTCGGCGGGGTGGCGGGGTTCCTCGGAATCGTCGCACAGGAAGAACCGGACGCCCGCATCGCTGTGCCTATCGTCGGCGCGTTCGCGGTGGGCCTGTTTCTCTTCCTTCTCGTACTGTCCGTACCGGGAATTGTCGCCGGCGTCGGCGTTCTCCAGCTCCGCCCCTAGGCTCGCATCGTCACGATTATCCTGTCGGCCTTGAATCTCATGAACATTCCCATCGGCACCTTGGTGGGGGCCTACGGCCTATGGGTCATGCTCTCCGCGGACACCGAGAAGCTCTTCAACCCGCCGCCTGGCCCCGTTGAGTAACAGCACCTCCGTATTTTGGCGGCAGGCACGCGTAGACGAGCCCGCCTGGCTAGGATTGGTCCCAGCACCTCCGTATTCTGACGGCAGACACGAACCGAATCTGCGTTATTGCGGCATAATGGACAAGGGAAGCGTGCGACAAAATGAAGCGCTGGATACGTTGGCTCGTGGGACTCATAGGACTCTTCGTCCTACTTTTCTTTCTCTTGCACACAGCGCCAGGCAAGGAGTTCTCCCGCGGCATCCTGGTAAATGCACTCTCCAGACTAGCGGACAGTGAGGTCTCGCTAGGGCACCTCGACTACCGGCTCTGGCGAGGGGAGATCGCGCTTTCCGATCTCACTCTAGCCTCCGAATCGTTCGACCTCGAAGTAGCCAAGGTCAGCCTCAGCGTCTCGCCGACGCTTCGAATTTCCGCGGAGATTCGTGGGCCTCGGCTCGACTTTCGTGTCGTGCCCGACGGCGAGACGGACGCCGAAAGCGAGCCTTGGACCGGAATTCCTCTAAACATCCGCCATCTCGACCTAACGGACGGTCACATTCGTCGAGGCCAGCGCCGAATCATCAACTTGAACCTCTCGCTAACCACGCCAGAGGACGTGCGCTTCGACACCGACAAGGCGCGGGTCGAGGCGGGAGCGACCCTGAGGCTCACCGGGACGGCTACCTCGCCCGAGCTCAGCGGTGTTCTTTCCCTTCGGCCCGACGGGTCGCTGGTTGGTGGGCCGGAACTCGTTTCAAGTCATCTCCGCACACGCGGACTTCGATGGCTACCCCCGTTCACCGCCGACGCTTCAGGCTTCTATGGTCACTCAAGGTGGGGCAAACGGTCATCCAGCTCGAAGTCGACGGAGAGCCGAACGATCTCAACATTCGCCTACGCGCTCCCGAGGACTCGAGCTTGACGGAAGGCGACCTGATGTCGCTTCTGGTGACCGGCCGTACTTTGGCGGACGCCGGCGAGGGGGGCCAGATGATGGCCTCGACCTGGGCGATGTCCTCGTTCGCGAATCTCATCCACGACGGCCTGGGAGATGTCTTCTCATTCGGTGCTCCCGCCGCCGCGGGGCCCCTCGTACTCGCCGAGGAAAGAAACCCCACCAGCCGCATGACTCTGGGGTTCCCTCTTACCGAGAGGTTCTCGATCACCTACTCCTTGCCGCTGGACGAACCGGAGAATCAGCTTTGGATTCTGGACTACCGCGTCGCCAGAGACCTGTGGCTCCGGGCCACACAAGAAAGCGGGATCGATTACACGCTGGGCTTCACGCACCGGTTCAGGATCGGTCGAAAGCTTGTCATGGAGGACGAGTCGGAAGGCGCCGTCGAGATGCCGTCGCGAAACGTGGGTCGCATCACCTTCGGCGGAACCCTCCCGGTGCCAGAAGACGAGCTTCGAAAGAGACTCAAGATCCGCTCCGGTGCTCGCTACGATTATTGGAGGGCTCAAGACGACGCCGACGCGCTCCGAGAGAACTTGATCGAAAAGGGCTTTCTAAGTGCGGTCGTGGAGGTCGAAACCGAGCAGGCGGAGGGACGGGTCGACATTGTCTTTTCTGTGGAAGCGGGGCCGCCGACCGGGCTCGTTTGGGAGGGAGACGATCCCGGCTCGGACATAAAGAAGCGCACTCGAGCGGCGTGGGATGGGCGCATTCCCGAGAGCTACTTAGTCACCGACCTCGCGGCGCGCGCACGCTGGCGGCTAAGGAGCCAGCGATACTTCCAGGCGGAGGTCGAGGGACTTGTGGAAGCGGGTGACGATAAACATCGGATCGTCTTCGCGGTGTCGAAGGGCCCACGCGGTCGCGCAGTCGTGCTCTCTTTCGACGGCAACGAATCGCTTCCGGAGGAGGAGCTCCGAGACGCTCTGCCCTCGACGTCATCGCCAACCTTCTTTTCCCTTCTCGACGCGAAAAAGTCCGAGCTCGAGAAAGGCCTGCGCCTCCGCTACGCATCCGATGGATACCTCTATGCCACGGTAGGAGAGCCGCGGACGAGCTTCGATTCCAAGACCGGGGAGCTCCGAGTCACTATTCCCGTCGACGAGGGTCCATTGGTAAGAGTCAGCAACATCCGATTCGAGGGTGCCACCTCTCTTTCCGAAGACCAGTTGAGGGATGCTCTCGGCCAGAAAGAAGGCGACCCGATCAATTTTTCCAAGTTCAACGAGGGCGAGACCAATATCAGAACTCTCTACCGCGAAGAGGGCTTTCCGGACGTCCGGCTTCGCTCCGTGGTGAGTTCGGCGGCCGATAGCGTCGATGTCGCCATCGATATTACCGAGGGGTCCCCGGTACGGATCGGGCGCATCCGCGTGGTCGGGAACCTGAAGACCCGAAGGTGGGTCATCGATAGAGAGTTGACGTTCAATGAAGGGGAGCCGATCAGCACTTCCAAGTTCCAGGAGAGTCGAAGAAATCTGTACGACCTGAGGATCTTCCGGACCGCCGACGTGCGTGTCGCACCGAGCGAACCGGGAACCGAGATCCGAGATGTCATCCTGCAGGTGGTGGAGCGAGAGCTCCTCGATATGTCCTACGGGCTGCGCTACAACTTCGTGAGCCAGACCGAAGAGTCTGCGGATGTCGACCCCGAATCTCAATCCCGGGGACTGGAAGGCATTCTCAGGGCGACCTTTCCCAATCCGTTCGGGCGCAGCGCTACCCTGGGCCTAACCGCCATCATTAGTTAGGACCAACCGCTCTACCGTGGGTCTTATCTCACGCCTCGCTTCTTCGGCCGTCGATTGAGCACTGAGCTCTACGCCGAAGCAAGCATCGACGAAGAGAGGGGGCAGAACACCCTCGGCGCCCGCGCTCAGCAATGGAGCGTCAACTTCCAGCAAACCCGGAAGCTACCGAGAGGTAGGCTCAACATCCAGTGGAACTACAGCGTTGGAGAGTTTGCGCTTCTGGGCCTTCGCGGTGGCTCGGTCGAGGTTCAGGATGACGGCGATTTTCGAAGCCGTTTGGGCGGCTCCATTTTCGAAGACGAACGAGACAACGTGGCGAACCCGACACGCGGCCGATTCTGGAACATCACGCTACAGGCCGGTCCGAAGTTCCTCGGCTCCGATACGAGCTTCTACCGATTCTACGGTCAGATCTTCTATTTCTACCCCTTGAGACGAAACTTGGTTTGGGCCTCGAGTTACCGGCTCGGGCTGACTGCGCTTGGAGAAAGCGACCGGTTCTTCGTTGTCGACGACCGGTTCAAAGCCGGCGGACCGAACTCGGTACGGGGCTTCGAGCACAATTCCTTGGGTCCGAGTATCGAGTTCCCGGACGGAGCGGTCGCCTTCCTAGGAGGTCAGGCGGTGGTGATCATGAACCAGGAGTTGCGGTTCCCGATCTATAAGATTCTTCACGGCGGCGTCTATCTCGATACCGGCCAAGTCTATCCCAAGGCGAAGGACCTTTCGCTCGATCGACTCAGATGGTCCGCCGGGGCAGGGCTGCGCGTCGTTTTGCCCTTCGGTCCACTGCGATTCGATTGGGCCGAAGTGCTCAACCCTCAGGAGAACGACAAACTAACTCGATTCCACTTCAGTTTCGGCTACGCGTTCTAATCCGTCGAGCGCTGCCGTGCCTCGATTGCGAGTTGACGACTTCCCTCCCGGATCGAGTCGAGCGTGCTCTCCAAAGACTCTCGCGGAACCGATCTCACAAACGGTGACACGAACCATTTCACGGCGACGGGAATGCCTCGGCTCAACCCGATCGATTCACATTCTACGATCACGCCACCGTCGACCTCCCGGTATCGCCAGTATGAATTGAACCGCCAAAGAAAACCGCTGTCTTCCCCCACCGGCCTCTCGCGCTCGCTCACCTCATCTGGATTCTCGAGCTGGACGATGCGGGTCGCGGCGCTCCGGCTGGACACTTCGTTGGGTCCGTGGCGCCGGTATACGACGTCGTGCTCGGTGTTGTAGAAAACAGTAAACACTTTCTGTCTTTTCAGTTTCAGAAAGATCTGGAAACGGTCTCCATCTCTAGCCAGTAGTCGCGATTCCTCCACCTCCGGAAACTGCTCGTGGTGTTGCGAGTAGTTTTGCACCCACTCCAAGAGCTCTTGGAGTGAAACATCGGGGATGAAAACGGACACCATCCAGTGATGCACCATCCCGGATGGGATACGGAGCGCCCTCCCATCCTTGTCGCGAGTCTCCATCGCCGCCACACAAACGTCTCCCCGGTCGATCGTTCGCTCGCACTGCTCGGCCTGCTGGCGCGAAAGAAACTCGCTAACCAAGAACCCCGAGCCAGAGTCCAACTCGTTTTCGATCCTTGCTTCGGTGAGCGTGACGTATCGCTCCCAGGCCCTGACGGTTTTGTTTTGTGGGTCTACGCGGATTCGTGTGGGTTGAAAACTGCATTTCTGGGTAATGGCGGAAGGAAAGTCGCCACGATCTTCAGCTTGAGATATTCCTCGTCGCGATAGCCGTAGGCGCGTCGTTGCAGAACACGGATTTTGTTGTTGACCCCTTCAACTAGGCCGAGACTGACTTTGTTCTCCGGATGACAGTAGGAGGCGATACCATCCCAATGGGACTCAATCATACCGGCGAACTTCTGGTACGGATGCAGGCGTTGCCATTTGAGGCTGTCTTTCCAACGAGTGAAAAAGGCGCGAGCGCCGCGTTCGGTGCGGTAATCCCAGAGTTGCCCGAAGGCCTCCTTCAAAATATAGGCGGTGTTCAGGCGCCGGTTGGCCTGGAGCAACTTTTTGAGTGCGCGGCGACCGTCTAGGCTCAGGTTCTCCCGCCGGGAAAGCAAAGTGTAACGCTGCCCCTTGATGTACGACCGGTCCTTGCCGCTGAGGCGTTTGTACTCACCGCGCCGGACCTCATCGAGGGCCTTTGACAGATGACGCATGATATGAAACTTGTCGAAGATGATCCGCGCATTAGGCGCGTTGTGAATCACCGAGTTCCGGAAGGGCTTCCACATATCCATGGCGGCCAGCTTGATACGGGCGCTTTTCTTTCCGCCCGGCGCCTTGAAGAACAAATCGATGTCGGTTTCTTTGCGACCCTCACCGCCCACCCAGATGGGACGCGCCCGCTCCAGGTCGCTGACAATGACGCGATAGTTATGTCCCTTGCGGATGGAGATCTCATCGACACCGATGGCCCGAGGCGCCGGTAGCCCCGCCCGGTCGACCTGCTCTTGCATGTAGAGCGTATCCAGAGCCTTCACCGTACCGTGGTGCAGACGTTCCATTCTAGGTGTTCTACATGCACACCGCCGCACCCAGAACAGTTGACGCGCCAACGCTCGTATTCCAGATAGATCCGCCAGCCAGCCAACGACAGGTCGCGGACCCGGCACACTTGCTTGTCATAGCGCCCCCGGCACCGTTGCCCACAGTAAGAGCACACAGCTGTTTTTTTCGCCTCTTGAGCTGGATGACGCGGGCGTATCGGTCACCGAATAGACCCTTCAATCCGGCACCAACCACGAAACCTGGCAGCGTAAACAGCGAGCGGATCGACTGGGAATTTTTCACTCGGTTAGCCTATCCTAAAAATGGACCACTTTTCAGCACCTGATGAAGTACTCGATACCTTTTCCACACAATGAGTTACACTGTTTTTCCGTCAGAACTTACCCACACGAATCCGCGTAAACCCAGTTTTGTAGCTTGGCGGCAGTAGTTTCGGCGGTTAGCAGCAGCGTCGCGCCAAGAACCGCGAGACCCAAGAAAATTCGCGGCCCGCTCATCCCCTTACTCGCTCCACGTCCGAGGGAAGCTCCAGCTTGAAGACGTTATCCTCAATGTCTTGGTTGACCACGATGTTTTCGAGATCGATCCGGTTGACGCTGTTGTTGAGCTCGACAAGCTCTTGCTGCACGGGAAGCCAGAGCTCTGGATCGACCCAGAGATCGATTTGCCGGTACATGCTCTCCGTGCCCTGCCGGGCAGTTAAACGGAGGTGATAGGCTTGCTTGCCCTTCACTTCTTCTTCGCCTAACAAGATAATCTCGAAATCCTCTTCGGCGTCTGAGAGATCGCCCACCAAGAATGCCAGGAACCCGTTTCGACCGCGGCTCGCATTGGGATCCAGTTTGCCCACTATCGCCTGCTTGGATCTTGGGTTGATACAGAACGTATTCGCCATCGTCCACCGCGACGATTCGGCTTTCAGGCTCGGTGATCTCGAGTCGCATCCGGGTTGCCTTCGCTCGCTCGAGATGGATCCGTCCGATTTCCGGCGGGTCGGTCAACGACAGTTGCGGGTACGACTTCACTTGTACGAGATCGGCTTCGAGGCTGGTCAGAGCTCGGGACGCCTCGGCCATGCGCTCCAGGATTGGCGCGGTGGCCGATTCGTCGGCTTGCGTCGCCGACACGAGCGACGGCAATAGGAAGAGCAAAAAAGCAAGGAGAGGGAATAAAGGTCTAAGAGACTTCTTAGTCACAAACCCTCCTACTGTCAGTCATGGGGTATCCGCAGGCGGCCGGTGAGGCCTTGGTCGCGGGAACGGCGAATACGAACCGGTCGCTGACGAGGAAATTGAGAACGGAGCACATTGCGATGCTGAGCAAGTTCGCAACAAGGTAGTGAAGGCCTAGAAACTCAACGAATGCTGCCGTGAACACGAGGTTGGACAAAATGGAAAAGGCTCCATTCGCGAGGTGAAACCGCACGAGTCGCTCGATGATTCTGCTGCGAAGCGCCGCTTTGCGGTCCGCCCAAGTCCACCGCTCGTGCCATACGAAGTTGTGCAACACCGCAGTTTCTACCGCAAAAGCGGTTGCTACGAGATAGTGCATTCCCACCGAACCGGCAAGAACACTCAGGACGATGAACTGTACCGCGACGCCCATCCCACCAATGAAGTTGAACTTGAGCCACCGCCTGAACATGGGGGACCTCATTTAGCAAGCGGCTCCGCTAGGTACAGGGTTCGGGTATTCCGAAACACCGAAACGAGAAGCGTCACACCGATGCAAGCGATGGCTATGACCCCAGCCACATCGAAGAGAAGATAGGTCGATCCGGCCAACGCCACCTCGGGACGATAGAGCGCGTACACCGTCCCGGCGGCTAGAAGGATGCGTAACTCCGTCCCTCCGAAAATCCAGTAGGAGATCTTGAAAGTCCCAACGGTGTGCGTGGCCAAGTAAATCTCAGCGGAGAGCATTAAGTAGACGAGCAGGAGCCCCAAGGCCACCATCGAGCTCATGTACGGGGAAAGGGCCAAGCCAATGAGCACCGCCGCCGCCCCGAAGACGTCCACGACATGATCGACGTAAAACCCGTAACGAGGTCGCTGCCGGTCCCTGACTCGAGCCAGAGTACCGTCCAGGCTGTCACCTAACCAATTGAGCACCAAGGCGATGACGACTCCGAAAAGCGGGTTTACGCGGATTCGTGTGGGTAAGTTCTGACGGAAAAACAGTGTAACTCATTGTGTGGAAAAGGTATCGAGTACTTCATCAGGTGCTGAAAAGTGGTCCATTTTTAGGATAGGCTAACCGAGTGAAAAATTCCCAGTCGATCCGCTCGCTGTTTGCGCTGCCAGGTTTCGTGGTTGGTGCCGGATTGAAGGGTCTATTCGGTGACCGATACGCCCGCGTCATCCAGCTCAAGAGGCGAAAAAAACAGCTGTGTGCTCTTACTGTGGGCAACGGTGCCGGGGGCGCTATGACAAGCAAGTGTGCCGGGTCCGCGACCTGTCGTTGGCAGGCTGGCGGATCTATCTGGAATACGAGCGTTGGCGCGTCAACTGTTCTGGGTGCGGCGGTGTGCATGTAGAACACCTAGACTGGCTGGCGAACAACTCGCGCTACACCCAGCGTTTTGCGACGCATGTGGGCAAGCTGTGGGTGATGTCTTAAGATTCCTGTCAAAGAAAAACGATGTATGGTTCCCCAAGCTCAAACCCGTCCCCGTCATGGGGACAGAAAAGGAGAACCATACATCATGGGAAAGGTACTACCGAGTCAGCGATTGCTCAAGCAGTTCGAGGAACAACTGGTATTTGGGGAGATGAATCTCTCGGAGATCGTCCGGTCGGGAGCTCAGATGATGCTTCAATATGCGTTGGAGCGCGAGGTGACGGAGGCGTTGGGTCGAAACTACTATGAGAACGCTCCGGCAACGACGAAGGAGAAGGGACGACGCAACGGGTATGAGTCGCATCGGGTCCTCACGGGCGAGGGAGCGGTGACGGTGCAAGTGCCGCGGGTACGAGAAACAGAGAAGGTGTTTCAGTCAAAGATTCTCGACGCCTACGTGAGCCGGACCGAGAAACTCGATGAACTGATCGCGCGGATGTACGTCCACGGGATGTCGACGCGTGACATTGAGGCGACGTTCGCGGACGTGCTGAGCGGCACGGGTGTCTCGAAGTCGGTGGTGAGCCGGGTCACACGGTGTCTGTCGGAGGATTTCGAGGCGTTTCGAAAACGGGATCTCTCGAACGAGAAGCTGTTGTATCTCGAGCTCGACGGCACGTACCTGCGCTACCACCAAGGAGCGGAGAGGAAAGAGCCCATCCTCGTTGCGACCGGCTATCGCGCTGATGGGACGCGAGTTCTTCTTCATATCGGTGTCGGCAACCGAGAATCCTACGAGAACTGGAAGGGGTTCTTGCAGGAGATAGTGGCCCGAGGAATGAGGGAGCCGTTGCTCATCGTGACGGACGGGAATCCTGGAGTGCTCAAAGCGATCGCAGAGGTCTTCCCTCGAAGCCTCAAGCAACGTTGCCAGAAGCACCGCCTCGAGAACATCCTGGGCAAGGCTCCGAAGGAAGTGCGCGACGAACTCAAGGCGGCCATCCTTGAGTCGTTCCATGCGAACAGCTACGAGCAAGGGCTGAAGAAGGGTCGGGAGGTGATCGCTCGGTACCGTCAACGATTCCCGAGCGCGATGAAGTGCATGGAAGAGACCCTCGAAGCATGTCTTCAGGCGCTACGCCTTCCTGCGGCGCATCACAAAAGGCTTCGCACGTCGAATCTACTTGAGCGCACGTTCGGAGAGCACAAACGTCGCACAAAGGTCATTCCTCACTTCTTCACCGAGGAGGCCGCGATGAAACTCTCGTTCGCTGTGCTCTTGGCCGCCGCAAACAAATGGCGCGGCGTGAGGATGGATGTCTTCGCCGCTAGGAAAGTCGAGGAGCTTCGCAACGAGCTTCTCCCGCAAGGCACGTCGGAGGAATCAGCAGCTTAACCGAGCGCGGGGAACCGTACGGAGATTTGACAGGAAAATTAAGACTTGACCCAAGCTGTGCCGGGATATGCCGAACAAGGCGGTGGCCGAGATGGAACGTCTGCACCACGGTACGGTGAAGGCTCTGGATACGCTCTACATGCAAGAGCAGGTCGACCGGGCGGGGCTACCGGCGCCTCGGGCCATCGGTGTCGATGAGATCTCCATCCGCAAGGGACATAACTATCGCGTCATTGTCAGCGACTTGGAGCGGGCGCGTCCCATCTGGGTGGGCGGTGAGGGTCGCAAAGAAACCGACATCGATTTGTTCTTCAAGGCGCTGGGCGGAAAGAAAAGCGCCCGTATCAAGCTGGCCGCCATGGATATGTGGAAGCCCTTCCGGAACTCGGTGATTCACAACGCGCCTAATGCGCGGATCATCTCCGACAAGTTTCATATCATGCGTCATCTGTCAAAGGCCCTCGATGAGGTCCGGCGCGGTGAGTACAAACGCCTCAGCGGCAAGGACCGGTCGTACATCAAGGGGCAGCGTTACACTTTGCTTTCCCGGCGGGAGAACCTGAGCCTAGACGGTCGCCGCGCACTCAAAAAGTTGCTCCAGGCCAACCGGCGCCTGAACACCGCCTATATTTTGAAGGAGGCCTTCGGGCAACTCTGGGATTACCGCACCGAACGCGGCGCTCGCGCCTTTTTCACCCGTTGGAAAGACAGCCTCAAATGGCAACGCCTGCATCCGTACCAGAAGTTCGCCGGTATGATTGAGTCCCATTGGGATGGTATCGCCTCCTACTGTCATCCGGAGAACAAAGTCAGTCTCGGCCTAGTTGAAGGGGTCAACAACAAAATCCGTGTTCTGCAACGACGCGCCTACGGCTATCGCGACGAGGAATATCTCAAGCTGAAGATCGTGGCGGCTTTCCTTCCGCTATTACCCAGAAATGCAGTTTTCAACCCACACGAATCCGCGTAGACCCCGAAAAGCAAGTACGGATTCCACTGCGCGGCCCAGTAACTGAAACCACCCAGAAACATCGCGGCCAGCCCCAAAAGCGTCAGATGATCGGAGTTCACCCAAGACGGCGCGCGGCGAGCCAACCAGACCAGGGCCCGTTTCTCGACTCCAGCGGTCAGGCTTGTGTTCTCTCGGGAATGACCGACGTTTGTTTCCTTCATTCCTGTCCTCCTTCTCTGCGGCCGGGCGAAGATGCCGCGTCCAGCCGAGTAGATTGCAATGGGCATACCACCTAGCGGCCCTTGGCGCACTTAGCACGCCGATCCACTAATTCCCTTCAACAGTAGGGGATTGGCGCGCTAACCTGGAATCGCCGAACGGTGGGAGAAAACCGGAGACTATCCGATCAGATAGAGGCCTATCCGATCCACCTACTCGCCGTCCTTTTCATTGGACGCCTTACCCAAACTGCGCTGGATGGGTAGCAAAGCTTTTTCGAGGGACTCCCTCGGCACCGACTCCACATACGTCCGAAGCATCCACGCAAGGCCGGAAGGTATACCTCGACTCAAGCTCACCGATTCGCACTCGACCATGGGGATGTCCCGGCCGCTGTTGAATTTGGTCGGGTAGCGGCGGCACCTGTGAATACTCTTAGGCAGCAAACTCATCGCTGTCAAGAGATTTCTGTTTGCTTCTAAGCGCGTGAACGAAAGCGCCCATATGGCGATAGCCTTTGATACGCCGGAACTTTTTCTGCGCGGTGACGACGCCAAGAGCGGTCCATCGGCGAACCATGGAAGGACTCTTCCAACGCTTGAGGTTTCTCGATACTCTGCGAATGGTTCCGTTGAGATTCTCAATGGCGTTCGTCGTGGCAAGAGACTGGCGAAGTAAGGCGGGCAGCGCGAGCTTCACGACCGTGAGTGTCTCTTCCATCCCTTCACGAAGGCTTCCGGCAGCTTCGTCGTAGCCGTTTCGCTCGAGCCACGACACCAATGCCTGAAGTCGCTTGCGCGCCTTGTCGGCACTCTTGCACTTGTAGGCTTCCTTCATCGTCTGGAGTACGTAGGCGTGACGAGACTTGGGAAGGTACGAGCGAAGATTCCGGAGTTTATGGGATCTGGCACCTTTGGATGACCGCGAGGTCCCCCAAAACGTCGACGAGTGCCTTGCGGATGCCTTTGCCTCCGTCCACTACGCAGAGAATCGACTCATCGACGCGCAAGCCCCGCTCGAGAAGGTCCTGCAACATCGCGGTGCACACCCGAGAGTTCTCCGTCGAGCCCAGCCATATACCCAGGGGCACCTTCGTTCCATCTATTGTGATACCTAGAGTTACGACGACGGTCTGTCCGGCCACCTCAAGGCCATCCAGCATCAGTGCCGCAAGCTCGAACTCCTCTAGCCGCCGAGACAGGTATTCCTCGAGCTTCTTAGTCGTCTGGCTCACGAGGTGACGGCTGGCGGCACTCTTACTCGTGCCACGAGACTTCAACTTGGCCGCGGGTTTGTTCAGACTCGATTCGTAATTTCGGGTCGATACCCCCACCAAGATCTGATTCAACACTCGCTCTGGAAGCGGGTCTTCTTCGCGGAAGGCTTCGAAGTGTGGAAGCGACGCCTCCTCGCCCGACTTCGAGCGAACTCGAGGTCGCGACACTTGGATGCGACGACCACCGAAGCTCAGCTCTCCGTTCGTGCTCCCCCAGTGGGTTATGAGTTCGCTCCTTCTCGTGCTTGCCCTTGAGCCCCGCGATCTCCTCGGCGTCCTCTCTGAGCAGTAGGTGCAGAGCTGTCAGTCCTTGCTCGTACACCCATTCCGTCAGTTCCGCCTTCGTGGCCGCGATCCCAGCTATCATCGGTAGCAGTATCTGACCGACTTGGCCAACTACCTTGCCCGTAGACGAGTGCGTTTGCTTTCTTACTGGCTTCTTTGATTTCCTAGGCATTGGTGGCTCCTTGTCCCCCTCTGGAGACGGTTTATTGGCAGACCTATTCTTAGGCCGGCCAAGGAGCCGCCGCTACCCCAAATTCAACATCCGGCGGGACATCCCCTCGACCATAACGCCGTCGGGTAGCTCCTCGAATCGCCAGTAGGAATTCAACTTCCAGAGGAAGCCGCTGTCCTGTCCGGGTAACCTCTCCCGCTCTCGGGGCGTTCCGGGATCTTCGAGCTCGGCGATTCGAGTCGACTCACTCTTACTAGCAGCCCGCGTCGGTCCGTAGTTTGCGTAGACCACGAGGTGTTCGGTGTTGTACTGGACGGTAATGACCTTCTTGCGTCTCAATTTGAGGAAGACACTGAAGATATCTTCTTCGCGGGACAGCAGTCGTGACTCGACAACCTCGTCGAAGTAATCCGAGTGCTGATCGTAGCTCTGCTCCCACGCGACGACGTCCCCTAGCGCCGCTCCGGGCACGAAGACGGATCCATACCAGTGATGGATCATGCCGTCCGGAACCTCGACCCTCCGACCTTCCTCGTTGCGAGTCTCCATTTTCAAAACGAAGACCTCTCCAGAAAGCGCCACCTCCCGGGCCCGGCTTGCATCGGCGGGCGGCAAGAAATCCATCACCAAGAACTCTTCTCCGCCCGCAAGCTCCTCGGCAATTCTTTGCTCGGTCAGCTCCACGTAGGCGTCCGTCGGGCGCGAAAGCCGCTGGTGAAGATAGATTGCGCGACCCTGACGGAAAACCTCCTGGAAAGTGAGCTCTTCGGACACGAGAGGGGAGCCTTTACGGGAGCCATCGCTCAGAAGAAGGGCAAGCTAGAAATTGCCAACGGGGGAACAGCTTTCTTGGATGAGATTGGCGAACTTCCCGCCCTTCTCCAAGTGAAGTTGCTACGGGTGCTGCAGGATCGCGAGTTCGACCGGGTGGGTGGTACGCGACCATTCGAGTGGACATCCGGCTCGTCGCCGCCACCAACCGCGATCTGGCGGAGGAAGTAAAGAAGGGGGCCTTCCGTGAAGATCTCTTCCATCGCCTCAACGTCGTGGCCATCACGCTGCCGCCCCTTCGCGAGCGTCGCGAAGACATCGCGACGCTTGCAAGCTATTTCACATCGAAGTACAGCGGGAAAACGAAGCGACGGGTTACCGGCCTCTCGACCGAAGCGGTAAAGATGTTGGAACGCTATCGTTGGCCGGGCAACATCAGAGAACTGGAAAACGCCATTGAACGCTCGGTCGTCCTAGGCTCGACCGATGTGATCTTGCCGGAGGACTTGCCGGAAACGCTGACCGAAACTGGTCCCCAGCCGGTACTTCCCTGACGAAGTACCACGATGCGATCAGCGAGAAGAAAAAGGAATTGATCATTCGAGGCGGTCAAACAATCTGGCGGTAATTACACCGAAGCCGCAAAATTCCTCGGGCTTCATCCCAACTACCTTCATCGTCTCATCCGCAACCTGGACATCAAAGCAGAGCTCAAGAATTGAGGGCCAGCCAGGCCCTCGGCAGCTGAGAGGTCGAGGGTGTGGTGCCAGCGAGTTCCCCCGACGAAGCCGTCAGAGTGATTCTCCACGCGGCTGAGTCGAGCGGCCGCTAGGGCGCGCCCGGGCAGGAGGAATTGCGTTACGAAGGACAACGCGCAAGGGAACCTGCCTGTGGTTTCGGGCGCGAGCGAAGAGCTAGCCAGGCGGCGGTGGGGGCCCGCGCGCAGTAAGTAATTTCCTCCGCACCGCAACCCTCGAAGTTGCCGCTCAAAGCCAAAATCAAGGGAACTTAGGGGCCTTGGACTGCACTAAGGAAGTGACAGCCCTCGGAGCGGCGGAACTCCCCCAGCTGGCTTAATCCAGCACCGATTGCTCCCCTGCCGACGGAGCCCGCGCAAGCCTTACCGAGCGAAGGGCGGCCGCAGCAAGGCCGGCTTAGGTGAGGCAAACAAGAGTGAGAGAGCACATGCGAGTGGACATTCCGGAGTACCTGCTTCTTTCCATGTTCCTGTCGGTAGCGAGCGTGTCCGCGGGCGCGCCGTCGAAAGCTGGTCCTTACTGTGATCCGAGGGACGATTCACCCCGTTACGTCTTGGTACAGGGAGGCGTCGACACCCTCGACCCGGTCTTGATTACCAATCGTTCTGGCAGAAGCCTCTGGGTCGACTACTTCATTACTCCTGGCACTACCACAGAGGGTGAAGACATCTTGCTCGGGCTCGACCTTCCCCCCGCACTGCTCCAAGACGGCGATTCGTTGCCGCTCGTTGGTTTCGTGGCAAGAGCCGAGCCGTTGCCGAGGAACGACTTTCACGAGATCTTAGAGATCTTCGCGCGCGTCGCCGCCTATGAGTCACAGCCGGGAGACAACCTCGAGGACACCTTGTTTCTCTACGGTCTGGACGGCCTGGGTTATGTCGTGAGCCGGTTCCATAGTGGTCCGGGAGACTTTCAGGGGCTGGGCTTGACCTCCGACGAGACGTTTACGTTGCGTGTCGAATGGCGCCTGGCCAACGGTGGACCGGGCGGTGACCTCTGCTTTTGGGAGGACCGGGTGATCACGGTTCGCGACCTCGATCGGCCACCGGTGCTCGCGTTGCGAGGCACCGAGCCCGCCAAAATTCAAGACCTCTTTACTGACTTCGACCCGAGCGGCGTCGGCTGGGGTCAATTCAATGCGAGCCGGTTCCTGATGGAGAGGTGGCTCGATGAATTCCGGAGTCCGGAAGAGTCTCTCCAGGTCAAGCATCACATCACCGGACATAGCTTAGGCGACGCTCTCGCGCAATGGATCGCAGCCTACTACACGCAGTCGCTCTTCGAAGGCTCGTTAGGCGATATCGTTACTTTCAACACCCCTGGCATCTCCCGTGACGGGGCCTCCCGGTTCGATCGGTTCAGGGCGGAGGCGGTTACGCACTACATCACGTCGGCGGATCTCGCCAGCCTCGCCGGTGAAGCCTTCTTGCCTCCGACCGACAAGCAGCGCAACCTGCAAAACCACAATCCTGCGTGGGTGAAGTCGTCTTATCTTTCCACTTACGAATCCATCTTGGGGGCCGACCGCGCCGACTTCAAGCACTCGGCGCCGGTCATTGCGCCGATCGTCTACGGCGATCCTCCGCGGGTCAATCAAGTGGACAGCGCGGTCCCATTCCCTACGGTCGACGATTTGAGCGGCGATCTCTTTAGCTACAGCTTTCCGGAGCAGCTCGTGCCTCCGCAGCAGCCGGATCCGGACTACTTCGCCTTTCAGCTTTGGGTTGCCGAAACACTCGCGCCCTACGTCACGACGCCGGTCGGAGCCCTGATAGCGGCTCAGCTTTCATTTCGAGCATCGGTGGAGTTGAATCGACAGCAGATCGGCACGCTGCTGTTCGATCCCGGGATAAACTTCCTACCAAGTCCCCCGAATCGACTTCATCCAGCAAAAACTTAGGCTGCTGGGTCCTACGGCGTGGGCGGCGATCTACATCATGACGAGAAACAAGGTCGCCCCCAACCAACAGTTTCAGAAACTGCCGGATGGCATCCTACCGATTCAGCCAACCAGGCGACGCGCGCTCGAGCGGGCGCAGCGCCAGGCGCAAGCGCCGAAACCTACCGTCGCCCATGATTTTTGGGAAGCAGCGACACAATGGCCAGAGGCCGCCTGGCAGGTCATGGATCAATGGCCTGACTATGCCTGGGAGGCGATGGAGAGCTGGGGCACCGGGCAGTGGACGGCTACGCTGGCGGAAGACTTCCCCTGGAGCCAGACGCCAAACTGGACTCCAGAGCACTGGAACCTGGAACCCATACCGGGCCGGGTGGTCAGAGGCATCGTTTGGGATGATTCGCTCGATGGGGATGGCCTCTACGATTTCCCCTTCGAGTCCACGTTGGTAGGCCGGAACGTCTATCTAGACGTCAACGGGAACCAAGCTATGGATGCTGGCGACCTCATCTCGGTCACCAATGCCCAAGGCGAGTACGAGCTTTACGCCCCGACCCTAAATGGGGTTCCGTCGCTTCTGGACGGTTCCTATACGGTGACTCAGCTCTCGAACGACCCGGGCTGGCAAATCACGTCACCGGCCGGCGGGAGTTACGTTGTGCTCTTCGACCAACCGGTCCAGGTTTACGATGGCTTCGATTTCGGCAACCAGTGCGTTAACAACTGTCTCGACGAAGACGACACCTTCGTCCTCACAACGAGCATGCATTCATCAAGACCTTTACCGGGTTCACCCGGGCCGAGGACGCGCCCTGGGAGGTCCAAAAGGACACCCAAATTCCGGTCTCTGACTTCGTTTGCGGTGTCGTGGGGTTTTCAGCCTTCGGGGGCGATTTCTTCGACTGGGATCTTAGTGGATTTGGGGTTCCCGCAGCGGATTTCCCCATCGTACGAGCCTATGTCGAGCCGACCTATGGAACTTGGCGTATTCATTCGGACGTCAGGACGGGAGATCGAAGTCTTCAGATTCCCGCAACCGAATACAAATACCGGCTCGATACGCGACAGGAGAACTGGCAAGAGGTCAAGGTTCTCTGTATCAGCGCGGCGCTCGCGGCGGCTAATGGGCCAGAGCCAATGAAGCCGATCTTTCGGCAGCGATTTTCTTTGAACGGCCAGGCCGGCACCACCCTCAATACCCAAATCCTCGTCCGGGATTACAGCTGTGGCGCCATCGGTATGAACACCCATGGTGGAGATCCTCAGGAGAACGGCAGCGGAGACATTATCCGGCTTTATCTCCGCCCCGAGAATCCCGGAGGTCTGGCTCGATGGATCATAGTGGCCGACTTTAGAAGTCACAATCAACACGAGAATTGGGATATCGATGTCCTCTGTGTGAGCAACGATCTAACCTCACGGGGTGATGTCGTGCCTTGGAAACCGTTTCTAATTCAAGACCTACCCCGCAACGAAGGGACCTACTTTGCCGGCGGCGGCGTGCCGTACGACACCGGAATCCCTTTCAGTGAATACGGCTGCGGTATCGTAGGTATGTATGGACACGATGGGGACATCGATGAGGGAAATAAGGGGCGGGATGAACGGCTCTTCTTGATGCAAGCGGCAGTCCATAACGGTACCTGGCACGTCGAGGCCGATTTCCGAAGCCACAACAAACACGAAGACTGGCGGGCCACCATCCTCTGTGCCCAAAGAGGTCATTGGAGCGTACCACTCGTGGACTTCGTCGCACCCGCGTCCGGCCCGGAGTCGGGAGGGGCTCCGGTAAAGCTCAGCGGACGAAACTTCGAGGTCGAGGGGTTTACTGTAACTGAAGTGACGTTCGGCGATCATGCCGCTTCCTCCTTCACCGTGGTGGACGACCGCCGAATCGACGCGGTTTCGCCAACCGTACCTGTTGGCACCGGGGCCGTCCACGTGAGAGTTGGAAACGTTTCCGGTCTCAGTGAAACCCACGACTCCAACGAATACGTATTTCTCCCAGTGAATCCGGGAGCGCCCAACGTGGGCGGGCTCTTGCCCAAACGCGGCCCTAGGGTCGGAACGACGGCGGTCGTGATTACAGGAACAAGGTTCAGCCAGCCGCCGGTGACTTCGGTGACCTTCGGTGGAGTCCATGCATTGGACTTTTCGGTTTTGGGTGATACCCAGATCGTGGCTCTCTCGCCACCGGGTCAAGGCACGGTCGACGTCCTTGTCGCCAATGCCGACGGGAGCTCGATGAACACAGGGGCGGACGACTTCACATACGTCACCGTCAGGGGGGGAGGCTTCGATCGTCGCGCGAACTTTTCCGCCAACGAAGAACCACGGGGTATCACTCACGGCGACTTCGACGGTGACGGGAAAGTGGACATCGCCACCGCCGACACCGGAAGCAGTACCGTCCCCGTGCTCCGCAATGTGGGGGTTGGGGCGAACATCGCCTTTGCCGACAAGCTGAATTGGGAGGCCGGTAGCAACCCTTGGGACATCACCGCGGCAGACTTCGACGGTGACGGCAAAGTGGATCTAGTCACATCCAACCTCGGGGGGCAGGACGCGCTCTCGGTGTTCAGAAACACCTCCACCGGGCCTGGCGCCATCTCCTTCGAGCCGAGAGTCGATTTCGAGAGCTTCGGTTACGCCCCTCGCACGGTTACGGTTGGTGACTTCGACGGTGACGGGAGAACGGATCTCGCTACCGTGGACGGGTTCTACTACAACCTAGTGGTACTGCGAAACGCATCCCCGAGTGTAGGTGTGATCGACTTCGACTTGCCGATTGCTGTCGAATCGAACGCGGTGCCATTCGGAGTCGTCGCCGCCGACTTCGACGCCGACGGGATGACCGATCTCGCGACGTCAGACTGGGGCAGCTCGACCCTTTCCGTCTACCTGAATGCATCGGGGGGGTTGGGGCAGATCGCTTTCACCAGGCGAGACAGCTACCTCGTGGGTGGCGGGCCGACCGGCGTGACGGCTGGCGACTTCGACGGAGACGATCAGTTGGATCTTGCCAGCGCTGTCCAAGGCAGCGACTCCCTTTCCGTGATTCGCAATGTTTCCACAGCCGGAATTTCCAGCTTCGAGCCGGCGATAAGCTTCTCGACCGGTGAAAGAGCACAGGACGCCGCGGTCGGCGACTTCAATTTCGACGGCAAGCTGGATCTAGCCAGCGCCGACGAGGATAGTGACAGTGTCTCAATACTCTTCAACCGCTCGGCTGGCGCGGGGGACATCGACTTCAGCTCTCGCCAGAGTTATTTGACCGGGGACGCGCCCACTGGAATCACCGCTGCCGACTTCAACGGCGACGGTTTGCTGGACATCGCGGTCACGAACTCGACTGCGGGCACGGTGGCGGTCTTTCGAAACGGAGTCCCACGCGAAGATCGAGGAGATGACAATCCCAACTAGCTCGTTGATGTTTCAGAGCGGTGGCGCATCCGTTCGGTGGAGGCTCGCGTCAACGGCACCTGCTAGAATGCTGCCGTGGATGCACAACCATCCAAACGCGTCTTCTCCGGCGCCCCCTGGGAGTCGAAGGTCGGATATTGCCGTGCCGTGAAGGCGGGAGCTCAAATTTTCATTTCCGGCACCGCGCCGGTCGATGACGAAGGTGAGGTGTTCGCCGTGGGTGACGCCTACGCCCAGGCCAAGAGGTGCCTCGAGATCGTGGACAAGGCGCTCCAAGAGCTCAGCGTGAGCCGCGCCGCGGTGGTCCGCACTCGAATGTTCGTAACCGATATCGGTCGTTGGGAAGAATACGGCCGGGCCCACCGAGAGTTCTTCGCCGAGCATCCACCCGCGACTTCCATGGTAGAGGTCCGTTCTCTCATCCATGAAGACATGCTGATCGAAATAGAAGTGGACGCGATCCAAAGCGGTTCCGACTAATATCGCCTAGCCCGACCCCCTCACCCGACGCCTGGCTGCCTTGATTGATAGCTCCTCCCTATTTTGGCGTCCGCAGTCTCCCCCAACGGGGGCGAGGGAATAAAGGAACAAGAGCTTCACATTAGGACACCGGAAGTCCGGCAGAAACCAAACCGAGCCGCGGTTCGCCAACGTGGCGTGCGATTTGCTCCGCTGCCTGGTCTCGCAATCGAACCATCTCGGCGAGCGAGCCGTCCCGAGCGAGAAGCGGGGCCTCCACTACAATCGCGAGCTCGCTGGCGCGAGGAAGCCACGTTTCGTCTCTCAAAAAACGTCGCGTTCCCACCAGCGCTATCGGCACAATGGCCCGGCCCGACTCGGCCGCAAGCTTGAAGGCACCCATCTTGAAGGGACGCAATCCTGTGGCGCGCGTAAAAGTTCCTTCTGGGAAGAAGAAAATCGAGAACCCTTCCTTCAAGGCATCCCCCAATTTCTCCGCGTCTCTAACGCTACCCCTCCGGTCGCCGCGTTCAACCGACAGGTGACCGAGACGCTCAATGAGCCTTCCCATCAACGGCCAGGTCATGGCGTCGCTCTTGACGACGAAAGCGAAGTCGAGCGGGAGCCCCGCCAGCAAAGGCAGAGGGTCAATGTAACTGGCATGATTGGAGACCAAGACGAAGGGCCCCTCAATGGCGGCCTCTAGATGTTCCAAACCGCTTACTCGAAGACGGTATCCCGCCGAGAACAAGAAGAGCCGGATTCCGATTCGCGATAGGGGGCGGAACAACCGTCTAGGAACAACCCAGGAAAGTGCCCAGACGGGGAGGAAAAACGCAGCGGCCACAGAGAGCACATAGACTCCGTACGCAAACCGCCCTAGCGCCGTCAAGCCGCGACGTACGGAAATTACCGCCGCGTGGATGGCCATTTGCCACACCAGCAGCCGGCTTCCTCGGTTCTTGCGTGAGAGCTCCCCTCTCAAATACTGCTTTCGGCAGCTCGAGCGTCTTAGCTTCCCACTGGACGTCTTGGGGACGGTGCGTGGTGGAACGACAAGAACCTCATCCGCTCCGATACCAAGCAATTCGGTAAGACGCTGCTGAATCATCAGGGCGATCCCTTTTCTCGCATCGTCACCATCGACGCGTGCTTCGGCAACCACGACGATCTTTTCGGTTCCGAGCCGCGTATCGTTAACCCCGAAAGCAACCACACACCCGCGGCGCACTCCTTCCACCTCGGCAACCGCTTCTTCGATCGCCTGGGGATACAAATTGCGTCCGGCGCGGATGATAATGTCCTTGGTGCGCCCAGTAATGAAGTACTCTCCCTCGACCACGAAGGCGCGATCCCCGGAATCCAGCCAGCCATCCGGCTTCGATATCGACTCCGTCGCCTCGGTGTTCCGGAAGTAACCCTTCATGGTGGATGGCCCGCGAAAGTAAAGCGCACCCTCGACCCTTTCCGGAAGTTCCTTGCCCTCCTCGTCGACGACCCGAAGCTCGTGCCCGGGTAAAGGCGACCCGGCGGAGACGAACCGGAGGGCCGTCTTGTCACTATCGGAAGCGGGCATCGCCCGCATCTCGCTCTCCAAAGGGTCTCGTGAAATCCTCTCGATCCGGGGTCCATGGCCAATGGGGGGAATGGACAGAGCTAGCGAGGACTCCGCCAAACCGTAAACCGGAGTCATGGCTTGGGGTTCAAACCCGTAGGCCGCGAACCTTCGACTGAACCGGGAGATGGTGTCCGCGGAGACCGGCTCGGCTCCATTGAGCGCGCCCCGCCAGCTCGAAAGATCGAGCCCTTCGAGCGCTTCCTCCTGGATCTTTCTTACACAAAGCTCGTAACCGAAGTTGGGCGCCGCGGAAAGAGTGGCCCGCCGTGAGTGGATCGCCCACAACCACCGCTCGGGTCTAGACAAGAACGTCAGCGGCGACATGATTGTGATCGGAAATCCGAAGACAAGAGGAGTCAGCCAGCAACCGATCAATCCCATGTCGTGGTAGAGGGGGAGCCAACTGACACCAACGTCGGTCGGTTTCAATTCGAGCGCTTCGCCGATCGCTCGAATGTTCGAGAGAAGATTCCGGTGAGAAAGCAGCGCCCCTTTAGGATCGCCGGTACTTCCAGAGGTGTACTGGATGAGTGCCGGCGCAGTCGGATCGACCGAGAGCGCCGGCGCAGCGTTCTGGCTTCCTTGAAGCTCCTCGACCGTCGTAACAACACGCAGGTTTGGGGCACGACTCCGTAAAACATGGCCCAGCGACCGGCCCCGTTCGACAGTTATGAGAACCCCAGCGAGGGAATTGACGAGGATATCCACCTGGCGACCCACGTACTCTTCGATCTTGTCCAGGCTAAAAGGAGGATACAGTGGGACCGGCACACCCCCAGAGAGAAGGATTCCGGCAAAGGCCGTGAAGAAGTCTCTGCTGGTGGGGAGCATGAGGGCCACCGTGTCCCCGTGGCCGACCCCTCTTTCCATGAGCCCAGCGGCTACGTCGCAAGCCCCCCGGTGAAGTTCACCGTAACGAATGACTTCCTCCCTGCCGCGCTCGCTCTCAAGAAGAATGTGGGCTCTTTGCGGCTCCGTCTCTGCTCGGAGACGAAGCACTTCGACGAGCGTCTCCGTCTCAACGGAAAGCGATGCACTGGCAAGGGCCGGTGGCGGCGACGATTCCACTCTTTCGTTGGCTATGGGAGCTTCCACCGAGAGGACGGATTCAACGAGGTCGGCGGGCGTCTCGGCCTCGGCCAAGGCAGATTCGGGAAGCTCTACCGCGAAGGCGCTCTCGAGTCGGGTGAGCAGCTCTACTCGCTCTAGGCTTCCCAGACCGAGATCTCTCTCGAACGAGGCTTCGAGCTCCACCGCCGCGAGCGCACGGCCTCCCCCCAAATCGTTCAGGAGCTCACCCAACGCCTGCAAGACCCTCCTCTCGACATCAGCGCGATTGAGTTTTTCGGTGACCACGGTGGCGCTTCACTCCTTGGGCGGGCCTTGGTCGGGGCCGAAGAGACTGTTCATGGGTAAAGTGCGCAGGTAGCTCGGCAGCTCGGTGTCGTCCTGGTCATTGTCGTAACTGATGTACAAGTAATCGCCACCTGCCGCTAGGCCTTCTGTCTTTTTGCCCCGGTCGAACCTGTCTTGGAGGAGCTCTACTCGACCCGTGGTCGAGTAGAACCATAGACGGTTACCCAGGAAAAGGTGCGTCGTCTCGTCTTCCGTGCTGGTGCCGATCAAGAGCCCGTGACGCTCGGGAACCCACAGAAGCGATGAAATACAAAACGGCGTATCGTCGATCATCCCGGCATCGAAGCTCACGGCCAACTCGAGCTCGGCTGGTGGCCCGCCCCGTGCCGCATCCTCCAACTCGGAAAGCGAGAGCCGGTAAACGCGAGCCCGGTCGGTCGGCTCCCGAAGGCCCACGTAAAGCTCCGACGATAACGGGTCGAAGGCCAGGCCCTCGATCTTCATGCCCTTCGGACGCCAGAGCCCCAGCTGTTCGAAGCTCTTGTAGAGTGGAAAGGTTTCGATGCGGTTCGCGTAGGGCTCCAGTCCTCCACCCCCTTCCCTGAGCCGAAACCGAAGAAGGACGCTTGTGGCCTGCAGCCGGTCCTGTTCCCATCCCGAATGGGAGCCCACAGCGAAGAAGCTCTGAGAGACCTCGTCGAACGCCAAGTCTTCGAACTTGGCGCCCTCAGCAGGAAACCCTCCCAGGGTTAGGGTCTGCGAGAGAATCCCCAGGCGATCGAACACGAAGAGGGAGGTCAATATATCGTCGACGACCACGAGTCGGCCCTGAAAGTAGGCGATCCCCGACGCCTCGAGCCTCGGTATCCGCTGGCGATCCGCGTCTCGCAACTCCAGGAGGAATCCGCCGATGTAATTAGGAAGACTTCCGGCCCACGGGGAGGCGACGCCGATGAATACTGCGAGCCCGGCCCCCACGAGAAAGCGGCGGGGGTGGAGACTAGAGGCGGGCATCGGTCGCGATCGTAGCACAGGGGGGGACGCGCCCTTAGATTCTGACTGGCGCCAAAACATCCAGTTGCCAATATCGAGCTAGCCAGGCGGCACTATCGAACGCGGCAGGACGCGACCGCTAGATCGTGACGGCCGCCGATTCACGGTTTGCCACAACCGGAGTTGGCCAGGCGCGACCGCTAGATCATGATGGGCGTCCAGTAGAGGTTCGGTGCCACTATCGAACGCGGCAGGACGCCGGTTGACACCTTCTCTCGCTCGGCGCTAGAATTTCTCTGCCCACACCACGACGCCGTCGTGCGCTCGAGCGGGAGGCCTTTTCTTGATCATTGAAAAACGCTCTCGCAGTAACCTAACCATCCTAGACATTGAGGGAGCCATTAGGCTGGGAGAGAGCGCTGAGTTTTTCTCGCAAACATTGGAGAAAGTCCTTCTGAACGAAACGACGAACATCCTGATCGATTTCACCAGGATCAACTACATCGACAGCACGGGAATCGGTGAGCTCATCGGATACCTCTCCAAGTTCGCAGGAGAGGATCGGCATGTGATCTTGGTCAACCCTTCCGAGCGTATCTTGAGGCTCCTCAAGGTTGTTCGGCTCGACAAAGTCTTCAAGATATTCCCGGACGAGGACTCGGCGGTGGCCTACGCCGAAGCGCAAGGAACTTCCTGAACGCGTTTTTGACCTTCACTGCACCCCCCTCTTAGGATGAAAGGAAGACAGGACGGGCAGGAAGAGGATTGCGCACATTGACTGGTCTCGAAGGCGGTCTGGACCTCGGATCCGGCACGATCGGCCGGGAGTAACGCTATTGAGAGCGAGAACAACTACCCGGAGATCACTCAGAATTCCCTTTGTCCGCCGCTGCACATTTTCCAACGGCGGAAAGGAGGAACCCGCTTTCTTGATCGACCTTTCGATCGCAGGAGTCTATGTGACGGCGGACAACTTACCCTCGGAGGGTCGTGAAGTCGTTCTTAAGTTTCGCGTCCCCGGCAACGATCGACTCCTCGAGGTCCAGGCGATCGTGGTTTACGTCAACCGGGACCAAAAACATCCCGTCCACAGCCTTCCTCCTGGGGCAGGATTGCGGTTCCAGAGCCTTTCCGTGGAAGACTCCAAGTTAATTGTTGGGACGATACGCGAGTATTGCATGTCGAATCCGATGTATCGCCAGTACCTGTAGCGGCGAAGTGCTGACGGGCCGGAGGCCCGCCGGCCGGGAGGAATTGCGTTGCGAAGCACATGCGCAAGGAAACCCGGCCGTGGTTTTTGGCCCGAGCGAAGAGCGAGGGCCAGCGCGCGGGGGTGGGGCCCCGCGCGCACTAAGTAATTTCCCGGGGGATGGCCGTCCCAAGCGCCAGCTTCACGGCTTGCTCCGGGGAGCTGGCCTTCACCACGCCCTTGACCTCCCAGCTGCCCAGTCCCATCACGGTCTTCCCCATGGTCAGGGCCATCGCAATCTCGGAGAGCGTCCCGTGCTTTCCGGCCACAGCCACGACGGCATCGGCGGTCTGGGTGATCAGGAAGTTGCGAAAATGTCCCAGGCCGGTCGCAACCGCACACTCGATATAGGCGTTGGCCTGGTCTTTGAGAACGCCGGGCAGGAGACCCAGCGTTAAAACCTCCCTCGGCGCGTGCTCCCCGAGCGGCCGCCTCCATCACGCCGCCTAAGTCCCCCACAGACCAATACCGCTCCGGCCCGCGCAATGGCTCGACCCACTTCTTCGGCCTGGCGAGCGACCTCCTCGGCGCACTCACCGGCACCGACCACCGCGATCTGAACCTTCGGCGAAGTCACTATCACCCTCCGAACACTCATCCTACTGCTGCGGCTCCAGGGTAGCGAGCTTGACAATCCGGCCACTTATGGCGGAACATGAAGAAGTTACGGGTTCACCTCCTTGAAGGGGTTACTCTAGCGGAGGGTCATCAAGCCCGCGGAAGGTCCAACTAAGTCCCACGACCGGGAGTTCACTCGCTTCTCGTCAGGCAATCCTCGTCGTGTGCGTGGCGGCCCCGAGGAGCGGTAAGTCATGGAACAAACGCTCCTCCTCAATGCCACGTATGAACCGCTCCGGGTCGTGTCCTGGCAGAAGGCCATCACCCTCCTTACCAAGGGCAAGGTGGAGGTGGTCGTGGCGTACGATCGCGACGTTCGCAGCGTCTCCATCACGTTCAAACTGCCTTCGGTCTTGAGGCTCCTTCATCGCGTCCGGATCGCCAGACGTTTTCATCGCGTGCCTTTTTCGCGTGCCAACATCTATCTTCGAGACAAGTACCGTTGCCAGTATTGCGCTCGACGATTGCCCAGCCTTGAGCTGACATTCGATCACGTCATCCCGGTCTCCAGGGGTGGCCGCAAGGACTGGGAAAACATCGTTACATGTTGCATCGACTGCAACCGACTCAAAGGTGGCAAGACGCCCGCGGAGGCCGGCCTTCGCCTCGTCCGTCAGCCCAAACGCCCGACGTTTTTGCCGTCGATTCGGATAACGATCGGACTGCGGGAGGTGCCAGAGAGTTGGCGCGACTACCTCTATTGGAACGTCGAACTCGACCAGGACGGTTGAGCACCCCCACTTCCTTTTCCGTTCAGGGACGGTTCCCATGAGCCTCGCCGGGAGCCTCAAGACCATGCACGTGGGGGATCTCCTCCAATGGTGCGGCTCTAACCTCAAAACCGGGACGCTGCGCCTGACACGCGGGCCGATCGAGAAGCGGCTCTTCTTCAAAAATGGACAACCGTTCTCATCCACCTCGAATAGTCCTCGAGAGACACTCGGTCAATTCCTCATCCGCGCCGGAAAGCTCAACGAGGAAGAGCTATTCAAAGCGTTGATACAGCAGGATCGGAGTCACGAACCGTTGGGGCAGATACTCATTGGCCAGGGCTTGCTGACCGACGAAGAGCTGAATGAGCATTTACGACTGTTTTCTCTGGCCGGACGGCGATTTCGTCTTTGAGGACGATCGGTTGCCAGAACACATATCGGTTTACATCCCCCTGGAGCTTACCGCGATTATCCTCGAGGGGGCGCGACGCAGCGATGAATGGAACCGCATCGAGCAAGTCTTTCCTTCTCGCTTTACCACCTTTACCGTGGAGTCCGACGAGGACGCCGAGCTCTCTGAAGAGGATCGGAAAATACTGGAGCTCGTATCACAGGGAAAGAATCTCGGTGAGATCGCCCTCGAGCTCCACGCGGTGGACTTTTATGCCGCCACACGTCTCCACGAGCTGTACCAACGCGGACTGATCAGTGTCGCGGTCGCCATGGAGGAGATCCCGTTCGAGCAGCAAATGGCGGACCTCCAGGACAAACTTCGGCAGGGTGTCGTGTGCTTCAACGCGGGTCAGCACTCGGAGGCGCTTTCCGCTTTCGAAGCGGCCCCCATCGATCCCCAAAACAAGTACGCGGCTCTTCGTGTTGAAGATTCAGCGGGAGATGGAAGACGCGAAGGGCGTCGACGAAATCCCGCTCGACGGGGTTCCCCTGTCGAGCGTGTCGCTGAACGAGTTGGCCAAATTGGAGCTCGACCCTCACGAAGGGTTCGTCCTTTCTCGAGTCAACGGAGAGTGGAACGTCCGCTCTATCCTCAAGATTTGCCCGATGCGGGAAGACGAGGTTCTGATCATTTTCAAGCGCCTGGTGGAAAAAGACCTCATTGAGTTCCAGTAGCCCCTCGGGGACGTCGCACGCGTCTGCAAGGCCGATTCCCGCATGCTATGATTGGCGTGAGTTCCCTGACTTAGGAATAAGATTTGCCTTCACCGCACCCATCCATTTCTGGTGTCAGTCCGCCACACGCCGTCGCCGGTGGCCGACTTCAGATTCTGGGCAGCGGTTTCGAGCCGGCTCAAGCACACGCGCACCGGGTGTTTTTCGGAGAGACCCGCGCACAGATCGCCAAGGTTTCCGCGAAAGCGATCTCGGTCATCGTTCCGGAAGGTAGCGGCTCGGGGCCGGTCAAGGTAGAGCTCGATGGCGCGGTGAGTAAAGCGTTCACGGCGTCCGTAGCACGCACCCTTGGGGAACAGCTACACCCGGTATCCAATCCGGTTTTCGATCGAGAAGGAAATCTCTACACCACCTTCAGCGGAACCCGTGGCCAGAAGGTGCCGGTATCGGTCTTCCGGATCGATCAAGAAGGCAACGTCAAGCCGTTCCTAAGCGAGGTGATGAATCCCACTGGTTTGGCTTTCGACCGCGAAGGGTACCTGTACATTTCAAGCCGCCAGGAAGGCGCCGTATATCGCGTGAGCCCACAGCGGGACGTCGAGCTCGTAGTCGACGAGCTCGGTGTCGCAACCGGACTTGCCTTCGATTCGGATGGGATCCTCTATGTAGGGGACCGTCAGGGCACCATCTATCGCATCGAGCAGAGCGGTGAGCCGCGCTCGTTTTGCCAGCTAGCCCCCTCTGTTGCCGCCTATCATTTGGCGTTCGATGGCGAGGGGAACCTCTTCGTCACCGGCCCCAGTTTGTCGAGCATTGATTCCGTCTACCGTATCAGCCCCGAGGCCAAGGTCGAAGTTTTCTCGACCGGCTTCGGGCGACCGCAAGGGCTTGCATTCGGTGCCGACGGAAACCTCTACGTCACCGAGGCTCTTGTCGGTGATGGTGGCGTGTCCCGGATCACCCCGGACGGCAAACGATCGAGCTTCGCATCGGGCCCACCGTTGGTCGGATTGGCCTTCGACGCCAAGGGAGGACTCGCGCTAGCGGGGACGAGCGAGATCTATCACCTGGAAGTGAATATTCGGGGAACTCTACCTAGCCCAGAAAACTAACCCGGTCAGGGTCGGATCCGTACCAAGGCCCGACGAATGGCCTCGGCACGTTTATCGTCCGTCGCCACATCGAGGTAAGACTTACTATCGTCGAGGGCGCGCTGGCGATTGTCTTTCGACGGAGAACGTTCGAAGACCTCAATCGAACAAAGAGCCAGCCGATAACTAACATCGGCTTGCCGCTCGTTCCCCGGGTAGCGCAAGAGAAACTGACGCCAATCGGCACACTCCGCCGTGAGGTCGACGTCCGAGAACTCGCCTTCCTTCTCTTTCGCGAGGTCGGTCGAGCCCATTGGCTCGTCTCTGATCGGATAGCGGGCCACTAGGACGCGATAACCTTGCTCCGCCCTGGTGGCTTCCAGAGCTGGTTGGACTCTCAAAGTTCTGGAGACGGAGATGGGTTGCGCCGTCGGATCTCGATCGGCCGGAGGCACGGCGGCGGCCGGTTTCGCCTCTGGAACCTCCTGGGCTTCGGGTCCAACAACATTGGCAACACTAGCGGGCTCGTCCGGCGTCGAGGACCTCGCCCTTGCTTTGTCTCGGTTCCCTTCGTTCAGCTGAATAGGTTTCAGCTCGTCGACGTCCTGCTCGAGTCGACCTCCGATGACACGACGGTGGGCAGTCTCTTTGGCGTCGTCTTGCTTTTTCTGCCCCGCCTTACCCGTCGCCGAAAGAGCACCGGTCGCGAATGCCTCGCGGGCGACTTCTGGGGCGGCCGGCGGTGCGGGCTCGCCAGCCACTCGCTTACGCGCCGCCTGTTCGAAGCTCTCGTCTTTTAGTTCCGCGACCTCTTGTCGAGCGACATCCTTCGCAGGTTCGGCGGCCCCTTCTGGCGCTTGACGACGGACCAAAGTCAAAGAGTCGGCCGACGCTTCTGCGGGCTCTTCCTCCATGACCTCTTCTTCTCGAGCAGGCTGAGCGGGGGCATCCTGTCTAGTGATCGCGAACTCCCGTTCTTCCTCGTTGGAGCGAGTGCCGGAAGCGGGCAACGGTGCGTCCGCCAGAGGAAACTCGAGAACCCGCAGTCCGACAACGGCAGCCACCAACGCTGCTGCCAGGGCTCCCGCCCATCTGAGCCGCGAGGGTGCGAGCAATCGGCTGAACCAACCCGCTCGCCCCTTTGCCACTCTCTTTCTCGATGCGCGACATGATCTTCCGGGGCAATACATCCCAATACAAGATGTCGAGCGTCTGCGCGATTTCCTCGTAGCGCATTTCTTCGTGAACTTTGAGTTAGAAAACGATTCTCTGGTCCGGGGGAAGCTTTTGAACCGACGCATCGAGCGCTTTCCGAAACTCCAACGACAGCAAGTCGGCGAGCGGCTCGGGTTCACCGTCCGTTCGTGGTGCAGGAGGCTCGGCAGCCGGACCATCGCCTTCCGCGAACTGCTGCTCGCGCCTGGCCGCTGCGGTCAAGTAGTTGATGCAGAGGTTGGCGGCGATCCGATTGAGCCAAGGCGCGAGCGGCCGGCCGACCTCGAAGCGGTCCAAGTGGGAGTACGCCCTCACGAAGGTCTCCTGAACGATATCGTCTGCCACTTCGTGTCTCCGTGTCATGCGCAGGGCTACGCCGTAGACTCGTTTCTGGTAGGAGCGCACGATGGCTTCGAAGGCTTCCGCATCGCCGGCCCGCGCGCGCACCACCAGGTCGCGATCATTCTCGACCCTCTCACGGTCTTCGACGTAGGCTGGGCTTCCCAAGCCCTTCCTCCTTACAAGTTGTTACCGGTAGACGCGCCTCTTATTCCCAGGAAAGTGGACACAAAATCCCCTCCGTTAGAGGAGCAGAAAACACCATAGTTTCTCAGGATAACCCCTAGGAGAATCCTAGCAGGGAGGTGGGGAGCGCACAAAAAAGAAATCCGGCGGACCCCCGCGCGCCGTAGGAGGGTCTCTTCTTGGTGACGGTGACGGTAAGGTGGACCGCTTCGACGGACATTTCAAAGCGATAGCCGGAAGGGAGCTCTTGGCCGTCGCTAGCCCTGGTATCCTCGCTCTGAGCAAAGGCGCTGGGGACGGTGACCGTCCCAATGAGCCAGAGCGAGAGCCACAGTGAGCGATGCATCAGCCACCAATAAAGCAAAAGCTTTGCCATCCGTCCCCCTCCCGTCATTCGTCATAACAGGCCCATATCGGCCCGGCACGAGCCCATCGGGGTGCGAAACCCCCATTCCACCCAGCGAAAGATTTACTCGCCGAATGTAAGTCTTACTCGAAAAACGGATGGTCGTCGACGAACTTAGCGGTCCGAGAAATGGAACCGCTCCATGTCCTTGGGCTGGTAGCCGGCGCCTGGATGATCCGGCGCCTTCGTGCTCAGCAGCCAAATGAAGTGGGCAAGTACGACGCCAAGCACGATGGTGAGAAGGAAGACGAGAGTCCCCATTCGGCTAGCTCGAAACGTAGAATGAAGTCGCCGGCCGCCGCATAGGGGGCAGCGATACGGCCGCACGAAAGGAAACGGAGCCAGCAGAACGCGCTCCGCGAAACCACGTCGGCGCGACCTCGCCACAGGTACGCGACAATCCGAACAGCTAGCCGGCATAAGTGTCCTCGCTTGGATCGTAGCGCCCCTCCAACCCCGCAACCAGATACCGCCAACGCGAGTAGAAGCAAAACTGTAACTGGTTATCGTAAACCGCGGCGTCCTCGCTGCTCCGTTCACCCGCGAGGGCCGAGCTAATCTCCGCCTCCTGCTCGGCACGGGAAAGCACGACCGGTTCCCCATCGAACCCGCGATCGATCACGACATGGGGTGCCCTTTCTTTGATCTTGTCCAGCAGTCGCCGGCAATTTAGCGGCGTCGACGAAGACTGCTCACTCCCCAAGAGGCTCCAATCGAACTGCTCCGGATCCAATTCGTAGACGGCGGCCGCTTTCTTGGGGAAGAAGTGGAGCCGCAACCCTGGTGTCAGAGAATGGTTCGTCCCCTGAATCGTTCCGAGACCCCGCTCGCGGTGCCGTTCCCTGGCGATATCTCCTCGAACTAAGAACGCCAAGTCTCGGTAGCGTGTGACTTGAAGCTTGCCCCCTGCCAGGCCGGGGTGCAGCTCTTCTTCCATGAACGCCATGTTTCGGACGGGCACAATTTCAATGGAAATCACATCGGCTTCGGCAAGCGTAAAATGAGCGATCCGTGCCGACGCCAAACGCGCAGAAAGGTCCGCCGCCTCAAGTAACCGTTTCTACCTTGCGCAGCAACCGCGGCCTCTCGATCTGAAGGGCGAGCCGGGCATCATACGGATCCATACCCGCCGCTTCGGCAAAAGTCTCCACCCGGCCATCTACTCCTTCCGACTGCGGAGCCAATACAATGAGATGCCGGTTCGCCGAAGACTCGAGAGCCGCTTCCGGCGGCGGCTTCTCCATTGGGACCCCTTCGAGCGTCTCCCAACAATAAATGCATTTCGTTGCCCGCTCCGAGTTGGGGCGCTCGCAGGCCGGGCACGCTATGGGCATGTAGGTGGGCTATCGCTACGAAAAAAGAAAAGCACGGCGCGTTATGTCGTTTTACCATAGCACCTTCTGCGTGACATCCGATGGCCGGCAGCGCGAAACCGCCGCTTGCACGTAGATACTAGGCACACTAAGATTTCCGACGTCGTCCCGGAAGGGGCTGGAGGGCACACATGACCCGTATCAATTCTAATCATTACTCTCGCCGGGAGTTCTCAAGGTTGCTCCTGGGAACTGCCACCGCGGGTCTCGTGTCCAGCCGCCCGGAGCTCGCGGCTCCTACGACGGCTTCTCCAATAACGAGGACTCAATCGAATCGACCTTTCGTCATGGACGTCCACATTCATATGGCGCAGCCCGGCAACCGCCCACGGAGCGAGGTCTTGGCTGAGCTCTACCGACCCTGGAAGTACGTCTACGGAGCGGATGGCGAATGGATACCAAAGCCGACCGACCTCACGCCCACCGCCAGGGACTTGATCGAGGTGATGGATCGAGGAGGCATCGACGTGGCGGTGGTGATGCCGAGTGATCACGGGAGGGTAGCCAAGATCGAAGGGCACTGGATACCCCCCACTTCGAATGACTACATCGCGGAACAGGTACGCCAGTTTCCGGAACGTCTTATCGGCATTTGCGGCCACGATCCTCTACGCGAGCACTGGAAGGCTCCCCGCGAGCTGGAGCGCATGGTGAAGGAACACGGCTTCCGGGGCATGAAGCTATACCCCCCCTACGATCACTTCGACCCCGGGGACGAGCGGCTCTTTCCGCTTTACGAAAAAGCGATCGAGCTCGACGTCGTTTTGACATTTCACACCGGCTGGACGCCTTGGGTCAACGCTCCGATCAAGTTCGGTAAACCCGAGCTCGTCGATCCGGTGGGCGCTCGCTACCCAGAGCTCAAGGTCAACCTGGCGCACATCGGTGGAGTTTCGTGGTGGCGGGAAGCGGTTCTGGTGACCGCGCGTCACAAGAATTTCACGATGGATGTGTCCTCTTGGTGCACCTACCCCCCTTCTGACTTGGTGGCGATGCTCAATCTCGCCCGCGATTTGGTGGGGCTGGACCGAGTACTATTCGGCAGCGAGCATACCCTGTGCGATCCCGGCATCTTCGTCGCCGAGATCCAGAACATAAATCTCTTTGCGGAACGCTATCATTTCCTTCCCTTCGAAGATCGGGACATACGGAAGATCTTGGGCGAGAACGCCGCTCGCGTCTACGGAATAGAAGCTAAGAAGAAGATGTGATGGCTCTCGAGCGAGCCCTTACGAACCGTCCGCCTCGTTGGAGGCCGGATCCGGTCGCAGGGCGGACGTGTGATCGTGAACCAACACCCAACGATCGCCCCGAAGATGGAATACGTAGGTGGCGCGAGAAGTACGCTCTGCCCTTACGCCGTTTCTCGTCGAGTCGTGATCGTAGATGAAAGTGACGATCCCTACGTCACCATAGACCTGGATTTTCCAATCTCTTTCTTCCCAGCGATGGGTCGTCTTGTTCGCTGCCGCCCGCCGAAGGCTTTCGATCATCTTCTCCCCGCCGTCCTCACGGGGGCCGCCCCCGGGGCCGAAGACGGTCACGTCCGCCGCGATGTGGGGAACGAACGGATCGATTCGATTCGCCACGAAATTCTCGTTGACGACGACTTCCGACACTTCGCGCAGCTCTTTTTCCGCGGACGCCAGGTCTGGCGTTGAGGCTTCCTCCCTATCCGGGTTGTCCGCACAACCCATAGCCGTTACTGCGAGCACGAAACATGAGCTCAGTATCAACACTCTCAGATTTGGCATGAGCCCCCCTCCTAGTAATAGAAGATAGAAACCTAGTGCCTAGCCGACGGATACTTGTCCGACGTCCGCCGCCACCTTGCGCTTGGCCATATCGACCGCTTTGTCGGCGGCTACAAGCGCCCAGCCGAATTCGGAAATCGTGCCCTGACTGTCGGCGTTCGCGAAGAAGACCCGATCCAATGGCCGAGACGCCCTTGGTTGATACTCGGTCATCATGCGCGGAATCGGAATGTACCAATTATGTCCTCGACGCCAGATTCGCACCTCTGCGATCTTGCTTCGACTGCCGGGAAAGATCGACTCGAAGTAATCGGCAACTTCCTGCGCGTAACTTTCCACGAACGCGTCGTGCTCGAGCTGGGTTCGCACCGAGGCTCGCATGGGCATCTCGCAGCGAAGAAGTTGCTTGTCGGGCTTGGTACTGGCGTCGCGGAAGTTCGCGATCGGAGCCTTGATGGTCCGGGCGGTCGTTAAACCGGACGTGATGTTGCCATCGATGGCGACTGCGCCAACCAAGAAGGGAGCGTACTGCATCGCTTTCATCGCTTCTTTTTGATCCTCTGGGAGATCGGCAACGATGTATTGGGCGATGAACTTCGGCGCCGCCACGATCGCAGCTTTCGCTCGAATGGTAACCGGCTCGCCACCCAGCAGGTAGCTCACGTTCACGCCGGTACCATCCTGAGCAACGCGATAGACCGTCGCACCCGTTACCAGGCGATCGCTGCCCGCCTCTTGAATCTTTTCCGCCACTCTCAGCGCCGCCGCACTGAGGCCTCCGGGAAACGTGTAGCTGCCACCCTTGGACGATCCTTCCGGATAGAGGACCCCCAAACCAGCACCCATCTGACTCCGGGCAAGATAGAGTCCCACATATCCGGAGTACTCGTCGGTCGGCGCGGCGAACCAAGCCAGCAACGCGTCGAACCAAGCTTTGACCTCCGGTGGATAGGTGCGCAAGAGCTCCGAGAAACGCATCTTGTCGAGCTTGCCCTTCTCCGCCTCGGCGTCGATGGCGAACAAGTCGCTCTTGGCCTGGCGCAAACTACGCTCGATCGATGGCGGAAAGAGCCTTTTCAACCCGCTCCCCCAAAGATCCTCGATGAACTCCCCATCGACGATGGTGGCGCGCTTCGAGCGGACCCGCGTTTGGAGGGTCAGGCCGACTTCCTCATACAGAGCGGTGGCCGGGGACTCCGCATACGTAACGATGGCGCCCGCCGCATATGGCATCCCTCGCCAACTGTCCGCACGCGCGTTGCCTCCCGGTATGGGCTCCTTTTCGAGCACGATGACATCTCGATCGCGCAGCCGATAACCGGCGACCAAACCACTCGGACCTCCACCGACGACCGCGAACTCCACGTGCCGGGAGACCGGGGCAACGGGAATGGACTCGCCGTCCCGCACGCGATGACAGGTCGCAAAGTCCTCACTCGCCACATGAGAAGAAACGTCTTTATGGGCAGTCGACTGACCCGCTAGCGAGTGGGTGCTCCGACAATAGGTGGCGGCAGCGCTGCCGAGCAAAACGGTTTGCACGAAACGGCGGCGAGAGACGTCCATGCCGATTTCTCCCTCTTTGATTGGCCGGCAGCATACTACATTTGCCTCCGCAACGCTGTGCTATATTCCGTGGCATGTCAATCGTCAGACCGCTGTTGCTGCTGGTTTTTGCAACCTCGAGCTTCACCGCCGAGATCGATCCGGCCACACTCCGGAGCGACGTCGAGTCTTACGTACAAGTCCATCAGAAAAAGATCCTCGCCGAGCTGGTGGAGATCCTCTCCATACCCGATCTCGCCGCCGACTCCCGAAGTATGCGTCGCAAGGCGGAGAAGCTTCGTCAAATGTTGGCGGCGCGAAGCCTGTCTGCCGAGTTGCTCGAGACGGGAGGCAACCCGCTCGTCTACGGTGAGCTGACTGTTCCGGGCGCCCACCGCACCATCCTTCTTTATTTTCACTACGATGGACAGCCGGTAGATCCGGCAAAGTGGAAGCAGGAAGACCCTTTTCGACCGATACTCAGAGACGGCAAGTTCGAGGACGGTGGACGCGAAATCGATCTCGAGGCTCTCGACCGTTTCGAGCGAGACTGGAGAATATACGCACGCTCCGCCTCCGACGACACCTCCCCGATCGTGGCCGTTCTCGCGGCCCTCGATGCGATCCGCTCCCTGGGCGCCCAACCAAGCTCGAACCTGCGCATCATTTTAGATGGCGAGGAGGAAGCGGGATCACCGAACCTCATCCCCGCAATCGGCAAGTACCAGGACAAGCTGCAAGCCGATCTCATGTTGATCTTGGATGGACCGATGCATCCTTCTGGTCGACCCACCCTCGTCTTCGGCGCTCGTGGCATCTTGAGTCTCGAGTTGACCGTCTACGGCCCCCGGTTTCCCCTTCACAGCGGACACTACGGGAACTGGGCTCCCAACCCCGCCATGGGTTTGGCGCGGTTGTTGGCGTCGATGAAAGACGGAAAGGGACGAGTCGTCATCGAGGGTTTCTACGATGGGATTCATCTAACCGAGGAAGAGCGCCAGGTTTTGGAGTCGGTGCCGGACGATCACGAAACGTTGATGGATCTCTTCGGCTTCTCGGAACCTGACGCGGTAGGCGCCTCCTTGCAAGAAGCGATTCAGTATCCTTCCCTCAATGTTCGCGGAATGAGGAGCGCGTGGGTCGGCGATGAGGCGAGGACGATTATCCCCGACCGCGCGGTGGCCGCTATCGATATCCGACTGGTCGCGGAAACGAAAGGCCAGGACCTCTACGAAAAAACCCTCACCCACATTCGTGGACAGGGTTACCACGTCGTGGACGAAGACCCGGACGATGCGACGCGGGCGCGACACTCTCGGATCGTAAGAGTGAGGTGGTCCGCCGAAGAGGCCTTCCGGACGCCGGTCACCCACCCCCAGGCAGGCAATCTCATCGCTGCTTTGGCCGGTGTTTGGGGGAAAGAGCCGGTGGTTATCCGGACCATGGGTGGCACCGTTCCCATCAGCCCATTCATTCAGGCACTCGGGTTTCCGGCGGTGGTGGTTCCGGTGGTGAACTTCGACAACAACCAGCACAGCCCGAACGAGAACCTTCGTTTGGGACACTTCTTCGACGCTGTCGTCACCTTCGCCGCGCTCCTGACGCTAGAGCGGTAGGCATCCGAATCGCGACCGGCAACTCCTTGTCGCCAGGTGGGACCTCGTGGTAGTATCCTCTTTAACCGCCGCGGTTTAATGAACCGCCGGGTGCCTGGCGTCACTGAACGATCGGTTGTAACTCATCGCCGGACACTCGTTTTGACCCTGGCCCAAGCTTCTCGAGAAACGGAAGTATGCAGAAGAAGCAAATAGGCAAGTACACCGTCGTCGGAAAGGTCGGCGAGGGTGCGATGGGTGAAGTCTTCAAGGCACACGATCCGGTTCTCAACCGGTTCGTCGCCATCAAAACCATCGTCTCTAGCCTCGACACGCAAGACGACCTCCGCCAGCGCTTCCAACGAGAGGCGCAAGCCGCCGCGCAGCTCAATCATCCCAACATCGTCGCCGTCTACGATTTCGGGGAAGACAAAGGCAAAATCTTTATGGCGATGGAGCTGCTCGAGGGTACCGATCTCCGCGAGATCATTCGCTAAAAAGTCGCTCACCCTCAACGAGAAGCTTCGCATGATGGAGCAGGTGTGCACCGGGCTCAGCTTCGCTCACGAGAAGGAAATCGTCCACCGCGACCTCAAGCCAGGGAACATCCATGTCTTGCCCAACGGGCAGGTCAAGATCATGGACTTCGGCCTGGCACGGCTCGCGTCTCCCGAAATGACCAAGACCGGCTTGATCCTGGGCACTCCCAATTATATGTCTCCGGAGCAGGTGCAGGCGAAGCGTGTAGACGTGCGCTCGGACATCTTTTCCTTGGGTGCGGTGTTCTACGAGTTGATGAGCTACCAAAAACCCTTCAGCGCCGAGTCCATCCACGCCACCATGTTCAAAGTGGTCCAATGTGAGGGCCAGCCGCTCGACGAGTTGGTTCCCAGCCTGCCACGACCTTTCATTGAAGTCGTGGACAAAGCGCTGCAAAAAGAACCCGGCGATCGGTTTCAGAACGCCGGCGAAATCGCCCGGGCCCTCCAGGCTCTGCGTCAGGAGCTGGGCGGATCCTCCGAAGGTGTGGCGAGCCAATGGGAGACGGTGCTTCAGGAGACCGTCGTCGCTGACCCTGCTCAACTGAATCAACCCTCGCCTTCCCGTGTCTCCTCGGTGGCCTCTCGCGCATCTCTAGCATCGCGAGCACCGGCAGCCCGTGAAGGCTCCGGGTCGGGCGCATAGATTGGTTCGGGCTCACGGCAAAGCCTTGGCACTCTCCGGGAAGCGCAGCTCGCCCGCTCCCAGGCCCGAGGTGGGAACACCACCTGGTACGTCGGCGGCGCTTTGGCTCTCGCCGTCATCGGCGCGGTCGGGTATTTCGCCCTGCGTGGAGAAAGCTAGGGCCGTCCTGTACTAGATGGCGGGCCGTTAGACGGCGAGCCAGACGCCGTTTTCCGCTACAATCTCACTATGTCCTCCATCTGGCCAGGCTTGATCGCGCGGTACGGAGATTGGCTTGAGATCTCCACCGATGCGAAGCCAGTCACACTGCTCGAGGGAAACACTCCGCTCATTCCCCTTCCCCGACTCGCATCCGAGCTCGGTGCGGAAGCCGTCTACTTGAAGTACGAGGGCCTCAACCCCACTGGCTCGTTCAAAGATCGAGGTATGACGGTAGCGATCACGGATGCCGCACACCGTGGCGCTCAAGCCGTGATCTGTGCCAGCACCGGAAATACCGCGGCGAGCGCTGCCGCCTACGCGGCGAGAGCGGGACTCCGCTGTTTCGTGGTCGTTCCCGAAGCCAACGTGGCCGCCGGAAAGTTGGCCGGTGCGCTGGCCCATCGCGCCGAGATCGTGCAGCTTCAGGCGTCTTTCGACCAAGCGCTCGACCTGGTGCGGACCGCTTCGGAGCGATTACCCCTGGCTCTCGTCAATTCGCTCAACCCGTACCGCATTGAAGGACAGAAAACGGTCGCCTTCGAGATCATCGAAGCCTTGGGGCGCGCACCCGATTGGATGGCTCTTCCCGTCGGCAATGCCGGAAACATCACGGCGGCGTGGAAGGGCTTCCTCCAACACCACGAATTGCACGGTACCGACAGACCGAAACTGCTCGGCGTGCAGGCCGCGGGTGCGGCACCCCTCGTTCTCGGCCATCCGGTGGACGATCCCTCGACGGTGGCGACGGCGATCCGAATCGGACGACCGGCTCGCGGCGAAGAAGCTCTCTCCGCAGCAGAGGAATCCGGTGGGCGTATCATCGCTTGTCCTGACGAAACGATCCTCGCCGCACAAGAACGACTCGCCTCCTCTGGTATTTGGGTCGAACCGGCGTCGGCTGCGGGAGTCGCCGGCCTCGTCCAAGAAACTTCCGCGCGGCGTCTCGACGTTACGGGCCAGACGATCGTATGTATTGCTACCGGACACGGGCTCAAAGACCCCGGCATCGTCACCAATCGCTATCCTATGCCACCGACTATCCCCGCTGACTTCGCCGCCCTCGAAAAGAAACTCAGTTCATGAAGCCGGTCATCGCTAGTGCCCCCGCGTCCACGGCCAACCTAGGACCAGGATTCGATTGTCTGGGACTCGCGGTGAATCTTTGCAATACCGTCAAGATGAGCCCGGCGAAGGAGGGAGTGCGCGTCGAGATCGAAGGAGAAGGATCGGCGAGCCTGCCTCGAGGCGCCAGAAACTTGATGGTGCGCGCGGCTCGGAGGGTGTTCGATCTCGTCGGCAAAGCTCCGTCCGGAATCAGCTTGGAAGTAACGAACCAGATCCCTTTGGGGTCGGGTCTCGGCTCATCGGCCGCCGCGGTGGTGGTAGGCATGGCCGCCGCCAATGCGATGAGCGGGGGGAAACTGAAGCAGGAAGATCTGTTGCAGTTGGCCTACAACATGGAGGGACACCCGGACAACGCTGCGGCGTCTCTTTTCGGTGGACTGAACCTGGTCAGCGTGGGTTCGGGCACCGCGGTCGCTCGCCAAGTTCGGGTGGCGGACTTCAAGCTCATTGTCGCCCTGCCGCTGGTCAAGATCTCTACCAAGGAAATGCGGCGAGCGTTGCCGCGTCGCGTGCCGCTCAGAGACGCCGTTTTCAACGTAGGGCGGGCTCTGTTCACCGTCGAGGCGCTAAGAACCGGGGACTACGAACTGCTCGGGGTAGCGATGGTGGATCGACTGCACCAGAATTATCGCCTGAAGTTCATCCCCGGGGGAGAAGCGGCGATGTCCGCGGCGCGGAAGGCCGGCGCAGCAGCGGTTACGTTGTCCGGCTCGGGACCGGCCATTGTCGCCTTTGCACCCGATAGGCACGAGCGTATCGCGAGAGCGATGGCACGGACCTTCAAAGGCGCGGGGCTCAAGGTCAAAACATTCCTCCTCGACATCCATCGGCAGGGGACCCGGGTTCAGCCCTCAAAGGAGAGCGGCGCCCGACCCTCATGATTCAGGCTCTACGGCGCTAGCGATCCGAAGACCACCTCGCCACCTAGCACGGTGGCGACAACCTTGATTTCATTGATGTCTTCGGCCGGAACGGTGAGGATGTCCTCCGCCAAGACGACAAAGTCCGCGTACTTCCCTGGCTCGATCGAACCCTTCTTGTGCTCCTCGAAAGTCGTGTAAGCGGATTGGTGCGTGATGGCCCGGATGGCCTCCTCGCGGGAGATCCCTTGGTCGGCACCGAGGACATCCCCCCAGCCGGTCTGACGGGTAACCGCTATATCGATCTGCATCAAAGGGGTCGAACGAACAGAAATAGGCCGGTCGGCTCCCAGCGTCGTCATGACGCCGTTGTCCATCCAGTCCCTAAGTCGGTAGGACATGTCTGCTAGTGGCTTACCCCAATATTCTATGAACTTGTCTCCGATAATGTAGTTGTGCCGAGGCTGCGCGTTCACGATCAATTCGAGTTCTTTGATCCGATCGTACTGATCCGGCTGCAGCAGTATGGCGTGATCGAGCATCCAACGCTTACCGGCGATAGGAGTTTGAGCATTTGCGTATTCGAACGCCTCCAACGCCAGGTCGATCGCCGCGTCACCCACTACGTGTGGACCGGGACGCCAACCATGGCGAGCTGCGGCGGCTACGAACATATTGAACTGTTCCTGGGGGACGACCAGCACCCCATGGTAATCGGGACGGCCCTTGTAGCCCCCTCGAAGAAACGCCGACTCCTCCGCGCCGTCGAGTGTCAGCTCGGCAAGCCCGTCGGCGCGAAACATCCCGTCACCCCATGTCTCCCCCGGAGGGCCTGCGCCTCGAAGACCGCGTCGACTTCCTCTTCGGGTGTGTTCGGGTCGACGTCGTAGCACCAATCCACGCGGGCGGTCAACTCCCCTTTGTCATAGAGCTCCCGCAGCATTTCGACCTGTTCCCTCGTACCTCCGCCCTCCCGAAAGCTCGTCATGCCCCAACTGTTCACCCGCCGAATTGCCTGAAGGATGCCGTCGAGCTGTTGCTCTCGGGTCAGTTTGGGAACATATTGGAGCAACGGGGCATGCGCCGCCTTTAGAAGAAACCCGGTGGGCTCGCCGTCCTCGCCCTTCCAGATCTCGCCCCCGGGGGGATCCTTTGTCTCCTTCGTGTAGCCCAGACTCTCGAGCGCCAAGCTGTTGACGATGTTGTAATGCCCGCCTCGTAGGACTACTGGGTTTTTCGGGGACACCGGGTCGAGATCGTGGCGGTTCGGCAAACGCCCGTCCGCTAGCATGAACTGCCACCAACCGCCCTCACTAAAGATCCACTCGCCTGGCTCAGAACTCGCCACGCGCTCGGCAACGACCTCTTGGATGTCAGCGATGGACTCCACAGAAGTGAGATCGATTGTGCCTTGGTGCACAACTCTCGATCTCGGTCCACAATTGTCCTGTACTCGCGGATACGAGGTTCCCCATGAGCATTTTCAAACGCACTCAGCGGAAGTATGTGAAGAAGGCCTATCGCGTGAGGAATTGGCGTGAATATGAGGCGGGTCTACGCAACCGCGGGAGCCTGACCGTCTGGATCTCGCTCACCGCCGGGAAGCTTGTGAACTGGGACGCGTCCCGGCCAAGGAGGAGGAAACCGGGCCGTCAACGCAAATACTCGAACCACGCCATCGAGACGGCTGTCACCCTGGGCATGGTGTTTCATCTGTCATCTAGGCAGAGCGAGGGATTGCTGCGGTCGTTGTTCGCTCTGATGAAGCTAGACAATGATGTGCCCGATCACACCACGATCTCGAGGCGCAAGCCGAAGCTGGGTAAGGTCCCCTTCTACCCAGTCAAGCAGAAGACGCCGTTGCACATCTTGATCGACAGCAGCGGTCTCGCTGTCCACGCCGGCCAGCTGCGCAGAGCACAAAAGAGCAGGGACTATCGCAAGCTCCATCTGTGTGTCGACGAGCAGAGTGGCGAAGTCGTCGCCGGCGAGCTGACGAGCAAAAGAGCCCGCGATTCATCGCGGGTTGCATCGCTTGTCGGACAGATCGACAGTCCCATCTCATCGGCCAGAGCTGACACCGCATACGACGCCGGCGGCGTCTATGAGGCAATCGAGAATCACAGCGCTCATCGCTCGCCGAGGGTGCTGATACCGCCGCGCAAGGGCGCCCTGCTCGCATCGGGGCCGGCGAGCAGCCGACAGCGCAATCGCAACATTGCAGCACAAGCTCGGCTCGGCAAACGAAAGTGGCACACAGAATCGGGCTACAGCAAACGGAGCAAAGTCGAGACAACGTTCCATCGCTACAAGGCTATCGTGGGCTCAGCGATGCGAGCGAGAGGGTTGGCGGCACAGAGAGGTGAGGCAAGGATCGGGTGCAAGATTCTCAACACCATGACGGTGCTCGGGATGCCTGATAGCGAGATGATCGGATGATGGGAGTCGGGGCCAAGCGAGCTCTCGGCCTCTATCGGAGTTGTGCACCAAGGCAGCGGATTGGTGGTTCTCCTGGCGATGTACACCGCGGTCTCGGCGCGAACTCGAGAGATCGGGATCCTCAAGTCACTGGGAGCTTCCAGGCGTTTCATCGTTTCCATTATCGAGAAAGAAGCCCTCGCCATCAGCGGAATCGGCGTCGTGGTAGGACTCCTGCTGTCCTTGTTGGTGGGGATGGGCATTTCGGAGATGACGTCGTTGGTGGTGGAGATGGAGCCTCTTTGGGTCTTGAAGGCTGGCCTCGTAGCCTTGCTGGCCGGAGCCGTGAGCGCTCTTTATCCGGCACTTCAAGCCGCCAAGCAGGATGCGGTGGAGGCAATATCACATGATTAAGGAACTACAGATTGAGATGTCGAGCCCCGCTAGATCCTGCGGGGCGTCCAGTGGGCGTTGGATGCCACAAATCGAGTTCGGCAGGACGCCGGTTACCGAAATGGCGAGTCCCGCTAGATCTCCTCGGGCGTCCAGTGGGTGTTGGATGCCAAAAATCGAGTTCGGCAGGACGCCGGTGCTGGAGACGACCGGTCTCGAGATGCACTACCAGATGGGAAGAGTGACGGTACCCGCCCTCCGGGGTGTAGATCTGAGGATCTATCAGGGAGAGTTCGTTTCCATTATGGGTAGCTCGGGCTCGGGGAAGTCGACGTTGCTTCACGTCATCGGGGGCCTCTTGTCGCCGACCGGTGGCCGGGTTTTCGTTCGCGGAGAAGGACATCACTTCCATGAGCGACTCTCAAAGAACGGATCTTCGGCGCAGAGAAATAGGCTTCGTGTTCCAACGATTCAACCTCTTCCCCACACTGAGCGTGGAGGAGAACCTCGTGTTGGCGGAGAGAATTCATGCCGGGGGAAGTCCTCGTCATGGCGGAGACCGCGCGCGGCGAAAGGAGCTTCTCGGCCTTTTGGGGTTGGCCAAGAAACTCCATCACAAACCGAGCGAGCTCTCGGGGGGGGGAACAGCAGCGGGTAGCTCTGGCACGTGCGGTGGTGAACCGCCCCTCGATTCTTCTCGCCGATGAGCCCACCGGCAACCTCGACTCGGAGAACTCGGAGATCGTTCTTGCCATGCTTCAAAAGTTGAACGGGGAGCTAGGCCAGACTATCGCGATGATCACGCACAACCCCCAAGCGGCCGACTACTCGATGAGAATACTTCGCATGAAAGACGGACAAGTCTACAGCGATTCGGTCGTTGAATCGCACAATCACCATGAGCGAGAAGTCTTCACCGAATGACTCCATTCACTAACCACAAACAACAACAAGGAGGAGAGTAAATGAAACGACAAGCCTTGATGATTCTTGTAGGCGGAGCGCTTTTTGCCGCTTGTAACAGCTCGACATCGGTCAGCACCTTGTCCGACGTGCAGGACGAGTGGGCGCTCCAGGCCTTCGAGCTGAACGACGGAAGCCTCCAACAGGTTCCCGATCCAGAAAACTACACGATCCTTTTTTCTGCCGACGGAAACGCGCATGCGCAAGTTGATTGCAACGTCTGCAATTGTTCTTACGAGACCGATGGGAACTCCATCAACCTGGGTCAAATGGCTTGCACTCTAGCGGCCTGTCCCCCGGGGTCTTTGGACTCGCAGTATCAAGCCGCTCTAAGCTCGACGTCTGCCTTCGTGCGAAAGGGAGCCGAGCTTTCGCTCGGTTATACCGGGGGCACGATGCGGTTCACCGTCAGCGAATAGCTGATGAGTTCTCGGGAGGTTCATGCATGGCGGCCCACCCCGCCGCCTCCTCGAGGAGCTTACCCCTCTCGTACACACGCCCGCCAAGAATAATCTGCTCGATCTGCCACAGGGCGCGGATATCCTGCGCCAGATTTCCTCGAACGATCACTAAATCGGCGAACGAGCTGACTAAGCCCACATCGGGGTAATCGGCATCGGAGCTTCATCGGAATCCTACCTCTCACATGCTTGGTCGAGCGAGGAGCAGTACGCAGCCGAGCGTAGCCAGTCCCCCGAAGACGAGCAGGCTCAAGTGCGTTCCGTCGCTTATGAAACGAACCGCACCGTAAAGGGTCAAGGCGTTGCTGAAGAAATTCAACACCAATCCCCAAACTCGACCGGTCACCGGGCCATAGCGTCGGTCTAGGTCGATCATCGTACCCACCACCCGAGTCGGTTGAATATGTAGATGAGGGCGACTCCGTTGAGCAGCGTGATCTGGAGCATGACGCCCAAATTCCAGAGATACGATTTGGAGCGGTTTTCGCCCAGGACTTTACGATCGTTCAACAACAGATAGAACGACCAACCGACGATGTTGTTCGCCAAGGACAAGAAGGCCCCGATCGCTACCACCAGCCAAACCGGCCGGTCGTACCAGACCGCGAGGAAGCCGATCTGAGGTGCGAGTGCGCTCAGCCGCCAACGCCAAGAGCTCGTATCGGGTTCCCAACCGAACGCTTCATGGATGGCGATCGCTCCTGCCAGACTCATGCCCACGGTCGTCGTCACCGGCACCGCCAGGAACGCGACGAAAAAGAGCGCTTGTGACCAGGTTGGGCCTAGCAGCGGCATGAGGGATTCCGCAAGTGCGGGGGCATTGACCTCTTGCGGATGGAGCCCGAGTTTATGAAGCGTTCCAGCGAAGACCGCGATGACGAGGTAGTTCACCAGTACGAAGGGTAGAAAGAGTCCAAAAACGATGTCGAAGCGGGCTAGATGCTCGTGTTTTCGTCCCCAACCGCGGGCTAGTCCGGCGTATTGAAAGAGAACCCAGTCCATGACGCCGATCGCCGCCGCGGAAGAGGCCACGAAAAGATCCACACCCGCCACCCCGGATGGGAGCCACGGGACGAATAGCCCTCGCAGCATCGCGCTCCAATCGATGCCAACCAACACGAGACATATCGCGAAGCTCACCAACATGACTCCAATGCTGATCTTCATGAAGTTCTCGACCAACTTGATGCCACGTTTTCCCCGTCCGTAAGTCAACGTCAACCAGCTGGTGAGCGCCATATACAGCACCCAGTTGTATTGGCGAGGAAACTCGAATCCCATCAATGGCGTCAGTGACTCGATGAAATGAGTGCCCAAGCTGTACTGGCCCCAATTGAAGACGATCGCGACCGCGGACGTACCGATCAGCGCCGTCATCAGGGAACCGATGATCCAGCCGTGATACTCGTTCTGGAGGGCTATGACGCGAAGACCGCGGGTGGTGAATCGTGCACTCGCAGCCATCATAAAACAACCCAAGCCCATGGATACCCAGAGGAGCCACATCGTTCGATAACCGAAGGTGGCGCCCGAGAGCATGGCCGCGGCCAGCGTGCCCCCACCAAGCGTGAGCGCCGCATCCATGAAGCCCGGGCCCCCCAACCGCAAGTAGCCCCGAAGTTTCCCCAACCACGGCGACTTCTCTAACCGCTCGAGCTCTCTGATTTCCGCCTCGAGAACGGCAGGAGGAATAGCCTTGGCAATAGGATAGCGCTCGACGCTTTGCTTGGACTTATCCATGGGAGTGGAGCTATTTATACCACCTCAAGGTGTTGGCTTGGTGCTGGGGACTTTGTTTTCCACAAGGATTTTGAACTATTCTTAGCGTCCAATGCCCGCACCCGAAGCCGATACCATGAGGGCGGTCGTGATCCATGAGCATGGCGGACCGGAAGTACTCAAGCTCGAGCCGGCGTGGCCGCGACCGAAAGCCGGGCCGGGTGAGATTCGTGTCAAGATCAAAACTTGTGCCCTGAACTTTCTGGACATCTTCGTTCGCAACGGGATGCCGGGCGAACCTACGCCTCTTCCTCACATCACCGGCGGTGATATTGCCGGCGTGGTCGATTCGGCCGGGGAGAATGTGACTCGACCAGCGGTAGGCGATCGTGTGCTTCTCAATCCCACCTGGGGATGCGGCACGTGCGAGTACTGCCTCGAGGGTCAGACACCGCGGTGTCTGCGGATACACATGTTGGGCGAGGTTGAGCCCGGCGGCCTCGCGGAATATGTGGTTTGCCCCGCCGGTCAAGCGATCTTGATTCCCGCGGGTTACTCGTTCGACGACGCCGCGTGCTTGCCGGTTACCTACGGGACCGCCTGGCGCATGGTGGTCACCCATGGGCGTGTGAAGCCCGGCGATGCGGTGTTGGTACTCGGCGCTGGAGGCGGCGTTGCGGTGGCCGCGATTCAAATCGCCAAGCTCCTGAACGCTCGGGTGATCGCCACCGCGTCCACCCAGCAAAAGCTAGATCGTGCGAAGGAGTTCGGAGCCGACGACGTCATTAATTATGTCGAGGATAAAGAGTGGGACCAGACGGTTCGGCGGGTCACCGGAAAACGTGGGGTGGAGGTTGTGATCGAGTCGGTCGGTGCCGCCACCTGGGAACGTAGCATCCGGGCGCTTGGCAAGGGAGGACGCCTGGTAACCTGTGGCGCCACTTCCGGTCCGATCGGCCTCACCGACATCCGTTATCTATTCCGCCGCGAGCAGAAACTTCTGGGCAGTAACGGTTGGACTCACGAGGAGCTCGAGGAAGTCACCGCCCTAGCCTCCGAAGGCAAGCTTTGCCCGGTCGTGGATCGAACGCTACCCCTCGAACGCACCGCCGAAGGAGAGATCGCTCTCGAGAAACGCGAAGTCTTCGGCAAAGTCGTCATCCGACCGGAGAGTGGAGATGCTCCCCGATAATTTGGGGCATATTTTCGACGTCCCGTTACGCCTCACCCCCGACGAGCCCGCCGTCTTCCAGGACGACACCGTACTCTCGTTCCAAAACCTTGAGGCTCGATGCAATCGAATGGCCAACGCACTCCGCGGGATTGGTGTCGCGGAGGGCGAGCGAGTGGCGCTGATGTTCAGCAACGATTACCGCTTCTTGGAGTCCGCTTTCGGCCCGATGCGCCTCGGGGCGGTCCCCGTTCCGCTCAACACGCGGATGAGCGATGCAGCCTTGAGCTACGTGCTTCAGGACTCGGAGGCGTCGGTTCTCATCGCCAATCGGGATATGGCCGATCGCGCGCGTCTACTCGCGAAGGATGTTCAGGGGTTGAAGAACATCATCGTGGATGCTCCGGCAGGAGAAGGATTTCTCTCCTATGACCGATTCCTCGAATCGCAGCCCGATAGCCTCGAGCGACGGCGCACCGACCCCGACGAGATCTGCATGCAGCCATACACCTCCGGTTCGACGGGTAAGCCGAAGGGTGTCCTTCTTACCCACGGCGGCCAGATTTGGAACACCGACATCTTGCGCAAGGCCTTTCACGCAGACCAGAGCGAGCGAGCCCTAATCTCCGTGCCGCTCTATCACAAGAACGCGATGATCGGCGCGGTCAAGCCCTTCTTGCTCGCCGGCGGATCACTCGTTATCTTGCCCGGCTTGGATCCGCTTCAGGTCATCGAGGCCATCGAGCGACATCGCGTGACCTATCTCACGGGCGTGCCGGCGATGTACAAAATGGTCCTCGCGGAAAAGGAGGCGCTGGCTCGGCACGACGTGAGCTCCATCCGCTACGCCGTCTGCGGGTCGGCCGAAGTCCCCGAGGAGCTTCTAGAAGAGTTCGGGCGTGTTTTTGGTGCGCCCATGGCGGAGAGCTACGGTCTCACTGAGGGTGGGCCCGTGCCGATCGTGAATTCGCGTTGGGGACTCAAGAAGCGAGGAAGTTGTGGGACTGCCTTTCCAGGTTGCGACGTGAAGCTAGTTGCCAAAGACGGATCGACGGAAGTGCGCGCGAACGAAGTCGGAGAGTTGGTCACGCGCAACCCCGGCCTCGCGAAAGGTTACTGGAAGCGGCCGGAAGCAACGGCGGAGAGATTCCGTGACGGTTGGCTTTACACCGGAGACCTGATGCGCCGAGACGAGGACGGCTTCTACTACTTCTTGGGGCGGAAAGACGACATGATCAATGTGGGCGGCGAGAATGTCTATCCGAAAGAGGTCGAGGACATTCTTCTGAGGAATCCTCAACTAAGGGACGCTTGCGTCGTCCCGGTGCAGCACGCGGTGAAAGGTGCGGTACCCGTGGCCTTTGTCGTGGAGCGGACCGAGGGGCAAACTTCGGAAGAGGAGGTCAAGGCCTTTTTCCTCGAGAACGGAGCGGCTTACGCTCATCCGAGGCACGTCTTTTTTCTCGAGCGCCTACCGCTAGGCGGTACCGGAAAATTGGACCGTGCCGCCCTCCGCGCATTGGCGGAGGAGAGAGTGAGCAATCGGGAATGAGTGGAAACGACATCCGCATCGACGATTCTCCTTACCAGCGGTTTCTAGGAGTCGAGATGGTTCGCAGCGAGGACGGCTTGGTGGAGATCCGATTGCCCTTCCGCGATGAATTTCTGAGACAAGACGGATCCGACTGGTTGCACGGTGGTGTGATCAGCTCTCTCATCGACTTAGCTGGCGATTATGCGATCACTACCAAGGCCAGCGGCAACATCCCGACTATCGATCTTCGAATCGATTTTCTCCGTCCGGCCCGTAAAGGAGATCTCGTCGCCATCGGACGCACCGTTAAGGTCGGTCGCACCATCGGCGTGGCCGACGTCGAGGTTCGAGATTCCAGTGGAGCATTGATCGCCGTGGGGCGCGGCACCTATGCCGTGCAGAAGTCTTAACGGCGGAGAATGGGAAGAGCCAGCGGCGGAGTGTTGATGAAATCCAGCGCTCTCATCTCGCTCAACGCTTTCTTGAGCGCGGGAAGGGGAGTGGGGTCGACCGAGATGACGAACGGCAAGTTGTCTCGCTCCCGCCAGCTTTCCTGTAGCACCGAATCGATGTTGATCTTGTGACGACCCAGGATCTCGGCGAGGGTGGCAATAATCCCCGGTTGGTCGCGGATGAAGAACCTTACGTAGAAGGGCCAGCTTTCGAGCGGCGAGAAATCGTCTGCGTCCCCACTGTTTTGGGCCTGTGGTGCGGTGAAGACCGTTTTTCCTTGCCGCCAGCGAGCGGCATTCAGGATGTCGGCCACCACGGACACCGCGGTCGGATTCCCTCCTGCCCCTTCCCCGCTGAAGAGGGCGGAGCCGAGCCGCGCGCCAGTAACCTCGATCGCGTTCACAACTCCCGAGATCTTCGACAAGGTAAGCTGTTTATCGATCAAGAAGGGGCTCGCCCACATCGAGACATTTTTCTCGCCGAGGCTTGCCACGCCCAGCATGCGTATTGTCGTCCCCAGTCGGTTGGAGTAGAGGAAGTCGACCGGATCGATCTCGGATATCCCCTGAGTGGCCAACTGTTCCGGCTTGGCCCATCGACCGAAGGCGAGGGCGGCCAGGATCGTCAACTTGTCGGCGGTATCCCGGCCGGAGATATCGAGTGAGGGATCGGCCTCGGCATAGCCAAGTTCCTGAGCCTGCGCCAGGACGTCCCGGAACTCGCGGTTCGTAGCCGCCATCTCCGAAAGGATGAAATTACACGTTCCGTTGAGAATGCCGCGAATAGAGAGGATACGGTCCGCGACCAGGGAGCGTCGCAACAAGCGAAGGATGGGAATGCCTCCCGCCACCGACGCTTCGAAGCCTAGGTAGGCCTCCCTCTTTTCAGCCAGCTCTAGGTACTGGCTTCCCGAGTCGGCCATCAACTGTTTGTTGGCGGTCACCACGGCTTTTTTCTTCTGCAAGCCTTCCCGAATGATCCGATCTGCGGGGTCGGCTCCCCCGATCAACTCGACGACGATGTCAGCGGGACTAGCCAGAAACTCGTCGATCGAATCGGTTACCGCGACGCCGGGCGCTAAAGCGGAGAGATCTTTCTTGCGGTGACTGCGGTCGAAAATCAGGCTGAGCTCGAGGTCCGAACCACTGGTCTTGCGCAAGCGGGCGCTATCTTCTATTAGTTGCCGGACGACTGCGCGTCCCACGGTGCCTAGACCGGCAAGGGCAATTCGCGAGCGGGGGAGGGAGCCCTCATCGCTTGTCGACAACGCGTTTCCTCTCTAGATTCTCGAGATCGAACTCGCGGTGGATGGCGCGGACGGCGTCGGAAAGTCGATCGCGGTGGATCACGCAAGCTATCCGGACCTCGGAGCTGCTGATGAGCTCGATGTTGATCCCTTCATCGGCGAGTGCTCGAAACATGCGCGCCGCAACGCTGGGCGTGCTGGCGATCCCGGAGCCGATCACGGAGACTTTGGCCACCTCGGTGTCCACCAAAACCTCGGTGGAGCCAACCTCCTCGGCGATCCTGCGGAGCACTTCCGCCGACTTCTCGGCATCATCTTCGGAGACGATGACGGAGACGTCATTGGATTGGTCATGTCGAATGCCTTGAATGATGAGTCGAATGTTGATCCCGACATCGGAGAGCGCGCTCGAAATGTTCGCCGCTACACCCGGTACGTCTTTCACTCGTGTCAAGGCGACCCGCGCCACATTGGGATCGCCGGTACAACCGGTTATCGCTACTTTCTCCAACTCTTCCTCCTTGATGATGGTGGTTCCGGGACGATCGTGAAAGCTGGAACGCACCTGCAGCGGAACATTGAATCGGCTGGCCACTTCGACGGATCGCGGGTGGAGGATCCGGGAGCCTGCTGCCGCAAACTCGAGCATTTCTTCATAGCTTATCCAAGGGAGGAGTCGCGCCTCGGGGACGATACGGGGGTCGGCGGTGAAGACGCCGTCGACGTCGGTGTAGATTTCACATCCTGGAGCTTCGAGAGCCGCTGCCAAGGCAGTGGCGGTGAGGTCGGAACCGCCTCGACCAAGAGTGGTGATCTCGTCGTCGGAAGTCACGCCCTGGAAGCCAGCAACGATGACGATTTCTCCTCGCCCGAGGATATTTAGGATCTTTTGGGTAGAGATTTCCTGAATGCGGGCACGCGTGAAGTTGCCATCGGTTCGAATCCCGCACTGGGCACCGGTGAGTGCCGTCGCCTTTCCTCCATGCTCTTGAACCGCCATTGCCAACAAAGCAATAGAGATCTGTTCGCCCGTCGTCAGCATCATGTCCAGCTCGCGAGCTTGAGGCTTGCTCGTCACGCGCCGCGCCATGCTGAGAAGTTGTTCGGTGGTATCGGCCATGGCGGAAGCCACGACCACTTGAGGAGCTCCCCGACGGTGCTCTTCTACTAGATCCTTGGCTACTCTGCGGATTCTCTCCGGCGACCCAACGGAAGTCCCACCGTACTTCCTTACACGAGTACGCCGGCCGATCATGTTGAAGCGCGGGCGGCGTGGACAGGCAGGTGTTGTTCGTACCACTCGCGGAAAACGCTCAGCCGTGGACGCAGCACGGTATCAACTTTGAGTCGAGAGGAGAACGTATCTAACGCCTTGTAGCCGCTGCCGGTGATGCCGACGACGATCGTATCTTTTGGATCGATGCGGCCCTGCTCGATGAGCTTCAATGTGACCGCGAGCGTCGTGCCGCCCGCCGGTTCGGTGAAGATCCCTTCCTTTTCTGCAAGCAAGTGGACAGCGTCCAGGATCTCTTCGTCGGTGGCCGTCTCTCCCCACCCACCGGTTCGCCGGACTTCCTGGAGCACGTACGGACCGTCGGCGGGGTTTCCGATGGCGATCGACTTGGCGATGGTGTTCGGCTTCTCGGGATCGACGAGATCGTCGCCGCGATGAAGCGCGTGCACGACCGGCGCACAACCTTCCGCTTGCGCACAGTGAATCCGAACATCGCCGGTCGCCCATCCGAGCCGTAATGTTTCGGAGAATGCTTTAGCCACCTTGGGGAGAAGCGTCCCGCCGGCGGTGGGCAGAACCATGTGGTCGGGAACCTTCCAGCCGAGCTGCTCCACGATCTCGAAGCCCATCGTCTTGGCGCCCTCCGTGTAGTAGGGACGCAGATTAACGTTGACGAAGCCCCATCCGTACTCGTCGCCGATCTCACAACACAGACGGTTGACGTCGTCGTAATTTCCCTCGAGGGCAACGATTTGCGGCTTGTAGATCAGCGAACCGGTGATCTTCGGTGTTTCGATATCTTGGGGGATAAAGACAAGACTGGGAAATCCGGTGCGAGCACAATGAGCGGAAAGAGCGTTTCCCAGATTGCCAGTGGAAGCGCAGGCGAAGACCCGGTAGCCGAGCTCGGCTCCTCGAGTCAAGGCGATAGAGACCACACGATCTTTGTACGAAAGGGAAGGGTGGTTCACCGTCTCGTCTTTCAGGTAGAGATTGGGAGCGCCAAGATACTCGCCGAGACGTTTGGCGTGGACTAGGGGAGTGTAGCCGGAGTGCTGACCGGTTATGGGCTCGCCCGTTACAGGAAGCAACTCCCGGTAACGCCAGAGGTTCTGCTCTCGGCTGGAGATGCGGTCCGGTCCGGTATCGGCTCCGATCCGGTCGTAGTCATAGACCACTTCCAACGGACCGAGACACTCCGAACAGTAGAAACGACGGTCGGCGGGGTAGGCGGCCCCACACTCCTTGCACTCCAAGCCCTTGAGATAACTCATGGTATTCCTTTCGCCGGAGTCGCCTCGGGTTGAGGCAACACGACTCCGTCCATCAAATGGACTATCCTTCGTGCTTTGGGGCTTCTAGCCTGCCAGTTGGGCCGGGAGCAACAAAAAAGCCCTTCCAATAGTGCGGAAGGGCCCGGTCCTATCTGCCAGGTCGACCCGCTGAGGGCCCCCCGCGGGAATTAGCACCGGTGCAATGCCGGTTGCTGTGGCATCCAAGGGCCCGATCCCTCTGCCACTCTGGATAAGTCGCGGGGAGCGTACTCCGGGCCCTACGAGAAGTCAAGGCCCGCCACGCCACGTTCGGTTAAAGCAACCAAGTCGCTTCGCTTTTGGTTACTTCCGGTTCTCGGCAACCCCGGTGAACGGGTCGCCCTAGAGCGCGAAGCCCATGACACCCTCGGCGGCGAGGACGCCTTCGAGGAATGCCTTCGTTTGGAGGCTTCCCAGGCGACCGCGCATCCGCCGCACGGTGCCCTCGATTCGGACGGTGACTCCGGCTGGCACCTTCATGTGGAACTCGGCGTGGTTGATCGCCCGAAAGTAGATGGTGCGGCCGCGGTTTTCCTCCGGATGCAGAACGAGTATCGCTCCCACTTGGGCCATGGCCTCGATGAGAAGCGTCGGGGGAAAGTACGCTTCCGCTCCAACCTTCAAGAGAAAGATTCCGGTCTCGGCGATGCGAACGAGCCCAACGACGCGCTCCCTCGGCACGAGCTCGATGACTTCATCGACGAAGAGGAAGGGGTGGCGGTGCGGGAGGATCTTTTCAATGGATGCGCGGTCGAAGACAGGACTCATGGTATTACGCGCTTCCTCGATTCGGTGTCCGTTAAGTCGGCCGTGGCGCTGGCTCCCGAGAAAACGAGAAAGTACTGGTAGGGAAGCATGGTGAGCTGTTCCACGAGCTCGAACCCGGTGCGCTTCAGTTCCGAGATCACCCGCTCCTGTGGGACGCGGTGACTGAGCGGGGGTCCGATGCCAGCCGTCTCTTCGTCGCGTTCGAAATCAATGATGGCGAACCGTCCGTCTGGTTTGAGCACCGACCGGATGTTCGAGAGCAGTGAGCTCGGCGAACCCAGTTCATGATAAACATCGACCATGATCACAAGGTCCACGGATTCGGGTTCCAGGCGTGTGTCTGCTTCTTGAGAGAGCACCGTGATCACGTTGCTGAGACCGAGCTCGCCGACCTTACGCTCGACGAAGGCCAACATCTCGGGCTGGATGTCCACCGCAAAGACTCGACCGGAGGGACCGACTGCTTCGGATAGGTACGGAACGAAATAACCCGAGCCCGTTCCGATGTCTGCGACGACGTCTCCAGGCTCCAACTTCAAGGCCGACACGACTTGAGCTGGTTTTTGCCAGCCGTCCCGTGAAGGTTCCTCAAGCAGTGCGGCGTTCCCGGGGTTGAAGACCCGGGGCGAACGCGGGGCTTGCTGTTCGGCGCTGAGCGCGCTCCCGGACAAGCTTAGCAGGCTTAGCAGGCTCAGCAGGTTGAGTAGGCACGTCGCCATCAAAATTCCCGTGTTCCTCACCCGACGGCCGCCTTTTCGGATCACTATAGCACTACTCCAACACCGTCTGGCTCTGCTCGCGGAGAAACTGCTGGACGTACTGGGCCATGAAGACCTCCGTTTTGAATGAGAGACGATCATAGGAGGAAAGAGGCGCGCTGTCCAAATTGAACAAACTGGCCAGACGCCGTTAAACTGGCCGCCTAACATGTTTTCGTTCCCCAACAGCTCCGTCTTCTACCGCGACCTCGACCGAGTCTACTCGGAAGTCGTCCGCGGCGAGGGAATCTATCTCTACGACCGAAGCGGTAAGCAGTATATCGACGGATCGGGAGGAGCCTTGGTTGTCAACATTGGCCACGGCCACACAGAAGTTGCGGAAGCGATGTCGAGGCAAGCATCGCAGAGGTGGCCTACACCCATGGGAGTCACTTCACCACCGAAGTTCTCGAGCGTCTGAGTGCGACGCTGGCGAGCTCGCTTCCCGGAGATTTGGATAAGGTCTATCTCGTACCGGGCGGAGCGGAGGCGGTGGAAACATCGATCAAGCTGGCGCGGCAGTACCAGCTTGCTCTCGGACGATCCGACAAACACAAGGTCGTCGGCCGTTGTCCCAGCTATCACGGGAACACGCTGGGTGCTCTGGCGGTATCGGGACGCGCATCGTTACGTGAGCCCTATGAGCCTTTGCTAGCGAATCTTCCCCGCGCCCTATTGCTACCGTTGCCCCTTCGGGGAGACCTCGTGCGCGCAGTGTGGGGCGAAATGTGCTGATGCGCTCGAGCGGGTTCTCGAGCGTGACCCCGCGGTGGCTGCGTTCATCGCCGAGCCAGTGGTCGGGGCTGCGGGGGGTGCCGCCGTGCCTCCGCCGGATTACTTTCCGCGGGTGCGGGAGATCTGCGATCGTCACGGAATCCTGCTCATTGCCGACGAAGTGATGACGGGCTTCGGACGCACCGGTCGCTACTTCGGTATGGAGCACTTCGGCGTACAACCTGATGTCGTGGTAATGGGGAAGGGGCTGAGCGGAGGTTACATTCCTGCGGGCGCAATCGGAGTCCGGAGTTCTCTCATCGAAGCGGTTCACGAGAGGTTTGGTAACTTTACTCACGGCTACACGTTCTCCCATCATCCAGTTGTGGCGGCCGCCTGCGACGCGGTGGTCTCGATTCTGGAGCGGGAGCAACTTGTCGAGAGGGCTTGGGCTAAAGGCCCTTACTTTTCGGAGCGGCTTCGTGAGCTCGAACAGTCTCCACTGGTGGGCGACGTGCGCTCCATCGGTCTCTTGGCGGGAATCGAGCTGGTTGCCGATCGAAAGACCAAGGCGCCGTTCCCACGTAGCCGTCGGCTCGTCGAGGAAATTGCGGAGAAGGCTTTTTCCAAGGGTCTGGTCGTTTATCATTCGGCAGGCTGTGCGGACGGCGTCGATGGAGACCTGATCATGCTGGCACCACCTTTAATAATGGGTTTACGCGGATTCGTGTGGGTAAGTTCTGACGGAAAAACAGTGTAACTCATTGTGTGGAAAAGGTATCGAGTACTTCATCAGGTGCTGAAAAGTGGTCCATTTTTAGGATAGGCTAACCGAGTGAAAAATTCCCAGTCGATCCGCTCGCTGTTTGCGCTGCCAGGTTTCGTGGTTGGTGCCGGATTGAAGGGTCTATTCGGTGACCGATACGCCCGTGTCATCCAGCTCAAGAGGCGAAAAAAACAGCTGTGTGCTCTTACTGTGGGCAACGGTGCCGGGGGCGCTATGACAAGCAAGTGTGCCGGGTCCGCGACCTGTCGTTGGCAGGCTGGCGGATCTATCTGGAATACGAGCGTTGGCGCGTCAACTGTTCTGGGTGCGGCGGTGTGCATGTAGAACACCTAGACTGGCTGGCGAACAACTCGCGCTACACCCAGCGTTTTGCGACGCATGTGGGCAAGCTGCGCCGGGATATGCCGAACAAGGCGGTGGCCGAGATGGAACGTCTGCACCACGGTACGGTGAAGGCTCTGGATACGCTCTACATGCAAGAGCAGGTCGACCGGGCGGGGCTACCGGCGCCTCGGGCCATCGGTGTCGATGAGATCTCCATCCGCAAGGGACATAACTATCGCGTCATTGTCAGCGCGACCTGGAGCGGGCGCGTCCCATCTGGGTGGGCGGTGAGGGTCGCAAAGAAACCGACATCGATTTGTTCTTCAAGGCGCTGGGCGGAAAGAAAAGCGCCCGTATCAAGCTGGCCGCCATGGATATGTGGAAGCCCTTCCGGAACTCGGTGATTCACAACGCGCCTAATGCGCGGATCAATCTTCGACAAGTTTCATATCATGCGTCATCTGTCAAAGGCCCTCGATGAGGTCCGGCGCGGTGAGTACAAACGCCTCAGCGGCAAGGACCGGTCGTACATCAAGGGGCAGCGTTACACTTTGCTTTCCCGGCGGGAGAACCTGAGCCTAGACGGTCGCCGCGCACTCAAAAAGTTGCTCCAGGCCAACCGGCGCCTGAACACCGCCTATATTTTGAAGGAGGCCTTCGGGCAACTCTGGGATTACCGCACCGAACGCGGCGCTCGCGCCTTTTTCACCCGTTGGAAAGACAGCCTCAAATGGCAACGCCTGCATCCGTACCAGAAGTTCGCCGGTATGATTGAGTCCCATTGGGATGGTATCGCCTCCTACTGTCATCCGGAGAACAAAGTCAGTCTCGGCCTAGTTGAAGGGGTCAACAACAAAATCCGTGTTCTGCAACGACGCGCCTACGGCTATCGCGACGAGGAATATCTCAAGCTGAAGATCGTGGCGGCTTTCCTTCCGCCATTACCCAGAAATGCAGTTTTCAACCCACACGAATCCGCGTAGACCCTTAATAATAGAGGAAGAGCAGATCGACACCCTCACCACAATACTCGTCGAGACCCTGTCGGAAGTCAGACCATGAGTCGCCGATTCGCACTCGGCCTGCTGGTCGGCCTATGCCTCTGGCGGTCACCCCTCTATGCGGCAGCCGAAGAAGACCGGCTTTCCGACGCCAAGGGCCTGGAGAATTTCGTGGACGAGTTTTTCGAGTCGCACATGAATCGCTTGCATATCCCCGGCCTCGTTCTCACGGTCGTAAAAGATGGCAAGCCGATTCTCACAAAAGGTTTCGGATGGGCCGACATGGAGAGTGGGAAACGGGTAGTCGCCGAAAAGACCGTTTTTCGCGTGGGTTCTGTCTCCAAGCTTTTCACTGCGGCCGCACTCTTGCAGCTTGTGGAGCGAGGAAGCATCGACCTGAATGCGGACGTTTCAATGTACTTGAACCCCGTCGATATCGACGACAACTTCCGCGAGCCGGTGACCGCCGACCACTTGCTAACTCACACCGCCGGCTTTGACGATCGATACATCGGAATCGCCACCCGCCATCAAGCCGATCGCTCGCCGCTTCCCGAATATATATCAGCTCGACTACCTCCCCGAATTCGTCCGCCGGGGGAGCTTATCGCGTACTCCAATCATGGGTACGCGCTCGCCGGCCTCTTGGTGGAGGAGATCTCCGGAGTACCGTTCGAGACATACGTGGACGAGCACCTATTCCGTCCGTTGCGGATGACGCGCACGAGCTTCGAGCTGCCGGCTCGCCTCGAGGTCGATCTCGCGGTGGGCTACCGATATTTGGAGGACGAGTTCCTTCCCGCGTCGTACGACTATTTCAACGTGGCCCCAGCCTCTTCGCTCAGCAGCACCGCACCGGACATGGCGCGTTTCATGATCGCTCAGCTCCAAGACGGAAGCTTTCAGGGATCTCGGATTCTTCTTCCGGACACTAAAGACGAAATGCAGCGACGCCATTTTGCGCATCACCCGCGTCTACCGAGCCGTACGTATGGCTTTCATGAGCGCTTCGAGAACGGCGAACGAATTATTGCCCACGCCGGAGGGCTTCGTGGCTACTCGAGCTATTTCCTCTTACTACCGCAACGAAACGTGGGTTTTTTCCTCGCCTCCAACCGGTTCGAGGAGGAGCTACACGAGGAGTTCCGCGGGCGGTTCTTGGATCGCTATTTCCCCGCTTCGAGTGCTGCGGTGACACGAGTTCCGTCTTCCCGCCAACCCATCGAACGATTCAAGGGAAGCTACCGCTCGCTTCGGTATTTCGCGAGCCGATCCTTCGAAAAGCTCATGACCCTCGCGTCCGAGTATCGGGTGACAGCGGAGGACGACACTCTGACCGTCCGTTATCCTGATGATTTCCACCAACCGAGCCAATGGGAGAGCGTGGAGCCGCTGCTCTTTCGGAGGCTCGACCATGACGGCTATCTCGCCTTTCGTGAGGATGAGAGTGGCGAAGTGACCCACATGTTCATCGGGACCGAGGCCTATGAGAAGCTTGTCTGGTACGAAACCCCGACTTTCCAGAAAAAGTTATTTGCATTCTTCCCTTTGGCCTTTCTTGTCGCGGCGTTGACGGGAGGGCTTCTTTACGGAGCGGGCCAGTTGAGATCGTCGAGATCGTTGAGATCGCAACACTCCCTCGTCAATCGACCCCACCGCCTCGCGTACTACATGGCCATCTCGGTGAGCGTCTTGAATTTCTCATTCCTCGTCGGTCTCAGCTATTTCGGTCGTGGCGTTGATTCCTATAGCTATCTGTATGGCATGCCGGCGGTGATGATCGGTGTGCTCTTGATCCCACTGCTAACCGCGGGGCTCTCCTTGGCACTGGCCGCCGTCACCAGTCTCGGTTGGAACCGGGAGGTTGGATCTCTGTCGGCGCGCCTCTATTTTTCTCTGACCACGATCCTGGCGTTGATTTTCATTCCTTTTCTCCACTACTGGAACCTGCTTGGTTTTCGATACTAACGCGTGACCCGGTCGTGGTGATGCGGGCCGATGTCGGCCTTTGCAGCCGTGGTACTATTGGCGAGAGCGGGCCGCGCTCGAAGCGCGGAGGGAACCCAAAAGCTAATCTGAGGTTGGAGCAACTAGTGAACCTTCGAATTCCAGGTCCGACCCCTTGCCCCCCAGAAATCCTCAGCGCGGTGGCAAAGCAGATGATCAATCATCGTGGTCCCGAAATGGCGGCACTCATGAAGCGGGTGTCCGACAAGCTTCAGACGTTTCTCGGAACACGAAACGACATTTTAATCCTCACCGCGAGCGGCACCGGAGGACTCGAGGCCGCGGTGGTCAACACCTTGAGTCCCAAGGACCGGGTCCTGGGCGTGACCATTGGGGCTTTCGGAGACCGTTTCTGCACCATCGCCGAGACCTACGGTGCCGACGTGCGCCGGTTGGAGTTCGAATGGGGCAAGGCCGCTTCTCCCGAAAAGATCCGAGAGGCGCTCCGCGAGGAGAAGGGAGTTCGTGCCGTCCTGGTCACTCACAACGAGACCTCGACCGGGGTGACCAACCCCCTCGGGGAGATCTGCGAGGTGATCAAGGCCGAAAGCGACGCCTTGATCCTGGTAGACGGAATCTCGAGCACCGGATCGGTCGCTCTCCCCGTCGACGAATGGGGCGTCGATGTCGTCGTCAGCGGATCTCAGAAAGGATGGGCGGTACCTCCTGGCTTGGCGATCATCGCCTTCGGGCCGAGCGCCTGGGAGGCCTCAGCGCAGTCGACGATGCCACGTTTCTACTTCGATCTGCGTTCTCACCGCGACGCCGCTTCGAAAGGGCAGACCCCTTGGACTCCCGCTATTTCCATCCTCTACGGTCTCGATGTGAGCCTCGACCGGATGATGAGCGAAGGTCCGGACGCCATCTACGCGCGGCACGCTCGCATCGCGGCAAAGACCCGGGAGCGTATCAAATCACTCGGGCTCCAGCTTTTTGCCGACGAAGCGTTCGCCTCCAATACCGTGACTGCGGTTTCGGTGCCCGATGGCGTGGATGGGAAAGAGCTGACGCGGTCCCTTCGCGAGAAATACGACACCGTCTTGGGGGGCGGCCAAAAGTCTCTAGCGGGCCGCATCTTTCGCCTCGGCCACTTGGGTTGGGTAAACGACGGCGATTTGGATCGGGCGATCACCGCACTCACCAAGGCGTTGCCCGAGCTCGGCTACGAGCTTCCCGCCGAATCGACACCACGAGAGCACGCCTGAGGGTGGGTCTCCGCGTTCTGGTCGCCGATCGGATCTCTCCCGAGGGGATCGAGATCCTAAAGGGGGCGGCGCAGGTCGACGTGCGCACTGGGATGAGCGCCGAGGATCTAGCCGAGGCGTTACCCAACTACCACGGGCTGATCGTGCGAAGCCAAACACAGGTGCCCCGGCAGGCTCTGGAAAAGGCTTCTGAGCTTCGCGTCATTGGACGCGCCGGCGTCGGAGTCGACAACATCGATATCGACGCCGCGTCGGAACGCGGCATCATCGTGGTAAATGCTCCCACCGGAAATACGATTTCCGCGGCCGAGCTCACGGTGGCGCTGTTGCTGGCACTCGCCCGTCACGTGGTCTCCGCGGACAACAGTCTTCGCCGCGGAGAATGGAACCGGAAGTCCTTTGTCGGAGTGGAAGTCCGCGGGAAGACCGTGGGGGTGGTCGGCATGGGTCAGGTGGGTTCCGCCGTTGCTCGTCGCTTGCGGGCGATGGAGATGGAAGTGCTCGGGTTCGATCCGTTTGTTCCGGAAGAGCGCGCTCAGATGTTGGGGGTCGAGCTCGTGAGCTTGGATCGTTTACTCGAACGCTCGGACTTCGTCAGCCTCCACTGCGCGCTGACTCCGGATACCAAGCATCTACTCGGTGAGGAACGACTAACGAAAATGAAGCCCGGCGCTCGCTTGGTCAACGCGGCTCGTGGAGGCTTGATCGATGAAGCCGCGCTTCTGGCGGCGCTCGAGTCCGGGCAGATTGCCGGTGCGGCGCTCGATGTGTTCGAGGATGAGCCTCCCAAGAAAGATAACCCGTTGCTCGGACATCCGGGGGTCATCACCACTCCCCATCTGGGAGCGTCCACCGTCGAGGCCCAAGAGCAGGTGGCGCTCGATGTGGCTCGCGAAGTCGTGCACGTGCTTTCTGGAAGGCCGGCTACTGCTGCGGTGAATGCGCCGGTTTTGGATCCGGAGACCCTCGCCGCTATCGGTCCGTACATGCCAGTGGCGGAGATGTGCGGCAGTGTGGCGACGCAGCTCGGTGGCGGCGCGTGGAAGCAGATCGAAATCGATTACCAGGGAGAGTTGGCGAACTACGACACCACGGCCCTGAAAACGGCTGTGGTCGCGGGGTTGCTCTCGACGATCAGCGAAGAGCAAGTAAACGTGGTTTCCTTGCAACATGTCTTGACGAGACGTGGCTGGCACGTCGAAGAGCGCAAAATGGACGACGCGGGTCCGTATACCAACCTCGTCTCAGTTCGTCTCCATGGCCAAGGCGGCGAATCTCTCGTTCGCGGCACTTTGGTCCACAGCGTTCCCCATATCGTGGAGATCGATGGCTTCGAGGTGGACGTCGCCCGAAGCGCGCTGAGCCGGGGTGAAGACTACATCCTCATCGTCGAGAACGAGGATCGCCCAGGGCGGGTGGGGGCGGTTGGCAATGCGCTCGGCGAAATGGCGGTGAACATCTCTCATATGGCGGTAGGCCGTAGGGATCCCAGAAAGGCTCGCGAAGCGGTCATGGTCTTGAGCATGGACCGTTGCCTCGATGCAGAAGAGCTCCGTTCCGTCGCCGCGATACCAGGCATCGAAAAGGTTCTGCAGGTTCGCTTCTAGAAACCTCCTGTCTATCGGGGACTCAACTCTTGCCGTAATGAGAAAATTCGGCCAGCTGAAGCAGGAATTCAAGCCGATGCTGCAGCTGGCATTGCCAGTGGTGGCGGCGGAGCTGGGTTGGAACGCCATGGGGATGGTCGACACCCTGATGGTGGGTCGAGTCAGCGCCGAGTCCATTGGTGCCGTCAGCCTGGGAACCGCCCTTTTCCTTGCCGTTGGGATCTTCGGGATCGGGATGTTGCTAGGGCTGGATACACTCGTTTCCCAAGCGTTCGGCGCAGGGAAGATCGAAGAGTGCCACCGCTCTTTGGTTCAGGGTGTGTACCTGAGCTTCATGCTCGCACCGCTTCTAACCGGCGTCATTTGGTCGGTCATCCCGTTTCTCTCCCATTGGGGAATGAACCCCGATGTCTTTCCGCTCACGATTCCTTACTTGAAAGCAGTTACTTGGAGCATGCTCCCGCTGCTTCTCTACGCCACGTTTCGCCGCTACCTTCAAGGTATGGGTTTGGTCAAGCCGGTCATGGTGGTGCTGGTAACTGCCAACCTCGTCAACGTGGCGGCCAACTGGATCTTGGTGTTCGGCAATTTGGGTGCACCGGTTATGGGTGTCGAGGGAGCGGGTTGGGCCACCTGCATCTCGCGAGCCTATCTGGCAATTGGTCTGGTTGCGTACACCGTCTACCACGATCGACGCTATCGAACCGGCCTGTTTGACATCCCTTTCGGAATCGAAGTGCAGCAATTTCGTCGTCTACTAAGCCTCGGTTTCCCCGCCGCGCTCCAAATCACGCTGGAGTTGGGAGCGTTCGCGGCCGGCACGGCGTTGGCGGGCAAACTGGACTCCGCGTCCATCGCCGCGCATCAAATTGCTATAACCGCCGCGAGTTTCACATTCATGGTTCCACTCGGAGTCTCATCTGCGGGGGCAGTTCGGGTGGGACACGCCCTTGGACGGGCGGATGTCGCCGGCGCGGCGCGCTCCGGCTGGATGGCGTTAGTCATCGGGACCGGATTCATGGCGTGCTCGGCCATCGTCTTTCTAGTCTTTCCCTCCCATATTCTGAGGGCTTTCACGAGCGACTCGGGTGTGATCACGATCGGTATTTCTCTTCTTCTCGTGGCCGCCTACTTCCAATTGTTCGACGGTGTGCAAATAGTCGCCACCGGGATCATGCGCGGCTCCGGAGACACGCAAACCCCGATGCTCGTCAACTTGGTAGGTCACTGGTTCGTAGGGCTGCCGGTGGGCTACACGTTATGTTTCGTGAAGGGCTGGGGAGTGATCGGACTTTGGATAGGCTTCTGTGTCGGCCTGGTGTCAGTCGGAGCCATTCTGCTCGTTGCCTGGTCGCGCCGCATTCGCTCCCTTCAGCGCGAGCTCGCGCCTTCTTTTGACTGATGGATTTGTCTCCGGGTTCGTTCTATGCTTCGCGAGCATATAGCGCAGGGAGGGATCCATGAATCGCATTGCAAAACTGATCATATTGGCAATAGGGCTCGGCGGCTTCAGTGGGTGCGGTGGAGGAGACCAGGTGTCTTCATCGCAGCCGGTCCACGATCTAATCATCCACAACGCCAAAATCCTTACGGTGGACGATAGCTTCTCGATTGCAGAGGCGGTGGCCATCAAAGATGGCGAGTTCGTTGCCGTCGGGACCGACTCCGAGATGCTTGCCATGGCGGATCCGAAGACACGGGTAGTGGATCTAAAGGGTAGGACGGTACTCCCTGGGTTCAACGACACACATAGTCATGTAGTCAAGATGGGCCTCAATCTTCCGGCCTCAATCGATCTGCCTTGGTGCACAACTCCGATAGAGGCCGAGAGCTCGCTTGGCCCCGACTCCCATCATCCGATCATCTCGCTATCAGGCATCCCGAGCGCCGTCATGGTGTTGAGAATCTTGCACCCGATCCTTGCCTCACCTCTCTGTGCCGCCAACCCTCTCGCTCGCATCGCTGAGCCCACGATAGCCTTGTAGCGATGGAACGTTGTCTCGACTTTGCTCCGTTTGCTGTAGCCCGATTCTGTGTGCCACTTTCGTTTGCCGAGCCGAGCTTGTGCTGCAATGTTGCGATTGCGCTGTCGGCTGCTCGCCGGCCCCGATGCGAGCAGGGCGCCCTTGCGCGGCGGTATCAGCACCCTCGGCGAGCGATGAGCGCTGTGATTCTCGATTGCCTCATAGACGCCGCCGGCGTCGTATGCGGTGTCAGCTCTGGCCGATGAGATGGGACTGTCGATCTGTCCGACAAGCGATGCAACCCGCGATGAATCGCGGGCTCTTTTGCTCGTCAGCTCGCCGGCGACGACTTCGCCACTCTGCTCGTCGACACACAGATGGAGCTTGCGATAGTCCCTGCTCTTTTGTGCTCTGCGCAGCTGGCCGGCGTGGACAGCGAGACCGCTGCTGTCGAACAAGATGTGCAACGGCGTCTTCTGCTTGACTGGGTAGAAGGGGACCTTACCCAGCTTCGGCTTGCGCCTCGAGATCGTGGTGTGATCGGGCACATCACTGTCTAGCTTCATCAGAGCGAACAACGACCGCAGCAATCCCTCGCTCTGCCTAGATGACAGATGAAACACCATGCCCAGGGTGACAGCCGTCTCGATGGCGTGGTTCGAGTACTTGCGTTGACAGCCCGGTTTCCTCCTCCTTGGCCGGGGCGCGTCCCAGTTCACAAGCTTGCCGGCGGTGAGCGAGATCCAGACGGTCAGGCTCCCGCGGTTGCGTAGACCCGCCTCATATTCACGCCAATTCCTCACGCGATAGGCCTTCTTCACATACTTCCGCTGAGTGCGTTTGAAAATGCTCATGGGGAACCTCGTATCCGCGAGTACAGGACAATTGTGGACCGAGATCGCTAGTTGTGCACCAAGGCAGCGACACGCAGGTGAAAGAGTACGTGCGTCAGGTTCGTCCTCCGACGCGCGCGCGATGGCCTGGCGCAGATCACAGGTGCCCCAACGTGACCGCGTATTGGTTGATGTCGTCGCCGACGGCTTCACATGCCGCACGCTTGACGGCGTCTGGGGCTGGGCAATTGGGAAATCCCTGGGACAAGTTGAGCCCATCGTGGGTATGACAGAGCCGGGTCATCTCTCGAATGACCGACTCGGTAAAGCCATGGGTGCGCCGAGCTGTCGCGAGCTTCGACATGGCGATCATTATGCTTTAATGTAAAAGGTGGCAACGTTCGATAGTGCAAACAGGAGATTCTGATGCTGCACGTACTAGCCCACACCACCCGGAGCGCTGTCGCGGCCCTCGTCGTCGCGATGCTCCTGCCTGCCCTGCTACACGCCGAGACGTCCCAGGCACCCGACGGCCTGCTACCGGTCGAGGCCCTTTCGCCGGGATTCCTGGGCATGTATCGCAAGGTCATGGAGATCGAGGACGACATCTCCAAGTATGCCGACAAGTACGACGTTGACCTGACGTTGGCACGCGCCCTGTGCATCCAAGAATCTGGGGGCAACGCGAACCTGAACTCGTGGGCCGGCGCGAAAGGCTACTTCCAGGTCATGCCATCCACGTTCCGGACGCTGAAGGTCAAGACGAACGTCGAGGCGGGCATCAAGTACTTGTCGCAGATGATCCGGCGGTTCGACCGTGAGGACTACGCGCTTGGCGCATACAACGGTGGGCCGGGGCGGGTCGCCCGCGGCCGTCCTTTGCTCGAAACCCTGCAGTACATCCTGTTCGTAGGCCAGTACCGCAACGTCCTGAAGCTGCACGAGCCGTCGGTCCGGCATCACGCGTCCCAAATGCAGCTTGACGAGGTCCGTGAGGGCGACGACTGGTGGACGATCTCCGAACGGCTTGATGTGTCGGTGTTGCAGCTCCGCATGCACAACCCGTTTCTGGCAACCCGCGCGCTGAGAGTCGGACAACTCGTCGCGTTCCCGCCGACGCCGCGCACGGATCTGTTCGTGTCCAATGGCGAGGGACTCGAGTATCGGACCCGCCACGGCGATAACTACCTGCTCCTGTCGTTCGTCCTCGACGTGGACCGAGACGAGCTGCGCGATCAGAACGGTCTCTGGCGCCTGCAGACACTTCCGGCCGACCAAGTGCTACAGATTCCGCTGACCTGGAAGGGAAAGTACAACGAGTACGAGACGAAGCCGGGTGACACCCTGAGGTCGGTGGCCAAGGTGATGAAGTCTCAGCCGTGGCGGATCATCCGGGACAACAACTTGTTCTGGGACGAGACGCTTCGGTCCGGTACGGTGCTCAAGGTGAGACCATCGCCGCCCAATCCAACCTACGCCACCCACAAGGTGTCGCGCGGCGACACCCTCCTGGGCCTCGCGAGCAAGTACGGCACGAGCGTCCGAGCGATCCAGGCCGCCAACAACATGGGGCGTAAGACCACAATCCGAATCGGACATCGCCTTCGGGTGCCAACGCGCGCCAAATAGGGGAGCGGGCGCTGAGCAGGCCGTGCGGCAGCAGAAAAGAGGCTGTGCTCTGCAAAAAAGTCGATCCAGCGTTGATTGCACGGTTTAGAGCTGCCATGCTCGGCTGCTTCGCGCCGGTCGACCCTAAGACGCCACCGGCGTCTTAGGAACGTGGAGAGGCTCGCTCGTGGAACTGTTTTCGAATATGGCCGCGGGTTGGCTTACAGCGTGGCCGGTGCTTGCGCTGTTTACTGTTAGTGATGTGTACGCATCCCGTTGCAAAAGAGGCGCTTACGCTCCATTTAGCGAGTAGCGGAGGTCACGAGCGCTATTTTGTCCCCCGCCCCACGATTTCTTTGGACAGTGATTTGAGAAACTACATCAGAGGAGGATGACGATATGTCCAGAGGAATGAAGGGGGAATCTGTGGTTGCGCAGGGAGCCCGGAGGGTGACCGAAGTGCTCTCAGATTCAGCGCGCGGCGTCAAGGGCCGGTGGTCGTCGCGGTGCAAGGTGAGCTTGGTATTGGAGCTGTTGCGTGGAGCCGAACTGGAGACGACGAGGCGGAAGTACGGTGTCACGGGCGCGACGTTGACGCATTGGCGCGAGGCGTTTCTCGTGGGAGGCGAGAACGGGTTGAAGAGCCGGACCGTCGATGTCGTCGACGAAGAGCAGAAGAGACTGCAATCGGCCGTAACCGGCCTGGAGATGGACAATGAACTGTTGCGGGAACAGATATCCGGCAGTTGGAGGACGAGAAGCCTTTTCTACGGTGGAGGTCGAAGAAATGAAGGAACAACTGCTCTGGGTTCGCCACTTCCAATCAATTCCGGAACTGCTCGAAGCCCTTCAGCACTTCCGCGAACTCTACAACCAGAACTGGCTCATAGAGCGTCTTGGCTTTCAATCGCCCGTTCAGGCAAGACAACGCCTTGCTCTCAAAACGGCCGCTTGATTATGGTGAGTTCAATCTGTCCAAGAAATCAGGGGCGGTACACGAGCGCTATTTTGGCTGTAATTTAAGGCACCGTAAAGTCTTAGTGTCATCTCACCAACACTTAATGGCGGAAGCACCCTCGTTGGTGTAACCTCGCCATACGGAGGTGCGTTGCAAAATGAAACGAGTGCGTGACCTGATGACCACCAACCCCAGGACCCTCGGACGAAACGATCTGCTCAAGGTGGCGGATGACCTGATGACGACTGAGCGGATCCGGCATCTGCCGGTCCCTGGACGATGCGGGCAATCTCGCCGGGGTCCTGACCCAGCGGGATCTCTTCCACGGCGCCTTGGTCCGAGCCCTTGGGTTCGGAAACGCCGCCCGCGAGAAGATGCTAAACGTCGATCCCCGTCAAGGAGGTCATGACAGGCGATGTTGAGACGACCACACCGAGCACGCCGCTCGCCTACGCCGCGCGGGAGATGGTGGCGCGCAAGATCGGTTGTCTCCCGGTCGTGGAGCACAACGCGCTCGTCGGCATCCTCACGGAGGGCGATTTCGTGGCCCTGGTGGCAACGATGGGTGTTTGAATCGAACGACGTCGGGGTGCTTGCGCCATTTACTGTTGGTGATGTGTGCGCATCCCTTTGCGAAAGAGGCGCTTACGCTCCATTTAGTGCGCAGCGAAGGTCACGAGCGCTATTTTGGCTGTAATTTAATGCACCGTAAAGTCTTAGCGTCATCTCACCAACACTTAATGGCGGAAGCACCCATTTGTGTGCCATGGCGGCATTCTTGCGCACGTGAGCGTGGTTTGCCTACAGTGCTGTCGCGTGCTCCATACCGCGCTAGGAGGAAAACATCTAAATGAGCAAAGATAACTGGAGTGATCTTGCGTCGGCGCTCAACTCCAAGCTAAAACTGCAAGCCACACCTATTGCCATCACTTTTTCCAACGACTTCCAAGGAGTTCCGCCATTCGAGGGACCGACCCCGGCGCCGATGCCCGATGGGCGGACTGGCAAGGTCCCTGCGGGCTGCGTTTTCTGGATGAAGGCAACGGACCGTACGTTTAGCACCGTCGCCGAAGATCACGGCAATTGCAGTGTCGGAAGCTTGACGCACGGCCTCAAGACAATGGACGAAGTAGCCGGCAATAGCGACGTGGCTGCGCTCCTAGATAGCGGATGGGTCACGATGGATGTCGTCCCGCAAATCCCGGTGGTCAAGACCAAGTACCGCTACATTACCTACGGACCGCTCGTGGAGAGCTCGGATCCGGACGTGGTCGTCGTTCGCCTCAACGCAACACAACTTATGGTCCTTCATGACGCAATCCCCGGTCTTCGCTTCGAGGGAAAACCCCAGTGTCACATCGTCGCCATCGCCAAAGAGCAAGGTGAAATCGCGGCCAGTGTCGGGTGCATGCTAAGCCGGGTCCGTACAGGGATGTCACCCAGCGAAGTGACGTGCGCGATCCCGGCCTCCAAGCTGGGCGACGTCATCGAGGCGCTCGATTCCACTTGCGTGGCGGACGGCAAGGTGGCGACGTACGCTGCAGAAGATGGAAAGCGATTCGCCTAGGACCCTAAGGGTGCTTGCGCCATTTACTGTTGGTGATGTGTGCGCATCCTTTTGCAAAAGAGGCGCTTACGCTCCATTTAGCGCACAGCGAAGGTCACGAGCGCTATTTTTGTACCGCCCCTGATTTCTTGGACAGATTGAACTCATCATAATCAAGCGGCCGTTTCGAGAGCAAGGCGGCATACCGGCACCGTCACCACCGACCGGCCGAACCAGATGTGGGGCATTGATGCGACGGCGACGGTAACGTTCGATGATGGCCAGGTCACTGTTTTTGCCGCCGTTGATCACTGTACGGCCGAGTGCGTCGGCATTCATGCCGTGAAACGCGCCACGCGCTTCGAAGCCCTCGAACCGATCCGTCAAGGCCGTCTGGTCAAAATACTCGAACGCCCAGCGGGTCAGCGGTTTGCACCTTTCCAAGGGCTGCTTGAATCCGGCATCGCGGTCGGATACGTATTCCTTCCGGGTGCACAGTTCGTTGCCTGCAGCTCGCCCCGCAGCCGATTTGAGCCAGCCGTGCGCACCCCCGGTGGGCCTGTCGCCCACCACCCGCAGCCCAAGGTCGGAAGCCAGCCCTACGGCGCGAAATACCCTGGATTCTGCGCGGATTCAAAGGGCGTCTAAGCTGCTGATTTGCGATCTATTTCAAAAGGGTCGAGTTTTGGCACAGGACGGGGTCTAAAATGCACAATCAACGCTGGGTCGACTTTTTACGGAGCACTAGTCGTAGTACCAAACTTGCTTCGTCCAGGGATGAGGGCTGGCTTGCGGTTATCGAAGAAAATCACATTGGCCTTGACCCGTCTGGTCAAAATACTCGAACGCGCAGCGGGTCAGCAGTTTGCACCTTTCCAAGGGCTAAATAGACCATAAATCAGCAGCTTAGTGTCTATGGTGCGCTCCCGTGAACGGCTTGGCGGGTTGCTACGTTTCTACCATCGGGAAGCCGCAGAAGTATTTTGACCTCACGGGCATTATTTATCCTTCGCTCGCCTCCTCGGCTCGCTCGGCCGGCCGGGCTCTTCGCCCGCGGGCGCCTCGGTTCGAAGGCGGGAGCTTCGACGTCCACAATGCCTGAGCTACTGAACCAACAGGAACTCCGCCGTCGGTTGCCATGCCCGCTGGCCGCGTCTAGACTTCCGCTTTGGGTTGTGACGATTGGAATGGGAATGTTGTCAATGAAGCGAATCGCTGGCTGGGCTCTTGGTGTGATGTTTATCGGAGGCTCCCTGGGTGCTGCCGAATTACAGGTTGGCGACGAGGCACCCGACTTCGAGCTCCAAGGCACCGACGGAAAGTCCTACCGGCTCTCCGAGCTAAGGGGCAAGGCTGTGGTTCTTGCGTGGTTTCCGAAGGCGTTTACCGGTGGTTGAACGGCCGAATGCAAGTCGCTCCGTGAGAGCGGCGACGAAATCCGTGCTTTTGCGGTCAACTACTTCGCCGCGAGCTGTGACACGGTCAAGACTAACAAGGAATTCGCCGAATCTCTCTCGCTCGACTATCCGATCCTGAGCGATCCCGACAAAGGCGTCGCGAAGTCCTATGGGGTCGTAACGGCGGAGCGTGAATTGCCGCACCGCTGGACTTACTATGTCGACGCCGAAGGCAAGATCCTCTACATCGACAGAAGCGTCAACACGCACAGCGCGGGAGCGGATGTCGCGGCGCGATTGAAGAGGCTCGGAGTGCCGGCCTTGAGCAAGTAAGACCGGCGAGAGCCTCCTCTCTCGGCAACAAGCTCCTCACACCTCTGTCGGCAAGCGCGAATGACGCTGGCCCCATCGTGTCGCGAGAGCGACTTGGGGGCATTCTCAACTACTACTGCCGTGCTGCGTAGATGGTCGCCGGCGACGGTAGCCGTCTGGTCAAAATATTCGAACGCCCAGCGGATCAGCAGTTTGCACCTTTCCAAAAGGCTGTTTGAATCCGCCATCGCGGTCGGATACGTATTCCAGTTCAGCGGAAGGAGTCGCGATGGACTGGAAGACCATGCTGAGTTACATCTCAGGATCCGTGGATGAGGAATTGCTCCTGCGCAACGAGTATCTTGTGGCTGAGAATCGAGTTCTTCGAAATGAGATCCAGGGTCGTTTGCATCTGACCGATGGCGAAAGGCGGTCTCTGGCCGAGCTCGGAAAGTGTCTGGGTAAGCAAGCCCTTGATGAGGTCGCGAGTATCGTGAACCCCGACACGATCCTAGGTTGGCACCGGAGGCTTGTCGCGAAGAAGTTCGATAGCTCCAAGAACCGTCAGTATCCAGGGCGACCGCGGGTCGACGCCGACATCGAAAAGCTGGTGGTGCGTCTCGCCAAGGAGAACAAGTCCTGGGGTTGAAGTTGAAGCAAGGTCAATCCAGAGTGGAGGGGAGCCGTGAACTTCAGGCCTAGCTATGATTCCGAAACGTCCCGGTGCGTGGGTGTGCCTTCTATTTATTCATCCGCGCGCCCCGAACTTGATCGATCTCCGGTCTCCCGGGACCATGCCTGCATGATCTCGTCGTTTGTTCGCGCTCGGCCCTTGGCACGGCCGCAAACACAGACACTAAGTTGCTGATTTATGGGCTATTTCAAAAAGGGCCGAGTTTTGGCATAGGAAGGGAACCGCGAGCCTTGGGGCGAGCGCATCGACATCGAGTCTTGAGATGCTCGTAATCCAACAGTAAGCCGTCTATGGCCCCGCCCTTGCCGGCTCGGGTGATTTCGGGCAATGGGCTGAAGGATTATGACATCGACGGAGTAAATTCGGTGTGCACCCTGGCCAGATGCCACACTTGTGAGAAGATGATGATGGCATTCCACCACGACCAACGCGCATGAATCCGAAAACACACGCCACGGTATTGTCAAGTTGGCGTTGAGCGAGCGAACCTATCGCGTCGAGCTGATTTCCTTTGCTCTCATCGGACGGCACAGGTTACCTCCTGCCAGGCGATGAAAGCGCGGTCTCGTAGCTCCCGATGATGATGCGCTTGCAACAAATGCCGTCCGACGCGAAAGAGGTTTTGCACGAGTCCATGCACGGTCAAGAATCGTTGCGCCTGCCCAGGAGTTTTAAACTTCCGCATCTGTCGTTCCCGTTGTCGCGTCGGTTCGTGCGAGACTTCGGCTAGGTTGTTTCTGTACTGGTCAGTGTCGTGGACGACGGACGGCATGACCTCGCGGTGAGCGGCACTGTAGCTTCTCAGTTTGTCGGTGACCAGCTGCCAAGGCGGGCGGCCTTGCCCTTTCAACAGCTTGCGGAAGAATCGTTTGGCGGCTTTCTGATCACGGCGAGGCTGGACGAGGATATCAATCACATCACCATCTTGGTCTACCGCGCGCCAGAGGTATTGGCGTTCACCTTGTATCTTTATGAAGACCTCGTCTAGGTGCCACGTGTCACCGAGACGACCTTGCCGACGCTTCAGTCGCCGAGCGTATTCCGGCCCGAACTTGATGCACCAAAGTCGGATCGCTTCGTAGGAAACCGTGATGCCTCGCTGAGCAAGCAGCTCTTCGACGTCTCGAAAGCTCACGCAGAATCGGTGGTAGAGCCAGACGGCGTGGCTGATGATTTCCGGTGGAAATCGATAGCCGTGGTAGCTTGGCGCATCGGTTTTCATTGGACCATTCTGTCAGTCACCAGCTCAATTTGACAGTACCTTAGCGAATGCTCCAACCAGGGCCGTGAATCCTGCGAAGACCGCGTGAATCACAGCGAGAACCGTCACCGAAATCCGGAAGCTGGTCATGGAGACATGATATATCCCTGCTGGGTACCTACCTAATTGCCGGCCAAAACAGTCGGCGGTTTCGGACATGTAGGGGACGAGCCGCGCGTGGTAGACGTTGCGGTTTTGACCGCGGCACACGGGCTGTGCGCCGGGGAAGAACTGCAGGAGGTCAGTGCGGAGTTGAGGCCAAATCCGAGACAAGTAAGGAAATCAAGGAGGCTCAGTCGCACCTGGACCAGAACATGCTAGGGCAGCCATGCCGCGGTAGCCTCGGCCTCGATTCTGGGCTTCTCGGGTGGTATCTTTTCCGCTGCCGCACGGCCCGGTCAACGCCTGCACCCCTATTTGGCGCAAACTTGGCACTCGAAAATCGAGATTAGAGACGAAAACCAAAAATGACGCCCTTTCAGCCCTTGTGCCTTACCCTACCGGGATCCCATACCAGCAATTGAAGACGCGGGCGGCTGTTTTTTGTACCTACCGCTGTGTTGTGATAACATTTTGATAGCATTAAGTTCTGGAGAAAGCCATGGCAACAGTCAACGTGCGGCAACTCGATGACCACGTAGTGCAGCGTCTCAAGCGGCGCGCCGCCGCGAACAATCGTTCCCTGGAGAGCGAGGCGCGGCACATTCTCTCCGCCGCCGCCGAAGACGATATGGCGATGAAGCGGAAGTCCTTCCAAGAGCTAGCTGTAAAACTGCGACGCGGCACCAAGGGTCGCGTACAGACACCGTCTGAAATTCTCATCCGGGAAGATCGCGAGAGCGGACATCGGATTGTCTAATGCGCTTGGTCGTGGACGCCAGCGTTGCGGTCAAGTGGCTGGTCGAGGAAGAGGGATCAGCATCGGCGGAGCGGCTGCTCGAAGGCGACCATGACCTGCACGCACCGCGCCTGATGGTATCTGAGATCGCCAATGCGCTGTGGCGCAAGGCCCGGCTGGGCGAGATTGGGCACGGCGAGGCCGGGGTGCTAGCTGCTGCCGTTCGTGAAATGCCGATCCGCTGGTCCGATGACGAGCTCATTTGTGCGGACGCGGTCCGCCTTGCACTTGCGCTCGACAGGCCGGTCTACGATTGCGTTTACTTGGCGCTCGCGCATCGCATCGGCGCCACGCTGGTGACGGCTGATACGCGCTTCGCGAATGCCGTGGCAGCGACCGAGCACGGCGGCGCGGTGGCGATTCTAGAGGACTTGGTGATGGGTCCAGAGTGATGGCCGACGCGGCGACGATTGATTCCGCATGCCGGAAACGGCGGAGAAATGACCAAGACACCCGAACAGAGAGCACAGTCCGGCATCGATGCTAGCCTAAACGCAGCTGGTTGGTCCGTTCAGGACCGCGAGGATATCGACCTTACCGCGTCCTGTGCCAAAACTCGGCTGTCCATCATCATTATTTGTCCGGGACTGGACTCTAGGCCCGGACCGCCCTCGAGCACATGCTGGAGAGCGTGGTCAGCGCGCGAGAGAAGGTGCTGAGGACGAACTTCTCGGCGACCAGCCAAGTAACGCGAGCGACCAAGCTGACTCAGGCTGCCTCTCGCCACTCGTATCGATGGTGCAATCCCGTCCTGTGCCAAAACTCGGCCCTTTTGAAATAGCCCATAAATCAGCAACTTAGAGTCTGGTTTGCGGTCGTGCCCAGGGCCGAGCACGAACAAACGACGAAATCATGCAGGCATAGTCCCGGCAGATCGGAGACCGATCAGGTTCGGGGCGCGCGGATGAATAAATAGAAGGCACAACCCGCTAAACAACCTCGATAGAAGTAGAATCAAAGATTCTTAGACGAAAGGCGGTACAATCAAATGACAACCGAGAAACGAGACGACGGCGGCCACGTGTTCCCCGCTGGCCCATCCAGGGGAATCACGCTTAGAGACTGGCTCGCCGGCCAGGCGATCGGCGGCTTGGTGGGGCGCTATGGGGGTATTCACGTCGAGAGGATGACCGAGATAGCCTATGCGATAGCCGACGCGGCAATCGAAAGGCGCAAGGCCGCGCCCGGAAGCGGAAGCGCCGAGGCAACCGAGGCCGCGGCGGCCGAGGCGACCGCCCAACAGAGAAGCCCAGTATCGGAGGAGGATATTGATAGACTCAAAGATGAACTTGCAGGCGCGGAGGCGGCGCTCCTCGAACAAGAGGAACCATCCGGCGATATCGTCTAGGCCCACGCCCACGGTCGGAGCCCAAGGCTCCGAGACAATCAGAATCCGGGAGTACCTCGCCACGGCTTTTAGGTTTGACATTTTTCGGGGTTGTGCGGTAGGCTTCAATTCGTTGGCTCCTTGTTAGGTTTGGCTTCCTTGGCTAGGGGTTGACATGCTCAGCACACACACTCGATTCGCCACCATCGACGAATTGATTGAGAGCCGCGAAAAGCCCGGCCTCTGCTGGGCTTTTCGTGTTTCTGCGTCACTTTCATAGTCGGAGCAATCCTACCACCCGACCGAGCGGCCGGACCGGTTTTTCTTAACTCGGAACCCGTGAGGTCAAAATACTCATGCGGCTTCCCGATGGTAGAAACGTAGCAACCCGCCAAGCCGTTCACGGGAGCGTACCTTGCGCTCGGACTGAGGTAACTGGTCGCTGGCTGGGAACAGCAGCAGATTCTCCTTGCCTTGATGATTCCTCTCGTGGTGATAGTAGACGACGTACTCCCTAAGCGCATGACGGAGCGACTTCTCGCCGAACAGGATGAGCTTCGAGAGACATTCCTCTTTGACTGACTTCACCCAGCGCTCCGCGAACGAGTTCAAATCCGGGCTCCGTGCGGGCAGCTTGACGGGCGCGACGCCAACCGCCTCGATGGTCCGGTGGAACGACTCGCAGAACTTCGAGTCCCGGTCGTGAATGAGATATCGGCTTGAGGACAGAAAGCCGACATCTGCCATGGTCACGTTGCGAGCCACTTGAGTCATCCACTGTTCGTTCGGATGCGGCGTGATGCCGGCGACGTGGACTCGACGGGTAGCCAGGTGCATGAAGAACAGAACGTAGTACGTCACCAACCCGCCCTGAGTCCACACTTGCGTGGTGAAGAAATCTGTCGACGCGAGCACGTCCATGTGCGAGCGGATGAACTCCCTCCACGTCGTGGTCTTCCCACGCTCTGGTGCGAGCGGAATGCCGTGGCGTTTCAGAATGTTACCGACGGTTTGGTCGGCCACTTCATGCCCGACGTTGGCTAGCGCCCCCGCAATCCGGTCGTAACCCCAGGACTTGTTCTCCTTGGCGAGACGCACCACCAGCTCTTCGATGTCGGCGTCGACCCGCGGTCGCCCTGGATACGGACGGTTCTTGGAGCTATCGAACTTCTTCGCGACAAGCCTCCGGTGCCAACCTAGGATCGTGTCGGGGTTCACGATACTCGCGATCTCATCAAGGGCTTGCTTACCCAGACGCTTTCCGAGCTCGGCCAGAGACTGCCGTTCGCCATCGGTCAGGCGCAAGCGACCCTGGATCTGATTTCGAAGAACTCGATTCTCGGCCACAAGATACTCGTTGCGCAGGAGCAACTCCTCATCCACGGATCCTGAGATGTAGCTCAGCATGGTCTTCCAGTCCATCGCAACTCCTTCCGCTGAACTGGAATACGTATCCGACAGCGATGGCGGATTCAAGCGGCCTTTGGGGAAGGTGCAAACTGCTGACCCGCTAGGCGTTCGAGTATTTTGACCAGACGGGTTCACCCAAAACCCGCGGTCGACATTCGAGAGCCGCGGCCGTTTCACCGAACGGCGGAGGACGGCAAGCTGCTGCCGAAGAGCGACTTTCTCGAGAGCCAGTTCGCGACGAGCCTTAAAAGCAGAGATGAGAGCGGAAACCAACGAGGAAATCATGCCGGCATGGTGCCGGCAGACCGGAGATTAATCAAGTTCGGGGCGCGCGGATGAATAAATAGAAGGCACAGCTGGCCGCCAACACTTAATTGCGGAAGCACCTGTCATATCATGTTGCTTAACCTTCTGATTGTAAGGAGTGCCTGATGTCGGATGAACGCTTGGCAGACCTGCACCTCCGTCAGCTGTGGCTTGTCCTGGCCATCGTCGTTGCCGGCTCTTTCGGAGCCTTGCTTTACTACGGAGGTGAGATTTACCAGGAAGCGCCTCCCATACCCGACCGGATTGTTGCAACCGACGGGCAGTTGCTCTTCACGGGTGAGCAGATTCTAGCCGGTCAGGACGTCTGGAGATCGATAGGAGGGCAGGAGCTGGGTTCGATCTGGGGCCATGGCGCCTACACGGCACCCGACTGGACGGCCGACTGGCTCCATCGTGAGGCCACATGGATTCTGAACGAGTGGGCGACGCGCGAATTCGATCAGGCTTATGAGGAACTGGACCGGGAACGGCAGGCTGCGCTTCGGGCACGACTGGAGACTGAGTTCAGAACCAACACGTACGATCCCACTACGCAGACAATAGAGGTGTCGACACTTCGGGCGGAGGCCATCCGCACGGTTCAACGCCACTATACGGGCCTCTTTGGCAGTGACCCCGAGCTGGATACGCTTCGCGAGAGCTATGCGATGACGACCGACACCGTACAGGGCGACACGCGCCGGAGCAATCTCACGGCTTTCGTTTTCTGGGCGACATGGGCCTGCGGGACCAACCGACCCGGCCGCGACATTACGTACACGAACAACTGGCCGCCGGAAGAGCTTATTGGGAACCGGCCGACTGGCCTGATCGTCGTGGTGTCGGTCGGCAGTTTCGTCCTGCTTTTGGGCGGGATCGGTGCGCTGGCCTGGTTCTATGCAGCAACCCGGGGCGCATGGGCCAGCGCACACGCGGCGGTGCCGGAAGATCCGCTGATTGGTATCCAGCCCACACCGTCGATGCAGGCGACGGCCAAGTATTTCTGGCTTGTTGGCGGACTGCTCCTTGTACAGATGGCGTCCGGCGTGGCCGCCGCCCACTATGGAGTAGAGGGCACGGCATTCTATGGGATCCCGTCTGGTCAAAATACTCGAACGCATTGCGGGTCAGCAGTTTGCACCTTTCCAAGGGCCGCTTGAATCCGCCATGCGCTTAGGGAGTACGTCGTCTACCATCACCACGAGAGGAATCATCAAGGCAAGGAGAATCTGCTGCTGTTCCCAGCCAGCGACCAGTTACCTCAGTCCGAGCGCAAAGGTGCGCTCCCGTGAACGGCTTGGCGGGTTGCTACGTTTCTACCATCGGAAAGCCGCATGAGTATTCTGACCTCACAACCTCTAATCCGAAACATCCCTTGACATGGAAGGGACAGCCGACAGCGCACCGAGCGAGGCGCTGCGCGCGAACCTGGAATGAGCACGCGCTAATGCACTATGCTCTCCATCGCCTCGTCGCCGTCAGCCAGAGCAGAGAGATGAGCTCGACCGCCAAGACGGTGAAGAAGGCCGCGCGGTAGCCTGCAGGTGCAAAGCCGTCCTCGAGCCCTGCGGACCAGCGCTCGATGATCGCGCCAATGCCGGACTGTGAGGCGAAGGCGGCGAGACAGATGAGCAGGTTCAAGCTCGTGTTGACCCGGCCGGATAGAGTGACGGCGAAGCGGCGGGTCAAGATGACGAAACTGAGCACACCGGACGCTCCGAAAAAGCCGAATAGAAGCCACAGCCCTCTTGCGGCAGCGCTCCAGTGGGACAGGATGCCGAGCTGAACCACCAGAAATGCGAGGTTCGCGACCACGAGCAAGGAAAGGATCGAGAAGCCCTTCTTTGCGCAGAGCTCACCCAAACGTCCGAACGCCAGGTAGCCAAGGGCCATACCCATCGCCATCGTCATCAAAACGCTAGCAACTTGAACTCGATCGAGGCCGGCCACATCGCGGAGCCACGGGCCGGCCCACAGGCTTTGAATCGAGAGATAGGCCGCCTCCTGGGCGACCGAGAAGGGTGCGATGCTCCAGAAGACGCGGCTCGTGAGGATCGATTTCACTCCCTGGAGTGATTCGCCGAGGTCGGGGACGTGCGATGGCACCTTCTTCTCGGGCACCGTAACGAACAATAACCCGGCCGCTCCCAGTGTCACGACACCCAGAGTAAGGAAGAGGCCACGCCAGTCCATGAAGCGAAGGGCCCACTCGACTGGCAGAGTGGCAGCCAGAGCGCCCGCCGAACCGACCGCCATGACGGCGCCGTTCAGGAAAGGGACGCGGTGCGAGGGTGCCCAGACGACAAATGCCTTGAACGACGCTACGAGACAGGCGGCCATCCCGAAACCGATGAGCGCCCGTCCGAGTATCAGACCCGTCGGGCTCGCGGCTCTAGAGAACACGAATGCGCCGCCGGCGGCCACAACAAGAAGGGCCGCTTCGGTTCGGCGAGTGCCCCACCGGTCGAGCGCGACACCAATGGGAAGTTGCGAGACGGCGAAAGCGAAAAAGAAGACGCTGGTGAGAAAACCGATCATCCAGGCATTCAGCCCCATCGTTTCGATGAGATTCGGTGCCGCGATCGCGTTCACCGAGCGAAAGACGTGCGACAAGAAATAGCCGGCAGCGAACGGGAGAAAGACGCGGAAAACGGACATTCGATTCTCGAACATCATTATCATGGAGAGCGCAATCATCAAGGGCTGAGGAACGCGTTGATCGAAGCGGAACAATGCATCGGCAGTCCCCTGTCCATCATCATTATTTGTCCGGGACTGGACTCTAGGCCCGGACTGCCCTCGAGCACATGCTGGTCAGCGCGCGAGGGAAGGTGCTGAGGACGAACTTCTCGGCGACCAGCCGAGTAACGCGAGCGACCAAGCTGACTCAGGCTGCCTCTCGCCACTCGTGTCGATGGTGCAATCCACCGACTCGCGGCAGTGCGACGACTTTCGCCGTAGGAGACGGTCGGTGCGTGACCGCTCTCAAGCTCGGTGTGTCCTTGTTCAGCCCCAAGTGGCAACGGTCCTCGTGATAGTAGCTGATGTAAGCTCGTACGAGCCGGATGAGATGACATGCGCCGAGAACCACGACGTGCTCAAGGAGCTCGCGACGGCAGCTGCCGACCCACCGCTCCGCGGTTCCGTTTTGCCATGGGCTGCGAAACGAAGTGCGAACGGGTTTTGTGCCCGTTGCCTTGATGAACTCGATGACCGCAGTGTTAAAGATGAAGTCGCGATCGAAGATGAGATATTTCGGAGCGGTGTCGTAGGGAAACGCCTCACGCAGTTGCTGAAATAACCCAAGCAGACGTCGGGTGGAACGTGGCGTTGAAGTGAACGATGTGCCGACGGCCGTGCTCGATGACGAAGAAGCCGTACAGCAGCCGGAGCGAAGCGGTGGGCACGGTGAACAGATCCATGGCGGCGATATCGTCTTTATGGTTGCGCAAGAAAGCCATCCATCGCTTCAGCTGGTCGGGCTCCGCGGGATGCCGCGGCAGGTATCGCGACACCCCGTAATCTCGGAGATGATGAAACCGAGCTTGGTGAGCTCAGCATGGATGCGTGGCGCCCCCCAGCCGTCTTGCGCCATCGTGCGGACGAGGCGGCGAATCTCGGCATCAATCCGAGGCCGACCGGGATGGCGGTGCTGCGACATCTTTGCCCAGTACCGTCGGAATCGGTCGCGATGCCAACGGGCCACGGTGTCCGCGTGGACGATGAGCAGGCGGCTCGCCCACACGGGCCACGAACCTCGAAGAGCAACCCAGAAAGCCCGTTCCGTGTCTTCGAGCGGTGGGCGTGGGCGCTCTTTCTTCAGCGCCGTCACTTGCTGCCGCAAAGCGACGTTCTCCAACACCAGGTCGGCGCGGCGCCGACACATCGCCCGAATGACACGGACGCCAAGTGAGACGAGGAAGACAACAACGTCGAGCATAGCGGCGGAGTTTCGCCGTCTTCGGCCCGGAATTCAAGCGGAGCGTAAGTCCTTGATTTCGTGGGCGGAGCAGTTTTGACGATGCACAGCCGAGTTTTGGCACAGGACGGGGTGTCGGAGAATTTCTCGACTTGTACACGTCGCGGACAACTATCAAACGGTCGAATCTCGTCCTCGTTGCATCCCTCGTGTTGAATCGGACTATAGCAACGCTTGATGGCAGAAACACCAGCCGGCGGCGGCAATCCTGCGGTGAATGTTCATGGGCGGCAACGCACCAGCTACAGTTCTCGCAAACGCGCTTGGATAATGTCGTCCTCGAACGTCTTGATCCCGTGCGCCCTGTTTTTGTAGAAGTAGTCGACGGAATTCCTTCCGTTGGGACTATTCCATGCGTCGGCGATTTGTTGGGCCGAAGGATAGTGTCCACCAACGATCGTCGGATTCGTTGCTGTTGCAAGCAGCAGATCGACCCCAAGACCCGAACGGTCCTCAGATTCCGGCCAGGGAATCCTCAGGAAGCCGGACTCGTCGACTACAACGTCCTCGTCGGCAGCCGAGTTCAGTTGTCCATAGTACGGTTCACGAGAGACCTGGTCGGTCCAACCTGTGCACAGCTCACGCACGTCATCCAGGTCGGTGCAATTCGGATTCACCAGTAGCGCAACGCACCCCCAGTTGGCTGACAGACCCTCTCGAGCACCTAGTTCCGCTTTCTTCTCGGCTGCCCAGAGAAGCTCGGCTTCGAGGATGAGATCGTCTATGTCTTTCACGCGCTGCTTACACGGCACGACGATCGCTCGGCCGAACTGTTCCCCGTCGAGACCCAAGGAGAAGACCATCGTGTAGGAGCGTCCTCGTGTACTGGACCGTCGTCCGTAGCGGATCGGCGCTCGGACGAATCGCTCTCCGTTCGGATTGAGACGGTTGGCACGCCATTCCTTCCTGGCAGGGTCCCAGTAAAGCGACCCGATAATCAGCACACCCACGGAGAGTACGTTTCGCGCTCCATCTTGTGATTCACTCATTCGTTATCCTCGGATGTACGGCGATCCAACCTTCGCGTTCAGCAGCTGTGGGATCGTCAACGACTGCGAGGCCATCAACCGCAGCCTTCGCCGAAACCAGGCAGAGCACCGCGTCAAGTGCATCAGCGCTGTCTTGGCAGAGCGCCCGCAAGTCGCCGGGAATCTGGATACGTGGCAAGATCGCATCGAGGATAGTCGCTCGTGCGCCCTTACCGTCCGGTCCGTCATACCCCACGTGCGGTAGATTCCAGTAATGTAGCTGGCCCGCCGGGAAGGACTCAACGAGGAGACCCGAAACGGCACGGGACCAAGGCCAAACTGGTCGTCTTACCTTGGCGAGGAGTGTAAGGCTGGCTACCGTGAAGGGTGCCCCGCCGCGAGGACCGTTCCACAAGGTCGACCGGACATTAACGCCTCTTTTTCTCCAGAACTGCTCCGTCTTACGCATTGGCTTTCGCTCTTCAAGAGAGGCGTTCGCTTCCCCGTAGGCGACCAGCTCCTTCCCTTCGGCGAACGGGCGATTCCCCGTCTGGAACTTTGCAACATCCTGCAGCAGCATCGGAAACCCGCCCGCTGGCATGTGACGGGCCGGAAGAGCGAAGGGTGCGTCAATCCCTGCTGCGCAGTATTCGCCTCTAAAGAGCAATGTCACTAGCCGCTGGAATGGATGTGATCCGCCCGGTAGATCCTGAACGGGTTGCAGCTCCACTACCTCCATGAGCTCCTCGTGTACCTGCGCTGTTGAGACCCAGACGTTTGAGCCCCGAACGCCTGGCCTCCACATCTGTACGTCTCCGGAAAAATCGATGCCGTGTATGAAAGCCACATTCCCCCCGCGTCGATTCTACGCTGCCGGTCCGTCGGAATCCTTAATCTGTTGTGTAGGACAACGCCTCGATTCTGACCATTCTACTTTAGGGCCGGGGTCGGAGAGAAGTGCTCGCTCATCGATCGACAGATGCTTCCCGTGGGAGACACGCCGTCCTGTGCCAAAACTCGGCCCTTTTGAAATAGGCCATGAAATCGGCAGCTTAGTGTCTGTGTTTTGCGACCGGGCCAAGGGCCGTAGGCTTTACAATCGCGTCGTGTGCAAAAGTACAAATGCGTTGCCAAGCCCTTAATGGTTGCGCTCTCCATGATAATGACAGATGAACTCGGCGACGGCCTAGCGCGTGGGTCTTAGAGTTCGTTTGTATTTTTGGACACGACCACCGCACCATAAGCCCATGATACGCTTCGCTAACCCATCGAACTGTTTCTCCGAGGAGACTGAACCTATATGTCCGTCGAAAAACCTGATTACGATGATGCCGATATCGTTCTACGTATCTACGAAATGCGCAGGGAGACCAAGACTCGCCAGGCCCGTGACTTACTGAATTTCGAGTTCTGGCCGAAGAGCTATGACGATGTCAAGGCCGTCCAGCAAGCCGATCATCCGATGAACTTTGCCTGGCGCCAGTTAAGTGGGTACTGGGAAATGGTTTTCTCAATGGCTCGCAATGGAATCGTTAACGCCGACTTCCTGACAGAAAACAACGGAGAGGGTTTGTTTTTCTTTGCAAAGATAGCACCTTACCTCGAAGATATCCGGCGTGACGGCTCTGCAAACGCATTCAAGAACGTTGAGTGGGCCACGACAGCGAGCAAAACCGGTCGGAACATGTTTGCCTACACTCAGGAGGTCGTGAAAAAGCGGACTGATTCTCAGCAAACGTGAGGTCTGGTTGTTGTCGTCGACCAGCCACCTATCAGGTGGAGATCGCGATCCGACGGTGCTTCTACCATCAGAGTTTTGGCACAGGACGCCCAAGCGGCAATGCCCGTTCTCGGGTTGTTTGCGGGAGGGGGCGAAATCCTACGCGAAGCGGGTGCCCGCCCAACGGCGCGGTCTTCCGGTTCAGGCGCCGAGGACCTTCTGGCCCTGCGTGCCTGATCTCACCCTCCCAGGATGGTACCCTTGCATTGGTATGATGGAGTCCATATAGAAGGGATACACCGCCCTCCGGCCTCACGTCGTGGTAGAAGTCGACGCCGGGAAGAGCAAGTCCATCAGGGAAGGACCCCCCACATGTATCATGTCGGCACGGAGGAACTGAACCCGTGTACGTGCTAGTTGCCAAGATCCTCGCACCAGTAGTTGTGTTTTGCACGACAGTTGTCAGCGAGTGGAGCAGACTCCGCGACGCGAGTACGCGGCGGCAAGCTACACGCCGCGTGACTATGGGCGCCGCCGTGGCTGTGGCGGTCTCTGCCGGACTAGTAGTCGATCACGGGAATCAAACCGCGGCTGTCGCAACCGCCCAGGAGGATGCCGCGGAAGCGCAGGCGGCGCGGCAGAGTATCCAAGAGTCGCTAGATGAACAGGATACGGACCTCTCGGCGGCCCGGGGGGAGCTCTCAGAAACGCAGGAGTCACTCAGTCGCCTCGAAGGCTGGGCGGAAGAAGCCGTGGCCCTCATGCGGGAGCGGGATCCGAGCCTTACACAACAGGAGGCGTTGGCTCGCATCGTCGAAGAACTACGCGAGCTGCGGGAGCGATCCGCCGATCATGAGGACCAGCTCACCGGTCTAAAGAGTTATGGCGATATGGCCCGGCTGAACCCCGCAGGCCTTACAGGTATAGCGCGCCCTGGCTCGGGCTTCAGCGAGTCTAGCGACCTGTCTCGCTCCCTAGAAGGAGCCTGGGATGTGGACGACGACGACATCCACGCTGCGCGCTGCGATCAAGCGGCTGTCCATCATCATTATTAATCCGGGACTGGACTCTAGGGCCCGGAGCGCCCTCGAGCACATGCTGGAGAGCGTGGTCAGCGCGCGAGGGAAGGTGCTGAGGACGAACTTCTCGGCGACCAGCCGAATAACGCGAGCGACCAAGCTGACTCAGGCTGCCTCTCGCCACTCGTATCGATGGTGCAGTCCACCGACTCGCGGCAGTGCGACGACTTTCGCCGTAGGAGACGGTCGGTGCGTGACCGCCCTCAAGCTCGGTGTGTCCTTGTTCAGCCCCAAGTGGCAACGGTCCTCGTGATAGTAGCTGATGTAAGCTCGCACGAGCCGGATGAGATGACATGCACCGAGAACCACGACGTGCTCAAGGAGCTCGCGACGGCAGCTGCCGACCCACCGCTCCGCGGTTCCGTTTTGCCATGGGCTGCGAAACGAAGTGCGAACGGGTTTTGTGCCCGTTGCCTTGATGAACTCGATGACCGCAGCGTTAAAGATGAAGTCGCGATCGAAGATGAGATATCTCGGAGCGGTGTCGTAGGGAAACGCCTCGCGTAGTTGCTGAATAACCCAAGCAGACATCGGGTGGAACGTGGCGTTGAAGTGAACGATGTGCCGACGACCGTGCTCGATGACGAAGAAGCCGTACAGCAGCCGGAGCGACGCGGTGGGCACGGTGAACAGATCCATGGCGGCGATATCGTCTTTATGGTTGCGCAAGAAAGCCATCCATCGTTTCAGCTGGTCGGGCTCCGCGGGACGCCGCGGCAGGTATCGCGACACCGTGCTCTCGGAGATGATGAAACCGAGCTTGGTGAGCTCAGCATGGATGCGTGGCGCCCCCCAGCCGTCTTGCGCCATCGTGCGGACGAGGCGACGAATCTCGGCATCAATCCGAGGCCGACCGGGATGGCGGCGCTGCGAGATCTTTGCCCAGTACCGTCGGAATCGGTCGCGATGCCAACGGGCTACGGCGTCCTGTGCCAAAACTCGGCCCTTTTGAAATAGGCCATAAATCAGCAACTTAGTGTCTGTGTTTGCGACCGGACCAAGGGCCGTGGGCTTTACAATCGTCTTGGGCGGGCGGGTCGTCACCATGCAGATGACCACCTAGTCGAGAGCGAATATCCAAGCGTGTTCGCGATCGAAGCGGACGTGGACCGCGACGTCGCCATGAGCCCGGCGACCGTGAGGTCAAAATACTCATGCGGCTTCCCGATGGTAGAAACGTAGGAGCCCGCCAAGCCGTTCACGGGAGCGCACCTTGCGCTCGGACTGAGGTAACTGGTCGCTGGCTGGGAACAGCAGTAGATTCTCCTTGCCTTGATGATTCCTCTCGTGGTCATGGTAGACGACGTACTCCCTAAGCGCATAACGGATTCAAGCTGCCCTTGGAAAGGTGCATACTGCTGACCCGCTGGGCGTTCGAGTATTTTGACCAGAGGGGTTGCGCTCTCCATGATGAATGATGGGTGAACTCGGCCACGGACGATAGCAGGTCTAAAACGCTCAATCAACGCTGGATAGGTTTTTTGCGGAGGACAGGTCGGATCGTCGCTTTGCTGCACGACCCTCTTGACAATGGATGAAGCCGTCTCCAATAGTAGACGCTTGACGAGGGTCGGTCCGTGTCCGAGCATTTAGCGCATCTCCCACCCCGCGATCTCTTACCTCAGCGCGAAGCCTATGGTGTCCAGATACACATTCCGACTCGTTTGAATCTGGCCGATGAGATTCTGCGGCACCCGATGGAGTCGGGGTTGGCCGATCGACCTGCTGTCGTTTTCAAAGATCAGTCACTAACCTTTCGAGAGCTGGAAGAGAAAGCGTGCCGACTCGCCGGAGGCCTTCGCGACAGGGTCGGCATCAATACTGGGGACCGAATATTGGTGCGTTTCCCGAACCGACCCGACTTCATAGTTACCTGGTTCGCACTGCAAAAGCTCGGAGCCGTGGTCTTAGCTACGATGCCTATGCTTCGGGCCAGGGAGCTCGAGTACGTTGCCAATGACGCGGAGGTCAAGGCGGTCATCGTAGCGTCGGAGTTGTTAGAGGAAGTGGAAAAGGCTCGATCCAAGCTCACGACGAACCCGATACTGGTCGTTGCCGGCGGCAACGGTCCGGGGAGCCCCACGTTCGAGGAACTCGCGGCAGCGATTCCCATCAAGTCTTCCGTTGAGGTGGGCCGGGACGAACCCGTCCTCCTGGCTTACACCTCCGGAAGCACTGGCGTTCCCAAGGGCTGCGTTCACTTTTCCAGTGATGTCCTCGCTTCGGCCGACACCTACGGTAGGAAGATCCTGGCTCCGGAGCCCGGCGATGTGTTCACTGGACATCCGCCGATGGCCTTCACTTTCGGACTGGGTGGACTTCTAGTCTATCCCCTCCGGTTTGGTGCGGCGACGTGCCTGATCGAACGCTTCACGCCAGAGAAAATGCTGGAAACGATCAGTCGTCACCGGGCAACGGTCGCGTTCTGCGCACCCACCTCCTATAAGCGAATGATGCAAGTGGAGGATGCCAAGAAGAGGTTCGATCTAGGAAGCCTCCGCGCTCCAGTGAGCGGGGGGGAGGTCCTTCCCGCAACCACCTTTGAACGGTGGAAGGAGATGTTCGGCCTTGAGATTTTGGAAGGCATAGGAAGCACCGAAATGTTTCACAATTTCATATCAGCTCGCTCGGGACGAGCCCGTGCAGGCGCAACGGGCGAAGTGGTCCCCGGCTACCGGGCTCGGGTGGTGGACGATAACTTGAACGACTTGCCCACGGGCCAGCCCGGCATGCTCGCAGTCTCGGGTCCGACTGGCTGCAAATACTGGAAGAAGCCAAATCGCCAGCAGGATTACGTGCGGCGCGGATGGAACTTGCCCGGTGATCGTTTCGTCTTAAGCGAAGACGGCTACTTCCATTATCAATGCCGCGGGGACGACCTCATCATCACCTCGGGCTACAACGTGGCTGGACCCGAGGTGGAAAGCGTGCTTATGGAGCACCGGTCGGTTGCGGAAGTCGCCGTCGTAGCATCTCCCGACGAGCTTCGCGGCTACCTCGTCAAGGCCTTCGTGATCCTTAAGGACGGTGTCGAAGGAGACACGGCGCTGGTGGAGGAGCTTCAAGAGCACGTGCGCCAGCAGCTCGCGCCGTACAAGTATCCCCGAGAAGTGGAGTTCATCAACGAGCTTCCCCGCACCGAGACCGGGAAGATCCGGCGGGTTGCGCTCCGAAAGAGGGAGATCGAGAAAAAACAAAGGACGTTGGGCTAGTCCAGATCTTCTGGACTTTGCCTTTGAAACGGCCGGCCGATTGTTCTCCCGAGCGGGAGCGTATAGACTCCCTCCGGCTTGTCCTTCGCAAACGAACGGTTTCGAACCCGTCTGGTCAAAATACTCGAACGCCCAGCGGGTCAGCAGTTTGCACCTTCGCAAAGGCCGCTTGAATCCGCCATCGCTGTCGGATACGTATTCCAGTTCAGCGGAAGGAGTTGCGATGGACTGGAAGACCATGCTGAGCTACATCTCAGGGTCCGTGGATGAGGAGTTGCTCCTGCGCAACGAGTATCTTGTGGCCGAGAATCGAGTTCTTCGAAATCAGGTCCAGGGTCGCTTGCACCTGACCGATGGCGAACGGCGGTCTCTGGCCGAGCTCGGAAAGCGTCTGGGTAAGCAAGCCCTTGATGAGATCGCGAGTATCGTGAATCCCGACACGATCTTGGGTTGGCACCGGAGGCTTGTCGCGAAGAAGTTCGACAGCTCCGAGAACCGTCCGTATCCAGGGCGACCGCGGATCGACGCCGACATCGAAGAGCTGGTAGTGCGTCTCGCCAAGGAGAACAAGTCCTGGGGTTACGACCGGATTGCAGGGGCGCTAGCCAACGTTGGGCATGAAGTGGCCGACCAAACCGTCGGTAACATTCTGAAACGCCACGGCATTCCGCTCGCACCAGAGCGTCGGAAGACCACGACGTGGAGGGAGTTCATCCGCTCGCACATGGACGTGCTCGCGGCGACAGATTTCTTCACCACGCAAGTGTGGACTCAGGGCGGGTTGGTGACGTACTACGTTCTGTTCTTCATGCACCTGGCTACCCGTCGAGTCCACGTCGCCGGCATCACGCCGCATCCGAACGAACAGTGGATGACTCAAGTGGCTCGCAACGTGACCATGGCAGATGTCGGCTTTCTGTCATCGAGCCGATACCTCATTCACGACCGGGACTCGAAGTTCTGCGAGTCGTTCCACCGGACCATCGAGGCGGTTGGCGTCGCGCCCGTCAAGCTGCCCGCACGGAGCCCGGATTTGAACTCGTTCGCGGAGCGCTGGGTGAAGTCAGTCAAAGAGGAATGTCTCTCGAAGCTCATCCTGTTCGGCGAGAAATCGCTACGTCATGCGCTTAGGGAGTACGTCGTCTACTATCACCACGAGAGGAATCATCAAGGCAAGGAGAATCTGCTGCTGTTCCCAGCCAGCGACCAGTTACCTCAGTCCGAGCGCAAGGTGCGCTCCCGTGAACGGCTTGGCGGGTTGCTACGTTTCTACCATCGGGAAGCCGCTTGAGTATTTTGACCTCACGCCGAGGCGGCTGCGCTTTTCACCGAACTTCTCCAGGAAATGCATGACACTCTCCTCGCCGATGAGGACTAGCTTGTGGCTCTCCAACGTGGATTCAAAGCCGAGGCCGAGCGCCTCGCGAAGGACATCTGGAGCGCGATGCGCCTCACGCCCAGCGATTGCATGGACGCCGTGGACCTCGCCAAGCACGTGGGCTGCGTCGTTCGCTCCGCGGACGCGCTCGTCGACATCGCGAAGCTCAAGGAACTCAAGCGAATCCAAGACGATGCGTTCTTCGCTTGCACGTTCAAACTTCCCGGCGATCGCCACGCCATTGTCTTCAACCCGTTAATGCCAGATACAAGGCGGAACAGCGATGTCGCCCATGAGGTCGCTCATATCGTTCTCGACCATCGCCTCTCGCGTCTCGAACGGCTCGGCAACGTCGCGTTCCTCTCCTGCGACAAGCAACAAGAGGAAGAGGCCGCATGGCTTTCCGGGTGCCTCCTCCTTCCGCGGTTCGCTCTGAGCCACGACGTGACGAAGCGCATGGCGTCCAAGACCATCGCAGAGAACCGGGTGTTGAGCAATGACATGGTGGACTATCGCGTGCGGGTCACCGGGGTCGCACGACAACTCGCTGCCGGCAGGCGCGGGCACTCTTACTGAATTCGTCCGGGGGGGCTCGTCGAACCCGTCCTGTGCCAAAACTCGGCCCTTTAGAAATAGACCACAAATCAGCAGCTTAGACGCCCTTGGAATCCGCGCAGAATCCAGGGTATTTCGCGCCGCAGGGCTGACTTCCGACCCATGGGCTGGCGGATGAATAAATAGAAGGCACAGGACGCCTCTCGCGCCGGCCGTCGTCCGAAGCCTAGAGGAAGCCGGTAATCAGCTGCTGACCTTCTACGAATTCCCTCGTGCCATGTGGAAATCGATTCGAACGACCAATGCTCTGGAGAATCTCAACCGCGAGTTTCGACGCCGGACAAAAACCCAAGCGTCGTTCTCCAGCGAGGAGTCTGCGGTCGCTTTGCTGTTTGGGCTTATCGCCTCTGGCCAGATTCAACTACGACGCATCGACGGCTACCAACGTCTGAGCGAGGTTCTCGAACACGCGGAGGTTGCCGCCTGATATGATACTCTGATGACGGAGTGGAGGGCGCCGTTCTTTTTCCACGGACCTCGGGACACATCCCGCATCGACGGCTACCAACACCTAGCCGACGTTTTCGGCCGAAGCGAGGTCGCTGCTTGATCTGATACCGTGACGATGAAGTGGAGGAGCGCCGTTCTTTTTCCACGGACATCGGGACGCATCCGTCGCGACACAGTCACGGAGCTTGCTGTATAGTCCTCCTGAGGCGAGACGTGTCTGTGTCCACTCGCAGATAGATCGAAGTGTCATGCGCGTATTCTTGATTCACATTCGCGACCCTCAGTTCTACGCGCTGCCTTCAACAACCGCTGCCCGGAACGGCAACATTCGGGTGATGGGGTTCCCTCCCATCGGCATCATGTCGCTCTCGGCTGTCCTCAAACGCGATGGTCATGAGTGCGTCATGTTCGACCAGGCCAATCCGGAAACACCGAACGAAGTCATCCTGGAGGAGATCCGACGGCAGCGGCCGGAGCTGGTGGGCTTGAGCTTTCTGAGCACCACCAGCTACCCCTATGCGAAATTGCTCCTCCGGCAGATTCGAGCGACCGATAGAGCGGTGCGACTCGCTTTCGGCGGGGTGTTCGCCACCTTGAATGCCGAGCGGGTGAAGCTACAGTGTCCCGAAGTCGATTTCGTGTGCCGGGGCGACGGGGAACAATTGATTCTGGACCTCGTAGAACGATTGGACGACCCCACCGGCGTTGCCGGAGTCACCTGGGTCAAGGACGGCGAGCTCGTTCACAATCCCGACCGGCCGCTGGATCGCGACCTCGACCAGTGGCCATTTCCCGACCGAGATAGCCTCCCACTGGACTTCATCGAGTCGATGCCTCTCGACGTCCCCGCGGTCCTGTCCCTGGAGCGGTTTACCACCATGCAGACCTCGCGCGGTTGCCCCTGGCCCTGTGTGTTCTGTGATATTCCCGTCTTCAGTGAAGGAAAGTGGCGCTCGCGCAGTCCCGAGCATGTCGTAGCCGAGCTCGACCACCTGCAAGCGTTAGGCTATGGATCGGTCTATTTCGTGGACGACCACTTTCTGCTGCAACCCAAGCGGATCGAGTCCATCTGCAAGGGAATCAATGACAGCGGCATCACGATCGAATGGGGCTGCGAAGGGCGCGTCGACTCGGTTTGCCAACACCTTTTTCCAGCCATGGCCAAGGCCCACTGCCGGACGCTCATGCTAGGGATCGAGAGCGGCAGCCAGAAGGTGCTCGACCGACTCAAGAAGGAGCAGACGCTCGCCGAGGTCGAGACCACGGTGAGCAATGCCAAGGCGGCCGGAATCGAAATCGTGCACGGGTTTTTCGTCGTTGGAAGTCCGGGCGAGACGGCCGACGACGTCCGCGCCACCTTCGACTTTGCGTCGAGGCTTGCTTTAGACACGTTCGGCTTCAACCGCCTGTGCGTCTACCGCGGGACCCCCCTCTGGCACGAGTACGTCGAGCGCGGCCTCGTTGACGACGCGAACGATTGGTACAAGTATTTCAAGTGCACCGAGATCGACCCCACCTGCCTGTCCGGCGAGGCGGTGAACGCCGAGCGCTCGGCCGGCTTGCGACGTTTGTTCCGCTACAAAATCAGGCACTACCCGCTTCAGACCCTCCGCCTGCTGTGGCGTTTTCTCCGTCATATGCCGATACGCGACGTGGCCTACCTGATCGTCAAGCCGTTTCTCGGGGCGAAGCGCGGAGAGACCAAGGCCGAGGTGATGTCGCGCGCCGTCGAGCACGGGGCGTCCAAGGATGCGGCAGCGGATCTCACGAAGGTGAGCGACGACATCCTCTTGAAGACACACGACTCACAGCCCGAGCACCGCGCCCAATAGCTTTGGTGGTTGCCCCGGTCGCTTAGCGACGGACGTTCCCGAGGACAACGATCGGGAGCAAGGCCCGTTGTGATCCGCAAAAAAGAAGATCGCGTATGGACGGGCAGACAAGCGATGAGAGCGACATCCCCGTATGGTGCAAATAGTACGTCGAACTCGACGTCGGCCTTGTGGAGGGTCGATGACCGGATCTGCGCGAAGCGAGGATTCGATGGGCCGCCAGCCGAGGTCAATGCCACAGCCGAGGTCAATGCCACGACGATACGAAACCCACGGGGCTGACCTCGAGCTACCTCCTCCATCATCCGCTTCCCGACGATTGGGAGGAAGCAGCGTGCCCTCGTCGCAACGCTGTGAGGCAGGTCACGTTGTAAGCCAACCTGCGGCCGCGGCCACGCTCGCTCTTGATCTCCATCAGTCGGCGAACGGCATCACCTGTGCCTTCTATTTATTCATCCGGGCGCCCCGAACTTGATTAGTCTCCGGTCTGCCGGCACCATACCTGCTTGATTTCGTCGTTTGTTCGCGCTCTCATCTCCGCCTTCAAGGCCGTCTGGTCAAAATACTCGAACGCTCAATGGGTCAGCAGTTTGCACCTTACGGCTTGGCGGGTTGCTAAGTTTCTACCATCGGGAAGCCGCATGAGTATTTTGACCTCACGACCTCTCTCGTGGCCAAAGAGTTCGGATTCCACGAGTTCAGCTGGTATAGCGCCGCAGTTGACCGCTTTGAAGGTTGATCCCGCCGTGGACTGGCTCTGTAGATCGACCGGGCAAGCAACTCTTTCCCTGTGCCAGACTCGCCCTCTAAAAGGATCGGCACTGATCGCGGAGCAACACGCCGCGCCTTGGCGATCACGCGAGCCATGGCTCGACTGCGGTGAATGATGTCAGCGAATTCGGGAGCCTCGGGAGGAAGCCCGGCGGCCAACTTCTCGAGGCGTTCGTCCGAACCTCGGAGGAGATCCGGTATGAACTCGGCCGACATGTCGAAGGGCACGGATGCCGTCCGTACGCCATGCTTAAGCGAGGACTCGATCAACTCACCTGGGAAGCGCGTCTTGGCCAGGATAATCCAGACCGCCGTCATGGCGGGAGTCCCTGGGCTCAGATGAAAGGTCAGCTCGGAATCCTTGCCGTAACGCACGAGTGACTCGGTCACGACCCGAACCGCTACTTCGTATATCTCGCCGAATTGCGTGGGACCAGACAACGACTTGTGGCATACGGCCACTTGTGCCTTGGTCTGAGGCCGGAGCCATTCTAGGAACGGCATCACCTCTTTTTCGGGATAATCGCTTATCAGCACGGCAGCGTCGTAGGAGCGCGTGCTGAGCGCTTGGGCGATCGGCCCTTTACCGACAAGCGGCTCTTCCTGGGGCGCTCGAAGATCAGTTTGGCCGACCCCGTCCTGTGCCAAAACTCGGCCCTTTCGAAATAGGCCATAAATCAGCAACTTAGAGTCTGTGTTTGCGGCCGTGCCCAGGGCCGAGCGCAAACAAACGACGAAATCATGCAGGCATAGTCCCGGCAGATCGGAGACCGATCAGGTTCGGGGCGCGCGGATGAATAAATAGAAGGCACAGGGTACCATGCGTGGCGGTAGCGTGGGCGGAGTCAGTGAACCTGCGACGAGACCCAGGTGGGCGACGACGGGAGGCGACCTCATTCGGGCAGGGGTGCCGGTGCGTCGGGATGTTGCTCATCGGCCACATGCCGGGTGTCTCGCTGTCACTAGCTAGCTACAGAGGATGAGATCATGCGAACTATATTGATTGTCGTGTCAATGGCGGCGCTTTCTGTTGGATGTCGGCAGAACCCGTTGGCTGAGTTGCAAGAAGATGCTCAGGAGGTATTTGACGACGCGCGGACGAGGGCAGAGGAAGTGCGCGAACTGTCAGCAGAAGAACTCGAGGACCTCTGGGCGATCGAATACACGTCACTCGAGGTGACAGAAGCTGATCTCGGTGGCGTGGACGAGCGGCTCAATAAGATGGGACGAGAGCGGTGGGAGTGCTATCACGTCAGTGGGCATGAGCAAGGAACGGTCTTTTACTTCAAAAGACGCAAGTCGAACGGGATCGCCTACCTAACTAATCTGCTGAGGGTAGGTGCGATCACATTCTAGAGTGACCGCACCGGACCGGCCACGGTGGTGTGGATGAGACGGCGCACCGCGTCCTGTGCCCAAACTCGGCCCTTGGTGGATAGAGTCTTGGAGGGTTCGGTTGTATTTTTGGACACGACGCGTTTCACCCGACAGCGGAAGGCGCGCGAGCTCGGTGCCCGCATGGAGTCTCCCTGTCAGGTTCGTGAGCTCGACTTGCGTTGGGGTGAGCTGCGCGGCGTCAAGACCTCGATCGGTAACTTCGAGCTCGACGTACTCGTCGTGGCGGCGGGGGTCGACACGCCGCAGGTAGCGGCGATGGCCGGGCTCCGCGTGCCGCTGAAAGATTCTCCCGGCCTCCTCGCCCACACGAAGCCCACCGCTGAGTTCATCGGCCGGGTCGTCTCGCTCCCGGCGCCCATATGAAGCAGAAACTCGACGGACGCGTCGTCACCGGGAGCGGCTTCGGGGGCAGCCCTACTACGGATACCTCGAGAGAGCAGGGCGAGCGGATGCTCGAAGAGGCCGAGCAGTTCCTCCCCCGGCTTGGCGGAGCGGAGCTCGAGCGGGTCACCCTCGGATGGCGCCCACTTCCCGAGGATGATCGTCCGATCGTCGGCTTCAGCGACGGCGCTCCCGACGTCTACATCGTCGTCATGCACAGCGGGGTCACGCAAGCGCCAATCATGGGCCGGCTCGTCGCCATGGAGATCCTGGACGACGTGCGTGTGGATTTACTGAAGGACTTCCGGCTCTCCGTTTCGAGGGGAAACGAGAGACCGGCGTCTCCTTGCTCCGATGAACTTCAGCCAGCCACCCGTTAGGGGATCTAATTGTGAGCAACCGGCGCATCTGCGCCGCCCTAATCGGTTCGCCCTTTGTCACACAGCCCAGGGTGATTCAGAGATTTCTTCAGTCGATTCGCATCCCCCCTCTGGCAAGCTACTGGAGCGACAAACGCAACGAAAATGAGAGTGCTCGCTTCTTCGACCCTACTTCTTCTGGCGCTCCTGCCTCCTCCGCTCATCCCTGTCCAGCAGCCCACCGGGCTTGTGATTCGGGGAGGGTGGCTCTTCGATGGAACGGGCGACTCGCTGGAGGCAAACCGTGGCATATGGATTCGACGCGGGAAGCTCATTCAAGTCGCCGGCGAGGTACCGGCGAGCGACGATGAAGTTATCACCCTTAGTGAGAGCGACTACATTCTGCCAGGATTTTTCGACCTCCACGCCCACTATGCGCTCGACCTTTTCGGGCGTGGCCGCGTCGATGATACCCGTGCCTATCCGGCCATCTTTCTCGCCAACGGCGTGACCTCGACTTTTCCCGCCGGGGAGGTGAACCCGGACCGGATGCGTGAGCTTCGCTTGCGGATAGATCGGGGCGAGTTACCCGGACCTCGCCTCTTCAACTCGGGGCCTTACTTTGGAAACGCGCGCTACGACTGGAACCCGGAGATGACACCGGAGGAGATCCGCCGCGAAGTCGACGCATGGGTTGCCAAGGGAGTCCGTGGCTTCAAGGCGAAAGGCATCAAGCCGCGGCAGCTCGAGGCTTTGATCGATCAAGCCCATCGACACGGGCTGACCGTCACCGGGCATCTGGATTCTGGCTTTGATGGCAGCGTGAATCCCCGGGACGCGATCCTCATGGGGATCGATAGGGTGGAGCATTTTCTAGGCGGAGACGTTCTGTCCCCAGACAAACCTTGGTACTCCTCGTTGGTTGACGTTGCGGCCGACGCCCCGGAGATCGCATCGATCGTGCGACTTTACCTGCAGCACCGGGTTTTCTTCGACGCGACCCTCGCCACTTACGCCTGCGCCGGCCGCGCGGACCCAGAAGTCTGTGCTTCGTATGTAGACGAGCAGAAGTACCTGACGCCCTACATGCGAAAGGACTTCGAAGTGACTCCACACAGCCAGCCGAGGGAGCTCTATGCGAACCTGTATCGCGTGAAGCGGTCGACGGTTCGAGCTTTCTACGAGGCGGGAGGTGGAGACCTCATCACGGTCGGTACCGATCGCAGCCGGGGACAGTATCTTTCCGGCTTCCACATTCACCGGGAGATTCATGCGTTGGTGCGGACAGGAATTCCTAACGCGGCCGTGCTCAAGTTCGCGACGCGCAACGCTGCCCGGGCGCTCGGCGTCGAAAGCTTACTTGGCACGATCGAGACGGGAAAGCTCGCCGACCTGGTTGTGGTTCGAGGAAACCCACTCGAGGATATCCGCAATACCCGAAACGTTCGTCTCGTCGTCAAGGCGGGAGTGCCTTATGACCCGAAAGAGCTCCTTGCTTCCGCCGAGGGACGGATCGGACCGGCCGGACCCACAGATGTCCCTAACTGGGTAAGATGGTAGTCTCGCCGGGCTACTATCCGGTGACCAGACCGGACGGGACGGCGGGGTTCCCGTCCTGTGCCAAAACTCGGCCCTTTAGAAATAGACCACAAATCAGCAGCTTAGACGCCCTTGGAATCCGCGCAGAATCCAGGGTATTTCGCGCCGCAGGGCTGACTTCCGACCCATGGGCTGGCGGATGAATAAATAGAAGGCACAGGAGATTAGATCTTTCTTAATGCAATATAAATATCACCACATAAACACTTTAACTGTTTGTCCCGGTGGTCGGCCTGAAGATCGCGAACTAAATTTCTCACCCGGCGATGCCAGACCTGCGTATTCATAAAATAGGATGTCGTGCAAGGCTGATACTGGCACAGAGGTCAGTTTCTCTATGGTGCCAAAAACCCGTTAGAGAATAGAGTCCATGCCGACGGCAAAAACCACCGAGAGCCACCCCGTCCTGTGCCAAAACTCGGCCCTTTTGAAAGACCATGGCTGTAATTTAATGCACCGTAAAGTCTTAGCGTCATTTTACCAACACTTAACGGCGGAAGCACCCATGAGGTCTGTGTGAGCAGCAGGGCTGCCCGATCGAACAACGGCTGCCTGACCAACAGTAGGATTTGCACATGGTACGTCATGATGGATCCGAAGATAACACCCTCGGGCCAGACGATTGTAAAGCCCACAGCCCTTGGCACCGTCGCAAAACACAGACGCTAAGCTGCTGATTTATCGGCTATTTCAAGAGGGCCGAGTTTTGGCACAGGACGGGAGCCTGTTGGTTTCCGGTGTGACGATACCGACGACTTCTGCCAAGAGTTTCCGGCCAAGCGCCTTACCCTTTACCGCGAGCCGATGTCGCTCGTCGTCCGTGAGGCGAAGCTTCCTCCCGCGAAGCCGAGCTTTGAGGACTCTGTTCTCCTCGAGCAAGTAGACGATAGCCGCCTGTTGGTCACGCTGGACCCAACCAGTGATGCCGACCACCAACCATGTCAAGGGCTGCATCGGCGTGCTCATGACCGAGGATTCTAGCTTCCATTGGCAAACCAAGCCTAGACACCTCTCATCCGATACGGCCCGGCGCGCCGGTCTTGAGTTCGTTTGTGTTTTTGGACACGACGGCCGTCAAACTCGCCTGTCTGCTGCCGCTACTTCTTCGCGGGCATCAGCTCTCTGAGCGCGATGACGGTAGCGATGACGCCGCTTCGGACCGCAGGCTCGGGCGCGATCTCGAAGAGTGGCGAATGGTGTGACGGCACCGGAGGCCCGCCTGCGGCTTCTCTTTCGAAACTCTCTTTGGGGGTGCCGCCAATCCCGAAGTAGGCGCTGGGGACGTAAGGCTCCATCGTCAAGAACGGAAAGTCCTCACCGCCCATCCCTTCTCGCTGATAGTCGGCGAAAGCGTCATCGCCGAGCTCCGAGCGCCAACGAGCCTCCAATCTCTTGACCAGAGTGGTGTCGTTCACGGTGACGGGCACACCTCCCTTCATCTCGACGCGGGGAAGCCGCTCGTCCGGAAGTCCCGCGGCCCGGCCGATGTTCACTGCGATCCGTTCGATGCCCTCCAAGAGTTTCTGGCGGGTTTCCTGGGTGTCGGAGCGCACCGTGAGCTCGAGCACGGCTTCCTCGCCGATCACGTTACGCTTATTGCCGGCTCGGAATACACCGACAGTTACGACGCCGGGCTCTCGCGGGCTCAGCTCTCTCGAAACCAGTTGCTGGAGTGCGACGACGATCTGCGCTCCAATGAGCACGGGGTCTTTTCCGCGGTGGGGACTCGCGCCATGGGCGCCGATGCCGGACACGATGATGTCCACGCTGTCGACACCCGAGTACGCCGCACTCTCGGCGACGTGGAGCTTTCCAGCTTCGATGTCGGCAGCCACATGAAAGGCGAGGGCGTAGTCCGGCTGGCCAAAGCGCTCCCACAGCCGATCCTGGTGCATCGCCTGAGCGCCCGAGATCTTCCACTCTTCCGCAGGCTGGCCGATGAGCATCAGCGTACCGGACCAGGAATCGAGCTCGGCGGCCATCCGTCGCGCCGTCCCCACGAGAGAGGTAATGTGCACGTCGTGCCCGCAAGCATGCATCACGGGAAATTCCTGTCCGTCGTCATTGACCTGCGTGACGGTCGAGGCGTATGGAAGATCGGCGAGCTCCTTCACGGGAAGTCCGTCCATGTCGGCACGCATCATGACGAGGGGTCCGTCGCCATTCTCCATGATGGCCACCACGCCCGTTCTTCCGACACCCTCGGTAACCTCGAAACCCGCGTCGCGGAGCTCCTTGGCGAGTCGCGCCGCGGTCTTGACCTCGACGAACGACAGCTCGGGGTTCGCGTGAAAGTGCTTGAAGAGCGCGTCGAGGTGAGCATCGTAGTCCGCCTTGACCGCCGACTCGAGCTTGTCGTCGGCTCGCGATTCCACCGACAGTGTCACGAGAGTCGCAATGGCTACGCTTGTTGCTAGGAACTTCCTATGCGGCGTCGCGGTGGTAATAACTGAGCAAGCCGCCCAATCGCTTACGACATCGCACCCTCCCGTGAGGACTGCCGACGCATTCTTCCGCTTCGAGCAACGCGTTCGACGATCCACAATCCCGCCTGCCTGCCATCGACCGGCTGGAGGACTTCCGTCCAGGCGGTTCCAGCTTGTACCGCCGTGTGCTGGTGCCCGCCACGGTCCACGGAGTCCGGGAGCTCGCTTGGGTCTACACGGTCGAGGCGACCCGCGTCAAACGGCGCCAGATCGTATCCGGCTGCTGGCCGAATTAATACGCTCACTGTCCGGTTGAAAACACAGACACTAAGCTGCTGATTTATCGTCTATTTCAAAAGGTCCGAGTTTTGGCACAGGACGGGGTGGGCGTCCTGGTCGCGTGCCCCGGTTGCGGTGCGCCCGCTGAGCACATCGAAGGCTGGCAAGAGACTGATTACAAGCACGACCGGAGCTACGTTGGCGCGAGATGCACGGTGTGCGGGTGGTCAGAGAGCTCAGAAAAATAGGCTGCAGCAATTAGTCCCCGAGGGGTGCTTCCGCCATCAAGTGTTGGTGATACGACGCTAAGACTTTACGGTACATTAAGTTACAGCTAAAATAGCGCTCGTGACCTTCGCTGCGCGCTAAATGGAGCGTAAGCGCCTTTTTTGCAAAGGAATGCGTACACATCATCAACAGTAAACAGCGCAAGCACCACATCTTCTTGGCGACGACGATTCCTTTGTGGTCGCGGATCGAGGTTTTCGTGCTCAGTAGGGCGCGCAACCCGGTCTCTTCCGCACCTGTACCACTGCTCGCAGCCGCGTAGCAACACTTGATGGCGGAAGCACCCTAAATGGAGCGTAAGTGCCTCTTTTGAAAAGGGATGCATATACATCACCAACAGTAAACAGCGCAAGCACCATCATGGCTGCGACTCCCTGGATTGCGAATCGCCATCGTCGACCTCTGGTTCAGCAGCCTCCGGCTCAGCAACCTCTGGTTCAGCAGCCCCTGGCTCAGCAGCCTCCGGTTCAGCAGCCTCCGGTTCAGCAACCTCTGGTTCAGCAGCCCCTGGCTCAGCAGCCTCCGGTTCAGCAGCCTCTGGTTCAGCAGCCTCTGGCTCAGCAGCCTCCGGTTCAGCAGCCTCCGGTTCAGCAGCCTCCGGTTCAGCAGCCTCTGGTTCAGCAGCCTCTGGCTCAGCAGCCTCTGGCTCAGCAGCCCCTGGCTCAGCAGCCTCCGGTTCAGCAGCCTCTAGCTCAGCAGCCTCTGGCTCAGCAACCTCTGGTTCAGCAGCCTCCGGTTCAGCAGCCTCTGGCTCAGCAGCCTCTGGCTCAGTAGCCTCCGGTTCAATAGCCTCCGGTTCAGCAGCCTCCGGTTCAGCAGCCTCCGGTTCAGCACGTGAGGTCAAAATACTCATGCGGCTTCCCGATGGTAGAAACGTAGCAACCCGCCAAGCCGTTCACGGGAGCGCACCTTGCGCTCGGACTGAGGTAACTGGTCGCTGGCTGGGAACAGCAGCAGATTCTCCCCCCAAGTGGCAACGGTCCTCGTGATAGTAGCTGATGTAAGCTCGTACGAGCCGGATGAGATGATATGCGCCGAGAACCACGACGTGCTCAAGGAGCTCGCGACGGCAGCTGCCGACCCACCGCTCCGCGGTTCCGTTTTGCCATGGGCTGCGAAACGAAGTGCGAACGGGTTTTGTGCCCGTTGCTTTGATGAACTCGATGACCGCAGCGCTAAAGATGAAGTCGCGGTCGAAGATGAGATATTTCGGAGCAGTGTCGTAGGGAAACGCCTCACGCAGTTGCTGAATAACCCAAGCAGACGTCGGGTGGAACGTGGCGTTGAAGTGAACGATGTGCCGACGGCCGTGCTCGATGACGAAGAAGCCGTACAGCAGCCGGAGCGACGCGGTGGGCACGGTGAACAGATCCATGGCGGCGATATCGTCTTTATGGTTGCGCAAGAAAGCCATCCATCGCTTCAGCTGGTCGGGCTCCGCAGGATGCCGCGGTAGGTATCGCGACACCGTAATCTCGGAGATGATGAAACCGAGCTTGGTGAGCTCAGCATGGATGCGTGGCGCCCCCCAGCCGTCTTGCGCCATCGTGCGGACGAGGCGGCGAATCTCGGCATCAATCCGAGGCCGACCGGGATGGCGGCGCTGCGACATCTTTGCCCAGTACCGTCGGAATCGGTCGCGATGCCAACGGGCCACGAACCTCGAAGAGCAACCCCGTCCTGTGCCAAAACTCGGCCACTTTGAAATAGACCATAAATCAGCAGCTTAGTGTCTGTGTTTGCGACCGGGCCAAGGGCCGTGGGCTTTACAATCGTCTGGCCCGAGGGTGCTCTCTTCAGATCCAGTACCATCCATTGACCACCAGCAGAGCCACCGGCGCACGCCGCTAGCCATCGCACTTCCTGGATCAGCTGCCGGAAGAGAGAGCAAGCCGGTTTCCCGCATCGCCGAGCCATTCATCCAGTTTCGACCACCGCCGCCGTCCCGAGACATTGCGCACGGCGATGGCCACAGCCTTCTTCTGGCCGACCAGCACAACCAGCCGTTTGCCGCGTGTCACGCCGGTGTAGAGCAGATTCCGCTGCAACATAACGTAGTGCTGGGTCAGAACGGGGATGACGACGGCAGGATACTCCGAACCCTGGCTCTTGTGAATGGTTGCAGCGTATGCCGGAACCAGCGTGTCAAGCTCGCCGAAGCCATAGGCGACGGCGCGCCCGTCGAAATGCGCGGTCAGCTCGCCGTCATCGGGATCGACATCGTCGATATAGCCGATGTCGCCGTTATAAACCTCCTTGTCATAATTGTTTTCGATCTGCATCACCTTGTCGCCGGGCGCGAAGGTCCAGCCGAAGCGCTCGACCTTGCGCTCTCCGGCTGGATTGAGGGCGGCCTGCAGCTCGATGTTGAGCGAGCGGGCGCCGACGCCGCCGCGGTTCATCGGGCACAGCACCTGGATGTCGCGGACCGGATCGAGCCCGAAGCGCTTTGGGATGCGCGTCTTCACCAATTCGATGATTCGCGACACCGCGGTTTCCGGGTTGTCCGCCTGCACGAAGTAGAAGTCGCTGTCGGCCTCGGGCTTCGAAAGATTGGGAATGAAACCCCGGTTGATCCCGTGCGCGCTGGTAACGATCCGGCTTCGCGCGGCCTGACGGAAAATCTCGGTCAGCCGCACGACCGAGACGGCACCGGAGGCGATGATGCTGGCCAGTACCTGGCCCGGACCGACCGAGGGCAGTTGGTCGATATCTCCCACGATCAGTAGCGCGGCAGTGTCGGGGACCGCCTTCAGCAAGGCCTGCATCAGCATGACGTCCACCATCGAGGTCTCGTCAACGACCAGCAGGCCGCAATCGAGAGGGTTGTTGCCGTTGCGCTTGAACCCCGTCCTGTGCCAAAACTCAGCCCTTTTGAAATAGCCCATAAATCAGCAACTTAGAGTCTGTGTTTGCGGCCGTGCCCAGGGCCGAGCGCGAACAAACGACGAAATCATGCAGGCATAGTCCCGGCAGATCGGAGACCGATCAGGTTCGGGGCGCGCGGATGAATAAATAGAAGGCACAGGCGGAGTTTCGCCGTCTTCGGCCCGGAATTCAAGCGGAGCGTAAGTCCTTGATTTCGTGGGCGGAGCAGTTTTGACGATGCACAACTGGCATGACTCAGTTCGAGTTGACGAGTGAGGCCTTACCGGCATTGCCCGGGTAGTACCTGTCATGGTTCCCGGGTCCTGATTCCCGATCGGTGGACATGCCAGTCGCTGGTTCCAAGAAGTTATTCCTCGTATCACCGCGGGTCTCGGTGAGCTCCGACAGTCCTTGTTCGATGACCGATCGTAGCCAGGCGGTGAACTCTGGATGCGGGGCAAATCCAGTCCCGTACCGATACTTCAGACCATCGAGGTAACGCGTGGCCGAGCCCCGCCCGGTAGTGCGTACCGGGAGAACGAGCGCAATGCCGTCGTCTTTGGATGCAGCCTCCACATCAGCACGAATGGCCGCCACCGCGTCTCGCCGTTTATCGGGCCAGTCTTCCCTCCAAGTGTGGTAGCGGATCGCTCGGAAACCGTCCCAGTGCTCGCCGATATCCCGCGCCAAGCTCGCGAGCAGTTCGAGCCAGCGGTCGTTGACATCGTCGTTGCCGCTTCCATGCCCAACCAACACGATGGTCTCTCGGTTGGGGGCGGTACTGATCTCGTCGACCCGATCGACAAGTGCCCGAGCGAGGTGCTGGCTAGCAGCTACACCTCCCGCAGTATGGAAGACAAGGCCGCTACGGACCCTTCGCGGAAAACTGCGATAATCGGGCCTCAGACCCAGCACGTATTCCGCCTTGGTTCGAAAACTGGACTCCATGAAGAATATGCGCACCACCAATGCCGCCCGAACTCCCCGCACCTCGAGTTTTCGCACCGCGTTCTCGATGAGCAGAGGGTCGACCATGCTAAAGGCATCCTCAGTTACATACTCGTCACGAATAGGGGAGATTCCGCGACGCATGGTCTCGTTCCAATTGTAATCACTGCCGTGCGGCACCAGGATGACGCCGATGTCCTCTCGGCCGAGCGGCAAGGCGTGGTTCACGCTTTTTTGCAGCCAGTGGCCGACGTTCGCGTGCGGCAACACCCCCCGTCCGTCGGACACGATACCGGAGAATTCACGCATTCTTCTTTTCAGGTAGCTCCACTCCGACATCATGGTCGTGTATTTCATTCCAAGACTGAACGGGACGACCAGAGTACGTTTCTCGCCGGTGCAGACGGATTCCAGATCCTTCATCATTCCCTCGATGGATGCGCTGCGAGCCTCCTCGGTCTCGGCACCGTCATGGATGACGTAGAGGCGGCCGCCTGCTAGACCGTACTTCTTGGCCGCTCGATCCACCAGCGGTTCGAGGTCCTCCCGGATACCGGACTCTGCAGTGCTGGAGTTAGCGCCCGCCGTTATCACGACGAGTTGCTCGTTGCCGACATGCGAGGGGGCGAGCGCTTCGACGCGGTCAAAGAGGATTTCCTCCGCCAGGTAGCTTGCTCCCAGTGGAATGCCGAAGGAAACAAGCGGTCCTCCGAAAGCGTCGAGTACCCCTTGAGCCTTCTTGTAGAGCGCGTCGTGCTTGGACAAGAAAAGGGGCAGGACCACCACCCTCGCGGTCTGCCCTTCCGTTGGAAGAGACTTCCACACGTTGCGTAGGTTCTCCTCAGCCCGCTCTTGCGTGACGAACGCTAGTTGTGCGTCATCGACAGAGGTCGCGAAGTCCGCAAAAACTTCGCGGACTTCCTCGTTACCGAGAAAGCCTCGATCAGGTGCGATCACTAGAAATGCCGTGCGAGTGCCAGCCGTAGCAGTCGGTAAGCCTAGGCCTAACAACGGAACAACGATGATGAGCACTCTTAACGTTGTGGGTATACGCAATTTTGCGTCTCCTTGAATGTTATGCCTACGGCATGCCTCGGGCACTGCCTTGCTTTGCCTCGAGTACCGCCATCAGGTTCATTTTTGGTGCGTTGGTGATCCGGTGGCGCGGAAAGAACCGATTGAAAAAGGTCCGACGCCGCATCCAGCTCCCCTCGACGCGCCATGGTGTTGGCCAAATTCCCGCTTGAGTGTCAGAATGACGCAATTCACGCGCAGGTGGAAAGGTCGGTCCGGCAGCACTGATACACGGCCAATTGCGAACCGCTGGCTAGCGTTTCCGATTCGTGATGGCGATTGCATGCGTGTTCCCTTTCACTTTGGCTCGTCAGTCGTGGCTACCAGTCGTATGCCAGTGACCCGATGACACTGATCCCCGGGCTCGAATACCGATCGATCACCGGGTCGTTCGCCTGGCGTCCCCGCACGTTCCACCACTCGAAGTACGTCGCGTCCGTCAGGTTGAGCAGACCAAGACGAAACGTGAGGGCCTCTGCGAGCGAGACGTGGCTCACCAGGTCGACGACCTGGTAGGCGTCCGGCGCGAACTGGTTTTCATCAGGGGCACCCTGATACGACTCGACCAACCTGACCGACAGCTCCGCACCCCAACGGCCGGACGGTTGGAGGTACTGGATACCGAGCACGCCTTCGCTCGGCGCGATGGAACCAAGCGGCGTCTCGGCCGCGAGCGGCGGGACCGCAGCGTCCTTTGAGATCTCAACGCCGTCGATTCTCGCGTAGCTCCCGCGAATCATCACGCGGTTGGTCACGTACGCCTCGCCGCGCAGCTCGACACCCTTGATCTCGGCCTGTTCGAGGTTCCGGCTCTGGAATTCGAGCAGCCGGGTTCTTGGATTAAAACCGATCGTCGTCAGGTCGATGAAGTCATCGAACCGGTTCGAGAAGACGGTCACGCCGAAGCTCGCGCGGTCGAACGCGGTCCGCACACCGACCTCGATGTTGTCGCTCGTCTCCGCCCTGAGCTTGGGATTGGGAAGCGTGACGTAGCCTCCCTGTGGGTTCGTGAAGCCGGTGTTGACGGTGCTGTATGGTGGCGCCCGGAACCCGCTGGCGTACTGCGCGTGGACGGTCACCACATCCGTCAATCGCGCCGACACACCAACTTTCGGCGACACGGCGCTGTAGGAGAAGTCGATCGGCTCCGGGTTCAGGCTTGCAAGAAAGATCGGGTCGCTCTGGTTGGCGTCGAGCGAGAAGTGATCGTAACGCACCCCCGGCACGAGCGTGACGCGGCCGAACTGGAGCTCCGCCTGGACGTACGTACCGGACTCGGCGACGTCGCTCTCGGGAAAGTACTTGGTCGGGAAGATCAGGCTGGTCGGCACGGGCGCCGCCGTCCGAACGTTGAGCTCGCTCCGGTCGCGCAGGATGTCGAAGGTGTCGGTCTGGTAGCTGGCGCCGAACGTAACTAGTACACCGTTACTCGAACTACCCAGCCACTTCTGACCCCGAACCGATCCGCCGTAGCCAATCTGCTCGAAGTCGACCGTTTCGTGGCGCGTCGAATGAGTCGGCGGCCCGAAGCCGAACGTCATACGCTCACGATCGACGACCTGTAGTGTGTCGTTGTGCTGGCGGTAGATACGCCACGACAGTTGATCGAGACCGGCGCGGTCGACTAGCGTGTGATCGAGCGACAGGCGCTGGCGCCCCTGCGTGTCAACAGCAACCGAGTCCAACGTGTCATAAAGAAACGGGCCGAGCTGCGTCAATCCCATGTCCGAGAACCATGTCGTTTCGACATGGGTGTCGTAGACTTCCGCTGCCACGCGCCACATATTGCCGGGCGAGGCTGTGAAGACGAGCTTGCCCAGTAGTTGCGTGCCCCATACGTCTTGCGGATTCGCCGCGGTACGGGTGGCATCACGGGTTTTTACCGTTCCTTTATTAAAGACCTCGTTCCCGCGGTTGAAGCTGGCGAAGAGCAATGCTTGGAGCCGTTCGGTACCCCCGGCCAGAGTGAGGTTCCCACTGATATCCCCAGCGCGACCATTCCAGGTCGTCTTGGCGCCGATGTGGAACCGCCTGCCGCGGAGGTAGTCGCCCGGATCCTTGGTGAACAGCGACACCACGCCGCCGAGGGCGTCGCTGCCGTAAAGCGCCGAGTTGGCATTCCGCACGATCTCGACGGATTTCAACACATCGAGATCGAGCGCCATCTGATGCATGCTGAACGGCCCGAAGTCGAACTGCTCCGCTGTCTGAATGCCGTCCACCTGCGTCATCACGCGATTCCTTCCGATGCCGCGGATGTTGAATCCGTTAAGACCAAGACGGGTCACATTGTTTTCGACGTACACCCCGGGTTCGTACTTGACGAGATCCGACAGGTTCTCGAATAGCCTCGCCTGAATGACCTCGCTGTCGACGACCGTCACCATGCCAGGGATCTCCCGTACTGGCGACGGCCGGAGCGTCGCGGTCACGGTCACGGAATCGAAGAAAGTCGGCCAATCATCTGTCGACTGAGCAGCGTCGGTTTCGGCGGCAGCGCCCGGTTGGTCGGTCACCTGCCGATCGGTCGACTGCCGGCTGGCTGCATCTTGCTGTGCCGATATATGCGCGACCTGGGACATGACCCAGTCAGCGATCCGGCTGTCCGGGAGCACGGGTCGACCGTCCCAGAGGTAATCCAATCCAGTGAGTACGTTGGGTACCTGGTCGACGACGCGTCCCGGCCCGAGCAGGAGCGGCACAACGACGACCCGCCCCGACGCTGCACGGTTGGCCACCGAGTGTCTGAGCTCCGAGAGCGCCTGGTCTTTGACCGGTGTGGGCGCATCATCTCGCAAGAGGCGGACGTCGACCTCCTTAAACGGAACGAGAGACCGGATTTGGACGCCAAGTTCTCGGATCACGTCCATCCACCGGTCTGCGTCTGCGACGCCGTTCGGCCCGTGTGCCACAATGACGAGGCTTTCCGTGGATGGGTCACGACTGAGCGCACGCGCTCGGTCGGACAAGATGTCAGCGAGGATCGGATCTGCATCAAGCGCCGGCGTGACGCCGACAACGTCAGCAGGCCCGTGCAGCGACGTGAGTTTCATCCGTTCGGAGCCCGGGTAATCGTCACGAAGGCGGCCAATGAAGCGGACCTGTTCGTAGTGCGAGCTGTAAGAAGATACCAGGAGCGGCACGACGACAATCCGCTGGACACCAGCCACGACCAGTTCGTCGTACGCCTCCTGCGGTGTGCGGTTCTTCGCACCCATCAGGTACGCCACTTTAGATGGTATGTGTTGTTGAATAATCGTCACCACGGCCTCGACGTTGGCGTTCCACGCCGCCGTCGAGCCATGAGCCACGACCAACACGCCGAGTTGCTCATCAGCCGCCGCAGCGAGCGTCGAGCCGACGGGTGAGAGAAAGAGGATCGAGCACAATAGAAGCCGAGCGATATGAGTCATGGCACTCCTCTTAGTTGCGCGCCACACCCTCTCGCCGCTAAAATGCAGTGAGCGAGCGCTGTCGCGCGTCTTCACGTGTGATTAGGTCTTGTGGACCGTGCGTTCGTGCAAGCTCGCCGGGTGTGGCAACATCCGGCGAGCGTTTTTTTTGCCTCAGAGTTTAGAACACTTCATCAGCCTCTCCACCGTTCGTTTGTAACAGGCGACGTCTCTCTGTAGAACGTGTGCCGGCACCTGGAGCAACTGGAGAATGTTGAAACTGAATTTCATTACCACTTTCAGGATCCTATATCTGACTAAGTCCGTCGGTCAAGTAAAATCGGTGCTTCCGCCATTAAGTGTTGGTGAGATGACATTAAGATTTTACGGTGCATTAAGTTACAGGCAAAATAGCGCTCGTCACCTTCGCTGCGCGCTAAATAGAGCGTAAGCGACTCCTTTGCAATGGGATACGTACACATCACCAACAGTAAACAGCGCAAGCACCGACGGTCTGGACCTCGCCAGCCTGCGGCGGGCCTGGGAGCAGACCTTTGGGTCCGCTCCGCCAAGCTCGCTCTCACGCGCTCTCCTGCGCCGCGTTCTTGCGTACGAACGCCAATGCCGGACCCATGGGGGGCATTCGGCCGCAACCCGACGCGCTCTGGCCGCCATGGCGAACGGCACACCAAAACACTCTGCTCCCGCAGGGTCCGTTTCTGCCGGCACCCATCTCATTCGTGAGTGGAATGGCCGCACCTACCAGGTCGAGGTACTCGATAACGGCTATCGGTTCGACGGCAAAACCTACCCGTCCCTCACCACCGTCACAAAGCGAATCACCGGCACACACTGGTCAGGACCACGCTTTTTCGGTCTGACGCCCAAGCGCAAGGCCTGACATGACGAAAATCCGCTGCGCCATCTATACCCGAAAGAGCGCTGAAGAGGGTCTCGAACAGGATTTCAACTCCCTCGATGCACAGCGGGAGGCCTGCACCGCATATGTCGCGAGCCACAAGGCGGAGGACTGGGTGCTGCTGCCAACTGTCTACGAGGACGCGGGGATCTCGGGAGGAACCCTGGAGCGCCCGGGCCTACAGCGCTTGCTCGCCGACATCGATGCCGGTCTCGTCGAGCAGATTGTGGTCTACAAGGTCGACCGGCTGACCCGTTCCCTCTCCGACTTTGCGAAGCTCGTCGAACGGCTCGAGGCGGCCGGCGCGGTTTTTGTCTCGGTGACCCCGTCCTGTGCCAAAACTCGGCTGTGATCCGCAAAAAAGAAAACCGGCCAGAAGCAGCCGACTATGGTAGGTCTAACCCGCGCAATCAACACCGGCTCGACTTCTTGCGGAGCACAGGCCGTCTGGAGATGGTTTCAGTGTTCATGGGTTCTGACTCGGCGACCAAAATGGAAATCTCGGCCGATAGGGTATGGTAGCCAACCGAGGCCCGCACGTCGACCGTGCGGGCCTAGCCCAAAACCGGTGACGGGAGCAGCGCCAGCGCAAGCACCGCGACAAGGGCACTCAGGAAGCATTCGTGTGTGTGGCATGGGGTACTCATTCCTGGCGAGACGCTACTGGCGACGGGCGAACCCCAGACTGAGCGAGAACCGGAGATTTGGCTCTAATTCACTGAGGCTTCCGGAGGAGCCAGTAGTGACCGACGCACTCAGAAACAATGCGCCCGTGGGGATCGCGGCGTGACGTCCAAGGCACCAGATGCGTCGTATGGCCTGCGCCAGCGGACCGGCTGGGTGGTTGGACCCACGGCCCTGCTGCTCACGCTGCTGCTGCCACCCCCGCCGGGTCTCAGCGTCGAAGGGTGGCTGACGGCTGGCGCTGCCATGCTGATGGCCACCTTCTGGATCGCCGAGTCGATCCCGATTCCGGCGACGGCGTTGCTGCCGCTCGTGCTGTTTCCCGCGCTCAGACTCGGGAACATTACCGAGACGGCAGCCCCGTTCGCCAACCCGATCATCTTCCTGCTCCTTGGCGGGTTCATCCTCGCGCTCGCGATGCAGCGGTGGAATCTCCACCGTCGCGTGGCCATCGGACTGATCGGCATGCTCGGCACGAAGCCGTCGTCGATCATCGCGGGGTTCCTGTTGAGCTCGGCGCTCGTGAGCATGTGGGTCAGCAACACGGCGACATCGCTGATGATGCTGCCGATCGCCTTGTCGGTCGTGCAGTTACTGCCGGACCCGGCCCACCAGACGCGAGAGGTGCGGGGGTTCAGCACGGCGCTGCTCCTGTCCATCGCCTATGGTGCGACGACGGGAGGAATGGGCACGCTGATCGGCACCCCGCCAAACGCGCTCCTGGTTGGGTACATCGCGAATGTCTACGACGTGACCATCGGCTTCGGTCAGTGGATGTTGCTCGGCGTCCCGGTAGTGCTCGTCGCCCTACCCGCGGTGTACCTCGTGCTGACCAGAATCATGTTCACCCTCGATGCTCGCGAACTTCCGGGTATGGCCGACTTGATCACGGCTGAAAAGGCCGCGCAAGGTCGAATGGCCCGCGGAGAGCTCGCCGTGGCCGTGGTGTTCGTGCTGACGGCGGGCTGCTGGGTGTTCCGGCCGCTCATCGCCGGCGCCGTGCCACTGGTCACCGACACGACCATCGCGATGGCCGGCGCGCTCCTGCTCTTCATGGTCCCGGTGGACCTCCGAAGCGGCGACTTCGTGATGAACTGGGAGACCACCAAAAGAGCTGCCCTGGGGCGTGCTCCTGCTCTTCGGCGGAGGACTCAGCTTGGCAGGCAACATCGAGCGGCATGGCCTGGCGACCTATCTCGGCAACCTCGCGATGGGTCTCGGAGACGTGCCGTTGATATTCATGCTCTGCGCGATCTGCTTCGGGGTGCTGCTGCTGACCGAGTTGACGAGCAACACCGCCACCGCCGCCACGTTCCTGCCGATCGGCGGGGCGCTGGCGGTGAGCCTTGGTCACAACCCTCTGCTGCTCACGATTCCGATCGCGCTCGCGGCGAACAGCTCGTACATGCTTCCGGTTGGCACGCCCCCGAACGCGATCATCTACGGCAGCGGCCTCATCACGCTGCCGCAGATGGCGAGGGCCGGGTTCCTGTTGAACATCTTGCTAGTTCCCATCGTGGTCGCGTTGCTGCTGCTTCTCGGGCCGATGATTTTCGGCATCGAGTTGGGCTTCGTACCTGACTGAGTGAGGTAGACATCGGTGGGAGACATCCACGATTCCTTTCTAAAACCCTCTCAGGGTGTCCTGGGCTGTTCTAGGGCCGTTCCAGGACGTTTCCTGGAGCGCGACCGGGCCAACCCTCTCTGGGGAGCTCCCCGCGTGCATGGCGAGCTGGCGAAGCTAGGCATCTCCATTTCCCAGGCCGCCGTCTCCAAGTATAGGGTTCGCCATCGCCGTGAGGTCAAAATACTCATGCGGCTTCCCGATGGTAGAAACGTAGCAACCCGCCAAGCCGTTCACGGGAGCGCACCTTGCGCTCGGACTGAGGTAACTGGTCGCTGGCTGGGAACAGCAGCAGATTCTCCTTGCCTTGATGATTCCTCTCATGATGATAGTAGACGACGTACTCCCTAAGCGCATGACGGAGCGACTTCTCGCCGAACAGGATGAGCTTCGAGAGACATTCCTCTTTGACTGACTTCACCCAGCGCTCCGCGAACGAGTTCAAATCCGGGCTCCGTGCGGGCAGCTTGACGGGCGCGACGCCAACCGCCTCGATGGTCCGGTGGAACGACTCGCAGAACTTCGAGTCCCGGTCGTGAATGAGGTATCGGCTCGATGACAGAAAGCCGACATCTGCCATGGTCACGTTGCGAGCCACTTGAGTCATCCACTGTTCGTTCGGATGCGGCGTGATGCCGGCGACGTGGACTCGACGGGTAGCCAGGTGCATGAAGAACAGAACGTAGTACGTCACCAACCCGCCCTGAGTCCACACTTGCGTGGTGAAGAAATCTGTCGCCGCGAGCACGTCCATGTGCGAGCGGATGAATTCCCTCCACGTCGTGTTCTTCCGACGCTCTGGTGCGAGCGGAATGCCGTGGCGTTTCAGAATGTTACCGACGGTTTGGTCGGCCACTTCATGCCCAACGTTGGCTAGCGCCCCTGCAATCCGGTCGTAACCCCAGGACTTGTTCTCCTTGGCGAGACGCACTACCAGCTCTTCGATGTCGGCGTCGATCCGCGGTCGCCCTGGATACGGACGGTTCTCGGAGCTGTCGAACTTCTTCGCGACAAGCCTCCGGTGCCAACCTAGGATCGTGTCGGGGTTCACGATACTCGCGATCTCATCAAGGGCTTGCTTACCCAGACGCTTTCCGAGCTCGGCCAGAGACCGCCGTTCGCCATCGGTCAGGCGCAAGCGACCCTGGAGATGATTTCGAAGAACTCGATTCTCGGCCACAAGATACTCGTTGCGCAGGAGCAATTCCTCATCCACGGATCCTGAGATGTAGCTCAGCATGGTCTTCCAGTCCATCGCAACTCCTTCCGCTGAACTGGAATACGTATCCGACAGCGATGGCGGATTCAAGCGGCCTTTGGAAAGGTGCAAACTGCTGACCCGCTGGGCGTTCGAGTATTTTGACCAGACGGGCTCGAGAAGATCGAGCATCGAGGTCCACTGCGAGAAGACGAGGGACTTGTGGCCCTCGGAAGCCGCGGTATCGAGGGAAGACATGAGCAGCTCGGTCTTGGACGACGTCGAAGCGCTCTGGCCCGGCACGAGAGCCGGGTGGCAGGCCGCTTGCCGCAACCGCAGAAGCGCCTCGAGCGCCGCGAGGACACCCCCTTTCGACTTGAGCTTCCGCAGCACGTCCCTTCGAGCCGCCAAACGCACGGTTTCGTAGACTTCTCTCTCGCTCGCCTCAAGCTCGGCATGGAGCGTAACCTCGGTTCGGGGTGGAAGCTCCGGAGCGACTTCACTCTTGAGCCGCCTCAGAAAGAACGGCCGGATGCGCTCGCGAAGACGCTCCAGGGGCTCTTCCTCTCCCCTCCCGATCGGACGCACGTATCGCTCCTCGAAATCGGAGAGTCCTCCGAGCAACCCGGGGGCGAGAAAGTGCATCTGGCTCCAGAGATCGACGAGGCGGTTCTCGATGGGAGTCCCCGTCAAGCTCACGCGAAACGCGGCGTCGAGCCTGTAAGCCGACTGGGCGAGCTGGCTCTCGGGATTCTTGATGGCTTGCCCCTCGTCGAGCACGACCACGTTCCAGGCGACGGATGAGAAGACCTCCCGGTCTTGGCGCAGGAGCGCGTGGCTCGTAATCGTCAAATCCGCCGCCGCGTCAAGCTTTCGATGCGGGCCGTGATAGAGCGAAACGGCTAGCTCAGGGCGAAACCGGCGCGCTTCGGAGATCCAGTTCGGAAGCACGCTGGTAGGCGCGGCGACGAGACTCCTCCCTTCGAGAGCGCAAAGAGCCTGGAGCGTCTTCCCCAACCCCATGTCGTCCGCTAGAAGCGCCCCGAGCCGCGCGTTTCGAAGAAAGACCAGCCAGTCGACACCAGTTCGCTGATAGTCTCGAAGCTTTTTCCGAAGCTCTTCCGCGAGGCGAGCTTCGGGCAGCCCTCCGAAATCCTTCGCCAGAACACTCAGCTCGTCGAAGCCCGCGGGGATCGGAGCATCGAGCGATTCCGCGAGGCGAGCGAGATCGGGGAGTGCGGCTCTGGGCAGCGCAGCTCTCGCCTCGCGTGCGGCGAGCAGATCGGCAACGCGAGCACCATGGACGTCGAGCCAGTCGAGCGGCAGCGGGGCGTAACCACCGCCCCAGAGTGCCACGAGCGAATGCCCCTCCCTGAAGGCCCGCATTACACCGCGCGGATCGGCCCTCTTGCCTGACGACTCGAAGGCGATCTCGAAGTCTTCGTCACCAATCGAGAGACGAGGCCTGAGCTCGGGATGCAAACGGAAAGCCTCGTAGTCCGTGCCTTCGATCGCTCCCTCGAAACGTTCGAGCTTCGTGACAAGCTCGATGGCTTCCTCTGTCGATAGTTCGAGGCCGCGGCCGGCGGGAATCCCGAGCGCCCAGGCCGCACGTTCCTCGGCGGCACGCTCCCCTGCCTCGTCCCGGAGCGGGACATCGCCGCCGAGAGAGACGAGTCTGCCATCTTCCACACGAGCTCTCGGTGGATCTCCGTAGACGATCCGAAGCAAGACATAGAGCCGATCGCCGTCGCGTCGGCAGAAAATCGAAGGGCGGGCTTGCTCGCGAGATTCGCCCGGGAGATTCCGCGTCCGGATTTCGAGCGCGACACGCTCTCGCAGAGATGGCAAGACTTCGCTCACGAGCGTTGCCACTTCGTCCGATCGGTAGACGCGCCCTCGAGTGAGCTCGTCCCGCTCGCGCCCCGTAAGACGCGGTTCAACCTCGGGACGTACCGCCTCACCTAGGAGAACGAGACCGTTCGCGAAGCGCTCGTCAAAAACGGGCTCCACGAGCCGCAGGACAAATCCACCCTCCGCGTCCTCGACACGCACGGAAGGCATGACGGGATTGGGATCCGCCACGACCCGTTTGCCGTCGAGAGTCACGGCGACGCGAGAAAGAGCTCGCACGACGTCCGCCGCGACCTCGCGAGCAAGCACGTTCTCCCCAAAGTTGCCCTTAAGTGTTTTCTCGATCTTCAAATCCCGGGGTGTCGCATCGAACCGAGGTCCTCGGAAGGTCCCAGAGGCGATCCGGTCAAGGGGCATCTCGATCACATGAAAGCCGGCGTCGTCCGTCACCCCACGCGTGAGAGTGAGCCCCTGGGGTGACCTCGACAGATGATATTCAAGGTTTCGCGAGCCATTCTTGCCGAGCGTTCCTTGTCGTAGGGCAATGACGACGGCCGCCACGTGCTCGCAGACAACGAGAGGGCTCTCGCAGTCGCACTCCCACTCCGAGTCCTCCGGGAACAGGGCAACGGTCGGAGTGAGCGGTGCCCCCTGTACGGCGACGCGTGCGAGGGTCTCGTCAACGTCCGACCTTTCGATCGTGACAGCTCCACGACGGGCGAGGGTCACCCCGATGGACCAAGCCTCTGGCGAGCAGCCTTCGCGGATGCGCGTGAAGAGCTCTGTCACCTCGTGGCCGCGAGCTTTTGGACCCATATCACGGCGAGCCCGAAGCCAATATGTAGTCGATGATGGACTCCAGCACATCGACCCAACAGTTCGAGGCGTCGTGTCCATTGACGAAACGGCTCGGCGTGCCCACGAAGATGTCCCTGAACGTCAGGCACCACGTAGCCAGCCCAGCCTGCATCGCCACCAGAACTGCGTCTCTCAAAATCAAGCTCAAACTCTAGCACGCGAAGACGATAGCGGCCTGTTGGTCACGCTGGATCCAACCAGCGATGGCGACAACTAACAAGGTCAAGGGCTGGATCGGCGTGCTCATGACCGAGGATTCTAGCTCCTATTGGCCAACCAAGCGTAGACACGTTTATTCCGAAACTGAACCGCCCCGGGTTTTCCGGAGACTGTTTTAGTTGAGTCTCGCCATCTCTAGCGAGCCTTCCTGCGACCGATAGTAGTTCATCTCGTACTCGACGGGGGAGACATTTCCGATCGGCTCCAAGAGTCGTTGCGTGTTGTACCAATGCCACTCGAGGGTGGCGAACTCAACGTCTTCGAGACCACGCCAGGGCCCACGTCGACGGATCACCTCGGTCTTGTAGAGGCGCCGATGATGGATTCAGCCAAAGCGTTATCGTAAGAGTCGCCTCGGCTGCCGACGGACGGCTCAATGCCCGCCTCGGCGAGCCGCTCGGTGTAACGGAGCGAGACGTACTGCACGCCGCGGTCGCTGTGATGCACCAATGGATCTTCTGGGTTTAGTCGGCGCTCGTGCAGCGCCTGCTCCAACGCATCGAGAGCGATGCCGGCAGTCAACGATGTCGTCGCTCGCCAACCGACGATGAGTCGAGCGAAGACGTCGATGACGAAGGCGACATACACGAAGCCGCGCCACGTGGCAACGTAGGTCAGGTCCGAAACCCAGAGCTCGTTCGGGCGTGTGGCGTTGAAGTCGCGCTCCACGAGGTCCATCGGGCGAGCGCCGCTCGAATCCGGCTTCGTCGTCTTGAATCGACGTCCACGGACCGCCCCCTGGAGACCCATTTCACGCATCAGACGGGCCACCGTGCATCGAGCCACGTCGCGGCCCTCACGGCACAGCTGACGCCAGACCTTGCGCACGCCATACACGTCAAAGTTATCTTGCCGTACACGACGAATCTCGCCGCAGAGTTGGACGTCGCGCCTCGCTCTCGCTGGCTGGCGGCTTGGGTCCTTCTCTCGCGCTTTCTGCTCGTAATAGGTCGACGGGGCGAGCGGAAGCATCTGGCAGATCGGCTCGACCCCGTCCTGTGCCAAAACTCGGCCCTTTGGAAATAGACCACAAATCAGCAGCTTAGACGCCCTTGGAATCCGCGCAGAATCCAGGGTATTTCGCGCCGCAGGGCTGACTTCCGACCCATGGGCTGGCGGATGAATAAATAGAAGGCACAGGCTCGATGAGCACCTGGAGTTGCTCCGTTGCTATTACAACTTCGTCCGACCGCACGGAGCTCTGAAGTTCGGACGTGAGATCCGAACTCCGGCTATGCAGGCCGGCCTGACCACCCGACGGCTCACCTTTCGAGACATCTTCTTGGCGACGACGATTCCTTTGTGGTCGCGGATCGAGGTTTTCGTGCTCAGTAGGGCGCGCAACCCGGTCTCTTCCGCACCTGTACCACTGCCCGCAGCCGCGTAGCAACACTTGATGGCGGAAGCACCCAGCAACTCCCAAGCCACCCTTGACGAACTCCTACCTCTTGTGGTCTTTTCCTTCATGGCGGTGTCTCCTTCCGTAGGCCCTTTCAGGCCGTTTTTTGCGACGCGGATGGTTACTCCGCCTTTACTCCATTTCCACACCTTTTGAGGGTAGCTCGGCGGAAGCATCAAATGAGCGCAGAACACAAGAGGATTCTTGATGTAGGCGCGGCGGTGACCCCATGCGCCTACATCTTCCTGGACGAGTCCGGAAACTTCGACTTCGGCGCGAGTGGGACCCGCTATCTCGTGCTGACCAGCGTCGGTATGTGCCGCCCGTTTCCGGTGGGAGACAGGCTCGACGACTACAAGTACCATTGCATAGAAACCGGTACCGACATTGAGCACTTCCATTGTTACGCCGATCGCTGGGGTGTGCGTCACGCTGTCTTCGATCTGATCGCGACCCAGCTCGACAACATGCGCATTCACTCTGTAGTGATTGAGAAGGCGAAAACTGCTCCGGCGATGCGGGAAACTGAGCGCTTATACAAGTGGATGTTGGGCTACTTGCTGAGAAGGGCACTGTCCGAGGAGTTAAACGCAGGAGCCAAAGAGGTCATTGTCATCACCGATACTATTCCAGTGAACAAGAAACGGAAAGCCGTTGAAAAAAGCATACAGCGTGCGTTGGCTTCGAAACAGCAGCCGAACGTGGCGTATCGCATCTTTCATCACCAGTCGCGTTCCCACTACGGGTTGCAGGTGGCCGATTACTGCTGTTGGGCGATCTTCCGTAAGTGGGAGAGAAGAGACAGTAGTTGGTATGACCGCATCAAACCAGCGGTGCAAGGCGAGTTCGACACTTTTCCGAAAGAATGACCCCCCTGACTACTCCATCGCTGGAGAGAGCACCCATGGCGCTCTTGTCATCAGGAGGGAACCTTTGGATTAAAGCTAGCACAGAGCCGTCCCAGTTGTCCACTCGGTAATGCTCGCATCGTGTGCCTTCTATTTATTCATCCGCGCGCACGGAACTTGATTAGTCTCCAGTCTACCGGCACCATGCCGGCATGATGTCGTCGTTTGTTCGCGCTCTCGTCTCTGCCTTCAAGGCTCCTCGCGAGCTGGCTCTCGAGAATGTCGCTCTTCGGAGCAGCTCGCCGTGCTCCGCCGTTCGGTGAAACGGCCGCGGCTCTCGAATGTCGACCGCGAGTTTTGGGTGCTGTTGCGGGTGCTTCCGCCATTAAAGTGTTGGTGAGATGACGCTTAAGACTTTACGCTGCATTAAATTACAGACAAAATAGCGCTCGCGACCTTCGCCGCGCGCTAAATGGAACGTAAGCGCTTTTTTTGCAAAGGGATACGTACACATCACTAACAGCAAACAGCGCAAGCACCCTAGATTTCACAATCACTCATGAGTCAGTCCACATCGGGAACTCCCCGCGCCGCGGCCGGGGCCATAAATCGCGGCTTCCGTAAGGCATCCCCGCCGATCAACGCACGTATTTCATCAAGGTCCGTCTGGAACTCCTTCGCCGATGCCCTGCGATAGCGCCAGCAACTAAACACCGGGGCGCGCCGCTCAAGGATTGCGTCGCGAGCTCGACTCTCGAACTTGAGCGCCCTCACTGATTCGCCGACCGCCCAGCAAGCCACAGCCATGCACTGCAGATAATTTGGGTCTTCTCGCACTGACGTGTCCTGCTGGTCAAGCTCGACAACTCGCGCAAACGGCTCCGGGGCGACCAGGCCGGTCTTCGCCCAGATCGCCATGCCGTAGTTGAACGCGACTTGCATGTCCATACGCCCGATGTCGCGTTCTTCACGAAGAAGGGAGTCTGCTGCTGCCCCGTACTCCCTGATGCCGATGTAACACAACGCCAATTCGTTGTTCGCCGACGAGCGCTCGTCCGTTGCCAGGTCTTCGTTGCCGACGAGCAGTCTAAGGATGGAGACGGCCACCCGCATCTCATCCAGTGATCGATGGAGTCCCATCGCCAGCCAGATACGTTCATCGATGGCCAGGGACGCAACGGCCTTGGACGAGGTGATGTCTCCGGATACTTCTGGCATCGCCAGCTGCACGGCGTCCCTAACAAGAGGGGGAGGCAGACCTTCACACGAGAGAACCTGCAAGGCGTCCTCGCGGGCGCCCGCAAGATCGTCCCGGTCTACGCGTACGCGAGCCCGGCGGAGACGCACTTCAGGGTCGTCGTACCCCGCATCGATTGCCCGATCGAACAGTGACGCCGCCCGTTCCGTCTGGCGATCATCCTCCAGGAACGCGCCAAGGGCGTCCAATACCTCTCCATCGCCTGAATGCACTTCCTCAATCTTGTCGAGCTTCCGGTTGAACTTTTTTGGAGAATCGTCTTGCACTCCTCGGCGGCGCCAGTGCCTGCGCGCTCGCCTGATGTAATCCAGCGCACCATCCCGGTCCGTCAGGTTGCGCCCGACAATCTCACGAACGATGTCACGGTACTCCTGCGCGAGCCGACTCCTTGGGCGGTCCCTGGTGAATATCACTTGGTTCAGCAACGATAGGCTGTCGTACCTGTGCACGACGAGCGGTCTACGACGAAAGGCGAGCTGGTTCCCGAATGCGGTGATCTTGTGCTCGAGAATCCTGTCTTCGTCGTCGAGGTCCGGAACGTTAGACATCACGAAATGGAGGTCGATTTCCTTCCTGTGCAATCCATTAGCTTCCGCTCGTATGTCACGAACAACCTTCGTCAACCCGCGCAGATTCTGTTCGTTGGGAAAGAACAGGATAGCCACCGCGTCCGGAAGCTGGCGGGTACAGATGCCGTTGGTGTCCGTATGCCCGGTGCGCGAATCGATCAACACGTAGTCCGGATCGATCGACTGCTTCCATTGCCTCTTGAGATCTTCGATCAGAAGATAGCCATCACGCTTCTTGTACAGCTCGACCCAGTCGACTGCACTGAACCGTGCCGCGTACGTCACCTCCTGATCTCCAGACGGCATGATCCACAATTCGCCGTTGCCCTCACTGACGCCGGACAATCTGGACAAGTACCGACAGGCGTCCGGCGCTCGATTCGAGTCTAGGTAGTCATGTACGAAATCGATGATTCCCGGAGTTCCGTCCGGGGGCCGCAGGATGTCGAACGTATCGAGCCCCGGTGCCTCTAGATCGAAGTCGACAACAAGCACGCGACGACCTCGCTTGACCAGCTCGACGGCGGCGTTGGCCAGCGCCATGCTGCGACCGACCCCACCCTTGAACGAATAGAACGTGGTGACGTACATCTCTAAAATGGTTATGCGACGCGAACGTCGGAGTCCGGTATGAGCTGAAAGCGTCTCTGTTGAGCTCGAAGCTCATCGGACAACTTGAGTGAAGGGAAACGGGACGCGTCGGTTTCCGGGAAAACCCTCCTCTCCGGATCCAATCGTTCCAGCCTGCGTACGTTGTCCGGCGTCGCGAGCAGGCGCAAGTAGCGATCGTTGGCCTGGTTCTGCACTAGAATGCCGTTTTCCCAGCGGTTGAGCGTGGCTTCGCCCAATCTGGTCAGCTTCGAAAAAACCGCCCGGGACATTCCGTGCATCCGGCGAATGCCGCGTATTTCTCGTGGCGTCAGCACACCGAGATGCGCACAAACCGCCTCGTGCTTCAAAGTCTCCGCTTCGTGATCGAGAAACTCGAAACCGCAAGCGCTGCAAACTCGAACAGGAAGTGTGACAGTCAACTCGACAGCATCGGTATCTACCCCGTAGGTGAAGGTGTGGTCCCGCCATTGCGTATTAGCAGGGGCGTCGCATTCGAAGCACATGCGGTCGCCCGGCGCATCGGCGCGGTCCATCGGCGTCATGACCTGCTTCGGCTCCATATTTGGTGTCCTCCTACTCATGCCATGTGTAATGAAAGCTGCGACCAAGTATGCGTCCGGCGCCGAGCTCAAGCTTGACGTAGACCGTCGGCACCGTTGTATCGAGCTTGATGCGCATGACGTAGCCCGTTGCTCCCGGAGGCTTCCGGAGCGTCACGACTTCAACTTCGTGTCCTTCCTCGAGTCTGGATGCGACGAGGTCCCATGCCGACGCGTCCGTGAACGGCATTCCGCATAGCGGATTGCTTACCTGCTCCGGTTGCCATTTCGTCGGGCGGACGGAACTGAATACCGTCTGTCGGGCTCGCGGGCGCCTCGCGAGCAGGGCGAGCTGACGTCGCGTCAAATCGTCGATGCTCAACGCGATGTCCCGCCCGAACAAGCCGTAGCATCCTCTTCACACGCAATCATATGGTTGTATCATGCAGCGATCAAGTCAAATAACTAAATCATACGATATCACAGATGCACAGGTGCTCCGCTATCAAGTGTTGGTGGCCGCCGCGTAACCCGCTCGCGTGCTGAAGTTTGAACCAGCATTCTGAAGACACAGTTCTCTCATCGTCAGGGCCGAGCCGAAGTGAAGAATCGCAGATGTCTCAATACCGCATGTCCGTCGTATGGAACAGTCGGTTGTCAACGCCGGCCGAAAACTGCACATTCATGGCGGGTGAAAATTGCACACCCGACGATTGGGTGACGAACCCCAAGACGCCGGCACCTCCGGAGATTTCTTGCGAGCGTTAGCCGGCGGGCGAGGCTCGTCCGAGCCCGCCGGATGGAGCGTGTGTTTGCTACTCTGTTTTGGCCCATATTGATCGTCTGATTTGGCCCACCCGTATCGAACCGTTAGTCTTCCCGGGGCGAAGTCCCGGGAAGGAGGTGTCGGTTGGAAAGGGGTGCCAAAGTGCGACTGTTCGAGCAGATGAGGCGAGAGTACGAACGCGGAGTTGGAACGATTCAAGGAGTTGCAACGAAGTACGGTGTTCACCGACGAATGGTTGCGACAGGCCCTGGAGAAGGCTGTGCCACGGGAGCGTAAATGTCCAGAACGGGCGTCACCGAAACTGGGTCCAGTGGTCGAGTTCATCGACGGGATTTTGGAAGGAGACAAGCGAGCCCCGTCCTGTGCCAAAACTCGGCCCTTTTGAAATAGACCACAAATCAGCAGCTTAGACGCCCTTGGAATCCGCGCAGAATCCAGGGTATTTCGAGCCGCAGGGCTGGCTTCCGACCCCTGGGCTGCGGGTGGCGGGCGACAGGCCCACTGGGGTACGCACGGCTGGCTGGCTCAAATCGGCTGCAGGACGAGCTGCAGGCCGCGAACTGCGCACCCGCGGAAGCACCCATTGGACTGGACTTCACGGCGCAAAAGAGCGAACGTCCGGTGATGCCGAAGGATACAAGAGTTGGCCGGAGGGTCGTTCTGGACGGTTTGGACCTCCCTAGCCTGCGGCGGGCCTGGGAGCAGACCTTTGGGTCCGCTCCGCCAAGCTCGCTCTCACGCGCTCTCCTGCGCCGCGTTCTTGCGTACGAACGCCAATGCCGGACCCATGGGGGGCATTCGGCCGCAACCCGACGCGCTCTGGCCGCCATGGCGAACGGCACACCAAAACACTCTGCTCCCGCAGGGTCCGTTTCTGCCGGCACCCATCTCGTCCGCAAGTGGAATGGCAGGACCTATCAGGTCGAGGTACTCGATAACGGCTATCGGTTCGACGGCAAAACCTACCCGTCCCTCACCACCATCACAAAGCGAATCACCCGCACACACTGGTCAGGACCACGCTTTTTCGGTCTGACGCCCAAGCGCAAGGCCTGACATGACGAAAATCCGCTGCGCCATCTATACCCGAAAGAGCGCTGAAGAGGGTCTCGAACAGGATTTCAACTCCCTCGATGCACAGCGGGAGGCCTGCACCGCATATGTTGCGAGCCACAAGGCGGAGGACTGGGTGCTGCTGCCAACTGTCTACGAGGACGCGGGGATCTCGGGAGGAACCCTGGAGCGTCCGGGCCTCCAGCGCTTGCTCGCCGACATCGATGCCGGTCTCGTCGAGCAGGTGGTGGTCTACAAGGTCGACCGGCTGACCCGTTCCCTCTCCGACTTTGCGAAGCTCGTCGAACGGCTGGAGGCGGCCGGCGCGGTTTTCGTCTCGGTGACTTAGTCCTTCAACACCGCGACCAGCATGGGACGACTGACGCTGCATATGCTGCTGTCCTTCGCACAATTCGAGCGAGAAGTCACGGCCGAGCGGATCCGCGATAAGGTCGCTGCCTCCAAGCGCAAGGGACTATGGATGGGCGGCCGCGTACCGCTCGGCTATGAGAAGGACGAGCGCACGCTGCGCATCAACGAGGCTGAGGCCGAAACGGTCCGGACGCTCTATGCGCTGTACCGGCAGCACGGAACGCTCCGGCAGGTGAAGGCCGACGCGGACCGTCTGGGACTGCGCACCAAGCGACGCTTCGCCGCGGATGGAACCCTAACGGGCGGGCTGCCGTTCCGTCGCGGACACCTCCACTGCCTGCTGACCAATCCTCTCTACGCCGGCCGCATCCGGCACCAGAGGCGTGTCTACGAGGGCCAGCATCCATCGATCATCGCTCCGGAGCTCTGGGACGCGGTCCAAACGCAGCTGCAGGCAGGGGCTGCCAAACCAAGGAGACGCACGACCAAGGGCCATGCAACCCGTTCCCCACTGGCAGGCAAGCTCTTCGATGAGACCGGGGACCGGCTGACGCCGAGCCACACCAAAAAGAAAAACGGGCAACGGCTCCGCTACTACGTCTCCCGGCGCCTCATCCAGCACAGTGGCCAAAAGGACCTCTCCGGCTGGCGACTGCCCGCCCCGATGCTGGAACAGACCGTCGTGCATCTCATCCGACAGCATGTGGATGCCACGACCTTCTCGGCCTCGTCACTCCGACGATGCAAGAGCTCGCCTCGGTGCGTCGCTTTTTAGACGGGCTGTGTTCCGGTAATAATGATGATAGTGCCTCGGCAGCCAGCCTGCTCCGTTTCATCCGGCGGGTCGATATCAGCCCAGGCTCTGTGTCCATCCTGCTCGACCGCAATACGTTCGCTGATTGCCTGTCTATGGGACCCGACCGCATTCGCGAGGATGCACTCCGCATCCACGCACCGTTCCGCTTGCGTCGACGCGGCGTCGAGACCAAGCTCGTTCTGGGCAACCCCACGAAATCCGTCGACCGCACACTCCTGCGCAATATCGCCAACGCCCTCTCCTGGCTCGACCGAATCAAAGCAGGCAAAACCTATGAGCAGATTGCCACCGAAGACGCCATCCCAACGGACCGCGTGCGCAAGGCAATCCGTTATGCATTCCTGGCTCCCGACATCGTCCGTGCCATTGTCGAAGGCCGTCAGCCCGTTGGGCTGACCTCGAGCTACCTCTTGCATCATCCACTCCCCGACGATTGGGAGAAACAGCGCGCCCTCATTGCAACGCTTTAAGGTAGACCACGCTGTAAGCGAACCCGCGGCGGCTGCCACGCTCGCTCTTGATCTCCATCAGTCGGCGAACGGCATCGCCCCTTACTGATGATGACATCGGCGGCGTGCGGGTTTTGAGTTCGTTTATGTTTTTGGACACGACGGCGTTTTCCCATTAACTGAGCGATTAGCGCTCGATGCAGCTCCGAAATGGCCTCCAATTGCATTTTGATGACCTGTTTTGCACCGTTACTGCTTGTTTGCTGCCAAGACCCGAATAGCTCCACTTGCCCCCACTTGAGCCTTACGACTGCGATAGTCGGAAAGGTGTTCCCGTCGGCGACGCGTCCATTGATGAGGCGTAAGAGCTTTTCACTACAATGATTTACGAGCAGAGCCTCCGTCGGAGGGTTTACAACACGGCCCTCTTACAGGCGTCAAGGAGGTTGAGATTGCCGTTTAGAAAATCGAATTTAATGTCAATTCGCAAATAAACTCGAACGACCCCCCGTCGATGAGGCGTGCGGGGACCAGCACGTGACGGATGGCTTTAAATCACTGTAGTACAAGAGGATAGAACGACGTGGGCACCAGGGCTTCTCTGAGTTTTCGCTACATTGCCCCACCACGCGCGCGGCGAAAGCGCGACGTAACGGTATTGTCAAGTTGACGTTGAGCGAGCGAACCTATCGCGTCGAGCTGACTTCCTTTGCTCTCATCGGACGGCACAGGTTACCTCCTGCCAGACGATGAAAGCGCGGTCTCGTAGCTCCCGATGATGATGCGCTTGCAACAAATGCCGTCCGACGCGAAAGAGATTTTGCACGAGTCCATGCACGGTCAAGAATCGTTGCGCCTGCCCAGGAGCTTTAAACTTCCGCATCTGTCGTTCCCGTTGTCGCGTCGGTTCGTGCGAGACTTCGGCTAGGTTGTTTCTGTACTGGTCAGTGTCGTGGACGACGGACGGCATGACCTCGCGGTGAGCGGCGCTGTAGCTTCTCAGTTTGTCGGTGACCAGCTGCCAGGGCGGACGGCCTTGCCCCTTCAACAGCTTGCGGAAGAATCGTTTGGCGGCTTTCTGATCACGGCGAGGCTGGACGAGGATATCGATTACATCACCATCTTGGTCTACCGCGCGCCAGAGGTATTGGCGTTCACCTTGTATCTTTATGAAGACCTCGTCCAGGTGCCATGTGTCACCGAGACGACCCTGCCGACGCTTCAGTCGCCGAGCGTATTCCGGCCCGAACTTAATGCACCACAGTCGGACCGCTTCGTAAGAAACCGTGATGCCTCGCTGAGCGAGCAACTCTTCGACGTTTCGAAAGCTCACGCAGAATCGGTGGTAGAGCCAGACGGCGTGGCTGATGATTTCCGGTGGAAATCGATAGCCGTGGTAGCTTGGCGCATCGGTCTTCATTGGACCATTCTGTCAGTCACCAGCTCAATTTGACAATACCAAGCAATGTCTTTCAATCGTCGCCACCCTGGCGTGCTAGAATGAACCCTAATCGCAAATAAACGTCACCGTGTCTGAGGTCTTTGGCCCCGTGAATAGCACCTTTTCCAGGTTCTGCATACACCGTGCAGAATCACCTATAGTGGCGGCGAGCGGGTGCCCCAGCACGAGCTTCTCGCCTGCGCCCAGTGCGGCTGTTTCGCGTTTTCGTGCTTCGAAGATTTTGCGATTAGGGTGAAGAACTGGTTCGGGAAGGGGAAAAAGAGCTTACCTCTCTCCGGTTCGGGGTGCGAGATGACAGTCGTCACCTCAGGTAAAGGACACGAGCGGAATGGTCTCCAAACGAGACGCGGCAGAGACGTCTGTAGGATCATCCCTGGATCCCTCCAGTAAACCTGGTAAGAAAGAAGAGACCGAAGTCGGAAGTTACTTCATCGCGAACTACCCCCCCTTCTCCTTCTGGTCCGACGAGCATCTCTCTGACGTAGAAGAGGCGCTAGGACGCTCTCCTCATTCTGATGTGCCTCTTGGGCTCTATCTTCACATTCCCTTTTGTCGCAAGCGCTGCAAGTTCTGCTACTTTAGGGTCTACACCGAAAAAAACGCTCGCGACGTGGAAGCCTACGTGTCCGCGCTCGCCGACGAGGTCGCGCTTTACAGCCGGTACCCCGCGTTCTCGGAGCGCCCACTGCGATTCGTCTACTTCGGCGGTGGAACGCCGTCTTTCCTGAGCCCGAGCCAGCTTGTCACTTTCGTCGAAAAGCTCCGCGGGTCCGTGGATTGGGACGGCGCGGAAGAAGTGACGTTCGAGTGCGAACCCGGAACTCTGAGCCAAAGTAAGGTTCACACCCTCAAAGAAATTGGAGTCACTCGTTTGAGTCTAGGCGTCGAGAATTTCGACGACGCTATTCTCAGAGAGAACGGTCGTGCTCACGAAAGCGCCGAGATCTATGAAGCGTACGAATGGATCCGGAACGTTGGCTTCCCCAACGTCAATATCGACCTCATCGCCGGTATGGTCGGCGAGACGCAAGAGAATTGGAACGCCTGTATCCGCAAAACCATCGATCTTTCCCCGGACAGCGTGACCATCTACCAGATGGAGCTTCCCTACAACACGGTCTACTCCCGAGAAATCATGGTCGGAGGGCAACCGGTGCCCGTGGCAAGCTGGGAGCAGAAACGCGCCTGGGTGGGAGAGGCTTTTTCCGAGCTGGAGCGGGCGGGCTACCGAGTCTCGAGCGGCTACACCGTCACGAAAGGAGGGAAGCCCGGAAAGTTCAGCTACCGCGACAGCCTATGGCACGGCGCCGACATGGTGGGCGCGGGAGTGTCATCCTTTTCCTTCCTCGGGGGAGTCCACTTCCAGAACCTGGATCGGGTCGAGGACTACATTGCAACCGTCGAGAAAGGAAACTTGCCGCTCAAGAGGGCGCTGCCCGTCGGAGACACGGAGCAACTGATCCGAGAGCTGATCTTGCAGATGAAGCTGGGAAGCCTCGACCTCCAATACTTCCGCGAGAAATTTCAGCGTGACGTCATGAAAGAGTTCCAGCCGGCGTTCGAGAATCTCAAGGACCAGGGATACCTCGACTGGCAAGGGGATCGGGTCGTGCTCAGCCGCAACGGGCTCCTGAGGGTCGATACCCTCTTGCCAGGTTTCTTTCTCCCCCAGCACCGGGATGCCCGCTACACTTGATGGACCGACGAGACTTCCCCTCTGAAAGCCCAGTCGTGGTGTTGGGCGGAGGTCCCGCCGGCGCCACGGTATCGGCCCTCCTCGCTGCAGATGGCCACCAAGTTCTTCTCCTTGAACGAGAGAAGTTTCCTCGCTTCCACATCGGCGAGTCGCTGATGCCAGAGACGTACTGGACCCTTCAGAAGCTCGGCGTTCTCGACAAGCTGGAAGCCAGTCGCTCGCCGGTCAAGGCCAGCGTCCAGTTCATATCGGATTCGGGCAAAGCGTCCAAGCCCTTCTATTTCTTCGACCGAAAATCCGGCAAGAGCTCCTATACATGGCAAGTTGAACGCTCCTGGTTCGATCAGATGTTGCTGGACAATGCGGCCGAGAAGGGTGTCGATGTGCGATCGGGCGTGACCGCCAAGGAAATCCTGTTCGAGGGAGATCAGGTCGTGGGAGTAAAAGCCTCGACCTCAGGCGGCTCGGACGTCACGATCCGCTCCCATGTCTTGGTAGACGCCACCGGTCTCAATTCACTCGTCTCGAGGAAGCTCGGCCTCAGAAAGAAGGACGCGCGCCTGGCAAAAGCCTCGGTCTTTTCTCACTACCAGAACGGCCTGCGGGACACCGGCATCGACGAAGGAGCGACCCTGATTATTCATACCGCCGGCAATCGAGGATGGTTCTGGTACATTCCGCTTTCCGAGAACCGGGCTAGCGTCGGCGTGGTTGCGTCGCCGGACGAGCTTTTTACCAACGGGGATTCCATGGACGTCATCCTCGATAGAGAGATCCGTGCCTGCCCGGCCATCGCCGGTAGATTGGAGAAGGCTCGGCGGCTCCTCCCCGCCCAAGCGGTCACCGATTACTCCTATCGGGCAACTCGATGCGCGGGAGATGGGTGGGTCCTGGTTGGCGACGCTTTTGGTTTCATCGATCCTATCTATTCCTCGGGCGTCTTCCTGGCATTGAAGTCGGGCGAGATGGCCGCCGAGAGTATCGGCCAGTGTTTGCGGCGTAGCGACTACTCGCAAGAAATGCTGGGCTCTTTCGCTACAGCGCTCGAGGCGGGTATCGATGCGCTGCGTAAGCTGGTCTATGCGTTCTACACCCCCGGATTCAGCTTCGCCCGATTCGTGCAGGAGCACCCCGAGCACCGCGAGCGCCTTATCGATTTACTCGTAGGTGACGTTTTCAAAGAGGGCGTCACCGACATCTTCGAAGATCTCAAAGCATTCTGCGATCTGCCGAACGATTCCGATGGCTAGGCCGGATCGGAATATGAACTCTTGTTCCGAATCGCGCTCATCAACTCGCGAGACCTGTGCATCGTCAAAACTGCTCCGCCCACGAAATCAAGGACTTACGCTCCGCTTGAATTCCGGGCCGAAGACGGCGAAACTCCGCCGCTATGCTCAACGTTGTTGTCTTCCTCGTCTCACTTGGCGTCCGTGCCATTCGGGCGATGTGTCGGCGCCGCGCCGACCTGGTGTTGGAGAACGTCGCTTTGCGGCAGCAAGTGACGGCGCTGAAGAAAGAGCGCCCACGCCCACCGCTTGAAGACACGGAACGGGCTTTCTGGGTTGCTCTTCGAGGTTCGTGGCCCGTGTGGGCGAGCCGCCTGCTCATCGTCCACGCGGACACCGTAGCCCGTTGGCATCGCGACCGATTCCGACGGTACTGGGCAAATATCTCGCAGCGCCGCCATCCCGGTCGCGTTTGGTCAAGAAATTCGTCCGTCACTTCGATCGCGTGGCACGACCCGAATACGGGTTGACACGGCCGTGTTACACGAATTACTCCGGCTCAACAAGGCTACGTGTGATCGCCGACCAATACAGGAATAGGCCGACGATACTGAGACTGCCGAAAATGAACACCGCTTCAAGGCGCCCAGACAGACCCCAAAACCAGAATGAGTCCTCGGTGCCTTCCAGGTATCGGACCAGATTATCGGCAAACGCCGCGAAGAAGAGCATCGAGCTCCAGTAGAGCGGGCCGTGATGCTGACCGAGTGGGTTGACTTCGTCCCGGGAGGGTCTTTCCCTGGCCTCAGCAAAGGACAGATAGCCAAAGCCCGTGACTATGTAAGCGATATTGAAGCCGACAAAGATCAAGATGGGTAGTGATACTCGCCACCACGACCAGTCGCTGAAAACGGCCAGCTTAAGGAGTGCCACGATCAAAGTGAGGGCGCCGAAGACAAAGAACCCGGTGGTCTGAATTTCCTTCTCGCCGGCCGTGGCTCCAGTTTTCATGCCGCCTCTCGGTGGTAGTATCTCAGCAGCCCACCGAGCCTTTCCCGACAAAGGATTGGCCCTTCGCGGGGGCCGCTGCTTTCTACAGACGGAAAGAGAATGACGTTTTCCTTGCCTTGATGGTTCCTCTCTCCATGATAATGAGCGAGATAGGAAGCCAGACACCGTCTGAATGCTGGCTCGCCGAACAAGATCAGCTTCGATAGACATTCTTCCTTCACAGACTTCACCCAGCGCTCCGCGAAGGAGTTCAAATTCGGGCTTCTCGCAGGCAGTTTGACGGTCTTGATACCCACCTCTTCGAGTGTCCGCTGAAACGACGCGCAGAATTTCGAGTCGCGATCGTGGATCAAGTAGCGGGTCGAGCAAAGAAAGCCGACATCCGCCATGGTCACATTCCGGACCACTTGGGTCATCCACCTTTCGTCTGGATAGGGTGTGATATCGGCAATATGAACGCGTCGCGTAGCCAGGTGTATGAAGAATAAAACGTAGTAGGTGACCAGCCCGGACTTCGTCCACACCTCCGCGGTGAAGAAATCCGTTGCCGCAAGGACGTCCATGTGCGAGCGGATGAACTCGTTCCACGTCGTTGTCTTTTCTCGCTCCGGCGCGGGCGGTATACTGTGGCGCTTCAGTATGTTGCCGACGGTTTGGTCGCTCGCTCGATACCCGAGGTTCGCCATGGCCCCGGCAATGCGATCATAGCCCCACGATCGGTTCTCTCTCGCGAAGCGAATAATCAGCTGTTCGATCTTTTCGTCGATTCGTGGTCGCCCCGGATACGTCCGGTTCTTGGAACCGTCGAACTTCCTGGCGATGAGCTTGCGGTGCCACCCGAGAATCGTATCGGGCCTGACGATACTCGCTACCTCTTCGAGCGCGCGCTTGCCGAGCTGTTTTCCGATCTCCGCCAAGGTTCTCCGCTCACCATCGGTCAGGCGCAAACGGCCTTGCAGCTGATCTCGAAGAATACGATTCTCGGTAACGAGGTACTCGTTGCGCAGGAGCAGTTCTCGGTCGACCGATCCCGTGATGTACGCCAGCATTGTCTTCCAGTCCATTGTGTCTCCCCGGAGAACTAGAGTAAGTACCTGACCACGACCTGTGATTCAACCGGTCTAACAGACCGAGGCCAAGCCCTCTCAAACTGGCCTACGGGAGCGCGTTTGAGTTTATTGACCAGACGGCCAACGGGCCACGGTGTCCGCGTGGACGATGAGCAGGCGGCTCGCCCACACGGGCCACGAACCTCGAAGAGCAACCCAGAAAGCCCGTTCCGTGTCGTCGAGCGGTGGGCGTGGGCGCTCTTTCTTCAGCGCCGTCACTTGCTGCCGCAAAGCGACGTTCTCCAACACCAGATCGGCGCGGCGCCGACACATCGCCCGAATGGCACGGACGCCAAGTGAGACGAGGAAGACAACAACGTCGAGCATAGCGGCGGAGTTTCGCCGTCTTCGGCCCGGAATTCAAGCGGAGCGTAAGTCCTTGATTTCGTGGGCGGAGCAGTTTTGACGATGCACAACATACATAATCCTTGAAGATGGCTCCCTTTGGCAGATCGACCCCGTCCTGTGCCAAAACTCGGCCCAGCCGGCATCGACGAAAGAACTGCGTCTATCGAAATCAGGCAAAACTCTAGCACGCGAACAGGTTACGCGGCGGCCGCCAACACTTGACTGCGGAAGCACCGACCGGAGACTAATCAAGTTCGGTGCGCGCGGATGAATAAATAGAAGGCACAGGTGACCTGTCCCCCGAAAACTGGTTCAAATCTGAGTTAGAATCGGAACCGAGATAATGACCGTGAAGAGGAGCGGTCATGAAACGAACCCGTTTCACGGAGGAGCAGATCTCGCACCGTGAGCTTGATAGCGGCCGTACTCGTTGCTTTTGGTTTAGGTTTTGACGCCCCGGCGGAGTGGGTGTCGAAGCCGTCGTCTTCTTCGATGCGCGTCGCCGTTTGGGAGCTCACCGGCGACGACGCTCCTGCCGAAGTCGTGATCTTTTATTTCGGTGAGGGGTCTGGAGGCGGTGTCGAAGCCAACCTCGCGCGTTGGTTCGGCCAGTTCGAGCAACCGGACGGCTCGAGCACGCGCGACAGAGCGACCATCACCGAGCGCACCGTGAACGGACTCAAGCTCACTGTCGCAGACATGCGCGGGACGTTCGTTGCTTCGGTAAGGCCGGGAGCGCCGCAGCGCAACAACCGTCCTGGATACCGGATGATCGCTGCCATTGCTGAAGGAGGCGCGGGCCCGTGGTACATCCGCGTGCTCGGCCCCGAAGCGACGGTGGCGAAATGGGAAGCGAGCGTCGAGGATTTTCTCTCGTCGCTCCGCCTCGAATAGACGTTAAGGCGACTGGAATTTGAACCGAACGACAACTGATGCGTTCAACGACAACGCAGCCAGGCTGAGTGTGCCACGAACATATGACCGCTAACAGTGAGAACTTGAAGCGCGCCATTCGCGGCAGCCACGCCTATCTTAACGCCAGCCCTCGAGTCGGCATAGACTACATCAGGCAGGTCATTAGACCTGCCCTTCGTGATGCCATGAAGGAAGTCAAAGGCACTCTCTTGTCGCAGCACAATGTCGACCCCAAGGATACTAACGATGTCGTTCACTACACGAGTCTTCAGGCGCTGTTCGCCATGTTGCTCGGCAGAGCTGAGCCGAGCGGTCTTTCTGACAGATGCGGAAGTTTAAATCTCTGGGACAAGCGCAACGATTCTTGACCGTGCATGGACTCGTTCAAAACCGCTTTCGCGTCGGACGGCATTTGTTGCAAGCCCGTCATCATCGGGAGCTAAGAGGCCGCGCTTTCATTGCTTGGCGCGAGGTAACGTGTGCCTGACGAAATCGCGAAGCGCAACAGTCAACAGGGACCAGTCTGGCTACAATGACACCAACTTGACAGTACCGTTATGAACGTTGATTTGATACTGGATATGGGTTTTCACGTAGTCGGCGGCCTGGGCATTTTCTTGCTCGGCATGAAGTTCATGCAGCAGGGCCTTCAAGTCATCGCCGGCTCCCGAATCAGACGCTTGATCAGACTGGTCACGTCCAACCGATTCCTGGCGGTGGGCATCGGGCTTTTCATCACGACCCTCGTTCAATCGAGCTCCGTCACCTCGGTCATGGTGATCGGTCTCGTCAATAGTGAATTGATGGTGCTCACCGAAGCCATCGGCGTCATCATCGGCGCCAATATCGGCACGACCATCACCGGATGGATATTGGCGCTTAAGATCGGGCAATACGGCCTTCCGCTGCTCGGACTGGCTGCCTTCGGGTGGCTTTTCCTCAAGGCCGAAAAGCCGCGTTACTCGGCGCTTTCGATACTCGGGATCGGGATGGTCTTTTTTGGTCTCGAACTCATGAAGGACGGTTTCGCGCCCGTTCGAGACCTTCCCGATTTCGCCGCCTTGTTCCATCTGTTCGAGGCGGTCGACTACTTCGGTGTCCTGAAATCTGCCCTCGTGGGCTGCGTCGTGACGCTCATCGTTCAGTCTTCATCCGCCACTTTGGGGATAACGATAGCCCTCGCCAATACGGGCGTGATCGATTTTCAAACTGCCGGGGCCTTGGTGCTGGGCGAAAATATCGGCACGACGATTACGGCCTATTTGGCGTCGCTCGGGGCGGACGACATCAACGCGAAACGTACCGCCTATTTCCACGTTCTCTTCAACGTTTCAGGCGTAGCCGTGAGCACGGCCCTGTTTCTTCCTGTATACCTGCCTTTCATCCAGAACGTTATCCTGGGCGGTGTGGATCCGAATATCCAGGACGTGGAGGGAAGCTTTCCTTACATGACGGCGGGGATCGCCACGGTACACACCACGTTCAATGTGCTCGCCACGCTCCTGTTCCTTCCTTTCGTGACGCCCATCGCGAGCGTGCTAAAGAGACTCGTCAAAGACAAGCCCAAACCTCCAAGAGCGAATTTGACCCATCTGAATTCCAATCTGGTCAGCTCGCCGTTGACCGCGATCGAGCAATCGCGCCATGAGATTCAGCGGACGGATCAACATGTGAGGGACATGCTGAACGATTTGCGTCAAGTGATTTCTGACGATAGCAGCGACCGAAGCCTGGCCGACAAGATATTCGAGGAAGAGAATACGATTGACGTCGTTCAGATCGAGGTCACGACCTTTTTGACCGACCTGCTTTCTGAAGAGCTGAGCCATGACATTGCCGAGAGGGCGCGGGCTCAATTGAGGTTGGCGGACGAGTTTGAATCGGTGAGCGACTACGTTTCGAACGTCCTCAAACTCTATCTGCGATTGCGAGAGGCCGACGTGCGGTTCACGGGCCCACAGCAAGACGAGCTACTGGGGTTACATGACCTGATTGCCGGCTATTACGACGGCGTCCATGTGGGTCTCGAGAATCCATCCGCTGACTACTTGTCCGAGATTCGTCGAAGAAGCCGCGACATCACCAATGAAATAAGAGAGCTCAGAGATCGTCACTGGAATCGATTGTCCGAGGAAACGGTGGATCCATTGATCAGCACCTCCTATATGGATATCGCGAATTCTTATCGCAGAATAAAGGATCACCTCCTGAACATCGGTGAAGCCGCCGTCGGCGGCAAAACCGTCAGGCGATGAAGGTCTAGTGGCTGTCCCTTCCATTTAATCGATCCGAATGGATTTAGAGCCCGACCTCGGTAGGGTCTAGGGCTGGCGCGGTGCAAGGATGCGAATCGATGGCTGAAAGCGGCACACCATCCCGTCCTGTGCCAAAACTCGGCCCTTTTGAAATAGACCATAAATCAGCAGCTTAGCGACTGGGCCAAGGGCCCTGTGCCTTCTATTTATTCATCCGCGCGCATCGAACTGGATTAGTCTCCCGTCCTGTGCCAAAACTCGGCCCTTTAGAAATAGACCACAAATCAGCAGCTTGCAGTTTGGAGTAGAACCAGTTCCCGAGTTCCCGCCAATTGGGGAAGTAGAAAAGTGGTCGCGGCCGGAGATTCGCCCCGAGGTAATCCTTCGGTTGCGATCAATTGGAGATGTCGGTACGTGAAAAGCCTGTGCCTTCTATTTATTCATCCGCGCGCCCCGACCTTGATTAGTCCCCGGTCTGCCGGCACCATGCCTGCATGATTTCGTCGCTGGTTCCCGCTCTCATCTCTGCCTTCAAGGTCGGTGGCCTGGCGGCGACAGCGTGCAGGATTTCCACCGCGTCGAAGACGAGTTCGCAGGATGTCACTCTCATAGCTGTCTGCCCATCGATACGCGATCTTCTTTTTGCGGATCACAGGGGCCGGATCGATCCGTCTCAAGATCGGGCCACCCGGGCATCGAGGCATGAGCTAGCGACCACCGCAAAGGATGAGCCGTCGTGCCTTGGCAAGGTTCTACCGGGGCGATCTGTGAATCGACTTCCCCATAGGCGTTCACATTCCGTACAGGGATGACGAGCCGACGGTACGAGCCTGGCCCGAGATCAGGTCTGTCCGTCGATGACCTTCGGACTGAGCACTAAGCGTCAGCGGTCTCCGGACTTGTCAACGCCGATCTTGCCTTCGGCATCCCGCAGCATACCGTAGATGTAGCCGTGTCCAAGACCCGCGCGCCATGCGATCTGCGCAATCGGAGCACCATGGCCCCGAAGCGCGACTACAACTGAGCACGCGTCCCAGTACCGATCCATCACAGCGTTGACACCGGACGCAGCAAGATTCCCCGCCTCCTCTTCGTGCGCGGCCCCATTCATGTGCTCGACCCCGATAGCCGCGCGAGATAGTCGCTCCAAGTGATCCGGATTGAAGCGGGCATCGCGCCGCGCTCCCGCGTACTCACCGCCCAACGACTCGTTGTAGCCGTGAGGCGTCATGGTCCGGCGCGCTATGATCTCGCGGCGTTCGACTGCGCAGGCGGTGTACAGGTCGAGGCCGGAATGTAAGACTTCAACCACAGGATTACCGAACTGCGCAAACGGCAGTCGCCGTGCCTTTCGGTGCTCGTTGACTCGGCGGTCAACGTCCTGCGATAGGCCAATGTATTGCAACCCGCCATGCCGGCTCCAGCACAGCAGGTAGACTACAAACTCGCTGCCCAAGGCCGTCATAGAGCGTGGTGCAACCGCAAGGTAGCCAGCGACATACGGAAGCCCGCGAGCGCAAACGACATCCTCCACTCGGGAATGGGGATGAAGTACCCAGTCTCCTGGCTATGCAGTAGCAGAAGCAGTTCTTCGGGTGCTTCCGCCATTAAGTGTTGGTGAGATGATGCTAAGACGTTACGGTGCATTTAACTACAGCCAAAATAGCGCTCGTGACCTTCGCTGCGCATTAAATGGAGCGTAAACGCCTCTTTTGCAACGGGATGCGTGCACATCACCAACAGTAAACAGCGCAAGCACCCATCAGCGGGACAGCAGGGGCCCAACCTCTTCGTCAATGACCTGGTTCAACCGGGTCCGCTGGACCTCGAAGCGTTGCGAAAGATCATCGAATACCGCGTACATCGATTCCGTGGGCTTGGTATCGGCCGCGCCGACGGCCCTTGAGAGCGAGCTTAGCTTTTCGGTCAACCCCGGAGGGCTCCACATCATAGGGTGGGCCTCGGACCCCATCCATATGGTTAGAATGCCCTCGATCTGCCTGAACTGCTCTAGGATCCCGTCGGCCTTGACCCTGGAATCCTCTGGCAGCTCAGCCCGAAGCCCGTCAAGCTGGGCTCGGACTTCTCTGATTCTGAGCACGGCGTCGGCCACTTCCGAAAACCGATCCCGGATGTCAACCATGAGGTCGAACTGAGCCTTGAGATCGGCATCGCTGGCTTTTACTCTCGGATCTTTCCGGATCTCGAAAGGCTGCTCGTAAGCCTGTCCGTCCACGGAGAGTCGGACGAAGTATCGTCCGGGAGGCGCAATCGGCGATGCGGGCGGTGAGTAATCGACGCTCATAAAACCGTTCAATGCTCCAGGGGACGGGGGCATCTGGGTACCCGGATATCGCATGTCCCAGAGGAATCGGTTCATTCCTGCCCTGGTGGAGGGGCTACCGCGTTCCTTCGACCTGCTGGGGAATTGCTCGATGATCTCGCCGCCCGCATCCGTGATGGTGAACATCACATCACCGGCGGGTTCTTGGGCCAGGTAATATTCGATCATCACCCCGCGCGGCGGGTTCCTCCCGACGTCCGAGGTCTTCATCTCCGTCCATCCTCTCCCTCCCCGAAGTTGACGGAGAGCGGGAACTACTTCAAACAGATACACCGGGGCCGATGCGACTTCTGGGGTGATGGCGCGCAGGGACGAGATGTTATCCATAATCCAGAAGCCCCGCCCATGAGTTGCCACCACTAGGTCATCGTCCTTCACGAGCATCTGCATGACCATCGCCGGCGGCAGGTTGCGTTGTAGGGACTGCCAGGAGTTCCCGGCATCGAAGGAAACGTACGCGCCAGTTTCTGTTCCCGCGTAGAGGAGACCCGGGCGGACCGGATCCTCGCGGATGACCCACGAGTAGTCATTTTCCCGAATCCCTTTGGTGATTCGCTTCCAGGTGTTGCCGTAGTCGGTGGTCTTATAGAGATACGGTGTGCGATCGCTTACCCTGTGCCGTCCACCGGAGATATAAACCGTCCCCCGCTGGTGGGGAGATACGTCTATGGCGGTGATGGTGGTCCATTCGGGGAGATCCGGCGGCGAGACGTCCAGCCAACTGCCGCCACCATCTCGCGATAGCTGAACGGTACTGTCGTCGGTGCCCACCCAGAGCTCACCCTCTTTGAGGGGAGACTCGGCAATGGTCCGGATGAGACTCACGTGAAAAAGCGAGGACGCATTGGAACTAATGGGCCCTCCGGATATTTCACCCATCACGTCCTGGCGGTTCCGCGTGAGGTCGGAACTAATCTGGTCCCAAGATTGGCCTTCGTCCGTGGACCGGAAGACGTACTGGGCGGCGGTGTAGAGCACGCCAGGATTGTGCGCCGAGAGGAGTACCGGGAACGAGTAGTAGAAACGGTACTTGATGTCTTTGGCCGGCGTTCCGAACACCCATTCGGGCCAAACGCTGATGTGCGAAGCCTGCCCGGTTTGCCGGTCGAAACGGACCGTCCTGGACCGATCATTTGCATAGACCACGCTGCCGTCGGGCTTCACCGCCGTCTGTCCGCCCTCGCCGGCTGGAATGGGAAGGTAGTGCATCCATCCGATGGACCGATCGTCGGTCCGACTTGGAATCGCAATATGGCTATTGTCATTCTGAGCGCCGTAGATCCAGTAGGGCTCCTGGTCGTCCACCGCTAGACTGAGTAGGTCGGCCGTAGGCTGGTTCTCCAGGCTCGACCAGGACTCACCTCCGTTCAACGTCACCGAGGCCCCTCCGTCCCCTCCTTCGATCATCCGGCGAGAGTCGTTTGGATCGATCCATAGCGCATGAGGGTCCCAGTTCTCCATTCTTACAGGTTTGAAGGTCCGGCCCGCGTCCGTGGACTTCAGCAGACCGGTGATGGGCTGGATATAGACGACGTCGGGATCCTTGGAGTCGGCGGTGATGTGGTTGTAGGAGTTAGGGATCTCCATCTTGCCAGGGTCTTGATGGATCATCTGCCAGATGGACCCGCCGTCGTCGGAACGGTAGATCCCGCCTTCGTCCGCGGCAGCCTCGATGAACGCATACACCCGGCTGGAGCGCGCCGGTGAGATGGCGATGCAGATTTTCCCGACGAGGCCTTTTGGCATGCCGGGGTTGCGGGTGATGTCCGTCCAGGTGTCTCCGCCATCCGTGGTCTTGAAGAGGCCGGTGGTGGGTCCGCCGCTTTCCTCGTCCCACGGGTACGTCACATGGTGGTTCAGGGCCGCGATGATCACCTGTGGGTTTGTAGAATCAATCGTTAGATCTACGGCGCCGGAAGTCTCGCCTCTATACAGGATCTGCTCCCACGTCTGTCCTCCATCCGTGGTTCGATAGATGCCGCGATCCGGGTTGGGGCCGAACATGTCCCCCATTGCCGCCACGTACACGATATCGGGATTAGTTGGATGAATGCGGAGCCTGGCGATGTGCCGGGTCTCTTGAAGGCCCACGTTGGTCCACGTCTCTCCACCGTCGGTGGATTTGTATACCCCGTCTCCGGGCGAGATGAATTGCCGTTGAAGCCCCTCGCCCGTCCCCGCGAAGATCACCTTGGGATCCGATAGCGATACGTCCAGGCCACCCACCGCAGGGAATCTGAAAAAGCCGTCCGACACGTTCCGCCAATGGCTCCCGGCGTCGGTGGTCTTCCACACTCCGCCGTGGGCGGCCCCGAAATAGAAGGTGATGTCTTAAGATTCCTGTCAAAGAAAAACGATGTATGGTTCCCCAAGCTCAAACCCGTCCCCGTCATGGGGACAGAAAAGGAGAACCATACATCATGGGAAAGGTACTACCGAGTCAGCGATTGCTCAAGCAGTTCGAGGAACAACTGGTATTTGGGGAGATGAATCTCTCGGAGATCGTCCGGTCGGGAGCTCAGATGATGCTTCAATATGCGTTGGAGCGCGAGGTGACGGAGGCGTTGGGTCGAAACTACTATGAGAACGCTCCGGCAACGACGAAGGAGAAGGGACGACGCAACGGGTATGAGTCGCATCGGGTCCTCACGGGCGAGGGAGCGGTGACGGTGCAAGTGCCGCGGGTACGAGAAACAGAGAAGGTGTTTCAGTCAAAGATTCTCGACGCCTACGTGAGCCGGACCGAGAAACTCGATGAACTGATCGCGCGGATGTACGTCCACGGGATGTCGACGCGTGACATTGAGGCGACGTTCGCGGACGTGCTGAGCGGCACGGGTGTCTCGAAGTCGGTGGTGAGCCGGGTCACACGGTGTCTGTCGGAGGATTTCGAGGCGTTTCGAAAAACGGGATCTCTCGAACGAGAAGCTGTTGTATCTCGAGCTCGACGGCACGTACCTGCGCTACCACCAAGGAGCGGAGAGGAAAGAGCCCATCCTCGTTGCGACCGGCTATCGCGCTGATGGGACGCGAGTTCTTCTTCATATCGGTGTCGGCAACCGAGAATCCTACGAGAACTGGAAGGGGTTCTTGCAGGAGATAGTGGCCCGAGGAATGAGGGAGCCGTTGCTCATCGTGACGGACGGGAATCCTGGAGTGCTCAAAGCGATCGCAGAGGTCTTCCCTCGAAGCCTCAAGCAACGTTGCCAGAAGCACCGCCTCGAGAACATCCTGGGCAAGGCTCCGAAGGAAGTGCGCGACGAACTCAAGGCGGCCATCCTTGAGTCGTTCCATGCGAACAGCTACGAGCAAGGGCTGAAGAAGGGTCGGGAGGTGATCGCTCGGTACCGTCAACGATTCCCGAGCGCGATGAAGTGCATGGAAGAGACCCTCGAAGCATGTCTTCAGGCGCTACGCCTTCCTGCGGCGCATCACAAAAGGCTTCGCACGTCGAATCTACTTGAGCGCACGTTCGGAGAGCACAAACGTCGCACAAAGGTCATTCCTCACTTCTTCACCGAGGAGGCCGCGATGAAACTCTCGTTCGCTGTGCTCTTGGCCGCCGCAAACAAATGGCGCGGCGTGAGGATGGATGTCTTCGCCGCTAGGAAAGTCGAGGAGCTTCGCAACGAGCTTCTCCCGCAAGGCACGTCGGAGGAATCAGCAGCTTAACCGAGCGCGGGGAACCGTACGGAGATTTGACAGGAAAATTAAGACTTGACCAAATAGAAGACGAGGGGGTCGTTGGCATCTCCCGCCACCGCAACGACACGTCCCCCGCGGTACGGTCCCACGAACCGCCACTCGAGGGCCGAAAGAAAGCTGGTATCCGCGCTCGGATACTCAGTGGGGACGACTAGGCCCATTCCCTCGCCAGCACTAGAGTCATCGGGGAATCCAAACAAGACAAGGAGGGCAACAACCGTAGTGGAGAACATCCTTAAGCCGACTCGGGTGACACGGTAAATCGCATTCATCGCCATCTCCATTCGCCAGTGTATAGAAGCCAGGGGTGCTTCCGCCATTAAGTGTTGGTGAGATGACGCTAATACCTTACGCTGCATTAACTTACAGTCAAAATAGCGCTCGCAACCTTCGCTGCGCGCTAAATGGAGCGTAAGCGCCTCTTTTGCAAAGGGATGCGCACACATCACCAACAGTAAATAGCGCAAGCACCCACGACGGTGCCGAGTCGTCGCTGTCTCGGTGCAGTGTCAGCTGATTGCCTCCGCGGCAAGAACAAAGGCTTCCTGAATGGCTTTACCGGCGGCACCGTGGTCCTCCATCACTACGTCGAGGAACTCGCTAAAGCCGTCAGGATCTAAATCCAGTCCATTGTGCAAGGCCAGAAAGCCCAGCGTGAGGCGACTATTAACGTGCTTGGGACCTTGCCCCTCTGCCAGCGTCACATCATCTCTGTCTTCGGCCAGTTCGTTCAACCCTCTCTCGATCACTTCTTCATCAACGTGGAAGGCTACTTGGTTCCTCATTCGTCGATACTCTTTGTTCTCCAATCGTCGTTCTAGGTCGCACAGTGTGATCCACGGACCGCTCTCGGGGTCGAGTCGGTTACACCTTTCGAGCGCGCTACGAAGATGCTGAATCGCATGAGCCAACTCACGGAGCGTCCCAACCGTGAACCACAGTAGGGTGTTGAGATCCCGTGTGTAAACCACAGAGTTGGGTCCGTGGTGCTGCTCGCTCGTGTTGTACATTGTCAGAATCGTCGTGCTCGTAAAGCGCTCGCCGACGAAGCCGCCGCGTGCTCCGATTCCAGGGATGCCGCAACTAATTTTGTGGAGAAAGAACGGCGCACCCCTCCGTCACTGTGACGGTATCAGATCAAGCGGTGACCTCGCTTGAACTGAGAACGGCGAGGTTTCGATAGCCGTCGATATGGCGCAGTCGGACCTCAACTGCGCGTCCGCTTCCGTGGGCACGTTTGGCGTTCGTGGACCGCTGAAGACAGCAGTGGGCTTACTTTAGCAAATGCCCCGCAGGATCCTGGCAGGATTCCCAGGTGCTTCCGCTGTTTACTGTTGGTGATGTGTACGCATCCCTTTGCAAAAGGGGCACTTACGCTCCATTTAGCGCGCGGCGAAGGTCACAAGCGCTATTTTGACTGTAACTTAATGCACCGTAAAGTCTTAGCGTCATCTCACCAACACTTGATGGCGGAAGCACCGCACAGGACGGGGTTCTTGAGCAGAATATCGAGTCGCCCACCAGAGCTTACGGCGCACTCCTTCGTCTATCGCCTCTGGCCAGATTCAACTACGGCGCATCGACGGCTACCAAGGTCTGAGCGAGGTTCTCGCACACGCGGAGGTTGCCGCCTGATCTGATACCCTGATGACGGAGTGGAGGGCACCGTTCTTTTTCCACGAACATCGGGACACATCCTGGTCCACTTGACGGGGAAGCTTATAATAGCGGCATGGCCACCGCAGAGCAACGCTCCGAGCAACTAGAGGCCGTTGGCCAGAAGCTCATGGAACTCGTCGCGCTGGACCCAAGAGCACTCGCCAGGACAACCGACCTCTCTCCTGACATCAACTTCAAGGCGGCAGTGCCGCACTTCGAGGAGATGCTCGACGTTTGCAAGCAGTTGAGCGAAAGAGACCTGTCACGGCTGACTCACGAGCGGCTCAGCGCGATTTTCAGTGCCTGCGACCAATTGTCGAATCTGATCAAGCAAGTCCAGGAGTTCACGCTCAACCAAAACACTCCTGGGGATGTGTGCAAGAACATCGTGGCGTCGGTAGCTGATTCGTACGACGCAGTCATGGATCCCCTGTTGCTCCCCTTGGCCTTTACGGCTACCCAGGCGACGGACTACGCCAAGATTGAGCGCGAAGCGAAGGGCTATCACGCAACCATGCAGAAGGAGGCGGAAGCACTATCGAGTTTCATTGGCAACGCACGGACAGAGGCCGAACGAGCGCTGGCAGCAGTCAAGGAGCAGGCAGCGGAGGCGGGTGTGTCTACCAACGCTCAGATCTTTGTGGGTGTTGCCAAACAGCATCAAGCCGCGTCGGGCATATGGCTGAGGGCCACCATCATCATGGCTGTCGCCACCTTCCTCGCCGCCGTGGCAGCCCTGATCACTGCGTTCCTCTACCAGCCACCAGACACGGCTGCCACGATTCAATATGTTGTCGCCAAGTTGCTAGTGATCTCGACGCTGTCGTTCGGAGTGCTGTGGTGCGCTAGAAACTACCGCGCGGAAAGACACAATGAAACGTTGAATAAGCATCGGGCCAATGCCCTGATGACGTTCAGGGCCTTCGTCGAAGGGACGGCGGACAATCGCGTCAAGGACGCCATCTTGCTGCAGGCAGCACAGGCGGCGTTCTCAGGGCGCCCCACGGGGTTTGATTCACCTGAGAAGGATTCGCCGACCATCAATCCGGTCGTCGAGATCCTCGGCAAGTCGTTGTCGAAGTCCGGCGAGTAGGCGGAAACCTGACGGTGCTTCTCGTTCAGACGCGAACAGATCGTGCGACTCTAGGTAAAGCCATGGCCCGACACCGTACCTATCTCGAGACGATCAGGGGCTGGAGAGCCCGGATCAGCCGCGAGCCGACCATTTCCAATGAACTCGCTGCGGAGGAAGGCAGCAACGGCGGGCAGGACTAGATCGGCGTAAGCCTTGGCTTTTTGTGGCGCTCTTCTTATTCCACTACAACAGGCCGATTCTTGGATTGCCCAAAGACTTTCCGATAATTCGGGAGGCAGGTACACTCTCTTGCCCGCTCGCTGCCGAGGAAATCAATAATGTATTCGGTGCTTTCGACGGGGACGCGCATCCTCCCATCGCGAAGCGCTAGATACAGAGCGCCGATCGCAGAAGTGTCCCCGTCCTGTGCCAAAACTCGGCCCTTTTGAAATAAACCACAAATCAGCAGCTTAGACGCCCTTGGAATCCGCGCAGAATCCAGGGTATTTCGCGCCGCAGGGCTGACTTCCGACCCATGGGCTGGCGGATGAATAAATAGAAGGCACAGCCGAGTTTTGGCACAGGACGGGATGCCCCGCCGCCGAGAGCGTCTTCTGAATTCTCCGCAGAAAATCGGGTGATTTCAGCATTTCGCTACTAAAGTGAGGATCGGAGGGGAGCACCAAGTCGCATACACGTCCATTTTTATCCAGTTTGTAGAGTATGACAGTGGCTTGTCTATCGGGAGCCTTTCCTTCGTGAGCTTCTCCTTTTGCTTGTGCCCCCCACCTCTCGGGGAACCGCCGCGCGAGCAGCCACATCGAAGCCTCCGCCTTCGGCGGGCTAAACTTCGACACGATCGTAGCGTACTTGACCTTCCCGTCTTTCAACTGGCCGTTTAGAATTTCGCCGCCCTTGTATTTCACCGTCTGCTGGATAATCTTGCTCTCCCCGAGGGCGCTCCGCTCGATGTTATCGAGGTGAACCAATTCGAAGTGTACCAGGGCCTTTCGGACGGACTCGTAAAATTCACGAAATAGGCTGCTCTCTACCTTCCCACGTGCGAGCCACCTGCAAAGTGTCTCTGGGGTTATGCCAGCGGACTGCGCTGCATCCTTATAGCTCATCCCTGCTCGAACGCACCCGAGGATCTTCTCTTGGCGCTCGGGGGTGAGTTTAGTTTTCCGCCCAGCCATGCTTGGGGGAATCTTAAAATTCACGGAATTGTCCGCTCTTGGCCTCTTTCCTGGCAATTGCGCAGTTTTATTCTCCCCCATTCGGCGCACACGTCCATTATCCGGTAGGAGCCAAATGACGGTGGGTTGTCTATCGCGAGCCTCTCCTTCGTGAGCTTCTCCTCTTGCTCGTGGCCCCCACCTATCGGGGAACCGCCGCGCGAGCAGCCACGCCGACCTCTTCCAGTTCCGCGGGCGAGACTTCGTCGCGGTCGTAGCGTACTTGACCTTCCCGTCTTTCAACTGGCCGTTTAGGATTTCGCCGACCTCGTATCTCAGCGTCTGCCGGGTGATCTTGCTCTCCCCGAGGGCGCTCCGCTCGATGTTCTTGAGGTGAACCCATTCGAAGTCTGCCAGGGCCTCCTGGACGGACTCGTAAAATTCATGAAATAGGCCGCTCTCTACCTTCCCACGTGCGATCCACCTGCAAAGTGTCTCTAGGGCTATGCCAGCAGACTCCGCTGCCGCCTTATAGGTCATCCCTGCTCGAACGCACTTGAGGATCTTCTCTTGGCGCTCGGGGGTGAGTTTGGTTTTCCGCCCAGCCATTATTGGAATTCTACCATTAGGTTTCGCTCTTGATAAAATGACGATATAGGCCACTCTTGGCCTGCTCCCCACGCGCGAAACAGGCGTAGAACTTGGCCTTATTGACGCCTGCGACGTCTGCGACCTACCCCCGGCATCCTTAGCCAGAACGCACTCCCGGATGGTTTTTTGGCGCTCGGGGGTCACTTTGTGTCCATTATTCTCTGTGAACTCCCTGTTTTTCACGGTTACCAGCCGAGACCGGATAGCTCCAAACTGCACTATCCGCCAACTAGTCTGGCCAATTGTGGCACTGCAGAGACGGGTGAGATTTTCCGCGCGGTTGGCGGGGTTTTGCAGGGGTAGGTGTCACTAGAGACGCGCTAGAAGGGCTGAACTGGCCTCATTTTCGGGATTCGTCTCTAATCTTGATTTTCGAGTGCCACGTTTGCGCCCAATAGGAGAACCGGCGCTGACCGGGCCGTGCGGCGGCGGAAGAGAGGCCGCCCGAAAGGCCCAGAATCGAGACCTGGGCTACCGCAGCGTAGCGGGCTAGCACGTTCTGGTCCAGGTGGGCCTGGACCTCCTTAGTGTCCTTACTTGCCTCGGATTCGGCCTCAATCAGGGTCCGGCAATGCTTGAGAGGGTACTCGCGCACCCTCCATCGTCAGCCAGCTCGGGAGCCCGAGCCCCCGCACCTCCTACGCGGCCTTGTAGGTGATCGCGAAGATCGTGTCCGTCAGCCACCGCCGGAACGACTCGTTGTCGCTGAACTGCTTGAACAACTCCGTGTCGTCCTGCAGCAGCGCCGTCATCACCCGCCGGAGCGCCTTGTCGTGCTCGATCCGCGCGTTCTGCTTGTCGGAGTTCTGCTTGGCGTTCTGGTAGGCGCGGTCGGCCGCCACGCGGTTCGGAATTTCTTCCGTGATGAGTCGGTGGATGCGGTCGCCGTCGGTCCAGGGGATGTTCCCGAACTGGTCGTTGAAGCTCTTGAGGATGTTCGAGAGGCGGTCGAGTTCGGGGTCCGGTCTGTGGCCGCCGCCGTTAGTCGGAAACGGCTGGATCTCAGCATCCTCGTCCGCCAGTTGGACGTGTATCACCGCCTTCTTCTCTACCCGGTAGCTGTCCATGTCGATGGACTCAAGGATGCCTTTAGACAGATCCTCTTCCACGGGCGCGGGGAGCTTCTGCACGAGGAAGTTCAGGAAGATAGAGAGCTTCTCCCACTCGGCGTGCGTGTACGGCAGGATTGAAGCGAGGAAGCCGTACGCGCGCTCGAACGCCTTGGCCTTGCCCTTGAAGTCCACCTGCCCGTCCTCGTCGAGCCGCTCCTTGTAGACCGTGACGCAGGCGTCGAGGATTGGGTCGAGCTGGTCGCGGTCGGCCTGTCCATCATCATTATTAATCCGAGACTGGACTCTAGGGCCCAGACCGCCCTCGAGCACATGCTGGTCAGCGCGCGAGGGAAGGTGCTGAGGACGAACTTCTCGGCGACCAGCCGAGTAACGCGAGCGACCAAGCTGACTCAGGCTGCCTCTCGCCACTCGTATCGATGGTGCAGTCCACCGACTCGCGGCAGTGCGACTACTTTCGCCGTAGGAGACGGTCGGTGCGTGACCGTTCTCAAGCTCGGTGTGTCCTTGTTCAGCCCCAAGTGGCAACGGTCCTCATGATAGTAGCTGATGTAAGCTCGCACGAGCCGGATGAGATGACATGCACCGAGAACCACGACGCGCTCAAGGAGCTCGCGACGGCAGCTGCCGACCCACCGCTCCGCGGTTCCGTTTTGCCATGGGCTGCGAAACGAAGTGCGAACGGGTTTTGTGCCCGTTGCCTTGATGAACTCGATGACCGCAGCGTTAAAGATGAAGTCGCGATCGAAGATGAGATATTTCGGAGCGGTGTCGTAGGGAAACGCCTCGCGTAGTTGCTGAATAACCCAAGCAGACGTCGGGTGGAACGTGGCGTTGAAGTGAACGATGTGCCGGCGACCGTGCTCGATGACGAAGAAGCCGTACAGCAGCCGGAGCGAAGCGGTGGGCACGGTGAACAGATCCATGGCGGCGATATCGTCTTTATGGTTGCGCAAGAAAGCCATCCATCGTTTCAGCTGGTCGGGCTCCGCGGGACGCCGCGGCAGGTATCGCGACACCGTGCTCTCGGAGATGATGAAACCGAGCTTGGTGAGCTCAGCATGGATGCGTGGCGCCCCCCAGCCGTCTTGCGCCATCGTGCGGACGAGGCGACGAATCTCGGCATCAATCCGAGGCCGACCGGGATGGCAGCGCTGCGAGATCTTTGCCCAGTACCGTCGGAATCGGTCGCGATGCCAACGGGCTACGGTGTCCGCGTGGACGATGAGCAGGCGGCTCGCCCACACGGGCCACGAACCTCGAAGGGCAACCCAGAAAGCCCGTTCCGTGTCGTCGAGCGGTGGGCGTGGGCGCTCTTTCTTCAGCGCCGTCACTTGCTGCCGCAAAGCGACGTTCTCCAACACCAGGTCGGCGCGGCGCCGACACATCGCCCGAATGGCACGGACGCCAAGTGAGACGAGGAAGACAACAACGTTGAGCATAGCGGCGGAGTTTCGCCGTCTTCGGCCCGGAATTCAAGCGGAGCGTAAGTCCTTGATTTCGTGGGCGGAGCAGTTTTGACGATGCACAGCCGAGTTTTGGCACAGGACGGGGACCGCAACCCGCTGACCCGGGTCTCGTGCTGGGCGCGCCGGCAGAGGTCGCGGCGCTCGTGTGCAGAAGCGCCTGCTTACAAGCTATTGGAATGGCGGGTCTTGAGTTCGTTCTTATTTTTGGACATGACGAGGCCGGTCTGACCACGCGACGGCTCCACCTTTCGAGACATCTTCTTGACGACAATGATTCCTTTGTGATCGCAGATCGAGGTTTTTCCTGCTCACTGGGGCCCGCAACCCGGTCTCTTCCGCACCTGTACCACTGCCCGCAGCCGCGTAGCAACATTTGATGACGGAAGCACCAGTCCGGGCAGCAGTCCGACCCGCGCGGTCTATCGGGCCTTGCGCGGCGTCCAGCACGGGCAGGCTCATTTCGTCCGGCTCGTCGATCCGGAGGCGCTGCGGGTGGGGCCGTTGACAACCGCGGGCACCGTTAGATATGATAAGGTTGCGGTTGGGAGGGCTGCCTCGGCGGTCCGTTGGACTTCTGGTTCACCCGGCTGCTTTTTTTTATTCGACTGATGCATCTCCTCTACCTCGACGACGCCGGCTCCGTTGGCAACGCTAAAGAACAGTATCTGGTCCTTGGCGGAGTATCCGTGTTCGAGGCGCAATCACACTGGATCACTCAGGAACTGGATAAACTGGTAGAAAACATCAATCCTGGGGATCCGCACAGTGTCGAACTTCACGCTTCCGAAACCTACGCCCGCCGAAGTGCGCCGTGGAAAGGCATGACCCAGAGTGAAGCACGCGGCACGATCAAAGCTGTCCTTCAGGTGCTCCTAAAGTCATATGTCACATCCCGCGCGTTTGCCTGCGTCGTCCATAAGGCCTCGTTTCCGAATCAGGACCCAATGGAGATCGCGTTCGAGGATCTCTGCCAAAGATTCGACTTCTTCTTAAAGCGTCTACGCGCAGGAGGCGACACACAGCGGGGTCTTGTGATACTTGATAAAAGCACCTATGAGACCACACTTCAGCAGATGGCGGTTAAGTTTCGAACTCTGGGCACCCAGTGGAACATCATTCAAAACCTAGCTGATACGCCACTCTTCGTTAATTCTAAGGCATCTCGTATGATCCAGCTCGCCGACCATGTCGCCTACGCCGTATTTCGACGATACGAGTCCGGCGACACACAATACCTTGACATCATCGCCAGTAAGTTCGATGCGGAAGACGGAAGAGTTCACGGTTTAGTCCACAAAGAGCGCGACAATTCAAACTGCATGTGTTTCGCTTGCTTCAGCCGGCGACACCCTAGTGTTGGAAACCAAGGGATGTGACCTTGTCCAGGAAAAGTGGGCAGGTTGATTATCTCGCATGAGTAGTTTTGAGATCATGAATCCGTTCGAACACCATTGGGTTGTTGTAATCGAGTGAGGAGTGGAATCGATACGGATTGTAGAACCCATCGTGTCCAAAAATACGAACGGAGCCCGAAAGCTCGAATCCTAGAGGCGTTCTCGAAATTCGCAGAGACCAGCCGACGCGGCACTCTAGCTCTCATTGCCAACCAAGCCTAGGCACCTGTGCCTTCCATTTATTCATCCGCGCACCCGTCGTGTCCAATAATACAAACGAACCCAAGACCGGTGCGCCGGGACGTTTCGGATTAGAGGTGTCTAGACTTGGTTGGCAATGGGGGCTAAAATCCGCGGTCATGAACACGCCGACCCGGCTATGCTCCGCAAAAAATCGATCCAGCGGTACGCAATCTTCTGTCTTGCGGGTCACAAGTCTCCATCATTTATTAGTGACACTCGACGCGCTGCTTGAGTCCGATCTGCCCGGAACCGCTGCGGGACTTCGCACCAAGTTACACCTCTACCACTGAGTAGAGCCGACGCCGGCCCTCAGAACGTCCTTCATAAAGACGACCAAAGCATCCTGGTTGCAGGCAGTTGCCAATCTCATGCAGCTCGAGTTTATGGAAGGGGCCACCCTTCCAAATCAAAGGGCTAGAGATCCCGGTGCCCGCTTTGAACCATATGCATCCAACAAGTCTACGCCGTTTCCCCGTCCTGTGCCAAAACTCGGCCCTTTAGAAATAGACCGGTGCTTCCGCAATTAAGTGTTGGCGGCCAGCCCCTAACCGGTCTGCGTGCTAGAGTTTGAACCAGAATTCCGAAGACACAGTTCTCTCATCGTCAGGGCCGAGCCAAAGTGAAGAATCGCAGATGTCTCAATCTCGCATGTCCGTTGCGGGGCAAAGTCAGTTCCGGAAACATCGTTCGCCACGGATTCTACCGAACCAGGTCCGGGAAACGCCGTCGATACCGGTGCGGCGAGTGCGGAAAGACGTTCTCCTCGACGAAAGGCACGCCCTACTACCGTCTCCAACATCGAAGAGCTACTTTCGATGGGGTCATCGCTCTCAGAGTCGAGGGTGTCAGCATTTCCTCGATTTCCCGGATCAAAGGGATTGCCTGGAACACCATCGCCCGCTGGCTCGAGAAGGCAGCCCAAGTGTGTCGTCGATTCAATCACAGGAGGATCGCTAGCTTCGCTGCCGAAGAGCTTCAAGCCGACGAGATTCGCACGTTCGCGGGCAACAAGAAGACACCGAGTTGGGTCTTCGTTACAATCGAAGTCTGGTCTCGGCTCTGGCCATCGACGGTGACGGGAAGGCGAAGCTACCGGAACACTCACGCTCTGTTTCGCGACCTTTCGAGACGGATGAATTTCGAGCGTCTTCCCTTGATCGTCACGGATGGATTCGAATTCTACCAGAAGGTCATCCGTCGCTTCTTCGGTCCAGCGTGTCTCTACGGCCAGGTCCTAAAAACGCGCAGGAACGATCGCATCATCAAGGTCGAACGCAGAGCGCTGCACGGAGCCGCGTGGCGATTCGAAGACGCGCTCAATAACTCCGAGGACTCTTCGACATTGAACACGTCGTTCATCGAGCGGTTGAATCTGACCATCCGGCAAAGCTCGGCATACCTTTCGAGACGAACGCTTTCCCACGCTCGCTCGACGGAGAGGCTCGATGAGCACCTGGAGTTGCTCCGTTGCTATTACAACTTCGTCCGACCGCACGGAGCTCTGAAGTTCGGACGTGAGATCCGAACTCCGGCTATGCAAGCCGGTCTCACCACGCGACGGCTCACCTTTCGAGACATCTTCTTGGCGACGACGATTCCTTTGTGGTCGCGGATCGAGGTTTTCCTGCTCACTGGGGCGCGCAACCCGGTCTCTTCCGCACCTGTACCACTGCCCGCAGCCGCGTAGCAACACTTGATGGCGGAAGCACCCTCGGCGGCGCGGCATGTATCGCGACACCGTCATCTCGCTGACAACGAATCCGAGCTTCGTCAGCTCAGCGTGGATACGAGGTGCACCCCAGCCGTCTTGGGCCATCGTGCGGACGAGACGACGAATCTCGGCATCAATCCGAGGTCGACCTGGATAGCGCGGACGGGAGATCCGAGCCCAGTATCGGCGGAACCGATCTCGATTCCACCGGGCGACCGTGTCGGCGTTCACGATAACGAGCCGGCTCGCCCACGCTGGCCACGAGCTTCGGAGCGCAACCCAGAATGCTCGGTCCCGTGTCCTCGAGCGGTGGCCGGGGGCGCTCCTTCTTCAACGCCGTAACTTGCAGCCGCAGGGCCAGGTTTTCAATCACGAGGTCGGCTCGGCACCGACACATCGCCCGGGTCGCACGGGCGCCGAGTGAGACGAGGAAGATGAGGACACGGAGCATGGCGGCAGAGTTTGCCGTCTCAAGACTGGGATCTCAAGCGGGAGATGCGCTCGTTGGCCGAGGCGTGAACGGTGCGTAAGTCCTTGATTTCAGGAGCCGACGGATATTGATGATGCACAGGTGTGATTGAGGTGTGAGCCTGGCCAACATCGGGAATGCATGGTTAGCCGGCAAGCGTCTGTCGGCGTTTTGCTGTGGCTTCCATGTCAATCTGGAGATCATCTCCCTTGAGGATAACCGCATAAACTTCCTCCGCAGCTTCTCGGCTGACGTATCCGTCGAATACATCTTTACGTACGAGATGCGGGTCCCGTTCGAGGGGACTACCATATCCGCCTCCGCCCCCGGTTCGTGCAACAATCCGCGATCCCTTTTTCAGTAAGATGCCACTGGTTTTCAACACCTCATAGGGTGTCTCGTCACCTGGCGGATGAATGGTGACTTGCGGTATCGATCCGGCATGTCCACCAAACAATCCCCACTGCGGCGTCTTCGTCCGCTCGAAATGGGCCTGAAATGTAACGTCTATTAACGCTTCATACTCCTTGATAGTGTTCAAGCCGCCTCGCCATTTGCCAGCACCACCTGTATCTACTCCCATCTGGAGGCGTCTAATCAGTATCGGACTACGACTTTCCTGGGTTTCAACAGGGCTGTTGCGAAAATCTCCCGCCACAGAATGCGTAATTGCGCTCACTCCGTCCACACCCGAACTGGCACCCCAACCGCCGTTCATCGACTCACCACCCATCCAGAATTCTCCCGTATCCGGGTCTCTGCCATAGACCTCAAGATTCCAGGAATCCCCCGGCAACCCCGCGACTACCCGATCCGGGATCGCCGGAGCGAGGGCCTTAAAAATCAAATCAAGCAGCATCATAACTGGCATGGGTCGCATGCCTCCGACGGGCTCTTGTGCCCAGAAAATGGATGCCCGTTCAGCGATCAGATGAACAGGAATGAAACTCCCATGATTTACTTCAGGAACAGGACTCGGATAAAGAAAGGCAAGCGCCAGTTTCGCCATTGCCTTCGTCGATGGAAGACCAGTGTTGATGTTGCCGGCGTGTTGTTTGTCTGAGCCTCTGGTGTCAACCGTTATTTCATCACCGTTTATTGTTACCTTTACCCTTACAAGCACGGGATCATCGGTAACCCCATCGTTGTCTATATAGCCTTCTTCTTCATATACACCGTCCGGAATGCTTGATATGAATTCCCGGTAGTTGGCCTCGGTCACATCAAATATGTCCTGCGTGGCCTGTCTGATGACATCCAGCCCAAAGCGAACAATCAGCTGCAAATACCTTTTTTCGCCCATTCTGGCAGCGGCAACCATCGCGTTCATATCGCCCATGAGGGTCCTGGGTAGTCTGGAGTTCAGGACTAGCAAATCGACGACATCCGAAATGAATTCGCCCCCTTGCATGATCCTGATGGGTGGTATGCGGATACCTTCCTGGTAGATTTCGGTCGTCCCCGCCGGATGTCCGGGAGTCGCCGCACCCACGTCGCTCCAATGTGCTCTTATGGCACCGAAACCGACAGGCCCCCCTTCATAGGCATACACGCTGACGATATCCACGTCATTCAAGTGAGCCCCGACGGTATAGGTATCATTGACAACAAAAACATCTCCTTCTCTCATGTTGTCCAAGCCATATTTGTCAACGATGGCCCCTACCGCCGCCTCCAGCCCTCCGGTGAAGTAGGGTGTACCTGGTGCTTGTGCCAGCAATTGCACCTTTTCGTTATAGATGGAGATACCGTAATCGTGGCTTTCGTAAATGACTGGAGAATATGAACTGCGATTCAACACCGCACTCACGTCATCCGCGATCGCATAAAATGCGTTCCGGATTACTTCTGTCGTAATGGGATCTATTGTCGAGCTCATCGTTTTGTCCCGTGTCTTTGTATTACGAGATTTCCCACCGAATCCAGTTCCACTCTGTAGTCAGGTGGCACAACCGTGGTACAGGACAACTCATTGATAACCAGGGGACCTTCCAGGGATTCTCCCTCTTTCAGCATCGATCGATCAAGAAACTGCGTACTCATCCGTTTCCCGGAAAAAACCACGGGCCTGGTTTTTTCTGCCGCGGCATCAGCCTCAGATATCAACGCCCTGGGGTCACCATCGGTCGATGAATTCAGGCCACGCGCTTCAACTCTGATATTTGCCAACTCACCCTGCTCCTCCGGATTGGAGTGACCGTATTTTTTCATGTACAGGTCATCGAATAGTTTTTTGAATCGCGTGGTCTGTGATGCATCTAGAGGCGCGTCTGCGCGTATCGGTACGCTTACAAAGTACTCCTGACTGATATAGCGTATATCCAGGTATCTTAGAAAACGCATCCTCTCAGTGGGAACCCCTTCGCCTTGCATCAACGCCGCTAGTTCTGCTTCGATGCCGGAGAAGCCATCTTGCACTTCGTTCCAGTCCAGATTGTTCAAACGTGTACTGAATGATTTTGACACGTCGTGACGTATATCTGCATTCAGCATGCCCCACGCTGAAAACTCGCCTGCCACATCGGGAACAATCACTTTGTGAATTTCGAGTTCTTCCGCAATCAGCGCGGCATGCATCGGACCGGCGCCGCCAAAGGCTATCAACGAGAGTTCTCTCGGATCGATCCCCTTGCTTATGGTCATGGTGCGAATGGCGTTTGCCATTTTCGAATTGATGACATCGAGGATCCCCGCCGCCATCTTGTCGACCGTCAAGCCAAACTCTTTTCCCAGTTCACTCACTACCGAATGAGAGGCATCCGCATCCAGTTGCATGCGGCCACCCAGAAAGGAATCCGGGTCAATGCGGCCGAGGACCACATTTGCATCAGTTACGGTAGGTTCGGTCCCACCTCTTGAATAGCAGGCAGGTCCTGGTTGAGCGCCTGCACTCCGAGGGCCAACACGAAGCGCTCCGCCCTCGCTCCATGCAATACTACCGCCTCCTGCGCCGATGGAATGGATGTCCACCATAGGCGCCAGAATTGGAAAGCCCTCAAAGCTTGTCTCTGAAACAACTGACTCCTTGCCCTCAACGACCAAGCTCACGTCAAAACTCGTCCCTCCCATATCGATGCATATCAAATTGGGTTCTCCAAGCTGCTTGCTTAGCACACTCGATCCTACGCTTGCGCCTACCGGACCAGACATCAAGGTCAGCAGACCTCTCGATTCGCTCTCGTTCGAATCCATAAGCCCGCCGTTCGACTGCATCATGAAGACTTTTTTGTCGAATCCCTTTTCTTCCAGTGCGCCCACCAGTTGCACCAGATATTTTTTTAATATCGGTGATACATAGGCATTGATGACAGTAGTACTCGTGCGTTCATATTCCCGCCACTCTCGGCAAACCTCGTAGGACGGCGTTACAAAAATGTCCGGCGCTACACGGCGAAAAAATTCTGCCGCGGCCTTTTCGTGAGCGGGATTAACATAGCTGTGAACGAAACAGATTGCGACAGATTCAATCCCGGCGTCACGTAACCGGGGCACAATAGCCGCCAGATCATCTTCATTCAGCGGAGTAACGACATCGCCCTTTACATTCAGTCGTTCCTCCACCTCAAACGTAAGCGCACGGGGCACAAGAGGTTCTGGATGACAATAATGCAGGTCGTACATCCGGACACGATTGCTTCTACGGATAATATAGACGTCACCAAAGCCCTTGGTTGTGACAAGCGCAGTCCGTGCACCTTTTCTTTCAAGAAATGCGTTTAGCGGGGCGGTAGTACCATTGATAAGGAGTTCAATCCGGCTGTAATCGTCGATAATTTCGTTGAGCGCAGTAATGACGCCGGCCGAATAGTTGTCAGACACAGACGGTGTCTTGGCGATCAACATACCGTGTTGTTCATCATCGAATACCACTAGATCGGTGAACGTACCGCCTATATCTATCCCGACTTTTAGTGAGCTTTGTTTTCTCATCGCTACAGTATTCTCCTGGTTTTCGAAAATATGTCGCCTGGTCCTTGGGTGCAACCGACCGGCTCTCCAAGAACGAAGACAACGCAAGCCATTTGGGCCGGCACTCGAGCTACCGTTTACGAAGGTACTGAAAACGCACGACCTGGTCGTTGAAGTGGACGTAGCCATCGATGCCCTGTTTGGTCGCGAGGCGGAAATCCGGCTGAGTGATCCACACCTGCGCTGCGTCCTCGATGATCATCCGCTGCGCTTCCCGGAGCAGTGTCCGTCGCCTCTCCGGTTCTAGCTCAATCACCGCACGATTGACCATCTCGTCCACCGCCGAGTTGGAGTAGCTTCCGTGATTGAGAAAGGCTCCGCTCACATATCCAAACCACAGCGGATAGATTGGGTCGTCTACCCACCATAGGTTTTGATCCAAGAAAAAGCGTAGGGTGTGGGAGGCGCGCTGTTCCGCATAGACCGCCGGGGTGTGCTTGACGATGGCGACCTCCACGCCAACCTCTTTGAGCGCCGATTGGAGGAGTATCGCAATCGACTCGTGCTCCGGTACACCGCTATCGATCTCTAGGTCAACCGAGAAGCCATCAGGATAACCGGCCGCAACCAACAACGCCTTGGCTTTGTCCGGGTCTCGCTGCCCGTATGGGTAGTCGCCGGGCTCGTGTACTGGAAAGCCGACCGGAACGGGTCCGGCCGTGGCCTGGGCCCGACCGAAATAGACATCCCTCATTACCGCCTGGTACGGCATCGCATACGACATCGCCCTCCGAACCCGAACGTCATCGAACGGCGGCATCTGGCAGTGCATGACCAGACTGACGGCTTGCGTGCTCGGTAGCGAGAGCACCCTGACTCCCGGCACGCGCGCCACCGCATCATTCTCTTCTGCGGAGAGACGCTCCACCACATCCAAGTAGCCGGACACGAGTAACATCATACGATCCGCGGCGGACGGAATGATCTTCATGACTACTTTGTCGATCGCGGGCTCACCTCTCCAATAGTTCTTGTTAGCTCGGAGCACGATCTCTACGCCGCGGGTCCAGCTCTCGACGAAGTAAGCTCCCGCACCCGCCGTGTTCTGGCGCAGCCACGTCTCCGCCCATCTCTCCCCCGGCTCGCTTTTCTCCTCGACCAGCCGCGGATCTAGAATCCCTCCATTCGATAGGATGAGAAGACGGGGCAGCAACGGGTTGGGTCGGTCGGTGGTGATTCGAACGGTATCTTCATCAATCGCTTCGACCGCGTCCGGTCCCGGGATGCGCCCTAGATTTCGATAGAGAAATGCGCCGCCCGAACCCTTGACTCCGAAATTTCGATCGAAGACGGCTTTGACCGCTTCCGCGGTCACCGCATCACCGCTTGGAAACCGAACGCCTTCTCGCACCTCGAGCGTCCAGGTGACCCCGTCCTGTGCCAAAACTCGGCCCTTTTTAAAAGGCTATAAATCAGTAACTTAGTGTCTATGTTTGCGACTGGGCCAAGGGCCGTAGGCTTTACAATCGTCTTGGGCGGACGGGTCGTCACCATGCAGATGACCACCTAGTCGAGAACGAATATCGCAGCGTGTTCCTGGAAGCTGTTTCCGCGCTACTGTGGTCCGCGAAAAAGAAGACCGTGTACCGCTGGATCGACTTTTTGCGGAGCACAACCCACGGAGACGGGGGACGAGACATCTTGAGCGAGTCCTCGAAGCGCAAGAAAGCCATGGCCGCGCTCTTCACGGGCGTAGGCCTTTCGGCAACGGGCTTTCTCGCCATAGTCACGGTCATCCCCCTCGTCGCCGAGGATCTGCTGGGGAGCGCGAAATGGAGCGGACTACCTTCCTGTCCATCATCATTATTAATCCGGGACTGGATCTAGGCCCGGACCGCCCTCGAGCCCATGCTGGAGAGCGTGGTCAGCGCGCGAGGGAAGGTGCTGAGGACGAACTTCTCGGCGACCAGCCGAGTAACGCGAGCGACCAAGCTGACTCAGGCTGCCTCTCGCCAATCCTTAAACTTCTCCTGGCATAGCTGCAGATCCTCGATAATACTGTTTCGCGCGCGAAGCTCTCGCTCACTAAAGACGCTCTTCTCTCTATTTGGCCGACCTGCGGCGAACCACGCTCGCAGCTCATCAACGGCAGTTTCCAAGAGCGGCGTGTGCGCCAGGACCATTACGGTGTTCGGCCATCTTCTAAGGACAGCGTCAAAGGGCGTCTATTCCTGAGTGTCCCAGGCCGTGGGATGAATACCAAAAAACACGGTAGGTGGGCGAGATGCCTCTATGTCCTTGTAGCGAAGCGGATGCTCAAGGACGCGGTACCGCGCATTTGTCTTTGACGCATCAATCGTAGAACTGCCGCCAGAATCGTTTCTCCAGAGATCCATCAGCAACGCGGCCTCGGGCAGAACGGAGCGCAACCGGACACGCGAGGTGGACCCGTCTTGCTTCAATCGCCGCATCGTCCTAGGAGCCCAAACGAGAGCCCACGCTCCCTCCCCCTCATCTTGGTCAAGAAGCACGTCAGCTAACGTGCGCACTGATTCCCACCAACGCTCCGAATACGCCATCGCGGATCGGAGGACACAGTCCCACTTGTCGCCAGCGAGACGCTGCCGTGAGTCAATTCGCTCTCCCGAGTCGAGCGTGGTCATGCCCCCAATCAAGACAATCGTGGGCCCCTCGGCGGGAGCAGTCATAGCTTTGCTCCAACAACCAGGCTCATTGTTGCAGTCGTTAGATACGGAGCTCGATCATCCATCGGTACGTTGCAGAGTTTGGAGAAGCTTTTCGTTTTCGGATGCTGCAAGTGCCAGACTCACCGGGTCGGTTCCGGTCAGCCGTTGTTGTCTGATATAGGCTCGTGCAAGTTGGACCAAACGCTCGTCCGCTTGTCGTCCCCCCGTATCTGTTGCACCGCCTCTTAGCCCAACAGAGCCGAGCGATTCGAACTCAGTGCGCTCCCTCGTGCCGTCATCCCGGATGACAACGCGCCTCGTCCCCGTCCTAGCTCGAGTTTATGGAAGGGACAACTAAACCATTACTTCTTTTTGGTCTTCTTCGCGGCGTTCAGCTGTCGCATGATCTTGGTGACTCGATTCATGTCGCCGCCGACGATCGCCCGTATTGCGCGGTTCGGTACCCCCGCGAGGCCGAGTTTGGTAATGAGGAGGGTCTCCAGGATCTTCGCCTCGTCGGATTGGCGCTTGGCCCTCTTCTTTTTCACTGCCTTCTTTCTCGTCTTCTTTGCCACTGAGTTCTCCCGTATTATTGTTGATTCCCACTACATCGTGTGCGCCGCCCAGCAGCGAACCCTAATTGTTGGTATTTTCTCAAGTCTAGACGAGCGTTCTCCGTATTGTCAACCCGGAATTGGTACGAAAATAGCTTGCGCTTGAGAAAGCACGCCGGCTGGGGCTCAACCAAGAACGGAGGCGAAGCTTCAACGACCGGTTCGGACACATCCCCTGGACCGACAGCGACCGCGTCCACCGACTCATCACGGAGGACATCCCGAACCGCGTGGTGGCCGGCCAGGCCGGGACAGGAGTTCCTCACCTCGCCGGTCGGTATCGCCTGCGGCTGGCCTTCGCTAACCGTACGGCCGTCTGAGCCCCTGTGGTAGCATGATTCCGTGTTCGACACCCACGTGCCCGCCCGCCGGTTGACGGGCGCCAGCCTCTCCGTCGAGCAGGTGACACCGGAGGCATTACGCGCCGAGCTTGCCAGCTTGGAGGTTGGAGGAACATCTCCGCCGACTCTTGACCGAATGACGTGACTCCTACAATCGCGCGAGACTGCATTCATCGCTCGGGCCTGGCCTTCCCACCCCCTGTGTCGAGCTTCCGATGAAACCGGACCAGCACCGACATCCATTACCCGACCAGCGCGCCGTCACCTGGAGGCTGGTCCTTGGTGGCTCCATCACGATTACCGGTTGTCACGCGTCGCCTGACCGACCTAGCTTCTCGCGGCGAACAACGCGTTCTTTCTCGAGCACGTTATTGCGTCGGTGGCTTGGCGGCGACAGCGTCCAGAATTTCCACCGAGGCGAAGACGAGTTCGCAGGACGTCGCTCTCATGGCTGTCTGCCCATCGATACGCGATCTTCTTTTTTGCGGATCACAGGTTGGGTTGAGACGCTCGACGAACGACGCGTTCAGAGTCCCGGAATCCTCCGACTCCAACAGCAGCTTCCTTCAAGCGCCTCGCCGTGCCGATCTTCAGACGCCGCTCGACTCCGACGACATGCCTGATTCCGGATGATTTTCGTCATTCCAGTGTAGCGGCGCTGAAAAATAGGCTGTTTCACTCATGATTTCATGTGCTTGCAGTCGATCGATCAACAGAGAACAGGCAAGCACGCCCTTAAGGGCTGTCGGAAGGAATGGAAAAAAAGAAGGTCAGGTCACTCCAAGTTGTGCAATCAAGAGGTCCTTCAGTAGATCTACAACTTTACTATTCGCGACGGTCATTGCCTTCGGACTCGCGGCTTGATTCTTCTTTCGCGCCATCATCAGCTCCAATATTTCCTGGGTAGGTCTCCTCCGTCCTACGTTCACGGAATTACATTTTTTTTAGCTTCCAGAAGCTTTGTCCAATCGTCGAAATACAGCTCCACGCGCTTCCGATCGTTCTTCGATACTGGATTGTGATGGGCCATCACGTTCCGCGGGTGCTCCAACTGTTCTAGCATGTTCGTGATCCACGGACGGTCCGGGGAGATGACGGAGAAGCTCGACCAGTTTTTTTCGATGATCTGTCGCAAATCTCTGAAATCTGAATAGTAGATATTGTGCGCGTTGCGTTTGCCGTGCCACGGCTTCTGCGATTCTTTCTGCTTCCTGTCAGAGACGTTCTTTTGCACGTGCCCAGGAACGCACTCCATCCACCACGCCTTTCCAGAAGATTTCTCCAGTACCCTCGTTATGACGACGCGCATGGAATTTTCGAGAGCGTAGTAGACTGTATAGAGCTTCGCCATCTCCTGAGCGTCTCGCGCGAGCGTCGTCGAGAGCACAACATCGACCTTAGGTATTTCACGAGGGAGAGTAATTGTCGCACTAGCGCTCTTCGTTTTTTCCTTTGATTTCCGTCCGTGGGATCCTTGCGTCGCATTATTGCTACCACTGCGTATCAGACTACGCACATGGCTTACCTCAGCAGCGTCAAGGTATTTGGTAAGATCTAGCCCTTCCTGATGTGCGATCACATAAGTCGCGTCGGCCGTTGTCATCGGACCATTTTGCGTCTTTACCTTTTTCACGCGTTGTGACAGCCGTTGCTTCGTCACACCGAGGTAGGAGAGCAGCGCCTTTCGTAGATCGCTATTGGTTCTCATGATTTGGCGCAAATACTTCGTAACTCACCTAGCCACCTAACCAACCGACCCGGCACCCGATTTAGGAGACCGCTTCCTTTTTTCGGCCTTGCGGATTCGAGAGACCGCTACCTGCACGGCGTTGGACGTCGTGCCCAACAGCTCGGCGATAAGCTTCGGCTTTAGCCCGACGGAGTGGAGCAGAGAAATTTTCTCGCGTTGCGTTTTGTCGCCGCACAACCCGTTGGCTACCAATCGAATAAGGACGTCCAACTTCGCGTTGGTCTCGGCCGCAAGATCGCTCATCGTCATCTACCTTTCTTCTTGGGACGACGTTTTCTCGTGGTAACCGCCGTCACGTACTCCGTCTCTTTTTCAATCACTCGGTCGACTTCGGCCCGTGAAAACCCCATCTCAAAGAGTCTCTCTATTTTTTCGTCACGGTGTTGGCCCTTCACAATCCAGCATCAACAGGATGATTGCGTCCAGGCGGCGAGTAATGCCGTTCCATTTCGCATTCTCACTCATGCTCGACCTCGCATTGTCTAGATAATTCTCGTACGGATTTAAATGCTAGTCAAATCAACAATTATGGATTTGCCATTACACTACAGAGATGAGGCCCTTTCAGAGGTCGGAGGAAGGTATTGTCAAGTTTTCCACGGCCTGACGGCCACCCCGAATGAATGAAACGCGGTAGTCTCTGGAGGTGGCACCGGCTCAACACGACGCCTGAGGGAGCTCGGTTTTGACGTCACTGCCCCAAAACGCTACACCCTGAGTTTCTTATTAGTTGAGGTGGTGACTGACAGAATGGTCCAATGAAGACCGATGCGCCAAGCTACCACGGCTATCGATTTCCACCGGAAATCATCAGCCAGGTGCTTCCGCCATTAAGTGTTGGTGAGATGACGCTAAGACCCTACGGTGCATTAAATTACAGCCAAAATAGCGCTCACGACCTTCGCTGCACGCTAAATGGGGCGTAAGTCTTTTTTTTCAAATGGATGCGTACACATCACCAACAGTAAACAGCGCAAGCACCCGGTCGCCCAGCCGAGCACCAGTCCTGCGGCGCCACCGACCAGAGGAAACAGCCGTGAGGTCAAAATACTCATGCGGCTTCCCGATGGTAGAAACGGAGCAACCCGCCAAGCCGTTCACGCGAGCGCACCTTGCGCTCGGACTGAGGTAACTGGTCACTGGCTGGGAACAGCAGCAGATTCTCCTTGCCTTTATGATTCCTCTCGGGTTGACCCAGCCAGCCAGAACGAGCAGTAGGAACTGCACGTAGTACGTCATCATAGATCTGACGACAACACCATCGAGACAGACGATTGTAAAGCCTACAGCCCTTTCGACTTTCTCATTGATTCGAGACAGGTCCGCCGCAGACACGACGATCTCGTGCGGCACGTCCGCCACTTTCGCCCTCACGACCGAGCCCGTCCTGTGCCAAAACTCGGCCCTTTTAAAATAGGCCATAAATCAGCAACTTAGTGTCTGTGTTTGCGACCGGGCCAAGGGCCGTGGGCTTTACAATCGTCTTGGGCGGGCGGGTCGTCACCATGCAGATGACCACCTAGTCGAGAGCGAATATCGAAGCGCGAACAAACGACGAAATCATGTAGGCATGGTCCCGGCAGACCGGAGACCGATCAAGTTCGGGGCGCGCGGATGAAGAAATAGAAGGCACAGGGATCTCAACCTGACTCGAATGCCCCCCCATGTGTTGCTCGTGACTTTTCCCTGTTCTTCCAGAGCAATTCCCTGTTCAGTGATCTTAAATTCCCTGTTCTTTGGGAACAGGGAATGTCCACCTAACCCGTCCTGTGCCAAAACTCGGCCCTTTTGAAATAGGCCATAAATCAGCAACTTAGTGTCTGTGTTTGCGACCGGGCCAAGGGCCGTGAGCTTTACAATCGTCTTGGGCGGGCGGGTCGTCACCATGCAGATGACCACCTAGTCGAGAGCGAATATCGAAGCGTGTGCCTGAAGCTGTTTCCACGCTACGCCGGCAGAGCGCACCGAGGGACTACCGTCGCCAGCAAACCATCTACGCGGCACGGCAGTAGTAGTTGAGAATGCCTCCAAGTCGCTCTCGCGACACGATGGGGCCAGTGTCATTCGCGCTTGCCGGCAGAGGTGTGAGGAACTCGTTGCCGAGACCTTGGTGGTTCCGTTCTGTGTGATAGTGCACTACGTATTCGGTTATCGCTGTCCGCAGGTGTCGCTCGCTGAGAGGTACGAGGCGGTCGAGACACTCTCGACGTATGGAGAGAACGAATCTTTCCGCGTATGCGTTCAGATTCGGACTATTGGCGGGAAGGCGGAGGGACTTCACGCCTGAATCTCTCAACAGCCCACGTACTGCCTCGGTGAATAGCTGTCCATCATCATTATTTATCCGGGACTGGACTCTAGGCTCGGACCGCCCTCAAGCACATGCTGGAGAGCGTGGTCAGCGCGCGAGGGAAGGTGCTGAGGACGAACTTCTCGGCGACCAGCCGAGTAACGCGAGCGAAGCCGTACAGCAGCCGGAGCGAAGGGTGATGTCTTAAGATTCCTGTCAAAGAAAAACGATGTATGGTTCCCCAAGCTCAAACCCGTCCCCGTCATGGGGACAGAAAAGGAGAACCATACATCATGGGAAAGGTACTACCGAGTCAGCGATTGCTCAAGCAGTTCGAGGAACAACTGGTATTTGGGGAGATGAATCTCTCGGAGATCGTCCGGTCGGGAGCTCAGATGATGCTTCAATATGCGTTGGAGCGCGAGGTGACGGAGGCGTTGGGTCGAAACTACTATGAGAACGCTCCGGCAACGACGAAGGAGAAGGGACGACGCAACGGGTATGAGTCGCATCGGGTCCTCACGGGCGAGGGAGCGGTGACGGTGCAAGTGCCGCGGGTACGAGAAACAGAGAAGGTGTTTCAGTCAAAGATTCTCGACGCCTACGTGAGCCGGACCGAGAAACTCGATGAACTGATCGCGCGGATGTACGTCCACGGGATGTCGACGCGTGACATTGAGGCGACGTTCGCGGACGTGCTGAGCGGCACGGGTGTCTCGAAGTCGGTGGTGAGCCGGGTCACACGGTGTCTGTCGGAGGATTTCGAGGCGTTTCGAAAACGGGATCTCTCGAACGAGAAGCTGTTGTATCTCGAGCTCGACGGCACGTACCTGCGCTACCACCAAGGAGCGGAGAGGAAAGAGCCCATCCTCGTTGCGACCGGCTATCGCGCTGATGGGACGCGAGTTCTTCTTCATATCGGTGTCGGCAACCGAGAATCCTACGAGAACTGGAAGGGGTTCTTGCAGGAGATAGTGGCCCGAGGAATGAGGGAGCCGTTGCTCATCGTGACGGACGGGAATCCTGGAGTGCTCAAAGCGATCGCAGAGGTCTTCCCTCGAAGCCTCAAGCAACGTTGCCAGAAGCACCGCCTCGAGAACATCCTGGGCAAGGCTCCGAAGGAAGTGCGCGACGAACTCAAGGCGGCCATCCTTGAGTCGTTCCATGCGAACAGCTACGAGCAAGGGCTGAAGAAGGGTCGGGAGGTGATCGCTCGGTACCGTCAACGATTCCCGAGCGCGATGAAGTGCATGGAAGAGACCCTCGAAGCATGTCTTCAGGCGCTACGCCTTCCTGCGGCGCATCACAAAAGGCTTCGCACGTCGAATCTACTTGAGCGCACGTTCGGAGAGCACAAACGTCGCACAAAGGTCATTCCTCACTTCTTCACCGAGGAGGCCGCGATGAAACTCTCGTTCGCTGTGCTCTTGGCCGCCGCAAACAAATGGCGCGGCGTGAGGATGGATGTCTTCGCCGCTAGGAAAGTCGAGGAGCTTCGCAACGAGCTTCTCCCGCAAGGCACGTCGGAGGAATCAGCAGCTTAACCGAGCGCGGGGAACCGTACGGAGATTTGACAGGAAAATTAAGACTTGACCGAGCGAAGCGGTGGGCACGGTGAACAGATCCATGGCGGCGATATCGTCTTTATGGTTGCGCAAGAAAGCCATCCATCGCTTCAGCTGATCGGGCTCCGCGGGATGCCGCGGCAGGTATCGCGACACCGTAATCTCGGAGATGATGAAACCGAGCTTGGTGAGTTCAGCATGGATGCGTGGCGCCCCCCAGCCGTCTTGCGCCATCGTGCGGACGAGGCGGCGAATCTCGGCATCAATCCGAGGCCGACCGGGATGGCAGCGCTGCGACATCTTTGCCCAGTTGTCCATCATCATTATTCGTCCGGGACTGGACTCTAGGCCCGGACCGCCCTTGAGCACATGCTGGAGAGCGTGGTCAGCGCGCGAGGGAAAGTGCTGAGGACGAACTTCTCGGCGACCAGCCGAGTAACGCGAGCGACCAAGCTGACTCAGGCTGCCTCTCGCCACTCGTATCGATGGTGCAATCCACCGACTCGCGGCAGTGCGACGACTTTCGCCGTAGGAGACGGTCGGTGCGTGACCGCTCTCAAGCTCGGTGTGTCCTTGTTCAGCCCCAAGTGGCAACGGTCCTCGTGATAGTAGCTGATGTAAGCTCGCACGAGCCGGATGAGATGACATGCGCCGAGAACCACGACGTGCTCAAGGAGCTCGCGACGGCAGCTGCCGACCCACCGCTCCGCGGTTCCGTTTTGCCATGGGCTGCGAAACGAAGTGCGAACGGGTTTTGTGCCCGTTGCTTTGATGAACTCGATGACCGCAGCGCTAAAGATGAAGTCGCGATCGAAGATGAGATATTTCGGAGCGGTGTCGTAGGGAAACGCCTCACGCAGTTGCTGAATAACCCAAGCAGACGTCGGGTGGAACGTGGCGTTGAAGTGAACGATGTGCCGACGGCCGTGCTCGATGACGAAGAAGCCGTACAGCAGCCGGAGCGAAGCGGTGGGCACGGTGAACAGATCCATAGCGGCGATATCGTCTTTATGGTTGCGCAGGAAAGCCATCCATCGCTTCAGCTGGTCGGGCTCCGCGGGACGCCGCGGCAGGTATCGCGACACCGTAATCTCGGAGATGATGAAACCGAGCTTGGTGAGCTCAGCATGGATGCGTGGCGCCCCCCAGCCGTCTTGCGCCATCGTGCGGACGAGGCGACGAATCTCGGCATCAATCCGAGGTCGACCGGGATGGCGGCGCTGCGAGATCTTTGCCCAGTACCGTCGGAATCGGTCGCGATGCCAACGGGCCACGGTGTCCGCGTGGACGATGAGCAGGCGGCTCGTCCACACGGGCCACGAACCTCGAAGGGCAACCCAGAAAGCCCGTTCCGTGTCGTCGAGCGGTGGGCGTGGGCGCTCTTTCTTCAGCGCCGTCACTTGCTGCCGCAAAGCGACGTTCTCCAACACCAGGTCGGCGCGGCGCCGACACATCGCCCGAATGACACGGACGCCAAGTGAGACGAAGAAGACAACAACGTTGAGCATAGCGGCGGAGTTTCGCCGTCTTCGGCCCGGAATTCAAGCGGAGCGTAAGTCCTTGATTTCGTGGGCGGAGCAGTATTGACGATGCACAGCCGAATTTTGGCACAGGATGGGATCGAGGCGAGGGTTGCCGGGAGGCCGACCACGCCAGATCCGTAGCTAGACGACGGCCGCGTCGATGCTGACAGGGCCGGGACTGCCGATCAGGATGAGCTTCGAGAGACATTCCTCTTTGACGGACTTCACCCAGCGCTCCGCGAACGAGGTCCAATCCGGGCTCCGTGCTGGCAGCTTGACGGGCACGACGCTAACTGCTTGTGCCTTCTATTTATTCATCCGCGCGCAGCATCTTGCTGACATAGTGGCGGGATCTAGCGGGTAACGCGCTGCCTCTCTCGTGTCCAACTTCCCTGCTTCCCGAAAAAATTTAGGAGAAATGATCTCGTGGGTCACTCAAATGAGAATACGCAATTTTGGCTCGCGTTGCTGACTTACCCGGGCGACGCCCAACAAAGAACACGATACTGGAACGGTTACCTTGCGTGGAAATTGCCGAGTGACTTCCGGTACAAAGTCCGTAACGTTGGTAATCCTCCTTTCAATCGGTTCTTTCCGGCCGCACCTTTGCAGTTAGCGGAAGACGAGAAGTCCGCACTCGATGCACTTGCCAATAAGTTCGGCGGACATCCTCCATTTCCGAACAGGTCCAACGGAGTACCGGCCCGATACATGGATTTCTCCGACCACACGTTCGACGACGACGTATGTTTTGCTGGCCGGATTTTGATCAAAGCTAGCTTTAAGGACGCCACGTTCGACTGTCTCTCCAACTTCCGCAATGTAACATTTGTAGATACAGCAGACTTTGAGCGAGCAACGTTTAGGCATTGCACTCGTTTCGATAGCGTCACATTCGAAAAGTCCGTCTATTTCAATGCTGCGACATTCAAGGAAACCACCGTGTTCGACGGATCCGTATTCAGGGATGCAGCGTATTTTGCTGGATCGTATTTCCTACCCATCCCCGGCATACAAAGACACCGGGCCGGTGCGGTGGGTTTTCGGAATACTGTTTTCACACGCGATGCAAGTTTTGAGGGAACCCAATTTGACGTGCCAAGCAATTTCGAAGGTGCAAAATTCCAAGGAAATGCCAACTTCAAGACTTGTCTATTCCGAAAGAGCGCAGATTTTCAGAGAGCAGTATTCGAACGTCCTTCCGACTTCTCTGCCGCACGGTTCGAGCAGATTGCAAATTTCAATAACGCTAGGTTCAAAACTACTACATATTTCTGCGATTCATTATTTCTGCAGCCACCAAAATTTTTCGAGACTAATCTCCATGAAGATACAGATTTTAGCGGCGTAGACTGGCGCAAGGCGGAATCATGTTATGCAGTGTCATGGTGGTCGAAGAATATTTTTCGCCGCACTAAAGAAGGAACTATATCGGATGTCGTCGATGCTAGCAAAGCGATGCAAGCCTGGGATCGATTGGCACTAATCATGAGCAAGGTCGAAAAACCGCCAGAAAAACATGATTTCTACAGACTTCGAATGCGCGCGCAGAGAAAACGGGATGGGTGGAGTGTTTTGTCTCTAGCCAACTGGTTGTTTGATGTTTCGTGCGACTACGGTTGGAACATGCGAGGCGCATTGATTGGGTGGGCAGGGCACTACATCATTATTGGGCTATTACTTTTTAGTCAGGCTGGCCCCGGGTACGAAACGTGCGGAGCGGTGTTGTGGGATTGTCTACTAATCAGTTTTTCGAACGCCCACGCGTTTTTCGGCCTAACCTCGGCCGGCGGATATTTGTACAATTCGCGGGAGTGCGTAGTCGCTGCGCTTCACAATAGTGCCCTTCTGAATACATGGGGTGCAATTCAGACTATCACGGGCCCCATTTTCCTTTTTCTGCTCTTGTTGACCATACGTAATCGTTTTCGTCTGCGTTAACTAGCTTGTCTAGATCTATTAATGGTGCTTGCGCTATTTGCTGTTGGTGATGTGTACGCATTCCCTTTGCAGATACCGGTGGGCTCGTCGGGTCGACCGGCATGAAGCAGCCGCGTCGTGTGCGAAAATTCGAACTGAGCCGAAAGCCCACATTCTGGAGGCGTTCTTTGAAATCCGCGGGGACCCCGTCCTGTGCCAAAACTCGGCCCTTTTGAAATAGACTATAAATCAGCAGCTTAGTATCTGTGTTTGCGACCGGACCAAGGAGGGTAGCTCTGCTCAATGGTTGTTGCAGGTCCCACCGTCCACGCCGCGTCAACTGCTCGCTTGTAACGTTACCAGTGGATCAAGTTTTGGCACAGGACGGGGTATAGCCGCGCTCCATCTTTGGATCCAGCCGCAGCCCGTTACGGGTGAGGAGTAGGGTTGGAGTCGTTCGACCCAAGAGGCTGAGAAATTTGTAAGTCACTAGCCAGTGTGGTAGCGATCATCAGACGGGCCCGAGCTAGCTCCCTGGGGTAATAGTCCTTGTGCGGCTCCATACTTAGAAGGTGATACCACTCGTGGGGGGTGCGGAGACAGGAGCAGGGATGGACCTCGGTGAACGCGTCAAGGTGACTGGAATGAATGGGCTCGTCCTCCGAGTGAAGCCCTTTTCGGGGGACTCGACGGAATCAGAAAAGGAGTGAGCGATGTTTGGGCTACCGTTGGGTTGGTTTATTGGTCTTATTCTTCTCGCAATCTTTTTCCTCAATTGGATCAAGGTTCTCAACGAGTACGAGCGAGGAGTCATCTTTCGCTTCGGGAAGCTCCTGCCCTATCCCAAGGGGCCGGGACTCATCTTCGTCTTCAGCCCGATCGATCGCATGGTGAAGATGAGTCTCCGACTGGTGGCTCTCGACGTGCCGCCCCAGGATGTGATCACTCGCGACAACGTTTCGGTGAAGGTAAACGCGGTGGTTTTCTTCCGTGTCGTTCATCCGATCAAGGCGGTGGTCGAGGTGGAGAACTTTCTCCATGCAACTTCTCAGCTTGCGCAAACGACGCTCCGCAGCGTCCTCGGTCAAGTGGAGCTCGATGATCTTCTATCCGAACGTGAGCGGCTCAACATGCAGCTCCAGGATCTCCTGGACAAACACACCGACCCGTGGGGCATCAAAGTCACCTCCGTCGAGGTCAAGCACGTCGACCTACCGGCCGAAATGACGCGTGCGCTGGCCAAGCAGGCGGAGGCGGAACGGGAGAAGCGAGCCAAGATCATCCACGCCGACGGTGAGTTCGAAGCCTCGGATAAGTTGGCGGCGGCGGCGAAGGTCGTCGGCCAACACCCGATGGGGATCCAGCTACGCTATCTACAGATTCTTACCGAGATCGCAACCGAAAAGAACTCGACGCTCGTATTCCCACTTCCGATCGAGCTGATGCAGGAGTTCTTGAATCCGGTCAAGGGCGGCTCTTCGTAAGAGGGACTTGGACACGACGGGGTCAACCGCCAGGGTGCCAACACTTGATTGCAGGAGCACCCGAACAGGGCGAATCCGACGAGCATCCACAGTTGGTTGGCGTGAGGCCGTCGCCCCTCGCTGCCTCCTGCACTCAGGTGCCCCAGCCCTTTCTTCGGCAGGCGCCCGACGTGCTCTCCATGCGACCACAGACATCGCGTGGACTCTTTACAATCTGCCTATCATATAATGTAGACCATCCATGGCAGCCAGTGAGACTGCGAGACAACGAACCATAGGTCTACGGCCTGAAGACCACTACCTAGCCCGAATCAAGCGTCTCCGAGCCCGCCTTGGCCTTACGCAGGCCGCCCTTGGCCGAGACGGTTAGTGATGGGTCCCACTGAGCGAATCACAAAGCGAGCAGACGGCGGCTGGAAATAACTGATGCTCTACCTCGACTCCGCGGTCTACCTGGACGTGCGGACAGAAGCCCGGGGCGCGGGGTGTCCCCACCAAGATTGCCGGCGTGGCCTCTCTCTGAAAGAGGCTCGGCAGATGAGGCGTGCTAAGTGAGCGAAAAGTCCGCAATCGAATGGACCGACTCAACGTGGAATCCAGTGACGGGCTGCACGAAGATCAGTCCCGGCTGCAAGCACTGCTACGCTGAGACCTTTGCCGAACGCTGGCGCGGGATTCCGGGCCATCCCTACAAGCAGGGATTCGACCTGCGGCTGTGGCCAGATCGCATAGACATGCCTCTCATGTGGAAGAGGCCTCGCACGATCTTCGTGAACAGCATGAGCGACCTCTTCCACGAAAAGGTGCCTCTCCCGTTTATTCAGAGGGTGTTCGAAACGATGGAGAAGGCCTCCTGGCACACGTTTCAGATCCTAACAAAGCGCTCGAAAAGGCTGGCAGATCTCGCTCCCGATCTGAACTGGCCTCCCAACGTATGGATGGGCGTGTCGATTGAGACAGCCAAGTACCTGTGGCGAGCAGATCATCTTCGCCAGGTTGCGGCTACCGTGAAATTCCTGTCCTTGGAGCCTCTCTTGGGTCCGCTGGATACCATCGACCTATCCGGCATCCACTGGGTTATCGTAGGTGGAGAGAGCGGCCCTGGTGCTCGACCTATTGAAGCCATGTGGGTGAGGAAGATTCGGAAGCAATGCTGCGCAAACGGAGTGCCGTTCTTTTTCAAGCAGTGGGGCGGCGTGCGGAAGAAGCAAAATGGTCGGGTCCTAGGCGGGCGGACCTGGGATGAAATGCCGGCCCCACGCGAGACTCTTCCCGATAGCAGAAGGCCCTCTGTGTCTTTGGGCGGAGCTAAAAGGTAATGGACAGGGATGACACGATCGGCGGTTGGTCTGTAGACAAGCTCAACCTCCTCCGAAAGTACCTCGAAGCCTATGTGACAGTTCTCAGGAACCAGAGCTGGTGCAAGGGCTACGAGTACATTGACGGCTTCGCTGGAACTGGAAAACCACAAACTCGGGATGAGCAGCAATACATCAACGGCTCCCCGCGCGTGGCCCTGGAGCTTCCTAATCCATTCACGAAATATCACTTCATCGAGAGTTCGAATTGGAGAATCAAGAAGCTGGAAAAGCTGCGGAAGGAGTTTCCGAGTCAACAGGTCGAGATCTACCCTGGTGACTGCAACGACGTGCTGCGGAGAAAGATTGTGCCTGACTTTCCGATGAAGAGTTTTAAGCGGGCACTCGCCTTCCTTGATCCTTTTGGAATGGAGCTAGAGTGGAGCACCCTCGAGGAAGTTGCCCGGGTTGAGACTATCGAGGTGTTCCTCAATTTCTCGGTCATGGCCATCAACCGGAACGTGCGGCTGCGCCGGAAGGAGGACATCTCGCCCGCGGTGCGTGAGCAGATGGATCGCTTCTGGGGCACGGAATGGGAAGCAGAACTTTACGAGGAAAAGCAGACGCTGTTTGGACCAGAGACCGTTAGAATAAAGCAGTCGGGCAAAGAGCTGGGAGAGCGATTCCAGAATCGTCTCCAGGAGATCTTTCCACACAGCACCGTGCCGGTGCTGATGACGAATAGCAAGAACGCCCCGCTGTACTGCCTCATTTTCGCTGGTCATAATCCGACGGGGGTGAAGATCGCCAACGACATCTTCGGCAAGTTCCTCAAGATGGGTTAGAAAGAGCGTTGTCGTCCTGTGCCAAAACTCGGCCCTTTTGAAATAGACCACAAATCAGCAGCTTAGACGCCCTTGGAATCCGCGCAGAATCCAGGGCATTTCGCGCCGCAGGGCTGGCTTCCGACCCCTAGGCTGCGGGTGACGGGCGACAGGCCCACTGGGGTACGCACGGCTGGCTGGCTCAAATCGGCTGCAGGACGAGCTGCAGGCCGCGAACTGCGCACCCGCGGAAGCGCCCATTGGACTGGACTTTACGGCGCAAAAGAGCGAACGTCCGGTGATGCCGCAGGATACAAGAGTTGGCCGGAGGGTCGTTCTGGACGGTTTGGACCTCGCCAGCCTGCGGCGGGCCTGGGAGCAGACCTTTGGGTCCGCTCCGCCAAGCTCGCTCTCACGCGCTCTCCAGCGCCGCGTTCTTGCGTACGAACGCCAATGCCGGACCCATGGGGGGCATTCGGCCGCAACCCGACGCGCTCTGGCCGCCATGGCGAACGGCACACCAAAACACTCTGCTCCCGCAGGGTCCGTTTCTGCCGGCACCCATCTCGTCCGCGAGTGGAATGGCCGCACCTACCAGGTCGAGGTACTCGACAACGGCTATCGGTTCGACGGCAAAACCTACCCGTCCCTCACCACCATCACAAAGCGAATCACCGGCACACACTGGTCAGGATCACGCTTTTTCGGTCTGACGCCCAAGCGCAAGGCCTGACATGACGAAAATCCGCTGCGCCATCTATACCCGAAAGAGCGCTGAAGAGGGTCTCGAACAGGATTTCAACTCCCTCGATGCACAGCGGGAGGCCTGCACCGCATATGTCGCGAGCCACAAGGCGGAGGGCTGGGTGCTGCTGCCAACTGTCTACGAGGACGCGGGGATCTCGGGAGGAACCCTGGAGCGTCCGGGCCTCCAGCGCTTGCTCGACGACATCGATGCCGATCTCGTCGAGCAGGTGGTGGTCTACAAGGTCGACCGGCTGACCCGTTCCCTCTCCGACTTTGCAAAGCTCGTCGAGCGACTCGAGGCGGCCGGCGCGGTTTTCGTCTCGGTGACTCAGTCCTTCAACACCGCGACCAGCATGGGACGACTGACGCTGCATATGCTGCTGTCCTTCGCACAATTCGAGCGAGAAGTCACGGCCGAGCGGATCCGCGATAAGGTCGCTGCCTCCAAGCGCAAGGGACTATGGATGGGCGGCCGCGTACCGCTCGGCTATGAGAAGGACGAGCGCACGCTGCGCATCAACGAGGCTGAGGCCGAAACGGTCCGGACGCTCTATGCGCTGTACCGGCAGCACGGAACGCTCCGGCAGGTGAAGGCCGACGCGGACCGTCTGGGACTGCGCACCAAACGACGCTTCGCCGCGGATGGAACCCTAACGGGCGGGCTGCCGTTTCGTCGCGGACACCTCCACTGCCTGCTGACCAATCCTCTCTACGCCGGCCGCATCCGGCACCAGAGGCGTGTCTACGAGGGCCAGCATCCATCGATCATTGCTCCGGAGCTCTGGGACGCGGTCCAAACGCAGCTGCAGGCAGGGGCTGCCAAACCAAGGAGACGCACGACGAAGGGCCGTGCAACCCGTTCCCCACTGGCAGGCAAGCTCTTCGATGAGACCGGGGACCGGCTGACGCCGAGCCACACCAAAAAGAAAAACGGGCAACGGCTCCGCTACTACGTCTCCCGGCGCCTCATCCAGCACAGTGGCCAAAAGGACTTCTCCGGCTGGCGACTGCCCGCCCCGATGCTCGAACAGACCGTCGTGCATCTCATCCGACAGCATGTGGATGCCACGACCTTCTCGGCCTCGTTGATCCACACTCCGACGATGCAAGAGCTCGCCTCGGTGCGTCGCTTTTTAGACGGGCTGTGTTCCGGTAGTAATGATGATAGTACCTCGGCAGCCTGCCTGCTCCGTTTCATCCGGCGGGTCGATATCAGCCCAGGCTCTGTGTCCATCCTGCTCGACCGCAATACGTTCGCTGATTGCCTGTCTATGGGACCCGACCGCATTCGCGAGGACGCACTCCGCATCCACGCACCGTTCCGCTTGCGTCGACGCGGCGTCGAGACCAAGCTCGTTCTGGGCAACCCCACGAAATCCGTCGACCGCACACTCCTGCGCAATATCGCCAACGCCCTCTCCTGGCTCGACCGAATCAAAGCAGGCAAAACCTATGAGCAGATTGCCACCGAAGACGCCATCCCAACGGACCGCGTGCGCAAGGCAATCCGTTATGCATTCCTGGCTCCCGACATCGTCCGTGCCATTGTCGAAGGCCGTCAGCCCGTTGGGCTGACCTCGAGCTACCTCTTGCATCATCCACTCCCCGACGATTGGGAGAAACAGCGCGCCCTCATCGCAACGCTTTAAGGTAGACCACGCTGTAAGCGAACCCGCGGCGGCTGCCACGCTCGCTCTTGGTCTCCATCAGTCGGCGAACGGCATCGCCCCTTACTGATGATGACATCGGCGGCGTGCGGGTCTTGAGTTCGTTTGTGTTTTTGGACACGACGGCGTCTTCTCACTAGCTGAGCGATTAGCGCTCGATTCGGCCCCGAAATGCCCTCCAATTGCATTTTTATGACCTGTTTTGCACCGTTACTGCTTGTTTGCTGCCAAGAGCTGAATAGCTCCACTTGCTCCCACTTGAGCCTTACGACTGCGATAGTCGGAAAGGTGTTCCCGTCAACGACGCGTCCATCGATAAGGCGTAAGAGCTTTTCACTACAATGATTTACGAGCGGAGTCTCCGTCGGAGGGTTTACAACACGGTCCTCTTACAGGCGTCAAGGAGGTTGAGATTGCCGTCTAGAAAATCGAATTTAATGTCAATTCGCAAATAAGCTCGAACGACCATCCGTCGATGAGGCGTGCGGGGACCAGCACGTGACGGATGGCTTTAAATCACTGTAGTACAAGAGGATAGAACGACGTAGGCACCAGGGCTTCTCTGAGTTTTCGCTACATTGGCCCACCACACGCGCGGCGAAAGGGCCATATTAGACTTGCAAAACTCGCAATACACCTTTTACCGAGACCGGATAGCTCCGAACTGCACCATCCGCCACCCAGTCTGGCCAATTGTGGCACTGCAGAGACGGGTGAGATTTTCCGCGCGGTTGGCGGGGTTTTGCAGGGGTAGGTGTCACCAGAGACGCGCTAGAAGGGCTGAACTGGCCTCATTTTCGGTATTCGTCTCTAATCTCGATTTTCGAGTGCCAAGTTTGCGCCAAATAGGGGTGGAGGCGCTGACCGGGCCGTGCGGCCGCCAAAAAGAGGCCACCCGAGGGGTCCAGAATCGAGGCCGGGGCTACCGGGGCGTAGCGGACTAGCACGTTCTGGTCCAGGTGCGCCTGAACCTCCTTCATGTCCTTTGTTGTCTCGAATTGGGCCTCAACCAAGGTTCTGCACCTCCTGTGGTTCTTCCCCGGCGCACCGCCCGTGTACCCAGGTCACTACTTGGCGTCTCGGTCTCGAATCCTGGTTTCCGAGGGGAGCGTTTGCACCGACGGAAGAGGTGGCGGCAAGAAACAGCCGAACATGGCAGGTCTAAACCGCGCAATCAACGCTGGATCGACTTTTTGCAGAGCACAGGCCAAGCGGCAGTGTCTTTAAACGCGGGTAAGCGCCATCGTCGAAATCCGCCGACCGGTGTCAGCAAAATGCTGGATTTCCTCGGGTTTGAGCGGGCGGTTGAGAATAGAGCGCTCACGGTAGGAGAGCCATTTCTTGAGAACCTGGTAGCCGCCCAGTTTGTAGCGCCAGACGGAAGCAGGGATGTTACGCCAGAAGGCGCGGGCATTGAGATACACGTCGAACGTCGTCTCACCAAGGGTGGCAACTGTCTCGCCCAAAGCGACCAGCTCCTCCGGCGTGTAGGGACGCTCGACAACCCGGCCTTGGCCAGGCATCACGGCGTCGCCAATTCCGAAGTGTCCCCATCCTGCCGTCACCGAAAAATCGTCGCCGGTCATGTTGTGTCCGTCCGTCGTTGTGGGTACGGCGATTGCGACAATCTCCGGCCGCAATGCGCCTTGCGTGACACCCGGGACGGGCGTCTCCGGATCGAGCAGCCGGGCGAGGTCCCGACCCTGCACCGCTGACGCGGCGAGCACCTCCGCCGCGCCCTCTGCCGCACCGTCCGGCCAACCTGGTAGCGGAATGCGCGGCCATTCCATGCGCAGTGCCCCGGCGTTCGCCTTGCGGTATGCAGGATCGTGCAGCACGGCCAGGACGTGATGGAACAGGTCTTCCACACCCATGCCGAGACGGTCGAGATAGCGCTGAACAGTTGCTGATATGTTGGGGCGGCGCACGCCATCGCCATCATTCCCTATACCGTCTTCACGGAGCCTCACCGGAATGCAAGTCGCGCCCCTGTCCATGAGATCGAGACAACCGATATGCGAAATCACCTGTGGAGGCGACCATTCCCTACGCGGTTTCTGCTGCGCGACCAGCCACCAATTTCCCTTGAACACATGGGGCCAGTAGTCTGCGCGCTTCTCGTCGAGCAGCTTCGTTTCCGACTCCCAATAGAGCCAGCGATTGTCGAAAGGCCGGTAGGTGAAACTGACAAAACCGTCTTCGGTCGGGCCGCCGCGCGCGAGCAGCGCATCGCGGATTGCTCGGGCATCAAACCGCGCCGTGGTCTTCATCACGCTCGGATAGCGGCGCGCGATCTCTTCATGACTCACATCTGTATTGAAGTAATCGGCGATCCGCGCCTTGAGCCGGTCCAGATCGACGTCGACGAGAAATCCGTCGCGGCTCGTCTTGACGCCAGGAAACGAGACCGGGAACAGATCGGGCAGCGCCGGCCAGTCGAACCAGTTCTTGCTCACGGCCATTGGCTTGAACGGCAAGCCGAGTCGAAGATTGGGCTCTAATGCCGAATAGCCCGTATCGATCCCCAGGGTGTCGAGGCTGTCTAACATTGCTTGCCGTCTCTCGTCGCCTCTTGCCTGATGGAAATCGCGATATAGGATGCGTCCGCCTGTCGGTGTATCGGTGACAGTCCCCGACCTGGAAAGCAGCACCGCACGATGCGACAATACCCGACTAAGGTACTCGCCCAGACCCGCGCCCACGTCGTGAGCGAAGGCCCGCGGCTTTTCAAGACGGCGGTCGAACGCCTCGGCACTGTCAGCCAGCCGGAACGTTTCCAGCTTCGAAGGACGGCCCGCCGCATCTATGCCCACTAGCACGAAGTCGCGCGTATTCGTCACCAGCACCAGCTGGTAGCGGCTCCAGTAGCGGCTTACCTGCTCGCCGTCTGCGGTCAGCCACGCATCATCTCCGACGCCCTTCACCTCGACCACGCCGCAGGCCGGTATCTGTCCCTCGCGCAGCCGGCCCTTCTGCACTTGCTTCGCCGCGTAGAGGCCGAAGTCGGGATGCCCCGCGCCCTGCTCCGCAAGCTCGCCGACGCAAAACACCTTTGGCCTGAGCGTCGCACCGATGGCATTGAGCAGGTTCGCGAGTGGCCCATAGCTCGACCGCTCCCCGGTCGAGCCGCCCGAAGCGCGCACCCGCCGGAGATCGGCGAAGTAGGTCTCGACCGCCGCTGTCAGTTGCAATTGTGCAAACGCCTCAAATTTCCTATTCTCTTTTTCGATGGCTTACGCCGAAAATGGACGCGATTTTCGGGTGCTTCTGCCATCAAGTGTTGCTACGCCTCCAAAAGCATTTGAATACTAGTGTCAGTTAGCATGCGTGTGTCGGCGAACGCCATCGCGTCTAATTAAGGATGTCGGTGTGCCCACGAAGATGTCCTTGAACGTCAGGCACCGCGTGGTCAGCCCAGCCGGCATCGCCGAAATAACTGCGTCTCTCGAAATCAGGCTCAAACTCTAGCACGCGAGCAGGTTGCGCGGCAGCCCGTCGTGTCCGAAATTCGAACTGAGTCGAAAGACCGAATCCTGGAGGCGTTCTCGAAATTCGCGGAGACCAGCCGACGCGGCACTAGGTCTTCGATAGGCGTTCCCGAGCAGAGCTCTCCTCTAGACCATTCGTTCCGTCCAGCTGGCGCGCCCGAACTCCTATGCCGCCGCGCGATGATAATAGCGGAGCAAGCCGCCCAATCGCTTACGACATCGCACCTTCCCGTAGAGACTTCCGACGCGTTCTTCCGCTTCAAGCAACGCGTTCCCCAGCCGGTGCTTCCGCCATCAAGTGATGGAATGGACTCCTCCACTGACATAGACGGCATCGATGTGCCAAAGTCAGTCGAATACGCATCGAAAAGGAGGAGTCCGAATGAAAGATACGACAATCGCTGTGGATCTTGCAAAGAACGTCTTCGAGATTGCCATCTCGGGAGAAGCGGGGAAGGTGTCCAAGCAACTCCGTGTGAGTCGACCCAAATTGGTGTCGTTCTTTGCCAAACAGAGCGCTGCCACCGTGCTTCTCGAAGCCTGCGGCTCGGCTCACTTCTGGGCAAGGACGTTCCGAAGGTTGGGACACGACGTCGTCCTGCTCCCACCTCACCTCGTGAGGCCGTATCGACGCGGGAGCAAGAACGACCGCGCCGACACGAAGGCGTTGCTCGAGGCCTACAGGAACGAGGAGCTTCTTCCCGTACCCATCAAGTCCGTGCACCAGCACACCCTCGCTGCGCTCCATCGCCTGCGCTCAGGATGGCTCTCCACACGGACCGCACGCATCAATGCCGTACGCGGGCTCCTGCGCGAACTCGGATTCATCATCCCAAAGGGCGCTCACTTCGTCGTGCCCGCCCTCTTCGAACTCGTCGAAGACGCTGATTCTGATTTGCCCGACGTGCTCCGTTCGCATCTCCGTGATGCCTGCTCCGAGATTCGAGAACTCAAGGACAAGTGCGCTAGCATCGAGCACGAGCTCAAGGCGCTCACCAAGCAGCTTCCTGAAGTCCAACGACTTCTCGCCATTCCCGGCATCGGACTTCTGGCCGCGACCGCCATCGTGGGCTTCGTCGGCGATCTTCGCCGCTTCCCATCGGGGCGCCGCTTCTCGAGCTACCTCGGCCTAGTTCCCAAGGAAAACTCCAGTGGCGACATTCGCCGCCTCGGACGCATCACCAAGCGTGGCGACTCCTACCTCCGTATGCTCCTCACCCAGGGCGGGCGCGCCGTGCTCCGCGCGGCGAACGTCAGCAAGAGCCCGCCCGACAAGCTCCGCGCCTGGGCTCGGAAGGTCCACCGCTCGCGGGGACACAACAAGGCCGTGATTGCTGTCGCCAACAAACTCGCCCGGATCGTCTGGGCCGTCTCCACCCGCGAGAGTGAATTCCAGTCGCCGGTGGCCGCTTAGATTTAGAGGCTCCACTTTCGTGTTTTCCTTTTTCCCTTCCAAAAGAGGCTGCGACGATACCCATCCAACTGATGGCGTACCGGTCGGACCGGCGCGGGGTCAAGCCAATAGCAACACTGGCCCTAAGAGGTCGTTCAAAGTGATTGGCTCCTCGCGCGCGGATTTTCCATCATGGCCCGGAGCACCCAAGACGCTCCTCACTGAGGCCGAAGATACGTTTGCAGTCTGACCCACTCGTCACGACGCGATGGATGCGCAGCTTCGATGGAAGATTTATTAAGAAAGGGGCGTGACTAGAAAGAAAGGGGCTTGACTAGAGGAGTCCAGATATGTTGCTACACGGCTGCGGGCAGTGGTTCAGGTGCGGAAGAGACCGGGTTGCGCGCCCTACTGAGCAGGAAAACCTCGATCCGCGACCACAAAGGAATCGTCGTCGCCAAGAAGATGTCTCGAAGTGAAGCGGCCTATCGTAATAATGTAAGACCAAGCTCTTGGAAAGATTGATTTTCCTGAAACCAGTAACGTCGTTGAATTGAATAATGCCAATACTGTCAAGGTGACTTAGTTTCTCGAAATTAATCCCGTTTCTACTATAGATTTCTGCTTCAGAATCGAACACTAACGCCACCAAATCTCCATGTGTCCAGACGAATCCGCAGAACTTGGTGAACAGCACGGCTTCGGTTTTATCGAGATCCGAAAGGAAATTGACAGTCCTCTTCGAGTAGGTCCCGGGAGAGTTCGCCTCGCCGGACAGAACACGCGACCACAGCTCCTGCATCTCATTGTCAGACACGATCCGGGATTTTTCGAAGAAGTTGACGATCCAATCGTCTTCGATAAAATCGGGCTTCGCGTTTTCGTCCAACTGAAGGCAGGGCTTTAGCGGCAATGTCTTCCATGTTCTTCTGGCGTTGCGCTTCCTCCTCGATCCATCGTCGCGCGGCTCGTCGATGCAGGTCAGTTATCTCAATTTCAGCATGATATTTCCGTTATCGGCAGTCAACAACGCGCAAAAGCCGTGACCCCGTCCTGTGCCAAAACTCGGCCCTTTTGAAATAGACCACAAATCAGCAGCTTAGACGCCCTTGGAATCCGCGCAGAATCCAGGGTATTTCGCGCCGCAGGGCTGACTTCCGACCCATGGGGCTGGCGGATGAATAAATAGAAGGCACAACCTCGCCACGGCTTTTAGGTTTGACATTTTTCGGGGTTGTGCGGTAGGCTCCAATTCGTTGGCTCCTTGTTAGGCTTGGCTTCCTTGGCTAGGGGTTGACATGCTCAGCACACACACTCGATTCGCCACCGTCGACGAATTGATTGAGAGCCGCGAAAAGCCCGGCCCCTGCTGGGCTTTTCGTGTCTCTGCGTCACTTTCATAGTCGGAGCAATCCTGCCACCCGACCGCGTCCTGTGCCAAAACTCAGCCCTTTTGAAATAGCCCATAAATCAGCAACTTAGAGTCTGTGTTTGCGGCCGTGCCCAGGGCCGAGCGCGAACAGACGACGAAATCATGCCTGCATGGTGCTTGCAGATCGCAGACCAATCCAGTTCGGTGCCTGCGGATGAATAAATAGAAGGCACAGCCAATCCTTTGTCGGGAAAGGCTCGGTGGGCTGCTGAGATACTACCACCGAGAGGCGGCATGAAAACTGGAGCCACGGCCGGCGAGAAGGAAATTCAGACCACCGGGTTCTTTGTCTTCGGCGCCCTCACTTTGATCGTGGCACTCCTTAAGCTGGCCGTTTTCAGCGACTGGTCGTGGTGGCGAGTATCACTACCCATCTTGATCTTTGTCGGCTTCAATATCGCTTACATAGTCACGGGCTTTGGCTATCTGTCCTTTGCTGAGGCCAGGGAAAGACCCTCCCGGGACGAAGTCAACCCACTCGGTCAGCATCACGGCCCGCTCTACTGGAGCTCGATGCTCTTCTTCGCGGCGTTTGCCGATAATCTGGTCCGATACCTGGAAGGCACCGAGGACTCATTCTGGTTTTGGGGTCTGTCTGGGCGCCTTGAAGCGGTGTTCATTTTCGGCAGTCTCAGTATCGTCGGCCTATTCCTGTATTGGTCGGCGATCACACGTAGCCTTGTTGAGCCGGAGTAATTCGTGTAACACGGCCGTGTCAACCCGTATTCGGGTCGTGCCACGCGATCGAAGTGACGGACGAATTTCTTGACCAAACGGCCACACTCGGCCGGGTAGCCAGGGAAGATGCTAGAGGCCGTCCTGTGCCAAAACTCGGCCCTTTTGAAGTAGACCGGTGCTTCCGCCATTAAGTGTTGGTGAGATGACGCTAAGACTTTACGCTGCATTAAATTACAGCCAAAATATCGCTCGCGACCTTCGCCGCGCGCCAAATGGAGCGTAAGCGCTTTTTTTGCAAAGGGATGCGTACACATTACCAACAGCAAACAGCGCAAGCACCAGATTCTCAACACCATGACGGCGCTCGGGATGCCTGATAGCGAGATGATCGGATGATGGGAGTCGGGGCCAAGCGAGCTCTCGGCCTCTATCGGAGTTGTGCACCAAGGCAGATTCAAGCAGCCTTTGGAAAGGTGCAAACTGCTGATCCGCTGGGCGTTCGAGTATTTTGACCAGACGCGTTTCCGGACGCGTGTTTCCCCGCGCGTACGGGGAACCCGAATCGCCGGCCGCAAGGTCACCCTCCCAGGACATTGGTATCACCTCGTTCGAATAGGCGAGGATCTCCACGACCGCCTAGGGGCAGCCCTGACGTCCAGAACAATAGACCGGATATTCGAATACAGTCGCAAGAGCGCGCCTCTCCACGTTCATAAGACACCGGAGGCATCGTCGGGTGGACCGGTACGGAGCAGCCGATGCGGTTTCAACGCTCCTGACGCCTCCCACGCATCGACATCCGACAAGACTCTGCGAAGAAACGCCTCTACCTCGTTCGTGAAGTGTCGGCACAGATCCATGGATATCTTCACCTCGTTCCACCAGTCCATCGGCGTCTTCTCGACCTCCAAACGTCCCGGATACCTCCCAATAAGTCTGGCCACGGTCTTCCGGTGCTTGTCGATGCGGCCTCTGGTGCCTGCCCGATGCACGATGAGATCCCTGAGGTTTTGCAAGTCGATCAACGTGGACCAAACCTGGTCGTGTTTCACGTTCACGTCACACACGCCGGATTCCGTCAAGTACTTAACGGCCAGCCGAATACCTCCCCTTTTGTTGTCGAACCGCGACTTCGTCCGGCTCCCGACTCGTCTTGCACACTCGTAGAGCTGATGTTCCAGAACTGCGTAGATCAGAGTGACGACGGAGTAGGCGGCGAACCGCGGCAACCAGAACCCGAACCGCCTGTCGAGGATCTGTCGCTTAACGTCGTATTCACCGAAATCAAGACCCTGTCTTTCCGCGAGTTCGCGAAGCGCTGTCTGTTCTCGCTTCTCGTAATCCGGGACGGCTTCCTCCAATAGGCACAGCAGAGCACTAACAGCGGCCAACTGCTCGTCCGTCTTTATCCAGAGAGGATCGAAACGTATCTTCATGGCCCGGTCCTCCTTTCATCCCTCAGCGGAACCGGTGGTCGTTGTGTCCAGCACAATTTTTGGACACGACGGGACGTCGCGTGCACACGAAGCCGTTCCTGAACGTCAAATACCGCGTGGTCAGCCCATCCGGCATTGCCGAAAGGATTGCGTCTCTTGAAGTCCGACTCAAACTCTAGCACGTCAGCGGGTTAAGCGGCGGCTGCCAACACTTGATAGCGGAAGCACCCTGACCATGGGGAAGGCTCAGCCCGAGCCCCTCCCCCTTCGCCACGGGGAGCGTGGCGAGGACGAGAAGAGACGCCACCAGCAGAGGGCGGTGGGCCATCAGTTTCTACACCGTTTCAATTGTCCGCGTGAGCCAGACCTTCTCCTTCCCCTGTTCTTACGGCTCGGATGTGGGGGTTTGTTCTTCGATACCTTTCTTACCTGGCCGCGGCGGCCTCGGCCTAATCGTCGCGAAGCGGACCGATTCCCCTCGTCGCTCCTGCGTCTTTTTCACTTCATATTCCGAATCGTAGAGGTACTTCAGATTGGCCAGGTCGAACTGAAACCCGGCGGCGGCAACGATCTTCATCCAATCCCCGTGCGCGGTCTCGTCGGGAGCCTCCGTGCCCCAGGACTTGACCGTGACGTTCGGATAGCGCGTGCCGAAATCGCGAGAGTTCGGATCCGGCTTCACCCCTTTGAGCGCTTCATAGATACGGACACGCTCATAGTAGTCGCGTTTGAAGTTCGCGGGATCGAACCGCCCGCCGTACCGATCGTAGCGGGAGTACATGCGCTCGTTCATTGCCATCACATCCGGCTCGCTCAAAATACCGTCGACGACGTAGTTTCTGAGGGCAAACGCGACCTCTTTGTGGTGTGGGTACTTGGGGTCGTCTAGATAGCGCACGCTGGTATACCAACCGCGGGGACCGGCCCACGCGTGGTTCGTGGGGAAGCGGGCCCGCACCCAAGCCGCATAACCGGCGAAGTACTGTACCCACTCGTGTTTGGGATAGCCGTGGGGATTGAGAAAGATGTCCGGAAGCCAAGTCTTCCACAGCTCGGTGCGGACCTTCGCCTCCGGGTAGATGGGATCCTTCTCCCACATCTGGACGGTCATGTCGATTCCAAGCGAACCGAGATAACCCGCATGAAGTATGAAATCGGGAGTGATCTTGTAGAACTCGTAGGCCAGCGCCGCTCCGTCCGGGTTGGTAATCGGGTGGATGACCACGTTGACCCGCTCGAGGTAACGCTTGTACTCCTCCTCGGTAGCAATGAGCTCCGCGAGGCGCAGGATGTGGCTGGTGCTCGAAACCTCGTTGGCGTGCTGGCGGCCCGAGATAATCAGGACCGGCTTCACGGTGCTGGCCTTGGCCTGGGACCAGTGGCTAGCTTCCACCGGCAATTGCACGTCCATCGCCCAGATGTCCTGTCCGAGGAACGAGCGGCCGGCGTGGTAGGCGGTGAACTCGGGGAATGTGTTCAACTTGGCCACCATTTGCTCGGCTTCCGGGGGACTAATCGGAGCGTCCCAATGAACGATACGCTCCCCTTTGTGTTCATAGCTTTTCGCTACAGCCAGGATGTCCTTTTGTGGTTTCTTCCCCGTGGCCTTCAGTGGGGCAGCGGCCTCGCCGTCTCCTACCTGAAAGACGAAGTCCAATTCCCCGAGCGCGGGATACCCGAAGGCCTCGGTGTAGAGTCCATTCCTTTGGAGCTCGGCTAGAGCCTCCACCATGGCAAGTGCCTGCTCCTGAGAGAGAATCTGCCGATCCACTTGCTCTTCCCGCGCGCGGAGCAAAAGCGCCTCCCTCTCGTCCTGCTCGGTGTTCACCTTGCACTCCAGGAACATTTTCTCCAGACGATTCGAGCCCTCGCGGACCGTCACCGCCGCCGCCTTCGGGGTCTCGACTTCCACCGGTGCGATCTCGAGCTTCCGTTCCACCGGTTCTCCTCCCGGCTCTTGGAATCGAACCACCACTTGGGGGTAGCCCGCCGGCTTGCCGGTGAAGCGGATGACTGCCTTTCCGGGCCCACCCTTATCGGAAGGGCGCATGTACGGGAGAATTCGGCCCGGATGCCATAGCTTCTCCTCGGACATCCGCATGCCCATGACATCGAAAAAAGCGATGGTCTCGAAGTAGATGTCTTCGTGAACGGCGTCTAGCGAAGAAATGATCTCCTCGTCGATACCGATGCGATAGTTGGGCTCGCTCATCGACAGGTCAACCCGCAGCTCCCCGAAGTAAGGCGCGTAGCGGGCACGGGGCTTGCCCTCGTACAGATCCATGACGTGGCTATAGGCTCGAGGAAGGGTCGATTGCTGGTAGTGATCCCAGAACTTCTCGATGTCGGTCAGGATTCTCTCATCCACCACTGCCTCGCCGTCCACCTTCGCCGTCACCCAACCGGTCGTCACGTGCACCTTGTCGTAGTCCGGGAATTGGTCGAACATCGGACGAATCACGTACTTGGCGTCGAAGCTCCCTCGATAGAGCTCCCCTCCTCGCTTGTCGGTCACAACAACCTCGTAGGTCGGAGACCCCGCCCCTTTCTGCTCGAACTCCACCGACTCCAGAGGGATGCTCAGGTCCCGCGCCAGAACCTCATCCACAGGATAAAGCTCCAGCAACCAACGGATCTTCGAGTACACCTCCTGCCACTTCTCCGGCTCGAGCTCGGCGAAGCGAATTTCGATTTTCCCGATGTCCTTTCCCTGAACCGCGGGAGCCACCACTTCGGTCAGCCAGCTATAGCCCGCCTTGTATGCCGACAGCACCTGAACCTCGACCGTGCCTCCTCCCACTTTGCCTGAAAGCTCCGAGCGGATCTCCCCCTCCAACTGTTGTCGGATCTCCGGTGACTCGCTCAGTCGGACTGACAGCTCGACTTCGGAATCGGCCTTCACCTTAGGGAGTACCTTCTCCCGGAAAATCTTTCGAAAATCATCCACTTCCCAGTCGAACTCCACCGTCTCTTCGTGCAGCGTGACCGAGTCGTGGATGTTGAGGCTACCCACCTTGACGTCCACGGACGCGGCATTCAGTTTCGCGCCCAGACGCTGCTCCAGCAGACTCTCGAGCTCCGCGCTCCCTTTGTGGATGTACACTTCCGCCTCGACCCGCTCCAGGTCCTTCCCGCCGAGATCCGACACCAGCTGGTCCAGCTTGTAGATAGCGGTCGCAGCTTGCCCGGATGCGTTCCGGGCACCAAGAAACCTCCTCGCTTCTTCAGCAACGTCCCCGAGCGTCGGACGATCTTTCCCCCGCTCATCCAAGTGCGGGAGACGCTGGCTCAAGTAATCCAACGCCGCGTCCAAACCCGCCTCGTCTCCACCCGTCACCACCACCGCCGCGGAGTCTTCGATCGCCTTCGGAACAACTTGCACCAGTCCCTCACCGGGTTCTAAGTCCCCGCCGCGGAGCCTTCCCTCGTCGCGCAGAGGTGCGATCAGGTCTCCTTCGGTCTCGACCAAGATCGGGTGTCCTTCTTTCGGTACCTCTTCCAGCTTCGACACTTTCTGCGTGAAAGGCAGACGGATTCCTGCCGATTCCAAGCCCAATCGCGTCGCCAACCAACCCACTCCAGGTCGTGCGCTTCCCTCTCCCAAGATGACCGCCATCGCGCTCGCGTCCGGGATCATGTCCTTGTTCGTGTCGTCGAAGAGTCCTTCGATGCTATAGAGGTTCGATAGATCCAGTTGTTTGCTGCCCGGCTTACCCGGAGGAGAAGCCATCGCCGTCTCGGCTCTCCCGGCACTTGGCTCGGCACTCGGTATGACGATGGTCTCCCGAGCCCCCTCCGCGGAAAGCTCTACTTCAAGGCTCGAAAGCCCCGTATAGCTCAAAACCTCCCCGCTCTCACCCCGACCGTGCGCACTGGCCAGCGAGCGAAGCGACTCTTGAGCCGCTTGCAATTGCTGGGAGCTGGAAAGTCCCACCTCCACCGAGACCTTCACCGTCGTTGCGCTCCCATCTGCGACCACACGAATCGATCGCGGAGCAGAAGCCGGTGAAGTCCCCGCCTCGGAAAGAAACTTCGCGACGTCGCTCTCGACCGTCTGGAAACTCGCCCCACCGATCTTCCCCACAAACGGAACGCGGCTGGCCACCGCTCGTGCCGCTGCCAAGCTCCCCGCATCATCCGCTCCGTACAGCACGAGCGCATCGTTCGAACCGAAAGCCGACTGAACCAAGACCGCCGCTCCTTGACCCGGCCCGAGTTGCGGTGCGTCCGGAAGAGACGAAGCCCACTTATTGTCCTCGCCGATGACAATGATCGAATGCCCAGCCGAAGCGGGCTCGATTTTCGTGTCCGCCACAACCAGCGGTATGTCCGTGGCCGTGGTCTCGTACCCTAGCCGGGCCGCAATCTCCGCTGCTCCAGATATGTCCGATGCGGACGCGGACTCCGGGACCACGATACGGGCATTGACGAAATCGGCAATGCCATCCCCATTTCGATCCTCCAGGATGGCGCCACGACTGAAAAGCGAATCGAAAGCCAGCCGAGTCGTCTTTTCTTGCAGGCCTTCGAGACCCGGCACTTGAAAGACCAACACCACCGCGGCGACAACGAGACTCAACTTACGTGCGCTCATGATCGTTCTCCTCCTCACGACTGGGCGTTTGGCCCTGTGAGTCGTGACCTCATAGGGCGACTGGCGAGGCAAACCCGTTCAAGGATGACCACAGCGAAGCGAGCCGTCGCGAGAGTGGGAGTGAGTTCCAGCAGCTTAGGGGTAGGCCCCCAGAGGATGCGTCACGCCGTGTACTGTGTACATCTACGCGACGGAAAACGCAAGGACAACTCCAGATATGGCTAAACGCGCCTTTCGAGTCCCGAGAGCGATGCTGTCGCCCCCGACGCACGGGGGGCTCAGTCCTAGGAGGCGCCGAACCCGCCTCCACCCGGCGTTTCGATGACGAAGATGTCTCCCGAATTCATCTCGGTCTTATCGGTGCCTTCGAGCTCTTCGACGGTTCCGTCCTTACGCTCGACCCGGTTGCGGCCCAAGGCTCCGGTCTCACCCCCATCGACACCAAAGGGCGCTACCCTCCTGTGGCTGGAAAGGATGGCCGCGGTCATCGCCTCGCGGAAGACGATCCGCCGGCAGGTTCCATCGCCTCCCCGCTGCCGACCGGGATCCCCGGAGCCCCGACGGATCTCGAAGCGTTCTAAGAGTACCGGGAATCGCCACTCGAGCACCTCCGGATCCGTCAGACGAGAGTTCGTCATATGAGTGTGGATGGCATCGGTGCCATCGAAGTCGGGGCCGGCGCCGGAGCCGCCGGCAACGGTCTCATAATATTGATGTCGATCGTTGCCGAAGGTGAAATTGTTCATATTGCCTTGGGAAGCAGCAAGGACACCCAACGCGCCATAGAGAGTGTCAGTAATGATTTGGCTAGTTTCGACGTTGCCGGCGACCACCGCAGCCGGATAGCGAGGGCTCAGCATCGAGCCTTCGGGGATAGTGATTTCGAGCGGATTGAGGCACCCTTCGTTCATCGGGATCTCGTCATCGACCAACGTACGAAACACGTAGAGCACCGCGGCACGGCACACCGCACTGGGCGCGTTGAAGTTCGTCGGCTGCTGGGGGCTGGTCTCGGAGAAATCGATGATCGCGCTCCGTCGTTCTTTGTCGATGCGGATCTGCACCGCCACTTCGGCTGTGCATCGTCAAAACTGCTCCGCCCACGAAATCAAGGACTTACGCTCCGCTTGAATTCCGGGCCGAAGACGGCGAAACTCCGCCGCTATGCTCAACGTTGTTGTCTTCCTCGTCTCACTTGGCGTCCGTGCCATTCGGGCGATGTGTCGGCGCCGCGCCGACCTGGTGTTGGAGAACGTCGCTTTGCGGCAGCAAGTGACGGCGCTGAAGAAAGAGCGCCCACGCCCACCGCTCGACGACACGGAACGGGCTTTCTGGGTTGCCCTTCGAGGTTCGTGGCCCGTGTGGGCGAGCCGCCTGCTCATCGTCCACGCGGACACCGTAGCCCGTTGGCATCGCGACCGATTCCGACGGTACTGGGCAAAGATCTCGCAGCGCCGCCATCCCGGTCGGCCTCGGATTGATGCCGAGATTCGTCGCCTCGTCCGCACGATGGCGCAAGACGGCTGGGGGGCGCCACGCATCCATGCTGAGCTCACCAAGCTCGGTTTCATCATCTCCGAGAGCACGGTGTCGCGATACCTGCCGCGGCGTCCCGCGGAGCCCGACCAGCTGAAACGATGGATGGCTTTCTTGCGCAACCATAAAGACGATATCGCCGCCATGGATCTGTTCACCGTGCCCACCGCGTCGCTCCGGCTGCTGTACGGCTTCTTCGTCATCGAGCACGGTCGCCGGCACATCGTTCACTTCAACGCCACGTTCCACCCGACGTCTGCTTGGGTTATTCAGCAACTACGCGAGGCGTTTCCCTACGACACCGCTCCGAGATATCTCATCTTCGATCGCGACTTCATCTTTAACGCTGCGGTCATCGAGTTCATCAAGGCAACGGGCACAAAACCCGTTCGCACTTCGTTTCGCAGCCCATGGCAAAACGGAACCGCGGAGCGGTGGGTCGGCAGCTGCCGTCGCGAGCTCCTTGAGCACGTCGTGGTTCTCGGTGCATGTCATCTCATCCGGCTCGTGCGAGCTTACATCAGCTACTATCATGAGGACCGTTGCCACTTGGGGCTGAACAAGGACACACCGAACTTGAGAACGGTCACGCACCGACCGTCTCCTACGGCGAAAGTCGTCGCACTGCCGCGAGTCGGTGGACTGCACCATCGATACGAGTGGCGAGAGGCAGCCTGAGTCAGCTTGGTCGCTCGCGTTACTCGGCTGGTCGCCGAGAAGTTCGTCCTCAGCACCTTCCCTCGCGCGCTGACCACGCTCTCCAGCATGTGCTCGATGGCAGTCCGGGCCTAGAGTCCAGTCCCGGACAAATAATGATGATGGACAGCTGACTGACAAACCTCGCCAAAAGGCCATCGAGCAAGTCGAACAGGCTACGGCCCGACTCCTACCACTGTTAAGTACCTCGTTGAATTCCGACAGCCCCCAGACATAGGATAGGGGCCCCCATGGGGAATGAAAGGAGCTTCCACATCGAGCGCAGCACCAAGATCGCACGGCCAATCGGCGAGGTCTTCGCGTTCTACGACACTCCGGAAAACCTTCGGCTCATCACCTCCAGCACATCGGGCGTCGAGCTGGAACGGCTCCCGAAAGATCTTCGACCCGGGGCAATCTTCGGATACCGTCTTCGCGGTTGGCCACTGGAGTTCCGCTGGGAAGCACTGGTGTCGGAATACCAACCACCCGCGCGCTTCGTCAACGTTCAGCGCCGTGGTCGATTCACACAATGGAGCCATGAGCGTCATTTCAAGCCGGAAGGGACGTCGACGTGGGTCCGCGAGCTGTTGAAGTATCAGATGCCTCATGGACTTCTCAGTTCGCTCGCCCACAAACTCTATGTACGAGAGAAACTTGAAGAGCTAGTCAGCACCGGACTGGAAAACGTGAGGGTAGCACTGGAACGAGGGAAGACCGACCAGTCATGAGTCGAGTCGAGCGAACTACCCTAATCGATAGCCGGACAGAGCTGGTCTTTCAATTCCACGACGATCCACGTAACCTCCCAAAGATCCTTCCTGCTTATCTTCGAGTCGACATCGTCGAGGTGCCCAAGAGCCTGAAGCGAGGGTCCGTCTTGAAGTACGCGATGTACGTCGGTCCCTTACGGTTCGACTGGACCGGTGAGATCGTCGAGTACGCAGCCCCTTCACAGTTCGTGGACGTTCAGGCAGCCGGGCCTTTTCAGAGCTACCGCCACACTCACGTGTTCACCCCCGAAGGGCCCGGAACGCGCATGACCGACATCATCGAGTATGAGCTCCCGCTCGGGCCGCTAGCGGAGCTGGCCAACCGCATCCACTTTCAAAGTCGTCTGGAGGAAGTGCTTGAGCATGGGCAGCAAATCACGCGCACCTTGCTGGAAGAAACTCCCAAGTCAAAAGGGTAGTGCTTGGCCTACTCCACGCTCGCGTCCTAACTCAAGAACCCGGCGAGCGACCGCGACGTCCTCGATCGAGATTCCTTGCGATTCGAAAAGCGTAATGTCTTCCTCCGTCCGGCGACCCGACGCTTTCCCACACGCCAGCTGACCGAGCTCCGAGACCTCGTCCCACGCGAGCTCACCCTCTGATATCGGAGCAATTAGATCGCCGCACTCTAGGAGTGCCTGCTCCTCGGAGTCGACGACGATGCACGACGAGCGGCGTACCTGTCCCTTCCATAAACTCGAGCTGTATGAGATTGGCGAACTTCCTGCAACCAGGATGCTTTGGTCGTCTTCATGTGGGACGTTTTAAGAGTCGGCGTCGGCTCTACTCAGGGGTAGAGGTGTAAGCTGGTGCGAAGTCCGGCAGCCGTTCCGAGCGGATCGGCTCAAGCAGCGCGTCGAGTGTAATGATGATGGAGACCACCGACCTTTGGAATGGCACTGACTTTGCCCATCGCCGGTGACTCTACCCGGCGAGGCTCGGGCGCGTCCTTCTCAAGCGGGTGCTTGCGCTGTTTGCTGTTGGTGATGGGTGATGTCTTAAGATTCCTGTCAAAGAAAAACGATGTATGGTTCCCCAAGCTCAAACCCGTCCCCGTCCTGTGCCAAAACTCGGCCCTTTTGAAATAGACCATAAATCAACAGCTTAGTGTCTGCGTATTCCCCTCTCACGGCAGATCTAAACCGCGCAATCGACGCTGGATCGACTTTTTGCGGAACACGGGTCTGCCAGACGATCTTCGTCTCCTCGGTGGAGTTCCGCTGGATGAGTTCGAGGTTGGCCAATTCGAAGTCCGCTCGGCCCACTTGAGAGACTCATGAAATTCACGAAATAGGCCGCTCTTTGCCTTCTCCCCACGCGCGATCCAGGCGTAGAACGTGGCTTCATTGATGCCTGCGACCTCGTCGTGTCCAAAAATACAAACGAACTCTAAGACCCACGCGCCGGGCCGGCGCCGAGTTCATCTATCATCATTATGAAGAGCTCAACCATCAAGGGCTTGGCGACGCGTTTCTGTTTTTGGACACAACGGGTGGCCCGGCATTCGACTCGCGATTATGCCCGATTTGCATCCGCGCCGCCTTTCCTCTAGCATCACACCTTGTTGTAAACGGCATAAAGGGCCGGACGCACATCCCACACTGAATCATTAAACGACGAGGACGAGATTCCGAAATGAGGAAATACCCCCGCACCGATAATCTTTTGGGCTTTGCTGCAGTTTTGTTCTGCCTGATGGTGCTCGCTCTTGCCATCGCGTGCGGCGGAGGCGGCGACTCGGGTGAGGAAGCTGCCGAGCCAGAATTGATGGAAGAGCCCATGGCTGAAGAAAGTAGTGGCGAGAGCATGGGCGCTCCGCGCATTTTCTTTATCACACCCGAGGACGGCGCCACGGTGACGTCACCGGTGAGCTTCGAGTTCGGCCACGAGAACTTCACCATCGAGCCCAAGGGCGATATTCACGAAGGCGCAGGCCACCATCACATCAGCCTCAACACCGAGTGCCTTCCTGCAGGCGAGGCGATTCCAGAAGCGGACCCGTGGGTTCACTTCGGCGATGGCTCGGCGGTCATCGATATGCAACTGCCGGCGGGTGAGCACATGCTCACGATCCAGGTCGGCGATGGCGAGCACGTTACCCTCGAAGAGCCCGGCCTCTGCCAAAGCATAACGATTACTGTGGAAGAAGGTTAGAACCGCAATATTTGATGTTGGGTGTCCCTCCGCCGACCCTGGCGGAGGGACGATCTCGTCCTGTGCGGTGCTTCCGCCATCAAGTGTTGCTACGCCGCGTTTGAATGCTAGTGTCAGTTGGCTTGCCTGTGTCGGCGAACACCATACATAAGGATGTCGGGTGTACACGAACATCTCCCTGAACGTCAGGCACCTGTGCCTTCTATTTATTCATCCGCGCGGCCCGAACTTGATTAATCTCTGGTCTGCCGGCGGTGCGTGACGCTTCGCAGCGGAGCACGGCGCAGCGCGTCGGGAACGTCGAACAGCCCATCTGGTCAAAATACTCGAAGGCCCAGCGGGTCAGCAGTTTGCACCTGCGACCTGCCCTGCATCCTTAGTACTCATTCCAGCCCAAACGCCCTCCGGAGGTCAGGTTTGTGTCTATATTCTCTGTTAATTCTCTGTTTTTCAGGGTTTCCAATCGAGACCGGATAGCTCCAAACTGCACCATCCGCCACCCAGTCTGGCCAATTGTGGCACTGCAGAGACGCGTGAGATTTTCCGCGCGGTTGGCGGGGTTTTGCAGGATCAGGTGTCACCAGAGACGCGCTAGAAGGGCCGAATGGGCCTCATTTTCGATATTCGTCTCTAATCGCGATTTTCGAGTGCCAAGTTTGCGCCAAATAAGGGAGTAGGCGCTGATCGAGCCATGCGGGCGGCGGGAAAAGAGGCCACCCGAGAGGCCCAGAATCGAGGCCGGGGCGACCGCGGTGTAGCGGCCTAGCACGTTCTGGTCCAGGTGCGACCCGGGCCTCCTTGATGCTCGCTCTCGAATTGAGCCTCAAACAGGGTCCGCCAAGGCTTGAGCGAAGCTTCCTCCCGCAAAGCCGACGATGGCGTCGTCGGGTCGACCAGCACGAAGCAGCGAAGCATGGCAGGTCTAAACCGCGCAATCAATGCTGGATCGACTTTTTGCGGAGCACACGCGCCGGTCCTGACTTCGTTCGTGTTTTTGGACACGACGGGGCCGGAGGTATCTCACAGCGATTCATGACCCCGGTCATGGCGGCGACGGTCGGTCTGAACCGATGAAACTCGACGTGGACTGGTCCCAGGACCCGCCGGTTTCCGACCGGGACCAGAGGTATGATCTGGTTCGGGGACGCGACCGGGATCCGGGGCGCGATCGGGACGTTCATCGGCGCGGTCATCGACGCGAGTTCGACGCACGACAGCCGCATCGGTCGCTCTCGGATCGGGTGGATGGTGTGGTGTACGATGTCGGGACGTTCCGGGTCGTACTATCTGACCCTCGATGCCATGACCGGTCCGATGCTGGTGCGGGGGGAGTAGGACGGATTGCGAAGCAGCTACGACATGAGCGGGCAGGAGCGTCGATGACCTGGGTCTGGTCGTTACGGCGTCTGAGTCCGCGGAGCGCGCGGAGGTTCGCCGCATGATCAGTCCAACGGAGTCGCTGGCGTTCTCGATGCATGCCAGTCCCGGCGTCTATGCGGTTCTGGCCGGATCGGGCGTATCGCGGGCCGCGAAGATCCCCACGGGCTGGGAGATTACGCTCGACTTGGTGCGGAAGCTCGCGGCACTCCGCAAGGAGACGTGCGATCCGGATCCGGAACGGTGGTACTGGAGCGCATTCAGCAAGGAGGCGGACTACTCGGACCTACTGGACGCGCTCTGCGGGACGGCGGCCGAACGGCAGCAGTTGTTGCGCGGCTACTTCGAGCTGAGCGCGGACGACCGTGAGGAGGGCACCAAGCAGCCGACCGCAACACACCGAGCCATCGCAGCGCTGGCTGCGAAGGGCTTCATTCGGGTCATTCTCACGACGAACTTCGACCGCCTGATCGAGACGGCGTTGGACGACGCTGGTGTGGCACCGGCAGTGCTGACCACACCGGATCAGTTACAGGGCGCGTTGCCGCTGATTCACACGCGCTGCTGCGTCGTCAAGTTGCACGGTGACTACCTCGACACGCGGATCAGGAATACCCAGGCAGAGCTCGATTCGTATCCCGCGGAGTTTAGTCGCCTGCTGGATCGCGTCTTCGACGAATTCGGCTTAGTTGTTTGCGGCTGGTCAGCGGCTTGGGGACGGAGCTCTGCGCAAGGCGTTGTACCGTGCGTCATCGCGGCGGTTCACGACGTACTGGGTGGCGCGTGGAGAAGTTACAGGCGAGGCCTGGAGCTTGATCGAGCACCGTGGGGCCAAGTTGATTCCGATCAAGGACGCTGACGATTTCTTCGGTGCCCTCCAGCAGCATGTCGAATCCCTCGAGGAGTTCGCACGGCCGCATCCACTGTCCACCGAAGCGGCTGTCGCAAGTCTGAAGGGCTACTTCGCCGAATCCCGGCATCGGATTCGGCTGTCCGATCTCCTCGACGATGCCGTCGAGCAGGTGGTCGAGACAACCTCCGACGATGCATTCACCGGTAATCCCTCAAGGGGGGATGACGACGCTGTCAACGCGCGGATGCGCGGCTTCGAAGCGGCTTGCTCGACGTTGCTTGCACTGGGAATAACGGCGATACCCGGTACACGTTGATCTTCGACAAACTTGAGATTCTCCTGACACTTGCCTACGTCCACGCCCACTCCGGGACAACTCCGCTACCGGACAGCGCGTTCTGGTACTTCCAGGAGAACGGAGGTCGCATTTTGAATGACATCGAGGAGTCGTTATCGTCAAGGTGCAACGAGTCACCTTTCGTCAGATCCCATATCTTCGGCGGCACCGCAGAGGAATGCCATCTTAGACTGAAGGACGTACGGAAAGTCATACCGAGTCAAGTGTGATCCCGTCGTGTCCAAAAACACGAACAAACTCACGACCTCGGGCCTTTGGGAAGGTGCAAACTGCTGACCCGCTGGGCGTTCGAGTATTTGGACCAGACGGCCTCGCCGTTGCGCAGAACAACCTCGGGATTATGTAAGCCCTAGGGAAGGGCGTCCTTAAGGATTCCGTACTCGCGCGCATGTGGCTCAACATCGCCGGTGCCAACGGGGACGAAACCGCCAGAGAAACGCGGGACAAGCTGGAAGGTGAACCGCCCCGGGTTTTCCGGAGACTGTTTTAGTTGAGTCTCGCCATCTCTAGCGAGCCTTCCTGCGACCGATAGTGGTTCATCTCGTACTCGACGGGGGAGACATTTCCGATCGGCTCCAAGAGTCGTTGCGTGTTGTACCAATGGACCCCGTCCTGTGCCAAAACTCGGCCCTTTTGAAATAGACCACAAATCAGCAGCTTAGACGCCCTTGGAATCCGCGCAGAATCCAGGGTATTTCGCGCCGCAGAGCTGACTTCCGACCCATGGGGCTGGCGGATGAATAAATAGAAGGCACAGCCGAGTTTTGGCACAGGACGGGTTAGGTGAATCCATCAATGTCGCCGAAGGATCCGTCCCCGTCGTGTCCAAAAATACAAACGAACTCTAAGACCCACGCGCCGGGCCGTCGCCGAGTTCATCTATCATTATTATGGAGAGCTCAACATTCTGGAGAGCTCAACCATCAAGGGCTTGGCGACGCGTTTCTGTTTTTGGACACAACGCCGAGGATTCTAGCTCCCATCGCCCAACCAAGCGTATACACGTCTATTCCGAAACGTCCCGGCGTGCCGATCTTGAGTCCGTTTGTATTTTTGGACACGACGGGCTGCGCCATGACTTAACCTAGTGATCACGGCCCTATCCGCCACCTGGAACGACGAAGGCCTCGCTTGCGGCACCCATGGTCGCCACAACAGGCTCCTTGCTGCCCACATCATCAACCTCTGGTCGTGCGAACTGCACATCTAGGACGCGAACACGATCGCCTACTCCGAATCCTGGCGCTTCGACCTTTGTGCGTAAGAGAAGTGGCTCGCCTGCTGGCACTGACTTGGAGACCTCAACATGCGCATCCCAACTCCTAGGGCCGTGTCGCGACTCCACAACAACTTGCGCGTCTCCAAAAACGTCGTGTTCGTCGGCCTCTGCTACTAGCAATCTCTGGGTCGACGGTCGCCAATACGCCTCGCACAGGTGACGCACACTGCAGTACCGGCACTTCTCAGGGCCAGGTCGAGCTTCAGGCGGCGTTACGCTCGCCGATGCCCTCGCCGCGCGACCTCGCGTTGCGAGTTCGCGGGCTAACGATTCAAGTTCTGGTTTCTCCGGAACACTTACTGACACGTCCTTATTCCCATATGTCAGGACGAGCTTTGTAGCGCGCCGCCTAGTTGGGTTTCGCTCAGGGTCACGCCACCACAACAGGGCGTAGACGCGGAGTTGAAACGCATGGTCATCACTCGGCTGGCCTGTCTTGAAATCACGTATCTCGCAATGCTCCTCACTAAGGCTGATCAGATCCGCGATTCCGAACCATCCGAGTTCTGGATCTCGCAGAGTGACTTCTGCGTACGACCCGGTCTCGAGTGGCCGGCGTGTCGATATCTCCGGACGCGAACGAGAATCAGCCACTGTTTCCTTGGGCTGGAGTTGTAACCTCGACAGTTGGCTCTGGACCCGAGTTCTGATCTCCGGAATGGAAGCCTCAAGGCGGCCTCGGGCCGCTTCCAGGACATTTGCAGCCCGAGGATTGCTCTCAAAGGGTACTGTCAAGTTGACGAAAAGCTAGCTGACCGACCCCGTCCTGTCCGAAAACGCGAACGGACCCCGTCCTGTGTCAAAACTCGGCCTTTTTGAAATAGACCATAAATCAGCAGCTTAGTTGTGATCCGCAAAAAAGAAGATCGCGTACCGCTGGATCGACTTTTTGCGGAGCACAGCCATTTCTGCCCCAGCCGTCGCGGCGGCGGCACAGGCGAAGGGCTCGATCGTTCTTATTGACGGTCCTCGCTTGGCCACATTGATGGTAGAGCACGGCGTGGGTGTCAGCATCAAAACACTCGAGGTGCCACAGATCGACAGCGACTACTTTGAAAACGACTAGCCTGAACTACGGGTTTGAAGACCGGCAGGCGTCAGATCGATTCGCAGGAGGGGCTCGAAGCGCTCGATCTCGTCAGGGCCGAGTGTCTCAAGCAAATAAGCGAGGAGGTCGTCTTGCCGAGGCTGGCCGAATACCATTCGATAGACGACGAGCGAGCGGCGCAGGTCCTCCAGCTGAACGCGATCGCGCGACAAAGGAAGTGCTGGCACGTGGCGCTCCACTCTCGCTCCCCCTTCCGGTGAAAACACCCAGAACGGAACAAGACCATGGTCGCCTTCGCCAAGCTCCTCATTAGCCAGCTCGAAGGTGCGCTGCCAAGGATCCGAATCTCCGTCCATGGCCGCCATCGCTGCTCGCCCGAACTCCCGCGCCACGTTCTTTCGGATGGCGTGGCCCTTGTAACGGTGGACACGCCCCTCCCGCTGCTCGAGGTCAACAGGATTCGACGGTAAGTTCCAGTGAACGACGGCGTGGCAATAGGAGTGGAAGTCTAGGCCTTCCTGGCCCACCGATGTGGTCGCCAACACGAAGGGCCAGAAGGGTGAGTTAAAGGCTGCGCGGACCTGGTCCGCGCGTTGTGCCGCCTCTTCGGCCTCCCTCTTGTCGCTACCGAAGCGCATGGCGAAGTGGGCACGAAGTGAACGGTTCTCGATACTTACTTCGCCGCGCGCTCGGTTCGCACGGATTTCGTCAACGTCGAGCCGAGAGGTACGAAGTGCGAGTGTGTTCCGCATGGCTTCTGCCAAGTCTTGCGTCGTTTCCTCAGAAGGCTCTCCAAACAAACCGAGCGAATCTCGCAACACGTGGGCGTACTCATCTAGCACAGCGCCGAACCCACCATTCGCGGCGTGCCGTACCACGAGCCGCCAGTACGGCCAGGACGCTTCTCGAGTACCCTCCTCGACGCCTCCCCGGATTAACGCCGTTGCCTCAGGCTGGCTGAAGAGGGTTCGGGAGCTCCATGCTACCCGCGCCGCCCCATCACGGACCGCCGAGGAGGCCAAGCGCTCTCCTCCTCCGGCTACTCGGGCCAACGCACGCAAGGCAGTCGTACCTGGGCCGGCCAAGGCGACCTCTGCCAACACCTCGTGCAGGTCTGCCGGCGGTCGACCGAGCTGAAGCTCGTCGCGAACCACCTTACGCGCTTCGCCAACGTGGTCCTCCCAGCGCGACTCACTGTCTGTATCTTCGTCCTTTTGGTCCCCAGCCCAGAGGCTCGGCAGGTTGGTTCGCGCGAACCACGTCTCGGCGGCCTCGCGGTTGGCGCTCAGATCCAAGAGGATCGGCGCCGCCCAGTACCATTTCCCGTCTTCCGGCCCGGTCGTCGGGCTGGCGCGTGTCAAGGGCACCACGGCATCCTTGATTGTGTCTCCTATACGTTCGAGTACGGCCGCAAGTGTCAGAAGCGGGGCCGCCGAGTCGGCGCCGATATGCGCGAGCGGATCACCGAGTAAGGCAAGAGTGAAGCTGGGGTACAGGATGCCGAGCACAGGCATTCCTGTGAGCCGCTCGTTGGTACGCGCAAAACGCAATAGCGGTCGGCGCCGTCGGCGGGCCTCGATTGTGTTCTCGGGTTTGTTCTCGAAGCGCGTAAAGATCCGGCTCTCTACCTCGTAGCTGACAAGCGTCGCGAGCGCTTGCGGAACAACGGTCCAGGCTGAGAAAACGAGCCGCTTAGTCAGGCCGGTGTCTGCGGCACGTTTGTAGTCAGCGCCGAGCTGATAGCTCGGAAGTGATGGCGGCATCCAGAGGAGCCGCCAAGCACCAGAATTATCGAGCTCACGTACCAGGTTGCGCACACGCGCATTGCCTGGTTCCACACGTTCGTACGCCTCGATTCGATTCCACGGCAGGAGAAGTTCGTTCGCCTTTTCGAGCAACTGGGCGAGGTTGGTTCTGTTTTCGTGTGACTCAGCTTGCTCGCGAAATTTCTCCTTTAGTTTGTACTGATGCATGAAGTTCAGAAGAAAAGGGGCCGATTTCCAATACTCGACGACCTGCGGCTGACCGAGCGCCGACGCCACCCGCTGCAGCTGTGTAAAAGCGTGCACGTCCTCAGCTTTCAAGGTGACACCCTGTGCGAACACTTCCTTCAGCATGTCTCCGCGAGTGCCATCCTCACCTGGCTCGACGATTCTCTCGGTTCGCGACATCACGCGGCGAAGGGAGTCTTCGATCTCGTCTCGCAGGGCCGAGATCTCGTACTCCCCGCCCTCACCCAAGCGGTAGAGCTCTCGGCGAAAGTGTTTGAGCTGAAGCGCGAAGCGCGTTGTGCTCTCGGAAGACTGCTGCAAGAACTCGACCGTACAGAGGAAATCGGCGTGGTGATCGTCCTCATCTCGCTCGTGTCGAAGCGTGTACATCTTGTAAGGAGTGGCAGAGAGAAGGAGCATACGCACCTGACTGACATCATCGGCGTAGTTGAAGAGCTCACGCGCAAGCCGCCCCGCGTCGCTCTCTCCGGAGAGCAGATGCTTGAAGCGCTGGAATTCATCGAGAATGATGAGATCCGGCTCTAGAGCCTCGAGGCAGACGGCCGCGAGCAGTGCGCGAAGCTCACCGATCAAGTGCGCACGCATCTTGCGATCTTCGCGAGGCCGCTTGCTCTTGCGAGCGTAGGAGAAGCGATCGCACAGCTCCTCGTACCGCGCACGGAGGCCCGGCCGTCCATCCCGAGTACCGCGGCACGCATCGCCGAGGGCCTTCGAGAACGCGACTTGGATTTCTTGATCGATCGAGCTTTGATCGAACGCACGAATTCGCTTCCGAAACCCACCGGCGTTGCCAACATTTCCCTGAAAAAGGTTCAGTGCTCCGGCGCCGTGGTTTCCCCAGACCTCGCGAATCATCCAGTAAAGGAGGATGCGTTCCTCGCTGCGGCCAAGGCTCGACTTCAGGTCGAATGAGGTCCCTGGCGTGAAAGAGACGAAGTTTAGTGGACTGTTTCGAAGGTCGTGCAGAATAGTCGGCAGCAGCGTGATCCGCGTCGCGAGCTCAAAACGTCGGTCCCTCGTCAGATTCAAGCGATTGATGTTTTGTCGAGCGATCTCCGCGTTCGAGCAGATGTAGAGAACGTCGATACGCTCGATGCCTTCTTTGCGGAGATGCTCCACCGCCTTGGCGATCACGCCGCGGGCCACGAGTGTCTTCCCAAGGCCCACTTCGTCCGCCACAAGGAAGCGACGACTCGAATCTTTAGCAAGGTAGAGGCGCTCAAAGGCGAACTCTACTGTATCGCGTTGAAAGCCCTTGAGCTGAGACAGGATCTCCTCGGTATCGGGCCACTTGAACGTAGCGGTCACTCTTTACCCCCGCCATCGCTCGCTGATTCCCGCGTCTGCTCCTCGCGCACGGCCCAAATGGGATCCCAGATGGCGTTGAGACCATCGGGCAAAAGATCTTGTCCTTCTGGTGTCCGCCGAAGATCTGCGATTAGCCGCGCCACTTCGTCCAGCCGTTCCGGATCGCGGCCCAGCGCCTTGAGGAGCGACTCGAGTAGTGGGAAACCAGAGTCACCGAAACCTCGTTGACCTGGACGGTTTCTACTCCCCCCCGCGGCAGCGACAAAGTCAGAGGCCGAGAGTTCGCCTTCCGAAAGCAGAATCCACAGGAGCCGCATAACTTGGTCGCGATTTTGCAAGAGCGCCCGCAACAAACCCTCCCGGCGGTCTTCGGGTGCTCCCTCGAGTGGAAGATTGAGTGCGAAGCGAACCTGCGCATCTTGATTCTTGTACGAGGTGTTTATTTCGAATGCAAAGAAGCTCGTCAACGCCGCGAACGAGAGCATCTCGAAGCGTGCGACGGCCCGGCTTTTCGACCGTGCTTCGAGAGCCACCGACGCTTCAAAACGAAGCGACGTCGGCCAGACACGCACACTACAACCCGCCGGGACAATAGCACCGGAAGAGCGCCGAACCAGATCGATGCTGTACGTGCGGTCGTCCGCATTCGGCAAAACCTTCGCCGTGAGCTTTGCTGCAGCGATCTGTGAGCGTGCCACGTTCAGCCGTCTTTCCAATTCAGCTTTCGCTTCGTCGGTGGAAGGGGGCACGTCCCCGCTCGGCGTGAAAGGTTGAAGGAGATCGCGCAATGTTGGAGCATTGTGTACACCTCCTTCTCCCAGCAGCACATCGATGCCGACACGGGTCTTCTTTCCTACGAGCTCGACCAGGAATTCGACGTTGCGCTGAAAAGCCGCAACGGTCGCGTTGGCGGATCCTGTCCACACACAAGCATTCCAACCATCGTCGATGACGAAGAGCTTGGCGTGGAGACCAGAAATGGTTGCTTCGTTACCCTCGGAGGCGAGATCGACTTCCGTTCCCTCGGCATCGGCATTTGCCTCTTCGGCAAGGGTGTAGACCTCGAGATCATGCAACGTCTCACGAGGAAGTCTTTCGAGCTCTTCTGGCCGGGACACGAGTACGACTCGCTTTCGCCTAGCCGCAATGCGATCAATCGTGCTCGAGGTCACAAAAGGTGAAACGATCACGCAAGGCCGTCGGTTCTTGGGGAATGGCCAGAGCGCGCGCGGATGCATCCCGAGCGGGTGAAACGCCACTTCTTCAAAACCTTCGGGCAACTCGAATTCCACACGCCGCACCTCGTCCTGCATTTGCTCGATCCCAGAGGCAACCTCCGCAGGCAGCGGATGAAGCGTCATCTTCGGGAGCGCGGAAAAAAACTCGCCCAGCGGGCGATTGACGCCGAAAGCATTGCGGCGTTTAGTGAGATGGCCGTCCAGGACCAAGGCCGTATCCCATGAGCGGTCGAACGTGAGGTTGCGCGATAGGCAGAGCAGCCGGTACCGAACGGGCTCCCCGTCGTCGGTGGCGACGTAGCGTAGCAGCCAGACCTTCGGATGGAAGACACCACCCTTGTGCGGTGCCTCGACTTCGAAGACTGAATCCTCAAGGTACGCGAGCAGCGTCTGCCCCGGAGCCGGAACCTTCACCCGTCCAGCCTGACAGAAAAGATGGATGCGCTGCGCATGGCGGCGGACTGCCTCGAGCAGTGCCAAGGGGTCTGCCATCGGTCGCCCTTTCTCATCCTCCCAATCAAAGAAAGTAAACGCCAAAGGTGCGGTCAGGAGAGCCAAGAGATCGAGGGTGTACGAAGTGCCCACCGCCCGGTCGAGCCGATACCCTCCGGATGGCCGAAGCCCGTCGAGCAGGAGACGGCGACTACTCGGTTGTAGCATGTGGCGCCGCCGCTCCAAGCCCGTCGAGTATGTCCGAAACTATCGTCTGCACCGTACTCCATCGGTAGTTGAGCAGCCCCGCACCAGAAGTGCCGCCCCAGCGCTCTAGGTATTCGCGATGCGCAAGGCGGGCTCGCCCGCGCTTGAGTGCACGCTCCCTCACCTCAATCAACTGCCGGGCCGTTTCGCTCTCAACAAGTGCTCCGGGCTGGGAGGCGGCCTGCAATAGCTCAAACCAATCGTCTACGAATTGCCGGTGCGCGGGCGGGATCGGGCGGCCGTTCTCCATCTGGACCAAGTCCCAAAACCTCTCTCGATCCCACCCACGCAAAACTTCACTACGCTCCGAAACCAACGCGGCCCACCCGGCGAGCATCTCCCGATACTGTTCCACGCGCTCCGGCAAGGGAAATTTCTCGGCGAGCATCAAATTGTAGAGAAGTGCAGCTCCGTGGTGCGCCTCTGCGAAGTTGCGAGCGTGACCAAGCAACTCGCGTAGTCGCGGCGGAAGCTCGGCACAGACGGGATGTAACCATGGAAATGCCACACGCGGCCCCACGGCGCCCTCGTCTATGAGATGAGCGAGAAGCGATCCTCGCGCCTGCGCGCGGATACGATCCTGCAAGTATTCGACTTCCTCCCTGCCGAGCGTAAAGTTGACAGCGTCGGGGAAATCACTGGGCGGGTCTGGGATGTGAGGATGCCAGATGCCTGGTGGAGCCGATTGACCTTCGCGATCATGACCCGCTTCGCGCCACGCGCGTTGGTCTGCGTAGAGGCGATCGAGCGAACGATGGTAGCTGTCTTGTGATGCCCGAGATTGTCGGAGGCCCCATCGCTGGAGCCCACTCCAGTAGATCGCGGACGGAAGCCGCTTCAGGTGACGTCCCGCCTCTTTTCCAATCACACCGCTGGCATCCGCTTCGTTCTCTGCGAGACTCCGAGCCAGCCGAATCTCTTCTTGGCGAGCAAGCTCGGAGATCTTCGCGGATGGCACTCGTCGACGCTCGAGATCCAGGTAAATCCACGGGATGAAGAGAAAGTAGCGCGCCCGCGTTTGGATCGTGCTCGTTCCGGGAAACATCTGATCCGCGAGCGCATCACGGATCGTCCCGATGCCCAGCTCATCCAGCGTGCCTGGCTGAGCAAAAAGGTCGATGACCTCTAGCGCGCGCCGGCGGTCGCTCTCGCTGTTATCGAGCCATGTGAAGGTAGAGGACATCGGCGCCTCGTGAAGGGATGTGTCCCGAGGTCCGTGGAAAAAGAACGGCGCCCTCCACTCCGTCGTCAGAGTATCATATCAGGCGGTAACCTCCGCGTGTTCGAGAGCCTCGCTCAGACGTTGGTAGCCGTCGATGCGTCGTAGTTGAATCTGGCCAGAGGCGATAAGCCCAAACAGCAAAGCGACCGCGGACTCCTCGCTGGAGAACGACGCTTGGGTTTTCGTCCGGCGTCGAAACTCGCGGTTGAGATTCTCCAGAGCATTGGTCGTTCGAATCGATTTCCACATGGCACGAGGGAATTCGTAGAAGGTCAGCAGCTGATTACCGGCCTCCTCTGGGCTTCGGACGACGGCCGGCGCGAGAGGCGTCCACTTGGCGACGAGCTCGTCATAGGCTTTGCGAGCATCGATCCCGTCCTGTGCCAAAACTCGGCCCTTTAGAAATAGACCACAAATCAGCAGCTTAGAAGCCCTTGGAATCCGCGCAGAATCCAGGGTATTTCGCGCCGCAGGGCTGACTTCCGACCCATGGGCTGGCGGATGAATAAATAGAAGGCACAGGCGTCAAGGGCGGCGAAGCCGGCGCGCGCAGCGCGCTTTACCCTTGACGCCCCCGAGCACTCTGGTACGATCCCTGGGGCGATAGGGGACATCCTGCCGCCGGGCGTTGCGTTAACGTCCAACCTCGCTGTCATCTTCACGCTGAACCAATACAGGGGTTGACGATACTAGCGATCTCATCAAGGGCTTGCTTACCCAGACGCTTGCCGATCTCGGCCAGAGACCGCCGTTCGCCGTCGGTCAGGCGCAAGCAACCCTGGATCTGATTTCGAAGAACTCGATTCTCGGCCACAAGATACTCGGTGCGCAGGAGCAACTCCTCATCCACGGATCCTGAGATGTAGGCTAGCATGGTCTTCCAGTCCATCGCGACTCATTCCGCTGAACTGGAATACGTATCCGACCGCGATGGCCGATTCAAGCGGCCTTTGGGAAGCTGCAAACTGCTGCCCCCCTGGGCCTTCGAGTATTTTGACCAAACGGGCGAAACAGTTATGCTTGACAACGAGCTGTCATCCACCTGGAGCCAAATTAGGGAAACGTCCTCCGCGCGAACCCGAGAAGATGAATGGTTGACTTCAAAAAGCGTCTAGGCAAGAAGAAACTCTCTCGCCCCATAAAACCACTCGAGATTTACTCGGCTCTCGATCGGGAGAGTGACAAAGGACCTCTGCGTCCGATACAAGAGGCCATTCTTGAGAAATGGTTCGCGCATCATCGAGAGGACCAGGACGTTATCCTCAAACTAAATACTGGCCAAGGAAAAACTCTGATCGGTATGATCATGCTGCAATCAAGACTCAACGAGTTGCAAGAGCCGGTCCTTTATTTGTGTCCCAACAAATTCCTAGCGGCCCACACTTGCACCCAGGCGCGCCAGTTCGGGATCAAGGTTTGCTCGACGGAAGGCGCGCTTCCTTCGGAGTTCTATAACGCTGACGCTATTCTCGTCACGCACGTCCAAAAACTATTTAACGGAAAGACACAATTTGGACTTCGCGCGAACTCCACGTCTGTGTCGACACTCCTTGTAGACGACGCACATACTTGCATCGATTCCATTCGGGCTGCGACGAAGATAACGCTTGCGTCAAAGGAACCGGCTTACGGCATGATTCGTGACCTTTTTGACAAGTCGCTCAAGGAACAGGGAATGGGTACCTACGCGGACCTACGTGCCGGGGAAGCTGGTACGACCCTCCTGGTGCCGTATTGGGATTGGGACGACAAGCATGAAGACGTTGTGGCGATTCTTTCGAAGTATAAGGACACGGACACGCTCAGGTTTGTTTGGCCCTTGCTTCGGGACCGAATCGCCGACTGTCAGTGCGTGATTTCTGGCACGGGCCTAGAGATCGAGCCATACCTGGCCCCGCTCGAAGACTTCGGAACTTTCACCAGTGCAAAGCATCGAGTCTACATGTCAGCGACCATCGCAGACGACGCGTTTCTCGTGAAGGGACTCGGGGTCGAACCCGCCGTGATCCGCAATCCTTTAATCTACGAGCATGAAAAATGGTCGGGCGAGAAGATGGTTCTGATACCGTCGTTGATAGGTGAGAAGCTAACCCGCGCGGAGATCGTACGCGTATTCGCAAGAGAGAGGAAAAGACGCGCGTGGGGCGCTGTGGCCCTTACGCGCAGCTTCAAGAATTCCAAAGACTGGGAGCAGTACGGTGCATTGGTCGCGACAAGTCAGACAATCGAATCCGAAATACAAAAACTTAGAGACGGAAAGTGCGAGCGCACGTTGGTCATCGCGAACCGATACGACGGGATCGACTTACCAGATCAAGCGTGTCGTCTTCTAATCATAGACTCGCGCCCTTGGACAGAAAATTTGATCGACCAATACGTTGAGAGCGTCCGACCAGAAAGCGACCTCGTCGCGACGAGACTTGCTCGCACGATCGAGCAAGGTCTAGGTCGAAGCGTTAGAGGCGAGAAGGATTATTGCGTCTTCATAATTACAGGGCCGGATTTGGTCCGCTATATCACGCGGAAGGATATGACGCGTTTTCTGTCGAGCCAGACGCGCGCACAAATCCAAATTGGCCTAGATGTCGCAGAATACGCCAAAGAGGAGGCGGGCGACGAAGTCTCGATGCAGGAACTTATTGACCTTGCCGGCCAATGCTTAAAAAGAGGCGAAGATTGGAAAGCCTTCTATGTCGAGCGAATGGACGCAGTGCAATCTGAAAGCGACGGGAACGAACTCCTGGCTCAGCTTTCCATGGAGTTGGATGCAGAAAAGAGCTTCGTCTGCGGCGACGTGGACAAGGCTACAGCAACGGTCCAATCCTACCTCGACACGTCCGAACTGGATGAGGCCGAGACCGGCTGGTACTTTCAGCATATGGCCCGATACCAACGCGCGCTCAGCGAGATCGAGGCTGACAAGCTCCAGCAGACCGCACACGCGCGTAACGGGTATCTTCTCAAACCCAGAATAGGAATGACGTTCAAACAACTCAACGTAGTAAGCCTAAAAAGGACTTCCAACATTATCGATTGGGTCGGCCAATTTACCACGTACGCAGATTTGCTCGTCGCGCTAACGGACGTGCTCGATGGACTTTCATTTGGCGTGCGTGCAGACCGCTTCGAACGCGCATGGGACAACGTAGGTGAAATATTGGGCTTTGAACATGATCGACCGGACAAGATCTGGAAAGAAGGACCAGACAATCTGTGGGGCCTGGCACAAAATTCTTTCCTGGTGGTCGAATGCAAGAACCAGGTAGAACTAACCAGGTCCTACATAAATAAGCACGAGACGGCGCAATTGAATGGTTCGATAGCGTGGTTTCAGCAGAAGTACAAAGGTGCGCACTGTTTCAGCGTGATGATTATTCCTACTCACAAAGTTCAAAAAGGCGCCTACTTTGTCAGCGATGACGTTGGAATAATGAATTCGAACCTTCTTTCCAAATTCAAGAAACGAATCATCGCTTTCATTTCTGAGTTTAGAAACTTCAACCTCCAAGAGCTCTCAGAGGAAAAGGTACAGTCGTTGATAGACACGCACAAGCTCACACCGGAGTCGGTCGCACGCGATTTTGTCAAGCGGCCAGTTTACGCTGACAGCACATCAGCCCAATAGGAGCCTTCACAAGAACACTGACTCCGTTGTGTCCGAAAACGCCAACGGAGTTGAAAGCTAGAATCCTAGAGTCGTTCTCGAAATTTGAGGAGACCAGCCGACGCGGCACTGGCTCCGCGATAGGCGATCCCGAGCAGACCTCTCCTCCAAATCATCCGTTACGTCCAGCTTGCGCGCCCGAACTCCTATGCGGTGTCGCGGTGGTAATAACTGAGCAAGCCCGTCCTGTGCCAAAACTCGGCTGTGCATCGTCAAAACTGCTCCGCCCACGAAATCAAGGACTTACGCTCCGCTTGAATTCCGGGCCGAAGACGGCGAAACTCCGCCGCTATGCTCAACGTTGTTGTCTTCCTCGTCTCACTTGGCGTCCGTGCCATTCGGGCGATGTGTCGGCGCCGCGCCGACCTGGTGTTGGAGAACGTCGCTTTGCGGCAGCAAGTGACGGCGCTGAAGAAAGAGCGCCCACGCCCACCGCTCGACGACACGGAACGGGCTTTCTGGGTTGCCCTTCGAGGTTCGTGGCCCGTGTGGGCGAGCCGCCTGCTCATCGTCCACGCGGACACCCGTGAGGTCAAAATACTCATGCGGCTTCCCGATGGTAGAAACGGAGCAACCCGCCAAGCCGTTCACGGGAGCGCACCTTGCGCTCGGACTGAGGTAACTGTTCGCTGGCTGGGAACAGCAGCAGATTCTCCTTGCCTTGATGATTCCTCTCATGATGATGGTAGACGACGTACTCCCTAAGCGCATGACGGAGCGACTTCTCGCCGAACAGGATGAGCTTCGAGAGACATTCCTCTTTGACGGACTTCACCCAGCGCTCCGCGAACGAGTTCAAATCCGGTGTCCATCATCATTATTGATCCGGGACTGGACTCTAGGGCCCGGACCGCCCTCGAGCACATGCTGGAGAGCGTGGTCAGCGCGCGAGGGAAGGTGCTGAGGACGAACTTCTCGGCGACCAGCCGAGTAACGCGAGCGACCAAGCTGACTCAGGCTGCCTCTCGCCACTCGTATCGATGGTGCAGTCCACCGACTCGCGGCAGTGCGACTACTTTCGCCGTAGGAGACGGTCGGTGCGTGACCGTTCTCAAGCTCGGTGTGTCCTTGTTCAGCCCCAAGTGGCAACGGTCCTCATGATAGTAGCTGATGTAAGCTCGCACGAGCCGGATGAGATGACATGCACCGAGAACCACGACGTGCTCAAGGAGCTCGCGACGGCAGCTGCCGACCCACCGCTCCGCGGTTCCGTTTTGCCATGGGCTGCGAAACGAAGTGCGAACGGGTTTTGTGCCCGTTGCCTTGATGAACTCGATGACCGCAGCGTTAAAGATGAAGTCGCGATCGAAGATGAGATATCTCGGAGCGGTGTCGTAGGGAAACGCCTCACGCAGTTGCTGAATAACCCAAGCAGACGTCGGGTGGAACGTGGCGTTGAAGTGAACGATGTGCCGACGACCGTGCTCGATGACGAAGAAGCCGTACAGCAGCCGGAGCGACGCGGTGGGCACGGTGAACAGATCCACGGCGGCGATATCGTCTTTATGGTTGCGCAAGAAAGCCATCCATCGTTTCAGCTGGTCGGGCTCCGCGGGACGCCGCGGCAGGTATCGCGACACCGTGCTCTCGGAGATGATGAAACCGAGCTTGGTGAGCTCAGCATGGATGCGTGGCGCCCCCCAGCCGTCTTGCGCCATCGTGCGGACGACGCGACGAATCTCGGCATCAATCCGAGGCCGACCGGGATGGCGGCGCTGCGAGATCTTTGCCCAGTACCGTCGGAATCGGTCGCGATGCCAACGGGCTACGGTGTCCGCGTGGACGATGAGCAGGCGGCTCGCCCACACGGGCCACGAACCTCGAAGGGCAACCCAGAAAGCCCGTTCCGTGTCGTCGAGCGGTGGGCGTGGGCGCTCTTTCTTCAGCGCCGTCACTTGCTGCCGCAAAGCGACGTTCTCCAACACCAGGTCGGCGCGGCGCCGACACATCGCCCGAATGGCACGGACGCCAAGTGAGACGAGGAAGACAACAACGTTGAGCATAGCGGCGGAGTTTCGCCGTCTTCGGCCCGGAATTCAAGCGGAGCGTAAGTCCTTGATTTCGTGGGCGGAGCAGTTTTGACGATGCACAGGCTATTGTTCTACAACGTCGACAAAGGCTAGCCGACCAACGGAATTCAGGGGGAGGATTTGGTCATCATCCGAGCGCTCCTTAAAGCGACGAGAAAGCTGGAGCGTCGGCTTCGCCGAGGTGACTTCGATTGTCGGACGCTGGTGTTCCTAAGACATGGTGCGAGGAGATCAATCGGGCACAGTCGGACGTGTCCTATGATTTCGTCTTTGTGGACGAAGAGAGCTTCAACAGATACAGCCCAAAATCATTTGCCGACCTTGCTACCAATTTCCGTCAGTACAAGGAGGGCTGAATCATGACCGCGCCGGTCACCGCCTCAATGCTTTACGATTTGGTTTCTTGTCCGCATCGCGTGACCATGGACCTTTTCGCCGACCAGGCGCAACGCGATGAGCCAAACCCGTTTGTTCAATTGCTTTGGGAGAAGGGTAACATCTATGAGAAAGAGGTTATTGAGAGGCTGGAAATTCCCCTTACCGATCTCTCAATATACGCAGGTGATGAAAAGGAACGGCTGACTTTTGAGGCTATGCATGGCGGCGAACCGCTAATCTACAGTGGACGTATGCAGGCCGAAGGCCTTCTTGGAGACCCGGACCTGCTGCGCCAAGAGGGTGACGGGTATGTCGCTGGAGATATCAAGTCAGGCGCAGGGGAGGAAGGCTCGGGTGACCTGTCGAAACCCAAGAAGCACTACGCGGTGCAACTCGGGCTCTACACAGACATCCTGGAACGTAAGGGCCTTTCTGCCGGGAAACGTGGCTTTATCTGGGATATTGATGGCCAAGAAATCATCTATGACTTTATAAAACCATACGGGAAACGGAATCCACGCACGCTCTGGGAGGATTATCAGGATTGCCTCGCCGAGGCCCAGGCGATAGTCGGCAAGAACACGGAGACGCTTGCCGCCTATAGCGGGGTTTGCAAGCTCTGTCATTGGTACAGCGCTTGTATCTCACGCCTAACCGATGCGAACGATCTGACGCTGATTCCTGAGTTGGGCCGGTCGAAGCGTGACGTGATGATGGAACGTATCGCAACGATACGGGACCTGGCCGAGGCTTACCCCGCAGAATTTGTCACGGGCAAGAAAACGATCTTCCCCGGCATAGGTCTCGCGACTCTAGAGAAGCTGCACGCCCGAGCGAAGCTGATTACGGCGGGGAAGAAGGCCAAGCCCTATCTCCGCGAACCGGTAACGCTGCCGGTCGCCGATCTGGAACTGTACTTCGACATCGAAGTCGATCCCATGCGCAACATCTGTTACCTGCACGGTTTTGTCGAACGGCGGGGCGGCGACAACGACACAGAACGGTTTATCACTTTCTTCGCCGAGCAAACAACCGCAGAGGCTGAGAAGCAGGCTTTTGCCGAGGCTTGGCGCTACATGCAGGAAAGCCAGCCCTGCGTGATCTACTACTACTCGAAGTACGAGCGAACCATCTATCGAAAGCTACGTGAGAAATATCCGGACGTTTGCAAGGAGGACGAACTGGAGGCGCTATTCGACCCGGTACGGGCCGTGGACCTCTATTCTAATGTGGTGCTGAAGGCCACAGAATGGCCAACACGAGACTTCTCAATCAAAACACTGGCTAACTATCTCGGCTTTGCGTGGCGCGACACGCATCCCTCGGGGGCGGCTTCGATCGAATGGTTCCATAGGTGGGTAGAAACGGGTGACCCTACGATTCGCCAGCGCATTCTTGATTATAACGAAGACGATTGTCGTGCGATGCGCGTTCTGCGGGATGCTCTTGACACCTTGATCGTGATGCCGGAGGGGCCCGCATGAACAATACACAGCAAACGCATGACGCTCAACAAATACTCTCCAGCCTGAGGGACCATCTTGCGCGGCATGACAAGCCTATCGCTTTCTTCTTAGGTGCTGGCACATCTTGTGCGATCAGAGTGGCGGTGCCCGATGACAAGGATAAGACGCAGCCGCTCATACCTGCCGTTGCCGAATTGACCAAGATATGCCGGGAAAAGGCGCGTGGCTTAGGCAAAAAGTATGAAGAGACATGGCAGTTGATCGAGGAGCATTACAAAGAAATGAAGCAGGACCCTAATGTTGAGAATATTCTTTCGCGCTTGCGCATGATGCTCAACGCCGTGGGCAACACCGATACGTTGTCGGGCCTAAGAAAGGATGAAATCGAAAAACTTGAAGAATCTGTGCGCAAGACGATAGCCGAGATTGTAACCCCAAATTTAAGCAAAATTCCTAATGAGTATCCACACCGCAAATTCGCCCGTTGGCTGATCAAAACATCGCGCCAGAATCCTGTTGAGATATTTACGGTGAATTATGATGTGCTTATCGAGCATGCCCTTGAGGCCGAACGCATCCCGACGTTCGACGGCTTTGTCGGAAGCTTCCAACCCTTCTTTCACCCGGATAGCCTGCGCCGATTGGAGTTCGCACCTGGTGCAAATTGGACCAGACTCTGGAAAATGCATGGTTCGGTCACGTGGCGGCGCATCGAGCAAGATGCTCGCGTCCGTGTTGTCCGGGGCGATCCCGATGCGGCGGGCGAAATGATCTACCCGTCATTTCAGAAATACGATGAATCCCGACAGCAGCCCTATTCTGCCTTTACAGACCGTCTGAGCCGATTCCTTGAGCAGGATGATGCGCTTTTGATAGCGGCAGGTTTTGGTTTCGGAGATGAACACATAAACAATCTCATATTCGGGGCTCTGGAGAACAGGCCAAGAACCCACGTATACGCTCTTCAGTTTGAAGAATTATCTGAGGAGAACGATCTCATCAGGCGGGCTTACCAGCGACCTAACATGATCGTGATGGGTCCAGATACCGGCATCATAGGCGCGCGGCGGGCAGCTTGGGCACCAGTGGAATGCCCCGCTTTCATGGAAGTAGCATTTGAGCTGAGAGCTGACAATTCTTCTGAGGATGGAGAGGGCGCCGAAAATGAGGAAGCTAAGTTAGGCCTGATGAAAATCGGAGACTTTAGGTCCTTCTGCGACTTCCTCGAATCTATGACGGCGGTCTAGCTCATCATGCCGCTCGCTGATCCAACATATATTGGCCAGGTCGCTTCCGTTACAGGAGCTATAGTCCGCGTACGGCTTCGCGAGGATATGCCATCAACGCTGGTCATGATCGGCGGGGAGTCCTACCGTGTCGGCCAGATCGGGGGGTTCTTCCGCGTTCCCCTTGGCTATGCCAACCTTTACGCCGTCTGCACTCAGATCGGCGCGGATGCAGCCCCTCCCAGCAGTGCCGAGGTAATGTCCGAGGCAGCGCTGGAAACGGACTCACAAGTTCGTCTCTCGGGCTTTCGCTGGATGACGATTGTGTTATTCGGCGAAGGACTTGGTACCGAGTTTGAGAGAGGTGTCGGTCAATACCCGACAGTCGGAGATGAAGTACACCTTGTTACCAATGACGATCTTAAAATTATCTATGGATGGGCAAAGGGCAAGAAGGGCACAATTTCTGTCGGACAAATAGCTGCCACGTCTGGCATATCAGCCGACGTAAGTGTGGCAGGACTCGTTAGCCGACACAGCGCCATCGTTGGTTCCACAGGCGCGGGCAAGTCAAACCTCGTCACCGTTCTGATGGAAACGGTTTCCGACGGAACCCTGCCGAACGCCCGAGCAATTGTCATTGATCTGCATGGCGAATACGGGACTGCACTTGGCGCCAAGGCGAGAGTGTTTCGTACAAGGCCTGACGAGGAAGCTGGAGAAAGACATTTGCGGGTGCCGTTTTGGGCGCTTCCATTTTCCGAGCTCCAGCAGCTTACGTTAGGGGGACTTCAGCCCAACCATGAAGCCGCTATCCGGGATCAAGTCCTAGATATGAAAGTAGCGGCGGCAGAGCACCTGACCATCTCTCCGCCACCGGAAACACTCACTGCGGATTCTCCAGTCCCGTTCAGCATCAAGCAGCTATGGTACAAGCTTGATCAATCTGAACGGGTCACCTTCCACACTACAGGAAACCAGCAGACTGACCAAGAGGCCTACCCTCCAGATGAAGTCGGAGACGCGAGCAAATTGAGGCCCGACCGATATCCGGCAGCGAGTCCCTATAACCAGGAGCCGTACAAGAATCAGCGAAAGCGAAACATTGAACGCCACCTTGATCTCATGCGGAGCAGATTAAAGGATAGTCGGTTCTCGTTCCTTCTCGCGAAGCGGATAATCAGCTGTTCGATCTTTTCGTCGATTCGTGGTCGCCCCGGATACGTCCGGTTCTTGGAACCGTCGAACTTCCTGGCGATGAGCTTGCGGTGCCACCCGAGAATCGTATCGGGCCTGACGATACTCGCTACCTCTTCGAGCGCGCGCTTGCCGAGCTGTTTTCCGATCTCCGCCAAGGTTCTCCGCTCACCATCGGTCAGGCGCAAACGGCCTTGCAGCTGATCTCGAAGAATACGATTCTCGGTAACGAGGTACTCGTTGCGCAGGAGCAGTTCTCGGTCGACCGATCCCGTGATGTACGCCAGCATTGTCTTCCAGTCCATTGTGTCTCCCCGGAGAACTAGAGTAAGTACCTGACCACGACCTGTGATTCAACCGGTCTAACAGACCGAGGCCAAGCCCTCTCAAACTGGCCTACGGGAGCGCGTTTGAGTTTATTGACCAGACGACAACTGAATTTGATTAGTCTCCGGTCTGCCGGGACCATGCCGGCATAATTTCGTCGTTTGTTCGCGCTCTCGTCTCTGCCTTCAAGGCTCCTCGCGAGCTGGCTCTCGAGAATGTCGCTCTTCGCCAGCAGCTCGCCGTGCTCCGCCGTTCGGTGAAACGGCTGCGGCTCTCGAATGTCGACCGCGAGTTTTGGGTGCTGTTGCGGGTGCTTCCGCCATGAAAGTGTTGGTGAGATAACGCTAAGACTTTACGCTGCATTAAATTACAACCAAAATAGCGCTCACGACCTTCGCCGCGCGCTTGCCAGTGGAACAAGTTTCGGCACAGGACGCCATCGTATGCAATAATGATGTCGGCGTGCACACGAAGATGTTGCTGAACGTCAGGCACCGCCTGGTCAGCGCAGTCTGCATCGCCGAAAGAACTGTGTCCCTTCGAAATCAGGCTCAACCTCTAGCACGTGAGCGGGTTACGCGGCGGCTACCAACACTTGATTTCAGAAGCACCCGTGTCGAGGTGGAGCGGGTTTAGCTTGTGAAACTCCCAAGCCATTCTCCATTACTCGTCGCGCTCTCCCAGTCTGTCGCCGGGCGCGAGAAGTTTCCCGGCCGTATCGGTGGCGAAGGCCACATCGGCCAAGCGGCACCACCCTTCGAGCTAAAAGCGTGGTTGAACGCGGATCCGCTGGAGCCGGCCGACTTGAAGGGAAATGTACTACTCGTCCGTTGGTGGACGGACACTTGTCCCTTTTGCTCCACGACGGCACCCGTGCTGCGGGAGCTCAACCGCAAGTACCGAGGTCGGGGCCTCCGGGTCATCGGCATCTTTCACCCCAAGCCGCCCGGGGATAGGAGCGTCGAACGGCTGCGGCGGGCGACCGAGCGCTTCGGCTTCACCTTCCCGGTGGCCCTCGACGCGGATTGGATAGCGCTCCACCGCTGGTGGCTCGACCACGAGGTACAGGCGTGGACCTCCGTTTCCTTCCTCGTCGACAAGCAGGGTCTCGTCCGCTATGTCCACCCCGGCGGCGAGTACCATCTGGGAGAAGCTGGACTCCACTGGCGGAACCACGAAAGCTGCCATCGGGAATACCGCGAGATAGAAGACACCATTCTCAAACTCCTCGACAACTAATCCCCACGAGAAGCAACGCCGCCAGCGCGAAAAAAGACGAGGAATTCTACGGTAGAGTTGGCGGGTTCGGGCACTCAACACCTCGATTTTGGCTCGGGAAAGGTTGTGCCTTCTATTTATTCATCCGCGTGATGGAGATCACGGATATACTCAGCCAGAACGTGCCCCTAGAGGACGTGGAGTATCTGGCCGGACACTCCAACCCCTCGGGCCACACAGATCTATGACCGGCGTAGACAGCACGTCACTCGCAACATCGTGGAGCGTGTCTCGATATGAAAGAAGGACCAGGGAAGAGAGACATCCTTTCGAGGTGTCCCTTCCATAAACTCGAGCTGTATGAGATTGGCGAACTTCCTGTAACCGGAATGCTTTGGTCGTCTTCATGTAGGACGTTTTAAGAGCCGGCGTCGGCTCTACTCCGGGGTAGAGGTGTAAGCTGGTGCGAAGTCCGGCAGCCGTTCCGAGCGGATCGGACTCAAGCAGCGCGTCGAGTGTAATAATGATGGAGACCACCGACCTTTGGAATGACTCTCACTTTGCCCATCGCCGGTGACTCTACCCGGCGAGGCTCAGGCGCGTTGTCGTCTGGTCAAAATATTCGAACGCCCATCGGGTCAGCAGTTTGCACCTTTCCAACGGGAAGCCGCATGAGTATTTTGACCTCACGCCGACAGAACCCGTCCTTTACAGCAACCGACCCAGTTTCAGGAGCTGAATCATGAGTAACAAGTACGTAAGGCCGGAACACATGTCGCTAAAGGGCCATCCCGACTTTAACGAAAAATGGGTACAAAACCTCATTGCGAACGATCCTTCCATCCTACGGCTTGGAGAATTAGCGCTGAGGGACATAGAGCGCATGCAGCCGCGCGCCGGCCGTCTCGATCTTCTGCTTCAAGATACCGATACGAAACGAAGATACGAAGTGGAACTGCAACTCGGGTCGACGGATGAGGCCCATATCATCCGTACAATCGAGTATTGGGATATCGAGAAGAAGCTTTACCCGCAATATGAGCACTGCGCCGTCCTCATCGCAGAGGACATTACAAGCCGATTCTTGAATGTCGTCTCCCTTTTCAATGGGGCAATTCCCCTCATCGCTATTCAGATGCAGGCTCTCAAGGTCGGTGATAACCTGACGCTTGTTTTCACCAAGGTCATGGACGAACTTTCGAGGGGACTTATTGACGAGGATGAGGATGCTGAATCAGCACCGACCGATCGTGCATACTGGGAGAAACGCGCCACCAAAGCAACGGTCGATTGGGCCGATCAGATACTGGAGATTCTTCGTAGCTTTGATCCAACACTGAATCTGAAGTACAACAAATTCTATATCGGCGTGGAGAAGGACGGTCAACCCTACAACTTTGTAACGTTCCGGCCACAGAAGAAAGCGCTCAGTTTCAACTTGAAGCTACCCCAGACCGACGATCTTGATACCAAGATCGACGAAGCTGGTCTCGACACGCTTGAGTACGACACACGCTGGGGCTTCTACCGCCTTCGTCTGACCATGAACGACATTAAGACGAAGTCGGAGATTCTGGAACAGTTGTCAAAACTTGCTCATGCTCGACGAGCAAGCTAGAGATCGGATAGCCTCCACTTTGATCGACTTTGAATCTTATCTGGTCAACTTTTAGTTTGAGACCGTATTGGGACTGAGCGTTCGCAACTGTGAACCTTCGCGGTAGGGACCGCCCTTACGGACGGCCCCCCGCACAGATCCCAGCGAGCGCTGCTAACGCACTGGGCTCCTACCTCAGGTCATGACGCGCAGTCGCTGTTCGGGATACGGGTGCAGTGTTCGAATCGGTGGAAACCAGCGGTCGGCCAGGCGGTTCATGCGCTCCGCGGTCATCCGGTGTCGTTGGCTCCTCTGCCGCAGCGTGCGGAGCCAGAGACGGTACACCTGATACTTGAAAGCGCCGAGCTTCCGCTGGTTACGAGGCACCGCATAATAGTTGAAATGCCCCTGCATGACCGACCTTAACCAGTGCCCTACCTCGGGGACAGGATGGTGCAGCCGTCGCTTCAGCTCGATTTTGATCTCGCGAAGTTTCGACTGCAGCCGTTTCCGCATCGTCTGCCGAAGCACGATGAATTTCCCATTCCTTGTTGTGTTGCACGTATGTGTGAAACCAAGAAAATCGAAAGACTCGGGCTTCCCGTCTGGTCAAAATATTCGAACGCCCATCGGGTCAGCAGTTTGCACCTTTCCAACGAGAAGCCGCATGAGTATTTTGACCTCACGCGGAGATTTTTCACGGCGTTGCCGATCGGGTCGGAGACTCGCTGGGGCTCGCCCGGCTTGCAGCGGCGACGGATGCGGACGTGATCGTTCTTGCCGGTGTGTACTTCATGGCAGAAACGGCCAACCTTTTGAACCCGAACAAGACTGTCCTCATTCCAGATGCGGAGGCCGGTTGTTCTCTTGCCGCCTCCATCACTGGCGCCGACGTGCGGCTTCTGCGAGAACGCTACCCGGACGTTCCGGTTGTTACCTACGTAAACACATCGGCCGAAGTGAAGGCGGAGAGCGACATCTGCTGCACCTCGTCGAACGCTGTCAAGGTCGTCGAGTCACTCGGTACGGAACGCGTCATCTTTCTTCCTGACGAGTACCTCGGGCGATGGGTCAGCCAGCAGACGAACGTCGACGTCATCCTGTGGAAAGGCCATTGCGAGGTGCACGAGCGGTTTACGGCGGAAGAACTGCTTGGCGCACGCGAGCAATAGGGCAAGATTACGATTCTGGCGCACCCGGAATGTCCGCCCGATGTCCTCGCGGAAGCCGATTTCGTCGGCTCGACGGTTGTGCCTTCTACTTATCCATCCGCGCGCACCGAACTTGATTAGTCTCCAGTCTGCCGGCATCATGCCTGCATGATTTCATCGTTTGTTCGCGCTCTCATCTCTGCCTTCAAGGCTCGTCCCGAGCTAGCTCTCGAGAGTGTCGCTCTTCGTGCGTCTGGAGATTCAGGGTTTAGTCCGGCATCTGCTAGTAGCCGCTCCGGCTCCATTCGCTTTTTCAGACACGACGGGCTCTGGAATGACCCGGTATAGTGTGGGCAGCTCTCGGCCAGTGGTCTCGGTGAGTTTCGGCTTGGGCGAGGACTCCCCATACCTACCCTTGCCCGTTTTTCCACGAAATCGAGGTGCGTAATGGAGATTCGGAACCTCAACCAGCTTCTCTCGAACGCGGCGAAGAAGTACGACAAGCCGGACGCCCTCCTGTACAAGAAGAAGGGGGAGTGGCGGCGGCTCTCCTCGCGCGAGCTCATCGAAAAGGCAGGCAACTTGGCACTCGGGCTGAACGGCCTGGGTATCGGCCGGGGCGACAAGGTCACTCTCCTCTCGGAGAACCGCCACGAGTGGTTCATTATCGATGCCTCCCTCCAGATCCTGGGCGCGGTCAACGTGCCGATCTACGCGACGCTCCCGCCTCCTCAGATCACCTATATCGTCTCGAGCTCCGAGTCGAAGGTCGTTATCGCCTCGACCGCCGACCAGCAAAAGAAGATCGCCGCCATCCGTTTGGACCTCCCTTCGGTCGGACACTACATCACTATCGATCCGCCGACGGACGGCTACCAGGCGCTCACCCTTGACGAGGTGATGAAACAGGGCCAAGAGAGCCGGAGGGCAAAACCCGATCTCGTCGGCGAGCTATCGGATGCGGTCGACTCCGACGATCTCGCCAGCATCATCTATACGTCGGGAACGACCGGAGATCCGAAGGGCGTCATGCTCACCCACCGCAACCTGCTCTCGAACGTTGCGGCCAGCCAGAAGGCGCTCCCAGTCGAGGACACGGACGTGGCGCTCTCGGTGCTTCCCTATAGCCATGTCTTCGAGCGCATGGTGGCGCATTACCTGTACGCCAACGGGGGTGCCACCGTGGCGCTCGCGGAGGGCCAGGAGAAACTCCTGGAGAACCTCGGTGAGATCCGCCCTACCATCATGACGATGGTGCCTCGGTTCTACGAGAAGGTCTACGCCGGTGTGATGGAGAAAGTCGCTGCGGGGAGCGCGCTGAAGCAGAAGACCTTTCACTGGGCGGTCGCGATCGGACGCGAGCACGGGAAGTACCGGCAACGCGGCGAGCCGGCCCCGGCGCTCCTGAACGTCAAATACGCGCTCGCCTCCAGGCTCGCTTTCGCAAAGCTGCACGCCCGCGTCGGCGGCCGGCTGCGGTTCTTCATCTCGGGCGCGGCTCCGCTCGCGAGAGAGATCGCAGAGTTCTTCTGGGCGGCGGGGCTGCAGATCCTGGAGGGCTATGGGCTGACGGAAACCTCGCCGGTCATCTCCGTCAACCGTCCCGATGCCTTCAAGTTCGGGACGGTAGGACAGCCCGTCGAGGGAGTCGAGGTCAGGATCGCGAAGGATGGAGAGATCCTGGTCCGTGGGCCCAATGTCATGAAAGGCTACTACAAGAACGAAGCAGCCACTCGAGAGGCCATTGACGAGGACGACTTCTTCCATACCGGTGACGTAGGGGTTCTCGACTCAGACGGGTTTCTTGCCATCACCGACCGCAAGAAGGACCTCATCGTTACCGCGGGAGGCAAGAACATCGCTCCCCAGCCCATCGAGGGCCGCGTCAAGACGAACGCTTACATTGCGGAGTTCGTCCTGGTGGGCAACAAGCGGAAGTTCCCGGCAGCGATCGTGGTGCCTGATTTCGAGAAGCTCGGTGCCTGGTGCAAGGAGCAATCCATCGACGCCTCCGACCGGAACTCGATGACCGGTCATCCCGATGTGATCGCTTTCATGGAGAGCCAAGTACAGTCGATGACCTCGCACCTCGCGCAGTTCGAGAAGATCAAGAAGATCACCCTGATAGCAACGGAATTCACTCTGGAGGGCGGGGAGCTGACGCCGACGCTCAAAGTGAAACGAAAGGTTATCGAGGCCCGTTACAAGGATGTCATCGATCGGATGTACGAGTGACGATGTCCGGCTACGAGACCGTCATCGGCCTCGAGCTCCACGCTCAGCTCAGGACAGAGACCAAGCTTTTCTGCAGGTGCCGCACGCGCTTCAGTGACCCCGTCCTGTGCCAAAACTCGGCCCAGCCGGCATTGACGAAAGAACGGTGCTTCCGCCATTAAGTGTTGGTGAGATGACACTAAGACCCTACGGTGCATTAAATTACAGCCAAAATAGCGTTCGTGACCTTCGCTGCGTGCTAAATGGAGCGTAAGTGCCTCTTTTGAAAAGGGATGCATATACATCACCAACAGTAAACAGCGCAAGCACCATCATGGCTGCGACTCCCTGGATTGCGAATCGCCATCGTCGACCTCTGGTTCAGCAGTCTCCGGCTCAGCAACCTCTGGTTCAGCAGCCTCTGGCTCAGCAGCCTCTGGCTCAGCAGCCTCCGGTTCAGCAGGAGCGGAGCGTTCCTCGTTGACCGTCATTTGGATCGACCCCTTGAAGATGGCTCCTTCGGCAACCGCGATGCGTGCGGCGCGGAGATTTCCGAACACCTTTCCGGTGCGGGTGAGCTCAACTTTGTCGCTTGCCGTGCAGTCGCCCTCTAGCTTGCCACGTATCGAGACGTTGGCCGCCTCGACCTTCGCTTTCACTCGACCAGCTTCTTCGATTACAACCATTCCGCTGCTCTTGATCTTGCCTTCCACCCGCCCTTCGATCTGGAGCACCTCGCTGGTGTTCAACTCACCGCTGATGATCGTTTTCGCTCCGATCAACGTTTGCGGCGCGACCGATGGTGATTCGTTCTGGGCCGGAACACCGCGGGGACCGGTCACGACGTTGAGTTTTTGCGGTTCCGATTTTCCAAACAATCCCACGTTACCTCCTGGAGTGGCTCACACTGCAGCGTTCAAGAAGGGTTAGATCGCCGCGGCGATGAAGGTCGTCCTCTTCTCTCATACCTCATCATAAGGGTGCTTCCGCCATCAAGTGATGGAATGGACTCCTCCACTGACATAGACGGCATCGATGTGCCAAAGTCAGTCGAATACGCATCGAAAAGGAGGAGTCCGAATGAAAGATACGACAATCGCTGTGGATCTTGCAAAGAACGTCTTCGAGATTGCCATCTCGGGAGAAGCGGGGAAGGTGTCCAAGCAACTCCGTGTGAGTCGACCCAAATTGGTGTCGTTCTTTGCCAAACAGAGCGCTGCCACCGTGCTTCTCGAAGCCTGCGGCTCGGCTCACTTCTGGGCAAGGACGTTCCGAAGGTTGGGACACGACGTCGTCCTGCTCCCACCTCACCTCGTGAGGCCGTATCGACGCGGGAGCAAGAACGACCGCGCCGACACGAAGGCGTTGCTCGAGGCCTACAGGAACGAGGAGCTTCTTCCCGTACCCATCAAGTCCGTGCACCAGCACACCCTCGCTGCGCTCCATCGCCTGCGCTCAGGATGGCTCTCCACACGGACCGCACGCATCAATGCCGTACGCGGGCTCCTGCGCGAACTCGGATTCATCATCCCAAAGGGCGCTCACTTCGTCGTGCCCGCCCTCTTCGAACTCGTCGAAGACGCTGATTCTGATTTGCCCGACGTGCTCCGTTCGCATCTCCGTGATGCCTGCTCCGAGATTCGAGAACTCAAGGACAAGTGCGCTAGCATCGAGCACGAGCTCAAGGCGCTCACCAAGCAGCTTCCTGAAGTCCAACGACTTCTCGCCATTCCCGGCATCGGACTTCTGGCCGCGACCGCCATCGTGGGCTTCGTCGGCGATCTTCGCCGCTTCCCATCGGGGCGCCGCTTCTCGAGCTACCTCGGCCTAGTTCCCAAGGAAAACTCCAGTGGCGACATTCGCCGCCTCGGACGCATCACCAAGCGTGGCGACTCCTACCTCCGTATGCTCCTCACCCAGGGCGGGCGCGCCGTGCTCCGCGCGGCGAACGTCAGCAAGAGCCCGCCCGACAAGCTCCGCGCCTGGGCTCGGAAGGTCCACCGCTCGCGGGGACACAACAAGGCCGTGATTGCTGTCGCCAACAAACTCGCCCGGATCGTCTGGGCCGTCTCCACCCGCGAGAGTGAATTCCAGTCGCCGGTGGCCGCTTAGATTTAGAGGCTCCACTTTCGTGTTTTCCTTTTTCCCTTCCAAAAGAGGCTGCGACGATACCCATCCAACTGATGGCGTACCGGTCGGACCGGCGCGGGGTCAAGCCAATAGCAACACTGGCCCTAAGAGGTCGTTCAAAGTGATTGGCTCCTCGCGCGCGGATTTTCCATCATGGCCCGGAGCACCCAAGACGCTCCTCACTGAGGCCGAAGATACGTTTGCAGTCTGACCCACTCGTCACGACGCGATGGATGCGCAGCTTCGATGGAAGATTTATTAAGAAAGGGGCGTGACTAGAAAGAAAGGGGCTTGACTAGAGGAGTCCAGATATGTTGCTACGCCGCGTTTGAATGCTAATATCAGTTGGCCTGCCTGTGTCGGCGAACGCCATAAATTAAGGATGTCGGCGTGCACACGAAGATGTCCCTGAACGTCAGGCACCGCGTGGTCAGCCCAGCCGGTATCGCCGAAAGAACTTGCATCTATCCAAATCAGGCCCAAACTCTAGCACGCGAGCGGGTTACGCGGCAGCCACCAACACTTGATTGCGGAAGCACCTCGTCCTGTGCCAAAACTCGGCCCAGCCGGCATCGACGAAAGAACTGCGCCTCTCGAAATCAGGTGCTTCCGCAATTAAGTGTTGGCGGTCAGCCCCTAACCGGTCTGCGTGCTAGAGTTTGAACTAGAATTCCGAAGACACAGTTCTCTCATCGTCAGGGGATGTCCCGCCGGATGTTGAATTTGGGGTAGCGGCGGCTCCTTGGCCGGCCTAAGAATAGGTCTGCCAATAAACCGTCTCCAGAGGGGGACAAGGAGCCACCAATGCCTAGGAAATCAAAGAAGCCAGTAAGAAAGCAAACGCACTCGCCTACGGGCAAGGTAGTTGGCCAAGTCGGTCAGATACTGCTACCGATGATAGCTGGGCTCGCGGCCACGAAGGCGGATCGGACGCAATGGGTGTACGAGCAAGGACTGACAGCTCTGCACCTACTGCTCAGAGAGGACGCCGAGTAGATCGCGGGGCTCAAGGGCAAGCACGAGAAGGAGCGAACTCATAACCACTGGGGGAGCACGAACGGAGAGCTGAGCTTCGGTGGTCGTCGCATCCAAGTGTCGCGACCTCGAGTTCGCTCGAAGTCGGGCGAGGAGGCGTCGCTTCCACACTTCGAAGCCTTCCGCGAAGAAGACCCGCTTCCAGAGCGAGTGTTGAATCAGATCTTGGTGGGCGTATCGACCCGAAATTACGAACGGAGTCTGGACAAACCCGCGGCCAAGTTGAAGTCTCGTGGCACGAGCAAGAGTGCCGCCAGCCGTCACCTCGTGAGCCAGACGACGAAGAAGCTTGAGCAATACCTGTCTCGGCGGCTAGAGGAGTACGAACTTGCGGCACTGATGATGGATGGCCTTGAGGTGGCCGGCCAGACCGTCGTCGTAACTCTCGGTATCACAATAGATGGAACGAAGGTGCCCCTGGGTATATGGCTGGGCTCGACGGAAAACTCTCGGGTGTGCACCGCGATGTTACAGGACCTTCTCGAGCGAGGCTTGCGCGTCGATGAGTCGATTCTCTGTGTAGTGGACGGAGGCAAAGGTATCCGCAAGGCACTCGTCGACGTTTTGGGGGACCTCGCGGTCATCCAAAGGTCGTCTGGTCAAAATACTCGAACGCCCAGCGGGTCAGCAGTTTGCACCTTTCCAAAGGCCTGTCCATCATCATTATTTGTCCGGGACTGGACTCTAGGCCCGGACTGCCCTCGAGCACATGCTGGAGAGCGTGGTCAGCGCGCGAGGGAAGGTGCTGAGGACGAACTTCGGCGACCAGCCGAGTAACGCGAGCCGACCAAGCTGACTCAGGCTGCCTCTCGCCACTCGTATCGATGGTGCAATCCACCGACTCGCGGCAGTGCGACGACTTTCGCCGTAGGAGACGGTCGGTGCGTGACCGTTCTCAAGCTCGGTGTGTCCTTGTTCAGCCCCAAGTGGCAACGGTCCTCATGATAGTAGCTGATGTAAGCTCGCACGAGCCGGATGAGATGACATGCACCGAGAACCACGACGTGCTCAAGGAGCTCGCGACGGCAGCTGCCGACCCACCGCTCCGCGGTTCCGTTTTGCCATGGGCTGCGAAACGAAGTGCGAACGGGTTTTGTGCCCGTTGCCTTGATGAACTCGATGACCGCAGCGTTAAAGATAAAGTCGCGATCGAAGACGAGATATCTCGGAGCGGTGTCGTAGGGAAACGCCTCGCGTAGTTGCTGGATAACCCAAGCAGACGTCGGGTGGAACGTGGCGTTGAAGTGAACGATGTGCCGACGACCGTGCTCGATGATGAAGAAGCCGTACAGCAGCCGGAGCGAAGCGGTGGGCACGGTGAACAGATCCATGGCGGCGATATCGTCTTTATGGTTGCGTAAGAACGCCATCCATCGCTTCAGCTGGTCGGGCTCCGCGGGACGCCGCGGCAGGTATCGCGACACCGTGCTCTCGGAGATGATGAAACCGAGCTTGGTGAGCTCAGCATGGATGCGTGGCGCCCCCCAGCCGTCTTGTGCCATCGTGCGGACGAGGCGACGAATCTCGGCATCAATCCGAGGTCGACCGGGATGGCGGCGCTGCGAGAGCTTTGCCCAGTACCGTCGGAATCGGTCGCGATGCCAACGGGCCACGGTGTCCGCGTGGACGATGAGCAGGCGGCTCGCCCACACGGGCCACGAACCTCGAAGGGCAACCCAGAAAGCCCGTTCCGTGTCGTCGAGCGGTGGGCGTGGGCGCTCTTTCTTCAGCGCCGTCACTTGCTGCCGCAAAGCGACGTTCTCCAACACCAGGTCGGCGTGGTGCCGACACATCGCCCGAATGGCACGGACGCCAAGTGAGACGAGGAAGACAACAACGTCGAGCATAGCGGCAGAGTTTCGCCGTCTTCGGCCCGGAATTCAAGCGGAGCGTAAGTCCTTGATTTCGTGGGCGGAGCAGTTTTGACGATGCACGGGTCGCCCGGCGTCCGCACGACTACTCACATACGATGCCGTCGTTGTCGGTGTCGCGCATGTAAGAATAGGCGGGGTGCCCTCGGTGCACGGGAGCGAGCCCGTGCCGTCGCGCTTCAGCACAGGTAATCCGCCCATTACCATCGTCGTCCCATTGCTTTAGCGCGTCGCTGTCTGATGGCGGCTCAAACATCTGGGCCGGCGCATCGGTCATCGGCACTACCCCTATCGCAGTTGATGTGTACCCGTCGAGCACGCGATCCTTCTTTGTTCCCGGCTTCCACTTGCTGGCGAGATGCTGGGCCTCCGCGGTCTGCTCAGGGGTCATCCTCTCCTTCACAAGATCGCGAGCTTCTCTCGCATTTTCATTTCCTCTAGCCTCTGCAAGGTTGAACCACATATGGGCTTGGATATCATTTTGCGGCACGCCCTCGCCGTTGTAATACATGAACCCGAGCTTGAGTTGCGCTGAGGCGTATCCCTGCTCGGCGGCCAGCCGGTACCACTTCACTCCCTCGCCATCGTCTTGCGGCACGCCCTTGCCGTTGAAATACATGACGCCGAGGTTGTACTGCGCTGAGGCGTATCCCTGCTCGGCGGCCAGCCGGTACCACTTGACCGCTTCACCGTAGTCTTGCGGCACGCCCTCGCCGTTGGAATACATGACGCCGAGGTTGTACTGCGCCGAGGCGTATCCCTGCTCGGCGGCCAGCCGGTGCCACTTCACTGCCTCGCCATCGTCTTGCGGCACGCCCTCGCCGTTGGAATACGTGACGCCGAGGTTGTACTGCGCTGAGGCGTATCCCTGCTCGGCGGCCAGCCGGTACCATTTGACCGCTTCACCGTAGTCTTGCGGCACGCCTCTGCCGGTGCCATACATGACGCCGAGGTTGTACTGCGCTAAGGCGTTTCTCTGCTCGGCGGCCAGCCGGTACCACTTCACCGCCTCGCCATCGTCCTGCGGCACGCCCTTGCCGTTGGAATACGTGACGCCGAGGTTGTACTGTGCTGAGGCGTCTCCCTGCTCGGCGGCCAGCCGGTTCCACTTGAACGCTTCACCATCGTCTTGCGGCACGCCTCTGCCGGTGCCATGCATGAACCCGAGGATGGACTGTGCCAAGGCGTGTCCCTGCTCGGCGGCGTTGCGGCAGGCCTCGACTCGTACGACAGGCTCGCGCTCGCTGTTCAAGCAGATGTCTAGGGCCGCTTCATTCTGGGCCCAAGACGGATTGGCACCCGCGAGAAACCATGCCAGGAGACCGCATGTGACCGCAAGTAGGAGTGCGGTTCCTTGGAGCGTCCCTTTCATCCTTTTAATACTCGCACAACTCCCGCGTAGGTACCATGGCAGGTCTAAAACGCGCAATCAACACCGGAGCGATTTTTCGCCGAGCACAACTAAGCTGCCGATTTATGGTGTCCATCATCATTATTAATCCGGGACTGGACTCTAGGCCCGGACTGCCCTCGAGCACATGCTGGAGAGCGTGGTCAGCGCGCGAGGGAAGGTGCTGAGGACGAACTTCTCGGCGACCAGCCGAGTAACGCGAGCGACCAAGCTGACTCAGGCTGCCTCTCGCCACTCGTATCGATGGTGCAATCCACCGACTCGCGGCAGTGCGACGACTTTCGCCGTAGGAGACGGTCGGCGCGTGACCGCTCTCAAGCTCGGTGTGTCCTTGTTCAGCCCCAAGTGGCAACGGTCCTCGTGATAGTAGCTGATGTAAGCTCGCACGAGCCGGATGAGATGACATGCGCCGAGAACCACGACGTGCTCAAGGAGCTCGCGACGGCAGCTGCCGACCCACCGCTCCGCAGTTCCGTTTTGCCATGGGCTGCGAAACGAAGTGCGAAACGGGTTTTGTGCCCGTTGCCTTGATGAACTCGATGACCGCAGCGCTAAAGATGAAGTCGCGATCGAAGATGAGATATTTCGGAGCGGTGTCGTAGGGAAACGCCTCACGCAGTTGCTGAATAACCCAAGCAGACGTCGGGTGGAACGTGGCGTTGAAGTGAACGATGTGCCGACGGCCGTGCTCGATGACGAAGAAGCCGTACAGCAGCCGGAGCGAAGCGGTGGGCACGGTGAACAGATCCATGGCGGCGATATCGTCTTTATGGTTGCGCAAGAAAGCCATCCTTCGCTTCAGCTGGTCGGGCTCCGCAGGATGCCGCGGCAGATATCGCGACACCGTAATCTCGGAGATGATGAAACCGAGCTTGGTGAGCTCAGCATGGATGCGTGGCGCCCCCCAGCCGTCTTGCGCCATCGTGCGGACGAGGCGGCGAATCTCGGCATCAATCCGAGGCCGACCGGGATGGCGGCGCTGCGAGATCTTTGCCCAGTACCGTCGGAATCGGTCGCGATGCCAACGGGCCACGGTGTCCGCGTGGACGATGAGCAGGCGGCTCGCCCACACGGGCCACGAACCTCGAAGAGCAACCCAGAAAGCCCGTTCCGTGTCTTCGAGCGGTGGGCGTGGGCGCTCTTTCTTCAGCGCCGTCACTTGCTGCCGCAAAGCGACGTTCTCCAACACCAGGTTGGCGCGGCGCCGACACATCGCCCGAATGACACGGACGCCAAGTGAGACGAGGAAGACAACAACGTCGAGCATAGCGGCGGAGTTTCGCCGTCTTCGGCCCGGAATTCAAGCGGAGCGTAAGTCCTTGATTTCGTGGGCGGAGCAGTTTTGACGATGCACAGGCACACCACAGGGCTTAGGAGTCGTTCCGACACGATTGTTCGAACCAGCTTGCATATTCGCGTACTTTGCTCCACTAGACATTATCGCCGAATGCCTTCGCGACAAGTCCAAACACGCATATTGAACGGTAGACATAATTACAAAAATCCTGCCGATGTGCTTGCTCTACCGGCGTCCCCAACGTGCCAGACATATGGAAGTGAGGTGGGTTGCCGCTATACAATTCCATGATTTGCGGTGAGGCGGCGTGAACATAGCCCGAGTAAGCTTTGTCGATCGTCCGGGAAGTTTCGTTCATTCGGCTCGGGTCGAACGGAGAGTTTGGAATGCTTGCAACGACATCGGAGTTGTGAGCCCGTATTTTCCTTCTCGGAATCATCTTCCGTTTCTGGGTTGATTCGAGTGCCGTGTCGGCATCAAATTCCTCTTCGAAGAACGCATCCAGAAATTCTCGATGTAGTGGGGTCAGATTATTGCTGCCACTCAGCAGAAAGAGGATGTCTTCTTGAATCTCGTCGAGTATTCTCTTGAGGGCACCGACCTCCTGACCGAATCCATGGTTCAAAAGCAGGCGGGTTGCGTAAAGAGTACTGACTAGGCGCGCAAGTTTCTGAACAATCGCTTGTGGAATAGACTTTTCCACGTAACGGAATATGAACCCATTCTTCGTGGCGATGCGGTCGGGTGCGGGGACGCGGCTAGCCAGTTCGTGGACCGTGTTCTCCATGTATTTTAGCGCTTGCTCGTAAGTTTGGCCCACTGATGTTACCTCCACGTGCCGGGCTAGATTCTTATGCGTAAAACTTTCAGCGGAGTTGCACACCGCTGCTGGTGCTTCCGCCATTAAGTGTTGGTGAGATGACGCTAAGACTATACGCTGCATTAAATTATAGCCAAAATGGTGCTTCCGCCATCAAGTGTTGCTACGCGGCTGCGGGCAGTGGTTCAGGTACGGAAGAGACCGGGTTGCGCGCCCCCGTCCTGTGCCAAAACTCGGCCCAGCCGGCATCGACGAAAGAACTGCGCCTCTCGAAATCAGGCTAAGACTCTAGCACGCGAACAGGTTACGCGGCGGCCGCCAACACTTGACTGCGGAAGCACCCCGTTGGTGTATCCGCCGGTGGGCATCGTCGGGGAACCGACTACAAAGAGGTTCTCGTGATCATGAGTCCGTCCGTAGCTGTCGCAGACGCTCTCCTCCGGATCCGTTCCCATCCGGCAACCGCCTGTGATCCGCAAAAAAAGAAGATCGGCCAGAAGCAGCCGAACATAGCAGGTCTAAAACGCGCAATCAACGCCGGATCGATTTTTTGCGGAGCACAGCGGTTGCGGGCGGCGCTCTGTACGTCGTGACGAACTCCACCGTCCTGGCCGCGCCGTTCGCGGGCTCGCTGGTTAGCGGCTTGATGGGTATTGGCGGCCTTCTGCGGGATTACGATGCCGGGACAATAGACTGCGACCAGTTCGTCGAAATGGGGCACATCATCGCCTTGGACGTAGCCATCGCGGGGTTGGCGGCCGCGGCCGTCCATACGCTGATTCCGATTCCGCTGCTCGGCGCCCTCGTCGGCAGCCTCGCCGGCAAGTTCGTCGCCTCGGCCCTCAAGGACGGACTTGGGAAGTCGGAGTCGGCGTTGACCGCGCGGCTTGCCAAGTACGAGCGGTACGCCCTCGGGCAGCTCGACAAGGAGTTCCGCGCCTTCATGCGACAGTTGGACGCTCGGTTTGAAAACCTGGAACGCCTAGCCTAGGTTGCCTTCGATCAGTCGGTGAACGCCTCGCTTCGGTTGCGAGCCAGTATTGTACTTGCGGAGACCGTCGGCGTGCCTGACGCGCGGATTCTCCGTACGACCGGCGATCTCGATATCCTCATGACGAAGTGAACATGGACCCGCTGAGCAATCCAATCGACGGCCTGTCACCGGACTTGTACGTCGCAACCCCGTCCTGTGCCAAAACTCGGCCCTTTTGAAATAGACCACAAATCAGCAGCTTAGACGCCCTTGGAATCCGCGGGTGCTTCCGCAATTAAGTGTTGGCGGCCAGCCCCTAACCGGTCTGCGTGCTAAGTTTGAACCAGAATTCCGAAGACACAGTTCTCTCATCGTCAGGGCCGAGCCGAAGTGAAGAATCGCAGATGTCTCAATCTCGCATGTCCGTTGCGGGGCAAAGTCAGTTCCGGAAACATCGTTCGCCACGGATTCTACCGAACCAGGTCCGGGAAACGCCGTCGATACCGGTGCGGCGAGTGCGGAAAGACGTTCTCTTCGACGAAAGGCACGCCCTACTACCGTCTCCAACATCGAAGAGCTACTTTCGATGGGGTCATCGCTCTCAGAGTCGAGGGTGTCAGCATTTCCTCGATTTCCCGGATCGAAGGGATTGCCTGGAACACCGTCGCCCGCTGGCTTGAGAAGGCAGCCCAAGTGTGTCGTCGATTCAATCACAGAAGGATCGCCGGCTTCGCTGCCGAAGAGCTTCAAGCCGACGAGATTCGCACGTTCGCGGGCAACAAGAAGACGCCGAGTTGGGTCTTCGTTACGATCGAGGTCTGGTCTCGGCTCTGGCCATCGACGGTGACGGGAAGGCGAAGCTACCGGAACACTCACGCTCTGTTTCGCGACCTTTCGAAGCGGATGAATTTCGGACGTCTTCCCCTGATCGTCACGGATGGATTCGAATTCTACCAGAAGGTCATCCGTCGCTTCTTCGGGCCAGCGTGTCTCTACGGCCAGGTCCTCAAAACGCGCAGGAACGATCGCATCATCAAGGTCGCACGCAGAGCGCTGCACGGAGCTGCGTGGCGATTTGATGACGCGCTCAATAACTCCGAGGACTCCTCGACATTGAACACGTCGTGGTGCTTCCGCCATTAAGTGTTGGTGAGATGACACTAAGACTTTACACTGCATTAAATTACAGCCAAAATAGCGTTCGTGACCTTCGCTTCGCGCTAAATGGAGCGTAAGCGCCTTTTTTGCAAAGGGATGCGTACACATCACCAACAGCAAACAGCGCAAGCACCAGTTCGTTTGTGTTTTTGGACACAACGAGATAGGCCGCGCCTACAGAGCACCGCGCCAGCTCTCGACTCTACCGCGCTTCTCCGTACTCGTCTGGTCAAAATATTCGAACGCCCATCGGGTCAGCAGTTTGCACCTTTCCAACGGGAAGCCGCATGAGTATTTTGACCTCACGGCTTCAGTAGTAGGTAGGGGAGAGACCCATGCTTCGTGAATTACTCACCATATTTCGTTTCGAGAATCGGTGCTTCCGCCATTAAGTGTTGGTGAGATGACGCTAAGACTCTACGGTGCAGGTGCTTGCGCGTCGTGTCCAAAAATACAAACGAACCCAAGACCTGCGCGCCGGGACGTTTCGGATTAGAGATGTCTAGGCTTGGTTGGCAATGGGAGCTAGAATGAGAGGTCTGCTCGGGAGCGCCTATCACAGAGCCAGTGCCACGTCGGCTGGTCTCTGCGAATTTCGAGAACGCCTCTAGGATTCGAGCTTTCTGGCTCCGTTCGTATTTTCGGACACGACGCGTTCGCCGGCACACGCAGGCCAACTGACACTAGCATTCGAATGCCTCTAGCGGCGTAGCAACACTTGATGGCAGAAGCACCTCAGTCACCAGCTCAATTCGACAGTACCGAAAATGGTCCTCTTCGACGGTTCCCGAGCTTCTTTCGAACCGATCTTCAGGATGGTGATTGCGAATAGTGTCGTTCATTCTTGACGCTACGAACCGGCTAGTATATCCCTTATGTAACCGGAGGTGATTGTGAGCACGGATGTCGTCCTTTATGAATCCAAGAACAACGTCGCGGTCATCACGCTGAATCGGCCGGAAAAGCTAAACGCCATGAACGACGACATGTGGGGTGCTCTTGAGGCCACGTGGCATCGGTTCAACAATAGCGAGGACCATGCAGCCATCATCACCGGAGCCGGAGACAAGGCGTTTTGCGTGGGCGCCGACTTGACGGAACCGACCCTCGAGGTTTGGCGCGGGATTCCGGGTAACATCGTCGATGTCGAAAAGCCGGTCATCGCGGCGGTGTTCGGGCACTGTCTCGGTGGAGGTCTCGGCTTCGTCCAGTTCTCCGACATTTGCGTGGCGGCAGAAGACACGGAGTTCGCGTTCCCCGAAGCCAAAGTCGGGCTCGCTATCGGAGCGGCCAGCTCGCTGGTGGTTCGAATCCCGCACAAAATCGCTATGGAGCTCATGCTGACGGGCGAGCCCATTTCGGCTGCCCGGGCCTACGAGGTCGGGCTGGTCAACAAGATCGTGCCTCGGTGCGAGCTCATGAACGTCGCGATGCAATATGCCGAGCGGATCGCCGAGAACGCACCCTTGGTCGTCGGCATGATGAAGCGCTACGCCCACGAAGTGATGCCGACGGGACCCGTCGAGAACGCGGCCATGTGGCGCCGCGAGCCCGAAATGATCTTCGCGAGCCGCGACGCGAAAGAGGGCTTGGCCGCCTTCCGGGAGCGCCGCAAACCCAAGTTCATCGGCATCTAGGTCCTGGGAATCAGTCCTGGGTGCTTCTGCCATCAAGTGTTGCTACGCCGCTAGAGGCATTTGAATGGTATTGTCAAGTTGGCGTTGAGCGAGCGAACCTATCGCGTCGAGCTGATTTCCTTTGCTCTCATCGGACGGCACAGGTTACCTCCTGCCAGGCGATGAAAGCGCGGTCTCGTAGCTCCCGATGATGATGCGCTTGCAACAAATGCCGTCCGACGCGAAAGAGGTTTTGCACGAGTCCATGCACGGTCAAGAATCGTTGCGCCTGCCCAGGAGTTTTAAACTTCCGCATCTGTCGTTCCCGTTGTCGCGTCGGTTCGTGCGAGACTTCGGCTAGGTTGTTTCTGTACTGGTCAGTGTCGTGGACGACGGACGGCATGACCTCGCGGTGAGCGGCACTGTAGCTTCTCAGTTTGTCGGTGACCAGCTGCCAAGGCGGGCGGCCTTGCCCTTTCAACAGCTTGCGGAAGAATCGTTTGGCGGCTTTCTGATCACGGCGAGGCTGGACGAGGATATCAATCACATCACCATCTTGGTCTACCGCGCGCCAGAGGTATTGGCGTTCACCTTGTATCTTTATGAAGACCTCGTCTAGGTGCCACGTGTCACCGAGACGACCTTGCCGACGCTTCAGTCGCCGAGCGTATTCCGGCCCGAACTTGATGCACCAAAGTCGGATCGCTTCGTAGGAAACCGTGATGCCTCGCTGAGCAAGCAGCTCTTCGACGTCTCGAAAGCTCACGCAGAATCGGTGGTAGAGCCAGACGGCGTGGCTGATGATTTCCGGTGGAAATCGATAGCCGTGGTAGCTTGGCGCATCGGTTTTCATTGGACCATTCTGTCAGTCACCAGCTCAATTTGACAGTACCCTACCGGAGGCTGCGCCGATCGTTCTGCCACCGCTGTCCACCAGCGATGAGTTCGTCCGCGCGATGGTCGAAAAGCTCTCCGCACATCCCGTGCTGGCGTCGTTTGTGGTGACCGAGCAGCTCGTTCGCAAAGCGGTGGTCGTCGTGGCCAACGTTGCGGAAGGGCTCAGCCCGGCTCGTCTGTTCCCGCATCTACGACCGGAGGAGCGGTTCGAGGTCGCCTCCCACTCGGGCCGACTCGTCATCGACGCGGAGAGCTACCATCGATATGACACGTACGTCGACTTCCTCGTTTCCCTCGATTCCGCTGGCCTCGTCGAAACGTACCGCAATGTGAGACCCCTGATCGACGAGGCGTATCAGGAACTCGGCTACGGCGAGCAGCCATTCGAGGACGTTCTGACCATGGCCTTCGCGGTCGTTCTGAAAACACCCATTGTTCGGGGTGATATGGTCGTCGAGACAGTACGCGTCAACTACACTTACTCCGAGCAGTGGATCGAAGACCTCCCGCCCGTTCAGAGACAGCTTCTTCGCATGGGACCGGACAACGTCCAGCGGATCCAGGCGAAGCTACGGGAGATCGCGGTCGAGTTCGGTCTTCGTCTGCCCGCCGAGGGCTGAGCCCGCTCCCGGCAGGTGTTTGCTCACTGAACATTTAGAGCCTACAATCTCATTCAATCAGGACTCTGGCGGACGGCCAGTTAGGCTGTGATCCGCAAAAAAGCAGATCCCGTATCGCTGGATCGACTTTTTGCGGAGCACAGCTGGCAGACCGGAGATTAATCAAGTTTGGTGCGCGCGGATGAATAAATAGAAGGCACAGCTCCTCACCGAGCAGTGGTTTCAGCGCTTTGCGGATCCCGGCGGCTATTCGGGTGCTTGCGCTGTTTACTGTTGGTGATGTGTACGCATCCCTTTGCAAAAGAGGCGCTTACGCTCCACTTAGCGCGCAGCGAAGGTCACGAGCGCTATTTTCGCTGTAATTTAATGCACTGTAAAGCCTTAGCGTCATCTCACCAACACTTAATGGCGGAAGCACCTGAATTGGTGTACCACGGATGAGGGAGGGCAGCAAGAGGCCTTGGGACAGGACGAGCAGGGTTCGAGCTAGGAGGCACGCCAACGACTAAGACTTTGAGTGACCACCGCTCGCACGTTCAACCCTGCGAGCGTCCCGGCATATAGAAGCGCGTCCCGCCAGTGAGGGACTGCATCTCGTGAATCAAATCGTCGAGCCCCGTCCCGGGATGGGAGAAGTCTACATCGGCGGCATTTACGACCAAAAGGGGGGTCGCTGAGTAGTGGAAGAAAAAGTAGTCGTAAGCCTTTACTAACTCACGAAGGTAGGTCTCGCCTGGCCCGGGATCGCCCCGGCGGGTCTTTGACTTCTGGGACTTCAGCCGCTTGGTGAGAACCTCGGCCGGCGCCTGGAGGTAAATCACCAATTCTGGCGGTGGAACTTCCCCCTCCAGCACACGGTAGATCTTTTCGTAGAGCATCAGCTCGGTGTCATCGAGATTGAGATACGCAAAAATCTTGTCCTTCGCGAAAACGAAGTCGCAAGCGGTCACCTGGCGAAAGAGCTCGCGTTGAGCCAACTCGGAGAGTTGGCGGTAGCGGCTAAGGAGAAAGAACATCTGAGTCTGGAAGGCAGCGCCCGGCTTCTCGTGATAGAAATCGCGCAGAAAAGGATTCTCGGAAGATTCTAGGACGACGGCGGCTTCCAGGTGGGCGGCCAAGCGTTCGACGAGGGCAGTCTTCCCCACTCCCGGTGGCCCCTCTACTGAAACGTAGCGTCGGTTCATCGCGAGCTCACCGCACGAAGAATCGGGGGTGGAGCGATACGCGCCACGGAGGCCGTGCCGAGAGACCGACGGAGCAACTCCTTGGCGGACACACCCAAGGTTGGGTGGACCCAGTCCGGAGCGATCTCCGCCAGCGGGACTAGGACGAATCTCCTTAGGTGCAGTCGCGGGTGTGGTAGGGTGAGCTCGGGAGTCGCGACCGCTTCTTCACCCACCATCAGGAGGTCCAGGTCGATGGTGCGCGGATGGTGATGGCCATTGCGGGTCCTTTGCCGGCCTTGACGCGTTTCGATCTCTCGACAGATCGAAAGCAAGTCGAGTGGTTCGACTGGGCTAAGCACTCTGGCGACCGCATTCGTGAACCAGGGTTGAGACGGTGCTTCCACCGGCTCGGTTTGGTAAAGGCTCGAGACCTTGTCTACCGCGATCAACCTCTCCCCCAACCGCTGCAATGCCAAGGAGATTTGCGCAACAGGGTGATCCAAATTCGAACCCAGTCCTATGAATCCTTCATGGGAGGACACGCGAGATTATAGGCATGGTGGCGGCGGGGATCAATGCGAGCCGATCTTTTGACAGCAGTAAGGCGGCCAACTAACATTCTACGCGCAGAGCGGGCCAGTATCGGCGTCTGGCTAGCTCAATAGAGGCAACGTCGCTTACTGACGCCAGAAATAGAGGTGCACGGTCATGAAATTTGAAACACTGAACGAGCTCTTCTTCGCAGCAATGGAGACTCACCGGAAGCCCGACGTGATCCGATACAAGTCGGAGGGCGCTTGGCACTCGGTGTCCTGGGCCGAAATGCTGGAACGGGTTCGCGACTTGGCGCTCGGATTTCATGAGCTCGGTGTGACGCGAGGCGACCGAGTCGCGCTCCTGTCGGAGAACCGGCCCGAGTGGTTCTTTGTGGACAAGGCACTTCAAATCCTGGGGGCGGCTATCGTCCCTATCTACTCGACCCTCCCCACCCCCCAAGTGTCCTACATCGTGCGCAACTCCGAGTCGAAGGTCCTGATCGTCTCCTCACCCGAGCAGCAAACCAAAGTGGCCGAGGTCCGCGGGGACCTGAGCGATGTGGAACAGGTGATTAGAATCGATCCTCCGCGTGGCAGCGAGCTGGATAGCTTGGCGCTCGACGAGGTCTTCGCCCGTGGAGCGGAGAGGGCGGCCAAGGAGCCCGAGCTCCATCGTCGATTGGCGGCGGAGGTAACACCGCAAGACCTGGCCACCATCATTTACACATCTGGCACGACGGGAGATCCAAAAGGCGTCATGCTGACGCACGACAATTTCGTTTCAAATGTAAAGGCCTCCAAGGAGGTCTTGCCCATTACCAAAGACGATGTGGCTCTATCCGCACTCCCCTATAGCCACGTCTTCGAAAGAATGGTCGCCCACTATCTCTATCCTTACGCCGGCACCACCATCGCCATAGCCGAGAGCGTCGACAAGGTCGTGGATAACCTGGCGGAGATCAGACCCACGGTGATGACCTTCGTCCCTCGCTTTTACGAAAAGATGCACGCCCGTGTGTTGGAGGCGGTATCCCAGGGGAGTCCTCTGAAACGAAAGATCTTCTGGTGGGCCGTCTCAGTGGGTCGGGAGCACGGCCGCTACCGTCTGGGAGGCGACAAACCACCCTTCCTCTTGGATCTCAAGTACAAGATCGCAACCGCCTTGGCCTTCAAGAAGCTTCAGCACCGGGTTGGAGGCCGCTTGAGATTTTTCATTTCCGGGGGCGCGCCATTGTCCAAAGAGATCGCGGAGTTCTTCTGGGCGGCCGGTATCACGATTCTAGAAGGCTACGGCCTTTCTGAGACGTCGCCGGTCATTGCCGTGAACCACCCCGGGGCGATCCGATTCGGCACCGTCGGCCAAGTCGCTCCGGGAGTTGAAGTCAAGATCGCCGAGGATCAAGAGATCCTGGCCCGCGGGCCCAACATCATGAAGGGCTACTATAAGAATGAAACGGCGACGCGGGAAGCCATCGACCCAGATGGCTGGTTCCACACCGGAGACGTTGGTCACCTGGATGCGGATGGTTTTCTAGTTATTACCGACCGCAAGAAAGATCTCATCGTCACTGCGGGAGGGAAGAAAATTGCGCCCCAGCCGATCGAGAGCCTGCTGAAGACCAACCCTTACGTCGCCGAGATCGTGGTCATCGGCAACGCCCGTCGCTTCCCGGCCGCTCTCGTCGTGCCTGATTTCGACCAGCTCCATAAGTGGACACGCGAACACGGAATCAAGTCGTTCAACAAGCAGGAGCTGGTGCGCAACCAAGGCTTGATCGACTTCATCCAAACGCAGATTGACGAAATGACGTCACACTTGGCGAAGTTTGAAAGGATCAAGAAAGTTTGCTTGCTCCCCAAGGCGTTCACTCTCGAAGGCGGAGAGCTTACCCCCACGCTCAAGGTCAAGAGAAAAGTCGTAGAGGGTCGCTACAAGGACCTGATCGATCAACTATACGCATCATGAAGCAGGGGTATGAAGCGGTCATCGGACTCGAGATCCACGCGCAGCTACTGACCGCGACGAAGCTCTTTTGTGGCTGCCTCACCCGCTTCGGGGATTCTCCCAACACTCACGTATGTCCGGTCTGCCTGGGTCTCCCCGGTGCCCTGCCGGTGTTGAACCGCAAAGCCGTGGACCTGGCGCTTCGGATGGTGCTCGCGGTGGGTTGTCGGGTCAACGAGAGATCCGTCTTCGCGAGGAAAAATTACTTCTATCCTGACCTACCCAAGGGCTACCAAATCTCTCAATACGATCGACCCTTGGCGATCGGCGGACGGCTCAACATCCGGGACGGCGTTCTAGAAAAAACGATTCAGATAACCCGAATTCATCTCGAGGAAGACGCGGGAAAACTCCTGCACGAGGGCTTCGAAAATGCCGCGGAGCAGAGTGGCGTCGACTACAACCGAAGTGGCGTGCCGCTCATCGAGATCGTCAGCGAACCCGATCTAAGGAGCTCGAAGCAGGCAGTTGCCTATGCACAAAACATCAAAACGATTCTCGAGTACACCGACGTCTCCCACGCCAATATGGAAGAAGGCAATTTGCGTTGCGATGTGAACGTCTCGGTGCGACCGACCGGTGAGCAACAACTCGGAACCAAAGTAGAGGTCAAGAACCTCAACTCGTTTCGCTTCCTGGCGCGGGCGGTCGAATACGAATTCGAACGTCAAGTGGAAACGCTCGAGGCAGGCGATGCCGTGATTCAAGAAACCCGGCTTTACGATACGTCGAGCGGCCAAACCCAGTCCATGCGAACCAAGGAAGAGGCCCACGATTACCGCTATTTCCCCGAGCCTGATCTGCCTCCTCTACGGGTCAGCACCGAGTGGGTAGAGCGTGCTCGCGACAATCTACCGGAGCTTCCAGAGCCCAAGAAGATTCGGTTCATCGAGCAATACGGGATCCCCGCTTATGATGCGACCGTTCTGACCGCATCTCAGGCGGTGGCGGATTACTTCGAGGCCACTGCGGCCGCAGCGGGGAACGCTAAGGCGGCCAGCAACTGGATCATGTCGGAGTCGCTTCGCAAGATGAACGAGAGTGGAGTGGGACTCGACGTCTCGCCGGTGGGACCGGAAGCGCTCGGCGAAATGATACGACTCATCGGCGGTGGGACGATTAGCGGCAAGATCGGCAAGGAGCTCTTCGAGAAGATGTACTCAACTGGGGAGCAGCCGCGTGCACTCATAGAAAAGGAGGGGCTAACTCAAATCACCGATCGCTCGGCCATTGAAGAGGTCGCCCGTACCGTGCTGGCCGAGAACGCAAAACAGGTCGAGCAGTATCGTGGGGGGAAAACAAAAGTCCTCGGCTGGCTAGTGGGACAAGTAATGAAGGCGACGCGGGGCAAAGCAAATCCCAATCTCGTGGGCGAGGTTCTCAAAGACCTGTTAAAGTAAGTTCACGGGAAGGCGATGATCCAGACGTACCACGTCTACAAACAATACAATAGGGAATCCGCCGCCCTCAGCGACGTCACTCTCGAAGTCGACAAAGGAGAGTTCGTTTTCTTGACCGGCCCCAGCGGTGCAGGCAAGACTACTTTCCTGAAGCTCATCTTCCGCGAGGAGTCACCGACCCAAGGTCAGATTCTCGTGAACGGCCGCAACGTATCGGCCATCCCCGACTCCAAAATCCCGTTCTTGCGCCGTAGCATTGGGGTCGTGTTCCAGGACTTCAAACTGTTAAAAAGGAAGACGGTGTTCGAGAACGTCGCCTTCGTCTTGAGGGTGATGGGATTTCCGAAAGCCGAAAGACAACGTCGCGCCTTCAAGATCCTCAAACAGGTTGGGCTTCATCACAAGATGCATGCTTTCCCGCTACAGCTCTCCGGGGGCGAGCAGCAGCGGGTTGCGGTCGCGCGCGCACTCATTAACGAGCCGGTCTTACTGCTCGCCGACGAACCCACCGGCAACCTCGACCCCGAACTGGCTTATGAGATCATGCAGCTCTTCAAGGAGATCAACAATCGGGGAACGACGGTGCTCGTGGCCACCCACGACCGAGAGCTGATTACCCGCTTGGGTAAGCGAGTGATTCTGCTAGAAAACGGCAGGGTGATGGCAAGCTAGTCCGCTGAGCCGTCAGACCGCGCGCGGTCACCTTGTTGGCCGCCAAAATACGTTGTTGCCAATCTGGGGCGAGCCAGGCGGGCTTTTCAGTTCGTGGTTGGCCGTCAAAACTACGTCGTGCCATCGAACAAGGTGGCCAGACGGCGGTGGGGCCCCGGAGCACTAATCCGGTTGAGCCCTCAGCTAGCGCGCAGTCGCTTGCCGACGGAGCGCGAGGTCTGGGGAGAGCCCTCAGCTGCCGCGCAGGGTGCCAACCCGGAGAGGCAAGCCGAGCCGCGAGGAGCGGCGAGGTACTGATTAGTGGGGCCCCGGACCACTAATCCGTAAGATAAGCCTTGATACGGGCGACGACCAGATCCAGTGCCACCTGGTTCTCCGCCCCCTCTGGAACGATGAGATCCGCATACCGTTTTGAGGGCTCAACGAATTCAAGGTGCATCGGCCGGACCGACTCTAGGTATTGCTGCGTAACCATTTCCAAATCTCGGCCCCGATCCAAAACGTCGCGGCGAAGCCTACGAAGCAGCCTGACGTCGGCGTCGGTGTCGATGTAGAGCTTAATGTCGAGCAGCCGTCTCAGACGCTCATCATCCAAAACAAGGATGCCCTCTAGGACCACGATGTGCTTGGGCTGCACAAGCCCGCCTGTTTCCTTCCTCGCGTGGGTCACATAGTCATACGTTAGCTTGGGAACAGGCCTGCCGTTTTTCAATTCTCCGACGTGATGGAGAAGTAGCTCGTTGTCGAAAGCCCGTGGATGGTCGTAGTTGATCTTGGCTCGCTCCTCGAGGGATAGCTCCTGGTGGTCGCAATAGTAGGCATCCTGGGAAATCAGCACCGTGTTCTCCGAACCAACCGCTTCGATCATCGCCGCGGCAAAGCTGGTCTTGCCAGAGCCGGTTCCACCGGCGATGCCGATCAGGACTGACCTATCCATGGCGCTCCGAGTCTGCTTTTAAACCCGGGTGGGGTCAAATCGTAAATCGGAAGCGACCGTCTGGAGTATAATAGGCACGCCCGATGCACCTCCTGCACGCGATCGGCTATTGCTTCGAAGAGGCCTTCGCCGAATTGTGGCGGAACCGTCTCGTCAATCTAGTCTCGATCGCCACCATAGCCGTCTCCCTCGTCATTCTCGGTATCTTCGCCAGCCTCTCCGCCAACCTCGACGCCCTTCTAGAAGGTTGGTCCAATCGCGTGCAGGTCACTGCTTACCTAAAGGATGATACTCACGCCACCGACCGAGAAGACCTGGAGTCGCTGCTCGCGTCTCTGGACCAAGTAGAGTCCTTCGATTTCGTCTCGAAGGGGCGAGCCGTCGAGCGGTTCCGCTCCTATTTCCCCGAGCTCGAAGGTCTTCCCGGCATGCTGGAGTCCAATCCATTACCGGCCTCTTTCGAGATACAGATTGCAGATGGGCATCGAGCACCGGAGGATGTGCACCGATTCGCGGATTCGCTCAAGGACAGGGCCGGCGTCGACGGCGTCGACTACGACCTGTTGTGGATCGAACGCTTGACCGCCATCATCGACCTGGTGCGAGTCGTCGGCTTCTTCATCGGCGGCGCGATGGTGGTCGCGGCGATCTTCACCATCTTCAACGTCGTCAAGCTCACCGTGTATGGCCGCCAGGACGAGATTGGTATCATGCGCTTGGTGGGCGCGACTCACACTTACATTCGGGGACCCTTCTTGGTCGAGGGGATGCTACAAGGAGGTCTTGGGGGTACGTTGGCAATCGGCCTTCTCCACCTGTCACATCAGTTCCTACTCCGAGAATTGCTCTCCTCTTCGCGATTGGTGCTCGACGTCGGTTGGCTCACCTTCTTGTCGCCTCAGGCCTGGGGAATGATCGTTTTAGGAGGGATGATGGTGGGGCTCTCGGGGAGCACGCTTTCAGTGCGTCGGTTCCTGAGGAGCTCGGTATAGGTATGGACCGAGCGGTTGCCTGGACCGCTAAAAGCGGTAGGTCTTCCCCTGCTGGATGAGCTGGATACGTCGCGCGTCTATCGCCCGCAGCTGACGTGCAATCCGAGTACGGTGAGATGGCTTCACGTGAGTAATCAGGATGCGGATTCGGCGCTTGAACTTGCGCAAGTCCTTCCTTAGAAGCTCCGGTGTCATGTGACCGCTCACTTCAGCTCTCTCCTTGTCCTCGTTGGGAAATGAGGCTTCCGTGATGATCGCCTTGAGGTTCTTCTTGGTATTGGCCACTTGCCAAACCCGGTCGGTAGGACCGGTGTCGCTCGTATAAATGATGGAGCTCCGGGCATCTTCAATGAGAAGACCCACGGTCGGAGTGATGTGATCGACGGCGAGCGGAGTGAAGGTGAGCTTATCGACCTTGAAGGCCTTGTCTTCCTCGATCTCTTGGAATCGAATAGTCGGGCTGTGGTTATTGGGAAGGCGGCTGAAGTCAGGCCAAAGCACATCGTTGAACATGTACCTCTTCAGGCTCTCCACGACCGGAGCCGTAGCGTAGACCACGGCCGGTTGCTCGATCTTACCGTACACGTTATCGGCGAAGAACGCCAAAGCGCAATTATGATCGAGGTGCGAGTGGCTAACGATGATATGCCGTACCGCGACCTGCTCCTCGAGCGTCAGAGTCTGGGTCAGAGCGCCCGCATCGATGGCGATGCTGTCGTTCAGCAGGAAACAGGACAGATGACGTCCCTTGACGCTCCCACCGAAACAACCTAGGACCCTGAGCTTCATGCCCCCCCACGCGGCATTAGACTAGGCGACGCGAAACCGGCTTACGCAGAGCAGAGCATAAGGCACGTCGAACACAATGCACTTGGTCTCCCGATGTACTTACTAACTTCGAAGGGTGGATGATCTGAGTGACTATAACTTTGACAGTGATGGATTGTCAAGATCGGGCCGGTTCCGGACGTCCGAAGCCGGCGTCTGGCTCGGTCAATAGCAGCTACCACGCTAACCGACGCCCGACATGGGGAGCGTTCGCGTCTGGCTCGGTCAATAGCAGCTATTTCCTCCGGTGACGCCAAGCGGTGTTTCTCGATGGGCTTCCGCGGTGACGCCAGGCAGTCTCTGCGTGTTTGACCGCTTGTCCCGCAGCTCACTAGGATGACTTCATGACGAATAGCCCAGAGGCGATGCTGCGGGAGAGCTTCGGGCGGCGAGAGTTTCTCCGCCGTGGAGGAGGAAGCCTCATGCTGGCGCTCGGGGGGGTGCTTCCCGGATGCGGCCGAACTAGAGGTGGTCGAGATGGTGGGGGCAACTTTTCCAGCTCCGAACGCCTTACCCTCCGTGCGATCTGCCAGCGCCTGCTGCCGGGCGGCGGGCGGGCCCCGGCCGCCTCCGAGGTCGACGTCGCCGGAAAGATCGAGAACCTCGTGTCCGGGTTAGGGCCTCGTGCAGCTACCGACTTCAGGCGTCTGCTGTCACTCTTCGAGTGGAGCCCCGTTCTCTTCGACGCAAGGCCCGCCCGATTCTCTACGCTCTCGCCTGATGCCCAGACCGAAGTCCTCCGCGGATGGGTCACAAGCCGGTTGGGATTTCGCCGAACCGGCTTCATCGCCATCAAACGGGTGGCCATGAGCGTCTATTACGCGCAGGAAGCGAGCTGGCCAGCCATCGAGTTCCCAGGGCCCTGGTTGCAGTCATGAGCATCCATCCGAACGTCGTTGACACTTCCGAGGTCCGGGGCCTTCTCCGCGTCGAGGCGGAGGTCGTAGTCGTGGGATCCGGCGCCGGGGGTGCGGTCTCCGCCAAGGAGCTCGCCGAGGGTGGCATCGCGGTCGCTCTTGTCGAAGAGGGCGCGTATCACCGGGCCGAAGACTTCAACCAGTGCGAGGCGGACATGTACCGCCGCCTGTATCGCGACCAAGGCACCCAATCGACCCGAGATCTCTCCATCAACATCCTGCAAGGCCGATCGGTCGGCGGAAGCACGGTCATCAATAACTGTATTTGCTTTCGGACTCCGGACCGAGTGCTGGCCACATGGCGAGACGAGTTCGGTCTGACCGATTTGAGCCCCGACTCGCTCCGTCTTTACTTCGAGCGAGTCGAACAGACTCTGGGTGTGGTTCCCATCGTCTCCGCCGAAATCAACGCCAATAATCGTGTGCTACTGGACGGGTGCGAACGGCTCGGATACCACGCCACGACGTTTGCTCACAACCGGAGAGAGTGCGTCGGCTGCGGCTACTGCATGCTCGGTTGTCCGTACGACCGGCATTCCAGCGTAGACATGAACTACGTACCTGAAGCCCTAGACGCCGGTTGCCGGCTATACACACGCTGCCGGGTGGAGGAGATCCTCATCGAAGGGGGGAAGTTGGTTGGCGTCGCGGGCTCGGTGCTCGATCCGATCTCGGGTCGGAGCCGGGCTCGCATCGAAGTCCGCGCGCCGTTGGTCGTCATGGCTGCGGGCGCCATTCACACGCCTGCCCTTCTCCTAGCCAATCGGGCCGGCAACCGCTCGGGCCAAGTCGGACGAAACCTCGCACTGCATCCCCTCGTCGCATCCTTCGCGAAGTTCGATCGCGTGATCGACGGTTTCGTCGGCATCCCGCAATCCGTCTACTGTGATACGTTCGAACAATTGGAGGACGGCTCGGATGGTTTTATCATCGAAGGTATCTTCGCCATGCCCGCTCTGTTCGCGAGCATCTGTCCTTCGTTCGGCCAAGAGCATTTCGACATCATGAACGACTACCGCCATCTCGCCGGCATGTACGCCATGATCAAAGACCGGGGCCGGGGCACGGTCGCAGTCGGCGACCAAGGACGACCCATCATCGACTACGATTTAGGCGAGCGGGAAAAAGACGTGATCCGCCGTGGGATCAAGGAAACGGCTCGGATCTTTTTTGCCGCCGGCGCCAATTCCGTCACGACCTTGCGCTCCGTCCCCCTAACGCTTCGCCGACCGGACGAGATCGAAAGCATCGACGACCTGCCCTTGCACCCCAACGAGATGGCCCTCTTCTCCGCTCACCCACAGGGTTCTTGCCGCATGCATGCCGACGCCGAGCAAGGCCCGACCGGCACCTACGGCGAATCGCATGACGTCCCCAATCTCTTCGTGGCCGACGCCAGCGCCTTTCCGACCTCGGTAGGTATCAATCCGCAGATCACGATCATGGCCCTGGCTACCAGGCAGGCGAACGAGATCCGGCGAAGGCTGGGTCGAACACCCTTGGTGTGAGCGCGATCCCACTCTACGTCTTGGGAGGCGTCAACATCGGGATCGGTGTCTACTCGTTGTTCTCCACTCTCGGTTACTACCGCTACGCGAAGCGAGCGCGGCGACTGAAATCGGAAGACGCCTACTGTCCGCCGGTGGCCCTGCTCGTCCCTTGTTGCGGAGTCGAGGAAGGCCTGGAAGACAACCTCCGCGCTTTGGTCCGTCAAGACTACGAGGCACTTAAAGTGATCTTCATCGTCGAGGACGGCTCCGATCCGGCGGTGCCTATCATCGAGCGTGTGCTCGGATCCGAGAGTCGATCGGGGGAGCTCGTGGTGGCGGGTCCGGCGGAACGGCGCGGTCAGAAGGTTCACAACCTCGTGGCGGGTTTGGAACGGGTTGGCGACGCGGAGGTCTTCGCTTTCGCCGACTCGGACGGGCGGCCCGACGATGGTTGGCTGGCCCACTTGGTCTCGCCGCTTCGGGAACCGAGGGTAGGGGTTTCCTCGAGCTATCGTTTTTACCTCCCGGAACCGGGGTGTCTAGCTTCGGTGTTGCGCTCCGCGTGGAATGCAGGTGTGCTGACACTCCTCGGCGAGCATGATCGTAACTTCGCCTGGGGGGGATCGATGGCTATCCGGAGGCGGATTTTCGAAGAGGCCAAGGTGGAGGTGGCTTGGCGAGGGGCCCTTTCCGATGATTACGCCTTGACCCACGCCGTTCGACGGGCCGGCTACTATGTGAAGTTCGTGCCGCGCGCTATCGTGGCCTCCCACGGCCGCGTGAAGTTGAGACAGCTTCTCCGCTGGTGTGCGCGCCAGATGGCCATTACCCGAGTGTACTGGCCGAACCTGTGGCGCATTGGTGGGGGGAGCCAGGTGGCCTTCGTGGCCTTCCTAATCACCGGAAGCATGGCCGCCTCCTCCGGGCATGTCGAGGTTGCCGTCCTGTTAAGTGTGGTGCTCCTGCTCAGCTGGTTGAGCGGAGGCATTCGTGCCCGCGCGGTCCGGCTCCTCCTACCAGAATGGAGTCCCGAGCTCCGCCGATACGACTGGGCCTATGTGCTCTTGGCACCGGCAGCAAGTTTCATCACCGTGTACGGTTTCCTGAGCTCGGCCTTGTCGAGACGCATCGAATGGCGTGGGAAAACATATGAGATGCTGTCGCCTAGCGACACGCTCCTTCTAGGCCCGGTCAAGCCCAGGCCGGAAGCGAAGGCGCGAGAGATAAGATAGGATCTCCCACGGTGCGGCCCCACGCGCACTAAAACACTGATTGAAGAGCGTCCGCCTCCGTCAGTGTCATGCTAATGGACTTCGGCGGACCCGCCCGTAGCCCGAAGGGCGTAGGCGGGAGCGAGCACTAACGGGCCGCAGGCCCGCCGGCCGGGGAGCCTTCAGTTGCCGCGGAGCCGCGAAGTCGGCGTAGCGGCTAGCGCCCGAACGAGGAGTGAGGGCACGACTAATTGCTGCCGGAAACAGTTGGGAGAAAAAGTTGAGCCAACCAATCTTAAGAATAGGGCACAGCCCGGATCCCGATGACGCCTTCATGTTCTGTGCTCTGGCACGCCGCGCCGTACGTATTCGCGACTACGCCATCGAGCACGTCATGGAAGATATTGAAAGCTTGAACCAGATGGCGCTCAACGGAGAACTGGAAGTGACCGCCATCTCGGCACACGCTTACCCATCCCTAGCAGACCGCTACTGGGTGCTCTCGACCGGCGCAAGCATGGGCGAGGGCTACGGGCCAGTTCTGGTTGCCAAGAACTCAGTTTCTCCACAAGAGCTCACCGGAAAACGAGTGGCGATCCCCGGAGAGAAAACCACCGCCGCGCTTCTTACAAGGATCTATCTGGGCGAGTTCATTCCTGTCGTTCGACCCTTCGACAAGATCTTCGAGACCATCGAGTCTGGAGAGGCGGCGGCGGGTGTTTTGATCCATGAGGGGCAACTTACCTACTCCGAAAAGGGCTACCGAAAGGTACAGGACTATGGAGAGAAGTGGAACGAAGAGACCGGGCTCCCGCTTCCGTTAGGCCTGGACATGGTCCGCGCCGACTTGGGAAAAGAACTGGCGAAAGAAATCAACCATGCCCTGCGCGCGAGCATCGAGTGGGCGTATGACAACGAGGAAGAAGCTCTCGATTACGCCCTTCAGTTCGGGCGCGGTTTGGAGCGAGAAATGGGACGGCGATTCATCAAGATGTACGTGAGCGATCTCACTCGAGATATGGGCGAACGGGGCCGTCAAGCCCTCGCGACGCTATTTCAACGGGGGGTAGAAGCGGGGGCGATCACCGAGCCCCCACAGTTGACGATGATTTCCTAATTCGCCAACGAGTTTTTCGACGAGTCAACCGCTGAGCGGCCGGTTGAGTTGGTAGATGATTCGCAACCCCTCCAGGGTGAGTCGCGGATTCACAATGTCGATTTCTTTCACCCACTCTGAGACGACTTCCGCCATCCCGCCGGTGGCGATAACTTTAGGCTTGCCGCCAAGTTCCTCCTTGAGTCGACTCACCAGCTCTCTTATCAGTCCCACGTAGCCGAACACCAACCCCGACTGCATCGCGGCAACCGTGTCGCGTCCTATCACGCTCCCGGGGGGAACCAATTCGACTTTTGGGAGCCTCGCCGTCCTTCGCACCAACGCTTCGGCCGAGATTCCCAGCCCCGGAGCGATAGCACCTCCCAAATACTCTCCCTTATCTGAAACGACATCGAAGGTCGTCGCGGTGCCGATATCGAGGACGATGGCTGGCCCACCATAGAGTTTTTGCACGGCGGCCGTATTCGCGACACGGTCCCCACCCGCCTCCGCCGGGTTATCGATGCGGATCTCGACCCCGGTCTCGACTCCTGGCCCGACAACCAACGCCCGCTGCCCCAGATAGCGTTCAGCCAAATCCTGAAAAATCGACGTTAAGGGCGGGACGACGCTGCTCATGACGGCACCGCTTACGTCTTCGAAGTCCAACTCGGCGCTCGCTAAAAGAGACTTGAGTAGCACGGCGTACTCGTCGGTGAGGTAATCGAGGTGGGTGGTGACTCGCCAATCGGCTTCCCAATGACTCTCACGATAGACACCGATACCGGTTTTGGTGTTGCCGATGTCGAAGACCACAAGCATGGCGCCTTCTCCTGGGGAGGTATTTGGAAGGGCATTCTAACCCGGGCCGGCTGCGAGCACCAGCGGATCTTGAATGGTTGTCTCGGCATTGACTCGACGAATTCGCGAAGATAACCTGACGCGCGAAATTCTTGCGAGCTTGCGGAGGAACAGCGGTGACAGAAACCGATCGCTACACGGAGCAGGAAAAGGGCCTCGAGCGCAACCTGACCGCCTGGCAGCTCGCGATGATTGCCATCGGCGGGGCGATCGGAGTGGGCCTCTTCTTGGGAAGCGGCGCAACCATCGGGTTGGCCGGCCCCGGCGTCATATTGTCTTACCTGATCGCCGCCGTTCTCGCCGCGACCATGGGATTGGCACTCGCTGAGATGGCAAGTGTCTATCCGGTTGCCGGCTCCTTCGGCGTCTATGCAGACCGGTACTTGCACCCGTGGGCGGGTTTCGCGCTTAGATTGAGCTACTGGTTCGCTCAGACTCTCGCCATCGGTGCGTTGGTAACCGCCGGGGGCATCTACTTCGGCTACTGGTTTCCCTCCGTCCCGACTTGGATTTGGATCCTCTCCGCCTCGCTGCTCCTGATCTCCGTCAATGCCGCGAGCGTCAAGTTGTTTGGCTCTATCGAATCTATCTTCTCGCTCATCAAGGTTGGGGCTATTGTTGCCTTCATCTTGCTCGGGGGCGCGCTCATTTTCGGTCTCGGACATCCTGGGCTGGGGTTCTCTAACCTCACGAGTCACGGCGGGTTCCTACCCTCACGGCTGGTCCGGCGTCTGGCTGGCCTTGACTCTAGTTACCACGAGCTATATCGGAGTCGAAGTGGTCGCTGTGACAGCGGGCGAGGCGAAGCGTCCCGAGGCATCAGTACCCAAGGCGCTTCTCGGCATGGTCATCGGGCTGGTCCTCTTGTATGGGGCCGCGATCTTGGTCGTGGTGACTGTTACTCCTTGGTTGGTCATTTCGGAAACCGGTGGAACTTTGAGCGGCAGCCCGTTCGTGAAAGTGTTTCACGAGATAGGGATTCCGTACGCGGGCGGGATCATGAACTTCGTCGTTCTCTCCGCGGCCCTTACGAGCGCCAACACCAACATCTATTTATGCACTCGTATGCTGTTCTCTCTCTCGCGTGCGGGTTTTGTACCTAAGACGGTCGGCGAGCTCGATCATCGAGGAGTGCCACTCAAAGCGCTCCTCGTCTCGGCCACTGGAATGGCACTCGCCGTGATCCTTGCGCTGCGTGGTCAGGCCGCATTCCTACCCCTGTTCGGAACCGCAGTGGCCACCATGTTTTCCATCTGGATCGTTATTTTCGTCTGCCACATTCGCTTCCGCCGCGAGCTGGATCCGGAGACGCTGGCCGGTTTGCACCTCAAAATGCCGGCCCACCCGTTTCCCTCTGTCCTCGCCATCTTGTTTCTCGTCGCGCTTCTCGCTACGACTCCGTTTGTTGCCGGACTCGAGTGGACGGTCCCTTTCTTCCTCGTCTGGCTCGGCATTCTGGCCGCGCTCTATCGCGGGATGCGCAGTCGAGTCTCCTCGGCCATTGTGAAATAGGCCATGGAATACATCTCTCTCGGCCGAACTGGACTCAAGGTCTCACGACTCGGCCTAGGCGGCGGTAGCTTCGGGGGCCTCGGTTCGGATCCTAGGTTTTTCGGAAAAGGGCAAAGCGAAACCGAAGCGTTCGCGCTCATGGATCGTGCCTACGAAATGGGGATCAACTTCTTCGACACCGCCGACGCCTACGGCGGCGGTCGCAGTGAGTCGATCATCGGGAGTTGGCTCAAGACGAAGTCCTCAGACGTAAGACAGCAGATTCTGGTGGGCTCCAAGGTCTTCAATCCCGTCGGAGACGGACCTAACGAGCGCGGCCTCTCTCGTCTGCATATCTTGCGTCAAGTGGACGCCAGCCTGGCGCGCCTCGGCGTCGACCGATTGGACTTGTACCTGGCGCACGAGGCGGACCCAGAAACTCCCTTGGAAGAAACGTTGAGCGCCTTCGATGACATCATTCGTCAAGGAAAGGTCCATTACATAGGTGCGAGCAACTGGGAGGCGTGGCGCCTTACGCGGGCCCTTTGGGTCAGTGACAAGCTCGGCCTGGCTAGCTTCTCTTGGGTCCAAAACCCTTACAATCTGCTCGAACAAGAACTAGAGTACGAGATGCTACCGCTGTGCGAAGACCAGGGACTGGGCTTCACCCCCTATAGCTCCCTCGCCGGTGGCTGGCTCACCGGAAAGTATGAAGCGGGGAAGGTCTACCCCGCCGGCTCGCGAATGACTATGCGTCCCGAACCTTATCAACACTTGATACAAGAGAAGACCTTTCGAAGTGTCGATGCCTTTCGCGAGGCAGCAAGGTCTCGCGGCATCGACATGGCCACTCTGGCCTTCGCATGGGTTCTGAGCCACCCACAAACGACCGCGGTCATTGTCGGACCTCGGAGGCCGGAACACTTCGAGCTTGCCGAGAAGGCACTCGAAGTTCCGCTTTCTGCGAGCGAGCGCGCCGAACTAGCAGCACTATTCAGGTAGGTGAACGACTATGGATGTCATCGCGTTGAACCACGCCGAAGTCGAGAGGTTGTTGCCTATGGGAGAGTGCATCGAAGCGATGGAAAGCGCCTTGGCCGCGCTCGCCCGAGGTGAGGTCTACAACCCTCTCCGTTCGATCGTCCGCGCTCCGGACGCCAAGGGCCTGATGGGTTTGATGCCCGCCTACCGGGGCGGCGACGAGGCCGCGTACGGGCTCAAAGCAGTGTGCGTCTACCCGGGAAACGCCGAGCGTGGGCTCGACCTGCATCAAGGTGCGGTTTTGCTGTTCAGCGCCGAGACGGGGGAGCTCCAGGCGGTCCTCAACGCTTCTGCGGTGACCGCGATCCGCACCGCCGCGGTGTCCGCGGTGGCGACAAAGTTATTGGCTCGCGAGGATGCACGTGAGCTCGCATTGATAGGGGCAGGCGTTCAAGCCAGGTCTCACCTCGAAGCCATGGCCGAGGTGCGAAACTTCCAAAGAGTAAGGGTTGCTAGTCGCCGACCGGAAAGAGCACGCGAGTTCGCCGACTCGGTGCGGGGTAGTTTCCCCTTCACCATCGAGCCGGCGTCCAGCAACGAACAAGCGGTTCGGGATGCGGATGTGGTCACAACCGTGACGAGTGCACGGGAGCCGGTCATCGAGAGAGCCTGGATATCACCGGGTACACATATCAACGCTGTCGGGTCGAGCACGCCGGAGTCCCGCGAGCTGGATACGGCGACGGTCGCCGACTCCGCTCTGTTCGTGGACCGCCGGGAGTCCACCATCAATGAAGCAAAGGAATTCCGCTTAGCGGAAACAGAAGAAGCGATCGGGCCCGATCACATCAAGGCAGAGCTTGGTGAGCTTCTGATCGGTGAGAAGTCCGGCCGCTCGACACCGGAGGAGATCACACTCTTTCGGTCTCTCGGGTTGGCCATTGAAGACTTGGCCGCAGCACAACACGCTTATCGTCGCGCGGTAGAAACCGGAGCGGGCACGCGGATACCGTTCTAACGAGTCTCGCCCGCATATGATTCCAATCGAAGAGATTCGCCGGGCCTGCGACGTCATCTCCAAGGATTCCATACGCACTCCGCTCGTTCGGTTGAACGTCGCGGATTCTCCCGCCGAGATCTTTTTGAAGCTTGAAAATCTTCAGCCCATCGGCTCGTTCAAGATCCGCGGCGCTTCTAACGCTGTGCGTCAAGCCTCAACGGACGAAGTTTCCCGTGGCGTGATTACTGCCAGCGCCGGCAATATGGCCCAAGGGGTGGCATGGGTGGCCCGTGCACTCGGGGTCTCTTGCACGGTCATCGTTCCTGAGAACGCCCCGGAGACGAAGCTTGCCGCCATCGAGCGCCTCGACGGGCAGTACATCAAGGTTCCTTTCGATCGATGGTGGAAAACCATACAAGAGTCTTCTTTTCCAGGAGTGGAAGGCCTCTTCGTGCACCCCGTTGAAGACGAGCGCGTGATGGCGGGTAACGGAACGATTGGACTCGAGTTACTCGACGACTTGCCGGATCCGGATGTCATTCTGATCCCTTGGGGAGGGGGCGGTCTGGGCACCGGCATCGCGAGCGCATTGCGTTCCTTGGCACCGACGGTCAAGGTCTACGGCGTGGAACCGGAGACCGCTTCACCGCTCAACGCTTCGTTCGCCAAGGGCTCGATCGAAACGGTCGACTTTACGCCTTCCTTCGTCGATGGCGCCGGCGGGAAGACGCTGCTTCCCAAAATGTGGCCCTTGGCCCAAGAGCTTCTCGAAGGATCGCTCACTGCATCGCTCGGTGAAACAGCCTCGGCCATCCGGGTGTTGGCGGAGCGGAATCGGGTGATCGCCGAAGGGGCGGGCGCTTTGGCGGTAGCGGCTGCGCTCTCCGGCCGTGCCGGCACCGGGAAGATCGTCTGCGTCGTCTCAGGCGGTAATATCGATTTTGCGGTTCTCGTCGGGATACTGCGCGGAGAGATACCTTAACAGGGTGCCGAAGAGCCAAGCGCGCGAAGGCAGCCCTGAGCTCATGCGGAGTCGCCAGTCGACGAAGCATGAGGCGTGGGGATGGGGCCCCGCGCCATTCATCGGTAACTGAGCGCGCATTGAGGTACTAGATGGAAATCAAAAGTGTCGAGTCTTTCCTCGATTACTACGAGAAAGTCCGGGGACGAACGCTGCGAGTTATCAAAGCCATCCCCCCCGAAAAAATGGATTGGTCTTACCGCGAGGGCAAATTCACGTTGGCCGATCTAGTGCGTCACATCGCCTCCACCGAACGTTACATGTTCGCGGAGACCATCACGGAACAAGTCAGCGAGCCTCCGGAGTAACTGGCTGGTCGCCTAGGACTCTTCCTCTTCGCAGTCGACCTCGGCCCAGCCTTGCCGCACTTTCGTCCCTCCACAGTAGCTCTTGCCTTGGGCCATGGGATTGTTGAGGTAAGCCAGAATGCTTGAACACGTCTCGTTTTCCGAGGGCTGGACCTTGCAAACACCCGAGTACGCTGGGTTTGTGAAACAACAGGTTTCCCTGGATTCCGGAGATGCGTCCTGCTCGGGTAGCGAGGTGGACCCGGTAGACGTGAAAGCCAGCATAGCCGCCAATCCCGCCGCTAGCGCGATACGTTCGATGACCATCTTAGCCTCCCTGAAGGAATCCCTTAAAAAAGCATACTCCTCCGGGTTCTCCCTTTCCAGCTCTCTGCCGATTAGCGGCAGTTTGCCCCGACGCGACGTGGTCGCCTATGATGGCCAAGAGCACGTCCCAGAGGTCGGGGAGGTGCGAGGAGGTGCGGGATGGGAGCCGAAAACCTCAACATCATTTGTCCCTGCTGCGATGCAAAGCTCACCGTGCATCCCAGTACCGGCGCGATCTTGGCGCACGAGAAACCTCTCGAACGATCGGCGAAGAGCTTCGAACAAGCAGTTTCCGACGAAAAGAGGCGCCGCGAGGAAGCGGAGGACCGCTTCGCTCAGTCGGTGAAGGAGCACGAGAACCGGGAGGAGATCCTCGAAAAGAAGTTCAAGGAAGCCTTCGAGAAGGCGGAAAAAGACGACAAGCCGCCTCCTCGCCCGTTCGACTTCGATTAGGGATTTGGTGGCCCACTAAATCAAGGCCCTCACGAAGGAATGGAGAATCCCCCCGTTCTTGTAATACTCCGCCTCGACCGCGGAATCCAGTCGAGCCCGGACCTTGAAAGTTAGCTCGCCCCCTTCGGACCGATGGGCTTTCACCTGGAGCTCCTGACGAGGACGGATGTCGCCGCTCAGGCCCACTACATCGAACACTTCGTGCCCGTTCAAGCCGAGGGACTCCGCGCCCTCTCCTTCCGAAAATTCGAGGGGCAGCACTCCCATTCCCACCAGATTGCTGCGGTGGATGCGCTCGTAACTTTGGGCGATCACCGCCTTCACGCCTAGGAGCAGGGTTCCTTTGGCCGCCCAATCGCGCGAGGATCCGGAACCGTACTCCTTTCCCGCGATGACGAGCAGCGGAGTTCCTTCATCCCGGTAGCGCATCGCGGCGTCGTAGATCGGCAATAGCTCCCCGCCTGGCAAATGAAGAGTGACTCCCCCTTCTGTCCCCGGGGCGAGCTGGTTCCTGATTCGAATGTTGCCGAACGTCCCTCTCACCATGATCCGATCGTTACCACGACGAGATCCATAGGAGTTGAAATCCTTCCTCTCGACGCCGTGCTCGACCAGGTATTTGCCTGCCGGACTATCCTCGGGTATGGCTCCGGCCGGCGAGATGTGATCGGTGGTCACCGAATCCCCTAGCAGGGCTAGGACTCTGGCTCCCCGGATCTCCTCGACGGGAGGGGGTTCCTTGGAAAGACCCTGAAAGAACGGAGGCTCCTGGATGTAAGTGGAGTCGGGACGCCAATCGTAGAGCTCGCCGCCGCTTACAGGAACGGCATTCCACTCCGGGTTTCCATCCCAGACGTTTCCATATGTTTGGTGGTACATCTCGGGTTTGATGGCCTTGTTGACGCTGTCTAATATCTCCTGCTGCGATGGCCAGATGTCACGAAGGTAAACCGCTTTTCCGTCAGCGCCCTCCCCCAACGGATCCCGGGTCAAATCGATATCGACTGTCCCCGCAAGCGCATACGCAACGACCAGAGGCGGCGATGCAAGGTAGTTCGCCTTGACCAACGGATGAATGCGTCCTTCGAAGTTCCGGTTGCCAGAGAGCACGCCTGCGGCCACCAACTGTCCCTCTTGGATCGCATCGGCGACCGGCCGAGGCAAGGGGCCGCTGTTACCGATGCACGTCGTGCAGCCGTATCCCACGAGGTAGAAACCGAGCTCTTGAAGCGGCGCAGTGAGCTCGGCGACTTCGAGATATTCTGTGACCACCTTGGAGCCCGGGGCGAGACTAGTTTTCACGAACGGTGGCACTTTGAGCCCACGTTCGAGAGCCTTCTTCGCAAGGAGCCCGGCTCCGAGCATGACCGAAGGGTTGGAGGTGTTGGTACAGGATGTAATAGCTGCGATCACAACGGCACCGTGTCCAATCGTTTGCTCGGCTCCGTTGAAGCTTGCTGGAACGGTGCGCGATCGATCCGCCGCCGCCAGGCCGAACCCTCTCTCCTTCGGCGAAGCCTTCAGCGACTTTTCAAACGCTTCCTTCATATCGGCGAGAGACACTCGATCCTGTGGGCGTTTCGGTCCAGCAAGGCTCGGGTCGACGGTCGCCAGGTCTAACTCCAGGCTGTCGGTATACTCGGGATCGGGTGTCTCGTCGGTACGGAAGAGTCCCTGCTCCTTGGTATAGCGCTCGACGAGACCGACCAGCTCCTCGGGACGGCCGGTGCGACGGAGGTAGTCGAGAGTCTCCTGGTCCACCGGAAAAAATCCCATCGTCGCACCGTACTCCGGCGACATGTTGGCGACGGTGGCTCGGTCGGGAAGAGACATCCGCGAGAGACCGCTGCCATAAAACTCCACGAACTTATCGACCACTCCTTTTTCTCGCAACTTTTCCGTCACAGTCAACACCAGGTCTGTCGCGGTGACACCTTCACGGAGCTCCCCCTTCAACTTGAAACCGACGACCTTGGGCATCAAAAGGTAAAGCGGCTGGCCAAGCATTCCGGCTTCCGCCTCGATGCCTCCGACTCCCCAACCGAGAACTCCCAATCCATTGATCATGGTGGTGTGAGAATCGGTGCCCACCAAGGTGTCCGGGAATGCGCGGAGCTCGCCTTTTTGTTCCCGCAAGCCGACGACAGTGGCGAGGAATTCCAAGTTGACCTGATGCACGATGCCGGTGGCGGGAGGAACTACTCGGAAGTTGTCGAAGACCTCCCGTCCCCAACGTAGGAACTCGTATCTTTCGCGGTTCCTTTGGAACTCGATCTCCGCGTTCCTCTGGTAAGCCGCGGTGGTGCCGAAGACATCAACTTGAACGGAATGGTCGATGACGAGATCCACCGGCACGTCGGGATTGATCCTCTCGGGATCGCCACCCAAACGATTCACGGCCGAACGCATCGCCGCCAAGTCGACCACCGCCGGGACCCCAGTGAAGTCCTGCAAAACGACTCGCGCGGGCTGGAAAGGGATTTCGCGGTCGCCGGGATTCTTCGCTTCCCACCCGGCAAGAGCCGACACGTCGTCTTCGGTTACGAGCTTCCCGTCGCAGTTTCGGAGGGCCGTTTCCAGCAAGATCTTTACCGAGAAGGCAAGCCGTGACACGGCCCCCAGACCGGCCTTTTCCAGCTGATCGAGGCGGTAGATCGTGGCGCTTCCGCTGCTGGTGTCGATGCTCGATCGAGCCCCGAAGTAGTCTTTGTTTTCTTGAGTCATGACTTAATGCTCGCTCCCGCCTACGCCCTTCGGGCTACGGGCGGGTCCGCCGAAGTCCACTAGCACGACACTGACGGAGGCGGACGCTCTTCAATCACTGGCGCGGGGCCCCGCCGCCTGGCCACGCTGGGCTTCAGCAACAACCTAGTTTGGCGGCCCCCACTCGCCTTCGCTCATAGCACGGCGACCGCACGCTCTTCATTCTGACTGTTCTTGGTTGGACTTTCCAGCTCGTTTGTCTTCGTACGCTTCATTGAAAGTGAGAGGGTTTGCTGCTATACACTGCTGCCATGGCCGACAAGCAGGCTCCTCTCGATTTCGGCAGGGCGCTCCGTTTCTTTTTCGAAGATCCCAAATGGGTGACCAAGATCATCCTTGGTGGCTTGTTTTCCGTTCTTTCCATCTTTCTCGTGGGGACGGTATTCGTCGCCGGCTACGTCGTGGGCATCACCCGCCGAGCCGCACGTGGTGAAACAAAACCTCTTCCGGAGTGGGACGATTTGGGGACTCTCTTCGTCGACGGGGTAAGGGCCCTGGCCGTCTACTTGGGCCACCTCCTCCCCCTCGGGATTCTCGCCACCGTACTTGCCCTCGCGGTGGGCGGCGTCTTTCAATCAGATAGTGCTCCGGATTCGCTTCGCGTCATGGCCATGTTCATCGTATTCGCCGGCTACGTCCTCGTCACCGTCGCTAGCATTGCCGTTCTCCTGTATCTCCCGGCCGCCTTCACTCGATTCGTCGTCCAAGACAAAGTGGCGGCGGCGTTCGATGTCCGGGAGAACTTCCTTTTCATCAAACGCAACCTTGCAAACTACAGCTTGGCCCTTCTGGCCATCCTCGCCGCGAGCTTTCTATCGCAGTTCGGTATCATTCTCTTTTGCATTGGGATCTTCCCCGCCAGTTTCTGGTCGAGTTCGGTGGCGGGATTCGTCCTCGGCGAAGTCGCTCTGAAGGATTCTGGGACCACTTCGCGAACAGCGAAGGCACCGACTACTCCACCGACGACGAACTCAGGAGAGGCTAGCTACACAGAGTTCCTGCCCTAACCGGCGCCTGGCCACCTTGCTGTCGAGCACCTCGTTAGTTCGGCGCCCATCACGAACCGAGAGGCGCCTGGCCACCGCCGTCTGGCTACCTTCTTCTTGGCACAGCGTATTTTGACGGCCAGCCAATAGCCGGCCGCCTTGCGATCGCCGGTTCGCGCTCGCTACACTTCCAATAAACCCCCAGCGTGCCCATTTAGGATTAAGGAATGTTTGCGATGCGTAGCCACATCGTTTTCACCGGCATCGTTCTATTGTCGTCCGCCGTTTCCTCGGCCGACAAGTTCGACGAGCGACTTCGACAGAGCGGTACGGTCATGAAGGAGATTCTCGACATGCCTGACTCCGTCCCCTTGGATCTGCTTCACAAGGCGGAGTGTGTCGTGGTGATGCCTTCGGTCAAGAAGTTCGCGTTCGGCATTGGCGGCAGCTACGGTGCGGGCGCGATGGTGTGCCGGAGCGGGAAGGGCTTCAACGGACCTTGGGGACCTCCATCCATGTACCGTATCGATGGAGGCAATATCGGATTCCAGATCGGAGGCCAGGCCACCGACTTCATCCTGCTCATCATAAATCCAAAGGGAGCGAATGCTCTGTTGAAGAGCAAGGTAAAACTAGGAGCCGATGCTTCCGCCGCCGCCGCCGGCCCCAAGGGCCGAGCCACCGGCGCCGCGACCGATGCGACGATGCATGCGGAAATCTTGACTTACTCTCGGAACCGCGGTTTGTTCGCCGGCGTTTCCTTGGAAGGCTCAAGCCTGCGATCGGACAATAATGCGAACGAAGAGATCTATGGTTACGAGATCTCGGCTCGCGACATCGTTTTGGGAAGTGAGGTCGCAACTCCCGCAGCGGCGAGCAAGCTCGTACGCCTGCTCCAAGAGGCATCTCCCAAGAACCTATCCGAGTAACTACTTTCGGATTTCTTCCATCTCTTCGAGCGTCCGTGGCCAATCACCCTTGAGCAATCGGGAAAGCGCTCTATCGGCGAGTAGCTTCCCTCCCGTCTGGCAACGCGCACAATAGTTCGTCTCGTTCTCCGCGTAGACGATGCGCTGCACCGGCGAGTCGCAAACCGGGCAAGGCTTCCCGTAACGGCCGTGGACTGCCATGGCCGGCCGGAAGGCGGTAACCTTCTTCGGAAACTCTCCGCCGGCTTCGTCGCGGAGCCGGTCGGTCCACTCCCGAAGCGCGTCGCGGGTTGCGCGATAGAGCCGCTCGATCTCATCGTCGTCGAGTCTTTGGGTCCACTTTATTGGGGATAACCCCGCCCGATGGAGGATCTCATCTGAGTAAGCATTACCGATGCCGCTGAAGAGCCTCGAATCGGTCAGGGTCCGCTTCAAAGTGTGGTTCTCACTAAGGAGAACCCTTCGAAACGCCTCCAGTTCGGCTTCCAGAACTTCGATCCCACCGGGGTTCACCGTCGAGAGCCCCGCCTGCCCGCGCACCAAATGAAGCGAGGCCCGTTTCTTGGTGCCGGCCTCGGTGAGGATCAGCGTGCCTGAGCTGAAATCGAAGGCGGCCAGCCCCCTTCTTCCGGGGACCTTGGGTCTCGTCTCGTCGCCCACGCTCGGCTTCCATTGGAATCGCCCCGCAATCATCAGGTGAATCACCAGGAAGAGGTCTCCCTCGAGACCGATGACGATTCTCTTACCGATCCGTCGCAACCCGACTACCTTTCTCCCGGCGGCATCGGCAATCGGAGGGTCCACTGAACGCAGAAGGAACGGGCTGGCAATGCGGATCCTCTCGAGAACCTGAGCGAGAATCCTGGCCTCGAGGGCCTCGACATACACCGTGACATCGGGCAGCTCTGGCATAGTGTGGCCGTCATCCTCCCATAAAGATGCAAGCTCGAAAAGCTCTAGGGCCGTCTGTCCACGTGGCTCGTTGGCACGACCTATTTTGACGGCCGAACGGGGAGCGGGTATCGTCTAAACACACTTATCCGTCGCACAAGGTTTTTGACGGCACCGCGGCGAGGAGGAGTTGATGACCGAACGACGCTTCGAGGGGAAAATCGCGCTGGTCACCGGAGCTACCAGTGGGATCGGCAAGGCCACCGCGGAGGCCTTTGCCCGCGAAGGGGCAAAGGTGGCACTGGTGGCCCGTCGAAAAGACGCCCTCGCCAAGCTGGCTCGCAGCATAGAGTCCGACGGAGGTACCGCACTCCCCCTCGCGGGTGATGTCACACGCGAAGGAGATCGGACCCGCATCGTTGACCAACTGACCTCCGAGTGGGGCGCTCTCGACGTTTTGGTCAATGCCGCGGGAATCATCGCTTTCGGCACCATAGAGAACACGAGCCTCGAGGCCTGGCAGGAGATGTTCGATATCAACGTCGTCGCGGTGTACCGACTGACTCAACTCGCCCTACCTCTCTTAACCCCTCGTAAGGGTAACGTGGTCATCGTTTCCAGCGTGACCGGCTTGCGATCTTTTCCTGGCGTCCTCGCCTATTGTTCTAGCAAGGCTGCGGTGGATCAGCTCGCGCGGTGCGCTGCCTTGGAGCTTGCTGACAAGGGTGTGCGCGTGAATGCAGTGAACCCGGGGGTAGTCGTCACCAACTTGCACCGGGAGGGTGGGCTCGAAGAGGAGGCGTACCAGGCGTTCCTGGAGAAAAGCAAAACCACCCATCCGCTGGGTCGAGTGGGGACGCCTAAAGAGCTCGCCGACCTCATACTATTCCTCTCGTCTGACAACGCGGGTTGGATCACCGGCGCCACCGTACCCATCGACGGCGGACGCGCTCTCACCTGCGCGCGCTAGGGCACTGACGCGCCACGTGCTCGACGAAGGTGCGTCGGTGGTGTATCCTATTTTTATCACCTGAAAAAACTGAGTCGAGCCATCCTCGGGGAGCTCTCACCCGAGATGTCGTTTCTTCCCTTGGGAGGGATCCATGTGCGCTACGCCAGCCGCCGCGGCCGTGACGATTCAAAGTGCCGCCTACAAAGACCAACTTCTCGAGATCGCCAATCGGGTCAACGCCGCCTCCGGAGTGCGGCAGATCCTTGCCACGCTTAAGGATCGGATTCCGGCTCTCCTCGGCTGCGAAAATGTCACCGTGTACGCCCTAGACGTCAAGGTTCAGCAACTCTACACTTTGATGAAAGCAGGTGAGGGCATCAAGGAGATTCGGATTCCCAAGAACTTCACATCCCTCGCTGGCTTCGCCGCACTCTCCAAGAAATTGGTCAACATTCAAGATGCGTACAACACCGCGGAGCTGCAACGAATTCATTCCAACCTCCGGTTCGACCGCAGTTGGGACGAAAAGGCGGGGTTTCGCACCAAGGAGGTGCTAGCTGCTCCCATCTTGTTCGAAAAGTACCTGATGGGTGTCCTCCAAGCAATCAACAAGAAGGACGGGAACACGTTCACCGGAGATGACGAGGCGGCCATTCACGAGATCACCCGGATTCTGGGAGTGGCCCTCTACAATCAACGGCGGGTTACCAGACAAACCCAACCCAACAAGTTCGGCTGCTACCTTATCGACAAGGGGATCATTTCAGAAAAACAACTCAACGATGCCGTAGCAAATGTTCGAGTCAACGCGCCGGACATCGGGTCTGTCCTCATCACTAAACTCAACGTTCCGAAAGCGGAGTTAGGTCAATCGCTGGCCACCTTCTACAACACCGAGTTCTTCAACTGGGACGGAAGCCAGGGCGTTCCCGCCGACGTCAAGGATCGGGTTCCTTCGGACTTCTTGCTCAAGAACGTGTGTGTTCCGATCCGAAAGGAAGCAGGGACGACGACCTTCGTGGTAGAAGATCCCTTCGACCTCGCTCGGCTGGATGTCATCAAAGTTCTCGGCATTTCACCCAACTACGAGTTCTGGATCGGTCTCCGCGAAGACATCCTGGAGTGCATCAAGGGGAACTATGGAATCGAGGGTAAGACTAAAGACTCCATGGACAACATTCTTTCCGAACTGAGCGAGCTTGGTTCGGGAGAAGTACTGGTCGAGGAGGAAGATACTCCAGACCCGTAAGCCGAGGAGTTAGACGAGAAAGACAACGTCATCGTACGCTTGGCGAATCAGGTCATTCTCGAGGCACACCGTAGGGGCGCGTCCGACATCCATGTGGAGCCGTACGGCTCCAAGAACCCCTGCATGGTTCGGTTCCGGATCGACGGCCAATGCCAGGTGTTCATGGAGGTCCCGGGTAGCTACCGCAACGCCTTGGTCTCGCGGCTCAAGATCATGGCCCGGTTGGATATTTCCGAGAGACAGAAACCGCAGGACGGCAAAATTCGCTTCAAGGGTCCTATGGGGCAAATCGAGCTACGCGTGGCCACCCTCCCCACGACCAACAACAACGAAGACGTGGTGATGCGCCTACTCGCAGTCTAAACCGCTACCACTCGACAAGCTGGGCATGAGCGACAGAAACTTGGCGGAGCTTCGGGGCATTGCCGCCAAACCGTATGGAATCTTTCTCTGCGTCGGTCCTACCGGTTCCGGAAAAACGACGGCCCTTCATTCCTGCGTCGGCTCCATCAACACGCCGGACCGCAAGATTTGGACTGTCGAGGATCCAGTGGAGATCACGCAACGCGGCCTCCGCCAGGTGCAGATCAATCTCAAGAAGGAACTGAACTTCGCTAAGGCGATGCGAGCCTTCTTGCGTGCCGACCCCGACGTCATCATGGTGGGAGAGATGCGTGATCACGAGACCGCGGCCATTGGCGTGGAGGCCTCGTTGACGGGGCACATGGTCTTATCCACCCTTCACACCAACTCGGCGCCCAAAACCATCACTCGGCTCCTGGACATGGACCTCGATCCGTTCAACTTCGCGGATGCCCTCCTCGGCATTCTCGCCCAGCGCCTAACGCGTACCCTGTGCAAGAGCTGCAAGGAAACCTACCATCCAGCGGCTGGCGAGTTCGAGGAGCTGCTGTAGCTCTACGGAGAAGAATACGCCGACCGGCTGGGCGTCAAGTACTCGAAAAATCTTCGGCTCTTCCGCCCCAAGGGATGCAAGGAATGTAACGAAACGGGATACAAAGCGCGGATGGGCCTCCACGAGCTTCTGGTTGCCACCGACGTCACCAAGTCACTCATCGCGAAACGGGCTTCGATCGAAGAGATCCGAAATCAAGCCATGAAAGAAGGCATGACCACACTCCTCCAAGATGGGATCTGGAAAGTTCTGGGTGGGCACATCGACCTGAAGTCGGTGAAGGCAGTTTGCATCAAGTAGAGATCATCGGGCGGCGGCTCTCGTCTGTTTGAAGCGGAGAACGCCTTCCACGGTCAGCCAGACCGCCAACACCAGTAGGATCAGGCCCACCGCGAGCAGCAAATAGTTCTCGTCGTTGTAGAAATTTCTCACGTTCAACACCATCGCCACCATCGTGGTGACCAACATGAAGATCATCGGAATCAGCGTGAAGAGATAGTTCGCTCGTCGCTGGATGAGATAGAGAGTGACCGTGAGCAGGGTGAGTCCCCCAAGAATCTGATTCGTCGTTCCAAAGAGCGCCCAAAGAGCCAAACCAGCCGGCTGACCGTTCACTTTGAAGAAGGCGAAGAAACCGATGGCCGCAACGGCGAGCAGAGACGACACGTAACGATTGCCCAGCGCGGGAAGCTTTACCGTCGCGGATACTTCCTGGATGTTGAAGCGGAGGAGACGGGTCCCCGAATCGAGAGTGGTCAAGGCAAAAGAAACCGCGACCAAAGCCACGAAGGCCCGGCCGGCCGACTCGGGGAGTCCGAGCTGGCTCAGAAAGAGTCCGGAGCCGTTGATAAAGGCCGACATGCTCTGACCCAGCCCGCGCGCTACGTCCCAGCTTGCGTAGTGCTCGCGCCATGCCGTCGAGCTGGCGAAGCCCGCTGTCGTCGCCAACACCGCGGCTAGCCCAAGCAGGCTCTCTCCGATCATCCCTCCGTAACCGATAAAGGTCGCGTCCGTCTCCTTGTCAATCTGCTTGGCGGTGGTTCCCGAGGAAACGAGACCGTGGAAACCGGAGATGGCTCCGCAAGCGATCACGATGAAAACGAACGGAAAGAGCGGCGGGGCTCCCTCGGGATGAGTTTGCACGGCGGGTGCCACGAAGTCGGGTCTAAGTATCAGAAACCCGATAAAAATAGATCCGAGACCCAGATAGAGCAGCAAGGAATTTAGAAAATCGCGAGGCTGAAGCAGCAACCAAACCGGGAGCACCGAGGCCAGAAAAGCATAGACGAGGAGAATGCCGTTCCAGCCGTCGACGGATAAACCCGGCCTGGGCAATCGGAGACCTAGGTAAACGGCGATTAGCGTAAGAGCGAACCCTGCTGCGGTGAGGGGGCCCAACGACACGCCCTTCTTGTAAATCAGGACTCCCATCGCAACCGCGAGCGTCATGAGTGCGAAGCTAGGGAAGACCGCCTCCGGATAGAAGGCGGGAGTGAACAGCTGCGCCACGACCTGAACAAAGACGCCCATCGCGAGGGCAATCAGAAAAAAGATGATGGCGTGAAAAAGGCTCTTGGCGCGGGGCCCGATGATGGACTCCGCGACTTTGCCGATCGACTTCCCCTTCGCTCTCATGCTTACCACCAGGGCACTGAAGTCGTGGACCGCTCCTATGAGCAGCGTCCCGAAAACCACCCAAATCATGGCTGGCAGCCAACCCCAGATCACCGCGATCGCGGGACCCAGCATCGGGGATAGGCCGGCGATGGAAGCATAGTGGTGCCCGAACAACACGGTCTTTCGACTGGGAACGTAGTCGAACCCGTCCTCCAGCTCGTGCGCTGGGGTAATCGCCTTCGGATCCAGCTCGAAGACCTTCCTGGCCAAATGCCTGGCGTACAAACGGTACCCAAGCAGGTAAGCAGCAAAGCACACCAGAGTTGCCGCGGCCGCACTCATATCTCTCCCCCTTTGGAGTCGTTGCCTACCGACGGTAGCGGATTATAGGAGAACGCATTGCGCGGGGCCACCCCATCGGATAGGCTTTTCGGAAACATGAGACCTCTGCAAGGATTCCGGGATTTTTATCCGGAGGAGCTCGCACTAAGGAACTATCTCTTCGATACCTGGCGAAGGGTCGCGCGGAACTACGGCTTTTCCGAGTACGACGGGCCTCCCCTGGAGGAACTGGAGCTGTATAAGAGGAAGTCCGGAGACGAGATCGTCGGCCAGCTCTACCACTTCGTCGACAAGGGTGGGCGGGACGTCGCGCTCCGGCCCGAAATGACGCCGACCCTCGGTCGCATGATGGCGGCCCGAGCGACTCAACTACCGAAACCCATCAAGTGGTTCTCCGTCCCCCAACTTTTTCGCTACGAACGAAAGCAAAGGGGGAGACTACGAGAGCACTTCCAGCTGAACATGGACATCATCGGTGCCCCCGAGGTCGAAGCGGACGCCGAGCTACTGGCGGCGGTGTTGGATATCCAACGGGCCCTCGGGCTTACCGAAAAGGACGTCGTGGCCCGCGTCAACGATCGTCGGATTGTAGCGGGCGCTTTGACGCTTCTCGAAGTGACGGAAGAACAAATACCCGCGGTGTACAACGCCATCGACAAGTTTCGCAAGGTACCCGACCTGACTTTTCGGGAGCTACTCGGCGAGGCTGGCGTGCCTCCGAACCACGTCGACAGCCTAGCGAGTCTTTGCTCCGGTGACGCGTCACTCTTCGAGTGGTTCGCGCCACAAGTCGATCGAGCCGGGCTAGAAGAGACCGCCGAAGCGCTCGCCGCGCTCGAACGCTATTTGGACTTGCTGGGAAAACAAGGACTCGGCGGTTTCGTTAGCGTGGATTTTTCCGTCGTGCGGGGTCTTGCCTACTACACCGGCATCGTTTTCGAGCTCTATGACCGGCAAGGGGAGCTACGCGCAATTTGCGGCGGGGGTCGTTACGACAACCTGATCGCAGTCTTGGGTGGGCCGGATATCCCCGCCCTGGGCTTCGGGATGGGGGACGTCGTCCAGACGGAACTTCTCAAAGATCACGGGCTCCTGCCAAAGACTCCCTCGCGTGTCGCGGTGGCGGTGATCCCGGTGGGAGAGACGCTTGCCGATGCGGCCCGCTCGGTGACCCGACAGCTGCGGGAAGCGGGGATATCCGCTGAAACTCCCTTTTCGCCAGCCGGCGTGGCCAAAGATCTCAAGGCGGCCGATCGCTCTCACGCTCGCTTCGCCGTCATCGTCGGACCCGACGAGTGGTCGGCGGGGGAAGCGAAGTTGAAGGATCTTCGTTCCGGAACGGAAGAGCGGCTCTCCATAGAGGGCATCGTCGAGATCATTGGCCGGAGCTGACACCAGTCGCACTCGTCTCGCCGACTCGTCCCGCCGTCGCTTTAGCGAATGCGGACTTTCTCTATGTGGACGTGCTCACCTTCCTCGGTCACTCTGAATCGGGCACCGATCGGAAAAAGGTCGAGAATGCGAAAGGCCGGCAACGGCCGCGAGGAGTCGCGCATGTACTCCTCACCGTCCGCGACCAGCGCTCCCACGAAGAGGAGCTCCCTCCACTTGCGGCGCGGGATCTTGAACGAATCCGTCCCCCCTTCGATGTCTAGGAACGGCTTGTTGGGATCGGGGCGGCGTGCCATCGGGGCTATAGTGTACCAGTGGCTGCCGTCCGCATCGTCCTCGTTCGTCCCGAGCACTCGGCCAACATAGGTGCGGCTGCCCGGGCCATCGCCAATATGGGACTGGCGGGGCTGGACCTCGTATCCCCAGGCGATTGGCGCACCGTCGAGGCTTGGCGAATGGCCTGGCGTTCCGAGGACACGCTAGAACAGGCGCGGGTCTTCGATTCTCTCGACGGAGCTCTCGCGGGGTCCGTATGCACCGCCGGGTTGACTGGGAGATCGGGTGGCCGCGTCGAACCGATCACAGTACGGACCATGGCTGAGCAAATCGCGTCTCTCCCGGACGAAGCGCAAGTGTCGCTGGTCTTCGGACCAGAATCCAAGGGGCTGCCCGAGCAAGACCTGCTCCGTTGCCAGAGACGAGTGCGCATCCCCTCTCATCCCGACCAACCTTCGCTAAACCTCGCGCAAGCGGTAATGGTCATGGCCTACGAAGTGTTCGTGAGCGGCCTCGTATGCGGAGCCTCGGCATCACAGCACACTGAACGCGCGGAGCAGGGCGACGTCGAACGCGCTCTTAGCTTTTTGCGGGATGCGATGCTCGAAATCGGGTTCCTCACAATTGAAAACCCCGAAGCGCGCTTCGTCGAGTGGCGTGAGCTTTTCGGCCGTGCCGGGCTTAGCGAACGTGACGTGAAGCTCATCCTTGCATTGGCACGCCGCATCCGCGGAGCACGCCGAGCCACTGGCGACTCCGACTCTTGAACTGTTGGTGCTACACGCAGAGGAGAGTGGTCGTGTGGGTGACGCCCTTCAACCCCCCGATGGTACCGGCAACGACACCCGAAATGTCCTTGAGCTCCCCGACCTCGAGGGAGACGACGATGTCGAAGGGGCCGGTGACGGGATCGACGCCCTTGACCGCAGCCATCTTTTCGAGCGCCCGGATCACCGCAGCCACTCGCCCCGGAAGGGTCTGGACCAAAACGAAGGCCCGCACCAGCTTCGCGGAACCCCGGGAGCGGGCTCTCGAGGATGGTCGTTTCTGCAAACCGCCCATGCTCGACCTCCTAGGGGTGGGGCCTTGACTTTGACCGGAGCACTGGATCTGATAGTATAGACCTTGCGAGGTCAAACCAAACTCGCTTCCGGCCGTGCTGCCAACCGAGTCGGAATTGCCACCGCTACTGCGGAGGCCAGAAGATCCATTAGTTCCATTGACCCCTAGTGCCAGAAACTCTCCACGTGTACGTATGGTACAAGTATGAACAGTCAGCGCACCGCTGAATCCAGCACCGCCGGCCTACTCGAGCTGGGCCCACAGGGTGGCGGTCATTTGAGGGTGGTCCAGCATAACTTCCTGCCTCGGCCCGAGGATGTGCATGTCTCCTCACGCCTGATCCAGCAGTACGAGCTCCGGGAGGGACAGTTTTTGACCGGACCGACTGCCCGCGGAAGGCCACCTCGTCGAAACAACCGCCGAGGTGGAGGAGGCAGTCGGGGCGGAGGAGGAGGCTCAGCGTTGGAGCTCACCGACGTCGAGACCATCAACGGTCTCGCGCCGGACGCGCTCCCACCCTATCGGAACTACCCCGATCTCGTAAGTGAGCACCCTAGCCAGACCTTGAGGCTCTCCGAAGGTGGCAAGGACGAGCCCCTCTCGCTTCGGGTCATCGACTTGATGACTCCGATCGGCAGAGGACAGCGCGGGCTCATTGTGGCCGCTCCCAAGACCGGCAAGACCATCTTGCTCGAACAGATCGGAAGCGCGATCGCGGAACGCCATCCAGACGTACATCTCATCGTCCTGCTCATCGACGAGAGACCGGAGGAAGTCACCCACATGCGGCGAACCGTCAACGGAGAAGTCGTCGCTTCGTCCGCCGACAGCAACGCCGCTTCCCATATTCGCGTTGCCAAGCTCGTCTTGGAGCGGGCGCGACGCCTGGTGGAGATGGGTCGGGATGTGGTCATTCTGCTCGACTCGATTACCCGGTTGGGTCGTGCCGCCAATCGTCAACAGCGGGGCCGGGGCAAGACGATGTCCGGCGGTATCGACTCTCGGGCGCTCGAGTTCCCTAGACAATTCTTCGGAGCGGCGCGTAACATCGAAGACGGCGGCAGCCTGACGATCCTCGGAACCGCCCTGGTCGATACCGGAAGCCAAATGGACGAAGTGATTTTTCAGGAGTTCAAGGGCACCGGAAACATGGAGCTGGTACTCGATCGTAGGCTGGCCGAATCACGCGTCTTTCCAGCGATCGACATTTCGCGCTCCGGTACGCGCCGCGAGGAAATACTTCTCAGTGAAGAGGAGCTTCCGAAAGTCCACCTGCTGCGGCGGGCGCTGGCGGGTCTGAAACCGCCGGAGGCGATGAATCTACTTCTCACCCGCATGAAGAAGACGCCTTCCAACAAGGCGCTGCTCGACGGGATCAAAGTAGGCGCTCAGTAAGACTGAAGCTGCAAAATCGTCTCGGGCGCGACCCCTTCGTCATCGTGCTTGGCGTACAGGTAGAGGCCTTCCACTTGCCCCAAAATGCCTCTAATCTGCTGCTGCACTAACCCGATTTCCTCGTCCGTGTAGGGTGGCACTTTCCGCAGCCGCACGTAGCCGTGTGGGGCGGTCGGCTTAAAGTTCGCCTCTTCGCCGATCTCGGCATCGGCCACGCAGAGTGCCACACCGGCATCCCGCAGCAGATCCACCACCGCCGGCTCGTTCCAAGATTCGTGACGAAACTCGATGGCGTATTTGTACCCGGAAGGAAGCTCTTTCAAGAAGCTCTCCAAGCGATCAATCTTCGCCTTGAAGTAAGGCGGGAGCTGAAACAAGATGACGCCGAGCCGGGGCCCGAGCGGCGAGGCCGCTGCAAGGAAGTCCTCCACCGAATCCCCTACGCTCTTGAGCCGCGCCCCGTGCGTCACACTCTGATGCATCTTCAGCGAGAAAATAAACGACTCGGGAGTCTTCTCCGCCCAAGAAGTGAGAAGCTTGGTGGTAGGGAATCGCCGGAAGGTGTGATTGATCTCGACGCTATTCAAGCGCGAAGCGTAAAAGGCCAGGTATTCGTTGGCCGGCGTCTTGGGCGGATAGAAATTACCCACCCACTCGCGAAAACTGTATCCGGATGTGCCGGCGTATAGCATGCTTCCCGCAATCTACTGCAGACTTCGCCCTTGTGTAAATGTCCCGCCGTCGCCCACCGTGTCGTCACTTGGCTATGGCGGGCCCGCCGAAGCCATTAGTCGAAGTCGAATCGAGCGGAGGCGGGCGAAGCGTGCACACTGCGAGAAAGTAACGCGGCTCTCCGGAAACGTCCGCGAGTCGGGTGGGTGTGGGTCCATCCGCCTCGTCGTAGAGTCGGCCCGCCCACCCGCCCCGCAGCACCTTGGCCCAGGCACGAGCCATGGCGTAGACGGGTAGCCACAGCCAAAGACGAGATACAAACCTCTGGCCCCATAGCTCCTTGATCTCGAACCACTCGGCCAACGCTAGCTCCGAGCTCGGCGAGTCGATACTCGTGTGCGTGGTAGGGGTTCGCCGGACGACCGGTGAGCGGCCACCACGGGGAAGACACTTTGCGGTTGGGTGTCGAGACGATGAACGTCCCCCGGTCGGCGAGCACGCGTGCTACTTCTCGAAGGAGAGCGCGCGGCTCCGTCACGTGCTCGAGGGTCTCGAAGCAAACAACGCTCCCGAAGGCTCCACTCTCGAAGGGAAGTGACTCGGCGCGGGATCTGACGTAGTTGACCCTGGGGTGAGGGTATCGAGTACGGGCAGTCGATAGCGCGTCGAGAGAGAGATCCACGCCGACGATCGATCGGTTTCCCGTCTCGGCCAAAATGGTCGCACCGTAACCGGTCCCGCAGGCAACGTCCAGAACCGGGCTGACTAACGATCGGCTCGACGCCGCGCGATAGCGAGCCAAGTGCTCGGCTACGATGTGCCCTGGAGTCTCTCCTGGGAGAACCCGGTCACAAGCCATCCCGCACCCAGCGAAAGCCGAAGTCCGAATAGTGGAGCAGTGGCGGTAGGCTGCTTCGGGCGGCGCACCGCGTCACGACCACTTGGTGTCGCCAGGAACCGCCCCTCGCTGACCGGCGAAGCGTGTCGCGGGCGGCGCACGGGTTTTCTACCGGAGAGTCCACGTAATAAGTCGCATGGTAGCCATCGAGGCACCACTCGTGCACGTTGTCCGCCATGTTGAAAAGCCCGTAGCCATTCGGAGGCGTCGTCGCCACGTCGTCAGGGCCCTCGAGCGGACCGCGCAGAGGAGAATGCCCGCCGCCCGCGGGATCATTCCCCCACGGGAACCGTAGGCCATCGAGACCACCGCGGGCCGCCTTTTCCCTTTCGGCTTCGGTGGGGAGTCGCATGGCGAGACCGGTTTCTCGCGATATCCACCGACAATAGGCGACCGCTTGTGGCCAATTCACACCGACCACCGGTTGCCGGGCTCGCGAGAAGGCGGGGTCGTCCCACGACGGCGGCGGCTCGACGCCGGTTGCTTCCAAGTAGAGCCCGTACTCGGCTCGCGTAACTGGGGTGGGCGCGATCTCGAAGCCGGAGATGAAAACGCGGTGGACCGGCTCTTCGTCTCCTCGCACCCCTTCTGACCCCATCATGAAGGCTCCCTCGGGAACGAGGATGGCCTGCGCCACGGATTCGATGCGGGTCACGGAAACGAGTTTAGAAGATCCTGGATCCTCTGGTCGAACCCCAAAAAGCCGGCGGCAGTTCGAGCGACAACAGACACCGGGGCTTTCGGAGGAGGCAATTTTCGCCTCCCCTTATTTTTTGATGTCGGGCTCTAGTTCTTGAAGAGATTATGGAACGCGGCTCGCGCGTCCTGAGTCGTGTCCGCACGCTTCCCGGTTGCGTCCAGTACCTGTGCGGGTTTGTAAAGCGCGCAGTCGTTGGCGACCCCTTTGTTGGCGATACGCGCCTCGATGGGTTCCCGGCATTCCCACCGTGCCCCGGGATCGAAGTGTTTGCAATGGCGACAAGAACGCAGCGGCGTTTGGCACTTCGTGCAAACCGTCTCCTTGTTGACGTTCAGCAACTCCGCAGGTACCTGATTACCGCAGCGGCTACACCGAACGACTAGGGTAACGTTGCGGTCGACGGCGTGACGCAGCGAGCGTACCTGCTCCCGATTGCCCAGGTCGGTTTTGGGCTCTCGGCGACGGGACTGCTTGTGATCCTCTTCGTATTCGTCGTCCCGGTAACCTCTCTGACGGTACCTCATCTAACTTCTCCTTGACCCCTCGAGAAATTGTTCTCGAATCCACGCGATTAGGCAGGCAATAGGGGACAGCTGTCCGCGCTAACCGGGGTACCTTACATCGGCAGGGGAATGCAGGTTCCAAGAATCGGCAACGCAGAAGTGTGAGCCACCTCTTCCTGGAACAACAGAAGCATATCACGTTCCACAGACGGGATCCAAATGTCCAGGCCTACCCCGAACGTCGGTCCCCGTTCAACCCTAGGCAGTAAGCGCTTGCTCGATATCCGCAACCAAGTCGGCGGTGTCCTCGATACCAAGGGCAAGCCGCACCATACTGTCCTCTATCCCCGACTGCTGGCGCTCCTGCGGGGAGAGCATGGCGTGGGAGGTCAAGCAGGGAATCGAAACCAGCGACTCCACGCCTCCCAAGCTGGGTGCAATGTGAAAAAGCTTCAGGGCATTCACGAATCGCTTCGCGGCATCGAGACTGCCGTTCAGCTCGAGGCTCACGACACCTCCACCCCCGCGCATCTGCCGCCCCGCGAGCTCGTGCTGAGGATGGCTCTCAAGCAGCGGGTAGAATACTCGTCTCACACGGGCATGGCCCTCGAAGGCCCGGGCCACCGCCATGGCCGATCGGTTGTGCTGCCCCACGCGCACGCCGAGGGTCTTGATACCTCTCAGCAAGAGATAAGCGGCATGGGGATCCATGATCCCCCCCAAGACCTTCAGAAACGATTTCACGTTTTCTACAACGTCCTTGGACGCGACCAGGGCGCCCCCCAGAAGATCGGAGTGACCGCCAAAATACTTGGTCGTGGAATGAAGGACTCCGTCTATCCCATAGTCACCGGGTTGGGTATTGAACGGAGTGGCGAATGTGCTGTCGATGAAGGTCTTCACGCCCCGCGAGCGCGCGATCTCGGCAACGCCCCCGAGATCTACTAGCCTTAACGTCGGATTAGTCGGTGACTCCACGTAGATAACGCGCGTGTTGTCGCGAAGAGCACTCCTAAAACCAGCGGTATCGGTGCAATCCACCCAGCTCACCTCGACCCCGGACCGCGGTAACAACTCCCGCGCGAAACGAAACGTACCACCGTAGACTTCCCGCTGGAAAATGGCGTGATCACCCTGGCCAAGGAAAGAGAGCAGTGTCGTGGTGATCGCGCTCATACCGGAGCCGAAAACCAACGCCGCCTCGGCTCCCTCGAGCCCGGCAAGCGCTCGCTCTGCCGCAGACAATGTCGGGTTCCCGTAGCGAGTGTAGAACATGTCCCCATCCGCCTCGACGGCGATTTGCTGGTCGACATTGGCTGCCTCGAACGTCGCCGAAAGGTAGATGGGCGAAGTCACTGGTCGGTTCGCCTTCTCCGCGTGGAGCTCCGAGTGAACGGCGCGGGTCGATAGGTCGAGCTCGCTCTTCTTCATCATTTCCTCCGCTTGGATGGGCTTCTGGTTTTCGCTCGGCTGGCCGACCTTCTCGGCTGGCAACGAGCGCAGTAATAAGTTGACCGGCCCGCCTGCACGATTCTCCTGACCGAGGCGCCACACCGGGAGCAAGGTTCCCCGGCGTGGCCATAGATAAGGAAGTGATTCTCGGAATCCACCTCGGGCAGATACTTCATCTCGTTGGATCTCCCACGCCGCACCGCCTGCTTGAGCGTTGTACGTATGGAACGGTGCAATCTGGAGTGCTCTTCGTCAGTCAGCTGACCCGCCATCCGCACCGGGTGGATACCGGCATGAAAGAGGGCCTCGGCTGCTTGAATGTTCCCCAAACCGGCAATCCGATGCTGATCCATCAGGAACGTCTTGATCGGCAATCGAGCCGCTTCGAGAAGCTCGGAGAACCGGCGCGCCGTGAACCCCCGGTCGAGAGCGTCAATTCCGAGCCGGGCGAGGGTCTCGCGGACCCTCCCGTCGACGATCTGAAATCGTCCGAAACGACGGTAATCACTAAAAACCACGCGGCGGCCCAAACCAACCTCGAGCACCACACAAGTCGCGGGTGGGTCGGGCTCCCGCCGGGCACGGACAACGAACTTCCCGCTCATGCCCAGGTGAGCGACGGCACCCCCCCTCTCCCCCAGATCCCAGATCAAGTACTTCCCGCGACGATGGATACCCCGAAGACGCGCGCCTGAGAATACGCGCTCGACCCGCCGGACGCTTTGGCCTCGAAGCACGCGACGGTCCTCGACACGTGCCCGGGCGATGATGCGGTTCCCGAGCCACCGCTCCAAGTTCTCTCGCGCGATCTCGACTTCAGGAAGCTCAGGCATGCTCTCGCTTCAAACGCCGGGCCAGCTTCTGCCAGTGACGTAACATCTCGGGATACGTGTAGTGAGCGTTGCGGCCGCTCGGGTTTGGTAGCACGAAGATATCCGCACCCTCGATGCGGTCCTTTTGTAGACCGCAGTGGATCGGGCCTCGTAGGCCTTGGAACTCGCGATAGACGGTCACCCCGACGAACCCCACCGAGGAGGGTCGAAGACGGCATATCTTCCTCGCCAGTTTGCGGCGCCCTTCTGAGAAATCCTCCTTGTTCAAGTCACCGCTTCCGCGCGTTGGGCGGTCGACGATGTTCGTCAACCCGACGCCAAAATCGAGCAGAATCACATCCTCTTCACAGGAAAGTCGCCGTGGGGTAATCCCTGAGTCATGGAGCAGTTTCCAGAACTGATTCCCTGGCCCTGCGAAATGATGGCCGAGCTCCGCTGAGCGAAGCCCGGGGTTGATTCCCACCAAGAGCACCTTGAGGCCCGGACGGAGATAGTCGGGAAGTCCCTCGCGCAACATGAAGAATCCCATTATATTCTCGAAGGGACCGCGCTACGGTCTACCACAACTTTGCAGAGGAGGCGACACGATGGCCAACAAGTGGCTGTTCAAGGAAGAGCCCACCCACTACAACTTCTCCGAGTTCCGCAAAGACGGAAAGACGGTTTGGGAGGGTGTCAAGAACCCCGTTGCCCAGAAGTACTTGAGACAAGTCAAGAAGGGGGATCGGGTCTTCTATTACCACACGGGGAAGGAAAAAGCGGTGGTGGGAATAGCGCGAGCCACCTCGAGCGCCTACCTAGACCCAAAGAAAAAAGACGGGAAGACCGTGGTGGTCGACCTGGTACCGGTCAAGGCACTCCCCCAGCCGGTCACCTTGGCATCCGTCAAGGCCTTGGCTAAATTCAAGGGTTTCGCGCTGGTCAGGCTGCCTCGTCTATCGGTGATGCCGGTGACCGAGGGGCAGTGGAAGGCCATTGAGTCGATGGCCAAGAAATAGTTCATCCATCACGGAACCTTCGGCAACCCGCATCCGTATACTTATTTAAAGAAGGAGGTGTACGATGCGTTGTCCCAGATGTCGTTCTCGTGTGAGGGGCGGCGGCTACACGGCCGTCGGAAAAACCTATTGCTGCAGAAATTGCGCGCGCAAGGCCTCTTGCCTGTGCCGCAACAAAGAAATAGCGAAAACCGCCTAAGCTGTCACTTTTCAGAAGGTACGATTCGGGCCACCCGGGAAAGCGGGTGGCCTTTCGCATTTATCTCGAGCGTATTGAAACCAACCGAACGGAATTCTGGAAACGCTCAGCCCGCCCTGGCCGAGCGCTTCTCCCAAGGACTGCATCGCTCGGACAGCGGTTTTGGGACGAGACAGCTCCCCGAACAGGTGCGCGAAGGGATTGAGGATAACCCGTTCGACCTTGAGCTGGGAAGCGAGCTTGGCTATCTCCTGACACGCCGCCTGAACCGTACCCTCCAAATCCTCCTCGTCTCGCTTTTCGACACTGGCCAGCACAAGAATCGCCTCGTCGGTTTCGACGACTCTGCTCTCGGGCTCCTCGAATACCGGTGAGCGCCCTCGCTCGGTCATCTCCGAGCGAAAGGAGTTGACGTGAATCAGCAGGAGTCGCATGCGAGGCAGCATAGGGAGCGCCCGCGCCAAGATGTCAAGATGCCGCTTTCCGGCGTGACCGCGCCTTGAACTAGAATAGGGCCCGGTGAGAAGACTCCGGGCGAGAGCCCGACGATAGCCTGACAGAGATAGACCAAGCGAGGAGGAGCTCATGATTCGCTCGGCACTGGTTTTCGTGTTGTTGTTGGCTGTGATCTTGGGTGGTCTCTACGTCCTCCTTTTTCAACCCCAACAAAAAGCCCTCAAGGGTGCAGAGCGCGATGCCAGCCTAAGAGCTCAGGAAGGGGCCAACCTGCGAGCCCGGGTCAACGACCTGGAAAACATGTTGAGTGATCTCCGACAGACCAGTACGGAGCTCGAGGCCTCGGTCGAAGAAAGGGAGCAAGAATTGGCCGCGATGGTCGCTACCCAAGACGAGCTACTCGGCGAGCTCGAACAGGAGAGCGCAGACGGCCAGATTCACATCCAGCGTCTGCAGGGCATGCTCCGGGTAGATATGGTGGACGAGATCTTGTTCGACTCGGGTGAAGCGACGGTCAAGCGGGCAGGTCAGGAAATTCTGGCTCGCATCGGGGAAGTTTTGAAGAAGGCAGAGGACCGCCAAGTCGTCGTGCAGGGTCACACCGACAACGTCCAAATCGTCGGGAGGCTCGCGGACCGTTTTCCGACCAACTGGGAGTTATCCGCCGCACGGGCGGTCAACGTGGCGCGATTTCTCCAGGAAGCAGTCGGGATGGATCCATCGCGATTGGGCGCCGCCGGCTTTTCCGAGTACCGTCCCCGCGCCGAAAGTGTGCCAATCTTAGTTGGGAATCGAAACGGCTCCAAACCCCGTGGTTTGATGGCGTTGGACAAAACAAAATCAAGCCGCGAAGAAAGGAGCCGAGATGGGAAGTCTGCTACGTTCGGTCAAGAAACGCAAGAAGTCGCGTCGTTTGGGTGAGGTCGAGATGGTGAGGCACGAGGATTACGGGGAACTCGCGCTGGACGCCAAGGTAGAGATGATCCGTTGGTTGGTCCCCCTTGGTCTAATGCACGTTCACGAGTTGCTCGACGACGAAGTGAAGGCGTTGGCGGGAGAGCGATACTCTCGCAAGGACGAGCTGGAGCGCGGTCGCCGTCCCGGAAGCAACCCGGGCATGGTAGGGCTTGGCGGCCAGCGGGTACCGATCCGTGTGCCACGGGTTCGGAGCATCGAGGGAGGAGAGATTCCGCTTCGCTGCTACGAGGCGGTGAGCCACGGCGGTGAGGTGAATGATCTTCTGCTGAAACGAGTTCTCTACGGAATCTCTTGTCGCAACTACGAGGCGGCAGCGGAAGCGATTCCGGGCGCCATCGGGCTGTCGAGCTCAACGGTGTCCCGAGGGTTCGTGCAAGCGAGCGCTGCGAAGCTGCGGGAGATGCAGGAACGGGATCTGACCGGCGAGGATGTGGTGGCGCTGTTTCTGGATGGGAAGACATTCGCCGAGGCAACGATGGTCGTGGCTCTGGGCATCACGCTTTGCGGGGAAAAACGCTTCTTGGGCTTCGTGGAGACGGACACGGAGAACGCGCAGGTGTTGACGCCGTTCCTGCGTTCACTGCTCGAGCGGGGACTCGATATCTCCCAGGGTCTGCTGGTGATCATCGACGGCGGCAAGGGTCTCCAAGCGGCAGTCAAGAAGGCATTCCATAAGCGGGCCCTGATACAACGCTGCCAGTGGCACAAACGTGAAAACGTAGTGAGCTACCTGTCCAAGGGCGAGCAGGCGTCATGGCGCAAGCGGCTCCAGTGGGCCTACAACAGGCCGGAGTACGAAGAGGCCCTCACTGCGCTCGAGCAACTCCACGGTGAGTTAGAAGAGCGGAACCAATCCGCAGCTGGCAGCCTGGAGGAAGGCCTCGAGGAGACGCTGACGTTGCATCGACTCGGCGTGCACGCGGTGCTGGGCCGTTCGTTCAAGACGACGAACTGCCTTGAGTCCGTCAATGCTCTCGTCGAGGAACGCTGCGCGAAGGTCGACCACTGGAAGAACTCGAGCCAACGCCAGCGCTGGTTGGCAACGGCGCTCGTAGACATCGAACCGCGCTTGAGGAAGGTGGTGGGCTACCGCCATCTTCCCAAGCTTCGCGAAGCTCTCAAGCGGGAACTGAAGATCGAGGCGAAGACATCAACCGTATCGAAGAAGAAGGTCGCTTAAACGTGAGCCGTGGAGAGTTTCAACTAAGAATGGGCTTGACTCCCCGCGCCGACAACGGAACGGAAGATGGTCGTCAGTTGAATCGCCGCATCGAGATCCTCCTCGCCCCCGTTTCCGAGGAGCCAGAGAAAGAAGACTAGCAGGGTGCTCGCGAATTCACCTCACCCTGCGCGAGCGGTGCGAGCCCGGCCGGAGTCGGCCGACGAAAGGTGCGCCGAGCGAGAGCGAGGCGCCAAGCGCGCAAACGAGGAGTGAGCGCGCATTGATGCATTAGATGACAGAGACGAGCGAAAGCTCGGAAAGCGTCTGGCGCACCTTCTCCACCTCTTCGTCGATCAAAGGTAGGATCGGCGGCCGCGGATACCCACCGGGCAGCTTCCTCAAATTCAAGGCGGCCTTAAAAATAGCCTGTGGTGAACCGAACTTCATGGAGTAATCCGGATTGATCCAATCCTCGAATAGTTTCCGATCTCGCGTCCCCGAGCGACGCGCCTTCTCGAGATCACCTGCCCATACGTGGTTGAAGAAATCGGGATGGTCGGCGCCAAGCACGGCACCCGCGCCGATCGTCCCGTCGCCACCATGTCGTTCGACGAGCGTGATGCCGAGCTCCGACATGGGAATGCCAAAGTAACGGACGCGATCCTTCAAGGCGAAAAATCCGTCGAGAAAGCGTCCGATCTCCCCCGTCGAGTTTTTGATCGCGACGACGGTATCCAGCTCGGTCAATTGCTCGAGTGTCTCGGTATCCATATCAATGTTGGTCCCCCGCGGCCAGTTGTAGACGCAAATGGGTATCGCGACGACTTCGGAAACGGTACGGTAGAAATGCAAGATCTCCCGATTGCTTGGCACGACGTAGGGAGGTGGTGTTAGAAGAATTCCGTCGAGCCCAACTTCCTTGGCGGCTTGGGCGTAGTCGATCGCCTCTCGAGGTGTGTACGCGTTGCAACCACCCAGGATCGGAATTCGACCGCGAACCTGCTCCGCGGCTAAACGAAAGAGCTCCTTCCGTTCTTCCGGCAACAGACTGAACCACTCACCGGTGGTCCCGGCGACGGCCACCCCATGCATGCCCTCCGACACCATCCATTCCAAGAGATCCCGCCATGCGGCGCGATCCAGCTCGCCGCTGGCGGTAAAGGGAGTGGTCACCGCTGGTAGGTAACCCTTCCATTCAACGGAACTACGATCCACCGAATTACCTCCTAAATCGTGTTATAAACGCCGGTACGATGGCCAACCCATGCAGGGAGTCTAACCCAACTCGCTGATGAAGACACCGAAAGCCTCGAGCGCCGAAGCCCTACCGCCACTGCAATTCTACGGCGGCCTTCCTGGCACCTTGGCGCCGTTCTTTCTTTACTTGTTGGGTGTCGCATGGCTCGCCTTTTCGGGAGCGCCGGACGAGCGCGGTTTCTGGCCCATCATCCTCGCCGCCATTACACTCGGTCTCCTTCTCGCCACCAACCGCACGACGTATTGCGAGGTCTTGATCAAGGGGATGAGCCAGCCCATCACCTCTATCATGATCATGGCTTGGTTGTTAGCGGGAGTGCTCGGCTCCTTGATGAACGCCTCTGGCTTTGTCGAAGCCCTAATCTGGTTGGCACGCCAAGTCGGCCTGTCGGGGGGCGGATTCGTCGGCGCTGCTTTCATCATCAGTGCCATTGTTTCGACATCGACGGGGACCAGCTTCGGAACGATTTTTCTCTGTGGCCCTCTGCTCTATCCGGCCGGCGGGGCGCTGGGCGCAAACCCTGCAGTTCTCATCGGAGCGATCATTGGGGGAGCGACCTTCGGTGACAACATCTCGCCGATCTCCGATACCACCATCGCGTCTGCTCTAAGCCAACTCGCCGATATCGGGGGCGTGGTGAGGAGTCGACTCAAGTATGCATTGCCCGCAGCCGGGGTTGCTTTGTTGTTGTACATAGCCTTTGGCACCGCAGATGGTGCCTCGGCGGCAGGCGAGGGACTGTCGGAAGGAAATCCCCGCGGCTTTCCCATGTTGATCGTCCCGGTGCTAGTGGTCACGCTCTTGCTCACGAAACGTCATCTCATTGAAGGGCTTCTCTTCGGCATATTGGCCGGCTCGCTCATCGGCCTTGCTTTCGGCCTTCTGAAGCCTTCCCAATTTCTTTACATCGACGCCGAAAATTTTATTGCGCGAGGGATCATTCTAGAAGGCCTCGAGCGAGGACTCGGTATTTCGATCCTGACCCTTTTGTTGATGGGGTTGGTTACTTCGCTACAAGCGACCGGAGTACTCAATCGCATCGTGGGATTCGCACAGAAACAGAGCAAGACACCGCGAGCCGCGGAGTGGTGGATCTTCGGAGCGGTGTCGACAGCGGTATTGCTGACGATGCACAGCGTGGTTGCCATTCTGACGGTGGGTGAGTTCTCCCGCGAGACGGGAGGGCGTTTCGGAATCTCTTCCTATCGCCGGGCCAACATTCTCGATGTCACCACTTCCTCTTTTCCCTTCATCCTCCCGTGGTTCATTCCCACCATTCTGGCCGCCGGTACCACGGTCTCGGGTGAGGGGTTTGGAATGCCACGCGTCTCACCCCTCGACACCGGCCTCAACAACTTCCATTCCTGGATGCTGTTGATCGTGATCGTGCTCGCAATTTGGACCGGTTACGGAAGGACGTTCCTTCCCGATAAGGCCAGGAAAACGGCGAAGAGAAGAACTAGCCGCGCTCTCCATTCATTTTCTCCCAGTAGCGGACCAGCTCGGCGAGAGGTACGGGCTTGGTCGGTGGTCTTGCCGTAAACGGACCAATCTTCGAGATGTCTTCTCCGGTCTTGGCCGCGATCAATGTCGCGACGCTGAGCGCGCAGAACCGACCTTGGCATGGCCCCATGCCGGTGCGGGTAAACAGCTTGACGGCATTCGCGGTCCCGAGATGCGGATTCTCACGAAGCGCTAGATTCACTTGGCCGGCCGAAACCTCCTCGCAGCGGCAGACGGTCGTTTCATCCGACATGAGTTTCGCCAGCGCTTCGAATCGTGGCGTGGCGAACTCTTGAAGGGCTCGCGCGAACCGTCGCTGCCGGCGGAGTTTCCTCCGGACCGGGGCGGCCACTTGGCCCGCCGGCCCCGCCCCGATCCGCCCGAGGTCTCTCAGGAGACCGACCGCAGCCAGTCGTCCTTCCGAGATCGCAACATCGGCTCCCGCCACCCCGGTGATCTCACCCGCGAGGTAGATGTAGGGCTCCGTCGATCGCATCCACTCGTCGTGTTCTAGAACCCATCCGCCCTGACGCGCACTCCACCGGTGACGACAGCCTGCCTGTCGACCCAACTCCGTTGAAGCCAGAAAGCCGTAGTTCAAGCCGACCGTGTCACAAGGGATGGTCTCCTCGGTCCCTGGTACCACGTTCCAGGTATCATCGACCGAAGCGACGACCGCACTCTCGACTTCATCGTGTCCTTCCGCCCCCACGATGATCTTACCGAACGAGATCGGCACTCCGGCCCGCTCGAGACGCCTCCACGCCGCGTGCGACTGCCAAAGTTTGTCCCAACTCGTCCAAACATCCGGGAGCTGCTTTATCGTATCAAAGAACGACGGCCTCGACTGGGCGAAGAAGACGCCCGCGATCTCCGCCCCCTCATTGAGCAGCTGGTCGGCGATCAAGATCTGAAGGGGGTGCGCCCCTACGAAACAGAACCGCTTACCTGGCAAGAAACGCTGGCTCTTGACGAAGGCTTGGATCCCCCCTGCCGCCATCACTCCCGGCAACGTCCATCCGGCGAACGCCACCGGCAAATCGAAGGCCCCGGGAGCAAGGAGCACTCTCCTCGCACGAATGAGATCGACACCGCCTCCTCCGGATAACGCAAGTCCCAATCCCGGCGCGGGCTGGACGGCAGCACCCGGACTTTGCGTTACCGATCCGAGCTCGGGTGCCGATCGGATAACGGGGACTCCTTCGACTCCGATGGCGAACAATCCCCACACCGTTGTCTCGAGTTCATATCGAAGCTTCTTCTCGGAGGCGGCTCGCAGAATTTCCCTACCAAGGGCATGCGTCCTGTCGACGCCGCGGTCGTTAACCCTAAAAGTCTTCGGTGGCTGACGGTAGATCTGTCCACCGGGTCGGGCCTGCTCGTCGATCAAAACGACATCGACACCATGATCGGCGAGAACCAACGCCGCGGCCAATCCGCCCGGACCGGCGCCCACGATCGCGACCTCAGCGCGGTCCATGCACTCCTCCCGTCGCGACTTTCATGGCTGGTCGGACGGCGATCATGCAAGATCTGACCTCGGTAACACCGTCCACGGTCACCACACAGTCGAAACAAACGCCCATATTGCAGAAGGGAGCTCGGGGCGAGCCTCCCTGCGTGCTCCGGAAAACACGCCGCCCGGAGGCGAGGATCGCAGTAGCCAGGGACTCTCCAGGAAAAGCTTCTACCTGCTCGCCGTCGATCTCGATGACGACCGCCGCCGGCCGTTCGGTGTTGTTCACGAGTCGCCGCATGATCGTGGTCCTATACTGGATTCAAATGGTCCAGGCGCTGAGGGCTGTAAAGATCCATGGGCAACGAGGCCTCTCCTTTCAATATTTGCTCACTCAGCGAATGGGCATAGGTGAGGCCGATCGTGAAGCCCGAGCCTCCGATGGCGACGAAGAGTCCGGGACGACGGTGAACCTCGCCCAAGACCGGGATCTGATCGGGGGTGACCCCGACGATCCCCGACCACGTGCGGATGAGTCGCAGAGACCGAACCGCCGGCACGACGTGCGACGCCAGCGCCGCGCTACCCGCGAGTGAATCGAGCAAGAGGTCCGGAGAGTCATCGATGTTTGCGTAGTTCTCTGTGCGACGAAGCCAGGCCGGCCACCCCCCACCAATCAAGACGTTCCCATCACGCATCTGCTTCATCGAGAGGCGACGGCCCACGTGTTGTACGAGGTGAGTCATTGTTGGCGACACCGACTCGGTGGCCATCATGCTGAGCGCCACCGGAATCACCGGAAGGTTCACGTTGGCCAAAGCGGCCACCCGCCCCGTCCACGCCCCTGCCGTCACAAGCACCGTCTCTGTTTCGAGCTCGAGCCCCGACTCCGTCCGCACCGTCCATCGGCCGCGTCGGCGGCCGAGGTAGTTCACTCGTTGGTTCGTCGACAACTCGGCCCCCAGCCGTATCGCCGCCCGTGCCAACGCAGGCGCTACGAGGCGCGGGTTGGCGTGCCCCTCTTTGGAATAGTACCCGGCAGCCTGGATCGATTTGGATAGATAAGGCGCCATCCTTCGCGCTTCGTCACCGGTCAAGAGCTCCGTTTCCAGGTTCCACTTGCTCTCGAGAGCTCTTTTCTTTTCCAACAACTGGATCTCGTCGCGGGTCTCGGCGACGATGAAACCGCCATCCTGCAAGATCTCGAGATCCTCACCCAGCTCGACCTCCAGGTTGCTCCATCTGGCCACCGCATCCTGCACCAGCGGTATCGAGAGAGCGAACTGCTCCGCCAGCGCGTCGCCGTGCTCGATCATCCGGTGCTCGAGTTGGAAGTGAAGGCTGCCGGCATTTTGCCCGGAAGCCTGACGATTAAGCTGTTCCCCCTCGAGAAGAACGACCCGCGCGCCCGCGCGCGCCAAATAGTAGGAGGCGGCGCAACCCAACAGGCCTCCGCCGATCACGACGACATCGGAGCGCGAGCTAACGGACTCGGGAAGATTCAAAGGAAGCCTAGTTTATCTCCCTCAACGACTTGATTAAAGTAGAATCTGCTACATGCCCCCCCGCCCGAAGCGCCTGACCGGGTATTGCGCCGTGGCGCCCGACCACCCGTTTCATGGACCGTACCACGACCGGGAGTACGGCTTTCCCATTCGAACGGACAGTGCACTCTTCGAGCGTCTAGCACTCGAAATCAATCAGGCAGGACTCTCTTGGTTGACCATTCTGAAGAAGAAAGACAACTTCCGAGTCGCTTTCGACAAGTTCGATCTCGATCGCGTGGCAGCCTACCGAAGCCGCGACCGGGCACGCCTTCTACGGAATGCTGGCATTATTCGCAATCGCCTGAAGGTGAACGCAGTCATCGAGAACGCTCGGCGACTCGTCGACATCCGTAAAAGCCACGGCAGCTTCGCCAAGTGGCTGGACGCCCACCACTCCCTTATTAAGGCGGAGTGGGTGAAGTTGTTCAAGAAGACCTTCCTTTTTACGGGAGGGGAGATCACCGGAGAGTTTCTGTTGAGCACGGGTTACTTGAAGGGCGCCCACGTACCGGCGTGCCCAGTGTACAAACGAGTGGCTCGATTGAAACCACCCTGGATGCTCACCTAAAGAGAGGAGCCCTCAGCTCGCGCGGCCGCCTTCGTTCGCAGAGTGGGGTCTGGGCGAACTTCGGCGAGGCCTCGCCGTAGCAATGCGGAGGCGGGCAGTCGGCCGCCGACGAAGCGCGGGAGCAGGAGCAGTCAGCTGCCGCGGAGCACAATGTTGCGAAGCGGCGGCGATGGGGGTGGGGTCCCCGTCGCCCTTGGCGACGATGTGGGGCTCAGGCGATTGAGAGATTTTCGTAGTAGAAATAGACTAGTCCTGGGGCCGGGCCCTGCCTTATCCGATTGATGCGCCTCTCGCCGACGCTCGGCCGGCAAGGCCCGGCCCTCAGGTTCTAACGGAAGGTCACGCGGTGGTTATGCCCGTCGTTGTTCGTCGAGGTCACCTGCACCCGTTGGCCGTCCCCAATCTGAGTGAGCTCGGCGCCCGTTAAATTCACGGTGTGGGAATGGTCGGCGCTTCCCGTGATGTCGATCGCCACATCGTTGCCCCCGTTTATCTGAACGTCGGTCACGGTCGCGATGTGACCGTGATTAGCGGATATGGTTCCGTTGACATCGCCGGCGCCACCACCACCGTTTCCGCCGCCACCCCCGGTGCTGGGAGCGGTGGGCGAGCTACTGTCCGAGCCGCACCCGGTGATGGTGATGACGACACCACTCAGAAGTGCCATCACGGACTCTCGCGTGAACTGCCGTCGGCTCAGTAATTGGTCATCCATGTTTCGATCTCCTTTGATGAACATTCTCGTTCGAGCGCTGGCTCCGCGCCAAGGACAATCTCAGGAGTGCAAGCTGGATGCCAAGGCTAAATGAAGAAGGTAGGCGGAAGGGGATCGGCGGCGCTTACGATTTACGTAAGCACATTACGTTTCTGGAAACTGGCAAGTGAGGCACTCCCCATCACTCCGCGCCGTGCCGATGCTTCCCGGTTCGAGACGTAGGGGCTAGGCGCATGTCTTTGTTCTCAATCTCGGCGGGCATCAAGAGCAGGTCCGCCACCTTGGTGATGGCCTCGAAGACCTGCACGATGGTCAAGACCTCGAGGATGCCTTCTTCGCCCGCTCCTAAGCGCAGCAGCTCGCGGCGATGAAAATTGATGCCGTAGGGCGAACGGGTCACGACCGACGCCGCGAATCCGATCATGGTTTTGTAAGGCCGCGAGAGAACGCGATCGGGCAGCGTGCCGCGGACATAGTCCCAGGTCGCCTTGAGGTGGGTACCCCGACCAACGAGATAGCGGAATGCGTTGGGAAGCTCTCCTCCGTAGAAATCCGTTATTTGCGTTAGAAGCTTCTGCTGAGCAGCAGGAACCCTCTCCAAGCTGGGTGGGGGATAAAGACGTGCAACGAGCGTCGATCGTTTCTCATCACCATCCAGGGGGACTCCGATCGCGTCCGCGAAGGCATTCACGTATTGGGCCGCCGCCATGGCGAAGCCCGCTTCTAGCCATGCCTCGTCGTTATCCATGCCCGCCCGCCGGGCGGACCACTGATGGATGGATGTTCAGTACTCGCAGGCGTTCATCGCCGATACGCAGGTGGCGATCATCTCCTTGCTGGCGGCATCCAGTTTGCCGGGGGCCCATGCCACCTTGGAAGCATTCGACTCGCCGCGCCATATTTCCGGGATCGCCGAAATGACGCGGCCCATCGTGCTATCGAAGTCGATGCCGAAACGATCTCGGACCAAGCGCAGGAAATCTTGGATCTCGGGGCCCTGAGATTCGCTATCTGCAAGCTCGATGCTGGCGCTGTTCGCGTCTGGTCGGCGCATGAGACGTTTCTCCTTCCGCTCTTTATGCGGGGTCCGCCGCTTTTTTCTTGTACACGTATACCATTAGGTCTTGAAACCTGCCCGGTTGCACCGGCGTCCGGACGTCTCCGCGTACCTGGTATCCGAAGCCGCCACGTTCCAAGAGCCCTAGGAAATCCGCCAAGCGGTCCTCTTCCGGATCCATATGGTGATGATACTCAATGGCCATTTGACGGATGAAGCTGATCTTTCCAGAGTCGACGAGCTCCCGAATAACTCGGGACTCCGCCCCTTCGACGTCGATCTTGAGGAGGTCGACCGGCTCGTCAAGGTACTCGGAGAGTCGAGCCGAAGAAACTTTTATCGGCAGCGTCGAGCTTCTCTTGGAAACCACGCTCCCCATTCCCGCGCCCGGCCCTCGTGCGTCGGAGTAGAACTCGACTGGGCCTTCCACGTTCGACACTGCCTTGTTTACAAGCGTGACGTCTTCAAATCCGTTTGCTTCGACGTTACGCTTCAACAAGGAGAAGGTGTCGGGGTCAGGCTCGAAGGCAAGGACCCTGCAGTCGGGGTAGAGTCGCTTGAAGAAGAGGATGGACATACCTAGATTCGCGCCACAGTCCACGATGAAGGGCCGTGTCGTATCGTTCGAGAAAAGATAGTCTCTCGTCAGGAATATTTCGATGAAGATGTATCGCAAATGACGATAGTCGAAGAACTCCATCTCGGCGCCCAGAATGCGCTTGCGACGTGGCTTGCCATCTGCCGTCGGCTTGAGAAGAGAGCGGAGCTCGATACCCAAGTAGCAGGTCAACGTCCTGAGGCGTCCGTCAGCGGGATCGTCGCGCAGGATTTTGGGACCTAGGCGCAGAATTCTCGACACCGCTCGTTGGGTATCGTCGAGCCGCTCAGCCATAGGAATTCGGGAACAGACCCGAAGAGAATAGATCGGAGGGTAGGGGGGAAGCCAACCGGCACCGGGGCCGAAAGCTGACGTAGGATCAGCCGGTGCGTTTTTCGAATGCAGCGATCTCGGATTCCTGATCTAGCAGGAAATCGAGCTCGTCCTTGCCCTGCAGCAGACAAAAACGCGCGAAAGCATCGATGGGAAAGTGCAACCCTTTGCCGTTCGGCAAGGTCATGGACTGCGCCTCCAGATCGATGACGAGCTCCATGCCGGGTTCTTTCATCACGGTGCGGTGGATCTCCTCATCTACTACGATCGGTAGGAGTCCATTCTTGAGTGCATTGTTGCGGAAGATGTCGGCGAACCGCGTGCTCACCACGGCTCGGAATCCGAAGTCGACGAGCGCCCAGGGGGCGTGCTCGCGGGACGAGCCGCATCCGAAGTTGTCGCCCGCAACGAGAATGCGGGCTCCCGTCGTGTCGACTTGGTTCAGGACAAAATCGGGCCTGGGATTTCCCTGACCGTCGTATCGCCAATCTGCGAAGAGTCTTTCGCCGAGTCCTTCCTTGTTGGTGACGGTCAGGAATCGTGCTGGGATTATTTGGTCCGTATCGACGTTCGCCATGGGTAGAACGATGGTGCGTGACTTGATGACTCGAACGACTTCCATGGTCAGCCCAGCATCTCTCGTGCGTCGGCGATGTGCCCGCTGACTGCGGTAGCCGCCGCTGTGAGCGGGCTGGCCAAAAACGTTCGCGCCCCGGTGCCTTGGCGCCCCTCGAAGTTCCTGTTGCTGGTACTCACCGCGTACTGACCCGGCTCGACGCGGTCGCCGTTCATGGCAATGCACATCGAGCAGCCTGGCTCGCGCCACTCGGCTCCGGCATCTCGGAAAACTCGATCGAGCCCCTCGGCCTCGGCTTGCTTCTTGACCTGCTGAGAGCCGGCGACGACCAGGGCACGCACTCCCGCGGCCACCTTCCGCCCATCGAACACCCGTGCCGCCAAGCGCAAATCGGAGATTCGTGCGTTGGTGCAGCTACCAATGAAGACCACGTCGACCGGGTGGCCGAGCAACGCCTGCCCGGGATTGAGACCCATATAGCGGAAAGCCTTTTCGGTTGCGAGATCAGAACCCGGATCGGGCAGCGGCGAGTGCAGCGGCACCGCCATACCGGGATTGGTCCCGTAGGTGATCATCGGCTGCAGTTGCGAAACATCGAAGCTCATTTCACGATCGAAGTGGGCGTCGTCGTCAGTTGGTAGCTGTTGCCAGCGCGCCACCGCCTCGTCCCACGCCGCCTCCTTGGGAGCAAGCGGACGCCCCGCGAGGTATTCGAACGTGGTCTCGTCGGGCGCCATCATGCCCGCCCGCGCTCCAGCTTCGATGGACATGTTGCAAACCGTCATCCGCTCTTCCATCGACAAGCTGCGAACACAAGAGCCTCGATACTCGAAGACATGGCCGGTGCCCCCTTGGACGCCGGTCTTGGCAATGATGGCCAGTATCAAATCCTTGGCAGTCACTCCGCTCGGGAGAGATCCGTCGAGATCAATGGCCAAAGTCTTCGGCCTTCGCTGCAGCAAGCACTGACTCGCCAAAACGTGTCCCACTTCCGTAGTGCCAATGCCGAATGCCAGTGCTCCGAATGCTCCGTGCGTGCTGGTGTGGCTGTCCCCGCAAACGATCGTCATTCCCGGCTGCGTGGCCCCAAGCTCGGGACCAATGACGTGCACGATCCCCTGGCGCTCGTCGCCCAGCGGGAAGAGACGGACACCGAACTCCTCACAGTTGTGCTGTAACTGCCGCACCTGAGCTTCTGTCTGTGGATTCGAAAAGACGACTTGGCCGCCCTTCTCGAGGGGGGTCGTCGGCGTCGAGTGATCCATCGTCGCCACCGTCCGTTCCGGGCGACGAATGGGCAAACCCCTTCGGCGGAGTAGCTCGAACGCCTGGGGCGAGGTGACTTCGTGAACTAAATGAAGATCGATATAGAGAAGTGCAGGAGTATCTTCGACTTCCGAACGAACGAGATGCGAATCCCAGACCTTACCGAAGAGCGTGCGATTGGTGCCTTTCTCCCCTTTGATCTCTCGGTTCTCCCCGTTAGCGGCTAGCGACATTGGCGAGCTCGGTACTCTGGGCGCTCTCGTTGGCCAAGCGGTTGATCACTCTGAGAAACGCGCGCGCACTGGCCTCCATGATGTCCTGGCTGGCCGCACGACCCCGATGACGCTGTCCCCGATGCTCGACTTCCACCGTCACCTCGCCCTGAGTGTCGGCTCCTGACCCTACACTGCGAATCTGGTAGTCCTTGAGCTGGGCCTCGACGCCAGTCACGCGCTCGATAGCTTTGAACACTGCGTCGACTGGACCCGCTCCACAGGCGGCCTCACGGCGTTGCTCGCCGGCCGAGTGCTGGAGAAAAACCGTCGCGGTGGAAACATCCGCGGTGCCTGTGCTCACGTGCAGATCCTTGATGTCCCAGATAGCGGATACCTCCTCCATCCGGTTGTCGATGAGGCCCTCGATGTCGGCATCGTGGATATCCTTCTTCCTGTCCGCGAGCTTCTTGAATTCTCGAAAGACGCTGTTGAGCTGCATTTCACCCAGGTGGTAGCCCATCTCCGCCAAGCGCTCCCGGAACGCGTGTCGCCCACTGTGCTTGCCGAGCACCAGGTTGCTCTTGCTGAAACCAACGTCTTCCGGCTTCATGATCTCGTAGGTCAGACGATTCTGAAGGACGCCGTGCTGGTGGATACCTGCCTCATGAGCGAACGCGTTTTGGCCGACAATCGCTTTGTTTCGCTGTACGTGGATCCCGGTAACCTGTGCCACCAAACGGCTGGTCGGATAGAGACCCTTGGTTTGGACCCCGGTGGTGACCTTGAAGTAGTCGTGCCGTGTTCGAATGGCCATGACCAGTTCTTCAAGGGAGCAATTACCAGCACGTTCGCCAATTCCGTTGATGGTGCATTCGACTTGCCTCGCCCCCTCGCCCACCGCGGCGAGACTATTGGCAACCGCGAGGCCCAGGTCGTTGTGACAATGGACGCTGATGATGGCGTCGTCTATGTTGGGCACATTCTGTTTGAGGTGCCGAATGAGGCTGGCGAACTGCTCGGGCATCGCGTAGCCCACGGTGTCCGGGATATTGACCGTACTCGCCCCAGCTTCGATCGCTTTCTCGACGACTTCCGACAGGAAATCCGGCTCGGTACGCGCCGCATCTTCGGGAGAGAACTCAACATCCTCACAATACTCACGAGCCCGCTGGACGCTCTCGACCGCCCGCCGGACGATCTCTTCCTTCGCCATCTGAAGCTTGAACTCCCGGTGGATGGCACTCGTGGCCAGGAAAACATGGATACGAGCTCGAGGTGCGTCGCGCAATGCGTCCCACGCGCGGTCGATGTCCTCGTTGTTGCAACGAGCGAGGCCGGCGACGGTCGGACCTTCCACTTCTCGAGCGATCGCTCGCACCGCTTCGAAGTCTCCAGGGGACGCAATCGGGAAGCCGCCCTCGATGATATCGACGCCGAGGTCGCGAAGCGCGTGCGCAACCTGGAGCTTTTCCTCCAGATTCATGCTGGCGCCGGGGGACTGTTCGCCGTCTCTCAGGGTGGTGTCGAAAATGATGACGCGATTCGAAGCTTCTTTCTTCATCTCGTCGACTCTCTCGTTATCATCGAAGTGACTTATCCCCTTAATTATCAGCGGAATAGGAGCGCCCTTCGGTATGATTGTTACTGGCCGTACAGCAAGTTACTGACCGCTCGGTAATGTACACCGGCGCGAGGGTATTGTCAAGCGGGGGTCGGGGCCATCAGGGGTTGAAATCTCGCGGGCCGGGCTGCTGATGCCCGAGGATCGCATGCGGCCGGTAGGGGCCTCGAGGCGGGAGATCTCGTCATCCGTGAGGTCGATGTCCACGGCCGCCGCTAGCTCTTCCAAGTGCGACACGCGGGTCGCACCGATGATGGGAGCAGCGACACCAGGAACCGATAGAAGCCAGGCAAGCGCGATCTGAGCCGCCTTGAGCTCTCGCGCTTTGGCGACTTCCAGCAGAGCGTCGAGCACGTCGAAGTCTTCCTCTTTGAAGTACATCTCGTCCGCGTACGAGTCGGACTCGCTTCGGCGGGTCGTCTTGCTCTCCCTGGTCCGGCTTCCGGTCAGGAAACCGCGCGCCAGAGGGCTCCACGGAATCACCCCAACGCCCTGGTCCAGACAGAGTGGAATCGTCTCTCGCTCTTCCTCCCGGTAGACCAAATTGTAGTGGTTTTGCATGGCTACGAATCGGTGCCACCCGTTTCGATCGGCCGTAGAGAGCGCTTTCGCGAACTGCCACGCAGACATGCTGCTTGCACCGAGGTAGCGAACCTTGCCGGCACGGACCAGGGAGTCCAAGGCATCGAGGGGTTCCTCGATGGGAGTCTCCGGGTCCCACCGGTGAATTTGATAGAGATCGATATAATCGAGGCCCAGTCTCTTAAGGGAAGCGTCGCAGGCCGAGATGACACGCTTACGCGACAGGCCGCCACGGTTCGGTCCCTTGCTAAATGGGAAGAAAAGCTTGGTGGCAAGGACATAATCCTCGCGGGACGCCATCTCTCGAAGATATTTTCCGGTAACCTCTTCACTCACACCCTTGGAATACATGTCCGCTGTGTCGAAGAAGTTGATCCCCAGATCGAAGGCTTTCTTGAAGTGCTCGCGCGCTTCCTCGACCCCAAGGATCCACGGACGCCATTCCGGATCTCCATAGGTCATACAGCCAAGGCTCAAACGGGATACCTGGAGTCCGGTGTTGCCAAGATGAACGTATTTCACTTCCGCCCTACTCCGCTTCCGATTTCTTGCCGAGAGCAAAAAGAACGCCGGTCATGACTGCCACGCCCACTAGTATCGAGATCCATGGAGAAAGTCCGTAAGCCGAAGGTATATCGCCCACCAGGATACCGACGGTAGCCGCCAACAACGCGTAGGGAAGCTGGGTGCGAACGTGGTCAACATGATCCGCCCCCGACGACATGGAGCTGAGGATTGTCGTATCCGAGATGGGTGAACAGTGATCTCCGAAAACGGCTCCTGCCAGGACCGAGCTGACCGACCCCAACAACACGGTTTCCGCTTGGGCGGCGCTCAACTGCGCCTCGATGCCGAGCGCGTTGACGAGTGGAATGACCAGGGGCATGAGAATGGCCATTGTGGCCCAGCTCGTTCCAGTCGCAAAGCTCATCAACGCAGCGATCAAGAACGTCAGAGATGGAACCCAGAAGGGCGAAAGGTTTCCGCGCATTTGCTGGATCAGGTAATCCGCGGTGTGTAGCTCCTCCGCCAGCGAACCGATAGACCAAGCAAGAATGAGGATGACGATCCCAAGCAGGAGGAACTTCATACCTTGTAACAGGGCATTGATCGCTTGAGTGATGCTCAAGATGCGCTGAGTCAGCGACATGAAAATCGCAACAACGCAGCCCGAAAGAGACGCCCACAGCAGCGCAACATAAGAGTCCGCACTGCTAACGATTTGCCCGAGACCGTATTCACTCGTACCGTCGGCTTGCAAGGCTTGTATTCCAGTCCAATAGATCCCGAACATACCCACCAAAATGATGGAAATAATTGGGACCAGTCCGTTGTACCACCGTGCCGGCGCGTCGCCGCCGAGCTCCGGAGTGTCTTCGCTAATCTCCATGACCGGCTGGGCACCGTCGCGCAGCACCTTACCCGTCCGGCGGGCACGGCGCTCCGCGGTGAGCATCGGTCCAAAGTCTCTGCCCGTGGAAGCTATGAGGAGAGCCAAAACGAGCGCGAAAATGGGGTAGAAGCGATACGGTATGCTGCGAACGAATACCGCATAGGCGTCGAGCGGTGAATCGATCATCGCTAGCGCCTGCTGAATCAAGCCGACCTCGTAACCGATCCATGTGGAAATAAGGAAAAGGCTCGCTACCGTGGCGGCGCCGGTATCCACGTAAAAAGACAGCTTTTCTCTCGAGATTCGAAGTTTGTCGGTAATCGGTCGCAACAGGTTGCCGCGAATGAGCACGTTCGAGTAGTCGTCGAAAAACAAGACGATGGCGGTGAGCCAAGCGGCGAGCTCGCCGCCGCGTGCTGTTTTCGCGTAACGAGTGATGACGTTGGCGATTCCCCTCGCGCCACCGTTGCGGGCAATAAGCCCCATGACGCCACCGAAGAGCATGCTGAAGACCATGATCTGAACATTGGTCTTGTTGGTCATGGAGTTGACGATGTAGTGGTCCAAGACACGAAAGAACCCACCTATGATGTCGAAATCGAAGACGAATACCGCACCCAACCAAATACCGGAATAGAGCGAGATCACCACCTGGCGAAAAATGAGCGCCATAGCGATGGCGAGTAGCGGGGGGAGAATACTGAGGAGACCGGGAATGACTCGCAACGACTTTTTCGACGAAACCTCCGCGTCTCGTACCTCGAGCACTAAGGTCCCGCTCTTGCCAACGACCGCATCGGTGATGACGAGCTTACCTTCCTCGAAATTCGGCTGGATCCGTCCATCGTCACGTTGGATACCAGTCACGGTGGGAGCACCCCGATAGGCAGGAATCACCGCGCCTTCGCCATCCACCGCTCTGATCTCGACCGGGAATCGCACTCCGGTGAGAACGAGCTCAGGTGCTTCGATCTCGAATCCCTCCACGGCTGTTTCCTGTGCCTCGGAAGCGCCCGCGAACCAAGCCATCGCTAGTAGAAACGGGAGCGACCCGCGAAGCATCACTTTCTTCATACCTGCTGGAGTCCTTCCTGCGCGCTATGCGCTCATACCGAAGTGGGTTTGGAGCGCCTCTTCCCATTCAGCCCGCTCGCGAATGGGAATTTCTTGCTTGGTGCTTCCGTGGGTCGTGACGAGTCGATCGGGCAGAAGCGTGACCCGTCCGTCCGGGAGCGCCTTCGAGCAGATGGTGTTCTGCGTGAAATGGGAATGAGGGGACGTCTGGTGATAACGGCAACCGTCCGTGAAATCTTCGAGCTTCCGCGGTTCCAGGGTGAAGCGGTATTGGGGCTGGAAGATCGCTGCACCTTCGGGCTGGCGGTCCAAGAACCACCAGTCCTCTTGTTGGCGTAGGCGGTAGACGTGGCCGAGCTGCGCTACCTCCGCAACGGCGTCTAAGACCAGCGGATGGCGAAAAGAGTCCCCGAAACCAACGTCGGCAAGAAACGGGCGATCGAGTTCCACGCGGAGGGTCATATGGTCGAATGGAATCCCCCATGTGCCGTCCGGCTTCGCCACTTCGGCGGCGAGGACACGGACCTCGAAACCGAGATGTCGCAGGAGCCAGGCAAAGGCAGTGTTGAGCTCGTAGCAAAATCCTCCGCGGCAGTCGGTCACGATCTTTCGCAGGATTCGCTCTTCGTTCATTTCGATGGGTACGCCTCGGTGAATATCGAGGTTCTCGAAGGGAATCGTTAAGAGATGGCGCTCATGGACCCGCCGAAGCACGTCCAGGTCGGGGTCCCCGGCTCTCTCAAGGTCGAGCCGGCTCAGGTAGCTTTGAACATCCATCGGCATTCCAGGAGCGCGGGCATCATACCGACCCGCAGGGCCGCATGTCCAGTCCCCTCAGGGGTTTCCGACGACGGGTCTCGGCGTCCTTGAGCGGGCGAACGTAGGCGAGGGATACTATAGCCGTTGATTGGTTGGGACACATGAAACGCCGAACCCGACGCTCCAAGAAACCAAAGACCGGTCCGTCTCAATGGGAACACCTGCCCGAGAAAGATTTGCTTGCGCTGAGGCTTAGAGACCTTGGCCTCACGATCGAAGGTACGGTACTCGAGGAACGGATCGAGCAAGTGTGTTGGGAGCTCGACGAACGGGGCATCCGTTTCCGACCCCACTTTTGGCCTTCCGACGACTGGTTTACCCCGGACGGTGTTCCCGGCATTGCCATCCCGTTCTACCTAGCCCACCCTCGACTGGCTCAGCTCGAACGGGCCAAGATGCTTGAGGTGGAAGGCGGAACCCCACGCTCCTGCCTTCGTATCCTCCGGCACGAGGCCGGGCACGCCATCGACAACGCTTACGGCTTGAGACGGCGGCGCCATCGCATCGAGCTCTTCGGAAAGTCGTCGGAGCCCTATCCCGACCATTACTCTCCTCGTCCCTATAGCAAGAGCTACGTGATCCATCTAGACTCGTGGTACGCACAGAGCCATCCCGACGAGGACTTCGCCGAGACCTTCGCGGTCTGGTTGAACCCTGAATCCGAATGGCGCAAGAGGTATTCGGGTTGGCGCGCGCTGGCAAAACTGGAGTACATGGACGAGCTCATGCGGGAGGTCATTGCGAGCAAACCGAAGGTCAAAACGCGTCGCCGGCTGGACCCTCTGTCTCGCCTCCGCAAGACCTTGGGCAAGCACTACGAGGAAAAGCGAGAGCGCTATCAGGTGGACTATCCGAAATTCTGCGATCGAGACCTCCGGCAACTCTTTTCGGACGCTCCCGAGTACCAGACCAATACACCCGCCGCAACTTTCTTGTCCAAGAAGCGCAAGGAAGTACGACGCAGCGTCGCGCGGTGGACGGGCGCTTACCAATATACTATCGACCAAGTACTGGCAGACATGATAAGACGCTGTCGGGAGCTGAAGCTGCGGGTTGTGAAACCCGAGGCGGAAACGACTTTCGATTTTACCGTCCTTCTCACCGTGCAAACCATGAACTATCTTCACAGCGGCCGACATCGATTGAGTCTATGAAAACGTACCGCATCCTTGCGCTCATGCACGAAGGTTTGGTTCCCCCCGACGATATTAGCGGCCACGACGTCGCCGCTGTCGAATGGAAGATGGAGTATGACGTCATCAGTACCTTGGAAGAGATCGGGCACGAGGTTCACCGACTGGGCGTGGGCAGTAATCTCGGCGCGATCCGAAAAGCGATCCACGATTTCAAGCCTCACATCGTCTTCAACCTATTGGAGGACTTCGACGATGTGGCTATCTACGACCAGAACGTGGTGAGCTACCTCGAGCTCATCAAGACGCCCTACACCGGCTGCAATCCGCGGGGCCTGATGTTGGCCCGGGACAAAGCGATCTCCAAGCAACTCCTTACGTACCACCGCGTCGCCGTTCCCGACTTCCATGTCTTCCGGCGAGGAAAGGGGGTCCGAAAACCGAAGCGGCTCTCTTTTCCTCTGATCGTCAAGTCTCTTATTTTGGAGGGCTCGGCGGGCATCTCCCAGGCTTCCGTGGTCGGAGATCAGGAGCGACTCAAAGAGAGGGTTCAGTTTATCCATGAAACCTTCGAAACCGATGCTATTGTGGAGCACTACATCGACGGGCGAGAGTTTTACGTGGGCGTGATGGGCAACCAGCGCCTGCAGGTGCTTCCAGTGTGGGAGCTTCGTTTCACGAACCTGGCCGTTGACGTGCGCCCCATCGCAACCGGCCGCGTGAAGTGGAACACCCGTTATCAGAAAAAGCATGGGGTGAGGACCGGGGCGGTGAAGGACCTGCCGGATGAGAAGCGAGCAGCGATACAACATCTGTGCAAACGGGTTTACCGGATACTGGGTCTCAACGGGTACGCGCGGCTCGATCTCAGACTCGACCAGAACGGAAAAGTCCACGTCCTAGAGGCGAACCCGAACCCCCAACTAGCTTACGGCGAGGACTTCGCCGAATCGGCGGAAAAAGCCGGGATCAGCTACGAGGAGCTCATGCAGCGAATCATCACCCTAGGGCGGCGCTGGCAGCCGGAGCGATATCGATGACGATCCACATGCGTTCGATCCCATACCGCCTCGCCTTTTTCATTGCATTCACGTTTTCAACACTATTCTCCTGCGGCCCTTATGGGAGTAGCTGGGAAGATCATGCCGGCTGGGTGCGCTTTCATTACGACAAGCAGGAGTACATGGTGCCCATGCGGGACGGCGTGGAGCTCTTCACCATCGTCTATACGCCCAATAACAAAAAGGAGGCGCTCCCGATCCTCCTCTACCGAACACCGTACTCCATTGCGCCGTACGGCTCGGACGAGTTCCGGGATGTACTCGGACCTTCCCCCGAGTTCGATCGAGATGGCTACATATTCGCCTTCCAGGACGTCCGCGGGAAGTTCAAGTCGGAGGGAGAGTTCGCGGTTATCCGGCCGCTGGCCCCGAAACCCAAAGGGGCGACCGACGTCGACGAGAGCACCGACAATTTCGACACCATCGAGTGGCTTTTGGCAAACGAGGCAATAACGGGCGCGTCGGACAATGGGGGATCTCCTACTCCGGTTGGCAGACACTCATGGGCATGGTCGATGCGCATCCGGCGCTCGCCGCTTCGTCCCGCAGGCTTCGCCCTCCGATATGTTCATCGGCGACGACTGGCACCATAACGGTGCCTTCCGCATCATGTACGCGTTCTCCTGGCTTTCCCGGAATGCCCGTCGACGGGACGCTCCCACCGAGGAGCGGGCCGGTCCCTTCGACTACGGCACACCATCTGGATACGATTTTTTCCTCGACGCCGGAGCGGCGGCGCGGATCGACGAGCTCTATTTTCACGGAGACGTGCTCGCATGGAACGACTTCATGGAGCACGGCAACTACGACTACTATTGGCAACGACAGAACGCTCTCCAGAATCTTCATGGAATCGACCACGCAACACTGAACGTCGCGGGGTGGTTTGATACCGAGGATTTCTACGGCCCGATGTCGATCTACCACACCATCGAGGAGAAAAACCCAGGAATCGAGAACACGCTGACTGCGGGTCCGTGGCTTCACGGCGGCTGGCGTAGCATGGAAGGGGATCACCTGGGGTGCGTCGAGTTTGATTCGAAGACCTCTTTGTACTTCCAGCGCGAAGTACAGTTTCCTTTCTTTCAGCACCATCTCAAGGAAAAAGGAGATTGGGAGGCGTTGGAGGCGGTGGTTTTCGAGACCGGCTCGAACGAGTGGAAGCGCTATGACAGCTGGCCGCCCGAAGACTCGGAGAACACCAAGCTCTATTTGCGGGCCGACGGAAAACTATCCTTCGAGGCGCCGACCGGCTCCGACGCCGATTCTTACGTGAGCGATCCAAACAAACCAGTACCCTTCTCCGCCGAGATCCGAACCACGCTGGGCCATTTGTGGAAGGTGGAGGATCAACGATTCGCGTCAACGCGCCCGGATGTGCTGGTCTACGAGTCAGACGTTCTGGAAAAGGATCTCACCATCGCCGGTCCGATCCTCGCGAACATTTTCGTATCGACCACCGGAACGGGATCCGATTGGATCGTCAAATTGATCGACGTCTATCCCGGCGATGCACCTGCCAGCACCTTCTGCGATATACCGATGGGCGGTTTCCAAATGCACCTCGCCGGGGAGATCATGCGGGGGCGGTTTCGAAACAGTCTCGAGGATCCGCAGCCGATGAAGCCTGGCGAAGTCACGCCGATTGTCATCGATCTTCGCGACCGCTATCACACCTTCAAGGCCGGGCACAGCATTATGGTCCACATTCAGAGCTCGTGGTTCCCGGCCTACGACCGGAACCCTCAAATTTACGTAGACATTTACCGGGCCCAACCGGAGGACTACCAATCCGCGACCCAGACGGTTTATCGCTCGGCCCAGTACCCCTCTCACCTCGTTTTAGGAGTGCTGCCTTAAGGCATTTACCTCCAACTGAGCGTGTCGAAACGTTCGCCGGCTTTCATGACTAGGTGAATCTTGTGCCACGCCCAGCGCTCTTCGAGCGGATTGGCCTGGAGTGATATCATGTCGGCGAGCTTGCCGGGCTCCAAGGTTCCGAGATCGTCACCTAAACCGATGTTTTGAGCGCCGACCGCGGTGCCGGCACGGATCGCATCCATCGGTGTGAAGCCGCCCTCGACCAAGAGCTCGATGGCGTTTCCAATGCCGCCGACGTAGAGCGGGTCCATCCCAAGACTAATAGGAACACCTGCCTCGAAGGCCGCCAGAACTTGGGTCTGTTGTGTCCGGATAGAAGGGGAGAAGTCGCGTCCCCGGCGGTTCTCGTCGAAGTCATCGTAGGGGCGATCTTCGGTCTCGACCTCCGGGTGAGCCTTTCGGTGCTCGAAATATTGTTTCTTTTCGAAATCGATCCAATCTCCCGGCCCGCGCGCACCGGTGTCCATGAACTCCCAAGTGGACTCGTCCGGTCGGAAGCCAACGTACACCAGCGGAGTGAAACAGACGGCGGTACCGCGCTCTAGCATCATGTCGATAATCTCCGGGGTCATGGGCCGGGCATGCTCGATGGTATCGACGCCGGCTAGAATGGCGGTCTTCATCGAACGGCCCCATCCCAACCTCACGAATGGGGACCGGCTGCCAGTGATCGCCGTGATGGGCTGCCACCTGGGCAATTACTGGTTGCCTGGCCATTCTTCACTCGCGGAAGACCTCGTGCTCCATCCCGACGGTGGCGCGGCAGCGGTTTGGTCGCCTGCCGGGCTCTCCTACAATCCGCGACGACGGATCCTGGGGGAGGCCTATCTCCGCGCCGTCTATGAAGAGGGGGTCGATATTCTAGGCGACGCCGTCTTGCATGCCTTGTCCGTTGCCGCTACGAAACATGCAAGCGGACGGCGTGAGGTCCTGGAGACTCAGGTTCTCCTCGGCGACCCGGCGCTAAGACTGAAGAGCGCCCACCGATAACGGAAAGTTATGCGGCCATAATGACTCTTTCCAACAAACCACACATAGCAGCGGGAGAGCAGATGGAATGACGAAACCGGATAAGCCTTCCGAACCCCAACCAGAAGAGAATTCCGGCGAGCAGCGAGACAAGAAAAAGCCCTACCAGAGGCCACGGGTGACTTTTCGGGAACCTCTCGAGGGTGTAGCCTCCATTTGTAATCCTCCCGGCAAAGGCGCCCCACCTTGCGAGTTCGCTTCTTCCTAAGCGAGACTATGAGAGAGGAAGTCCTGTCCGCCCTCCGGGAATTGGGAATCGAGCAGCCTCTGCGCATCAGAGTTCGAGGTTTCTCGATGGCTCCCGATCTTCCGGACGGTGCGACCGTCGAGATCTCACCTCGAATGATCTACTTGCCCGGGGACGTTATCGCTTTCGTGGCGCCTAATGGAGAGCTGAGGGTCCACCGCGTCCTCGGCTATCGATGGCAGCTCTCCCACTGGCGCGTAGTTACCAAGGGGGATAACGCGAGCTGGATCGACCCCTCGGTGACGCCGGATCAAGTGCTAGGCCTCGTGCGAGGTGGCGACTGCGCACGCTCCATCTACGAGGTTCCTATCAGCCACCGTTTTCGAGCCGTCGGCCTCTTGCTCCGGAGGCTCGTCACATGGTGTGCCGCGATCCATGGGCGAGAACATCATGAACTTCGGTAATCAGTTCCTGAGCTGCCCCGATCTGTTTCCCGCCCGTCTCGCCGGTGAACCTTGGGGGAAGCGGAGCGTGGCGATCGACTTCTTGGGAAAGCGGTACTTGGTCACGGGGCTCAACAAAGAACAAGCCGACGCAATTCATGCTCACTTCGGTCCCTACTGTCTGCCCGGCGATTCCACAGTTTCACCCGAGGTAGAGATTCGGATTTATCGAGCGGACGAAGAAGACTTCAGAAGCTTCGATCTCCGTGGCTGGGACTACACCCTCGACATGGACTACCGGGTTGACTCCGTCCGAGTGGCCGGACTCGATTTCATGGGACTTCTCGAGTGCCGCCACGATCTCGTCGCGGCTATTTGGACTTCGGCTCGAGACGCGGACGGCTTCTGCGGAGTCTTCGAGAACTTCCTCCGCGTGACCGCCCAGTATCATTTGCTCAGGTCCGGTGGAGTTTTGCTACACAGTGCCGCCTTTGTCATAGAAGGCACTGCCTATGTCTTCCCCGGCCGCTCCGGGGCGGGCAAGTCGACAGTCTGCCATCTGGCCAAGATACAGGGATGGCGGATCTTGAGCGATGAGCTCAACGCTGTCTCGATGCAAGAAGGTCGTGCACTCGTTCGGCAAGTGCCGTTCGCCGGCGACTTCGGGCGGACGAGTTGCTCGAGCAAGTCGTTTCCCTTAGCCGCCATCTTCAAACTGCGCCAGGCGGAGGACGACACCATCCAGCCGATCTCGCCATCGCAATCGCTCGGCTCGATGTTGTCGTGCGCGCCCTTCGTGAATCTCGACCCTCACCGATGTGAAACAGCCTCAACCGTGTTGGAGGAGATCGCCTCGGGCCACCCGGGCTTCACACTGAGTTTTTCCCTTGGGGGGAACTTGAGAGCACTCGAGAGATTCTGTTCTCGCTCGGAGGTACCGGCACTATGAGCTACGCCTTGTGCAACGACGTCCGCTACCGGCTCCTCCTCAACGAGGCTGTTGTCATTCGACAAGATGCAGCCAAAGTCCTCGGATTGAACCTTGTCGGAGCCCGAGTCCTAGAGCTGATCGACCAGGGGCATGGCCAGAGAGTGATCCTGACGTCACTCGCGGAGGAGTTCGATGTCGCTCCGCGGGAGCTCGAAGCAGATGTGAGTGCTTTCTTGCGAGAGCTCGTGGAGCTCGAGATTGTCGAGACTGTTCAAACCGCAACCGGAGCCAACTGACATGGGCTACCACGACGTGATGAAACGCATGGCCGATGAACACGCCCTCATGTCGGTGCTCTTGGAGCTCACTTACCGCTGCAATCTGGATTGCTTTTTCTGTTACAACGATCTCAACCTCGAGGGCGAACGCCTGTCAACCAACAACTATCTTCAGCTACTCGAAGACCTGCGCAACTTACAGGTGATGGTCCTCGTCCTATCCGGTGGGGAGCCTCTGACTAGTCCGGCGTTTTGGCCTCTCGGACGCAGGGCTAGAGAGTTGGGCTTCGTGACCCGCGTCAAATCGAACGGGCACGCCGTCGGAAAGGATGTCGCTCGCCGGCTCAAGAAAGAAGTAGACCCTTATGTCGTCGAGGTCAGCCTACACGGCGCTTGCGCCGAGACCCATGACCGCCAGACTCGGGTCGAAGGAAGCTTCGACAAGCTGACCGCTAACCTAGAAGAGATGCGGCGGGCCGGCTTGCGGGTTAAGCTCAACAGCACGCTCACCCAATGGAACGAGAAACAGATCGCGGAGATGTTCGCCCTCGCGGACGACTTGGATATTCCGCTTTCCATGGACGCCGTGGTTACCCCGAGAGATGACGGTGATCGCGAGCCCCTCGCAATCGCAGCCTCGGCCGAAGGGGTGGCGCATCTCTATTCATTGCTGCGAGAGCGAAAAGGGCACCCTCCCCAGGAGATTCTTTCCGGTTGGCACGAGTGGACGGAAAAATTGCGGTACCGGCTCCGCGACGCTCGCGGTCGATCCCTTTGGAAACGTGTACCCGTGCATTCAGTGGCGCAGGCTGGTTGGGAATCTACACCGACATTCGATCGAGGAGATCTGGGGCGGATCCAAAGCGCTCGATGAGATCCGACGATTGAACACAGACGCGGGGCGATTGGTAGACAGCTTGGGTCCCGCGGGCCAAGACATGGGATTCTGTCTCGGGCTGGCGGAAGAGCTGACCGGCGATCCTCTCGCTCTTTGTCCCCAGGCCGAGCGAAACCTGGGTGTCCTGCGAGAGCTACAGACGAAAACCGAGACGATACGGCTGCCTATTTACGGGCAGGACTGATTGTCTTCGGGTCTCGATCGAGCCCGACAACAACTCCCACAATAACACTGAGAAGGGCGGCGTTCGCGGGCAAATGAAGACTTGAAATCGGTAAAACTATGAAGCGCGATTGCCAACGCCGCAGAGCAATATCCGGCGTGTAAATAGCGTGCGGCACGGTCACCGAGTAGCCTTTGTCGAGTGCGCCAAGCCGCCTTCCAAACGCAGGCTACGAGCCACAAGAAAAGTAGTAGCCCGGGCACACCCAACTCTATGAGGAGCTGCAAATAGTCGTTGTGGGCGTGGGTGTAGGAGACAGCCCCTCCAAAGCTTCGGTAGATGGGGAAGACCTGGCCGAATGTCCCTAAACCCGATCCGGTAAGCCAAAAATCACTGGTCGCCTGCACGCTGTCCGACCACACTCGCTGACGCCCCACTTCCTCGTTCCAAAGCTCGGAGACCGCGTCGAAACGCTGAGCCAGGATACCCATTCCAAACCAAATCATGATTCCGGCGACGACGAAAGAGATTGCTCGAAGGCTTCGCGCCGCGTAGCGCGCCCGTTCGCCAGCACGAACTTCGATCGGCCCTGCTCCTGGTGATCGTGAGCCAACCAGTACGGTGAAAAGTGCAAGGGCGGCTACCGCAGCGATGATCCCCGACCGGGAGAGCGAAAAGAGGAGTCCCAGGCCAATCACGATAAGTCCGAAGCCTACGATGACGAACTTGGCTCGCGACTCTTGCCGGACGACATCGGCTAGGCGCGAGAAGCCGGTTCTTTGTGCGTCACTGGTGTCGACACGAGCCATCCTGGCCCCGATCCAACCGGCGCTGCAGAGCAAGAGCATCTCCATGCTGGCAGCGTAATGGTTGGGGTTGCCGAACGTCCCGCGAGCTCGGAGTCCCACATCCGATGGATCGGCGCCGAGCAGTTCCTGCAATCCAACAAGCCACTGAGTGATCCCGTACAGGCCAGCCGCGACGCCCACTATCAGGAGCATCGACGAGAGGCGGTCAACGGAGCGGCGATTCGAAGCCAAGCAAACACCAACGTAGAAAAGAGCGAGGTAGGCCACCCAAAGGCAAAGTCCGCGCTCGATTAGAAAGCTAGACAGTGTTATGGGTGCTTCGATCGAAGCTTCTTCGTCGAGCATGAGGCCTTGAGCTGCCATCCGGATCTCGCTCGCCCGTGGGGATAGCCGAAGCATCCAACCTTCACGCAGTGGTAGTAAGGACGCTCCCATCCAAACGGTGAGCAGCAAGAGGGGCATTCCCAAGCCGGCTCGCTTGAATTCGTATCCGGCAAAGAAGAAGGAATCTGGGCGCCTCTCGGTACGGCCCGGAAGCAGAATCTCGACTCCCGCTACACTTCCTCGCGCAGGAAAGAGGCCTAGACTCAACAGACGGCTGACGGTGGCTAGGTGCGGATACCGAACGGCGAAAGGCAATTTCCGCGAGGCACGCCGCTGCTCCAAGTTGCGCGCCCTTTCTTCCGGGTTGGTACACCACAAGACACGCAAGAGAACCCACGACAAGAGACAACCCGCCCCGAGCTCGAGGAGGAGGGTCGCCCACGGCGAGTAGCCTCCCCATCCCAGGGTCACGCAAACCAGCAATAGCACGATGGCGTAAGGAAGGTGACGGGGCATTTGCTTGTTACGAACCTTCTGCGGATGGCTTGTTCAGAAGCAGGAGTTGTCTAAGCTCTCGATCGGCTTGTGAATGTCGTGGGTTTAGCCGCAGGACTTCCCGGTAGGACTCAATCGAGGCTCGCCGGTTCCCGGTCTTGCGGTACGCACGGGCCAAGCCAAGCCGTATGTCGGGATCGTGCGGAGCAGCTTCGGTGGCCTTCAGCAAAAGGCTCTCTGCCATGACCGCCTGCTCCGCCTTCAGATACTGGTAGCCCATGCCTCTCAAAAGCCCCACGCTAGCCGAAGACGATACGCCGGCATGCCGCTCCACCTTCCTTAGTGCTTCGCTGAAGGCCTCATAAGCTCGCTCCGGCTGACCTAGCTCGAGGTGGGCCCTCGCGATCACCAAAGCAGCACGAGCAAAATGTGTCCCCACACGCCCCGAGCGATCTTCCTGCTCGAGCCACTCTTGTCCCGTTCGAAGCGCGATAGCGGGCGCGTTCCACTCGAAGGCCCATCGTGCCGCGTCGAAGAAAAGTTCCCTCTCCGAGGCTGATTCGAGAACCTCGGCGAGAACGTTCAGAGCCTCGGTTCTGTGCCCCGACCCGGCGAGGGCTAGTGCCAGCTCTTTTCTTGCCGGAACGGTCTCAGGCGTCAAGTCGCGCCACCTGTCCGCTGGCACGCCACTCCAGGCGACGAGCTTCAACGAGCTGGGGACGAGGTCGGGCTCGAGCTTCATCGCCAACGCCAGGTGACCCAGGCCGCGACGGTGAGCATCGCCGGACTGATCCGAACTCTGCGACGCAACCTTCCTTATTCGAAGCGGTTCGAGCCTAGGTGTAAGCAACCATTGCGCATACGTGAAACGAAGACGTCCATTCGTGGGAGAAAGCTCGATGGCCACTTCGAAGGCCCGCTCGCTCAGCTCGCGTTCTTCCAGTCGATTCGCTAGAAAAGCTGCAAGTAGAAATGGCGACTGATAGGAGGCGGGAGCCTCTTTCAACGATTGGCGAAGATAGGGTCGAATGCGGCTCGAGAAGTCCTTGGACTCGATGGCGTGACGAGTGAGGCCTAACGTTGCTTCTGGATGTCGCAGCCGCAGGTTCGCCCCGAGATCGATCTCACTGGGAGATCGCGCCCACCTCTCTTGCTCATAGAAGAAAAACGAGGCCCCAGCATAGGCGCCAGCGACGACGGCAAGGATGCTAGTCAGCACAAACCGCATGGTGTTGCAGAAAGAATGGAGTCTATTTCCCTACCACCAGCGAACGCCTCACCTTGGACACGGAGTCGGCCCGCGACTCGCCAAAGGGCGCTGACACGAGGCGGGCTTCGGGGAGCACGTCACTCAACACGAGCCGGATCGCCCCACCCTTCTCCTCGAACGAGTACTGCTCCAAGCGGCGAAGGGCGGACTGCACCATGTCTTCGGAGTAAGGCCCCATCTTGCCGATACGGATCTTGGGGTGTCGGGTCATGGAGACCGACTCGCTGTTGAGCTGCAGTTCTTCGTGGAGTTTCTCCCCCGGGCGAAGGCCGGTAAAAACGATTTCCACATCCTCGAACGGCTTGAGACCCGAAAGCAGGTCATGTCGCGCGCGAGATCCAGAATGCGCACCGACTCGCCCATGTCGAGAATGTATATTTCACCCCCTTCTCCCATGGCACCCGCCTGGAGAACTAGTTGGGCCGCTTCCGGAATCGTCATGAAATAGCGCCTCACCTGGGGATGGGTGACGGTCACCGGTTCACCCCGCGCGATCTGTTCTCGAAAAATGGGGATAACGGATCCGGCCGAGCCCATGACGTTTCCGAACCGAACTGCAACGTAACGAGTCGGAAAGCGACGCCCGAGATCCTGCACGATCAGTTCCGCCATCCTCTTCGAGGCTCCCATGATGGAAGTCGGTCGGACCGCCTTGTCGGTAGAAACGAGTACAAACGTACTCACCCCGAGCTCACCGGCCAGCACCTCGAGGGACGGTACGAACTTCGTGCCAATCTTCACGCTGTCCGCTGATCGCTTTCAGGCTCGAAACGGTGGAGCTGTTTCCGAAGTTGAAGTGAGAAGCACCTTTCTTCTGACTAACCGCGAGCGGGTTCAACACGACGTTGCGGAAATGATTGAGCTCGATATTCTCCTTCAGCCTCGTGAGATTATCTGGGTGAAGGCTCAAAGGCGTGCACCCGCCCTTTTTCTCCCACCAGTTGCGCTAATAGCAACGTGTAAAGCCCATGGTGGGCGCCGACGTCCAGTACAACGTCGCCCGGTGCAACCCACTCTCTGAGGCGTCTTCTCGCGTCTAACTCGTGGCGGAGCAGGAGCTGAAAGTCTCCGCCCTCTCGAGGATAGAGAGCGAAACGAAAAGGGCATCCGAGCTCGCGGTGGGTCACCACCCACCGCCTTGGAAGCAGGTGTAGAGCCTTGCGCATGACGACTTTGGGAACGACTGATTTGATCGCACGATGCACATATGGACCGAGATGGTTGTTCATGGAGTGGGCCCCCAGGCGCGACCGGCTGAGGCGGGCGCTCCATCCTGCATGAGAATGGGAGCGCGTTCTTTCGTGTTGGATCGTCTGGGTGGCGCCGATACCCGCATCCGCCTCGCGCTCAATGCGATGACCAGGAAGGGCAGGGCTCCGTTCTTGAGAAAGAAGAACACGACGTTGTCTGAATCGGACACGAGAAGAACGAAACTCAGGTTGATCAGGACGGGGTAGAGGAGAAAACGCGCGTCTTCTGGCCGTAGGGTGGTCAGCATGTGCCGCACCCTCTGAACGAAGCACCCAAGAATCGCGAAGGCGAGGGCCGCCGCAAGCGGACCGAAGTTGAGCATCGCCTCCCCGGCAAGGCCGTAAACGCGAGATGATTGCAACTTTCCCGGAACGTACGAGCCGGCCCCGTACTGAGCCTCTGTCCCTTCCTTGACTTTCGTTGGGGGACGGCTCGCCAGAGCGCCCGCGGCACGACCAGTGCCGCCGCCCCTAAGTAGGTCCGCCCCATTCCGAAACGATAGTCGTCGGGGTATAACAACAACCGATAAAGGAGGAATGCCTGGACATCGCTCCGCGCCAAGTCGCTGAGGATGGTGGCCTCCAATGTCCGACCCGTCTAACCCGCCAGTGCGGTAACACCTTCGCTCGTTTTGAAGGCCTCCAAGGCTTCTACACCAAGAGCCTTATAGAAGCCGTAGAGGTACATGAAGGAGATCAGAAAAACGATGCCTACCAGGATCACCTTCTTCGGTACCTGTCTCACCCAGAAGTGAATGATGCCGACTGCCCAGAAGAGGCCCCATATGGTGTTGCTCCGGCTTCCACGGAGTCCTCCGAAAAACAGCTTGAACGATAGATAGACCAGCAACACCCCAATGATTACGCTCCAGGAATACCCGACCCGGCGATGGTGCGCATAGACCGCGAAACCCATGAGCGCGATGATCGGGAAACTTTCGGAGATCATGAACACCCATCCCATTCCCTGGAACCCCTCGGACTCCGTATAGGCGGTCATGTAACCCAGCACGCCGCACATCCATACCGGAAGGACGAACCAATGGACGAAACGACCGGAAGACGCAATGGTCAAGATCAGAACAAGACAGCACAAGTAGCAAGCCAAGAAGAAACTACCAGTCGAAATGTGGGTATACGCGTCAGCGGGCAGTCTTCTGGTGGGTTTCCCGAGAGTAGATGGCCCTGGTGCGTGCTCAGACACGATAGATCGACTCCATATGTTTGACGCTCTCCTCTATGTTGAACGAACTGTTTTCCACCAGAGCAAGTGCCTCACGTCCCATCAACTCCGGACGCGTATCACGCGCGGCGAGGATCGCGTCTGCCCACACTGGTGCCGGGGAGGTGAGCGGCAGCCGTCGCAACAGGGGCCCCACGACATCCGCTTCTGGCGGGACGACATCCGCTATCACACAGGGCAATCCGGCTGCTTGAGCTTCCACGAGCGCCAACCCCAAGCCTTCCCACAACGAGGGGAAAAAGAACACGTCTGTTGCACCTACCATCAGGCGAGGAACATCGGTTCTGGTTCCCGCGAAGACGAATCTGTCCGCCATCTTGAGTTTGTCCACTTTTCGTTCGATGATTGGTCGCAGTTTGCCGTCCCCAACGAGCAGGAATCGAGCGTTAACGTCGCGGCGGGCGATTTCGCGAGCAACTTCTATCCATAAGTGATGGTTCTTCTGTTCCGTAAAGTTCCCCACATGCCCCACCACGAAGGCGTCGGCGGGGATTCCAAGCTCGGCTCGCACAGAGGACTTGTCAATACGCGAGCGAAAAGGGGACAGGGAGTCAAGCCCATTCTTAGTTGAAACTCTCCACGGCTCACGTTTAAGCGACCTTCTTCTTCGATACGGTTGATGTCTTCGCCTCGATCTTCAGTTCCCGCTTGAGAGCTTCGCGAAGCTTGGGAAGATGGCGGTAGCCCACCACCTTCCTCAAGCGCGGTTCGATGTCTACGAGCGCCGTTGCCAACCAGCGCCGTTGCCAACCAGCGCTGGCGTTGGCTCGAGTTCTTCCAGTGGTCGACCTTCGCGCAGCGTTCCTCGACGAGAGCATTGACGGACTCAAGGCAGTTCGTCGTCTTGAACGAACGGCCCAGCACCGCGTGCACGCCGAGTCGATGCAACGTCAGCGTCTCCTCGAGGCCTTCCTCCAGGCTGCCAGCTGCGGATTGGTTCCGCTCTTCTAACTCACCGTGGAGTTGCTCGAGCGCAGTGAGGGCCTCTTCGTACTCCTGGACTTGACCCGCTTTCGTGGACACCTAATCCTTATGGGAGACAGGAGTCCACGATGTCAAAGCAGGGAAACAGATACGCGGCCGAGTTCCGGCGCCAAATGGTAGAGCTGGTGCGAGCGGGCCGCGGCTCCGAAGAGCTGGCGCGAGAGTTTGAGCCCTCGGGCCAGACGATCCGGAACTGGGTGAACCAGGCGGATCTCGACGAGGGTCGCAGGCAGGACGGTCTGACGAGTGAGGAGCGTGCGGAGCTCCGCCGCCTGCGACGGGAGAACCGTCAACTACGGTTGGAGCGGGAGATCCTCTCAAAAGCCGCGGCCTGGTTCGCTCGGGAGACCGAGTCGGTACCACCGAAGCCTTCCGATTCGTGAGGGCGAACCAGGATTCACTACCGGTTGCCACGATGTGCCGACTGCTGGACGTCTCCGCCAGCGGCTACTATGCGTGGCTTGAGCGTGCCCCGTCGGCCCGCGCGGTGTCGGATGCGGAGTTGCTTGAGAAGATCCGGGCGATTCACACCGCGTCGCGGAGCACGTACGGCGCGCCGAGGATCCTCCACGAGCTACGAGAGACACACGAGCTCCACGTCTCACGCAAGCGTGTAGCGCGGCTGATGCGCGAGGCTGACATTCAAGGTGTTCACCGGCGCAAGAGGGCGCACACTACGATTCGCTGTGACGACGCCCGTCCCGCCCCCGATCTCGTCGACAGGAATTTCGAGGTGGACCGGCCCGACCGCCTGTGGGTCGCCGATATCACCTACGTGCCTACGTGGTCGGGCTTCTTGTTCCTCGCCGTCGTGCTGGACGCCTTCAGCCGACGCATCGTCGGATGGGCAATGGCTACCCACCTGCGGACGTCGCTCGTCTTGAGCGCCCTCGACATGGCGCTGTTCCAACGCAAGCCCGGCGACGTCACCCATCACTCGGACCAGGGCACGCAGTACACGTCACTAGCGTTCGGCCAGCGATGCCGGGAGGCCGGGGTGCGACCGTCGATGGGTTCGGTCGGGGACTGTTACGACAATGCGATGTGCGAGAGCTTCTTCGCGACGCTCGAGTGCGAGCTGATCGAGCGCCGGTCGTTTCGCTACCACGCTGAGGCGCGCATGGCGACCTTCGATTTCATCGAAGGCTGGTACAACCCGCGACGACGACACTCCGCCATCGACTATTGCTCGCCTATCCAATTCGAAAGGAGGTACTATCGCGACGCTTGATCCCTAACTCTTAACCTGTCCACGAAAGCGGGGTCACTTCACTCCGGCCTGTTGTAGGCCCACTGGAGCCGCTTGCGCCATGACGCCTGCTCGCCCTTGGACAGGTAGCTCACTACGTTTTCACGTTTGTGCCACTGGCAGCGTTGTATCAGGGCCCGCTTACGGAATGCCTTCTTGACTGCCGCTTGGAGACCCTTGCCGCCGTCGATGATCACCAGCAGACCCTGGGAGATATCGAGTCCCCGCTCGAGCAGTGAACGCAGGAACGGCGTCAACACCTGCGCGTTCTCCGTGTCCGTCTCCACGAAGCCCAAGAAGCGTTTTTCCCCGCAAAGCGTGATGCCCAGAGCCACGACCATCGTTGCCTCGGCGAATGTCTTCCCATCCAGAAACAGCGCCACCACATCCTCGCCGGTCAGATCCCGTTCCTGCATCTCCCGCAGCTTCGCAGCGCTCGCTTGCACGAACCCTCGGGACACCGTTGAGCTCGACAGCCCGATGGCGCCCGGAATCGCTTCCACTGCCGCCTCGTAGTTGCGACAAGAGATTCCGTAGAGAACTCGTTTCAGCAGAAGATCATTCACCTCACCGCCGTGGCTCACCGCCTCGTAGCAGCGAAGCGGAATCTCTCCTCCCTCGATGCTCCGAACCCGTGGCACACGGATCGGTACCCGCTGGCCGCCAAGCCCTACCGTGCCCGGGTTGCTTCCGGGACGGCGACCGCGCTCCAGCTCGTCCTTGCGAGAGTATCGCTCTCCCGCCAACGCCTTCACTTCGTCGTCGAGCAACTCGTGAACGTGCATTAGACCAAGGGGGACCAACCAACGGATCATCTCTACCTTGGCGTCCAGCGCGAGTTCCCCGTAATCCTCGTGCCTCACCATCTCGACCTCACCCAAACGACGCGACTTCTTGCGTTTCTTGACCGAACGTAGCAGACTTCCCATCTCGGCTCCTTTCTTCGCGGCTTGATTTTGTTTTGTCCAACGCCATCAAACCACGGGGTTTGGAACCGTTTCAATTCCCAACTAAGATTGGCACACTTTCGAAAACGCAATCTCGGGATCGGACCGTAGTCAGTGCGGGGCACAAAAAAAGCCCGACTCGTCTCATGACGAGTCGGGCTTTCGAGTTTTACTCCCGGCAACGACCTACTCTCCCACAGAGCTGCCCCTGCAGTACCATCGGCGCTGGAGGGCTTAACTTCCGTGTTCGGAATGGGAACGGGTGTGGCCCCTCCGCTAGAGTCGCCGGGAAAACCAATATCTGGCTACCGCCGTACCCCGCCATAGCTTTAGCGAAGGCGGGTCGGCGGGTTAGGTGCAACGTCCACGCAATACAGCAAGACGTTTTGCCCTTAGTAAATTCTAAGGTCAAGCCGCACGGCCGATTAGTACTCGTAAGCTGAAGTGATTACTCACCTTACACCCCGAGCCTATCAACCTGGTGGTCTACCAGGGGCCTTTAGGGACCTTACGGTCCGGGAGATCTCATCTTGGAGTGGGCTTCGCGCTTAGATGCTTTCAGCGCTTATCCCGACCGAACGTAACTACCGAGCGGTGCTCCTGGCGGAACAGCTCGTACATCAGAGGTTCGTCCAACCCGGTCCTCTCGTACTAGGGTCAGCCCTCCTCAAATCTCCTGCGCCCACAACAGATAGGGACCGAACTGTCTCACGACGTTCTAAACCCAGCTCACGTACCGCTTTAATGGGCGAACAGCCCAACCCTTGGAACCTGCTACAGCTCCAGGATGCGATGAGCCGACATCGAGGTGCCAAACCTGGTCGTCGATGTGAACTCTTGGACCAGATAAGCCTGTTATCCCCGGCGTACCTTTTATCCGTTGAGCGACGGCCCTTCCATACGGGACCGCCGGATCACTAAGCCCTTGTTTCCAACCTGCTCGACTTGTTAGTCTCGCAGTCAAGCTCGCTTGTGCCTTTACACTCTACGGCTGGTTTCCAATCAGCCTGAGCGAACCTTCGGGCGCCTCCGTTACAATTTGGGAGGCGACCGCCCCAGTCAAACTACCCGCCTAACAGTGTCCCTGACCCGGATAACGGGCCTAGGTTAGAACTTCAGAACGATGAGGGTGGTATCTCACAGTTGGCTCCCCCAAGGCCAGAGCCCTAGGTTCAAAGCCTCCCACCTATTCTGCGCACAACGTGCCAAAATTCACTGCTAGGGTATAGTAAAGGTGCACGGGGTCTTTCCGTCTTGTTGCGGGTAACCGGCATCTTCACCGGTACTACAAATTCGCAGTGCCCCTCGTCGAGACAGCGCCCAGATCGTTGCGCCATTCGTGCAGGTCGGAACTTCACGTGATTCCACGGTTTCCCGTGGCGTAGACTATACCTTCACCTGGTCGCCAGCGAGTTGAGTATCTCGCTGCCGGAAATTTTCCGCTTGCTTTTATGGAAGCAAGTACCAGGGCCGGCGTGTTATGGAGCCAGGAAGCTCCATCCAGGGATCTCACTCCTGAGTCGTTACGGGGATCGTCTTTCGACGATCTTACCCTCGGTATTACCCGTGACGCGCACGTGCGTCGGGAGGGCTTCACCGATTTGAGCCGGTTTGCAGGATGGGATTGCTCCCATCCGGGGCAATGTTACTTACCCGACAAGGAATTTCGCTCGGTTAACCCCTACTGTTTCCAGTAAGGCCGGACTTTATCTTGACTGACCTCGATTCATCTGAGCCGCAAGGCTTCGAATCTTCTCTACGCCTTTCGGTTTCAGGTGATCGCCCGCCTCCATCATGAGAAGAGCACGCCTGAACTTTGCGAAGTCCAGTCGTTTCTTCGATTTTAGCGGGTGCTTTTCGAAGAATGGAACGATGCGTTCTAGGAGATGATTCTTGCCACGTACTCGATAGGCCATCCGGTCACCGTGGTTTCGTCTCACCACGCCACAACC
>CBDCNP010000002.1:3677500-5693529 GCA_965219415.1 Candidatus Marinacidobacterales bacterium
CGTTCGCCTTGCCCCTGTTTGAGCAAAGATTAGATCCAACCGAAGGCTCCCGCCCGACTCGACAAACTGCCCATACAAGACCGACTGCACACGAGCTCTTTCCGAGATGGATTCCAGCGACGCGTCGTCGTAGCGCGTTTGGTCACTGAGGCCGAGCTCGTCTAAGACTTTCATGACTCGCCCACCTGGTAGGGGACGAACGTAGCGGGATTGGGAGATGTCGGTCACCAGCATCTCAGAGAGGCCGGTTCGCATCCACTCAAGCTCCTCCGCGCGTGAGGCATTCGTAAAAGGTAAACCATCCCAAGTACTAATCAAGAAATCCCCGATCGGCGGCGCGAACGTAAAGCCGGTAGGTTCGAAACCCGAGAGCGACACGATTTCCGTGGGCGCACCCCAACAATTCGGGTTAGTGACCGAGTCGTCGCAGCCAGGTGCGGTGTCGTCTAGCTTTTCGACTCGGAAGATGCGCCCTGGAGATCGAGTCAAGCCCATTCTTAGTTGAAACTCTCCACGGCTCACGTTTAAGCGACCTTCTTCTTCGATACGGTTGATGTCTTCGCCTCGATCTTCAGTTCCCGCTTGAGAGCTTCGCGAAGCTTGGGAAGATGGCGGTAGCCCACCACCTTCCTCAAGCGCGGTTCGATGTCTACGAGCGCCGTTGCCAACCAGCGCTGGCGTTGGCTCGAGTTCTTCCAGTGGTCGACCTTCGCGCAGCGTTCCTCGACGAGAGCATTGACGGACTCAAGGCAGTTCGTCGTCTTGAACGAACGGCCCAGCACCGCGTGCACGCCGAGTCGATGCAACGTCAGCGTCTCCTCGAGGCCTTCCTCCAGGCTGCCAGCTGCGGATTGGTTCCGCTCTTCTAACTCACCGTGGAGTTGCTCGAGCGCAGTGAGGGCCTCTTCGTACTCCGGCCTGTTGTAGGCCCACTGGAGCCGCTTGCGCCATGACGCCTGCTCGCCCTTGGACAGGTAGCTCACTACGTTTTCACGTTTGTGCCACTGGCAGCGTTGTATCAGGGCCCGCTTACGGAATGCCTTCTTGACTGCCGCTTGGAGACCCTTGCCGCCGTCGATGATCACCAGCAGACCCTGGGAGATATCGAGTCCCCGCTCGAGCAGTGAACGCAGGAACGGCGTCAACACCTGCGCGTTCTCCGTGTCCGTCTCCACGAAGCCCAAGAAGCGTTTTTCCCCGCAAAGCGTGATGCCCAGAGCCACGACCATCGTTGCCTCGGCGAATGTCTTCCCATCCAGAAACAGCGCCACCACATCCTCGCCGGTCAGATCCCGTTCCTGCATCTCCCGCAGCTTCGCAGCGCTCGCTTGCACGAACCCTCGGGACACCGTTGAGCTCGACAGCCCGATGGCGCCCGGAATCGCTTCCGCTGCCGCCTCGTAGTTGCGACAAGAGATTCCGTAGAGAACTCGTTTCAGCAGAAGATCATTCACCTCACCGCCGTGGCTCACCGCCTCGTAGCAGCGAAGCGGAATCTCTCCTCCCTCGATGCTCCGAACCCGTGGCACACGGATCGGTACCCGCTGGCCGCCAAGCCCTACCGTGCCCGGGTTGCTTCCGGGACGGCGACCGCGCTCCAGCTCGTCCTTGCGAGAGTATCGCTCTCCCGCCAACGCCTTCACTTCGTCGTCGAGCAACTCGTGAACGTGCATTAGACCAAGGGGGACCAACCAACGGATCATCTCTACCTTGGCGTCCAGCACGAGTTCCCCGTAATCCTCGTGCCTCACCATCTCGACCTCACCCAAACGACGCGACTTCTTGCGTTTCTTGACCGAACGTAGCAGACTTCCCATCTCGGCTCCTTTCTTCGCGGTGAAGTGACCCCGCTTTCGTGGACAGGTTAAGAGTTAGGGATCAAGCGTCGCGATAGTACCTCCTTTCGAATTGGATAGGCGAGCAATAGTCGATGGCGGAGTGTCGTCGTCGCGGGTTGTACCAGCCTTCGATGAAATCGAAGGTCGCCATGCGCGCCTCAGCGTGGTAGCGAAACGACCGGCGCTCGATCAGCTCGCACTCGAGCGTCGCGAAGAAGCTCTCGCACATCGCATTGTCGTAACAGTCCCCGACCGAACCCATCGACGGTCGCACCCCGGCCTCCCGGCATCGCTGGCCGAACGCTAGTGACGTGTACTGCGTGCCCTGGTCCGAGTGATGGATGACGTCGCCGGGCTTGCGTTGGAACAGCGCCATGTCGAGGGCGCTCAAGACGAGCGACGTCCGCAGGTGGGTAGCCATTGCCCATCCGACGATGCGTCGGCTGAAGGCGTCCAGCACGACGGCGAGGAACAAGAAGCCCGACCACGTGGGCACGTAGGTGATATCGGCGACCCACAGGCGGTCGGGCCGGTCCACCTCGAAATTCCTGTCGACGAGATCGGGGGCGGGACGGGCGTCGTCACAGCGAATCGTAGTGTGCGCCCTCTTGCGCCGGTGAACACCTTGAATGCCAGCCTCGCGCATTAGCCGCGCTACACGCTTGCGTGAGACGTGGAGCTCGTGTGTCTCTCGTAGCTCGTGGAGAATCCTCGGCGCGCCGTACGTGCTCCGCGACGCGGTGTGAATCGCCCGGATCTTCTCAAGCAACTCCGCATCCGACACCGCGCGGGCCGACGGGGCACGCTCAAGCCACGCATAGTAGCCGCTGGCGGAGACGTCCAGCAGTCGGCACATCGTGGCAACCGGTAGTGAATCCTGGTTCGCCCTCACGAATCGGAAGGCTTCGGTGGTACCGACTCGGTCTCCCGAGCGAACCAGGCCGCGGCTTTTGAGAGGATCTCCCGCTCCAACCGTAGTTGACGGTTCTCCCGTCGCAGGCGGCGGAGCTCCGCACGCTCCTCACTCGTCAGACCGTCCTGCCTGCGACCCTCGTCGAGATCCGCCTGGTTCACCCAGTTCCGGATCGTCTGGCCCGAGGGCTCAAACTCTCGCGCCAGCTCTTCGGAGCCGCGGCCAGCTCGCACCAGCTCTACCATTTGGCGCCGGAATTCGGCCGCGTATCTGTTTCCCTGCTTTGACATCGTGGACTCCTGTCTCCCAAAGGATTAGGTGTCCACGAAAGCGGGTCAAGTCCAGCGGCTTGATTTTGTTTTGTCCAACGCCATCAAACCACGGGGTTTGGAGCCGTTTCAATTCCCAACTAAGATTGGCACACTTTCTGGAGATCTCGACAGAAGCACGATATCCCCTTGATTCAGGCCGCCCCCATCGGATGGCACGATCTTGACATCGGCAAGCCTGGTCGTCGAGCCAATGTTGAACTCTATGGCAGAGTCAGCGTCATAGCCGCCAGGGTTGCAGCCGGCTGGAAAAAGCACTGAAGCGCAGGAGTCGTCCCTTGGAATAATGACTAGCTTGTGAGGACCGTCGCTCACGCCGTAGAGATTCTCACTAGGATCGAGGGCCACCGCGACGCCATCGGAGAAATCGGCAATCTGGCCGCACGCACCCCCGGCAGGATTACAGATTAACAGTCCGCCGCCTTGGGTGGGATTGGCAATGAGAAGAAGCTCATCATTGGGACGAAAGGCCAGCCCCTTGAAATTGCTCCCTGATAGATTGACAACCGGTGTGGACGTACCGGCCGAGAAGCTAACGACCTGGGAAACCTGGTTGCTCGGACCGGTGAAATAGACGGTTTCGGTCTGGGCGAAGAGCCCGGAGGAAAACACAATGCTTCCCAACAGAAGGCTTCAATCCTATGAATGATTTACGGTTTTGTGACATCGAGTGACCTCCAAAATGTGCGGAGACAAGCGTCCCCTAACGGGGCAGACAACAACACAATGGGATCTCGATTAACGAGTCGAATTATCGCGAAACCTACCTTCCAGTACTCTGTTTTAAAGAGTCAGGGAGTTGGGAACGTATTTATACTCAGCCCTCACCCTCTTTGTCAAAGCCGCTACCTGCCGCTAGCCTGGAACGACACGGCAGAATCGGCGCTTGCCCACCTTCAAGACGAAGCCCCCGGAGCCCGACGGCATGAGCTCCCGGTCCGCAGGCTCCCGGTTCCCGTCGATCTGGACCGCCCCCTGAGTGATCAAACGACCGGCTTCGCTCTTGGACGACGCTAAACCGGCGTCTACCATCAGACGAGACAGCATCACCGGTTTCTCGCCTTTGGGGAGCCGGTACTCGGGCATATCGTCGGGCAGGCCCCCCTTACGGAAAACCGCCTCGAAGGCCTCCTCGGCTTGCCGGGCTTCCTCAGGAGAGTGAAAGTCGGTCACGATCTGCCTCGCCAAATCCATCTTGGCCTGTTTGGGATGAACTTTCCCTTCTTTAACCTCGTGACGAAGCGTCTCGATCTCGGCGACACTCTTGTCGATCAGAAGCTCGTAATACCGGAACATCAAGTCATCGGCGATCGACATGAGTTTCCCGTACATCTCTTTCGGTGGCTCGGTCACCCCAACGTAGTTGTCGAGGCTCTTCGACATCTTCTCGACACCGTCTGTACCTTCTAGAAGGGGTACGGTCATGATGACCTGAGGCTCGAGTCCGTACTCACGCATGATGTCCCGGCCGACGAGAAGATTGAACGTCTGATCCGTCCCACCCAGCTCGAAATCCGCCTCGAGGTGTACAGAATCGTAGGCTTGGACCAAGGGATAGAGAAACTCATGGATCGCGATCGGCTCTTGAGCCTGATACCGGCGTTTGAAATCGTCCCGTTCGAGCATGCGGGCCACGGTGTACTTGGCGGTGAGACGCACCATCGCCTCGCCGTTGAGCTCGTTGAGCCACTTGCTGTTGAACGGTACTTCCGTTTTCTCAGGATCGAGGATCTTGAAGACCTGTTGCTTGTAGGTCTCGGCATTCTCCTCGACTTGCTGTCGCGTCAGTTGAGGACGTGTCTTCGACTTCCCACTCGGATCCCCGATGAGTCCAGTGAAATCTCCAATGAGAAAGTAGACGACATGGCCGAGATCCTGGAAGTGCTTCATCTTCCGCATGACCACGGTGTGGCCTAGATGTATGTCCGGCGCCGAAGGATCGAAACCAACTTTTACCTTGAGCGGCTTTCCGGTCTTCGCTGATTTCGTGAGTTTCGCCCGGAGCTCCTCCGCCTTCACCACGTCCACCGTTCCCTTGGTGAGATAGGCGATCTGGTCGTCGATGGCGAGCTTCTTCACGGTTGGGACACCTTGTCGAGCATGAGCCGAATGGCTTTTGGATAAGCGCGGTGCTCTTCCTTGAGAATGCGAGCGGAAAGAGTCTCTTCGGTGTCGTCGTCTTTAACAGCTACCGCGGTCTGGAGCACGATGGGACCATGGTCCAACTCCTCGTCGACGATGTGCACCGTACAACCGGATACCTTGACCCCGTGCCCGAGGGCTTGGCGTTGAGCATGAAGGCCAGGAAAAGAAGGCAGAAGCGAGGGATGTATATTAAGGATGCGGTTCGGAAAGGCGCGGACGAATAGCGGAGACAAGCGCCTCATGAAGCCGGCCAGGCAAATCAGATCGACTTCATGTCGTTTGAGCTCGTCGACCACGGCTCGATCGAACTCTTCCCTAGAAGGAAAACTCTTGTGGTCGATCACCGCGGTCGGAACGCCGGCTTCCGTTGCGCGAGTGAGCCCCGCCGCGGTCGCCTGGTTGCTAAGAACGATCCCGATCCGCGCCTCCAACTCGCCCTGTCGGATCGCGTCGAGAATGGCTTGGAGATTCGAGCCACGTCCAGAGATCAAGACTCCGAGTGTACGCCCATCCGCGCTCAAAGCGACCCCTCGTAAAGGACTTTGCGGTCGCCGGTGACGATCTCTCCAATCACCAACGGTGCGTGGCTCGACAGGAGCTCGAGGGCTTCCTGTCGATGCTGGCTCGCCACCATGACAACCAAGCCGATCCCCACGTTGAACGCGCGCAGCATCTCGCTCTGCGGGACCGAACCCTTGCGCCTCAGGTAGTCGAAGAGCTCGGGAAGCGCCCAACTACCCAAGCGAACGCGCGCCGAAGTGCCGCTTGGCAAGACCCGCGGGATGTTATCGGTGAGGCCGCCACCGGTAATGTGGGCCATCGCCTTGACCAACCGCTTTTCGAGAAGAGGCTCTACCAATGGAAGGTAGCAGCGGTGTGGAGCGAGGAGAAGGTCGGCTACCGAAGCACCTAATTCTTCCACGATACTTTCTGGGCTCAGTCCTTCCTTCTCGAAGAGGATCTTTCGGGCCAGGGAGTAGCCGTTGGTGTGAAGACCGGTGGAGCCGAGTCCAATCAGCACATCGCCTGGCTCGACACTCGATCCATCGATGATGTCCTCTCGCTCCACGACACCTACGATGGTCCCTGCCAGATCGTACTCGCCCTCTTGATAAAACCCAGGCATCTCGGCCGTCTCTCCGCCCAATAGCGACACCTCAAACTCCTCGCAGGCCCGAGCGATCCCGGAGACCACCGCCTCCGCCACGTCGGGCACGAGCTTCCCCGTCGCTAAGTAGTCAAGGAAGAAAAGGGGGCGAGCCCCCTGCACGAGAATGTCGTTGATGCAGTGGGAGACGAGATCGTACCCCACCGTATCGTGACGGCCAGAGGAGAAAGCGACTTTTAGCTTAGTTCCGACTCCGTCCGTGCTTGCGACCAAGACCGGCTCACGGTACTTGGTGGTGTCCAGACGGAAGAGCCCGCCGAAACTTCCGAGGTCTCCGAGGGTTCCAGCGGTGAAGGTCTTACGAGCCAGCCGGCGGATCTTCTCCATGGTTTTGGCCGCCGCATCGATATCGACCCCTGCCGAGGAGTAGTCCATGCGGGTGATTATCTCACAGCGCGCCCGACCCGTAAGGGCCGCCGGCCGGTCCGCCTTCGCCAAAAGGCTTCGGCGGATCCGCCGTAGCTCGAACGCACGTGGACGTGTTGAGCGAAGGCGGAGAGGAATTGCCGAGCGATTCGGCCGTGGCAATGGCCCGAGCGCAGCCTTGAGCCGATGCGGAGTCGCTTGCCGACGAAGCATTTCGGCGTGGGGGTGGGGCCCCGCGCCATCAAGCAAAGAGCGAGGGCGGCGAGCGAGCGCGGAGCGAGCATAAGTCCTGTTGACTGGCGGCGCGAGAAATTATAGGCTTCGCATCCGTAGGGGAGCCCAATCCAGTCAGAGACCGAAGTCCCGCCACAGGTCGAGCTAGAGCCGCACCGTTGGACGGCGGGTGGGGGGGCTTTACTAACCTTTTTCGAGTTTGGAGGTTTGTTTATGTCGAGGAGATCGATTCTGCTGAGCATGGCGGTAGCCGGCTTGGCTCTTTACACGCCACTCTTGCTCGCCCAGGATGCGAAGTTCGAAGCATTCGATGGTGAATCCGACCGTGGTAGCGCCAGCATCGCCTACTTCAGCCAACCTTCGGAGGACGAGTTCAACGCGGAGGGAGGGTTTGTCATCACTTATGGTCGGCCCGAGTGGCGAGCCGAGTATGACGAGCAGTTCGACGAGCTAACCAAAGGAAAGCGGTGGCGCTTCGGAAACAATTCCTGGACGACCTTGGATACGAACATCCCGCTTAAGATAGCGGGAGCCAAAGTCGCTCCCGGTTACTATTACCTAGTGCTCGAACGCGGCCAGGGTGACGACTGGGCGTTGGTGATTCTTGATCCCGAACCACTCCAGAAGAAAAAGATGGATGCCTCCGGGGCCGAAGAGACTACCGGGGGAATCAAGGCTCCGTTGACAACGAGCATGACTGCGGAACCTGCCACAAAGCTCACGGTAAACCTAACTAAGAATGACAACGACCTAACCAAGGCGTCGTTGGACATTCAGTGGGGCAAGCGCAAGCTCTCCGCTCCGATCGACGTGGGAGTCGAAGTCCCAAGCTCCTAGAGAACGAACAAAGGTAGAGCGCATCCGCCGCCTGGCCATGTCCGGCGAGTGAAGCGGATGCGCTTTTTCTTTCCTAACCCCTTTTTCTGACGATTCTATCCAGCGAAAAGCGGCCCGCGCCCATCAGAATCAGCGCAACGAAGATCAGAACATAGACGAGCGCCTTCTCCGGATCTCGCCAGCTCTCGATGGTCTTCTCCGATGCCTGGTAGATGCCGAGCCAGACGAGCAAATGCAGGTGGAATTTGTGGCGTATGAATCCAGCCACCAGCATTGTGAAAGCAGAGAATGATGCGGCCACGCGAGTAAAGAGTCCGAGCGCGACTAGAAGACCGCCCGCGAACTCGGCGAGAGCCGCAGCCCAGGCGAACAAGCCGGGCATCGGGAACCCGAGCCGCCCAACCCCCTCGATGAACCCGGCGCCTTCTCCCGAAACGAGGGCCGCGATCTTTCCCCAGCCATGCGCCAAAGCTAGCCCCAGTCCGGCCAAACGCAATACCAACAAGGCCACGTCTTTAATCATCGTTTGTTTCATCTCCCTAGCACACCGGTCACCTTTGTGATGGCTTGGTTATGACTTCTTGGTGAATCTCTTGAAGGCTTCGTGGATCGAATCGACCTTGCTTCAACGCTTCGATGCCGGCCACGGTCGCGTTGGCACCAGTGAGAGTCGTGATACAGAGGACGCCATGCTGTATGGCCGTCATGCGAATCGCTTCTTCGTCATAGAAAGACTTTCTTCCGAGAGGCGTATTCACTATCAGGTCGACCTTGCCGCTGATCAGATGGTCGACGATATGTGGACGACCTTCGTTGACCTTGAACACTCGCTCGGCGGATAGCCCGTTGGACTCGAGAAAGGCCGCCGTCCCGCGGGTGGCCACGAGGCGGAACCCCAGCCGCGTTAGTCGCCGCGCAACCGACACCAAGCCGGTCTTGTCATTATTGTTTACGGAGAGGAAGGCGGTCCCAGAGGTCGGAACCTTGTGGCCGGCCGCTATTTGCCCCTTCGCGAAGGCGCACCCGAAATCATAGGAGATGCCCATGACCTCGCCGGTCGACTTCATCTCCGGTCCGAGAAGGGTATCGACCCCCGGAAACTTCACGAAGGGAAACACCGGCACCTTGATGGAGACTTGCGGGACGGGGAGCTCTGGGGGTAGCCCAAGAGAAGCCACCGATTCACCCAACATGACCCGAAGCGCCGCCTCGACGAGGGCAACACCGGTCGCCTTGCTTACGAACGGAACCGTTCGTGAAGCTCGCGGGTTGGCCTCGAGCACGAAGACTTTCCCGTCCTTAATCGCGTACTGGACGTTGAGGAGTCCTTTCACCTGGAGCGCTCGCGCTATCTGTCGAGTGTAATCTCGGATCGTATCGAGATGCGCCGGCTCTACCAAGTAAGGAGGTAGGATGCTCGAACTATCCCCGGAATGAATCCCCGCTTCCTCGATATGCTCCATGATCCCGCCGATCAAGACGTCCACCCCATCGGACAAGGCATCGACATCGACCTCGAAGGCATCCTCCAAGAAGCGGTCCAGGTAAACCGGATGAGAAGGTGAGGCGTCCACGGCGTGGCTCATGTATTCCTGGAGATGCTCGCTGTCGTAGACGATAGCCATCGCCCGGCCGCCCAACACGTAAGACGGGCGCACCAAGATGGGGTAGCCAATGGCTGATGCCGCCTCGAGGGCCTCCTCGACCGAGCTGGCGGTGGCGCTCTCGGGTTGTGGAATTCCGAGCTTGGCTAGGAGCGCCGAAAATCGTTGACGATCTTCGGCGATGTCGATGCTGTCCGACGAAGTACCAAGGATGGACACTCCCGCCGCCTCGAGAGAGCGAGCCAGCTTGAGCGGTGTCTGTCCTCCCAATTGCACGACGGCCGCTTCAGGCCGTTCCGCGTCCACGATGTGAAGAACGTCCTCCAAAGTGAGTGGTTCGAAGTAGAGTCGATCCGAGGTGTCGTAGTCCGTCGACACCGTCTCCGGGTTGCAGTTGACCATAATCGACTCGACTCCTGCTTCCCGAAGCGTGTACGCCGCCTGGCAGCAACAGTAATCGAACTCGATACCCTGCCCGATTCGATTGGGACCGCTCCCCAAGATCATGAGCTTCCGCCGATCGCTCGGCTCCACTTCGCTTTCCGATTGGTATGTGGAGTAGAGGTAAGGCGTGTGAGAAGCGAACTCCGCGGCACAGGTGTCGACCCGTTTGAAGACCGGCATGAGTCCCTGCTTCTTTCTTTCCTCTCGGATCGACTCCTCGCTGCTGTTGGTCAAAACTGCAATTTGTCTGTCCGAGAAGCCACAGGCCTTCGCCTCGGCGAGAAGCGAATCGGTACCCTCTGAAACCAGTCGATCCTTGAGCTCGACGATGAGGCGGAGCTGCTCTAGAAACCACGGGTCGACTTTACTGAGCCGGTGAATCTCCTCAACCGAAAACCCTTGCGACAGGGCGCCTATCAACTGTGCCAGCCGATCCGGCGTCGGTACCGGAAGGCGTTGTCGGAGCTTGCTAGGATCCGCGACTTCGGGATTCAAGACACCGGCCCCTTCATCGTTCCGCTCGAGTGAACGGAGCGCCTTCAATAGCGCCTCTCGAAAGTTGGATCCGAGAGCCATCACTTCCCCAACCGATTTCATTTGCGTCCCCAGCGTCCTATCGGCCTTGGGAAATTTCTTGAAGCTCCACCGTGGCATCTTGACCACCACGTAGTCGATGGTGGGTTCGAAGCTGGCGGGAGTGGTGCGGGTGATGTCGTTTTCGATCTCGTCCAGACGATAGCCGAGCGCAACCTTCGCAGCGATCTTTGCGATCGGGAACCCGGTTGCCTTGGAAGCTAGTGCCGAGCTGCGAGAGACGCGCGGGTTCATCTCGATGATCACCATGCGCCCCGTCGAAGGCTCGACCGCGAACTGGATGTTGCTGCCACCCGTCTCCACGCCAACCGCATCGATGACGCGACGAGCCTGATCGCGCATCTGCTGGTATTCCACGTCGGTCAAGGTTTGCGCAGGCGCCACGGTGATGGAGTCTCCGGTATGAACCCCCATCGGATCGAGGTTTTCGATCGAACAGATGACGGTAAAATTCGAAGCGCCGTCCCGCATCACTTCGAGCTCGAACTCTTTCCAGCCCAGCAGGGACTCTTCGATGAGTACCCGTCCCACCGGTGAGAGGAAGAGCCCGCGCTTCATCAGCTCAACGAACTCGTCCAAGTTGTAAGCGACGCCTCCGCCCGCTCCACCGAGCGTGAAAGAGGGCCGTATTATCGCGGGGTAACCTAACTCTTCGACGAACGCCACCGCTTCTTCGACGCTACCCGCATACCCGCTTTGCGGAACGTCGAGACCCGCCTCGGTCATCGCTTGCTTGAACAGTTGCCGATCTTCGGCGAGCTTCACCGCTTCGAGATTGGCTCCGATGAGGCGGACACCGTGTCGATCGAGCGCGCCCGAATCGGCGAGCTCCACCGCAAGATTGAGCCCAGTCTGCCCACCGACGGTCGGAAGGATCGCATCGGGCCGTTCCCGCTCTATGATGGGCTCCACAAACCTACCGGTTAGAGGCTCGATATAGGTGCGGTCGGCGAGCCCCGGATCGGTCATAATCGTCGCCGGGTTCGAGTTCACGAGAATTACTCGAACACCTTCGTGGCGCAACACTTTCACGGCCTGCGTCCCCGCGTAGTCGAACTCGGCGGCCTGACCGATCACGATCGGGCCCGAGCCCACCACCAAAACGCTTTCGATACTCTTGTCTCGGGGCATGCTCAGCCTCTCCGATCTTCGAGCATCTTGACGAAGTGATCGAAGAGATAGTGCGCGTCGTGTGGGCCCGGTGCAGCTTCGGGATGATACTGGATGCTCATCGTGGGACTGTTCTTGAGGCGAAAGCCCTCCAACGTGCCGTCATTCAAGTTGAAGTGAGTCAGTTCCACAGGAAGACCCCGCAAAGAATCTTCCTCAACGGAGAATCCGTGGTTCTGCGATGTGATCTCGACGGCCCCATCGGAAACCCTTTTGACCGGATGGTTCGCGCCGTGATGGCCGAACGGAAGCTTGAAGGTCTTGCCGCCGACCGCAAGGCCGAGCACTTGGTGTCCGAGGCAGATTCCGAAAACCGGCAAGCGCTCCATGAGCTCTTTGGCTGCTTCGACGGCGTACGTGAGTGGCTTCGGATCGCCGGGCCCGTTGGAGAAGAAAATACCGTCAGGCCTGAGAGATAATGCCTCGCGCGCCGGCGTCTGGGCAGGTATTACCGTGGTGCGGATGCCGCATGCGGCGAGACTTCGGAGAATCCCTCGCTTCATCCCCAGATCGTAGGCCACAATATGGAATCGCTCTTGCGCGGTGGCTGGCCAAGAATAGGGCTCGCCGCAGGTTACGACCTTCGCTAAATCCGTACCGATCATCTCCGGGGCGCGGCGAGCCGTCTCCGCATGCTCTTGGACCGGGGCTTCGGTCGTCGTGAGGACGGCGCGCATTGCTCCCTTTGAACGGATATGCCGCGTCAGAGCGCGGGTGTCGATTCCGCAGATGGCGGGAATGCCGTGTTCGGTCAGGTACTGCGACAGAGTGTCCTCGGCACGGTGATTGCTGGCCACCGGTGACGGCTCGCGCACTACGAGAGCCTGGACCTGCGGACGGGCGGACTCGACATCCTCGGAGTTGACCCCGTAGTTACCTATATGGGGATAGGTGAGGGTAACGATCTGTCCGCAGTAGGACGGATCAGTCAGGATTTCCTGGTAGCCGGTTAACGCGGTGTTGAAAACGATTTCGCCCGTAGCGTCACGGGCGGCACCAAAGGACCGACCCTCGAATGAGTGCCCGTCCTCCAGTACTAAGTATGATTTCACCCTAAGAGAGACCCCGGGGATTGTAGACGATCCTGGCCGAAACGCAAAAAGCCAACCACGGGGCTAAAGACGCCCGTAGCCAGCGTGTTATCATGCGCGGCGAACGCACTATGAAAGCCCTTTCCTTCCTCTCCGCCGCATTGTTGGCAATCGGTTGGGTCTGGTTTTCGAATTCCGCGGCGCGGGCCCTAAACGACGAGCCTCACCTCGCGAACGTGCGGCAGCTGACTCAGGGTGGCGAGACCCACATCTTCATCGCCGACTGAATCCCTTGAGATGACCCGCGAAGCGCCCGATGTCGTCATCATAGGAGGCGGCGTCATCGGGTCGGCGATCGCGCTCCGCCTTGCCCAGGAGAATCTACAGGTAACGGTTTTGGATCAATCAGAGCCTGGCCGGGAAGCCTCAGGGGTCGCGGCGGGAATTCTGTCCCCTCAAGCGGAGTCCAACGGCCCGACACCTTTTTTCCAGCTTGCCCACGCGAGTCGAGCACTCTATCCATCCTTTGCCGACGAGCTCCGGGAATTGACAGGTGTAGACGTGGAGCTTCGACTGGACGGCGTGGTCGCGGTGGCGGAAACCGAAGCCGAAGACAAGGAGCTTGCCGCGCGGTTCCAATGGCAGAGCGAGGCGGGGTTCGCGGTAGAAAAACTGAAGGCCAAAGAGCTGACCGAGCTCGAACCGTCACTTCGGCCGGGTCTGCGGGGAGGCATCTTTTTTCCGAACAACGGTCATGTCGTCGGCCCAAAGGTTACCGAGGCGGTGATCCTGGCAGCCGCTAGCGCCGGCGTACGTTTCGAATCGGGGAACCCGGCCCGACGGATCCTACACAAAAACGGAAGAGTGACCGGTGTGGAAGCGGCGAACGGGGTCTTGGCCTGCGCTCAAGCCGTCAATGCCGCCGGAGCGTGGTCGGGTTTCGATTCGACCCTGCCGTTCGCGATTCCGATTCGACCGGCTCGTGGGGACATCGTGGCTCTCAGGGGAGAGCCAGCGCCGCGGCATGTCGTTTACTCACACGAACTCTATGTCGTGCCCCGGCTCGACGGCCGCATCCTGTTGGGAGCGACGATGGAGTTCGCCGGCTTCGACAGCACGGTCAAGGCGGCCGGCGTCCATAAGCTCATCGCCGGGTGCTTCGGACTTCTTCCCGATCTAGAACGTGCGGAATTCGATTCCGCTTGGGCGGGACTCCGTCCCTGCACATCCGACCAACTACCCATCCTCGGCACCACTCCGATCGAGGGGCTGCACCTGGCGACCGGCCATTGCCGGAACGGCATTCTCTTGGCTCCTGTTACGGCTCGAGTCGCTGCCGATGTCATCACTAAGGGGACTTCAGAATTGGACCTCTCTCCGTTCTCCGTCTCTCGATTCGAGAACACGTGAGCTCCTTCTACCCACCCCTAGAGCCGGAGACACCTGCAAGGCCTGCACAGATCGTCCGGGAAACTCTCCTCTCCCGAAAGCCGGAAGGCTCCAGTGGTTGGATCGCTTTGGCGAGCGTCGCGGTGCTGTGCGGAGTTTCGGCGATCTATTGGACGGACTTTCTCGGGCTCACCTCTGAGCTCGCAGCGACGCCGGAAATGGTTTTCGACCGCAAGGAGTATTGGCGACTCCTCACCACCATCGGCACGCATGCGAACTTTCAGCATTTGCTGAGCAATGCCATCGTCTTCGGAGTCTTGAGCTACTTGCTCTACGGGTACTTCGGTCCGGTCGCTTATCCGGTACTCGCTTTGGCGGGAGGCGTCGCGGTCACGGCAGTGTCCTTGTCGACTTATCCACCGATGACGATCCTGGTGGGCGCTTCGGGAGTCACTTATCTGATGGCGGGGTTTTGGCTCACCCTCTATCTTTTCGTCGAGCGACGGTTTTCGGCAACGAAAAGACTTTTGCGCTCGATAGGATTCAGCCTCATCGTGTTGATGCCGACGGCGCTCGAGCCGACGGTGAGCTACCGCACTCACTTGTTCGGTTTTGGAATCGGTATGGTGCTCGGGGTAGGCTATTTCTACTTCAACAAGGCAAGGTTGCGACGTGCCGAGCGCGTGGAGGTTGAGCTCGACTACTAGCAGGGTGCCAGGAAGCCGAGCCGAGCGGTCAGCTGTCCCGCAGCATTGATGGTTGATGCACTTAGAAGTAGAACCTGAGCTCGCTCTCGCGGACGCTTCGTAGCGGATTGGAAAGCTGCGCTAGCAGTGCCACCGCGTGGCTACGGTACATGTCGATCCTCTCCATCCGTCGCTGAGCCTTCGGGTCGCCACTCTCTCGGAACAACTGGCGCAACTCCGACAACCGCCCGTCCGCCTCTTCCAAACTCAACGCGACGGAGATGAAGACCATGAGATCGATCTGGCGGCGACTGAAACCTCGGCTCTGCCAAACCAGGTCTTCGCGCAAGAGCGCTTGCTGCACCCGCAGGCTACGCTCGGGATCGAATCCCTCGGCGACCTTCTGGAGATATGCGGTCGCGGATCGAGTCAGCCGAGGCACGAGGCCGTGCGCCTGCTCTCGAGAAAAGGACATGGATCGATTTGGCTCGCCAATGGCTCTCGAAGCGAGCACGACCCTGCCTTGGACGGAAGGTCGGAGGCATCTTCGCCACCGGGGCCACCAGGGCCACCAGGGCTCCCCGGGATCGAAGTACCACCCGCTTGTACCGATGTAGGCACAATCCCACACAAGGTGAGGGAGACCAAGGCCAGCATCAAGGCGCCCCTGGCAACGCCTGAGACAGCTAACCTTTTGTACTTTAAGGGGTTTTCCTTCATTACCCCACCTCCACAGTTTGCGTCGGGAACGTCCTGGAACATCTTTAATAAGATACATAGGCAAATTGGATGCCAGGAATGGGGAGGAGTAGAGCTGGAGGAGGGCCGTCCAAACTAGGTTTTGCCAAGGGTTAACGTGGGCAGGACGGCGGTGAAACTACGCAGGACGGCTCTAGCTTCGGCGAGTTCCCTCGCCGCCATAGGCGAGGGCCATGGCGCGCTCGGTCACCTTGGCGTAAAGGCGACCGAGCGCACCGCGGATCTCCGGGTGTGCCTCCCAAAACGGAGGAACCCCGAGCCGCTTGAGAAGCGAGACCGACACCGCCGGAGGACCCACCGACACGTGAAAGGTCTTCAACGAGTCACCGGCTTGCCAGAATTCGTTGATCAACTCGCGTAGCGAGGGTGCCTTTTCCCGCACCCCGGGGCGACCCGACGCTTCGGCGGCTCGGTGCGCGCGGAGTGTTTTGAGAATCTTTTCTCGATCCCGACCGCGAATGCGAAAGAGTAAGAAAGGATCTTGATCCAACTGCTCTGCCAGAATGTAATGCACCGCGGCGATATGCTTGCATGGATTTGCGGCATCCGGGCACGAGCACTCAGTCACGAGGTCGCCCTGAGAAGTAGGAAACAAGGACAGTCCCGCGCTTTGAAAGGCGTCCTCGATGTTTTGCGGCATCTCACCCGCAAGCAGCTTGGCGGCGAACAAGGCCTGAGAGGCTAGAGTCTGCAAAGCCTTTTCCCACTGCGCCCGAGTAAGCGACTTCACCCGAATCGTCACTCGATAGGGATCGTAGCGAGAACCCTGGATGTCTGCTTCGATTCGCCCGGGATCGATCTCGAGTCGCAGCACGCGACCGGAGCGCGCGTAGCGACGCCCCCTTTCTAGCCGGCTCGCCAGACCGAGAAGCTCGAGGGCGGCGATCCACCGCTGCGCCCACCATTGCTCTGCGAACACGTCTCGTTTTTTACGCTGGGAAGTCATCGTCTCATCCCACTAGTCTTGTACCGCGTCGCGCAGTGCGAAGAGCTCCTTGAGATCGATCGTTGAAAGTTCGGTCAACCAACCTTCTCCGGCACGCACCACCAAACCCGCGAGCTCTTTCTTTTGTTCGATGAGCTCGTCGATTTTTTCTTCCACGGTGCCGGCACATATGAATTTGTGTACCGAAACCGATCGTGTCTGGCCGATTCGGAAAACGCGATCGGTTGCTTGGTTCTCGACGGCCGGGTTCCACCAGCGATCGAAATGAAACACGTGCCTCGCACGCGTGAGGTTCAAGCCGAATCCCCCCGCCTTGAGTGAAAGCACAAAGACACTTGGGCCCGGCTCTTCCTCTTGGAAGCGAGTAATCATTTCCTCACGCTTGCGCACGGGAACGGCGCCGTGAAGGAAGAGCACTTCGGTCGAGAGCGCTTCACGCAAATGCCGATGCAACATGCGACCCATCTCAGCGAACTGAGTAAAGATGAGAGCTCGATCTCCCTCTGCCAACACTTCTTCCAGCATTTCAGTGATTCTGGTGAGCTTGCCAGAACGGCCATCGAGATCGCTATCGTCCCCGAGGTAATGGGTGGGATGGTTGCACACCTGCTTCAGTCGCGTGAGCGCAACGAGAACCTCGCCCTTACGGCCCATGCCCTCGGAACGATCGATGCGACTCAGGCTCTCGCGCGCCACGGCCTCGTAGAGTGTCGCCTGCTCTCGAGTCAGGCTGCAGAAAACCTTCATTTCGTTCTTCCGCGGTAGATCCTTGATGACCGTGGGGTCGGTCTTCACGCGGCGCAGCACGAAGGGTTGAACGAGACGGCGGAGCTCTTCGGTAGCCTCTGGATCGCGGTACCTCTCGATGGGCACCGCGAAACGTCGCTTGAAGGCAAGATGGGAGCCCAGGTACGTGGGGTTCAAAAACTCTATGATCGACCACAGCTCGGAAAGACGGTTCTCCACCGGCGTGCCGGTAAGAGCCACCCGGACCGGTGCGGCAAGGCGCTTCACCGACTTCGTCTGTTTAGCGGCGGGATTTTTTATGTTTTGAGCCTCGTCCAAGACCAAACCATCCCACTGGACCGCGGAGAGGTGTTTTAGATCACGATGCACCAAGCTGTAGCTCGAGACCACCAAGTCGTGTCGGGCCGCTTGTCGGACGAAGGCGTCCCCTTCACGGCGCCCCAATCCATGATGAATCAATACTCGCAACGCCGGTGCGAATCTCTCCGCCTCCTTCCTCCAATTGCTCATTACCGAAGTGGGGCAGATCAGAAGGAACGGACGTTTCAGCTCGCCGGCTTTCCGGCGATGAAGGAGGAGCGCTAGCATCTGAATGGTTTTTCCGAGCCCCATATCATCTGCCAGGCACGCCCCGAAGCCCCACTTCCCCAGAAAAGAGAGCCAGGAAAGTCCGGTAACCTGATAAGGCCGAAGCTGTCCTTGGAAGTCCGCCGGCGGGTCGAGCGTGGGTAGAGACTCAGTGCCCCCAAGCCTTCCCAAGAGTGTTTCGACCCAGCCATCCGCCTCCAATCCACGGACCGGCAAGCCGTCTTCACCCCGGCCCAGTCCCAACTGCAGGACTTCTCGAAGCGGCATTACCGCCCGCGACGGTCGCGAGCCGATCACCTTCAGCGCTTCCGCGACGTGCTCCTCTTTGAGCTCTACCCATCGTCCGCGCAGGCGGACCAACGGCTGCTTGAGCGAGACGAGCTGGAGAAACTCCTCACGGTCCAAGCTCTCGTCACCGAGCGCGACTTGCCAATCGAACTCAACAAGTGCCTCGAGACCGAGAGAAGAGTCGACCCTTCCTGGATCCTCGGGTGCCGCCACGCGAAGCCTCAATCCGAAACCCGCCTCCTGCTTCTCCCACCAGGACGGGACGAGAACGCCGAAGCCGCTTTCGCGCAACAGAAAAGCTGACTCGCGGAGAAAAAGATACGCTTCGTCCAAGTCCAAATCGCAATACTCGGGCCTAGATTCTTTCAAGCTATCTTCGATAGGTGAGAAAAGGACGGACGCGCGGCCGAGCGCTTCGAGAGTTCGTTCCTGTGGACGGTCCATCCGGCGTTGGAGGTAGCGCCAACTCCGCCCAGCATGTCGCCAAATTCGGCGCAACGGAATGAGGAGGCTCGGGTCGTCGACCGCCTGCAGAAAAAACCGGAGCTTCCATCTTTCACCGGCCCCGGTACCTTCTCCTTCGGGTGGTTCGAGTCGGAAAGCGATCCGAAAAGGCGCTTCGGTCTCGTCCTCCAAAGACCTGCGCCACTCCGCCAACTCGAGCTCCAGCGAACGCCTCTCGTTTCCGGTCACGGAAAGGGCGCCCTCGGAATCCAGTAGGGCAGCCGCGAAGTGGGCACCTTGGGTATCGATGACACGAGGTCTCAGCCTCAGGCGGGATGCAGCCTGACGCACGAACACATTGACCGCGGTCGCCAGGAAATCGTTCAACAAGTCGTCCGGCTCGACACCCTTGCTATTGGCTCGAGAGAAGGCGCGGCAAACCGGAGGCATCGTCGAGGCCAAAACTTCCACCCGCTCGTGCTCCTCATCCAGCAAAGGCTCCCAAAGAGCGCGGGCCCGCGAGTTCGAGCCGTCCACTCCGGGTAAGAATCTCTGGCGCGCGAGGAGCTCGAGTGTCATACGCGCCGCAGTGGCCCAAAAACGTACATCCTGCCCTAGCCGTACGCGAACCGGGGTTCGATCGAGCTCGGCTGGGAGGCTCGCCAACCATCCGAGCGCGGTCATTGGCGTGAGTGATAGGCCAGGGATTCGCCATTTAGCCAAGCGTTTCGGGGAAGTGACTTCACGCTCGCCGACAATCAATTCTGGGGACGCCACCGGCTCTCGGTGAAGGGTGGGTAGAAGAAAGTCCGACTCGGCTCGTGAGAAGCTGGCGTCGGAACCGTTTTCCCCGAATGCCCCGAAGATCTCCTCTTCGATTTGCCGGCGAGGCGAATGAAACGGGTGAAGGGGTGCGCCATCGGTTTTGGTGCGACCGCGAGGAGACATGGGCGAACCGGTTTCGCCCCAGAGAAAGAACGCTCCTCCTCCAGATGATGGGATCCAAGTTCCGTGGGCGACAATCACGTGATCTCGTTCTCAGAAAGCCGATGCGGCGTGTTCCGCCCAGGCGATCCCTCCAGTTTAGCACGAGGCGACCGAGCCCAAGCCTCCGAAACAAGTGCCACCCTTTTGGTGAAAAAGAGGGCCGACTCTCTAACTCATTGATTCTAATTGGTATTCAGGCAGGGAGGTTGGCGGATAGTGCAGTTTGGAGCTATCCGGTCTCGGCTGGAAATCCTGAAAAACGGGTGCTTCCGCAGTCAAGTGTTGGCAGCCGCCGCGTAACCTGTTCGCGTGCTAGAGTTTTAGCCTGATTTCGAGAGGCGCAGTTCTTTCGTCGATGCCGGCTGGGCCGAGTTTTGGCACAGGACGGGGTGTTTCCCGTCGGACGAAATCCTGGATCTCCAGACGTGCGAAGAGCGACTTTCTCGAGAGCTAGCTCGGGACGAGCCTTGAGGGAGGAGATGAGAGCGCGAACAAACGACGAAATCATGCAGGCATGATGCCGGTAGACTGGAGACTAATCAAGTTCGGGGCGCGCGGATGAATAAATAGAAGGCACAGGCCAAGAGCGGACAATTCCGTGAATTTTAAGATTCCCCCAAACATGGCTGGACGGAAAACTAAACTCACCCCCGAGCGCCAAGAGAAGATCCTCAGGTGCGTTCGAGCAGGGATGAGCTATAAGGATGCAGCGCAGTCCGCTGGCATAACCCCAGAGACACTTTGCAGGTGGCTCGCACGTGGGAAGGTAGAGAGCGGCCTATTTCATGAATTTCACGAGTCCGTCCAGGAGGCCCTGGCACACTTCGAATGGGTTCACCTCGAGAATATCGAGCGGAGCGCCCTCGAGCGGAGCGCCCTCGAGGAGAGCAAGATTATCCGGCAGACGGTGAAATACAAGGGCGGCGAAATCCTAAACGGCCAGTCGAAAGACGGGAAGGTCAAGTACGCTACGATCGTGTCGAAGTTTCGCCCGCCGAACTGCGAGGCTTCGATGTGGCTGCTCGCGCGGCGGTTCCCCGAGAGGTGGGGGCCACAAGCAAAAGGAGCAGCTCACGAAGGAAAGGCTCCCGATAGACAAGCCACTGTCATATTCTACAAACTGGATAAAAATGGACGTGTATGCGACTTGGTGCTCCCCTCCGATCCTCACTTTAGTAGCGAAATGCTGAAAGCACCCGATTTTCTGCGGAGTATTCAGAAGGCGCTATTGGCGGCGGGTCATCCAGTAGACGAGTTTGGGCATCCGCGTCCGACTGCATAGAGTCCGTGTCCGCCCCGCCTATCGCGGAGCACCCGTGGCCGAATCACGGCGGAGGACAACGATGGAGCCTGACCAGAAGCCCGCTGCGCTGGACGGTTCCCCCGCTGATGCTCAGGGTGCCGACCACAATTAATGATGAAGGTCACGCAACCGATGCACCGATGGGTGCTTCCGCAGTCAAGTGTTGGCGGCCGCCGCGTAACCTGTTCGCGTGCTAGAGTTTTAGCCTGATTTCGAGAGGCGCAGTTCTTTCGTCAATGCCGGCTGGGCCGAGTTTTGGCACAGGACGGGGGACCAGGCAATGAATGGTCCTATCGAACGCGCGACCAATATGGATTTTGCAGAGCTATTGTCTCGCGAGCTTTGGAGCAAGCTTGGTGCCGAGAGAGATGCATACGTATTACTAGATGGTTTTCAAAACGCCTATACCGACCCTGGTCTAAATACAACTCTCCGCGATTTGGGACGATTCTCTCAGATGTTGCAAAATGGGATCTATAACGGTGAGCGAATCGTACCGGAGGAATGGATTCAGGATTTTAGGCGCAATGGTGATCAAAATGCTTGGAAGAACAATCCTAACTTTATCAAGACGAAGGGGAAGGCACTCCGGGATACAAGAACGGTTCCTACCGCAGCTATTGGTACGTGACAAATCCGGAAATCGGCCGCTACGCAGCACGAGGTTTAGCTGGTCAGCTAATTGTGATTGATCCGTCCGCCAATGTGGTGATCGTAAAGTTCAGTTCTAATCCTGCTTCCGGGCGGCGATAGTGGCGCGGTTGTGTCTGCTGCTACAGTTGCAATAATTGAGACAATTTCTGAATAGAGATTGACTTAGTCATCGATGGCGGTCGGGTCGGCGTTCGACTCGGCCGGGCCGTAAGCGAGGCCTTCCGCTTGCATCGCCTGGCGGTAGGCAACGGCCAGGGCGTCGAATTTCAAGTGGAGCTCACTCGCGAGATCGAAAGGCACTTGCTCGGGACGCTGCGACTCCACGATGCGCTGGTCTTGCCCAAAGATCGTGACTTCGAATTCCTGGAGCACGCTGTCGGGCTGCTCGAGATCGTAGTTCCGGCCGATGATGCAATAGCCCCGACAGTGGTTGGCTCGAATGGGTTGTGATGCGAAGAAGTAGACCATCCCCTTCTCCCCACCCCAACCGAGCCAAAGCACGATGGTGTAAGGAAGGTGGAGCTCGTAGCGGCTGATGCGGTCCGGCGCTTGGGCTTGCTCGTTTCCAAACACGGGAAACTCCCCCGTGTTGGGAGCCTCGGGCCGGGTCACCTTGTAGTGCAGGACGTGCCCCTTTGTATCCACGGTGTAATCGGGAACGACCGGTCGCTCGATATCGCCCAGCAAACCCGGATGCACCCAAGGGAAGTGTCCAAAGTCGGTGAAGTTCTCGACCTGCCGCGATGCATCAGCCTTCCACGTGAAGGGACCGGTGTTCACGATTTTCCAGTTGCCGTCTTCGAGCTCGGGAACGTCCGGAAGCTGGTAGGCGGGCTCGTGAAGCGCAACCCACACCAGACCGTAGCGCTCCTGACAACGGTACGCCGGCACCCGCGCCTTTTTGGGAACGGTCGGGTTCTCCGTTTGCGGGATACGCACGCATGCGCCGGTCCGGTCGTAGCGCCAACCGTGGTAAGCGCAGACCAAGTTCCCCGCGTCGAGCGAGCCGAGCGAAAGCGCCGTGCCTCGATGAATGCAGACGTCTTTCATCGCCACCGGGCCTTCGTCTCTCGTGCGCCACAGGACGATGGGCTCGTCGAGAAGGGTCACGCCCAGCGGCTCATCGAATGAAAGCGAATCGCTGTAAGCAACGGGATGCCAACAACGTTCGACTTTGTCCGAAATGGAGCTCATATCTTCCACGAGCGAATGTACCTCATCGCGATTCCGCGACGCAAGGAGCGATTGTGAAAGCTGGCTCGGCGAGGATAGGATGTCTTCGTTGGAGGAGTCGCTTCTTGAAGAATCAAGCTTTGCTCGTGCTGCTTCTGACGCCAGTTTTCTCTTTCAACGGTCTCGCCGAAATCTACGACCTCGGTGGCATGTACACCTACCACTACCATGATGGTCGTTACGCCGACTGGGGGGATTTCGAGCTGCACGGGGCGCGCATTGCCATCCAGGAAATCAACGAATCCGGCATTCTTGGTGAAGATCGTATTCGCATGACGGACGAGAACACCATCGACTACCACTGCTGGCCGGAGAACGCGGCTCTCATGGCGGAGACGCTCATGAAGAAAGGCATTCTCGTTCTGACGGGCGCGGATTGTAGTGGCCCCGCCGTCGAAATTGCGAAAGTCGGTGCGAAGTACGAAATTCCCGTCATCTCGAACGGCGCCAACGCATCGATGCTCTCGTCGGCAGACGAGTTTCCTTACTTCGTACGCGTGGTAACGCCGAGCGAGCGGTATGAAGGCTATCTTATCGATGCGGTGGCGCATTTCGGCGTCGAGGAGATTGCGTACTTCTACACGACCGACGCGTGGGGCCTGGGAGCCAGAAACGTCATCCACGAATATACGGAGCAAAGAGATATTAACATCGCTCAGGAATACGGCTATCCGCGCGACACAGCTTTCGAAGAAATCAGATCGTATATGGAGAAAGTCAAGCAGGCTGGGATCAAGCACATCGTCAACACCAGCCCCACACCAGACACGGTGACGATGTTTCGCGCACTACACGAGCTGGGGATGAACGAGCCTGGCTATTCCTTTTATGCTGCCGAGATGATCTCAGCGGACGAGGCGCCTGAGGCCGTCCTTGGCAGCCTCGGCTATTTCGCTCCCATGGCCGAGCTGGTGCCTTCGCCAAAGTTTTCTCGATTCAAGAGCGCACTCGAAAAACGTCTCGGCAGGGCTGTCGACGCGTCCTCCAAAGCTTTTTTCTACGGAGCCTTGAGCTACGACCACATGCTGGCGGTGGGCTACGCTATCCGGGATATCAAAGACGCCGGCGAAGACGTGACCAGCCAGAACATGATGAAGTACTTGCGAAAAATGGATTTCGACGGCGCGACCGGACACGTCTCGCTCGTTCCCGGCACCAATGACCGAGCCAACATGCCCGTTCAGATATTCAACAGTCACGGCTACAAGTCCGATGGCAAGACCGTCGACTTCGTTTCCGTGGGAAGCGTGGATCCGGCGACCGGTCGACTGACGATGGACGAAAGCGCCATTGTTTGGCCAGGCAACGTCACAACTCCGCCCTAACAATAGTCGCGTCGTCGCCCAAGCTTCAGAAAAGAAGCGCCGAGACGTAGAGCGAAGCCGTTGCACAGAAAGCGTGCGGTGCATACAATCCCCGATGGAAATCGGTAAAAACCCCTATCCTTTAATTGAGAGTGCGAAGCAATCAAGACGTTGGAGCTACGTGATGCTTGAATCCATCGCCGGCAGCCCGCAAACGCCGGAATACGATGTGTTGATCCGAGGTGGCACCCTCATCGACGGCACGGGTCAACCCGGGGTCATCGGCGATCTCGCCATCAAGGGAGACCGAATCATCGCAATCGGTGACGTCGACGGAGAGGGCGCGCTGACGATTGACGCCGGCGGGTTGATCGTCGCTCCCGGCTTTACCGATTCGCACTGCCATTCCGAGTCGGGACGCATCAAGCACGGCGGACACGGGCCGTCGTTTGCTTACCAGGGTTTCACCACCGAGGTGTACGGGGAGACGACGTCTATGGGCCCGCTGGGCGGCAAGATGGAGATGGCGTTGCTGGACATCATGATGCCGGAAGGCCTCGAGACCGAGTGGACGACGTTCGGAGGATTCCTCGACTTCATGGAAGACCAAGGTATCTCCATCAACGTAGTTTCCTACGTCGGCTCGGGGGGCGTGCGCGCCTACGCCATGGGTTACGACGACCGAGCTCCCAGCGAAGAGGAGCTGGCGGAGATGAAGGCACTCATAAGGCAGGCGATGGAGGAAGGCGCCTTTGGTGTGTCCAGTGGTATGAGCTACGTCCCCAACATTTATATGTCCACTGACGAGCTCGTGGAGCTTGTCGGCGAGGCTGCGCCCTATGGGGGCATTTACGCGAACCACTGTCGCGCGATGAACGGCACCGATCCGAATGCCATCCGGGAGGCCATCGAGATCGGAGAAAGAGCGGGTACGCCGGTTCATTTTTTTCATCTCAACTCGACGGCTTCCACACGCGCAGATGAGTACCTGGCCATCATCGATGAGGCACGGGAGCGCGGGCTCGACGTCACCGGAGATAGCTATACCTACACGTGGGGAATCACACCCCTTTTCTCATACATCCCGGCCTGGGCCCAGGAGGATGGCCGGGAAGCCATGCTGGCGCGGCTCCGCGACCCAGAGCATCGGAAACGGATCGCTGCGGGATTCGTTGACGAGCCTCCCTACCTTGCCAACATCGGCTGGCACCATATTCGCCTCGGGGTTCGTGATCCCGAAATCAATGGAAAGCTGGTCTCGGAAGTGGCCGAGATGCGGAAGCAGCCGCCGGAAGAAGTTTTCATGGATGTCGCGCTGGAGCAAAACGGCGAGGGGATGGTCATTGATTGGAACAACGAGGAAGAGACGCTACGCCAGGTGCTCGTCCAATCTTACGTGAGCGGAGGCACGGACGGGGGAGCCCTCGATCTGGAATGGGACGATCTCGATCCGCTGGTGCATCCCCGGCACATGGGCACGGTGCCCCGCTGGCTGGGAACTTATGTGCGGGAGGAGAAGCTGATGACGTGGGAAGAAGCGATACGAAAGCTCGCCGCGCTTCCCGCCGAGATTCTTGGGATCGAGGACCGAGGCCTTCTAAAAGAGGGGAACTTCGCCGACGTCGTGGTCTTCGACCCGGAGACGATCGCCGACAAGGCCACGTTCGAGGATCCGTTTCACTATTCCGTTGGCATGCTCCATGTGTTCGTCAATGGTGAGGCGATCGTTAAAGATGGCCAATACACAGCAGCGTTGCCCGGACGGGCCTTGCGCGGCCCGGGCTACAAGAAGACGAGCTGAGCCATAGTTCTGATAGAAGAGGGAGAAGACCGATGAGAGAAAGAGTAAGACCCTTGATGCTGGTGGTGCTGTTTCTCCTTTTGTGCACGGCGGGCACGGCGCTGGGGGCGGCCGAGCTGACTCCCGAGCAGGCCATCCAGGTGCGTCGTGTGTCGGATCTGCAGTTGTCGCCTGATGGCAGCCGGGTGGCCTTCGTGGTGACCGAGCCGCCAGTGGGGGACCGGGAGAACCGGGACATTTACGTATTAGAGGTGGCAGCCAATCAGGTGCGGCGCTTCACCACCTCGCCGAAGCCGGACCGTTCGCCGCGGTGGTCGCCGGACGGGAAGACGCTGGCGTTTCTCTCCAACCGCGAGGAGACGACGCAGATTCATCTTTTGCCTTTGTCGGGGGGCGAGGCGCGGGCATTGACGACGGGCAAGAGCGGGGTGGAGAACTTCGAGTGGTCGCCGGACGGGAAGAAGATTACTTTTATCGCTCCCGAGGCGAAGACCGAGGAGGAGGAGAAGCGGGAGAAGGAGAAGGACGATGCCTACGTGGTCGAGCGGTCGGAGAAGCGACCGCAGCTTGGGGTGATCGAGGTCGAGACGGGGGCGGTTAAGCAGTTGACGCGCGGGAGGTGGGCTGTTGGGAGTCCGGCGTGGCTGCCGGGAAACCGGTTGTTGGTGATCGCGACGGATCATCCCCACTGGGATTTGGAGACGGAGAAGCTCTATTCGATTTTGGCCGACGGCGGGCAGATGACGGTGATGGCCAGTCCGCGCCACTCTTTTAGGCGTTTGCAGGTTTCCCCCGACGGGCAAAGCGTCGCCTATATAGGGGCGCGCAACGATGGGTTCGATGCTCATGATCTTCACCTCCAGCCTCTTTCTGGTGGGCCCGCCCGGAATCTGACCGGTGCTTCGATCGATCGGCCCATCAGTGCGTTCCAGTGGCGCAAGGACGGGAGTCTTCTGGTGTTGGCGCAGACGGGGTTTTCGACGACCTTCTATAGCGTTAGCAAAGAAGGGCGGGCGCGCAAGGGGGAAACGCTTGAGGTGCAACCGGGCAGTTTTGTGGAGGGGGCTGATTTCCTGGCCTTTGCGGGGGAGACGGCCACCCGGCTGCCTGAGTTGTGGCTCTCGCGGCGCGGGGATCCGGCGGAGAAGGTGACCTCCTTCAACAAGGAGTGGGACGCCATTACGTTGGTGAAGCCGGAGATCATCCGGTATCCCAGTTTTGATGGGACACAGATCGAGGCGGCGCTCTACAAGCCTGCGGGGTACCGGGAAGGCACCCGCGTGCCTCTGGTGGTGCTGGTTCATGGCGGCCCCACACATCCCGTTTCTACGACTGGGCGCAGCTCCTGGCGGGACGAGGCTTTGCGGTGATCACCCCCAACATTAGGGGTTCAACCGGTTATGGTCACGAATTCGTTCTCTTGAACCGCTTTGAGTGGGGCGGGGGCGACTACAAGGATGTCATGGCCGGGGTTGATTACCTGATTGAGACAGGGATTGCCGATGCGGAGCGTCTGGGAGTTGGTGGTTGGTCTTACGGAGGCTTCATGGGGGCCTGGGCGGTGACGCGCAGACTGACCGCTTCAAGGCCAGCGTCTCCGGCGCGCCGATGACCGACCTGGCCAGCGAATTCGGCACCGAGGACTCTGGGACCAATCCGCTTGACACGTGGAACCTCGGCACCCCCTATGAAAATCTGGATCTCTTTGTCCAATTCTCCCCCGTGACCTTTGTTAAAAACGCTAAGACTCCTACGTTGCTCCTGTGTTGTGAGAAGGATACCATCGACCCGATTGGCCAGTGCCAGCAGTTTTATCGAGGGTTGAAGCGCTACGGTGTGGAAACCGAGTTTGTGGTGTACCCGCGCGAGCCCCACGGACCTCGGGAGGAGAAGCACCGAATCGATGTGCTGAAGCGGATGCTCCACTGGTTTGAAAAGATCCAGGGCTCGCCCAGTTAGGTCACTTCCGATGAAACTCGCCTGCTCCGCCGGCCGCCAAGCGCTCGTGCTCGTCGCGCTGAGTATCCTGTGGCCTGCGTGCCGTGGCGCCGACCCCGGCGCGTTGGCGCCCGCTGAGCTCCTATTCCGCAACGGCGCCGTCTACACCGTGAACCCCGCCGAGCCCTGGGCTCAGGCGGTGGCGATCTCGAGCGGCCGTATCGTCGCGGTCGGCTCGGAGGAGGACGTGGCGAGTTGGGTGGGCTCCGACACGCGGGTGGTCGATCTCGAGGGCAGGATGTTGCTCCCCAGTTTCGGCGACTCTCACGTCCACCCGCTGAACGATCGCGAATGCGACGTGAGCGACATCTTCACGCAAGAGGAGCTGTTCTCGGCGATTCGGGATTGCGCGGCCGAGGGAGGGTCCGAAGATTGGATTCGAGGTGGGGGATGGGCGCTCTTTTTGTTCCCCGACGCCAATCCCCACAAGTCGCTACTGGATGAGCTCGCCCCCGGACGGCCCGTCATTCTGACGTCGGCCCACGGACACTCCACCTGGGTCAGCTCCCGCGCCCTCGAGATCGCCGGTATCACCGGCGAGACGCCCGATCCGCCCGACGGGCGTATCGAGCGCGATCCCGCCTCGGGCGAGCCGACCGGCACTTTGCACGAAACTGCGAGCCGATTGGTCTACGAGCATCTGCCAGAGCTTACCCGCGAGCAGCAGGTCGAGGCGCTCCGGCGTGGGCTCTCGATGGCCAACGCCTTCGGCATCACGTCGTTTCAGGATGCAAGCGCCAGCCGCCGATCCCTCGAAGCCTACGCCGCGCTCGATGCCGCCCGGGAGCTCACCGCGAGGGTCGTCACATCACTACGCATCGACCTGGACAAAGGGCTCGAGGAGCTACCTCGCGTGAAGGCCTTACGGGACGAGTTTCACGGTGCACGGTTCAAAGCGACGAGCGTGAAGCTCGGTCTCGACGGCGTGCTCTACAACCACACCGCGGCGCTACTCGAACCCTACGTCGACCGTCCCGGGGAACGTTGGCACCCCAATATCGAGCCCGATCCACTGAACGCGCTCGTTGCCACCTTGGACGCGGAGGAGTTTCAAGTCCACGCGCACGCCGTGGGCGATGCGGCCGTTCGCATCGCCCTCGAGAGTTTCGAGCATGCTCGGAATCTCAACGGCCCACGCGACTCGCGACACCACATCGCCCATATCGACCTCGCCCACCCCGATGATTTCTCCCGGTTCTCCGCGCTAGAGGTGATCGCGAACTTCCAGCCACTTTGGGCCCAGAGGGACGAGATGATCGTCGACCTCGTCGAGCCTCGAATTGGAATTGAGCGCACTCGTTGGGTGTTTCCCATCGGTAGCATCCTCGAGTCCGGAGGCCGGATCGCGTTCGGAAGTGACTGGACCGTCTCCTCAATGAACCCTCTCGAAGGCCTGCAGGTCGCTGTCACCCGCCGCGGCCTGACCGCCGGTCCAGGTGAAGCTTGGTACGAAGAAGAGCTCGTCGACTTGGAGACGGCGATCGCGGCATACACCATCGACGTCGCCTACTTGAACTTCCAGGAAGGACAGTCCGGATCGATCGAGGTGGGGAAGCTCGCGGATCTGATCGTTCTCGATCGCAACTTGTTCGAGATACCACGGCACGAGATCCACGAGGCAAAAGTGTTGCTGACGCTCCTGGAGGGTGACGTGGTCTACCACGATGCGAGTTGGAGTTGGTAAAAAAACAATTGGCGATTGCTCAGCAGGTCCGGTAGGAATCGCCTGTCACCGATTCGTAGCGTTTTAATCCCAGATTCATCCCGTTGCCCTCGCGGTGTCCCGGCCGCCCGTGATCTTCCAGACCCCAACCGTCACGATGGGAAGCGCATAGATCAACAGGAAAAAGAACGTCATGGTCCCATAGCCGCGCGCGATGAGATCTATCAGGCCGAACTGAGCAAGCAGTGCGCCGACAATCAACAGCCCAATGGCTATCGCAGGACGCAGGTACGTCGGCATGGTGTGGTTCCGTTCTGCATAGACTCCCGCGATTCGCTCGTTGACTCCGTGGATCATGCAGGTGCCGGTTTCGATCAGCGTGCCGAACAGGACGATCTGGAAGATTAGCTGAAACGCTCGGGACCCGAGGATACCGAGGAGGTAGTTGGCAGGCACGGGCCGTTCCAGAATCTCGGGGTACTGGCTCACCATGCAGAAGTAGAAGAGAATCGCCGGAATGATGACGATGGGACCGGCCAGGCCACCCGCGATGACCGCGTCACGCTTGGTCTGACCGTGGCGCATGACGAATAGAATTGGGGGGACGGACGAAAGGTTATACCCTGCGTACCGTATGCCATCCCCTATCCAGCCCAGGCCGATACCACCCGTGCTGAGGTTGGTGGCGATCTGCCCCCCGAACCGGGCGACGCACCACACGAAGAAGACTATGTACACCCCGTACAGGACGAACGACCATTGCGCCAGGAACCGCTCGATGATTGCCGTGCCCCGAAAAGTCAGAAAGCCGACCGCCGCCATGATGCCGATGACCCCGACGGCGTAGGGCAGCGAGAAGATCTCCCGCAGAATCGCCCCCGCGGCGGCGGCGATGACCGCAAGGATCAGGAGAAGCATGGCGAAGTAGATGATCTCGTACAGGAACCATCCCCGGCCTAGCAGGTGCTTGAAGAGAGTGCGATAGTCGTAGCACTGGAACGTCTGGGCGAACGCGAAGGTGGCCGCGCACACCGCGCTGAACGCCAGCATCGACACGACCATCGCCAGGAGCCCCGGGAGGGGCCCGCCGCTGAGAAAGAACTCCACCAGCTCGCGGCCGGTGCCGTAGCCGCCCGCAATCACGACAGATTGAAAGACAAAGCCAGGCAACAGGTACTTCTGAAAGAAGGGAGACTTGACCACGGTCGGACTCCTCGAAGTTTGAGTGCGAGTGCGGCCCTACACGCGTTGCGGCCCTACCACCGCCCGAGCGCAGCCCGGAACTAATGGACTCGATGCGCTGTTAGGTTTCAAAGCGCCGACAGCACATGGGATTTGCCACAGGAAACTCATCCGCAAAGAATGGAAATGGAGTGGTAGAAAAGTAAGCTTATCTATGTTTTGTTAAACAACAGCAATTCTCCAGCTAGAGAATCATTATATTTGCCATTTTCGATACTTATATTTCCATTGATCATTACATATTCTATTCCAGTACTGTACTGGTGCGGCTCTGCGTAGGTGGCGTTATCTCTGACGGTTTCAGGATCGAATATAACTATATCAGCTTTGTATCCCCTCGCCAGTTGTCCTCTTTCCTTCATCTGAAGCAAAGAGGCGGGGAGTGAAGTCATCCTTCTTACGGCATCTTCCATGCTCATTACCCCTTCTTCCCGAACGTACTTTCTGAACACACGGGGGAAGGTTCCATAATTACGAGGGTGAACCGAGTTTTGGGGATCATAAGCCAGTGCCCCTCCGTCACTGGAAAACATCAGCCAGTCATACTGCATGGCATATTTCATATCGTCTTCCGACAGGGCTCCACCGGAAAGGATCACATCATCTCTTTCCTCTATGAATAGGTCTACAACTATGTCAAAAGGATCCCTCTTTTGCTCTTCGGCGAGATCGGACATGACCCTTCCTATCAGATGAGTGTTTTTCTTTGCATGTACAATTGCATAGGAATCCCAGCCCCATGTGGCGACACCACTTGGTCTGTTGGGCCATCCCACAACGGTCGCCTCCTTGATCTGATCCCGCTTTGCTCGATCGGAAAGGGCTTCTTCAAGCTCTTCCATATACTGTTCCTTGAACTTTTCCCTTTCTCCATTCGGTAAATTCCGATCCCTCATCTTTATTTTGAGTTCTGCCAGGGGTTCCATGTCCTCTGGAAAATTAAACCACCTTGTGAGGGAGCTCGTTGCAGCCATGTTATAGGGATACATATCGGCTACTACGTAAATTCCCTCTGCCCGAGCATCATTAATCAGTTTCGCAGCAACTTCCATCAATCCCCAATAATTCTTCCCACATAATTTGAGATGGGATATATTGACCCGCACTCCTGATTCTTTCCCGACTTGGAAGTTTTCTTTCAAGGCTTCACGTACGTATTCTCGTTCACTGCGCTTATGAGTGCTGTAAATTCCACCAAATTCACTAACAACCTTCGCTAAGGCAATAATTTCTTCGACATTAGCGTAGAGACCGGGGACATATTCTAAACCTGTGCTCACTCCCCAGGCACCTTCCTCCATTGCCTGGCGAAGAATGGCCTGCATTTTTTCAATCTCTTCATCTGTCGCCTCTCGTGGCTCCATCCCCATGACAGCTTTTCGGATCGTGCCATGGCCAACCTGAAAAACAGCGTTTGTTCCGATGCCTTGCTTCTCCCATTTTGACTTCGTCACTGCAACTTCTAATGATACCGATCCACCGCAGTTCCCTGTCACAACCGTTGTCACACCCTGGGTTATATAGTTGAGATTGGCCTTGCTCTCAGGATGGCCCAATCCCCCGCCGAATCCCCCATCGCAGTGAGTATGCATGTCAATAAATCCGGGAGAAACAGCCAGTCCCTGAGCATCGATGGTCTTGTCAGCAGCTCTTCCACTGAGCTCCCCGATCTCGACAATGGTATCGCCTATGATTCCGATATCGCCAGAAAACCCGGGGCTTCCTGTGCCGTCGACGATATTCCCATTGGTTATGAGAATATCAAGTTTTTCTGCCTCGTTTTTAGCGCAAACAACACATGAAAACACAATGACTATGGATGTGGTAAGGTTTGTTAAGCAACGTTTGAACATCCCCTACCTCCTTTCTACGATTTTTCATCATCATGGTATTTGTGCAACTATCAATAGTCAACTTACCCTCCGCAGCAGGGCGATCCCGACGCGTTCAACCAATGGCTCACCGACAAGATTCAAATGGGCTCGGACACGGATCGACCGCAGGCGAGGCCGAGGAGTACGGTTGCAATCAACGAGAATCTGGGACGGCTCCAAGAGCCTCTCATGTTTCCCCCTCTTAACGGGACATGTAGCTAAGGTGAGAACGCAACAGTGAACTGTTCGGCTGTGGAACACTTCCCTTGATCCAGCTTCTCGACGATGCTAGTAAAGTCAAGAGCTGACGACAACCTCCGCTGTCACCGTGTTTTTGAAGGCGACCTCCATGGTGATGGGTGTTTTAACCATGGTAGGGTTTGAAGTCTCCGATTCGAGCGAGGGCTCGATGGGCCAAAAGCATGAAAAGGAGAGAAAAAATGATGAGGCATCGGATAATTATATTCTTCGCGGTCTTGTTTGTAACAATCTCTTTCTCCGCGAATTTTAGGGTGGTCATGTATTCAAACGGCGGTGAAGAGAAATGCGACATTCTTATCGAGAATGCAAAGATTGTCGATGGAACAGGAAACCCCTGGTTTCGAGGAGACATCGGAATTTCAAAAGACACGATCACGGCCATAGGTCACCTTAAAGGAAAAACGGCAGACCAAATCATCGATGCCAAGGGAATGGTCGTCTCCCCGGGATTTATCGATCTGCACAGCCACTCCGATGACAGCTTCGGTAGTCCAAAGTCAAACGCCAATCTCAGCATTCTTACTCAAGGAGTTACCACGGTTGTGACAGGTAATGACGGAGGCGGCTCATTCGAGATTGCCGAGACGAAAGCGAAATGGGAGAAACTGGGTATTGGAACCAACGCCATCCTTCTGGTCCCGCACGGCACTGTCCGAGAATACGTCACTGACGAGGCACCCCGAGCCGTTACGAAAAAAGAGCTAGAGAAGATGAAGTCGATTGTCAGGCAGGCAATGGAGGAAGGAGCCTGGGGTTTGGGTACAGGCCTACAGTACCGCCCCGGCCGCTATGCCGATACAGAAGAAGTCATTGCGCTCGGCAAAGTTGTCGCTGAATTTGGAGGAGTCTACAACAGCCATCAACGCCATGAAGGAAAATACATGGTTGAAGCCACTCAGGAAACGATAAGAATCAGCGAAGAGACCGGCTTACCCGGCAATGTGACGCATGTTAAGGCGGGGGGAAAAGGCAGTGCTTGGGGATTGATGAAAGAGGCTGTGAAAGTAATCAACGACGCTCGGGCCAAAGGGCTGAGCATCACCGCAGACATGTATTCCTACGCGGAGGCGGGAGGAGGGTCGCTATCATCGGTCTTTAACATTCCCGGCGACATGGAGCCTTTGGCAGGATTGAGGAAAAAAATGAGGGATCGTCATAGACGCCACCCAATCTGCTGGGGCGGTTCCAGTCGATGTCACATCTTCCGAGGTTGATGCGTTGGTCAGCTCAGCCTACAAGTGGCTTTGCGGGCCATTCGGCGTTGCAGTTATTTATCTAGCACCCGATTTACAGAACAAATTGGAGCCTGGTTTGGTCGGCTGGCGGAGCCATAAAGACATGTGGGATTTTCAGGCAGACCGGCTAGAATATCCGGACACGGCCAAGCGGTTTGAGTTCAGCACAATGGCCCACGGCTGTCCCATCGGCCTGGCGCGCTCCATTGAATACCTTCTAGAAGTGGGGGTGGAGAGAATCTTCGAGCATAACAAGCTTCTATCTTCTGTGCTTATTCAGGGGTTGGAGGAACGAAATGCAGAGATTATCTCACCACAGAATGACGAAGAACGGTCATCCATAGTTGCCGCTCGTTTCCCAGGAGAAAATTCATCTGAAATTGCAAAACGTCTCAACGAAGCAAGAGTGATGGTCTCAGCCAGAAAAGACTTCATAAGATTTTCTGCCCATCTCTATAATGAAGCCGAGGATATTCAGAAGGCTTTAGAGGAGATCGACAGAATCTTGAATTGAACTCCTGCGTTACTTCATCGATAGATCGTCTGCAAGCATACAGGGCTAGTCTGAATGGACCGAAACACGACCCACGACGGCAGCGCCGAGCTGGTACGCGGACTCGGCTTACTAGACTCCACCTTCCTTGTCATCGGAATCACCATCGGCTCGGGGATCTTCCTCACCACCGGCGTCATGGCCGAGTCTTTGCCATATCCGGGCTGGTTGCTCGTCGCCTGGGCGGTGGGGGGTCTGCTGACGATGGCCGGAGCACTGACCTACGCGGAGCTCGGAGCGGCGATGCCGGAGGCGGGGGGGCAGTACGTCTACCTGCGGGAGGCCTATGGCCCTCTGTCGGCATTTCTGTTCGGTTGGATCATCTTCCTGGTGTACCAGCCGGGCGCCGTCGCCGCCGTGGCCACGGGCTTTGCCGTGTACATGGGCTATTTCTTGCCCGGTCTCGCCATCGACAACGTGCTCGTCTCGGCCGTGGTGGGGGGGAAGAGCCTAACCCTTTCCGCCGGACAGCTCGTCGCGGTCGCCATCATCATCTTCCTCACCGGGATGAACGTGCTCGGCCTCCGCATCGGAGCGCTGATCCAGAACGTCTCGACGATCCTCAAGGTCGCGGCGATCGCGGTCTTCATCGTCCTGGGTCTCTGGGCCGGTCGCGGTCCGGCGCACGAGCTCCCAACCCTGCTGGGAGGAGGAGAGAGTCTCTCGCTCCTAAGTGGCTTCGGTGTGGCACTGATTGCGGTCCTTTGGTCGTACGATGGCTTCACCAATCTCAACTTCTCCGCCAGCGAAATCAAAGAACCGGCCCGGACTCTGCCACGGGCGCTCATCCTCGGGACTGCGGCGATAACCGCCACCTACCTCCTCGTGAATGTGGTGTACGTCCTGGCGTTACCCATTGCCGAGATGCAGGGGGTGCTTTCCGTGGCGGAGAAGGCGGCCTCGGCACTCCTGGGCCCCGGGGCGGCCACCTTCATTGCCGCTGCGATCGTGATCTCCACGTTCGGGTCCACGAACGGGTCGATCCTGGCGGGCGCACGGGTCTACTATGCCATGGCGGAAGACCGGCTCTTCTTTCGGTCGGTCGCCCGCGTTCATCCCCGCTACCGCACGCCTCATGTCTCCCTCTGGCTTCAGTGTTTCTGGGCGTCTGTCCTGGCGCTCTCAGGGACCTTCGAGCAGCTCTTTACCTACGCCACCTTCGCGGTGATTCTGCTCTACGTGGCTGCCGCGGCTAGCGTCTTCACTCTCAGGCGCACGCGTCCCGACCTCCCGCGCCCCTATAAGGTGTGGGGATACCCGGCAGTTCCGGCGTTCTTCCTGACGTCCGTAGTCGCCATCGCGATCACCGGCCTCATCGAGCGGCCTCTGGAGTCGTTCTCCGGACTCGGCGTCCTGGTCCTCGGCGTTCCCGTGTACTACTTCTGGAGACACAAAGGCCTGAGACGGGATTCCAAGGCTTGATCAAAAGTGGCCTGACTTTCAGGAAGCACTACGTGTATCGCCAGTAACAAGATCGACTATGTAATACGCTAAAGTACTCGGAAGTGTCGAGGAGGCATTGGTGAAAAGGACCATGCCTATGTTGTCATCAGGCAAAAAAAGCACCTGTGTGCTTGTGCCTGTGGCGCCCCCAGTATGAAAAACTACTTTGTGGCCGTGATATGTTTCAAGAAACCATCCCAAACCATAATTTTGAAACGCATCAACTCTGCGCGGTCGGCTTATATGCATATGCGGCGTGACTAATTCCTTGAAACCTGCTTCTGAGAGCAGTTCTTTTCCAGCATGTTTCCCCTGATTGAGATTAAGAATGACCCATATGAGCATATCGTCGATATTGGAAGCGAGCGTTCCTGCCGGCCTGATAGCCGTGCCCTCGAATTCAAATTCAATTCTTTTGACAGAGCCATCTTCAATGGCATGAGGGAAGGCGATATTGTGCTGGAAAGGGGAGGTCTTCTTCCGATAAATCTGTGAACTCCGTCCTCGTCATACCCAACGGTTCTAATATTCTGTCGTGGATAACTTCTTCATATGTACTGTTTGCAACCTGACCGGCAACATAGCCGCCAGCCATGAACATTACATTGTTATATTGAAATCTCTCCCGGAACCCCACGTTGAGATCAGCGTTTTGTATGCTGGCAACCATCTCTTTCCGCGTCAGGGTACTCCCCATCCAGCTTACCGCACTCTCCGGAACGCCGGTCCGGTGAGTGACCAGGTCTTTCACGGTGATATGCGTTGAAACATAGTCATCATTATGAACGGCAAATGTCGGCACATAAGTACGGACGGGAGCGTCCCACTCGACGAGCCGCTCATCAACAAGCATGGCGAGCGCTGTCGTGGTAAAGGGTTTCGTGGAAGATCCGATAAGAAAAATAGACTGGGAACCAAGCGGAACACCTGTATTGGTATCTCTGGTTCCAAAACCCTCGGCAAGAATCACGTTGCCGTCTTTCATGATCCCCACCCCAAGCCCCGGGACTTTGGTTTCCTCCATCGTCTTTTTGATGTGTGCGCGTAGTGTTTCAAGTTGTTGTTCTTCAGTTTGACTTGCTTTCTGCACACTAGCGCGACAGAAAAATAAAGTAAGCAACAACAATGGGAGCGCAATCACCCCCCGGTAGTTTCCTTCCTTAATAGGCGGCATTTATTGAACCTCGGGTCTTACTCGCTTAGCTCCTCCCGAAGGCGCTCGCCAATCGTCGTTTCCTGCCCGTCGACGATGCAGTCCACGGCGGCGACTAGCGTATCGACCAGAACGACGGTGGCGATGCTTGGATCGCCCACCGCGAGGGCGTCCGACACCTGCTGGGCGGACCCGACCGCTCGAAGTAAAGCGAACCGCAGCGCAATTCACGGGTGCTTCGAGCAGGCGCTCATCCATCGTGAAATACTTCGGCCGAGCCTCGATTCCCGAGAGCCCCTGAAGCTTATCGAGGATCCGGTCTACACGACGCCCGTAGCTGGCCCAGCGCGCCTCGTGATCCATGGCCAACCATTCATCGAGCGCGACCACGGTGCCCACGACCATCTGGCGGTCCATTTTGAAGGCCCGGCCGAACGTTCGGTAGAGCCCCGACTCGAACTCAGTGAAATCGACGCCCGCCACAGCATCCATGAGCTCCCGGCGGCCGCAGACAAACCCGCCCCCGTTCGGCCCGCCAAAGTACTTGGCACTGAAGCAAGCGAGGTCTGCGCCTGCCGCGGTGAAGCTTCCGAGGAAACTCGTCGGATAGTTCATGTACGCTGCGTCTACGAAGGTCGGGACGCCGTGCTCCCACGTTACCTCGAGCGTTTTCTTCAGGTCCAGAGTGTTGCCCTTGCCGTCGAGATGCGCCGGGAAGAGCAGCATCGCTGTGCGGGGACCGAGCACCTTCCGAAGCTGGTCGGCATTCGTTCCGTTCTTGTCTCCGGGCTCCACCAGTCTCGCGCCCGCCATCCGCGCGCAGCGGTCGTACTTGAACCGATGATTGTGTTGGATGACGACCTCGGCCTTGGTAAGGCCGGTGGTATCAGGCAGGCGCTCCCAGGCAGCGCCGTCCATCCCCGTCATGCAGGCGGCGGTACCCAAGGCGATGGCGGACGAGGCGCTGGGGGTGACCCGCGCCGACTCCGCGCCCACCAGCTCGGCGAGGTGCCGTCCGGTCGTCTCGAGTAGGTCCACCATGCTCACGTAGGATCGGTTGACCTCTTCCATGGCGGCCCAGACGGTGGGGGAGAGGATCGACCCACCGAGATCTGTATAAACTCCGCAGGCGTTAATGACGGGTCGGATACCGAGACGGCCAAAGATCGCCGGGGATGTCGCCTCTGACGTTCGGGAAAACTTGCTCATTGACTTGTGAAAACCCCTTGAGACACCCTCGGACCCCTCTCAACAAAGAGCGGATTCTACTGTCGGTTTGCTCAACATGTCAACAAATTGATACGGTTCGATTCATGGTCTGATAGCGGTGTTGCTGTTCCTATGATTTTCTTCATAAGGGTGTAAACTACGCAAATGGAGCAATGACTATGAAAGCTTGGTACGTCGCACTAGCTGGCCTCCTGCTTCTCGGAGGCGCACTCTGGTTCGGCCACGTCGAACCCGATCCATCGGAGAAGCATCATCAACCGCGCCCTCGGAGCGGCACGTTCAGTTTCGATGTCTACGTCGACGACGGCACGATCCACCTCGTTCTCGCGGACTACGATTCTGGCTCGAAGACGCCCCGTCTACTGCATCGTCGCTCCGACGACGGGGGCGAAAGCTGGTCCGAACCCGTGCGCATCGACGGGAAAGCGACGCCGGCCTACCTGCCCTATCGAGGTGTCGATCCCCAAATCGCCGCCTTCGAGGACGAGCTCGTTGTCGTCTGGACGACGGCGGGCGACGACGTCTTCGGGTACGGGACGGGACCTCTCGCGACGGCAGTATCTTCGGACGGCGGCTCGAGCTGGCATCCGGGGCCGGACCCTTCCGACGACAACCTGACGACGGCGCACGAGTTCATCGATATGGCGGCCGGCGCCGACGGAGGTTTCCATCTCGTCTGGATCGATGATCGTGACGAGACGAAGGGCATTCGCCGCGGCCTGCGTTACGCACGCTCCTCGGACTCCGGCACCCACTGGAGCGCGAATACCACGATCGACGAGCACATCTGCGGCTGTTGCTGGACGCACCTCCGCACGGGTGGTGACGACCTGTACCTTCTCTACCGTGACGAGCATCCGGACCCGAGCGATATGAGGCTCGCCTTCTCTTCCGACAGCGGCAACGACTGGGAAGAACGATCGGTCGTCGGCCAGTTCGATTGGATGCAACAGGGATGCCCGCACACGACGGGAGGTCTCGCTCAGACGGAATCGTGGCTTCACGCAGTCGTTCAAACGGGAAAAGAGGGCGAGGCCGGAATCTACCACCTTGTCAGCGAGAACCAGGGTCGTGATTGGTCCGACCTGCATCGGCTGGTGGGTGAAGAGGGGCACTACGCGGACTTGGCTGCGTCGTCTGACGACGTCGCCATCATCTGGCAAGAGCAAAGGGGCACGCGTACGGTCATCGTCGGTGCGCAATCGCACGATGCGGGAAAAAGCTGGAACTCCCCCAGCATCCTTTCCGACACCGACGGTTCCGCAAGCTACCCGCGCGTCGTGGCGACAGGAGACGGCTTCCGCGCGTTGTGGACGGAATCCGAAGACGGCAGGAAACACACCTGGACTAGCGTGGCCTTGAACCAGTGATGGTCGTTAAAACCCCTCCCGAGACCTCCGAGCTCAACCTCCACTAAACGCCTGCCCCTTCAAGGACACACGATTCACTCCTCGGGCTTGTATTGCCATTGTTGAACCGTTCTTTTTCCTTGGTCAACAACGAAGATTGAGCCGTCATCTGCAACATCAATGCCTCCCATACCGCCAAACTCATTCTCATCCTCTGCGCCAAAAGCGGTGACGAAGGACCCGTCCTCCAGAAACACTTGAATGCGTTTGTTGCTTTTATCGCCGACATAGATCTTGTCTTCTGTATCAATAGCGAGTGATTTGGGATCCGCAAACCATCCGTCGAACGGGAACCAGTCGAAGTATGTGATGAAGGTGTTGTAGGCAAACGGGCCACCCCATTTGAATTTATATTCCCCGTCTGCCCCATATACTTTTATCCGCTCGTTCCCGGAATCCAGTACGTAGACGAGGTTGCCATCGCGGCTGGTGACCACATCGAGCGGGTAATTGAATTGGTCGACACCAATACCCACGTCATCGGGAGTCCCCAGGTGGAGATGAAGTCACCTTCGGCCGTGTGACGTACCACCCGGTGATTATAAAAATCCATAATGACGATATTGCCGTTACCGTCGATGGTCAGGGCGGTCGGCCCTTCCATTTCACCATCACCGGTTCCAAGGCTGCCAAAAGACCGTTTGAAGGTACCGTTCGGGTCGAACACGTCAATCCGGTTGTTTTCGTACGCGGCTACGTAAAGCTCACCGCCGCTAAAATATATGTTCCACGGTCTCTTGAACTCTCCATGAGCCTCGCCTTCCTTACCGAATTCGCGCCGATAATTGCCCTCCAAATCAAAGACTTTGATTTTGTGAATATTGACGTCGACGACGTAGACTTCGTCCTCATAGACTTTTAGTCCCGCCGGATAGATGAACTTCCCGGGTTCGCTTCCTGGTCCTCCCCAAACGCTAACCAATTTGTAATCACTGTCCAGTTCCTTGGTCATGAAAGCAGCCGCACTGAGCGCTGCTAGAACACAAATATGGCGAAGATCGTCAAGAGCAGATAAATGATGGTTTTCTTCATAGCCCGCCGGACTTTTTCAGTCTGACCCGCCAAAATACAATCCGTCTTTGATCACACCCTTTTCAATAAGCACGTCAAGCTCAGCGACATCGTGAGCAATGACAATGTGTGGGCCGTTTTGTCGCACTTGCTGCAACCATCGGATTACCGATGCTAAAGCCTCTCGATCCTCACCAAGCTTAGAACTAAGAGCGAGTGGTCTTTGCGAGCCGCTCTCAATAGCGGTCATCACCCAAACTACATCGCCGACAAGCAGCAGTTCTGTTCCACTATCAAGCTTGACATACACAATTTGAGAACCCGGTGTATGTCCAGGCGCCTTGATCAGGACGACTCCCTTTGCAATTGGCAATAATTCTTCATACCTGACTGACAGAAATTGGTCCGCACGTTCCTGAGAAATCTGAATACCTGGGTGATCCGGCCCCTCTACAAGAGTTTCCAGCTGCTCGGTAGTTAGCAAAGCTCGCCTCTCTGCGTCGGCAGCCCAGGGGCCGCGTATAAGTCCTGCGATGTGGTCGGCATGCTCATGGGTCGCAACCATTAGGCTAGCACCTCGAAATGCCTCACCAACAAGCTCGAAGTCTTCGTCGGAAAATTCGACGTCCCAATCGATCATCTCTTTCTCGGCACCTCCGTCCACCATGATCCAACCGTCGGGAAATCGAATCTGGAAGACTCCAACGGCCCCTGGGGCAAGGTCCGACGGCGCGTCTTCGACCCACGCAGACAACGGCTCCGAGTAGTAGGCAAATCCCTGGAAGCGAACCTCGAGCGGCAGGTCCCCTGGGACCATACGCGACGCTGCACGAACTCGCTCGATTAGCCCGTCGTCGAACTGCTGGGCTTGGACCGGCTGCACTATGGCAAGGATGAGGACAACGACGACGATTTCACTTATCCGGATAATGCCGCTATGGCCAAGTTTTTTCATTGCCATATTTTGCCGCTCTTAACTTGTACGGTCAACGTTATTTACGTAACTATCGATAGTCAACTCCCTTCATTGCCCGGATGCTCGTAACACGGAGCTTGACATATCGACCCCTAGACTTGTATAGACAAGCATAGGCAACCGCCCTACAGGTGACGTTTCATATGCGAGAGAACACCGGCCTCGAGAATGACCTTCAGCGGATGAGGCACTTCGTCCATTCGACCGCGAGGTCACCCCAGCCCATTTACCAGAAAGTCAAAAAGTTCATTGAACAGCAAATGTTGTCGGGTGCTTGGCCGCCTGACATGAAAATTCCTTCGGAAAACCAGTTAGTTAAGATTCTGGGGATTTCCAGGATGACCGTTCACCGCGCTCTGCGCGAGCTGACTGTCGATGGACATTTAGTGCGTCTCCACGGCGTCGGCACATTCGTTGCAGCACCCAAAGCACGTTCGGCGCTGCTTGAAATAAAGAGCATTGCTGAAGAAATCAAAGATCGGGGTGGGATCCACACCAGTAAGCTCCATCTCTTGGAAGAAGAGCCGGCCTCCCCGCATCTGGCAGCCGCCATGGGCCTGCCGATGCGAGGCCTCATATACCACTCGATCACCGTACATCGTGACTCCGGTCTCCCCGTTCAGCTCTCCGACCGATATGTCAATCCTGTATTCGCGCCCGACTATATCAAGCAGGAGTTTTTGAAAATTACGCCGAGTGAATACTTGCTGAAGGTCGCACGCCCCGACGAAGTGGAACATGTGATCGAGGCATCCATGCCGAATACGCAAATGCAGTCACTTCTTGAAATCGCCGAGTCCGAGCCGTGTCTCATTCTTCATCGCACGACCTGGGTCAAGGGTCTATTAGCCACAAACAATCGCATAGTATGGCCCGGTTCTCGTCATAGCATCGGCGGTCGATTCCGGCCGATGTCACAGGCATAACGCATGACCAGGTAGGAGTTTTCTTGTTTTTTTGCGTCAACGATACCTGTATTTTTTTTAGGAGATGACAGGTGACAGTAGAAATAACCGGATCTGAGTTGACCATTGAAAATGTAGTACAGGTAGCCAGGGAAAATGAAGAAGTCAAGCTACATCCCGATGCTCTTCAACGAATAAAAACGTGTCGAAATATGCTCGAGGAAAAAATCACCGCCGGGGAGATTGTGTATGGGGTCAATACCGGAATCGGTGAGTTCTCAGAAGTTGTTCTCAGTGACGATCAGGTTCAAGATTTTCAAAAATATCTGGTCTACAACCATGCCGCTGGAATCGGAGAGCCGGCTCCACTGGAGTTTGTCAGGGGTTCGATGTTGAGCAGAGCGAACGTTCATGCTCATGGCAATTCGGGTGGCCGGCCCGAGGTCACTCTTACCTTGATCGAAATGCTCAATAAAGGCGTGACTCCCTATGTTTGTCAGAAGGGATCGGTAGCTGCGTGCGGCGATCTCGCCCCCATGGCCCAAATAGCCCTGCTTCTCTTGGGAGAAGGCCGGGCTTATTACCGTGGCCGGCTCATGGATGGTAGAAAGGCCATGGATAGTGCCGGGATTCCCATCCCGGGATTGCGTGCACGAGACGGGCTCGCAGTCATCAACGGTTCCAACGTAATTACGGCAATGAGTGCTCTGCTGCTCTTTGATACAAACAACTGGCTCAAACAGGCGGAAATAGCGGCGGCTATGTCCTTGGAAGCTCTAAAGGCGAACATGAAGCCCTACACTCCGCTGATTCACGAGGTTCGGGGCTTCAAAGGTGCTATTCGTTCCGCGAAAGCAATACGAAAGCTGGTCGACGGCGGCGATCTGGTGGAGGGCGGAATCAAATGTAAAGTGCAGGATGCCTACTCTATGCGCTCGACGCCGCAGGTGATCGGAGCAGTTCATGATGCGGTCGCTTATGCGCGTTCACAAGTGGAAATAGAATTGAACGGCGTCGGCGATAATCCTCTCTTTTTCCCGGATAAGAAACTGCATCTGTCGGGTGCAAACTTTCAAGGTACTCCGGTATCTCTCCCCATGGACATGGTCGGCGCCGCTATCACAATGGTCAGCGTCATGTCCGAGCGCAGAATGAATCGGCTGAACAATCCGGCGTTGAGTGTCGGGTTGCCAGCCTTCTTGACAAAAGGTGCCGGCATGTTCTCGGGTTTGATGCTGAGTCAATATACCGCCGACATGCAGATCGTCGAACAGCGCATACTTTCTGTACCCGCTTCGATTCAATCTATCCCCGCCGCGGCCGATCAGGAAGACTTCGTTTCAATGGGGATGAATACCGCAATCAAAAACCAGCAGATCCTCGATAACGCGTACGGGATTTTGGGTATCGAGCTCATGGCAGCCGCCCAGGCCCTGGATTTTCGCGATTACAAGTTTGGCAAAGGAGTAACGAAAGCCAAGGAAGTGATCCGCAGACATGTTGACTTCCTCGATATCGATAGGCCGCTCTATGTCGATCACACGAAAATGCAAGAATTGGTCAAATCGTGTGAGATCTTGGACGAGGTGGAGCATACGGTTGGGAGCCTCGAATAGGCGACATTCCGATGCTTCCATGAGAGGAGCTCAGTTCTATGCCGAGCCAACTGATCGAAGGCGTGCCTAACTTCAGCGAAGGATCGGATATTGCGGTGATCAAGCAGATCACTGACCAGATTGAGACCGTCGAGGCCGTCCAGCTCTTGGATGTCGATCCAGGGAAGGCCACGAACCGGACGGTGGCCACATTCGTCGGCCCACCCGAAGACGTTATAGAGGCGGCGGTGAGGGCGGTCAGAAAAGCCTCAGAGCTCATCGACATGAGGAAGCACAAGGGGGAACATCCACGATTCGGCGCCACAGATGTATGTCCTCTCGTTCCGGTCAGCAACATAACGATGGAAGAGACAGTAGAGTACGCACGCAAGCTGGCAAAAAGAATCGGAGAAGAGCTGGGCATTACCGTCTACTGTTATGAGCATGCTGCATTGAGCGAGGAGCGCAGGAATCTAGCAACCGTTCGGGCGGGAGAATATGAAGGCCTAAGAGAAAAACTCGCTCAGCCCGAGTGGCGGCCGGATTTTGGCCCGCGCGAGTTCAATCCCCAGTCAGGGGCCACCGCCGTCGGAGCAAGAGATTTTCTCGTCGCCTACAACGTCAACCTGAACACGACCTCGACCAGGTGGGCCAATGCGATCGCTTTCGATGTGCGGGAAAAAGGCCGCATCAAAACAGCGGACGGCACGCCAACGGGCAAACCCGTTCTCGACGAAAAGGGGCACAAGGTCTGGGCGCCGGGATCATTGAAGGCCGTAAAAGCCATCGGCTGGTTCATAGAGGAGTACGGTATCGCTCAGATATCCATGAACCTGACCAACTTGAGCACTACCCCCGTCCATGTGGCCTTCGATGAGGTTCGCAAGAGAGCTGATACTCGGGGCGTCCGGGTAACCGGTTCCGAGTTGGTCGGTTTGATTCCGCTGGGAGCGATGCTGGATGCAGGAAAGTATTTTCTGAAAAAACAAAATCGCTCGACCGGTGTCTCCGATAAGGAGCTCCTCAAGATAGCGGTAAAATCATTGGGCCTCGATGATCTCTACCCTTTCAAGTCCGAGGAGAAAATCATCGAGTACGCCATCTCGGAAAGGTCGAAGAAACAGCTCGTGGATATGACGCTCGAGGAGTTCGTCCACACCACGGCCTCGGAATCACCGGCTCCCGGAGGTGGTTCGATTTCCGCAGCCATGGGTGCCATGGGCGCCGCACTGGCGACAATGGTTGCCAACCTGTCCTCCCACAAGCGCGGGTGGGACGATCGCTGGGAAGAATTCTCCAATTGGGCGGACAAAGGAAAAACCTACCACGATGAGCTCCTGAGACTGATTGATGATGACACGGACGCCTTCAACAAGATCATGGAAGCCTTTGGTTTGCCTAAAGGAACCGAGCGAGAGCGGACCGAACGCGACAGGATTATTCAAGAGGCGACCCGACGAGCCATCGAGGTACCCTTTCGAGCCATGAAAAAAACTTATGACTCCATGGAGGTCATCAAGGCTATGGCCGAGAGCGGCAATCCTAACTCCGTGTCCGACGCGGGCGTTGGTGCACTCGCCGCGAGATCTGCGGTCATGGGAGCATTCCTGAACGTTAAGATCAACGCTGACAGCCTCGATGACAAAGCCTATATAGATGAGATTCTTGCGAAAGGTAAAGAGATAGAAGAAAAGGCCATTGCGATGGAGAAAGTAATACTCGATATTGTCAACAGCAAGATTTAGTTCCTCTCTATTGGAGACATAATCATGGAATCAGGCGTCAAAACCTCAATCAAAGCCCCCCGAGGACAAGAACTAACCTGCAAGGGATGGCATCAGGAAGCCGCGCTGCGGATGCTCATGAACAATTTGGACTCCGAAGTAGCGGAACGCCCCAATGATCTGATCGTTTATGGGGGCAGCGGCAAGGCGGCTCGCAATTGGGAGAGTTATCATGCCATCGTTTCTTCCCTGCGCCGCCTCGAGAACGATGAAACGCTGCTGGTTCAATCCGGAAAACCAGTGGGCGTGTTCAAAACACACGAGTACGCGCCGCGCGTCCTCATCGCCAATTCGAACCTCGTCGGTAACTGGGCCAACTGGAAGGAGTTCAATCGACTGGAAGCTATGGGCCTGATGATGTTCGGACAGATGACCGCAGGTAGCTGGATCTACATCGGTAGCCAAGGGATCATTCAAGGTACGTACGAGACATTTGGAGCGGTCGCCCGCAGGCATTTCAAGGGAAGCCTGAAGGGGAAGATACTGTTCAGCGGAGGATTGGGAGGGATGGGTGGAGCCCAGCCGCTGGCGGCTACTATGTTGGGCGCCGCATTTCTAGGTATAGAAGTCGACCCTGAGAGAATCCAAAGAAGGCTCGATACCGGGTACTGCCAACATATCAGCTACGACCTGGACGGAGCGCTCGAGCTCGTACGAGACGCAGCCGGGCGAGGAGAAGCTATCTCGGTTGGGCTGGTCGGCAACTGTGCAGAGGTACTTCCTGAATTGGTACGTCGCGGGTTCACTCCCGATGTGCTCACCGATCAAACCAGCGCCCATGATCCGCTGAACGGCTACGTGCCTGCCTCGTTGACTCTTGAAGAGGCGGCACGCTTGAGGCGAGACGATCCCGACGAGTATGTACGCCGCAGCTTTGATTCGATAGCGGCGCATGTTCGAGCCATGCTGGAAATGCAAGCACGAGGTGCCATCACATTCGACTATGGCAACAACATTCGAGGACACGCACTCAAAGCAGGAGTAACCAACGCTCTGGACTTCCCAGGATTCGTGCCGTCCTTTATACGTCCTCTGTTCTGCGAAGGGCGAGGCCCTTTCCGATGGGTCGCCCTCTCCGGGAATCCTGCGGACATCGCTGCCACGGATGACCTGATTCTGGAAATGTTTCCAGAGGACGAAACGCTCTGTCGTTGGATACGACTGGCCCGAGAGCAGATCCAGTTTCAGGGACTGCCGGCGAGAATCTGCTGGTTGGGATACGGTGAGCGAGCCGCCTTTGGATTGAGGATCAACGATCTCGTGGCTCGCGGGAAGATTGAGGCTCCTGTGGTCATTGGCCGAGACCATTTGGATTGCGGGTCGGTGGCTTCACCCTATCGGGAAACGGAATCAATGAAAGATGGGTCAGATGCCGTGGCCGATTGGCCTATCCTGAATGCACTTCTCAACACGGCGAGTGGCGCCTCATGGATCTCTTTTCACCATGGCGGCGGCGTCGGGATTGGCTATTCACTCCACGCGGGGCAAGTGACGGTTGCCGATGGAACCAAGGAAATGGCGAAGAGGATCGAGCGAGTGCTCACCAATGATCCGGGAATCGGAGTGGCGCGGCATTCTGATGCCGGCTACCCGGAGGCGCTCGATTTCGCTCACGATAAAGGTATCAAACTGCCCATGGACTGATTCAAGGAGAGGGCGACGCGACGGCCGCCTTGTTTATTGGACGTTCCCAAGGCTTCCAATCAATGCCCATGACATACTTCTGCATCCAGCGGATCTCTTCGATGTCGCGCGTGCGCTGGTGTCTGGGCTCACGGAAACCATGAGGCTCGCGTGGGAATCTCACGTAGCGCACCGGCGCCTTGCCGATGTCTTTAAGAGCAGTGAAGAACATCATGGCCTGGTTGGCGGTACTGACCAGATCGCGATCCCCGTGGAGCAGGATCGTCGGGGTGGTGACGTTCTTGACGTACCAAAGTGAGGAAACCCGGCGCCATTCCTCTGGGTTCGTCCAATGCTCGCCATCGATATAGTGAATCCTGAGGTCGTAGCTGAGCCCGGGGCCGGACTCCGCGGTCCAACTTCCGACCATGGCTCCCAAGGACGCGGCCTTGAAGCGGTCCGTCTGAGTGATGACCCAGCTCCCTAGGATCCCTCCCCAACTCCAACCGCGCAGCGCCAGACGTTCGGGATCGACGTGGCGCTCTGCGATCACGTAATCGACGCCGGTCATGAGGTCTTCGTACTCACCACCACCCACGTCACCCATGAGCGCGGTCAAAAGCTCGTCACCGTAGCTGTCGCTACCGCGGATATTGGATCCGAGCGACGCATATCCCAGGCCTGCATAGATATGGAAGCTGGGCCGGAACCAGTTGCCGTAATGGCCCGGCGGGCCGCCGTGGATGTGAAGCATCAAGGGAACCTTCGTTCCTTCCTGGTAATCTCCGGGGAGATAGAACACCCCTTCGATCTCCATCCCATCCTTGCTCTTCCAGCGGACGATCTCCGACTTCGCCATGAGGATCTCTTCCTCGATCCACGGATTCGCGTGCGTCAGTCGAACCGGATTGAGCTCATCCACTGAAGAGAAATACAAATCGTTCGGTGTGTTGAAGTCGTTGAACGAGTAGACCATTCTTGCTCGATCCTTCGAGAAATCGAGGGCGCGGAGCGTACCGCTGACGGCCGTGACGTCAGTGACGCGTCCCGACGCCACGTCGATGCGATGGAGATTGCTGTTCGTACGCCGCGCCTCATTGAATAGAAGGCTCTTGCTGTCCGCTGACCAGGTAAGGCTCGACATCCTGCCCTGGTTCTGTCCTTCGAGCTTGCTCTTCTCACTCGTGTCCGGGTTCATGACCCAGATAAACCCGTTCGTCAGATCGTGATCCTGGTCAGAGGGCACGTTGTAAGCAATCGTCTTCCCGTCCGGCGCCCAGAGAACGTTGTTCTCGCCGGCGTTGTTGTTGGTGAGACGGACAACCTTCTTCTCGAGTGTGTTGGCCAGATAGAGCTCGGACAAGTAGAAATAGTTCGAGAGCCGCTGGCGCGCCGCCGCGAAAACCACCCGCTGGCCGTCCGGCGACACGTCGAAGTCCGTGATGACGAGCTCTTTGTCGGTGAGGCGAGTCTCGTCCATGGAAGAAAGGTCGAACGTCCAGAGGTTCCGCCAGCTTCCTTCCTCTCGGCCATGCGGACCCTCACGGACGTAGTACGCATCCGCCCCCTTATCGTGCTCCTTTTGCCTTTCCTCGCTCAGCGCTTCGTCGGCGGTGAAGACGATGCCACGCCCGTCCGGAGACCATTTGTAAGACTCGACTCCGTTCTTGTGATCGGTGAGTTTCGTAGCCTCGCCGCCAGCGGTCCTCATCCAATAGACCTGGTCATTGTCATCGACGGGCCTAATAAAAGAGAGATACTTGCCGTCCGGAGAGAACCGGAACGATTCGCCGCCTGCGTCGCCAATGAACTGAATGGCCTCCCCGCCTCCGGCGGGAACCATGTAATATTTCTTCTTCCTCTTGTTCTCGTCCCAATCGAGCTCCGATTTGGAAAAGAAAACCCATTCGCCGTCCGGGGACATGAGCACGTCCGCGATGCGGATCATGTTCAGACCATCGTCCACGGTCATCGGACGTGGCGCCGAGTCTTGTGCGACAAGGCTCGCAGCAACGAGCAGACTGGCTAGAACACTAATGGCTACTCGCATGGCTGAATGCTACCTTTCCTTGCGCGTTGCGACCGCTTCGGCGAGGACACAGAGAATCTCATACATCATCGTGGCGCCGACGAGGGCGGTATTGCCACTCGGGTCGAAGGGCGGTGCCACTTCCACCACGTCCCCGCCAACGAGATCCAAGCCTCGTAGACCGCGGATCAGTATTTGCGCTTCGACAGTGGTCAACCCGCCGACCTCGGGAGTGCCGGTGCCGGGCGCGTAGACCGGGTCGAGACCATCTACATCGAAAGAGATGTACGTTGGGCCGTCGCCCACGACCCGTCGCGCTTCTTTGATGACGGCGTCCACGCCCAACTTGGTGAACTCCTCCATGAAGATGACGCGCATGCCGTTTTCGATCGAGAAGGTCCACCCCTCCTCGGTGTTCTGGGCGCCGCGTATGCCGATCTGCACCGCTCGCTTGGGATCGAGCAGACCCTCTTCGACCGCCCGTCGGAACGGCGCGCCATGCGTGAATTTGCAGTTGAGGAACTCATCCCACGTATCGGTATGGGCGTCGACGTGCACCATCCCCACCGGTCGATCCGCGGCGATGGCCTGGAAGATGGGCAGGGTGATGGAGTGATCGCCTCCCGCGCTCAAGGGAGCAGCACCCGCGGCATGCACCTTTCGGTAAAACTCCGCAATATCTTCGAGCGCTTCCTCCACGTTGTAGCCATGCGTCAGCAGCACGTCGCCCAGATCGGCAACGCGGCAGAGCTGGTAGGGATTGATCTTGGTCACGTGGTGGATGGCGCGCATCAGACTCGAGCTGTTGCGCATCTCGCGAGGGCCATGTCGAGCGCCGGTCCTATTCGTAACCGCGAGGTCGAAAGGCACGCCGATGAGGCCGATGTCCACTTCCGACGGATCGCGGACGAGCGGGGCGCGCATGAAGGTAGCGATGTCCGTATAGCGCGGCGCCGTCATTGGATTGTAGTCGTCGGCCACGAGCCGTGTCCGCTCCTTGACCTTGTTCACCATGTCCAGCCCCTCCTTCTGTCCGTTGAAACGCCCTTGGACAGTGCCCGGACCGACGATGATAATGATACCCATGACGACAAAGCAAATCGCTACCGGATCGGCGGCCGGCATTGCCCTGCTGGTGGCGGGCTTCTTGGCCACATCATGCCGTTGGCTCTCACCGGATGAGCCACCGCCGACGGCGCGGCACGTCGTCCTCGTCACCATCGACACACTGCGCGCCGATCGTTTGGGGAGCTATGGCAACAAAGACGTGGCCACGCCACACATGGACCGATTGGCAAAAGAAGGAGCCATGGCTCCCGACGCCACGGTTCATGCTCCTCTGACTCGCCCTTCCCACGTCTCTTTGTTTACTGGCCTTTTACCTTCGCAACACGGCATCCGCGACAATGTCTCACCTACGCTTGACGCCGGAATCCCGCTCCTGGCCGAGGTCTTGAAGACCGCCGGTTTCAGCACCGCGGCTTTCGTGTCTTCCGTCGTCCTCGAGACACAGTCGGGTCTCGACCGGGGCTTTGACCTCTATTCTGCTCAGTTCGAGAAGGCCGACGGTGACGATACGCATTTCCTCCAAACGCTCCAAAAGGGTGGGGACATCATTACCGACGAGGCCATCAACTGGCTCGATTTGAATCGCAGCGACGAGCGACTCTTCGCCTGGATCCATCTTTACGATCCGCACGAGCCCTACGAACCTCCCGAACCCTATGCCTCCGAATACGCCGACCGGCTCTACGACGGCGAGGTGGCGTGGTCCGATGAGCTGATCGGCCGTATCGACACGACCCTCGAAGACCTTGGCCTACGAGACGACACGCTCCTGATCGTAACGTCCGACCACGGCGAGGGTCTGGGAGATCACGGGGAAACGCTTCACGGATTCTTCGTCTACCAATCGACTCTTGCCGTGCCGCTACTCTTTCGTGGACCGGGCGTGGTTCCGGGTGCGCGTCTCGGCGTTACCGCTCGGACCGTCGACCTGTTTCCCACCGTCCTCGACCTGGTAGGCACGAGCCTTCCTGCGGGGATCGAGCTCTCCGGGCGCAGCCTCGCCGGAGCGCTGAGGGGTAGGGAAGAACTGTCCGAGGAACCAACTTATGCCGAGACGTTAATCCCGCTTCTCCATTTCGGATGGAGCGATCTCCGCTCTCTACGCGAGGGAAGCTGGAAGTACATCGAGGCGCCGCGGCCGGAGCTTTACGACCTGGGGCGGGATCCTATGGAGACGCGGAACATGGTGAGGTCGGAGGCGTCGCGAGCCGAGGCCCTCCGCTCCGAGCTGGCCCTTTTTCTCGAGGCGGACGTGGCGACGTCCGGATCCGCGCCGGGACTCGGTGAGGTGCCTCTCGATCTTCTCGAGAAGCTGGGAGCGTTGGGCTATGTCGGAGGAAAGGCTTCGACGACAGGATCCGCCGGGGCCGATCCCAAGGACAAGATCGAGGAGTTCCGAGCTGCAAACCTCCTGCTACGCGAGGGCCTCACTCTCTTTCGCAAGGAGGATCTCACCGGGAGCATCGAGGCCTTTCAGAAGTTGCTCAGCGTCATCGATAGTTTCGAAGTCCACTACTATCTGGGCCGCTCCTTGCTGGCCTCCAAGCAATACCAGCAAGCCGTAATTCATTTCGAACGCGCACTTGAATATCAGCCGGGCTACGCGGCGGCGTGGGAGGCACTCGCCGAGTGTCGCGCCGGCACCGATGATCTTCGAGGAGCGGTGGCTGCTCTCCAAGAAGGGCAGGCGGCCAATCCCGATGACGCCGGTCTTCTCAAACGCGAGGCGCGGGTTTGGCGCCTCCTCGAGAATCCGCAGGAGACGCGCCGGGCCTACGAGGCGGCGCTTCCCCTGGTGCCCGACGATGCCCTACTTCGTGTTCAGCTTGGTGAGCTTCTCCGCGATCTCGGAGAGTTAGAGCAGTCGGTGCGGGTCCTCCGGGAAGCGGTCGCGCTGGAGCCCGAGACAGCGCCCTACTGGAACTCTCTAGGCACTGTGTTGGGAGGAAAGGGCGATCTCGGTGAAGCCGAGAAGGCCTTTCGCGAAGCCAGGAAACTAGACGAGTCAAACGCACAGTACGCCTACAATCTCGGCCTGGCGCTACTCCGTCTGGGACGCACCGAGGAAGCTCGCGTCCTCTTCGAAACGTCCCTCCAATTAGACCCGAAGTTCGAGGCGGCCCGCATCCGTCTCGCCCGAATGGGCTCCTGACGGGGGCGCGACCGCTAGCGTAGGCTTCCGTCCAAGGGGGTTGTGCAAGGCCATGTCCGAGCCGAGTCTGCCGGGAGTCCCGGCCGACATTCAGGTCCCCAGCACTGTAAGTCCTCCCCCATTCTTGGCTCTCGCAAGGCTTGGTCGCCCGAAACGCGAAGACCTCCTAGATTCACAACCAGCCGGTCACGCGATTTGGACTGGTTCAGGTGTTCCTCCCTCAATAGGACGAGTTTCTCGACCGGACCCTCCCTCGGATTTCGGATTTTTTCTTTTGACGCTACTGAAAGAGTGTACCCGCTAAATCGCCTTTTTTTTGAACAGATTTGAATAGATCTCCAGTTACAGCTACGAACCCCAACAGTGCCAATTGCCGTGCTATAACCGCTGGCACCCGAGTTTAACTTCCTATGATTCGCCGCAACGAATGAGTGTATGGGTCACTGCTGGCTACGCCCCGGCCCTGTCCGCGAATGCGGCGACGATGGGAGGGGGAGAGGAGGCGTGATGCGAAAGCTACTGATGCTCTGGTTCTGTCTGCAGACGTCGCCGGCCCGGCCGGCTGGCGTTGAGTTTGCCCCAGGGGCACATACTGATCGTCCTATCGCACTGGTCGGCGGCATGCTGCTGGACGGCTATGAGGCAGAGCCAATCCATGACGCCGTCGTTGTCATGCACGGCCGGCGCATCGTTGCCGCAAATAACCGACGTGCGGTCGAAATTCCGGCAGGAGCCCACATCATCGACACCCGTGGCAAAACCATGATGCCCGGGCTGATCGATTTGCACATCCATCTCGACCTGATCGGACATGGTGACTACACCCGGTACTACCGCTTTCTCAAGGGCACGGTCCGTTTGCCGGAAGTGATGCCCATTGCTGCCAAACAACTGATGCGGGCTGGAGTGACCAGCGCGGTGGACCTCGGTGCTCCGTTCCACATCCTGGAGACTCGGCGACGCATCGAAGCTGGCGATATTCCAGGCCCCCGTCTCACGATTTCGGGGCCCTGGATCTCCCGGATGCCGGATGCGGTACGCAACGTCGGTGTGTTGGAGGGCATTCCACCGGAGTATGAGCACGTCATCGCAAGCCCCGCTGAAGCACGCGACAAGACCCGGGAGAACATCGAGAAGGGCGCCGATGTCATCAAGACCTGGGAGGGACTGACGCTCGAGGACCTGACAGCGGTTGTGGATGAAGCTCACAAGCATGGCGTCAAGGTTCACTCGCACGTCTATCAACCGGACGAAATACGCAATGCTATTAAGGCCGGTGTGGACGTGCTGCAACACGTGGGCTCCGCCCGCAATCCGCCCTACGATGACAATCTGGTCTCGACGATCTCACACCGCCAGATTCCCATTGTTCAAACGGTCTCCCACCGTATCTGGATCTATCCGGCGACCGTTAGTTTTCCTGAGCGTCTCCAGGATCCGCTGCTCGAGCGAGACATGCCACCTGATATCTATGCCGAAGTCCTGGATTCGTTCCGAGACCTTCATCGGCTCAGCTATTTCCGGGAGATTGGTACGGAAACACGCAATGCGCGTCGTTCGGCGCATCAGTTCATCGAGGCCGGGGCCTATATGGGTATAGGCACCGACTCCGGAAGCCCACTAAATTTCAATACAGAGGCAATGTGGCATGAGATGTCGGCGTTGGTGGAGATTGGCATGACACCGATTCAAGCCATCTCCGCGGCAACCAAGACCGGTGCGGAAATACTTGGTCAGCAACGCGAACTCGGCACCGTCGAGCCTGGCAAACTGGCCGACCTTCTGGTCATCGACGGCAATCCACTTGCGGACATCAACATGGATGAATTTCGTCGTTCTGACAATCCGCAACGGAGTGCCATGGTACGACCCGCAGGGGCTGGTCCTGCCCGGCGTCAAAGAAGTGGGCCGCGAGTACTGACGAGGTACCGGGCACGACGTGTATGACTAATTGCCAGCGACGCCATCAACTCAACCCGTATATGGAGCTAGTATTAGATTCGGTCGTAGGTTATTTTCTTGCGTGCGGTGAGGCGAACAAATAACCTTTCCCCGTTTTTGACACGGAGGCCTTTCCATGACGCCCAAGTACAGGTTTCAGTGGTATCAGCACATTTACGAGAGTACCCCCAAGATCCTCGAAGAAGCTAGACAAGCCGCCAAGGAGATCGGCCTGGAACCTTGGAGAGGGAAGCTCGGACTGTATGCGGGAAGCTCCTCTTGTCCTGGTCCGCTCCCTCCTTATGTTCTAGACGCCATTATCGAAGCGAACCGTGGCCCGATGCTCCCGCTCAGAAAAGCGGAGGACGAACTGCGAGAGATCGTCAAGGACGTCTACGGAGACGGATACGACGTCGGAGTGACGAACACCTGTGAAATGGCCCTGCGGGCGTCCTTCGAGACGCTCTTCGCCCCTCCTAACTTGAGAAAAGGCGAGGCGTACCGTGCCCGGTACATCGCGCCGTATGGCGAGGATTTCGACTTCATGGCCGGCTACGGAAGACCCTTCCCGCCGAGGTACAAGAATCTAATCATCGACCGGTGTGTCACAGCCGGAGAGCTGGGGGTGGAGGCCAAGAGCCTACCCAACCTCGATTCGGTCTTTGTGCGACTCGAAGGCGCCAAGTATGAAGTCCACGGAATCCGGTTCAACCCCGTACCCCTTCTCACCACTACGGACGCGGTGATGTCCCATAAGAAGATGGCCGAGACGGCGGCGAGACACGCGAGTCAGTTGGTGGGTTTCGAGAGCATCGGGTACGACACCCCCGGATTTGGTTACGGCGACAAGGATGAGAACGGCATTCCCAAGCTCAAGAAGCTCATCGGAAAGCTTGCCAAGGATTTCGACGTTCCGTACGTGGTGGATGGCGCCAGCTGTTGTCCGGTCATCGGCCTAGGTCCAGCAGACTTCGGAGCCGACGTGATGGTGTGGAGCATGGACAAGGCCTGCCGCGCCCCTATCAGCGGTCTCATCATCGGGACCGAGGAAGTCATGGTCCCCATCCGCAAGGGACTGGGACTCGGCGGGGAGAAGACCGGTGGGGTTTCCTCTCACGGAAAAGCCGTCTTCTCGATGGCCGATCCAGGTAGAGACTCGGTGGTGGGCCTCATCGCCGTCTTGAAGATGCTGCGCGACAAACCGGAGAAGATCAAGAAGCCCATCGATCAAATGCATCGGATCATCTTGGAGGAATTCGACTCCTTCCAACCGAGCCGATTCAAGGAAAACTTCATCATCACCAAATCCTATACGATGGGTGGCACCGAACTGAATTACGAGCAAACCTGGAAGGACGACAAATTTGGCATACCCATTTCCAGCGTCGAGGATCTGTATGGGAACACGAACCCGATCGCGTCCGCTCAAGACGCGATGGGTATCTACGGGGCGATGGTCTACAGCGGGAATATGTTCTTGGGCCCGGGAATGGGAACCTTGGACGAGAACGGAGATCTGATGGAAGAGCCCACCCGGCTCGCCGTCCGTGGACTGGTGCGAGCTACCGAGATCGTCTGCAAGTATGCGGGACTCGGCGGGTAGCTCTTACTCACCCAGGTGGTAGAGCAAAACACGGCTCCCGGGCTCGTCCGAAGTCTCGGTCTCCTCGACTCGACCTTCATCGTGATGGGGGTGACCATCGGCTCCGGGATCTTTCTCACCACCGGGGTCATGGCCCAGTTTCTCCCTTCGGCGCCGCTCCTGATGCTCGCCTGGGTCGTTGGGGGACTCATTGCCATGACCGGGGCCCTCACCTACGCCGAGCTCGGAGCGGCTATGCCGGAGGCGGGGGGGCAGTACATTTATCTCCGGGAGGCCTACGGCCCGCTGTCTGCATTTCTCTTCGGCTGGATCATCTTTCTGGTCTATCAGCCCGGGTCCATTGCGAGGCTGGCGACGGGATTCGCCGTCTACCTCGGCTATTTCGCTCCGAGCCTGGGTACCGAGAACATCATTGCATCGATGCAGCTTGCGGGCAGCACTCTTACGCTTTCCGCCGGGCAGATCGTAGCGGTGGCAGTGATTGTCTTTCTCACCGCGATGAACGTGATCGGGCTGCGCTCCGGTGCCATCATTCAGAACGTCTCCACCGTCCTCAAAGTGGCGGCTCTCGCTGCCTTGATTCTGTTCGGACTGTGGTTTGCCCGTGGCTCCGTTTCGGATTTCTCGATGGAGACCCACTCGGGGGAGGGAGTCTCGCTCTTGAGCGGTTTCGGCCTGGCTCTGATCGCTGTCATCTGGTCCTTCGACGGGTTCAGCAGTCTCAATTTCTCCGCCGGGGAGATCAAGAATCCGGGCCGGACTCTGCCTCGGGCGCTGGTCTTGGGAACGGCGGGAGTGACCGTCCTTTATCTTCTCACCAACGCCGTCTACTTCCTGGCGCTACCGATCCCCGAAATGCAAGGGGTGCTGCGGGTGGCAGACAAGGCGGCTTCCACGCTTTTCGGTCCCACGGCGACTGCTTTCATTGCCGCGGCCGTCCTGGTATCGACCTTTGGCTCCACCAACGGAACGATCTTGACCGGGGCCCGGGTCTACTACGCCATGGCCAAGGATCGGCTCTTCTTCAAATCCGTGGCCCGCGTGCATCCGCAGTACCGTACCCCGCACATTTCTCTTTGGCTCCAGTGCCTATGGGCCTGTGGGCTTGCCCTTTCGGGCACCTTCGAGCAGCTCATCACCTACACGATCTTCGCCGCGGTCCTCATGTATATGGCGGCCGCTGCCAGTGTCTTTACTTTGAGGCGCACGCAGCCCAATCTCCTCCGGCCCTACCGCGTCTGGGCGTACCCGTTCGTGCCCGGTTTCTTCCTCGTGTCTTTGGCCGGGGTAGCGATCAACAGCCTGATCGAGCGGCCCCTCGAATCCTTCTCCGGTCTGGGGATTCTCGCTTTGGGGGTTCCCGTTTACTTTTACTGGAGCCGTCGACACCGTTCAGCGAGAGCTTCAAGCGGACCGACCAATATCACAACATGAAAGTGGCTAGTTAGTTCCTGTCCAGAAACACCATAACTTGTGGTGTGCGACAGGCCTACCGAAGATGTGGGTATTATACGTTTTCGGTAGGGAACTTCGTAGGGTTGAGAGCGAATGAAAATCTTGGACGAAACGAGAGGCGAATCGTCAGGAATCCAAGGCTATGGGAGCGGAAGAGTAATAGTTATCGTCGGGTTCGAACGGGAGCTCTCGAGCGACCTCGCCCTCTCGGTGAACTACGCTTACAAGCGGGGACGAGACTATGCTGCATGGAACGACATCCGTGGGGTGTACGAGGAAGCGACCTACATCGACGACCAGGGGGCGGACGCTACCGGCGCCACGATACCCGTCCTAAATTTGCTGTCCGGCCCCGGGGATAGGTTCTTCGAAATTACCAACGACGAAAGAATGAACACCAGGATCCACGCCTTCACGGTGCAATTTATCAAGAGGATGTCCGACAACTGGCAGACCAACACATCATTCTCCTACACGGATACCTTTGGGATCCTACCCTCTGGCAGGGGAAGCACCACCGGAGGCCAGTCTACGGCGTTGGTCTTTTCCTCCTTCGGCCAGAATCCTAACGACTTCGTCAACATGGAAGGCCAGCTGAACGGCCAACGACCCTGGATGTTCAAGTCGCAGTTCCTCTACCAATTCCCGCAAGATTTCCTCTTGGCCTTGAACTACACCCTTCAGGCCGGCAAGGCGTATGCGCGCCGGGTCCGGGTCCCTGAGACGGGGTTGTCCACCGAAATCAATGCCGAGACGAGAGACGGGAGCCGTCAAGTGGGACGACTGGAACCTGCTCGATGTCAGGTTGCAGAAACTCTTCGCTATTGGCCCGCAGGCCAGAGTTGGAGTGTTCTTCGACTTCCTGAACCTCTTCAATGCAGGCACCAACGAGAGCGTCGAGAGTCGCCTCGGAACGTCGTCCGGCTTCGGAGTCCGCAGCGTTTTCCTTCCCCCGCGACGTCTACAGCTCGGCGTGAAGTTCCAGTTCTAACTTAACCGATCGCGAAATCCCTCGCCCCGGGGCTTGGCCCCGGGGCTTTTTTTCCTAACTGGAGCAGAGTAAAGACCGATCGGGATTCAGGTTTGAAGCGCCTGTTCCAAATCGGCGATGAGATCTTCGGTGTCTTCGATCCCCACCGAGTAACGGACGAGCCCCTCGGGAATTCCCAAAGATTCGCGCTCTTGGGGGGTGAGCTCGACGTGACTCGTCGTCGCGGGAGGACCGGCGATGGTCTCGACCGCTCCGAGGTTCGCGGCAAGGTGTGCGTAGCGGAGCCGCGGTAGGAATTCCCGAACCCGTTCGAAGCCTCCCTTCAACTTGAAGCTGAGGATGCCGCCGAATCCCGTCATTTGTCGGCGGGCGATCTCATGGTGCGGATCGGACTCGAGCCCCGGATAGTAGACTCGCTCGATAGCGGAATGTCCTTCTAGGAAGCGGGCAATCTCGAGCGCGCTGGCGTTTTGCTGGCGGATGCGGAGATGCAGTGTCTTCACCCCGCGGAGCAGGAGGTAAGCCGCCATGGGATGAAGCGAGGGTCCGGTGATCTCGCGGTAGTGCGATATCTTCCGTATGAGATCGCGCCTTCCACAGACCACCCCTCCCAAAGCGTCCGCATGTCCGCCAAGAAATTTCGTTGCGCTGTGGACAACCAAGTCGGCCCCCAACTCGAGAGGCCTCTGGTTCATCGGTGTCGCAAAGGTATTGTCGACAACAACGAGAGCTCCTGTTTCGTGCGCCGCTCTCGAAAAATGGGCGATGTCGACCAATTTCATCGTCGGGTTGGTCGGAGTCTCGAGGTATAGGATCCGGCACCCGCGAGCGATAGCGGCTTCGATCGCTTCGGGATCTGTCGTCTCGCAAAGCGTCGCTTCCATTTTGACGCGCGGAAAAAACTCGAGGAATAGCTTGCTCGTCCCTCCGTAGGTGTCCTTCGTGGAAACGACACGGTCTCCCGAAGAAAGTAGCCCGTAGAAGGTGCTGGTGATGGCCGCCATACCAGTGGAAAAGCTGGTCGCCGCGTCGGCACCTTCGAGCGCGCGCACTTTTTCTTCGAAAGCTTGGACGGTGGGATTCGACTGCCGGCCATAGATGTGACCCGGCTCCTCGGACTTGGCGACTTTCAACCATTCGTCGAGATCCGGATACCCGAACGAAACGCTATGGACAACGGGGACTTGGGTGGCGCGTTGCCAGTCTCCCTCCTCTCCAGCCCAAACCGAGAGGGTGCCTATCTTGGGTTTTTTCTCCATGCGATCCATTTCTACCTCTTTTTATCCCAGTAGTCTGTCGGGCGATCGTCCGACAAATAGATTCGCGGGTTCAACCATGGATAGTCTCCAAAAGTCTTGGCCTGTGGCCAGATTTCGTCCAGGGTTTCCCCGTCATACAAGACGCCACCCTTCATCACCATATCGATATCCGCGGTGGCGCGAATGTCGGCAAGCGGATCGGAGTCTAGCACTAGCACGATGAGGTCGGCGAGTTTTCCGGCCTCGATGGAGCCCAGAGCCTGATCGACTCCAAGAAAGTATGCGCCGTCTCGGCTTGCCAATTCGAGCGCTCCCATCGGGCCGAGTGCGGACGCCGCCATCCAGATCTCCCAGTGGGACGCGATGCCATGTTGTTGGCCATGAGAACCGATGGCTCCGTGACCGCCCTCGGCGATGATGTCGGCCAACCCTTGGGCCAATAGTGGGAAACTATAGTCGGTCACCGGGCGGAGCACTCGCTGACGCGTGTGAGGGACGAGCTGCCTCCACGGCACAAAGCGACGGAGCTTCTCGTCCTTCCATACGTCACGCTCTTGATAAAAGTACTCCTCGTTCCAAGGACCAGGGCCGCCAACGACAAACGTCGGCGAGTAAACCGCCTTGGCCTTGCCGAAAAATTGCGCGACGTCGCCATAGATCGGGACCGGGATCAACGGATGCCGTCCTGGTAGGTTTTGATCTCGTTGGATCGGGACCAGTCACTGCGGAAGAGCGGATCTCCGGTGCTGAACGTCCGTGGGCCGACGACCAACCCCGCCTCGATCAGGTCCGCGATGGGGAACGTGTTCTGAGACCACGCCGAGTTCTCGAGCGTGGTGGTGACCCCGTAGGCAAGGTAGGAGGCGACCTCATAGTCCTTCATCGGTAGGAAGCCGCGTGGCTCCGAGTGACGGTGCGCATGCATGTCAACGAAACCCGGAATGATGAACTTTCCTCTGGCGTCCACGAGGCGATCCGCGATCGACGTATCGCAATCTCCAGCACAACGGATGCGTGTTCCCTCGACGACGACGTCGCCTTCCGCGATCACCTCGCCTTCATCGAGGGTGATGATGCGAGCATCTGTAAAAGCGAGAGTTCCATTCGGTTGGTAGCGGGGCACCTCGAGGTCGAGCGTCACCGAGCTCTTTTCCTTTGAATCGATGGCGTAGGTAACGTATTGATCGGCGCTTCCGAACTCGATGGACTTCTCGTTCCGCCAGCGCGGAAAGAGCCCGCCCGTCTCGCTCAGAATGGTCACCGGCCAAGCGGGGTCTCTTCTGTTCAAGAGTGGTACCTCGGCGCCGACTCCGTTCCAGGCAAACGGCGCGAGATAGAGATTGTCTCCCTCCTGGAAGGCGATGTGCTTTCCGTCAGGGGAAGGCGCCATCTCGTCGGTAAAGGGAAATCTCAGGTGGACCCGACGATCGGTTCCATCCTCCCGGATCGAGACGAGATCGCTTCTAAGACGCTCGTCCTCATCCGAGCCCTGTTTCACTTTTTCGGTGAAGAACACCCGACCTTCCGGTCCAAAGAGTGGCCGCACGATCGGTGAACGCTCTAGCGACCAAAACTCCCAAGGCGGGCTACGTACTTCGGCGAGATGCACAACGCTACCACCCGAAGCGTTGATTCTTACGAGCTCGTACCATGGGTTGTCGAGTATCGCGCGCTCGCGGGCGCTCGCTCCTGCCCCACGTACCATGACGATGAACTGGCTGTCCGGGCTCCAAACCGGATTGAAGTACTCCCCGGAGGTGGGAGTCAGTCTCTCGAGACCCCCTCCCGTCGCAGCGACTCTCCACAGGTTTCCTCTCTGTGCTTCATCAAATGTCGTGAAGGCGAGCCATCGACCGTCCGGCGACCAGGCCGGTGAGTACTCGAAGGGAGCGAAGTCATGTGCAGTGAGCCGGCGCGGCGCTCCCCCGGAAACATCTTGAAGCCAGAGCTTCCCCACTGCTTGGAAAACGACGCGTCCGCCATCCGGAGAAGCGGTTGGCCAGCGCGGGAAACGAACCTTCAAGGGTTCGTCGGTCAGCCGCCAAGAAGCGTAAGCCTGCTCCGAGATCGTCCGTTTCACGCGCGCCGTGAACGGAATGGTTTCCACGCTACCCGTCGCGACAACGACCCGCCGCAGTTTGCCCCCTTGAGAGAGAAAGATCGAAGTGCCGTCGGGACTCCACGCATAGCCGGGCAGGATCCTCAACGTGGGATCGCCGTCGGTCAGGTCCCGCTCCATCGGATCCATGAGAACCCGTTCCGAGCCCGTCTCGAGGTCGCGTAGCCAAAGCGCGGTCCGAGGTCCGAACCGATGTCCCTTGTAAGAGATTGTCCCGTCGGGGACACGACGTCCGAATGCAATCGTCTCACCGTCCGGCGAAATCTCCGGCGCGTAGGCGCCACCGCTCGAGCTTCGCACCTGCTGCGCCGATGCCCCTGCGGTTAGCTCCCGCACTTGGCCGGTGCGGAAATCCCACCGTCGAACTTGCCAGAAGCCGGCCAAGGGATCCCCGTGTCCTCCCGGCTTGTCGCCGCCGGTGAAGACGTGGAAATAGAGGTGCCTGCCGTTAGGCGAGACCGATGGCCACCTCGCACCTGGTTGTTTCTTATCGATGAGCTTCACGCCCTGTCCGCCCTCCCGGTGATACATCCAGACTTCGTTTTTGGAGGGTCGGAACTGCTGAGAAAGCTCGCGGCGGCGGACAACGATGTACTCCCCGTCCGGCGTCCAAGCCGGCTGGGAGATCCGAACTTTGTCATCGACCACTACGGCGCGCGGGTTGGACCCATCGGCCTCCATGATCCAGAGGTTTTGCTGCCCTTGGCGGTCGGAAACGAAAGCAATCCAACGTCCGTCGGGAGAAAAACGAGGATGGTAATTGACCGCGATGCCACTCCCTTGGGTGAGACATTGGGCTTCGCCTCCCGCAATGGGGACACGATAAATGTGAGCGAGAAGATCGAACACCAACCAGCGTCCATCGCGAGACACGTCCACCGACATCCACGTTCCTTCGCTGGTTACAAAATCGATCTCCCTCGTTTCCCCGCGAGGCTGGGTGACATCCCACGATTCATCTTCGGGCGATTTGGGACCGAAGCCGAGCAGGAGCAGCGCCAAGCCGAAAGCTATTCTGGACATGAGCGTTTTCTGCCTCCTTGTTCGAACGTTAACGACGCCTGAGCTATCGGAAGGGAAACCTCGCGACGACTCCTAATCCCTCGACTACCAGGGCCAACTCACCCGCGCGCAGGGGGCCAAGAGTCTCCTCGCCGGCGCCCGGCCAATGGATACGCACACTCGGAAGCTCGGTCTTGGGACCCAGACCAAGATGAACTACCAGTTCGTTCTGGGATGCATAGCTCGAGCCAGCGCGGATTTCGGTGACCATGAGTTCTTCACGTTCCCGATCGACGACCAAACGAGCCCCGACTGCGTCGCGGTTCGACCGACGTCCGATGAGCAGAAGGCGAACTGCATTGCCGGTCGAGGTCTCGTTCATCAGCAAGTCGGGCCGGTCATTCGAATTGGTAAAAAGCAGATCCAGATCACCGTCTCCTTCAATGTCCGCTACCACCAACCCTCGACCGACCTTCACCAACTCGAATCCCGGGCCGGCTTTTAGGATCTCATCGAAGCGACCATCGCCTCGATTCCAAAAGAGTTGATTCCTCTGAGGGTAAGCCGAACCCTCGGTTAATTCGGCGGTGTTGTCCAGAACGTGTCCGTTTGCCACGGCGATGTCGACGAACCCATCATTGTCCAAGTCGGCAAAGGCGGCGCCGAACCCGAGTGCGCGAATCGAGGGCCGACCGATTCCTGCGTAGGAAGATACATCGGTGAAGAAGCCGCCCTCGTCGTTCCGGTAAAGGGTGTTGAGCTCACCTTGGAAGTTAGTGACGAAAAGATCGAGATCTCCGTCTCGATCGTAGTCAGCGGTATCGACGCCCATACCCGCGAGAGCGCGGCCATCTCCGTCGTAGGCCGCCCCGGATAGTAAAGCCTCTTCGGTGAAGTAGAGATCCCCTTGGTTTCGATAGAGAAAATTGGGGACGGTATCGTTGGCTACGTAAAGATCGCGCCGGCCATCCCCGTCGTAGTCGAACGCCAGGACACCGAGACCTTTGCCTGTCGGTGTTGCGATACCCGCCTGCAGACTTAGGTCTTCGAACGTTCCGTCGCCCCGATTGCGGTACAAGGCGTCGGTCAGCCCGCGGAAGGCGTCGGGGAGGCAGTAAGAGCGGAGAACCTTCCCCCCTTTTCGCTGCGAACAATTGGGATTGTTGTCGAAGCCAAAATCCAGGTAGTTCGATACATAGAGGTCCAGGTTGCCGTCGCCATCGAGATCGGACCAACTCGCCCCCACGCTCCAAAGGGGGTTGACGACTCCGGCCCGCTCTGCCACCTCGCCGAAACTCCCGTCTCCGTTGTTGCGGAAGAGTCGGTTGGGCCCAAACTCGGTAACGTAGAGATCGAGGTCGCCGTCGTTGTCGTAATCACTCGCCGCGGCGCCCATACCGTAGCCCTCAAAGGTCAGCCCGGAAAAAGCGGTGACGTCAGAAAAATGTCCTTTACCGTCGTTCCTGTAAAGGGCGCCGTTTATCGGTTCTTGAGGTCCGAATCCAGGAAGCACACCGCCGTTCACCAAGTAGAGGTCGGAGTCGAGATCTCCGTCGTAGTCGAAAAACACCGCGCCGGCGCCCATCGTCTCGACCATGTACTTCTCCCCGGAGGCACCGGTGACGTGGGTGAAATCAATCCCGGAAGTCACGGTGGTGTCGACGAACCTGAACGCCGCATTTTCTTGCCGAGGGACCGATGATGATAAGGAGACGGCAATGGTGAATATTGGCAGGCGAGAAAGAAGCCTCACCCGCGCATTATAGTCGCAGTACGGTACGGTGGCCGACGGGTAACCCACGTCCTATAATACCGGCGATTCGTAACTATCGACACACACTCGGGTGTTAGGCGTTTGCAAAACCGACTCTTCGGTACCATCATGCGGGCCGTCGCGAGCGGAGTTCACGAAAGCAAGGAGAGGAGAGATGCCATCGAAGCGTTCGGATGACGAACGGCTCGGCATGTTTCGAGCCATCACACGGCGGGATTTTCTCCAAGGGACGGCACTCGCCCTCGCCGCACCTGGTTTGGTGCGAGCCCAAGGGCAGGCACATCCCCCTTCTGGCTTCGAGGGCCAGGATGACCCTTCGACCGAGTGCGGCCACCGGGTCCGCGATGGGATCTACCAGACGCTCCCCAGCGAAATCGTCGACACCGGCGAGGACTACGATCTCATCGTCGTAGCTGCCAGCCTGGCCGGACTCGCGTCGGCCTACGTGTACCAAAAAGAACGTGGAGGTGAGGCGAAGGTTCTCCTGCTCGAGAATAACGACAACTTCGGCGGCCACGCGCGTCGCAACACGTTTCGCTGGAAGAACACTACTTTGATCGTCAACGGAGGAACGTATGATCTCGAGGCGCCCGAGAGAGCACCGGCGGAGGCGGCGGAGATTTTCGATGACGTCGGTATCACAGCCGAAAGGCTAGTCGCTTTTCGGGACCCCGACTACCGGAAGCGCTTCGGCCTCTCTTCCACCGCGTTTTTCGACTCCCGTATTTATCCCGGCATCCGCCCGCAGTTCGTGCACGGGTTTCACGACATACCGTGGGAGGAGTTCTTCGCCAAGTCTCCCCTGTCCGAAGAAGTCAAACGCGAGCTAGTGACACTCTACACCACACGGAAGAACTATCTTCCCGGGGTTGAAGAACCCTATCGAGCTCTCGCATCGATGACATGGGAGGAGTACATCCGCGACAAGATGGGACTGGGCGATAACGCCGTGCGATTCTCGGATATCTACGCAACCGATCTCGGTGGGCTCGGCTGCGATGGGCTGGCCGGGACATACGGCTGGGAGCTCGGCCCGGGTTTTTTCGGTGTCCATGGAGAAGGCTTTTACGACGACAATGGCTTCATGCGGTACGGCTACCAGCCGATCCACCGATTCCCCGATGGGAATCATAGCGTCGCGCGTCACCTCCTCAAGAAACTGACCCCGAACGCTATCGATGGACCGGACACCGTCGAAGGTGTGTTCGATGGCCAAATCCATCCCGACCGCTTCGACACGGCGGGCAGCAACGTGCGGCTACGGCTGCAGTCCACGGTGATACAGGTCAAGGAGCTCGATGGAGGGAGTCGCGGCGAGATCCTCTCTGCAGCGCCCGACGGTTCCGTTCATTCGGTCAAGGCGCGAGGCGCGATCGTCGCAGCCTGGGGGATGGCTGCCAAGCATATCGTCCCCGACATCCCCGACGCGCAGCGCAAGGCGCTCGGCCAGTATAACTACGCGGCGGCGCTTTACATCAACGTCATGTTGCGCCAGTGGCGGCCGATCGCGGAGGCGGGTGCGTTCGAGATGTATCTTCCCGGCGGATACTGTATGTGGATGCACCCACTCGATCCGCTACACGTCGGCGACTACCGCCCCGAACATCACCCCGACAAGCCGACCATCCTTTCGATGTTCAAATACCTCCGCACGCCGGGGCTTCCTCCAGAAGACCAGATGAAGCTTGCCCGGTACGAGCTCGAAAAGAAACCGTTCGAAGACTTCGAGCGCGAAATCCGGAGCGAGCTCGAGCACATCCTCGGCCCGTGGGGATTCGACCCGGCCAAGGATATCCTGGCGATTACCGTGAACCGTTGGGGACACGGCTACATCGTGTTCCCCCATGCCTCGGTGGACGCGCCGCCTCAAGAGGCGGGGCGCGAAAGGGTCGGACGCGTCTCGTTTGCGGGTGCAGACGCCGGTGGAGAGCCGTGGACGCAGGCCGCCCTCCAGCAGGCTCATCGCGCGGCACACGAGCAGCTAGAGCTCGGCTAAACCTGCCACCGGCGTTGGGGCCAGCCATGTCGCGGAAGAAGACCATCCTCCTGAGCGCTGCCCTGGCGGGACTCGTCGTGCTGGGCTTGGCTGGAGGGATGGTCTGGTTGAGCGAAGCGCGGGCCAGCCCGGAACAGCCCGTTGCCTTCTCTCACCGCCAGCATGTCGAGAACAACATTCACTGTTCTTTTTGCCACTCCTACTACGAGAAGCACGACGCGGCCGGGCTTCCGCGCGTCGAGCTTTGTGTGACGTGTCATGCCTTCATGCCACAGGAGGACCCAGAGAGCCAGAAGCTTCTCGAATACGCCGACAAGGAAAGAGAAATTCCTTGGGTTCACCTGGAGCAGCTACCGCAGTACAGCTATTTCAGCCACAAGTGGCACATCCGGGCCGGCCTCGAGTGCTCGGTCTGTCATGGCCCTATCGCCGAGAGCGATCTGGCGGCGCGACACGTGGAGTACAAAATGGATTGGTGCGTGACCTGTCACGAAGATAGCGGCGCACCCGTCGACTGCATCCTCTGTCATACATGAGTTATTAGTGATGAAAAGACGGGACTTCCTCAAGAGCACGGTCATTGCCGGGACCGCCGGCTCCTTGCTCGATGCGTGCGCGCCAGGCACCGAAAAAATCATTCCGATTCTGATCGAGGAAGAGGAGTTCATTCCCGGGGTCGAGGAGTGGTTGGCGACGACCTGTTACCAGTGTCCCGGTGGTTGCGGCCTGCTGGCTCGAAAGATCGACGGGCGGCTGGTCAAAATAGAAGGCAATCCGGCTCATCCTATTTCTCGAGGAGGCAGTTGTGCGCGGGGGCAGGCTTTACCGCAGGCGCTTTATCACCCCGACCGTGTGCGCTCGCCTCTCCTGCGCGTCGGTGGGCGAGGCGAGAACCGCTGGAAGACTATTTCCTGGGACGAGGCGCTCGAGCGGCTCGGGTCCGCTCTCAACGAAGTTCGGGAGAACGACGATGCCGACTCACTCGCCTTCCTGACCGGCGCTCTTCACGGGCACCGCGCGGAGATCGTCAGTCGCTTCTTGATGGCTTTCGGATCCCCGCAGCGTCTCATCCACGAGCCGTTCGGAGACCAAGCAGTCCTGCAAGCGCACCGGCTGGCCACGGGCGTGGAGTCTTTCTTCGCAACCGACCTGGAGAACACCAACTACTTCGTTTCCTTCGGCGCGTCTCTGGTCGATGGCCTGCGATCGCCGGTCCGATTCGGGCGCGGGCTCGGGCATATGCGCCGCGGCCGCCCCGGGGCGCGCGCCAAGACAGTCGCTGTCGAGCCACGGCTTTCGTTGACCGCGGCGAACGCGGATGAATGGCTTCCGGTACGACCCGGTACCGAAGCGGCCCTAGCTCTCGGGCTCGCCTTCCTGCTGGTCCACGAGGATTGGATCGACGCCGAGCTCGTTCAAGAAGGAGCGCAGGGCTTCGAGGCGTTTCGAGAAGACGTGCTGCCTCGCTTCGAGCCGTCTCGAGTCTCGAACGCGACGGGCATTCCCGAGAAGCAACTGCGGAGAGTCGCAAGAGAGATGGCCGAACACCGACCGACCCTGGTCGTGGCAGGAGACGCGGCAGTATCGGGTCCGGCGGGCCTGGCGACGGCTCTCGCGGTCTCGCACTTGAATGCGCTTCTCGGGAGCTACGGAGCGCCGGGCGGGCTCTATGTGGATCCGAAGCCTCCCTTTACCGCTTGGCCTCCGGTCTCCGCGAAAGAACCGGCGCCCCTTTCTCTGGCCTCCGTCGCCACCGAGCTTGCCAGTTCGGCCAGTTCGGCCAGTTCAAAACGTTCCATTGAAGTCCTCCTCGTCTCTGGAACCAACCCCATCCACACGCTCCCCGGGGCGTTCGAGTTGCGCGAAGCCTTTTCCCGCATCCCGTTCATTGCCGGTTTCACATCCTACCTCGACGAGACGACCGGCTTGGCGGACCTGGTTCTGCCGGAGTCGACGCCCTTCGAGCGCTTCGACGACGACGTGCCTTCGCCCGGCGTGAGTATTCCGATGGCTTCTCTTTCCGGTCCACTCTTCGAGCGCCCTCTCTACGACACCCGCTCGATGCCCGATGTCCTGATCCAGCTGGCCAATCAGTTAGGTGGTGAGATGGCTTCGGCCTTTCCCTGGCCGTCTTACGAGCAAGCGCTTCGAGACGCCTGGTCCGGGTTGGGTGGCGCCGGGTCTTGGGACCGCGCTCTGAAAGAAGGTGGTTGGTGGGACACGACCTATTCACCGCGTGGCCCCGCCGGCCGCTACCGGTTCGAGATCGGGCCGTTTCGCGACGCGCGAACCGACGCGCCCACCACCGAGCAAGAGTTCCCTTACTGGCTACACGTTTATCCTTCGGCGTCCTTGGGTGACGGCAAGAGTGCGAACCTGCCTTTCCTTCAAGAGCTCGCCGATCCCATGACGGGAGTACGCTGGGGGACGGTGATCGAGCTCAACTCCGAGACCGCCGCCGAGCTCGGTGTCGTGGAAGGCGCAATCGTGGAGCTCGAATCACCTCACGGACGGATTCGAGCCGCTGCGCACCTCACACAGGGACTTCGCCCCGATGTCGTTGCGGTGGCCGCCGGACAAGCGCACTCGAGCTACGGTCGCTACGCGAGTGGGCGAGGGGCCAACGTCTTCGAGGTTCTCGCGCCGCACATCGAGCCCAGCTCGGGCGAAGCGTCGCTATCTTTGACCCGGGTACGGGTACGAAAGATCTGAGGGAACGATCGACATGCCGAAATGGGGAATGGTCATCGATCTAGACCGCTGCACGGGCTGCGAAGCCTGCGTCGTCGGTTGCCGCACCGAGAACAACGTGCCCGTCGCTGGCCCCGAGGAGACCGCGCGCGGTCGGGCCACGGAGTGGATCCGTGTAGAGAGGTACGTAGAGGGAGACTTCCCGAACGTGAAGGTTCGCTTCAAGCCGGTGCTCTGTGTCCACTGCGACGACGCACCCTGTGTGAAGGTCTGCCCGGTATCCGCGACCTACGAAACCCCGGACGGGCTCAATGCACAGATCCATCCCCGCTGCATCGGAACGCGCGCCTGCGCCCAGGCTTGCCCTTACACGGTGCGCTACTTCAATTGGAAGGAGCCCGCTTGGGATGCTCCGCTCGAGCAGACGATCAATCCCGACGTCGCGGTCCGCTGGAAGGGCATCATGGAGAAGTGTACCTTTTGTGTTCAGAGGATCCGGCGCTCCAAGGATCAAGCCAAAGAAGAAGACCGTCCCATCGCGGACCGCGAGATCCAGCCCGCTTGTGCGCAAGCTTGTCCGGCAGATGTGATTACTTTTGGTGACCTCGAGGATCCGGACAGCACGGTGTCCCAACTAGCGGACAGCCCGCGCGCCGAACGGCCGCTCGAAGAACTGGGCACCGGCCCGCGGGTCATCTACCTCAAGGAAGGAGATTGGCGAGCGAGTGCCAGACCGGACGCCAAATCCAACAATGGCCCAGACCATTGAAGACCCGCTGATCCGCCCCCTTAGTGAGACCGGCCGCGCATTCTGGATCACGGTCGGGTGCCTCCTGGCGGTCATGGCCTTCGGTGGCTACCAATGGTATCGCCAGGTCCGCGACGGCCTCGCGGTGACGGGCATGAACCGTCCCGTCTACTGGGGGCTCTACATTACCAACTACGTCTTCTTCATCGGCATCAGCCATGCCGGCACGTTGATCTCCGCCATCTTACGACTCACCCATGCCGAGTGGCGGCGACCCATTACGCGTGCCGCCGAGGCCATTACGGTTTTTGCCCTGGCCATGGGCGCCAGCAACGTTCTTTGGCACCTCGGCCGTCCCGAGCTCATTTATTTACCTCTGCTGCACCCGCAGTTTCTTTCTCCCCTTATCTGGGACGTGGTTTGCATCTCCCTATACATGGTGGCGAGCATCGTTTATCTCTACCTTCCACTCATCCCCGACCTGGCGCTGCTACGTGATCGTCTCCCACGACGCCGTTGGCTATACGCTCCTCTGGCGCTGGGCTGGAATGGGACACCGCGGCAACGTCGGGTTCTACACAAAGCGATCGGTGTCATGGCGGTGGCCATCATTCCCATCGCCGTCTCCGTGCACACCGTCGTCTCCTGGGTGTTTGCGATGACACTGGTTCCGATGTGGCACTCGGCTATCTTCGGTCCTTACTTCGTGGTGGGAGCAATTTTCAGCGGCATCGCGGCGATCTTGATCGCCATGGCCATTCTGAGGAAGGTCCTTCGCTTGGAAGCCTATTTTCGCCCGATTCATTTCAACAACCTCGGGCTCTTGATGCTGACGATGTCTTGCTTGTGGTTCTACTTCACGTTCGCCGAGCACCTCACGACGTGGTACGGGAATCAACCTGAGGAGATGGCGGTTTTCAACGCGCGGCTCTTCGGTCCCTTCGCGCCTCCCTTCTGGACCATGTTCGCCTGTTGTTTCGTCATCCCGCTCTTCATCCTGGCGTTCAAGCGGACCCGGACCATCGCCGGTACCGTGATCGCGTCGGTGTCGGTATTGGTCGGCATGTGGCTGGAGCGGTTCATCATCGTGGTCTCCTCGGCCTCGTTCCCGCGGATGTCCTTCAACTGGGATCCTGGGATCTACACCCCAAGCCTGGTGGAGATCTCCATGACCGCAGCCCAGTTCGCGTGTTTCGCCTTGATGTACGTCCTGTTCTCCAAGCTTTTTCCCATCATTTCGATCTGGGAGATCGAAGAGGGCGAAGAAGAGGAAGCGATCCTTCAGGCAACCACACCGGTTTCGCCCACCGAGGTGTCAATCTAATGTCTTCACGCCAAGCGAGGGTCGTCATCATCGGGGGAGGCGTCGGGGGCTGCAGCGTCCTCTATCACCTAACCAAGCTCGGCTGGACGGACGTTCTGCTCCTCGAAAAGAACGAGCTGACCAGCGGCTCGACCTGGCACGCCGCAGGCCTCTGCACGCAGTTCACCGCGAGCTACAACATGATGAAGCTCCTCAAGTACAGCCTCGATCTGTACGGAACGCTCGAAGCCGGGACCGGACAGCCCGTCGGCTTGCATCGTTGCGGGAGCGTCCGTCTCGCCGTGTCGCAGGATCGCCTCGACGAGTTCCACCACCGCGCGGGCATCGCAAAGTGTCTGGGCCTCCCTTTCGAAGTGGTCTCAGCCGAGCGAGCCCGGGAGCTCTTCCCGCTCGTCGACCTCGACGGAATCGTCGGTGCGGCTCACATCCCGACCGACGGCCACGTCGATCCGAGTGGCGTCTCGCAGGCGCTGGCGAAGGGAGCCCAATCCGCGGGTGCCGAGATCCTCCGGCACACCGCGGTGACCTCGATCGAGCGAGACGGCGATGCCTGGCTCGTCAAGACCTCGAAGGGCGACATCCGAGCCGAGACCGTCGTCAATGCGGCGGGGCAATGGGCAAACCGGATCGGTCAAATGATCGGTGTCAAGCTCCCCATCGTTCCCCTCGAACATCATTACGTCATCACCGAGGATCTCGAAGCGATACGGGCGACGGACTCCGAGCTACCCGTTCTTCGAGACCCCGATGCTTCCTTCTACGTTCGAGCCGAAGTCGACGCTCTTCTCGTTGGCCCCTTCGAGCGCCACACGAAACCGTGGGCGCTCGCGGGAGTCCCCGAAGACTTTCACAGCCAACTGCTTCCACCCGATCTCGATCGGCTCGAGGATGTGCTCGCCGCCGCTGCCAAGCGGGTGCCGGCGTTCGGGGACGCGGGGATCAAGACCATCATCAACGGGCCCGATGCCTACACGCCCGATGGGCTTTGCCTCATGGGGCCGCTGCCGGGTGTTCCCAACTTCCACGTCCTGGCTGGCTTCAGCATCTTCGGCATCGTCTTCGCGGGCGGCGCCGGTAAGTACGGGGCGGAGTGGATCGTGAACGGGCAGCCCAGCGACAACATGTGGGAGCTCGATGTGCGCCGGTTCGGAGAATATGCGCGCTCGACGAAGTACGTTGCGGAACGGGCCTGCGAGGTCTACGGGCTCGAGTACGCCATCCACTACCCGGAAGAAGAGCGCCCCGCGGGTCGCCCTCTGAAGACGGGTCCGCTCTACGATCGCCTACTGTCGAAAGGAGCGGTGTACGGCGCGCGATTCGGTTGGGAACGCCCACTCTGGTTCGCCGGTGGCGCGAACCATGTCGAACCGGCACGAGACGAATACTCGTTTCGCCGAGGGAACTGGCATCGTGCTGTCGGCGAGGAGTGCACCGCCGTTCGCTCCCGCATTGGCGTTCTCGATCAGACGAGCTTCGCCAAGTATGAGGTCTCCGGACCCGGCGCGCGGAGTTTCCTCGACCGCCTCTGCACCAACAAACTGCCGGCCTCCATCGGTCGCATGGTCCTCACCCAGATGTGCACCCCAAGGGGCGGCATCGAGTGCGATGTCACGGTTACCATGATCGGAGAGGAGCGGTTCTACGTCGTGTCCGCCGCGGGCACCGACTTCCATGATTATTCATGGATCGCAGGTCACTTGCAGAACCGTGACTCGGTGCGACTCGAGAACGTGACCGCCAGATATGGGGTCCTGACGATTGCCGGTCCTCGCTCACGAGACGTCCTTCAGGCGATGACCGACGCCGACTGCTCGCGAGAGGCCTTCCGGTTTTTTCGATGCCAGAGGCTTCAGGTAGGGATGGCGCCGGTTCGGACACTTCGGGTCTCCTACGTCGGCGAGCTCGGTTACGAGCTCCACCATCCCGTCGAGTACCAGAGGCACATCTACGATCTCTTGATGGAAGCCGGCCGGCGGTTCGAGATCGTCGACTTCGGCTACCGGGCGCTCGAGGCGATGCGGCTCGAAAAGGCGTATCGGCTATGGGGCTCGGATATGTCGGCGGACTACACGCCGCTCGAGGCGGGACTCGATCGTTTCGTGGACTTCGAAAAAGGCGACTTCATTGGCCGCGATGCCTTGCTCCGACAACGAGAGCAAGGCCCCGAACGCATTTTTGCCTGCCTTGTCATCGACGAGACCGACGCCGATCCGCACGGCTTCGAGCCCGTTCTCGCCGACCAGCAGACGATTGGCTATCTCGCCTCGGGGGGCTACGGCTACGTGGTCGGGAAGGCAATCGGCTTCAGCTATCTTCCGCTGCAGTACGCCGTCCCGAGTACGGAGCTTGTCGTCGAGATCCTCGGCGAACGCCGGCCCGCTAAGGTGGTTGAACAGCCGCTCTACGATCCGAAGAATGAACGCCTTCTTAGCTGACGCTCGTTGCTTCCTCACCGGGGATCACCGGGGACCCGTTTGGTGCAAAAAGCGAGTCGACTCGATGGTGTTGATCAGTCTGATTTCCTGATGGGTAAGTCGGAGAAATCCGCTCGAGAGTCCGTCATCATTTACATCGGCAACGAGCTTTTTGGTGTGAAATGGCGCAATTGGAAATTGCTTCTCAAGGAAATCGATGAACACAGTTATGCGATCAGAACAATGGCTTATCCAACAATCTACAATCTGCTCGCAGACCCAAAAGAAGAGGTACCCGAACTCAACTATCTCCCTGACACCTGGGTAGACTTTCCCTTGTACCAAGTTTTAGAAGATCACGAAGCATCGATTGAAGAAGATCCTGGCGCTCCGGATCCGTAAGAACCGAATAATGAGTAACCGTCGACGTCCGCTTTGCGCGTTTGGTGCAAAAAACGAGTCGACTCGATGTTCGGCGCTAGGAGCAGACGCAAGCCGTAGTCCCACGTCTATCCCAAGAACTCGCGCGGGTCGCCAGGCCAGCTCGGAAGCGTGGCAAACAAGGGAATCCGCTCGAGGGACGTGGGGTTTCACCGTCGCGTACGTTCGATCGTTGTAGTCAAGCGGCTGTACGGTAGTAGTAACGAAGTGGCCCGCCGAGTCGCTCACGGCATTCGAGGCTGGGCCCATCCGCGTCCTGTGGAATCGGTTCGAGCAAACTGTTGCCGAGACCCTGGTGATTCCTCTCTCGAAGATAATGACGACCGTATTCGCGGAGAGCACGTTCCAGCGTAGTCCGGCCAAACAGAATCACGCGGTCGAGGCACTCCTCCTTGATTGACCGCACGAATCGCTCCGCGTGAGGATTACAGTTCGGAGATTTTGGAGGTATCAGAACGACGTCCACGTCGTTTTCCTTCAGGATTTCTCGGAACTCCGTCATGATCTCCGACGAGATGGGGGGACGCCCCGTTTGACGACGAGGGTATGTCCATTTCCTCGCGATGAGCTGTCGCTGCCATCGAAGGATTGTGTCCGGGGTGACCACAGTCACCACTTCCTCGAGCAGTTTCCGGCCAAGCTCCTTTCCCTTGGCCGCGAGTCGACGGCGCTGCGCGTCACTAAGCGTAGGGGGCCGCCCAGCTGCTCGCGGAGAACGCGGTTCTCCTCCTGAAGGTGTTCAAGGATCTTCTGCTGCTCTCGGTTGGCCAACCCGTCAGGAGCGAGACGAGAAAGATCTGCGGCGAGACGAATGTGCTCATCGCAAGCATCGTAGCGGAAGCCGCTTACGCCTGCACGAGTCGGTCGGCTGAGTTCTTGCACCATACGGGCTCTTTCCGCCCTGACGAGGCACAGCTCAAAAAGAGAAGTGTTACCTTTGGTTACTAGGTCCGGACGGAGTAGCTTCAAGTATTTACTTGAGCTTCGCGACACACTGGGCCCGACGAGGTATATATAATTAAGATGAATTGCAGGTCGGACCGCTCAACAGTCGTTGCCCCAACTCTTCTCTTGGTCGTCTTCGTTGGCTGCTTGCGGCGGAAGTGGTGACTCCCCTACCGCGCCAAACCGCCGGGCTACCCTCACGATCACCTACCGGGGGGATGTCCCGGCCGCTGTTGAATTTGGTCGGGTAGCGGCGGCACCTGTGAATACTCTTAGGCAGCAAACTCATCGCTGTCAAGAGATTTCTGTTTGCTTCTAAGCGCGTGAACGAAAGCGCCCATATGGCGATAGCCTTTGATACGCCGGAACTTTTTCTGCGCGGTGACGACGCCAAGAGCGGTCCATCGGCGAACCATGGAAGGACTCTTCCAACGCTTGAGGTTTCTCGATACTCTGCGAATGGTTCCGTTGAGATTCTCAATGGCGTTCGTCGTGGCAAGAGACTGGCGAAGTAAGGCGGGCAGCGCGAGCTTCACGACCGTGAGTGTCTCTTCCATCCCTTCACGAAGGCTTCCGGCAGCTTCGTCGTAGCCGTTTCGCTCGAGCCACGACACCAATGCCTGAAGTCGCTTGCGCGCCTTGTCGGCACTCTTGCACTTGTAGGCTTCCTTCATCGTCTGGAGTACGTAGGCGTGACGAGACTTGGGAAGGTACGAGCGAAGATTCCGGAGTTTATGGATCTGGCACCTTTGGATGACCGCGAGGTCCCCCAAAACGTCGACGAGTGCCTTGCGGATGCCTTTGCCTCCGTCCACTACGCAGAGAATCGACTCATCGACGCGCAAGCCCCGCTCGAGAAGGTCCTGCAACATCGCGGTGCACACCCGAGAGTTCTCCGTCGAGCCCAGCCATATACCCAGGGGCACCTTCGTTCCATCTATTGTGATACCTAGAGTTACGACGACGGTCTGTCCGGCCACCTCAAGGCCATCCAGCATCAGTGCCGCAAGCTCGAACTCCTCTAGCCGCCGAGACAGGTATTCCTCGAGCTTCTTAGTCGTCTGGCTCACGAGGTGACGGCTGGCGGCACTCTTACTCGTGCCACGAGACTTCAACTTGGCCGCGGGTTTGTTCAGACTCCGTTCGTAATTTCGGGTCGATACCCCCACCAAGATCTGATTCAACACTCGCTCTGGAAGCGGGTCTTCTTCGCGGAAGGCTTCGAAGTGTGGAAGCGACGCCTCCTCGCCCGACTTCGAGCGAACTCGAGGTCGCGACACTTGGATGCGACGACCACCGAAGCTCAGCTCTCCGTTCGTGCTCCCCCAGTGGTTATGAGTTCGCTCCTTCTCGTGCTTGCCCTTGAGCCCCGCGATCTCCTCGGCGTCCTCTCTGAGCAGTAGGTGCAGAGCTGTCAGTCCTTGCTCGTACACCCATTCCGTCAGTTCCGCCTTCGTGGCCGCGATCCCAGCTATCATCGGTAGCAGTATCTGACCGACTTGGCCAACTACCTTGCCCGTAGGCGAGTGCGTTTGCTTTCTTACTGGCTTCTTTGATTTCCTAGGCATTGGTGGCTCCTTGTCCCCCTCTGGAGACGGTTGTTTGGCAGACCTATTCTTAGGCCGGCCAAGGAGCCGCCGCTACCCCAAATTCAACATCCGGCGGGACATCCCCCCTACCGGGCCGCAACGGCCATAGACCCGGCCGTTCAGGCGCAGTTCCCGAACTGTGTCAACGGGGTCAGACCGACGCACATACATGCTGGTTGGCAGGGATTCGCTCGCGTGGTCCTCCCGGCATTTCCCCCGGACCGTTTCGAAATCACCTTCACCGACGTCCCGGCGGGAAACCGCCAGAGCCTACGCATCAGCGACCCGAACGCCTGCGCCATCGATCCGAACGGCGCCAGTACGCAGAACGTCTTCGCCAACGGTACTCTTCTGACGGACGTCGTCGGCACACCTGGCAACGGTACCGAGCCCGGTTTGGCTCTTACGGTCGCCACCGACGGCACAGTGACACCGTAGCGCACAGAGCGCCGCGCCGAGTTGCTAAATCGAGCCTCATGTGCCTTGGCCCTCAGTATATTGCACCCAAGCCTTGTAGGTCTTAGGAGCATCAATCTTCTTGAGTTGTTCCCAGGCCTTCAACATCTTCTTTCTGTCGGCCTTCTTGTTCGCCTTCATGAAATCCGCAACGAAGTTGTTGTAGCGTCCATGCGCGATACGAAGTGGCTTCCTTGGCCCCTGATTGAGCTTTACGAAATGTTTTCACTAGCTCGCCGTATGTTATCTTTCTGCCCTTGGCGATTTGTTCCTCTCGCCATCGGCTGAGTGGGTAACGAGTGCCAGATTGGATCTTGAAATCTGGATCCATCTTCTTGGCTTCTCGGAAAAGGAACTCTTTTGTCTCTTTGTCGTTGCTGTAGTTCACGATGGGGAGGCTGAGTCGGATGCCTTTCTCGGTATCTCTCGGGCCTTGTCTTGAGGGTGATGGTTTTGGTTGGATTCTTGACCTTCCCAGTGCGCAAAAAGGACTTGATGGCCTTTTCCAGCTGGTCTTTTCGCAACACGCTGGCAGAAGGAATGCCCAATTTGAGGGCAAAGTCCTTCAACTCGGTAGCGTACCAGTAGCCATTGTCGAACTGGGATAGAGTCATTGTTTTGGATAATTTATTTTTCTTTGGCATCGGAGTTCTCAGACAGGTCGTAGAACGCTGAAGAGCGATCAAGATCACCCACCGCAAGCGACGCATGATGGAACATATGGGGTGTGTCTGGCATCGGGTGCCACTAACTCCACTTTGATCCGATCAGGATCCTCAAAAAAGACGGCGTAATTGTCCTCACCCCAGCATATGGGTTGTCCGCCATCATTATCAATCCGTCGGTACCGTAGGCCCGTGCGGCTCGGCGATGACGACGATAGCGGACTCGACGTAGGGCGAACGCTACCAGGATCACGCGACCTGTGGTTTCACGAGCTGGAGAACGCAAGTTTCGACGGCTCCCGCCGCGCGAGTTTCGCGACGAAATAACTGCCCTACGCAGCCTCGCTCCACTCGTAGCGGTGGTGCAGTCCACCAACTCTCGGCAGCGCCACAACTTTCGCCGTGGGGGACGGTCGAGGCGTGATTAGTCTCTCGTTCGGCGTGTCTACGGCCGGCGCGAGAGGCGTCCACTTGGCGACGAGCTCGTCATAGGCTTTGCGAGCATCGATCCCGTTCTTGGCGTAGACGATCCGGTTGTAGTCACGCCGGAGCTCACGGCGTGCGTGCGCCGGGCAATGTTGGAGCAAGTTGGCGCGCTTGTGCTCGGTACATCGCTGCAACCGGCACTCCGGCCACTTCTCCAGCGCTTTCGTCAGCCCCTTGTGGCCGTCGCTGATCACTAGCTTGGGAGCCCGGAGTCCTCGAGCCTGGAGTCCCTCCAGCACGGAGCCCCAATGCGTCGAGGCTTCGCTCACCGCCAGACGCAATGACAACAGACGTTTGTGCCCGTCTGGCGCGACCCCGAGCGCGGCCAGTACGGGTACGCTGATCACACGTTTCGCCATCCGCACTTTCAGGTGGAAGCCGTCCAGGTAAACGATCGCGTAGACCTCCTCGCTGAGAGCACGGTTCTGCCATTCCTCGAAGCGCTCCTTCAGCCGGCTAACCACGCGAGACACCGCGCTCTTCGATAGGTGCTCCCCACCGAGCAGTGGTTTCAGCGCTTTGCGGATCCGGCGGCTATTCGCGCCCGACAAGTACGTCCCCAAGAGCGCCTCGTCGACCTCACGAGTCCGGCGCGCGTACCGGGGCAACAGCTCGCTCCTGAACTCTGCCGTTTCTCCCGTTTCCTCGTCTCGCACGCGGGCTCGTGGCACCCGGAGCTCGCGAGTTCCCACCGACGTCGTCACGCGACGGGTTTCGGCTCCGTTGCGATATCCACGGCGGTCTTCCGCACGCTCGTAGCTACAACACCCCAGCGCTTGGTCGACTTCTTCCTCAAGCACAACCTCGATCGCCTCCAGTACCCGCATACGCAGCCGAAGTTGGACGAACTCCCGGTACTCGCTTACAGACTCCTTCGATATGGTGGTAGGCTTCTTCATGGCGTAATCCTCCTCCTCGCCTTTCCAGGCGCGGTTTGGTTTTGCTTAACCGGAGGTTACGCCATTCTTATTTCCACGGGAAGCGGGACGGATCCAAAAAGGTGCTGTACAACAGTGAGCAATCAATGTTGGTTTGTCGACAGGAGAACGGAGGTAATCCTCACAGGGTGTAAGAGTTTGCGCACTTATTGCACTGACCACTGAAGCTGAGAGATCTAACCTTCCTTTTGGTGGCTGATCTTAACGGTTGAATGGCTCGGGTCGCCGACCTCGACCTCGGAATCCGCCTGCGGCTCCGCAGCGGGGTCTTCCACGGTCGATTTACTCTGCGCGGTGACGGCATGCACCACGAGGCACGATGCGAGGATGGCCGACCAGAAACATCGCCAAATCATGTTACCGGCGATTGTGTTCCCCACTCTTTGGTAGCGTCAAAGAGGCCTATTGAGGTATTAGTGAGGCGCAGGGGACCGAGATGAAGCGAAGCGATCGAGAGCTAGGCATGGATCGGCCCATCAGCCGACGTGATTTCATCAGCGGCGTCGGCGTGGCGGTCAGCGGTTCGCTCCTCTACCCGTGGGCGGAGACACATGGTGCTCCTCGCAAGCAGTTCGCCCCTGAGAGGGCGGCCGGATACTACCCGCCAGCACGGACCGGAATGCGCGGCAGTCACGAAGGATCGTACGAGGTAGCTCACGAGCTCGTCGAGGGCAAGACGTGGGGATGACGCGGGTGACACCGGCGAGAGTTACGACCTGGTGGTGGTGGGCGGCGGGATCAGCGGTCTGGCCACCGCCTACTACTTCCAACAACAGGTCGGACCGAAAGCCCGTATCCTCATTCTGGACAACCACGACGACTTCGGAGGCCATGCCAAACGCAACGAATTCCACCACGACGGAAGACTGCTACTCATGAACGGGGGGACCATCTACATCGAGGATTTCGCGTACTACGACGAAGCCGGCCGGCGCCTGCTGCGCGAGCTGGGCTTGGAAGTCGAACGCAATTCGGAGTTCGAGAACCGGGATGTCTACAGGTCGCGAAAGCTCAGCCACGGCGTCTTCTTCGACAAGGAAACCTTCGGTACCGATCACCTCGCGGTCGGACAGGGCGAGTTGCCCTGGGCAAAGTTTCTTGCGAAGGCGCCGCTCACCGAAGCGGCTCGTAAAGACATCGCTCGATTATACGAGGAGCGCATCGACTACCTCCCGGACCTGTCGCTCGAGCAGAAGAAGGCCCGCCTGCAGAAGATGAGCTACCAAGACTACCTCGTCGAGGTGGCCAAGGCGGATCCGAACGTGCTCCCCTACCTTCAGTCACGCTCAGGATATTGGGCGATCGGTAATGACGCGCTCCCGGCATGGGTCGCGCTCGAGACCGCGGCCTCGACCGATTGGTTCAGCGACTTATCCCGGCTTTCAAGGGTTGGGGTTTCCCGGTCGAGCGGAAATCCGTCAATACTTCCGCTTCCCCGACGGCAACGCATCGATCGCTCGCCTGCTGGCCCGCGCCCTGATCCCGCAAGCGGCGCCGGGAAGTGGCATGGAGGATATCGTCACCGCGCGTTTCGACTATTCCAAGCTCGACCGAGACGAGGCCCCCGTCCGGATCCGGCTCAACTCCACCGTGGTTCGCGTCCGCCACCGCGGCGATCCGCAAACGTCCAAGGAAGTCGAGATCACTTACGTACGTGGGGGAAAGGCGCACCGCCTGCGCGCGGATCACACCATTCTCGCTTGCTACAACGCGATCATCCCTCATTTATGTCCCGGGCTTCCCGAGCGCCAGAGGGAGGCGTTGTCGTATGCCCTGAAAGCACCGCTCGTATACTCACGGGCGTTGATCCGCCATTGGAAATCGTTCGCGAACCTGCGACTTCGAGCGGTAAGCTGCCCAGGCTCCTATCACCAAATGGTTCTTCTGAGTGAGCCCGTTAGCATGGGAACGTACCATTGCTCAGGCTCGCCTGAGGAACCGATGGTCCTCGACCTCAGGCGCACCCCGATAAGTCCCGGCCTGCCGGCCGCCCAGCAGTTCAAGTTGGGTAAGTACGATCTGTTGATGACTACCTTCGAGACGTTCGAGCGCAAGATCCGCGACCAACTCGGTCGCATGCTGGCGGACGGAGGCTTCGACCCCGCCCGCGATATCGAGGCCATCACTGTGAATCGTTGGCCGCACGGCTACGCCTACGGATACGACCCGATGGAGGACGAGATCGCCTGGCTTCCCGACGAGTGGCCGGAGGAGAAGAGAACGTGGGTGATTGGACGGCAGCGCTTCGGGCGTATCTCCATCGCCAACTCCGACGCCAACGCCAACGCTATGACCGAGGGCGCCTTGGGCGCGGCCCACCGCGCCGCCCAGGAGGTCCTTGGGCAGACGTAACTGAAGCGCCGCGCAGCAGAGAAAGACTAAATTGATGATCGTCGGACTTCCTTGGACGGCTTGGCTGCTATGGATCGTTGCCATCGGATTAGGCCCGACAATCCAACTTCCCTTCTACTTCCGCTACCGACGCCGCGCCGCCGAGGACCGATCGAACTAATTCCATGGCCTCCGCCACTATCATCGCCGTTCTTGTCGTCTACCTCGTCATTCTCCTAGCCATCGGCGCGTGGGGCAGCCGAGCTTCGAAAAGCGTGGCCGGCTACTACCTCGCGGAAAAGAAACTTCCCTCCTGGGTCATCGCGTTCAGCACCAACTCCACCGGTGAAAGCGCGTGGCTACTCCTGGGGCTCACGGGGATGGGCTACATGGTCGGGATCCATGCGGTCTGGGTCGTTCTCGGCGAGGTCTTGGGCGTGGCGTTGGCGTGGGTCTTGGTCGCACTGCCGTTCAAGGAATACACCGATCGCTATGACTCGATCACCGTGCCCGACTATCTGGAAAGCCGCTTCCGGGACACGCATCACATCATTCGACTCGTAAGCTTCGTCATTATCTTCAGTATGGTCACCGCCTATACCGCCGCGCAGCTCACGGCACTGGGCAAGGGGTTCAGCTCCTTCCCTTTGGGCTTGGATTACACTGAGGGCGTACTGATCGGCGCCGCGGTGGTCTTCTTCTACACCACCGTGGGAGGGTTCAAGGCCGTCGCCTATAGCGATCTCCTTCAGGGTGTCTTGATGTTTGCCGGACTACTGGTGTTGCCGATCGTCGGTATCGCCGCGGCGGGTGGATGGACCCAAACGATGGCCACACTCCAATCGGCCGATCCCAATTTGCTTTTGCCGATGGGTGAGCTCGGCCTTTCCACCGCTGGATTGGTAAGTGCCCTGAGCTTCGTGGGGATCGGCTTCGCGTTTCTGGGCGCCCCGCAACTCCTGACGCGTTTCATGGCGGCCCGGGACAAGGGTGAGATCGTCCAAGGGAGCCTCATCGCCATCATCTGCATTATTGTCTACGACGTTGGTGCGGTCCTGACGGGCATGGCGGGCCGCGCCGTTTTTCCCGGTCTTGCCGATTCAGAGACCATTCTTCCAACCATGAGCGCCGAGCTCCTTCCCGCCGTCTTCACCGGGATTTTCTTGGTCATCGTCTTGGCCGCCGCTATGTCCACGGTCGATTCCCTCTTGATCCTTGCCTCGTCTGCTGTCGTGCGAGACGTGGTCCAAAAGATCTTCCATCCGAAGCTCTCTGAGCGGCGTCTCTCGCTCTTGGGGAAGCTCACCACGGTGGTCATCGGCGTCACCGCGCTCTTCTTCGCGTTGGAGGAGGTACGGCTCATTTTCTGGTTCGTACTTTTCGCGTGGTCCGGCCTCGGCTCCGCTTTCACGCCTGTCGTCCTTTGCTCGCTCTTCTGGAAAAGAACCACCAAGGCCGGCGCCATCGCCGGGATGCTGGCTGGATTTCTCACCGCCGTGATCTGGGTGATAGCCTTAAAGCCTTACTTTTACGACCTTTATGAGATGATCCCAGGGTTTGCGGCGGGATTCCTGGCGACGATTGTGGTCAGTCTCCTCACCGAGCCACCGGAGGGGGCGGACGAAGAGTTCGATGCGGTGTGGAAAGTGATAGGTAAGAACTAGCGGCCCGTTAGGGCCGCGATGCAAGACTTGCGCTAGTTATGTTTGTGCTCGTTGTTCTCTTTGTTACTTCCATCGCTACCTTGGCGGTCGGGCCTCCAGAGGACGCTCCACCATGAGCCACAAGAAACCGCCACCCGGTACTCAGGCCGTCTTACGCGCCATCGCGTTGCTCAAAGCCTTTACCGGCGACAAACCTGAGATGGATCTTCCCGATCTCGCCGACCAAGTGGGCCTCACCAGGACGACAACGCACCGGCTGTTGTCCGCTCTCGAAAGTGAAGACCTGGTTGCCAAGGATCCCTTGACCCATGATTATCGATTGGGGCCGGCCGCCATCGCTCTGGGGTCTCGAGCTTTGCGCACCAACGACTTGCGCAACATTGCCCGGCCGTACCTGGAATCGCTAGCCGCTCGCACTCGGGAAACGGCAACACTCGAAGTCTTGGTAGATGGCCGGATGTTGATCCTCGATGAAGTGTTGGGAGCGCATTTGGTCGGTACGACTCCGTCGGTCGGAACGGCCTGGGCGATCCATGCCACGTCCACTGGGAAAGTGCTGCTCGCTCACCTTACGGAAACGGATAGGAAGAAACTCCTGAAGAAGCCTCTTACTCGCTACACCCCGCGCACCATCACCGACTTCGGGAAACTACGGAAGGAATTCGAACAAGCTCGCCAACGCGGCTACGCCATCGCCGCGGAAGAGCTCGAGGAGGGTTACGTGGCGGTCGGCGCGGCAGTCACCGGTCCACTCGGGAATCCCGCGTCGGAAGTCTGAGCGTCGGAGGTCCCAGCGTTCGCCTCAAGCGTGACCAGCTTTCCGAGCTGGGAAAGCTCGTCACCGCTGCTGCCCGCAAGGTCTCGATACGTCTAGGCTACGAGACCACCGACTTCAAGTGAGACCACAACTCGATACGAGGAGCAGACAGGTCCTCGCTGCTCTCCTCAGGAGCCCTCGCATGGAGGTGTTTCCGCGTTCGAGTATTTCCGAGCAGCTACGGCAGCTTCCCTCTGGCACCACCGTACCGGTCACGAGCTCTCCGAAGAAAGGTATCGAGCCTACTTTGGATCTCTGTGAGGGTGTCGCGGGGTTGGGGCTGCGCCCCGTCCCCCATATCGCGGCCCGGCTCGTCACCGACGAAGCACACCTCAATATCATCCTCGAGCGTCTAGCCGCCCTCGACGACCGGGACATCTTCGTGGTTGGTGGCGATTCGAAGGAACCGCGTGGCCCCTTTCCCTCCGCCGGTTCTCTTCTCACTGCAATCAAAAACTCGACGCACAGGTTCGACGAGGTCGGCATTGCCGCTTATCCGGAAGGCCACCCTTTCATCAGCGATGCCGAACTTTTGGAAACACTTCACCAAAAGCAGCCCTTTGCTTCCTATATGGTGACGCAAATGTGTTTCGATGCAGAGGTTATCACCAGGTGGATCGTCGCGGTTCGGAAAAATGGAGTTCGGCTCCCGGTTTACATTGGGATTCCCGGTGACGTCGACGCAGCAAAGTTGCTAAGAATTGCGACGCGAATAGGTGTCGGCGACTCCACCCGGTTCCTGAGGAAGCACTTCGGTCTCGTCCGCCGCCTCTTAAGACCTGATTACCGACCGGATCGCCTCGTCGCAGCCTCGGCACCTTACCTCTTCAAGGAAAGTTACGGTGTTCGTGGGCTTCACGTCTACACCTTCGATCAAATCGCGGAGACCGAGCGGTGGCGGAAGAAACTGCTCGCGGGGCTCGAAACCACGCCGGCTTGAGGGTAGGATAGGCAAGTCCGGAAGGGAAACAAACGAGGAGAACACTACATGGAGCTCTATGACTTAGGAGATCGCCCACCGCTGGGAGACGTTCCACCGAAGATGCACGCATTCACCGTACGGCAGGACCGTTTCGGAGAACCGCGCGATGCCTGGAAGCAGGAGGTCATCTCGACGCCCACGATCGGTGATCAAGAAGTTCTCATCTACGTCATGGCGACCGGCATCAATTACAACAACGTCTGGGCCGCTCTCGGGAAACCGCTGGACGTGATCGCCGAGCGGCAGAAGAAAGGTGAGGCGGAAGACTTTCACGCCGGTGGGAGCGACTGTTCGGGGATCGTTTGGAAAGTGGGTGAGAAGGTCACCAACGTCAAACCGGGGGACGAAGTCGTCGCTCATAGCGGTTGGTGGGAGCCCGACGATCCCTGGGTCTTATCAGGTAAGGACCCGATGCTCGCGGAGAGCACGAGGATCTGGGGCTATCAGACTAACTACGGTAGTTACTGCCAATTCGCGCGGGCGCAATCGCATCAATGCCAACCCAAGCCGAAACATCTGACCTGGGAGGCGGCGGGTTGCTACATGCTCTGCGCCTCCACCGCTTATCGCATGCTGATGGGTTGGCCTCCCAATGTAGTGGAGTCGGGAGACGTGGTGCTGGTTTGGGGTGGCGCGGGTGGACTCGGTAGCCTGGCCCTTCAGATTGTCAAAGCGTTGGGTGGCCGGGCCGTCGCGGTGGTATCCGACGATGCGAAGAAACAGTTCTGTCTCGATCACGGAGCGGTCGGGGTCATCAATCGCAAGAGCTTCGACCACTGGGGGGCGATGCCTGGAACGGCGAGCCCCGACTACGGGGCGTGGGCGAAGGGCGCGCGGTCCTTCGGCAAAGCCATATGGGAGGCGCTCGGCGAGAGGGCGAATCCACGGATCGTTTTCGAGCACCCGGGTGAGGCAACCCTCCCGACTTCGATCTTCCTCGCCGCTACCGGCGGCATGGTCGTCATTTGCGCCGGCACCACCGGGTACACTGCGACCATGGATCTTCGTTATCACTGGATGCGCCAGAAGCGTTTCCAGGGGAGCCACCTGTCCAATGATCAACAGGCGGCGGCCATCAATCAGCTCATCATCGACCGCAAAGTGGATCCCTGCCTTTCGAAGACTTTTTCCTTCGACGAGATCGGTGCGGCTCATCAATTGATGCATGAGAACCGTCATCCGTACGGAAACATGGCTTGCCTCGTGAATGCGACGGAACTCGGGCAAGGCGCATCGTAGATCCCCCCCCCTTTGTGAAGATTTGAAGCTCGATAAGGCTCTCTTCGCACTCGTGCTGGCCCTTTGTGCGGTAGTCGGCGCGCTGATGTTCGTTCCCGACCGGCCGGATTACCACGGCATCACCCACCCGGATTTCCCGAGCATGTTGCAAGGCGGTCCCGGCGCGGAGCGGCACGCGCGCGTCCTAGGGCTCGGATGGGCCTTCGGTGTGGTGCAACTCGTATTCTTCGCCTGCCTCATCGCCTTCGGCGCGCGAAAGCAACAAAGTCTCCGCGGACTCGGGAAGCCGCTTCTCTTCGGCCTAGCGGCGCACACGATCGTCTGGACACTTTGTGTTCTTACCTATCGTATGTACTTGACCGAGCCCACGCACGCGCTCGTACTCGGGCTTCCGATATCGACCGCGATCATGGCGTACGGAATGTGGCTCACCCCGGTCATCTACACGTTTCTCTTCGTGTTCGGCTTCAAGCGTTGGTACCTCACTGAACAAGACCTCGCTGCTTTCGATCGTTTGATGGAAAGCAAAAGGCGGTGATGGAAGCGCTGCGAAACCCCATCATTTTAGGGAGCGTGGCTCTCTATATGGCCATGTGCATAGGCGTGGGGATCTGGGCGCTCCGACGCACCAAATCATCACGCGACTTTTTCATGGCCGGCCGCAACCTCGGCATGCTCGTAACCGGCGTGGCTCTCTTCTCGAGCATGATGAGTGGCTTCGGTTTCGTCGGTGGGCCGGGTCTCGTGTACCTCATGGGGATGAGCTCGGTGTGGATGATCACGACGATTGCCATCGGATGGGCGGTCACCGATTTTTTGGTCGCAAAACGTCTACGGGTCTTTGCGGGCGTCTTCGACACCATCTCCCTCCCCGATGCGGTGGCGGCCCGATACGGTAGCGAGACCAGCCGCCTTCTCACTTCGGTTGCCCTCCTCTTGGGGGTCATGGGCTACCTAGCTACACAGATACTCGCCATGGCGATCGTCCTCCAAACGATCCTCCAAAACGCGATCGGCGAGATCGGACTCGTGACCTGCGCGGCGATCGGCTGTGCGGTCCTCGTTTTCTACAGTGTCACCGGGGGGATCATCGCGTCCGTCTACACCGATATCGTGCAGGGCACGGTGATGGTCGTGGCGGGCGTCCTCATTTTCTTCACCGCCCTCTCCGTCTTCGAAGGCGGAGGGAGCGCGGCAACGACGGCGATCATGAACGATGATCCTGAGGCGATCGGCACCTGGGGAACACTGGGCATGATGGGTTGTCTCTCGTGGTTCTTCATGTTCACCGTGGGCAGCGCCGGACAACCACATATCGTCACCAAAGGTATGATGATCCGGCGCCTCCAAGACTATCAGTTCATTCCACTCATTTCGGTTTTCGGATATACAATGACCGCATTGCTCTGGGTCGGCATCGGGCTCGTGATGCGGGCACTGGTACTCCAGGGAGCTCACCCCGAGCTCGCGACCGCCGACGCCGCGGCGCCGGAGTTTCTCCAGCACTACGCCCATCCAATTCTCGCCGGTTTGGTTTTCGCGGCGCTCTTCGCCGCCATCATGTCGACGGCAGACGCTTTCCTCAATATCGGGGCCGCCGCCGTCGTCCACGATATCCCGCGAGCGATCCTCCGCCGCCCCCTCGCGAACGAGCTCTTCTGGGCCCGCGTCGGTACCGTGGTCATCGCGGTCGTGGCCCTACTCTTCGCGATGTACTCCTACTATGAGAATGCTCGCTTCGTCGCTTTGCTAGGTGCTTTCGGATGGGGCACTTTCGGAGCCGCCCTCGTGCCCACCGTCGCCATAGGGTTCAATTGGAAACGGGCTACCTCCTTCGCCGCCAACATTGCGATCGTATCGAGCCTGCTCGTGAACTTCGGTATCGAAGTCTTCGATGTTAGAATCCCTCACAACATTCATGGCGGAACGCTCTCCCTACTTGTTTCACTGCTTCTTTTCTTCGGAATCTCTTTTGCTTCGACCCCACCAAAGTTGGATCCAGACGTCGAAGCGGCAATGGATATCTGATGCAACGGAAACTCATGAACCTCTCATTGATTCCTATCTCCATCCTCGTGTCCACCCTCTTCGCAAAGCCGTCATTTCGAAAGTGTGCCAATCTTAGTTGGGAATTGAAACGGCTCCAAACCCCGTGGTTTGATGGCGTTGGACAAAACAAAATCAAGCCGCGAAGAAAGGAGCCGAGATCCGGAATCCGAATCTGGTACCTTACGGCGGTTCCGGCCTCGTCTGCACCGTCGGCGACTTCTTGCGTTTCGCGCAGATGCTCGCCAACGGTGGGGTGCTGGACGGGGTGCGGATTCTTGGGCGGAAGACCGTGGACTTCATGATGCTCGACCATTTGGGACCCGAGCTCGGGCCCGCACCGCTCGGCGAGGCGGCGGGTTGGTACGGGATGAGCCCCGAAGGCTTGGGCTTCGGGCTTGGTGGCTCCGTCGTCCGCAGCGTCGCTCAGAACTCCTTGATCGGCTCGACCGGCGACTTTTCCTGGGGCGGGGCGGCCAGTACTTACTTTTGGATCGATCGGAGCGAAGAGCTCATCGCCGTGCAGTTCACCCAACTCATGCCGTCTGACAAGTATCCGATTCGTGCCGAGATGAAGATCCTCACGAATCAAGCCATCATCGACTGAACGCAAGAGGCGCAGAATATGGCGCGAGACGTTTTCGCCCCCCGACTGAGCATCGGATGCGTTTGAGCTTGCTTAACGTCCCAAGGGGTGTCGTCTCGGTCATCCCCCACGCCTGGATGATCTCGATACCGTGACGATCGAATGCCCGGATCAATGTTTCGGGAACGGCGGCTCCTCCCACCAGAGCGCGCATTCCCGGACTAAGGGTCCAGCGTTCCGGTGTCTTGTCCAACTCTTGCACCATCCCGAGCCAGATGGTGGGAACGCCCGCCGTGAGAGTGACCTTCTCTTTTTCGTATAGATCCAGGAGACTGGGTGGGTCCAAGTGCGGACCGGGGAACACCAGCTTGCCACCCACCAGAGTCACGGTGAAGGGAAGGCCCCAACAGTTGACGTGGAACATCGGCACCACCGGTAAGACGACATCCCGCTGGGAAAGTCCCATCATGTCTTCGAGGGCACAGGCGAACGAGTGCAGCACGAGGGCGCGATGCGAGTACAGGACGCCCTTGGGACGGCCCGTGGTGCCCGACGTGTAACAGAGGCCCGCCGCATCGTTCTCGTCGAGCTCTGGCTCCTCCAAGTCTCCGGTGACACGATCCAGTAGCTCTTCGTAGCTCTCATAGCCTTCGGGGATCGCGTTCTCCGTATGAGAAACAACGAAGACACGTTCGAACTTCACGCGGCCAGAGAACCTCTCGAACAATGGCAGCAAGACGTCATCGACGATCAGAAACCGATCTTCGGCGTGCTCGACGATGTAGACCAGATCGTCCGGGTGGAAGCGAAGGTTCAGCGTGTGGAAGACGCCACCCGCAGCTGGAATGCCGAAGTAGGTCTCCAGGTGGGCGTGGTGGTTCCACATGAACGTCGCCACGCGATCACCGCGGTTGAGGCCCGCCGCGAGAAGTCCCTCGCTCAGGGCCCGGGACCGACGCTCAATGTCCGCGTAGGTGTGCCGCCGGAGAGACTTGTCGGGTTCTTGGGAAACGACCTCGACCCGGGCGAAGAGCTTAGCGGCGCGTCTGAGGAGGTGTGTCAAGGTCAGAGGGTAGTTCATCATGGCGCCTTGCATTCGATCCTTCATTTGTGCCCCAATGCGCGCTCACTCCTCGTTCGCGCGCTTGGCGCCTCGCTCCTCGCTCGGCTTCCCGTCGTCGGCCCACTCGGGCCGGGCTCGCTCCGCTCGCGCAGGGTGCAGTGAAACTATTGGCACCCTGCTAGTTGGAATCGGATTCTATAACTCATGTGACTTCCTCGGCAATCTGACTTTCATCCGCTGCAGATAACTGACGAAGCTGACTCCGACCGGAAGGGCTAAGATCTTCCACCGAACTCTGGAAGCTCTAGGAAGGGACATGGTGGAGGGGATAGGCGGCAGAAAGAGGGTCGATCCGTCTTACTACGGACCCACCCATTCGACGTAGGCGTACTCGCCGCTCTTGCCCGAAAGATCCCAATTACGGCCCCAGTCCCGAAAGCGGCTCTTGGTCCCGGTACAGACGACGACGTCGGGCGACATCCAGTAATTGGTGTTGCTGATCTCGGTAACTCCCAGCCCCCCGGCGCCGACGATGGGCTCGATGAAGCCGTCGATCGTCTTTGGAATGGCTACACGCCATCCTCTGCCTTTCTTCTCGAAGGTGATGGGCACTTGCTTGGTGCCGAGAAAGTTGGCGATCATGATCCGGAACCAACTGACCGGACCACCCGCCTGGCCGGAAAGGATGTCGGTCATTGCCTTGGCGGCGGCGGGACTCGCCTGATCGTCGATGTAGAGAGCGAAGGTCCAACCACCTTCGGCGAGAGGCCCTGGTACATCCATCAAGACCGCGGCCTTTAGGCCGTCCAGCTTCTCGTCACCGGCATGCCCCTTGTGTACGTTGAGTGCCCACCAAGTCTGACAAACACCCTGGCTGGGCTTCGCCTTGCCGAGGGAAATCACACAAGGACAAAACACATCACAGTTGCAACTAAGTGCAAGCTCTCCTTTGATTTTCCAGGGTGCCACTTCTTTCTTCTTCACTCCGTTCCTTTCGTCGCTACGCTGACGTTACTTCACTAGACCCAACTGCAACAAGTACACGCCCCAACCTACGAACACCAACCCCGCCAATCGCCCGATCTTGTCCCCCGATGGAGCCAACTTTTCGACGAGAACGAAGGCCGCGATCGCCGCCAGCCATAGAAGATTCATGACCCCGGCGACGAACATCAGGGCCATCAACGCCCAGCAGCAACCCACGCAGAACGCCCCGTGCTCGAGCCCCATCCTTAGGGCCCCCGATCTTCCGGACCGCCACGAGGTCATGAAAAAAGCTAGAGGAGATCGGCAGTGGGTCAAGCACGCATACTTGAGTCGACTCCATTGAAACGCACCCGCCACGATCAACACGACCCCGCCGAAGATCGCGTTGGCGCTCACTCCCGCGGCGGAAAGAAGCGCCGCCTGGTGGAGGCCCCACTGCGCCAACGTGCCAACCGCGCTGAAACCGGTCCACGCGACGAGGTAGCCCGTCAAGAACGCCGCGGTGGGAGAGAAGGGTTCGCGTTCCGTTTGTTGCTTTCGATTTATCTTTGCGAAGGCCAGAATCATCTGCGAGGCTGACGGCACCATCATCGCGACCATCATGACCGTCCACATCACGAACAGAAACAGGAGGTCCTCGAAACTCCACGCTTTCATGTGCGGAAGGGCGTTGCTCTCGCCGACGACGGTGTGAGCGGGGCTCGAGGCCAGGTGGGCGGTGTAAGCCCAAGCAAGCAGCGACAAGCCGACGAGGCCACCCATCACGACCGCGCGGTCGCGACTCAATACCGATTCAACGGCCGTAACCCGCTGCTCCGTAACCATTTTGCTTCCGATGAGTACTCTTTCCCTGCGGGTGTGTCAACTTGAAGGCGCGGAGTTAACCACTAATCACTATCCTTCTCGAACCGAGACAACGAGAAAAACGGATCGGGCGATCGTTTCCCGAGCACGAGATCGGCGAGCTGCTCGCCCACCGCGGGGCCGTGCTTGAAACCATGCCCTGAGCCACCTCCTACCAGCCATACGTTCTCCAACTGTGGATGGCGATCGAGTATGAAGCGTGTGTCCGGACTGTTCTCGTACTGACACACCCGTGCCTCGAGAAGGGGCGCTCCCTTGAGCCCTGGGAATCGGAACTCGATGTAGTCGCGCGCCGCCGCCAGCGACGCAGGCGAGTAGGTTCTTTCACCTTCCGTGGGATCGAATGGCTGGCCACGACTATCGTCTGCGATCTTGAACCCCCGCCACTCGCTTCCCGGAATGCCGTAGAAGATTCGCTCGCCGTTGTCGATCCATACCGGAAGGTTCGCCGCGGAGTAGCGATCGTCTCCGGGCGGCGTGCCGAAGTAGAAGACTTCCTGTCGCGTCGGCCGGATGCGATCTCCTAGGACATCGGGGAAAAGCTTGCCGAGCCAAGGGCCACAGGCGAAGACATATTGGTCCGCGACGAGGGACGAACCGTCCGCGAGCACGACCCCTGCCAACTTTCCGTTCGCACCGGCTTTCGGTTGGGCGGCACTCTGGCGGTACTCTCCTCCCTCGGCGAGGAAACCTTCGAGCACCGCGGCGCAAGCCCGACGTGCCAGCAGGTAGCCCGCGTCTTCCTCTGTGATCGCCCAGCGGACGCCCTCGAAATTGACTTGAGGGAACCGTCGTCGCGCCTCGGCCACGTCGAGCTCCTCGAATCGAAGACCGGCGTCGCGCAGTAGCGGCAACGATGCCTTTTCGTAGGCGTCGTCGTCACCCACCATCCAGAGCATACCGTTCGGTCGATAGAGCCGACGGTTCCATAGTTTCTCGTTCTCTCTCCAGAGCGCGAGCGAACGAGCCACCATCTCCACATAGATCCGATCCGGACCATAGGTCCCTCGAATGACCCGCGTCTCGCCCCCCGAGCTCGCCCGGGCGTTTCCCGGTCCCCAGGTGTCAAGCAGAGTGACCTTGGCACCGCTCCTCAAGAGATGAAGCGCGGTCCAACCCCCAAACGATCCCGCGCCCACCACAACGACGCGAGGACCTTGGCGCTTCACAAGCTTAGCCGGCCCACCCAGCGCTCGGAATCCTGGAATCATCCCCACCGCGGCGCTTGCCTTCAGTACCGACCGGCGGGACACCCCGCGCCCCTTTCGCCTAGAACCACTACCTTTGTTCGCCATCGGCCCTCCTCGTTCCCCGAAAGCCTATGCTCGGTTATACCTGCCGTCCACCCTCCCACCGCCACGTATTAAGGTTTGTCCATAATATGTAAAATTTTTCACAATATGGACAGGAACTACACAACGGTCGTGAGCTCACCCGCCGTGGAGACGCGCCGGCCATTCGAACAATCCTCGACCCTTCCAGGCGAGTTCTACCATTCTTCGGAGATCCTTTCCGCAGAGCTCGACCGGATCTTTCGCGAGAACGTGGATCGCCGTCGGCCGCGAGGAAGACATTTCCGAGCCGGGGAGCTACTTCACTCGCGAAATCGGTAGGGAATCCATCGTTTTGCTACGTGATGACGGCGGTGAACCAAGAGCGTTCTTCAACGTCTGCCGGCACCGGGGTGCCAACCTCTTGGAAAGCTGTGACGGAGCCAGGCTCACGAAAATCCAGTGCCCTTACCACGCCTGGACCTACGGTCTCGATGGGCGTCTCGCCGCCGCTCCCCTCATGGAGTCGACACCCGGTTTCTCGAAGGACGACTACCCGCCGGTTCCGGCAAAGGTCGAGACATGGGAAGGCTTTCTCTTCGTGAACTTAGATGTCGGTGCGGGGCCTCTCGAGCGACAACTCGCTGGCTTTCCCGACATCTCGCGCTTTCAGCTTCCACGGCTGCGCCGGGGAGGCCGCATCGCCTACGATGTCGCCGCCAACTGGAAGCTCATTGGCGAGAACTACAACGAGTGCTACCACTGTGCTCTCGCGCATCCCCAACCTCATCGTATCAGCCACTATCAGAGTGGGGGCAGAACACACACCGGCTTGAACTTCACCGGCGGCCCGATGACCCTCAACGAGGGGTTTAAGACCATGACCATGAGCGGGAAGAGCACCCGCCCTCCCATTCCGGATCTCGATCCGGAGGATCATCGGACCGTTCACTACTTCCACCTCTACCCAGGCCTTCTTCTCAGTCTCCATCCTGACTACGTCTTGACGCACACCGTCTGGCCGGTCGATACATCCCGGAGCCGCGTAATCTGTGAATGGCTCTTCACGCAGGACGCCATGGGTCGAGAAGACTTCGACGGAGGCGACGCCATCGAGTTCTGGGACGTCACCAATCGACAAGACTGGGAACTCTGCGGGATCGCTCAAAAAGGAGTCCAGTCCCGAGGCTACCGGCCCGGCCGCTATCAAGCGGGCGAGAGCTCGGTCCACGCCTTCGACAACTGGTACCTCGGCCAACTGGAGCGCTAACGAGCCGAGCCCTCTCGGCGCTGGCATCGAAGCCCGTACTTGTGGTACTGAAACCAGCCGCAGGTGATGATCCTTCAAAGGAGACGGAAATGGGCGCTCTAGACATGGCGACGGTTCAGAGAGGGGCGAGGGTTCGCCGCTCACCATTCTTCGATGCGACGCAGCGTTACGGCTGCTGGGGCTACACGGTCTACAACCACATGTTTCTCCCCATCGGCTACGACGACCTCGAAAAGGAGTATTGGAAGCTCCTCACCGACGTATCGATATGGGATGTGAGCGTCGAGCGTCAGGTGGAGATAAAAGGCCCGGACGGTTTCGCCTTTACAAACCTTCTGACCCCGCGCGACCTCACCAAATGTGAAGTCGGCCAGGGCAAATACGTGCTGATCACCGCGGAAGACGGTGGCATCATCAACGATCCCGTGCTGCTTCGCCTCGGTGAGAACCATTTCTGGCTCGCCCTGGCGGATAGCGACGTGCTGCTTTGGGCCAAAGGAGTCGCCTACAAATCCGGTATGGACGTCGAGATCGGAGAGCCGGATGTCTCTCCCATGCAAGTCCAGGGACCGAAGTCGAAGGAGCTCGTCAAGGCCCTCTTCGGCGACAAGGTGCTCGATCTCAAGTACTACTATTTCCTCGAGACCGAGCTCGATGGCATCCCGGTGATTGTCACTCGCACCGGCTGGACCGGCGAAGTTGGCTACGAGCTCTATTTGCGTGATGGTAGTCGCGGCGATGAGCTCTGGGACAGGGTGATGGCCGCGGGAAAGCCATTCAATATCGCCCCTACCGGCCCGTCGGATATCCGTCGCGTGGAAGCGGGGATTCTCAACCACGGCATCGACATCAACATCGACACCAACCCCTATGAAGTCGATCTCGACCGCTTGGTGAACCTGGATCAGGAAGCCGACTTCATCGGCAAAGAAGCCTTGAAGAAGATTCAAGCCGAAGGCGTCAAGCGCAAGTTGGTGGGTGTGGAGATTGCCGGGGATCGCCTGGCTCTCAACATGACCCGCTGGCCGGTGAGCCTCAACGGAAGTCGACTCGGTAACATCACGTCGGCCGTCTATTCGCCTCGCCTGAAGAAGAACGTAGGTTACGCTTGGGTGCCCGTCGAGCACGCCGATCTAGGAACGGAGCTGTCGATCGCCCTTCCGGACGGCGACCAGAGGTCGGCCACGATCGTGCCCAAGCCCTTCGTCGATCCAAAAAAGGACATCCCGAAATCGTAATCAGCCAATCCCACTGTACTACTAGCCGAGGAGCTCCAAACCCATGACGAAGTCTGCAATCCCTCCCGACATCGAGATTGCACAATCGGCCAAGATCCGACCCATCCTCGAGGTGGCCTCCGACCTAGGCCTGGCGCCCGAAGACATCGAACCGTACGGCCATTACAAGGCCAAGGTGCGTCTTGAGGTGTTGGAGCGAGCCAAGAAGAAGGCTCCCTTGGTCTTGGTGACCGCTACCAGCCCCACCGCAGCGGGGGAGGGGAAAACCACCATGACCGTCGGGCTGGCTCAAGCGCTCAAGCGACTGGGTCACAAAGCGGCGCCGTGCATCCGAGAGCCGAGTCTCGGTCCGCTCTTTGGTGTGAAGGGCGGGGCGGCAGGAGGCGGCTACTCGCAAGTCATCCCGATGGAAGACATCAATCTGCATTTCACCGGTGACTTTCACGCCATTACTTCCGCGCACATGCTCCTTTCTGCCTCCATCGATAACCATCTTCACCAGGGGAACCCGCTGGGACTGGACCCCCGTCGGATCACATGGACTCGATGCCTGGACATGAACGACCGAGCCCTGAGACAGATCGTGGTGGGGTTGGGCGGTCCGACCGGAGGTGTTCCGCGGCAAGAAGAGTATGTCATCACCGCCGCGAGCGAGATCATGGCGATCCTCTGCCTCTCGACGGACGTGGCCGATCTGGAAAAAAGACTCGGGAGCATTCTCGTCGGCTATACCCGCGAACGAAAGCCGGTCCGGGCGCGGGAGCTCGAGGTTGCGGGCGCGATGACGATCGTCCTCAAAGACGCGCTCAAGCCGAATCTTGTGCAGACGCTCGAAGGCGGCCCCGCCTTTATTCACGGTGGACCCTTCGGAAATATCGCGCATGGATGTAACTCCATCCTGGGAACCCGAATGGCTATGGCTTTGTCCGACATCGTCGTCACCGAGGCCGGTTTCGGAAGCGACCTAGGCGCCGAAAAGTTTTGCGATATCAAGTGTCGCGCGGCGGGTCTCGCTCCCGACGCCGCCGTCATCGTGACCACCGTAAGAGCACTCAGGCACAACGGCGGTCAACCGAAGGGCGAGACCGGAGAGGATCCAAAAGCGCTCGAGGCTGGCCTCGCCAACTTGGATAAGCACATCGAGAACGTCGCCACCTTCGGCTTGCCCGCCATCGTCGCGGTAAACCGCTTCCCCACCGACACCGACGCCGAAGTAGAACAGGTGATCGCCCACTGTGTTAAAGTCGGCGCGGCCGCCGCCGATGCGGACATTTTCTCGCGGGGCGGCGAAGGGGGAGAAACCTTGGCCAAAGCGGTGCTCGAAGTACTGGACACCAAGAAGTCCGCGTTTCGGTTCGCCTACGAAGTCGACGAGTCGATCAAAGACAAGGTCCACGCGGTGGCAACTAAGATGTACGGTGCCGACGGTGTCGAGTACACCCTCAAAGCGGAAAAAGCGATCGAAGCTCTAGAGCGCAACGGCTTTTCCAATCTACCCGTCTGTATCGCCAAGACTCAGTATTCACTCAGCGACGAGCCGACCAAGCTCGGACGCCCCCGCGGTTTCCGGATCCACGTGCAAGACGTGCTCGCCTCCGCCGGAGCGGGGTTCCTCGTCGTTATTGCAGGGTCGGTAATGAGAATGCCGGGGCTTCCTCGCGTTCCTGCCGCTACTCAAATGCATATCGGCCCTGACGGAAAGACGGTGGGACTCTCTTAGATGTGAGCGTTGCTTAGCTTTTCTTCAGAACACTCCGCTTTCTTTCTGGATCGAAGAAAGGAAGCGGCACGATTTTCGCACTCGCACGCTTGCGCGCGTACTCAATCGTCATCTCAAGCTCGAGGCGCGTGCCCGGCTTGGCGTGCTCGGACCTGATGGTCGCGATCGCGATGAATCTCTTCAAAAGCTTCGACCAACAGCTGCTGGTTGCACGGCCGATCTGCCGATCGTCGGCGTAGACGGGGACGGGGTCTCTCGAAGCGACGCTCGAGAGCTGTGGGATGAGATCCACTTCCTCGTAGAGCCCCTGTAGCTCCTCCCACTGGATCTCGAGTCCCACCAAGGCGTAGGGCGAGCCCCTCTCTTTCTCCTTCTCCAGCGCCTCACGGCCGACGAAACCGGGCTTGTTGAAATTCACCGCCCATCCCAGTCCTATTTCGTAAGGAGAGGACTTTTGCGACTCGATGAGAGCCTTCTCGGCGCTAATGAAATCCACCTCAATGAGCGGATACCCGGCTTCGATGCGCGCCAGGTCCAAGGCGAGCATGCCGGAAGGAGTGATCCCCCGACCCTTCCCGGCTTCCATCAAGAGATCCCAGACGCGCTCGGCGTGATCGCGGGGAACCCAAACCTCGTATCCCAAATCGCCCGTGAACCCGGTTCGGCTTACCCAGGTGGGAACGCTTCCAAGATTGGTGCGCGCGATCCAAAAGTACTTGAGATCGGACAGATCGGTGCTCGACAGTTCCATCAAGATCTCTCGCGAGCGCGGTCCTTGGAGAGCAAGCGCGCCCACTTGCTCGGAGAGATCTTCTATCTCCACATCCATTCCAACCGCGTTCAACTCGAACCACCGAAGCGTGGGGTCGGCCGCGGTTGCTCGGAAGGTGGTCTCGTCGAGGCGCTGAAAGGTGCCGTCTTGGATGACTTTGCCTTGTCGATCACACCAAGGCACATAAAGGACCTGCCCCACTTTGGCCTTGGCTGCGTTCCTGGTGATGATGCGGTTGACCAGCTTCTCCGCATCCCGGCCGCAGATCTCATATTTGAAGAGCGGGGAAACGTCGATGAGGCCTGCGCCGTTCCGCATGGCGTGGTACTCGGGGTCATGAAAATCGTCGTAGGAGCCGGGAGCGAAGTAGCCGGACCAATGGCGCCAGTTCATGCTTGTGCAGAGCGCGGAAGTCCTAGAATGAAACGGTGTTCCTACCGCCATGATGTATTGGCTCCGAGGATGGTCATTCGAAGATTCCTTCGTGCAACTACCTGGTCCGACCTCGCTAGGAGCGGCAGTCTACGTAGCCGATTTCCTGTCGTCAACTTCAAAAAGTCGCGGAGCGCCGCCGATTCTTTCTGTGTTGCCCAGATCGATTCCCGATTGAGGTCGACCAGGTAACGGTTGTTGTTGGTTAGGATGCCCCAAGGGGGATTGTGCTCCATCGCCAGCGGATCCGGATTACCCGCTGGCCCGGCTGCAAAGGAGTTCGACCACGAGGCCCATCGCTCGTGGGAGCTGGGATTCATGAGGGGGGTGAGAACAACTACCGCGCCTTCGAGGAGGCGCTTCGTCTCGCCGTCGGCCGCCGCCGCAAGGTGATAGGCCATCATGAGCGCCGACTCCAATCCCGCGGTCTCGTTCCCGTCGGTGCTGCAGTTGAGCCACACCGTCACCGGTGTCTTCTCGATGAGAGAGGAAGCATCTCCGACCGAAAGTGTTCTGGGATCGGTGAGGCGGGTGTTGGCAGATTTGATGTCGTCCAGGCGTTCTATGTTCTCCGCGCTCGATACGACGAGGAAACGAAGCTCTCGGTTTTCGTAATCCGATCCGTAGGTGCCGGAGAGGACACGCGGTGAGGCGTGGGCGAGCGCGGAGAGGTAACGCTCCATGCCGGCGTAGTCGGTGACCCGAGCACCGAGCGGATATCCCAGCACCGAGTCGGGAGTAGGAATCCTCGCATCGTAGTCCTGAGCGTGCGCTACCATCGCCGAAAGCACGAAGACGAGTAGCAGCTTACCCACGTTCAGGACCTCAGCGGTTCGCTTGGATGGTTCCCCAGTCCTTCAAGATCTCACGGCTCGCATTGTAGCCGGGAGCACCGCTGACCCCACCGCCCGGGTGAGTTGCGGCGCCGCAAAGGTAGAGGTTGGTCATCCGTCGATGCAAAAGCGTACCCGCGTTTCGCCAAGCTCGTTCAGAGTTTCACTGAGCGTATTAATGACCGCGTCGCCGAACGCTTCGCGTTTCTCCTCCCAAGTACCTTCCTTCAAATGGTAGGGGGCGTATTGCACGAAGATCGACATCACATGCTTTCCAAGGAGGCGCCATTGATGGATCGATTACCGAGGGAATGAGGATATCCATGTATGGTTTTCGCGAGAAGTCCCCGTACTTGGCATCGCGTGTTCCTACGTTGTTAGCCTTCTGCGGCCCGAGATTATCGAAGAGCTGGATCTCCCCAATCACGGGCTACAGCTCCTATCTCTCGACGGCACCTTCACCCCTCTTCCCGACGGCGACTACCTCGCCCGCTGGGGCGATCACGACAAGACGCGCCAAGAACTGGTGCGCCACTCCCGAAAAGACGCCGAGGCTTACGACCAGTTTGGCACGTTGATGTACCACCTTTCGCGGGCGGTGCGGACCATGCCTTCCACCGTGCCCCCCGAGCCAACCTTGACGTCGTTCATGCGGCTAATGCTTTCGCGACCCGCACCGAAACCCGCGGGCGGAAGCCCGGGTGACCTCTTGGGGTTATTGAGGCTCGGCTTCACTCTCAAACTAGCCGCCGAACAACACTTTCAAGCCTCTTTAGCGGTGATCGAGAGCTCGGTCGGCGCGCGGGAAGAGCTGATGGAGGACTTCGCCACTTTCTGGCGCAGTGCCCGCGCCACGGAGGAGCAAGCCTTTCTCCTCGAGCAAGGGAGTGATCTCACACGCGCCGACCTCTTGGTCGAAACGCTCCTCGCGAATCGGGTCGAGGTCTTCAAAAGCAAGAAAGAGTTGAGCCTCGCCAACGTCCACGACTATCTCGGGCGCCAATGGAACGAACGAAGTTTCCCGGCTGGAGGGTACGTCGTTCCGGTCGCCCAACCCCGAGCCCGGCTGGTTCTGACGATGCTGCGAAAAGATTTCGAGCTTCCCAAGGTGACCCGCGAGGCCGCGAGGGAGTTTCGCCGAAATCAAGAGAAGGCCGGCTTCTACAATCCTAGTATCGGAGCTACCGGCTACATTTTTTACGACGTCACCGCCTGGTCGATGCCTTTGACGTTCAACGTTTCCGCCTATTGGACGACGGCGCCGGTAGTCGGTGATCTCGCGCCGGTTGAGGCTGTCGAGCGAGAGCCGCCGCCTCGATCTCCTGAGGCACAATACGGCTACGTTTTCCAAGGCCAGAGCAACGCTTCGATGGTCCTCATCATCGATCTCATCCAGCAGGGTGTCGTGGCCCATGTCGCTTACAGCGATTTCCGTGTCCAAGGGCGAGACTATTCGCGCGGCTCGATCGTGATCCGCAAGGAGCGGAACCCGAACGTCGATATGGAAAAGCTGCTGGGAACTGCGTCGCAACGTCACGGTGTCCGTATCGATGCACTCGACTCCAACTATTCAGAAGCCGGTCCGAGTCTGGGGTCCGACCAGTTCGTTTTCGTCAAGCGACCGAAGATCGCCGTTCTGACCGGCGACCCGGTGAGCGTTCGTTCTTTCGGAAACACTTGGTTCATCCTGGAGCACTCGTATGAGCTCACCTTCACCGCGATCTACAAGGAGCAGTTGAACGAAGTCTCCTTGGATGAGTACAACGTCCTCGTCCTCCCGGAGGGCTATTACGATGACCGAACGTTTTCAGAGGAATGGATCGAAACTCTGAAGGCCTGGATCCGCCGTGGTGGAACGCTCGTCTGTTTCAGAAGCGCATCCGCGTGGGTTTCCAAATTGGATGCGGAACTCACCTCCGCCCGCATGCGCTTGCCAATCTGGCCAGCGGACGCCAAGGAAGGTATCAAGCCGCGGAAAACCGCGGCGATTCCCGGCGCGATTCTGAGGACGGTACCCGACCAGCACCACTACCTTAGTTTGGGCTATGACGGTCCGACGCCGGTTCTGGTGCGCTCGAGCCTCGCCTTCGAGCCAGATCCATCCCTGGCGACCCCCTTCACGTTTACCTCGTCGGCGAGAAACCTCCTGCTCAGCGGATTCGCCTACAACGATTCCGTCGAGCGTCTGGCCGGGACCCCTTATGTATAGAGGAACGAGTCGGCTCGGGCCATATCGTCTTGTTTCTCGACGATCCAACTTTCCGCATTTACTGGTATGGCCTTGCGCGTCTATTTTTGAACAGCATCTTGCTGAGCCCCAGTTTTTGAGGAAGACCCCATGAGAACACTCTGCTAGCGTTCCTGGCTCTTGTTGCAGTCGCTCCTTTCGTCGCCGCGCAGCCGCAGGGCCGCAATTTGACCGTAGACGACTACTTTCGCATCCAACGTATATCTGATCCACAGGTAAGCCCCGACGGTGAATGGATCGCATACACCATAGGCTCGACCAACCTGGAAGAAGAAAAGGCCGAGACCCGCATCTGGATGGTGCCGGTCGCCGGCGGCGATCCCATTTCCATGACCGCGTTGGGGAGCTCGGCCTCGCGACCGCGTTGGAGTCGGGACGGCAAGTATCTCGCGTTCTTGTCTGCGCGCAACGACGAGAAGAAGCAAGTTTGGACTCTTTTCCGTCATGGGGGCGATGCCGTGCAAAGGACTAAGGTACGACAGGGCGTCGACTCCTTCGAGTGGTCCCCCGATGGGAGCCGGATGGTCCTCATCATCAAGGATCCGAAACAGGAGGAGCCCGAAGAGAAAGACGCGAAGGACGAGAAGAAGACTCCGAAGCCATGGGTCATTGATCGCCTTCAGTTCAAGCAAGACTACATCGGCTACCTGGATCGTCGCCGTACGCACCTCTACATTTTGAATATCGACACCGGAGAGCAAACACAGGTCACCTTTGGCGATTTCGACGACTCGCAGCCCGCTTGCTCACCGAACGGCAAGCGTATCGCTTTCGTGAGCAACCGTACCGAAGAACCCGATAGTAACTACAACACCGACATCTGGGTGGTGGATAGCGAGAATCTAGATCAACAACAAGAACTTCTTCGAATCACAACAAACCTCGGACCCGATCGCTCGCCTGCCTGGAGCCCCGATGGCCAGTCCATAGCCCATGTTGCCGAAACCGATGTCGAGGCCATGGTGTACGCGACGCCGCATCTAGCCGTTGCCGCTTCAAACGGCGGGAAGACCGATGTCCTGACCCAGAGGTTGGACCGCCACATCGCAAGTCCCCGTTTCTCGATGGATGGTCGATCGATTTACTTTGTTCTCGAGGACAGTGGCGAGGCGAACCTCGCGAGCATTCCGGCCGGTGGAGGTCCAGTGACGCGTGTCGTCCAGGGGCCTCGCGTCGTCAACGCGTATTCTCTAGGGCGAGGCGGGGCAGTCGTCGCGCTGGTCAGCGAGCCTCATTTTCCACCAGAGGTGTTCACCCTCGAGGAAGGGGAACTCGAGCAGATCACCCACGCCAACGAAGAGCTATTGGCCGAAGTTCGTTTGGGTGAGACCGAGAACGCCCACTTCAAGAGTAAAGACGGTACCGACATCGAGGGCTTCGTTACTAACCTTCCGATTTTCAGCGAGGTGTGCGGTATCCGACCCTCCTTCGCATCCACGGGGGACCGATCTCGCAATACGACTTTGGATTCAGCTTCGAGACACAGCTCTTCGCGGCCAATGGCTACGTCGTGGTCCGAACCAACCCTCGAGGATCCTCGGGCTACGGTCAGGACTTCTCGCTCGGAATCTGGCAGAGCTGGGGCGAAAAGGACTCCGAGGATGTGCTAGCCGGTGTCGACTACGCGATCGAGCAGGGCTACGCGGATCCGGATCGGCTCGGCGTCGGGGGATGGTCGTACGGAGGCATTTTGACCAACCACGTCATTGCCCGAACCGATCGGTTCAAGGCGGCGATTACCGGAGCCAGCGAGACTCTTTACATCGTCAACTACGGGCACGATCACTATCAGCGCTGGTGGGAGCGGGAGGTGGGACTTCCTTGGGAAAACCGGGAACTGTGGGAGAAGATGTCTCCGTTCAACCAGGTCGAGAATATCGTCACCCCTACTCTAATCATGGGCGGCGAGAAGGATTGGAACGTGCCCATCAATAACTCCGAGCTTCTCTACCAGGCACTCAGGCGACTCGGGCGTACGACGGAGCTGGTGGTCTATCCGAATCAGCACCACGGCCTGCGCGTGCCGTCCCACCAGAAGGATCGATTCGAGCGCTACTTGAGTTGGTACGGCAAGTACGTAAAAGGTATGGACGAAGCCACTAACTAGGATGGAGAAAAAATAGCGAGGGAGCCGCCGGGCGGCTCCCTCTTTTTCTATCTTCCGACTACTCTTCTCCGGCGCTCGGCGGAACCATCGGTACCCGACTAAGACCGGCCGTGTACAGCCACTCGCCGTCTTTCTTGACCAAGACTTCGGTGTACAACCCTTCCGTTGGTGGGCCCCCTTCGGCCGGAAGGCCACTCATCGTCCATGCACCATCAGCGATGGCAATGGTGGGTCGGATGAAGCGAAGGGAGATCTGCTCGAATTCGAGTTGAGCACCCTCTGGCAACTCGGCAAACCCTTTTGCTTCCCCTTCCTCGATCGCCATACGCCCGCTGACGGTCTCGCCCATGGCACCAACGCCAGAGGCATCCTCCGTATAGAGTGCTGCGATGACCTTGGCGTCGCGGTTGCTCCAGGCTTCCCGGTAGCGGTCATCCAACTGGGCGATGGCTTCCTCGTCCGCTGCGGTGTCCTGTGCAACGATGACACTAGTCAACGACACGACGAGCCCCAAGACCGTTATCACTGAAAAGAAAGTTCGCATTGCTATCCCTCCTTATGTGGGATCCATCCTTAGAAATCGAGACTATGTCGTGCCAGGAGCCTTGACCGGGATCCAGGAACGGAGACTGGTGATGAGCCACTGGTCTCCCTCTTGGACGAGGATATTGGTGTACAGGCCCTTTTGCGCCGGCATCTCTTCACCCTCGGCGCCGGTGATACCGGAGACCTCGAAACTACCGTTGACGAGGGCAACGCCCTCTTCCAACTCGCGGGTGCTGGTCGTGTCGATCGAGATGGTCGTGCCGGCATAGATGGTCTCGAACAGAATGGCGTACCGCTTCGCTATCTCCTCGCGCCCCGAGTACATCTCACCGTCCGGCCCCGAGCTATCGGCGTCCGCGGTGTAAAAAGTCGCGACACTAGCGCCATCCCCGGCATTCCAAGCTGCCTCGAAACCGTCGATGAGCGCCTCCTGCCCCGCTTCGACGGAAGACTCCATCGACTCTTCCGCCGGGGCCTCTTCGGCAGGTTGCTCCGCCGCTGGTTGGCAGCCGATCAATACGGCGACAGCGGCGAAGGTGACAAGAAACAACAAGTTACGCATGGTCCCCCCTTTTGGGGGACTCGAAACGTTCCCCCTAACCCCCCATGGCGAAGCTGACTCTACGCTCCCGTCGCTCCTTAGTCAACTCCTGTAGAGTGCCTAGTTTTCCACCGGCATCTCGAAGCTATCTCCCTGCTTGGGTACGACACAATCCCGGCAACCCCGCACCCGCTCACTCGCCCTGTGGTGGTAGATCACTTTCTTCTCACCCGGTAGCTGTTTACCCGCCCGCAGTGTGCTATTCGCAAGCCATGGAGTGACGAAGAGAACGTCCACATCGCTATTCTCAACGAGCGCCTCGTCGCTTTCGGTGTCACCGACGAAGTACAGGGTTCGCCCGTGCCACGTGACGCGATAGGAGTAATGTTCGAAACCTCGGTGCGGTGTTCTGACCGGTTGAATACGAATGGGTCCGAAACGGACCTCGTCCTCGAGATCGATTGAGGGAACGTCGGGCAGCTTGCGAGTTACCTCTTTCGGTGCCACCAACGTGCATCCGAGTTGTTCCACCAACGTCGGGTCGAAGTGATCCAGGTGACGATGAGTAATGAGGCAGACCGCATTCTCCCTTCGGTAAATCTGTTTGTTGGGATAGGTCATGTACCCGGCGTAGCCGGGCTGGTAAGGGAAGTCACTAAGAAGAGTCGTCTCGCCATCGGTTATCTCGAAAGCCTGATTGCCGATGAAACGGAAATGAAGCGACTCGGCTTCCGTCGCACGCATGAAAGCGAGGACCAGACCTACGCCTAGGAAGAAGGACCCGATCAACGTCCTGAGTGGTGGCATCAGCATTTCGCCAGAACACCGCCATCGGCGACGAGATCGATTCCAGTGATGAAGCTAGCTTGATCGGCAAGCAGAAACAGAGCCGCAAAGGAGATATCTTCGGGTCGGCCGACCCGACCCAATGGTGTACGGGACGACATGGCCTCCATTCTCTCGGGATCTCGATAGATCTCCTCGGTCATGGGGGTTTGCACCGCACCTGAACAAACCGTGTTAGATCGAATTTGATAGGGGGCATACTGAATGGCCAAAGAACGGCTCAGAGAGATGAGTGCCGCCTTGGACATCTGGTAGGCATCCAAAGCACCGCCATCGAAAATATTCTCCATGTTATGAAGACCGGTGATGCTGGCGATATGAACTATCGCCCCTTCTTCCTTCAACATGTGCGGAAGACACGCCTTCGTAGCAAGGATGGCGCCGTAAAGATTGATCTGCATCGTACGGTTCAACACTTCCATGTCCTGTCCTACAATACCGCCATCGCGATCGAGAAGCGCCACCCCGGCAGCGTTCACAAGGTAGCGGGGCGGGCCGAGTTGGCCAGTAACTCGCTTAATCGAGGCGGCGACGAAGTCGGCATCCGTTATATCACCGCGGTAATAGTGCCGTCCTTCTCTAGGCTCGGCGATTGGATCCGGTTTCTTGTCCAGTATCGCGACCAACACACCCGACTGCTGCAGATCGGCGGCGACGGAATAGCCGATACCTCCCGCCCCACCGGTGACGACGGCGACTTTGCCAGAAAAAGTTGGTTTCACGCTATTGGCTCCTACATTTACTGGGATTCTTCCGCGTCGGCGGAAACGAGGGTCGCAAGCACGGCACGCAGCAAATGTTGACGGTCCTCCGGCACCAAAGTCGACAATCGGAGGGGTTGATCGGCTCTCCGAACCCGCAGGTTAGACGACTCTCCTATGCGGGTCGTGCCGTCGAGACGTTCCACTAGGGCGCGCATCGCATCGGCGGGCGCGGCGAAACGTGCGCGCAGGGTCGGCTCTTGCTTCCACTTTAGTAGAAACTCGGTGACGCGCTCTTCCACGAACCGCGTCTCGCTCTCACCCAATAGGGCGAACACCTGCGCCGTCTGTCTTTCGAACTTTCCGAGCGCCTTATACGGAAGCGTGCCCCAGGATCCGGGAGTAACTACCGAGTAACGTCTCGATGGACGCTACCTTCAGCGGAACAAGCCAAGAATCCATGACCCGCTTCAACTTCGCCTGCCGCTCGTGGTCATCTAGCGCCGACAAGGGTGGCTCGCCATGTGCTCGTGGCTCAGGAAGGTGTGGCTCTCCAACGCCTCGAGCACGTCGGAGAGAAAATCCGACGGCCGATAGTACTTGTTGGTCAGACATAGGTTCACACTAGAGTTGGCGATGGTCTCGAGCTCGGCAGTCTCGACGGCATTTCCCAAGTTGAACAACCGGTCTAACTGGGAACGGAACGCGCCCGCATCGGCGTACGCTTGGCGCAACTCGGCATCCTGACCCGTTCGGTCCCGGTAGTGACGGAGGCTGTGCTGAATCTCCCGCCGGTGATACCACCGTTGCGCCTTCTCCGCGAGCTTCTGACCAATCTTCAAAGGCCTGACTTTCGCTATTCTACCAGCCGAACTATAGTAGGCAGCCTGCTCGAGAAACAAGCGCGGGGGCAAATAGGAAGGAAGGTCATGAGGTCAGCACTTGTTTCCTTGTTCATCTTGTTCGCTTTCAGTTTCCGTGCTCGGGCGCAACTCGCCGGTGCAAAGGAAGGCCCGGTCGCCATGGGCCACCATCATTTCTTCGTGACAGACGTCGATGCCCACCTGAAACTGTGGACGGAGCTTCTCGGCGCAAAGCCAGTCAAGCTGGCCGAGTACAATGTGTTGAAGCTCCCCAACCTCATCATTTTTATCACCGAGAACCCACCAGCGGGCGGCACCAAGGACACCATCGTGAACCACGTAGGATTGCAGGTGCGGGAGCTCCGGCCTCTGATCGCGAGGCTGAAGGCGGCCGGCGCCGATGTAGCAACCAAGAGAGTGGTCCCTCCAGCCGAAGACGACATCTTCTATTTCGAGGACACCGACTCGTACCTCGCCTTCGTGATGGGTCCGGACGACACGAAGGTGGAGCTCATCGAGAATCGGTCACTTGACGCTGCCATCGCCAATCACCACATCCACTTCTACACCCAGAGGTGGACGAAATGAAAGACTGGTACGCCCGGCTCTTCGGTGCGACACCTAGTAAACGCGGTGAGTGGGAGGCTGCCGATCTACCAGGGGTCAACCTGACATTCACCGCCACGAAAGAGCCGGTGCTGGGCATTCAGGGACGTGTACTCAATCACATCGGCTTCGAGGTTCAGAACCTCGAGTCTTTTTGCAAGAAGCTAGAGGGCCTGGGCGTGAAGTTCGATCGTCCCTACCGCGAGATCCCCGAGCTCGGCATCGGCCTAGCGTTTTTGACCGACCCTTGGGGAACCTACATCGAGCTTACCGAAGGGCTCGACGAGCTCTAGAGTATCCGACGGCCAAGCCTCGTCTCGGTCAATCACTCGATACGCAGCGCGACCAGCGGGTCTTACGCGAGACGCCCGGTAGGCCGGAGCGTAGCACGCAACGAGTGCGATCATCGCGAGCAAGGCGGCGGCTCCAGCAAAGCTCAGCGGATCGGCTGGGCTCACTTCGTAAAGAAGTGTCGCGAGAAACCTCGCCAGAACGAAAGACACGGCGAGCCCTACCCCTGCACCCAGCACGACCAGTTTCATTCCCTGTGCCAGCACCCTTTTCCGAACCTGACCGGGTGCCTCTCCGAGCGCCATCCGTATCCCGATCTCTCGCGTCTGCCGGCCGACGTAATAAGAGATGACGCCGAAGATCCCGAGCGACGTGAGGAGCAGCGCCGCGGCTCCGAAGATCCCCATCAGGGTGAGAGAAAACCGAGACTGGGCAAGGGCGTCCTCGACGTAGATCGCCATCGGCGTCAAATCGTTGACAGGAACGTCGCGATCGAGCCGTGCCACTTCGTTTCGAATGAGCGGGTGCAGCACTGCGAGATCGCCCTCGGCACGCAGTGCCACCGAAAAAGAACGACCCGTCGGATCGGGAGAATAGATCTGAGGCCGGACATCGGCTCGAAGATCAAGGAGGCGAACATGCTCTACCACGCCGACTACTTCCGCGAACGGCTCGTCGCTTCCGGTGGGTCCGATCTGAAGCTGCTCTCCCACCGCGTTGCCTCCCGGCCATACCCGTTCGGCCAGAGTCGTATCGATGACGATAACCTGCCTATCGTTCTCGGCATCCTGCTCGGTAAAGAAGCGCCCCGCCATCAGACGTGAGCCTAGACTTCGTAAGTAATCCGGTGACGCTCCACGACGATCTGCCGTCACACTCTCCCAATTGCGCGCGGTTTCTTCATCGTAGGCGTACGGTTGAAGAGAACCGCTTCCGATGAGTGGGAGCTGAGAGGTGGCACCCACGGAAACGACTCCTGGCAAACCCAACAGTTTCTCCTTGAGCTCTCGGTAGAAGACTCTGCGAGGGGCATCCTCCTCATACTTCGAGCCAGGGAGCGACAGGTTGAACGTGATCAGCCCTTTTGGCTCGAAACCCGGACGCACCTGCTGGAGCGAAGCGAAGCTCCGGATCATGAGCCCGGCGCCAATCAGGAGCATCAGAGAAAGCGCTACTTCGGCGACGACCAACACGTTCCTCAAGCGATTGTGGCCGCCGGACCCGGCGCCCCGTCTCCCTTCTTTCAAGGTGCTTACCAAATCAACCCGGGCACCTTGAAGCGCCGGAACGAGACCGAAAACGAGCGCGGTAAGAAGACTCACTGTCGCGGCGAAGAACAAGACCGAACCATCGATGCCGATCTCCGGCAGTCGCGGGAGATTCGAGGGGCCAAGCGCCACCAGTGCTGAGAGACCGGCATGGGTAATCGCCAATCCAAGGGCCCAGCCACCGAGTGCCAACAGCAGGCTCTCCATCAAGAGTCTTCCGGTCATGCGCAACCGACTCGCACCCAAGGCGGACTGAATTGCGAACTCTTTCTCTCTCGCCGTGCCGCGCGCCAATAGTAGGTTCGCCACGTTGGCACAAACGATGAGCAAAACGAACGCCACCGCCCCGAGAAGCGCAAAGAGAGCGGGTTGTGCGTTCTTGACTACGTCGTAGTGAAGAGGCACCACACGGATCCTGAGGTTCGACGACTCGTGTACGGCGTGCTCGGCCCTAAGTTCGGCTGCGATGCCGTCCATCTCCGCTTGCGCCTGCTCGAAGGTAACTCCTGGCTTCAGCCGACCGAAGACCGAGAAAAACGTGTAGTTTCTCGGCGGCATCTGGCCGTAATCGACCTGGAGCGGGACCCAGACGTCGGAATGTTTGAGCATGAAAGCCTCAGCGGGGAGGAGGAGTCTAAATCTATCTGGCAGAACCCCGACCACCGTATGGTCGACGTGGTCAATCTGGATGGTGCGACCCACCAGCTCGGAATCGCCTCCGAACCTACGCTGCCAGAGACCGTGGCTGATCATTGCGACCTTCGGACCGTTGGTAACTTCTTCCCCCGGCTCGAAGTGCCGCCCAAGCACCGGGTCGACACCGAAGAGGGGAAAGAAGTTTGCGCTAACGGGTGAGAGGTCAATCCTTTCCGGCTCGCCTTCTCCGGTCAAAATGCCGGTGAGCCCAGTGATGCGATCACCCGAGGCGGCGGCGAACTGCTCGAAGAGTTGGCTCTTGTCTTGGTAGTCGCGATAGTCGAGGGGATGGACCGCCGGTAAGGACTGAGCGCCCTGGCCGAGATCATTCCAAATGACCGCTAGTCGGTCGGGTGCGGCGTAGGGGAGCGGTTGCATCAACACACCGTGAACAATACTAAAGATGGTCGTGTTGGCACCGATCCCGAGGGCAAGCGTGATGACGACCAGAGTCGAGAAGCCTGCATTCTTTCTCAAGGCTCGGACGGCGTACTTCAAATCGCTGAAGATGGCGTCTAGCATCGTCTCCCCCAAGGGTTCAAAAAAGGATTTTCGCGAAACTACTCCCTCTCCTTATACGACAATACGCGAAGCGGATCGGAAAGTTTCACCGATCGCTCATAAATCGGTTCAGTCCCGCAAAACCTTGATTCGAAAAGGTGTTTCATTCATTTTGTCGGGAGGGTCACGACAAATGTCGTTCCTTTACCGAGCTCGCTGACCACGCGGAGCTCTCCGCCTAGCCCTCGAACAATCTGCCGTGCCGTAAAGAGACTCCAGTTCCCAGCCGAGATACGGCCGTCGGCGATCTGAAAAGCCGGATCAAAAAGACGAGCCACCTCATCCGGTTCCATCCCATCCCCACTATTCTCAATCCGAATCTCGATCCGCTCTCCTAAAGCCTCGGTCGAGACAACGATTTTCCCTTCACCGTCGCTGGGCCGGTAAGCCTCAATCGCATATCGAAGCAAACTCGCGAGGCTGGCGCTCAATGATTGTCGCTGGCACCGCGGCGAGTGCCACCACGTCCGATAAGAGTTCGTTCAAATCGACTTCCTGGACCTCCGCGCGATCCAGATTCGTGAAACGTTGGATTCGTGAGATGACTTGCTCCATCCGCTCCAGGGATGCGTCCAACGACTTCCGGAGATCCGCCTGCACCGCCTCCAGACGCTCCTGCTCGTCGGGCGGCGCCGAGCCTCTTCGGGCTGCCGCTCGCACTAGAGTATCGACCGTGCTTTTCAAGGTCCCGAGAGGAGTGTTGAACTCGTGGCTCAAGGCCGCCGCCAACCGACCAAGACTCTCGATGTTCTCGGCGATCAGCATGCGCCGTTGCATTTCCCACCGCTCGCGCTCGATGCGAATGCCTGCGACGTTGGCCATGGCGGTCAAAAGGTTCAGATCATCCCCGGTGAACTCTCGTCGACGATCGACGGAATCCAGATACACCAATCCGATGACACGATCTTCTGTTTGAAGCGGGACCGCGATCAGGGAGTGCACCCCCTGATCGACGACGGTTCGGCTACCCTTCAGCAACTGGTCCTGACGCGCATCGCGGACCAAAAGAGAGGCCTTTTCCTTGAGCACCTTGTCTCTTACGCTGGTGCTAATGCGGAGCTCCGCGCCGCGGGACGCTTGCACCACCAACCGGTCCGCCTCATCGAGTGTCAGCAGCACCCCGCGCTCGGCCCCGACCGCTTCCAACGACAGATCGAGTGTGATGCGGAAGAGCTCCGGCAGCGGTCGCCGTATTGCTAACTCTCGACCGGCCCGTACCAACACCCATAGTGCACTGACTCGAGGTACCGGAGCGGCGCCGGCAACGATTTGCCTCTCGGAACGTTCGGACAACAAGATCTCTTTCAGAGACGTGCTTTCGGCACTCAACGGCGTCGCGTCGGTCGGCGGCTCGAATTTCACACTGCTGGGGCCGGCGCCCGGTCCCTTGAACGTCATCGTCACGCCGCTTGCGGCGATGCTATCCCCTGGCTGGAGGTAGTGCCGACTCCGAACGAGAGCACCGTTCACAAACGTTCCGTTCTTGCTCGCCAAGTTCTTGACGAACCACTGATCCCCTTCCTTTTCGATAGTCAGGTGCCGGCGAGAGAGACCGTCATCTTCTGGGAAGGAAAGCGTGTTGGTTGCCGACCTCCCGACGGAGATCGCACTGTCCTCGAGACGGATCGCACTCGTACGGCCGGACTGTGTGGTGACGAGAAGCTCGTGGACGAGTTCCCCGCGACCAAGGGTCCTCGCGTTCGCGTCCGGTGACTCGGTCATTCCGCTTCGCTCTCCTCGGCGGTTCCGGCGGCGACCTAGAAGAAAGAGGCTTCACTCCGGTTTCCTTATGACGAGAGGTTGAGCGAGCCTATTATAGATTTTGGGCCTGCTTCCCGGCAATCAGGGCGCAAGCAACAGAGCGGGCCGCTTTCAAACGGGCTTCAAACGATCAGGCGCACGCCGCCAAGCTCCGCCAACCCATACAAGAAGTGGTCCCCGGGGGAACCGATGAACATGAAATTCGCCGGAACGTTCCACTCCTTGGACAGTTCCTGGATGAGCTTGGGGCCGAACTTGCCGTGCTGCACCACGAACTCGATATCGATCTCCGGGTAGGCCTCGTCCAGGAACTTCAGGTCTTTCTTGAGCCGCGGGGGAACCTCGCTCTCGTCCTGAACGACGGTGACGACCTTGATCCGGTTGGTGTGTTCGTTGTTCCGGACGTAGAGCAGGGCCTCGTTGAGGTTGTGGAGCTGCTCACCGCGGGTGAAGAAAACAACCTGCTGCGAGTTGATCTCCTCGATCTTGATACGGATAGCCTGAGAAACGGCGGTCGTGGTGTCGCCGATACTCTGGCTGATGCGTCTCAACATGAAGAGACTCGCCTTGAGCAGCCCGATGCGTCCGAGCATGATGTAGACCACCAGAGCCGTGGGTATGAAATAAATCAAGAACACACGGAAGTAAGCAGGGTTAGCCAGAAGATTCCCGGCCAGCCCCGCCAGTACCGCGAGGATCCCGACGACCAGAGCGGGCCAAGAAGCCCTCGATGGACGAGGAAGGCGCGCCCTTTTGACCTTCAAGAGGATGTTGCCGACGCCGAAAAGTGCCATGACCGCGAGGAAAGAGATGGTATAGACGCCGGCGACCTTGGTCAGCTCACCCTTGGTGATGAAAATGACCGAGGTGCTGATCAGGAAAAACGTAATAATGATGAAATGGTTCGTCCCTCGACGATTGGTCTTGAGAAAGACTTGCGGAAGCCCACGGTCCAAAGTCATGCGCCTCAACAATCCGCCAACGCCAACATAGGATGTCAAGACCGCGCCGCTTAGAACGAGTCCCGCGTCGAGAGAAATTAGCCAAGCGAACCAAGGGCCACCCGCGATATCACCCATATGGGACAAGAGCGCTTCTTTGTGTGGCTCGACCTCGGGGATAGGCACTAACGCCAGCGCCAGAAAGGCGATGGCCGGATTGAATATGCTCACGGCGATCCACATGTTCCGAAGTGTTTTGGGGAAAACATTCTCCGCCTGCTCTTCGACAAAGTTGGCAGAGCTCTCGAAACCCGAGATGCCTAGCATTGCCGCGGCGAACCCGAAGAACAAGGCTCGGGGGAGGCTCGCCGTAGGGGTCTGGAAATTAGAGACCAGCACATCCAGACCATTCGTGACAAGAAAGATGCCCCCTACCACTAGGAGTAGGGTCAGCGTCGTCAAGTGGGTGATGAAAATGGCGACAGCGACCTTCGCCGATTCGGTAATCCCCATGATGGTCAGCACCATGAAGACGGCGAGCAAAACAACGGTGGCAGGAATGACAGGGATCCTGTGCCACAACGAGTGAATGTAGTGCATGGCCTCGCTGGCCGAGATCACCGCGGTAGCCATGTACGACAAGACGGTGAGGCAAGCGGCCAACGACGCCATGCGCTTGCTGGTGGTGTTGAGAAGCGCATTATAGGCACCACCATTTAGCGGTAGGGCGCCCACCACCTCGGCATAAATTCCGCGAAAGAGGTAAAGGACCGCGGCCACCAAGAGCAAAACGAGCCACGCCCATTTGCCAGCTGCGATGATCGCCAGCGCGGAAACGTAGAGGCACGACGAAGTAATGTCGTTGCCGCAAATAGCGGTAGCCGGGAGCTCGCCCAGGCCTCCGTGTTTTCTCTCGGTGACGTGCGCGGCCACGTTTCTAGAGAGAGCCGTGACGAAGCACTATACGGGTTGGCGAAAAGCGAAGACGATGTAGACGAAGCCCGGGGCCGGGCGTCCCTCGTGACTCCCGGCGCTGAAGGTCCATGCCCTGGCCGCCTGGAGTGCCGCACCGTCGAATCCCGTAGATCCACCTATCGTCTTAGCGGACATCACCCGAGCCGGTGTCTCCGACTTCGACCTCGACGAGCACGTATGCGCTACCTATGGCATTCGGCGGATAATTCGGGACTTCGAGCGAGGTTGGAAAAGGAACCTCTTCGGAAGGCTGCGCGTCGACTTTCTTGGGCGCGTCGGGTTTAGGAAACATCAGCATGGCGGGCCGGAAGACTCCCGCTACCAATACGTGACTGTCCACCCGTTGACCCCCGCCACGTGCAGGATTGAATGTCCAGCGACTAGCGGATGACCGAAGGACGTCGGTAAAGGGTTCGACGTCCACGAGGTCGCGAACGTTCGTAACTGACCCGCGCGCGTCGACCGTTAGCTCCACGCCGACCACCGCCGCGGCCGCAGTCCTATATGGTATTTCTCCCACTTGTGCGCTAGCTACCCGAGCCGGCTCGAACCTCTGCGTCGCAGTTAGCACCATCGCAAGAGAAAGGACAGTCGTTCTCAACATGTTTGCCTCCGAGTGTTTGGAAACAAGGTACCAGAATTCGATGTGGGTGTAAAAGGGCGAGTACACCAGTTTCCATTTCTCTCTCCGGCTCACGGTCATTTGGATGTGATACCCTTCGCCAGCGCGTCGACGAAGTAAAAAATGTAGGAGACAGACCATGAGCCGAATCCGACTCAAATCGCAGCCCGTTCTCGCCTTCCTGTTAGGCGTCGGTTTCGCGAACCTCGCACCGGCACAGATGCCCACTATTGGACGGATCGGTTCGGTAACCGCGCGCGGCTTCTGGGCGGTGCCGTTGTAGGCAGCGTGAGAGATCTCAGTGCTATCTACTACAACCCCGGGAGCTTGGCCTTGGTGCCAACTGCCGAGCTTCTCTTGGCCGGGGAACGTCCTCAGCTACACGCGCTACGACGCGACATCGGGTCCCGAACAGCAGAAGCTCTCCTCTTCGACCTTTGGCCTGAGCCCCTCTTTGTTCGCGGGTGAGGTTCCGAAAAAAGTCGTGGGCGACAACCGAATCGCCTACTCCTTCATGACCCGTCAGCAAACCAAACTCCGACTCCAAGGCCGAGGCAGCACTAGTGGATCCGATTTCGATGTCCCGAACCTCAATGTTCTCGCCGACAATCTCCAGGTCGAGCAGGACATGAGCGAGCATTGGTTCGGAGTTAGTTATTCGAGAAGGGCCACCGCATACGTCGACTTCGGGGTCACGACCTACCTCGCGGTTCGCAATCAGGCGATGCAAACGCTGAACTTCGCGACCGCACTCGGGAACGGAAACCGCGCGGGCGTTGCTTTGCTCACCTTGAGACTCCACCTCGATGGTTGTGAGGAAAAACAGGGCGCACTGCGCGTGATTCCGGCTTCTCACAACTTCGGGAGGCTGCCAACCGAGAGCATTCCCCAGTTCACGCGGGGCTCTCACGAGATTTGCTGCGTTCCGAAAGGTGGCCTACTCGCCACGAAGCCGCTCCTCCTTCATTCTTCTCCCGCGTCGGTCACTGGCGGACATCGCCGGGTCATTCACCTGGACTTCGCGGTCCGCACGCTGCCCACTCCTTTGGAGTGGCACGAAAAGTACCGCTGGTAAATCTACAGCTTTAGCGCCGCGCGCTCCCGTTCCATGGACCCCATCGCGCACACTCTCGTCGGCGCTGCACTCGCCCAGACTCGACTCGGGCGCAAGACCGCCTATGGAACGGCCGCTCTCGTTGTTGGCGCCAACCTACCCGACATCGACGGCGTGTCAATGCTCGTCGGTCTCGATCCTTCGCTTCTCTTTCGTCGCGGTTGGACGCACGGCATACTGGCGCTCGTCTTACTCCCGTTGGTGCTCACGGGATTCTTCGTTCTTTGGAATCGTCTGAAGCCACTCTCGTCCGACGAGACGCCTCTCCGAGCGGGCATCCTTCTCGGCTTGTCCTACTTCGCGATCGCGACGCACCCGACTCTCGACTGGCTGAACAATTACGGCATGCGTTGGCTCATGCCCTTCGAGGGCCAGTGGTACTACGGCGACGCACTGTTCATCACCGACCCCTGGATCTGGCTCGTGCTGGGAGGTGTGGTCTTTCTGTTCCGTTCGCAGAGGTTGGCGAGCCTCGTCGGCTGGGCGACTCTCGCAGGGATCTGGCTGTTGCTTCTATTCGGCGTGCCCGGGCTGTGGCCGGCGAAGGTTCTCTGGTGCATCGGCCTCATCATCGTCATCGCGATGCGCGTCCGACGCGTCGGCCACAGAGAACCTGCCGCGAATCGCCTCGCCCTCAGTGCTATTGCCATCGTTTTCTTCTATATCGTTGCGATGTACGGCACCGCGCGGTACGCCCGCTCGGCGACAGAGAAAAGCCTTGCCGACCGCGGAATTCAGGTGGAGAAAATCATGGTGGCCGCGGTTCCGGTTACGCCGTTCGTCAAGGACGTCGTCGCCCAAACGCCGCAAGGCTATCGGTACGGCAAGGCGCGGCTATTCCCCCGATTCGAGCTCGAGTTGGCTCCCCCAACGCTCCCGCTACTTGAAGAATCCCCTGCCGTGCAAAAGGCGATCGCATCGCCGAACGTACGTGGATTCCTGAACTGGGCCCGTTTTCCCTTCGCAGACGTCGAGGAAGACTTGTCGGGATTCACCGTCTACCTGTTGGATGCAAGGTACACGCGCTCGAGGTCGGTAGGGTTCGGAGCGGCTCGCATCGAAGTCTCGAAAGATCCACTCGACTGAAACGTGGCTCGACCGGGAGAGGCAAAGCCTCTCTTCAACTTCCGACCCAATCCCCTGGCTGTCCTGACGACGACGAGATGGCCCCTCCTCGGACCGGCGTACGTTTGGCGGAATTCGCCCCAATTTGCCGAATAGGCTATGTATTTACCGGGTTTGTGTGATAGAAACGTTCATGCCACCAAGAAAAAAAGCCGCTACTCGTCCATCTCGTAAACCTAAATCCAAGACCCGGACCAAGAAAAAGAGCGTGAAGCGGAAGACCGCCAAGTCACGAAAAAAGGCCGTCAAGAAAGCGGTCAGGTCCAAGAAAAAAGCCACGGCCAAGAAAGCGGCAAAGCGCAGGAAAATCAGCACCAAGGAAGCCCGGAGAAGGACGGGCCGGAAGAAAACGAAGACGGCGAGCGGAGTACCTCAATACCTACTTTCCGTCGACGTCGAGAACATACGTTGCTTCGGACCGACGCAAACCCTCCAACTTTCTGGGGCTCGGCCAACCCCCTATGCCTGGACCGTGATCTTTGGCGACAACGGCTCTGGCAAAACGACACTCCTCCAGGCGGTCTGCGGTATCGCATCGACGCTCCAGGACCGTAAGGAAGTGCCGTCGTTCATCCGATACAACTGGCGGCCTCAAAGACGGACCACCAAGCCGGCTCAGGTTACCGCACAAGTGCTTCTTCGTCCACGGGAGGTCGCCCCGTTTACCGTGCGTTACGCACCGGAACGACGGCGAACCAGTCCTCCGCCCCGGTGGGATTTCGACCGCGACGGCATGCTGAGCTACTGCGGCTACGGTGCCTCTCGCCGGCACGGGCAGGCCGCGGATTCCGGCCGTAAGCCGCTGGAGTCCTCTGGGGACGAAAGCCTATTCATCGACGACGCGGAGCTACTCAACGCCGAAGAGTGGTTCCTACAAATGAGCCACTTCGGCCCCGCCCGTCGCCAGCTCCGGGAAGCTCGCGCGGCAAAGAAAGTGCGCGACCTGCTCGCGTCCATCCTCCTCGACGTCTCCGACATCCGTATCGCTTCGCGGCAAGGCCGCGCCGCCGTCGAGTTCAAGACACATTACGGCTGGGTACCGTTGAAGGAGCTCAGTATGGGCTACCGCACGCTGATCGCTTGGGTCGTCGATTACGCTCGCCGCCTCTACGTCTTGAATCCGCGGAGCTCGAACCCCCTCGCGGCCCCCGCCGTCGTCTGTATCGATGAAATCGATCTCCATTTGCACCAACGATGGCAACGTAACCTGATGACGTTTTTATCGGAGACCTTTCCGAAGACACAATTCATTTGCACGGCACACAATCGTGCCGTGGCCCAGGCCGTTCCCCGCGACGCCAACCTCGTTCTGTTGCGGCGCAAGGGAGACCACGTCGAGATTCATAACCATGCCGCGGAGCTCCTGGAGGGCGTGCGTTGATTGGACTCGACGTCGAAGACGACTAGCCTGAACAATAGTTAGACAGCCCTCCCACCTAGGCCTCGGGTCGCAAGAACGGCACGATGCCTCTGCGCCGAACTGCAACTATCATCCCACCGGACGTCACGAGAAGAAGGGCACGTTTGCCGGATCGGCAAAGAGCCCGTCCTGTGCCAAAACTCGGCCCTTTTGAAAGACCATGGCTGTAATTTAATGCACCGTAAAGTCTTAGCGTCATTTTACCAACACTTAATGGCGGAAGCACCCATGAGGTCTGTGTGAGCAGCAGGGCTGCCCGATCGAACAACGGCTGCCTGACCAACAGTAGGATTTGCACATGGTACGTCATGATGGATCCGAAGATAACACCCTCGGGCCAGACGATTGTAAAGCCCACAGCCCTTGGCACCGTCGCAAAACACAGACGCTAAGCTGCTGATTTATCGGCTATTTCAAGAGGGCCGAGTTTTGGCACAGGACGCGGTTGGCGCTCGAGAACGATCCGCAACGCTCGAACATGGATTTCATCTTAGTGCGCCGTCGCGGCGCCCCGCCGTTGAACATCGACGGCCTGCCGATCGTGAAACTGCCATGGGGACGTATCACCGCGATCGATCTCAACGAGGGCGAAATCGTATGGCAGGTGGCGCACGGAGAGACGCCAGACAACATTCGCGAGCATCCGGCCCTACAGGGTGTGACGATCCCCCGAACCGGCCAGGTGGGACGCATCGGTACACTCGTCACGAAGACTCTCGTGATCGCCGGCGATTGCACGCTATTCACGACACCATCCGGTGAGGAGGGTGCCATGCTGCGCGCCTACGATAAGGTGCATCTCTCCTTGTTCCTTGAAATTCAGAACTGCTCTGAGTTCGTAAACCGTCATCGGGCGAGATGCGCGCGGCACCGGCGATGGTGCCTTTCGGATCATCGCCTGTCGGGAGAATGAGGCGGCGTCTAGCCCGTCGTGTCCAAAAATACAAACGAACTCTAAGACCCGCGCGCCGGTCCGGCGCCGAGTTCATCTATCATTATCGTGGAGAGCGCAACCATCAAGGGCTTGGCAACGCGTTTGTGTTTTTAGACACGACGCGGCTCACGCGATAAAACGGACGAACACTATGGACCTAATTGCGAGGCGGCTAGGAGCCGGATGCGGCAAGATCCTGCCCCACGATTTCTTTGGCGTCAGCTACCTGGTCGACGGTTTGAGGATGTTACCTTGATTGTCCATCACGCCGATGGTGCTGTCACCGTAACGTTTCAGCGCACTTTCTATAGCCTCCTTGTTAGTTCCGGCGATGTAAACCGGTCCTCGATGTCCGCTGAGCTGGCGACCTGCATCCGGCACGGTGTCGGGTGTTTCGATCTCGATCGTGATGTCGGGCGTCTTGATGTCCGGCCCCTTACCTTGGTTGTATCCAGTGTTGTACTTGTTAGCAAGTCGATTTGCCGTGGTCTTATGAGACCGGCTTTCTGACATTGGTATTTCTCCTTTCACTCCAGAACACGAGGCGAGTTGGGTTCTGCTAACCAAGCTTGCATTGGGCTCAAAGACACGGGATTATCTGCTAAAAGTGCAAGAGCTACGAAAGCGAGCAGCGGCTACGCGTCGAGCATTGACCTGACCGCACGGTTAGTATCACATTGTATCTTAGTAACTAGGTGCCTACAAGGGCTGGTTGAAGCCGGCGGAGTGGAGCGGAGCCGGTTTCAACCAAATCGTTTCCGGCGCCGGCAGTCGGTAACCCAACGAGCTGTGGGGTCTGAGGTAATTGAACTCTTGCCGCCACCTTTCGATCAATACCTTAGCCTCCTCGCCTGCAATGGTCCGGCCTCGCTGAGGCCAGACTCAACTAAAACACTCTCCGGAAAATCTGAGGGGTTCACCCTTTTCGTTTGTGATTTCTCCTTTGGGTTCCTCGGTGTTAGCGAATGGCCACAATAGTACTCGTTGCCATACTTTGGGCACCGTTATACTGTTTTGCCAGTCCTTTACTTCTTCTTGAAAGCTCTCTTTAAAGTACATGTCTGAAATGCGGCTCACCAGTGCTAGCCAACATTTGCTATCCGGATGTGTCTCTTTCCATTCGATGGCCTTTGGCGTCTTCTTCTCTATTGCGTCCACGATTGCTCTCTGCACCTCTACTCCGGGTATGCATCCTTCGTAGCTCATTTCGATACCTATTCGTGGCACTTGTGTTTGCTACTCTGTTTTGGCCCATATTGATCGTCTGATTTGGCCCACCCGTATCGAACCGTTAGTCTTCCCGGGGCGAAGTCCCGGGAAGGAGGTGTCGGTTGGAAAGGGGTGCCAAAGTGCGACTGTTCGAGCAGATGAGGCGAGAGTACGAACGCGGAGTTGGAACGATTCAAGGAGTTGCAACGAAGTACGGTGTTCACCGACGAATGGTGCGACAGGCCCTGGAGAAGGCTGTGCCACGGGAGCGTAAATGTCCAGAACGGGCGTCACCGAAACTGGGTCCAGTGGTCGAGTTCATCGACGGGATTCTGGAAGGAGACAAGCGAGCCCCGCGCAAACAGCGTCACACGGCTCATCGAATCTGGAGTCGTGTGATTGAGGAGTATCCGGGACATGAGATAGCGGAACCAACGATACGTCGCTACGTAGGTCGTCGGAGGCGAGAGCTGGGGTTGAAGGACGCCGAAGTGTTCGTGCCCCAGAGTTACGAGTGGGGCGGTGAAGGCCAAGTGGACTGGTACGAGGCTCACTCACGGATCGGAGGGCGAGAGCAGAAGGTCTACGTGCTGGTGGTTCGGAGCATGGCAAGCGGAGGGGCGTTGCATCGAGGGTATCCGCGTCCGACGCAGCAAGCGTTTTTCGAAGCGCACGAGAAGGCGTTCGAGTTTTTCGGCGGGGTGTTCCACCGGCTGCGTTACGACAACCTATCGCTGGCGGTGAGGAAGATCCTTCGGGGTCACCAACGTGAGCAAACAGAACGGTTCATCATGTTTCGCTCGCATTGGAGTTTTGAGTCGGAATTTTGCAATCCGAGCCGTGGAAACGAGAAAGGCGGTGTGGAAAGCGAGGTCGGCTACTTCCGCCGCAATCACTGGACGCCGGTCCCTGAGTTCACGGATTGGGAAGAGCTGAACGACTACCTGCTGACGTGTTGCCGCAAGGAGGAGAAACGTCACATCTCCGGCAAAGCACATACGGTTGGTGTTGGGATGGAGTACGAACGCGAGCACCTGTTGCCACTGGCGACGCAGGGTTTCGAGCTCGAAGAAAGACGAATCGGTCTGGTGGATAAGAAGGGTTGCGTCCGTGCGGGCACGAACTGGTACTCGACGCCGCTCAAGCGCGGCCAACGTGCGGTGGCCAAGCTGATGCCGCTTGAAGTTGAGGTCTGGCACGAGGGACGCCGGGTGGCGCGTCACGAACGCTGCTACGACCGCATGAAACAAGTACTAGATCTTGAACACTACTTGGACGTCCTCGAGCGCAAACCCGGAGCCTTAGCCGGGTCGACGCCTCTGGCGCAGTGGCGCGAGCAAGGACGGTGGCCAGCGAGCTACGATGAAGTGTGGAAGCGATTGAATCGTCGTCACGGCAAGCAAGAAGGCACGCGTCAGATGATCGAACTCGTGCAGCTTGGACGCCGACACGGTTACGACCAGCTAAGAGATACGTTGCGTGTGGCGCTTGAGATCGGCTGTATCGATGCAGACGCGATTCGGCACCTTGTCGAGTCTCCATCGCTTTCGCGCGCGGCATCGTCAGAGCTAGTCCAATCTCAACTCGGTGAGCTGGCGCGCTACGAACGTCCTCTACCTCACGTGGGTCACTACGACCGACTCGTGGATGAGCAGGCACACGAGGTAAGTCGATGAGACAACCCGTCGAGATTCAGACGATCCAGCAGCATTGCAAGACGCTTCGGATGCCAACGGTGTCAGCTCAGTTCCACAAGCTCGCAGAACAAGCTAGCCGCGAAAAACAAACCCACGTGGGTTATCTGGAGGTTCTGCTCAGCTCTGAAGTCGAAGAGCGAGAACACCGAACGGTTCAGAGACGGCTGAAGGAAGCACAGCTGCCGAGAGCGAAGACGCTCGACGAGTTCGACTTCTCGCTGTCACCGAAGCTGTCCGCTCAGCGAATCCGCCAACTCACTGAGGGTAGATACCTCGAGCGGGCAGAGCCGGTGATTTTTTCTCGGCGATGCCGGCACTGGCAAAACCCATCTCGCCACCGCGCTGTGTGTAGAGGCCTGCCAGCAGCGTCGTCGAGTGCGGTTCACGACCGCGTCGAGGCTCGTCAACGAACTCGTCGAGGCCAAGGAGGAGCTCCAGCTTTCTAAGGCTATTCGCAAGCACGCCCGCTTCGAACTGCTGTGCATCGACGAACTCGGCTACGTACCGCTCGCCGAGGTCGGTGCCGAACTGTTGTTTCAGGTCGTCTCCGAACGATGTGAGCGCGCCGCGACCGTCATCACCACTAACTTGCCGTTCTCGGAATGGACGCAAGTGTTCACAAACGCCCGGCTGTGCAAAGCGCTACTGGACCGGCTCACCGACCAGGCTCACATCCTCGAAACCGGTACCGAGTCCTATCGCTTCCGTCGCTCGCTCAAAACCCGGAAAAAGACGGCAACATCATGACAGAACACGCTTTGCTCCGGTTTCACTCGAGGCGGCCTTCACTTAGCTCCGGCCGCAACAGAGGAAAGGGGCACTTATTACTTCTCTTCGTGTGTAATCAATAACTTAGGGTGGGCCAAATGAAATGATCAAAGTGGGCCAGACCGGGTGGACAAAAACAGGCACTAGCCCTCGTTCTGACTGCGTCTGATGCTGAACCTGCACTAGACCTAGTCGTACTCCACACTCCAGGTCTATAAACGGCTTCTCGTAAATCGGCTGACCTGGTTCAGCGTACCGTGCAAGCGCTCTTCTTGCCTGGCGGACCAAAACCCGTTTCGACGGTGCCTCTTGAAGATTGTATTCGACGACGATGTGGCATCTGCCGTAGCTGGTATGAAATGGTATTCCTTTTCCTTCTAACATTCCCTCTAAGATTTGATGAACCCTCTTTTCTAGTGTGTCCGTTGATGTCGTGCCATCCGGTCCAAGTGTCTTGAGTGCTGTTACTTCTACTGCTAGGTCTTTCCCTACTCTGAAGTCGGGGAAGTGGTTTCGGTCTCGCTGCACATCCTCATAGTGTTTGCGGAGCCAGTTCTCAACCCGTGTTTCGCACCATTCTGATTCTGTGCCCATCTTTCTTGTTGCTGTCTCTCTGCACGGCTTTCATGTTGCCGGTAGCCGCCGTTCCTTGAGTTTGATGAACAGTTGCGCCTAGTTCCCGGCTCAGAGGGCTAGGTAGATTCCGAGTAGGGATATATCATGTCTCCATGACCAGATTCCGGGTTTCGGTTACGGTCCTGTGTATGATCACGCACTAGGAATGCCGCCCGAAGGCGTCACCACCAGCCGCACCTTGGGGTCGTGGTGAAAAGCTGGTGGGATCTGGGCGATTGGAGCGGGTATCGCGGCAACGAGCTTGCTCTTCACGAGGTTAACTGCCCCTTCTGCCACGAACGCGGAAACTTCTCTTTCGCCCACCGCGCCGACAAGAAAAAGCCCAACGCATCGAGGGTCTTGCACTTCGACACTCTCAAGTGTGGAACCTGCGCGGGATACGTGATGGTGCTTTGGTCCACGAACAATTTCGGTGGAATGCACGACTTTCGTGTTCTGCCTTGGCCGCTTCGCCGCCAAAAGGCCCCGGAACACTGGCCCGACTCGGTAGGCCGATTCTGGCTCCAAGCTCATCGAAGCTACGCGGACGAGAACTGGGATGCTGCGGCTGTCATGGCCCGGAGTGCTGTTCAAGCGGCGCTGAGAGCACACGATGCCCAAGGCCGGAACCTCAAGGAGGAGATCGATGATTTAGCTGAACGTGGACTCCTGCCCCCTCACATGAAAGACTGGGCACACGAGTTACGAGAACTCGGCAACGAGTCCGCTCATCCAATCGCCGAAGGGAACAAGCCATCACGAGGTGATGTACAGGATATTATTGAATTCCTGGATTTCTTGTTCCAATATCTCTACAACCTTCCGCACGAAATCAGGCAGTATCGCAAACGGCGTGCTAACGAGACTACTAACTAACGTGGTCTTGCCCGTCGTGTCCAAAAACACAAACGCTGTGCCTTCTATTTCATTCATCCGCGGGCACCCGTCCTGTGCCAAAATTCGGCCCTTTTGAAATAGGCCATAAATCAGCAGCTTAGTGTCTGTGTTTGCGCCGGGGCCAAGGGCCGTAGGCTTTACAATCGTCTAGCCCGAGGGTGTTATCTTCAGCTCCATGATGACGTACCACGTGCAATTCCTACTGCTCGTTCTAGCTGGCTGGGTCAACCGCCAGCAGCAGGATGTGATCGACTACCAGCAAGAGGAGAACCGTGTGCTCCGAGCCGGGCTTCGGGGCAAGCGTCTCAGTCTCTCGGACGACGACCGGCGCAGGCTCGCCGTCAAGGCCCAGGCTTTGGGCCGCGAGGCGCTGGCCCAGATTGCGTCCGTTGCCACACCCGCTACGCTTGTGCGCTGGTACCGCCACCTCATCGCAGCCAAGTACGATGGCAGCAAGAACCGGAGCCCAGGCCGACCTCCGACGGCGAAGGACATCCGTGAGCTCATTGTGCGCGTGGCGCGGGAGAACCCGACGTGGGGATATACGCGCCTGCGAGGCGCACTCAAGAACCTCGGACATGAACTCGGACGCAACACCATCAAGAGGCTCCTCGCCGAGCACGGTATCGCTCCTGCGCCGGAGCGGGGCAGGAGCATGTCGTGGAGCACCTTCATCAAGGCTCATTGGGGTGCCATCGCTGCGACAGACCTGTTCCCCGTCGAGGTGGTGAACCCGTTCGGGCTCGTCCGCTACCATGTCCTGTTTGTCATCGATATCGCCACTCGCTGCGTGTGCATCGGTGGGATAACGTCGGACCCCAACGGGGAGTGGATGAAGCAGGTGGCAAGAAACCTCACGGACATGTGGGATGGTTTCCTCCTTGGCAAGCGATACCTCATCCACGACCGGGACCCGCTATTCACCGAGGCGGTACGTGGGCTGTTGAGAGATTCAGGCGTGAAGCCCCTTCGCCTTCCCGCTAATAGTCCGAATCTGAACGCATATGCGGAAAGATTCGTTCTCTCCATACGTGGAGAGTGTCTCGACCGCTTCGTACCTCTCAGTGAGCGACACCTGCGCACAGCGGTAAGCGAATACGTCGTGCACTATCACACAGAACGGAACCACCAAGGTCTCGGCAACGAGCTCCTCACACCTCTGCCGGCAAGCGCGAATGACGCTGGCCCCATCGTGTCGCGAGAGCGACTTGGGGGCATTCTCAACTACTACTGCCGTGCCGCGTAGATTGTCGCCGGCGACGGTAGCCACTCGGCGGGCTCGACAGGCGTAGCGTGGAAACCGCTTCAGGAACACGCTTCGATATTCGCTCTCGACTAGGAGGTCATCTGCATGGTGACGACCCGCCTGCCCAAGACGATTGTAAAGCCCATGGCCCTTGGCCCGGTCGCAAACACAGACACTAAGTTGCTGATTTATGGCCTATTTCAAAAGGGCCGAGTTTTGGCACAGGACGGGGAACAACGCGTTCTTTCTGAATCACGTTATTGCGTCGGTGGCCCGGCAGCGACAGAGTGCAGAACCTCCACCGAGGCGAACACGAGTTCGCAGGACCTCAACTCCCATGGCTGTCTGCCCGTCAATACGCGATCTTCTTTTTTGCGGATCACACCTTGGCCTAGCACTAGAAACGCGCGTTTGATAAGCTCGCAACACTTTGACGGAGAGACGAACCGACACACTGATCGTCCTGATGCTGCTAGCATCCGGAGGGGCTTGCAGCGACTTACGGAGAGAGCGCGCTGTTTCCCTTCTCGCTCCTTCTCAGCCTTCCAGGGAAGTGGAGTTGGAAGGAAAGTCCCGAACAGCGTTGGACGGCTCAAGGTGGGTGTCCCCGCTAAAGGTACCGCCGAACGCAGTGCTCCAGTTCTCGATGGCTGTATTAGGCACACCCAGTGCCGGTCTGCCCGAGACAGAGTTTCTGATCGAGATCGAAGTCGATGACAAGCGGAGCCGCGCGTTTCGCGAGACCCTTGCTGCACAGGAGGGGAATCGTTGGAACGACCGCATGGTTGATCTCACTCCGTGGGAGGGGAGAGCGGTTTCGTTGATATTCACGGCGCAGCCTGTGCTGGACGCCTCGGGCGCGGTGCATCGGCAATCACTGGCTCCGGTTTGGGGCGACCCGGTTCTTGCGAACGCCCGGTTGGGGCAATCGGTCGAACTCTTCAATGATTGGCATCGCCGACCCCGCCGGACGTACTCAGTAGGCGATACGAAATTCAGCCACGACCGCGGCTTCTATGAGACCCCTTTCGAAGTGACCCTCACTACCGCCTGTGCATCGTCAAAACTGCTCCGCCCACGAAATCAAGGACTTACGCTCCGCTTGAATTCCGGGCCGAAGACGGCGAAACTCCGCCGCTATGCTCGACGTTGTTGTCTTCCTCGTCTCACTTGGCGTCCGTGCCATTCGGGTGATGTGTCGGCACCGCGCCGACCTGGTGTTGGAGAACGTTGCTTTGTGGCAGCAAGTGACGGCGCTGAAGAAAGAGCGCCCACGCCCACCGCTCGACGACACGGAACGGGCTTTCTGGGTTGCCCTTCGAGGTTCGTGGCCCGTGTGGGCGAGCCGCCTGCTCATCGTCCACGCGGACACCGTGGCCCGTTGGCATCGCGACCGATTCCGACGGTACTGGGCAAAGATCTCGCAGCGCCGCCATCCCGGTCGGCCTCGGATTGATGCCGAGATTCGCCGCCTCGTCCGCACGATGGCGCAAGACGGCTGGGGGGCGCCACGCATCCATGCTGAGCTCACCAAGCTCGGTTTCATCATCTCCGAGAGCACGGTGTCGCGATACCTGCCGCGGCGTCCCGCGGAGCCCGACCAGCTGAAGCGATGGATGGCTTTCTTGCACAACCATAAAGACGATATCGCCGCCATGGATCTGTTCACCGTGCCCACCGCGTCGCTCCGGCTGCTGTATGGCTTCTTCGTCATCGAGCACGGTCGTCGGCACATCGTTCACTTCAACGCCACGTTCCACCCGACGTCTGCTTGGGTTATTCAGCAACTGCGTGAGGCGTTTCCCTACGACACCGCTCCGAGACATCTCATCTTCGATCGCGACTTCATCTTTAGCGCTGCGGTCATCGAGTTCATCAAGGCAACGGGCACAAAACCCGTTCGCACTTCGTTTCGCAGCCCATGGCAAAACGGAACCGCGGAGCGGTGGGTCGGCAGCTGCCGTCGCGAGCTCCTTGAGCACGTCGTGGTTCTCGGCGCATGTCATCTCATCCGGCTCGTGCGAGCTTACATCAGCTACTATCACGAGGACCGTTGCCACTTGGGGCTGAACAAGGACACACCGAGCTTGAGAGCGGTCACGCACCGACCGTCTCCTACGGCGAAAGTCGTCGCACTGCCGCGAGTCGGTGGACTGCACCACCGATACGAGTGGCGAGAGGCAGCCTGAGTCAGCTTGGTCGCTCGCGTTACTCGGCTGGTCGCCGAGAAGTTCGTCCTCAGCACCTTCCCTCGCGCGCTGACCACGCTCTCCAGCATGTGCTCAAGGGCAGTCCGGGCCTGGAGTCCAGTCCCGGACTAGTAATAATGATGGACACGGGACCATGCCTGCATGATTTCGTCGTTTGTTCGCGCTCGGCCCTGGGCACGGCCGCAAACACAGACTCTAAGTTGCTGATTTATGGGCTATTTCAAAAGGGCTGAGTTTTGGCACAGGACGGGAAATTGGGTCAGGGCTTCATTCGGTTTCCCGTTAACGCTAGTCGCCAAGGGGCAAGCCCAGGGCCAACTACGACGACGAAGACGCGGGAGGTGAACAAACCATAAGCACTATTTTGTGTATCCTTTGTGTACCAAAAGCACCTCTCTTCCGAGCATTGCCGTAAGTCATTGAAAATGGCGCGCCCTGGGCGATTCGAACACCCGACCTACTGATTCGTAGTCAGTCACTCTATCCAGCTGAGCTAAGGGCGCGCCCTAGACACCGAATGCTAACAAAGGTTTCGCGGGTGATCAAATCCCCACCGACGGCTCGCTCATTCCATCGGTTAGATAGGCGTGCGCCATGTGGGGTGTGTTGAAGGCAAATCCCAGGCTTCCGTCGGGTGCAGTAATGATGATGCCGCCTCGTCCCTCGGTACGCATCTCGAGGAAACCGACGGCTTGGCGGGCTGCTTCCGGGGCGGGAACTCCGGAGCCCAAAAACTCTACGGCTCTCCGTGCCATCAACACGCGGATAATCCCTTCACCCCATCCCGTCGAGGTCGCTGCACCGAGCCGATCATCCGCATAGAGACCGGAGCCGACGAGCGGGGAGTCTCCCACCCGACCGGGAAGCTTCAGGAGCGATCCCCCGGTGGAGCTTGCCGCGGCCACATGCCCTTGCGAGTCTCGCGCCACCGCCCCCACGGTGTCGCCCGGCCCGAAGCTAATCGGATACTCATTTTGCCTCTGCTGTTTACTATGTTCTTTAGCCTTTTCCCAACGCGCGCGTTCACGTTCGACGATTAGAGATGACGGCGCGCAGGTGGAAATTCCCTGAGAACGAGCGAACTCGACGGCGCCTGACCCGACGAGGAAGACGTGAGGCGAACGATCCATGACGCGTCTTGCCAATTCCAAGGGATGCACGATGCCTTGCACTGCCGCGACTGCTCCGACCCCGAGGGTGGCTCCTTCCATGATCGCGGCGTCGAGCTCTACTTCTCCAACCTGGTTCAAAACCGCGCCGTGATCGGCATTGAACGCAGTGTCATCCTCCATGAGTCGGACCGCTTCCCCCACCGGCGAATCGGTTTCGAAGTGCTCGGTGGTGGCGGCTCTTCGGTGGATGGATCCCGGTTTCGAACGAGAAAAGACGTGTCATCGAGAATAGCTATCGTCATGCCCTTCAAGGGTCCCGGCGCAAGCCGCTCCGTCGGCGGCGTCAGAAAAAAGGGATGTGGTAGCGCTACGGGGAATCGAACCCCGGTTTGATGGCTGAGAACCACCCGTCCTAACCCCTAGACGATAGCGCCACCAAGAAGGCTCGGATGAGCCAAGCGAGGGCAGGCTAGCATAGGGAGCAGACACTGTCAAAGTAAGCGCATACGCAAGGTCTAGGTTGGTGAGGCCCCGGACCTATGCTAAAATAGCTTGTAAATCCTGACAATTAGTGGTTTTTTCCGTCCTCACCAGGCGGTTTTCGAGCGAGAAAACCGGCAATGCTAGGCCGTCTTAAGAAGCGTATCGAAAACTTGATGGGGGACACCTCCGCGGTGACGGCGGAGCCCACCACGGAAGTCCCCGACCCCTCCTCAACACACGGGTTCGTCAAAGCGTCTCGGCAGCGGCCCAAATGGCAGCCGGATCCCGAGGTGGCCGAAAAACTAGCCCGCCGGGAAGCTCAGCGACGGGAGGTGAGGCTCCTCCTAAAGGAAAGGATTCACAATCGCAGTGTCGTTCTAATGAGCGAGCTACGGAACCATCTCCTTTCAAAGATCCACAACTCCCTGGAGGAACATAGTGGTCCGAAAACACTCAAAGGCATTCTCGAGATCACTTTGGATCCGAACTTCATTCGAACGCTTGACAAGAAAATCGACGCTGTGGCGTTCAAGCTCATCGAAAGACTGAAGAGCGAGTTCCGAAAAGAAGAAGAAATTGATCCGCTGTTGCCGATGTCGAAGACTCTCGTCGGGGAGCTCAGGACATACCGAGACCAAATTGTTCGGACTCACCTACTCGACCAAGTAGAGGTCTTCGCTTTGCCGCAACTAGGGGAGGTCTTTCCAGAAGGTGGGGCGTCACCCGAGCAGCTGAAGCTGGGTATCACAAACTATTGGAAGTCTTGCCACGATGCGGTCGACCTTTTTTCACGCCGTCGAGATGTCACTCCTGAACGGTACCAGAGAAGGTCTTCGAATTGACGCCACCGTTGTCCGAGAACGACTCCTCGCCGCGCAGTATCGCAATGGCTATCGCGCTCTCGGAGTTCGCCTAATTGAGGAGTATTCGCAAGTAGCTCAGCTTCAAATGTCGAGAGGCAATCGCCTCGATAAAATGCGTCCCCAAATCGACCGCCAAGTCGTGGAGGGGATCATCGTTCCCCTGGCCTTCTTCATCCGCGACCGCGCAGAGCCGGAGCCCCTGGAAGCGCTGCAAAGTCGAGCCGAGCTCTTTCGTGACATCGTAGACAAGATGGCCACTAGCGGGGATCCCTTCAGCCGAACGGCGGAAGCCCTGAAGCCCCTCTTGAGAAGAAGCATTGAACAAACCCGCCCTCTCGTGCTGGAGGCCTTTTCCTACCTTGCCGCTCCCATCGAGAGTCTAAAACCAACGGAAGTGCATCGTGCGACGGCCCTCCTTCACATGTTCGAGACACTCCTGAGACCCGATCTCGATGAGAAGGCGCTCCAAGCGGTCGAGCCGAAGGAGTTCGCGGTTCTCGCGAAGTCCGTGACTCAGCAATTTCGACCGACCGGCATCGGGGCCTACGACCGTCAGCAATCCATCGGCGCCCATCCGGTGCCGGTCGATCTCCCGACCGGCCTCACCGCAATCGGCTACCACCCGCACAAAGAGAACCGCCTCGAACTCTTCAGGAAAGAAGTCCGGGAACTCATCGAGACGGGCACGGCGCCGGATCTCCGCAAGGCGCTCGACTATCTCCGGCGTTTTCGTCGAGCGGTCGAGGAGCAACGCGTCAAACGAGGCCTAGTGGACACCGAGACATCGCCCTACGTCGGCGAGATTTGGTTGAAGGAGTCCGAAGACATGGTCGGCATTCTTTCTTACGATGGTCCAGGGTTCGGCGAAGTTCCCATCGAGCAGATGGTTCGTAAGCCGACCGGGGGAAACCATGCCGAGGTAGAACAAGCGCTCCGCCGGCAGCTCACGAATCAGGCGCTGATCTATAAAGCCTTCCACAATCTGTTCGTCGGCGAAAAAGACGTCGCTCTCTCCCACCGTCGGACCCTTCCCACTTATCTCAAGACTACCTACGAGAAGATCGAACCGAAACGAAACACGCTGCTCATACACCTCCGCAACGCGCGTCTGCTCCTCAGGCGCATGGAGGAGTTTGCGGCGATGATTCTGGAGTCTCACCCTTCTGCCAAGAACGATACCGTCGTTCAAATACTTACCGGTCTCGGCCGTAAAGTAGATCAGTTCCTGGCGGGAGTGGACAAGTCCTCATCCTCGAAAGATCTTTCACGGTTCGCCCGAGAGCACGAGCTCGTACTCAAGTACTTGAACACTGCCATCCTGCAGTCCGTCAACCCCTGGCTCGAGCGTCAGACCAGTGAGCTCGCAACCGAGTTCGAGTTCCGCGAGGAAGAAGTGGTGGAAGCCATTCGAGTGGCGGCGTTGGCAAATAAGATGGACTGGGAAGGCGTCACCGAGTGTAGGGTCAATCCGATCCGAGGCACGTTGGGGTGTCGGGCACTACTCAAGCTCAGAGATGGCGCATCCAAAGTGGTTCTTTGCGAATTCGATCGACGTTACCAGCGTTGGAAGGTCATCCACTTCGCACCGCTCGTCATGGACGTGGTCCGCGAGGAATTGGTTCGCCTCGGTCGTATCCTGCCACAGAAGTTCGACGAGAAGTTCGAGCAGGCGACGTTCAGTCTCGACGAACCGGCTTGCCGTTTCATGTTGAGGAAAGACGGTGTCACCCGTGTTGAAGCTACCTTGATTCTTAGAGCCCACCCCACCGGTCACGAATGGCAGGTGGTCTACCTCAAATGGGACGACGAGGTTCTCATTGATCGCGCCAATCCTCTCGCCGAGCAAACCGCCTAGGTTCTTTGTTTTTGATTGGTTGACCTCCCCTTTTCACCGTATGATGCGGGGTGTCCCATCAATCGCCTCCGGCTTCCCCTCTTGGACACAGCGGTAGGTTTCTCCTTCTCCTTGCCTTCTTCCTAAGCGGCACTGCGGCTTTAGTCTTCGAGCTCATTTGGACGCGGCTCCTTCTCCTCTCCCTCGGGGCTACGTCGGCGGCGGTGGGTGCCGTCCTCGGTGCCTTCATGGGCGGCATGGCGATCGGAAGCGCTCTCGCCGGACGCAGTCTCTTCCTCGCCGTGATCCCATCATCACTTTTGCCCTGCTAGAGGGGTGGGTGGGACTCTACGGACTCGCTTCGCCCTATATGCTCCGTCTGGTGGGTTTCGTGCCTGCCGGACTCCAGTTCCCGCTCGCTCTGATCTTGCTTCTACCGGCGACGATCGCGATGGGTGCTTCGCTCCCCATCCTCTCTCGCGCCTTCGGGCAGCACAACGACTGGCCGGCAACGGAGGTCGGGCGTCTCTACGCGGTCAATACCGCGGGTGCAGTCCTCGGCCCGTTACTCGCCGTCTTTGCGTTCTTTCCGTCGGTCGGTCTCACGAGCACTCTCCACCTCGCAGCAGCAGCCGATCTCTTTGTGTTCGTCGGCGTTTTCGTCGGACGGAAGGCCTTGTCGGGCCTGTCGGGACTGACCGCAGCGGCGCCGACCGAGATCCTACCCGAACGCAACCGACCGGCGTTCATCCTTCTCGCAGCGATGGCGGTCTCGGGAGCGTCCGCCATGGTTTACGAAGTCGCCTGGGCCCGAACGCTCTCTTTGGTCTACGGCTCATCGATCTATGGTGTCTCCATCATGCTCTCTACCTTTCTCTTCGGGATCGCTAGCGGCTCTGGCCTCGCGTCTTTGTTGCTGAGGGGAAGAACAAAGCCGGTTCCCTATCGGGTCACCACGTGGCTCTTGGTCGGATCGGCGGTCGGCGCCTTCCTGAGCCTGCTAGTTACTCGCAACCTCCCATTCGTCTTTCTCAACCTGTACCGTTCGGCGCCTGATCGAGATCTCACTCTCTTCGCGACGCAGTTCGTGGTCGCGGCGGCGCTGATGCTCCCGTCGACGCTGTGCCTAGGAGCGATGTTGCCTGCGGTGATCGGCGCTCTTCCGGCGTCCAAGAGTGACTTAGGCCGGCGCGTTTCCTGGCTCTACACCGCGAACCTCGTCGGCTCTGCGACCGGCGCTATCCTAGCCGCCGGCGTGTTACTCGGAAGCTTCGGCATCGAGCTCTCGGTCCGGGTGGCGTCGGTTGCCGCGCTAGCCGTTGCGGCGTTGCTCGCGGTGAGCTCTGACGGAAGGCGCTCCACCGTGCCCCTGACGGTTTCGATGGCGGCGTGCCTGATCATTCTCTCATTCGATCCCACTGGGGAGCTTTTAATCAAGAGTTTCGGCCTCTACATTGAACCGAAAAACCCTTCGCGTGATGCCTCTTCCCTCCGTGAGCTGGTCAATTCGCACCGGCTCCTTTATTACCGTGACGGTCCTACCGCTACGGTCGCGGTGCAGCAGGTGGACCGCTTCATGCTTCTCAAGATCAACGGCAAGACCGACGCCTCGAACGGTCCGGGGGACATCACCACCCAACTGTTGCTCGGACATCTCCCGTTCATGGTCTCCGACGCGAGTCGGATCGCTGTCATCGGTTGGGGAAGCGACATGACTGCGGGAGCCATCCTGACCCATCCCGTCGAGTCGGTAGATGCTTTCGAGATCGAGCCTGCGGTGATCGAGGCCTCCCGATACTTCGAACCCTCCAAATACTTCAAACCCGGCAACGGGCGACCGTTGGACGACGAACGCCTCAACTTGGTCATGGGAGATGCGCGCACTAGACTACAACGCTCTTCAATAGTCTACGATCTGATCGTCTCCGAGCCCTCGAATCCCTGGATCACAGGAGTTTCAAATCTTTTCACTCAGGATTTTTTCGAGATCGCTTCTTCCAATTTGAAACCCGACGGAATACTGTGCCAGTGGTTTCACCTCTACGGCATGTCCGAAGAGTCCACGCGTTCGCTGCTGGCCACGTTTCGCAGCGTGTTTCCACACACTTTGGCTTTCAAGGATCGTGATCTCATCCTTCTCGGTTCCAAGAGTCCGATCCGCCTTTCTATGTCGCGCATACGTCGAATGCTCGCAGAGAGTGCTACTCGAAACAGTCTTTCGCGCGCTCAAATCGACTACCCAACCGACGTGCTGGCGGCGCTCCGTCTCGACGCAGACGGAGTCGCGGAGTTCTCTCGGAATGCGCCCTTCAACACCGACGACAATATGCTGCTCGAGCTTTCAGCGCCGCGCAGTCTGTACCGCGATCGCAGCGAGGCCATTCGCGCAGAGTTGAACCGTTATCCGCCTTCCGCCATGGACGTCCTCACCGACCACGAATCAGAAGGTGACATCTTGCTCGAGCTGGCCGCCTCGTACTTCACCGATGGAAGGAAAGAGCAGGCACTCGAAGTGTGCGAACGCGCACTGGCGATTCACGACTCCTTCGAAGGACAGAAGTTGCTGGGTCAGACGCTGCAAAGCATGGGGCGAACCGACGAGGCCCGACGCGACGGGCATTGCAGAAGGCCTTGCATCGCGAGGACGGCGACGCCCAGGGAAGGAAGTTCGTCCAAGCTCTCCTACGCTCGCTGGACACGACTTCCGATTAACATCGCTTCCAACTAACAACCGGCTTTAGGTGATGAGAGCTTCTTACTGGCTGATCGCACTGATGGTCTTGGTGCAGGGAGGTCAGGGTCTGACGGCGCGGGGCCAATGGATCTTCGACAGCAAGGGCCAACCGCACGACTACTCTTGTGATGCGCTTCGCTTCGGCCTCCAGCCATCCGGACTCGCGTGGGATGGTGAGATCCTCTGGGCGGTGAGCGATCAGAGCTCGAGCTGTCCGGGATGTCTTTTTTCGCTCCGTCCGGGCTCGGGAGGATCCAGGCGAGATGCCCTTTTTCTAGACGATGATGGGATTCGGATCGTGTACCAAGGCCGGGAACTCGTCGTCGACGGCGAAGGGATCGCTCTGTTGAATAATTCAGCGGACGAGCTTGTCTTCGCGGTGGTGCTGGAGGAAGGCTACGAGAAGCACATCGGCTGGGCAACCGACGAGCGAAGCCCCGGCGCGGCGTTGGTGATCCGCGTGAACCGTGAGTCGCGCGCCGCAACGGTGTACGCGGTATGGCGTTTCGAGCTTCCAGAAGGGAAGGCGGTCCGCCCCTACAAGGGGGACAGGAACCGACGGTTCGAAGGCATTGCCGTCGACCGGAGCTCCAGGCGAGGTTACTTGGCCTACGAGCAAGATGAAAACGGTTCCCCCTCGACTTTTCACTTTCGAGCTTCCCCCCTAGCCGGCCGACTCCGGGCACGGAGGAGATTTCGGTCTTGCTCGAAGCGGTGACTTTCAATGTCGATTCGGTGACTCGCGGAGCTCCAGGCGTTGCGATGAATTTCAACGACCTGGCTTTTCATTCTCCGAATCACCTTCTCGTTCTGTGTCGGGATCGCCAGTTACTACTAGTCCTGGAGCTCGTTGACCCAAAGACCGCTCAACTCTCCGCCCAAATACCCCTCGACCTGCGCTCTCCTTTGAACCAAGAGATCGTGTGGGGAAGTCCGGAGGGAGCCGCTATCGCCGAGGAAACGAACACTATCTTCATCGTTAGTGATCCGGATCCCAGGTGCGGCGGGAATTGGAAAGCGGCCACGGCGAGTGAACTCGACACGCGCCAACGCGTGGCTGAAGCGTACCTTTTTTCCCAGTTCGTGCCGCTTTTGTTCGAGCTCGAGCTATCTGCGATGGGCGAGGATTTCCCTGTAGAGGTCCAATAGACTCCCGACTCTTTCCGACCAACTGAAGTCCGATTCTACGCGGAGCCTTCCCACCTTCCCGAACGAAGCCAATTCTTCCCCGAGAGACAGGGCACGAACCATTGCCTCCCCCAGCGCCTCTACCTCACCCGGAGGAACGAGAAACCCGCTCTTGCCTTCTTCGATCTTGTCCGGGATTCCACCGGCGGTGGTTGCCACGACCGGCTTTCCATGCGCCATGGCCTCGAGAGTCACCAAAGAGCTTCCCTCATAGAGTGTCGGATGGACGAAGAGGTCCGCACGCCCATAGAGGGCGGATAGCTCTTCATCGGAGACTCCTCCGGCGAAACGAGTGCGGTCGGTAAGTCCCGTTTTCTCGATCCGCTCTCGTAAACTGGACTCGGTCGGGCCGGATCCGACTAGGACCCAGACCCAATCACTCGGAAGTCTCTCTCTGACTCGACCCAAGGCATCCGCCAGCACTGAGAAACCCTTGTAGGACTCGAGACGCCCAACTGAAAGCAAAACGGGCATGGAGGGTTCGAGACCCAGGCGTCGGTAAAGCGCTTCGGTCGCCTCGTGTGAAACCGGACGATCGATTTCCTCTAGGTCGATCGGCGTTGGCAGGATAGCAGCCTGAGCAGGCTCGATACCGAGGTACCGGCGAACTTCCTCCATCATGACTTGGTCCGGTACGATGACTCTCTCGGCGCGGCGGGCCGCGTAGCGTCCACCCGCTCGCAATGGTAAATATCCGACTCGTTTCAGCCCCTGGGCCTTGAACTCTTCCATGCCCACCGGATGGACCACCATCGGCGGATCGTCCCTTGTTCGCGAGAGCGCATAGCCGAAACCGGCTGCTCCTTCCGCCTGAACGATGTCAGGCATCTCAGTGGGCCCGGCCATCATGCGGCGAGCCGCACGGACGCTCCAGGCGAGATAATTGGTGCTCCGATCCGCGATCACGAAACCAGATCGGCGAGGCCAAGGAACGATCCGGTAAGGTACGAAACGAACCCGCGCGCCCTCGAGAAGTTTTTCTCCTATAGAAGCCGCATCTGCGGGTGGAGCCGGGGGGCCAGCCGTCGAAGCCGGAGGATCAGCCGGCGGAGCCGGGGGTGACGTATAGAGCGTCACCTCGACCGCGTTGCGGACCAAGTGTCGCACCATCGCGCCCACGTGCCGCTCGAAACCTCCCACCCCGTGAAGAGGGTGAGCGACGCGGGAGATCACTGCAACTTTCATCGTTCGTCGATTACCCGACGGTAGAGCTCCTCGAGGCGAGGGAGAACGACTTCCTTGGAGAACCGATCCCGCGCCCTTCTCGCGGCCCCTTCCTGCAAGCGTGAAGCGAGCCCGGGGTCGTCGAGAACGCGTTTGAGGGCGGCGGCCAATTCGGAAACCGTGCGGCCCAAGAGACCGCTTTCTTGGTCGACTACCATCTCGTGACTACCCCCGGTAGGCTGCACAATCAGAACTGCCCCCACGCCGAGGCCTTCCAGCAACACGCGCGAAAGAGGCTCCTCCCATCTGGACGGGAAAAGGACAGCGGAAGCCCGTTTCATGAGCAGAAGAGCCATGTCCTCGCTCACCCAACCGAGCAGGTGCGCGTCGACTCCCAATCGCTTCGCTTCTTCACGCAAAGAGCGCTCCAGGCGACCGCTCCCGGCAATCAGGAAGGGCAAATTCACACCAGACTCGTGCATGATCGAGAGAGCACGATCCGGCGCTTTGTTCGGCTCCAGCTTGCCAATGAAAAGCACGAATTTCTCCGGAAGCATGGGCGAGGATTTCGCGAGAGATTGCTCCATCGTTTCGAAGTCGACCACATTCGGCATCACGGAAGCGTTCGTTGATGGGAGCAACTTCTGCACATGATCGCTCACGGCAACGACCGCCGCCGCTTCTCGGAGGGTCTCCTGTCGCCGAGCGATCTCGGCACCCACTTTGAGAGGAAGCAAGGGTGCCACCGGCCAGAGAAGTGGATAGCGTCGTCCGACACAAACGACTCGCCGGGCGTAACTGCAACCCGGGCAGCGAACTTCACCCGAAAGCATCGTGGACCAAATGCACACCGGCCAGTAGTCGCGTACGGTGACAACGACGGGCAAACCGGTTTGGCGGCTAGCACGGATCGTGGCACCCGCGGAAAGCCAATGCTGCGCATGTGCTAGATCGAACCGTTCATCCCATCCTTCCAAGAAGGAAGCTAAGTTCGCCTCCCGGCGGGAAGCACTCCCGAATGTTGCCGGTCCTACGCCGACCTCGATCACCTTCGTTCGTTCCCATTCTTTCTCTTCCTGTTTCGGACGATCCCATGGCTTGCTGACCACGACCGTCACATCATGTCCTCGGCGAGCAAGCGCCCGGGTCAGTACCGCTGTGGACTGACCGCTTCCTCCCGCTCCAGGAGGAAATGCGTCGGTTGTGATGAGGATCTTCACGCTGCGGCACCCGCGGTGACTCCGGCAAGGACTCGTTCGAGCGCTTCGCAATGCACCTGCCAACTGAAGAGGGAAACGATCCGCTGCCGCGCCGACTGTCCCATAGCTCTGGCTCGCTCGGGAGAGCTCACCAATTCGCCGATCGCCTCGGCGAGCCGCTCGGTGTGGTTCTCCGGAAACAAAAGGCCTTCCAGCCCCGGCCGTACGATCTCTCGCAACGGCTCGATGTCGAGGGTTATCACCGGAAGCCCGCTCGCCATGTACTCGAATATCTTGAGCGGCGACCAGTAGAAACCGAGCTGCAGTTGTCCGTGAAGCGACGGTTGATAGGGAGCAACGCCGATGTGGGCGCGTGCCAAATAGTGAGGCATCTCTTCGTACGGCACCGCGCCGGTGCAGTGAATACGAGACAACACCCCGAGCTCCTCGGCGTGCTGCTTCACCCTGGCAAGCATCGGCCCCTGGCCTATTAGTAGGAAGAACGCGTTGGGGGCGCGCTCGAGAACTCTCGCCGCAGCCCTTACCAAGAGCTCCGCTCCATGCCACGGACGAAAGCTACTCGAGAAGACGACTACGCTAGCGTCACCGGGGATAGGGAGCTCCCCTGACGAACCGGAGGCCGTCACACTGGGGTGGAAGACGTCTACGTTCGCTCCCCAATGAACGGGATGGACCTTTTCTCGAGGCACCGAGCGAGGGATAATCGTGGGAAGAGGAGTGACCAGCGCCGAAGCCTTTCGACAAAGATCTTCGCGCACGGCTTTCAAAGAACCGAAGAGCACGAATCGGTCGAGCCATGACTTGGCTGAGCCCGGGTGATCCACGGCCGGAGAGTTCACTTCGAGCACCGACGGCACGCCGCGGCGATATGCCGCGCGAACACCCTCGCCGCCGAAGTTATAATAGCGCTCCAAGACGACCTCGACCCCGAGTCTATCGATCAGCTCTCCGACCGTTTTCTCCGCTGTCCAACGGAAGAAACGGTGAGGCAAGAACGGTCGCGCCGGATGAAGAGTGAACTCCGTTTCGGTACTAGGAGACGGTCCGTCACCCCTTCGAGCAACGACATGCACCTCGTGACCTCGGCTAGCCAGCCCGCGCGCTACCTCCAACACGTGGACCGATCCCCCCGTCGATCCAGGAATCGTTTGGTCTGTGGCGACGTAGAGAAGTTTCACAATTTCACAATTTTACAGAGCACGGAGGAGCAGAAAAAACGGCCCGGTGCGGACGCGTCCGAAAAGAGCCACATCGAGGCGAAGAAGTGACGTAGCTAAGGCGAGAGGTGCGTGGGCCCACCGCCCCACGTTAGGCCGCTCCGCGCTCGGCTCGCTCGCGCTTTCGGATGACGATGCGTTCGCCTTCTGACCACGCCGCCACACGTTGTGTTCCACAAGCGGAAGGAAAAGATCCTCGATCACGGCCTTCATGACGACGTTGTAGTAACGGATACTCTCGATACGAAACCCGGAGTCCGCCAGGATACTCTCGAGCTGCTCGTAGCTCTTGAGCGCGTTTACGTGGTCGGACTTGCGGTCGCGCTCTGGCTTATTGTCCACCAGCCCCTTCCCGTCGAGCCACGCGACGAGACGATTCACCCCGCGCTGAAACCCAGCCAGGCGCGAGCTCATCATGACGTGAGAGTAGACGAAAAAGAGTCCTCCGGGACGTAGAATGCGACGCGTCTCGGCGAGCATGGCGCGCACGCCGTCTTCCGGTAAATGTTCCATCACGTCGAGCGAGTAGGCCTTGTCGAAGCTACCGGTGACGAATGGAAGGCGGCGAATGTCGCCACGCGTTAGATCGACCGTGGCGGCGGCCTCCGCGGCAAAGTGCTCTCCCGCATCGATCCCCACCATCTGCGCGCACCTCGCTCTCTTGAAGAATACGACGCGACCGTTCCCGCAACCGACATCGACCACGCGGTCTTTCGTCGAGAGCCCGAGCATGCGCGTCATCATATCCGTCTTGATGCGGGCAGAAAGAAAGAGCGGGCGCAGCGGCCCGGGACGATGATGAAACTCCTCTTCGGCATACTGGGTGAGATCGGAAAAGGTCCCCTCGGGAGGTCGCATGTCGAGGAAGCCTTGTTCTTTCGAGAAGGAATACGAGGAGCCGCAACATGCGCAACGCGCGCCGCCCTCGTCGAGCGTCAGCCTCCTCTTGGACACCATGCCGTCGGGACATCTCCAGACCGCAGAGTAGTGCGCCAAGCATAGAGCGTGGTCAGGCCTTTCGAGGCCTCCCAAGGCCTCCACCGCCTCGCGGCACGAGCCTTCCATATCGGCTGATGTGGTGCGCGACGGCGCCTCGATGCAAACTGGGCACCGCGCCAACGAGAGGAGGTATTCCGAGATCACGGCTCCTCCTGCCCACCGCCGGAAAGTTCTTCCCGCTCCGTAAAGTAACGACCGATTGCCGACACGATGCGGGGAGGCACTTCGTAAACATGGTTATGGAGCACTTCTCGCCAAACGATCCGGTCACGATTCATTAGCCCGAGTCCGAACTGAACCATCAGCGAAAGGTTCCACAGGATGAAGAGACCCACCGCGGCATAAGAGCCGGCACGCCTAAGGAAAGGGCGCAGCGTCTCCATCACCAGCCCACCCCAAACCGCGAAGATGACGGTCGTGGCGACGAAACGCCGGGCGCCGAAGGCTCCCGCCATAGTCCAGGAATCCACCGCCCCCGAGATGTAAACCTGAGACAGGAAGCTCACCGCAAGCACGAAGCCTGCGCCGACCTCGCGCCGAAAGAGGAGTACCGCCCCCACGAAAAAAAGCACCAGCAACGGGCTCCAGAAAAGCAGGCCGTGCTCGCTCGAGAACAGCACTTTGAAAAAGTGCGGCGAGTTCCAATACATCTTATTTGCAACGTGCGGCGAGGGAGCGGGGCGACCATAAAGGATTTGGTATACGAGTAACTGCGGCGCGAAAACGAAAAATGCGGCGGCACCGAAAGCCAGGACCCTTCTCACACGACCAGTTAGATCCGTTTCGAGCCGAGGAGACAGTGCCGCCACCAGAGCCGCCACCGCGAACAAACCGTCCTGCTCGCGGATCAGCGCCATGAGCCCGGCCGAAACGCCCCACAGTGCCCAACGACCTAGCGAGCCCTCCGTTACCCACGGCCAAAGGCTGAAAAAAAGGGCGACCGCAAAGAGCGAAGCCGCATGGCTCATGCCCGGGGCGACATACATGTAGAAAGCCACCGGAGTCCCCCACCATAGACCCACGACCGCTAGGAAGCAGGATTCCGCATCCGCGTAGCGACGTGCCAGCCGGTAGGAGAGAATGAGACCGATCGATCCGTAGATTGCCGAGGCCAGTGTCACCGCCCATCGATAAGCACGTGAAAGACCATCGGGTTCGACCTCGGCACCGAACGATTGTGCCACCGAGGTCCCAGTGTGAGCGACCAGATAGAACGGTGCCCAGAGTAAAGCTGTTCCGATGGGGCCGAAGTTGTTCTTGAGCCCGGTGGGGGTCTCTCGATCGAGGAACGTCTCCTTGAAACCTTGGCGGCCTTCGGGATCCTCCAGATAGAAGTACGTGTACTCGTTCGTGAAATCGAGATCCTGATCGAAGAGGATCGAGTGCAGGTAGGAAAAATACTCTACCGCGTCCGATTCCGCGATGCGGGGAGTTACCAGCACCAGCGATGCCAGCAGTAGGAGAGCCAGCAGAAGCTCGGCTTTTTCTCGGAAGGGTCGGAAAGACTTCAAAGCTCCTGTTTGAACCTCAGCCGCCAACCGCCGCTTTGTAGAGACTCAAGTATGTTTCCAACGCCGCCTCGGGGCGGAACCGTTCTTCGATGTGTTGCAAGGTCTCCGCCGTGGAGCGGCGTGGCGCGGAAATCGAGGCCAGGACCTCGCGTGCCAATGCGCCCGGGTCACGCAGCGGAACGAGTTGCACATCGCCAGGAAAGAGCTCCTTCAACTCCGTTCCGCCGGGATGCTCCGCGGAAACCACCGGTGTGCCCGACGCGAGAGATTCCGCGGCCACGGTGGGGAAGGCTTCGAGAACGGACGGCAACACAAAGAGATCGGCTGCCGTGTAATACGCGGGCAGCTCTCGATTGTCCACCAGTCCCAGAAGCTTGACCGCCTGGGCCAACTCCTTTTCCGCGATGAGTGCTTCCAACTCGGCGCGCGACTCGCCCTCGCCGGCGATCCACAACTTCGCAGAAGGAAAGCTTTTTAGAATCTCCGGCATCGCCTCGACCATGTAACGCTGGCCGGCCAGTGGATGGAGCCTCTTGACGTTCAGGATTAAAGGACCCGAGTCGGCACCCAGCTCCCGCCGCGTGTTCTCGCGCTCTTCCGCACCGACAACGCGAAACGCGCGATCCACTGGCGGATAGACTACCGACCGATTGGAAGGCTCCACTCCCAATTCGATCGACCGCTCCAATAGACCCCGGCTGTAGTAGGTCACGTGTGCGGCGCGACGATTCATCCAGAGGAATGGATCAACGGGACGCTTGCGACGGAAGTGCCAGATCTCGGTTCCATAGTGCGTGAGAATAAACGGCCGTCCATGTTGCGAAGCGAGGGCCGCCGAGACCTGGTTCATGAACGTGTTGCTATGGACGTGCACCACGTCCGCACGCGAGATGGGTTTTCGCGCCTTGGCGAAAACCGTCGACGCGGTCGATAGCTGCGAAAGCTTGAGCTTCTTGCTCCAGCCGTGAGTTCCCGGCCGGTCGATGTAGACGACGTCCGACCGTCCCGACGTATTGACCGGCTCTCCGTGTCGAGGCCGAAAAGCCACGAAGCTCACTTGGTGCCCGCCTGCCACCAAACCGTCCCCGAGCAACTGCGGTAGGAGCGCGTTGGCGGCGAGATCGGGTGGCAAATGGGGCGTCACCATACAGACTCTCAAGCCCGCTCTCCCCACTCCCGGTGAAACTCGCGGAAGGTCCTTCCAGCGGCGCCCCTCTCGGCTAGGAAGCGGAGCAGCGTCGATAGATTCTCGTAGAAAGTCTCGACGTCCTCCGGCGTGCTGTTGTAAGGGCTTCCTCCCGGAATCAACTCGCTGGAGTGGAAGATGATGTTCGCCACCGGCATCTTGGCTTTCAACAAGTGCTCGGCTAGCCACAGCATGTCTTCGGTCTTCGAATAGGACGGTCGCAGCCATATCGGTCGGACGATACGCAGAAGTCGTAGCACTCGACGGAAGGTATAGGCGGGGGTAAAGTCCGCGTAGGCGGTTTCTAGCCGATGAGGTAGCCTTCGATTGAGAGCACTGGTGATCGGTATCTCTAGGAGTCGACTCGCTCCTGCACGGCGCGGATCCCCGCCGCTAACAAAGTAAGGCTCGAGACGAGCACCCGCGAACGAGGGCCCTCCTTTCGTCCGCTCGTTGAAGAAGGGATCGACGCTCGAGTCCACCGTATACCCTTCTGACTCCAAGGCTCCGACGTGGGATCCGGTAAAACCATTCCGGCCCGAACGGTAGGAAACTGGAGATTCCCCGGTCACTTCTCCAACCGCTTCGGTCAAGGCGCGAAGCTGAGAACGAAATTGCTCCAGGCTCAGATTGAGCGGAAAGAGATGGCCGTCGCTCGGCGGGGGCGTCGTCCACGGGTGGTGGTGAGAACCGATCTCACATCGACCCTCATGGGCAAGGTCCCGGAGAATGGAACGGCTTACCGGATCCTTGGCGACTTCATAGGTGACGAGATAGGTAGGTCGAACTCCATACTGATCGCACAGTTTCTGTAGCCTCGGAAGCTCGGTAATGTTCCGAAGCATGATCTTGTCACGGCCCGCCGCGCTCCACTGGTCATCCGCCTCGGTGTCGACACCGAGCAGAACCCGCGTCATTGATGTCGATCCTGATCGGAATCCCCGAACGCCACATGCCAACGGGAGGTGTCACGGAAAAAGGACTCGCTCGCGTACTGTTCGCGGATCCGCAAGCAGAACTGCATGGGGCTCCCGATCTCGAAAAAACCCTTGTAACGAAGTCGCCGCGCGAGGCGTTGATCGAACGTGAAACTTTGAAGCCGGGCCACCCGATTCTTTCGTCCCCACGCCGCGGCACGATCGAGTAGCGCGTCGAGCACCGTCCGATCTTCAGGGTGCGCGAACAAGTCTACGATCAGCCCCAGTCGAACACCGCCTGCCTCAGCGGCGCGAAGAACGATAAAGCCCGCCACTTCCCCGTCGCGCAGCGCTTGAAAGATCTCGTAAGACACATGGGGAGCACGGTGGTACTTCCATTCCAGGTAAGTCGCCTTCCGCTCGGCAACGAAATCAAAGCCGGGGGAAGCCTTTTTCCACAGGCGATCGAAACCGTCACCAAACGCTCCTTCGAGCCGCTGCACGTCGACCCCTTCTCGGGATGTCGGCGATGTCCCGCCGGCTTTCCGACCGCGAGCCGGAAACGCGGCGCCCAAAAAGGTCTTGGCCAACGGCGAGACGAGGCGGGCGGGTAGAGATCCGATCCGTCGCGCGAAGAGCATGGCGGGATCGAGAATGCGTGTGTAGCAGGGGACGGGTCCCACGTCGTGCCATTGGAGCTTTTGGAAAAGAGTGTAGGATGCGAGGGATAGCCCCAGGCCAAGCGATGCCTCGACATTCTGGTCCCAGTACAAAAATAGCCGGGAGCCCACTCCCTTTCTTTGCACCGAAGAACGCACCATCACGTCCATGCCCCAGGATGCGCGCACGATATGGTCCTTGACCTTGAGGCGGACCGGCATGGATGCGTATTGCCCTAGAACCTCCCCACCCTCTTTGGCCACCCAGATCTCAGGCCCCTCGTCCGGGCAATGGGGGTTCTCCTGGTATTGCCACTGCCAGCGCCCGCGGTTGAGTCGCGCGGCCTCGGTACCGAAAACCTCGGCGTACATGCCCTCGAGGGCTTCCTCGTCTTCGGGTTGTCGCCGGCCGATCACGATCTCGTCCCGAGCGCGGGTAGATCCGTTGCCTGAGCTCATCGTGAAACAGTGGATGTTAGCACAGCGACCCGAGAGACCGCATGTAAGCCCTGCTAAAGAAGAGTGATAGACGCCGAGGAGCTACCCTCAGAAGGTGTGGAAATAAAGTAAAGGCGGAGTAACCTTCCGCGTCACGAAACACGGCGTGAAGGGGCCAACGGAAGGAGACACCGCCATGAAGGAAAAGACCACAAGACGACGGAGCTCGTCAAGGGTGGCTTGGGAGTCGCTGGAGAAGTGGGCGAGGCTCGAGATCCAGGATTGGGTGCAGGAGCTGATGGTAGCCGAAGTCACGGAGCTTCTCGGGCGTGAGAAATCGGAGAGACGGAAGCCCGTGGACACAACGGCGGGCTATCGAAATGGATACGGTAAGCCTCGGAAGCTGACGATGAGCGTGGGCACGGTGACGGTTCGCCGGCCGAGAGTAGGGGACGTGGAGGAGAGGTTCGAAAGTCGAGTGCTTCCGCTGTTCAAGCGTCGGAGCGAAACGGTGAGCGAGTTGATTCCGGAGCTGTACCTGCATGGACTAGCTCACGGAGATTTCGATTTGGCGCTCCGCGGGCTTCTAGGGGAGGACGCTCCACTTTCTCCCAGCACGGTGTCGCGGCTGAAACAGAAATGGCAGGGAGAGTACGAGCAGTGGCTAGCTCGCCCACTGGACGAACTCGAGCTCGTGTCCCTGTGGGTAGATGGCGTGTACGTGAAGGCCGGCCTTGAGAAGGACAAGGCGGCGGTGCTAGTTGCGGTTGGTGGCCTGTCCGACGGGACGAAAATCGTCCTGACGCTGGAGGCCGGGCATCGAGAATCCGAAGCGTCATGGTCGTCGCTGCTACGGAGACTGAAGAAGCGCGGTCTGAGATGTCCCCGTTTGGTGATCGGTGACGGTCATCTCGGCATCTGGGCCGCGACCCGAAACGTATTTCCAGGAGCTGAGGAGCAGCAGTGCTGGAACCACCGAATCCTCAACGTACTGGACCGGATTCCGAAAAGGGACCAGGCGCAGGCCAAGCCGCTGTTGACGGCGACCCCCTACCCCACCAGCCTGCAGGAGTGCGAGACGAAGAAGGCCAAGTTCCAGGATTGGTGCTTGCGCAAGGGTCTTCCGGGGGCCGCGCACGTGCTCGACGAGGACTGGGAGCGGATGGTCAGCTTCTATTCCTTTCCCAAGCCTCACTGGCAACACCTTCGCACGAGCAACGTCGTGGAGTCACCGTTCGCTGCACTGAGATTGAGAACGGATGCGGCCAAAAGGTTCAAGAAAGTCGAGTCCGCCACTGCGACAATCTTCAAACTGCTTCTGGTTGCGGAGAAGAATTTTCGCCGGCTCAACGCACCGGAGCTGATGCGAGAGGTTCACCTGGGCGTTCGATTTGAAGATGGAGACAGGGTAACGGAGTCGTCGAAGGTTGCTGCTGCCTAAACTTTTTTACACACCTATTGACAAGAGCTCGACGCCTAGCCCCACACACTCTGCGCCGTGGTAGGGACGGTTGGAAAGGCGTCACTATTGCCTGATAAGGTAGCCGGGTATGCACTGTCTGATGGGATGTTTGGCTCTTCTGACTCCTCGCCTGGCCATTCTCCTGGTGTTTTTCTTCAGCAACTACATCGGTCGCGCCTATGAGACGGCGCTCTGGCCCCTCCTAGGCTTCGTCTTCATGCCCTTGACGGCCCTCGCGTACGCGTGGGCGGTTAATACCAATTCCACGGTGACGGGGATTTACTTGGTGGTGGTAGTGATTGCCGTTCTGATCGATTTGGGGCTTGTCGGAACGAGCGCGTCGGCTCGGCGAAGAAGGGGGAACTGGTAGAAAGGGACAGGCCAGTCGAGTGACCAGCGTGTCCCCGAGATTCGGTAATTTTAGTCGTGAGTGACGGTTAACTGGTAGATGGCGTTATCGGCCATGACCCGGATCTTGTCGTCGATCATGATGCGCCGGACATACGAGATGTCGTTGTGGACGCCTTCCACTCCCTTGACCTTCTTGGCGGCCTCTTCGGCGTCAGTCCGCAACTGCGTGCTGATGGCCATGCCCTTGAGGTCGACGACATTACCCGAGCACGCCACCGATGTAAAGCGCTGTCCCGTCATTGGTTCTCGAGGACCGGCACGCCGAGCACAACCGACAAGACGATGGACAACACGGTGAGCGCAATGCAAACGAGCGCCACCAGCAGATGGTCTCCCCTCTCCGGCAACAAGGGATCCAAGAAGCGTGCCGTGTAATATCCACCGGCGAAACCGCCCGCGTGAGCGTAGTTGTCGACACCGGGAAAGACCAGCCCGAAGATAAAAAGGATCACCGCGTAGCTCACCGCCTGTCGGCCCAGGAGACTGCTCCCTCCGCGCTTTCCATAGAAAACGAGCGCCCCGAGCAAGCCGAAAATAGGAGCCGAAGCCCCTACCGTGAAAATAGCACCTCGCAGAAGGGGGAAAGGGAAAGCTCCGAGGTAGTATCCGGCGAGGCTGCTGAGTACGAAGCCGGTGATCGAGGACACGGTGTAGATGACGACCAGGCGGGCCGGGCCGTAGGCCTCCGCAGTCGCGGGAGCCAGTTGGCGCACCCACATCATGTTGAAACCGATGTGAATCAAGCCGCCGTGGAGCCAAGCCGCACTCAGGACGGTCCACCACCGACCATACTCGAAGACCGGCGCCGCCCCGCTTGCTCCGAAGAGAAAGAGCGCGCGGACGCCCGGCGACAAAAAAGACAATGCGCCGCCGGTTCTAATGCTCGAGGGATCGATCAGAAGCGTCGCCACGTAGAGCGTCACGCATCCCGCGAGCACCATCTGCGTGAAACCCAGATCCATGCCCAGCCGACGCAGCATCGGAGCATAGCCCCAGAGGCCCGGGTTCCACCGGCTGCAATTCATGCAGCGCTCGTCGTTCACGCCCACCAAACTGCCGCAGCCGGCGCAGAGCACCGATCCGGTCTTTTGTGGTCCCCACATAGTTGCTATCATTATGTTCCAAAGGGCTGCTATGGCCGAACGAGTTGTGTAGTCGTTGCAGCCGGTGTGATCTGAGGAATCTGGCAGGCCTTCAGCCCGTCAGCCTACCGGTCGGACGTTCTTATTGGGCGTCTTGGGCTACCCACTGCGGATCCGCACTTGTCCGCCCCCGGATTTTCTCCGCGGAAACCGTTGTTGCCGGCCGCCGAGAGATCGGAGACAACCTGTCCCGAGCCTTCGTCGAAGCTCCAATAGCCCACCAGAGCGGGGGAGTCTCGATCCACGCCGGAGTCGAAAACCTCGTTGATCTCACCGTCAGTTAGAACGACGTTCCACATGGCGGGCTCGTCTATGAGCCCGGGGAAAAACCAAACCGGAGGTTCCCGCCCGCCGGGGGGCGGTCCGATCGTGCCGAAGGTGCACCCGACCGACAACACCTGGAAGTTGTTCGAGGAAGGGACGCCGGTGCTCTGGCAGCTCGCCTCCCTGTTTCCATCGACGTAGACGCTCAACTCGCCGAAACCACTGCGTGTGACGGCGACGTGGTGCCAAACATCGTCGGCCACGAAGAGGTTGCCGCTGCTGCACGAGCCTGACGGCGTGCAGCTGTTCGAGGGATAGCAGTAGTTGTTTTCCCTCGAGTCCTCGAGCATGACCTCGAGGGTTCCGTCCGGCAGCACGTAGAGCTGCCAACTCAGATTGAAGGAGTTGTCATCCTCGCCCAGGGCGATGACCGAGGCCCGCCCCTGCGGCGGTGTGAGCTTGATCCAGGCACCGATGGTGAAGATTTCCGTGGGGAACGACGGGTCGTATGGCACCGTGACGCGATCGTCGGATCCGTCGAACCTGAGCGCACTCGCGCCTCCCGGGACCGCCGGAGCGTTCTCGACAGCGTCCGGCTCCTCGACGACGTCGGGCCCGGTCGGCCCGGCGTCATCCGCGTCGTCGCCACATGAGAGGAGCGCAATCGCGGAAAGTCCAATGAAAACTACGAGACAACGTCTATGCAACGTTCACCTCTACGGCTTCTCCCGCTCCGGCCGCTGACTCCTAAATCTCTCGATGCGCTCCCTCCGGGAATGCAGGCCCTCCGGGTTGAGCCAATCGTTTTACGAAGCATGTTCCACACTCCTCTCCGCGTTCTCGCTGGTACATTGTAGCCAGCTAGAACCCTCTGGCTCATCAAATTTTCGTAAAGGTTCTGTTAAGAATGTAAAGGAGGGCGAACTTTATTTCACCAAGCTTTTCCGCTCGTCTGAGACGTCCGCTCGGCTTCCTATTGAATCGTGACCATCGCCGGAGAGGAGCATGACTCGTTGCCGGCCGCGTCAGTGGCGCAGATCCGGTAGGTCAGCGTCTCCGCCGATGGGGTTTCGATCCCTGCTCGCCAGAGGAATTCTCCGTACCAAATCATCGGCAGCTCACCGGTCTGGCTGTCTGCCGTCCAGCGCACGACAACGGATTGCCAATCGTGAGGCATGGTGGGGCTCTTGTTGTCGTGGACTCGGGCGCGAATGCTCAGCGTCGCACCGACTTCGGAACTCTTGATCTCTTCTACGAGGGATATGACAGGCGGTGCTGTGTCGACCGGGATATTCGTGCCCAAATACACTTTGTCCTCGAAAGCACCTTGGTCGATCTTCGCGATCGTCTCGCCCTGCGCCTGAACGACGTCGAGTCTGTGATCCCCGTTCAGATCGGCAACGGCGTGGTGAAGCGTTCCGTCGGTGGGCCTGCCGCCGTAAAAGACATCCGGGGCCTGCCGCAAATACCCTACGCCGTCGTTGAGAAGAAGCCGGTCGGGACCGGTCAGGGATGCTATGAGCACATCGGCGTCCCCATCGGAATCGTAGTCGAGATAGACGGCAACGTTGTCGTCGTAGCCGGGGTTTTCCTCATCCGGCCAGTGGGTCGGAGAGACGTCGACGAATCCCCCACTCCCGTCGTTGAGAAAGATGTGCTGGCGGTGAGTGTACCTACCTAACCCTCCGGAAGCTTCTCCGTCATTGATGGTTATCAGGTCAAGAAACTCGTCCCCGTTTAGATCGATCGCCTCGAAGTCGTAATTGTTCTGGTACTGCGGGAGTTTTTCCCTCGAAACGTCGGTGAATCTCCCGTTCCCGTCATTCTCGAAAAGGAGGCTGCTCGCGTTGAAACGGGCGGTCACGAGCACATCGAGGTCGTAGTCGTTATCGACGTCCACCAGCTCACACTCCCAGGCGAGCTTAGCCGAGACGGGGGGCATCCGGTCCTCGGTCGCATCCTTGAAATGGCCGCTTCCGTCGTTGAGCCAAAGCATCGACCGCCCGCCATCGTTCTCTGCCGGGTCTCCCAGCCCCCAATCGGACAACAACACGTCCAGGTCACCGTCGCCGTCCACATCTCCGAGCTCGAGGTCCGAAACACTCGCTTTCAACTGAGGGAGGTGACCGGCAGTGACATCGGTAAAGCCTCCTTTGCCGTCTCCCAGATAGAGCCTGCTCTGATCCTGGAACACCGTTCCGATGATGATGTCCGGATTGCCGTCCGAGTTGATGTCTCGTGCCTTGATGACGCGCGAAAGCCATCGCTGGTCACCATAGATCGATTCGCTTGCATCGGTGAACGTGTTGCCCGGCCCTTGGTTTAGATAGACACGGCTCATCGTCGGGTCCAGGGGTTCATGGTTTGTGCCGCCCATGGCAAAAAGCAGATCGGGTAAACGGTCCCCGTTCAGGTCGGCGATATCGACCCGGTTCGTCCAGTACTCGGTGACACCGATGGTTTCTGCAGTGGCATCTTTCCAGAGGTCGGCAGGGAGCTCCTCGATGCTTTGCCGCGCCGGTTCGGCAGCACACCCGACCATAGCGCCCAGCATCAAGGAAACACCGCTTAGAAGCACGTATGTGTGAGTTATTTTTCTCATCGTCAAGGCAAAAGGCTGTCTAGAGCTCCCCTGTACGATTTGCGAATCTATTTGATGAGATAAAGCTCCTTTTGCGAAGGAGAAAAATACTCGATCCCACTTTCGGTGGCAATCGCCTGCTCATGATTCCAAAAGAGCAAATATTGGTCTTTGCTTTCGTTGGAAGTAGGCGACGGCATATAGAAAAAATATTCTATGACGAATTGGTGATTGGGTGAGAGGGGTATGTCATGAGTCCAATCCGGACCATAAGAACCCATCCTGGGGCCAAACATATTGCTATGCTTCCTCTCACGCGCTCCTTTTCCATAGCCATGGAGGTCGATAGAAAGCAGGGTTTTTTCAAGATCAAGACCTATGGAATAAACGGGGAAATTGTTCTTTGGCTGAAACATATGCAATTGGGGATCCACAACGATAATCCCTTCAGCATCAAATTGCCGCTTGTAGTTTTGCATTATCTCACGAGGGGTAAGTCCCGCCCTCACGGTCTCTGCAAAAATCTCGTCGATTTTCAGATATTCTGCCCAGAGTTCCTTGATTTCTGGAGGCGGTTCCGTCTCTCCGTCACGGAGCACATAGGCGTACATTCCCTGGCTTGGTGCTGCAACGATGTCGCCACCCTGGACCACACTGTTTTCCCAGCCTGCACTTCTTCCCCTTTGCGATAATCCTGTGCTCATGCGACGAAAGACAACTACATCCGCCTCATAATCCCCGGTTTCACCCACCTCGCGAGTTTTGGTTACACCAGGCTTGATTCCAGTAAAGGCTTTCTCTACAAGTTCAACTTCGTCCTTACGGAGTTTCTTGAGCAGTTCAATTTCGCTCGGCGCCGTTCTCTTAATGTAATCCATCATCACATATTCAGAGGAGACGAGCCTCTTGGCATATTTATCTCCGAGCTCTTGGGTCAATAAGAGGTAGTCTGTATGCGAAATGCCGTCTTGTGCCCTACTGGAAGTCGCCCACGTTCCCAGGTTTTCCCTGTAATTTACAGCAATACGTTTGGGGTCGCGCGCTTCAACAAATTCTCTGAGGCCCTTAAATCGGTAATCATATTCTGTCATCGGGCTTGCTACCGGTTCCCCCACAAAAACTGGCTCGTGGATTATGTCGTAGGCTCCACTTTCTTCAACCAACGTCTTTCCCGCTCTGCCCTTTCACGCTGTGTAGCTCCCCAGCGACGTCCGAGAACGGCGCATTCGATCTTGTCATCGCCACGGTCCGTGAAGACGAAAACACCCGAGGTACTGCCCAGCTCTTCTGCACCAAAGGGATCAGGAATTGCCACTCTCATCACATGAATCCACATGTCGATATTGTTCTCTCTCATGGCTGGGGGCAGATCGAGATCAAACTTTTCCAGGCGAATCTGATTGTTCCATTCCTTCATGCTGGAGTTCTTCCTGAGCCTGTGCTGTGGCTTGAACCTGAGCAGAAAGGCCGACCAATAGAAACAGGTACAAAAAGCTCAACGAAGTCGTCCGTGAACTCAACAAAATTTTCTGTTTCTTTTTCACCATTACCTCCATGACTGCTAGGCGTATCTAGCACGACGCACTTGCACCGTGCAACTTGTTCACCCGAAGTAGCTGACCGGGCCATCCTTTCGAGTTGTTACTTTTGGTTACTCGGTATCTGGACCGAGTAGGTCACAGAACCCTACAATTGCTATCATTAGTGTTCTAAGAGAGCCGTTATGCCCGAACGCGTTGCGTTAGTCGTTGCAGCCGGCGTGCTGTCGGTCGACGGAAAGATCCTGGTCGCTCGACGCAAAGCCGGTACGCATTTGGAACGCCGGTGGGAGTTTCCGGGTGGCAAGCTCGAGCCCGGAGAGGCCCCCAAGGAGTGTTTGATCCGCGAGTTTCGCGAAGAGCTCGACGTCGGGATCGAAGTCGGTGAAGTCTTAGAAGTGATCTTTCATCGCTATCCAGAACGCAACGTCCTTTTGCTGCTCTACGCCTGCCGGCTCGTCGAGGGAGAGCCTCGTGCCATCGGCTGTGAAAAACTGCTGTGGCTAGAAAAGAAAGAACTCGAGCGCTTGGACTGGGTCCCCGCCGATCGCGCCTTCGTACGCCGCCTCGCCTCCGAAGGCTGAGAACAACTTTCGTAGTAGGAACTATCACCGGCGGCACCGATTCCTCTTTGACCAGGGCGTCGAATTCCGCGAGCTCCGTTTCGCATGTCGGTGAAAGGAGTAAGCGGCAAGTTGAGCTGCCAGAGATAGGGAGGTCCTCGAGCGACGCGCTCAGGCCGATGGCGAGGATGAGGGCGGAAACCGTAACTTTCAGAACGACAAGCACAAAGCTGTCTCTACAAGGTGAGCACCAGCGAGAACTTCACTACCGTGTCCAGCTTCTTCCTAGGTACCACGGCGGATCCGATTTGGATGCCACCGTTGCTCGGGTCGAGATCGAACAAGTCGATCTCTTCCAAGGTCGGAGAGTTCTGATACAGCAACTGAAGCGAAAAACGTAAGGCCAGGACCGAGGTGACGTTGGTGGCCACCGCGTTGATGGTGTTGAAGCGATTGTCGCTCGCGTCACTCCCGTAGACGAAGAAGATGAAATCGCTGTCGAAGCGGGTGTTCTCTACGAACTGGTGCATATATTCCCAAGAGAGACGGACTTCCGAGAGGTTCGCGTCCCGCTCGGGATCCTCGATCTCGTCGATACGTCGCGTATAGGTGATCGTATAGTCGGTCTTGAACCGGAGGTGATCATCGTCTCTCCAGGGGTTGTCGACACCGGCGTAAACGACCGTCCGGTTCTCGATGCCGGCGTTGGAATCACGGTCCCACCCCGCGCCGGCCACCCAGAACCACCGCTCCGTGATATCTCGGTCGTACCTTCCCGACAAGTAGTACCGCTCGACGTCGAGCTCCCGTGAATCGTCCTCGATGATCTGAAAATCATCCGGCGTCCCTATGGCGAACGGATCGTCCCACGGTCCCCGTTCTTAGCGCACCGCCGCGGAACGAAAGCTCCGCATTACTCCAAGCGCGAGTCAGCAAGTCGTCGAACGTTAATGTCGAGGTCGAAGAGTTCCCCGACGTGCGGACGAACCCGAAATCGGCGGCGTTGGACCAGCCGAGCTTCCTCTCTTCGTCGCGGTTCGGCTGGTCGGTCGCGATCTGGGCCCGGGCCTGGAGAGCCCAACCGAACGCAAGAACGGTTAAAAGCATGAAGCGCCTAACTCTCCTCATCCGACTTGCTTTCAACCGATCCCCTCAGGCCGAGCTATCCTCCCCAACCCGATACAGGTGGACGTCCCGCTGCGGGAAGGGAATGCCGATGCCCGCCTCGTCCAGCGCAGTTTTCACGGCACGAATCGTCGCCTCCTTGACGGATAGGAAGTCCGCCTTCGACGCCCACACCCGCACTTGCCAATCTACCGAGGAAGCGCCGAGCCCGGTCAAGACGACTTGGATGTCCCTTTCCGAGGATCGACCGGGGACGTTGGAGGCGGCCCGCTCCAGTACGTCTCGGGTGCGGTCGACGCTCGCGGTGTAGTCGACCCCAACGTCGACGTCCGCGCGGCGAATGGAATGGTGCGAGACGTTCTCGATAGTAGTGCCGAAGACGGAACCCTTGATGAGAAGTGTGCAAGAGCGCGTAGTGCGAGAAATCCGCATGCTGCGTGCGACGTGGTGGGCGCTGGAAACGGGCTCACGGTGTGGCTAGTGAGGCACTCCCAGAGGAAATGGGGAGCAATGGATAGGCCACCCCTATTTGGTACCGCGCCAGCCCTCGACCCAACCAGGCAGTCATCAACTTGCGGACGTTTTCGTAGACCGATTAGCCCTTCGCCATCGCGTTCTTGATGAGTCCGATGATGGCGAGGAGGACTCCCCCACCGACACCGGACCCGGCGACGTTACCAATGATGTTGCCGATATCCATTGCGGAACCGCCGCCACCACCCAGAACGCCGAGGGCGCCGAGTATCTGTCCTCCCAGACCGCCGCCCACGATCCCGACAACGGAGTTCAACAAAGTGCCTAAGCTAAGATTCTTCATCAGGGCACCGGCCACGTTACCACCGACCGCACCGCCGATAAGGTTTCATGATTAAGCTTTCCATTTAACATTCCTCCCAAATGAATGAAGGGCGCTGATACATCATATTACTGTCACGAGGTCAACGGTCACCCCCGCGGTCGCTAGCGACCCAGCGTTCCCGCCAAACACGACGACATTGAGGAAGGCTTGAAGCATCGCGTTTTCACACGCGGACGGATTTCGATGAAGGCGGTGGGAGTGTCTGTGTCCGTCGAGATGTGAATGTGAAGAGCCACTCCAGCCGTCTCGTGTCGGGGTATCGAACGAGTGGCGTGGTCGGAAGCCAGTGGCTAGGGCTCGGGTGGCGAGCGCAATTCGCTGTTTCGCTTTTCGAGATGAGCCAAGATTTTGCGGATCACCTTATGCTCGGTAATGAAGGAACTCGAGCGCCTGGACTGCGTCCCCGCCGATCGCGCCTTCGTACGCCGCCTCGCCTCCGAAGGCTGAGAACGTCTTACGTAGTAGGAACTATCACCGGCGGCACCGCTTCCTCCTTGACGAGGGTGTTGAAATCCGCGAGCTCCGTCGCGGTGACTTTCTCGAGAGCGCTCAAATGCTCTGACAGCTCCGCCTTCAGCTCCTCGTATCGATCATACGAGCCATCGGTCGGCTTGGCCTCGGAGCCGATCACAATGCCGTACAAGTAAACGATTTGATTGTCTAACATCGGCGGGAAGTTGAGCGGATCCTGATTGCTTTCCAACTTGGTTTGATAGAGTTTTTCCTCGATGGCAGTTAGCGCTTCGCTCACCCGTTTTGCCGCTTCTTGGATATTGTCTCCGCGGCCTGCTTTGCTCAAACGCTCCGCCAAGTCGTCGACCTGTTTGCGCGTCTCCCGTATCCGTGTCACCGCTTCATGGGCGTCGACCACCAAGGCTCGGATCTTCATTGCCAAGTCGAACTGCTCTTGGAAGTCTTCCTGCGTCGTTGCAAGCCGGGGATCCTTCTTCACTTCGAAGGTCCGAGTAGCCGTCCACTCGCCGATCGTCATCCTCACCTTGTACGTCCCGGGTACGGCTCGGGGGCCCTGTTTGGTACCCCAAATAATGGCCCCTTCGGTCACCTCCGTCTCCGGGTAGCGCAAGTCCCAAACAAATCGGCTCATCCCCGCATCGGTTGAAACCTTTTCCTCTCGTCCTTCATCGAAGAAAGTCTCAGGCTCTGCCTCCTCTTCCTCGGTGCTGGAAAACGACCGCACGACCTCGTCGGCAGCGTCGAGGATGTCCAGAGTGACCTCCTCCTCCGCTGAGTTCTCCAGATAGTAGTAGACGGCTGCCCCGTTCGGTGGATTCTCGCCGATCCCGGAGCGACGCCGGGTGCGGCCGGCACGTCCCATACGGTACGTATCCCGAGTAGAGAATAAAAAGGCTTCGATGCCCGTCACTTCGTTCGTCAGCTGCTGCAGCGTCGTGAGATCGTCGAGGATCCAAAACGACCTACCTTGGGTCGCAACGACCAAGTCGCCATCCTTCACTTGCATGTCGGTGATGGGAGTAACGGGCAAGTTGAGCTGCAGGGATTGCCAGGTTTGGCCATCATTGAAGGAAACGTACATTCCGAACTCGGTCCCGGCGTAGAGCAGGCCTTGACGACTCGGGTCCTCTCTCACCACGCGAACGAAGTGGTTCGACGGGATCCCGTTTCGGCCGTTGGTAAGAAGCTCCCAGGTGGCGCCGAAATCATTGGTCCTGAAGATGTACGGACGAAAGTCATCCGTCTTGTATCGCGTTACCGCCACGAAAGCGCATCCCGGAGAGAACACGGAGAGCTCGAGCATATTGACCTGGCCCCACTCCGGCATCGCCTCGGGTGTGATGTCTGCCCAGTTCGACCCGCCGTCCCGCGAGAGTTGCACCAGGCCGTCGTCGGTACCGACCCAAAGAAGTCCCGCTTGATCCGAAGATTCCTCCAGAGCAAAAACGGTCCCATAGACCTCGACGCCGGTGTTGTCCCACGTTAGGGGGCCTCCGGAATAGTCTTGTTTCTCCTTGTCGTTGCGCGTCAAATCTGGACTGATAACCTCCCAGCTCTGGCCCTCGTTGGTCGACTTATGAACCACGTTCGAAGCGTGATAGAGCACTTCGGGATCGTGCGGTGAAATCCGAATCGGGGCGTTCCACTGGAAGCGATACTTCATATCGCGCGGAGCATGCCCTAACTGGAGCTGCGGATAGTCAAGGATGTTGCGTCGATAGCCGGTCCGGTGGTCGTAACGGGTGATCGTCCCGCCATAGCTTCCCGCGTAGACGATGTTGGTATCCCGTGGGTCCACCGCGATGTGGCCGCTCTCGCCTCCGCCCACCGGGTACCAGTGCTGGATGGTGATGCCTCCGGAGGCGGTGCGGCTCGGGATGGAAACGGTCGAGTTGTCCTGCTGGGCACCGTAAACGCGGTAGGGAAACTGATCGTCGACAATGACTCGATAAAACTCGGCCGTGGGTTGATTGGTTTGCGTCGACCACGTCTTTCCGCCGTTGAACGAAACGTTGGCTCCCCCATCGTTGCTATTGATGAGAATCTTCGGATTTTTCGGATTGAGCCATAGATCGTGGTTATCCCCATGCGGCACCGGTATCGCCTCGAACGTTTTGCCGCCGTCCACGGATTTGTAGAGAGCGGTGTTGAGTGCATAGACGGTGTTTTCGTCTAGTGAATCGGCATAGACGTGCGTGTAGTACCAGGCTCGTTGTCGATGTTTACGATCCTTGTTGATGAGTCGGAACGTCTCCCCGCTGTCATCGGAGCGGAACATGCCGCCTTCCTCCGCTTCGATGAGCGTCCAAACGCGTTCCGGGTTGGCCGGTGATACCGCCACCGCAATGCGGCCGGTCATGCCTTGGGGCAGTCCCTCCGTCAATTCGGTCCAGTCGTCTCCACCATCAGTGCTCTTATAGAGACCGCCATCCTCGCCCCCGCTGATGAGTGCCCATGGCTTTCGGGCCACGCGCCAGATCGCGGCGTAGAGAATCCTCGGGTTCCGCGCGTCCATCGCCAGATCGACGGCTCCCGCCTGGTCGCTCACGAAGAGAACCTTCTCCCAGCTCGTGCCTCCGTCGCGGGACCGAAAGACGCCGCGTTCTTCGTTGGGTCCGAAGATGTGGCCGAGCGCCGCGACGTAAACGAGATCCGGATCTTTAGGATGGACTCGAATGCGACCGACCTGCCCTGCCTCGCGAAGACCGATGTGGGTCCAGGTCTTGCCGGCATCGGTGGAGCGATAGACCCCATCACCCGGCGACACGTTCCCCCTCGGGCATGCGGAGCCCGTGCCGACGTAAACGACGTTGGGATCCGACTCGGCAACTGCGATGGCCCCGATGGAACCGCTACCGAAAAAAGTATCGGAGACATTGGTCCACGTCTCGCCCGCGTCGGTGGTCTTCCAGACGCCTCCACCGGTTGCGCCCATATAGTAAGTCTCGGGATCGGACGGGACGCCAGTGACCGCTGTCACGCGCCCGCCACGAAAGGGTCCGATGTTTCGATACTGAAGCGCACTGAAGAGCGCCGGGTCGTGGGTCGGCGGCACGTCGGCTTCTGGTGCCGTCGACCATGCGATCGATGCGGAGAGAAGGGGTAACGACACCCAGATCGAGATCCATTTCTTCATAGTACGACTCCCTTACATAAGACGAGCTCAGCTGGCTAGCTCGGGGTGTATCAGAAAACCCCCCGCTTAGGAAGCGACGATGATGCGGGGTAGGAAAGGGTTAATTCGGGCCAGAACCTCATAGGGGATGGTCCCGGTCTTCTCGGCGAGCTCTTCCACAGCGATCTCTGCCTCGCCTTGCTTTCCGATCAGAACGACCTCGTCGCCAACAGAGGCCCCGGTCGCGGTTACGTCCAAAACGACCATGTTCATCGCCACCCTTCCTACCATCGGAGCCGGTTGCCCGCGGACCAGCGCGCGCCCGGAATTGGAAAGCCTCCCATCGAGTCCCGTCGTAGTAGCCGACGGGGATCACCGCTACCTGCATAGGTCGTGTTACTTCGTACGTGAGGCCGTAGCCGATGAAATCGCCCGCCGCCACGTCCTTGATCTGAGCGATGCGCGTCTTCCAGGTCAGAACCGGCTGCAGCGAGATCTGCTTGCCGCGCTCGCGGAATGCGAGCCGAGTCTCTCGGGAAGGCCAAACTCCGTAAGCGCCGATTCCGACTCTCACCATGCTGAAATGAGTTTCGGGATAGAGGAGAGCTCCCGCCGTTGCCGCGGCGTGAATGAGACGCGGCTCGATGCCAGCGCGTTCCGTGATCTCGAGGGCCTCACGAAATCGTCGAAGCTGGAGCTCGGCGAAGGAAGGATTCAACGTGTCTTCGATGTTCGCAAAATGCGTGTACATTCCTTCGACCCGGAGGCCCGACAGCTTGTCCATCTCTCCCGAGAAAGCTTCCAGCTCCGAGACCGGAACTCCCAATCGGTGAGTGCCCGTCTCTATTTTGATGTGTGCCAGCGCGGTGCGATTCGCTTCGCGACCCGCTTCGGAGAGACTCTCGGCTGAGTCGATCCGAAAAACCACCTGGTGGAAACCGTGGCCGACCACTTCCCCGGCCCGGCTCTCCGGGGTGTAACCGAAAATGGCTATCGGCTTTCCGATACCCAGACGATGAAGCGCCAAGGCTTCATCCAGAGAGTTTACGCCGAGCCAATTGGCCTCCTCGGCGACGAGCGGTGCGACTTCCGAAAGGCCATGACCGTAAGCATTCGCTTTCACGACGACCATGAGAGCACACTCAGGATCCATCAAATCTCTGAAGGCACCGACGTTCGCGCGCAAGCGTTGGCGATCGATCTCGATCCAAGAAGTGGCTTGAGTCAACTTTCCCTCACTCGGGAGCTCTTTCCATTACCGCCTCCACCAATGGCTTCATGGTGAGTGTTTGGATGACTAGCGAGAAGAAAACCAAAAAGGCTGCGAGAACCAAGAACTCGGTGCGAAACGGAACATTCGAAGGCATCCCCAAGACCAGGGCGATGGGAATCGACCCCTTGAGCCCACCCCACCACATGACATGTGACCAAGAGAACGGATATTTCTGTGGCGTCCTGCTGACCATGAACCAAACCGGATAGACGGTCAGCGCCCGGGACGCGAGGACGATAGCTATCACCAAGAGCCCGGGCACGAGGAATTTCGGGAGGTCTGGAATAAAAGCCTTCATCTCGAAGCCAATGAGCAGAAACAAGAGTGCGTTGATCAGGAAATCGATCACCTCCCAGAAGTTCTCCACCGTGTCCCGCGTTTGTTCCGACATCGAGAACGCACGGCCGTAGTTGCCGATGATCAGTCCGGCCACTACCACGGCGATCACTCCCGACAGATGAAAGACCTCCGCCACCAGAAAGCTTCCGAAGACAAGTACCACGGTCAGGGTCACTTCGAGCAGGTGATCGTCGAGTCGCTTCATGGTCTTGTATGCGATATAACCCAAGGCCAAACCCACCGCCGCCCCACCGGCGACCACCTCGATAAATTCCAGTGCCGCTCCCGTCGCAGTCACTTCCTCCCCGCCGTAGAGCGCCCCGTAGATCACTCCGAACAAAACGACACTCGTTCCATCGTTGAAGAGGCTTTCGCCCTCGACGAGTGCTTTTAGTCGTTCCGGGGTCTTCACTTCGCGGAAGACCGCCAAGACGGAGATGGGGTCGGTCGCCGCCACCATGGCCCCGAAAAGCATCCCCTTGAGCCAAGGCATTCCCATCGCGTAGTGGAGCATGCCACCCATCAGAAGCGTCGCCACGATGAGTCCTGGAACGGCAAGCGTCACGATGGGCAGAAGGTTGCGCCGCAACTGCTCCAGATCCATATGCAGCGCCCCTTGGAACAGCAAAGGTGGCAGGATGATCAGAAGGACAAGCTCCTTGCTTAGTTTCACCTCGAGGTGGAAGGGCAGGAAACTGACCCCTATACCGACCAAAACCAAGGCGGTCGTGTAGGGTATATGGATCCGTTTGACCGCAATCGCGACAACGCACGCGAGAAGAAGGATCTCGACCAGATTCTCTAGTACGATCTCGGTCTCACCCAAGGCGGAAACCCGTTCGTTTCACCGTCATCAATGGTAACGCTCCAGGAGACAATAGAGATAGTTTCCGAACCCCACCACCGTTAGGTAGCCGAGCGCGACGACGCCAGCAAGACGACCGCTCCACCTTCTCTGAAACGCACCCGAGATGAAGCTTCCCGCAAAGAGCGCCAACAAAGGCAAAACTTGAAGGACGTAACGCACCTCGAGCGCCGTCGTCAGGTCCAAAAAAAAGAACACCGCGGTCACCCCTAGCCATGCGGTAGCGGCCGCATGGAATGGGGACTGTTGCCACTTCGCGACAATCGGAATGGCGCCCGCAAGAGCCAGTAGCGCGAACATGATTCCCACTTGCTCTCGAAAAAAGGCCCAGTTGAAGGCCAGCTTCGCCAACGGCCCTTCCGTAACTTGATCCCCGGTGGCGTAGTCACTCGAGAAGGCGCGTCCCCATTGATCGAGGAACAACTCCGCATAACCCAAGTAATAGATACATGCCAGCGCCAAGCTCGTAGTCACCACCGCGACAATGCGTTTTCTCTGCTGAGACTCTAGCTCGCCGGGTGCGATCCAACAGACGGCAACCAACCACGCCAGCCATAGCAAGATGCCATAGAGAAACGACCCAAAGTGGGCGGTCATGGCGATCAAAGAAGCTGCGAAAGCGCCTAGCAAGGGCAGGGAGTGCTGGCTTCGTGTCGCCAGCAACAAGAACGCGAGGAAGATAACCGTCAACGCGGCGCCGAAGAGGTTGGTGTAGTTTCCCGAAGAAAATGCCAAGAAGTTCAAGGGAACCAGCTGATAAACCGCGGCGGCCAGTATACCGGCGCGGACGTCGCGTAAGAATCGCGCACCGAGAAACGCTAACACTAAACCTACCGAGAGGTCCGCCAACGTCGTCAACAACTTCAGAACCGTTACCGGATCGACTCCCAGGCTGGTAAGGGGTACCGCCAGAACATACAGGGAAACGGGATACGGTATCTGGAACGGGGGATCATGCTGGGTTACGGAAGTAGTGAAGAGATTCCCTCCCACAACCTCTTCCAGACGGTTGGCCTGAAACTGAGCGTCCGAGCTGAAAAAGAGCGGATAGAACTGGCCGGCCAGTTTCAATAGCAACGTTCCGGCTAGCACTCCGATTAGGATCGATCTTTCCATCGACCCGAGCCACTGGGCCCGACGAAGGACGACTCGAAGGACCGCACTCGCCCCGAGCGCCGTCCCCGCCAGCGTCATCACGCGTTGGGGGTAAGAGGAGAAGAGGACCGTGTCTTGCCCAAGTAGATAGGCGAAACCACCGATGAAGACCGAGGCCGCCAGCGATGAGACGGACAGTGGAAGGCCGGCCAGAAGCCCGGCGGCAAGCAGTATTGCGGCCGCGAGCGCCATGCGAACCGCAGGAGCCCTCCATCTCGGTGCTCCACCCTGAGGCTCGACCCTCACCGAGAAGATCTGAACCCCCAGCACGCGGGCGTCTTCGCGATCGTAGTCGGTCGGAACGAAGATCTCGGGATGGATCCCGAGCGTGAGCGACTCCCCGGGCAAAGTCGTACCGAAGCGATAGGTCACGAGCCCCGGATCCGATACGGTCTCGAAGACGGTGGCCCCGTTGGCGGTGAAACGGACTCGGGGCAACGCCACCCCGTTTGGCCGAAGTGCCCTGAGCCTGACCTCGATCCGCAGTCGTTGTTGGGGAGGGAGGTTCTCTAAATGAACGAAGCTGTCCGCGGTGCTCCAACGGAAGCCCCGACCACTCATGCGCTCGTGGCCGTGGAAGCCCGATACGAACCCGTCTTCGTAGCGGCGCTCGAAGTCTACGTAGGCGGCGCGAGGTTGGCCGTAGACCCAGTAGGTCGCAAGGCCGGCCACCACCATCGGAAGCAGGACCAGCGCCGCGATTAGGGCTTTTCGAGCGACCATATTTCGATAAGCGGTCCTTTGTACGACAGCCCAGCGCGTGCCGGCCAATCCTCGTTGTCCGTATAAGGATGCAGAGGATCCTCCCGTTTCTCGCGAAAGGGCGTGATACGGGCGAGCCGCGTTCCGTTACGCGCAACGCTTTCGAAAAAGGCTTTCACCTGGGGAGCCATTGGTCCGGGCGGGTAACGGAGCACGATGGCTTCAACACCGCGTGCGGCCAAAGGCTCCAAGTCTCGCGCTACGACTTCCTGATAATCGAAGTAGTTGCGGTTTCTTTCGTCACCACGACCAAGAAAGAATAGTTCATACGTAGGGTGGCTACCCTCAGCGACCGCGAGCAGGTGGGAGTACTTCCCTTTGCGCTCCAGTTCGGCGAGCGCATCGTTTTCAATGAGGCTCTCCCTTACACTGTCGGCCGATTGTGGAACCGGCACCGAATACGATTGCAGCGCAAGCGGAGTTCCATCGGCCAGCTCATTCACGATCCAGTCTCTCGCGAGCGTGCGTGTGTCTTCGCCCGCGAAGAGTCGATCCACCTGCACATCGTTGTATAGAGGCTGCAACGTGGCTATTAGTGCGACCGCCCAGGCAACCCGCGGTCCGAAACGCTCGCCTAACGAAGCAACCGCAAGTCCGGCGGCCACCGCCAGGCTGGGAAGAATCGGATTGAGATAGCGTCCCGCAAAGAAGGTGTAAGCGATGAACAGAAGGAACAAGAGGGGGAACCCTCCCCACAGCGCTAGCAAACGTCGATCCCGCCGAGCCATCAGAACCCAACCCACGACGATCAACGCGCACAGAAGATAGCCGAACCCCTGGTGCATCATGAACTGAACGTAGGCGGGCAGGCTCGGCAGAAAGAGTGATCCGCCGGAAACGCTCCGGTCCATCACGACTTGCCGGTTCGCGATCATGTGATCGATCGCGATAGGCAAGTCGATTACCACGAACGGAGAGAGCGCGAAGAACGTTGCGCCGGCCACCGCCCCGGTGAGAAGGACCTTCGCGACATCACGAAGGCCCGCGACCAGGAGGTGGTAGGCCACGAACGCGGGAGCCAAGAAGACCGTGTAATAGTGCGTCGCAAATGCCAATCCCATCGCCAGGCCCGAAAGCACATAGGAACGGATCCGTGGATCTTCTCGGATCCGATCGAACGCGGCGAGAGCCAGGACCAGCAACAGCCCGGTGGGTACATCGTGCTTCAGATAGTGAGAATCTCGCACATGGAAGTATGCGACCGCCATGAAGAGAGCACCGGCTCGGGCTGCGGTTTGTCCGAAGTGTCTCGCCGCCAAGCGATAAGTAAGAACGATCGTCGCCAGCGCGCATAGGACGCCGAACAGCCGGCCCGCCACGAAGAAGTCCGTGGGGTCCTCGAAAAAGCGCGCCTCGAAGCCGGCGAGATTGGCGTAGTGGCCCACCAACCGGCCCACCACGAAGAGGCCACCCATGACACCGAACAAGAGGAAGAAAAAGAAGTTGGGATAAAGAAAATAGTGAGGATTGAGATCACGCGCAATGGAAAGTGCCCGGGCCATGATGTTGACTTCGTCGGGGTTGTAGACGTGGGGGAGCCCGTGTCCCAAGCCGTAGATTCGGAGCCCGGCGGCCAGAATCAAGATGCCCGCCAGCCAGGGGTCGCGCACTTACGTCAGGCCTGGGAAAAGAAGTCGATGACCCTCTGTAGCGTCTGTTCGAGTGTGAGGGAAGGTTTGTACCCAGTGAGTTCCTGGATCTTGCTGACATCGGGAACACGCCGCGGCATATCCTCGAATCCTTCCTCGTACGCCTTCTCGTAGGGAACGAAGACGATGTCCGCCTTGCTCCCCGTCATTTCCTTGACCTTCTTCGCGAGATCCAAAATCGTGATCTCATTACCGGTGCCAATGTTGAAAACCTCTCCCACCGCACCGGGGTGAACCGCCAGATCGGCAAGCCCCTTGACCACGTCGGACACGTCGGTGAAGCATCTGGACTGCTTACCGTCACCAAAGACCGTGATCGGCCGCGCCGATAGAGCCTGTTTCACGAATGTCGGAATCACCATACCGTACTGGCCAGTTTGCCGCGGCCCAACCGTATTGAAGAGTCGCACGATGACGACCGGAAGTTTCTTTTCTTTGAAGTAGGCGAGCGCCAGGAACTCGTCGATGGCCTTCGAACAAGCATAGCTCCATCGGCCCTTGTTGGTCGGTCCCATGACCAGATCCGAATCTTCTCGGAAGGGAACATTGCTGTTCTTACCGTAGACCTCGGACGTCGATGCGATGATGACCTTCTTTTTCTTCTTGTTGGCAATGGTGAGAATGGTCTCGGTGCCGTACACGTTGGTTTCGATCGTATGCACTGGGCTTTCCACGATGAGTCGCACGCCTACCGCCGCCGCCAAATGGAAGATTGTGTCCACTCGGTCTATGAGCTCGGCCGTTACCGGTTGGTTGGATATCGTGTTGATGGTGTAGTGGAAGCGGGGATGGTCCTTGAGGTGTTCGATGTTCTCGATGCTCCCGGTGGAAAGATTGTCGATGACGTAGACTTCGTCGCCGCGCTCGAGAAGGGTGCCCGCCAGATGCGAGCCGACGAAGCCGGAGCCTCCCGTAATCAGGTATTTCATCGTCTCAGACCTCCCGCCGCGGGTCCCCGCTGTACCGCGTTTTTGACTACTTCCGCAACCCTCTGTGCTCCGCGCGCGTCGACCAATTTTTGGCCCGACTCGCTCATCGCCCGACGACGGGTTTCGTTGGCGAGGAGTGCCTCGGCGGCCTGGGTGATGTGTTTCTCTTCCAGCTCGGTGCCCAAACCCAGGTGCTCGATCGACCCCGAGCGCGAGAAGTGCTCCATCCGCCGCACCTCACGCGCGTTTTGACACATGACGAGGCCCGGAACGCCCAGAGCTGCGATCTCATAGACCGTCATGCCTCCCGCACAAAAAACTAGATCGGCTTCTGACAGAATCTCCGCCATGTGCTCCACGTTCTCGAGCAGGATCGGCTGATAGTGGAGCCTCGGTAAGAGCTCACGGAGCTCCTGCCCGTAACTGAACGCCGGACCGAGAACCGCCTTGACGCCGAGCTCGCTCTTCATTATTTCCGGGCTGTCCAGCGCCCGAAGCACCTTCAAGGTAAGTCCTTGCGGATCGCTCCCACCGAAACTGATCACCACTTGACGGGCGTCGGCCCGCACCGGTTTGGCAGCTCCCGCAAAAGACTCTCGCAAGATCGCGTACTCCGGACCACCGTAGAAGTCTTCGAGCTCCAACTGATCGACGCGCAGCGTCGCAATGATCATCGACGTAATCTCGGCGGGTTTCTCGATGTCCTCAAGGGTATCTACCAAATTCACCGTTGACGCCCCGAGCCTCGACAGCGCTTCCAGATACTCTTTCTCCAAGAAGGGTCGGTCGTTGACCACAATGTTGGGAGAATACTCTTGGATCGCGTCCACGATCGCATTGACTCCACCATTCGACAGAACGCGCACCGTGTAGCCTGCCCCGGAAACTCGTTTCACGCCTTCGGGGTGGTCAGCACTCATCAGGAATTGCACGTCCGCCGAAGAGATAGAACAGAGCTCGTCGGCTATCGCCAGGCTCCGATAAACGTGCCCCATGCCGATCTCAGCGCCACCGTCGACGCGAAAGACGATGCGTGGGAGACGCACGAGCTTTTCCGCAACCCAGAAGTCGTAAATGTCATGGATCGTAAAGGAAGATTCTTTGCCCATGAGGACATATCCGACCCGCTCGCCCAGTCGCTCCGACGAATCCAGGGTTTCTCGACGCATCGCCCAGATGGCGCCGTCCTCGCGAAAAAGCGGCTCCATGTCTTCGCGTCGGCCAGCCTTTCCGAACGCTTGTTTCAGCTTTCCGTCCACCAGCCGCCACATCAGAGCCTTTTCCTCACGCAAGGAAACGACCGAGTCCAAATCCTCTTTCACCAGCTTGTCCAAGGCCTCATCGATCTGCTCGGCGGTGCGGAAAGGCGACGTGGCTTGAGCATCACCACCAGATCGCACTTCTTCTTTTGCTCGGTCTCGACGAACTGCACGGCGTGCGCGATGACGGGCTTGATCAAGGGAACCGTGGCTAGCTCGGCGGGGCGGAGAAACGGGGCGTCGGCTCCGTAGTCACGCGCCACCGCCGCCACCTTTTCATCGTCGGTCGATACGACGACGCGATCGATGTAGCGACTCTTCGCCGCTTCTTGGAGCGTGTGAGCAATCAGTGGAATGGGGCCCAGCTTCTTGATGTTCATGTAGGGGACTTCGTCGTATCCCCCGCGGGCGGGCACGATGGCCACGACGCGCTGCTTTCCCACGGTCACTTAGAACATCTCCCACTGGAGCACGGCGTCTTCGGGAATGTCTTCTCGGGCGTTCCGGCCCACCACCATGTCCACGAACTTGGGGTAAATGCCGGTTCCCGGCCTTTTGAAAGTCAGCATGTCCCGGGTAATGCGTTCTCCCTGAGCGATGGCCTTGGCAGAGACGATGCTGCGACGAGCATATTGATAGGCCGCCGATTCCGCTTCGACCGGTCCCTTCTCATAACGTCCCAGAGCTTTCTCGATCGCACGGATGGAGTCCATCATCTGGCGAAGATCCTTCGGATCCACCGACAGGTGATGGTCAGGGCTTCCAGGCAGTGTTTTGTCGACGGTGTAGTGTTTCTCGACCGCCACCGCTCCCAAGGCAACCGCGGCCTGAGGCACGGCGATGCCGAGGCTGTGATCGGAAAGGCCAACGGGGATTTCTGGAAAGGCAGCCTTCAGATGAAGCATCATGCGGAGGTTGACGTTCTCGTAGTCGCAGGGGTATTGAAGCGTGCATTGGAGCAGGACCACCTGGTCGTTTCCGGCCCCGCGCACGACCTCAACCGCTTCTCCCACTTCGGCGATGGTGGCAAGCCCAGTCGACAGCAGGACCGGTTTCCCCTTGCGTGCCACTCGCTCGATCAACGGATGATCCGTCAGATCCGCCGAAGCGATTTTGTACCCAGGAACGCCGAGCGCCTCTAGCATGTCGACCGCTTCGTCGTCGAACGGAGTCGACAAACATAGGATCCCGACCTCCTTTGCATAGCGGAAGAGCTCGCGGTGTTCTTCTTCACCGAAGCCATCCAGCTTGGCGAAGGTGTCGTACTGAGAGCCATCGGGGTCGTCGGGCTCCACCCAATACCGCGGGGCGGTTCGCGTCGAAATCTTTCCCGCCTTGTAGCTTTGAAACTTGACGGCATCGGCACCGGCCTGCTTGGCCTCCCGGATGAGTGCCCGACCGAGCTCCATGTCACCGTTGTGGTTCACTCCCGCTTCGGCGATGACGAAACAAGGGTGCCCCTCGCCGATCGGTCGATCTCCAAAGTGCACGGTCTTCATGGTGTTTTGTCTAGCTCCACCGAACGTAGGTTCGCCGCCCGGTGCTGAAGGTGGGCGTTGATCGCGACCAGCCGCGGCTCCTCATCGAGCAAGCGGATAGCTTCGGCGGTCTCCAGCACCTCTCCGGGGCGATACAGTTTATCGAAGATCGCTCCCATTAGCTCCAGGTCCTCGGGCTCGTCGACGGTGAGTCGGTAGGCAGGGCGATAGAGCTGCTCCGGAAGCTCCGCGGTGACGATGCGAAACCGCTCCGGGTTCTCCTTAATATAGAGGTTCACCAGCTCCGATCGGTGTCGATCCTCCCCGTCGTGATGGCTCACCGTGAGCGCGCGGCGGGAGATGACCTCGGGGAGAATCCCCATGAGCAAGGCGTCGCCGGGCACATAGGTGTAGTCAGCGTCTTGGCGTCGATGGAGATCGACTAAATTCCGCACCAACGATAAGTCGGTGAGGGGATTGTCTCCCGTCACCCTCACCACCGCGTCGGCCTGCCAGCGATCGGCCGCTTCGACGTACCGTCCCAAGACATCCTCCTCGTCGCCAGCGAAGACACCGACCCCCACCCTCTCACCCAGTTCCACGAGCACCTGGTTCTCAGGTGACTCCGATGTTGCCAGAACCACCTCGTCCAGCTCGTCGACGGAGAGAAGGCGGTTCAACAAATGCTCGAGGAGGGGCTTTCCAGCGAGAGGCGCGATGGCCTTTCCGGGACATCGACTGGAGCGCATGCGAGCGGAAACCACGCCGACGACCTTACTCAAAGAGCTCCTCCGTCAACGGCTCCCAGGCGGGGATGTCCCGCCGCGGCTTTCTTCCTAAAAGGCGCGGCATATCAAGGGGTGCCACCCCTCTTTCGTTCCGCACCAAGGCCAATTGCTCGGCCCGCAGAGGCTCACCTTTTTGCAGAGCTTCCCTCGAGACGACGGCACGGCGCATCAACTGATGGTAGCGGTGAGCGCTTTCAGAGAGGGTCATCACTTCGTCGCCGCGAGCCAGCTCCGATTGCCGGATCAGACCGACCATCTCGCCGAACGGCCCGGGCTCGAGAGAAGACTCGCAGTCGAACCCCTTCGCTTGCCTGTCTCTGGTGATATGTTTTTCTACGAGATCGGCACCGGAGGCGACGGCCAGCGCCGGAAGAAGTTTCGCCATGAGCGAGCCTCCATCCACGTGGTCGAGAAACCCCACCGGGAGCCCGAATTTCGTTTTGAGGGTTCGGATGTAGCGCAGGTGTGAGTCGTCAACTTTGGTTGGGAAGTTCTGCACGCCATGGAGCAGAACGACCTCTCGATTGCCTTCGCGAGTCGTCGCCTCGATCGCGGCTTCGACCGTTCCGAGGCCGCTTCCGCCCGTCGACAACAGCACCGGTTTGCCGGTGGCGGCAACGGCGCGGATGAACTCCGGATTCTCCATGTCGGTCGAATGGATCTTGTAGGCGGCTATGCCGCCCCTCTCTCCAATACTCAGGCTTGGGCGATCGAAGATATCCGCGAATACCGGAAGCCCCTTCTCGCTGGCTTCGTCGAGAATCCGTTCCCACTCTCGGGGCGCGATCTCAATCTGGCGAAACGTGGGAAAGCGGGAATCGGTGGGAGCGATGAGCTCCTCGGCGGCGAACAGCTGAAACTTGATGCCGTCGGCTCCCGCGCGTTGGGCGTAGCGAGCCAGTTCAAGGGCTTCCGCAGGCTCACCTTGGTGGGCGGAGGCCACTTCGGCAAGGACGAAGCAGTTCGCGCCGTCGCCGATCTGGCGATCTCCGACGTTAACGGTCATCACTTAATGCTCGCATTTCAATTAGTGGCGCGGGGCCCCACCCCCACGCTTCATGCTCCGCCGGCAAGCGGCTCCGCATCGGCTCAGGGCGGCACTCGGGCCGCCTGGCTGCGGGTGCCCCGGTGAGCCCGAACTACTGAGAGTAAACGAGATCGAAGCTTGATTCCACCGGGGCAACGGAAACTCCTGTTTCCGACATAAGATAGGCCGATGGTTCTGGCTCACCTCAAGACCCTGTTTCGCCACTCCGCCATCTACGGAGCCGCCGACGTTTTCGGCACTCTAGTCAACTTCGTCCTCCTACCAATCCTCACCCGCCACCTCACCTCGACCGATTACGGCACGCTCGGCATTCTTCTGCTCTTCGGGGTCTCGACCAAGATTCTCTTCCGGATGGGGTTGGATTCGGCTTTCTTCCGCATCTATTACGAGCAGCAAAGTGACCGTGACCGGCGCGTCTTCACCACCACCATCTTCACGACCGTCAGCCTGATCAGCCTCAGCCTGTTTGCATTGAGCGTCGCCCTCGCCGAGCCCATCAGCCGGCTCTTGTTGGGAAGCGACCAAGGCAAGCTGGTCGTACTCGTGGCGGCGGATACGCTCCTCATGGGTTTCGCCTTCGTTCCCATGAATCTCTTCCGCATCGAAGAACGGGCCGGTTACTTCGCGACGGCAACCGTTTTTCGAAACTCGCTCAATGCCGGCCTCAAGGTTTTTCTCGTTCTCCGCGGTTGGGGAGTGGAAGGAGTCTTGTGGTCGGACGTCCTCTCGTCAGCCCTCTTCGTAGTGGCACTCGTTCCAACCTTGCGGCGGAATCTCACTCTCGGTTACTCGACCGCCATGCTTCGCGAGGCCTTTGGCTTCGGACTACCCAAAGTGCCCCACGGGCTCGCCTACCAGGTACTCAACCTCGCCGATCGCAAGATTCTCGATTTCTTCTCCACCCGCGCCGAGGTCGGGCTCTACCACGTGGGCTACATGTTTGGGACCGGAATCAAGTTCCTGCTTTCCGCTTTCGAGCTGGCCTGGGGTCCTTTCGTCTACTCCCAATTGACTCAGAAGGACGCGCCCCGGACACTCGCCCGACTCGCCACCTACGTGGCCGTCGTGGTCGGCGGGTTCGGGTTGCTTCTCGCGGTGCTCGGCCGGGAGCTCCTCTACCTCATGACGGCTCCCGCCTTCCACGCCGCCTATTCGGTGATCCCGGTCATCGTCCTCGCCTATTCGATCCAAGGGCTCTTCACGCTCACTTCGATCGGGATCGGTATCAGCAAGAGAGCCTATTACTACCCAATCCTCACTTTCTCCGCGGCGTTCGTGAATATCAGCATGAATTTCTTGCTCGTTCCTCTATACGGGATGATAGGGGCCGCCTGGGCCACCGTCGGCGGTTACGCCATCATGGCTGGACTCGGCTACCTGTTTGCCAATCGCCACTACCCGATTCCCTTCGAGTGGAAGCGGATGGGCGTCGTCGGCTTGGCGGCAGTTTTCTCGTTTGCGGCTTCCCGTTTGGCTGGCGACCCCTCGCTGACTTCTTTCCTCATCAAGGTAGGGGCTTTGGCGATCTATCCCACTGCTCTCTTCGCGTTCGGGTTCTTCCGGGAAGACGAGATCCGCAGACTCAAGCGTTTGATCGGCCGGACGCCCGACCAAGTTGAGCCAGCGCCGCCTCCATCACTCGATCCACGCTGATCCCCCCAATACACTCCGGCGCCTCCGGGCGAGAGCATTCGGTCGGGGGCTTTCGAATCATGTTGCAGGGCGAACAATAGACCTCGTTGCGAATCACGGTGCGATAGTCACCGTGCTCGGGTCGATAGCGGCGAGGATCCGACGGTCCGAATATGGCGACTCCGCGACTGCCTACCGCGTCGGCCAAATGCATCGGCCCGGTGTCTCCGGTTATGAACAGATCCAGTTTCTCGATGAGCGCTGTAAAACCTCGCAAACCCACTTCCCCGATCAATCGATGGGGCGCGGTCCGGCATTTGGTCGCCACTTGTTCGACTAGAGCGCGGTCTGCGGGAGCACCGGTCAGGATGACGCTTCCCGAGGTCGACTCGGTCAATCCATCAACAAGTGCGGCAAACTTGTGCACCTCCCATTGCTTGATCGCGCGTCCCGCACTCGGGTGAATTCCGATGAGGGGACGACGGGCGGTATCCAGGCCGTGTCGGTGGAGCAACTCTTCGGCTTGCCGCCGGTCCACGGGCAACAAGAAGTTGTAGGGCTCGATCGGCTCGGTAGTGTTCGCTTCAGGAAACAAGACCTTAAGAAGCTCCACGTTCTGCCGGTACCAGCTCTTCGCTTCGTCCCAGAGACCGAGATGGGTCAGGAGATAGCCACCTCCGGTATCTCCATAACCGGCGCGCATCGACGCACCGGTGAACGCCATCAACAAATTGACGCGGACATCGCCCTGAAAATCCACGGCTAGATCGGGGGCCTCGCCCTCCTTCATCGCTCGCGCCGCCTGTCGCCATTGAGCCTTCTGCCCCCAAGCCGCCCAAGGGGCGTCTACGATTCGGAGGCGATCCACGAAAGGTAGTCCGCTCGCTATCTCTTCGTTCCAGCTGCCGACTGCGAGCTCGATCTGAGCGTCCGGTGCCAACTGTCGGAGCTCCTGGAGAGCCGGCAAGGTCATCAACAAATCGCCGAGCCGATCCAGCCTCAAAGCAAGTATGTGGCGAGCGGAACCTAGGTCGGGAGACGTCCCTCGAGGAGGGGCCCAGCCGGCAAGGGGCGCGGCAAGGCGGAGCATGAGATCGAAACCCGCGAGCGCCCATCGCTCGCCGCGATCGTAGACGCGCGGGCCGCCGTACTTAAGTCGACGCGCCGCTAGATCGCGTGACGGACCGAAAGACATCTTCGAACTGTTCTCCCACCCGGCCCCAGTCGAATACGGACCGTGCCTTTTCTCTCGCCCTTGTTCCGAGCGCGTTTCGTCGCTCCGGCGAGCGCAGAAGCTCGAGAATTGAATCTGCTAAAGCCTTCGGGTCCCGCTCCGGAACAAGAAGCGCTTCTTTGCCTTGGCTCACCGCTTGGGGAATCCCTGCTACCGCACTCGCTACGATCGGCGATCCGGAAGCCAGTGCTTCCAGCATGACGTTGGGAAGACCATCTACGTTGCCCGCATCGTCGTGCATCGAAGGGACCGCGGTGACCGTGGCCGCGCCGTAGTATGCGGGAAGCTCGTCTCGTAAAACGTTTCCCACCAACATTAAGTTTCCACTCACCCCCGCGTGAGCCGCGCGCTCGAATAATGTTTTCTCTAGATCACCACTTCCCGCGATGACGACTCTCATATCAGAATGTGCCGCCACGAGATCCGGCAAAGCCTCGACCAGCACTTCGAAGCCCTTCTTGTGCACCAGCCTTCCCACCGCCAGCACCATGGGCTGGTCGGTGCCAAGACCGAGCTTTTTGCGCAGCTTGACCGACTCTTCGGAAGGGCCTCGGAATTGCTCGGTATCCACGCCGTACGGAATGGTCTGCGGGCGAGACGGCGCGCCCAAACGCTGACTCCTCTCCGCGAGGTCGTTGCTACAGGCGGTCGCCGCCGCGGCGCGGCGAAAAGTGAATCTTGCCGCCCGACGAAACAAAAACTTCTTCTCCGAGAGAAAGACGTCCGATCCATGGAGGCTTACCACGAGGGGCACACCGCCGAGCCATGCGGCCGGTAACGCCATCGCACCATTGGGAACGACCCAATGAGCGTGCACCAGATCATAGCCACCGTGTCGAACCTCGAGCATCATTCTTGTAGTGCCCGATGCGAGGGCTAAGGGTGAAACAAGGTACGTGGAGCGCCGCACCGTCACGTCCGCGTGCAGCGCCTCCGCGTAGCCGAATACCTGGAGGCTCCTGGTCGGCGCATATCGGTATGCCTCGAAGGACACTCCCGGCGCGGACGCGGGACCCAGATCCGCTCGGGCGGGCAGCACCACCGTCAGCTGGTGTCCCCTCGCCGCCAATGCGTGCGTAATCGACTGGATGAACGGAGCGGTCGTATCTCCTGGGTACTTGGGATACGAAGAGGTCAGGACGAGAATCTTCACCGCAAGGTTTTGTGAGCGCCCGTAATTATATCATTTTCCGACGACTGGCTCGTTTGATAACAGCAACGCGACAGTTCGGCGTCCAACAACGAACTCGCGAGGGATTTGCCGTCCCTCGGTTGGTTAGCCCTAGGCCGCGTGCTATGATCTGGGTCGGAGTTTTCGCGGGAGAGTGCGCTAAAAGATGGAAGCTATGAACAACGTCTTGTTCCGGCACTGCACCGAACGGGTGATCGAGGCGATCAATATCGGCTCCATGGAGCTCGTCAACCTCAAGCAGAACGAGCTCTCTCCCGAGTTCGTTCTCATAGGGCTGCTGGAACAAGACGACTCGGAGGTGTTACGTCTGTTCAAGGATCTCGGACGCGATCCCGCCGAGACCAAGAAATCCATCCTCGATCTCGTTTACGCCGCGCAGCGGCACAAGGCCAAGCTCCACCGTGATGGGCCGGTGCAAATCTTGGTGTCCTCGCAGGCCGCGGAGCTGCTGCGCATGGCCAAAGAAGAGGCCGACAACCTCGGAGATCGATTCATCGGTGCCGGCGCGATGTTTTTGGCGCTTCATCGAGAGCCCGCTGGCCTTTCGGCTCGGATCCTCCGCGAAATGGGGTTCCGTGCCGACCGCACCAAGGAAGCGGTGCAGCGCATGCGGGGAGGCCGCACCGTTGACGACCGCCGGGCTGCCGACAGCAAGTTCGAGACCCTGCAAAAATACACTTCCGATCTCACGGAGCTGGCCCGCAAGGGCGAGCTCGATCCGGTGGTAGGCCGCGAAGAAGAGATCCGGCGTGTCATTCAGATCCTCTCCCGACGAAAGAAGAACAACCCCGTGCTCATCGGAGAGCCGGGGGTCGGAAAGACCGTCATTGTGGAAGGACTGGCGCAGCGGATCGTCGACTCCGAGGTCCCTGAGACGCTTCTCAACAAGCGCGTCCTCATGTTGGAGATGAGTGAGGTCGTCGCCGGTTCCAAGTTCCGCGGCGAGTTCGAGGAGCGCCTCAAGACCATCAAAGACGAAGTGCTCTCCGCCGACGGACAGATCATCTTGTTCATCGACGAGCTCCATACGGTAGTGGGGGCGGGCAACGTCGAAGGAGGCCTGGACGCTTCGAACATGCTGAAGAGCGCCTTGGCGCGTGGCCAGCTCCGCTGCATCGGGGCGACCACCCTCGAAGATTACAAGAAGCATATCGAGAAAGACAAGGCCCTCGAGCGACGCTTCCAGAGCGTTCTGATCTCCGAGCCCGGCGTCGAAGAAACGCATCTGATCTTGAAGGGATTGCAGAGACGCTACGAGCTCCACCACGATGTGAAATTCACCGATGAGTCCTTGATGGCCGCCGCCAAGCTCTCTGAGCGATACATCACCGACCGGTTCCTGCCGGACAAAGCGCTCGACCTCATGGACGAGGCCGGCTCACGAAAGCACTTGGAGCTCGTCTACGCGCCCCCAGAGGTCCGCGCCCTCAAGCGCGACCGCGAAAAACTCGGCGCCGACCAGCGCGATGCATATAATCAGCGGGACTACGAGCGCGCCGCCTTGGCACGACACAGCATCATCCGAATCGACAAAGAGCTGAAAGAAAAGGTTTCGGCGTGGCGCGACGCACGAAGTCCTCAGGATTCGACTGTGACGAGTGAGGATATCGCTGGCGTGGTTGCCGGCTGGACGGGAATTCCGCTAACGCGCATGTTGGAGTCGGAGGCGGAAAAGCTTACGCGGATGGAGGACAACATCCACCGGCGCATCATTGGGCAAGAAAACGCCGTGGCAGCCGTCTCGAACGCCATTCGAAGAAACCGTGCCGGTCTCAAGGGCAATTCGCGCCCCATCGGATCATTCATCTTCCTCGGGCCCACCGGTGTCGGCAAGACGGAACTCGCCAAGGCGCTTGCCGAGTTCTTGCTCGACGACGAGGAGCGACTCATTCGCATGGACATGAGCGAGTACATGGAGCGACACTCGGTCTCCAAGCTCATCGGTTCCCCCCCCGGCTACGTCGGTTACGGTGAAGGAGGGCAGCTAACCGAGAGAGTACGCCGCAATCCTTACACCGTCTTGCTACTGGACGAGATCGAAAAGGCCCACCCCGACGTTTTCAACCTTCTCCTTCAGATACTGGACGACGGGCGACTGACAGACGCGCAGGGCCGGACCGTCAGCTTCGTCAATACCATCATCATCGGGACCTCTAATATCGGTAGCGAGGACATCACCCGCGAGTACACGAGCATTGGTTTCTCGAGCCCGGTACCCTCCGTCAAGTACGAGGAGATCAAGAGGCGGGTGATGCGCGAGGTCAAAAAGGTCTTCAAACCAGAGCTGTTGAACCGCATCGATGACCTCATCGTTTTCCACCAGCTCGATGAGCAGCACATCCGCCAGATCGTGGAGCTGGTACTGGTCGACTTGGAGAATCGTCTCGCCGAACAGGGTCTTCTCATACAAGTTGCTCTGGCGGTCAAGGAGAAGCTGGCCGCTGACGGTTTCGACCCGCTCTTCGGCGCACGTCCCCTGAAACGCGGAGTTGAGACGCAGGTTGAAAACATCCTGGCGCAGAAGCTCATCGCCGGCGAGTTCTTCAAAGGCGATACCGTACGGGTAGACCTGGTGAACGGAGAGATCGTTTTTCAGCGGGGTGCGACCGAGCTGGCCCCCCAATCGGTGAACGCAGTCCCCGGTCCCGACGGGGCGCAGTCCGACTAAAGCGAGGGTCCAGGCGCCCTCCCCTCAACTCTTCGATGTTGTCGTCATCGAAAACCGTTTCCTACGTCGCGCTTCTCTCACTGGTGGGGCTCCTCGCTAGCTCCTGCGAATCCCCTCCTGCCATCGTGGCGCCCGCTCCTCCGAATCTACTCCTCATCAGCATCGAGACATTCCGCGCCGACCGACTGCGCGCCAACGGATATCGTCGGAGGACAACTCCCAACTTAGATCGCCTTGCGAGAGAGGGCGCGAACTTCCGGCAGGCGATCGCCCAAGCGCCGTTCACGCTACCGTCGCTCGCCACGATGATGACCGGGCTCACTCCTCCCCTTCACGGGGTTCGCAATCACCCGGCCACCTTGTCCCCCGAGTTGACGACCCTCGCCGAGCACTTGGAGCAATCCGGGTACAGGACCGCGGCGATGACGCGACACAGTTGGCTCAGAAGAAAATCGGGTTTCGACCAAGGCTTTGCCGAGTACCACAACAACAAGTTTTCGGCTGGCCTCGATGCGAGGAGCTTGTCACTCGCCGCGGAGGACTGGCTCCGCGCGCAAGGGGGCGAACCGTTCTTTCTTTGGCTTCACTTCATCGATCCCCACTTGCCGTATACGCCGGGTTACCCATACTCGACGCTGTGGAATGGCGATCACCGCGACGACTCTCAGGTCAAGCACTTGCGCTCGATGATGCGACGAGAGCTCGAGACTTTTCTTCCGACGCCTTATGCCGATCTCTCTGGTGGCCCCTACCTCGACTTGGTATTGCGTTACTACCCGGACAACGAAGCGCTGTTGGATCTGGTCTTGCGGCGCCGACCCCGCGGGGAGATCTTCTTCGGCAAAGTTCAGTACTCGGAACAATCGCTGCAAGAGGTTCGCAACCTCTACGACGGCACTGTCCTTTATACCGACGACAATCTGGCGCGCGTTCTGGCGGCGCTCGGCGATTTGGGGCTCGAAGACAACACCCTCGTCGCCGTCGTTGGGGACCACGGCGAATCGCTCGGCGAGCACGATCTCTTCTTCACACATGACTTCTCTCTATACGACGAGGTTCTTCGCGTCCCGCTGATCCTTCGCATGCCAGGACGGATCCCTCCGGGGACTGTAGTCGATCAACAGGTTCGCCTAGCGGATCTGGCCCCCACGTTTCTCGATTTATTGGGGGCCGACGCCATGGAGAGAGCGGAGGGAGTCAGCCTAGCCCCCCTGATGGCGGGAGAATCGCTCCCGTTCCTCCCGGCTTTCGCGGAAAGTGCTCCTTATCGCAGGCTCTTTCCCGAGCAGAGTCGGATCTACTACGAGGGCAACCTCGGAAAGTGGAGAATGGTTCGTACGGAAAAGTGGAAGCTCATTCTCATCCCCAATCCCACAGGGGACATTTATGAGCTCTATGATCTGGAGTCGGACCCTGCCGAAACGACGAATCTATACGAAAAGCTACCGGGTGAAGCGGGAAAGCTGTTGCCGTTGCTAGAAGGCTGGTTGGCCGGCGATCCCGATCGCAACTCCGATCGCAGTGCGGAAGAAGAACGGGCGCTCGAGGCGCTCGATCCGGCGGCTAGGCAACAGCTGGAAACGCTCGGCTATATTGGTAATTAGCAATCACCGAAGGAGGTCCCCAGGTCCCGCGCGGCGCGGATGATATCCGACCTCTTCGGCACGCGCTTCAATCGTCCCACCGCTTTCTCAAGAGGAACGGAAGTAATCGCCGGAGGAGCCAGTGCCACCATACGCCCCCATCCTCTATCCCGAGCGAGGCGTACTGCCGCGGAGCCGAAGCGCGTACCCAGCAGGCGATCGAAGTTCGTCGGCTGGCCACCACGCTGAAGGTGCCCCAACACGAGCGACCGGCATTCCTGCCCGGTGACCACTTCGATTTGCTCGGCAACCTGCTCGCCGATGCCACCTAGCCGTCCCTCGTAGCCCTTCCCGACGTTTTCTCGGAAAAGCTTCATTCCCCCGACCGGTGTGGCACCCTCCGCGACGACGACGATACTGAAATTTCGCCCCCGTCGATTTCGGTTGCGGATCTTTTCCACCACCGCAGCCATGTCGAATGGAATCTCCGGGATCAGAATCACATCCGCACCACCCGCAACCCCCGAGTGCAGAGCGATCCATCCCGTGTTGCGGCCCATGACTTCCAATACCATCACACGCCGGTGACTGGAAGCCGTCGTGTGAAGACGATCGAGAGCCTCCGTGGCAACGCTCACCGCGGTGTCGAAGCCGAAAGTAATGACCGTTCCCGAGAGGTCATTGTCGATCGTCTTCGGGACACCCACAACGGGCAAGCCCTTGCGGAATAATCCCAGAGCAATGGACAGCGTTCCATCGCCGCCGACCACGACGAGTCCCTCGAGCCCCAGGGTCCGAAAGTTCTTGACCACCTCATCAGATCGATCTCGGTACTCGACACCGGAGGGTGTCTCTACCGGAAACTTGAAGGGATGCCCTCGGTTGCTGGTACCTAGTATGGTGCCGCCGGTGTGAAGAATGCCTCGGACGTCTTTGGGCTTGAACAGTCTCGTCTTCTTCGTCTGGAGCAAACCGCCGAAGCTTTCTTCGATTCCCAGTACTTGCCAACCGATGTTGTGGGCGGTACGGAAAACCGCGCGGATCACTGCATTCAATCCCGGGCAGTCTCCGCCGCCGGTCAAAATGCCGATTCGTTTGGTTTTTCCCATTCGATGGCTGGACGCGATCTAGCGGTAAAAAGAAACAATGGCGCGCACGACACGCTCGACCTGGGCCTCGTCAAGCTCCGGATAGAGCGGCAGGGAAACGATCTCCTGTGCGGCGCGCTCCGCTTCCGGACAGGCCCCCTCACCTTGCCCCAAGCCTCGATACGCCGGTTGAAGGTGCGCCGGGACCGGGTAGTGGATGAGGGTCTTTACTCCGGCTTCCGACAAGGCTTCCCGTAAGCGATCCCGCTCCGGGGCGCGTGCGACCAAGAGGTGAGTCGCCGTTTCGGTGTCGGGGAGAGCCTCTACCCAAGCGAGGGGCGTCTCGGCGAGGGCTTCGCGATATTGAGCGGCAAGATTCCGCCGGCGCTCGTTCCAGCCCGAAAGGTGTGGGAGCTTTGCGCGCAACACCGCGGCCTGAAGCTCATCCAATCGACTGTTGAACCCGACTTCTTCATGCACATAGCGGTTCGATTGTCCCCCGTTCCGGAGTCGACGGATCCGCAATGCCAGTTCCTGGTCGTCGGTGGTGACGAGACCCCCGTCTCCGAGAGCGCCAAGATTCTTGGTGGGATAGAAACTGAAACAGCCCGCACGCCCCCAACCTCCCACCGGCCGTCCACCGAACGTCGCGCCATGCGCCTGGCAAGCATCTTCGACGACGGGAATGCCTTTCTTATCGGCCAACTCTAAGAGCGCGGGCATCTCGCTGGGACTCCCGTAAAGGTGAACGGGTAGCAAAGCTTTGGTACGCGTGCTCATTTTTTCGAAAACCGAGCGTGGCGAGAGGTTCAAGGTCACCGGGTCCACATCCGCGAAGACCGGCCGGGCGCCAGTGCGGCTGATCGCCAACGCGGTAAAGGTCGCGGTCATGGGGCTCGTGATGACGTCATCCCCGGGCCCCACCCCGAGTGATAGAAGCGCTAGCGTCATCGCGTCGGTTCCGGAGGCCACTCCGACCGCGTGTGCGGTCCCCGACATCGACGCGAACTCCCGTTCGAAGGCTTCCACTTCCGGACCCAAGACGAACCAGCCGCTTTCTATCACGCGGGTCAAAGCATCTCGGATCTCCACGGCGAGCGCCGCGTGTTGGGCGGTCAGGTCGACAAAAGGAATGGGGGGGATGGGTTGTTCGGCGTTGTTTTGGGAAGGCACCTTAGCCAAGGTAGTGGTCGATGTTGGCGCGGTAGTATTCGACGGTTCGACGGAGACCCTCGCGAAGGTCGATGCGAGGCTCCCAACCGAGCTTTTTCTTTATCTTGCTGAAATCGTTGTAGAAGTCCCCGATGTCGATGCGCTTGCGTTCCTCTGGAAAGGGAACCAGCTGAAAACCACCGGCCCCGCCGGCGACATCCAATAACGTTTCTACGAACTCCAACAGGCTGACCGGGGGGCTGGCGCCGAGGTTGTAGACCTCTCCAACGGCTTCGTCGGTGGAGGCAGCGCCCAAGAAGGCCTCAACGACATCGTCGACGTAGTTGAAATCACGCTTCTGGGTCCCGTCGCCAAAGAGCTGGATCTCTTCTCCCTGGACCGCGAGACGTATGAACCAGCTCGCGAACCCTTGCCGGTTGTGCTTGATCAGCTGTCGTGGACCGTAGGTATTGGTGAGCCGCAGGGACGTGGTGCGCAGTCCATAAACTTGATGATAGAGCCGATGATACATCTCACCGCTCGCCTTGTTGACACCGTTGACGTCGGTCGGCTGAATAGGATGTCCCTCATCGGCCGGCAGTCGCACCGGTCGACCGTAGATCTGCCGGGTGCTGGCGTAGAGGATGCGGACGTTCGGGTTGCCCTTGCGACAAGCTTCAAGGATCGAGAGCTGGCTACCGCAATTGATCTCCAAATCGGTCTCCGGATCGCGCATGCTGTCGATGTGACTTACTTGACCCGCCAAATTGAAGAGGTATTGCTGACGCTGCAGGAGGTACTGCATCCCGTTCACGTCTCGGACATCGGCGATATTGATCCGAAGCTTTGGCTCGAGCCCATCGACGTTGTACAAGTTCCCGCCATAGTCCGGGATGAGGGAGTCCACCAAAAGAACCTCGGCGCCGAGCCCTACCAAGCGCCGCGCGAGGTTGCTCCCGATGAAGCCAAGCCCTCCGGTGATCAGGACGCGCTTGCCGAAAAATGTATCGCGGTAGCGGGCCTCCAGGTCGGTTGGCGCGTCAGTTGGCATGAACGGTTGGCCGGAAGAAACCGGCGAAAGGCTTGCGGTCGGCTAAGACGCCAACCTCTGCCCGTCTCGGGTGGATTCCCGTTTGGCAGACGGGGAGCTCGGCGCACGGTGGACTTTCCGTATAACCAAGTCGACCCAAAGCCGAGAGAGATCATATAGGGTTCGGATGACGCGGGGAAAGTTGAAGAACTGACTCTTTCCATAGGCACGGTGATAGTGGTGGACGGGAACCTCTCGAATCGAGTACCCAGCGTCTTGTACCTTTTTCATCAATTCGACACAGATCACACCGCTCGACTTGGTGAGCGCAACGCGGTCGAAGATGTTTTTCCGAAACAGACGAAAATCGCAATCTACATCGCGCAGCTTGAGTCCGAAGGCGATTCGTACCGTCCAGTGATACAGCCTTCCAACAATGATTCGGTGGACGGGATCGGAGCGGCCGATTTTGTATCCGTTGACGAAATCGACGCCGTCATCCATCGCTTCCACCAAGGCTTTCACCTCACGGGGATCGTACTGCGCGTCACCGTCGGTATAAAAAACGAGCTCTTTGGTGGCGGAGGCGAAACCGGTACGGAGCGCACCGCCGTAGCCCTGGTTCTTCTCATGTTGCACGACTCGGAGCTCGGGGATGATGCTCGCAAGCTCGGCGAGAACGTCTGCGGTGTGATCCCGACTGCCATCGTTGACCACCACGATTTCGAAATCATCGGTGAGCTCACGTACCGTCATGCGTGCCGACACGACCATGCTGGCGATGGTACCGGCGTCGTTATATGCGGGGAAGAAAACGGAAATGGCGGGACGGGTCACGGTGCGGAATTCCTTGCCTAATAAGGCGTTTCAAGCCTGCAGACGCTGGAAAACTATCATAGCAATCACGGGATGTCAATGTGAGCCAAGGAGTTCCGCCCTCGCAGCGAGACCCAACAGAAGCGAGAGTTGAGAGACGATAGCCCCTATGCTAACGTCCGACGCCGTCTCCCGAAGGTCGACTTGATGCCGGCAACTCTCTACGTCGTAGCCACGCCCATCGGGAATCTCTCCGATATCTCCACCCGCGCGCTCGAAGTGCTCGAATCGGTCAAGCTGATCGCTTGCGAGGACACGCGCACCACGCGACGACTGCTCAGTCGGCATGGAATCAGAACCCCTACCATCAGCTACCACGAGCACAACGAACACCAGCGAGCTCCCCAGCTCGTGAAACGGCTTCACACCGGCGAAGACCTTGCCTTGGTCTCGGACGCGGGAACGCCGGGCGTCTCCGACCCCGGCTACCGCCTGGTAGCCGCGGCTCGAGAGGGCGGGGTTCCGGTGCGAGCCGTGCCGGGGCCAAGCGCCACCATCGCCGCTCTTTCCGTCTCCGGTCTCCCCACCTCGAGCTTCTGCTTCCGGGGCTTCTTGCCGAGTCGCGGCCGGGCCCGCGCCCAGGCCATTGAATCCCTGGCGTCGGCAACCCACACGTCGATCCTCTTCGAGTCGGCGCGACGCGCCCCTGCGTTGCTGCAACTGCTCTCACAACGGCTCGGTCCTCGACCGGCGTTCCTTGCCCGCGAGATGACCAAAGTACACGAAGAGCACCGAAACGGTACTTTGATCGAGCTCGCAGAATGGGCTCGTGAGAAATCGCTCAGGGGAGAGCTGACTCTTATCATCGGTCCCGCCGAACGGAAGGCGCGTTCTTCCCTCACGCCGGACGAAATCGCGAAACGTTATTCGGAACTAACCGCGGAAGGGATGAAGCGGCGTGAGGCGGTCAAGATCGTGGCCCGGGAGACCGGGCTTCCCTCTCGCCTGCTCTATCGTCAGTTGCTAGTGCTAGGCTCCGACTCAGAATGAAGATCCTCGAGGGCATGGCCCAAGGCGGCTTCGAACAGGTCGTCGCGTTGAATGACGCTTCCTGTGGCCTCTCCGGTTTTCTCGTCATCCACGACACCACGCGCGGACCAGCCGCTGGGGGTATTCGAATCTACTCATATTCGACAGAAGAAGACGCTCTCGCCGACGGTTTCCGACTGGCAAGTGCCATGACGTTCAAAGGGGCGGCCGCCGGCCTTCCGGTGGGTGGGGGCAAAATCGTACTCCGAGAAAGTCCAGACATGAACCGCGAGGAAGTGTTACGCGCCGTCGGTCGCTTCATCCAAGGCCAAGGCGGGCGCTTTCTAGCCGGCAGAGACGTGGGAGTACCGGTCCCGCACGGAGCTTGGGTCCGTAGCGAGACCCGCTTCATGGTCGATGAAAGCGAAAACGGGGTGGGGGATCTCAACCGCTCGACGGCTATTGGTGTCGAGTCTGGCGCACGAGCGGCATTGAATTTTCGGCTCGGGTCCGATCGCTGGAGAGGTGTACGAGTTGCGATTCAAGGCGCGGGAGGCGTGGGAAGCTGGCTAGCGAAGATCCTGGCCGAACAGGGAGCAGAGCTTTGGATATCGGATACCCGACCGGAAGCTCTCGAAACCTTGTCGTCGGAAGTTCGTTTTCACGAAGTCGCTCCCGCCGAGATCTTCGGTGCCTCGGAAGACTTGTTTTGCCCCTGCGCAGTGGGTAGCGTGATCAACGACCAGACGCTCGACAAACTTCGGGCGCGTGTGGTGGCGGGCTCTGCCAATAACGTGCTCGCCGAATCGAGACACGGTGAGACACTCCGTGCACGCAACATCACCTATGCCCCCGACTTCTTGGTCAACTCCGGCGCTCTGATCCAAGGCATTCGGTTCTTGCTCAACGGAGAGACCGACAGCAGCGAGGCCATCTCGGCGATCGGTGACAAAACGCGTCGACTGCTCGATGAAGCGGCCGTGAAAGGAGAGCCGCCGGAAGCTCTTTTGTTGAGTCAAACCCTCGAGACGATCGACCGTCGGAGCACTTGGCGGGACTGGAGCTGGCCGGAGGCCCGAGACTCGTGAGCTGGTTTCGTTTGTTTCTCACACACTGCCGGCTCCCTTTGGTGCTGGCGGTGGTCGGCGTGGTGCTGACTCTACCAGCGGCATGTACATCGATCCGTTGGCCGAGAGCCGTTGAGCTTCGCCGCGGCGGTGTCGAGCGGGCGCCGGCGATGCTACTGGCGCTGTGGGCGCAACCCCCCGCCGACCTGGCAACGGTCGGCCCGGAGCCGCTGCCGACGGTGATTTGGCTAATGGGGACGACTCTCGTCGTCTTGCTGGTCATCCTTCTCAAACCCTTGCTCGAAGAGGAGCGGACCGCGCGGTTTTGGGCAATGGGCATGATCTTGTCGCTCTTGCTGACGAGCACAAGCTATCCCGCGAATCGCTATCTCCTCGTCCCAAGTTTGGGGGCGATGGGACTCCTCGCGCTTTTCCTGCAAGGTTGGCGCGAGGGATGGCCCGACTCTTCCCGATCGCAAGTATGGAGGGGCGTGGCAAAAGTGAGCGCCGTTTTCTTTGTCGTCATCCACCTGTTGCTCGCGCCCTTGGCGCTTGCATACAGCACCTGGGCTCTAGCGGCTCCCGCGCGGCTCCCCGCGAACGTCGCCCGCTCGCTTCCCGACGACCCTGCGCTCTCTGAGCAGCAACTGGTCATCGTCAACGCTCCCGACTTTCTTCTCTTCACCGGTTTCCTTTTCCCCATCCGTTTCATGGAACAGCTACCGATCGCGAAGCGCCAATCGGTTCTGGCCACCGGCCCGGTCGATCTTTCGCTACGGCGCGTCGACGAACGAACGATTGCCATCAGGAGTGACCATGGTTTCCCTTCCGGGTTCACGGACGGCCTCTACCGGAGCGGCGACCAGCCCTTCGCCGCCGGTCAGAAAATCCAACTTCCAGGAATGGCTGTGGAGATCCTCGCGACCCATGACGAGAACCTAGTCACCGAGGCGGTCTTTCACTTTGATGTGCCTTTGGAAGATCGGTCACTGCGTTGGTTTCGGTGGGAGACAGGATCCTTCGTTTCCTTTCAACCGCCGAGAATCGGCGACACCATTCGGCTCGACCCCGCCCTTTTCCCCGGCACCGCACCGCGTAAGCCGCGGTGACGGGGCAAGTCCCAAAACCGCCCGAACTACGGGGTTTGACCCTAAACCGCTCCGGATCTTATAATTGTGGTCTGTCTTCGATAAACGACTCGCCCAACCGAGTATCTATTTCGTATTTTCGAAGTTTGAGGGCTCCACGCTGTTGTCGGCGTTAACCGGCTCTACCGGCATTAACTTCAGGGGCTCGGCTTTTCGGGCAAGAAACGTATTTCGGGTTTACGCGGATTCGTGTGGGTAAGTTCTGACGGAAAAACAGTGTAACTCATTGTGTGGAAAAGGTATCGAGTACTTCATCAGGTGCTGAAAAGTGGTCCATTTTTAGGATAGGCTAACCGAGTGAAAAATTCCCAGTCGATCCGCTCGCTGTTTGCGCTGCCAGGTTTCGTGGTTGGTGCCGGATTGAAGGGTCTATTCGGTGACCGATACGCCCGCGTCATCCAGCTCAAGAGGCGAAAAAAACAGCTGTGTGCTCTTACTGTGGGCAACGGTGCCGGGGGCGCTATGACAAGCAAGTGTGCCGGGTCCGCGACCTGTCGTTGGCTGGCTGGCGGATCTATCTGGAATACGAGCGTCGGCGCGTCAACTGTTCTGGGTGCGGCGGTGTGCATGTAGAACACCTAGACTGGCTGGCGAACAACTCGCGCTACACCCAGCGTTTTGCGACGCCATGTGGGCAAGCTGTGCCGGGATATGCCGAACAAGGCGGTGGCCGAGATGGAACGTCTGCACCACGGTACGGTGAAGGCTCTGGATACACTCTACATGCAAGAGTAGGTCGAACCGGGCGGGGCTACCGGCGCCTCGGGCCATCGGTGTCGATGAGATCTCCATCCGCAAGGGACATAACTATCGCGTCATTGTCAGCGACCTGGAGCGGGCGCGTCCCATCTGGGTGGGCGGTGAGGGTCGCAAAGAAACCGACATCGATTTGTTCTTCAAGGCGCCGGGCGGAAAGAAAAGCGCCCGTATCAAGCTGGCCGCCATGGATATGTGGAAGCCCTTCCGGAACTCGGTGATTCACAACGCGCCTAATGCGCGGATCATCTTCGACAAGTTTCATATCATGCGTCATCTGTCAAAGGCCCTCGATGAGGTCCGGCGCGGTGAGTACAAACGCCTCAGCGGCAAGGACCGGTCGTACATCAAGGGGCAGCGTTACACTTTGCTTTCCCGGCGGGAGAACCTGAGCCTAGACGGTCGCCGCGCACTCAAAAAGTTGCTCCAGGCCAACCGGCGCCTGAACACCGCCTATATTTTGAAGGAGGCCTTCGGGCAACTCTGGGATTACCGCACCGAACGCGGCGCTCGCGCCTTTTTCACCCGTTGGAAAGACAGCCTCAAATGGCAACGCCTGCATCCGTACCAGAAGTTCGCCGGTATGATTGAGTCCCATTGGGATGGTATCGCCTCCTACTGTCATCCGGAGAACAAAGTCAGTCTCGGCCTAGTTGAAGGGGTCAACAACAAAATCCGTGTTCTGCAACGACGCGCCTACGGCTATCGCGACGAGGAATATCTCAAGCTGAAGATCGTGGCGGCTTTCCTTCCGCCATTACCCAGAAATGCAGTTTTCAACCCACACGAATCCGCGTAGACCCCGTATTTCTATAGGAGGTTCTATGGCAAAGAAGGCCACCACTCGCTCCAAGGGGGGGCTGTTCTCACGAAAGAAACTGGCGAAAAAGACCGCCAAGCGCGAAGGCTACGGCAAGTCACTCGAGGCCTTCGAGAAGGCCTTGAAGGTGCTGCACAAAGGTGACGTCGACCGGGCCCGGGACCAGTTCAAGAACCTAGCCGGCGAGCTCGGTTCTGACCCCGAGCTGGCCGACCGAGCGCAGGCGTACATTACGATTTGCGACCGCCAGAAGAAGAGCAAGGGCTCGTTCGCGCCCCGTACGTTCGAAGAGGTGGTGACCTACGGTGTTTTTTGCCACAACCGGGGCGATTATGATCGCGCCATCAAGTACCTCTCTAAAGCCGTCGACATGGAGCCTAAGAGTGACCACGCGCATTACTGCCTCGCCGCCGCCTATTCGCGACACGGAGACACCCGAGATGCGGCTCGACATCTCAAACAAGCGGTGGTCGGAGATTCATACAACCGCGTCCTAGCCAAAAACGACGAAGATTTCGCCACGATCAGGGACGAAACAGAAGTAGCCCAGCTGTTGGCAACAACCGAGTAGTCAAGAGTAATTGGGGTTGGGTCGTGATCTATGGTCTACGGGTCGTCGCAGTCGGCGGGGGCACTGGGCTCGCCGCTCTGCTGACCGGCCTCAAGAAGTTCGTCGACCCACCTGATTCCCGCTCTCTCTCGAGAGACTCGGTTTATTTCGCGGACCTTGCCGCGTTGGTAACGGTCACCGACGATGGCGGCAGCTCGGGGAGGCTGCGCGACGAGCTCCAGATACTCCCGCCTGGAGACGTTCGGAACTGCTTGCTGGCACTTTCGAGCGACGAGTCGCTGCTGTCTTCCCTGTTTCAGTATCGTTTCAAGGGCGACGGTGGTCTTGGCGGCCACAACTTTGGCAATCTTTTCCTGGCAGCGCTCACTTCCGTGACCGGCGACTTCTACAGCGCGGTCCGCGCCGCCTCACACGTCCTCGCCATCGAAGGACGTATCTTCCCCTCGACGACTCAGAATGTCTCATTAGTTGCCGAGCTCGAGGACGGGAGCGAGGTTCGTGGGGAAACACGCATCAGCGCTTCGACCGAGACCATTCGCAGCGTTCGTCTGGATCCGCCCGATTGTCCGCCGCTCGAAGACTCTCTCGCCGCTATCGAGGAAGCGGATCTCATCCTCATCGGGTCGGGATCGCTCTATACGAGCCTGATTCCCAATCTTCTCGTCCCGGGCGTCGCCGAGGCGATTTCTCGATCGCAAGCTCTCGTGGTGTATCTGTCGAACATCATGACCCAACCGGGCGAGACGACCGGCTACGGCGTGCGCGATCACGTGGAGGCGTTTTCGACACACTGCCCGGGGCTCGAACTCTCTTTCGTTCTCGCCAACGGGACCGCAGTACCGGAGCCGACGCGCGAACGCTATCGCTCCGAGGGTGCGGAACCAGTCACCTGCTCCCCCGCCGACGAGAACGCGCTGGCCTGCCCGGTACTGGTGGAAGACCTTCTCGGCGCGGGAGAACCGGTACGCCACGATGGCAGGAAAACCGCGGAAGCACTTCAAACGCTCTTTCCTCAGACTCGCTTCGAGACAACGCGCAGTAAGGGCGTCTGACGGCCCGGAAGGCGCAGTTAATAAGAAAGTGCTAGTCTAAGATCAACCAATGCCATCACAACTTACGCTGGTTCTTTGGTCCGGGTCCGGCGAAGACTCCGCAAAGGACCTTCTCGGTAGGCCGCTCTGGAAACGAACCCTCGAGGCCGCTCAACCGCTCCGACCAAAGCGCACTCTGTTGGTTCTGAATAAAGGCGGCCGCGCTGCTCTAAACGGGCTCAACGGCATCGAGCCGGTGACCAAGAGACGCTTCTCCGAGGCGCTTGCCGGACTGAGGGGAAAGTTGCTCCTCCTCCCTGCCGAGATGCCATGTGTGACCCTTCGCAGCTTGAGGCGTCTGGTAGCCGCAGCTCGGTCTGGACCTTCTCGGCTAGTAGTAGAGAACGGGACACCGATCGTATGCTGCACCGCGGGGCGCCTTCGAGCCGCAAGCGGCGCATTCCGAAACGGTCTCGATTCCCTAGCCGATCACATACAAGCCTCCGAAGTTCGACCCGCGACAACGGAAGAGCTGCTGCTGGTCAAGACCAACGCCGACTGGGCGAAGGCGATGCAGATCATTCGTCGCCGAACCGTAGAGCGCCTCATGGCGAGCGGGGTCCTCGTCGACGATCCATTGACCGTGCACATCGATCCCGATGTGAAAGTGGGCCGCCGCACCAGAATCCGTGGGTGGGTCGTGATCGAAGGCGCAAGCCGTATTGGAACCGACTGCGATGTGGGAAGCTTCACCCACGTTGTGGACTCGGTCGTGGGTTCGCGTACCGTGCTCCTCGATCATTGTTTCATCCGCCAGAGCCGTATCGGTCGCGGCGCCCAAGTCGGGCCCTTCGCTCATCTGCGCCCGGAATCCATCCTCGGCAACAAGACGAAGGTCGGGAACTTCGTGGAAATGAAGAAATCGACGCTCGGTGCAGGGAGCAAGGCTCCGCACCTGACCTACCTGGGCGATGCCGAGGTCGGACGCGGCGTCAACGTCGGCGCCGGAACCATCACTTGCAACTACGATGGGAGCACCAAACACCTTACGGTCATCGAGGACGGCGCGTTCATCGGAAGTGATGTGCAACTGGTAGCCCCGGTTCGGATCGGACGGGGAGCCTATGTCGCGGCCGGCTCTTCGATCGTGGACGATGTTCCGGCCGGTTCGCTGGCGATCGCTCGGGGCCGGCAAGTTGTCAAGCTCGACTACGTACGTGATGTGGCTCGCGCCCGAACCAAGAAGTCTAGACCTTCCAAGAGACGATCGTAGATCACCTATGTGCGGAATCATCGGTTACGTGGGACCCCAGCCGACGGTCGAAGTGCTGATCGATGGGCTCAAGCGCCTCGAATACCGAGGCTACGACTCGGCGGGTTTAGCGGTCGTCCGGAACGGAACACTCAACGTCCTCCGCTCCCAAGGGAACCTCAACAATCTCGAGCGCCAGCTATCGAAAGCCGAGCTCGATGGAAGCTACGGCCTCGGCCATACCCGTTGGGCCACTCACGGCCGTCCCAACGAAGAGAACGCGCACCCTCACCGAGACTGCACCGACACTTTGGTCGTCGTTCACAACGGCATCGTCGAAAACTATCTCGAGCTCAAAGCCAAGCTCTCGGAGGAGGGTCATCGTTTCGTCACCGAGACCGATACCGAGGTCATCGCTCACCTGATCGAGAAGCATCTCGATAAGAGCCTGGAGCGGGCAGTCTTGGACGCTCTCAAGGAGCTCGAAGGCGTTTTCGCATTCGCCTCCCTCTCCGCGAAAGACCCGGACAAACTTGTCGCCGCTCGTAACGGTCCACCCCTGGTCATTGGGCTGGGAGAAAACGAGGCCTTCATCGCCTCGGACGTTCCGGCCTTCCTCGCTCACAGCCGCGACGTCGTCTTTCTCGACGATGGTGAGGTGGCAGTCGTTCGTTCCGACGGGGTTGTCCTCATGGATCGTGACGGCGTCGAAAAAGACTGCTCTCCGACGCGCATTACGTGGGACCCGGTCAAGGTGGAGAAACAAGGATTCAAGCACTTCATGCTCAAGGAGATCTATGAGCAACCGCGCACGGTCCGAGACACTCTACTCGGGCGGTATTCTCTCGATAGCGGGTGCGTACACCTCGAGGAAGCCGGGTTGCAAGAGGATCTCATCAAGCGGCTCGAGAAGATCACCATCCTTGCCTGCGGTACGAGCTGGCATGCGGCGCTTGTCGGAAAATTCCTCATCGAGGCCAACGCACACTTGCCGGTGCAAGTAGACGTGGCTTCGGAGTTCCGCTACCGACACCTCATTCTCGGGAAGGACGATCTGGTCGTCGGCATCAGCCAATCGGGAGAGACCGCGGACACGCTGGCGGCACTTCGCGCGGCCGGTGACAGTGGCGCCACAACCCTGGCTATCTGTAACGTGACCGGGAGCATGGCGACCCGTGTCTCAAGCGCGACGCTATACACCCACGCCGGACCCGAGATCGGTGTGGCCTCCACGAAAACGTTTGCCGCGCAGCTGGTGGCGCTGCACCTGCTGGCCCTTTACCTCGCGCAGGGTCGAGGCGGCCTTTCTTCCGAACAAGTGCGAGAGCGACTCAACGAGCTTGCGAGGGTCGCCCATTTTATAGAGCAAGTGCTCACCCTCTCTCCGGAGATCGAGTCCATCGCCAGAGATTTCTATCTGGCGCCCAATTTTCTCTATTTGGGGCGCGGCCTCCTCTACCCCATTGCGCTCGAGGGGGCTCTCAAGCTCAAAGAGCTCTCCTATATTCATGCCGAGGGATACCCGGCGGGCGAAATGAAACACGGACCGATCGCGCTCATCGATGAACGCATGCCGGTGGTAGCGCTCGCTCCGTCCGACTCGCTTTTCGAGAAAATGGCCAACAACATCCAGGAAGCCAAGGCGCGCGGCGCCCGCCTCATCGTTTTTGGAACCGAGGGCGAGTCCCGCCTCAAGGAGATCCTCGATGACGAGCACGATCGGCTCGTCGAGCTTCCGCCGCATCCCGCAGCCGTTTCCCCACTGCTCATGGTCGTGCCGCTCCAACTGCTCGCTTATCACATCGCCGTCGCTCGCGGGTGCGACGTCGATCAGCCCCGCAACCTGGCGAAGTCGGTGACTGTTGAGTAGTTCGGACCCCAAGGCTCCCGACATACTCTCCGAGCTCAATCCCGGCCAGACGGCTGCGGTCACGGCACCGGACGGACCCGTGCTAGTGCTCGCCGGCGCGGGTTCGGGAAAGACTCGAGCCATCGCGCACCGCGTGGCCTTTCTCATAGGAGAAAGGAACGCCCCGCCTTGGACGATCTTGGCGCTCACGTTCACCAACAGGGCGGCCGGCGAGATGCGCTCGCGCGTCGAAGCCTTGGTCGGAGAAGCGGCACCCGATCTGTGGATCTCGACGTTCCACTCTCTCGGCCTTCGCCTCCTCCGGCGCTTCGGCACCGATATCGGTTTACCTTCGGAGTTCGTCGTTCACGACGAACAAGATCGCCGAACTCTGCTCCGGCGAGTTCTCATGGAGATCGGCGTCACCGAGCGCGAGTATCCGCTTGCGCGAGTCGCGTCCGCCGTATCCGCCAGGAAAAACGCCGCCTTCGGAAGTGAGGTGTCTCCCCGCTGGTGGAGAGAACGCGATCGACTCGTCCTCGACCGCGCTCTCGAGCGCTACCAAAAATCCCTTGAAGATGCAGGCGGTGTCGACTTCGACGACCTTCTCATCCGCTCCGTAGAACTGCTGGAGTGCTCCGAAAAAACACGCGCCTTCGCCGAGCGACGCTTCCGGCACCTCTTGGTGGATGAGTACCAGGACACCAACCGGATTCAGTACCGTTTGATGCGGCTCCTCGCCCCCCACCAAAACGTCTTCGTGGTGGGTGACGAGGATCAATCCATCTACAACTTTCGGGGGGCGGATCTTCGAAACATTCTCGACTTCGAGAAAGACTTCCCGGGCGCGCAGCTGGTTAAGCTCGAGGACAACTACCGTTCCACCAGTGCCATTCTTGAGGCGGCGAGCAGTCTCATCGCCCACAACGAAGAACGCAAAGGGAAGAAACTTGTCGCTAAGCGCGGCGAAGGAGAGGCGCCTCGAGTCTATGCGGCAGAGACGGATTGGACCGAGTGTCACTTCGTCGCGGATCAGATCGAGTCGCTCCGCCAAGAGTCGACCACTAGCCGCGTCGCGGTTCTCTTCCGCACCCACGCACAGACACGTCTCTTCGAAGAGGAGTTCGTACGCCGAGGCATCCCTCACCTCCTGGTGGGCGGGCAGCGGTTCTACGAACGGCGTGAGGTCAAAGACGCCCTCTGCTACCTGCGGTTGGTCTTGAATCCGCAGGACAATGCCAGTTTCTTGCGGGCAATCAACACACCGCCTCGCGGTTTTGGAGCAGCCACCCTAGCGCTCACCGAGCAAAGGGCATCCGAGCACAGTCTTTCTCTCTGGGATGCGGCCGCCCGGCTGGATGACGAGAACGCCATCCCGGCGAGGGCGAGCCAAGGACTCGCTTCCTTCCGAGACATACGCGAAGATCTTGCGAAGCATGCGATCAAAGCGACGATTGGTTCTTTAGTCGAGGAGACGCTCACGCGAAGCGGCCTCACCGCGGCGCTCGAGAAAGAGAACGCCGTAGAGGCTGAAGGGCGAGTCGAGAACCTCCTTCAACTGGTGACCGCCGCCATCGATTACGAGGAGCGGGAGAAGGAGCCGTCGCTTGCCGGTTTTCTCGATCGCGTGAGTTTGCTCACCGATCTGGATACCGTCAAGGAAGAGGCGCCCTGCCTTCTCATGACTCTCCATGGCGCGAAGGGACTCGAGTTCGACGTCGTTTTCTTGACTGGTCTCGAGGAGGGACTCTTTCCCCATTTTCGCTCCGCCGGGGACCGACGTGCGCTCGAGGAGGAGCGGCGTCTCTGCTACGTGGGGATGACGCGAGCCAAAACCTTGCTGTTTCTGACCTACGCTCTCAATCGAAGATCCGCCCTCGAGAAGGAAGGCCGGACGCCGTCCCGCTTCCTGAACGAGATCCCGGCCGAGATCCTCGCGGGCGACGCTTCGCCTGACATGACGACGACGCCCGTCGCAGGTCCGGGCCGTCTTTCTCCAGGTGCGGCGGTGCGGCACGCCCGCTTCGGCGAGGGAACTATCGTGGAAGCCGAACCGCCTGGCACCGAGCAAAAGATCACGGTGCTCTTTCGACGCGCCGGTCGCAAGAAACTCGTCGCCCGCTTCGCGAAGCTCGAAGTCCTAAAGAACGCAAGTCCTGCCAAGGACAAACGCACGCGTCCCTACCGCCGTCTGACGCTCTAGTCATGGCATCGCCGTATCGTGACGGCCGAACTGTGAGGAACGCGACCCTTTCACCCCGCCAGAGGAAACTCACTCCCCCCGTTGCTTAATGCTGACGATGATCCAACGCGAGGGCGGGGTGAAATTGTTCTGCAGGTTCATCAGCTCGTACTTGCTTAGTGTGAAGACGTAGACTGTTTCGGGAGCGGAAGCCGTCTCCACGTCGACTACCACTTCCCGCGTCAGGACTTCGCCGTCAAAAAGTTCGATGTCATCCGACGACATCACCGACTTCCGGGACGGTTTCTTCTCGTCCTCGATCACTTTCTTGATCTCGCGGAGGTCGAGCTCCTGCGCCGCTCGCTCCTTTCGGTAAAACTGGTACTCGGCATGGAGATCGGCGAGCTTGCCCTTGAACGCGTAGTCGGGATTCTGCTCGAGCCTTTCCTCGATCAGTAAGAGTTCTGAGTAGTTGGCGAGTCGGAAGTCTGAGAATACGGCGAACTGTGCGTCGCGCTCGATCTTGGCGATCTCCGCCGCACTACGAAGCTCGCCTAGCTTGAACGGCGCGCTGGTGGTCGGCCCGACCTCGACGACATCCCATGATTGGATGGCGCTTCCGGGGAAGGAAACCATAGAGAGCGCGGCGACGGTGTTGGTGTTCTCGTTCATCGTGGCGCGGAAAAATTTCCTCAAAACCTCCTGCTCCGCTCCGCCACAGGCGGTGGCGGAGATCAGAATGGCGATTCCGAAGCACACTAGCCATTGGCTACGGCCGTTCGATCGACGCATGCTTGCCGGCCTCCTGCTCCCGGCTCCCGGCTCCCGGCTCCCGGCTCCCGGCTCCCCGACTTCGACTTCCTCTAGCGCCCTAAGGTTGAGCCCTACGGCCTCGACCCCAGCGGAATGGCTGCTCGAGCTCCTCGCCGGCCTCTACCGAGTGCTGCGCTTCCTCCTGCTGCCGAAGGCGAGCCGCCATGCTCGCGAGCTCGGGATCGCCTGGAAACTCTTCCTCGGCTCTACCAAGGATCGTCCCGGCCTCGTCGTAACGATGAAGATCTCCCAGCGCTTCTGCTTCCATTAGGTACGCCTTGCGACGCGTATCAGGCTCCTCGGTTCGGGCGAGGAGCTTCTCCAGCGTTTCAAGGCTCTTCTCGGCACGCCCATCCAAACGATGGATATGCGCGAGCCGCAGATGCGCGATCGCCGAACCCTCCCCGTAGGGAAATTCCCGAACCACCCGACGGTAGACCTGGGCGGCCAACACCAGCTCATCGGTGTCGTATCGACAGTTCGCGATTTTCAGAAGCAAGTTCTTCGTTTCGGCGGTATCAGTCTCGGCGGCCAAAAGCAACTCGTACTCTTCTATCGCCTTCTCCGGCTGCCCAAGATCTTGCTCGTACATGCGAGCCAAAACGCCGTGCGCATCGCGGGTGACCTCCGCATCCGGGTAAAAGCTTAGCAGCTTCCGCAGAGTCGACCGCGCCGTTTCGACATCCCTCCGCTGGAGGTAGTGGATGAGTGCCAGGTTGTACAAAGCCTGCGCCGCTTCGGGGCTGCCGGGGGCTTGAATCGTTACCTCGGTGTAGTGCTCTATCGCCTCATGATAGCGTCCTTGCCCCAGCGCTTCTCGCGCCGCCGCGAGCTCGTCCGAGCCAGGAGAGGAACACGCGAAGACACCGCCGCACGCCAGGATTGCTAGGAGTAACAGCAGGATTGAGCGGGTAGGCATGACCTTTGAGCTCCGTTGGCCGGCTCACACACCAGGCGACTTCAAGGCCGGAGTATCTCTAGTGTGGTTGGTGTTCTTAGCCGGGGTCGTCGTCCTTGGGACCTTCTCCGTTGGTCTCATCTTGCTTTTCGGCAAGCGTCGCGATCGCCACGACGTGATCTCCCTCGTCGACCTGGATGAGTCGAACGCCTTGCGTCGCCCGTCCCAGGACTCCGATTCCATCTACTCGCAGACGCAGAATCATCCCGTTGCCGGTCACGACCATGATCTCGTCTTCATTGCGCACGAATCGGACACCAACCACCGGACCGTTCCTCTCGGTGGTTTTGATGTTGATGATACCTTTTCCGCCTCGGCTCTGGAGTCGGTACTGCTCAAGGGAGGTCCGTTTACCGTACCCTTGATCGGTGACAGTGAGGAGAGTCCCCTCTTTCTCGACCACCGACATGCCGACGACTCGATCCGCCTTCCGTAGCTCGATACCTTTGACCCCCGCTGCCGTCCGCCCCATGGGTCGGACATCGGATGCCGCGAAACGAATGGCGAGCCCGTTCCTGGTGGCGAGCACGGCTTGGTCTTCGCTGCCAGTCACCACCGCCGCGATCAGAGAATCTCCCTCGGGGATGCCGATGGCGATGATCCCCCTGGACATCGGATTGGAAAAAGCGGACAGCGGTGTTTTTTTCACCCTTCCGCTTTGCGTCGCCATCAAAACGTGTCGATCGTCGGGGAATTCCTTCACCGGGCAGACCGCGGTGAGCTTCTCCTTGGAGCTCATCGAGACGAGATTGACGATGGCCTTTCCTTTGCCCGCCGTGCCAACCTCGGGGATCTCGTGCACCTTGCGCCAGTACACCTTTCCACGATCGGTGAAGATGAGTATGTAGTCATGGGTGGAGGCAATGAAGAGCCGGTTCACGAAGTCCTCGTCACGGGTCCGCATGCCGATCCGTCCCTTGCCCCCGCGTTTCTGCTTGCGATAAACGGTGACCGGACTTCGCTTGATATAGCCCAGATGGGACACCGTGATGACCATGTCCTCTTCCACGATCATGTCCTCCACGCGGATCTCGCGGGTCTTGGCGATGATCTCGGTGCGACGGGTATCGCCGTACTTTTCCTTGACCTCGAGAAGCTCCTCTCCAACGATTTCCTTGATCCTCGCTTCGCTGGCCAGAATGGCTTTCAACTCCGCAACCAGCTTCTGGACTTCCTTGTGCTCGTCGACGATTTTCTGGCGCTCCATCCCGGTCAAGCGATGGAGCTGGAGATCGAGAATCGCCTGGGCCTGGATCTGCGAGAACTCGTAACGAGAGATCAACTGTTCCCGCGCCTCGGCGGGCGTGCTCGCGGCACGGATGAGATCGATGATCTCGTCCAGATGATCGAGCGCCTTGACGAAGCCTTCTAAGATATGCGCTCGCGCTTGCGCTTTGGCGAGGTCGAAGGCGGTTCGTCGGCGTACGACATCCCGGCGAAAATCTAGAAACTGTTTGACGATCTCTAGGAGCGGAAAGACCTTGGGCCGATTCTCAGAAATGGCGAGGAGAATGACCCCGAAACTCGTTTGCAGCGCCGTGTGCTTGTAGAGACTGTTCAGAACCACCTGAGGCACTTCGCCTCGTTTGAGCTCCAATACCATACGCATGCCGCGGCGGTCCGATTCATCCCGCAAGTCCGAGATGCCTTCCAGTTTCCGGTCTCGAACCAACTCGGCAATTTTCTCCAGAAGCCGTGCCTTGTTGACCTGGTAAGGGATCTCGGTGACGATGATCGCATGACGCTCCTTACCGATGTCTTCGATCTCGGCACGAGCGCGTAGCTGAATCGTTCCTCGCCCGGTTCGATAGGCCTGCTCGATTCCTTCCCGACCATGAACGAAACCCGCGGTCGGAAAATCGGGCCCCGGTATTCGCGCCAGCAGGCCGTTGGTCAGTTCGTGGTCCGACAACTCTGGGCTATCGAGTACGAAGATCGCTCCGGCGACAATCTCAGCCAAGTTGTGCGGAGGAATGTTCGTCGCCATACCCACGGCGATGCCACTGGTCCCGTTGACCAACAGATTCGGCACCGCGGTCGGTAGCACTGTCGGCTCCTCGACATTGCCGTCGAAGTTGGGGGTGAAGTCCACGGTGTCTTTGTCCAGATCCCGCATCATTCCCTCGGCCAGCGGCGTTAGCCTGGCCTCGGTGTAACGGTACGCAGCGGGGGGATCGCCATCCACGGATCCGAAGTTTCCCTGTCCGTCGATGAGCGGGTAGCGCAGGTTGAAGCCTTGCGCCATGCGCACCAGGGTGTCGTAGACCGCGGAATCGCCGTGCGGGTGGTACTTCTTTAGGACCTCTCCGACGATGCCGGCGCACTTAGAGTACGGTCGATTGGAAAGCAGCCCCTCGCGGAACATCGCGTACAGCACCCGGCGGTGGACCGGTTTCAGACCGTCGCGAACGTCAGGGAGAGCGCGGCCGATGATCACCGACATGGCATAGTCCATGTAGGACTTTTTCATCTCGTCTTCGATGTTGACCGGCAGCTGTTCAGCCGCTATGACCATGCGGTGCTCCTTCTTTTTTCTCTATTCTCTTTCTCGGAGGGGGAAGAAATGCGAGAGTCTGGTGAGACGCAAATAATCCGGGTTCGTCCCTCTACGGCCTAGATGTCGAGGTTGTGCACCTCGAGCGCATTCTCCTCGATGAAATGGCGACGCGGTTCCACGGCGTCGCCCATCAACACGGTGAAAATCTCGTCCGCGAAGACCTCGTCATCCACTTTTACTTGCAGCAAGACCCGGGTCTCCGGGTTCATCGTGGTATCCCAGAGTTGCTCTGGATTCATCTCTCCCAAACCCTTGTAGCGCTGAATGTGAAGTCCCTTTTTTCCAGTCGTGACTAGGAACTCGATTAGAGCTTCGCGCGACTCCAAGACTTTTTCTCCGGATTTCGGCTCGTCGTTCTTGGAAGGCTTGCCCGATTCTCCATCGTCGGTGACGATGAGCGGAGGACTTTCGAAGGGTTCGATGTCTTGGTAGAGGCTCAGCAGAGTTCGGTATTCCGCCGCGACCAGAAACTCGCGCCCGATGACGGGCAGGAAGCGAGCCGGGTCGGCGATCTCGGCGCCAGGCACAATCTTGTAGAGGTTGTGCTCCTCGTCTCGCTCGACTGTCGCATCGTGCCCCTGCTGACGTAGCGGTTCGAGGGCTTCCTCGAGCCAGGTTTTGTCTGCGAGGATCCCCTCGTCGGCACCCACCCGCAGGAACTCGATGAGTAGCTCGGTCGGGTACCCCCGACTCGCTAGCCGGTCGAGATGCTTTCCGTAGGCGATCACCTGCTCCAAACGACGAGCGAGCTCTTCTCCCGAATACTCCTTCTGGAGCTCGGGTATCGTGACCTTACGATTCTCCGCAGCCCGGGCAATGAGGTGTTGATCCATCTCTCGCTCATCCTTGAAGTAGACCTCGCTACGCCCCTTCTTGACCTTGAAGAGGGGCGGCTGCGCGATATACAGGTGACCGGCCGCGATCACTTGCGGCATTTTTCGATAGAAAAATGTGAGCAGAAGGGTCCGGATATGCGAGCCATCGACGTCCGCGTCGGTCATGATGATGATGCGGTGGTAGCGCAGCTTAGAGAGCACGAACTCTTCTTCGAGTCCCGTGCCGAGCGCCGCAACCATCACCTTGATCTCTTCGTTCTCGAGCATCTTGTCGAGACGGGCTTTTTCCACGTTCAGGATCTTTCCCTTCAGCGGAAGCACCGCTTGGAACTTGCGGTCCCGGCCCTGCTTTGCCGAACCACCCGCCGACTCTCCCTCCACCAAGTAGAGCTCCGATAGGGCCGGATCCCGTTCCTGGCAGTCCGCGAGTTTCCCGGGGAGCGACGTGGCATCGAGCGCCCCCTTTCTCCGCGCCAGGTCTCGGGCCTTCCTTGCCGCCTCGCGCGCCCGCGCCGCATCGACGACCTTGGAGACTATCTTCCGGCCAACCCCCGGGTTCTCCTCGAGGAATCGAGCGAACTTCTGGTTGACCAGCGTCTCGACGAAACCCCTGACCTCGGTGTTCCCAAGCTTGGTCTTGGTCTGACCCTCGAACTGAGGGTTGGGGACCTTCACGCTGACCACCGCGGTCAGACCTTCCCTGATGTCCTCGCCTTCGATGCCGCCGTGGAGATCTTTGATGAGATTGTTGGCGGAGGCGTAGCTGTTGATGGTTCGGGTAAGGGCGGCCTTCAAGCCAGAGAGATGAGTTCCACCCTCGTGGGTGTTGACGGTATTTGCAAAGGAGAAAACCGCCTCTTGGTAAGCATCGCTCCACTGCATCGCAATGTCACACTCCATGTTCTGGGTCTTGCTCTCGAACTGCAGTGGTGGGCTATGAAGCGCGGTGCGATTCTTGTTCAAGTACTCCACGAAGGATACGATGCCTCCGTCGAACTGAAATTGATTCTTTTTTCCTTGCCGCTCGTCCAGAACGGTAACGATAATGCCCCGGTTCAAAAACGCGAGCTCCCGGAACCTCTGGGAAAGGGAGTCGTAGCTGAAGTCGAGTGTCTCGAAGATCCCCGGGTCCGGCCGGAACTTGATGGTGGTGCCCGTTTTGTCGGTGACACCCACCGTCTCGATCGAACCTTTCGGCAGGCCCTTTTCATAGGACTGCCGGTAGACATGTCCGTCGCGCTTGATCTCGAGCTCCAGCCATTCCGAGAGGCCGTTGACGACCGAGACGCCGACGCCGTGAAGCCCCGCGGAGAATTTGTAACTGCCGGTATCGAATTTGCCCCCAGCGTGAAGGCGAGTCATCACGACTTCCGCCGCAGGCATTCCGGTCTTCTGCTCCACATCCACAGGAATACCGCGGCCGTTGTCTACCACCGTCACGCTGTTATCCACATGGATGGTGACATTGACCTCGGTGCAGAACCCGGCGATCGCTTCGTCGATGCTGTTGTCGACGACCTCGTAAACGAGATGGCGGAGACCGGCCGGGCCGGTCGAGCCGATGTACATGGCTGGGCGCATGCGCACGCCCTCCAGACCCTCGAGTACACGAATTTTCTCCGCGGTGTACTCTCCGCCTGTCACTTCTAGGTCGTTTACGCTGTTGGTTACGTCGCTGGGTTTCATTAGTTTTTTCTAATCTTTTCTGGTAGTTATTCGTGCGGCACTCAAGTCCTCATGGGCATGACAACGTAACGGTAATCCACTTCTTTACTCTCGTTGGAGGGCCTTAGTAAACACTGGGATGAGTCATCCTTGAGTTCTAGCCTAACCTTTTCCGAATCCTCGACGTTTAGAAAATCGAGTATGTACTGTCCGTTGAAGCCGACTTCGAGACTGTCCCCACCGTACTCGACTTCCATCTCTTCCCTCGCTTCGCCAAGCTCTGGATTCTGTGAAGATATCTCCATCTTATCGGAGTCTATCGCCATGCGTACGGCACGGGACCGCTCGTTCGCTAAGAGCGAGACCCGTCGAAGCGCTCCGCAAAGAGAATCTCGACGACACAGAACAATCTTGTCGTTCCCCTTTGGAATGACCTTGTCATAAACTGGAAATTGATCTTCTACTCGCTTCGACACGAGAAGGCGGTCTTTCACTCGAAAGTAAAGATGGTTGTCTCCCTGGGAGAATTCGACTTTCCCGTCCGACTCACCCAAGATCTTAACCAACTCCAACAGAGTCTTCTTTGGGACGATGACCGATAAAGATCCTTCTCCCGACGCCTTACCTTTGACCATAATATAGGCTAGCCGGTGGCCGTCGGTGGCCACCATCCGAAAGCCTTCGGACCCAATCTCGAGCCTCGCTCCATTCAGAAAGTAGCGGCTGTCGTCCGCGGTGATGGCAAAGCTGGTCTTGTGAATCATCTCCCGTAGAACAGCCCCCGGAATGAGACAGGCGGACTCTTTCGGTGGATCGGAAAGGGAGGGAAAATCCACCTTCGCCAAACCCACCATCTTGAAATAGGACCTACCACTGGTTATGGAGGCCCAGAAATTCTCTAGCTCCTTGATCTCGATCTGAGGCTCGGATACAGCGCGGACGATCTCGAAAAGCTTCTTGGCCGACAAGGTGAGGGAACCGGCGTCCTTTACCTCGGCTGGGAACCGGCAACGTAGGCCCACATCCAGATCGGTCGCCGAGAGCGTGACTTCGGAATCACCGGCATCAATGAGGACATTTCCCAGCACCGGAATAGTGTTCTTTCGCTCCACGATACCCTGAATCAAGGAAAGCTCCTTGAGTAACTCTTCCTTCCTAGCCGTAAACTCCATTGGGTTTTTCCTTTTAGTAATAGATAGGTATTAAACAAGTAATTATATCAATAATTCTCTGTTGAAACAAACAATATCCATACTTAAAGTTATTTAAATCAGCTATTTAGAAAGAAATTAAACCGTAGGAAATCCCGCGGATGAGATCTACTTAGAATTGTGGAAATTTGGCTTTGCAACTTACTCTCAGGTCTTCCACAGGTACGTGCAAAACTGTGTTGAAAGGTAAACGAGTGTCGTGAAGGTGCCCCTGAAGTTGTGCCAGACGCCAAGCCAGCGAGGTGTGTCCATCAACCGAGCCAGGCGCCGGAGGCCAAAATAGGCAGTAGCTTCAATGGAGTTAGCCAGGCGTCGGTCAGACGGTTCCGCGCCTAGAAAAGAATGCTGCCATAATAGCCGTTAAAATAGGTTGTCTCAATGAACAATGTGGTCAGAGGGCGGTGTCTAAACTCAGTGGAAAGACTCGAGAAAGCTTTGCACCAGCTTGTCGAAGTCGGGATCGGAACTCATCATCCCCTTTACCTTTCGGATGGAGTGGATCACGGTGGAGTGGTGTTTTCCGCCGAAGCCCTTGCCAATGTCAGGAAGGCTGGCGGTGGTGAGTTGCTTGGCCATATACATGGCGATCTGGCGGGGCAGGGCGACCGATTTGGAGTTGTTGCGAGCCTTGAGATCCGAAATCTTTAGGCTGTAGTGGTCCGCCACGAACTTCTGGATCATATCTAGGTTGATGATGCGATCTTCGTTTGGGAGGAGGTCGCGCAGAACATCCTTTGCGAGCTCTAAATTCACAGGCCGACCGGTCAGCGAGGAGTAGGCGATCAGCCGGATAAGAGAGCCTTCGAGCTCTCGGACGTTAGACTTGATTTTAGAGGCGATGAAGATGGCTACGTTGTCGGGGATGTGGACCTGTTCCGCGTCCGCCTTCTTCCTGAGGATCGCCACTTTGGTCTCGAGGTCGGGGGCTTGGATGTCTGCAGTAAGTCCCCATTCGAAACGGGAGTGGAGCCTCTCTTCCAGGGTGGGGATGGCCCGAGGAGGAGCGTCACTGCTAATGGCAATTTGTTTCTGAGCGTCGTAGAGGGCGTTGAAGGTGTGAAAGAATTCTTCTTGGGTGCGCTCTTTACCCGCGATGAACTGAATGTCATCGATCAGCAAGACGTCGATGGAGCGGAGTCGGCGCCGGAAGTCGAGGATGCGGTCGTAGCGGATCGCGTTGATGAGATCGTTCATGAACTTTTCGGCGGAGATGTAGACCAAGCGAACGTTGTTGCTCTGCTGAAGGATCTGCTGACCGATGGCGTGCAAGAGATGGGTTTTCCCGAGGCCCACGCCGCCGTAGATGAACAGCGGGTTGTAAGCTCGCGAAGGGGACTCCGCTACCGCTCGCGCCGCGGCGTGCGCGAACTGATTGCTGGTGCCGACGACGAAGTTGTCGAACGTATACTTGGCGCTCAGCGCCGGGAGCTCTCGCTTGTCGGGAACCGTCGAAGAGGTTGTTTCGATTGCCGATGGAACCTCATGCTCAGCGGCGGCTTGCGCTGCTTCGAAAACGACTTCGACGTCATGTCGATCCAACTCGTCCAGGGACTCGTGAATGACCCCGGTGTAGTGCTTGGTTAGCCAGTCGCGGAAGTGCGTGTTGGGGACTTGAATCGCCAGCGTGTTGCCGGTCTCGAACAATAGCCGCGTCGGTCGAAACCAAGTATTGAAGCTATGCCGGTTTACCTTGGATTCGATTCGTGTGAGAATGCTCTCCCAGAGATCCATAGTTCAGACCAGGTCAAACCCTTTAAAATGAATGACTTCCCAAAGCCGTCGCGGATGTCTCGTAGGGCACTTCGAGGACACCGCGGGCACTCTCGCGGAGACGTTTTGCACAGTTTTTTCCACAGGTGTTGAAAAAAAGTACATCCAACGACTTCACTGCTGACGCAGTTTGCGGTTTTTGTACCGGACGAGCGGTGAACATTAGCACAAGCGATCGACTCCGACAAGAGAAATGTACGACGCACGTTCGGTGAAAAAATTTCTTCCCTGGTTGACAGTCCGAACGGACGGAGGTAGCATGGCTGTTTTGGCTATTGAACGTTTTCGTCTCGGTTCTTGCACGCGGGATCGGAAAGGCGGCTCAGCCGTGAGAGAGGTCAGAACATGAAACGGACATTCCAGCCGAACCGTCGGCGTCGAAAGAAGACGCACGGGTTCCGGATCCGCATGAGTAGCAAGGCGGGTCGCGCTGTGATCGCGCGGCGTCGTCGCAAGGGCAGGCGTCGTCTCGCCGGCTAAGCCGGCTGAGCCAGCGAGGGGTGACGAGACGGGCGAGCGCGCTTCGGGTGCCTTGAACCAACAGCTTGGTGGCCCGGATCGATTGAGACGGAAGGCAGATTTTGAGAGAGTCTACTCGAAAGGACGACGGATTCCCGGACGATTCTTTATCGGCTACCTCTTGTTACAGGAGGGGGCGCCGCTTCGGGTCGGCGTCGTTGCCAGCCGTCGAGTGGGAGGCGCGACTATCCGGAACCGCGCCAAGCGTCGCCTCCGCGAAATCTTCCGCAAGAACAAACCAAGCGGTTCGATAGCTGCGGATGTCATCCTCATTGCCAGAGCAGCCATCATCGAGGCCAGCTTCGAGGAGATTGCTAGAGCCTATGTTCGAGGGGTGGGCCGAGCTCTCGAGGAAAGCCGCCGCGATCTTGGAGGCTCTTGATCGGCTCGTACTGGCGCGAGTGGTGCTGGCCGGAATCTGGCTCTACCGGCTCAGCCTGTCGTGGTTGTTCCGCGGCACGTGCCGTTTCGTCCCTTCCTGCTCCGCCTATTCGGCTGAGGCGGTGGCGCGTTACGGAGCCATCCAGGGGATCTGGATGACGGTTCGTCGGCTCGGAAGATGCCACCCCTTTAGCCCCGGAGGCTTTGACCCCGTTCCTTAAGGACCTTCATGGAAAAGCGAATTCTGATGGCGTTCGCGCTGTCGTTCATGGTCTTCACGCTTTATTTAAAGTTTTTTGCTCCGCCGCCACAATCACCGCTGGTTCCCGAGGGCGGGCAACCAGGGAGTGTTGTCGAGGACGCCGGCCGTCGGCCCCTCGAAACGTCGAGACCTCCTTCACCGTCGGCGTCGCCAGCGACGCAGCCGAGTGAGGTTTTGGACGAAGGCTCCGAAGCCGAGGCGCCCTCGGGGGAGGTTCGCGCCGACACCATCGAGAGGACGATCGAAGTCAACACTCCCCTTTATCGGGCACAGCTGCTGAATCGCGGCGCCCGCATACGGAGCTTCATCCTCAAGGAGTATGCGGACGAACAGGGGAACCCTTTCGAAATGGTTCCGATCGAGGCCAGCGAGACCCTGAGGATCCATCCCCTCGCCCTCGATCTCGAGGACCCCGCCATGACGGATGAAGTCAAGGATGCGCTTTTCGAGACGTCGCGACAGCGGGTGGACTTGCGCTCGGGGGAAACGGGAGAGCTCTCCTTCGATTGGGCGAACGGGCGAGGGCTCACCGTCAGCAAGAAAGTGAGATTTTCCGCTGACACCTACCGGCTCGCGGTCGAAGTCTCGGTCCAGCAAGACGGCACCGAGCTCAGCAAGACGATTCTCTTCGGTCCCGGCGTCGGAGATCAGGCGCGCGAAGGCAGATACGTGCAACCCAAACAGGGCGTCATCCAGTCGAATGGCGAGATGGAGTTCTTCTCGCTCGGCGACATCGAAGACTTCCCCGGGGCCTCGGTGGGAGTCCAGCTTGCGGGTGTTTCAGCGCATTACTTCGCCGGGCTCATGGTGCCGGCGAGAGGTAGCCGCTATGCCGCCATGCTCGAGACGCCCTACAAGATCACGAACGAAGAAGGCGACGTCTGGTTTAGGGATCAAAGCGACGCTGATCGAGAGGCAGCAAGGCTGGCCGAGCAGCAGATGCAGCGGACGGGTAGGTTGGAAAGGCCCCAGAAGTCCCAGAGGCTTGATTTCATCACCGCTGGGCTCGAGGCGGCGAACGCACCTCTAGCGGCGACGGTTTTCATGGGGCCCAAGGAGACCGACCGACTCGCGGCGCTCGCACCCGGAATGGAGAGCGTCGTCGACTACGGGAGCTGGATGCGTTATCTGGCCTTGCCCCTTCGCCAAGCCCTCTTGTGGATCCACGGCTATGTCGGCAACTTCGGATGGTCGATCGTCCTGCTGACGATTAGTATCAACGTCCTCCTCGTTCCCCTCAAGCACCACAGCTACGTCTCGATGCAGAAGATGCAGAAGCTCAGTCCGCAAATCAAGAGAATCCAGGAGCGGTACAAGAAGCTCAAGCCAACCGACCCCCGTCGGCAGGACATGAACAAGGAGGTCTACGGTTTGTACAAGGAGCACAACGTCTCCCCGTTGTCGGGGTGCCTGCCGATGCTCCTCATGATCCCCTTCTTCTTCGCCTTCTACCGGTTGCTGATGGTTTCGATCGAGCTACGTCAAGCTCCGTGGATTCTCTGGATCCAAGATCTTTCCAACTTCGATCCCTTCTTCGTGTTGCCCATTTTGATGGGTGTCAGCCAGGTCGCGATTCAGAGATTGAGCCCCCAAACCTCTGCCGATCCGGTGCAGGCCAAGATCATGGCCTTCATGCCGGTGGTGTTCGTCTTCATCTTGGCCTGGGCTCCAGCCGGCTTGGTGTTGTATTGGTTCGTGAACAATTTGGTCTCCCTGGGTCAGCAGACCGTGACCAACCGGATGCTGACGGAGGGCGAGCAGGAACAGGCGAGTACGGCTGGGGGTAAGAAAAAGAAGAAGAAGAAAGCGAGCGCCCAGACGGCCGTCTGACGGCCGCCGCGGCAACCGACGACGAGTGGAGGAACATGAGTATCGAGGAAGAGGTTCGAGCCTTCCAAACTGAGGTGGTAGAGCGCATGGGATTCGACCTCCGCGTCGAGGTCGAGTCGACGGATGAGAACATACTCGTGGAGGTGAGTGGCCCGGATCGGGACGACGTGCTGCAGGAGAAAGCGGAGCTCCTAGAGACCTTCCAGTACCTGCTCAACCGTGTCTTCGCGACGCGTCTTTCCGGTCGGCGTGTCGTTGCCGACTGCGATGGCTTCCGAATGCGCAAGGAAGAGGAGCTCCGGCAGATCGCTCAAAAGGTCTCCGAAAGGGTCAAGCTCACTGGAGACAAAGAAGCCCTCGGGCAGATGAATCCCCATGAGAGGCGCATTGTTCATATGGCGGTGGCCGAGGAAGAGGGGGTCACGACCGAGAGCGACGGCGACGGTTTCCTGAAGCGCATCACCATCCTTCCCGAAGACTGACGTTCCAATCCTCGCACCCCAACCAGGAACCCCGTACCTGCCAGAGGAGAGTGGCTTGCCAAACCGTCTCGAAGACCGCCTCCGCAGACCAGACATCCCCCTGAGCAGCGCCCAGGTCACGCAGCTGGTCAAGCTCGATGACTTGGTCGACGAGTGGAGCAAAGCGGTCGATCTCTCGGGATTTCGAGATGGTGACGAACGCTTTCCGCGTTACGTGGCGGAGCCTCTCGACGCCCTTCGATGGCTCCCCGACCGCACCGGCGCGGCTCTCGATATCGGTTCCGGTGGGGGCAGCCCCGCCCTTCCCTTGGCCGTCGCGCGTCCGGCCAATCACTGGACCCTGCTCGAGCCCAACCGCCGACGAGCGGTTTTTCTGGAGGAAGCGCTGTCGATCCTGGCGCTCGAAGGGTCGCGAGTGGTCCGCCGACGGTGGGAAGACTTCGTTCCAGACGTCCCGTTCCTGACCATTACGAGTCGTGGCGTGGCGTTGCCCGAGAGCTGCCTTTCGAAAATGGCCGATTGGCTCGAGCCGGCAGGAAGACTTCTCTTGTTCACGGGCCAGGAGCGTAGCGAGGAGTTAGTGCGGTGGGGAGCCAGCATCCCCCTGCTCAAGCTAGAGGCGCAGACCGCCCTGGCCCCCCAGCTCAAGGCGTGGCTGGTCGTCTTCGAGAAGCTCGGGGAGAGGCGCGAGACACCGTGAGCAATGAAAGTCTTTCGGCCAACTCATCGAGCCGCTCGCGGTCCGGGTGACGGAACCGCGATTTGATCTCCACCATTTCCCTCCAGATGCCAAAGGCCTCTCGCTTGTGCCCCTGCAAAGGGTAGCGGTCGAAATGGTCTACAACGGGGAGGAACTCGTTATGGCGCGTGACGCGGTAGTAGAGCCCCCCGGGCGAGACCGGATAAATGCTACCCCCGCCCCAATAACTCTGAAGGCCCTCCAGGATGACCCGGTCCTGCTCGGGTAGACGAAGCGAAAAGTAAACCGAGATGTTGCCTGCGGCGCGGCTGAAGGTGAAAGACCCGCTGGCGTCGGCGAGTCCGGTGACGTATTCAGGGGCTAGCATCGTTATGAGCCTGGGGCACCTGAAACTGTTTATATCAGAACTGTTTCACGTGCAACACTCGCTTACGATCACCAAGTGGGTGGCACTTGTCGACACTTCATGGTTTCCAGCTGGGATGGGCGTCATGCTATGCTGTGCTTTTCCGCTTTATGGGCAAAATCGTCGCTATAGCTAACCAAAAGGGTGGTGTCGGAAAGACCACCACCGCGATCAACCTAGGGTCCTCCCTCGCCGCGGCCGAGGCCCGCACGCTCGTCGTGGATGTAGATCCCCAGGCGAACCTCACGAGTGGGCTAGGTCTTAGGCCGAAATCTCGAAACGGGACCATTTATGACGCCCTCATCGAGGAGAAACCGGTCACGAGCTTGATCGTGGACACGTCGCTCGAACACTTGAAGGCGATCACGTCGGAGCGCAATTTGACCGGTGCGGAGATCGAGTTGGTGGGCGAGTCGCGCCGAGAGTTTCGGCTCAAGGACATTCTGGCGCCGGTCGTCTCGAAGTTCGACTATGTGCTCATTGACTGTCCGCCCTCCTTGGGGTTGCTTACGGTGAACGCCTTGGTGGCTGCCGACTCGGTTCTCATTCCCCTGCAGTGCGAGTTCTTTGCGCTGGAGGGAATGAGCGAGCTCATGTCCACCGTCGAGAGAATTCAGCAGAGTTTCAACCCTGAGCTCACGATCGAGGGCATTCTCTTGACGATGTTCGACGAGCGGACGAACCTCTCCTCCCAAGTCATCGACGACGTCCGGAAGCATTTCCGAGGGGCGGTCTTCGAAAGCGTCGTGCCCCGCAATATCCGGCTCGCCGAGGCACCTTCCCATGGCCAACCGATTCTTCTGTATGACATTCGGTCCAAAGGGGCGGAGGCGTATTTATCGCTTACCAAGGAGATCCTGAAGCATGAAACGCAAGGCGCTCGGTAAAGGATTATCCGCCCTGCTCCCGGAAGCCCCCGTCGGCGCCGCCAACAATTGGGCGGAGGTCGACATCGAGCGCATCGATCCGAACCCCTTCCAGCCGCGACAACACATGGGGGAGGAGAAGCTCCGCGAGCTGGCGGAGTCGCTGTCGAACCAAGGGTTCGTGCAACCGCTCCTGGTTCGACGTCTCGCCGGACGCTATCAACTCATCGCCGGAGAACGGCGTTGGCGAGCCGCCCGGCTGGCCGGGCTCCAGAAAGTGCCGGTGGTCGTCCGGCAAGTTGGCGAGTCCCAGCTTCTCGAGCTGGCACTCATCGAGAACATCCAGCGAGAAGAGCTGAACCCCATCGAAGAGGCGGGTGCCTACCAGAGACTGATTTCGGATCTCGGTTTGTCCCAGGAGCAGATCGCAGCGCGCGTCTCCAAGGACCGATCCACGGTAGCCAACATGCTTCGGCTGCTGCGTTTACCGGCCGCCATTCGGAAGGCCATCGCCCAGCAACAAATCTCCCCCGGTCACGCCCGACCACTCCTGGCACTGGGGGGTGCCGAGGCCCAGATCGGCGTTGCCCGCGAGGTCGTGGAAAGAGGACTTTCCGTTCGTGAGGTCGAGCGGCGTGTGAAGACGCTGCTTACCGAGCGGAGCCGGTCGGTAAAGAAGAAGACCAAGTCCCCTCGCACCGATCCAAATACCCGCGCCGCCGAGGGTCGGCTCCGCCAGGTCCTGGGCACCCGGGTGCGGATCCTACGAAAGGGTCGTGCCGGAAGCATCGAGCTCTCCTATCACTCCGAGGAGGAGCTCAACCGCCTTTACGAGATACTGCTCCGCGGAGCTCGTGCGAAGCTATCGCGCATCCGCTGAGCTCACCTGACAAGAGAGAAACAACAGAAAGAGATGTATCGTTCAACAAAGTGTGCGCCGGAAAGGGGGCAACATTGAAAATGAAGGGTGAGGCAGCGGGAGATCTTTCCGGCTTTCTCGATAGCGAAACAGACCTAACCGGCGAGCTCAATTTCAAGGACACGCTGCGCATCGACGGGAAGTTCCAGGGGAGCGTACGGACGGGAAAGAGCTTGGTGATTGGCGAGACGGCGGATGTCAACGCGGAGATCGATGTGGAATCGATCTTCATCAGCGGGAAGGTGCAAGGTAAGGTGCGGGCGAGCGAGCGCGTCGAGCTTCACCGGACCGCGCGGGTCGATGCAGAGATCCACACCAAGATTCTCGTCGTCGAGGAAGGCGCTCAGTTCGAGGGTCATTGTTCGATGAAGAGCGTGACGACCAAGAAGCCGCTCGAGCCAACCGCTGGGGCACAGAGAGAAAAGAAACAAATTTTTGGGGTGAAGTGACACCCCGGCACCCTGTTGGCAAGGAACGAAAAAATGCTGAAAGCGTTGAAGAAAAACAGGAGGCTCACCGAGCTAGTCACCTGTGCCGGGTGAGCGTCCAAACTGAGTCCATTGGACCTCGCCCAGGTTCTGGGAGGCTTGCCGAAAAACGAGAACCCTCGCGTACTGGCCGATTACCGTCAGGCCAGCGACGCGGGGGTGTATCTTTTGGACGGAGAGAACGGGAGCGACGCCCTCGTTCAGAGCGTAGACTTCTTCACTCCGATCGTCGACGACCCTTACATCTATGGGGCGGCGACCGCCGCCAACTCGCTGTCTGATCTCTACGCCATGGCCGCGACTCCCATGACCGCGCTCTCCATCGTCGGGTTTCCTAAAACCGGTGTCGACTTTTCGATTCTCGCCGAGATGCTACGCGGCGGGCACGACAAGCTCCACGAGGCGGGCGCGGTGCTCCTCGGTGGTCATACCGTGCAAGACCCCGAAATGAAATTGGGTTATGCGGTAACCGGCAGGGCAAAGCGGGATGCACTGGTCAGCAATGGTGGTGCTCGGACGGGCGACCTGCTCTATCTCACCAAGCCCATCGGTACCGGCGTTCTCTCGACGGCGCTCAAGAAAGGGAAGCTGAGCGACAATGCGGGCGCTGCCCTTCATCGGAACCTCGTTACGCTCAACCGAGCTGCCTCCGAAGTGATGCAGGAGATCGGGGTCTCGTCCGCGACCGACATCACCGGCTTTGGATTGCTTGGGCATGGCGCAGAAATGGCGCGCGCGAGCTCCGGGACCCTGGAGATAGATTCTGAATCGGTGCCGCTCCTTCCCGAGGCGATGCACCACCAGAAGAAGGGCCACGTGACGGGGGGGCTAGAGACAAATCGCAGCTACGTCGAGGATATCCTCGAGATCGCCGGCCAGGTTGATCGCCATCTCGCCGAATTACTACTGGATCCGCAGACCTCGGGCGGGCTGCTCATCGCCGTTCCCGAGGCGAAAGACGAATCCTTCCGGCAAGCACTCTCCGCCAAAAAGGCCGCGGCGGCCAGGATCGGTCGCGTCATTTCGGAAGAGCAGGCGAGAATCGTCGTGGTGTGAGCCCCGAATCCTAGGCGGCCGGCCCCTTCAGGCTCGACGCCAAAATACCCGGTCGCCACTAGCGGAGGTAGCCAGGCGTCTCGTAGATCTTGTTGGGCGTCCAGTTGGCGTCTCATAAGTTCCTGCTGGCCGCCAAAATACCTGGTTGCCAATCTCAAGCTAGCCGGGCGGCGGGTGCTGCTATTGGTCGCGGCAGAACGCCGGTAAGTCTCGCCCTTTAAAGGGCTCGGTTCGTTGACGGAGCCCTTCCGGCATGTTATCTTTAAAGACTTTGTGCGAGTCATATCGCACAAAACTCACGATAGTTACGAAGAGACTAGGCACTCGCCGAGGAGCTAGGTTGATCAGCGTCGATTTTTCCGCCCTCATTATTACAGCACTCGTTTTTGCCCTCGTCCTTGTGCTCGGCCGATTTTTCTTTCAGCCGCTGGCCGGCGCGATGCAAGAACGCCAAGGTCGGATCGACGCAGCAGAGACCATCCGTGCGGAAACGACGAAGGAGGTTGAGGAGATCCTCGCCACGCACCGCGAAGCGATGGGTCGTGCCCGGGACGAAGGCTATCAGGTTCTTGACAAGGCTCGGGCCGCTGGTCAAGCCGAGGCGGATCGCCACTTCGGCGCCGAGCGTGAGAAGACTCTCCAGGAAATGGCGCGAGCGCGAGAGGAGCTTCGACAGCAAGGCGAAGCGGCGCTCAAGTCTCTCGAGTCTGAGTCCGATCGGTTGGCGGCGAAGATCGCTTCTCGCATCCTCGGGAGGACGGCGGCTTGAAGCTTGTCTTCATCGTCCTAGGCTTTCTTGTCTTTCTTATTGGTGGAGCCGGAGTGGTCGAGGCCTCATCCGAGGAAGGCGGACACGGACTCGATCTACTCTTCCGCGTCATCAACTTCGTGATTTTGGCCGGCGCGTTGGTGTACCTGTTGAGGAAGCCGCTCGGCAACTACCTCGACGCGAAAACCGAGCAGATCCGGAAAGATCTGGCGGAAGCGGTCGGGAAGCGAGAGCGGGCGGAAGCCGAACGTAAGGAGGCGAAGGCTCGTCTGGAGGGGCTGGATCAGGAAATCGCTGAAGCGCGAGAGAAGGGGTTAGCCCAGGCCGAAGCAGAGCGTCAACGGATCCTGGAGGCGGCACAGGCTGAGGCAGTACGTCTCGCAGAGCACGCCAAGAGAGAGCTTGCGGACGAGCTAGAGTTGGCGCGCCGGAAGCTGACGGCCCGCGCGGCGGAACTATCGGTGGAGCTGGCTCGCAAGAAGATTGGTGAGCAGATCGGCGACGACGACCGCCGCCGGCTCTTCGAAAAAGGGCTGGAAAAACTAGGGGAGGTTCGGTGAAGATCTCCGGAGAAGCGCTAGTTGTCGCCAACCGCTACGCGAGGGCCCTGTTTCAGGTGGTGCTCGAAGAGAAGGAAGATTCGGAGCGGATTGATCGTGAGCTCCGCGACGTTGCCGCCGTGCTCGAGTCGAACCCCGACCTCGATCAGGCGTTGGGGAGCCCGGCCGTCGTCTCGTCGAAGCGCGTCGCCATCGTGGAGCAGCTGTTCGGCAAGAAGAAATTGAGCCGCATTACGATGAATCTTCTCAGAGTCATGACTGCTAAGGAGCGGATGCCGGTCCTTCCGATGGTGCAAGCCGCCTATCGGCGACAGGTGGATGAGCACGAAAAGGTCGAGAAGGCGGAGGTGGTAAGTTCCTATGCGCTCTCCAAGAAGGAAGAGAAGATGCTAATCGGGAGACTCAGCGAAATCACCGGGAAGACCGTACACGCCGAGTTTCGTACCGACCCCGAGCTCGTGGGAGGGCTCGTCATCAAGATCGGTAACCTGATTTACGACTCGAGCGTGACGACACAGTTGGCGCGAGTCAAGGAGCGTCTCCTCTCGACGCATTGAGTTTGGAAGTTCTTGAAACCGCCGTCTGACGAGGTTGATAGTAGCAACGCCGTATTTTGACGGCCGGGGGCGTCTGACCAGCCGGACACTGGCTACTTCGTATATTGACCGCCCAAAGGCGAGCGCGGTGAGTAGGGCGACGCATATCGACGTTATTAACAAAGTGAGGGTAAGACGTAAATGGAGATCAAAGCGGGCGAGATAACCAAAGTCCTTAGAGAGCAGATCGGAGAATACGAGACCGGCGTCGACGTCTCCGAGGTCGGCACCGTCGTTTCGGCCGGCGACGGGATCGCGCGCATCTACGGCCTCGAGCGGGTGATGTACGGTGAGCTAGTCGAGCTACCTCACGAAGTCTTCGGTCTGGCGATGAACCTCGAAGAGGAATCGGTCAGCCTAGTGCTTTTCGGCGAGACAACCCATATCAAGGAAGGGGACACCGCGAAGCGAACGGGGCGGATTCTCCAGGTGCCGGTTGGCGATGCCATGGTCGGTCGCGTCGTGGACGCGCTCGGCCGACCGATAGATGGTAAGGGGCCGATCCTGACCAAGGAGTTCAATCCCGTCGAGCGCGTTGCCGCCGGCGTGGTGGAGCGCCAGCCGGTGAAGGAGCCGCTACAAACTGGTATCAAGGCGATCGACGCGATGATCCCCATCGGTCGTGGACAGCGGGAGCTCATTATCGGCGACCGACAGACCGGAAAGACCGCCATCGCCGTGGACGCGATCATCAATCAGAAGGGCAAAGGCGTTATTTGCATCTACGTGGCGATGGGCCAGAAGCAATCCACGGTGGCTCAGGTGGTGAAGACGCTCGAAGAGCACGACTCCATGGAGCACACCATCGTCGTGGTGGCATCGGCCTCCGAGCCAGCACCGCTCCAATACATCGCACCGTACTCCGGATGCGCTATGGGCGAGCACTTTCTTTACAACGGTGGCCACGCCCTGTGCATCTACGACGACCTATCGAAACATGCGGCAGCCTATCGTGAGATCTCACTGTTGCTCCGGCGCCCGCCGGGACGCGAGGCCTATCCAGGCGATGTCTTCTATCTGCACTCGCGGCTACTTGAGCGCGCGGTGAAGCTGAGCGACGATTTAGGTGCGGGCTCGCTGACCGCCTTCCCGTTCATCGAGACGCAGGCCGGTGACATCTCGGCCTACGTGCCGACCAACGTCATCTCCATCACCGACGGACAAATCTATCTAGAATCCGACCTCTTCCATTCCGGCGTCCGTCCGGCCGTCAACGTCGGTAACTCCGTCAGTCGTGTGGGAGGTTCGGCGCAGATCCGAGCGATGCGACAGGTGGCGGGAACGATGCGGCTCGATCTCGCACAGTATCGGGAAATGGCCGCCTTCGCACAGTTCGGATCCGATCTCGATAAGGCGACCCAGGCGCAGCTCGCCAAGGGTGAGCGCTTGGTGGAGGTCCTGAAGCAGGACCAGTACCAACCGCTGCCGGTGGAGAAGCAGATCGCGATCATCTTCGCCGCCAACAACGGGTTCCTCGATGATCTGGCGGTGTCGGAATGCGGAGCGTTCGAGGTGGGGCTTTACAAGTTCCTCGACGATCGTCATCCCGGGACTCTGGCCGCCATCGCCGAGAAGAAAAAACTGGACGACGACTTGACGAAGGAGTTGTCCCAAGCGATCACGAACTTCAAAGAAGAATATGGATCCTCAAACGAGGAATCGGCAGCCTAGCAAGGGCGAGCTTAGGAAAATTACGGATCGAGAATGCCCAGCCTATTAGATCTTCGCCGCCGTGTGCGGAGCATCAAGAACACGCAACAGATCACCAAGGCGATGAAAATGGTCTCCGCCGCCAAGCTACGCCGCGCACAAGATCGCATTTTTTCCGCACGGCCATTCGCTCTTAAGATGCTGGAGGTGTTGAACAGCTTGGCGACTCGCGCCGACCCCAGCGCGCACCCTTTGTTGGCGGTCCGTGAGCCTCGGCGGGTGGAAGTCGTGGTGATCACTGCGGACAAGGGTCTCGCCGGCGCCTTCAACGCGAACATCTTGAAGGAAGCGATGTCCTTTCTCGAGAAGTCAAACGCCGGGGACCTAGGGCTGCAGGTAGTCGGCAAAAAGGCCCGGGATTTTTTCCGCCGTAGGCACTTCACGATTCGAAGTGAGTACGTGGACATCTTCCGGGATCTCACATATGAGCATTGCAGGGAAGTGGCCAAGCCGATCGTGGACCGATACATGGAAGGCTCGCTCGACGCGGTCTTCATCATTTACAACCAATTCAAGAACGTCATGCAGCAGGATGTCGTAGCAGAACGGCTCCTTCCGCTCGAGAAACTACGCTTCGAGCGGCCCGAGGAACATATCTACGAACCGACCGCCAAGGAGATCCTCACCGATCTCCTGCCCACCCACGTGGAGTACCAGGTCTGGCGCGCGCTCTTGGAATCCGGCGCGGCCGAGCAGGCGGCACGCATGACCGCCATGGACAGTGCGACCAAGAACGCAAGCGAGTTAATCGATCATTTGACGCTAACGATGAACCGGGTCCGCCAAGCATCCATCACCAATGAAATTCTCGAGGTGGTGAGTGGCGTCGAAGCCCTGAAGTGAATCAGGAGAGGAGCAAACGAGGATGACCATCTGGAAGCACGCGAACGTCGGTCGCGTGGTGCAGGTAATCGGAAACGTCGTGGACGTCGAGTTTCAAAGCGGCCAACTCCCCGCTATCTACAACGCCATACGCATCGTCGACGAGGAGAAGCTGTCCTCGGTGCCGGTGGATATCGTGGTCGAGGTCCAGCAGCACCTCGGTGAAAACCGCGTCCGTACGGTTTCGATGAAGGCCACCGACGGCGTGGTGAGAGGAATGAAGGCCTTGGACACCGGTCAGCCCATCTCGGTGCCGGTCGGAAAAGAGTGTCTTGGCCGAGTCATGAACGTCCTCGGCGAGCCGGTCGACAAACTAGGGCCCATCGAAACCAAAGAGAAGCTGCCCATTCACCGTCCCGCACCGACCTTCGTGGAGCAGAGCACCGAGCTCGAAATGTTCGAGACCGGTATCAAGGTCATCGATCTCCTCGAACCGTACCTCCGTGGCGGCAAGGTGGGTCTCTTCGGCGGAGCCGGCGTCGGTAAGACGGTCATCATCATGGAGCTTATTCACAACATCGCCACCAAGCACGGTGGTTATTCCGTGTTCTCAGGCGTCGGCGAGCGGACGAGAGAAGGCAACGACCTGTGGCTCGAGATGAAGGAGTCGGGCGTCCTCGAGAAGACGGCGCTGGTCTACGGCCAAATGAACGAGCCGCCTGGAGTTCGTCTACGCGTCGGACTCACCGGTCTGACAGTGGCCGAGCATTTTCGCGATCAGGAAGGTCAAGACGTCCTGCTCTTTATCGACAACATTTACCGCTACACACTGGCGGGGATGGAGGTGTCGGCGCTACTGGGACGCATGCCCTCCGCGGTCGGATATCAGCCGACGTTGGCCTCGGAGATGGGTGAGCTCGAGGAGCGCATCACGTCGACGACCAAAGGCTCGGTCACGTCGATTCAGGCCATCTACGTTCCCGCGGACGATTACACCGATCCCGGGGTGGCAACCACGTTTTCTCACTTGGACGCCACAACGAACCTCTCGCGACAAATCGCCGAGCTCGGGATCTACCCCGCCGTAGATCCTCTCGCATCCACTTCTCGAATCTTGGATCCGCGTATCATCGGAGAGGAGCACTACGGTGTGGCGCGATCGGTGAAGGAGATTCTGCAACGCTACAAGGATCTTCAGGACATCATCGCCATTCTTGGCATCGACGAGCTCAGCGAGGAAGACAAAATCACGGTGACTCGGGCCCGCAAGATCCAGCGGTTTTTTTCACAGCCTTTCTTCGTAGCCGAGCAGTTCACCGGCCGCGAAGGGAAGTACGTGCCGCTCAAGGATTCTGTCGCAGGATTCAAGCGCATTGTGGAAGGCGAAATGGACGACATCCCGGAACAGGCTTTCTACATGGTGGGCGGGATCGAAGAGGCCCTCGAGCGCGCCAAGGAGATGGCCGACGCCGCATAGCTCATGCCCAACCAAATCGAACTAGAAATCGTGACCCCCGAAGGAGTCGCGGTCCGCGAGGCCGTCGACGAGATCGAAGCACCTGGTAAGGAAGGGTACTTCGGTGTGCTTCCCGGGCACACGCCGTTTCTGACTCAGCTGAAGGCCGGCACTGTCCGTTATCGCGTTGGAACAAAAGAGGACCTGGTGAGCGTGACCTGGGGTTTCGCCGAGGTTCTTCCCTTCAAAGTCACTTTACTCGTGAGCTCGGCGGAACTTGCTGGGGACATCGATCTCCAAAGGGCGGAATCGGCTCGCCAGCGTGCACACGCACGCTTGGAAGAGTTCGGCGTCGCCTACGATGTGGACAAAGTACGCGAGGCCCGCGAGGCGTCGGAGCGGGCACAGGCCCGCTTGGAGACCGTGCAGCGCGCGAACGAAAAGGCGCCCTAGCCCTTCATCGACACCGGCTCAGAAACCGCGCTCGAGCGACGTCTAAAACACCCTGACAGCATCCGTGATTTTCCGCCTCGGCCGCGGGTGTGTTAGTTTGAGTGTGCGGCCAACCCTGCCCGTCACCACGAGAATTCAGTAAGTCATGGCACGCCATCCCGATTTTGCATTGGTTCGACGAGCTGGCGAAAAGGCTCGGGCCTTCTTGAAGACTCCGCGAAGTTTGCGGTACAACCTAGCTCTTATGCACACCTCCAACTGACACTCGGGCAACGCGCCCGAGCGTCTCGACGCGGCAACCGGAGCTAGTCCTCCTCGCCACCGCGGCTTTCCTTTCCTTGTCTTGAAACCTCAGGTGTTCGCTGGCGGGTACGACGTCTAGCTCTTTTCGAGCGGCGAAACATTTCTTTGGAGCAAGAGAATTGAAATCGACTGAACAGGTCCGGACGACCGAGGAAGCGGATGAACCTGGCTTTTGGGCTTCGGTACGGGAGTCTCTCCGGGGAACGGAGAGGGACTTCACCAAAGGAAGCTTGAACCGCGCGGTGGGGCTTCTTGCCGTTCCAATGGTCTTGGAGATGGCAGGGGAATCGGTCTTCGCGGTTTGCGATGCCTTTTTCGTTGCGCGACTCGGCTCTCACGCTCTCGCGGCAGTGGGCCTCACCGAATCCATGCTCGAGTTCATTTACGCCGTTGCGGTGGGGCTCAGCATGGCGACGACCGCGATGGTGGCGCGGCGAACCGGCGAGAAAGACCGGCGGGGCGCGGCGCGGGCCGGAATCCAAGCCATCTTTGTCGGAATGGTGACCGCGGTGGTCTTTGGCATTGCGGGTGCTATTTTTGCACCGCAGCTCCTCGGATTGATGGGAGCCTCGGCGGAGACGGTCGAGATGGGTAGCACCTATACCCGCGTGATGTACGCTGGAATGGTCACTATCCTGCTGCTCTTTCTGAACAACGCGATCTACCGGGGTGTAGGCGACGCCACCACCGCGATGCGGGCGCTGTGGATCGCAAACGCGATCAATCTGGTCTTGGACCCTTGCCTGATCTTTGGTCTCGGCCCCTTCCCGGAACTCGGTCTCATGGGAGCGGCGGTGGCGACCACCATCGGACGCGGCACCGGAGTGCTCTACCAGTTCTGGCGATTCCAGAGAAGTAAGCGTTTGCAAATGATCCGTGAGGATATTGCGGTCGACTTAGGCGTCATCGTGCGACTGCTCCGCTTGTCGGCGGGCGGTGTTGGTCAAATGCTCATCGCCACCGCGAGCTACGTCGGACTCATCCGTATACTCGCCACATTCGGAAGCCTCGTACTCGCCGGGTACGTAATCTCTATTCGCATCGTCATCTTTGTCATTCTTCTGTCGTGGGGCTTGAGCAATGCTGCTGCAACGCTGGTGGGACAAAACTTGGGGGCTCGAAAGCCCGAGCGGGCGGAGCGCGCGGTGTGGTTGACCGGGATGTGGAACATGATGTTCATGGCGGTGGTCACGGTAGTGCTTCTTTTTTTTGCACCCGAGATCATACGCGTCTTCACAAGCGATTCCGAAGTGTCGTCAGTCGGAATCCGGAGCCTGCGCATCATCAGTTGCGGTTACGTGTTCTACGCTTGGGGCATGGTCATGATGCAAGCATTCAACGGGGCCGGTGACACCGCCACGCCGACGTGGATCAACTTCTTTTGTTTCTGGCTATTTCAGATTCCGTTGGCCTATGTCCTGGCGAAGCCTCTTGATGTGGGGCCGGCGGGAGTCTTCATTTCTATCGCCGTGTCGTACTCGTTATCCGCGCTCGTGGGGATCATCCTCTTTCGACGAGGCAACTGGAAGAAGAAGAAGGTGTAAAGCGGGAGAGTGGTTACCGGGCGCGTTGCGTGGCGACACCCTCGCTCGAATCCAAAACGAGCGTCGCGTCGAGGTCTTCCCGGCGCAGGGTTCCGAAGGCGAACATCGTGTAGGTCGCGTTTCTCGCCAGGCCGTACGGTACGACGGGTAGCAAGGCTTCCGTCGTTCCCGTACGGCGCACCTCCAAGGGGTAGTTGCCGGCGTCGAGGTTCCGATAGGGCGCTTGTTCTAGGTACTCGACACGACGCACGAGGGCGGTGCGGCGATTCTCCCAAAGACCGAGAGGCGACGGAAAGTCCAACATCGCGTTGATGAGGCGTATCCGTGCTCGTTCCCCGCTGGGAGCGAGATCGTCTTGGATGTCGGTCACCCTGAGCGTGCGGGTGTCCACCAGGCCGGAGGCAATGATCGTCACAGCGTCATTCGGGCCGATGTCGAAAGTCGTCTTGAGATCGACGGTGCGGGGGTCGACGCCAGACTTTGGCGGGGGTATGAAAACGATGCGATGGGATCCCGGCTCGATGCGCTGGTAGCTCGTCACCGCCGGGTAACTGAGCCGTTCACGAAAGGTCCTTCCGTCGAGGCGGATTCTGGATCCGTTCAAATCCGAGCTCAAGTTTGCGACGCGGAGCCAAGTACCGGTGAAGGTTCCAACGATAGGAGTGGACTCGGACGGTCCGGTCACGTCTGGCGCGTCATCCTCACCGCAGCTGGTTAGTGCGAGCAGGGCCACAGTAACGAGCCATCGTGGCAGGTGGCGCTTGTTCACAGCAAAACTCATTTTATCGCTCTGACCCGACGCGTGCGTGCTGAAACGTTTCTGGCGTGAAAACAAGAGGTTGCCAGTAATCAGCCTAGCCAGACGCCGGTGCCTACTCGGCCCGTTTGAGTTCCGACTCGGCGGCGATATACCCGAAGGCCGGCCAATAGGGGCCCGCGACGATCTTTTGGAGGAGCTTGCGAGCTCTCGCCTCCTCTCCGTTGAAGAGGTACTGGCTGGCGAGACCGTGGCCGTATGTCGCGAGCTCCAGAGTCGACACAGTTTCCGAATCGATGAGCTCGTCTTCGTCTAATCGTCCTTTGTAGAAGGCGAGGAGCTTGAAGTAGGCCACCATGCGTTCGACCCTCATGGCAGGTCGGATCGGCGCCAAAACGGCCTGGGCCTCTTTGTCCCGATCGAGCTGGCGGAGGGATAGGTAGAGCCAGTAGGAGGCGGCGATTCGGTCGTCATCGTTGGTCGCGATGTCGAGACTATTCTGGTAGGCGGTCACAGCCGCCGCGAAATCCCGCGTCAAGTAGTGTGAGAGCGCGAGGTGATACGAAATGTCGAAGCTTTCGGGATCGAGTTGGCGAGCCTTTATTAGATCTGTCTGCGCTTTAGTGAAGTTGCGAACGGTGATGTAGCGATGCCCACGGTGTCGATAGAGCGCTGCCCAGTCGGGCTTTTGCTCGATGCCGCGGGAGTAGGTTTCGATGGCTTGGCGGTAGTGCTTCAAAGACCCATAAATCAATCCTAACTCTATGAGAAGCTCCACGTTCTCAGGATCCTCGGCGAGTCGGGCCTGTGCTTCTGCGATCACCCCGCGAGCGTCGGGCGAGCCGTAGTACTTTTTCCCGCTGGGGGAAACGTACTCGGGCTCGACCTGAAAGGGCGACAACGCCGTCGCCACCACCCACGCGGTCAACCAAAACAACTTCATCTACTCACACTCCTTAATCCCCGGCGCCGTAGATCAGCAGTTCATCGATGGCGCCACGGCCTTTCGCCTTGGAGTTGATCGAGCGGGGGACGCGGACGCGATCCAGCGTCGGTCTCGGACTCAGTCCTCGATAAAGGTACCTTACGATCTCGGCGTCGCTGTTCGATAAAACAACGAACGCGCCCTTCTTCCTCAGATTCCCGAACACCCGTGCCAGCCGCCCTTGCTCTTCAGTTCCGAATCCTTCCGAGGTATAGGCAGTGAAGCGGCTGGTCGCAGAAAGGGGCTGATACGGGGGATCGAAGTAGATCAAATCGTTTCGACCACAGTCACTCACTGCTTCTTCGAAGTCTACGCACAAGATCTCAACATCTCGAAGGGCTCGAGAAACGAGTCGAAGGTTCTTTTCGTCAAGGATTTTGGGGTTGGTGTATTTGCCCAATGGTACGTTGAACTCACCTCGCCGGTTGACGCGCCAGAGTCCGTTGTAACAGGTGCGGTTGAGATAGATAAAGAGAGCAGCCCGCTCGACCGGATCGGTGGGATGGCTCCGACGAACCTCATAGTAGTGTTCGGGTGAGTGTTTTTGCGCATGAACCTCTAGCCCCGAGAGTAATTCATCCACGGCGTCTCGAACGACAATATAAGTGTTCGTCAAGAGTGGATTGCGATCGGCGATGCGGCACGCAAGATAGGGAAGCTCGTGGCGAATCCAAAAAAAGAGCGCACCTCCGCCGACGAAAGGCTCCACATATCGCGTGAAGGTTTCTGTTGGTGGCACGCGCTTGACGATCTCTTCGATCAGCGTCGTTTTGCCGCCTGCCCACTTGAGAAAGGGACGGGGACGCTCTCGAGGCGATGGGGAATCAGCCATCGGGAGCTTCGGTCGGCCCGCTATGCTCGTACCCAGCGGTCTTTCTCCAAGGATTGCGAAGCCGTTCGCCCGGTTCGGGATTCGGGTTTCATGAGAAGGTACTCGAGATTACTGTAGATGACGCTTTGCGTGAGGCGGTTTCGCTCCAACCACCGGCGCAAGACGCCGGGCACGCGTCGAGCGAAGAAGCCGCTCATTTGACGTTTTTCCTTCACCAATCGAAAACCGGTTCCCTCTAGCCATCGGCGCACCACGGAGACGGTGACCTTCTGAAGAAGATCGTCCTTCTTCTTCTCTCCCCGAGCAGCGATCATGTGGCAGGAGTTCGACTCCCCTTGCTGTTCCAACCAAGAGGGGTGCTTGCCGGCTAGATAGAAGTTCAGGCGGAAGGCCCAGCTTCGTGGGAGGAGAAGCTGATACGGAATTGGAATCTTGAGCCTTGCCAGATGTGAGCCGGAGGAGGAGTAATACGGGGGAGTCGAAAGAAAGAGAACGCCCCCAGGTCGTAAAACGCGGAAACACTCACTCAGGTAAGTTTCCGGAGACTCCACATGCTCTATGACCGAATGCGAGAGTACAACATCGAAGTAGGCGTCCTGGAAGGGAAGAGAAATGCCGTCGCCTTGCACGAAGGAGACATTGGCGACGCCATGTTCCTTCGCAAGGCGCACTCCCGCGTCGGTGAACCGGTCGACGATATCCAAACCGACCGCGAACTTGGATTCTTCGGCAAAGGAGACCGCCACGCCCCCACCGCCACAGCCGGCATCGAGAACCGACGCGGCGGTACCAATACTGGAGCCTTCGAGCTGGCTCAGGATCTTCGCGCTTCGGTAGTATTCGAAAAGCGAGTAGTGATAGTCAGACCGGAAACGGATGGCGCCGTATTCACGAATGGCGTCTGGCTGTACTTCCCGCAAGGATGGCTCCCTCGGCCCGGGGCGGTGACTCGCCGTGTCGCCGAGTTTTAGGGGTGCTACCCGCCTCTGACCTGCACCTTTGCCGTGCCCGAGATGACGATCTTCCGGCCGTTTTTGAGTCGCAGACGGACGGTGTAGGTTCCCGGATGCTTGTACTGGTTGGAGCTGCTGAAACGTCGAGTGATCTCCATACCCGGTTCAAAGGGATCGCAGTCCACCTCGTGAAGCGACGGGTTTCTGCCATCGTCCCAATCCCACTCTTCGTCGAGGCAGTAGTATTTCTCCATGTCTTCTGGTTCGCCCTCGAGCTCGGCGGTAACCCTCACCGTGACTGTCAGCTTAAATCCCGACCTGGGGTCGGATATGGGCAGGAAGACTATGCGCGGGGCCTCTAGGTCGAGCTCCATGTCGTCCGTGGCGCCCAAGACGAGCAGAGCGGTTGCGAGACCTATGAGAACCTTCATGCCTCTATGTTAGCACGGTGGGCCAAGTTTCCTTCAAGCCTGGGATCGCAAGGCCGCGAGAACGTCTTCAAGGTTCTCGGTCGGCGCCTGACAGGCGTAGTTCTCGCACAGGTAGAAGCGAGGCTCGCCGTTGGCTGGAGTCTTTCCGGTAAGCAATGGAACCTTCTGCTCCACTTCGTTGCGGTGGGGCCACGAAGGATCGAGAAGCGCCACCGCCTCGTTGGGAGTGAAGAGCCCCCAGATCTTTGCCAGTGCGTCTTTGGTGGTCGCCGCGCTCGCCGAACCCACGACCGCGACCTCCCGTTTCGCTCCGAGGTAATAGTCCAGTGCGGCGAGCATCTGCGCGAAACCAGAAGGAGAGCGGTTCATTTGAGCGTGAAACGCATGAATCGTCTCCTGGCCCCGCGCCTCAAAATCGGACTGCCCGGAGTAGGTAGCGAGTTTTAACAAGTATGATGCGGCCACCGCATTGCCGGCGGGGATGGCACCGTCGTAGCCCGTTTTTGAGCGCATGATGAGAGATTCATGATCGGAACCGGTAAAGAAGAACCCGCCGTGGTTCTCATCCCAAAACAATCGCACCATCTCTTTGGCTAGCCGAGTGGCTTCGTCCAGCCAGGCGATATCGAAATCCGATTGGTAGAGCTCGAGGAGCCCCCCCATGAGGAACGCATAGTCATCGAGATACGCGGGAAGCTTCGCCCGTCCCTCTCGGTAAGTGGCCAGCAGGCGTCCGTCCTTGACGAGCGTTTCTCGTGCAAATCGCGCGGTTTTCGCCGCCGAGTCTAGAAACTTCTGATCACCGAGAACCCGAAATCCCCGGGCCATGGCGATAATCATCAAGCCGTTCCAGCTGGTGAGGACCTTGTCGTCGAGGCCGGGCTTGATTCGCTGCTCGCGCGCCTCGAGAAGAATGCGACGCCCCTCCGAAAGCTCATCCGAGCTCGGGTCGATATCTTGAGAGTCGGAGAGGAGCCGGTTGAGAATATTCGTTTCCTCCCAGTTGCCGCCTTCGGTGACGTCGTAGTAATTGCAGAAGGTCTCGGATCGATCTCCGAGGAGAGCCTCGACTTCCTTTTTCCTCCAGACGAAGAACTTGCCCTCGACGCCTTCACTATCCGCGTCCTGGCTGGAGTAGTAGCCTCCCTCCGGTCCCTGCATTTCGCGAAGCACGTATTCCAGCGTCTCTGTTGCCACGCGTCGGTACTCCGCTTTGCCGGTCACCTGGTAGGCCTCGAGGTAAGCCGGAACCAGAAGGGCGTTGTCGTAGAGCATTTTTTCGAAGTGGGGGACCAACCACCGCGCGTCGGTGGAGTAGCGGTGAAAGCCTCCCCCGAGTTGATCGTACATCCCGCCCGCCGCCATCTTTTGAAGCGTGAGCTCCGCCATTTGGAGTGCGTCCTCGTCGCCGTGGGTGTGATGGAAGCGAAGCAGCAACGAAATCGCGCCCGATGGGGGAAACTTGGGGGCTGGCGTGAATCCGCCGTCGCGGGGATCGAAACGGCCGGCGAGCTCGCGAACCGCGTCGCGCAAGAGGTTCGGGGAGAGCAGCTCCGCGCTGGCGCTGGTTTGCCCCAACGTTTGGAGGTGCGCGGTGAGCTGTTCGGCGGTCGTTTCAACCTGGCCCCGATGCTCGCCATAGATCCGAGCAACCTCGTTGAGCACGCTCGAAAAGCCAGGCCGGCCAAACCGATCGTCGGGCGGAAAGTAAGTGCCGCCGTAGAAGGGTTTGAGATCGGGAGTCAAGAAAACCGTCAGTGGCCATCCACCGGAGCCAGTCATGATCTGTACCGCGCTCATGTAAATGTCGTCGATATCCGGGCGTTCTTCTCGGTCCACTTTGATGGATACGAAATGCTCGTTCATTAGAGCGGCAACTTCTTCGCTCTCGAAGGACTCTCTTTCCATGACGTGACACCAGTGGCAGGCGGAGTAGCCGATGGAGAGGAGGATGGGCTTGTCTTCTTTCTTGGATTTCTCCAAGGCCTCCGCACCCCACGGATACCACGCGACGGGATTGTGGGCGTGCTGAAGGAGATAGGGGCTGGTCTCGTCGGCGAGCCGATTGGTGTGCTCGTTCATCGACGCATTCTAGCCAAGATCCGGAAGGCGCCGCGACCCGGGGCTCAGTCTCGCGGCCCTCGCAGGCGCGCGTCGAACCAGTCGACCAGGGTTGTTGGTAGAGAGGGGTCTTGAATGAAGAGCTCGGCACCGTGCCGCGAGCCCTTGTAGACAAGGAGCTCGCTGGCGGCATTCTTAGAACGGTCGAATGTTCTCTTCATCGAGTCGGGCGTGCCGTATCCATCTTGCTCGCTGTAGAGGCAGAAGATAGCGCGTGCCGCAATATCGGAATAGGTCTCGTCCGCTTCCGTAGTGAGCGAACCGGAAAGAAGAACGATCGCCTTGACCTCCCCGTGACGCTGGGCCAGCAGAACGGCTTGCGAGCTTCCGCAACTGGCTCCCAAGACACCCGATCATTCTTGGTCGACACGCGGCTGGGAAAGAAGGAATCGGTAGGTGCCTTGGTGCACAACTCGTGATCTCGGTCCACAATTGTCCTGTACTCGCGGATACGAGGTTCCCCATGAGCATTTTCAAACGCACTCAGCGGAAGTATGTGAAGAAGGCCTATCGCGTGAGGAATTGGCGTGAATATGAGGCGGGTCTACGCAACCGCGGGAGCCTGACCGTCTGGATCTCGCTCACCGCCGGCAAGCTTGTGAACTGGGACGCGCCCCGGCCAAGGAGGAGGAAACCGGGCCGTCAACGCAAATACTCGAACCACGCCATCGAGACGGCTGTCACCCTGGGCATGGTGTTTCATCTGTCATCTAGGCAGAGCGAGGGATTGCTGCGGTCGTTGTTCGCTCTGATGAAGCTAGACAATGATGTGCCCGATCACACCACGATCTCGAGGCGCAAGCCGAAGCTGGGTAAGGTCCCCTTCTACCCAGTCAAGCAGAAGACGCCGTTGCACATCTTGTTCGACAGCAGCGGTCTCGCTGTCCACGCCGGCCAGCTGCGCAGAGCACAAAAGAGCAGGGACTATCGCAAGCTCCATCTGTGTGTCGACGAGCAGAGTGGCGAAGTCGTCGCCGGCGAGCTGACGAGCAAAAGAGCCCGCGATTCATCGCGGGTTGCATCGCTTGTCGGACAGATCGACAGTCCCATCTCATCGGCCAGAGCTGACACCGCATACGACGCCGGCGGCGTCTATGAGGCAATCGAGAATCACAGCGCTCATCGCTCGCCGAGGGTGCTGATACCGCCGCGCAAGGGCGCCCTGCTCGCATCGGGGCCGGCGAGCAGCCGACAGCGCAATCGCAACATTGCAGCACAAGCTCGGCTCGGCAAACGAAAGTGGCACACAGAATCGGGCTACAGCAAACGGAGCAAAGTCGAGACAACGTTCCATCGCTACAAGGCTATCGTGGGCTCAGCGATGCGAGCGAGAGGGTTGGCGGCACAGAGAGGTGAGGCAAGGATCGGGTGCAAGATTCTCAACACCATGACGGCGCTCGGGATGCCTGATACCGAGATGATCGGATGATGGGAGTCGGGGCCAAGCGAGCTCTCGGCCTCTATCGGAGTTGTGCACCAAGGCAGCCCCTTCACGAAAAAGCTCACCGTGTACGGCATCACTTTGATCGCGCGCGGCGATGCCCCGGACGCCTTCCTGAAGAGAGTGGCCGAGACCATCAAGGAAACTTTCCCACAGGACGAGAGAATGGACCTCGCGCTCCAAGAAGAGCTCATCAAAAACCTGTACCGGTACAAAACAACCATTCCCGTTCCCAAGGGTCGGGACATGAGCTTCATCGAGCCAGACGAGACGACATGGCAACGCGTCGAAAGCAAAAACTCTATCTGCGACATCATTATGGAATTGGGGAGCGTGCCCGGTCAGGTGATGGAGGTCGTGGAGCACATTCTGCATTTCGTGAGCGACATTGGCCTTCACTACACGTTCCCGAAGGAGTGGGGAATCTCGAAGGAATCGAAGCTCTGGCAGGCGATGCAAGAAGCGGTGGAGAAAGGTTACTACGACATCTCGTCCTACGCCGACATCGACGACGAGAAGGTTCGCGACCGGGTAACGCTCCAAGAGTTTGCCTACTGGTTCATCTCCACAGCATGGAACCTGCAGGAGCCCTATGGACCGAAGGGCGAGGAGGAATGGACCATCAAGGATGCCTCCGACCTGCAAGCCAAGCTGCCCGACTTCTACGAAGTCTATGAGCAAACGGCGCGAAAGGTCATGGTGGCGCCGAGCCTCGCGACGCTCGAGAAATTCGGTCCCAAGACGTCGGACGTGGAAACACTAGGCTACAACATCGTCCTTGCGGGCAAAGTGAAAGACGCCACCGAGCTCATCGGATTCAACACTTCCGACAACAGGAGCGAGCAGCTGACTTCCTCGGTGGGTTTCGCGGGTTTTCCGGTGTGGTCCCCCCAGGGCAACCGAATCGCCTTTCTCGCCAAGAAGGAGGGCGGCCTGGATCTAGTCGTGATGGACACCGACACCAAGAACATTTCCGTGCTCGTTCCCGACATCCGTGACCCGGCAGACTGGGGCCCGCAGGGCAGGCGCATGCTCGTCACCAAGCCTCTCGACGGCGGTGAGCGCGGCCTTTTCATCGTCAATCTAGCCGACGGGGCAGAAAAACGCGTTGAGACCGGCAGCTCGTCGGACGCCTATGCCAGATGGTCGAGATCGGGTGACGCCATCACGTACGAGTCGAGCCGCGACGGAAACCCGGAGATCTACCGCACCGAGCTCGAGTCCGGAAAAACGACCCGCCTTACCAAGAATCCCAGCCTCGACGAATGGCCCTCACCGTCACCCAGCGGCAGGCGCATCGCCTGGGCCTCGGGAAGCGAGGAGGAAAAGGACCTTTGGATCATGCAGGCCGACGGCTCGGACAAGAAGCAGCTCACCCAGGGAATGTTGTTCGGAGACGGGTTTCCCGCGTGGTCGCCCAATGACAAGCAGATCATGTTGACGGTGCAAGAAAACGACGCATCCGTCCTGAAGCTCATCAACGTCGAGACCGGACAAGCAACCCACATCGCCGAGGGCTCCCAACCTTCCTGGCGTTGAGCGAGCCGATCGTGACCGCGTCCTGTGCCAAAATTTGATCCACTTGCAACGTTACAAGCGAACAGTTGACGCGGCGTGGGCGGTGAGGCCCGCGACAACCATTGAGCAGAGCTACCCTTTGGACGGGTCGTCACCATGCAGATGACCACCTAGTCGAGAGCGAATATCCAAGCGTGTTCCTGAAGCTGTTTTCACGCTACGCCGAGCGGGCCCACCGAGGGGCTACCGTCCCGGCCACAATCTACGCGGCACGGCAGTAGTAGTTGAGAATGCCCCCAAGTCGCTCTCGCGACACGATGGGGCCAGCGCTATTCGCGCTTGCCGGCAGAGGAGTGAGGAGCTCGTTGCCGAGACCTTGGTGGTTCCGTTCTGTGTGATAGTGCACTACGTATTCGGTTACCGCTGTGCGCAGGTGTCGCTCACTGAGAGGTACGAAGCGGTCGAGACACTCTCGACGTATGGAGAGAACGAATCTTTCCGCGTATGCGTTCAGATTCGGACTGTTCGCTGGAAGGCGGAGGGGCTTCACACCTGAATCTCTCAAGAGCCCACGTACCGCCTCGGTGAATAGCGGGTTCCCGGTCGTGGATGAGGTACCGCTTGCCAAGGAGGAAACCATCCCACAGGTCAGTGAGGTTTCTTGCCGCCTGCTTCATCCACTCCCCGTTTGGGTCCGAGGTCATCCCACCGATGCACACGCAGCGAGTGGCGATATCGATGACAAACAGGACATGGTAGCGGACGAGCCCGAACGGGTTCACCACCTCGACGGTGAACAGGTCTGTCGCAGCGATAGCGCCCCAATGAGCCTTGAGGAAAGTGCTCCACGACATGCTCTTGCCCCGCTCCGGAGCCGGCGCGATACCGTGCTCGGCGAGGAGCCTCTTGAATGGTGTTGCGTCCGAGTTCATGTCCGAGGTTCTTGAGTGCACCCCGCAGGCGCGTATATCCCCACGTCGGGTTCTCCTGCGCCACGCGCACAATGAGCTCACGGATGTCCTTCGCCGTCGGAGGTCGGCCTGGGCTCCGGTTCTTGCTGCCATCGTACTTGGCTGCGATGAGGCAGCGGTACCAGCGCAGGAGCGTAGCGGGTGTGGCAACCGACGCAATCTGGGCCAGCGCCTCGCGGCCTAAAGCTTGGGCCTTGACGGCGAGCCTGCGCCGCTCGTCGTCCGAGAGACTGAGACGCTTGCCCCGAAGCTCGGCTCGGAGCACACGGTTCTCCTCTTGCAGGTAGTCGATCACATCCTGCTGCTGGCGGTTGACCCAGCCAGCCAGAACGAGCAGCAGGAATTGCACGTGGTAGGTCATCATGGGTCTGAAGATAACACCCTCGGGCCAGACGATTGTAAAGCCCACGGCCCTTGGCCCGGTCGCAAACACAGACACTAAGCTGCTGATTTATGGCCTATTTCAAAAGGGCTGAGTTTTGGCACAGGACGGGGTCCATTGGTACAACACGCAACGACTCTTGGAGCCGATCGGAAATGTCTCCCCCGTCGAGTACGAGATGAACTACTATCGGTCGCAGGAAGGCTCGCTAGAGATGGTGAGACTCAACTAAAACAGTCTCCGGAAAACCCGGGGCGGTTCAAGAGTGCGAGCAACCAGAAGTAGTTTTCACCCAGGGCGATGTTCCGGACTGGGCCTTACCCGGCCGTTACGCGGGCAGTTCGCAGCAGCGCCAGCGCGTAGACAATCCCGATGGCCGGAACCACCGAAAATGCCAGCGCAAGCTCCCAGTCGCCCCGCACTCTTCCCTCAGCAATCATCTGCGCAACCCACAGGTCGGCAATCACGTTCGCCGTGAGGAGCGCCATCATGCCGAGGATCGTCGTCGTGGCGAGGCGGGGCCGCAGCACGAGCAGAAGCACTCCAGCGGCGCCAAGAGGGTGAAGAAGGATCACTAGTAGCCGTTGCCAGACGTCTCCACCGTCAGCGAATGCTCCAACCAGGGCCGTGAATCCTGCAAAGACCGCTTGAATCACAGCGAGAACCGTCACCGAAATCCGGAAGCTGGTCATGGAGACATGATATATCCCTACTGGGGATCTGCCTAGCCCTCTGAGCCGGGAACTGGGCGCAACTGTTCATCAAGCTCAAGGAACGGCGGCTACCGGCAACATGAAAGCCGTGCAGAGAGACAGCAACAAGAAAGATGGGCACAGAATCAGAATGGTGCGAAACACGGGTTGAGAACTGGCTCCGCAAACACTATGAGGATGTGCAGCGAGACCGAAACCACTTCCCCGACTTCAGAGTAGGGAAAGACCTAGCAGTAGAAGTAACAGCACTCAAGACACTTGGACCGGATGGCACGACATCAACGGACACACTAGAAAAGAGGGTTCATCAAATCTTAGAGGGAATGTTAGAAGGAAAAGGAATACCATTTCATACCAGCTACGGCAGATGCCACATCGTCGTCGAATACAATCTTCAAGAGGCACCGCCGAAAGAGGTTTTGGTCCCCCAGGCAAGAAGAGCGCTTGCACGGTACGCTGAACCAGGTCAGCCGATTTACGAGAAGCCGTTTATAGACCTGGAGTGTGGAGTACGACTAGGTCTAGTGCAGGTTCAGCATCAGACGCAGTCAGAACGAGGGCTAGTGCCACGAATAGGTATCGAAATGAGCTACGAAGGATGCATACCCGGGGTAGAGGTGCGGAGAGCAATCGTGGACGCAATAGAGAAGAAGACGCCAAAGGCCATCGAATGGAAAGAGACACATCCGGATAGCAAATGTTGGCTAGCACTGGTGAGCCGCATTCCAGACATGTACTTTAAAGAGAGCTTTCAAGAAGAAGTAAAGGACTGGCAAAACAGTATAACGGTGCCCAAAGTATGGCAACGAGTACTATTGTGGCCATTCGCTAACACCGAGGAACCCAAAGGAGAAATCACAAACGAAAAGGGTGAACCCCTCAGATTTTCCGGAGAGTGTTTTAGTTGAGTCCGGCCTCAGCGAGGCCGGACCTTTGCAGGCGAGGAGGCTAAGGTATTGATCGAAAGGTGGCGGCAAGATTTCAATTGCCTCAAGACCCCACAGCTCGTTGGGTTACCGACTGCCGGCGCCGGAAACGATTTGGTTGAAACCGGCTCCGCTCCACTCCGCCGGCTTCAACCAGCCCTTGTAGGCACCTAGTTACTGAGATACAACGTGGTACTAACCGTGGGGTCAGGTCACCTGCTGCGTAACCCGCTCACGTGCTAGAGTTTGAGCCTGATTTCGAGAGACGCAGTTCTTTCGGCGATGCCGGCTGGACTGACCACGCGGTGCCTGAAGTTTTTGAGCATCGGTCGAGTAGCCACGGTAAGCTTGCCGGTTCAGTCGGAAAGGTAGAGAACCTGAAGCTCGAAGCAGATTGACCACGGCATTCACCAGGGAGACTGGCGAGTTGAGATTCATACCGTGCAAGACGATGACACCGCGCTTCCAAGCCTCTAGCCGACTCCCACTAACCCCGCCCAAAGCAGCCTTTTGGACTTGACCCGCTTTCGTGGACACCTAATCCTTTGGGAGACAGGAGTCCACGATGTCAAAGCAGGGAAACAGATACGCGGCCGAATTCCGGCGCCAAATGGTAGAGCTGGTGCGAGCTGGCCGCGGCTCCGAAGAGCTGGCGCGAGAGTTTGAGCCCTCGGGCCAGACGATCCGGAACTGGGTGAACCAGGCGGATCTCGACGAGGGTCGCAGGCAGGACGGTCTGACGAGTGAGGAGCGTGCGGAGCTCCGCCGCCTGCGACGGGAGAACCGTCAACTACGGTTGGAGCGGGAGATCCTCTCAAAAGCCGCGGCCTGGTTCGCTCGGGAGACCGAGTCGGTACCACCGAAGCCTTCCGATTCGTGAGGGCGAACCAGGATTCACTACCGGTTGCCACGATGTGCCGACTGCTGGACGTCTCCGCCAGCGGCTACTATGCGTGGCTTGAGCGTGCCCCGTCGGCCCGCGCGGTGTCGGATGCGGAGTTGCTTGAGAAGATCCGGGCGATTCACACCGCGTCGCGGAGCACGTACGGCGCGCCGAGGATCCTCCACGAGCTACGAGAGACACACGAGCTCCACGTCTCACGCAAGCGTGTAGCGCGGCTAATGCGCGAGGCTGGCATTCAAGGTGTTCACCGGCGCAAGAGGGCGCACACTACGATTCGCTGTGACGACGCCCGTCCCGCCCCCGATCTCGTCGACAGGAATTTCGAGGTGGACCGGCCCGACCGCCTGTGGGTCGCCGATATCACCTACGTGCCCACGTGGTCGGGCTTCTTGTTCCTCGCCGTCGTGCTGGACGCCTTCAGCCGACGCATCGTCGGATGGGCAATGGCTACCCACCTGCGGACGTCGCTCGTCTTGAGCGCCCTCGACATGGCGCTGTTCCAACGCAAGCCCGGCGACGTCATCCATCACTCGGACCAGGGCACGCAGTACACGTCACTAGCGTTCGGCCAGCGATGCCGGGAGGCCGGGGTGCGACCGTCGATGGGTTCGGTCGGGGACTGTTACGACAATGCGATGTGCGAGAGCTTCTTCGCGACGCTCGAGTGCGAGCTGATCGAGCGCCGGTCGTTTCGCTACCACGCTGAGGCGCGCATGGCGACCTTCGATTTCATCGAAGGCTGGTACAACCCGCGACGACGACACTCCGCCATCGACTATTGCTCGCCTATCCAATTCGAAAGGAGGTACTATCGCGACGCTTGATCCCTAACTCTTAACCTGTCCACGAAAGCGGGGTCACTTCACTTGGTCCCTGGATAAGTAGATTCTGCAGGAGTTTATGAAGAGTTTGCGGTTGCTTGTAGCCTGGATTCGTAGGCTGGAATTCATGAGCGTGGTGACTTTCGTCCGGAACGCCATCTCAGATTATAAGAGTACGGCGTCTCTAGTGCCGAGTTCCCGGTACCTCGCTCGGGTGATGGTGAGGCCGCTGTGTGGCAAGGCGCCTCGGGTCGTGGTCGAGTTCGGTCCCGGAACGGGCGTGATGACCCGCGAATTGCTGCGGCTGATGCCGGACGACGGCACTCTGCTCGCGTTCGAGGTCAGCACGCGGTTCGTGACATACCTGCGCGAGACCGTTCCGGACCCGCGCTTGCAAATCGTGCAAGCGAGCGCGACGACCGCAGCTATGGAACTGAGTCGTCGCGGCATCGAACAGGTTGACGGGATCGTGTCGTCTCTGGGCATCAGCTTCATGGACATGGAGTCGGTGGACGCGCTCTTTCGCCCTCTCCTGCCGCACTTGGGCAAGAAAGGCACGATCACCCAGTTCCAATATGTCACATCCACATGGGGCTCCATGGCTGGTGTATTCAGTATTTCGATGCGGGCAGTTATGAAGCGCTACTTCTGTTGCGTCCAATCGACCAGCGTGTGGCTGAACCTACCGCCCGCTTTCGTGATCACCGGTCACGGGGAGCGGACCGCCGCTGAGGCCGTCGTGTCTGAAAACGCGAACGGAGCCGGAAGCGGCTACCAGCAGATGTCGGACTAAACCCTGAATCTCCAGACGCGCGAAGAGCGACTTTCCCGAGAGCTAGCTCGGGACGAGCCTTGAGGGCAGCGATGAGCGCGCGAACAAACGACGAAATCATGCAGGCATGATGCCGGCAGACTGGAGGGTGCTTGCGCTGTTTACTGTTGGTGATGTGTACGTATCCCGTTGCAAAAGAGTCGCTTACGCTCTATTTAGCGCGCAGCGAAGGTCATGAGCGCTATTTTGGCTGTAACTTAATGTACCGTAGCGCTATTTTGGCTGTAACTTAATGTACCGTAATGTCTTAGCGTCATCTCACCAACACTTAATGGCGGAAGCACCCACGGTGAGCTTCGGTGAGCCGTACAAAGGCGCGTGCTACAAGCTCATTGCCGCCATCATCGAGCGTCGCGGAGCGGACGCGGCATGAGCGAACGGGTAAGCACCGTCTTCACGATCGGCCACTCCACGCACTCGATGGAAGCGTTCGTGGCACTGTTGAAGCTGCACTACGTGACAGCGCTAGCGGACGTGCGTTCCACGCCCTTTAGCCGCTTCAATCCGCAGTTCAATAAGGACGCCCTCAAGCGCGGTCTGCGTGCGCAGGGGACCAACTACGTGTTTCTGGGGCGCGAACTCGGGGCCCGATCAAACGATCCATCGTGCTACGAGAATGGCCGCGTGCAATACAGGCGGTTGGCACGGACGGAGTTGTTCCGCCGTGGTATCGAACGCGTAATCTCCGGGGCGCAGGAGCACCGCATTGTGCTCATGTGTGCCGAGAGGGAGCCTTTAGAGTGTCACCGAACACTGCTCGTTGCCCGCGCGCTGGATGAACAGCAGGTCGCCGTGACCCACATCCTGAGCGACGGTCGGTTGGAAAGCCATGGCGAAGCCATGGACAGACTGCTCGACGTAGCTGGACTGCCGCATGAAGACCTGTTCCGATCGCGACAGGATTTGATTGCGCAGGCATTGGTACGACAGGAAGACAAAGTGGCGTACGTGGATGAGAAGCTGGCGGCCGAGGTATTCGAGAGAGGGACAGTGAAGCGCTTCACTATTGGATTCACCAAGAAGCCCGCGCGGTGTTTCTTCGAGTTGCTGCGCAGCTCCGGCGCCAAGCGCGTAGTGGACGTGCGACTTAACAATGTCTCGCAGCTTGCCGCCTTCGCAAAGAAGGAGGACCTTGCTTACTTCCTCAGAGAGCTTTGCGGGATGGATTACGTCCACCTGCCAGCGTTGGCACCGACCCAGGACATGCTGAACGAATACAAGAAGCAGCGTGGCGATTGGAAGACCTATGAGGCACGCTTCAACACGTTGATGAGACAACGGCGAATCGAGGGCACGGTCCCGAAGGACGTGATCGCTAATAGCTGCTTACTCTGCAGCGAGGACAAGCCGCACCATTGTCATCGCTGGCTTGTGGCGGAGTACCTCAAACAATATTGGGGCAACGTCGATGTCACCCATCTTGGCTAGTTGTAATGAACCTTATGAGGCGCCCGCTCGTGTGCTCGAATTGAACCCGTCCTGTGCCAAAACTCGGCCCTTTTGAAAAGACCACAAATCAGCAGCTTAGACGCCCTGGAATCCGCGCAGAATCCAGGGCATTTCGCGCCGCAGGGCTGGCTTCCGACCCCTGGGCTGCGGGTGGCGGGCGACAGGCCCATTGGGGTACGCACGGCTGGCTCAAATCGGCTGTGGGGCGAGCTACGGGCAGTGAACTGATGTCGCCGAATGTCAGGCACCACGTGGTGAGCCCAGCCGGCATCGACGAAAGAACTGCGCCTCTCGAAATCAGGTGTCAAACTCTAGCACGCGAACGGGTTACGCGGCGGCGACCAACATTTGACTGTGGAAGCACCCTTCACCACCCGGCACGCCCGGCGCTCGGAAACGCCCAGCTCGCGGCACACCTGAAACACCGCTTCACGGCGCCGGGCTGGGCTCAATAGTTTCCCTCGGCCACCTCCCGGAAAATCGACAGGTCGAGTTCCTTCTCGGCCAGAAGCTTCTTCAGCTGCTCGTTTGTGTTTTTGGACACGACGCGCTCCAGGAACGTTGCATTTTGTATAGTATTTAGTATATACTAAATATCATGACTAACTTCGGTACTCACGTTCGAAAGCTGAGGGAGGCCAAACGAGAGAAGGACTCGCAGTATTCAGTCCGTCGGGTCGCCGCCCGGATTGGAGTCCAACCGTCCTATCTGAGCAAGGTTGAGCGAGGCTATGAAGCCCCGCCCTCCGAGCCCAGGATTCGAGCGCTGGCTGAGGACCTTGGCGAGGACCCAGACATACTGCTAGCTCTGGCTGGGAAGGTGTCCCGGGACCTTCAAGACATCATCCGTCGCCGGCCAACCCTCATGGCGCAGATCATTCGTGAGCTGAAGAGCTTGCCGGACCACGCGATCCTCCGAATCGTACGCGAGGTACGTGACGGAGACTGGTAAAGAAAAGGAGAACACTCAATGGTGGAATTGATCGATGACGGTCTAAACTTCTCGTTTCCGGAGGTTCATCCACAGGCACGACTCCGCATCGAGTTTCAGCGTACCCTGCGTATCCCTGACGACGGAGAGGTGCACTTCCTGCCGCCCGGATTGGGAACCTTTCCGCTCAAGCATGTCGATGACTTCGGGACACGTGTCCCGTCTCCGTGGGTAACCCACGGGGGTGTGCTGTTGCCGATGTATCAGTCTGAGGCCTTATGGATATACCTCGACGGGACCTCGGTCGATGGGCACGGCACCGAGTACCCGTTCGCGGTGAAAGTCGCTGCGGGAAAGATCGATGCGGTCACGGGAAAGACGTGGACGAACGAGCTGGGCACGAACCCGCAAAACTACATGGTCGTCCCGGAACAGCCTTGGCTCGACGGCTTCTGTGTCGACAAGGGCGTCATTCGGCAATTCGTGGCAATGCCACTGGGTGGTGGATACACAGCCGAGGAACAAGTGACCGGGAAGGCTGAGTATGGTGGGCTCCAAATCCTCGTACATCCCATGCGACGAGACGTGTTCGAGCGCCGATTTCCAGAGCGCCCAGAGGTAGTGTATGCGCGCGAACCAGAGGACCACGCTTGCTTCAGCCCCGCGAGCGCTGACATGGGGCTGGCCCCGGGTGGGCGGATGAAGCAAGAGATCTTCGAGGATCCCTTCGGCATCGACGAATGGGATAGAACCGCGGGCAGTCGCTGCTACGTGCACATGGCCAACTCACTGGTGTGGGAAGCGATCACCGGAGAGAAGCCTCCCACACCCCCGCCGACCGCGAAGACCTATACGGACAATGGGCTGCCTTGGTTCGACTACTACGCGGAGGGAAGCAAAGCACTCGAAGGTGCCGAGGAGCTCAAGCGACTCAAGAGCGTCCTTGAGATGGGGAACCAAAAAGGCGACACGCCCCTACCAGAGAACGAATCCGTTGCCCCGGACCGGGTGATACGGTATCGCGATGGCCGGGCCAAGAGACAAGTACGCGACGGAGTGTTTTGATGGCCACTCCCCCGATATCCAACCACTGGATCTATAGGAGATTCAATATCTCATAGCTGAGGCGCTCGAATCAGCCGGGTCGCAGTCACCCGCGTTTCTCATTCCGGGGTGCTTGCGCTGTTTGCTGTTGGTAATGTGTACGCATCCCTTTGCAAAAAAAGCGCTTACGCTCCTTTTGGCGCGCGGCGAAGGTCGCGAGCGATATTTTGGCTGTAATTCAATGCAGCGTAAAGTCTTAGCGTCATCTCACCAACACTTAATGGCGGAAGCACCGGTCTACTTCAAAAGGGCCGAGTTTTGGCACAGGACGGGACCGAGACAATTACCCCGAAATGCTCGTTGAGATTACCCGCGTCGCCGGGTTCACCCAGACCCACCACGACGAAGTGTCGACTCACTACCAGGTCGAGCTGGAAGCCAAGCTGACCGTCAAGGAAAGCGTCAAACACCTGACGATTCCGGCGACACTGACCTTCATCCCCTCGACCTTTCGGACCACGGCGCGCCTCGACGGCGATCTCTTGTTTCTGGAGGGTTCCTTCACAGTCAACCTGAAGGAGTTGGGTTGGGAGGTCCCGTCACCTGATTGGGCCGATCGCATTGCCGATGACCTCGAGGTCAACATCTACCTTTCGATGAGCACGGCTTCGCCGGATCGATCGATTGATCCGCGGCTCGATCCAACGAACTACGCCAAGCGGCTCAGGTTCGTGACCCTGCTTCGCGATCTAGAGGACCCCGACGCGGCGTATGAGTTCGGTTATGCCTTCATGAAGGAGATCTGGGATCAAGACGTGGAGCTTAGCCTGTTGGCCGACGCGACTCTGTCCTCGCCCGGCATCGCCCGGAGAGATCTCCGCTTTGCCCTCGAGGCCGCGCGCGAATAGCCCGGTCGTTTGGAACTTTCAATCGAGCTCGGCGTTATACCCATTGTAGATAACGATCGGGGCCGGTTCCGGGCTCCCGGAGACAGCCGCGGGGAGCGTTTTGCTGCGAAGAGGAGAAATACGATGTTTTCCAAGTGGCTCACATTGGTTGTAACGCTGTTCCTATTTGTTCCTCGAGTCGCGGACGCCCAGGATGCATCCGTCAGCGAAGCCGGAGTGGTCAAAGGCGAGCTGGGAAAAAAGATCGATGACTACATGACGCGCATTACCCCTTTTGGTTTTTCCGGGGCCCTGCTGGTGGCCAAAGACGGCGAGATCATCCTGAACAAGGGTTACGGGATGGCGATCCGGGCGCGGGATGTTTCGAATACCGAAGAGACGGTACTCAACACCGGCTCGCTCACCAAGCAATTCACCGCCGCCGGCATCATGAAGCTGGAAATGTTGGGCAAGCTCGACACCGGTGATCCCATAAGCAAATATCTGGAAGGGGTGCCAGCAGACAAGGAAAAGCTCACGCTACACCACCTCCTCACCCATACTTCCGGAGTTATCGGTGGGACCGGCGACGACTACGTCATTGCCCAGCGTGATGAGACGGTGAAGAAAATTCTAGAGGCCCCCCTCGAGTTCCAACCGGGCGAACGCTTTCAATACTCCAACGCAGGTTACTCGATGCTGGCGGCGATCATCGAAAAGGTCTCTGGACAATCCTACGAAGCCTTCTTGAACGAGCATTTGTTCACCCCGGCGGGGATGTCGTTTACCGGATACCGGTTACCGAAGTGGGGCGAGCGGGTGGTGGCGCATTGGTACGTTGGAGATCAAGACAACGGCACACCTCTCGAAAAGCCTTATCCTTCCTGGAACGTGATCGGAAACGGCGAGATACTCTCCACGACCGAGGACATGTACAGATGGCACTTGGCCCTTCTGGGCGACAAGGTTCTTTCCGAGGAGGCCAAGAAAAAACTCTACACGCCCTTTCTGAACGACTACGCGTATGGTTGGGACGCTCTTCAAACTCCGCGCGGCCTCTTGATCCAACACGATGGTGGAAGCGGGCTGGGGAGCAGCGCCGAGATGCGACGCTATATCGACGCCGGCATCGTCACGGTAGTGATGTGTAACCAATCGTACCGAGGCGGCGGCGTGCTTTTCTCTCCGATCCGAGACAAGATCGAGACCCTCGCCTTCGATGGCAACGTCCCTCTTCCACCGACGGTTTTACCTAACGAGCCCAGGTCTCTCGCGCAGTTCGAGGGAACGTACCGGCTCGAATCGGGTGGAGAGCTGGTCGCGAGTCTGGATCGAGGGGTGCTCACCGTGACTCCTCGTGGCCAAGAAGCGATTAACGCGCTCGTTTCCGGCGGCGCCGATCCGGCCGCCTACCGCGCCGCGAACCGACGATCGGCCGCGGTTTTCGAGGCGGCCCTCATCGACGACTACAAGCCGTTCGAAGAGGCGCTCGAGAGAAAGGAAGGGCTCGATCGCGTGCGACGATTAATCAAGATGAGAATGGACCGCTACTGCGGCGAGACGGGCACCATTTCGCATGTCGAAATCAAGGGGACATCACCCTTCGAAGAAAACATGCTGGCGACGACAGTGGAGCTCAAGGGCGAAGGGGGTGGCATCGTATTTCGCCTGATCTGGGAAGATGGCCACATCGTGGGTATGGAGCCGACGCGGTCCCGAGCGGTGGGCGTGACGCCTCTGCAGCCGATATCAGGCACCGACTTCGCCGGTTATGACCTCGCCCTCGCGAAGCCGGTTCGCGTTGCCTTCACCACGGATCGCCACGGATCGCCGACAGCCATGTTGGTGTCCACCTCCGACAACCGAGTGGAGGCGAAGAGGGTGTTTCACTAACCGTCCACGCTACTCCCCGCAGTCTGTGCCGAGTGACGCCGCGACATGGTGGTCACGATCTCCAAAAAACCTCACCGGAAACCGGCCCGCTCGTTGTAGTAGTCTCTTGGTTCGAAGGAGGCGTCATGAAGCTACAGAGAGTCGTGGCTCTGGGGATGGTCTCATCGCTCATCGCGGCTTCCAGCCCGGGGACCGAGGACGAAGCCAACTGGGACGCCGTTGCCCGAATCCGTGAAGAGGGGTTTCGACACTCTCGGGTAATGGATACCGCGGGATACCTCACCGATGTCTTGGGTCCTCGATTGGCCGGCTCGACGAACCTCACGAAGGCGCAGGAATGGACGGCCACGAAACTCGAGGAGTTGGGTCTGAGTAACGTTGCCCTCGAGACATTCGGCGAGCCGGTACCGAGCTGGCAGGTCGAGTACAACTCGATCCACATGCTCGCACCGGACTACCAAATGATCATCGGTTATCCCAGGGCCTTCACTCCGGGCACGAAGGGAAAGATCGTCCGGCGGGCTCTCATCGCCGAGGTCAGGACGAAAAGCGACTTGGACCGATACCGCGGCAAACTGGCTGACGCGATCGTGCTCATCGAACCAGAAAAACCGACCCCGCCGAGATTCACACCGGAAGCGTGGCGGCATGATGCCGTGTCCCTGGCAAACATCTGGGGGTTCGGCCAGCAGCCGGAACGACCGAAGGAGCACGAGGAAGATCCCGAAACACTCAGCTTCGAAGAGCGCGTGGCGTTCTTTCGGGCGCAAGACGCCGCGGTGCTGCTCGAACCGGGCGGCAGCGACAACGGGACCGTACTCGTCGACGGGCGCCCGCGACGCGAGGATCGGAGCCCAGTGCCGCTTTCGGAATTACTTCCGATATTGACGGTAGCTGCAGAGCACTACAATCGAATCCATCGCCTACTGGAGCGCGGTATTCCGGTCGAGTTGGAGGTCGAGGTCCGCACGAGCTCGAGTGACGGCGAAGTAATGAGACGAAACGTTATCGGAGAGATCCCGGGCTCGGATTTGAAAGATCAAGTGGTCATGATTGGCGGCCATTTGGATTCTTGGCACGCCGGGACCGGGGCCACCGATGACGCGGCGGGATGTGCGGCGGCCATGGAAGCGATGCGGATCCTGAGAGCGGTCGGCCTAAAACCCCGTCGCACCATTCGGATCGCGCTCTGGGATCACGAGGAAGGCGGCCTCCACGGGTCGCGGGCTTACGTGCAAGAGCACTTCGGAGATCCTCGCACAGAGACGAAGCCGGCCTACGACAAGTTTTCCGGCTACTTCAACATGGACGTAGGCAGCGGGCAGTTTCGAGGCGTTTTCTTGCAGGAGATCGACGCGGTTGGTCCCATCTTCGAAGAATGGATGAAGCCTTTTCATGACTTGGGCATGGAGAAACTCACCCGGCAGAATACGGGCGGGTCCGACCATCTCGCGTTTACCGAGGCGGGTTTGCCGGGATGGCAGTTCATTCAGGACGAGCTGAACTACGAGAACCGGATCGTTCATTCCAATATGGATGTGTACGACAAGCTGGTAGAACGAGACTTGATGACCAATGCGGTGATTCTTGCGAGTTTCGCTTTTCATGCTGCGATGCGGGAAGAAAGGCTTCCGCGCAAGCCTTTGGAGGAGGAAGGGCACTGAAACCCGGCATGCTCATTTTTCGAGAGAGACAGCTTAGGCGGCTCTTCGAAGCCATCGCTCGCAAATTCAACATGTCGGAAGAGGAGAGCGACGCCTGGATCGAGCACTGTATTTTGGTAGAGCTGCGCGGGAACTTGATGCAGGGGCTCGCCTATCTGGATCACCACTACATTCAGAGATTCAGCGACGGGCGGGTCACCTTCGGCGCCGCGTTCACCAGAGTCAAGGAAACCCCGGCGATCGTGGTACTCGACGCCGGCGGTGCGGTCGGCGCCCTGGCCGGTAAGCGGGCGATGGCGCTCGCCGTTGAGAAGGCAAAGAAGTCGGGAGCCTGCGTCGTGTCCGTTCGTCACAGCAACGACTGGGGAATGATCGGCTATGCAGCGGTGCAAGCGCTGGAGCACGATTGTATCGGCATCGCCATGGTCAATTCACGTCCCGAAGTCGCTCCTTGGGGAGGCACCGAGGCGATCTACGGGCTCAATCCCTTTTCGGTGGCGATACCCACCGAAAAACATTTTCCCATCCTGCTGGACATGTCGAGCTCCGACACGCGGGGACTCGAGGCGCAGAAGCAATTGATTCTTGGAGACGGGATCCCCGAAGGGCTGTACTACGACGAAAAGGGTGAGATCGTGACCGACCCGACCCGATGGGGTAGTTATCTGAAGTCATGGGGCATCAGGGGTGGGGCGCAGGGAATGGCGAGCTATCGAGATCTCGGTCTTAGCGTGATGATGGACGTTCTGGGAGGTGCTCTTTCCGGTATGTCTTGTGCCCTGGACCTCGGGACGCCCGAGCCGGCGGTCGACGGCGTCCGCACGCCGCACGGTCAATTCGTTCTGGCACTCGACGTGGCTCACTTTGTCCCCGTCGACGAGTTCAAACAGAAGGTGGACCGCATGATCGACTAGGCCAAGTCATCGCGGCTGGCCCCGGGCTTCACCGAGATCCTGATGCCGGGAGAGCGAGGCTTCCGCGAAGAGCAAAAGCGTCGTAAGGAGGGGATACCCGTTCACGAAGCGGTCTGGGAGCGGGTCAAGAAAGTCGTCGAGCCCTTGGGTATCGACGCCGACCGGATCATCGAAGCTCGCTGAAGCGAGAACCAGTTCTTCCCTTGCTTCTCGAGTGCCTTGACGAACTGCGCCGACTCGTACGGTCAACCTCCGAGTACTTGCATACAGCACCAGATTCCAAATGTTCATCAATCAAACAACCTTGTTGACAGGGGGTGGCTTTTGACGTACTGCTTTATTGAAAGGCCTGGCGCCGGAATGCGTTCGGCAGGGAGAAGGGCTTATGCGTCAAAAACTTGTTGTAGGCATGTATCTCGCTTTGGCCTCTGGTCTCGTAACCTCACCTCTCTATGGCCAGGCGGCTGCGACCGGAAACATCCAGGGCACCGTGCAGGATGCCTCAGGTGCCGTCCTGCCCGGAGTGACGGCCGAGCTACAAGGCGGACGGGTGATGGGGATGAGGACCTTCACTACCGGAGATAGAGGCCAGTATCGCTTTAGGTCGGTGCCTCCGGGCAATTACGAGTTGCTCTTCTCGCTCGCCGGCTTCGCGGCAGCCAAGCGTAGCGGCGTGCGGGTCCTAGTAGGTGGGACTGTCGTGGAGAACGTCACTCTCACCCTAGAAGGGGTGGCCGAGTCGGTCACTGTCCTTTCGACCTCGCCGGTGGTCGACACCAAGTCGACCAAGGTTCAGACCAACTTCGACAGGGATTGGATTGACAACTCGCCCAACCAGCGCCGCAGCTTCATAGACATCGTGACCAGCGCAGCGGGCGTCGAGCCGGGGGAGAGGCAGACCAGCCCGCAGCCCGCTTCGTACGGCGGCAACGTTGACCAGAACCTCTACCAGCTCGACGGCATCGATTTGACCGACCACTTCAACGGAAACGCCACGACGCTCGTACGACCCAGCATCGACACGCTCGAAGAGGTCGAGGTGCTTGCCCTGGGGGCGCCGGCCGAGTACGGCTCGCACGAGGGTGCCGTCTTCAATGTAGTGACGCGTCAGGGGACCAACGAGTTTCACGGCGGCGCCGCATTCTACTGGCAGCACGATAACCTCACTGCCCGCAACACGACAGAAGAAATTGACGCCGGCGATCCCTTCAGTCGAGTGGATTACGACAACTTCACCGCCCAACTGGGTGGACCAATTATGAAGGACAAGCTCTGGTTCTTTGGCGCATTCGAGCACCTCCGTGACTCCTTCGCGCAACCGACGGTGCCTGTCGAAGCCGCCGGTTTCGAGGAACTAAATCACTACTTCGTCAAGCTGAACTTTCAGTTCAATCCCAACCATCAGCTCAACGGCCTCCTCAACTACGACGACCGGCAGCAAGACTTTGGGCTCTTCCCGGGGGAGGCGCCGGAGACCGCGGAGGGAACGGGGCGGGACACGTATGTGACGAACCTTGCTTACACGGGAATCGTGGGTCCGAATACCGTCCTCGAGGGCCAGTACGCGGGCTTCTTCGTCGACCACAACTGTTGCGCGGCCGGCGGCGGTGGGAAGGTGGTCGCCACGCGTTTCGAAAACCTAGACATAGGCGCAGCCAGCGGGGCGATCTTCGGCTGGTACGAGTACCACGCTGACAAGCAATCCCTCAACGCCAAGGTTTCCCATTACGCGAGCGATTTCCTCGACGCGAGTCACGACTTCAAGTTCGGCGTGCAGTTCTCAAACGCTCCCGTGGACGGGACCTATGGGGTTAACGATCGCATCTACACTTACGACTACGTGACCGGGTACGGTTATGACTATACACCCTACGCCTATGGGGGCGCGGTGAACGCGTTCGGCGTGTTCCTCGACGACTCGGTGCAAGTCGGTGACCGCCTGCAACTCAATTTCGGCGTACGCTATGACAATACTAAGGCGAGCTTCACGGACCAGCCCGTCGTGGACGGCCAAGGCAATGTGACGAGCGAAATCGTCCAGGGTTTTGACGTGTACACCTGGAACACACTCTCCCCGCGCCTCGGGTTCAACCTGGAACTAACCGGCGACGGGAAGACGGTGCTCAAGGGTCACTACGGTCGCTACTACCGCGCCGGAAATACCGGAGAGTGGGTGGCCGCCACCTCCCCCACGCGTATCGTGTCCTTCGTCGGCGACTTTAACTTCCAGACCTCCATGTTCGAAAACCTCGCGGTGGATTTCAGTCCATCGAACGCATCGGTCGACCCGAACTTCGACCCGGCGAGGACCGATCAGTTCATCATCAGCGTCGAACGGGAGCTTATCGAGGATCTCAACTTGGCGGCTACATTCATCGCGAAGCGGGGGCGCAACTTGACCAACTGGGCTGACGTCGGCGGCATCTACGCTCCCGTCCCGTACGTCGACGACGCGGGGGCCGAGGCGTCGGGCCGCACCATCACCGTGTTCCAGCTCCAGAACGAACGTGCCGACCGCGGGTTCCTGCTGGGAACCGGGGAGGATACGAGAGCGGACAACAACGCCTTCAGCTTGACCGCGACCAAGAGGATGGCCTCGAACTGGCAGTTGACCGCTTCTCTGACCCTACAGGACCATACCAGCCGCAACATCTTCGGCTCAACGGCCCAGCTCAACTTCCGCGAGTTCGGCCGCGACCCGAACGACTTCATCAACTCGGAGGGTCTGGCGGTCCGTAACCGGGATGTGTTGGCGAAGACGCAATTCCTCTACATAGGTCTCCCTTGGGACTTCACCCTGGGTATCGACTGGAACTACTTCACCGGCTACCCGACCCGCCGGCAGGTCCGAGTCGCGGCGACAGGCCTTAACAGTCGTGTCCAGACTGAACCGCGAACCGACGACAGGCGCTTCCCGAGTGTGAACCTCTTCAACCTTCGGATACAAAAGGACATTCGACTGGGGGAGGGGGGCTCCCGGGTGAGCCTGCTCGCCAACTTCTTCAACCTGTTCAATGACGATGCGGTGACGCGTTTTCGGAGCGATCTCGCGACCTCTGATATCTTCCACACGCCGCGCGAGGTCCTGCAACCGCGGCGCCTCATGTTGGGAGCAAAGATCGACTTCTAGAGGCGCTTCGTTCGTCTAAAGGCCTAGGAGGGTTTCCCTCCTAGGTTGTGACAGGTAATGACGGAGGCGGCTCATTCGAGATTGCCGAGACCAAAGCGAAATGGGAGAGGCTAGGTATCGGAACCAACGCCATCCTTTTGGGAGCTCTTGTCAATAGGTGTGTAAAAAAGTTCAGGCAGCAGCAACCTTCGACGACTCCGTTACCCTGTCTCCATCTTCAAATCGAACGCCCAGGTGAACCTCTCGCATCAGCTCCGGTGCGTTGAGCCGGCGAAAATTCTTCTCCGCAACCAGAAGCAGTTTGAAGATTGTCGCAGTGGCGGACTCGACTTTCTTGAACCTTTTGGCCGCATCCGTTCTCAATCTCAGTGCAGCGAACGGTGACTCCACGACGTTGCTCGTGCGAAGGTGTTGCCAGTGAGGCTTGGGAAAGGAATAGAAGCTGACCATCCGCTCCCAGTCCTCGTCGAGCACGTGCGCGGCCCCCGGAAGAACCCTTGCGCAAGCCGTCTGGTCAAAATACTCGAACGCCCAGCGGGTCAGCAGTTTGCGCCTTTCCGCGGGCTGCTTGAATCTGGCATCGCGGTCGGATACGTATTTCTTCCGGGTGCGCAGTTCGTTGCCTGCAGCTCGCCCCGCAGCCGATTTGAGCCAGCCGTGCGCACCCCCGGTGGGCCTGTCGCCCGCCACCCGCAGCCCAGGGGTCGGAAGCCAGTCCTGCGGCGCGAAATACCCTGGATTCTGCGCGGATTCCAAGGGCGTCTAAGCTGCTGATTTGCGGTCTATTTCAAAAGGGCCGAGTTTTGGCACAGGACGGGCTCCAGTACTGAAAAACACTCGGCTCGCGTGCAGTGGACGCCCATCACCGGCGATCCCAGTAGTCCACCGGACGTACGTCGTCCCTTAGCATTTCTTGGTTAACCCAGTAGTAGCGACCGAAGGGGCGCTTTTCGGGCCAGAGTTCATCGAGTGTATCAGCGTCATAGAGAATGCCGCCCTTCATGACGTACTGGATGTCCAGTGTATTTCGAATATTCTCCAGCGGGTTGGAGTTCAAAATTACCAGATCGGCAAGCTTCCCAGGAGCCAAAGACCCCAAATCTTCATCGACACCAATGAAGTGCGCTCCATGAAGACTCGCAACTTCCAGGGCCCCCAAGGGGCCGAGCGCCGACGCAACCATCCAGACTTCCCAGTGAGACGACAATCCGTGCTGCTGGCCGTGAGAGCCGATCGCCCCATAGCCTCCTTGGGAAATGACGTCCGCCATCCCCTGTGCCCTCATCGGGAAGTCATAGTCGGTGACGGGACGTAGCATCCGGCGACGCAGGTGCGGCATGAGTTGCCACCAGGGCAAAAATCGCCGGAGTTTTTCGTTCTTCCACAGATCTTGCTCTTGAAAGAAATAGTCCTGGTTGAAAACATAACCGGGCCCAGCGACGGAGAAGGCTGGGGAGTAAACGAATCCCGCTTTTCCAAGAAACTTCGCGACGTCACCGTAAACAGGAATGCAACTCATTCCGTGCTCGAAGCCTGTGTGCCCGTCCATGACCATGCTCAGGTTGTATTCTAGGTCGGCGCCCTCGGCGGTTACCGTGACGCCCGTCTCTCGCGCCGCGTCGACCACCCATTGCCGCTGCTCACGGCGAGGCTGAAGGTACTGCTTAATGGCAACGGCTCCCGCACTAGTTCTTCGCCGCACTTCCTGCATCGCTACCCGGTAACTGGTGATGGGATTTGGACCGGGACCGTTGCCTGCACCGATCGCGTCTCCTGTGCTAAACGTGCGTGGTCCGATCACCAAACCCGCTGCAGTCAGCTCGGAGGTGGGGAAAATTTGCTGAGAAGACCCGCCCGGGTTTCGGGTGGTGGTGACGCCGTGGGCAAGGTAGACGGCGGTTTCGAAGTTGTGTGGCGGTATCAAGCCCTCGTGCTGGGTATGATGGTGAGCGTGGACGTCGATCAACCCGGGGATGATGGTCTTGCCGGAGATGTCGATGACCCGTTGCGCCGTCGACGTGTCGCACTTTCCCACGCAACCGATGCGCGGACCCTCTATGACGACATCCCCCCGGTGGATAACGCTAGGTTCCTCGAGGGTGATAATTCGTGCGTTCTTGAAAGCTATGGTGCCTTGGGGGATTCCTCGCGGTACGCGAAGATCGATCGTGACCGTGTCCATACTGCCTTCGGTGACATCGTAGGAGAAGTAGCGCTGGCCGTAACCGAACTCGAGCGTCTTGCGGTTTTTCCATCGAGGAAAAACGCCACCGTGAAAACTAAGACGCCTTACTTCCGCGCTTCCCTTGTCTATTGGTTTCGCCGACGCACCTACGAACGGTAACAGGTAGATGTTCTCTCCCTGCTGAAACGCGACCCACTGTCCGTCCGGTGACAAGGCAATTTGCGCGGCGTCACGGAAGGTGAGATGCACCTTCTTATTGCTTCCGTCCGCTTCGACCGAGAGCAACTCGGTGACGGTCCCTTCCCGTTCACTAGTCTGCTGCGGGTAGAAAATGCGACCGTTCGAGCCGAAAGAGGACTGAATGATCGGAGGTCTAACGGTTCCACCGCCCGGTGGTCGAACGCCATCGAAGATGGGACGATTTACTCTAGCCACGAACGTTCCTGGTCCACCTGTCGCCGGAACCCTCACTAGCTCGTACCAGACATTGCCTCTTACAGGCCGACCGCGGGCGGTCGCTCCGGAACCACGAAGAACAAGAATCTCGTTTCCATCCGGGCTCCACACCGGGTGGAAGTACTCTCCGGGCTCTGTGGTGAGCCGCTTGGGTACTTCACCTTTTGCTGAAACCTTCCAGAGATGTCCCCGATTCTTTTCATCCCAGCTCGCGAAGACGATCCAATCGCCGTCGGGGGACCAACAAGGCATGAACTCGAAGGGGGTGAAGGCTTCCGAGGTCAGCCGTTTCGGTTCTCCATTGGGGAGACTCTTTTGCCACACTTTCCCGACGCCCTGAAAGACGAGTGTCTTCCCATTGGGAGACGCAGTGGGGTTCTGCAGATATCGCACGGGGAAAACGTCATCGGAGAGCTGGATGGGCGTATAGGCTCTCTCGGAAAGCGTACGACGCACTTTCGCGATAAAGGGGATCGTATCGACGGTTCCATTTTGGACGTGGACCCGCCGGATCTTGCCCCCTTGGGCGATCAAGATCGATTTTGCATCAGGCATCCAACGGTATCTTGGTAGCAAACTCACCGCGTACCAAAGGTCCCAACCGGACTGGTCCGTTTCGATGGGATCCATGAGGATCTGCTCGCTACCGGTCTTCAGATCCCGCAACCAAAGAGACGTCCTCGGACCGTAGTGATGACCTTTGTACGAGATCTTGCCGTCGGGAATGCGCCGCGCGAAGGCAAGCCATCGCCCGTCGGGAGATATCTGAGGCGCAATGGCACCACCATTCGACAACCGGTACGAGCCGGCGCCAGGATCGCCCCTGCCGGACGTCATCTCTTCTATTCCTCCGCTAACAAGATGGAGTCGTCGGATCTGATAGTCGCCCTGGACCAGATCCACCGCACGTGGAATGCCTGTGAATGCCTGAAAATAGAGATACTTTCCGTCTCGCGATACCGAAGGAAATGCAGCGCCTCGTACTGCGCCACCCACAAGCTCGACGCTCTTACCGGTTTCGACATGAACCCTCCACAACCGGGTCCGCAGGCGGTGGCGACGTCCCCCATTCATGTTCTGAACCTTCACGATGACGTCGCTGCCGTCAGCAGTCCACTCGGGCTCGTCCATGCGATGGTCCGAGTCTGCAAGCAATAATCGTGGGTCGGAGCCGTTAGCCTCCATCGTCCAAAGGTTCAACTGCCCTGACCGATCGGACACGAAGGCGATAGTTTGTCCATCAGGAGAGTAACGCGGCTGAGAGTTGATGGCGACGCCGCTGTCCTGGGTTATGCACTCTGCTTTGCCGCCCTCGATGCCAACACGGTAGATGTGACCGAGTAGATCGAAGGCCACCCAGCGACCGTCGGGTGAGACATCCACCGACATCCAGGTTCCTTCTTCCGTTGTGAATTCGAGTGGACGCGTCCTACCCCGTGGCTTAGTCACATCCCATTCAGACTGGCCGTGAAGGAGTGTGGGTGTGCCGAGCATTGCGGCAGCTAGGAACGTTATGGCGATGAATGAACGAGTCGACTCTACAGCCATGGTATACCTCTCAACGGTTCAGGGAATCTCTTGCGTGGGATTGGGACGCAACGGCCCTGACCTGACCCCACGGTTAGTACCACGTTGTATTTCAGTAACTCGGTGCTGACAAAGGCTGGTTGAAGCCGGCGGAGTGGAGCGGAGCCGGTTTCAACCAAATCGTTTCTGGCGCCGGCGGGCGGTAACTCAACGAGCTGTGGGGTCTGAGGCGATTGAACTCTTGCCGCCACCTTTCGATCACGACCTTGGCCTCCTTCAAGGTGTAGAAAATCTCTCCGTTGAGCAGTTCGTCACGTAGCTTACCGTTGAAGCTCTCCACATAGCCGTTTTCCCATGGCGAGCCCGGTTCGATGAACAGCGTCGTGACTCCCCCGAGATAACCACTCACGCACCGCCGCAGCCGTAAACTCCGGACCGTTATCGGAGCGAATATGTGCCGGGACACCCCGATGCACGAACAGCTCACCCAGCCGCTCCAGCACGCTCTCCGAGTTCAGCTTCCGCTCCACATCGATCGCTAGACACTCCTTGGTGTATCGTCAGCAGACGCAAGGCTCGACCGTCATGCGTGCGGTGATGAAGGAAATCGTAAGCCCAAACATGGTCCTTACGTTCCGGCCGTAGGCGAATGCACGAACCGTCATCCAGCCATAGCCGTGCTCGTTTCGGCTGTTTCTTGGGCACTTTTAGCCCCTCGCGGCGCCAGATCCGTTGCACACGCTTTCGGTTCACCCGCCAACCCTCGACCCGCAGCAACGCTGTGACCCTCCGGTACCCATAGCGACCGTATTCCCGGGCCAGCTCAATGACCCTCTCGGTCAGCCTGTGCTCGTCGGCCGGCTTCGGCACATACCTCCGCGTCGTGCGCGGCTGCTTCAGCACCCGGCACGCCCGGCGCTCGGAAACGCACCGCACCTGGACCACCGCTTCACGGCGCCCGGCTGGGCTCAAAAGTTTCCCTCCGCTACCTCCTGGAGAATCGACAGGTCAAGCTCCTTCTCCGCCAGAAGCTTCTTCAGCCGCGTGTTCTCCTTCTCGAGCTGCTTGAGACGTTTGGCCTGCTCCAGCTTCAAACCACCATACTCTCTCCGCCAACGGTAGTAGGTATGCTCCGTAATCGCCAGTTTCCGGCACACCTCTTTGACCCTCCCTCCCTTGGCCAACCCGACCTCCGCCTCCCTCAGTTTGCGAACGATCTGTTCCGCGCTGTGTCGCTTCTTCGCCATTTCGACCTCACTTATACGACCCAGATTATGAGATTGCAGCTGGACCCGTTTTAGGGGGGCAGGTCATCTTCAGAATTCTGGTTCAAACTCTAGCACGCAGACGGGTTAGGGGCTGGCCGCCAACACTTAATTGCGGAAGCACCAAATCCTGCCATAGTGCTTGACTAGTATGAACCAATGTGGTATTGGCACCTTGTCCACTTGGTCTCTCTCTCATGGCAAATGCTGCAGCGTTCCTGAGAATTCCATTACCTGAATTCTGCCCCATATCCCTAATCTTTTCAAGACCAAGAGTTGCTGAGAACCGGGTTCGGCTCGGCAAGACGTTGATTTTTCATCTACCGGAACTTTCGACAAATTTTAGAAGAAGAGGAGGAGAGCCATGAAGAGACACTTGACATTTGTACTCGTGTGGCTTGGGGCAGTCTTTGTTGCCTCCATCGCACACGGCCAGATCACCGGTACGATCACCGGTACGGTTGTTGACCAGACCGGAGCGGTGGTGCCGGGAGCCACGGTAACGGCTGCGAGCCCCAACCTTCTACGTAGCGATGTCTTCTCGGTCGCTAACCAACAGGGGCGCTACCGACTCGTCGGCCTAACTGCGGGCGTTTATGAACTTTCGGTGCAAATGGACGGTTTCGCGCCAAAGAGACTGACGGAGATCAGACTGGGGCTCAATGAAACCAAGGAAGTCAAGATTGTGTTAGAGCTTGCTGGCATTGCAGAACAAACCACTGTCGTCGCTGGAGCGCCCGTGGTGGAGGTCAAGTCTAGCGGGCTGGGATTGGCGATTCTACCGGAGGTGATTGACACAATGCCGCTCAAGGGACGGGAGTTCCTGGATTTGATGGGACTTGTCCCTGGCACTGCTCCCCGCGTCGGAAATGCCATTGCGCTCAACGGCGATCAGGGAGCCGCGGTGACCGTCTTTGCCGAGCGGTCGGTCACCAACTCGTTCCTGGTCGACGGGATGATGAACAAGGATGACTATACCGGAAGCTTCGCTGAGTTCTATATTCAGGATGTCATCCAAGAGTTCAAAGTAGAATTGGGCGGCTACCAGGCCGAGTTCGGCCGCGCGTCCGGAGCCGTCGCGAACATCATCACAAAGTCAGGCGGGAACGATTTCGGTGGCCGTGGGTTCTTCTTTCTCCGAGATGATGGGCTGAATTCCACCAACGTCCCTGATCAGGATCCTCCCCAGCTTCGGCGGACAGAAGTGGGTGGGACATTCGGCGGGCCTATCGCACGGGACAAAACATGGTTTTTCGCAGCAGGGCAAATCGTCACCGAGGCACGTGGCTCCACGCTTCAACTAACCGCGGTACCGCAAGTCCTGAAAGATGGATGGTTCACCCCAACCCCTGGTCAAGAAATTTTTGACGCAAAGCCGGACGCCCAGAGGCTCACCTTGTTTGGCAAGGTAAATCACCAGTTCAGCCCCTCTCAAAACCTCTACGTGACTGTGAACATGAATTTGGGCGAAGAGCTCAACTCCCTCCCGCCGGGGGGGGGACACACCTTCATCCCTCTGAACTCGACCAGCAACGATTACGAGAAAAACACCTATAGCGCTACAGGGCGTCATACAGCCTTTTTTGGAGGCGACGCGTTCCTCGAGTCGTCTCTTCGCTACTTGCGGATTCGGAACCAGACCAACACAGAAAAGACTCTCGGCGCGGAGTTCATTTATCCGGGTACCTTCAACGAGATTGGGCAGGCACAGTTCTGGATCACGAACGCGTCCTCGGAAGGCATTACTGATCTAGAGCATGAGCGTTACCAGTGGATGCAGACCATGAGCGCGTTCAGAGAAACCGACAACTGGGGTCGCCATGACCTTAAGTTCGGCTTCGACTTTACTCGGGTGAACTTTGACCGCAGCCACTTTCCACCGAGTTATCTGATTGTCTCGAACACGCTCTACCAACGAGAATACCAGAACTTGGATATTGGGACCGTCGAGGTGATACGGAACGAAGGGCTAACCCTAGATGACCGGACTCGGTCACAGGCGGCGAATAACGTTCTCGGCGCCTTCGGCCAGGACTCGTGGGAAGTCCGCGACGGGCTGACAATCAATGCCGGGATCCGTTACGACTACGCGTCTTTATTTAGCGAGGACAAGGATAATTTTGCGCCACGCATCGGCGTTGCGTGGGATCCGAAAAACGATGGCAAGACCGTTCTGAGGGCAAGCTTTGGAATTTACTATGATCAGAACATTCTCGAACTCGCACAGGAAGTTCCTGAGCTGGGTGGCATCCAAGGCTTAGCCTGGTCGCATATCCTCATCCCACGCGGGGCATCCTGGTTCGATAATCCAGCGATAGGAGCTTTCGATCCCCTCCATGCCGGGGGCACGCGCTGGCTGGCGCATCCTGAGTTCTTCTCACATATCCTTCCTGAAGGTGCTGAGCGGTGTGCTGGAGACCTGTGCATTACAGGGCAGGGACGACCCTATATCCTCTATGAGCTCCTTGGTGTCCCGGTAACCGACCCGCTGAATCCGCCCATACTGGAATACGGCTCTATCGAACAGCTTACCGGTGGGCGATTCACCCCGGAAGAAGCCCTCCAAACGATCAACAACTTCTTCGGTCCTCATTTCTTCAATCGATTTGGTTGGGCTGAGCCTCCCGATGAAGGATCGGTCATCAGCGGCCGCTATATGCAATTCTTTTACCGCACCAACGGACCGGCGGTCACGCGCCTCAAAACATTACAACATCCTGTGAAAACGCCCTATACACGGTCGTTCAACTTTGGCATCGCTCGTGAAATCGTCGGCGACTTCTCAATAGATGCGGCAATCTTCATACGACGGTCGCGAGATCTTCTCGCCTCCCGCGTCATCAACCTCCGGGATATTCCTCGGGGTGCGGGCTGCTTCGAGAATACGACCGACAGTGGACCCTGCAACAATCAGGTCGGGTACAGTGGCTTCCTGGATGCCAACGTCTTCACTCTGGCTCTCGAGAAGCGTTTTTCAAATGGCTACCAGTTTCTCGGAAGCTACACTTATACCGACGCCGTCGACAACTTCACTTCCTACCGCGTACCGCCTCGGGGGGCTAGTACGAGCTTTCTCTTTAACAACCAGCCGGAGCTAGATATCGGTCGCAGTCTAATGGCGCCGAACCATGTCTTTACGTTCAGTGGTGTTGTGCGAATACCTTACGGAATTCACGTATCGGGTATCCTAAACGCCTCGTCGGGATTGCCCTTTAATGCGTCTGGCTTCGGAGTGGACTCGGATGGGGACGGCATTTTCGACAACCGACTAGCCACGACCGAAAAGGGTGAGTTTGCGACAGACTCGCTCCTGAATGTGGACATGCGGCTTGCCAAGACGGTCAACTTGGGTTCATCACGAGCACTGACGGTTCTAGTAGAAATGTTCAACTTAACCAATGAAGCGAATCCGGCCCGGATCATCACTGCTTTCGGAGAGGACATCGGCATAACTATCGAACCACTGCCGGGGCGTGAGTTACAAATAGGCGTTCGTTTCGACTTCTGATTAAGACCGCCTGGCGAACTGGACCGATACAAATCCGGGGCCCTGGCTTCCGAATGGCCAGGGCCCCGGGACCTGAAGGGGTGGCGGCAGTTTGTACCCAGAACAAGGAGAGCCAAAACCCAGCCTTGCCGCAGACAAGAAAGCACTGAACGGGGGAAAAGTAATTCATGGTCCTTGACCGCAAACCTGAGAAGAAAGTCGATGGGGTCAACGTAAGGCCGGTTGGTAAGGACATTGGCGAGCGTATCTCCGTGCTCCGCCGCGAACGGCACCTGAGTTTAGAGGCGTTGGCGGCTGAGATGGGTTTGACGGCGTCATACCTGAGCAAACTGGAACGAGGTCGGACGAGCATCTCCATTTTCTGGGTGTGGAAATGGTCTACTTTTTCAAGCGAGATGAGAGGCTTTCCGGGCCGCTTCGAACCCTAGGTTAGACCGGGATCTTATCCGCAGGAGACAGATATATGCCGATGGCAATCGTCATGGCGCTGACGCTGATGTTGACGGTCGCAGCGCAAGCAACTCCGAACGGGTTTACCGAAAAGTGGACTGTCATTCACGCCGGTACACTGCTCGCTGTGCCTGGGGAAGAGGCAAAGCGACGGCAAAGCGTCATCATAGCAGAGGGGAGGATCGTCGAAGTCCGCCCCGGCTTCGTGAACTCTTCGACGACCGGCGGGGGTGTCAAGACGCAACTCGTCGATCTCTCCAACAGCTTTGTGATGCCGGGGCTCATTGATGCCCACACTCACATCACACACTCTCCGAGCCGCACCGCTAGACTAGAGAAGGTCATGGAGAATGATGCCGACGTTGCTCTGACGGCATCGGTGCACGCTCGAGTGACTCTAGAAGCAGGCTTCACGACGATTCGCGATGTCGGCGCATCGGGTCATGCGATTTTCGCTGTTCGGGACGCTATCGACCGCGGGGGGATCGCGGGACCGAGGATTCTTGCAGCCGGTGAAACCATTACCGCGACCGGAGGACATGGTGACATGCATGGCTACCGTGCCGACGTGCTCAAAGTGCTCGCCAGCGGTGGTGTCTGCGACGGTGCGGACGATTGTCGCCAGGCAGTCAGAGAGCAGATCAAGCGGGGTGCCGACCTGATCAAGGTGATGGCAACGGGCGGTGCGGCCAGCGAGACGGCCACTGGAGTGGGAGTACAGATGACCGAAGAGGAGCTCCGGGTCGTGGTACAGACCGCGAACGCCTTGGGCCGCAAGGTGGCGGCCCATGCGCACGCAGCCAACGGTGTCAAGGCGGCACTGCGTGCAGGTGTAGACTCCATCGAGCATGGAACGTGGGCGGACAGGGACGAAGAGATCTTCCAGCTATTCAAAGAAAGCGGAGCTTACCTGGTGCCCACGGCGTACCTTATTGAGTACGTCGGTGATACGAAGGACAAAGTTCGGAAGGGTCCTTGGGGGTATCAGCCGCCGGAAGTGCTCGAGAAGGTCTTCGAGATCGTTCTTCCCCAGCAGCCTAGGGTCATGACCCGCGCCGCTCACGCGGCTGGTGTCAAGATTGCTCTCGGTACCGATGCCGGATTGTTCGCTCACGGCGACAATGCGCGCGAACTCATCGAATACGTTCGGATTGGGATGACGGAGATGGAAGCCCTCCAGGCCGGTACGGTCAATGGAGCAGAGCTTCTCGGGCTCTCGGACGAGGTCGGAACCATCGAGAGCGGAAAAGCCGGCGATATCATCGCTACCGCCAAGAGTCCGCTTGAGGATATTTCCGAGATGACACGCGTTACCTTCGTTATGAAAGGTGGACAGGTGTTCAAGCGCCCGAAGAGGTCGGCGGGCCAACCCACAGGTCATTGACAGGCAAGAGAAATAAAGGGAAACCTCGGTAATTGAATTGGCTCGTGATCGGTGATGACCCTCCACGCGGGGCTTTGAGAGGCAATCGGTTGAGGGTTCTGCGAACAAGAAGAGGAGATCTCATGAGAACGGCAAGAACGCTTAAGACTCTGTGGTGGGCGTGCGGCCTGCTGCTTGCGGGAAGGGTGGCAGCAGCGGAATCCAAACCAGCGACGGTAGAAGATATCGTGAGAATCAACAACATCCAAGAGGCTCGGATCTCTCCGGATGGCTCGCAGGTTGTCTATGTAGTGGCGGAGCCGAATATCGAGGAGAGTGTTTATGACGCCGATATCTTCGTCGTGAGCTCAAAGGGAGGGCCGTCTCGTGGGCTGACTAAAAGAGCTGCGCGGGACGACACACCGCGGTGGTCACGAGATGGTCAACTGATCGCTTTTATCTCAGACCACAGCGGGAGCAATCAGATCTGGCTGGTCAGTCCCGACGGAGATGGCTTGCACCAATTGACAAGGGTGGAGGGAGGGATGGCGGCCCCGGGTTTCCTGCGCATCTTCCCGCCTTACCCACAGGCTTTCGCCTGGTCCCCTGACGGCAAGACTATTGCGTACTTGGTTCCCGATCAAGAAATCGTGGCGCAACAGGAACAGAGGAGGCGGGAGAAAGACGATACCATCGTCATTGGCCGCGATGTGAAGACGGCACAGGTCCACCTGATCGATGTCGAGAGCGGCGAGAGTCGTCAGCTGACAAGGGGCAAGTTTACAGTGAATCACGTGTCCTGGTCGCCCGACGGTAAGGAGATCGCCTTTTCGGCACAGCCCAAGCCTGAGGAAGAAGGCTCCGATCCGGCACGCGCCATTAGTGCCCCGGCGGCGGACGATGTCTTTGTCGTATCAGTTGAAGGGGGACAGGTTCGAACGCTGATCCAACGCGACGGGATGGACAGTACGCCCAAGTGGTCGCCGGATGGTACCAGGATTGCGTTTGTCTCCGACGGCGGCAAGAGAAAATGGAGCGCCAATAACTATCTATATACTGTAGCAGCGGCGGGAGGAACTCCACAAAGCCTCACCCAGAACTTCGATGAGGTCATCGCTTTCTATCACTGGGCGGCGGATAGCTCGTTGGTACTCATCTTGGCTAGGCAAAAATTAACCAGGCACCTCTTCGCAGTCGAGACGGACAGCCAAACGGTCCGCCAGGTGACCTCGGGGAACCGGGTCCATGGGTCGTTCAGTTTTTCGAGAGACACGGGACAAATGGCGTTTCTCGCGCAAGACGCCAAGACCGCCTGGGATGTTTACGTTTCGGGAGTAGAGGAGTTCGATCCGGTCAAGATCACCAAGACCAATCCCCAGTTGCAAAAGCTCGCACTGGTCGAGCCCGAAGTCGTTCGATGGAAGGCGTCCGACGGTATGGAGATTGAAGGGCTCCTTTACAAGCCCCTGCGGTTCGAGGAAGGCGAGAAGTATCCCCTGGTAACTTGCGTCCACGGCGGTCCCTCGATCGGAACGTTCACCCTGTCGATTTCACCGCAACTATCCGAAGCGGGGCGGTTTCCCATGCAAGCCGATCCCTGCATTCTGGCACACGTTTTCGCTGGCGAGGGGTACGCAACCTTCTTGCCGAACCCAAGAGGCGGGGCTGGCTACGGTGAGAAATTCCGGCAAGCGGGCGGTCGGGGACCCGGTTATGGTGAGTTTCCTTCGAGCTCCCGAAAGAGAGGCCGTGGAGATTTCCAAGATATCCTTTCGGGAATTGACTCATTAATCGAGCGCGGGATTGCCGACGAAGACAAGCTGGGAATCATGGGATGGAGCTACGGAGGGTACATGAGTGCCTGGGCCATCTCACAGACCGATCGATTCGCGGCTGCTTCTGCCGGTGCTGGCCCGACAAATGCCATTAGCTATTTCGGCACGTCGGCGCACGTACCACCACCCGATCGACTAGCCCCCTGGCAGGCTATGCAAGACTACTTGAATGATTCGGCGATCTACTACGGTGACAATCTAAAGACGCCCACGCTACTTCAGTTTCCTGAAAGGGATGAAATCGTTCCCTTGTCACAGGCCCAGGAGCTACATCGTGCTCTCCAACTGAAGGGTGTTCCCACTGAGCTTCACGTGTACCCTCGCGAGGGGCACATGCTTCGCGAGCCGAAACATCAGCTCGATATGCTGCTCCAGAATGTCGAGTGGTTCGATCGCTGGTTCAGTTTCGAACATTCGTCATAAGTTGGATTCGGAAGCTCAGAAGGGTAGTTGGGAAATGACAACTGCAATGAACTGCAAAGGGGTTTCGAGACGGCGACTCCTTCAACTCCTCGTAGCGGCCGGTGGCGCGCCGGCCCTCGCCGAGGCGATCGTGGCCGAAACTCAGCCCGAGGTGTCACCTGAGCGCTTGAAGGTCTTGGCGGACTTGCTCGATAGGAAATTCGACCAAGCGCAGCTGGAAACACTCTCCGTTACGGTTCAGCGGTCCCTCGATAACTTCCAGCTTGTCCGTGAACTGGACATCGATGACCGCGTTCAGCCATGTACGGTCTTTCAGGCGAGACCCCCCGGGGATAATGATAACTAGATACTCGTGAACAGATGAGCTCGCGTTCCGATTGGCGATTTCTCAAGTGGATGGTGAATGGCTAAGGGCAGCAACCTTGTGTTCTTGAGCGCACGCGAGCTCGGGGGGCTTCTAAAGAGCCGCCAAGTGTCGCCTGTCGAGGTTGTGGAGGCCCATCTTGAAAGAGTCAAGAGCCTAAATCCGATCCTGAATGCATTCATCACCACCGCTAGTGATTATGCCATCACCCGTGCGCGCAAAGCCGAAAAGGAAATTCTAGAGGGGAACTACCTAGGACCCTTGCACGGAGTGCCCTACGCACCGAAGGACATTGTTGCCACTAAAGGAATTTCTACGACGAATGGCTCGCGGGTTACCGCGAACTGGATCCCGGACTACGAGTCAACCATTACGGAGAGACTGAACAATGCAGGCGCGGTACTTATCGGGAAGACGAACTTGCTCGAGTTCGCCATCGGCAGCGGGATCTTTTCGGGCTTCGGTCAAGTTCGAAATCCGTGGCATCTCGGTTACTCCGCGGCGGGCTCGTCCCACGGGTCCGGTGCGGCGCTCGCCGCTGGTATGGTTCCTCTCTCCATAGGCACCGACACCGGAGGTTCCATTCGTGCCCCTGCTGCCTTTTGCGGTGTGGTCGGGCTGAAGCCGACGTACGGTCGTGTCAGTCGTTACGGAGTGACCACGCTGAGCTGGACGCTCGATCATGCCGGTCCGATGTCGAGGACAGTCGCCGACATCGCCCTCCTGCTGCAAGTCATTGCTGGCGCTGATTCCAAAGACACAAGTTGCGCCAACGAGCCGGTTCCCGATTACAACGGCGCGCTGGTTCGCGATCTCAAGGGAGTCCGGATCGGTGTACAACGGGGATACTTTTTCGATGATCTTCACCCGGACGTGGATCGCTCCTTGGAAACCGCGATGCAGAAACTGAAGGACCTGGGAGCGATTTTCGTTGATGTAGAGATCCCACACCTCAAATATGCCGCCGCTGCCGGAGCCATGATCGGAATGGCCGAGGCCGCGACTTTCCACCAGAAGCGGCTGCGTGAGAGTGGAGATCGGTTTGACCCGCTGGCCCGGGAGCGTATCGAGAGAGGGAACTTTGTCCTGGCGGTTGATTACATCAAAGCGCAGCGCGTGCGGACCATCCTCATGGAGGAGATGGCGAAGGTCTTTCGAGCCTGCAACGTGCTGGTAGCGCCATCGAACATGAGCCTTCCAACCGTACTCGAGTCCGCCGAGACGGCGGCAAGCGACGTGAAGCCCGAGCCGGTGCCGGAGGGACCCTCTATGGAAATGGCGGCCGCGCGGGGTGCTTTCTTGGGAAACATGGCTGGTCTTCCGGCGATCTCGGTACCTTGTGGGTTCTCATCGACCGCTCCCACACTTCCGATCGCGATTCAGTTCTACGCCAAGCCGTTCGATGAGCCCTCGCTGCTACGGGTCGGCTACGCCTATGAGATGGCCACAGATTGGCACGAGCGGAGACCGCCGGTCTGAACCATGGCGAAAGGAAGAAGAGGATGGAGCCGCATTAGCAAGTTGCTGGGCGCCGGAACCTGCGCCACCCTGAGCCTCGTTGCCTTCGCTTGGGGTTGCTCGCCGGCGTCCGGCCCGAAGCTCGCCTTCGAGATCTCCTTCCCGGAATCGGTCACCGGGGAACCTCTGACCGGTCGAGTGTTTGCCATGATTGCTGAGACCGATGATCTGAAGCCTCGTCTGCAAATCGGCTGGGGTTTCCCGACGACTTTCCTTGGAGTCGATGTAGAAGAGCTTCGACCCAACGAAGTAGCGCTCATCGATAGCACGACCCTCGGTTATCCGGTCCGGAGTTTGGATGAGCTTCCAGCCGGGGACTACTTCGTCCAGGGCTTGTTCAGCATCTACACCGAGTTTCACCGCTCGGATGGCCATGTGATCTGGGCGCCCATGGACCAATGGGAGGGTCAACAGTTCCACCGCTCCCCCGGCAACCTGATCAGCAGTGTTCGGAAGATACGGCTCGATCCAAAGACGGGCTACCGCGTCAGGCTCAATCTGACCGAGAAAATACCGTCGGTGGTCGTGCCTCCCGACACCAAATGGGTCAAGCGGCTCAAGCTCAAGAGCAAATTGCTCTCGAATTTTTGGGGGCATCCGATCTATTTAGGCGCCACCGTTTTACTGCCGAGAGGATATGACGAGGAACCCGAGCGATACTATCCGGTCGTTTATCAACAGGGTCATTTCAGCCTTGAGGCCCCCTTCGGTTTTACCACCGGTGACTCACCCCTGACGGAACAGGCCCACCTCAGACTGCGGGGGCAGCAGCCGGGTTACCAGCTCTATCGAGCCTGGAGTTCCGATGATTTCCCCAGAATGATCGCGGTGACTTTTCAGCATCCCACCCCTTACTTCGATGATTCGTATGCGGTGAACTCGGCCAACAACGGTCCTTATGGTGACGCCATCATGACCGAGCTCATCCCCCACGGCGAGGAGTCATTCCGCATCATTAGAGAGCCGTACGCCCGTGTCTTGACCGGTCGGTCCACCGGTGGTTGGGAGTCGCTGGCACTTCAGATCTACCACCCAGAGTTCTTTGGCGGCACGTGGACCTTCGCGCCCGATCCTGTGGACTTTCGCCGCTATGGGCTCTCCGACATCTACTACGATGAAAACGCGTTCTTCGTGTCCGATGACGAGGCCCGCCGCCGCGACCCGCTCTGGCTCGTTCGGCCCGGACAGCGGTGGCTGCCGCAAGAGCGTCCCTTTGGCCGAGCACCAGATGGGCAAACCATGATGACCATGCGTGATTTCAGCCATCTCGACGCGGTCCGGGGAAGCAAGAGCCGGGCAGGCCAGCAACTGAGCGCGTGGGAGGCAGCCTACGGTCCGGTCGGCGATGACGGTTATCCGCGGCCTCTCTGGGACAGATTCACCGGCGTCATCGACCGAGAGGTGGCCCACTACATGCGCGATAATGGATACGATCTGCGTCATTACCTTGAGCGCAACTGGTCTCGAATCGGCCCCGCGTTGGTCGGCAAGCTGCGCTTATACTGCGGGGAAATGGACAACCATTATCTGAACCAGGGCCTTTACCTGCTTGAAGACTTCTTGAGCAAAACTCAGAACCCTCATTACCCTGGATACTTCGAATACGGACGGCCAGAGGCGGATCACTTCTGGCAACCTATGAGCAATTCCGAGCTCCTGCAAGAGATGGCGGAACACATCCACCGGAACGCCGGCGCGGGCTCGATGCTCAAAGATCGCGGGAGTAGCGTTCAGCGGGGACCTACCGAGGAGTGAGCCCATGCCCGGAACTGGAATCACTGGAACCGTTTTGCTCCTTAGCGCTCTACTAGTTCAGTCCACAGGGGACATCTCGGACGACGAGCAAGCGATTCGGCGGCTGATGGAACGCTTCGTAGCGGCGTGGAACCGGGGTGATGCTAAGGCGGTCTCCGAGCTCTGGGAAGTAGAAGGTGTTTACACCCTCACCAGCGGCGGAGTGGTCCGCGGGCGTGGCGAGCTCGAAAAAAGGTTTGCCGAAGCTCTTGACGGAAGCGACAAAGGAAGCCGCCGGGAGATCTCTGTAACACGGATTCACTTCATCAGACCGGATGTGGCGGTGGTTGATGGGGCATTCGAAGTTACCGGTGGCAGCATTCCCAGAAAGTCGGGTTACACGTTCATCGCCTCGAAGAAAGACGCCCGGTGGCACATTGCTGTTTGGCACGTCTTGCCCATACCATAAGTCCAGCACGCCAGATCTCGAACGCCGTCCCGGCGAGGAGAGAGGGAGGGTATCGAGAGTGTGACCCCGTCGTGTCCAAAAATACAAACGAAATCAAGATCTGCTCGCTGGGACGTTTCGGAATAGACGTGTCTACGCTTGGTTGGTCAATGGGAGCTAGAATCCTCGGTCATGAGGACTCCGATCCAGCCCTTGACGTTGTTGGTGGTCGCCATCGCTGGTTGGCTCCAGCGTGACCAACAGGCTGCTATCGTCTACTTACTCGAGGAGAACAGAGTCCTCAAGGCTCGGCTCTACGGGAGGAAGCTTCGCCTCACAGACGACGAGTGACGTCGGCTCGCGGTAAAGGGTAAGGCGCTTGGCTGGGAAACTCTTAGCAGAAGTTGCCGGAATCGTCACACCGGAAACTCTTCTGGCTTGGCACCGAAGGCTCATCGCGCAGAAGTGGGACTACAGCGAGCGGCGGAAACGGCTCGGACGGCCTCGGGTTGGTGATGGGTGTCAACGCCGGCCGAAAATGGCTCATTTATGGATGCGGTCGATGAGCGCGGCGGCCATGACCTCATCGCCCATGACGGCGCCCCATTCCTCGAAACTCTTGTTGGACGTCAACACACCGTCGAGGCGTGCTCGTAGCGTCGGCTGATGAGCTGGAAGAAGAGTATGGCGCCGGTCTGTGCCACAGGCAGGTAGCCGATCTCGTCGACGACGAGAAGTGATGGATAGCTCAGCACCGTAAGGCGTTGGTTGAGTGAGCCCACGGCACGGGCTTGCTCGAGCGAGTTGATGAGCAGCGAGTTGATGAGCTCGGCGAGGGTGCCGTAGTAGACTCGCCGTCCCTTCTGTGCCGCGGCGATCGCGAGGCTGATCGCGAGATGGGTCTTGCCGACACCGGGCGGTCCCAACAGAATGACGTTCTCCTTGCGCTCGACGAAGTTGAGCTCGTGGAGAGATTCGATCTGCTCGCGTTTGATCGACGGCTGGAACGAGAAGTCGAACTCATCGAGCGTTTTCACCGCGGGTAGGCGCGCCGAGCGCATCGCGGCCTGTAGCCGCCGGTTGTTACGCAGCGTGATCTGCGCCCCCAGAAGCTGCTCGATCGCCTCCGACGTCGTGACCGCGCCTGTGCCTTCTATTTATTCATCCGCCAGCCCATGGGTCGGAAGTCAGCCCTGCGGCGCGAAATACCCTGGATTCTGCGCGGATTCCAAGGGCGTCTAAGCTGCTGATTTGTGGCCTATTTCAAAAGGGCCGAGTTTTGGCACAGGACGCCATCAACGGGCAATTTGGGGTCATTTCGGGGCTGATCGGGCCGTTTTTCCAGCGCGCTGCGGCATAGGAGTTCGGGCGCGCCAAGCTGGACGGAACAGATGCTTTGGAGGAAAGCTCTGCTCGGGCTCGCCTATCGCAGAGCCATTGTCGCGTCGGCGGGTCTCCGCGAAGTTCGAGAACGCCTCCAGGATTCGGGCTTTCGGCTCAGCTCGAATTTTCGGACACGACGGGGTCTCCGCGAATTTCGACAACACCTCCAAGATTCGGGCTTTCGACTCCGTTCGCATTTTCGGAGATGACGCGGTTCGGATCAGTTGAGGATTTTGTCACGTCGGCCCTGAGCCTGAGGAGCACCAGCGATTCCCGAAACTGCTCTCAGGGCCTTGGCCTGTCGAATGCAGGCGGCCGATAGCTCAGCGAGCTATGTGGTTGCATGCGGTTGTGCGCTGAACGTTGGCGCCGTCCCCCACGGCATCACGATCTGGGGGGGCGGCGGCTCATGCAGCTCGAGTTTGTGGAAGGGACAGGGCATTGCAGCACCCGAAAGCCTCAGTGGACGGTGAGGATGGCGGAGATAGTGACGATGCTGTCGAAAAAATGGCCAAGCCGGATGTTCTCGTTGGGACTGTGCTGGTTGTTGTCGAAATTGACCGTGGGAACCACCATGGCTGGGAACCCCAGTGCCTGGATGAAAGGAGAGATGGGAACGGTCCCTCCCATCGTTCGCATACGCACCGGGGAGACGTTTCACATTTCGGTGATGGCTTCGACGAGGCGCCCGGCCACCGCGTTGTCGGGCTCCGTGCGAAACGCGTTCGTCCCGGAACCTCGACGTTGTACCCGGACGATGCGCCCATGGGCGGCGCGCGTGGCGTCATCGGGGTCGTCATACACGACGTGATAGCCCTGGGCCCGAATGTGCCGCATTACCTTCTCGTACATCGCATCGGCGTCCGTCTCCTTGACGAGACGCACGTCGATCGCAGCGACGGCCTGATCCGGAACGACAGTCCGGGCTTCGCGGCCCACCCAGGCGCTTCGAAGCCCCCGGACGTTCAAGGACGGGTACTGAATCGCCTCCTGAAGCGACGAGCCCCGTCCTGTGCCAAAACTCGGCCCTTTTGAAATAGACCATAAATCAGCAGCTTAGTGTCTATGGTGCGCTCCCGTGAACGGCTTGGCGGGTTGCTACGTTTCTACCATCGGGAAGCAGCATGAGTATTTTGACCTCACGGGCATTATTTATCCTTCGCTCGCCTCCTCGGCTCGCTCGGCAGGCCGGGCTCTTTGCCCGCGGGCGCCTCGGTTCGAAGGCGGGCGCTTCGACGTCCACAATGCTTGAGCTACTGAACCAACAGGAACTCCGCCGTCGGTTGCCATGCCCGCTGGCCGGGTCTAGACTTCCGCTTTGGGTTGTGACGATTGGAATGGGAGCGTTGTCAATGAAGCGAATCGCCGGCTGGGCTCTTGGTGTGATGTTTATCGGAGGCTCCCTGGGTGCTGCCGAACTACAGGTTGGTGACGAGGCACCCGACTTCGAGCTCCAAGGCACCGACGGAAAGTCCGGTGCTTCCGCCATCAAATGTTGCTACGCGGCTGCGGGCAGTGGTGCAGGTGCGGAAGAGAGCGGGTTGCGCGCCCTAGTGAGCAGGAAAACCTCGATCCGCGACCACAAAGGAATCGTCGTCGCCAAGAAGATGTCTCGAAAGGTGAGCCGTCGCGTGGTGAGACCGGCTTGCATAGCCGGAGTTCGGATCTCACGTCCGAACTTCAGAGCTCCGGTGCGGTCGGACGAAGTTGTAATAGCAACGGAGCAACTCCAGGTGCTCATCGAGCCTCTCCGTCGAGCGAGCGTGGGAAAGCGTTCGTCTCGAAAGGTATGCCGAGCTTTGCCGGATGGTCAGATTCAACCGCTCGATGAACGACGTGTTCAATGTCGAAGAGTCCTCGGAGTTATTGAGCGCGTCTTCGAATCGCCACGCGGCTCCGTGCAGCACTCTCCGTTCGACCTTGATGATACGATCGTTCCTGCGCGTCTTGAGGACCTGGCCGTAGAGACACGCTGGACCGAAGAAGCGACGGATGACTTTCTGGTAGAATTCGAATCCATCCGTGACGATCAAGGGAAGACGCTCGAAATTCATCCGTCTCGAAAGGTCGCGAAACAGAGCGTGAGTGTTCCGGTAGCTTCGCCTTCCCGTCACCGTCGATGGCCAGAGCCGAGACCAGACTTCGATTGTAACGAAGACCCAACTCGGTGTCTTCTTGTTGCCCGCGAACGTGCGAATCTCGTCGGCTTGAAGCTCTTCGGCAGCGAAGCCGGCGATCCTTCTGTGATTGAATCGACGACACACTTGGGCTGCCTTCTCGAGCCAGCGGGCGATGGTGTTCCAGGCAATCCCTTTGATCCGGGAAATCGCGGAAATGCTGACACCCTCGACTCTGAGAGCGATGACCCCATCGAAAGTAGCTCTTCGATGTTGGAGACGGTAGTAGGGCGTGCCTTTCGTCGAGGAGAACGTCTTTCCGCACTCGCCGCACCGGTATCGACGGAGTTTTCCGGACCTGGTTCGGTAGAATCCGTGGCGAACGATGTTTCCGGAACTGACTTTGCCCTGCAACGGACATGCGAGATTGAGACATCTGCGATTCTTCACTTCGGCTCGGCCCTTACGATGAGAGAACTGTGTCTTCGGAATTCTGGCTCAAACTCTAGCACGCAGACCGGTTAGGGGCTGGCCGCCAACACTTAATTGCGGAAGCACCCCGTCCTGTGCCAAAACTCGGTTCTTTTGAAATAGACCATCAATACAGGGTTGTGATCCGCAAAAAAGAAGATCGCGTATTGACGGGCAGACAGCCATGGGAGTTGAGGTCCTGCGAACTCGTGTTCGCCTCGGTGGAGGTTCTGCACTCTGTCGCTGCCGGGCCACCGACGCAATAACGTGCTCGAGAAAGAACGCTTTGTTCCCCGCGAGAATCGACGGCTACCAACGTTTGAGCGAGGTTCTCGAACACGCGGAGGTTGCCGCGTGATCTGATACCCTGATGACCGAGTGGAGGGCGCCGTTCTTTTTCCACGGACCTCGGGACACATCCCACGAATGGATTCATGCACCAAGACCCTGCGACCTCATTGAAGCGTTTCCAGTGGATCGGAAGTGGAAGAGGATTCATAATTTCCGCAGTCAGATGATTGCGCCCCAGACGCCGACCGACTGGATCCTTGACCCAGACGACGAGGAGGACACGAAATGACATGCAGATACGGATCAACGGCTGCCATTGCCTTGGCGACGATGCTAGTCGTGGGCTGCTCCGGCCCGTCGGGCGAATCGTTAACCGTCGTTTCCTGGGGTGGAGCTTACGCCCAGGCCGTCCGAAAGGGCTATATCGAGCCTTTCGTGGCCGAAACCGGCGTCGAGGTCCGCCTTGAGGACTACAACGGGGGCCTAGCCCAGGTGCGCGCGCAGGTCGAGGCCGGCAAAGTGCACTGGGATGTGGTCGACTTCGAGATCGCCGATGCGGTCAGCGGCTGCGACGAAGGTCTACTGGAGCCGATCGACGCGACCGCGCTCCCACCCGCTTCTGACGGGACACCGGCCGTGGACGACTTCCTGCCCGACACGCTGCTGGACTGCAGTGTGGGTACACTGTTCTATTCCACCGTCTATGCCTACAACGCCGAGCGTATCCCGGGCGACAAACCGGCAACAATCGACGACTTCTTCGACCTGGAGCGCTTTCCGGGTCGCCGCGGGATGCGCCGCACACCGCTCGTCAATCTGGAGTTCGCGCTGATCGCCGCCGGCGTGCCAGTCAGTGAGGTGTACACTACGCTCGACACGTCAGCTGGAGTAGACCGGGCCTTTCGTAAGCTCGACACCATCAAAGAACAGGTGGTGTGGTGGGAAGCCGGTGCGCAGCCACCGCAAATGCTCGCAGACGGCGAAGTGGTCATGAGCACCGCTTACAACGGCCGCATCTTCAATGCGCAGGTGATCGAGAGCCAACCTTTCGTGATCGTTTGGGACGGCCAAGTGCTGGACGCAGGCCAGCTTGGCATCGTCGCTGGCACGCGGAACCTCGAGACTGCGTTGGAGTTCGTCCGGTTTGCCACAACTGCGGAGTCGATGGCGGCCGTCAGCGGCCACATTGCCTACAGCCCCGTGCGCCGGTCGGGCCTGCCGCTGGTCGGGACGCACGTCGAGGCCGGTATCGACATGACCTCCCACATGCCAACCCACCCAGAGAATACCGTGCGCGTCCTGCAGAGCAACTGGTTGTGGTGGAGCGACCACATGGACACGATGAACGAGCGTTTCAGCGCGTGGCTAGCCCAGTGAACCAGCAGCGCGACTGGGGAAACGAGTAATGGCAGTCAAGATGACACCGCTTTCACGTCTGAAGCCTTATGCACGCAATCCGCGCCACCGACCCGCAGCAGCGGTTGCGGCTGTGGCGGAGAGTCTTCGGCAGTTCGGGTGGCGGCAACCGATCGCTGCCTGACCAGCGCGGAGTCATCGCCGCAGGGCATACGCGCTACTTCGCGGCGCTCAAGAGCGCGAACAAACGACGAAATCATGCAGGCATGGTGCCGGCAGACCGGAGACTAATCAAGTTCGGTGCGCGCGGATGAATAAATAGAAGGCACAGCCGGTTGCAGCGATGTACCGAGCACAAGCGCGCCAACTTGCTCCAACATTGCCCGGCGCACGCACGCCGTGAGCTCCGGCGTGACTACAACCGGATCGTCTACGCCAAGAACGGGTTCGATGCTCGCAAAGCCTATGACGAGCTCGTCGCCAAGTGGACGCCTCTCGCGCCGGCCGTCGTCCGAAGCCTAGAGGAGGCCGGTAATCAGCTGCTGACCTTCTACGAATTCCCTCGTGCCATGTGGAAATCGATTCGAACGACCAAAGCTCTGGAGAATCTCAACCGCGAGTTTCGACGCCGGCCGAAAACCCAAGCGTCGTTCTCCAGCGAGGAGTCTGCGGTCGCTTTGCTGTTTGGGCTTATCGCCTCTGGCCAGATTCAACTACGACGCATCGACGGCTACCAACGTCTGAGCGAGGTTCTCGAACACGCGGAGGTTGCCGCCTGATATGATACTCTGATGACGGAGTGGAGGGCGCCGTTCTTTTTCCACGAACCTCGGGACACATCCTGCGGCTGCGTGCCGCGCCACTGCCTACGCAGATCAGGGTCGAAGGATTACATCGCACCCTGGGGTTGTGATGTAATATCTCTAACAAGGACTGGTACAAAACTTCGGCCTGGCCATGCCCACCCACCGACGGTTCGACTCCCGAAATTCTGCTGCTTGCCGAAACTGAAGCTCGTCGATGGAATGGAGAAGCACATGATCATCCGCGCACTTCACAGAGGAACGCGCGTCGCCGAACTCGCGCGGCTCAACTACGAGCGTGAACTCTCGGAGCACTTCACCTTGATGCTCTCGGAGTTCAGCAAGCGTCTCATAAACAATGTCTCCCTGCTCGAATGAAACCGTTGTTCTCTCTGTTGAGAGAACAGAAGCGAGATGATCTATGTCGCTTTCGTGGAGAACAACCACTGGAAGCTGCTGAGTGTTATGGGTTGGTACGGTTAGTGCTCCGTAATCGTAAAAGGACCAGTACGTGACGACTCGTGACGATCCCCATGTCGAGTTCGATGACATAGGCAAGAGCTACGACGGCCGCGTCATGGCCGTTCAGGGGTTCAGTCTGGCCGTGTACCGGGGAGAGTTCCTGAGCCTGCTCGGGCCTTCCGGCTCCGGAAAGACCACTTGCCTGATGATGCTCGCCGGGTTCGAGACCGCTACTTCGGGCGCCATCCGCATCGACGGGCGATCGGTGCATACGTTGCCGCCCCGCAAGCGGGGGATCGGCATGGTGTTCCAGGACTACGCGCTCTTTCCGCACATGACGGTGGAAGACAACCTTGCCTTCCCGCTGGATGTGCGCGGCATCCCCCGCGAGCAGCGGCGGGAGCGTGTGGAACGCGCGCTTCGGCTGGTTCGCCTGGAAGGCTTGCAGAACCGGCGACCGGGCCAACTCTCCGGCGGGCAGCAGCAGCGCGTAGCGATCGCCCGGGCCCTGGTATTCGAACCCGATCTGGTGCTGATGGACGAGCCTCTGGGCGCCCTCGACCGGCATCTGCGTGAGGAGATGCAGTACGAGATCCGGCGCATCCACCGCACCCTTGGAGTGACCATTGTCTACGTGACCCACGACCAGCAGGAAGCGATGGTTATGTCGGACCGCATCGCCGTGCTGCGCGATGGCAGGATCGAGCAGGTCGCTCCCCCGGAAGCGCTCTACGAGGAGCCGGAGCGTTCGTTCGTGGCGCGCTTCATCGGCGAGAACAACCGCCTGCACGGACGCGTTGTCTCGATTCACAAGGACATCTGCGATGTGCAGGTGGGCGAATACATCGTACAGGGTTTGCAAATCGCGCCCTGCAGGCCCGGCGACGCCACCACGCTCTCGATCCGGCCCGAGCGGGTCGCGGTTGCGCCCAAGCCAGGCATGTACACCAACGAGTTCGACGCGAAGATTCAGGACATCACCTTCGTGGGCGACCATCTGCGCATCCGCGTCGAGGCATGCGGCCGCTCGGACTTCGTCGTCAAGATCCCAAACATGGTGGGGCACGGTGCCGTGCTGGAAGGTGACCGGATCCGCATCGGTTGGACGCCCACCGATTGCCGGGTGCTGGATCTGGACGGCGAAGAGGACTCGACGTGAGACAGGTGAGCGGTGCAATGGGGGGCCGCGCGTCAGGGTATCCAGTTCTTAGCGCGGTACGGGCCGTCGGGCTGGCCACCCTCGCGGCGCTTTGCGCGGGCTGCGCGGAGGAGGATGGCGGCGAATCGCTGACCGTGGCCTCCTGGGGCGGTTCCTACGCGCACGCCTGCGCCATGGCTTACCACAATCCGTTCGTCACGGAGACCGGCATCGGCATCGACCTGGAGGTTTACAACGGCGGTCTGGCACAGATCCGCGCGCAGGTCGACGTGGGCCGCGTACACTGGGACGTCGTCGACATGGAGATAGCCGACGCGGTGCGCGGCTGCGACGAAGGGCTCCTCGAGCCGGTCGACTCCGCCATGCTGCCGCCCGCGCCCGACGGCACGCCGGCGGCGGAGGATTTCTTTCCCCAGACGCTGACCGAGTGCGGCGTAGGTACCCTGTTCTACTCGACCGCTGTCGCATACAGCGAAGAGAACATCGTCGGCCCGAAACCAGATACGCTGGACGACTTCTTCGGTCTGAATGCCTTTCCGGGACGCCGCGGGATGCGCCGTACGCCATTGGGCAACTTGGAGTTCGCGCTCATGGCCGACGCGGTGCTAGTGGACGAGGTGTATGCTACGCTGGACAACTCTGGAGGGACTGGAGCGGGCCTTTCGTAAACTGGACACGATCAAGGACCAGATTGTCTGGTGGGAGGCAGGCGCCCAGGCGCCGCAGATGCTCGCCCGACGGCGAGGTGATAATGACCGCGGCCTACAACGGCCGCATCTTCAACGCCCAGGTGCTGGAGAGCCAGCCCTTCGTCATCATCTGGGACGGCCAGCTACTGGACATCGGACAGTTGGTGGTGGTGAGTGGGACCCCGAACCTGGATGCGGCGATGCGCTTCCTAGCCTTCGCGACGACGTCCAACTCCATGGCGGCGGTCGGACGCTACATCTCCTATAGTCCGGCGCGCTATTCGGGACTACCCCTGGTCACGACGCACCTGGAGACCGGCGTGGACATCCAGCCGTACATGCCCACCCATCCCAGGAACCTCACCCGGGCGCTGCACAGCGACTGGGAGTGGTGGGCGGATCACATGGACGAAATGAACGAGCGCTTCAGTTCGTGGCTGGCACGCTGATTGCCGGCGGAGCTCGATCGTGAGCCCGGGAGCGATCCGGCGCAGGCCCGGACTCCGGCCGAGGCTGCGAGCGGCGGGGCTGGCGCTGCCGCTGTTGGCCTTCGTGGGCGTGACCTTTGTCGCGCCGCTGGCGTCGATGCTTGCCCACAGCTTCTACGACCCGGTGGTCGCCGACGCGCTTCCGGAGACGCTCGCCCTGCTTGAGGCGTGGGATGGGGAGACCGCCCCCGGCGAGGCGGTGTTCGAAGCCGCGGCGCGCGAACTGGTGGGCGCACAGGAGGAGCGGATCATCGGCCGAGTTGCGGGCAGGGTCAACCGCGTCCAGGCCGGCCTACGCAGCGTCTTGGCGATCACGGGGCGCAGGTTGGCGGAAGGCTCCGGCGGTCCCGGGCGCGAAACCATGACCGGCATCGACTCCGCCTGGGGAGAGGTGCGTACCTGGCATGCGGTGCGCACCGCCGGTGAGCGCTTCACCACGCGGCACTACCTGGCCGCGTTCGACATGCAGCGCCAGCCCGACGGCTCCATCGCGCGCCAGGATCCGGAACGGCGCATCTACCTGCGGCTCTTCGGGCGCACCCTCCTGGTGAGCCTGGGCATCACCGGGCTATGCCTCGTCCTCGGCTACCCGGTCGCTCACCTGATCGTGCACTCACCTCCTTGGCGCGGCAGTATCCTCCTGGCGCTCGTGTTGGTTCCGTTCTGGACGTCCCTGCTCGTGCGCACGACCTCGTGGATCGTGCTACTCCAAACCCAGGGCGTCGTAAACGACCTCCTGGTCGCCCTGGGACTCGTCGACGACGACGGGCGGCTGGCTCTGGTCTACAACATGGCCGGCACCTTCGTGGCGATGGCTCACGTGCTGCTGCCCTTCATGGTGCTGCCGCTCTATTCGGTCATGCGCACCATCCCGCAATCGCACATGAGCGCGGCCACGTCGCTCGGAGCCGGCCTGGTACAGGCCTTCCGCCGCGTCTACTGGCCGCAGACGCTGCCGGGCGTGGGCGCGGGATCCCTGCTCGTGTTCATCCTCGCGATTGGCTACTACATCACCCCGGCGCTGGTGGGGGGCAGCACCGGCCAGCTTATCTCCAACATGGTCGCATACCACATGCAGACCTCGCTCAACTGGGGTCTTGCATCGGCACTCGGTGGAACAATCCTCGTGTACGTGACCGGTCTGTATCTCCTCTACGACCGCATCGCCGGTGCCGAACGCATGAGCCGGGGCTGAGATGCAGGCCCGGGGCAGAGGAGAGCGGATCGGGCGCGGCGCATATCTGGGCTTCTGCGCGGCGGTGCTCGTCTTCCTGATGGCCCCGATCCTGGTGATCATGCCGCTGAGCTTCAACGCCGAGCCATATTTCACCTTCACCGAAGGCATGCTGCGGCTCGACCCGGAAGCCTATTCATTGCGCTGGTACCGCGAAGTCGTGACGGACGAGAAATGGACCGGTGCCCTGGCCAACAGCCTAGTCATCGGCGTGGCGGCTACCGTGCTGGCCACTTTGCTGGGCACTCTCGCCGCGCTGGGACTGTCGAGCCCGTACATGCCCGCCCGGCGTTTCGCGATGGGCTTTCTGGTCTCGCCGCTGGTGACGCCTGTAATCATTTCTGCCGCGGGCATGTTCTTCTTCTACTCGCGGCTGGGCCTGGGACAGACGCACCTGGGATTGGTTCTGGCGCACGCGGCCCTGGGCACGCCCTTCGTGGTGATCACGGTGACCGCGACCCTTACCGCCTACAACCGAAACCTCACACGCGCCGCCGCCTCACTCGGGGCCGGACCGGTGCGCGCCTTCCGCAGCGTACAGCTCCCGCTGATCGCTCCAGGCGTTCTGTCGGGAGCGCTGTTCGCTTTCGCCACCTCGTTCGACGAGGTGGTGGTGGTACTCTTCCTCGCCGGCGTGGAGCAGCGTACCATCCCGCGCCAGATGTGGGCCGGCATCCGCGAGCAGATCAGCCCGGCCATCCTGGCCGTGGCTACTTTTTTGATCGTCTTCGCGGTGTGCCTGCTGTTTGCGGTGGCCTGGCTCAGGAGGAGGACAGCAGGGGCCATTGCCGAACCATCTTCAGCCCGGCAAGGTCAAACCCCTGGCGTCGATCGACAGGCAGGAGGTAGAGATAGTAGTGCTGTCCGAGCACCCTGGCTACGTCAACCTCCCGTTGACTCCAATAGAAAGTGAAGGTGTTGGGCGAGACAGAATATACCGAGGCACTCGTCCCGAACCTTGGTCCGCCGTGATGCTCCTAATGTCGTATCCAGCGGCGACATTTTTCCCGGTAGGGTCGAGGGCTGGCGCGGTGCTCCGTAGGCGCGGCCTATCTGTTTCTCCCCGTTTCCTGTGGGAGTGCCTCACTAGCCGCACCGTAAGTCCGTTTCCAGCCCCCGCCACATCGCACGCAGCGTGCGGCCTTCCCGCTTCGAGGCGCAAGCCGAAGCTGGGTAAGGTCCTCTTCTACCAAGACAAGCAGAAGACGCCTGTGCTCCGCAAAAAGTCTATCCAGCGTTGATTGCGCGTTTTAGACCTGCTATGGTCGGCTGCTTCTGGCCGTTCTTCTTTTTTGCGGATCACAACCTAGACGGTCGGGGTCAGGACGACAAGCAGCTCATCGTTCTGAACGAATGAAAATCAACTCGTCGGATCTGCATACCGGTGGGCAGCGATCAATTCAAACTTTGCCAGAGCCCTTGCCTGGTATCCATCGACCAATGTTCCTTTTCAGTGGCTCGATGCCAGAGGGAACGTAATGGTCGAGTCAACTTACTGGAAGGATGGCTGGATATGGATCGAGCCGCCGCGATTCGAGTCCCTTGGCGAGGGCTGGTTCGTCTCAGCCTCCCCCGCAGCCATTGAGGCAATCCGTCGGTTTGCACCCGAGACCGAGATTCATTTGTGGGTTCAGCGCCAATCGCACGGAAACCAGCCATACGAGGGTAAATGGCACCTATCCCGGTCACTATGAACGCCCACGCTTTGGGGTGTCTACTAACGTATTTGCGGCCTATGCGGAGGCGGTGCAATGAGGGTGGCGGCGGGCAATGAGGTCCGGGCGTACCTGGTGTCAACGCCGGCCGAAAACTGCACATTCATGGCGGGTGAAAATTGCACACCCGACGATTGGGTGACGAACCCTAAGACGCCGACACCTCCGGGAATTTCTTGCGAGCGTTAGCCGGCGGGCGAGGCTCGTCCGAGCCCGCCGGATGGAGCGCCTGCCACAGCTCGGAGTGCTCGCGCATGCGGTAGCTGTTGCCGCGGATGTTGATGACGTGGCAGTGGTGAAGGATTCGGTCGATGAGCGCCGCCGCCATGACGTCGTCGCCCATGATCTCGCCCCACTTCCTCGAAGCTCTTGTTGGACGTGAGCACGGTGGAGGCGCGCTCGTAGCGACGGCTCATGAGCTGGAAGAAGAGCACGGTGCCGGTCTGGTTGACGGGCAAGTAGCCGAGCCCATCGACGACGAGAAGCGAGGGGTGGCTGAGAACGGCGAGCCCGTCGTGTCCAAAAACACAAACGCACTCAAGATCCTTGCGCCGCCTTGGCCCGGTCGCAAACACAGACACTAAACTGTTGATTTGTGGTCATTTCAAAAGGGCCGAGTTTTGGCACAGGACGACGTCGTGTCTATTTCACTCGGAAGCTCTCTCCATCCGACAATGTGAGTTGTGTACCGTCGAAGCTCGCGGTCGTCGTGTCGTCGCGCTGCCTTGGTGCACAACTCGCGATCTCGGTCCACAACTGTCCTGTACTCGCGGATACGAGGTTCCCCATGAGCATTTTCAAACGCACTCAGCGGAAGTATGTGAAGAAGGCCTATCGCGTGAGGAATTGGCGTGAATATGAGGCGGGTCTACGCAACCGCGGGAGCCTGACCGTCTGGATCTCGCTCACCGCCGGCAAGCTTGTGAACTGGGACGCGCCCCGGCCAAGGAGGAGGAAACCGGGCCGTCAACGCAAGTACTCGAACCACGCCATCGAGACGGCTGTCACCCTGGGCATGGTGTTTCATCTGTCATCTAGGCAGAGCGAGGGATTGCTGCGGTCGTTGTTCGCTCTGATGAAGCTAGACAATGATGTGCCCGATCACACCACGATCTCGAGGCGCAAGCCAAAGCTGGGTAAGGTCCCCTTCTACCAAGTCAAGCAGAAGACGCCGTTGCACATCTTGATCGACAGCAGCGGTCTCGCTGTCCACGCCGGCCAGCTGCGCAGAGCACAAAAGAGCAGGGACTATCGCAAGCTCCATCTGTGTGTCGACGAGCAGAGTGGCGAAGTCGTCGCCGGCGAGCTGACGAGCAAAAGAGCCCGCGATTCATCGCGGGTTGCATCGCTTGTCGGACAGATCGACAGTCCCATCTCATCGGCCAGAGCTGACACCGCATACGACGCCGGCGGCGTCTATGAGGCAATCGAGAATCACAGCGCTCATCGCTCGCCGAGGGTGCTGATACCGCCGCGCAAGGGCGCCCTGCTCGCATCGGGGCCGGCGAGCAGCCGACAGCGCAATCGCAACATTGCAGCACAAGCTCGGCTCGGCAAACGAAAGTGGCACACAGAATCGGGCTACAGCAAACGGAGCAAAGTCGAGACAACGTTCCATCGCTACAAGGCTATCGTGGGCTCAGCGATGCGAGCGAGAGGGTTGGCGGCACAGAGAGGTGAGGCAAGGATCGGGTGCAAGATTCTCAACACCATGACGGCGCTCGGGATGCCTGATAGCGAGATGATCGGATGATGGGAGTCGGGGCCAAGCGAGCTCTCGGCCTCTATCGGAGTTGTGCACCAAGGCAGCTCTTGATCGACAAAACAAACCTTTCGATATAGGCGTTCAGATTCGGAGAACGGTACGGCAGCCGAATGACATCTGTTCCAGCGTGCTCGAGCAAGTGGCGAAACTCCATGGTGAACTTCTGGTCGCACCGCGAATGCGTGTATACCCCCACCTCGGATTCGACTTCGCCATCTCCACGACGAGCTCGCTGATCTCCGCCATGACCCGAGGCCGTCCGAGCTGTTTCCGACGCGCGCTGTAGTCCCACTTCCGTGCAATGAGCCTTCGGTGCCAAGCCAGCAGCGTTTCCGGAGTGACGATACCGGCAACTTCTGCCAAGAGTTTCCGGCCAAGCGCCTTACCCTTTACCGCGAGCCGACATCGCTCGTCATCCGTCAGACGAAGCTTCCTCCCGCAAAACCGAGCCTTGAGGACTCTGTTCTCTTCGAGCAAGTAGGCGATAGCCGCCTGTTGGTCACGCTGGAGCCAACCGGCGATGGCGACTAGCAACAGTGTCAAGGGTTGGATCGGCGTCCTCATGACCGAGGATTCTAGCTTCCATTGGCGAACCAAGCCTAGGCGCCTCTAATCCGAAACGCCCCGGCGCGCGGGGTCTTGAGTTCGTTTGTATTTTTGGACACGACGGGCATAGGTTGCGAGCGAACGCGATGGCGTCCAGAACAATAGACCGGATATTCGAAAACAGTTCCACGAGCGAGCCTTTCCACGTTCCTAAGACGCCGGTGGCGTCTTAGGGTCGACCGGCGCGAAGCGGCCGAGCAGGGCAAGTCTAAACCGCATAATCAACGCCGGATCGACTTTTTGCGGAGCACAGTCCCAGTGACTCCGAAGAAACTGCGCCCATGTCGTCCTTCGCCGGCGAAACGGTGCCGGTTCGATACCGTCATCCTTAAAGATCCGCTTCACCGTGTTCGGCGCGACCTTGTGGCCCAGGTTGGCCATAGCTTCTTGGATTCGAGCGTAGCCCCAAGACGGGCTCGACTTGGCCATGCGCACGACCAACTCCTCGATTTCCAACGAGATAGGCGGACGCCCCGTTTGACGACGAGGGTACGTCCATTTCCTCGCGATGAGCTCACGGTGCCATCGGAGGAGCGTATCCGGGGTGACCAGAGTTGCCACTTCCGCGAGGAGTTTCCGTCCAAGCTCTTTCCCCTTGGCCACAAGCCGTCGACGCTGCTCGTCGCTCAAGCACAACCGCTGACCGAGCTGCGCCTTCAAAACACGGTTCTCCTCCTGCAGATACTCAAGGACCTTCTGCTGCTCCTGGTTCAGCCAACCGGCCAGGAGCGAGACCAGGAAGATTTGTGGCGAGACAAATGGGCTCATCGCAAGCATCGTAGCCGAAGTCACTTACGGCTGCGGAAGATGACCGGCTGAGTTTTTGCACCATAAGGGCTCGGTTAATCTCGTTCCCAAGTCCCGTATTCGTTCAAAGCACTCCACTCGTCGCCCCGCCGGGAACGTCCCTTGAGATGGGGAGAGAAAGGAACCGTCGAAACGGCTTCGCTGAAACTGTGTGCTGTGAAGTTTCGTGGGTCGCTTCCATCAATGGTGTAGTAGACCTTTTCCGCTCCTGCCGGGCGCCGGATGGTGATGCTGTCAGAAGCTCGTTCGAACACCGGCGGGTCGATGGTGGGATAGTAATCATGGTCCCGGAGCGCCCGAATGAACCTTTCGACGTTTCCGTCCATCAAATCTAGAACATAATCCCGCGCCCGCTTCCAATGCACATCCCGCGTGCGGGGACGATTCTCCCTTCCAGGGTTCGCGTCGCCCCACCGGGCCGACTCACAAAGCATCGCCGACTCCACATAATCCGCTAGCTTTCGGAAATTGGCCTTGTTTACACTGTCCGCGAGGGGGCCGCCATTGTAGCAGGCACGATAGACGCGATCCGCAAACTCCAGCCGGAACTCTGGGCTGTCCGCCAAGGCCATCCATAGTTGGTGTAGCACGGACGTTCCGCCCGACACGAAACTTGGCGGAACCCAAGCCCCCGCATGCCCGAAAAAGTCATGCCCGGATTTGTCGAAGAACCCATAGCTTATCTCCGCATCCCAGCAGAAATACAGTCCGGCACCGGGAGGGTGAATCCGAATCCCTCCGTACCAATTCTGTCGCCCCCAATCCCCTGTGCCGGAAAACCAATTGAGCAGGATGTAGTCGCTAAACTGAGCTGTATTCAATAGGGTTTCCATCTCCAGGTACTTTGCGGGCTTCGAGAGGTCATGCTTACGCGCATAACGGTACATGGTGATATACCAGCGCGGGTGGTTCGGCTTGCCGACTACGCCGGAATGGTTGATAGCAAACCAGTCAGCCGAATCACCACCATAGTACGAAGCGAGAAAACGCCGATCCGGACGCTCCACCGCGTTGTATACGCCCCAGTAAATCCCGTTCAGGTAGAGATGCACGAAAATGCCGTGCGCTGCCGTACCGCTCAAAGAAAGCTGTGAGTCCCGAACGTGTTGGTCGCGGACATAAACCGCCAACTCACTGATATCGCTGATATCGCCTCTCGACCAGTTTTCTTGCCTCCCTGCCCGAAGAACTAGGGTGTTAAACTCTTTCACGGCAGATTCGGCATGGTGCACGGCGCTCTCGAAAAAAGGGTATCTCAACATTCCCGGACCGAAGTCTTTGCTGAAGACCAGGCGGAACGATCGCTTTTCTTTGGGAAGCGTCCGACTACGCACTCTAATTCCGCAATCGACCTGAAAGCCCTCGAAGTCGGAAAACTTGCTGGGATAGAGGAGCTCAACCGAAGTGGGACGGGTTAGTGGATCCTTATCGTCGTCTCCGTTCGTGATCCTGGTCAAGTAGAGCCCTTGGCTCTCATTAAAGAGGTGGTCCACGTCCATGACGATGGAGAGGGTGGGAATCGATGTCAGTCCTTCCACGAACTCCCGCTGGTTACTCGTGTTCACGACATCGGGATCGATCCCAACGTCGAGATCTGTGTACGGAGCCATGTTGAAGGAGCGAAACGGGGCCGGATAATCGAATGGCAGAGTCGCTTGCTCCTTCACCGTGGTCGGAAATATATAGGTATGGGTGTCAACGTTTGTGCTCGTCGCACCAGGTTTGTACGCCATGGCCCGAAGGACGGTCGTTTTATCCACAAGAACCTTGTTGCCGACGATTCCATGACTCACGCTCGGTTTACTACCGTCGGTGGTATAGACGATCGTTGCACCGGGAGTATCGGTGGTGATGATCACTTCGAAAGGGGTCTCATAGAAGCCGCGGTCGTGGCTGAACTTCGTATCGCCTACTGAGTGCGTCCGGCGGGGTCGGCGATGCCAATCATTGAAGAGCTCGACCGATTGCCCCAACCGGACGTTCGCAGGAGCGCTCGCAAGAACCGGATAGCCCCAAACCGGAACGAGCGATTGCTGATGCACCGCGACCGAGGCCTCCAGCACAGGCCGCGCCGTGAATATCAGCGAGACCGCTTTCCCCTCCCACGGAGTGAGATCAACCATGCGGTCGTTCCAAAGATTTCCCCCATACGCAGCGAGGGTCTCGCGAAACCCGCGCCTCCGCTTGCTATCGACTTCGACCTCGATCAGAAACTCAGTCTCGGGCAGACCGGCACTGGGTGTGCCCAATACGGCCATCGAGAACTGGAGCACGGCGTTCTGCGGTACCTTGAGCGGGGACACCCACGTCGAACCGTCTAACGCCGTTCGGGACTCTCCTTCCAACACCACTTCCCTGGAAGACTGAGAAGGAGCGAGAAGGGAAACAGAGCGCGTTCTCGGTAAGTCGCTACAAGCCCCTCCGGATGCTAGCAGCATCAGAACAAACGTGCCGGTTCGTCTCCCTATCAAGTGTTGCGAGCTTATCAAACGCGCGTTTCTAGGTGCAAGCCAAGGGCGTGGCAAAGCTCAAAAGCGGGCTATTTTGTGCCTTGGTGCACAACTCCGATAGAGGCCGAGAGCTCGCTTGGCCCCGACTCCCATCATCCGATCATCTCGCTATCAGGCATCCCGAGCGCCGTCATGGTGTTGAGAATCTTGCACCCGATCCTTGCCTCACCTCTCTGTGCCGCCAACCCTCTCGCTCGCATCGCTGAGCCCACGATAGCCTTGTAGCGATGGAACGTTGTCTCGACTTTGCTCCGTTTGCTGTAGCCCGATTCTGTGTGCCACTTTCGTTTGCCGAGCCGAGCTTGTGCTGCAATGTTGCGATTGCGCTGTCGGCTGCTCGCCGGCCTCGATGCGAGCAGGGCGCCCTTGCGCGGCGGTATCAGCACCCTCGGCGAGCGATGAGCGCTGTGATTCTCGATTGCCTCATAGACGCCGCCGGCGTCGTATGCGGTGTCAGCTCTGGCCGATGAGATGGGACTGTCGATCTGTCCGACAAGCGATGCAACCCGCGATGAATCGCGGGCTCTTTTGCTCGTCAGCTCGCCGGCGACGACTTCGCCACTCTGCTCGTCGACACACAGATGGAGCTTGCGATAGTCCCTGCTCTTTTGTGCTCTGCGCAGCTGGCCGGCGTGGACAGCGAGACCGCTGCTGTCGAACAAGATGTGCAACGGCGTCTTCTGCTTGACTGGGTAGAAGGGGACCTTACCCAGCTTCGGCTTGCGCCTCGAGATCGTGGTGTGATCGGGCACATCATTGTCTAGCTTCATCAGAGCGAACAACGACCGCAGCAATCCCTCGCTCTGCCTAGATGACAGATGAAACACCATGCCCAGGGTGACAGCCGTCTCGATGGCGTGGTTCGAGTATTTGCGTTGACGGCCCGGTTTCCTCCTCCTTGGCCGGGGCGCGTCCCAGTTCACAAGCTTGCCGGCGGTGAGCGAGATCCAGACGGTCAGGCTCCCGCGGTTGCGTAGACCCGCCTCATATTCACGCCAATTCCTCACGCGATAGGCCTTCTTCACATACTTCCGCTGAGTGCGTTTGAAAATGCTCATGGGGAACCTCGTATCCGCGAGTACAGGACAATTGTGAACCGAGATCGCGAATTGTGCACCAAGGCAACGAATTGCCTGTTTTTCCCTGTTTTTCCCTGAACCGCCCCGGGTTTTCCGGAGACTGTTTTAGTTGAGTCTCGCCATCTCTAGCGAGCCTTCCTGCGACCGATAGTAGTTCATCTCGTACTCGACGGGGGAGACATTTCCGATCGGCTCCAAGAGTCGTTGCGTGTTGTACCAATGCACCCACTCGAGGGTGGCGAACTCAACGTCTTCGAGACCACGTCAGGGCCCACGTCGACGGATCACCTCGGTCTTGTAGAGGCCGATGATGGATTCAGCCAAAGCGTTATCGTAAGAGTCGCCTCGGCTGCCGACGGACGGCTCAATGCCCGCCTCGGCGAGCCGCTCGGTGTAACGGGTCGAGACGTACTGCACGCCGCGATCGCTGTGATGCACCAATGGATCTTCTGGGTTTAGTCGGCGCTCGTGCAGCGCCTGCTCCAACGCATCGAGAGCGATGCCTACAGTCAACGATGTCGTCGCTCGCCAACCGACGATGAGTCGAGCGAAGACGTCGATGACGAAGGCGACATACACGAAGCCGCGCCACGTGGCGATGTAGGTCAGGTCCGAAAACCCAGAGCTCGTTCGGGCGTGTGACGTTGAAGTCGCGCTCCACGAGGTCCATCGGGCGAGCGCCGCTCGAATCCGGCTTCGTCGTCTTGAATCGACGTCCACGGACCGCGCCCTGGAGACCCATTTCACGCATCAGACGGGCCACCGTGCATCGAGCCACGTCGCGGCCCTCACGGCACAGCTGACGCCAGACCTTGCGCACGCCATACACGTCAAAGTTCTCTTGCCGTACACGACGAATCTCGCCGCGGAGTTGGACGTCGCGCTTCGCTCTCGCTGGCAGGCGGCTTGGGTCCTTCTCTCTCGCTTTCTGCTCGTAATAGGTCGACGGGGCGAGCGGAAGCATCCGGCAGATCGGCTCGACCCCGTCCTGTGCCAAAACTCGGCCCTTTTGAAATAGACGATAAATCAGCAGCATAGTGTCTGTATTTGCGACCAGACCAAGGGCCGTGGGCTTTACAATCGTCTGGCCCGAGGGTGTTATCTTCAGATCGGCCATGTTGACCAAGCTCGAAAGCATTGATGTATCCTAGCCGAGTTTCGCAAGGACACTTCTTGCCACGCCTTTGCAGCCCTTGACGGCCGCGTTCCCACGGTTTAAGTAGAGGCTCCGGACAGGAGGTATTCGAAATGCGGAAGCTTTGCAAGCATTCTGGTTTTGGTGTTGTCGACGGCGGTTGGCGCGATGGCACAGTCCACCGATTCCGAGGTCAAGGCCATCGTGGGAGCCAACGTCGTGGATATTGACGGCGGAGAGCCAGTCCGCGATGCCGTGGTGGTGATCGTGGGTGAGCGGATTTCGGCTATTGGCCCGGCCTCAAGCACCCCCGTACCAACCGGTGCCGAGGTGATCCACGCTGACGGCATGTGGCTTGTTCCCGGGCTCATGAACATGCACGTGCACTTTGGCCTCAAACTGCCAGGCAAGATGCAGGCCGAACTGGCCAACGAAAAAGACACCGAACTCGCCCTCCGAGTGGCCTACAATGCTCGACAGTCGCTACTATCCGGCGTCACGACCATACGAAGTACCGGTGACACGGGTGCCGCATCGATTGCCCTCGATAAGGCGATCAAGAAGGGCCAGGCTATCGGGCCTCGCATCTTCAGTCCCAGCGACGCCGTTCCCATCTCCGGCGGCCATGGGGCGAGACATGGCGAAACCTACGATGGTCCTTATGAGCTCATGAAGGCGGTTCGAGAACGTGTGAGTGATGGGGCTAGCTGGATCAAGATAGCGATCTCCGGAGGCATCGCGAGCCAAGGGGGCGCCATTGCAGAAGCCACGATGACGCCTGAGGAGATGGAAGCGGTGATCGACTCGGCCCACCGTTTCGGGCGCAAGGTAACTGCGCACTCCGGCTCCCACTTCCGTGCAATGAGTCTTCGGGTGCCAAATCAGCAGCTCCCCTGAAAGTGTGCCAATCTTAGTTGGGAATTGAAACGGCTCCAAACCCCGTGGTTTGATGGGCGTTGGACAAAACAAAATCAAGCCGCGAAGAAAGGAGCCGAGATGGGAAGTCTGCTACGTTCGGTCAAGAAACGCAAGAAGTCGCGTCGTTTGGGTGAGGTCGAGATGGTGAGGCACGAGGATTACGGGGAACTCGTGCTGGACGCCAAGGTAGAGATGATCCGTTGGTTGGTCCCCCTTGGTCTAATGCACGTTCACGAGTTGCTCGACGACGAAGTGAAGGCGTTGGCGGGAGAGCGATACTCTCGCAAGGACGAGCTGGAGCGCGGTCGCCGTCCCGGAAGCAACCCGGGCACGGTAGGGCTTGGCGGCCAGCGGGTACCGATCCGTGTGCCACGGGTTCGGAGCATCGAGGGAGGAGAGATTCCGCTTCGCTGCTACGAGGCGGTGAGCCACGGCGGTGAGGTGAATGATCTTCTGCTGAAACGAGTTCTCTACGGAATCTCTTGTCGCAACTACGAGGCGGCAGCGGAAGCGATTCCGGGCGCCATCGGGCTGTCGAGCTCAACGGTGTCCCGAGGGTTCGTGCAAGCGAGCGCTGCGAAGCTGCGGGAGATGCAGGAACGGGATCTGACCGGCGAGGATGTGGTGGCGCTGTTTCTGGATGGGAAGACATTCGCCGAGGCAACGATGGTCGTGGCTCTGGGCATCACGCTTTGCGGGGAAAAACGCTTCTTGGGCTTCGTGGAGACGGACACGGAGAACGCGCAGGTGTTGACGCCGTTCCTGCGTTCACTGCTCGAGCGGGGACTCGATATCTCCCAGGGTCTGCTGGTGATCATCGACGGCGGCAAGGGTCTCCAAGCGGCAGTCAAGAAGGCATTCCGTAAGCGGGCCCTGATACAACGCTGCCAGTGGCACAAACGTGAAAACGTAGTGAGCTACCTGTCCAAGGGCGAGCAGGCGTCATGGCGCAAGCGGCTCCAGTGGGCCTACAACAGGCCGGAGTACGAAGAGGCCCTCACTGCGCTCGAGCAACTCCACGGTGAGTTAGAAGAGCGGAACCAATCCGCAGCTGGCAGCCTGGAGGAAGGCCTCGAGGAGACGCTGACGTTGCATCGACTCGGCGTGCACGCGGTGCTGGGCCGTTCGTTCAAGACGACGAACTGCCTTGAGTCCGTCAATGCTCTCGTCGAGGAACGCTGCGCGAAGGTCGACCACTGGAAGAACTCGAGCCAACGCCAGCGCTGGTTGGCAACGGCGCTCGTAGACATCGAACCGCGCTTGAGGAAGGTGGTGGGCTACCGCCATCTTCCCAAGTTTCGCGAAGCTCTCAAGCGGGAACTGAAGATCGAGGCGAAGACATCAACCGTATCGAAGAAGAAGGTCGCTTAAACGTGAGCCGTGGAGAGTTTCAACTAAGAATGGGCTTGACTCGCTCCCCTCGCTTCGGCGGGGGAGTTCAGACGCCAGCTCAATTTGACAATACCGTCCGACGGGACGAAAATCGTCCTTACGCTGGAGGCTGGGCATCGAGAATCCGAAGGGTCTTGGTCGTCGCGGCTGGGCGTTCGATTCGAGAATGGAGGGAGAGTAACGGAGTCATCGAAGGTTGCTGCTGCTTGAGCTTTTTTTACACACCTGTTGACAAGAGGTCTCCTTCATTAACCCTCCTTCCTAGATCGTTCAGACTGGGAATGTGTCTCTTAAATGGATTCTGTCCGAAGCCCCGCGCGTGCGGGGGAACCGGCTACTCCAATGCGAAGGTTCAAATCTCCGGGTTAAGCCCTGCGATTCTTGTCCGTTCATGGACTGCTCCAAAACCTCTTCCGTGTCGGACGACACCTGTTGCCAGCGCGACATCACCGAGAGCTTCGAGGTCGCGCGTTCCTCGCTTGGGACGCACTAATGTGGGCGGCATGACTCGAACGGAGACGTCATGCCGACGGCACGCGCTTGCGCTCATGGTGAGGCTTCCTGCGGGGCGCTTACATATGTCCTACGAAGCCCAGGTTCTGTGCTTTCTCACCGGCGCGAACTCCATCTCCACCGGTGAGAAACTGTTGACGACGCTCAATCCGTCACGAAGTGATGATGATTCCCTGTTCGATCTGCTTGCCTTTAAGGTCAAGCCAGCTTTCGAGCAACCTTGTGGAAGCTTCTCGGCCTGGTGTAAGAGATGCCGGACGCTGATTTAGGCATCCTCTTGAGGAGAGCGATCGAGGACAGGAAAGCCGCCAACGCACTGCGGGCTCTGACCCTGCCCGGCGACCGCATCGATTTCTGTTCGAACGACTACCTCGGTTTCGCACGTTCCCCTCGGCTTCGCAGCATGGTGCAGAAACGGTATGCCCGTCGCGGAAACAGCTTCCTGGGTTCCACCGGCTCGCGTCTGATCAGCGGAAATTCAGAACTCTGCGAATCGGTAGAAGAACGGATTGCCGATTTTCACGGGGCCGAAGCTGGCCTGGTCTTCAACTCCGGCTACGATGCTAACCTTGGCTTGATCTCCTCCGTGCCGCAACGCTCGGATACGGTCCTGTACGACGAGTTCGTGCACGCCTCGATCCGTGACGGCCTCCGCTTGACATTTGCCAGGTCTTACTCGTTTCGCCACAACGATCTCAATGACCTGAAGCAAAAGATAGGCCTCGGTCGAGGGCAAGTCTTCGTCGTCGTCGAGTCGATCTACTCGATGGATGGCGACGCCGCGCCCTTATCGGAAATGGCAAAGCTCTGTCGGGAGCGCGGTTGTCACTTGATCGTGGACGAGGCGCACGCGACGGGAATCTTCGGCCCCGGTGGGCGCGGCAGAATCGCCGAGCTCGACCTCACGGACCAGGTCTTCGCCCGCGTCCATACGTTCGGAAAAGCGTTGGGAAGCCATGGCGCCATCGTCCTCGGTTCCGACACCCTTCGGACGTTCCTCATCAACTTTGCGCGCTCGTTCATCTACACCACTTTCTTGCCCCCCCACTGTCTTCTGGCCACAGAGTCTGCTTACGAAATGCTCGGCGAATCCCAGGGGCTCATCGAGAAACTGCACCGCAACATTCGGCTGTTTCGTTCGGGGATACAGGCGGAGCTCGGCAAGTACTTCATCGAGAGCGATAGTCCCATCCAGTGCGTGCTGATTTCGGGGAACGACCGCGTCAAACAGGTGGCCGGCTACTTGAAGGGCGAAGGCTTCGACGTGCGACCGATCCTGTCCCCGACGGTGCCACGGGGCAAAGAACGTTTGAGGGTTTGCGTCCATGCCTTCAACACACCGAACGACATTCAACGCCTGACCGAGTTCCTGAGCACCTGCCTCTAGGGGTTGTGCTCCGCAAAAAGTCAATCCAGCGTTGATTGCGCGGTCCAGACCTGCCATGATAAACTGCTTTGCGTCGATCGACCTGACGACGCCACCGGCGTCTTATGAATCATGTGACCGAGGATTCTAGGCTGGGAACAGCAGCAGATTCTCCTCGCCTTGATGATTCCTCTCGTGGTGATGGTAGACGACGTACTCCCTAAGCGCATGACGGAGCGACTTCTCGCCAAACAGGATGAGCTTCGAGAGACATTCCTCTTTGACTGACTTCACCCAGCGCTTCGCTAACGAGTTCAAATCCGGGCTCCGTGCAGGCAGCTTGACGGGCGCGACGCCAACCGCCTCGATGGTCCGGTGGAACGACTCGCAAAACTTCGAGTCCCGGATCGAAGGGATTGCCTGGAACACCGGCGCCCGTTGGCTCGAGAAGGCAGCCCAAGTGTGTCGTCGATTCAATCACAGAAGGATCGCCGGCTTCGCTGCCGAAGAGCTTCAAGCCGACGAGATTCGCACGTTCGTGGGCAACAAGAAGACGCCGAGTTGGGTCTTCGTTACGATCGAGGTCTGGTCTCGGCTCTGGCCATCGACGGTGACGGGAAGGCGAAGCTACCGGAACACTCACGCTCTGTTTCGCGACCTTTCGAAGCGGATGAATTTCGGACGTCTTCCCCTGATCGTCACGGATGGATTCGAATTCTACCAGAAGGTCATCCGTCGCTTCTTCGGGCCAGCGTGTCTTTACGGCCAGGTCCTCAAGACGCGCAGGAACGATCGTATCACCAAGGTCGAACGGAGAGCGCTGCACGGAGCCGCGTGGCGATTCGAAGACGCGCTCAATAACTCCGAGGACTCCTCGACATTGAACACGTCGTTCATCGAGCGGTTGAATCTGACCATCCGGCAAAGCTCGGCATACCTTTCGAGACGAACACTTTCCCACGCTCGCTCGACGGAGAGGCTCGATGAGCACATGGAGTTGCTCCGTTGCTATTACAACTTCGTCCGACCGCACGGAGCTCTGAAGTTCGGACGTGAGATCCGAACTCCGGCTATGCAGGTGCCTTGGTGCACAACTCCGATAGGGGCCGAGAGCTCGCTTGGCCCCGACTCCCATCATCCGATCATCTCGCTATCAGGCATCCCGAGCACCGTCATGGTGTTGAGAATCTTGCACCCGATCCTTGCCTCACCTCTCTGTGCCGCCAACCCTCTCGCTCGCATCGCTGAGCCCACGATAGCCTTGTAGCGATGGAACGTTGTCTCGACTTTGCTCCGTTTGCTGTAGCCCGATTCTGTGTGCCACTTTCGTTTGCCGAGCCGAGCTTGTGCTGCAATGTTGCGATTGCGCTGTCGGCTGCTCGCCGGCCCCGATGCGAGCAGGGCGCCCTTGCGCGGCGGTATCAGCACCCTCGGCGAGCGATGAGCGCTGTGATTCTCGATTGCCTCATAGACGCCGCCGGCGTCGTATGCGGTGTCAGCTCTGGCCGATGAGATGGGACTGTCGATCTGTCCGACAAGCGATGCAACCCGCGATGAATCGCGGGCTCTTTTGCTCGTCAGCTCGCCGGCGACGACTTCGCCACTCTGCTCGTCGACACACAGATGGAGCTTGCGATAGTCCCCGCTCTTTTGTGCTCTGCGCAGCTGGCCGGCGTGGACAGCGAGACCGCTGCTGTCGATCAAGATGTGCAACGGCGTCTTCTGCTTGACTGGGTAGAAGGGGACCTTACCCAGCTTCGGCTTGCGCCTCGAGATCGTGGTGTGATCGGGCACATCATTGTCTAGCTTCATCAGAGCGAACAACGACCGCAGCAATCCCTCGCTCTGCCTAGATGACAGATGAAACACCATGCCCAGGGTGACAGCCGTCTCGATGGCGTGGTTCGAGTACTTGCGTTGACGGCCCGGTTTCCTCCTCCTTGGCCGGGGGCGCGTCCCAGTTCACAAGCTTGCCGGCGGTGAGCGAGATCCAGACGGTCAGGCTCCCGCGGTTGCGTAGACCCGCCTCATATTCACGCCAATTCTTCACGCGATAGGCCTTCTTCACATACTGCCGCTGAGTGCGTTTGAAAATGCTCATGGGGAACCTCGTATCCGCGAGTACAGGACAATTGTGGACCGAGATCGCGAGTTGTGCACCAAGGCACAACTTGGTTGGCTTCCTTCCTTGAAACCCTCTCCCCCGTGGGGAGAGGGCAGGGTGGGGGTCAGGATGGTCTCTTCTTCCTTTACACCCTCTCCCTTTGGGAGAGGGTAGGGTGAAGGTCAGATGGCACTCTCGGCGGGCACGAAATTAGGACCCCACGAAATTCTTGCGCCCATCGGTGCGGGTGGAATGGGTGAGGTTTATCGAGCCCAAGACACACGCCTCGAACGCACCGTCGCCATCAAGGTTCTCCCGTCTCACGTAGCGAGTAACCCCGACGCCCGCGCGCGCTTCGAGCGCGAGGCTCGCGCGGTCTCGAGTTTGAATCATCCTCACATATGTACGCTTCACGATATCGGTCACCAAGATGGCATCGACTTCTTAGTGATGGAGCATATCGAGGGAGAGACGCTCGCAGACCGCATCGGCAAAGGCGCGCTGCCTTTGGACCAAGCACTCCAGTACGGGATCGAGATCGCCGATGCGCTCGATAAAGCGCATCGACAAGGCGTGGTGCACCGCGACCTCAAGCCCGGCAACATCATGCTCACGAAGTCCGGTGCCAAGCTTCTGGACTTTGGACTCGCGAAACTGCAAGTCGCAGGATCGGGACCCGATCTCTCGGCGCTTCCCACCGAACAAAAATCCCTGACCCAACCGGGAGCAATCCTGGGAACGTTCCAGTACATGGCCCCTGAGCAGTTAGAAGGCAACGAAGCCGACGCAAGGACCGACATCTTTGCGTTTGGTGCGGTTCTTTATGAAGCGTTGACTGGGCAGAGGGCCTTCCACGGTAAGAGCCAGGCGAGTCTCATTGGAGCGATTCTCAAGGACGAACCCCCGCCCGTCAGTACCGTTCAGACCATGACTCCCCCGGCTCTGGATCACGTGATCCGGCGCTGCCTAGCAAAAGAACCGGACGACCGCTGGCAGGCGGGCATCGGACGTCATGCGGGAGCTGAAATGGATCACCGGGGGGGCTCGACCACGACTCTGCTCCCATCTGGAAGAACACAGTCGCGGCTCGTTGCCGGAATTGGTGTCGGCATTGTCGTTGGCGCGTTGCTGACGGGGTTCGCCGTTTGGGCACTCATGCGGTCGGACCCGGAGCCCACTCGGCGATTGTCCATGACCTTGCCTGCTCCGCTTGCCTTCGGATTCGCCATGTCTTCCGACGGCACACGGCTTGTGTATGGGGCCTCGTCTGGCGGTGGCAGGCAACTCTACGTCCGCTCCCTCGACCAGCTCGATGTCACGCCGCTAGCCGGGACCGAAAATGCTGCCCAGCCATTCTTCTCTCCGGACGGAGAGTGGGTGGGGTTCATTTGAATACCTCGAAGCCAAATTGAAAAAAGTCTCCGTCCACGGTGGCGCAGCACCCATGATTCTGTGCGAAACCTCCGCCCCGAGCGGCGCATCCTGGGCCACTGACGGTTACATTATCTTTGCGAAAGAGGCCGACGAGGGTTACGGGCTGTTTCGTGTTCCAGCACGAGGCGGCGTGCCTGAGGCCTCTACGACGCCCGACACCGCCAACAACGAGCTTTACCACAGGTACCCACAGGTTCTACCAAATGGCAACGATGTCCTTTTCACCATCACGGGCGGTGGCACCAACCCTGACCGGATCGCGGTTCTTTCGCTGGACTCCGGCGAATATCGCACCGTGGTTGAAACGGGTTACTACGGGAGGTATGTACCTAGCGGTCACATCATCTATGCCGTGGGCGGGACGCTCATGGCGGTTCCGTTCGATCTCGGAAGTCTCGAGGCGACCGGTTTTGCGGCCCCGGTGCTGGAGAACGTTTTCCACACTCGCGGGTTCAGCAGGGCATCTTTCGATTTCTCCCAGGACGGGACCCTAGTCTACCTCTCGGGGTCGACGCCCGATCTGGCAACCCTGGTGTCGGTCGATCGTGACGGGGAGAGAGCTTGGGGCGTTCGTTGAGGGACCGCTCGAGAATCCTCGCGGGATTCGCCTTTCCCCGGATGGTCGGCGAGTCGTCCTGGTCTCGGGCCAGGGGAATGACGCCGGGGATCTATGGGTCTACGACCGAGACGGCCGTCCGCCCATTCGTTTGACGTTCGATGGTAGCAACAGCCGTCCCGTTTGGATTCTAGACGGCACACGAATCGCATTTTCATCGACGCGCACCGGCTCCCTCGATCTCTTCTCGATCCCCGCCGATGGCAGTAACTCCGACCCCGAGCTTCTCTTGACAAGTCAAGACGCTAAGCACGCACGAACCTGGTCGCCCCAGACCGGGGAGCTCCTCTTCGACCATGTCCTTATACCATATCCGACGTCTTTGCGATCCCGGTCGAAGGGGAGCGCGAACCCAAAGCTGTTGTCCAGGGGAAACCCGTTGAAGGCCTAAGTTCGCTTTCATCCGACGGTCGATGGCTCGCCTATGTGTCGACCGTGACAGGCGGCGATCTCGAAGTGTGGGTGCGATCGTACCCGGACCCAGGTACCGCTACACGGGTCTCACGCAATGGAGGTGTGGAGCCGGTCTGGGGCCCGGGTGATGAAGAACTGTACTACCTAAACCTGGCGGGAGATAAGATCATGGCGGTGAGGGTTTACACCGAACCCGATTTCCGGTTCGAAGCGCCGACAACGTTGTTCGAAGGGGGGTATTCGCACGTCACTCAAGGTGCGCCAACATACGACGTAGGCCCCGACGGACAGTTCGTGATGGCGAAGCCGTCCGGCGGGGACGAATCAGGCAGGCAGCTCGTTGTCGTTCTCAACTGGTTCGAGGAACTCGAACGGCTAGTCCCTACCAAGTAGAGCCCTACGACTTCTTCCCTCCGTAGGCCTTCAGCAGTCTCCCGATCTGAGTGCGGCTCACGGGAAGCACGCGGTTCACGGGAGGCTCGAGCTTGAGCTCCCAGTCCTCTCCTTTCCGTCGGCGCCGGATCTCTCGGATCCGTCCCAGGTTGACGGCATGGTTGTGGTGCACGCGGAAGAATCCGTGAGGTGTAAAGAAAGGGAAAACCTCACCCAGAGAGCGAACGTCCCGGAGCCTTCGGGCGCGCCGGGTGCGTACCAGGGTCTCGTCTCCCACCGCCTCGAGAAAGTACACATCGGCGGGGTCGATGGGCACCCGGTGGTACTCGGAAAGATGGAGGAGGACGCGCTCGATTCGAGCCATCGGGAACTTCTAGCACACGTTGCCGTTCTAAGGAACCCGTTGCGGCTCTGGGGGGATGAGCTGCGGTTCCATGGAACCGGCTGCGGAGGTACGACGACTCGAGTTTCTTGTTGAACTGCGTCCGGACGCAGTTGCACCGGGCCAACCTCTTGACCCGAGCCCGCGCCCGTTTGCTTAGCTACGCGGTCTTCCCCCATGGAAAAGTAGTAAAGGGCTTCCGCGGTTTTGTCGGCTGCTTCCTTGCCCGCAATCTTGGCCACCAAGGCAAGCGAGGCGTCGTAGGTATGCAATTCCCCAATCGAGCTCATCATGTTGCCGTCAGTAACGATGTGCTCGTCGTCGACGACCTTCGCTTCGGGGAAACGCTTGGCCAGATCCTCGGTCCCACCGATGTATGTAGTAACTCGCCGGCCCTCGAGTAGGCACGCCTTGCCGAGCAGGAAAGCCCCGGCGCAATTGCTGGCGACGAACTTCGCTTTTTCGGCGCGGTCCTTGATGAATCCGATCAGCTTTTCGTTCGCCAATAAGGGCTCCACGTCGAGGCCGCCGGGGACAACCAAGACATCAATCGGCGGACAATTCGCGAAATCGTAGTCGGGCTCGACGCGCAGACCTTCCTCGCTCACGACGACCTTTTTCTCTTCGGCGACCAGGAACGGCTCGAACGGAACCGACCCCTTCTTCCCCGCCTTGGCGAAGATCTCGATGGGGGCGGTGACTTCACTGGTCAAGAACTTATCAAATACAACGATACCAACCTTCATTCCTTCATCCTCCGTTAACTTCTTCTGGAAAAAACCGCCGTAGGGCCTCAGCCGAGACGGGTTGCCCTAAGGGCGTCAATGTAAACATGAGTAGCCCGGAGATAAAAAGCCCGGGCAGAATCGGGTGGACGACCTTGACCCACGACATATCGGCCAGGGTGAGTACCGTCCAAACCGCGGTCGTGAGTCCCCCCCAGACGCAAGACGCTACCGCCGCTTGCCTGGAAACGCGGCGGTTCGTCAGGCCGACGAGCAGCGGGAAAAAGAAACTGGCCCCGACAATGGCGAGGGCGTAGGCGACCAGCTCCAATATTAGCGCAACATCCGGCACCGAGCCGAAAAACGCCAAGGCGCCGCCGACGAGAATCGTATAGCGAGAAATGCGCAGGTAGTAGCGTTCGTCCCGGACGATTCCGCGCGGCTCATGCACGCACTTCCTCACCACGTCGTGGGCGATGGCGGCACCCGACATGAGTAGCAGCGAATCGGTGGTCGACATGATGGCGCACGCGACACCGGTAAGTGCGATCGCCGCGAGGGCCGGGGCGAGCGTCTGCGCCACCAGAGCCGGGAACGCCTGATCAGGAGTCGCGATCGAGTCCCAGACCAGAACCCGCGCCGCCGCTCCCAAGTAGACGCCGGTGAAAACCAGCAGACCCATGACGATCAAAGCCGTCCATGGGAGGGCGCGCCGGGCAACTTTGTCATCGCGCGCGGCGAAGACCTTGGTGACCAACTCGAGTCGAGTGCTGTAGGCGACGAGCACCAAGATGTACCAGGAAAGTAGGAACGTCCAAGACCAGGTCACGCCGGTCGGTGAGGTCCAGCCGGGGGCCACCTCTTCAACCTTGAGAAGCACCTCGAACCATCCTCCTGCCGCGCTGGAGACGCCCACCGCCACGACGATGAGCCCCAACCACATCATCAAGAACTGCGCCGCGTTCGTCCAGACGATCGCCAGGAGGCCACCCAAGGCGACATAGGAAACGAAAATGACGGTCCCCAATAGCTGCCCCCAGATCACGTCGATGCCCAACAGTCTTTCGAGAACGAATCCCATGCCCCTAATCTGCGCGATCAGATAAATCACGCTGGTGAGAGCCACGACGCCGGCGCTCCAGGCGCGGAGAAATCGGCTGTCGAAGCGGTCTCCCATGTAGTCGGGGAGCGTGAAGCCTCCCGACTTCCGGAGTTTCTTGGCGAAGAAAAACAAGATGACGGCAAAGCCCAGCGCATACGCGAAAGTGGTGGTGATCGCCACGCCGCCGATGTGGCCAGCGAATGCCAGATGACTCATGATCGCCCCGCCGTGGACCATGGCCGCCACGTTGGCCATGACCATCATCGGTACGCCGAAACGACGGCCGGCAACCCAGAAGTCTTCGGAAGTCTTTTGAAAGCGGAAGGAAACCAGGCCGATAACGACCATCACCCCCAGATAGACGGCGAAGACAATGGGGCCGATGGTGCCGAGCGGCATAGAAGCCAGAGACTACATCTGGACGTCTTTGGGGTCGACGTTCCAGACCGACAGCTCGAGCGTGATCCCGTTCGGGTCGGTCAACGTAATCGTGTCGAGAATCTCATGGGAAATCGTGGTGTAGGCGACGTTTCGCTCTTTGAGGCGCTTTTCGACCGCGGCGTACTGTTCCCGGGTAACCGTGAGGGCCCCATGGTGGTATCCGCCTTTTCCGACCTTGGCAGGCTCATTGACGTTGTTGAGACGCAGGAAAGCCAGGAGCTCGCCACGACCCATATCGAAGAAGACCTGGGTGGATTGAGGGTCGTTGTCCATCGCTCGCACGCGCAGCATCTTCAAGCGGATCACCTGGGTATAGAACTCGATGGTCTTGTCGATATCCCTGGTGATGAAGGCCAGGTGATTGACTCCATCGGCCTCGCTCTCGAACCCGGTGTAGGTGCTGTCCTTGTCCTTGATGTAGCGGGCGATGAGGTCTTCCCGCTCCTTCTCTGCTTCCTGCACACTCATTGACATTCCAAACCTCCCTGTAAACGCGTGGCAAGAAGTAACACGTTGCTGGCTGGCTCTGCAAGCGCATTTCCGGCAATACTGCCCGCTAGTGTGTTAAACAGTCTCACTCAGAAAGGAACCTAGATGAGCACGGAAAGACGATGGATCGGCAGTGGGGTCAAATCAGAAGAGATGTTCGGCTACTCCCGGGCCACCCGGGTGGGAGACCGGATTCTCGTGTCGGCGACCGCGGCCTCGGAGCCGGACGGAATCGTGGCACGTGGCGATGCGGGCGGCCAGGCACGTCATATTCTCCAGAAGATTGAAGAGGCCGTTAAAGAGCTGGGCGGGACGCGAGAGGACATCGTCTTCACCCGCGTCTACTTGAAGAAGAAGGAGGACCTGATGGCCATCGCCCCGGCCCATGCGGAGTATTTTGGGGAGACCCGGCCGGCGAGCACGCTGGTACTGACCGGATTCGTCGACGATGACTTCTTGCTCGAGATAGAGGCGGAAGCGGTGATTGGGTCTGGGAAGTAGTTACTTATTCTCGTTCTGATAAAGCCCGGCGTAGGTCTTCTCGGCCGGGGCATCGAGGCCGAAGAACACGAGCTGGATGATGCGGGCATCCTTTTGAAGCCGCAGGCCGGCGGGGTTCTCGACGACTAGAAGCGATCCGCTCCGGCCGGAGTAGCCGGAATCCCAGAGCGCGGTCTTCACACTGGCACCGCTCCGGAGGACGCTAGAACGGGTGCGCGCCAACGCGAACGCGTCGGGAGGAATGTTCACCACCTCGTTGTAGACGACCCAGTACAAGCCACGCTCCAGATTCCACCACCCTTCCCCGTCGGGCTCGATGGGGTTGGTGTCGGGCGTGCGTCGATTCGAGTTGTCGAAATCGATCGCGCCGGGCTCATCCGCGAACGCCGCGACTTCACGTAAGGTGAAATCGACCCCGTTCATCTGGATTTGGGTCTCAGGATCGCGGAGGTTTTCGATGAGAGGCGGATTCGCGTCCAGTCGCTTTGAGAGCTCTGGGCCGTGGATTAGTTTCACAGAGGCTAAAGCCTCGGCAGCGTGATGTCTTGCTGCCCTTGATACTTCCCGACCTTGTCCTTGTAGGAGCGCTCGCACACCTCGTCGCTTTCGAAGAACAAGACCTGCGCGATCCCCTCGTTGGCATAGATACGACACGGGAGGGGTGTGGTGTTGGAGATCTCGAGCGTCGCGTTCCCTTCCCATTCCGCATCGAAGCCGGTGACATTGATGATGATCCCGCAGCGGGCATAGGTGGACTTGCCGATGGTGAGCCCGTAGACATTTCGCGGTATCCGGAAGTCCTCGACGGTGCGTGACAGCGCGAACGAATTGGGCGGGATGATGCAGACGTCTCCCTTGTAGTCCACGAAGCTCTTGGGGTCGAAGTTCTTGGGATCGACGACGGCGGTGTTGACGTTGGTGAAAATCTTGAACTCATCCGCCACACGGATGTCGTAGCCGTAGGAGGATAGGCCGTAGGAGATGACTCCCTCTCGCACCGAGTGGTCGACAAACGGGTCGATCATCTTGTGCTCGAGCGCCATTTTCTTGATCCAGTGATCGGGCTTGATGGCCATTCCTTACCCCCGGTGGATCTCCAGCGCGTTGAAGAAGTACGGGATCTCGACGGCGGCCGATTCGAGTGAGTCGGAGCCGTGAATGATGTTGCTCTCGATCCCGGTCGCAAACTCCTTGCGAAGAGTCCCCTCCGCCGCCTTGGCCGGATCGGTCGCCCCCATCACATCACGAAGGTGAGTGATGGCGTTATCGCGCTCGAGGACCAGAACAACCGAAGGCCCCGAAGACATGAAGTCGGTTAGGCTTCCAAAGAAGGGTCGCTCGCAGTGGACGGCGTAGAACCCTTCCGCCTCCTTCTTGCTCATGTGAACGAGTTTCATGCCCAGGGTCGTGAACCCCTCCGCCTCGAGGCGGGCCAGGATTTTCCCCGCGACTCCCTGTCGCACGCCATCGGGCTTAATGATCGAGAATGTTTTTTGACTCATGACGCCAGCACCTGCTCTATCGCTTCCCCGATCGCGGCCGGGCTTTTGATGACTTTGACCCCCGCCTCTTCGAGTGCCGCCATCTTGTCGGCTGCGGTGCCCTTCCCTCCCATGATGATAGCGCCGGCGTGGCCCATGCGTCGTCCCGGAGGTGCGGTCTGCCCGGCGATGAACGACACGACCGGTTTGGTCACCGACTTCTTGATGTACTCGGCGGCGGTCTCTTCGGCATTCCCCCCGATCTCACCGATCATGACCACCGCATCGGTCTCGGGATCGTTCTCGAAAAGCTCGAGCGCGTCGACGAAATTGGTACCGTTCACCGGATCGCCGCCGATGCCGATGCAGGTCGACTGGCCGATGCCCCGCTGTGTGAGCTGGTGAACGGCTTCGTAAGTCAGCGTTCCGCTCCGCGAGACACACCCGACGCGACCTCCCTTGTGGATGTGACCCGGCATGATCCCGATCTTCGCCTTGCCCGGCGAGATGATGCCCGGGCAGTTGGGGCCGATGAGCCGTGAGCTGCTTCCCGGCACGACGCGCATGACTTCGACCATGTCGAGTGTGGGGATCCCCTCGGTGATACAGACGACCAAGGCAATTCCCGCGTCCACCGCCTCCAGGATGGCATCGGCGGCAAAAGGAGGAGGCACGAAGATGACCGTCGCATTGGCACCGGTCTCGGAAACAGCCTTGGCGACGGTGTCGAAGACCGGAACGCCTTCGGCCGTGCTCCCACCCTTTCCCGGCGTCACGCCGGCCACCACCTTGGTCCCGTAGTCGATGGCACCGCGAGCGTGGAACTGACCTTCCTTGCCGGTGATGCCCTGGACCAGGAGCCGGGTATCGCGATCGACGAGGACGCTCACTGGGCGCCTCCCGCCAGCGCGACGACCTTTTCCGCCCCGTCTTTCATCGAGTCGGCGGTCGTAAAGTTGAGGCCCGATTCGGCCAGCATCTTCCTGCCGAGCTCCACGTTGGTCCCTTCCATCCGGATGACGATGGGCAACTTGACGCCCAGCTCGCCGACCGCGGCGATCAAACCTTCCGCGAGCCGGTCGTTCCGAAGGATGCCGCCGAAGATGTTGATGAAAACCGCCTTCACCTGCGGATCCGAGGTCAGGATGCGAAACGCGTTCTTGATCTGTTCGGCGCTTGCGCCACCCCCCACGTCGAGGAAATTGGCGGGCGAGCTACCGGCGAGTTGGATGATGTCCATGGTGGCCATCGCCAACCCGGCACCGTTGACCATGCAGCCGACGTTGCCATCCAGCTTGATGTAGTTGAGGCCGAATTTCGAGGCTTCTACCTCTAAGGGAGCCTCCTCGGTGATGTCGCGCAACTCGACCAAGTCTTTGTGGCGAAAGAGCGCGTTGTCGTCGAGATTGACCTTGGCATCGAGGGCCAGTACTTCCCCGTCTTCGGTTATCAAACAAGGATTGATCTCGAGCATCGAGGCGTCGAGGCCGCGGAAGGCCTTGTAGAGAGACATGATGAACTTGACAGCTTTCTTGTGGACGTCGCCCTCGAGCCCTAGCCCGAATGCGATCTCGCGGGCTTGATAAGCCATCAGCCCCACCGCTGGATCTATCTCGGCGCGGAGAATTTTTTCCGGCGTCTCGTCGGCGACTTTCTCGATTTCCATGCCGCCCGCGGAGCTCGCGATACACACCGGCCACCCGACAGCGCGATCCACGAGGAAGCTCATGTAGAGCTCGGTCTTGATGGCGAGCCCTTCCTCTATTAGTACCTTGCGGACTTCCTTACCTTCGGGACCGGTCTGGGCGGTGACAAGCTGTTTGCCCAGGATCTCACCGGCAATGGTCTTGACGTCCTCCGCAGTGCGCGCGAGCTTGACGCCGCCTCCTTTGCCCCGTCCGCCGGCGTGGATCTGCACCTTCACCACGACGGGGAGACCGAGCTCCTCGGCGGCTTTGCCGGCATCGGCGACCGATTCCACCATCTTGCCGCGCGGCACTTTGACGCCGAAGCGGGCGAGGAGCTCCTTCGATTGATACTCGTGAAGGTTCATCCGACGCCTATGATCCCCACCAGCTCCTGCACCGAGGCGGCGGACTTCTGGAGCGCCGCCCGTTCGTCGGCCGATAGATGAATCTCGATGATCTGCTCGACACCGTTGGCGCCGAGCTTCGCGGGTACTCCAACGTATAGACCCTGAATCCCGTACTCACCTTCCAAATAGGCGGCACAAGGAAGGATCTTCTTCTTGTCTTTGTAAATGGCCTCGACCATTTCAACGACAGAAGCGGAAGGTGCGTAATAGGCGGAGCCGGTCTTGAGAAGACCCACGATCTCGCCCCCGCCCTTTCGCGTACGCTCGAAGATGCGCTCGACGGCCTCTTCCGACAAGAGCTCGGTGATGGGAATTCCAGATACCGTGGAGTACTTCCCGAGAGGCACCATGGTGTCTCCGTGTCCCCCCAAGACCAAGGCGTGCACGTTCTCGACGGAGACATCGAGCTCGGCGGCGATAAAAGACCTCATGCGAGCCGAGTCAAGAATCCCCGCCATGCCGATGACGCGATTCTTAGGGAAACCGCTCACTTTGAAGGTGGTCTGCACCATCGCGTCGAGCGGGTTGGACACTATGATCAAGATGGCGTTGGGCGAGTGCTTGACGATGTTCTCGGTGACCTCCTTGACGATGTTGTAGTTCTTCATCAAGAGGTCATCGCGACTCATCCCCGGTTTGCGAGGAAGGCCGGCGGTGATGACGACGATGTCGGACCCGGCGGTGTCCTTGTAGTCGTTGGTACCGATGATGTGGGAGTCGGATCCGCTTACCGGTGCCGACTCGAGCATGTCGAGTCCCCTACCCTGCGGGACGCCTTCGAGGATATCGATCATCACCACATCGGAGAGCTCGGCGTCGACGATACGCTGAGCGGTGGTGGCGCCCACGAAGCCGGCGCCTACAACGGTTGTCTTCTTCATCTCATCACTCCTAGCTGCTACAAGTTCTCGATGATCGCCGTAGCGAACTCGGATGTTTTGAGCTTGGTCGCGCCTTCCATCAGACGATGGAAATCGTAGGTGACCCGCTTTTGAGAAATAGTCTTCTCGATGGCCTTTTCGATCGCGTCCGCCGCCTCGGGCCATTTGAGATGGCGGAACATCATGACCCCGGAGAGGATGACCGATCCCGGATTGACTTGATCCTTGTCGGCGTATTTGGGGGCGGTCCCGTGTGTCGCCTCGAAGATGGCGTGGCCGGTGTCGTAGTTGATATTACCTCCGGGCGCGATGCCGATCCCGCCAATCTGCGCCGCCAGCGCATCCGACAAGTAGTCGCCGTTGAGGTTCATGGTGGCGATGACATCGAAGGACTTGGCGCGGGTAAGAACCTGTTGGAGCGTGATGTCGGCGATGGCGTCTCGAACGAGCAACTTCTTCTTCCACTTCCCGTCGCCGTGAGTCGCCCAGAGGCTATCGAGACAGCTTTCGACCTCCTTTTTCACCACCGCCTGGCGATCCTCCGTCATCAGGTCGTAGCCCGGCTCGATGGCTCGAGCGTTGTCCTCGGCCGAGATGTTAGCTTTGTCCTCGCGGTTGCCAAGGATCCAACTCTCCCGCTCGCTCACCGTTTCCTGACGGAAATCGCGAGCCGCCATGGTGTAGCCCCAATCGCGAAAGGCACCTTCGGTGAACTTCATGATGTTGCCCTTGTGTACCAGAGTCACGCTGCGGCGGCCGTGGTCCAAGCCATAACGGATTGCCGCTCTCACGAGACGCTCAGTGCCTTCACGGCTGACGGGCTTGATGCCGATGCCGCTCGTGTTTGGGAAACGGATGTTCTTCGCGCCCATCTGATCTTGGAGAAACGCTACAACCTTCGCCGCTTCCGGTGTTTCCGCCGTGAATTCGATTCCGGCGTAGATGTCTTCTGTGTTCTCTCGGAAGATGACCATGTCGACGTCTTCCGGACGCTTGACCGGGCTCGGAACCCCTTGGAAATAGCGAACCGGCCTCAGGCAAACGTAGAGATCCAACTCCTGGCGGAGTGCAACGTTCAACGACCGGATGCCGCCGCCAATCGGGGTGGTCAGAGGCCCTTTGATGCCGACCAGGTACCCCTTGAAAGCGTCTACGGTCTTCTTGGGGAGCCACTCGCCGGTTTCGTTGAAGGCCTTCTCGCCGGCGAGGACTTCGTACCAGGCGATGCGGCGCTTGCCGCCGTAGGTCTTCTCGACCGTCGCGTCGAAGACCCTCTGACTCGCGCGCCAGATGTCGCGGCCTGTGCCGTCTCCCTCGATAAAGGGGAGGATGGGCTGGTCGGGAACATTTAGCTGGCCGTTCTTGATCTCGATGCGGCCGCCCCCGCTCGGGGGATCAGATTGATTGTCAGCCATAACACTCCTGTTCTGATTGGTTTCGAGCTGGGCGACGGGGTAGAAAATCGGCCGAAATACCCCGTAAAACGCAGTGCTCAGCTCTTCAAAAGGGCCTTCAGTGGAACACATCCGGGAGGGGAAAATCAACCCAGGATGCGGACTTTATGGGCTTTTTTCGGCTGTGTGGCCTACTCGCCCAGACGCAGCGGCACCGACAGCCGATGGTTACCCCACCAAGCGGCCAACATCGCGCGGCGGCCGTCCTCTTCGTCAGGGTAAATCTCGATGGTCATGAGCTCATTGGTGCTCTCGGTGAGCTCATGCTTCAGCCTTACTCGCCTTCCGCCGGTGGTCTCGAACGCCATGACCGGATCGAGCTGAAGCTCCCGGACCGCGGCGGGATCGAGTACGCGTAGGTACCAGTCGTCAGAGTCGGCGGGCGAGTCCGCGGGCCGCTCGCCGACGAGGTAGTAGTCCCCCGGCTCGATGGCGACGTCGCCCAGGACCAAGGGGGTGTTCGTGTCCAACGTCGTCCACCAATTGCGGCCAAATCGCCACCTCTTTCCTTTCGTCACCGCGTCGAACTGCTCGACGTACTCTGGCTTCCATTCGGGCTGTCCGTAGGCGACGGTGACGAGACCGTCGTCGTGAACGAGGCGCGACATCTTTCTCGGCGCCTCGAGTCCCAAGGCTTCGACGTCTTTGCCCGCCGTCTCCGGTTCGGCGAGGAGATCTACCGTCCATTCATTGGGCCCGAAGCGGATGCGGAGATCGACTAATCCCGGAGGAGTGTCGGCGGTGGGAAACTGGATCATGAGTTTCTCGGCCGATTCATCCAGCGGCGCGTGCTTGAGAGCGGCGCGATGTCCGCCCGTCGTTTCGCCGACCTGAGTGATGTCGAGACCGGCGGCGCGAACTTCCGTTGAGTCAAGCAGTATGAGGTCGAAGCTCTCATCGGTGCGTTCCATCACGAGATAGTACTTCCCGGGTGACAGCTCGGCATCGCCGACCGTTAGTCCCGAATTGATGTCGAGGGTCGTCCAGAAGTCGCGACCGAGCCCCCATCGTTCGCCCGGGGCGAGCCCGTCGAGCTCTTTTTGTACGGCTTCACTCCATTCCGGCTGGCCGTACTGGATGGCGGGCTCGGCGAGATCGCGATGCCGTGGATCCCTGCCGGTCAAGGTGCGATCGAAATAGCCTGCGCGAACATCGAAGCGAGGCACGGTATCGGCTTTGATCGCAGGGTCGTCGACTTCGTTCACTGGATCCGGTGGCGTGGCACACGCGAACAAGAACGAGAGTCCGATGGCGATACCGCTTTTCTTCTTCAAGAGCCCTCCCAGTTGCGAGCAAGTCTATTCGATGGGGACGAGGCGCTTCAACTCGATGAGGCGGGCAGCGGACTACCGCGAGACCTTGTCCGGACAAGATTCCGTGAGTTCCTGCACGGGCTCGGCTTCGGAAGGTTCAGTTCGTGTATGGAAAATCCTCTCCCGCACCGGCTATCTCCAAGAACTCGCGACTCCATCGCCGCCGCTTGGGCTCCAAAATCACCCTTTGGCCGTTCCGGTAGATCAGTACCTCGTCCTCACCCTCGAAGCGATACCCCTTCGGCTGTCGCACGGCTGGATGTGTCCCGAGGTCCGTGGAAAAAGAACGGTGCCCTCCACTCCGTCATCAGGGTATCATATCAGGCGGCAACCTCCGCGTGTTCGAGAACCTCGCTCAGACGTTGGTAGCCGTCGATGCGTCGTAGTTGAATCTGGCCAGAGGCGATAAGCCCAAACAGCAAAGCGACCGCAGACTCCTCGCTGGAGAACGACGCTTGGGTTTTCGTCCGGCGTCGAAACTCGCGGTTGAGATTCTCCAGAGCATTGGTCGTTCGAATCGATTTCCACATGGCACGAGGGAATTCGTAGAAGGTCAGCAGCTGATTACCGGCCTCCTCTAGGCTTCGGACGACGGCCGGCGCGAGAGGCGTCCACTTGGCGACGAGCTCGTCATAGGCTTTGCGAGCATCGAACCCGTTCTTGGCGTAGACGATCCGGTTGTAGTCACGCCGGAGCTTACGGCGTGCGTGCGCCGGGCAATGTTGGAGCAAGTTGGCGTGCTTGTGCTCGGTACATCGCTGCAACCGGCACCCCGGCCACTTCTCCAGCGCTTTCGTCAGCCCCTTGTGGCCGTCGCTGATCACTAGCTTGGGAGCCCGGAGTCCTCGAGCCTGGAGTCCCTCCAGCACGGAGCCCCAATGCGTCGAGGCTTCGCTCACCGCCAGACGCAATGACAACAGACGTTTGTGCCCGTCTGGCGCGACCCCGAGCGCGGCCAGTACGGGTACGCTGATCACACGTTTCGCCATCCGCACTTTCAGGTGGAAGCCGTCCAGGTAAACGATCGCGTAGACCTCCTCGCTGAGAGCACGGTTCTGCCATTCCTCGAAGCGCTCCTTCAGCCGGCTAACCACGCGAGACACCGCGCTCTTCGATAGGTGCTCCTCACCGAGCAGTGGTTTCAGCGCTTTGCGGACCCGGCGGCTATTCGCGCCCGACAAGTACGTCCCCAAGAGCGCCTCGTCGACCTCACGAGTCCGGCGCGCGTACCGGGGCAACAGCTCGCTCCTGAACTCTGTCGTTTCTCCCGTTTCCTCGTCTCGCACGCGGGCTCGTGGCACCCGGAGCTCGCGAGTTCCCACCGACGTCGTCACGCGACGGGTTTCGGCTCCGTTGCGATATCCACGGCGGTCTTCCGCACGCTCGTAGCTACAACACCCCAGCGCTTGGTCGACTTCTTCCTCGAGCACAACCTCGATCACCTCCAGTACCCGCATACGCAGCCGAAGTTGGACGAACTCCCGGTACTCGCTTACAGACTCCTTCAATATGGTGGTAGGCTTCTTCATGGCGTAATCCTCCTCCTGCCTTTCCAGGCGCGGTTTCGTTTTGCTTAACCGGAGGTTACGCCATTCTTATTTCCACGGGAAGCGGGACGGATCCGCACGGCTTGGCTTCCGCCACTCTTGAAGAGTTTCGCTCGATCGGGCATCTGTACCTCCACCTTTTCTATATATGCAAAAAGTACATGGTCTATTGTAGTCGAGAGTGGAGGTGGCGCCGCAATAATAGAGGACTATCAGAAGGAAACCATCATTTCGTAGGAACCAGACGTTCGAGCTCCTTGAACCAGTTGAGGACGACAATCAGCTCCGTCGCTCCTGATTCCTCCCCAGCCACGGGTTTGATCATCAAAAACCGGCCGTCGGATCCGACGTCGTATGTGGGCGGAGCTTGGGAGTGCGAGTAGGAGCTTTCGAACAACACCTTGGAGGCCTCGAACCGAAAATCTGGGTCGGTGAAAACCCGGGCTGTTCTCGAGCCTGAGGGTGATCGGCGACGTGAGACGGGAGCACTTTAATGGCGACCATTCGATCGAGTCGCGTGCTTGTAGTGGCCGAGTTCGGTTCCGGGGGCTAGTTCCACGCTCTTTACCACCGGTGTGCGAGCAAGAAAGCCATTCGCTTCCGCCTCTTCATGATTGGCCAATAGCTCTTCGACTCGCTCTCGCAGTGCATCCTGCTGCGAACAAGCTTCGTCCAGAAAGGCAGCCCGCTCCCCGGGGGGCGCGCGAGCGCGGCTTCCAGTAGGGATGCAACACGCTCCCAAGAGTCCGGCTTTAAGTGAGTTGCCTTTTGCGCCTACGGTAGGGCCGAGCGTGGGCGACCCGCTGTTCTCTTTTTATCGGAGTGAGCGACGCGCTGGCCCTCGTTGCCCATGAAAATAGCTGTACACGAGGCGAAAAGTCAATTCGGCACTATCGATATTGAATCGCTTGTTCGCAACGCGCTTCCTGATCTCAGGTACTTTCTAGCCTGATAGGACCGGCCCCAGCCGGTGGCTCCGCTCGCTCGGGCGAGGTCCGGGTACGCTCCAAAATGGTCCTAAATTGTGACTAGCCGTATAATATGTCTTGTGGTAGACTACATTTGTGAAGCGTGCAAAAACCATTGGAGCGGCTCAGTTTAAGGAGCAGTGTCTGGCGATTCTCGATGAGGTCGGGCCGGAGGGTATCGTGGTGACGAAACACGGAAAGCCGGTGGCGAAACTGATTCCGATCGAGGCCGATTCCGCTCACCTCATTGGTTGCCTGAAGGACGAAATTGAAGTGAAGGGAGACATCCTTTCCACGGGCGTGGCGTGGAATGCTGAATCTTGATACTCACGTTGTAGTCTTCGCCCTAGCCGGGGCGCTCAACGAAAAGGAAAAAAGGCTTCTTTCGGAGAATCCTTGGAGCATCTCCGCCATCGTTCTATGGGAGCTTTCGAAACTGGTGCAACTCGGTCGGATTGATGTCGACCTCGAACGGCCCAAGGTCGAACGCGCTCTGAGGCGAATCCACACCTGGCCGTTGACGTTCGAAATCTGCCGTCAAAGCTGCCGGTTGGATATCAACAGCGATCCCGCCGACGAGATTATCGCAGCGACAAGTATCGTTGAGAACATTCCGCTGGTGACGCGCGACCGCACACTTCTTGCCTCGCAGATGATTCCGTTTCCTGCGTGATAATTCGTAGTCAGCGAACCTGACCCGAGAGTACTCGCCGGGAACCCCCTTGATCTCAGGTACTTTCTAGCCTAATAGGACCGGCCCCAGCCGGTGGTTCCGCTTGCCCGTCGGGTGGAGAGCTTACTTGGGAGAAGATGCCTTGGTGCACAACTCGCGATCTCGGTCCACAATTGTCCTGTACTCGCGGATACGAGGTTCCCCATGAGCATTTTCAAACGCACTCAGCGGAAGTATGTGAAGAAGGCCTATCGCGTGAGGAATTGGCGTGAATATGAGGCGGGTCTACGCAACCGCGGGAGCCTGACCGTCTGGATCTCGCTCACCGCCGGCAAGCTTGTGAACTGGGACGCGCCCCGGCCAAGGAGGAGGAAACCGGGCCGTCAACGCAAGTACTCGAACCACGCCATCGAGACGGCTGTCACCCTGGGCATGGTGTTTCATCTGTCATCTAGGCAGAGCGAGGGATTGCTGCGGTCGTTGTTCGCTCTGATGAAGCTAGACAATGATGTGCCCGATCACACCACGATCTCGAGGCGCAAGCCGAAGCTGGGTAAGGTCCCCTTCTACCCAGTCAAGCAGAAGACGCCGTTGCACATCTTGTTCGACAGCAGCGGTCTCGCTGTCCACGCCGGCCAGCTGCGCAGAGCACAAAAGAGCAGGGACTATCGCAAGCTCCATCTGTGTGTCGACGAGCAGAGTGGCGAAGTCGTCGCCGGCGAGCTGACGAGCAAAAGAGCCCGCGATTCATCGCGGGTTGCATCGCTTGTCGGACAGATCGACAGTCCCATCTCATCGGCCAGAGCTGACACCGCATACGACGCCGGCGGCGTCTATGAGGCAATCGAGAATCACAGCGCTCATCGCTCGCCGAGGGTGCTGATACCGCCGCGCAAGGGCGCCCTGCTCGCATCGGGGCCGGCGAGCAGCCGACAGCGCAATCGCAACATTGCAGCACAAGCTCGGCTCGGCAAACGAAAGTGGCACACAGAATCGGGCTACAGCAAACGGAGCAAAGTCGAGACAACGTTCCATCGCTACAAGGCTATCGTGGGCTCAGCGATGCGAGCGAGAGGGTTGGCGGCACAGAGAGGTGAGGCAAGGATCGGGTGCAAGATTCTCAACACCATGACGGCGCTCGGGATGCCTGATAGCGAGATGATCGGATGATGGGAGTCGGGGCCAAGCGAGCTCTCGGCCTCTATCGGAGTTGTGCACCAAGGCAACCAAGTTGTGCTGAAAATAGCTGTATACAGGGCGAAAAGTCAATCCTGCGTTGGTATCACTGGGAAGCTACTGCGTCTGGACCGAGTAACGAAAGGTAACAGCTCCCAGCACTCGACATGTATAGTGCATGCCTATTAAGCTTGCCTTATGCGGACAACGGTAGAGATCAAGGACGAACAATACGCCAGACTGCTCGCGCTTGCCGCCCAGCGTGGCGAGAAGGGCGTTTCGAAGCTGGTACAGGAAGCGCTCGAGAAGTACATCGAGGACCACGACCGCCGGGTCCGGGACGCGATATCCGTCCTGGGCAGACTCGACGAAGAAACCGCTCGGGAGCTCGAGGCGACTAGTCAGCGTTTGACGAAAACGTGGCGCTGATCCTTGAAATCTAGCTAGAGTCGGAGCTATCTCGTTTCGCCTGGGGCCTCGCCGGCGACGACCGCGGGGACTCCGCTCTCGGTCGCTAATCGATTGAGCGCCGGGATCTCGTTGGACAACATCTCGTCGAGGTTCGCGTACTGCGTGCGGATGCGCTCCAGGAGGCTGTCGTACACGTCGTACGACTGTTTGGTCGGGGCGCGGTCGGAGTTGGCCACCACGCCGATGAGCAACGAGAGCTTGTTGTCGAGCTGCGTGGGATAGTGGAAGACGTCCCCCCCGGCTCCGGAGGCGTCGCCTCCGGTCTGCATGCGAGGTTCGATCAGGCTTCCTTCGATCGACGCGAGCTTTTCTTCCAGGTTTTTGCTGGCTGCGGCGACGCGCTCGGCGTCTAACTTCGTGGCCCTCTGCCGAAGAGCCGATAGCTCATCCTTCAAGCGCCGAAGCTCGAGAACGGTTTGGGTGATGGTGGAGAGAGAGTCCACGAGCTGCTGGTGGAAGTCGAACTGGGCACGGAGCTCCTCGGCGCCGGTCTGGACGCGGGGGTCTTGCTTGACCTCGAGTGGAGCGCTCAGGGCAACTCCCTCGGCTTCGATGCGGACGGTGTAGCTACCGGGCATCGCCGATGCGCCCACCGGTGGAGTGGGTGGCGGATGCATGAAGAGCACGTGACCCGGTATGAGCTCCGGGCCAGGGTAGCGTAGGTCCCAGACGAAGCGGTTGAGGCCTGCGTCCGTGCCGACGAGCGATGTTTTGCTGTAGGGCTCTCTGGCACTGGCCTCACTCGAGAAAGTCTGCACCAAATTGCCGGCGGCATCCAAGACGGAGATCTTCACATCGCCGCTCGGCTCGCTCCCCAAGCTGTAATAGATAACGGCGCCGGGCGGAGGATTCTCCCCGTGAGGGAGTCGTTCTCGGCCGAACTCATCGCGGACCCGGTAAGCGGGGCTCGGCGCGAATAGGTGGACGGGTTCCGCAGCGGTCTCGGCGCTTAGCGTCCGGAGGGGACTGACGTCGTCCAGAACCCAGAAGGCACGCCCGTGGGTTGCGACGACCAAGTCATTGTCTTTGAGGGCCAGGTCCCAGACCGGGGTCACGGGCAAGTTGAGTTGCAAAGACTGCCAAGTCGCGCCGTCGTCGAAGGAGACATAGATCCCAGTCTCGGTGCCGGCGTAGAGCAATCCACGGCGGACATCGTCTTCGCGCACCACGCGGACGAACGTTCCATCCGGAATGCCGTTGCCGACGACTTGCCAGGTCGCACCGAAGTCACTGGTCTTATAGATGTAGGGTTTGTAGTCGTTGAGCTCGTGGCGATCGATGGCGAGGTAGGCCGCCCCGGGCTCGTGGGGCGAGGCGTCGATCATGCCGACGCGGCTCCACTCGGGCAGGTTCGCCGGAGTCACGTCGGACCAGTTCTCTCCACCGTCCCGGCTTAGATGCACCAAGCCGTCATCGGTCCCCGCCCAAAGGAGTCCCTTCCGTACGGGTGACTCGTCGAAAGCATAAATGGTTCCGTAGACTTCGGTACCCACGTTGTCCTTGGTGATGGGGCCGCCGGCCGACTCCTGTTTACTCTTGTCGTTTCGGCTGAGGTCGGGGGTGATGGCTTCCCAACTCATCCCTTCGTCGGTGGACCGGTGGACGACGTTCGAAGTCATGTAGAGCACGTTGGGGTCGTGAGGTGAGATCAGAATCGGTGCGGTCCACTGAAACCGGTACTTCGCGTCGGCGGCAGCGTGGCCGATGTTGGTCTCGGGCCAAGGCTCGATCGACTGATTTCTTCCGGTCCGTCGATCGAACCGGCTGATGCCTCCATCGGTGCACCCGGCGTAAACGATGTCCGCGTTCCGTGGATCGGGCGCCGCCCATCCCATTTCGCAACCGCCCACCGCATACCAATCGGTCCGCGCGATGCCGGCGCCCACGCCACGGCTGGCGATGGCGAGGGTTCCCCAGTCTTGCTGCCCGCCATAGATGTGGTAGGGGAATTGGTTATCGGTAATGACGCGATAGAACTGTGCCAGCGGCTGGTTGTCGTCGGAGCGGGACCATGTGCGGCCACCGTTTACCGAAATGTTGGCGCCTCCATCGTTACCGTTGATGAGGCGCTTCGGGTTTTCGGGATCGATCCAAAGCGCCATGTTGTCCACGTGGAACTGATCGACGCGCTCGAAGTGGAGCCCTCCGTCCACCGACTTCATGAAGTAAATGTTCATCACGTAGACGACGTCCCGGTTCTTGAGGTCGGGGATAACGCGCATGAAGTACCAGGCGCGCTGGGTCAAGGCGTTATGTTCGTTGATGTTCTTCCACGACCGCCCACCGTCGTCCGATCGGTAAAGGCCGCCATCTTCCGCTTCGGCCTCGATGATCGCGAAGACACGGTTGGAGTCGGCCGGGGAGACGGCGACCCCGATCTTACCCAGGACGCCTTCGGGAAGGCCGTTGCCCTCCAACTTCGTCCATGTATCGCCGCCGTCATGGGAACGATAGAGGCCGCTTCCCGGACCGCCGCTCACGAAATTCCAGGGTGTTCTGACGATCTGCCAGGTGGAGGCGAACAGGATTCGAGGGTTTCCGGGATCGAAGGCCACGTCGACGGCACCGGTCTTGGAATCGACGTAGAGGATCTTCTCCCAATTCTCGCCACCATCCTGACTTCGAAAAAGACCCCTCTCCTCGTTCTCGCCGTAGAAGTGGCCGACGGCAGCCACGTAAACGAGATCCGGATCTCGCGGGTGGACGATGACGCGACCGATGTGCCGAGTGTCCGAGAGCCCCATGTTGTTCCACGTTCTGCCCGCATCGGTCGACTTGTACACACCGTCGCCGTGGGAGACGTTGCCGCGGATCCGCGGGTCGCCGGAGCCGACGTAGATGATATTCGGGTCGGAGGGTGCGATGGCTAACGAGCCGATGGCCGACACGGGCTGCCCGTCGAAAATCGGATTCCAGGTAGCCCCGGCGTCGGTCGTCTTCCACACGCCACCGCCGGGAGTGCCGAAGTAGTAGGTGGTCGGGTCTCCGGGAATACCGGCGACGGTGTTGACGCGTCCACCGCGGAAGGGCCCTACCAAACGATAGCGAAGTCCCTGAAGAGCGTTCTCGGGTACGGGTGCCGAAAAAACAAGAGGCGTTGCCATGCAGACAAAGCTGCACAGCAACGCCCCGAGGACTCGCAGCGACGGCATCGTTTTCTAATGGTCCGAGGCCGCGCTCCCGACGATCTCCGGCCACAACTCCATAACCTCGTTGTCGTAGCCGGTCATCTCCCACCGGATGAGCGTCACCGGGATAACTCCCTTCGAGAGAAACTCATCATGGAACTCTCCGAGGTCGAACTTGTCCCCGAGCTGGAACGCCCGCTCGGAAACGAGCTGCTCGATCTGTATCTTTCCCATGAGGTAGGAGCTTCCAGAGCCGGGCGTCCGCAAGTAGTTCTTGAGGTCGTAGCGTCCCAGGTTCTCTTCCATGAAGGGGACGTAGCGGATCATGTACTGGTTGGCTTCGTCCAGCGACATCTCGCCGCTATGCATCCCGGTTTCGGCGAAGACGCGGCTCCCTCTCTTGATGAGAGCAATATAGTTCAGCTCTTTCGCACGGGGGTTGCTGTCCGTGATGCCTGCCTGAATGAAGAGCTCTTCTAAATACGTTCCCCACCCTTCACCGCGAGGTGTGTCACGGTAGGACTTGCGGATGGGATTCGTGAGGTGTTCCCGAAGCTTGGCGTCGAATCGGTGGCCGGGGATCGAAGCATGAACATGGTTGTTGATAGCGTTCCGAAACTGAAGCTCTTCCCAAAAGTGCCGCCTCGTCTCCGCTCTCGGGCTCCAGTAGGTGTCGGTCTCGAACTCGGGCGGCATGTAGTCGGGGATGGTCATTAGGTTGAGCTGCTCGATGGTAGTGCGGATCTGCATTTCCGCCAGTCGCGTCCTTGCCTCGTGCTCTTCGGCGTTTTGCGTCAACTCGAGCTCGGGTAGGTGTTGGTTCTTGGCGCGGTCGACGATGTAGGCCCACCGGAAGCGATCGAGCTCTCGTTTTCCGAGGAGCTTCACGTCATCCATCGTATAGGGCAAGAGGCGGACGTTGCGGATATACCAGGTGAAGTTATCGTCGCCAACGGCAGCCGAGAAGGGCATTTTGTCGAAGTTGGCCTTGAGCCAATCGCGGTAGCCCTCGACGGCGGCGGTCGCCTTTTGGCAATCTTCGACCAGATCCGAGCCGTCTTGTTGTAGGCGTGCGCAAAGGTCCTTGTACCAACCGATTCTGCCATCCGGGGGAGCGGCTCGGAATGGCTCACGCTGTCCCACACCATCGAAATTCTCCAGATGAAAGATGGCTAGGGCGGCCAGCTCGCCCCGCGGTTCGGTCAGATTGGACTCTGCTTCTTTCATGATGCTCGGAACCGCCTTGAGGTGCGCTTCGAACTCCGCTTGCTTGGCGAGGGGAATCGAAACTTCGGTAAAGGGGAGACGACTCACCCGGTCGTAGTACCTCATCGGGTCTCGGGCCCATGGCTTGAGGACCCGATGTGAAAACTCCAGAGCGTTGACCTTGGCCCAAACCAGCAGGTAGTCCACTTTCTTGGGGACCGACCAGGAGCTCGTATCCAAGGCTCTCAGCCGCTGCTTGAATTTTTCGAGGCCTTCTTTTTGCGCCCGGATGGCGGCAGCGCCTTTGATCTCGGGGTCGCCGTAGTTCGGGGTCGTATAGCGCATCCTGGGTTTCGCGAACTCGAAAAATTCCTGATCGAATTTCAAGAGGTCGTCGTAGCTGCTCTGCGCAAAAACCGGCAGGCAGATGACAATGATCGCAATCGTGAGTGGGAAAACTCTTGACCGTTTCATAACTTAGTCCTCCACGCTTGGCCCTTTGCCCAAGTATTTCTCAAAATGCCCAACGAGTTTGTTGAAAGCGAAAATGGTTTGATAATTCCCTTCGGTGTCCCAACCGTGGCGAGAGTTGGGTAGCGCGACGAGATCGACGTCCTTTCCCATCGACATCAACCGTTGAGTTAGTGCTATGGAATCTCGAAACAACACGATGCGGTCCCTCATGCCATGAATGATCAGCAGGTGATCTTCGAGCCCCGCCGCTTTGGTGAAGGCCGAAGCATCGGCGTACTCCTCGGGCTGGTCCTGGGGAGCCATCATTACGCGCATCTCACCCGTGGTCGCATGCCAAACGTTCGTGGCCGGTGCACCGGCGACGCCGGCCTTGTAGACGCCGGGTTTCTTGAAGAGCGACATGCACGTGAGGAGGCCACCGTAGCTCGAGCCCCAAATGCCGATGCGATCCATGTCGACGAAGCCGAGCGTTTCGAGATATTTCACGCCGCTATAGATATCTTCCGTGTCGATGCCGCCGTAGTCGAGCCGATGGCCTCGCCGGAACTCTTTGCCATGACCCCAACTTCCGCGGAAGTTGACGTTTAGGAGGATATAGCCTTCCTGTACGAGGTACTGATCGAGCCCCCAGGTGGGGTGCGCCGTACGGCCTCCCCATTGGTTGCGAACCGTGTTGCTATACACCGAACCCAGAATGGCCGGGTGTTTCTTGGTGCGATCCAAGTTCGCCGGAATGGTTAGTCTTCCGGTCAGCTTGACATCATCCACCACGCTCGGAAACGTCACGTATTCGGGCGTTACCCAGTGGTAGCGGCTGAACTCTTCGATCGGGGAGTTCGTGACCTGACGCTCCCGCTCAACGACACCTGCGTCCAGCTCCGTAATGAGAAGATCGTATGGGGTGCCGTCGCTCGAGAAGTAATCGGCCGCGAAACGGCCGTTGGGAGCGTAGGTAGGCTGATGCGTGCCGGACCGCTCGCTCAGTTGCGTGGGCTCGCCGCCCTCGAGATCGACGCGAAAGATCTGGCGTTCTTCGGCGCGTCCCTTGTTGGCTCGGAAATAGAGACCGTGATCGAAAACCGCGAAGTCTGCGACGGCCCAGCTCCCTTGGGTGATTCTCTTGGGTGAGTCACTTCCGAGCGTGAGGTGGTAGATGTGATAGTCCTCGTCGCGATCGGAGATGAAATACACACCCTCGCCGTCGGGAGCCCACTCGTCTTGCCAGGAGGCTTGGATGTTATTAGGGTCTTGCTCGCGGTAGAGAACCTCGGCCTCGCCGGTTTTCGCGTTCACGCTCAAGATCCGCCGATCCTTCACGTAGAGATCGCTGGTGTCGACGAGCAGGCGGCTACCATCGGGAGACCAGCGGTAACCGAAAATCGGATCGACGCGGCGGGGGCCAAGCTCCATCCACACGATATCCCCACCCTCGACAGGAATCACACCCAGCCGGCGGCTGGCCGGCTCTTCGCCAGGGAGAGGCCGGTAGACCATGTCCATCTCGGCATCTTCTGGAAGGTAGTCCGGGATGCCACGACGTGGAACATTGGTGCGGTCGATTTCCATGAAGGCAACCGAACGCCCGTCGGGTGAGAACGCGAAGCCTTGCACCGATACGTGCTCGCTTCCGAGGTTGGTCAGGTTTTTGGGTCCTTCGTAGCTAACGGCGTCCATCCAGAGATCGCCGCCCGACCGGTACGCGAGATAATTCCCGTCGGGGGAATACGCCGGCTTCGACTCCGCTTCCGGAGGCGACCGCACCATTTGCGGCTCTTTGCCGGGTGCCACTAGGTAGAGATCGCCACGGAAGATGACGATGAGATGCCGTCCGTCCGGGTGCCACGTCACCTCCGACACGCCACCGTCCCGCTCGATGCGGACCTCCAGCTCGATCCTTTCGATCGCGTCGTCGGTGTCTTTGGGCTCGAGATGCGGGAACCCCGTCACCCGCACCGGCTCTCCGCCCGGGACCACTACCGTCCAGACGTCTTGAAAGTTGTAGCCCTCGTCGTTCCACAAAAAGGCCAATCGCTGGCTGTCCCGCGACCAGACGAAGCCCGTCGGCGCGGTGCCGATGAGGCGGGGCATCGTGTAGAGCCGCTCGATGGTCATCCGCTCCTGCTCTTGGGCGGCGACCGCAGTGGCGGCGGCGAGAACCAGCGCAATGCTCAGTGCTCTTTTCATACGCTCCTCAAATCACCAGCTTGTCTTGCGACTGAGGCTTCTTGAAGCGATCGAAGGAGAAGGGTTCCATCGGCAAGGACGGTTCCTTTCCAAGGATCGTTTCCGCCATGACTTTCCCGACGGATGGCGAAAGCATGTAGCCATGGCCGCTGAACCCAGCCGCTTGGTAGTAGCCTTCGATACCCGAGACCGCCCCGAGGAAGGGGTGCGCGTCGGGTGTCGAATCGTAGTAGCCATCCACCAGCCGTTTGATGCCCATGTCGGAGAGTGTCGGCATCATGTCGACGAAGATTTCCGCGACTTGTTCGGTGTAGGCCCAGTCGTCTTTGCTTTCCGTGGCCTCGCGTAAATAACCCATGTAGACGACGCCATCAACGAGCTGCTTGCCGGCCCATCCGACATCCATGGCCGCGACGAGCGGCTCGAGCACTCTTCTTTCGAGACGGTCGGTGTAGAGCATCCGACGCCGCTCCACCGAGATGGGAAGCTCGAGCCCGAGCGGCTTGGCGAGCTCGGGGCTGTCGCACCCGGCCGCCAAGACGGTGTTCGAGGCCTCGATGACGCCCGAGGCGGTCTTGACTCCGGTCACCCGATCGCCGTGGTGCTCGATGCCGACCACCGGCTCGAGGACGACCCGGGCTCCCTTATCCTTGGCGCGTTGCGCCAGCACTTGTGTCAGGCCGTCCGAGTCTTCGATGAAGCCGTCTTTGTTGCAGAACGAGCCGCCGACGACGCCTTCGGTGTTGTACTCGGGAACGATCTTCTTGATGTCGTCCGGACTCAAGATCTCGGAGGGGATATCGAGGCTATTTTGGAGCGCGACGTTCTTCTTGAAGATCTCGAGGGTCTCCAGCTTGTGGGCCACAAAGAGATAGCCGGTTTGATAGAAGGGGAGCGGGAAGTCTGGGTGGAGCTCCTCGGTCAAATTCTCGAAGAACTTGACGGCCTCCCGCGCATAGAGGCACGCCGCCTCGTCCTGCCATTGAGACCGAATCCCTCCCGGGCAGACGCTGGTCGCCTTGGCTGCGAGGTATTCTTTTTCCAGCAGTACGACATCGGTGCATCCCATTTTCGTAAGATGGTAGGCGATGGAGGCACCGGTGATACCGCCGCCGATGATGACGCACTCTGCTTTTTCGCTCATTCGGTTGACCTATTTATTCTGGCGGCAGCGTCGAGTAGAGCTCATCGAGATCGACTCCCGCTCGCCGGAGCTCCTTCCAGCGTCTGAAGAATAGTAGCGACACCGCTCCCACCGCGATCAAATAGACCCATGTGGATCGGTAATACCAGGCGCTCACATCCGCGTTGAGATCCTTGATGACCTGCGCGACCAACAACACTCCGAGCATCAGAGCTCCGCTCCCACCCAGCAGAACCTGCGCGGAGCGGTTTTTCATGAAGCGCAGACCTTCCGCGAGTTTCGGATTGCGTTTGGCGAGGAAAACGACCGACAAGCACACCAGCGAGAAGTTCACCAGCATGCCGATGACCAGGACGTCCACGCCGAGGAAGAAATCGCCGGCGAAGTGGCATCCCAGGATCCCGACCGAGGCGATGATGCTGCTCAGCAGAATCGCGACGTGCGGCGTGCGCCAGCGGGGATGGATGGCCGCAACCGACTTGAAGAAGATGCCGTCCTCCGCCCAGGCGAACATGAGGCGCGAGACCGCGAGCATCATTCCCGGAAGACTGTTGAAGAGCGCAAACGTAGCGGCGCTAAGGATGAGTACGGACCACACTGGAGAAAGAAGGTAGGCCAGGAGACCCGGGGCAGTGAGGTCGGTGGCACCGGCGCGTTCGGCGATGAAATACCAAGGGACGGCATGATAGACGGCGGCCGTGAACAGTAAGTAGAACGCGCCGACGACCACCACCGCGATTCCGATGGACAAGGGCAAGGTGACGTTGGGGTTCTTGGCCTCGCTCCCCGCCTGTGCAATCGAATCGAATCCTATAAAGGATGAAAAGAGCAACGCCGTTGCCGCGAGGAGAAGATAGAGATTCAGTGGGGTTGCCGTTTGTGTCGCGACGGCCACTCCTTCGGTCTGCTGCACCGCGGCTACGAAATCGGCATGGTCGAACATGAAGCCAGTAGGAATGACGATGGCCCCACCGACGAAGCCGAGGACCATCAACGTGACCATCGCGCGCTCGAACGTTTTGATCCCGAAGAGATTGATCGAACTCGCGGTCCAAACGAATACCAGCGCCAGCGTCACTCGTACGAAGCCGGTCTCGAGCGCCGCTGCCGCCCCCTGGAGCTCGAGCGCCACCGCGATGTCGCGCGTGAACGGCACCAGCACGTAGCCTACGACCCCCATCGCGACCGAGAGGCCGAACCATTGAGAGAAGCTCGCCAAGAGCCCGAGGTAAGGGTGAATGCTACGGCTCGCGTACACGTAGCTTCCCCCCGCCCGCGGCATCCCGGAGGCCATGACCGCATAGGCGAGGGCCGCCAGAATCGCCGGTACCATGGCGAGTGCAAACGCCGGTACGACGTTGGGGCCGATTCCCGGTACGCTCCGCTGGATCATGACCGGGATGACGTTGATGGCTGCGCCCACCATCGAGCAGATTCCAGTCGCAACGAGGCCCAGGAGGGCCATCTCCCGTGCGAGGGTAGCGCCGCCCGATCGTGTATTCGCCTTGGCCAATCCGACTGTCCTTTCTCGCTGGCTCCGGTGCCCTCCTTGACGCCAACGACGGTTGCGAAGTATACCGCATGCAACGACGGTCGAGAAGCACGGTCGGTGGGCCCTGCATTAATGATGAGGAGGTGGACAGTGTCGCTCAGTTCCAAGCCTCGGGCAATCTCTTGGTTGCTGGGGGCATTCCTACTAACAGCGGGATCAGATTCTGGGCTAGGCCAGGAGCTGACGATAGAACGCATCACTTCCTACCCGCGGCTGACAGGGACCGCGCCATCGCATCCGACTTGGTCGCCGGATAGCAGCCGCATTGCCTTTCTGTGGAACGACGAGGGGCATCTCTTCCGGGATGTTTGGGTCGTGTCGGTGAGCGAAGGGGAGCCGGTTCGGGTCACCGATCTAGCCGAAGGCCCACGCACCTCCGATCGACTCGCAGCGCCTCGAGAAGATCCCCTGGCGGCACTCGAACGCGCCTACGAGGAAAGGAGCGAGAAAGGCGTCTCCGACGTCACCTGGAGTCCCGATGGTCGAAGCTTGATTCTCAGCTATGACGATCATGTCTTCAGAGTCGATGCGGACGGGGCCAACCTCCGTCGGCTCACCAGCGCCGAGGCAGGCCGGAGCGAGCTCGCGTTTTCTCCCGATGGGCGCTTTCTCTCCTGGCTTCAGGACGGCGACCTTTGGCTCTGGAATCAGAAGACGAATGAAGCGGTCCAAGCCACGAAGATCGGGGTGGCCGAAATCGACGACGTCGAGGGCGCCCGCTTCACCAGGCTCGACCGGGAGTACAGCTCCTACGAATGGTCGGAGGACAGCCGCTTCGTGGCGTTGCACCTCGACGATCGACGTAACATCCGGATGGAGCCGATACCGAACTACATCGGCGAGCGGACCGAGATGCGCTACTTGCGGCGCGATTATCCGGGAGACCACGACCACATCCGCGCCATGGATATCTATTCTGTCGCCGGCGGGCGCGTGCGCCGCGTTGAGCTCCCGGAAAAAACCGCGGCGTTGATCACCGGCTATAGCTGGTCGTCGGCGCCGTCGCGGCTCCTCATCGATCAGGTCTCGGAGGACGCGGTCCATCGCTGGCTTTGGGTCGTCACGCCGGAGGACGCCTCATTCAAGAAGGCTTGGCACACCGAGAGATGGAAACGGAACTCGCAGCGTTTGACGTCGTCGATATGGCGGAGTGACGGGAAGGCGGTTCTATTCACCAGTGATCTCGACGGTCGACACCGTCTCCACTCGGTTTCTGTCGAAGATGGAAGCCCGGAGACCCTGACCAAGGGCGATTGGAGCGTTATCGCGGCTCGGTTTGGCGGGGCCCCACTCGGTGTCAGCGACGAGCTGCGTGAGGTCTTTTTCGTCTCCACCAAGAAGAACCCTTACGAACGACAGATCTACCGAATGTCCGAGAAGGGTGGCACGGTGAGCCAAGTCACGTCGCTGCCGGGCACGCATTATCCGATCTTGTCACCGGACGGCACCAAATTGGCGCTGCTCCATTCGAGCGACACACGGCCGACCGATCTGTACGTCATGGACGCCAAGGGTGGTGAGGAGCGGCGGTTGACCCATTCTCCCACCGAGGAGTTCGATCGCTACACATGGGCGAAACCAAGTTACGTGACGTTCAAGAGTCGCATCGATGACGCCGTCATCCACGGCCGACTGGTCGAGCCTCCGGACCTCGATCGTACCAAAAAGTACGCCGCGATCTTGGGGCCGGTGTATTCCAACAACGTGCGCAACCAGTGGCATCGGATCTCACACACCTTCGAGCAGTATCTGGCCCAGCGGGGCTACCTGGTGCTCCAGGTCGATCTCCGCGGAAGCAGCGGTTATGGGAGGAAGTTTCGCCAAGATCTTTTTCTCGACTACGGGGGCATTGACATCGAGGATCTGCACAGCGGTGCGGCCTATCTGAAGTCACTGCCCTACGTGGATCCGGATCGTGTGGGAATCTGGGGGTGGAGCTACGGTGGGCTGATGACGTCGATGTCGCTCTTCAAGAAGCCCGGTGTTTACGCGGCCGGAGTGGCGGGAGCCCCCGCCACGAATGTGTGGCACGCGATGACCGGCCAAACCGACAACGCCCGCCAGCCGTATACGCACCCGGAGGTTTATCGCAAGGTCTCTGCCGTTTCATTTGGCGAGGATTTGGAAGATCACCTCATGTTCATCCACGGCCTGCAGGACGCGGTGGTGCTCTTCAAGGATTCGGTCACGCTGGCTGAAAAACTGATGATGCTTGGGAAAAATTTCGATTTCGTGATTCTCCCTTCGGCGACCCATAGCTACAGCCAGCGCGACTACGAGACGCGGTTCGTGCTCACAAAAGTCACCGAGCACTTCGATCGCTATCTAGGAAGGGGGCCGCGTACGGCGGCGCCAAGTTCCGATGAAGTGACAGGAGGGCAAAATTGAGCAGAGCAGCAGCGGTTTTTCTAGGCTTGGCCTTGGCGGCGACGCCGGCACTGGCCGACGATATCGTTATCGAGGGTGGAACGCTCATCGATGGCACCGGCAGCGATCCGCGGCCGAACCCGGGCATCCTCATCCGTGATGGGCGCATTGCCGCCGTCGGAGACGTTTCCGGAGCCTCGGCGGACGCGGTTCGCATATCCGCGGCGGGGAAGTGGGTCCTACCCGGACTCTTCGATCTTCACGGGCACATCACTTTCAAGCTCGCGGGTGCGAGGGACCTGGAAGATGACATCGTCAATGCCATCCGCTCCGAGCGGTTCCTGGAACGGTATCAGGAGATCGGTGTCACTACCGTGCGCGACGTCGCGTCGCGCTACCACGTCGGCTACTCGCTGAAGAGGGCGCAACGTAGCGGTTTGATGGGCGGCGCCCGTTTCTACACCAGCGGTCCTCTCATCACCACCACCGCAGGGCATGCGACCGAGTTCCAACCGCTCATTCCGCCCATCTGGGCGGTCGAGGCGGACGGCCCGTGGGAATTCCGTAAACGGGTGCGGGAAGCGGTCAAGCAGGGTGTGGATTTGATCAAGGTCACTCCGCCTTACACGATCGAGGAGCTCAAGGCCACCGTGGAGGAAGCGCATTACTGGAAGCTTCGCATCACGGCTCACGTGGGCGGGCCGCAGGATCCGCATTCGGTCTCGGGACGCATCGCCGTCGAGGCGGGCGTCGACAGCGTCGAGCATCTCTATCCTTACGGTGGAGAAGAAGTGGTACGACAGATGGCGGAGAACAATATCTACGTCATACCGACGATGGGCTACCACATCCGTGAGCTCGCCGGTGAGTACAGCTATAACGCCGAGCTGCTCGAAGAGAAGCTGGGGCACACGTATGACGGCATGATGGAGCTATTCCGGCAGATGCGCGAGGCAGGCGTCAAGTTCGCAGTGGGATTGGACTCCAACGCCAAGGACCTGCCGACGGTCAACGAGCTCTATCTCCAAGAGGTGAAGGGCATGATGACCGGAGGCCTCTCCTCGATGCGGGTCGTGCAGTCGGCGACGCTCCACGCCGCGGAAGCGATGGGTCTCGGGGACGAAGCGGGCAGCATCGAGCCGGGTAAGTGGGGAGATGCCATCGTGCTGTCATCGGATCCACTAAAGAAGATCGACGCGCTCGTCGCTCCTGAAGTCGTCATTCAGGCCGGCGAGATCGTTCATAAGAAATGAAAGGGAGACTCATGTTGAGAACAATCTGCACCGTTTTCGCAGTAGTGCTATTCGCCGCTTCGTCGAATGTCTACGCGGACCAGCTCGAAGGGGCCTGGTCGCTCGAAGGTTACGAGTTCGAGAACAACGACGTACCGGTCTCGGGAGTCATGATCTTCGCCGATGGTTACTTCTCCACGGTTTTCACGATGGACCATGAGGGTCGTTCGGGTCGCGGTCACGGCGGCAAGTACACGCTTGAAGGTGACGAGATCTCGTTCGCCATCCCGTGGTGGACCGAGCACGTCGCGGGGAAGCCGCAGGTCATGAAAGACGAGAGCCATGCCAAGGCGCGGGTCGAAGTCCTAGGGGATCTGCTAGTCATTCATTTTGCGAGCGGTTCGGAGCAGAAGCTGAAGAGGCTCACGTCGGGGGACGCGGGCGATCTAGCCGGAGCCTGGCTGATGGATAGCTACCAAAGCCGCGCCAAGACCGGCCCTACCTCGGGCATGATGATCTTCGCCGGTGACAGCTTCACTCTGACCTACACGATGGACGCCGAAGGCGGTAAAGATGGGCGGGCGCACGGGGGAACCTACGTGCGAGACGGCGGGGCGATGACACTCAATGTCGCCTGGTCGATGCAGGTCGTTGGCGCCGAAGGCTCGGTCGATGAGGAATCCTCCTCGCGCAAGACGAAGGTTTCGGTAGCCGGGGACTCGTTGACGGTGGATCTTGGCGCTGGATCGGTCCAGAAATTCCACCGCGCCGGCAAGGGAGGCGCTTCGAGATGATCTCGATTCGAACGACGTTTGCTTTGTCGCTTCTCGTGGCGGCTGGGCTTCACGCCGGTCCTCGGGCGGGCGCGGAAGAGTTGGACGGGAGTTGGCGATTGGTCTCCTACGACCGCCATGGAGATCTCGATGTGAGTGGGTTGATGGTCATGGCCGACGGGCATTTTGCCTTCGCCTTCGACATGGCGTTGGACGGCAAGTCCATGCGCGGTCATGGGGGAACGTACTCGGTGGAGGGTGACCGCCTGGTCTACACGGTGCCGTGGTGGGTCGAGCACGTAGCCGGCAAGAATCAAGTGATGGCCGAAGAGAGGAAGGCCCCGGGTCGCATCGAACGGGACGGGGACTCCCTGACGATGAACTTCGATGCCGGTACGGTTCAGAAATACAAGAAGAACCCGTCGGTCGCCGCAGATGGCCTGACCGGAGCTTGGATGATGGAAAGCTACGAGGGGGGGGCGAAGACCGGCCCGGCCACAGGCGTTCTGGTCTTCGCGGATCGGACCTTTGCGCTCGCATACACCATGAAGCCCTCGGATGGCACGCCCGATGGGCGAGCCCACGCCGGACCCTACGAGAGGGACGGCGAGTCCTTGAAGCTAACGCTCAACTGGTCCCTCCACGTCGTCGGGGGCGAAACCACGCTCGAGGAGCCGGGCAACGTGCACGATCTAAACCTAAAGATCACAGGCGACACCCTGCGCCTCGGTTTCGGCGAGGGTGCTTCTATGACGTTTCGCCGGGCGAAATAGGCTGGCGCGGGCTCACGCGCACGGCTACCGGTGCGCGATTAGGTGGCGGAGTCGTTACCGTTCAGACACGGCGTCTCGAAAACGCTCTTCGCTTTCGGCCACCGCGTAGGCCATGAACGCCATCGCCGCCAGGTTGCGTTTCACGGATTCGGCGTTCACCTTATCGAAGGTGTCCCCATCGCTATGATGGAAGATGAAATAGCGACTCGGGTCGTTTCGTAGGGCAATCGCCAGGACTCCCTTCTCCTCCAAGGGAGCTAGGTCCGGAGCCCATGCTTCGGGTGGTAGTCCGCCTGGGCCACCGTAATCCACCCACACCGCGCCAATCGGATCTAGAAACTGAGCCCACTGGCGAATGAGATCCAACGTCCTTCCCTGCTGGCTGACGCGGAATCCAACGGGATCGTCCGCGCCGGCGTCGGCCTCGATGGCGGCCACGTGACGCTCGAGCTCGTCCGAGCCCATGTCGGCATAGCGCTTCGCGCCCGGTGCTCGGATCTCCTCGGTCATGAACAAGACCGTCCGGATGGTTCGGCGCGGCACGAGCCCCAGCTCCTTGAGAAGCCGTGGGGTCTCCATGGCGATCGCGGAGCCGACCGCGTCGTCGAAGGCTCCCGTCCCGAGATCCCAGGAGTCGAGATGCGCACCTACGACGACGATCTCGTCTGGTCGTTCCCGTCCTCGAATCTCGCCGATCACGTTGGCAGATTCCACCTCACCCTCCGGTCGACAGGTCATCACCAATCGCACGGTAGGTTTCTCACCGCTCGCTATCAGACGGTGGAGAAGATCACCGGCCTCGGTCGCCAAGGCAGCATGTGGGATACGCGGCACGTCGTCCACGTAGTACGTCGCGCCGGTGTGCGGCGTACCCAAGCTGCCCGTCGCGAGGGAGCGAATCATGGATGCCGCCGCGCCGAGTTTCGCCGCCTCCACCGCGCCACGGCTTCGGTAGCGGATCTGCTCACCGTAGGCTTGAAGAGGGTGTACATCCGGCTTCAGCGGCGTGTGGTAGTAGACGATCTTGCCCTTCACCGCTTCGCCCAACCGCGAGAGCTCCTCGAAATTGGAGACTTCGATGATCTCGGCCGTGATCCCCTCCTCCGGTGTGCCCACGCTTCCCCCGAGCGCTGTCAAGGGCAATCTCTGTCGGCTAGGAGTCAAGAGCTCCCCGGTCTCGACACCTCGCACCCATTTCGGAACCGTCACCGGCTGGAGCGTGACGTTCTCGAACCCGTCCTTCTTCATCCGCTCCGCCGTCCACCGGACGGCTTCGGCTGCTTGAGGCGAGCCACTGAGCCGAGGGCCGATGACGTCAGTGAGATGCTTCAGTATTTCCATTGCGCGATCGTTGGTGTTTGCGGCGGCGATGATTTGACGCGCAGCCGACTCGAGATCCCGCTCCGGAGGACGAGAGAGCGCGGCCGAGCCTGCGAAAATTGCGAGGGCCAAAGAAAAGTAGAGCGGCAAGCTGGAGCGAGACGTCATGTGACCTCCTTCAAACTATTCGAAGCAACGGGCGAGCGCGCCCCGCTCGGTCCCGGAGAGTGGAAGCTCGAGAGCGCGGCGGCCTGCCTCCATCTGGTCGGGCGTTCTAGGGCCGAGCACGACGGCCGTCGTCGATGGATGGGAAAGAACCCAGGCGGTGGCGAGAGTCGCGGGGTCGGTTCCGCGAGCCTCCGCCGCCTTACAAAAAGCCTCAACGCCCTCGAACGTCTTCTCCTGAACCAGGTGGGCATACGCTTCCGGACGGAGGCTCATCCGCGAACCCTCCGGGTAGGCCTTCCCGGCTCGATACTTTCCCGTCAGCCAACCGCCGGCGAGCGGGCCGTAGGGCGTGAAGCCGAGATTCTGGTCTTTGCAAACCGCTAACACCTCGGTATTTCGGATCCGGTCAAGGAGGTTGTAGGCATTCTGCACCCAATCGAATCGCACCAGTCCGTACTTGTCACTGATCCACAGGGCCCGGGTGAGGCGCCACCCTTCGATGTTGCTTGCACCGATGTAGTGAATCTTGCCCTGGTGAACCAGGTCGTCCAGCACGCCGAGCGTCTCTTCGAGGGGAGTGCGCGGGTCCGGCCCGTGAATGACGAACATATCCAGTCGCTCGACCCCAAGACGCCGAAGACTGATGTCGACCTGCCGCAGGATGTGTCCCCGCGATAGACCGCGATCGTTCGGCCCTTCGCCGACTGGCATCGAAGCTTTGGTGCTGATGAGGAGTTGGTCTCTCACCGATGCCGGTTGGGACTTGAGCCAGCGTCCGACGATCGACTCGCTGTTTCCCGCTCCATAAACGTTCGCGGTGTCCAGGAAGTTGATTCCGGTCTCTACGGCGCGGTCCATCAGGGCAAAAGCTTGCTCTTCTGTCTCACCCATGCCCGCGAAGCTGGGATCGGATCCGATCCCACCGAAGTTGGCGCAGCCGAGACCGAGCCGTGAGACCTTGAGCCCGGTTCGTCCGAGAGAAACGTAATCCATGTCCGATAGCTACTTTTGCGGTTTTTGCCCTTCGAAAGGGCTCCCCTTGAACGAAAGGACCAGCATCAAACCCGCCGAAGTCAGCAACGCGACCAGATATCCTGCCAGTACCCATTGATAGGAGCCGAGATGGTCGAAGCCCAATCCCATGAGAAGAGGACCGCACATCCACCCCACGACGTACACCGCCACCACGTAACCGTAGATCTCGGCAAACGATCGAAGACCGAAGTATTGGGTTACCAGATAAGGGATGAGGCTGTCCGAGCTCGACGCGATCCCGACCAGAAAGGCGCCGGCAAACGCGAGAGTGCCAACGGCTCCGCTCCATAGCAAGAATATTCCGAGGCCCGCGATCGCAAACAGCGAGGCGCCCAAGTAGGGTGCGAAGAACCGGTCCAGGAGGTAGCCCACGGTGAGTCGTCCTACCAGGGTCGCACCGCCGAGGACCGACGCGGTCAATGCGGCATCGCGGGTCGATACGCCGCGATCGGTGAGCATCGGCACGAGGTGGGTCATGACCCCGACGACGCTCGTCGCAAGGAGTAGGAAAGCTGGAGCCATCAACCAGAAGGTGATGCTCAGTCGAGCCTCCGCAGCCGGAACGCCCTCCTCCTCCTCCTCCTCCTCCTTCTCGGTCTCGCTGTCGAGCGTTTCAGATGCGTCGCCGTCCGGTAGAAGACCCTTCTCCTGGGGGGTTTCCTTGAGCAAGATCGCCACGACAGGGATCGTCACCGAGATCACCATGAGTCCGATGATGACGTAGGCCTGGCGCCAACCGAAGCTCGCGATGAGGCTATTGGCCAAAGAGGGCATGAAAAAGGCGCTCACGCCGTTTCCGCTCAGAGCGAGTCCGAACGCCAAGCCGCGCCTCCGCTTGAACCAACGGCTCAGTACGCTGAAATAGAGCATCGAGGTCGTTCCTCCCCCGACGATCCCGATGACTACATAGACGGCGTACAAGTGCCAAAGGTTCGGCGTCAAGGCAGAGAGGGAGCCAAAACCGAGGCCGAACAGCAAAAGCGCCGGCAAGAGGATTTTCCTCGCGCCGAGTCTGTCGACCAGTCGGCCAATGAACGGCTGCGCGGCGCCGTAACTGAGCATGGCCAGCGAATACGCGGCGGAGATCTCGCCGCGACTCCATTGAAACGCCTCGGCGAGCTGATTGAAGAAAACGCCGAACGTGAAGGTGACGACCGGGCCATAGCACATGAAGAGCCCGATCGCGGCCGAGAGAACGACCCACCAGCCGTAGAAGATCTTTCCTCGAGGCGCCCCCGGGGAGGGCGGTTCCGGCTCGGACGTCTTTGTCATTTCGACCTCGAGACAACCGTCGTCGCTAGATAGGCGGCGCGGACTTCGGGGAGTTTATCAGATAGGATACGAGAGCTCAGAAACGGAGGTGGGCGCATGTTGAACCGCTTGAGAAAACTGTTAGGAAGTCTTGCCCTGATACTCCTCTTGTTCCCGGCCTTGTGCCAGGCTCAGTCCGAAGAGAAGGGGGTTCTTGCCGCCGTGCAACGCTTCTTTGACGCCGATGCGGCGAAGGATGCGGAAGGTGCGCGAGAGGTCATGATGCCGGAAGGGTGTTTCTTCTCCGTCCGTACGGAAGGTGACCAGAAGGTCGTCCGCAGCTTCACTATTAAGGAGTATCTCGACGAGCTCCCGGCGCGCGCGGAAACCGTGCGCGAACGGATTTGGGAGCCGACGGTGCTGATCCATCAGGAAATCGCGGTGGTGTGGACGCGCTACGATTTCTATCGAGACGGACGGTTTAGCAACTGCGGTATCGATTCCTGGAATCTCATCAAAACGCCCGAGGGCTGGAAAATCTCGGGAGGCAGTTATACGGTGGAGCGCATGGATTGTCCCGAAAGTCCGCTGGGTCCTCCAGACTGAGGGCCCCTCCCCTACTCGGAGGTCGGCTCAGGCATGTGTTCGTGCCGGGGAATCACCACCTGCCCGTTTCGTAGAACGAGCTCACCATCTCGAATCACCAGATTGACGTTGGCCAAATCCTCGAGGCGTTGGTCGGGCTCGCCATCCACCACCAAGACGTCGGCCAGCTTGCCTCGCTCCAGAGTTCCGAGCCTGTCGTCCATGTCCAGGATCTCGGCGCTCGTCCGGGTCGCAGCGACCAACGCGCCGGGTACGGTGTACCCGACCGCCACTAATTGCTTGAGCTCCGTAATATAGGCGCCGGGAAGGAGGCGATACCAATCGAACGGTAGATCCGCGCCGACTCCTATCTTGATGCCCGCTTGCTTCATTTTTCGCAGCACTTCCAGATTGGCTTCGTGGGAAAACGTAAAGCGCCGGGATGTCGCGCCGTGGTAGCCACCCCACAACGCAAAGACATACATATAAGGCACCAGGGTCGGTACGGCGGCGGTCCCGTTCGCCGCCATCATTTCGATGACGTCGTCCGACCGCGGTAACGGGTGCTCGATGTCGTCGGCGCCGGCCTCCACCGCCCACCGGATATAGAAGGTTTCCGCATCCACGGCGACCTTGAGTCCCAAAGCGTGAGCCTCGTCCACCGCCGCTTGGATCTCGTCCGGGGAGAAATGACTCATGAGCTTGATGACGTCGGCACCGGCCTTGAACTGCTCACGAACAGCCTCCCGCCAACCGTCGGGGCCGGAGGCTTCGATGACGGCGCCGTAAGCCGCGTTAAACGGGCTCAGCCGTTCCGCCCCGTGGCCGCCGGTACCGGTAATTGCCTGTCCGGACGGAAAAATACGTGGGCCGATGAGACGGCGATCCCGAACCCATCGCTTCAACTGAAACGGGACCGTTCCGTGCGAGCTCACATCCCTGACGCTCGTGATCCCACTCTCGATGTAGTAACGCAGCCGTTCTATCGCCCGTAGCGTTTGGTGTGCGGGATCGAGAGCATCGGTGATCGATGCCTCCGCCGACGCGGAATCCCCCGGCGGTCGGGCGAGGTACGTGAGATGGCCGTGTAGATCGATGAGCCCCGGAAGCACGGTCTGACCGGTCACATCGATGACCTGCGCATCCGACGGCCAAGTTTCGTCTTGCGGCGAGAGCACTCCCGAGATTCGATTTCGCTCGATGACGACGGTCGCTTCACGCGCGGGCGCGCCGGTGCCATCAAACACGCGCCCCCCCCGCAGGACGAAGCTACCCTCGGGACCGCGCGGCCCGGCGGCGACGGGAATGCGGCGAGGGTCATCGGACACCGGCGAACCGGCTTCGATGTAGCGACGGCGATCCTCGGAACGCTCTTGGGCCGCCGCGATGGAAGGAAGTTGCAATAGGACAAGGATGGCAACCGTGACGGTTCGAATCAGTGCGGTCATAACGACACCTCCGGCTTCAAGGGAATGACAATCCGGGTGCTGCAACCTCACGTTTTACTCTATAAGCTTCTCCCGCACCACTCTCCCATCGGCGATCACCAACCGCATCTATTGCAGGTTCTGAATGTCCACCAAGGGGTTCGCAGCGACCACAAGTAGATCCGCGAGTTTCCCTTTTTCCAGGGTTCCTAGTTTGTCGCCCATGTCCAAGATCTCTGCCCCCAGCGACGTAGCGCTGGCGAAGACTTCTCGGTCGGTGTAACCCGCCTTCTTCAAAAGACCAAGCTCCACAAAGTAGTCACTCGGGTAGCGCTTCTCGTTCTCGAACGGGATATCCGTTCCCACTCCGACCTTGATCCCGAGCTCGCGGGCCTTCCGGACCGGCTCAATGATATTCTCACTCGTCAGCGGATAGCGACGCGACATCGTAAAGTAGAAGCTTCCCTTCACGATCCCGGCCGATGGATACCCGTAGTGCAGCATGTTGTAGTAGGCGGTGATCGTGGGTACAAACCTCGTGCCGTTCTTGGCCATGACTTCAAGCGTTTCATCCGAGAGCGCCAAGGGGTGCTCCAGGGTGTCGAGACCGGCTTCCGACGCCCAATCGATATATTCTCCGAACGCATCGGCCGCAACCGGAATCCCGTGCATGTGGGCTTCGTCAATCGCGGCGGTGACCTCCTCGCGCGTGTACGGTGAGGTCAATTTGATCCAGTCGGCGTGCATTCGGATCTGTTCTCGGACCGCGAGTCGCCAGTCATCGGCGCCGTTCGCCGCCCGGACGAATGGGCTGGTCGCCATGCTTTCCGGGCCTCCCGCACCCACCGATGTGATCTCATCGGTATGACCTCCTCGTGAAACGATGATCTTGCCGCTCCAAAAAACGCGCGGGCCGTCGAAGATTCGTCGCTCTACTGCTTCCTTGATCTTTAGCGCGACGTCATTGGTGGAGCCGACATCCCGCACCGCGGTAATACCTCCGTCCAGAAACTGGCCCAGGAGTTTGACCCCGCGGATGGCGGTCGCGGCGTCCGAGTCGCGATACCTCTTAAAGTCCTCGCCGCGTTCTTGAAAAAAGTGCATGTGAAGGTCGATGAGCCCGGGGACGACATAAAGTCCGCTCACATCGATCGTCCTTTGAACGCCATCGGGAATAGCAACCCTCCCTACTGGGCCGACGTCCAGGATACGGTCGCCTTGGATGACCAGCGCCGAGTTTGTCAGCGGCTCGGCTCCGGTGCCATCGATGAGGGTTCCTCCTCGTAGAACGACGATGGGATCGTTGGAGCGGTCTCGGGGCGGGATAGGGACCCGACGGGGATCGTCGGTCGTCGTCAGCCCCTCTTGTCGGTGCTTGTACTGGGCGTACACGAGATCACCGCTCGCAACGATGAAAACGACTAGGCTCACCGCGAAATGCCGCATAACCAGCTCGGGTTTCATAACGAACCTTCCTTTCTCGTATGTTTGAACTCGTCTATCGCGGGTAGACGGGCGTTCTCTCGAACACCCTGTTTCGGTGTGGCAGTGTCCCATCGGTCGCAATCCCTTGCAATCGCCGACTTGACACGATGGGAAGAAGAACTCTATTCTCTGCGGACCACGACCGGCCCCATCTAAAGCGCTTCTGGGCACCTCTGAGCTGGGTGAAGGAGAACAAAATGAATACCAATCGTTTGCTGTTGTCGTTCGCGATCATCACCGCTTGTGTCACTCATGCGCGCGCCCAGTCTTTAAAAGAAGTGGCTGACCGCATTATCGCGGCTTCCGAGAGCAACACTGAGGCACTCCAAAATCTGCAATACCTCAGCGATTGGATCGGCCCTCGTTTGACCGGCTCCGAGCAGGCCGCGGAGGCGGTCGAGTGGGCCGCCGAGAAGATGCGGAAAGACGGTCTCGAGAACGTCAGGCTTCAGCCGGTAACCGTGCCGCGATGGGTTCGAGGCACGGAGACCGGAGAGCTACTCAGTCCATCTCGACAGAAAATGCCGCTCATCGGATTGGGAGGCACGGTGGGCACGCCGCCGGAAGGTATCACCGCCGAGGTTGTAGAAGTCTCGACCTACGATGAGCTGGCCGAACTCGGAGACGAGGCCAAGGGGAAGATCATTTACTACCACACGCCTCTCAACCCCCGGCTACATCCGATGGATGCCTATGGCGCCGCCATCCGTTATCGCAGTCGGGGAGCGGTGGAGGCCGCGCGGTACGGTGCGGTCGCTTCGATGATCCGTTCCTTCGGCACGCGAAGCTTTGGTACGCCGCACACCGGAGGCACGTACTATTCGGATGATGTCCCGCCTATTCCCCACGTCGCCTTGGCCACCGAGGCCGGGGACTTGATCCATCGCCTGGTGGCTGCCGGCGAGACGCCGAAGATGCGGCTCGTCGTCACTAGCCGGCCGGAAGATGATGTGGAGTCGGCCAATGTCATCGGGGAGCTTCCCGGAAGGTCGGCTCCAGAGGAGATCGTGGTGATCGCCGCGCACCTCGATTCCTGGGACGTCGGGACCGGCACCATCGATGCGGGCTTTGCATGCGCCATTGCCATGGAGGTACCGCGTCTACTCAAAGAGCTGGGCCTGGTGCCCCGCCGAACCATCCGCACGGTGTTGACGATGACGGAGGAGTTGGGAAATCTGGGCGCCAAACGCTATGCGGACTCATTGAGTGACGAGGAGCTCCGCGCCCATGTTGCAGGGATCGAAGGCGATGCCGGCCCCGATCAGCCCTGGGGGTTCCGGGTCACCCGCGGCGATGCGGCGGGTGGTACGCGAGGAAGATCACTTGACGGCGCCGACCCCATCGCGAAAAAAATGTTCGCCGCGGTTCAGAAGTGGGCGCAGTTCTTAGAGCCTGTCGGGGCCACTTGGGTAGACTACGGAGGCATTGAAGGTTCTGGTCCCGATATCGTTCCTCTGGCTCGAAGAGGCGTGCCGGCGATTTCCATGCGCAACGACCAGTCCCGCTACTTGCACATCCATCACACCGATGGCGACACGTTCGACAAGATCGACCCCCAGAGCTTTCGGCGTAACCTGGCATCGATTGCCTTCATGGCCTACGCCCTTGCCGAAAGCGAGGATCTCTCGGAGTCTGGTACGACTAGTGGACAGTAGAATTCCCTCGGTAAGAGTGTCGAGGATCTTGAAGCCATAAAGGAGGCACAAAGATGAAGAGACTCGTTGGCTTGCTCCTGCTGCTCGCGATGGCATCCGTCGGCTCAGTGGTCGCAGACGGTCAGGATTTGGTTGGGGTGTGGAAGCCGCTCAACTACCACATCGCGGGGAAGGATCACCCTATGGAGGGACTCTTCATCTTCACCGAGAACCACTTCGCAACCAACGTCCGCTATCAACAAACGAGCATGGAGCTTGATGACAGCAACGCGAACGCAGGCACCTACCGTACCGAAGGTAACAAGTTGCTTTTAACCTCCGACCTCGCTGCCCACATTCGTCCCGGCAAGAAGGAAGAGCCCATCCACTACAATCGAGGCGGCGTGGACGCGTCGACGTACGAAATCAAAGGGGACAAGCTCATCATCACGTTCCCGTCGAAAAATCGATACGAAGCGGAACGGGTGAAATAACACGCTTGTTTCCTTGCTATCGCGGCCCTCGCCCAAGGTGCGTGCCGAAATAGCCGACCAGCTTTCTCAAGCCAAACAACGAAACGTAGTCTTTGGTCCCCCATTCGTGCACGGCGGCCGGAAGGACGACGAAGTCGAAGTCTTTCTCCAACATCATCAGCTTTTCGGCCAGCACCACCGAGTCCTTGAACAGCACGATGTTATCCTGCATCCCGTGTATGATCATCAGGTGGTCCTCCAGGTCTTCGCCATAGTTAATCGCGGAGACCTTTCGGTAAACCTCGGGGTGCGTGTTCGGTCGCCCGGCCACGTTCACTTGGGCGGTCATGGCATGGGTGATGTGGGTAGCGGGTGCTGAAGCGACTCCAGCCGCATAGACCCCCGGCTTCTTGAAGAGGGACAACGCGGTCATCAAACCGCCGTAGCTGCTACCCCATATCCCGATGCGATCTGGATCCACGTACGGGAGGGTCAGAAGATGCTGCACGCCGCTATGTATGTCTTCGATGTCGATACCGCCGTAGTCTCGAAAGAGCTTTTCACGGAAGGCACGCCCGTATCCGACCGTGCCCCGAACATCGACCAGCAGCCCAATGTACTCCCCTTCGAGCGTGAAATACTGTTGGAGCGTGCTATATAAGCCCCTCCATTCTTCCGCGTCACCCCACCTGCTTTTCACCGAGTTTGGATACACCGGGCCGACAATGACCGGATATTTCTTGGAGCGGTCCAGATTCCGGGGCTCGAGGATCCGCCCATGCACCGTGACCCCGTCCACGTGGCTTGGAAAAGTGACGTAGCGGGGCTCAATCCAATCGTGGTCGTAAAAATCCTTTGGCGGTGAATGCGTTACTCTTCTCTCGGGCTCCCCTCCCCGGCTGTTCACAATATAGAGCTCGGTAGGAGTGAGGTCGTTAGAGTGAAGAAGTACCAACTTTGAGGCGTCGGGCGCCCAGTACGGATGGTGCACTCCGGGTAGCGTCGTCACCTGCACGATCTCGCCGCCCTTCTCGGGCATGCGGTAGACATGCCTTTCATAGGGAGACTTCTTATTGGCAACGAAGTAGACCTTTTTGCTAGAAGGTGAAACGAAGATGGTCGCTGCGCCGGCCTCACCGATGACACTCCAGTCTCCCTGGGTGAGTCGCTTTGGCTTTCGTGTTCCCAGTGGCAACTCGTAGAGATGATGGCGATCGTCTTTGTCGGAAATGAAGATTATTCCTCGCCCGTCGCTCTGCCAGGCAGAGTTCCAATGCTGGGTGGTCCTGGTCGCCCGATAGTCGTGCCAGATCTCCTGTAACGAGCCGTCTCTCGGATCGGCGAGCAAGATCCATCGATTCTCCGCACTTTGATCGTACCGATCGACCAACAGGTGACTATCATCAGGCGACCAGCCGTAGCTAGCAATGCTACGGTCGGTGTTGTCCGGAAGATTCAACCTCACCAGGCGACCGACGGAGACCGAATAGATAGCGATGTCCATCCCGTGGTCGTTGTCCCCAGGGTAGTCGCGGCGGAGTAAGTCCACGTCGGTCTCTTCACCCAGATAGTTCGGGATCATGACTTTACGGATACTGCGGCGATCTTCGATGTGGAGCGCAACATGTACGCCGTGAGGCGACCATCGATAGGAGCTCACTTCCACATCCGGACGAGAGTACCCCGGTCCGCAGCAGGTATTGAGTGGTGAACGGCCGACCGCAGGCCCGGCCAGCTGGGTCGCTTGGACGACCTCGTCAGTTTCGCGATTCCACAACCACAGATCTCCTTTCTGAAGATAAGAAAGAAACTTCCCGTCGGGAGAAAACGACAGGAGGTACTTGTCGCCGGGGGAGCGAGTGAGCCGTTTGAGATCGGTTCCATCCGGATTGACCTGGAATAAATCGTCCCCGCCCTCCGGCATGGGCGCTCCCGAGCGGTTCCTAGGCACGTCCATCCCGCGGGTCTGGATCGTGAAAATCAGCGCGTCACCGTTCGGTGTCCAAATCGCCTCCGCGACACCTCGATGCTGGCGCGCGGTGACTCTTTCAGCGAGCGCCATGCTCTCGCTATCGGAGCCGTAGAGCTCCGCCAGGTCAGAGGACATGTTGGTGACCCGTTGTGGGTTCGTCCCATCAGCTGACACCACCCAAACGTCTCGGAACGGCATCGCCTGGTCGTTCCACAAAAACGCCAGGCGTGTACTATCCGGCGACCAGGCGGGGTTCGACGGCGCCGTGCCGCTCAAGTATGGCAGCGAGCCAATGCGCTCAACGGTCAGATGGGGGTGCTCAGCATTCAGCGACCCTTGCAGGGAAAGGAAAAAAAACACCACACCGTAACCGCTTGCCGCACGTGACGTTCTTACGTTGGCCGACATACCGGTCCTCCTTCCGAATTGGTCCTCGGAGCGACAACTTCCCTCAGTTCATGCAACATCCGGGAGGCGATTCCAGAACGGCAGAGAGGATAGAAGGATCTATCCTCTCTCAGTCAGGGTCTTCCGTTGAGCAAGCCCACCCTCACCCGCGGTGCGGGTGAGGGTGGGTCAACCCCAAGAGCTATAGGGCTTGAAGCGCGCCAGGGTTAGAAGTCAAACCTTATACCCATGCGCAGCACCCGCGGTTTCAAAAGCTCGGCCGGAGTCAGATATTTCGGATCGTCAAGCCGAAGGGCGTTCAACCTAATCACCGTGCCTGAATTGAAGACATTGAAAATGTCGGCAATTAACGCCACACCAGCATCTCCGCCAACAGGAAATCGGTATTGGACCCGCAGATCGAGAAGAGTCTCGACGTCGAACGTTCTAGTGCCAGCGGGTTCACCGGCGACGTCGATAAAAGTCTCGGAGAGGATTTGGGGGAAATCACTTGCGAAGATGCGCACCTCGGTCGCCCCTCTCGGAGACTCCTGGTTGAATCCTTGATAATTATTCGTGATGGGGAAGCCGCTCAGCACCTCCAGGAATCCGCTGAAAAGCAATCCAAAGGAAGTCTGGTAGGTGGCCTGCAGTTTAAATTGGTGACGCCGGTCCATCGCAAGATCCCCGTCCCTGTTGATGAAAAAATTGGGGTTGGTGTAGTCCGCCCATGTGGAGCCCGCGAACGAGTTCGATACATTCCCGTGCCCCCGACCGAGAACGTAAGAGGTCGAAAGTTGCCAGTTGTCACTCATCCTCTTGTTGAGGACGACCTCCACGCCGTCGTACTTCCGCGTCAGCGGTGCCGGATCGCCGGGTCGGTCACCCGGATTGGTCTGACGGATCGCCGGCCGCCGGCCCAAGAATTCGGTTGGAAGCGTAAAGATTTCCAGTGGCTGGCCATTCAGCGGATTAGTCACGGTGATCCGTTGGTAAGCCGAGATTGGAACCGCGTCGTTGACAAAGCCGATGAGGTCGCCGTCGCGCTTGAAAATCCCTGTGGCTGAAAGAACCCACTCCTCACCGATCAGGTGTTGAAACCCTATCGTATAGACGTCGGTGTACTGGTTTTTCAAATTTGGATCGGCGGTTGGAAAGGCCGTCGGGTCTGGACGAGTGTCGCGTCTTAGCAGCGTCTCTTCCCCCTGTTGCCACACACGGTCCCCGTTTCGATCCTCCCAGTCGAACTCGCGAAAGGCCAAAACAGCGGGGTTGATGTCGCCCAGCCAGAGGGCCAAGGGTTGGCTGTAATATCGTCCGGCGCTCCCCTTGATGGTCGTTCTGTTACTCCCGTTGATATCCCATACCACGCCCAACCTCGGAGCTACGTTATTGAAAGTAATGATACCGCTCTGCTCAGGAAAGACCTGTAGAGGCTCAAAGGCTCCACCTCCGACGCTCGACTCGTTAACCGTCCCGCTCGAGTGATCGTACCGGACACCAAGATTCAATGTCACCCGTTCTCGCAAAACCCACTGGTCCTGAAAATAAGCGTTCCAAATATTAAACTCGTACTTCCTGTCGGACGGAGAGTTGTAGAGCGAAACCCGGAACGGTTCCCCGTCGAAAAGAAAATGCTGGACGTCTGGCGTGTCGGAAATGCAGGCCTCACTGCAACCCGTTAGCTCATTTTCGCCTCGAGCCCCTTGGAGAAAGGCTAGGGCCAAGTTCGGCGTGTTCATCCACTTGATTCCCCCCTTAAATTCATGGCTTCCGCCAGCCCAATTCTCCTTGAAGTGGGTCAGGTCTGCCCTAGCCTGATGTCGGTTCCGCTCAACTCTGCCGATGGTATGAAAGTCGCCGCCACTGATGATACCGGTCGAGAGGTCTATATAAGATGTGGAGCCATCGTTGTTCGGGTTGCTCACCGGAATATGGTAATATCCGAGGGCTCCCCGAACCTCTAAAAGTGTGCTCTCGTTGATGACACTGGTCCATTGCACCGATGGGATGCGGTTTGTCTTTACAAGACCCATCCACGTGCGCGGGTCGTCTGCGTTGCGGAAGCTAGCGGTGGCTGTGAAGGGGAAGTTCGTAAAGACCCTGCGGTTGTATGACGCCATCAGTGTGTTTGAGTCAGAGAGCTTTACGGTTCCTTTCACAAACAACTGTTTCTCTTCGTTGCCTAGTGCGACTGGGAAATCCGACTTGATCTCCTGCAAATCCTGATACCGATAATTTGCAAAAAACCAGGCCTTTTCCCTCTTAATTGGGCCTCCTATGAAACCGGAGACGTCGTAGACGTGCTCGAATCCGCTCGCGACCGAGAGTCCTTGTTGCTTTAGGTCGTCCGAGACATTATCGGCCTCAGTGCTCCTATTCTGAAAATAGAAGCTTGCTCCCCCGCTGAATCGGTCACCGCCCGATTTGGTGATGTAGTTGAAAACGGCTCCGCTGGCATCGCCATACTCGGCAGTAATGCCCGCTGTCGTTAGTTGGATTTCTTGGATGGTGTCGACCGACAATTGCGTGGAGGTAGCACCGGTTAGAGAGTCGTTCGTATAGATGCCGTCCAGGCTGTATTCGTTCTGACGCACGCTTCCGCCATGAACGACATTGATGGGAGAAAAGTTGTAGTTGGCATCCACCACACCGGGGAGGAGGTTCAAGATCTTGGTGTAGTCTCTGTCGTAGGGTACGTTCTCCAGGGTCTCCGGATCGGCGAAGTTGACGAGTCCCGAGGTACGGGTATCGATCAGGGGGGCTTCGCCGGTCACGGTCACGGCTTCCTGCACCCCGGCCAGTTGGAGTGCGACGACTACGGGGAGGGATTGTCCGGCCAACAGGAGAATCCCCTCACGCTTCTGGGACTGGAATCCCTGGAGGTCGAAGCTAACGCTGTACGTTCCTGGGCTGAGGTTGACGAACCGGTAGGTCCCGTCTGCCCCCGTCGCCCGAACCTGTTGCCCCCCGAGAAGCTGCGGGCTAGCCACCGTCACGCTGACCCCCGGTAACCGCGCGCCCGTCCCGTCAGAGACGGTTCCAAAGATGGAGCCGGCCACTTGCTGAGCCCCTGCCGTGTGAGCTGTTACCCAGCCCAGTGCGAGACAACCTAACAGAAGAAACAATTCGCGGGTTCTAACATTCATTACAACCCTCCTGTTCTAGAAAGGTGATTGATTAATTTTGAGGAGGACTCGCAAGGAGTGGATGCTTAAAGTACACTGCCACGCGAAAGCATACTGCATACTGCATGCCAGGCGAAAAAAGTAAGGCTTTGTGCTGTAAACTCTTCGGACGCTTTACGTTACAGTTCGTTCCCCAAAGGCTCATCACAACGAAAGATCCATCCCGCTGGATCATGTCCACCGGGCCTAGCCCCCCCTCAACCGCTTCCGACACCAATCCCGAAGTGGCTCCCTTGTAGGTAACCGCGAGAAAAGGAGTTAACTACCAGGAGTCAACGGCGGAACGTCCCGAACGCCATCATTCAAATTGTCGGATCTTTCACGTACGAGTTTTCGTATTCCCAGGCCTCCGGAGCTCGAGCACGGGATCTGGAAGAATTAGCGGCGGTCCTTGAACACATGCCCCTCCTTCATGACGAAACTCACTTCCTTTAGCGTACGAACGTTCTCGAGCGGGTTTTCGGGAGTCGCGATCAGGTCCGCCGCGAGGCCAGGTTTGATCGCGCCTCGGGTATCCTCGACGCCCAACATCCGGGCGGCATTTGTCGTCATGGACCGGAGAATGGCTGTTGCCGGTAGCCCCGCTTCGACGTAGTTATCGATGATGGATATTCCTAGGCGTCCTCGGGTCTGGCCGGGCACCACGACGCCGACATCCGCGCCGAAGGCCAGCGTCACCCCCGCGTCGTACATGCGCCTGAGCTCTCCGAGTCGTTCTCGGTATTGTTTTTCCGGGTTCGGAATGTTTCTTTCCTCGAGCATGACGAGCGTGTCCAGGTTGGGGATGACGGTAACCCCTTTTTCCTTGATGAGACGAAGGGTGTCATCTGACACAAAAAGAGCGGGCTCCACGGAACCCACACCCCCCTCGACGACGACACGCACACCTCGGTCGGTTGCGGCGTAGGCGGCCACTTGAAGGCCGGCCCTGGAAACCTCTTCCACGACAAACTGCACGTCTTCGACCGAGTACATGTAGGGCTCGTAGTCGATCGCGATCTTGATGACCTTGGCACCGAAATGGATGTTCTCGCGGATAGCCTTCTTCAGCTCATCCTTGGTATCCGCATGCAGATAATCGGGGGCGGAAGAATACCGACCCTCTCGATGAACGGGAAGTCCACCGCCAAAAGGAGCGAGCAGGCGGCCGGAATTGATGATCGTCGGTCCCGGCACTACGCCGTTCTCGACGGCCTGCCGTACGTCGGTGTCGGCGTAGTGTCCCCCCACACCATCGTCACGAATGGTCGTGAACCCGGCTTCCAGGATTTCCCGGGCGTACGCGACGCCCAGAATCGCCCGGTAGCCGGTGGTCATCGTCATGAGGTTGACGAACAGATCTCTGGTCTTGGTGTAGTGGGCACAGATATGCGTGTGGCAATCGAAGAGTCCCGGCATCACGGTGCTATCCGATAGATCTATCACCTTGGATCCCGGCGGAATCGCGATATCGGTCCCTACCTCTCGGATGGTGCCGCCCTCGACGAGGATGACCACGTTGCTGGTGGCGGTACCGCTTTCTGGATCCACCAAATTGCCTGCCTTGACCGCGGTCACCTGAGCTTCGGAAGCTGGGGCACCTAGAATCAGTAGGCTTAGTAACAACAGGCTCTGTTTCATTGTCCTCTCCTTCCACTGTTCGGCAGGGTCGCCCTTGAATTTCTATATAGAAACTGATATGCCTAACACAACTACGGTTTTTCGGCCATTCGCTAGGGGGCAGCATGAATTCCCGCAACACTAGGAAACCGCGGCCAACGAGCACAGCCGCACTGCTTCTCAGCTTCTTCTTTGGCGGGCTCCTCTTCGCGGGCTTTACTTCCCAGAAGCCCCCCACCAGCCCCACCAACAACGATGCGCAAAGTGAGCTCGTTGCGAAGGGCAGAGAGATCTTTTTCAACGAGACCTTCGACGGAAACGGACGAACGTGTAGCACCTGTCACCGGCCCGAGGACAACTACCGGATCACGCCGGAGTTCATCGCATCCCTTCCCGAGGACGATCCGCTGTTTGTGCACGAGTTCAACCCCGATTTAAAGGAAAATTTCGAGAAAGCGGATTTGTTAAGAAAGTATGGGCTCATTCTGGGTAACCCCGCCGGTTTTGACGACCTCGAGAACGAGTATGTTATGCGCACAGTCTCATCCCTTCGTTCTGTGCGCACCTCCATCAACGGCTCCGAATTCGAGGGTTTCGAGAACAAAATTTCCTTCCTCGGGCCCCTAACGGGTTGGGCTGGTGACGGTTCGCCGGATGGAACGCTCCGCGGGTTCGCCGACGGCGCGATCAAGGCCCACATGACCAAGACGCTGAATCGGGTGCCGGGCGTCGACTACAGATACGCGACGGACGAGGAGCTCGATGCCTTGGAGGCCTACATCCTTACATTGGGAAGACAGGAAGAGCTCAGCCTTCCCCTCCCCCTGAAGGGCTCTCGAGCGCGCTTGGGACAAGAGCTCTTCATCGACAAGGATCAGAAAAACGCCCGTTGCAACACCTGTCACATTAATGCGAGTGCTTCGGCGATGAGCGCCGATGCCCGCGCCAAGGGGCAATTTGTCAACTTGGGTAGCATCCACCTCAATACCGGCGAAGAGAACTTGGACAATGCTTTGATTCACAGTCTCCCGGTCGACGATGGTTTCGGCACTCCCGGATCCTTCCGGATGAATACGCCCTCGGTGGTGGAAGCAGCGGACGCCGGCCCTTTGTTCCACAGTGGCTTCTTCAATACGGTCGAAGAGGCGATCGACTTCTACAGTACCGACGCCTTCAACAACTCCATATCCGGGCGCAACATGGCGCGAGATTTTGGCGGCCCTACCAATCTGAGCGCTGCCGAAGTGCTCGCGCTCGGCGCTTTCCTGAGGGTCATCAACGCACTGGACAATATTCGGGAAAGCACCGAGCTCCTCGAGGAAAGCCTCGAAGTAGGCTGGTTGGAACGCGAAGACAAGAGGCGCCTGCTACGCGAAGCCAACTACGAGACGGAGGACGCCATCATCGTATTGGCGGGCGTCAACCTCCATCCCATCACCGTGGCCCATCTAAGAAAAGCGGAAAAACTGACCCAGCAAGCTCTGGACAGTGGGCTTTCCAGAAACCGTCTGGCCAAGGAAGCCCTCGCGGAGCACGAAAAGGCGCGAGCCAGTCTTATCGAGATCTCCGAAAAGCTCTAGGTAAACCCTAGCGACCAGTCTTTCCGTCAGGCGCCCCAGATTTGCTCGTAGGCGCGGAGCAAATTCTCACCGAGCACCTTGCGAACGTCGGGCACCGACCATCCGCGACTTAACAACGCCTCTGTCACATTGGGTGTTTCGGCGACGTTTTCATAGCCTCTCACGAAGATCGACGCATCTACGAACATCTCGCGCGGGAAGATCGCTCGGTTGACGTTCCCGTAGTCGATATTTCGCCCCACCACGAAATCCGAAGCAAGACTAATGTGATCGACACCGACGAGCTTGCGCACGTAGTCGAATTGATCGACGTACTCTTCCACGGTCAGTTGAGGGATTTCATCGAGGTGCGCATTGGTCTTGTTCCGCACCAGAAAGTCGTTCACCGGAGTTAGCCCGACGACGCCACCTGTCTTGGCCACTGCCTCGATGAGGCGGTCGCTCACGCAGCGTGGGTTGTCGTTCAAGGCTTTCACGTTGCTATGCGTGCACAGCACGACGCGGCCGGCCGACATCTCGATGGCGTCGAGACTCGTCTGCTCTCCGGTGTGTCCTCCGACGTCGAGGACCATATTCAAACCGTGAATCTCTTCTACCAAACGACGCCCGGCTCGCGTAAGCCCCATTTCAGGCTCGAGGCACCCGCCTCCGAAAATGTTGGCGACGTTGTAAACCGGAAGAACGATCCGCAATCCGAGCTCGTAATAAGCGCGAAGGGCCGTCTTGGGAGGACCGAATCGGGAGTTCTGCGCGTCGCCGAGAAGGTCGGCGCCCTGCCAACCGAAAACTACCGACAGTTTTCCGTCCCGATTCGCCTCGCGGATGTCTCGGACGCTCCTCGCAGCGACCAGATCCTGCGGATGCTCGTCGATGAACTTGTATGCGTCGGCAAACGCCTGTACACCACCGATGGTCGCGTGCCACCCGTCCACGCCGCCCTTCCGGAGCTCCGCTAGAAAAGCTTCGGTCAAGGCGGCTGGAATCAATCCATCGAACACGATGGTTGATTTGTGTATCGCCAGCGGGTCTGACCCTTCGCCCCCCTGACCGGATGCCCGTGGGGACACCGAGCTCCGTGGAAAACTTGCAGCCCATCCGGCGGAAATCTCGGATAGGCTGACGGTCGCCCCTGCGAGGGCGGCCTGCCGCATGAAGTCTCTTCGATTCATCACCGAGTCCTCCTCTCTTTCGTTAACGTTCGCCGTTTACGAACCCGGCCGACCCTTGATACTTCGGCGCAATACGCGGCCCGGTTTCGCTCCGGTGTGCTGCCCTTCCTCGACCACCGCCTTCCCGTTCACGAGGACATAGTGGATCCCGGTTGGATAGTGGAGCGGGTCTTCGAAGGTCGCGACGTCGGAAGCCGACTGCGCGTCGAAGATGACGATATCGGCCTTCTTTCCAACCGCGATCTGTCCTCGGTCCACCAAGCCCAAGCGACGGGCTCCGTGCAGGGTCATCTTGTAAACCGCCTCCTCGAGCGAAAGGGCCCCTCCTTCTCGTACGTACTTCCGGAGTATTCGAGGGAAAGTCCCGAGAGAGCGGGGATGGGTCCTCGTTCCGCTAAAGCTCTCGAGCGTGATGGACGACCCGTCCGAACCGATGTGAACCCAGGGAAGCTGAAGCGCCTTAGCCAGATTCTCTTCGGTGTTGTTGAGCGTCATGGAGTAAGCGCTTCCTTCTCCTTCCAAGACGACGTCCATAACCACCACCGCCGGCTCGACGCCCCGTTCGGAGGCGATCTCGGCGACGGTCTTGCCATTGACCGATTCATCGGCGGAGCCGATCATCATTCTCTCCCACCGTGATGGGTCGCCGCCTCCGAGTTCCCGACCGATGCGCCGACGCATTGTCTCGTTTCGCAATCGCTCGAGCAACTTCTCGACGCCGCCTTCTTGCGCCCATGCTGGAAGTCGTCCTCGCAGTCCCCCCATCCCCCGGAGGTAGGGGTAGACGTTAGCGGTGATGTCCAAACCGTATTTACGAGCCTGGTCGACGGTTCGGGCAAACTCATCGTAGTTCTCGCGTGCCGACGAGTTCAGGTGCATGATCTCCACTGGTATCTTGGCTTCTCGAGCGATACGGATGGCCTCCTGGAGGCCTCGAAGAGGCTCTTCTCCCGTTTCGCGAAGGTGGATTCCGTAGAAGCCTCCATAGTCTGCTGCCACTTTTGCCAGCGCGATTAACTCTTCGGTCTCGGCGAATATGTTGGGGACGTAGGAAAGCCCTGACGAGAGCCCGACCGCCCCTTGCTCCATCGCTTCGTCGACTAGGCGTTTCATCTGCTCGAGCTCGCTCTCGGTTGGTGGGCGGTCTTCATACCCCATGACGCAAGCCCGCACCTGGCCGGAGCCGACGAAGGACGCTACGTTGGTAGCGATCCCCTGCTCTTCGAGCAATTCGAAGTAGCCACCGAGTGTCGTCCAGTTTGGTAGGGTTTGGTGATCTCGCTCTTCGTCTGCACTCAGCCATCGCCGATCCGCTTTGCCCTGAATCGGACCGGCAGAAGACTGCTCGCCGAGAAGCTGGGTCGTGACACCCTGCAGGACGAAACTGGCGGCCCGCCCGTCTAGGACCAACGCCCGCTCGGAATGAGCGTGCATGTCGATGAAGCCAGGTGAGACAACGAGTCCTCGGGCATCGATGATGCGATCGGCCGAGCCTTCGACATCCGGGCCCATCGCCACGATGGTGTCCCCGCGGATGGCAATGCGGAACTCTACCCCAGGCTGCCCCGTTCCGTCGATCACGTCGCCGTTGATGATGAGGATGTCGTACTCCTCGATAGGGAGTGACCCGAGGACCGCGAAGGCGGCCAAGCATGCGATCGCTTTCATCAGAATCCCAGACGGGTTCGTCGAATACGAGTTCACGATTCTAGTACCAAAAAACGCCGGTCGCCAACGCTGAATGTAGTGTCCGTGGCCGGCACTGGCTCCCGTACAGGCGGCGATGCTAGAGTGGAATGCCGAACTCTGGGTTCCCAAGGCGCAATAATTAGGATTTGAGGAGGCGAAACCGTGAAGAAAACAATCCTTCTTTTTGCCTTGATTTTTCCTTGTTTTTCCGCCTTTGTCCGTTCTGCGCAGAGCTCCAACCAGCTCGGGACCAAGGACCCTCAGAACCTGTTCGAAACGATCGACGAGAATAGACAGCGACATATCTCTTTCCTGAGGAGGCTGGTTGAGTCCACAAAAGAAGGCGAAGAGCGGGTTCAACGAGTCGTAGCTGAGAGATTCAAGGAACTCGGTTGCAAGGTTGATGTTCTGAGGGTGGTCCCAACGAGCCTTGACCTGAAGAATCAGTTTGCATCGTCGGACGTTATCGATTCGACCGAACGCGTGACCGTAGTCTGCACCATCCAAGGTTCAGGTGAAGGCAGAAGTCTCCTGTTTTTCGCTCACCCCGATAGTCAGCCGGTGACTTCGACGCCTCGAGACGGGACTCGTGATCCATTCAAGGCGACCATCGTAGGCGATAAGATCTTCGGATGGGGTGTAGCAGACGACCTGGCAGGTGTTGCCATCATGGCCGAGGCCGTCGACGCAGTACGAACTGCGGGATTACATCCTCGAGGAGACGTGATTCTGGGTAGCACCGCGAGCAAGAGAAATGCACGCGGTATCATAGCCCTGCTGAACAAGGGCTACCATGCGGATGCCAGCATTTACGTTCACCCCGCTGAGTCGGGCGTAGGATTGAACGAAATCAAAGCTTACGCCTCTGGCATGCTCAGATTCCGAATCAGAATCACTGGCCAACAGCCCAACACCACTGAGCCGGATCAGACGGCGTTCGCCCACCTTGGAACGAGTCCCATCGATAAGGCGAATTTGATCATACAGGCCTTGGAGAGACTCGACGCCAGGCGTGGCGAAAGAATCCACCATGAGGCTATAGATGCAGCCGTTGGGAGATCGACTAACCTCCTAATTGGGCATATTAGTTGCGGAAACGCCAAACGTATCTACCAGATGCCGAACGACTGCGTGATTAGTGCGAGCATAACATTCCCAACGAATGAAGAGCTCAGCGCGGTCAGGAAAGCCGTTCAGAGCGCCGTTGTCGAGGCGGCCAACACCGACCCCTGGCTTGCTCAGCACCCGCCATCAATAGACTGGCTTTTCGGCACCCCAGGGGTGGAGGTACCCATCGACCATCCGCTGTACCAGACGGTTAGTGACGCCATTCGAGCCGTCACGGGCGAGGCGCCTCACCTCAATCCACTCCACTCCGCAAGCGATATTCGAAACCCGATTCTATTCAGTGGCATCCCTACTGTGGGTATTGGTCCGCTTGGGGGAGGCTTGAGCGTGACAGGAGGAGAAAACGAGTGGGTTGATCTCGAGGACTACATTACCGCGATCAAGGTAGGTGCAAGAGTCATCGCAGACTGGTGTCGGTAAGCTCTCACGATCACGATCGAATAAAGCCAACAAAATACGTCTATTGGCCCCTTTTGTCCCTCCCTTTCCGTATTTTTGTTGACATGTCGAAAAACTGATCTATCCTACCTTGCCCAACGGCGCGGTGTGTTCCAGTCCACGGGTCCCCGCCAGGCCCGGCGTTCATATTCCTCTGTGCGTTGATGAACTTCCTCCGGTAAACGACTTCGGAACGGCTGGTTCGTCCCGCCCTCGGCGTTTCGAATCAACGGCTCTCGAACCCTGTCTTGGAGGGATGTCATGAAACACTTACAAGTATCAAAAATCGCGATCGGCCTGCTTGGTGTGTGCCTCCCCCTCGCTGCCCAAGGGACATCACAAAGCGGTTACCAAAAGTTGGTCGCCCTCGACAAAGACTTCCTGGAGCTTCAGAAACCCAAGCAAGTCGACGGCATCCCGGACTACAGTCTCGACGCGATGAAGGCCCAGAAGAACGGCTTGGACAATGTTCGCCAACGTCTGGCGGCCATCGACGTCAACCCCTGGCCGATTAATCAAAAGGTGGACTATCTGCTGGTGTGGGCCAGGCTCAACGAGCTCGACTTCGCCCACCGCGTGATGCGACCTTGGGCCCGAGATCCGAACCTCTACCTCGACCTGGTGAGCCGATTGGCCTATATCGAGGTACCCGTCCCCGAAGGCCAAGCGGCTCCGGCGGGCCCGAGAAAGCTTCATCCGGTTGTTCCGCGCATGTCCAAGGCCGAGTTCCGCAAAAAGTTACAAGCGGTGCCCAAGATCATGGCCGAGGCCCAGACCAACCTGACGGTTCCGGTTGGAGAGCTCGCCCATACCACACTTTTCCATCTAGAGAGTTTCGACGGTGTGGGAGCGCGGGAGCCCTACCGCGATGAGCCGCCCGATGGCACCATCGGTTGGTACCAGGACTTGTGTGAGCGACTATCGCGGCACCAATCGGACCTCGTCGCCGATTGCGAAAACGCCCTGAATGCCCTCGAAGGCTATCGGGATTGGCTCAAGGCGAAGGTCGACGAGATGCCCCAGTCGGCCGCCATCGGAATTGATAATTTCAACTGGTACCTCAAGTACGTCCGCCTCGTACCTTTCACGGTGGACGATCTCAAAGCCCACGGTGAGCGGGAGCTCCAGCGCTACCGCATTAGTTACATCATTGAGCGGAACAAGAATCGCAACTTACCCGAGCTTAAACTGACGCAGTCCAGAGAAGAGCACGAGGAGCGGACACGGAAAGCGGAGCAGAAGATTCGAGCTCTTATCGCCTGGCAGGAGCTCTTGACCATCCCAGACTATATGCCCGCCGAGTTCGAAACCGACGTGTTCTGGAGCCCGAGAGCGCCGATCAAACGGCACTTCTGGGAGGAGATTCAGTTCCGGAATGCGCTCAACAATCACATTCACGCGTCCATCCCCGGACACCGCTTCGACGTAAGGCTCCGGGACCACCTCGACAGCCCGATCCGTCGTACCTACAATGACTGGAATCGCAGGCAAGGATGGGCGGTGTATCTCGAGGAGATGTTCGTACTGGCCGGTCTCACCGATGACAACCCTCGCGCCGCCGAGCTCTTCTACGCTGCCCTCATGAAACGGGCAAGCCGGATCTTCGCAGAGACGAAAATGCACAGCGGCGAGTTCACGCTGGCCGAGGCCAATCAGTTGATGATTGACTCCGTTCCCTTCATGGAAGAGGACCTAGGGCGTTACGACCTGGAGGGTTATCTACGCCGCCCCGGCGGGGGGAGCAGCTACCAGATTGGGAAAATACAAGTCGAGCAATTAATGTTCGATCGGGCAAGGCAGCTGGGAGATGAGTTCAATCTGAAGGCCTTCCATGACGAATTTCTGTCTAAGGGCATCATCCCGGTAACCTTGATTCGCTGGGAAATGACCGGTTTGGACGATGAGGTAAAGCCGCTGTGGGCAGAAGCGGTTGGGCCGCAACCGTCAGAAGATTAGGCTCCAACTAGAACGTTTTTATGATCTTTTTTAGAAAGGTAAATCTAATCTAATACTGAACTTGACATAGGCCATCTATAGATTTTATGCGCTTATAGCCTGGGGCTTTTGTGACCATATTAGGCTCACTGATATTTTCAGCAGAAGGATGGTTTCGCCAGATATCATTCTGATCAACCGTTAAGCATAAGTACTGCCTAAGGCATTATATATGTCGATAAAAGCGCCCAGCTTTCCGGAGTCTCCAATCCCTTCGGGTCGCAGCCATACATGAGTTGAGTAAGCATGTCGCTCTTGCTCCCGAATGCGCCGAAAAGAAGGCTGTCGTTCGTGGACCACCATTCAAACTCTCAACCTATAAGAAAAGACATGGGAAAAGACAAAGAAACTTAGACAACTTTTAAAAAATCCCCGGTTCTTAAAAACGTCGTTTTTCAACGTCGGTTCTTAAGGAAAAATATTCTTTTAAAAAGGAAGATATTAATGAAAAAAAGATTTAAGGCGTTACTAAACCTCCGATTATTCCCTTTCCTCATCATGCTTATGGCCATAGCGCTTATAAGTAGCTCCCCATCAGAACCTGATCCGTTCGATGTTAGTATTACCCATGTCCCTTCGGTTAACTATGCTGCCCCACAAGGAATCTACCTGGAGCCGGAATCTTCTAAATGGGCATATCCCACAAGTCCATATGCTTACACTCAAAGTCTTATCTGGTTCCTCCACTTGGTTTTCGAGTCACAGGAAGACGATACTCTTAGTTTCGAAGAGGTAGAAGCCTTATTTAAACGTGAGGGTGAAGTCCTTTGGAAAGAAACATTCTCCAGGGAATACCTCAGGCGGATGGAATGGATAAAGGGTGCTTTCGAGATGACTACCGAATATTTCTTAACGAAAATCAATATGGGGGAAGACATGATATCACGTGAAAAGGATATCACGTCGGAACTTCCTGCTGGAGAAACAATATCCTGGGTACGCATACCCTTTGCTCGTCCCTGGTTTGCACAGATTGACCGCATCGACATGAGATTCAAAGTTCGCGATTCTAAGGGTAATTCGGGTGTGCTTTCACATTCAATACCGATTACCAATTATAAGCAAAAGGTAAAGCTGCGACTTCCATTCTCTGGCGTTTGGCAAGTAAGGGCCGGAAATGATCTGACCGCCGGTCATCGCCGGACCGGCTTGAACGGTTTAAGTACAACCGGCTGGGATTTTATGAAGGTTGATCCACCTGCCGATCCCGGCTATAGGGAGCCGATACTGGCAGCGGGCGATGGAGTGGTAGTGGATGTACGGAATGACATTACGAGAGTGGGTATGGAGAAACCGTACGAACCTGAATTCTTGAAAAAAGATACCGACCGTTTTATTGACTCTTTTGTCTCCATAGATCATGGGAATGGTGAGTATTCTTTGTACGCTCATCTAGATAAAGGTGGCATAGTGGTAAAAGTAGGAGACAAAGTAAAGGCAGGCCAAGTTATTGCCCGGGAGCGTTTGACTGAACATGGCTATCTCGGGTTGCATTTTAATCTGATGACGAAAGGGGAGTGGATCGAAGGGAAAGGACTACCAGCCATGTTTAGCGACTTCGAACGACTCCGGGCGGGCAAAGTTCCTGTGTATAAGATAAAGCTTGGAAACCCTATGTCGCAATGGTACGTCCGTCACATCGAGTAATAAAATCTAACAAAAAAGAAGAGAATGGGACGACGACATGCGACGCCTGATGGCGTCCTACGACAAGCTTGAGGAGAGAGGCGTTTGCATACCGATCAATGAAGACCTCTTTTAAGGACACGACACGCGCCCACCCCTTGTCGGCTGCGGTGGATGCAGACCACGCGTCTATCCCCGGACACCGCTTCGACGTAAGGCTCCGGGACCACCTCGACAGCCCGATCCGTCGTACCTACAATGACTGGAATCGCAGGCAAGGATGGGCGGTGTATCTCGAGGAGATGTTCGTACTGGCCGGTCTCACCGATGACAACCCTCGCGCCGCCGAGCTCTTCTACGCTGCCCTCATGAAACGGGCAAGCCGGATCTTCGCAGAGACGAAAATGCACAGCGGCGAGTTCACGCTGGCCGAGGCCAATCAGTTGATGATTGACTCCGTTCCCTTCATGGAAGAGGACCTAGGGCGTTACGACCTGGAGGGTTATCTACGCCGCCCCGGCGGGGGGAGCAGCTACCAGATTGGGAAAATACAAGTCGAGCAATTAATGTTCGATCGGGCAAGGCAGCTGGGAGATGAGTTCAATCTGAAGGCCTTCCATGACGAATTTCTGTCTAAGGGCATCATCCCGGTAACCTTGATTCGCTGGGAAATGACCGGTTTGGACGATGAGGTAAAGCCGCTGTGGGCAGAAGCGGTTGGGCCGCAACCGTCAGAAGATTAGGCTCCAACTAGGCTTGAGAATAATTCTATGACCGAGGGAGGTCATCATGATTCGTATAGCGAAACCAATCATATTGACACTAGGTATTGGGATCTGTGTTGGATGTGGTGAAGTAGGAGAAGATACTTCCGCGCAACAGGCGGGGTCGGATCTAATCATCCACAACGGGAAAATCGTGACGGTGGACGAAAACTTCTCGATCGCTGAGGCAGTAGCTATAAAGGATGGTGTGTTCGTTGCCGTTGGAACCGACTCCGAAGTGCTCGCCATGGCTGGTCCGGAAACACGGCAGGTGGATCTAGAGGGTAGGACGATGCTGCCTGGGTTCAACGACACGCACAGTCATGTGGTGAAGATGGGCCTCAACCTCCCCGCGTCGATCGATCTCACCTCGGTGGAGTCCATAGCCGACATTGGGGAGGTCGTTGCCGAGCGCGTGGCGAAGTCGGAGCCCGGCGAGTGGATCTTTAGTGAGGGTGGCTGGTGGCAGTTCATGCTGGCCGAGGGGCGTTTGCCGAACCGCCACGACCTTGACCCGGTATCGCCGGACAATCCGGTCGTCCTACGAGGGGGGCACTACTGGATTGTCAATAGCTTGGCGCTGAAGCGTCTCGGCTACACGAAAGAGACACCGGATCCTCCGGGGGGAGAGATCTGGAAGGACGAGGACGGCGAGCCCACCGGGTTTCTGCTGAAAGCTGCGCGCGACCCCTTGCGCCAATACGTCCCCAAGCTGACCCGCGAGCAGCAACTCGACGGCATTCGTCAGGCGCTTAGGCGTGTCAACAGCTGGGGGATGACGAGCTTTCGGGAGGCCGGGGGCACCATTGAGCAAGTCGAGTTGTTGCGGGAGCTGCATGACAACGGCGAGCTGACCGCCCGGGTGGATTGGTGCTACGACGTCGACCCAAACACGCCCGAAGCAGAGCTCGACGCTCTTTTCGAGGCGCTCGGCCCCCCCGGCCAGGAATGGGGTGACGGGATGTTTCGGGCCGATGGTCTTGCTGAGATAGGCTTGGATGGCGCTGAGGAGTCAGCGTTTCTACGCAGTGCATACAAAGGCCGTCCTGACTTTTTTGGGGTGCAGGTCGTTTCTCAGGAACAGTTCAACCTGTTCGCGGCCGCGGCGGCTCGCCATGGCTGGCGTCCGGGCCCGCATGTGGTGGGCGATGCCGCTATCGACCTAGCGCTCGATGCGTTTGAATACGCGAATGCCCAAACGTCTATTATCGGTAAGCGTTGGATGCTCGATCACGGCATACTGCTGCTGCCGGACCATTATGACCGGGTCAAACAGCTCGAGTTGATCGTGAACGCGCAGCCCAGACACAACTACATTATCGGAGATAAGTTCACCGAGTTCTGGGGTAAGCAGCGAGCTGACATGTCCTATCGCTTCAGGGATTGGATTGATAACGGCATCATGGTCGCTCTCGGAGCGGACAGGCCCATTTCTGTTCGTTCAACCCCTTTGATGCAGATCGATATAGCGGTTACCCGGCAGACAGGCTGGGGGGGCGTCCTTGGCGCGGACCAAGGGATCTCCCGCGAGGAGGCTATCCGGGCGATAACGCACGCATCGGCTTACACCTCTTTCGAGGAGGACAAGAAGGGCACGATCGAGCCGGGTAAGTACGCGGATCTTGTGCTCTTGGCGGAGGACATTCTCACCGTTCCGGCCGAGGATATCAACGACATTGAGGTTTTGGCGACGGTGCTTGCTGGAGAAACGGTCTACGGGTCGCTCACCGAGGAAAGCAAAAGCACACGAACAAGCAGTCTAAGGTGACCATGCTCGACTGCTAAATGCGTGCTGGCGCTTCGACGCTGACAGCCGTTTCGCCTAACTCTTTCGATCACCTGCTGCCGAGGGTTTCTCCCAGGCGCACGAGCTCTCTGTTGTCCGGCCATCTCCCGAGCCCTTCCTCGAGAACCCGGCGTGCTTCGCGTCCCTCGCCAGACTGTGCGTAAGCGCGGACGACTCTGACACAGATTTCGGGCGAGGGAGCAAGCTCGAACGCTTTTCGCAGAACCTGGACGGCTTCCCGGTGTCGCCCCACTTGATTGAGGGCGGTGCCCAAATTGACGTAAGCGTTCACGAGCTCGGGCGCATGGGATATGGCGGCCTCAAAGGACATAATGGCTGCGGACAAGTTACCGGAGCGGGCCTCCAGAGTGCCCAGGTTATTGTGGGCCTCGGCGAAGTAGGGGCGTAGCTCGAGGGCGCGACGATACGCGTCTCGTGCCTTGGACTGCTGCCCGAGCGCCGCCGAAACGTAACCGAGATTGTTATAGGTGTCCGCCAAACGCGGGTTCAAGGCGACCGCTTCCTCGAACGCCCGTCCCGCCTCGTTCCATCTTTGTTGGTTGAGCATCACCGTCCCGAGGTTGTAATGTACCTGAGCCGCCGACTGACCCTTATCGATGGCCCGTCGATAAAGCGTCTCCGCGTGACTCCAATAACCCCGCTCCGCGAACGCGTTTCCAAGCGCAAAATCGTTCCGCAAGAACTCACCCACCAAATTGATGCCGTCGAAAGGGAGACCAAGACGCTTCCGCTCTTCGGCAGTCCGCGGGATCCGTCGCGAGTCGGCCACAACTTCATCGACCCCGACCGCGCCGCGGTAGGCTTTGACGATCCTTCCTCGCGCGTCGATAAGAAAGCTCATTGGAACGCCCAAGTTCGAAATGCGGTCGTGAAGATTGGAGGCCAGAACCTTATAGACCCCTACCATCTCTTCATTGGCCAAGAGCAGCGGGAAGTCGAGACCGAGCTCCGCCTGGAACGCGCGCACCGCTTGCTCCGCCGGTGGCTCATCTACAGAAACCGCCATCAGGGTAACGCCCGAGGCATCGAGCTCCGCTCTCTTGGCCTTGAAATCGAGGAGCTCGCCGCGGCAAGGGGGACACCAGCTCGCCCAGAAGTTCAGCAACACTTTCCTTCCCTCGAGACTGGAAAGCCGGTGGGAGTTGCCGTCCAGATCCCCCAACGTGAAATCAGGGGCAGGTAAAGGATCCAGAAGCCATGTTCCACGACGGGAGGGGGGTGCGGCTCTCTCGGCTTTCGGAACCGGTGTGGCACGGGATGACTGGAAAGGCTCTCGTTTGAACTTCTCTTCCCCTTCGATCACGTATACCACGTGATTCGATGGGACGGACCGTAACGTTTGCACGAGCCCGTTCGTCCACCGTATGACGACTTTCTCTAGCTTTCCCAAGCCTTCGAGGCCAAAGTGCAAAGACCGGCTACTTTGGGATAAGTAGCCGCTCGCCACGCGTACGGTCTTCTGTCGGACGCCGCCGCTCGCATGCACCTCGACGCGCGTGCCGATAGCATCACGGTTGCTCGAGCGACCCTCCAAGACGAACCTAACAGCGGCCCGCCCGTTTGCCAGGTCGTTCCGCAGAAGCCGTAGCTGAGGCGCGTTTCGGTTTTTGAGTGCAACATCGATGTCACCATCCAGGTCATAGTCGAATGCGACGAACGCTCGCCCGTCTTGGGGAAAGTCGAGCCCGCTGATACCTGAGGCGTCGATGAAGGTGCCATCACCGTTGTTCAAGTAGAAACGGTTCCGCTCGTGTCCGCTCCAGCTTCCGTCGCCACGGATGAGTCGATCGATCGCGCTCCAGCTTCGCTCGTAAAGCTCCACCGCTTTCCTGTCAGGGGGTGAGCGCGACACGACCTGCCGCCAAAAGAAACTTCAAAGATCCTTCGTTGAGGCATTAGTAATGTAGCCGTTGACGGTATAGAGATCGTCATTCCCGTCGTTGTCGCAATCGAAAAAATCGCTGCTCCAGGCCCATCGCCCGAACTCGACTCCTGCCTCCTCACCGACCTCTTCGAACCTTGCTCCCCCTAGGTTGCGAAAGAGACTGTTTCCCTTGGCGTGCCGCCGGTAGCTGGCCCGTGCCTCGCCGGCGTGGTAACCGCGCTGCGCGGTGAGGCGCAGACCGGCAGAGGACCACATGTTGCCTACATAGAGATCGTCTTTGCCATCGAGATCGTAGTCCGTCCAGGCCACACTCATGCCGGCCCCGATGTCCTCCACCCCCGCCTCTCGGCTAATCTCGATGAAAGTGCCGCCAAGGTTCCGATACAGATTGTTACGGCCGAAATCGTTCGCCACATAAAGGTCTGGCCATCCGTCGTTGTCGAAATCGCCCCAAGACGAGGAAAGGCTGAAACGATCGTTGCCGGCCTCTAGACCCGAACCGGTGGTCACGTCTTCGAACGTTCCGTCACCCTCATTCCGGAAAAGGATATTTGGAGGTCCATTGGTGGCATCATGATACGGGTAAGGCAACGCCAGAGCGGTGTCCTCTCCGGGAGCGTCGACGTATCGGTAGCAGGTAACATAGAGGTCGAGGTCGCCGTCATTGTCATAGTCTGCCAGTGATGCCGAGCTGAGAGTCGCCTTGACTTCGTCTCTTCTCTCTAACGAAGCGCGAGACGGCTCGAATCTTCCTTGGCCGTCGTTCAAGAGAAGTACGACATTCCAGTTTTGGATGACGACAAGTAAGTCTTGATCGCCATCACTGTCGATGTCACCGAAGAGCCCCATCGAGGTTCGCTCCAGGATGTCGATCCGCGAGGCCTGGCTGATGTCATCGAACGTCCCGTCACCCCGGTTGCGGTAGAGCCGGTTCGGGAGTCCCTGCGCCTGGGCCACGAAAAGATCCTCGAGTCCATCGTTATCCACATCCCCCACCGCAAGTCCACTGTGCCCGTAGAGATCAACCCCACTGGCGGCGTCCATTCCGGCGCGGAAGTAATCGATACCCAGCCGCATCTGTCCCCAGTAGGAGGCTTCCTCGGCCCAGGCGATGCTGCTCACGTCGGTAAAGAAGGGCGCGGCCGAATGGCCGCCGGTGGCGGGTTCAGGCTTGAGGCGCTTCATTTTCCAGATGCCATCGGCAAGGACCCAGTCGAGTCGCCACCAACCTAAACGAGCAACGATCTCGTTCCGCGCCCCTCGCCCCACCAGGTCGTACAAGACACGAGTCCGTGCCTGGGCCGGAGCAGCACCTGAGGGAACTCCCACCTCGATGCTCACGATCTTGAACTTGAATGCAGAAAAGGAATTGAAATCTTGAACCCAAGACAAAAATTCCGAGGGCGCCAGGGCCGCTGCCACCGAAAGCTCATCCTCGTAGCGAAACCGGTAGAGTCGAACGCCGGGTGGTGCGCCCACCGGTTTGCTCGATACCGGCGTTAGAGACGCTCCCCGGAACTCCGCGTCGACCAGCGAGGCGATCGCTTCTGGGCGATGATCTTGTAATGCCGCTTCGAGTAGGTGGAGTCTCTTGTCGAGTGCTTCTGTGACCGCCTCGGTCGCCCACCGGTCCTGTTCCGCATCCACCGCAACGAAGAGGGACTCGACTGCAGAAGGCTTAGAGACGTAGCCCCGGAGTGGGAAGACCTGCTGGCCCTCTTCCGATTGTGGGGACCGTTCTGGAGCCAGCGCCGTACGTGGCAGGAGTAAGAGGGCCAGACATGCTAAACGAGGGAACGACTCGACCATGATGGAATCTCTTTGCTCCGACCCGAATAGTCGTCAACCAATCGACTCGGTCCGGACCGAGTTGCGCTGCGTTATTCTTCGGTGGCGCTAGATCCGCCTAGGCGATCCCGGACCACGCGTCCGTCGCTGATGACCATTCTCATGCTCCGAATGTTCTGAATATCGCTGAGCGGGTTCTCGGCGACGATCAGGACATCCGCGAGCTTTCCTTTCTCGAGCGTGCCCAGCTTGTCGTCCAACCCCAGGATCTCCGCCGCGGTTTTTGTAGCGCAAGCGAGGACTCCTTCATCGGAGAAGCCGGCGTCCTTCAAGAACCCGAGCTCGGTGAAGTAGTCCGAGGGATACCGCTTCTCGTTCTCGAACGGGATATCGGTGGCGGCGCCAATCTTGATGCCGGCCTGCCTCGCCTTGCTAACCGCCTCCAAGCTCCGTTCGTGACTCACCTTGAAACGGCGAGACCAGGTGTAGAAGAACCCGCCCGGAGGAATACCCGCGGTGGGATATCCGAGAACGGTTGGATTGTAGAAGGCGGTTATCGTGGGAACGAAACCGGTCCCGTTTTTCGCCATCGCTTGGATGGTGGTATCCGACATATCCAAAGGATGCTCGAGGCTGTCGAGCCCCGCTTCCGCGGCCCATACGATGTAGTCGCCGAAGGCGTCCGCCATCACAGGAATACCGTGCATGTGCGCCTCATCGATGGCTGCGGCGATTTCTTCTTTCGTGTACGGAGCGCCGATCTTGATCCAGTCGACGTGTCGGCGGATCTGCTCCCGGACGGCGAGTCGCCAATCCCACGGTCCGGTGGCCACGCGCACGTTGGGGCCTCCTCCGAGCTCGGAGGCACCACCCGCGCCCCGAGGTTTTCCGGAGGCCGTTCCGGTGAGCTCGTCGCCGTGCCCTGAGCGCGACGTAATGATCTTTCCGCTCCAGAACACTCGTGGACCATCCAGCATTTGCCGATCGACGGCTTCTTTGAGTTTGAACGCGACATCATTTCGTGTGCCGGCGTCGCGCACCGCGGTGATCCCGCCGTCTAATAGTTGGCCGAGCTTCAAGACCCCGCGAATGGTCGCCGCGGAGTCGGAGTCGGAGTACATGCCGAAGTCATCGCCGCGTTGCTGCGTGAAGTGGACGTGAAGATCGATGAGCCCCGGCACGATGTAGAGCCCGCTCGCATCCACGGTGCGGGCGGCGTTTGCCGGGACGCGGACGTTGCGCCCGACGTCCAAGATTCGGTCGCCTTGGATGACCAGCGTGGCGTTCGCGATGGGAGCCGCGCCGGTACCGTCGATAAGCGTGCCGCCCTTGACCACCAGGATGGGATCGTTGGATCGATCCCGCGGCGGGATCGGTACTCGTCGGAGGTCATCGGTGGTGTCCAGCCCCTCGAGGCTCTGGGCACCATATTGTGCGGTGACGATTCCGACGCTGCCGAGCGTGACAGCGAGAATGGCCGCCAGGATTCGTGTCGATGAAGACCCTTTCATTTGGTCTGCTCCTTTCCCCGCATTCCGTGTCTGGGGGCGGCTATAGTGTCAAAGACAGATCTCGGTTGCAAGGTGCCTCCAAACCCAACTCTCACAGGGGGTTCGTCGTTTGACACCCCACGCCCGTTTCTGTATACAGTCGACCCGCCCACTCGGGAATCAATTTCAAAGGGGCTTATCCAATGCAATCTTCTCTTAGGGTCTCAACCTTCGCGCTATCGGCCTTGGCGCTTGGCTTCGCACAGTGGAGCTGGGCACAGTCCGAAGAAACGATCGCCATCGTCGGTGGCAAGGTCATCGACGGTACTTCCGGGGCCTCTATCGCGAACGGCGTGGTGATCGTCGAGGGCAACACCATCCGTGCCGTCGGCTCTCGCTCCGACGTCTCGATTCCACCGGGGGCTCGCACTATCGATGCTAGTGGCAATAGCGTGCTTCCCGGGTTGACCGATCTTCACACTCACTCGGCCCACTACACGATCTCGGTGAACTGGGAGACCGACTCGATGGCGGCGCTCCGTGCTGCCGGAATCCTGCGGCAAGCACTCGACTCCGGGATCACCTTGGTGCGCGATGCCGGAGCTCGCAACTTGACGGCCATCGCCTTGAAGCGATCGATCGAGCAAGGCTACATCGAGGGTCCACGTTTCGTTATTTGCAACCAGATCGTTAGCGCCACCGGCGGGCACGGCAGCGAAGGCGATCGGATGGAGAAGCCGAAGTGGGTCTTGGAGTCGGACTCGCCCTACGAGTGGAGAAAGAACATTCGCCAGAATTTCAAGATGGGCGCCGATTACGTCAAGGTGACCTTTCCGTTCACCGCGGAGGAGATCCAATTGGCCGCGGATGAGGCCCACAACTTCGGCGCTCTCATCGCGGTGGATGCCCTGGGTCCGCCGTACCCGGGCATGATGATGGTCGAGTGGGCGGTCCGTGCGGGTGCCGACACCATCGAGCATTTGCCGGGCATGAAGAACCAAGCCGAAGTGATCGCCTTGATGAAGGAGCAAGGGACGATTGTCGTACCGACGCTCCACGCGATGAGGCGGTTTGCGGGCGAGCGTTGGGACGCGCCGACCGAGAGGGAGGTTCGCAACCTGAGGCGACCCACGGACTACGAGGCTCGATTCCGCGCCATGCACGCCGCGGGCATCCCGATGGCGATCGGCACCGACACCGGAGGAAAGGATCAGGGAGAGATCGGTTTGTTCTACACCGAAGAGATCAAACGGTGGATGGGGTGGGGCTACTCCGCGGCGGAGATTATCCAAGCCGCCACACGGATTGGAGCGGAAGCCGCGGGTTTGGATGATCACCTCGGAACACTCGAGGCGGGGAAGTGGGCGGACATTATTGTTGTCCCCGGCGACGCTCTCGAAGATCCCACCCGTTTGCCGCGACCCATACTAGTGATGAAAGACGGTGAAGTCGTTCGAGACCGAATGGAGACACGCGGCATGGGAGGAACCCAATGAACGTACCGTCTTTGGTGGTAGGGGGGGTGGGCGCCGCTTTCGGCCTCGCCGTCCTGGCGTCGGTAGCCGCATCTCAAGAGCTCAAGGTCGAGCGCCTCGCCGCCTTGCCGAGCTTGATCGGAACCGCCCCGACGAAACCCGTTTGGTCTCCCGACAGCTCTCGTCTCGCGTTCCTCTGGAACGACGAAGCCATGCCGTTTCGGGATGTCTGGGTCGTTGCCGCGGAAGGGGGTGAGCCGCGCCGGATTACCGACGTAGCGTCGCCGGCGCGCGGCGGGCCCGGTGCGGAACCGGGCTCACTCGCGGCCCTGGAACAGGAGTTCGCGGAACGTTCGCGCTCCGGTATTTCGGAAGTCGTGTGGACTCCGGATGGCCAGGCGCTGGTCGTCGCCTATGACGGGCATCTGTTCCGTGTGGGCGCCAATGGAGGCGAGGTCGAACGGCTCACCCGCAACTCCGGCGGACGTCACGCGATCGCCTTCTCGCCAGATGGCCGTTTTCTGTCGTTCTTACAAGGTGGCGATCTCTATCTGTGGCATCAAGAGACGGGAGAGTTGGTGCAGGCGACCGACGTCGGTGTGCCGCCACTCGGCCATCTTCCCGGCGCGTCTTTCTACCACCCCGACTCTGCCTTCATGGATTACCGGTGGTCGCCGGATAGCCGTCACATCGCCCTTCGCTACGAAGACCGCCGCAACGTGCGAAAAATGCCGTTCCCTGACTACCTGGGCGAGGAGACGCACGTCGAAACGCTGCGCCGGGACATCCCGGGCGAGAACGACTTGATGCGAACGATGGTCGTTTTCTCCATTGCAAGTGGTCGTACGCGGACGGTCGAGCTTCCCGGTGCAACCGACCGACGTTTCAGTAGCTTCGGCTTTTCTCCCGACGGCTCTCACTTGCTGATCGATCAGTTCTCGGAGGACGGCGAGGATCGTTGGATTACCATCGCCGATGCCGCAGATGGCTCGGTACGGGTGCTGCGACACGACCACAAGGCGAAGGGTGGGAACACCACGACCGCGTCTGCACTTTGGACCTCCGACTGGAGCTCGGACGGGCAGGCGGTGATCCTCGTTTCGGATGTCGACGGCTGGTTTCGCTTGTACTCGGGGCCCCTTGCCGGGGGACAAACCGAAAAGCTGACCAGCGGGGACTGGAGTGTGACTGGGGTCGCCTCCGAGGGGGCGAGTCTGACCGTCTCGCCGAAGACGAACGAGGTCTTCTTCATTGCCAGCAAGAAGAGTCCCTACGAGCGGCCGGTCTATCGCATGCCCGAAGGCGGCGGTACCGTAACTCAAGTTACGACGCTTCCCGGTTCCCATCTTCCTTTCGTATCCCCGGACGGGAAGTGGGTGGCCACGATTCGGTCGAGCGCGGTGAGCCCGCGCGAGCTTTATCTGGTGGGCTCGCAAGGGGGCACGGAGACGCGAGTGACGCACTCGCCCCCCGAGGAGTTCTCGAAGTACTCGTGGGTCGAGCCTCGCTACGTGACGTTCAAGAGCCGCACCGACGGCGCCACCCTCCACGGGCGGCTTCTCGAGCCGCCGAACCTCGATCGATCGAAGCGTCACGCCGCGGTCCTCGGGCCGGTGTACTCGAACACCGTTCGCGAGCAATGGGTCACTCCGTTCGATACGTTCCAACAGTACCAAGCGCTCTCGCGTGGCTACCTCGTTCTGCTCGTCGACATTCGCGGCAGCGTCGGCTATGGCCGCGAGTTCCGGAGTCAGTTCGTCGAGAACGTGGGCGAGATCGACATCGAAGATCTGCATAGCGGCGTCGAGTACTTGGAGACGCTTACCTACGTGGATCCCGATCGCATCGGGCTCTGGGGATGGAGCTACGGGGGCCTTCTCGCCGCGATGTCGCTCTTCAAGAAACCGGGGGTCTACCAGGCGGGTGTGGCCGGTGCCCCAGCCACCAACGTTTGGCACGCCACGAGCGGAGAAGTGGATCTGTTCTTCCGTCCCAGCGCGCGGCCCGATCTTTATCGCAAGGGCTCGGCCTTCCTGCACGCCGACGGCCTCCAGGATCCGCTGATGATCATCCACGGAATGCAGGACACCATCTGCTTGTTCAGGGACTCGATCCACCTGGCCGAAAAACTCATGTTGTTGGGTAAGGACTTCGATTTCGTTCCTTTGCCGACGTCGGTTCACGGCGATGCACGGACTAAGGACTTTATCGGGACCCACGTACTTAGGAAAATCGATCAGCACTTCGAGCGGCACTTGGGCTCTGGCCCGACGCGGTCAGGACAAGGCACTCAATAAGGAGAATTCGCATGTGGAGAAGAAACTTTTTGAAGCTTTTAGGGCTCGGCGGATCGGCGAGTGTACTTTCCGGGTTCAAGACACATTCGGCCGCTCCATCGGAGACATCGGTGGGAGCCGACGTGACAGTGGGCCCCCTCGACCTGGCGGAGATGGAGATCGTCGACGTTCATGTTCATCCCCCCAACCCCATCACCCTCGAACAGAACTACGACCAGTGGAACGGCTCGTTCGTCGACGCACTACTCCCGGCCTATGAATACGAGCACAAGGAAGAGCTCCGGCAAAAGCTCTCCGGGGTCTTCGAAGAACACCTCTACAACATGCCTCGCCAGACCGGCTACTACAACTACGTCTCTCGGGTGTACGGGGTGGAGCCCAATCTCGCAGGGTTCGATTCGGTGGTGAAGAAGGGAATCGAAAGCGGCTTCACCGACTACGTCCGTTCGATCTTGGATCGCGAGAAGGTAAGCTCGATACTGCTTCAATCGCGGAGCTCGGAACCGAAGCGGCCGGAGACGTACGTGCCGGCGGGCCGCTTCGTATGGAGCTACTCCTTCAACGATCTCATCGACCCCGGCTTCGCCAAGAAGAACTCGGCGGAGGCCGTCGAAGACGTCGTCAAGGCGGTGGACGAGGTTCTCGAATCTTGTGCCGCGGACGGTTGCGTCGGTCTAAAAACCTCGATGGCCTACTTTCGACCGTTAACCGTTGAGAAGGTCGAGCGGGATCAAGCCAACCTAGATCTGAAGACCGTCCTGACCAACGAGCCATCGGCGCTCACTCCCCGAGGGACCCCCCTCTACGACGATCCAGAGCTCACCCGTGCGCTTCACTCCTATCAGGACTATCTGCTCCGCCACATATTCGTCAAGGCGGGCGAGCTCGACATGCGCGTGATCATCCACACCGCGGTGGGGTTGCATCCAGCTCTCCGGTTCGATTGGAACAGTCCACTGGGACTCTACAAGTCCTTCCAGGATGACGAGGTCAAACGGGTCGAGACTCAGTTCGTTCTCATCCACACCGGGTATCCCTTGCACCACAACGTCGCCGCGTTCATTAGCCAGTTTCCGAACGTCCACTGCGACGTTTCGTTCTACGCCAAGTTCCCTGGAGCTCTCGAGGAAACGCTGCGGGCGTTCCTCGCCCTCGCGCCGTCCGAGCAGACCATGCACGGCAGCGACGCCAACAACATTCCAGAGGAGATCGGTTACTGTGCCGACAACTTCCGTCGGGTGTTGGCTAAGGTCCTGAACGACTATCGCTCGCACTACGGTTGGACCGACAAAGACTGCGAAAAAATCGCCCGCAACGTGATGAGTGAGAACGCGAAGCGGATTTACAAGATCAACACATAAACGTACGGAGGGAAGTCGATGAAGAAGTTACTTTGTTTGGGAATCGGACTTCTGGTCCTAGTGCCGGCGCTGTGGGCGATTCAGGCCCCGGGGACTTGGGGACCCCAAGAGCCTCCGTTTCGACCGGAACGACCGATCGTCATTCAAGGCGGTACCCTCATCGATGCCACCGGTGCCCCGCCCAAGCTCGATCACGCGGTCGTCATCGAAGGCGAGGACATTACTTGGGTGGGCCCGATGGAAGAGGTCACCATCCCCGATGGGGCCCAGGTCGTCGATGCCAGCGGCATGACCATCATGCCTGGGCTCATCAACTCCAATCAACACACCCAGCTCAACCCTCTCTACCACTCACCGGGAGGGGACGTCCCCCTCGCGCACCTCAAGGCCCAGTGGGAGGAGAGCTGGTCGAGGATCCCGCGGCGGTCCTTCGTCTACCTCATGCAAGGTGTGACCAGCATGCGGAATACCAGTGGCCCCGCTAGCCAATTGATTCCCTATAAGAACGCCATTGATAACGGAGAGATTCCCGGGCCTCGGATTTTCCTGGGAGGGGCGTTGCTATGGAGTCGGGCGCACTTCGAGGAGAGCTACGCGGATTCTCCACCCGACACCAAGGAGTGGATGAGGACCCAGTTCGCCTTCGTCGTCGTGGACGATCCGGACAAAGATACCGATCGGCTTGTGGGGCCCGATTTCAACTACTGGAAGCTCATCATGTCGGGCTCGAGGTACGACGGGAAGAACGATTTCTCGGACGAGGACGTCCGTTTCATCATCGACAAGGCGCGCAAGAACGGGAAGTTCATGGACGTCCACTGCGGAGGCCACAACGACGGCCTTAGAAGAATGCTGGCCTTCGATTTCGACACGCTGGAGCATCCCTTCTATGGTGGTGAGCTCATCGACGAGGACATCATCGATGGCTACGTGAAGAAAGGGGTCGTCGTCGACACGCTACTCGAGCAGATGATCGCCCGCGCGAATCGGGCCGCCGATCCGCACCGTTTCGACGAGACGGTCTACATCATGTCGGTGCAGCCGAAGGACTACCGTATTCTCATGCGCTACCGGGACAAGATGGTTTACAACAAGCGCCACCCCGACGAGCCGGAGATGGTCATTCACGGTGAGGGCCGGCTTGAGATGTCCTACAAGGAACGGCAAGAGAGGCGGGAGACGTCTCGGGAGAACATGCGTCGCTTCATCCGGGCGGGGGCCAAGTTCTCCATGGGAACCGATACTCCGGCGTTCATGAACCTGCAGCAAGAGGATCCGAACGCCAACGAGATGCGCTACATGGTGGAGATGGGGATGAGCCCGATGCAGGTCATCGAGGCCTCGACGAAAAACGGCGCCGAGATCTTGGGACTGTCGGATAAGCTCGGCACCATCGAAGCCGGGAAGTGGGCGGATGTCATCGTCGTGGCGGGAAATCCGCTCGACGGTATGAAGGCTATGAAACGTGTCGCCGTCGTGATTAAGGGCGGCGTTCGCTACAAATAGCCAAGGGCACCGCGTTGGAGCGGACGGCACCAGCGCTTAACCCTCGGCGCCGCCGCTCAACGCGATGGACCAACGATTGCTAAACCTACGGAGGGTCTGATGCCTCGTGTGATAGTAGTTATTTCATTAATGGCTGCGCTGGTGGGTTGTGCGGCGCCCGAGCCGGTGACTTTCGACGTCGACATTCATCAAGTTCCCAAGGTCGTCTACGCAGCCACCCAAGGCACTTACCGTGCGCCGGCCGACGATCCGAAGAGGGCACACGCCTACACCCAAAACCTCACGTGGTTGTTTCACCTGGTGCTCAAATCGAACGAGTCGGAACCGCTCCAAGTCGTGCGGGTGAACGCGGACTTCGAGAGAGCGGGCGAGACGGTTTGGGAGGAGACTTTTTCGCGAAACTACATGCTGCGGACGGAGTGGATCGAGGGGGCGTTCGACGACACCACCAAGTACTTCATGGACAACATCGAGTTTCGGGAACACCGTATGGCGTCCCTCGAGCGGCCCACCGGGCCAGAACTGCCTCCAGGCGAGCCCGTTTCTTGGGTGCGCATTCCGTTCGGCCGTCCTTGGCACGCGGAGGTGGACAGCGTCCAAATGACGTTCTGGTTGAAGTCGGAGAGTGGTCGCGAGGGTATCGCGCGACATACCGTACCCATCGTCAACTACCGTCAGAAAGTAACGCTCCGCCTTCCGTTCGAAAGTACTTGGTCGATCAGTGCGGGGAACGATCTGATCACCGGCCATCGGCGTACGGGGATCAACTCCTTGACGATGTACGGCTGGGACATCACGAAGCTCGGTCCCAACGGACTCCCGTACAAGACCGATGGCAAGACCCCGGCGGACTACTGGTGCTACGACGAGCCGGTCTACGCCGCGGGCGACGGGGTCGCGGTGCATGTGCGGAACGACATCGAGGACTACGGGGTCGGCGAGACCCCGCCGCGTGAGGTGCTGGAAAACGATGGAGACGTCTTTTCCGGCAATTTGGTCGTTCTCGACCATGGCAACGGCGAGTACTCGCTGACGTGTCACATGCAGAGCGGCACGGTACCGATTAAAGTGGGCGATGAGGTGAAGGCCGGTCAACTCCTCGGCCGTGTCGGCAACTCGGGGCTCGCCCAGTACCCCCACATCCACTTCAACCTGATGGACGAAGAGCGATGGCTCGAGGCCAAAGGCCTGCCCTCGCTCTTCTCCGGCTTCGAAAAAATCCGTATGGCGGGAGACCCGATGGCGTTCGAGCTGGGCAATCCCATGACCGGGTGGCTGGTCCGCCCACGAAAGTAAGGAGTCCCAAAAAATGAAGCACTCGACAATCCTGTTTCGATGGCTAGCCGTCCTCTTTGCTGCGGCGCTGGCTTTCTCCGCAGTCGCCGAAGCGCAGTACGGCACTCAGAGCCTGGAAGGGCTCGAGACGACCGACGATCCCCGGCGAGTCCCCATTCCACCTCGGGATCGTTCCAACGATTCCGTCCTCGTGGTACGGGGCGGCACGCTCATCGACGGAACCGGTGCCGATCCGATTTCGAACGCGGTGTTGGTGATCAAGGGCGATCGTATTTTGGACGTCGGTCCGGCGGGACAGGTGTCGATCCCGAGCAATGTGGCTCGCACCGTAGACGTCAACGGTCTCTATGTCATGCCCGGTCTCGTCGATCTGCACATGCACTTCAACCAGCAATGGGGCGATGACTTCTCTCGCTACCGGGACTCCGATGCGGCGAGGGCCATTCGCGGCGTGGTCAAGCTCGGTCAGTTCTTGGACGGCGGCATCACCGCGGTGCGTGACGCGGGGACTAACAACGACGTTGCACTCAAGCTCAAAGAAGCCGTTGAACGTCGTATGGTGGATGGCCCGCGCGTCTTCTGGAGCGGCAAGAGCATATCTATCCGAGGCGGACACGGCGACGAGACGACCTCTACCGCGACCGGAAGGCCAAAGAGCACCGGCCCGAGATCCAACCGTCGCGTCGCAACTGGGGCCGACGACTGGCGGCTTGCGGTGCGGGAGCAAATCCGTAATCACGCGGATTGGATCAAGATCATGGCTCCCTATACGCGTGAGGAAGTGACTGCGGCGATCGACGAGGCCCATATGCATGGAATCCGCGTCGCGGCGGACGCCTTCGGGGACTACATCATCTGGGCCGCCGAGGCCGGGCTCGACTCCCTCGAACATCCTCTCGACATGGACGATGACGACGTTGCGGCAATGGCCAAGTATGGGACCGATTTCGTGCCGACCATCACCGCTTTCTACAACGTCATCAACTACGGCTATGCGTCCGCGGGGATACCAGCCAGCGGTTTCTACTACACGATGTCGCGCCGCTATCCGGTCACCAACGAGAACATCTTGTCGCCGGTGACGAAAGCGCGTGCGGCGGGGATCAAGATCGGTGTAGGCTCGGACATTCCTTTCGAGAACGACACCCGCTATCCGGATGACTACTTCGTGGAGCTCGATCTTCTGAAGAAGGCAGGACTCACCGACGCGGAGATTGTGGCGAGCGCGACGAGCGTGGGAGCGGACATCCTGGGCATGGGGGACAAACTCGGGACGCTGCAAAAGGGTAAGCTCGCCGACGTGCTGGTGGTGGCGGCCAACCCGTTGCGCAACATCAAGAATGTGCGCCAGATGCGCATGGTCATCGTCGACGGGCGCGTGGTGCGCGACAAGCTGGGTGGTGGCTCGACCGACCGTTAGGGTAACATTCGAGGACCATGCGGACGGTCAGTCCTAAACATCCCAAGGATCAGGAGCCTCCTCGCACGCTAGGGGACGACTTGAGGCTCCTTCGCCGCATCTTCTTGACCGGCTATGGCTACTTCGTCGACGGCCGGAGGATTCGTAAGGAGTTCTACGAGAAGCAGCGGCTGAAGGAGAAGATCTACATCGACGAGATCGACTGGATATGAGCTTCAAGACCGTAGACGTCAGCTCCCATACCACGCTGGCCTATCGTCACCAGCCGAAATCGGGCAACACGATCAACGGCCTGGGTGAGAAGGAGTGGCGCCAGGCATCTCACGTGTTCCACAACGACGGCGATGACGTCCTGCCCTGGGATCGACTCGACAACCTCTTTGCCTACGTCAATCCTTGGCAAGTTGTCATCCGCATCATGCGCAACATCTGGCACTTGAGGAAGTCGGTGGGCCCCACCGCGAAGGCGCAACGGGCGGTTGAAGACCCCGCGGCTATGACTCAGGAGATCAAGGAGCGGGCGAAGGCCTTGGGCGCAGGCTTGGTGGGAGTGACACGCATCAAACCGGGCCACGTTTACCAAGGCCAGGAGGTCCCGTACCAAAACGCCATTGCCATCGGCGTGGTGATGGACCGTGACAAGATGAAAGAAGTCCCGGGCGTCGTCTCCGCGACGGAGGTGATGCGTATCTACGCCGAAGTCGGGCGCATCACGTCTCAGCTATCGGAAGCGATCCGTGCGATGGGTTGGCCGGCGCGCGCCTACGGCAACCCCAATAGCGGCGACCTGCTCCACATCCCGGTGTCCATCGACTCCGGCTTCGGCCAGCTCGGGAAGCACGGTTCGCTGATCTCTAAGGAGTACGGGTCGAACTTCCGCCTGGGAACGGTGGTCACCGATCTTCCTTTGGTGCCCGACGAGCCGGTGGACATCGCGGTCGACGATCTGTGCACGCGGTGCAACGTATGCGTGCGCGAATGCCCGGTGGACGCCATCTACCAGGAGAAACAGCCGGTGCGCGGCGCCGAGAAGTGGTACGTGGATTTCGACAAGTGCATCTACTACTTTACCGAGACCGCCGGTTGTGGGATCTGCATCGAAGTCTGTCCCTGGAGTGAAGAGGGTAAAGGCCCCTGGCTGTCGGAGAAGCTTTTGGCGAAACGGGGCAACGGCGGCTAACTCGGATCGGGTCGGCGGCGCGTGGCCAGAATCCCCATGAGGCCGACCGCCATCAACAGCAAGACCATCAACGCCGCGAGCATGGCCCGGTACGAACCCATCCAGTCGAAAGCGAATCCCATGATAGCCGGGCCGCTCATCCAGCCGACGACGTTGATCGCAATGACGACCCCGTAGATCTCTCCGAACGTTTTCAGCCCGAAAAACCGCGTCACCAAGTAAGGGATCGCGGTGTCGGCACTAGCCGCGAAGCCGATGACGAATGCCGCTAGGAACGCGAGCGCTCCACTGACCTCGTTCCAAAGGAGAAAGACGCCCACGAGAGCGAGCGCGAAAAACGTCATCGCGACCCGCGGTGCGAAGAACCGATCGATCAAGTAGCCGACGGTGATGCGCCCCACCATTGCCGCTCCACCTAGGACGGAGGTCGCCAAGGCCGCGATCTGGGCGGTGACCCCTCGGTCGGTCAACATCGGAACCAAGTGGGTCATGCAACCCACGATCGCGGTCGACGCGAGCAGGAAGGGGGTCACGATGAGCCAGAAAGTTGGGCTGCGGATCGCCTCTCGCCAACTCATCGCCGCCTGAGACTCTTCGGTTGGTTTCGTCGGTGTCGATTCGGTAGGTGGCTGGCCGTCGGGCGTGAAGCCCATCGACTCCGGGTTGTTGCGTAGCAGAAGGGCCACGATGGGGATGCCGATGACCACCGGCATCAACCCGAGGACCGCATACGTCTGCCGCCAGCCGACCGCGTCGACCAGGAACTGCGCCAGTGAGGGCATCGCAAAGGCGCTCAACCCGTTGCCGGTGAGTGCGAGCCCGATCGCGAGCCCGCGGCGTTTGTTGAACCATCGGCCGAGTACTCCCATGTAGGCGATGGACGTGGTGCCGCCGGCGACCACTCCCATGATCAAGAACACGGCGTAAAAGTGCGCGAGCTTCGAGGTCAGCATTGATAGGGACGCGAAGCTCAGCCCGAAAATGAGCAACGCGGGGAGGATGACTCTGCGGGCACCGAACCGGTCGAGAATACGGCCGACGAACGGCTGCGCCGCCGCGAACGCGAACATCGATAGAGAAAAGGCCAGCGAGATCTGGCCGCGGGTCCAATCGAACTCGCCGCTCAACTGGACGAGGAAGACACCGAATGTATAGGTTGTGATGGGATTGCCCGACACGAAGAGGCCGACCGCCGCGGCGAGGACGATCCACCAACCGTAGAAGGTCTTCCCGCTCATGTGCGGAAGTGGGGGAGGATCTCTTCGCCGGCGATTCGGATCGACTTCTCGAGGTTTTCGGCGCTGATGCCGTGGAATCCCATGAGCAGTATGAGGTGATCGGGGTGGTAGCGATCCCGATAGCTCTCAATCTTGCGGATGCAGGCCTCGGGGTCGCCGATGATCGAGGCTTCGCGCGCGTTGTCGAGCGCGGTGGTGTTGATGACGTCTTCTCCTTTGAGAATCCCCCAATCGCGCTTTCTCTGGAAGTGTGCCCCGAGGAGCTCCTCCACCGCTTGCGTTTCCTTCGGGTCGTGGCTGGTATGAAAGGCCCTCATCATGGCGATGGTTCCCTTCGTGCGGTAGGTGTCGACGGATTCTCGGAAGAGGCCGAATCGAGTTTCTAAGAGAGAACCGAAGACCTCGGGCGGAATGATCCAGCCGTCGGAGAGTCGCCCCGCCCTCTTGACGGCTCGCAGCGCATAGGCTCCGATTAGGATCGGTGGCCTTGGTTTCTGGGTTGGCGCGGGGTTGATAGTGGCGTTTTCGATCTTGAAGTGGCTACCCGCGTAGTTGGCCGGCGCTTCCTCCCAGAGGTGTCGGATGACTTCGATCGATTCCTCGAAGCGCTCGATGACGTCTTCTTTACGAATGCCGGCGGCCGCGAACTCTTCGTCGCGATAGCCGAGCCCCGCTCCCAGGATGAAGCCGCCTTCGGTCATCGCATCTATCGTGGCTCCATGCTCGGCAACGTCCACCGGATTCAACATGGGAAGAAGGATCACCGAGGTCCCCATTTGCATTCCAGGAGCCGCCGCCGCGGCGCGTGCCGCGAGGGTGAGTGGCTGAAACAAGCAGAAGCGATCGGCCATGAAGTGTTGTCCCGACCAGAACGAGCGAAAACCATGCTTCGAAGCCAGCTCGATGAGTCCGAGAAAGCCCTTGATGGCGGTGGCGGGGAGTGCGCCTAGAACGGCGGGCTGCGAGAACTGAATACCGAAATCCATTGTGACCTCTCTTAGAAGAACGAGCGGAGGTAGTCGTAAACGGAAGTCACCCCCGCGCCGAACAACAGGATGGCGGCAACCCAGAGCGCGACCTTGAGTGCGCCGCCCATTTTGAATGCGCCGGGCAAGAAGCGGTGGTCCACCCACAACATCGTGAAGCACCACAAGCCCGCCGCGAGGAGGCCCCCGAGAAGCACGGAGGGCGTGAGGATGGCGACCGGATCCCAACCGGTCCAAATGAGGAGCACGCCGCTGGTGACGGCGTAGATGACAACAAAGAGCCGGAACGTTCGGAGCGGAGTCGCCGCCAACTTCGGGGTCGTCACTCGCCCGCATTCGAATAACGCACGCGTGTGAAGCTCGATGGCTCCATAGATGGTGCCGAAGAAGACCATGATGATTCCGATGACGTAAAGGGGGAACAAAGACGGATGAAGCTCCGTCAAGAAGCGAGCTTGTACGGTCAGTAGGGCCGGCCCCGCCGGCACCGCGTGTTCGGGTGCGAGAAGCACCGCACCGAGCACCAAGAAGACGATGGTGAAGAGGGTAACGAATGCAAAGGAGACCAGCGTGTCCAAACGCGGCGCTCGCAGCCAATGGAGGCCCTTGGCGATTTCCTCGTCGGCTGGAGACGGAGGATTCTCGATCGGTGTGCCGGAAGAGGTCGGGCTCGCGAGTCCCCAGCGTTTATCGCGGATGAAGCTCAAGTAGGCGGTGTAATCGACCGCGTTACCACCGATGATCCCCGCGGCGGTCATGATCTCGACCCAAGGGGGTCGCGCGGCAATAGCGGGGTAGCTTTCTCGAATCCAGTCCGGGTAGTCGGGCAGAGAGATAACAAAGATGCCCTCGAGGATGGCCCAGACGTCCGGCCGGACGGCTAGAAAGGCCGCCACGATGAAGGCAGCGAACAAGAACGAGATGGCGGTCATCGTCCACTCGAGCGCTCGATAGGAGCTTCGGAGTGCCAAGATCGCACAGCCGACCAGAATCAGACTCGCCAACAGGCTCACAGTGTCGTCGTATCGTGGCGTGTCGACCTTGAACAAGGACGCGATGAGGGTGGCCAGGAATTTCGGAAGGGCGGAGAACATGCTGGGAATGGTGATCAAACTGACGATGATCATGAGGATGGGAAACCAAGCTCGCGGCCCTCTCATACGTACCCAGTAATCCACCGGATGGAGCCCGGTCAGGGTCATGACCCGCATCGTGGTATAGACCTGGATTCCCTTCAGCACGCCGCCCAGAACGAAGCACCACAAAAGCGCGTAGCCGAAGATCGCGCCTCCTCGCGAAGCGAAGACCGTCTCGCCGCCACCGATGGTGACCGATGCGACGATGGCGCCCGGGCCGTAGAACTTGAGGTGTCGGAAGGGGTTCTTGGAGAGGAGTGCCCGGGGAACGTCGGGAAACATCTGACCTCTTTAACAGATTCCAAAAGCCAAGTCCACAAAACGAGAATCGATATAAGATACGGACGCCGAAACCGGTTAATAGGAGGTTGATCATGGGTCGCCTGCAGAGCCTGCAAAGATTGCGGAGATTGATGTTCCTGAGTATGGCGTTCGCGGTGGTGGCGGGGTCGCTGCCGGCTGAAGAGCTCACCATCGAGCGCATCACCTCGCCGCCCTACTTGAGTGGTACCTCGCCGGTGCGGCCCACCTGGTCGCCCGATGGGTCGCAGCTCGCGTTCCTGTGGAACGATAAGGCGCAGGCGGCGCGGGATGTCTGGGTGGTGGGAGCTGTCGAAGGCCCGCCGCGGCAGGTGACCGATTTCGGGAACGCCGGTGTGTCAGAAGTCGTCTGGACGCCGAACGGGAAGCGTCTCATGGTGGTCTCGGGCGGCAGCCTCTACCGGATCGATCAGGACGGGACGGGGCTCACCGACCTTGGGGCTTCGGGTCGCTCTGTCATGTTCTCACCGGACGGCAAGTTCCTGTCCTTCATCAAGGACGGTGACCTTTGGCTGTGGAATGAGAACCATGAGCTCGTTCGTGCGACGCGTCTGGCGAAGCCCAAGATTGGGAACTCGATCCTGAACACCTGTTGCGGGTCGGGTTTTTCTCGCCCCGACGTCGAGGTGAGCGGTTACCGGTGGTCGCCCGATGGCCGCTATATTGCACTCCGGATCGATGACCGGAGCCGGATGCGGGAGATCCTCATTCCCAACTACTTGGGGGAGGAAACGGTCGCCGATCGCGTCCGCCGTGACTACCCGGGAGACAACGATCACTCCCGCGAGCTGGCCATTTACTCCGCTCGGAGCGGTAAGCTACGCAAGGTCGAGCTGCCCGACGACACCGATCGCGGCGTCGCCAACTTCAGGTGGTCGCCCGATGGCAATCACCTTCTCGTCGATCAGTACCCGCAAAACGCCGAAGATCGCTGGCTCTTCCTCGCCAACCCCGAAGATGGGTCTCTTCGAGAGCTCTGGCACGATCACCGGGCGACGCGCGTTTCATCGGCCTGGAACTCCACGTGGCGGAGCGATGGTGAGGGGATCGTTTTCATCTCCGACAAAGATGGTCGGCATCATTTGTATTCGCTCGGCCTTGAGGGTGGTTCAGCGAAACGGCTCACCGACGGCGAATGGAGTGTGGTGGGAGAATCCGGTGCGGCCTTCCTGTGGACATCCCCTCGCACCAAGGAAGTTTTCTTTGTCTCCACTCAGGAGAGCCTGTATGAGCGGCACGTCTACCGGATGAACGAGAATGGAGGAAGCATCCGGAAGATCACCTCGACTCCCGGTGTCCATCATCCCTATCCGTCTCCCGACGGCTCGAAAGTGGCGGTTCTCCACTCGAACGACCTAATGCCGACCGAGCTTTATATCGCCGACTCGGAAGGTGGCTCGGAGCGCCGCATCACGAATTCCCCTCCCGCGGAGTTCGCTAAATACGACTGGGTCGAGCCCCGGTACGTTACCTTCAAGAGCCACTTGGACGGTGTGACGCTTCATGGTCGTCTCCTCGAGCCGCCCAACTTGGACAAGTCGAAGAAGCACCCTGTCATCTTCGGGCCGGTCTATCCCAATTCGGTGCGCAAGCGATGGGGGGACAAACAAATCTTCCGCGGACTGTACAGCTTGATCCAACAGTATTTCGTGCTCGAGGGGGGCTACATCGTCTTCCAAGTCGACACCCGCGGTAGCTACGGGCACGGCAGGCCGTTTCGGGAAGCGCTCATCCGGGACTATGGCGGCATCGACATCGAAGATCTGTATAGCGGTCTCGAGTATCTGACGACGTTGCCCTACGCGGACACCGAGCGTGTCGGCATGTGGGGGAGTAGTTATGGCGGTTTGATGACCGCGATGAGCCTCTTCAAAAAACCCGGCGTCTACAAGGCCGGCGTTGCCAGTGCTCCCGCCACCAACGTGTGGCATGCCATGACCGGCCAAGTGAATGTCGCCGGGCGACCGAACACCCACCCCGAGGTCTACAAAAAGGTCTCTGCCTACAGTTACGGCGAGGATCTAGAAGATCACCTGATGATCATTCATGGGATGGGGGACAGTGTCGTGTTGTTCAAGGACTCGATCGCGCTCGCCGAGAAGCTGATGCAGCTAGGGAAGGACTTCGAGTTCGTGGTGATACCGAACTCCCCCCACGAATGGACGGTCAAGGACTACAACGCGCGGTTTGGCATGACGCGATTAGCCGAACACTTCGACCGTTACCTAAAGTAACGGGGGTCAGATCCAAAAATATAACAGAAAATATAACAGGGGTCTGATCCAAAAGTGTGCACCATGCACGTTTTTGGATCAGACCCCCGGTTATTTGCTTTGAAAGCAGCTACTTACTTCTGAGCTTCTGGGTGGCTTCGGGGTCCACTCGAAGGTCCTCCCCCGTCAGCACAACGCCGTATGTGTCTTCTGCGGCTTGGCGGCTCACGTAGCCATTCATCGCGTCCACGCGGACGAGCTCCGGGTCCCGCTCGAGCGGATTGCCGAAACCTCCTCCACCACCGGTCTCGCAGACGAGCCGCCCGCCCTTCTTGACTGGCATCTGCTCGATCTTCAAGACCTTCTCGGTCTCGTCCGAATCGGGATGGTGAACGGTGACGTTGGGCTTGGAGCCATCTTCCCCTTCGAAGAGTCCCCAGGAGGGGGTGTGAGCGCGGTCGAAGTGGAGCGTCACGCGGGAGTCGGTCAGCAATTCGTACTCCTTGACGACGTTCAATCCCCCGCGGTGCTGACCCGGACCCCCGGTGTCCGGTCCCAGACCGAAGCTCTTGATCCGGATCGGGAAGCGGCCCTCGAGGGACTCGACCGGGATGTTGCGGAAGTCCCCCGCGGCGGAGTGGATGATCGCGCTCTCCCCATCGGTCTTAGAGCTGGCTCCCCAACCTCCGTCCAGCGCCTCGGTGCTGCAGTAGAATTCCCGGCTTCCGGGACGCTCTCCCATGATCAACACATTCCACGAATCACCCGGGAGTCCGGCGGCCGCGTTCTCCGGCATGACGGGTGCTAGTGCCTTGATAATGAGATCCAGCATCAACATGCCCGGGTGGGGATGCATGCAGGCGGCCGGTTGCTCGGCGGCAAAGACCGAGCCCGGCTCGGAGATGACTTCGAGCGGGATGAAGCTCCCGTGGTTCACCTCGGGATGAGGATCGGGGTAAAGGAAGGCGAGACCGAGTCTAGCCGCGGAGACGGTGTTGGCGAAACCGCAGTTGATATTGCCGGCGCGCTGCTTGCTGGAGCCGGTGGTATCGATCGTCATTTCGTCGCCCGCCACCGTCACCTTGACCTTCACCGGTACGGGGTCCTTGGTGATGAAATCGTCGTCGGCGTAACCTTCGGCTTTGTAGACTCCGTCGGGAATGCCGGCGATGAACTTTCGGTACTTTGCCTCGGTGGCGTCGAAAATACTCTGGGTGCAGGCCCGTAGTGTCTCTAGACCAAACCGATCGATGAGCTCGCGGTAGCGTTTCTCACCCATGCGTGCCGCCGATACCTGCGCATTCAGGTCCCCCCTGAGAGTCTTGGGCCGCCGGCTGTTGAGAAGTAGGATGTCGAGCACGTCTTGCACATATTCGCCTTGCGACATGATGCGGGTCGCGCCCCAACGCACGCCTTCTTGATAAATCTCGGTCGTGTTCACCGGGAATCCAGGCTCCGCGGTACCGATGTCGATCCAATGGGCGCGGATCGCGGCAAAGCCGATGAGCTCGCCCTTGTACGTCAAGACGCTGACCACATCGACGTCGTTCAAGTGACCACCGGTGATGTAACTGTCGTTCACCGTGAAGACATCCCCCTCGTGCAGGTCTTCGAGTCCGTACTTTTCGATCACCGCTTTAGCGCCGGAATCGAGCCCGCCGATGAAGAATGGATGCCCCGGAGCCTGACCGAGTGTCTCGACCCGCTCGTTGAAGAGCCCGACCCCGTAGTCGTGGCATTCGTAGATCACCGGCGAGAAGGCGCTTCGTCCGAGAACGGTGCTCATGTCCTCGGCGGTCGCGTTATAGCCGTTGCGGATGACCTCGGTGGTGATGGGATCAATGCGCGCACTCATGGCGTTTTCTCCTTGCGTTCGATGACGAGGTTCCAGTGATCGTCCATGCTGAGCCGAAAGTCGGGCGGTACGACCGTGGTGCAGGATTGCTCTTCCACGATGACCGGGCCGTCCTCGGCGTCTCCCGGCTTCAGGCTCCCGCGCTGAACGAACTTCGTTTCGACCGGCTCCTCGTCAAAAATCACCGAGCGCGTGACCGCGGTGCCGCTCGAGCCGTCCTCGGAGACCACGCCCTTCGACTCTGCCCCTTCGCCGGCGTGAAGAAACCCATGCGCCTCGACACGAAGGTTCACCAGTTCGATCTCCTCCGCCAGGTTCTTGTGTCCGTAGGCGCGCCCGTAGAGCTCGTCGAAGAGCTTCTTGAGGTTGGGGGCCGCTTTCTTCTCGAGAACGAGCCCCTCGGGGAGCGGTACATTAATGAAGTACTCTTGGCCGACGTAGCGCATGTCGAGGGAACGCACGAATTTCATGTCGTCCGGTGGAATCTCCTCCGCGGCGAGCACCAGTCCCAGATCCTTCTCGAGCTTGTTGAAGCGGCCCTCCAAATCCTTCCAATCCAGCTTGCTCATGGGCTCGATGAAGGTTTGCGAAACGTCGTGCCGCAGATCCGTCTTCAGCATTCCCCAGGCCGAGAAGGCGCCGGCGACGTTCGGGACCAGCACCCGCGAGACACCGAGCTCGCGCGCGATGAGCGCGGCATGCATCGGGCCCGCCCCGCCAAAGGCGACCAAAGCGAAACTCCGTGGATCGATGCCTTTGCTGATAGTCACCGTTCGAATGGCGTTGGCCATCTGGGCATTCACGACATCGATCATGCCTTCCGCCATTTTCTCGGTGCTCAGCCCGAATTGGTCTCCGAGCTTTTTCACGACTTCCTGAGAGTGATCGGGTAGGAGCTCGACCTCGCCGGCCAGTGAAGTTTCCGGATTGATCCGACCCAACACGAGATTAGCATCGGTGACGGTGGGCACTTCGCCACCCCGCCCGTAACAAGCCGGTCCCGGTACCGCCCCGGCACTTTGGGGCCCGACGCGCAGCGCGCCGGCATCGTTCCACGCGATGCTGCCGCCTCCGGCACCGATGGTATGGAGATCCACCATAGGGGCCAGCACCGGAAAACCACCGAGGCGCTTTTCCGAGGTCACCGCCACCTGACCGTCAACGACCAAGCTCACGTCGAAGCTGGTCCCGCCCATATCCACGCAGATCAGATTCGGCTCCTCCATTTGCTTGGCCAGCGCCTTGCTGCCGACGCTGCCCCCGACCGGCCCCGACATGAGAGTGAGCACGCCGCGCGACTCGGCTTCAGCGGCTTGGATCAAGCCACCGTTGGATTGCATCAGGTAGACTTTCTTGTCGTATCCCCGTTCCTCGAGCGCCTTCCTGAGTTTGCGAAGATAGCTCTCCAAGATGGGCGAGACGTAGGCGTTCATCACGACGGTGCTCGTTCGCTCGAACTCTCGCCATTCTCGACAGACCCGATGGGACGGAGACACGAAAAGTTCCGGCCCTTGCTCACGAAAGAAATCGGAGACCACTTCCTCATGGGCCGGGTTCAAGTACGAATGGAGAAAACACACCGCAAGGGACTTGATGTCCCTCTTCTTGAGCTCGTCGAGAATCTGCGGGAGCTGCTCCTGATTGAGCGGCTGGATGACGTTGCCTGCTCCGTCCAGACGCTCTTCCACTTCGAACGTCAAATGCCGGGGTACCAGGGGCTCTGCGTTTCGGTAGTGCAGATCGTACATGCGGATACGACTACCGCGACCCATGACGTACACATCGCCGAAGCCCTTGGTGGTCAAGAGTGCGGTGCGGGCGCCCTTTCTTTCCAGAAAAGCGTTCAGCTGGGCCGTCGTGCCGTGAACGAAGGTCCGCATCTCGGAGAAGTCGTCGAGCACTTGCGACAGGGCATGAGTGACTCCCGCCGAGTAGTCCGGGGGTGTCGAGGGGACCTTGGCCATTCGCAGCTGGCCGTTTTCCTCCAGCATCACCAGGTCGGTGAAGGTGCCTCCGATGTCTACTGCGATACGACATTTGCTCATGGTCTCGTCCCTGCGCTCGGTCGGAATGGATTCACCGCGTCGATCTGATAATCTAAGCCGCCGACCCGGAGGCGATCGTACTCGATCCCCGAGGACGTGTCGACGTTCAAGGGTCAGGGCGCAAAGGATGAGACTCGTACGGCAGGCATCGCGGCGGTTGGCCCTCGCGCTCATCGTCGTCTGGGGTGTCACGCTGGTCACCTTCGTCGTCGCCCGACTGCTTCCCGGCAATCCCGTCTACCTCATCGTAGGGAACCGTGCCGACCAGGCCACGATTGAAGAAGCGATGGCCAAGTACGGATTCGATAAGCCGATTGTCGAACAGTACTTCATCTACATGGGAGGGCTCCTGCGTGGCGACCTGGGCGACGCGTGGACGACATCCAACCCAGTCACGACGGATATCTATGAGCGCTTCCCGGCCACGCTCGAGCTGGCCTTGGTCTCGTTCGTCCTGGCGATTCTGATTGCCGTGCCACTCGGTTCGGTGGCGGCCCTCGAGCCGCGGACCCGATGGGATCGCTTTGCTCGCGTCGTCTCCACCGGCGGCGTGGCGGTGCCTCAGTTTTGGTTGGGGTTGATGTTGATCTATGTCTTTTTCTTCAAGCTTCAACTCTTCCCGCCCCCGATGGGTCGGTTGCCTCTGGCGACGTTTCCCCCACGTTTCACCGGGCTCCTACTCGTCGACACTTTGGTGGCGGGAGACCTCGCGCTCTTCCGGTTGGCGGCCCGAACGCTGTTTCTGCCGAGCCTTACGCTGGCGCTCGCGGTCCAGGCTCCCATCTTGAACCAGATCCGTGTCAGCCTAAGAGCAGCGCTCGACTCTCAGCCCATACTCGCCTCGCGGGCGTTGGGACTCCCGCGCCGTGAATGGATCTTTCGCGCCTTTTGGCTGGGGTTTTTGCCGGTGCTCAATATGGTCGGCATCTCGCTCGGGTTCTTGCTCGGTGGGACGGTCCTCGTGGAGAGCGTTTTCTCGTGGCCGGGCATGGGGCTCTACGCTCTGCAGGCTATGAACGCGAGTGACTACGCCGCGGTTCAAGGGGTGGTCTTGGTCAGCGCGCTCATCTACGTCACCGTTTATCTGGTGCTCGATTTACTGCAGCTTCTTATCGATCCCAGGACTCGAGCGGAGCCATGAACGAGTCGGAATCGCCACGGGAGAGAGGTCTGGTGCGTCAGCTCCTCGCATCCCGATCGGTGTGGCTCTTGAGTTTCTTGTTCTTGTCGGCGATTTTCGGTCCGCTCTTCATGAGTCATGACCCCGTCGGTCTCGACTCGGCGAAGCGTTTGCTGCCGCCATCCACTCAAAACTGGTTCGGGACCGATGGGTTCGGGATGGACATCTTCACTCGCATTCTTTACGGAGCTCGGACCGATCTGCTCCTCGCGTTTTCCGCTGCGGGTTTGGCAATGGCGTTCGGGTCCATTCTCGGGGCGCTGAGCGGCTATATCGGGGGTTGGCCAGACAACGTGCTTCAGAGAATGACCGAGATCATCCAATCCTTTCCAGTCGTTCTTTTTGCTATGGCCGTCCTCACCGCCCTCGGCGTCACCTTGACCAACTTGGTGGTGGTCATTGCGGTGATCAACATACCGGTCTACGTGAAGATCGTGCGAAGCGTGGTGATGCCTATGCGATCCGCGGAGTTCGTCGAAGCCGCGAGGGCCGCCGGGCACGGAACGCCGGCCATCGTCTTTCGTCACATCCTGCCCAATACCGTGGGCCCGGTCATGGCCCAGTTTTCGATCAATTGCGCCTGGTCGATTCAGATCATCGCCGGACTTTCATTCCTGGGCCTGGGAGTGAGGGTTCCGGAGCCGGAATGGGGACTCATGGTCCAGCAAGGCGCCAACTACATCGTGACCGGTCAGTGGTGGGTCTCGTTCTTTCCCGGCATCGCGATTGTGATCGGCGTCTACGCCTTTCAGGTCTTGGGCGATCGCATTCATGCCGTGGTGGATAGGGAAGCATGAGCCTTCGAATCCGGGAGCTACGAGTGGAGCTTGGCGAAGGGAGTCACCCGGTCCAAGTGTTGCGGGGCGTCGATCTCGAGCTTGCTCCGGGAAAGGTGACGGGACTCGTCGGAGAAACTGGCTCCGGCAAGAGCATGACTGCGCTCGCCGCCCTGGGGCTTCTCCCTCCGAACGGACGAATCGTTTCCGGGAAGATTCGCCTGGACCGCCGTGACTTGCTGACGTTCACCGAAGACGACTGGGAAGGCGTCCGGGGACGGGAGCTCGCGATCATCTTCCAGAACGCGAAGGAAGCACTCCATCCTCTCATTCCCATCGGAAGACAGATCGCACGACTTCACCAGAGGCACCATGGGAGTAGCGGAGCGGAAGCTCTAGATTCCGCCATAAAGATGTTGCGGGAGGTCGGACTCTCCGATGCCGAAGAGCACCTCGATGCCTTCCCTCACCAACTCTCTGGCGGACAGTGCCAGCGGGTCATGAATGCGATGGCTCTCATTTGCTCGCCCCGTGTTCTCATCGCCGACGAGCCCACCTCGGGCTTGGACGTGACCGTACAGCAGCAGGTGCTCGCCAAGCTGCTCGAGCGTGTACGCGAGGCCGAAACGACAGTGCTCTTGATCTCGCACGACATGGGTCTCATCCGAAAGGCCTGCGATTTCTTGGCGGTCATGTACGCTGGTCAAGTCGTGGAGTTCGGGTCCCGCGAGCAGGTTTTGGGAGGCCCCGCCCATCCTTACACGAGAGCCCTGTTGTCCTGCCTCGATCCAAAAGCGGATCGCATGGCGTTCGTGCCTGGGAGCGTTCCGGATCTCCGCAACCCGATCGCGGGATGTGCCTTTGCGAATCGATGTCCAGACGTGATGGACGAATGCCGATCCTTTGAGCCGTTGCCCTACGAGATTCACATCGGCCAATGGGTGCGCTGTCTGCTCCACCGAGAGAAAACGATTTAGGACATGCTCATCGAAGTCGAAGGTCTCACCAAGCGTTTCCGGCGTCACGGTTTTCTCGCCGGGCGCGATAGAGTGACTGCGGTCGATGGGGTGTCTTTCCAGATCGAGCGCGGCGAGACGCTGGGCTTGGTCGGCGAGAGTGGATGCGGCAAATCCACGGTCGGGCGGTGCTTGGTGCGTCTCCTTGAGCCGGACGAAGGGCGGATCGATTTCGACGGCGTCGAGATTCAGAACCTCGGGACCGGAGGTCTGCGCCCGTTTAGGCGTCGCATGCAGATCGTGTTTCAGAATCCGCTGGGATCGATGAATCCCGTCTACTCTGTTGAAGGGACGTTGCGAGACTCCTTGCGTCAGCTCCCCGCGTCGGAGAGAGACGAGCGAATCGGAGATCTCCTGAGTCAAGTCGGTCTCGACCGAAGGTTCTCGCATCGGCGGAGGAGCGAGATGAGCGGGGGACAGCTTCAAAGGGTCAGCATCGCCCGCGCACTGGCCACCGATCCGGAGTTCGTCTTCTTGGACGAGCCCACCTCGTCACTCGACCTCTCGGTACGCGGCCAAATCGTGAATCTGCTGATAGAGCTCCAAGAGAAGAAACAGCTCGCGTATCTCTTTGTTTCTCACGATCTCAGCGTCGTGCGCTTTCTGGCGCACCGAGTCTTGGTGATGTACCTCGGGCAAATCGTGGAAAGCGCTCCCACCGAGGAGATTTTTTCGAAGCCCGCGCATCCGTATACCCAGGCGCTGCTAGCTGCGGCTGGCCTCGACGGCGGGTCGGTTCAAGGTGAAGTGACCGAGCTGGGGCGGCCCGAGAAGGGTTGCCGCTTCGCGAACCGCTGCCCCCACGTGGAGGCTCGATGCCGAGAGGAAGAACCACCCTCGTTCAAAGTTTCTGAATCTCATCAAGCCCGCTGCTGGCTGTTGGAGGTCTGACCTCTCGAGCCAATCTCCTCCGGACGAGATCCATCCCGGTGACCGTTTTCACCGCGGCCGCTACTGATTGACGTTGTGCATAGCCACGTACGCCCAGCCCACCGACACTCCAATGTACAACGCGATCCGCGTCTTCCGGCCCAGCTTCTTCCCAACGTAGTAGACGGCGAGAGGGGCGGCGACACTGGTGGCGATTCGTACTCCCCGATTCTGCATTAGCGGATTTGCCTCCTCTGCCCCGTCTCTCGCGAGGGCGATTTCGGTGCTGGCCAAGTCGGCAAACGAGGTGATCATTAACGAGGCAAAAAACCCCGGCATCGGTTCCGCCTGCTTGGGGGTCTTCCTTTTCAGGAATCTCTAGAAGGATGGGCCCGCCACAGTCTTCGAGCGCCAGACACGGATGCTCGGCACTCAAAAAGAGCTCGATTTCTTTCGATTCAGGGTCTGTATTTTCTTCTTTCTCTTGCCTTTCGTCAGCCTGGACGGCGGCCCCCCATAGGAGGATCGCGATATCCGCGATGATGAGTCTCATGATTTCGTCCTTTGGTTATCATAATGAATCCAGGACGGCTGGTTGGGGGGTGCGTCCGTTGCTTCTCGCTTTGGGGGAGCGAGGCCGGTATCGTACCCGACCCCGTTTCGTGAGGCAACTCCCCCCTCCGAGCGAATCTCGCCCGGGCGAGATTCGCCTCCCTTTGACGTCAGAGCGTGTGAAAGGCTATTTTCACCATAATGAAGCTGGCTTCCTTCCTTAAAACCCTCTCCCTTCCGCCTTCGCTGAAGCTTCGGCGGACCCGCCGAAGTCCTTTGGAACAAAAGCGGACGAAGGCGGGTTGGGAGAGGGTAGGGTGAGGGGTCGTGGCACTTAACATCGGCGAGCGTCTCGGCCCATACGAGATCCTCGAACCCATTGGTGCGGGTAGGCGTTCTTCGTTCTCGGCGAAAGCTTCCGGCAGGACTTTGATCGCGACTTCACGCCCGAGCTTTGTGTCCTTTGCGCGGTAAACTTCGCCCATTAGCCCGCTTCGAGCGAGAAGCGAAAGTCCTGGCGCAATTGAACCATCCTGGCATTGCCCACCTATATGGGCTCGAGCGATCCGAAGGGGTCGACTACCTGGCCATGGAGCTCGTGGACGGTGACACTCTTGCCGAGCGGATTGCCCGTGGGCCGATTGCCGTCGATGAGGCACTTCCGCTTTGCCAACAGATCGCGGAAGCGCTGGAGGCTGCTCATGAAAAGGGAATCATCCATCGCGACTTGAAGCCCGCCAACATCAAGGTCAATCCCGAAGGACAAGTGAAGGTGCTCGACTTCGGACTGGCCAAGGCCTTCACGGAAGAAACGAGCGACAGTGATTCCTCTTTTTCTCCGACACTCAGCCGGGATGCGACGCGGGCGGGTGTGATTCTGAGCACCGCGGCTTACATGAGCCCGGAGCAGGCGAAAGGCAAAGCGGTTGATAAACGCACCGACATCTTTTCTGGGTTTACGCGGATTCGTGTGGGTAAGTTCTGACGGAAAAACAGTGTAACTCATTGTGTGGAAAAGGTATCGAGTACTTCATCAGGTGCTGAAAAGTGGTCCATTTTTAGGATAGGCTAACCGAGTGAAAAATTCCCAGTCGATCCGCTCGCTGTTTGCGCTGCCAGGTTTCGTGGTTGGTGCCGGATTGAAGGGTCTATTCGGTGACCGATACGCCCGTGTCATCCAGCTCAAGAGGCGAAAAAAACAGCTGTGTGCTCTTACTGTGGGCAACGGTGCCGGGGGCGCTATGACAAGCAAGTGTGCCGGGTCCGCGACCTGTCGTTGGCAGGCTGGCGGATCTATCTGGAATACGAGCGTTGGCGCGTCAACTGTTCTGGGTGCGGCGGTGTGCATGTAGAACACCTAGACTGGCTGGCGAACAACTCGCGCTACACCCAGCGTTTTGCGACGCATGTGGGCAAGCTGTGCCGGGATATGCCGAACAAGGCGGTGGCCGAGATGGAACGTCTGCACCACGGTACGGTGAAGGCTCTGGATACGCTCTACATGCAAGAGCAGGTCGACCGGGCGGGGCTACCGGCGCCTCGGGCCATCGGTGTCGATGAGATCTCCATCCGCAAGGGACATAACTATCGCGTCATTGTCAGCGACCTGGAGCGGGCGCGTCCCATCTGGGTGGGCGGTGAGGGTCGCAAAGAAACCGACATCGATTTGTTCTTCAAGGCGCCGGGCGGAAAGAAAAGCGCCCGTATCAAGCTGGCCGCCATGGATATGTGGAAGCCCTTCCGGAACTCGGTGATTCACAACGCGCCTAATGCGCGGATCATCTTCGACAAGTTTCATATCATGCGTCATCTGTCAAAGGCCCTCGATGAGGTCCGGCGCGGTGAGTACAAACGCCTCAGCGGCAAGGACCGGTCGTACATCAAGGGGCAGCGTTACACTTTGCTTTCCCGGCGGGAGAACCTGAGCCTAGACGGTCGCCGCGCACTCAAAAAGTTGCTCCAGGCCAACCGGCGCCTGAACACCGCCTATATTTTGAAGGAGGCCTTCGGGCAACTCTGGGGTTACCGCACCGAACGCGGCGCTCGCGCCTTTTTCACTCGTTGGAAAGACAGCCTCAAATGGCAACGCCTGCATCCGTACCAGAAGTTCGCCGGTATGATTGAGTCCCATTGGGACGGTATCGCCTCCTACTGTCATCCGGAGAACAAAGTCAGTCTCGGCCTAGTTGAAGGGGTCAACAACAAAATCCGTGTTCTGCAACGACGCGCCTACGGCTATCGCGACGAGGAATATCTCAAGCTGAAGATCGTGGCGGCTTTCCTTCCGCCATTACCCAGAAATGCAGTTTTCAACCCACACGAATCCGCGTAGACCCTAAAGAACATTATAGCGCGATTCGTCCGAAGCCGTGACCGCGAGCTTCCGTAGAGCCGTGGGGCCCCCCCGCCTCCGCCAAGGCTATGGCGCGGTCCCGCCGAAGCGCTTCGCGCGAAGGGCGGACCGCTCGCAGGCTAATCCGTTTTTCATCCGCCCTGCTAGCGAATCGGAGCACCGCAGGCCTCGGCGATTCTCCGAACCTGCTCTCTAAGTGTGTCCATCGTAGTTCGCCCGGTTCCTGTTTGAATCTCGCCCTCTACATCGTCCAGTGCCTGGACCACGCCCGTCCACTTCGGACTTCACGAACTCGCAGTCCGAGGCGTTGCGGATGATCTTGTTGGCGGCCGCCTCGGCTTCCTTCACGACGTCGATGTCGGAAATAGCCCCGCCGAGCTGCTCACCCAGTCCCTTTTCCCCATCACCGCACGCGGTAGCGACGAATAGGAGACAGGCTATGACCCAAATGCCATGCTTCATCTGTTTTTCCTTTCAGGGGTTGCCTAAGCAAGGATAGCATCGCCATGCCCGCCGTTGCTACACCAGGCGGGCCGCGCCTATCTATCCTCAGACACTCGACGGCTCCATCCTATTCACAAGCAACGACTTACACGAAGTGCAAACGCGTGCCGAAGACTCAGAGTCTCTCAGTTTGACGCAACCGCAAGGCATGCCCGATAATGGTTTAAATAGCTGAAAACTAACTCTCATCTCACGGATCGGTGAGCCGATTCCGAGGGGGGCACGCTTGTGAACGCGTTCGCCGCTCCTTTCGGGGAACGGCGCTACGACACCGGTGCGACCGCGAAAACAGGGGATGTCGGATGAAGTGGATGTGCCGGAACCTCGTGCTGTTGGTGGTCCTCTTATCGTTGGCGATCCCCGCCGCAGCGCAAGAAGGGCCGGTGACTTTCGAGTTCAGCTTTTCGAACCCAGGCGCGCGAAGCATGGGTTTGGGAGGAGCCTTCGCAGCCATCGCAGACGATGCCACGGCTGCATTCAGCAATCCCGCGGGACTCAATCAGCTACTCAAGCCGGAGGTCTCACTCGAGGGACGCCGTTGGTCCTACAACACGCCATTCGTCGCCGGAGGGCGTGCGTCGGGCGAGCCTACCGGCATCGGCCTCGATACGGTTAGCGGACCGCGTTACGGAGTCTCTTCCGAAGCTCTCGCCGGCCTCTCTTTTCTGTCTTTCGTTTACCCGGGCAAGAAGTGGTCCCTCGCAGCCTACCGACATCGGTGGGCCAACTTCAGTCTAACCAGACAGGTCGATAGCCTCTTCGGCATCGTCGACGGCGAGCTCGAGTGCTTGGAGGATATTTTCTCGACGACAGACTTCAAAGTCACCAACAACGGTTTTGCGGCCGCTTACGAGATGACACCAAGCTTGAGCCTGGGTTTCGGGATGGTGTACTTCCAGGCGGAGATGGACTCGCTGTCCGACGAGTTTGCCTCGGATGAAGAAGCTTTCTTCGAAGCCAATCCCCGGCTGCCGGAGTCTCTCGACACGAGCTATCACCTTCGCGGAAAGGACTCCGGTGTCACGCTTCACGCGGGTTTCTTTTGGCGACCGACAGCGCAATGGTCCGTGGGTGGTTACTTCCGTGAGGGGCCGCAATTGACGATGGAAATTACCGAGGTCGTGGGCCCGGCCAACGACGAGGCTCCGGCGGGAACCGTCGAACTCGACGCCACCACTCCCCTCAATCTTCCAACCGTCTACGGCATAGGGGCCGCGTTCCGTGCAAACGAAGGGGCGCTGACTATCAGCCTCGAGTGGGATCGGGTCCGTTACTCCTCGATCACCAAAAGCCTCGACACAAACGTTTTCGATCCGGGTCAGATCAATCTATCCGACGGAAACGAGATCCATGTAGGCGTCGAGTATGTTTTCGTAACCGCCAAGCCCATCGTGGCCCTACGCGGGGGCGCATGGCGAGATCCTGCCCATGGTTTCGATTCGGGTCCGGCGGCGGATGTCTTCGAGCAGACGATCTTCAACGGTGGGGACGACGAAATTCATTTCTCCGGAGGCGTTGGTCTGGTACTGAGCAAGTTCCAATTCGATCTTGGACTCGAGGGACCTGCTGTCATTCTCGCTCGTCTTTCGATTCTGAGGGAGAGTCCGTGCGCGATCGCCGGGGCATCCCTTTAGAGCCATTCAGCTTCGCAGCCCTATTCCGCGGGCCGAGTTTCTCAATCACATCCCTTATCGCCTGCCTGGCCCTGGTACTTCTCTCTACACGCGCAGCCTCTGCCGAAACCTGGTTCGAGGCATACCACCAAGCCGAAGAGGCCCTGGCCGACGAGCGGTGGAGCGAAGCGATCCGCCATCTTAATACGGCACTCGAGCAGAAGCCGGACTCGAGCCTGAAGGTTCGCACTTACGGTATGAGGTTCATCTCGTACTTTCCCTTCTTGAAGCTTGGTGTCGCCTACTACCACCTGGGACAGGCGGACGCAGCAATGCAGACTTTCGAAACCGAGGAACGTCAACGAGAGATTCAGGGTTCGGAGAGAGACTACGCCGAGCTCCAAGAGTACCGTGGCTTGATTCGGGAGGCCCATACCGCGGCCGATCTCGAGAGAGAGCGACGTGCCGAAGAGGTGGTCACCGAGAACCTGAAAGCCGCGCGAGAGCTCGAAGAGCAGGGGCGCTTCGACGACGCGCTGGCCACCCTTGCGAAGACTCTTGCTGTGGCTCCAAACCTGGCCGAAGCTCAAGAGCTGAGACGACGCTTGTTGAGATCGGTTGCCGAGCAAGAGCGACGACAGGAGGTCGACGATCGCATGACCCGCTTGCTCGAGCAAGGAAGAACCGATTTGCAGGCGGGCAACTACCGCCGGGCGGCGACCAACCTTCGCCAGGCGTTGGACCTAAGGAATAACGCCGATGTCCTCGCCCTCCTCCAGCAAGCGCAGGAAGGGATCCGTGTTGGAATCGAGAAGGAGGCGGGTGCAGGTAATCGCCAACGCCTGATCGCTCTGGGCTTGGAACGGGCCGCCGAGCTCGAGGCCACCGGTGAGCTGATACGCTCTTTGAATGAGCTTCAGGCCGTTCTGGTCCTCGATCCCCAAAACCCCGATGCCCGGGAACGCCAGGCTCGAATCATCCGAAAGCAGGTGGGAGCCGACGAGACCGATCGCCGAGCAAAGACCGTGCGTCGACTGCTGGGTGAAGCCGAGAACCTGCTCGGAGCCGGCCAGTACGATCAGGCCCTGCGGAACGCGAACCGTGTGCTCGCGCTGGAGCCGGACAATGGCGCGGCGCTCAGCTGTATCACGCGGGCCTATGCGAAGCTCAGCGATACGTTGCTATCAACCACGAACGCTCCCCCGGCCATTCTCCTTGACGATCTCCCGCAGAGCGGGGCGGCAGAAACACCTGTTCAAGTGGTCCATTCGCCACAGTTCGTCCTCACCGGCTCGGTGTACGACAACACACCGGTCGAACTTTCTCTCATGGACGGTGACCACGTCGTCGGAACGCCGAGAATCCAAAACCCGGCAGTTCCAAGGCGTGTGGATAACCACGTTCCGCTTTCAACAACGCATCGACCCCGGCGCGTCGACGTTCCAGGTAGTCGCGGTGGACGAAGGAGGCAAGTCCGCCACCGAGACCTACTCGGTCGAGTACGCCGTCCCATTCCTTCGTTCTTGGTGGTCCCCAGCCTCTCTCGGTGTGGCGTTGACGTCCCTGGTGTTCGGCTTCGTGGGCCTAAGGGCACGACGACGCCATCAGTTGCTACGCCGCCGTTTCAACCCCTACGTTGCCGGCGCACCGATTCTGGAGCAGAAGAGGTACTTCGGGCGTCAAGGGCTGCTGGATTACGTCCTTCGGAGAGTTCACAACAACAGCATCCTGATCTATGGAGAGAGGCGCATCGGCAAGACGAGTTTTCAACATCAGCTGAAGCAATGTCTGACAACGCTCGACGATCCGGTTCACAAGTTCTACCCGGTTTACATCGACCTCCAAGGCACACCCCAGGAGAAGTTCTTCTCGACGATGGCGGCGGAGATCTTTCACGAGCTTCCGCAATACGTCGATGGAATCGAGCCGAGCTCATCCCTGGACGAGGATACCTACGGATACCGGGATTTCGTGAAGGATATTCATCGAGTCCTCAAGGCCCTCGGCGGTACGACGAACAAGAGTGTCAAGCTGGCACTACTCATCGACGAAGTCGACGAACTCAACGACTACGACCCGCGCGTCAACCAGAAATTACGGAGCCTCTTCATGAGAACGTTCGCCGACAACCTCGTCTCGGTCGTCTCGGGAGTCGGGATCAAGAAGCACTGGGAACGAGAGGGCAGCCCCTGGTACAACTTCTTTCAGGAGATCGAGGTGAAGCCTCTCGATCGCAAGGAGGCTATATCGCTGGTCGAGGCTCCGGTGCGCGGGGTCTTCAGCTTCGCGGATGGAGTCGTAGATGAGATTCTACGGCGAACGGACTGTAAGCCGTACCTGATCCAGAGAGTTTGCTCGGCACTGGTCGACCGACTGCACGAGGAACAACGAGGAAGTTTCACCTTGGCCGATGTCGAGAGCGTCTGCCAACCCGAGGGGCTCTAGAGGATGCCGGTTACTCCCTACGTCGTCGGCCAGTGGGTCCGTGGAAAAAAATTCTATGGACGCAGAGAGCTCGTTGCCGGCATTCTTCACGGCAATCGCAACTGCCTGTGGCTTCTCGGCACCCGCCGTATCGGCAAGACGTCCATCCTCAAGCAGCTCGAGCACCTGACGTCGACCTCACCTGATCTCGGTTACTTTTCCGTTTTCTGGGATTTTCAGGGTGCGGAAGAGCTGGAGGACTTGAACGAGAGTTTCGACGAGTCGCTGCTCGACGCGCTCGACCGGCTCGGCGAGGTGGGAATTCCTCTCGAACGCGTGCAGGCCGACGACCTGTTCGAGTCCATCAACAAACTCCGCCGCGAGCTTCGCAGCAAGAACCTCGCGCTGCTGCTCCTGGGCGACGAAGTGGAGGAACTGGTCCACGTCAAGGAGAGAGCGCCCCGCTTTCTACCCCGCCTTCGCCGGGCCCTGCAATCGGCGGAGAACATCCGCACCGTACTGGCCTCGAAGATCAAACTCTGGGATCTTGCGTCCGAGCAAACCAACACCTCGCCATTCCTTCACGGTTTCACGCCCCCGCTCTTCGTCCACGGACTCACTGACGACGAAGCGCGGTCGCTCGTCTGCCAGTCGCTACTCCCCGAAGACTCGAGGCCACAGTTCGATGAGAAGACGATCGAGGTCATCCGAACCCACTGCAATAATCACCCTTACCTTCTCCAACTTCTGTGCGAGCGTTACGTCGAGCGAATGGAGCTCGAGCAGGCGATCGAGGAGATCGCCACCGATCAGATGGTGCGTCACTTCTTCGCGGTCGACTTCGAGATGTTGACCGAGACCGAGCGCAACATCATTCGCATTATCGGCGACGAGAACGAGGCGACCACTCACGTCATACAGAGGACGCTAGGCATCGAGTCGGCCGGTTTGAGTGGTGATCTATCGCGGCTAGAAAACCTCGGATTCATCCGGCGAACCGCCAACGGCGACTACACCCTGGCGAACTTCTTCTTCAAGCGTTGGTTCCGTGAGCTTCCGCGAACCGAGCGCGCACGTCCCGGCGATCCCGGTCTGATCCAGCCCACCATCCAGGACGCGCACCTCGTCACCGGAGCGGTATCGGAGTCTTTCGGCCGAATCGACAATCGTTATGAGCTCCTGGGGCTGCTCGGACAAGGCGAGACCGGCAAGGTGTACAAAGCGCACGACACGCTCCTCAACACCGTGGTCGCAGTCAAGCTATTCAAACCGGAGTATTGTGCCGAAGAGGAGGCCGTGACCAGGCTGCGCCGTGAGGTCTTGCTCTCGAGAAACCTCACCCATCCGAATATTCTCAAGATCTATGATCTCGGTGACGACGATGGTCAGCGGTACCTGACCATGCAATACGTGAAGGGTCCCGACCTGGCCGACGTCATCTCGAAGGAGGCTCCGCTTGCGATCGGCAGAGCGGTGGCGATCGCCGCCAAGCTTGCGGCGGCCTTGGACGTCGCTCGCCAGTCGAAGGTGCTCCACCGCGACATCAAACCCTCGAACGTATTGATCGACGAAACCGGAGAGCCACAGATCGCCGACTTCGGAGTGGCACGTCTTCTCGACGGGCCGGAGATCACGAAGAGCGGCGTCTTCCTCGGCACCCCGGTGTACGCTTCGCCGGAACTAATCACGGGTGCGAGAGTCGACCATCGTTCCGACCTCTACGCGCTCGGCGTCGTGACCTTCGAGATGGTGACTGGCCGGCGACCCTTCTTCGCTGATGACTTGCAGGAAATGTGCAGGATGCACATAGAGGTTCCCCCTCCCTCCCCGCGGAACCTTCGCCCGGAAGTCCCGGAGGAACTCTCCGCGATATTGCTACGCTGCCTCGCCAAGGATCCCGGCCAGCGATTCCAAAATGGCGCCGAGTTGCACGACGCGCTCGATGCCCTGGGCCTTTAGCCAAGGCCGCCGCGTCCTCAACCGGTTGCTGCGATAACGCCATACCGGAACGTTCTTGCGCGCGCGGACCGAATCCCCTAGGATCCAATCTCCGCATGGTTACGACAAACGAGACCGATCGACGAAGCACGCTTTTGGCGGAGCTCAGAAGTGTCTACGACCTCCCTCTGCCCGAGCTTCTCTACCGCTCACAAGGGGTCCACCGGGCATCTCACAAGCCGGAGGACATCCAGCGCTGCGCGTTACTCAGCATCAAAACGGGCGGGTGTCCAGAAGACTGCGGCTACTGCGCCCAGAGCGCCCATTACAATACCGAGGTCCCTTCGAGCGCTCTCATGGCGACCGAAGACGTGCTCGCCAAGGCGCTCACAGCGAAGGCAGCAGGCGCCTCACGGTTCTGCATGGGCACGGCGTGGCGTTCGGTGAAAGACGGCACGGATTTCGACGCCGTCCTGGAGATGGTGCGGGGCGTACGGGATCTCGGAATGGAAGCGTGCGTTACGCTAGGTATGCTCAACGACGAGCAAGCACGAGCGCTCAAAGAGGCCGGGCTGACCGCCTATAACCACAATCTGGATACTTCGCGCGAGTACTACCCGAATATCGTGAGCACGCGCACCTACGACGACCGGCTAGCGACGCTAGACGCGGTAGAAAAGGCGGGAATCTCGGTTTGCTGTGGCGGCATTCTAGGGTTGGGGGAAAGCGTGGAAGATCGTTTGAAGCTCTTGACGGAGCTTCGGATGCGCGAGATCCCACCGGAAAGCATTCCCATCAATGCCCTCATGCCGATGCCAGGAACTCCTCTCGAAGATTCGCCTCCCGTGAAAGGGCTGGAGATGGTTCGCTTGATCGCGACCACCCGAATCTTCTTCCCGCAGGCACGCGTACGACTCGCCGCCGGCCGAAGCCGCATGAGCCGGGAGCTCCAGTTCCTTTGCTTTTTCGCCGGTGCGAACTCGATCTTCTTCGGGGAGAAGCTCCTCACCGCACCCAACCCCGAAACGAGCGACGACGACCAGCTGTTTCGTTCGATGGGACTTCTGTCCTAGACAGTCCGGCGCGTGAGCGACGCGATCATTCTCGGCACCGATACCGACGCCGGGAAGACAACCTTCTCCCTCCTTTGGATGACCGCCTTTCCGAAGGACTTTGCGTATTGGAAACCGGTAGAGACCGGCCCCTCCGACACCGAAACCGTCGAACGACTCGTACCTGAAGCGCGAGTCCACCCTCCCCTCGCCCGCTTTCGCGACGCGGTGGCTCCCGAGGTCGCCGCAGAGCGCGAAGGGCGTTCGGTTCCCGCCGTCGGAGAAATCTTGGGTGCCGTTCCCGAAGACACGCGTTCCCTTCTCATCGAGACTTTTGGAAGTCCCCTCTCACCCCTTCGTCCGAACGTTTTACAGATCGAGCTCATCCGGCAATTCGAGAGGCTTAGTTTGCTGGTCGGCACGACGGCGGTGGGTGCGGTGGGACGAGCCCTTCAGTCAATCGAGACCCTTCGCGCAAACGGCATCGAACCTCGCGCACTAGTACTCGTCGGGCCAATAGACACCTACGCCGAGTCCAAGATTCGCCAGCACGGGGGTCTCGACGTTTTCACGCTAGAGCCACCTGCCGCGTTCGACGAAGAAGGCGTGCGTCGTTGTGCCCAGAAACAAATCGATGTCCTACGCTCCCTACGCGAGACCCTCGCACTCGATCCATCGATCGACAAAGACTGGGTGGCGCGCGATCGGCGCTCGGTGTGGCATCCCTACACCTCCCTCAGAGATCCCGATGAACCGTTAAACGTCGTCGACTCGTGCGATGAGTTCCTGATTCTAGAAGACGGCCGACAGATCATCGACGGCATCTCTTCGTGGTGGACCATTCAGCACGCGCATCGCTACCCTCCGCTCATGAAGGCTCTCCGGGAAGCGGCGCGCCGATACGATCATGTCGTTTTCGCGGGGGTCACGCATCCCCCCGCCATCGAGCTTGCGGAGCGGATGCTCGCCAGCATGCCTTGGTCGGGTGGCCGTGTCTTCTACTCGGATAACGGAAGTACCGCGGTCGAAGTCGCCCTCAAAATGGCCTATCAGTTTTGGTGTCACCGTGGCGAGCCGGGGCGGCGTTTGTTCGTCGGCTTCGAAGGCGGCTATCACGGCGATACTTTTGGCGCTATGGCGGTGAGTCGCGACCCGCTATTCTTCGGTACCTTCGAGCCCTTGCTCTTCGAATCGCGGATCGTCCCGCTTTCACCGAAGAGCCTGGATAGACTCCTCGTACGGGAAGGCAGTCGAGTCGCCGCCGTCATCCTCGAGCCTCTGGTACAAGGGGCAGGCGGCATGCTCATGCACTCCCCCGAAACGCTAGCAGCGCTTGCGGAGGTGTCGCGCAAGCACGGCGTGCTCTTTATCGCCGATGAAGTCATGACCGGTGGTGGTCGTACCGGAACCCTTTGGGCGCATCAAACCGCTGGTATCACACCCGATCTAGTCTGTGCCGGGAAGACCATTGCCGGGGGAATCCTTCCCATCGCCACGACTCTAGTCGCGCCTCACATCGTCGAGGCCTTCGACACCGAGGATCGGTCTCGCACGTTTTTTCACGGCCACTCCTTCACCGCCCATCCGCTTTCGTGTGCGGTAGGTGTTGCTAACTGGAGGCTCATGGAAAACGGCATCGGCGACGAGCCGCGACAGATCGAGAGCTTTTGGCGGGGGCGAATCGAGCCGATGCGGTCCCGTGAAGGCGTCAAAGACGTTCGCATCCAAGGAACCATCGCCGCTATCGAGCTTGACCTCCCGGGAGGCTATCTCGCCGACACCGGCCGTCGCATGCGGCAGGTGTGTCTCGAGCGCGGCGTCTGGCTGCGACCGCTCGGCAACGTTCTCTATGCCCTGCCACCGTTCCGAACGCCTCGAGCATCACTCGAACAGATTGCCGACGCGATGGAATCGGCGGTTGCGGAAGTCTTGGAAGCTAGCAACCCATGACATGAGGCGCCGAATTTGGCCATGACGTTCCGAATTTGCTTGATCAGGTGCTGTTTTTAGCATGAAAAGATGGTGATGAGACGCCGCGAAAAAAATCTAAATAGCCTCCTACAAGAAGGACGTGAAGAGAAAGCGGGCGCGCCGACTATAAAACCACGTCGCGACTGACTCGTAACTTGTCACGCGGCGAAGAACTGATAAGTCACTAAGCACTCGACTCCGACGCTCGTGTGGGCAAACTCCTTGACGCATGGGCGCTTGCGCCCTTTTCTCTCCTCTTTGGTACAGGTCTTGCCAGAGGACTTGCTAGAAGACAGGTCGGGGAGGGCCAACACCCATGGAGGTTTTTCTACAAGCCTGCATCGGTGGTTTGGCTCAGGGCTGCGTTTATGCGCTGGTGGCTCTGGGATTCGTCCTGATCTACAAGGCGACGGAAGTCGCGAACTTCGCTCAGGGCGAGCTCATGATGGTGGGGGCCTACATCCACTTCTCGCTGGTGGTGTTCGGCGGGCTCGATCCGTTGCTGGCGCTGCCGGTGACTCTCGTTCTCGCGGGACTCATGGGTGCCACCGTCGAACCCGCTTGTACGATCAGCCTCATCGATGACGCAGAAGGTAAAGTTCAAACCTACCTCATGACAGCCCGCGATCTGAATAAGACGTTCGAGAAGGCCTCCATCTCCATTCTTCCGTTCGGAGAAGACACGATTGCGCGACTTGAGAAGGAGGAAGGGCTGGCGGACAAAGTGGGGCTTCTAGAGGCCGCCAACGGTGGCACGGTTTTCCTCGACGAGGTGAGCGAGACCAGCCCCGGCTTTCAAGTCAAGTTGCTCCGGGCGCTCCAAGAAGGAGAGGTGACCCGAGTCGGGGACCACACACCCCGAAAGATCGATGTCCGGGTCGTCGCCGCAACCAACAAAGATCTGGAGCTCGAGATCAAGGAGGTCACCTGCTACCAGGAAGCGTGACCGTGGCTGTGGGTGACCGTCTGATGGCAGGACAAGCTATCGGGAAAGTGGGAAAGGCCGGCCTCGTTCATTTCAACATGATGAACGACGGCGAATGGCTCGAAGCTCACGGTGTCCCCGCGCTCTTCAGTGATTTCGAGCGCGTCCTTCCGGGCGCGGATCCTCGGCGCATCGACAAAGGTAACCCGAGAACCGGTTGGCTCGTGGCTCCTGTAGAAGGCAAACCCACCTCCCAGACGAAACGCCCCAGTCTTCAGTTGGTAGGCGCTAGCCGCTCGAGCTCTTCGAACCAGTTGAGGATCACGTTCAATTCTCGGGGTGCCGTTTCGGGCGGGGTTCGGATCATCAAGAACCGCTGGCCGTCGAGGTTCACATCGTAGCCCGGATGGCGTTCGAAGTGCTGGAAACGGCCTTCGAATAGCAAGCGCGGCTCACCAGCCGAGAATCCCGATTGGGTCGTGATGGGAACCGCCATCATCTGGTCGCCGTTCCGATAGAAGAGCTCGTTTCCGTTCCGAGCCCACACAGGTTCGGTACCTCCCTCGGTAGAGATTTGCCACTTGCCGCCCAAACCAGGGAACGCTTGGACGTAGACCTCGAACCGTCCGGATTCATCGGACTGGTGGGCCAACCAGCGGCCGTTCGGAGAGAGGGCGGCGACTGGTTCACTGAACGGTGTGCTGAGAACTACCTGCGCTTCCTTGTCGCCTTCGAGCGGGATAAACCAGATGTCGGTCCCGGGTTTCGTGATGGCCTACCACGAATACAAGCACCTTGCCATCCGGCGACACCATCATCGGGTGTTTGTCGTATTCGCTCGTGAAAAAGGGCTCCTCTTCGGCACTTCCGTCGGCCGGCTTCCAAAAGAGGTCGAAGACCGGGCGATCGCTCATGTACAGGAGCTTCGTCCCGTCCGGAGTCCAAATCGGTCTCTGGTCGCTAGTGGGATCGAACGTCAAGCGCGGTCAGGGTTCCGCGTCCGAGCTCGTGGATCATATGTCTCGATTGCTGCCCTCGATCATCAGGGCCACGCGGCTCCCGTCGGGTGAGAGTCTGGGGTGGGCATACGGGCGGCGGACGTCGGTGACGGACTCCATCGCACCGGTACGATCCACCCAGACCAGCTCTCTATCTGCCGACAGCACGGAGGACGGGATGTAAACGAGCGAACCATCATCGGAAAAGCTTGCCTGTGAATGACCGTTGGATGGATGCAAAGGAACGTCCTGGAGCACGGGGACAGGCGCCGCGGTCGCTTCGAGCCGGGCGAGGTCGAATGGTGCCGCCATGAGCGTGTTCCGCCGTGCAAAGACCAAATGGCCGGTGCGTGCGTAGCGTCCGAACGATCCGCCTTCCATCACCGTCTGCTGTTCCATCGTCTCCAGGGACAGCGCAACAATCCGCGACGTCTCGGCGGGTGTGGAGAACGCGGTGAAGAGCACTGTCTTGCCATCCGGCAAAGCTTGCGGCCACCAATGACCGAGCGTGCCCTCGGTAGCCTCAGGGGCGGTCAGCTCCTCCGGTGTGCCGCCGGCGTCGGAGACTCTCCAAAGGCCACTGTTGTAACTCGGTGTGTAGATGATAGTCCCATCGGCTCCCCAGGTTCCGTGACCCCAAGCGGCCTCCGCGAGCTCCGTGGGGGCTCCGCCCTCGACGGAGATCTTCTTGAGCTTCCCATCGGCAAAGAAACCGACCGACCTTCCATCCGGAGAGAAGAAAGGATTCTGTGCACCTTCTGTCTGGGCCACGGGTTTGGCCTCGAACGCATCCAGCTCGCGCAGATAGAGCTGCCTCGTTTTCCCACTGCTGGCCGCGTACACCAAGCGCCTACCGTCGGGCGATAGGGTCACCAAGAGATTGTTGGCGACGTCTAGCTGTTCGGTCGGCGGCAGCGTAATGGATAATCGGACGGTCTCTTTTGATCGCGGAGTTTCGAGCGACCTCCACGCCAGAACCCGAGAGCGGCGAGTTCGGTGGCTGGTGCAAGGTCCTTAGACGGCCCGAAGGTGAGGACACACATTGGACGTTTTTGCTGAAGCTCGTCCCACCGGCCCGGAAAGAAAGTGCGTTTCGCAGCCATCGCCGGGAGTAACGAAGAGGGATACCTTCTCGCCGGTAGTGCGATCGATGCCCAGGGACGTCGTACCTTAGAGGCCGGGAGTTACCTGTTTCACAGCGCCGGCGCTCCACACGCCGGCTTCTTGGACGAAGAGCGTCTGGTCCTGGTGCACTACGACGGCGACCCGGACATCGTTCAGGAGTTCGAGGTCGTGGACTGAGAGGCCGGATAGAGACTCCGGCCCCTACCGATCCCCCGGTCGCACCGTCGGGTACTCGATGCCTAGCTGCTCGAGGTAGGTGTCGTACTTCGAGGGGTCGTAGTAGTACTTCCGCATCTCCTCACGGAAATCACCCATTCTCTCGGTGTTCAAGTGGACGGCGGGCGAGTCCGACTCCCCAATGAAAGGCGTGTATTCCCTGTCCTTGGTCTGCACGTCATTGAAGTAACTCCACGCGGCTCGAACCTTCTCCGGATCGAGAAAAAAATCCAGGGCGGTCAACGCCAGTACCTTGGCGCCAGCCGTTGAGCCTTTGTGCGCGATCGGCGTCGCCATCGCCACCGCGCTCGACCAGTGGTGGCCACCACCCCCCGTTGCGAAGTTGGCCGGGTAGCGAAGCGTCACCGTCGGTACGACCCAAGACACGTCGCCGATATCGTCCGAGCCTCCTCCAGTGCGAGGCTTGGGAGCCGGCCCACGGATCTCCGTGAGCTCGGTCCGGAGACCGGCAACACCAGACCATGGGCCGCGGTTTTCCTCCTCCGGGTCGAATCCCATCTCCGCTTGCAGAGCCAAGGCGAGCGCCACGTCGGCCTCGCTCCACTCCGGCAGACCGACCTGTACGATATTCTCGTACATCGTCTCGGCGATCACCTTGTTGAAGTGCCTCGGCCATGCAGACCCCAGAATTCGCGACTCGACTTCGGTCTCGGTCATCGCCGCGGCAGCCTGGCTGATCGTCGCGCCGATGTCGTAGAGGCGCTTGATATGATCGTAGTCGAGCTCGCGGTAAAAGTACCAGACCGATGCCAGCGGAGGCACGACGTTCGGCTGATCGCCGCCGTTGGTGATCACGTAGTGGATGCGAGTGGGAAGGCGGAGATGCTCGCGACGAAAGTTCCACGCCGCGTTCATCAGCTCCACCGCATCGAGCGCGCTTCTACCCCGCCAGGGGGCACCGGCGCCGTGCGCCGCTTTGCCGGTAAAGGTGTGCTCCACCGAGACCAATCCGTTTCCAGCCGCGTCTCCCCAGCTCACGTTGAGGTTGTGACTGACGTGAGTGAAGAAAACCATGTCCACGACATCGAACACACCCTCCCGCACGAGATAGGCCTTGGTAGCCACCAGCTCTTCCGCGACTCCCGGCCAGAGCATCAAGGTACCCGAGATGTTCTCTCGCTCCATGATCTCCTTCAGCACCAGGGCCGCGGTGACGTTGACGGCCTGGCCGGAGTTGTGCCCCTCGCCGTGACCCGGGGCTCCTTCGACGATGGGAGAGTGGTACGCCACCCCCGGCTTCTGAGAGGCTTTGGGGATGCCGTCGATGTCGCTGCCGAACGCGATCACCGGTTTGCCCGAGCCCCATCGCGCCACCCAAGCGGTGGGAATACCGGCGACTCCTCGCTCAACGCTGAAGCCGTTCTCCTCGAGGATCCCCGTCACGAAGCGGGACGTTTCGATTTCTTGAAAACCAAGCTCACCGAAACTGAAGATGCTGTCCACCATCACCTGGGTGAGCTTGGCCCGGTTCTCCACCTCGGCGAGCGCTTCTTCCTTGAGACGGCCAAGCCTCTCGTCGGACGCTGCAGCCGCAGCTTGACTCAGCCAGACAATCCCCACCAGCATCATCCATCGCACGCGCATCGGTTCTCCTCTCCGTTTTTCAGCTACAGATCACGCCGCCTGACTGGCGGGAGTTGGAGCCTTCCGCTTGCCCACCGCGAAGCCCGCCACCGCGAGAAGGCTCAAGAAAACCGTCACCACGATGGAAACCTGGAGATGTCCAAGGACGTGCTGTGCCTGGGACATATCGGCGGGCTGGAAGCCTTGGCCGGGGGCATGGACGTAATTGGCAACGCCCAGACCCTCCGTGACATTGATGCCGTAGACCACCAGCAACGTGAAGCATGCCGCCATCAGCACACCCACTAAAACCATGTGGCCATATCCGCCGAAACCGCGGGCGGGAGCGCGGTAGCCATAGTAGAAAGACAGGGCCATCGCCAACAAGGTGAGGCTCGTCAACCACGTTCCGATGGCGTAGGGAATTCCCAGAGCTCCCACCAGCATCCGCAACACGGCAACCGCCGCCAAGAGCAAGAAGGCGTTACGCAGGTAACCCAAGGGCCGTGAAAGCAAAAAACCTAGGCTCGCAATGCCCCACGACATGACAATCGAGAAACACATAACGATAAGCTGCCCGACGACGTGCTCTCCCATTCCCATGCCCGCCGGAGCGTTCCCGGCCCCCGGGGCATGGAACCAACCGTGAATACCGCCGAAACCCTCGACCAGGATCGCCACGATGATGAACCCGTACAGCGTCGCCGACAACAAGAAGGCCACGGGGAGCAAATGCCGATAGCCACCGAAGCCATTGGCCTTGGCCTGTTGACCGTAGATGAGCGCCGCCAGCGCTGTGACAATGGTCATGCTGACCAGATGCGTGGCGCGATCATACGGGACGCCGGAAGCCCCCACGATGAAGCGAAGCACTCCCATGGCGAGGATGGCGATAATGCCGGTACGGACGAATTGCAGATAATCGGAGAGGCTCTTACCAAATAAAGTCATGACTCACCTCCGGAAATGAATTGCGTGAGTCAAGCCCATTCTTAGTTGAAACTCTCCACGGCTCACGTTTAAGCGACCTTCTTCTTCGATACGGTTGATGTCTTCGCCTCGATCTTCAGTTCCCGCTTGAGAGCTTCGCGAAGCTTGGGAAGATGGCGGTAGCCCACTACCTTCCTCAAGCGCGGTTCGATGTCTACGAGCGCCGTTGCCAACCAGCGCTGGCGTTGGCTCGAGTTCTTCCAGTGGTCGACCTTCGCGCAGCGTTCCTCGACGAGAGCATTGACGGACTCAAGGCAGTTCGTCGTCTTGAACGAACGGCCCAGCACCGCGTGCACGCCGAGTCGATGCAACGTCAGCGTCTCCTCGAGGCCTTCCTCCAGGCTGCCAGCTGCGGATTGGTTCCGCTCTTCTAACTCACCGTGGAGTTGCTCGAGCGCAGTGAGGGCCTCTTCGTACTCCGGCCTGTTGTAGGCCCACTGGAGCCGCTTGCGCCATGACGCCTGCTCGCCCTTGGACAGGTAGCTCACTACGTTTTCACGTTTGTGCCACTGGCAGCGTTGTATCAGGGCCCGCTTACGGAATGCCTTCTTGACTGCCGCTTGGAGACCCTTGCCGCCGTCGATGATCACCAGCAGACCCTGGGAGATATCGAGTCCCCGCTCGAGCAGTGAACGCAGGAACGGCGTCAACACCTGCGCGTTCTCCGTGTCCGTCTCCACGAAGCCCAAGAAGCGTTTTTCCCCGCAAAGCGTGATGCCCAGAGCCACGACCATCGTTGCCTCGGCGAATGTCTTCCCATCCAGAAACAGCGCCACCACATCCTCGCCGGTCAGATCCCGTTCCTGCATCTCCCGCAGCTTCGCAGCGCTCGCTTGCACGAACCCTCGGGACACCGTTGAGCTCGACAGCCCGATGGCGCCCGGAATCGCTTCCGCTGCCGCCTCGTAGTTGCGACAAGAGATTCCGTAGAGAACTCGTTTCAGCAGAAGATCATTCACCTCACCGCCGTGGCTCACCGCCTCGTAGCAGCGAAGCGGAATCTCTCCTCCCTCGATGCTCCGAACCCGTGGCACACGGATCGGTACCCGCTGGCCGCCAAGCCCTACCGTGCCCGGGTTGCTTCCGGGACGGCGACCGCGCTCCAGCTCGTCCTTGCGAGAGTATCGCTCTCCCGCCAACGCCTTCACTTCGTCGTCGAGCAACTCGTGAACGTGCATTAGACCAAGGGGGACCAACCAACGGATCATCTCTACCTTGGCGTCCAGCGCGAGTTCCCCGTAATCCTCATGCCTCACCATCTCGACCTCACCCAAACGACGCGACTTCTTGCGTTTCTTGACCGAACGTAGCAGACTTCCCATCTCGGCTCCTTTCTTCGCGGCTTGATTTTGTTTTGTCCAACGCCATCAAACCACGGGGTTTGGAGCCGTTTCAATTCCCAACTAAGATTGGCACACTTTCAATTGCGTCACAGTCGGCGCCAAGTATACCCCGACGGTGCCCGCTGGGCATCGCCGGGAGCAACCAAGAAGGATACCTTCTGGCCGGTAGTGCGGTAAATGCTCAGGGAAGTCGGACCCTAAAAGCGGGAAGTTACTTGTTTCACAGTTCGGGGCTCCACACGCCGGTTTCTTGGACGAAGAGGTGTCCCGATTGAAGATCCACGACTGGGCGAAGGCTAATTTCCCGGAGGCGGTGCGGCTATGGTCAATCCCGTTCCTTCGCGGAGAGAAGTTTCTTAGGACGTGCGCCGGCGTCGCCACCAGACCAAGGCGAGGCCCGCCAGGCCGGGACCGAAAAGGGACATGGTGCCGGGCTCCGGCACTCGCGACAACTGTGTTAGGAACTCGATGCTTCCGTCACGAGCCTCAAAAGACGGAAACCACGTCCCCGCTGCAACGACCATGGGCTGGTAGACGTACCGGTAGTAACCGTTCGGCACTTCTCCGTCGTTCTCATTCACATCATCGAGGAGCTGCGCGAGTTCCAGCGTCACCAAGCTGCTGGGATCCTTAAGAAAGATGTCGAACTGCTCGAGCTGATTCTGGTCCCGCAATTTGTCGCCAAGGGGTGCCTCAGGGTGGCCCAGCTTGACGATCACCTGCAGGAGCAACTCGGTGTCCTGCGTCAAGGTGAAGGTGTCGGCACCGGTGTCATAATCGATGCGGTTGGTAAGCTCCGGCATCGCAGGGCAACTCAACCCCACGCCTTGTCTCGGGTCCCGTGGAGGAAACAAGCCGCAGGAATTCGTCAGATTGCCGACCAGGAAGAACGTCGGTCCTGGAACGGGGACGAAATCGCCTGGACCCGGCACGGGCGTTGGAGCCGGGTCAAGTGGTCCGCCGCCTAGAAAGGTCCTGTCCGCGGTACTGAAATCAAAAACGAAGTCGGCGTCGGCAGAATGGCTAACCGGTAGGCAAAGGGTTGCGACGATCGAAGTGAGTGAAGCGCGCATGGCTTATATCTCCCTCTAGATATGAACCTCGCGAGCTGGTTGGGTCTCGCTGGTCGTCCAGTACCTAGGCTATAAGCAAGAAACGGACCGAAAGAAACCTTTTTTAGAATCAGCAGATTGTAGCAGCCCAGCCGAGCAAAAGTGTAAGAGATGACGACAGCCTAAACGGATCTAAACCGCCTGTGACGTTATATATATTGATGGCTCAACCAGTTGAGCAAACGTTGGCGCCGTTCTCGATCCGTGTCATTTATGCCGACGATGAGACGATAATAAGGAAGGGACTTCGTACACACAACCGATAAGATCCGCGCACCTACGGCGAAGCGTTCAGGAATTCGAGGTCGTGGACTGAGCCCGGGTCGTCTCGTCTCCTTCGTTCCGATCTCCCAAACCGCTGTGACCTCAGCGCCGTGCCTCGCTACGGATCTTTGATAGCGGACTCATGCGGGGACCGCCCTCTACCAGATCAAGGATCAGCGACCCGGAGGGAGCGCGCGTCACGACCGCGTCCGGCGGTACCACGATCGTCGTTGCGGGGGTTTCCACGATTACCGGCCCCGATAGAGTGTCCCCGCTGGCGAGCGATTCGAGCCGATAGACCGGTGTGGGGCGGGAACTGCGACCAAAGAAAGCAGCGCGCTCGGTCCTCGGCTCTGGCCAGGCCTTGCCAACCGGTACTTCCGCCTGAGTCAAATCGGGTAGAGGGCACCGTGCGCTGGCATGCCAAGCGACGAACTCAACCTTCGAGCGCTCGTCACGGTGCGCGAAGATACGATCGTGGGTGGCGTGGAAATCGCGCCGCAGCACCTCGATGTCCTCGACTCCCGCGAAAGCCTCGACGCGCAGCGGCACCTCGATTTCCCAGTGCTGACGAGGGTAGCGCGCTTCGACCGCGAATCTAATAGAAGCCCCTTCAGGCGGCACACCGGATTCGGTGATGAACGCTTCGCTGAGCCGCTTGAGCTTGGCCAGAGTGGCGTTCACTCCGACGAAGTCGAACGCTTCGGTGTCGGTCGCCAGGAAAGCCGATTTGTCGCTGCGAAGATCCGAGACCAGCGCACCGGTGGCACTCAGCCCCGCCGCCGTCTCGGGCACGACGATGCGCCGGACGCCTAAGCGCCGCGCAATAGGTACGGAGTACAGGCCGGCTCCGCCACCTCCGCCGATCATGATCGCTCGGCGGGGATCGACGCCTTGGTTGAGAGTGATCTCTTCGATTGCGATAACCATGCGCTCGCATGCCAGCTCGAAGATGGCGCCGGCTGCTTCTTCGGCTCCGAGCCCCAGCCGTTTCCCAACCCGACGTTCCACCGCGGCGGTAGCGAGGTCCGGATCGAGCACCATGTTCCCACCGAGGAAGTACTCGGGATCGATGTAGCCGAGTAGGACCGCGCTATCGGTGACGGTCGGCTCCCTACCACCGCGACCGTAGGAAGCGGGACCCGGCTCGGAGCCGGCGCTTTCGGGACCCACGTGCAGTAGCCCACCGTCGTCGACCCACGCGATGGATCCACCACCGGCCCCGATTGACCGAACGTCGAGCGACGGAAACCCGAGCATGAATCCCGGGAACGGCCCCACAGTGGCCTCGCGATTCCAGGGAATCTCTCCGCCGCGCAGAAGACTTACGTCGAACGTGGTTCCTCCCGCATCCATCACGATCGCAGTGTCGACGGACGCGTCGAGCCGAGCATAATGCTGGCCCGCACTCGGCGCGGCTGCCGGGCCCGAACCCACCGAGTGAATCGGGGCGCGCGCAGCTCGATCCGCGTCCAGCACGCCGCCAGAAGACGTGAGGGTTAGTAGCCGACCCGCGAATCCTTCCTCCTTCAATGTCTGGCCAATGCCCGCGAAGTATCTCGACATCAGCGGCTTGAGGGACGCATCGATCGAGGCGGCAGACGCCCGTCGGTATTCTCGAATCGTTGGATTCAATTGATGCGACAACGTGTACGGGACGCCGGGAAGGATTTCCTCGATGAGATCTCCGAGAATGAGCTCATGGGCGGGGTTGACGATGGACCAGAGGAGACAAACCGCGACGGCCTCGACTTCGATGTCGCCCAGACGCGCGAGGGTGGCACGGGCAGCCGATTCGTCGAGCGGTTTGTGAACAGTGCCATCCCAACACATTCGTTCCGGGATCTCGAACGTCAGGGCGCGGGGTACGTACGGTTCCGGGAAGGGTTGAGAGAAGTCGAGGGTGCGAAGGCGCCCGCCCCCCTCTCGCCACAGCAAGGTGTCGGGGTGCCCTTCCGTGCACAACAAGGCGGTACGCGCCGTAGAGGACGTGAGTATCGCGTTCGTGGCTCGCGTCGTGCCGTGAACAATCTGCGTCGCCCGGCCGAGAAGATCCCGCTTGGATAGACCGAGACTGTCCGCAGCGATCCCGATGGTGTCGAGCAATCCTCGGGTCGGGTCATCCGGCGTCGTGGAGCTCTTGAACAAGCGCAGGCCGCCGGGGAGACCGTCCACGATGAGATCCGTGAAAGTCCCTCCGACATCTGCTCCCAAACGGAGCTCCTCGAGCTCGCTCATCGGCTTTTGTGTTTGCTCTCGCCACGGAGTCTTCGGGTTTCGTCCTCGTCGATCTCGTTTGCCGCCGTGATCGCGACGCGGTACACCTCGCAGGCGCGTTCCACTCTGACCCAACCTTCGCGGACGTCGTGCAGGACCCGCAAGGGATCCCGCTCCTCTGGCGGTCCGTAGCCACCCCCGCCACAGCATTTCGAGACGATTCTTTCGCCGGGCTCGAGAGTGACACGGAATCCCCAGCCGAGATCTTCCGAGAGTTTGCCGTCCAGGCCGCGCTTCAACTGTGCAGCCGGTGCGCCGGTGCCACCTCCACGCACGCCACGCGAGGGGAAGTGGGTTCCATCGCTGCCGCCGATCACTTCGATGGGAGTATCCAGCGGCCCGAACTCGACGTAGGCGCCCGGCGCGCCTCGGAAGCGCCCTGCTCCCTCGCTGTCCGGGATCAAGCGCTCCTCGTGAATCATGATCGGGTGCCTGAGCTCATCCACCTCGATGCTATCTCGCATCATCGTCCCCGCCGACCCGATCCCGGCCAGCGTCAGCCAGCCGTCGGCTTTGGGTGCGCCCGCGCCGTGGGTGGTTCCGAGGACGAGACCATCCGCGAACCGGCGGTTACCGTGTCGCGGATCGATCCCCGAGATTTTGGCCCAAGCTGCCGGCAGTGTCGCACCGACCTCGGCCATTCCGTAGCCGTCACCGAGCTCGGCCATCGCCATCGTCACTTGTTTGGCAACGCGTTCAGCGAGATGGGTCGTGGCCAGCGAACAGCTGGTCGGGTGCCGAGGTATCCCCACGATACAGTTCTCGCGGAGGAGGACCTCGACACGACGGAAACTTCCGGCATTCGTGGGCACGAACTCGTCGAGACTAGCAAAGACGCCGATCAATCCGGCGGTGGCGGCGGTGGCCTCGCTCAAGTTGAGGCCATTCGGCGCACAGTCGATATTGTCGCGAAGATCCACCTCGACCCTCCGCTCCTCCGGATCGACGCTGACGCCAACATTGAGTGGGATCCCCTCGGGAAAGCCCGGTACCGGGTCATAACGTCCGGACACGGTTACCGAGCCTGCTGGCAGGCGCGAGATAGCGCCAGCCATTCGCTGCTCGCTGTAATCCAGCCACTGCCGCGCATAACTTTCGAGGACCTCCGGTCCGACCTCGCGCAAGAGCTCCAACAAGTGTCTCTCGCCAATTCGCGCCGCGCCGACCAGGGCCTGATAGTCGCCGTACCAAAGCTCCGGTATCCGGATCCGCATGCGGCACATGTTGATGATGTCGTCGATGTCCGCGTAGTCTTCTTGCACCTTGACCGCTGGGAAGATCAACGCGCCTTCCTCGTAGACGTCCCTAGCCCGGAAGTGACGCGTCGCGGGGATGGAGTTGCCGGTGTCCGCGAGGTGTCCCTTCGACAAGAGCGTGAAGCGGTGAACCCCCTCGTTATCGATCACCGGAACTAAGATGGCCCAGTCTGCAGCGTGTGAATTTCCATGGTAGGAGGAGTTGTGGAGGAACGCGTCGCCACGCCGAAAATCCGGATGGAGCTCGATCATCGATTTCGCCATCAGGTCCGCACCGCGGAATACGTGGATGGGAATGCTTTCATCGACCGCGAGCAACTCGCTTGCAGGTGTGAGGACGGCGCACGAGCAGTCGCGTGCGCCGGCGAGGATCACCGACCGTGCGCTTCTCCGCAGCGTATTGATCATCGCACGGATGATGCCTTCGATGCGATTGTTCAGCAGGGCGAGCTCGATGGGCCCCAGGGTCTTCATAAGAAGCCCGCCGGCGCGTCCGGAGCCGACCAAACGGTCTGCCCATCGATGGCGACGAGAGTGGGCGTCATCGACGGCCAGTCGTCCGGATCCTTGGTCAGCGGATTTTCACTCCACACGACGAAATCGGCAGCGGCGGCAGGCGCGATCGTGCCAACGTCGGCCCCGATGTAGACGCCCCCGGCGCGTGTTAACAATCCGATTGCCCGAGTCGGGTCGAGCGCCTCCTTGTCCCCCAAACTCGAGCCGTCCCAGGCCCGGCGCGTTACTGCGATCTTGGCGCCGAGAAGCGGCGGGCACGGAAGCGTGTCCGAGCCGGCGGCCACGTCGACGCCGAGCGACAGCATACTGGCCAGCGGGTTCGAGCGACCGGCGAGCGGTCCCCATGCCTCGCGCATCTCCTCGACGAAGACGTATGCCAAGAGTGGCTGCACCGACACTCCGATACCCAGCTCCCGGCAAGCGAGCATGTCGCCGGTATCCATGAGGAAAGCGTGTGCGAGCGTCACCTGTCCGGGGGCCAGGGTCGCCCCTTCTCGACGAACACTTCGAACCACGTCGATAACCGCTTCGATCGCCGCACCTCCCATCACATGAATGCAGAGGGGCCATCCTCGCTCCGCACAGAGCGAGGCGATGGTGCGGAGCTCCTCGTCGCTGTAGCGCGGCGTCCCTGGCTCGGCGAGCTCCTCGCCGGCCCTCATCCAGGAGCCCGAGAATTCGCCGTCAAGAAGCAGCTTGACCGCCCACGCCTGGAGGCGGTCGTCACCATCGAGCGGAAACGCCGCGCTGGCCAGAAGGCGAGCGAGTTCCTCCGCGAAAGAGCGTCGGTAGTCGAATCGGTTCATCAGTCGAACGCGTTGCGGCAACGTGTCACGAGAGCGAGCTGTCTTATAAAGTTCCCACCCCTCGTCGAACCCAGCGGCCAGTCCGGGATCGACGATGGTCGTGATGCCCATCGCGAGCAGTTGAACGCAGGCGTCCTTGAGCAAAGCCAGCTCGTGCTCACGGTCTTCAGAGCCGAGACGGTAGAGATTGTCGTTGACCGTTCGCACCGCCGGTCCGCTTAGGATTCTGGTCGTGCTGTCCCATTGACCGGATTGACCGGCCGGAAGCTCCTGAAGCTTGGCGGCAAGGGTCGAGGCCGCCAGGCGGTTCAGAACCGCGCGCTGCGGACGGCGGTAAAGGAAAACCGGATGAGCGGGTGCCGCCCGATCCAGTTCCTCGCTAGTGGGTAGCCGCTGCTCGGACAGATTCCGTTCGTGCCAGAGAGCGGTATCGCCGAAGGAACGGATCCACGTGCCCTCGGGGAGACGGCGAGCGTGGTCATTCACTGCTCCGAGCACGTCAGCTAGGCTCCGAGCATCGCCTAGGTGCACCATAGCCAGGTCGTGGGCTACCTTCTGCAGGTGCATGTGCGTGTCGCAAAAACCCGGAAAAACGGTCGCCCCGCCCAGATCGGTGCGGCGCGTCTCCACGCTCGCCATTCTTTCGAGCTCCTCCCGTTCACCGACCGCCGCGAAGCGACCGTCGGCGATGGCGAGGGCGTCCGCGCTGGGTCGACTCGGATCGAACGTTTCGACGTGCGCGTTGAACAATAGCCAATCAACGTCCATTGGCGTTTCTCTATCAGGCTACCGAGCGCGAGCGGTCGGTCGAAAGATCGGCGGAGGTGGGTGTCGAGTGCGGAGAATAGGGCATCACCAGCGCCACCGCGGCGGTGACTGCTTGGGCGGCCATCACGTAGAACGGAATCCATCCGCCGAGTTCCTTCGAGATGAGCGCCGTGGCGACGAGGGGCGCGGTGCCTCCGAAAACCGCGACCGTCACCGCGTAGGGGAAGCCGATGCCGGTGGAACGAACCTCGGCGGGGAACTGCTCGGCCTGCACCGCGGCGAGCACCGCCCCAACGCTCGCGAGAAGCAACGAGCCGGTTACTGCCGCGACGAGATACCAGCCGAAGGAGCCAGTTTGGGCCACTCGCAGCAGCGGCCATGCCAGAAGCACGAACCCCAAGGCGTGTCCTACCAACAACGGCTTCGGCCCGATGACGCGATCGGAAAGCTGCGCCATCAGTGGGACGACGAGGATAAACAAGATCAGCGCGATGAGGTTACCAGTGAGACCCCGATGTAGCGGCAGACCGCCGACGAGGAAGGCATAGGTAGGCAGGAACGACATCCAGATGTAGTAAGTGACGGTGACGCCAACGCTCAGCCCCGCCACGCGTAACGATTCCTTCGGGTACCGGCGTACGACTTGCACCAGCGGGTGGCGCGCCACGCGGCCGGCCCGCTCTACTTGCCTGAACTCAGCGGTCTCTCGCATCGAGACGCGAAGGTAAAGGACAAAGCCGGCCATCACTCCCCCGAGCAAGAAGGGCAACCTCCAACCCCACTCCCCCAGCGCGGGTTGTGGAATCCACGAGGCCGTTGCCGCCGCCGCGCCCGTTGCGAAAAGAGTGCCCAACCCGGCACCGACGTGCTGAAGAGAGCCGGCCGACGCCCGTCGGCCCGGACCGCCGTGCTCGACCAACAAAGCGCTCGCTCCACCCCACTCCGCCCCGGCCGAGACGCCTTGGACCAGACGGAATACCACAAGGATCAACGGGGCTGCGATCCCGATCGTTCTGTAGTTCGGCGTCAGCCCGATCCCCAGGCTCGCCAGGCACATCGTTCCTACCGTCAGAGCGAGCAGTTTCTTTCGGCCGAAACGGTCCCCGTAGGGTGATAGGAATACGCCGCCGAGAGGGCGAGCGACAAACCCGAGTGCGAACGTGAGAAAGGTAAGAAGGAGCGCGGTTCGCGCGTCCTGCTCGGGGAAAAACTGGGACGCGAACACCGGCGCCAGGAGCCCGTAGATGGCCCAGTCGTACCATTCGATAAGATTGCCCATCGCTCCGGCGGCGACATCACGCCAGCGTCTGGTCTGAGCGACGCTCGATGGTTCGGACATGGCGGCCGGTTCTCTAGCCGGATTGTTTCACCGCTGCGACGAGGTCGTACAGTATCTCGTCGCCTTTGCTCCAATCGAACCAGCGCAGAACGAAAACGAGGCCATTCTCCGGATCCACCCAAACGATCCCCGACCCGGCGCCACGCGCCGCGAAGCTCGTTCGCGGAGCCCGAGGCCAATTCTTGCCCTCGGTGTTGACCCACCACATATAGCCGTACTCGTAGTCAGGATAGACATCGCAAGGGACCAAAGCCGCATCGATCCACTGCTCGGACAAGAGTTGCTGGTCCTTCCACTTGCCCCGTCGGAGATGTAGATAGCCGAAACGTGCCAGGTCGCGCGTACTCATCCACACGCCACCGCCCCAGTGACCTCCCCCGCTGACGGACAGCATCTTCTCTCCATCCACATCCACCTGGGAGTTCCGGTAACCGTGCCACTGCCAAGTATCGGACGCGTCGATGGGATCCATGACGTATTCCTTCAGGACATCGGGTAACGGCTGCTGCCACAATCGGAGCAGCGCCAAGGAGAGACGGTTGACGCGCACGTCGTTATGTCCGAGAACGGCACCGGGCTCTCGACGTACGTGCCCCGGCTTCTCCTCGGCCCAGTGCGGCTTGTCGAAGAGTGTCCCCTCCCACTCGCTCGTCTGCTGCAGGAAGTGGTGCCAGGTGATCTTGGCGTTGTGCGGAGAATCGAAACCGCCGTCATCGACGGTCTTCTTCACCGGATCATGGAAGTTCTCGATGAGCCCCTGGTCGAAAGCCAGGCCCGCGGTGGTGGCAAGAAAGCTTTTCGTGATGCTGAAGCCCATGTCGACACGCCTCGTGTCGCCGAACTCGGCCACGATGTAGCCATCCCGGAGAACGATGCCGTTGACTTCGGCTCGTTCCTTAGTGGGGCCGATGAGCTCGTTATGAGGCTCCTCGGCGATGCGGATGCGCATCATCTCCGCGGGATCCATCGGAATGTCGGCTGCGTACTTTTTCGTGGTCGCCATCGCCTTGGCGATTCCTTCGCTGGTCATCCCAACCTCTTCGGGCGCCTTTTGGATCCAGGCATCGCCGGGGCCTGGAAAATAGACCTCTGGCGTGGGATCGGGTTGGGGTTGGGGTTGGGGTTGGGATGCGCAAGCGATCGCGATCGTCAGGATCGACGTCGGCAAGAGGAACTTCCGAGCCATGGCCCGGCAAGTCTGCCACCGAGGCTCGAGGAAAACAAGGTCTTCTTCTTGGGAAAAAGTTCCGTTTTCTGATATCTAGCGGAGCAGGAGGTATACGACGTCCCGTCCCGCGAGCCTCATAGTCGCTGGTCTCATCATGCTTTGGGCAACGTCTCTCAGAGGCCAGACGCCAGGCCCCTCTCAAGAGATCGCCACCCGCATCATCGACGCGGCGCGAGCGAACACGAGCGTCATCGAGATCACGCAACACCTCACCGATTGGATCGGTCCCCGTCTGGCGGGATCCGAGCAAGAGCAGAAGGCGATTCGATGGACCGCGGAGAGGATGCGTGCGGACGGACTATCCAACGTCCGTTTGCAGCCGGTCATGGTCCCGCGCTGGGTCCGAGGTGTCGAGACGGGTGAGCTCTTGAGCCCTTCGAATCAACGACTCCCTTTTACCGCACTTGGGGGAAGCGTCGCAACGCCGCCCGAGGGGATCACCGCCGAAGTGGTCGAAATCACACGTTTCGATCAGCTCAACGATATCGTCAGAGGCAAGATCGTCTATTACCACACGCCCTTGGATCCTTCTCTCGAGCCCATGAACGCGTACGGCAGGGTGATTCGTTTTCGCGCAGTCACGGTGCCGTCGAAGCGGCGCGTTTCGGTGCCGTGGCGGCTCTGATCCGATCGACCGGCACCCGCAGCGTGGGCGCGCCGCATACCGGCTCGATGTATTACGCCGACGACGCACCGCGCATCCCGAATGCCGCGGTCAACGTGGAGTCGGGTGATCTATTGCATAGGCTGTTGCAGCGGGCGAGAGACCTCGGGTGCGAATCGTCCTCACTCCCCGCTCGGAAGGCGAGGTCGAGTCGGCCAACGTGATCGGCGAGCTCTCAGGGACAGATCGTCCGGACGAGATCGTCGTCATCGGGACGCACCTCGATTCGTGGGATCTAGGAAGCGCCGCCGTCGACAACGCCGCCGGGTGTGCGATTTCGATGGAGGTGCCGAGGCTCCTCAAAGAGCTCGGCCTCGTTCCACGGCGCACCATCCGCGTTGTTCTCTACACGGGTGAGGAGATCGGTAATCTCGGCGGTGAGCGCTACGCGACACTCACGGACGATGAGCTCCGCGCGCACGTCGCAGCCCTCGAGGGCGATCAGGGACCCGACGATCCCTTCGGTTTCCGCGTCAGTCGAGGCGAACTCATTTTGGGAACGGGCCCGGTCCCCGATTCGGGAGACCCTGGTCTCGAAACGGCACGAGCCACTTTGGAGCAATGGGCGCGCGTCCTCGAGCCGGTGGGGGCGTCGCGGGTGGATGTCGGCGGTATTCAGGGAATGGGTGCGGACATCTCACCGCTGGCAAGAAAGGGTGTCCTCGGAGTGGCGCTACGTACCGACCAGTCCCGCTATATAATGCTCCACCACACCGACGCGGACACGTGTTCGACAAGATCAAGCCCGACGCGGTGAGGAGGAATCTGGCGGCGCTGGCCTTCATGACGTATGCGCTGGCGAATGCGCCGGAGAGTTTCCACGAGGCCTTGCGGTCAGACCATGCCAGATCCGAAAGATGACAAGGGGACAACTTTTTGATCCTGACAGTTCTTATTCTGGGTAGCCTTGCCCAAGTTGAATCGGCGCTGGTTGCCGACGCCAAAGCCACCGCGCGAGCGGACGACGGCAGATTCATTTCCTGGCGCGAGCACATCATCGATGACCCGCGAATCGGTGCGTTGCCGGATCTTGCCGGAAGCGACGGTCTGGCGATGGGTGATTTGAATGCGGACGGCTTTGAGGACGTCGTGTCCGTGCACGAATCCGACATCGTCTACGACGGCAGTCCGGTTGGCTATGTTCGAATCGCCTGGGGCACAGGCGATCCCACACGCTGGCATCTGTCTACTTTGGCATCGGGTCCCGAGGCGGCCGCGGCCGAGGATGTTTCTATCGCAGATGCTAACGGTGATGGTCACCTAGACGTCCTGGTAGCTTACGAGCTCGCCCATCTAATCTACTTCGAAAACCCCGGGACCAATGCCCAGAATTCTCGATGGGAGCGAGTGATCCCGCCGATAACGTCCGATCGTGGTTCTTACATTCGGGCTTTCTTTGCCGACTTTGATAACGACGGACGTCCGGAAGTGGTGGCTGCCAACAAAGGCGATCAAAGCGCCGGAGAGGATGTTACCGAGCGAAGAAATATTTCCGTTTTCATCTTGCCCGAAAAACCACTGAAGGGAACTTTGTGGCGCGAGCAGGTGCTCGGCAAGGTTCGCGTACCCATCAATTCAGAGCCGGTCGACCTGGACGGCGACGGGGATCTCGATGTCGTCGCCGGTTCCCGCGGGGAACGGCGGATACTCTGGTTCGAGAACCTCGGTGAGATGCAATTCGCCGAACATGCTATTGAAGTCTCCGGTACTCCGGAAGACCTCAGGATCACAGGCTTCAACATGGATTACGCAGACATAGATGGCGATGGTCGCCTTGATATCGTCGTCAATGCTTGGCTGGACTCGCTGGTCTGGTTAAAGCACCCGACTGGATTCGATGGACCGTGGGAACTGTATCTGATAGGTACTTTCACGCCGGACCAACTGGTGAGCGTCCGCCTTGTAGACGTCGATGGAGACGGTGATCTCGATGCTTTTGCCGGCGCATACAGTAGGGGCCCTAGAGATGCAGATGGTGCGCACATCGGTCGTGACGATCCTATTGGACGCATCGGATGGTTTGAGAATCTGGGTGCTGAACCAGATAAACGGTGGCAACGTCACGACGTGTCACGCCGAAAGCGTGGCATGTACGACAAATGGCTGGCCCGTGATTTGGACGGGGACGGCGATCTGGACATGATCGGCACCCGAGGAAACAGTTATCCATACGATGGGGTTATTTGGTTGGAGCAGGTTCGCACCGACGAGGCACAGCTTGTTTTTCAGCAAGGCCGTGATGAGGATAGTCAGCAGATGCCGCTACCCTCGGGCGAGTCAGGTGTGAAGAATTGACGAGCGTAGACCCAGTTAGGATTTGCGGATAGACCGCTCGATCACGGAACGATGCTCCTGCCAGTCTGGCTCCACGCCCTTTTCGCGTTTGTCGCACGCAGCGAAGAACGCTCGCAAGCCCTTGACGGTGGTCAATTGCAGGCGACGCTCCTGAACCGCGAGTCTCTCCCGGCCCGCTTCTCGCAACCACGCACTCAATGGGATCCCCTCCAGAGCGGCCGCCTCCCGAAAAAGCTCTCTCTCCTCATCGTCCAGGATCAGTTGAACCCTGCTAGCCATCAGTGTCGACTCCTCTTATCTAGCTGGAACCATATTACACCCACTCACCGAACGATTAGCTGACGAGCCTCGGAGAGTTTCTTACAATGTCGCGCTCTGATACACTAGAGGGGCTGAAAGGTGGCTCTTACCCAGGCGTAGTAAACGCTGGTGATCGACTCGAAACCAGAATCGGTGCCGACGAAGAGCCATACGGCTCCCGAGCCGTCCGCGGTCACCTCGATCTCCTCCGAGTCGCTCGCGAGTTGCTTGAGCTCCCATTGTGGCGGTTCGCCGCAAGGGATCGAGTTCGCCACGTCGCCAATCGCAAGGGCGTCCTCACCACCGTTCGTCTGCAGCCCTTTGTTCACATTCGTGAGCCAGAACCCGCCTTCGTCCATCCGGGTGGGTTCGACTTCGGAGGCCCCCGCCTTCACGGTCACGCCCTCGCCGGTAGCTCCACCCACACCGATGCATCCGTTCGGAACCGACGTGGCGAACTCCACACCAAAACTGAACCCGATAGCGCGTGTCGGGGGCGAGAGTCCGGCGATCTGCCCTTTGTAGTACATCCACAGGTCGTCGCTCCGGTTTACCCCGGAAATAAATAGGCCGTTACCGGACCCGCTCAAAGGCTCGGGAAGAGCGCGGTAGTCGGTAACGAGCTGGTAGAACTCGTCCTCCCCAACCGGATAGTCGGCGAAATCGCCTACCCATCCTCGGTCGGTCTGGCGAAAGTCGAGCGCGACGGTGATCGCCTCTTCCTCGGAGCAGGCGGTGCTCGCGGCGGCGAGAAAAAGCATGACGCCTAGGAGGCGGCGAGAGCGAAACTTCGCTGCTTGTTTTGTCATGAGGGCGGTTGGCTGGGTGGGTCCGTCCCTGAGACTCTCTATCGCTCTTGTGGGGGCTCGCCCCGACGTCTCTCGATTCGTTCTACCATCTCCTCGAGCTCCACGCCGTCGATACAACCGTCATGGTTGGAGTCCATCCGGTCAAATCGTCCTCTCATTCTTTCGGGAAGTTCGTCTTGGCGAACGCAGCCGTCACCGTCTTGGTCTCTCTCCAGAAGTCGCCGCACAAAAGCTTCGCTCGCCATCCCGCCGAATCGACTCTCCATGCGTTCTCGCTCATCCGCATCGATGAAACCGTCTCCGTTCTCGTCAATCCTCTCGAAGAGGCGCCCCAGGCGCTCGGGAAGCTCGTCGCGGCTGACGCGCCCATCCCCGTTCAGATCGCTGTTCGAAAGCGTCTCCGCGAAGCCCCCGGTACCGCGGTCCGTCCACCCTGTGCGACGTCGCCCTCCGTCAGGATCTCTTTTCAAATAGATCTTGTATTGCTGGGTGACGGGAATGCAGTAGGTCTCGGCATCGTCGCAAGCGAAGTAGAAGACCTTAGCTTGAATGGGTGCATCGGTTGAATCAGGATCGAGCTCGAACAAGAACTCGCGCGGATCACTGTCTGCTTCTACTTCGAGCTTCGGAGCATCGCCCGTTGTTTGACTCGCCACTGCCCCGTCCGGGAGGTCCAGCTCGAATCGCAATGGAGTGACGAGGTTATTCCAATGAACCTCATAGACCGGATCGATATGGAAGCCAAGATAGAGCTTTCCCGCCTCCCCATGAAGTACGTCTCGATCCGCCTCGGCGCGTAGCTTCACATAAAACGGTGCACCCTTTTCGGTAATGACCGGCTCCACTTTGAGGGCCTGCAGTCCCATCGGCACTTCCAGCCGCGGCACGACTCCCTTGGCCGCCGCCTTGCGCGGCGGGAGCGCTTTCATATCCAGATCCTCGACCGATGTCGGATTTTCAACGGGTCCAACAAGTCTCGCTAGGTCCTCACGGAGTTTTTCGGGATCGCTCCACCAGCGCTTGTTCGCCAACTTGCCGTCCGCATCGAAAATGAACTCGGGGTTCGAAGCATCACCAAGGGCATGCTTGAGATCGTTCGACATCGTGTCGCAGATCCACGGGATCTCTGACCCCAGCCTTCGCTTTGCCTCCTGAACGTGCATGAGCCTTTCTTCTAACGTAAAGGGCGTCACATATCCATAGAGTGCGGGATGCGCGAGCGCCTTGTAGATGTAGTAAAACTTCACGCCCATGGGGGCGTAATCGCTGAATACCGTCTCCAGACCGGGGACGTTCCTGAGGAACGGCGGTCAGGTGAGGCAGCCGAACACGAGAACGGAATAATGGCCTTCCAGGCTGCTGAGTTTGAACTCGCGGCCTTCAGCGTCGTACGCGGAGAGGTCGGGCAAGGGCTCGCCGATGGCGGGACTCGCGGCTTCAAACTTCGCTTCCAAGGCCTGACGGTCCCAGCCGGGCGAATCCTCGTCATGATTGTGGGTTTGTGCGAAGCTCGCCGCCACCACTGCCAAATAGAGAGCAATACCAAGTGAGCTCTTCCAAAGCATTTCTTGAACTCCTTGCGATGGTCCTGATACCTGTCTCGCTGTCCCTCTAAGGCTGTTGGTTTTCACTTTCACGATACATCCTAATCCGTTAGACCGCCCAAGTCATCCACTTTGAATCGACCTCTGGCGCGCACGACGGTGGAGGAGCTGGCGAGCCCGTCCGTCCGGAGTGCGCGGATCTGCAAGAATAAACTCGCGGCGCTCATGCCGGGTGCCGACCTCGCTTCCATGATCGAAGCGTCCGTGACGGAGAAACTCGAACGGCTCGAGGCCAGGCGCCTCGGCAAAGTCAAGAATCCGAGAAAGAGCCTCGAAGATGCCGACACGTCGCCGGGAGGGCGCGGAATTCCCGCTCCGGTGAAGCGCATCGTGTGGGCGCGCGATCAGGGGCAGTGCACGTTACCCGTCGTTTCTACTCTTTCCGGACGGAGCTCAAGATAGTGAGCTCCGGTTGAGAGGCCTCGTCGTTCGCACCGGCGACTTTGATCATCAAGAAACGATCGCCGCTGGGAGACACGTCATAGGTGCGACCGGGGGGACCGCTAACAGTGGATGATCGGTTCGTCGTTCGAGCACGCGATGCCGCCGCTCGATAGAAATAGTACGACGCTCAGAAGATGATGCGACGGGAACTTCGCCACGTGCTTTGTCGTGAGCCCGAAATATGACAAAGGAACCGAATGTACGTTTCGATGCCTCGAAAGAAGTTCGGTAGGTGGAGTTTTTCGTTCGGTCCGTGGATCCCGTCGGTGGGCATGGCGAAACCCAGGAGCACCAGCTCGGAGGCGAGCCTACTTTGCAGCAAACCGACGACGGGCACGCTTCCGCCTTCCCTTCTGTGGATTGGCGGAACCCCCCAGACTTCTTCCAGGGACCGAGCCGCGGCCCGTATGACACTCGACTCGAGGTTTACCTCGGATGCTGGCGCGTGGTGCAGCTCTTTGAGCTCCCACGACACGGTCTCCGGGGCGTTCCGGCGGAGGTACTCCGAAAGCTGCTCATAGACCTCGCCGCTGTCCTGGTTGGGGACGAGCCGCGTCGAGATCTTCGCCAGCGCCCGTGCCGGGATCACCGTTTTCGCACCTTCGCCAGTGAATCCACCGGTTACTCCGCAAATTTCGAGCGTCGGGCGCGCACCGACTCTCTCCAGGGTCGAATAGCCTTTTTCGCCCCAAAGCGCGGAGACGCCGGTCTCCTCTTTCCATTCTTGGTCGGAATACGGGACTCGGAGAATCGCCTCCCGCTCTTTCGCGGTCAAGTCCCGAACTTTGTCGTAAAAGCCCGGCAAGTTTACATGCCCATCCTCGTCGTGCATCCCGGCGATGAGATCGCAGAGTACCTGGAGAGGGTTGTGAACCGCACCGCCGAAGACACCAGAATGTAGATCTTTCTTTGGGCCTCTTACTTCGAGCTCGTAGAACGCATTGCCTCGCAACGAAACATCTAAGGCGGGGAGCTCTGGATTTTCAATAGGCGAATCGCAAACCAAGACCGCATCGCAGTCGAGTCTCTTCCGGTGATTGTCTAGAAACCCGGGAAGCCCCGGCGAGCCGATTTCTTCCTCCCCTTCCCAAAGGAGCTTCAAGTTCACCGGCAGCCCGCCGTGTGTCATCAAGGCCTCTACCGCCTGGAGGAACGAGATGATCTGCCCTTTCATGTCCGCGGCCCCGCGCGCGAAGATGTCGTCGCCGCGAATCGTCGGTTGAAACGGATCGCTCGTCCATTCGTCGATGGGATCGACGGGTTGTACGTCGTAGTGGCCGTAGACGACCACCGTCGGCTTGCCGGGAGATTTCAAACACTCGCCATAGACTACCGGGTGGCGCTCCGTCGGCACGAGCTCGACGCCGTCGAAGCCAAGAGTGCGCAGGCGGTTCGCGAGCCAATCGGCGGCGCGTTGAACGTCTGGTTGATGCTCGGTCAACGTCGAGATGCTCGGTATCGCAAGAAATTCCTTCAGCTTCGAGAGATGCGCCCCCCGGTTGAACTTGGCTGAGGCGATCGCGGCGTCGATGTCGGTCATTTTCCACTCTACTCCACGAAGGCCGGGCTCGACCACGCGACGCCACCGTCTTCTTGAACGACCCGTACGTAGACGTACTCACCCGTGGTGAGCCCGTCTAGCGCCAGAGGCCCGCCCCAGTCGCGCCGTCCTTCGCCGGGCAGGCTTTCGACAACCGTACCGCTCCGAATCACGTCCACGCGATCGATGGGCGCGGTGCCGGCGACGGCAAAGCGAGACCCTTCATCGAGCCAGAAGCGAAGCCAGATGCGGGGTCCGTTCGTCGCATAGACGCGGCGCGCTCGCAGCGCTTCGAGAACACTTTCACGCGTGAGGTTCTCGGAAAAGATAGCCGCCAGGCCGCCGCTCGGTGCGGCGAGATGAGCGAGCCCGGGATGGCCGTCGTGGCTGTCGCCGCTCCCAATGAAGCCGAACTGAACGCCACGGTCGAGAACGTCCCGCACGAAGTTCCCCGGCACCGCAGTGTAGATCTTGCCCGGCGAGTCCGCGGCTTCGCTGCTTCCGTGCACCGATACGACTTCGGTCACCGGCTCCAACACCGGATCCGGCACGAAATCCCAATTGGTCGAGACCGGACCGCCCGCCGAGTGATGCGCGATGGTAATCGCCGCACGTCCTGAAAGGGCCTCCCATAGCTGGGCCGGCGTCTCGTAGGCGGGATCGAGCGAGCTCAGGATCTCCCCACCCTCTTCGAAATAGAGCACGTGGCGGTGGCCGTGAAGCCAATTGGTCCACTCGTAGCCGTCGATTACGATGAACCGGCCTGGTTCGTCGTACCGGCGCCCCACTTCTCGGATCTGCTCCCATAGGTCCGGGCTCTGATCGAGAAAGCGCATCCCCCAGTGGTCGTGGTCGGTGAGCGAGACGACGTCGAGCGCCGCGACGTCGCGGGCATACCAGAAGTAGTCGTCCGGCGTTCCCGTGCCGTCCGAAAGCTGTGAGTGCCCGTGAAGATCCCCCCACAAGATGCGCGGAATGCCCTCGCGTACGACCAGCGGGTTGCTCTCGGAAACCATTTCACCGGCTGCCCCCATGACGCGATACACTCCCGGCTCTCCGACCATGAAGTCCAAATCACCCACTCCCCGATCGGAGAGCGCAAGCTCTCCCGGTAGCTCCAGGGTGGATGGACCGACCAGCTCGACGCGCCCTTCGAAGTCGACTCCAGCGTTTCCGAGGCCATCGAGGATTGCGATGGTCAATCGAACCCGATCGCCCGGGCGCGCGGTGCTCGGCAGCGTGAGCACGAGCAGCGCTGCCGGACCCGCCGCGACATCCACCGCCGGGACATTCTTTATTAATGAACGCACACCGTCGCCGTCCCCATCCACGGCAAGCCAGATGGGTGCGCGCGACTCCGCGTAGCGATCCACTCGAGCACCGGCGGGACCCGCGCCGTACACGATCCGGACGCGCTCGCCCTCTGCGAGAGCCCGCCCGCGAATCGCTATCGCGAGAAGATCATCGCCCGGTGCCGTGGTCTCGAGCTCGACCCCGGGAGCGTCGGTTTCGACCTCGGTGTAGCCCGGCGCATCGCTGATTCGGATCTGCGGCGGATCCCAGCCCCAAAACGGCGAAGGCAGAAGAAAGAGCGTGCCTCCTTCCGCGATCCCGTGAGGCCCGGCTTCGTAGACGATCTCGAAGCGGTGCCGGCTCCCGACCATGACCGGTGCGCGCAGCTCCTCGTCAAGAAACGCTCGGCCCCCGCCGTCCGACGCATGACGTACCCTCTCGAGATCCTCGCGCAATTCTTCGTGTATCGAGGTCTTCGCGTCCGGCGATAACGTCTCGGCCTTCTCCGAAGCGCAGGAGGCGAGGGTGAGGGCCAAGAGTGCGAATCGAAAACGGTGCATCTTCGCGTATGTGTCGTCCGCCCTCACTGCACGTAGCCGAGGCTGCGCAAACGCTCTAGCTCTTCGCTACTCACCCCCTCGGTGAGCTCGGCATCGCTGTGCAGGCGACGTGCGCCCACCCATCGCCCCCACGCCTCGAGGTGTCCCTTGAGCTCCTCTACTTTGTCGGGATGCTCGGACGCGAGGTTGACGAAATTGAGTGGGTCGTCGCGCTGGTCAAAGAGCTCGTACTCTGGGCGATCCTCGGGACGTTCCTTATTGTGGATCAACTTCCAGCCTTCCCAGACCATCGCGGTGCCGTTAGCCGTGTCCGGGTCACGCATGGCCTCGTTCCTCGTACGCTCCGAGACGGCAGGCCGGCGCCGCCATCCCTGGGCCCGGCCCCGATCCTCGGCGGACATGAGGGGCATCAGACTCTGCCCTTGCATGGCGTCGGGAATCGGAAGCCCGGAAAGCGCGATGAGCGTGGGTGCAAGGTCGATGGACTGCACCGTCTCTTCGATGACTTTCCCGGACGGCACACGATCGGGGCCCCACAGGATCAGCGGGACATTGGTCATCTCACCGTAGATATTGTTCGAGTTGAAGCAACTTGTTTCGGCCGTCATTTTTCCGCCCTTGACTACTATCTGGGCATAACATATTACTCGTTCGGAGCATCATGGCGAAAGACACGCTCATCACCACCGTCGACTCTCACACCGCGGGAGAGCCCACGCGGGTCATCACCGAAGGCCTGCCGGCGATTCCAGGCGACACCGTCGGTCAACAGATGACTTATTTCCGGGAGAATTTGGACCACATCCGCACCGCTCTTCTCCACGAGCCCAGGGGCAATCGACACTTGGTGGGCGCGGTCGTCTTACCATCGACTCGTCCAGACGCCGACTTCGGAGCCTTTTATCTGGATCACAGCCGTTGTTTCAGCATGTGCGGTCACGCCACGATTGGGATAGGGGTGACGCTCGTCAAGACTGGTCGTATCGAGGCCGTCGAGCCCGAGACCAAGGTGGTCCTCGACACCCCCGCCGGCCTGGTGACCATACGTCTCGGGGTCGAGGACGGACGCGCCGTGAGCGGCACTCTGACCAACGTGCCCTGCTTTCTCCATACGAAAGATATTCCGGTGAGTCTCGAAAACCGGAGCCTATCCGTTGATATGGCCTACGGCGGAAGCTTCTTCGTGGTGGCGCGAGCCGAAGATCTGGATGTAGAGATTCGACCGAAGAACATTCCGAAGCTCGCGCGCTTTTCGAGCCTCATCGCGGGTGAGGTTTCAAAGACAATGACTCCGACTCATCCGGAGTATGACGGGCCCGGTTTCGAAAACCTTGTCTACTTCCACGGCGATGCGCGTGGCTCGAGCGCCGACTACCGAAGCCTCGCTGTGGGAGGTAGCGGGAACTTCGACCGCTCTCCGTGCGGGACCGGAACCTCCGCTCGTCTCGCTGCGCTTTACGCCCGCGGTGAGCTCGGCCCAGGGGAAGTGCTGCGCGTCGAGAGCGTCATCGGCACATCGTTCGAAGCCAAGATTGCCGAGGTGTGCAAAGTGGGAGACTTCCCTGCTGTCGTCCCGGAGATCACAACCTCTGCCTTCGTCACCGGGTACCATCAATTCCTCATCGATCCCGAAGACCCCCTGAAAGACGGGTTCCTCCTATAGATGTGAACGAGCTCGTTTCCATCATCTTTAGCCTCACCCCCATCGCTCTTGCGATTGGCATCGGGATCTGGCGCCGTCGACAAATCCTCCGCCAAGAAGAACGAGACGGCCATTGAGCATCGAGCTCGCCGTTTTCTTGGCCTATCTCCTAGGCCTCCTGGCCTTCGGGTTCTATTTCTACGGCAAGACCAAAGGCGTCGATGACTACTACGTCGCCGGCCGCGGGCTCGGCCGATGGGTGCTGGCTTTTACGCACGAAGCGAGTGATCTCTCCGGCTTTCTGCTCCTGGCACTCCCCGGATTCGCTTACCTCTTTGGGATGGCGGGCGCTTGGATGGTCTGGACCGGAACCACGGGCGTGCTCTTCGTTTTCGCCATCAACTCGGTTGCGGTGCGCCGTTTCGGCCTGCGCTACGGCGCGATTACCGTCCCCGACATTCTCGAGACCCGCTATTACGATGAAGAGAAGAAACACCTTCGCATCGTCAGCGTAGTCTTCATCGTCACCTGCACGTTTCTCTACGTGAGCGCCCAATGCATGGCCGCGGGCAAGATTCTCGAGCTCGCCTTCGGGCTCGACTACACGATGGGTGTCTTGCTGGGCGGGAGCGTGATTCTGATCTACACCGCCATGGGAGGCATGCGCGCCGTTGCTTGGACCGATTTCGTGCAGGGGATCCTCATGATCGTGGGCGTCGTTCTCGCCTGCGTCCTGGCGGTTCGCGCAGCAGGAGGCATCAGTGGCGTCTTCGCCGGGCTTCGAGCGATCGACCCAAGCCTGACGACGCCTTTTCCCGATTCCACGATGGTGCTGATGGGGATAGGGTTCATTCTCGGCGGAGGTTCCTTCTCGTATCTCGGCCAGCCGCACCTTCAAATGCGTTATCTCTCCGCTCGCTCCAACCGAGATCTAGCCGACGCGCTGGTCGTCTCTCTCGTCATCGTCTCGATCTTCGCCTTCGGCGCGTTCGTGGCAGGCGCCGCGGGAAGAGTGATCTATCCCGAGTTGAGCATGCTACCCGGCGCGAGCAACGAGAACATTCTTCTTCACCTCTTCAGCGATCAGTTTCCCGGTCTCCTGAGCGGGCTCTTGCTGGCGGCGACGATGGCCGCCCTGATGTCGAGCGCCGACTCGTGGCTTCTCGTCTCCTCGAGTGGAGTGGCACGAGATCTCTACCAAAAAGTCCTGAGACCCGACGCGAGCGAAGAGACGATGCTTCGTGTCAGCCGCTACGCGACTGCGGGTATCGCCGTGCTTGGAATCCTCACCGCACTCATCCCGCGCTCGATCATGTGGGCGGTCTGGCTTCCGTGGGGTGGGCTGGCCCAGTTCGGACCCGTGCTCGTCTTGGGTATGTACTGGAAACGAGCGACGCGGAAGGCCGCTTTGGCGAGTCTCGTGTCTGGATTCGCGGTGAACATGGGCTGGTACCTGCTGGGCTGGCACGAGATCCTGAACCAGGCGGTGCCGGGAATGATCGTGGGGGTTACTGTCTTGATCGCAGTCTCGCTCGCGGACGAGCCGCCGCCGAAGGAGATTGATGGCCTGGTCGAGTACGTGCGCAGCGGCCGAAGTTGAAACTTTGTCCGGACGAGGTTTGCTCGAAGTTATTGGTCGGAACGAGACGCTTCAGCTCTTCGAACCAGTTGACCACCACTTGAACGCTGCCGCCAGCGGTGGACTCTTCCTTGATCATCACGAATCGCTGGCCGTCATTCGTGACGTCGTAGTTGGGGATCGTCAGGTTCGTCGCGAAGGCGTAGTTCCCCTCGAAGACGAGCACCGGCCTCGATGCTGCTAGCCCCGCTTCGCTTCCGACCGAGGCGCTCAACACGCGCGTACCGTTGCGGTAAAAGAGCTCCCCCCCGCGTTGAAAACGATGTGCTTGCCGTCCGAGGCACACCTGGTAGAGGACGTCCACGTGCTCGGACGTGAGCGGTGTGAAGACGCCCCGTCTCAGATCCAGAGTCCAGAGGAGTCCGCCGACCCTGACCGATAGATGGTGGCCGTCCGGGGAGAGCCTTGGGTTTTCGTACGCCCGCGTGATATCCGTGATGGCTTCTTCTCGTCCCTCCCGATCGACCCAGACCAGCCGGGCCGGGCGTCCCGCTGCGTAGACCGGGTTCGAGGATTTCGTAGGGTCCGAAACGGCTACCAGCGCTGAGAGCCACGAGCCCTCACCCTACCCTCTCCCAGAGGGAGAGGGTTTTAAGGAAGGAAGCCAGCATCATTATGCTGAAAATAGCCCTTCACACGCTGTGAAGTCAAAGGGGGCGCTTACGCGCAAAGGCTACTTTGATTCGAGATGCTTGCGGCCCTCGGCAATCAGCGGGAGGACGTCATTCTTACCCACGAACTCGTAGACCGTCAGTCCTTTTCGCAGCAAAGCAACCTCGCCCTTCATCGTTCTCAACTTTGTCATCAATTTGTCGGCATTCGCTTGGTCCGGGGTGATGATGACGTTGAGCTGGAACGCTTTTTCCGTTCACGTCATAGAGAGTGTTTCGGAGGCTACTGAGCTTCACACCCAGGTTTCGAGCGATTGGCTTGGCCTGCTCCGCAGGGACATCAAAGTCCGAGACGACCTTCCACTCGGCGGGCATTTCCGGAGCCGGTGGCGCGCTCTTTATTGCTTCGCTGCCATCGGCCGAACATGCCGCAAAACCAAAGAGAATCCCTAAGTGCCGCGAGCCACAACATTTTGGTTCTTTTGTACACAACTCACCTCCCTCTAATGTCTACGACGATGGTTTCTGGTCCGCGAATGAGTGCCGGAGCTGCGCCACATACGCCTTCCCGTGACGGGCCGCGAGAGCTAGGCCGACGAGCACTGAGACCACCATGGGGAGCGTGGCGCTCACATGGTAGAAACCGATGGTGATGAGCAAAATGACCGCACCGACGCCGGCGAGCGCCAGGGCACGCCGCGGTTCCACGCGCGCGTCTCCGCGTCGCGAGAGCCAGATGCCGGTCCAGAAGAGCCCGATGCCCAACAGGTTCACGGGCTGCCCGGTGAACGCCCCCCCGGCGGACGCGTAGGGCACGGAAAACCATGCATCATGGTCCGCTTGGTTGGCGTAGAGTTTTTCGAAAGCGTAGTGCACGCCCGATGTGGGAACCGTGATACGAAGCGGCTCCAGCGTTTGCTGCACCCCAGCCGCGTCCCCGAGCTTGGCGAACTCCGCCTCGAGCTCGCTCGCGGAGACCAGCGCCCCGACCCTCACGATATCCATGTTCGTTGACGGGGCTCCATAGCGCATCTCGGCCGGGAGAAACGCGTCCCAACGAGATTCGGTCACCAGGATGTCTGGGCGCGGCAGGGAGGCCGTGACTTTGCCGAGGCGACGGATCCCAGAGCCCTCGGTGGCATAGACGATCTGGACCGGGAAACCTCGGGTCGAGTTGACGATCTTGATAAGAACGCTCGACGACTCCTCTTCATCCTCACCGTCGGAGCGAGCGGGGTTCTCCGGCTTTCCGTTTACGAAGACCGACCAGATCTGCGATCCCTCCGGAAGCCGTACACGCAGGAATTGCTTGCGGCTGTTTCGCACGACGAAGTGCGCGGTCGTTACGAAGAGTCCGTCTCGTGTAAAGAGCGTTCGGTACTCGGCACGGTCGATGACCGCTTCTTGCGTACCGAGGACGCGATGGCGGGTCACGCTGAGCGCCAAGCGGTGAGGTGGATCGGCATGGACGTACTTGTAGGCCAAGAGGATAGGGTTGGTGGTCCGTAGAACAAGCTGCTGAGGAAGCTCTTTGATGTCGAGCGCGGAGAGTTGCTCGGTTGTGGCAGGCTGGACCTCCACCGCACTCAAGGCCTCGACGGCGATGCGGCCTTGTTCCACCTCGGCGCCCCGAACCGTCAACGTCGGGACCTCGACTTCGGACGCATCATCGACCAGGATACGTTCGTAAGTAAGCTCGATACGGAATTGCCCTTCCATTTCTTGCGTGAACTCGATGCTGACGAGCTGCGCGTTGTCTTGCGGATTGACCGCGTAGGTGCGTAGCGACGGGGCGGTGAGACTCAAGAGGTTGATCCCCTGCGGAAGCTCGAGCTCGAGCGTGCTGACTCGACCCGACTTCAAGTGAATCTCCAAACTCGCCGCCCCCGTCAAGGTCACCTCACCGAGAGAGATCAGCGTGTCGACCTGAGCATCGAACTTACCTTGCACCACTTCCGGGGTCGACGTTTCGACCATGACCCGAGGGAGCGCATCGGCGTACTTGAACGTGTGGGCGACGGTCATCGTCACTTCGTCTCGGACGAAAGCGGGAAGTTGGTTCTCGCCCACCCGCGTCGCTTGAGTCTCGTCCGGCTCGCCCACTGGTCTCAAGGCGAGGTCGTGACTGGCCAGAAGTGCCAGCATCCCCTTTTGCCGCTGCACACCCAACGCCTGGAAGAGTGGTGCCTGGATGCCGGCTTGCTCGGCACTGGGCGCTAGCGAGCGGTCGTAGAAAATGTCGAACAGAAGCTGTCCTTTCAGCTGGCGGTCGAGAAAAACCGTCACCGTCCGGGCGGCGCCCCGGCGAACCGGGTTGAGCCGCCAGTCTGCCACCGCGCCCGACTCTGCGCTGATGCGATTGATCTGAACGTCATTCGGTACCGCGAGCTCGATCACATGCGTCTCGCCGCGATTGACCTCGTACTGCACCGTAACCCTACCGTTGAGCACGCCTTCTTCCGCATGAAGAACATGATAGAGAGAGGCATTCGAACGCACCTCGGCCTTGATGTCCTCCGGCACCGCTTCCGACCAGGCGAAAGACACCTGGCCGGTGAGAGGCACATGAACCGTGGCTATCGTGGATCCACCCCGGATCCGGCTTCTGATGCTGGCGGCCGGCGTTACGGTGAGCTCCTTTTTTCCGGGAAGCGTCAGGTCGAAGCGTGAGACGGGTACCGGAGGAACCTGGAGATTCACGCGCAGGGGGGCCATCCCCGCTTAGCACCGACACCTGAAACTCAACGACGACACTGTGTACGCCGCGTCCTCTCACCAGAGTCACGAAACGATCGCCTTCTACCAAAATAGGAGCGTCCTTCCCGTCAACCTTCAGGTTGCTCATCGTGACGCTTCGCGGCAGAAGAGAGAGCGTCGCCGTCTCGTCGCTGAAGAGCTCGACGCTGAGTTTTCCTGACCAGTCCACGGCGTTTCCGACCAGACGGCCGGAATAGCTCGCTCGGCTGACGGTGTGTCCTCTCCGAGCGGGGGTGCGCCAGGAAATCTGCACACCGGACGTCGTGGGGATCGTCGCGCTGACTCTCGTGGTCTGGCCGCTTTGGGAGAACTTGACTCCCGCTGCCGGGATGACAGCCACGTCGAGCCCGCTGCCGGGAAGACTCGCCGTCAACTGAGTGGCTGCCGCCTGGGGCAACGGCACCGCCAAGGTAAAACCATTGTCGGAGCGCATCGCATCGACTCGGTACAAGAGGTTCATGTTGTAGGAACCTGATTTCTTGGTGCTCCAGGCGAGTCCGTCGGGCGTCGCAAGCAATTGGATAGGGTTTCCGCCTATCGTGGCGGCTTCGACCGGAGTGCCGGCGGGCAAGACCGGTACCAGGACCCAATCGTCCTCGAGGACGTCGATCGCAAGATCCACGCGAATCTGCCCGCTGACGCGCGGCTCGGTGGCGGCGACTTGAACGGTGACTCGCGCGTTACCGAGCGCGTAGCTAGCGGGCGCCGGACGCGGCAGTCGCGACGGGTCGCGCGACTTCTCGAGCAAAGCCTTGTAGACCTCCAACGGAAGCTGAACCTGCCCTGTCTTGTCATCCTTAGTTGGTTCGGCTTGCTCGGCTCCCGCAGCTTCCTTTGCCGGGCTCAGCGGAAGCAAGAGCAACAAGAGAGCCAGCAAGAGTGTTTGGATCTTCATCGTCAATACCTCGCGTCTTTAGTCGCTTGCCGTAGCATTCGACATCATCGTGCCAGTTGATCGGTAGTTGGGGGCTGTACCTTCAATCGGGCTGCATAACGCAGCGAGTCCGACAGATAATTCCTGAGTCCTGGCTGCTCTACGACCTGCGTGCCGAGGAGCGTCCGATATTCGTTTAGCATCGCGATGTCCCGAGCCAGATCTCCGTTTTGAAGTCCCGGGAGCTCCAGACGGAGTCCCGTCAATAAGTCGTGAAACTCGGTCAAAAGGCGCGTGGCTTCGGCTGGATTTGCACCAGCGAGCACAACCCCTGCCTCTTCGAGGACCTCGGACAGGCGCTGCGCCAGGAAGTTCTTCAGCACGTTGAACTCGAGAGGTCCGGGTACCCGTTGCTGCCGTTCGAGTGCGAGACGGGCTCGCGCCACCCCGTTTCGCAGGAAGGCCAGGTCTTTGTATCGCACCGTCACATCGGCGATGGCCCCCGGCCCGGAAGCCACGACGTCCAGGACGACGGCATGCTCATCTCCGGCGTAGAAATTGGGGATCACGATTTGGATGCCTTCTTCATCCTCACCGCGATCGGCTTCGATACCGAGGTTTCGGGACAGACGGAGGTCGACACTCTGTTCGGCTTCTCGAACTTTTTGCGCCCGGACCTCGTCCAGCCGCTCCGAGCCAAGGACGTCCACCAACTTGACGCCGCCCGCCAATCGGATGCGCACGCGAACGGCTCGCGCGACAACGCGACTCGCGGCAGAAAGCTCCTGGTCGACGAGGCCCGCCGCCTCCGAACCGAGCTCTAACAAGCGGCGATGTCCCTGACCGGCAAGCGCTACGCGCTCTAGCTCCTTCGGGACGACGTTGCCTCCCACTCCCACGACACTCACGGGAATCCCAGCTACCGCGCTCTGATGGGCGAGATCCGAGAGCGTCCTGGTCGCGTTGCCGAGGGGCTGGCTCGTGACCAAGAGCACCAGGCTGCTCCCCAGAACGGCAGTGGGGTCGTCGTCTTGGTTGACGCTCTGGATCGCTTTCGCGGCGGCCCCGGCGAGCGTCAGCGTTTCATCGTCGAAAGGCGCGACGTCCTCTGCTGGTCCGAAGAATCGGTTCCATGCGACGGCGAGCGTCCCGTGACGATAGGCGTCCGGCTCCAACACCAGGCCGCCCGGTCGGCCGGCGACGACGAGACGGAATGGGTCTCCGAGCTCCTTCGCCTCGTTCAATGCCCATAGAAGAGCGCGCATGCTCGCCGCGACGTCCACGGGAATTTCACCGCGCAAATCGAGAACGACTCCGACGTTCATCGCGGGACGGCGACCCGCCTGCCGCTCGATGCCCTTGAGGCCCACTTGAACCAGGAAGCGGCTCTCCTCGGAAAGTCCTTGCCGATCGGCGTGCAGGTAGACGGCTACCGCCGCATTGTCCGGGGAGTCGAAGGGCTGCGGCGTCGGCCGAACCGCATCGTGAAGGCGAAGCGGTGTCGTGGCGTAGCCGGCGAGCGCCAAGGGGTCGTACTGCCGTAGACGCGCCTCGAGAAACCGCGTTGCAGGATCGCCAGGCAGGTAGGAGTTGGCCCAGTAGCCCTTGGCGTCCTTGAATGTGAGCCCCTCGAGCGAAGCGCGCTCGGCAAGAAAGGCCCGCGCTGCCTCGCGTGGCGCCGCCACACGGAAACCAAACTGGTCGTCGCCTCGAGCGCTTTGGCCGGCGCCGGCGGTGTCTCCAGCCTTGAGTCGACTCTTCTTACCGTTGGTTTCAATGAGAAGGGCCTCTTCCGTTATAGTGCCGAGCTCGTTTTTCTTCGAGCCGTTGGTGGGGACGTTTTCAAACCCGCCGCGATAGTAGGAGCGCGACTTTCGGTCAGCAAGTTCGTCGATTCGACCTGCGACTTCCGCAAAATCGGAATCGCGTTTGTCAAAGAGCTCTCGTTCCTCGTCGGAGCTTTCGAAAGTGGCGTTGGAATCGCTTGGCTTCCTAGCCGGAGTCGGGATCGAGTTCGAGGGTTCCCTGTTTCGCCTCTGTCCTTCGGCCGCGGGAGGAGGTGGCGGAGTGGCCGGAAGGCTCTTAGGTGCTTCAACCTTCCCCTCACGGCTCCCGCCTTCGCGCTGAGTTTCTTGCTCGGTCGGTGCCGTGCTGTAGAGCAGACGGTCTTTCTCTTGCTCTTGACGGCGCAGTTGGACCATGTCAGCGATTTCCGGTTCCCTCGAAAAACTAGATTGCCCCCTTGTAAGCAAGCTCAACACGACGGCGACCGCCACGCCCGTTACGACGGCAGCCGCGGCTACGCCGGCCCAGCGAAACTGGCCGAAGAAATGGGTTCGGTCGGGGCCCGTCGGAGTTACGCTTACCTCCGCGTTTCCGTGAAGCTCCGGCCTTGCTAGGAGTTTCTCAACCACGTCGTCTGGAGCATCGACCGCAGGCATTTCCCGCAGCTGCTCGTTCAGCTCACTAAGCGTCTCGAGAAAGGAGAAACACTCAGCGCATTCCTCGAGGTGCTGCTGTGCCCCCTCGTTCTCACGGACGGCCTGCGGCCCCTCGGCAGCGAGCAGGTCCTGCAATTCTTTGCAGATGGATTTCATGAGGATTCCCTTTGCAATACGCCGTTGCGCCGCGCCAACTTGCGGACGAGCGCGAGGCGGGCACGTCTCAAGTGGGTCTTGACGGTGTTGGTTGGCAATTCCAAAGCCGCCGCGATGTCTTTTTGCGCCAAGTTCTCGATGCATGCGAGAACGAGCACCTCACGCTGCATGAGAGGAAGCTTGCAGATCTCTTCCTCGAGCCACGTCGCCGTTTGTCTTGCTACTGCAACCCGCTCGCCATCGGGCGCCGGATCCTGAACCTCTCGCCGCGACTCCATGAAAACAAGCTCTTGGACTCGCTGCTTGCGGTGATGGGTGCGCACCGTGTTGGCCACGATCGTGAAAAGCCAAGGATGGAGGGGACGCTCGCTCTGAAATTGCGCCGCCGCACGATGCACCTTGATGAAAATGTCCTGAAACACGTCGTCTCGATCCGATTCCCTAACCCCGCACCGAACGAGGTAGGAGTAAACGGGCACTCGGTACCTGGCCACGAGTTTCGGGAAGGCGGAGGCATCGCCGTCACGGTGACGTAGCAAGAGCTCTCGCTCGTCCGTTAGACCGTGCTCGCTCCGCGTCGCCGCGTTTGCTTCCTGGATCATCGCCTCCCCATCGGTCTCAACAGTCTCGACAGTCTCAGTAGGCCCCCGCATATCTACTGAGGCATACAAACGAAAGCCGGAAAGGTTTCAGGAAAAACCGGTTTTTCTGGGATTTCTTCTATGGTAACACGTTACCGGAACGGGCTATAGGCTTGTAAGGTATTGAAGAAAAACGCCTTATAAAGAATCGTGCCGGCTTCGCTTTGAACGCCGGATTTATCTACCAGCGAATTGGGGACCTAACACGGAGTCAAGCAGGCTTAGGAGCTCCCGGCTGCTGCCCACATAGAGGACGATGACCTTGCCGGATTTGTAGAAGTGCGGAGTGGAAACCCAATTGATGATCGTCGTACCCACAGAGGAACCGTCCGGTGAGACACGAGCCCCTTCTCCCTGAGCCGCCCGCCGCGTTCTCATACTCGAACACTTGCACATCTTCTCCATTGACTCTAAGGACCTGACCGGAAGCGGAGAAAAAAGGCTGTGAGACCGACCCGACGATGTTGACCGTGGCGCCCTCGTTCCGCAGTTCACGTATCAAGGCGTCCAGATCGTCCACCACTGCTTCCGGAGAGGCGTTCCCATTACAGCAAGCGAGCATAAGGAGTAGAAGAACGACGGAAGAGCGCAGGGAGGAAACCATCTGACAACCTCCTTATTCTAGTTCATCGGAACGAGACGCCGTAACGTTTCTCGACGAGGCTGAACGCCAAGCGCTCAACGCCGCTATTGCGAGGACATTGGAATCTGCAAAGGCGGGCAAGGGTCGCCCTGCGGACGCCATCGTCGATGAGCTGCGCGCACGGCGGAAGTGACTTCTCTCCCGTCCGGACGGACGACGTGGCCCTGCAAGAATGAAGATCGTTGAGAAAAATAATTCATTTTTTGCTTGACAGCCTTTTCGAAGCGACATGAAAAACATGGGAGGTCCGATCTAGAGTGGGTCTATAGGCGCGATAAATAAACGACAGTCACACTCGTTTGCTTGGGTAGACTTCGAAAGTGTCTCGAGGCGTTCGCGTGCAACACGGGCGTGCACAGAGCGTCGAAAAAGTCCATGCTATAAATGGCGTATGAACAAAAAAGACGAATTGAAATCGCTTTCCCAACTATCGGATGACGAGCTTCTTGTTCGACTGTCGAACGTTTTGAAACAGTCGCAGCGTGTCGAGTCGGTTCTCGTTGTGCATATCGCCGAAGCCGATGCACGCCGACTGTATGCTCGTGAAGCATCGTCATCGATGTTTAGATACGCCACCGATGTGTTGCACTTGTCCGAGGCAGAGGCCTGCCTACGCATAGCCGCCGCACGGGCGTCGCGCCGACATCCGGTGCTGCTGACGATGCTCGACGATGGGCGTCTTCACTTGAGCGGCATCGCGGTGCTGGCGCCGCACCTTACCGGCGCCAATTGCGAGGAGCTCTTGGCTCGAGCAACCCACAAGACCAAGCGCGAGCTTCTGGTGCTGGTGGCGGAGATTGCCCCGAAACCGGATGTCTCGCCCTCCATCCGGAAGCTTCCGAAGCGGCGACAGAAGCCGGCAAGCGAACACCGTACGTCAGGCGCCGAAAGTACTCCGTCCGGAAAGAGTCTTGCCCCTGAACCTGAGCCCGCCCCGGCTCCCGAAGCGGCTGACAAGCCGCTGGTCGTCGAGCCGCTGACGCCAGCGCGGTACCGCGTGCAGTTCACAGCGAGCGCCGAGCTTCACGACAAGCTCCAACGGCTCGCGGCGCTCATGCCGGGTGCCGACCTCGCTTCCATGCTAGAAGCGTCGGTGACGGAGAAACTCGAACGGCTCGAGGCCAAGCGCCTCGGCAAAGTCAAAAATCCGAGAAAGAGCTTCGAAGATGCCGACACGTCGCCGGGAGTGCGCGGAATCCCCGCTCCGGTGAGACGTTTCGTGTGGGCGCGCGATCGGGCTCAATGCACGTTTCAGAGCAGCGGCGGTAGACGATGTCCTGAGCGGCTAGGGCTGCAGTTCCATCACGACGATCCCTACGGGGTCGGCGGCGATCGAAGTGCCGACAATGTCAGACTCTTGTGTCGTCCTCACAATCTCTACATGGCGGAGATGGACTACGGCAAAGACAAAATGGAGGAGTACCGGCGTTCCGCCGACCGGGTCGGTGAACCGAAGCCGTCGTTTCCACTCTTTCCGGACAGAGCTCAAGAAACGCCGCCCCTTCGTACTGTCCTGCAACTCGCAACGAAGGACGGCACTACACCCCGGGCTGCTTTCTAGCCCCCGCCCGCCTCCGCCAACGGGAGTTTTTTTCTCACATCCCCCGTCTGGAACGCGATTCGAGGGGCCGGTCCTGATCTGACGTCGCCCCGACCTTGACGTTGCCACCCAGCGAGTGAGTACGGAAGGAAGCCATCATCTCGTCGGGACGAGCCGCTTCAGCTCCCCGAACCAGTTAAGGACGACGTTGATTTGTTGCGTTCCGGCCGCACCCTCTTCCGTTCGGACCATCACGAACCGGCCATCCGGCGCGACGTCGTAGCCGGTGGCGGGATTTCCACCCGTCGAGCCCGATACATAACGGCCCTCGAAAAGCAACGTGGGGCTCCCCGGAGCAAGCTGCGGCTCCGTCGCGATGGCAACCGCCATCATCTTGTCGCCAATCCGGTAGAAGAGCTCCCCGCCGTCTCGGGACCACATGGGTTCCGCGCCGCCATCGGTCGATATCTGTAGCTTGCCTCCGGGGTCGGGAAAGGCAGTGACGTAGACTTCTTCGCGACCGGACTCGTTGGAGACATAAGCCAGCCAGCGATCGTCGGGTGAGAGCATCCCGGTGTGCTCTTCGAAAGGGGTTTGAAGGAGCATCTCCGGCTCCCGCTCACCCTCCAGGCGCACCATCCCGATGTCGCGGCCCGTGGTGTTGTTATGTTGTCTGAAGACGATCGTCTTCCCATCCGATGAGATCGATGTGGGTATGCGGTAGGCGTCCCCGGTCAGTTGCTCGGCGGTGCCGCTTCCGTCCGCGGCCTTGGAGAAAATGCTGAAGGTACCCTCTCGCCTCGAAGCAAAGATGACCCGCTCACCGTCTGGAGACCACAAGGGCCTTCGACCCTCTCCGAAGGTCAGTCGCGTCAAGGTGCCGCGCCCCAGCTCGAGCAGCCAGGTGTCATACCGGCCCGCGCCCGCCTCCGGCGGAGCGACGGCGAGGCGCCGGCCGTCCGGTGAGAGGCGAGGGTGTAAATAATCCCGCAAGGCTTCCACCACGGGCTGCTCCACTCCTCGACGATCGACCCAGACCAGCTTCCCCTCGCCCGCAGCACCGACCCCGGGCACATAGACGAGCGTTCCATCGTCAGCCACCGCGAAGAGCACCCCGCGGGTGCTGGGGTTGACTCCAACACCTTCGAGGACAGGATTGAGCTCTCCGGTCGACTCGATGCGGTCGGCATCGAATGGCATGGCAAAGAGCGTAGCCTCGCGGGCATAGAGCAGGTGACCCGAGGAAGCGTAGCGCGGATAGGTCCCGCCCCGGTAAACCACTTTCCTTTCGCCCGTCTCGAGGAGAACCGCTTCGATAGTCGAGTCGTCGTTGTCTAGTGCCCCGGCTATGAAAAGCACCGCCTTCCCGTTCGGGAGAAACCACGGCCAGCGGTGGCTGAACTCGCCTTCGTTCAACTGCGTGAGCTCTACCGGAGTCCCGCCGGAAGCGGGCACACGATAGAGCCCGGTCGAGGTGCTCGGGGTAAAAACGATCGTATCGTCGGGTCCCCAGGTGCCGCCGAGGAAATTCCCCACCTCTGCAATGGTGAGCGCCGCGCCACCACTGACCGACACCTTCTTCAGAGCACCGGAGGTGAAAAACGCCAGCCAGCGACCGTCAGGCGAGAAGAAAGAGACGAGGGCGCCTTCCGTGCCGCTGAGGGGTGTGGCTTCTAGACTGTCGAGGGACCGGATGTTAGAGCTGTCTATTCCCATCGGGCATTTGGCCCACGAAGGCCAGCATTTTACCGTCCGGAGAAAGCACCGGCGTCCCGCCCGGTCCCGTGAATAGTTGACTATCGCCGGCCCCGAGATTCACCGAAAACCGCACGAGGGACCTTTCCGGTGGCCACAAGATCCACAGTGTTGCCAACAATATGATGGTGAGGACACCGGCAATGACCTGCCATAGCATAGAGGCTTTAGGTTTTGCTTCCTCGGACGGCGCGACAACGGGCTCGGCGAGGAACTCTTGAATCTCGACACGAACATCCCCGATCGATTGGCGGCGGTCTTTGCGATCCTTCCGGAGACACCGGCGCACCAGGTTCTGAATCCGCGGGTCGAGATCAGAAACCGTGTTCCAATCAGGCTCCGTCTTGATGATGCTCGCCAGAACATCCGAGACATCCTCGCCGCCGAAAGCCTTCTTTCCCGTCAACATCTCGTAGAGCACGATACCGAAAGAAAAGAGGGTCTACGCGGATTCGTGTGGGTTGAAAACTGCATTTCTGGGTAATGGCGGAAGGAAAGCCGCCACGATCTTCAGCTTGAGATATTCCTCGTCGCGATAGCCGTAGGCGCGTCGTTGCAGAACACGGATTTTGTTGTTGACCCCTTCAACTAGGCCGAGACTGACTTTGTTCTCCGGATGACAGTAGGAGGCGATACCATCCCAATGGGACTCAATCATACCGGCGAACTTCTGGTACGGATGCAGGCGTTGCCATTTGAGGCTGTCTTTCCAACGGGTGAAAAAGGCGCGAGCGCCGCGTTCGGTGCGGTAATCCCAGAGTTGCCCGAAGGCCTCCTTCAAAATATAGGCGGTGTTCAGGCGCCGGTTGGCCTGGAGCAACTTTTTGAGTGCGCGGCGACCGTCTAGGCTCAGGTTCTCCCGCCGGGAAAGCAAAGTGTAACGCTGCCCCTTGATGTACGACCGGTCCTTGCCGCTGAGGCGTTTGTACTCACCGCGCCGGACCTCATCGAGGGCCTTTGACAGATGACGCATGATATGAAACTTGTCGAAGATGATCCGCGCATTAGGCGCGTTGTGAATCACCGAGTTCCGGAAGGGCTTCCACATATCCATGGCGGCCAGCTTGATACGGGCGCTTTTCTTTCCGCCCGGCGCCTTGAAGAACAAATCGATGTCGGTTTCTTTGCGACCCTCACCGCCCACCCAGATGGGACGCGCCCGCTCCAGGTCGCTGACAATGACGCGATAGTTATGTCCCTTGCGGATGGAGATTTCATCGACACCGATGGCCCGAGGCGCCGGTAGCCCCGCCCGGTCGACCTACTCTTGCATGTAGAGCGTATCCAGAGCCTTCACCGTACCGTGGTGCAGACGTTCCATCTCGGCCACCGCCTTGTTCGGCATATCCCGGCACAGCTTGCCCACATGCGTCGCAAAACGCTGGGTGTAGCGCGAGTTGTTCGCCAGCCAGTCTAGGTGTTCTACATGCACACCGCCGCACCCAGAACAGTTGACGCGCCAACGCTCGTATTCCAGATAGATCCGCCAGCCTGCCAACGACAGGTCGCGGACCCGGCACACTTGCTTGTCATAGCGCCCCCGGCACCGTTGCCCACAGTAAGAGCACACAGCTGTTTTTTTCGCCTCTTGAGCTGGATGACGCGGGCGTATCGGTCACCGAATAGACCCTTCAATCCGGCACCAACCACGAAACCTGGCAGCGCAAACAGCGAGCGGATCGACTGGGAATTTTTCACTCGGTTAGCCTATCCTAAAATGGACCACTTTTCAGCACCTGATGAAGTACTCGATACCTTTTCCACACAATGAGTTACACTGTTTTTCCGTCAGAACTTACCCACACGAATCCGCGTAAACCCGTTCTTTATGCCGATATTCGAGTATGCCTGCTTGGAATGCGACAAGCGGTTCGGGACGCTCGTCTTGGGCTCGAGCGCCGACGCGCCTCGGTGTCCTTCCTGCGAGAGCGAGAGGTTAGAAAAGCAACTCTCGGTGTTTGCAGTGAATACGGGAAACGGGTCGTCCGCAGCTCGTGAGGTCCCCGGGTCCTGTGGGTCGTGCGGTGACCCCCGCGGTCCGGGCTCGTGCTCGATGAACTGAGCTCTCCCCCGAATCGTCGGCGCCTAGGATCTCGAACGTCCCGGCTCCGTGCGCCATGTCTCCACTGGACTCGTCCGTGGTGACGCCGATCTTGACCACTCGATGGGTAAATCGCGACTGGAAGGGAGGGGTGCGGCCGGGGCAAAGTTTCCCCAGCCGCACCTCTCTTGGTGCTTAGAACGGAGAGTAACGGAACGTGTCCACGAAGAGTTGTAGGTTTGGGGAGAAGGCCGGTGGAGTTGGAAAGGCGTCGCTCCCCAAAACTGCCGTCTGTCCAGAAAGGCCGAGCCCACCGCTCTTGCTGACATAGAGGTGCTCGTCGCGGTGGTAAAGCCCGGTCACTTTCCCGGCACCCAAGTCGACTGTGCCCTGGGTCCCGACCGCCGAACTCAAATCGAAGGAGCCGAGTCCAGCAGTGACGCCCGCCGCCGTGAGACTGCTAGAGAACTCTTGGATACAAAGGACGGGCTCGAAGTCCCTGGAGGTCGAGGCGAAGAAGACCACTCCATTGGTATTGAGCCCGGTGCCTCTGGCCGCCACCGGCGGGACCAGGACCCGATGGCCTTCCTCTAGATCGAAGAAAAAGGGATCTCCGCCATCGGTAAGGACTAGGTTTCCGGGAAAGGCCGCGTCGCCGACAGGGACGGTACTAATTTTATCGGCGTCTTCGATGCCCACCATCTTGAACCGGTCCGGTTCCGTGAGCTCGACTCGCCGATCGCCTCCCGTCCCTAAGAAAATTAGAATCCGGTCGGTATTGGCGAGCTTCAGAATCGCGGCTCGAGAGGAGATCGGCTGATTGTGCAGTCCTTGCCCAGGAGCTTGGTCGGCTTCGCTGGTCACCTCGAAGAACACGCCGAACTCCCAGTTCGCCGGATTGGGGTCGGTGCAATCCAACTTGTGCACCAACCCTTGGAGGTCCCCGATATAGACCCGAGTCACGTAGTCCCTCCCGTCGTTCACCCCGGGTTCGTGTGGGTTGAACAGAGCGGGAGTCGCCACCAAAGCATTTTGATCGACCCCGACTTCGCCTGCGCTACCATCCACCACGTCCGGAATCGGTCCCAATTTCTGGTATACGACGCCGTCCTCGAGAGCGAGCACATAGAGAAATCTTCCCTCTTCAGTTCCCTCGCAGCCGTAGCCCGACGCGGCGAAGAGCACCCATTGCCCTTGGGGAGTGCCGTTTTGCACTCTCCCCATGGACGCAACCGCCCAGGTTTCACCCAAGCCATCGTAGTTTTCTCCGTTCACGTCCAGATCGACGGCTCCATCATTATTGCCGACGGTGAAGAGGCGAGTGGGGGGTTGAAAGCCGGCGGGGAGACTGTTGGTCGAAGTCCCATCCCAATCACCAACCTCTGTAACGTCCAGGGCGGTCAAGAATTTGCCCCCCGGCCCTCGTCCGAAGGAAACGACGGTGCGCCATTCGGGGCTGCCACTCGGTGCATCCTGGAGATAGACATCCTCGACGTTGGGTGAGGATGCGACGAAGTACCGATGGTTGGCAACTCCGTTGTTGCCGGCCACGAGATTTGTCACCAGGTCCTTCAGCTTGGGGATGAGGTCATGAGGAACGTAACCGTAGAGCTCGTAGCCGGTATCGGCACGAAAAGCGTGCAGCATTCCACCGTTGCTTCCCATGTAGACCACGGTCAACCGATTGATGTGCGTGTCGTAAAAGGCGCGGTATTCCGCCGACGGCTCTTGCACATCTGATTCGGGGGCCCGTGGCGGCGCGAGCACCACGGCTGGAGACGACAGCGTCGATTCACGGAGTTTCCACATGCGCGTCGCTCCGTCCTCCTCGAACTCCGAAAAGTTCAGCGTGACACCATCGCTCTTATAGAATCCATCCGTTACGTCGATGACCAGCCGCCAGCCTTGGATGACTTTTTCGACGATCTCAACCGCATCCGCGGCGGTCTTGGCTCCGACTGCGGTAGGATCGAGACCACTCAGAAATCCGATACCCACACCCAGATCGGCCGCGGCGAGAGTCGTCGAACCCAACGTAGAGTTCAGTTGGCCCCCCGTTCCGTCTGAGCGATTGAAATAGATCCTTCGTGGATCGGTAAGGAGCACCCGATCTCTGAGCAGCTTACCCGCATCCCAAAGCTCGGTGAAATCGGCAATGCGGGTATCGTCTGGCTGAACTTCGAAGGTGTTGAGGGCCTTAACGGATCCGTCGAACCCAGGGGTCGTGAATTGCGTCGTGAACAGAACATTGTTGCGATGGGCTGCCCTTTGCCCTCGGGCGGCGGTGTCGCCGATCCCACTGGCGAGCAGGTCAGCTGCGGTCAGGGCCGGATTACTCGTGGGTACCGTTTCCTTCACCGAACCGACGACCGAGGCGGCCAGGCTAAGCGTTGCCTCCGGCACGCCCACTTGAGCGAGAACACTGAGCAGCTGGGCGGCCATCTCGTCGGCGTCATCGGAAATGAAGGCCGGTCGAGAGCAGCCGAACCCTCCCTCGACAGGACACTCTGGACGAGCCGTCCAGCCGAAGCCGGAAGCCTGCCAACTCCAGTGGTTGGCCGCTTTCCGGGACCGTGTGCTCGGATCGAACATGTACCCGATGAAGATGTCCCCTTCGCTGCCGTCGAAAGTAGGATCGATGCGGGAGAGCGCATGCCGGGCCATGACGCCCGAGCTAAAGGCGGCCCGGAATCCGCTGGTGCTGCCAAAGGTAGCGAAGTCCTCGAACACGGGGCTTCCTGGTGTGCCGTCCACTCTCAAAACCGCGGTGCTCTGCGTTGGCGAAGGCGAGAAGCCGACGTGGGTGGGTGGCAACTCGATGAAGTCGGGTAGTGTGTCGACAGGGCCCACGGGATCGCTTTCGCAAGTGCAGTCTTCCGCACCGTCGGAAATATAGATGATGATGTTCTTTTGTCCGGCGGGCCGGGTGGGTCCCATGAAACCATTGGCGATCATATTGGCGATCTGATCGAGTGCGACGACGTTCACCGTACCCGAGTGGTGTCCGATTCCTCCTTCAGAATCCGGTCGGAGCCTCAACAGGATTTGTTCTCTGTTGTCGTTGGTTCCGCAGGCGACGGGAATGGTCAAATCCTTCATCTCGAGACCCACACAGTTGTCTTGCCTCACACCGATGCCGAGCCCAAAATCGTATGTGTTACCAACCGCCGTCTGGAGCGAACCATCGGGGTTTAAGAGTTGCGGAACCAGGCAGCCGGGCTCTCCCGGGTCGGGGGGGCCATCGTCTTGCCGAGCGGTATAGAAGAAACCCCAGTTGACCGCATCGCCGACGCCGCCAATCACCACTTCCAATACATCCTTGGCGACATCCAAACGATCCCTCCCGAGCGGATCGCCAGGAACGGAGCTGGACATCGAGCCCGAGTTGTCGATGCCGATCCAGACGTTGTGCCTGACTTGCGTCGCCAAGACTTCCAGCGGATCGTCACCGCGCAGGACGAGGCAACCCACCGCGCGCCCACTTTGTGACCACGTAAGCGCCAATCCGCAGGCCACGAGTGTCAGCACACTTCTCTTCCAGACAGTCTTCCACATGACTTCCTCTCTTCTTGATCCCCAGTTCAGCAAAAACGATTCGGCGAGGATCTCGGCCGGGGCAGACGAATCACCGACGATCTGTTCTGGAGTTGTGGAGCCTAGGTGGGTCGCGAAGCGAGGTTGAATGAGTGCTTTTTGAGCGTCTCAGCTAGAACGGGGGACCTTGAGAAAAACGAATTAAACGGCGGTCTCCGGAAAACAACGGCTTCAGCCACGCCCTCTCGATCTGCATCACCGCGGGCTCGATTTGGAATTACATTGGCACACTCCTTCTACAAGGACCCGAAAAAGCAAGTATCGAGCCAGCGGACGCGGTCTGTATGTAAATAGTTTAAACAGAATGAGTTAGCTTGCCATCTCGGTCCTCCGCGCGGCCCCCAAGGGTCCGGGGGGTGTTACTTTTGGTGACATCTTCGGAAGCGGGGAGGAAGCCGCGGCAACCGATCCTGGCGGTGGCATGAGCACGTAATCGCGCTTGATGTTGGCATGCCAGCGCGTGAAGTACCGGTTCGCCGGGAGGGGTCGGACGGTTCGAAACTTCAATAAGTACCAGGGGCAGGTGGGGTCGATGTGATGGTGGACATGACGGTTCAAGTTAAAATGTCGAGCTGCCGGAGTATCGGCCGGACGCGTTGCCGCAAACCGAAGCGGATGATTCGAGGCAAGATCGTCGACCTCACACGAAATCGAGGAGTCTGAAAGGCTCGCCCCTAGTGGCAATCGGATCCCCACCCAGCCAACGGGCAAGCACCGTGGAGTAGACACTTCGAAAATCCACGGTGTGAACCATATCGCCCACCAGATCGGTTTCATCCTTCCCCAGCCCGGGATGCTTCCCATGAAAGCCGGGCTTCACCGAGCCTCCGATGAGGAACATTTGGTTGGCAGTTCCGTGATCGGTTCCGGCGGTGGCGTTTTCCCGAACCCGACGCCCGAATTCGCTCAGCGTCATGACCAGCACTTCGTTCTGTTTCCGGAGCGCTCGAACGTCGTCCCAGAAGGCCTTGATTTCCCAGGCTAGTCTAGCGAGAAGATTGGCGTGTATACCCCGCTCGGGATTTTCCGTCTCCGCCTGGTTTGCGTGAGTATCGAACCCCTTCATCCTCACGTGGAAGATCTTTGCCGGCGAGTCGGCGCGCAGGGCGCCAACCACGTGACTCAACGTGGCTCCTAGCGTCTGGTTCGTGCGGACCGCCGCACTCGGAAAGTCCTGGAACCAGTCACTGTTCCCATTACTGCCGTCGAGACATCCGGTGTGCCAGATCGATCCCGATCTCACATGACAGCGGCTTGGGTTGGGGTAGCCGACTCCATGGACGATCGCCACATCGCCCCGGTCGTAAAGCTCCCGCAGAGGTGCCAGAGCAGGGTGGAACCCGAACATGTCTGTCAATTTGAGCACTTTCTTAGCCGGGATAGCCAGCTTGGGGCGGGCGGCGTAATAGTCGGGGTTCGTGTAGGGGACGACCGTATTCAAACCGTCCGAGCCTCCAACGAGCTCGATCGCCACCAAGCTTTTGGACGATCCAAGAGCCTCCGCGCTGCGACTGAGAGCTGACGGTGCCGACAAGGCGGTGGAGAAGACGGCCGCTTCTTTCAAGAACGTCCTTCGGTCCATCGGATCGCCTCTCGCTATTTGATACGGAAGTCTGACACTTTGGGTGGGATCACCGGATCTTCCGAGTGCGGCGTCCCTTCCGGCACCCAATCATAAGGCACGGGCTGGGCCCGGAAGACCCAGTTGACCATCATCTGCGCTTCCTCTTGATGGCGGATACCGGTGTGTCTCCCGAAGTGAGGGTTGACGTACTCCCAAACGATCTCGCCGTCAGGAGTGACCTGAAAGACTCTCCCGTGAATGCCCTCGTCGATCAGGGTGTTCCCGTTGGGTAGTCTCCTCGCGCTACTGATGATGGGGCTGAAGAAGTTCCAGTAGGGTTGTTGGGAAGACGATGCGTCGTACTGCCAGACGATCTCCTTGGTGATGGGATCGAGCTCCAACACCCTCGAGCCTTGAAAGAGCTCTAAATAAAACGGCGGAACCCCACCCGGCCCCTCGTTATCGAAGACGAGCACGTTTCCTGCTCCCGGCGATCCTTCGGGAATCAAGTGCACGTCATGCTGAAAGGAAAGCTGGTCCACCGGCCGGGGCAGCTTTCCGCTGAAGCTGCTCTGGGAATAATCGTGAGCGCCGGGGTAGTCGGGACCCATGCTCCAGACGAAGTCTCCCGTTTTTTTCTCGATGATCCCAATGAAATTCCACCCCGGAGAGCACACGAAGATATTGTCCGGATGAAACCGCTCGTCGCCCTCCCGGTACCATTTGTTCTGGCCAAGAGGAGATATCGTATTGAAACCCAGGAACAAGGATCTCGCCCGTACCCGACCATTCTGGACCAGTTCTTTCGCCTCATTGGAAAGCACCGCCCAATCCGGATGCTCAGACGGGAGCCACTGCCACACCACGTCTCCGTCCGGGTTGACCTCGTAGATGGCCTGGCCGCGAATTCGGGTCTGGCCGAGCTCGGCCTCTGGTCCGCCCAGGCTAATGTAGGAGAGAACGAGCGTGTTGCCATTGGGCAGTCGGGCCAGGTCGTGGTTCTGGAGAGCCAACCCCCCGGGCGCCTTCTTCCCCCACTCCCACACGATGTTGCCGTCCCAATCCACTTCCAACAACGTCTTGTTTCTACTTCTCTCGGGCTCCTTTTGAAGAAGTACGTGACCACGCTCACCCTTGGCGAGTCGGGGCTCTATCATCTCCGCCGGGAAGCCAGGATAGTCGAAGACTTTGACGTCGTTCCCGTTCATGTCGATGAGATACGACCTCGCGTCTCGTCCTTCGTGCAACACGAAACAGTTGTAGGCTTTCTCGGGCCGGTAGATGGTGACCCCGGTGGGGAAGACCGATGGTGGCATAGATCCCTCCCGTATTAACTAAGTAGCCGATTAGTTCCAGACTAGGGTGTGTTGTCAAACGTCAATGGAAAGTTGGTGAGTAAAGCCTAGCGGGCGTCGTTCAAGTAATCCCAGGCCACACCCCGTCCTGTGCCAAAACTCGGCCCTTTTGAAATAGGCCATAAATCAGCCACTTAGAGTCTGTGTTTTGCGACTAGGTCAAGGGCCGTGGGCTTTACAATCGTCTGGCCCGAGGGTGTTATCTTCAGCTCCATGATGACCTACCATGTGCAATTCTTACTGCTCGTTCTGGCTATGTCAACCGCCAGCAGCAGGACGTGATTGACTAACTGCGAGAGGAGAACCGTGTGCTCCGAGCCGGGTTCGGGGCAAACGTCTCAGGTTCTCCGACGACGACCGGCGTAGGCTCGCCGTCAAGGCCCAGGCCTTGGGCCGCTGGGTGCTGGCCGAGATTGCGTCCGTTGCCACACCTGCTACGCTGCTGCGCTGGTACCGCTACCTCATCGCAGCCAAGTACGATGGCACCAAGAATCGGAGTCCAGGCCGACCTCCCACGGCGAAAGACGTCCGTGAGCTCATGGTACGTGTGGCACGGGAGAACCCGACATGCGGATATACGCGCCTGCAGGGCGCACTCAAGAACCTCGGATATGAACTTGGGCGCAACACCATCAAGGGGGCCCTCGCCGAGCACGGTATCGCGCCTGCCCCGGAGCGGAGCAAGAGTATGCCGTAGAGCACCTTCATCAAGGCTCATTGGGGCGCTATCGCTGCGACAGATTCAGGAACACGCTTGGATATTCGCTCTCGCCTACGTGGTCTTCTGCATGGTGACGACCCGTCCGCCCAAGACGATTGTGAAGTGACCCCGCTTTCGTGGACAGGTTAAGAGTTAGGGATCAAGCGTCGCGATAGTACCTCCTTTCGAATTGGATAGGCGAGCAATAGTCGATGGCGGAGTGTCGTCGTCGCGGGTTGTACCAGCCTTCGATGAAATCGAAGGTCGCCATGCGCGCCTCAGCGTGGTAGCGAAACGACCGGCGCTCGATCAGCTCGCACTCGAGCGTCGCGAAGAAGCTCTCGCACATCGCATTGTCGTAACAGTCCCCGACCGAACCCATCGACGGTCGCACCCCGGCCTCCCGGCATCGCTGGCCGAACGCTAGTGACGTGTACTGCGTGCCCTGGTCCGAGTGATGGATGACGTCGCCGGGCTTGCGTTGGAACAGCGCCATGTCGAGGGCGCTCAAGACGAGCGACGTCCGCAGGTGGGTAGCCATTGCCCATCCGACGATGCGTCGGCTGAAGGCGTCCAGCACGACGGCGAGGAACAAGAAGCCCGACCACGTGGGCACGTAGGTGATATCGGCGACCCACAGGCGGTCGGGCCGGTCCACCTCGAAATTCCTGTCGACGAGATCGGGGGCGGGACGGGCGTCGTCACAGCGAATCGTAGTGTGCGCCCTCTTGCGCCGGTGAACACCTTGAATGCCAGCCTCGCGCATCAGCCGCGCTACACGCTTGCGTGAGACGTGGAGCTCGTGTGTCTCTCGTAGCTCGTGGAGGATCCTCGGCGCGCCGTACGTGCTCCGCGACGCGGTGTGAATCGCCCGGATCTTCTCAAGCAACTCCGCATCCGACACCGCGCGGGCCGACGGGGCACGCTCAAGCCACGCATAGTAGCCGCTGGCGGAGACGTCCAGCAGTCGGCACATCGTGGCAACCGGTAGTGAATCCTGGTTCGCCCTCACGAATCGGAAGGCTTCGGTGGTACCGACTCGGTCTCCCGAGCGAACCAGGCCGCGGCTTTTGAGAGGATCTCCCGCTCCAACCGTAGTTGACGGTTCTCCCGTCGCAGGCGGCGGAGCTCCGCACGCTCCTCACTCGTCAGACCGTCCTGCCTGCGACCCTCGTCGAGATCCGCCTGGTTCACCCAGTTCCGGATCGTCTGGCCCGAGGGCTCAAACTCTCGCGCCAGCTCTTCGGAGCCGCGGCCAGCTCGCACCAGCTCTACCATTTGGCGCCGGAACTCGGCCGCGTATCTGTTTCCCTGCTTTGACATCGTGGACTCCTGTCTCCCAAAGGATTAGGTGTCCACGAAAGCGGGTCAAGTCCAATTGTAGAGCCTGCGGCCCTTGGCACGGTCGCAAACACAAACACTAAGCTGCTGATTTATGGCCTATTTCAAAAGGGCCGAGTTTTGGCACAGGACGGGGTCCGCTACGAGCGCAATTCGGCCGGCGGCCCCGTGATCTGGCACAATGGCAGTAACACGATGTGGTACGCGCTGCTCATGCTCCTGCCTACGAGGAGCATGGTGCTGGCGTTCGCGACCAACGACGGCGCGTGTTTTTGTCCATCCGGTCTGGCCCACTTTGATCATTTCATTTGGCCCACCCTAAGTTATTGATTACACACGAAGAGAAGTAATAAGTGCCCCTTTCCTCTGTTGCGGCCGGAGCTAAGTGAAGGCCGCCTCGAGTGAAACCGGAGCAAAGCGTGTTCTGTCATGATGTTGCCGTCTTTTTCCGGGTTTTGAGCGAGCGACGGAAGCGATAGGACTCGGTACCGGTTTCGAGGATGTGAGCCTGGTCGGTGAGCCGGTCCAGTAGCGCTTTGCACAGCCGGGCGTTTGTGAACACTTGCGTCCATTCCGAGAACGGCAAGTTAGTGGTGATGACGGTCGCGGCGCGCTCACATCGTTCGGAGACGACCTGAAACAACAGTTCGGCACCGACCTCGGCGAGCGGTACGTAGCCGAGTTCGTCGATGCACAGCAGTTCGAAGCGGGCGTGCTTGCGAATAGCCTTAGAAAGCTGGAGCTCCTCCTTGGCCTCGACGAGTTCGTTGACGAGCCTCGACGCGGTCGTGAACCGCACTCGACGACGCTGCTGGCAGGCCTCTACACACAGCGCGGTGGCGAGATGGGTTTTGCCAGTGCCGGCATCGCCGAGAAAAAATCACCGGCTCTGCCCGCTCGAGGTATCTACCCTCAGTGAGTTGGCGGATTCGCTGAGCGGACAGCTTCGGTGACAGCGAGAAGTCGAACTCGTCGAGCGTCTTCGCTCTCGGCAGCTGTGCTTCCTTCAGCCGTCTCTGAACCGTTCGGTGTTCTCGCTCTTCGACTTCAGAGCTGAGCAGAACCTCCAGATAACCCACGTGGGTTTGTTTTTCGCGGCTAGCTTGTTCTGCGAGCTTGTGGAACTGAGCTGACACCGTTGGCATCCGAAGCGTCTTGCAATGCTGCTGGATCGTCTGAATCTCGACGGGTTGTCTCATCGACTTACCTCGTGTGCCTGCTCATCCACGAGTCGGTCGTAGTGACCCACGTGAGGTAGAGGACGTTCGTAGCGCGCCAGCTCACCGAGTTGAGATTGGACTAGCTCTGACGATGCCGCGCGCGAAAGCGATGGAGACTCGACAAGGTGCCGAATCGCGTCTGCATCGATACAGCCGATCTCAAGCGCCACACGCAACGTATCTCTTAGCTGGTCGTAACCGTGTCGGCGTCCAAGCTGCACGAGTTCGATCATCTGACGCGTGCCTTCTTGCTTGCCCGTGACGACGATTCAATCGCTTCCACACTTCATCGTAGCTCGCTGGCCACCGTCCTTGCTCGCGCCACTGCGCCAGAGGCGTCGACCCGGCTAAGGCTCCGGGTTTGCGCTCGAGGACGTCCAAGTAGTGTTCAAGATCTAGTACTTGTTTCATGCGGTCGTAGCAGCGTTCGTGACGCGCCACCCGGCGTCCCTCGTGCCAGACCTCAACTTCAAGCGGCATCAGCTTGGCCACCGCACGTTGGCCGCGCTTGAGCGGCGTCGAGTACCAGTTCGTGCCCGCACGGACGCAACCCTTCTTATCCACCAGACCGATTCGTCTTTCTTCGAGCTCGAAACCCTGCGTCGCCAGTGGCAACAGGTGCTCGCGTTCGTACTCCATCCCAACACCAACCGTATGTGCTTTGCCGGAGATGTGACGTTTCTCCTCCTTGCGGCAACACGTCAGCAGGTAGTCGTTCAGCTCTTCCCAATCCGTGAACTCAGGGACCGGCGTCCAGTGATTGCGGCGGAAGTAGCCGACCTCGCTTTCCACACCGCCTTTCTCGTTTCCACGGCTCGGATTGCAAAATTCCGACTCAAAACTCCAATGCGAGCGAAACATGATGAACCGTTCTGTTTGCTCACGTTGGTGACCCCGAAGGATCTTCCTCACCGCCAGCGATAGGTTGTCGTAACGCAGCCGGTGGAACACCCCGCCGAAAAACTCGAACGCCTTCTCGTGCGCTTCGAAAAACGCTTGCTGCGTCGGACGCGGATACCCTCGATGCAACGCCCCTCCGCTTGCCATGCTCCGAACCACCAGCACGTAGACCTTCTGCTCTCGCCCTCCGATCCGTGAGTGAGCCTCGTACCAGTCCACTTGGCCTTCACCGCCCCACTCGTAACTCTGGGGCACGAACACTTCGGCGTCCTTCAACCCCAGCTCTCGCCTCCGACGACCTACGTAGCGACGTATCGTTGGTTCCGCTATCTCATGTCCCGGATACTCCTCAATCACACGACTCCAGATTCGATGAGCCGTGTGACGCTGTTTGCGCGGGGCTCGCTTGTCTCCTTCCAGAATCCCGTCGATGAACTCGACCACTGGACCCAGTTTCGGTGACGCCCGTTCTGGACATTTACGCTCCCGTGGCACAGCCTTCTCCAGGGCCTGTCGCACCATTCGTCGGTGAACACCGTACTTCGTTGCAACTCCTTGAATCGTTCCAACTCCGCGTTCGTACTCTCGCCTCATCTGCTCGAACAGTCGCACTTTGGCACCCCTTTCCAACCGACACCTCCTTCCCGGGACTTCGCCCCGGGAAGACTAACGGTTCGATACGGGTGGGCCAAATCAGACGATCAATATGGGCCAAAACAGAGTAGCAAACACAGGCGCGGTACGGGCAGCCGAGACCGCGTTCATGGAGCTGGCCCAGGAGCTGACTGCGCTGGTGCCGGAATCCTGCTCGGGAGGATCACGTCTGGCCAGACGACAATCAACAGTGCGTGAGGCGCGCCGGGCCTGAGTTCGTTTGTGTTTTTGGACACGACGCCCGAGCAAGATCAGAGAATTTCTTGACTTGTACAGGCTAGGAACACGTACAAAGGCTACTTTTTCTATTCTCCTTCGTTTTCTTCCTCGGGCCTCTGCAGTACGTCGAACGGCACCCTCAAGTAATTGTCCTTTAATCTCTTCACTGAGTCCGACTCAAGTCTTCTGATCCGTGCGGCACGATGCTCAGCGACGCCATCGTAAACGCAATGTCGCAGGTAGTTTACTACCGAGTTCTCGCCTTCGAGCATCCGCCAGTGAGGGTGCTGCTTGTTTACAACTATCGCTAGTTTGTTTTCGTCAATATTCTCGTTGACGAAATAGGGATCGTTCGGTGAGCCGATCGTGTCTATGTAGACGTGGATACTCATATCATTGAAAGCGACTACGAACACGGGATCTTGGGTCCTGGCGTTCTCCGCTACGTGTTGATTGCTCGCTTGAATCTGGTCCAATGGTGGAAGCGTCTCCTCTAGCCGTAAGGCTTCAAGAAACTCGGGTGTAGAGAGCTCCTCCTCTACGGTCTGAACAGCTGCATCGACATGGAGGAGACCCGAGGGCGTTGAGATCCCTCGCAAGCTCAAGCCCGAGATCGGCGCGATCAATAACACCATCGCAGCGATCATCATGGTAAACAAGGCCATCGCGAAGAACGTCGGTGACAGCCGCAAGAGGCCCGAGTGGTCCTTAGAGGAGTTCGTCGCCGCGACGGAAGCTCTTCCCGGCATCCTCAACAACCTCGTTCGGCAGATCAAGAGAGCGCAGAATGGCTAAGGGGAAGACGCCGTCGTTGATCGGCTCGGCTCTTGGGCGGCCCAGCAAGAAGACCTGCGGCCGAGAGACACCGTGCAGCCGGTGTGCGGAAGGCATCGCCAAGGGCAAGGATTGCTACGACATTCCGCAGCCGAAGAAGCCGCACTCATCGACACGGCGATTCTGCGCGGACTGTTTCGAGGACGTGCTCGGACAGACCAAACGCGATCTTGAGAGGTTGAAGGCGCTGTGACGAGAACAGACGCAGCGCACTGTCCCTTCCATTTAATCGATCAGAATGGATTTAGAGCCTGACCTTCTACTGTCGGAGGGACACCAATAAAAGCCAGCTCAGTCTAGCTGTGCTCCGCAAAAAGTCGATCCGGCGTTGATTGCGCGGTTTTAGACCTGCCGCAATCGGCTGCTTCGTACCGGTCGACCCCGTCCTGGTGCCAAAACTCAGCCCTTTTGAAATAGGCCATAAATCAGCAGCTTAGTGTCTGTGTTTGCGCCGGGGCCAAGGGCCGTAGGCTTTACAATCGTCTGGCCCGAGGGTGTTATCTTCAGCTCCATGATGACGTACCACGTGCAATTCCTACTGCTCGTTCTAGCTGGCTGGGTCAACCGCCAGCAGCAGGATGTGATCGACTACCAGCAAGAGGAGAACCGTGTGCTCCGAGCCGGGCTTCGGGGCAAGCGTCTCAGTCTCTCGGACGACGACCGGCGCAGGCTCGCGGTCAAGGCCCAGGCTTTGGGCCGCGAGGCGTTGGCCCAGATTGCGTCCGTTGCCACACCCGCTACGCTTGTGCGCTGGTACCGCCACCTCATCGCAGCCAGGTACGATGGCAGCAAGAACCGGAGCCCAGGCCGACCTCCGACGGCGAAGGACATCCGTGAGCTCATTGTGCGCGTGGCGCAGGAGAACCCGACGTGGGGATATACGCGCCTGCGGGGTGCACTCAAGAACCTCGGACATGAACTCGGACGCAACACCATCAAGAGGCTCCTCGCCGAGCACGGTATCGCGCCGGCTCCGGAGCGGGGCAAGAGCATGTCGTGGAGCACTTTCCTCAAGGCTCATTGGGGCGCTATCGCTGCGACAGACCTGTTCACCGTCGAGGTTGTGAACCCGTTCGGGCTCGTCCGCTACCATGTCCTGTTTGTCATCGATATCGCCACTCGCTGCGTGTGCATCGGTGGGATGACCTCGGACCCAAACGGGGAGTGGATGAAGCAGGCGGCAAGAAACCTCACTGACCTGTGGGATGGTTTCCTCCTTGGCAAGCGGTACCTCATCCACGACCGGGAACCCGCTATTCACCGAGGCGGTACGTGGGCTCTTGAGAGATTCAGGTGTGAAGCCCCTCCGCCTTCCAGCGAACAGTCCGAATCTGAACGCATACGCGGAAAGATTCGTTCTCTCCATACGTCGAGAGTGTCTCGACCGCTTCGTACCTCTCAGTGAGCGACACCTGCGGACAGCGGTAACCGAATACGTAGTGCACTATCACACAGAACGGAACCACCAAGGTCTCGGCAACGAGCTCCTCACACCTCTGCCGGCAAGCGCGAATGACACTGGCCCCATCGTGTCGCGAGAGCGACTTGGGGGCATTCTCAACTACTACTACCGTGCCGCGTAGATTGTCGCCGGCGACGGTAGCCCCTTGGTGGGCCCGCTCGGCGTAGCGTGAAAACAGCTTCAGGCACACGCTTCGATATTCGCTCTCGACTAGGTGGTTATCTGCATGGTGACGACCCGCCCGCCCAAGACGATTGTAAAGCCCACGGCCCTTGGCCCGGTCGCAAACACAGACACTAAGTTGCTGATTTATGGCCTATTTCAAAAGGGCCGAGTTTTGGCACAGGACGGGACGGTAGGACCGGTCCGGATCATCCGAAGCCTCGACCGCGGCCTGGATCTCAAAGCGATCGAGGCGGTGAGACAGTGGAAGTTCAAGCCGGGCCTGTTTCAGAGCAAGCCGGTGGACGTCCTTGCCGTGATCACCGTCGACTTTACGCTGCTGTAATAGGGTACCCTCACCCTACCCTCTCCCAGAGGGAGAGGGATAAAGGATGGAAGCCAACATCAATTACCATCGTGCTGAGCAGCGGCGCCCGGACGAGTCTCACCGGCGCCGTCTGCTCCAGCACGATTTCCTTAGCTATTTGTAGCGCACACCCCCCTTTACCACGACGAACACGCGCTTCATCGCGCTCATGTCGAGGAGCGGATTTCCAGCGACCACGATGACGTCGGCCAGTTTTCCGACCTCGAGCGTACCCAGCTGATCGGTTAGTCCAAGAGCTTCTGCTCCGATGCGCGTGGAGGCTTCGATCATCCGCATGGGGCTCATACCCAGCTCGACCATGTACTGCATCTCATTAGCGTTCGGATCTTCTTGCTGAAAGTTCAGGTAGGCGGGGGTGTCGGTTCCCATCGAGAACTTCGCTCCCGCGCGGATGAAGCGGCGCATGTTCTCGCGCGAGGTCGATCGCCGCTTTATCATCTCGTTGTAGGACGGTCCGCGGAGACCAAACGCATCGTCGCCCGACTCATCGGACGGTCGAGCGCGACGCTCGTAGGTAGGAAGGCCGGACTGATCCGGGTGCCGCTGGTTGTAGACGAGCTTGTCCCGGTAGCGCATCAGGGTGCGGTACTCCTTGGGCTCCATCGACATGATGTAGAGCGTCTCGTCCCAGCGATGTGGATCCTCGGCCCGGTTCGCGCCCGCCACCATGACCTCGAGAAGGGTGTCGACGATGACTCCTTTCTTGACGTAGGCATCGATGATGTCCTCTTCGATGAGCTCACTTCCATAAAAAGGGTGCTCGAGAGTATCGATATCGAACGCCGTCATGCGCCTCAAGCCCTCGTTGTGCCCACCGCAATGGACGTCGATGATCTTCCCGTTCTTGTGCGCCTTGTCGATGATGAAGCGGAGCTGCTCGTCGGTGAAGTCGTTCTTGCCGTCATAGACCTCGCCGGACATATAAAGCTTCCAATAGTTGAAGTCCGGACCGAGGAACTTGTCGGTATCTTCTTCGAGGTCGTCGATGACGTTATAGGCGAACTCGTTGCGCATCCAATCGATGGCATCGGCCGGCGTCTTGGCGATCTTGGTGTAATGTGCGAAGTGCTCCGGACTCGTGAACAAAGCTCCGCCGAGGAAGATTCGAGGTCCGGCCATCTCACCACGGTCGATGGCTTGCTTGATGGGCAGCAACCTTTTCCAGGGTCCGCTGGTTTGTCTTTGGCTGGTGATGCCTTGCATGAGGTAGACCCAGGCTCGAAACGGCATCCGCGCGAACGTTTCCTCCCACCTTGCCCGGATCTCGTCCATGGGGAGATCGGCAGTGGGGGCCGGATAAATAGGGTTCAATTGAATGTGCTGATTAGAATTGATGAGTCCCGGCATGATGGTCATGCCGGAGGCATCGATGACCTCGGCGCCTTCCGGAATCTGAACATCTTTCATGGGGCCCACCCACTTGATGTGCTCCCCTCCGATGACGATCGCATAGTCTTGCTTGGGCGGCGCGCCGGTGGCATCGATGAAAGTCCCTCCCTGAATGACAATGGACCGCTCCGGACGAAACGGTGGCTCTTGCGGACCGAAGAAGACGGGGGTCTGCTGGGCACTGAGAATCATCGGCAGCAATAGACAACTCGCTATGAGCCAAAGCAGAGGCAACAAAGCGGTGATCGAATAAGAAGTTTTCTCCATCATCCTCCTCCTCGCGACATAGACAAACCGCCATGGACTATCTCAAAACTTGGCGGCTCGGGCAACTCGAGAATTCGTGTGGTTGGATCCACATCCAACCGGTTGGATTAAAACCCCCCAATTGTATACCGAGGTTTCCGCCAGATGATGCGAAGCCGTTTGAACGCAGCAGCTTATCCCGAGCCGGACTTCCGGGTTCTGCTGGCATTAGAATTGCTCTATGTCACGCGTGCGGGGTATGGGTGCCACGCAACCTCGGACAACCCGCCCCGCGAGCGACGCTTCTAGGGGCATTGAGCCGAGCCGAGAAACTGACAAGCCCCCAACTTTTTTGACTCCTAGGCCCATTCTGGGTCACAAAGGTCGCGGGAGTAAGTGTACACCGTGTACCATCCGTCATATCTAGTCACAAACGCAAGGTATTAGGAGGGTATGAGCCTTGATTAGTATTGCCCCGAACACAAGGAGGAAGATCATGAGAGCTTTGTGGGTCTCTTCTCTAATGTTAGCTCTATTTTTGACACTTTTGGCGGTTCCCGCGTCGACGCAGGTCGGAGACACCGGTCTGACAGGAACCGTTTCCGACGGGACGGGGGCTGTCTTACCCGGAGTGACCGTCACCGCAACCCTCACCGCAATGAATATCGTTCGCACCGCGGTAACCGGTGCCGACGGGAGATACACCCTTAACCAGATTCCTGTGGGTACCTACGAGATCGTCTTCGAGCTCGACGGGTTCGATACCGCCAGGTTGGAGGGCCTAGAGCTGAACGTCGGTCAGAGACCTACGATCAACGTCACGATGCAGGTGGCTGGAGTCGCGGAGACGATTACCGTGCAAGCCGAGTCGCCGATCATCGAGACGACTCGCTCCGAGCTTTCACACACGATCGAAGACATCCAGGTCGAGGAGCTCCCGCTCCTCGGCAGGAATTGGCTGGATCTCGCCGTTTTGGCGGCGGGCGTGAAATCCGATGGCGGCTCGGCCGACGACGCTCCCACGGCGGGCATCGGCGTCGGCCGCCAGGATAAGGTCCTCATCGATGGATCGGACGTCAACAACCGCTCCACCCACCGGACGGTCGACATCAAGCTTTCCAGAGAGTCCATCGCCGAGTTCGAGATCAAGACCAACCAGTTCGACGCCCAGCTCGGTCAAAGCGGTACCTCGGTGACCCAGGCGGTCACCAAGTCGGGAACCGACACCTTCCATGGAAGCGGTTTTTACTACCGACGCGACGGTGACTGGGCAGCTGCGGACTTCTTCACCGGCACAAAGAACTCAGACTTCTCCAATACGCAGGTTGGTGGAACGATCGGTGGTCCCGTCATGCAGGGTAAAGCCTTCTTCTTCTTCAGCTACGAGTGGCAAAACACGCCGCAGACCTGTTCATCCAATATAGGAATCGCCGCCATCGACTCCCAACAAGTCGATTGCAGCGATAAGCGGAATCTCTGGTTCATCCGAGGCGACGCCACGATCAACCAGAACCATCGAACCGCGATTCGATACAATCGAACCACTCGCATACAACCACACGCACGCGTCGGCGGGAGCACGCCACCGGGGGGGGGGGGCAATAACGACTTCTGGTTCAACCGCTTCAACTGGTCCTTGAACTCGGTCTTCGGAGACAGCGTGGTGAACCGGTTCATCTTCAACTACCTCGACGCGAACCGCTTGTTCGGCAAGGTGGGTGAAGAAATTATCGGACCCTCGATCAGCCCGAGGTTGACGTCCGCCGGCCCGAGCTTCCAGTTTCCTAGCGCCATCCTGGGTGGCTCACGAGGCGGGGGCTTCGAGAACCCCGACTATTGGTCCATCCGCGATGATATCTCCACCTTCTTCGAGAAGGGCGGGGACCACAACTTGAAGCTCGGCGGCTACCTAGAGCGGGCGCAGCTTCAGGGGTTCTTCCTCTTCCAGACCAACGGGGTCTTCTTCTTCGACCAGGACCCGGCGAATATCCAGACCTGCTGCATCTCGGAAGACTTCCGGGAGTGGGACACGTCCCAGTTTCCCCCCGCCCTCCGGTACTCCCAAAACCTGGGTGTACCCGAGATCCTGACCCCTCAGAACGTCTACTCGGCCTATGTCCAGGACGATTGGTCAGTCAACGAAAAGCTCACGCTGAACCTGGGTTTGCGCTGGGACTTAGAGACCGGCTCTCTCTTCAATAATGAGGAGAACCTCACACGCCAAGAGCAGTTCGGTAACGACTTAAACAACTTCCAGCCGCGGCTGGGTTTCGCCTACGATATCAAGGGTGACGCCAAGACCATCATTCGGGGAGGCGCAGGACAGTTCTACTCCCAAGCCTTCTTGAACATTGCCCTGTTCGTCCAGCGCTCGAATAGAACTCAAGAGATCAACGTCACCGTCACTAACGATGACCTGGATCCCGGTTTCAACCAGGATCCGCTGGGCGGGCGCGGCTTCGACGACTTCAGTAATCTGATTGGTACGGTTCCTTTCGACGTTTCCATTTTCGACCCGAGCGCGGTGATCCCGAGCCTCTGGACGTTCACCGGTGGCGTGGCACACCAGATTACGCCATCGATGGCTGTCGAAGTCGACTATATCTACCAGAGGACCGACAATCAGTACCGCTCGCGGGATACCAACCTCTTCTTCGACAGCGCCAATAACCGCCCCTTCCCGGTCAACGATGGATTCTTCCCCGAGCTCGGCGGTCAAGTGGTCGGCAGGGGACGGCCCGAATCGGCCTTCGCGGTAATCCGAAGTTTCGTGAACGAGGGCAGGGCCCGTTACAACGCCCTTTCGGTGGCTCTCCAGAAGAAATTCCAAAACAACTACTCCTTCGGCCTGACCTACCTGCTTTCCAAAAACGAAGACAGCTACAACGACGTCTTCGACTACCCTAGCAACATGTTCGATCTCGAAGACGAATTCGGCACTTCGCAGCTCAGTCAGACACACCGCTTGACGGCGAACTGGGTGTGGGTCATGCCGCACGACTTCGTCTTCAGTGGACTACTCTACACGGCGTCGGGATTAGCGCGGCGGACGGTGGCCAATGGACAGGACCTCTTCGGCATCGCTCCCGAGCAGCGCGGCCTGAGCCCGCGGCCGATCTGCGGTCTCGACCCGCAATTCAACGCAGCCTGCGCCGCCCTCGGAATCGCCGATGGGACACGCATACCCCGCAATGCCTTCCAGACCGACAGCGTCTTCCGTCTCGACGTCCGCGTCGGGTGGCGTGGTTACGTCTCAGAGGAAATCTTCATCGAGCCGACCCTCGAGGTCTTCAACTTGTTCAACCGGCAGAACAACGACCCCCGGCGCTTCAACACGAACCTGGCGAGTGGCGGCTTTGGCGCACCCGGTCGCTCGACCAACCTGCCCTACCTGCCACGCACGCTTCAACTGGGTGTGCTCCTGCGTTTCTAGGCCTCCGAATCCGCGCGAACCAAAGCCCCGGCCCTCACGGGCCGGGGCTTTTTTTTCCTACTTCTTGCTCAGATACTGAAAGCGCACGACCTGATCGTTGAAGTGGACGCGGCCGTGTACGTTCCGCTTGGCCGCGAGCTGACTCTCTTCGTGTGTCTGAATGAGCAGAGCCCGCCCGCAAGCCCGCGAGCACAGCACCAGCTTTCCCTCTCTGGCTCGACATGCTATTCTTTCGCTTCTAAAGGAGGGGAGAAAGCACCCACGGGGGGGTGAAAATGCACCGGTATCGGAGGGGCACCCGCCGTCAAAATCCCTATCCTTTTAGGAGAGTGTAGGCTCTGTTTGGCACTGCCCAACATTCAAGGAGGGGATGTCCCGCCGGATGTTGAATTTGGGGTAGCGGCGGCTCCTTGGCCGGCCTAAGAATAGGTCTGCCAATAAACCGTCTCCAGAGGGGGACAAGGAGCCACCAATGCCTAGGAAATCGAAGAAGCCAGTAAGAAAGCAAACGCACTCGCCTACGAGCAAGGTAGTTGGCCAAGTCGGTCAGATACTGCTACCGATGATAGCTGGGATCGCGGCCACGAAGGCGGAACTGACGGAATGGGTGTACGAGCAAGGACTGACAGCTCTGCACCTACTGCTCAGAGAGGACGCCGAGGAGATCGCGGGGCTCAAGGGCAAGCACGAGAAGGAGCGAACTCATAACCACTGGGGGAGCACGAACGGAGAGCTGAGCTTCGGTGGTCGTCGCATCCAAGTGTCGCGACCTCGAGTTCGCTCGAAGTCGGGCGAGGAGGCGTCGCTTCCACACTTCGAAGCCTTCTGCGAAGAAGACCCGCTTCCAGAGCGAGTGTTGAATCAGATCTTGGTGGGGGTATCGACCCGAAATTACGAATCGAGTCTGAACAAACCCGCGGCCAAGTTGAAGTCTCGTGGCACGAGTAAGAGTGCCGCCAGCCGTCACCTCGTGAGCCAGACGACTAAGAAGCTCGAGGAATACCTGTCTCGGCGGCTAGAGGAGTTCGAGCTTGCGGCACTGATGCTGGATGGCCTTGAGGTGGCCGGACAGACCGTCGTCGTAACTCTAGGTATCACAATAGATGGAACGAAGGTGCCCCTGGGTATATGGCTGGGCTCGACGGAGAACTCTCGGGTGTGCACCGCGATGTTGCAGGACCTTCTCGAGCGGGGCTTGCGCGTCGATGAGTCGATTCTCTGCGTAGTGGACGGAGGCAAAGGCATCCGCAAGGCACTCGTCGACGTTTTGGGGGACCTCGCGGTCATCCAAAGGTGCCAGATCCCATAAACTCCGAAATCTTCGCTCGTACCTTCCCAAGTCTCGTCACGCCTACGTGCTCCAGACGATGAAGGAAGCCTACAAGTGCAAGAGTGCCGACAAGGCGCGCAAGCGACTTCAGGCATTGGTGTCGTGGCTCGAGCGAAACGGCTACGACGAAGCTGCCGGAAGCCTTCGTGAAGGGATGGAAGAGACACTCACGGTCGTGAAGCTCGCGCTGCCCGCCTTACTTCGCCAGTCTCTTGCCACGACGAACGCCATTGAGAATCTCAACGGAACCATTCGCAGAGTATCGAGAAACCTCAAGCGTTGGAAGAGTCCTTCCATGGTTCGCCGATGGACCGCTCTTGGCGTCGTCACCGCGCAGAAAGAGTTCCGGCGTATCAAAGGCTATCGCCATATGGGCGCTCTCGTTCACGCGCTTAGAAGCAAACAGAAATCTCTTGACAGCGATGAGTTTGCTGCCTAAGAGTATTCACAGGTGCCGTCGCTACCCGACCAAATTCAACAGCGGCCGGGACATCCCCGGAATTACACTATTGATTTGCACCAGCCTACGACCTTTGGTCCGGTCGCAAACACAGGCACTGAGCTGCTGATTTGTGGTCTACTTCAAAAGGGCCGAGTTTTGGCACAGGACGGGTGTCTCTTAGGTAGCGCTACTCGCGGTCGGGGCACTCGGACTCGGGCTCACGGTGCACCCACTCAGTACCGTTGGCGGTTAGGACGATGACGTCGACTGGTCCACCGACCTTGGTAGGCATGCGCTCCGCTTGGCGATCAATGATCGCTACAAGCACCGCGGCTATGTCCTGCCTAGACGGCCTCTCTAGGTCCCCCACAAGACGAGCTTCGCCAAGGCCAGCTGGTTTTCGCTTTTGGGAGTCCGCTCGGACTGACGCACCCATAAAACCCTGGCAATAGCGGGGGCCCGCTGGTGGATGCAAGCGGCCGGTTGATGGGCATCAATACCCTCATCTATTCCCAGTCCGGAGGGAGCGAGGGGTTGGGCTTCGCCGCTCCGAGCAACATCGTTCGCAACATCTACGAACAGATCCGGAAGTCGGGTCGAGTACGGAGAGGCGAGATCGGAGTGCTGGCCCAAACGATCACCCCCAATCTAGCTCGGGGTTTGAATCTACCGCGTGAGTGGGGAGTGATCCTGGGAGACGTCTACCCCGGTGGACCGGGCGCCGATGCCGGGCTCGAAATAGGGAGACGTCGTCCTAACTCTCGATGGCAAGGCGAGGGAGAACGGTCGCCAGTTCCAGGTCAACCTCTATCGACGGACCGTCGGAGAAAGGGTCACCCTTCGCGTGCAACGCGGCTCGGACATTACCAACTTCGAGGTCAGAGTCGTGGAGCGTCCCGACGATCCGGACCGATTCCGTGACATGGTTCACCCCGATCGAAACCTGGTCGACGAGCTTGGAATACTCGGAGTCGACTACGAACGGGCGCTCGCCTCGAAGCTTCCTCGCCTGCGAAAGCGTTCGGGCGTCGTCGTAGCGGCCCGGTCCGTCGAGACGGTGTCCTTTCGGGACGGCGGCCTTTTGCCCGGCGACGTAATCCAAGCGGTAAACCGCCCATCGATTGCTACGCTGTCCGAGTTGCGGGCGACCCTCGCGAGGCTCCGTCCCGGCGATCCCCTCGTGCTTCAGACAGACCGACAAGGGCGCATCTTGTTCGTCGGCATGGTGGTGGAGTGATATTAGTAGACCGCCAAATACCGGTCCAACTCCCACTCGTGGACTTGGGCAATGTAGTCGCGCCACTCCGCCCGCTTGGCCTCGATAAAGTTAGCCAGGATGTGGGGAGTCAATGCTTCTTGGACGACCTTGTCCTTCTCGAGGGCGTCCACCGCCTCTCGGAGATCACCGGGCAGCTCGTAGATCTTCAACCGACGCCTCTCCCGTTGACTCATGTTGTAGATGTTCTTGTTCACTGGAGGGCCGGGCTCGATCCGGTTCTTGATCCCGTCCAGGCCCGCTTTCAACATCGCCGCCAACGCTAGATACGGATTCGCCGAAGGATCCGGCATGCGCACTTCGATGCGGGTGCCCGAACCCCGTTTCTCTGGGACCCTCACCAGTGGGCTTCGGTTGCGCATGGACCACGCCACGTTTGTGGGTGCTTCGAAGCCCGGGACCAGCCGTTTGTAAGAATTGACCAAGGGATTGGTGATGGCGCAAAAGCCTCGCGCGTGACGAAGGATGCCGCCGATGTAGTGGAGTCCGGTGTCTGAAAGCTCGTGCTCCCCCCGTGGGTCATAGAAGGCGTTTTCCTCTCCGCGGAACAACGACTGGTGGGTATGCATGCCGGAGCCGTTGATTCCGAAAATCGGCTTCGGCATGAACGTCGCGTGGAGCCCATGTTCGAGGGCCACATGTCTCACAATGAAGCGGAATGTGGCGACATTATCCGCAGTCGTAACCGCTTCCGCGTACTTGAAATTAATCTCGTGCTGCGCGGGAGCCACCTCGTGATGGGCAGCCTCGACTTCGCAACCCATTGCTTCGAGAGCGTTCACGATGTCACGCCGCGCATCCTCGCCCCGATCCACAGGAGTGAGGTCGAAGTAGCTCCCCGCATCATGTGACTCGGTGGTGGGGCCATTCGCCCCTCTCTGAAAAAGGAAGAACTCGGCTTCCGGCCCAGCCATCATCGTAAAGCCCAAGGCCTTCGCCTCCTCGGTCATCCTTTGCAACGCCAGGCGGGGACAACCTTCGAACGGAGTGCCATCGGGGTGGTAGATGTCGCAAATGAGTCGGGCCACCCGATTGCCAGACCCGTCCGATACATTGGCCAATACATCGACTCCATTCGAGGACCCGTTGGTGCCCGAAAAGGGAAGGATTCGGAAGGTCCCGAGATCGGGACGCAACACCATGTCCGACTCCTCGATGCGCACGAAGCCCTTGATCGACGAGCCGTCGAACGCGATCTCGCCATCGAGGGCCTTTTCGAATTGCTGAAAGGGGACCTCCACGTTCTTGTTCACGCCAAGCATGTCAATGAACTGGAGCCTCATGAAACGAACCCCCAACCCGCGGGTCGTGTCGAGAATCTCTTGCCTCGTCCAATCCGACTTGGGCTCGTACTCCACGGTTCCCGGCGGGGCGGAAGCTACCATAATGTCCTGTCCTTTCGGTTTTGGGTTAAAAACGACGGGGTTTGCGTTCCCCAGCCGTGAGAGTACACAGATGATGTCTGTTTGTCAACCAAAAGCTACCTCAATGGCAATTGTTTGCCAATTTATTGTTGTTTCGCCTATCTAAATTGCAAAATTGTATTGCCTTGGTGCACAACTCGCGATCTCGGTCCACAATTGTCCTGTACTCGCGGATACGAGGTTCCCCATGAGCATTTTCAAACCCACTCAGCGGAAGTATGTGAAGAAGGCCTATCGCGTGAGGAATTGGCGTGAATATGAGGCGGGTCTACGCAACCGCGGGAGCCTGACCGTCTGGATCTCGCTCACCGCCGGCAAGCTTGTGAACTGGGACGCGCCCCGGCCAAGGAGGAGGAAACCGGGCCGTCAACACAAGTACTCGAACCACGCCATCGAGACGGCTGTCACCCTGGGCATGGTGTTTCATCTGTCATCTAGGCAGAGCGAGGGATGGTAGTGGGGTCTTTTGAAATTTCAAAAGACCCCACTACCCGAGGGATTGCTGCGGTCGTTGTTCGCTCTGATGAAGCTAGACAATGATGTGCCCGATCACACCACGATCTCGAGGCGCAAGCCGAAGCTGGGTAAGGTCCTGTGCCTTCTGTTTATTCATCCGCGCGCACCGAACTGGATTAGTCTCCGGTCTGCCGGCACCATGCCTACATGATTTCGTCGTTTGTTCGTGCTCTCATCTCTGCCTTCAAGGCTCGTCGCGAGCTGGCTCTCGAGAAAGTCGCTATTGGCAGCAGCTCTCTGGATCCGATTTCGAGGAACTCGATTCTCGGCCACAAGATACTCGTTGTGAGCAACTCCTCATCCATGGATCCTGAGATGTAGCTCAGTATGGTCTTCCAGCCATTGCGGCTCCTTCCGCTGAACTGGAATACGTATCCGACCGCCATGGCGGATTCAAGCAGCCTTTGGGAAGGTGCAAACTGCTGACCCGCTGGGCCTTCGAGTATTTTGACCAGACGCGTTCAAGTTTTTGGACACGACGGCAACCCACGGCGCGGCTCGGACAGCACTCGAACGTATCTACTCAGGCAGCCGCACGATGGTAATAACGAAGTAGGCCGCCCGAGTCGCTCGCGGCACTCGACGCTGGGCCCATCCGCGTCCTGGGGTGCTTGCGCTGTTTACTGTTGGTGATGTGTACGCATCCCATTACAAACAAAGCGCTTACGCTCCATTTAGCGCGCAGCGAAGTTCGTGAACCGCATCATCCACTCCTGGCAGCTTGCCGACTCCCGAACGGTCATGCGGGCGAGCCCTTCATCGGTATGCCCATCCGTTACGTCGAGCAGATCCTTCTCCAATAGTCCGATTCCGAGTAGGAGTCGGTCAGCACGTCGGTGGGAGCGTCATGCATGCATCGCAGGTTACGGGTGTGCCTGCTGTTACCGCCGCGAGAATGGCGAGGGGCGGCCTCGAGAACGAGAACGCTGGCGCCGGCCGGCGAGGCGTGCGCTGGGGGCGGCGCAAAGGGCCGCGTTGCCGCCACCTACGACTAGTACGTCATAGCTCCCGCCGGCCTCCATCACCCAACGCTCCCCGTTTGTCTCCTCGCCACCAAAACAACTCAATCTGAAGGCTGTCCCCCCGACTCAAGTCATGAACCGGCCACCGTTCACGTGCAAGGTTTGGCCGGTAACGTAGGTGTCCCGCGGATCCGCCAGAGGGAGCGCGGCCCGCGCCACATCCTCAAGAGTGCCCCGCGGGCGGTCCTTCTCGTCGCCGGCAAAGTGAGGTTCCGTCTGGCCGGGTGTTCGCGTCGTCTCGATCACGCCCGGAACGAGACAGTTCGCTCGAATGTGACCGAGCCCCTCTTCGGCAAGTGCACGGGTGAGCCCAACCAGACCCGACTTGGCGGCGATGACGTGAGCTCGCTCCCTGGCGGGGCGATGAGCGCTCAGACCTCCGATGTTGACGATGGCGCCGCGCCGATCGGCGGGAAGCCGCCGGAACATCTCTCGGGAGGTGAGAAAGGCACCGGTGAGAATAACGTCGACCACTTGTGACCATTGCTGGCGTGTAATGCTGGTGAATGATTGGTGGATGCGGTGAGCGGCACCGTTGATCAGTATGGAAACTTTGCCCAGCTCGGACTCGACACGATCGAAGGCATCGATGACGGCTGTCTCGTCGGCCACCTGGGCCAGTATTCCCATCGCCTCGCTTCCATTTGCGGCCAGGCGGTGGACGGCTTCATCGAGCGCGTTCTGATCGGAAACACCGATGACGCAGACGCGGGCCCCGGCGGCGCGCAACGCCTCGGCAATCGCCAGGCCGATGTTGCGGGTCCCGCCGGTAACCAGCGCCGTCTCCGCATGAAGGTCAACATTCCATTCCATAAGATCCCCTTGCTCGGCTACGGCTAATGCGACGTCAGAAGAGAGGTGAGCTCGCGCACTGAAGCGAGCGCCTCCAGTTTGCGAACCCTCTCGATAATCCGATCGGAGTGAGAGCCGTCCCAGCCCGCGAACGAGGCGCACTCACGGAACTTGTCCGCCGCCTCGTCATAGCTCATGGGGTCGGACGGGCTGCCTTTTCCGAAATCCGAACGGCCCGAGATCGTACGGCCATCGTTCAGGTGGATGTCGATGATGGTGGTCATCTTGTCATAGCCGGCCTCCTCCGCTTCGGGATGGACGCCGAAATGCACTTTGCCGATCATTTCCTGCACATCGGCACGGTTGACGACTCCGTCCGTGAACTCCGGCAGGCCGCCCCGTCGCTCCAAGAGCAGGATGGCCATGCAAAACTCCATCGAGAACTTCGCCTGAAGCTCGTTGGTGGGGCGGTGGTGGATGAGAGCGTTGGGCATGTTGTGGTTCGTGCCCACCTCGACGCGGCTGACCTGATCCGATTTGATGTCGTGCTCGCGTATCAGCTCGAGCATCTTCGTCATGCCCGGATGCGTTAGGGATCCGGAGGGGTGCGGCTTAATGGATACGCCGGGATCGACGAAGGTCCAAGGGTTTCCCAGTTTACCCTGAATGGCCTCTAACTGGTAACCACCTCCGTGTGCCTGGAAGAAGCCGCGCGGCGATTCGAGGATTCGGTCGGTGGCGGTCCAGCCGCTGCGGGCGAACTCGGCGGCCACCAGACCCGATTCGGCGGCTCGGCCAGCGTGGAACGGCTTGGTCATGGTGCCGAAGTTCTCGCGTAGTCCAGCCGACTGGCTCGCCGCGATGGCGAGGGCTCGCAACGTTTTCTCCAAGTCGAGCTGATAAAGCTTCGCGGTTGCTGAAGCCGAGGCGAGCGTTCCGCAGGTGGCCGTGGAGTGGAATCCGTGCTGGTAGTGACGCGGCGACATGGCTTCCGAGATCTTGGTCTCGACCTCGACTCCTATGTGATAGGCAAGCATGAGTTCGCGACCAGAAAGATCTTGACACTCGGCGATCGCCAGCGCGGCCGGCAGACAAGGTGCGGTGGGATGGGTCAGCAAGCCGTACACCCGGTCCGACCCCACCGCGAGCTGCGTATCGTCGTAGTCGTCGGCATGCATGGCCACACCGTTCGCGAATGCCGCAAACCGCTCTCGGGCCTGGAAATTCGTACCGATGACGGTTGCCTGCCCACCGAGTTTCTGCGATCGCAGGTACTCTTGAACGATACGCCCACTTTCCGCGACCGAACCCGATAAGGCGAGCCCCAAACCGTCCAAGATAGATTTCTTGCCGCGGTCGACCAGTTCGACTGGCAGAGCGTTATAGCCGGTCTGGACGATGAAAGAACCCACTTCTCGCGTCAGGCCTTCGCCACGACGCGAATCGATGTCGGGGGTAAAGCGCTCAAACCTTGGGTCGGCGGTCATAGATGATTTTCCTCATCGGTCTGTAGCACGGAATCGTTTCAGCGACGCCTCGAGAAAAGCGCGCAGGGGAGAGTATAAGACGCTGGCCGCAGCGAATGCGAAGAACGTGAGCGCAACGGGTCGGCCTAGAAACCCGGTCCACTTCTGATCGAAGATGATCATGGATTGAGCGAGCGATGTCTCGACTAGCCCACCGAGCACCAATCCCATGATGATGGGTGCGGGACCGAATCCGTGCCGTTTGAGGCCGAATCCCGCCAAGCCCGCTGCCAGCATGACCCAGACATCGACCATCGATTGTTTGAGACCATAGGAGCCTACGAAGCAGAGCACGAACACCGTGGGCCATAACAGAGTCTTGGGAACGAGGCTGATGCGGGAGAAGATCTTGGCCCCAGCCAGCCCGACGAAGAGAAAAAGGAGGTTGGCTAGGAACATCGCGAAGAAAATGGAATACAGCAACGCGGGCTGTTCTTGAAAGAGATGAGGCCCGGGGTGCAGCCCGTGGACCTGCAGTCCCGCCAGGATCACCGCAGCGGTTGCACTACCGGGGATGCCGAGGGCGAGTGTGGGCACCATGGAACCGCCGGTGGCAGCGTTGTTCGCGGTCTCGGGACCGGCGATACCTTCGATGGCTCCATGACCGAACTCTTCCGGCGACTTGGACCAGCGTTTGGCTTCGCTGTATCCAATCATGGCCGCCATGGTGCTGCCTTCCACCGGCAGGATGCCGACGAACGTGCCGATCACGCACGAGCGCAGCATGGTACCCCGCACTTTCCGGAAGTCTTCGCGAGAGGGAAGCTTGAGGGCGGAGAGACCGACGCTTTTGACCTCGAGTCCCAGCTTTTGCGCTTGTTCCAACAACTCGGTCACGGCGAAGAGGCCGATGAGGACGGGGATGAAGTCGATGCCCTCGTAGAGCTCGGGGAAGCCGAAGGTGAACCGCTCCACACCGGTTGTGAGATCCACGCCCACCGTGGCGATCATCAATCCCAGGCAGCCGCCGATGAGGTTCTTGAGCGGAACCTCTCCGCTCAGGGAAGCGAGCATGGAGAGCCCAAAGATTGCCAGCGCGAAGTATTCAGGCGGTCCAAAGCTATAGGCGATGCGGGCCAGTGGGGGGGCAGCGACCAGAAGGACGAAAATGCTGAAGATACCGCCGACCACGGATGAAACCGCGGCCATACCCAGCGCTCGTCCGGCCTCACCCTTGACCGCCATCGGATACCCGTCGAACGCAGTGGCGGCAGCGGGAGGCGCTCCCGGCGCGTTGATCAAAATGGCCGTGATCGAGCCCCCGAACGTTCCGGCGCAGTACAGTGCCGAGAGCAATGCGATGGCGGGGACGGGGTCCAAGTACAGGGAGAACGGGAGAAGGAGGGCCACCGCCATCGACGAGGACAATCCGGGCAGCGCACCCACCAGGACGCCACCGATGGTTCCGGCGACGATCAGAAAGATGACAAAAGGATCTGCCACCATCCGTAAAGCGATTTCTAGCCCGGACGCCTCCATCGTTTCTCAGGAGAACAACGCTGCTAGCACGCCGAGGGGAAAGCGTATGCCCAGCGCCAGCGTGAAGATCGCATGAATGGCCAAGGGCAGTACGACCGCCAGGATGGCGATCCGGTGGAACCGCCTCTCGCCCCAAGACAGCGGCATGAGGATCGCCAAAAGCGCAACGGTGAGCAGCATGCCGAGTGGTCGCACCAGGAGCACCGAAAGCGTGATGATGCCGGCGGTCAGAAAAACGGTTGGTCCTATTCTTTCTTTGGCGCGATGGGTCTTGGTTAGCCCCTTGGCGATGAGGCCCATGCTCAAGAGAGTGATGCACCCCAGGACCAGCCGTGGAAAGAACGTGGGAGGCACGTTCTGAGAAAGCATCGCGGGCACTTCGGGAAAACCCCTCGTTAGCCAGAACAGGACGCCGCAGATGGCCACCAATCCGACGCCGACGAGCGCGTCCGGGTACGCCGCCAGGACGTTCCACCTTCGAGTTGTGGGTGCCACGATGCCCGACCGAGCCCTACTCTTTAATGATGCCCAGGTCGATCATCGCTTGGCGGGCGTCACGATACAGGCGCGCGATTTGCGCATTCCAGATCTCGCTGCCCGCAACGGATCGGATGTCGAGCCCCGAGCCTTTGAGGTAATTCTGATAACGGGGGTGCCGCATCCCCTCAAGCAGGCCCTGTTCCAGGATGCGAATGCGATCCTCGGGTGTGCCTTTGAGGACGACGTATCCACGAACCGTCGAGAACGTGACATCGTATCCGAGCTCCACGGTGGTTGGGACGTCCTGGATCGCATCCATTCGCTGTTCGGCCATGACGGCCAGGGCTCGGAAATCACCGCGTCGGATTCGATCGAGCCCCTCGGTCAGATTGAGCCCCGCGGCATCGATGCTTCCGCCCATGAGGTTGGTGACCACCTCGCCGCCGCCGCCGAAGGGTACGACGCTTAACTGGGTATGGGCCACCCGAGCGAGCGTCGCCCCCGCCACGTGGTCAACGCCACCGATTTGCGTCGCGCCCCACTTGATGGGTCGCTGCTGGCCAAGGGCAATGAGATTGGCTAGCGTCTTGGTGTCGCTGGACGCGCGGACCATCACCACGATTGGGTCGTCCGCCGCGCGTGCGACTCCGACCAAGTCTTCGATGCGGAGCGGACCCTGGCTGCGAGCGAGCGCAAAAAGGTGGGTCGGTGTAATGCCCATCATGCTGTAGCCGTCTCGAGGCTGCGTGGCAAAGTAGCTCATGGACACCATCCCCCCGCCGCCGACTTTTGGAACCACCGCCATGTCGACGCCGAATGCCAGCTCTGCACCTACCAACATAGCCCGCGCCGTGGTATCGGTTCCGCCTCCCGGAGACGCGTGGGTAATCACATCGATCGGTCGGGACGGGAAACTTTCCTGGCCCCCTGTGGCACATGAGGTGAAGCTAACCGCGGCGAGGACCCCGACGGCGGTCGAGCTTTTTAGGTATGGGTACGCGTGCGGAAGGAACATTCGATAACCTCACTATCCGCTACTATCCTAGCGGCATTCTACACTCCCACTGTGCCTTGACGACTAGGGATAACTGAAGGCATTGTGTTTTGCGCCTTTCTTGCCTCTCCACAATCGCTCATGATACGCTCCCATTCGTCTGAACGGGCAACTACACAACCTTCGAGGCAGTCCGCCACACACGGCTCATGAAATTTCCAATCGTTGGCCGGCGACAGGTCCTGAAGCTCTTCGGCGGGGTCGCAGTGAGCGCGCTTTCGGGGCTCCGTGTCCCGCAAAGGCGCCGCGATTGTATCGGCATCGTCGGAGGAGGGATTCTGGGGAGCTCCATCGCCTACCATCTCGCGAAGCGCGGCGCAGAAGTTACCCTCTTCGAAAAGATAGGTCCGGCAAGCGGCGCCACTGGAAATTCCTTCGCGTGGATCAATGCGGGGTTCTCGAAAAAACCCTATTCGTACTACCAGCTCAATCGGCTCGGCGCCCTCGGCTATCGCCACTTGGAGCGCGAGCTCCACGGCGAGCTTCGTGTGAAGTGGGGCGGAAGCCTCGAGTGGTTCGGGGATGTCGAGAGGGCCCGAAAGCTTCGGGAGCAGGTGTCGCACCATCAAGCCTGGGGCTATCCCGTCCACCTCGTCGACGAGAAGGAATTTCGGTCTCTCGAGCCCGAGGTCGAGCCGGGGCCAGTCTTGGCGGCGGCTCACTCCCGAACACGAGGGGAGCATCGACCCGGTGGCGGCGACTCGAGCGCTTTGGAATAAGGCGCGCGAGCTCGGTGCCCGCATGGAGTCTCCCTGTCAGGTTCGTGAGCTCGACTTGCGTTGGGGTGAGCTGCGCGGCGTCAAGACCTCGATCGGTAACTTCGAGCTCGACGTACTCGTCGTGGCGGCGGGGGTCGACACGCCGAAGGTAGCGGCGATGGCCGGGCTCCGCGTGCCGCTGAAAGATTCTCCCGGCCTCCTCGCCCACACGAAGCCCACCGCTGAGCTCATCGGCCGGGTCGTCTCGCTCCCGGCGCCCATATGAAGCAGAAACTCAACGGACGCGTCGTCACCGGGAGCGGCTTCGGGGGCAGCCCTACTACGGATACCTCGAGAGAGCAGGGCGAGCGGATGCTCGAAGAGGCCGAGCAGTTCCTCCCCCGGCTTGGCGGAGCGGAGCTCAAGCGGGTCACCCTCGGATGGCGCCCACTTCCCGAGGATGATCGTCCGATCGTCGGCTTCAGCGACGGCGCTCCCGACGTCTACATCGTCGTCATGCACAGCGGGGTCACGCAAGCGCCAATCATGATGGGCCGGCTCGTCGCCATGGAGGTCCTGGACGACGTGCGTGTGGATTTACTGAAGGACTTCCGGCTCTCCCGTTTCGAGGGGAAACGAGAGACCGGCGTCTCCTTGCTCCGATGAACTTCAGCCAGCCACCCGTTAGGGGATCTAATTGTGAGCAACCGGCGCATCTGCGCCGCCCTAATCGGTTCGCCCTTTGTCACACAGCCCAGGGTGATTCAGAGATTTCTTCAGTCGATTCGCATCCCCCGTCCTGTGCCAAAACTCGGCCCTTTTGAAATAGACCGCAAATCAGCAGCTTAGACGCCCTTGGAATCCGCGCAGAATCCATGGGCTTGATCCGGTTTCGTAGACGGTTTAGTTAAGCTGGCGAAGTCCTCATCCGTCGTTCAAACTCGGCCGGACTGACCTGGCCGAGGGTCGAGTGTCGTCGTCTCTGGTTGTAGAATACCTCGATGAAGTCGAAGAGGGCCATCTTGGCCTCGCCGCAACTGAGGAAATGCTCCCCAAGCTCGTGCTTGACCGTGGAGAACCAGCTCTCGATGACGGCGTTGTCGTAGCAGTTGCCCCGTCGGCTCATGCTCCCGGTCATGCCATGCGTCTCAAGGAGACGTTGGTAGTCTTTGCTGGCATACGGACTGCCCTGATCGGAGTGATGCAAGAGCCCCGCGGCCGGTTGGCGACGTTTCAGTGCCATCCGCAACGCCTTGATAACCAGGTGACGGTCGTTAATAGCACTTACGGCCCACCCAACGAGGAATCGCGAGTAGAGGTCGAGGAGCGCCGCGAGATAAAGCTTCCCGCCGCTGCCGATCACGAACTCGGTCGTGTCCCCGACCCACCGTTGGTTCGGCGCATCGGCGACGAAGTCTTGCCCGAGCACATTGGCCGCGACGGGCTGGCCATGACCGCTTACCGTCGTGCGCTTGAAGCGTTTGCGTACTCGAGCAATGAGGCCTTCTGCCTGTTTCAACCGAATCACCCGCTTCCGACTCACTCGATACCCCTGCTCGTGCAGGTCGTGATAAATCCGCGGACTCCCATAGGTGCGGCGACTCGCCTCATGGGAGGCACGAATCAACACGCGCAACTGGCGGTCCCGGCGCGCGTGGGCCGACGGCGGCCGACGTACCCAGGCATAAAAGCCACTCCGAGAGACGTTGAGAATCTGACACAGGTGAACGACCGGTACGGTGGCCTTCTCCGCCTGGATGAACGCGAATCTTACTCGCTCTCCTTCGCGAAGAAGGCCGCGGCTTTTTTTAAAACGTCGCGCTCCACCCGCAACCGCCGATTCTCTTTGCGGAGCCGCCGAAGCTCCTCGCGTTCCACGCCCGTCAAGCCCGTCCGGCCCTTCGTCCGATCGGCCCGGGCCTGACGGACCCAGTTGCGAAACGCCGATTCGGTGAGGTCAAGCTCCCGGGCCACCCGACCCACGCTCTGGCCCTCATCAAGCACCAGCCGGACCGCGCCTGCCTTAAACTCGTCATCAAACTCCCGGCGGGGTCGCCGGGGCTGCGTTGTCTTTGCCATTGTGGACATCGTATCCGCCTTTCAGAAAGTGTCCACGAAACTGGATCAAGCCCATCCAGGGTATGTCGGTGCTTGCGCTGTTTGCTGTTGGTGATGTGTACGTATCCCTTTGCAAAAGAGGCGCTTAAGCTCCATTTAGCGCGCGGCGAAGGTCGTGAGCGCTATTTTGGCTGTAACTTAATGCAGCGTAAAGTCTTAGTGTCATCTCACCAACACTTAATGGCGGAAGCACCGATGAATAAATAGAAGGCACAGCCGAGTTTTGGCACAGGACGGGGACGGATCCGCCGTCAGCCCCGCCAACGTGTTGGATAAGGTTGGTATCGTGCTCGAATGACGAGGACTGAGTTGGTGAGGAGCAATGGACGCCGTAGACGTGACGCTCGCCGGCTACCGTGGGGCCAGATAGGACGGACGAGGTAGCCTGCGGTCAAGGCGTGGCACGCCAACTCCGGTACATACCGTTGATTCCGTCCCGCCACTCGAAAAGCTCCTTACGCCAACTCTCCAGCTCCTCGCCCCGCCCTCCGGCCAGGTTTGTTTGCTCCTCCGGGTCGGTCGATAGGTCAAAGAGCTCGTCCGCCTGATTTTCATAATGATAGATGTATTTTTCGAAGTCCGTCAGTCTCACCAGACAGGTGCGCTCTTCGAAACAGCTCATCATCAATGTTCTTTTACGGGGCAGCGCGAACATCGACGTCCCGGCCAACTGGCCATCGTCGATGGCGTACCCCAACAAATCGGCGATCGAAGCTGGCAGATCCAGCAACGATACGGGCCCCTCGATGCGTGTGCCGTTCTGGAATCGCTGAGGATCATGGATGATTAGAGGAACCTTCAAAACTTCCTCGTAAGGGACGGCGTCGTGGTGGTTGCGCCCGTGCTCCCCGAACGCCTCTCCGTGGTCTCCTAGAATCAGGAAGATAGAGTCTTCATATACGCCGAGCCGTTTGTATTGATAAAAGACGTTCTTGATGAAAAAATCCACATAGCGCACGCTGTTCAAGTAATCATTGTGCCTTTCCTTGGGGTACAACGAGTTGTGCGCGGCGCGGAACTCGATATAGCCGTACCGCCGTGGCGCTCCATACCAGTGGTGCGGGGTGTGGGTTAGGTAAACTGCGAAGAACGGCCCGTTCCTGTGGGACCTCACCCAGCGGCGGCTACTCTCGAGCACGATATTGTCTTCAAAGCCGAAATAGTTGACCTTTTCGAAGCCGTGGCTCGGCATTGTGTCGCCCGGATAGAAGTGCTCGAATCCGAAGTTTGTCACTAGGCCGCGCCGCGACTCGAAATGTTCCTTCGACGCTTGGAAGAACACCGTGCGGTACCCCTGTTCCTTCAGCAACTCTGGCAAGCAGCGACCGGGGATTCCGTTTGGCTCCGCCTCGGTGATCTCCATGACCAAGTGGGGCTCGATTCCGCACATGATAGGTACCAGTGCCTTCGATGTGTGGGGCACAACGGTGTAGACTCTCTCAACCAGTAGACTCCTTTTCTCCGCTAGCTCGGCTAGGTGAGGTGTGGTCGGCAATCCCGGATTATATGGATTGACGACGTTGGCTCCCGTAGACTCAAGAATGATGAGCACCACGTTACGATCGGTGGTAAGCGGTGTTCTATCGAGCCTTGCATTCGTGGCGGGCCGCGGCCGAGCACGAACGGGCTCGTTATGCCGCCAGCCGCCCACCGCCGTGGCAAGCAAGTTGACGAAAGGGTCTCTGGCGAACGGACGGCTGACACCCTCTCCTCTGGGGATGAGCGAGAGAAGGCCGAACCCCACCGCGGTAAGTCCTGCAAGGTACGTGAGCCGGTAATCCCGAACTTCGTGGCTCGGGCTCCTGCCATCTGGTGAACAAACCAACACCCGCGACAAGAGCCATGGCCCCATCGCAAAGTAGGCCAACACGACAAACCAGGAGGTGAAGCTTGCCTCACTTGCGATAATCGGTCGCACCTCGTCGAGTCCCGAGATGGAGAAAGCAAGGACCTGATAACTGAGGGCCACGCCGGTAACCGAGAAGTACTGGTGAGCAATGGTGGTGGTGAGGGCGAGGAGCGCAGAAACTGCTGGGAGCAACACGAGCAAAACTTTCCGCGCACCGGATCCTCTTCTTGTTAAAGCGAAGAGCCCTAGCCATAGCGAGATATAAGCGAGGGCGAAGGCAAGATCCGACCCAATGAGACGAAAGAAATCGATCAATCCCGGATCGACGTGGGAGAGGATCCGGGCCGTTTTGAGGGTGAGGTTGTAGCCGATCAGCGGACCAAGGACGCTGAGCAAGAAGACCCGTGGGTCCATCATAGACGGACTCGTTCCGTGACGGATGGTAATGGATACAAAAGTGCCTCGAGAAGCGACTCATAGTAATGCGTTCCGATATTTTCTAACATACGTCTGCCCTTGGAACTAAGGCAGCTTAGAGGCGCTGTTGCACGATTTAACCCCGGCGCGAGTAGAGCCGCTTCCCCAACCCCTCGTTCACGACACTGGCTAGGCCAAAGTTTTGTACCAGTCCTTGTGAGAGATATTACATCACAACTTGAAGCCATGAAACTGGGTTTCAGGCAGGTGTATAAGTCCCCCGGGGTGCTTCTGCCATCAAGTGTTGCTCGTCCTGTGCCAAAACTCGGCCCAGCCGGCATTGACGAAAGAACTGCGCCTCTCGAAATCAGGCTAAAACTCTAGCACGCGAACAGGTTACGCGGCGGCCGCCAACACTTGACTGCGGAAGCACCCATCGGTGCATCGGTTGCGTGACCTTCATCATTAATTGTGGTCGGCACCCTGAGCATCAGCGGGGGAACCGTCCAGCGCAGCGGGCTTCTGGTCAGGCTCCATCGTTGTCCTCCGCCGTGATTCGGCCACGGGTGCTCCGCGATAGGCGGGGCGGACACGGACTCTATGCAGTCGGACGCGAATGCCCGAACTCGTCTACTGGATGACCCGCCGCCAATAGCGCCTTCTGAATACTCCGCAGAAAATCGGGTGCTTTCAGCATTTTGCTACTAAAGTGAGGATCGGAGGGGAGCACCAAGTCGCATACACGTCCATTTTTATCCAGTTTGTAGAATATGACAGTGGCTTGTCTATCGGGAGCCTTTCCTTCGTGAGCTGCTCCTTTTGCTTGTGGCCCGGTGCTTCCGCCATCAAGTGTTGGTGAGATGACGCTAAGACTTTACAGTGCATTAAGTTACAGTCAAAATAGCGCTTGTGACCTTCCGCGCGCGCTAAATGGAGCGTAAGTGCCTCTTTTGCAAAGGGATGCGTACATATCACCAACAGTAAACAGCGGAAGCACCTCGCGTTCCAGAACCTAGCGCTTTACGCGCAGCGCCTCGGCAAACACCTGGTACAAGATGATCCGGGAGTGCGGGTGGAAGCGTCCCCGGAGGCACGTGCATCCGGCGAAGCCCAAGGAAGGCCTCAGAACAACGCGCCCCAACGAGTATTGGCAAATCGACGCAACCGTGATCCGGCTGACAACCGGCATCCGAATCTACCTCCAAGCTGTCATCGACAATTTCAGCCGAAGGATTCTCGATCCTTCGACAGTACGGTGGCGGTGCGGCGTCTCGTCGCCTTCTACGTCGGTGAGTACAATGAAAAGATCCCGCGCCCTGCGCCCCCACGATGCGCGTCGGGAAAACGTTGCTGGTCGGCTTCGACGAAAGCTCTTACGCGGACGTTCTGGGATAGCTTCTAGGCACTTGATGTCTCGAAACTCGCGGGCTGCACGACTTCCAAGAATTCCAAATCCGGCGAGCGCATAGGGCGTCCGGCCGACCGCCTCTGCTCACCGCCCTTACGGATGCCGCGGGCGTGTGGTGACCTTCGCCCGCGGATACTTCGCCTTGATCTCCTTCGCGTAGGCTTCCCGCCTTCGGCGCTGAGCTTCAGGCCGATGGGCTTCGTACCAGCGGTGCGACCGCACCATCTGAGAACAGCTCGACGAACAGTACCGCTGACGCCGCGTCTTTACGATTAGGCGTTGACACGCTGGCCGGAGACAACGGGCGAGCCGGTGGCCACTGTTCTCGAGGGTCTCGACCACCGTGAGCCAGAACGAGTCGGGCCTGTGCCCCGCAAAAAATCGATCCGGCGTTGATTGCGCGTTTTAGACCTGCTATATTCGGCTGCTTCTGGCCGATCTTCTTTTTTGCGGATCACAGGAGTGGATTGAAACTCTGTAGGCACGAAGATACGCGGCGAGCTGTAGGGCGTCTCCCCTCGCTTCGGCGGGGGGAGTGGATTGAAACTCCGCTCAGGAGCTGCGGATCACAGGCTCAACCGCTGTGCTCCGCAAGAAGTCGATCCGGCGTTGATTGCGCGGGTTAGACCTACCATAGTCGGCTGCTTCTGGCCGGTTTTCTTTTTTGCGGATCACGGGCCTTCTTTCGCGAGCTGCGCCTTCGTTTGGTAGTACTCTTGTTTCGGCCTTACCCGGGTTCGCGCGGCGCGCGGAGCTCCGGCGCGTGTATGCCAGCCAGCCGCAGACGCTTGCCCCAGAGTTCCACGGTTTCACTGTCGATAACACATGCGGTGCCAAAGTTGATTCAGGGCTTTCGTCCAACCCGTTCCACGGATGGTGCACGCTTGCCTGCTGTAAGCCAGCAATCGGCGGAAGGCTTGCCCAGGAAACTGGATCGTCGAGATCACTACAACTAAGAGCAACACAAAATGGACGACGAAGAGATTAGGAGAGTGTCGGAAGGGCTGAAGCGGTCGTGCCGGTCGACCCGACGATGCCACCGGCGTCTTGGGAACGTGGAGAGGTTCGCTCGTGCGACTGTTTTCGAATATTCGATCTATTGTTCTGGACGCCATCGCGTTCGCTCGCAACCTATGCCGCTCGCGCAGCGCCCTCGCCGCAGAGAACCTTTTCCTTCGGAAGCAGCTTACGTTCTTCGTCGAGCGTAAGCAGCTATCGGTCGCAGGAAGGCTCGCTATAGATGGCGAGACTCAACTAAAACAGTCTCCGGGAAAACCCGGGGCGGTTCACGCCATGGGAATCACTGTAACGCGAGTTACCTGCCTACCTCTTTCTGGTTCCCCGTGCGCCAGATACAATACTTAGGCGGTAGAACGTTAGAACGACCCGAAGTCTCAGCAAATCATGAACCGACAGAAGATCGAATACGGCCAACCCATTGAAGTCGCCATTACACCACGGCAAAGGAGTCTCATACTGGAGCATGCGATGGTTGGGCCCGAGGTCACTGGCCTTCTACGGATGGCGGTGGTCAAAGGTAAGAAACTCATCGTTAAGCTGACTCTGGATGATCTGGATGAGATAATTGGCTACATCGCGGCGGAAGCAAATCACACGGATGACAAAAAGCTCCAAAAGGAATTCGACCATCTCTATGAGCGGCTAAAAACCACGATGGAGTCATATGACGACGGCATGTGGCAGGGGGCATTCTAACGCGCCATTGAAGCTGACGGCCGGTCGCACTGCATTAGCTGTAGTCTGTGTCTTTTGCCCGGCCCCCGGCCGCAACTCCCCGGTTCGTTATTTGGATGCTGTTCATGCCAGTCGGAGCGCAAGAGGACGAATGAGGGGTCCGAGTCGGGAGCTCCGAGCGGCGACTGCGCGGTACATGGAATGAGATGGATTAAGAAAGGTTTGAGATTCGAGTGCCAACCAGACTGCGGTCACTGCTGCTCACAGTCAATGTTCGGCAAGGGTGACGTCGAGGGCGTCTTTTTGAGTAAGCGCGATGTGGGTCGGTTGCAGAAGGCTGGGGTTGCGTGGGCGATTGAGGAACGTGGCGACCATCGCGTTCTATCGGAGGCTTCGGGCACCTGCGTATTGCTGGATCCGAGAACGAAGGGCTGTGGGATCTACGACGTGCGGCCGACGCAGTGCCGGAACTTCCCCTTCACGCCGGGCAAAGACTCGCCAATCGCTACTCGTTCACAGTGGAACACGGCGCGAGAGCACTGTCCTGGTATCGGTATCGGACGATACTACGACAAGCGACACATTCGAAAGTTAGTTCGGGGTCGCGCCCAGCATGGTAGCTTCCAAGTCTGAGGACCGTGGTAGGGTCGAGGGCTGGCGCGGTGCTCCGTAGGCGCGGCCTATCTGTTTCTCCCCGTTTCCTGTGGGAGTGGCTCACTAGCCACACCGTAAGTCCGTTTCCAGCCCCCTGTGCTCCGCAAAAAGTCGATCCGGCGTTGATTGCGCGTTTTAGACCTGCCATGCTCGGCTGCTTCGTGCCGGTCGACCTGACGACGCCACCGGCGTCTTAGGAACGTGGAGAGGCTCGCTCGTGTGACTGTTTTCGAATATCCGGTCTATTGTTCTGGACACGACGAGGTTGGTCGGAATCTCGTCGACCCACTCGACGGCTTTCTGCGCGGCAAGCGATGGCTCATCCTGGACCGCGACCAGAAGTTCACCACGGAGTTTCGGAACTTGCTCGAGCACGCCGAAACGGACGTCTTGCGGCTGCCGCACCGTTCGCCGAATCTGAACGCTTACGTCGAAAGGTTTGTTTTGTCGATCAAGAGCGAGTGCCTGGAACGGATGATCTTCTTCAGTGAGCCATCGCTGCGCCGTACCGTCGCTGAGTTCATCCATCATTATCACGGAGAGCGCAACCATCAAGGGAACGGGTTGCTCGAAGCGGAAGAATGCGGTCGGTTGTCCCTTCCATAAACTCGAGCTGTATAAGATTGGCGAACTTCCTGCAACCGGAATGCTTTGGTCGTCTTCATGTAGGACGTTTTAAGAGCCGGCGTCGGCTCTACTCAGGGGTAGAGGTGTAAGCTGGTGCGAAGTCCGGCAGCCGTTCCGAGCGGATCGGACTCAAGCAGCGCGTCGAGTGTAATAATGATGGAGACCACCGACCTTTGGAATGACTCTCACTTTGCCCATCGCCGGTGACTCTACCCGGCGAGGCTCAGGCGCGTCCTTCTCAAGCGACAAATGAGTCCGGCACGAATGATAGTAGTCGACGTATTTGCGTAGGATTCGCTTCAGGTGCCGCTCATCAAGGACGATCACGTGGTCGAGACACTCACGTCGAATGGAGCCGATCATCCTTTCGACAAATGGATTCTGCCACGGGGAGCGCGGTGCGGTAAGGACCTGCTCCATCCCGAGACCGTCGACGCGAGTATCGAAGTACGCTCCGTAGGTCTGGTCTCGATCCCGTACCAGGTACCGAGGCGCCGTGTCCCATGGAAAAGCATCGACCATTTGCTGCGCCGTCCACTCGGCAGAAGGATGTTCGGTGACATTGAAATGAACGATACGGCGACGGTCGTGGCGAAGGACGATGAAGACGAACAGAACTCTGAAGGTTGCGGTCGGCAAAGTGAAAAAGTCGAGCGACACCAAGTCGTTTGCATGATTATCGAGAAAGCTCCGCCAAGTATGGGACGGTGGGGTGCGATGGCGAACCCTATACTTGGAGACGGCGGCCTGGGAAATGGAGATGCCTAGCTTCGCCAGCTCGCCATGCACGCGGGGAGCTCCCCAGAGAGGGTTGGCCCTGCTCATGTTCCGTATCAGCTCACATATTTCGGGAGCGACGCCTGGTCGTCCAGGCCTACGCCGTCGGCTCTTCCAAGTCCAATATCGTCTGAACCCACAACGGTGCCAGTGGATGACCGTCTCAGGTTTCACGATGACGAGGACGCTCTCCCAGTCAGTCCAGATTCTGCGCAACAGCACCCAAAACCCGCGGTCGACATTCGAGAGCCGTGCCGTTTCACGGAACGGCGGAGGACGGCGAGCTGCTGCCGAAGAGCGACATTCTCGAGAGCCAGCTCGCGACGAGCCTTGAAGGCGGAGATGAGAGCGGGAACCAACGACGAAATCATGCCGGCATGGTGCTGGCAGACCGGAGATTATTCAAGTTTGGTGCGCGCGGATAAATAAATAGAAGGCACAAGACGATAGCCGCCTGTTGGTCACGGTGGCCCCAACACCAACCATGTCAAAGGCTGGATCGGCGTCCTCATGAGGACGGGCACGAAACCGGAATCTAGAGCGTTTCGGTCACTCGGAGCTTGCCTTCGGATAGATCTTCTCCCCGTCGTAGTCTCTCATCCCGCAGAAACCGATGACCTCGAACCCATTTTCTTTCAGCAAGGCCGCGGCACGCGCGGCTCGTCCTCCGCCGTTTCAGGCGGTGAGGATGGGTTTATCCTGTGGTAGCTCGTCGAGCCGATCGGCAAGTTGGCCGATGGGAATGTTAGTGTAGCCTTCGACCGTACCCAACTCCTCCAACTCTTCGGGGTTTCGTACATCGAGGAGAAAGACCTTCGCATCATTCAGCGCTGCCGCGAGCTCCTCGCCTTTGAGCTGTGGTGCTTCGTCGATCGCGTTGGTCGCTGATTCAGCCGGCTCAACCGGCGCCGATGAGGAAGCGGGCTCCTCTTGTCCCCCGCCGTCCCCACCACCGCAGGCGAACAGCGCCGCCGCGGCTGTCGCGGGGAGCCAATAGAGTCGTTTCATGGTCACCTCCACCGCAACCTATAGCACATCTAGGCGTTCGGCTGCCGCTGGCACCGCGGGCACAGATACCGTGAGGAATAGACGCTTGAGATCCAGACCCGGATATTCGAAAACAGTCGCACGAGCGAGCCCGTCGTGTCCAAAAATACAAACGAACTCAAGCTTCGCGCACCGGGCTTTCGGTTACCACCCTTCTGAGGGTGTGCCTCCTATTTATTCATCCGCGCGCACCGAACTTGATTAGTCTCCGGTCTGCCGGCTGTGCTCCGCAAAAACTCGATCCGTCGTTGATTTTGCAGTTTAGACCTGCCAGGATTGGCCGTTTCGCGGCGAACGGATGAAGTGACCCAATCGGTATGGTATGGTCAAGTTATTGAAAACCTGGCTGACCGGCCCTCAAGATGATGGGCTTGAGTTCTGTCGTGAACCGGCCATGTTGGGGATCGGCCAGCCCGGTTCTGCTTAACTTTAACAATACCCCTGACTATGCTCTGCCATATAGTCCTGCTGAGCCATTTGGCCCTTGTTCCTGCAGTATCCAGGACCCTCGAAGCCAACGACGACTGGCCTCAATGGCGCGGTCGACAGCGCGACGGTCTTTCCCGTGATTCGAATCTACTCGACCAGTGGCCGGCCGGCGGACCGGAGCTCGTCTGGAAGGCCAGCGGGCTCGGCAATGGCTATTCGACTGTGTCGGTCGCGCGAGGCCGCATCTACACTCAGGGAGCCAGAGGTTCCCGCGAGTACGTGATCGCCCTGGAAGCGATCATGGGACGTGAGGTCTGGGCGAAGCCACATGGGCGGCGCTATCGCAACAGCCGAGGAGACGGACCGCGCGGTGCGCCGACGGTGGACGGCAACCGGGTCTACGCACTCAGTGGAAGTGGCGATCTATCGTGCCTCGAAGCGGATACCGGAAAGATCGTCTGGTCGGTGAACCTTCTTGAGACCTTCCGCGGGCGCAATATCAACTGGGGCATCAGCGAGTCTCCCCTCGTTCTCGAGGACCGTGTCCTCGTCAACGCCGGAGCACGAAATGCCTCGATCGTGGCACTCGACAAGAGGGATGGCTCCCTACTCTGGAAAACGGCCAGCGACGAGGCAGGGTACTCCTCTGCGGTCCGAGCCAACATCAACGGTGTCGATCAGGCGGTTTTCTTCACGGGCCAGCGTGGGGTGGGCGTTCGCATCAGTGATGGGCAAGTGCTCTGGTCATACCAACGCGTCTCCAACCGAACCGCCAACGTTGCCACACCGGTGGTGCGAGGCAACTACGTTTTCCTGTCTTCCGACTACGGTACGGGCTGTGCCCTGCTCGAGATCTCCGGGGGCGCGGAGCAAATAACAGCCCGTGAGGTCTACTTCACCCGTGACATGCGCAACCACCACAGCAGCTCCGTTCTGGTCGGCGATACGCTCTATGGTTTCTCGAGCAGCCGTCTCCACGCTCTGAACTTTTGGACGGGCGAGCTGGCGTGGCGTGACCGCAGCATCGGGAAGGGCTCTCTGGTCTTTGCGGACGGGCATTTGTACATCTTCAGCGAGAACGGAGTGGTGGGGCTCGTAGAGGCGACGCCGGTGGGGTACCGAGAGAAAGGTCGCTTCGAGATCCGAACCTCCAACAAGCCCACGTGGGCGCATCCGGTCGTGGCAAACGGCACACTCTACCTGCGCGACCAGGATACGCTTTACGCCTACGCCATCCGCAAGTGACTTGCTGGCACGGGTCGATATTCCTAAAGGTCGGTGGTCTCCATCATCATCACACTCGACGCGCTGCTTGAGTCTGATCCGCTCGGAACGGCTGCGGGACTCCGCACCAGGTTACACCTCTGGCCCCTGAGTAGAGCCGACGCCGGCTCTTAAAACGTCCTACATGAAGACGACCAAAGCATCCTGGTTGCAGGCAGTTCGCCAATCTCATACAGATCGAGTTTATGGAAGGGACCATCGGTAATCGTGATGGAGTGCACCAGGGATCGGCCTCGAGGCAACGGTGCACTAGGCAGCGTTTTGGTCTACCCGGATCGTCTCCGATCACCCCGGGCTGCGGCGCCTCGGCCGCTGAGTTCACGGGGTGAGACAAGGAAGGCTAGCCATGAAAATGGTTGTGACGGTATCTCTGTTGTTTCTTCTCGTTGCTGATGCGTTGATTGCCCAAGCTCAATCCAAAGGGGACGAGACGGACCCCTTCGTGGGGGCAACCATCATCGGTGAGAAGCAAGTGACCGCAGAGATCAGAGTTACCGACATTCCCGAGGATCTCGCTCCGTTCAAGGAGGGTGGTTTTTCCAAGTACGTGAGTGTGTTCGGCGTGCACATCTTTGCCACGCCCGACGCACGAGACGAGAAGTTGCTACATGCGGCCAAGGTCATGGCCGAGTACTTAGATAACGACTCCGACGGTGTGCCAGAAAACATGCTGGTGCTAAGCCATCTGGTAAGCCGCAACTCGTTCATCGTGTTTCCGAAAACGCCGGAAGAGCTGGAGAACATGGATCACGATGCCTGGCGGAGCGCGGGATTCAACGCCGGGCAGTTGCTTTGGGACGAAGAAACGCACCCCGGATTCATGACCGACGGCGTGGTCAATCGGGAGGTCGAGCAGGACGCAGCCCTCGAAGAAATCTGGCACCTTCTTTGCGATGCCGGTTGGTCGCCGGCCTACCCTGAAGCTTTTGCTCCGGAACCTGGGAGCGCGCTCGCCAACTGCATGGACAAGGCGCGCGGTGGGCGCTTCATGGAAATACCTACCGGGGGACCTAAGGCGGGATATCCCGAAGAGGCCTGGTATCACTACGACGACGAGACCTGTGATTACGGCTGTATGGCGGTCGAGTACATGTATTGGGGCACCACGTCCATCCTCGGAGCGCAGGAGTTCAACTCCGCCAACCGTCCCGAGAGCGGTGAAGGCCCGAGTCAAGAGTGGGGGGCCTATACGCCGGAGTTGATGCGCACGGTGGACCCATGTCTCTACGGATTGCTCACCGATCCCAGGTACATGATCGCGACCAAGGCTCCCGAGGGGCGCTACACGCCGTCCGCGACGCCGACTATAATCGTCCCGCTCATCGCGGTGGACGAACGATAGATAGGGGAATCGAGATGTACAAATCCATATGCGTTGTCTTGCTGTGCCTCGTAGCCTCCAGCTCGAGCCTGTCGTTGCTGGTCCGCGCATCGACGATCGACGATGCACGCTCGCTTTGGGAGATCTCATGCATGATCCGCAAGGATAAATTCGACTACGTGCTTCCCACCGCCATGCGCCGCAACCGCATCGACATGTGGATCGTGCTGGATCGTGGTCGCGGCACCGAACCGATGGCGCGTGACTTCGGCATCGATACCGTCAACGGCCAAGGGATCTACATTTTCTTCGACCCAGGTGAAGGGCGTGTGGAGCGCATCCAGCTGGGACCGGAGACGGATATGGCGGAAGACTGTGGCGCGTACGACTCGTTCGGGAGAAGCACGGAGCTTCGCTCCATCGTCGAAGAGCGCGATCCCAAAACGATCGCTTTGAACTTTCTCGCCGTGCCCAATACGCGTGAGGGTATTCACGTTGCCGACGGACTGTCTCACACCGACTACCAGTTCCTTGAGAACGAGCTAGGCGAAAAGTACGCCTCCCGCTTCACCTCGGCACAGCATCTCATCGCGGACTATCACGGGGAGCGCGTCGCGGGTGAGATCATCGAGTTCTCCAAGATTGGAGATCTCACCCGTAGGGGCATCGAGCGCGCGCTTAGTAATGAAGTGATCACGCCGGGGCAGACGACTCTACAGGACGTTTCCTTGTGGTTGGAGGAGCGGCGGGAGGAATGGGGGCTCCAAAGAGCTTGGTATCCGTCGGTCTGGCTTAGCCGCCCGGGCGGTTCGAGGGCGCGATCGGTGTACGAGGTTATTCGACGAGGCGATATCGTGCAGATCGATTGGGGAGGAGTGCGCAATAACTTCGGCACTGACATCAAGCGCTTTGCCTACGTCCTGAAAGAAGAGGAGAGCGAGGCGCCCCACGACGTCGTCGCCGCCTTCGAAGAAGCAAGAAAGGTAGCGGAGATCATTCGCAAGAACGTCCGGTCGGGACGCACCGGTAGAGAGCAGCTGGACGAGCTCAAGCAAATCATTCGGGACGCCGGTTATGTCTACACCGAGGTGGAGCGTCCCAGCGACGTGCCCGGTATCGAGGTCAACGTCGGTATGCATGCCGCAGGCAACATCGGCCATGATGTGTCGGCTGGTCTCTTCGAGATTTTCCCGGAGCGGACCAAATACGAAGTTCGCCCCAACACTATCATTTCGCTGGAATATCGGATCTTCCGGCCAGCCAAGGAATGGGGAGGAGCGAAGATAGGCGTCAATGTCGAGGAAAACGCACTCATCACCGAGCGCGGTATCGAATGGTTGTACCCGCCTCAGGAGAAAGTTCTCCTCATCCGTTGACGGCGTACACCGGCATTGGATTCCGAGTTCAGCGATAAGCCGGGCAGTTAGCGATGCGCTCTTCGATCTCCGCTGCGATGTGCTGGTATTCCGAACCGCCGACACCTCCGAAGCGCTCGTGAAGCTCGGCTTCCGGGATACCTTCCGGTAGATCGGAGGCCCCCGGGAAGAAGTCGTCCACGCGGAAGCCCGTCGTGTCCGAAAACCCGAACGGAGCCCGAAAGTTCGAATCCTAGAGGCGTTCTCGAAATTCGCAGAGACCAGCCGACGCGGCCCTTGGTCTGCGATAGGCGCTCTCGAGGGTGCTTCCGCCATCAAGTGTTGCTACGCCGTCCTGTGCCAAAACTCGGCCCTTTTGAAAGACCATGGCTGTAATTTAATGCACTGTAAAGTCTTAGTGTCATTTTGCCAACACTTAATGGCGGAAGCACCGCTGGAAACGGACTTACGGTGCGGCTAGTGAGGCACTCCCATATGAAACGGGGAGAAACAGATAGGCCGCGCCTACGGAGCACCGCGCCAGCCCTCGACCCTACCGCCGGTCGCAAACACAGACACTAAGCTGCTGATTTATGGCCTATTTCAAAAGGGCCGAGTTTTGGCACAGGACGCGACGCGCAACGCCCCTCTCATTCTGCCCGTCGCACGACCAAGAAGCCCCCACGAGACCAGCTCAGGGCTGGTGCCTAGAAGTCGATTAGGCGGGAACCTCGCCCGGCTCTGTATCCCCAAGGACAGTGAAAGAATCGGCCGTGATGGCAGCTAGTGGCCCCACTGGTAGTTGATGCGGGCGTAGTAGTACCCGCCACTTAAACCCCAAGGCGTGAACTGGCTGTAGGGGAGGCCGAACTCGGCAGCGAAAAGGTCCATCCGGTCCGAGAAGACGTCAAATATGTTTTGGCCACCGACCGCCAGCGTCACCTCGTTGGCGAGTGGGATGCTGGCCTCAAGGTCGACGATGTACCGGCCGTCCAGAACCGGCGCGGCCGGGCCGCGGACGAACCGTGCGTCGAAGTGGTCGACCCAGGAGCCGTAATAGTTCAGGCGGCCGAGCAGGCCCACCCGCCCGACGCGCTGGCTGAGGGCGACGTTCCAGCGGGTCTTGGGCACGCCTCGCGTCAGGCCAAGAATATCGCCGGGGCCGAGCAGGTCCGATTCCTTCGTCACCGCCGTGTCGGTGTAGTTCATGGTGACGCTGAAGACCGTGTCGCCGGCGAATGCGGTTGGCGTGTAGGTCGAGACGAGGTCGATCCCCTGAGTCCGGCTCGAGAAGTCGTTGATGAAGAACCGGAAGAAGGCCAGAGTGCCCGCCGAGGTGATGCCTTCTGACAGAAGGAGCGCGCGTTCGTCCGTCGTGAGCGTGAAGGTCTGCGACAGGGCGAGGCGATTGGAGACATCGACGCGGAAGTAGTCGGCGGTCAACGTGAACGGCCCGGTATCGACGACCAGCCCGACCGTCGAGTTGAACGACGTCTCGGGCTGGAGCGGCTGGCCGCCCCGCAACTCCGCGGCCCTGAAGGTGGACGGCACGTTGGCGCTGTCGACCAGTTCCAGTGTCTCAGGGTCGATGGTCGTCTGTACGTTGAGCGTGTTCTGCTGGCCGGGCGTCGGCGCGCGGAACCCGGTGCTCACGCCGCCACGCACCGAGACGGCGTCGCCCAGCCCGTAACGGACCGACAGCTTGCCGTTCGTCGTGGCGCCGAAGATGTCGAAGTGCTCGAACCTGACAGCACCGCCGACCGTCCACCGGTCATCGGGGTCCCGCAGCTCGACGTCGCCGTAGAGTGCGACGTTGCTGCGGGTCCAGGTGCCGGCCGTATAGTCTGGAAATCCGGGAAAGCCGTTGGAGCCGGAGACGAAGCCCTGCACGGCGTACGGGCCGACGTCCCACGATGGCCGTCCCCCGGCGCCGATCGTGAAGCGCTCGTCACGCCACTCGGCGCCGCCGGCGACGTTGATCATGTCGCTGGCGGCATAGGAGACGTCGAAGTTCAGATTGACCTCCTCCTGCCGGTACAGACCCGGGTCGAAGTCGCGCGGGGTGTCGGGGCCGAGCGACGCGTTGACGGTGTTGTTGAAGAAGAAGTCCGACTGGTGGGCGCCGTAGCTGGCGCTGGCGTCCCAGGTTAGACCGTTGGTCGCAAGCCGGCGCAGGCCGACAACCCCCGACATGTCGCTCACGTGGCCGCCGAACTGTGGGGTGAAGCCTCCAGGCGCGATCTCTTGAAAGGAGAAGCAGTCGGGGTCGGCGAATACCTGCGCGAGGGCTGCCTGATCCGGCACGTTGTCGGCTATCGCCACGGTGGGACAGTTGGCGGAGCCCCTGCCGTTCGCGGCGAGCACGTCGCCGATGAGTAGCGTCTGGCCGCCGTCGAGACTGTAGATGTTCGCCCGCGAGTTGGGATTCCGGAAGTAGAACCCCTCCGTCACCTTCTTGTCGGCGTAATTGGTATGGCCGTAGACTTGCAGGCCGCTCGCGAACAGGTAGCCGAAGTTGCCAAATAGCTTTAGATCGTCCTCGATCGTCGGGTTGCCCCAGATCTGCACCGGGTCGGCCACGGCGGTGTTGCCGGCCGCGATGAGCGCCGCCGCGTCGGCGCGCTGCACGCTGCGGTTCGTCGGGTCGGCGTTGCCGTACTCGAGGCTTAGGTTAGCGAACCCGCTCTGGCCCAGCGGCAGCCCGACATTGCCGGCGAAGTTGTACGCGTCGCCGTCGCCCGCGCGGTAGGTGCCGGTGTTGAACTCGAGGCTCCCCCCCGCCCGGTCGTCCTTGAGCAGGAAATTCATGACGCCGGCGATGGCGTCGGAGCCGTACTGCGCCGACGCGCCGTCGCGCAGCACCTCCACCTGCCGCAGAGCGATCGACGGAATGGTCGAGATGTCCGGACCTTGCGAGCCGTCCGTTACGCCGGCGAACCAGGCGATGACCGACGAGCGGTGACGGCGCTTGCCGTTCACCAGGACCAGAGTATGGTCGTGGGCAAGGTTGCGCAGGCTGGCCGGCCGCACGAGCGTCGCCGCATCGCTGATCGGATGCGTCGCAACGTTGAACGAGGGCACGAGGGTCCGCAACTGGTAGTCGAGCGAGGTGCCGCCCTGGCGGACGATATCCTGGAACGGGATGGCGTCGATCGGCACCGGAGACTTGGTCACCGACCGGGGCTGTGCGCGGCTGCCGACGACAACCACGTGCTGCTGGATTCCCTCCACCGACATCACGACATCGAGGGCAACTGTGGCCCCGGCACTGATCTTCACACCGTCGCGCACGAACGTGCTAAAGCCGGGCAGGGTTAACGCCACGTTGTACGTGCCGGACTGAAGCGCGGTGATGGTGAACATGCCGGTGACATCAGTGATGGCGGTCTGGACCGCCCCGCCGGCCGCCGTGCTCCGCACCTCCACGGTCACGCCGGGCAGCACAGCACCCGTGGCGTCTCTGACCGTGCCGCTAATGGTCCCGTCTTCCTGGGCGCTGACGCTCGGAGCGAGGGCCAGCGCGGCGAGGACCGCCCAGGTGATCAAGACGGTTGACTGTCGGCGAGACTGAGGCATCTTCATGTGAAGAAGCTCCCTTTCGCTGAATTGACTGCTGTACTAATGGTCATGGGAACTTCTAAAAGTGTACCAATTTTAGTGGCGTTGTTGCACCGCTCTTGGCTGAGAGCGAGGCAAGCCTGCGCTGATCGTCGTCAGAGAGCCTGAGTCGCTTGCCCCGAAGCCCGGCTCGGAGGGTGCTTGCGCTGTTTACTGTTGGTAATGTGTACGCATCCCTTTGCAAAAAAGGCGCTTACGCTCCATTTAGCTCGCAGCGAAGGTCACGAGCGCTATTTTAGCTGTAATTTGATGCACTGTAAAGTCTTAGCGTCATCTCACCAACACTTAATGGCGGAAGCACCGCGCTTTCATCGCCTGGCACGGGGTAACGTGTGCCTGACGAAATCTCGAAGCGCAACAGCCAACCGGGACCAGTCTGGCTACAATGACGCCAACTTGACGGTACCGTTGCTTGGCATGTCCTTATCACCGTGCTGTCCCTACCACCCCGCCAGAGGGATGTGCCTCATCAGATAGTCTGGCTACACATCCTGTTGCCTTAATATATCTAATTCTGTAAGTTATTTACAATAATAGTTTTCTACTACATCGACATAATTTAAATTAGTCATCATCACAAGTCACAGGCCCTGACGACGCATCCCGTCCTGTGCCAAAACTCGGCCCTTTTGAAATAGCCCATAAATCAGCAACTTAGTGTCTGTGTTTGCGGCCGTGCCAAGGGCCGAGCGCGAACAAACGACGAGATCATGCAGGCATGGTCCCGGGAGACCGGAGACCGATCAAGTTCGGGGCGCGCGGATGAATAAATAGAAGGCACAGCGCCTTGTTTCGGAACGCCTTCGTCACCACTCCTCTGTGTTCGCCGTCGCGGGCGAGTTTCTTGACCGGACAATACGCCCGGGCACATGGCGTCTCGACAAACGCGAGCGCGCTCAGCCCACTCGTCGCTACGTCCCCGAGTCTTCTTGAGAATGGAGGTTACGACACGGCCTTCATCGGGAAATGGCACATGGGAAACGACGATACGCCTAGACCGGGTTTCACGCATTGGGTGAGCTTCCGTGGACAGGGCTCGTACCGGGACCCCGAACTGAACATCAATGGCGAGCACGTGCCGACGCTGGGCTATTTGACGGACGTGCTCAACCATTACGCAGTAGACTTCGTTCGCACTGCTGCGCGAGGGTTCCGGCCGTTTCTACTCTACCTTTCCCACAAGGCAGTCCACGGGCCGCTGGATCCACCCGACCGGCACACGGACCTGTACCGTGGCGCACCGGTTCCCTGCTCGCCCGGGTGCCAGGATACGCTAAAGGGCAAGCCAGCCCTGACGCTGACCAAGCCCCCGAGTCCCGGAGACGGACTCTCTGATGAAGCTATCCGCAAAAAATTGAGACTTCTGAAGTCGGTCGACGAGGGTGTGGGACGGATTCTCAGGACGCTGGCGCAGGAAGGAGTCCTAGACCAAACAGCCGTCATTCTCACGAGCGACAACGGGTTCTTCTTGCGGGAGCACGGTCTGCGTGACAAGCGCTGGGCATACGAGGAAGCGATCCGCATTCCACTCCTCGTGCGTTACCCTCCGCTCACACGTCCAGGGGCGAGAATCGACCAGATCGTCCTGAACGTGGACTTGGCCCCTACGCTGCTTGAACTTGGGGGTGTGCCCGTTCCTGCCGAGGTGCACGGTCGTTCGTTTTTGCCGCTCCTGAAAGGAAAGAAGGAAGGGTGGAGGGACATGTTCGCGGCCGAGTATTTCAGAGAGAGCCGTTTCCCACGCACCCCTACATGGGAAGCGCTCCGAACGGAGCGCTGGAAATACATTCGATACCCTGAGTTGGGTATGGAATACGATGAACTCTACAATCTACGGAGCGATCCCTACGAACTCCGGAACGTGGTGAACGATATGAGATTGACAGACCTGCTGGAAAGACTTCGGAAAAGGCTGACTCGGCTTCTAACATTTCCTCCGCGTGCTGCCTTCGACGATTCAGCCCTCAGCAGCAGCTCACCGGTGCTTCTGCTATCAAGTGTTGCACTGACGGCTTCGACTACTCTACTCGCTGAAAGTTCTGGCCATGGCCAAGACCGCTGTGAGGCCGTCTCCGGTTGTACTCTCGTGTCTCGAGTTGGTCGTGAGGTCAAAATATTCATGCGGCTTCCCGATGGTAGAAACGTAGCAACCCCGTGAGGTATCAGCCCTTGTCAGCACCGAACGACTGAGATACAACGTGGTACTAACCATGGGGTCAGGTCACCTTTCACGGACAGGAGGGTGCTTCCGCCATCAAGTGTTGCTACGCGGCCGCGGGCAGTGGTACAGGTGCGGAAGAGAGCGGGTTGCGCGCCCCAGTGAGCACGAAAACCTCGATCCGCGACCACAAAGGAATCGTCGTCACCAAGAAGATGTCTCGAAAGGTGAGCCGTCGCGTGGTCAGACCGGCCTGCATAGCCGGAGTTCGGATCTCACGTCCGAACTTCAGAGCTCCGTGCGGTCGGACGAAGTTGTAATAGCAACGGAGCAACTCCAGGTGCTCATTGAGCCTCTCCGTCGAGCGAGCGTGAGAAAGTATTCGTCTCGAAAGGTATGCCGAGCTTTGCCGGATGGTCAGATTCAACCGCTCGATGAACGACGTGTTCAATGTCGAGGAGTCCTCGGAGTTATTGAGCGCGTCTTCAAATCGCCACGCGGCTCCGTGCAGCGCTCTCCGTTCGACCTTGATGATGCGATCGTTCCTGCGCGTTTTTAGGACCTGGCCGTAGAGACACGCTGGACCGAAGAAGCGACGGATGACTTTCTGGTAGAATTCGAATCCATCCGTGACGATCAGGGGAAGACGTCCGAAATTCATCCGTCTCGAAAGGTCGCAAAACAGAGCGTGAGTGTTCCGGTAGCTTCGCCTTCCCGTCACCGTCGATGGCCAGAGCCGAGACCAGACTTCGATTGTAACGAAGACCCAACTCGGTGTCTTCTTGTTGCCCGCGAACGTGCGAATCTCGTCGGCTTGAAGCTCTTCGGCAGCGAAGCCAGCGATCCTTCTGTGATTGAATCGACGACACACTTGGGCTGCCTTCTCGAGCCAGCGGGCGACGGTGTTCCAGGCAATCCCTTTGATCCGGGAAATCGAGGAAATGCTGACACCCTCGACTCTGAGAGCGATGACCCCATCGAAAGTAGCTCTTCGATGTTGGAGACGGTAGTAGGGCTTGCCTTTCGTCGAAGAGAACGTCTTTCCGCACTCGCCGCACCGGTATCGACGGCGTTTCCCGGACCTCGTTCTGTAGAATCCGTTGTGAATAATACTTCTGGAACCGACTTTTCCATACGACGGACATGCGGGATTGAGACATCTGCGATTCTTCACTTCGGCTCGGCCCTGACGATGAGAGAACTGTGTCTTCAGAATTCTGGTTCAAACTCTAGCACGCGAACGGGTTACGCGGCAGCCACCAACACTTCATGGCGGAAGCACCAAGGAACGTCTTCATAAGTTGTTCTCCGCTATTGGTTGGCTGTTAGTTCAACGTACCGCGCAAGGCGAGATAGCTCCTGGTCGTCGACATACTTGCCGATCTCTCGCCGGAACTGCTCCATGCTGCGGTAAGGCCGGTACTCCATGAACTCGTGTAGCATGCGTTTTCCAACGCCTGGGATACTGAGGATGTCGTCTTCGGACGCTTTGTTGAGATCGATGGGGACGAACACGTTGTGCCTTCTATTTATTCATCCGCCAGCCCCATGGGTCGGAAGTCAGCCCTGCGGCGCGAAATACCCTGGATTCTGCGCGGATTCCAAGGGCGTCTAAGCTGCTGATTTGTGGTCTATTGGTGCTTCCGCAATCAAGTGTTGCTACGCCGTGTTTGAATGCTAGTGTCAGCTGGCCTGCCTGTGTCGGCGAACGCCATTAATGATGTCGGCGCGCACACGAAGGTGTCCCTGAACGTCAGGCACCGTGTGGTCAGCCCAACCCGCATCGCCGAAAGAACTGCGTCTCTCGAAATCAGGCTTAAACTCTAGCACACGAGCGGGTTACGCGGCAGCCACCAACACTTAATTGCGGAAACACCAGCGCGGCAGTGTCGGGGACCGCCTTCAGCAAGGCCTGCATCAGCATGACGTCCACCATCGAGGTCTCGTCAACGACCAGCAGGCCGCAATCGAGAGGGTTGTTGCCGTTGCGCTTGAACCCACCGCCCTTGGGATCGACTTCGAGTAGCCGGTGGATCGTTTTCGCCTCGAACCCGGTGGCCTCGGTCATCCGCTTGGCGGCGCGGCCGGTTGGGGCGCAGAGCAGCAGGGTCACGCCCTTGGCGGCCAGGATGCGCAGGATGGCGTTGACGATGGTCGTTTTGCCCACGCCCGGCCCGCCGGTGATGACCAATGCCTTGGAGGTCAGGGCTAGGCGAACCGCCTCGGCCTGGCTTGCCGCCAGCGACAGACCGGTCTTCCCCTCGACCCAGGGTAGCGCCTCGCCGGCATCGATATCCGGCCAAGGAAGCTTGCCGCCCGTAATCCGGAGAACCCTCTCGGCGATCACCCGTTCGGCACGGTAGAGGCCGCCAAGGAATATACAGGGAGTTCCGGCAACCGCCGCAGCGACGACGGTGCCTTCTGCCAGTTCGAGGTCCAGCGCGTCTTGAACCAACTCCTTTGACACTTCCAGCAATTCGACGGCGAGCGGTGAAAGCTTTTCGGCAGGAAGGCCGCAATGACCGTCATCCATCGCCTCGGTGAGCGCATGGGAAATCCCCGCGCGAACCCGGATCATGGCTGTTTTCTCGATGCCGAGCTTCATGGCGATCGTGTCGGCGGTCTTGAACCCGATGCCGCGAATATCTCGTGCAAGGCGGTACGGGTTCTCGGTCATGACCTGAACGGCATCCACGCCGTAGGTCTTGTAGATCCACACCGCGCGCGCCGTGCCGATGCCATGGCTGTGCAGGAACACCATGATCTCGCGAACGATCTTCTGTTCCGCCCAGGCGTCGGTGATGCGTTTGGCACGCACACGGCCGATGCCCGTCCTGTGCCAAAGCTCGGCCCTTTTGAAATAGACCACAAATCAGCAGCTTAGACGCCCTTGGAATCCGCGCAGAATCCAGGGTATTTCGCGCCGCAGGGCTGACTTCCGACCCATTGGGCTGGCGGATGAATAAATAGAAGGCACAACTCCAAGACCGGCGCATATAATCGTAAATGTCTGGAGGAAACTGCTTCCGGAAGCGAGGGTGATCCAGAATCTCTGGAAAATCCAGGACACGGACGTAGGACTGGCGCATCTCCATCGTAGAGACGAAGTAGGGACCGCGGAGAATGTTCGACGAGGGACCCAGGGCCACCGGCTTCGCACCCCGTACGAGTAGCCTCATGTCCTCGTCGCTGTACTCGGATAATGGACTGGCTGCGAAGACAACGTGCAGTCTGTCAACACCGGCCCGAACCGCGGTGCGCATGGCGCTCACGTGCCGCGCCTCGGCGTCCACTCCAATGCCAGCCCGATGGGCGGCATCCACCAGCGCCTCCAACACCGGCAGTTTCCAAAATCCCCCGATTTGGATCTGATCGATGTTTGATGCGATGAGCTGTTCCGCGGCCTCGCGCGCCGCTTGTGGAGTCGTCAACCGATAGAAGTTCGAAACGCCGTCCGCGGCACGATCGCGTTCGGGGTGATTCTCGATGCTTCGCCCTGTCAGGTAGAGACGAGGACCGAGTCTCTTCCCCGATTCGATCGCCTCGCGAAGCTGCTTCTGTTCCTCGAGTGGACCGCTCGCATTCCGGAAGCTTGTGACACCGGCCATCAGATTGAGCTCCGCTACGATGGCCATGATCTCCGTCTTCCGATCCGCGAAGTGGGAAACGAACTCGCCAGGGTTCCCGGCTCCTATGTGAAGGAGATGACCGTGCGACTCCCAGAGTCCGGGCATGACCGTCATGCCATTGGTGTCGATGACCCGCGCGCCAGAAGGAATGGCTATCGCTCCGACCCGACCGATTGCGTCGATTCGACTGCCCTTCACCAAGACGACGGCGTTGTCGAGAGGTGGACCTCCGTACCCGTCGACGAGCCTCCCCCCGGCTAGGGCAAGGGTTTCCGAGCGGGCATCTGCTGATGTGGTAAGCACACAAACGATAAGAACCGAGGCCGCCGATGTCGAGCGGATCATCGGGTCACACTCGCTCCATTATCGTCACCACGCCCTGACCACCACCGATGCAGAGGGTGCTTCCGCCATCAAGTGATGGAATGGACTCCTCCACTGACATAGACGGCATCGATGTGCCAAAGTCAGTCGAATACGCATCGAAAAGGAGGAGTCCAAATGAAAGATACGACAATCGCTGTGGATCTTGCAAAGAACGTCTTCGAGATTGCCATCTCGGGAGAAGCGGGGAAGGTGTCCAAGCAACTCCGTGTGAGTCGACCCAAATTGGTGTCGTTCTTTGCCAAACAGAGCGCTGCCACCGTGCTTCTCGAAGCCTGCGGCTCGGCTCACTTCTGGGCAAGGACGTTCCGAAGGTTGGGACACGACGTCGTCCTGCTCCCACCTCACCTCGTGAGGCCGTATCGACGCGGGAGCAAGAACGACCGCGCCGACACGAAGGCGTTGCTCGAGGCCTACAGGAACGAGGAGCTTCTTCCCGTACCCATCAAGTCCGTGCACCAGCACACCCTCGCTGCGCTCCATCGCCTGCGCTCAGGATGGCTCTCCACACGGACCGCACGCATCAATGCCGTACGCGGGCTCCTGCGCGAACTCGGATTCATCATCCCAAAGGGCGCTCACTTCGTCGTGCCCGCCCTCTTCGAACTCGTCGAAGACGCTGATTCTGATTTGCCCGACGTGCTCCGTTCGCATCTCCGTGATGCCTGCTCCGAGATTCGAGAACTCAAGGACAAGTGCGCTAGCATCGAGCACGAGCTCAAGGCGCTCACCAAGCAGCTTCCTGAAGTCCAACGACTTCTCGCCATTCCCGGCATCGGACTTCTGGCCGCGACCGCCATCGTGGGCTTCGTCGGCGATCTTCGCCGCTTCCCATCGGGGCGCCGCTTCTCGAGCTACCTCGGCCTAGTTCCCAAGGAAAACTCCAGTGGCGACATTCGCCGCCTCGGACGCATCACCAAGCGTGGCGACTCCTACCTCCGTATGCTCCTCACCCAGGGCGGGCGCGCCGTGCTCCGCGCGGCGAACGTCAGCAAGAGCCCGCCCGACAAGCTCCGCGCCTGGGCTCGGAAGGTCCACCGCTCGCGGGGACACAACAAGGCCGTGATTGCTGTCGCCAACAAACTCGCCCGGATCGTCTGGGCCGTCTCCACCCGCGAGAGTGAATTCCAGTCGCCGGTGGCCGCTTAGATTTAGAGGCTCCACTTTCGTGTTTTCCTTTTTCCCTTCCAAAAGAGGCTGCGACGATACCCATCCAACTGATGGCGTACCGGTCGGACCGGCGCGGGGTCAAGCCAATAGCAACACTGGCCCTAAGAGGTCGTTCAAAGTGATTGGCTCCTCGCGCGCGGATTTTCCATCATGGCCCGGAGCACCCAAGACGCTCCTCACTGAGGCCGAAGATACGTTTGCAGTCTGACCCACTCGTCACGACGCGATGGATGCGCAGCTTCGATGGAAGATTTATTAAGAAAGGGGCGTGACTAGAAAGAAAGGGGCTTGACTAGAGGAGTCCAGATATGTTGCTACGCCATGTTTGAATGCTAGTGTCAGCTGGCCTGCCTGTGTCGGCGAATGCCATTAATTAAGGATGTCGGCGTGCACACCAAGGTGTCTCTGAACGTCAGGCACCGTGTGGTCAGCCCAGCCCGCATCGTCGAAAGAACTGCGTCTCTCGAAATCGGGCCCCCAAACTCTAGCACACGAGCAGGTTACGCGGCAGCCACCAACACTTAGTGGCGGAAGCACCCAAAATAGCGCTCATGACGCTGCTTCCGCCGGTGCTTCCGCCATTAAGTGTTGGTAAAATGACGCTAAGACTTTACGGTGCATTAAATTACAGCCATGGTCTTTCAAAAGGGCCGAGTTTTGGCACAGGACGGGGTACCCCCGCCGTAGTCTCGCGGGTGCGCCGCGTGGAGATCGATCGCGAGTACCGCAAGAAGAAGGAAGGCCACACTGCGTCTGATCATGCACCGGTGTTCGCGGATCTGGATTGACCAGAGTTTATGGCAATCGTTGGTCGAGGCCGGAAAGCGCCTTGCCTACGAGGGAAATATCAGCGAAGACGATGAAATTGTGGCTGGACAGAAGACGCTACGGGCGCTGACTGAATACCGAGATGACATTGCGCACTGGTGGACGGACACCTGTAGCCCGTCAGAGCATTTCGCACAGAATCCCCCGCTTCGCTAAGGTTCTCCCGACAGCCCCTATGCACCGGCTCTGGCAACCCAGAATCGCGGTCGCTCACTCGTGTTGACCATGTGCGATGCAAGCATGGGGCCGGCAGACCGGAGACTAATCAAGTTCGGGGCCCGCGGATGAATAAATAGAAGGCACAACCGTCGGAATCGGTCGCGATGCCAACGGGCCACGGTGTTCGCGTGGACGATGAGCAGGCGGCTCGCCCACACGGGCCACGAACCTCGAAGGGCAACCCAGAAAGCCCGTTCCGTGTCTTCGAGCGGTGGGCGTGGGCGCTCTTTCTTCAGCGCCGTCACTTGCTGCCGCAAAGCAACGTTCTCCAACACCAGGTCGGCGCGGCGCCGACACATCGCCCGAATGGCACGGACGACGCGGAACAAACCTATGCTATTGGGGTTTTCGACCTACGAATTCGCTCGTTGACGCGCTGATTCCCATAAATCGGGCTATGGCATCGAACCAGGAGGTCGGTAGTAGTCGGATCAAAGGGATGCTCTGAACCATGAGCGGGGTGTGAAGCTGGGCGCGATTCGTCTCGATCGCCCGGAGGATTTTGTCGACGACCTTCTGTTCTTTCAAGATCGGCAGCAAGAACGAGAATCGCGTCTTCACGCCTTCGAACATCCCAGTGTCGATGTAGTACGGGCACACGACGGTGGTGCGGATGGCCGAGCCCCGCTGTTTCAGCTCGACGCGGAGCGATTCGTCGAGCCCGACCGCGGCGAACTTGGTGGCGCAATAGTCGGTCAAACGGGGCACGCCGATGAGCCCCGCGGCCGATGCGATGGTGACGATGTGACCCCGGTTCCGCTCGATCATCGACGGAAGGAAGGCTTTGATCATCCAAAAGAGCGAGTGGGTATTGACCGTCAAGCTCTTTTCGATCTGCTCGTCGGGGATCTCGAGGAGGCTCTTACCGCTGACCACGCCGGCGTTATTAACGAGGATGTCGACGGGCTCGGGGATGGCCTTGGCGGCGGCGTAGACCGTGCTTCGGTCGGACACGTCGCACACGACGCTCAGGGCGCTCGCGCCAAGAGCTTCGACCTCGTCGACGACAATGTCGAGGCCGGCGCCATCAATATCCCAAAGATACAGCGCCTCGCCGCCGCGCTTGGCGATACCCAACGCCATCAGGCGGCCGAGGCCGCTCGCGGCACCGGTTACCACCACGTGGGCGCCCCGAAGCTCGGTCATGGGGAGCGATTCTATCTTCCATACTGGCGCTTTTATACTGGCGCTTTGCCGATACGGGTTCTCCTGGCGAGTGATTGAGTTTTGGCACAGGACGCGGACGCAACACTATCAAGAGGGTCCTCGCCGAGCACGGTATCGCTGCTGCGCCGGAGCGGGGCAGGAGCATGTCGTGGAGCACCTTCATCAAGGCTCCGTAGGCGAGTGCGTTTGCTTTCTTACTGGCTTCTTTGATTTCCTAGGCATTGGTGGCTCCTTGTCCCCCTCTGGAGACGGTTTATTGGCAGACCTATTCTTAGGCCGGCCAAGGAGCCGCCGCTACCCCAAATTCAACATCCGGCGGGACATCCCCGTTGATTGCGGGCAAGCAGGCTGTCTTCCTTCACGCCTTGACGATGGTTTGCCGGTCAACGGTCAAGTCACTCTAAATGGACGACATCAAAGTTCGTCGTTCTCTTCCGGCATGAGGACGAACTCCGGATACGCCTCTATCCCCAGCTCCGCGGCATCCTGACCCAACTGCTCGACTCGATCCGACACGCGGATGCCGAGCGTTATAGCCAAACCCTTCCAGAGCAGGCACGAAAGGATGAAGACGAACACCCCGATGGCCACGATGCCCAGCAACTGCACCCAGATGCTGCCGTCGCCGAAGATGCTGGCCGCCAGCGTGCCCCAGACGCCCGCAAACAGGTGCGCCGGGACGGCTCCGACCACGTCGTCCACCCGGAGTTTTTCCAGCAGCTTCATGGCGGCCGTGCAGAGGATGCCCCCGATTGCGCCGATCAGGATCGCCCAGTGGTGCCCGACCAGTCCGGGGCCGGCCGTAATCGAGACCAAGCCCGCGATGGCACCGTTCAAGCCGACGAGCAGTTCGACCCGCCCCAGAAGTGGGCGCGACATGGCGATGGCTGCGATGACGCCGGCCGCGCCGGCTAGGTTCGTGTTGACCAGCACATGGCTCATCGCCACCACGTCGGCGGCGCTTCCCAGCGCTAGCTGCGAACCACCGTTGAAGCCGAACCAGCCGAACCAGAGAATGAACACTCCCAGGGTGACCATCGGAATGTTGGACGGCGGCGTCGGCTTCGTGGTTCCGTCTCTCCGGAACTTACCGCGACGCGGTCCGATCATCAGCGCGCCCGCCAGCGCCGCCCATCCGCCGGTGCCGTGCACGATGGTCGACCCGGCGAAGTCCTGGAACCCCAGCTGGTGCAGCCATCCCCCGCCCCAGGTCCAGGCACCCACAATCGGATAGATGAACGCCGTCAGCACCAGCGTGAAGATGAAGAAAGACCAGATCTTGACGCGCTCGGCCAACGCCCCCGATACGATCGAGGCCGCGGTCGCCACGAAGACCATCTGGAAGAACCAGTCCGACATCACCGCGTACCCGTTGGCGATCACCGCAGCCTGCGTATCCGCGTCCGCCTGTCCTCCCAGCAGCGCGGCCTCCTCGGGCGACGGGCCGTAGAAGAGGGTGAACGACCCGATCCATCGCCCGACATCGACGTACATCAGGTTGTAGCCGATAACGTAGAACGCGATCCCGGCGATCGCATACAGGCCGATGTTCTTGAGGCAGATGACCGACGCGTTCTTCGTGCGCACCGATCCGGACTCGAGCATGGTGAATCCGGCGGCCATCCACATCACCAAACCGCCCCATATAAGAAAGGAAAGCGTATTGAAAATAAACCTGGTCTCGTCGGTTACCTGTGCGTATGTTGGAGTCGGGATCGCCAGCAGCACCAGCATCACAGTGAAACTCGAAGCAAAGATGGCCCTGCGCCGCAATCGGCCCGAACTTCTACGAGCCCTGGCAAGTCCTAGCATTTCTTCTCCTTCCATCCGATTCGGGTGTACGAACGCCTTCTAGGAAGTTGTACGGCCGGCCAACCTGCTGGAAAGGTGCTTCCTCCATTAAGTGTTGGTTAGATGACGCTAAGACTTTACGGTGCATTAAATTACAGCCAACATAGCGCTCACAACCTTCGCCGCGCGCTAAATGGAACGTAAGCGCCTTTTTTGCAAAGAGATGCGTACACATCACCAACAGCAAACAGCGCAAGCACTGGCGGAAGCACCACCGGGAACACCGTTTGGAGCCACCTACCACCAACGCCCGCTCGTCCCTTCCCGTGCATGTCTGCGGGATGTGTCCCGAGGTCCGTGGAAAAAGAACAGCGCCCTCCACTCCGTCATCAGAGTATCAGATCAGGCGGCAACCTGCGCGTGTTCGAGAACCTCGCTCAGATGTTGGTAGCCGTCGATGCGTCGTAGTTGAATCTGGCCAGAGGCGATAAGCCCAAATAGCAAAGCGACCGCGGACTCCTCGCTGGAGAACGACGCTTGGGTTTTCGTCCGGCGTCGAAACTCGCGGTTGAGATTCTCCAGAGCATTGGTCGTTCGAATCGATTTCCACATGGCACGAGGGAATTCGTAGAAGGTCAGCAGCTGATTACCGGCCCCCTCTAGGCTTCGGACGACGCGAGAGGCGTCCACTTGGCGACGAGCTCGCCATAGGCTTTGCGAGCGGCGACCTGCCTTGGTGCACAACTGGTGCTTCCGCCATCAAGTGTTGCTACGCCGTGTTTGAATGCTAGTGTCAGCTGGCCTGCCTGTGTCGGCGAACGCCATTGATAAGGATGTCGGCGTGCACACGAAGGCGTCCCTGAACGTCAGGCACCGTATGGTCAGCCCAGCCCGCATCGCCGAAAGAACTGCGTCTCTCGAAATCAGGCTCAAACTCTAGCACACGAGCGGGTTACGCGGCAGCCACCAACACTTAATTGCGGAAGCACCCAGTGGTCTGGGAAAGCCCCGGGCCGCTGCTCCACCCCTACCCGGGGGCGTCCACTGGGACAACCCCGGAAGGGGACGAATACAATGCTTCCGCTACTTCGGTTGGGGAACGATCCGGATGTAGGGTAGCGGCGACTGCCAACCGGCAGGATACTTCTTCTTGGCCTCGTCGTCGGACACGGCTGGAACAATGATCACGTCGTTGCCCTGTTTCCAATTGACCGGTGTTGCCACCTTGTGGGTCGCTGTGAGTTGGCAGGAGTCTAGGAGGCGGAGGATCTCATCGAAGTTGCGGCCCGTGCTCATCGGGTAAGTCAAGGTCGCCTTGATCTTCTTATCGGGGCCGATGATAAACACGGACCGGGCCGTCGCGTTGTCCGCCGCCGTCCTTCCGGTGGAGGTGTCGCCCTCGTCCGCCGGCAGCATGTCGTAGAGCTTGACGACCTTCAGTTCTGGATCCCCGATCAGCGGATAGTTGATCGCGTGTCCCTGGGATGCCTCGATTTCCTTCGACCACCTCTTGTGGTCGCTGACTCCATCGACGCTGATGCCGAGAACCTTGCAGTTGCGCTTTTCGAACTCAGGCTTGAGCCCCGCCATATAGCCGAGTTCCGTCGTGCAGACCGGCGTGAAGTCCTTTGGATGCGAGAACAAGATGGCCCAACCTTCGCCAATCCAATCATGAAAGTTGACCGTCCCTTCTGTCGTTTCTGCGTTAAAGTTCGGCGCTTCGTCATTGATTCTGAGCGTCATAATTCCCTCCAGAGCATGTGAACGACCCGTTAACCGGTTTGAATGTGAAAAATCTAAGGCGATGACCGTTGTTGAAATACTCGATTCAACTCGGCTCCCAAGACAGCCTCCTCCTGAAGACTCGACAGACCTGGGTAGCCCGGAACTGCCAAGAGAGAGTTCGTCCCCAAGGTGCTTAGTCTCAGATCCCAAACGCTATGAAGTACGGTTGCACGCTTAAATGCTACTCAGTTTCAACGGGTCGGACAAGTGCAATCGCGCGTCGGGTGCAGAAGGAGCACACTTTCTTAATTATTGGGATGTGTCCCGAGGTCCGTGGAAAAAGAACGGCACCCTCCACTCCGTCATCAGAGTATCATATCAGGCGGCAACCTCCGCGTGTTCGAGAACCTCGCTCAGACGTTGGTAGCCGTCGATGCGTCGTCGTCCTGTGCCAAAACTCGGCCCTTTTGAAATAGGCCATAAATCAGCAGCTTAGTGTCTGTGTTTGCGACCGGGCCAAGGGCCGTGGGCTTTACAATCGTCTGGCCCGAGGGTGCTATCTTCAGATCCAGTACCATCCATTGACCACCAGCAGGGCCACCGGCAACCACCGCCGCACGCCGCTAGCGACCGCACTTCCTGGATTAGCTGCCGGAAGAGAGAGCAAGCCGGTTTCCCGCATCGCCGAGCCATTCATCCAGTTTCGACCACCGCCGCCGTCCCGAGACATTGCGCACGGCGATGGCCACAGCCTTCTTCTGGCCGACCAACCCATTCGACGGCTTTCTGCGCGGCAAGCGATTCCTCATCCTGGAACCGCGACAAGAAGTTCACCACGGAGTTTCGCGATTTGCTCGAGCACGCCGGAACGGACGTCATTCGGCTGCCGCACCGTTCGCCGAATCTGAACGCTTATGTCGAAAGGTTTGTTTTGTCGATCAAGAGCGAGTGCTTGGATGCATCATGAACGGGCCACCCGGCCCCGGAGTGATTCCGGCAATGTGCACTTTTCGCGAAGACAGCTCGATGACGACGAGCACATAGTAGGTCACGAGCCTGCGAACTGTGGCGACCTCGACGGTGAAGAAGTCGGTCGCAGCAACGGTTTCCCAATGGGCGGCGAGAAACGTGCGCCATGGCGTTCGCTCACTTCGCTCCGGCGCGGGCTCGATGCCATGTTCTCGCAGAACATTGGCGATGGTGCTCCTGGCTACCGTATGGCCGAGATTCGAGAGGGCGCCGCGAATGCGTGTATACCCCCACCTCGGATTCGACTTCGCCATCCCTACGACAAGCTTGCTAATCTCGGCCATGACCCGGGGCCGTCCGGGCTGTTTCCGCCGCTCGCTGTAGTCCCACTTCCGCGCAATCAGCCTTCGGTGCCAAGCCAGTGAAGTGACCCCGCTTTCGTGGACAGGTTAAGAGTTAGGGATCAAGCGTCGCGATAGTACCTCCTTTCGAATTGGATAGGCGAGCAATAGTCGATGGCGGAGTGTCGTCGTCGCGGGTTGTACCAGCCTTCGATGAAATCGAAGGTCGCCATGCGCGCCTCAGCGTGGTAGCGAAACGACCGGCGCTCGATCAGCTCGCACTCGAGCGTCGCGAAGAAGCTCTCGCACATCGCATTGTCGTAACAGTCCCCGACCGAACCCATCGACGGTCGCACCCCGGCCTCCCGGCATCGCTGGCCGAACGCTAGTGACGTGTACTGCGTGCCCTGGTCCGAGTGATGGATGACGTCGCCGGGCTTGCGTTGGAACAGCGCCATGTCGAGGGCGCTCAAGACGAGCGACGTCCGCAGGTGGGTAGCCATTGCCCATCCGACGATGCGTCGGCTGAAGGCGTCCAGCACGACGGCGAGGAACAAGAAGCCCGACCACGTGGGCACGTAGGTGATATCGGCGACCCACAGGCGGTCGGGCCGGTCCACCTCGAAATTCCTGTCGACGAGATCGGGGGCGGGACGGGCGTCGTCACAGCGAATCGTAGTGTGCGCCCTCTTGCGCCGGTGAACACCTTGAATGCCAGCCTCGCGCATCAGCCGCGCTACACGCTTGCGTGAGACGTGGAGCTCGTGTGTCTCTCGTAGCTCGTGGAGAATCCTCGGCGCGCCGTACGTGCTCCGCGACGCGGTGTGAATCGCCCGGATCTTCTCAAGCAACTCCGCATCCGACACCGCGCGGGCCGACGGGGCACGCTCAAGCCACGCATAGTAGCCGCTGGCGGAGACGTCCAGCAGTCGGCACATCGTGGCAACCGGTAGTGAATCCTGGTTCGCCCTCACGAATCGGAAGGCTTCGGTGGTACCGACTCGGTCTCCCGAGCGAACCAGGCCGCGGCTTTTGAGAGGATCTCCCGCTCCAACCGTAGTTGACGGTTCTCCCGTCGCAGGCGGCGGAGCTCCGCACGCTCCTCACTCGTCAGACCGTCCTGCCTGCGACCCTCGTCGAGATCCGCCTGGTTCACCCAGTTCCGGATCGTCTGGCCCGAGGGCTCAAACTCTCGCGCCAGCTCTTCAGAGCCGCGGCCAGCTCGCACCAGCTCTACCATTTGGCGCCGGAACTCGGCCGCGTATCTGTTTCCCTGCTTTGACATCGTGGACTCCTGTCTCCCAAAGGATTAGGTGTCCACGAAAGCGGGTCAAGTCCAGCGGTGCTTCCGCAGTCAAGTGTTGGTGGCCGTTGCGTAACCTGTTCGCGTGCTAGAGTTTTGCCTGATTTCGAGAGGCACAGTTCTTTCGTCGATGCCAGCTGGGCCGAGTTTTAGCGCAGGACGAGATGCGGCGGCGGGTCCGTCGTTCACACCATCGATTCTCGAGCCCTAGGTCAGCGAACACGTGGCCGCTGCACCATGCGATCTGCATCGCTTCACACCGACGGATGCGGCTGGTATCGCTCGACGTTGATCCGATCTTCGTCCTTGCGCGCTTGGACGAGATCCCAAGTGGTCTGTCGGCGCAGCCAGAACTCGGCATTGGACCAGCCCGCCTTCTCAAGCCGAATGGCCATCTCCGGGGAGATGGCCGCGTGGCCGTTCAGAACCCGCGAGAGGGTGTGACGGGCGACACCCAGCACCTTCGCCGCTTCGGTCACGTTCAAACCGAGCGGGTCCAGGCAGTTCTTGCGGATGCTGCGTCCGGGATGCGGGGGATTGCTCATCGCCATGTTGCTGCCTCCTGCTAGTGGTAGTCGATCAGGTCGACATCGTAGGCATCGCCATCTTCGAAGCGGAAGATCACCCGCCAGTTGCCGGAAATCGAGATGCTCCAGTACCCCTTCAGTCCGCCCTTCAGCGGGTGAAGCCGGTAGCCGGGCAGGTCGAGGTCCGAGGGCTTGCGGGCATCGTCAAGGTCCGTCAAGGCGAGCGCGACGCGGTCCGCGAGGTCGGGACCCACTCGGCTCGGATCGCCACGCTCGTACATGCGCTTCAGACCACGATGACGAAACCTTCGGATCATGAGGGAGTGTACCGCATACCGGTACACATTTCAATTGGGGAATCCCGTCCTGTGCCAAAACTCGGCCCTTTTGAAATAGCCCATAAATCAGCAACTTAGAGTCTGTGTTTGCGGCCGTGCCCAGGGCCGAGCGCGAACAAACGACGAAATCATGCAGGCATAGTCCCGGCAGATCGGAGACCGATCAGGTTCGGGGCGCGCGGATGAATAAATAGAAGGCACAGGCCAGCGCTATTCGCGCTTGCCGGCAGAGGAGTGAGGAGCTCGTTGCCGAGACCTTGGTGGTTCCGTTCTGTGTGATAGTGCACTACGTATTCGGTTACCGCTGTGCGCAGGTGTCGCTCACTGAGAGGTACGAAGCGGTCGAGACACTCTCGACGTATGGAGAGAACGAATCTTTCCGCGTATGCGTTCAGATTCGGACTGTTCGCTGGAAGGCGGAGGGGCTTCACACCTGAATCTCTCAAGAGCCCACGTACCGCCTCGGTGAATAGCGGGTTCCCGGTCGTGGATGAGGTACCGCTTGCCAAGGAGGAAACCATCCCACAGGTCAGTGAGGTTTCTTGCCGCCTGCTTCATCCACTCCCCGTTTGGGTCCGAGGTCATCCCACCGATGCATACGCAGCGAGTGGCGATATCGATGACAAACAGGACATGGTAGCGGACGAGCCCGAACGGGTTCACCACCTCGACGGTGAACAGGTCTGTCGCAGCGATGGCGCCCCAATGAGCCTTGAGGAAAGTGCTCCACGACATGCTCTTGCCCCGCTCCGGAGCCGGCGCGATACCGTGCTCGGCGAGGAGCCTCTTGAATGGTGTTGCGTCCGAGTTCATGTCCGAGGTTCTTGAGTGCACCCCGCAGGCGCGTATATCCCCACGTCGGGTTCTCCTGCGCCACGCGCACAATGAGCTCACGGATGTCCTTCGCCGTCGGAGGTCGGCCTGGGCTCCGGTTCTTGCTGCCATCGTACTTGGCTGCGATGAGGCAGCGGTACCAGCGCAGGAGCGTAGCGGGTGTGGCAACCGACGCAATCTGGGCCAGCGCCTCGCGGCCTAAAGCTTGGGCCTTGACCGCGAGCCTGCGCCGGTCGTCGTCCGAGAGACTGAGACGCTTGCCCCGAAGCTCGGCTCGGAGCACACGGTTCTCCTCTTGCAGGTAGTCGATCACATCCTGCTGCTGGCGGTTGACCCAGCCAGCCAGAACGAGCAGCAGGAATTGCACGTGGTAGGTCATCATGGGTCTGAAGATAACACCCTCGGGCCAGACGATTGTAAAGCCCACGGCCCTTGGCCCGGTCGCAAACACAGACACTAAGCTGCTGATTTATGGCCTATTTCAAAAGGGCTGAGTTTTGGCACAGGACGCGGGACCGACTAGGCGCTAGTAGCCGACTTCACGGCCGTGGTGACGTTGCGTTTACTTCGTCCTCGTCCGATAGAATGCTCTGCCAAATTGTTCACCGACCAGCTGGTCTCGGAACCAGTTTTCGGGGGGAGGTCCGCCGGATTTTCCTAAAGATTAAAGGTCGAGCGATCTACGACGTAGTCTTCGCCGCCGGCGCGTGCTGCGCCATGCGCTCCTGCATCTGTCGGGTGAGATGCGGCACCAGACCGATCATGCGCTGAAGCAGCATGAGTTGACCGCGGTGGTGCATCTCGTGCTCCTTTGGTGACAGGAGCATCTCGAAACGCGTCTTGGTCGCAGGCTCCGCGCCGGGGGGCATCGCGACGGGTTCCGCAAGAAACTCATCCGACAGGCCCTCGAGGAACGACGCGAAAGCCTCTCCCTGTGATTTGAGGTAGGTGATCGTTTCTGCTTTGGTCCGCGGCTTGGCCTCTTCCGCGCTGAACTTCTGGAACAGCTCCATGAAGTTCACGTCCTTGAGGTCGGTGACCTTGTTGCGCTGGATATAGTCCTGAAACCCGGTGCTCACCGCGATGTGGGCCAGGGTGGCACCGATGCTGCGCGTGTCGGGACTCGCCTGGAATCCGTACTTGTCCCCAGGAATGTCCTCGGCGGTCTGAATGGTGTTGCCGCGAACCTGGCGAAAGCTTCGTGCCAGGTCCTTGCCTCCGTAGTGCGTCATTGCGATGTTTCCTCCGATTTCGATATCAGGATCTACTCAAGCTGGCTCGACAGCAGTCGCTGTCGGGTCAGCTCGATGTGCTGCTCCTCGTCGTGGCTGGCGACAATCACCAGCTCGGGCTCGGTGCGTGACAGCTCGTTCAACCGGGATTTCCATTTTGGCCGTCCTGGTCGGTACCGTTATACACCAAGCGACCTTCCGCGTGGGCCGGGTGTGTTCGTGGCCGTTTGGTCAAAATACTCGAACGCCAGCGGGTCAGCAGTTTGCATCTTTCCAAAGGCCTGTGCCTTCTATTTATTCATCCGCCAGCCCATGGGTCGGAAGTCAGCCCTGCGGCGCGAAATACCCTAGATTCTGCGCGGATTCCAAGGGCGTCTAAGCTGCTGATTTGTGGTCTATTTCTAAAGGGCCGAGTTTTGGCACAGGACGGGGTCCCGGAACATATTCGCTCCGATAACGGCCCGGAGTTTACGGCCGCGGCTGTCCAAGAACACAAACGAACTCAAGCCCCGCGCGCCGGGATGTTTCGGATTAGAGTGGTCTAGGCTTGGTTTGGCAATGGAAGCTAGAATCCTCGGTCATGAGGACGCCGATCCAGCCCTGGACCCTTGCGCGCCTCGCGTCCTGACAGTACTCGCGAAACGTCTCACCTGTCGAACATACCGCCGATCCCGCCAAGCCCACCCAGCACGGAGCCCTCTCCCCTGCCGCCCGTGCCCGTCTGAGGAGCGGCTTCGTGAATGCGCCCCGCAAGTCGGCTGAACGGAAGTGACTGCAACCACACGGTGCCCGGCCCCGTCAGGCTGGCGAAGAAAAAGCCTTCACCGCCGAAGATGGCGGATTTGATGCCTCCGACAAATTCAATTTCATAACTTACGGTCGGCTCAAGGGCCACGAGACACCCGGTGTCGACCCTTAGGTTCTCTCCCGCCCCCAGCTGCTTTTCAGCGATCGTGCCGCCAGCATGGAGAAAGGCGAGGCCGTCACCTTCAAGGCTCTGCATGATGAAGCCTTCACCCCCGAAAAGCGCGACACCGATCTTCTTCTGGAAGGCGATGCTGATCGCAACGCCCTTCGCCGCGCACAAGAAGGCGTTCTTCTGGCAGATGAGGCGTCCTCCCATGCGATTGAGATCGGCGGGCAGGATCTTACCCGGATGGGGAGCGGCGAAGGCGACGTGTTGTTTTCCCAAACCATGGTTCACGAATTCAGTGATGAACAAGCTCTCACCGGTGAGCACTCGCTTGCCTGCGCCAAGGAGCCGATCCATGAGGCCTCCGCCAGAGGACGAGCCGTCGCCAAAGATAGTGCTCATCTGGATTCCCGACGTCATGTACATCATGGCCCCGGCTTCCGCGACTGCGCCTTCACCCGGGTCGAGTTCGATCTCGACAAACTGCATCTCGGAGCCCACAATGTTGTAGTCCACCTCGTGTGCTCGCCGTCCTGACTCCGTAGGCAGCGCGGGTAGAGCTCCGGCTCCATCCCTACCCGAAAAGATATCCGAGAGTTCGGTGATCTCGCTCGCCGCGACCCAGCCCGACATGCCTTGTTTGAAAACCAGCGTTTCCTGGTTGTACTCACCGGAGCGAAAGCCGCTGACGAGCTCGAGCTTCGTCATCGGGCCGATACTTTGGCCTCCGACGGCGACGTGCCACTCCTTCGCCTCTGTCATGTCATAGCTCCTGTCTTCTTGTACGTGCGAACGGCGAGTATAGCAGATGGTAGTGACGCGCTTGCCGCGGTGCTTCCACCATCACGTGTTGGCGGCCGCCGCATAACCCCGCTGCAACTAGTGGTGGTGCTTGCTCCGTTTACTGTTGCCGGCTCGTCCACATCGTCGTGTGAGGACGGCATTTATGCACAGTTTTGCGCAAGCTCAAGTCTGGTGACGTTAAAATCTGATGTAACCTATTGCACTACAAAGTTTTCCCCTCATGCCCTCCCTCTTGCCGAGGCCGAAAAGAACGGGCGCTCTCGACCCTGCTGGCGGCGCACCCTGCGGCTTGAGCTCGTTTGTGTCTTTGGACACGACGGGCTCAGCAGTTCCATTGCGACACCTCCTCGTATTCCTCAAGGGTTCGAGTCTCGACCGTCACACGCTCCCACAACCCTTGATGGTGTGCTGGGACGGTACTCCAGCCCTGCGAGACTTCCTTCAGGCGATGGGTCGCGACCTAGATCTACCATGAACGCCTGCTTCGCGCCGAGCGACCCGACGACGTCACCGGCGTCTTATGAACGTGGAAAGGCTCGCTCTTGGCGACGACCGTGTCCAGCGAGTGACCGTTCCCAAAGAGGGCATCCACGTTGCAGTACTTGTGGTGCTTCCGCCATTAAGTGTTGGTGAGATGACGCTAAGACTTTACGGTGCATTAAATTACAGCCAAAATAGCGTTCGTGACCTTTGCTTCGCGCTAAATGGAGCGTAAGCGCCTTTTTTGCAAAGGGATGCGTACACATCACCAACAGCAAACAGCGCAAGCACCGGCCTATTTCAAAAGGGCCGAGTTTTGGCACAGGACGGGATCGAGACCAGACCTACGGAGCGTACTTCGATACTCGCGTCGACGGCCTCGGGATAGAGCAGGTCCTTACCGCACCGCGCTCCCCGTGGCAGAATCCATTTGTCGAAAGGATGATCGGCTCCATTCGACGTGAGTGTCTCGACCACGTGATCGTCCTTGATGAGCAGCACCTGAGGCGAATCCTACGCGAATACGTCGACTACTATCATTCGTGCCGGACTCATTTGTCGCTTGAGAAGGACGCGCCTGAGCCTCGCCGGGTAGAGTCACCGGCGATGGGCAAAGTGAGAGCCATTCCAAAGGTCGGTGGTCTCCATCATCATTACACTCGACGCGCTGCTTGAGTCCGATCCGCTCGGAACGGCTGCCGGACTTCGCACCAGCTTACACCTCTACCCCTGAGTAGAGCCGACGCCGGCTCTTAAAACGTCCTACATGAAGACGACCAAAGCATTCCGGTTGCAGGAAGTTCGCCAATCTCATACAGCTCGAGTTTATGGAAGGGACAACCGAGACAACAGCCGGGTCGGCTACAAACTCGACTTCTATCGGGCTGTGTTCGACCGGGCGCAGCAACTGCGGCGCCGATGTCCAGTGCTCGTGATCGGGGATTTCAACACCGCGCACCGCGAGATCGACCTCGCTCGCCCGAAATCCAATGTCAAGAACAGCGGGTTCCTCCCCGAGGAGCGGGTCGAGCTCGACCGCTGGCTCGAAGCGGGCTGGGTGGACACCTTTCGCGCCCTGCATCCCGACCAGCCGGACCATTACACTTGGTGGCGGCAGTGGAGCGGCGCGCGCGAGCGGAACGTCGGGTGGCGGATCGACTACGTCCTCGCGTCGCCGAGCGCGATGGAACGGTTGAAGGACGCCTTCATCTGGCCCAACGAGCGGGGCTCCGACCACTGCCCAGTCGGTGTCGACATCGACCTCTAGGAAGGCAGTACGGAGAAGCGCGGTAGGGTCGAGGGCTGGCGCGGTGCTCCGTAGGCGCGGCCTATCTCGTTGTGTCCAAAAACACAAACGAACTCAAGATCGGCGCGCCGGGGCCGTTTCGATCGTCATCAACCCGTGGCGAGCCCCAGATCTGGGGGTCGGAGACGATGTCGGCGATTCGAGTTCCCCGTACGCGCAGGAAACACCGTCCAGCAAGGGGATGCCACGCTCCCGAGCGGAAACTTGGGTCCAGGCCCGGGCCGCACCTGGACCAGAACGTGCTAGCCCGCTGCGCCGCGGTAGCCCCGGCCTCGATTCTAGGTCCTCTAGAGACGAGAGCGGGAACCAACGACGAAATCATGCCGGCATGGTGCCGGCAGACCGGAGACTAATCAAGTTCGGTGCGCGCGGATGAATAAATAGAAGGCACAGGTGTGCCTTCTTCACATTCGTCATTGTCCGAGCCTGATAATCGACGCTATGGCGCCGGGGTGAACCCGCAACGAATCCAGCTGCAGGCAGTGCTTGGAAAATTCATCGATCCGGTTTCGTTCACACCGTATGACTGTGTCTCCGCCTTCCTCCGATAAGCCGCCGCACTGTGCAAGGATCGGGGTGCGGTCAGAACAAATTCATGGAAGCCTTACGGGAGTTCTGGATCGGGATGAGCTGATCGAAGCCGCTGATCATGAAAACTTCATGGATGTGCTCATGCATGTCGCACAGGACGAGCTTCCCCTGGGTTGCGCTGAGCTTCTTGGCCGCGATGAGAAGCACCCTCAGGCCGGAACTACTGATGAAGTTCAGACGGCTGAAATCGACGATCAAGCGCTGTTCGCCTTTGCTGATGTGATCCATGACGATGGATTCGAATGCGCGTGCGTTCGTGCTATCGAGCCGGTCGACCGGCAACAGCACCAAGACGTCGTTGTCTCGTTCTTCAACAACTTCAATGTTCATCGATACGCCTCTTCCTCGGGTCGGGAGCGATTCCCGACGGTGTTATTGCTATGCGGGCTTGAGATCGTGCTCCAAGGTCAAACGGTTCTTGCCCCCCACGAACTCGTAGGAGATGCGGCTGGCGAAGTTCTTGACCAGATGGAGGCCCAAGCCGCCCACGTTACGAGCTTCCAGCGGCGCCGCGGTGTCCGGGTCTGTGTTGAGGGTCGGGTCGAACGGACTCCCATTGTCCTCCATCGTTAGGATCAGGATATCGCACTTGACCTTCAAGTGGATATCGATCCTGGGATCGACCCCGGCCTCGAAGCTGCCGTGAGTCACGGTGTTCGTGATTAACTCGTCCAGTTCCAGGTTGATGGCGAAAACTTTCAGTGCGGGCACGTTATTGGCCTCTCCGAAATCTTCAACCATGGTCGCCAGATCGCGGAGCTCGGACAGCCGGACGGGTAGTGTGACACGTAATTCATCAGACATAGTGTTGGTTGCTCCTTGACGATTTAAGCCGTTCTAACCTCCACAGCATTCCGCGTGCGATCACGCAGGGAAACGAACCTTCACGATTCCGTGAAGCTCAGCGGCGCCGCAGGACGAGGCAGGTCATGTCGTCGTCGGCCGCGGTGCCGGCCGAGAAGTTTCCGATCCGGTCCCAGACATTGTTCACGATGTGCTCCGGCGATTGCCGCGAAGAACCGTCCAGCGTTCCCTCCAGCCGCTCCTTGCCGAACAGCTCGCCGTTGCCGTTCGTGGCGTCGGTGAGGCCGTCGGTATACATGAACAGTGTTTCTCCCGGCTGAAGGACCTCATGTCCGCTCAAGTAGTCAAAGTCCTCCAACAAACCCATCGCGAGTCCGCCGGTCAGGGCGAGCGCCCGCCTGGAGTCGTCGGCGCCTATCACAAATGGGGGCTCGTGCCCGGCGCAGACGTAGTCGACCGCGCCGTTTTCGAGGTTGACCATGGCGAGCATGCAGGTGACGAACATACCCATCGGGTTCTGGCTGCACAGACGGCGGTTCGTGTCCTCGGCGATCGCGGCGACCTCGGCGGCAATCGTGGCGATATCGGCGCGCCCGAGGAAAGCGGACTTGACCGCCGACTGGGACGCCGCCATGAACAGGGCCGCGGCCACCCCCTTGCCCGAGACGTCGCCGATGGTGAAGAACAGCATCCCGTCCGACGGCCCCACGACATCGACGAAATCGCCACCCACTTGCTTCGCCGGAGTCATCCGCGCGTAGGCGGAGAAGGGGCCCAACTCGGCGCCCCCTTCCCGCACCAAAGCGTGCTGCACGAGCTTCGCCATCGTCAGATCCCTCTTCCATGGCTTCATGTGCCATGCGCAATTGATGGTTGCTATGTTGCAGCTCCCGGGTCCTTTCCGAAACCAGCGTCTCGAGCTGTTCCTCGCGGTTGAAGACCTGGACCGTCATGTCGCTGAAGACGCGCGCCAGGCTGCCGATCTCGTCGGATCTGCGCATCACCGGTTCCATGACGCCGGAATCGGGTTGTTCTCCGGTTTCCACCTGCCGAGCGGCGTCGGCGATGATTTCGATCGGATGCGTCAGCAATCGCGAGCCGAAGAGCGCAGCCACGGCGGTGAGACCGAGCAGCGCGAACGCAATCAGGGTTGTGTTTCGCGCTTCGCCGCGCACCGCGAGCGCGATGTCGTCTAGACTGACGGCAACGGCCAGGCCGCCGATCAGGATCCCACCGGTGTTGACGATCGGGGATGCGACCACGATGCCGCGGTCATCGGGTGAGAACAGACTCAGACTCGCCCTGCTGACCACGCTTTCCTGGGCCAGCGCATTTTCCATGATCCCTTCGCCGCGGCGCTCGAAGATCCCCGCCGTGTCGACGATCTCGTCACCGGTTTGCATCTCGGCGCGCGGCGCAACCGCGGCCAGCTCACCCTCGAGATTGACGATCCAGAGCGCCTGGAGGTTTCGGGAACGGACCAGGATGTCGGCCTGCTGCTGGTAGACCGAGTAGAGCAGGTTGCCCGCACTGCTTTCGATGGGCACGCCGACCTGGATCAGGCGCGACGAGTCCCGGCTGGCCCTTGTGACGTACTTGTAGACGGTGCCGTCGGAGGCGCGCGGCGATGTCGGGTGCTCGGCCACCGGCTCCAACCCGTCCAGCAGGGCGCCGAGGTCCTCGAAATGCGGCGTGTCGGCCAGAGACCGGTCCGCCCCGCCGGGAGGGAAATTGGAATAGATTGTGCCGCGCCTGGAGTCGACGATGCGAATCTCTCCGATGGTGGTGGTGTCGACGATGCGCCGCAGCCGGAGGTCGATCTCTTCGGTCGTCCACTCGGCCGCCTCCGCGGTGGAAATAAAGTAATCCAGAATCGTGGTCTGCACGGTCATGTGCTGGCCCAGGATACCTTCGATCACGGCCGAGACGTCAGGTCGCTGCGAGGCATAGACATTCCTCAGGAGCTCCTGATCGCCGAACACCAGAGCATCCCCGACTTGCACGATCCTCGGCTGGTCGACGCCGCCGACGCCGACGTACTTGAAAACCTGTTGGTCGATCTCCCGCACCTGCGCCGGCTGCGTGATGAAGTCATCGCCGTCGAGGGGCGCCATTGCCGAGCGTGTAAGCTCCGGCCGGTTGATTCAGCGCAGTGATTCTCTCGGGCTTCGTGGTCATGTCGATCGACGAGGCAACTGAATCACCGCAGGCATTAGTAGCTAATACGAGCGCGCACGTGCATCTCCCGGGCGTGATCGTCATGTCGAGGTTGTTCGTAGCGAACGTCCAATCGACGATCGCCTCGATATCGCCGGTGGCGCTGGTGTTGGAACTCGATGAACTCGACGAAATCGCACTGTACGCCAGTCTGAAAGGCCGTAAGCATGGTCCCGATCTGGAAGCTGCCTTCCGCAATAACGGTACTAACTCGGGCAGGCGGTCCCGTAGGACTTGAGCCGCTTGAACCGCCGTCCCCGCAGCCTACAAGCGGGAGCCATGCCAGGAATACCGCAATCACAGGAAGGGCTTTGCGGCGCGGCATACTGAACCCCTTTTCTTCAGTCTTGGTGTCTCTACGGGAGCGTCTTTGCGAAGTCAATGACATCGGGTTTTCCTTTCTGCAGAGCGGTAAGTAGCCCGGCTAGAACTTGATCCGGATACCGCCTCCTACCCGAAATCCACCAGCATCGACGGCGAGGATGCGTACCTAATCTCTTGGAAAAAGAATGGCGCTTCTCCGCGTCCACGTGATGGTATCAGATCAAGCGGCGACCTCGCCTCGAGCAAGAACGTCGGCGAGGTGCTGGTAACCATCGATGCGTCGTAGTCTGATCTGACCCGAGGCAACGAGACCAAACAAGAGCACGACCGCCGACGCCTCGGTCGTGAACGACGCCTGGGTGTCCCTTCCATAAACTTGAGCTGCATGAGATTGGCAAACTGCCTGCAACCAGGACGGCTTTGGTCGTCTTCATGTAGGACGTTTTGAGAGCCGGCGTCGGCTCTACTCAGGGGTAGAGGTGTAAGCTGGTGCAAAGTCCAGCAGCCGTCCCGAGCTGAACCGCCCCGGGTTTCCCGGAGACTCCACCTCTTGAGAGGATGGAGTCATGACAAGACGAAGGAGGTATTCACCGGAGGTAAAAGAGCGCGCAGTGGGGATGGTTATCGACCAGCAGGCTGAGCAGGAATCTCAGTGGTCAGCGATCTCATCGATTGCGTCGAAGGTTGACTGTACGCGGGAAACGCTACGCACGTGGGTGCGTCGAGCAGAGCGTGATGCTGGGAAACGAGCGGGACTGACGACGGACGAGGGTCAGCTTGAAGGAGCTTGAGCGAGAGAACCGTGAGCTAAAGGGGGCGAACGAGATCCTTCTCAAGGCGTCGGCGTTTTTCACCCAGGCGGAGCTCGACCGCCGACCGAGGTGAATGTGTTGTTCGTGGACGCGAACCGTGAAAATTAGGGGGTCGAGCCGATCTGCCGGATGCTTCCGCTCGCCCCGTCGACCTATTACGAGCAGAAAGCGAGAGAGAAGGACCCAAGCCGCCTGCCAGCGAGAGCGAAGCGCGACGTCCAACTCCGCGGCGAGATTCGTCGTGTACGGCAAGATAACTTTGACGTGTATGGCGTGCGCAAGGTCTGGCGTCAGCTGTGCCGTGAGGGCCGCGACGTGGCTCGATGCACGGTGGCCCGTCTGATGCGTGAAATGGGTCTCCAGGGGGCGGTCCGTGGACGTCGATTCAAGACGACGAAGCCGGATTCGAGCGGCGCTCGCCCGATGGACCTCGTGGAGCGCGACTTCAACGCCACACGCCCGAACGAGCTCTGGGTTTTCGGACCTGACCTACATCGCCACGTGGCGCGGCTTCGTGTATGTCGCCTTCGTCATCGACGTCTTCGCTCGACTCATCGTCGGTTGGCGAGCGACGACATCGTTGACTGTAGGCATCGCTCTCGATGCGTTGGAGCAGGCGCTGCACGAGCGCCGACTAAACCCAGAAGATCCATTGGTGCATCACAGCGATCGCGGCGTGCAGTACGTCTCGACCCGTTACACCGAGCGGCTCGCCGAGGCGGGCATTGAGCCGTCCGTCGGCAGCCGAGGCGACTCTTACGATAACGCTTTGGCTGAATCCATCATCGGCCTCTACAAGACCGAGGTGATCGTCGACGTGGGCCCTGGCGTGGTCTCGAAGACGTTGAGTTCGCCACCCTCGAGTGGGTCCATTGGTACAACACGCAACGACTCTTGGAGCCGATCGGAAATGTCTCCCCCGTCGAGTACGAGATGAACTACTATCGGTCGCAGGAAGGCTCGCTAGAGATGGCGAGACTCAACTAAAACAGTCTCCGGAAAACCCGGGGCGGTTCAGGGCGACCCTGTGCCATTGCCAAGAGGAGGCGTGGGTAGCATCGCCCAGCTAATGCACCGCTCGGCATCCTCAAGCCAACTTGCCGAATCGGGATCCTTAAGCAGGGGTAGTCCAAGCTTGACCAGACAACAAGGCAAGTCCAACTCCTCCGATAGCTCCGTCCCCAACCAGCGCACGCCCTTTGCTGCGCCCTCAATCGTCCAGGCTGTCACGCACTGAACCATGACCCGGTGCTCGGGTCCCTGGATGAGCCACCCCACTGCGCCGACCCAAGTGTTGGATCGGTGCGGGTACCACGGCGTACCGGGACCCCGGCGTCCTGTGCCAAAACTTGATCCACTGGCAACATTACAAGCGAACAGTCGATGCGGGCGTGGACGGTGGGGCCCGCGACAACCATGGAGCAGAGCTAGGCCCTTGGCCCGGTCGCAAACACAGACACTAAGCTGCTGATTTATGGTCTATTTCAAAAGGGCCGAGTTTTGGGGATGTGTCCCGAGGTCCGTGGAAAAAGAACAGCGCCCTCCACTCCGTCAGGGTATCAGATTAGGCGGCAACCTCCGCGTGTTCGAGAACCTCGCTCAGACGTTGGTAGCCGTCGATGCGTCGTAGTTGAATCTGGCCAGAGGCGATAAGCCCAAACAGCAAAGCAACCGCCTGACGGCGCCTATGACCAGGTGCCGATCGCCCGCTCCACGTCGCGCGAACCAAGCCTAGACACCTCTCATCCGAAACGTCCCGACGCACCGGTCTTGAGTTCGTTTGTGTTTTTGGACACGACGCGGTAGTAGGCTTATCGATCATGGGTTGAACTTCCTGTTCTGCCAAGCCGGATGGTGCGTAAGCCTCTCTGTTAAAAGGTCATAACGCTGGTCTCATTATGAGGTAGGCTGTAACTTGAGTGGCACACCTTCGACGGCCTGATCCTACTGATGTTGCTGGACGAACTCGTTCGGCGTCAACTCCGCCGGAGTGGTCGGCCTTGATACTTGTATTCCAGAACGTGGAATGGTTGATAAATGGGTCTTCCTCTGCTCCTGATGTGTCACCGTGACCCTGCTCTCCGTCTTCTGCAGCACGCTTCCACTGTGTGTGATTTCTCCGCGGCTGATTCGTGTGCTGGGTTCGGAGGGCGAGTCAGTGCCCGCACTGTTGAAGTGGGTTCGGTTGTTTCGACGCCGGTTCGTCAGCGTTGGTCGAAAGCAGTTTACGATTCCCAATACCGGGTGTGCTCCGCAAAAAGTCGATCCAGCGGTACGCGATCTCTTTTTTGCGGATCACAGGTGGTTTCCGCGCACCGACCGGGTAGCGAGCGTGTCGACCGAATCGAGCTCAGACCAAGGGCAAGGACGAGCGAATGGTGGGCTACATCAAGCACCACTTTTTCGTTCGCTATCGAGAGTTCGTCAGCTGGCAACATCTGAACCAACTTGCCGAAAGCTGGCTTCGGGAGGAGGCGGACCGTCGAGTCCATGGGACGGTGAAAGAGGTGGTGGCGGAGCGATTCGCAAAGGAGCAACCTCATCTGAGGCCGCTTCCCCGTCGTGTCCAAAAATACAAACGAACTCTAAGACCCACGCGCCGGCCCGTCGCCGAGTTCATCTATCATTATCATGGAGAGCTCAGCCATCAAAGGCTTGGCAACGCGTTTGTGTTTTTGGACACGACGGGACCGGTCTATTTCAAAAGGGCCGAGTTTTGGCACAGGACGGGGAGCTTAAAAGATGTTCGGACCCTATGTCCATAATGTCGATCCGATCATTGCCGAAGTGGGCGGCGTCTATCTCTGGTGGTATGGGCTTAGCTATTCGCTGGGATTCCTGCATTTGCATCTGTTTCTGCGCCGCCACAGGCTTCGGCTCGGACTCACTTCCAGAGACGTATACACCCTCACTCTTTTCATCGTGGTGGGCGTTTTGGTTGGGGCGCGTCTCATCGAAGTCGCATTCGACGAGTGGCCCTTCTACAGCGCGCACCCTACCCTCATTCCGGCATACTGGCTTGGGGGCCTGGCGTCTCACGGGGTCCTTCTCGGAGCGACTGTAGCCGTCACCTCCTTCGCCTTGCTCTATCGAAAGGACCTGCTCGCGCTGTTCGATGCAGTCGTGATCCCCGGTTCGTTTCTGATGGGAATGGGAAGGATCGGGAACTTCATCGACGGCCAGATCGTGGGTGCTCTCACCGATGTGCCGTGGGGCGTGCGGTTTCCCGACGCAGTTGGAATCCGGCATCCGGTGGTTCTCTATGACGGCATCAAGAATCTTCTGCTGGTGCCTTTCCTCCTCCGTGTTCGAAAGATGAACCCAACGCCGGGGGCAACCGCAGCTCGTTTCGTCTTCTGGTATGCGTTCTTGCGTGTATTCATTGATCTGTTTCGCGACTATCCGACTCACCGTCTGGCTCTCGGGACCGGGCAGACCCTGAACCTCATCATGGTGTCGATCGGTGTCGTTTTTTTGATCCGATCGCGCATTCGGCGTCTGGGTCGGCTGCGAAGTGGTGTCAGAGAGGCACTGGAGGTGGAAGCCCCGCCTGAAAAAGCGCCATTCGTGTTACAGAGAATCGTACTCGTTGTTTTACTGGTGTGCTGTCTGACGTTGCCCAGCAACTGGACACAGAACATACCGGAACGATACGGGAAGCGACACGCCGGACTCGAACACTCGTGGCTCTACCCAGACATCAACACGTCGGCGCCGACCGATGAACCCTAGAGGGGAGTCGCCGACAACGACGACTGGTGGTTTTGAGCGAGGTGTGACAGGTTGACTAAGCCTCGGAGGAAAAGACCGTGAGCAATCGAACCGTGACGCAGCTGGGCGCCATCGTGCTGATGGCGTCGTCGATAGTGCCCCTATCGGCGAAAACCCAGACGGTAAAGGGAAACACATACGCGGACACGGCAGGGGTAGGTGTCCGGACTCTCATGTTGATCGGTGCCGGACTTCGTGAGCGGTGGTGGCTTGACGTCTACACGATGGGCGCGTATGCCGAGAACCGCACCTGCGATCCGCAGATGCTGATCTCGATGGATGGGGCAAAATCCCTCCGTATCGATCTGCTCCGCGACGTCGACGCGAAGAATATGGCCGACGCGCTCGAAGACGCTCTCGATAAGAACTTGCCGCCCGGCGGCTCCCCCGGTATCCGATCTCAGATCGATACCGTCCTAGGCTATTTTGAAAAGGACCTGGAGAAGGGGAACAGCATGGAGTTGACCTACGTTCCCGGCGTGGGTACGGCGCTAATGCAGAACCGGGAGCAGCAGGGAGCCGCGATGCCGGGCAGGGGGTTTGCCGACGTCCTGTGGGCTTCCTATTTCAGTTCCGAAACTTGCTGTTCGGGGCTCAAGAAGCAGATTCTCGACCATTGTTCCCAGTGAGAGGTTCGCAGGAGGATGGATGTCTTCACGACCAGGCAAGTCGAGGAGCTTCGCAATGAGCTGTTAGCGGCGACTGTAAATTGCACATTTGTGGCGGACGACAATTGCACACTCGGCACCCCGTCCTGTGCCAAAACTCGGCCCTTTTGAAATAGTGAAGTGACCCCGCTTTCGTGGACAGGTTAAGAGTTAGGGATCAAGCGTCGCGATAGTACCTCCTTTCGAATTGGATAGGCGAGCAATAGTCGATGGCGGAGTGTCGTCGTCGCGGGTTGTACCAGCCTTCGATGAAATCGAAGGTCGCCATGCGCGCCTCAGCGTGGTAGCGAAACGACCGGCGCTCGATCAGCTCGCACTCGAGCGTCGCGAAGAAGCTCTCGCACATCGCATTGTCGTAACAGTCCCCGACCGAACCCATCGACGGTCGCACCCCGGCCTCCCGGCATCGCTGGCCGAACGCTAGTGACGTGTACTGCGTGCCCTGGTCCGAGTGATGGATGACGTCGCCGGGCTTGCGTTGGAACAGCGCCATGTCGAGGGCGCTCAAGACGAGCGACGTCCGCAGGTGGGTAGCCATTGCCCATCCGACGATGCGTCGGCTGAAGGCGTCCAGCACGACGGCGAGGAACAAGAAGCCCGACCACGTGGGCACGTAGGTGATATCGGCGACCCACAGGCGGTCGGGCCGGTCCACCTCGAAATTCCTGTCGACGAGATCGGGGGCGGGACGGGCGTCGTCACAGCGAATCGTAGTGTGCGCCCTCTTGCGCCGGTGAACACCTTGAATGCCAGCCTCGCGCATCAGCCGCGCTACACGCTTGCGTGAGACGTGGAGCTCGTGTGTCTCTCGTAGCTCGTGGAGGATCCTCGGCGCGCCGTACGTGCTCCGCGACGCGGTGTGAATCGCCCGGATCTTCTCAAGCAACTCCGCATCCGACACCGCGCGGGCCGACGGGGCACGCTCAAGCCACGCATAGTAGCCGCTGGCGGAGACGTCCAGCAGTCGGCACATCGTGGCAACCGGTAGTGAATCCTGGTTCGCCCTCACGAATCGGAAGGCTTCGGTGGTACCGACTCGGTCTCCCGAGCGAACCAGGCCGCGGCTTTTGAGAGGATCTCCCGCTCCAACCGTAGTTGACGGTTCTCCCGTCGCAGGCGGCGGAGCTCCGCACGCTCCTCACTCGTCAGACCGTCCTGCCTGCGACCCTCGTCGAGATCCGCCTGGTTCACCCAGTTCCGGATCGTCTGGCCCGAGGGCTCAAACTCTCGCGCCAGCTCTTCGGAGCCGCGGCCAGCTCGCACCAGCTCTACCATTTGGCGCCGGAACTCGGCCGCGTATCTGTTTCCCTGCTTTGACATCGTGGACTCCTGTCTCCCAAAGGATTAGGTGTCCACGAAAGCGGGTCAAGTCCATAGGCCATAAATCAGCAACTTAGTGTCTGTGTTTGCGACCGGGCCAAGGGCCGTGGGCTTTACAATCGTCTTGGGCGGGCGGGTCGTCACCATGCAGATGACCACCTAGTCGAGAGCGAATATCGAAGCATGTTCCTGAAGCGGTTTCCACGCTACGCCGGTCGAGCCCGCCGAGGGGCTACCGTCGCCGGCGACCATCTACGCGGCACGGCAGTAGTAGTTGAGAATGCCCCCAAGTCGCTCTCGCGACACGATGGGGCCAGCGCTATTCGCGCTTGCCGGCAGAGGAGTGAGGAGCTCGTTGCCGAGACCTTGGTGGTTCCGTTCGGTGTGATAGTGCACGACGTATTCGCTTACCGCTGTGCGCAGGTGTCGCTCACTGAGAGGTACGAAGCGGTCGAGACACTCTCGACGTATGGAGAGAACGAATCTTTCCGCGTATGCGTTCAGATTCGGACTATTGGCGGGAAGGCGCAGGGGCTTCACGCCTGAATCTCTCAACAGCCCACGTACCGCCTCGGTGAATAGCGGGTCCCGGTCGTGGATGAGGTATCGCTTGCCAAGGAGGAAACCATCCCACAGGTCAGTGAGGTTTCTTGCCACCTGCTTCATCCACTCCCCGTTGGGGTCCGACGTTATCCCACCGATGCACACACAGCGAGTGGCGATATCGATGACAAACAGGACATGGTAGCGGACGAGCCCGAACGGGTTCACAACCTCGACGGTGAACAGGTCTGTCGCAGCGATGGCGCCCCAATGAGCCTTGATGAAGGTGCTCCACGACATGCTCTTGCCCCGCTCCGGGGCAGGTGCGATACCGTGGTCGGCGAGGATCCTCTTGATGGTGTTGCGTCCGAGTTCATGTCCTAGGTTCTTGAGTGCGCCTCGCAGGCGCGTATATCCCCACGTCGGGTTCTCCTGCGCCACGCGCACAATGAGCTCACGGATGTCCTTCGCCGTCGGAGGTCGGCCTGGGCTCCGGTTCTTGCTGCCATCGTACTTGGCTGCGATGAGGCAGCGGTACCAACGCACAAGCGTAGCGGGTGTGGCAACGGACGCAATCTGGGCCAGCGCCTCGCGGCCCAAAGCCTGGGCCTTGACCGCGAGCCTGCGCCGCTCGTCGTCCGAGAGACTGAGACGCTTGCCCCGAAGCCCGGCTCGGAGCACACGGTTCTCCTCTTGCTGGTAGTCGATCACACCCTGCTGCTGGCGGTTGACCCAGCCAGCTAGAACGAGCAGTAGGAATTGCACGTGGTACGTCATCATGGATCTGAAGATAACACCCTCGGGCCAGACGATTGTAAAGCCTACGGCCCTTGGTCCGGTCGCAAACACAGACACTAAGCTGCTGATTTATGGCCTATTTCAAAAGGGCCGAGTTTTAGCACAGGACGGGGTGCTTCCGCGGTGCTTGCGCTGTTTACTGTTGGTGATTGTGTACGCATCCCTTTGCAAAAGAGGCGCTTACGCTCTATTTAGCGCGCAGCGAAGGTCACGAGCTCTATTTTAGCTGTAATTAATGCACCGTAAAATCTTAGCGTCATCTCACCAACACTTAATGGCGGAAGCACCCCGTTGCTATTACAACTTCGTCCGACCGCACGGAGCTCTGAAGTTCGGACGTGAGATCCGAACTCCGGCTATGCAGGCCGGTCTGACCACGCGACGGCTCACCTTTCGAGACATCTTCTTTGCGACGACGATTCCTTTGTGGTTGCGGATCGAGGTTTTCCTGCTCACTGGGGCGCGCAACCCGGTCTCTTCCACACCTGTACCACTGCCCGCAGCCGCGTAGCAACACTTGATGGCGGAAGCATCGGGACGGTTTGTGAGACCGGGGAACCATACATCGTTTTTCTTTGACAGGAATCTTAGGACATCACCGATTCATGCACCAACACCGTTCTGGCTTGCTAACTTCGTGTAACGCCACTAAAATAGTGCCGTTTGAGTTTCGCTCGAAGCTCGAGCACCAACCTCCGGTCGCCCACGCGGTGGGTGCACCGGCTAACGTTGAGTTAGCTTCAAAACGGAGGAGACTTGAGGAATGGCGAAAAAACCCATGACCAAAACCCAAATCGTGGCCCAGATGTCGGAAGCGATGCAGGTTCCGAAAAAGCAGGCCGCGGCATGGTTCAAGTCGATTGCCGATCTCGCGGCGAAGGAGACGAAGCGGACGGGCCAGTTCATCATTCCCGGAATTGGAAAACTCGTGAAGGCGCAACGAAAGGCGCGCAAGGGACACAACCCCCGGACCGGCGAACAGATTCGAATCCCGAAAAAGACGGTAGTCAAGTTTCGAGTAGCGAAAGCTTGCCTGGACGCCGTCGTCTCACCGAAGAAGTAGCTCACAAGCGACGCCTCGGAATGTCCTACCGAACGACGGATGCACGCTGGCGACGTGCCCGGCGTAAAAAGCGGGCGAAGGCGGACACTGAGAATCCGACGGAAACCAAAGCATTGCAGGTTCCAGAACCCCCACCAATTCGGCCGGAGGAGCCAACGGGCGAGGGAGATGTTGGCGAACGGGTTGCTACCCTTGGACATTCCTTCGCCAGCGAGTCGATGATGCACCACTACAACCTATCGACGCACCACGTGTTCCAGATGCCACGCTCGGATGTTCGCTCCGAGACATTGGCTGCGTTGCAGTCCATCATCGAGGTGGCCACCGGCGGGCAAGCGGTGCCGTTACCCGGATTCCCCGAATACTTTCTAAGCATCAGGAACACCTGGGTCGGCGCAGTGGGGTGGCTCATCCAGGGACCCGAGCACCGGGTCATGGTTCAGTGCGTGACAGCCTGGACGATTGAGGGCGCAGCAAAGGGCGTGCGCTGGTTGGGGACGGAGCTACCGGAGGAGTTGGACTTGCCTTGTTGTCTGGTCAAGCTTGGACTACCCCTGCTTAAGGATCCCGGTGCGGCAAGTTGGCTTGATGATGCCGAGCGGTGCATTAGCTGGGCGATGCTACCCACGCCTCCTCCGAGGAATGGCACAAGGTTGCCCTGATGGGTGTATCGCCTGAGCTTGGGAATCAGACGCAACTCCGGGCGGGACTTCATCGCACCCTTCTTTAATCAACCCGTCACGTGCTGCTCATCTCAATTCCCTGTTCTTCCCTGTTATTCATGGATTCTAAGCCAAGACCGGATAGCTCCAAACTGCACCATCCGCACCTCGTCCTGTGGCAAAACTCGGCCCTTTTGAAATAGACTATAAATCAGTAACTTACTGTCTGTGTTAGCGACCGGGCCGGTGCTTGCGCTGTTTGCTGTTGGTGATGTGTACGTATCCCATTTCAAAAGAAGCGCTTACGCTCCATTTAGCGCGCAGCGAAGGCCGCAGGCGCTATTTGCGATGTAATTTAATGCACTGTAAAGTTTTAGCGTCATCTCACCAACACTTAATGGCGGAAGCACCACGCACGGATTTCCTCCGTTTTGCTGGATCCTTGTAAGGGCGCAATAATCTGTGATGCCGAGAGGCGTTAAGCAGATGACGTTCGTCGGCACACGCAATCCAACTGAAACCAGCATCAAACACCTCTAGCGGCGACCAACACTTAATGGCAGAAGCATCCGTTCCGACCATGGTCCTATGAGGAGCAAGCTACCAAAGCTCGCGGCCCTCGTGGTGCTGGGCTTGCTTCCCTTCGTTTTCCACTGGAGGCTGTTCACGTTCGACGCCGACGAACGAAAGATTTTCCGCGGCGATTTTCTGAATCAGCACTATGTCTGGAAGAGTTATGCGCTCACCCGAGTGGCGAGCGGCGAGCTTCCACTCTGGAACCCGCATGTTCTAGGGGGCGTCGCGATTCACGCCAATCCTCAGGTCGGGATTTTTTACCCTCCTACTTATTTGCTTCTGCCGTTTCAAGTCGACGCTCAGGTGAACTACATCGCCCTGGAGGCTTACCAGCTTCTCCACCAGGTCTTCGCCGGTCTTGGGATGTGGCTTCTCATGCGCTCGTTCGGTGCTTCGAATCTCGGAGCGCTTTTTGCCGCGCTCGTTTTTATGTTCACGGGATTTTTCACCACGCCCGGACACCACGCGATCGTGCTCACGGCAAGCTGGATTCCGTGGACGCTGTACGCGGTAAAACGCGCGATGCTGGGTAAGGGGGCGGCACACCTCGGCGTTGTCACGCTCGGCCTCGCCGCTATGATCTTGGCTGGACACCCGCAAGTGGCGTACTATGGGATATTGCTGGCGCTGGCGTTCGCGGTGGCGATGGGAGGATTCAAGAGGACTTGCACACGCGTCGTACCCTCCGTGCTGTTGGCTCTTGGCTTGAGTGCCGTACAGCTTCTCCCGACGTACCAACTCGCCGAGGACTCCTCGCGTTCCAAACTCGGCTACGAGTACTCGACATCGTTCGCGTTCTCACCCTACTTGCTCTCATCAGCGTTTGTCCCCCGGGCACAAATCCGGCTACCGGGTCAAAACAGCGCCGCTCCTCTTCATCTATACGCCGGTATCGGTACGTTGCTACTCGCCGCTGTTGGTCTCATGCTCGCACCGGAGCGGTGGCGTTTGTTTTTTGCGGCGTCCGCTCTCGTGGCACTTCTGCTTTCGTTCGGTCGTGACTCGCCGCTATTCGATTTGTTTTACGCCGCAGTGCCTGGTTTCGAAAAGTTCCGCGTTCCCTATCGTCTTCTTGGCATCTACACGATGGGTGTGGCCGTGCTTGCCGGGCTTGGAGTGAACGTGCTCGAAGATGCTGGTCGCAGGATCCGAACTCGCTTGCGAGGAATCGTCAAGGCGGCCTTCGTCGTATTGGCCCTGCTCGCCGCTTGGACTGCATGTCTTCACTCCAACGTCGTTCGTAACGGCATGCTCGAGCCAGAGCAAATGGAGCGACTGGTTGGTGGGGGCTACTGGGCAGTGCTTCTGGGCATGCTGAACGTCATTCTGGTGGCTTACGTGGTTTGGCGACCGAAGGAGCGGTGGGTTGCTCCCGTTGTGCTCGCTATTGCTGTCATCGACTTGGGTGCCTTCGTCAAGGATCGCGGCGAGCGGCCGTTTCAGACCCTGGCGCGCGCGAACGTGCGACCGGTTCAACTCATAACGCGCGCGCAAGGCTACCGCAGCCGCTACGTTTCTGAATCGAACCTCGCGAACTACGCGACTCTTCACGGTGTCGACTTCGCCGGCGGCCACGAAGCACTCGTGGACGCCCGCTACTCCGAGCTCCTCGACCTGAGCGATTCGAGCGCGAACGCGTTAGCGCTTCTAAACGCCAAGTTCATCGCTCGCCGTGGGCCCACCACGAACTACCCTTGGTGCGGATCGCGCTTTGCTTCACCACTTCCGCTGCTCGATATCCCTCCCCAGATCGCGCCAGTCTCGATTCGGCTGTTACCTCCGGTCACGGCGTCGAGCTTTCGCCTCGATTGGCAGGCGCTCGGCGACCCGACAAGTATCGTGATCGAGCTGGGCGGAACCACCTACCGCCTCGGACCGGGAACTCCGCTCGACGTCCATTTCGAGAAGCCCGAGCTCATCGAAGAACTCACGGTCCGACTCGTTCGGCCAAGCCACGGCGTCCGCATCGAATCCATCGAAATCGATCTTAATCCCATAGGGCTTAAAGCCGATTTTCTCGTTCTTGAGAAAATAAAAATCAACTTGCATACGTTGCCGCGTGCCTATTTCATGGTGCCGTCACCGGTGCCGAGTGAGCTTCAAACCCTCGAAAATTTGAAGTGTTGGAGCGTACATCAGGGAGTTCAAATTCAAGATCCAGAGACGGGCAAAGGGGTATCCGGTTTTTTTCGCAAAAATGCGGTACGGATCAACCGCTATCAGCCGGAATGGATCGAACTCGAGACGAGCTCACCGCGCGATGGCTTCGTCGTGCTCGCGGACACGTTTCGCCCCGGTTGGATGGCCGAGGTAGACGGGGTGGAAACTCCAATTCTGAGAGCACAGTGGACGATGCGCGCGGTTTCGGTACCCGCGGGGGAGCACCGCGTGACATTTCGGTACCGACCAAGGTCTTTGCGCACAGGTGCCATCGCGAGTGCGGCCTCCTCGTTGATGGTGATCGGGTTGCTGGCCGCGGCGTGGCTTCCTGGCCGAAAGGCTAACCTCGACGCCCCTCCCGATGACGATTTCGTCGCTGTGATGCCGTGAGGTCAAAATACTCATGCGGCTTCCCGATGGTTGGAAACGTAGCAGCCCGCCAAGCCGTTCAAGGGAGCGCACCTTGCGCTCGGACTGAGGTAACTGGTCGCTGGCTAAGAATAGCAGCAGATTCTCCTTGCCTTGATGATTCCTCTTCGTGGTGATGGTAGACGACGTACTTCCTAAGCGCCACGGACCCTCAGATGTAGCTCAGCATGGTCTTCCAGTCCATCGCGACTCCTTCCGCTGAACTGGAATACGTATCCGACCGCGATGGCGGATTCAAGCGGCCCTTGGAAAGGTGCAAACTGCTGACCCGCTGGGCGTTCGAGTATTTTGACCAGACGCCCCTGAGCAGGACTTGAGCCGCGATCCGCTACGGAGTGAACGCCCGGTAGTAGTCGCCTCCTCCGAACGTCGCAGATAGTGCCCTGCCGGTGGCGAGGGCGCTGAAGAGGATCCGTTCTGCAGCGTTCTCATCCCCGACGGCGAAAACACCGTCCTCGAGAGGGAAGAGTTGCCGTGCTCCTCCCCAGGAAGAGACCAGGTAAAGGTGCCCCTTGCGAGCCAGGACGCGGAAGTTGGTCGTCCAAGGATTGTGCGAGCGGTAGTGGCCCACGTAAGAGTTCCACGACTCGGGAAGCTCGAAGCTCTCGGGCCCTTTGTACCGCTCGTGACGGAACCACTCGTCGCCGTGGAACGCCTCCACCACAGTCCCGTCCACACGGTCGAAGACCAGCGGGAACCGCCCGAAATCCGGATGGTCGACGATAAATGCGTCGCTCATCAATGGCAACAGGCGAATCCGCTCGGCAGAGTGATCGGATCCGGATCCGTCGTTGGGGGCGACCTCGAGGAAAAGCCGGTCCCCATCCGCTAAGACGGCCACCTGCCGGGAGTCGGATCGGTAGGTACCGGTGTACTCCTCCGGGTTCTCGACGCGCTCGCGATCCTGCGGCTCCGGCAGCGCGGGCAGGTCCTGGCCACGGCGAACCGCAGCGGCGAGGTCGACCGCGAAGCGCGCCATGCGTCCCGCGGAGCCTCCGGTGTTCGTCATCACGACAGCCCCAACGCCCGCATCCATGTCCGCGAAGATCTGCGAAGTGAACGAGAGATGGCCGCCGCCGTGACCCACCAGCGTGCGACCATCCACCTCCTGGATGCGGAGGCCGTAGCCGTAGTGGGCGTTCTCCCCGACCTCGATCGCCTTGTCGGTGAACAGGTCGAAGCTATCCTCGGATAGGACACGGCCCTCGGGTCCCTCGCCCCGGTTGAGTAACATGCGGACGTAGGCGGCCATGTCGGAGGGAGTCGACGCGATGCTGCCGTCGCCGGCTCCGTACTCGTGCCAGCCGCTCGGGACAAGGAGACCCCCGGGGAGGGCAGGACGATCATCGTGCAGCGGCCGATAGGCGACGGCCGAGAGCCGTCGGGTCTCGTGAGTAATCGACCCGTGGGTCGCCGTCATACCCAGCGGCTTCAAGATGCCGGCCTCGAGAATCTCCCCGAGTGGCTCGCCGCGCACCGCTTCGAGCAGCAGTCCCAGGGTCTTGTACCCGACGTTGGAGTAGTGGTAGCGCTCGCCCGGCCCCGTCACGCGCCGCGAGTGGCGCAGGGCCCAGGCCTCCCAGTAGCCGTGGGGTGCGAGGTCCGAGCCGTTGATGATGCCCGCCGTGTGAGTGAGCAGATCGTGCACGGTAATCGGTGGGAAGTCGGACTCGACCTCGAACCAGGGCAGATAGCTCTGCACGGGGGCGTGCAGAGCTATCGTTCCCCGCTCATGCTCCTGCAAGACAGCGACGGCGGTGAAGGACTTCCCGATCGAGCCCATCAGAAACAGCGTGTCCGGCCCCACCGTGCTGCGGGCATCGAGGTTGGCAAAGCCGTAGGTCCAGACCCCTAGCAGCCGATCCCCATCGGTTATCGCCATCGCCACGCCCGGCAGAGCCCATTCATCGACCTGCTGTTGGGCGAAGCGGTCCAGCAGGGTGAACGCCTCGTACCACGACTCGTCGAGATCCTTCGCGACCTCCTGGTACTGGGGGCCGGTCGATCCGTTCCCGGCGATCAACAGAATCGCAATCGCGATCGTGCCGACATTCATTCTCTTCCTGCACCTCGTTTCGTGAGTCAGCTCAATGGTGGGACCTCATTGCGTGTTGGTGACGGTAGCAGAAGTGCACGTGGCGAGGCAAGAAGCGTCTCGAAGGAGTACAAGGAAGTCCTGGACTCAGGTCGTCGGGTTTCCTGTCCCCAGATAATCGCACCATTCACTTCCACCGACGGCTCTACGAATCCGACATCTGGATGCTCACCCTCAACGAGGAGCAGTAACCCTCTCTTGCCGAGAAAGAAAATTGAATTTTTCTCTTGACAGAATTCCACAACAAAATTTGCAGAGCTTGCTAACACCTTTGCAGTACTAGCTCTGACGCGCATGTTGACGCTCTAGTCAACGCCTGGAAGTTTCGATACAAAAACTTCGTCGAAGCACGTTCCTCCCGACTCACGTTGCCTCAAGGCCCAAAAAAATGCGTTGTTATATTGGTCTCGAGGGGGGACGACCTATGTCTAGCAAGTTATTGAAATCGATGTCGGATGATGAGCTGCTTTGCCGCTTGTCGGGGTTGGTGCAAGAATCGCGACGCGTCGAAGCAGACTTGGTCGCGCACATTGCCGAGGTGGACGCGCGGCGTCTCTACGCACGTGAAGCTTGCTCGTCGATGTTTACTTATTGCACCGAAGTGTTGCATATGTCCGAGGCGGAGGCCTATCTCCGAATCCGAGTTGCGCGCGCATCGCTAAAACACCCGGCGCTCCTCCGGATGCTGGAGGACGGCCGTATCTATCTGACCGGCGCGGCCAAGCTGTCTCCGCACCTCACGGAGGCAAATCGGGAAGCGGTTCTGCCGCGTGCTGCGCACAAGTCCAAGGCAAAGATCGAAGAGCTGGTGGTGGAGATTGCGCCGAAGCCCGATGTTGCGCCAGCCATACGCAAGCTTCCCGCGCCCGCCCAACTGCATCCGGACGCAGTAGTGTTACCGAAGGCCACGGCGCCGCGACCCGTTGAGCCCCTGGCACCTGCCCGCTACAAGGTGCAGTTCACGGCCAGCGCGGAGTTCAAGGACAAGATCGAGCGCCTGCGTGGCCTCATGCCGGAAGGCGACCTGGCCGCCATCATTGAAGAGGCTGTGACCGAGAAGCTCGAGCGGTTGGAGTCGAGGCGCTACGGTAAGACGCGGGCGCCGAGACGGGATCTCAAAGACACCGACACATCGCCGTCTTCACGCTACATCCCGGCCGCGGTGAGGCGCGCGGTGAGCGAGCGGGACGGATATCAGTGCACCTTCGTAGTCGCACAAGGTAGACGCTGCAAGGAGCGGCAATCACTTCAGTTCCATCACTGCGATCCTTACGCACGCGGCGGAGACCACAGCCCAGAAAACATTCAATTGATGTGCCCCACGCACAACCAGTATCTGGCGGATTGCGAGTACGGAACCCAAGTGATGGAGCGTCATCGCGGTGGAGCGGACCAGGCGCGCGAGCCTGCGCCCGCGTACTCATTGACTTTTCAGCCTGTGGCGGACTATTTTCATATCAACAAGGGAATCCCTTCATGGTCGGGCGCACACTTTCCCACTACAAGGTTCTCGAAAAGCTCGGCAGCGGCGGTATGGGCGAAGTTTATGTCGCTGAAGATACCAAGCTCAGCCGCCAGGTCGCGCTGAAACTCCTTCCGCCCGAGATGGCATCCTCTGAGCGTCGGATGCGTTTCGAGCGTGAAGCCAAGGCCGTCGCTGCGCTCAATCATCCCAATATCGTCACCATTCACTCGGTCGAGGAGGCGGAGAGCATCCACTTCATCACCATGGAGCTGGTGCGTGGTAAGACGCTCAGCGAGCTCATCCCCCAAAAGGGTCTGCCGCTCAACAAATTCTTCGAGGTCGCGATACCGCTGGCCGATGCGGTGAGTGCCGCGCACCAGAAGGGAATCACCCACCGTGACTTGAAGCCCGAGAACCTCATGGTGAGCGATGAGGGGCGGTTGAAGATCCTCGACTTCGGACTGGCGAAGCTGAAGCAAAAGTTTGCCGAGGCGGGTATCAGTGAGCTTCCCACGCAGTCGCCAACTCAGGAAGGTCGGATCTTGGGCACGGTGGCTTACATGTCGCCGGAGCAGGCGGAGGGAAAGTCGGTAAACCACCGCTCGGATATCTTCTCCATTGGCATCATTCTTTATCAGATGGCCACGGGTGAGCGTCCATTCAAAGGCGATTCCACGGTTTCGATTCTGTCCTCGATCCTCAGAGAGGCGCCCGCGTCGGTCACGGAACTGAATCCAGACGTACCCCGAGACCTAAGCAAGATCATCCGGCACTGTCTGGTCAAGGATCCCGAAGATCGTTACCAGACAGCCAAGGACCTGCGCTATGAATTGAAAGAGCTGAAGCAGGAAGTAGAATCGGGTGAGGTCTTGGGAGGCGTCCCCCCCGCTAAGTCAAAAAACAGGTGGCCGGTGCTCGCCGCCGTCGCGGCGCTGGCCCTGATAGTGATAGCGAGTGTGGTGGGCTATCTATTGCGTCCGGGTGAAGTCGCTGAGGTAACAACCGGGTCGCCTATCGCAGGCACTTTCACTCAACTCACCTCCCGGCCCGGAACGGAGTGGCTGCCAGGGCTTTCGCCAGACGGGGAGTTTTTTGTCTACGAGGGTTACGCGTCTGGCAATGCGGACATTTACTTACAGCGGGTGGGCGGAGAAAGGTCCATCAACCTGACGGAGAATTCACTGGCTGAGGACTGGGAACCCGCGTTCTCTCCGGACGGAAAGGAAATAGCGTTTTATTCCGACCGTCTTGGTGGAGGAATCTTCATCATGGGAGCGACGGGCGAGAACGTCCGGCGTTTGACTGATGTTGGTTTCGACCCCGCATGGTCGCCGGACGGGAGTGAGGTTGCCTGCGCTGAAGAAAGGAGCGTTGCTGCACTAAGCAGAAATATCGTCCCTAGCAAGCTCTGGGCCGTCAACGTCACGAGCGGCGAGAAGCGGCTCATCACCGAGGGGGACGCAGTGGAGCCGATCTGGTCTCCTCACGGTCACCGGATTGCTTACTGGGGCTTTCTGAAAGGAGGCGCACAGCCAGACATTTGGACGATACCGTCACAAGGGGGAGAAGCGGTTCCCGTCACAGGAGGTGCAGCTCTTGATTGGAGTCCCGTCTGGTCACCCGATGGCAAGTTTCTCTACTTCCTCAGCAATCGAGGGGGTGCGGCAGGCTTGTGGCGAGTGGCCATCGACGAGGTATCGGGAAAGATCCTTGGAGAACCGCAGCCAATGAACCTGCCGTCCACTGATGTGGATAATCTTTCCATCTCTCACGATGGGAAACGCATCGCCTACACCGACGGGGACTACAGGGCGAACCTGCATAGAATCGACTTTGATCCCCAGACGGGAAAGACAAGCGGGGAGCCCGTCGCGATCACCCATGGCACCACAACGTCAGCTTCCCCCGATGTCTCTCCCGATGGCCAGTGGCTAGCCTTTGACTCCCATGCGTCGTTCCAGCCAGTGGATATCTTCCTAATACGAACGGATGGTTCCGACCGCATTCAGCTCACCTCCGACATAGTCTGGGACCGTCGGCCCAGATGGTCGCCCGACGGAAGCCGGATTGCTTTTTTTTCCGATCGAGGTGGCAGCACCGAAATTTGGACTGTCAAACCAGACGGCAGCCAATTTGAGCAGGTCACCGATAAGGGCAACGCGATCGAGCCGGTCTGGTCCCCGGATGAATCGCAGCTAGCGTACTCTTATAGCGTAGGGGGCTCCACCACACACATTCTTGACGTGGGCAAGCCGTGGAAGGAGCAAACCCCGCGAGTATTGGCCAGGCCCGCGTGGGAAGGGGACACCTTTGAGGTTAAGTCCTGGTCGCCCGATGGGAAGTTGCTAACTGGTCAAATCCTGACTGCCGCGGGCAGATCCGATGGTGTTGCCACTTACTCTATCGATTCTCAACAATACCAGAGGCTGGTAGAGCTCCCAGGTGGGTATTGTCGGTGGCTAAACGACAGCCGCAGACTGCTTTTCGAGTCGGACGGAAAGCTCTACATACTAGATAGCGTCTCGAAGGAGTACGAGGAAGTCCTGGACCCAGGTGGTTGGTTTTCCCTATCCCGGGATAATCGCACCATTTACTTCGACCGCGCAGAACTCTTTGAAGCTGACATCTGGATGCTCACCCTCAACGAGGAGCAGTAACGCCCCACCAATAGGGAAACTCGATCGAACAATAAAAGGCGGTGTCGAGATGAGGCACTTTTACACCCGCAAACCATATCCATTTTTCATCGCTGCTCTGTGCTGGCTAGGGTCGGGCTGGGTCGAAGCTCAAAGCCGTTCCGAAGGCATGGCACCCACCTTCGAGCCCTCGCTGTATCAGGCACTCGAATACCGATCGATTGGTCCGCTCCGGGGAGGGCGTGCGCCCACGGTCGCGGGTGTTCCCGGTGAGCTTTTCACTTTTTACATGGGCACGTCCGGCGGTGGGGTCTGGAAGACCATCGATGCCGGCACGACGTGGGACAACATTTCGGACGGCTATTTCGAAGCCGGTTCGATCGGAGCCATTGCCGTTGCCGCTTCGGATCCGAACGTCGTTTATGCAGGCACTGGCGAAGCGTGCCTTCGGGGAAATGTTCAGACCGGAGTGGGTGTCTACAAGTCTCGCGATGCGGGCAAGACATGGGAGCACATCGGCCTCGAGAATTCGGGACAGATCGGTCGAATTCGTGTTCATCCCAAAAACCCCGATCTCGTCTACGTGGCCGTCTTGGGGCACGCTTTCGGTCGCAACGAGGAGCGCGGTGTGTTCCGCTCGAAAGACGGGGGAGCGACCTGGGAAAAGTCCCTTCACGTAAGCGACGAGGCCGGCGCAGTGGATTTGGCTATGGATGTCAACAAGCCCCTGGTTCTGTACGCTGCAATCTATCGAGTTATCCGCAAACCCTGGCTATTGGTCAGCGGCGGCAAGGATAGCGGCCTCTACAAGAGCACCGACGGCGGTGACTCCTGGACGGAGCTGACGAATGGCCTTCCTACCGGCCTCAAGGGCAGGATAGGCGTCAGCGTCTCTCCCGCGAACTCGGAGAAGGTCTACGTGAATGCCGAAGCCGACGACGGTGGAGGCGTTTATCGCTCCGACGACGGCGGGGAGAGCTTCATTCGCGTCAGCAAAGATCGCATGCTGGTGGCTCGCCCCTTTTACTTCACGCATATCGTCGCTGACCCGGTCGATGAGAACACGGTCTATGTCATGAGCCTGGACTTTTACAGGTCGGTCGATGGCGGAAAAAGCTACGAGGAGATCACTGGAACCCACGGGGACTTCCACGATCTGTGGATCAACCCGGACAACCCCAAAGTCATGATCAGTGGAAACGACGGTGGAGGGGCAGTCACGTTCAACGGCGGAAAGTCATGGTCGACGCAAATGAACCAACCTACCGCTGAGTTCTACCGGGTCGCCGTTGACAATCAGTTTCCCTACCGTGTCTACGGCCCACAGCAGGACAACTCTTCGATTTCCGTTCCGAGCCGTGTTGCCCGCCGGCGAGTCGTACCGGACATGTATCCGGTGGGCGGAGGGGAGCAAGGGCACGTTTGGGTGCATCCGACGAACTCGAACATCGTTTACGCCGGCGAGTACGAGGGGCAGATCACCCGGTACGACCACCAGACGGGTGACCTCAGAGACATCGAAACCTACCCTCAGCTCGCGGAGGGGCTACCCGCCGAGGTTCTGAAGTACCGGTTTCAGATGAACGCTCCCATCCGGGTCTCTCCCCACGACCCGTACACCCTCTACCACACTTCTCAGTACGTACATCGATCGACCAACGAAGGCCAGAGCTGGGAGATTATAAGCTCCGATCTAACCACCAACGACAAGAGCAAACAGGGGCCATCCGGCGGGCCGATCACCAGGGATCATACCGGTCCCGAAACGTACTGCACCATATTCGCTTTCGAGGAATCTCCGCACCAAGCGGGAGTCTTCTGGGTCGGCACCGATGACGGTCTTGTTCATCTTTCCCGAGACGGGGGCGCCAACTGGACGAACATCACTCCCGAGGGGATGCCGGAATGGGGAACGGTGAACATGATCGAGTTGTCTCCTCACGACCCGGGGCGAGCCCTCCTCGCCGTGCACAGATACCGACTCGACGATTTCACTCCCTACATCTACCGAACCGATGACTACGGCAAGAGCTGGACGCTGCTAACCAACGGCGACGCGAACGGCATCCCCGCGAAGCATTTTGTCCGGGTGGTTCGGGAAGACCCGTTTCGCAAGGGACTCTTGTATGCGGGCACCGAGTTCGGCATGTACGTTTCCTTCAATGATGGAGAGAGCTGGCAATCGTTGCAGCTGAACCTTCCCATCGTCCAAATTGCCGATATGGTGATCAAAGAACAAGATCTCGTCGTGGCAACCCATGGCCGGTCCTTTTGGATTCTCGATGACATTACCCCGCTTCATGAGATCAACGAGGAAATGTCCAAGAGGCCCTATCTCTTCGAATCGAAGGATGGCGACCGTCGGACAGGCTTTACCGCCTACTACAACTTGACGGAAGTACCCGAGGAGGCAATCAAGCTCGAATTCCTCGAGTCGAACGAGGAGGTCATTCAGACGTTCTCGAGCAGCGACGATGACGGTTTATCGGCAAAGAGAGGCATGAATCGTTTCGTCTGGAATCTGCGCTACCCGGCCGCCGATGTCGTGGACGGCGCGTTTTGGTTCGGTGGCCGAAATGCCGGCCCCCTGGCGGTCCCTGGCAGCTACCGGGTAAGGCTCAGCGTTGGCGAATCGACAGAGACGCGTTCCTTTGAAGTGAAGAGGGACCCTCGACTCGAGACGAGTCCAGCTGATTTCCAGGAGCAATTCGATCTAGCGGTCGAGATTCGTGACGCGATCACCCGCATGACGGATGCGATCAAGCGGATCAGGAACATACGCGATCAGGTCGAGAGACTTTCGGCTCTATTGAACGAAGCCGGCTATGAAGATGATTTCGTTCCTGTAGCTACGAATCTCAACGGCAAGCTCACATCTATCGAAGAAAAACTGATGCAGACGAAGAATGAGAGGGGTCCGGACACCAGCAACTTTCCGACGCAACTGGATAGCCAGCTCATCCGGGTCTTGAGTCTCGTCATCGGCTCCGGGCACAAGCCCACCGACGGCGATCACACGCGCTTCGATGACCTGAAGGTCGAGCTGGACTCTTACCTTGAGGAGCTCCAGGGTGTGCTGGAAGAAGACCTCGTTGCCTTCAATGATTTGCTGGTGACGAAAAACGTCACCCCGGTAATTTCGCCGGCAACGCGTTAGGGGCTCTCCCCTTCGTATCCGGGGCCGCGAACCACCATGCCGGGACGGGCATCCGTGATACGACCCTGATCGACGACCACCTCGCCGTTGACGAGGACGTAGTCGATCCCCTCCGAATATTGGTGAGGGTCCTCGTAGGTGGCCTTGTCGATGACCGTCTCGGGGTCGAAGATCACGATGTCGGCATAGAAACCCTCTCTCAAGAGGCCCCGGTCGCGGATTCCCAGCCTCTGAGCCGGTAAAGAGGTTGCCTTTCGGATGGCTTGTTCGAGGCTGAAGAGATTCAGTTCACGAACATAACGGCCCAAGATCTTCGGATAGGTGCCGTAGCCGCGAGGATGCACCAACCCCTCCGATAGAGGTCCGTCGGGAGCCACCGTCGCGCCGTCGGTGCCGAAGGCCGCCCACTCCTGCCGGAGACCCAGCCGAAGGTCGTCCTCGTCGGTGAGATGAGAGACGAAGCCGGCGCCGCCGCCCTGGATGATATCCATGATGACATCTCTTGGATCCTTGCCCTCCTCGGAGGCGATATCCGAAAGAATCCGCCCCTCCATGTGCTTGAGGTCCTCGTTCCCCCTGACGTCGACGATCCGGAAGCCCTTGGCTCCCCCCACTCCCAGGTACTCGTTCTCCCACTCGGAGGTAGGCGTCTCGAGCTCCCTTTTGATCCGGTCACGGACCGAGGGATCCGCAAGCCGCTCTTTGATTTCCTCGCCGGTTCCCGTGCGGGCCCAGGGCGGCAAAAGGGCTCGAAGACCTGCCGAGCCCCAAACATAGGGATAGAGGTCGGCCGCGATATCCAGGCCCTCCCGACGGGCGGCGGAGATGCGCTCGACCACCTCCGCCATCTTGCCCCAGTTCGCCAGATAGGCAGCCTTCAGGTGGGTGACGTTAACTCGAATGTCGGCTTCGCGAGCGATGCGAAAGACTTCGTCGAGCGATTCGAAGATGGCGTCACCCTCACTGCGCTGGTGGGTCTGGTACGCCCCACCCGATGGGGCGGCGACGCGTGCCAGGGCGATCAACTCGTCGGTACGGTTGAAGCGACCCGGCACGTACATCAACGCCGAGTACACCCCGAAGGCACCGTCTTCCATCGCCTCGGCTGCTAGCCGTTCCATCTCGGCGAGCTCTTCCTCGGTGGCAGGCCGGTCCTCCGTGCCGACGACGATTTCACGAAGGGTGGCGGTGCCGACAAAAGTTCCGAAGTTGATAGTCGGGGGATGCGCCTCTAGGCGATCGAAAAACTGCCCAAGCGTTTGCCAGTCCGGCGTGATGCCGCGACGCTCGAAGGAGCTCATTCTTTCGGCAAGGTAGCTTTCACTGGTCGGGGCGACGGAATCACCCTCTCCCTCCACGACGAGGGTAATCCCTTGCGTTACGGCACTGGCGGCACGCGAATCCACAAGAAAGGACCAGGAAGCATGACTGTGTAGGTCGATGAAGCCAGGAGTAACTGGTTTCCCCGTGGCGTCGATGGTGCGGTTGGCGTCGTCTCCACTCAGATCTCCAATGGCAGCAATCCTCTTTCCGCGAACGCCCACGTCCCCTCGGTACCAGGGATTCCCGGTTCCGTCTATGATCCGGGCATTGGTAATGATCACATCGTACGGGCCTGAGGATGTTACATCCGCCGAGGGTGTACAGCCTTCGGTGGGAAAGGTTGTCGCGAGGAATATGAGGATGGCTCCGTACCTCTTCTTGCTCGTTTTCTTCCTCCTTTGCTGGACCGAGGAGCGTCGGCCTACCGGCGGCTCGATGTGTGCGAATGGCGGATTTTCCATCGGCCCTCCTTTTTGACGAGGACAAGTGTTGCCAGTCCGGTCGCGTCGATGTCACGTTCTTTGTAGCGTGCCTTGATATAGTATTCGGCCGTCACGTACGCGGATTCTGTACTCAGCGGAGTCGCTCGAATGTCGGTGTGTCCCCATTTCAGGCCTTCGAAACCCTCGAGCTCAGGCCCCAAATGATGATCCCGATAATCGGCCCATCCGCGGTTGATGCCACCACCTTCGAAAATGGTGACCTCCGGATCGTAGAACGTGGCGAGCTTGTCGAGGTCCTTCGCGTTGAAGGCCTCGTCGTACGATGCCAAGAAGTCCACGAATATCGTGTCGTCAGACCTACCCTGACCAGCGGCACCGAGCGTGAGGCCGACGCAAAAGAGCGCCGCGGCCAGCCACAGAACTGAGATTCTGCTCGTTTTTATCATCTTCATCATCCTTTTGCTTCAAAACACCGGGACTCACGACCTCGGGCGCCGTGCGTACGTCAAGTGAACGAGTACCTTGACCTGGCGCCCGTCGTCAAGCGGCACGACGGGTTCGCAGGAAGCGTCCCAACATAATGCCACGAGAGAATTTGACTTCTCTGGCAAGGCGCGTAGTATGGGCGCGTCTAATATAGATGGAGGGTTTATGGGCCAGCTTGCCTCTATCCTGCTGATCCCTTTTGCCATCTCAGTCATCGCGGTGCCTGTCCATCATCATTATTAATCCGGGACTGGACTCTAGGGCCCGGACCGCCCTCGAGCACATGCTGGAGAGCGTGGTCAGCGCGCGAGGGAAGGTGCTGAGGACGAACTTCTCGGCGACCAGCCGAGTAATAACGCGAGCGACCAAGCTGACTCAGGCTGCCTCTCGCCACTCGTATCGATGGTGCAGTCCACCGACTCGCGGCAGTGCGACTACGTTCGCCGTAGGAGACGGTCGGTGCGTGACCGCTCTCAAGCTCGGTGTATCCTTGTGCAGCCCCAAGTGGCAACGGTCCTCATGATAGTAGCTGATGTAAGCTCGCACGAGCCGGATGAGATGACATGCGCCGAGAACCACGACGTGCTCAAGGAGCTCGCGACGGCAGCTGCCGACCCCGTCCTGTGCCAAAACTCGGCCCTCTTGAAATAGCCGATAAATCAGCAGCTTAGCGTCTGTGTTTTGCGACGGTGCCAAGGGCTGTGGGCTTTACAATCGTCTGGCCCGAGGGCGTCCTGTGCCAAAACTCAGCCCTTTTGAAATAGGCCATAAATCAGCAGCTTAGTGTCTGTGTTTGCGACCGGGCCGTGGGCCGTGGGCTTTACAATCGTCTGGTCCGAGGGTGTTATCTTCAGCTCGTCTGGTCAAAATACTCGAACGCCCAGCGGGTCAGCAGTTTGCACCTTTCCGAGGGCTGCTTGAATCTGGCATCGCGGTCGGATACGTATTTCTTCCGGGTGCGCAGTTCGTTACCTGCAGCTCGCCCCGGCAGCCGATTTGAGCCAGCCGTGCGCACCCCCGGTGGGCCTGTCGCCCGCTACCCGCAGCCCAGGGGTCGGAAGCCAGTCCTGCGGCGCGAAATACCCTGGATTCTGCGCGGATTCCAAGGGCGTCTAAGCTGCTGATTTGCGGTCTATTTCAAAAGGGCCGAGTTTTGGCACAGGAGGTGCTTCCGTCATTAAGTGTTGGTGAGATGACGCTAAGACCCTACGGTGCATTAAATTACAGCCAAATTAGCGTTCGTGACCTTCGCTGCGAGCTAAATGGAGCGTAAGCGCCTCTTTTGCAAAGGGATGCGTACACATCACCAACAGTAAACGGCGCAAGCACCCCCGCTGCGCCAGACGGTTCCCCCGCTGATGCTCAGGGTGCCGACTATAGTTAATGATGAAGGACACGCAACCGATCCACCGATGGGTGCTTCCGCAGTCAAGTGTTGGCGGCCGCTGCGTAACCTGTTCGCGTGCTAGAGTTTTGCCTGATTTCGATAGACGCAGTTCTTTCGTCGATGCCGGCTGGGCCGAGTTTTGGCACAGGACGGGAAGACCATGCTGAACTACATCTCAGGGTCCGTGGATGAGGAGTCGCTCCTGCGCAACGGGTATCTTGTGGCCGAGAATCGGGTTCTTCGAAATCAGAACCAGGTCGTCCTCCAACTGCCGGATCCGTTCCCGCAACAGTTCATTGTCCATCACCAGGCCGGTTACGGCCGATTGCAGTCTCTTCTGCTCTTCGTCGACGACATCGACCGTACGGCTCTTCAACCCGTTCTCGCCTCCCACGAGAAACGCCTCGCGCCAATGCGTCAACGTCGCGCCCGTGACACCGTACTTCCGGCTCGTCGTCTCCAGTTCAGCTCCACGCAACAGCTCCAATACCAAGCTCACCTTGCGCCGCGCCGACCACCGGCCCTTGACGCCGCGCAGTGAATCTGAGATCACTTCGGTCACCCTGCGCAACCACAGATTTCCCCTTCATTCCTCTGGACATATCGTCATCCTCCTCTGATGTAGTTTCTCAAATCACTGTCCAAAGAAATCGTGGGGCGGGGGAGGAACTTCGCAATGAGCTTCTTCCACAACTCACGTCGGAGGAATCAGCTGCTTAACCGAGCTCGGGGAACCATGCAGAGATTTGACAGGAAAATTAGGACTTGACCGTCTGAAACCCCCCTCTTGAACTTCCACTCTCGATTCTGCTACATTCCGTAGCGCTAGACAAACGCTGATCCGACGTCGGGTCACCTGTTGAATAAAACACCCCCTTTCCCGGGGGGAATAGGCAGGGAACCCTGCAAATGCAGCGTTTGTCTAGCAACTGGCCCGGCACCCAATTCCGGGGGCCGGCGAGCCTTACAAGGAGCCCACTCACGCTACGAGTAATCGGCTCCCTTGCTGGAAAAAGGAGCATTCATATGAAGACTTCCAATCGTCACGATGCGTTCACTATCGCAGTGGTCTTCAGCGTTGGTTTGGTGGCAGTATTCGGAGCACATCTTTATGATCGTTCAGCCAAGGGGCAACAGAAGCTTCAGCAGTTACGCGTTTACGAACAATCGAAACAAGCACGTCAGCAGTTAGAAGGAGAGATACGCTCCAAAGTTAAAGCAGAAACAGGTGCCAGAGAGAAGACAAGACTTTTGTGTGAAGGCAGAATTCGATCTCAAATGGCGGTTCCAGTCACGGCTTCATGGTTGGCAAGGTTAGACGACAGAGTTGTGTCATTGAGTTCCACAAGGCATCGAATGGTGTCGTCTGTTGATTATGATTCATCCGGCGTTGAACTTCGACAGTACTTCGAATGTGAGGTTGAAGGTTCCGGTGAGGACCTTTCTGCTTACAAGATCGTGGACTTTACGATTTTTGGATCCGATTAGAAGAAGTCTATGAAGCCACACTGAGGAATAGGCAGGACCAATCCCTTCAACAGGACTGATGTTTGGCGACCGGCCCGGTGACCATCTCCGGTTGCCGACAAACAGGAGTGAGACAATGTTAGAAACCGTAATCTACCAACAGGATCTGACCGGTGCACAAAGATGACTATCTGCCTAAAAACAGAATTATAATGTTATTAGAGTTGCGAACCTGCAAAGCAATCGTAGGTTGTTCTAGCCGACTGGCCCGATGACCACATACGGTCACCGGGGGAGCGAACCCAAAAAAGGAACAGACCCATGCGCCCATTACTGTCTGTGATTCTCGCCTTGATGCTTCTCGCTGCCACATATGTTGGCACCACACTGATGGCCGATGCAGCAAAAAACTACCGAAAAAGAGCGCAGGAACGAACAGATGCCGATACAACACTGCAGGACATCATCCGCCGCGTCCAAGGTGAGACGGCCTTCATCCCGGCACGAGCGGATGACCTAGCGCGGGAGATCGGTGTCTACACCGAACGCGGTGAACTCGCGGTCGATGCAGACGAAAAGCTTGAAGCGTACCTAAGGTCTACAGGCAAAAGCCAGACGAGCAGTCCCCAGATCCAAGTACCAGAGGAACAAGGGGAAAAAGCTCATTGACGGTTTACCCGTCGTGTCCAAAAACACAAACGAACTCAAGACCTGTGTCGCAAGCTAGACGGAACGGATGCTCTGGAGGGCCGAGTTTTGGCAAAGGATGCCGTCAAGCGTACTCGCTAATCAGATCAAAAATATCCGGAAGAAACGTAATCTGACGACGGTCGAGCTTTTCACGCTGGGCGAGCGGGACGGCCCTGAACCATTCGTCTTTGGTCTGGGGAAGGCGGCGCGAAAGGGATTCGACCATTTCTTCGCTCAGGATTCCGTTCTGTCTTTCGGGAAACTGGTGCTTCCGCCATCAAGTGTTGCTACGCGGCTGCGGGCAGTGGTTCAGGTGCGGAAGAGACCGGGTTGCGCGCCCCAGTGAGCAGGAAAACCTCGATCCGCAACCACAAAGGAATCGTCGTCGCCAAGAAGATGGGTGCTTCCGCCATTAAGTACGGGGGCGCTGAGAGCGTGGGCCGATTCATTGAAAGCCGCCCCGCGCGGTGGTGCGCAACCGACGAGCATCGCGATGATCTACTGTCGCCTGGGAGATAAAGAACGGGCGTTCGAGTTCCTAGAACAAGGCTACCAAGAACGAATGCGAGGCCTGGTGTACCTTCAGGTAGAACCGCAGTACGATCCGATCCGCAGCGATCCGAGATTCCAGGACATGCTAGCTCGAATGAATTTCCCGAAGTGATACCAAGAAAGGAGCAGGGCCAGTGATGAAGACATTCCATGTGTTGGGGGCAATTGCCCTTCTGTTCGGACTCGTTTCGTGCCAACCCGCGCAGCAGGCGCAGCAAGCTGAGCCGGCGGAGCCTCCCATGAAAGAGGAACCCGTCAAGCTATCACCTGCTGAGCAAATGGAGAAAATCAATGCGGCGCTCGACGACACCAAGTCCGAGCTGGCCAACGCCGGCAAATACAGCTGTTGCACCTTTCCGAGCTGCAATTGGTGCGCTCTCCACGAAGGACAATGTGCCTGCTACCCGAACGTCGAGGCCAAGAAAGAGGTCTGCCCCGGATGCGGTCTCGGTTGGCACAATGGCAACGGAATGGTGGATGGCTTTACGGCCAAGGATGTGAAATGGAACATCACGCATGAGCATCCCGCTGAGGGAGGTCACGCCCACTGAGGAGGTTAACGATGAAAACCAAAGTGGCAAGTGTATTCGTGGGACTATTGGTCGTGATGGCGACCCACCTGGGCGCACGCGCGGAAACGCAGCAGCCACGAGCCAAATCGGTCAAGAAAGATCTTACCGCGGTGGAGCCCGATCCGAACGACACCAAGGTCTTCCCTCTCTACTCGTGGAATCAACGGCTCCCCGGGACCAAGCGTTTCGAACTGGTCTTCAACGGTAGTGGAGTACTCGACCGAGAGACCGGGTTGGTATGGCAGCGCTACATCGGTGGGAGTCACGATGGTCTTAATTGGCAGGGTGCGCTGCAGTATTGCTGGCAAGCCCAATCTGGAAAGCGTATGGGATGGCGTCTTCCTACCGCGGAGGAGTTCACCAGCCTTTTGGAGGTTGGTGGGCGGACCGGTCGAGAACCTCGGCTACCAGCCGGCCACCCGTTCAAGTCCGACAAGGGACAAAACTTTCGGGGTGGCGGTGTTTTTTGGTCGAGCAGCCGATTCCTGCCCCCCCACGAATCGAGCGTCAGGGAGATCGTGATGCAGTGCGGTACATATGACGGTTACAACGGCTTTCCGTTCTCCACCGTCAGCACCATGAAGGGCTCGGTGTGGTGCGTACGCGGAAACAACAACTCCAACTAAGTGATCGCCATGGCAAAGAACAGAGTAGAAAACAAGGTAAGTCTCGACAACCCGGACATCAGCCAACCGAATCGCAAGAAGATCAAGAACAAAATCTATGAGAAGGTCCTCGCCGGTTTCCAAGTAGAGCTGGTCAAGCTTCAGAAGTGGATCAAGGACAAGGGCCTCAAGGTCGTCGTGATCTTCGAGGGCCGAGATGCGGCGGGCAAGGGTGGCTCCATCCGACGCATTACGCAAAGTCTCAATCCGCGCATCTGCCGGGTGGTGGCGCTCGGGACGCCCACCGAGCGAGAGAAAACGCAATGGTACTTCCAACGCTACGTCGCTCACCTCCCGACCGCGGGAGAGATGGTTCTCTTCGATCGAAGCTGGTACAACCGGGCGGGCGTCGAGCGGGTGATGGGGTTCTGTACCGAGGAGGAGTATCAAGAGTTCCTCCGTTCCGCACCGGAGTTCGAGCGCATGCTGGTTCGCTCCGGCGTTCAGGTCATCAAGTACTGGTTCTCGGTGAGCGATGAAGAACAGGAGCGTCGGTTCAAACAGCGCATCAAGGACCCCATTCGCCGCTGGAAGATCAGCGAGATGGACTTGAAATCGCGCGGGAAATGGGTCGAGTACTCGATGGCCAAGGACGAGATGTTCAAATACACCGACATCAAGCAAGCGCCCTGGTTCGTCGTGCTTGCGGACGACAAGAAGCGGGCCCGACTCAATGTAATCGCTCACTTGCTAGATCAGATTCCCTACAATGAGCTCAAGGACCCCAAGATCAAATTGCCGGATCGCCAGGAGAACGTCGGTTACGTTCGGCCGCCGATCACCGAACAGACTTTTGTTCCCGAAGTGTACTAGGAAGAAGAGACCATCTTAGAGGAGACCGGATGTCCCAATTGAAAAACTTGCGCACTTCCCTTGTTCTCGTAGCCCTGCTTGCCGCCACGCCTTCCTTCGCCGGCGACGGCGAAATCACCGGCGGTGCTTGCGCCATTTACTGTTGGTGATGTGTGCGCATCCCTTTGCAAAAGAGGCGCTTACGCTCCATTTAGCGCGCAGCGAAGGTCACGAGCGCTATTTGGGCTGTAATTTAATGCACCATATAGTCTTAGCGTCATCTCACCAACACTTGATGGCGGAAGCACCATTCTTATTTCCACGGGAAGCGGGACGGATCCGCACAGGACGGGGTCATCGACTCTCCACGGGCCGACGTCGAGCTCGACGTACTATTTGCACCATACGGGGTGATGTGATTGACATCATCGTCCAGCTGCCATTGGAGTCTTCACTCTCATGTCCTCGGTCAGCGTGGATCATTTGGCGCAACATTCAGTCGCGTGTGAAACAGTCTGGCGAAATCAACGTTCCTCCGATCTCTATCGTTCAAGCTGCCAAGCCGCTCGGCCAGTTCAAGTGCCGCGCCGCCCGCCGCCGGGACAGCGATCGTAGTACCGTCCGGATGGAACTCTGTAAACAGCTCGTATTCAGCGAGCACGCCTTCCATGCCTCCAATGAACACGGCCGCGACAAGGTCGTCCCGTGAAAGCATTGCCTTTCTCATCCTAAGAAGACTGGCTTCCCGATCGCCCGGTACTGCTTCAACATATTCCACGTTACCAAACCGGAGGTTTTCCTCTGGAAACATGTCGGCAAAAAACCTGCTCTGATACAGGACAACGGCTTCAGAATAGGCTACTCTGAGGCTCTCACACACTGCCCACACCATTGGCGTGATCGCCGGATGCCCACCCCAGACGATCCGGAGACGGCCGAGTGTGACGGCGACGAACTCCCGTACTGCTGTGCCTTCTATTTATTCATCCGCCAGCCCATGGGTCGGAAGTCAGCCCTGCGGCGCGAAATACCATGGATTCTGCGCGGATTCCAAGGGCGTCTAAGCTGCTGATTTGTGGTCTATTTCTAAAGGGCCGAGTTTTGGCACAGGACGGGATCACAGCTGTTCCCAGCCAGCGACCAGTTGCATCAGTCCGAGCGCAAAGGTGCGCTCCCGTGAACGGCTTGGCGGGTTGCTCCGTTTCTACCATCGGGAAGCCGCATGAGTATTTTGACCTCACGAGGAAATTTTCAGTGAGCAAACGCCTGCCGGGAGCGGGCTCAGCCCTCGGCGGGCAGACGAAGACTGAACTCGACCGCGATCTCTCGTAGCTTCGCCTGGATCCGCTGGACGTTGTCCGGTCCCATGCGAAGAAGCTGTCTCTGAACGGGCGGGAGGTCTTCGATCCACTGCTCGGAGTAAGTGTAGTTGACGCTTACTGTCTCGACAGCCATATCACCCCGAACAATGGGTGTTTTCAGCACGACCGCGAAGGCTATGGTCAGAACGTCCTCGAATGACTGCTCGCCGTAGCCGAGTTCCTGATACGCCTCGTCGACTAGGGGTCTCACAGTGCGGTACGTTTCGACGAGGCCAGCGGAATCGAGGGAAACGAAGAGGTCGACGTACGTGTTATATCGACGGTAGCTTTCTGAGTTGATGACGAGTCGGCCCGAGTGGGAGGCGACCTCGAACCGCTCCTCCGGTCGTAGATGCGGGAACAGACGAGCCGGGCTGAGCCCTTCCGCAACGTTGGCCACGACGACCACCGCTTTGCGAACGAGCTGCTCGGTCACCACAAACGACGCCAGCACGGGATGTGCGGAGAGCTTCTCGACTATCGCGCGGACGAAGTCATCGCTGGTGGACAGCGGTGGCAGAACGATCGGCGCCGCCTCGGGTAGAGCTTCCGTCTCGCCGGACGGTGGCGCAGCCGACTCTGCCACGGTGCTTGTCGGCGCCTCAAGTGCGTCGGGAGCCTCCCCGGTCTCGTCGATACCTCCGCCAGTAAGGAGAAAGTACAGGACGATCCCCACGACAAAAGGAATCCCGACGACTCCGGCGGAGACGAGGAGCCAATGCCGGAGGGGCTTGCCATCGTCCGTCAGGACGGGTTCGGAAACCGCACTTTCTTCCGGCTGGTCGATGTTCCGGTCTTCCCAATCGGACGGCATTTATTAGTTCCTCGCGCGCTCGGCTCGGCCGGGCTCTTCGCCCGGCCTTCGCCCTCCGGCGACAAGCGCCTGCGGGCGGGCTAGAGATCTTGCCTCTTTAGGTGCTTTCGCCATTAAGTGTTGGTGAGATGACGCTAAGACTTTACGGTGCATTAAATTACAGCCAAAATAGCGCTCACGACCTTCGCTGCGCGCTAAATGGAGCGTAAGCGCCTCTCTTGCAAAGGGATGCGTACACATCACCAACAGCAAACAGCGCAAGCACCAATCCTACGCAAATACGTCGACTACTATCATTCGTGCCGGACTCATTTGTCGCTTGAGAAGGGACGCGCCCCGAGCCTCGCCGGGTAGAGTCACCGGCGATGGGCAAAGTGAGAGCCATTCCAAAGGTCGGTGGTCTCCATCATCATTACACTCGACGCGCTGCTTGAGCCGACCCGCTCGGAACGGCTGCCGGACTTCGCACCAGCTTACACCTCTACCCCTGAGTAGAGCCGACGCCGGCTCTTAAAACGTCCTACATGAAGACGACCAAAGCATTCCGGTTGCAGGAAGTTCGCCAATCTCATACAGCTCGAGTTTATGGAAGGGACACCCCATCCATCATTATCATGGAGAGCGCAACCATCAAGGGCTCGGGAACGTGTTGCTCGAAGTGGAAGAATGCGTCGCAGTTCCCACGGAAACGTGCGATGTCGTAAGCGACTAGGCAGCTTGCTCAGTCATTACCACCGCGACGCGGCATAGGGACCACCCGCGTGCCCCGTCCGGCTATTGGCCGACAGGGCTCATGAAGCCGCCGCTCACGGCGATCAGCACGAGCATAACACCCCACCCGGCCACGCACACCACCACCGCACGCCATGTCGTCGTGAAATCAAGCGCCTGCCGCACCGCCAGCACCATCGCGACGAGCATCCAGATCGGCACCGCCAGCAGAAACAGGTCGCCGAGCAGCCCTGGCAAGATGCCAAGCACGCGCAGCACGCCTGGGGCCGCCGCGAACCCGGTGGTCCGGAGCAACTCCCCCACATCGGCGCGCGTCTGGGGCTGCGCGAAGACCTTGGTGCCGAGGACGTAGATCAGGACGGCCCAGATGAGCCAGCCGACCAGCGCCACCAGGGTGCCGACGATGAGGTGCGCACCCTGGCCCCCCGCCAGGCCGATACCGCCGGCCACGCTCGAGAGGACAACCACACCCATCGCCTGCGCGGTGGCTCTCGGATCCGCCTCGACCTCCTCGTAGATGTCTGGTTTCAGACGGGCAGCGCCAACGACGCGTTCAGCGAAGGTATGCATACTCCTGCAAGAGTATGCCATGCCTCGTTGTGATCCGCAAAAAAGAAGATCGGCCAGAAGCAGCCGACCGTAGCAAGTCTAAAGCGCGCAATCAACGCTGGATGGACTTTTTGCGGAGCACAACCGGCACTGGTGACCTGACTCCCATTGCCGAAGTGAAGCAAGGTCAATCCAGAGTGGAGGGAAGCCGTGAACTCCAGGACTAGCTATGATTCCGAAACGCACTGGCGCGTGGGTCTTGAGTGCGTTTGTATTTTTGGACACGACGCCAACGAAGATCGTCCGGTTATTTCCTCATGGGAGCTGCGACTTCAGATAGTTTGCGAACGATGAGCAAGATACAAGGAAGTACCTGGCATCTGCAGCGGTGATATTCGGTTCGTCAAGCATGGCATGTCTAATGCCTTGTTTGTCGCTCGTATAGCCGTACAACTTTAGAAAGCCCTCCTTGAGAGCCCTATGCAGTTGGCCCTTCTTCTCGATGGTCCTTAGTGCGTTGCCGAGTGTTGCCTTGTCGCTCCCTGAGATCGCGCGAGCGATGCTCTCGACGGCGGAGATTGACTCCTTGATGGAATTTCGATAGTCCGGGTTCTCGCGATCCGAATAGAGCTTCAGTGCACGGTCAATGTGAGTCGAGACCCCAACAAATCTAGTGTCTTTTGCTGCCTCTTCGACCGTATTGATTTCTTCTTGGCTCAACGACATCGGTGACATACCCCGTCCTGTGCCAAAACTCGGCCCTTTTGAAAGACCATGGCTGTAATTTAATGCGCCGTAAAGTCTTAGCGTCATTTTACCAACACTTAATGGCGGAAGCACCCCTTGATGAGTAACAACCCAGGGCGGATCGGCTTCTGTCCCGCAGTGAAGCCGACGAGACAGATCCGTCCGAGCGGTTGGATCACCGACATGAGCGCCGCCTCGAAGAGCTCTCCCTGCACCATGTCGATCACGACGTCGACGCCCTCCGAGTGGCCGAGTTCGGTGGCCGCTTGCTTCACCTCCGTCTTGAACGTGCGGTAACTGTCGCCGTCTCGACCGTAGCAGAGCACTCGGTCGGCGCCAGCGGCGGTCGCAAACTCTTTCTTGTCCGGGACGCTGACGCCAGCGATCACTGATGCACCCATCGCCTTCGCCAGCTCCACCGCCGCCATCCCCACCCCCCCGGACGCTCCATCGACCAACACCAGATCTCCTGCCGTGACCTCACCGAGAATCTTCAAGGAGTAGTAGGCTGGAAAGAAGTTTCGCCCCAGATTCGCACACGCAGACAGGGGGACCCCGGTCGGCGCCGGCCAGACCGACGACGCCGGCGCAGCGGCGACCTCGGCCAGACCGCCCACGCTCATTTGCGCGAAGACCTCGTCGCCCACCGCCAACCCGTCGACACCATCGCCTAGCTCCAGGACCATGCCCGACACGTCCATCCCTGGCACATACGGAAGCCGTGGCCGCTGCTGGTAAAGGCCCTGCGCCTGCAGGGCATCCGGATACTGCACACCGGCATACCGAGTTTGAACCAACACCTGCCCCGGTTCGCAGGCCGGTGGCGGAATCTCGTCCAACGAGAGGGCCTCTCGGAGCGAAGCCGGAGTCGCCAGGGGTCGCCCCTGGTCGTCGAGACCGACGTAGCGGTGACAGCGGACGGCTTTCATCAAGCTACTCATGGCTCAAAGACGAACAGCTTTCCTCGGCTTTGGGTCATTGCCCCCTAGCGCTGTCTGCCCGTCAATACACGATCTTCTTTTTTGCGAATCACACCCGGCAGACCGGAGACTAATCAAGTTCGGTGCGCGCGGATGAATAAATAGAAGGCACAGGGCGAACGAGATCCTTCTCAAGGCGTCGGCGTTTTTCGCCCAGGCGGAGCTCGACCGCCGACCGAGGTGAATGTGTTGTTCGTGGACGCGAACCGTGAAAATTAGGGGGTCGAGCCGATCTGCCGGATGCTTCCGCTCGCCCCGTCGACCTATTACGAGCAGAAAGCGCGAGAGAAGGACCCAAGCCGCCAGCCAGCGAGAGCGAAGCGCGACGTCCAACTCCGCGGCGAGATTCGTCGTGTACGGCAAGAGAACTTTGACGTGTATGGCGTGCGCAAGGTCTGGCGTCAGCTGTGCCGTGAGGGCCGCGACGTGGCTCGATGCACGGTGGCCCGTCTGATGCGTGAAATGGGTCTCCAGGGGGCGGTCCGTGGACGTCGATTCAAGACGACGAAGCCGGATTCGAGCGGCGCTCGCCCGATGGACCTCGTGGAGCGCGACTTCAACGCCACACGCCCGAACGAGCTCTGGGTTTTCGGACCTGACCTACATCGCCACGTGGCGCGGCTTCGTGTATGTCGCCTTCGTCATCGACGTCTTCGCTCGACTCATCGTCGGTTGGCGAGCGACGACATCGTTGACTGCCGGCATCGCTCTCGATGCGTTGGAGCAGGCGCTGCACGAGCGCCGACTAAACCCAGAAGATCCATTGGTGCATCACAGCGATCGCGGCGTGCAGTACGTCTCGACCCGTTACACCGAGCGGCTCGCCGAGGCGGGCATTGAGCCGTCCGTCGGCAGCCGAGGCGACTCTTACGATTACGCTTTGGCTGAATCCATCGTCGGCCTCTACAAGACCGAGGTGATCCGTCGACGCGGGCCCTGGCGTGGTCTCGAAGACGTCGAGTTCGCCACCCTCGAGTGGGTCCATTGGTACAACACGCAACGACTCTTGGAGCCGATCGGAAATGTCTCCCCCGTCGAGTACGAGATGAACTACTATCGGTCGCAGGAAGGCTCGCTAGAGATGGCGAGACTCAACTAAAACAGTCTCCGGAAAACCCGGGGCGGTTCAGTGCTGGATGAGGGCCAGAGCGTGGGTCGGGTGGCCCGCGAGCTTGACCTCAAGGAAACTTCCTTCAGGAACTGGAAGTTCCGGAACTGGAAGTTCCGGTAGCACCTTTCTCTTTTACAAAGGGCAATGGCTACCACCGCCGGGGGACCACCTGTGATACGCTTCGGCTCTGCACTGGCTCTGTTGTTTCCAGGAAGGCTGGCGCTCGTTGCGGCCTTGGCCGCGATTTCACGTCATGGCGGACATCGTGGACAGTGAACGGCAAAGCGAGATCATGTCGAGGACTCGGAGACTAGACACCGCGCCTGGACTCGTCGTTCGTCGTATTGCGCACAGGCTGGGCCTCCGTTTCCGTCTGCACCGGAAAGACTCCTCGGGCCGACCTGACTTGGTCTTCCCGCGACACCGGTTGGTGGTATTCGTGCACGGGTGTTTCTGGCATCGACACAGTGGATGCCGGTATGCGTATCGTACGGAGGTGCGTCATGAGGCATTTCTTGGTTTCCCTCGGTATCGCCCTGCCGGTCGCCATTCTTTCCGCTTGCTCCCCCGAGTCGGCAACGGAACCCTTCGATCTCATTCTGGCTGGCGGTGAGGTTGTAGACGGGACCGGCAGCTCTGCTCGTCGGGCAGATGTGGGTATCCGCAGCGATGCGATAGCCGCTGTAGGCGACCTGTCGGCGGCGAGTGCGGCGAGAAGGGTCGATGTCAGTGGTCTCGTCGTCTCTCCCGGCTTCATCGACATGCACAGCCACTCGGACTTCACCCTCCTAGTCGACGGGCGAGGACTCTCCAAGATCACGCAAGGAGTGACGACCGAGCTTCTGGGCGAGTCCGGCTCCGCAGCGCCCGTCGAGGGAGAAGCGGTCCCTGAGATGGAGCGCCGCCTTGCGAACATAGACCTCGAGCTCGGATGGAGAAGCCTCAGCGAGTACTTCGATGTCGTGGAACAATCGGGAACCAGCGTCAATATCATCACCACGGTGGGAAGCGGCCAGCTTCGCGCCTCGGTAGTGGGATACGACAACCGACCCGCGACCGAAGGGGAAATGGCGCGGATGGAAGAGCTCGTCGACGAGGCGATGCGCGACGGTGCTATCGGCGTTTCGAGCGGACTCATCTATCCACCTAACGCCTATGCCTCGACGGAAGAGCTGATCGCTCTGGCCAGGGTTGCGGCCAAGTACGACGGCATCTATTTGACGCACATGCGGGGAGAGAGCGACAACCTGCTCAGGTCTCTGGAAGAAGCTATTCGCATCGGAAAGGAATCGGGTGCCGCCGTAGAAGTGCTTCATTTCAAGCGTTCCGGAATCCTCATCGACGATGAAACGGAGTCGCCGACTATTCAGGACGCGGTGGCTCTCATCGAGAAGGCGCGCTCCGAAGGCGTTACCATCTTCGCCAATCTCTATCCCTACGCTGCCTCGCAGACCACGCTCGGAATTCGCCTTCCCGACTGGGTGTACGACGGAGGTCGCGAGGAAATGCTGGCTCGACTGCGCGATCCCGAAACGCGCGAGCGTATCCGAAGCGAGATAGCGCAAAGCTTGTCCGAGGGCATCGCCGGGAGCACCGCCGATACGATCCTCTTTGGTTCCACGACGTACGGCAGCCACCGCGTGTATCAAGGCAAACGGATCCGCGAGATCGCCGAAGACATGGGAGTCGAGCCCGCGGAGGCTATCATCGAGCTCATCGACAAGGCAGACGGAAGCACGCGGGCCATCTACTTCGCCATGCGCGACGAGGACGTTCGTTACCTTCTCGGGCTCGACTGGACGACGATTGGGAGCGACGGCACCGCGGTGGCGCCGGAGGGAATCCTGGCGCGCTCGCACCCTCATCCCCGCTGGTACGGAAGCTTTCCGCGGGTTCTTGGTCACTACGTCCGCGAGGAGAACGTCATTTCGCTCGCCGAAGCCGTTCGCAAAATGACGAGCCTAGCGGCGGAACGCATCGGTGTAACCGACCGGGGGGTCATCCAGGAGGGAATGAAGGCTGATGTCGTGGCGTTCGATCCCGGAACGATCATCGATCGGTCGACCTTCACGGATCCGCATCAGCTGTCGGAGGGTGTCGAATGGGTCGTCGTCAACGGAGAGGTCGTTCTGGCGGAGGGTGAGCACACCGGAGCCATGCCGGGACGGGTGCTTCGGGGCTCCGGCTTCCTCAAACCTGTGTCCTGACTACAACCGGTCGGTACACAATCTGGCCTCAAGCCCATCGAGAACCCCGTCCTGTGCCAAAACTCAGCCCTTTTGAAATAGCCCATAAATCAGCAACTTAGAGTCTGGTTTGCGGTCGTGCCCAGGGCCGAGCACGAACAAACGACGAAATCATGCAGGCATAGTCCCGGCAGATCGGAGACCGATCAGGTTCGGGGCGCGCGGATGAATAAATAGAAGGCACAGCCGAGTTTTGGCACAGGACGGGGTAACGGAGTCGTCGAAGGTTGCTGCTGCCTGAACTTTTCTACACACCTATTGACAAGAGCTCGGCCAAGTCTACTTACCTACTTGTATGTAGTATGTTTCGGACCACAAGTACCATCCGTCATTTGCCATTGCGTGAAGAATAATTTTGCATTGGCCTTGCCTTGTGGCAATGAATCGGTATGTGTAGCTTGTCTCGTTTCCAATTTGTCGCAGTTTCCCGCTAGGACACCAACCCTCCCATCGTGGCGTGCCTTTTGACGACCAAGGCTCTTCATTTGCCGTAACGATTTGGAGCTGGATTTCTTGGCCTGTACTTTCCTGTCCTGGCATTGGTGTCTGCACTACGGGCTCGCCGCTCCGAGTTACCCCTATCTCGTGGTATTTCCATCGCGGTGCCTAGGTGTTGTTTGCTGGTGCTCTGCGTGCTTCTCTTTCTGTGCTGATGCATCTGACGTACGCATTGTACATCTCTACCGCAACTTGCCCCCGCTTTTCCCCGAACGCAAACGTGTCAACGCCTTTCTCTTCTGTTTCTGCTTCTGTGATGATTTTACCCTTTCTTCGGCTGAGTTCCGCGGCCATCTCTCGAGTAGCACTTGTGCTGTATCCACCCGTACACAACGCAATTCTGTTTTGCGTTTCACTTGCCAGTCTGGGTAGTTGAAGGTGTACTCCGCAGCCTATTCCGAGCAATGCCGTTCCTGCTAGCAATCTAATTGTCTGCACCTTGTCTATTTTCTGGGTCCACCTCAATCTTACGTGCTAGAGTCGCCGCTTTCTATGTTCGACTGCTTGTTCGTTTCGGCGTTCTGTGAATAACCTACTAAACCGGACTACTGATCCGCCCCGGGTTTTCCGGAGACTGTTTTAGTTGAGTCTCGCCATCTCTAGCGAGCCTTCCTGGGTGATGTCTTAAGATTCCTGTCAAAGAAAAACGATGTATGGTTCCCCAAGCTCAAACCCGTCCCCGTCATGGGGACAGAAAAGGAGAACCATACATCATGGGAAAGGTACTACCGAGTCAGCGATTGCTCAAGCAGTTCGAGGAACAACTGGTATTTGGGGAGATGAATCTCTCGGAGATCGTCCGGTCGGGAGCTCAGATGATGCTTCAATATGCGTTGGAGCGCGAGGTGACGGAGGCGTTGGGTCGAAACTACTATGAGAACGCTCCGGCAACGACGAAGGAGAAGGGACGACGCAACGGGTATGAGTCGCATCGGGTCCTCACGGGCGAGGGAGCGGTGACGGTGCAAGTGCCGCGGGTACGAGAAACAGAGAAGGTGTTTCAGTCAAAGATTCTCGACGCCTACGTGAGCCGGACCGAGAAACTCGATGAACTGATCGCGCGGATGTACGTCCACGGGATGTCGACGCGTGACATTGAGGCGACGTTCGCGGACGTGCTGAGCGGCACGGGTGTCTCGAAGTCGGTGGTGAGCCGGGTCACACGGTGTCTGTCGGAGGATTTCGAGGCGTTTCGAAAACGGGATCTCTCGAACGAGAAGCTGTTGTATCTCGAGCTCGACGGCACGTACCTGCGCTACCACCAAGGAGCGGAGAGGAAAGAGCCCATCCTCGTTGCGACCGGCTATCGCGCTGATGGGACGCGAGTTCTTCTTCATATCGGTGTCGGCAACCGAGAATCCTACGAGAACTGGAAGGGGTTCTTGCAGGAGATAGTGGCCCGAGGAATGAGGGAGCCGTTGCTCATCGTGACGGACGGGAATCCTGGAGTGCTCAAAGCGATCGCAGAGGTCTTCCCTCGAAGCCTCAAGCAACGTTGCCAGAAGCACCGCCTCGAGAACATCCTGGGCAAGGCTCCGAAGGAAGTGCGCGACGAACTCAAGGCGGCCATCCTTGAGTCGTTCCATGCGAACAGCTACGAGCAAGGGCTGAAGAAGGGTCGGGAGGTGATCGCTCGGTACCGTCAACGATTCCCGAGCGCGATGAAGTGCATGGAAGAGACCCTCGAAGCATGTCTTCAGGCGCTACGCCTTCCTGCGGCGCATCACAAAAGGCTTCGCACGTCGAATCTACTTGAGCGCACGTTCGGAGAGCACAAACGTCGCACAAAGGTCATTCCTCACTTCTTCACCGAGGAGGCCGCGATGAAACTCTCGTTCGCTGTGCTCTTGGCCGCCGCAAACAAATGGCGCGGCGTGAGGATGGATGTCTTCGCCGCTAGGAAAGTCGAGGAGCTTCGCAACGAGCTTCTCCCGCAAGGCACGTCGGAGGAATCAGCAGCTTAACCGAGCGCGGGGAACCGTACGGAGATTTGACAGGAAAATTAAGACTTGACCCCTTCCTGCGACCGATAGTAGTTCATCTCGTACTCGACGGGGGAGACATTTCCGATCGGCTCCAAGAGTCGTTGCGTGTTGTACCAATGCACCCCGTCCTGTGCCAAAACTCGGCCCAGCCGGCATCGACGAAAGAACTGCGCCTCTCGAAATCAGGTAAAATTCTAGCACGCAAACAGGTTACGCGGCGGCCACCAACACTTGACTGCGGAAGCACACATCGATGGAGCGGTTGCGTGTCCTTCATCATTATTGTAGTCATTATAGTCGGCTGTGCATCGTCAAAACTGCTCCGCCCACGAAATCAAGACTTACGCTCCGCTTGAATTCCGGGCCGAAGACGGCGAAACTCCGCCGCTATGCTCAACGTTGTTGTCTTCCTCGTCTCACTTGGCGTCCGTGCCATTCGGGCGATGTGTCGGCGCCGCGCCGACCTGGTGTTGGAGAACGTCGCTTTGCGGCAGCAAGTGACGGCGCTGAAGAAAGAGCGCCCACGCCCACCGCTCGACGACACGGAACGGGCTTTCTGGGTTGCTCTTCGAGGTTCGTGGCCCGTGTGGGCGAGCCGCCTGCTCATCGTCCACGCGGACACCGTGGCCCGTTGGCATCGCGACCGATTCCGACGGTACTGGGCAAATATCTCGCAGCGCCGCCATCCCGGTCGGCCTCGGATTGATGCCGAGATTCGTCGCCTCGTCCGCACGATGGCGCAAGACGGCTGGGGGGCGCCACGCATCCATGCTGAGCTCACCAAGCTCGGTTTCATCATCTCCGAGATCACGGTGTCGCGATACCTGCCGCGGCGTCCCGCGGAGCCCGACCAGCTGAAACGATGGATGGCTTTCTTGCGCAACCATAAAGACGATATCGCCGCCATGGATCTGTTCACCGTGCCCACCGCGTCGCTCCGGCTGCTGTACGGCTTCTTCGTCATCGAGCACGGTCGCCGGCACATCGTTCACTTCAACGCCACGTTCCACCCGACGTCTGCTTGGGTTATTCAGCAACTACGCGAGGCGTTTCCCTACGACACCGCTCCGAGATATCTCATCTTCGATCGCGACTTCATCTTTAGCGCTGCGGTCATCGAGTTCATCAAGGCAACGGGCACAAAACCCGTTCGCACTTCGTTTCGCAGCCCATGGCAAAACGGAACCGCGGAGCGGTGGGTCGGCAGCTGCCGTCGCGAGCTCCTTGAGCACGTCGTGGTTCTCGGTGCATGTCATCTCATCCGGCTCGTGCGAGCTTACATCAGCTACTATCATGAGGACCGTTGCCACTTGGGGCTGAACAAGGACACACCGAGCTTGAGAACGGTCACGCACCGACCGTCTCCTACGGCGAAAGTAGTCGCACTGCCGCGAGTCGGTGGACTGCACCATCGATACGAGTGGCGAGAGGCAGCCTGAGTCAGCTTGGTCGCTCGCGTTACTCGGCTGGTCGCCGAGAAGTTCGTTCTCAGCACCTTCCCTCGCGCGCTGACCACGCTCTCCAGCATGTGCTCGAGGGCGGTCCGGGCCCTAGAGTCCAGTCCCGGATTAATAATGATGATGGACAGGCCAAATGTTTATCAATTATGGTCAGTTCGCCGCAGATCTTTGAAGCTGAATGCCGGACGCCAAGGCAAATTCAGCTGGCAAATGCTTTCTGCCGCTATCTCGAAATGGCAGATCGATTGGCCGATTAGATGACATCCCGTCCTGTGCGGTGCTTGGTGGGCTCCATCACGATTACCGGTTGTCACGCGTCGCCTGACGGACCTAGCTTCTCGCGGGGAACAACGCGTTCTTTCTCAAGCACGTTATTGCGTCGGTGGCCCGGCAGCGACAGAGTGCAGAACCTCCACCGAGGCGAACACGAGTTCGCAGGACCTCAACTCCCATGGCTGTCTGCCCGTCAATACGCGATCTTCTTTTTTGCGGATCACAGCTCACGGCGTGCGTGCGCCGGGCAATGTTAGAGCAAGTTGGCGCGCTTGTGCTCGGTACATCGCTGCAACCGGCAACCCGGCCACTTCTCCAGCGCTTTCGTCAGCCCGGTAGGGTCGAGGGCTGGCGCGGTGCTCCGTAGGCGCGGCCTATCTGTTTCTCCCCGTTTCCTGTGGGAGTGCCTCACTAGCCGCACCGTAAGTCCGTTTCCAGCCCCCGCCACATCGCACGCAGCGTACGGCTTTCCCGCACTACGCGCTCCTGCACACTTCCCGCGAAGGGTTATGTGACCTATCGAGCCGGGGTGTCTTTCGGCGAATCTACGAGATATCGAACTCGGTAATCGAACAGTCCGACAGTCGCGTACATCCATCGCCTACTCCATCGCTTCCAGCCGAAACCTTGGCGCAAGAAGCGCCAAGACTTCTCGGCCTTCGCCTTGACGTATATCCTTCGTCTCAGCTCCTGCAGAGTGATGGGTGATTTTGTCATCTCACCCCTGCCTCGCTTGTTGACGAAGGAGTTGTGTGCAGCAGGGCCCCTTTGCTCCACGGGCGTTGCCCCGTTTCAACGCTACTACGGACCCAGCCGCCACCGTCTCGTCTTCGACCGTTTTCCCGGGGCCTCCGGTTATGCGGTCTACCTTGCTCCGTCGATTTCTCGACGGGACGAGGACGGCTTCTCCAGTTGCTTGGCATGTCCTTGTCACCGTGCTGTCCCTACCACCCCGCCACAGGGATGTGCCTCATCAGATAGTCTGACAACACATCCTGTTGCCTTCGTCCGACACGAGAAAACTCGGCCTCTGGGGTCTATTTTTTTGTCGGGGCCACCTATGGGTTCACTTGTGTTACGGCCCGGTGACTCGCTCACCATCCTCAAGATGGCTTTGTCAGTCAGCTTCATCCGTCTCGTTTCCTCCACGAACGTGACTCAAGCTACGGGGCGCTAACTTTTTCCCCGGTGGGACTCTCTCCCACTGAACATGCCAGCCTTCGCTGGACGCACTCGTGTCCAAAAATACAAACGAACCCTCGAAGACTCTATCCACCAAGGGCACAGTTTTGGCACAGGACGCGTGGCAGGGTTAACTGGCCCTGCCCACTGTGCTTGCGCGCAGCCCCTTCCAGGTGCTGTAGCACATGGCGACCAGCACCAGCGCGAAGGGGAGGCCGGTGGCGAGGGTGGCTGCCTGTGCAGCCACGAGGCCGCCGCCGAGCAGCAGCGCGATGGCGATGATCCCCTCGAGAACGCACCAGAACACTCGCTGGGCGACTGGCGCATCCAGCTTGCCGCCGGCGGTGATGGTGTCGATGACCAGCGATCCAGAGTCGGAGGATGTGACGAAGAACACCACAATCAGCACGATGCCGAGGAACGACGTGATGTTCGCAAGCGGCAGCGTCTCCAGCATCGTAAACAGGGCTATCTCCGGCTGCTGCGCCTGCACCGCCGCGATCACCTCGGGATGACCGTGGTCAACGTACTGCGATACCGCAGTCCCGCCGAAGGCGTTCATCCAGATCGCGGCAACCAGCGTCGGGATGATCAGCATGCAGGCAGTCAGCTCGCGCACCGTCCGGCCGCGCGAGACCCGCGCGATAAACAAACCGACGAACGGGGACCATGAGATCCACCAGGCCCAGAAAAAGACAGTCCAGCCGTGCATGAAGTCGAGATCCTCTCGGCCCACCCAGTTGCTGAGGGGGCCGATCGCCGCGAGATACTGGCCGAGGCTGGTCACGGTGCCGGTGACAATGTCGAGCGTCGGTCCGACCGTCAGCATGAACGCCAGCAGTAGCAGGGCGAGCAGCAGGTTGGCCTCGCTCAGCCGCTTGACCCCCTTCTCCATCCCGCTGACAACCGACGCCAGCGCCATGCTGGTAATGCCGACGATCAGCAGCACCTGGGTGGTGGTGGTGTTGGTCGCCGGCGCGCCAAACAGGTGGGCCAGCCCCGCCGCCGCCTGTTGGGCACCCAGGCCGAGCGACGTGGCCAGCCCAAAGAGCGTGGCGAAGACGGCGAGGGTGTCGATGCCGTGGCCGAACCGGCCCCACACCGCATCCCCCATGAGCGGATAGAACGCCGACCGTAGTGTCATCGGCAGGCCGAGGTTGTACGATGCGAAGGCAATCCCCAGCGCCACCACTGCGTACATGGCCCACCCATGGATTCCCCAGTGGTAGATGGCGCTGGCCAAGCCGAGGTGGGCTGCCGCCGTGTCGGTCGCCTTGAGACCGAGCGGCGGTTGCAGGAAGTGCTCCACCGGCTCCGACACCCCGAAGAACATCAGGCCGATGCCTATCCCGGCAGCGAACAGCATGGCGAACCAAGCAGAGCGGGAGTAGTCCGGCCGGGCATCCGCGCCGCCCAGGCGCACGCGGCCGAGCGGCGTTACCACCAACATCAGGCAGAAGAGCACGAAGAGGTTGCCCGCGCTCATGAACACCCAGTCGAAGGTCGACATGAGCCATGCGCGCAGCGCCCCGAAGGCGGCCGCCGCACCGGCCTGGAACACTAGCACGCCTGAAACGAACGCGATGATGGTCAGACTGGAGACGACGAAGACCGGATTGTGGATGTCGAGGCCGAGGAGTTGGACGTTGTCCTGACCCAGCTTGTAGTCGATCTTCGAGACCTCAGCCATATGGTGTTGCAATAGCGTTTTACCATGCGGAGGCTTTTGTTTCTACCCTCGACCGGGCCCTTCGTGAATAGTCCGGGCTAGCCGGCGCGGAACCGCAGGTGCTTGCTCCGTTTACTGTTGCCGGCTCGTCCACGTCGTCGTGCGAGGACAGCTGTGCTCCGCAATAAGTCTATCCAGTGTCGATTGCTCGGTTTAGACCTGCCAAGTTCGGACGCTTCTGGCCGGTTTTATTTTTTGCGGATCACAACCCCGGTGGTGCGGACATCGAGCCACATTTCCGCAGTCGGATGAGAGCGCGAACAAATGACGAAATCATGCGGGCATGGTGCCGGCAGACCGGAGACTAATCAAGTTCGCGCGCGCGGATGAATAAATAGAAGGCACAACTCGCTCTTGCTCGACAAAACAAACCTTTCGACGTAAGCGTTCAGATTCGGCGAACGGTACGAGCTTCTGGGCGATCTTATTTATTGCAGATCACACCCATTAGACTGCACTTTACCGGGCAAAAGAGCGAATGTTCGGTGATGCCGAAGGATACAGGTCTCCCTCCGGAGCGATGAATGTGGTCTCGCCCGATTGTAGTCGTCACGCCATTCAGTCAAGAGTCGGCGAGATGTTCCTCGTGGGAGACGGCTGTCAGGCCGTGCGCCTTGACGAACCGGCACAGCACCGCGTCGACTCGGAAAGACCAAGTTGCCCGTGGCCGAGGTCAGGGCTCCGCCGATGGCCAAGATTGACCGGATGCGAGATCGGGGTGACCAGCCGTCCGGTGGACGATGATGCGGATGTCTGCGCTTACCCTTACCGACCAGAAATTTTTGTCCTTGGACTTATCCAGCTTGTGGAAGCTCAGTCCAGGATTGGCGGAATTCAATTGGAGGTCAAACGCTGTGGTTTTGACCGCCTTCTGCTCGTCCCCGTTGAGTCGCACGAGGCTGTCAGTGAAGGTATCGGGAGATGAGAAAATCCATCCAATTCTTGCTCTCAGGTCGAAGGCAGGCGCTCTGGCCAGTAGTAGTGAACGGGCGCCAGCCACCTCGACGACGGGTTCTGTTCACTGGTCGGGAGCTTGGCGAACAGGTCCTCCGGCCAAACCCGACGGAATCCTTCACGTGCCGCAACAGCCGCGATCAGCGCATCCCTTCGGTTGTCCTTAGGATCGTCAAGTGTCACATCTGACTGAATCGCACTGAACTTCTGCTTCCAGAAACCACGACCCAACGCCAGCAAAACGGCCTTTGGATGGGCCTCGGTTAATCCCATAGAAGGGAATCGGTCACGTAACAAGTGAGCGACGAGGACACCCTGGACAAGAACGCTTCCCCAAAGACTGTTCACCGCTAGGATGCTCCGACGCGCCGCGGGATACCGGGCAAGAAGCCGGCGGTCTGCGTCACGGAGGCCAGACGAACCCGACGACCACCAAAGCGGAGCATCGATTCCCGCAGCCTGAGGGACCTCCCCGTCCTGTGCCAAAACTCAGCCCTTTTGAAATAGACCATAAATCAGCAACTTAGAGTCTGTGTTTGCGGCCGTGCCCAGGACCGAGCGCGAACAAACGACGAAATCATGCAGGCATAGTCCCGACAGATCGGAGACCGATCAGGTTCGGGGCGCGCGGATGAATAAATAGAAAGCACAGGGTACGACACTCCGTCCTGGCGCGCAACGGCAGCCGTGGATCATCGGACAACAGCCAGAGAAACGTGCAGGTGTCGAGCAGGAGCGTCACGGCGACACCCCTGACCATCGCTCCGGGATGGGCCACGGGGCTCCGACCCGCTGTTCGATTGCCTGCTGGCAGCGGGTGCCGTGGCCGCCGAGCCACCGTGTGACCCGCGACGCTTTCTTATCAGTCCGCTGGTACTTTGCGCCGACCATCAATGAGCCGTCCAGCGGATAGACATCACCCGTGTGTTGCACCAACACACCGGTATCGCACAACCGCTCAACGACGCCCGAAAGGATCTCCCGTCCTGTGCCAAAACTCGGCCCTTTAGAAATAGACCACAAATCAGCAGCTTAGACGCCCTTGGAATCCGCGCAGAATCCAGGGTATTTCGCGCCGCAGGGCTGACTTCCGACCCATGGGCTGGCGGATGAATAAATAGAAGGCACAACCAGAGGAACAAGGGGAAAAAGCTCATTGACGGTTTACCCGTCGTGTCCAAAAACACAAACGAACTCAAGATCTGTGTCGCAAGCTAGACGGAACGGATGCTCTGGACGGCCGAGTTTTGGCAAAGGATGCCGTCAAGCGTACTCGCTAATCAGATCAAAAATATCCAGAAGAAACGTAATCTGACGACGGTCGAGCTTTTCACGCTGGGCGAGCGGGACGGCCCTGAACCATTCGTCTGGTGCTTCCGCCATTAAGTGTTGGTGAGATGACGCTAAGACTTTACGGTGCATTAAGTTACAGCCAAAATAGCGCTCGTGACCTTCGCTGCGCGCTAAATAGAGCGTAAGCGACTCTTTTGCAACGGGATACGTCCACATCATCAACAGTAAACAGCGCAAGCACCCCAGAAGGTCATCCGTCGCTTCTTTGGGCCAGCGTGCCTCTACGGCCAGGTCCTCAAAACGCGCAGGAACGATCGCATCATCAAGGTCGAACGGAGAGCGCTGCACGGAGCCGCGTGGCGATTTGATGACGCGCTCAATAACTCCGAGGACTCCTCGACATTGAACACGTCGTTCATCGAGCGGTTGAATCTGACCATCCGGCAAAGCTCGGCATACCTTTCGAGACGAACGCTTTCCCACGCTCGCTCGACGGAGAAGCTCGATGAGCACATGGAATTGCTCCGTTGCTATTACAACTTCGTCCGACCGCACGGAGCTCTGAAGTTCGGACGTGAGATCCGAACTCCGGCTATGCAAGCCGGTCTCACCACGCGACGGCTCACCTTTCGAGACATCTTCTTGGCGACGACGATTCCTTTGTGGTCGCGGATCGAGGTTTTCCTGCTCACTGGGGTGCGCAACCCGGTCTCTTCCGCACCTGTACCACTGCCCCGCAGCCGCGTAGCAACATATCTGGACTCCTCTAGTCAAGCCCCTTTCTTTCTAGTCACGCCCCTTTCTTAATAAATCTTCCATCGAAGCTGCGCATCCATCGCGTCGTGACGAGTGGGTCAGACTGCAAACGTATCTTCGGCCTCAGTGAGGAGCGTCTTGGGTGCTCCGGGCCATGATGGAAAATCCGCGCGCGAGGAGCCAATCACTTTGAACGACCTCTTAGGGCCAGTGTTGCTATTGGCTTGACCCCGCGCCGGTCCGACCGGTACGCCATCAGTTGGATGGGTATCGTCGCAGCCTCTTTTGGAAGGGAAAAAGGAAAACACGAAAGTGGAGCCTCTAAATCTAAGCGGCCACCGGCGACTGGAATTCACTCTCGCGGGTGGAGACGGCCCAGACGATCCGGGCGAGTTTGTTGGCGACAGCAATCACGGCCTTGTTGTGTCCCCGCGAGCGGTGGACCTTCCGAGCCCAGGCGCGGAGCTTGTCGGGCGGGCTCTTGCTGACGTTCGCCGCGCGGAGCACGGCGCGCCCGCCCTGGGTGAGGAGCATACGGAGGTAGGAGTCGCCACGCTTGGTGATGCGTCCGAGGCGGCGAATGTCGCCACTGGAGTTTTCCTTGGGAACTAGGCCGAGGTAGCTCGAGAAGCGGCGCCCCGATGGGAAGCGGCGAAGATCGCCGACGAAGCCCACGATGGCGGTCGCGGCCAGAAGTCCGATGCCGGGAATGGCGAGAAGTCGTTGGACTTCAGGAAGCTGCTTGGTGAGCGCCTTGAGCTCGTGCTCGATGCTAGCGCACTTGTCCTTGAGTTCTCGAATCTCGGAGCAGGCATCACGGAGATGCGAACGGAGCACGTCGGGCAAATCAGAATCAGCGTCTTCGACGAGTTCGAAGAGGGCGGGCACGACGAAGTGAGCGCCCTTTGGGATGATGAATCCGAGTTCGCGCAGGAGCCCGCGTACGGCATTGATGCGTGCGGTCCGTGTGGAGAGCCATCCTGAGCGCAGGCGATGGAGCGCAGCGAGGGTGTGCTGGTGCACGGACTTGATGGGTACGGGAAGAAGCTCCTCGTTCCTGTAGGCCTCGAGCAACGCCTTCGTGTCGGCGCGGTCGTTCTTGCTCCCGCGTCGATACGGCCTCACGAGGTGAGGTGGGAGCAGGACGACGTCGTGTCCCAACCTTCGGAACGTCCTTGCCCAGAAGTGAGCCGAGCCGCAGGCTTCGAGAAGCACGGTGGCAGCGCTCTGTTTGGCAAAGAACGACACCAATTTGGGTCGACTCACACGGAGTTGCTTGGACACCTTCCCCGCTTCTCCCGAGATGGCAATCTCGAAGACGTTCTTTGCAAGATCCACAGCGATTGTCGTATCTTTCATTTGGACTCCTCCTTTTCGATGCGTATTCGACTGACTTTGGCACATCGATGCCGTCTATGTCAGTGGAGGAGTCCATTCCATCACTTGATGGCGGAAGCACCGCCTCGCGTCCGCGCGGCAGATGCCGGGACCGCACCTAGTAGTGGGAGTCCGCCGTGAGAATCGCCTCAAGCAACACAGCCGTACCGTTCGCCACGTCTTTCGGCTCAGTGAACTCCTCGGGAGAATGACTGATGCCGTTTACGCTGGGTACGAAGATCATCCCAACCGGAGCAAGAAGAGCGATACTCTGGGCATCGTGTCCTGCCCCGCTCGACATCGAGAGCGTTGATAGTTCGAGCCTTGCCGCAGCCTCTTGGACGATCTCTTGGAGCGTTTGATCAGTCGGCGTAGCGCGGCTCACGTAGTACCGGTCGAATGAGATCGTAGTGGCGTTGCGCGCTGCGACGGTTCGACTCTCCCGTTCGATCTCACCAAAGACGCTCTCGATCTTGGCCATCTCGAGGTCGCGTATCTCGAGGCTGAGCTCGACTCGACCGGACACGACGTTCGGGGCTCCGGGATGAACCTCGAGTTTCCCCACCGTGCCTACCTGACGACCGGGCGTCTCGGTAACGACAGCGTTGACGAGCTCGATGAAGCGCCCCGCAGTCAACATTGCGTCTCGTCGTTGATTCATCGGAGTCGTTCCTGCGTGGTTGGCTAAGCCTTCGACAGTGACGTTCCAGCGGATAATCCCCACGATTCCTTCGACAACGCCGATGTCGATCCCCCGCTGATGGAGGGTCGCACCTTGCTCGATGTGGAGTTCCAGGTAGCAGGCGATCGATCCTGGCTTCCGCTGTGCCTCGACGATCCGAGTGGGATCCCCGCCGATATAGGCGATGCCCTCCCCGATCGTCTTCTCGGTATGCGTAGGAAGCGCTAGCTCTCTGTCTTCGACTTCGCCCGAGAGAGCACGGCTTCCAGTCTTGCCGTTCTCTTCGTTCTGAAACAGGATCACCTCAAGGGGATGCCGCGTAAGCCAACCAGCGTCGGACATCGTGTGAACGACCTCGACCGCGGCCATCGACCCGACCTGACCATCGTAGTTTCCACCGTGAGGTACCGAGTCAATGTGCGAGCCGAAGAGGATTGGGGGCAGGCTCGGCTCCTGCCCGTCACGACGACCGACCACGTTTCCAGCGACGTCGATGCTGACGTCGAGCCCAGCCTCCTCCATGGCCGAGATGGCATAGGCTCGTCCCTCACAATCGGCTTCGCTGTAGGCGACTCGGCTGATACCGTCCTCGGCGGTCCGGCCGAAGCGTGACAGCTCGCTGAGCCGGCGGTTCACGCGATCGCCGTTGATGTTGAGGCGAAGGCGTTCTCTGGGATGTTGGACCGGACGCGGAGAGACGGGAAGCGAAAGCGCGCAAGCTCCGAGACTCAGTAAGAACTCCCGACGCTCCATAGGCGGGAGTGTAGCCGAAACTTGCGCGCTGTGGTCGCTGCGAGCTGTCCCCGTCCTGTGCCAAAACTCGGCTGTCCATCATCATTATTAATCCGGGACCGGACTCTAGGGCCCGGGCCGCCCTCGAGCACATGCTGGAGAGCGTGGTCAGCGCGCGAGGGAAGGTGCTGAGGACGAACTTCTCGGCGACCAGCCGAGTAACGCGAGCGACCAAGCTGACTCAGGCTGCCTCTCGCCACTCGTATCGATGGTGCAGTCCACCGACTCGCGGCAGTGCGACGACTTTCGCCGTAGGAGACGGTCGGTGCGTGACCGTTCTCAAGCTCGGTGTGTCCTTGTTCAGTCCCAAGTGGCAACGGTCCTCATGATAGTAGCTGATGTAAGCTCGCACGAGCCGGATGAGATGACATGCACCGAGAACCACGACGTGCTCAAGGAGCTCGCGACGGCAGCTGCCGATCCACCGCTCCGCGGTTCCGTTTTGCCATGGGCTGCGAAACGAAGTGCAAACGGGTTTTGTGCCCGTTGCCTTGATGAACTCGATGACCGCAGCGTTAAAGATGAAGTCGCGATCGAAGATGAGATATCTCGGAGCGGTGTCGTAGGGAAACGCCTCGCGTAGTTGCTGAATAACCCAAGCAGACGTCGGGTGGAACGTGGCGTTGAAGTGAACGATGTGCCGACGACCGTGCTCGATGACGAAGAAACCGTACAGCAGCCGGAGCGACGCGGTGGGCACAGTGAACAGATCCATGGCGGCGATATCGTCTTTATGGTTGCGCAAGAAAGCCATCCATCGTTTCAGCTGGTCGGGCCCCGCGGGACGCCGCGGCAGGTATCGCGACACCGTGCTCTCGGAGATGATGAAACCGAGCTTGGTGAGCTCAGCATGGATGCGTGGCGCCCCCCAGCCGTCTTGCGCCATCGTGCGGACGAGGCGACGAATCTCGGCATCAATCCGAGGCCGACCGGGATGGCAGCGCTGCGAGATCTTTGCCCAGTACCGTCGGAATCGGTCGCGATGCCAACGGGCTACGGTGTCCGCGTGGACGATGAGCAGGCGGCTCGCCCACACGGGCCACGAACCTCGAAGGGCAACCCAGAAAGCCCGTTCCGTGTCGTCGAGCGGTGGGCGTGGGCGCTCTTTCTTCAGCGCCGTCACTTGCTGCCGCAAAGCGACGTTCTCCAACACCAGGTCGGCGCGGCGCCGACACATCGCCCGAATGGCACGGACGCCAAGTGAGACGAGGAAGACAACAACGTTGAGCATAGCGGCGGAGTTTCGCCGTCTTCGGCCCGGAATTCAAGCGGAGCGTAAGTCCTTGATTTCGTGGGCGGAGCAGTTTTGACGATGCACAAGCCAGCCTTTCTCTTGTCCGCGCCCGTGAAGGCACCTCTCTCGTGGCCAAAGAGTTCGGATTCCACGAGTTCAGCTGGTATAGCGCCGCAGTTGACCGCTTTGAAGGGTTGATCCCGCCGTGGACTGGCTCTGTAGATCGACCGGGCAAGCAACTCTTTCCCTGTGCCAGACTCGCCCTCTAAAAGGATCGGCACTGATCGCGGAGCAACACGCCGCGCCTTGGCGATCACGCGAGCCATGGCTCGACTGCGGTGAATGATGTCAGCGAATTCGGGAGCCTCGGGAGGAAGCCCGGCGGCCAACTTCTCGAGGCGTTCGTCCGAACCTCGGAGGAGATCCGGTATGAACTCGGCCGACATGTCGAAGGGCACGGATGCCGTCCGTACGCCATGCTTAAGCGAGGACTCGATCAACTCACCTGGGAAGCGCGTCTTGGCCAGGATAATCCAGACCGCCGTCATGGCGGGAGTCCCTGGGCTCAGATGAAAGGTCAGCTCGGAATCCTTGCCGTAACGCACGAGTGACTCGGTCACGACCCGAACCGCTACTTCGTATATCTCGCCGAATTGCGTGGGACCAGACAACGACTTGTGGCATACGGCCACTTGTGCCTTGGTCTGAGGCCGGAGCCATTCTAGGGGTCAAGTCTTAATTTTCCTGTCAAATCTCCGTACGGTTCCCCGCGCTCGGTTAAGCTGCTGATTCCTCCGACGTGCCTTGCGGGAGAAGCTCGTTGCGAAGCTCCTCGACTTTCCTAGCGGCGAAGACATCCATCCTCACGCCGCGCCATTTGTTTGCGGCGGCCAAGAGCACAGCGAACGAGAGTTTCATCGCGGCCTCCTCGGTGAAGAAGTGAGGAATGACCTTTGTGCGACGTTTGTGCTCTCCGAACGTGCGCTCAAGTAGATTCGACGTGCGAAGCCTTTTGTGATGCGCCGCAGGAAGGCGTAGCGCCTGAAGACATGCTTCGAGGGTCTCTTCCATGCACTTCATCGCGCTCGGGAATCGTTGACGGTACCGAGCGATCACCTCCCGACCCTTCTTCAGCCCTTGCTCGTAGCTGTTCGCATGGAACGACTCAAGGATGGCCGCCTTGAGTTCGTCGCGCACTTCCTTCGGAGCCTTGCCCAGGATGTTCTCGAGGCGGTGCTTCTGGCAACGTTGCTTGAGGCTTCGAGGGAAGACCTCTGCGATCGCTTTGAGCACTCCAGGATTCCCGTCCGTCACGATGAGCAACGGCTCCCTCATTCCTCGGGCCACTATCTCCTGCAAGAACCCCTTCCAGTTCTCGTAGGATTCTCGGTTGCCGACACCGATATGAAGAAGAACTCGCGTCCCATCAGCGCGATAGCCGGTCGCAACGAGGATGGGCTCTTTCCTCTCCGCTCCTTGGTGGTAGCGCAGGTACGTGCCGTCGAGCTCGAGATACAACAGCTTCTCGTTCGAGAGATCCCGTTTTCGAAACGCCTCGAAATCCTCCGACAGACACCGTGTGACCCGGCTCACCACCGACTTCGAGACACCCGTGCCGCTCAGCACGTCCGCGAACGTCGCCTCAATGTCACGCGTCGACATCCCGTGGACGTACATCCGCGCGATCAGTTCATCGAGTTTCTCGGTCCGGCTCACGTAGGCGTCGAGAATCTTTGACTGAAACACCTTCTCTGTTTCTCGTACCCGCGGCACTTGCACCGTCACCGCTCCCTCGCCCGTGAGGACCCGATGCGACTCATACCCGTTGCGTCGTCCCTTCTCCTTCGTCGTTGCCGGAGCGTTCTCATAGTAGTTTCGACCCAACGCCTCCGTCACCTCGCGCTCCAACGCATATTGAAGCATCATCTGAGCTCCCGACCGGACGATCTCCGAGAGATTCATCTCCCCAAATACCAGTTGTTCCTCGAACTGCTTGAGCAATCGCTGACTCGGTAGTACCTTTCCCATGATGTATGGTTCTCCTTTTCTGTCCCCATGACGGGGACGGGTTTGAGCTTGGGGAACCATACATCGTTTTTCTTTGACAGGAATCTTAAGACATCACCCATTCTAGGAACGGCATCACCTCTTTTTCGGGATAATCGCTTATCAGCACGGCAGCGTCGTAGGAGCGCGTGCTGAGCGCTTGGGCGATCGGCCCTTTACCGACAAGCGGCTCTTCCTGGGGCGCTCGAAGATCAGTTTGGCCGACCCCGTCCTGTGCCAAAACTCGGCCCTCTTGAAATAGACCACAAATCAGCAGCTTAGACGCCCTTGGAATCCGCGCAGAATCCAGGGTATTTCGCGCCGCAGGGCTGACTTCCGACCCATGGGCTGGCGGATGAATAAATAGAAGGCACAGTTGACTGGTTGTACGCCTGGGGGTAATCTCAGTTCATAAGAGAGACAGGGTGACCGGAAGGTGACTGGAGATGACGCCCCCACCAATAACGCCCCCACCAATACTGCCCTACGACTTGAACTAGACGGGCAAGTCACACTACAGCGTCTCGTTGACGCGGCCAAAGCGTGGACAGGCTTCCTGCGCGAGGTCGGGCGTGATGTTGTCGGTGCTACCGCGCGAGATGCTGTGCGCTACGTGGTTACTGAAGCGAAAGGCGGCAGTTTAACGCTTGGTGTTCGTCCACAACCTTGCAATGAGAACGTGTCAGCGGAAGCAATGCTACGCATTGCCACTGTGGTAACGTCTGGGATTAGATTGCTAGAGCAGTCGGCGGAGCGTCCCGAAAACTTTACCGAGTCCGCCTTGCAAAGGCTACGCGAGCTCGCACTGCTCGCCGATCCTGAAACTCCTGAGGTCAGAGTCGGCAACAGCGCAGGGAACAGCGTTCCTCTTTCCAGGCGGCTTGTTCAACACGTCGAGAAAGTGTTAGCTCCGGAATTTACGAGCATCGGAACGGTTGAAGGTAGACTTAAAGGGCTCATTATTCACGGCAAGTCTCGATTCATAATAGTTGATCCTCTGACTGAGAGACAGATTAGTTGCTACTTCACCAAACGTGTTGAATGGAAACTTGCGTTGAAACTTTTCGGAACACGTGTTGCTGCTACTGGACACATACGATCGCGCGTATCTGGAGAGAAGATGAGTATCCAAGTGACCCATCTCCAGCCGCTATTACAGCCAGAAGAAAAATTGCCTAGCGCCAACGATGTGCTTGGGATTCTCGGAACCTAAGCCTAGATGGACTACCGGTATTGGGATTCGGTTGTGTTTCTCGGATGGCTGAAAAAAGAACCGGATAAGGTTCCCTATTGTAAGCCAGTGCTTGACGCTGCTGAGCGCGGCGATGTCACAGTGATCACATCAGCACTCACAATCGCAGAGGTTTTATGGTTGAAGGGAAATCCCAAGATTGATGTGCAGGCACGTCAGATTGAGACATTCTTTCGTAATGACTGGATCGTAATCCGAGAGGTGGACCGCTTCCTTGCGGAGAGAGCGAGGGACTTGGTGTGGTCGATGGATGTGAAACCGAAAGATGCGATCCACGTGGCCACAGCGGTGAACCAAGACGTCCGAATTGATCAACTTGACACGTTTGATGAGGGAATGATTAAACTCTCTGGATCGGTTGGGAACCCTCCTCTGGCCATCGGTTGGCCAAACTTACCTCAAAGGCTCCCATTTGAGGCAAAAGATGAAGACCCGTCAGACACAAGTGGAAATTGAAGCTGACGAGCAAAAGAGCCCGCGATTCATCGCGGGTTGCATCGCTTGTCGGACAGATCGACAGTCCCATCTCATCGGCCAGAGCTGACACCGCATACGACGCCGGCGGCGTCTATGAGGCAATCGAGAATCACAGCGCTCATCGCTCGCCGAGGGTGCTGATACCGCCGCGCAAGGGCGCCCTGCTCGCATCGGGGCCGGCGAGCAGCCGACAGCGCAATCGCAACATTGCAGCACAAGCTCGGCTCGGCAAACGAAAGTGGCACACAGAATCGGGCTACAGCAAACGGAGCAAAGTCGAGACAACGTTCCATCGCTACAAGGCTATCGTGGGCTCAGCGATGCGAGCGAGAGGGTTGGCGGCACAGAGAGGTGAGGCAAGGATCGGGTGCAAGATTCTCAACACGTCTGGTCAAAATACTCGAACGCCCAGCGGGTCAGCAGTTTGTACCTTTCCAAAGGCTGCTTGAATCCCGTCCTGTGCCAAAACTCGGCCCTTTAGAAATGGACCACAAATCAGCAGCTTAGACGCCCTTGGAATCCGCGCAGAATCCAGGGTATTTCGCGCCGCAGGGCTGACTTCCGACCCATGGGCTGGCGGATGAATAAATAGAAGGCACAACCGAGTCCGCCGTGGCCGTTTCACCGAACGGTGGAGGACGGCGAGCTGCTGCCGAAGAGCGACATTCTCAAGAGCCAGCTCGCGACGAGCCTTGAAGGCAGAGATGAGAGCGCGAACAAACGACAAAATCACGCAAGCATGTTGCCGGCAGACCGGAGACTAATCAAGTTCAGTGCCCGCGCATGAATAAATAGAAGGCACAGGTGGCTGAGAACGGCGAGCCGTCGTGCCAACGTACCGGCGGCCACGGGCTCGGAACTGCCAGTGATGCGCGAAGCGAACAAACTCCGGATTCTCGACTAACGGGCCGCCCTCCCACCGCCGGTCCTCGACGATGACCGAACGCATCCTGGTCAAACAGAATCTCCTTGGGTACTCCGTCGAGAAAACGGAACGCCTCTTCGAGTCCCTTCGAACAGCGTCCGCATGTCAACGTACTGGACCGGATTCCGAAAAGGGACTAGGCGCAGGCCAAGCCGCTGTTGACGGCGATCCCTTACGCCACCAGCCTGCAGGAGTGCGAGACGAAGAAGGCCAAGTTCCAGGATTGGTGCTTGCGCAAGGGTCTTCCGGGGGCCGCGCACGTGCTCGACGAGAACTGGGAGCGGATGGTGTTAGCGGCGGCTGTAAATTGCACATTTGTGGCGGACGAAAATTGCACACTCGGCACCCCGTCCTGTGCCAAAACTCGGCCCTTTTGAAAGACCATGGCTGTAATTTAATGCACCGTAAAGTCTTAGTGTCATTTTGCCAACACTTAATGGCGGAAGCACCCATGAGGTCTGTGTGAGCGGCAGGTGTGCCTTCTATTTATTCATCCGCCAGCCCCATGGGTCGGAAGTCAGCCCTGCGGCGCGAAATACCCTGGATTCTGCGCGGATTCCAAGGGCGTCTAAGCTGCTGATTTGTGGTCTATTTCTAAAGGGCCGAGTTTTGGCACAGGACGGGATCGTGAAGGATCTTTTCGGGCACACCTGGTCCATTGCGACGCTCGTCGAAGACGTACCGCTGGAGGAAATGGACAAGAGGGCCTCCGAATCCGCAAAAAAGCAGGGTAAAGGGTAGTGTGGGTCGGTCTCTTTGAAGCCGTTCAGTCTAAAGACCGTGGCAGTTGCCGCAAACCGCGACTTTCCGAATCGGTGAGGTGCGATGCCGGTCTTCCCGGTAGGGAAAGAGCTCCCCGTGGCATTGGACGCACTCGGCCTTCTGTTCCAAGACCACACCGTGGACCAGCTCGAAGTGGAGATAGCCGGGCCGCTCCGCGGGGACGAGTGCTTCGAGATCATGACACTTAGTGCATTGGGCGCTATCCGCGGAGGTGAATTCCATTTCCCGGGGTGTCTCTTGAGGCGGCGCGCTCGGCGCAGCGCGGTGCGACGCTCCAAGCTCGGCCGCCGCGGTGCGGCCCGCCATCTGACCGATCACAATCGAGGGCCCGAGAAACGTCCCTTCGAGGCCGGCCTTTCCGTTGATGCCGGCGAGCCCCGATGCTTCTCCCGCGGCGTAGAGGCTGGGTATCACGTGCCCCTCTGTATCTAAAACGCGAGCCGCGGTGTCGACCGCGATACCCCCCATGCTCTTGCGAGCCAGCGGATACAAATGGATGGCGTAGAACGGCGGCACCTCGAGCGCCTTTAGGTCACGGCATCGCGGATCGTTATCCGGCGCGAGCCGATCGAAATCCTTGTCCTTCTGCTGCTTCACCATTTGGTTGAAACGGGTTACCGTTCGCCCGAGCGCGTCCTCCGGTAGACCGGTGGCTTTCGCCAACCCTTCGATCGTATCCGCGATCTTGGTGATCGCTTCGTCGCGGAAAACCAGTTGGTCGATTCTCTCGCGACTCCAACCCGAGCCGGTGATCATGAAATCCTTCTTGCCCTCTTCGTCGAATACGGCCCAGTAACTCCCGGTCGGTTGCTCCAGGAGCGCCGGCAGGGTGTACTTGGCAGAAAGGCATTCGTTGACGAAGCGCTCCCCGCTCATATTGACGTAAATTGCGTCGTAGGCGAGCGCGTTCACACCCCGGATTCCCTCCTCGTAGCGAGGATCAGGGAGCCCCGTCACGTAGTTCCATTGATGATCGAGTCGATGGAACTCGGCACCGGCTTTTTCGGCCAGCTCCAAACCGTATCCTTGAGAGTTCCATCCTGAACCGGCGAGTATGCGCTCCGGGAAGGGCATGTCCTTGTTCCAAAGCTCCCTCACTTTCTCCAAATTGCTCTGAAACCCTCCGGTGGCGATGACGACCCCGTTGGCGCGGAGCTCGATGCTTTCACCGCTTCGAGCGTTCGTGCCCCGGACGCCCACCACGTTTCCCCCTTCGATGATGAGATCATCGACGCGCGTGTTCCATCGGAAGCCCACGTCCCCCGATTTCAAGGTGGCGAGATAGATTGGCTTGACCAGTCCCAGTCCGCGGCCCTCGATATTGTGAAACCGCATGACGCTGTTGCCCGGATGGAACATCAGATCTTCGAACCGGACTCCCAACTCTTGAAGCCAGTCGTAGATTTCTTCCCGCGAGTGCTCGACGTAGTAGCGGACCCAATCCGGGTCGGGATCCTCTCCCCAATTCAAGAAATCGGAGTAGGCGAGCTCGACGCTGTCTTCGATCCCGGCGGCCTCTTGAATGGGCGTCCCCACGATCGCGAGTCCCCCGTGCGCCATAACCGCATGTCCCCCGAAAACGGAGCCCATGTCGATCACTTCGACCCGGGCGCCACCGCGCTCGGCCTCTAGAGCGGCCGAGAGCCCCGAGATTCCAGCCCCCACCACGATGACGTCCGGCTGGGTCTCAGGTTGACAGGCCGACGAGGTGGTGAGAGCCAAGACAACGGCGAGTACGGACTTCCTAGGCGAGCTCATATTCGACTTTCCCCGGAATCAGGCGGTTTGCGCGGCCTAATCTTATCCTGTGCCTTCTATTTATTCATCCGCGGGTGCTTGCGCTGTTTGCTGTTGGTGATGTGTACGCATCCCTTTGCAAAAAAGGCGCTTACGCTCCATTTAGCGCGCAGCGAAGGTCACGAGCGCTATTTTGGCTGTAATTTAATGCAGCGTAAAGTCTTAGCGTCATCTCACCAACACTTAATAGCGGAAGCACCCCGTCTTCGGCCCGGAATTCAAGCGGAGCGTAAGTCCTTGATTTCGTGGGCGGAGCAGTTTTGACGATGCACAGGCGAGGCGTTTCGGGCACGCATCATGAAAATCACGCCGACATCGCTGACTATCTCCCAACTCCTGGGATCCGATAACGAGCAGTACGTGATTCCGGCTTACCAGCGACGGTATTCGTGGAAGCAGCATCAGGTCCAGGACGTGTGGGACGACTTGACGATCCTCGAAGCCGCAGACTCGCATCTGTTAGGCACGATCGTCTGCCTCGCCGGGCACCACACCGCCGGGGTCAACCAACTGGAGTTGGTAGACGGTCAGCAGCGGCTCACGACGATCAGCATCCTGCTGCACTGCCTCCTCGATCGCCTGAAGTCAGAGACCCAGGTCGACGACGCGCGAGACCTCGTCCTGTGCCAAAACTCGGCCCTTTAGAAATAGACCACAAATCAGCAGCTTAGACGCCCTTGGAATCCGCGCAGAATCCAGGGTATTTCGCGCCGCAGGGCTGACTTCCGACCCATGGGGCTGGCGGATGAATAAATAGAAGGCACAACCAAGCCTAGACACCTCTAATCCGAAACGTCCCGGCGCGTGGGTCTTGAGTTCGTTTGTGTTTTTGGACACGACGGGCATGGACTCTGCTGCGTTGCTGGAGACGACATCGATCGAACGGTGGAGGAGTTGCGCCGTCGGTATGAGCAAAACCACGACGATTGCAGCGTTATTGTCGTCCGATGAAACCGGTCCCTGCCGACTGGCCCGCTCGCACCAAGCGTGAGCCTAGCGCCTAGTAAAGGTGAAGGTCCCCACCAGAGCGACTTGGCCGCCAACCGCAAGCGGACGTCCGTCGATTCGCTGGATCGACTCGCGAGGTGAGGTGGGATCGTCGGCGGAGTTGTAAGTCGTTCCGCTGTCCGTGCCTGCGTCGTAAGCAAAGAGCTCCACTGTTAGTTCCTCGACCCATTGGCCTCCTTCGAGAAGGCTCAAGGCCGAAACCCCGGTGAACCAATCGGGGCTCGGTGCCACCATCGAGACCAACGTCACCAGAGGGTAATCGCGCCGGATCGCGAAATCGAGAGACACGCTTGAAGGCGATCGAGGAATGCCATCACCTGAAAGAAGCCTGTCCGCCGTTCCCTCGTCGCGAGCCGCTCGAATCTCTTCGTTGAGAGGGGTTTTAAGACCCCTTTCGGCCATGGTTTTGATCCCATCCGAAGCCTTCCTTCCGGGCATCCAGAAGCGAATGTCGTCGTTGTGCGTGCCACCGATCAATCCGGAGAAGTGTGGGTTGGGAGGAAAGTCTTCGGGATGGGTCGATTTACTCCAGGAAGCATCGAAAGTGACGGTGTACTCGGCTCTCGCCTCGGGTTCGGCAGTCTCGGCCGGTGGAGATGACTCGGGTTCCGTGGTCGAGGATGGGGACATGGAGGAACTGCAACCCACGACCCCGACCGCGGTGATAGCAAGCGTCAACCATTGAAAAGACTGCAGCATACTCATGAGGAAATTGTGTCGGGTCGATGGCCTTGGGTTGATTCATGATAGCGCAAACCGGCCTCCTTGCGGAGCTGGTAGCTGCGGAGGCGCTGCGCCACCTACCGGCTGTGATCCGCAAAAAAGAAGATCGACAAGAAGCAGCCGATCATAGCAGGTCTAAGACGCGCAATCAACGCTGGATAGACTTTCTGCGGAGCACAAGGGTCGAGTTTTGGCACAGGACGCGGTCTACCGTTCCGCCGCGGGCACCTCCCGTCCTGTGCCAAAACTCGGCCCTTTAGAAATAGACCACAAATCAGCAGCTTAGACGCCCTTGGAATCCGCGCAGAATCCAGGGTATTTCGCGCCGCAGGGCTGACTTCCGACCCATGGGCTGGCGAATGAATAAATAGAAGGCACACCTCTACACCCACATCGAGCCGCTTTTGGCCGGTGATGTTCCATTCTTGTGAATAGCCACGAACTAGGTCAGCATCTCCTCGTCGCTGTAATCCCAGGTGCGAAGTGTTCCCGGCTCGAGACGGATCATCGCAAAGTCGATTTCCTTCATACCATCGGCATAATCGTTTCCTCGAGCCTCACCGAGATAGCGGATGGCAAGGCGTCGTAGGATGTCGAGGTCGTCAGTCGGGTGCGAAACCTTAGCCTCTCCTCGTATTTCAATGCCCCGATACGGCGGCTGGCTGTCGGCTACTACGACGGATGCCATGGGGTTATGGTCGAGGTGCCTGGTCTTCACATCCTTTGCGAAGGTCATCACCGTGAACCCGCCGTCCCTGAACTCGTGCCAGACCGGCGACAACAACGAGTGGCCGTTTTGCATGTGGGTCGCGAGAATCGCCACGGTCGAGCCGGTAAGCAGGTCGCCTAGCTCTTCGGGTTTGAGGTTCTTGCGCATGTCGCACCTCCTGGAAAAAGATAATCTACTCTGTCCTGTGCCAAAACTCGGCTCTTTTGAAATAGACCATAAATCAGCAGCTTAGTGTTTGTGTTTGCGACCGGGCCAAGGCGGCCCAAGGGTCTTGAGTTCGTTTGTATTCTTGGACACGACGGCCACGTCAGGAACAATTCGGGCTTCATCCGAGAGCCGTGGCCGTTTCACGGAACGGCGGAGGACGACGAGCTGCTGCCGAAGAGCGACATTCTCAGGAGCCAGCTCGCGACGAGCCTTGAAGCCGGAGATGAGAGCGGGAACCAACGACGAAATCATGCCGGCATGGTGCTGGCAGACCGGAGATTATTCAAGTTTGGTGCGTGCGGATAAATAAATAGAAGGCACAGGCGCTTACGCTCCATTTAGCGCGCAGCGAAAGTCGTGAGCGCTATTTGGGCTGTAATTTAATGCACCGTAAAGTCTAGCGTCATCTCACCAACACTTAATGGCGAAAGCACCGTTCGACGAGTTTCGTCCGTTCTTCGAGAACTATCGGGCTATTTCTTGCTCGTCACGCTCGTGATCTTATTCTTCATCGTCTGGCTTCGGTCGGCACGCGTTCCAAGCTTGATATTCGTATGGATGCGCGGTGCGCCCATTTCGTGGACGACTTCGTGACATCGCTTCACCACGCAAAATACTTCGTCCCAATCCCCTTCGATGTTGGTGCCGTTTGCGTGCAGCTCGGGCGATAGCCCCGCGGCTTCTATGACGCGCTCGCAAGCGGCAACGTACTTCGACAGGGAGACCCCGTCCTGTGCCAAAACTCGGCCCTTTTGAAATAGCCGATAAATCAACAGCTTAGCGTCTGTGTTTGCGACTGGGCCAAGGGCTGTAGGCTCTACAATCGTCTTGGGCGGACGGGTCGTCACCATGCAGACGACCACCGAGTCGAGAGCGAATATCGAAGCATGTTCCTGAAGCTGTTTCCACGCTACGCCGACCGAGCCCACCGAGGGGCTACCGTCGCCGGCGACAATCTACGCGGCACGGTAGTAGTAGTTGAGAATGCCCCCAAGTCGCTCTCGCGACACGATGGGGCCAGCGTCATTCGCACTTGCCGGCAGAGGTGTGATGAGCTCGTTGCCGAGACCTTGGTGGTTCCGTTCTGTGTGATAGTGCACTACGTATTCGGTTACTGCTGTCCGTAGGTGTCGCTCACTGAGAGGTACGAAGCGGTCCAGACATTCTCGACGTATGGAGAGAACGAATCTTTCCGCGTAGGCGTTCAGATTCGGACTATTAGCGGGAAGGCGGAGGGGCTTCACGCCTGAATCTCTCAACAGCCCACGTATCGCCTCGGTGAATAGCGGGTCCCGGTCGTGGATGAGGTATCGCTTGCCAAGGAGGAAACCATCCCACATGTCAGTGAGGTTCCTTGCCACCTGCTTCATCCACTCCCCGTTTGGGTCCGAGGTTATCCCACCGATGCATACGCAGCGAGTGGCGATATCGATGACAAACAGGACATGGTAGCGGACGAGCCCGAACGGGTTCACAACCTCGACCGTGAACAGGTCTGTCGCGGCGATAGCGCCCCAATGAGCCTTGAGGAAGGTGCTCCACGACATGCTCTTGCCCCGCTCCGGGGCAGGTGCGATACCGTGCTCGGCGAGAACCCTCTTGATGGTGTTGCGTCCGAGTTCATGTCCGAGGTTCTTGAGTGCGCCCCGCAGGCGCGTATAGCCCCACGTCGGGTTCTCCCGCGCAACACGTACAATGAGCTCACGGATGTCCTTCGCCGTCGGAGGTCGGCCTGGACTCCGGTTCTTGCTGCCATCGTACTTGGCTGCGATGAGGCAGCGGTACCAGCGCAGCAGCGTAGCGGGTGTGGCAACCGATGCAATCTGGGCCAGCACCTCGCGGCCCAAGGCCTGGGCCTTGACGGCAAGCCTGCGCCGGTCTTCGTCAGAGAGCCTGAGACGCTTGCCCCGAAGCCCGGCTCGGAGCACACGGTTCTCCTCTCGCAGGTAATCAATCACATCCTGCTGCTGGCGGTTGACCCAGCCAGCCACAACGAGCAGTAAGAACCGCACGTGGTAGGTCATCATGGAGCTGAAGATAACACCCTCGGTCCAGACGATTGTAGAGCCTACAGCCCTTGGCCCGGTCGCAAAACACAGACGCTAAGCTGTTGATTTATGGCCTATTTCAAAAGGGCCGAGTTTTGGCACAGGACGGGATGCTCATGACGACATGGTGACCTGACGACCAACGACCGGGGCGCAGGCGCGGGCCGCCCGTGTCTGCGCTCATCAGTGCACAGGTGTCTCTTAGGTAGCGCTACTCGCGGTCGGGGCACTCGGACTCGGGCTCACGGTGCACCCACTCAGTACCGTTGGCGGTTAGGACGATGACGTCGACTGGTCCACCGACCTTGGTGGGCACGCGCTCCGCTTGGCGATCAATGATCGCTACAAGCACCGCGACTATGTCCTGCCTAGACGGCCTCTCTAGGTCCCCCACACCATCGGGAATACTGACACTGGAGAGGTGGTCAACGATATCGGGCTGTCCCCTGAATATTACCTCACCCTCGGGCAGATCCTCCCGCGCCGCGATCTCCACGTCCCCACCTGAACTCCTGAACTCTCCAGTGTAAGCAACCGGTCGACCTTCCAACATGAAGCCAAGGATGTACGTGAAGAAGGCGGGGCCGGTCTCCGGCCTTCCGTTGTGGGCCTCGTTGAAGGCCACTTCCGTTCTGTGATCAAACATCCTGACCCGGTCCCAAAGAGGTACGCCCTCTTGACGTAGATCCACAGTGATTGCGTCGAGTGAGAATGGCCCCGCGGCGTGACTGACGCCGGCAGCCGCGAACACGATATCCCCGAATTCGCGGACTTTGCACGCCGTGACCTGTTCTCGCTGGCCACGGCCCTTGGTCCGGTCGCAAACACAGACACTAAGCTGCTGATTTATGGTCTATTTCAAAAGGGCCGAGTTTTGGCACAGGACGGGGAACGTTTGCTCAAAAACCGTTGCTTAAGGAGAAGATTAGGGACCTTTTCATCTTCAGGGCTCAATCTTCCGGTATTCCACCAACGCTGACTTGCCGACGATGTCAAGAATGCGCACCGACAACTCGAACCCGTAGGCGTCCGTGAGTCTCATCGGCTTTCCCAGTCGAAAATCTACCGGCTGCTGCCGCCCCTGATCGATGGCGATGTTGTCCGCGTACAGATACGTCCTGTCATGGGTGTCTCGTATGGGATTCAGGCGACCGCGAAGCCCCGGCAAGTGCCCAGTACGTTCAAAAAAAATAGCCGAGCCGCCGTCCGGGAGCGGATTGAGCTCTAATAGAAGACCGCCTTGCCGCGGAATCCACTCCCGCTCGAGCTGTGAGGCATACCCGGCCGCAGCAGCATACACGGTTATCGGAAGATGGGTGCTGTGTAGACCGAAGGCTGCTTCGCCAGCTTCGTCGGTCGTTCCCAGCCTCCAAGTCTTGTTCGGATGTAGCACCAAAACATCCACTCCTGGCAACGGGTCTCCTTCCGCATGCACCGTGATAATGGCATCCGCCGGTGTAAGTTCCAGTTTGGCGGCGGGTATGTTCCGGACCACCAAGATGAAGCGTTCCCCCTCCTCAATCAGCTCAGGCTCCGTACCGTTGTGTTTCTGCATCCCTGCGATGATCTTTCGCGGAATGCCCATTCCCATGTGCTCAAGATAGCGGTAGTCGCGCATGACCTCTTTAAGGAGGTGGTTCCGGTACGCCCGCGTTCCGGCGCGCATCCGCTCCGGCGTAATCCCGTTCGGTAGCCTGCCCGGCGATATGATTGCTAACCGGTCGCTATAGAGGCTCAGCTCAACACCTGTGCTAGTCAGCAGGTAGTCTCGATGAATCAGCGCGTTGACGATGCCTTCGCGAAGAGCCTCGGGGGGATAGGCAGGCTTTTCCACTCGTCTCCCGCCTTCAAGGTCAGCGGTTCCCGGTGCGTTGCGACGTACGAACTCTAGCGTCTGCTCAACCAAGCCGTTTTCAACGATCTCGCCGTTTGCATCGAGCAAGGGTGTAATCGGCCCGCGTAAAGCTTTGTGTTCGCGTGCAGCGTAGTCCTTTTCCGTCCCAAGAAAGGCCATGGCGTCAATCCCAGCATGAGGGAGAAAGCGGTTCGGTGTCTTCCCGAACAACAGCATTCCCCCAACGCTGACACCCTCCTCGGTCATGATCTCCGTGTTGACTAGAAGGGTTCTCCAGCCCGCTTCATCATCATCATCAGGCACTTCCTGTTCCCGAACGCGACCGAAGTAGTCCTGAAGCCGCCGCCGGTCCAAGTCGGTCATTACAGCTCCCGAAACCGGCTGCAGCTCTGCACGGATTGCCCCGCGCTGCTGAAACAATCGCCGTAGCTCCTCTTGAGCCGCTTCCCTGCTTTGGGTGCCAACTCGGATGTAGTACTTATTGCCGTTCTGATGCCAGAGGCTGTGAACGTCGAAGCCTCGCGTCACGCGGACAATCGCCACGTCCTTGCCGGGTTCAACGCCTCGGACAACCTCATAGAACGGGATGATTGCCGGCCTGATCTTGTCACGGCATGTCGTCATTACCCATTCTTCGAGATTGCCTCTGGTGATTCCCGATATGCTACCGTCATCTTCAATGCCTAGAAGAATCATCCCGCCTGCAAGGTTCGAGAAGGCGACCAGCTCCTTCGCCAGATCGTGGTTTTGTACGGTGTCGCGCTTGAACTCAACACCGGAGTTTTCTCCGTTGTTGACGATTTCCAGCAATTCGGTGTGTGTTGTCATGCCTCAGAATCCATACTTTGAACGCCGCATCTCGAAGGCATCCTTGCCGCCTTCGAGGATCTCCTCCACCAGCTCACACACCGGCTTCGAATCAATAGACCCCATGTGTTCGGTCGCTATTCTGGCTCGCCCTTCTCCAGCTTCTCCCGACGCGGCTAGGCCCAGAATCAACTCCGCATCTCCGAGGACCGGGATGTTCGCGTTATGGGTCGAGAAGACGAATTGTCGGCGCCGTTTTTCCTGCCGCATAATCGGCACCACGCCCTCGGTGATAAAGCGGTTGTCGAGATCGTCTTCCGGCTGATCGACAACAAGAGGGGCTTCAGATTCCAACAGCAACAACAGTAGCACTGCCGTCGCCTTCTGCCCCGTCGACAGGGCTTCCAGCGTCTGCCATGTGGGCGGTTCCTCGTCCGCGGCCGTGTTCAGTTCGATCTTGGTCGTTGCAGGAAGGTCCAGTTCCTCAATTCTCATGAACAGCTCCGGGTCTGCTTGCGAAATTCTTTCGGCAGATCCGGACGGGAACGAGTAGTTTTTCATCAGCGCCTCTTTGCCTCCACGGCAGCGCTGCGCCAAGTCTGGCAGCGAGAGTTGTTCGACAGACCAGAGCCGCTCCAGAGCGGCGCTCAGATTGCCACCCACCTTACGCAATAGCCGTTCCAGTGGCTCACGATTCCCCGCCATTGTGACTTCAACCCGCACGCGGTTACGGAGCTTGCGGGAAACCTTCTTAGCTGCGCTTTGAAATTCGCGGTACTCGCTCGCTTTCGTGTCCTCCCATTCATACAGCAACTTGCGGCGGTGCGCCTCGTGACTCACCAAGTCGCGTCCCAAGTTCTCTTTTTTCTCCTTTAGCTGCCGTAGCTCTTCAATCTGCTTCCTTAGGCGGATGAACTCTGCGCCGTCGATCTTCGACTTCTGTAGCTCACGCAAAAGCTTTTCGTATGTTTTCTCGACGGTCTTGCGTTTCTCCTCCCAGCGGGCTTCAGCCCCTGCAACGGCACCGTCCGCTTCCGCCAGTGCCTTCTCAAGTTGGTCGGCGATCGTCTTCAGTTTCGTGCTCAGCGTCCCCAAAAACACCGCAATCTCGGCGAGAAGTTCCGCATTCGGTAGCCCTTCCAGGGCTCTCGGAGCGACAAAAGCTGCATCCACTGGAAGTATCGCGCTCAGTTCACTGTACAACGCGCGCACTGGATCAAGACGTTCCCTGACATTGGCGAATACGCGCTCTTCTCGGATAAGGAGGCTCTTTTCCTTCAGGCGTTCTTCTAGACCGGCTTCCTGGAACCGCTTCTGCGTCTCCTCTAGGTTCGGCAGCGTCGCAAGCCGCTCATCGAACGCTTTCATCTCACGCCGGACATTGATGATGCGGCTACGCGAGCGTTCCAGTTCTAGCCGGAGCGTCGATTTCCGTCCCGAAAGGGTTGCATCTCGCTCAACGAACCGTTCCAGCAGCACAGTCAGCTTCTCCCGGCTCTTTGTCAGTTCGGAAATCTCGTGTTGCCCAAACACCTCCACATCCGGCATCACGTCTTTCGGCGAGAGCGTCAACACTTCTCCGGCTTCGTCTTTCACAATCGGGGGATTCGGGACTGACCGTTCGATTGTGTAGCGCCGCACGGATGGTTTGTGTGACCGCACCAGCAAGGAGATTTTCGTCCCGGAGCGCAGAACGTGCCGGATAACCCCCTCATGCGCTTTCCGCGCTTCCTCCCCAAGAGGCTCAAGCCCGAGCACATAGCGCATGCTTTCGATCACGGTCGATTTGCCGGTTCCTCTCCCACCTACCAGGACATTCAGGTTGCCGTTGAAGTGAACCGACGTATCGTCGAGAAAACCGCCTTCCCACGTCACCGCCTGGAATTCCGCATGCGGTTCCGGTTGCGGATCGCTGTTCAGCTGGATGCGAGACTCGGGGTCGAGGAAGGCCTGCCGCAACGCCTCGACCGAGACGCTCGACATCTTGATAAAACACGAGGCACCGTCTTTCTTGAGGTCCTCAGGGCTATTCACATCCGAGGCGTTTATCACTGCTACGGGGCGCGGGCGCTTGTGTTCCGCATCCTTGTTTTTAAGAATCGGCCGTATATTGTCGGGCGCGTCTGAAATCGGACCAGCGAGAGCACAAGCCAGAAGATCGGGCGATTTCCAAGCATTCGCACGAGGCTGTCCGTTGAGTTTCCTTAATAGCCCGCCATCGGCCGCCACATGTGCGGCCACACAGATCGAGCCCCACTCCTTCGCCTGCGCCAGAAGTTCAATGGAATCGAGGCTTCCCGTCGGTGAAGCCGTTTTCGTATCGTGGACACCGCACTCACCAATGAACCGTTCCAGCATGTCGTCCTTGTCTGGATCGAACAGGCACAAAAAATGCACGCCGTCCTTGGTCACGGCTTCGAAGCCGCTGAATGCAAACAAGTTCGCGGCTCGGGCAGTCTTCACCAACCCCCTGGATTCGTCAGCCCGGTAGTGGTCCGTGACCCCGATAACCTCGATTCCTACCTCGTGGCAAGCATCAACGATGGCCGCGTTGTATTCATCCTCGTTCTTGAACGACGTCGGCTTGTTGTGCCGCCCCAAGTAGGCGAATGGGTTGACCTGCAAGGCGCAGCTGTAGAACCGTGCACCGCTGGGCAGCTCCAGAGCGGTATTCAGTCGCTCCGATACTGTCTTTATTGCCATTGACCTGTCTCCATCAACGCTCTTATTCCGAGCCCGCGCTCTTCAGGCCAAGGCTCTGCGCATTCTCCGAACCCCTTCTTCATCGTGTCTTTGGCCCCCACAGGGAATTCCTCCGAAATCTCGACAGTCTCTTTCACCGAGGCTTTCGGGTCGGAAATGAATCGGAAATGAATATGACACAATCCTACAGAAAGGGTTGAAAATCATCCCTCTTGCCTTAATGCGGCGTTTGCCGTCATCAACAACAGGTCTCGTACTTCCGCTTCGAACCGTAACGGCATATTCGAACCGATCGACTCTTTCGCCAACGTCTCGACATAGTACATCAGGTCTTCGCGATCCAGAGCCACGGCGGGAACCTCTAAGAATGCGTACCGAGGTTCGTCCGGGCTCAAGCTCGAAGCTCGTCCCGGTGCGGTCGTATTGACCGAAGACACCCCCGACCCAGCGCCACGGCCCCTTTGCCGGTCGAGACTAGGCGCGTCATCCAATTTAGGCACTTTTCCCACACCTACTCCAGCTTACACCCCGTCCTGTGCCAAAACTCGGCCCTTTTGAAATAGACCACAAATCAGCAGCTTAGACGCCCTTGGAATCCGCGCAGAATCCAGGGTATTGCGCGCCGCAGGGCTGACTTCCGACCCATGGGCTCAGCGGATGAATAAATAGAAGGTACAACCTGTCCCTTCCATAAACTCGAGCTGTATGAGATTGGCGAACTTCCTGCAACCGGAATGCTTTGGTCGTCTTCATGTAGGACGTTTTAAGAGCCGGCGTCGGCTCTACCGACCTTTGGAATGGCACTGACTTTGCCCATCGCCGGTGACTCTACCCGGCGAGGCTCGAGCGCGTCCTTCTCAAGCGACAAATGAGTCCGGCACGAATGATAGTAGTCGACGTATTTACGGCGGATGCCTGTCCTGAAGATATCCTGTTCGGGAACGTGAATGATTTTCGCTGTAAGGCACTTGAGATAGAACTCGATAGCCATTCCGGTGGCGTTCATCAAGGGCAAGACGACACCCGTGCCAGAGGATTGACCGCTTAGGATCAGTCGGACATGCTCGTACCGATCTGCCGCGTCCTTTACTTGGGGATTGGAGATTTCCCGACGACTTTTCCAATCTTGGGGGTATAGTTCGTCCGTGTCCCCCTGCTGTGCATCAACGCGCGCCTGACGGCCTCGGGTTCCTTCTGGATCACGCACAGGAGCGTCGCCGCCGGGCCGCTGACCCGGCGTGTGCCCTGCTCCCATTTCCGATAGCCGGACAGGCTCATGCCCATCAGGGGCGCCATCTGTGCCTGCGTAAGCTTCGCTTGCTTCCGAACCTCGCGTGGCACTACGGGTGCATGAACGATGGCGGGACCTCCGCCCTTTGCATGGGCCAGAGCCTCTTCGAGCGATTGAATCAAGTCCTCTCCGAACGTGCTCATTTCTTCTCCTTCTCCTTCCCGGCGGCCTTGATCGCCGCCACAAGCGCGGACACCGTTCGCCGCTCGTACGGTTTCAGGTCCGTCTTTGCCGACTTTGCATAGGCGAGAAGTGCATAGACCGGCATGTCTTCGCCACCATAGAAGTAGATCACTCGCGCACCGCCTTGCTTGCCACGGCCCAAGGCCCCGAAACGCAGCTTTCGAACACCGCCCGTTCCCGGTATCTCATCGCCCGCCATGGGATTTTCCGCGAGGAAGTCAATCAGTTCGCGTCTCTCTGTCTCGCTGAACAGCTTGTCGGCCTGACGGGAAAAGGTCGGGGTTTCGGCCACCGTCTGCATCCGACACAATATAACCCAATGGGGCATTCACGGCAATGCTTGAACAGGATGGGGTGGCGCGCCCGTGGTCGTCTGGTCAAAATACTCGAACGCCCAGGAAGTCAGCAGTTTGCACCTTCAAGTGACTCCGGTCCTCCGCGGAAGGTGTCCGGTGCTCCGCAGAATTCCGATTTGAAACGAGGGTGTCCCGTCCTGTGCCAAAACTCAGCCCTTTTGAAAAGACCACAAATCAGCAGCTTAGACGCCCTTGGAATCCGCGCAGAATCCTGGGTATTTCGAGCCGCAGGGCTGGCTTCCGACCCCTGGGCTGCGGGTGGCGGGCGACAGGCCCACCGGGGGTGGTGCACACGGCTGGCTCAAATCGGCTGTGGGGCGAGCTGTAGGCAGCGACCTGCGCACCCCGGAAGTCCCCCATTGGACTGGACTTTACCGGGCAAAAGAGCGAGTGTCCGGTGATGCCGCAGGATACAAGAGTTGGCCGGAGGGTCGTTCTGGACGGTTTGGACCTCGCCAGCCTGCGGCGGGCCTGGGAGCAGACCTTTGGGTCCGTTCCGCCAAGCTCGCTCTCACGCGCTCTCCTGCGCCGCGTTCTTGCGTACGAACGCCAATGTCGGACCCATGGGGGGCATTCGGCCGCAACCCGACGCGCTCTGGCCGCCATGGCGAACGGCACACCAAAACACTCTGCTCCCGCAGGGTCCGTTTCTGCCGGCACCCATCTCGTCCGCGAGTGGAATGGCCGCACCTACCAGGTCGAGGTACTCGATAACGGCTATCGGTTCGACGGCAAAACCTACCCGTCCCTCACCGCCATCACAAAGCGAATCACCGGCACACACTGGTCAGGACCACGCTTTTTCGGTCTGATGCCCAAGCGCAAGGCCTAACATGACGAAAATCCGTTGCGCCATCTATACCCGAAAGAGCGCTGAAGAGGGTCTCGAACAGGATTTCAACTCCCTCGATGCGCAGCGAGAGGCCTGCGCCGCGTATGTCGCGAGCCAGAAAGCGGAGGGCTGGGTGCTGCTGCCAACCGTCTACGAGGACGCGGGGATCTCGGGAGGAACCCTGGAGCGCCCGGGCCTACAGCGCTTGCTCGCCGACATCGATGCCGGTCTCGTCGAGCAGATTGTGGTCTACAAGGTCGACCGGCTGACCCGTTCCCTCTCCGACTTTGCGAAGCTCGTCGAGCGGCTCGAGGCGGCCGGCGCGGTTTTCGTCTCGGTGACTCAGTCCTTCAACACCGCGACCAGCATGGGACGACTGACGCTACATATGCTGCTGTCCTTCGCACAATTCGAGCGGGAGGTCACGGCCGAGCGGATCCGCGATAAGGTCGCTGCCTCCAAGCGCAAGGGACTATGGATGGGCGGCCGCGTACCGCTCGGCTATGAGAAGGACGAGCGCACGCTGCGCATCAACGAGGCTGAGGCCGAAACGGTCCGGACGCTCTATGCGCTGTACCGGCAGCACGGAACGCTCCGGCAGGTGAAGGCCGACGCGGACCGTATGGGACTGCGCACCAAGCGACGCTTCGCCGCGGATGGAACCCTAACGGGCGGGCTGCCGTTCCGTCGCGGACACCTCCACTGCCTGCTGACCAATCCTCTCTACGCCGGCCGCATCCGGCACCAGAGGCGTGTCTACGAGGGCCAGCATCCATCGATCATTGCTCCGGAGCTCTGGGACATTGAGGCCGAATTCGCGCCCGCGCGAACCGTCGTAGCCGACGCAGAGAAGCGCCTACCAAAGCACCCACTTCTGTGGCGCGGACTCCCAGTGTCCTGCGCCTTCACACTTGTTTACCCGAAGTCGCTACAAGGCATGCCCGAGAGCCGGGCACGAACAGAACTGGAAACCTGCAACGACCTGAGATTCTCACAACTATTACCAAAAGAATTAGGGACACAATACCGTCTGTTCGCTGACCTGCACAGCACAGCGACCAGCATCGGAACAACAGGAGGGTCAATCCGGACCCTCGCCGACTGTTTACATAGTTTCTGGCTACGTGCAGAAACCAGCAGTTTTGTCGAAGATACTATCCGCGAGGCATCCAGCGCAATCGCACGCGCGAGCGAATTCCTGAAGAATGTTGGCGCACTACACCCACATGCGGGAGAGGACAGCGACGCGGCCGCAACGAGCGCTCTGATCTGGCTGAACGCCCTCCTGTTCCAGGAACTTCTCGCACAAAACTTGGCACCAGAGTCTCTCCCCGAGGAACACCGCAACAAACGCATCCGGCCACCGGATCCCGAGGCGGACCCGGATACGCTGAGAGGTCAGTGGAAGGACATCCTCGACATTAACTGGTGGCCAATCTTTCACTACGCAACAGAGGCACTTCGATCAGTCCCTTCACGACCGGCTGCGCTTGCACTGTCGGAACTGCAACCTGTAGCACGAACCATCGCGAAGCGCGGCGTGATCCGCCGCCACGATATCGCCGGACGAATCTTCCATCGCCTGCTGAAGACACGGAAGTTCCTCGCCACCAACTACACGACGATTCCGGCAGCCATTCTCCTGGCGAGACTTGCGTTCGACCGTGAAGCAGAACCTTGGAAAAAGATCGTGTGGGAGAACCCCAAGGCAATTGGCAAACTGCGAATCGCCGACCCGGCGTGCGGCACCGGCACCTTGCTGATGGCGGCCGTCCAGGAGGTGCTAAAACAACATCGGCGTCACGCCAAACAGACAGAAGAACCACAAACGGTGCGCACGTTGCTGGAACAGACAATCCATGGGTACGACGTCGTTCCGGCGGCGATCCACCTTACCGCGGCCACCCTGGCAATGGCAGAGTCTCGGCAGGTCGTGAGTGACATGCCTCTATACTGGATGCCGCACGACGTCAAGATACGGCCGCGCCTCGGCAGCCTTGACTTCCTTGCGAGGTCAACAGGAAAAGGCCAAGCGGACCACTTGCCGATGTTCCCGGAAGCCACGGAAGCTCCTGTCCGGACAACAGGAACTGGCAAGCGCAAGCACGACGTGTTGTTCATGCCAGATTGCGACTTGGTGATAGCGAACCCGCCATACACACGCGCCGGCGGGCCGGGCAGCAGAGAAAACACTGCCTGGAACCCAATCTTCGGCTCCGTCCTGTCAAAGAAGGACGCGGACAAAATGAACCGAGCGCTCCAGCGAACCCTCAACGGCACGCCGGCAAGCACGTACGCCGGACTCGGTTCCGCATTCATAACACTCGCCGACGAGAAACTGAAACCAGGTGGCCGACTAGCATTCGTGCTACCCGCAACAGCTCTGACCGGAAGCCGCTGGGCACCAATACGGAAACTGCTGCTCGATAAGTACAACATCGAATGGGTTGTCGTGAGTCACGACGAAAGGAACCGGGCCGCAAGGCGCGGGTTGCCAGGAAGACTATATGTAGGATTCTCTGAATCAACCCGGATCGCCGAAACGCTCATCGTCGCTACGAAGGCGGCGCACCCTGGAGACCACCGCAAGCGGAGCGGCGTTACCCGATTCGTAAACCTCCGGCGCAACCCTGACGAGCCAATCGACGCGATTGCAATCGCACGTGCCATTCTGTCGATGAAGACGCGACCGGGATCCAGGCCAAATGTGGAAGTCTCAGTCGGATCAACTATCTGGGGAGAAATACAGTATGTCCCACAAGCAAAGCTAAACGAGGAGGCGTGGCTACACACCGTGTTCGTGCAATCACGACTGGCCGAAGCCACCCTCGCCCTGCAGAATGGAAGAATTCTCAACATCACGAACAAGGAATTACGGATCCCGATCACTCGCCTCGGGACGAGGCACGACCTCGGACCCTACGAAATGCAGATCAAGAATCCAAAGCAAGGACTCTTCACAATCACGGAAACGAATGATCCGCGCAGGGCCGGGCACCCAGCGCTGTGGCATCACAGCAGCACAGAAATAACGACGCTCGAGAGGAAAGCGAACGCACGACTACATGAGCGCGACGACAAGTCATCCATAAAACAAAAGGCGATGCTGGCCAGGAGCGGCCACCTACACATCGCGCGGGAACTCCGACACGCACCACAACGGCTCGCGGCCGTAGTGACGAAGGAAGCAATGCTCGGGGTTCGTTCCTGGATCACAGCCATCCCCAAAGAGCGGATTGCAGGAGAAGAAGAAGCGCTGTGCCTGTGGCTGAACAGCACTCCAGGACTAATGCTACGCCTCGGCCACGCCAATCGACCGTACTTGGGCCGGAGCGCAGTACCACATGAGCTTCTCTACACCTTCCCGATCCTCGCGGTCGAGCAACTCTCGAAAGAACAACGACGAGCAGCACGCGAACTATTCAGTGACCTAAAAGGGAGACCGCTACAGGGCTTCGCACAGTTGGCTGAGGATCCAGTACGCCGTGAACTAGACCACCGGCTCTTTGCAGAAGTGCTCGGTCACGATTTCGCCGATGGACTTGACAAGCTCGCAGAGGCTCTGAATCGAGAGCCGACGATCACCGCAAGGCACTAAAGAACGCGTTGTTCGCCGCGAGAAGCTAGGTGATATCGGCGACCCACAGGCGGTCGGGCCGGTCCACCTCGAAATTCCTGTCGACGAGATCGGGGGCGGGACGGGCGTCGTCACAGCGAATCGTAGTGTGCGCCCTCTTGCGCCGGTGAACACCTTGAATGCCAGCCTCGCGCATTAGCCGCGCTACACGCTTGCGTGAGACGTGGAGCTCGTGTGTCTCTCGTAGCTCGTGGAGGATCCTCGGCGCGCCGTACGTGCTCCGCGACGCGGTGTGAATCGCCCGGATCTTCTCAAGCAACTCCGCATCCGACACCGCGCGGGCCGACGGGGCACGCTCAAGCCACGCATAGTAGCCGCTGGCGGAGACGTCCAGCAGTCGGCACATCGTGGCAACCGGTAGTGAATCCTGGTTCGCCCTCACGAATCGGAAGGCTTCGGTGGTACCGACTCGGTCTCCCGAGCGAACCAGGCCGCGGCTTTTGAGAGGATCTCCCGCTCCAACCGTAGTTGACGGTTCTCCCGTCGCAGGCGGCGGAGCTCCGCACGCTCCTCACTCGTCAGACCGTCCTGCCTGCGACCCTCGTCGAGATCCGCCTGGTTCACCCAGTTCCGGATCGTCTGGCCCGAGGGCTCAAACTCTCGCGCCAGCTCTTCGGAGCCGCGGCCAGCTCGCACCAGCTCTACCATTTGGCGCCGGAACTCGGCCGCGTATCTGTTTCCCTGCTTTGACATCGTGGACTCCTGTCTCCCAAAGGGTGCTTGCGCTGTTTACTGTTGGTGATGTGTACGCATCCCTTTGCAAAAGAGGCGCTTACGCTCCATTTAGCGCGCAGCGAAGGTCACGAGCGCTATTTTGGCTGTAACTTAATGCACCGTAACGTCTTAGCGTCACATCACCAACACTTGATGACGGAAGCACCCCAAGTGTTGGGGCAATCGGTAGAGATCGAATTAGATTTTTTTTCTAGCTCCCCGCTGCTGAGCGTAGAGGCTCATAGCGCTCGACCTCGATCTCATTCTCTCTCGCCTGCGCTTGAGTGACATCGTAGGCCGCCTGCAACCGTATCCAGCTCTCCGTTGTCGAACCGAAAGCCTTGGCCAACCGAACCGCCATGTCACCGGAAATCCGGGCACGGCAATTCACTAGGTTCGAGAGCGCTTGGCGGCTGACCCCGAGCACCTTCGCACCTTCGGTGACGGTGAGGCTGAGCGGTTCCAGACAGGATACGCGCACCACCTTGCCGGGGTGCGGCGGGTTCTTCATCGGCATCGCGGTTCTCCCTTCATCAGTGATAGTCGATCAGCTCCACATCGTAGACGTCTCCATCCTCGAAACGGAAGATGATGCGCCAGTTGGCTCTCACGGTGACCGACCAGTAGCCCTTGAGTTTTCCCTTGAGGGCATGCAACCGGTATTTCGGCAGGCGCATTGCTTTAGGTGAGCTGGCGACATCGAGCTGGGCGAGCATCACCTCCACCCTTTCGTGCAGGTCGGACCGGATGACGCTACGGTCGTCCCGTTCGTAGAAGCGCTTGAGTCCACGATGTCGGAAGCTCCGTATCATTCACAAAATGTACAGTGTCTAATGACACTTGTCAATAAACGGTTGTGCCCGTATGGTGCAAAAACTCAGCCGGTCATCTTCGGCGGCCGTAAGTAGGTGTCCACGCGGCTCCTTTTTGGACGGTGCCGGCCATGGACAACGATGTCCCTGGGAATGTCATGACGTGAACCCGCATGCGTTAACCTTGTCCACGAAACCGGGTCAACTCCACCCCGACGAGACGCGCCCGCACTGCGGGCACTCCTTCGGTCTCTCCGTCACCCACAGCGCCAGTCCAAACCCTAGTCCGAATGTTACAATCACGGCTCCCTCAACCGATCCACCAGCCGGCGGCAGTGGCACCCCGTCCTGTGCCAAAACTCGGCCCTTTTGAAATAGCCCATAAATCAGCAACTTAGAGTCTGTGTTTTGCGACCGAGCCAAGGGCCTGGGCTCTACAATCGTCTGGCTCGAGGGCGTCCTGTGCTAAAACTCGGCCCTTTAGAAATAGACCACAAATCAGCAGCTTAGACGCTCTTGGAATCCGCGCAGAATCCAGGGTATTTCGCGCCGCAGGGCTGACTTCCGACCCATGGGCTGGCGGATGAATAAATAGAAGGCACAGGTTTGCATCACAACTGTTTCACGCCCTTCCCGGCGAAACTCACGAGCTAGATCCTCGGCATCCGCCCGATAAACGAATTCCCCGACCCAAACACGATAGTAGAGCCGACCGCTCGCCCGGAATCCAGAGATCTCGACCGGATGATGTCCTTCCCGCTTGATCTCATCGGCGAGCTCTTTGGCGGCCGACTCGTCGCGGAACGAGCCGAGCTGGACTCTCCAACGGGTGGCCAGACGACTTTGATCTACTTGGATGACTTCAATCTGGACCGGCGCTACGCCCTTTTGGACCATGTCGATCGCCTTCGCCGCGCCGTAGGAAAGATCCAGGACCCGTCCGTCGATAAAAGGGCCCCGGTCGTTGACCACCACCACCACGCTGCGCCCGTTATCGGGGTCGGTGACCCGCAACACGGTGCCGAAGGGAAAGGTCCGATGGGCTGCAGTGAACCGTTCAGGGTCCATCGGCTCTCCGCTCGCGGTGGCCCGACCTTCTTCTTCCAGCCCGTACCAGGAAGCAAGGCCCTCGAAAGTGGTTCCGCGAAGCGGAGCCGGGGCTGGCGTGCCGGAGGGTGTCGTCGCCGACGGTCCGCGGCTGGCACAGGCCGCGACAAAAGAGCAAAGCAGGATTGTGGGGAAAGTCCGCTTCACAAACTTTGATTATACCTGCTTTGCCGTCGTGTCCGAACGGGAGAACCCGACGTGGGGATATACGCGCCTGCGGGCGCAGTCAAGAGCCTCGGACATGAACTCGGACGCAACACCATCAAGAGGGTTGTGCCTTCTATTTATTGGGGATTATATACGAAAGTCCCGAAAGCGATGATTAAGGTGGACGAAGCATTTTGTCAGCGTTGCGACTCGCCAGGGGGGAGGGAAACGTTACGGAATCAAGTATGTATGCCACTCGACGGTCGCGTGCAATGTATTGACTTCTGTATTCATAAAATCGTCGCGGCCTTGAACGCCGGCGGAATCCGTACCGTGGCTAGTTGCTGCGGGCATGGAAATATACCAGGGCGCATCGACTTAGATGATGGAAGGACGCTGGCAATAGTGAATGATTCCGCTCAGCTTGTGTGGCAGTCGTTAGAGCAGAAATAGCATCCGTTCACCTGCGTATAGTATTTGAGCGCTTCAACAACCGCTGGGACGCAGGAATGGAAATCGCCGAGATAAATTCGGTTCTCAGTGAACGGTAGCCAGGCGCATCCTGCCTTGTGAACTTCATGATCTCCATTCGATTGTTCGTTCCTGTTCACATAGTAGCGTGCCATTATGTGGTCCCTTTCTGGATGAGTCCTCAAACCATCGCCTAGTTTCGTGGGGGGCGTCGATTCCTCGGCTTGTCGATGAGCCGGACGTTGATCGGGTCTTTCAACAGTAGCTGCGCCAGTTCCTCCGGCGTCATCGGCTCCTTGAGTGCAAAGCCGTCTAGCATCTCCGCCTTGGTCGGCTGGTAGTCCGAACTCACAAACTCCACGGTCTTGGGCTTACTGTTCTTTGCCACTTCCTTTCTCCCTCCTAGTTCCATAGATGAAACACCAACCTGACGAGTATTCCAATAGCGCTGGCCAGGGTTGCGATTATCGGTGCTTCCGCCATCAAGTGTTGCTACGCTGCTGCGGGCAGTGGTACAGGTTCGGAAGAGACCGGGTTGCGCGCCCTACTGAGCAGGAAAACCTCGATCCGCGACCACAAAGGAATCGTCGTCGCCAAGAAGATGTCTCGAAAGGTGAGCCGTCGCGTGGTCAGACCGGCCTGCATAGCCGGAGTTCGGATCTCACGTCCGAACTTCAGAGCTCCGTGCGGTCGGACGAAGTTGTAATAGCAACGGAGCAACTCCAGGTGCTCATCGAGCCTCTCCGTCGAGCGAGCGTGGGAAAGCGTTCGTCTCGAAAGGTATGCCGAGCTTTGCCGGATGGTCAGATTCAACCGCTCGATAAACGACGTGTTCAATGTCGAAGAGTCCTCGGAGTTATTGAGCGCGTCTTCGAATCGCCACGCGGCTCCGTGCAGCGCTCTCCGTTCGACCTTGATGATGCGATCGTTCCTGCGCGTTTTTAGGACCTGGCCGTAGAGACACGCTGGACCGAAGAAGCGACGGATGACCTTCTGGTAGAATTCGAATCCATCCGTGACGATCAGGGGAAGACGCTCGAAATTCATCCGTCTCGAAAGGTCGCGAAACAGAGCGTGAGTGTTCCGGTAGCTTCGCCTTCCCGTCACCGTCGATGGCCAGAGCCGAGACCAGACCTCGATTGTAACGAAAACCCAACTCGGTGTCTTCTTGTTGCCCGCGAACGTGCGAATCTCGTCGGCTTGAAGCTCTTCGGCAGCGAAGCCAGCGATCCTTCTGTGATTGAATCGACGACACACTTGGGCTGCCTTCTCGAGCCAGCGGGCGACGGTGTTCCAGGCAATCCCTTTGATCCGGGAAATCGAGGAAATGCTGACACCCTCGACTCTGAGAGCGATGACCACATCGAAAGTAGCTCTTCGATGTTGGAGACGGTAGTAGGGCGTGCCTTTCGTCGAGGAGAACGTCTTTCCGCACTCGCCGCACCGGTATCGACGGCGTTTCCCGGACCTGGTTCGGTAGAATCCGTGGCGAACGATGTTTCCGGAACTGACTTTGCCCCGCAACGGACATGCGAGATTGAGACATCTGCGATTCTTCACTTTGGCTCGGCCCTGACGATGAGAGAACTGTGTCTTCGGAATTCTGGTCCAAACTCTAGCACGCAGACGGGTTAGGGGCTGGCCGCCAACACTTAATTGCGGAAGCACCGGAAAGTCGAGGAGCTTCGCAACGAGCTTCTCCCGCAAGGCACGTCGGAGGAATCAGCAGCTTAACCGAGCGCGGGGAACCGTACGGAGATTTGACAGGAAAATTAAGACTTGACCCTAACGGTGCATTAAATTACAGCCAAATTAGCGTTCGTGACCTTCGCTGCGCGCTAAATGGAGCGTAAGCGCCTTTTTTTGCAAAGGGATGCGTACACATCACCAACAGTAAACGGCGCAAGCACCCCTCGATGGCCGGGAGGCAGCGAATCACGGGTGTTGCTGTTGGGTGTCGAGAGCACAAACCCTTCAGCGAGGCGTTGCTGAAAGGGCGGGTGAGGCTGACCATCCCCGACGGTTGGTATGAAAACGTCTGTAATCCTCAAAGGCGAACCAGATTGTAATCAGAGTTGCCACTACAGCTATCACCAAAAACAATTCAATCACGCTCTGCCACCCCCACGTTACAACCATTCTGCCACCTGCAATGAGATATAGCATTGAAGCGAAATAGGCAGCAGCATCTACTAGCCCTACCAGCAGACCGCTGTGTTTTCCGCCAAATTCGTTAGAAAAGACACTCGGTGGCAGATAGTACGTTGGAGCAAGTGTGAATCCGTAAAAAAACAGAATCACAATCGCAAGAGGAAATTTGAAGGAATCCGGAATCATTGGCAGCTCCTTCAAACACCACAGTGCTGCAACGCAAACGCTGGTAGCTCCCAACAGTCCACCTAAGAGACCGACTCTTCCCTTTCGTGAGACGCCGTCATATATGAATCCTCCCGCAACCAAGGCAAGCAAACATCCGAGTGGAAATGCGGAGGCCCAAGAAGCGGCCTGCGCAGATGATACCCCTTCAAAAGAAGCAAGATAAAGCGGCAGAAAAATAAGAAAATCCATCAATATAGTCGTACACATGAGACTCAAGCAGATTAGCCAGAAACGTCCGCTTCTTGCGAAAGCCCATAGTGCTTCGGCTGGATTCTTGTCATCTAGAAAGTGAGGTGCGTTCTGTTCAGTATTGGGCTCGTCTTGTCTACCAGAGCCTTCTGGCGCGACTTGATCCTCCAAAGCTGGAAGCCCAACATCCTTCGGGTGCGCTTTAAGATAGAAAAAGATACCTGCTGCTACGCATAGACTCATGACCCCGGCAGTACGAAATACATTTTGCCAGGAGAACACTGTGAGCAGCGTTCCCAAAAATATCAGTGATATGGAAGCACTCAGACGAGAACTGGTTGAAAGCGCGCTCCACACTCGGCCATATTTTGTCGACGGATACCATACCGAAATGATACTTGCCATGGAGGGCCAGCTTGCTGCCATTGCAAACAGCATAAAGAAATTTATAGTCGCAAAGAGGGTAGTAGAGGTGCCCCAGCTAAAGGTAACTGTGAGGAAGGCAGTGACAGAGAGAGCCATTAAGAATACTCTCCGTCCACCGAGCCAATCTGCAATCACTCCGGTAAGGAGTTTTCCCGCAATCATTCCCGCCATTCCCCAGGCTGCAATATCCCCGTAGCTGGCTTCGTCAAGTTCGAGGTTGGGATCGTTTATCATTTCAGGGCTTGCGACTGCGAGAGCTGTCCTGGAGAGAATGAATGCCATATACCCGATATACATGCTACCGAGGATAGTGAACTCCCAATGTGTTCTGTTCTGAGCCAACGCATTGTTTGGGATCCGCGACTGAGGGAGCATCCACCTCAACCCAGCGGCTCGAGACAGGCCGCGAGTTCACGCGCCTCGTCGACTGATAGGTTTTGCAGCGGCGCGCGCACGCCACCGCCGTCGAAGCCACGCTGACGGGAGGCAGCCTTGACTTTGGCAACATAGTTGCCTCTCCAGATGCAGAGCAGCGACGGGATCATGCGCGACCACAGTTCCATTGCGCCCGCGATATCATTGCTGGCGACCAGTTCAAACAGGCGCACGCTCTCGCGCGGCATGTAGTTTGCGGCACCCCAGATACATCCTTGCGCCCCGGCGATGAAGCTGAAAACGGTATTGGGATCGCAACCGTTCAACACCATGTATCCGGTGGCGAGGTATTCCTGGTGGGTGGTCAGGTCGCCGGCGCTGTCCTTGATGTAGTTGAAATGCTCAAGCTGGTTCAGGCGTTTGAACAGGTCGACCGAAATACCGATGCCGGTGGTTTGCGGGATGTTATAGCCGATGATGTCGGTTTCGACCGCGGCATCGATGGCCTGGTAAAACGCAAACAACCCGTCATCGTCTTCGGGGCCTTCGAGGTAGGGCGGCAAGATCATCAACGCATCGGCGCCAAGTCCCTGAGCATGTTTGCTGCGCTCGATCACTTCGTCGAGCACCAGCGCCGAGGTCTGGCAAATCAGTTTACAGCGTCCGTCGATACGCCCGGCGCCGAGCTCGTAAAGCTGATTGCATTCCTTACGGGTCAGGTAGGGATGCTGCCCGGTGCCGGCACCGAGCACCAGCCCATGGACGCCAGCGTCGATATAGAGGTCGATTAATTCTTCCCAGCGTGCATAGTCGATGCTGCCGTCGGCATGCATCGGGGTTTGCATCGCCAGGTTGATTCCGGTCAGTTCGCTCAATGATTTCTCCGTCTGTCCTGGCACCTCTCGTGTGCCTCCAGTACCAGCTGAGGTACATCGCGTTGTAGTTGGCTTTCAGTTGTCATTTTTGATCTGCCGAGTGACCATCTTGGCGATCTGAATGTCCTGGATTGCGACTCCGGTCAGATCCGCCACCGTGATTTGGTCTTCGCTGGTTCGACCGATTTCGGGGTTCTTGATCACGTTGCCCAATTCAAGAATAGAAGCCTCTTCGATCTTGTTATCTTTCACCGCATGGAAGCACTCGCCGTGATCGACACATTGTGAAACGCTGTCCGCCACCACTCGATCGGCCTTTGCCAGGAGCTCGGCCTCCAGCTCCTCTTTGCCGTCTGCATCCGATCCCATGGCGGTGATGTGCGTTCCCTTTTGGACCTGATCCGATCCCATGGCGGTGATGTGCGTTCCCTTTTGGACCTGATCGGCCCGAATCAAAGGCTCCTTAGCCGATGTTGCGGTTACGATGAGGTTGCATTGCGAAAGCAGGTCATCGATTTGCGTTGCCGCTCTTAGGTCCAGCCCCCAAGCCTGGATAGCTTCTCTCGCCTGTAGATCCTCAATCATTCCTTTCACTTTGTTCGCGTCTCTGCCCCATATGAAACAGCTTTGACAGTCAACAACATCCTTCAACAGTTCGAGTTGCATCCTCGCCTGCACGCCGGTGCCGACGATCCCTATGTGTTGGACGTTGTCGGGAGCCAGATGCTTCGCGGCTACCGCCCCGGCCGCTGCGGTGCGCATATCGGTGAGCCAGCACTCGTCGTGGAGAATAAGTTTGAGGTGCCCCGTCTTCTGACTGAATACCAGAATCACTCCGTCGGCAACCGGTAGATCCAGTTCGGCATTGTTGTAAAAGCCGGATGCCATCTTGAGAACATATAACTCATCGCCGGTTACGAAGCCGTATTTAATATGAACGTCACCTGGCGGTTCATCGAAATGTAAGAAACCTACAGGCGGAACGACCACCTTATCTTCGGAATAGAGAACGAAACCGGCTTCGATCTCCCTGATGAGCTGCGGGATATCGATCAGACGCTTGATCTCATCGAGTTTGAGTACTTTAGGCATTGTCGAAACCCTCCTTTTTAGCCTCGGTTGTCGCCGCTGAGACCGCTGTAGACTGAAATGATCACGCCTGCGATCAGCATCTTTCCGCCCCAGTCGCCGAACACGTCGGTCGCAACCGCCACCAGCGGTGCTTCGGTGTTGTTTGCAAGCTCGGGCCCGTTGAACGCATAAAATAGAAGGATCGTACTCGCACCGATGCTTGCAGCGGAGGGCCACTCGGGAATGGCGAGGTTCTCGACGTTTGTCACAAATAGCCCGGCGCCCAGCAGTAACAGTAGCGGCACCAGCTTGGCCAGCGTGTTGAAAATGTATAAACGCATTCCCGCTTTGACGCCCCGGACGTTGACAGCAGCCAGGAACGTCAACAACGCTATGACACCGGTTCCAATCACGCGTACCAGTCCTTCGTCTTGCACGCTATCCGACACGGCTATGAATTACCCCTTGTTGCTCTTAATTGTCGGCAGACTTTGTATCGCGTCAACGTTCTACAGGCGTTCTACAGGCGATCGCGCGCGGTGTGCAAATAATAATCGACCACCTCGCCAGCGGTATCAATCACGTGGATGCCCGGGTAGCGGATCGTTGTGGGACAAATGTGACCCGGCACCGCCAGGAAATAGTCGCCCACACGAGGCAGTTCACCCGAGATCCGGAAGACTCCATGCTCTTCGTCCTGCAATATGAGTTGCGCCCCGTCCTGGCCAAGCAAGTAAGCCCTTTCCTCGACCGGAAGATCTCCACTGATTCCCTTGTATCCCAGGTCCGTGGTGATCGTCCCCGCGTCCGGATACCGGTCCACCACTTGGGTCAGGATCAGGGCAGCGCAGCGAAACGGAATGTCGGGCATCGCCGTACTAAAGCCCGCGTCCCAGTAGATAAATGTCCCCGGTGAACCGTACATGCCCTCGGTGCGCGCGTAGTAGGCAAACGAAAAGCTGCCGCCGGCGACCACGCACGGAACGGGCATCCCCGCCGACTCGATCTGCTGCTGAAACTCCCGAAGCGACTCGATGTTTCGCTGCGCTGCCGCCTCGCGTTGAACCGCGTCGCTAAAGTTATCGTGTCCGTCGTACAAGTGAAATCCGGATGGCTGTAAGAACTGGTGTGCGTCGATTTCCCGATACAACTTTGCGGCATCCGGGCCGAATCCAATTCCCGTACGGTGCATGCCGGCATCCAGATCCAGCATCGCGCGCAGCGACTGTTTTCGGCGTGCGGCGACGGTGGCCAGCACGTCGAGGTGAAACGGGGTACTGACGATGGTGGCGATCCACGCGTCCGGGTAGGACGAGGTCAGGTCGCAGAGACGCTCGATTTTGCGCTCCTGGACCTGAGGATAGGAGAGAATCGCCTTGTGTGCTCCGGCCTGTAGCACCGTTTCCAGTTCCTTCAACGTGGCGCACTTGAACCCGTCAATGCCAGCTTCGACCTGTTTGCGCGCGACCGCCTCCGATTTATGCGTCTTGACGTGGGCGATCAGATTCTGGCCGCCACCCACCATTTCGCAGACACTTCGAATATTGTGGTCCATCATGTCCTGAAAAAGCAGCATGGTCGGCGTTTCCAACGCGTCCGGGTCGGCGACGCAATAATCCTGGTAGGTGATCATCGATACATTCCTTAAGAGTCGATGTACTGGATTTGACTCATCTGTTGAGCGGCTTCGAAAATCGCGTCCGCCACAGCCAAGTCCTGGATTGCGGGGGATAGGGATTTTGATCGCGGGTGCTCCTCGGACGCCGGTGCGGTTTAACCCCCGTGGCTGCGTCTCCCCTCTTTTGGAAGCTGATATCCATCGGTTCTTTCTCCTCTAGAATGCTGAGTCGATTCTAGTATACCCATGCGTACGAGTAAGAGATATTGTCAAGAGTTGTGGATCAACGCGGTCGGACGAAGTTGTAATAGCAACGGAGCAACTCCAGGTGCTCATCGAGCCTCTCCGTCGAGCGAGCGTGGGAAAGCGTTCGTCTCGAAAGGTATGCCGAGCTTTGCCGGATGGTCAGATTCAACCGCTCGATGAACGCCGTGTTCAATGTCGAGGAGTCCTCGGAGTTATTGAGCGCGTCTTCGAATCGCCACGCGGCTCCGTGCAGCGCTCTGCGTTCGACCTTGATGATACGATTGTTCCTGCGCGTCTTGAGGACCTGGCCGTAGAGACACGCCGGCCCGAAGAAGCGACGGATGACCTTCTGGTAGAATTCGAATCCATCCGTGACGATCAGGGGAAGACGTCCGAAATTCATCCGTCTCGAAAGGTCGCGAAACAGAGCGTGAGTGTTCCGGTAGCTTCGCCTTCCCGTCACCGTCGATGGCCAGAGCCGAGACCAGACTTCGATCGTAACGAAGACCCAACTCGGCGTCTTCTTGTTGCCCGCGAACGTGCGAATCTCGTCGGCTTGGAGCTCTTCGGCAGCGAAGCCAGCGATCCTTCTGTGGTTGAATCGACGACACACTTGGGCTGCCTTCTCGAGCCAGCGGGCGACGGTGTTCCAGGCAATCCCTTCGATCCGAGAAATCGCGGAAATGCTGACACCCTCGACTCTGAGAGCGATGACCCCATCGAAAGTAGCTCTTCGATGTTGGAGACGGTAGTAGGGCGTGCCTTTCGTCGAGGAGAACGTCTTTCCGCACTCGCCGCACCGGTATCGACGGCGTTTCCCGGACCTGGTTCGGTAGAATCCGTGGCGAACGATGTTTCCGGAACTGACTTTGCCCCGCAACGGACATGCGAGATTGAGACATCTGCGATTCTTCACTTCGGCTCGGCCCTGACGATGAGAGAACTGTGTCTTCGGAATTCTGGTCCAAACTCTAGCACGCAGACCGGTTAGGGGCTGGCCGCCAACACTTAATTGCGGAAGCACCAGTCTTCATGAAACAAGTAGCGCTCGACCTTGCCGCGTTCGACGACAGCTTTCTCCGAGGCTACTCGCACCTCATCATCGACCGAGATTCGAAATACACAACGGAGTTTCGAGAAGTCCTGAAGGAAAACGACATGGACATCGTCCCGATTCCGACAAAATCTCCGAACTGCAATCCCGTCGTGTCCAAAAATACAAACGAACTCAAGACTCCGCTCGCCGGGCCGTTTCGTATTAGACGTGTCTACGCTTGGTTCGCCAATGGAAGCTAGAATCCTCGGTGATGAGCACGCCGAGCCAGCCCTTGACATTGTTGGTCGTCGCCATCGCTACATCCGTAGGAATCTGGACCGCGTCCTGTGCCAAAACTCAGCCCTTTTGAAATAGCCCATAAATCAGCGACTTAGAGTCTGTGTTTGTGGCCGTGCCCAGGGCCGGGCACGAACGAACGACGAAATCATGCAGGCATGGTGCCGGCAGACCGGAGATCAATCAAGTTCGGTGCGCGCGGATGAATAAATAGAAGGCACACCCGATTTTAGCCTCCTCCCTTACAGCTCTCGAAGCGCCGTTGCCACCGGCATGCGGGCGGCGCGGACAGCGGGAAAGAGCCCGCCCACCAACCCGATGGCCGAGGCGTAGACGATCCCCTGCACCAGCAGCTCCGGCGTGACATCAAAGGCAAAGGCTACTTGGGAGAAAGTTTGCCAATTGAGCGTTGCGGCGCGGAAACCGTCGAAGACAATGTAAGCCAGACCGCCACCGATCGCCCCACCCACCAGAGCCAGAACGAGAGACTCGACAAGAACCGAGATCACCACCGGAGCTCCACGGAATCCAAGCGCGCGCAGCGTCGCGATCTCTCGTGTCCGTGAAGAAACAGCGGTGTACATCGTATTCAAGGCACTGAAGATGGCACCGATCCCCATCAACACCACCACCAGCGTGCCCAGACCGGTGATGAGGTTGGTGACCATCGTCGACTGCTCTGCATAAAAGTCGGTCTGGCGCACCACCTTGACGTTGAGGCGCGGATCTGTGGTGAGCCGATCCTTGAAATCCTGGAACGCGTTGGGCGAATCGAGCTTCGCATAGACCGCTTGAAAGCTGTTCCCGCGCCTGTAGGCCGGCTGCAGTACAGCCGCATCAGTCCAGATCTCGGACTCGGCGATGCCGCCGTTCGCGGCAAAGCGGCCGACCACCGACCATTCGACCTTTCCGACCGGGATCTTGTCTCCCACTTCCAGACCGGCGAACTCTAGACTTGCTCCGGAACCCACGATAACTTCGTTCTTCCCCCATTCGAACTTGCGCCCTTCGATGATTTCTAGAGCGTCGCGCACCTCGTAGGCTGCTCGCTCGACGCCTCGGAGAGGAACATTAGCATCGGAGCCGGTAGACCGCATGGGCATATTAATAATGACGAAGAGCTCCGCCGAAGCCTTCGGGCCTTCCGCACCGCGAGCCACACCCTCGGTGTCGACGATGATGCGGGTGGTCGGGCCACCGAGATCGCTCATCATCTCGCCGTCGGCGCCGCTCCGGAGAATGATCGCGGTGTCGGGAGATCCGGACACGGTCATGGCATGTTGGAACCCCTTCGCGATCGACAAAACGGCGACCAAGACCGCCACCACGCCGGCGATTCCGAAGACCGCCGCTGCGGTGGACCCTTTGCGGGAGAGGACGGTCATCAGGTTGAACGTCGAAAGCGAGAAGACCTGTCGGAGCCAATTGATGGGGCCGGTCATGGACTACAACCTCCTGAGCGCGTCGGCAATGCGGAGTCGTCCTGCCTCGACGGCAGGCAGGATGCCCGCAGCGAAACCGAGTGCGAAGACCAGCACGACCCCCAGCACAATGTCCCGAGGTGGAAAGAAAAAGACGGGGAGAGCCCCGTTGGTGGGATCGCCCAACGAGATCAAGAACCACCCGATGCCGAGCCCCAAGAGACCCCCCATGGCGGCGAGTGACAGGGCCTCCGCCAGAACCAGACCCAATACCTGCCGGTCGGTAAAACCGACTGCCTTGAGGACCGCTAGCTCTCCGACCCGCTCACGCACCGAGTAAGCCATCGTATTCCCCGCCACCAATAAGATCGTGAAGAATACCGCGGCAAGTATCGCCATGATGATGGTCCCGATGTCTCCAACCTGGTTTGCGAACGCTTGGACGAATGCGCCCTCGGTCTCGGCCTTGGTCTCGAAGGGAGAATTCGCGAACTGATCGTCGATCGCCTTGGCCACGTCGACCGCTTTATCCGGATCCTCGACGCGGACGTAGTACCAGCCGATCTGCCCTCTTCCGAAATCTCGGGCCTCGTCGAAAAAATCATGTCGAAAGAAGAAATTCGAAGTATCGGTCCCCTTCTCGGCGCCTTCGTAGATGCCCACCAGGTCGAACTCCCAGGTCTGCTTACCCCCGCCATGGGTCCAAATGGTGGCTTGAATCGGGATGCGATCCCCCACCTTCCACCCGAAGCGATCGGCGGTGACCCGTCCGGCGATGGCACCGGTTCTCGTCTCGAGCCAGCGCGCCTTCTCCTCTTCGGTGATGAGGTACTCCGGATACATTTCCAGAAACTCTTCCGGTTTCACCGGCATCTGCGCGAAGAAGTTCTTGGGTTCCTGGTAGATTCCGCCGAACCAGGTGGCGTGCGTGGCATCGGCGACGCTCGGTATCTGCTCGATCCGCGCCTCGTAGCTTTCGGGCAATTGTTGAATGATGGAGACCTTGTGCCGAACGATCAACCGGTCGGCGCCGGCGACATCCACGCCCGAGCTCAGCGCCACTCGAATGGCGGCAAGGTATCCGAACAGGAGAAAGGCGACCGCAATCGACAAGAGCGTGAGAAGTGTGCGGACTTTCTTGCGGTTGAGGTTGCTCCAGACCAGGTTGACGAACCTCATTCCACCGACTCCGTACCGAATTTTCCCTCACTGAGGTAAAGCGTGCGCGAGGCACGGGCGGCGGCGTGCGGATCGTGCGTGACCATGACGATGGTCTTCTTGTGGTCACGGTTGAGCGCTTGGAGAAGATCGAGAACCCCGTCACCGGACTTGCGGTCGAGGTCGCCGGTAGGCTCGTCGCACAGCATCAATGTCGGGTCGGTGACGATGCCGCGGGCGATGCCGACTCGTTGCTGCTCACCACCGGAGAGCTCGCGCGGAAGATGCTTCATGCGGTGAGACAAGCCCACGATGTCGAGCGCCGCCTCGACATGTTTCGGGCGCTCCGCCTTGGACAAATGCGTAAGGAGAAGTGGCAGCTCGACGTTCCTAGCCGCGCTCAAAACAGGCAACAAGTTATAGAACTGAAAGACCAGACCGACGTGCCGGGCCCGCCAGGCGGCGAGGTTTCGCTCCGAGAGTTTATCGATCCTCTCTCCGTTGACGGTCACCTCTCCTTCGTTGGGCCGGTCGAGGCCACCAATTAGGTTGAGCAAAGTGCTCTTTCCCGAGCCCGAAGGCCCCATCAACGCCAGGAACTCGCCATCCGGGATATTCAGGTCGAGCCCCTCCAGCACGTGGAGCTCCTCCGAGCCACGGCGGAAGTATTTCGTGACTCCTTTGACTTCAACTAGATTCCCATTGCTTGCACTCATCGACTGCGCTCCTCTACCCGTTCTCCATCTGCCAGTTCGTCTGGTCCTTCTACCACCACGCTCTCTCCGGGCGAGATCCCGGAAAGAACCAGCGCTTCCCCGTCTTCAATCGTTCCCAGCCTCACCGCGCGTCGCTCGACCTGTCCATCACAAACGACGAAGACCACGTCTCGACCTTCGTCGCGGCTAACGGCTCCCTTCGGAATCCTCACCGCGCTGCCACCGGCTTGCTCCGCTTCGTCGCCCTGGAATGCCACCTTGACTCCCATGTCCGGAAGAACGCGCGGATCGAGCTCGTCAAACCCAATGCGCACTCGCACGGTCGCGCGATCGCGATCGGCGGTCGGGACGATGGCGATGACGTGACTCGGAATGCGCCAGGTTGGGTAAGCGTCGAGCGTAGCTTCGACCGTTTGCCCCGCTTGAACACGATTGATGTAGCTCTCGTTGACGTCGACCTCGATCTCGAGTGAACTCATGTCGACAACGGTCCCGATCCCGGTCCGGGTGAACCCTCCGCCGGCCGAGACCGGAGAGATCATCTCGCCCGGCTGTGCATTTTTGGTGGTGACGACGCCGTCGAAGGGCGCGCGGATGATCGTATCTTCCAGCTGTTGATTCCACACCGCAATGCGTCTCTCCGCGACCGTTTCTTCTTCGCCCTGTCTCGCCATGCGCGCCTCGATGACGTCGACGCTGGCCTGCACCCGATCGAGCTCCGCTTGACTGACCACCGAATCCGCGACGAGCGCCTTGGTCCGGTCGAGATTCAGATTCGCTTCGGCGAGCCGGACTTTCGTTTCCTCGAGTGCGGTTTTGACCGCTACCAGCTCCGCGCGAGCCAGCCGAAAGCTGGGTAGTGGTCTAGTTTGGACGTTCCTCATCTCTCAGTCGCAACTCGCCTGGATCGCCGCACTAGACCCTGTCAGCTGCCAGGAGAACACGGCCGAATTTTGCCCGTACCAGGGAAGGGCCACCGCGAGAGTCTCTCCTCCCGACAACGCTGATATAGCCTGCGAGCTGTTCTTGAATATAAGGTCATTGTCGCCCCACGACTGGATCACTCTCCAGCTGGCGGTGCTCCCTCCGTCCACACGGACAGAGACGTTGTAGGTTGTATACCCGTCGGCAATGTCACCACCAGTGAGATTGGGCGCCTCAGAGAAGCGCATCCACGCCCGATTGCAGTCGACGAACAGTCTGCTGGTTATGTCGCTGTACGGAAACGTCATAGCCCTAGATGGGCCAACGGTGTCACTCGCAGCGCCGACACCCGTGGCATCGCCGAACTCATCGACGAAGTTAGTCGTGTCCCACGCCGGCCTAACTGGTTCTGGCGCCGGGAGGGCCGGTTCGGCTGCCGCTTCCTCAGATTCCGGTTCCGATGGATCGTCCTGCGAAAGCGACGCGCCAGCCCCGGCCAACATAAGCGACAGAATCCAGATCCCAACCGACCAGATGCGGTTCGGCAGCCTGGCCACCTGCGGGTTGACAAGTCCGACTACGGCCCACACGAAGACGGCCAGCGATACGAGTAACAGAAAATCACCCATGCGTTCCTCTTCCTCTCCGACGATACCAAACTAGACCACTACCTAATGTTCCGGCGTCAGAGCATAACTGTGCGTGACCTTGAACGTCGGGTCACCCGCTGAATACAACACTCCTTCCGGGGAAATAGGCAGGAAACCTGCACTGTCACGTGCACTTTTGCCTCCTTTGCTGGTGTCCGGACACTTCTGAAACTGAGGGATCATCTTTGAGAGAGAACTCCTAGATCGGTTCACCCCCTCTAAACCGGCGGGCTGCTTGACGCAACCTGATAACCATCTCTACACGTTCCCATTTGGGTTCACATCCAAGTTTCCGTAGGAAGGCAGCGGCTACTTCTGTGTTAGCGGCGCGTTCCTTACCACTTGGATCAATCAACGAATCCATAAATTGAATAACTTCTGAAAGCTGGCTTGCGAAAGATATAAACGCCCTTGCCCCTTCCGGATAACTAATATCGTTCACAGCATCTGTATTCATAAGGCAACCGTTTATGGCGTTCAACGTGACATGGACTGCATCTAACGCTTCAACTGCGTTTTGCCGGCTGGCCTTAGTCAATGTGGTAGCACTGGGTGTGGTCGCTCGCTTCAGATCCGTGTGGGCGATGCGTTGATTTCTCCACTGGCGAGCGAATTCTGCGGCTTCGGTAGCTTTCTCTGACAGCCTCTCCACTTCGGAACGAAGTTCCGGAAAATCCTTACATAATGCAGGTAGCCTTCGAACCGTGAGGTTGTCTTTTCCAGTGTTGGGATGATCTGTCATCCTGCAAATGCTCATTAGCAAGTCATCCCATAAGATGGATTGGATCCAACCAATAAACTCACCGTTGCTGATCGCGTCTAGTAACGCAACTTTTTTGGCATCGCCGAACAACTCGCCGAACTCAAGAAGGCGCTCCTTACACTTTGCCCATTCATTCCACAAGGCGTAATGGATAGCCCCGAACTCTTCGCCGAGCTTGTCTTGATATTCTCGCTTCACTTCTCTCCCGTCCTGTGCCAAAACTCGGCCCTTTTGAAATAGATCGCAAATCAGCAGTTTAGACGCCCTTGGAATCCGCGCAGAATCCAGGGTATTTCGCGCCGTAGGGCTGGCTTCCGACCCCTGGGCTGCGGGTGGCGGGCGACAGGCCCACCGGGGGTGCACACGGCTGGCTCCAATCGGCTGCGGGGCGAGCTGCAGGCAACGAACTGTGCATCCGGAAGGAATACGTATCCGACCGCGATGCCGGATTCAAGCAGCCCTTGGAAAGGTGCAAACTGCTGACCCGATGGGCGTTCGAGTATTTTGGCCAGACGGCCATTCGTAACGAAGTCGTCGGCATCTTTGGAACACTCCTCACTCAACGTCCTCACCCGTCAGGGCGTACTCGAACCGGTCGCACTCTTTCGCTAACGTCTCGACATACAACTGCAGCTCTTCGCGATCCAGCGTCGCGGCGGGAACCTCGATTACGCCAATGAGCGCGTCCTGCTCGTCGAAGGAGAACGTGACCAGTTCTTTGGCCGCGTTCCGCCGCCACGCGCGGTACGCGAGGTCCCGCCAAGCCCTATCGGATGTCGTGACCTGCTTCGGTGGAAGCACTGAGGATCGAAACACGTACCGGTCTTGCGTCCGCGCACATCGCACGACTTGCGTCCGGGAACGTTTCTTCAACTGGACTCGAATGTTGTGCCCCTCCCGACGCCACGAAACCAACGCAGACGTAATAAGCGCGTCGATTCGGGGGATCAGTCGTTCCATGGCGCCCCGCCCTCAGTGTTCTCGACGAGCGTTCGTCTGATCGCAGCAGCCGCATGGACGGTCCGTGCCACCAGCAGCTCCAACTCCTCCCATTGGGTGAGTGCAGGACTGAACGGCAGGTCGCCCTCCACCGTCACCCGGTCGAGACGACTGTCATCCCCGTCCTGTGCCAAAACTCGGCCCTTTTGAAATCGACCGCAAATCAGCAGCTTAGACGCCCTTGGAATCCGCGCAGAATCCAGGGTATTTCGCGCCGCAGGACTGGCTTCCGACCCCTGGGCTTCGGGGGGCGGGCGACAGGCCCACCGGGGGTGCGCACGGCTGGCTCAAATCGGCTGCGGGGCGAGCTGCAGGCAACGAACTGCGCACCCGGAAGAAATACGTATCCGACCGCGATGCCAGATTCAAGCAGCCCTCGGAAAGGTGCAAACTGCTGACCCGCTGGGCGTTCGAGTATTTTGACCAGACGGCGTCCGCCCGACGACATCGACCGGCTCTCCCTCGATTCGTTGCGTCCGGTTACAAGTGACGCTCTGCTCTTCACGTTCAAGCGGTGTCATAACTACATCGCAGGTAACCAAGGACTTCAAAAGCCGGAGGCGTTTTGGGAGCTACTTAAACTTATCTTTTGCAAAATTCAAGACGAACGAAACGATGAGCTAAGTTTCTACGTCACCACGCAGGAACGGCAGAGCATGAACGGGCAACTCAAGGTCAAGAAACGAGTGCAAACCATCTTCGAAGAAGATGTGAGGAAACGCTACTCGTCTATCTTTCGAGACAACGAAAAGATCGACCTGGAGCCGCGTGTTTTAGCCTATCTCGTTTCTCAGCTCCAATCTGCCTATTTGCTTGAGAGCGACATCGACGTAAAGGGAAAGGCATACGAAGAGATCGTAGGCTCCAATCTTCGCGGCGATCGCGGAGAGTTCTTTACCCCGCGTAATATTTGTCGCATGGCCGTTGAGATGCTTGACCCCGACCCAAAACATCTCGTCCTTGATCCCGCATGCGGCACGGGCGGCTTTCTCACGATCGCCATGAATCACGTCATGAGAAAGATTCGTCGCAGCGCCGAACGTCGATGGCGTGACAAGAACCACCCTACCGAAGCTGAGCTTCGCGAGCGGTTTAAAAAGATCCAGGAGTACGCTGACAAAAAGATCGTCGGGATAGATATAAATCCGAACTTGGTTAAGGCCACGAAGATGAACATGGTGATGAACAACGACGGTTCCGGTGGCCTCTACCAGGGCAATGCGCTTGAACGCCCCATAACGTGGAGAGAGGCTCTCCGTGCCCGCGATTTGATGGGGCAAGTATCGTGCCTTTTCACAAACCCTCCATTTGGAGGCAAGATCCCAATCGATGACCCCGTCCTGTGCCAAAACTCGGCCCTTTTGAAATACACCATAAATCAGCAGCTTAGTGTCTGTGTTTGCAACCGGGCCAAGGGCCGTGGGCTTTACAATCGTCTGGCCCGAGGGTGTTCTCTTCCAGATCCATGATCCCGATCGTCTGAACCCACAACGGTGCCAGCGGACGACCATCTCAAGTTTCAAGGTGACGAGGACGCTCTCCCAGTCAGTCCAGATTCTGCACAACAGCACCCAAAACTCGCAATCGGCATTCGAGAGCCGCGGCCGTTTCACCGAACGACGGAGGACGGCAAGCTGCTGCCGAAGAGCGACATTGTCGAGAGCCAGCTCGCGACGAGCCTTGAAGGCAGAGATGAGAGCGGGAACCAACGACGAAATCATGCAGGCATGGTGCCGGCAGGCCGGAGACTAATCAAGTTCGGTGCGCGCGGATGAATAAATGGAAGGCACAGCCGAGTTTTGGCACAGGACGGGGTCCGGCAAGGCTTGAGAGCATCTCGTTCATCATCGCTCCCCGGCTCGTTCTTGATGGCCTTGGACCGGATCATCAGGCGGACCCGTGAGCTCAGTAAGCAGGCCCTGCCGCGCACGGACGCCGCGACCGAGGTCGGATCCCAGCCTCGGTTGGCGCCCAGCACGACACGCGGGGTCAGCGAGTTGCCGTCCCTGTCGGGAACATGCTCGCGATGTTGTCCATGGGTTGGAGGACGGCCGGCCCAACATCTTCAATGTTCGCGTCCACCAGCGGCTTCAGTGTGAAGGGGGCAGGACGGTTGTCTGGCTCCGGTTCGATCGATATAACCGCGTGGTAGCCGATCAGCGAGACCGATGGCGTGATGAACTCCTGCCCTGGGAATGGCGGCGTGCCATCCGGGCCTCTCGCCGGTCCACCCGCGTCCGAGTCGTCACCCGTCACCTGAGTGAATCGGCCCGTCGACACCGGGCCTTCGGGGCCGACCACCCAGCCTTCGTAAACCCAGCCCGCAGGCAACTCCGGCAGCACCAGCGACGCGCGATGACCGGCAGGGTTAAGCCACCAGATGCCCGACGCATAATCACCCGCCACAGCGGCCGTCGAAGGTGTCTCCAGAATGAAGCTCCCGGACGCGGAAGTGAAGTCGCTCCCCAACGCTGCACCATCCGCCACAGAAAGCGCAGCGCTGTTTCCAGCGAAGTCACCGGCGAGATACTTCGTCCCCGACGGCGCAGGGTCAGAATCCGGCGAAGGCTCAATGCTTAGGATGAACTTCGTCGCAGACGACAGCGCCGCCTCATCGACGGGAAAGTTGAGTTGACTCAAGCTGCCATCGTCACGGACCCTGAAAGTGCCCGTCGAGACGGGATTGCCGTCCACCAGGATCCAGCCCTCGTAGACGAAATCAGAACCTAGACGCTCGAGACCGTTGAACGACAACCCGAGACCCATCGAGCTGGATCCGGTGGGGGTGTTCTGGCTGGGCCCCGTGGGACTGTCGTTGTCGTCGCCACACGCGGTGACAAAAGCAACCGTCATGCCAAGCAGCACCATCGCTACCGTCATGAATCGTTTCATGATCTATCCTCCTTCGGTTGTGGGGATCGCTGGTATTGTCAAGTTGAGGCATTCAGGGCTGACCCGACCCCAAGATGTTGGCAACGCGGTGCGCTCGAACCCTATTATCTAGAGGCCCGCCCCGAGCTTGAAACCTCAACTTGACTGTACCGTCTCTGGGGCTATGCCAGCGAACTACACCGCCACATTATAGCTCATCCCTGCTCGAACGCACTTGAGGATTTTCTCTTGGCGCTTGGGGGTGAGTTTGGTTTTCCGTCCAGCCATGTGTTTTGGGGAATTTTACCAGGGTTGCCTGAAGATATGATGAAATTGACGCAATAGGTCGCGGTTGGCCTTCTCCCCACGCGCGAAACAGGCGTAGAATGTGGCTTATTGACGCCTGCGACCTGCCCAGCTTCCTTATTACTTATTCCAGCCCGAACGCACTCCAGGATGGTTTTTGGGGTTGCTGTCAAGTTGAGGTCTCGAGCTCGGAGCGGGCCGCTAGATAATGGGGCTCGAGCGTACCGCGTTGCCAACATCTTGGGGTCCGGTCGGTCCCGAATGCCTCAACTAATAAGAAACTCAGGGTGTAGCGTTGGCAAGAGGTGTGAGAGTGACGTCAAAACCGAGCTCCCTTAGGCGTCGTGTCATTCGTATTGTGAGCTGTTCCTTGTCGCGTTGATGGAAGTAATCGGCACCCAGTTCCCGGTATGGAATCTCATTGTGGAGCATGTAGTAGACGGCGGTGATGATGGAGGCGGCGACGGCGACGACAGCTTTCTTGGGGCCCCGACGAGACTTGAGCCGGAAGAACTGGGCACGCAGATAGCTGTCGCGCTTGCGGCTTGCCGCCCAAGCGGCTTGGACAAGAGCGGTCTTGAGCCATGGAGCCCCTTTGCGGGTTTTCTGAGAAAAGCGTTTACCGGCACTCTCATGAAGCCGTGGGCATAGACCGGCCCAAGAGCGAAGGTGTCCGGCCGTTGGGAATGCCGAGACATCGGGTCCGATCTCGGCGACGAGAATGGCCGCCGTGGCTTCACTGATGCCCGGGATCGTCACCAGAAGCTCGACGGCCGATCGAAAAGGGCGCAGGCTCTCTGTGATACGGGATTCGAGCGCGCTCACTGAGGCTTCAAGCTGCTCGATATGATGGAGATGAAAACCCAACAGGAAACGATGATGGTCGGTAACGTAGCCCTCGAGCGCTGCGCTCAATTCCTGTTCAGTGGCTTTGAGTCGGCTCGAGCCCAGCTCACTCAGCTTGTGAGGGTCGCTTTCTCCCGCAATGATCGCTCGGAGAATCGCCCGCCCGCTTACTCCCAAAATCGTGCTAATCACGCTCGTCAATTTGATGTTCGCGTCTTCCAACGTCTTTTGAATTCGCTGGGTCTCCCGAGCGATTTCTCGAACGAACTGCTTTCGCGTTCGGGTCAGCTCTCGCAGTTCCTGGATCGGCGTTGGCGGAACGAAGCTAGCTCGAATGAGACCATGGGCAAGCAAATCCGCTATCCACAAGGCATCACTGATATCGCTCTTACGACCCGGCATGTTCTTGACGTGGGCCGGTTGTGCCAACACCAACTCAAAATGACCTTCGAGCACATGCCACACCGGCTTCCAATACACTCCGGTCGCTTCCATCGCTACAATCGTGCAACCGCACTGCCCCAGCCAATCCAACATTTCCAGCAATTCGCTCGTGGCCGTGCCGAACACACGCGTCTCGCGCACCACCTTCCGCTTCGACGCTACCCGCACGCAAGCCGTAATCGATTTCTGGTGGACGTCCAATCCGGCGCATCGCTTATGAACCACTCTCATCGCAGCCTCCTTCACGTCGCACCGGCGTGGAGCCCACGAACTTGTAATCTAATAGACGCGCTCAACTATCCCAGCTGGAATAGAAAACGCAATTTGGGGTACGCGCAGGACTCCCAGCCAAACTTGACAACGGGCTCAGTCGCACCAACGTTAAGCCGAGCTCTGAGCCGGTGCCACCTTCACAGACTACCGCGTTTCATTTATTCGGGGTGACCGCCAGGCCGTGGAAAACTTGACAGTACCGTAGTGCACTATCACACAGAACGGAACCACCAAGGTCTCGGCAACGAGCTCATCACACCTCTGCCGGCAAGCGCGAATGACGCTGGCCCCATCGTGTCGCGAGAGCGACTCGGGGGCATTCTCAACTACTACTACCGTGCCGCGTAGATTGTCGCCGGCGACGGTAGCCCCTCGGTGGGCTCGACCGACGTAGCGTGGAAACAGCTTCAGGAACAACTCCGGTCGCTTCCATCGCTACAATCGTGCAACCGCACTGCCCCAGCCAATCCAACATTTCCAGCAATTCGCTCGTGGCCGTGTCGAACACACGCGTCTCGCGCACCACCTTCCGCTTCGACGCTACCCGCACGCAAGCCGTAATCGATTTTTGGTGGACGTCCAATCCGGCGCATCGCTTATGAACCACTCTCATCGCAGCCTCCTTCACGTCGCACCGGCGTGGAGCCCACGAACTTGTAATCTAATAGACGCGCTCAACTATCCCAGCTGGAATAGAAAACGCAATTTGGGGTACGCGCAGGACTCCCAGCCAAACTTGACAACGGGCTCAGTCGCACCAACGTTAAGCCGACCTCTGAGCCGGTGCCACCTTCACAGACTACCGCGTTTCATTTATTCGGGGTGACCGCCAGGCCGTGGAAAACTTGACAGTACCGTCGGTGCTTGCGCTGTTTACTGTTGGTAATATGTACGCATCCCTTTGCAAAAGGGGCGCTTACGCTCCATTTAGCGTGCAGCGAAGGTCGTAAGCGCTATTTTGGCTGTAATTTAATGCACCGTAAAGTCTTAGCGTCATCTCACCAACACTTAATGGCGGAAGCACCGGGTCGCTTGCGCCTGACCGATGCGAAACGTCCCGTCGCACCAGTCTCAAGTCCGTTTGTGTTTTTGGACACGAGGGGATGACGAGGTGGTCGGATGATCAAGGTGGTGAGCTGGAACATCGGCAAGCGCAAGAAGCCGTGGCGCCAACTGGTGCAGATGGCTCGCGAAGGTGACGCGGATTTGGCGCTCTTGCAGGAAGCGGGAAGCCCACCCGGAGACTTGGTGCACTGGATCGAATACATGGACAAGGTGTTCTGGAACCGGCAACTATACGACCGCTGGCCGTTGGTCGTGAAGCTGTCCGATCGAATCACCGTCGAGCCGTACCGCCAAGTCCCGCCGACCAACGAACTCGGTGAGGATACGATTGGTGTCAGTGGCATCGGCACCATCGCCGCCAGTAGGGTGATCCCGTGCGACAACGAGGAAGAGGCTTTTGTGGCAGTGTCGATGTACGCACGCTGGTTGCATCCTCATCCGTCTACCAGGAGCAGTTGGGGTGTCGGTTACTCGGATGCCTCAGCCCATCGGATCATTTCGGACCTGTCCGCGTTCATAGGTCATTCCGACCCTACGAAGCACAGGATCCTGGCTGCGGGTGATCTGAACATGTTCTACGGGGCAGTCGGTTCCAGGTTGTCGCTGCCGGAACGTGACCGCACGGTGTGGGATCGGATGCAGGCGCTCGGGCTGGAGTTCCTGGGTCCGCAGGCGCCGCACGGTCGGCGCGCACGAACTGCGCCAGACGACGTACCGCCGACCACGAGGAACGTGCCGACCTACTACCGCCCGGGAACCGAACCGGAAACCGCGGTGAATCAATTGGACTACGCGTTCGCGTCGCGCGGGTTCCACGAGAAGGTCTCAGTGCTGGCGATGAACGAGATTGAGGAGTGGGGCCCGAGCGATCACTGCCGTCTGATGATCGAGGTAAATGTGAAAGGCCACAACAAGAGTTGACTTCCCTCGACTGGACCGCCGTACTAGCCACGAGGGATCACGCGCCGCGACGGACGGCCATGATCCGAAAAAAAGATCGCGTATTGATGAGCAAACAGCGTCGTGTCCGAAAATACAAACGGAGCCCGAAAGCTCGAATCCTAGAGGCTTTCTCGAAATTCGCGGAGACCAACCGGGTTCCCAAGCATGCGCGGGGATGAACTCCGCATACCTCGTAGGGCAAGCCGGCGCGAGAGAAGGAAAGAAGAAAGGGATGAAGATCGAGCCAACAGAGCCGAACGAGTTCATCAATGACCTGGTGCTGCTAAGTTTCATTGTGTTGGGGATTTTCGCGTTCTACTACGTGAGCGCTTGCGTGTTTTGATGTTATGTTTCCAATGAAGTGAAGCGTCCTCCCGCAAAGCTGATCTTTTCGAGAACCCGGTTCTCCTCGAGCACGTAGACGATAGTGGACTGTTGGTCACGCTGGACTCGACCAGCAATGGCGACGACCAACTATGTCAAGGACTGGATCGGCGTGCGAAGACCGAGGATTCTAGCTTCCATCGGCCAACCAAACCTAGATATCTCTATTCCGAAACGTCACGGCGCGACGGCGTCGTGTCCAAGAATACGAACGGAGCCGGAAAGCTCGAATCCTAGAGGCGTTCTCGAAATTTGTGGAAACCCGCCGACGCGGCACTGGCTCTGCTAAGGACTGCCGACGTATTCTTCTGCCTCGGTCAACGCGTTCCCGAGCCCTTGATGGTTGCGCTCTCTGTAATAATGATGAATGAACTCAGCGACGGCCCGGCGCGCCGGTCTTGAGTTCGTTTGTATTCTTGGACACGACGGAGTTTTTGGGTTTGCCAAAAAGATGTTACGCCATTCTTATTTCCACGGGAATCGGGACAGATCCTATTTTGCGGATCACAACCAGAGGTGCCACCCTAGTATGGCTGACCGACAGAACTAATTTTGGCAGAACCAGGAGAACAAGATGGCAAGACTAACGATAAGCTCCTATAGAAAACCCGCGGTGATCATAAGTCGAAGCGCCGTTGCACGAGACCACCTCGTCTATATTGCCGTCGCTAACAAGCCCATGAGGTACAGATATGGGCGCTCCAGAATCGTCTATATCGGTACGACTAGAGCAGGCGCCTCACGGATCGCGCAGAGTGCCGCTGGTAAGGCCAATCATATGCTGGCTCTTCACGGGGTAACTCACCTCCAGTTTTATGTTGTTTCGTGTCCGCGACGGCAACGTGTTCAAACGTGGAAAAAACTGGAGCGTGGGCTACTTCTTTGCTTTCGTGAGCAATTCGGCGAAGTGCCCGAGTGCAACACGCAGGGAAGGCGAATGAAATGGCGAGATGAGCTCAAGTACTTTACAGAACGCCGCATGCGATCCGTCATCTTCAAGTACTCTTGAGATTGGATCGTCTGATATGAGTGAAGAAATCGCCCTTGTCGGTATCGATTGCGCGACCCAGCCATCCAATGTCGGACTTGCGCTCGGCGTTTGGCGTCTCGGCTCTCTAGAAATTCGCGAACTGGGAAACAGAGAACATTCTCCCCAAGAAACAATAACCCACTGGTTGAATCAGCGTACCCGTACTGGTCGCGCTCGGGGTCGCGCCAGACGGGCAGAAACGTCTGTTGTCATTGCGTCTGGCGGTGAGCGAAGCCTCGACGCATTGGGGCTCCGTGCTGGAGGGACTCCAGGCTCGAGGACTCCGGGCTTTATTAGGGAAGAGAAGAAGAAGGAAGAATCAAACTAGTTGCTCTCGGACCGCCCAAGAGTAGCCGCCACCGACGAGAACAGACATGGGATGCCCCCCGGGTCTAGTGTCGGCGTGAGCGCTGGCGCTCTACTTCCTCCAGATCTTTGCGCTGGTCTTCTGCACTGCCCAGAAACGTTGCCCGAACCGCCTTCATGTTCCACTTTTCCTTAGGCTCCAGTCTCATTCCGTCGAGGAGCCCACCCTAAGCCCGGCGCGCAAGGCTGCGCTTCGACGTAGGTGGGCGGATCTTATCCGTCGGGTGTACGAAGTCGACCCTCTGCTTTGTGAGCGCTGCGGTGGCCAGCTCCGAGTGATCGGCTTCATCACCGAGCCTCGTGTCATAGGAAAGATTCTTGAGCATCTCGAAAAGCGAGACCGACATTCACGAGCTCCACCTCCTGCTCAGCCGGTCTCGGTATCTTGAGCCCCTCCCCCGGCGCTCCATCGACTCTCTTCGTGTGTCTAGACGAGCAGAGCCTGCCCGCAAGCCCTCGAGCACACCACCAGCTTTCCCTCTTCAACTCGAGATGCTATTCTTCCCCTTCCAAAGGAGGGGAGAACGCACCTACGGGGGTGAAAAGCACCGGTATCGGAGGAGCACCCGCGGGTCAAAATCCCTATCCTTTGGTAGACCATGGATCATCGAAGTGGACTCAAACTCGCGGACATCCGCAACCTCGCCGACCCCGCGGAGCTCTACGGGAGGTTGCGCCAGGATCCGGTTTCCTGGTCAAAGGAGTTCGACGGATGGTTTCTATCCCGATACGTCGACGTCAAGAACGCCTTGCTCGAGGCTTCTTTGAGCAACGAGAGAATCTCTCACCTAAAGGACGAGCTTCCCGGAATGGAAGACCTGCTGAAGGACTACGCCCGGGTCCTTCGTGGCGCCATGTTCATGGCCGATCCTCCGATCCACACCCGGTTAAGAAAATTAACTCGGGGAGGGTTTACACACGCTTCCGTCGAGCACTGGCGGTCGGTCATTCAAGGTGTTGTCGATTCTTGTCTGGACAAGGTGCAAAGCGCGGGGCGGATGGATATCGTGGCCGACTTCGCCGATCCCATCCCATCGATCTTCATGGCCGAGCTCTTCGACATCTCCGCCGGAGATCGAGATGAATTCTTCCAATGGTCGATCGACCTAGCCGCTTTCTTCGGCTCGCCTTTAGGCGACGTCAAAGAAAAGGCGCGTCTAGCCAATGAAGGTACTCGCAAACTCGAAGAATACTTCCTTGAGCTCATCGACCGGCGCCATCGGAAGCCAGGGGAAGACCTCGTTAGCTTCTTCATTCAAAAGCAAGAGGAGGGAACTTTGAGCGAGGCCGAGGTGAGTGCTCAGTGTGTAGCTCTGCTGGCGGCGGGAACTATTACCACTGCCGACCAACTCAGCAACAGCATCGATGCCCTTCTCCGAAACCCGGATCAACTTAAACGATTGCAGCAGGTCCCGGGTCTCATCGTGGGAGCGGTCCAAGAGACACTGCGCTACGAGCCCGCCTCTCCGTTTATCTACAAGCTGGCTACCGACGACTTCACCCTGGCCGGCCAAGAAATCCACAAAGGCCAGCGAGTTTTCCTGTGCTTCGGTCCAGCCAACCGGGATCCGGAGATGTTTCCCGAACCCGATCGCCTGGACATCGAGCGGTCGAACAGCCGGCAGCATCTCGCCTTCGGATCGGGCCCCCACTGGTGCCTCGGCGCAGACCTGGCCAGCGTTGAGATAGAAATTGCGCTGGGGACATTGTTGAGGCGCCTGCCCCAACTGCGATTCGACGAGACTCGACCCGCGACACGCCGCTGGGAAAGCTTGACGTTCCGCGGCTTCTCAGAGCTATCCGTTGTTTTCTGAATATAAGGAGGAGGTGCGCCATGGCGAAGACGGTCACTCCTGATGGCGTCCAGATCGACTACGTGAGCAGAGGACAGGGTAAGCCCATCTTCTTCGTTCACGGGTGGTTTTGCAGCCAGCGCGTCTGGGACTGTCAGTTCCACGCTCTGCAAGACCGATACCGCTCGGTCGCTCTCGACCTCCGCGGCATGGGCCAGTCGGAGAAAGCGGACTGCAAGTACACGTTCGAGGAGTTCGCCTCGGACGTTCGCCACGTCATTAAGGAGCTTGGGCTCAAGGAGGTGACGCTGGTGGGTTGGTCGATGGGCGTCAGCGTCTCGCTTGCGTATATGGAGAACTACCAGGACGACGGGGACGTGGCCCGGGTCGTGCTCATCAACGGCCCGATCAAACTGATCAGCTCGCCGGGTTGGGACTTCGGTATCGAGGAAAAAGAGTGCATGGGCTATATCAATGGATTGGCCAACGAGTCCATTAACGGGCGCAGAAGTTTTGCCGCGGCGAATCTCTACAAGCCGACGGAGGCCGAGATCGATTTCCTCTTCAACTTATCGCTGCAGACGCCCCTCGACATCGGACTCAAGGCGGCTTACAACCAGATGGAGCTGGATCAGCGCTCGGTCTTGAAGTCCTTGAAGGTTCCATGCCTCGCCATGCAAAGCGACCACGACTTCTACCCGGTGGGGCTGGGGCATTACATCTCCGAGACTGTCCCTAAAGGACACGTGAAGATCTTCGAGGACAGTGGGCATGCCCTTCCGTTTCAAGACACCGCTCGGTTCAACGAGGCTCTCATCGAGTTCATCGAGTCCACTTAGTCGTACGAAAGCTTCGCAGGAAGGAGCAAGGAGATGATCAGAATCTCGGTCCTCTATCCTCACGAGTCGGGTGCGCGATTCGACCATCAGTACTACTCGACGACCCACGTCCAACTGATCAAGGAGAAGCTCGGGCCCGCCGGTTTGGTGCGCGTGGAGATCGACCGCGGGGTTGCGGGAGAATCGGAAGGAGCACCGGCACCGTATACCGCCGTCGGACACCTGGTGTTCGAGTCGCTCGAGGCCTTCGGTTCGGCCATGGCCGCTCACGGGGAGGCGCTGGCCGCCGATATGCCGAACTACACGGACCTCAAACCGTCGGTTCAGATTAGCGAGATCCTCCACAGCTAGAGCGACTCGGAGTCATCTCCAACTCAGGGTGTCGTAGCGTTCGCCGGCTTTCATCACCAAGTGGATCTTGTGCCAGGCCCAGCGCTTTTCGAGCGGGTTGGCTTCGAGAGAGATGATGTCGGCCAACTTCCCAGGCTCCAAGGTACCCAGGTCGTCCCCTATGCCGATGTTCTGGGCGCCGACCGCGGTGCCAGCACGGATGGCATCCATCGGCGTGAAACCGCCCTCGATCAAGAACTCGATGGCGTTTCCGATGCCGCCGATGTAGAGCGGATCCATCCCCAGGCTTACCGGGATACCAGCTTTGAAGGCGGCCAAGACCTGAGTCTGTTGTGTCCGGATGGAAGGGGAAAAATCGCGTCCCCGGCGATTCTCGTCGAAGTCATCGTAGGGACGATCTTCGGTCTCGACTTCGGGGTGGGCCTTCCGATGCTCGAAGTATTGTTTCTTCTCGAAGTCGATCCATTCTCCTCGTATTGTGCCAAAACCCGATCGGCCGACTTTATCAATATTAAGCCGCGCCCGCGGGGCTTTGAACCGAACGCGGTGATTCGGGGCAGATCGAACTTCGATGCGGGACGTCCGTGCTCAGAACCCAGTGGAAACGATATCCCGGTCCGCTTACGCTGCCTCTCGATAGTAATACCGGAGCGTTCCGCCGAGCCGCTCCCGACATTCGATGCGACCGTCGGACCGGCAGGATTCCCGCGATGGCGTGATGAGTTCGTTATCAAGACCTTGGTGATTCCTCTCCAGATGATAATGGGCGACGAAAGCGCGAATACTCGCGCGGAGGTGATTCTCTCCCAGAGGTATCATGCGGCTAAGGCACTCACTCTTGATGGATCTAACAAAACGTTCGGCGTAGGCGTTCAGATCCGGGCTTCTCGCCGGCAGCTTCACCGTCTCCACATCGACGCCACGAAGTGTCGCGCGGAATGATGCTGAGAACAACGGGTCGCGGTCATGGATGAGAAAGCGAGTGTCTCGAAGAAAGCCATCAATCGCGTCCGTCAGGTTTCGCGCTATTTGCGTCATCCAGTCGTCGTAGGGCTGATTAGTGATGCCTGCGATCTCGACGCGGCGCGTCTTGAGGTCGATAACGAAGAGCACGAAGTAGCGAATCAGCCCGCTGCTGGTTAGCACCTCAACCGTGAAGAAATCGGTCGCCGCGATGGCTCCCCAATGAGCTTTCAAAAACGTACCCCATGGGATTCGCTTGCGGCGCTCCGGTGCAGACTCGATTCCGTGCTCCGCGAGGATGCGCTTCACCGTGTTTCGGCCGACGTCGTGGCCCAGGTTAACGAAGAGCGCCGCAAATCCTTGTATAGCCCCAGGTTGAATTTTGGGTTGCCATCCTGACGACGAGCTCGCGTATCGTTTCTGCCACGCGAGGCGGTCCCGGACCGCGGCGCTTGCTCCCGTCGTACTTCTTCGCGATCAGCCGTGTGTACCAGCGCAACAGTGTGTCGGGCGTGACCAGGCCTGCAACCTCCTTCAGCCCATCCCTGCCCAACGCTCTCGCTTTCGCCGCAAGACGCCGCCGCTGCTCATCGGTGAAACGCAGTCGGCGTCCACCCAATTGTTCCCGGAGAACGCGATTCTCTTCCTTCAGGTATTCGATCGCATCCTGTTGGAACCGGTTGACCCAGCCGGCGAGGGTCACGACGAGCAACTGCCAAAGGTGAGGCTGCATGGACCGGATTCTACCGGCTCTCGGTGCTGGCATCGCCGCGGCCCACAAGGGCCTACTAATACTCGATATCCGGAGTCGGCCGAGTTTTGGCACAGTACGCGGGCCGATCATCACCTGTGCCTTCTATTTATTCATCCGGGCGCCCCGAACTTGATTAGTCTCCGGTCTGTCGGCACCATACCTGCTTGATTTCGTCGTTTGTTCGTGCTCTCATCTCCGCCTTCAAGGCTCATCGCGAGCTGGCTCTCGACGAGCCTTGAAGGCAGAGATGAGAGAGCGAACAAACTACAAAATCATGATGAATCGAGATGCTTGGGACCCGGAACAATATGGACGCTTTCGACGCGAGCGAAAACAACCCTTCTTCGATCTATTGGCTCTTGTTCGTCCCAAATCCAGAATGCGCATCGTGGACCTGGGATGCGGTCCGGGGGAGTTGACGGACGAGCTACACCGACGGCTGAGCGCTCACGAAGCGCTTGGGATCGATATCTCGGAGGCCATGCTTCGAGAAGCCGATGGTCGGGAAGGCGAGGGGCTAAGTTTTCGACAACAGGACATAGCCGATTTCGCCGATTCGTCCGAAGGGGCTGCCTATGACTTGGTCTTCTCGAACGCCGCCCTGCAATGGGTTCCCGATCACCGAGAACTGATTTCGAGGCTCACCGAAGCGCTGGCCGAGGACGGGCAGCTTGCGATACAGGTGCCCGCAAACTTCGACCACGTCTCTCACGAGACCGCCAGTGAGATTGCGGGGGGAATCGCCCTTCCGGGAAGCACTCGGGGGCTTCACTCATCCGCTATTCGTTCTTCAGCCGGAGGCCTATGCGTCTCTTCTCGACGAACTCCGCTACCGAGAGCAGCACGTCAGGCTTCAGGTCTACTCCCACCGGCTCGGATCGAGAGAAGAGGTGGTGGAGTGCTCAAGGGCTCGCTACTTACACTCTACGAAAGCCGGCTGACCGGTGAGCTATTCGAGCGTTTTATCGCGAGCTACCGTGATCGGTTGCTGCCCCGGTTGCGCGATGGGCGGCCGTTCTTCTTTACTTTCAAGCGTATCTTGATCTGGGCGGCACGCTGAACAGAACCCGTCGCGTCCGAAAATTCGGTGCTTCCGCCATCAAGTGTTGCTACGCGGCTGCGGGCAGTGGTACAGGTGCGGAAGAGACCGGGTTGCGCGCCCTACGGTGCTTCCGCCATCAAGTGTTGCTACGCCGTGTTTGAATGCTAATGTCAGCTGGCCTGCCTGTGTCGGCGAACGCCATTAATGAGGATGTCGGCGTGCACACGAAGGTGTCCCTGAATGTCAGGCACCGTGTGGTCAGCCCAGCCCGCATCGCCGAAAGAACTGCGTCTCCCGAAATCAGGCTCAAACTCTAGCACACGAGCGGGTTACGCGGCAGCCACCAACACTTGATTGCGGAAGCACCACGCAACGATTGACCGTGTGTTCAAAGAATACGAGCAGTATCTGCGGGACTGGCCGTCCGTCGTTAATCGGCACAGGCGGAGCTTGAAGCTGACATTCGTGCTGGACAACGCGGGCACAGCACCAGCCGATAGCGTGCATGTACGGTTCTGGACAGAAGCCGATGGCGTATGGCTGGAGGAACTGCCCGACGTGCCGCAACTGCCCGCGATGCCCAAGAGGCGCGGCCCGTTCGACCTGGGCTTTGACTTTCGGGCGCCGCTGTACAACGCAACCCATCTGCCCCAGCTCGACCGCGACATGGAAGGCCCCACCATTACGGACGACGAACCGAAGCAGGTCAAGTTCTGGATGAAACGCGTGATGCATCATTTACCGGTGAAACTGCCAGCGGTGCATTTTCAGTTCCGCGCGGATGAGAGTGTCAAGTCATTCGGCATTAACTATCAGTTGGTCGCGGCGAACATCCGGAAACCTAAGACGAACGTTCTCCACGTGAAGCTGTCAATGGCCGCGCCCATGGCGCCGCCGCTGCCGGGCAGCGAAGCGGACTAGTAGGTAGGGTGTGCGCCGCAGCGGTCATTCCAACTGACGCATGACAAAACAACTCCAGCGCTTCTTTCCATTCGGCCTCTTTCGATTGCACGAATATGGCGATCGCGCTCCTGCATGGCGGTGTTCGAATTCTGACTGAGCGTAGCGTTTCGTTGCGGCGGAATCACCACGCGCGTCCTTCGTCCTGGGCTGTGCGCTTCGATGGCTTCGTAGACCGCTTCCTTGTCGTATGCACTGTCCGCCACCACCGACGCTAGAGGTGCTTGAATCTGTGTTAGCAAAGGGGGGACTCGCGTTGCGTCGCGAGCTCGTGACGCCGTCAGTTCCGACGCAACAATGTTGCCGGTCTTGCGATCAACGGCGATGTGCAACTTGCGCCAGGCGCGCTGCTTTGGCGGTTTGCGGGCGGTTCCAACATGAATCCTCAAGCCCGTGCTATCGAGCATTAGGTGGATTGATTGCTTGCTTGCGGCTTTCCCAATCCGCCGCTTCTTGCAGAGCAGCCTCGACCGCCGACACCACGTCGAGTAGTCCGGGAGCTCGATACACAGCCGGAGAAGCGAGGCGATCGAGTGCAAGAAACCCTCGGTTTGGCGGTAGGCAAGCTTGTACACCATCCGGACAACCAAGCCCGTTTCAATCGCCATCTCTGAATAGACCCGTTGACCGCCAGGCTTACCGCTCTTGTCGGCCTTCCAGTTCGCGATTGCCTCCTCGTCAAACCAGACCTTCAAATCGCCCCGGCGGCGCAGCCCTTCGTTGGGTACTGTCAAGTTTTTCACGGCCTGACGGCCACCCCGAATGAATGAAACGCGGTAGTCTCTGTAGGTGGCACCGGCTCAGAGGTCGGCTCAACGTTGGTGCGACTGAGCCCGTTGTCAAGTTTGGCTGGGAGTCCTGCGCGTACCCCAAATGGCGTTTTCTATTCCAGCTGGGATAGTTGAGCGCGTCTATTAGATTACAAGTTCGTGGGCTCCACGCCGGTGCGACGTGAAGGAGGCTGCGATGAGAGTGGTTCATAAGCGATGCGCCGGATTGGACGTCCACCAGAAATCGATTACGGCTTGCGTGCGGGTTGCGTTGAAGCGGAAGGTGGTACGCGAGACGCGTGTGTTCGGTACAGCCACGAGCGAATTGCTGGAAATGGCGGATTGGCTGGGGCAGAGCGGTTGCACGATTGTAGCGATGAAAGCGACCGGAGTGTATTGGAAGCCGGTGTGGCATGTGCTCGAAGGTCATTTCGAGTTGGTGTTGGCACAACCGGCCCACATCAAGAACATGCCGGGTCGTAAGAGCGATATCAGTGATGCCTTCTGGATAGCGGATTTGCTTGCCCATGGTCTCATTCGTGCTAGCTTCGTTCCGCCAACACCGATCCAGGAACTGCGAGAGCTGACCCGAACGCGAAAGCAGTTCGTTCGAGAAATCGCTCGGGAGACCCAACGGATTCAAAAGACGTTGGAAGATGCGAACATCAAATTGACGAGCGTGATGAGCAGCATTTTAGGAGTAAGCGGGCGAGCGATTATCCGAGGGATCATTGCGGGAGAAAGCGACCCTCACAAGCTGAGCGAGCTTGGCTCGAGCCGACTCAAAGCCACTGAACAGGAATTGAGCGCAGCGCTCGAGGGCCACGTTACCGACCATCATCGTTTCCTGTTGGGTTTTCATCTCCATCACATCGAGCAGCTTGAAGCCTCAGTGAGCGCGCTCGAGTCCCGTATCACAGAGAGCCTGCGCCCTTTTCGACCGGCCGTCGAGCTTCTGGTGACGATCCCGGGCATCAGTGAAGCCACGGCGGCCATTCTCGTCGCCGAGATCGGACCCGATGTGTCGGCTTTCCCAACCGCCGGACACCTTCGCTCTTGGGCCGGTCTGTGCCCACGGCTTCATGAAAGTGCCGGTAAACGCTTTTCTCAGAAAACCCGCAAAGGCGCTCCATGGCTCAAGACCGCTCTTGTCCAAGCCGCTTGGGCGGCAAGCCGCAAGCGCGACAGCTATCTGCGTGCCCAGTTCTTCCGGCTTAAGTCTCGTCGCGGCCCCAAGAAAGCTGTGGTCGCCGTCGCCGCCTCCATCATCACTGCCGTCTACTACATGCTCCACAACGAGATTCCATACCGGGAACTGGGTGCCGATTACTTCCATCAACGCGACAAAGACCAGCTCACAAAACGAATGACACGACGCCTGAGGGAGCTCGGTTTTGACGTCACTCTCACACCTCTTGCCAACGCTACACCCTGAGTTTCTTATTAGTTGAGGCATTCAGCGCCGATCCGACCCCAAGATGGTATTGGTCAACAGCCCGACGATAGACCTTCACATGGCGGCTCTTGTCGAAGTCTCGACGGTCGACTGTGAAGCCCCTCAGAATGTTGATGCAATCGTCCATGTGCTGCATCAGGCCCTGGACCCACGAGATGATGGGCCGAGAAGCTATCGAGTACACGCGGGGCAAGGAAGTTGCGGATGCGCTAGACACCTTCCTAGCCGAGTACGACAAGACCACGACATCTAGTGAGCGGTCCAACCAAGAGATATAGTAGCGTAAAATCGCATGATGGAGACGTTGCGTGCTTAGCCCGCTGCACGACTGGCTGCTTAAGTGGGGGATGAGCGAGGCGGGCGCCACGCTGCTGACACAGCTTGGAGGCGTCCTGCTCGTCCTGTTCGTCGCCCTGATCGCCAACCGTATCACCAAGAGTGTCGTGGTTCGCGGTATCGCGCGGCTCGCGCGACGGACGAACTCGAGTTGGGACGACGTCGTGATGCAGCACCGCGTGTTACAACGGGTGTCACATCTCGCGCCGGCGCTGGTGATCTACCACTTCGCGACTCCGGTGCTCACCGGATACGACCAGCTGACAGCCGTCGTGCGGCAGGGGGCGCTCATCTCCATGATCGTCATCGCGGCGCTGGCGGCCGACAGCGTTGTGAACGTGGGGATCGAAATCGTCCGGGGTTCGCGGCTCCCGCGGGAGCTACCGGTGCGGAGCATCGCCCAGGTGCTCAAGCTGGTGGTGTACGCCGTAACGGCCATCAGCGTCCTGTCGCTCGTCCTCGGCCGCTCGCCGCTGCTGCTGTTGAGCGGCCTCGGCGCGATGAGTGCGGTGACTATGCTTATCTTCAAGGACGCCATTCTTGGCTTCGTCGCCGGCATCCAGCTGTCGGCGAACCGAATGGTCTCGCGGGGCGATTGGATCGAGATGCCGAAGCACGGCGCCGACGGCGACGTGCTCGATGTGGGATTGACGACAGTGAAGGTGCAGAACTGGGACAAGACGATCACCACGATTCCCACCTACGCGCTGATTGTGGAATCGTTCAAGAACTGGCGCGGCATGGCGGAATCGGGTGGCCGGCGCATCAAGCGAGCCCTCTACATCGACGTCGGCTCCATTCGTTTCTGTGACGAGGAGATGCTGGCGCGCTTCTCGAAAATTCAGTACATCGCCGACTATCTGAAGGCCAAACGAGAGGAAATTGCAAGCTGGAACGCGGAGCGCGGGGTCGAACCGGCGAGCTTGGCCAACGGCCGCCATTTGACGAACGTCGGCACGTTTCGCGCCTATGTTGTCGCGTACCTTCGCCACCACCCGATGGTGTACCAGGACATGACGTTCCTAGTCCGGCAGCTGGCGCCGACCGAGCACGGGCTCCCGATCGAGGTCTACGTCTTCAGCCGCGATCAGGTCTGGAGCCGCTACGAGGCGATCCAGGCGGACATCTTCGACCACCTGCTAGCGGTGGTACCGGAGTTCGACCTGCGAGTGTTCCAGAGTCCGTCGGGGCGCGACGTGGAGCGGGCGATCGGCACCTGCTTATAATAAGCGCGACGCCCGTCCGTGTCCGAAAACGCGAACGGAGCCGAAATCTCGAACCCTAGAGGCGTTCTCGAAATTCGCGGAGACCAGCCGACGCGGCACTGGCTCTGCGATAGGCGCGCCCGAGCAGAGCTCTCCTCCAGACCATCTGTTCCGTCCAACTGGTGCGCCCGAACTCCTATGCAGCGTCGCGGTGGTAGTAACGGAGCAAGCCCGCCCAATCACTTACGACTGTGAGCATGATAGTGGGGTAAGTTACAGCCAAAATAGCGCTCGTGACCTTCGCTGCGCGCTAAATGGAGCGTAAGCGCTTCTTTTGCAAAGGGATGCGTACACATCACCAACAGTAAACAGCGCAAGCACCAGTTTCGCCGTCTTCGGCCCGGAATTCAAGCGGAGCGTAAGTCCTTGATTTCGTGGGCGGAGCAGTTTTGACGATGCACAGGCAGTGACGCCCTGATATGCGCGATCTTCTTTTTTGCGGATCACAGCACCGGCCCGAAAGGGCTGGCTTTTCTGCTTCCGGCCCTATGTTTTGGAGGTCAGGGACGCACGAATACCGGGGTAAGCGACTCGGCTGTGGGTGAGCCCGGCATCCAGGAGAACCGCCAGTGTATGGATGGTGACGGCAAGCGGGTCGATGAGGGGCACTCTCAACTTCATGGCCTCTAGTTTCTTCCGGAGATCTCTGGCAAGAAACGCGAACCCCGTGCAGCAAAGCACCAGCGTGTCAGCATTCGCTCCGCAGATCGCTCTCCGGGCCGCTTCGACCAGTAAAGCTGTGGTTCGTCCCGGATCGGCCCCTATCTCATCGGGCGGAATACCAACTACTTCGCAGGACGCGAGCCGCGCGCCCAGCCCTACCTTCTCCGCCTGTTCCTCGAAATAACGCGCAGAGAACTCGCTGGTCACCAGGAGACTAAACCGTCGCCCCACCAAGGTGGCCACATGCATCGAGGTTTGGCCGGGCCCGAGCACCGGGATGGCAACATTCTCGCGCATCTCCCGCACGCCGGGATCGGCCATGCAGTTGACGACGATTCCTTCCACCCCTTCCCGCTCGGCCTTCACGGCATTCGTGATGAGCTGGGGTACAGAAAGGCTGAGCGTGGTGACGGATTCCGTTGTTTCGAGCTCCGGTTCCCCTTCTGGGTAGCCTACGCTGAGGGTCAAACCCTCGCCGCCATAGCGCTCGTTTACTTGGCGATGCAGTTCCTCCGACCGATCTTTCTTTGGCACGAAGGCCCCAACTAGTCTGATGTGTTTCATTCGAGACTACCCAAAATGATACTACCACTCCCCGGGCCGGCGCAATCACTGCTTACGGTCGTCGAGCTTGCCCAGACGAGCCAAGCTGTTCGCAAGGTGGAGCCTGTGCTCCGCAAAAAGTCGATCCAGCGGTACGCGATCTTCTTTTTTTAGGATCACAGCCCCGAATTCCCGAACTTCCAACATCGGGACACACAGACACTAAGCTGCTGATTGATGGTCTATTTCAAAAGAGCCGAATTTTGGCACAGGACGCCCTCGACTACGATGCCCGAGACACGTAACGACACACTGACAGAGTTGAACAGGTCTGTCGCAGCGATAGCGCCCCAATGAGCCTTGATGAAGGTGCTCCACGACATGCTCTTGCCCCGCTCCGGGGCAGGCGCGATACCGTGGTCGGCGAGGATCCTCTTGATAGTGTTGCGTCCGAGTTCTCATGTCCTAGGTTCTTGAGTGCGCCTTGCAGGCGCGTATATCCCCACGTCGGGTTCTCCTGCGCCACGCGCACAATGAGCTCACGGATGTCCTTCGCCGTCGGAGGTCGGCCTGGGCTCCGGTTCTTGCTGCCATCGTACTTGGCTGCGATGAGGCAGCGGTACCAACGCAGAAGCGTAGCGGGTGTGGCAACGGACGCAATCTGGGCCAGCGCCTCCCGGCCCAAAGCCTGGGCCTTGACCGCGAGCCTGCGCCGCTCGTCGTCCGAGAGCCTGAGACGCTTGCCCCGAAGCCCGGCTCGGAGCACACGGTTCTCCTCTCGCAGGTAATCAATCACATCCTGCTGCTGGCGGTTGACCCAGCCAGCCAGAACGAGCAGTAGGAATTGCACGTGGTACGTCATGATGGCTCCGAAGATAACACCCTCGGGCCAGGCGATTGTGAAGCCCACGGCCCTTGGCCCGGTCGTAAAACACAGACTCTAAGCTGTTGATTTATGGCCTATTTCAAAAGGGCCGAGTTTTGGCACAGGACGGGATCCGATTGGATCGTCAAATTGATCGACGTCTATCCCGGCGATGCACCTGCCAGCACCTTCTGCGATATACCGATGGGCGGTTTCCAAATGCACCTCGCCGGGGAGATCATGCGGGGGCGGTTTCGAAACAGTCTCGAGGATCCGCAGCCGATGAAGCCTGGCGAAGTCACGCCGATTGTCATCGATCTTCGCGACCGCTATCACACCTTCAAGGCCGGGCACAGCATTATGGTCCACATTCAGAGCTCGTGGTTCCCGGCCTACGACCGGAACCCTCAAATTTACGTAGACATTTACCGGGCCCAACCGGAGGACTACCAATCCGCGACCCAGACGGTTTATCGCTCGGCCCAGTACCCCTCTCACCTCGTTTTAGGAGTGCTGCCTTAAGGCATTTACCTCCAACTGAGCGTGTCGAAACGTTCGCCGGCTTTCATGACTAGGTGAATCTTGTGCCACGCCCAGCGCTCTTCGAGCGGATTGGCCTGGAGTGATATCATGTCGGCGAGCTTGCCGGGCTCCAAGGTTCCGAGATCGTCACCTAAACCGATGTTTTGAGCGCCGACCGCGGTGCCGGCACGGATCGCATCCATCGGTGTGAAGCCGCCCTCGACCAAGAACTCGATGGCGTTTCCAATGCCGCCGACGTAGAGCGGGTCCATCCCAAGACTAATAGGAACACCTGCCTCGAAGGCCGCCAGAACTTGGGTCTGTTGTGTCCGGATAGAAGGGGAGAAGTCGCGTCCCCGGCGGTTCTCGTCGAAGTCATCGTAGGGGCGATCTTCGGTCTCGACCTCCGGGTGAGCCTTTCGGTGCTCGAAATATTGTTTCTTTTCGAAATCGATCCAATCTCCCGGCCCGCGCGCACCGGTGTCCATGAACTCCCAAGTGGACTCGTCCGGTCGGAAGCCAACGTACACCAGCGGAGTGAAACAGACGGCGGTACCGCGCTCTAGCATCATGTCGATAATCTCCGGGGTCATGGGCCGGGCATGCTCGATGGTATCGACGCCGGCTAGAATGGCGGTCTTCATCGAACGGCCCCATGTACCCGTCGCATGGGCCGCCACTTTCATGCCCAGACGGTGCGCCTCGTCGACGATCGCTACCATCTCGGGAAGGGTCACCGAGGACTCTTCGGGAGTTTGACCGTACAAACTCACCTTGATCCATTCCGCCCCGTGATCGAAGTTCTGCCGGACCTTTTGTGTGGACTCCCAGTTGGGCAGGGGCACCAAGTGAAGCCCGCTGGGATCATCCACCCACCGTCCAGATGTCGTCGGGCTCGTCGAACCGAGTAGGCCCACGCCGCTGATGAGAAGACGGGGGCCGGGGATGAGACCTTTCCGGATCCCTTCTCGCAGGTGTTGGTCGTTGTGATGAGCCTCTCCGGTCACTCTCATCGTCGTTACGCCGCTTAGAAGAGAAACACGCGCGTGCCGAACCATACGAATGGTTTGGATTGCGTCGTGCTGCATCATCTGTTCCATCATTCCCGGATTTCCAAGCTTGGGCGTGCCGGAGTCCAGAGCGACTCCATAGCGGATGCTCAGATGGTTGTGTCCATCGATGAGGCCAGGCAAGAGCGTTTCGCCGGGAAGGTCGATCACGTTTGCGTCATCGGGAATCCGAACGGAAGACTGGGGACCAACCGCTTCAATCCGATTCCCGCGAACGACGACCACTCCGTCGATGATGGGCGGCCCGCCGGTGCCATCGATGACGCGGCTGGCCTTGATGGCGATAGGAGATTGCTGCGCTCCCGTCGTGACTGACGAAGACAGGAACAAGACGAGAGTCAATAAACAACCTATAATTTTCATGAATACACTCCAGGACGGGCTCAAACCCGCGAAGCGAATAATAGACGAAAAGAAAGGCCCGGACGAGCCGGGCCCTTTGCGCTTGAGCCTTTCTGCAAGCTAGGTTTGGCTGTAGCCCAAACGCCTCCACCACCTGTCCATCATCATTATTTGTCCGGGACTGGACTCTAGGCCCGGACTGCCCTTGAGCACATGCTGGAGAGCGTGGTCAGCGCGCGAGGGAAGGTTGTCCATCATCATTATTAATCCGGGACTGGACTCTAGGGCCCGGACCGCCCTCGAGCACATGCTGGAGAGCGTGGTCAGCGCGCGAGGGAAGGTGCTGAGGACGAACTTCTCGGCGACCAGCCGAGTAACGCGAGCGACCAAGCTGACTCAGGCTGCCTCTCGCCACTCGTATCGATGGTGCAATCCACCGACTCGCGGCAGTGCGACTACTTTCGCCGTAGGAGACGGTCGGTGCGTGACCGTTCTCAAGCTCGGTGTGTCCTTGTTCAGCCCCAAGTGGCAACGGTCCTCATGATAGTAGCTGATGTAAGCTCGCACGAGCCGGATGAGATGACATGCACCGAGAACCACGACGCGCTCAAGGAGCTCGCGACGGCAGCTGCCGACCCACCGCTCCGCGGTTCCGTTTTGCCATGGGCTGCGAAACGAAGTGCGAACGGGCTTTGTGCCCGTTGCTTTGATGAACTCGATGACCGCAGCGTTAAAGATGAAGTCGCGATCGAAGATAAGATATTTCGGAGCGGTGTCGTAGGGAAACGCCTCGCGTAGTTGCTGAATAACCCAAGCAGACGTCGGGTGGAACGTGGCGTTGAAGTGAACGATGTGCCGACGGCCGTGCTCGATGACGAAGAAGCCGTACAGCATCCGGAGCGAAGCGGTGGGCACGGTGAACAGATCCATGGCCGCGATATCGTCTTTATGGTTGCGCAAGAAAGCCATCCATCGCTTCAGCTGGTCGGGCTCCGCGGGATGCCGCGGCAGATATCGCGACACCGTGATCTCGGAGATGATGAAACCGAGCTTGGTGAGCTCAGCATGGATGCGTGGCGCCCCCCAGCCGTCTTGCGCCATCGTGCGGACGAGGCGACGAATCTCGGCATCAATCCGAGGCCGACCGGGATGGCGGCGCTGCGAGATCTTTGCCCAGTACCGTCGGAATCGGTCGCGATGCCAACGGGCTACGGTGTCCGCGTGGACGATGAGCAGGCGGCTCGCCCACACGGGCCACGAACCTCGAAGGGCAACCCAGAAAGCTCGTTCCGTGTCGTCGAGCGGTGGGCGTGGGCGCTCTTTCTTCAGCGCCGTCACTTGCTGCCGCAAAGCGACGTTCTCCAACACCAGATCGGCGCGGCGCCGACACATCGCCCGAATGGCACGGACGCCAAGTGAGACGAGGAAGACAACAACGTTGAGCATAGCGGCGGAGTTTCGCCGTCTTCGGCCCGGAATTCAAGCGGAGCGTAAGTCCTTGATTTCGTGGGCGGAGCAGTTTTGACGATGCACAACTCCACTGGCGTGCGCGATATGTTCATTTGGGCTCGACTCCAATACTGTGATACGAGTGGACGGACTCAGTGGTCGAAGGTAGGCGTGTTCCGTCTCGTCAATGCTCCTCCAAACGAGTTTCACATCTGGGCCAGTGATGTCAGCCCAGACCCCCGCGAAGTCAACCATCCAGACTGCCAGAAGTAGCAACGCTCTCAACTTCCGTCACGCCTGTGCCTTCTATTTATTCATCCGGGCGCCCCGAACTTGATTAGTCTCCAGTCTGTCGGCACCATACCTGCTTGATTTCGTCGTTTGTTCGCGCTCTCATCTCCGCCTTCAAGGCTCATCGCGAGCTCGCTCTCGACAATGTCGCTCTTCGGCAGCAGTTCGCCGTCCTCTGCCGTCCGGTGAAACGGCCGCGGCTCTCGAAGGTCGACCGCGGGTTGGGTAACTGTAAAGCCTAGGGGGCCCTTGGCCCAGTCGCTAAGCTGCTGATTTATGGTCTATTTCAAAAGGGCCGAGTTTTGGCACAGGACGGGAAGTCACATACGGCTGCGGAAGATGACCGGCTGAGTTCTTGCACCATAAGCGCTACGCGTCGCAACAAGAGCGTCAAGTTACTCGGGTCGGCCCATGCCGGAGCCCCGCGCCTTAAGGCACCACCCATTCTTCTGCAACGCTTCGATGTACGTGCTCGGGCTCATCCGCCCAGCACGCGAGACGCGGCCAGAGAACACCACCTCCTCCACATTCCCCCGGTGCACGTAGAGCGTGTACGTCCCCGTCCCGGAAAACGTCGCCCAACCGACTGCCCTGGAGAACGACGCGCGCTCGAACTCCACGACCACCACGCACTCCCGAATCACGCATACACTCTTCACGATCGGTCCGAACCAACTCACTAGGTCCACGATGAATTCGGCGGCGTACCACCCCGACGCCGCCGCCCGTTCCCGGTCCTCCCCGTCGAGCAGATCCACCGCCGTACCCAGGGAGCGCCAGCACGCCAACGCGTGCTCTACCTCGGCCCGGCTGCACCGCGCGAGACCCTCGTAGCGCCGAGGCGGCCTCGGCATGCTCGGGTTAAGGCACAGTTCGAGCACGAATCTCGGATCCGTCGTCGGTTCGTCCAGCGCTTCGAACCGGTCCTCCGGCGGTACTTCGAGTGCCTGCGGCAGACCGCCCGTACCGGGATCTTCGACGATCGCCGGATTCGTCCGAAGCGTCTCTATGCGCAAGCGTTTCGTCTCTTCTTCCCGGTAGACCTTGTGAGCGAACCGCACCTGCCCACCGGCCTGCTCGAACACAATGATGTCGGGTTGCTTCGCCTCCTCGGGAAACGGCTCGGAGACCTCTTCCGGCGACGTTACCGTCTCTTCGACGATCTCCTCCCTCGCCCGGCCCGAGCCAGGCTCGCCGTCCTTCCAGTTCCCGCTCTCGCGCCGCACCCTACGTCGCTGGTAGGTGTAGCCCCGGTACGTCTCTTGCTGGTCGCCGGGTTCCCGTTCGTCCCGTGCCATCGTCACCGGACCGTTGGCCACGCCCAGCGGAGACTTCACCGGCAATAGGCAATCCCTCAGCATCCCCGAGACGGGCAGGTCGAACACCTCGCCCGCCTCCGGCCGGATCGACAACATGGCGAACCGGTACTCCTTCTGTGCCGCGTACTCGCGCGACTCCACATAGATCATCGAACAGATCTTCGCCCATCCCGCCTCGGCCTCGGCGATGCAGTGATAGGGGTCGTCGACGTACAGGACAGGGCCGTGCAGAACGATCTGCGGCGTTCGATGCACCTCGAACATCTTGAATCCGTGAAAGGCCCCCGTCACGGGGGCCGGCTTCCCGGTCGCACCGATATGCTCGCACACCCCCAGTCCCAGCGCCTGCGCGAACTGCGTGGGCCGATGGATCCGGGCCACGCTCGTATAGCTCTCAGGGAACGTGCGGCGCCAAGCGTCCTCTTCGCCAGCCTCCGGCCAGAGCGACGTGCAGTAGATGAGCCAGTCCTTGCCGAACGTCAATGCCGACGTGGCGGTATGCGTCCTTTCCGCCTTCATCGTGCCGCTCACTGACAGCTTCGCGTGGCGCAGCCGCAGGCCCGTGTTGACCGCGCGCACGCGCCTGTCCATCTGGGTCGTCGCTCCTGTCGGACCCTCAATCGTTTCGCGCGTCGATGTCCGGGAGCGTCCCTCCTGTTCGTCCTTGACGAGAACTTCGCCGGTCTCCCGGAAGACGCTTGGGCGCGAGAGCCGAACTGAGTCCGCCGTTCTGAGGTCGAACCGGGGCTCGGAGGCCTTCGCCAGGCTCAGCGCTTCGGGTGGCAGCTTGCCGGCCAGGTCGACGTAGATCGTCTGGACCACGTTACCCTGCGGCGTCGTGAACGCTCCCTCGCTCAGCATCCGCGCACCAGCGAACATGGATCGGCTCGTCTGACTTGTCGTCTTCATCCTCGTCGGTCCCTGGCCGAGCGGCCCACGAGCCTAGCCCAACCCATTGGATTCACGCAGATTCTGCCAAGAGCTGAGTGGTGGCCTGGCGCGCCGCGGGCCGGCACCCGCGCGGTCGGATGCACAGCTGCTGGCGGCCATTCGCAGCGATTCGGCGCGCTCACCGTTCCAGGGTGAGGGCCATCGCAAGGTCCACGCGCGGCTGCGGATCCTCGACAAGATCCGAGTCTCCCGGACGCGGGTGTTGCGGGTGATGCGTGCGCAGAGGACTGCTCTCGCCCCACAGCCGCGTAGCGCAAACGTGTGTCCAAGAAACCGGTTGCGGTACAGGCGGTTGATCCTGCTTCGTATCGCGGATTCAGGGCAAGAAGAGCGTCTGGCCCAAAACGGCCTTCTTCATACTCTTGTTCAATCGCCTCACGCAGGTCGGCCGCCTTAATCTTGCTGAAAGACCTAGAGAATCGGGCGTAGCTCTCTACAATGTGGCGATCAAAGGGAAAGGCCTTCATCTAGCCCTCTGTATTTGTGCCCGCGGGAATCGCTCCCAGAACATCAAGTTTTCGCCGGATGCCGTCTCTGATTCTTAACGGATGAAGCCTACCATGATCGGGTGAATCAGGCGGGTACTGTCAAGGTTGGCGTCGAACGGAACCACCCGACTCTGGCTCGGTCGCAAACACAGACACTAAGCTGCTGATTGATGGTCTATTTCAAAAGGGCGAGTTTTGGCACAGGACGGGATCAAGTTTTGGCACAGGACGCCCGCCGTAGGAATCGATCTCGAGGCGAAGGTGGTTGCGAACGGAGTGACTCATAACGTGACGGCCACAAGTTCAAATCCTATCCTCCCGACCCACCTTTTCAAAACCTCTGGGAGGAACCTACGGAGTTTCGCAGGCCTCTCATGGCTCTCTGCTCGTCAATACGCGATCTTCTTTTTTGCGGATCACAGGTAGTAACTACTGTGTTGGTATTTTGTACGCTGGCTTAGGCAGGAGAGACTTCCTTGATCCGTCCAGTGGCACAATCATAGACAAAGCCGCGGACTTGATCCTTGTAGCAGATAAAGGGATTGGCCTGAACGCGGGACATGGATTGACGAACATCCTGTTCTAGATCCCTGAACGCCTCCAACGCAAAGGATGGGCGCAAGCCGGTATCAGCTTCGATGGAGTCTTTAACGTCGTCATCACGGAAGGTGAGCATCCCGCAGTCTGTGTGGTGAATCAGCATGATTACTTGAGTGCCCAACAGTCGTTGGGAAATTACTAGTGACCGGATGGCATCGTCGCTTACGACGCCGCCCGCATTGCGTATCACGTGAGCGTCGCCTTCCTGAAGACCCAGGATCCGGTGAAGATCCAGGCGTGCGTCCATACAGGCCAAGACAGCCAGCTTACGTTCCGGAGGCAGTGGTAGGTTGCCTTTGTCGAAACTTTGTGCATAGCGGGCGTTATTGTTAAGCACTTCGTCAATCACACTCATTTGACCTCGTCCTGTGCCAAAACTCGGCCCTTTTGAAATAGACCACAAATCAGCAGCTTAGACGCCCTTGGAATCCGCGCAGAATCCAGGGTATTTCGCGCCGCAGGGCTGACTTCCGACCCATGGGCTGGCGGATGAATAAATAGAAGGCACACCACTCGTCACTCGATTACAACAGCCCAATGGTGTTCGAACGGATGCATGGCCTCAAAACTGCTCATGTGAGATAATCAACCTGTCCTCTTTTCCTGGGCAAGGTCACCAGTATGCTCCTCACGAGCGTGTTGCCAGCCCCACTATCCGTCGGTAGCGGTCAAGATGGAACGAGCATGCTTGAGTTGTTGACTGCGTTACTTACGCCTCTGATCGCTGCTATTGCGGTATACATTGCCTATCAGCAATGGCAAACCAACCGCCGAAGACTCGATGTCGACCTCTATGACCGCAGGCTGCGAATATACGAAACCGTCACCAAGTATATCAGTGCTGTGCTGACAACCCTCCATCCGACGTTGGAAGACCTTCTTGAGTTTCGGAGGTCTACCGCAGAGGCTGATTTTCTTTTTGGATCTGATATCAGGAAGTACTTGGACGACCTATTCGCGCACGGCCTCGAACTACGAAAGTGGCAGGAAAAATACCGGGACTCAACGCAAGACTACCCAGCAGACGACGATCACAACACGGTCGTTGAAGGACAAACCTCGGAATCCTCTTGGTTTGCCGACCAACACGAGATAGCGCTCCGGCGATTCAAGGAATACTTGAACCTTCTGCCAGAAAAGCGGTGCTTCCGCCATTAAGTGTTGGTGAGATGGCGCTAACACTTTACGGTGCATTAAATTACAACCAAAATAACGCTCGTGACCTTCGCTGCGCACTAAATGGAGCGTAAGCGCCTATTTTGCAAAGGGATGCGCACACATCACCAACAGTAAATGGCGCAAGCACCCGGAGGATAGCGAGAGGGAAGATCTCATTCGCATCCTGCGCGTGGTAGGCCAAATCCTTCACTGGCGAAGGGAACCCGGCCTGCCAGCGGCCATCGATACAATAAAGCATGTGACGACAAGACATCCCTTGATATTCGCCGATGACTGCGAGAGATTGGTGCTTGAGGGGTTACATCGCATGATCGGCGATACGACCATTCATGCGCCAGGCGGCGGCCCGTGTCTCGACACGGACCGAGATGGTCTGGACGTGTCCACGAAACTGGTCGTGAGGCGCGCGGCGGCCCGTTTGGCGTATGTGGGTGCTTCCGCAATCAAGTGTTGGTGGCTGCCGCGTAACCCGCTCGCGTGCTAGAGTTTGAGCCTGATTTCCAGAGACGCAGTTCTTTCGGCGATGCCGGCTGAGCTTACCACGCGGTGATTGTGACGTTCAGAGACATCTTTGTATGCGCGCCGACATCCTTATTTGTGGCGTTCGCCGACACAGGCAGGCCAACTGACACTAGCATTCAAACGCGGCGTAGCAACACTTGATGGCGGAAGCACCACTATGTGCGGCTGCCTGAGTAAATACGTTCGAGTGCCGTCCCGAGCCGCCCCGTGGGTTCGGGTCAGGTCAGTCTAAAGCGCCCAATCAACGCTGGATAGACTTTTTGCGGAGCACAACCGTGTAAAAGAGGAACGAATGATGATGCCCAATGTGCCCGAACAGTTGACCGATGCCTGGACGCGTCTGTATCGCGCAAAAGAGAATTACGAGGCCCTAACAGAGGAGGTCACGAAGTTCCTGTATGAATACGTGAAGGGGATGGTCAAAGGGTGGAATCCTGAAACCGATGGTTTCGTACTGCAACTTCGGCATCCCAGAGAGAGCATAATGACTGGAAGGCCACGAGCCTTGGTTGTAGATATTGTAGAGGATGTGCGTGCTGCACTTGACTACATGGTCTTTGAATTATCCGCATTGAGCACGCCCGACTTGAATGAAAAGACACCACAATTTGTCATTGCCGACACAAAAGAAGATTTTGACTGGCAGAGCAAAATCAGGCTGCGCTATTTAACTGATGAGCAAAAAACGGCATTCATCGAGGAATTACAACCTTTTAATGGAAATCAACTGTTGAGTCTATTGCGTGACATAGCGGGCCAAAGCAAACACAGGCACTTGCTATCGGTACGGGACAATTCCGGCTGGGATATCTATATGGCGGAGGCCACAAAAAGAGAGGAATATAAGGACTGCTTTATGTATCCGATGGAAAAGGGCCGAGCCTTTTTCGCAAAACCAAAATCCTACAGCATCATTTTATTGGAAAAGTACGATGCGATGAAGACACTGAAAGCGATGGCCGAGCACGTAGGGGATATCGTCCAGTTATCTCACTGTTTCTTCGAAGGCCGCCCGTTCGAGATGAGCATCGTAACATCCGCAGCGTCGGAAGAATTCTGATTAACTTCTAGTATGTTCGATCATGCAGTGTCGGTCGGAGGTCGAGCCTTCCTGATCACAGCCGTCCTCGTCGTGTCCAAAAATACAAACGAACTCAAGACTCGCGCGCCGGGACGTTTCGGATTAGAGGTGTCTAGTGTGCATCGTCAAAACTGCTCCGCCCACGAAATCAAGGACGTACGCTCCGCTTGAATTCTCCGGGCCGAAGACGGCGAAACTCCGCCGCTATGCTCGACGTTGTTGTCTTCCTCGTCTCACTTGGCGTCCGTGTCATTCGGGCGATGTGTCGGCGCCGCGCCGACCTGGTGTTGGAGAACGTCGCTTTGCGGCAGCAAGTGACGGCGCTGAAGAAAGAGCGCCCACGCCCACCTGTGCCTTCTATTTATTCATCCGCCAGCCCATGGGTCGGAAGTCAGCCCTGCGGCGCGAAATACCCTGGATTCTGCGCGGATTCCAAGGGCGTCTAAGCTGCTGATTTGTGGTCTATTTCTAAAGGGCCGAGTTTTGGCACAGGACGGGTAAACCGTCAATGAGCTTTTTCCCCTTGTTCCTCTGGTACTTGGATCTGGGGACTGCTCGTCTGGCTTTTGCCTGTAGACCTTAGGTACGCTTCAAGCTTTTCGTCTGCATCGACCGCGAGTTCACCGCGTTCGGTGTAGACACCGATCTCCCGCGCTAGGTCATCCGCTCGTGCCGGGATGAAGGCCGTCTCACCTTGGACGCGGCGGATGATGTCCTGCAGTGTTGTGTCGGCATCTGTTCGTTCCTGCGCTCTTTTTCGGTAGTTTTTTGCTGCATCGGCCATCAGTGTGGTGCCAACATATGTGGCAGCGAGAAGCATCAAGGCGAGAATCACAGACAGTAATGGGCGCATGGGTCTGTTCCTTTTTTTGGTTCGCTCCCCCGGTGATCGTAAGTGGTCATCGGGCCAGTCGGCTAGAACAACCTACGATTAACCAACGCTGAAGACCACTGCGATAGTGAACGCATCGTGACGATTGGAAGTCTTCATATGAATGCTCCTTTTTCCAGCAAGGGAGCCGATTACTCGTAGCGTGAGTGGGCTCCTTATAAGGCTCGCCGGCCCCCGGAATTGGGTGCCGGGCCAGTTGCTAGACAAACGCTGCATTTGCAGGGTTCCCCGTCTATTCCCCCCGGGAAAGGGGGTGTTTTATTCAACAGGTGACCCGACGTCGGATCAGCGTTTGTCTAGCGCTACGGAATGTAGCAGAATCGAGAGTGGAAGTTCAAGAGGGGGGTTTCAGGCGGTCAAGCCCTAATTTTCCTGTCAAATCTCCGCATGGTTCCCGAACTCGGTTTGACCCCGCCCGGGTTTTGTGGATGACTTTGCCCAGGAAAAGTGGACAGGTTGATTATCTCGCATGAGCAGTTTTGAGGTCATGAATCCGTTCGAACACCCCGTATGGTGTACGTCGAGCTCGACGTCGGCCTGTGGAGGATCGATGACCGGATCTGGGCGAACGCGAGGATTCGATGGGCCGCCAGCCGAAGTCAATGCCACGACGATACGAAACCCACGCGGCGGCTCGGATGGCACTCGAACGTATCTACTCAGGCAGCCGCACGATAGTAATAACGAGGTAGGCCGCCGAGTCGCTCGCGGCTGTGCCTTCTATTTATTCATCCGGCGCGCCCCGAACTTGATTGAAGCGAGTGCCTGGATGCGTATTGCGTCGTCTTCCGGGAAAAGCTCAATTCAGCGAGCAAGAACCCGGGCCTCGAGGGTCACCGCAAGATCCGCAGGCCCCGGGCGCCTCAGCTGCCGCCGCCCCGTTTCCACTGCTGACCGCAAAGACTGAAAGCTGCTTTTCCAGCTTGTCGCTCTCGCAGGAAGGACAGCGCGGCGCGTCCTCGCTCGAACTCAGGACAAGCGATTCGAAACGCTTGTCGCATTTCAAGCAGGCGTATTCGAAGATCGGCATACCGAGATTATAGCCCGATTGGACCGGCTAGTTAAGTTAATCGGAACGCCACAGGCTTCCGCGATTCGCCGGACCTCGTCGTGTCCAAAAATACAAACGAACTCAAAACCAGCTCGCCGGGACGCTTCGTATTAGAGGCGCCTAGGCTTGGTTCGCCAATGGGAGCTAGAATCCTCGGTCATGAGGACGCCGATCCAGCCCTTGACCTTGTTGGTCGTCGCCATCGCTTGTGCCTTCTATTTATTCATCCGCGCGCACCGAACTTGATTAGTCTCCGGTCTGCCGGCACCATGCCGGCATGATTTCGTCGTTTGTTCGCGCTCTCGTCTCTGCCTTCAAGGCTCGTCGCGAGATGGCTCTCGAGAATGTCGCTCTTCGCCAGCAGCTCGCCGTCCTCCCCCGTTCGGTGAAACGGCCGCGAGTTTTGGGTGCTGTTGCGGGTGCTTCCGCCATTAAAGTGTTGGTGAGATGACGCTAAGACTTTACGCTGCATTAAATTACAGCCAAAATAGCTCTCACGACCTTCGCCGCGCACTAAATGGAGCGTAAGCACTTTTTTTGCAAAGGGATACGTACACATCACCAACAGCAAACAGCGCAAGCACCTCAGTCCGAGCGCAAGGTGCGCTACCGTGGACGGCTTGGCGGGTTGCTACGTTTCTACCATCGAGAAGCCGCATGAGTGTTTTGACCTCACGGGGTCGATACTGCAGGTCGCCACCACGGGGCGCACCCTCAAAACGTCCTACATGAAGACGACCAAAGCATCCGGGTTGCAGGCAGTTCGCCAAGTTCATGTAGCTCGAGTTTATGGAAGGGACAACCTCTCGGCTATCGAATCCAGTGAACTTGCCGCAGATCATCAAGGAGCCACGAGTATGTCAATTTTTCAGCTGCGTCTAAGTCGAATACGTCCAGCACAGAAGACCTGAAGCTGTCGATCTGCCGATTCTCAAGTCTGTCGTTGACGTGATCGAAGAAGGTCTTCCACGCGCTCTCATTCCCCAGTTGTAGATTTACTGTGAAGTCAGGGCCACTTAGATTCGGCTCTCGGTAATAACAAATACAAGGCCCCCTATGCCACACCTTAGGTTCTGTCGCAGTCCTGACCATGCCAATCAACTTGAACGGACGTTTGGATTCGAGCCGTAAGTCGCCGCAAAAACGGGGAAACCAGCGATCGACCACCTCAAAGTACGCTGTCCATCATCATTATTTGTCCGGGACTGGACTCTAGGCCCGGACTGCCCTTGAGCACATGCTGGAGAGCGTGGTCAGCGCACGAGGGAAGGTGCTGAGGACGAACTTCTCGGCGACCAGCCGAGTAACGCGAGCGACCAAGCTGACTCAGGCTGCCTCTCGCCACTCGTATCGATGGTGCAATCCACCGACTCGCGGCAGTGCGACGACTTTCGCCGTAGGAGACGGTCGGTGCGTGACCGCTTTCAAGCTCAGTGTGTCCTTGTTCGGCCCCAAGTGGCAACGGTCCTCGTGATAGTAGCTGATGTAAGCTCGCACGAGCCGGATGAGATGACATGCGCCGAGAACCACGACGTGCTCAAGGAGCTCGCGACGGCAGCTGCCGACCCACCGCTCCGCGGTTCCGTTTTGCCATGGGCCGCGAAACGAAGTGCGAACGGGTTTTGTGCCCGTTGCTTTGATGAACTCGATGACCGTAGCGTTAAAGATGAAGTCGCGATCGAAGATGAGATATTTCGGAGCGGTGTCGTAGGGAAACGCCTCACGCAATTGCTGAACAACCCAAGCAGACGTCGGGTGGAACGTGGCGTTGAAGTGAACGATGTGCCGACGGCCGTGCTCGATGACGAAGAAGCCGTACAGCAGCCGGAGCGACGCGGTGGGCACGGTGAACAGATCCATGGCGGCGATATCGTCTTTATGGTTGCACAAGAAAGCCATCCATCGCTTCAGCTGGTCGGGCTCCGCGGGGTGCCGCGGCAGGTATCGCGACACCGTAATCTCGGAGATGATGAAACCGAGCTTGGTGAGCTCAGCATGGATGCGTGGCGCCCCCCAGCCGTCTTGCGCCATCGTGCGGACGAGGCGACGAATCTCGGCATCAATCCGAGGCCGACCGGGATGGCGGCGCTGCGAGATCTTTGCCCAGTACCGTCGGAATCGGTCGCGATGCCAACGGGCTACGGTGTCCGCGTGGACGATGAGCAGGCGGCTCGCCCACACGGGCCACGAACCTCGAAGGGCAACCCAGAAAGCTCGTTCCGTGTCGTCGAGCGGTGGGCGTGGGCGCTCTTTCTTCAGCGCCGTCACTTGCTGCCGCAAAGCGACGTTCTCCAACACCAGATCGGCGCGGCGCCGACACATCGCCCGAATGGCACGGACGCCAAGTGAGACGAGGAAGACAACAACGTTGAGCATAGCGGCGGAGTTTCGCCGTCTTCGGCCCGGAATTCAAGCGGAGCGTAAGTCCTTGATTTCGTGGGCGGAGCAGTTTTGACGATGCACAACATGCTGGAGAGCGTGGTCAGGGCGAGAGGGAAGGTGCTGAGGACGAACTTCCCGGCGACCGGCCGAGTAACGCGAGCGACCAAGCTGACTCAGGCTGCCTCTCGCCACTCGTATCGATGGTGCAGTCCACCGACTTGCGGCAGTGCGACTACTTTCGCCGTAGGAGACGGTCGGTGCGTGACCGTTCTCAAGCTCGGTGTGTCCTTGTTCAGCCCCAAGTGGCAACGGTCCTCGTGATAGTAGCTGATGTAAGCTCGCACGAGCCGGATGAGATGACATGCGCCGAGAACCACGACGTGCTCAAGGAACTCGCGACGGCAGCTGCCGACCCACCGCTCCGCAGTTCCGTTTTGCCATGGGCTGCGAAACGAAGTGCGAACGGGTTTTGTGCCCGTTGCTTTGATGAACTCGATGATCGCAGCGCTAAAGATGAAGTCGCGATCGAAGATAAGATATCTCGGAGCGGTGTCGTAGGGAAACGCCTCACGCAGTTGCTGAATAACCCAAGCAGACGTCGGGTGGAACGTGGCGTTGAGCGGAGTTTCGCCGTCTTCGGCCCGGAATTCAAGCGGAGCGTAAGTCCTTGATTTCGTGGGCGGAGCAGTTTTGACGATGCACAGGGTCGGCAGCTGCCGTCGCGAGCTCCTTGAGCACGTCGTGGTTCTCGGTGCATGTCATCTCATCCGGCTCGTGCGAGCTTACATCAGCTACTATCATGAGGACCGTTGCCACTTGGGGCTGAACAAGGACACACCGAGCTTGAGAACGGTCACGCACCGACCGTCTCCTACGGCGAAAGTAGTCGCACTGCCGCGAGTCGGTGGACTGCACCATCGATACGAGTGGCGAGAGGCAGCCTGAGTCAGCTTGGTCGCTCGCGTTACTCGGCTGGTCGCCGAGAAGTTCGTCCTCAGCACCTTCCCTCGCGCGCTGACCACGCTCTCCAGCATGTGCTCGAGGGCGGTCCGGGCCTAGAGTCCAGTCCCGGACTAATAATGATGATGGACAACCTCCTGCATCATCCACTCCCCGACGATTGGGAGAAACAGCGCGCCCTCATCGCAACGTTTTAAGGTAGACCACGCTGTAAGCGAACCCGCGGCGGCTGTCACACTCGCTCTTGGTCTCCATCAGTCGGCGAACGGCATCGCCCCCCTCACTAATGATGACATCGGCGGCGTGCGGGTTTTGAGTTCGTTTGTGTTTTTGGACACGACGGCGTTTTCCCATTAGCTGAGCGATTAACGCTCGATTCAGCCCCGAAATGCCCTCCAATTGCATTTTTATGACCTGTTTTGCACCGTTACTGCTTGTTTGCTGCCAAGACCCGAATAGCTCCACTTGCCCCCACTTAAGCCTTACGACTGCGATAGTCGGAAAGGTGTTCCCGTCAACGACGCGTCCATCGATGAGGCGTAAGAGCTTTTCACTACAATGATTTACGAGCGGAGCCTCCGTCGGAGGGTTTACAACACGGTCCTCTTACAGGCGTCAAGGAGGTTGAGATTGCCGCCTAGAAAATCGGATTTAATGTCAATTCGCAAATAAACTCGAACGACCCCCCGTCGATGAGGCGTGCGGGGACCAGCACGTGACGGATAGCTTTAAATCACTGCAGGACAATAGGATAGAACGACGTGGGCACCAGGGCTTCTCTGAGTTTTCGCTACATTGCCCCACCACGCGCGCGGCGAAAGGGGCACCTCAGACTTGAAAAACTCTATAAATACCTTTTACCGAGACCGGATAGCTCCGAACTGCACCATCCGCCAACTAGTCTGGCCAATTGTGGCCCCGCAGAGATGGGTGGGATTTTCCGCGCGGTTTGCGGGGTTTTCCAGGATTAGGTGGCACCAGAGACGCGCTAGAAGGGCTGAACGGGCCTCATTTTCGGATTTGGTCTCTAATCTCGATTTCCGAGGGACAAGTTTGCACAAAAGGGGGGAGCGGGTCGCTGACAGGGCCGTGCAGCGTCGGAAAAGAGGCCGCCCGAGGGGTCCAGAATCAAGGCCAGGGCTACCGGCGGTGGACGCGATACCACTCAATGGTGCGTTGCAACCCGTCTCGAAAATCCGTGGCTGCACGGAACCCGAAGTATTCGCGTGCCCTGCTCGTGTCGAGGCATCGCCGCGGTTGGCCGTTGGGTCTCGTCGGGTCCCAAACGACCTTGCCCCGGTAACCGGTTAACTCGGCGATCCGGTTCACGAGGTCCCGTATCGAAATCTCGAACCCGGCTCCGATATTGACGGGCTCCCCGCCGTCGTATTTCTCGGACGCGAGGACAATCGCTTCGGCACAATCGTCGACATACAGGAACTCGCGCGTCGCCGAGCCGTCACCCCAACAAATGATCTCGGACTCGCCCCTTTCCACCGCTTCGTAGCACTTGCGAATCAGTGCCGGAATGACGTGCGAGGAGCCAGGATCGAAGTTGTCCCATGGTCCGAACAGGTTGACGGGGAGTAGATAGATCGCGTTCACGCCATATTCCTGACGGTAAGCCTGGCCTTGCACCAGGAGCATCTTCTTGGCCAGGCCGTAGGGTGCGTTTGTTTCTTCCGGATAACCGTCCCATAGCGCCTCCTCGCGAAACGGCACCGGAGTACACTTCGGATACGAGCAGATGGTGCCCACGCTCACAAACTTCTCCACGTCGTGACGCCGTGCGTGCTCCATCAACAGCGTGCCCATGATCAGATTTTCGTAGAAAAACTTTCCCGGGTTTTCCTGGTTGGCCCCGATCCCGCCGACGACGGCCGCCAGATGTAGCACCACGTCAGGCTCGGCGTCGCGATAGAGCCGCTCGACCGCATCTTGCCGAGTCAAATCGAGCTCGCTCTTGCGGGGGACGAATACGCGTTGACATCCTCGCGCCTCGAGCTTTTGAACGACGTGCCGCCCTAGAAAACCCGCACCACCGGTCACAACGATACGTTTGTCTGTGAGCTCCATGTTCTTTGGCGTCGGAAAAGAAAAGTTGCCGGGAGAGCGCCCTTGGCTATTCTCATGGCGGAGAACGAGAGTATTCTAGACCGAAACCGGTGCACCGTCCAGCAGGTTTTCGATGATGACGGTCCGCGGGCCGCGCAGTTCGATAAGAATGCCCTGCGATCGTGCTCGCTATCTCGAAATCCGGCTCCCAAAATCGCGGGCTCGGTGCGTCGCGACCTGAACGAGCTTCCTTTCGCCATCGAGCTCGTCGTGAACGGCCACGGAAGCGGCGTCGTAGAAGCTGTGGCTCGGTGGCAGGACTACGAGCTCTTCGTGACGGTCGCGCACCTGCGTCCAGGCTTCAACGACTTCGAGCTTTGCTTCTCGGCCGAGAACGATACCGAGGACCATTGACTCGAGCTCGCTGTGAACTAACGTTCAACTCGTTCCGGCAACCCGAGAGCGTTGACGGGGGCCAGAGATGGTACGGCTTTTGGGGACGAGCAACGAGATCTCGGCCCAGTGGCTCGAGCAGCGCCGCCGTCTGGAAAACGAAGCCGGTGCTCCGAACGATCTATTGCGATTTCTATCGCCGTGTCGGCGAGTGGCTCACTCACGGCCCGACGATCGAGCTCGGATGTAGCTCGGGAAACTTCAAGGCATTCCTTCCTGGATGCATGGTAGTTGATGTTCTCCGCGCTCCCTGGCTAAACGTCGTGGCCGACGCCCACGAGCTGCCCTTTGCCGACTCGAGCGTGTCGAACATCGTTCTCATCGACGTGATCCACCATCTGGCAGAACCGCGTCGGTTTCTGGAGGAAGCTGAACGGGTGATCGAGGAGACTGAACGGGTGATCACGGAAGGCTCTTGCTGGTCGAACCCGCGATAACACCACTCAGCTGGTTGTTCTACCGCTTCTTCCATCCCGAGCGCGTGGACCTTTCCGCCGATCCGTTTACGGAGGCCGACGAAGAGACCAAGAAAGACCCCTACGACGGTAACCAGGCCATACCTACGTCGCTGTTCGGCAACAGGCACGATCGCCTCGATGCCGAAATGCCGTTTCTGAAGGTCCAGTACAAGAACCTTCTGAGCCTTTTCGCTTATCCTCTGTCCGGAGGTTTTCGCCCCTGGAGCCTGGTGCCGCAGGCCGTCACCCCACCTCTCCTGCGGATCGAGGAGCGCTTGTTGCCCGCGCTCGATAAAGTGGATGGCGTTTCGCATGTTCGTGGTGCTTGAGCGCGTCGCCCCACAGGAGACTGCGGATCTGTGATCATCAAGGCCTCGACCAAGATCGCTGTCGCGTCCGTGCTCTGCCGGTACCTGCTCTCTTTGCGCTGGCTCGCGGGACTCGGCCCAGAGGTCGATGTCACGAGAGACGGGATCCGCTGGCATTTGGACCTCACAGAAGGTATCGACCTCGCTATCTATCTTGTCGGGCGGTTCGAGCCTCGCACCGTTCACGTCTTCCGCTGCTTGATCCGAGAGGGAGACGTGGTGATCAACATTGGCGCCAACATCAGCGCGAATACCATGGAGTTAGCCCGTTGCGTCGGACCCAGGGGTCGCGTCATCGCATTCGAGCCTACGCTTTTTGCCCTGGAACGGTTGAAGCAAAATCTCGAGTCGAACCCCGAACTTTCGCGAAGTGTCACACCCGAGCAGGCGGCTCTGGGAGACGACAGTGCTAACAGCAAGACGTCGGCGTTCTACTCCAGTTGGCCGCTTCTGGGTCACACCCACAATGGCGTCCATGAAAGGCACAGGGGCCGCCTGAAGAGCGCGGTATCCGCCTCCCATTGGACGCTGGACCACTACCTGAAAGACAAGGGCATCCGGTCCATCCGGCTGATCAAGCTCGACATCGACGGCAACGAATGGTCCGTTCTCAATGGAGCGAAAGGCACGATCGAGAAGATCCGGCCATCCATCGTCATGGAGATCACTCCTTACGTTCTCGACGAAAAGGACGGTGCTCTCGAAGGCGTCGTGAGCCTCTTGCGGGAGGCGCGCTACGATTTGACGGATATCAGCTCCGGGAAAAAAACTTCCCGTCTCCGCCGATGCGCTCAGAGCCGCCATCCCCGACGGCGCCAGCGTCAATGTCCTGGCTCAGGTCGATGCATCACGACGCTCGAGTAGCTGAGGATCGCGCTACACGAACTTGATCAGTCTCGCCGCGAAGACGGCCATCTTGAGCAGCAACCATCCGTGTTTCCAGCGGTGGATGTTGGTGCTGCCGTAAGTTCTCTCGCGATAACGGATGGGCATCTCCGTGATCTGCAAGTTCAGCTTCGCGGCGCCAAAAAGAAGATCGAAATCCCCGAACGGATCGAATTCCCCGAAGTAGTCACGATTCTCTTCGATCTTCCGATAATCTTCCCGTCGCAGCACTTTGGTCCCACAGAGCGTATCTTTGATGTGCTGGCCCAGGATCCATGAGAACACGAAGCTGAAAAACTTATTCCCAAGGAGATTGAAGAACCGCATAGCCTGATTCTCCATGGGATACACGAGTCGCACTCCGTTAATGAACTCCCCCCGTCCCGAAACGAGCGCGTCATAGAACGATCGAAGACCTTCGGCTGGCACCGTCAGGTCCGCGTCGAAGATCATCAGGATATCGCCGCGTGCTCTGGAAAAGCCGAGACGCACAGCGTCGTTTTTGCCTTGTCCAGACTGTCGAAGGAGCTGAACCGTTCGATCCGGAAACACCTTCATCTCTCTCTCTATGACCTCATAAGTGCCGTCGGTGGAGCCGCCTTCCACAAACAAGATCTCCGTCCCGCTTCCGAGCTCCGGCACTTGCTCCAGAATTTCTCGAATGTTCCCAGCTTCGTTCCTCGCCGGAACAACCACGGACACGCTCGCATTCTCGACCGCCTCCCGTGGGCGTGCCGCCGGCCGCGCTACGACAAAATTGGTCAGTGCGCCGAGCTTGAAGGGCCAGAGCTTCACAAGGACCTTGTTACAGAGTCCGCTCCAAAACGGTGCTGGCAGTGGCCACAGCACCTCGGGCCAGCTCCGGAGCGCCTCGAACCCCGATACCCGCAGGAAATTGAGCATGTCTTCCGTCGTGACCCAACTCTGCGCCGGAGTGGGCCTCACGAGCGACAACCGACGCGCGGACACGAGCACCGGCTGCCATAGGCGACTGTAGAAGTTGAAGATCACTCGGGTACGCGGATGGCACCACTCTTGACAACGTTCGAGTACGGCTCGAATATCCCAGAGATCGTTGACGACATCGGACAGAATGATGAAGTCGAACGTTTCATCAAACTCGACATCTTCGATGCTGTTTTCAACGAAACGAAGAGCAGGATGCCGGGCTCGAGCCACATCGAGCATGTTCCCGGCGAAGTCCACTCCGAGCCCGTTCGCCGGAGCGAGCGCCGCCAGAAGGTCGCCGCGTCCACAACCGAGCTCCAGCACGCTTGTCCCGGGGCTGACGACAAACCGATAAATCTCGGCCAGCCGCCGGTGGTAGGCGTCGCCCCATCCTTTCGAGACCGCCGCCTGGTTCCATATTCGACGGTGCTCTTCGATGAAACTCTCCCGTGCGGAAGGCGTCTCATCAACCCCCACCGAATTCAACTGAGCTGCCATGCCCTCCCCTCGAGACGAAACCGGCGCGCCGTCACATCCGATCGCTACGAACACTAATGCACGCTCGCGATGAAATCCATCCTCGCTAGGGCGAACCGACAGATGGACCGAAGGCGCTACTCTTGGACCAAAGTCTTGAAGCAGGACTTTTTTCTTCCCGACTCCGGATAGCGAAACGTCTCTCGTCAGGTGACGAATTACTCGGCTCGCAAAGTCGACGATATGATGCTGAGACGTGCCATATCGACGACGACGCATCGCCTGGCTTCTTTAGGCCGACACTTCAAGGAGCGGGTAGCAGCTCGATCTCTGGAAGAATCCACGGGTGCAGAACGTAGTGCAGACCGTCGTCGTTCACGCCCTGACCTATCCTGACGAGCAGCACGGTGACCTCGACCGGCTCGAAGCTGTAGTCCATCGAGGCGCGCTCGGGCGATCCTAGCAGATCACCGAGGTACTCTACGCTGTCGAGGTCATTCCAATCGGCGAGACGCCACCGCCTGCCGCGCGTCTCCGTGATCAACTCGAGCCGGCGGGGATACTCGTGAGAGTAGCGTCCCGTGACGATCGAGACGCCTCTCAGGCGTACCGGCCGGGAAAGCCGCAGCCGGACGAGATCACCACTCGTCTGGAAGATCCTGGTAGTGAAGTAGGTGTCGAGCCTCCCGTCGAAGGCCGCCTCGCAGCCGCTGTGGCGGCTCAGCGTCTCGCATCGCCACCCGTACCGGTCCAGTTCCAGTCGCGGCCAATCGTCCGTCTCGACCTTGACTGAGGGCGGCTCCTCGGGCAGGACGCGGTAGACGCGTTCGCCACCCAAAGTGCCGAGGTCAGCGTCGAACACTCCTCGGTCGCCGAACTCCTTCATCAACTCAAGATTCCCGCTGTAGGCAGCCTGCCTGCGCTCGAAGCGTTTCGCTGCATGCCTCGCCTCCGGGAAACGACCGTAGTCGGGGTGAAAGACCACGTAGCGTACTCCCAGAGCTCGGACAAGCCGCAACGAGTCGATGTTGGGGAACATCGTAACGAGCTGATCCAGAACGAAGTAGTGAGCCAATGGGTAGTTTGTGCCATAACCGTTGACTATAGGTAGCCAGTGGCGCGCCGACTGAAGCACCCAGAGCGACTCCCAGTGTCGTCCGCGGCTTGGGTTCATAGGGTATTCGAGGATCGGCGTGCCGGCCGGCAACGATTCGAGCCAGTTGTAGACCTCGGGTTCACTGGAACCGACCGGCAGCCGATAGGTCGGGAGGGGCGTCGACAGGTGCTCGATGGGCAACGCGAAGACGAGCACGCCGAGCGGCAACCAGGGGCGGGTCAGAGCGAGGTGCCGCGTCAGGAGCTGGGCGCCGAGGCCGGCGAATACAGCGACCGAAAGGCGGACGAACATCGAGAAGCGAGATGGAACGCGTGTCTGGTCGTAGCCCGGCACGTGCTCATGCAGCCAGGCGTAAGGACCCGGCAGGTCTCCGCCTCCTGGGATCGGGAGGAACTTGCCGCAACCGAGCAGAAAGGCCAGCGCCCCGAACGCAGCAAGGAACGCCAGCCATCGGTAGCGATCCTTCGGGCCGAACGAGCCACTTCTTCTCGACCCCGCCACGACCAGTCCGAGCCCCGCCAACGAGAGTGTGACGAAGCCGAGGAAGTACCGGTCGTCGTACCCTGTGTGTTCGAGCCCGATTCGACCTCCGTAGAGCCAGTTTCCGGAGAGCACGTTCCAGTAGCTCGTCTGGGGTAGCGCGCCGACACGGAGCGGCTTCTCGGTTCGCACGCTCTGGAGATGCTCCCATTGCGCGGTGTAAAGGGGGACAAGCAGGAGCAATGCGACAACGAGGGCGAGGGCTACCCCGCGCCATCGCCTACTCCACAGCTCACGGTCGCCCCGGACCAGCAGCAGTGTCGGAGCGAGAACGACGAGCAACGTAGCAAGGTACAAGGTGTAGTAGTGGCAGCTCAGTCCCTGCATCACAGCGGCGGCACTCATACCGAGAGCGTCTCGCGTGCGCCCCTGGCGCCAAAGGCGGACGAGAAAGAATAGCAGCAGAGGCGTCCACTGGCCCGAGACGATCTGGAGCCGCGCCGCCGAGTCGTAATTCGCTGTCGTGAAGGCGAACACGACACCCGCGATCGTCGCCGCCGCCAGGGACCCGAGCACCTCGCGCACGAGCAGAAACATGCTCAGTGCCGACAACACAAGGGTCAGCACGAAGGTGAGGTTGTAGGTGGCGGCCACATCGCCGGTGACCATCCAGATCGGCCAGGCGAGGAAACCCACGCCGATCGTCGGCTCGCTATAGAGAAGCGCCGCGCGATCGGGATGGGAGATGTTGGCAGCGAACAGGGTGGACGGCGTCGCTGGCAAAGCCCGTGCGACCCAACTGGTCGTCCACGCATTCAACAAGCTGTTGTTGCTGCCCGGCAGCACTTCGGACGGAGTCGTGGCGAGCGGATGGCTCGTAGCTACGGCGAGCACGACGTAGACCGCCAGCGCTGTCGCGATCGGATGCCGGCGCAGCGTGTCGAGCGTCTTGCTGTTAGCGATCACCCAGCCTCAATCTCCACGAGCAGTATCATAGTCTCAATCGGTCCCACGATGTTTGCATCACAGCGCACCGCGTCCTGTGCGGTGCTTCCGCAATTTAGTGTTGGTGGCCAGCCCCTAACCCGTCTGCGTGCTAGAGTTTGAACCAGAATTCCGAAGACACAGTTCTCTCATCGTCAGGGCCGAGCCGAAGTGAAGAATCGCAGATGCTATTACAACTTCGTCCGACCGCACGGAGCTCTGAAGTTCGGACGTGAGATCCGAACTCCGGCTATGCAGGCTGGTCTGACGACGCGACGGCTCACCTTTCGAGACATCTTCTTGGCGACGACGATTCCTTTGTGGTCGCAGATCGAGGTTTGCGTGCTCACTGGGGCGCGTAACTCGCTCTCTTCCGCACCTGTACCACTGCCCGCAGCCGCGTAGCAACACTTGATGGCGGAAGCACCCACCAAGGCAGCATGGTGCTGGCAGACCGGAGATTAATCAAGTTTGGTGCGCGGATAAATAAATAGAAGGCACAGGAGAATGAGACACACTCATTCCGGCTGGCTGTCCCTTCCATAGACTAAGAAGCGCTCCACGGCTGGCGAACCAAGACTAGACACCTCTAATCCGAAACGTTCCGGCGCGCCGGTCTTGAGTTCGTTTGTATTTTTGGACACGACGCCCGGGGCCGTCCGGGCTGTTTCCGCCGCTCGCTGTAGTCCCACTTCTGCGCGATGAGCCTTCGGTGCCAAGCCAGAAGGGTTTCCGGTGTGACGATACCGGCGACTTCTGTCAAGAGTTTCGGGCCAAGCGCCTTACCCTTTACCGCCAGCCGACGTCGCTCGTCGTCTGTGAGGCGAAGCTTCCTCCCGCAGAGCCGAGCCTTGAGGACTCTGTTCTCCTCGAGTAAGTAGACGATAGCGACCTGTTGGTCACGCTGGATCCAACCAGCGATGGCGACTAGCAACAGTGTCAAGGGCTGGATCGGCGTCCTCATGACCGAGGATTCTAGCTCCCATCGGCCAACCAAGCGTATACACGTCTATTCCGAAACGTCCCGGCGAGCCGCTCTTGAGTTCGTTTGTATTATTGGACAGGATCCGTCCCGCTTCCCGTGGAAATAAGAATGGCGTAACCTCCGGTTAAGCAAAACGAAACCGCGCCTGGAAAGGCGAGGAGGAGGATTACGCCATGAAGAAGCCTACCACCATATTGAAGGAGTCTGTAAGCGAGTACCGGGAGTTCGTCCAACTTCGGCTGCGTAAGCGGGTACTGGAGGCGATCGAGGTTGTGCTCGAGGAAGAAGTCGACCAAGCGCTGGGGTGTTGTAGCTACGAGCGTGCGGAAGACCGCCGTGGATATCGCAACGGAGCCGAAACCCGTCGCGTGACGACGTCGGTGGGAACTCGCGAGCTCCGGGTGCCACGAGCCCGCGTGCGAGACGAGGAAACGGGAGAAACGACAGAGTTCAGGAGCGAGCTGTTGCCCCGGTACGCGCGCCGGACTCGTGAGGTCGACGAGGCGCTCTTGGGGACGTACTTGTCGGGCGCGAATAGCCGCCGGATCCGCAAAGCGCTGAAACCACTGCTCGGTGAGGAGCACCTATCGAAGAGCGCGGTGTCTCGCGTGGTTAGCCGGCTGAAGGAGCGCTTCGAGGAATGGCAGAACCGTGCTCTCAGCGAGGAGGTCTACGCGATCGTTTACCTGGACGGCTTCCACCTGAAAGTGCGGATGGCGAAACGTGTGATCAGCGTACCCGTACTGGCCGCGCTCGGGGTCGCGCCAGACGGGCACAAACGTCTGTTGTCATTGCGTCTGGCGGTGAGCGAAGCCTCGACGCATTGGGGCTCCGTGCTGGAGGGACTCCAGGCTCGAGGACTCCGGGCTCCCAAGCTAGTGATCAGCGACGGCCACAAGGGGCTGACGAAAGCGCTGGAGAAGTGGCCGGGGTGCCGGTTGCAGCGATGTACCGAGCACAAGCGCGCCAACTTGCTCCAACATTGCCCGGCGCACGCACGCCGTGAGCTCCGGCGTGACCACAACCGGATCGTCTACGCCAAGAACGGGTTCGATGCTCGCAAAGCCTATGACGAGCTCGTCGCCAAGTGGACGCCTCTCTCGCCGGCCGTCGTCCGAAGCCTAGAGGAGGCCGGTAATCAGCTGCTGACCTTCTATGAATTCCCTCGTGCCATGTGGAAATCGATTCGAACGACCAATGCTCTGGAGAATCTCAACCGCGAGTTTCGACGCCGGACGAAAACCCAAGCGTCGTTCTCCAGCGAGGAGTCTGCGGTCGCTTTGCTGTTTGGGCTTATCGCCTCTGGCCAGATTCAACTACGACGCATCGACGGCTACCAACGTCTGAGCGAGGTTCTCGAACACGCGAAGGTTGTCGCCTGATACGATACTCTGATGACGGAGTGGAGGGCGCCGTTCTTTTTCCACGGACCTCGGGACACATCCAGCAGAAACGCTCGCGACTCGCATCGAAAAGGCGTCGCGTTCCCTTCGTGACAACGGCATCGACGGCGAGGTCATCATCGCCGACAACGTCAGTACCGACGGGTCGGTGGAGATCTCTGCCGCCATCTCAGCAACGCTTGTTGGTGGCTTCAACTTCCAGGCGAGCAGGATAGAAGTCCCTCGTGATAGCCTTCCGTGGCGCGCATCGTGGCTGTCGTACTGGCGTTCGAGGCATCGTGAGCAAGACTTCTTTTCTCGTGACTGCGTTGCTTCTTCTACTCTTTGCGCCCATCTACTTTGCCGTCTACCAGGCACAGAAAACGCGACGCTTCAACATCGGGTCGTGGGACAAGCGTTATCTCGAAAATCCTGAAACCTTTTCCCCTCGATTGGAGATGACTGGCCCGTTCCGACACGAGGACGGCTCCGTCGACGTCATCGGTTCCGACGGAAGGCTTTCCGGGAGGACGGCTACGCTCCAACTTCCCTTCCACGCACTGCGTTCACCTTTGAGAATCTGGGTTAGAAGCCACCGTTTTGGGCTCGCCGGAACCGTACGAATGAGCGTCAACGATGTTCTTATTGATGACTTCGTTTTCACCGAGAACTCTTATCCGTGGGCAGGCATCCGGACGGTCATCCCACAAGAAGTGGCGGAGCGCAGCGCCCTCCACATCGATCTTGTCGTTTCGGGAGGTAGGTCTCCACCGAGTCATTTGCGCTCGGACATGGGTCTGGGCATGGATTGGGTCGAGGTCGATCCTATGTCCGGCGGGGCGATGTTGTTGCCGACTGCCTACGAGTGGATGGTGCCTTATGTCTTCCTCGTTCTGGGAGCGATCTCCTTTCGCCTCTTCGGCTTCTCTACCAGGGTGTTTTTTCTCGTCCTCGGAGCTTTGATTCTCGCTATTGCAGCACTTACCGCACTGCGGCCAGTAGAAAGCTCCACCGTCTTGTTCTGGCTGTGGTCGATCTTTCCTGCGGGTATCGTGTTGCAGCGGAGCATTCTCTTCGCGTACTCGCGAAGCAGGCGCGTGCTCTTTCCTGTCCTCGCCACCACCGTGAGCACGCTCGTGTCCCTGACGGCAACGGAGGTGTTTCTGAGAAGCTATGAGGCCTGGCAGCACGAGCAGCAACAGTTGCCACCAGAGAAACTATCGCTTTTCGAGCCCAACCCCGAAGGGACCGGCTCCTATCGACTCAAACCGAACCTCGATCTTGTGACTAGCGTTGCTGGCTCCGAGGTGAAGATTCACACTAACAGCCACGGGATGCCTTGGCGAGAAGTATCGGTCGAGCCATCAGGGAAAAGGCGCATTGCCTTTTTTGGAGACTCCTTTACGTTTGGAAGTTGGGCGGACTCCGTCGAGAGGAGTTTCGTCGGCGTATTCGAGGAAAGCCTTTCCTCGGAGTGGGAGGTGCTTAACTTCGGAGTAGGTGGATACGGCTTCGCCGATGTTGAGCTGCTCCTCGCCGAGAAAGGTATCGATTTCGAGCCGAGCTTCGTGGTCGTCGTCATGTACAACGGTAATGACTTCCGAGACACTTACCTCGGTCTCTGGAAGGAGCTCCTCGTTGACGGTACCGCTGTCCTCAATGAGCAGAACCTGAAGGAGAGAGTCCCGGAGCGGTTCGTAAACGCTCCTCACACGATGGCGCACCCGAGTCCTGAGACATCCATCTTGAAGGAGTGGCTTCGCCGTCTCGCGGTGTTCCGGTTCGTCGCGCCCTTTTTGAGGATGGAGAACCTGACGGTAGATTTCGTGGCGAGCAGCCGATTCGTCTCCTACTCTTTCTGGTCTCAGTTTCCCTACTCGGAGGTTGCGGTCAGGGCCAAGGATGTTTCTCTCGAAACGCTGACGAGAATCGACGATCTGGCCCGTACGAACGGTGCTAGGCTGATCGTCGTAGCCCTTCCGACGCGTGACCAGGTCTATAGTGGGCGTATGTCTGGGGACCACTACGATATCGATTTGCCGCAGGCATATGTTCGTCTTTTTGCCCGAGAGGCGAACATTCCGTTCCTTGACCTGCTCCCACCGCTGAGGGCCTATGTAGCCGAAACGAACAAGAATCTCTTTGTGCGCGGCGATACTCATTTGAATAACAAGGGACACCTCCTTGTCGGACGATACCTTGCCGACTGGTTCGACTGCTGCGTGAACTGAGAACGGTGGCGGTGACCTTAGAAGGGGCGCTGTTGCACGATTCAACCCCGGCGCAAGTGGGGCCGCTTTCCCAACCCCTCGTTCACGACACCACAGCGTCAACCCCGTCCTGTGCCAAAACTCGGCCCTTTAGAAATAGACCACAAATCAGCAGCTTAGACGCCCTTGGAATCCGCGCAGAATCCAGGGTATTTCGCGCCGCAGGGCTGACTTCCGACCCATGGGGCTGGCGGATGAATAAATAGAAGGCACACCACAAATCAGCAGCTTAGACGCCCTTGGAATCCGCGCAGAATCCAGGGTATTTCGCGCCGCAGGGCTGACTTCCGACCCATGGGCTGGCAGATGAATAAATAGAAGGCACAGCCTCTGCACTGGGTGCTTCCGCCATTAAGTGTTGGTGAGATGACGCTAAGACCCTACGGTGCATTAAATTACAGCCAAAATAGCGTTCGTGACCTTCGCTGCATGCTAAATGGAGCGTAAGCGCCTTTTTTGCAAAGGGATGCGTGCACATCACCAACAGTAAACGGCGCAAGCACCTCGCGCACCAGTCGATTAATGAGCGAGTTCTCATCGTTACTGTCTAGGGCCGCCAACGCTGCGGCCAGCTGCTTGGCTCGATCTTCATCGGCACCCCGCCCTGTGCCAAAACTCGGCCCTTTTGAAATAGACCACAAATCAGCAGCTTAGATGCCCTTGGAATCCGCACAGAATCCAGGGCATTTCGCGCCGCAGAGCTGGCGTCCGACCCCTGGGCTACGGGTGGCGGCGACAGGCCCACCGGACGATTGGGAGGAGCAGCGTGCCCTCCGTCGCAACGCTGTGAGGCAGATCACGCTGTAAGCCAACCCGCTACTGCTGCCACGCTCACTCTTGGTCTCCATCAGTCGGCGATCGGCATCGCCCCTTACTAATGATGATATCGGCGGCGTGCGGGTCTTGAGTTCGTTTGTGTTTTTGGACACGACGAGGTCGACTGGCGGTGCTTCCGCCATCAAGTGTTGCTGCGCGGCTGCGGGCAGTGGTACAGGTGCGGAAGAGACCGGGTTGCGCGCCCCAGTGAGCAGGAAAACCTCGATCCGCGACCACAAAGGAATCGTCGTCGCCAAGAAGATGTCTCGAAAGGTGAGCCGTCGCGTCGTCAGACCAGCCTGCATAGCCGGAGTTCGGATCTCACGTCCGAACTTCAGAGCTCCGTGCGGTCGGACGAAGTTGTAATAGCAACGGAGCAACTCCAGGTGCTCATCGAGCCTCTCCGTCGAGCGAGCGTGGGAAAGCGTTCGTCTCGAAAGGTATGCCGAGCTTTGCCGGATGGTCAGATTCAACCGCTAGATGAACGACGTGTTCAATGTCGAAGAGTCCTCGGAGTTATTGAGCGCGTCTTCGAATCGCCACGCGGCTCCGTGCAGCGCTCTCCGTTCGACCTTGATGATGCGATCGTTCCTGCGCGTTTTTAGGACCTGGCCGTAGAGACACGCTGGCCCGAAGAAGCGACGGATGACCTTCTGGTAGAATTCGAATCCATCCGTGACGATCAAGGGAAGACGCTCGAAATTCATCCGTCTCGAAAGGTCGCGAAACAGAGCGTGAGTGTTCCGGTAGCTTCGCCTTCCCGTCACCGTCGATGGCCAGAGCCGAGACCAGACTTCGATCGTAACGAAGACCCAACTCGGTGTCTTCTTGTTGCCCGCGAACGTGCGAATCTCGTCGGCTTGAAGCTCTTCGGCAGCGAAGCCAGCGATCCTTCTGTGATTGAATCGACGACACACTTGGGCTGCCTTCTCGAGCCAGCGGGCGACGGTGTTCCAGGCAATCCCTTTGATCCGGGAAATCGAGGAAATGCTGACACCCTCGACTCTGAGAGCGATGACCACATCGAAAGTAGCTCTTCGATGTTGGAGACGGTAGTAGGGCGTGCCTTTCGTCGAGGAGAACGTCTTTCCGCACTCGCCGCACCGGTATCGACGGCGTTTCCCGGACCTTGTTCGGTAGAATCCGTGGCGAACGATGTTTCCGGAACTGACTTTGCCCCGCAACGGACATGCGAGATTGAGACATCTGCGATTCTTCACTTTGGCTCGGCCCTGACGATGAGAGAACTGTGTCTTCGGAATTCTGGTTCAAACTCTAGCACGCAGACCGGTTAGGGGCTGGCCGCCAACACTTAATTGCGGAAGCACCGGCGGGGGTTTTGATTTCTTGCCCGAGCTCTTGGTGCTCCTCGACACTCAGGGTTTTCGAATCAAAGAACTGCCATTCCGTTACCGAGCAAGAATGGAGGGGGCGTTCGCATGCCAAACTGCTGTGCTTTGGCTGGGCTTACCTGAGGACCTTACTCCGAATGCGGCGGCTGAGGACGTCGGTTCAATCCGCCGACTAAGCGACGGCCGCGGCTTTAGTAGGGTGCTGTCAAGTTTTTCACGGCCTGACGGCCTGTGCATCGTCAAAACTGCTCCGCCCACGAAATCAAGGACTTACGCTCCGCTTGAATTCCGGGCCGAAGACGGCGAAACTCCGCCGCTATGCTCGACGTTGTTGTCTTCCTCGTCTCACTTGGCGTCCGTGTCATTCGGGCGATGTGTCGGCGCCGCGCCGACCTGATGTTGGAGAACGTCGCTTTGCGGCAGCAAGTGACGGCGCTGAAGAAAGAGCGCCCACGCCCACCGCTCGAAGACACGGAACGGGCTTTCTGGGTTGCCCTTCGAGGTTCGTGGCCCGTGTAGGCGAGCTGCCTGCTCATCGTCCACGCGGACACCGTAGCCCGTTGGCATCGCGACCGATTCCGACGGTACTGGGCAAAGATCTCGCAGCGCCGCCATCCCGGTCGCGTCTGGTCAAAATACTCGAACGCTCAATGGGTCAGCAGTTTGCACCTTACGGCTTGGCGGGTTGCTAAGTTTCTACCATCGGGAAGCCGCATGAGTATTTTGACCTCACGGGTTACGCCATTCTTATTTCCACGGGAAGCGGGACGGATCCAGTAACTGCCACGTGTTGAAGCAATTCCTTGTACCTCCGTAGCGTCCTATATCTGCGCTCTGCGTGAGACTTTGCTGTACTTGGGAGTGGAACCCCCGCAGCAGTCGACGCGCCGAAGCGGCGAGACCTACGAGAGCTTGTTGCGCGGACTGGCATCGGTGTCCGGCATCCCGACGCCAACCAGGGCGGAACTTGCCCGCTGTATCCTCAGTCGGCCTAAGCCAATTCACGATCCGCTCGCTAGGTCTTTATCGCGCTTCGGCCGATCTGGCACGGAGGCCTTGAGTTTCTTAATTCCGTCGCCCAGGACAAATGAGCGATGAAGAAACGATTCCACAGCATCGACCATCGTGCTCAACGCATCGGCTTTCGGTCGCCATCCTCGGTGAGCAGCAGCGCTACCCGCGTCCACAAGAACCTGCAAAATCTTTTTCTCGTCGACACTTATTTTGCCGCCAGCAAGCAGGCTATCCAGCTTCTCTTTGAATCCGATTAGGGGATCGACTCGAAGCAATTCTGATGCACGATCAAAGACAGTCCGCACGGCGATAGCTGTAAGAACACGAAGATCGTTGTCCAGCGCTGCATACATTTCTTTCAAGATATTGGCGATATCTCGGTCGGCCTCTTCAAACTTCCCGAGCCAATGTGGACGTTGGCGGCTGACTGGCGTGGGCCAATACACTGTCACGACGCCACCCTCCAGTCTCGGCTCGCCGGTTATCGGATGAGTGCCAATCGTTTCCCATTCAGAAAACCAGATGTCTCTTCGAAAGTAGATTTGCTCACAACCGCAGCACTGAAGAATCATCCCGGTATCTCTCGTGTGGGTTCCGTCATCTTCGTCGGTTGAGTGGACGACGTGCTCACACCGGACGTAAGCATTGCGGTCGCTACGGCAATTCGGACAATGGCCTTTGATGATCTTCGGCTCGGGCGGTGTCATTCGGACATTATCCCAAATCGGGTTAACCCTAAGACCGATCCATCAAGAGAATCATCCTCAAGATCGATCCCGCACTCAGGATCGGCTTCACATGTCCCGCCCAAGGCAATGCCCTCCAGGCACCGTCAGCGTTAGCGCCGTCAACGCAGGCACAGGCACCTGAGAATTGCCCTCGGGAGGTTCTCCCAGTAGAGCGAATGGACGTTCGACCAAAAGGTCCAGCGTTGGATGGCGTCCTGTCCAAAAACACAAACGCGTTGCCAAGCCCTTGATGGTTGCGCGCTCCATAGTCTCCATAACAATGATAGATGAACTCGGGGACGGCCCGGCGCACGGGTCTTAGAGTTCGTTTGTATTTTTGGACACAACGAGCAAGGTATCCACCGATCCCGTCCTGTGCCAAAATTCGGCCCAGCCGACATCGACGAAAGAACTGCGCCTCTAGAAATTAGGCTCAAACTCTAGCACGCGAACGGGTTACACGGCAGGCGCCAACATTTGACTGCGGAAGCACCACTGTGACGGCTCCATTCGGTCATTGATCTCCCGGCCAGTCGGCGCTGCGTTGATCACCGGCCGAACGATACCACTATCATACTTGCAGTCGTAAGCGATTGGGCGGCTTGCTCCTTTATTTACCACCGCGCCGCTATTACAGGAGTTCGGGTGCTTTCGCCATTAAGTGTTGGTGAGATGTCGCTAAGACGTCACGGTGCGTTAAGTTACAGCCAAAATAGCGCTCATGACCTCCGCTGCGCGCTCAATAGAGCGTAAGCGACTCTTTTGCAACGGGATACGTACACATCACCAACAGTAAACAGCGCAAGCACCGGTTAGGGGCTGGCCGCCAACACTTAATTGCGGAAGCACCGAACTACACCTTGTTCCCGTCGAAAATGTGAAGTTATTTTTGCGCGGGTACTAAGCTGCGATGAGGTAGCGGTACCAGCGCAGAAGCGTAGCGGGCGTGGCAACGGACGCAACCTGGGCCAGCGCCTCGGGATGTGTCCCGAGGTCCGTGGAAAAAGAACGGCGCCCTCCACTCCGTCATCAGAGTATCATATCAGGCGGCAGCCTCCGCGTGTTCGAGAACCTCGCTCAGACGTTGGTAGCCGTCAATACGTCGTAGTTGAATCTGGCCAGAGGCGATAAGCCCAAACAGCAAAGCGACCGCAGACTCTTCGCTGGAGAACGACGCTTGGGTTTTCGTCCGGCGTCGAAACTCGCGGTTGAGATTCTCCAGAGCTTTGGTCGTTCGAAACGATTTCCACATGGCACGAGGGAATTCGTAGAAGGTCAGCAGCTGATTACCGGCCTCCTCTAGGCTTCGGACGGCGGCCGGCGCGAGAGGCGTCCACTTGGCGACGAGCTCGTCATAGGCTTTGCGAGCATCGATCCCGTTCTTGGCGTAGACGATCCGGTTGTAGTCACGCCGGAGCTCACGGCGTGCGTGCGCCGGGCGATGTTGGAGCAAGTTGGCGCGCTTGTGCTCGGTACATCGCTGCAACCGGCACCCCGGCCACTTCTCCAGGGCTTTCGTCAGCCCCTTGTGGCCGTCGCTGATCACTAGCTTGGGAGCCCGGAGTCCTTGAGCACGGAGTCCCTCCAGCACGGAGCCCCAATGCGTCGAGGCTTCGCTCACCGCCAGACGCAATGACAACAGACGTTTCTGCCCGTCTGGCGCGACCCCGAGCGCGGCCAGTACGCCGATGTCCTCAATGATATAATGTTGATATGAGCCTGTCGAACTACGAAGTCGCTGCGATTCTACGTCTTAGGGACGACCTCGCGCGCGCCATGGGTGCAAATCAAGGTCAGATCACTGCGGCCCTGAAGGCTGCGGACCAGATGCGTGACATCGTCAACTCGCCGGCACTCCGCCAGATGCAGGAAATGTACGGGCGAGACCTGCTGTACCTTCGCGAACTACGCGATGCCAGCGAGCAGATTAAGTCGCAGTTCGGGATGGCACAGGTGAAGGCTGTTGCCGACGCGTTCGTCGGCCTGAAGGTGTTCGATTCGGAGCAGACGTTTCTACCATCGGGAAGCCGCATGAGTATTTTGACCTCACGATCACCAACTCAACAGCGGAGCCGTAGCGGGCATGTCTACCAAACGATGACCTCCATCACGACGATTCAACGACAGCCGCAGGGCTTATCATTGTCTTGCCTGAAAACGGACACTGTATAGGGCGACTCCCAGGTTGCGGCTGTCCGCTTCTCCGGGTGGACTCAAGGCCGAGACGCTGATTATCAGTTTGTGTTTGCTGTCCCTTCCAGCGCCGATAAGGGTGTCCGGAACGGACAGGGTTTCCTCTCTCCTTTCTCCAGGTCCCAGCCCGAACTCGCCAATCTTCCGGGAGTCCATCAGCACTTGAACCTGTTGATCGGGATTGCGGCCGTGATTTGCCGCCTCAACGCTGACGTTGTATCGGCTACCGGGCTTGAGCCGCGCGTACAAGACCGCCCGCCGCGAGCTCATCCACCTCCAGGTTTCGTCGCCGTCGGTCTCGAACGGGTGCCATCCCATTCCGTAGTGAAACGTTTCGTCGGACGGTGAGAAGGTGATCGCATTGCCCCGTCCATCGAAGAGAGGGAGCGCTTCCTCACCGTGAAAGGTGATGCTGTTCAAGGCCACACCCAGGCGCCGAGGATCTCCTCTCCCCGGCGGGTTCAAAACATCCACGCTGACGGAGACCTTGTAGCGAAAAGCACCTGGAGAGAGGAGACTGGCCGGCAGGCGAACCGTCTCTACCTTCCGCTCTCCCCGCTCCATATCGAACGCGCCGAGTTCCACCGAATCCAACCACACTCGCACCTGTTGATCTGGATTGTGAACGTGGTTGCGCAGGTCCAACTCGAGGCGGTAGTTGAGGCCGGCTTGCAATCGAACATAAAGGTGTGCGACTGGTGCGCCCATCCATCGGTAGGTATTTGTTCCGTCACTCTCGAAAGCAAACCAGCCTTGACCGAAATGTCCTTCCGGCTCTCCGGGGATGAAGGCGATGGTCTCACCCTCTCCGTGAAACTCGCGTAGTCCCATCAAAGCGTGGGTCTTCGAACCATAGGTCAGAACTAAGATCGTCACCATCGAAGCCAACACCACCCAGGGAAGCTTTTGCACCACCACCGTGCTTTCTTTCTGAGGTCGTTCCCACTTGACGATCGAGATCACTGTCCAGAGGAACAGGGCAGCAACAACGAGTTGGTCGATCGTTTTCGCCTCTTCGTAGCCGAAAATCTTCTTTGGGATCAACAACAACGAGATCATGAGAATCGGCAGAAACAGATTTCGAGTCTCTTTCGAACGAAAGGCAATCAACAAAGGGATGTACATCAACGTCAGCTTGTAGTCCCAGGACAGCACCGGTATCCAGATCACCAGAATTGTCAAGAGGGTGACCTCGAGAAGTAAGGGAGGATGCCTTCGGAAGAGAAACAAAACCGCTGCTGCAACTATGGCAAGGCTGAGGAGCGAGTACCACAGGCCGATCCACTGCTGGTTTCGTCCGTACCAATCCGGCCCCAGGAGCGTGGTGAGAAACTGCTTGTAAGGCACCACCAGGCTCGAGTTCAGGCAGGCATCGGTAGACTCGAAACAGTATTCGGCGGCTTTCTGGATCTCTCCCAGGAAGGTCTGGAGTTGATGAATCACCGGGCCTTCAAAAGCCAGGAAGGAAAGACTGCTTAAACCGACCAACAACGCCGCCGCTTGAAAAAAGGTCCGGAAGTCGCGGCGGACGAAAAAAACAACCATGAACAGAGCCGGGTAGAGTTTCACTGCTGCGGCAACTGCCAGGAGGATAGCCGACAAGGTCCGCCAGTTTCGCCACTGGTAGCCGGTCAGGGCAAGATAAATCCAGACAAAGACCCATCCGTCGGCGTTCCCCCGGTCCAGGAGAAACAACACCGGATAGCTGCAGAAAACCAGGGGGATGGCGATCAAAAAGCGCTCGGGTAGCTCCAAGCCGTCGAGGCTCCGGTCGACGAGAAAGAAAAAAAACAACAGGAAGCCGCCCAGATACAGAACCGTCGCCCAGGCCATGGGGAGTTGCGCCAGACCAGCGTAAACAAGCAGGCCGAACGGACCGTAGGGCACGGCTTCGAAGGGGAGGTAGGCTCTGATGTTGTCGAAGGGCGCCAGCTTGCTGCTGATACCCAGCGGTCGGACGTAATCGTTGACGACGAGATCGGGACGTTCCCCGAAGCCGCTCAGCGGCCAGGCGGCACCAGCGTAGTGGCCGGCAATGACGTAGTGGAAACAAAGACCCAGTCCAGTGCCGAGGAGGAGAAACACCGCCACGAAACGGGGGGCAGTATAGTCGCCGCTGAATCTAACTGTTCTCAGGGGAATCCTCGCCCTTATCGAGATCGGTTGCTACGGCTCGGAAAGGTCTCGGACGCTCTCGACCATTCGTCCGACGCGGGCGGTCCGACATCCTTCGAGCGCAATGACCTTTTTGGGAGCGGCTCGAGGTGCTTCTGCCATCAACTGAACCCGTCACGTGCTGCGCGTGACACTGCCTGATCGGTCATCTCAATTCCCTGTTCGATTATCTCAAATTCACTGGCTTCGGGTAAGGCGACCCCAGGGACCGCGCCCCCGGGCGCTTCTCCGCTCCACTTGGGCAGCGTTGCTAAGACAGATTTGGCAGAGCCAGGTCGACCGGCACGAACCAGCCGAGCATGGCAGTCTAAAACCCACAATCAAAGCTGGATCAACTTATTGCGGAGCACAGGTTTATGGCGTGAAGGTTCACCGTAGTGTATTCTGCCTGGCGCAATGTGGATTACTTCCGGCACGATCCGCCCGGGGTACGACTGCTATGTAATCGGCTCTGGCCCGGCGGGCATCACGCTCGCCCTGGAGCTGGCCAAGAAAAATAAGAAGGTGCTGGTCTTTGAGTCCGGCACTGCAACGGATGCTCGGGCCGACATGCCAAACGCCATCAACCAAGGACACCTTCCAGACGGCTGGTGGGATAGACACTCTACACGTACACTCGGTGGCACCTCAAAGGTCTGGACAGGCTGGTGTACCACGTTAACGGAGCGGGATTTCGATAACCCGGCCGTCGGCGTTCGCTGGCCGATTACTCGCACCGAGTTGGTGCCGTACTATCGGCGCGCGGCTGAAGTCCTGGACCGAGATACCTCTATCGTCGATGTCGAGACGCCCCTGGTGCCGGGGTTCGTCTACCGACCGTTCTCAAGAGCTACTCCGACCCGTCTCGGCCTCAAGTATTTCGATGTACTGGAGAAATCCTCGACGATTCACGTTGCGCTCGCCTCCTCGGTGGTTGGCCTCGACGCCGATACGTCTCGCTCCGCGGTACGGACGCTGACGTATTTTCATCATTCTTCAAGCACCACGCACCAGCTTGCCATCGATCCCGCACAGCCGGTCGTCCTCGCGGGCGGCGGCATCAGCAACGCGCAACTGCTACTTCAGCCTCGCTCGGACGGTGCGGTCCCGGTCGGCAACGAGAGCGACCAGGCAGGGAAGTTCCTGATGGAGCATCCGCATTTCATTGGAGTGGCCGAACTCGTGCTTGACGAAGACCTGAACCGGCAACCCAGGCCCGCTGCCTTTGGGGGAATCACCCATGCGATGGTGCCGGACAATGCCCTGACGATGCAGTACGGGTTATTCGGGTGCAGTGTGGACTGTCAAGACCAAACTACCGATCAATCCAATGGTCGAATATCTCTCCAGGGAGTACGGGAAGCCCTTCTATCACTACACCAGCTCGGTACGATCTGAAATGTTGCCCTCTGCCAGTAACCGTGTGTTGCTGACCGGGGAACGCGACGCCGCGGGGTTCTACCGGCCCAGCGTCCGATGTGTCTTCAACGCCGGGGACTTCCTCAACGCGGAGACGACGCTGCGGCTCCTCGGAGAATTGCTGATAGAGTCGAAGAAGGGCCGGGTACGCATTCACAATAATGTCCTATACCGGCGGGCGGACGGTGGCGGGCACATCATGGGAACGACCAGAATGGGCACGAGTCGGTCGACTTCGGTGGTCGATCGAGACTGCCGGGTGCACGGGTACCGCAACCTGTTCGTCGCTGGCTCGTCCGTGTTTCCCACCGGCGGGTACGCGAACCCGACGCTGACGATTGTCGCGTTGTCTCTGCGACTGGCTGACACTCTCGCGACGTCACGGTGAAGATGCCTGACATGACACGCCGCATCTCACGACGGACATTCGTGATGGGGTTCGGCGGTGGTGCCGCTTCCGCTTCGCTCGTCTGGGGACTCTGGGGGTTTAGGCGTTGGCCGCAAACGCCCGGCGAAGAACATCCGGTCATCGCGAGGTGTTGTGCCTACGCCGAGTACGATGGTTGGCTGGTCACGACCGAGGACAAAAGACGCCTCCCCTTAATTATTGTACTGACCTACACCAGCGGCTGGTACCCGAAGGAAACAGGAGGCGAAACGCCGGGGCGATGGACCCATCAGGCCGCCACACTGTCGTTTTTGAACCCGAAAGCGGACGCGACGTTCTCCCTCGACTACGCCGCACGCGCGAAGCAGACGGTCACGGTCAGCGTCGGCGGCCAACTGCTGCAGTCATTCGTCACCGATGCTTCTGGCCGCCGCCGCTGCCGCCGTATTCTCCTCCCCGCCGCAGTGCTGGGAAATGGGGATAGGGCCGAGATTCAGATCACTGTGGACCGGACGTTCGTGCCAGCGAATCTGATCGTGGGCTCGCGCGACGCCCGTGAACTCGGCATTAAGGTCTATCATGCTGCCGTTGAACGCGATCCTGTTCCAACTCCCTGACGGGTACTGCCAAGTTTGACGAAAAGCTAGCTGTGCCCGCGATGGTTCCAATGGAACCCGTTATGTGCTGTACGTAATATTTCCCCTGTTCGCTTATCTCTATTCTCCTGTTCTTCCAGAGCAAATTCACTGAAACTCGGCCGCTCTCTGGTCGCGCGTTTCCGAGATCGTTACCCCTCCGCCATCCAGTGTCTGGAGAAGGACCTCAAGGAGGGGGATGTCCCGCCGGATGTTGAATTTGGGGTAGCGGCGGCTCCTTGGCCGGCCTAAGAATAGGTCTGCCAAACAACCGTCTCCAGAGGGGGACAAAGAGCCACCAATGCCTAGGAAATCAAAGAAGCCAGTAAGAAAGCAAACGCACTCGCCTACGGGCAAGGTAGTTGGCCAAGTCGGTCAGATACTGCTACCGATGATAGCTGGGATCGCGGCCACGAAGGCGGAACTGACGGAATGGGTGTACGAGCAAGGACTGACAGCTCTGCACCTACTGCTCAGAGAGGACGCCGAGGAGATCGCGGGGCTCAAGGGCAAGCACGAGAAGGAGCGAACTCATAACCACTGGGGGAGCACGAACGGAGAGCTGAGCTTCGGTGGTCGTCGCATCCAAGTGTCGCGACCTCGAGTTCGCTCGAAGTCGGGCGAGGAGGCGTCGCTTCCACACTTCGAAGCCTTCCGCGAAGAAGACCCGCTTCCAGAGCGAGTGTTGAATCAGATCTTGGTGGGGGTATCGACCCGAAATTACGAATCGAGTCTGAACAAACCCGCGGCCAAGTTGAAGTCTCGTGGCACGAGTAAGAGTGCCGCCAGCCGTCACCTCGTGAGCCAGACGACTAAGAAGCTCGAGGAATACCTGTCTCGGCGGCTAGAGGAGTTCGAGCTTGCGGCACTGATGCTGGATGGCCTTGAGGTGGCCGGACAGACCGTCGTCGTAACTCTAGGTATCACAATAGATGGAACGAAGGTGCCCCTGGGTATATGGCTGGGCTCGACGGAGAACTCTCGGGTGTGCACCGCGATGTTGCAGGACCTTCTCGAGCGGGGCTTGCGCGTCGATGAGTCGATTCTCTGCGTAGTGGACGGAGGCAAAGGCATCCGCAAGGCACTCGTCGACGTTTTGGGGGACCTCGCGGTCATCCAAAGGTGCCAGATCCATAAACTCCGGAATCTTCGCTCGTACCTTCCCAAGTCTCGTCACGCCTACGTACTCCAGACGATGAAGGAAGCCTACAAGTGCAAGAGTGCCGACAAGGCGCGCAAGCGACTTCAGGCATTGGTGTCGTGGCTCGAGCGAAACGGCTACGACGAAGCTGCCGGAAGCCTTCGTGAAGGGATGGAAGAGACACTCACGGTCGTGAAGCTCGCGCTGCCCGCCTTACTTCGCCAGTCTCTTGCCACGACGAACGCCATTGAGAATCTCAACGGAACCATTCGCAGAGTATCGAGAAACGTCAAGCGTTGGAAGAGTCCTTCCATGGTTCGCCGATGGACCGCTCTTGGCGTCGTCACCGCGCAGAAAAAGTTCCGGCGTATCAAAGGCTATCGCCATATGGGCGCTTTCGTTCACGCGCTTAGAAGCAAACAGAAATCTCTTGACAGCGATGAGTTTGCTGCCTAAGAGTATTCACAGGTGCCGCCGCTACCCGACCAAATTCAACAGCGGCCGGGACATCCCCTCAAGGAGACCGTCATCTATCTTCGCTTTCCCACGGGACATCACAAGCACATCCGAACCACCAATCGACTCGAACGACTTTACGGCGAGGGCCAGCGTCGCTCCAAGGTGATCCCGCGGTCTCCTTCTGAGACGTCGTCCCTGACCTTATGTACGCCACGCTCATTACCGCGTCGCGCCGGTGGCGAGGCGTCCGGATCATCTCCTCTGTCTGCGAGGACGGTCGAGTGTTTTTTGCGTGAGGTGGTGGTTGTGGCGCAACCGAACGCATGTCGCCGAAGCCCGCCGGCAACGCGATTACGTGACTTGATTTACCGCGGCCGGGCAAGAATGAAATCGAAAGGCTCGGATAGATACTGCCTTTGAAACGAGCCGCTCAACCGCCATACGCCGGCATCGACCACGAAGTGAGACATCACTAGGCCCAGGTAGCAGCCAAAAACGAAACGACCGCCGCCACCCCAGATGAGCTCGTCACTCATCAACATCAGCACTCCGCCGCCAATCAACGCCAGAAGCGCAACGGTGGCTACCCGCCCGAGAGCCCTTCCCTGCCGACGGTTGCCGCTCACGAAATACATGAACACGAAATACTGGAATCCATGCGCCAGCGCGTAGCTCAATATGGCAGAGGGCATGTCGCGGAACAAGAACGTGGGTAGATAGAAGAGAGCACAGAGAAGCAGACCCCCGAGTCGAGCCGGTGACCTGATAATGGCTGGATTGGAAACGAGCACGCCTATCACGAACAAAGGCAGGACGAGATAGACGGCGAGCCCGGTGTAGTAGAGAAGGACCTCTGAACCTTCCAGAACGGTTCCTTCCTGAAGCCCCATCAATCGCACCATCCCCAGAATCCCTGCAATCACTCCCAGATTCAGTATCACTTTCTCCAGCCAGTGCAGTCGCACCGTGTCGGTCGCGGCCGAAACAAAGGCAAGGATCCCGTAGTTCTGCCGCATGTAGTGGTAGGTCTGCCAGGAGAAATAATAGAGCAGAATGTAAGAGGTATAGGCGACACCCAGCGAGTGATAGAGGAGACCGGTGACCAGAACCAGAGTCAGAGGCGCCACCAAATAGCGACCGCGATGTTCACGCATGTAGCTCTTCAGCGGTCTGTCGGTATAGAAGAATAAAGTCGTCGCGACGTGACCGTTGGCGCCCAGGAAGATCAACAGGTTGGTAACCGACTCGATACTGGTAGAGGCAGGCGTGACCCTTGCCAAGAGCGGCATGAGAACCAGAGGAGCCACGGTAGCCAGCAACAGCAGGGAAAGAAAGAGCGTACGGTTTTTCTCGTAATCGGAAGCCTTTTCTGTAGGAGCGGCAGGCTGCGCCGTGACGGCAACCATGATCTCTATCGGCCGGGGAGCGGGACGATCTCCATCGAGGCCATGCCCAGGCCCAGTAAACGCGAATCGTCGCCTCCCTGGAGCTCTCGTGGGCTTATCGGGTGAGGAACAGTGAAGTGAACACTTCGAGAGGCGCCGATCTCTTCGAAGAAGATCTCGTGCCGTTCCAGCTCTGCCGATAGAGGTAACACCTGGTACGCGTCTCCAACCGTGACTCCAATCGGTTCGCTGGCGTTGGGTCCAAAGGCTTTCGCGGTGAGAATCAGCGAAAAGCTGCCTGGAAGCCTCCCCATGAAGCTGACCGAGGCCTCTTTGCTCGTCGACCAGCGACCCCAAGGCTCAGCACTGGAAAAACCGCTCAAGCTAACCGGGCGGGGCATGGCTTCGGAGAAGCGAAGCTCAAGCGGAAGAGGGAGCGGGCGGACGCTCCACCCAACGACTCCAATGTAGGCGGCAGCAACCGTCATCAGTGTCACTACCCAGACCTTTGGCCCAAACGAAAGCACGACCGACCAGTTCCTTTACGACGCCTATCCTATCACGGCCCGATTGCTACGTTTCTTCGTGGTAGGTACCATCGACATGCGCCCGAAAGCGCTCAATCCGTCATTCTCGGTGGTGGGCGCGGTGATCGCTGGACTTCAGGCGGGGCGTCGCGGCAAATGCCGTTTGGATGGCTGTGTCACGTACCGACTTTTCATGGTGCTTCCGCCATTAAGTGTTGGTGAGATGACGCTAAGACTTTACGCTGCATTAAATTACAGCCAAAATAGCGCTCACGACCTTCGCCGCGCGCTAAATGGAGCGTAAGCGCTTTTTTTGCAAAGGGATACGTACACATCACCAACAGCAAACAGCGCAAGCACCAGAGGAATCATCAAGGCAAGGAGAATCTGCTGCTGTTCCCAGCCAGCGACCAGTTACCTCAGTCCGAGCGCAAGGTGCGCTCCCGTGAACGGCTTGGCGGGCTGCTACGTTTCTACCATCGGGAAGCCGCATGAGTATTTTGACCTCACGGGTTCATTTAGAGAGGCGCAGGCTCCGAACGTTGGCTAGGGGCACGCCAGCCTTCTCCTCGAATTCAAGGCACAGTAAATTTTCACCAGGAATCAACAAGCGCTGGGGTAGGTCCGTTCTATGTTTCTCCCACTCCTTGCCCAACGGCCACCTGACCAAAACATGTCCGTTCAGCGTGACCGCAGCTATTACGAGGCCGCGGCGCGGGTGGGCTCGGGCCTCGACATGGAAGCGGAGGTCGGAGGGATCGAGGAGGGCAAACCTCATACAGGCCTGACCGCCCAAGACCTCCCGGTACCGAGGGAACCCAGCCGCGTTGCGCGGCACAGACCAGTCGCCAGTCAGGAACGTGCGCTCCGGAACAGCCATGTTGATTCGCCCGTCTCGGGCGGTTTTGCTCCAGAAGAAATAACGGCCAACAAAGTAGTCGTAGACCAGGGAGCGGCTCGAGGGACCCGCAAGGAAGCCCAGCCATGATTCTGCCTTCCGCCGAGCGAGACGTGCCTGCCGGGCCAGGAGGTCGTCAACCGCCGCTTCGTTAGGAAAAGCGTGATTCCGCCACAGCGTGACGAACCCGGTATTCCAGAGGAAAAGCGCTGTGAGGACCACTACTGGGGCTACCAGAGGCGCCGCGATCGCACCCTCCAGCAGTGTTGCATAGCCCAGAGCGGCGAGGGGAACGATGATGTCGAAACGCCGCGCTCCAAATGCATCGCTACCGTTCCAGCCGAAGGAGGGAAAAAGAGAACCGTTCAACCAGGCCGTGAGCAGAAACGTGAGCAGCCCAGCTCCAGCGAGCAACTTCCACCTCCGAAAGCCTATGGCCAGACCAACCACGCCGACGAACATCCCGGGCGTCCAAGAGAAGAACCCGCGATCTGCAGAGAACAGAACCGAAAGAAAGCGGGGAGACCGCAAGGAGAGCCAGCTCTCTTCCAGCATGCCCGGGCCGAGTCCAAAGGGTGAGCCGTAGATAATCCACCAGACGAGAATCTGCGGAAGGACGGCGGCGAGGGACGCTACCACGCCCCCAAGAATCCAGGAGAAGTGTATCCTGCGGCGCCAGAGCTGAACTAACCCCAAGGAGATGGGCAGTATCGCATAGGCCACGGCTTGGAAACGCACCAAGGTCAGCAGTCCGGTCGCAGCTCCGAGGACGACCCAAGAGCTCAGAGACGGCGACTCCTCGACCCTCAGCCACGCGGCCAGTGTAGCAGCGGCCAGCCCGAAGGCGATGCCGTGAGCCATGCCGGGCTGTACGAAAAGGTAGAACACGACCGGCGACGTGAGGACCGCCCCCCCCACCGCCAGCAGGGCCACGGCCTCCCGGACGCGGCGGGCGAGGGCTTGGATGAGTAGGAGGGCTCCGATGACGGCGACTGTGAAGGTGCCGGGCAGGGTGGAGCGGAGGTAGGGGATGCTGAACCCGTCTGCGGCGTAGTTGACGAGCCCGAGGGCTCGGCCGACCACGACGTAGCCATGGGCGACGGCAAAGAAGGGGGCCCAGAACAGGCTCGGCCCGATGGAACCCTCGTTCACCCGATGCCCGGTCCGGGTGATCGGTTTCTCGCTGTATCCCCAGTGGTCCCACTCGTTGGCAAAGTCGATGTCGTGGTCGAAGGCCAGCGATCGCAAATAGGAATAGTACGTGGGGGCGTCCGTCCGGAGCAGATAGGGTTCCGCCCAGGCCCCTGCTCCGTACCCGGTGGCCAGAACCACCGCCACTGCCCACCGACGCCATGTGCCGGCGCGCCAAGCTTCGGCTAAATACCCGCAAAGTGTTAGCAGCGGACCCGCGAGCTGCCCCGCTCGTGTCGCCGGGTCCAGCGCGGCCGCGAAGGACCAAGCGAGGCCGGCAATCACCAAAGCACCTGGAACAAGTCTGACAACGCTTGCCCGGAACCGCCGCATGGCGACTATGTTAACGGTAGGGGCCACGATGATATCCCGTCTCTCGTTGAAACTGAGCGATGGCAATCCAACGGTTCTGTAAACCTAATTATCCGAATGCGCTTCGTTGATGCTAACACCGTTCCGCTGCTCATGACACTGGGCCCGTCCTGTGCCAAAATTTGGCCCCTTTGAAATAGACCGGTGCTTCCGCCATCAAGTGATGGAATGGACTCCTCCACTGACATAGACGGCATCGATGTGCCAAAGTCAGTCGAATACGCATCGAAAAGGAGGAGTCCAAATGAAAGATACGACAATCGCTGTGGATCTTGCAAAGAACGTCTTCGAGATTGCCATCTCGGGAGAAGCGGGGAAGGTGTCCAAGCAACTCCGTGTGAGTCGACCCAAATTGGTGTCGTTCTTTGCCAAACAGAGCGCTGCCACCGTGCTTCTCGAAGCCTGCGGCTCGGCTCACTTCTGGGCAAGGACGTTCCGAAGGTTGGGACACGACGTCGTCCTGCTCCCACCTCACCTCGTGAGGCCGTATCGACGCGGGAGCAAGAACGACCGCGCCGACACGAAGGCGTTGCTCGAGGCCTACAGGAACGAGGAGCTTCTTCCCGTACCCATCAAGTCCGTGCACCAGCACACCCTCGCTGCGCTCCATCGCCTGCGCTCAGGATGGCTCTCCACACGGACCGCACGCATCAATGCCGTACGCGGGCTCCTGCGCGAACTCGGATTCATCATCCCAAAGGGCGCTCACTTCGTCGTGCCCGCCCTCTTCGAACTCGTCGAAGACGCTGATTCTGATTTGCCCGACGTGCTCCGTTCGCATCTCCGTGATGCCTGCTCCGAGATTCGAGAACTCAAGGACAAGTGCGCTAGCATCGAGCACGAGCTCAAGGCGCTCACCAAGCAGCTTCCTGAAGTCCAACGACTTCTCGCCATTCCCGGCATCGGACTTCTGGCCGCGACCGCCATCGTGGGCTTCGTCGGCGATCTTCGCCGCTTCCCATCGGGGCGCCGCTTCTCGAGCTACCTCGGCCTAGTTCCCAAGGAAAACTCCAGTGGCGACATTCGCCGCCTCGGACGCATCACCAAGCGTGGCGACTCCTACCTCCGTATGCTCCTCACCCAGGGCGGGCGCGCCGTGCTCCGCGCGGCGAACGTCAGCAAGAGCCCGCCCGACAAGCTCCGCGCCTGGGCTCGGAAGGTCCACCGCTCGCGGGGACACAACAAGGCCGTGATTGCTGTCGCCAACAAACTCGCCCGGATCGTCTGGGCCGTCTCCACCCGCGAGAGTGAATTCCAGTCGCCGGTGGCCGCTTAGATTTAGAGGCTCCACTTTCGTGTTTTCCTTTTTCCCTTCCAAAAGAGGCTGCGACGATACCCATCCAACTGATGGCGTACCGGTCGGACCGGCGCGGGGTCAAGCCAATAGCAACACTGGCCCTAAGAGGTCGTTCAAAGTGATTGGCTCCTCGCGCGCGGATTTTCCATCATGGCCCGGAGCACCCAAGACGCTCCTCACTGAGGCCGAAGATACGTTTGCAGTCTGACCCACTCGTCACGACGCGATGGATGCGCAGCTTCGATGGAAGATTTATTAAGAAAGGGGCGTGACTAGAAAGAAAGGGGCTTGACTAGAGGAGTCCAGATATGTTGCTACGCGGCTGCGGGCAGTGGTACAGGTGCGGAAGAGACCGGGTTGCGCGCCTCAGTGAGCAGTAAAACCTCGATCCGCGACCACAAAGGAATCGTCGTCGCCAAGAAGATGTCTCGAAAGGTGAGCCGTCGCGTGGTCAGACCGGCCTGCATAGCCGGAGTTCGGATCTCACGTCCGAACTTCAGAGTTCCGTGCGGTCGGACGAAGTTGTAATAGCAACGGAGCAACTCCATGTGCTCATCGAGCCTCTCCGTCGAGCGAGTGTGGGAAAGCGTTCGTCTCGAAAGGTATGCCGAGCTTTGCCGGATCGTCAGATTTAACCGCTCGATGAACGACGTGTTCAATGTCGAGGAGTCCTCGGAGTTATTGAGCGTGTCTTCGAATCGCCACGCGGCTCCGTGCAGCGCTCTCCGTTCGACCTTGATGATACGACCGTTCCTGCGCGTCCTGTGCCAAAACTCGGCCCTCTTGAAATAGCCGATAAATCAGCAGCTTAGCGTCTGTGTTTTGCGACGGTGCCAAGGGCTGTGGGCTTACAATCGTCTGGCCCGAGGGTGTTATCTTCGGATCCATCATGACGTACCATGTGCAAATCCTACTGTTGGTCAGGCAGCCGTTGTTCGATCGGGCAGCCCTGCTGCTCACACAGACCTCATGGGTGCTTCCGCCATCAAGTGTTGGTGAGATGACGCTAAGACTTTACAGTGCATTAAGTTACAGTCAAAATAGCGCTTGTGACCTTCCCCGCGCGCTAAATGGAGCGTAAGTGCCTCTTTTGCAAAGGGATGCGTACATATCACCAACAGTAAACAGCGGAAGCACCTCGCGTTCCAGAACCTAGCGCTTTACGCGCAGCGCCTCGGCAAACACCTGGTACAAGATGATCCGGGAGTGCGGGTGGAAGCGTCCCCGGAGGCACGTGCATCCGGCGAAGCCCAAGGAAGGCCTCAGAACAACGCGCCCCAACGAGTATTGGCAAATCGATGCCTTGGTGCACAACTCCGATAGAGGCCGAGAGCTCACTTGGCCCCGACTCCCATCATCCGATCATCTCGCTATCAGGCATCCCGAGCGCCGTCATGGTGTTGAGAATCTTGCACCCGATCCTTGCCTCACCTCTCTGTGCCGCCAACCCTCTCGCTCGCATCGCTGAGCCCACGATAGCCTTGTAGCGATGGAACGTTGTCTCGACTTTGCTCCGTTTGCTGTAGTCCGATTCTGTGTGCCACTTTCGTTTGCCGAGCCGAGCTTGTGCTGCAATGTTGCGATTGCGCTGTCGGCTGCTCGCCGGCCCCGATGCGAGCAGGGCGCCCTTGCGCGGCGGTATCAGCACCCTCGGCGAGCGATGAGCGCTGTGATTCTCGATTGCCTCATAGACGCCGCCGGCGTCGTATGCGGTGTCAGCTCTGGCCGATGAGATGGGACTGTCGATCTGTCCGACAAGCGATGCAACCCGCGATGAATCGCGGGCTCTTTTGCTCGTCAGCTCGCCGGCGACGACTTCGCCACTCTGCTCGTCGACACACAGATGGAGCTTGCGATAGTCCCTGCTCTTTTGTGCTCTGCGCAGCTGGCCGGCGTGGACAGCGAGACCGCTGCTGTCGATCAAGATGTGCAACGGCGTCTTCTGCTTGACTGGGTAGAAGGGGACCTTACCCAGCTTCGGCTTGCGCCTCGAGCTCGTGGTGTGATCGGGCACATCATTGTCTAGCTTCATCAGAGCGAACAACGACCGCAGCAATCCCTCGCTCTGCCTAGATGACAGATGAAACACCATGCCCAGGGTGACAGCCGTCTCGATGGCGTGGTTCGAGTACCTGCGTTGACGGCCCGGTTTCCTCCTCCTTGGCCGGAGCGCGTCCCAGTTCACAAGCTTGCCGGCGGTGAGCGAGATCCAGACGGTCAGGCTCCCGCGGTTGCGTAGACCCGCCTCATATTCACGCCAATTCCTCACGCGATAGGCCTTCTTCACATACTTCCGCTGAGTGCGTTTGAAAATGCTCATGGGGAACCTCGTATCCGCGAGTACAGGACAATTGTGGACCGAGATCGAGAGTTGTGCACCAAGGCACTGATTCACCACGTCAGGGCTGTGAACCCTCTGACGTAGATCTACCCTGTCCATCATCATTATTAATCCGGGACTGGACTCTAGGGCCCAGACCGCCCTCGAGCACATGCTGGAGAGCGTGGTCAGCGCGCGAGGGAAGGTGCTGAGGACAAACTTCTCGGCGACCAGCCGAGTAACGCGAGCGACCAAGCTGACTCAAGCTGCCTCTCGCCACTCGTATCGATGGTGCAGTCCACCGACTCGCGGCAGTGCGACTACTTTCGCCGTAGGAGACGGTCGGTGCGTGACCGTTCTCAAGCTCGGTGTGTCCTTGTTCAGCCCCAAGTGGCAACGGTCCTCATGATAGTAGCTGATGTAAGCTCGCACGAGCCGGATGAGATGACATGCGCCGAGAACCACGACGTGCTCAAGGAGCTCGCGACGGCAGCTGCCGACCCACCGCTCCGCGGTTCCGTTTTGCCATGGGCTGCGAAGCGAAGTGCGAACGGGTTTTGTGCCCGTTGCCTTGATGAACTCGATGACCGCAGCGTTAAAGATGAAGTCGCGATCGAAGATGAGATATCTCGGAGCGGTGTCGTAGGGAAACGCCTCGCGGAGTTGCTGAATAACCCAAGCAGACGTCGGGTGGAACGTGGCGTTGAAGTGAACGATGTGCCGGCGACCGTGCTCGATGACGAAGAAGCCGTACAGCAGCCGGAGCGACGCGGTGGGCACGGTGAACAGATCCATGGCGGCGATATCGTCTTTATGGTTGCGCAAGAAAGCCATCCATCGTTTCAGCTGGTCGGGCTCCGCGGGACGCCGCGGCAGGTATCGCGACACCGTGCTCTCGGAGATGATGAAACCGAGCTTGGTGAGCTCAGCATGGATGCGTGGCGCCCCCCAGCCGTCTTGCGCCATCGTGCGGACGACGCGACGAATCTCGGCATCAATCCGAGGCCGACCGGGATGGCGGCGCTGCGAGATCTTTGCCCAGTACCGTCGGAATCGGTCGCGATGCCAACGGGCTACGGTGTCCGCGTGGACGATGAGCAGGCGGCTCGCCCACACGGGCCACGAACCTCGAAGGGCAACCCAGAAAGCCCGTTCCGTGTCTTCGAGCGGTGGGCGTGGGCGCTCTTTCTTCAGCGCCGTCACTTGCTGCCGCAAAGCGACGTTCTCCAACACCAGATCGGCGCGGCGCCGACACATCGCCCGAATGGCACGGACGCCAAGTGAGACGAGGAAGACAACAACGTTGAGCATAGCGGCGGAGTTTCGCCGTCTTCGGTCCGGAATTCAAGCGGAGCGTAAGTCCTTGATTTCGTGGGCGGAGCAGTTTTGACGATGCACAGCTGTTTTTTTTGCTTTCGGCCCTATGTTTTGGAGGTCAGGGACGCACGAATACCGGGGTAAGCGACTCGGCTGTGGGTGAGCCCGGCATCCAGGAGAACCGCCAGTGTATGGATGGTGACGGCAAGCGGGTCGATGAGGGGCACGCTCAACTTCATGGCCTCTAGTTTCTTCCGGAGATCTCTGGCAAGAAACGCGAACCCCGTGCAGCAAAGCACCAGCGTGTCAGCATTCGCTCCGCAGATCGCTCTCCGGGCTGCTTCGACCAGTAAAGCTGTGGTTCGTCCCGGATCGGCCCCTATCTCATCGGGCGGAATACCAACTACTTCGCAGGACGCGAGCCGCGCGCCCAGCCCTACCTTCTCCGCCTGTTCCTCGAAATAACGCGCAGAGAACTCGCTGGTCACCAGGAGACTAAACCGTCGCCCCACCAAGGTGGCCACATGCATCGAGGTTTGGCCGGGCCCGAGCACCGGGATGGCAACATTCTCGCGCATCTCCCGCACGCCGGGATCGGCCATGCAGTTGACGACGATTCCTTCCACCCCTTCCCGCTCGGCCTTCACGGCATTCGTGATGAGCTGGGGTACAGAAAGACTGAGCGCGGTGACGGATTCCGTTGTTTCGAGCTCCGGCTCCCCTTCTGGGTAGCCTACGCTGAGGGTCAAACCCTCGCCGCCATAGCGCTCGTTTACTTGGCGATGCAGTTCCTCCGACCGATCTTTCTTTGGCACGAAGGCCCCAACTAGTCTGATGTGTTTCATTCGAGACTACCCAAAATGATACTACCACTCCCCGGGCCGGCGCAATCACTGCTTACGGTCGTCGAGCTTGCCCAGACGAGCCAAGCTGTTCGCAAGGTGGAGCCTGTGCTCCGCAAAAAGTCGATCCCGTCCTGTGCCAAAACTCAGCCCTTTTGAAATAGCCCATAAATCAGCAACTTAGAGTCTGTGTTTGCGGCCGTGCCCAGGGCCGAGCGCGAACAAACGACGAAATCATGCCGGCATAGTCCCGGCAGATCGGAGACCGATCAGGTTCGGGTCGGCGCGGATGAATAAATAGAAGGCACAGGCCACCCGAGGGGCTCAGAATCGAGGCCGGGGCTACCGTGGCGTAGCTGGCCGAGCACGTTCTGGTCCAGGTGCGCCCGGGCCTCCTTTATGTCTATTTTTCTGGGTTTACGCGGATTCGTGTGGGTAAGTTCTGACGGAAAAACAGTGTAACTCATTGTGTGGAAAAGGTATCGAGTACTTCATCAGGTGCTGAAAAGTGGTCCATTTTTAGGATAGGCTAACCGAGTGAAAAATTCCCAGTCGATCCGCTCGCTGTTTGCGCTGCCAGGTTTCGTGGTTGGTGCCGGATTGAAGGGTCTATTCGGTGACCGATACGCCCGTGTCATCCAGCTCAAGAGGCGAAAAAAACAGCTGTGTGCTCTTACTGTGGGCAACGGTGCCGGGGGCGCTATGACAAGCAAGTGTGCCGGGTCCGCGACCTGTCGTTGGCAGGCTGGCGGATCTATCTGGAATACGAGCGTTGGCGCGTCAACTGTTCTGGGTGCGGCGGTGTGCATGTAGAACACCTAGACTGGCTGGCGAACAACTCGCGCTACACCCAGCGTTTTGCGACGCATGTGGGCAAGCTGCGCCGGGATATGCCGAACAAGGCGGTGGCCGAGATGGAACGTCTGCACCACGGTACGGTGAAGGCTCTGGATACGCTCTACATGCAAGAGCAGGTCGACCGGGCGGGGCTACCGGCGCCTCGGGCCATCGGTGTCGATGAGATCTCCATCCGCAAGGGACATAACTATCGCGTCATTGTCAGCGACCTGGAGCGGGCGCGTCCCATCTGGGTGGGCGGTGAGGGTCGCAAAGAAACCGACATCGATTTGTTCTTCAAGGCGCTGGGCGGAAAGAAAAGCGCCCGTATCAAGCTGGCCGCCATGGATATGTGGAAGCCCTTCCGGAACTCGGTGATTCACAACGCGCCTAATGCGCGGATCATCTTCGACAAGTTTCATATCATGCGTCATCTGTCAAAGGCCCTCGATGAGGTCCGGCGCGGTGAGTACAAACGCCTCAGCGGCAAGGACCGGTCGTACATCAAGGGGCAGCGTTACACTTTGCTTTCCCGGCGGGAGAACCTGAGCCTAGACGGTCGCCGCGCACTCAAAAAGTTGCTCCAGGCCAACCGGCGCCTGAACACCGCCTATATTTTGAAGGAGGCCTTCGGGCAACTCTGGGATTACCGCACCGAACGCGGCGCTCGCGCCTTTTTCACTCGTTGGAAAGACAGCCTCAAATGGCAACGCCTGCATCCGTACCAGAAGTTCGCCGGTATGATTGAGTCCCATTGGGATGGTATCGCCTCCTACTGTCATCCGGAGAACAAAGTCAGTCTCGGCCTAGTTGAAGGGGTCAACAACAAAATCCGTGTTCTGCAACGACGCGCCTACGGCTATCGCGACGAGGAATATCTCAAGCTGAAGATCGTGGCGGCTTTCCTTCCGCCATTACCCAGAAATGCAGTTTTCAACCCACACGAATCCGCGTAGACCCATTTTTCTCCAGCCTGGATCGAGGTCTTCGCCCAGGGAGCGTGGCATCCCGTCCTGCGGCCTGCTCTCGGCCCGTATCACCGACCCCGCGCGGCGTACCGCCGACGACTTCGCCGCCCACATGCGGACGAACCCGTTCCTCCGGGAGATGATGGAAACCTTCCTGCGCGTGGGCGGACGCCGCGGCAAAGCCGGCGGGTCAGGCATCGACTTCGACGAGCTGGGCGTCTCCGAGGTGGTGGAGCTCCTCGACCGGGCCAACATGGAGGAGGAGGTCCGCGACTTCGGCGACCGCAACCCCCAGGAAGACCCGGTCATTCACTTCTACGAGCACTTCCTCGCCGCCTACGACAAGAAGCAGAAGGTGAGCCGCGGCGTCTTCTACACCCCGCGCCCCGTGGTCTCCTACATCGTGCGCTCGGTGGACGAGCTGCTGCGCACAGAGTTTGGGCTAGAGGATGGCCTCGCCGACACCACGACCTGGAGCGAGATGGCGAGGCGCCACGAAGATCTGGAAATCCCGGAAGGCACCTCGCCCGTTCAGGCCTTTGCCCAGATCCTCGACCCGGCCACCGGAACCGGCACTTTCCTCGTAGAGGTCATCGACCTCATCCACGACACGATGGTCGAGAAGTGGAAGGGCCAGGGTCACGGCGAGAAGAAGATCCAGGCGCTCTGGAACGAGTACGTCCCGAAGCACCTGCTGCAGCGCCTGCACGGCTACGAGCTACTGATGGCCCCGTACGCCATCGCCCATCTCAAGATCGGCCTCAAGCTCTTCGAGGCCGGCTACCGCTTCGCAAGCGACGAGCGGGCGCGGGTGTATCTGACGAATGCGCTGGAGCCGGCGGACAGCACGCAGCTCACGCTCGACTTCCTGCCGGCGTTGGCGCACGAGGCGCAGGCAGTCAACGAGATCAAGCGAAAGCAGCGCTTCACGGTAGTGATCGGGAACCCGCCTTACTCGGGCCTCTCTTCTAACATGGGGCCGTGGATTGATGGCCTCCTGAAGGGGCGGCTGCCCGACGGGACGGCGACGGCGAGCTACTACCACGTCGACGGCGAGCCGCTCGGCGAACGAAAGGTGTGGCTCCAGGACGACTACGTGAAGTTCATCCGCCTCTCGCAGTGGCTGCTCGACGGCACGGGTGCCGGCATCCACGGATACATCAGCAACCACGGCTACCTCGATAACCCCACGTTTCGCGGGATGCGCTGGTCGCTCATGCAGTCCTTCCGCCGGATCCGTGTGCTCGACCTTCACGGGAACCTCAAGAAGAAGGAGGCTCCGCCGGGGGGCGGCCGCGATGTCAACGTGTTCGACATCCAGCAGGGCGTGGCCATCGGGCTCTTCACGAAGGCTGCTGCAGCCAGATCTGTCTGCCACGCCGATCTCTGGGGTGAACGGGAAAGCAAGTACAGATGGCTACTGGAGCACGTGTCCTTAGCCACCGAATGGGCGCAACTGGAACCAGCTCCACGGTTCTATCTGTTCGAGCCCTTCGACGAATCCGGCGCGGACAGCTACTCCGACTGGCCTGCGATCAACGAGGTCATGCCCGTGAACGTGACCGGAATCGTCACGGCACGGGACGGTTTTGTCATCGACCTCGAACCGAGTGTCCTGCTGGATCGCATTGAAACGTTTCTTGATAACCGACTGAGCGACACCGAAGTCAAGAAGCGTCTCGGTCTGAAAGAGAACTACGCCTGGCGAGTCGCTGCGGCTCGGCGCGAACTCCGCACTGCCACAAAGCGCAAGCGGTTAGAGGACTTCGTCACCAAGATTCTCTATCGGCCCTTCGACGAACGGTTCATCTTCTGGCATCCGTCCGTAGTTTGGAGGCCTCGGACCGAGGCCATGCCACACATGCTCGCAGGGGAAAATCTGTCAATCGGCCTGACGCGAACGGTCGAAGTGGGTTCCGGGTTCAGCCACGTGTTCGCGAGTCGGGAAATGATCCAGCATCACACGGTATCTTTGAAGGAGGTGAACTACCAGTTTCCGCTCTATCTGTACCCCGGCGTCGGCAAGGCCGACGCGTCGCTGTTCAGCCGCTGGGCCGAGGGCAAGGACGGCCGCGCGCCAAATCTGGACTCGGGGTTCGTCGAGCATATTGCAGCCACCACCGAACTGCGATTCGTCAGCGACGGCTGCGGCGATCTCCGCGACACCTTCGGTCCCGAGGACATCCTCGCTTGGATCTACGGGGTGTTGCACAGCCCCCGCTACCGAGAGCGCTACGAGGCCCATCTGAAGCTCGACTTCCCCCGCGTGCCGTTGCCCGGAAGTGTCGACCTCCTCCGAAAGCTGGCGGAGGCCGGCCATGACCTGATGGCCCTCCATCTGCTCGAATCCCCGAAGCTCGGTAAGCCCATCACCAGCTACGCCGGCCCCAGGAACCACGAAGTCGGAAGCGTCGGCTGGTTGGACCGCACCGTCTGGCTCGATGCCGGCAAGACCAACGCCCGCGAGGGCCACCGCGCGACGATGCCCGGCACCATGGGATTCCAGGGCGTGCCCGCAGAGGTCTGGGACTTCCACATCGGCGGCTACCAAGTCTGCCACAAGTGGCTTAAGGACCGGAAGGGCCGCACGCTCTCGGACGAGGATGTCGCCCACTACCAGAAGATCGTCGTCGCCCTGAATGAGACCATCCGCATCATGGCCGAGATCCACGAGGTCATCGAAGCCCACGGCGGTTGGCCCGACGCGTTCTCAAGAGCTTACACGTTGCGGCCGGTGTGACTGGGGCTGTGACAGTGGCAGTGATTCGTCACGTTGAGGGGTGTCGGATTCCGCAAAACGAAATGACCGGATCTGACCGCTAAAAGCGGTAGCAAGTGATTACTAATCAGTATGTCATGGGCATTTCTGGACGGTGATGAACGTCAGACGATATCTAATGATGGACGAGTGGGAGGCGTTGAGCACCCATGGTGTGGAGTTGAAGAGAGACTGTGGCTGCCGCGTACGGTTGGTCGGCGGGCATCTCCGACGACGAGGTTCTCCGCGAGTTGCTGGCGCTGAACGGCGGACGCCAAGAAATTCGCGGAGACCAGTTGACACGGTACTGGCGAGCCCGTCCCGTCCTGGTGCCAAAACTCGGCCCTTTAGAAATAGACCACAAATCAGCAGCTTAGACGCCCTTGGAATCCGCGCAGAATCCAGGGTATTTCGCGCCGCAGGGCTGACTTCCGACCCATGGGCTGGCGGATGAATAAATAGAAGGCACAGGTAGTGAATCCTGGTTCGCCCTCACGAATCGGAAGGCTTCGGTGGTACCGACTCGGTCTCCCGAGCGAACCAGGCCGCGGCTTTTGAGAGGCTCTCCCGCTCCAACCGTAGTTGACGGTTCTCGCAGGCGGCGGAGTTCCGCACGCTCCTCACTCGTCAGACCGTCCCGCCTGCGACCCTCGTCGAGATCCGCCTGGTTCACCCAGTTCCGGATCGTCTGGCCCGAGGGCTCAAACTCTCGCGCCAGCTCTTCGGAGCCGCGGCCAGCTCGCACCAGCTCTACCATTTGGCGCCGGAACTCGGCCGCGTATCTGTTTCCCTGCTTTGACATCGTGGACTCCTGTCTCCCAAAGGATTAGGTGTCCACGAAAGCGGGTCAAGTCCAGGGCCGAGTTTTGGCACAGGACGGGGTATACTGTCAAGTTGAGGCATTCAGGGCCGATCCGACCCCAAGATATTGGCAACGCCGTGCGCTCAAGCCCCATCATCTAGCGGCCCGTTTCGAGCTTGAGACCTCAACTTGACAATACCGTGGACGAGCCGGCAACAGTAAACGGAGCAAGCACCCAATCAACGCTGGATCGACTTTTTGCGGAGCACAGGGAGTACTGAAATGAGTTTAGAAGATAAGACGATCAAGCGCACCGTCTCTGCCTCGATGTTTCACCGCCTTGGTGACGAGTTGATCAAAGATCCTCAAACTGCTTTCTGTGAGCTGGTAAAAAACAGTTTTGACGCAGACGCTACAGAGGTCCGCATAAGCTTTCGAAAAACCCGAACAAAGAATGGCACTATCTTCATCCAAGACAACGGTATGAAGTGACCCCGCTTTCGTGGACAGGTTAAGAGTTAGGGATCAAGCGTCGCGATAGTACCTCCTTTCGAATTGGATAGGCGAGCAATAGTCGATGGCGGAGTGTCGTCGTCGCGGGTTGTACCAGCCTTCGATGAAATCGAAGGTCGCCATGCGCGCCTCAGCGTGGTAGCGAAACGACCGGCGCTCGATCAGCTCGCACTCGAGCGTCGCGAAGAAGCTCTCGCACATCGCATTGTCGTAACAGTCCCCGACCGAACCCATCGACGGTCGCACCCCGGCCTCCCGGCATCGCTGGCCGAACGCTAGTGACGTGTACTGCGTGCCCTGGTCCGAGTGATGGATGACGTCGCCGGGCTTGCGTTGGAACAGCGCCATGTCGAGGGCGCTCAAGACGAGCGACGTCCGCAGGTGGGTAGCCATTGCCCATCCGACGATGCGTCGGCTGAAGGCGTCCAGCACGACGGCGAGGAACAAGAAGCCCGACCACGTGGGCACGTAGGTGATATCGGCGACCCACAGGCGGTCGGGCCGGTCCACCTCGAAATTCCTGTCGACGAGATCGGGGGCGGGACGGGCGTCGTCACAGCGAATCGTAGTGTGCGCCCTCTTGCGCCGGTGAACACCTTGAATGCCAGCCTCGCGCATCAGCCGCGCTACACGCTTGCGTGAGACGTGGAGCTCGTGTGTCTCTCGTAGCTCGTGGAGGATCCTCGGCGCGCCGTACGTGCTCCGCGACGCGGTGTGAATCGCCCGGATCTTCTCAAGCAACTCCGCATCCGACACCGCGCGGGCCGACGGGGCACGCTCAAGCCACGCATAGTAGCCGCTGGCGGAGACGTCCAGCAGTCGGCACATCGTGGCAACCGGTAGTGAATCCTGGTTCGCCCTCACGAATCGGAAGGCTTCGGTGGTACCGACTCGGTCTCCCGAGCGAACCAGGCCGCGGCTTTTGAGAGGATCTCCCGCTCCAACCGTAGTTGACGGTTCTCCCGTCGCAGGCGGCGGAGCTCCGCACGCTCCTCACTCGTCAGACCGTCCTGCCTGCGACCCTCGTCGAGATCCGCCTGGTTCACCCCGTCCTGTGCCAAAACTCGGCCCTTTTGAAATAGGCCATAAATCAGCAGCTTAGTGTCTGTGTTTGCGACTGGGCCAAGGCCGTAGGCTTTACAATCGTCTGGCCCGAGGGTGTTATCTTCAGACCCATGATGACCTACCACGTGCAATTCCTACTGCTCGTTGTGGCTGGCTGGGTCAACCGCCAGCAGCAGGATGTGATCGACTACCAGCGAGAGGAGAACCGTGTGCTCCGAGCCGGGCTTCGGGGCAAGCGTCTCAAGCTCTCTGACGACGACCGGCGCAGGCTCGCCGTCAAGGCCCAGGCTTTGGGCCGCGAGGCGCTGGCCCAGATTGCGTCGGTTGCCACACCCGCTACGCTTCTGCGCTGGTACCGCTACCTCATCGCAGCTAAGTACGATGGCAGCAAGAACCGGAGCCCAGGGGTGCTTGCGCTGTTTGCTGTTGGTGATGTGTACGTATCCCCTTGCAAAAACAGCGCTTACGCTCTATTTAGCGCGCGGCGAAGGTTGTGAGAGCTATTTTGGCTGTAATTTAATGCAGCGTAAAGTCTTAGCGTCATCTCACCAACACTTAATAGCGGAAGCACCAACGCTACTACCTGCGCATCTCCCGCTATACGATTCTCGTCGGCGGCGCCTTGGCTTTTCTCGGCTCGGTGCCGGATGTTGCGCTAATATTGGAGCTGGTCGCCTACGCCCTCGCTATTGTCGGGGCCAGTTTCTTTTTCCCATTGCTGGTCGGTTTGACGAACCGCCGCGTTTCCACGCAAGCGGCGGTCGCGTCCTGCGTCTGGGGAGGACTCACGACTGCGGCTTGGACGGTATTGACCCTGGCGGGCGTGTCTTGGGTCAAGGTCGTCCACCCGATTCTGCCCGGGCTCTTTATTTCCGGGCTGCTCATGTTTACCTTGACGCCGTTGGGACAACCGGTCCCGAGTGAAGCCCTACGGCGCTTTTTTCCGGAAGAAGCTAACGGAGGATGAAAGAATGAAGGTTGGTATCGTTGTCTTCGATAAATTCTTGACCAGTGAAGTTACCGCGCCCATCGAGATCTTCGCGAAAGCAGGGAAGAAGGGGTCGGTTCCGTTCGAGCCCTTTCTCGTCGCAGAAGAGAAGAAGGTCGTCGTGAGCGAGGAAGGCCTGCGCGTCGAGCCAGACTACGACTTCGCGAATTGTCCACCGATAGATGTCTTAGTCGTCCCGAGCGGTCTCGACGTGGAGCCACTGTTGGCCAACAATAAGCTGATCGGATTCATCAAGGACCGCGCCGAAAAAGCGAAATACGTCGCCAGCAATTGCGCCGGGGCTTTCCTGCTCGGCAAGGCGTGCCTTCTCGAGGGTCGGCGCGTCACGACCTACATCGGCGGGACCGAGGACCTGGCAAAACGTTTCCCCGAGGCCAAGGTTGTCGACAACGAGCACATCGTCACCGACGGCAACATGATGAGCTCGATTGGGGAACTGATGACCTACGACGCGTCCCTAGCTTTGGTAGCTCAGATCGCTGGGCAGGAAACCGCCGACAAAACCGCCGAAGCGCTCTACTACTTCCCGTGGGGGAAAACTGCGTCGTCATCGAAGAGAATTTGAAGATCGTTCTCTAGGGCTTGAGGCCAATCAGCGGTCCTGCACGCTATTCTCAAAAAGAGTCTTTCAATCGGGGATATTTCTTGAATTCTTCCGCAAGCAAAGACGCGACAGAGTTAATCCTCAAAAGGCACTCGTCGAGGCTGTCGAGAAAAACGTGCAGCCTATGTTCTCCGTCCAACCAATTGGTGCTTCCGCCATCAAGTGTTGGTAGCCGCCGCGTAACCGGTCTGCGTGCTAGAGTTTGAGCCAGAATGGTGCTTGCGCTGTTTACTGTTGGTGATGTGTACGCATCCCTTTGCAAAAGAGGCGCTTACGCTCCATTTAGCGCGCAGCGAAGGTCACGAGCGCTATTTTGGCTGTAACTTAATGCACCGTAACGTCTTAGCGTCACATCACCAACACTTGATGACGGAAGCACCGCCTGGACTGCAACAAGCAAGGTGCAGATGGCTAAACAGCCTGGAGGGCATAAGTGGCCAGCCCGATGGCCGCCACATGGTCGTTGCCCGTCTGGTCAAAATACTCGAACGCCCATCGGGTCAGCAGTTTGCACCTTTCCGAGGGCTGCTTGAATCTGGCATCGCGGTCGGATACGTATTTCTTCCGGGAGCGCAGTTCGTTGCCTGCAGCTCGCCCCGGCAGCCGATTTGAGCCAGCCGTGCGCACCCCCGGTGGGCCTGTCGCCTGCCACCCGCAGCCCAGGGGTCGGAAGCCAGTCCTGCGGCGCGAAATACCCTGGATTCTGCGCGGATTCCAAGGGCGTCTAAGCTGCTGATTTGCGGTCTATTTCAAAAGGGCCGAGTTTTGGCACAGGACGCGGTGCCTGACGTTCAGGGACACCTTTGTGTGTACTGACCCTGCCCGGGTTTTGTGGACACCAACCGAGGCGCGACAATGCGCCTGGAGGCGTCCATGGGTGCTTCCATCATCAAGTGTTGGTGATGTGACGCTAAGACGTTACGGTGCATTAAGTTACAGACAAAATAGCGCTCGTGACCTTCGCTGCGCGCTAAATGGAGCGTAAGCGCCTCTTTTGCAAAAAGGGATGCGTACACATCACCAACAGTAAACAGCGCAAGCACCGAAGAGACCGGGTTGCGCGCCCTACTGAGCAGGAAAACCTCGATCCGCGACCACAAAGGAATCGTCGTCGCCAAGAAGATGTCTCGAAAGGTGAGCCGTCGCGTCGTCAGACCAGCCTGCATAGCCGGAGTTCGGATCTCACGTCCGAACTTCAGAGCTCCGTGCGGTCGGACGAAGTTGTAATAGCAACGGAGCAACTCCAGGTGCTCATCGAGCCTCTCCGTCGAGCGAGCGTGGGAAAGCGTTCGTCTCGAAAGGTATGCCGAGCTTTGCCGGATGGTCAGATTCAACCGCTCGACGAACGACGTGTTCAATGTCGAAGAGTCCTCGGAGTTATTGAGCGCGTCTTTGAATCGCCACGCGGCTCCGTGCAGCGCTCTCCGTTCGACCTTGATGATGCGATCGTTCCTGCGCGTTTTTAGGACCTGACCGTAGAGACACGCTGGCCCGAAGAAGCGACGGATGACCTTCTGGTAGAATTCGAATCCATCCGTGACGATCAAGGGAAGACGCTCGCAATTCATCCGTCTCGAAAGGTCGCGCAACAGAGCGTGAGTGTTCCGGTAGCTTCGCCTTCCCGTCACCGTCGATGGCCAGAGCCGAGACCAGACTTCGATTGTAACGAAGACCCAACTCGGTGTCTTCTTGTTGCCCGCGAACGTGCGAATCTCGTCGGCTTGAAGCTCTTCGGCAGCGAAGCCAGCGTTCCTTCTGTGATTGAATCGACGACACACTTGGGCTGCCTTCTCGAGCCAGCGGGCGATGGTGTTCCAGGCAATCCCTTTGATCCGGGAAATCGAGGAAATGCTGACACCCTCGACTCTGAGAGCGATGACCCCATCGAAAGTAGCTCTTCGATGTTGGAGACGGTAGTAGGGCGTGCCTTTCGTCGAGGAGAACGTCTTTCCGCACTCGCCGCACCGGTATCGACGGCGTTTCCCGGACCTGGTTCGGTAGAATCCGTGGCGAACGATGTTTCCGGAACTGACTTTGCCCCGCAACGGACATGCGAGATTGAGACATCTGCGATTCTTCACTTTGGCTCGGCCCTGACGATGAGAGAACTGTGTCTTCGGAATTCTGGTCCAAACTCTAGCACGCAGACCGGTTAGGGGCTGGCCGCCAACACTTAGTTGCGGAAGCACCGAGCACGCCGGAACGGATGTCGTTCGGCTGCCGTACCGTTCGCCGAATATGAACGCTTATGTCGAGAGGTTCGTTTTGTCGATCAAGAGCGAGTGCCTGGAGCGGATGATCCTCTTCGGTGAGCCATCGTTGCGCCGGGCCATCGCCGAGTTCATCCATCATTATCATGGAGAGCGCAATCACCAAGGGCTCGGGAACGTGTTGCTCGAAGCGGAAGAATGCGTCGGCAGTCCCCACGGGAAGGTGCGATGTCGTCAGCGATTGGGCGGCTTACTCAGTTATTACCGCCGCGCCGCCGCATAGGAGTTCGGGCACGCCAGTCTGGACGGAACGGATGCTCTGGAGGAGAGCTCTGCTCGGGAACGCTTATCGCAGAGCTAGTGCCTCGTCGGCTGGTCTCCGCGAATTTCGAGGACGCCTCCAGGATTCGAGATTTCGGCTCCGTTCGCGTTTTCGGACACGACGGGTTTAGACTTCGTCGTGTCTAAAAACACAAACGAACTCAAGATCCGCGCCGGGAAGTTTCGGATGAGGGTATTGTCAGATTAACGAAAACTCGGCTGACCGACCCCCAAGATAACGGGCTTGAGTACTGTCGTGAACCCGGCTTGTTGGGGGTCGGTCAACTAGCTTTTCGTCAACTAATAAGAAACTCAGGGTGTAGCGTTTGGGGGCAGTGACGTCAAAACCGAGTTCCCTCAGGCGTCGTGTTGAACCGGGGCCACCTCCAGCGACTAACCGCGTTTCATGCATTCGGGGTGGCCGTCAGGCCGTGGAAAACTTGACAGTACCCCCGAAGCATACTTAGGTCTCAGGCACAGGCACTGTGACATCCTGGTCTAGTCGAACCGTAAGCACCGTGCCCCGGGGTAGCTCGACGTCCTCGCTTCCCGTTGCCAGGATGGCTCCCGCGCCCCCAAGGACGGCTCCCACGACAGCGCCTTTCTTTCCTCCAAGCACCGCACCGAGAATCGTCCCGATACCGGCACCTACTCCGATTTTCGTCTTTTCGTCCCCAATGCCCGTCTCCAGGTCATTTCCAGACGCGTCCACGACCGTCGCTTCGATCGCCTCGTATTCCCCGCGTATCTCTAGGCGCTCAAAGGCGAGGACCATGCGAGCCTTTCGGTCTGTCCGACTCTCAGGGCGATCTACCAACTCGACGATGCCTTCGAGCACGGCACCGGCGGGAATCGCTACGTATCCACGATGAACAACCGGATCGACAACGGTGACCGTGAACTTATCTCCCACGCGTGAGGTAGCGGTGCTCAGGCTCTTCTGAAGCCGAGTTCGGAGCTCCACGCCGACCGGGACGGTTACGGTTGCGGTGCCTTCAGCCGCATCCTTGTGTAGATTGTGTAAGTCCGAGCTCAACTGCGCGATGGCGTCGCGGAGCTCTTCAATCTCAGCGTCGTCCATGCCGGTCCCAGCGCCACCTTCCTCGCGGTGCTTTTTCATTTTGACCTTGAGATAAATCACGTTCTCGCGTATGTCTTGGACACGCTGGCCGATGTCGGGTGGCACCTTTTGATCCACTTCCACTGCCTCGATCTCAGCCTCCAGATTCCGTAGCTTCATCTGGAGATCCTCGAGTTCCTGCTCGGTTGCGTCGCTAAAGGCCGATACCGGTTTCCCAATGCCAGCCGTCAATAGGCACGTCGCGAGTCCTAAGTAACGGAGCTTCCTTTTCATGCATTCCTCCGCATCTATGTTTTTAGGTGGAGAATGTCGGGCCGATCTTGCACCTGTGCTCCGCAAAAAGTCTATCCAGCGTTGATTGCGCGTTTTAGACCTGCCATGGTCGGCTGCTTCTGGCCGATTTTCTTTTTTGCGGATCACAGGCTAAACGGCCTGGAGGGTGTAAGTGGCCAGCCCGATGGCCACCACATGGTCGTTGCCCTCGACGACCTCGAGACGGCAGGTGGCCAGCGTGCGTCCCTTTCGTACGAGTTCTCCAATGGCGAGCAGGTCTCCCTGGACTCCCGCCAGCAAGCTTATCTTGAACTCCACCGTCTTGACCGTGGAGCCCGGCGAGACCGAACCCACCGCGAAGTTACCCGCCGTGTCGGCGAGCAGACCGATGAGACCCTCGTGGATGACGCCATGCCTTCCTTCGAACTCGGCCCGAAACGGCAAACGCACGCGTGCCACGCCTTTCTCGCAATAGCCGAGTGTCATGCCCAGGTAGCGGCTGATCGGGGCCGCCTCGAAGAATTGCTTGAGTTTCTCGTGATGCGCGGAACGTTCCGCCGTTTCACCCACCCGCTGCTGGCGGACACCTTTGGGCAGAGGAACCGGCACCAGCTTGAGCTCATTGAGGGGAGCCGGACGAGGCCGGGCGGCGGCTTTCTTGCTAGCAGGCCTCGAAAGGAAGTCTTTCTTCCCTGGTCCTTCTTTCATATCGAGACACGCTCCACGATGTTGCGAGTGGCGTGCCGTCTACCGCCGGTCATAGATCAGTGTGGCCCGGGGGTCGGTGTGTCCGGCTAGGTACTGCACGTCCTCCAGGGGCACGTTCTGGCTGAGTATATCCGTGATCCCCATCACGCGGACGCACAAAAGGGAGATTCTATGCCCTGGCTCGAGAAACTCTTTGCTCCACTCTCGCCGGCGATTGATGAAGATTTGACCTGAAAGCACCGGTGTGCTCCGCAAACGGTCGATCCAGCGTTGATTGCGCGGTTTAGACTTGCCATGCTCGGCCGCGAATTTCGAGAACGCCTCTAGGATTCGAGCTTTCAGCTCCGTTCGTGTTTTCGGACACGACGGGGCTCATGCGTGAGCCTTCCCATCAATGCCAGCGGGTTCAGGCTAAATTCCCAAGCTCAGGCGATACACCCATCAGGACGACCTTGTGCCATCTCCCGGAGGAGGCGTGGGTAGCATCGCCCAGCCTCAGATCGCCTTGCCCGAGGGTGTGAAGCGGAGACTGGTGCTTCCGCAATTAAGTGTTGGCGGCCAGCCCCTAACCTGTCTGCGTGCTAGAGTTTGAACCAGAATTCCGAAGACACAGTTCTCTCATCGTCAGGGCCGAGCCGAAGTGAAGAATCGCAGATGTCTCAATCTCGCATGTCCGTTGCGGAGCAAAGTTTCGGGCCAGCGTGTCTCTACGGCCAGGTCCTCAAAACGCGCAGGAACGATCGCATCATCAAGGTCGAACGCAGAGCGCTGCATGGCGATTCGAAGACGCGCTCAATAACTCCGAGGACTCCTCGACATTGAACACGTCGTTCATCGAGCGGTTGAATCTGACCATCCGGCAAAGCTCAGCATACCTTTCGAGACGAACACTTTCCCACGCTCGCTCGACGGAGAGGCTTGATGAGCACTTGGAGTTGCTCCGTTGCTATTACAACTTCGTCCGACCGCACGGAGCTCTGAAGTTCGGACGTGAGATCCGAACTCCGGCTATGCAGGCTGGTCTGACCACGCGACGGCTCACCTTTCGAGACATCTTCTTGGCGACGACGATTCCTTTGTGGTCGCGGATCGAGGTTTTCCTGCTCACTGGGGCAGCCGACCCTGCGGGCTGCGGACACGATCAAGGAATACAGCCAGTCCGATGGCGACCTCGACCTGTCCGGCCTAGTCAAATCGCTGAAGGAGGAGACCCGGGCCTGCAGCGAAGGCGACCTGAAGCGGGCGGAGGCCATGCTCACGGCACAGGCCCACACGCTCGACGCCATTTTCAACAAGATGGCGGTGCTGGCCATCAACGCTAAGTACATGGACCAGATGGAACCCTTCCTGAAGGTGGGCCTGCGGGCGCAGTCCCAATGCCGGGCCACCTGGGAGTCGCTGGCGACGATTAAGAACCCCGTCTGGTCAAAATACCCGAACGCCCATCGGGTCAGCAGTTTGCACCTTTCCCAAGGCTGCTTGAATCCGCCATCGCGGTCGGATACGTATTCCAGTTCAGCGGAAGGAGTCGCGATGGACTGGAAGACCATGCTGAGCTACATCTCAGGGTCCGTGGATGAGGAGTTGCTCCTGCGTAACGAGTATCTTGTGGCCGAGAATCGAGTTCTTCGAAATCAGCTCCGGGGTCGCTTGCACCTGACCGATGGCGAACGGCGGTCTCTGGCCGAGCTCGGAAAGCGTCTGGGTAAGCAAGCCCTTGATGAGATCGCGAGTATCGTGAACCCCGACACGATCCTAGGTTGGCACCGGAGGATTGTCGCGAAGAAGTTCGATAGCTCCAAGAACCGTCCGTATCCAGGGCGACCGCGAATCGACGCCGACATCGAAGAGCTGGTGGTGCGTCTCGCCAAGGAGAACAACTCCTGGGGTTACGACCGGATTGCCGGGGCGCTAGCCAACCTCGGGCATGAAGTGGCCGACCAAACCGTCGGTAACATTCTGAAACGCCACGGCATTCCGCTCGCACCAGAGCGTCGGAAGACCACGACGTGGAGGGAATTCATCCGCTCGCACATGGACGTGCTCGCGGCGACAGATTTCTTCACCGCGGAAGTGTGGACTCAGGGCGGGTTGGTGACGTACTACGTTCTGTTCTTCATGCACCTGGCTACCCGTCGAGTCCACGTCGCCGGCATCACGCCGCATCCGAACGAACAGTGGATGACTCAAGTGGCTCGCAACGTGACCATGGCAGATGTTGGCTTTCTGTCCTCGAGCCGATACCTCATTCACGACCGGGACTCGAAGTTCTGCGAGTCGTTCCACCGGACCATCGAGGCGGTTGGCGTCGCGCCCGTCAAGCTGCCCGCACGGAGCCCGGATTTGAACTCGTTCGCGGAGCGCTGGGTGAAGTCAGTCAAAGAGGAATGTCTCTCGAAGCTCATCCTGTTCGGCGAGAAGTCGCTCCGTCATGCGCTTAGGGAGTACGTCGTCTACTATCATCATGAGAGGAATCATCAAGGCAAGGAGAATCTGCTGCTGTTCCCAGCCAGCGACCCGTTACCTCAGTCCGAGCGCAAGGTGCGCTCCCGTGAACGGCTTGGCGGGTTGCTACGTTTCTACCATCGGGAAGCCGCATGAGTATTTTGACCTCACGGCGTTTCGGATGAGAGGTGTCTAGGTTTGGTTGGCAATGGGAGCTAGAATGAGAAGTCTGCTCGGGAGCGCCTATCGCAGAGCCAGTGCCGCGTCGGCTGGTCTCCGCAAATTTCGAGAACGCCTCTAGGATTCGAGCTTTCGGGCTCCGTTCGGGTTCTCGGACACGACGCGTTCGAGTATTTGACCAGACGCGACGTCGAGCTCAACGTACTATTTGCACCATACGATCTCGTCGAGGAACAGAGCTGCGACCCCGCCCGCCGCGGCATCACGCGGCACCGCGTAGGCGGCCTCGGTCAACACGCCGGGCAGGCTGCCGCCCTTGGTGCCGAATGCGGTGAACTCCCGTTGGATGGACTCGTTTCCATCGGCCACGGGCTCTCGTTCGAAAGCCCTTCTCATGCCCTACAAGCCGCTCGACATCGCGAGCCACCGGTGGCATCGAATCAACGCGCCCGGACTCGTGGCCGCGTCATCTTCGCGCTTGCCAGCTAGGGCATGGTCGCTAGCCGGGAAGCGCCAATCAGGGTAGCCGGAGAGAAACCGAAGCGCCCCCATCGTGGCAATATTCTTGAATTGTTCTGGTAGCTTGCGAGCAGTCGTTCTAACGCCTCTTGGTCTTCGGTCCCCAACACAACCCTTACCCGCGCGAAGTAGCTTTTGGAAACGGACCGCGCAAAAATCTCAAAGGGGCTACCGAAGCGATCCGCGTAGATTAGAGTCTCCGGCCACCAGTCGCCTGACTCCAGCTCCGCACGCATGAACGCAACGAAATCCGCTTGCATCAGATAGCGGAAGTCCATTCCCGTACCTTGACACCGTTCCTTTAGCAGGTCAGCTCGAAGCGACACACGCCCCAGCTTCATTCTGTTGTTGCGATGTTCGAGTGACTTCAGATGCTCTTGAAATACGGAAAACCCTGCCATCACATCGGCTCCAGACGCCGAGCGCTCTGGACAATAGTAGGGAGTTGCAAGGAACAGGTTCGCCTCGTCGAATCGCTCGTGCTTCAGAAAGACACCAAGGGCACAGAGGAACAGCTCGTGGATAACGAATCTGAAGTTATCGAAATCCCCCTCTTTCCACGAGCTTATCTCTTGTGGCCTGTTCATGTAAGGAACCAGGCTCTCTAACAATCTGTGAAGCCGCCGCACGAAATTCGCACCGGGAGCGTGACGGGCGACTGCGGTAAAGACCTGAAGCAATTCGTTGCGGTAGGGGAGAAACTCTGCAATGCTCTTAACGACCGCTTCGTCAAAGTCGCCTTCGGCGTCTACAATCCTGAACCGTTCAAGATTTGATGTCACCAAGTCACAGTACTCATCAAGTAAACCCTCTGCGTGTGCCTTGTGATTAGTCAGACCATCGAGACATCGCCTGAACAACGCCGTGGAGCCGAGTGACACGTGATCACCCTCAGAGACGAACGTGGGACGTGTTCCAAGCTCTGGGCGCCTATAGAGTGGTTTGTTGAAGATCCATCTAAGCAGTTGTTCGAACTCGTCGGAGTACCGATCGGGCTCACTGAGATCGATGTAGATGCGTGACTTGTAGTACGTCGGAAGGTAAGGCTCGCCGTCCGGACTCCTTTCCATCACAACAGCAACGAACTTGTCTTGAGCTTGCTTGTCATACACCTCCTTGGAGACGATTTGTGTTTCGGTTCCTACCCCTCCTTCTCGACCGTCAGCCTTAGTGGCATATGTTTCGTCGCAAACAATGGCGACCTTTGCGACTTCTGGGTCGGTGACCATCCGTTCCATAAACGCGACGGCGTCGTGGCCCTCCTTTAGATCCCATTTGTCAAGGATCACGTCGACGCCCGACTGGCGAAGTTCGGTGGCCAGTTCTAGCACGCGCTGCTCGTGCGGTGAGTTGGACCAGCTATACGAGACGAAGAGTTTCGGAGCACTCACGAGCAGCCACCTGATACGCAACCGAGAGAATAGGAGGGGCCAGTGGCGATCGGCACCGCCGAGAGACACCCGTGGGGTGCGAAGTCGTCTTGGGGTAGATGCCAGTCGCTCACGCGAGCACCGCTTTCTGGCCGGTTTTCATTGATGTTTTGTGCGCCGTCGGTATTAGGGTGCGCCGCGAGGCGATCAGCCAAGATATGGTGTTGCTTAGTACGCTCCTCAGCGATAAGCGCCTCAAGGGACTTCCGAGACAGAGCATGGTCTCCTCGGGCGCCAGTGCGTACGAGATCAAGTAGCAGATCGGCTCGTGCCATTAGTAACCCTCCGTCGAAGACCCGCTGGTGGCTTCAAAAGAAGATGAGGGCTCACAAAAATTAGTCATCAATCAAACCAAGTTCCCTGAGCGGTTCAAGGACGCCGTTCTTCAGCTTGTTTTTGTAGAATCTGCTCTTCGGTTTCGCTTTGGTGTCGATGGAGACTTCACCCGCCACGTCCGCAAGGTTGAACTGCCTGTGATCCGCAAAAAAGAAGATCGCGTACCGCTGGATCGACTTTTTGCGGAGCACAAGTGCCAGCGGCCTCACCGACACCTCAGAACCGAATTCTAACGCCTCCGCCCACCCGGAATCCACCGGCAGTTATGTCTATGGGCTCCCCGCCCTCGCGCATCACTTCGATGCTGGCCTTACTGAATCGCGCCATGAAGGAAAACCCAAACGATTCAGTCAGATAGTACGCAAAGGTGGCTCCAGCGTGAAACCCCAGAGCACTCTTGTTGGCGGTCACACGACTGACGGATACTAGGGAAATCTCGTCAAACGGGTATTCAGATTCTACCCTTCCGGTATTCAGGAGTTCAGTCTCTACGTCAAAAAAGCTCGGACCGGCAAACAGGATCTAGTTCAACGTCCGACACCACGAGTAGATAGGCAACGCCGAAGTGAGTCGATAATTCCGAGTACCTCAGCCCTTCGATCTCCATGTGATCCGTGCCATGCTTGTTGAACAGAAGGGGGTGAGGGGTCGAAACATCAAACGTCCCGACGTATTCTGCCTCCATGAGCTCGAAACTCCAGACGAACGCTTCGATATTCGCTCTCGACTAGGAGCTACCCTCAGAAGGTGTGGAAATAAAGTAAAGGCGGAGTAACCTTCCGCGTCACGAAACACGGCCTGAAGGGGCCAACGGAAGGAGACACCGCCATGAAGGAAAAGACCACAGGACGACGGAGCTCGTCAAGGGTGGCTTGGGAGTCGCTGGAGAAGTGGGCGAGGCTTGAGATCCAGGATTGGGTGCAGGAGCTGATGGTAGCCGAAGTCACGGAGCTTCTCGGGCGTGAGAAATCGGAGAGACGGAAGCCCGTGGACACAACGGCGGGCTATCGAAATGGATACGGTAAGCCTCGGAAGCTGACGATGAGCGTGGGCACAGTGACGGTTCGCCGGCCGAGAGTACGGGACGTGGAGGAGAGGTTCGAAAGTCGAGTGCTTCCGCTGTTCAAGCGTCGGAGCGAAACGGTGAGCGAGTTGATTCCGGAGCTGTACCTGCATGGACTAGCTCACGGAAATTTCGATCTGGCGCTCCGCGGGCTTCTAGGGGAGGACGCTCCACTTTCTCCCAGCACGGTGTCGCGGCTGAAACAGAAATGGCAGGGAGAGTACGAGCAGTGGCTAGCTCGCCCACTGGACGAACTCGAGCTCGTGTCCCTGTGGGTAGATGGCGTGTACGTGAAGGCCGGCCTTGAGAAGGACAAGGCGGCGGTGCTAGTTGCGGTTGGTGGCCTGTCCGACGGGACGAAAATCGTCCTGACGCTGGAGGCCGGGCATCGAGAATCCGAAGCGTCATGGTCGTCGCTGCTACGGAGACTGAAGAAGCGCGGTCTGAGATGTCCCCGTTTGGTGATCGGTGACGGTCATCTCGGCATCTGGGCCGCGACCCGAAACGTATTTCCAGAAGCTGAGGAACAGCGGTGCTGGAACCACCGAATCCTCAACGTACTGGACCGGATTCCGAAAAGGGACCAGGCGCAGGCCAAGCCGCTGTTGACGGCGATCCCCTACGCCACCAGCCTGCAGGAGTGCGAGACGAAGAAGGCCAAGTTCCAGGATTGGTGCTTGCGCAAGGGTCTTCCGGGGGCCGCGCACGTGCTCGACGAGGACTGGGAGCGGATGGTCAGCTTCTATTCCTTTCCCAAGCCTCACTGGCAACACCTTCGCACGAGCAACGTCGTGGAGTCACCGTTCGCTGCACTGAGATTGAGAACGGATGCGGCCAAAAGGTTCAAGAAAGTCGAGTCCGCCACTGCGACAATCTTCAAACTGCTTCTGGTTGCGGAGAAGAATTTTCGCCGGCTCAACGCACCGGAGCTGATGCGAGAGGTTCACCTGGGCGTTCGATTTGAAGATGGAGACAGGGTAACGGAGTCGTCGAAGGTTGCTGCTGCCTGAACTTTTTTACACACCTATTGACAAGAGCTCTCGACTAGGTAGTCATCTGCATGGTGACGACCCGCCCGCCCAAGACGATTGTAAAGCCCACGGCCCTTGGCCCGGTCGCAAACACAGACACTAAGTTGCTGATTTATGGCCTATTTCAAAAGGGCCGAGTTTTGGCACAGGACGGGATTCGAGCGGACGTCGACGGCGACGGTCGCACGGAGTACGTGCCTCATGACGATCAAACCGGCCCGCGCCCGCCGGAGCATTCCTACGTGCTCTTCGCGACGGGCAGTCCGACCACGGAGCTCGGCACGACGCGGCGCTTCTACTTCGGCGGCAACATTTACGAAGGCTGGTCCACCAGAAGAAAAGCGAAATGGCTCAACGCGGTCCGAAGAGATGAATGAATGAGCCAACGGGCAAAATCCCGCTTTGGTGCCCAGAATCCCCGCCAATCCTCACTTTTGACCAAAAAGTAGCAAAAATGCTGAAGGCACCCGATGTTCTGCGGAGTATTCAGAAGGCGCTATTGGCGGCGGGTCATCCAGTAGACGAGTTCGGGCATCCGCGTCCGACTGCATAGAGTCCGTGTCCGCCCCGCCTATCGCGGAGCACCCGTGGCCGAATCACGGCGGAGGACAACGATGGAGCCTGACCAGAAGCCCGCTGCGCTGGATGGTTCCCCCGCTGATGCTCAGGGTGCCGACTATAGTAATGATGAAGGACACGCAACCGATCCACTGATGGGTGCTTCCGCAGTCAAGTGTTGGCGGCCGTCGCGTAACCTGTTCGCGTGCTAGAGTTTTAGCCTGATTTCGATAGACGCAGTTCTTTCGTCGATGCCGGCTGGGCCGAGTTTTGGCACAGGACGCGGTGGGCGTTCGAGCCGGATTCGAGTTGGGCTTCAATCCGCTTCTCTCGATGGCAACCTCAACCTCCTGGACGCCTGAAAGACGGGTGTTCACGATGGCTGAAATACACAACCGCCTCGGTCGGATCGTTCTAGAAGTCGCGATATCCTCCACTTGCTACAGAGGCAGACACCAGGTAGGGTATGCGCAAGTTTGGATATGACGTCGCCAGCACCATCCGCTGCCTTGTTGAGACCAGATTCGCTCCAAGCGCTGCTCCGTTTGTGCGGGTATCGGCCGAGCCTCCTTAGAAACGATTTTCCCTTTGACGACCATCTGACGGTTCCGCTGGTTGGCTTCGCGCAATCTCCTGTGGACTCGCGGTCGGCTTGCGTTGCGGTTCTTTCGACTACCTCTGAACCTCGTCAGGCCGTAGAAGCCTGCAGGCTTCTCGGAGCCCCGCTTGTTTTCGTCTGCATTGCGGACACACTGCAATGGTGGAAGCAAGGGACGCAGTCAGCGGAACTGCTTGAGAGCATACCGGCACAGCAGGTTGCCAATTTTTTCAAACGACATGCCGACGAGTTGTCACCCAGCGCAATCTATCGCGCGAAAACGTGGGGACGCTTTCAAAGTCAGCACCAATTGGCGTTCGTCGACCTTGGTCTGATGCCGTTGGTCGAAGAGGAAGTAGGGCGAGCCATAGGGCGCCTTATTGAGCGTAACGTCGTTGATCTCAAGCGCAGATTGGGGTGGCATGATGTGTCGAGTTCTCAGGGGCATTGGCTCTTGAAAGTCATTTTTTGGCTTCTCTCTGGAAAAATTCTCCGGGATAAAGAAATCCCGAATTTCCAGGACCTCGATCTCCATGACGTCAGAACCGTCTTTGCCCGGGTGGCGAGCCATTACGGAAGCGACCCCATTGAAATCGAATCGGAGAAGAAACTCGAAGCTCTCAACGAATCTGCCCGCGTTTTCGACGAGTTCAGCCGCCTCACGCTAACGACGACAGAAGCGTTGGCGTACGTCTACGAGAACACGCTCGTCTCAAAAGACACACGTTCTTCGTTGGGAACGCATAGTACGCCATCCTTTCTTGTGGACTACATCGTGGGCAACTTGGCCGATTGGATAGAGGAAATACCAGTCAACGACAGAAGCGTCTTCGAGCCCGCGTGTGGTCATGCAGCGTTTCTTGTTTCAGCCATGCGTCTGTTGACCGAGCTGCTCCCGCCTGAAAAGGCGACACCAAGCCGTCGAGGCCCCTATTTGAGACGTCGTCTCCACGGCACCGAAATAGATGCTTTTGCTCTCGAACTCGCCCGCCTTTCGCTCACGCTTACGGACATTCCGAATCCGGACGGGTGGGACTTGAAGGTCGAAGACATGTTTGTTGGGAACACTCTCTCAGAGCAGGCACGGCGCAACACCATACTTCTAGCGAATCCGCCCTTCGGTAATTTTACGCCTCAACGTCGTGACCGATATCGACAACAAGGAACAAACATTGGTGTCGTCAATCAGGCGAGTGAAATGCTTCGGCGTGCCATCCCGGAACTACGATCCGGTAGCGTGTTCGGCGTCGTCGTGCCGCAGACGTTTCTTCACAGTGCATACGGCGAGAATGTTCGACAATTGCTTGTCGAAACATGTGAACTGGCCGAAATTTCTCTATTCCCTGACAAAGTCTTCTCCTTTTCAGATGCCGAATCCGCAGTTCTTCTTGGTCGTCGTCGTCACCGTTCCAAGTTCCGTCGTGCCTCCGTGTCGCGACTTGAGCCCGACCCTAATTACTACTGTCAATCGGTTCGTTACCGCCGCGTTCGCGAACACGAAATGGAAGCGTTCCGAACCTCCTACCAAGCCTCGACCGGAAGACCCGTTCGGCAGGCACGGTTCTCGGAGGAAGATCGATGGAACCTACGCCTTCCCGAACTGGAATCAGTTTGGCAAGCCCTGAGCCACTTGCCACCGATTGCCGCTGTTGCCACACTGGGACAGGGGTTGTTCTTTCGCGGAAAAGACTTACCCTCTGGAGTCCCAACCTCTTCGAATGAGCCTTTCCGCGGAGCGCAGCCGGGATACACTCGACTTGGGCGTGGCATTCAACTGCATGAGCATCCGACGCGCTCTTGGCTAAATCTGGCGGATGAAGCAATAGATCGACGCGTAGCTGGTGCGACAATCGGGGTCTCGCAGGTGCTACTGAACTACGCCCCAGTGAGCAGAGGTCCATGGCGACTCAAGGCGCTTATCGACCGAGCGGGACACCCAGTCACGAACCGGTTCATTACCGTTCGGCCAAACTCCTGCTCGATCGAAGTGCTCTGGGCTATCTTGAATTCACCCGTCGCTAATGCGTATGCTTTCGTTTACCTAGGGAAACGAGACAACATAGTCGGTAAGGTCCGGAACATTCCGTTTCCATCGGCCACGAATTTGCGGGCAGTCGAAATGGCTGTGGCCGCATACCTAGACTCTGCGAGGGCGAACACGGACGCGACGATACTTCGCACCCTGATGCTCGAAATCGACGCTGAAGTCCTAAAGGCCTACGCACTACCCGTGCAGCTGGAGCGATCACTGCTAGATTTGTTTTCAGGGTACAGACGTGTTGGTGTTCCCTTCGAGATGAACCGCTACTTCCCTAGAGCGCTCAGCCATCCAATGCGGCTCGCCGACTATTTGAAATTCTCTGAAGATTGGGAAAGAACAAATCGCGAACGACACACGCTAGTACACAAAGAACTCGAGAGAACGCTGAGCGACGAAGATAAGATTCGACTCGATGCGCTGCAGGCGTACGCGGACTACCACCTCGACCGAGTTGCTCCTCGGCCTTTCAGTGTTCTCGATGAAGTAGAAGGGCTCATCGTTTCACGCAAAGACTCTCGGGAACGACAGACGGAATGAATGGATATGACTATCCTTCCGGACCACATGTCCGGCGTCATGGCCCACAAGGCTATCGTAATTATGAGAGCTACAGAGACTGGCTTCGTGACGAATTCATGTTTCGTTGCGTCTATTGTCTTCAGCGCGAGCAATGGTATGGCCGAAGCGGAGCATTTCACATCGATCACTTCGTTCCAGTTTCGGTAGATCCTGGGAAAAAATGCGAGTACTCGAACGTACTCTATGCTTGTTCGGCATGCAACGAAGCCAAAGGTGACGCGGTCGGCATGCCCAACCCATGCGATGTCACGCTCTCAAAGAGTCTACGTGTCAAGAACGATGGGTCCATCAAGCCGCTCAATCGTGACGGTGAATTGCTCGTTCGGATACTGCGTCTTAACAGCGAGTCGAACGTACGCTATCGCTCACAATGGATGCGAAAATTACGGACCCTTCGCGAGTTCAATCGAGAGCTTTACGAGGAATTCCTAGGGTTTCCGGAAAACCTGCCTGATTTACGAAGGAAGCGCGTTAAGAATACGAAGCCAAACGGGGCACAGAACTGCTATTTCGCTCTGAGGGAACGAGGAGAACTTCCTAGAGTCTACTGAGACGACTCCGTCGGGTTGGACCTGCGAGCGAGAACCGATACCGCAGCCTGCCATACGGGTCGACCTTTGAACCATTTTCAAGCGGCTCGACGTCAATGCCCACCTTCAGAATTAGTCCGATCCACAGGACTGGTTCAGCCCGCATCCCTTCAATCCCATGCGGCTGAAAGCGCTTGAAGTCTTCACCAAGGGCCAGCCCTACCGCGAGCTGATCGGCTCCAACGGAGGAACCCTCACTGCCGACGAAGTCGCCGATCAGGTGACCGCGTCCTGTGCCAAAACTCGGCCCTCTTGAAATAGCCGATAAATCAGCAGCTTAGCGTCTGTGTTTTGCGACGGTGCCAAGGGCTGTGGGCTTTACAATCGTCTGGCCCGAGGGTGTTATCTTCGGATCCATCATGACGTACCATGTGCAAATCCTACTGTTGGTCAGGCAGCCGTTGTTCGATCGGGCAGCCCTGCTGCTCACACAGACCTCATGGGTGCTTCCGCCATTAAGTGTTGGTAAAATGACGCTAAGACTTTACAGTGCATTAAATTACAGCCATGGTCTTTCAAAAGGGCCGAGTTTTGGCACAGGACGGGAGCGGGATCCGAGCCTTACACAACAGGAGGCGTTGGCTCGCATCGTCGAAGAACTACGCGAGCTGCGGGAGCGATCCGCCGATCATGAGGACCAGCTCACCGGTCTAAAGAGTTATGGCGATATGGCCCGGCTGAACCCCGCAGGCCTTACAGGTATAGCGCGCCCTGGCTCGGGCCTCAGCGAGTCTAGTGACTTGTCTCGCGCCCTAGAAGGAGCCTGGGATGTGGACGACGACGACGTCCATGCTGCGCGCTGCGATCAAGCGGCGCTAGACAAGTTCTCGGGCGTGGCCAGGAAGCACCCCACTTTCCCGTTTGCTCACTACGCCCTCGCAATCTGCGCTTTAAGTAACGAGAACCCCACCTGGCGCCAGCACGCCGAGCGCGCCCTGGCGATCCTGGAACACACCACACAGATCGCCGGACGGGCCGGGGCCCACGACCAAGCTTTTGAGTTCTTGCTAGCGCGGCTAGCAGGCGAGCAGTGAACGCTGGGGCGCAACTTCCTTTGGAGGTGCCGCGCCCATCGGCTAGATTGGAGCGGGCAGCGCGGCACGCCCCCTGGGCGGCCAGCATGCGTCAGGTCGTGGGCGACAGAGCCGCCCGTTGGCGCGCTCGTGCTCGTCCGCTGCTGCCCAGTCGTCCATCAGCCGCCGCCGCGCCAGCGACGGGTCTTCTGCTGCTCGGAACCGACCACGTTACGTCGACTGGGCTCAAGAGCCGCGTAGGCCTCGTAGGTACGTTTTGGTCTCTCCGTTGACCAAATGAACAACAACTGACATGGGAGTTCTCCTCGCGAGGCAGCAAAAAAGGCTGCACAAAGCTATTTTATCAGGCCCATCGTGTCCAAAAACACAAACTGAAGTGACCCCGCTTTCGTGGACAGGTTAAGAGTTAGGGATCAAGCGTCGCGATAGTACCTCCTTTCGAATTGGATAGGCGAGCAATAGTCGATGGCGGAGTGTCGTCGTCGCGGGTTGTACCAGCCTTCGATGAAATCGAAGGTCGCCATGCGCGCCTCAGCGTGGTAGCGAAACGACCGGCGCTCGATCAGCTCGCACTCGAGCGTCGCGAAGAAGCTCTCGCACATCGCATTGTCGTAACAGTCCCCGACCGAACCCATCGACGGTCGCACCCCGGCCTCCCGGCATCGCTGGCCGAACGCTAGTGACGTGTACTGCGTGCCCTGGTCCGAGTGATGGATGACGTCGCCGGGCTTGCGTTGGAACAGCGCCATGTCGAGGGCGCTCAAGACGAGCGACGTCCGCAGGTGGGTAGCCATTGCCCATCCGACGATGCGTCGGCTGAAGGCGTCCAGCACGACGGCGAGGAACAAGAAGCCCGACCACGTGGGCACGTAGGTGATATCGGCGACCCACAGGCGGTCGGGCCGGCGGTCCACCTCGAAATTCCTGTCGACGAGGTCGGGGGCGGGACGGGCGTCGTCACAGCGAATCGTAGTGTGCGCCCTCTTGCGCCGGTGAACACCTTGAATGCCAGCCTCGCGCATCAGCCGCGCTACACGCTTGCGTGAGACGTGGAGCTCGTGTGTCTCTCGTAGCTCGTGGAGAATCCTCGGCGCGCCGTACGTGCTCCGCGACGCGGTGTGAATCGCCCGGATCTTCTCAAGCAACTCCGCATCCGACACCGCGCGGGCCGACGGGGCACGCTCAAGCCACGCATAGTAGCCGCTGGCGGAGACGTCCAGCAGTCGGCACATCGTGGCAACCGGTAGTGAATCCTGGTTCGCCCTCACGAATCGGAAGGCTTCGGTGGTACCGACTCGGTCTCCCGAGCGAACCAGGCCGCGGCTTTTGAGAGGATCTCCCGCTCCAACCGTAGTTGACGGTTCTCCCGTCGCAGGCGGCGGAGCTCCGCACGCTCCTCACTCGTCAGACCGTCCTGCCTGCGACCCTCGTCGAGATCCGCCTGGTTCACCCAGTTCCGGATCGTCTGGCCCGAGGGCTCAAACTCTCGCGCCAGCTCTTCGGAGCCGCGGCCAGCTCGCACCAGCTCTACCATTTGGCGCCGGAATTCGGCCGCGTATCTGTTTCCCTGCTTTGACATCGTGGACTCCTGTCTCCCAAAGGATTAGGTGTCCACGAAAGCGGGTCAAGTCCAAACGAACTCAAGACCCGCTGTTCCAAAAACTTGTAAGCAGGCGCTTCCGCGCACGGGCGCCGCGACCTCGGCCGGCGCGCCCAGCACGAGACCCGGGTCAGCGGGTAGCGGTCCCTGTTCACAGAAGACGCCGAACGAGATGATTAGTCCTCGTCGAGCCGATTGAAGGCTTTTACCGCCTGGCCTATCGCGGTCAGCCATTCATTGGAGTGTTCGAGTAGATCGCCGACCTTCGGCTTTCTCCCGTCGACGACCACGCGCCATGTCCAATAGTTGCCGTCCTTCTTCACCGTCGCTCCGCGAACGAGCCGGGCCACGGCCTCCAGGTAATCCACCCCTACTTGCGGATCGCCGCTTTGCTTCGCGTAATCGACCACGTAGTTCGTGTTCAGATCTCCATTCGGAAACAACGTGCCGAAGTTAATTTTGCTTCCATCGCTCCGATGCCAGTTCAGGATGTACGAGGCGCGTGACAAGGTGACTTCGAAATCGTCGCCCTGGGCCTCGTAGCTCTGGAAGAATGCCCGCACGCGCTCCGGTAGTGCCGGATCGACCTGTTCCATCTGTTCGTAGAACTCCTTCTCCGTGATCTGCGTCCTGCCTCTTATGTCGCCTGACGCTGGCGGCGGGTCCTCCACCACGACCTCCGCGTCGGCCCGTCGCACGACAGCACGCTCGATTTCAACCGTCTTGGCGAGTACCCTCGGCTCTACAATGATTCCGCCCGCCGAGCCCTCCGGCATGTCGAAGATGGCCAACTCCACGAGCCCGAACGCGATTCGAATGCCGGCGGACTGGTTGAGATAATCCGCAATTCGTTCAACTCCTTCGCGTATGCCGTCGCCCACCACGATCAGGAGAAAGCGGCCGCTGGTAAGGCTACGCGCGACGTCGTCCACGAAGGTCGCCTCGTCAATCGTATCGTGCTGCGCCCGCACGATATCGAACAACGCGTTGGTGTTTCTGGAACGTCTTGCAGCCCGGCAAACGGCATTGTTCAGCTCATCGTACGACCAGCGACTGATTTCCTTCGCGTAGTCGAGGATCTGGGAGACAGCACCGCGCCGTGCCTCCGGGTTACGCCACAGCTTGCACTCAACGATGGACAATCGACCCTCCTCGCTCATGTAGGCGAGGTCGATCGGCCCGGCCGCGGTTGGCAACTCCCGACAAAGCGGTGTGGCAGGAGCGAACGCAGGATCGATTTCTCCGATGGGAAGGATTTCAGGAGTCTCGAACAGAAGCTGTTGCAGCCAGTCCTCGTCATACCCGTTACCGCCGGACCCGATCTCCAGTCGACGCCGGTGCAACGGAACCGCGCGGCTTCCCTTAAGTTTTGGGAGGTAGACTGTCTGACCGTATCTGGAACGGTTGGACATGCTCGATTCTCCTTTCTGTAGCGGCAGCCCCGGTTAGTCCGGCGCAGTCGAGACATTGTAGCCGCACTGCGAGGCGCACGAACTGGGTGCTTCCGCGGTGCTTGCGCGGTTTACTGTTGGTGATGTGTACGCATCCCTTTGCAAAAGAGGCGCTTACGCTCCATTTAGCGCGCAGCGAAGGTCACGAGCTCTATTTTGGCTGTAATTAATGCACCGTAAAATCTTAACGTCATCTCACCAACACTTAATGGCGGAAGCACCCCGTTGCTATTACAACTTCGTCCGACCGCACGGAGCTCTGAAGTTCGGACGTGAGATCCGAACTCCGGCTATGCAGGCTGGTCTGACGACGCGACGGCTCACCTTTCGAGACATCTTCTTGGCGACGACGATGCCTTTGTGGTCGCAGATCGAGGTTTGACCTTGCCCAGGAAAAGTGGACGGGTTGATTATCTCGCATGAGCAGTTTTGAGATCATGAATCCGTTCGAACACCATTGGGCTGTTGTAATCGAGTGACGAGTGGAGTCGATATGGATTGTAGAACCCCTCGATGTAGCTCGCGACCGCGTCTTTGGCCATACGTCGTGTTGGCCAACTACGTCGGTGGAGGAGTTCGGTCTTGAGTGTGCCGAAGAAGCTCTCGGTCACGGCGTTGTCCCAGCAATCACCCTTGCGGCTCATCGAGCACACGATGCCGTACTCATCGAGCACGGCCTGGTAGGTCGCAGCCGCGTATTGAGTACCACGGTCTGAATGATGCACCAAGCCACTTTCCGGCAGGCGGCGCCCCAAGGCTATGTGAAGCGCCTCGAGAGCAAGCTCCGCGCGCAGGTGGGGCTGCATCGCCCAGCCGACGACACGACGCGAGAACAGATCGAGGATGACCGCCAAGTAGAGCCAGCCTTCCCAAGTCCGGATGAAGGTTATGTCCGTCACCCAGAACTGGTTCGGTCGTTCGGCTTCGAAGTTCCGACCGAGCACGTTGGGTGCGACAGGACGATCGTGCTTGCTGTCGGTCGTGCGGCGAAAACGCTTGCTGGGCAGGCCCTGCAGACCCATCTCACGCATCAGCCGTGCCACTCGCTGCTTGCCCACCTCGACGTTCTCCCCGTCAAGCTGGCGACGTACACGCTCCCTGCCGTAGGTACCACGGCTATGGGCGTGGATCGCTTGGATGCGCAGCTTCAGCTTCCCATCCTCACACTGTCGCTTGCTGGGCGCGCGCTTCATCTGAGCGTAGTAGCCGCTGGTCGATACCCTCAGGACTCGGCACATCACCCGCACCGGGTAGTTGGCCCGCTCCGCGTGAATGAAATTGAATCTCATTCGCTTTCTTTCGCGAAGAAGGCCGCCGCCTTTTTTAATATTTCTCGCTCTTGCTCCAACGTGCGCACTCGACGTCGTAGCGAACCCAGCTCATCACGTTCCGCCGTCGTCAGAGCCTCGCGTGGACCTTCACCGTGATCAACTTTGTATTGTTTCACCCAGTTTCGAAGGGATGATTCCGTCAGGTCCAGTTCCTTAGCGACCTGGCCGATGCTGCGCTCGCCTTCCCTGAACAACCGGACCGCTTCCTTCTTGAACTCCCCCGTGAACTTCCTGCGTCGTCGTTTTCCCATGGACGCCTCCAGGCGCATTGTCGCGCCTCGGTTGGTGTCCACAAAACCCGGGCAGGGCCAGTTTGCGTGCTTTGCGTGCTCACTGGGGCGCGTAACTCGCTCTCTTCCGCACCTGTACCACTGCCCGCAGCCGCGTAGCAACACTTGATGGCGGAAGCATCGGGACGGTTTGTGAGACCGGGGAACCATACATCGTTTTTTTTTGACAGGAATCTTAGGACTTCACCGATTCATGCACCAACACCGTTCTGGCTTGCTAACTTCGTGTAACGCCACTAAAATAGCGCCGTTTGAGTTTCGCTCGAAGCTCGAGCACCAACCTCCGGTCGCCCACGCGGTGGGTGCACCGGCTAACGTTAAGTTAGCTTCAAAACGGAGGAGACTTGAGGAATGGCGAAAAAACCCATGACCAAAACCCAAATCGTGGCCCATGATGTCGGAAACGATGCAGGTTCCGAAAAAGCAGGCCGCGGCATGGTTCAAGTCGATTGCCGATCTCGCGGCGAAGGAGACGAAGCGGACGGGCCAGTTCATCATTCCCGGAATTGGAAAACTCGTGAAGGCGCAACGAAAGGCGCGCAAGGGATACAACCCCCGGACCGGCGAACAGATTCGAATCCCGAAAAAGACGGTAGTCAAGTTTCGAGTAGCGAAAGCTTGCCTGGACGCCGTCGTCTCACCGAAGAAGTAGCTCACAAGCGACGCCTCGGAATGTCCTACCGAACGACGGATGCACGCTGGCGACGTGCCCGGCGTAAAAAGCGGGCGAAGGATCGGGCGAAGGCGGACACTGAGAATCCGACGGAAACCAAAGCATTGCAGGTTCCAGAGCCCCACCAATTCGGCCGGAGGAGCCAACGGGCGAGGGGGATGTTGGCGAACGGGTTGCTACCCTTGGACATTCCTTCGCCAGCGAGTCGATGATGCACCACTACCACCTATCGACGCACCACGTGTTCCAGATGCCACGCTCGGATGTTCGCTCCGAGACATTGGCTGCGTTGCAGTCCATCATCGAGGTGGCCACCGGCGGGCAAGCGGTGCCGTTACCCGGATTCCCCGAATACTTTCTAAGCATCAGGAACACCTGGGTCGGCGCAGTGGGGTGGCTCATCCAGGGACCCGAGCACCGGGTCATGGTTCAGTGCGTGACAGCCTGGACGATTGAGGGCGCAGCAAAGGGCGTGCGCTGGTTGGGGACGGAGCTACCGGAGGAGTTGGACTTGCCTTGTTGTCTGGTCAAGCTTGGACTACCCCTGCTTAAGGATCCCGGTGCGGCAAGTTGGCTTGATGATGCCGAGCGGTGCATTAGCTGGGCGATGCTACCCACGCCTCCTCCGAGGAATGGCACAAGGTTGCCCTGATGGGTGTATCGCCTGAGCTTGGGAATCAGACGCAACTCCGGGCGGGTGTGCCTTCTATTTATTCATCCGCGTGATGGAGATCACGGATATACTCAGCCAGAACGTGCCCCTGGAGGACGTGCAGTATCTGGCCGGACACTCCAACCCCTCGGGCCACACAGTTCTATGACCTGCGTAGACAGCACGTCACTCGCAACATCGTGGAGCGTGTCTCGATATGAAAGAAGGACCAAGGAAGAGAGACATCCTTTCGAGGCCTGCTAGCAAGAAAGCCGCTGCACGGCCTCGTTCGGCTCCCCGCAATGAATCCAAGCCCGTGCCGATTCCTCTGCCCGAAAGTGTCCGCCACCAGCGGGCGGGTGAAACGACGGAACGTTCCGCGCATCTCGAAAAACTCAAACAACTCTTCGAGGCGGCTCCGATCAGCCGCTACCTGGGCATGACACTCAGCTATTGCGAGAACGGCGTGGCGCGCGCGCGTTTGCCGTTTCGGGCCGAGTTCGAAGAAAGGCATGGCGTCATCCACGGGGGTCTCATCAGTCTGCTGGCGGACACGGCGGGTAACTTCGCGGTGGGTCGGTCTCGCTGGGCTCCACGGTCAAGACGGTGGAGTTCAAGATGAGCTTGCTGGCGGGAGTCCAGGGAGACCTGGTCGCCATCGGAGAGGTCGTCCGCAAGGGACGCTCGCTCGCCACCTGCCGGCTCGAGGTCGTTGGGGGCAACGACCATGTGGCGGCCATCGGGCTGGCCACTTATGCCCTCCAGGCTGTTTAGCCATCTGCACCTGCTTGTTGCAGTCCAGGCGGTGCTTCCGTCATCAAGTGTTGGTGATGTGACGCTAAGACGTTACGGTGCATTAAGTTACAGCCAAAATAGCGCTCGTGACCTTCGCTGCGCGCTAAATGGAGCGTAAGCGCCTCTTTTGCAAAGGGATGCGTACACATCACCAACAGTAAACAGCGCAAGCACCATTCTGGCTCAAACTCTAGCACGCAGACCGGTTACGCGGCGGCTACCAACACTTGATGGCGGAAGCACCAATTGGTTGGACGGAGAACATAGGCTGCACGTTTTTCTCGACAGCCTCGACGAGGGTGATGTCTTAAGATTCCTGTCAAAGAAAAACGATGTATGGTTCCCCAAGCTCAAACCCGTCCCCGTCATGGGGACAGAAAAGGAGAACCATACATCATGGGAAAGGTACTACCGAGTCAGCGATTGCTCAAGCAGTTCGAGGAACAACTGGTATTTGGGGAGATGAATCTCTCGGAGATCGTCCGGTCGGGAGCTCAGATGATGCTTCAATATGCGTTGGAGCGCGAGGTGACGGAGGCGTTGGGTCGAAACTACTATGAGAACGCTCCGGCAACGACGAAGGAGAAGGGACGACGCAACGGGTATGAGTCGCATCGGGTCCTCACGGGCGAGGGAGCGGTGACGGTGCAAGTGCCGCGGGTACGAGAAACAGAGAAGGTGTTTCAGTCAAAGATTCTCGACGCCTACGTGAGCCGGACCGAGAAACTCGATGAACTGATCGCGCGGATGTACGTCCACGGGATGTCGACGCGTGACATTGAGGCGACGTTCGCGGACGTGCTGAGCGGCACGGGTGTCTCGAAGTCGGTGGTGAGCCGGGTCACACGGTGTCTGTCGGAGGATTTCGAGGCGTTTCGAAAACGGGATCTCTCGAACGAGAAGCTGTTGTATCTCGAGCTCGACGGCACGTACCTGCGCTACCACCAAGGAGCGGAGAGGAAAGAGCCCATCCTCGTTGCGACCGGCTATCGCGCTGATGGGACGCGAGTTCTTCTTCATATCGGTGTCGGCAACCGAGAATCCTACGAGAACTGGAAGGGGTTCTTGCAGGAGATAGTGGCCCGAGGAATGAGGGAGCCGTTGCTCATCGTGACGGACGGGAATCCTGGAGTGCTCAAAGCGATCGCAGAGGTCTTCCCTCGAAGCCTCAAGCAACGTTGCCAGAAGCACCGCCTCGAGAACATCCTGGGCAAGGCTCCGAAGGAAGTGCGCGACGAACTCAAGGCGGCCATCCTTGAGTCGTTCCATGCGAACAGCTACGAGCAAGGGCTGAAGAAGGGTCGGGAGGTGATCGCTCGGTACCGTCAACGATTCCCGAGCGCGATGAAGTGCATGGAAGAGACCCTCGAAGCATGTCTTCAGGCGCTACGCCTTCCTGCGGCGCATCACAAAAGGCTTCGCACGTCGAATCTACTTGAGCGCACGTTCGGAGAGCACAAACGTCGCACAAAGGTCATTCCTCACTTCTTCACCGAGGAGGCCGCGATGAAACTCTCGTTCGCTGTGCTCTTGGCCGCCGCAAACAAATGGCGCGGCGTGAGGATGGATGTCTTCGCCGCTAGGAAAGTCGAGGAGCTTCGCAACGAGCTTCTCCCGCAAGGCACGTCGGAGGAATCAGCAGCTTAACCGAGCGCGGGGAACCGTACGGAGATTTGACAGGAAAATTAAGACTTGACCTCGACGAGTGCCTTTTGAGGATTAACTCTGTCGCGTCTTTGCTTGCGGAAGAATTCAAGAAATATCCCCGATTGAAAGACTCTTTTTGAGAATAGCGTGCAGGACCGCTGATTGGCCTCAAGCCCTAGAGAACGATCTTCAAATTCTCTTCGATGACGACGCAGTTTTCCCCCACGGGAAGTAGTAGAGCGCTTCGGCGGTTTTGTCGGCGGTTTCCTGCCCAGCGATCTGAGCTACCAAAGCTAGGGACGCGTCGTAGGTCATCAGTTCCCCAATCGAGCTCATCATGTTGCCGTCGGTGACGATGTGCTCGTTGTCGACAACCTTGGCCTCGGGGAAACGTTTTGCCAGGTCCTCGGTCCCGCCGATGTAGGTCGTGACGCGCCGACCCTCGAGAAGGCACGCCTTGCCGAGCAGGAAAGCCCCGGCGCAATTGCTGGCGACGTATTTCGCTTTTTCGGCGCGGTCCTTGATGAATCCGATCAGCTTATTGTTGGCCAACAGTGGCTCCACGTCGAGACCGCTCGGGACGACTAAGACATCTATCGGTGGACAATTCGCGAAGTCGTAGTCTGGCTCGACGCGCAGGCCTTCCTCGCTCACGACGACCTTCTTCTCTTCTGCGACGAGAAAGGGCTCGAACGGAACCGACCCCTTCTTCCCTGCTTTCGCGAAGATCTCGATGGGCGCGGTAACTTCACTGGTCAAGAATTTATCGAAGACAACGATACCAACCTTCATTCTTTCATCCTCCGTTAGCTTCTTCCGGAAAAAAGCGCCGTAGGGCTTCACTCGGGACCGGTTGTCCCAACGGCGTCAAGGTAAACATGAGCAGCCCGGAAATAAAGAGCCCGGGCAGAATCGGGTGGACGACCTTGACCCAAGACACGCCCGCCAGGGTCAATACCGTCCAAGCCGCAGTCGTGAGTCCTCCCCAGACGCAGGACGCGACCGCCGCTTGCGTGGAAACGCGGCGGTTCGTCAAACCGACCAGCAATGGGAAAAAGAAACTGGCCCCGACAATAGCGAGGGCGTAGGCGACCAGCTCCAATATTAGCGCAACATCCGGCACCGAGCCGAGAAAAGCCAAGGCGCCGCCGACGAGAATCGTATAGCGGGAGATGCGCAGGTAGTAGCGTTGGTGCTTCCGCTATTAAGTGTTGGTGAGATGACGCTAAGACTTTACGCTGCATTAAATTACAGCCAAAATAGCTCTCACAACCTTCGCCGCGCGCTAAATAGAGCGTAAGCGCTGTTTTTGCAAGGGGATACGTACACATCACCAACAGCAAACAGCGCAAGCACCCATGTCGTGAGGTCAAAATACTCATGCGGCTTCCCGATGGTAGAAACGGAGCAACCCGCCAAGCCGTTCACGGGAGCGCACCTTGCGCTCGGACTGAGGTAACGGGTCGCTGGCTGGGAACAGCAGCAGATTCTCCTTGCCTTGATGATTCCTCTCATGATGATAGTAGACGACGTACTCCCTAAGCGCATGACGGAGCGACTTCTCGCCGAACAGGATGAGCTTCGAGAGACATTCCTCTTTGACTGACTTCACCCAGCGCTCCGCGAACGAGTTCAAATCCGGGCTCCGTGCGGGCAGCTTGACGGGCGCGACGCCAACCGCCTCGATCCGGTGGAACGACTCGCAGAACTTCGAGTCCCGGTCGTGAATGAGGTATCGGCTCGAGGACAGAAAGCCAACATCTGCCATGGTCACGTTGCGAGCCACTTGAGTCATCCACTGTTCGTTCGGATGCGGCGTGATGCCGGCGACGTGGACTCGACGGGTAGCCAGGTGCATGAAGAACAGAACGTAGTACGTCACCAACCCGCCCTGAGTCCACACTTCCGCGGTGAAGAAATCTGTCGCCGCGAGCACGTCCATGTGCGAGCGGATGAATTCCCTCCACGTCGTGGTCTTCCGACGCTCTGGTGCGAGCGGAATGCCGTGGCGTTTCAGAATGTTACCGACGGTTTGGTCGGCCACTTCATGCCCGAGGTTGGCTAGCGCCCCGGCAATCCGGTCGTAACCCCAGGAGTTGTTCTCCTTGGCGAGACGCACCACCAGCTCTTCGATGTCGGCGTCGATTCGCGGTCGCCCTGGATACGGACGGTTCTTGGAGCTATCGAACTTCTTCGCGACAATCCTCCGGTGCCAACCTAGGATCGTGTCGGGGTTCACGATACTCGCGACCTCATCAAGGGCTTGCTTACCCAGACGCTTTCCGAGCTCGGCCAGAGACCGCCGTTCTCCATCGGTCAGGCGCAAGCGACCCCGGAGCTGATTGCGAAGAACTCGATTCTCGGCCACAAGATACTCGTTACGCAGGAGCAACTCCTCATCCACGGACCCTGAGATGTAGCTCAGCATGGTCTTCCAGTCCATTGCGACTCCTTCCGCTGAACTGGAATACGTATCCGACCTCGATGGCGGATTCAAGCAGCCTTTGGAAAGCTGCAAACTGCTGACCCGCTGGGCGTTCGAATATTTTGACCAGACGCGACCTCCGACGACGAAGAACATCCGTGAGCTCATTGTACGCGTGGCGCAGGAGAACCCGATGTGGGGATATACGCGCCTGCGGGGCGCACTCAAGAACCTCAAACACAGACACTAAGCTGCTGATTTATGGTCTATTTCAAAAGGGCCGAGTTTTGGCACAGGACGCCATCGAAGGTCGCCGCATCGTTCCGGCACGCCGACGATGAGCGTGGCCGGGTCGTCGGCATCGGACAGCTCGGCAGGTCCACAGGCCAACCCAGTGAAAAGGAGGAGGCCGCAAGACATCCCCCCTAAGCCATTCATAAGCAGAAGCTTAACCCAAGAAGGGTGGCGGTCGCGAACGTTGACTGCCGAGAGACGTTCGGTTACTCTCCAAGACATGAACGAACGCTTCCGTGTCGGTGTCGACATCGGTGGGACGTTCACCAACTTCGTGCTGTTCTACAAGACCGCAGGCAACCTGAAGCTCGAGAAGACCTACCGCACGCCGCAGGATCTGCGCCAAGCTCCCAGGCATCGAACCGCAGCGTATTCGAAAGGGGCAATCCAAGAACCGGCTGGCTCGTGATTCCCGTGGAGGGAGATCCAACTTCTTAGGAGGGAAGCAAATGGCACATAAAAACTTTAGCGTGGCGGTCGACGATCTTCCATGGGAGCCGTGGGATCTCTATTTCAAGGGCGCACCGCCCAATCCCGAGAGCGGCGAGTACGGTGGCTGGTGCAAAGTCCTGCGACGCCCCGAAGGTGAGGACCCAGCCTGGACGTTCTTGCTGAGGATCGTCCCCCCGGCCGGAAAGAAACTCCGTTTCGCCGCCATCGCCGGTAGTAACGAAGAGGGATATCTTTTGGCTGGCAGTGCAGTCGACGCTCAGGGCCGTCGTACCCTAGAGGCGGGAAGCTACTTTTTTACAGCCGCCGGCGCTCCACACGCCGGCTTCTTGAACGAAGAGCATCTGGTCCTTGTGCACTACGACGGCGACCCGGACATCGTTCGGGAGTTAGAGGTCGTGGACTGAGAGGCCTCGGGTGGATCCCACTGCAGGTCCTCAATCCGGTCAAGTTTGTGCGGAGCCCATGCCGCCGGTGTCATTTCCTTCGAAGTTGTCCCATCAACGAGTGGAGCTGATCGAACCGAGCCACACACACGGCTTGGGGCCTGCTGCCCACAGTGCATGGTGGAAGCACCGGTCTCCCGGTAGAAAAAGGGCGATTATCCTCCCCGTCGTCGCCTCGTGCGCAAGGGGTGCTTGCGCTGTTTGCTGTTGGTGATGTGTACGTATCCCTTTGCAAAAAAAGCGCTTACGCTCCATTTAGCGCACGGCGAAGGTCGTGAGCGCTATTTTGGCTGTAATTTAATGCAGCGTAAAGTCTTAGCGTCATCTCACCAACACTTAATAGCGGAAGCACCGAACGAGCAGTAGGAATTGCACGTGGTACGTCATGATGGAGCGGAAGATAACACCTTCGGTCCAGACGATTGTAGAGCCCACGGCCCTTGGCCAGGTCGCAAAACACAGACTCTAAGTGGCTGATTTATTGGTCCTTCCAAAAGGGCCGAGTTTTGGCACAGGACGGGGATCGCATTGTGGGAGTCGAAGCGGCCATCCCGTCGTGTCCAAGAACACAAACGAACTCAAGACCCTTGGCTGCCTTGGCCCGGTCGCAAACACAGACACTAAGCTACTGATTTAATAGGGCCGAGTTTTGGCACAGGACGGGATCGGGACCAGACCTACGGAGCGTACTTCGATAGTCGCGTCGACGGTCTCGGGATGGAGCAGGTTCTTCCCGCACCGCGCTCCCCACCAACAGCAAACAGCGCAAGCACTGCGTCGCACTGAACACTAGATTTCCCCCCACAATGGAAGCCTTGCCATCAACAGGTGAAACGGGACGAGCAACCCCCCGCTGCCAGGAGTTTGACGCCGGATTCTGTGCTGCGCCGTCGGGAGCAGTGCCGTTCCAAAAGAAAATTAAGAGGACACGTTCAGGCATGAGCAGCTAACATAGTGGAACGGCCAGTTAGGGTCCACGAGTTTACCGCGCAGAGGGTAAGCTTCCCGATCTCCAGGCATAAGCCGCTTCCTGTGCTTCTTTACGGATTCAAGAACCAGCGCGATCACCTACAATCACCTCATCGCATTTTGAACAGCCTACTTTCAATCCTTCCATTGTCTCAATACACCATGCTTCAGTGCCGCACTTGCGACACTTGAGCCGTTCGCCTGTTTCCAGATATGTATGTATGGCTCATTCTCCCATATCCCTCGCCGCACCGTCACTGGACCTCTTCGGCACGATCCTCAGCAATTTTCGCCTGACCCGATCTTCCGAGGCCCTCGTGGACCATACCCAGAAGTTTCCATGCCTGCGTCTTCCACGGAGCCAGTTGTACGGCGCGCTCAGCAGAATCGATAGCGCCGCTGAAATCGCCTGTTCGCCACCGAAAGTAGGCTCGCTGAAACGGAATCTCCCAATATTCTGGACAAAGCGATTGACCTCGATTAAGTACCGCTTCCGCCTCTTCGTATTGTTCTGTCCACTCACGGAATCGCGCCAAGTAGCAGAAGTCGCTGGGTTCTCTCATCTGTTCATCACGAACGATCTGAGCAAAAAACTCAACGGCCTCCGGTACAATCACGCGCTTTCCATCCGTTGTGACCTGACCCCACGTCTAGTACCACGTTGTATCTCAGTAATTCGGTGCTGACAAGGGCTGGTTGAAGCCGGCGGAGTGGAGCGGAGCCGGTTTCAACCAAATCGTTTCCGGTGTCGGCGGTCGGTAACCCGACGAGCTGTGGGGTCTGAGACAATTGAACTCTTGCCGGCCGAGTTTGAACGACGGATGATGATTTCGGCAGCTTAACTAAACCGTCTACGAAACCGGATCAAGCCCAGCGATGCCATCGAGCTATTGGCGCTTGGAACCAAAGCCGCCAAGACCGGTGATCTGGAGACGGCGTCGCAAGTGGAGAACCGCCTCGCCGTCCTCCAAGGCGAGGACACCTCGGGACTCAAATCACGGGTTCAGGGACAGGTCACGCTGGAGGACCTGAAGCGCACGGTTGGGATCTCTTATAGAGCGGTAGCGGCTTGGATCCGGCTGAGGGAAGGACGGCCTGAAGAGGCGCTCGGATATGTGAAGGAGGCGTTGGCTATCGAAGCGGAGATGCACCCAGCTTACGGCCCTCCTGAGCCCATTAAGCCACCTCAGGAGCTCTACGGGGAAATCTTGCTCAAGCTCGGTCGCGCCCAAGAGGCGGCCGCCCACTTCGAGGAGATGCAAATCCGTTTTCCGAATCGCACCCAATCGATTCTCGGCGCCGCATAGGCGGCCGTCAAGATGGGCGATGCCGCCAAAGCGCGGCGGTATTACGAGCACTTACTCAAGATCTGGACGACACCAGCCAATCCCCGGGACTCCAAGAGGCAAAGCAGTACCTTGCCTCGAGCGAGTAAAAGCCAGAAACAGCGAACGCAAGGACTAGCATAGACGGGGAACGACCGCGTTCGCCACATGCCCGTAGCCGTTCCGGCGCTTTTCCAGAGCTATTGTTTGCGAAGATACTGAAAACGCAGGATCTGATCATTGAAATGGACGTAGCCGTCTACGTTCCGCCTGGTCGCCAGGAGGAAGTCGGGCTGTGTGATCCACACCCTCGGGGCTTCTTGGATAATCCTCTGTTGTACTTCGGCGAGAAGCTCTCGACGGCTCACCGGCTCCAGCTCCGTCCCCGCTCGGTCAATCATCTCATCCAGCACGGGGTTTAAGTACTCACCGGTGTTCAAGAAAGCCCCACTGATATAACCGAGGGTAAGTGGATAAGCAGGATCGTCCACAAACCACAGATTCTGATCCAAGAACAGCCGCAGAGAGCGGGAGGCGCGCCGCTCGGCGTAGACGGCGGGAGTGAGCTTGACGATGGTCACTTCGACCCCAATCTCTTTGAGCGCCGATTGGACTAGGACCGCAATGGCCTCGTGATCGGGTACACCGCTATCGAGTGCCAGATCCACCGCGAACCCCTCGGGATAGTCGGACGATGCCAACAAGGCCTTGGCTCTTTGGGGATCGCATTTCCCAAACGGGTAGTTCCCGGGCTGGTGTCCGGGAAAACCAACCGGGATCGGTCCGGCGGTGGCTTGCGCCCGACCAAAATAGACATCCCTCATGATCGCCTCGTACGGCACCGCGTACGACAACGCGTGCCGAACCTGAACGTCATCGAAGGGCGGCATCTGGCAGTTCATGACCAAACTGACAGTTTGCGTGCTCGGTAGTGAAAGCACTTTGACTCCTGGTACACGCGCCATCGCGTCGTTCTCTTCTGCGGAGAGACGTTCCACCACATCCAAATAGCCCGACACCAGCAACATCATGCGATCCGCGGCGGAGGGAATGATCTTCATGACCACCTTGTCGATCGACGGTGCGCCTCTCCAATAGTTCTTGTTGGCCCGCAGAATGATTTCGACGCCTCGGGTCCAGCTGTCCACGAAGTAAGCACCCGCACCCGCGGTGTTCTGGCGCAGCCAAGTCTCGGCCCATTTCTCTTCGGGCTCGCTTTGGGACCGGACGAGCTCGGGATCAAGGGGTCCGGCGTTCGGCAATATGAGAAGGCGGGGCAACAATGGGATGGGGCGATCCGTTGTGATCCGCACGGTGTCTTTAGTGATGACCTCGACCGCTTCCGGACCGGGGACACGCCCCAAGCTTCGATAGAGAAAGGCGCCGCCCGACCCTTTGACCCCGAAATTTCGATCGAAAACGCGCTTGACCGTCTCGGCGTCAACGGCGTGACCGCTCGGAAACCGAACTCCCGGGCGCACTTTGAGATTCCAGGTAACGCCGTCGTCGGCGACGGTCATCGACTCCAGGGCGGCACCTTCCAGGCGGTCGGGAATCCAATGTCGCAGACCTTGTTCGTTCAACTCCCATGAATGCGTCATGAGGGTCTCGTACGTGTTCATGATGACACCCACGGATCGCGGCGTCGAAGCAAAGACACTATCGAAGGTCGCTGCATCATCCGGCACGCCGACGATGAGCGTGGCGGGGTCGTTGGCATCAGACAGTTCGGCACGTCCACAGGCTAAGCCAGTGAAAAGGAGGAAGCCGCAGGATACCAACCCTAAGCTGTTCATAAAACTAAGCTTAACCCATGATGGGTGCATACTGAATCCCGCGGTCGGAATGATGCACCAGCCCTTGTTCCGGCAAACGATGTCCCAGGGCCATGTGAAGCGCTTCGAGGGCAAGCTGTGTTCGTAGGTGCGGTTGCATCGCCCAGCCAACGATGCGACGCGAGAACAGGTCGACGATGATGGCCAGGTACAGCCAGCCTTCCCATGTCCGAACGTACGTGATGTCCGTCGCCCACGACTGGTTCGGTCGGTCGGCTTCGAAGTTGCGCGCCAGCAAGTTGGGCGCGACCGGGCGATCGTGGTTGCTATCGATGGTACACCGGAAGCGCTTATGCGGCACGCCCCGCAGGCCCATCTCGCGCATCAGCCGGGCAACGCGCTCTTTGCCCACCTCGACGTCTTCGTTGCGCAGCTGGGTGCTTCCGCCATCAAGTGTTGCTACGCAGCTGCGGGCAGTGGTACAGGTGCAGAAGAGACTGGGTTGCGCGCCCTACTGAGCAGGAAAACCTCGATCCGCGACCACAAAGGAATCGTCGTCGCCAAGAAGATGTCTCGAAAGGTGAGCCGTCGCGTGGTGAGACCGGCTTGCATAGCCGGAGTTCGGATCTCACGTCCGAACTTCAGAGCTCCGTGCGGTCGGACGAAGTTGTAATAGCAACGGAGCAACTCCAGGTGCTCATCGAGCCTCTCCGTCGAGCGAGCGTGGGAAAGCGTTCGTCTCGAAAGGTATGCCGAGCTTTGCCGGATGGTCAGATTCAACCGCTCGATGAACGACGTGTTCAATGTCGAAGAGTCCTCGGAGTTATTGAGCGCGTCTTCGAATCGCCACGCGGCTCCGTGCAGCGCTCTGCGTTCGACCTTGATGATGCGATCGTTCCTGCGCGTTTTGAGGACCTGGCCGTAGAGACACGCTGGCCCGAAGAAGCGACGGATGACTTTCTGGTAGAATTCGAATCCATCCGTGACGATCAAGGGAAGACGCTCGAAATTCATCCGCTTCGAAAGGTCGCGAAACAGAGCGTGAGTGTTCCGGTAGCTTCGCCTTCCCGTCACCGTCGATGGCCAGAGCCGAGACCAGACCTCGATTGTAACGAAGACCCAACTCGGTGTCTTCTTGTTGCCCGCGAATGTGCGAATCTCGTCGGCTTGAAGCTCTTCGGCAGCGAAGCCAGCGATCCTTCTATGATTGAATCGACGACACACTTGGGCTGCCTTCTCGAGCCAGCGGGCGACGGTGTTCCAGGCAATCCCTTTGATCCGGGAAATCGAGGAAATGCTGACACCCTCGACTCTGAGAGCGATGACCCCATCGAAAGTAGCTCTTCGATGTTGGAGACGGTAGTAGGGCGTGCCTTTCGTCGAAGAGAACGTCTTTCCGCACTCGCCGCACCGGTATCGACGGCGTTTCCCGGACCTTGTTCGGTAGAATCCGTGGCGAACGATGTTTCCGGAACTGACTTTGCCCCGCAACGGACATGCGAGATTGAGACATCTGCGATTCTTCACTTTGGCTCGGCCCTGACGATGAGAGAACTGTGTCTTCGGAATTCTGGTCCAAACTCTAGCACGCAGACCGGTTAGGGGCTGGCCGCCAACACTTAATTGCGGAAGCACCATCGAAGTCTGGTCTCGGCTCTGGCCATCGACGGTGACGGGAAGGCGAAGCTACCGGAACACTCACGCTCTGTTTCGCGACCTTTCGAGACGGATGAATTTCGAGCGTCTTCCCTTGATCGTCACGGATGGATTCGAATTCTACCAGAAGGTCATCCGTCGCTTCTTCGGTCCAGCGTGTCTCTACGGCCAGGTCCTAAAAACGCGCAGGAACGATCGCGTCATCAAGGTCGAACGCAGAGCGCTGCACGGAGCCGCGTGGCGATTCGATGACGCGCTCAATAACTCCGAGGACTCTTCGACATTGAACACGTCGTTCATCGAGCGGTTGAATCTGACCATCCGGCAAAGCTCGGCATACCTTTCGAGACGAACGCTTTCCCACGCTCGCTCGACGGAGAGGCTCGATGAGCACCTGGAGTTGCTCCGTTGCTATTACAACTTCGTCCGACCGCACGGAGCTCTGAAGTTCGGACGTGAGATCCGAACTCCGGCTATGCAAGCCGGTCTCACCACGCGACGGCTCACCTTTCGAGACATCTTCTTGGCGACGACGATTCCTTTGCGGTCGCGGATCGAGGTTTTCCTGCTCAGTAGGGCACGCAACCCGGTCTCTTCCGCACCTGTACCACTGCCCGCAGCCGCGTAGCAACACTTGATGGCGGAAGCACCCCGCGAGGCGCTGATGCGGATGTGGCGCTACGCGGTCATCACGCTGCTAAGGGGGGCCGCACGCCGCGGTGTTCTCGACACCGACATGCCTCGCAACGTATTACAGCAATTGCTCACGGCACAGTATGAACGGCGGTGGCACATCTACATCGGGCGGGGTCGGAGCAAAAAGCAGGTTCTGGGATATGCGGGCCGGTATGTCCGACGTCCCCCGATTGCACAACACCGGTTCCGGAAGATTGACGGTCAAGAAATCCGATTCGTGACGAAGGACACGCGCACGAAACAGGTAGTCGAGACCACCTACACGCCAGGCGAGTTCCTGGCTGTCCTGGCCGATCACATCCCCGACCGGTACCGGCACAACATCAGGTACTTCGGTCTGCTCGCTCCTCGCGTGAAGAGCGACACACACGACGCGATCTTCGCGCTGCTGGGCCAGGAACGGCTAGGAAAGCCTCCTCGACTACGTTGGGCCGCATCGCTAAAGAAAAGCTTCGGGATTGACCCGCTCCTGGATCGTGATGGACAGCGGATGCGTTGGGATCGGCGGGTACCACCGGCACCATCCCGTGGTCATGGGTTCAGGAAGCCAGCCTTGGCGTCGCGGTAGCGCCCTTTGTCTCGCCGATCCTAAACTGATTCGCTTCCCGCCTACGAGAAAAGCTCCCAGCGGGCTCCAGAGCATCAGGCCGCAGAGATTTGACCCGCCTCCTCCACTACGATCTTATTGATCGTTATGGGTTACCTTCCGAGCCAGCGTGGGCTAAACCCAGGCGCCGATGAGCAACGGACGGCGGCATATCTCCATCGCCGCACTGGCTCCCTCGCCGCCTGTACGCCTGTGAGGGCTGGCTCCGGGGCGCATCAGAAATCAGATTTTGATTTTCCTAAAGAGATTAAAGATGAACAAGAATACCTCGACCCGCGACCACAATCGCATATAATAAAGGATGTTGGCGTACCCACAAAGATGTCCCTGAACGTCAGCCACCGCGTGATCAGCCCAGCCTGCATCGCCGAAAGAACTTGTATCAGCTGGGACGGATAGGGAACCGTTCGGCGGGCTCGGGTGACAGGGGGTACTACGGTACCTGCTACCCCCATACTGGAAACTAATGGCTGCTACCGATCTGACTCAATACCAGTTTGAGCGGCTTGCTTTTATTCGGTATCTGTTCAAGCTTGGTATCCAGCACGCCCAAGATCCAGGACCTCAGTCAAGTGTCGCCATTCTTCTGTTTCATGACGCCGTAGAGCTGTTTCTCGAACTCGCCTCGCAAAAACTCGACGCCAAGCCTGCAGATAACTTCATGAAGTACTTCTCACCGCTCGACGAGAAACTGCGGCCCGGTCCACCGTTACCTCTGCGTGAGAACATGCGACGCCTGAACGATGCGCGCAATGCTCTGAAACACAAGGGGTTGCGTCCTGACCGATCAGATCTTGAGCACTATTCGAATATCGTGATCCGGTTCTTCGAGGAGGTGACGCCTCGAATCTTCGAGGTCGACATGGACTCCGTGTCCCTCGTCACCGTCGTTCGATGTGAAACGGCGCGAAAGTACTTATATGTCGCCGAGGCCGCCTATAAGGAAAATCGGGCGGCAGACGGATCGGGCGCTTGCGCAGAAGCGTTCGATGAACTCCTCTCCGATTACGAAAGACGCCATGGTGACCGTTGGGGCCAATCTCCTTTCTCTTCCGGACACTATCTTCGCGACCCACGGTTCTTCGATGAAGAACTATCCCGTGTCGAGAAGCAATTTGAAGAGAGTATTGAAGATCTGAACAAGGCGGTGAAGGTGCTGCAAGAGAGGATGCGGCTGCTCAGCCTTGGTCTCGACTACCGGCGGTACGTGACATTTCGGCAGCTGACACCAAAGGTCTGGGATATGTTGGCGAAGCCAAGTCGTCGGATCGACAAGCCACCAAACATCACCTTAGAGCAGTTACAGTTCTGCATCGGCTTCGTAATCGACACTGCCCTTCAACTTCAGGTTGCGGAAGGTAATATCGGACATCCCGCCGACGGAACAGAACAGAGGAGGAATGATGGCTAGTTTGATCTATGCCAACGGGAAGCTCTGGGCAGCCGTTGGGATTCTCGCGACGCATCCCGGACGCATCCAAGAGCGACTGATCAAGGCCTGCCACGAAAGTCTTGGTTTTGTGCCCGAGCCCGTCTTACCAAGTTATCTCAAGCCAATCTATCAGCGTGTCTGGCAAAGTGTGACGTCATCGGCTGGATCCGAGCAGGAGGGCCGTTATAAGCCTTCGATCTCTATGCTCTCCGACGATGAGGCGGTAGCTGTTGCCAAGGATGTCGTCGAGTTAGCCTATCGCGTCCGTGAAGCTGTGAATGACGATCTTGATCGCCGTAGCCGTCGTTAACGCTCAGCTCGATGTTTGAGGTGCTTCCGCTATTAAGTGTTGGTGAGATGACACTAAGACTTTACGCTGTATTAAATTACAGCCAAAATAGCGCTCACGACCTTCGCCGTGCGCTAAATGGAGCGTAAGCACCTTTTTTGCAAAAGGATACGTACACATCACCAACAGCAAACAGCGCAAGCACCGAAAGATCGGCCAAGAGAATTCGCTGCTACAGTCCGACGGTGCGATCGCGGCCATGTTCCCGGAGTGGTTCCCAGCAGAAGAGCGGCCGGTCACGCTCTCGATGCGTTCAGAGCACGAGGATACAGAAGAACTGTTCTGGCAGAGCGAAGCGGCTCATTTGCGTGCCGCGTTCAAACGCCACGTCGTGCCCCGTATCGACGAAGGTAACCCCAACCATTTTTCCGTCTTCGCGTTTGCCAATCAGCCGCTTCTCATCCTGCTAGGTGTTGTCCATCATCATTATTGGTCCGGGACTGGATCTAGGCCCGGACCGCCCTCGAGCCCATGCTGGAGAGCGTGGTCAGCGCGCGAGGGAAGGTGCTGAGGACGAACTTCTCGGCGACCAGCCGAGTAACGCGAGCGACCAAGCTGACTCAGGCTGCCTCTCGCCACTCGTATCGGCAGTGCAGTCCACCGACTCGCGGCAGTGCGACTACTTTCGCCGTAGGAGACGGTCGGTGCGTGACCGCTCTCAAGCTTGGTGTGTCCTTGTTCAGCCCCAAGTGGCAACGGTCCTCATGATAGTAGCTGATGTAAGCTCGCACGAGCCGGATGAGATGACATGCGCCGAGAACCACGACGTGCTCAAGGAGCTCGCGGCGGCAGCTGCCGATCCACCGCTCCGCGGTTCCGTTTTGCCATGGGCTGCGAAACGAAGTGCGAACGGGTTTTGTGCCCGTTGCTTTGATGAACTCGATGACCGCAGCGCTAAAGATGAAGTCGCGATCGAAGATGAGATATTTCGGAGCGGTGTCGTAGGGAAACGCCTCACGCAGTTGCTGAATAACCCAAGCAGACGTCGGGTGGAACGTGGCGTTGAAGTGAACGATGTGCCGACGACCGTGCTCGATGATGAAGAAGCCATACAGCAGCCGGAGCGACGCGGTGGGCACGGTGAACAGATCCATGGCGGCGATATCGTCTTTATGGTTGCGCAAGAAAGCCATCCATCGCTTCAGCTGGTCGGGCTCCGCGGGACGCCGCGGCAGGTATCGCGACACCGTGCTCTCGGAGATGATGAAACCGAGCTTGGTGAGCTCAGCATGGATGCGTGGCGCCCCCCAGCCGTCTTGCGCCATCGTGCGGACGAGGCGACGGATCTCGACATCAATCCGAGGCCGACCGGGGTGGCGGCGCTGCGAGATATTTGCCCAGTACCGTCGGAATCGGTCGCGATGCCAACGGGCCACGGTGTCCGCGTGGACGATGAGCAGGCGGCTCGCCCACACGGGCCACGAACCTCGAAGGGCAACCCAGAAAGCCCGTTCCGTGTCCTCGAGCGGTGAGCGTGGGCACTCTTTCTTCAGCGCCGTCACTTGCTGCCGCAAAGCGACGTTCTCCAACACCAGGTCGGCGCGGCGCCGACACATCGCCCGAATGGCACGGACGCCAAGTGAGACGAGGAAGACAACAACGTCGAGCATAGCGGCGGAGTTTCGCCATCTTCTGCTCGGAATTCAAGCGGAGCGTAAGTCCTTGATTTCGTGGGCGGAGCAGTTTTGACGATGCACAACCTCTTGCATCATCCACTCCCCGACGATTGGGAGAAACAGCGCGCCCTCATCGCAACGCTTTAAGGTGCCAAAACTCGGCTCTTTTGAAAGAAACCACAAATCAGCAGCTTAGTGTCTGTGTTTGCGACCGGGCCAAGGCGGCGCAAGGGTCTTGGTGAAGTGACCCCGCTTTCGTGGACAGGTTAAGAGTTAGGGATCAAGCGTCGCGATAGTACCTCCTTTCGAATTGGATAGGCGAGCAATAGTCGATGGCGGAGTGTCGTCGTCGCGGGTTGTACCAGCCTTCGATGAAATCGAAGGTCGCCATGCGCGCCTCAGCGTGGTAGCGAAACGACCGGCGCTCGATCAGCTCGCACTCGAGCGTCGCGAAGAAGCTCTCGCACATCGCATTGTCGTAACAGTCCCCGACCGAACCCATCGACGGTCGCACCCCGGCCTCCCGGCATCGCTGGCCGAACGCTAGTGACGTGTACTGCGTGCCCTGGTCCGAGTGATGGATGACGTCGCCGGGCTTGCGTTGGAACAGCGCCATGTCGAGGGCGCTCAAGACGAGCGACGTCCGCAGGTGGGTAGCCATTGCCCATCCGACGATGCGTCGGCTGAAGGCGTCCAGCACGACGGCGAGGAACAAGAAGCCCGACCACGTGGGCACGTAGGTGATATCGGCGACCCACAGGCGGTCGGGCCGGTCCACCTCGAAATTCCTGTCGACGAGATCGGGGGCGGGACGGGCGTCGTCACAGCGAATCGTAGTGTGCGCCCTCTTGCGCCGGTGAACACCTTGAATGCCAGCCTCGCGCATCAGCCGCGCTACACGCTTGCGTGAGACGTGGAGCTCGTGTGTCTCTCGTAGCTCGTGGAGAATCCTCGGCGCGCCGTACGTGCTCCGCGACGCGGTGTGAATCGCCCGGATCTTCTCAAGCAACTCCGCATCCGACACCGCGCGGGCCGACGGGGCACGCTCAAGCCACGCATAGTAGCCGCTGGCGGAGACGTCCAGCAGTCGGCACATCGTGGCAACCGGTAGTGAATCCTGGTTCGCCCTCACGAATCGGAAGGCTTCGGTGGTACCGACTCGGTCTCCCGAGCGAACCAGGCCGCGGCTTTTGAGAGGATCTCCCGCTCCAACCGTAGTTGACGGTTCTCCCGTCGCAGGCGGCGGAGCTCCGCACGCTCCTCACTCGTCAGACCGTCCTGCCTGCGACCCTCGTCGAGATCCGCCTGGTTCACCCAGTTCCGGATCGTCTGGCCCGAGGGCTCAAACTCTCGCGCCAGCTCTTCAGAGCCGCGGCCAGCTCGCACCAGCTCTACCATTTGGCGCCGGAACTCGGCCGCGTATCTGTTTCCCTGCTTTGACATCGTGGACTCCCCTGTCTCCCAAAGGATTAGGTGTCCACGAAAGCGGGTCAAGTCCATGGGTTCGTTTGTGTTTTTGGACACGACGTGTTCTGACTAATGCTCGAGTGTTTTGAGCATCGCTTCCCTGTGCATCGTCAAAACTGCTCCGCCCACGAAATCAAGGACTTACGCTCCGCTTGAATTCCGGGCCGAAGACGGCGAAACTCCACCGCTATGCTCGACGTTGTTGTCTTCCTCGTCTCACTTGGCGTCCGTGTCATTCGGGCGATGTGTCGGCGCCGCGCCGACCTGGTGTTGGAGAACGTCGCTTTGCGGCAGCAAGTGACGGCGCTGAAGAAAGAGCGCCCACGCCCACCGCTCGACGACACGGAACGGGCTTTCTGGGTTGCTCTTCGAGCTTCGTGGCCCGTGTGGGCGAGCCGCCTGCTCATCGTCCACGCGGACACCGTGGCCCGTTGGCATCGCGACCGATTCCGACGGTACTGGGCAAAGATGTCGCAGCGCTGCCATCCCGGTCGGCCTCGGATTGATGCCGAGATTCGCCGCCTCGTCCGCACGATGGCGCAAGACGGCTGGGGGGCGCCACGCATCCATGCTGAACTCACCAAGCTCGGTTTCATCATCTCCGAGAGCACGGTGTCGCGATACCTGCCGCGGCATCCCGCGGAGCCCGATCAGCTGAAGCGATGGATGGCTTTCTTGCGCAACCATAAAGACGATATCGCCGCCATGGATCTGTTCACCGTGCCCACCGCTTCGCTCCGGCTGCTGTACGGCTTCTTCGTCATCGAGCACGGCCGTCGGCACATCGTTCACTTCAACGCCACGTTCCACCCGACGTCTGCTTGGGTTATTCAGCAACTGCGTGAGGCGTTTCCCTACGACACCGCTCCGAAATATCTCATCTTCGATCGCGACTTCATCTTTAGCGCTGCGGTCATCGAGTTCATCAAGGCAACGGGCACAAAACCCGTTCGCACTTCGTTTCGCAGCCCATGGCAAAACGGAACCGCGGAGCGGTGGGTCGGCAGCTGCCGTCGCGAGCTCCTTGAGCACGTCGTGGTTCTCGGTGCATGTCATCTCATCCGGCTCGTGCGAGCTTACATCAGCTACTATCACGAGGACCGTTGCCACTTGGGGCTGAACAAGGACACACCGAGCTTGAGGGCGGTCACGCACCGACCGTCTCCTACGGCGAAAGTCGTCGCACTGCCGCGAGTCGGTGGACTGCACCATCGATACGAGTGGCGAGAGGCAGCCTGAGTCAGCTTGGTCGCTCGCGTTATTCGGCTGGTCGCCGAGAAGTTCGTCCTCAGCACCTTCCCTCGCGCGCTGACCACGCTCTCCAGCATGTGCTCGAGGGCGCTCCGGGCCCTAGAGTCCAGTCCCGGATTAACAATGATGATGGACAACAGGACGGGATCGAAACCAGACCTACGGAGCGTACTTCGACAGTCGCGTCGACGGTCTCGGGATAGAGCAGGTCCTTACCGCCCCGCGCTCCCCGTGGCAGAATCCATTCGTCGAAAGGATGATCGGCTCCATTCGACGTGGGTGCTTGCGCTGTTTACTGTTGGTGATATGTACGCATCCCTTTGCAAAAGAGGCACTTACGCTCCATTTAGCGCGCGGCGAAGGTCATAAGCGCTATTTTGACTGTAACTTAATGCGCCGTAAAGTCTTAGCGTCATCTTACCAACACTTGATGGCGGAAGCACCGGCTGGCCGCCAACACTTAATTGCGGAAGCACCCGCTGATGCCCAGGGTGCCGACTACAATAAGGATACCGTAACCGACCGCGCATCGCCCGACAGGGACCGCAACCCGCTGACCCGGGTCTCGTGCTGGGCGCGTCGGCCAAGGTCGCGGCGCCCTTGTGCAGAAGCGCCTACTTACAAGTTACTGGAATCGCGGGTCTTGAGTCCGTTTGTGTTTTGGACACGACGGCCGTGGCGGTCATACGCGGTCGAGAATCCGGCGATACACTTCGCGCCGGTGGGCGACTCCTACGACGTAGACGACGATTTCCGTCACGTGGACCTCGTATACGATTCGGTAATCTCCGATTCGGATGCGGTAGGCGTTCTCGCGCCCTCGCAGACGTCCAGCTCCGATGGGGATGGGGTCTTCGCCGAGCCCGTCGATGGTCGCCTTCGCCCGGTCGCGAATCTTGGTCGGCAGCTTCCGGAGCTCCTTGGGGATGGCGGCGTGAAGAAGGACCCTATACTTCGTCTCGGACCTCTTCCCACTCAATCCACGGGCCGCGTCGACGTTGCTCGATCAACGCCAGATCCTCGGAATCTTCCAACCACTGGGCGATCGCCTCTTGAACGACCGCCTGCGCTTTGAGACCGTGCTCTTCGCAATAACGGTCTAGCAACTTTTTCAGCTCTTCGTCGATGCGATGGGTGATCGTAGCCATGCAGGAAGGATAGACCAGTTTGCAAGTTATTGCAAGTTTTTACTTCCATAAGTGGCCCGAGTTCGACACCCACGACTTTCCGGAGCCGTCGGCCTTGAAGGCAGAGATGAGAGCGCAAACCAACGACGAAATCATGCAGGCATGGTGTCGGCAGACCGGAGACTAATCAAGTTCGGTGCGCGCGGATGAATAAATAGAAGGCACAGCCGACGGGGCAACTGCTACGACAACGCCGTCATCGAGAGCTGGTTCTCCACGGTCAAGCACGAGCTTGAGGAGCATTTCCTCAGTTGCGGCGAGGCCAAGATGGCCCTCTTCGACTTCATCGAGGTATTCTACAACCAGAGACGACGACACTCGACCCTCGGCCAGGTCAGTCCGGCCGAGTTTGAACGACGGATGAGGACTTCGCCAGCTTAACTAAACCGTCTACGAAACCGGATCAAGCCCAGCTTTCCATGGCGCGCTTCAACGAGGAAAACTCCTCTGCGTACCTGGCCATGACGGAAAGCTCGCGGCTTTTGAATGTCGCCAGGAGAAGCGCCGTTTCGTTGATCTCCGGCCGCTTGAAGCGCGCAAGGTAGCCTTCCGCCGCCTTCTGCGCGGCAGCAATAACGTCTTGGGGGGTCTGCGACACTACATCCTTCGCCGCTTCCCGCGCGGCAGCGATAACGCCTTGGGAGGTCTGCGACGCTACATCCTTCGCCGCCTCCCGCGCGGCAGCGAGGATGTTTTTAATTTCTTCGTTCATGTTATTACCATGAAGCCTATGTCGGCGTCCGTTTCGCTGGCCCTGACGAGCTGTGTTACCTGGTCAAGCTGCGTGAAGTAATGGTGCGGCTGTGGCGAGTCGTCGCGGCACGCTGGCACCGGGACGCCGGGCAGGGCGAGGGCGAGATCGCCGATGGGAACGAACCCCGTCGTGTCCAAAAACACAAACGAACTCAAGACCGGCTAGCAACGCGCCCTCGTCGCAACACTTTAAGGTAGGCCACGCCTGTAAAGCCAACCCTCGGCTGCTGCCACGCTCGCTCTTGGTCTCCATGAGTCGGCGAACGGCATTGCCCCCTATTAATGTGGTAGCAGGATGGCTGGCTGTTCATCGGCCCATTGCGTCAGTCACCCTCTCAACTTGATAGTACCTGACAATACCCTAGCACGCTACCGAACCGTCTCACGCTAGAATGGCTTCGTTATGTCGAAACTGTACTTTCGGACTCTATGGGCCGGCGTCGCGTCGCCCTTTGCGGCAGCGGGTCTTGGCCTGTTCGTCTATCGGAGTCTGACGCGCGCGAGCGCCGACAGGGACGCCGACTTCGTCTTCCGTCTCTCCATAGTCGCGATCGCGATGGCCTTGCCGGGCGTCATCACTCTCGTCCTCGCGCTTGCCGACCACCGCAAAGGAGCCTTCTCAACCGTGAGCAAGGTGGGCCTAATGCTCGGCATTCTGTCGCTCGGCCTCGTGTTCCTTCCGATTCGAGGCGTCGTCGAGCGCGCTACGCAGGCGCGGAACCTGGCGCTCAGTGACGTCGAGGCGCCGCCTTTCTCGACGGCGGACATCCACGGCAACACGCATCGTCTCGACGAGCATGGAGGAAAGGTCGTGCTCGTAAACGTTTGGGCGACCTGGTGCCCGCCGTGCCGCAGGGAAATGCCGGATCTCGACAAGCTCTATCAGGAGCGCAAGAAACAGGGATTCATGGTCTTCGGCCTCTCCACAGAGGACCTCGAAACGCAGCTCGACTTCGAAGAAAACGTCCTGTCGGTGAGCTACCCCCTCCTGACGATCGAGGGGGACGTCCCCGAGATTTATCAGACGACGGCGCGATACCCCGCCAACTCGTGAGGTCAAAATACTCATGCGGCTTCCCGATGGTAGAAACGGAGCAACCCGCCAAGCCGTTCACGGGAGCGCACCTTGCGCTCGGACTGAGGTAACGGGTCGCTGGCTGGGAACAGCAGCAGATTCTCCTTGCCTTGATGATTCCTCTCATGATGATAGTAGACGACGTACTCGTTTGGTCAAGAAATTCGTCCGTCACTTCGATCGCGTGGCACGACCCGAATACGGGTTGACACGGCCGTGTTACACGAATTACTCCGGCTCAACAAGGCTACGTGTGATCGCCGACCAATACAGGAATAGGCCGACGATACTGAGACTGCCGAAAATGAACACCGCTTCAAGGCGCCCAGACAGACCCCAAAACCAGAATGAGTCCTCGGTGCCTTCCAGGTATCGGACCAGATTATCGGCAAACGCCGCGAAGAAGAGCATCGAGCTCCAGTAGAGCGGGCCGTGATGCTGACCGAGTGGGTTGACTTCGTCCCGGGAGGGTCTTTCCCTGGCCTCAGCAAAGGACAGATAGCCAAAGCCCGTGACTATGTAAGCGATATTGAAGCCGACAAAGATCAAGATGGGTAGTGATACTCGCCACCACGACCAGTCGCTGAAAACGGCCAGCTTAAGGAGTGCCACGATCAAAGTGAGGGCGCCGAAGACAAAGAACCCGGTGGTCTGAATTTCCTTCTCGCCGGCCGTGGCTCCAGTTTTCATGCCGCCTCTCGGTGGTAGTATCTCAGCAGCCCACCGAGCCTTTCCCGACAAAGGATTGGCCCTTCGCGGGGGCCGCTGCTTTCTACAGACGGAAAGAGAATGACGTTTTCCTTGCCTTGATGGTTCCTCTCTCCATGATAATGAGCGAGATAGGAAGCCAGACACCGTCTGAATGCTGGCTCGCCGAACAAGATCAGCTTCGATAGACTTCACAGACTTCACCCAGCGCTCCGCGAAGGAGTTCAAATTCGGGCTTCTCGCAGGCAGTTTGACGGTCTTGATACCCACCTCTTCGAGTGTCCGCTGAAACGACGCGCAGAATTTCGAGTCGCGATCGTGGATCAAGTAGCGGGTCGAGCAAAGAAAGCCGACATCCGCCATGGTCACATTCCGGACCACTTGGGTCATCCACCTTTCGTCTGGATAGGGTGTGATACCGGCAATATGAACGCGTCGCGTAGCCAGGTGTATGAAGAATAAAACGTAGTAGGTGACCAGCCCGGACTTCGTCCACACCTCCGCGGTGAAGAAATCCGTTGCCGCAAGGACGTCCATGTGCGAGCGGATGAACTCGTTCCACGTCGTTGTCTTTTCTCGCTCCGGCGCGGGCGGTATACTGTGGCGCTTCAGTATGTTGCCGACGGTTTGGTCGCTCGCTCGATACCCGAGGTTCGCCATGGCCCCGGCAATGCGATCATAGCCCCACGATCGGTTCTCTCTCGCGAAGCGGATAATCAGCTGTTCGATCTTTTCGTCGATTCGTGGTCGCCCCGGATACGTCCGGTTCTTGGAACCGTCGAACTTCCTGGCGATGAGCTTGCGGTGCCACCCGAGAATCGTATCGGGCCTGACGATACTCGCTACCTCTTCGAGCGCGCGCTTGCCGAGCTGTTTTCCGATCTCCGCCAAGGTTCTCCGCTCACCATCGGTCAGGCGCAAACGGCCTTGCAGCTGATCTCGAAGAATACGATTCTCGGTAACGAGGTACTCGTTGCGCAGGAGCAGTTCTCGGTCGACCGATCCCGTGATGTACGCCAGCATTGTCTTCCAGTCCATTGTGTCTCCCCGGAGAACTAGAGTAAGTACCTGACCACGACCTGTGATTCAACCGGTCTAACAGACCGAGGCCAAGCCCTCTCAAACTGGCCTACGGGAGCGCGTTTGAGTTTATTGACCAGACGGGCTTTAAATCACTGTAGTACAAGAGGATAGAACGACGTGGGCACCAGGGCTTCTCTGAGTTTTCGCTACATTGCCCCTGTGCCTTCTATTTATTCATCCGCCAGCCCATGGGTCGGAAGTCAGCCCTGCGGCGCGAAATACCCTGGATTCTGCGCGGATTCCAAGGGCGTCTAAGCTGGTGCTTGCGCTGTTTACTGTTGGTGATGTGTACGCATCCCTTTGCAAAAAAGACACTTACGCTCCATTTAGTGCGCAGCGAAGATCACGAGAGCCATTTTGGATGTAACTTAATGCACTGTAAAGTCTTAGCGTCATCTCACCAACATTTGATAGCGGAAGCACCCCCTTGCCTGAGTCAAAACGGATTCGCGCACCAACATCGTAAAACAGTGGAGTAAGCCCAGCCCCTTTTCGATTAGCAATTGTTTAGAAGAAACGCATGGAGTAGGTGAACTTGACCCCCCGACCGATCTGGGGCGCAAAGTCCTTGATGAACGAGGTGTGGTTCCGATGGAGCTCGTTGGTCAAGTTATAGGCCCGCACCGAAAAGATCTGTGCCATGTGCGAGCGAGCCAGGGTGTAGTTCACGTTGATGTTTAGCACGGTGTAGCCATCGGTAGGGGTCTCGGTGAGCGCCACCTTGTTCTGCTTCCCAGCGAACACTACCTCCGGCACGACGGCGAGCCCCTTGTAGGGGACCTCCACCTGCACACGCCCGTGGAGTGATGGGATTCGGGGAAGGAACTCATCGATCGCAGTCAGCTTCGCCTCTGTGTAGCCAGCCGAAGCCTTAACCCAAAGATAATCCGTCAACCGAACGCTTCCTGCCGCATCGAAACCGACGAAGCGGCTGTCTCCCTGAACGAACGGGCTCAACCGCAGGCCGTCCGCCTCCTGATCGGTTGCGGCGGCGAAGACGAAGTTGTCGATATCGTAGTAGTAGAAATTGACTTCTCCGGAGGCGTCGTTCGAGCCGCTCTTGAGACTCAGGTCCACTCCCAAGCTCGACTCACGGTCAAGGGTAGGATTTCCGATCTCGAAGGCCAAATTCCCTACGTGCGAGCCGAAGTTGTAAAGCTCTTCAAGCGCAGGTGCGCGGTAGGAACGCGTGAGATTGGCCACGAAGGCTGCAGAGCTCGTGAGGTCGTATCGAATGCCAATCGACCCCGAAACGCCGGTGAAGGTTCGGGGGATGGCCGGAGGGGCTTCGAGATCGAGGTTCTCCTCTTCTTCGTGTTCACTCTCTCCTTCATCGTGCTCGCTTTCTTCCTCTTCGTGCTCACCGTCCTTCTCATCGTGGCCGTGATCGCTCTCCTGCCGCATTGCGGGGTTATAGTTGTTATGCTCGAAACGGGCTCCGAACTGAAGGGCGGCAGACGGGCCCAGCTTCAGTTCCTCGTACGCGAAGGCCGCAAACGCCGTTTGGGTCGTGGGTGGCGCGAGCGCCTCCTCGCCAATCACGTTGTAGTCTCGGTTCTTTGTCCAAACGCCGAACTTGCCGCTGAGACGTGCCACGGGATTCTGTTCGAACTCGGCGCGAAGAAGGTAGACGTTGTTGTCGAAGGATGTTCCAACCGTTGAGTCACCGGCAATGGTCTCGACCTCGTCGTGGGCATAGTCCACCAAAGTAAAAACGACTCGAAGTTCATCCAGGATGGTATTGCGAAGCTCGTTCATGCCGAAATCGACGCGCACGTTCTGGCGGCGGGGCTCGATGCTGATGAAGACTTCTTCTTCGGCGTGCTCTCCCTCTTCTTCGTGACCGCTGTGAAAGTCCCCTGCGAAAGGAACGCCATAGTCTCCATCCTCAAACTCATAGCCCACCGCGAAATAAGTCCGATCTCCGTAGTAACCGGCGCCCGCGCTTGCGTTCGCAAACCGCGTGCGAGAGTTCTCGACTGGTCCCTCCGGCGTATCGTAGTCGCCGGTACGACGAGTACCGCCGCCGCCCCAAGCCATCCATTTCCCATTGCCGTAGCGGAGATGGCCGCTGGTTCCCGCCTGGTCGTTGGTGTTTCCGAAATTCGCCAACACCTGTCCATGGACGCCCTGAGGCTGAGATTGCCGAAAGATGTCTTGGCTGGTGATGGTATTGACAACACCACCGATGGCGTTGCTTCCGTAGAGTAATGTGGCGGGCCCCTTGACAACCTCAATGCGCTCCGTGCTTCCTGGGTCGATAGTGGTGCCGTGGTCGCCCGACTGGCTCGACAAATCCGCAGTGCGGACGCCATCCTGCATGATGAGAACGCGGTCTCCATCGAATCCACGAATGATCGGCCTGCTGGATCCCGGGCCGAAGCTCCGCTTAGCAATCCCTGGCTCGTTCTCCAGCACTTCTCCCAGCGTGCCCCACATGTTGTGGGCCAGCTCGAAAGAATCCAGGACGGTCACTGCATTGAAGCTCTCTCGCGCCGTCGTCGCGCGACGAACGCTCGTCGTCACCGTCACTTGTTCGTGAACCGGTGATAGAGCCAACTTGATGTTGACTTCAACGATTTCCTCGGCGGCGACCGTCAAGGGTTGTCTCTCGGCAGACAGGTGCTCCCTCTGCACAAGCAGCTCATAGGTTCCCTCAGGAACCTTCTCGATGCGAAAGCGCCCCTCATGGTCCGTGGTGGTAAAACTACCGAGGCCGACGAGCAGGGCCACCGCGCCGTGGACGGGCTCTCCGTTGGCCTTAAGCGTGACCTTTCCGGTCACGATGCTCGCACCTTGGGCATTCGCGTGCGAGGCGAAGACGCTTGCGAACAAGCAGACGAACATACTCACAAAGATGGATCGATACATTGTGCACTCCTCCTCAAGTTCGAGTGAACGGTGAAATGAGCCGAGGCCCGTCTCTTCTGGAGATGGACCCGGCGAGGATGGAGTTAGGCCGGTGGAGCGCGAGAGGGGGCTAGCTCAACGCTACCCCCATTTTCGTCAGACGGAATGTTCGGTAGCGTCCCGGATCGGCTGGTGGAAGGCAGTTCGCAAGGGAGCCATGCCGTATCCAATTGAAGAGGCTGGTGCCCTACCTTACAAAGGAGACACTCAGGAGGGTCCCCACCCGCATCATTGGTGTGATGAGGGATAGAGGCGACGGTGATGAGAACCAACGCCGCGAAGCCAAGCAGTAGCACCAACCACCGGGGTGATAGACGGAATTGTCTGAAATCCCACATCTTGGCCTTCACCTCTATAGTGATTGTAACGTATCACTGCCTTGGTGCACAACTCGCGATCTCGGTGTCTTTATGGTTGCGCAAGAAAGCCATCCATCGTTTCAGCTGGTCGGGCTCCGCGGGACGCCGCGGCAGGTATCGCGACACCGTGATCTCGGAGATGATGAAACCGAGCTTGGTGAGCTCAGCATGGATGCGTGGCGCCCCCCAGCCGTCTTGCGCCATCGTGCGGACGAGGCGACGAATCTCGGCATCAATCCGAGGCCGACCGGGATGGCGGCGCTGCGAGATCTTTGCCCAGTACCGTCGGAATCGGTCGCGATGCCAACGGGCTACGGTGTCCGCGTGGACGATGAGCAGGCGGCTCGCCCACACGGGCCACGAACCTCGAAGGGCAACCCAGAAAGCCCGTTCCGTGTCGTCGAGCGGTGGGCGTGGGCGCTCTTTCTTCAGCGCCGTCACTTGCTGCCGCAAAGCGACGTTCTCCAACACCAGGTCGGCGCGGCGCCGACATATCGCCCGAATGGCACGGACGCCAAGTGAGACGAGGAAGACAACAACGTTGAGCATAGCGGCGGAGTTTCGCCGTCTTCGGCCCGGAATTCAAGCGGAGCGTAAGTCCTTGATTTCGTGGGCGGAGCAGTTTTGACGATGCACACCCGTCGATGAGGCGTGCGGGGACCAGCACGTGACGGATGGCTTTAAATCACTGTAGTACAAGAGGATAGAACGACGTAGGCACCAGGGCTTCTCTGAGTTTTCGCTACATTGCCCCACCACGCGCGCGGCGAAAGCGCGACGTAACACTCTATAAACTCTATAAATACCTTTTACCGAGACCGGATAGCTCCGAACTGCACCATCCGCCACTCAGTCTTGCAAATTGTGGCACTGCAGAGACGGGTGAGATTTTCCGCGCGGTTGGCGGGGTTTTGCAAGAGTAGGTGGCACCAGAGACGCGCTAGAAGGGCGGAACGGGCCTCATTTTTGGGATTCGTCTCTAATCGCGATTTTCGAGTGCCACGTTTGCGCCCAGTAGGAGAACGGGCACTGACCGGGCCGTGCAGCGTCGGAAAAGAGGCTACCCGAGGGGTCCAGAATCGAGGCCAGGGCTACCGCGGCGCAGTGGGGTAGCACGTTCTGGTCCAGGTGTGCCTTGGCCTCCTTGATGTCCTTATCTTGTCTCGAATTAGGCCTCAACTAGAGTCCGCCAAGGTTTGAGCGAAGCTTCCTCCCGCGAAGCCGAGCTTTGAGGACTCTGTCCTCCTCAAGCGCTATGGTCCTTCTGTAATTTGGTGCTGATATCATGGCCGGAGCAATGGACAAGAAAAGCCTCAGTGAACGTGACATCTGCACCAAGTTCATCACACCGGCCTTGCGCCAGGCCGGGTGGGACGAGATGGCGCAAATCCGCGAGGAGGTGAGCTTCACCAAGGGCCGCATCATCGTGCGCGGCAAACTGGTCAGCCGGGGAAAGGGCAAGCGGGCCGACTACATCCTTTATTACAAGTCGAGCATACCCATCGCCCTGATCGAGGCCAAGGATAACACCCACGCCATCGGCGACGGGATGCAGCAGGGGCTGGACTACGCCGAGACCCTGAATATCCCCTTCGTGTTTTCCTCCAACGGCGACGGCTTCGTCTTCCACGACCGGACGGGAGCAGGCGCCGAGCGGGAAACGACCCTCGGTCTTGACGCTTTCCCACCGCCCGGCGACCTGTGGGCGCGCTATCGCGCCTGGAAGGGGCTGACGCCCGAGGCCGAAGCCATCGTCCTCCAGGACTATTTCGACGATGGCGGCGATAAAGCCCCGCGCTACTACCAGGTCAACGCCATCAACGCCGCCATCGAAGCCATCGCCAAGGGGGACGAACGAATCCTGCTGGTCATGGCGACCGGCACCGGCAAGACCTATACCGCTTTTCAAATCATCTGGCGGCTTTGGAAAGCGGGCCGCAAGAAGCGCATCCTGTTTCTGGCAGATCGCAACGTGTTGATCGACCAAACCATGGTCAACGACTTCCGGCCTTTCGGCGCGGCGATGGCGAAGCTCTCAACGAAAGCCAAGACCATCGAACGCGCGGACGGCACTTCCGAAGACCTGACCAGCGCCATCGACGAAAGACGGCGCATCGACACCGCCTATGAAATCTATCTCAGCCTCTATCAGGCGATTACTGGACCGGAAGAACACCAGAAGATTTTCCGCGAGTTCTCGCCCGGCTTCTTCGACCTCATCGTGATCGACGAGTGTCATCGCGGTAGCGCCGCCGAGGATTCAGCTTGGCGGGAGATTCTAGAATATTTCTCGTCGGCCACCCAAATCGGCCTCACCGCCACGCCCAGGGAAACCCGCTACGTTTCCAACGTCCATTATTTCGGCGAGCCGGTGTACACCTATTCCCTGAAGGAGGGTATCCGAGACGGTTTTCTGGCACCCTACAAGGTCGTCAAAATTCATATTGATCGCGACGTGGAGGGCTATCGTCCCGAGAAGGGGCAGCTTGACCGCAATGGCGAAGAAGTCGAGGACCACATCTACAACATCAAGGACTTCGACCGCACGCTGGTCCTGGATGAGCGGACCAAGCTCGTGGCCCGGAAGGTCACGGCGTTCTTGAAGGAAAGCGGAGACCGTTTCCAGAAAGCGATTGTTTTCTGCGTGGACCAGGAACACGCCGCTCGCGTGCGCCAGGCACTCATCAACGAAAACGCCGACCTGGTGGAAAAGAACCACCGCTACGTCATGCGCATCACCGGCGCCGACATTGAGGGGCAGGCGCAACTCAGCAACTTCATCGACCCGGAATCCAGATACCCCGTGTTGGTCACGACATCACGGCTGCTATCGACCGGCGTCGATGTGCAGACTTGCCGGCTCATCGTGCTCGACCGCGAGGTCGGCTCCATGACCGAGTTCAAGCAGATCATCGGGCGGGGGACGCGCGTACATGAGGACACCCGCAAGTTCTACTTCACCTTGATGGATTTTCGGGGTGCGACCACCCATTTCGCGGACCCGGATTTCGACGGCGAACCAGTGCAGATATACGAACCCGGCGATGACGACCCCATCCTGCCTCCCGAAGATATTTCACCTACTGCCCCCAGCGATGACCCCATACCGCCGGAACCGGGCGATGACGAAACCGTCGTTGACGAACCGCCCGACATCACCATACCGAATACCGGTGTTGGCGTGCGCAAGGTCTATGTGGACGGCGTCGCCGCGACCATCGTCGCCGAACGGGTGGAATATCTTGATGAGAACGGCAAGCTCGTTACCGAATCCCTACGCGACTTCACAAAAAAGGCGCTGAGGAAGCGCTTCGCCAGCCTCGATGACTTCTTGAAGCGCTGGAAAGCCGCCGAACGCAAGCAGGCGATCATCGAAGAGCTGGAAGCCGAAGGATTGCCGCTCGACCTCATCGCCTTGGAATTGGGCAAGGACCTTGACCCCTTCGACCTCATCTGCCATGTCGTCTTCGATGCCAAGCCGCTGACCCGGCGCGAGCGGGCCGACAACGTCAAGAAGCGGGACGTGTTCAACAAGTACGGAGACCAGGCCCGCGCTGTGCTCGACGCGTTGCTCGCCAAGTACGCCGACGAAGGTGTGTTCAACCTCGACGATGTCACCGTGCTGCGCATCCCACCCTTTACCCAACTCGGCACGCCGGTTCAGTTGATCGAGGTCTTCGGCGGAAGAGCGGGTTTCATCGAGGCCGTCCACGAGCTTCAATCCGCCCTCTATCGGGAGACCGCATAGCCCATGTCCGTCCGCACCCTCGTCAAATCTATCCAGAACCTCATGCGTCAGGACACCGGCGTTGACGGCGACGCCCAGCGCATCAGCCAGTTATGCTGGATGTTCTTCCTCAAGATCATCGACGATCAGGATCAGGAACTGGAGTTGATGCAGCCCGGCTACGTCTCTCCGATCCCCAAGCGCTACCAATGGCGGGCCTGGGCGGCAGACCCCGAAGGCATTACCGGTGAAGAACTACTTGCCTTCATAGACGACGGCCTGTTCCCGGCTTTGAAGAACCTCCGGATGACAGGGCCTCACGGCAACCGACGCCGCGTCGTCCGCGCTGTGTTCGAAGATGCCCACAACTATATGAAGTCAGGCCAGTTGATGCGTCAGGTGGTCAACAAGATCAACGGCGTCGACTTCAACAACCTGACCGAACGCCAGCATTTCGGAGACATCTACGAGCAGATTCTCAACGACCTGCAATCGGCGGGCAACGCCGGCGAATACTATACGCCCCGCGCCGTCACCGCCTTCATGGTCGACCGTATTGACCCGAAGCTTGGCGAGAGCTTGCTCGATCCCGCCTGCGGCACCGGAGGATTCCTCACCTGTTCGCTGCGTCACATGCGCGAGCGCTACGTCAAGCGGCCTGAGGATGAGCAGAACATGCAGGCGGCGTTGCGCGCAGTGGAGAAAAAGCAGCTTCCGCACATGCTCTGCGTCACCAACATGCTACTGCATGGCATCGAGGACCCGAGCTTCGTCCGCCACGACAACACCCTGGCCCGCCCCTATATCAGCTGGGAGCGGAAGGATCGAGTGGACATCGTGCTTACCAATCCACCCTTTGGCGGCAAGGAGGAAGATGGGATCGAGTCGAACTTCCCGCAACATTTCCGCACGCGGGAGACAGCAGACTTGTTCCTCGCTCTCATCATTCGCTTGTTGAAGCCGACTGGTCGCGCTGCCGTGGTTCTGCCCGACGGGTCGCTGTTTGGCGAGGGCGTCAAGACACGCCTCAAGGAACACTTGATGGAGGAATGCAACCTCCACACCATCGTCCGCCTGCCCAATTCTGTGTTCCGGCCCTATGCCTCCATCGGCACTAACCTGCTGTTCCTTGAGAAGGGCGAGCCGACCGGGGACATCTGGTTCTACGAACATCTCGTGCCAGAGGGCCAGAAGGCCTATTCCATGACCCGGCCGATCCGGCTGGAGCACTTACAAGGTTGCATCGGCTGGTGGGGTGGGGCGGACCGTGAGGGCCGGAAGGAGACGGAGCGCGCCTGGAATGTGACGGCCGACGAGGTCAAGGCGCGTGGCTACAACCTTGACATCAAGAACCCGCACACACAAGACGACGACCACGGCGCCCCGGAGGAACTGCTGAAGGAACTGACTGCTGCCGAGGCTGAAACGGCGGCCTTGCGCGAACGCTTGAAGGCGATCCTGACTGAGGCGCTCATGCGATGAACGCCGATCGATTGCTGGCCTATTACGAACGGATCGCCGACGCTCCGGATGCGATTGTGTGCTTTCGCCGCTTCATTCTCGATCTGGCCGTGCGTGGCAAGCTGGTGGAGCAAGAGCCGAACGACGAACCGGCGTCGGAACTGCTGAAGCGAATCGCGACGAAGAAAGCGCGGTTGGTGAAGACAAGAAAGACTAAGAGTCGCGACCTGCTTAACGGCGTCAATAGTGATGAATTTCCTTTTGGCATTCCCGCTGCGTGGTGCTGGGTAAGGTTTGGGAACATCGCGGACTACTCAGCAGGGCGGACTCCAAGTCGGAACGAGCCGTCCTTTTGGAATTCAGGTGATCGTGCCTGGGTCAGTATTGCAGACATGAAAGATGGCGAGACACTCACCTCGACAAAGGAGACTGTAACCAAGAAAGCCGCAAGACAGGTCTTTGGAGCTGAACCCGAGCAAATCGGCACGATAATCATGAGCTTCAAGTTGACGATTGGAAAGATTGCAAGGCTCGGGATTCCCGCCTACCACAATGAAGCGATTATCTCGATACGACCATATGTCTCGGACCTTGATTCCCACCTCTTTAAAGTGTTGCCCATTTTTGCGCGACAAGGGAATACGAAAGGAGCGATAAAGGGAGCTACCCTCAATCGAAAGTCAATTTCAAACATTCTGATTCCCCTTCCACCCCTCGCCGAGCAGCACCGCATCGTCGCCAAGGTCAATGAACTGATAGCGCTCTGCGACCGGCTGGAGGCGGCGCGTGCGGAGCGGGAGGCGACGCGCGACAGGCTTTCAGCGGCGATCCTCGCCCACCTCGACGTACCAGATCCCGACCCGACGGTGTTTCAGGGCCACGCGGCCTTCGCCCTCCAAAACTTCGCGCCACTCACCACACGCTCCGACCAGATCAAGGCCCTCCGTCAAACCATTCTCAACCTCGCCGTGCGCGGCAAGCTGGTCGAACAGGACCCGAACGATGAACCGGCGTCGGAATTGCTGAAGCGCGCGGAGATGACAAAGGCCGAGGCGACGATTGAGCGCAAGATCCGAAAAAATAGCGAGCCTGAGCTGTCAGAATCGGCAGGGGAAAACGGATCTCCAAGTCACTGGGTTTGGGCGTATCTTCATGATTTCGCTCTGGTGCTTGGTGGAAAGCGCTTGCCGTCTGATGCATCTCTTTCCCACGAGCAGACTGGCAACATTTACATTCGCGTTACAGATATGAAGGATGGATCCATTTCGGCTGAAGATCTGCAATACATCTCGGACGATGTGCGGGCTCGGATTGCCAAGTACACTATTGATCGCGAGGACCTGTACATCACGATCGCTGGAACGATCGGAGAGGTCGGCGAGGTACCAGAACGCTTTCACGGCCAGAATCTGACTGAGAACGCGGCGAAGATCGTATTCCGTGAAGTGGATAGGAAGTTTCTCCTGCTAGTTCTCCGATCGAACGACGTGCAAGAACAGTTTCAAGAAAAGACGAAGCAGATGGCCCAGCCAAAACTGGCGCTTAAGCGAATCGCCGGTGCTCGCATACCTCTCCCACCCCTAGCCGAGCAACACCGCATCGTCGCCAAAGTTGATGAACTCATGGCTCTGTGCGACCGAATGGAAATCAATCTTGGTATTGCGGACACTGGCCGCCAACACCTTCTCGAATCGCTTCTTCGGGACGTGCTAGTGCCAAGTAACGAACCGTGCAAAGTGCGAAGACAATGACTGAACACAGCTACACGGTTGAAGTCCAGCCCGACTTCCTTGAGCGGCAGTCAAAGGCAAGACCGGTCCAGGCCGTCGCCGAGCTGATCTGGAACGGCCTCGACGCCGATGCGAGCCGCGTCGATGTGCGGCTGGAATACGGCGAACTGGTGCTTCCGCCATCAAGTGTTGCTACGCCGTGTTTGAATGCTAGTGTCAGCTGGCCTGCCTGTGTCGGCGAACGCCACTAATTAAGGATGTCGGCGTGCACACGAAGGTGTCTCTGAACGTCAGGCACCGTGTGGTCAGCCCAGCCCGCATCGCCGAAAGAACTGCGTCTCTCGAAATCGGGCCCCAAACTCTAGCACACGAGCGGGTTACGCGGCAGCCACCAACACTTGATTGCGGAAGCACCCTTAGCTATAGAATGGGAATGATGAATCGTGGCGACTAAAAAGCAACTTCCCTACCGTTCAACCAGAAGGCGGACTACACAGGATACAGAAGCCGATGCGAAGAGGCGGAAGTACTTCGAGAAATATCTCTATTATCTGGAAGGTCTGGCGGACTACTCCCAAGCCAACCATTCCTACGGAAGCGCCAAGGACGACTATCGTACGTTGGGATGGGCGATAGGGAGACAGATTGTTGCGTTCTATCTTATTGAGATGCTCCTTAGGATCGACTACGAACGTCGAGGAATCACTTGTGGCACCGCCACCCACAATCTGGCGCGTCTCTTCCGCGACCTTCCTAGAGACAGTCGAGATTCCGTCGAGAAAGTCTACAAGCGCATTCTAAACAACGAGGTCGAATGGACTTGGGATATTTGCCGAACTGTCAAGTCCTTTCTCGACTTCCTGGGCAAGAACCCGATTGCCAAGACCAGATACCCGTGGCAGCAACAGCACGAAGGGACGCTCTTCACACCGAACAGTCTCCGCCCCCTTATCTACGCTGTCCATCATCATTATTAATCCGGGACTGGACTCTAGGGCCCGGACCGCCCTCGAGCACATGCTGGAGAGCGTGGTCAGGGCGCGAGGGAAGGTGCTGAGGACGAACTTCTCGGCGACCAGCCGAGTAACGCGAGCGACCAAGCTGACTCAGGCTGCCTCTAGCCACTCGTATCGATGGTGCAGTCCACCGACTCGCGGCAGTGCGACTACTTTCGCCGTAGGAGACGGTCGGTGCGTGACCGTTCTCAAGCTCGGTGTGTCCTTGTTCAGCCCCAAGTGGCAACGGTCCTCATGATAGTAGCTGATGTAAGCTCGCACGAGCCGGATGAGATGACATGCGCCGAGAACCACCACGTGCTCAAGGAGCTCGCGGCGGCAGCTGCCGACCCACCGCTCCGCGGTTCCGTTTTGCCATGGGCTGCGAAACGAAGTGCGAACGGGTTTTGTGCCCGTTGCCTTGATGAACTCGATGACCGCAGCGTTAAAGATGAAGTCGCGATCGAAGATGAGATATCTCGGAGCGGTGTCGTAGGGAAATGCCTCGCGTAGTTGCTGAATAACCCAAGCAGACGTCGGATGGAACGTGGCGTTGAAGTGAACGATGTGCCGACGACCGTGCTCGATGACGAAGAAGCCGTACAGCAGCCGGAGCGACGCGGTGGGCACGGTGAACAGATCCATGGCGACGATATCGTCTTTATGGTTGCGCAAGAAAGCCATCCATCGTTTCAGCTGGTCGGGCTCCGCGGGACGCCGCGGCAGGTATCGCGACACCGTAATCTCGGAGATGATGAAACCGAGCTTGGTGAGCTCAGCATGGATGCGTGGCGCCCCCCAGCCGTCTTGCGCCATCGTGCGGACGAGGCGACGAATCTCGGCATCAATCCGAGGCCGACCGGGATGGCGGCGCTGCGAGATCTTTGCCCAGTACCGTCGGAATCGGTCGCGATGCCAACGGGCTACGGTGTCCGCGTGGACGATGAGCAGGCGGCTCGCCCACACGGGCCACGAACCTCGAAGGGCAACCCAGAAAACCCGTTCCGTGTCGTCGAGCGGTGGGCGTGGGCGCTCTTTCTTCAGCGCCGTCACTTGCTGCCGCAAAGCGACGTTCTCCAACACCAGATCGGCGCGGCGCTGACACATCGCCCGAATGGCACGAACGCCAAGTGAGACGAGGAAGACAACAACGTTGAGCATAGCGGCGGAGTTTCGCCGTCTTCGGCCCGGAATTCAAGCGGAGCGTAAGTCCTTGATTTCGTGGGCGGAGCAGTTTTGACGATGCACACCGTTCCGTGTCGTCGAGCGGTGGGCGTGGGCGCTCTTTCTTCAGCGCCGTCACTTGCTGCCGCAAAGCGACGTTCTCCAACACCAGGTCGGCGCGGCGCCGACACATCGCCCGAATGACACGGACGCCAAGTGAGACGAGGAAGACAACAACGTCGAGCATAGCGGCGGAGTTTCGCCGTCTTCGGCCCGGAATTCAAGCGGAGCGTAAGTCCTTGATTGCGTGGGCGGAGCAGTTTTGACGATGCACACTAGCACGCGAACAGGTTACACGGCGGCCGCCAACACTTGACTGCGGAAGCACCCATCGGTGCATCGGTTGCGTGTCCTTCATCGTTAATTATTATCGGCACCCTGAGCATCAGCGGGGGAACCGTCCGGCGCAGCGGGCTTCTGGTCAGGCTCCATCGTTGTCCTCCGCCGTGATTCGGCCACGGGTGCTCCGCGATAGGCGGGGCGCACACGGACTCTACGCCGTCCTTGTGCCAAAACTCGGCCCTTTTGAAATAAACCACAAATCAGCAGCTTAGACGCTCTTGGAATCCGCGCAGAATCCAGGGTATTTCGCGCCGCAGGGCTGACTTCCGACCCATGGGCTGGCGGATGAATAAATAGAAGGCACACCTGACGTCGATGCCTTGAGCGTCCGATAGTGTTCACCGCGTGAACAATGTTCTCGTTCGGGTTTGCTCGGACGTCCGCAACCTTGGTCGGCATGGAGGAAAACCACTAAACTATTACTTCTTCCCGGTCTTCTTCGCGGCGTTAAGTTGTTGTATAATCTTGCTGACTCGATTCATGTCGCCGCCGCCGATCGCCCGTATGTTGCGGATCGGCACCTTCTCGATGCCGAGTATGGTAATGAGGAGGTTCTCCAGAATCTTCGCCTCGTCGGATTTGCGCTTTGCCTTCTTCTTTTGCGCCGCTTTCTTCCCCGTCCTGTGCCAAAACTCGGCCCTTTTGAAATAGACCACAAATCAGCAGCTTAGACGCCCTTGGAATCCGCGCAGAATCCAGGGTATTTCGCGCCGCAGGGCTGACTTCCGACCCATGGGGCTGGGCGGATGAATAAATAGAAGGCACAACAACCACCAGAGGCCTCACAGGGCCTTGGCCTATCGGCCGCCGGTGCCGGAGGCCAAAATCCTCCGATCTCAGGTCAGGAGTCGGGTCCCATGGGGTGGACTTCAGATGGTCCCGAGTCTAACTTAGTCGATGGATCCGTTGGTGGGGGCAGGTTAGAGCCTCCTGCATCCAGGTACGGCAGACAGACCATGACAATCTCGGCACGTGGCCGCAAGCTGCTATGGGGACGTTCTGGCAGTCGGTGCGCCATGTGCCGGCGCGAACTGATCATGGATGGCACGTCGGTCGACGACGAATCAATCGTCGGCGACGAATGTCACATCGTATCCCCGGTTTCCGGCGGCCCCCGACATGATCCCGAATTCCCCCGAGAAAAGCTGAACGACCATGCCAACTTGCTGCTGCTATGCAAAATCCACCACAAGCTGATCGACGACCAGCAGTCGGAATACACCGCGTCTCGCCTTGCGAAGATCAAGACCGATCACGAAAAATGGGTTTCCGAACAATTGGATTCGTCCCGCTCGCGAACACAACCTTTGCGCGTCCGCCGGGTTGCGGAAAACACGCCTGCGTTCCTGCGACGCATCCGATCGGGCAAGGAACTTCTCGACATCGCCACGAACGCCTGTGCCTTCACTCCTCACTACGACGAGCTCCGAAATGAAGCCGAAGAAGAGCTCGTCGCCGGTTTCTTCCAGGATGTCCAGGATTGGGGTGACCTGGGACTGGAATCCGTGCGTGATCGAATACGTGCAGCCCGATCCCTCGACGAGCACATCGGAGAACTCGAACGAGCGGGATTCTGGATCTTTGGATATCGTGAGAAACAGATCCTCGAAGGCGGAACCGGTCCCAACACCGATTGGCCCATTGCGCACATTCAGGTGCTGCGCGACACCAATCCAGAGATCATTGTCCTGGACGATTCCGCGAAAAAGGACGAGCCGGATGCGCCATGAGCCGACGCTGCGCGCGTCCTGCCGATCCGGCGCAATCCCATCTCCGAGATCCAGGAGATCCACAAGAGTGCTGTGCCTTCTACTTATTCATCCGCGCGCACCGAACTTGATTAGTCTCCAGTCTGCCGGCATCATGCCTGCATGATTTCATCGTTTGTTCGCGCTCTCATCTCTGCCTTCAAGGCTCGTCCCGAGCTAGCTCTCGAGAGTGTCGCTCTTCGCACGTCTGGAGATTCAGGGTTTAGTCCGGCATCTGCTGGTAGCCGCTACGGCTCCATTCGCTTTTTCAGACACGACGGGCTCTGGAATGACCCGGTATAGTGTGGGCGGCTCTCGGCCAGTGGTCTCGGTGAGTTTCGGCTTGGGCGAGGCCCCCCATACCCACCCTTGCCCGTTTTTCCACGAAATCGAGGTGCGTAATGGAGATTCGGAACCTCAACCAGCTTCTCTCGAACGCGGCGAAGAAGTACGACAAGCCGGACGCCCTCCTGTACAAGAAGAAGGGGGAGTGGCGGCGGATCTCCTCGCGCGAGCTCATCGAAAAGGCAGGCAACTTGGCACTCGGGCTGAACGGCCTGGGTATCGGCCGGGGCGACAAGGTCACTCTCCTCTCGGAGAACCGCCACGAGTGGTTCATTATCGATGCCTCCCTCCAGATCCTGGGCGCGGTCAACGTGCCGATCTACGCGACGCTCCCGCCTCCTCAGATCACCTACATCGTCTCGAACTCCGAGTCGAAGGTCGTTATCGCCTCGACCGCCGACCAGCAAAAGAAAATCGCCGCCATCCGTTCGGACCTCCCTTCGGTCGGACACTACATCACTATCGATCCGCCGACGGACGGCTACCAGGCGCTCACCCTTGACGAGGTGATGAAACAGGGCCAAGAGAACCGGAGGGCAAAACCCGATCTCGTCGGCGAGCTATCGGATGCGGTCGACTCCGACGATCTCGCCAGCATCATCTATACGTCGGGAACGACCGGAGATCCGAAGGGCGTCATGCTCACCCACCGCAACCTGCTCTCGAACGTTGCGGCCAGCCAGAAGGCGCTCCCGGTCGAGGACACGGACGTTGCGCTCTCGGTGCTTCCCTATAGCCATGTCTTCGAGCGCATGGTGGCGCATTACCTGTACGCCAACGGGGGTGCCACCGTGGCGCTCGCGGAGGGCCAGGAGAAACTCCTGGAGAACCTCGGTGAGATCCGCCCTACCATCATGACGATGGTGCCTCGGTTCTACGAGAAGGTCTACGCCGGTGTGATGGAGAAAGTCGCTGCGGGGAGCGCGCTGAAGCAGAAGATCTTTCACTGGGCGGTCGCGATCGGACGCGAGCACGGGAAGTACCGGCAACGCGGCGAGCCGGCCCCGGCGCTCCTGAACGTCAAATACGCGCTCGCCTCCAGGCTCGCTTTCGCAAAGCTGCACGCCCGCGTCGGCGGCCGGCTGCGGTTCTTCATCTCGGGCGCGGCCCCGCTCGCGAGAGAGTTCGCAGAGTTCTTCTGGGCGGCGGGGCTGCAGATCCTGGAGGGCTATGGGCTGACGGAAACCTCGCCGGTCATCTCCGTCAACCGTCCCGATGCCTTCAAGTTCGGGACGGTAGGACAGCCCGTCGAGGGAGTCGAGGTCAGGATCGCGAAGGATGGAGAGATCCTGGTCCGTGGGCCCAACGTCATGAAGGGCTACTACAAGAACGAGGCAGCCACTCGAGAGGCCATTGACGAGGACGACTTCTTCCATACCGGTGACGTAGGGGTTCTCGACTCAGACGGGTTTCTTGCCATCACCGACCGCAAGAAGGACCTCATCGTTACCGCGGGAGGCAAGAACATCGCTCCCCAGCCCATCGAGGGCCGCGTCAAGACGAACGCTTACATTGCGGAGTTCGTCCTGGTGGGCAACAAGCGGAAGTTCCCGGCAGCGATCGTGGTGCCTGATTTCGAGAAGCTCGGTGCCTGGTGCAAGGAGCAATCCATCGACGCCTCCGACCGGAACTCGATGACCGGTCATCCCGATGTGATCGCTTTCATGGAGAGCCAAGTACAGTCGATGACCTCGCACCTCGCGCAGTTCGAGAAGATCAAGAAGATCACCCTGATAGCAACGGAATTCACTCTGGAGGGCGGGGAGCTGACGCCGACGCTCAAGGTGAAACGAAAGGTTATCGAGGCCCGTTACAAGGACGTCATCGATCGGATGTACGAGTGACGATGTCCGGCTACGAGACCGTCATCGGCCTCGAGCTCCACGCTCAGCTCAGGACAGAGACCAAGCTTTTCTGAGGGGTTTACGTGAAGAAGAAACTGGCGATTCCCGCTGTGCATCGTCAAAACTGCTCCGCCCACGAAATCAAGGACTTACGCTCCGCTTGAATTCCGGGCCGAAGACGGCGAAACTCCGCCGTTATGCTCGACGTTGTTGTCTTCCTCGTCTCACTTGGCGTCCGTGTCATTCGGGCGATGTGTCGGCGCCGCGCCGACCTGGTGTTGGAGAACGTCGCTTTGCGGCAGCAAGTGACGGCGCTGAAGAAAGAGCGCCCACGCCCACCGCTCGAAGACACGGAACGGGCTTTCTGGGTTGCTCTTCGAGGTTCGTGGCCCGTGTGGGCGAGCCGCCTGCTCATCGTCCACGCGGACACCGTGGCCCGTTGGCATCGCGACCGATTCCGACGGTTGTGCATCGGTCAAAACTGCTCCGCCCACGAAATCAAGGACTTACGCTCCGCTTGAATTCCGGGCCGAAGACGGCGAAACTCCGCCGTTATGCTCAACGTTGTTGTCTTCCTCGTCTCACTTGGCGTCCGTGTCATTCGGGCGATGTGTCGGCGCCGCGCCGACCTGGTGTTGGAGAACGTCGCTTTGCGGCAGCAAGTGACGGCGCTGAAGAAAGAGCGCCCACGCCCACCGCTCGAAGACACGGAACGGGCTTTCTGGGTTGCTCTTCGAGGTTCGTGGCCCGTGTGGGCGAGCCGCCTGCTCATCGTCCACGCGGACACCGTGGCCCGTTGGCATCGCGACCGATTCCGACGGTACTGGGCAAAGATCTCGCAGCGCCGCCATCCCGGTCGGCCTCGGATTGATGCCGAGATTCGCCGCCTCGTCCGCACGATGGCGCAAGACGGCTGGGGGGCGCCACGCATCCATGCTGAGCTCACCAAACTCGGTTTCATCATCTCCGAGATTACGGTGTCGCGATACCTGCCGCGGCGTCCCGCGGAGCCCGACCAGCTGAAGCGATGGATGGCTTTCTTGCGCAACCATAAAGACGATATCGCCGCCATGGATCTGTTCACCGTGCCCACCGCGTCGCTCCGGCTGCTGTACGGCTTCTTCGTCATCGAGCACGGCCGTCGGCACATCGTTCACTTCAACGCCACCTTCCACCCGACGTCTGCTTGGGTTATTCAGCAACTGCGTGAGGTGTTTCCCTACGACACCGCTCCGAAATATCTCATCTTCGATCGCGACTTCATCTTTAGCGCTGCGGTCATCGAGTTCATCAAGGCAACGGGCACAAAACCCGTTCGCACTTCGTTTCGCAGCCCATGGCAAAACGGAACCGCGGAGCGGTGGGTCGGCAGCTGCCGTCGCGAGCTCCTTGAGCACGTCGTGGTTCTCGGCGCATGTCATCTCATCCGGCTCGTGCGAGCTTACATCAGCTACTATCATGAGGACCGTTGCCACTTGGGGCTGAACAAGGACACACCGAGCTTGAGAGCGGTCACGCACCGACCGTCTCCTACGGCGAAAGTCGTCGCGCTGCCTCGAGTCGGTGGACTGCACCATCGATACGAGTGGCGAGAGGCAGCCTGAGTCAGCTTGGTCGCTCGCGCTACTCGGCTGGTCGCCGAGAAGTTCGTCCTCAGAACCTTCCCTCGCGCGCTGACCACGCTCTCCAGCATGAGCTCGAGGGCAGTCCGGGCCTAGAGTCCAGTCCCGGACAAATAATGATGATGGACACCATAAATCAGCAGCTTAGTGTCTGTGTTTGAGATTCTTGAGTGCGCCTGCAGGCCCCGGTGGTCCGCGCCCCCTGGACCGAGCTCTCGCGGCACTTTCAGACAGCATAGCATCGCAGCTTTGCTCGATAGGAGCGGATCGGACTCAAGCAGTGCGTCGAGTGTAATCGAGGATAGAGATTGTGGTCCTATTTCAAAACGGCCGAGTTTTGGCACAGGACGGGCAATCATGCAGCAAAACCCCTATTCTCGGGACAGGGCCGCTTTAACGGCGGTCCATCGCTGATCACTCCGCTGGAGCTCCCTTACATTCCTGCCCGCAAGCCAGGATTTGAAATACGGCAGGTTAAACAAGTCCAGGGTAACGCGCTTGCGGCACGTCTCTGGAAGGAGTCGATGATAGGGTCCGGGCGCCAAAGTAGCTTCCACAGATTCGAATAGTGATTCCACTATTTCAAGCAGGCGTCTTTCGCACGAGGCAGCTCTCTGTTGCTGGTCGTTGGATGGGTGGCCCGCAACTGCAAGTCCGCCCAATCCCGCCAAGGGCCGAAGAGACGGCAGGAGGCTCAACAGTACAGTCTCGTATGCGCTGCCACCAAAATGCAGCCAGATGGAATCTCCGTCGAGTGAAACAATCGGCGCGTCTGATTCTTGGAAGCCCAGACCGCGCCGCACGTGAACGGCATACTCAAATGGCGTTGGCGCTTTGCGGTCCGCATACCGAAATCCCTGGCGTGGTCGGTCCACTCTATGGGCGGTTAGAAGTATTTCGCCATCTACGTAGCGCGCGTTCCATACTTGGCCGCCCAACGCAAGACCCTTGTCGATGTCAGGTCGCTGCGCAACGTGAGCGATCACTTCACCGGTGCTGGAGTCCACGACCGGGACACCGGTTGCTGACGATTCCAGGTTGGCGTGCATGCCGCTCGAACCCTCAGCGAAAGCGTCGGCCCAGAGCTCTCCAAGGGTCAGTCGCCTCATATGTTCTTCGAGATAATCTGTTCCGAGCAGTCTTTGGATTATCTCCTCAGCGGTTTGGGGAGTCGCCTCGGGCCACACATCCTGTGCCAATTTCAACAAGTCTTCGAACCGACGACCTCGCGGGCGGCCTTGGGCGATAAAACTGGCGGTCTGCTGGATGAACACGGACCAGCGCCGGGCGTAACTTTTCGGCTCCAGCATCCCGTCTCGTGCAGACACAAGCATGGACGCAAAAGCGGCACGCTCCATTTCGGTGCGCGGCAGGGCGAGCACTCTTGTACGCCCGATCCTCCGGCCCGCGCGTCCAATACGTTGCAGCAGAGAATGCGTTCCGGACGGTGCACCGACCAAGGCCACGAGATCCACATCCCCGATATCCACACCCACTTCCAGAGTAGTCGTCGTCACCAGCACGACATCGCGAGCCGACGAAAACGTCTGCTCTGCCTGCTGTCTTCTATCGCGGTTCAGGCTACCGTGGTGAGCGAGCACACGGATGTCGCGACGGTGTGGGAGAGTCGCCGACAGGTGCGCCGAAAGTAAGTCGCAAAGCTTGCGGGTTGGGACGAACACGAGAATCTTGCGCATCATCTCGGAATCGACGCCCGACAACGCCAGCCAAAGACGGTACTCGACGCTCTCGCCCAAGTTTTCCGGCGGGACCGGCCCGAGACGCCGTTTCAACGTCGATGCGGTATCGTCAGCCATTAGCTGGACCCAATGCGGTTCACCGGACGTATCAAAGATATCAATCTCTCTTGTGCCGGCGACCCGTACAGCCACGGCCCGGGGACTGAGCAATCGTTTCGCCAGCGCATCAGGATCACTTACGGTCGCACTGGCAGCGCAGACCTGGAGCCGGCCGTCCTCGCCAAATTCTTCGTCCATTAACAACTGCCTGAGGCGCCGCAACCGGGCTAGCAGCCAGCATAGCTGGTCGCCTCTCGCTGTGCCGTCGAACAAGTGCGCTTCGTCGACGAAGACCGCACTTACGCCCGCGAGGAGATGCCCCGTGAGTCTTCCGCCTGTGACTGTTCCGTCACGTACGAGCATCGAGTCGAAAGACTCTGGGGTCGTGATTAATGTAAACGGCCGTCTTGCTTTGTTCCGGTGATCGCTCGTCTGACGCCCACAGCTCAAATCCATCCGCGTCAGCGGGTCGTCGAGGCGCGCTGCGAGATCGTTGACCAACGCTCGTGTCGGCGCTACAACGAGCAGCCGGACCGCTCCCACCCTTGGGATACCAAGGTTGAGGATGCGAGCGAGCAACGGCGCCATGATCGCCTCGGTCTTTCCGGACGCTGTCGCAGACGTAACGAGGGTGTCTCGCCCCGCGTAGATCTGGATTGTAGCCTCCCGTTGGACCTCCCGCAGTCTCCAAAACTTGCCGAAGAAAGCCCATCCAACGGGGCCTAAGTGGTCGACGATCTCGGCGTCAGTCGCCATCTCTCACAGAACGCCAGGCTTGCATCAAGCTGTCTTCTCCTGGTTTAGCAAAACTGGCGCAACATCAAGCAGCTCAAGGGTCCGGCGTAAGAAGTTACGCGGGACTGGACTGCTCACGTTCTTCAAATAGGATTCAGCATGTGCGTCGAGCATCTCCGTGAGCCTATTCCGGTCAATCGCCGTCATGTGCTCAGGATATGCGCGCCCATAGAGGTCGAGGATCCTGCATGCGAGCCCACGCATTTGATGAAGGTTAGGTTGTGGAGCTTGGATGATCTCCAAACCAGACTCGCCGATCTGCCGCGTCAGGTCGCGAACCGGGTCGTCGTGCTCCGAGACGTCCCCGCTGCCAGGTGCGCTACCGAATGCGACGACGAGAGGCAACTTACTCCTAAGGTGCTCGTGCAAAGCTAACAAGAGAGTTGTCCGCCGTCTGCGTTCCTCTCGCCGCGCCGCGGCCCAGCCAATCGTGCTTGCGTACTCAACATCCACTTCGTCGACAATTAACACCAACCCCTTAGCTCCGGTCTGCGTGACAAGCTCCGTCCATCCCTGGACATGCTCGAAGAAACGGCCCGCGCGCTCACTGACGCTCCTGACATCTAATGATGGCAGCCTCGCTCGCAGATGCCCGAGTCTAGAAAGTCTTTGATTAGCCTGTGTAGCCGACAAACTAAGCGTGAAATAGTCTTCGAGAGCCAGCAGGACCTCTGGCTCGTCAAGTGCCCGCTCGGGCACTGCAGAGATTGCGTTTGCGATCCTAATTCCACCAGGATAGCGAGGTTTCCATCGAATCTTGGAGCGGCGTAATTCCTTAAGCCTGCTGCCGATACCGCAGGGCACAGGCTCTCCAGGATACCTGAGTGAGCTGAGGAAAGCCTTCATCAGCTCCTTGGGATCTGATAGCCTCACTCCGTCGCCATCAAGAATGACGGAGCTTGTCGCCATTCCCTGGATTGCTGCGATGGCATTGAGCATCGTCAACAGGTGAGTCTTCCCACTGCCCCAAGCACCCTCGACTAGGATGGCGCTCGCTTGCTGTTGAACAGCACCCAAGACGACGGCCTGGAGTTTCTCCTTTACCTCCTCAGTTCCTACGCTGAGCGAGAGTACATGCCGTTCGAGGACTTGGCCGAGTCTGAGCGCCAGCAGGCCACGCCGCGCATCCATCATGTCTTCTGGCAACGACGACGAGGCCTGGGATGTTTCCCGAACTCCGCCCCTTGGGTCTTGCGAAACGGGTGGCGAGACATCTAGTTCATCAGACCTTTTCTCTCCAAGTTCGACTGCCGATACCCAATCCACCATGTAACCGAAGTCCACGTTCGCGCCAGCCTGTCCGCCCTTCGTGTAAATGGCGACGACTGTGCCCTCGCCGAGCGATGGATGTAGGACCTTGTCGCCAGCCTTCATGGCTCAAAGTCATCAGAGTCGGCGCGACGCAGCGAATCGAAGGAGCCCTGGTAACGCCGGGATAGTTCATCCGGATCAAACTTCCGCTCACCTGTGACGTTTTGTAACTCAAGAAGGCTTACCCAGGTTTTCACATAGAGCCGTCGCGCATCAACGTCGAGGTTCCGTTCGGCGGCAATCGCGGCCAAACGAGTCGCATTTTCTGCCTGCATGTCGGAATCGAACTCGCGCCCGGTGGCCAGGGAACCGACGTTGATCAGCTTCTGCCCGATGGCGGCGAGCAGCGGCGTTGTTGCACCGCTCTTGGCTGAGCGCGAAATCTACCTATGGTGGTGGCCGAGGTAATGTTCGACCATGAAGTATCCCAAGCGCAGCCAGTACAAACACGCGAAACAGAAGAAGTACCACGTTTCCAACTGGGCGGAATACAACGAAGGGCTGCGCCGCCGGGGCGATTTGAAGGTCTGGTTTGACGAGGAGGCAATCGCGAACTGGAAGGCCGACAAGAGCGGTAAGCCTGGCGGTCAACGGGTCTATTCAGAGATGGCGATTGAAACGGGCCTGGTTGTCCGGATGGTGTACAAGCTTGCCTACCGCCAAACCGAAGGCTTCTTGCACTCGATCGCCTCGCTTCTCCGGCTGTGTATCGAGATCCCGGACTACTCGACGTTGTGTCGGCGGTCGAGGCTGCTCCGCAAGAAGCTGCGGATTCGAAAAGCCGCAAGCAATCAACCAATCCACCTGATGATCGATAGCACGGGCTTGAGGATTCATGTTGGAACCACCCGCAAACCGCCAAAGCAGCGCGCCTGGCGCAAGTTGCACATCGCCGTTGATCGCAAGACCGGCAACATTGTTGCGTCCGAACTGACGGCGTCACGAGCTCGCGACGCAACGCGAGTCCCCCCTTTGCTAACACAGATTCAAGCACCTATAGCGTCGGTGGCGGCGGACAGTGCATACGACAAGGAAGCGGTCTACGAAGCCATCGAAGCGCACAGCCCTGGACGAAGGACGCGCGTGGTGATTCCGCCGCAACGAAACGCCACGCTCAGTCAGAATTCGAACACCGCCATGCGGGAACGCGACCGCCATATTCGTGCAATCGAAAGACACGGCCGACGTGAATGGTACAAGCTCTCAGGCTGCACCGAGCGAAGCATGGTGGAGAACGCGGTCTATCGTTACAAGGCGATCATGGGGCCCGAGATGCGGGCTCGAACGTTGGCGAGGCAACGAGTTGAACACCGAATTGGGTGTGAGATACTCAACAAGATGACCGCGCTCGGCATGCCCGATACTTACTGCGCCGGGTGACTCTCCGACCGGCACAGGGAGGTCAGCGATTTGCGCCGGGCCGTGCAACAACGCCGCAGCAGCCTCCTCGAAGCGATTCTCCGCGAGAAGCTCCTGGCCTTTACCGAATGAGGCCGTCGCCCGCATTTTCTGCTCACGCCGCCGCGCCTCCTGATCACTCTGGGACTTGAACCGCTCGAGATGAGCCCGTGCTTCTTCGGTGCGTCCTTGTTGGTTCAGAAGTTTCCCCAGTGCGAACGAGGCTTCCGACATCTCGGGCGAAAGCTCGGACGCCCGTCGGAATGCGGTCATCGCTTCTTCCGGCTGCCCACGCTTCTCTAAGAGCATTCCGAGCTCGTAATGCGCCCTCGCGTTCTCGGGATCGAGCGCGAGCGCTTTCTGATAGCTCTCCAAGGCTAAAGCGATGGCATCTCGTTGCTTCGCCTCTAAACGAGCCCGAAGCAACCAACCCCCGGCATGATCCGACTCCGAACGAAGCAGACGTTCGAGCACCCCCAGCGCCTCAGTCGTCTGATCCTGCTCGCCCAATGCACCGGCCAGATAGTAGAGGGCGTTTGGATCGTCCGGGTTCATCTCGAGAAACGAGCCTAAGGCGCGCGCGGATTTGTCGAACTCTTCACCTCGAAGGTAAGAGATTCCGAGACTCAAATACGCTTGGCTCAAAGCGGGGTCCAGACGGATAGAGTTCTCATAACCCGCTATCGCCTCGCTCATGTTTCCCAAGGTGTCAAAGATCGCGCCCCGGAGAAAATGATAGGGCGCCTTGTCCGGATCCAGCACCAGCGCTTGTTCCACCGCCGCTAAGGCGTCGAGAAGCAACTCCTGTTCGAAAAGAACGCGGGCCAGGACGTAATGAACACCGGAGGAATCCGGCCTGATGCGGGCCGCTTGCCGAAAGGCGGTGGCCGCCTCTTCGAGGCGTCCTTCCCGGCGGGCCTCGAGGGCTTGTGTCATGAGAGTTTCAAAGTCACGGGCTTCCTGCTTGCCGGCGCACGGCACAACCAGCAACAGCAAACAAACCATCTGGATGGAGAACGGCTGGAGTATCGCCATAAGAGGAGACTCCCTGGGCCTTACCGGGGGCGCCCTGAACAATATTCTAGCAGCTCTTGCCGATCCACCGGCGCTCTAGAATCTGCTCCGCGCGTGTCTGTCTTGGAGCTTTTGCGCCTACGCTTGCCTCCCCGGCAGGATTCTAAGATACTCCTCGACATGATCGAGCGAGGTAAGCTGGGAAGGAAATCAGGAGCGGGTTTCTATAATTATCCCAACCCCGCCTTCGAGAAACCGGGCTGGCTCAAAGGCTAGCCGCTTACATGCACGAAACGCCTTCGTTCTCGGCACCCGTTCAGCTTCGCAAGATTCTCCGCGGGCACGACGTTCTTGGCCTCGCCTTCGGGGCGATGGTTGGCTGGGGGTGGGTCGTTCTGGCGCGCGAGATGATCGATCGCGCCGGCACGCTTGGCTCCGCCCTGGCCTTCGTCGTGGGCGCCGTCATGGTGCTGCTGGTCGGGCTGACCTACGCCGAGCTCACCTCTGCCCTTTCGCGCGCCGGCGGCGAGCTCAGCTTCACCTACCTCGGTCTTGGCCCGAAAGCATCGTACTTTTGCGGATGGTCGCTGGTTCTTGCCTACCTAGCGGTCTGCGCTTTCGAAGCGGTGGCGCTTCCGACCGTGGTCGGCTACGTCTTTGAGGATTTCGACAAGGGTTACTTGTACACGGTCGCCGGATGGGACGTCCACTTGAGCTGGCTGGTGCTCGGCATCGTGGGCACCGGGCTGATCGGTGCCATCAACTACTTCGGGATACGCATCGCCTCCTTTCTGCAATGGTCCGCGACGGCGCTGCTCTTTCTGATCGGGCTTTCCTTTTTCATTCCCGGCAACATCCGCGGAGACCTCAGCAACCTGGTTCCATACTTCACCAGCACCGAGGGCTTCCTCCGTGTGGTCATCATGACGCCTTTCTTGTTCCTGGGGTTCGACGTCATTCCCCAGGTGGCGGAGGAAGTAGACATCCCGTTTCGCGCCGTGGGCCGGCTGATTTTGGTTTCCATCTGTCTCGCCCTCGGCTGGTACGTGCTCGTTCAATGGACGGTGGGGTTGACGCTGGATCAACAAGCCCTAGCTCATACGGAGCTCGCGACAGCCGATGCGATGAGCACGGTGTATCGAGCCCTTGGGCGGCACGAGTCCTCATCTTCGGTGGACTCTTGGGAATCCTCACCAGTTGGAACGCTTTTTTCATCGGCTCCTCCCGATTGATGTTCGCCATGTCGCGAGGCGGGATGCCTCCCGAAATGTTCTCGCGTCTTCACCCCCGTTATGAGTCACCGGTGGCGGTCATCATTCTTGTCACCTTGGTGACAGCTCTTTCGCTTTTCTTCGGACGACGAGCATTGGTCTGGTTCGTAGACGCGGGAGGGCTGGCCGCGGTCCTGGCCTACTTCTTCGTTACGGTCTCGTTTCTGACCATCCGCGGGAAGTACCCCACGCTCGATCGGCCGTATCGAGTGCCCGCGGCACGCCTGGTCGGCACCCTCGCCGTCTTGAGCACGGTGCTCTTCGTTCTCCTCTACCTGCCCGGTAGCCCTTCCGCGCTACTTTGGCCGGAGGAGTGGATCATCGTCCTCGCCTGGGCGGTTCTCGGTCTCGTTTTCTTCACCGGAGCACGAAAGCGTGCCGCCGCCATGGGGGCCAAGGCGCAAAGAGAAGCCATTCTGGGACCTTACGCGAAGAAAATCTGAGCGTGGAACTTCCTTGGAATTGAGCTGAGCGTGGCTATAGACTTCCCCCGGAGCGTCGGCCACCTGTTGCGCCATCAAGCCGAGCGCTTCGGTGAGACAATCCTTGGACGTACTGGCGGTGCGAGAGGATCTCCTCAACCTTCAGTACACGTCGGGGACGACGGGTTTTCCCAAGGGGTGCATGCTCCAAGAGGTCAAGGCGTTCGTTCAACTTCGACCCGATGAGACTAGAGAAACGGTGCCACCGACGGAGCTTCTCGATTTCGTACGACAGAGAATCGCCCCTTTTACGCGTGCTCATCATCACCGGTCAGGGACGCGCCTTCTGCGCCGGTGAAGACTTGAAGGAGCTCGACGCCCTGCTCCAAGGTCAGAACGTCCGAGAAAAGTGTGCGGGCATTCATTGAGAAGCGCCCTCCGATCTATCGAGGGGTCTAAGCGCATCTACCTATTCAAGCGATGACAACGCACCGAAACTACTGGCTAATGAAAAGCGAGCCCAACGTCTACAGCATCGACGATCTCAAGAAGGAGCGCTCGACCTACTGGAACGGGGTTCGGAATTTCAAGGCCCGCAACTATATGAAGGAGATGAAGGTGGGCGACGGGGTTTTTTTTTACCACTCCAACGCCGACCCCAAAGGCATCGTCGGCTTGGCTCGCGTCCGCAAAGAGGCCTATCCTGACTTCACCCAGTACGACAAGAAGAACAAGTACTTCGAGCCCCGGGCAACCAAAGAGAAGCCCTATTGGTACATGGTGGACATCGAGTTCGTCTCGAAGTTCAAAGAGCCCGCCACGCTGCAAGAGCTTCGCGAGACCCGAGAGCTGGAGGGAATGTCTCTGCTCAAGAAGGGGCAGAGGCTCTCGGTGCAACGGGTGACGCCCGAGGAGTGGAAGAAGATCTGTAAGATGGCCGGCGCCGAGTTCCCCGGCGACTAAAAGTCGTGGTTTCAACGGGGCAGCCGGTGGGCCGGGTGGGCAATTCGGGTAACACGAGCGAGCCGCATCTCCACATGCACGCGGTACGCAACTGGGGTGACGACCTGCTCCGAAGCGGTGAAGGTGTGCCGATGTTGTTCGAGGGGCGCTTCTTGGTGCGTAACGACAGAGTGCGACGGTAGGCGTGCCTGTTTTCGCACCCACACGGAGGAGAATGCACCTCGACTCCCGTACTGATGGCAGTCAGAATCTCAATTGTTGCACCACCCTTGGTCGGTCGGTTTCGGAGTGACGCGGTTAGGCGAACAAGCTGATCCCATTGGCCTCGAATAAGATCCGTATCAACGCTCGCCCGAAAGAGGGAATCGAGGTCTCCGCACACCGCAGCGCGGTCAAGCTTGTAGAGCGGTTGGTCTTTGAGATCCTTGAGGCGAGGCATGAACGAATAACCCCGTCGTGTGCCAAAACTCGGCCCTTTTGAAATAGTGAAGTGACCCCGCTTTCGTGGACAGGTTAAGAGTTAGGGATCAAGCGTCGCGATAGTACCTCCTTTCGAATTGGATAGGCGAGCAATAGTCGATGGCGGAGTGTCGTCGTCGCGGGTTGTACCAGCCTTCGATGAAATCGAAGGTCGCCATGCGCGCCTCAGCGTGGTAGCGAAACGACCGGCGCTCGATCAGCTCGCACTCGAGCGTCGCGAAGAAGCTCTCGCACATCGCATTGTCGTAACAGTCCCCGACCGAACCCATCGACGGTCGCACCCCGGCCTCCCGGCATCGCTGGCCGAACGCTAGTGACGTGTACTGCGTGCCCTGGTCCGAGTGATGGATGACGTCGCCGGGCTTGCGTTGGAACAGCGCCATGTCGAGGGCGCTCAAGACGAGCGACGTCCGCAGGTGGGTAGCCATTGCCCATCCGACGATGCGTCGGCTGAAGGCGTCCAGCACGACGGCGAGGAACAAGAAGCCCGACCACGTGGGCACGTAGGTGATATCGGCGACCCACAGGCGGTCGGGCCGGTCCACCTCGAAATTCCTGTCGACGAGATCGGGGGCGGGACGGGCGTCGTCACAGCGAATCGTAGTGTGCGCCCTCTTGCGCCGGTGAACACCTTGAATGCCAGCCTCGCGCATCAGCCGCGCTACACGCTTGCGTGAGACGTGGAGCTCGTGTGTCTCTCGTAGCTCGTGGAGGATCCTCGGCGCGCCGTACGTGCTCCGCGACGCGGTGTGAATCGCCCGGATCTTCTCAAGCAACTCCGCATCCGACACCGCGCGGGCCGACGGGGCACGCTCAAGCCACGCATAGTAGCCGCTGGCGGAGACGTCCAGCAGTCGGCACATCGTGGCAACCCGTCCTGTGCCAAAACTCAGCCCTTTTGAAATAGGCCATAAATCAGCAGCTTAGTGTCTGTGTTTGCGACCGGGCTAAGGGCCGTGGGCTTTACAATCGTCTGGCCCGAGGGTGTTATCTTCAGCTCCATGATGACCTACCACGTGCAATTCCTACTGCTCGTTCTGGCTGGCTGGGTCAACCGCCAGCAGCAGGATGTGATCGACTACCAGCAAGAGGAGAACCGTGTGCTCCGAGCCGGGCTTCGGGGCAAGCGTCTCAGGCTCTCGGACGACGAGCGGCGCAGGCTCGCCGTCAAGGCCCAGGCCTTGGGCCGCGATGTGCTGGCCCAGATTGCCTCAGTTGCCACACCCTCTACGCTGCTGCGCTGGTATCGCTACCTCATCGCAGCCAAGTACGATGGCAGCAAGAACCGGAGCCCAGGCCGACCTCCCACGGCGAAGGACATCCGTGAGCTCATGGTACGCATGGCGCGGGAGAACCCGACGTGGGAATATACGCGCCTGCAGGGCGCACTCAAGAACCTTGGACATGAACTCGGACGCAACACCATCAAGAGGGTCCTCGCCGAGCACGGTATCGCGCCTGCCCCGGAGCGAGGCAAGAGCATGTCGTGGAGCACCTTCATCAAGGCTCATGGGGGCGCTATCGCCGCGACAGACCTGTTCACCGTCGAAGTGGTGAACCCGTTCGGGCTCGTCCGCTACCATGTCCTGTTTGTCATCGATATCGTCACCCGCTGCGTGTGCATCGGTGGGATAACTTCGGACCCCAACGGAGAGTGGATGAAGCAGGTAGCAAGAAACCTCACGCGGAAAGATTCGTTCTCTCCATACGTCGAGAATGTCTCGACCGCTTCGTACCTCTCAGTGAGGGACACCTGCGGACAGCGGTAACCGAATACGTCGTGCACTATCACACAGAACGGAGGTGCTTGCGCTGTTTACTGTTGGTGATGTGTACGCATCCCTTTGCAAAAAAGGCGCTTACGCTCCATTTAGCGCGCAGCGAAGGTAACGAGCGCTATTTTGGCTGTAATTTAGTGCACCGTAAAGTCTTAGCGTTATCTCACCAACACTTAATGGCGGAAGCACCAATTTTCGAACACGACGACCTTCGTAAGCAGTGATTGCGCCGGCCCGGGGAGTGGTAGTATCATTTTGGTAGGTTCGAATGAAACACATCAGACTGGTTGAGGCCTTCGTGCCAAAGAAAGATCGGTCGGAGGAACTGCGTCGCCAAGTAAACGAGCGCTATGGCGGCGAGGGTTTGACCCTCAGCGTAGGCTACCCAGAAGGGGAACCGGAGCTCGAAACAACGGAATCCGTCACCGCGCTCAGCCTTTCTGTACCCCAGCTCATCACGGATGCCGTGAAGGCCGAGCGGGAAGGGGTGGATGGAATCGTCGTCAACTGCATGGCCGATCCCGGCGTGCGGGAGATGCGCGAGAATGTTGCCATCCCGGTGCTCGGGCCCGGCCAAACCTCGATGCATGTGGCCACCTTGGTGGGGCGACGGTTTAGTCTCCTGGTGACCAGCGAGTTCTCTGCGCGTTATTTCGAGGAACAGGCGGAGAAGGTAGGGCTGGGCGCGCGGCTCGCATCCTGCGAAGTAGTTGGTATTCCGCCCGATGAGATAGGGGCCGATCCAGGACGAACCAAAGCTTTACTGGTCGAAGCGGCCCGGAGAGCGATCTGCGGAGCGAATGCTGACACGCTAGTGCTTTGCTGCACGGGGTTTGCATTTCTTGCCGGAGATCTCCGGAAGAAACTAGAGGCCATGAAGTTGAGCGTGCCCCTCATCGACCCGCTTGCCGTCACCATCCATACACTGGCGGTTCTCCTGGATGCTGGGCTCACCCACAGCCGAATCGCTTATCCCGGTATTCGTGCGTCCCCATAGTGTCCCATTAATCGGCCGAGCCTGGAACCCCGAGGTTTCGGCTATCCTCCCGGCATGGTCGATGCGATCGCCCTCTCCACTGATTCGACCTTGCCCTGAGGGCCTGCCTTCGGGAACGCGAGGCCGAGACCCTCGCGTACCTGCTCCAGGAGCACCGCACGCTTCGGTGTGCCTTCTATTTATTCATCCGCGTGCACCGAACTTGATTAGTCTCCGGTCTGCCAGCACCATGCCGGCATGATTTCGTCGTTGGTTCCCGCTCTCATCTCTGCCTTCAAGGCTCGTCGCGAGCTGGCTCTTGAGAATGTCGCTCTTCGACAGCAGCTCGCCGTCCTCCGCCGTTCGGTGAAACGCGTCGTGTCCAATAACACAAACGAACTCAAGATCCTTGCGCCGCCTTGGCCCGGTCGCAAACACAGACATCACCGAACGTTCGCTCCCTGGATTCTGTGCGGATTCCAAGGGCATCTAAGCTGCTGATTTGTGGTCTATTTCAAAAGGGCCGAGTTTTGGCACAGGACGCGGTCGCTGTCGAGAGCGAGCAGGATCTGAAATCCGGCTCTTGCGAACCCTTCGGAGAGCCCGCCGGCGCCGCAGAACAGATCCCGTGAGGTCAAAATACTCATGCGGCTTCCCGATGGTGGAAACGTAGCAACCCGCCAAGCCGTTCACGGGAGCGCACCTTGCGCTCGGACTGAGGTGCTTGCGCTGTTTGCTGTTGGTGATGTGTACGTATCCCTTTGCAAAAAAAAGCGCTTACGCTCCATTTAGCGCGCGGCGAAGGTCGCGAGCGCTATTTTGGCTGTAATTTAATGCAGCGTGAAGTCTTAGCGTCATCTCACCAACACTTAATGGCAGAAGCACCACACCCTGAGAGATGCTCCCTAGCCCATCGGCCTAACCGGATAGGTCGATCCGCAGCGCGGTATGGCGAGCCAGCACGTCGAAGTCGCTGTCGTGGTGAAGGATGGCCGCACCGGCGCGAATGGCGACCGAGCCGATGAGACAGTCAATCAGCCTGCGAACGGTCTCGCCCTCACGCCGGCAAAGGCGATACAGAGCAGCCGCTTCCTCATAGTCTGCTGGCTCGGTCGGCAGAATGCTTGCCCGCGCGAGGAGACCGCGCAAGTGCCGCAGGTGCCGTTCGTCCCGCGCGCCAGCGAGTACCTCCATGCGGATTGCGTCGCAAACCGCTACCTCACCTTCCAGAACCGCCTCGACGCGGTTGCAGGCAGTTGACCCCGTGTCGCGAAGAAACTCGATCCATGCCGATGTGTCGATCAGGATCACGTCGTGCGACCGGATCGCAAATCATTGAGGTCGCCTTCCCAGCCGGACCCACGCAGCCGCCGGGCATCGTCGATGTCGAGAGGTTCCGCCGCCACCGCCCGCAACGCGAAATTGACCGCCTCGCGCTTCGTCCTCAGTCGGTAACGGCGCATCACCTCTGCACAGGCTTCCTCGTCAATATCTACATTGGTACGCGCCATGTGCTAAGCATACACCATAAATTGGCCCGGGTTCACCAAGCTCACGCCATTGATGAAATCCTCTTCCCGTCCTGTGCCAAAACTCGGCTGTCCATCATCATTATTAATCCGGGACTGGACTCTAGGGCCCGGACCGCCCTCGAGCACATGCTGGAGAGCGTGGTCAGCGCGCGAGGGAAGGTGCTGAGGACGAACTTCTCGGCGACCAGCCGAGTAACGCGAGCGACCAAGCTGACTCAGGCTGCCTCTCGCCACTCGTATCGATGGTGCAGTCCACCGACTCGCGGCAGTGCGACTACTTTCGCCGTAGGAGACGGTCGGTGCGTGACCGTTCTCAAGCTCGGTGTGTCCTTGTTCAGCCCCAAGTGGCAACGGTCCTCATGATAGTAGCTGATGTAAGCTCGCACGAGCCGGATGAGATGACATGCACCGAGAACCACGACGTGCTCAAGGAGCTCGCGACGGCAGCTGCCGACCCACCGCTCCGCGGTTCCGTTTTGCCATGGGGCGGTGCTTCCGCAGTCAAGTGTTGGCGGGCCGCCGCGTAACCTGTTCGCGTGCTAGAATTTTAGCCTGATTTCGAGAGGCGCAGTTCTTTCGTCAATGCCGGCTGGGCCGAGTTTTGGCACAGGACGGCATAGAGTCCGTGTGCGCCCCGCCTATCGCGGAGCACCCGTGGCCGAATCACGGCGGAGGACAACGATGGAGCCTGACCAGAAGCCCGCTGCGCTGAACGGTTCCCCCGCTGATGCTCAGGGTGCCGACCATAATAATGATGAAGGTCACGCAACCGAAGCACCGGAAATTTCCTAATTCCATGCCCCCTCCACTAGAATCTGAACCTGATGCCGCCTCCTGCCCGTAAACCGCCAGCAGTGAACGACACGGCTTCGCTTCCATCTGGCATCACCTCGATGGCCGCTTGGCTGAAGCGGGCCATGAATGAAACCCCGATCGATTCAGTCACGTAGTACGCGATACCAGCGCCCGTGTTGAACCCTATCGCGATATCCTTCATGGTCACCCGGCTTGCTCCCGTCAGCGACAGGTCGTCAAACGGATATTCGGAAGCGCTGATGGCTTCTTCGATGACCTCCGTCTCCGTGGAGAAAATGCTCGGCCCAACGAATAGATCGATCTCGACCCGGGCCACGGCAATCCGGTACGCGAAGCCAAGGTGGACGGCGAGCTCAGAGTGCTCGAGCCCATCAACCGCCATGCTCGCGGTGCGTGGTCTGTCGAAAAACAAGGGATGCGGTACGGACACGTCCAGGTTTGCGTCGTGACCAACCTTGACGGCTTCTAAGCTTCCGAGTAGCGCAAACTTCGTGGTCAGCGCGAACGCCCCTCCGAACTCGAATGCCGTTCCGGTACCGCCTGAGTATGTCCCTCTGGTGGAGCCTAACTCCAGGAACTGAGTGGAGCTGGATCCGACCTCGAAAGTCCTGGCCGTGGGCTGGTAGCTCCCGTGGACAAAGATCTGGATCTTCCTCTTGGCTTGGCTGGAATCCGGCTCGTCCTGACCTCGGACGATGGATGGGGCCAGTACGAGCAGGATGACGGCCACCGCCCTCACTGCACACCTACCGCGTTCCACCCGGCGATGATGTTCCGCTCTTCAGCGCTGCCCGCGCCGTATAGCTCACGGGCGGCCCGGATAGTAGCTTCCCGCGCATCGGAGAAGTTCGAGCTCGGCACCAGATAGAACATGAAGGCCCGGTAGAAGATCGACTCGATGCGGTTCATCTGGTCGAAACCGACGCCTTTTACCCGGAGGCCGGAGACCCGGTTGGTGCCGCCCATGACCATCAGGTAGAAGGCGTGGTTTATGATGCTCGAGTTGATGTGCACGCCCCGAGCATCGAATTCTCCGAGATAACGGACGCTATAGTGGTCCGGGTATATGGAGTCGGCGCTTCTGGGATTGGGGAATGAACGTCCAAACTTTCCAAGTTTGACGTAGGCGTCTTCGAACAATACCCAGTCGGCCTTCTGGCGTCCCTTCCCGACCGGCTCGAAGAAGAACTCGACGGCCACCGCCATGATGTCCGAGATCGCCTCGTTAAGTGCCCCGGGCTCGCTGTAGTAGATCAGATCCGACGAGAAGAACGTGACTGCATGAGTAACCTCGTGCGCCACGATGTCGAGGGCGGCGGAGTTGTACGTAGATTCGATACCGTCTCCGTCGCCGTAGTTCACTGAGTTATCCAGAGTGTCGTAGAAGGCATTGTCGTATCCCTCCCTCTGGTGGAAAAAATGGACGAAGCTGATGATGCCCCTCCCGCGGTCGTTGACACCTCTCCTCTTGTGGCGCCTGAAGTAGTAGTCGAGGGTATATCCGGTGTACACGTGGGCATCCACGACGGCGCCGTCGTGCCACTCGTTGTCGAGGTCCGTGGCCAGGAACGAGTCTGTCTCAGCCCGGTAGTCTTCCCAGGTGGCGGTGTCGAAATTGATGTCGTAGGTCCTGATATCGAAGGGCCGGAGTGTGTCGACGGCCCGGTAAGTGCCGGCAGCCTGCTCTGAGGTCATCTTCTTCTCATCACCCCAGGTGCCGACTCCCAGGCCCACGCCGTCGTGCTGGCTCGAGCGAAGAGCGTTCCACGTTAGGAGGATCTCTCCGGAGTGCGCGTCGATGAACACCGCCTCCAGCGTCTTAGCCCCTCGTACCCTGAGGTGGTACGCGAGCACGTAACGGTCATCGAGCGGCAGGACCACGAGCTCGACGTCACCGCTGACGCGGGCTCCCGCGGCTCTCCCTGCCAGCGCACGATCAGAGGCTTCGCTCTCGGTCAAGGTCGGGGTGACGTTGACGTCGATCTTGTCGTAAATGTTGCCGGTAACTGAGAGCACCAGCCCGGCCTGTTTTTGCCAGACCACCTGGCCTCCGAAAACTCGAACCCCTTGGTGGTACTGATTCATCCTCTCGTGGTAGCGGCCCGGGAAGGTGCCATCGGCCTGGACGCGCTCAAGCTGGAGCCGACCAGAAGCCAACATGAGATCGACCTCGCTTGCGATAGCCGGGACCTCAGCCGAGTCGCTTGCCCACATGGTCCTGGCTGAGCGGATAGATTGTGCACTCAGTGGGCTAACGATGAGGATGGCAGTAATCGAAATCAGCAGTCTCATCTTCGCTTCCTCCCTAAAAGCGTGGACGGTGGTTGCCGGTGTCAATTTCACGGCGGCTCGGGCTCAATAGTTGCCCTCCGCTACCTCTTGGGTGCTTCCGCCATCAAGTGATGGAATGGACTCCTCCACTGACATAGACGGCATCGATGTGCCAAAGTCAGTCGAATACGCATCGAAAAGGAGGAGTCCGAATGAAAGATACGACAATCGCTGTGGATCTTGCAAAGAACGTCTTCGAGATTGCCATCTCGGGAGAAGCGGGGAAGGTGTCCAAGCAACTCCGTGTGAGTCGACCCAAATTGGTGTCGTTCTTTGCCAAACAGAGCGCTGCCACCGTGCTTCTCGAAGCCTGCGGCTCGGCTCACTTCTGGGCAAGGACGTTCCGAAGGTTGGGACACGACGTCGTCCTGCTCCCACCTCACCTCGTGAGGCCGTATCGACGCGGGAGCAAGAACGACCGCGCCGACACGAAGGCGTTGCTCGAGGCCTACAGGAACGAGGAGCTTCTTCCCGTACCCATCAAGTCCGTGCACCAGCACACCCTCGCTGCGCTCCATCGCCTGCGCTCAGGATGGCTCTCCACACGGACCGCACGCATCAATGCCGTACGCGGGCTCCTGCGCGAACTCGGATTCATCATCCCAAAGGGCGCTCACTTCGTCGTGCCCGCCCTCTTCGAACTCGTCGAAGACGCTGATTCTGATTTGCCCGACGTGCTCCGTTCGCATCTCCGTGATGCCTGCTCCGAGATTCGAGAACTCAAGGACAAGTGCGCTAGCATCGAGCACGAGCTCAAGGCGCTCACCAAGCAGCTTCCTGAAGTCCAACGACTTCTCGCCATTCCCGGCATCGGACTTCTGGCCGCGACCGCCATCGTGGGCTTCGTCGGCGATCTTCGCCGCTTCCCATCGGGGCGCCGCTTCTCGAGCTACCTCGGCCTAGTTCCCAAGGAAAACTCCAGTGGCGACATTCGCCGCCTCGGACGCATCACCAAGCGTGGCGACTCCTACCTCCGTATGCTCCTCACCCAGGGCGGGCGCGCCGTGCTCCGCGCGGCGAACGTCAGCAAGAGCCCGCCCGACAAGCTCCGCGCCTGGGCTCGGAAGGTCCACCGCTCGCGGGGACACAACAAGGCCGTGATTGCTGTCGCCAACAAACTCGCCCGGATCGTCTGGGCCGTCTCCACCCGCGAGAGTGAATTCCAGTCGCCGGTGGCCGCTTAGATTTAGAGGCTCCACTTTCGTGTTTTCCTTTTTCCCTTCCAAAAGAGGCTGCGACGATACCCATCCAACTGATGGCGTACCGGTCGGACCGGCGCGGGGTCAAGCCAATAGCAACACTGGCCCTAAGAGGTCGTTCAAAGTGATTGGCTCCTCGCGCGCGGATTTTCCATCATGGCCCGGAGCACCCAAGACGCTCCTCACTGAGGCCGAAGATACGTTTGCAGTCTGACCCACTCGTCACGACGCGATGGATGCGCAGCTTCGATGGAAGATTTATTAAGAAAGGGGCGTGACTAGAAAGAAAGGGGCTTGACTAGAGGAGTCCAGATATGTTGCTACGCCGTGTTTGAATGCTAGTGTCAGCTGGCCTGCCTGTATCGGCGAACGCCATCAATAAGGATGTCGGCGTGCACACGAAGGTGTCTCTGAACGTCAGGCACCGTGTGGTCAGCCCAGCCCGCATCGCCGAAAGAACTGCGTCTCTCGAAATCAGGCTCAAACTCTAGCACACGAGCGGGTTACGCGGCAGCTACCAACACTTGATGGCGGAAGCACCTCTACCTCGAGCTCCCCGTATCCCTCTTGCTCCATGACTTCTACTTCACCTAGACGACGCGTCTTCTTGCGTTCCTTGACCCTTCGTAGCAGACTTCCCATATCGGCTCCTTTCTTGAGCGGCTTGATTTAGCTTTTGACAACGTCATCAAACCACCCGAGAGGGAGCCGTTTCAAATTTCAACTAAGAGTGGCACACATTCCTTGCGGAGGCCACGCAGTTCTTCGAGTTCCTCGCTCGTCAGGGTTCCGGGACCGCCTTCACCACGGTCGATCCTGTCCTGCCTCACCCAGGCATAAAGCGACGTCTCCGTCACATCGATATCCCGGGCTACCACGCTCACTGCCTTGCCGCTCTCCCGAACCAGCTGCACTGCCTCTGCTCGAAATTCCTTCGTGAACTGCCGACGTTTCTTTTTCTCTGCCATCTGAACACCCATATACCTCTCCGTTCGTTAGGTGTCCACTGAAACGAAGCAGGCCCAACTTGATAGAATGCGCGGGTATGGAAAAGCTCGACACCGAAAAGACTGTCAAAATACTAAATACGATCTTGGAGCAGGAGCTCGCGGGGGTTGTTCGCTACACGCACTATGCGCTCATGGTGACCGGCCCCAATCGGCTGCCGATCGTGGAATTCATGAAGGCACAGGCATCCGAGTCCTTGGACCATGCTCAACAGGTGGGTGAGATTCTGACCGGCCTTGGTGGCCACCCATCGCTCAGTGTGGCACCTCTCAAGGAGACCTTTCAGCATTCGCTCAAAGCGATTCTCCAGGAAAGCGTGAACCACGAGAAAAACGCTGTGAAGCTCTATATCGAGCTCCTCGAAGCGGTAGAGAATTCCAGTATCTACCTAGAGGAGTTCGCGCGCACCATGGTCGGGCAAGAGGAGCTTCACCAGATGGAGCTCAGGAAGATGCTCCGCGACTACAGCGAGGCATCCGGCGCCGACTAGCCATCTCCGCATTTCGTCGATGTCCCTGGTTCGAAGCCTTTTCTACGTGTGGGAGAAGCGGCTCGCACGGTCGAGGGCTACACACCAACATCTCCATCGACCAACTTGCCGATCGCGTCGTGTCCAAAAACACAAACACACTCAAGACCCACGCGCCGGGACGCATAAGGGGAAGATTTTGTATTGCAGTAGGTTACATCAGATTCTAATATCACCGGTGTGCCTTCTATTTATTTATCCGCGCGCACCAAACTTGAATAATCTCCGGTCTGCCAGCACCATGCCGGCATGATTTCGTCGTTGGTTCCCGCTCTCATCTCCGCCTTCAAGGCTCGTCGCGAGCTGGCTCTCGAGAATGTCGCTCTTCGGCAGCAGCTCGCCGTCCTCCGCCGTTCCGTGAAACGGCCACGGCTCTCGAATGTCGACCGCGTGTTTTGGGTGCTGTTGCGCAGAATCTGGACTGACTGGGAGAGCGTCCTCGTCCTGTGCCAAAACTCGGCCCAGCCGGCATCGACGAAAGAACTGCGCCTCTCGAAATCAGGCTCAAACTCTAGCACGCGAACGGGATACACGGCAGGCGCCAACATTTGACTGCGGAAGCACCCGAGTTCCATTCTTCGCCGCTTGTACGCTACTAGGTGGAGGACCGCGATATGCGTCTCCATCGCGCGCAATCGACCGAGAGAACGACGGCATAGCCTGTGAGAGGTAAGATAAGATGCGACACTTCCCCATTCCCGTATGGATCGCTGTGCTCGCCACGGGCTCGTGGCACAACCCCGCCACGGCCCAGACGTCGTGGCGGGGCTTGGTGGTTGCCCCCGAATCCCGTTGCTCCCCGTACGATGCTGACGACTATCGGTATCCGCAGTCTGTGGAGGACCGGGTCATCGCCGAGCTTGGCGGCGTCTATGGTCCCTACACGGGCCGCTGGTTCGCCAACAAACGGGAGACGGACATTGAACATATCGTCGCCCGCTCCGAGGCACACGACAGCGGACTTTGTGTGGCGGATGAAGCGACCCGCCGACGCTTCGCAACGGATCTGCTGAATCTGACGCTGGCAAGTCCCGGCGTGAACCGGAACCAGAAGCGCGCTCGGGATGCCGCGGAGTGGTTACCCGACCAGAACCGGTGCTGGTTCGCAGACCGTAGCGTCGCTGTCCGCCGAAAGTACGGTCTGACGATAGACGAGCGCGAAGCAGACACCCTTGAACGCGTGTTGTCTGGATGCCAGTCGACCGACCTCGTCATGGTGGCCCGTGGTGCCTCACCGGTCGCTCAGGACATCACCCCGACGGCCGCCGCTGCGCGTGAGATACTCACCCAGTGGGACGACAACGACGATGGCCGTATCACGTGCGCCGAGGCTCGCACCCATGGGATCGCCCCGGTGCGCCGCGACCATCCGGCCTACGCCTATATGCGCGATGGTGACGGCGACGGGATTGTCTGCGAAGCGGGTGGCGGTGAGGCCAAGGGCGGCACGGCGCGCCAAGGCTCGGCCCCCGCGACCAGCGGCAGTAGCGCGCTCCGTCAGTACGACGACAACGGCAACGGCCGCATCACTTGCGCTGAAGCACGGCGCCACGGGATCGCGCCAGTGCGCCGCGGCCATCCTGCGTATCCCTACATGCGAGATGCCGACGGGGACGGAGTTGTCTGCGAGCGCTGAACGGCGTCCTGTCGATGACAAACGCGACGTAGACGAAACCTTGCCACGTCGCAACGTAGGTGAGATCTGCCACCTAAAGGGCGTTCGGGCGGGCTGCTCGGAAGTCGCGACCGACCAGGTCCGGTGGTCGCAACGCCGCCTCATCCGGGAGCGTCGTCTTGAACTGCTTTCCCGTCCTGTGCTAAAACTCAGCCCTTTTGAAATAGGCCATAAATCAGCAGCTTGGTGTCTGTGTTTGCGACCGGGCCCTTAGCTCCTGGAAACAAGATTTCAACCCTTGACGAGCTTGAGCGCCCTCTTGGCAAGCACGGTCACGACCCCGGCATAAAGAGAGGTACTGACCTGATCGACGATGGCGTCCAGGGAACCGCCAATCACTTGGATGTGACTCAGTACGTCCGCACCTGCAGTAGCGCCGACTGCAAGAGTCAATACCAAGTAGGCTGTCGCGTCCTCAGCGTCGATCGCCAAACCGCCATACACCAAGCCCAGAACAACCAGTGCGAGGGCCACGATCCCAGCGGGAACTGCCTCAGCGGCCAAGCCCTGCACAATCGCCAATAGCCAGATGAGGCCAACAATGATTCTGATTGCCATTTTTATCTCCTAGAATAGTTGCGTGTGATGGCCCGCTCCGTCGGCCAGCCGTAACAGTCACGGACGGGGTAACAGGGCCGCCGGAATTGTACCAATACGGGCCCGATGCGTCGCCGATCATCGAATCAAGCACCAACCAGGCCGTGGTCAGCAAGGCCAGCGAATGGAGCCCGGTGTACCCCCCGACCGAGTTCATCTCGAGCTACCGCGCCCTCCAATTCTTCGTAAACGTATACTACGACTTCGCGAACGACTCCCTTTGGACGTCCTCCGTGGGCGCGGGCTTCGGTATGGCCCGCACCAACCTCCACTACAGCAGGCGTTTGCTGCGCAAGGCGATCGCCCAAGGGTACCAGGACGTCGAGCCGCCGCTCACTGTCGCCGACAGGCCGACACGGGCCGCCGGCACGTTAAGCCTGCTGGAAACCACGGCCACCAGCACGCCGCTCGGCTTTCAGGTGCTGGGCGGTGTGGATTACGCCGTCGACGAACGGACCTCGATTAGAATCAACGCGCACTGGGCCCCTTTGCTCCACGGGCGTTGCCCCGTTTCAACGCTACTACGGACCCAGCCGCCACCGTCTCGTCTTCGACCGTTTTCCCGGGGCCTCCGGTTATGCGGTCTACCTTGCTCCGTCGATTTCTCGACGGGACGAGGACGGCTTCTCCAGTGGCTTGGTATGTCCTTGTCACCGTGCTGTCCCTACCACCCCGCCAGAGGGATGTGCCTCATCAGATAGTCTGACAACACATCCTGTTGCCTTCGTCCGACACGAGAAAACTCGGCCTCTGGGGTCTATTTTTTTGTCGGGGCCACCTATGGGTTCACTTGTGTTACGGCCCGGTGACTCGCTCACCATCCTCAAGATGGCTTTGTCAGTCAGCTTCATCCGTCTCGTTTCCTCCACGAACGTGACTCAAGCTACGGGGCGCTAACTTTTTCCCCGGTGGGACTCTCTCCCACTGAACATGCCAGCCTTCGCTGGACGCACTCGTGTCCAAAAACACAAACGAACTCAAGACCCGCAACGCCACTCATCGCCGCGGCCTTGCTTCCTTAGGTTTATTCTTTTACCGTGATTGTGATGGTTTCGCAGAGGCCGGGCTCGTCCAGGGTCCGGTGCTCGCCGTCTCCGAGCTGGAGCGCGAGCGTGTGCTCACCGGGAGTAAGTTTGCATTTCGATGACCGCAGAACCGTCCCCGAAGTGAACCCAAGGGTCGGCCTCGGGAATGAGCTCGCCAACGGGAAGGCATTCTGTATCGACACCGATGTGATGGTGTCCGGCGCCAGGGTGGACGTCGCCCTTCGGCTCGAGAGTGATGTTCTCGGAGCCGAACTCGAAGGCGACCGGTGACGTGACGACTGCCCCTTGCTCCGGCTGGATGAACCAGACGCGCGGGGCGCCCGAGCCCTCCATATCCATCTCGTGCTCTGCCTCTTCGGTCGCGGCCTCTTCACCGCTTCCTCCGCCCGAAGAGCAGGCTGCCGCGAAGCCCATCGCGAAAACACAGGCCAATCCGATTGCGCAGGTTCCAAACCAAGTCGCCGGATGGCAGTGATTTTTCGACATTTCTAGACTCTCCTAATGGTCAGCGTTGTGCACCGTCCGCCTCCGTGCTGGCAGCGGCGGCTGCGCAAGAAGGTACCATCCTAGGGCCCCACAAGGTCGTCGTGTCCGAAAATTCGAACTGAGCCGAAAGACCGAATCCTGGAGGCGTTGTCGAAATTTGCGGAGACCAGCCGACGCGTCACAAGGTCTGCGATAGGCCCCCCCGAGCAGACCTCTCCTCCAAACCATCCGTTCCGTCCAGCTCGCGCGCCCGAACTCCTATGCCGCCGCGCGGTGATAATAGCGGAGCAAGCCGCCCAATCGCTTACGACATCGCACCTTCCCGTGGGGACTGCCGACGCATTCTTCCGCTTCGAGCAACGCGTTCCCGAGCCCTTGATGGTTGCGCTCTCCGTGATAATGATGGGTAAACTCGGCGACGGCACGGCGCAACGATGGCTCACCGAAGAAGATCATCCGATTCAGACACTCGCTCTTGATCGACAAAACAAACCTGTCGATATAGGCGTTCAGATTCGGAGAACGGTACGGCAGCCGAATGACATCTGTTCCCGTCCTGTGCCAAAACTCAGCCCTTTTGAAATAGACCATAAATCAGCAGCTTAGACGCCGTTGGAATCGGCGCAGAATCCAGGCTATTTCGCGCCGCAGGGCTGACTTCCGACCCATGGGGCTGGCGGATGAATAAATAGAAGGCACAGGTCATCGAAACGACGAAAGTCGTGGGCGAGTTCGGGGGAGTCTACGCCAGCCACCAGCGCAACGAGTTCGATCGTGTCCCCGAGGCTACCCGGGAGACTATTCGCATCGCCGAGGAAGCCGATGTGCGAGTTCTTACGTCTCATCTCAAGGCGTGTCGCAAGAACGCTTGGGGCATGATGAAAGAGGTCGTCGACGTCATCAACGATGCCCGGGCAAGAGGAGTCGACATCTTCGCCGACATGTATCCCTACCACTACGCGTCGGGAGGACGGATCATACCGATCGCCAGAAACCGCGGCTGGGCCCCTTTTCATCTTCCGAGCGATATGGAGCCGTTCGCGGGGCTCAGAGAGAAGTTGTCCGAACGGGACCTGAAGGACGCAGAGAAGAAGTCTATCAGAGAACAGTATGTCGCCGAGCTCGCAAAGGCCCTGTCGGATGAGTCGAAACGCCAGCAGATAAGGCAGTCCGTACTGGTCGGCAGCCCTCAACACCCGAGCTCGGTGGCCCAGGCGGGTTGGGATAGTTATCTGGTCGTCGTGGCGGAGAAGAATGCGCAGTTAATCGGAAAAATCCTTTCTGACATCGCGGCAGAACAGGGGAGAGATCCGTTCGATGTCGCGGCAGACCTCGTACTTGAGGAACCCGACCTGTACGTCGCCTGCGGCGTCATGTCGGAAGACGACATGGTGCACGCGATGAAGGAAGATTGGCTGATGTTCTCGAGTGATGGCGATGCGTTGCCAATTCCGAAAGACACCGACGACCCCGTAATCGGTCACCCTCGCGCGTTCGGCAGTCAGGCCAGGGTGCTCCGGAAATTCGTCAGGGAAGACAAGGTTCTGACGCTCGAGGATGCGGTGAAGAAAATGACTTCCCTTCCGGCCGAGTTCCTCCAATTGAAGGACCGGGGCTTGCTCGCCGAAGGATACAAGGCCGATCTCGTGATATTCGACCCCGAGACCGTTCAGGATACCGGCACTCACACGGATGCGCGTCAGTACAGCAGGGGGACCGAGGCCGTGATCGTAGGTGGAAAGATAGGCATCGAGAGCGGCGAATATAATGGCGCGCTCGACGGAAAACTTCTGCTGCTTACGGAGAACTAAAGGATGTCTGGCTGCTCTGGAGAGTCGAAGTACAGTTTCTGGCCAGGGCTCAGTTGCCGTGCTGTTCGCACGATCCTTCTGGAGTGGAGAGAGCGAACGTTCGACACGTCTGTAAATACCGGGGGCATTCAAGGGGTCCGGCTAGCCAGGTGACTTTCTCCCTGCCATGCTTGGGCATGACGAGAGCCCTCCGAGTTCGCCAGATCTACGACCATAGGCTGCGCGATGCCATCGCTGCGACGGGTAATGCGGACCTGTTCCGGAACGTTGCGATCCCGGCATCGACGCGACGCACGTGAGCGCGTGGCGAGGTGCGGCCCGTGGTCGCTTCGGTGGACGTTGAGCTATCGGATTGCTGGCGCGGCTGTTGAAGCTTCGTGGGCCAGACGATTGTAAAGCCCACGGCCCTTGGCCCGGTCGCAAACACAGACACTAAGCTGCTGATTTATGGCCTATTTCAAAAGGGCTGAGTTCTGGCACAGGACGGGGTAGATCTACGTCAGAGGGTTCACAGCCCTGACGTGGTGAATCAGCAGAAAACCCAGATGCGCGTCCGTCGCGGTTCCCGTCCTGTGCCAAAACTCGGCCCAGCCGGCATCGACGAAAGAACTGCGCCTCTCGAAATCAGGCTAAAATTCTAGCACGCGAACAGGTTACGCGGCGGCCGCCAACACTTGACTGCGGAAGCACCCATCGGTGCATCGGTTGCGTGACCTTCATCATTATTGTGGTCGGCACCCTGAGCATCAGCGGGGGAACCGTCCAGCGCAGCGGGCTTCTGGTCAGGCTCCATCGTTGTCCTCCGCCGTGATTCGGCCACGGGTGCTCCGCGATAGGCGGGGCGGACACGGACTCTATGCCGTCCTGTGCCAAAACTCGGCCCTTTTGAAAGACCATGGCTGTAATTTAATGCACCGTAAAGTCTCAGTGTCATTTTACCAACACTTAATGGCGGAAGCACCCATGAGGTCTGTGTGAGCGGCAGGGCTGCCCGATCGAACAACGGTTGCCTGACCAACAGTAGGAATTGCACATGGTACGTCATGATGGACCCGAAGATAACACCCTCGGGCCAGACGATTGTAAAGCCCACGGCCCTTGGCACCATCGCAAAACACAGACGCTAAGCTGCTGATTTATCGGCTATTTCAAGAGGGCCGAGTTTTGGCACAGGACGGGGTTAAACTAACGCGGACCTATCTCGACGTTTCGGTAGACCGCACCCACGATCGATTCCCGTCGCTCCTGGATGCCGAGTTCCACGTAAAGCACTGCCGTTTTGTAGGCGCGTCTGTAATTGATGCGGATCACGCTCTGCCCTTGCAAAAAAACGCGGACCACATGACCATCGCCTTCTTTCCCCCATTCGAGCCGCCAGCGGTACACTGTGTTGGCGTTCCACTCAATGAAATTGAATCCTCGATCAGATTCTTCGCCGTTGGAGATCCAGCGGAGGCGAACGAACGGGGGATTATGCCGCCGGTCCAGCTTCTGTAGGTGCACCCGAAACGGGTTAGTGCGATACCGTCCCTCGGTCGGATCCCACATTCCTAACAGCATGAACTGATCCGGAGACGCGTTGAGTGGTTTGAGCCCCAAATTCTCCCACTCCACGAAGCCTTTCACCAAACTCGAGAGTTCGTAGCGGATGAAATCCTCGCTCCTGGTCACTTCCCACCCTCGAGGGGTGAACTTGCCACCACTCACCTGACCCAACGAGGTGCCGTTGGTGAGGGGGTCCACGATCTCCTCCGTCACCTCTGGCTCGGTTGGTGGCGGGGGCGGCGTGGCGTTCGGGTTTACGGTGAACCAAGAATTGCTGAACGGTCCCTCTCGATTCTCGAGATGTGCCTGAACCCTCCAATGATAGTCGCCTTCTGGAAGCGCCGACGGCACACGCCACTGGGCACGCCCATTTCCGCGCGGCTCGACCCTGCCCGAAGCTGCGATCAAACCGTCGAATCGGGAGTTTCGGGACACCTGAAACGTGTAGACCGCTCCCGGGGCATTGGTCGCGTCGCCAGCGATCAGGGTTGGGCGGATACCCACTTCCTCGCCGGCATCCGGCTTGTAAAGGGTCGGTGCGCCGAGGACGGGGCCCGGTTGATCGTCACCCGGAGGGGGATCACTGCCAATCGGGGTTTCGCCGCCCAAGCAGGACAACTGAAAGAGCAAAAGAACGAAAGGCGGGAAAACGTATTTCGGTTGCTGAAGTAAGAAACCTCGTTTCATGATCGACATCATCCGGCAAACGATGCGCGGCACGCGTGTATCTAGCGCCGACAACCTGCTGGCCCTCCACCTGCTCGAATCTCCGAAGCTCGGTAAGCCCATCACCATCCTACATCACTGCACGCATGACGGTCGAGCCTTGCGCCTGCTGACGCTAGTCGACGAATACACCAAGGAGTCGTGAGGTCAAAATACTCATGCGGCTTCCCGATGGTAGAAACGTAGTAACCCGCCAAGCCGTTCACGGGAGCGCACCTTGCGCTCGGACTGAGGTAACTGGTCGCTGGCTGGGAACAGCAGCAGATTCTCCTTGCCTTGATGATTCCTCTCGTGGTGATAGTAGACGACGTACTCCCTAAGCGCATGACGGAGCGACTTCTCGCCGAACAGGATGAGCTTCGAGAGACATTCCTCTTTGACTGACTTCACCCAGCGCTCCGCGAACGAGTTCAAATCCGGGCTCCGTGCGGGCAGCTTGACGGGCGCGACGCCAACCGCCTCGATGGTCCGGTGGAACGACTCGCAGAACTTCGTGTCTCGGTCGTGAATGAGGTATCGGCTCGAGGACAGAAAGCCGACATCCGCCATGGTCACGTTGCGAGCCACTTGAGTCATCCAACTGTTCGTTCGGATGCGGCGTGATGCCGGCAACGTGGACTCGACGGGTAGCCAGGTGTATGAAGAACAGAACGTAGTACGTCACCAACCCGCCCTGAGTCCACACTTCCGTGGTGAAAAAATCTGTTGCCGCGAGGACGTCCATGTGCGAGCGGATGAACTCCCTCCACGTCGTGGTCTTACGACGCTCTGGTGCGAGCGGAATGCCGTGGCGTTTCAGAATGTTACCGACGGTTTGATCGGCTACTTCATGCCCGAGGTTGGCTAGCGCCCCGGCAATCCGGTCGTAACCCCAGGATTTGTTCTCCTTGGCGAGACGCACCACCAGTTCTTCGATGTCGGCGTCGACCCGCGGTCGCCCTGGATACTGACGGTTCTTGGAGCCATCGAACTTCTTCGCGACAAGCCTCCGGTGCCAACCTAGGATCGTGTCGGGGTTCACGATACTCGCGACCTCATCAAGGGCTTGCTTACCCAGACGCTTTCCGAGCTCGGCCAGAGACCGCCGTTCGCCATCGGTCAGAGTCGGGGCACCACGTCGAGGGGTTGATGTAGTACGACTGGCCATAGTGTTTCCGGATGTGGTCTACAAGCTTCTGCCCGTCGTCCGCATAACCGCCGTCCACAACGTATATACAGTCGCCGCCGTTGTGGCGTCGGCGGACTGCGATGGCGTCTCCACTGCCGCTGTCCCCTGCCTCGATGAAGTCGATTTCGATGAAGTCCGTCATCTCAAGCGCTCTTGTTGCTCTTCTTGTTGCCCGAACGCGTACCCAGGGACGATCCCTTGCACGACATGACCTTGCCTTCGAAGTCGAGCGAGAGCGCTTCACCTTGCCACCACTCTCGGTCCACGCCATCGAGGGTGGCAGGTACGACGTGCACGAGGTCTCCAGCGCGATAGCCTTCGGACAGCGCGACTATTGCTGCTGTCCTACTCATCTCTTGAGGTCAAAATGTTGCGATTCGCGGTCGAGCAGGCATCCAAGTATGCCTCACCGCACGGCTTGATCTGCCAAAGGCACTGTGTCCATCCCCGAGACCTGCTCAACTGGCCTCGAACGTAAACTGAACTCGATAGATGCCTACGCCCTGTGGTATCCCCCCACCAATCCACACCTCATAGCGCCCAGAGCGGTTGAGTTTCTTCTTCGTGCGCACGGTCCCTCTGCCCATGTCGCCTTCTATTTTTTTCCCGTCGGGAGCCACGACCGTTGTGTGGAGCAACGCGAGTCCGCGCTGTTTCTCGACGTTAATAATCAACTCACCTGGCTGCTCGATCTCAAGTAGGTAGCATCGTTGAAGGCACCGGCTGTGCTCTTGTCAAGCGTAGCGGGCATGAGCACATCACCTGCGCCCAAGCGCCCGGTCGTCGAGAAGCTGTGGCTTTCAATCATCTGGTGTTCGTCACTCTCACGATGGTTCGCGGAACTTTCTCTTCGGAGGAACTGCGCGTATTCCGTCCACCCACGGGCGCTCTCGATGTATCGGTTCCCGTCTCTCCATTGGTTTATGGCCGCTTGGTAGTCCTGGATGGCAAGAGCGAACGCCAGCTTCACATCTGCCCATTCGTCGCCGGTCGACTTGATATAGCTTGTTACCGTAGGCATCGTTTCGACGAGCCTCTCGTTGAACTGCTCCCGCAAGAGACCGATCTCAAGTGAAGCTTGAAACTCCTCGATTGCGGCGAAGGCGGATTTGAATTCTGTTGACTCACTCTCAACATCGTCACTGCCTTCTAGTTTGCCCGCGAAAGAAATGTACTTGACGTTGTCAGTCGGAATGCTGATTTTCTGCCCCGCGATCACAACGGAAACAGAGTCGTTGGTCGCCCCGCCGAACGTACCCTCAACCGAGTCTCCATCTTTCGTTGCGACAGAAACTTTCCGTTCTTGTGCTATGGCAATCCCTACCGTCGCGCCCAGGACGGCGACGAAACACATGAGTGTTTGACTACAGTGCAGAGTACTTTCCCCTCTCAGTGAGTGTGACACAGGTTTGGTTGAGCTTCCAATGCTACCTCGTCCTGTGCCAAAACTTGATCCACTGGTAACGTTACAAGCGACCAGTTGACGCGGCGTGGACGGTGGGGCCTGCAACAACCATTGAGCGGAGCTACCCTCCTTGGTCCGGTCGCAAACACAGATACTAAGCTGCTGATTTATAGTCTATTTCAAAAGGGCCGAGTTTTGGCACAGGACGGGGGGGCCATCAGGCCGTGGAAAACTTGACAGCAATGGCACCGCCCGCGTGGGCGGAGGTCATCGGGGAGTGACCGAAATTCGTTCGTTCACTCGAAAGTACCAAATAACTACTATCTCGTACGATTAGCGCTCGGGTGTGTAGAGTGCTAATATGTCGAGGTTGATGAATTACACATGCCACTCGCCCATTGGGACCCCGTGCGTGAGCTTCTTGCGCTCCAAGAACGGATGAACCGGCTAATCGATCAGACGCTGTCGCGCACGCGCTCCGAGGGGGAGTTCTCGACCACAGGGGCATGGTCCCCCGCCGTGGATCTCTACGAAGCCCAAAAGAGCCTCGTTCTCAAGGCCGAGCTCGCCGAAGTAGATCAAGACGACATCGAGCTTCACATCGACGACGATCGAGTGACGCTGTAAGGCAAGCGCCCGGTCAACGAAGCCATCAACGAGAAACGGTTCGTACGATGGAACGTTCCTACGGCCCGTTCCATCGTACGTTCGAGCTCCCGACGAGCATCGAAACGGACAGAGTAAAGGCCGATTTCAAGAAGGGCATTCTGGCGGTGATCATGCCGAAGAAGGCGAGCGAGAAAAGCCGTCAGATTCCCATCAGTAGTTGACCGCCGTCGGGAGCTCGACCCCGCCGACAGGTCCTGAAAAACAAGGAGGAGTAATCGAGAGATGAAGATCAAACCGATAAAGGACAACATTGTCGTGAAGCGGATCGAGGAGATAGACGAGAAGAAAGTCGGATCCATCATCATTCCCGACACGGCGAAGGAAAAGCCGATGACGGCCGAAGTCATAGCTATCGGATCGGGCCGGACTTTGAATGACGGAAAGAAGGTTGCGCTCGAGGTGAAGGTGGGCGACAGAGTGCTCATCGGCAAGTACTCGGGCTCGGAAGTGAAACTGAACGGAACTGAGTACCTCATCCTCAAAGAGGACGAAGTACTCGGCATCGTGGAATAGCTTGGAGGTATTGTAAAAAATGGCAAAGCAGATTGTTTATCATGAGGAAGCACGGCAGGGGATTCTCCGCGGTGTCAACCAGCTCGCAACCGCTGTGCGCGTAACCCTCGGCCCCAAGGGCCGTAACGTCGTTCTCGAGAAGAAGTTCGGCTCGCCTGTCGTCACCAAGGACGGCGTCACCGTTGCCAAGGAGATCGAGCTCGAGGACGCCATCGAGAACCTGGGCGCCAAGATGGTGCGCGAGGTCGCATCCAAGACCTCCGACGTGGCCGGTGACGGCACCACCACGGCGACCGTCTTGGCACAGTCTATTTTCCGCGAGGGGCTCAAGAACGTTGCCGCCGGCAGCAATCCCATGGAGCTCAAGCGGGGCATCGACACCGCCGTCGAAGCGATGGTCGGCGAGATCCAAAAGATCTCGAAACCGGTCCGGGGCGAGATGATCGGGCAGGTCGGGACTATCTCCGCCAACGGTGACGATACCATCGGCAGCATCATCGCGGAGGCGATGGAGAAGGTCGGCAAGGATGGCGTCATCCAGGTGGAAGAGGCGCGCACACTTGAGACGAGCCTCGACATCGTCGAGGGGATGCAGTTTGACCGCGGCTACCTCTCCCCCTACTTCGTGACCGACTCCGAGCGGATGGAGTGTGTGCTCGAAGACTGTCTCGTCCTCGTTCACGAGAAGAAGATTTCCAACATGAAGGATCTCCTCCCCGTGCTCGAGAAGGTGGCCCAGTCCGGCAAGCCGCTGGTCATCGTAGCCGAGGACATCGAGGGCGAGGCGCTAGCAACGCTCGTCGTCAACAAGCTCCGTGGCACACTGAAGGGCGTCGCCATCAAGGCTCCTGGCTTCGGTGACCGCCGCAAGGCAATGATGGAGGACATCGCGATCCTCACCGGTGGCAAGGCGATCTTCGAGGACCTCGGCATCAAGCTCGAGAGCCTGCAGATGCAGGACCTCGGCAAGGCCAAGAAGATCATCGTCACCAAGGAAGACACCACCATCGTCGAAGGTTCCGGGAAGCAGTCGGACATCGAGGGCCGCATCAAACAGATCCGCACCCAGGTCGAAGAGACGACGTCGGACTACGATCGCGAGAAGCTCCAGGAGCGTCTCGCGAAGCTCGTCGGCGGCGTGGCTCTGATCAAGGTCGGCGCTGCGACCGAGACCGAGATGAAAGAGAAGAAGGCCCGTGTCGAGGATGCGATGCACGCCACCAAGGCAGCCGCCGAGGAAGGCATCGTTACCGGAGGCGGTGTCGCTCTCCTTCGCGCCAGCGAGGTTCTCAAGAGGCTCCAGAAGGACGAGCGCCTCGGCGATGACGTCCGCATCGGTGTGGGTATTGTCGGGCGCGCGATCGAAGAACCCATGCGCTGGATCGCCCAGAACGCCGGAGAGGAAGGCTCGATCGTCGTCAACAAGGTGAAGGAGCTCGAGGGCGAGCAGGGCTACAACGCGGCCAAGGACAAGTACGAGAACCTGGTGGAAGCGGGAGTCATCGATCCCACCAAGGTTGTTCGCTATGCGCTCCAGAACGCGTCCTCCATCGCGGGGCTCATGCTCACCACCGAGGCTCTAGTCTCGGAGCTGCCTGAGAAGGAAGACAAGAAGGGCGGCGGCGCGCCCGGTGGTATGTCGGGGATGGAAGGTATGGGCGACTACTAGGCTACACACTTCCCGAGAGCCCGGGTCGCTCACGCGGCCCGGGCTTTTTTCGTTCCCGGTAGGGTCGAGGGCTGGCGCGGTGCTCCGTAGGCGCGGCCTATCTGTTTCTCCCCGTTTCCTGTGGGAGTTGTGCTCCGCGAAAAGTCGATCCAGCATCGATTGCGCGGTTTAGATCTGCCATGAGAGGGGAATACGGTGGCGGCGAAGACCGGACACATACCGGCGCGGGGCCGAGCTGGAGCGGGACAACCGGAAGATCGATGTCAACGTCGCGGTTAGCTATGCGCTCGACGAGCGGCTGGGGGTGTGGGTCCCCGTCGAGATGAGAGAGGCCTACGGCGACGGGCGACGACCGCTTGATGCACGGCCACCTATCACAACTACCGGCGTTTCGGTGTCGACGCCCGCGTGCTGACGCCCTGCGACTAGCTATCCCACCGGTGCTTGCGTTGTTTGCTGTTGGTGATGTGTACGTATCCCTTTGCAAAAAAAGCGCTTACGCTCCATTTACTGTGCGGCGAAGGTCGTGAGCGCTATTTTGGCTGTAATTTAATGCGGGGATGTCCCGCCGGATGTTGAATTTGGGGTAGCGGCGGCTCCTTGGCCGGCCTAAGAATAGGTCTGCCAAACAACCGTCTCCAGAGGGGGACAAGGAGCCACCAATGCCTAGGAAATCAAAGAAGCCAGTAAGAAAGCAAACGCACTCGCCTACGGGCAAGGTAGTTGGCCAAGTCGGTCAGATACTGCTACCGATGATAGCTGGGATCGCGGCCACGAAGGCGGAACTGACGGAATGGGTGTACGAGCAAGGACTGACAGCTCTGCACCTACTGCTCAGAGAGGACGCCGAGGAGATCGCGGGGCTCAAGGGCAAGCACGAGAAGGAGCGAACTCATAACCACTGGGGGAGCACGAACGGAGAGCTGAGCTTCGGTGGTCGTCGCATCCAAGTGTCGCGACCTCGAGTTCGCTCGAAGTCGGGCGAGGAGGCGTCGCTTCCACACTTCGAAGCCTTCCGCGAAGAAGACCCGCTTCCAGAGCGAGCGTTGAATCAGATCTTGGTGGGGGTATCGACCCGAAATTACGAATCGAGTCTGGACAAACCCGCGGCCAAGTTGAAGTCTCGTGGCACGAGTAAGAGTGCCGCCAGCCGTCACCTCGTGAGCCAGACGACTAAGAAGCTCGAGGAATACCTGTCTCGGCGGCTAGAGGAGTTCGAGCTTGCGGCACTGATGCTGGATGGCCTTGAGGTGGCCGGACAGACCGTCGTCGTAACTCTAGGTATCACAATAGATGGAACGAAGGTGCCCCTGGGTATATGGCTGGGCTCGACGGAGAACTCTCGGGTGTGCACCGCGATGTTGCAGGACCTTCTCGAGCGGGGCTTGCGCGTCGATGAGTCGATTCTCTGCGTAGTGGACGGAGGCAAAGGCATCCGCAAGGCACTCGTCGACGTTTTGGGGGACCTCGCGGTCATCCAAAGGTGCCAGATCCATAAACTCCGGAATCTTCGCTCGTACCTTCCCAAGTCTCGTCACGCCTACGTGCTCCAGACGATGAAGGAAGCCTACAAGTGCAAGAGTGCCGACAAGGCGCGCAAGCGACTTCAGGCATTGGTGTCGTGGCTCGAGCGAAACGGCTACGACGAAGCTGCCGGAAGCCTTCGTGAAGGGATGGAAGAGACACTCACGGTCGTGAAGCTCGCGCTGCCCGCCTTACTTCGCCAGTCTCTTGCCACGACGAACGCCATTGAGAATCTCAACGGAACCATTCGCAGAGTATCGAGAAACCTCAAGCGTTGGAAGAGTCCTTCCATGGTTCGCCGATGGACCGCTCTTGGCGTCGTCACCGCGCAGAAAAAGTTCCGGCGTATCAAAGGCTATCGCCATATGGGCGCTCTCGTTCACGCGCTTAGAAGCAAACAGAAATCTCTTGACAGCGATGAGTTTGCTGCCTAAGAGTATTCACAGGTGCCGCCGCTACCCGACCAAATTCAACAGCGGCCGGGACATCCCCTTTAATGCAGCGTAAAGTCTTAGCGTCATCTCACCAACACTTAATAGCGGAAGCACCCATCACAGCAAAAGGGTCACTTTCAGCTCTTCTGGTCCTTCGTTTTCGATTCCGCGCGCGTAGGAACGACGGAGGGCTCGTAGGTTGAGTTATCAATGATGGATAACCCCAGGAGCTTCGCGCGTTCGATGATACGGACTCCGGTCTCTTGTCGTTCGGCGACCGCCCGGAACTCAACGGACAGCGCACGAAGAACTCCGCCCTTGATGTTCACAAGCGCAGCGTCGCCCTCGCGTGTTCGCAATATCTCCGCTTCCATCGAAAGCGCTTTGGAACTGTTGCGTAACGTCAAGCCCGCACCTGTTCGAGCCACGGGTCGGGAGCGGTCATGCTGGATGGTCAACGAGACATCGGCGCTGTAAACGTCGAAAGCATGAGGCTCAAACTTCTCCTCGCCCCAAGGCAATACGGCGACGACGCCATAGGCCAAGACAACTCCCGAGATGCGGCGCCCGTCTTCTGCCTGGAGTTCGATCGCAAAACGCTGCTCAGATTTCATCTAGACGGTGCTTTCGTCATCAGGTGTTGTTAAGCGGCTGCCGGCATGGCAGGATGCCGGGAGAGACCGCGTCCTGTGCCAAAACTCGGCCCAGCCGGCATTGACGAAAGAACTGCGCCTCTCGAAATCAGGCTAAAATTCTAGCACGCGAACAGGTTACGCGGCGGCCGCCAACACTTGACTGCGGAAGCACCCATCGGTGCATCGGTTGCGTGACCTTCATCATTATTGTGGTCGGCACCCTGAGCATCAGCGGGGGAACCGTCCAGCGCAGCGGGCTTCTGGTCAGGCTCCATCGTTGTCCTCCGCCGTGATTCGGCCACGGGTGCTCCGCGATAGGCGGGGCGGACACGGACTCTATGCAGTCGGACGCGGATGCCCGAACTCGTCTACTGGATGACCCGCCGCCAATAGCGCCTTCTGAATACTCCGCAGAACATCGGGTGCTTTCAGCATTTCGCTACTAAAGTGAGGATTGGAGGGGAGCACCAAGTCGCATACACGTCCATTTTTATCCAGTTTGTAGAATATGACAGTGGCTTGTCGGTGCTTCCGCCATTAAGTGTTGGTGAGATGACGCTAAGACTTTACGCTGCATTAAATTACAGCCAAAATAGAGCTCACGACCTTCGCCGCGCGCTAAATGGAGCGTAAGCGTGTTTTTTGCAAAGGGATACGTACATATCACCAACAGCAAACAGCGCAAGCACCGGACGGTGTTTCCCAGCGCGTACGGGGGAACCCGAATCGCCGCCTGCGGGGCGCACTCAAGAACCTCAAACACAGACACTAAGCTGCTGATTTATGGTCTATTTCAAAAGGGCCGAGTTTTGGCACAGGACGGGGAACCCGAATCGCCGACATCGCCTCCGACACACCCCAGAACTGGGGCTCGCCACAAGTCGATGACGATCGAAACGGCCCGGCGCGCCAGTCTTGAGTTCGTTTGTGTTTTTGGACAGGACGGGGATCGGTGGTACAGCCAGACCGCGGCGTGGATGATGATTTCGGGCAGAAATCGATATCCGCGGTAGCTCGGCGTGTCCCTTTTCATCCGCCCAGTCTGTCAGACGCCAGCCCCAATTTGACAGCAATGGCACCGCCCGCGTGGGCGGAGGTCATCGGGGAGTGACCGAAATCGTTCGTTCACTCGAAAGTACCCAGGTGCGTGGCGGCCGCCACGGTCGGATGACTTTCCGTGGCGTGCTGACGCGCGATACTGCCGTGCCGCTCGCTGGTCCGACAGAAATCCTTTAGAGTATTTACGTAACGTCTACTGGGCGAGACTTCACGGGCCGGGATCTGTTGGGGCCGCATCGCCTCCCGTAGACCACGCCATCGATCGGAGAACGACACATGTCAGAGCCGCGCGGCCATTGGAGTTCGAACACCGGCTTAATTCTCGCCGCGACCGGGAGCGCGATCGGCCTCGGCAACCTGTGGAAGTTTCCGTTCGTCACGTGGGAGAACAACGGCGGGGCCTTCGTCCTCGTGTACCTCGTGTGCATCGCCGCCGTGGGCCTGCCCATCATGATGGCCGAACTGCTGATCGGGCGAGCGACGCAGAAGAGCGTGGTCGGGGCGCTCAAGCAGGCCATCGGGCCGGCGTGGGGCATCGTTGGCCTCTGGGGCGTGCTCTGCGGCTTTCTGCTGCTCAGCTACTACACGGTGATTGCGGGCTGGTCGCTCTTCTACTTCGCCAAGTCCGCGGGCTGGTCGGTCGGTGGATTCCCGGCGGGCGCCTCGATGGGCGAGCTGTTCGGTGCGCAGGCGGCCAATGGCGGCCTGCAGCTTGGCTTGTCTCTCGGGTTCAGTATCGCCACGGTCTCGGTCGTCTACTTCGGCGTCCAAAAGGGCATCGAGCGCATCGCGCGTGTCTTTCTGCCGATTCTCTTCGGGATCCTCGTCTTGCTGCTCGTCTCCGCCTTGGAGATGGCCGGGGCCGGTGAGGCGCTCCGCTTCATCTTCCTGCCGCGCTTCGGCGAGTTGGATGGGGGGAGCGTCCTCGAGGCGCTCGGCCACGCGTTCTTCACGCTCTCGCTCGGCATGGGCACGATGGTGACGTACGGCTCGTACATCGCAACGCATCAGTCGATCGTGAAAGCCTCGGCGATCATCGTCGTGCTCGATACGCTGATCGCACTCGTGGCCACGGTGATCATGTTCTCGGTGATCTTCAGCGTGCCGGGTATGGATGAGCAGGTCAGCGGCACGGGCACTGTGGGGATGCTCTTCATCTCGCTGCCGCAGCTGTTCTTCACCGAGGTCCCGTTCGGGGCATTCCTGGGGCCACTCTTCTACGTGCTGGTGGCCCTCGCGGCGCTCACCTCGACGATGTCGCTACTGGAAGTGGTCGCTGCCTACGTGATCGACGAACACCACATGCCGCGGGCCACGGCGACGCTGCTGTGTGGCGGTGCGGTGTTTGCCTTCACGGTCCTCGCCGCGTTGTCGTTCGGTGGTGTCGGCGCGATCACCGAGCTCCAACTCGGCGGCGCGCTCGGCCAGATGCTCTTCGGCGGCAAGGCGAGCTGGTTCGGCATGGTCGACCACTTCGTGTCGAACTGGATGCTCCCGACCGGGGGATTTGCGATCACGATCGCGGCGGGCTGGTTCCTGACGCGCAAGTACACCGAGCGGGAGCTCGTGGATGGCTCAGAACCCAGGTGGTTCAACTATGGAGCGTGGCGGTTCTTCATTCAGTTCGTGTCGCCGCTGGCCGTGGCGGCGATCATCATCGCGGTGCTGTTCTTCGGGGTGGACTTCAGCTAGGGCTAGGCAACATCTGATTTTCCGGTATTGACCACGTTGGCCGCTGGCTGTTGTGATCCGCAAAAAAGAAAACCGGCCAGAAGCAGCCGACTATGGTAGGTCTAACCCGTCCTGTGCCAAAACTCGGCCCAGCCGGCATTGACGAAAGAACTGCGCCTCTCGAAATCAGGCTAAGACTCTAGCACGCGAACAGGTTACGCGGCGGTCGCCAAACACTTGACTGCGGAAGCACCCTAAATGGATCGTAAGCGCTTTTTTTGCAAAGGGATACGTACACATCACCAACAGCAAACAGCGCAAGCACCCAGTGGTCTGGGAAAGCCCCGGGCCGCGGCTCCACCCCTACCCGGGGGCGTCCACTGGGACAACCCCGGAAGGGGACGAATACAATGTTTCCGCTACTTCGGTTGGGGAACGATCCGGATGTAGGGTAGCGGCGACTGCCAACCGGCAGGATACTTCTTCTTGGCCTCGTCGTCGGACACGGCTGGAACAATGATCACGTCGTTGCCCTGTTTCCAATTGACCGGTGTTGCCACCTTGTGGGTCGCTGTGAGTTGGCAGGAGTCTAGGAGGCGGAGGATCTCATCGAAGTTGCGGCCCGTGCTCATCGGGTAAGTCAAGGTCGCCTTGATCTTCTTATCGGGACCGATGATAAACACGGACCGGGCCGTCGCGTTGTCCGCCGCCGTCCTTCCGGTGGAGGTGTCGCCCTCGTCCGCCGGCAGCATGTCGTAGAGCTTGACGACCTTCAGTTCTGGATCCCCGATCAGCGGATAGTTGATCGCGTGTCCCTGGGATGCCTCGATTTCCTTCGACCACCTCTTGTGGTCGCTGACCCCATCGACGCTGATGCCGAGAACCTTGCAGTTGCGCTTTTCGAACTCAGGCTTGAGCCCCGCCATATAGCCGAGTTCCGTCGTGCAGACCGGCGTGAAGTCCTTTGGATGCGAGAACAAGATGGCCCAACCTTCGCCAATCCAATCATGAAAGTTGACCGTCCCTTCTGTCGTTTCTGCGTTAAAGTTCGGCGCTTCGTCATTGATTCTGAGCGTCATAATTCCCTCCAGAGCATGTGAACGACCCGTTAACCGGTTTGAATGTGAAAAATCTAAGGCGATGACCGTTGTTGAAATACTCGATTCAACTCGGCTCCCAAGACAGTTCCCTTCTGAAGACTCGACAGACCTGGGTAGCCCGGAACTGCCAAGAGAGAGTTCGTCCCCAAGGTGCTTAGTCTCAGATCCCAAACGCTATGAAGTACGGTTGCACGCTTAAATGCTACTCAGTTTCAACGGGTCGGACAAGTGCAATCGCGCGTCGGGTGCAGAAGGAGCACACTTTCTTAATTATTGGGATGTGTCCCGAGGTCCGTGGAAAAAGAACGGCACCCTCCACTCCGTCATCAGAGTATCATATCAGGCGGCAACCTCCGCGTGTTCGAGAACCTCGCTCAGACGTTGGTAGCCGTCGATGCGTCGTAGTTGAATCTGGCCAGAGGCGATAAGCCCAAACAGCAAAGCGACCGCAGACTCCTCGCTGGAGAACGACGCTTGGGTTTTCGTCCGGCGTCGAAACTCGCGGTTGAGATTCTCCAGAGCTTTGGTCGTTCGAAACGGTTTCCACATGGCACGAGGGAATTCGTAGAAGGTCAGCAGCTGATTACCGGCCTCCTCTAGGCTTCGGACGACGGCCGGCGCGAGAGGCGTCCACTTGGCGACGAGCTCGTCATAGGCTTTGCGAGCATCGATCCCGTCCTGTGCCAAAACCCGGCTGTGCCTTCTATTTATTCATCCGGGCGCCCCAAACTTGATTAGTCTCCGGTCTGCCGGCACCATGCCTGCTTGATTTCGTCGTTTGTTCGCGCTCTCATCTCCGCCTTCAAGGCTCGTCGCGAGCTGGCTCTCGACAATGTCGCTATTCGGCAACAGCTCGCCGTCCTCCGCCGTTCGGTGAAACGGCCGCGGCTCTCGAACGTCGACCGCGGGTTTTGGGTAACTGTAGAGCCTAAGGGCCCTTGGCCCAGTCGCTAAGCTGCTGATTTATGGTCTATTTCAAAAGGGCCGAGTTTTGGCACAGGACTGGGTGAACCCCGACGCCCTGAAAGACGATGTCCGTCCCGTCACCCACTGGGACAAGCGGTGAGACATTCACCTCATCTGGAGTGCGGCGCCTCAGGCGGTGCGAGGATCGTGTTGAACAATAGGTCAAACGTGCCGACGCTCAGCCAACGGTGAACGGGGTTGAACGCGAACATCACGAGTTTGCCTCGTCCGATGGGCGCTTCGATGATCGCCGGCGCGCCTCGAAGTGGCACGGCATTGTCGGCAAGCCCAGATAACCACGTTTCGTTTTCCGCGAAGCGGAGCAGCACAGAGGCGCTGCCGCCTTCCATCACCGAGAACACCGGGGCCTTGGCGAAAAAAACTGCCAGCTCTCGAGAGTAGCCGTCCGTCGTCGGCCGGCGGTCGTCGACAACCTCCGCGCTCAATATCGATCCGGGGACGAGAAGCCCCGGTGGGTCGACGATCGCGACATCGGGTACCAACCCATAGTCCACCGGAACTCGACACGCCGATCCAATGGTAACGAGAGTCCCGCCGTCTCTCACAAACGTCTCGAGATTCTCCACTCCCACCAGACCCATCCCGCCCGTGATGTCTTCGGAGGAATCGTAGTCGCCCATGAAACGAAACCGCGCCGTCCTAGCGTAGGCGAGCGGTCCGTACTTTCGGTCCAACCCGGCCACGATGGCTTCGCCATCGCCTCTCCCGGCGGGACTCGCCGGAGCGAAAACGAGCGCGTCGAAGTCTTTCGCCAATCCTCCGCGTCGCAATCTCTCTTCGTTGACTAGCTCATAGCGAACCCCCAGTGTATCCAGCGTGAACCGGAGCCAACCGGTGTCCTGTGTATATCTCCAGGTGTAGACGAGTCCGACACGCGGTGAGCCAGCTTCTTCGAAGCGACGCTTCAAGGCCTTCGTCTCCGTGTAGCCGTTCGGTACCTCCGTCACCACCGGCTCCATCGCGGCGTTCAAAATGGCTTGGTCCCGCACTTCCATCGTGCGGACGCCGTACATGAGGCCAAGTGTCCAGGCGGTGTCGTCATAGGAAGGGGGGGCGTTCTTCGGATATTTCTGAATCTCGAACAGGGTCTGGATGAAGTTCCGGTAAGGCTGGTCCATGCGGACGACGTAGGAACCCCGAGGCAAGCGTGCCTCACCCGCGCCGACCGCTTCCACGCTCGCTCCGCCATCGACGCCGCTCGTATCCACTACCGACGCCAACGTCATTTCGGCAGTCAGTCGGTGGACCTCGATCCCGTGGCGACGAACGAGGTTGACCAGCGAGGTGGCCCGTGCGTCAGCGTCTCGATGCCCAACGCTCCCCTGCCCCGAGGGGACTACCCATGCGTAAGGTGGCTCGGTCCTCCCCCGATGAAGGGAGTTGGAGCTCTTTTTCCAGAAGTTCTCGAGTAGCGTCTCGGGGTGACGGGCAACCAGATCCAATGCGCTCAACACCGCAGTCTGTTGGTAATTGATACTGTTCCGATGGGACCATTCGACTTCCCGGTAGGGTGGGACCGGCCGAAACCACTCCCGACTGAGACGGTTCGCGTACGTCCGGGTGTGATTGAAAATAGATAGAATCGGCTCGGTGAGCTCGCGTCTCATCGTGCTGGCCCCCGCATTGCCGAAGGATTGATGGAAGCGGCCTGCCGCATTTCGATTGACCGCGATCCAAGCTACGTACCCCGGGTACCAAGCCTGCGCGAAGTCATACACCCAAACGCCGGGCATACCCCAGCGATTCATTTGAGCTAGCTCGTAATGAGCCAACCACGATAGCTCCGTTTCGTAGATGGGGCCGTAGTTAGGATAGTTCGGTCCGGTTCCGGTGAAGATGTAGAGAAACGGCAAGGACTCGTGGAAGTCGTCTATCACCTGAGGGTGGAAACTGTCGAAGAGCTCGAGCAAGGCACGGGTCGCCGGCTGGGAAAGAACGATGCCGTCCCGGTTCGTGTCGTGGTAGAGATACTTGCTCCAGTAGGGCGAGGCCGGTTTCCACTGCGTCTGATCGGTAATGTCGATCAGGTGACGCGAGTACCAATCGGCATATCGATCGCGCCCGTCGGGCTCGAAGACTGGCAGAATGAGAACGATCACTTCGTGACGAATCCGCTCGAGTGTCGGATCATCGCTGACCGCCAAGCGGTACGCCAGCTCCATCATCATTTCGGGGCTCGCGGTCTCCGCCCCCTGAACCGCTCCCATCACCGCGTAGATGGGTTTTCCTTCTCGAACGATGTCCGCGGACCGTGCCTCGGAGGTTAGTCTAGGGTCTGCGAGCGCGGCGGTCATGGATTTGTATTTCTCGATTTGCCGGATGTTCTCTTCCGAGCTGACGGCGAGCGCGATGATGCGGCGTCCTTCGCTCGATGTCCCGATGAAGAATGAATCGACTCGCGCAGATTTTTCAGCCAGCGCTTCCATATAACGAACGATGTCCGCGTAGTAGGTCATCTTGCCAGGCTGACCTACGGTGTAACCGAGAACCTCTCGCGGCGGTGGTACGCCATCGATGGACGCGGGCAAGGGATCGACGAGCGGAGAGAGGAACTCCGGGCGCGTCGTATAGCTACGAATCGCCCTCGTCCCCTCCTCGTCGACGCCCGCACGTTGGGAGGGCGCGGACTCTGCGGTCAAACCCGAAATCACCGAGACCAGGCATGCGATTGTAGTGCAACGCGGCAGGGTTCCCATGTCCCAACCGTATATCATGGCGGCGAGCAGCTTGCGATTGCAGGAGCTCCGTTGGCAAAAAGCCGTCGAATTAAGGTAGATTCTCGCGGAGATGAAAACAGCAAAATCAACGCTTCATATCGCGGAGGGAGGCTTCCTCGCTCGCCCCGAAAAAAAGGCCGACTCGGACCAGCGGGATGCAGAGATAAGGCCCTACGCCGCCCAGCAGCCCGGCTTCGTCGAAACCTATGGCGGTTCCATTACCGGTACCGACTGGGGCTTTTTCACTGCCAAGTTTCGGAGTCTGCAAGACATGGAACACTGGCAAGCGGACCGAACACATAACGATGTGCAAGACGAAGCGAGGGATTCGTTTTGGTACGCCTACTACGTTCGCAAAGGACGCTTGCTATCAGCGGCCGAGACCGCCGAGGGGAAGCTCCTGTGCGAGGCGGTGTTGCTCCGCGACCAGCCGCTGAGTCCCGAGGAACATAACGTTGCCAACGCGGCGGCCGTGGAGACTTCTCGATTCGGCGTTCTGCCGTACGAGACGCTGAGAGGTTCCCCCATCCCCACGCCCTACGTATTCACCGGCCCGGTGGGCGTCTTACCCCAGGCCGCGCCGGTGCAATACGTCTTGCTTACCTACTGGGAGAAAACCGAGGCCAGTGCCGCATGGCAAGAGTCCCCGGCGTTCCAACACTTCGAACAGCTCGGCCAAGTCTCAACCTCGCTTTACGTGCTAATTCCAGAAAGACAACCTCGCATGGGACTTCTTCCCGACCGTTTGCAGCGGGAGTGGGTCGCACCGGATGCGCCCATTTGATGCCCGAAGGACGCCGGGCTAGCCCCGTCACCAGAAATGTCCAGCCAGCCCCGCAAGCCCCGTAAGATTGTCGGCGTCGACGTGGGCGGTACGTTTACCGATCTCGTGTGGATGGAAGAGGCGGGAGAGGACGTACGCGTGGCGAAGGTACCCCGTCCTGTGCCAAAACTCGGCCTTTTAGAAATAGACCACAAATCAGCAGCTTAGACGCCCTTGGAATCCGCGCAGAATCCAGGGTATTTCGCGCCGCAGGGCTGACTTCCGACCCATGGGCTGACGGATGAATAAATAGAAGGCACAGCGCGAGGATGGGGGGACCGCCTAATGGAATAACTAAATTATGTCTAAACATAAAAAATAATGTGTTTACAGTAGTTTAACTGGACACTATAATTCAGCGTTGCGCGGGTTCCTACGCCCTTGGGAATCCGCGCAGAATCCAGGGTATTTCGCGCCGCAGGGCTGACTTCCGACCCATGGGGCTGGCGGATGAATAAATAGAAGGCACAACCGCTTCCATTGGCCAACCAAGCGTAGACACCTCTAATCCGAAACGTCCCGGCGCTACGGTCTTGAGTTCGTTTGTGTTTTTGGACACGACGGCCTTCGGTGCCAAGTCAGCAGGGTTTCCGGTGTGACGATACCGGCGACTTCTGCTAACAGTTTCGGGACATTGTTGTGATTTCCTACGCGGACGGATCGATCGACCAGCAGGAAATGGATTGCCTCGTTTGGCTCTGCGAGAACGTCGGAGTCAACCCGCGGTTTATCCAGCAGATCCTCACTAGCGCGGCCCGCGGCGTGGATTAGTGTTCTTCGACTCGGATCTTCAGGACGGCGAGCGTTGTGGCCGATCCGTCGGGCCCTTGTGATGATGCTAAGATCATCCCGTTATGCCCAGTGCGCTGGTAGACGCGGCTGCGGGGAAAGCCGTCTGAAAGCCACCTTATCGGTTCAAGGTAGGATGGCGTGACCGATGACGAACGTTCCTACAGTCGTTGCCCATGCGGACTGGAGCATTTTACCGGTGAAGCGCTGGGTAGCGACAGCGCACCTCCGGGGCGACGGCTACGTCGCCGATGCGCCCCGCTCCGTCGGCGACGCCCGGCGATTGATCGCGTCCTTGGTGCCCTCGCCCTCAGCGACCATCCTCGCGGGATTTGATTTTCCCATTGGCGTACCCACCGCTTATGCACGGGTAGCCGGTGTCCGACACTTCCGCGCTCTCCTCGACGGCCTCGGCGCACCGCCGTGGGATGAGTTCGCCAAGCCGGCCCGCGTCGCTGCCGAGATCTCCCTCCTCCGCCCCTTCTACCCAGAGGGTAACGGCAGGGGGGCCCGCAAGGATGACCTCGTCGAGGCCTTCCGCGCGACCCGCTGGAAGGACCTGCTGCGAGAGTGTGACCGTGGTCAGTTGGGCCGTCCGGCAGCCGAATGCCTGTTCTGGACCCTCGGTCCCAAGCAGGTCGGGCGCGCCACTCTGTCGGGATGGACGGAGGTGCTGCGACCCGCCCTCGCCGAAGGCGCGAGGCTCTGGCCGTTCGATGGTGCCCTTGAGAAGCTGCTGCAAGAAGCTGGCTGCGTGGTCGCTGAGACGTACCCCGCCGACGCCGTTCGACTCCTTAACTTGGAGCTACCTAGCCCGAGGGGCGGAAAGCGGGACTCGAGGTACCGACAGCGAGTCGGGCGCTCGCTCGTCACGACCGCGGAAACCGACAAAGCCGTCCGCCTATCCCCGGCGTTGCGCGAGGTGTTGCTCGACGGTTTCGGTCCGGACCCGAACGGTGAGGATCCGTTCGATGCGGTCATTGGCCTGCTGGCGATGTTGGAGGTTGTCCTCGAAAGACGCCCCGACGGGGCACCCTTGTCGGCAGCCGTGCGTGAGGTCGAGGGATGGATGCTCGGCTACGTCGTTCCGGAATCGGCGCATGCAACCGACAAGACCAGCGTGCCGCCGGAACCGGCGTCCCGCGACTGGCCGCTCCCGGAGCTCTTACCCGCGCGTCTAACCGGCGCCGAGCCCGTCATCGACGATGGCCGCCCGGTGCCTAGGCTCACCGTGCTCGACTTCTGGCGATGGGCCGCATCGGATCTCGCAGACAACGTCGTGCGGGGTTGGTTCGCCGAGTTCATCGTGGGCTGCGGCCCTTGGCACCCACGACGGCGTTCGGCAGTCCTGGGACACCGTCGACGTGAAAACGAAAGCAGGCAAGACGATCCAGGTCAAGTGCTCCGCGTATCTGCAGTCGTGGGCCCAGAAGGAACTTTCCCAAGTTAACTTCTCCGTCAAGCCTACCCGCGCCTGGGATCAAGAGACCGGCACCAGGGAGGATCGGGCGGGCAGGCACGCGGACGTCTACGTCTTCGTGCACCAGAAGCACATGGACAAGGCAACGCTCGACCCCCTTGACCTCACCCAGTTGGACTTCTATGTTGTCCCGACGGCGGTCGTCGAGGCGCGCTGGCCCCGGGCGGCTGCGCGTGTCGCTGGCCGCCGTGCGCGAGGCGGCCTGTCCAATCCGATACGCCGAGCTCCGGCGTGGGATAGAAGCACTCTAGGTCGACACTTGTTCGAACGACGAAACGCCAAAATGCCCTGGGAAGGGTGACAACCTCCTGAACGCGGCGCGCATCGAGACGGGCATGCTGTCGGTGCCCGTCGTGTCCAAATAAACAAACGAACTCAAGGCCCTTGCGCCGCCTTGGCCCGGTCGCAAACATAGACACTAAGCTGCTGATTTATGGTCTATTTCAAAGGGGCCGAGTTTTGGCACAGGACGGGGGAGACATTTCCGATCGGCTCCAAGAGTCGTTGCGTGTGGTGCTTCCGCCATTAAGTGTTGTGGACTTGACCCGCTTTCGTGGACACCTAATCCTTTGGGAGACAGGAGTCCACGATGTCAAAGCAGGGAAACAGATACGCGGCCGAATTCCGGCGCCAAATGGTAGAGCTGGTGCGAGCTGGCCGCGGCTCCGAAGAGCTGGCGCGAGAGTTTGAGCCCTCGGGCCAGACGATCCGGAACTGGGTGAACCAGGCGGATCTCGACGAGGGTCGCAGGCAGGACGGTCTGACGAGTGAGGAGCGTGCGGAGCTCCGCCGCCTGCGACGGGAGAACCGTCAACTACGGTTGGAGCGGGAGATCCTCTCAAAAGCCGCGGCCTGGTTCGCTCGGGAGACCGAGTCGGTACCACCGAAGCCTTCCGATTCGTGAGGGCGAACCAGGATTCACTACCGGTTGCCACGATGTGCCGACTGCTGGACGTCTCCGCCAGCGGCTACTATGCGTGGCTTGAGCGTGCCCCGTCGGCCCGCGCGGTGTCGGATGCGGAGTTGCTTGAGAAGATCCGGGCGATTCACACCGCGTCGCGGAGCACGTACGGCGCGCCGAGGATCCTCCACGAGCTACGAGAGACACACGAGCTCCACGTCTCACACAAGCGTGTAGCGCGGCTAATGCGCGAGGCTGGCATTCAAGGTGTTCACCGGCGCAAGAGGGCGCACACTACGATTCGCTGTGACGACGCCCGTCCCGCCCCCGATCTCGTCGACAGGAATTTCGAGGTGGACCGGCCCGACCGCCTGTGGGTCGCCGATATCACCTACGTGCCCACGTGGTCGGGCTTCTTGTTCCTCGCCGTCGTGCTGGACGCCTTCAGCCGACGCATCGTCGGATGGGCAATGGCTACCCACCTGCGGACGTCGCTCGTCTTGAGCGCCCTCGACATGGCGCTGTTCCAACGCAAGCCCGGCGACGTCATCCATCACTCGGACCAGGGCACGCAGTACACGTCACTAGCGTTCGGCCAGCGATGCCGGGAGGCCGGGGTGCGACCGTCGATGGGTTCGGTCGGGGACTGTTACGACAATGCGATGTGCGAGAGCTTCTTCGCGACGCTCGAGTGCGAGCTGATCGAGCGCCGGTCGTTTCGCTACCACGCTGAGGCGCGCATGGCGACCTTCGATTTCATCGAAGGCTGGTACAACCCGCGACGACGACACTCCGCCATCGACTATTGCTCGCCTATCCAATTCGAAAGGAGGTACTATCGCGACGCTTGATCCCTAACTCTTAACCTGTCCACGAAAGCGGGGTCACTTCAGTTGGTGAGATGACGCTAAGACTTTACGCTGCGTTAAATTACAGCCAGAATAGCGCTCGCGACCTTCGCCGCGCGCTAAATGGAGCGTAAGCGCTGTTTTTGCAAAGGGATACGTACACATCACCAACAGCAAACAGCGCAAGCACCCGGCTATTTCAAGAGGGCCGAGTTTTGGCACAGGACGGGGTACCGCCGCGCACCTACTTGTCGCGCGTCACATCGCGTCTTGCTGCCGCCGAGCGCCCTCGGGTGTGGTAGGTTCAGCATGGGTATGGTCGTTCTCCCTCTATTCTCCGTCTGTAGCCTCGTTTTCGTTCTCCTTGTTTTGGATAGATTCCAGGTTAAAATGTTGCCAAGTTCGAGCGTTATTTCCCTCTGTGAAAGATAAAGCGCCTCAGCACGCACGGCCGAGCGATGCGACCGAACCCACCGCACCCGAGCCCACCTACGCCGAAAGAGCGCGAACCCTGGTGCACGTCGGTCGGGTGGGAACCCTGTCGACGCTGTCGCAGAAAGTGGCTGAGTTCCCGTTCGGCTCGGTTGCGCCTTACGGCCTCGATGAGCGCGGTTGCCCGACGTTTCTCATTAGCACCATGGCAATGCACACCCAAAACGTGCTCGCGAACGATCGCGCCAGCCTTCTCGTTACCGAAGCCGGCGCAGCCGAGGATCCTCTGGGCGCGGGACGTGTCACCCTCGTCGGCCACGTGGCGAAAACACCCGAGTCCGCGCTCGCGCACGTACGCCAAGAGTACTTGGTGCGTTACCAAAACGCGTCTTATTGGGTCGACTTCAAAGACTTCGCTTTTTTCCAAATGGACATCGTCGACGTGTACTTCGTCGGTGGATTCGGGGTCATGGGATGGGTGGGCGCCGATGACTATCGTACTGCCGAGCCCGATCCGCTCGCAGATGCTGCGTTTGGCATCATCGAGCACATGAACGAAGATCACGTGGACGCGATGCTGTTGCTCGCGCGCGCTGTCGCCGGCATCGAAGCTGAAGACGCGAAGATGACTGCCGTCGACCGTCTCGGCTTCCACGTGCGCTTGACCACCGACGACGAGATGAAAGGGATACGCGTGCCATTCACGCGCGAGGTGCGTAGCAGGGAGGAAGTCCGAACCGTTATCGTGGAGATGGTACGTCGGGAGGGAGGCGCCGCCGGCTAGAGCAGCGTATCAAGGTTGCATACGAGAGCTGATAGTACGGGCATTTTTTCCCGAAGGCTCGACATCAGCTCAGTCGTACTTGACGAGAAAAAGTGATTTCATGACCAAGGATGACTACTGCTTCGCCGACTCGATCAACCGACCGGTGCTTACTCCGTTTACTGTTGCCGGCTCGTCCATGTCGTCGTGTGAGGACGGCGCTTATGCACGGTTTGGCGCAAGCTGAAGTCCAGTGACGTTAAAATCTGATGTAATCTACTGCACTAAAAAGCCTTCCCCGTATGCTAGCAACAGTCAATGACGAAAGCATCGCCCAAAGCCTGGGCCGATCGTCCTCAGAGAGCTTGAGACGCTTGCCCCGAAGCCCGGCTCGGAGCACGCGGTTCTCCTCTTGCAGGTGGTCGATCACATCCTGCTGCTGGCGGTTGACCCAGCCAGCCAGAACGAGCACTAGGAATTACACGTGGTACGTCATCATGGAGCTGAAAGATAACACCCTCGGGGCCAGACGATTGTAAAGCCTACGGCCCTTGGCCCGGTCGCAAACACAGACACTAAGCTGCTGATTTATGGTCTATTTCAAAAGGGCCGAGTTTTGGCACAGGACGCCGTCGGGAATCGCTCCCGATCCAAGGAAGAGGCGTATCGATGAACATTGAAGTTGTTGAAGAACGAGACAACGACGTCTTGGTACTGTTGCCGGTCGGCCGGCTCGACAGCACGAACGCACGCGCATTCGAATCCATCGTCATGGATCACATCAGCAAAGGCGAACAGCGCTTGATCGTCGATTTCAGCCGTCTGAACTTCATCAGTAGTTTCGGCCTGAGGGTGCTTCTCATCACGGCCAAGAAGCTCAGCGCAACCCAGGGGAAGCTCGTCCTGTGCGACATGCATGAGCACATCCATGAAGTTTTCATGATCAGCGGCTTCGATCAGCTCATCCCGATCCAGAACTCCCGTAAGGCTTCCATGAATTTGTTCTGACCGCACCCCGATCCTTGCACAGTGCGGCTGTCCATCATCATTATTAATCCGGGACTGGACTCTAGGGCCCGGACCGCCCTCGAGCACATGCTGGAGAGCGTGGTCAGCGCGCGAGGGAAGGTGCTGAGGACGAACTTCTCGGCGACCAGCCGAGTAACGCGAGCGACCAAGCTGACTCAGGCTGCCTCTCGCCACTCGTATCGATGGTGCAGTCCACCGACTCGCGGCAGTGCGACTACTTTCGCCGTAGGAGACGGTCGGTGCGTGACCGTTCTCAAGCTCGGTGTGTCCTTGTTCAGCCCCAAGTGGCAACGGTCCTCATGATAGTAGCTGATGTAAGCTCGCACGAGCCGGATGAGATGACATGCACCGAGAACCACGACGTGCTCAAGGAGCTCGCGACGGCAGCTGCCGACCCACCGCTCCGCGGTTCCGTTTTGCCATGGGCTGCGAAACGAAGTGCGAACGGGTTTTGTGCCCGTTGCCTTGATGAACTCGATGACCGCAGCGTTAAAGATGAAGTCGCGATCGAAGATGAGATATCTCGGAGCGGTGTCGTAGGGAAACGCCTCGCGTAGTTGCTGAATAACCCAAGCAGACGTCGGGTGGAACGTGGCGTTGAAGTGAACGATGTGCCGGCGACCGTGCTCGATGACGAAGAAGCCGTACAGCAGCCGGAGCGACGCGGTGGGCACGGTGAACAGATCCATGGCGGCGATATCGTCTTTATGGTTGCGCAAGAAAGCCATCCATCGTTTCAGCTGGTCGGGCTCCGCGGGACGCCGCGGCAGGTATCGCGACACCGTGCTCTCGGAGATGATGAAACCGAGCTTGGTGAGCTCAGCATGGATGCGTGGCGCCCCCCAGCCGTCTTGCGCCATCGTGCGGACGAGGCGACGAATCTCAGCATCAATCCGAGGCCGACCGGGATGGCAGCGCTGCGAGATATTTGCCCAGTACCGTCGGAATCGGTCGCGATGCCAACGGGCTACGGTGTCCGCGTGGACGATGAGCAGGCGGCTCGCCCACACGGGCCACGAACCTCGAAGGGCAACCCAGAAAGCCCGTTCCGTGTCGTCGAGCGGTGGGCGTGGGCGCTCTTTCTTCAGCGCCGTCACTTGCTGCCGCAAAGCGACGTTCTCCAACACCAGGTCGGCGCGGCGCCGACACATCGCCCGAATGGCACGGACGCCAAGTGAGACGAGGAAGACAACAACGTTGAGCATAGCGGCGGAGTTTCGCCGTCTTCGGCCCGGAATTCAAGCGGAGCGTAAGTCCTTGATTTCGTGGGCGGAGCAGTTTTGACGATGCACAAGTCCACGGGCCGCTGGATCCACCCGACCGGCACACGGACCTGTACCGTGGCGCACCGGTTCCCTGCTCGCCCGGGTGCCAGGATACGCTAAAGGGCAAGCCAGCCCTGACGCTGACCAAGCCCCCGAGTCCCGGAGACGGACTCTCTGATGAAGCTATCCGCAAAAAATTGAGACTTCTGAAGTCGGTCGACGAGGGTGTGGGACGGATTCTCAGGACGCTGGCGCAGGAAGGAGTCCTAGACCAAACAGCCGTCATTCTCACGAGCGACAACGGGTTCTTCTTGCGGGAGCACGGTCTGCGTGACAAGCGCTGGGCATACGAGGAAGCGATCCGCATTCCACTCCTCGTGCGTTACCCTCCGCTCACACGTCCAGGGGCGAGAATCGACCAGATCGTCCTGAACGTGGACTTGGCCCCTACGCTGCTTGAACTTGGGGGTGTGCCCGTTCCTGCCGAGGTGCACGGTCGTTCGTTTTTGCCGCTCCTGAAAGGAAAGAAGGAAGGGTGGAGGGACATGTTCGCGGCCGAGTATTTCAGAGAGAGCCGTTTCCCACGCACCCCTACATGGGAAGCGCTCCGAACGGAGCGCTGGAAATACATTCGATACCCTGAGTTGGGTATGGAATACGATGAACTCTACAATCTACGGAGCGATCCCTACGAACTCCGGAACGTGGTGAACGATATGAGATTGACAGACCTGCTGGAAAGACTTCGGAAAAGGCTGACTCGGCTTCTAACATTTCCTCCGCGTGCTGCCTTCGACGATTCAGCCCTCAGCAGCAGCTCACCGGTGCTTCTGCTATCAAGTGTTGCACTGACGGCTTCGACTACTCTACTCGCTGAAAGTTCTGGCCATGGCCAAGACCGCTGTGAGGCCGTCTCCGGTTGTACTCTCGTGTCTCGAGTTGGTCGTGAGGTCAAAATATTCATGCGGCTTCCCGATGGTAGAAACGTAGCAACCCCGTGAGGTATCAGCCCTTGTCAGCACCGAACGACTGAGATACAACGTGGTACTAACCATGGGGTCAGGTCACCTTTCACGGACAGGAGGGTGCTTCCGCCATCAAGTGTTGCTACGCGGCCGCGGGCAGTGGTACAGGTGCGGAAGAGAGCGGGTTGCGCGCCCCAGTGAGCACGAAAACCTCGATCCGCGACCACAAAGGAATCGTCGTCACCAAGAAGATGTCTCGAAAGGTGAGCCGTCGCGTGGTCAGACCGGCCTGCATAGCCGGAGTTCGGATCTCACGTCCGAACTTCAGAGCTCCGTGCGGTCGGACGAAGTTGTAATAGCAACGGAGCAACTCCAGGTGCTCATTGAGCCTCTCCGTCGAGCGAGCGTGAGAAAGTATTCGTCTCGAAAGGTATGCCGAGCTTTGCCGGATGGTCAGATTCAACCGCTCGATGAACGACGTGTTCAATGTCGAGGAGTCCTCGGAGTTATTGAGCGCGTCTTCAAATCGCCACGCGGCTCCGTGCAGCGCTCTCCGTTCGACCTTGATGATGCGATCGTTCCTGCGCGTTTTTAGGACCTGGCCGTAGAGACACGCTGGACCGAAGAAGCGACGGATGACTTTCTGGTAGAATTCGAATCCATCCGTGACGATCAGGGGAAGACGTCCGAAATTCATCCGTCTCGAAAGGTCGCAAAACAGAGCGTGAGTGTTCCGGTAGCTTCGCCTTCCCGTCACCGTCGATGGCCAGAGCCGAGACCAGACTTCGATTGTAACGAAGACCCAACTCGGTGTCTTCTTGTTGCCCGCGAACGTGCGAATCTCGTCGGCTTGAAGCTCTTCGGCAGCGAAGCCAGCGATCCTTCTGTGATTGAATCGACGACACACTTGGGCTGCCTTCTCGAGCCAGCGGGCGACGGTGTTCCAGGCAATCCCTTTGATCCGGGAAATCGAGGAAATGCTGACACCCTCGACTCTGAGAGCGATGACCCCATCGAAAATAGCTCTTCGATGTTGGAGACGGTAGTAGGGCGTGCCTTTCGTCGAGGAGAACGTCTTTCCGCACTCGCCGCACCGGTATCGAAGGCGTTTCCCGGACCTCGTCCTGTGCGGTGCTTCCGCCATCAAGTGTTGCTACGCGGCTGCGGGCAGTGGTACAGGTGCGGAAGAGACCGGGTTGCGCGCCCTACTGAGCACGAAAACCTCGATCCGCGACCACAAAGGAATCGTCATCGCCAAGAAGATGTCTCGAAAGGTGAGCCGTCGCGTGGTCAGACCAGCCTGCATAGCCGGAGTTCGGATCTCACGTCCGAACTTCAGAGCTCCGTGCGGTCGGACGAAGTTGTAATAGCAACGGAGCAACTCCAGGTGCTCATCGAGCCTCTCCGTCGAGCGAGCGTGGGAAAGCGTTCGTCTCGAAAGGTATGCCGAGCTTTGCCGGATGGTCAGATTCAACCGCTCGATGAACGACGTGTTCAATGTCGAGGAGTCCTCGGAGTTATTGAGCGCGTCTTCGAATCGCCACGCGGCTCCGTGCAGCGCTCTGCGTTCGACCTTGATGATACGATCGTTCCTGCGCGTCTTGAGGACCTGGCCGTAGAGACACGCTGGACCGAAGAAGCGACGGATGACCTTCTGGTAGAATTCGAATCCATCCGTGACGATCAAGGGAAGACGCTCGAAATTCATCCGCCTCGAAAGGTCGCGAAACAGAGCGTGAGTGTTCCGGTAGCTTCGCCTTCCCGTCACCGTCGATGGCCAGAGCCGAGACCAGACCTCGATCGTAACGAAGACCCAACTCGGCGTCTTCTTGTTGCCCGCGAACGTGCGAATCTCGTCGGCTTGAAGCTCTTCGGCAGCGAAGCCGGCGATCCTTCTGTGATTGAATCGACGACACACTTGGGCTGCCTTCTCGAGCCAACGGGCGACGGCGTCCTGTGCCAAAACTCGGCCCTTTTGAAATAGACCACAAATCAGCAGCTTAGACGCCCTTGGAATCCGCGCAGAATCCAGGGTATTTCGCGCCGCAGGGCTGACTTCCGACCCATGGGCTGGCGGATGAATAAATAGAAGGCACACCCGGGTCCTGCGCCTGATGCGGGACGCGCAGCTGCTGGCGCCCCAGCGGCAAGCGGCGCCCGTCGTCGAGAAGGCGCATACCGGAACCATCGTGACCGAGCGCCCGAATCAGATGTGGGGCATTGACGCCACGGCCACCGTGACGATCGAGGCGGGCCAGGTCACCGTGTTCGCCGCGGTCGATCATTGCACTGCGGAGTGTGTCGGCATCCATGCGGTCAAACGGGCGACTCGTTTTCAGGCCCTGGATCCGATCCGGCAAGGCGTTAACGAGCACTTCGGCGGCTTTCACGCCCATGGCGCGACAGGACTCCAGCTTCGCCACGATCAACGGATCGCAGTTCATGAGAGATGACTTTCAGAACGAAATCCGGTTCCTCGGGATCGAGTCCTCGCCCGCCTTTGTCCGTGAACCCGAGGGCAACGGCTGCATCGAACGTCTTTTCAAAACGCTCAAGGAACAATTGCTCTGGGTTCGCCACTTCCGTTCCATACCGGAACTGTTTCACGCCCTTCAGGAGTTCCGCGCTCTCTACAACCGATCCTGGTTGATCGAGCGCCTTGGATTTCAATCTCCGGTTCAGGCGCGAGAACGTCTTGCGCTCGAACCGGCTGCTTGATTATAGTGGGCTTATTCTGTCCAAGAAATCAGGGGCGCAACAGACTTACGCTCCATTTAGCGCGCAGCGAAGGTCACCAGCGCTATTTTGGCTGTAATTTAATGCACCGTAAGGGTCTTAGCGCTATCTCACCAACACTTAATTGCGGGAGCAACCTTAGAGTCCGATGGGTTCCGACCGATGTGCCGATTCCTTACCGGCGGATCAATTCGTCGAGCCAGTCTCGCAATAGATCGGTCTGAAATTCCTTGCCGAAGCGACGAAACAACTCCTGGCTGGCACAAATCGCAAGGCTCCTTGGTTCTGCGACCAGCTCGCCGCTCGGTACGTCGAACTTCTTTGAAAACTCTCGAATGCGAGCCCTTTGCGTATCAATAAAATCGCGCGTGATACTGCTAACGACCAAATCCCTGCCCTTTAGACCTCCAAACGTGATGTCGACATGCATCCGGTCATCACCCGCGCCGGTATTGGAAAGTCTGGCAGCGAATTCGAAGATCTCCACTAACGTCAAGAGAGTGTCTTCAATTACCAGAAGATCACCGCGGCGCCAGTTCTTATCCGCTGGCCAGAGATCAGATTGATCTCGCCAGTCGTGACAGATGCCACGCAGGGATAGGAACAGTCCTGACTGGTACAGGCGCCACCATTCGAGATGGTGCCTCCACTCGCTCTCCTGTTCCACGAAGTCGATGTCGGGAACAGGATCGGGTGTACTGGGGTCTATATGAGGATAATCCCAGCCACGCAACAAGACCTTGCACCTTTGAACAATTTGAAACAGTGATGTGATCGGCTGAACCCGATCGACCACGAAGCAACCGGGGTGAATGCTCACCTCGACGTATCCCGCCGTCTTGATCTTTTGCGTTAGATCACTCATTGAGGGCCTGAGCCTTCTGAGCTGCGAAGCGCTCAGCATCGGTAGCGAGCGCGGCTCCGGTCGCTTCGATCCCAGCTCCTCTCACGCGTATCAAGAACTCCCGTACTCCCTTTTCGACCGCTAGATCCAACAACTCTCTGAAATGGACGTAGTCGGCAACTGCCGTGGTAGCAGGGAGCTGATTGCTTCGGACATAACAGGCGCCCGCGCGCAGGATCTCGGCACCCCCAGGCGCGAGAACTGGTTTTCTACAAAGTACCGGCACGGTCTCGAATTCGTGGATCGTCAGGATTGCTATTGTTCGACCCTGGCTAGGTCCCGCCGCAATGACCATGACTTCTGTATCGACTCGAACAAACGGATCGGCGTAGCTAGCAAGAGAAGCCCGAACAGCATCTGCGTTCCGCCAGGTGTCTGCCTGGGCCGGAGTCAACCCTTGTATTTGATGGTTGTCCGAAACACCAATGAGCACAAGGCCGCCGTCACGCTTATTCGTCATCCCTAGAACCGCGCGCGCGACTTCAGCTAATTGATGGCGATTCGTTCGAGATCTCGGTCCCTTGAACTCCACACCACGCCGTTCACCAATGGCGACAAGCTCGATGAGTTCTTGGTCTGTCATCGTTGGGAATATTGCTCTGGCAGATAATATAACCCGAACATTTTTACTTGCTAAAGTGAACTGAACCGCCCCGGGTTTTCCGGAGACTGTTTTAGTTGAGTCTCGCCATCTCTAGCGAGCCTTCCTGCGACCGATAGTAGTTCATCTCGTACTCGACGGGGGAGACATTTCCGATCGTGTCCATCATCATTATCTGTCCGGGACTGGACTCTAGGCCCGGACTGCCCTCGAGCACATGCTGGAGAGCGTGGTCAGCGCGCGAGGGAAGGTGCTGAGGACGAACTTCTCGGCGACCAGCCGAATAACGCGAGCGACCAAGCTGACTCAGGCTGCCTCTCGCCACTCGTATCGATGGTGCAATCCACCGACTCGCGGCAGTGCGACTACTTTCGCCGTAGGAGATGGTCGGTGCGTGACCGCTCTCAAGCTCGGTGTGTCCTTGTTCAGCCCCAAGTGGCAACGGTCCTCGTGATAGTAGCTGATGTAAGCTTGCACGAGCCGGATGAGATGACATGCGCCGAGAACCACGACGTGCTCAAGGAGCTCGTGACGGCAGCTGCCGACCCACCGCTCCGCAGTTCCGTTTTGCCATGGGCTGCGAAACGAAGTGCGAACGGGTTTTGTGCCCGTTGCTTTGATGAACTCGATGACCGCAGCGCTAAAGATGAAGTCGCGATCGAAGATGAGATATTTCGGAGCAGTGTCGTAGGGAAACGCCTCACGCAGTTGCTGAATAACCCAAGCAGACGTCGGGTGGAACGTGGCGTTGAAGTGAACGATGTGCCGACGGCCGTGCTCGATGACGAAGAAGCCATACAGCAACCGGAGCGAAGCAGTGGGCACGGTGAACAGATCCATGGCGGCGATATCGTCTTTATGGTTGCGCAAGAAAGCCATCCATCGCTTCAGCTGGTCGGGCTCCGCAGGATGCCGCGGTAGGTATCGCGACACCGTAATCTCGGAGATGATGAAACCGAGCTTGGTGAGCTCAGCATGGATGCGTGGCGCCCCCCAGCCGTCTTGCGCCATCGTGCGGACGAGGCGGCGAATCTCGGCATCAATCCGAGGCCGACCGGGATGGCGGCGCTGCGACATCTTTGCCCAGTACCGTCGGAATCGGTCGCGATGCCAACGGGCCACGGTGTCCGCGTGGACGATGAGCAGGCGGCTCGCCCACACGGGCCACGAACCTCGAAGAGCAACCCAGAAAGCCCGTTCCGTGTCTCCGAGCGGTGGGCGTGGGCGCTCTTTCTTCAGCGCCGCCACTTGCTGCCGCAAAGCGACGTTCTCCAACACCAGGTCGGCGCGGCGCCGACACATCGCCCGAATGGCACGGACACCAAGTGAGACGAGGAAGACAACAACGTTGAGCATAGCGGCGGAGTTTCGCCGTCTTCGGCCCGGAATTCAAGCGGAGCGTAAGTCCTTGATTTCGTGGGCGGAGCAGTTTTGACGATGCACAGGTAGAGAATTCCAGTATCTACCTAGAGGAGTTCGCGCGCACCATGGTCGGGCAAGAGGAGCTTCACCAGATGGAGCTCAAGAAGATGCTCCGCGACTACAGCGAGGCGTCCGGCACCGACTAGCCATCTCCGCATTTCGTCGATGTCCCTGGTTCGAAGCTTTTTCTACGTGTGGGAGAAGCGGCTCGCGCGGTCGAGGGCTACACACCAACATCTCCATCGACCAACTTGCCGATCGCGTCGTGTCCAAAAACACAAACATACTCAAGACCCACGCGCCGGGGACGCATAAGGGGAAGATTTTGTATTGCAGTAGGTTACATCAGATTCTAATATCACCGGGCTTCAGCTTGCGCCAAGCTGTGCATAAGTGCCGTCCTCGCACGACGACGTGGACGAGCCCGCAACAGTAAATGGAGCAAGCACCCCTGGAGTTGCTCCGTTGCTATTACAACTTCGTCCGACCGCACGGAGCTCTGAAGTTCGGACGTGAGATCCGAACTCCGGCTATGCAGGCCGGTCTCACCACGCGACGGCTCACCTTTCGAGACATCTTCTTGGCGACGACGATTCCTTTGTGGTCGCGGATCGAGGTTTTCCTGCTCAGTAGGGCGCGCAACCCGGTCTCTTCCGCACCTGTACCACTGCCCGCAGCCGCGTAGCAACACTTGATGGCGGAAGCACCGGTTGTGCTCTGCGAAAAGTCGATCCAGCGTTGATTGCGAGGTTTAGACCTGCTATGGTCGGCTGATTCTGGCTGATCTTCTTTTTTGTGGATCACAACCAATCCACGTCGTCCTCAACTGGTTCGAAGAGCTCAAGCGACTCGTCCCCACCAATTAGCCTAAACAAAGTCAGCTTGCACATCCTGTAGCTATGTTGAGGGCCTGGCAAACCGCAGTCATCTTCTCTGGCCCGACGCTGCCGATAAAGCGTTTGAGGCGCGCTTTGTCCACGGTCTGCACGTGATCAAGGTTTATCGCCGATTCTCTCTTCAAGCCTTCGTCGGTCCCAACGATGACTTCACTGGGGGCTCCATGCATCGTCGAGGTGATTGGGGCGACCATGACGGTCCGCAGCATTTCAATAACTTCTTGTCGGGTGAGCACCAAAACCGGGCGTCGTTTGTCCGGCGGCGCGAACGTGAACATCCAAATCTCACCGCGATTCAGTCGAGAGGCCATTCGCCCTGCTCCTCCCAACCCTTGTATTCCTCGCCGAGACCACCTTCCTTGCCATAGGCTTGGCGGTACTGATCTGCGATGGAGCGTCGCCGTCGCCGCCGGATGTACTCCTTGACGGCACGGCGCAGTACGGCGGACCGTCCCTCACGCGTCACTTCTTCGCTGTTGTCGAGCTCCGCGAGCAACTGCTCGTCGAAAGTCACCTGTATAGCTTTCATGTGGGTATTCTATATTGTATATAGATGTTGGTCAATTGCTTGCTGGAAGCAAGCGATACGCGTCTGGTCAAAATAATCGAACGCCCAGCGGGTCAGCAGTTTGCACCTTTCCAAAGGCCGCTTGAATCAGCCATTGCGGTCGGATACGTATTCCAGTTCAGCGGGAAGAATCATCAAAGCAAGGAGAATCTGCTGCTGTTCCCAGCTAGCGACCAGTTACCTCAGTCCGGGTGCTTCCGCCATCAAGTGTTGCTACGCGGCTGCGGGCAGTGGTACAGGTGCGGAAGAGACCGGGTTGCGCACCCTAGTGAGCCAGAAAACCTCGATCCGCAACCACAAAGGAATCGTCGTCGCCAAGAAGATGTCTCGAAAGGTGAGCCGTCGCGTGGTCAGACCAGCCTGCATAGCCGGAGTTCGGATCTCACGTCCGAACTTCAGAGCTCCGTGCGGTCGGACGAAGTTGTAATAGCAACGGAGCAACTCCAGGTGCTCATCGAGCCTCTCCGTCGAGCGAGCGTGGGAAAGTGTTCGTCTCGAAAGGTATGCCGAGCTTTGCCGGATGATCAGATTCAACCGCTCGATGAACGACGTGTTCAATGTCGAGGAGTCCTCGGAGTTATTGAGCGCGTCTTCGAATCGCCACGCGGCTCCGTGCAGCGCTCTCCGTTCGACCTTGATGATACGATCGTTCCTGCGCGTTTTTAGGACCTGGCCGTAGAGACACGCTGGACCGAAGAAGCGACGGATGACCTTCTGGTAGAATTCGAATCCATCCGTGACGATCAAGGGAAGACGCTCGAAATTCATCCGCCTCGAAAGGTCGCGAAACAGAGCGTGAGTGTTCCGGTAGCTTCGCCTTCCCGTCACCGTCGATGGCCAGAGCCGAGACCAGACCTCGATTGTAACGAAGACCCAACTCGGCGTCTTCTTGTTGCCCGCGAACGTGCGAATCTCGTCGGCTTGAAGCTCTTCGGCAGCGAAGCCGGCGATCCTTCTGTGATTGAATCGACGACACACTTGGGCTGCCTTCTCAAGCCAGCGGGCGACGGTGTTCCAGGCAATCCCTTTGATCCGGGAAATCGCAGCAATGCTGACACCCTCGACTCTGAGAGCGATGACCCCATCGAAAGTAGCTCTTCGATGTTGGAGACGGTAGTAGGGCGTGCCTTTCGTCGAAGAGAACGTGTGCATCGTCAAAACTGCTCCGCCCACGAAATCAAGGACTTACGCTCCGCTTGAATTCCGGGCCGAAGACGGCGAAACTCCGCCGCTATGCTCAACGTTGTTGTCTTCCTCGTCTCACTTGGCGTCCGTGCCATTCGGGCGATGTGTCGGCGCCGCGCCGACCTGGTGTTGGAGAACGTCGCTTTGCGGCAGCAAGTGACGGCGCTGAAGAAAGAGCGCCCACGCCCACCGCTCGACGACACGGAACGGGTTTTCTGGGTTGCCCTTCGAGGTTCGTGGCCCGTGTGGGCGAGCCGCCTGCTCATCGTCCACGCGGACACCGTAGCCCGTTGGCATCGCGATCGATTCCGACGGTACTGGGCAAATATCTCGCAGCGCCGCCATCCCGGTCGGCCTCGGATTGATGCCGAGATTCGTCGCCTCGTCCGCACGATGGCGCAAGACGGCTGGGGGGCGCCACGCATCCATGCTGAGCTCACCAAGCTCGGTTTCATCATCTCCGAGATCACGGTGTCGCGATACCTGCCGCGGCGTCCCGCGGAGCCCGACCAGCTGAAACGATGGATGGCTTTCTTGCGCAACCATAAAGACGATATCGCCGCCATGGATCTGTTCACCGTGCCCACCGCGTCGCTCCGGCTGCTGTACGGCTTCTTCGTCATCGAGCACGGTCGCCGGCACATCGTTCACTTCAACGCCACGTTCCACCCGACGTCTGCTTGGGTTATTCAGCAACTCCGCGAGGCGTTTCCCTACGACACCGCTCCGAGATATCTCATCTTCGATCGCGACTTCATCTTTAACACTGCGGTCATCGAGTTCATCAAGGCAACGGGCACAAAACCCGTTCGCACTTCGTTTCGCAGCCCATGGCAAAACGGAACCGCGGAGCGGTGGGTCGGCAGCTGCCGTCGCGAGCTCCTTGAGCACGTCGTGGTTCTCGGTGCATGTCATCTCATCCGGCTCGTGCGAGCTTACATCAGCTACTATCATGAGGACCGTTGCCACTTGGGGCTGAACAAGGACACACCGAGCTTGAGGACGGTCACGCACCGACCGTCTCCTACGGCGAAAGTCGTCGCACTGCCGCGAGTCGGTGGACTGCACCATCGATACGAGTGGCGAGAGGCAGCCTGAGTCAGCTTGGTCGCTCGCGTTACTCGGCTGGTCGCCGAGAAGTTCGTCCTCAGCACCTTCCCTCGCGCGCTGACCACGCTCTCCAGCATGTGCTCGAGGGCGGTCCGGGCCCTAGAGTCCAGTCCCGGATTAATAATGATGATGGACAACTGGTTCTCGGTGAGCGATGAAGAACAGGAGCGTCGGTTCAAACAGCGCATCAAGGACCCCATGCGCCGCTGGAAGATCAGCGAGATGGACTTGAAATCGCGCGGGAAATGGGTCGAGTACTCGATGGCCAAGGACGAGATGTTCAAATACACCGACATCAAGCAAGCGCCCTGGTTCGTCGTGCGTGCGGACGACAAGAAGCGGGCCCGACTCAATGTAATCGCTCACTTGCTAGATCAGATTCCCTACAATGAGCTCAAGGACCCCAAGATCAAATTGCCGGATCGCCAGGAGAACGTCGGTTACGTTCGGCCGCCGATCACCGAACAGACTTTTGTTCCCGAAGTGTACTAGGAAGAAGAGACCATCTTAGAGGAGACCGGATGTCCCAATTGAAAAATTTGCGCACTTCCCTTGTTCTCGTAGCCCTGCTTGCCGCCACGCCTTCCTTCGCCGGCGACGGCGAAATCACCGGCGGTGCTTGCGCCATTTACTGTTGGTGATGTGTGCGCATCCCTTTGCAAAAGAGGCGCTTACGCTCCATTTAGCGCGCAGCGAAGGTCACGAGCGCTATTTGGGCTGTAATTTAATGCACCATATAGCCTTAGCGTCATCTCACCAACACTTGATGGCGGAAGCACCGAAGTTGGCGCAAATAGAGTGCTGGATGATTTCGAGGTTTGGTCAATTCGAATTCCGCTGTGCCTTCTATTCATTCATCCGCGCGCACCGAACTTGATTAGTCTCCGGTCTGCTGCCTTGGTGCACAACTCCGATAGAGGCCGAGAGCTCGCTTGGCCCCGACTCCCATCATCCGATCATCTCGCTATCAGGCATCCCGAGCGCCGTCATGGTGTTGAGAATCTTGCACCCGATCCTTGCCTCACCTCTCTGTGCCGCCAACCCCGTCCTGTGCCAAAACTCGGCCCTTTTGAAATAGACCATAAATCAGCAGCTTAGCGACTGGGCCAAGGGCCCTGTGCCTTCTATTTTATTCATCCGCGCGCCCCGAACTTGATTAGTCTTCGGTCTACCGGCACCATACCTACATGATTTCGTCGTTTGTTCTTACTCTCATCTCTGCCTTCAAGGCTCGTCGCGAGCTGGTGCCCGCGGATGAATAAAATAGAAGGCACAGGTCGGAAGACAGCCCTGCGGCGCGAAATACCCTCGATTCTGAGCGGATTCCAAGGGCGTCTAAGCTGCTGATTTATGGTCTATTTCAAAAGGGCCGAGTTTTGGCACAGGACGGCATAGAGTCCGTGTCCGCCCCGCCTATCGCGGAGCACCCGTGGCCGAATCACGGCGGAGGACAACGATGGAGCCTGACCAGAAGCCCGCTGCGCTGGACGGTTCCCCCGCTGATGCTCAGGGTGCCGACCATAATGATGATGAAGGTCACGCAACCGATGCACCGATGGGTGCTTCCGCAGTCAAGTGTTGGCGGGCCGCCGCGTAACCTGTTCGCGTGCTAGAATTTTAGCCTGATTTCGAGAGGCGCAGTTCTTTCGTCGATGCCGGCTGGGCCGAGTTTTGGCACAGGACGACGTCGTTTACTATCACCACGAGAGGAATCATCAAGGCAAGGAGAATCTGCTGCTGTTCCCAGCCAGCGACCCGTTACCTCAGTCCGAGCGCAAGGTGCGCTCCCGTGAACGGCTTGGCGGGTTGCTACGTTTCTACCATCGGGAAGCCGCATGAGTATTTTGACCTCACGACTAAGCTGCTGATTTATGGGCTATTTCAAAAAGGCCGAGTTTTGGCACAGGACGGGCTCAATTCCTTAGAAGTTTGACAAGAGCGGGAGGGAAAAAATGAGTCGCAAGATGGTTTGTAGCGAGTGCGAGTGCGGGGTCGATATCTGCGACACGCTTTCCGACACCAAGCGGCTGTGCTGCGTCTGTTGGGCGCTTGAGCAGGAAACCGAGACGCCCTACGAGTCCATGTGCTCGAAGTGCTCCGAGCGCGTGAAAGAATGGAACGGACTATGAGGCTTGAGGTCGAAAACCTGATGGGAATCGAGAAGGTTGAGTTCGACCTTCTCCCGGGCCGGGTGGTCGAATTCGTGGGCGTCCGGTCAAAATACTCGAACGCCCAGCATCGGGAAGCCGCATGAGTATTTTGACCTCACGGCCACAATCGCCTCGGCAATGGTGACGTTTTGATGCATGGTCACCTCGCCAGGCTCTGCGCCGATGATCCCTCCGATGAGGTTGCCGACTTCCACCGGCATGTCCCACCAACCCTCCGCCCACGCGCGAACCCCGCGAGTCGCCCATGTCTCGGAGTACTCCCTCATGCGGTCGTGGACATCGCGCGGCATGGCACCCAATGAGTTGCTAATCATGTAGACGGTGTTCTTAAGGATGGGAAATTCGGTTCGCCAAGCTACAAGCTCGTCCATGCTCTTGTCCTTAATACAGCGCGTCGGCCCTCACCTCCCCAGAAGCGCGGGATCGTAACAATCATTCGATGTTCTCAGCCAGACGGTCTAACGCCGTCCTGAGAGTTCAGCAGTTTGGTCTTTCCCCCGAGCGGTGCTGTCGGTTGAGAGGAAGCTGATGTGCTCTGTCAAACTGGTCGAGGCCTGGTTCCTCCGAACCGGGAAGGGGCAATCGTCCCGAGAGAACGTCGAATCAGAATGCTCTAACACGTCGCGAGTCTTTTCGTCTCTCGTTTCGAGCCGCTTCGTCGAGAAATTGTAACGGCTTGTGGCGTTGAGGGCAAACGAAAAACGGGTCTACGCGGATTCGTGTGGGTTGAAAACTGCATTTCTGGGTAATGGCGGAAGGAAAGCCGCCACGATCTTCAGCTTGAGATATTCCTCGTCGCGATAGCCGTAGGCGCGTCGTTGCAGAACACGGATTTTGTTGTTGACCTGTGCCTTCTATTTATTCATCCGTCAGCCCAATGGGTCGGAAGTCAGCCCTGCGGCGCGAAATACCCTGGATTCTGCGCGGATTCCAAGGGCGTCTAAGCTGCTGATTTGTGGTCTATTTCAAAAGGGCCGAGTTTTGGCACAGGACGGGATGATTCAGGCGGACGTGAATCGAGACCGTCGGCAGTACGAGGAGACGGATGACGACAGGGACGCGCGATTGATTTCGTACCTGATTGACGTGCTGTTGCTTGGCAGACACGCGGAATTCCCACATGCTGGTTCGTCCGCTGGAGAATCGGTGATCGCGAACTGGAGTCTGGTTGGCAGGGCCATGACGGGACGACTTCGACCCGACTGAGATATCGGCTTCAAACGGGAAGCCGCATGAGTATTTTGACCTCACGGGAGGACGGCGAGCTGCTCCCGAAGAGTGACATTCTCGAGAGCTAGCTCGCGACGAACCTTGAAGGCAGAGATGAGAGCGGGAACCAACGACGAAATCATGCCGGCATGGTGCTGGTAGACCGAAGATCAATCAAGTTCGAAACGCGCGGATGAATAAATAGAAGGCACAGGCGGAAGCTGGAAGGCAATTTCACGTTCCTGCTGATGACTGACAACGCAGCCTGAGCATTCTACGATCTACAACATCTTGGGCATAACTCCGCAAACTATGGCCTTGCGTTGCGAAGCCTCAGGGACATCTGTCGATACGTCTCACAGTTCTTGACACAGGCCACAGTCTCTCTTTGCGTAAACCCCATCGCCCTCATAAAGCACGCCTCAAGCAAAAGACGCAGGACCCAATTGTAACGCACTGCGCGCTCTGACGACTGCGAGTTACCCTCATCGGCCGCTTGTACAGGAAAATGGGTGAAGGCATTGCGAAGCTCCACTATTCTTCCAACCCACTGCTCCGGATCCTCCACCAATACTTCTAACGTCTCCCTGTGCTCGCAGACCAACTCTCCCAGCCGGTGACGCAGAGAATACTCATTCGCAAACTTGAGCCTGGAGTCGATCGCCCGGCGTAGCCGGGCTTCCACCGTAGCGGGGATCGCTGCAATCAAGGGCTTGAGAACTTCGGTCTCGAACTTCTCCTTTCCCGTCATATAAAGTCCCTGATAGTACCGCCGATGGAGTGCTTCCGCGGCCTGTGTAAGAAACAGGAACTTCTGTTCAACAAAGCCTCTACCGTGGACGCCCTCGAAATACAAAGCCCGCACGTAACGCAGATCTTCCGACTGCGACAACCATGCGCCGATCACCCGTGAAACGTCACCTTGAATATCAGCCAAACGAAACAGCCAGAATGATGCTTCCCGCTCACGTGCCTTGTAGATAGGAACTGCATGATAAGTCCCGTATTCCTGAAAATCTCCATCTTGTGACCGCAACAACGACGTCTCAGTCCTTTCACAACGACTCAGGCTGGCTATAGACAGAAAATCGATCCAGGCGTGTATGAGGTCGTCAAACCTCGACAAAGCGCGCGGCTCTTTGGCCTCAACCTCGAAGCGAATTTCTTCGTGTATAGACAAGTCGTGCCGGGCATGGGAGTATGAACATGTGGGCCTAAGCGACACGCGGAAGCAGCCATCATCATGCACAACATGTGGCGCCTGAGCAGTGTAATGTACCGCAATGTTCGGAAACTCCACGCTATGATCATCCTTGATGCCCGAGTGTCCCCACCACTCGTTGAGAGACCTTAGCGACACAGAAACCGTATCCAACAAAGGATCCTGGTCACAATGAAATCCCTGGATCACCGCGTTGGCGTAGACTTCGACCGAACGTGGTCCGCCTTGTAGGTTGAGGTTCGATGACTTGTGGTAGCATCCTATAAGCGTAACCAATTTGGCCTTCGTCGTAACGCCGACAATAGTGGAGTCTTCTGAAATCAGACGCTGTTTTAACCGTGGAGGTCCCTGGACGACCATCGGTACAGTAAGGCGAAGAGTGCCACCTTCACGGTCATCGAAGCGGAGAGTGCCGCTCCATTTCTGACCCGGGTTTGTTGGATCCCACCAATCTCCATCATGCTCAAAAGCCGCGGTCTCCTGTTTTGGGTTCATCTGAGATTCGCCAAACGCTACGAGCTTCTCAAGATTCGCAGAAAGATCATCTCGGGGACGCCTATCCGCCCGCTCTCACACTCCAATTCGCGCGTGTGTCACCGAAGCAGGGGGACCACCTGTCCACGGTCACCAGTTAGATGCTCCGACCAACCCAACTATCTTACCGCATCACCAGCTCTCCGACACCGACGGCTTCGCACGACAGCCGCCCGGATCGGCACACCGCTCAGCCGAGTTCGGTAACAACCGGCGCTGTCGAATACGACATCGGCCCACGAACTGGTAATATATGGCTAAGCTATTCTCAATTGTGATGTTATGGTTGAGTCAACTTATGTTTCGGATCACCCGATCAGGCGTGGAGACGAAGACCGGCTCGATCGCCAACCGTTCGCTGAACGGCTCGCCAAAACTCTCGTAGAGCGACAAGATCTAAGTAGCCTCGTGGTTGGGATCTACGGGCCTTGGGGCGATGGCAAAACCTCTGTTTTGCACATGATGGAGGAGGTTCTCCAGCAGTCGACCGATGTCGTTATCGTTTGGTTCAATCCATGGTATTACGAATCTGAACATCAACTGATCGACATTTTTTTCTCCAATCTCGCCGATGCAGTCCAAAAGAAGCTGAAAACCCAGCCCGAAGAATTCGGCGAACTATTGAGGACATATAGCTGTTTCCTATCCATTGCGAGCCGCTCTGTCGGCCAAGCGGCAGAACAAATGGGAGAAAAATTGTCGGCAGTCACGCTTGAGGATTGCAGGGACCGCATTGCGAAGACTCTGTCAGACCTCGACGGCCGAGTGGTCGTCCTCATCGATGATATCGACAGACTTGAACGACGGGAAATTCAAGCGGTCTTCAAGCTCGTAAAACTGTCCGCGGGATTCTCAAACATATCCTACGTACTAGCTTTCGACGACAATGTCGTTACGGATTCGCTAGCAGAGCGATACGGTGGAGGCGACTCTGACGCTGGCCGCGCATTTCTTGAAAAAAATTGTTCACATGCCTTTGCATTTACCACCCGCAGATGAACTGTCACTTCGTAAAATAACGTTCGAGGGCGTCGATCGGGTTCTGAAGACGGCAGAAATCGATTTGAACGATGAGGAAGTTCAACATTTTGTGAACAATTTCATTCGTGGAGTACAGTTGCGTCTGACGACACCTCGTCTAGCCAAACGCTATGTGAATGCTTTGACATTCGGCATCCCGATCTTGAAGGGAGAAGTGAATATAGTGGATCAAATGCTAGTTGAGGCTGTTAGGATATTTTATCCGAAACTGCACGTCGCTATTCGGACACATCCGGACGTATTTTTGGGCGAGAGGCAGCCTGTGCCTTCTATTTATTCATCCGCCAGCCCCATGGGTCGGAAGTCAGCCCTGCGGCGCGAAATACCCTGGATTCTGCGCGGATTCCAAGGGCGTCTAGGCTGCTGATTTGTGGTCTATTTCTAAAGGGCCGAGTTTTGGCACAGGACGCGGTGGCCTCCAGGCCGTGGAAAACTTGACAATACCGTTGGGAACAGGTCAGGAAGCAGCATCTTCACGGCGGCCCCGAACGGACCATCCTGTCGTCAGTCCTACGACGAACCAGCCCATTGCCAGCATCCCGGCTGCGAATATCGTGTCTCCGACTACACGCAGCCAACGGAAGGTCTCAAGCAAGGGGGTCTGAAGGAAATCGGCGGATCGTGCGTACCACATGCCGTATTCCACGCTAGCCCAGGTCTGCGCGAGTCCTACCGGTAGCAGGCTCAGGACAACCATAAGTGCCAGCCCGATGTTCATAGCCCAGAAGGCAAAGGCGAGAACTCCGGTGCGCCATGCCTGACGCATCGTGAGAACACGAAGGCTCAGAAGCGTCAGCCCGATGCCCAGCATTCCATACACGCCGAACAGCGCTGTGTGCGCGTGAACGGGCGTCGTATTGAGACCTTGCATGTAGTACAGGGCGATGGGAGGGTTGATCAGAAACCCGAACAGGCCGGCTCCTACCAGATTCCAGAAGGCCACCGCCACGAAGAAATAGATCGGCCACTTGTAGTTTCGGACCCACCCGGTGAGATGCGCCATCGCCCAGTTGTCGTAGCCCTCGTAGCCGATCATCACAAGCGGCATGAGCTCAAGGGCACTGAAGGTCCCGCCGAGAGCGAGGATGACAGGCGTCGTCCCGGTGAAATACAGATGGTGGAACATTCCCAGCACACCGCCTGTCAGATACAGAATAGTGGTGAAGAGAACCGCCATTGTCGCGGACCGGACTCGCACCAGCCCGAGCCGGGTGAACGCCAACGCGATGACGGTGACCGCGAAGACCTCGAAAAATCCCTCGACCCAGAGGTGCACAACCCACCAGCGCCAGTACTCAGCAATGGCCAGGTTCGTCTCCCGTCCCCACATCAGACCCGCGCCGTAGAACAGAGCGATCGCGGCAACCGAAAGCGTGAAGACAAGGAGTAGTTGCCGGTCCACGCCGCGAGCTCTCCGCAGGGCCGGCCAGAGGGCACGGAACATCAGCGTCAGCCACAGAAGCAGGCCGATAAAGAGCAGGATCTGCCATAATCGGCCGAGGTCGACATACTCGAAACCCTGATGCCCAATCCAGAAGTTCAGAACATCTTCGAGCTGCTGATGGATTGCGAAGGCCTGACCGGCCATTGAGCCTCCGACCACGAGGATCAGAGCGACAAAAAGGACGTTGACGCCGACGCGCTGAAATTGTGGCTCGTGCCGGGCAATGATGGGTGCCAGACATAGACCGGTCGCAAGCCAGGACGTCGCAATCCAGAAGATACCCAGTTGCACGTGCCAGGTGCGAGCCAGTGAATAGGGCACCCAGTCTGCCAGGGGGATCCCATAGAATGCCGTGCCCTCTACTCCATAGTGGGCGGCGGCCACGCCGGACGCCATCTGTACAAGGAGCAGTCCGCCAACAAGCCAGAAATACTTGGCCGTCGCTTGCATCGACGGTGTGGGCTGGATACCAATCAGCGGATCTTCCGGCACCGCCGCGTGTGCGCTGGCCCATGCGCCCCGGGTTGCTGCATAGAACCAGGCCAGCGCACCGATCCCGCCCAAAAGCAGGACGAAACTGCCGACCGACACCACGACGATCAGGCCAGTCGGCCGGTTCCCAATAAGCTCTTCCGGCGGCCAGTTGTTCGTGTACGTAATGTCGCGGCCGGGTCGGTTGGTCCCGCAGGCCCATGTCGCCCAGAAAACGAAAGCCGTGAGATTGCTCCGGCGCGTGTCGCCCTGTACGGTGTCGGTCGTCATCGCATAGCTCTCGCGAAGCGTATCCAGCTCGGGGTCACTGCCAAAGAGGCCCGTATAGTGGCGTTGAACCGTGCGGATGGCCTCCGCCCGAAGTGTCGACACCTCAATTGTCTGCGTAGTGGGATCGTACGTGTTGGTTCTGAACTCAGTCTCCAGTCGTGCCCGAAGCGCAGCCTGCCGTTCCCGGTCCAGTTCCTCATAAGCCTGATCGAATTCGCGCGTCGCCCACTCGTTCAGAATCCATGTGGCCTCACGATGGAGCCAGTCGGCCGTCCAGTCGGGTGCCGTGTAGGCGCCATGGCCCCAGATCGAACCCAGCTCCTGCCCTCCTATCGATCTCCAGACGTCCTGACCGGCTAGAATCTGCTCACCCGTGAAGAGCAACTGCCCGTCGGTTGCAACAATCCGGTCGGGTATCGGAGGCGCCTCCTGGTAAATCTCACCTCCGTAGTAAAGCAAGGCTCCGAAAGAGCCGGCAACGACGATGGCCAGGACAAGCCACAGCTGACGGAGGTGCAGGTCTGCCAAGCGTTCATCCGACATCAGGCACTCCTTACAATCAGAAGGTTAAGCAACATAATATGACAGGTGCTTCCGCAATTAAGTGTTGGCGGCCAGCTGTGCCTTCTATTTATTCATCCGCCAGCCCATGGGTCGGAAGTCAGCCCTGCGGCGCGAAATACCCTGGATTCTGCGCGGATTCCAAGGGCGTCTAAGCTGCTGATTTGTGGTTTATTTCAAAAGGGCCGAGTTTTGGCACAGGACGGGTACGAGTTGCTCCAACACCCTGGCCGCCAGCGGAGTTCCCTGGCCGATCGGTAGCCGCGCATACTCGTCCACCAACTGCCGAACCGCCTCGGCATGCTTGAAGTTGTTCAAGTCAGCTTCGAGGACCTCGAGATTCATCGTTTTTTTGAAGTCCTTACCCTTGGGGCGGGACTTATCATGGCAGGATGACCTGACCCCACGGTTAGTACCACGTTGTATCTCAGTCATTCGGTGCTGACAAGGGCTGGTTGAAGCCGGCGTGGCAAAGCCGGTTTCAACCAAATCGTTTCAAGTTTTGTGTCTGTCTTTCCCCTGAAATGGGATGTTGTTAGGTCTGGTCGCCACCCTTGCCTATGGCGCCGTGGGGCGCTTCTTAGTTTATGGAAGGGACAGCCGAGTTTTGGCACAGGACGGGGGCGGAAGGCAAAGGCAGAGGACCCGAAGCTCAAGGAACTCGAGCGTGAGAATGCGCGCCTGAAGCCGTCGTCTCGCTCGGGTGGAAACGAGACGGATGAAGCTGACTGACAAAGCCATCTTGAGGATGGTGAGCGAGTCACCGGGCCGTAACACAAGTGAACCCATAGGTGGCCCCGACAAAAAAATAGACCCCAGAGGCCGAGTTTTCTCGTGTCGGACAAAGGCAACAGGATGTGTCGCCAGACTATCTGATGAGGCACATCCCTCTGGCGGGGTGGTAGGGACAGCACGGTGACAAGGACATGCCAAGCAACTGGAGAAGCCGTCCTCGTCCCGTCGAGAAATCGACGGAGCAAGGTAGACCGCATAACCGGAGGCCCCGGGAAAACGGTCGAAGACGAGACGGTGGCGGCTGGGTCCGTAGTAGCGTTGAAACGGGGCAACGCCCGTGGAGCAAAGGGGCCCTGCTGCACACAACTCAAGTTCGGTGCGCGCGGATGAATAAATAGAAGGCACAACCCTCTTGATGGTGTTGCGTCCGAGTTCATGTCCGAGGCTCTTGACTGCGCCCCGCAGGCGCGTATATCCCCACGTCGGGTTCTCCCGTTCGGACACGACGGCAAAGCAGGTATAATCAAAGTTTGTGAAGCGGACTTTCCCCACAATCCTGCTTTGCTCTTTTGTCGCGGCCTGTGCCAGCCGCGGACCGTCGGCGACGACACCCTCCGGCACGCCAGCCCCGGCTCCGCTTCGCGGAACCACTTTCGAGGGCCTTGCTTCCTGGTACGGGCTGGAAGAAGAAGGTCGGGCCACCGCGAGCGGAGAGCCGATGGACCCTGAACGGTTCACTGCAGCCCATCGGACCTTTCCCTTCGGCACCGTGTTGCGGGTCACCGACCCCGATAACGGGCGCAGCGTGGTGGTGGTGGTCAACGACCGGGGCCCTTTTATCGACGGACGGGTCCTGGATCTTTCCTACGGCGCGGCGAAGGCGATCGACATGGTCCAAAAGGGCGTAGCGCCGGTCCAGATTGAAGTCATCCAAGTAGATCAAAGTCGTCTGGCCACCCGTTGGAGAGTCCAGCTCGGCTCGTTCCGCGACGAGTCGGCCGCCAAAGAGCTCGCCGATGAGATCAAGCGGGAAGGACATCGTCCGGTCGAGATCTCTGGATTCCGGGCGAGCGGTCGGCTCTACTATCGTGTTTGGGTCGGAGAATTCGTTTATCGGGCGGATGCCGAAGATCTAGCTCGTGAGTTTCGCCGGGAAGGGCGTGAAACAGTTGTGATGCAAACCCCCTTTCGGTGACGCCCGCTAGATCCCGACTTGTCCCTTCCATCAACTTGAGCTGCATGAGATTGGCGAACTGCCTGCAACCAGGATGCTTTGGTCGTCTTCATGTAGGACGTTTTGAGAGCCGGCGTCGGCTCTACTCAGGGGTAGAGGTGTAAGCTGGTGCGAAGTCCCGGTGCTTCCGCCATTAAGTGTTGGTGAGATGACGCTAAGACTTTACGCTGCATTAAATTACAGCCAAAATGGCGCTCGCGACCTTCGCCGCGCGCTAAATGGAGCGTAAGCGCTTTTTTTGCAAAGGGATACGTACACATCACCAACAGCAAACAGTGCAAGCACCTCAGTCCGAGCGCAAGGTGCGCTCCCGTGAACGGCTTGGCGGGTTGCTACGTTTCTACCATCGGGAAGCCGCATGCGTATTTTGACCTCACGGGTAGCCGTCGATACGACGTAGCTTGATCTGACCGGAAGCTACGAGTCCGAAAAGCAAAGCGCCGGCGGACTCCTCGGTGGTGAACGACGCCTGGGTCTTGGTCCGGCGGCGAAACTCGCGGTTCAAGTTTTCCAAGGCGTTGGTTGTACGGATCGACTTCCACATTGCACGCGGGAACTCGTAGAACGTGAGGAGGTGGCCACCTGCCTCCTGATCAGCGACGGCCACAAGGGGCTGACGAAAGCGCTGGAGAAGTGGCCGGGGTGCCGGTGGCAGCGATGTACCGAGCACAAGCGCGCCAACTTGCTCCAACATTGCCCGGCGCACGCACGCCGTGAGCTCCGGCGTGACTACAACCGGATCGTCTACGCCAAGAACGGGTTCGATGCTCGCAAAGCCTATGACGAGCTCGTCGCCAAGTGGACGCCTCTCGCGCCGGCCGTCGTCCGAAGCCTAGAGGAGGCCGGCAATCAGCTGCTGACCTTCTACGAATTCCCTCGTGCCATGTGGAAATCGATTCGAACGACCAATGCTCTGGAGAATCTCAACCGCGAGTTTCGACGCCGGACGAAAACCCAAGCGTCGTTCTCCAGCGAGGAGTCTGCGGTCGCTTTGCTGTTTGGGCTTATCGCCTCTGGCCAGATTCAACTACGACGCATCGACGGCTACCAACGTCTGAGCGAGGTTCTCGAACACGCGGAGGTTGCCGCCTGATATGATACTCTGATGACGGAGTGGAGGGCGCCGTTCTTTTTCCACGGACCTCGGGACACATCCGATCCTCATGTTTCCGGAGATTGAAGGGACCGAGTCGTTCTGGAAGGCTCACACGCCTCCGAACCTCCTTGAGCGAATCGGGGTCTAGGGTTTGAACAAATACAGGAAAATGATATGTGTCGAATACGGGATTATGCATTTCACTAAATGCGCCCACAGTGGCAGGCTCCGGGGGTGGTTAAGGCCAAATTCGCTTGGAACTCGCTGTTCATCGCCGGAGATATTTTCGCGGTCGTGCGTTGGATTTTCAAGGACGGGCTCACAGTGAACATCCAGCTTGGGTACCCAGAATACGCAGCTATTCTTGCGTTTTGCACCTCGATGCTTATCTTGACCAATTGGAAATGGATAAATAGGCTGAGGCCGTCGGTACAATTTTCTGGGTTGCATCCAGAGATTGTAAGGTGTCGAGACGAAGCGGCAAAGCTAATGCAGCTCAAATCCTTCGAGCCAGAAAAGTTCGCGTTGATCCTGGAGTTACAGTACGAATTTGAGCGATTGGAAATTCCAACGCCCATGAAAGATTTGAGGGGATTGAAGACACCTGTCCAGTTTGCAGCTTGGAAAGATGCCCTGTTTGTGTTTTTTCAAAAAATGGTACCCCTCGCAAAGCATCGTGAATTGAAGAAGGCTCGTGCGTATTGGAAATCAGCCTAGATGGGCATTTGACTAAATCCTAGGCCTCGCCCTATAGTCCCACCTGCCAAACAACTGCGGTAGGTCCATCCCATCGGTGTGCATCGTCAAAACTGCTCCGCCCACGAAATCGAGGACTTACGCTCCGCTTGAATTCCGGGCCGAAGACGGCGAAACTCCGCCGCTATGCTCAACGTTGTTGTCTTCCTCGTCTCACTTGGCGTCCGTGCCATTCGGGCGATGTGTCGGCGCCGCGCCGACCTGGTGTTGGAGAACGTCGCTTTGCGGCAGCAAGTGACGGAAGAAAGAGCGCCCACGCGCACCGCTCGAAGACACGGAACGGGCTTTCTGGGTTGCCCTTCGAGGTTCGTGGCCCGTGTGGGCGAGCCGCCTGCTCACCGTCCACGCGGACACCGTGGCCCGTTGGCATCGCGACCGATTCCGACGGTACTGGGCAAAGATCTCGCAGCGCCGCCATCCCGGTCGACCTCGGATTGATGCCGAGATTCGTCGCCTCGTCCGCACGATGGCGCAAGACGGCTGGGGGGCGCCACGCATCCATGCTGAGCTCACCAAGCTCGGTTTCATCATCTCCGAGAGCACGGTGTCGCGATACCTGCCGCGGCGTCCCGCGGAGCCCGACCAGCTGAAGCGATGGATGGCTTTCTTGCGCAACCATAAAGATGATATCGCCGCCATGGATCTGTTCACCGTGCCCACCGCGTCGCTCAGGCTGCTGTACGGCATCTTCGTCATCGAACACGGTCGTCGGCACATCGTTCACTTCAACGCCACGTTCCACCCGACGTCTGCTTGGGTTATTCAGCAACTGCGTGAGGCGTTTCCCTACGACACCGCTCCGAGATATCTCATCTTCGATCGCGACTTCATCTTTAACGCTGCGGTCATCGAGTTCATCAAGGCAACGGGCACAAAACCCGTTCGCACTTCGTTTCGCAGCCCATGGCAAAACGGAACCGCGGAGCGGTGGGTCGGCAGCTGCCGTCGCGAGCTCCTTGAGCACGTCGTGGTTCTCGGCGCATGTCATCTCATCCGGCTCGTGCAAGCTTACATCAGCTACTATCATGAGGACCGTTGCCACTTGGGGCTGAACAAGGACACACCGAGCTTGAGAGCGGTCACGCACCGACCGTCTCCTACGGTGAAAGTAGTCGCACTGCCGCGAGTCGGTGGACTGCACCATCGATACGAGTGGCGAGAGGCAGCCTGAGTCAGCTTGGTCGCTCGCGTTACTCGGCTGGTCGCCGAGAAGTTCGTCCTCAGCACCTTCCCTCGCGCGCTGACCACGCTCTCCAGCATGGACTCGAGGGCTGTCCTGGCCTGGAGTCCAGTCCCGGACTAATAATGATGATGGACAGGATCCACGAGTGATACGGAGATGCCAACAAAACACGCAATTCTCGCCGAGCTGACAGCGAACGAGCTGCGCGCCAGCATCGACTTCTATGAGCTGGCGGTTGCGGATCGCCGCGTCAAGCCGCAACTCGTTGATACGCTTGCCCGCTCGCGGAAGGCGCGGCTCTATGAGATTCTGCAAGACCTCTCTAGAGAGCGCCTGAAGGAGCTGTGTCGAACGTTCGACCTCGATGATTCCGGCAGGAAAAAGGAGGATCTCGTAGCCCGTCTTATCCGACCGGCCGCTGCGTCGAAGAACAACACCGGGAACGTGCCCGCGCCAACCCGTTCCGTGGCAGAGGCGCCAGAACCGCGGAGTGAAGAGCTGAGCGTCGCGCAGCTCGAGCAGTATCTCTGGTCCGCCGCCGACATCCTGCGCGGCTCCATCGACAGCAGCGACTACAAAACCTACATCTTCGGTCTGCTCTTTCTGAAACGGCTATCGGACCGCTTCGAGGAGGAAGCGGAGAAGCTCATCGCTAAGGGTTTCTCCGAGACGGTGGCATGGAGGGACCCGGACGAGCACGAGTTCTTCGTACCGGACCGGGCGCGGTGGGGCACGATCCAAAAACGGGCGACCAACATCGGGGAGACGCTGAACAAGGCGTGTGTCGCGCTAGAGGAACAGAACGGCGGACTGGAAGGGGTGCTTGCCGGCATCGACTACAACGACGAACACAAGCTCGGCGACACCCGGAACCGCGACACCGTGCTCGTACGTCTGGTGCAGCACTTCTCCCAAATTTCCCTCCGCAACGACCGCATGGCCGAGCCCGATCTTCTCGGTCGCGCCTACGAGTATCTGATCGAGCAGTTCGCCGACGACGCGGGCAAGAAAGGCGGCGAGTTCTACACGCCGCGGATGGTGGTTAAGCTCATCGTCGCGCTGCTGGCGCCCACCGAACGGATGCGTATCTGCGACCCGACGGCCGGTTCCGGCGGCATGTTGATCGAGTGCGCCCATTACATCGAGCACAAAGGTGGCAACCCGCGCGACCTGACGCTGCACGGCCAGGAGAAGAATCTGAGCACCTGGGCCATTTGCAAGATGAACATGCTGCTACACGGGCTGCCGGACGCCCGAATCGAGAAGGGCGACACGATTCGGGACCCGAAGCTCGTGGATGAAGGAGAGCTTCTGCTGTATGACCGGGTGATCGCCAATCCGCCGTTCAGCCTCGACGAGTGGGGCCGCGACGTGGCCGAGAACGACGGCTACGGGCGGTTCCGGTTCGGCGTGCCGCCGAAGACGAAGGGTGATCTGGCGTTTGTCCAGCACATGGTGGCTGTGCTGAACACTTCGGGCCGACTCGGCGTCGTGATGCCGCACGGCGTTCTGTTCCGCGGCAGTGCGGAGGGGAAGATCCGCCAGGGCTTGCTGGAGGAGGATCTCTTCGAGGCAGTCATCGGCTTGGCCCCGAACCTCTTCTACGGCACCGGCATCCCGGCGTCCATCCTGGTGCTGAATCGGGACAAGCCGGCGACAAGGAAGGGCAAGGCGCTGTTCATCGACGCGTCCGGCGAGTTCGAAGAGGGGAGCAACCAGAACCGCCTGCAGGACCAGGACATCGAGCACATCTCCAAAACGTTCCATGCGTACGCCGACGTAGAAAAATATGCGCGGGTCGTGCCGCTTGCCGAGATCGAACAAAACGACTGGAACCTTAACATCAGCCGCTACGTGGACACTTCAGAAGAAGAGGAGCGAATCGATGTGGCAGAGGCCGTGCGGAAGGTGAGGGAGCTAGAACGGGAGCGCGCGGCGGCCGAGACGACGATGAACCGATACCTGGCGGAGTTGGGATATGAGTAATACGAAAACTGCACCTCCTGGTTGGTGGTCCTCTGCCATCGGTGACATTTGCATTTTCAGCCGCGGCGTTTCCTGGAAGAAATCACAGGAGCGTCGTTCTCCCACGGTCGGTGCCGTTCCCGTGCTGCGTATTCCGAATGTCCAACGGACCCTTGAGTTGACAAATTTGATGTACATCGATGGCTTGACAAGGGCCCAGCAAACTAAGGCGCGAGTGAAAGAGGGGTGGACGCTTCTGGTAGGTTCCAATGGCAACCCAAAGCGCGTCGGGAATTGCGTATTCGTAGCTGAGCCACGGGATTTTCTTTTTGCGAGCTTCCTTATCGGTGCTAAGCCGAACGACCCGGATCGGGTGGATAGCGAGTTCCTCTATAGGTTGCTCAGCTCAGGGTCGGTACAAAATGACATTTGGCAGAGTGTCCAGGGTTCAACGGGACTTTGCAATATAGACCTGAACATGTTGAAAGCTCTGCATGTTCCGATACCCCCTCTCCCCGAGCAGCGCAAGATTGCCGCCATCCTGTCGTCGGTGGACGATGTCATCGAGAAGACCCAAGCGGTCATCGACCAGGTGCAGGTCGTCAAGCGCGGCCTGATGCAGGAGCTGCTAACTAGGGGCCTGCCAGGACGGCACACGCGGTTCAAGCAAACGGAGATTGGACGGATACCGGAAGAGTGGGAGGTAGTCGAGTTGGCTTCAGTCGCCTCCGTTGAAAGAGGCAAGTTTGCGCACCGACCGAGAAACGACCCCCAATTCTATGGTGGACAGTACCCGTTCATTCAGACGGGAGATGTAGTAGCCTGTGATGGTCTTATAAGCAAATATAGCCAAACCCTCAACGAGGATGGGCTCGCAATCAGTAGACTATTTCCTAGCGGTACCATTGTCGTCACGATTGCGGCAAACATTGGCTCAACTGGCATTACAGTCTTTGATGTTGCCTTTCCCGACAGTCTTGTCGGTGTCCAGGCAGGCCCACGAGTCGATACGCGTTTTCTTGAACTCGTTCTTCGAAACCGCAAGCGTGAACTGGACAAATTCGCGCCTGAGAGTGCGCAAAAGAACATAAATCTGAACACTTTGAAACCACTCAAGATCCCGTTACCCGCCATGTTGGAGCAAACAAAGATAGCCGAGAGTGTGTGGTCCATCATCATGCGCCTGAAGAAGGAAAGCGATCACTATGATGGCCTCACGCGAATCAAGTCCGCTCTCATGTCTGTCCTCCTCACCGGTGAGATCCGCGTCACCCCTGATCCTGAGGTTGCATGAGTCCGAAGACGACGGGATGGGACGAGCTGCACTTGGCAGAGAATCCCGCAGTCGAGCTAATCGGTTCCCTCGGCTACACCTACGTTCCACCGGAAGACCTTGAAAGCGAACGCCAGAATTTCAAGGAAACTATTCTGACTGGACGCCTCGCGGAAGCTCTTAAGCAACTGAATCCTTGGCTCTCCGAGACCAACGTCACCAAGGCGGTGAAGTCGGTGACGCACATCGCTGCAGCCAGTCTCGCGGAGGCGAACGAGAAGGTCTACACGTCGCTCACCTACGGCATCGCGCTGGAGCAGGACCGGGGTGACGGACGGAAGAGCCACACGGTCCGGTTCTTCGACTTCGATCGGCCTGACCGCAACGAATGGATCGTTACCCGACAGTACAAGGTGCTCGGGTCGAAGAAGCACATCGTTCCGGATGTCGTGGTGTTCGCCAACGGCCTACCGCTCGTCGTCATCGAATGCAAGAGCCCCACCATCGGCGATGCTTGGAAGGCGAAGGCGATCCAGCAGCTCCACCGGTACCAGGAGGCTGGCACGCAGTGGAAGGACCAGGGGGCGCCGAAGCTCTTCGAGGCGGCGCAAATTCTCGTCGGAACCTGTGGCGAACGGGCCGTCTACGGAACGGTCGGCACGCCGGAGCGGTTCTTCCTGAAATGGAAGGAGCCGTACCCTCTAAGCGTAAAGCAACTCGGTGAGCGGCTCGGGCGCAAGCCAACGCCGCAGGACGTCTTGCTGTATGGATTACTCGAGCCGCGCAATCTGCTCGACATCGTGCGGAACTTCGTCGTGTTCGAGGTCGAAGGCGGCCGGAGCGTCCGCAAACTGACACGCTATAAGCAGTTCATCGCCGTGAACGAGGCCATGGGCCGGATTCGTACGGCTCGGAAGCCTAGCGAGCGCGGCGGTATCGTTTGGCACACACAGGGTTCGGGCAAGAGCCTGACGATGCTATGGCTTGCACTCAAGCTCCGGCGCGACGCTGCCCAGCAGCAGCCTACCATTGTGATCGTCACCGACCGCACCAAGCTCGATCGGCAGATTGCGGGCGTGTTCACTGCGTGCGGTTTCCCGAATCCCGAGCAGGCAAACAGCGTCCGCGATCTGCGGCGAATCCTGGAACATCCGACCGGCAGGACGGTGATGACCACGATCCAGAAGTTCCAGGAGATCACCGACACCGACCAGCGGGGGGCGGTCCACCCGACACTGTCCGAGGCCACCAACATCTTCGTCATGGTGGACGAAGCCCACCGCACGCAGTACAGGAGCCTGGCGGCGAACATGCGGCAGGCACTGCCAAATGCGTGCTTTCTCGGCTTCACCGGCACGCCAATCGACAAGAAGGATCGCAGTACGCTGCAGACATTCGGTCTTTACATCGATACCTACACGATCGAGCAGGCGGTCCAGGACGGGGCGACGGTGCCCATCTTCTATGAGAGCCGGCTTCCCGAGCTGCAGATCATCGGGCAAACCATCGATCAGGTGTTCGACCGCGTCTTCGCCGACTACACCGAGGACGAACGGGCCGTTATCAAACAGCGGTTTGCTACTGAGCAGGCTATCGCGGGCGCGCCGCGTCGCATCGAGACGATTTGTCTGGACCTGATTGACCATTTCACCAGGTTCATCGCCCCGAACCGTTTCAAGGCTCAGGTGGTGACCACGAGCCGCCACGCCGCAGTTACTTACAAGGAGACCCTGGACCGGCTGAACGGTCCTGAATCGGCCCTGATCGTGTCGTCGAGCAACAACGACGAGGAACGGCTTGCGCGGTGGCATCTGGGCAAGGAGCAACAAGACCGGCTCATCGAACGGTTCAAAGACCGGAACGACCCGCTGTCCATTCTGGTGGTTTGCGACATGCTGCTGACCGGTTTCGACGCGCCGGTCGAGCAGGTCATGTACCTCGATGCGCCGCTCAGGGAGCACACGCTGCTACAAGCCATCGCCCGGGTGAACCGGCCGCTCGGGGAGGAGAAGACCTACGGTCTGGTTGTGGACTACTGGGGCGTGTCGGCGAAGCTACAGGACGCTCTCGCTGTCTTCTCGACCACGCACATTCAGGAGGCACTCACGCCGAAGACGGACGAGTTGCCGCGGCTTCAGAGCCGACACGCGGCCGCGATGAAGTTCTTCCGAATGGTCAAAGACACGAACGACCTGGAAGCCTGTGTGCGCGTGCTGGAGCCGAAGGATGTCCGTGCGGAGTTCGACCTTGTGTTCCGCCGCTTCAGCCAGTCGATGGATATGTTGCTGCCGGACCAGCGTGCCCTCGCGTATAACACCGACCTGCGCTGGCTGGGAAAGATTCGTGGAACCGCGCGCGCCCGCTACCGGGATGACCGGCTCGACCTGTCGGGCTGTGGCGAGAAAGTGCGGAAGCTGATTGCCGACGCCGTGGCTGCGGAGGGCATCCAGATCTTGGTCAAGGAGGTCCAGCTTTTCTCGCCGGAGTTTGAAGAGAAGGTTGATGCGCTCAAGACCGACGAGGCGAAGGCGAGCGAGATGGAGCACGCCATCCGTCACGAGATTAATGTCCGCGTGGAAGAGAACCCGGCCTTCTATCAGTCGCTGCGCGAGCGGCTGGAAGAGATCATTGAGCAGCAGCGGCTGGAATGGCTCGATGCCGCCAAGCAGCTGTCGCTCCTGAATAGCTTGCGCGAAGAACTGAAGGGCGAGCAGGCTCGGGCACAGGACATGGGGCTCGACGGGCGTGGCTTTGCCATCTACGGGCTGCTGGAGCGGCAACGTCCGATGGCGGAAGGGGGAGATTCCACTTCGTACAACGCCGCCAACCGCGACCTGGCATCGCTCATCGATGAGGCAGTGACACCCTTCACGGAGCTGGTCGACTGGTGGCAGAAGGATGACCTGCAGCGGCAGATGCGTAGCAAGATCAAGCGTCAGCTTCGTGCAAGCGGGATCTCCGCCGAAGCAGTGGAATCGCTGGCGGCGGAAATTGTGGACTTGGCCAAGGTGAGAACCGGCAGATGACAGCCCCGGAGACCTCTGCCATCGTCTGGGGAAGCAGGCGAGTGTCCTACACTATCCGCCGCAGCGCCCGTCGGAAGAAGACGGTGGCCGTGACGGTAGAGCCCACCGGGAGTGTCTTGGTGATCGCTCCGGAACGCCTCGCCACCGACCGACTCGACGCAATTGTGACCCGCAAGGCGGAATGGATCGTGCGGAGGCTCCGGCGTGCCGGGGACCACACCCCGCCCGCTTCGCCGCGCGAGTTCGTCAGCGGGGAGAGTGTCCTGTACCTGGGGCGGCACTACCGCTTGAAGGTCGATCCGCGCGCGACCGGTGAGGCAAAGCTGCGCGGCGGATGGCTGCACGTACCCGAGCTGGGGGAAACGCATCAGACCGCCCATGTGCGAGCCGCTTTGGTGTCGTGGTTCCGCCGTCAGGCCGCCGAACGGCTCCCGGAACGGGTGGAGGCATGGCGCTCGAAGGTGGGTGCTCCAATGCCCCGGGTCATCGTCGCGGACCAACAGAAACGCTGGGGAAGCTGCAACCACCGTGGCACGATTCGGCTGAACTGGCGCATCATCCAGGCCCCGATGCGGCTCATCGACTACGTCGTCGTCCACGAGATGGTGCATCTCCTGCACCGCGGCCACGGCCGTGACTACTGGCAGGCCGTAGGACGGGTTATGCCGGACTACGAGCGGCGCCGAGAGGAACTGCGGCAGTGCGGACCCGGGTTGGCGTGGTAGGTATAACAGCGGCTTCCTGCTGCTCCAGCGTGGTCATTAGCAAGCGTAACATTTGGGCCGAACGGGCCTGAGCCGACGGTTTCGGAAAATCTTGCAATTTGGACAGAAGGACTGATTTCCCAAGAAAGGCCGATCAACAACGGGCCGAAGAGCGACGATGGACGGGATGCTCTCAAGCCTTGCCGGATCCTGGTTGATACAATCTCCGAGGCATCCGAGGCAAGTGAGGGTATCAATGAAGCCCAGGCACACCTGGACCAGAAAGTGCTAGCCCGCTACGCCACGGTAGCCCCGGCCTCGATTCTGGGCCTCGCGGGAGGCCTCTTTTCCGCTGCCGCACGGCCCCCGGTCAGCGCCCGCTCCCCCCTTTGGCGCAAACGTGGCACTCGAAAATCGCGATTAGAGACGAATGCCGAAAATGAGGCCAGTTCAGCCCTTCTAGCGCGTCTCTGGTGACACCTATCTCTGCAAAACCCCGCGCCAACCGCGCGGAAAATCCCACCTGTCTCTGCAGTGCCACAATTGGCCAGACTGGGTGGCGGATGGTGCAGTTCGGAGCTATCCGGTCTCGGTAATAAGGTGTATTGCGAGTTTTGCAAGTCTAATGTGGCCCTTTCGCCGCGCGTGTGGTGGGGCAATGTAGCGAAAACTCAGAGAAGCCCTGGTGCCTACGTCGTTCTATCCTCTTGTACTACAGTGATTTAAAGCCATCCGTCACGTGCTGGTCCCCGCACGCCTCATCGACGGGGGGGCGTTCGAGTTTATTTGCGAATTGACATTAAATCCGATTTTCTAGACGGCAATCTCAACCTCCTTGACGCCTGTAAGAGGGCCGTGTCGTAAACTCTCCGACGGAGGCTACACTCGTAAGTCATTGTAGTGAAAAGCTCTTACGCCTCATCGATGGACGCGTCGTCGACGGGAACTCCTTTCCGACTATCGCAGTCGTAAGGCTCAAGTGGGGGCAAGTGGAGCTATTCGGCTCTTGGCAGCAAACAAGCAGTAACGGTGCAAAACAGGTCATAAAAATGCAATTGGAGGGCATTTCGGGGCTGAATCGAGCGTTAATCGCTCAGCTAATGGGAAAACGCCGTCGTGTCCAAAAACACAAACGAACTCAAGACCCGCACGCCGCCGATGTCATCATTAGTGAGGGGGGCGATGCCGTTCGCCGACTGATGGAGATCAAGAGCGAGCGTGGCCGCGGCCGCAGGTTGGCTTACAACGTGACCTGCCTCACAGCGTTGCGACGAGGGCACGCTGCTCCTCCCAATCGTCGGGAAGCGGATGATGGAGGAGGTAGCTCGAGGTCAGCCCAACGGGCTGACGGCCTTCGACAATGGCACGGACGATGTCGGGAGCCAGGAATGCATAACGGATTGCCTTGCGCACGCGGTCCGTTGGGATGGCGTCTTCGGTGGCAATCTGCTCATAGGTTTTGCCTGCTTTGATTCGGTCGAGCCAGGAGAAGGCGTTGGCGATATTGCGCAGGAGTGTGCGGTCGACGGATTTCGTGGGGTTGCCCAGAACGAGCTTGGTCTCGACGCCGCGTCGACGCAAGCGGAACGGTGCGTGGATGCGGAGTGCATCCTCGCGAATGCGGTCGGGTCCCATAGACAGGCAATCAGCGAACGAATTGTGGTCGAGCAGGATGGACACAGAGCCTGGGCTGATATCGACCCGCCGGATGAAACGGAGCAGGCTGGCTGCCGAGGCACTATCATCATTACTACCGGAACACAGCCCGTCTAAAAAGCGACGCACCGAGGCGAGCTCTTGCATCGTCGGAGTGTGGATCAACGAGGCCGAGAAGGTCGTGGCATCCACATGCTGTCGGATGAGATGCACGACGGTCTGTTCCAGCATCGGGGCGGGCAGTCGCCAGCCGGAGAGGTCCTTTTGGCCACTGTGCTGGATGAGGCGCCGGGAGACGTAGTAGCGGAGCCGTTGCCCGTTTTTCTTTTTGGTGTGGCTCGGCGTCAGCCGGTCCCCGGTCTCATCGAAGAGCTTGCCTGCCAGTGGGGAACGGGTTGCACGGCCCTTCGTCGTGCGTCTCCTTGGTTTGGCAGCCCCTGCCTGCAGCTGCGTTTGGACCGCGTCCCAGAGCTCCGGAGCAATGATCGATGGATGCTGGCCCTCGTAGACACGCCTCTGGTGCCGGATGCGGCCGGCGTAGAGAGGATTGGTCAGCAGGCAGTGGAGGTGTCCGCGACGGAACGGCAGCCCGCCCGTTAGGGTTCCATCCGCGGCGAAGCGTCGCTTGGTGCGCAGTCCCAGACGGTCCGCGTCGGCCTTCACCTGCCGGAGCGTTCCGTGCTGCCGGTACAGCGCATAGAGAGTCCGGACCGTTTCGGCCTCAGCCTCGTTGATGCGCAGCGTGCGCTCGTCCTTCTCATAGCCGAGCGGTACGCGGCCGCCCATCCATAGTCCCTTGCGCTTGGAGGCAGCGACCTTATCGCGGATCCGCTCGGCCGTGACCTCGCGTTCGAATTGTGCGAAGGACAGCAGCATATGCAGCGTCAGTCGTCCCATGCTGGTCGCGGTGTTGAAGGACTGGGTCACCGAGACGAAAACCGCGCCGGCCGCCTCCAGCTGTTCGACGAGCTTCGCAAAGTCGGAGAGGGAACGGGTCAGCCGGTCGACCTTGTAGACCACCACCTGCTCGACGAGACCGGCATCGATGTCGGCGAGCAAGCGCTGCAGGCCCGGACGCTCCAGGGTTCCTCCCGAGAGCCCCGCGTCCTCGTAGACAGTTGGCAGCAGCACCCAGTCCTCCGCCTTGTGGCTCGCGACATATGCGGCGCAGGCCTCCCGCTGTGCATCGAGGGAGTTGAAATCCTGTTCGAGACCCCGTCCTGTGCCAAAACTCGGCCCTTTTGAAATAGGCCATAAATCAGCAGCTTAGTGTCTGTGTTTGCGACTGGGCCAAGGCCGTAGGCTTTACAATCGTCTGGCCCGAGGGTGTTATCTTCAGCTCCATGATGACCTACCACCACGTGCAATTCCTACTGCTCGTTGTGGCTGGCTGGGTCAACCGCCAGCAGCAGGATGTGATCGACTACCTGCAAGAGGAGAACCGTGTGCTCCGAGCCGGGCTTCGGGGCAAGCGTCTCAAGCTCTCTGACGACGACCGGCGCAGGCTCGCCGTCAAGGCCCAGGCTTTGGGCCGCGAGGCGCTGGCCCAGATTGCGTCGGTTGCCACACCCGCTACGCTTCTGCGCTGGTACCGCTGCCTCATCGCAGCTAAGTACGATGGCAGCAAGAACCGGAGCCCAGGCCGACCTCCGACGGCGAAGGATATCCGTGAGCTCATTGTACGCGTGGCGCGAGAGAACCCGACGTGGGGATATACGCGCCTGCGGGGCGCACTCAAGAACCTCGGATGTGTGCCGGTGATTCGCTTTGTGATGGTGGTGAGGGACGGGTAGGTTTTGCCGTCGAACCGATAGCCGTTGTCGAGTACCTCGACCTGATAGGTCCTGCCATTCCACTCACGGACAAGATGGGTGCCGGGAGAAACGGACCCTGCGGGAGCTGGGTATTCTGGTGTTCCGTTCACCATGGCGGCCAGAGCGCGTCGGGTTGCGGCCGAATGCCTGTGCCTTCTATTTATTCATCCGCGCGCCCCGAACTTGATCGGTCTCCGGTCTCCCGGGACCATGTCTGCATGATCTCGTCGTTTGTTCGCGCTCGGCTGTGCCTTCTATTTATTCATCCGCGCCGACCCGAACCTGATCGGTCTCCGATCTGCCGGGACTATGCCTGCATGATTTCGTCGTTTGTTCGCGCTCGGCCCTGGGCACGGCCGCAAACACAGACTCTAAGTTGCTGATTTATGGGCTATTTCAAAAGGGCTGAGTTTTGGCACAGGACGCGGTCGCACGGGTTGTCGGCCAGGAACTCCATCGCAATGGACGGCACGCACTGGCCGATCTGCGTATTCGCGTTGCCATCCGCGACGAGCGCCACGCGGGCCTGACCTGACCCCACGGTTGGTACCACGTTGTATCTCAGTTATTCGGTGCTGACAAGAGCTGGTTGAAGCCGGCGTAGCGGAGCCGGTTTCAACCAAATCGTTTCCGGGGACGTTAGAATGGCTTCGTTATGTCGAAGCTGTACTTTCGGACTCTATGGGCCGGCGTCGCGTCGCCCTTTGCGGCAGCGGGTCTTGGTCTGTTCGTCTATCGGAGCCTGACGCGTGCGAGCACCGACAGGGACGCCGACTTCGTCTTCCGTCTCTCCATAGTCGCGATCGCGATGGCCTTGCCGGGCGTCATCACTCTCGTCCTCGCGCTCGCCGACCACCGCAAAGGAGCCTTCTCAACAGTGAGCAAGGTGGGCCTGATGCTCGGCATTCTGTCGCTCGGTCTCGTGTTCCTTCCGATTCGAGGCGTCGTCGAGCGCGCTACGCAGGCGCGGAACCTAGCGCTCAGTGACGTCGAGGCGCCGCCTTTCTCGACGGCGGATATCCACGGCAACACGCATCGTCTCGACGAGCATGGAGGAAAGGTCGTGCTCGTAAACGTTTGGGCGACCTGGTGCCCGCCGTGCCGCAAGGAAATGCCGGACCTCGACAAGCTCTATCAGGAACGCAAGAAACAGGGATTCATGGTCTTCGGCCTCTCCATAGAGGACCTCGAAACGCAGCTCGACTTCGAAGAAAACGTCCTGTCGGTGAGCTACCCCCTCCTGACGATCGAGGGGGACGTCCCCGAGATTTATCAGACGACGGCGCGATACCCCGCCAACTACCTAATCGATCGCGAAGGACGGCTGCAACCCGCTCCGAGCACGGAGCAGCCTTTCGAGAATCTCGTCGTCGCCGTCGACGCGCTCCTGAAGCAGCAGATCAATCGTCGGTAGCGACGGCGGTGCTTGCGCTGTTTGCTGTTGGTGATGTGTACGTATCCCTTTGCAAAAAAAGCGCTTACGCTTCATTTAGCGCGCGGCGAAGGTCGTGAGCGCTATTTGGGCTGTAATTTAATGCAGCGTAAAGTCTTAGCGTCATCTCACCATGTGCATCGTCAAAACTGCTCCGCCCACGAAATCAAGGACTTACGCTCCGCTTGAATTCCGGGCCGAAGACGGCGAAACTCCGCCGCTATGCTCGACGTTGTTGTTTTCCTCGTCTCACTTGGCGTCCGTGCCATTCGGGCGATGTGTCGGCGCCGCGCCGACCTGGTGTTGGAGAACGTCGCTTTGCGGCAGCAAGTGACGGCGCTGAAGAAAGAGCGCCCACGCCCACCGCTCGAAGACACGGAACGGGCTTTCTGGGTTGCTCTTCGAGGTTCGTGGCCCGTGTGGGCGAGCCGCCTGCTCATCGTCCACGCGGACACCGTAGCCCGTTGGCATCGCGACCGATTCCGACGGTACTGGGCAAAGATCTCGCAGCGCCGCCATCCCGGTCGGCCTCGGATTGATGCCGAGATTCGCCGCCTCGTCCGCACGATGGCGCAAGACGGCTGGGGGGCGCCACGCATCCATGCTGAGCTCACCAAGCTCGGTTTCATCATCTCCGAGAGCACGGTGTCGCGATACTTGCCGCAGCGTCCCGCGGAGCCCGACCAGCTGAAGCGATGGATGGCTTTCTTGCGCAACCATAAAGACGATATCGCCGCCATGGATCTGTTCACCGTGCCCACCGCTTCGCTCCGGCTGCTGTACGGCTTCTTCGTCATCGAGCACGGTCGCCGGCACATCGTTCACTTCAACGCCACGTTCCACCCGACGTCTGCTTGGGTTATTCAGCAACTACGCGAGGCGTTTCCCTACGACACCGCTCCGAGATATCTCATCTTCGATCGCGACTTCATCTTTAACGCTGCGGTCATCGAGTTCATCAAGGCAACGGGCACAAAACCCGTTCGCACTTCGTTTCGCAGCCCATGGCAAAACGGAACTGCGGAGCGGTGGGTCGGCAGCTGCCGTCGCGAGCTCCTTGAGCACGTCGTGGTTCTCGGCGCATGTCATCTCATCCGGCTCGTGCGAGCTTACATCAGCTACTATCACGAGGACCGTTGCCACTTGGGGCTGAACAAGGACACACCGAGCTTGAGAGCGGTCACGCACCGACCGTCTCCTACGGCGAAAGTCGTCGCACTGCCGCGAGTCGGTGGATTGCACCATCGATACGAGTGGCGAGAGGCAGCCTGAGTCAGCTTGGTCGCTCGCGTTATTCGGCTGGTCGCCGAGAAGTTCGTCCTCAGCACCTTCCCTCGCGCGCTGACCACGCTCTCCAGCATGTGCTCGAGGGCAGTCCGGGCCTAGAGTCCAGTCCCGGACAGATGATGATGATGGACAGCATCTGGTTCTCCGGTTTCGGACTCCGCACGCACATGAACGACGGAGGGCTCTTAGGCTGGGTTATCAATGATGGATATTCCTAGGAGTTCGGCGCGTTCGATGATACGGACTCCCGCCTCTTGTCGTTCGGCGAGCGTCCGGAACTCAACGGACAGCCCACGGAGAACTCCGCCCTTGATGTTCACAAGTGCAGCGTCGCCCTCGCGTGTTCGCAATATCTCCGCTTCCATCAAAAGCGCCTTGGAACTGTTGCGCAATGTCAAACCCGCACCTGTTCGGGCCACGGGTCGAGCGGGGTTATGCTGGATCGTCAACAAGATATCGGTGCTGTCAATATCGAAAGCATGAAGCTCAAACTTCTCCTCGCCCCAAGGCAACACGGCGACGACGCCATAGGCCAAAACAACTCCTGAGATGCGGCGCCCGTCTTCTGCCCGTAGTTCGGTCGCAAACCGCTGCTCAGATTTCATCTGGACATCCAGCGCGCTCCAGCCCAACATCGTTCCGGACAACAAGCGCAAGCCTCTCGTCGCGAGCATCTTCGTGGCGCTCAATGTAATCAGCCACTTCCCAATCCAGCGCCTGCATCAGCATTCGATGGGTACCTTCCCGAGACAGCTCGTCCAACTCCTCGCTCACCACCGTGGCTCTTTCTTTCTGGGGAGGTTCCATCCGCGCCGCAAGCCGTTCGACCCTAGCGAAGGAGCCCATTCAGAAGCGCCGCGAGCCGGTACCCGGCGAGCGCCATCTGCCGATCGGCGACCTCTTGGGCTTCGTCCTGATACTGCTTCGGCGGCCGCGCATCTCGAACAAGATACGACGGGTACAAGCGCGTCCTTGCAAGCTTGGCGCCGGCTTTGGACCAGTCGGTGAATCCTTGAACGCTCATCTCGCTCGCGAGCGTTGCGCGTGAATGAAGCGTTGTGATCTCGCCCGCGATCCGGTCGACCCATGCCGGATAGCCTTCGCTGTGGTGCTTGCGACGGGCGCGCATCTGTATCGAGTCCCAAAACGCGTGTAAGTTCCCCCAGGACTCCGGGTCGTCGAGCGCGAAATCGTTCCCTCCGCGATCGCCGTGCGGTTCGGCGTTGGTGACCCGCGCGCTCGAGTGGAGCGGTTGATGAACGTCACCGACGAGGTGGAGCAACCACGCGAGCTCGACAGCGTCGGGGACGGTGCCCGCGAGCGCCTCGAGTCGTTCGAGGAGTTCACCGTTCAGCCCCATCTCCGGTAGCGGCGTACCGTCTTCTCGCCAGAAATGATTGACGTAGTGCCACGTCGGGTGATCGTATTTTTCTTTGCGCACCGGCCACGCCTCATCGCGCACGACGTCGGGCCAGTACCCGCTGCGGACGAAGAGCTCTCGCGGGCCGAACCCCGATAGCGCGAGGCCGGCGTCTCTCGGCGCAGCGCGAAGAATCTCGACTGCCCGCTCGCGCGTGGGCTCGCTCATGTGCTCCCACGCGATAGCATCCACAACGAGATGTCCCACGCGATCCCACGCCGAGGCCGACGACGCACAACAAATAGCGAAGAAAACGACCTTCGAAACTCTCATTAAGCGCGTGATAATAGCATGAGCCATGGCCGGTGGGTCCTGGGGCTGGTAGGGTAGCCCGCTGCGCCGGACGGTTCCCCTGCTGATGCTCAGCGTGCCGACCAATAATAATGATGATGAAGGACACGCAATCGCTCCACCGATGTGTGCTTCCGCAGTCAAGTGTTGGTGGCCTCCGCGTAATCTGGGTAAACTGCACCAAATGACGGACTCTCACCCCGAATTGTCCTCGCGATATTACGGTGCTTCCGCCATCAAGTGTTGGTTAAATGACGCTAAGACGTTACGGTGCATTAAGTTACAGCCAAAATAGCGCTCGTGACCTTCGCTGCGCGCTAAATGGAGCGTAAGCGCTTCTTTTGCAAAGGGATGCGTACACATCACCAACAGCAAACAGCGCAAGCACCGCACAGGACGGCGTCGTCAGGGCCTGTGACTTGTGATGATGACTAATTTAAATTATGTCTATGTAGTAGAAAACTATTACTGTAAATAACTTACAGAATTGTATATATAAAGGCAACAGGATGTGTCGCCAGACTATCTGATGAGGCACATCCCTCTGGCGGGGTGGTAGGGACAGCACGATGACAAGGACATGCCAAGCAACTGGAGAAGCCGTCCTCGTCCCTCGGATTCCAAGGGCGTCTAAGCTGCTGATTTGTGGTCTATTTCAAAAGGGCCGAGTTTTGGCACAGGACGGGATGACGCGGGCGTATCGGTCATCGAATACACCCTTCAATCCGGCACCAGCCACGAAACCTGGCAGCGCAAACAGCGAGCGGATCGACTGGGAATTTTTCACTCGGTTAGCCTATCCTAAAAATGGACCACTTTTCAGCACCTGATGAAGTACTGGATACCTTTTCCACACAATGAGTTACACTGTTTTCCGTCAGGACTTACCCACACGAATCCGCGTAGACCCCTTATTACTAACGACTTATTCTTGTGGACCCTTAATTTCTGTCTTAGATTCTTGTTTGGTAGTCCTGCCGGTATCCTTAGATCGTTCAACTTATTAAAAAGGGGGACGTACCGTGGACTCGGATCCGAAACAGTCTCTCTCGGCTTCAGACCCAACTGGCTCGTGGGGCGCGCACCCAGAGCTCAAAGCCGCTAGCGCGGTCGCGCCCTTTGCCGAATCCTCTCCTGCGCCAGTGGTGCATCCGGTCGTTGCGGCGACAGCGCGCAAGAAGGCGCAGCCTAGCAAAGGCCGTATCATTGCGGTTGGCGGCGGCAAAGGCGGCGTTGGCAAGAGCCTCATTACGAGCAGCGTCGGGATCTCTCTTGCACGGCACGGCAAGAAAGTGGTGGTTATCGATGCCGACCTCGGCGGAGCGAATCTCCATACTTGCTTGGGCTTGTCCACACCGTCGCTCACGCTGAGCGATTTCATCAGTCGGCGCGTCGAGTCGATTGACGACGTGATTCTCGAGACTGGCGTCAAGAACCTCGGACTCATCAGCGGCGCACACGACCATCTCGCCGCGTCGAATCTGAAATATGGTCAGAAAACCCGACTCTTGTCCTGTATCGCTGCCGTGGACGCCGATTTCGTCTTGCTCGACATCGGTGCTGGGATCTCGTTCAACATCGTCGACTTCTTTCTCATTGCGGAGCAAGGGCTCCTCGTCGCGATCCCCGAGCCGAGCTCGATCGAGAACGCCTACCGCTTCCTAAAAATGAGTTTTTACCGTCATCTGTGGCGCGCTTTGAAGTCGAGCCCGGTGCGCAAAGTAGTTGAGCAAGCGATGGACCAAAAGAATCGCGACGGCATCCGCACGCCCATCGATCTTCTCGACGCTGTGGAGCGTCGCGACAGTGCTACCGGACGCTATCTCAAGGAGCAAGCCTTCTCGTTTCGGCCGCGGCTTCTGATCAATCAGGTCCGCTACCCCGAGGACGAGGGTCTCGGCGCGTCGATGGCCAGCGTCTGCCGTCGCCATCTCGGAATCGCTATCGACGCCATCGGCTCGGTGCGCTTCGACGAGAGCGTTTGGAAGGCGAACCGCAAACGCAGACCTTTCATGCTCGACTTTCCCGAATCCGCAGCAGGAAGCTCCCTTGAGCGTGTGGCACAGGCTTTGATGTTCGGGCCACCCACTTTAGCGCGCACGGAGAGACGAAGTTGATGCTAAGACGGCTCAGCGAGCAAGACCATTATCAAGTTCTCGAGGTTTCGTACGACGCGAGCTCCGAAGAGATCCAGTCGGCCTTCGAGACGGCCCGCGACATCTACTCTCACGAAGCGCTCGTTTCCAGCTCGATTCTGTCGGACCGCGAGCGCCGTCGCACGTTCCACCGGATCTCGGAGGCGTATCAGATGCTCATTGCTGAAGAAAGCCGCCGTCTCTACGATAAGAGGCTCGGGGTTCCGGAACCGGTCGTGCGCCGGGAGCAAGGGTCGAGGTTCGCCACCGCCGACAACGTCGAGGCGACGTCCACGAATGGCGACGTCGCTCCGTCCGAGGCCCACGCTGAGCGGGAGCACGTCTCCGCCGACGATGTCGAGACGCCCGAGAAAGCGGCGGGCTCGGAGAGTTCCGTGCGCGAGTGCCCGCTACAACTCGAGACGTCCGCAGAAGCGACTGGAGCGTTTCTTAAGGCGGCGCGACAGGCGATGGGACTCGAGTTGGCAACCATCTCTAAAGAAACGAAAATCGGCTGCTCCATGCTCGAATATATCGAGAACGAGAGACTCGATCGCCTCCCGGCCGCGGTCTATTTGCGCAATTTCACCAGGCAATTTGCCCGTTGTCTCGGGCTCGACGAAGATCAGGTTTCGACGACCTACTTGGAGCGCATCCACCGCCTCCAAAGCTAACGCCCGATCCCGCGCTCACAAGCTGCTATAGTTAGGAGCTTTGGACGGGAGGTCTCTCTTTTGCCCACGCTCTCCGTGGTGATCCCTTGCTACAACGAGACGCTTACGATCGAGACGATCGTCGACGCGGTTTCGAAGAGTGAGATCGAGGATCTCGAGACGCGCGCGCCAAGCCGTCGCCGAACTCATCCATCATTATCATAGAGAGCGCAAACATCAAGGACTTGGGAACGCGTTGATCGCAGCCGAAGAATGCGTCGGCAGTCCTCACGGTAACGTGCCGATGTTGTACGCGATGGGGCGGCTTGCTCATTTATTCCACCGCGCCGCCGCATAGGAGTTCGGGCGCGCCAAGCTGGACGGAACGGATGCTCCGGAGGAGAGTTCTGCTCGGGCTCGCCTATCGAAGACCCCGTCCTGTGCCAAAACTCGGCCCTTTTGAAATAGAGCATCAATCAGCAGCTTAGTGTCTGTGTTTGCGGCCGTGCCAAGGGCCGAGCGCGAACAAACGACGAAATCATGCAGGCATGGTCCCGGCAGACCGGAGACCAATCAAGTTTGGGGCGCGCGGATGAATAAATAGAAGGCACAACTCAGTTGGGCGCGCAACTCGGTCTCTTCCGCACCTGTCCCACTGCCCGCAGCCGCGTAGCAACACTTGATGGCGGAAGCACCGGAGCGACAATCAGAAGATCGTGTAGATGAACGGCGCCTCGGTCAGTTTCGTCGAGGTCATGAGCGCTGTGATCACCGCCAGTTGAGATTGGTGTCGTTTGAAAAAGGTTTCTTGCCCCACGCTGGATCTTGGCCGGGACACGTAGTCGGGGGTTCGAGGCCATCAAACTCCCATTGGTTCGGCGGCGGTCCGGCTGCACCAATAGCAAAACACCAGCCCGTCACTGTCCGGCGCCAGGCATACCAGGATTGGCTGTCTTCGGAGACACGAAGTGTGATGCCTGATTCTTCGGGCAGGCCACTGCGCGTGAGATCCTTGCCGATGATCTGCAGGAGGTCATCGCGGTATCGCCCACCGCGGTTGCCGTACCAGCCCATTTGATACATGTGCAGTTTCGACAAAGCGTCGATCGTCTCCTTAAACTCGCGGCGGTCGAGGCGTCGCCCCCGTTCATCTGTGTCGTCCGAGCCGGCATAGCGGCGCAGACGTTCCTGTTCATCTGCTACCGCGCGTACCGCTTCTCTCTGTTGTCTTTTGAAGTTGCCTATGATCTGACGAGCTGCCGTGAAAGTGGAGGCCGCGGAAAGCTCTCTGACCCAATATGCGTGAAATCTGGATAGGTCGCGGATACGAACGTGGAACGAAATGAGCAGTGCTGCACGGGCGCGCCAGCGGGCACGGCCATCTTCGTTGAAGGAGTTGATACGGCGGAACGCTGAATCGTAGGAGAGATAGAGGCTAATGCCATAGATGAACGGTAAGAGGCCGATCGTCAACCAAACCGGCAGGCCGAACTTCAGCAAGAGCGCACGCGCGTCAATCTGGCCCCAGCCGAGATACCCCCGTCGCGCTGTGTAGATAAGCAAGGCACAGCCGACCACCGTGAGCAACGCCTCGCAGAATATCTTTGAGCGCCGGTGTTCCGGCTTGAAGCTACCGACGGTTGCGCAGAGCGTCAGGATTAAGACTACAGGCTGTAGCGCGAGTTCCACCGGCAGGCTCATCACATACAGGTTGACGAAGAACCCAACAAACACAACGACGCCGACCGTGTCGAGCATCGTCCGTCTGAAGAAACGCGGGTCAGTGGCTGCCTGCGTGCAGTTAAAGAAAAGAACAGCTGCCGAGCCAACCGTCCACGGAACCGTATCTTTGGCAAAGGCTGCGTTCCAGAGCGACAGATGGGTGCCGACCCATAACTCAAGGCCAATCCATGCGAACATCGCCAAGAGTGGGATGATGATGACGGGCTGTAAGAACAGCTTGAGGACGCCGCAGAGGCCCGATCTCTGCTTCGGTTGGAACAGCAGCCAAAGCGTAGCGACGCCTAACCAGAGAAGGACCGCGATCTCACGGTTGTTGAGCATTGGAGAAACACCGCCGCTGTTCTGATTGCGTCTGGACCGCGCTCGAGAACTCGGGAGCTATAATCGGTGAGCGCTCTTCCTCCCGGCTTCGCTGGCAGCGATGCAGACGGTTGTCCTCTATGAAGTTTCAATTTTCTCTTAAGCGGGGGCCTTATCCTCCATCGCTACCCTCCCCGCTATCCAGCAGGCCGAGGCTGTAGCCCAACCGGTAGTTTTGCCCCGTCTCGGACGACCCGAAGCCGACCCGCGGTGTTCCGACGAAGCGGTGTCCGACCAGCCATCCCGTAACCGAGGTCTGCGAGGACGCCCGCCGGATGCTTGGCTGCTGCGGGCTGTCAGCCCGGTCATCGTCTCCCGGCCCCACAGCGCCCCCTGTGGCTTGCCCGCCCCACGAAGGCGCCACCCCCGTGCCGTAAAGCTCAGCGGCGTCGAGGGTGTCGGGTCGAAGCCCGACACGCCCCGGTCCCGGAAGCCTTCGGCCTCGTGCACTAGCAGCATCCGCACCCGCACGTCCGCTGACAGGCCCAGCGAAGGGTCCGACACTACCAGACCGCTGCCGAGCCCTCGGTGCGCTCGACCGGCGTAGCGTGGAAACAGTTTCAGGAACACGCTTCGATATTCACTCTCGACTAGGTGGTCATCTGCATGGTGACGACCCGCCCGCCCAAGACGATTGTAAAGCCCACGGCCCTTGGCCCGGTCGCAAACACAGACACTAAGTTGCTGATTTATGGCCTATTTCAAAAGGGCCGAGTTTTGGCACAAGACGGGGTTGCGCGCCCTACTGAGCAGGAAAACTTCGATCCGCAACCACAAAGGAATCGTCGTCGCCAAGAAGATGTCTCGAAAGGTGAGCCGTCGCGTGGTCAGACTGGCCTGCATAGCCGGCGTTCGGATCTCACGTCCGAACTTCAGAGCTCCGTGCGCTCTGGTCTTCAGGAGACTTGGCGTCGCCGCCTCGATGGTGCTGTCAGGTAGTCCGTCACAGGTCACCTTCGTCCGGTTCGCCCGAAAGCTCATTCAACCAAGTGCAGTCATGCTCGCGGCAGTGCTCGTTCACGCATCCGTTCAGTCCGATCAGTTCCTTGCAGCGAATGCAAAAGGCGTACTCGGGCAGCCGCCCGGCTGTCGCGCACGCGGCAGGGCCGGCTTCGATTCCACACGAGCGGTAGTACGCCCATACTTCGGCTGTTGTCTTCGCCTTCCCGTGTTGTCCTCTCTGTGACTGCATCCACTTGTCTACTTTCGCCGGATGCCCAAAGCACTCCACCGTCATCACGCGTGGCCCGGTCGGCCGCACCTGGGTTCCCGCGATCTCGACGTTTTCGACTGCGCGATCGGGCGTAGTCACTTCGACGAGGCTGTAGCTGGGCGGGAAGCCTCTCGTTTCGAAGTGCCGCCACGCCGGCGTTCGCACGGGTCCCATCACTCCGGGCAATACGATCCGGTGTGAGCCCTTCTGTGTTCTTCGCTGGCTCACCCCGTCCGCGTTCTCGGGGCCTTGGAGCAGTGTGTCCTTGGCCGCTGCCCGCAGTACCGCCTCGAGGTTCCTCGCTCGCTCGATGCCGTCGGCGTTCAAGTAGGAGTCGCGGCATGCCTCAAGGTACTCGCTTCGCTCCGGCAACTCGTGGAGCAGTTCGCTGCAACGCCGTGCTGCTGTGCCGGTCGCTACCACCTTCACCTTGTCACCTCCGCGGGATGCTCTGTACGATATTACACGCGTCGTGTCCAAAAAAATACAAACGAACTCTAAGACCCGCGCGCCAGGCCGTCGCCGAATTCATCTATCATTTTCATGGAGAGCGCAACCACCAAGGGCTGATTCTGGAATCTGACTCTCAAAGTCGGCTGCAACTCGGAACACCAAGCGAACACAATTAGGACGATCCTTTTCACTCTTAGTCATCTGATTGGCTCCTTGCGTCAATGGTGTATGCCTGAACGGCTCTTCGGATTGCTTCGCACTCAGCGTCACTCTCCACCGTGTGTCCTGCTAATCCTGTCCTTATGGTTCCGTCTGATGTTTCAAACACCCGCTGGACCGTTGTGGTAAGGATCACCGAACAGCCCGAACCGTCATCTTGCTCCCCGACCAAAATCAGGTGCTCAATGTTGGCTACGAAGTTTCCCCACCGTACGAACTTCGGTTCAAAGGATGCTGCGGCCAGCAGTGCTCCCACCGTGAGCACGATCGCGGCTACTATGGTCCCACCCGCTTGAATTAGTGCATCAGCTTTTGGCACGCTGGCAGTATACCACCGGGTTGTGGTGATGACGTTAACCCCTGCTCGTTGAAGGAGGCACTGCTAATGACCATTCTGCATCCCACGTTCCCAGGTAACGGTGACTTTCATCCTGATCGAGTCAGCGCCTTCAAGCGTTCGGAGCTTGGAGGGGTAATCGTCCTTCTGGATGATGGCCGAGAACCGGAGTGGCTGATCCCCGATGCGCAGTGGGACGAGTTCTGCCGCGATACGCTCGCGTGTATCAACAGGCGGGAGCTTGAGCGCCGTGATCTGGAAGGTGGTCCCGTCATCGAACCGAAATCGTAGCGTGTGAAGAGTACCGCTCTGCTTGGTCATAGGCATCTGTCTCCCTAGGTAGGATTGTATGTAAGGTCGGAGAAGTTCCGTGGTACGGTTTGGTACGAGCGACTCAAAGCGATGCACAACGCCGGCCGGCGAAAACGACGGCAACATCGAAACCAGAGAGAGGCTCGTACGGAACGGCAACCCCGTCCTGTGCCAAAACTCGGCCCTTTTGAAATAGACCATAAATCAGCAGCTTAGTGTCTGTGTTAGTTTTGGCACAGGACGGGGTCAATATGTTTAGGTTGGAAATAGTGAACCTGTACCAAATGCTTGAGAAGCACGGGATGACAATTCCGAAGATCGAACCTGATGAGAGCTTCTATACGGATGACACCCTTTACAATTTTCATCTGTCTACCCTCCAAGAACTTAGCAGGCTTATACGATACGGAAACTTTAACCTCGAAAAATGGAATGATGAGATCGTAGAACGAGAGAGGAGACGCGAAGAGACGGCCGCGTTAGGAAGATCGTGGAACGAATAAAACGACGTTATTGATGAACATGCTACACTTCCTATTGCTAGATGGTTTCTCACAAGTCGGCCCTGACGTTGGGCCACTCGCTGAATATAAAACCTTCAATGGGGAGAGGAAATAGGCGAAAAATCTGCACTATGACTCGTGTAGAACCTGCCTGGCGACTGACCCGACGACCACTTCCGGGGCATCGGGAATCTCAAGGGAGAACAAAATCGCCATGCGAAGTTTTGCGGTGTTTCTGATGGTGCTGTGCCTCGCCGCCTTTGCCGAAGGTCAGGAGATGAGCAAAGCGGACGCGGGCTCAGCCCTCTTTAACGTGGACGGAAGATCGGTCGGCTCTAACAAGGACTCCTCGTTGCGCAGGGAATGGGTCGCCGTCCATGACGAAAACCTGCCACTGATGTTCGTAGGAACGCCCGGCGTAGAAAGGGCAAAAGGCAATGCTGCTTACAGCGCCAGAACGCACTTGACCCCGAGATCAAATCAGACTGTAACGGCAGTCGAGATTAACTTTGTGCTACTCGACTTGTTCGGCGAATGCATTACGACGCTCTCCGCTACGAGAGCCATTGACATCGCCGCAGGTGAGAAGAAGACGTTCAATTTTAAATGGAACGTCTACGGAGAGGAATACAAGGCCGTCATCGCCTCATGGCGAACCGAAAACAAGACAAATTTTATGTCCAAAAGATTTTTTCCGTCCAAAAGATTCTTGACGTCGATCGCCTTCATCGCCAAAGTACGAACCACTGACGGGCAGGTTCATTTAGCCAACATCGACACCGCGAAAGTGGTGACGCAGTTTATTGAGGAAGGACGACGAACTGATGAATGACGAGACACACAAGACAAGGAATGACCGATGCCGAACCAGCAGAGGATGTCTTCGGCAAACAACTGAAAGAGGGGCTCGATCGGATTATCGAAGAGAACGATAAAAAGGAGAGAGCGTGAATAAATATACAATTTTTGCATAAGTTGCGGAGGTACTCGTCTGGTCAATAAACTCAAACGCGCTCCCGTAGGCCAGTTTGAGAGGGCTTGGCCTCGGTCTGTTAGACCGGTTGAATCACAGGTCGTGGTCAGGTACTTACTCTAGTTCTCCGGGGAGACACAATGGACTGGAAGACAATGCTGGCGTACATCACGGGATCGGTCGACCGAGAACTGCTCCTGCGCAACGAGTACCTCGTTACCGAGAATCGTATTCTTCGAGATCAGCTGCAAGGCCGTTTGCGCCTGACCGATGGTGAGCGGAGAACCTTGGCGGAGATCGGAAAACAGCTCGGCAAGCGCGCGCTCGAAGAGGTAGCGAGTATCGTCAGGCCCGATACGATTTTCGGGTGGCACCGCAAGCTCATCGCCAGGAAGTTCGACGGTTCCAAGAACCGGACGTATCCGGGGCGACCACGAATCGACGAAAAGATCGAACAGCTGATTATCCGCTTCGCGAGAGAGAACCGATCGTGGGGCTATGATCGCATTGCCGGGGCCATGGCGAACCTCGGGTATCGAGCGAGCGACCAAACCGTCGGCAACATACTGAAGCGCCACAGTATACCGCCCGCGCCGGAGCGAGAAAAGACAACGACGTGGAACGAGTTCATCCGCTCGCACATGGACGTCCTTGCGGCAACGGATTTCTTCACCGCGGAGGTGTGGACGAAGTCCGGGCTGGTCACCTACTACGTTTTATTCTTCATACACCTGGCTACGCGACGCGTTCATATTGCCGGTATCACACCCTATCCAGACGAAAGGTGGATGACCCAAGTGGTCCGGAATGTGACCATGGCGGATGTCGGCTTTCTTTGCTCGACCCGCTACTTGATCCACGATCGCGACTCGAAATTCTGCGCGTCGTTTCAGCGGACACTCGAAGAGGTGGGTATCAAGACCGTCAAACTGCCTGCGAGAAGCCCGAATTTGAACTCCTTCGCGGAGCGCTGGGTGAAGTCTGTGAAGGAAGAATGTCTATCGAAGCTGATCTTGTTCGGCGAGCCAGCATTCAGACGGTGTCTGGCTTCCTATCTCGCTCATTATCATGGAGAGAGGAACCATCAAGGCAAGGAAAACGTCATTCTCTTTCCGTCTGTAGAAAGCAGCGGCCCCCGCGAAGGGCCAATCCTTTGTCGGGAAAGGCTCGGTGGGCTGCTGAGATACTACCACCGAGAGGCGGCATGAAAACTGGAGCCACGGCCGGCGAGAAGGAAATTCAGACCACCGGGTTCTTTGTCTTCGGCGCCCTCACTTTGATCGTGGCACTCCTTAAGCTGGCCGTTTTCAGCGACTGGTCGTGGTGGCGAGTATCACTACCCATCTTGATCTTTGTCGGCTTCAATATCGCTTACATAGTCACGGGCTTTGGCTATCTGTCCTTTGCTGAGGCCAGGGAAAGACCCTCCCGGGACGAAGTCAACCCACTCGGTCAGCATCACGGCCCGCTCTACTGGAGCTCGATGCTCTTCTTCGCGGCGTTTGCCGATAATCTGGTCCGATACCTGGAAGGCACCGAGGACTCATTCTGGTTTTGGGGTCTGTCTGGGCGCCTTGAAGCGGTGTTCATTTTCGGCAGTCTCAGTATCGTCGGCCTATTCCTGTATTGGTCGGCGATCACACGTAGCCTTGTTGAGCCGGAGTAATTCGTGTAACACGGCCGTGTCAACCCGTATTCGGGTCGTGCCACGCGATCGAAGTGACGGACGAATTTCTTGACCAAACGGGAAAAAAAGAGTGGAAGGCTCAGTGGATTTCGAACCGGCAGAGAGACCTTTATTGGTCGGCGAGTACCTTGTGTTGACCATGGAAGATGGTCGCACGTTCAGCTTTTTACTGCCGCACTCCGGATATAATAGCATTGAGCCGTGCGGCGGTATCGAGTAGAGGCGATCCTGTGTCTGTCAGATGGAAGACCGGAAAAGAGGCGTCCACAACCAGGGCTTTGGCATGCGCTATCGGCCAAGCGATATCGTCGTCAATCGCCACATCGAGCTGAGATTCCTCCAACAGGCCAAGGGTCCGGCATACGAAACGCCTTTCGATTGTCGGGTCATTTTGAATGATCTCTGTCACAGCACCGATATCGAAGCCCCATCCCTCGGTTTCCCTGTGCATCGTCAAAACTGCTCCGCCCACGAAATCAAGGACTTACGCTCCGCTTGAATTCCGGGCCGAAGACGGCGAAACTCCGCCGCTATGCTCGACGTTGTTGTCTTCCTCGTCTCACTTGGCGTCCGTGTCATTCGGGCGATGTGTCGGCGCCGCGCCGACCTGGTGTTGGAGAACGTCGCTTTGCGGCAGCAAGTGACGGCGCTGAAGAAAGAGCGCCCACGCCCACCGCTCGACGACACGGAACGGGCTTTCTGGGTTGCTCTTCGAGGTTCGTGGCCCGTGTGGGCGAGCCGCCTGCTCATCGTCCACGCGGACACCGTGGCCCGTTGGCATCGCGACCGATTCCGACGGTACTGGGCAAATATCTCGCAGCGCCGCCATTCCGGTCGGCCTCGGATTGATGCTGAGATTCGCCGCCTCGTCCGCACGATGGCGCAAGACGGCTGGGGGGCGCCACGCATCCATGCTGAGCTCACCAAGCTCGGTTTCATCATCTCCGAGATTACGGTGTCGCGATACCTGCCGCGGCATCCCGCGGAGCCCGACCAGCTGAAGCGATGGATGGCTTTCTTGCGCAACCATAAAGACGATATCGCCGCCATGGATCTGTTCACCGTGCCCACCGCTTCGCTCCGGCTGCTGTACGGCTTCTTCGTCATCGAGCACGGCCGTCGGCACATCGTTCACTTCAACGCCACGTTCCACCCGACGTCTGCTTGGGTTATTCGGCAACTGCGTGAGGCGTTTCCCTACGACACCGCTCCGAAATATCTCATCTTCGATCGCGACTTCATCTTTAACGCTGCGGTCATCGAGTTCATCAAAGCAACGGGCACAAAACCCATTCGCACTTCGTTTCGCAGCCCATGGCAAAACGGAACTGCGGAGCGGTGGGTCGGCAGCTGCCGTCGCGAGCTCCTTGAGCATGTCGTGGTTCTCGGCGCATGGTCATCTCATCCGGCTCGTGCGAGCTTACATCAGCTACTATCACGAGGACCGTTGCCACTTGGGGCATGACGAGCATACCTACGCGGGCGTTGTGCGAGTATGAAATGGATAAAAAAAAGACGCTCCGAGGAACCGCACTCCTAGTTGCGGTCACATGCGGTCTCCTGGCATGGTTTCTAGCGTGTGCCAATCCGCCTTGGACCCAGGATGAAGCGGCCCTCGACATCTGCCTGAATAGCGAGCGCGAGCCTGTCGTACGAATCGAGGCCTGCCGCACCGCTGCCGAGCAGGGGGTCGCCTCAGCGCAGTTCAACCTCGGGTTCATGTATTCCAAAGGCGAGGACGTGCCGCAAGACGATGGCGAGGCAGTGAAGTGGTATCGGTTGGCCGCCGAGCAGGGATATGTCCCAGCACAGTTCGAGCTCGGGATCATGTATGGTAAAGGCAACGGTGTGCTGCGAGACGTCGGCGAGGCAGTCAAGTGGGTCCAGCTGGCCGCCGAGCAGGGATACGCCTCAGCGCAGCGCGCCCTCGGCGACCTGTATCGCACCGACGAAGGCGTGCCCGACGGCATGCCGCAGGACTACGCCGAGGCAGTGAAGTGGTACCGGCTAGCTGCCGAGCAGGGATACGCCTCAGCGCAGGCCGACCTTGGCTTCATGTATTCCAACGGCGAGGGTGTGCCGCAAGACTATGCCGAGGCAGTGAAGTGGTTCCGGCTGGCCGCCGACCAGGGAGACGTCTGGGCGCAGCTCAACCTCGGCCTCATGCATGAGTACGGTCGGGGCGTGCCGCAAGACTACGGTGAAGCAGTGAAGTGGTTCCGGCTGGCCGCCGACCAGGGAGACGTCTGGGCGCAGTTCAGCCTCGGCAACATGTATCGCGCCGGCGAGGGTGTGCCGCAAGACTATGCCGAGGCAGCGAAGTGGTACCGGTTGGCCGCCGACCAGGGACACGCCTCAGCGCAGAACAACCTCGGCTTCATGTATTCCAACGGCGAGGGTGTGCCGCAAGACTATGCCGAGGCAGTGAAGTGGTTCCGGCTGGCCGCCGAGCAGGGATACGCCTCAGCGCAGGCCGACCTTGGCTTCATGTATTCCAACGGCGAGGGTGTGCCGCAAGACTATGCCGAGGCAGTGAAGTGGTTCCGGCTGGCCGCCGACCAGGGACACGCCCCAGCGCAGAACAACCTCGGCATCATGTATTCCAACGGCGAGGGTGTGCCGCAAAACTACATCCAAGCCCATATGTGGCTCAACCTTGCAGGGGCTAGAGGAGATGAAGATTCGAGAAAAGCTCGCGATCTTGTGAAGGATAAGATGACCCCTGAGCAGATCGCCGAGGCCCAGCGTCTCGCCAGCGTATGGAAGCCGGGAATGGTGATCGATGCGCCGGCCCAGATGTCTGAGCTGCCATCAGACGGCGACGCGCTACAGCAATGGGACGACGACGGTAATGGACGGATTACCTGTGCGGAAGCGCGGCGGCACGGCCTTGCCCCTGTGCACCGAGGGCACCCCGCCTATTCCTACATGCGCGACCCCGACAACGACGGCATCGTATGTAAATAGTCGTGCGCTTCAGCCATTCGATAAATAGCGCGGCCATGGCGGCGCTCCCTCGACCTCCGGGATAGACCGGACTCTACCGCTGATGCTAGCGTGGCCGCTTACGCCGATTCATGCGCCAATGCCATCACCTCCGTATCGGTCGACCCGACGAGACGCCACCGGCGTCTTATGAACGTGGAGAGGCTCGCTCTTGCGACTGTTTTCGAATATCCGGCCTATTGTTCTGGACGCCAGGGCTAAGCCCAAGCGGTCGTGGAGATCCTCCCCTATTCGAACGAGGTGACATCTATGCTCTGGGAGGGTGACGTTGCGGCGGTCGGCGCTTGCCTTTGCCCGCAGCCTTTGCGGCCAGCGGGGCCTGCAGGCGCTCGTACAAAGCAAAGAGGTTGTGCCTTCTATTTATTCATCTGCCAGCCCATGGGTCGGAAGTCAGCCCTGCGGCGCGAAATACCCTGGATTTTGCGCGGATTCCAAGGGCGTCTAAGCTGCTGATTTGTGGTGTGCCTTCTATTTATTCATCCGCCAGCCCCATGGGTCGGAAGTCAGCCCTGCGGCGCGAAATACCCTGGATTCTGCGCGGATTCCAAGGGCGTCTAAGCTGCTGATTTGTGGTCTATTTCTAAAGGGCCGAGTTTTGGCACAGGACGCGCAACCGACCTCGCATCGCCCAACAGGGACTGCAACCTGCTGACCCGCCGGGCCTTTGAGTATTTTGACCAGACGACCAGCTCGCGACGAGCCTTGAAGACAGAGATGAGAGCGCGAACAAATGACGAAATCATGTAGGCATGGTGCCGGTAGACCGAAGACTAATCAAGTTCGGGGCGCGCGGATGAATACATAGAAGGCACAATCGTAGCGAAAGTCACTTACGGCTGAGGAAGATGACCAGCTGAGTTTTTGCACCATAAGCGTTGAGCAAGGGAACGCCTCGGCGCAGTTCAACAGATCCGGCTAGTTGGAATATCGTAGCGGGTGCAGATGTCCACAATCCGGCCTAGCATTGCCGCCGCTCGGTTACAATGACCTTGCGATTCAAGCCATTGCCCGTATCGTCGCAAGGTGAGGAGTAACTCTGGGTGTTCGGATCCGAACACCTCCTCGCGATTGCGCAATGCTTTCGCAAAGAATTCTCCCGCTTGACCGTTTTGTCCTCTACGCGCGAGTACGGTTGCCATCGTGACATAGCTGCGTCCGATCTTTTCCGGGTTGCCGATTTCCTCGCGTAATCGAAGGCCTTCGTCGCATAGTCGAAGAGCGGTGTCGAGATTGCCTAAGCCCAGCCAGAGTTCGGCCATGTTGTTGAGTATGGTTGCATAGAAGAAATCCTGGCGTTCCCTCGATCTTTGCTCGGCAGCAAGCGCCTGCTCCAGCAGAGGCTGTGCTTCCGAAAATCTTCCGGAGCGCACATACGTGATGCCAAGATTGTTCAGGGCTAGCGACAAATCCTCATCGTCGCGACTCACAGTGCGCTGCATAATTTCGAGAGACCGTCTGAGCAAGGGCTCCGCACTCGTGAAATCGAAACGATCGGTGTACACAAGTGCCAAGTTATTGAGGCAAGTAGCAACATCAGGATCATCAGATCCTAAGTCTCGCTCTCGGAGCGCCACAGATTGGAGATGGATTCGCTCAGATTCGAGAAAGTCACCTCTCATTCTGAGATAGCAGGCGACGCCGTTCAGTACGTTTCCGGCATCAGCAACCCCGAAACCAAATTCCGTGGTCAGCGCTGCGGCAGCGATGCCATGTGCGAGCAATCGCTCGCATCGATGCCACGTATCATAGCTTCCTGAAGGAAATATTTTGTTCAGAGCGCGTGTTGCGCGTAGCGCCCATTGCCGCCGGGAATCATCACCGAGAGAGCCTCTCACAACGGCTTGCACGAGACGGTGAGTGGTGTAAGTCAGCGATGCCACATCACGACGAATCAGAGAGTACCTGGTTAGCGGCTCGAACAATTTGTCACGAACAACGGGATCATCCGCCGCTTCGGCAGCGAGCGCGGCGATGTGTTCACCCAACTCGGAGCCACCATCGATGAATATTTCGATGGGAATACTCTCGGGTGCCAAAAACGCGCTGACACGAAGCACCTCGGCTGCTGCCTGGTTCTCCGTGCCTATCTGCGCAAAGTTCATTGCCCATGTTGTTTCGACTGAAGCTGGATAATCCCCAGCAACCGGACCCGCCTCATTTAGTAGTTGGAGGTGCCGCTTTCTAAAGCTAGTCAAGTAATCCTTGAAGGACGTGTCGTGTGCAGTTACGAACGCTGCTGCCTGTTCGAGGGCCAGAGGTAGATATCCAAGTTCCTCGGCCAGTGCGGACGCTGCGTCTCTCTCGTCATTCACAGCGCTGCGCCCTGTTCGTGTGAAAAGGAAATCGACCGCATCGTCTGCCGGCATCTCAATCACATCCAAGGGCTTCGCAACGCCTACAGAATCGAGCACATGGGCGCGCGATGTTAGAAGTATGTGCCCTTGAGGTGCGACGGGCAGAAATGGCTTGATCAATTGCGGCTGATCCGCGTTATCAAAGATAAGCAGCCAGCGAGAATTTCTGTCACACCATTGCTTTACGGCTTCAACGGTACGATTGTGATCAGGGTCGTCATTATCCACCAACCCGAGGGCTACACCAATGTCCACAAGACTTGTCTTGGTTGTGATTTCAGTATCGGCTGAAACCCACAAAATCGCTCGATACTGGTCGCGATACCGGTAAGCGTACTCGATAGCCGTCTGGGTCTTGCCGATTCCACCCATACCGCTTAGGGCTTGAGTCAACGCTGCGCGTCCCGATCTTGCGAGGCATGTACGAAGCGATGCAAGCGTTTCCTCGCGGCCGGTGAAGAATGGATTCTTGGCATATGGCACGTTCCACACAATTAAGGTTGGATAGAAACTGGGATCCCGCGACGGCCCATCTCGTGTGCATGACTGATTTGCACGACTGCGGAGTCGCCGGAGAATTAAGTCAGCTACGTCATGCGGTGCACGGTCACCGATCATCACATACCCATCAGTGGAAAGCATCCCGGGGATCGGCGCGTCATCGAAGCGGAAGGGCATAATACGTTCCCCTTCCAATTGAAACAGGATATCGCGGATCTGCCGCCATTCGAGATGACACCAATTCTTCCGCTGGTAATCGGCGCAAAGAAAAGGTACCAGGAGATCAGTATGCTCACGGTAGAGCGTTCCAAGATACAGGTCGAGATCTGGCCTGGCGAGTTCTGCCGCCAGATATTCGTCGTAGAGTATGTTTTCGCGGCCGAGTTCCGCCTCAAGAGTATCAGCTACCCTCCGAACGTAGTCACGCTTTTCTCCGGAGAACGACAAGCCAACACGAAATCTTCGGTGAGTTTCTGCCATAGATTTCACGCAATCAATTCTGCAACTTTGAATTGTACACGGTCAAGTTTACGGGTGCTTCCGCCATTAAGTGTTGGTGAGATGACGCTAAGACTTTACGGTGCATTAAGTTACAGCCAAAATAGCGCTCACAACCTTCGACGCACGCTAAATGGAGCGTAAGCACTTTCTTGGTTGTCCATCATCATTATTTGTCCGGGACTGGACTCTAGGCCCGGACTGCCCTTGAGCACATGCTGGAGAGCGTGGTCAGCGCGCGAGGGAAGGTGCTGAGGACGAACTTCTCGGCGACCAGCCGAGTAACGCGAGCGACCAAGCTGACTCAGGCTGCCTCTCGCCACTCGTATCGATGGTGCAATCCACCGACTCGCGGCAGTGCGACGACTTTCGCCGTAGGAGACGGTCGGTGCGTGACCGCTCTCAAGCTCGGTGTGTCCTTGTTCAGCCCCAAGTGGCAACGGTCCTCGTGATAGTAGCTGATGTAAGCTCGCACGAGCCGGATGAGATGACATGCGCCGAGAACCACGACGTGCTCAATGAGCTCGCGACGGCAGCTGCCGACCCACCGCTCCGCAGTTCCGTTTTGCCATGGGCTGCGAAACGAAGTGCGAACGGGTTTTGTGCCCGTTGCCTTGATGAACTCGATGACCGCAGCGCTAAAGATGAAGTCGCGATCGAAGATGAGATATTTCGGAGCGGTGTCGTAGGGAAACGCCTCGCGTAGTTGCTGAATAACCCAAGCAGACGTCGGGTGGAACGTGGCGTTGAAGTGAACGATGTGCCGGCGACCGTGCTCGATGACGAAGAAGCCGTACAGCAGCCGGAGCGACGCGGTGGGCACGGTGAACAGATCCATGGCGGCGATATCGTCTTTATGGTTGCGCAAGAAAGCCATCCATCGTTTCAGCTGGTCGGGCTCCGCGGGACGCTGCGGCAGGTATCGCGACACCGTGATCTCGGAGATGATGAAACCGAGCTTGGTGAGCTCAGCATGGATGCGTGGCGCCCCCCAGCCGTCTTGCGCCATCGTGCGGACGAGGCGACGAATCTCGGCATCAATCCGAGGCCGACCGGGATGGCGGCGCTGCGAGATATTTGCCCAGTACCGTCGGAATCGGTCGCGATGCCAACGGGCTACGGTGTCCGCGTGGACGATGAGCAGGCGGCTCGCCCACACGGGCCACGAACCTCGAAGGGCAACCCAGAAAGCCCGTTCCGTGTCGTCGAGCGGTGGGCGTGGGCGCTCTTTCTTCAGCGCCGTCACTTGCTGCCGCAAAGCGACGTTCTCCAACACCAGGTCGGCGCGGCGCCGACACATCGCCCGAATGGCACGGACGCCAAGTGAGACGAGGAAGACAACAACGTTGAGCATAGCGGCGGAGTTTCGCCGTCTTCGGCCCGGAATTCAAGCGGAGCGTAAGTCCTTGATTTCGTGGGCGGAGCAGTTTTGACGATGCACAACCATCGGTTCCATCCCGGACCGCGGACGACATCCACGACCGGGCGCTCGGGGCCTTCCTCGGTCTGGCGGTGGGCGACGCGGTCGGCACGACGCTCGAATTCTGCTCCCGCGATACGCAGCCGCGTCTAGAAGACATGGTCGGTGGCGGCCCGTTCGACCTGTCGGCCGGCGCTTGGACCGACGACACGGCCATGGCGCTGGCCCTCGCCGACAGCCTAGCGGAATCCAAGACGCTCGACTGCCGGGACCTTATGGACCGTTTCGTGAAGTGGTGGCGAGATGGAGACTACTCGTGCACCGGACACTGCTTCGACATCGGAAACACGACCCAAGAAGCACTCACCCGGTACCTGCAGACGTGTGATCCGGTCGCGGGTTCGACCGATCCCTGGAGCGCAGGCAACGGCTCGCTGATGCGGCTCGCCCCCGTTGCGCTCCGGTTCGGGCCCGACCGGCCGCGCCTGATCGCAGCAGCCGCCGACCAGTCCCGGACGACCCACGGCGCCGAGGAAGCAGTGGACGCCTGCCGGGCGTTCGGCGCACTTCTGGCAGACGCCATCGCCGGGTCACCGTTCTCGGACGTTCTAGCTCCGAGACGATTCACGGGAGCGGCGGCAATCGCTCAGGTCATAGCCGGCAGCTGGCGAGGACGGACACGGGATACGATCCGCTCCAGCGGGTACGTCGTTCACACGCTCGAAGCCGCCATCTGGTCAGTCGCCCGCACCGGAGACTTCCGCGGCGCGGTGCTGCTCGCGGCCAACCTGGCCGACGACGCCGATACGGTAGCAGCAGTGACGGGGCAGCTCGCCGGCGCCCTCTACGGCCTGAACGCCATCCCCGACCACTGGCGGGAACGCGTTGCTTGGAAGGATCGACTCCTGGCAGCGGCGCGGCGGTTGCTTTCGGAACCCCTTGCCGACCGGTAGAAGTTGGGTGGGTAGCCGAAGCACGGCTCCTGACCCGGTCGCAAACACAGACACTAAGCTGCTGATATTATGGCCTGTTTCAAAAGGCCGAGTTTTGGCACAGGACGACATGGCGAAGACCGCAACGCAACGGCCAAAAGCAAAGAACAAACCGTACACGTCCAGTCGGGCAATGGTGATTTTCGGCAAAACGATTTCACGCGCACGCACGTTCGAAGTCTTGTATGAAACAACAGTCAAGAGTCGTTCGGTTTCGCATCCCGGCGACCTCATCCGAGCGACGGTCACATTTTCCGTCGCTGCTATGGACGCGTACTTTACCGACAGGTTCTGTGAGAGCTTGGTACCCTTTCTAAAGAATCGAAGAGCCGGAAAAAACCTCATTCATCTAGTCCGTGAAGCCGGAGTTGACACCGAGCAAGTTCTCATACTCCTCACGATGAAGAGGCCATATCGTCGGATCCACACGTTAGTTAGCGCCTATCTCGAGCGGCGAACGACTCAGCGACTCGACGCAATTGACGAACTCTTTCTTTGCTTCGGCCTTCCCGAATTCACGAAGCGCGTCGAGGGTAGTATGGGCAAGAAAACGGCGTTGGCCCGTGTGGAGAAACTCGTCGAGCGACGCCATCAGATTGTGCATGACGGCGACATGAATGAGCATGGAAAAGTGCGGCCTATAACTAAAGCAACATTTAGCCAGCTCGACACGTTGGAGGAGTTCGTCACGGCTGCGGACAAATTGCTCTATCAAGCGCTAACCTTCTAAAACTTCGACTCGGACAAGGAATTCCGAGCATGATTGACGGGTTCGGAGCCAGAGTCCGCGCATGCTCTTACGCAGCGCCGCATGGTGCTTGCGCTGTTTGCTGTTGGTAATGTGAACGTATCCCTTTGCAAAAAAGCGCTTACGCTCCATTTAGCGCGCGGCGAAGGTCGTGAGCGCTATTTTGGCTGTAATTTTAATGCAGCGTAAAGTCTTAGCGTCATCTCACCAACACTTAATAGCGGAAGCACCGCCCATGGCAAAACGGAACTGCGGAGCGGTGGGTCGGCAGCTGCCGTCGCGAGCTCCTTGAGCACGTCGTGGTTCTCGGCGCATGTCATCTCATCCGGCTCGTGCGAGCTTACATCAGCTACTATCACGAGGACCGTTGCCACTTGGGGCTGAACAAGGACACACCGAGCTTGAGAGCGGTCACGCACCGACCGTCTCCTACGGCGAAAGTCGTCGCACTGCCGCGAGTCGGTGGATTGCACCATCGATACGAGTGGCGAGAGGCAGCCTGAGTCAGCTTGGTCGCTCGCGTTACTCGGCTGGTCGCCGAGAAGTTCGTCCTCAGCACCTTCCCTCGCGCGCTGACCACGCTCTCCAGCATGGGCTCGAGGGCAGTCCGGGCCTAGAGTCCAGTCCCGGACAAATAATGATGATGGACAGGTGGAATCATCACGAAAGCAGAAACAGAAGAGAGAGGCGTTGACACGTTTGCGTTCGGGGAACAGCGGGGGCAAGCTGCGGTAGACATGTACAGGAAGACCAGGAACCCTTCGAGGAAAAGATGAAACGCCTCGTCGCGGAACTGCGCCAGCAGCAGGCCGAAGGCGCGAAGCTCGCCGCCGCCATTGAGGCGAATCTGAAGGCACTCGGGTTTGGAGGCGACCGATGATCTACAGTGAAGAAGAGATCATGCGCCAACTGCGCCTGGGTGAGGACAGCGACTGGGAATTCAAGCAGATCGAGTTTGCCGAAAACAAACCAAGGAATCCGAGACGTGATGACTTGGCAAATGAGATCGCGGCATTCGCCAATGCGAACGGGGGCGTGCTGCTCTGCGGCGTCACCGACGAGGGCGAGATGCAGGGCATGTCGCGCGAACAGATGGTCGCGTTGGACTCCGTCCTGGTCGAGGTAAGCACTAACTCCATAAAGCCGGCCGTTCGCATCCGCACCCATCACAGGCAACTCCCGGATGGCAAGCGATTGCTGCTGGTAGAAGTGCCGGAGGGCGACTCGCAGCATGACAGCCCGGGTGGGAGCTATATTCGGGTGGGAGGATCGAAGCAAAAGATGACGAGTGACGAGCGGTTGCGCCTGGCGCAACGGCGGGGACAGGCGCGTTTCCGATCGTTCGACGAGCAAACCGTTCCGGATACCGGATTCGGAACTCTGGACGAATGGCTCTGGAAGCCGCTGTTGACCGCCGAAGGCGCGGCGGACCCCGAGTCCGCGCTCGGGAAGCTGGCGCTCCTGAAACCAGACGAGGCCGGAATTCCCCGAGCCACCATAGCCGGCGTGTTGCTGTGCACCCGAAATCCCGAGCAGTGGCTTCCTAACGCCTGCATCACGGCGACCCGCTACCGGGGAAAGGAGCGCGCCTCCGGCCAGATCGATGCGCAGGAGATTACAGGCCCGCTGAACCGACAGATCGCCGACGCGGTGGCCTTCGCCGTAAGGAACATGCACGTCGCGGCGCGCAAGGAGCCAGCGCGCGTGGATCTGCCTCAATACAGCGACAAGGCGCTGTTCGAGGCCCTGGTCAACGCCGTGGTGCATCGCGACTATTCAGTGCACGGCAGCAGAATTCGCCTGTCGATGTTCGAAGACCGCCTGGAGATTCAGTCGCCCGGCTCGCTGCCGAACAACCTGACGGTGGAGAGCATGACAACACGGCAGGCGACTCGCAACGAAGCATTGACCTCCGTGCTGGGGCGCATGCCGGTAGGGGGAGTCCGAGGCTCGCAGGACAGACAGTATTTCATGGAGCGCCGCGGAGACGGTGTTCCGATCATCCGGCGCGAAACCCAGGAACTCTGCGGGAAACTGCCTGAATACCGATTGATCGATGACTCGGAAGTCTGCCTCGCCATTCCCGCGGCAGCGCAGGAGCAGAGTCCCGCACGTGCCGTTATCACCGTGCGGTCCGCCGGGCGGCCCTTGCCCGGCGCCGACCTCTTGACCTTGTTTCCGAACAAGACCTGGAAGCGTGGGAGCACGGACGAAGACGGGGAGGCGACCGTCGATCTGCACACGACTCATCTCCCCATGACGGTGTTCGCCTCCGCTCTCGGGTACGCCGCGCATCTGGAACGGGAATGGGTGCCGAGCCGGGGAGCGCTCACGGTAGAGCTTGAAGCCCTACCGGAGGGCGGAAGCGTCATTTTCCCCGAGGCGACCGGCTATCTTCCGGGGCTCAAAGGGAAGCTGAATCCCATTCGCGATACCCATGACCGAACTTATCTCTATGCGTCCAACATCGCCATCAACGAAGGACGTCAGCAGCCGGTCCACTTCGTGCCCGGTGAAGACCTGCGACTGACGGACGCCGAGGGAAGCGGACTGCTTGTGTGCATCGTCGATATCGTGGGCCGTTCGGCGCTGGTGGAATATCGGCCCATAAAGCCATGACTGTCAGCACGGATTTCCCGCCCTGTGCGGTGCTTCCGCCATTAAGTGTTGGTGAGATGACGCTAAGACTTTATAGTGCATTAAATTACAGCCAAAATAGCGTTCGTGACCTTCGCTGCGCGCTAAATGGAGCGTAAGCGCTTTCCTAAGAAACTCCGGTGTGCGGACTCGATGCAGCCTGTGCATCGTCAAAACTGCTCCGCCCACGAAATCAAGGACTTACGCTCCGCTTGAATTCTGGGCCGAAGACGGCGAAACTCCGCCGCTATGTTCAACGTTGTTGTCTTCCTCGTCTCACTTGGCGTCCGTGCCATTCGGGCGATGTGTCGGCGCCGCGCCGACCTGGTGTTGGAGAACGTCGCCTTGCGGCAGCAAGTGACGGCGCTGAAGAAAGAGCGCCCACGCCCACCGCTCGACGACACGGAACGGGCTTTCTGGGTTGCCCTTCGAGGTTCGTGGCCCGTGTGGGCGAGCCGCCTGCTCATCGTCCACGCGGACACCGTAGCCCGTTGGCATCGCGACCGATTCCGACGGTACTGGGCAATGATCTCGCAGCGCCGCCATCCTGGTCGACCCCGGATTGATGCTGAGATTCGTTGCGTCGTCCGCACGATGGCGCAAGACGGCTGGGGGGCGCCACGCATCCATGCTGAGCTCACCAAGCTCGGTTTCATCATCTCCGAGATCACGGTGTCGCGATACCTGCCGCGGCATCCCGCGGAGCCCGACCAGCTGAAACGATGGATGGCTTTCTTGCGCAACCATAAAGACGATATCGCCGCCATGGATCTGTTCACCGTGCCCACCGCGTCGCTCCGGCTGCTGTACGGCTTCTTCGTCATCGAGCACGGCCGTCGGCACATCGTTCACTTCAACGCCACGTTCCACCCGACGTCTGCTTGGGTTATTCAGCAACTGCGTGAGGCGTTTCCCTACGACACCGCTCCGAAATATCTCATCTTCGATCGCGACTTCATCTTTAGCGCTGCGGTCATCGAGTTCATCAAAGCAACGGGCACAAAACCCGTTCGCACTTCGTTTCGCAGCCCATGGCAAAACGGAACTGCGGAGCGGTGGGTCGGCAGCTGCCGTCGCGAGCTCCTTGAGCACGTCGTGGTTCTCGGCGCATGTCATCTCATCCGGCTCGTGCGGGTTTACATCAGCTACTATCACGAGGACCGTTGCCACTTGGGGCTGAACAAGGACACACCGAGCTTGAGAACGGTCACGCACCGACCGTCTCCTACGGCGAAAGTCGTCGCACTGCCGCGAGTCGGTGGATTGCACCATCGATACGAGTGGCGAGAGGCAGCCTGAGTCAGCTTGGTCGCTCGCGTTACTCGGTTGGTCGCCGAGAAGTTCGACCTCAGCACTTTCCCTCGCGCGCTGACCACGCTCTCCAGCATGTGCTCGAGGGCGGTCCGGGCCTAGAGTCCAGTCCCGGACAAATAATGATGATGGACAGCCTCAGTGCTGTATGATTGCCTAGAATATGGAAGGGAAAACCGCGCAGTCGACGGTAGATAAGGCGGAGGACCGCGGCTCGGTCTTACAGTCGCGGGTCGAAGACAGTCTTTCACCTCCACTGAAATGGGCTGGCGGCAAGCGTTGGCAACTACCGCACCTTCTGCCTCTCTGGATGGGTCACGAAGGCCGCCGACTTGTAGAGCCGTTTTGTGGCGGCTTGGCAGTAACGCTCGGGCTAAGACCGGAACGCGCTCTACTGAATGATATTAATTCGCACCTCGTGAATTTCTATATCTGGCTTCAGCGCGGCCTTCGTCTAACACGAGTCTTCGAGAACGATGAACGCTACTACTATGCTCAGCGTCGCAAATTCAACGCACTGTTAGAAGAAGGCAAGGGCAATTCGCGCGAAGCTGCTGCGCTCTTCTACTATTTGAACCGCACTGGGTACAACGGACTATGCCGCTTTAATCGAAGCGGGCAGTTCAACGTTCCCTTCGGTCGCTACAGCAAGATCAACTACCAGCAAGACTTCATGAAACACGAGGCCCTATTCAAGAATTGGCAATTCACGTGTGTGGATTTCGAAGAGATCGACCTGAACGCCAGTGATTTCGTCTATGCAGACCCTCCATACGATGTGCAGTTCACGCAATACTTCAAGGGAGGCTTCGACTGGGAGGATCAGGTCAGAACAGCTCAATGGGTGTCGCGGCATGAAGGTCCAACAGTCCTCGTCAATCAGGCAACTGAACGAATCGTTGAGCTCTACGGCCGCTTGGGCTTCAAACTGAAATTTCTATCTGCTCCCAGGCGCATAAGCTGCACGGGGGACCGGAGGCCAGCAAAAGAGGTACTTGCATTCCTAAATTTGGAATAGCAAATGTCTCGGAAAGACACCGGCAGAGTGCTGGAGCAAATGATCCTGCCTACTCTAGAACGCGCAGGCTACGGCTGCGCTACCGGCGTTACGGTAGGTCTTCGGCTGGGCACTGGTCGCCATGTCGTTGATGTCGTCGCGGAACGAGACGGACTCCGTTACCTAATATCTTTGAAGTGGCAACAGGTTGCTGGAACCTCGGAACAGAAGGTTCCCTTTGAGATCATCTGTCTAAGTGAGGCTCTAGAGGGCGGCGACTACGCGGGTGCCTATTTGATGCTCGACGGGGAACGCTGGCGCTTTCGAGATTTTTTCATTTCAGATCACATCAAAGCCTACATGCACGTATCCGACCTCATAGACATCATCACACTCGAAGCCTTGATTGCGGAAGTCAACAGTGAGGGGCTGTGAGAATGGCCGAGGGCCGAGGTACTGACAAACAGAGGAAAGCCCTTGAATTTTTCAGGAAACACCACCTGTCCCAACTACCGTTTTCCCTGGACGAATTCGCCAAGGCGACTGGCTGGACGGGAACGAGCGCCCCGACCTATTTATCGAAGCAGTATGTTGTGTTCACGAGGAAGGTGGACGGTGGGCGCTACGTGGTTACCCAAGCGTTTCGCCGCTATAGAAGATGGAAGGCCTTTCGCGAACTCGTAACGCAGGCTCGAAGAGCTCCCGAGTACTATTACAAGGCTTACGATCGTGTGCGCGTTTATGAGTTCTTATTACCATTGTCCAATGAAGAGCATCTCAAGGGCGTCCTCGATACGCTCTTTTACCAAGACACGATTAGAGCGCGACTCGGCGTTATCTCACGAACTGTGCTTGAACGCGAGTTCTCTCGTAAAGAGGGAGAAGACGACGACAAATATTTTAGCCGCTTGTTTCGTTGGCTCTCTGAGCGCTTCAGCGGCTATTCGGTTTATCACGTACAAGGTCGCTTCCGCGCAACCGATTTGGCTTCCCGTGCAAGAGCGGCCGGAATGGAAGAGATGGGCGAACGGTACCTCATCGACGAGACTACGGCCATCGCCCGCTTTATTTTCCCGTGTTCTAGCCAGACCGAAGCGGACGCGATTCACTTTTTCTTCTGGGAATTGTTCGTCGAAAGCATCGTCGAGGTCGTCAGCGGCCAGGATCAAATCTGGATGGTCGAAAGCGGCATGCAGGACCGGGTTCACATTTGGAAAACAAAGTAGTCCCGTACGATGGACAACACGCGCGAATGGCTCCGTGAGAACGGATACGAGGATGTTTTGACGCGCATCCAGGAGCTGGAAGCACGATGGAAGGCAGAAGGCAAGAAGACTCGTCGCAATTGGTGGGAAGTTCTTGCGGGGAGTAAGACCGGTCAGCCAAGAACCATCGGCGGCCATGAGTTCCCAGTCCTAAGATCGGCTCGGGTCCGGGAAGGGCTGCCTATCACACCGAACGCGATTCAGCGCGATCCGAACGAGAAAGCACCGCCGGTACGTACAACGGGTCGCTGGCCCTCAACGGCAAAGAAACTTACTCGGTCTGGACGCCGCCGACGAAGATCCAAGCAATAGACGTGAAGCGTGCAAAAGCTGGGTTGAGATCCTAAGTAAAGCTGTGCCTTCTATTTATTCATCCGCGGGTGCTTGCGCTGTTTACTGTTGGTGATGTGTACGCATCCCTTTGCAAAAGAGGCGCTTACGCTCCATTTAGCGCGCAGCGAAGGCGTCCTGTCCAAAAACACAAACGAACTCAAGACTGGCGCGCCGGGCCGTTTCGATCGCGTCGTATCCAAAAATACAAACGAACTCAAGATCGGCACGCCGTGACGTTTCGGAATAGACGTGTATACGCTGGGTTGGCCGATGGGAGCTGGAATCCCTCGGTCATGAGGACGCCGATCGCCGATCCAGCCTTTGACACTGTTGATGGTTGCCGTCGCTGGTTGGCTCCAGCGTGACCAACAGGCCGCTACCGTCTACTTACTCGAGGAGAATGGAAGGAGCAGCTCCCCTTCTACGAATTCCCGCAGGCGATGTGGAAGTCGATCCGAATGACGAACGCCTTGGAGAACCTGAATCGCGAGTTCCGACAACGCACGAAGACGCAGGCATCATTCACCACGGAGGCGTCAGAGGTCGGCTTGCTGTTCGGGCTTGTCGCTTCTGGCTAGATCAGACTACGTCGCATTGATGGCTACCAACACCTCGCAGAAGTTCTTGCTCAAGGCGAGGTCACCGCGTGATCTGATACCTTCACAAGGAACGGGAGGTGCGCCGTTCTTTTTCCACGGGAGTCGAGACGCGTCCGCTTCGACAGACCAATGCGAGTCTCTTGAATCTCGGAGGGTTCAATATGCAGGAATGCCAGGAAGATCACCGATATTGGAAGACGTTCGAGTCACTTCCCCTTGATCAGGGGGGCGCTGGTAGACATAGGTGTGTTGGCTGCGCATATGAAAAGGGGCTCAAGGATGGACTCGCTCGAAAGGAGCAACTTGACCTGTCTCTTGACAGTCTTCTGGAGAGCCAGGCCGGATCAGTTCGCCACCGGAGTCCCCATGCCGGTTACGCAGAGGGGTATCTCCATGGCGTGTACAGGTCGTACGAGGACTCGTAGAGCGCCATCGAAAAATGGACTGACCCGCTTCTTACTGATATCCATGCGTGCTCTAGGTGCCTCAGTGCTGTATGATTGCCTAGAATATGGAAGGGGAAACCGCGCAGTCGACGGTAGATAAGGCGAAGGACGGCGGCTCGGTCTTACAGTCGCGGGTCGAAGACAGTCTTTCACCTCCACTGAATGGGCTGGCGGCAAGCATTGGCAACTTGTGCATCGTCAAAACTGCTCCGCCCACGAAATCAAGGACTTACGCTCCGCTTGAATTCCGGGCCGAAGACGGCGAAACTCCGCCGCTATGTTCAACGTTGTTGTCTTCCTCGTCTCACTTGGCGTCCGTGCCATTCGGGCGATGTGTCGGCGCCGCGCCGACCTGGTGTTGGAGAACGTCGCTTTGCGGCAGCAAGTGACGGCGCTGAAGAAAGAGCGCCCACGCCCACCGCTCGAAGACACGGAACGGGCTTTCTGGGTTGCCCTTCGAGGTTCGTGGCCCGTGTGGGCGAGCCGCCTTCTCATCGTCCACGCGGACACCGTGGCCCGTTGGCATTGCGACCGATTCCGACGGTACTGGGCAAATATCTCGCAGCGCCGCCATCCCGGTCGGCCTCGGATTGATGCCGAGATTCGCCGCCTCGTCCGCACGATGGCGCAAGACGGCTGGGGGGCGCCACGCATCCATGCTGAGCTCACCAAGCTCGGTTTCATCATCTCCGAGATTACGGTGTCGCGATACCTGCCGCGGCATCCCGCGGAGCCCGACCAGCTGAAGCGATGGATGGCTTTCTTGCGCAACCATAAAGACGATATCGCCGCCATGGATCTGTTCACCGTGCCCACCGCGTCGCTCCGGCTGCTGTACGGCTTCTTCGTCATCGCGCACGGTCGCCGGCACATCGTTCACTTCAACGCCACGTTCCACCCGACGTCTGCTTGGGTTATTCAGCAACTGCGTGAGGCGTTTCCCTACGACACCGCTCCGAAATATCTCATCTTCGATCGCGACTTCATCTTTAGCGCTGCGGTCATCGAGTTCATCAAAGCAACGGGCACAAAACCCGTTCGCACTTCGTTTTGCAGCCCATGGCAAAACGGAACCGCGGAGCGGTGGGTCGGCAGCTGCCGTCGCGAGCTCCTTGAGCACGTCGTGGTTCTCGGCGCATGTCATCTCATCCGGCTCGTGCAAGCTTACATCAGCTACTATCATGAGGACCGTTGCCACTTGGGGCTGAACAAGGACACACCGAGCTTGAGAGCGGTCACGCACCGACCGTCTCCTACGGCGAAAGTCGTCGCACTGCCGCGAGTCGGTGGATTGCACCATCGATACGAGTGGCGAGAGGCAGCCTGAGTCAGCTTGGTCGCTCGCGTTACTCGGCTGGTCGCCGAGAAGTTCGTCCTCAGCACTTTCCCTCGCGCGCTGACCACGCTCTCCAGCATGTGCTCGAGGGCGGTCCGGGCCTAGAGTCCAGTCCCGGATTAATAATGATGATGGACAATAATCGCCCTTTTTCTACCGGGAGACCGGTGCTTCCACCATGCACTGTGGGCAGCAGGCCCCAAGCCGTGTGTGTGGCTCGGTTCGATCAGGTCCACTCGCTGATGGGACAACTTCGAAGGAAATGACACCGGCGGCATGGGCTCCGCACAAACTTGACCGGATTGAGGACCTGCAGTGGGATCCACCCGAGTTGTCCTTCATCACTGAACGTCACGGTGCAATGGTCGTAGGAGAGTCATCAAGAGAAGAAATACAGAGATGGACCGTCAACCTTGATACCCTCACCGCGATGGCCAGCATCTGTGGATTCCGTCAGAAGACGCCAGCACAGCCATGGCTGAACATTGCTCCCTCTTTCAGATCACGTCATTCAGTGCCATCGTCCCGATTCTCGAGAGCCTCGCGAATTTGCTGCACTGTTGCGTCGATAATCTCGAACCATTTCGGGCCGCGGGTGACCAACGGGTCAAGCCGTTCGCCCTTCTTCATGCCCTTGCCGACCCCCTCATACTCCTTGCCGGACGGGGTACGGTGCTTGTAAACGGCAGCGCCCGGAATCAGGGCCGCGACCTGGTCCAAGTAGCGCCGATAGATCGAGCTGTCGAGCCCGAGCTTGACACAGCGTCGAGACAGCCAGTGTGTGTTCTGGAGTGTCCCTCTCCGGTTGAGCTGCCCAAACGTGAAGGAATGGCCGGTCTCGGCGTCTTCGTATTTCAGCAGTGGTCCCGCATCTCCCCACGTGATCGTCAGGCCATGTGCCGGGGCGTGCTCAATCGCCCACTCTGCGAACCTGACGACCTCGGGCGAGCTTGAGCGTGACAGCTGCTCGAGGAAATCGCTCTCGGTGATCTTCGCTCGTCTGCTCTGCGCTTCGGCCGCCACGGAGGGGACCGAGACGCGGACCTCGTCCGGTGGCACCGTCGTTTTGATCTCGACCACCGCGCGCGTCACCTCGCGAGTCCGCGCAACGATCCGCGGCTGCACATAGAACTCTGGCGGCTCTGCCTTGGGATCGAGGGCATACAACCCCATCTCCACCAAGCCCAGGGTGAATTGCAGCCGGGGAGTCTGGTTGAGAAAGTCGGCCATCTGCTCGACGCCTTCGTGAATGCCGTCACCGACAATCAGCAACACAAAACGGCCGAGCCGCAAGTTTCGATTCACGCGATCGACAAACTCCCGTTCATTCACGCCCTCTTCGCCGTCGTCCACCAGCTCGACCAGCGGGTCGGCGGACGCCAAGGCACCGCCCTTGCGGCTGTCCAGTACCGCCTGTCGTAACTCGTTGTACGTCCAGGTTGAGACGTGCGAGGCGTAGTCAATGAGCTGCGCGACGACGGTTCGGCGCGCCTCGGGATTCCGCCAGAGTTTCGTTTCGACGAGCGTCAAGTAGCCCTCGTCGTTCATGAAGACCAGATCGATGAACCCACTCCCGACCCGCAACTCACGCGCCAGCGGGTGCAGCCGATCAAAGATCGGCTCGATGTCTCCGACAGGGATCAGCGTCGGGTGTGCGAACAGCAAAGCTTGCAGGTCGGCCTCCTTAAACGTTCGCTCGTCGAGTGGAACGTGACGAAGCACCGTTGCCGTGCCGTTGCGGATGAGAACTGGTGTCACGAACTGTCTGGCTTTCATCGGGGACCGCCCTTCTCATTGAAGCCAGCCAGCCAACGGGACTGCGATTGACCTTGTCCCCGCTCGGCGCAGAGTTGCTGCAAGGACACTTGCAACGTCTTGGACACGTCAACCATACAGATTCTCCTCTCGGCTCGGTGAACACGCGGCACGTGGTGCTTGCGCTGTTTACTGTTGGTGATGTGCACGCATCCGCGGATTCCAAGGGCGTCTAAGCTGCTGATTTGTGGTCTATTTCAAAAGGGCCGAGTTTTGGCACAGGACGGGAGCGAGGTCGCCTACCCCAAGTGACGATCGATGTCGTTGATCCACAGGCCGAGAAGCGTGCCGCGTTTGAATCCCTGATTCTTGTGCCCCAGGTCTTTGCGAATAGCGTTCAGAAGCTTCTCGTACTGAAACAACATTTTAATCGGATTTCCACCATCAATGAACGCCATCCGCAATGCACGAAACTCTCGCACCACCTCATCAGAACCCCACACAACGAGTTGTTCTGTGACTGTGACAAAGAACCGCATCAACTCTTGCTCCGTCGGTGGCTTTTCGCCGACCTTTTCGGCAAAATGAACCTTGAACAGCATGCCAATGATGGTCTCGTAGATCGGCTTCTTCTTTTCACGAAGCTCTTGACGAACGGCAACCATTGCCTCGATACGCTTAGACATTACAAGGGAGAATGTCGACACGGTGATCGTGCCTGCCGCCGCCACTACAGCAATAGCAACGTCCGATTGCATCGACGCAAGACTCGATATCAGCGCCGCGACAAATAGGTACGCTCCCCAGCCGATCAGGCCAAGCAAGAGGAAACCCAACACCGCCTGCGCCGCGGACTTTACGCGCGTATTCATCGCGTCACGGATCCGTTCCGGTTCTCGTGGAAATAAGAATGGCGTAACCTCCTGGTTGCCTAAAACCAAACCTGCCTAGAAAGGCGAGGAGGAGGATTATGTCATGAAAGAAGGCTTGTGATCCGCAAAAAAGAAGATCGCGTATCGACGGGCAGACAGCCAAGAGAGGGAGGTTCTGCGAACTCGTCTTCGCCTCTGTAGAAATTCTGCGCGCTGTCGACGCCGGACCACCGACGCAATAACGTGCTCAAGAAAGAACGCGTTGTTCGCCGCGAGAAGCTAGGTCAGTCAGGCGACGCGCGACAACCGGTAATCGTGATGGAACCCCGTCCTGTGCCAAAACTCGGCCCTTTTGAAATAGCCCATAAATCAGCAACTTAGAGTCTGTGTTTGTGGCCGTGCCCAGGGCCGGGCACGAACGAACGACGAAATCATGCAGGCATGGTGCCGGCAGACCGGGGATCAATCAAGTTCGGTGCGCGCGGATGAATAAATAGAAGGCACAGGTGTGTGAGATAGCTCAAACCGTAAAAAGTTGATCGCCTAATTCCCTTTTTGATCGGTGTCGGACGGTAGAGGCGTAAAACGAACGAGCTTGAGACCGTCCAAATCCGTCGGGATGCGACGATTAATGCCGTAGGTGTCGAAATCATAACCCCGCATCGTTGGGTGCTGCCCATGCGATAATGGCGTCGCCTTCGCCGATATGTGCCCTGACTTGTTCCCAGACCATCTCGCGCGTTCGCCGTGAATAATTGCCAACATAAACACCGGCTCTGATCTCCAGCATCCATACGGCCAGGCGTCCGCGTAGCCTCGGCGGGGCGTTGTTAACCGCGATGACCAACATCGACCTCACGGGCTAAGGGTCTTGAGTCGTTTGTGTTTTTGGACACGACGGGTGCTCCCATTTTTTTTCAACATCAACCTCGCTAATTGCGACGCTGCTCTCGGTGATTGTGTTCAGCACAGCTTCAAGCCGGGAATAGTCATACGAGGATTTACGCGATTTCTGTCCAAGGAAATTGCGCAGGTAGCGTGACTTACCCTCCAGTTCACCCTGATAGGCATCGGCCTTGGCGTTGTAACTGGTCCAGCGCACGCGAGCCCCGGCGTCCAGATCCAGGTAGCACTCGATTGCCGCTCCGCAGCCATTGATGTCGGCTCTATGTTCGCCGTTCGGTCCTATCGCCTGAAAAGATCTGAGGTCAGGAAGATCGGGTAGCTTTAAGATGCATATGTTCGGCAAGACTTTGAGTTCCCTACAGCGTTTGTAATTAGCAACGCCTTCTGCATCGTTGTCGAAGAGAACCAGAATCTTGTTTTGCACTGAGATGCTGATGAGGCCCTGCACGAACCGGAACAAGTTCCCAGTGCCCGAAAACGGGTAGCCTTCCTCCATGTCAACGAAATCAAAGAAGTCTGCCACATGCGGGCGCAACATCTTCAAGGCATGTCGAAGGATCGCCGCGTCCGAGCTGCCCTCTGTTACGATTAGGAAACGGTCAACAGGATCAAGCGGCCGAACGAAGTCTTCGCGGCGCGCGTAACCGCCTTGCTCGATGTCATTGAATGCCCACTGCACCGGCAGGTCGCACGCACGAGAGTTGCGGGCGAGTAAGTGTAGGATGGTGTAGGCGCTCAGGTTTTCCATAGCCTCTGATATAGCGCCGCCTTTACCCAGGTCGGCCTCTATGCGCTTGTCTAGACCGAGACGGGGTGCAAGCTCGCGCCGAAAGAACTTTCCGAAGTCCTCGCCGCCCTCGCCATAATTGGCTGATATGGTGTTTAAATCGACACCTGCCAGAGCATCGCGCATATGCCCAAAGCAAAAGCGGGTCATGTCAAATCCAATGAATGCCGCAAGAAAGGCAAACTCCCGTTTGCACTGTTTGTAGGTATGTCCAAGCAGATTGAGGCGGTCTATGACTTGGGACAGAGGTTTCGACAAACCTTCTTCTAACTCGACGATGGGCTTCCATTTTGTATCGCCTTCAAAGTCGGTGCCGTCTTCCTCACCAACGTAATAATAGGGAACATTCGCGACGTCAGTCTCCCCCTGAAACAGAGCGGAGTGGTCGCGGAAAACACTGTTCTTGCCCCAATCAATTTCAAGGCGGCCAACAGCCAAGTGAATCATCGAGCCCATGTCGTTGTCTTATAGACTGGTATTTTCCAATTGGTTCGTCAATCAATAGCCGCCTACGATGTCAGATGCATTGAATAGTTGGATGACGGCTTGACGCGAGCCGGGCTTCCTTCTCAGAAGGTCTATGACGTTCGCTACTTGGTCAATATCCCCTCCGAACAATCGTGGCCCGTATGCTCCCCAAAGGCTAGATCCTTCAGCAAGATCTCTGTACCGCGATAAGTAATACGAAATGAAATCAACGTCGTCACTTTTTTCTAAGTACCAGCAGAGCTCCCCAAGACAACTGAAAGGCTTTCCACGTGTCTCGGTTCGGCTTAAACGAGATCTCGGATTCGTGAGTTCGAGCAGCACGCCAGTCAATTCTCGATTAGGACCTTTAGACGATTGAATTGGCTCGCCGTGTGATAGGAGCTCTTCGATGACGCGGCGCATCACATCATCAAGTGTGGCCGCGGCGAAAAGTTTTGGCACAGGACAGGAAGAGAGTTCAGACATCAACGACGCCTCGAGATCGATTTCACGAGCATCGCCCTCCCGGTTCTGTCGCAGCGAGTTTGCGACTTCTTTTTTGCGGACGACAGCCCGTATGCAGGCGATCTGGGCTAGAACCGCTGCCAGGAAGACGCGAAAACAACTCAAACGACGCCGGACACGCGCAACAGCTGGAACGCTCCCAGCCCAATGACGACGAGCACCACTGCGCCCGCGAGCAAGTTGGCAAACCATCTGTTCCGATGGCGCCCGAGCAGTGACCGGTCGTTCACGACGACGAGCAGGAAGATGGCGATGAGCGGCAGCAGGAGCCCGTTCGCAGCCTGCGCGAGGAGGATGGCTTCGGTGGGGCTGCCGCCCGAGAGCGACAAGGCGACACCGACGACGATGACCAGGATCCATACGCTGCGAAAGGCGGTGGACCTCATGTCGCGGTCCATGCCGAGCGCGCCCGTCGTCGCATAGGCCGCTGCCAGAGGTGCTGTGATCGCACTGGTGAGGCCGGCGGCGAAGAGGCCGAGGCCAAAGAACGTTTTCGCGGCGGAGCCTAGGATGGGCTCGAGTACCCCCGTCACCATGAGTGCGTCGGCCTGTTCGATGCCTCGGCCAAAAAGTGGTGTGGCGGTCACGACGATCGCAAGCGTCACCGCACCTCCGAGGGTCACGGACAAATATGTATCGAGCCGAGCGGCCGGGAGGGCTTCGTCGGCCGGAACCTCCGAGGACCACTTCTCCTGAACGGCGCTCGCGTGCAAAAAGAGGTTGTACGGGACCACGGTGGTTCCGATGAGGGCGATGATGGTGACGAGCGAGCCGGCTGGGATCTGCGGGACCAGCATGCCCTTGAGGAGCTCTCCCGGAGCGGGCCCGACCATGACCGCGGTGAAGAGAAACACGGCACTCATGACCACGACCAGCGCCACCAAGACGCTCTGTATCACGCGATAGGTGCCCGAGCCGAGGAGGACGGTCGCAGCGACCGCGATCACGACCGCCCAGGCTCTGGGTGTCCAGCCGAGCGTCAGCTCGAGCCCCAGCGAGGCGCCGAGCAGGTTTCCCGCCTCGTAGGCGGCGTTGCCAACCGTAATGGCGAGCGCCACCAGCCCGAGTGCCGCGTAGCGCAGGAGTGGTCGACGAAAGCTCTGACGGATTGCGTCGCTCAATCCCGAGCGGCGGACGATCCCCAGGCGAGCGGCCATTTCCTGCAGAACGGCAGTAGCGATGACCGAGAAGACGACGGCCCAGAGCAACGCGAAGCCGTAGCGTGCCCCGGCGTGTGAGGAGGTAACGATGGTTCCCGGACCGATGAAGGCTGCGGTCACGAGAAGGCCGGGACCTAGGCTTCGGAGTGTCGCCGCGAGCTTGCCCACCGGAGCGATATGCTGTATCACATGGTTGTCGTCGTGTCCAAAAATACAAACGAACTCAAGACCCCGCGCGCCGGGGCGTTTCGGATTAGAGGCGCCTAGGCTTGGTTCGCCAATGGAAGCTAGAATCCCCGGTCATGAGGACGCCGATCCAGCCCTTGACACTGTTGCTAGTCGCTATCGCTGGTTGGATCCAGCGTGACCAACAGGCGGCTATTGCGTCGTGTCCAAAAATACAAACGAACTCAAGACCGGCTCGCCCGGACGTTTCGTAATAAACGTGTCTACGCTTAGTTGGCCAATGGGAGCTAGAATCCTCGGTCATGATCACGCCGGTCCAGCCCTTGTTGGTGAGATGACGCTAAGACCCTACGGTGCATTAAATTACAGCCAAAATAGCATTCGTGACCTTCGCTGCGTGCTAAATGGAGCGTAAGCGCCTCTTTTGGACTTGACCCGCTTTCGTGGACACCTAATCCTTTGGGAGACAGGAGTCCACGATGTCAAAGCAGGGAAACAGATACGCGGCCGAATTCCGGCGCCAAATGGTAGAGCTGGTGCGAGCTGGCCGCGGCCCCGAAGAGCTGGCGAGAGAGTTTGAGCTGTGCATCGTCAAAACTGCTCCGCCCACGAAATCAAGGACTTACGCTCCGCTTGAATTCCGGGCCGAAGACGGCGAAACTCCGTCGCTATGCTCAACGTTGTTGTCTTCCTCGTCTCACTTGGCGTCCGTGCCATTCGGGCGATGTGTCGGTACCGCGCCGACCTGGTGTTGGAGAACGTCGCTTTGCGGCAGCAAGTGACGGCGCTGAAGAAAGAGCGCCCACGCCCACCGCTCGAAGACACGGAACGGGCTTTCTGGGTTGCCCTTCGAGGTTCGTGGCCCGTGTGGGCGAGCCGCCTGCTCATCGTCCACGCGGACACCGTAGCCCGTTGGCATCGCGACCGATTCCGACGGTACTGGGCAAAGATCTCGCAGCGCCGCCATCCCGGTCGGCCTCGGATTGATGCCGAGATTCGTCGCCTCGTCCGCACGATGGCGCAAGACGGCTGGGGGGCGCCACGCATCCATGCTGAGCTCACCAAGCTCGGTTTCATCATCTCCGAGATCACGGTGTCGCGATACCTGCCGCGGCGTCCCGCGGAACCCGACCAGCTGAAACGATGGATGGCTTTCTTGCGCAACCATAAAGACGATATCGTCGCCATGGATCTGTTCACCGTGCCCACCGCGTCGCTCCGGCTGCTGTACGGCTTCTTCGTCATCGAGCACGGTCGTCGGCACATCGTTCACTTCAACGCCACGTTCCATCCGACGTCTGCTTGGGTTATTCAGCAACTACGCGAGGCATTTCCCTACGACACCGCTCCGAGATATCTCATCTTCGATCGCGACTTCATCTTTAACGCTGCGGTCATCGAGTTCATCAAGGCAACGGGCACAAAACCCGTTCGCACTTCGTTTCGCAGCCCATGGCAAAACGGAACCGCGGAGCGGTGGGTCGGCAGCTGCCGCCGCGAGCTCCTTGAGCACGTCGTGGTTCTCGGCGCATGTCATCTCATCCGGCTCGTGCGAGCTTACATCAGCTACTATCATGAGGACCGTTGCCACTTGGGGCTGAACAAGGACACACCGAGCTTGAGAGCGGTCACGCACCGACCGTCTCCTACGGCGAAAGTAGTCGCACTGCCGCGAGTCGGTGGACTGCACCATCGATACGAGTGGCGAGAGGCAGCCTGAGTCAGCTTGGTCGCTCGCGTTACTCGGCTGGTCGCCGAGAAGTTCGTCCTCAGCACCTTCCCTCGCGCGCTGACCACGCTCTCCAGCATGTGCTCGAGGGCGGTCCGGCCCTAGAGTCCAGTCCCGGATTAATAATGATGATGGACACGTTATAATCGGGGCCCCATGAAACGCTACCTGGCTGAATCCATTGGTACCTTTGCGCTCGTGTTCGCGGGCACCGCCGCCATCGTCATTAACGAGCTCAACGGGGGAGTTATTTCCCATGTAGGCGTGGCCCTCACGTTCGGTCTGGTGGTCATGGCAATGATCTATTCGGTGGGGGACGTTTCCGGTGCGCATTTGAACCCCGCCGTGACACTAGGGTTCTGGGCCTCGGGGCGAATGTCGCGCCGTGAGGTTGCGCCCTACGTCGTTAGTCAGTCCGGAGGTGCCCTCGCTGCCAGCCTCATCGTTCGTGCGTTGTTTCTGGAGAGCCAGACCGTCGGCGCGACAATTCCCGCTGGTCGGGCTTCGCAGTCTTTCGTTCTCGAGGTGCTCCTCGCATCCATTCTGATGTTCGTGATTCTCGGCGTTTCCACCGGCGCAAAAGAGAAGGGCCTATTGGCAGGAGTCGCCGTAGGTGGAGCCGTCGCCCTAGGGTCTCTCTTAGGGGGACCCGTCTCTGGTGCCTCGATGAATCCTGCGCGCTCCCTCGGACCCGGGTTGGTGAGTGGACACGTCCAAGCTCTTTGGATCTATCTCACGGCTCCGGTGCTCGGCGCTCTCCTAGCGGTCGGCGGTTGTCGCTGTGTGCGGGACTCGGAATGCTGTAACCCGAGCAACGCCAATATTCAGATAGAATCTTGACCTCTTTCTCTTGCGTCTGGTCCAAATGGTGCTTCCGCAGTCAAGTGTTGGCGGCCGCCGCGTAACCTTGGACTTGACCCGCTTTCGTGGACACCTAATCCTTTGGGAGACAGGAGTCCACGATGTCAAAGCAGGGAAACAGATACGCGGCCGAATTCCGGCGCCAAATGGTAGAGCTGGTGCGAGCTGGCCGCGGCTCCGAAGAGCTGGCGCGAGAGTTTGAGCCCTCGGGCCAGACGATCCGGAACTGGGTGAACCAGGCGGATCTCGACGAGGGTCGCAGGCAGGACGGTCTGACGAGTGAGGAGCGTGCGGAGCTCCGCCGCCTGCGACGGGAGAACCGTCAACTACGGTTGGAGCGGGAGATCCTCTCAAAAGCCGCGGCCTGGTTCGCTCGGGAGACCGAGTCGGTACCACCGAAGCCTTCCGATTCGTGAGGGCGAACCAGGATTCACTACCGGTTGCCACGATGTGCCGACTGCTGGACGTCTCCGCCAGCGGCTACTATGCGTGGCTTGAGCGTGCCCCGTCGGCCCGCGCGGTGTCGGATGCGGAGTTGCTTGAGAAGATCCGGGCGATTCACACCGCGTCGCGGAGCACGTACGGCGCGCCGAGGATTCTCCACGAGCTACGAGAGACACACGAGCTCCACGTCTCACGCAAGCGTGTAGCGCGGCTAATGCGCGAGGCTGGCATTCAAGGTGTTCACCGGCGCAAGAGGGCGCACACTACGATTCGCTGTGACGACGCCCGTCCCGCCCCCGATCTCGTCGACAGGAATTTCGAGGTGGACCGGCCCGACCGCCTGTGGGTCGCCGATATCACCTACGTGCCCACGTGGTCGGGCTTCTTGTTCCTCGCCGTCGTGCTGGACGCCTTCAGCCGACGCATCGTCGGATGGGCAATGGCTACCCACCTGCGGACGTCGCTCGTCTTGAGCGCCCTCGACATGGCGCTGTTCCAACGCAAGCCCGGCGACGTCATCCATCACTCGGACCAGGGCACGCAGTACACGTCACTAGCGTTCGGCCAGCGATGCCGGGAGGCCGGGGTGCGACCGTCGATGGGTTCGGTCGGGGACTGTTACGACAATGCGATGTGCGAGAGCTTCTTCGCGACGCTCGAGTGCGAGCTGATCGAGCGCCGGTCGTTTCGCTACCACGCTGAGGCGCGCATGGCGACCTTCGATTTCATCGAAGGCTGGTACAACCCGCGACGACGACACTCCGCCATCGACTATTGCTCGCCTATCCAATTCGAAAGGAGGTACTATCGCGACGCTTGATCCCTAACTCTTAACCTGTCCACGAAAGCGGGGTCACTTCACCTGTTCGCGTGCTAGAGTTTTAGCCTGATTTCGATAGGCGCAGTTCTTTCGTCGATGCCGGCTGGGCCGAGTTTTGGCACAGGACGGGAACTATGAGATACGATAGGGTGGGTAGGCGGTGGTTCCAATCCCCCCTGCGGCCATCAGGGGTTCCCCACGCCGCCCGCGCCGGGTCCGGCGCGGTTTCCTCTGTGAGTAAGGGAGGCTCCTCATGGTTCGTTTGCTGCTGTTGGCGTTCTTACTCTCCGCAGCGCCCGTATCGGCCCAATGGTCAATCGAGGAATCACAAGAGACCGACGGCCTCAGATCCAGGCCGACAGCTACTGAGGCCAGTCTCGTGAGCGACGAGGGGCGGCTCGCTTGGGTGTATGGGTGTGTCCAGGCGCTTTCCGGTCGCAGCTATATTGAAGACCTAGAGCTCTATACCGAACAGAGCGGGAGGAGTTTAGCGGCGGCACAATACGATATCGCTTCGATGGCGGTCGGTGGCAGCGCGCCCGGTGGAACTCGTTCGGTTACGCGCTGGGGTTCCACTCGTACGACGAGATGCGCCGGTTCCTTGGCATGCTCCGCCGCTACAACTTCCTGAGCGTAGAGGTGGAAACAAACAGGGGTCAGGTGGCCAACACCTTCAACCTGGCGGGCACGATCGCTACGCTGGACGAGATAGCCTGCCCTGACGAGTGAGCGAACCCCCGCGCGCGCGATGCGGGTCCGTTTCTGAGTTGAGGTTGCCCGTTTCCGTCTGCCGCTGTTGTCCCGGTCCCATGTTCCGCGGCTGTCGGTGCTTCCGCCATCACGTGTTGGTGAGATGACGCTACGACTTTACGGTGCATTAAGTTACAGCCAAAATAACGCTCGTGACCTTCGCTTCGCGCTAAATGGGGCGTAAGCGCCTTTTTTGCAAAGGGATGCGTACACATCACCAACAGTAAACAGCGCAAGCACCGCACAGGACGGGATCAAGTCATGGGAGCGTGATGACATGGCGGCGATATTCGATAAGCATGCGATACCAACTCACGTGTTCAACATTCCTGATTTAGACTTCCACGAAGATTTGTTTGCCGATCGCCTCGGCAGCCTTTGGTTCAGGCTAGGGGTTTGGACTATCAAATCTCAACGCAATGATCGAGGCGTTGAAGACGTGATTGAACGGCAAAGCGTCATGCTTACACCTGGACGCTTCTCTGAAATCTACGACAAACTCGAGTCTGTTGGCAATGTGTTCCACAATCTCGGCGAGCCCGTAGAATCGGTACAACGCGATGGGGACTATAAGAAGTACGCCTATGCCCCGTTTCATCGCTTCGAACTGAGGTTCACTTCGATAGTATGCGAGCCGCTGGTATCCGTTCGTATCCTGAATTCGGGCATAGAGCTTTTCATCAACCCTGACTTAGAGTTGTTTTTTAAGCTAGAGGAAAAGACGGTCGGGTGCGGCCTCTGGTGGGACCCACGACGTGGGGTCGAGGCTCTTCGGCGCCGTGTGATTGCGAACAGCAACCTGCAAATCGTTGAGATTCGAGTTGACTACCTGCGGAAATACTTGCAGGCACGTCAGGTATCATTGCTGGTTGGGCATTATCGCCATCTTCATCTTTTTGATCCCTCACCGAGTACCCTTGAAGCATTTGTGAAGGAGGACATCGTGCGAGGCTCTCCCGATCAGGGGGCTAAGGCGATCTTCCAAAACTGGGGACTCCGGCAACATAACCCAGAGGAGCAATACCTACAGAGAAGACTACATTTGTGGTTTGAAATCAAACCTCCCGAGTCCGACATCGATGATCCATGGGCTGACGAACCATCATTCGATCCCTACGAATTTACTCTACCCACTCAGGGTGGCCCAGTTGCCCCGGGTCGTTGGAAGCACTTTCGACAAGCCGAAGGACGAGAGTTCGATGGTGGAGCCTGTGACTTCATGGATCGCGTCTACTTCAGACAGGAAGTGTTATCGAAGTATGAAGGGGCTTCCGGGTTTGACGTTTTGGACAATGGCTCGGTGTCCTGTCGGCACTATTGGGGGCTAGTTCGCAGTACGTCGCGGATCGGTAACGAACTGCTCGCAACTGCTATTGGCGATTTTGCAGAAGGAGTTCCTTTTGAAGAGTGGCCGCACTGGAAGCAGCACGCCATAGAACCACCGAGCGTGGAAACCATAAACGCACTTTACGAAGAGCAGACAATACCACATGCAGTAAATTCTCTAGTCGGTGAACTTGATGCATTGAATGCTACATTCGCGAGTTTCTCTGATGTGATGAAGGCTGAGATTTCAGTTCCGCTTTGGGGCGGTTCACTCAAAAGTCTGGCTGGCCGCCAGCTCAAGTGGGTCTACTCCACGACCGCCGATGACGATGAGTTTCTGAAAAGAGCGACACTTATGTCGACACTGGTCGTTGACGGGCTGGCTGCAAAGTCGCTACGAGAGCTCCTTCAGGCTTGGGATGAAGGCCTCCACCTCAATGACGGTGGTCAATCTCTGCGTTCCCGGAAACTCCTGGAACGAGTTACGTTCGTTGCTGTGCTGATCGAGGATTTCCAGCCGAACAGCGCCGAGATCCCCATGCTAGTAAAGCAGGCAGAAGGTAAAGCCAACAACGCAGGCGACCCTGATCTACAGACCGAACTCAAGAGTTCGTATCAAAAAACCCGAGAGGATTTGTCTCCGCTGGCTTTCCTCTATGACTTGCGAACACACGGTGGATTTGCTCACTCCCCCAATAGGGAAAAGGTAGCGACCGCAGCGGCAAAACTCCGTCTTCCTAAAAGGAATTGGCATCGGACTGACTATCTTCAACTTCTCGGACTCGTTGCCGGAAGCGTTAAGCAAGTTAGTGAGCACCTAGAAACTGCCGCAAAGATGTGAACCACCCCGGGTGGCCGGAGAAGGTCACCCATGAAGACGGACGCCTGTTCGTGTATAAGGAACTCTTTCAGGATTTTCTTATACATACCTGGTCGCTTGGCCGGAACATCGTAGGACACCATTACGAACATGGAGTTCGGAGAGAAGTCGCTCCATCATGCGCTTAGGGAATACGTCGTCTACCATCACCATGAGAGGAATCATCAAGGCAAGGAGAATTTGCTGCTGATCCCAGCCAGCGACCAGTTGCATCAGTCCGGGCGCAAGGTGCGCTCCGGGTGCTTCCGCCATCAAGTGTTGCTACGCGGCTGCGGGCAGTGGTTCAGGTGCGGAAGAGACCAGGTTGCGCGCCCCAGTGAGCAGGAAAACCTCGATCCGCGACCACAAAGGAATCGTCGTCGCCAAGAAGATGTCTCGAAAGGTGAGCCCGTCTGGTCAAAATACTCGAACGCCCAGCGGGTCAGCAGTTTGCACCTTCGCAAAGGCCGCTTGAATCCGCCATCGCTGTCGGATACGTATTCCAGTTCAGCGGAAGGAGTTGCGATGGACTGGAAGACCATGCTGAGCTACATCCCAGGATCCGTGGATGCGGAGTTGCTCCTGCGCAACGAGTATCTTGTGGCCGAGAATCGAGTTCTTCGAAATCAGCTCCAGGGTCGCTTGCACCTGACCGATGGCGAACGGCGGTCTCTGGCCGAGCTCGGAAAGCGTCTGGGTAAGCAAGCCCTTGATAAGATCGCGAGTATCGTGAATCCCGACACGATCCTAGGTTGGCACCGGAGGCTTGTCGCGAAGAAGTTCGACAGCTCCGAGAACCCGTGAGGTCAAAATACTCATACAGCTTCCCGTTGGAAAGGTGCAAACTGCTGACCCGCTGGGCGTTCGAGTATTTTGACCAGACGCGGTGAGAAATTTTCAGTCGGCGCTTGTTCGGTTTGAGCACCATCCCACTTCCGAATCGCTGGTGGTAGCGCTGCACGAAGAGCTGTCGGAATTCGTCTGGGCAACGCCGCGCAGGCGTTCGGAGACGGGTTTCGGGATGACCTGTCACCCAGGCAAGCGCCCACTCCGACGGAATAGGCTTGCCAGCCGCGACGATCTGACCGAGCGCTAGACGCACTTCCGAGGCAAGCTCGCCACTCCCACTACCGAAAGTCGGCGGGCGCTTCCAGGCTCTTTCTTGCGACCAAAGCGCTCGGGCCAACTGGATCAATGAGGTGCTATATCTGTCGAACGATCTGTTCCCAGCGTAGATTGAGCGCAGACGTTCGACCTCGGCGATCAGCGCGTGGGCCTCACCCCGACGCTCCGGAAGGTACCGAAGGTCGAAGAGGAGCCGGCGCTCTAGGCCGTAGAAGAAGAGGAAGACGTACCCAATGTAGGCGTTCGTGTCTGACCGTCCGCCCACGAGCCAATCGAGATAGGCGGCGCGAGACTCGTCTGGGATCCGGGAATACGAGGGCCAGTAGCCCATGCCCTCGCCGGAATAGTCACGGCGGCCGCGGGCAACCTTCAGTGCGGGAACGATCAGAGCGGGCTCGCAATCCTGCCAGCCCCCGACTGGCAACAGTGAAGAGCCTACGTAGACCATGCCCCCCGAGATGAGGCGATTCGCGACCTTCGCGTCGGATTCCGGTGGGATCCACAGTTGGTCGGCGGCTCGCGCGTGCTTGGCCGGCTCGACGCGGTGGCGGGTTGTGGACGGGAACTGAACCTCCCCGTCCGATTCGACGTCGACCGAGTTCGTCACTACATTGATCAAGATGCCAATCAGAACGAGGCCAACGAGGATAAAGAGGCCGATCAGAACGAGGCCAACGAGAGCGCTCATCATTGCAATTCACTATACAACAAGCTGTCGCCCCCTGATTCCTTCTCGGGTGCTTGCGCTGTTTGCTGTTGGTAATGTGCACGCATCCCGTCCTGTGCCAAAACTCGGCCCTTTTGAAATAGGCCATAAATCAGCAGCTTAGTGTCTGTGTTTGCGACCGTGCCAAGGGCCGCAGGCTCTACAATCGTCTTGGGCGGACGGGTCGTCACCATGCAGAAGACCACCTAGGCGAGGGCGAATATCCAAGCGTGTTCCTGAATCTGTCGCAGCGATAGCGCCCCCATGAGCCTTGATGAAGGTGCTCCACGGCATACTCTTGCTCCGCTCCGGGGCAGGCGCGATACCGTGCTCGGCGAGGGCCCCCTTGATGGTGTTGCGTCCGAGTTCATATCCGAGGTTCTTGAGTGCGCCCTGCAGGCGCGTATATCTCCATGTCAGGTTCTCCCGCGCCACACGTACCATGAGCTCACGGACGTCCTTCGCCGTGGGAGGTCGGCCTGGACTCCGGTTCTTGGTGCCATCGTACTTGGCTGCGATGAGGTAGCGGTACCAGCGCAACAGCGTAGCGGGTGTGGCAACGGACGCAATCTCGGCCAGCACCCAGCGGCCCAAGGCCTGGGCCTTGACGGCGAGCCTGCGCCGGTCGTCGTCAGAGAGCCTGAGACGTTTGCCCCGAACCCGGCTCGGAGCACACGGTTCTCCTCTCGCAGGTAGTCAACCACGTCCTGCTGCTGGCGGTTGACCCAGCCAGAACGAGCAGTAAGAATTGCACATGGTACGTCATGATGGATCCGAAGATAACACCCTCGGGCCAGACGATTGTAAAGCCCACGGCCCTTGACCTAGTCGCAAAACACAGACTCTAAGTGGCTGATTTATGGCCTATTTCAAAAGGGCCGAGTTTTGGCACAGGACGCGGTCGCGAGCTACATCGAGGAGTTCTACAATCCGTATCGACTCCACTCCTCACTCGATTACAACAGCCCAATGGTGTTCGAACGCATTCATGACCTCAAAACCGCTCATGCGAGATAATCAACCTGTCCACTTTTCCTGGGCAAGGTCACTAGACGCCCTTTAGCGAATTGCGGACTGCATTGAAAAGGGTAAACTGAGTCAGATGGGAGGCGTACACGGCAGAATCGACGGCTCATCAGCTGGCCGGAAGTTTCCCGTGATCGATGTGAAACGGCAGATGTACCACCAAGATGTGCTGGATCGCCTTGTCGAACTGTTCATCGAGTTCACGGCCAAAGCCGGTCGAGAGTGGTTCCAGACAGTGGGTCAGGAAAGCGTTTTTCTTGAAGACTCGTGACCATGGAGTTTGGAAGGAGCGTGAACGAGTTCAGTTGGCTTCTAATCTCCGACCTTCACCTCAAATCCGACTACGCCACATGGAGCCAGAGCGTTGTGCTCCGCGACATGGTTCGAGACATAAAACGTCGTTCGGAAGAGCATCCGACCATCCAGTTCATTATCGTCAGTGGTGACCTCGCGTACGCGGGCAAACCTGAGCAATATACGCTCGTCGAGTCCTTTCTGGATGATCTCATAGGACCGCTACAACTCGACAGGTCCGACGTTCTTATCGTTCCGGGGAACCACGACGTAGATCGGGACGTACAAGTGCTGGCGTTTCACGGTTCCAGGAGCCAGTTCACAAGCGCGAACAACGTTGAACGATTTCTATCTGACCCTGATGAGAGGGTTCCGCTCTTGGCGCGCCTCCGAGCCTTCTCGGATTTTGAGTCTGATTACTGCCAAGGAATCGAGCGCGTCTTCACGGACGGCCGACTCGCTTATATTTCGCGGCGGCTTGTTGGCGGGTTGCCATTGGCTATTGTCGGCCTTAACTCGGCATTGGCCTGCGGTGACGACGATGACCGAAATATCGTCGTTGGCGACCGACCCATTATTGAGGTAGTCGAGAATATTCGAGAAGCCGACGTTCGACTCGTCATCGGTATACTGCACCACCCTCCCGTTTGGTTGCGCGAATTCGACAGAAGAACCCTTGAGCACCGTTTTTTGCCCCACTGCGACATTCTCCACAGGGGACATATTCACGAGTCAGGTGTCGAACCTGTTGTCACATCGAAGGAAACGAATTGTTTGGTTGTCGCCGCCGGAGCGAGCTATGTCGGTAGACAGTTCAAGAATTCCTACTCCATCGTTTCGCTGAATGTCGCTGCTGCAACTTGTAGTGTGACGAACCACGAATACGAGAACCATTCGGGGAAATTCCGTAGCGCTGAGACGCAGACGCACGAAGTTCGGTTACGCGGTGATGTGCCCGGGGACACAAAGGATTTGGTGACCGCGATACAGGCACTGAATGTCGCGGCGAACGAATTCGCGCCTTACTTAGCGGGGCTCATCGACAATCGAGTGTCAGACATTCCTTTGAGACTGAATGGTCGGCTGACTTTCGGAGCCGCTGGACTGCTGGACCCTGGAGATCCCTTCACAAAGGTGACGAAGGACTTCCTGAATACTCGTAACGCTCTTCTCGGATTCTCTCGTGAAACATCGCTCGCAGATCGAATTAGGTACGTTTCAGGTCCCATTATGCGCTACGCGGAACGACTCCACGCTCTTGCGGCTAACGATGAGCGCTTCCGCACCGAGTTAGTGTCGAGAAGTGAGCAGGCAAACGGTCTGTGCCGAGTTCATTTGGAAGAGCAGCCGAGCAACTTGGTCGCGACTCTCGATCTGTTGGCAACCGAAGAGGACTGGGTAGAACTAGCTGTATTCGCTCGCAGGTACCAGTCGAGCATTGACGCCCATGTCCTGAGAATAGCGACCATGCGATTGGCTCTGGCGCTCGCGCACAGCGAGAACCCAGAAGAGCAAAGCGAGGCGAGATCGATCGCGGACGGTTTAGTAGATCAGGAAGGTGCGACCGAGGAGTGCTACGAGCTCGCATTTGCCATTAACCGTCGTCATGGGGAATCCGAAAAAGCGAGTCAGTTGCTTGTCGAAGCCGTCGATGTGTTTGGCAATGTGTCTCCGTCCTTCTGTCGGTCAGGCTACGCTTTCGCTGCGGAAACGGGCATTACCGCAGTTAAGGAGAAGCTCGACGTGCTGAAGGGATGAGGCTTATTGATGAGTAGCGACAAATCCTTCGAAGTGGGGATGGACTTCAAGCACGTCCACAAGACAATCTCTGAGCACGTATACGAATCCCCACTGGCCTTTCTACGAGAGAACGTGCAGAACGCGCTGGACGCGATCCGGATGCAAGCCCACGCTGATGGGAAAGAGCCAGGCGATGACAACTACGAGATTGCGATTCACGTTACAGAAGCCGATTGCACCATAAGGGACAACGGTATCGGAATGTCATCGGATGATTTACGCCGGTACTTCTGGACTATTGGGGCCAGTGGCAAGCGCAGTCCAGCGGCCAGAGACGCTGGATGCGTTGGGATGTTCGGCATCGGAGGCTTTGCGAACTTTGGCGTCTGTGATTCTCTGACCGTTACATCGAGAAGGAGCGATGACGCAATTGGAACACTAACCTGTCTCACGGAAGAGGAAATAGAAAGGGCAACGACCGGCTTCCCGAAGGTTGAAGCAGAGGATTCACACGATGCTGACCCACGCGGCACGGTCGTCGCGGGGCACTTCAAACCCGAATATAAGAACCGTAACAACGTTCAAGAGCTGAAGGATTATATTGTCGGGTTCGTTCGGTACGCGAAGGAGCGCGTGATCTACAATGACGCACTGATAAGCCAGAAGAATTGCTTTGACTCGGCGCAGGCGGAGAAGCTAACGCCTATCACTCCAGACGCAACGACGTGGTCCAATGGCGCAATCGAGCTTACAGGTCAGCTTTTTCACAACAAGACCGCTAGCACGGTCATAGCGCGGATCACTGAATTGAAAGTGTCTAACCAGGATGTGAGATTTCAGGCTGACCTTAGAATGAACAATGGTCCGATTGACATTCTCAAACGTGGCTTCAAGCTATGTGCTACCACAATCCATACTCAGATCGGTGTTTCGGGCCGAATCGACTGTGATCGGATGTCACCGACCGCAGGGCGAGATTCGCTGAATTCCGAATCGACCGCTCTCCTCCAAGCGATCGCCAACTCTCTAGAAGGTGTGGTGGTTGAGGCGATTCTCGAATCCGAAGAGCTACTGGCTCAGCATGGACGTATATACCGGTATGTGAAGCAAAAGGGTCGGGTCGAGCGCCTCGGTAAGTCGAGAGTGACCATGGCTGATGGGTCGTCAAAACTGTTGGGATCGATTCAAGAAAGCGCAACCAACGGCGTTAGTGTGTTCTTTGGTGAGCACCAGAAGGAAGCCTTGAGCCAAATAATGCAGGCGCGCGGGAATCTTGTCGTTCTACTCCCGAATGATCGCCATCGAAGTCGGGCTGTACAGTCGTTCTTAACTAGTTACTGCGCGGCCAAGCCATTTTCTGGAATTGTCGAGTTTAAAGAAGTGTATAAAGATCTGGATCGTTTCGAGCGCGTGTTTCTGAGCGAGCTGGAGATGACGATTCAGTCGGAGTTCGATGTGCGCAACGTGAAGTTCACGCCCGGGAGTCTCACAGAGGATATTCCTGTTTACTTGAGTGATGCGAGGGGGGACGGCCCCTTGGAAATTGCGGTGGATGTTCGGCATCCGGAAATTGCGAAGTTGAGAAAACTTGAGTTTGGACCGTTACTCTACTCACTTATCGGAACATTCTGTCGCGAATACTTGAGCTTAGCCCTTCGCAAGAGGAGTCCGAAATTCTTCGGAAGCGGGGCGGTAAACCTCGACTCACTTGAGAAGAAGCGCTCTGAGCTTTGGGTGCTGGTTAAGGACGATATTCACACAGTCTCGCGAAGTGCGAAGAGGCAGGTTGTGAGACGCTCTGATGTGCACACGATTACAGCAGGTGGTAGTGCTTCAAGCCGGCCGTTGGTAAGGAACCCCAAGCTCCTACACATTCAAGGTGACGAGGAATTCCGCGACATTCTGGGCTACTACATACGTATACCGGACCCAGCGACGAAAGCATTCGGTGACGTCATCAAGCAGTACGATAACCGAGGCTCCGTTTGGGGCGGTAACAAGGTGATGTTCGTAGCATCGGACGGGATTAGTAGTGCGTTCCAATTTGAGCTTCGACTGGAGCACGTTGTCACGACCGAAGTCAACGGGGTTCAATCGACGGAAGGCGCGGAACAGCTCGGTCACGCCGTCCAAGAGATCGAGGGAGGGTTGTATTTCCCGATCTCTGTTGTCCTCGAATCCCATTTGGTGCCAGCTGGCGATGAGGCCATCCGGATAGAGGTGTCTTCCGGCGACTGGATAGACACAGAGAGTGCGCACGCCTGGCGGGCGAAGGAAGAAGAGGACGACTAAGGAAAATCTGGTGTGATAGCTAGTATTTGCTCGGTGAGGTATTTCTTGTGAAGTCGTAGTGGGCTAGCACGTTCTGGTCTAGATGCGCCTAGGTGCTTCCGCCATCAAGTGATGGGATGGACTCCTCCGCTGACATAGACGGCATCGATGTGCCAAAGTCAGTCGAAAGAACGCATCGAAAAAGGAGGAGTCCGAATGAAAGATGCGACGATCGCTGTGGGTCTTGCAAAGAACGTGTCCATCATCATTATTAATCCGGGACTGGACTCTAGGGCCCGGACCGCCCTCGAGCACATGCTGGAGAGCGTGGTCAGCGCGCGAGGGAAGGTGCTGAGGAGGAACTTCTCGGCGACCAGCCGAGTAACGCGAGCGACCAAGCTGACTCAGGCTGCCTCTCGCCACTCGTATCGATGGTGCAGTCCACCGACTCGCGGCAGTGCGACTACTTTCGCCGTAGGAGACGGTCGGTGCGTGACCGTTCTCAAGCTCGGTGTGTCCTTGTTCAGCCCCAAGTGGCAACGGTCCTCATGATAGTAGCTGATGTAAGCTCGCACGAGCCGGATGAGATGACATGCACCGAGAACCACGACGTGCTCAAGGAGCTCGCGACGGCAGCTGCCGACCCACCGCTCCGCGGTTCCGTTTTGCCATGGGCTGCGAAACGAAGTGCGAACGGGTTTTGTGCCCGTTGCCTTGATGAACTCGATGACCGCAGCGTTAAAGATGAAGTCGCGATCGAAGATGAGATATCTCGGAGCGGTGTCGTAGGGAAACGCCTCGCGTAGTTGCTGAATAACCCAAGCAGACGTCGGGTGGAACGTGGCGTTGAAGTGAACGATGTGCCGGCGACCGTGCTCGATGACGAAGAAGCCGTACAGCAGCCGGAGCGACGCGGTGGGCACGGTGAACAGATCCATGGCGGCGATATCGTCTTTATGGTTGCGCAAGAAAGCCATCCATCGTTTCAGCTGGTCGGGCTCCGCGGGACGCCGCGGCAGGTATCGCGACACCGTGCTCTCGGAGATGATGAAACCGAGCTTGGTGAGCTCAGCATGGATGCGTGGCGCCCCCCAGCCGTCTTGCGCCATCGTGCGGACGAGGCGACGAATCTCGGCATCAATCCGAGGCCGACCGGGATGGCGGCGCTGCGAGATATTTGCCCAGTACCGTCGGAATCGGTCGCGATGCCAACGGGCCACGGTGTCCGCGTGGACGATGAGCAGGCGGCTCGCCCACACGGGCCACGAACCTCGAAGGGCAACCCAGAAAGCCCGTTCCGTGTCTTCGAGCGGTGGGCGTGGGCGCTCTTTCTTCAGCGCCGTCACTTGCTGCCGCAAAGCGACGTTCTCCAACACCAGGTCGGCGCGGCGCCGACACATCGCCCGAATGGCACGGACGCCAAGTGAGACGAGGAAGACAACAACGTTGAGCATAGCGGCGGAGTTTCGCCGTCTTCGGCCCGGAATTCAAGCGGAGCGTAAGTCCTTGATTTCGTGGGCGGAGCAGTTTTGACGATGCACAGGCTTCGGGGACAGCGCTTGCCACTCCGTGCTTGCCGCGTCGCTGGCGACAAGCCGATCGTACTTGCCGGCGCCGCCAGCCTGCTCGCGCACGCCCCAAACGTCGGCATGGTTGTATGCGGGGCGAATCGGCACGGTTCCACTTGGGGGGCACATGAATAAGCCGATGGCAACGCCCTGCTGGATGTCGAAGATGTTCTCATCCTTGCCGCCGTCCGGCGCGCGGTCCTTCTTCTTCGCGTTGCCGTGCAGGTCAAGCAGGTGTATTTGCGGAAATGTAGCAGCGAGGCTCTCGCGCATGCCGCGAAACGTGGGGTTGTCCAGGTAGCTGTGGTTGGTGATGAAGCCGAATAGGCCTAGGCCCGTGCGTTCGATCTGCCAGTGGGCGAGGCGGATGAACTTTACGTAGTCGTCGTTCAGCCATTTGGGATTACGTTCGTTCAGCGGGCCGCCGTCAACCTCGAAATAGTTCTCCACGCGCAGCGTACCCGCACTCCCCCGGAGCAACTCCCGAATCCAGGCGCCCTTGTTGGCAGAGTGGCCCGAGTACGGTGGGTTGCCGATGATGACCGTGAACCGTGCGGCACGCTTGACCTCGTTCACCGCCTGGGCTTCGTCGGCTAGCGCCGGAATCGCGAAGTCGAAAGCTCCTTGTGAAAAATCCTGCTCCGATTCCAGCGCGTTGGTGAGATACACTCGCGCCCGCTCGTCGCTGCCGAAGCGGTAGCCGGTCTCGTAAAGCTTGAGGCCGATCTTGAGGTGGGCGATGGCATAGGGTGCCATCAGGAGTTCGTAGCCGTGCAGGCGCGGCAGCAGGTGCTTTGGCACGTACTCGTTCCAAAACGCGTCGATCTTCTTCTCGCCGTGCCCCTGTGCCTTCCACTTGGCGACAAGCGTCTTGTGGATGAGGTCGATGGCCTCCACGAGGAAGGTGCCAGTGCCGGTGGCGGGATCGAGGATCTGCACGAAACCCTGATCCGGCGAGATGGCGTCGGGGATGCTCAGGCCCTCGCGGCGTTCTGCCATCTCCCCCCACGTTGCGGTGTCCGCGAGGCCATCCTTCAGCTTGAACTCGCTCCGCAGCAAGGTATGCACGGAGCGGACGATGTAGGAGACGATCGGGCGCGGGGTGTAGAAAACGCCGCGCTGCATCCGTTTCTCCGCGTCGTACTCCTTCAGGAACAGCTCGTAGAAGTGAATAACCGGGTCTTCTCGTGGGTTTCGGTCGCCGAAGTCGCGGACCACGGCTTCCATGTTGGCGTTGTCGAGTAGTTCGACAACCTCGGCAACGCCGAGCTCGTCGAAGTCGATCCCCTCAGCGCCCGGCTCGTTGTGGCGCCCGCCGACCTTGAGGAACATTTCCATCAAGTCGCGGAGAAATGGGTTTGTGCGCATGTGACTTGCGAAGTCGTCGACCGTTTTCTTGTGCGGATCGGCGATGCGCGCGGAGAGCAGGCCGTATGCGATCGTCTGGGCGTACATGTCGGCGAAGCCGTCCGCGTCCAGGTCGTGAACGAGCGCTGTCTGGAACGCCTTCATGAGTTTGTTCAGCGGGCCGTGTTGGGTCTCGATGGCGATGGCGGTCGTGATGCGGTCGCGGATGGTGCGCGCGAGCTCGGCCAGACGAACCGCAAGCTCGCGGGACGTGGTGATGACCTCACGGTGGCGAAGCGTGAAGGCGGCACGCCACTGCTCGCGCCACGCGTTGGCGTCACCGTCGTTTTTGGGCCAGGCGAGGTGCTCGGTTAGCTCCGTGGCAACGGCGTCGAGGTGCAACGCGGTGTCGCGGTTGTCCCAGCCGAGCACCTTGAGGGTCGGCAGGTCGTGGCCGTACGTGGGCGTCGAGAAGTGGGCGAAGCTGATCTGTCGCTCGTCACCCACGCCGTAGTTGGAGATGAAGAGCAGATCATCCTTGGCCCAGGCGGTCCGCTCGGCGCTGTTGGCGGAGGCACGCTTCTTGAGTGCCACCTGGCTTAAGATGCGGCGTAGCGCCACGACGGGGAGCTTCTTCGGCTCGAACTTGACGAAGAAGATGCCCCAGGGCTGGCGCGGCGAGAGGGGGCGTAGGCGCTTGATACTCTCGATTTTGGCCGCGGTCTTCGGGTCGATGCCGAGCTCATCGGCGGTGAAGTCGTAGAACAGATCGTCCACGTCCTCGAACGAGTCCCGCGCAATCGGCCAGCCCATCTCGTCGCGCAGGTAGGCGATGAGCTGGTCGAAGCGCTTGATGCTCGCGAGGGCGCTACGGTGGTCGGTCGGCATCGACTCAGCCCTCGTTGAGTTCCATCCAGCACTTGAGCAACGGCTTCACGCCCACTGGGGCGTCGACACGCTTGAGATAGCTGTTCTTGATGTGTTTCTCGATCGTGGTCCGAATCTCGACCAGGGTCTTCTCCTCGATGGTGCACTGGCGCGGCGTCTCGGATGTGGACCGGATGCTGCCAGCGATCTCGCCCGGATCTTCGAGAATCGCGCCGCGGTCGAGGTCATAGAGGTACCAGCGGGTCGTGCCCGCCTCCTCGGTGAACTCGCCCGTCTCCTTGTCGAGGGCGGGAAGCGTGTAGCAGAAGAACACGCCGCGCGCCCCTTGGGCCACGCGCTTACGGCCGCTGAAGGTGGCGCCGGGCAGGCGCTTGATGCGCGCCTCCAGCTCGGGGTCGGCCTGAAGCAGCGCCTGGTACTCGAGGTGCATGTCTTCGACCGCGGTCTTGGTGCCCTCGTAGGTGTGATTGAACTCTTTGAGCGCGGCGAAGTTGTCCTGGGGAGTCAGGAGCTTTTTTCCCTCGATCCCGAGCGTTGTCGAGATCAGCAGCGTCTTCTGCGTGACCTTGGTGTAGAGCGTGAGGATCGCGTTCAGCTCGGCGGGCGGCAGGAAGTTCCAGAAGCTCACCGTCCCCCGGGAGCCGGTGACCTCCGGGTGGTCGGCGACCAGTCGTTTCTCGATTTCCGGATTCATGCGCCGATCCACGCGGCCGATGCGCTGCATCAGACGAACCGGGTTCCAGTGGATGTCGTAGTTGATCATTCGCGACGCGTCCTGGAGGTTCAGGCCCTCGGACAGGACGTCCGTGGAAATGAGGACGCGGATCTCCGTGCGGCCTTTCTCCGCGAGCTCTGCCGAGGAGAGGCCGTTGTAGTAGGGCGAGAAGCGCTGGATGACGTCGGCGCGGTTGCCTTTGGAGGCGCTGTCGACCTGGGCGACGCCGTCAATGCCGGCTTGATCGAGTTGGCGCCTCAGGTAGCGGGCAGTGTCGGCGAACTCGGTGAAGATGAGGACCTTCTGGTCGGCAAGTTCTTTCGCCTTGAGCAGCCGGCTGAGCTTCTGGAGCTTATCGTCGTGCTTGGGCTCGAACTTCCGGGCCTCGGCAGTGAAGTGCGCAAGCTGGTCGAGATCACGAAAAGTTTCCGTGATCATGGCTGGTACATCAAACTGCTTTCTGTCCAGCCTTTTAACAGCGTTTAGCATCTCCGGGGGAACGATGTCTTCGTCCTCCGACTCGTCTCCGTCCTGACCCCAGAACTCGAGTTGCCGACTACGTGCGTAGCCAAGGATCTCAGCGTTGTCGGATTTCCAGTGCTCAAGCTTCTTCTTCTCCGCAGCGGTCTCGCTGTGAACCTCGAGGAAGGCCAGAAGCTTCCGGAGCAGCCGGTCGCAGGAGAGTTCGAACGCGACAACGGAGCTTTCGAAGCGCTTGAGGAAGTTCGTACGGATCAGGCCAACGACTTGCTTCTGCCGGTTCTGTTCGAACGGATCGATGCTTGTGTCCGGTCCCTTGTACCAGGCGAGTGGGTAGTACATCGGGAGCGCGAACAGCGGGTTCAGCCGCGTGAACGCGTTCTCGAACATGTCGAGCAGCCGCCCGTAGGTCTTACGAATGGAGTACGCGGCTACCTGCGGCGGCTTGCGCTCGGGGAAGGCGACCGTCTTCCCCGTCTCGCGGATCTGGCTTTCGCGCGCGTAGGCGCGGCTGCGCTGCACGACGAGGTGGCGGAAGATCTGGTCGGAGAAGAGGATCTCATGCGTCTCGGTCAACTGTTCGGAGACATCGGTCAGGTCGTGTCCGACTCGATTACGCAGGGCCTTCTCCATCTGGTTGAAGTGCGCGCGCAGGTTGTTGACGCCCAACGTGCGGGCGAAGTACGTCTCGTCCCGGCGCGTGAACAGCTCGGCCATGTGCCGAAAGTCGCTCAGCCGGTTGTTGATCGGCGTGGCGGTGAGCATGAAAAGGGTTTTGGGCCGCTTCGCGTTGTCGAGCAGGTCGTAGAGGCGATAGTAGCGCGACGGCTCCGCGTCCTCATCATCGTCGCCCCGTGTCCCGGGGTTGCGGAAGTGGTGCGCTTCGTCGATCACCACGATGTCTGCAAGCTCGGCGATACGTTGGAACCTCTCCGGGAAGTCGCCCTTGCGGCCGAGGTCCGTGTGGCTGAAGACCGCGAGGTTGCTGAAGTCCGCGTTTCCACCGATGCCGCCGATGTGTGGCAACCACTCGCGCAAGTGCGGTTCCCAGACGCCCTCCTTCGTCGCCTTGGGAGCGAAGAGCACCACGCGCTTCCCTTCGTGCAGCACCAACCGCTCGATCAGCATCAGGCCGACGAAGGTCTTGCCGAGGCCGACGCCGTCGCACAGGAACGCGCCGCCATGCTGGCGGGCAATCTTCATGAGCGCCCGGTAGGCCTCTTGCTGATAGCGGTCGACCCGGGAAAACATCTTCGAGCGGGTTTCATCCCACTCGGTCGCAGTCAGCTCGTGGCCGCGGAAATATTCCTGCAGCGCCTTGGCGTAGACCTCGAACGGCGTGTAGCGGTGCGTGTGGCGCGAGATGGTCTCGACGATCGAGTCAGTGACCACGACTGCCTCGTTCCAGTGCGCCTCGAACCACTCCTGAAGTTGGGCAACTTCGCGTGCGCTCTGGACTTGGATGTTGAGCTCGATGTTCTTCGTAAGACCAGGTGCGGTGAAGTTGCTCGACCCGACCAGCGCCTGCGAGCCGACCACCTCAAGCTTCGCGTGCGTGATGTACGCCTTGGCGTGGAACTTGTTCTTGTCGTAGACACGGCACTCGATCTGACCGGAGCGCAGCGCGTCGAGAATCGCCGGGACGCCGTGCAAGAACGGGTTGGTATTCTTGTTCGCCTCAAGGCTCCCGTCGAGGGTCTGAACCGCGTGCGCCCGCACAGCGTCGAGCAGCGCCGTGCGCGTGCGATACGTCGTCTCGGCGCCCATCAGAATCCGGATGTTGTCAAGTGACTGCCACTGGCCATCGAGGGCGAGCAAGGCGCCGATCTCGAAGTACCCCGTTGCAATATCGAACGCCTTGGCGATGCCGGACCACTCTTCGAGATAGCGGAGCCCCGTCCAGCCGGAAACGCTGTTGTCGACGATGAAGAGGCCTCGACCTTTGGGGTCAGCGGTCATCGAGGTCCGTTACCTCTCAGAACGTCCGGCGCGCTGACGGATCGGGGCGTGCCGTTGTCACTCGACCAGATCGGCCGCCGGCATCGACGCGCGACTGACCGCTTCCTGCCACGCCCGGCCTACGCTGCCGGGTACACCAGGGCTTGACGCACGCGGCGATTCGGTGGCCCACGGCGATTCGGTGGCCCTCGGCGATCTCCGCGCGGCGCATCTCATGGGTCTTTTGCAGGTTCAGCCAGACCTGCGGCGTCGTCCCGAAATAGCGCGCCAGCCGGACCGCCGTGTTGGCAGCCACGCCCCGTTGCCCGTGCAGGGTCGCCGTGGTCCGATTCACCGGCGCATCCAGCGCCTTGGACAACGCATTGGCCGACAGCCCGAGCGCCTGGAGTTCGTCACGCAAGATTTCTCCTGGATGCACCAGCCGCATATCGTTGTTCGCCGTCATCGGTTCGACCTCCTAGTGATAGTCCACGATCTCCATCTCGCCTGGCTCGTCATCTTACCATCGGAAACAAATCCGCCAGTGCGCGTTGATCCGGATGCTGTACTGTCTGGCCCGATTCGTGGACAATGCAAGCCCTCACACGAAGGGGAAATTCCTTTTAAAGATGGACTTCAAAGATTTTTTCCCTTCGCTGAAGGCGCACGATTTCAGGATGTTTCTTAGGAGAATCCAGTCGGATCTCGATGTGGCGGAGATCGCAGCGCTTTGCCAGATCCTCTTCTGGAGGCCGAAAGGCACCCGTGATCTGTGCCTGTCTATTGGCGCTCCAACATCCCCGATGCTCTCAAATATCTTGATGATGGAGTTCGATCGTCGTCGACCCGTGGTGAGCCCCAGATCTGGGGCGTGCCGGAGGCGATGTCGGCGATCCGGGTTCCCCGTACGCGCAGGGAAAACACCATCCAGCAACGGGATGCCACGCTCCCGGCGGAGACCTGGATCCAGGCCCGAGCCGTACCTGGACCAGAACGTGCTAGGCCAGCTACGCTGCGGTAGCCCCAACCTCAATTTTGGGCCTCTCGGGTGGCCTCTTTTCGGCCGCCGTACAGCCCCGTCAGCGCCTGTCTCCTATTTGGCGCAAACGTGTCCCTCGAAAATAGAGATTAGAGACGAAAACCGAAAATGAGGCCCGTTGAGCCCTTCTAGCGCGTCTCTGGTGCCACCCAATCCTGCAAAACCCCGCCAACCGCGCGGAAAATCTCATCCGTCTCTGCAGTGCCACAATTGGCCAGACTGGGTGGCGGATGGTGCAGTTCGGAGCTATCCGGTCTCGCCTGGAAACCATGAGAAACAGGGAATTAACAGGGAATTTGGGCCTTTTTTGTGCTGATTTGGGCGTTTTCCCACCTTGTAACTCTTTATATTCCAAATGGTTAGATGGCGATTCCCTGTTCCGAAAGAACAGGGAATTCCAGATGACCGATCAGGGAATCGCTCTGGACGAACAGGGAATTGAGATGACCGATGAGGGAAATGTCACGAGCAGCGTGTACGGGTTCCATTCGAGTACACGAGCGGCGCCTCATACTGTAGCGCGAGCGGCCGGAAGTTAGTTCTCACCCAGGGCGATGTTCCGGAAGGCGGCGTCGCTCAGATGCCAATTCATGCGGCTCGTGACCTCCAGCTCCGTTCGGATTCCGTAGCTGCACGGTTATACCAAGAACGGTTATATTCGAGCGGCCCCGCTGGGGCCATCATGCGCGAAATCTGGCTACTTGTTGCCCAGATGCCCGCCGAATCGGCTGCGATGATGCTACGATCATCCCGTTATGCCCCGAACAACCAGGAAACACCCACCAGACCAGCTCTACATTGAGGTTCGCGCGTGGTTCCTTGAAATCATCCGCACGGACTGTCCGCAGGTACTCGATGACCGTTGGACGGAGGTTTTTCTGCCAAGGAGGGCGGCCCTGTCACAGACGGCAGCGGTCGAGGACATCGAGAAGATCGGGATTTGATGGGGCTAGACCGGCGGCCACGCTTGAGACACGTGCTCGACCTGCGCAGCGAGCGCGACCAGGACCGGGCACTGTTCGACCTCCCCGCCACACCAAAAGATGCCTGATTCGCAACCGAAGGAGTCTTCTACATGAGCGATGAGCTGAAGCGCGACTATCAGGAGAAGCTCGGCGAGAAGTTTGGGGCCATCGTTAACGGCGTCTCGTACGATTGGGCGAACGGATTGGTCAGACTCAACGAGTACCGGGCTCTTTTCGGTGACCCGGCCAATATCGAGTTCATCAATACGTTTAGTGGTCCGTTTATGTCGGAGGTGCAGCAACTTTTCTGGCGCGATCTATTGCTCCACATCACCCGGCTGACCGACCCTGTCAAGAGCGGAGACAAACAGAACATCACTGTTGGGCAGCTCCGGGGCTTTCGTGGCGACCTGGAGTTGCGTGCTCGGTTCCCGGACGTTTGTGACGACCAAGAGTTGCTTGTTCGAGTGGAGTCTTTTGCTGCTACTGCAACTGAAAACGCTAAACCGGCACGTGACTGGCGTAATCAACGTATCAGTCACTCGGATCTGAACCTGGCGATCGATCCCGATGCGAAGTCTCTAGATCCGGCTACCCTTGCCTCGATCCAGAGCGTACTCGACGCTGTTCATGCTGCTCTCGATGCCATTTCGTCCGCTTTCCTGGACGTTCACATTTCAAATCGCGTTACTACGAGCGAGCCGTGGGCTACGGCGTTCTTGAACTATGCCCAGATGCTTGTGACTGCGGTTCGGTACGTGGACTCACTCGTAGATCCTTCCGGAAGCGCGTCGGCGAACGACACCGATGTTGCGGCCAATTTTCTTGCCAAGGTTGGCCGTGAACCCACCATGGATGAGATTCTCCAAATCATCTACTTGCGCCAAGCTGTTCGCCGGTTCAGCTGACCCTTAGTTCTCCCCTTTCCTGGTTTGGCCTAAAGCCCTTTCAGGGGTGCTTCCATCGTGTTCTTCGGAAAGCACAAGAAGCGCCGGGCACTCAGTCATCAGAGTATCAGATCAAGCGGCAACCTCCGCGTGTTCGAGAACTTCGCTCAGACGTTGGTAGCCGTCGATGCGTCGTAGTTGAATCTGGCCAGAGGCGATAAGCCCAAACAGCAAAGCGACCGCGGACTCCTCGCTGGAGAACGACGCTTGGGTTTTCGTCCGGCGTCGAAACTCGCGGTTAAGATTCTCCAGAGCATTGGTCGTTCGAATTGATTTCCACATGGCACGAGGGAATTCATAGAAGGTCAGCAGCTGATTACCGCGTCTGGTCAAAATACTCGAACGCCGAGCGGGTCAGCAGTTTGCACCTTTCCAAGGGCCGGCTGCTTCGTGCCGCGTCGGCTGGTCTCCGCGGATTTCGAGAACGCCTCCAGAATTCGAGCTTTCGGCTCCGTTCGTATTTTCGGACACGACGCGCTCTACGCCTGGATCGCGCCTGAGGAGAAAGCGAATAGCGGAATTCGAATTGGCCAAACTTCGAATTCATCCAGCGGAGCTTCATGGAAGAGAGGAAGATTCCTCCGCCAGACGGTCCAGTATAAGGAGCTATCCGAGTCTGGAAACGATGACAGAGAATTGGGGCCAGTTTGAGTCTGATTGGTGGAGGCCAGTGTCGGTTAGCAGCAAGCTGCTCTCCGACACTGGGGTTGGATCTGGGGGCTCTGGGAAGAGGTCAGTCCAACGGGCTGGCGGCCATCCACAATGGCACGCACGATGTCGGGCGCCAGGAAGGCATAGCGGATTGCCTTGCGCACCCGGGACGTTGGGATGGCGTCTTCGGTGGCAATCTCCTCATAGGTCTTGCCCGCTTTGACCCGGTCGAGCCAGGAGACGGCGTTCGCGATATTGCGCAGCAGGGTGCGGTCGATGGACTTCGGTGAGTTGCCCAGAACGAGCTTAGTCTCGACACCGCGTCGACGTAAGCGGAACGGCGCGTGAATACGGAGTGTATCTTCCCGAATGCGGTCGGGCCCCATGGACGGGCAAGCAGCAAACGCATCGCGGTCGAGCAGGATAGACATCGAGCCGGGGCTGATATCGACTCGCCGAATGAGACGGAGCAGGCGGACTTCCGAGCCATTAACGTTACTCTCGGAACACAGCCCGTCCAAAGAACGATGCACCGAGGCGAGCTCTTCCATGGTTGGAGTGTGGACCAGCGAGGCCGAGAAGTCCGGTGCTCCCACATGCTGTTGGACAAGGTGCACGACGGTCTGCTCCAGCGTGGGTGCGGACAGGCGCCAGCCGGAGAGGTCCTTTTGGCCACTGTGTTGCGCGCCGCGGGCGGTGTCGAAGAAACGGATCCGGGAGCGTGCCGAGACGCGGGGTGCAGAGGCGACCTCAGAAACCGTGGAGGAGTTTCCCGTACTTGTCGAACAACCGGACGTTGAGCCGATCAACGCAGTCCAATACCTTGCCGATGTACGGATCGTCCAACTGGACTCTCGTTGCCCATTTCCGAAAGGGCAGGGTGGCAAACGGGACGATCAAGGAGACGTTGCCAACGCTGACGCGAAGCGGCCGGTGCAGTGGGTAGAACCCGTGGGTTGGGTCCCCATGCAGGGAGTAGCTGCGGATGTCCTGCCACGAACCGTGAACGGACTCCGAGGGGGCGCCGTATGCGACGTCGTATAGGTTCTCGCCCATCACGTCCTCGAAGATGTGGCGGAACGTCTGGCCCCCCAGACGCCAACCGTTGGCGATCTGTTGTTCGAAGCTGTTCTCGTCCAACCCCTCCAAGGCCAGCTTGTCCTTGATCGAGCGTAGGAGCCGCCGCCCAGGCTTGCTGTGATAGTACACGGCCCCGGCAGCGGCTTGTTCGAGGATCTTGAACCTGTTCCCGTAGGAGCAGCGCCGGTAGTCTTCCATCGTGGATGCGCCCGAACGGAGCAGATAGGTTGCGGTGACGGCGACTTCCATGAGCGATCGTTCGGCGATTACCGCGTACTCCGCGCTGTCCTCCTTGTAGATCCAGACGACGAGCTTCAGGAGTTTCCACGTGCGAACGAGCAGACCGAGTATAGGCGCGTCGTCGATGGAGAAACCCGTCGGATTCCGTTCGACGTTCTTCATGCGGGAGAGGATGTCGAGAATCTCCGCGACGTCCTCGTAAAAGGCCAGTGCCAGCCGGTCCGCCTCCGGCGTGGAGGCAAGGAACCGCGCCAAGTAGTCGCGCTTGTACTTCGCAAGAATTGCCTGGATTTCGTTCATGACCGGAAGGTTGCGAGGGATCGCTCATAGAACGCCGTCGGCTAGGCTGAATCGGCGGCCGCGGACCCCTCGGCAGTCGGGCCGTCGTAGAGTTCGTCGAACTTGTAGTAGATCGTACGCGAGTAGACTTGGATTCGGTCGAGGGTCTGCCGCAGGGACTTGTCCGGCAGTCGAATTCTCTCGATCCAAAGGGCGTACGGGGGCGTCGCGTATCGGACTAACGGCAGTATGGCACGGGCGTCTACGCCGACGAACGGCGCGTACGCGGAGAACGTGCCATCGTCGGTCCTCAAGAGGCACCAGTCCATGGATTCGTTCCACGAACCGTGTATGGCTTCAGACATCATGCCGTAGACGAACGGGAATTCGTCCGGGCCGGCCACGTCGCCGAAGATATCGTACAGGGACTTCCCCTGGAGGCGCCAGTGATTCCGCCTCTGCTGAGCGAAACTGTCCTGGGACAGGTCTTCGAGAGCGAGGTCGTCGAGGGCGGACTGCAGAACGCGCTGACCGGCAGCCGTTCGAAAGAACTCGGATCCGCTCTCGCGCTTGCGGAGTATCCTGAGCGTGTCCTTGTACGAACACCGCCGGAAGTCCTCTACGGCCTCGTCTCCCTCGCACAGAAGGTAGGTGGCGATGATCGCCGATTCGATCAACGGGCGGGAGAACACGGAAAGGTACTCGCCGTTGCCGAGCTCGTAGAACCGGCAGATGAGTCGGAACAGCTTCGCGACGCGTGTCAGAAGACCGACGACGGGGGCGTCCGAAAGGTTGTACCCGGAAGGGTTCCGGCTTGGGTTGCGCATCAGCGTGAGCAGGCGAAAGGTCTGAGCTGCATCGCTGCCAAAGGTCAGCGCAAGGCGATTGACTTCGTCGAGCGACTCAAGACGGTCGAGAATTCGGCCTTCCTCGTACTTCAGCCAGATGCGGTCGATTTCTTGCATATGAGGTCTCCCCCGTTGGGAGACGGATTCTGGCAGACACTTCACGAACCGTCAACGAACCGATCTGGATCCCGGTGCTTCTCGTCGATTCGCGTTGCTCGCGCCCACGGCCATCATGCCAGACCCGTCGATGGCGTTGGGATGCGCGACCAGACGCGACATTTTGGGTGCTTGCGCTGTTTGCTGTTGGTGATGTGTACGTATCCCATTGCAAAAAAAGCGCTTACGCTCTATTTAGCGCGCGGCGAAGGTCGTGAGCGCTATTTTGGCTGTAATTTAATGCAGCGTAAAGTCTTAGCGTTATCTCACCAACACTTAATAGCGGAAGCACCGATTTGTGGTCTATTTCAAAAGGGCCGAGTTTTGGCACAGGACGGGTTGCTACGTTTCTACCATCGGGAAGCCGCATGAGTATTTTGACCTCACGGGAAGCACCGGAAGTTCGCCAATCTCATACAGCTCGAGTTTATGGAAGGGACAGGTCCAGATACGCTGTTGGTTCGTCATCTCAACGTGAGCGTGTAGGCGGTGGGTCCTGGCAGAAGCGGCGTGGGTCGGCCCTCCTCCCAGTCTTCGTGGCCGGCGCCGTAGAACGGGGAGAGCGGGTGGCCGCTTTGGCCGCCGGGCATGTGGAACAGGCCCTCGTCTTCGCGGCCCGGTGACACCACGAATCGCTCCGAGGCGCCTTGGGTTCGGCTTTGGACGCGGGGCATGTGGCTGTCGCCTGGCAGTGGCCGGGACGGCATGTCGAGCCAGCGGGAGAGAAACGGGACGGCGCGGCTCAACGGGTGGCGGATGTCAGACATTCTCGCGTCGCCCCAGGTTCGCGTTTCCAGGGGCTCGTCCCACTCGGCGACGGTTTGGTCGACGATGGCGTTAATCCATGTGTTCCAGCTGTCGTAGCTCGACGGCAGCAGGTGCGCGGGTTGTTCGGTCACGAGCTTCCACACTGGTCCCTCCCACTGGCGTTGTGCCCAAATGTCGAAGCGCAGGTCGGCGGCGCGTACGTTGCGAGTGATCGACGAGAGTACGGCTTCGTACACGGCGAGCCGCAGCTCGCGAACGATGCGGTATCCTGCTGAGTCCGTGGAAGCGCGCCCGGTCCACTCGTTCTTGATTACGCTTCGGATCGACTCGTCTTCGATGGTGTCGAGAAAGAAGTCGCGCCACGTTCCTATGAAAAGTGCGCGATCGTCGAGCTGGATAGCGAGCAGGTCTTGCTCGCTCGCCTTGTCGAGAGCAAACAAGTTGTCGCGGATTTGCCGGGCGCGTGCGCCGAGGTCATAGCCGCCGTCGCCGAGCTTGTCGAGTTTTTCGCCGCCGACCACGCGCGCGTTGGCGGTCCAGATGGCACCGCCTTCGGGATTGCGGATGACGGGATAGTCGGCGGGGTCGAGCCAGCCGTTCCAGCCGCGCGATCCGTCCGCCCACGACGACGGAAGTCTTCCATCGAAGCCGAATCGTCGCGGGATGCGCCCGGCGATCGTCCATGCGATCGTGCCCGAGGTGTCGACGCCGACGAAGTTTTGCGGAGGGATCCCGCTTCGTTGCGCGATGGCTAGCGCTTCTTCGAGCGTTTTCGCAGTTTCGAGCTTGCCAAATGTAACGTTGATGCCGCCAGGCTCATGGGCAATCCATCGTACCGCGCGCGGAGTGCCTTCGTGGTCTTCGTCGAGAACGGGTCCCCAGATCGTCTCTCGTACGATGAACTTCTCGGGCTCGGCGGCGGCGACGTAGATCGTCTCCTCGTGCACTTCGAAGCTCGTCCAGCCCTCAGCCGTTCGATACGTGTCTGCCTCGTCGGGGTGCATCTCGATCTCCACGAGATCGACCCAATCGCCGTTGGAGTTGGTGAAGGCCCAGGCGACTTTGGTGTTGCTGCCGGCGACGAGAAACGGAGTGCCTGGGAGGGTGACGCCGACGGCGGTGTTCAACACTGCGCGATACCAGATGTTGGGAACGGCGTGACCGAGATGCATGTCGCTCGCGAGCAGAGCGCCGCCGTGAGTCGTGCGCACACCGGCGACGGCCCAGTTGTTGCTGCCGAACGTGATCCTCTCACGACGCGATTCGCTGACCGAAACGGGCTCGGCGCGCAGTGCGGTCGCTGGGATCGGCGGCATCACGATGACGTTGCCTTCGACGGGCGCGTCCCAGTCGGTTCCGATCGGAGACAAAAATGCGGCGAGATCCGGTGGGAGTACGTCGTGGAGCAAGCCTAGAGTCGATTCGTAGTGGCCGTCGGCGTCGTTGAGCTCGAAATACATCGACGCGATCACGAGGACGCAGTCTTCGACGACCCACGGCCTTGGCTCTTGTCGCAGCAGCAGGTACTCGAACGGCGAGGCACCCAGTGTTGCGAGACCCGCGTTTACGCCGTCGGTGTACGCGTCGAGAAGCGCTCGCTCGGTGTTGCTCGCGGCAGCGACGTTTCTCGCAGCTCGGGCGCGCATGCGGTGCACGCGGTGGGCTCGATCGACCGTGAGCGCCCCGGCGCCGATGAGTTCGGCGAGTTCGCCCGCGGCGCGCCGCCGCATGAGATCCATTTGAAAGAAACGCTCTTGGCCGTGCACGAACCCGAGCGCGCGGCTCAAATCGAGGCGACTCTCGGCAGTGATCGTCGGGACGCCGAGCACGTCCCGTTCGACCGTGACCGGTTCCGACAGTCCAGCAAGGGCTACTTCGCCATCGACATTAGGAAGACTTGCCTTCACCAAGTAAATCGTGAGAATCGCAGCGAGTGCAATTGCGAGTAGGAGGAAAAGCGCGAGTCTCTTCACCCATTTCATATGCTCTGATAGTAGTATTGTCGCCGTTACCGGACAACGCGGGGGAGGTGCTGTGTGGAAGGATTGGTAGGGTTTCTCGCGATCGGCCTCGTCGCCGGGTGGCTCGCAGCAGGTCAGCTGGTTGTGCCTTCTATTTATTTATCCGCGCGCACCAAACTTGAATAATCTCCGGTCTGCCAGCACCATGCCGGCATGATTTCGTCGTTGGTTCCCGCTCTCATCTCCGCCTTCAAGGCTCGTCGCGAGCTGGCTCTCGAGAATGTCGCTCTTCGGCAGCAGCTCGCCGTCCTCCGCCGTTCCGTGAAACGGCCACGGCTCTCGAATGTCGACCGCGTGTTTTGGGTGCTGTTGCGCAGAATCTGGACTGACTGGGAGAGCGTCCTTGTCATCGTGAAACCTGAGACGGTCATCCGCTGGCACCGTTGTGGGTTCAGACGATATTGGACTTGGAAGAGCCGACGGCGTAGGCCCGGACGACCAGGCGTCGCTCCCGTCCTGTGCCAAAATTCGGCTCTTTTGAAATAGACCATCAATCAGCAGCTTAGTGTCTGTGTGTCCCGATGTCGGAAGTTCGGGAATTCGGGGCTGTGATTCTAAAAAAAGAAGATCGCGTACCGCTGGATCGACTTTTTGCGGAGCACAGGCTCCACCTTGCGAACAGCTTGGCTCGTCTGGGCAAGCTCGACGACCGTAAGCAGTGATTGCGCCGGCCCGGGGAGTGGTAGTACCATTTTGGGTAGTCTCGAATGAAACACATCAGACTAGTTGGGGCCTTCGTGCCAAAGAAAGATCGGTCGGAGGAACTGCATCGCCAAGTAAACGAGCTGTGCATCGTCAAAACTGCTCCGCCCACGAAATCAAGGACTTACGCTCCGCTTGAATTCCGGGCCGAAGACGGCGAAACTCCGCCGCTATGCTCAACGTTGTTGTCTTCCTCGTCTCACTTGGCGTCCGTGCCATTCACGTCGTGGTTCTCGGCGCATGTCATCTCATCCGGCTCGTGCGAGCTTACATCAGCTACTATCATGAGGACCGTTGCCACTTGGGGCTGAACAAGGACACACCGAGCTTGAGAACGGTCACGCACCGACCGTCTCCTACGGCGAAAGTCGTCGCACTGCCGCGAGTCGGTGGACTGCACCATCGATACGAGTGGCGAGAGGCAGCCTGAGTCAGCTTGGTCGCTCGCGTTACTCGGCTGGTCGCCGAGAAGTTCGTCCTCAGCACCTTCCCTCGCGCGCTGACCACGCTCTCCAGCATGTGCTCGAGGGCGGTCCGGGCCCTAGAGTCCCGTCCTGTGCCAAAACTCGGCCCTTTTGAAATAGACGATAAATCAGCAGCGTAGTGTCTGTGTTTTCGACCGGCCAGTGAGCGTATTACTTCGGCCAGCGGCCGGATACGATCCGGCGCTGTTTGATGCGGGTCGCCTCGACCGTGTAGACCCAGGCGAGTTCCCGGACTCCGTGGACCGTGACGGGCACCAGCACACGGCGGTACAAGCTGGAACTGCCTGGACGGAAGCCCTCCAGGCGGTCGATGGCAGGCAGGCGGGATAGTGGGTCGTCGAAGGTGAGAAGCTCCCCGTACACGGCGCCCGAGGCGCCCACTGTGGTGTGCATCGTCAAAACTGCTCCGCCCACGAAATCAAGGACTTACGCTCCGCTTGAATTCCGGGCCGAAGACGGCGAAACTCCGCCGCTATGCTCAACGTTGTTGTCTTCCTCGTCTCACTTGGCGTCCGTGCCATTCGGGCGATGTGTCGGCGCCGCGCCGAGCTGGTGTTGGAGAACGTCGCTTTGCGGCAGCAAGTGACGGCGCTGAAGAAAGAGCGCCCACGCCCACCGCTCGACGACACGGAACGGGCTTTCTGGGTTGCCCTTCGAGGTTCGTGGCCCGTGTGGGCGAGCCGCCTGCTCATCGTCCACGCGGACACCGTAGCCCGTTGGCATCGCGACCGATTCCGACGGTACTGGGCAAATATCTCGCAGCGCCGCCATCCCGGTCGGCCTCGGATTGATGCCGAGATTCGTCGCCTCGTCCGCACGATGGCGCAAGACGGCTGGGGGGCGCCACGCATCCATGCTGAGCTCACCAAGCTCGGTTTCATCATCTCCGAGAGCACGGTGTCGCGATACCTGCCGCGGCGTCCCGCGGAGCCCGACCAGCTGAAACGATGGATGGCTTTCTTGCGCAACCATAAAGACGATATCGCCGCCATGGATCTGTTCACCGTGCCCACCGCGTCGCTCCGGCTGCTGTACGGCTTCTTCGTCATCGAGCACGGTCGCCGGCACATCGTTCACTTCAACGCCACGTTCCACCCGACGTCTGCTTGGGTTATTCAGCAACTACGCGAGGCGTTTCCCTACGACACCGCTCCGAGATATCTCATCTTCGATCGCGACTTCATCTTTAACGCTGCGGTCATCGAGTTCATCAAAGCAACGGGCACAAAACCCGTTCGCACTTCGTTTCGCAGCCCATGGCAAAACGGAACCGCGGAGCGGTGGGTCGGCAGCTGCCGTCGCGAGCTCCTTGAGCACGTCGTGGTTCTCGGCGCATGTCATCTCATCCGGTTCGTGCGAGCTTACATCAGCTACTATCATGAGGACCGTTGCCACTTGGGGCTGAACAAGGACACACCGAGCTTGAGAACGGTCACGCACCGACCGTCCTCCTACGGCGAAAGTAGTCGCACTGCCGCGAGTCGGTGGACTGCACCATCGATACGAGTGGCGAGAGGCAGCCTGAGTCAGCTTGGTCGCTCGCGTTACTCGGCTGGTCGCCGAGAAGTTCGTCCTCAGCACCTTCCCTCGCGCGCTGACCACGCTCTCCAGCATGTGCTCGAGGGCAGTTCGGGCCTAGAGTCCAGTCCCGGACAAATAATGATGATGGACAGGCGGCGCCGTTGCCTGGTGTTCCGTTCACCATGGCGGCCAGAGCGCGTCGGGTTGCGGCCGAATGCCCCCCATAGGTCCGGCACTGGCGTTCGTACGCGAGAACGCGGCACAGGAAAGCGCGTGAGAGCGAACTTGGCGGAGCAGCCTCGAAGGTCTGCTCCCAGACCCGCCGCAGGCTAGGAAGGTCCAAACCGTCCAGAACGATCCTCCGGCCAACTCTTGTATCCTGCGGCATCACCGGACGTTCGCTCTTTTGCGCCGTAAAGTCCAGTCCAATGGGCGCTTCCGCGGGTGCGCAGTTCGCGGCCTGCAGCTCGTCCTGCAGCCGATTTGAGCCAGCCAGCCGTGCGTACCCCAGTGGGCCTGTCGCCCGCCACCCGCAGCCCAGGGGGTCGGAAGCCAGCCCTGCGGCGCGAAATACCCAGGATTCTGCGCGGATTCCAAGGGCGTCTAAGCTGCTGATTTGTGGTCTATTTCAAAAGGGCCGAGTTTTGGCACAGGACGGGGTTGTAGGTCAAGCGGGAGACGGTCAGGAAACGGCCTCTGTTGAAAGGGGTTTGCGCTTCATAATTCAGAGTGTGGTAAACTGTACTTGACTTGTCATACCGCTTAGGTGTATAGCTTCCCTTCCGTTTCTAAACAGGAGCCGCTTATGAGTCTTAACCCAATGATTCGAGACGCTTTATCTCTTGAATACAAACGAAATTATGGGTGTGCTCTCGGGAAGATCGAACTCTCGGATCTCGTGAACTATCCCCCGCTTGCGAGCGAATTCAGCCGTCTTGGTCTGAGCCGCTATGAAGAATTTCTCAACCTCTTTTTCGGAAATATCTGTTCGTTCAGTGATGATGCTGCCGATGCGCCGCTGATCAGCAGTAAGCCCGTCCAACATTTCCCTTAACGCTTTCTCTTCGTATCGACCAGCGGGTCGGTCAAATCCTACGCCATGAAACATGAACGTTGAGTTCGGACAGGCGTACCGAACATCTGCTGCTAGAAAAATGGCATTTCCTATTGAGTCGACATTACCAATGTTGTGAACGATGAGTTTGAACGGTACTCCTCTCAGAAAGTTGTAGAGTGAAATGCCTTGGGCAACATTCCCACCTGGCGTCGAGAATGCAAGATAGACCTCCTTAACCCCTTGCTGGGCCAGGTTGGATAATGCTTGAATCATTACTTCTACGGTTTGGGGCACGATCTCCGAAGTGAACATCGCGTAGACAAGTGGAGGAGGCGACGGTGTAGGTGTAGGGCCGTTCATTACTGCTTCAAATCCCGATAGCTAAGCCTTTTCCCGTCCATCCCTCGGACAACCTCGGCCATCTGGTCGATGGTATCAGATTCGCGGACGTTATGCCGCCTGTGCCTTCTATTTATTCATCCGCGCGCCCCGAACCTGATCGGTCTCCGATCTTCCGGGACTATGCCTGCATGATTTCGTCGTTTGTTGTCAATGACAACCGAAAACTGCACACTTTAGACAACCGGAAACCGCACACTTTTCTAACGGTCCGGAGCGGTGCCGGGGTCCGCGTCGGAGTCGCCGTTCCGCGTTTGGTGCTGGACGCATGGAGCGGAACGACCGAAGGCCGGCACCAAACGCATCGGTCGGTTCCCATGGACCGAGTTCACCCCACCACACGCTCGGCAGTCTTGTCGGAGGTGGCTCGCAGCAGGTTCCGGTGTTCTCGCATCCCGTCCTGTGCCAAAACTCGGCCTTTTGAAACAGGACATCATATCAGCAGCTTAGAGTCTGTGTTTGCGCCCGGGCCAAGGGCCGCAGGCTTTACAATCGTCTGTCCCGAGGGTGTTATCTTCAGATCCATGATGACCTACCACGCGCAATTCCTACTGCTCGTTGTGGCTGGCTGGGTCAACCGCCAGCAACAGGATGTGATCGACTACCTGCAAGAGGAGAACCGTGTGCTCCGAACCGGGGCTTCGGGGCAAGCGTCTCAGGCTCTCTGACGACGACCGGCGTAGGCTCGCCGTCAAGGCCGTGAGGTCAAAATACTCATGCGGCTTCCCGATCTTCGATAAGTGCTTCCGCAGTCAAGTGTTGGCGGCCGGCGCGTAACCTGTTCGCGTGCTAGAGTCTTAGCCTGATTTCGAGAGGCGCAGTTCTTTCGTCAATGCCGGCTGGGCCGAGTTTTGGCACAGGACGGGCTCAATTCCTTAGAAGTTTGACAAGAGCGGGAGGGAAAAAATGAGTCGCAAGATGGTTTGTAGCGAGTGCGAGTGCGGGGTCGATATCTGCGACGCGCTTTCCGACACCAAGCGGCTGTGCTGCGTCTGTTGGGCGCTTGAGCAGGAAACCGAGACGCCCTACGAGTCCATGTGCTCGAAGTGCTCCGAGCGCGTGAAAGAATGGAACGGACTATGAGGCTTGAGGTCGAAAACCTGATGGGAATCGAGAAGGTTGAGTTCGACCTTCTCCCGGGCCGGGTGGTCGAACTCGTGGGCGTCCGGTCAAAATACTCGAACGCCCAGCATCGGGAAGCCGCATGAGTATTTTGACCTCACGGCGTGGGCGCTCTTTCTTCAGCGCCGTCACTTGCTGCCGCAAAGCGACGTTCTCCAACACCAGGTCGGCGCGGCGCCGACACATCGCCCGAATGACACGGACGCCAAGTGAGACGAGGAATACAACAACGTCGAGCATAGCGGCAGAGTTTCGCCGTCTTCGGCCCGGAATTCAAGCGGAGCGTAAGTCCTTGATTTCGTGGGCGGAGCAGTTTTGACGATGCACAGGTGTTCGAAAGCTGCGTTTCGGGGCCTTGGGCCGTGGCAAGCAAGGCGGTGCGCGAGTGATCTACTTCTATGGTGGCGAAGACATGCCGGTCTATGCACTTCTCGCCTATGCAAAGTCGGCAAAGACAGACCTGAAACCGCACGAGCGGCGAACGGTGTCCGCGCTTGTGGCGGCGATCAAGGCCGCCGGGAAGGAGAAGGAGAAGAAATGAGCACGTTCGGAGAGGACTTGATTCAATCGCTCGAAGAGGCTCTGGCCCATGCAAAGGGCGGAGGTCCCGCCATCGTTCATGCACCCGTAGTGCCACGCGAGGTTCGGAAGCAAGCGAAGCTTACGCAGGCACAGATGGCGCTCCTGATGGGCATGAGCCTGTCCGGCTATCGGAAATGGGAGCAGGGCACACGCCGGGTCAGCGGCCCGGCGGCGACGCTCCTGTGCGTGATCCAGAAGGAACCCGAGGCCGTCAGGCGCGCGTTGATGCACAGCAGGGGGACACGGACGAACTATACCCCCAAGATTGGAAAAGTCGTCGGGAAATCTCCAATCCCCAAGTAAAGGACACGGCAGATCGGTACGAGCATGTCCGACTGATCCTAAGCGGTCAATCCTCTGGCACGGGTGTCGTCTTGCCCTTGATGAACGCCACCGGAATGGCTATCGAGTTCTATCTCAAGTGCCTTACAGCGAAAATCATTCACGTTCCCGAACAGGATATCTTCAGGACAGGCATCCGCCGTAAATACGTCGACTACTATCATTCGTGCCGGACTCATTTGTCGCTTGAGAAGGACGCGCTTGAGCCTCGCCGGGTAGAGTCACCGGCGATGGGCAAAGTCAGTGTTCTACGCCTGCCACGGAGCCGCCTCACGCTGTCGGAAACGGTATTGCACGGTTTGACCGGTGATGTCTTAAGATTCCTGTCAAAGAAAAACGATGTATGGTTCCCCAAGCTCAAACCCGTCCCCGTCATGGGGACAGAAAAGGAGAACCATACATCATGGGAAAGGTACTACCGAGTCAGCGATTGCTCAAGCAGTTCGAGGAACAACTGGTATTTGGGGAGATGAATCTCTCGGAGATCGTCCGGTCGGGAGCTCAGATGATGCTTCAATATGCGTTGGAGCGCGAGGTGACGGAGGCGTTGGGTCGAAACTACTATGAGAACGCTCCGGCAACGACGAAGGAGAAGGGACGACGCAACGGGTATGAGTCGCATCGGGTCCTCACGGGCGAGGGAGCGGTGACGGTGCAAGTGCCGCGGGTACGAGAAACAGAGAAGGTGTTTCAGTCAAAGATTCTCGACGCCTACGTGAGCCGGACCGAGAAACTCGATGAACTGATCGCGCGGATGTACGTCCACGGGATGTCGACGCGTGACATTGAGGCGACGTTCGCGGACGTGCTGAGCGGCACGGGTGTCTCGAAGTCGGTGGTGAGCCGGGTCACACGGTGTCTGTCGGAGGATTTCGAGGCGTTTCGAAAACGGGATCTCTCGAACGAGAAGCTGTTGTATCTCGAGCTCGACGGCACGTACCTGCGCTACCACCAAGGAGCGGAGAGGAAAGAGCCCATCCTCGTTGCGACCGGCTATCGCGCTGATGGGACGCGAGTTCTTCTTCATATCGGTGTCGGCAACCGAGAATCCTACGAGAACTGGAAGGGGTTCTTGCAGGAGATAGTGGCCCGAGGAATGAGGGAGCCGTTGCTCATCGTGACGGACGGGAATCCTGGAGTGCTCAAAGCGATCGCAGAGGTCTTCCCTCGAAGCCTCAAGCAACGTTGCCAGAAGCACCGCCTCGAGAACATCCTGGGCAAGGCTCCGAAGGAAGTGCGCGACGAACTCAAGGCGGCCATCCTTGAGTCGTTCCATGCGAACAGCTACGAGCAAGGGCTGAAGAAGGGTCGGGAGGTGATCGCTCGGTACCGTCAACGATTCCCGAGCGCGATGAAGTGCATGGAAGAGACCCTCGAAGCATGTCTTCAGGCGCTACGCCTTCCTGCGGCGCATCACAAAAGGCTTCGCACGTCGAATCTACTTGAGCGCACGTTCGGAGAGCACAAACGTCGCACAAAGGTCATTCCTCACTTCTTCACCGAGGAGGCCGCGATGAAACTCTCGTTCGCTGTGCTCTTGGCCGCCGCAAACAAATGGCGCGGCGTGAGGATGGATGTCTTCGCCGCTAGGAAAGTCGAGGAGCTTCGCAACGAGCTTCTCCCGCAAGGCACGTCGGAGGAATCAGCAGCTTAACCGAGCGCGGGGAACCGTACGGAGATTTGACAGGAAAATTAAGACTTGACCGTTTGACCCACCTGTACCTTCTATAGATCCTTCTGCCGAGTGGACGGCGCACCAATGGTCAATGCTTTTCCATGGGATACGGCACCTCGGTATCCGGTACGAGATCGAGACCAGACCTACGGAGCGTACTTCGACAGTCGCGTCGACGGTCTTGGGATGGAGCAGGTCCTTCGTTTGACACGGGATGACACGCCTCACGCTGTCGGAAGCTGCGGCGGCTGATTTATGGTCTATTCTAAAAAGGCCGAGTTTTAGCACAGGACGCGGTCCCTACCGCGAAGGATCACAGGCCAATGCTCTCGATCCGCCTAACACTTAGCGCGGCTCGTGATCGCTAGCGGGCACCTCGCGCGATGTATAGACGGGGGAACGTGGGAGAGAGTATTATTCACTTCCAAAATGACCAGGCAAACACGTACTGTGTCAGAGCTAGCCCGATTAACTGGACGCCCGCTCGACGATGTGCTTTTAGAGTTGGTCGATTGTGGCTTCGACGTTGAATCACCATCAGATTGCCTCAAAAATGGGCGATTGACTTCTGCAAAGGTAGCGCTGAAGCTGTCCTCTGGACCTTCACGCCTTGTAAGTGATCTGTCAAAAGAGGCCGGACTATCAGAAGGCCAAACGCGGCAAATACTCTACGAAAAAAAAGTTCTTGCTAAAAGGCGACTGAAGCGCGTACCGAGGCCATTATTAAAAGAGGCTAAAGCAGCTCTTGGAATTAGCAAGCCACAGGATCACAAAAAGGCCGAGGTTCCTATAGCGTCACAGCAACCTAAGCCGCGAAGGCCCAAACAACCTAAGCCGCGAAAGCCCAAACAACCTAAGCCGCGAAAGCCCAAACAACCTAAGCCGCGAAAGCCCAAACGTCCGTCGAAAGAAGCCTGGCCGAAAGTTGGTAAGAAGGAAGACCTAGTACATTTGACCGCTGCCGACATCGTAGCGATACATGTTCTCTTGGTCAAAGATTTCGCCAAGTCAAAGGACCCGATTGTTCCGGCAGGAGTCAGGGATGAAAAATTACTTGAATCTGCAGTTTTTCGGCCGCATACATCACTCGGAGAAGAGGATAAGTACCCCACGGCATCCATGTCGGCCGCCGCTTTGCTGCACTCTATTGTTCAAGACCATCCGTTTTTCAATGGAAACAAGCGCACAGCACTAGTTTCGATGCTAGTATTTCTCGATAAGAACGGTTGGGTATTCACCCTGGACGAGGATGACATCTATGACTTTGTGATCGCATTAGCGTCTCATCAGCTTATAGAGAATGTGTCAGCTGAGAAACAGCCTTCTTCTGATGAGGAAGTTCTCAAAGTGTCCCGTTGGCTTCAGAACCACATTAGGAAGCTCAGAAAAGAAGAATACACCCTAAAATTCAGGGAATTTAGGGCAATTCTGAATTCCTATGGCTGCGAACTAGAGCTTGCTAGGCGTGTCGGGAACAGAATCAATGTCCGTAGAGACGACCTTCACTCGCAGATCGCCTACAGAAACGAGGGGGCTGATGTGGACCGAAATACTATACACAAAGTTCGGAAAGAGCTAGGCCTGGATGAGAAGAGCGGATATGACTCAGATATTTTCTACAACAAAGGACCCAAGATTCCGCGTTTCATCAACAAGTACCGTAAAGTGCTCGATCGGCTGGCTAAAGTCTAGGGAAATCGTTTCCCGCGCACGCGCGGGGATGGACCCTCGGTAGTCGGCATTGCTCGTATGGTGCAAAAACTCAGCCGGTCATCTTCCGCAGCGGTAAGTGATTTCGGCTAAGATGCTTGCGATGAGCACATTTGTCTCGCCACAAATCTTCCTGGTCTCGCTCCTGGCCGGTTGGCTGAACCAGGAGCAGCAGAAGCTCCTCGAGTATCTTGCAGGAGGAGAACCGTCACCGTTTCGTCGGCGGAAGGACGACGTGGGGGCAGTTTCTTCGGAGTCACTGGGACACCCTTGCCGCTGCCGATTTCTTCACCACCGAAATCTGGACTCCCGCAGGTCTGGTTACGTTCTACGTCTTGTTCGCGATTCAGCTGAAGACCCGCCGGGTCCATATCTCGATACCCGGACGCCAAGGCATCGCCCTTGCGGCTGTCCAGTACCGCCTGTCGTAACTCGTTGTACGTCCAGGTTGAGACGTGCGAGGCGTAGTCAATGAGCTGCGCGACGACGGTTCGGCGCGCCTCGGGATTCCGCCAGAGTTTCGTTTCGACGAGCGTCAAGTAGCCCTCGTCGTTCATGAAGACCAGATCGATGAACCCACTCCCGACCCGCAACTCACGCGCCAGCGGGTGCAGCCGATCAAAGATCGGCTCGATGTCTCCGACAGGGATCAGCGTCGGGTGTGCGAACAGCAAAGCTTGCAGGTCGGCCTCCTTAAACGTTCGCTCGTCGAGTGGAACGTGACGAAGCACCGTTGCCGTGCCGTTGCGGATGAGAACTGGTGTCACGAACTGTCTGGCTTTCATCGGGGACCGCCCTTCTCATTGAAGCCAGCCAGCCAACGGGACTGCGATTGACCTTGTCCCCGCTCGGCGCAGAGTTGCTGCAAGGACACTTGCAACGTCTTGGACACGTCAACCATACAGATTCTCCTCTCGGCTCGGTGAACACGCGGCACGTGGTGCTTGCGCTGTTTACTGTTGGTGATGTGCACGCATCCGCGGATTCCAAGGGCGTCTAAGCTGCTGATTTGTGGTCTATTTCAAAAGGGCTGAAGTGACCCCGCTTTCGTGGACAGGTTAAGAGTTAGGGATCAAGCGTCGCGATAGTACCTCCTTTCGAATTGGATAGGCGAGCAATAGTCGATGGCGGAGTGTCGTCGTCGCGGGTTGTACCAGCCTTCGATGAAATCGAAGGTCGCCATGCGCGCCTCAGCGTGGTAGCGAAACGACCGGCGCTCGATCAGCTCGCACTCGAGCGTCGCGAAGAAGCTCTCGCACATCGCATTGTCGTAACAGTCCCCGACCGAACCCATCGACGGTCGCACCCCGGCCTCCCGGCATCGCTGGCCGAACGCTAGTGACGTGTACTGCGTGCCCTGGTCCGAGTGATGGATGACGTCGCCGGGCTTGCGTTGGAACAGCGCCATGTCGAGGGCGCTCAAGACGAGCGACGTCCGCAGGTGGGTAGCCATTGCCCATCCGACGATGCGTCGGCTGAAGGCGTCCAGCACGACGGCGAGGAACAAGAAGCCCGACCACGTGGGCACGTAGGTGATATCGGCGACCCACAGGCGGTCGGGCCGGTCCACCTCGAAATTCCTGTCGACGAGGTCGGGGGCGGGACGGGCGTCGTCACAGCGAATCGTAGTGTGCGCCCTCTTGCGCCGGTGAACACCTTGAATGCCAGCCTCGCGCATCAGCCGCGCTACACGCTTGCGTGAGACGTGGAGCTCGTGTGTCTCTCGTAGCTCGTGGAGAATCCTCGGCGCGCCGTACGTGCTCCGCGACGCGGTGTGAATCGCCCGGATCTTCTCAAGCAACTCCGCATCCGACACCGCGCGGGCCGACGGGGCACGCTCAAGCCACGCATAGTAGCCGCTGGCGGAGACGTCCAGCAGTCGGCACATCGTGGCAACCGGTAGTGAATCCTGGTTCGCCCTCACGAATCGGAAGGCTTCGGTGGTACCGACTCGGTCTCCCGAGCGAACCAGGCCGCGGCTTTTGAGAGGATCTCCCGCTCCAACCGTAGTTGACGGTTCTCCCGTCGCAGGCGGCGGAGCTCCGCACGCTCCTCACTCGTCAGACCGTCCTGCCTGCGACCCTCGTCGAGATCCGCCTGGTTCACCCAGTTCCGGATCGTCTGGCCCGAGGGCTCAAACTCTCGCGCCAGCTCTTCGGAGCCGCGGCCAGCTCGCACCAGCTCTACCATTTGGCGCCGGAATTCGGCCGCGTATCTGTTTCCCTGCTTTGACATCGTGGACTCCTGTCTCCCAAAGGATTAGGTGTCCACGAAAGCGGGTCAAGTCCAGGGCCGAGTTTTGGCACAGGACGGGAGCGCACCTTGCGCTCGGACTTGAGGTAACTATTCGCTGGCTGGGAACGGCAGTAGATTCTCCTTGCCTTGATGATTCCCGTCGTGTCCAAAAACACAAACGAACTCAAGACTCACGCGCCGGGCCGTTTCGTATTAGACGTGTCTACGCTTGGTTCGCCAATGGAAGCTAGAATCCTCAGTGATGAGCACGCCGAGCCAGCCCTTGACATTGTTGGTCCTCGCCATGGCTACATCCGTAGGAATCTGGACCGTGTTTCAGTTCCAGTGTGGCCGTCTGCTCTTTTAGGGCAGCGATACCGTTCTGGTTTGTCAACTTCGTGTAAGGCCATTAGAATAGCGCCGTTTGAGTATCGCTCGAAGCTCAACCACCTAATACGTCGAGTTAGCTGCAAACGAAAAAGGAGACTTGAGGAATGGCGAAAAAACCCATGACCCAAACCCAAATCGTGGCTCAGATGTCGGAAACAATGCAGGTTCCGAAGAAGCAGGCCGCTGCATGGTTCAAGTCGATTGCCGATCTCGCGGTAAAGGAAACGAAGCGAACGGGCCAGTTCGTCATTCCCGGAATCGGAAAACTCGTGAAGTCGAAACGAAAGGCTCGCAAGGGACGCAATCCCCGGACCGGCGAACAGATTCGAATCCCTAAAAAGACGGTGGTCAAGTTTCGAGTAGCGAAAGCTTACCAAGACGCCGTCGTCCCACCGAAGAAGAAGCTCACAAGCGACGCCTGAGAATGTTCTACTGATCCTGGCGGTCGTTTCCTGCACGAGTGTTGGGTTGTCGTGGCACTATAGTGCATCTCCTTGGAGGTAGAGCTGTTCAGACATTGCGCCACAGGTGCTTCCGCCATCAAGTGTTGGTAGCTGCCACGTAACCCGTTCGTGTGCTAGAGGTTGAGCCTGATTTCGAGAGAAGCAGTTCTTTCGGCGATGCGGGCTGGGCTGACCACACGGTTGTCCATCATCATTGTTAATCCGAGACTGGACTCTAGGGCCCGGACCGCCCTCAAGCACATGCTGGAGAGCGTGGTCAGCGCGCGAGGGAAGGTGCTGAGGACGAACTTCTCGGCGACCAGCCGAGTAACGCGAGCGACCAAGCTGCCTCTCGCCACTCGTATCGATGGTGCAGTCCACCGACTCGCGGCAGTGCGACTACTTTCGCCGTAGGAGACGGTCGGTGCGTGACCGTTCTCAAGCTCGGTGTGTCCTTGTTCAGCCCCAAGTGGCAACGGTCCTCATGATAGTAGCTGATGTAAGCTCGCACGAGCCGGATGAGATGACATGCCCCGAGAACCACGACGTGCTCAAGGAGCTCGCGACGGCAGCTGCCGACCCACCGCTCCGCGGTTCCGTTTTGCCATGGGCTGCGAAACGAAGTGCGAACGGGTTTTGTGCCCGTTGCCTTGATGAACTCGATGACCGCAGCGTTAAAGATGAAGTCGCGAATCGATGAGGAAGAGCGACGAGGAAAAGTACCTGAAGTTCTGGAGCCAGTTCGGCAAGGCCTTGAAAGAAGGGGTTACGGAGGATCTCGAGAATAAAGACAAGCTCGTCGAACTCCTGCTCTTTGCTTCTTCCAATGACGCCGAGAAGCTGGTGTCCCTGGCAGATTACGTGTCGCGAATGAAGGAGGGGCAGGAGGCAATTTACTATCTGAGCGGTGAGTCCCGCGCTGCTATCGACAGTTCGCCTCACCTCGAGGCATTCCGGGCCCGAGACATCGAGGTCCTGTACCTCACCGATCCTGTCGACGAGTTCCTCGTCCAAGTCCTTGCCGACTACAAGGAGAAGAAGCTCCGGTCGGCGGCGAAGGGCGAAGTGGACCTCGGTTCAGAGGAAGAGCGTCAAGAGAAGAAGAGGGAGCTAGACTCTAAAGCGAAGAATTTTGCGGCTATGATGGAGAGAATTCAAAAGGTGCTCGACGACCGAGTCAAGGAAGTGCGCCTCTCGACCCGTCTCACGGATTCGCCGGCCTGCCTCGTGGGCGGCGAGGAGGATGTGAGCCCTCGTCTCGAGAAACTCCTGCGCCAGCAGGGCGACGTGCCTCCCCAGCGACGTATCCTCGAGCTGAATCCGTCGCACGACGTCGTGATCGCGCTCAAGGCGCGGTCCGACGTCAACGAGGACAGTGAAAGCGTTCCCGAATACGCCGAGCTACTTTACGGCTACGCCCTACTGGCGGAGGGCGCCGATATTTCGGACCCGGCGAAGCTCGCCGCCCGCTTTGCGGAGCTGATGCGTCGCGGCCTTGGAATTGGCGGGGGCGGTTGAGCTCGTGAAGGCATTGTCAAGTTTTCCACGGCCTGACGGCCACCCCGAATGCATGAAACGCGGTTAGTCGCTGGAGGTGGCACCGGCTCAACACGACGCCTGAGGGAGCTCGGTTTTGACGTCACTCTCACACCTCTTGACAACGTTACACCCTGAGTTTCTTATTAGTTAAGCAGAATCGGGCTGTCATCGTACGGAAGCCTCGGGGCCGCCGTGTTCGGAGGACTGCCCGGACAGATAGGTCGCGCAATCATCGGCGGCATTGGTCCCGTCTGGTCAAAATACTCAAACGCCCAGTGGGTCAGCAGTTTGCACCTCACGGCTTGGCGGGTTGCTAAGTTTCTATCATCGGGAAGCCGCATGAGGGTGGGCTTGATCCGGTTTCGTAGACGGTTTAGTTAAGCTGGCGAAGTCCTCATCCGTCGTTCAAACTCGGCCGGACTGACCTGGCCGAGGGTCGAGTGTCGTCGTCTCTGGTTGTAGAATACCTCGATGAAGTCGAAGAGGGCCATCTTGGCCTCGCCGCAACTTAGGAAATGCTCCCCAAGCTCGTGCTTGACCGTGGAGAACCAGCTCTCGATGACGGCGTTGTCATAGCAGTTGCCCCGTCGGCTCATGCTCCCGGTCATGCCATGCGTCTCAAGGAGACGTTGGTAGTCTTTGCTGGCATACGGACTGCCCTGATCGGAGTGATGCAAGAGCCCCGCGGCCGGTTGGCGACGTTTCAGTGCCATCCCGCAACGCCTTGATAACCAGGTGACGGTCGTTAATAGCACTTACGGCCCACCCAACGAGGAATCGCGAGTAGAGGTCGAGGAGCGCCGCGAGATAAAGCTTCCCGCCGCTGCCGATCACGAACTCGGTCGTGTCCCCGACCCACCGTTGGTTCGGCGCATCGGCGACGAAGTCTTGCCCGAGCACATTGGCCGCGACGGGCTGGCCATGACCGCTTACCGTCGCGCGCTTGAAGCGTTTTGCGTACTCGAGCAATGAGGCCTTCTGCCTGTTTCAACCGAATCACCCGCTTCCGACTCACTCGGTGCTTCCGCCATCAAGTGATGGAATGGACTCCTCCACTGACATAGACGGCATCGATGTGCCAAAGTCAGTCGAATACGCATCGAAAAGGAGGAGTCCGAATGAAAGATACAACGATCGCTGTGGATCTTGCAAAGAACGTCTTCGAGATTGCCATCTCGGGAGAAGCGGGGAAGGTGTCCAAGCGACTCCGTGTGAGTCGACCCAAATTGGTGTCGTTCTTTGCCAAACAGAGCGCTGCCACCGTGCTTCTCGAAGCCTGCGGCTCGGCTCACTTCTGGGCAAGGACGTTCCGAAGGTTGGGACACGACGTCGTCCTGCTCCCACCTCACCTCGTGAGGCCGTATCGACGCGGGAGCAAGAACGACCGCGCCGACACGAAGGCGTTGCTCGAGGCCTACAGGAACGAGGAGCTTCTTCCCGTACCCATCAAGTCCGTGCACCAGCACACCCTCGCCGCGCTCCATCGCCTGCGCTCAGGATGGCTCTCCACACGGACCGCACGCATCAATGCCGTACGCGGGCTCCTGCGCGAACTCGGATTCATCATCCCAAAGGGCGCTCACTTCGTCGTGCCCGCCCTCTTCGAACTCGTCGAAGACGCTGATTCTGATTTGCCCGACGTGCTCCGTTCGCATCTCCGTGATGCCTGCTCCGAGATTCGAGAACTCAAGGACAAGTGCGCTAGCATCGAGCACGAGCTCAAGGCGCTCACCAAGCAGCTTCCTGAAGTCCAACGACTTCTCGCCATTCCCGGCATCGGACTTCTGACCGCGACCGCCATCGTGGGCTTCGTCGGCGATCTTCGCCGCTTCCCATCGGGGCGCCGCTTCTCGAGCTACCTCGGCCTAGTTCCCAAGGAAAACTCCAGTGGCGACATTCGCCGCCTCGGACGCATCACCAAGCGTGGCGACTCCTACCTCCGTATGCTCCTCACCCAGGGCGGGCGCGCCGTGCTCCGCGCGGCGAACGTCAGCAAGAGCCCGCCCGACAAGCTCCGCGCCTGGGCTCGGAAGGTCCACCGCTCGCGGGGACACAACAAGGCCGTGATTGCTGTCGCCAACAAACTCGCCCGGATCGTCTGGGCCGTCTCCACCCGCGAGAGTGAATTCCAGTCGCCGGTGGCCGCTTAGACTTAGAGGCTCCACTTTCGTGTTTTCCTTTTTCCCTTCCAAAAGAGGCTGCGACGATACCCATCCAACTGATGGCGTACCGGTCGGACCGGCGCGGGGTCAAGCCAATAGCAACACTGGCCCTAAGAGGCCGTTCAAAGTGATTGGCTCCTCGCGCGCGGATTTTCCATCATGGCCCGGAGCACCCAAGACGCTCCTCACTGAGGCCGAAGATACGTTTGCAGTCTGACCCACCCGTCACGACGCGATGGATGCGCAGCTTCGATGGAAGATTTATTAAGAAAGGGGCTTGACTAGAGGAGTCCAGATATGTTGCTACGCGGCTGCGGGCAGTGGTACAGGTGCGGAAGAGACCGGGTTGCGCGCCCTACTGAGCACGAAAACCTCGATCCGCGACCACAAAGGAATCGTCGTCGCCAAGAAGATGTCTCGAAAGGTGAGCCGTCGCGTGGTCAGACCAGCCTGCATAGCCGGAGTTCGGATCTCACGTCCGAACTTCAGAGTTCCGTGCGGTCGGACGAAGTTGTAATAGCAACGGAGCAACTCCAGGTGCTCATCGAGCCTCTCCGTCGAGCGAGCGTGGGAAAGCGTTCGTCTCGAAAGGTATGCCGAGCTTTGCCGGATGGTCAGATTCAACCGCTCGATGAACGACGTGTTCAATGTCGAAGAGTCCTCGGAGTTATTCAGCGCGTCTTCGAATCGCCACGCGGCTCCGTGCAGCGCTCTGCGTTCGACCTTGATGATGCGATCGTTCCTGCGCGTTTTTAGGACCTGGCCGTAGAGACACGCTGGACCGAAGAAGCGACGGATGACCTTCTGGTAGAATTCGAATCCATCCGTGACGATCAAGGGAAGACGCTCGAAATTCATCCGCTTCGAAAGGTCGCGAAACAGAGCGTGAGTGTTCCGGTAGCTTCGCCTTCCCGTCACCGTCGATGGCCAGAGCCGAGACCAGACTTCGATTGTAACGAAGACCCAACTCGGTGTCTTCTTGTTGCCCGCGAACGTGCGAATCTCGTCGGCTTGAAGCTCTTCGGCAGCGAAGCCAGCGATCCTCCTGTGATTGAATCGACGACACATTTGGGCTGCCTTCTCGAGCCAGCGGGCGACGGTGTTCCGGGCAATCCCTTTGATCCGGGAAATCGAGGAAATGCTGACACCCTCGACTCTGAGAGCGATGACCCCATCGAAAGTAGCTCTTCGATGTTGGAGACGGTAGTAGGGCGTGCCTTTCGTCGAGGAGAACGTCTTTCCGCACTCGCCGCACCGGTATCGACGGCGTTTCCCGGACCTGGTTCGGTAGAATCCGTGGCGAACGATGTTTCCGGAACTGACTTTGCCCTGCAACGGACATGCGAGATTGAGACATCTGCGATTCTTCACTTTGGCTCGGCCCTGACGATGAGAGAACTGTGTCTTCGGAATTCTGGTCCAAACTCTAGCACGCAGACCGGTTAGGGGCTGGCCGCCAACACTTAATTGCGGAAGCACCCTTTCTTGCGCAACCATAAAGACGATATCGCCGCCATGGATCTGTTCACCGTGCCCACCGCGTCGCTCCGGCTGCTGTACGGCTTCTTCGTCATCGAGCACGGCCGTCGGCACATCGTTCACTTCAACGCCACGTTCCACCCGACGTCTGCTTGGGTTATTCAGCAACTGCGTGAGGCGTTTCCCTACGACACCGCTCCGAAATATCTCATCTTCGATCGCGACTTCATCTTTAGCGCTGCGGTCATCGAGTTCATCAAAGCAACGGGCACAAAACCCGTTCGCACTTCGTTTCGCAGCCCATGGCAAAACGGAACCGCGGAGCGGTGGGTCGGCAGCTGCCGTCGCGAGCTCCTTGAGCACGTCGTGGTTCTCGGCGCATGTCATCTCATCCGGCTCGTGCGAGCTTACATCAGCTACTATCACGAGGACCGTTGCCACTTGGGGCTGAACAAGGACACACCGAGCTTGAGAGCGGTCACGCACCGACCGTCTCCTACGGCGAAAGTCGTCGCACTGCCGCGAGTCGGTGGATTGCACCATCGATACGAGTGGCGAGAGGCAGCCTGAGTCAGCTTGGTCGCTCGCGTTACTCGGCTGGTCGCCGAGAAGTTCGTCCTCAACACTTTCCCTCGCGCGCTGACCACGCTCTCCAGCATGTGCTCAAGGGCGGTCCGGGCCTAGAGTCCAGTCCCGGACAAATAATGATGATGGACAATCAACTCATGAGCGAAGACGCTGTTATCGTCGATGTCGGAGGCATCGATCTAAATGACGGGAACGTAAAAACCGCGTACGTTCGGATCCGGCTCCGAATCATAGGAAATTTACCGTGGCCGCGTGAGCAAAAAACACTGAGTTTATGTTCGCCATCCATCCGGTGACCGCCTGCATGACGGTGTAGGCCACCAGAAAGCTGGAGAGGTTCCGCGCGTAGCCGAAGTTGGAGATACCTAGCTCGTCCCGCAACGTCGGCGCGACGACCGCAAGGGTCTGCCGATCGACGTAGCTGACGGCGGTGGCCAGGAAAAGAAGGGCTACGATCCACCAGCGCATGTTGGGGATTCTTCGCACCAGGGCCGCGAGTCGGTTATGGAGCCTGAATCATCTTCAGCACGGCGCGAAAGAGCTCGCTGTCTTCATCGCCTAGGGATAGTGCCGTCTGGGCGTGATCCTCGCCCTCTAGAACGAGGAACTCCGCCTCCACGCCCTTGGCCTTCAACTTGTCGGCGAACTCCCGAGATGCGTCTACGTACGCTTCCACGGAGCCGACGGCCACTACCGCTCGGGGCGGCGGGTTGTCCGGATCGGGGACCTCCCCCGCCCGGCGAACGACGCGCGCCGTCGCTATCTCCGCCTCCGTCTCTGCATCTTCGCTGTCGTAGGGAGCGCTGACCGGTGCGACGCCCTTGAGCACTCCGTCTGGTATTCCCTTTTTCTGTCGCCAGGCGCCCCGCACGCCAAGGTAGGCGGAGAGAATCGCGCCCGCCGAATGGCCCCCCACGTAGATGCGCTGCGGATCGCCGCCGTACTCCTCGACATGCTTATGAATCCAGGCTACCGCGGCGGCGACATCTTCGGGTTGCGCCGGATATTGGAATCCGTCGATGGCGAGCCGATAGCTAGCTACAGCCGTGATGATGCCGTTGGCGGCAAATGGCCGTGCGATGTATCCGTAATGGGCGCGGTCCCCTTCGCGCATACCGCCCCCGTGCAGGAACAAGAACGTGGGAGCGGCCTCCGCCTTTTCCTTGGGCAGATAAAGATCCAGCTTCTGCTTGGGATCGTTGCCGAAGGCCAAGTCCAGGTGATGGGGAAGCTCCTTGCGGGTCGCCGCCGTGCCCGCATCGATCTCGTCGTAGAATGCAATCCAGTCGAGGGGCAGGAACTCCTCCGGGTGCTGGTTCGTGTAGTATTTCGACCTGTCCTGCGCCGTCGCAGCGGCTGCGAGTAAGAGACCTACCACTATTGGCAATACTCTTTCTTTCCTCACCGTCACACTCCTTACGCGATGTCGATCACCATCGCGTCCTCCGCTAGAACGACCTGCCCGGAGAAATTCTTTCTTGCGTCCTGAACTATCTTGTCCCAGATCTAGGGCGAGCGACGCTCGCCCTAGTACATGGAGGCCATGTCGATCGCTGGCTGCGCCGAGGTGAATCATAGGTGGACTTGACCCGCTTTCGTGGACACCTAATCCTTTGGGTGCTTCCGCCATTAAGTGTTGGTGAGATGACGCTAAGACTTTACGGTGCACTAAATTACAGCCAAAATAGCGCTTACGACCTTCGCTGCACGCTAAATGGAGCGTAAGCGCCTCTTTTGCAAAGGGATGCGTACACATCACCAACACTTGATAGCGGAAGCACCCTGCACGCTGCCATTCAGCCTCTCTTTAGCCATAGACTTCCTCCTCTATTGAAGTGTTCGCCAGTTTTTAAGCTCAACTGTTTCCGACGCGGCTCCCCGATCGCCCGTGTCATCGGTGTATGCCGCTTCGAGTCTCAGGAACCATCCTCCGTCGCCGTTGGGAATCGAACTCTCCACTCCGAACGTCACCATCTTATGGAATGCACCATGCCCATCGATACGGTTCGTTCCGTAGTTATCCAAAATGCGGCGCTGGCTGATGCCTCTCTTCTCCACGATCTCGCCGTCTCGCCTCGATATATAAAGGCGAATCCGGTTCAGATCGATTCCGGTACCCGCTGTCTCCATCAATCCAAAATCGAAACGAATCTTGGCTTGGCTAGAATATACCGATGTCACGTAAGTCGCTTTGTAGACCGTGAGATCAACCATTGCTTTCGGGCTCTGGCTTGGGCTCTTAGAAGAGCTATCGCCACAACCCGCTACAAACAGGGCAGACGTCAAGATATAAACCTTCATCCTATCACCTACTCTGGGCCAGGCGGGTGGAGGAGGAATGAGGTTTCGAGCCCGTGAGGTCAAAATACTCATGCGGATTCCCGATGGTAGAAACGGAGCAACCCGCCAAGCCGTTCACGGGAGCTTACTTTACGCTCGGACAGAAGTAATGGGTCGCTGGCTGGGAACAGCAGCAGGATTCTCCTTGCCTTGATGATTCCTCTTGTGATGATGGTAGACGACGTACTCCGTCCTGTGCCAAAACTCGGCCCTTTTGAAATAGACCATAAATCAGCAGCTTAGTGTCTGTGTTTGAGGTTCTTGAGTGCGCCGCAGGCGCGTATATCCCCACGTCGGGTTCGCCTGCGTCACGCGTACAATGAGTTCACGGATGTCCTTCGCCGTCGGGGGTCGGCCTGGGCTCCGGTTCTTGCTGCCATCGTACTTGGCTGCAATGAGGTAGCGGTACCAACGCAGAATCGTAGCGGATGTGGCAACGGACGCAATCTGGGCCAGCGCCTCGCGGCCCAAAGCCTTGGCCTTGACAGCGAGCCTGCGCCGATCGTCGTCAGAGAGCCTGAGACGCTTGCCCCGAAGCCCGGCTCGAAGCACGCGGTTCTCCTCTCGCAGGTAGTCAATCACATCCTGTTGCTGGTGGTTGACCCAGCCAGCGGTGCTTGCGCTGTTTGCTGTTGGTGATGTGTACGTATCCCTTTGCAAAAAAAGCGCTTACGCTCCATTTAGCGTGCGGCGAAGGTCGCGAGCGCTATTTTGGCTGTAATTTAATGCAGTGTAAAGTCTTAGCGTCATCTCACCAACACTTAATAGCGGAAGCACCGTCCGAGCACAAGGTGCGCTCCCGTGAACGGCTTGGCGGATTGCTGCGTTTCTACCATCGGGAAGCGCATAAGTATTTTGACCTCACGGGCAAGTGGAGCTATTCGGCTCTTGGGGTGCTTCCGCCATCAAGTGTTGCTACGCGGCTGCGGGCAGTGGTACAGGTGCGGAAGAGACCGGGTTGCGCGCCCTACTGAGCACGAAAACCTCGATCCGCGACCACAAAGGAATCGTCGTCGCCAAGAAGATGTCTCGAAAGGTGAGCCGTCGCGTGGTCAGACCAGCCTGCATAGCCGGAGTTCGGATCTCACGTCCGAACTTCAGAGCTCCGTGCGGTCGGACGAAGTTGTAATAGCAACGGAGCAACTCCAGGTGCTCATCGAGCCTCTCCGTCGAGCGAGCGTGGGAAAGCGTTCGTCTCGAAAGGTATGCCGAGCTTTGCCGGATGGTCAGATTTAACCGCTCGATGAACGACGTGTTCAGTGTCGAGGAGTCCTCGGAGTTATTGAGCGCGTCTTCGAATCGCCACGCGGCTCCGTGCAGCGCTCTGCGTTCGACCTTGATGATACGATCGTTCCTGCGCGTCTTTAGGACCTGGCCGTAGAGACACGCTGGCCCGAAGAAGCGACGGATGACCTTCTGGTAGAATTCGAATCCATCCGTGACGATCAAGGGAAGACGCTCGAAATTCATCCGTCTCGAAAGGTCGCGAAACAGAGCGTGAGTGTTCCGGTAGCTTCGCCTTCCCGTCACCGTCGATGGCCAGAGCCGAGACCAGACTTCGATTGTAACGAAGACCCAACTCGGTGTCTTCTTGTTGCCCGCGAACGTGCGAATCTCGTCGGCTTGAAGCTCTTCGGCAGCGAAGCCCGCGATCCTTCTGTGATTGAATCGACGACACACTTGGGCTGCCTTCTCGAGCCAGCGGGCGACGGTGTTCCAGGCAATCCCTTTGATCCGGGAAATCGCGGAAATGCTGACACCCTCGACTCTGAGAGCGATGACCCCATCGAAAGTAGCTCTTCGATGTTGGAGACGGTAGTAGGGCGTGCCTTTCGTCGAGGAGAACGTCTTTCCGCACTCGCCGCACCGGTATCGACGGCGTTTCCCGGACCTCGTTCTGTAGAATCCGTGGCGAACGATGTTTCCGGAACTGACTTTGCCCCGCAACGGACATGCGAGATTGAGACATCTGCGATTCTTCACTTTGGCTCGGCCCTGACGATGAGAGAACTGTGTCTTCGGAATTCTGGTTCAAACTCTAGCACGCAGACCGGTTAGAGGCTGGCCGCCAACACTTAATTGCGGAAGCACCACTCCGACGATACAGGAACTCGCTGCGGCGTAGTTGGCCTAGCGCGTTCTACTTCAGGTGCGGCCCGGGCCTACTTGATGTTCTTTACTTGTCTCAGATTTGGGGTTGTGATTCGCAAGAAAGAAGATCGCGTAGCGCTGGATCGGCTTTTTGCAAAGCACAGGTACTGAATTTATACTTCGGCACTGGAGAGTGCACCGGATGTTCAAGTCATGGCGCGCCTATTTGAATTTCGAACGGGGCATCATGTTCGATCGTCGATATGTTCGCTCCGCCGATAACGAGGAGTTTTTGGATGCTGTACTCGCTACGGCTTCAGCGCGCAAAGTAAGTTTGAAGAAAGGCTCGATATACTGGCGGGCGCAGCTCGGTCATGATTTGCGCGAAGAAGGTGAAGGTAATGACGCGTTTGAGGTAAAGCGTGCCCTTCGGTCATCTCGAATGAAACCCCGTCAAGACCGTGCGTCCGAGGGTCGAGCCAATCCGAAGGGCATTCCTTACTTATACTTGGCAAATACTATAGAAACTGCAGTGGCAGAAGTGCGTCCCTGGATTGGATCGGATGTGTCGTTGGGTCAGTTTGAAGCCATTCGCCAGCTGCAGATCATTAACTGCTCTCACAATCACAGCGATCAATCCTACTTCTTCTCCTTCGGTCACGAACCGCAATTGTCACAGGAAGAAATTGAAAAGGCCGTGTGGTCCAATATCGACAAGGCGTTTGCTGCGCCTATCGTTCGTGACGACGATATCGCTGCATACGCGGCAACGCAGACCATCGCAGAGTTGTTCAAGAGCCACGACTATGACGGCTTGGCATATCGAAGTAATTTCGGAGAAAAGGGATACAACATTGCTCTCTTCGATATCAACGCGGCACGTTTACTCAATTGTGAACTGCACCGAGTCGATTCCATCGCGATAACGTCTTCCGTGCAAGACAACGCATACTTCGTAAAAAACTAAGTCTCGGAGCTTGTCATGTCCGAAAACGCGAACGGAGCCGAAAGCTCGAATCCTGAGGTGTTGTCGAAATTCGCGGAGACCTGCCAACGAGGCACGGGCTCTGAGATATGTGAGCCCGAGCAGAAGCCGTCGTGTCCAAAAAGACAAACGTACTCAAGACCCGTCATTCCAAAAACTTGTAAGTAGGCGCTTCCGCGCACAGGCACCGCGACCTAGGCCGGCGCGCCCAGGACGGGATCTGGGTCGGCGGGTTGCCGACCCCGTCCTGTGCCAAAACTCGGCCCTTTTGAAATAGGCCATAAATCAGCAACTTAGTGTCTGTGTTTGCGGCCGTGCCAAGGGCCGAGCGCGAACAAACGACGAGATCATGCAGGCATCGTCCCGGGAGACCGGAGACCGATCAAGTTCGGCGCGCGCGGATGAATAAATAGAAGGCACAGGGTGAGCTCGCGTGGGACGACGTCTCGGAGCTCGGTCAGCTGGCGTGTGGGAAAGCGTCGGGTCGCCGGACGGAGGAAGACATTACGCTTTTCGAATCGCAAGGAATCGCGATCGAGGACGTCGCGGTCGCTCGCCGGGTTCTTGAGTTAGGACGCGAGCGTGGACTAGGCCAAGCACTACCCTTTTGACTTGGGAGTTTCTTCCAGCAAGGTGCGCGTGATTTGCTGCCCATGCTCGAGCACTTCCTCCAGACGACTTTGAAAGTGGATGCGGTTGGCCAGCTCCGCTAGCGGCCCGAGCGGGAGCTCATACTCGATGATGTCGGTCATGCGCGTTCCGGGCCCTTCGGGGGCGAACACGTGAGTGTGGCGGTAGCTCTGAAAAGGCCCGGCTGCCTGAACGTCCACGAACTGTGAAGGGGCTGCGTACTCGACGATCTCACCGGTCCAGTCGAACCGTAAGGGACCGACGTACATCGCGTACTTCAAGACGGACCCTCGCTTCAGGCTCTTGGGCACCTCGACGATGTCGATTCGAAGATAAGCAGGAAGGATCTTTAGGAGGTTACGTGGATCGTCGTGGAATTGAAAGACCAGCTCTGTCCGGCTATCGATTAGGGTAGTTCGCTCGACTCGACTCATGACTGGTCGGTCTTCCCTCGTTCCAGTGCTACCCTCACGTTTTCCAGTCCGGTGCTGACTAGCTCTTCAAGTTTCTCTCGTACATAGAGTTTGTGGGCGAGCGAACTGAGAAGTCCATGAGGCATCTGATACTTCAACAGCTCGCGGACCCACGTCGACGTCCCTTCCGGCTTGAAATGATGCTCATGGCTCCATTGTGTGAATCGACCACGGCGCTGAACGTTGACGAAGCGCGCGGGTGGTTGGTATTCCGACACCAGTGCTTCCCAGCGGAACTCCAGTGGTCAACCGCGAAGACGGTATCCGAAGATTGCCCCGGGTCGAAGATCTTTCGGGAGCCGTTCCAGCTCGACGCCCGATGTGCTGGAGGTGATGAGCCGAAGGTTTTCCGGAGTGTCGTAGAACGCGAAGACCTCGCCGATTGGCCGTGCGATCTTGGTGCTGCGCTCGATGTGGAAGCTCCTTTCATTCCCCATGGGGGCCCTATCCTATGTCTGGGGGCTGTCGGAATTCAACGAGGTACTTAACAGTGGTAGGAGTCGGGCCGTAGCCTGTTCGACTTGCTCGATGGCCTTTTGGCGAGGTTTGTCAGTCAGCGCTTCGGCGAGCACGATCGTCAGCAGCGCCCGCGAGCTTACCCGGTGCACCAACACGGTCGGGTAGGGGTCTTCTTTTCCCTCACCAACGAGTGCCCCCAGTAGCGGCGTTAGAGACGAAAGGAGATGCGGGAGCGGAAAGTCAACGTTCCCGAAAGCGCCGAAGGGAGTGCCCGCCTCGTCTACTAGGAAGGCCGAGCGTGCACCGAGCTGCGACACCAGGTCGGCGAGCAGATCGCGAATCGGTGCGATGGCTCCAGGGCGCGCAAGAATCTCGTCCGACAGAGACACTGTTTCACTCCAGTTGATATGTTATGGAGGATGTGTCCCGAGGTCCGTGGAAAAAGAACGGCGCCCTCCACTCCGTCATCGGAGTATCATACCAGGCGGTGACCTCCGCGTGTTCGAGAACCTCGCTCAGACGTTGGTAGCCGTCGATGCGTCGTAGTTGAATCTGGCCAGAGGCGATAAGCCCAAACAGCAAAGCGACCGCAGACTCCTCGTCCTGTGCCAAAACTCGGCCCTTTTGAAATAGACCACAAATCAGCAGCTTAGACGCCCTTGGAATCCGCGCAGAATCCAGGGTATTTCGCGCCGTAGGGCTGACTTCCGACCCATGGGGCTGGCGGATGAATAAATAGAAGGCACAGGCAAGAAACCTCACTGACATGTGGGATGGTTTCCTCCTTGGCAAGCGGTACCTCATCCACGACCGGGACCCACTATTCACCGAGGCGGTACGTGGGCTGTTGAGAGATTCAGGCGTGAAGCCCCTGCGCCTTCCCGCCAATAGTCCGAATCTGAACGCATACGCGGAAAGATTCGTTCTCTCCATACGTCGAGAGTGTCTGGACCGCTTCGTACCTCTCAGTGAGCGACACCTGCGCACAGCGGTAACCGAATACGTAGTGCACTATCACACCGAACGGAACCACCAAGGTCTCGGCAACGAGCTCATCACACCTCTGCCGGCAAGCGCGAATGACGCTGGCCCCATCGTGTCGCGAGAGCGACTTTTGGGCATTCTCAACTACTACTGCCGTGCCGCGTAGATGGTCGCCGGCGACGGTAGCCCCTCGGCGGGCTCGACCGGCGTAGCGTGGAAACCGCTTCAGGAACACGCTTGGATATTCGCTCTCGACTAGGTGGTCATCTGCATGGTGACGACCCCCCCGCCCAAGACGATTGTACAGCCCACGGCCCTTGGCCCGGTCGCAAACACAGACACTAAGCTGCTGGTTTATGGCCTATTTCAAAAGGGCCGAGTTTTGGCACAGGACGGGACGCGGAAGTCAGCCCTGCGGCGCGAAATACCCTGGATTCTGCGCGGATTCCAAGGGCGTCTAAGCTGCTGATTTATGGTCTATTTCAAAAGGGCCGAGTTTTGGCACAGGACGGGGTCGGCAGCTGCCGTCGCGAGCTCCTTGAGCACGTGGTGGTTCTCGGCGCATGTCATCTCATCCGGCTCGTGCGAGCTTACATCAGCTACTATCATGAGGACCGTTGCCACTTGGGGCTGAACAAGGACACACTGAGCTTGAGAGTGGTCACGTACCGACCGTCTCCTACGGCGAAAGTAGTCGCACTGCCGCGAGTCGGTGGACTGCACCATCGATACGAGTGGCGAGAGGCAGCCTGAGTCAGCTTGGTCGCTCGCGTTACTCGGCTGGTCGCCGAGAAGTTCGTCCTCAGCACCTTCCCTCGCGCGCTGACCACGCTCTCAAGCAGTGGGCTCCAGGGCGGTCCGGGCCTAGATCCAGTCCCGGACTAATAATGATGATGGACACCCATCTGAAGTCCTCGGTCGTCCTCGAGGTAGAGCGTCGGAGCGACTTGAACCAGCACCGCCCGTGGATAGCCACGGCACATGCCGGGTTTGACACGCACCCGGGAATAGTCCAGTATGGCGCGGTCGGCTATCCGATGGCTCTTCGTAGTTTTTTTTGCTGGTGACTTCCACCACACCTCCGTCAGCCCTCGCTTAGGCCCTTTCCGTTCAGGAGTTCATTTCATGGGTAAGATTTATGTAGGCAATTGTTCCTTCGACGTCACCGAGCAACAGCTCAGAGACGTCTTCGGGACTTACGGCGAGGTGAGTAGCGTCAACGTGATCACCGATCGCGACACCGGTCGCGCGCGTGGTTTCGCTTTCGTTGAGATGTCGGACAGCTCGGCCGCGCAAGCGGCCATCCGTGGCGTCAATGGAACTGATCTCGGTGGTCGTACATTGAACGTCAACGAAGCCAGACCCCGGACCGAAGGTGGCGGTCGCGGTGGCGGTGGTGGTGGCGGGCGGCGCTGGTAAGCCCCACTCCTCGACTCGGACCAAATTTTTCCTTGCGACGAGCCCGAGACCTACGAAAGGTCTCGGGCTCTTTCCAATCGCGCTTCTCTTCCATGGAATCTGGTGCTTCCGCCATGAACTGTTGGCAGCCAGGCCTTAACCCGTGTGCGTGGTAGAGTTTGAGCTTGATTTCGAGAGACGTAGTTTCTCTCATAGACAAGGGGCCTGTGCTCCGCAACAAGTCTATCCCAGTGTTGATTGCGCGATTTATGGCTGCCATGCTTGGCGACCAGTTACCTCAGTCCGAGCGCAAGGTGCGCTCCCGTGAACGCGTGAGGTCAAAATACTCATGCGGCTTCCCGTTGGAAAGGTGCAAACTGCTGACCCGATGGGCGTTCGAATATTTTGACCAGACGACCAAGAGATGATGTACCCAAGCCCGAGCATGCTATCCGAACAAGTACGCCGCCGTGTCATCGAGAGCCTGAACGCACGGCTCGCGGACGGACTCGATCTGCACAGCCACATCAAAGTCGCGTACTGGAACATCCGGGGACCTCAGTTCCCGTCGCTCCATCCCCTGTTCGAGACGTTCGCGGTCAGCCTCGCCAACCACAACGATGCCGTTGCCGAGCGCGCGGTCACTCTCGGCGGCCAAGCGTACGGAACCGCCCGGCACGTCGCCGGAGCGTCGGCACTGACCGAATACCCTCGAGACACGACCCGCGATATGGAGCACGTGAAGTTGCTGGCGGATCGGATCGAAGCCTACTTGATCGGTCTACGCGAATCGCGCGAAATCGCCAACGACACAGGCGATACCGATACCGCCGATTTGTTGACCGCCATCATCACCGAGTTCGAGAAGCACGACTGGTTCTTGCGGGCCTCGTTGGACGGCTAGCTAGATCGTCCCCGTCCTGTGCCAAAACTCGGCCCTCTTGAAATAGCTGATAAATCAGCAGCTTAGCGTCTGTGTTTTGCGACCGACAGAACGAAACCACCAAGGTCTCGGCAACGAGCTCATCACCCCTCTGCCGGCAAGCGCGAAGGACGCTGGTCTCATCGTATCGCGAGAGCGACTTTGGGGCATTCTCAAGTACTACTACCGTGCCGCGTCGATTGTCGCCGACGATGGTAGCCCCTCGGTGGACTCGACCGGCGTAGCGTGGAAACACAACTTCAGGAACACGCTTGGATATTCGCTCTCGATTAGGTGGTCATCTGCATGGTGATGACCCGCCCGCCCAAGACGATTGTAGAGCCTACAGCCCTTGGCCCAGTCGCAAACACAGACGCTAAGCTGCTGATTTATCAGCTATTTCAAGAGGGCCGAGTTTTGGCACAGGGCGACCACGTTGTATCTCAGTCATTCGGTGCTGACAAGGGCTGATACCACACGGGGTTGCTACGTTTCTACCATCGGGAAGCCGCATGAATATTTTGACCTCACGGGATGCGGCTGTCATCATCCACGCGTTGTCGACGACGGAGCGCGGCTAGGGAGTGAAGAGCGGGACCTTCCATCTGGTTGGCGAGTGCTGTCTCATCAGCTTCCTCGTAGTAGCCCGACTTCTGAGCCACTAGCTTGATCGGAAGGGACTTTGATGTCTTTGCGATCTTGTCGTATGTCCAAATCATTCCAGGCTGATCTGAAACCTCGAAACCGCGTAGGTAGTGTTGAGGCACGTAGTGTTGACCCATGGCTTACGAAGATGTCCTTCGGATCATCGTGGCTCCCGTGGTCGATAGGCTGCCGAAATAATATCCCCAACCATTAATATGCAACGGTTTAGTATGTGCTACCTGCTTACTTTCTCGTTCGGTACGCCTCAATATGAACCGGCCTCGACTGAACCAAGAGCCGCCTGTGGACGAATCTAGAGCGGAATTCGGTTCGCGACGGTCGGCTCCTTGGCCGAGTAGTCTCGGCACCGGTGACGTTGGGTCGAACCAGTCTGGACCGATGATGGCTGGCTGTCGATGGTGAATGTCGGCAAGCCCTGGAGAGGCCGTCGTCGGGTGCTGTCAAGTTTTCCACGGCCTGACGGCCACCCCGAATGAATGAAACGCGGTAGTCTCTGGAGGTGGCACCGGCTCAACACGACGCCTGAGGGAGCTCGGTTTTGACGTCACTGCCCCAAAACGCTACACCCTGAGTTTCTTATTAGTTGAGATTTTGAGCTCGGAGCGGCCCGCTCAGAGTTCGAGACCTCAACTTGACAGTATCCTCCAAGCGCAAGGTGCGCTCCCGTCAACGGCTTGGCGGGTTGCTCCGTTTCTACGATCGGGAAACCGCATGAGTATTTTGACCTCACGGGGTTATCGACATGCGGCGAGGACCGCCCGACAAGTCCGGAGGGGCCAACCTCTGTTCAGACTCCAGCGCCCGGAACGTGGCGAGGGCTAACGGTCGCTTCCGAGAACCACTGCTCTCCGTACAACCTTGACGACTACGCCTACCCGCAGTCCGTCAAAGATGACATCGTGCACGAGCCGGGTGGCATCTACAGCCCCTACACCTGTGAGGCGTTGACTCGACCCGCGACACAGACATCAAGCACATCGCGGCACGCTCAGAGGCACACGACGCCGGGCTGTGTGCGGCGGATGCCGACACGAATTGGTACAACACGCAACGACTCTCGGAGCCGATCGGAAATGTCTCCTCGGTCGAGTACGAAATGAACTATTATCGGTCGCAGGAAGGCTCGCTATAGATGGCGAGACTCAACTAAAACGGTCTCTGGAAAGCCCGGGGCGGTTCAATTCTCATGGCGGTCACAATATGAGACTTAGACGCATCACTATTCGTAAATTGTTCGGAATGTTCGATCATGACATCCAGCTCAACCAACGCGAGCGAATCACCATAATTCATGGCCCGAACGGAGTCGGGAAAACCACAGTACTTAGGCTAATCGCGGACCTATTTTCACGGCGATACTTGTCGCTTCAAAGGGTGCCGTTTTCCTCCATGAGGGCCGAGCTTCGCAACGGAAGCGGGCGAGCGACTCTGACGGTTCGCCGTACCGTCACCAAAAAGAAGGATAAGCCGATCGAACTAAAGTTCCGATTGGAAGACGGTTCCGAGAGGGCCGAGGGCGCGGTGCCAAAGGAGCACGTCATCAGATGGTCCTCGCGTCAACATCGCCCGCCACCCGGTCTTCGGTTGGTCGAAGAGTACGTCCCCTTCCTTGAACGAATCGGGCCGCAGCGATGGCTAGACCGGCGGTTTGATGAGTCCTTAACTCTTGAGGAGGTCTTTCAACGATTCGGCGAAATGTTACCTCCGGAAGCTGGCCCAGCTGTGGACGCGGTGCCTGATTGGCTAGAAAACGCCCTCAAGTCTGTTCAGACTCACTTCATTCAAACTCAGCGCCTCCTCGTCTCTCCTCGTCGGCGGAGACGGGCGCCCGATCCTGACACCCGGACGACCAGCACAGTTGAGCAGTACGCGGAGGACATGGCTACCCTCATCCAAGAGAGGCTTCGGCAGTCCGGCACCCTTGCTGCCTCGCTCGATAGTACGTTCCCTCGACGTCTCATTGAGGGATCGCTGCCTGTTGCGATTGACGAGATTCAGATCCGGGATGAGTACAAGCGACAATCAGAGTTTCGAGAGCGGCTTATGGCCGCCGGCCTTATTGATCCCGGCGCACAGGTGCCATTACCCGCAGGCGAACTGGGGCTGAACGAAAGGAAGGTTCTCTGGTACTACCTGGAGGATGTGAGCAAGAAGTTTAAGGTCTTCGAGAACCTGCTGGACCGAGTCGAACTGTTGCAGGATATCATCAATAGCCGATTTCTGTACAAGACAATGACCGTCGACAAAACGCACGGCTTTCTCTTTGAGACAGACACCACGAAACAGAGGATTCCCCTGGCGTCGTTATCATCGGGCGAGCAGCATGAACTCGTGCTAGCGTTTGAGCTCCTCTTTAGGGTTACGGAACAGCCTTTGATTCTCATCGACGAGCCAGAGCTTTCGCTTCACGTCACTTGGCAGCACAAGTTCTTGGACGACATCGAACGGATTTCGGCGCTGGCCAATCTGGATTTTCTGGTCGCTACTCACTCGCCGTCCATAATCCACAATCGCCAGGACCTTATGGTTGAGCTAGCCGAGAATACTCGGTGATTCAGTACATCACTGGCGCCGATGTAGCTGCCGAAGTCAGACTCGTGCGGGCAGCCTTTCGAGGCACGATCGCGATTGTCGAAGGCTCGACTGACTACAAGCTGTTCCAAAGATTTACTGACGAGCGACTCTGCCGATTGCTGCCGAGTCATAGTAAGGAAAACGCCCTTGAGGCTGTTCGACTGCTAGAGGAGACTGGATCAGAGGGCGTTCTATGCATCGTTGATGCCGATTACTGGCACCTGGACGGTGGCGCACCCACTTCTGGAAACGTGATTCCTACCGATCGGCACGACATCGAAGTCGACATCATTTGCAGTAGAGCACTTGATCGTTTCTTGCGCGAGTATGGATCGAAAACGAAGACCCAAAGCTTTGTCTCCGCAGAAGAAAACAAACCACTTTCAGAGATACTCCTCACTCGACTTCTACCGCTCGGACACCTACGCCGACTTTCGCTCCTGAACAATTTTTCGCTTCGTTTCGAGGGCCTGAAATTTCGTCGCTTCGTCGATCCGGCGGCATTGCTGGTCGACATAGACGCTCTCGTCTCCCAGGTCCTTAACCTCACTCGCGACTCGTCGATCGACGAAGGAAGCTTGCTTAGCAAGCTAGCTGAGGCGGTAGAAGACGCTATCGACGCGGAGCAATGTTGCTGCGGACACGACGTAGTCGAGCTCCTCTCGCTCGGGCTCCGTCGCGCTCTCGGTAGCCAGAGAGCCGCTGTTTCATCAGTAGAGAACCTGGCGAGAGCGTTACGGCTCGCTTTTGACTGGCTGGACCTGTCGTCCATGCGCATGTTTCGCCTAGTCACTGCATGGGAAGAAGCCAATCCACCGTACGTCGTTTTCTCTCCCTCCCCGTCCTGTGCCAAAATTTGATCCACTTGCAACGTTACAAGCGAACAGTTGACGCGGCGTGGGCGACGCTTGGATATTCGCTCTCGACTAGGTGGTCATCTGCATGGTGACGACCCGTCCAAAGGGTAGCTCTGCTCAATGGTTGTCGCGGGCCTCACCGGCGCTTAGACGCTGGTCGGACTCGATCTGCCATTGCTGAAACTTCGCCAGTGTGAAGGTCGCTTTCGTCAGGCGCGCGTTTGACCGCGAGGCACTCGTCTTGTTCGGGCCCGGCGCTTGCCCTTGCCAGCAGCCTTTGCAGCCAGCGGGGCCTGCATGCGCTCGTACAAAGCAAAGAGGTACTCGACGCGCTCGCGCTCGGACATGAAGCGCGCACGGCGGTAGAGACGGTCGACGGCGCGGTCCAGCGCGTGATGTGCTCTTCGGAGGTTCGGCGGCATCAGGTCGGGGTCGTAGAGAGCGGCCAATGTCGCGTCCGGGTGAGCGGCGCGGGCGTCGAGCACGGCCTGCGCAAGCAGCTCCAGTGCCAACAAACTCGCGTTCTCGCTCTTGAAGCCGGGCGGTGTCGGGAAAGCGTTGTAAACGACACCGATGGAGTAGCGGTAGTCGCTTTTCAACCGCCCGCCGATGTGGCGTAGCCATGCCATGTGCATGGCTGAGGTCAGCAGGGCGAAATCAGCTAATGTGGCGTCTTTCAGAACCCGAACAAGGTTGCTCGGGATTACCGGCGGCTTCAGCCAGTCTATAGGGACGTATTCACGCCGTTCAGAGCTGACCTCCGGCAGAACGAGGAACGGGGCGGCCGGCAGGATGTTCACTTGCCAGAGCGTGGGTGTCTCAGCCAGTTTCAGTGTGGACGTTCGTTTGCTGGTCCTTCGGTAAGCGCGAACGGCGGCGATGCGTTCTCTGACTCGTGGCAGTTGCGCCAGAGTAGCGGGCGAAGCGTCATGCAACGCAAGAATCCAGCGCTCGCCACCTTGTAGGTACTCACGAGCGCCGACGAAAGGACGCAACAAAGTCGCTGCGTCCGGTTCGGCATCCAGGAACGCGAGTCGTTCTTCAGCATTGAAAATGTAGAGTCCATCGTCGATGGGCTGGGAGCCGGTGACCAGTTGAATCAGTCCGTTTATCGTCCTGCCCTCTTCTCGGACGACGAGGTGGGGATTGGCTAGTGCCCCGCCGTCGAACAGGTAGGGCGTGATCACGGCGTGGCGGCTTTCGAGCGGCTCCCCGTTGAGGTCCTCGTAGGCGAACAGCCTCCTGTCCCGTGGCGCATGCTCGGTCGTGTTTAGTCCGATGATGACCACATGCACGTGGGCTTTGCCGCGGGCGTCAGAACCCCAGGCAAACGTCCGGTGGGCAAAGGCGATTTCCAAACGGTAGCGATCGAGTAGCAGCGGCCACAGCTGCGCGACCTGCTCGCCCTGGGTAATCGAGTTGGTTGCGACGAAGCCGATCCCAGGTGGCCGACTGCTGTTTTCTGGCCGTGCTTGCCGCACATACTCGCCGGCGCGAATGAACCACGCGGCTACGTAGTCGAGCGTGCCGCCGCTACCGCCAAGCGCCGCGATACGGCGCACCTGCGACCGCTGCCCGGTCGACTGGAACTTGGCTCCACCAAATGGTGGATTGCCGAAGACATACGAGCACTCATTCGGCGGCAACACTTCACCCCAGTCGATCTCCAGCGCGTCGGCGTGGTGAATATGCGGCGACTTCTCGATCGGAATCCGCGCGTAGGTCTGGCCGAACTCCAAGCTCAGCCGGTTGTTCATGATGTGGTCCATCATCCAGAGCGCGGTCGCGGCGATGCGCGCCGGGAACTCGCTGATCTCGATGCCGTAGAACTGATCCACATCGACTACCGACTGCACCTCCAGTTTCAGTTGGGTAGCGTCTGTGCGCGACGCCATCTCCCGCAACACTTCGATTTCCAGAGAGCGCAACTCCCGGTAGGCGATGATGAGGAAGTTGCCGCAACCGCACGCCGGATCGAACAGGCGAAGCGTGCCGAGTCGGTCCCGAAACTTCCGGAGATCGGCTATGCTGCGGCCGTCCCGGCGTTTCTGAAGCTTCTGGAACTCCGCGCGCAGATCGTCGAGAAACAACGGCTCGATCACCTTCAGGATGTTTTTCTCGGTGGTGTAGTGCGCACCCTGCGCGCGCCGGTCGGATGGTTCCATGACCGCCTGGAAGAGTGCACCGAAGATGGCTGGCGATATCGCCGTCCAGTCGAACCGGCTCGCGTCGAGGAGCGCCTGCCGCATCGAGGCATTGAAATCCGGGATACGCAGGGTTTCGGCAAACAGCTCGCCGTTAACGTGCGGAAAGCGCGCCAAATCCTCATCGAGCGCCGCTTGACGGCGCTCAATCGGCGTGTTCAGCACCTGGAAGAGCCGCGCCAGCCATGGACCGAGGTCGGCTCCGTCGTCTGACGTGCGCTCCTCGATGAACTGCAGAAAGATGTCGCGCGGCTCGAAGATCCCGGTGTCGTCGGCGAACAGGCAGAACACGATTCGGACCAGAAACAACTCCAGGTCGTGGCCGTCGTAGCCGGATGATTTGAGCGCGTCGTGCAAGCGCGCGATCAGCTCGGACGCCTTGATGTTGACTGGATCCTGATCGCGGAACGCGCGGCGTTGCACACCGATGATGAACCCGAACTTCTCGACGTGCTGGGGCAGGTCGACAAGTGCGAGGCGGGTCTCTTCGCGCTCTTCCCGGTCGAGCAGCTCGAACGTCTGGAAATCGCAGAGTAGCTGGTAGCGGGGGCGGTCCCGCTCGGGAAGCGCATCGAAGTACCGGCCAGCTTGACGGCGAGCAATGGCTAAATCGCGACCGGCGCTCTTCTGCTCGACTAGCAGGACGCCAGGCCAGAACAGATCGATGAAACCGGAGGTGTTGTCCAGTCGACGGATGTGTTCCTCGTACCGCGCGACGGTGCGCCGCCGGACACCGAAGATGTCGAAGAACTCGTTGTAGAAGCTCTGCGTCTCGCCCTTCTCGTACGTAGCGTCCGCCCATTCACGGGCGAAGTCGGCGGCGCGCGCTCGAATCTCGTTCCAGGAAAGCCTCATCGACGTCCGCCGATCGTCGTGCAGTTCGGAAGGTGGCTGAACTCGCTGGTGGCAATGCAGATGTCGAAATGGACGGCTAGCATCGCGTCTGTTACCGCTCGAGTCTTGAGGTAGGCGCGGTCGTAGAACGGCTCCTCGAGCGTCGCCACCCCGACGTGGCGCCAATCCTGGCGCGGGCTATTGTTGAGATGGACTGACCGAAAGACGACGGCGGTTACCCCCAACGCCATCGACGGCGTTCGCTGCACGTTGTAGTTACGGATGCCCCATCGCCAGGATCTTGCGCACCGCCATCGGGCATGCTCAGCTTCATATCACGAGCCGGACGGACGGCCAACACCTGTGCGCCTCCGTCGTCCTGTCTCGTGGACTGTAGTCAGAGGGCGGATGATCGATCTCCGCTCGGAAATCAAGATAGAGGCCAAATCTGAGACAAGTAAGGACATCTAGGTGGAAACGTACCTGGACCAGAACGTGCTAGCCCGATACGCCGAAGTAGCCCGGGCCTCAATTCTGGCCTCTTTTCCGCTGCCGCACGACCCCCGGTCAGCGCCCGTTACCCTCTGTGGCGCAAACTTGGCACTCGAAAATCGAGATTAGAGACGAATGCCGAAAATGAGGCCCGTTCCGCCCTTCTAGCGCGTCTCTGGTGACACCTATCCCTGCAAAACCCCGCCAACCGCGCGGAAAATCTCATCCGTCTCTGCAGTGCCACAATTGGCCAGACTGGGTGGCGGATGGTGCAGTTCGGAGCTATCCGGTCTCGGTAAAAGGTATTTATAGAGTTTATAGAGTGTTACTTCGCCCTTTCGCCGCGCGCGTGGTGGGGCAATGTAGCGAAAACTCAGAGAAGCTCTGGTGCCCACGTCGTTCTATCCTCTTGTACTACAGTGATTTAAAGCCATCCGTCACGTGCTGATCCCCGCACGCCTCATCGACGGGGGGTCATTCGAGTTTATTTGCGAATTGACATTAAATCTGATTTTCTAGACGGCAATCTCAACCTCCTTGACGCCTGTAAGAGGACCGTGTTGTAAACCCTCCGACGGAGGCTCCGCTCGTAAATCATTGTAGTGAAAAGCTCTTACGCCTCATCGATGGACGCGTCGTTGACGGGAACACCTTTCCGACTATCGCAGTCGTAAGGCTCAAGTGGGGGCAAGTGGAGCTATTCGGCTCTTGGCAGCAAACAAGCAGTAACGGTGCAAAACAGGTCATAAAAATGCAATTGGAGGGCATTTCGGGGCCGAATCGAGCGCTAATCGCTCAGCTAGTGAGAAGACGCCGTCGTGTCCAAAAACACAAACGAACTCAAGACCGGCGCGCCAAGACGTTTCGGTCGGTGGCCCGGCGGCGACAGCGTGCAGAATCTCCACCCGCGATGGCAGATTCAAGCGGCCCTTGGAAAGGTGCAAACTGCTGACCCGCTCGGCGTTCGAGTATTTTGAGCAGACGGGTTGGCGTCGCGCCCGTCAAGCTGCCCGCACGCAGCCCGGATTTGAACTCGTTCGCGGAGCGCTGGGTGAAGTCAGTCAAAGAGGAATGTCTCTCGAAGCTCATCCTGTTCGGCGAGAAGTCGCTCCGTCATGCGCTTAGGGAGTACGTCGTCTACTATCATCATGAGAGGAATCATCAAGGCAAGGAGAATCTGCTGCTGTTCCCAGCCAGCGACCCGTTACCTCAGTCCGAGCGCAAGGTGCGCTCCCGTGAACGGCTTGGCGGGTTGCTCCGTTTCTACCATCGGGAAGCCGCATGAGTATTTTGACCTCACGGGTTACGCCGCGGCAATCCTGGTTCGGTCGTCGATTATGACGATGACGGATTCGTCGTCGTCGGTGTGCCGCTCAGGATTGAGCTCGACGTCACGTTCGGCGACATGTTGGCAAAGAGGCGGCGGTGGATCTCGAAGGACGACCCGGAGTGGCAGATGCTGGCGGTTTGGGCGCGTGGCGAAGAGCCTACGTGCCTGAGCTACTGAACCAACAGGAACTCCGCCGTCGGTACTGTCAAGTTGAGGCATTCAGGGCCGATCCGACCCCAAGATGTTGGCAACGCGGTGCGCTCAAGCCCCATTATCTAGCGGCCCACTCCGAGCTTGAGACCTCAACTTGACACTACCCTGCGTCATGACGGGGGAGCCTGTCAACCGAGGCCGCGACGACGGCGCCGAGTCGGCTGGAGCCGGCTGATCGAGGTCGCCACCAGAAGAACGTCGTCTGTGCTATAAGGGACTTGATCCCATGACGGTTCTTCGCGTACGTCATCACGTCGCATCGATCAACGTCAACTTCAAGCTGAGCCGATTCATTGCCGATTGGCCGACCGCCCAGCAGACGTTCATCGGCGGAATCGCTGACCGGTTTCACGACTGGCATCCGATTCACCCGAGGGACTTTAGCGTGACGCCGGCCTTGTCGCTGGAGGACCTGCGGTGCAAGTGCCAGCTCTTTGAAGGCGCTTGCAGCATCGTTCTTGCGCCAGACTCGTTGCAACTCAGTTTTGCAGGTGTGAAGCAGCCTGTTCATCCAAACGTTCTGGAGACAATTAAACGTTCCGAGAAATGGCTTTCGTCGGCGCTTGACGGTCATGAACGAGAGTGGTTTTCATTCCACACCCGCGCGCATCTGCAGGCACTGGACGATGGCGCCGTCGACATATACCTGGATCAGTTCGTGTCGGGAGAGACTAACGAAGTGGTGAAATCGAAACCGAATGTGAGGCTCGTTCCCTCGACTCACATGATTCTTTCCGACGAAGAGGAAACGTGGGAGTTGCGACGCATGGTTGAGAAGTCTGCGTTTGTCGAGAACGGTATCTTCATGGACACATGGGTTCAGGTCCGTTCTTCAGGTCTTGCAAGTTTCGATGATCACATCGCGCTTATCGAGCATCTCGACAGGCTTGCAGATCGAGCCGTCGGGCTGCAGTGCGAGGAAATGTAATGGCAACAATACAGTACGGGGACGGCTCGGCATACGATACCCTCCGATATCCTCATTCGCAGATTGCGGAGGAAGGCCCAATGACGGCGCCGTTTCAGGTGAAAAGCCGCACGATGCATGAGCTTGCGCCGGAAGATCCCATGACGGTGCCGTTTCGAGCGAAAAGCCGCGTGATACACGTAGCGCCAAGTGCGACTCCGCACCTCTGGGTGTCATGGGCCAACGTGAATGCACCGTCATTGAGTGGAACAGGTGCACCTGAAGCGTATCGGCAATTACACGCGCCGGCATCGCTCTGGCTTGCGGATGCCTTGGTGGCATTGGGGGAGGTCGACGACGAAATTGCGGAGGAGAATCTCCCAGAAATCAATGATGCCATAAAGACCGAAGCGAGAAGGATCGTCACGGCGTTGGCGCGGCACCCGTGGGCTCCTACCGTCTATCCTACGCAGGATGCCGAGATCGCTATCCATTTCAAGTCACGGGACTTGCCGAATTCCGTCGTCATTCTGTTGAACAACGGTGGGCAGGCGGAGTGCTATGCCTACACAAGTGGAAAGAGTCGGCGCGCCCACTATGATGTTTCGTCGGATCTTCCCGATGGCTTCGTCATGGAGCAGTTGCGCGCGTTGACACGCAGACAGCGTGCTACTTGGGCGGCGTCGGGAGCAATCGATCCGTTCGCGATGATATACTATCCGGGTCTTCCGACGATGTGGTGAGCACACAGTTGCGGCAACCTTTAGCACGAATCCCGCAGCAGCGGAATCATTGACAGCACCGACACAATTGGATCCTGATGAAGATCTCGGCAGATCCGTGTTCTCTCGACGTAGGAGCAATCGTGCGCGCAACAGCCACATTGATATGGACATTTTTCTGGAGCGAGAAGAAGCCGAGTCGATCTCGGTCGACCGGATGCGACATGCGTCGCTCGGTGAACTGGCTGAATGGTCCATAGTGCGGGGGCGGAACAGAACACCGCCTCGAGATTTCCATGGATGGGCGGTGCTGGCGGTCCGGCACGCGGAGATGGATGGAAGGACCGTCACCGCCACTCCAACTCCCGAGAACAGGTGCCACGCGGACATCTTCCTGAACATCACTGGAGACGAGAGAAGGCGCAAACAAAAGCAACATGCGAACGAATTGGCGGCGAACTCCCGGTGGCTGGAGTTGCCGTAGAATCAGATTGCCGTGATCTCATGCGTTTGATCCGACGCGCCTGACTGTCATGCCCGCCGCGACCGCCGCCACCTTCGCCGGCCCTCGAAAAACAGAAGGTATGGGTGCGCCGGGTGTCGGACACGGAAGCGGCAATTCTGTCGCTTCCGTTTACATGCATCGCCCGGCGGGCCCCTCCAGAAAGGAAACCGATGGATCACGAGAAGCTGTATCACTACACCTTCAATACGAAATCGTCTCGGGTATGTTTGCGATCAGAGGCCCTTCTGGCGCTTACAATTGTAAAGCCGAATTTAATGGTAGCGAGGGCCGCGCCGGTCAATCTTGCAGTGCCGGGCCTCCAGAGCAAAGGGCGACTCCAAATAGAACGCGATTTCGATGGCGGCGCTCTATTCGTGATTGCCGGCGAGTCTCCTTTGCCATTGGTGCGATGTGGCCTCGCCTGGACAACTGATGGGGAGAGAGAGGTTGCGGAAGCCATGTTGTGCCAACTGCCTACGGAACGATTTCTACCAGGGTGCTACGTACAACACATAGGCACGCCGCCTACATATGACGATGCCGAGCTCTGCGTGGTCTGGGCTTTGCTGGCTTCAGGCTAACTAGAACGAGAGACTTCTATATAACGGGCTTCTTGCATGGGTTGCGCCGAGCGTCGGAAGGGGATTAGAACAACCCGTGCATTAGCTTCGCAAATGAGCGAATCCATAGGAACTGAACTGTATCACAATGACCACTGACATCAACGATCTAATTCCCTCGTATCCCTGCGGGAATTGCGGCAAGGAGCTTGGCAAGAGCTACGCATGGATGAAGTCTCACAATCACTTTGTCTGCGATTGCGGTGCTCGTAATGAGTGGTTCCCCGATGACATCGAGGAGCTCGTCCAGGGAATCATGAAATTTAGAGAGGATGGCCGCGCGTTGCTCCGTCAGCTCAAGAAGAAGTGACAGCTCTTCGCAAGCGGCTTTCCATTCCGATCCGTCGAACTCAAACTTAGTGTGGAAGGTTTTCATGGGAGGATGATATCAAATTGAGCGGTGTCTTGATTGTGGCCGGGATGCTGGCGGGGCTCGCCTTTCAGACTGACCCTGACCGCTTCGATCTTTTCAACAAGTGCAGGCCGATGGATTTAATAGTGGACGTCAGTAGCCTTGGGGGAGACTCCTCCGCACCGCGCGAGGATATTCAAAAACGCCTTAAAGTTATTGCCGAAAGCCGTTTACGGGCCGCTCGGCTGTACCCTTTCGAGCTTCGCGGCGGCGACCTATCGCTGTGCATCGTCAAAACTGCTCCGCCCACGAAATCAAGGACTTACGCTCCGCTTGAATTCCGGGCCGAAGACGGCGAAACTCCGCCGCTATGCTCGACGTTGTTGTCTTCCTCGTCTCACTTGGCGTCCGTGTCATTCGGGCGATGTGTCGGCGCCGCGCCGACCTGGTGTTGGAGAACGTCGCTTTGCGGCAGCAAGTGACGGCGCTGAAGAAAGAGCGCCCACGCCCACCGCTCGAAGACACGGAACGGGCTTTCTGGGTTGCTCTTCGAGGTTCGTGGCCCGTGTGGGCGAGCCGCCTGCTCATCGTCCACGCGGACACCGTGGCCCGTTGGCATCGCGACCGATTCCGACGGTACTGGGCAAAGATCTCGCAGCGCCGCTATCCCGGTCGGCCTCGGATTGATGCCGAGATTCGCCGCCTCGTCCGCACGATGGCGCAAGACGGCTGGGGGGCGCCACGCATCCATGCTGAGCTCACCAAGCTCGGTTTCATCATCTCCGAGATTACGGTGTCGCGATACCTGCCGCGGCATCCCGCGGAGCCCGACCAGCTGAAGCGATGGATGGCTTTCTTGCGCAACCATAAAGACGATATCGCCGCCATGGATCTGTTCACCGTGCCCACCGCTTCGCTCCGGCTGCTGTACGGTTTCTTCGTCATCGAGCACGGCCGTCGGCACATCGTTCACTTCAACGCCACGTTCCACCCGACGTCTGCTTGGGTTATTCAGCAACTGCGTGAGGCGTTTCCCTACGACACCGCTCCGAAATATCTCATCTTCGATCGCGACTTCATCTTTAGCGCTGCGGTCATCGAGTTCATCAAGGCAACGGGCACAAAACCCACTCGCACTTCGTTTCGCAGCCCATGGCAAAACGGAACCGCGGAGCGGTGGGTCGGCAGCTGCCGTCGCGAGCTCCTTGAGCACGTCGTGGTTCTCGGCGCATGTCATCTCATCCGGCTCGTGCGGGCTTACATCAGCTACTATCACGAGGACCGTTGCCACTTGGGGCTGAACAAGGACACACCGAGCTTGAGAGCGGTCACGCACCGACCGTCTCCTACGGCGAAAGTCGTCGCACTGCCGCGAGTCGGTGGATTGCACCATCGATACGAGTGGCGAGAGGCAGCCTGAGTCAGCTTGGTTGCTCGCGTTACTCGGCTGGTCGCCGAGAAGTTCGTCCTCAGCACCTTCCCTCGCGCGCTGACCACGCTCTCCAGCATGTGCTCAAGGGCAGTCCGGGCCTAGAGTCCAGTCCCGGATTAATAATGATGATGGACAACGGTATTTCCCCGCGTACTCAAGAAGCTTTCCAGTTTCAATCCGCTCCCCCTGCCGAAGCAAGGGGAGATACGGTACGCTTCCCTACGGGCGCTTTCACCCTTACGATGTTTCAATCCGCTCCCCCTGCCGAAGCAAGGGGAGATATCTGCCATCTGCATCCCGCCGAGCACGAGATAACGTAGGCAAGTTTCAATCCGCTCCCCCTGCCGAAGCAAGGGGAGATATCCAGATCGTGGCGGCACAGACTCCCCGCTCGACGTTTCAATCCGCTCCCCCTGCCGAAGCAAGGGGAGATGTTCCAAGCGACGTGAATTGAGCGCGGTTCCCTTTGGTTTCAATCCGCTCCCCCTGCCGAAGCAAGGGGAGATATCTCAGATTCGCGTTCACAACCACCTGCGACATCTCGGTTTCAATCCGCTCCCCCTGCCGAAGCAAGGGGAGATTAGCGTCCGTACGTGATGGTTGCTTCCGCATCAGAGTTTCAATCCGCTCCCCCTGCCGAAGTAAGGGGAGATACAACAGCATCACCGGAGAAGACGATCCCAATGTCCTGTTTCAATCCGCTCCCCCTGCCGAAGCAAGGGGAGATTACGGATCTGCTCGCGATTATCGCGGACCATATAGAGTTTCAATCCGCTCCCCCTGCCGAAGCAAGGGGAGATCTTGCCTAGTTCGACGTTGGCGCCGGCATGAGCCTTGTTTCAATCCGCTCCCCCTGCCGAAGCAAGGGGAGATGGTTTTGCCTGCGCTTGTAAGCCGCGCCACGGCCCGGTTTCAATCCGCTCCCCCTGCCGAAGCAAGGGGAGATCAAACTCCACCGCAAAGTACGCGATAACCCACTCTGTTTCAATCCGCTCCCCCTGCCGAAGCAAGGGGAGATAACTCGGCGGTCTACTCGTCTAGCCATCCGGCCGTTGTTTCAATCCGCTCCCCCTGCCGAAGCAAGGGGAGATGCGCCGGGGCTCAATCCTTACCAAAGATCAGGTCGAGTTTCAATCCGCTCCCCCTGCCGAAGCAAGGGGAGATGGTCGACGGCGTTTCTTACCCCGTCTACGCTACCTTGTTTCAATCCGCTCCCCCTGCCGAAGCAAGGGGAGATATCTCGTTTTTGAAGGTTCGCTCGATTTACAAATGTTTCAATCCGCTCCCCCTGCCGAAGCAAGGGGAGATACGCCAAAGCTCGACGAGCCCGGGCTAATTCTAGAGGTTTCAATCCGCTCCCCCTGCCGAAGCAAGGGGAGATGGGCCGGTTAGGATCTCTCCGGAGTCGTTGTCGTAGGCGTTTCAATCCGCTCCCCCTGCCGAAGCAAGGGGAGATACGCCAAAGCTCGACGAGCCCGGGCTAATTCTAGAGGTTTCAATCCGCTCCCCCTGCCGAAGCAAGGGGAGATGGGCCGGTTAGGATCTCTCCGGAGTCGTTGTCGTAGGCGTTTCAATCCGCTCCCCCTGCCGAAGCAAGGGGAGATTTCGCAGCCTGAGCGGCTTGTCGCACGGCCTGCTTCCGTTTCAATCCGCTCCCCCTGCCGAAGCAAGGGGAGATTTATTTTCTTGGATTCGATAGAAGCGGAAGGTTCGAGTTTCAATCCGCTCCCCCTGCCGAAGCAAGGGGAGATCCTCGTCTGGACGGAGTTCACGCCCTCGATCGAAGTTTCAATCCGCTCCCCCTGCCGAAGCAAGGGGAGATGCCAGTTGCTATAACCAGCAAGTTTTCAACAGGTTATACAGGCAGATGCGCGATTCGATCAAATAGATCATTAAGCTCTCTCTTGATCTTTCAAAGAACTTGGTAACCTATTGCTGTACAGATGTTTTCGAGCTGCGCGAAAGCACGGGAGAAACTCCGTGACCCTACCTTCGCGCAAGCTACAATATTAGAGGTGTGCTTAGGTCCAACGGTTCCATGACCCCATGGTGTTCGGTCTCGTTTTTGGCATCTTCGTCCAGATAATAGATCCTGAGGGAATCCTGTTTGGGATCGATTTCCTTCAGCAGCCGATTCCTGAACACTGCCCATTCAGTTTTTCCAACCTGACATTCAAAAAGCGATTTTTGAACCCGAACACCGTAATCCTCACAGGCTCTCGCCACGCGGCGTAGCCGCTTTTGGCCCAGTTTATCGACCGTGGAGACATCATACGCGATCAAGATGAACATTACTTTGGGATAAAAGGGATATAGTCGGGGATGTCGCCGCGGAGTTTTCGGGCCAATAGCTTGGATTGGACGCTGAACACTAGCCCTAAACGGATATTTTTCTTGAACAGTGCGTGCTTTACTTCCGTTTGCTTGCGCTTTTGCCAGGACTGGATGACCTCTCTCCTGCCCCGGTCGGTCAACTCCACGGCACCGCCCTCTCGTTGGCGAAAATGTTTGGACAAGATTTGGCGGCGGTTGACGAGAGTCAACGCTAGCCTCTCTGCTAAACACGGCCGAAATTCTTCCATCAGATCCAAGGCACAGGCGGGCCTTCCCGCGCGCGTCGCATGGAGCCACCCAACGTATGGATCCAGTCCAGCAGTCGTCAACGCGGCCAAACAATCGTGGCGAATCAAGGCGTAGATGAAGGAAAGCAAGCAGTTTATCCGGTCTCGGGGCGGCCACCGCGTGCGGGTTACGAAACGGAAATCCTCTCGTTGTTGTTTGAGCATGTACTGGAACACCGAGAAGTAGATCTTGGCACCCATACCTTCGATTCCTCTGATCGGGTCAAGTGCTTCCCGGAGCCCACAACCTTGGGAAACGGGCAGGTCATCGCTGAGTTGGTGGATTAGTCGGGCGAGCCCCGCGGCCGCGCCCACCAGTTTCTCGCGATCCGAATCGTCGGCTTCCCGGCCAGACCGTAAGAGGTTAGAGCGCGCGTTTTGCAGTTTTCCGGCAACGAACTGCCGGGCAATGCGTGAAGCATCACCTGGACTGTCCGCCGTGGCATACTGAGCCCGGCGCAGCAAGTAGCGAGTGTCTCCACTTCCCAGGACCTGCGCCAACAAATAGCCGTTCTCCGTGTGATAATGCACCGCCACCTGATGCTTCCAGCACAAGGCCATTGCCGGAGGCGTAACCACGACTTGCCCGAATGTGCAGATGCTGTCCAGGTGGTGAATCGGCACCTTCAAGCGGGTTTCCTTTTCGATCTCGATCCGGAGCGTCAAATGCTCCTTGAGCACTATGGTTCCCGGTGTTGTCAGGTAAAGGGTGTTTTGGATGACGGCCATGATGCGTCTTGTCGACTCGCACCGCACGCGGAGCTTGGCAATCGCTACTTGGAGGTATCGAACACGTCCCGATAGGCCAAGGCCAGCGTAGGCGGAGCGCTGGTGATCTCTGGCAAACAGTCTTCAAAAAGCGAACACTCTGAACATTGGGGTTTGTGCACAGCTTGTGGGACCGCTTCCTCTTCGATCAGCCGGTGCAAGGCCCTGATGGCCTGCTCAGTGAGGTGGCGTAAATCACTGGTAAACAGAACCTCTCGGCGGCATTTGCTTTTGGCGTGGAAGATCGCGGCCCGCGGTATATTCATTCCAAACATTTCTTCGAGGCATAGGGCTTGCGCGCAAAGCTGGGCCTCGTCGTTCTCGAACTTGCGGCGTCTGCCCTTTTTAAACTCGACCGGTGCCAACGAACCGTTGGGATGGCGCTCGACGATATCGCATTTGCCGCTGAGCCCGAGTCGTTCTGACCAAATGGGCAAGGCGCGCAGCAGGGTCACTCCCCTGACAGTCTCGTAGCCGGAAACGTCGGTCAGCTCGTGGACGATATCGCCGAGCACGGTGTGCTCGTTAGATCTGCGCCACCCCTCAATCGCCTTTAATGCCGCCCGTCTCTGGCAAAAAAGGTAGTCGTTGAGGAGAGAGAGTGGGATGGGATCGGGCGATTTCATAATATCGTCAAGTCTGTCTCAGAGTAAACGAAAGCACCGACGATGAATTCCGCACGCTGTTGAATCGACTCATCAAAGTAGAAAAATCCCACGCACTCTCCGGAGAAGGCTAACGGCTCGTGACTGAGTTGCAGTGATCGTACCAATGATATCGAAGGATAACCACGACCTTCGTACCGAGTTGCGAACTCGTGCGGCGTCCTGTCCCCCAGCCTCTGTGAGGACGCCCCTAGTTGTACGCCGTCCTGTCCAAAAACACAAACGAACTCAAGACTGGCGCGCCAGGCCGTTTCGATCGTCATCACCCCGTGGCGAGCCCCAGATCAGGGGCGTGTCGGAGGCGATGTCGGCGATTCGGGTTCTCCGCACGCGCAGCGAAAACACCGTCCAGCAACGGGATGCTACGCTCCCTGGGCGAAGACCTGGATCCAGGTCCTGGGCAAAGATGGACATTAAGGAGGCCAGGGCCACACCTGGACCAGAACGTGCTAGGCCGGCTACGCGGCAGTAGCCTGTCCATCATCATCATTATTAATCCGGGACTGGAGGCCCGGACCGCCCTCGAGCACATGCTGGAGAGCGTGGTCAGCGGGCGAGGGAAGCTGCTGAGGACGAACTTCTCGGCGACCAGCCGAGTAACGCGAGCGACCAAGCTGACTCAGGCTGCCTCTCGCCACTCGTATCGATGGTGCAGTCCACCGACTCGCGGCAGTGCGACTACTTTCGCCGTAGGAGACGGTCGGTGCGTGACCGTTCTCAAGCTCGGTGTGTCCTTGTTCAGTCCCAAGTGGCAACGGTCCTCATGATAGTAGCTGATGTAAGCTCGCACGAGCCGGATGAGATGACATGCACCGAGAACCACGACGTGCTCAAGGAGCTCGCGACGGCAGCTGCCGACCCACCGCTCCGCGGTTCCGTTTTGCCATGGGCTGCGAAACGAAGTGCGAACGGGTTTTGTGCCCGTTGCCTTGATGAACTCGATGACCGCAGCGTTAAAGATGAAGTCGCGATCGAAGATGAGATATCTCGGAGCGGTGTCGTAGGGAAACGCCTCGCGTAGTTGCTGAATAACCCAAGCAGACGTCGGGTGGAACGTGGCGTTGAAGTGAACGATGTGCCGGCGACCGTGCTCGATGACGAAGAAGCCGTACAGCAGCCGGAGCGACGCGGTGGGCACGGTGAACAGATCCATGGCGGCGATATCGTCTTTATGGTTGCGCAAGAAAGCCATCCATCGTTTCAGCTGGTCGGGCTCCGCGGGACGCCGCGGCAGGTATCGCGACACCGTGATCTCGGAGATGATGAAACCGAGCTTGGTGAGCTCAGCATGGATGCGTGGCGCCCCCCAGCCGTCTTGCGCCATCGTGCGGACGAGGCGACGAATCTCGGCATCAATCCGAGGCCGACCGGGATGGCGGCGCTGCGAGATATTTGCCCAGTACCGTCGGAATCGGTCGCGATGCCAACGGGCTACGGTGTCCGCGTGGACGATGAGCAGGCGGCTCGCCCACACGGGCCACGAACCTCGAAGGGCAACCCAGAAAGCCCGTTCCGTGTCTTCGAGCGGTGGGCGTGGGCGCTCTTTCTTCAGCGCCGTCACTTGCTGCCGCAAAGCGACGTTCTCCAACACCAGGTCGGCGCGGCGCCGACACATCGCCCGAATGGCACGGACGCCAAGTGAGACGAGGAAGACAACAACGTTGAGCATAGCGGCGGAGTTTCGCCGGCTTCGGCCCGGAATTCAAGCGGAGCGTAAGTCCTTGATTTCGTGGGCGGAGCAGTTTTGACGATGCACAGCCGCAGAAAGGGCCGCAACAGGACGATACCCGCATCGGCCATTTCTGAGATCGGCTCCCCGTCTGCGGTAGCCCGACCTCGATTCTGGGCCTCTCGGGCGGCCTCTTTTCCGCCGCCGCACGGCCCGGTCAGCGGCCCGCTCCCCCCTTTGGCGCGAACGTGGCACTCGAAAATCGAGATTAGAGACGAAAACCGAAAATGAGGCCAGATCAGCCCTTCTAGCGCGTCTCTGGTGACACCTGATCCTGCAAAACCGCGCCAACGGCGCGGAAAATCTCACCCGTCTCTGCAGTGCCACAATTGGCCAGACTGGGTGGCGGATAGTGTAGTTTGGAGCTATCCGGTCTCGGCTGGCAACCGTGAAAAACAGGGAGTTTACAGAGAAGAATGGACACAAAATGACCCCCGAGCGCCAAAAAACCATCCGGGAGTGCGTTCTGGCTAAGGATGCCGGGGGTAGGTCGCAGACGTCGCAGGCGTCAATAAAGCCAAGTTCTACGCCTGTTTAGCGCGTGGGGAGCAGGCCAAGAGTGGCCTATATCGTCAATTTTATCAAGAGCGAAACCTATGGTAGAATTCCAAAAATGGCTGGGCGGAAAACCAAACTCACCCCCGAGCGCCAAGAGAAGATCCTCAAGTGCGTTCGAGCAGGGATGACCTATAAGGCGGCAGCGGAGTCCGCTGGCATAGCCCTAGAGACGCTTTGTAGGTGGATCGCACGTGGGGAGAAGGCGGAGAGCGGCCTATTTCATGAATTTTACGAGTCCGTCCAGGAGGCCCTGGCACACTTCGAATGGGTTCACCTCGAGAACATCGAGCGGAGCGCCCTCGGGGAGAGCAAGATTATCCAGCAGACGGTGAAATACGAGGTCGGCGAAATCCTAAACGGCCAGTTGAAAGACGGGAAGGTCAAGTACGCTACGACCGCGACGAAGTCTCGCCCACGGAACTGGAAGAGGTCGGCGTGGCTGCTCGCGCGGCGGTTGCCCGAGAGGTGGGCGCCACGAGCAAGAGGAGAGGCTCGCGATAGACAACCCACCGTCATTTGGCTCCTACCGGATAATGGACGTATGCGCCGAATGCCGGGGGTTAAGACTGTGCAATTGCCAGGAAAGAGGCCAAGAGCGGACAATTCCGTGAATTTTAAGATTCCCCCAAACATGGCTGGACGGAAAACTAAACTCACCCCCGAGCGCCAAGAGAAGATCCTCAGGTGCGTTCGAGCAGGGATGATCTATAAGAATGCAGCGCAGTCCGCTGGCATAACCCCAGAGACACTTTGCAGGTGGCTCGCACGTGGGAAGGTAGAGAGCGGCCTATTTCATGAATTTTACGAGTCCGTCCGGAAGGCCCTGGTACACTTCGAATTGGTTCACCTCGAGAACATCGAGCGGAGCGCCCTCGGGGAGAGCAAGATTATCCAGCAGACGGTGAAATACAAGGGCGGCGAAATTCTAAACGGCCAGTTGAAAGACGGGAAGGTCAAGTACGCTACGATCGTGTCGAAGTTTACCCCGCCGAAGGCGGATGCTTCGATGTGGCTGCTCGCGCGGCGGTTCCCCGAGAGGTGGGGGGCACAAGCAAAAGGAGAAGCTCACGAAGGAAAGGCTCCCGATAGACAAGCCACTGTCATACTCTACAAACTGGATAAAAGTGGACGTGTATGCGACTTGGTGCTCCCCTCCGATCCTCACTTTAGTAGCGAAATGCTGAAATCACCCGATTTTCTGCGGAGAGTTCAGAAGACGCTATTGGCGGCGGGGCATCCGCGTCCGACTGCATAGAGTTCGTGTCCGCCCCGCCTATCGCGGAGCACCCGTGGCCGAATCACGGCGGAGGACAACGATGGAGCCTGACCAGAAGCCCGCTGCGCCGGACGGTTCCCCCGCTGATGCTCAGGGTGCCGATAATAATGATGATGAAGAACACGCAACCGATGCACCGATGGGTGCTTCCGCAGTCAAGTGTTGGCGGCCGCCGCGTAACCTGTTCGCGTGCTAGAGTCTTAGCCTGATTTCGAGAGGCGCAGTTCTTTCGTCGATGCCGGCTGGGCCGAGTTTTGGCACAGGACGGGGTCGAGGTGCTCGATCCTCACGCTCCCGAACTTCGCATCGCCGCCCGGAGCCAACACATCCGCCGCCGCCGGAAACTGGAAAGCCGCCCGCATGGTGGCCCACTACTACGCCGGTACCGCCACCGAACCGGGGCTGTCAAGAAATACCTCTAGGCTTGACTTCGGGTGGCGCCCGCGATAGTCGTTGCTCTCCAGGAGGCGCTGTATGGAGAGGATACACAAGAGCATCACGACCGAGCGGGTCGACCGCGCCATAGAGCATGATAGGGGGGGAGTCATCATTCCAGCGTTTTGTCTCGTATGCGGCGCTGACCAAGAGTGCAGAGTGGGCCATGAGGAACACGGCGAGTGCAACGTCTGCGGCGCTCCCCAGGTGTACGCAGCCCACCGTCTCGCCTCCTCCGATTAGCAAATGGAGCTAGATCTGTAGAGGGGGGCTCCATTACGATTGCCGGTTGTCACGCGTCGCCTGACTGACCTAGCTTCTAGCGGCGGACAAAGCGTTCTTTCTCCAGCACATTATTGCGTCGGTGGCCCGACGGCTACAGAGTGCAGAACTTCCACCGAGGCGAAGACGAGTTTGCAGGACCTCAACTCCCATGTCTGTCCTGCTCGTCAATACGCGATCTTCTTTTTTACGGATCACAGAGGGCTGGAAACGGACTTACGGTGCGGCTAGTGAGGCACTCCCACAGGAAACGGGGAGAAACAGATAGGCCGCGCCTACGGAGCACCGCGCCAGCCCTCGACCCTGACGGTCTTTGTCAGCCCAGAGGTTGTTTCGAAACAGATGTTTAGGTTGAACTTCTCCTTTAGGATCTCCTCAAGCTCAGCCAAGAGTTTTTGCGGATAAGCAGCCACTGGCATTACGACGTCCGTCTTGATCAAAATACTCTCGGCAGTTTCCTATCGGGTCGTTCATTAGGCGGCGGTTGCAGACACGCGCTGAAACAAACCGTCCGGGAATCGGGGTCAATAGAGCTCAGTCCGGGCGCTTTCCTCCTCGCCGGCGTCGATCTCGGCAGCGTCAGCCTCAGCGATCTGGTCCGCCAGTACCTGTCCATAAGTCGGGAAGCAGGAGCGTTCGGCTTGCGAGTCCGGCTCCCAGAGCCGCCCTCTGTGCCAACATCCTTGAGACAATCCGCTCCTTGAAATTAGTGTCGAGGGCGGAGGAGGATCATAGATGAGTACGTTGATTGAGAGAATGACGTCGGCGGGGTCGGAAGGAGCCCGTAGGGCGACTGGAGATCTCGCCGACGGTGGTGCTGCGGCGGGGGTCCGCGATCCCGAAGTGAGTGAGAAAGCGAAGCGCCGACGTTTCAGCGCTGAATACAAGCTGCGGATCGTTCGCGAGGCGGACGCCTGCAAGGGTGACGGTGATGTGGCGGCGCTTCTACGTCGCGAGGGATTGTACTCGTCGCATCTATCGAGTTGGCGTCGGCAACGGGACGAGATCGCCAAGGCGGGATTGACGTCGAGAAAGCGAGGTCGGAAGGCGAAGGCAGAGGCTCCACGGATCAAGGAGCTCGAGCGCGAGAACGCCCGACTCCAGCGCCGGCTGGCTCGGGTGGAAACGATGCTAGAGATCCAAAAAAACCTTCGAGCGCGGGCGCGCCTCCTGTTGAACCAGAAACTCCCTGACGGCTACCCTCTTGGCTACTCGAGAGGAGAGGCCGTCCGCTTACTGGTGATTTCGATCCCGTAAAAAAACATGGTCCGGGGGTGGCTGCGGACTTGACAGTGGTGGCGCCATTTGGCGATCCCGTTTAGGAAAATGATGAACTTCCGCCCATCCCTCCTTTCGGGTTTAATCCGGAAGGAGGAATGATGACAAGAAGGAAGCGCCGGAAGTCGTCCAGACGATCCATTACGTCCATCCACGTTAACGCCGCAGGAATCGACATCGGAGCGACATTCCATGTGGTTGCGGTCCCACCGGAGCGGGTCGAGATGTCCGTGCGGACGTTTCGAAGCTTCACGGGCGACCTACACCAGTTGGCCGACTGGCTCGCAGAGGTCGGGATCACCACCATCGCTATGGAATCGACAGGAGTGTACTGGATTCCAGCCTTCGAGATCTTGGAAGCGCGCGGGTTCGAGGTGCTCCTGGTCAACGCACGTGACGTCAAGAATGTCCCAGGGCGGAAGACCGACGTCAACGATGCTCAGTGGCTACAGCAGCTGCACGAGCATGGTCTTCTTCGCGGCAGCTTCCGGCCTCGTGGTCAGTTGGTTCGGCTCCGGGCACTTCTTCGCCACCGTGAACGCCTCATCAACCAGGCAGCGACGCACATCCAGCGGATGCAGAAAGCCCTTATGCAGATGAACGTCCAGCTTCAGCACGTAGTGACTGATATTACAGGTGTCACGGGCATGAAGATCATTCGCGCTATAGTCGGCGGTGTTCACGAGCCCGACGTGCTTGCCCAGTACCGTGACGTCCGATGCAAGCAATCTGTCGAAACGATCCGCGAGGCTCTGACAGGTAACTACCGGCTCGAACACCTCTTCGCGCTACGCCATGAGCTCCAACTCTATGACTTCGTTCAAGCGAGGGTCACCGAATGCGACGTGGAGGTCGAAGCCGCTATAGGCGAGCTGAACCACGATCGAACTGCGCCCGACGAGCCGATTCCACGTGTCCGACATGCGAGCGGGAAGAACGAACCGAAGTTCGATGTACGGGGAGCTCTGTATACCCTCTTGGGTGCCGATTTGAGCCAGATCCATGGATTGGGTCCGTACACGGTTCTGCGACTCGTCGCCGAATGCGGTGACGACATGCGGAAATGGCCGACCGCCAAACACTTCACGTCGTGGCTGACCCTAGCACCCGGCAACAAGATCTCGGGCGGCCGCGTGCTGAGTTCGAAGTCGCGTCGGTCCTCGAATCGCGCCGCCGCGCTCTTTCGTATCGCTGCGGTGAACGTTGGGCGAACGCAGACCGCCCTTGGTGCATTCTACCGTCGAGTGGGCGCACGAGTCGGCAAGGCGAAGGCAGTGACCGCGACAGCGAGAAAGTTAGCAGTGCTGTTCTACAACGCCGTTCGCTTCGGACTCGCCTATGTCGATCCTGGCACCGACTACTACGAGAGACATTATCAGGAGAGGGTCCTCCACAACCTCCAGCGTCGCGCTCGTCAATTAGGCTACACGTTGGTAGAGGCGGCTGCATCGAGTCCGCACACCGGAGTTTCTTAGGAAACCTTCGAGCGCGGGCGCGCCTCCTGTTGAACCAGAAACTCCCTGACGGCTACCCTCTTGGCTACTCGAGAGGAGAGGCCGTCCGCTTACTGGTGATTTCGATCCCGTAAAAAAACATGGTCCGGGGGTGGCTGCGGACTTGACAGTGGTGGCGCCATTTGGCGATCCCGTTTAGGAAAATGATGAACTTCCGCCCATCCCTCCTTTCGGGTTTAATCCGGAAGGAGGAATGATGACAAGAAGGAAGCGCCGGAAGTCGTCCAGACGATCCATTACGTCCATCCACGTTAACGCCGCAGGAATCGACATCGGAGCGACATTCCATGTGGTTGCGGTCCCACCGGAGCGGGTCGAGATGTCCGTGCGGACGTTTCGAAGCTTCACGGGCGACCTACACCAGTTGGCCGACTGGCTCGCAGAGGTCGGGATCACCACCATCGCTATGGAATCGACAGGAGTGTACTGGATTCCAGCCTTCGAGATCTTGGAAGCGCGCGGGTTCGAGGTGCTCCTGGTCAACGCACGTGACGTCAAGAATGTCCCAGGGCGGAAGACCGACGTCAACGATGCTCAGTGGCTACAGCAGCTGCACGAGCATGGTCTTCTTCGCGGCAGCTTCCGGCCTCGTGGTCAGTTGGTTCGGCTCCGGGCACTTCTTCGCCACCGTGAACGCCTCATCAACCAGGCAGCGACGCACATCCAGCGGATGCAGAAAGCCCTTATGCAGATGAACGTCCAGCTTCAGCACGTAGTGACTGATATTACAGGTGTCACGGGCATGAAGATCATTCGCGCTATAGTCGGCGGTGTTCACGAGCCCGACGTGCTTGCCCAGTACCGTGACGTCCGATGCAAGCAATCTGTCGAAACGATCCGCGAGGCTCTGACAGGTAACTACCGGCTCGAACACCTCTTCGCGCTACGCCATGAGCTCCAACTCTATGACTTCGTTCAAGCGAGGGTCACCGAATGCGACGTGGAGGTCGAAGCCGCTATAGGCGAGCTGAACCACGATCGAACTGCGCCCGACGAGCCGATTCCACGTGTCCGACATGCGAGCGGGAAGAACGAACCGAAGTTCGATGTACGGGGAGCTCTGTATACCCTCTTGGGTGCCGATTTGAGCCAGATCCATGGATTGGGTCCGTACACGGTTCTGCGACTCGTCGCCGAATGCGGTGACGACATGCGGAAATGGCCGACCGCCAAACACTTCACGTCGTGGCTGACCCTAGCACCCGGCAACAAGATCTCGGGCGGCCGCGTGCTGAGTTCGAAGTCGCGTCGGTCCTCGAATCGCGCCGCCGCGCTCTTTCGTATCGCTGCGGTGAACGTTGGGCGAACGCAGACCGCCCTTGGTGCATTCTACCGTCGAGTGGGCGCACGAGTCGGCAAGGCGAAGGCAGTGACCGCGACAGCGAGAAAGTTAGCAGTGCTGTTCTACAACGCCGTTCGCTTCGGACTCGCCTATGTCGATCCTGGCACCGACTACTACGAGAGACATTATCAGGAGAGGGTCCTCCACAACCTCCAGCGTCGCGCTCGTCAATTAGGCTACACGTTGGTAGAGGCGGCTGCATCGAGTCCGCACACCGGAGTTTCTTAGGAAAGCCTCCGAGCTCCTGGGGATCCCCCTGAACCCGATCGACGACGACGAGAACGATTGATCGTGGCGGCCGAGGAGCTGGCGGGCCGGATTGGACAAACGGCGGAAGCTTGCGAGGCGCTGGGCGTGTCTCGTTCGACGTTGTATCGTCGACGCCGACCGGTGACGTCCAAGCCGAAGCGCCGTCCTCGGCCGCAGCGAGCCCTCGACACGACCGAGCGCGAGAGGGTCCTCAGTGCATTGCATTGCGAACGGTTCGTCGACAAGGCGCCGGCCCAGGTGTGGGCCACGCTTCTGGACGAGGGAATCTACCACTGTTCGATCCGCACGATGTACCGGATTCTGTCGGAGCACGGAGAGGTGCGTGAGCGCCGGAACCAGCTGCGGCATCCGAACTATCAGAAGCCGGAGCTCGTGGCGGAAGCGCCGAACCAGGTTTGGTCGTGGGACATAACGAAGCTGCGCGGCCCGGTCAAGTGGACCTACTTTTACCTCTACGTGATTCTCGACATCTTCTCCCGGTACGTGACCGGGTGGATGTTGGCTCGGCGAGAAAGCGCCGAGCTCGCCCGTCGTCTCATCAGCGAGAGCTGCCTCAAGCAGAACATCGAAGCCGACCAGCTCACCATCCACGCAGACCGCGGCAGCTCGATGCGAAGCAAGTCCGTCGCTTTACTCCTGGCTGACCTCGGCATAACCAAGACGCACTCGCGGCCGTACGTCTCGAACGATAATCCCTACTCCGAGTCCCAGTTCAAGACGATGAAGTATTGCCCTGAATTCCCAAGCCGCTTTGGCTGTCTGGAAGACGGCCGCCTGTTCTGCGGCGGTTTCTTCGACTACTACAACAACGCGCACCGGCACTCGGGACTGGGGCTCATGACGCCGTCCGCCGTTCACTACGGTCGCGCCGACGAGCTCAACGCCGCCCGGCGCCAGGTCCTTCTCGAAGCTCATCGGGTTCACCCCGAGCGCTTCGTGCACGGAACACCTCAACCTCCGGTTTTGCCTCGTCAGGTCTGGATCAACTCGCCGCCCGAGAAAACGACGCCACAGGAGGCCCTAGGAGCCACTTTCTCGGGGCGCCCCATACCTGAGCTACCCCCGGATTCAAGCTATCCGGACGCGATCGCGTCGGAACCCAATCGCGACCGCACCGCGCTCACGCCCCGTCCTTCACTGATCGAGGCTCACTAAATGCAGCCTACGGGTGTCTCTGAAGTGACCCCGCTTTCGTGGACAGGTTAAGAGTTAGGGATCAAGCGTCGCGATAGTACCTCCTTTCGAATTGGATAGGCGAGCAATAGTCGATGGCGGAGTGTCGTCGTCGCGGGTTGTACCAGCCTTCGATGAAATCGAAGGTCGCCATGCGCGCCTCAGCGTGGTAGCGAAACGACCGGCGCTCGATCAGCTCGCACTCGAGCGTCGCGAAGAAGCTCTCGCACATCGCATTGTCGTAACAGTCCCCGACTGAACCCATCGACGGTCGCACCCCGGCCTCCCGGCATCGCTGGCCGAACGCTAGTGACGTGTACTGCGTGCCCTGGTCCGAGTGATGGATGACGTCGCCGGGCTTGCGTTGGAACAGCGCCATGTCGAGGGCGCTCAAGACGAGCGACGTCCGCAGGTGGGTAGCCATTGCCCATCCGACGATGCGTCGGCTGAAGGCGTCCAGCACGACGGCGAGGAACAAGAAGCCCGACCACGTGGGCACGTAGGTGATATCGGCGACCCACAGGCGGTCGGGCCGGTCCACCTCGAAATTCCTGTCGACGAGATCGGGGGCGGGACGGGCGTCGTCACAGCGAATCGTAGTGTGCGCCCTCTTGCGCCGGTGAACACCTTGAATGCCAGCCTCGCGCATTAGCCGCGCTACACGCTTGCGTGAGACGTGGAGCTCGTGTGTCTCTCGTAGCTCGTGGAGAATCCTCGGCGCGCCGTACGTGCTCCGCGACGCGGTGTGAATCGCCCGGATCTTCTCAAGCAACTCCGCATCCGACACCGCGCGGGCCGACGGGGCACGCTCAAGCCACGCATAGTAGCCGCTGGCGGAGACGTCCAGCAGTCGGCACATCGTGGCAACCGGTAGTGAATCCTGGTTCGCCCTCACGAATCGGAAGGCTTCGGTGGTACCGACTCGGTCTCCCGAGCGAACCAGGCCGCGGCTTTTGAGAGGATCTCCCGCTCCAACCGTAGTTGACGGTTCTCCCGTCGCAGGCGGCGGAGCTCCGCACGCTCCTCACTCGTCAGACCGTCCTGCCTGCGACCCTCGTCGAGATCCGCCTGGTTCACCCAGTTCCGGATCGTCTGGCCCGAGGGCTCAAACTCTCGCGCCAGCTCTTCGGAGCCGCGGCCAGCTCGCACCAGCTCTACCATTTGGCGCCGGAATTCGGCCGCGTATCTGTTTCCCTGCTTTGACATCGTGGACTCCTGTCTCCCAAAGGATTAGGTGTCCACGAAAGCGGGTCAAGTCCACTCAAAGTCGTTGACACGTTCCGCCGGTCGCAAACACAGACACTAAGCTGCTGATTTATGGCCTATTTCAAAAGGGCTGAGTTTTGGCACAGGACGGGCTAAAATCCTCGGTCATGAGCACACGGTCTGCTTAACTTGACGATACTTTGTGGAGGCTAGACTCCGAGAGCGAGCCCCGTATGCCGAGTTCCTCGTCCTGCATCGTCATGTCATTAGACGAAGCCAACTTCCGACAACGTCCCCCTTACGAAGAGCCACCCTTGGCCCGATTCAAGAACTCCTGCATCAGATCGATCGGCAGTGGGAATACGAGCGTCGAGTTCTTTTCGGTTGCGATCTCGGTAAGAGTCTGTAGATAGCGTAGCTGGATCCCCATCGGGTGTTGCCCGACGACCTTCGCCGCAGCCGCCAACTTATCCGAGGCTTCGAACTCACCGCCGGCGTGGATGATCTTGGCTCGCTTCTCCCGTTCCGCCTCCGCCTGCTTGGCCAGCGCACGCGTCATTTCGGCCGGATGGGCTCCCGGATCGCGTGGAGGGAAGAATTGAGAGTCTGATTCAAAGCCGCATGCGCAGCCGGGAGCATGACATCGGTCGGTAGTTCTCACGCCATGCTAGCAGCATGAAGGTAAAAACATGGACTGTCTCTACTTCGGCGACAACCTCGAGGTCACGTTCACCACCGGACCGCGCGCTGCTCAAAACACCCAGGACCCGACTGCGCGACCGCGCAGTCTCGCGCTGGCTGGCGAGACTATTTAGCCATAACTATAATTGTAGGTATGCCAAGAAACGAGCGCGTATTGATTGTGTTAGTCGCTTCCCCATCTGACCTCGAAGAGGAGCGGAACAGCCTTGAGGATGTGATCAGGGAGCTAAACCATACCTGGAGTCGAACGTTCGGTCTCAGATTAGAACTCGTGAAATGGGAGACCCACGGCTACCCTGGATTTGGCAGCGATCCGCAGGATGTCTTGAACCAAGAGCTACCAGACGACCCCGACATCTTCATCGGTCTCATGTGGGGGCGCTTCGGCACGCCGACTCAACGTGCAGGTTCAGGAACCGAAGAGGAATTCAAACGAGCGGTTGAGCGCTATAACCGGGATCCACAGAGCATGAAGATCATGTTCTACTTCAAGGATGCCCCAATAGCTCCGAGCGCCATCGATCCAGATCAACTCCGCCGTGTGAAAGACTTCAAGGCTTCTATTGGTTCAGAAGGCACCTTGTTCTGGACATTCACGGAAGTTGAAGATTTTGAACGGCTTCTCCGGATCCACTTGGCGAGGCAAATACAGGAATATCACACGACGGATCCACCCCAGCAAATCGCTTCTTCTGGTCGACCGGATGAGGCCAAAAAGTCCAAAGGTGAAGCGGATGAGCTTGGTCTGCTCGACTTCATGGATATCGTTGAAGAGCAGTTCGGATCCCTCCGTGAAATCGCGACGACAATCGCACAGGAGACCCAATCTCTCGGGCAAAGTATGACAGCACGCACACATGAGATTAGTGAGGCTACTGCTAAAGCACACGGCCAACTTGGGCGGCGTGAAGCACGGGTATTAATCGAGCGAGCGGCTGACGACATGAACGGCTATGTGGAAGCAATGGAACACCAGATCCCATCCTTTCGGGCGGCTTTGGAAAAAGGAGCCGAAGCAGCCGGACGGGTGGCGTTATTCAGCGTCGGCATGATGGATTCGTCGGGCGGAAAACAGGTTCGTGAGACTCGTGACAATCTGATCACGCTTTGCGACCACATTACCAGTGCCTTCGATGCTACGGAATCATTCAAAGCGACTATAGATGATCTTCCACGCATGACATCGGTTATGAACAGGGCGAAGAGAAGGACGGCGGAGGTTCTTGCTGACGTGCTAGACAGCTTGGCTAATGGTCTGCGAATTCTGAGAGAGACGGTTAAGGCACTCGATACCATCTTGGGTGAAGATCAGCCTCCACGCCTTCCTAGCTGAAATTCATACTGAAAACCGATGCGTCGTGGCTCGAAGCTGATGACCGTTACCCGGAGGCGGAGCGCAGCGCAGCAACGGCTGCGGCAGTGGCTTCCGCGACGGCGTCGTCGAACTCGCCACGAGCGTGCGTGCGTTCGGGCGCGCAAGCTTGACGGAACGGATGCTCTGGAGGAGAGTTCTGCTCGGGCTCGCCTATCGCAGACCCAGTGCCGCTCGCGGACGAGATGGGTACCAGCAGAAACGGGGTGCTTCCGCTGTTTACTGTTGGTGATATGTACGCATCCCTTTGCAAAAGAGGCACTTACGTTCCATTTAGCGCGCGGGGAAGGTCACAAGCGCTATTTTGACTGTAACTTAATGCACTGTAAAGTCTTAGCGTCATCTCACCAACACTTGATGGCGGAAGCACCCCATCGATACGAGTGGCGAGAGGCAGCCTGAGTCAGCTTGGTCGCTCGCGTTACTCGGCTGGTCGCCGAGAAGTTCGTCCTCAGCACCTTCCCTCGCGCGCTGACCACGCTCTCCAGCATGTGCTCAAGGGCGGTCCGGGCCCTAGAGTCCAGTCCCGGATTAATAATGATGATGGACAGCTGGTCGGGGATCGCGAACCACGAGACCACGAGTTCACGGTTCAAGTGCGCGCGATGGATGCCGACAAGAGCGGGTCCGGTCTAGGTCTGCCGGTGCTTGCCGCCCTGACCGGCGCCATCCTGGAGCGGAATACGGAAGGAGGGCTAATAGTGGTCGGCGCCCTCAACCTCGGTGGTTCCGTGGAACTCATTCCGAACGCAGTTGCCGTGGCGGAGACCGCTATCGAGAAGCAAGCAACAACCCTGCTGATGCCGGTCGCCGCCCGTCGCCAGTTGTTCGACCTTCCCGACGAGCTCGCCACCAAGATTAATATCGAGTTCTACGGTGACGCAGAGGACGCCGTGTTCAAGGCGATGATGGAATAGGCATTCTTACGCGTGGGCTGCCTGTGCCTTCTATTTATTTCATCCGCGCGCACCGAACTTGACTAGTCTCCAGTCTGTCGGCGGCATGCCTACATGATTTCGTCGTTGGTTCGCGCTCTCATCTCTGCCTTCAAGGTTCGTCGCGAGCTGGCTCTCGAGAATGTCGCTCTTCGGCGGTAGCTCGCCGTCCTTCGCCGCTCGGTGAAACGGCCGCGGCTCTCGAATGTCGACCGCGAGTTTTGGGTGCGGTGGCGCTCGCCCCGATGGAGACTAGGATCTCCACCTTTGCCCCGCAAAAAGTCGATCCAGCGTTGATTGCGCGTTTTAGACCTGCCATGGTCGGCTGCTTCTGGCCAGAAGGTGAAGTTGCGGTCCGGCGACTCGGGTTCCCCGTTCGCGCAGGGAAACACCGTCCAGAAACGGGATGCCACGCTCCCTGGACGAAGACCTGGATCCGGTCCTGGGCAAAGATGGACATAAAGGAGGCCCGGGCCGCATCTGGACCAGAACGTGCTAGCCCACTACGCCGTAGTAGCCTCGGCCTCGATTCTGGGCCTCTCGGGCGAGCCCTTGTCCGCTGCCGCGTGGCCCGGTCAGCGCCTACTCCCTTATTTGGCGCAAACTTGGCACTCGGAAATCGAGATTAGAGACGAAATCCGAAAATGAGGCCTTTTCAGCCCTTCTAGCGCGTCTCTGGTGCCACCTGATCCTGCAAAACCCCGCAAACCGCGCGGAAAATCTCATCCGTCTCTGCAGTGCCACAATTGGCCAGACTGGGTGGCGGATGGTGCAGTTCGGAGCTATCCGGTCTCGGTAAAAGGTATTTATAGAGTTTATAGAGTGTTACGTCGCGCTTTCGCCGCGCGCGTGGTGGGGCAATGTAGCGAAAACTCAGAGAAGCCCTGGTGCCCACGTCGTTCTATCCTATTGTCCTGCAGTGATTTAAAGCCATCCTTCACGTGCTGATCCCCGCACGCCTCATCGACGGATGGTCGTTCGAGCTTATTTGCGAAATGACATTTAATTAGATTTTCTAGACGGCAATCTCAACCTCCTTGACGCCCGTAAGAGGGCCGTGTTGTAAACCCTCCGACGGAGGCTCCGCTCGTAAATCATTGTAGTGAAAAGCTCTTACGCCTCATCGATGGACGCGTCGTTGACGGGAACACCTTTCCGACTATCGCAGTCGTAAGGCTCAAGTGGGGGCAAGTGGAGCTATTCGGCTCTTGGCAGCAAACAAGCAGTAACGGTGCAAAACAGGTCATAAAAATGCAATTGGAGGGCATTTCGGAGCTGCATCGAGCGCTAATCGCTCAGTTAATGAGAAAACGCCGTCGTGTCCAAAAACACAAACGAACTCAAAACCCGCACGCCGCCGATGTCATCATCAGTAAGGGGCGATGCCGTTCGCCGACTGATGGAGATCAAGAGCGAGCGTGGCCGCGGCCGCAGGTTGGCTTACAACGTGACCTGCCTCACAGCGTTGCGACGAGGGCACGCTGTTTCTCCCAATCGTCGGGGAGTGGATGATGCAAGAGGTAGCTCGAGGTCAGCCCAACGGGCTGACGGCCTTCGACAATGGCACGGACGATGTCGGGAGCCAGGAATGCATAACGGATTGCCTTGCGCACCCGGGCCGTTGGGATGGCGTCTTCGGTGGCAATCTCCTCATAGGTTTTGCCCGCTTTGATTCGGTCGAGCCAGGAGAGGGCATTGGCGATATTGCGCAGGAGTGTGCGGTCGACGGATTTCGTGGGGTTGCCCAGAACGAGCTTGGTCTCGACGCCGCGTCGACGCAAGCGGAACGGCGCGTGGATGCGGAGTGCGTCCTCGCGAATGCGGTCGGGCCCCATAGACAGGCAAGCAGCGAACGTATCTCGGTCGAGCAGGATAGACACAGAGCCGCGGCTGATATCGACCCGCCGGATGAGACGAAGCAGGCGAGCTGCCGAGACATTATCATCATGACTGCTATTACTACCGGGACACAGCCCGTCTAGAACGTGACGCACCGAGGCGAGTTTCTGCATCGTCGGAGTGTGGGCCAGCGAGGCCGAGAAGGTCGGTGCTCCCACATGCTGTTGGACGAGGTGCACGACGGTCCGTTCCAGCGTGGGTGCGGGCAGACGCCAACCGGAGAGGTCCTTGTTGCCACTGTGCTGGATGAGGCGCCGGGAGACGTAGTACCGGGGCCGTTGCCCGTTTTTCTTTTTGGTGTGGCTCGGCGTCAGCCGGTCCCCGGGGTCGGAAGCCAGTCCTGCGGCGCGAAATACCCTGGATTCTGCGCGGATTCCAAGGGCGTCTAAGCTGCTGATTTGCGGTCTATTTCAAAAGGGCCGAGTTTTGGCACAGGACGGGGTCGGGGACACGACCGAGTTCGTGATCGGCAGCGGCGGGAAGCTTTATCTCGCGGCGCTCCTCGACCTCTACTCGCGATTCCTCGTTGGGTGGGCCGTAAGTGCTATTAACGACCGTCACCTGGTTATCAAGGCGTTGCGGATGGCACTGAAACGTCGCCAACCGGCCGCGGGGCTCTTGCATCACTCCGATCAGGGCAGTCCGTATGCCAGCAAAGACTACCAACGTCTCCTTGAGACGCATGGCATGACCGGGAGCATGAGCCGACGGGGCAACTGCTACGACAACGCCGTCATCGAGAGCTGGTTCTCCACGGTCAAGCACGAGCTTGGGGAGCATTTCCTCAGTTGCGGCGAGGCCAAGATGGCCCTCTTCGACTTCATCGAGGTATTCTACAACCAGAGACGACGACACTCGACCCTCGGCCAGGTCAGTCCGGCCGAGTTTGAACGACGGATGAGGACTTCGCCAGCTTAACTAAACCGTCTACGAAACCGGATCAAGCCCAGGTTGGCGGCACAGAGAGGTGAGGCAAGGATCGGGTGCAAGATTCTCAACACCATGACGGCGCTCGGGATGCCTGATAGCGAGATGATCGGATGATGGGAGTCGGGGCCAAGCGAGCTCTCGGCCTCTATCGGAGTTGTGCACCAAAGCAGAAGCGATGGATGGCTCAGCATCATAAGGCGTTGATTGAGTGAGCGTGCGGGCACGGGCTTGCTCAAGCGAGTTGATGAGTTCGGCGAGCGTGCCGTAGTAGACTCGCCGTCCCTTCTGTGCTGCGGCGATCGCGAGGCTGATCGTGAGATGGGTCTTACCGACGCCGGGCGGTCCCAACAGAACGACGTTCTCCTCGCGCCCGACGAAACTGAATTCGTGGAGGGAGTCGATCTGCTCGTATTTGATCGACAGCTGGAACGAATCGAGCGTCTTCACCGCGGGTAGGTGCGACGAGCGCATCGCTGCCTGTAGCCGCCGGTTGTTATGCAGCGTGATCTGCGCTCCCAGAAGCCGCTCGATCGCCTCCTGCGTCGTGACCGCGCCGCCGTCGGCGTCGGAGAAGACACCGTCGACTTGTGCTCCGCAAAAAGTCGATCCGGCGTTGATTGCGCGGTTTAGACTTGCTATGATCAGCTACTTTGCCGTCGTGTCCAAGAACACAAACGAACTCAAGACCTGCGGGCCGGGACGTTTCGGATTAGAGGTGTCTAAGCTTGGTTCGCCAACGGAAACTAGAATCCTCAGTCATAGGCATGCCGATCCAGCCCTTGACATGGTCGGCGGTCGCCATCTCCGGTTGAATCCAGCGTGACCAACAGGCAGCTATCGTTTACTTGCTTGAGGAGAGCAGAATCCTCCAAGCTCGGCTTCGCGGGAGGAAGCTTCGCTCAAACTTGGCGGACCCTGGTTGAGGCCCAATTCGAGACAAGATAAGGGCATCAAGGAGGCTTAGGCGCACCTGGATCAGAACGTGCTAGTCCGCGACGCCCCGGAAGTAGTTCTCACCAGGGCGATGTTCCGGAAGCGGCGTCGCTCAGATGGCGATTCGTAACGTTGCCAGTGGATAAAGTTTTGGCACGGGACGCGGTCCGCTTTTTGCCCAGCCGATCGGATCTGCTACCCTTCAATCACTCGGTCGAACAATCCCAATGAACAACGCTGACGACAGACCCAAAGTTGATCGGGATTGGATCGCCTTCGTTGTCGCGTGGCTTCCCTACTCGCTATTGACCTATAAATTTTGGCACAACGTCGACGACGCTTTCATCAGTTTCCGTTACGCGAAGAACTGGGCGATGGGATACGGTCTCCGCTACAACCTGGGGTTTCAGCCACCGGAAGAAGGATACAGCAACTTCCTGTGGGTCGCGGTGTGCGCGTTGGTCGAATATTTGGAACTTGACATCACTTTCTGGGCACCGATGCTCGGTTTCGCCTGTGGTTCTTTGCTCTTGTATCTGGTCTTTCGAACGCTACGGCGAGATTTCGGGATGGGGCTCAGCGTGGCCTTTCCCATAACGCTGGGCCTGGGCCTTTTTCCACCCTATGCTTTGTGGTCGACGGGCGGTCTGGGTACCATGGCGTTCGCCTTTTCCACCTTCGCGACGGCCTACTTTCTTGTTCTACGCTCGGCTGGCATCGCGCCTTACCCCGGTGCGCTCGCCGGTGTGGCCATGGCGTTGTTGCGTACTGAAGGCATTGCCTGGGCTTTGCTCATTGCCCTACTGGGAATTGTCACCCGACGGATGAGAGGGGAATCGGTCTGGCGACCGGTAGCCGTCTATGTGGCGATCGTGGGCACTACTTTTTCAGTCTATTTTGCGTGGCGATACTCCTATTACCAGCTTCTCTTTCCCAATCCGGTCTATGCCAAGGTTGGTTTCAGTCCCGAAGTCGCACTGCGAGGTTTCCGCTACGTGGCCTCATTCGCTCTCACATTTGTGACACCGCTTTTCTTGTTGCTGGCGGCTGGCTATGTAGCTTGTCGGGAAGCACCGAAACCGGTAGGGCTTGCCCTCGGAACCTTGAGCTTGGCATTTCCCGCCTACGCTGTGGTGGTCGGCGGGGATTGGATGGCCATGGGACGGTTTCTAGTTCCCGGTTTCGCCTTCGGAGCACTCTTGATGGGATGGTTGGTGGCTAGGCTGTGGGAACAGCTCTCATCGCGCCTTGTGGTCATGGCGGTAGTGATAACGACCATCACGGTGGGCCTCCTTCCCGCTTGGAACGTGCATCTGGTTCCCGAATCTGTGCGCCGCGCCTCTCGTTTTCGCTACAGCAGTTCCTTCCGCACTGAGTACGATTTATGGAGTACGGGAGTCGAGAACTTCCGCCTCCGGAAGGAGGCCGCGCTGACGCTCAAGCGGTATTTCGAGCCGGGAGACAGCGTCGTTTATACAGCGATCGGCGGGCTCGGATACTATTCTGGCCTACACATCTACGACCGTAACGGCCTAGTCGACCGCCACGTCGCGATGCGTGAGCCCAAACCTGTTCTCTCTCCCGGGCATGACGCAGAGGTCCCGCTGGACTTTTTTCTCTCCCACGAACCGACCATCCTGCGGTTCGCGAGAACGGTCGGGCCGCCACCGGATCGCGAGAATCCAGAGTATCCATTAGCGCAGCGCATTCGATTGAGAGCTGAGCGTTGGAGAGAATGGGGTCCTGGTCAGATCTGGCGACGCTACGCACCAGAGGTTCTACCGTTGAAGCCGTTGCCCGACGGTAGGCGTAACGTGCTCTTGGTTCTTCGATTGATCGAAGAATCTCCGCATATCGCTACACTCTCTCGTCCCGAGCGCATCGCCACGCGCAAGAGGCGTGCCAGAAGAGCTTGGGGCGACTTTTTTGCGGATTTGAATTCTCCCTTGATAGCAGAAAACGACTGATCTTAGCTATCAGCGGCTCGATGGAAGAGATAACCGCTGTAGCCCCGGCCTCGATTCTGGACCTCTCGGATGGCCTCTTTTCCATTGCTGCACGGCCCGGTCCGCGGCCCTCTCCCTCCTTTGGCGCAAACTTGTCCCTCGGAAATCGAGATTAGAGACAAAACCCGAAAATGAGGCCCGTTCAGCCCTTCTGGCGTGTCTCTGGTGCCTGTGCCTTCTATTTATTCATCCGCGCGCCCCGAACCTGATCGGTCTCCGATCTGCCGGGACTATGCCTGCATGATTTCGTCGTTTGTTTGCGCTCGGCCCTGGGCACGGCCGCAAACACAGACTCTAAGTTGCTGATTTATGGCCTATTTCGAAAGGGCCGAGTTTTGGCACAGGACGAGGTCGGCGAAATCCTAAACGGCCGGTTGAAAGACGGGAAGGTCAAGTACGCTACGACCGCGACGAAGTCTCGCCCGCGGAACTGGAAGAGGTCGGCGTGGCTGCTCGCGCGGCGGTTCCCCGATAGGTGGGGGCCACGAGCAAAAAGAGAAGCTCACGAAGGAGAGGCTCGCGATAGACAACCCACCGTCATTTGCCTCCTACCGGATAATGGACGTGTGCGCCGAATGGGGGAGAATAAGACTGCGCAATTGCCAGGAAAGAGGCCAAGAGCGGACAATTCCGTGAATTTTAAGATTCCCCCAAACATGGCTGGACGGAAAACTAAACTCACCCCCGAGCGCCAAGAGAAGATCCTCAGGTGCGTTCGAGCAGGGATGAGCTATAAGGATGCAGCGCAGTCCGTTGGCATAACCCCAGAGACACTTTGCAGGTGGCTCGCACGTGGGAAGGTAGAGAGCGGCCTATTTCATGAATTTTACGAGTCCATCCGGAAGGCCCTGGTACACTTCGAATTGGTTCACCTCGAGAACATCGAGCGGAGCGCCCTCGGGGAGAGCAAGATTATCCAGCAGACGGTGAAATACAAGGGCGGCGAAATTCTAAACGGCCAGTTGAAAGACGGGAAGGTCAAGTACGCTACGATCGTGTCGAAGTTTAGCCCGCCGAAGGCGGAGGCTTCGATGTGGCTGCTCGCGCGGTCGTTCCCCGAGAGGTGGGGGCCACAAGCAAAAGGAGAAGCTCACGAAGGAAAGGCTCCCGATAGACAAGCCACTGTCATACTCTACAAACTGGATAAAAATGGACGTGTATGCGACTTGGTGCTCCCCTCCGATCCTCACTTTAGTAGCGAAATGCTGAAATCACCCGATTTTCTGCGGAGAATTCGGAAGATGCTATTGGCGGCGGGTCATCCAGTAGGCGAGTTCGGGCATCCGCGTCCGACTGCATAGAGTCCGTGTCCGCCCCGCCTATCGCGGAGCACCCGTGGGGTGCTTCCGCCGGTTGTGCATCGTCAAAACTGCTCCGCCCACGAAATCAAGGACTTACGCTCCGCTTGAATTCCGGGCCGAAGACGGCGAAACTCCACCGCTATGCTCGACGTTGTTGTCTTCCTCGTCTCACTTGGCGTCCGTGTCATTCGGGCGATGTGTCGGCGCCGCGCCGACCTGGTGTTGGAGAACGTCGCTTTGCGGCAGCAAGTGACGGCGCTGAAGAAAGAGCGCCCACGCCCACCGCTCGAAGACACGGAACGGGCTTTCTGGGTTGCTCTTCGAGCTTCGTGGCGCGTGTGGGCGAGCCGCCTGCTCATCGTCCACGCGGACACCGTGGCCCGTTGGCATCGCGACCGATTCCGACGGTACTGGGCAAAGATGTCGCAGCGCTGCCATCCCGGTCGGCCTCGGATTGATGCCGAGATTCGCCGCCTCGTCCGCACGATGGCGCAAGACGGCTGGGGGGCGCCACGCATCCATGCTGAGCTCACCAAGCTCGGTTTCATCATCTCCGAGATTACGGTGTCGCGATACCTGCCGCGGCATCCCGCGGAGCCCGACCAGCTGAAGCGATGGATGGCTTTCTTGCGCAACCATAAAGACGATATCGCCGCCATGGATCTGTTCACCGTGCCCACCGCTTCGCTCCGGCTGCTGTACGGCTTCTTCGTCATCGAGCACGGCCGTCGGCACATCGTTCACTTCAACGCCACGTTCCACCCGACGTCTGCTTGGGTTATTCAGCAACTGCGTGAAGCGTTTCCCTACGACACCGCTCCGAAATATCTCATCTTCGATCGCGACTTCATCTTTAGCGCTGCGGTCATCGAGTTCATCAAAGCAACGGGCACAAAACCCGTTCGCACTTCGTTTCGCAGCCCATGGCAAAACGGAACCGCGGAGCGGTGGGTCGGCAGCTGCCGTCGCGAGCTCCTTGAGCACGTCGTGGTTCTCGGCGCATGTCATCTCATCCGGCTCGTGCGAGCTTACATCAGCTACTATCACGAGGACCGTTGCCACTTGGGGCTGAACAAGGACACACCGAGCTTGAGAGCGGTCACGCACCGACCGTCTCCTACGGCGAAAGTAGTCGCACTGCCGCGAGTCGGTGGATTGCACCATCGATACGAGTGGCGAGAGGCAGCCTGAGTCAGCTTGGTTGCTCGCGTTACTCGGCTGGTCGCCGAGAAGTTCGTCCTCAGCACTTTCCCTCGCGCGCTGACCACGCTCTCCAGCATGTGCTCGAGGGCGGTCCGAGCCTAGAGTCCAGTCCCGGATAAATAATGATGATGGACAAGATGTTCTGAAATTTACTTCAAGCGATTACACTATTGCTCTCGTCGTAAACCCGACCATCCGACTCTATAACCATTGCCTCCGAGCCGTCGGGCCTGCGCTTCCAACTCAACGTGTAAGGCACTTCCTCACCGTCAATATATATACTTGCCGCTCCAGTGGCACCAGGCTCGATCCCCACAATCTTGATTACGTGTTTCTTGTCGCCAGTCGACGCCCGCACGCCACACACTGATGCCGCCATTATCATCCGTTCCACCAAGTACTTCAGTTGCGCAATTTCGCACCCCAGGCCATCCGCGCGGTCGCCTCCTGTGTGAACCGCCTGGCCCCGAATCCGAGACAGCCGCTTTACGACCTCAGTATCACCTTCATGCAATTTGACGCCGAACGCCTTTGCGAACAACTCTAGTCTCGTTCGTATAGGCCACGTATTGTTCAGGAGCCGTCCCTTCAGCAAGTCCCTAACGACTCCCGCCTTATCTGTTTTGTCCTCGTCGTCGCCAATCTCGTCGATCGCTTTGAGAAGCGCCTTCTTGATGTCGACACGACGCTTGTCGAATATCGGAGGATATTCTATCGCGCAAAGCACAGCTTCGAGAGCCGTCCACACGGGCAATAATTGGTACTCATCCTCCAGCGTGCGGGCTGCTTCAGCCAGCCAATGCACCGCAGTCTGCACGGCCTTCGCTATTCTGTTTTCACGAACACTCCGCGCGCTGGACTCCAATTGCTCAACGGCATCCCCGGATGTCGCCACTCGCTGGAAGTGGCGAAAAAATATTCGCAACCTCTCTTTCGCCGTCCGCAACTGCGCCTTATTGTCGACAAATGTCAGTGGCACTGAACGCACCCAACCCTTCAGCGTCTTGTCTTCACACAAAAGCAACCATGGTCGGGTGGACACCGTCGTCATGGACTCTGCGGCGTCCCAATCTAGGCGCTCGCTGTCATGTAGTGTGTCCAAGTGGCTGGCTCCGGCTTGCAGAGCGAAGGTGATTAAGTCAGCAGCAAATCGTGCGCGTCGCAAGGCGTGCGCTTCCGCCTCTAATGGTGTACGTGTTACCACCGTGCCGTATACTTTGGGCACATTCACTGCCCACGACTCCTCATCTACATCTTCCGTCAGTTTCCCTATCAATTTGTTGACTGGGTCCTTTCCGTCAGAGGACGTGAGCCCGAAGTCTGAATGACCGATCAATCGATCGGTGTCATCATTGGACAACCCAATCAACGGAACGGCGTAACGGAATACCCGCTGAGTTGTGTCGGGTACATATCCGTGCACACTGGGATTTTGTCCGCTGTGCGAGGTTTTCGTGCTCAGTAGGGCGCGCAACCCGGTCTCTTCTGCACCTGTACCACTGCCCGCAGCTGCGTAGCAACACTTGATGGCGGAAGCACCTCGCTTGCTGGGCGAGCGCTTCATCTGAGCGTAGTAGCCGCTGGTCGATACCCTCAGGACTCGGCACATCACCTGCACCGGGTAGTTGGCCCGCTCCGCGTGAATGAAATTGAATCTCATTCGCTTTCTTTCGCGAAGAAGGCCGCCGCCTTTTTTAATATCTCTCGCTCTTGCTCCAACGTGCGCACTCGACGTCGTAGCGAACCCAGCTCATCATGTTCCGCCGTCGTCAGAGCCTCGCGTGGACCTTCACCGTGATCAACTTTGTATTGTTTCACCCAGTTTCGAAGGGCCGATTCCGTCAGGTCCAGTTCCTTAGCGACCTGGCCGATGCTGCGTTCGCCCTCCCTGAACAGCCGGACCGCTTCCTTCTTGAACTCCCCCGTGAACTTCCTGCGTCGTCGCTTTCCCATGGACGCCTCCAGGCGCGTTGTCGCGCCTCGGTTGGTGTCCACAAAACCCGGGCAGGGTCAAGGAGCCTCCTTGGTGTCCAGTCAGGATTGACTCTCGATAACAGCGACCATTTGCTGAGGCCGTTGTTCGAGCACAATCTCAAGATCCGTTTGAGCTTCTAGGTTCTGAATCAGAAGGTCGATCTGCGTCGTGCTATAGGCGGAGTTGTGAAGTAGCACCTCGTAAGGTTCCGTAGCGCTCCCAGAGGTTTCGTCGACAACGGGCATCCCCAAGTGATCTGCCAACATCTCGGTTAGATCCTCAGCGTCCACGACCGAATCACCACCACCACCTCGATCCTCGTTCTTCGCATGCGTAAACACGTGGAGGACCCGTGCCCCGTCCCATACGTCATCGAGCGGAATGGTTCCGATTGTGCCTCTCAAGACAAGCGTCTTTGTCGGCTCAGAGGTTGCTTCGAAACCGATGCTTAGGTCGAACTTCTCCTTCAGGATATCCCCTAGCTCAGCCAAGAGTTCTAGGCGAGGAGCACCCTCTCGCATTATGATGTCCGTCTCGATCAAGATACGCTCGGCAGTTTCCTCGAAGCGAACGGTGTGAGGTGGAAAACCGATATTATAGAGAACGTCAAGAAGGTTGTTGCAACCGCCGCACGAGCCCCTGTACATAGGGCGACCGTCCTGCCACAGAATGATCATCTGGTCCGGCGCACTCGGTATGGCCCGGGCCTGACGGGGGCTACCGGTGCGATAGAAGAGCATCCGCTCCGGCGGATGAGGGGGCGGAAGAAGATCGAGGTTCTGACCGTCTTCCAGCCGATAGACCTCCGAAAATCTTCGATCTAGCTCTTCCTCACTTCCCGCAGCGCGGGTCGCGACCTGGAGGCCTTGCGTCGAAAGGCGCAGGTCGAGCATTGCGTATACTCGGACCGGCAAGCCATCATCCAGCAGGACCGGCTCGAAGCGGAAGGTCTCAACATATGGAAGCAACTCCGCTGGTGGCGGCACCGTCGGGCCGTCGGGCCAGTCGGGGGGTGGATCTGGCTCTGCGGATTCGACGTTCCCGCTCCCATCTATCGTGAGAAAGAAGGACCAGATGAACTCCTCGTCGGTAGCCTCAAGGACCGGCAGATCACCCTTCTCGAGAATCTTGATGTACCTTGGCCTTTCCCAAGTCAGCGGAGTGTCTGAATCAGGAACGACGTTGGAAACCTCTACGACCTCGTCGCCGATGAGCGGCTGGCCAGCATCATAGAGTGACCTCCGCTCCGGTTTAGGATTAATGAGGTAATCGACCTCCATCTCTACCATGACGGGACCACGATCATAGTGAACCGTCGGTTCGAAACGAGCGGCGTTCAAAACATCCAGAAAAGGTTTTTGAAGGTCCCCGGCCACCTCTTCTGAGCAGCGAACACCTACGACGTGGCCTTGTGGATTGACGAAAAACCGGCAGCTCAAGCGTCCCAGCTCTTTGAGCCTGTCGAACAGTCGTGGGTCTTCAGCTGCCAGCCTGTCCGCGTCTGGTTTCCACGGCGTCATCGATTCCCCGAGTGTGAAATCTCCGGTTAACCTGATTCTCTCAGAGCCCTCCAGTTCATCTATCGACTCAGCAAAAAAGGCGTCACGCGACCACATCGTGGCATAGATCCGTGACTCTGACTCCAGCTGCCCCTCCGTGGGTGAACCAGCCTCCATAGACAGAGCGACGCCAAGGCCGACACCAAGAATGAGCCCGGACAACGGCAAGAACCCCAGCTTGGGATTGGGGTTGTATTTGGGTTGCAACATGCGTTGGAGACGTCTTGCTAGCGGTCGTTTGGCCGTCACCATCCGAAGCACCGGAGCCAAGATGCTCGGAGGCTGTTCCTCGACCAAACGCAAAAGACTCCTCATGTAGAGGCTCTTCTTTCCACCAAGACGCTGAACCACGGCGTCGTCACAAGCCTTCTCTCGCTCTTCGCGAAGACAGCGATTCACCCACCAAACAGCTGGATGGAAAAAGTAGAAGATCTGAAGAAGGTTCCCGAGTGCGCGCGCCATCGGGTCCCACCGTTTGAGGTGGACCATCTCATGGAGCAATACCGAATCAAGTTCTTCGCAATGCCAGTTTCGAACGAGGGCCGCCGGCAGGAGCAAGCGGGGCCTCAGGAAACCTTGAATCGCGGGTCCCCCCAGCACATCGTCCTCAACGACCCAGGCGCTCACACCTCGCCGTATACCGACCTCATGCCGGATAGCTTCGATTCGCTCGTGAAGCTTCGGCGGTAGAGGCGCCATCGCTGACCGGACACGCCTTCGGCGTCGAACGCTTCGAGCCAAGTGAATCCCTACAAGAAAGATCACGATGCCAGCCCAGGCGGTAAAAACCGTGAGGGGAGTGGACGCGCCCGTAGATGATTTCGGGGTTGAGCTGGTAATGGTTTCTTGGGAAGGGGACGTCCCGGGAGACGCTTTCGGCGCTGAGCGTATCCCACCGTGGGAATCCACGACTCCCGTTGGTGAGGTGGATGGCGGCAGGACTCCGAACGGGGACGTTATGCCCGCGGGGAGCGCTAGACGCAAAAGAACTATCAGCCAAACCAGGTAACGCACCCTCGGGGTTAACGGCCGTAGCACGGCAAGCAGCAATGCCACGACGCCGACGAGCACCGTGAACTGAAGGCTTACGGAGAGCATCCCGTCGAGCCACTGGCTTGCCACCTCCGCGCTCATAAGTTTTCCTCTTTTTCCAGCTGATGACGGAAAAAGCGAACCTCTTCTTCGCTGAGGTCGTCGCGCTCCGCGAGGTGGAGATAGACAGGAGTGACAGAACGTTCGAGCACATTGTCGACGAACTCCGCAACGGCTTCAGAGAATGCACGTTGACGTCTGACCGCGGGTGTGTAGACGCTCAAGCGGTCTAGCTTCCCCAAACGCAGAAACCCCTTCGCAGCAATACGGTCGAGAAGGGTTCTTATCGTCCGATAGTCTCGCCGGCCGTCCGACGCCTCGTAAACCTGCCGCGCGGTTGCTCGTCCCAATCTCCAACACAGCAGCATGACCGTCCACTCGGTCTTGGAAAGTGGACGTCGGGGTTTCGAATGTTTCTTTCTCTTTTTCATGTGGACAGATATACTACAGACGTAATAGGCTGTCAAGATGACGAGGATGAAAAGTAAAGGTTTGAGCTGCAGCTTCGCCGACGAGAGCGTGGGAACCAGGAGACTCACGACATGGACAACGAACACATCCGTGCCCTGGCGCACGGGTTGCCGCCCACCGGCCGGGAAGGCATCGGAGTCGATCGACTGATCATGATCTGTACCGACTGGCGATCCGTCCGCGACGTCATTCTCTTTCTTCACATGCGTCCTGAGACTCTTTAGTCGACCTCCATGCCTTACGAATGGTGCTTCCGCCATCAAGTGTTGGTGGCTGCCGCGTAACCCGCTCGTGTGCTAGAGTTTGAGCTTGATTTCGAGAGACGCAGTTCTTTCGGCGATGCGGGTTGGGCTGACCACACGGTGCCTGACGTTCAGAGACACCTTCGTGTGCACGCCGACATCCTTATTAATGGCGTTCGCCGACACAGGCAGGCCAGTTGACACTAGCATTCAAACACGGCGTAGCAACATATCTGGACTCCTCTAGTCAAGCCCCTTTCTTTCTAGTCACGCCCCTTTCTTAATAAATCTTCCATCGAAGCTGCGCATCCATCGCGTCGTGACGAGTGGGTCAGACTGCAAACGTATCTTCGGCCTCAGTGAGGAGCGTCTTGGGTGCTCCGGGCCATGATGGAAAATCCGCGCGCGAGGAGCCAATCACTTTGAACGACCTCTTAGGGCCAGTGTTGCTATTGGCTTGACCCCGCGCCGGTCCGACCGGTACGCCATCAGTTGGATGGGTATCGTCGCAGCCTCTTTTGGAAGGGAAAAAGGAAAACACGAAAGTGGAGCCTCTAAATCTAAGCGGCCACCGGCGACTGGAATTCACTCTCGCGGGTGGAGACGGCCCAGACGATCCGGGCGAGTTTGTTGGCGACAGCAATCACGGCCTTGTTGTGTCCCCGCGAGCGGTGGACCTTCCGAGCCCAGGCGCGGAGCTTGTCGGGCGGGCTCTTGCTGACGTTCGCCGCGCGGAGCACGGCGCGCCCGCCCTGGGTGAGGAGCATACGGAGGTAGGAGTCGCCACGCTTGGTGATGCGTCCGAGGCGGCGAATGTCGCCACTGGAGTTTTCCTTGGGAACTAGGCCGAGGTAGCTCGAGAAGCGGCGCCCCGATGGGAAGCGGCGAAGATCGCCGACGAAGCCCACGATGGCGGTCGCGGCCAGAAGTCCGATGCCGGGAATGGCGAGAAGTCGTTGGACTTCAGGAAGCTGCTTGGTGAGCGCCTTGAGCTCGTGCTCGATGCTAGCGCACTTGTCCTTGAGTTCTCGAATCTCGGAGCAGGCATCACGGAGATGCGAACGGAGCACGTCGGGCAAATCAGAATCAGCGTCTTCGACGAGTTCGAAGAGGGCGGGCACGACGAAGTGAGCGCCCTTTGGGATGATGAATCCGAGTTCGCGCAGGAGCCCGCGTACGGCATTGATGCGTGCGGTCCGTGTGGAGAGCCATCCTGAGCGCAGGCGATGGAGCGCAGCGAGGGTGTGCTGGTGCACGGACTTGATGGGTACGGGAAGAAGCTCCTCGTTCCTGTAGGCCTCGAGCAACGCCTTCGTGTCGGCGCGGTCGTTCTTGCTCCCGCGTCGATACGGCCTCACGAGGTGAGGTGGGAGCAGGACGACGTCGTGTCCCAACCTTCGGAACGTCCTTGCCCAGAAGTGAGCCGAGCCGCAGGCTTCGAGAAGCACGGTGGCAGCGCTCTGTTTGGCAAAGAACGACACCAATTTGGGTCGACTCACACGGAGTTGCTTGGACACCTTCCCCGCTTCTCCCGAGATGGCAATCTCGAAGACGTTCTTTGCAAGATCCACAGCGATTGTCGTATCTTTCATTCGGACTCCTCCTTTTCGATGCGTATTCGACTGACTTTGGCACATCGATGCCGTCTATGTCAGTGGAGGAGTCCATTCCATCACTTGATGGCGGAAGCACCCGCTCTTGGCGTGGAGTGCGCCCGCGACCGCCACTAGAACCAGTGTAAGTCCGCCGAAGACGGCGGACTTACACGTGAGAAGCGTCCCTCCGGCGGCTATCTGGAAAGAGGGCGCGTGCCCCAGCCACCAAGAAAGCATGGGCAATGCTGGTGCACCCGTACGTTCGTGGTCCATCGGGGTTCCAAGCGAACCCATTTCCGGCCAGAATATTGTCGGTGTAGCGCAGAAACATATAGGCATCGTCGACCCTGGTGCTCTCGGCCGCGAGCATCCGATACGCGTAAAACCCGACCATCTCCACCATCAGCAGCGGAATGACGAGAGTGGGCGTCCACCTCATCGTCGTCCGACCGGGATTCGCTCCGAGGTGGGCACCGCTTCTGCAAGCAGGGACGAATCCATATGTTTCAAAAGGACTTGCTATACCACTCGCGCACCCCGGGGGTGGAGCCGCTGGATTGGCCGTTTGCAGCGTAAACGTTATAAAGTGTAGCTTCCGTCGAAGCGTAAGGAGGTTTTCCCTGAGCCCGAGTGTTGCGGTCGCTATTCCCTGCTACAACGAAGCAACCACTATCGCCAAAATCGTACGTGACTTCCGCCGGGTCCTTCCCCAAGGGGAGATTTGCGTTTTCGACAACGCTTCCACAGACGAAACGGCCGAACGAGCCCGAGAGGCCGGTGCTCGAGTTGTCGCGGAACCGAGACGCGGCAAAGGCTTCGTCGTGCAACGGGTCTTCGAGATCGTGGATGCTGACATCTGTGTCCTCGTCGACGGCGACGACACCTATTTCGCCGAGGATCTCGACACGCTGCTCGCGCCCATTCTTGCGGGCGAAGCCGACATGGTCGTGGGAAACCGTCTCGTAAACGCTTCAGCCGAAGCACTCACCGGGTTCCGGCGTTTCGGCAACCGGTTCTTCATCGGATTGGTGAATCTCTTGACGCGAACAACACTCCATGACGTGCTCTGCGGCTACCGGGCCATGAATCGCCGATTCCGCAAGGCGGTGCAGCTGCAGAGTAGCGGCTTCGAGATCGAGACCGAGCTGACGTTACGCGCGGTGCGGGAAGGTATGGCGATCCGGGAAGTTCCGATCGGCTACCGCGAGCGTCCCACGGGCAGCTACTCGAAGCTGAGCCCGGTGAAAGACGGCTTGCGTATACTGTGGGTGATCACAGCGCAGCTCATTGGACTCCAAGAGCGTCCCCGGAAGTCGGCACGGAGCAACAACGCTCGCATCGACTAGCGCTCATCGCTTCCTTTCGTCGCCGAAGACGATCGGGATGCACCTTCGACTAGAATGAGCTAGGCGTGTCGACGGGACGATTTAACAACGTGAGCGCAGCTTCTATCTGGGAGCACCTCGCGTTTTTTCTGGGCTATCTCACTATTGCAGTGGTGCTCCTCGCACCCATGAGCTTGTCCCCGGCGAACCGCCTCGCCGACGACGGGGACTCGTTACAAGGCCTGTGGATTATCTGGTGGGGATCGAGCCACCTTTTTCCCGAGCTGGGACAACTCTTCGACGCCAACTCCTACTACCCTCACCCGCTCGGACTAGCCTATTCCGAACCGATGCTCACCGAGGCGATCCTCGTTTGGCCGCTGTTCGAGGCGATCTCGAATCGGGTGCTCGCCATCAACGTCCTGACTTTCCTGAGCCTCGCGTCGGCTGCGTTCGCATGTCACTTGCTCGTTCGAGAGCTGACCGAAAGCCGTATGGCCGCGTTTGTGGCCGCTCTGTTCTACGCGTTCAACTCCTACGTGCTCTCCCACCTCGCGCAGCTTCAGCTCGTCTCGGTTCAATGGATTCCGTTGGCGCTATTCTTCCTTCATCGCTCGTGCACCCGGAGCCAGGCGCGCTACGCGCTCGCGTTCGCGGCGACGATCACCCTCCTCGGTTTGTCGAGCTTCTACTACCTCGCTTTTTTCTCTATTGCGCTCGCGATCGTGTTACCAGCGTACTTGTTCTCATGCCGTGCCTGGCGGCACCTTCGCCAACTCGGCCTCCTGGCCGCGGGCGGGCTCGTGAGCGCCATCATCGTTTTCGTGGTGGCGTCGCGCTACCAAGAGCTCTTCGAGCGATACGGTTTTACTGGCGAGCCAGCCACTCTCGACCTTTGGGCGTTTTTCGAGCCGCCTCCGGGAAGTCTTCTCTTCGACGACCTCGCCCCGTACCGCCTCACATCCTACTTTCTAGGTTATGTCGCGGTCGGGCTCGGCATCTGGGGTGTCTTTAGTCTGATACGCGACCGCAAGACGGCGACGAGTGGAGCCCCACTCATCGTCTGGCTCGCCTTCGCACTGACCGGCATTCTCGCTTTTTTCCTCGCCGCTGGTCCTCACCTATGGATTCAGGGGCAGTATGTCGGGGTCGGCCCGTTCGAGCTTCTCCGAATGGCCGCTCCGTTCGAAAGATTGAGAGAGCCGGCACGGATGGCGGTTCTGGTCTACTTGGCGCTCGCAGTGTTCCTCGGACGAGGCGTCGCCCAACTCTTCGGCCGATTGTCGAGACAGAAGCAAATCGTCTGCGCTTTGCTCGCCGGCGGACTCGTCGTGGCGGAGCAATGGTCTCCGCGTCGAACTCAGGGTATGGAGATCCCCACTGGAGACGCGCTACCATCGGCGTACGAGTGGCTCCGTGATTACCCCGAGGCCGGAGCGGTGGCCGAGCTTCCGGTCCGTCGGTTCCACGAGATTCGAAAAACGTCGCTCGAAGCCTATTTCTCTACGTTCCATGAACGTCCCATCCTGTTCTCGAAGCCGAGCTTCTATCCGCCGGCGATGGAGCTATTGCAGTGGGAGCTCCGGGATTTCCCCGATGAACGCTCTTTGTACTTGCTGCGGGCGCTCGATGTCCGACTCGCGCTCGTCCATCCCAAACGCTGGGAAACGAACCGAAGGTTTCGAATGCGCCGCCTCGACCGCTTTGGCGACGCCATGACACTCCTGAGCACGTTCGAAGATCGAAGCGACCCATTGTGGGCCCACTACCAGCTCGGGGGCGAACGTCTATATCGGGTAGCATCGGAGGGGGAAGGACGAGACGACCTCGGACTCCCGCGCGAGTGCCACTGCCGGGAGATCGACCGGAGCACGTTTCGCCTCGAAGCCAATGGCGTGACCTCTCCGGAGCTAGCGATCGACGGAGACCGCCTCACCAAATGGACCACCGGTGAGGGACAGAGAGAGGGGTATTTTTTCGAGATCGCCTTCGATCGGCCGCAGCGTCCCGTGCGCGTCGAGATCGAGGTGGCGTTCCCCTACGGGGAGTTCGCGCGCAATCTGGAGATGAACGGCTACCGCGGCCAACGCGGCTACCGGGTAACACAGATCGAGGATCTCCCTTACAAAGCGGAGTTGATGCGACAGCTGGTCGAGCGACCGACCGAAGCACGGCTTCGCTACGATCTCGAGCCCATGCCGATGGAGCGCTTGCGTCTGTTCATCCACCGGACCGAGAGAGGTACGATTGGCTGGAGTATTCCCGAGATCCACGTGTACGAGCAGAGGGAAACGGCGCGTTGACTACGTTTATCTAATCGTCGCGCCCACGTCTTGGAGAATCGCTTCCGTCCTGGATGTGTCCCGAGGTCCGTGGAAAAAGAACGGCGCCCTCCACTCCGTCATCAGAGTATCATATCAGGCGGCAACCTCCGCGTGTTCGAGAACCTCGCTCAGACGTTGGTAGCCGTCGATGCGTCGTAGTTGAATCTGGCCAGAGGCGATAAGCCCAAACAGCAAAGCGACCGCAGACTCCTCGCTGGAGAACGACGCTTGGGTTTTCGTCCGGCGTCGAAACTCGCGGTTGAGATTCTCCAGAGCTTTGGTCGTTCGAAACGATTTCCACATGGCACGAGGGAATTCGTAGAAGGTCAGCAGCTGATTACCGGCCTCCTCTAGGCTTCGGACGACGGCCGGCGCGAGAGGCGTCCACTTGGCGACGAGCTCGTCATAGGCTTTGCGAGCATCGATCCCGTTCTTGGCGTAGACGATCCGGTTGTAGTCACGCCGGAGCTCACGGCGTGCGTGCGCCGGGCAATGTTGGAGCAAGTTGGCGCGCTTGTGCTCGGTACATCGCTGCAACCGGCACCCCGGCCACTTCTCCAGCGCTTTCGTCAGCCCCCTGTGGCCGTCGCTGATCACTAGCTTGGGAGCCCGGAGTCCTCGAGCCTGGAGTCCCTCCAGCGCGGAGCCCCAATGCGTCGAGGCTTCGCTCACCGCCAGACGCAATGACAACAGACGTTTGTGCCCGTCTGGCGCGACCCCGAGCGCGGCCAGTACGGGTACGCTGATCACACGTTTCGCCATCCGCACTTTCAGGTGGAAGCCGTCCAGGTAAACGATCGCGTAGACCTCCTCGCTGAGAGCACGGTTCTGCCATTCCTCGAAGCGCTCCTTCAGCCGACTAACCACGCGAGACAGCGCGCTCTTCGATAGGTGCTCCTCACCGAGCAGTGGTTTCAGCGCTTTGCGGACCCGGCGGCTATTTGTGCCCGACAAGTACGTCCCCAAGAGCGCCTCGTCGACCTCACGAGTCCGGCGCGCGTACCGGGGCAACAGGAACGACGATGAACGAGATATGCTCTCAAGCATTGCTGGACCCTGATTGAGGCCGAATCCGAGGCAAGTAAGGACATCAAGGAGGCCCAAGCCCACTTGGACTAGAACGTGCTAGCCCGCTACGTCGCGGTAGCCCGGCCTCGATTCTGGGTTCCTCGGGTGGTCTCTTTTTCCGCCGCCGCACGGCCCCCGGTCAGCGCCTGGCTTCCCCTATTTGGCGCAGACGTGCGTGAGGTCAAAATACTCATGCGGCTTCCCGATGGTAGAAACGTAGCAGCCCGCCAAGCCGTTCACGGGAGCGCACCTTGCGCTCGGACTGAGGTAACTGGTTGCTGGCTGGGCACAGCACACTAGCCTTCAAATGCCTCTAGCGGCGTAGCAACATATCTGGACTCCTCTAGTCAAGCCCCTTTCTTAATAAATCTTCCATCGAAGCTGCGCATCCATCGCGTCGTGACGGGTGGGTCAGACTGCAAACGTATCTTCGGCCTCAGTGAGGAGCGTCTTGGGTGCTCCGGGCCATGATGGAAAATCCGCGCGCGAGGAGCCAATCACTTTGAACGGCCTCTTAGGGCCAGTGTTGCTATTGGCTTGACCCCGCGCCGGTCCGACCGGTACGCCATCAGTTGGATGGGTATCGTCGCAGCCTCTTTTGGAAGGGAAAAAGGAAAACACGAAAGTGGAGCCTCTAAGTCTAAGCGGCCACCGGCGACTGGAATTCACTCTCGCGGGTGGAGACGGCCCAGACGATCCGGGCGAGTTTGTTGGCGACAGCAATCACGGCCTTGTTGTGTCCCCGCGAGCGGTGGACCTTCCGAGCCCAGGCGCGGAGCTTGTCGGGCGGGCTCTTGCTGACGTTCGCCGCGCGGAGCACGGCGCGCCCGCCCTGGGTGAGGAGCATACGGAGGTAGGAGTCGCCACGCTTGGTGATGCGTCCGAGGCGGCGAATGTCGCCACTGGAGTTTTCCTTGGGAACTAGGCCGAGGTAGCTCGAGAAGCGGCGCCCCGATGGGAAGCGGCGAAGATCGCCGACGAAGCCCACGATGGCGGTCGCGGTCAGAAGTCCGATGCCGGGAATGGCGAGAAGTCGTTGGACTTCAGGAAGCTGCTTGGTGAGCGCCTTGAGCTCGTGCTCGATGCTAGCGCACTTGTCCTTGAGTTCTCGAATCTCGGAGCAGGCATCACGGAGATGCGAACGGAGCACGTCGGGCAAATCAGAATCAGCGTCTTCGACGAGTTCGAAGAGGGCGGGCACGACGAAGTGAGCGCCCTTTGGGATGATGAATCCGAGTTCGCGCAGGAGCCCGCGTACGGCATTGATGCGTGCGGTCCGTGTGGAGAGCCATCCTGAGCGCAGGCGATGGAGCGCGGCGAGGGTGTGCTGGTGCACGGACTTGATGGGTACGGGAAGAAGCTCCTCGTTCCTGTAGGCCTCGAGCAACGCCTTCGTGTCGGCGCGGTCGTTCTTGCTCCCGCGTCGATACGGCCTCACGAGGTGAGGTGGGAGCAGGACGACGTCGTGTCCCAACCTTCGGAACGTCCTTGCCCAGAAGTGAGCCGAGCCGCAGGCTTCGAGAAGCACGGTGGCAGCGCTCTGTTTGGCAAAGAACGACACCAATTTGGGTCGACTCACACGGAGTCGCTTGGACACCTTCCCCGCTTCTCCCGAGATGGCAATCTCGAAGACGTTCTTTGCAAGATCCACAGCGATTGTCGTATCTTTCATTTGGACTCCTCCTTTTCGATGCGTATTCGACTGACTTTGGCACATCGATGCCGTCTATGTCAGCGGAGGAGTCCATTCCATCACTTGATGGCAGAAGCACCCCATCAGATGATAAGTTGACCGAACCCCTGCGAGAGGTGGCCAAGTACCTCAAGATCAAAGACCGCACGATTTACCGTTTGGTTGCCAAGAGAGAGGGATTCCAGGTTTCAAGGTTGGTGGTTCCTGGCGGTTCAGGAAAAGCGAGATCGACCAGTGGACAGCAGGGAACGCGGTCGGGCCGGATGACATAGGAGAGCCGGTGGAGCGGGAGCAATGACCATTCCAAAGATATTCGAGACATGCCGGCCACGCGCGGATGTTCTCAAGGGAGCGATTACCGAGGCCGACTTTGCGGCGGACTTGGCTCAAGTCATCATCGGGGTGGGCAATGTCGAATATCTTGATTCGGCCCGTTTCTTCGCCAACACCTATCCCACGAGGGGCCTTAAGAACCTGCTTGCCAACGTGTGTCGGCGGCTGGTGGGTGCGGGTGGTGAAGTCGCGTCGATTTTCCGGCTCGACACCGCCTACGGCGGCGGTAAAACCCACGGGCTGATCGCGTTGTGCCATGCCGCCCGGGGCATGCAGGGTGTGCCGGGTATCGCGGAGTTTGTCGATCCCTCCCTTCTGCCGCAGAGCCACGTCCGTATCGCCGCCTTCGACGGCGAGAACGCAGATCCGGCCAATGGGCGGAGGATGGAAGCAGGTCTTCTCGCTTACACCCCTTGGGGTGAGATCGCTTATGCACTTGCTGGCAAGGATGGGTATGCGCGGGTGCGCAAGAGCGACGAAAGCGGCATCGCTCCGGGTGCCGAGACCCTGCGCGAGCTGTTCGGTGGTGAGCCGACACTGATTCTGCTCGACGAGTTGTCGGTTTACCTGCGCAAGGTGCGCAAGCTCGAGGACGCTCGCGATCAGCTGACGGCATTCTTGACCTCGTTGTTCAAGGCCGTCGAAAGCGCACCCAACGCCGTCCTGGTCTACACGCTGGCGATCGGAAAGGATGGCCGTGCGACCGACGCCTACAACGAAGAAAACCAGTTCATCGCCGACCACATGGCGGAAGCGGAGAGCGTTTCCGCGCGCAAGGCGACGCTGTTGAATCCCACCGAGGAAGACGAGACGGTTCAAGTGCTCCTCCGGCGCCTGTTCGAATCCATCGATACGATGAAGAGCCCGACGGTGATCGATGGGTGCTTGCGCTGTTTACTGTTGGTGATGTGTACGCATCTCTTTGCAAAAGAGGCGCTTACGCTCCATTTAGCGCGCAGCGAAGGTCACGAGCGATATTGTGGCTGTAACTTAATGCACCGTAATGTCTTAGCGTCACATCACCAACACTTGATGGCGGAAGCACCAAACGAGGAGAAACAGATAGGCCGCGCCGACGGAGCACCGCGCCAGCCTTCGACCTTACCGGGAGTCTTGACGGGAAAAAATTTCACTCAGGCTTTTCGAAGACTCGGATCTCGGAGATCGACCACGGTAGCTCGAAGCCGTCTGTCTCGGTGATTCGTATCATCAGTTCCCATACTCGCGGCTCCCTGAGCTCGACGTCTACACTGGCCGACAGAGGATCATACAGAAGTTGGGTGAACAAACGCTCATATACCGCGGCGCGATCAAAGGGTAGCCGAGCCCATGTCCGGTCCTCCAATAGTCCCAGTACCTCGAAGCGCATGGGAAACTGATGGCGGTCGCCGAGCATCATCGAGATTCGCGCCGGTTTCCTGACCGAGGGGAAGGAAACGGCGATGAAGTAATGCTCGCGCTGCATGGTCTCGGTACTCCAGAACGTGGTCGGGTCACCGTCGATGGCCCGCGACGCGCCGCGGAGGTTAGTTCGCGCCTTCCATCCCTCCGGGTCGATTTCCAGCAGTGCCGGCTGCGCATCGGGCAATGGCGTGAACTGCAAACCGGCCGAGCGGTTCAAGCGTAACAGGATGTCACCATCACGAGTGGGGCCACTTCTCGTCCAGCGCGGGTCTGCCCCGACAGACAGGCCGTCATCGGGATGCACCACGACGGTGTCCACCCCGAGTTTTTCCAGAAAGCTCACCGCCTCTTGGTCGGGGAAGTGAAACAGGCGCCAGCGTAGAAAGTTGTAAGCTGGCGGGAAGTGCCCGGTAAAGCCCTGCACGGTATGTTTCCAGTGAACCGTTGAGTAGTACATAGGATCGGCGTCGGCGCGCTCGCTCTTGAAGCGAGTGGTCGGAACCTCTGCCACCACTTTGGCGCTGGGGTCTTTCGCAATCCAGCGGTACACCTCGGGAGTCTCGTCTCCGGTGGGAAGGTGGGCCAGTTGGAGAGGAATGGATAGGTGCTCGAGGAACAAGATCCCTCCAAGCACGACCACGACCGGCTTACCCAGCCTGTGGCTCAGACGGTCGAGTCCTATCGCCACCATGGGCGCCAATCCCAGAATCAGCAAGATGGAGAGCCGCTCCGGGTAGCGGACACTCCCGAATCCCGGCATCCATCGAAAAAACGCGGCATAAGGACCTGGCCCCAGCTTGTGTTCTCCGAGGCGAATCTCGGTGCCGAGACTCAGGAAGAAACCGGCGACAATGAAGAAAACGAACAGCGGACGGTACCAATTCGGCTTTTCGTCGGGTTTCGAGCTGCATGCGAACAACCCGATAAGCCCAAGCCCCAAAGCGGTGAAGCCCAAGAAATGAGCCGCGTTCTCATTGGCCCTGGCAGTTCCTAGCCATTCGGAGTAGAGCAGGTTGCCGGGTAAGACATCGAAATATCGGTCGACAGGCACCGGGTTGGGTTCCTCGCGGTGAAAACCATATTCGCTGGAGTTCTTCAAATAAGGCACGAAGAAAATCGCTGTCACTAGGATTGCCCAGCCGAGATTCACCGCCAGCGGGAGTAGTTTCCGCGAGCGCAGGCGATGCCGGACCTGCAGGAGAAGAATCGTCGGGAGACAAACCAGGGGCAGATAAAGTGCCCAATACATACAGCTCAGGCTTTGAAGCGCGTAAGTGAGCCCTACCCACACGCCCCGTCGAGGGCTCGGGTGTCGGAAGAACCGCAAGAGAGCGTGCAGCAAGAAAGGGAACCACTGGTTGGAAAGGATCTGAAGGCGGATGAGCTCGTTGATGTTCCAGGTGTGAAACGCGTACAGCATGCCGGCAACGAAGGCAGCGGCGTTGTTTCCCGTCAGTTCGCGGCAGAGTAGGAACATACCCACGCCAGCCAGTGCCAGGCTGATGAGACTCACAGCGTTGTGGGCGAGAACAGGATTGTTGCTAACCGCCAGCCAAGGTGCTGCTAGGAGTGAAGGAACGAAGAGATGCTCGGAGAAGGCGAGGCTCTTGGGGTAAGGAAAAAAAACGTTGCCATCGAAGAGTGACAACGGATCTTGCACAAGTTGTCGGTTAACCCATGACAAAGCCCAAATGTTGAGTGGAGGGGTGCCGAGTCCGAAGACATGGTTGGTAGCTTGAAATGTCAACGGGTAGGTGGCGACTATGGCAAGAGCTAGATAAGCCGCGAACAGAGCGAGCCATGCGGCAGAATATTTGAATTTTGAAGTATGGCGAGCCACCTGAGTATGGACCCATATCGAAAAGTTCTTGGTGCTATGGGCGATTCGAGATGGTAGCACAATCGATAGGGTTAGAATTTCCCCATAGACGTTTCCTTCGAGCTACATCGCTTGCTCGTCCTTGAGCCTTTCAGCTATCATGAGCGCCGATGCAAACGACTGGTGCTCGAAGAAGCCGAAAGCTCCTATTCGCAGCCGTGATGGTGCTGATGTTTCTCGGCTCTGTCGAGATCTTGCTGCGTTTCGTCGGGGTGGATCGCCCGGCTAGTCCTCGTTTGGTCGTCCGGGCTATTGACATCGACATCAGCTATCCCTTCATGCGTCCGGACCGCGAGCTCTTCTGGTCACCGATTCCAGGGTTTCGCGGTGAGTTCCTGGCTGAGACGGTAACGATCAACTCAGTGGGGCTCCGGGGCGCTGAAGTGACCGTCCCCAAGCCGAAGACCAAGAGGCGAATCCTATGCTTCGGTGACTCAATCACCTTCGGCTACGGCGTAAGTGACGATGAGACGTACGCGTTTCACCTCGGCCAGGCCTTGAACTCCGCACGTATCGAGGTGGTCAATTCCGGAGTTACCGGCTACAGCAGTTATCAGGTTTTGCATCTTCTGCGCCGAATCGGGAGGACGCTTGAGGGTGACGTAGCGTTGTTCTTGATTGGGTGGAACGACGCGAATCAGCGGCCAGTCGATGATATGGCTTACGCTCGTCGGGTACAGCTAGCGATGGCGGTGGAGCCCCTGTCGGACTACTGGTATCTCTACCGTCTGATCAAATCGTTCCATCTTCGCTCCTTCGAGCACGAATGGGAGGAGGCGCAGTCTCTTGTACCAAGGGCCACCACGAGCGAGTATCGCAAGAACATGGAAGCGATCGTCACCGCTTGTCGGTCCTGGGGAATCGTTCCTGTTTTCATCGAGCTGCCCCGGCGCAAGCAAGAGGGCGAGGCTGCCTTTCAGTTCGCCTACGCCGACACCTACGCCGACATACTCAAAGATGTTGCCGTCAGGATGAACGTTCCGATAATAGACCCCGGCGAGCTCGGCCTCGAAACCGCCTTGCCTTCCAACGACCGCTACTTCATCGACACCCTGCACTTCAGCCCCGAGGGTCACACGTACCTGGCGGAGCGCCTGGCGCGCCAGCTCGCCGAGTTCGGTGTGCTGTAATCGGGAAAGCTCATCGCGCATGAATTACTTCACCCGCAAGGTCAAGGCGATCAACCCGCCGTGAGGTGGTGTTGTTGCACAGCGCGGAGCAAATGGCTGACCTCCCTGTGCCGGTCGCCGAGTCACCCGGCGCAGTACGTATCGGGCATGCCGAGCGCGGTCATCTTGTTAAGTATCTCGCACCCAATCCGGTGTTCAACTCGTTGCCTCGCCAACGTTCGAGCCCGCATCTCGGACCCGATGATCGCTTTGTAACGATAGACCGCGTTCTCCACCATGCTTCGCTCCGTGCAGCCTGAGAGCCTTGTACATTCACGTCGGCCGTGTCTTTTAATGGCACGAATATGGCGATCGTGCTCCTGCATGGCGGTGTTCGAATTCTGACTGAGCGTGGCGTTTCGTTGCGGCGGAATCACCACGCGTGTCCTTCGCCCAGGGCTGTGCGCTTCGATGGCTTCGTAGACCTGTGCTCCGAAAATAGTCGATCCAGCGTTGATTGCGCAGTTTAGACCTGTCATGTTCGGCTGTTTCTTGTCGCCACCCGTCCTGTCCAAAAACACAAACGAACTCAAGACTGGCGCGCCGGGCCGTTTCGATCGTCATCGCCCCGTGGCGAGCCCCAGATCTGGGGCGTGTCGGAGGCGATGTCGGCGATTCGGGTTCCCCGTACGCGCAGGGAAAACACCGTCCAGCAACGGGATGTCACGATCCCGGGCGGAGACCTGGATCCAGGCCCGGGCCGCACCTGGACCAGAACGTGCTAGCCCGCTACGCCGCGGTAACCCCGGCCTCGATTCTGGAGGCATCGGGTGGCCTCTTTTTTGGCCGCCGTACGGCACCGCCAGAGTCCGCTCTCCCGTTTAGCCCAAACTTGGCACTCGAAAATCGGGATTAGAGACGAAAACCGAGAATGAGCCCCTTTCCGCCCTTTTAGCGGGTCTCTAGTGCCCGTGAGGTCAAAATACTCATGCGGCTTCCCGATGGTAGAAACGTAGCAGCCCGCCAAGCCGTTCACGGGAGCGCACCTTGCGCTCGGACTGAGGTAACTGGTCGCTGGCTGGGAACAGCAGCAGATTCTCCTTGCCTTGATGATTCCTCTGGTGCTTGCGCTGTTTGCTGTTGGTGATGTGTACGTATCCCTTTGCAAAAAAAGCGCTTACGCTCCATTTAGCGCGCGGCGAAGGTCGTGAGCGCTATTTTGGCTGTAATTTAATGCAGCGTAAAGTCTTAGCGTCATCTCACCAACACTTAATGGCGGAAGCACCATGAAAAGTCGGTACGTGACACAGCCATCCAAACGGCATTTGCCGCGACGCCCCGCCTGAAGTCCAGCGATCGCCGCGCCCACCACCGAGAATGACGGATTGAGCGCTTTCGGGCGCATGTCGATGGTACCTACCACGAAGAAACGTAGCAATCGGGCCGTGATAGGATAGGCGTCGTAAAGGAACTGGTCGGTCGTGCTTTCGTTTGGGCCAAAGGTCTGGGTAGTGACACTGATGACGGTTGCTGCCGCCTACATTGGAGTCGTTGGGTGGAGCGTCCGCCCGCTCCCTCTTCCGCTTGAGCTTCGCTTCTCCGAAGCCATGCCCCGCCCGGTTAGCTTGAGCGGTTTTTCCAGTGCTGAGCCTTGGGGTCGCTGGTCGACGAGCAAAGAGGCCTCGGTCAGCTTCATGGGGAGGCTTCCAGGCAGCTTTTCGCTGATTCTCACCGCGAAAGCCTTTGGACCCAACGCCAGCGAACCGATTGGAGTCACGGTTGGGGACGCGTACCAGGTGTTACCTCTATCGGCAGAGCTGGAACGGCACGAGATCTTCTTCGAAGAGATCGGCGCCTCTCGAAGTGTTCACTTCACTGTTCCTCACCCGATAAGCCCACGAGAGCTCCAGGGAGGCGACGATTCGCGTTTACTGGGCCTGGGCATGGCCTCGATGGAGATCGTCCCGCTCTCCCCGGCCGATAGAGATCATGGTTGCCGTCACGGCGCAGCCTGCCGCTCCTACAGAAAAGGCTTCCGATTACGAGAAAAACCGTACGCTCTTTCTTTCCCTGCTGTTGCTGGCTACCGTGGCTCCTCTGGTTCTCATGCCGCTCTTGGCAAGGGTCACGCCTGCCTCTACCAGTATCGAGTCGGTTACCAACCTGTTGATCTTCCTGGGCGCCAACGGTCACGTCGCGACGACTTTATTCTTCTATACCGACAGACCGCTGAAGAGCTACATGCGTGAACATCGCGGTCGCTATTTGGTGGCGCCTCTGACTCTGGTTCTGGTCACCGGTCTCCTCTATCACTCGCTGGGTGTCGCCTATACCTCTTACATTCTGCTCTATTATTTCTCCTGGCAGACCTACCACTACATGCGGCAGAACTACGGGATCCTTGCCTTTGTTTCGGCCGCGACCGACACGGTGCGACTGCACTGGCTGGAGAAAGTGATACTGAATCTGGGAGTGATTGCAGGGATTCTGGGGATGGTGCGATTGATGGGGCTTCAGGAAGGAACCGTTCTGGAAGGTTCAGAGGTCCTTCTCTACTACACCGGGCTCGCCGTCTATCTCGTCCTGCCTTTGTTCGTGATAGGCGTGCTCGTTTCCAATCCAGCCATTATCAGGTCACCGGCTCGACTCGGGGGTCTGCTTCTCTGTGCTCTCTTCTATCTACCCACGTTCTTGTTCCGCGACATGCCCTCTGCCATATTGAGCTACGCGCTGGCGCATGGATTCCAGTATTTCGTGTTCATGTATTTCGTGAGCGGCAACCGTCGGCAGGGAAGGGCTCTCGGGCGGGTAGCCACCGTTGCGCTTCTGGCGTTGATTGGCGGCGGAGTGCTGATGTTGATGAGTGACGAGCTCATCTGGGGTGGCGGCGGTCGTTTCGTTTTTGGCTGCTACCTGGGCCTAGTGATGTCTCACTTCGTGGTCGATGCCGGCGTATGGCGGTTGAGCGGCTCGTTTCAAAGGCAGTATCTATCCGAGCCTTTCGATTTCATTCTTGCCCGGCCGCGGTAAATCAAGTCACGTAATCGCGTTGCCGGCGGGCTTCGGCGACATGCGCTCGGTTGCGCCACAACCACCACCTCACGCAAAAAACACTCGACCGTCCTCGCAGACAGAGGAGATGATCCGGACGCCTCGCCACCGGCGCGACGCGGTAATGAGCGTGGCGTACATAAGGTCAGGGACGACGTCTCAGAAGGAGACCGCGGGATCACCTTGGAGCGACGCTGGCCCTCGCCGTAAAGTCGTTCGAGTCGATTGGTGGTTCGGATGTGCTTGTGATGTCCCGTGGGAAAGCGAAGATAGATGACGGTCTCCTTGAGGTCCTTCTCCAGACACTGGATGGCGGAGGGGTAACGATCTCGGAAACGCGCGACCAGAGAGCGGCCGAGTTTCAGTGAATTTGCTCTGGAAGAACAGGAGAATAGAGATAAGCGAACAGGGGAAATATTACGTACAGCACATAACGGGTTCCATTGGAACCATCGCGGGCACAGCTAGCTTTTCGTCAAACTTGGCAGTACCCGTCAGGGAGTTGGAACAGGATCGCGTTCAACGGCAGCATGATAGACCTTAATGCCGAGTTCACGGGCGTCGCGCGAGCCCACGATCAGATTCGCTGGCACGAACGTCCGGTCCACAGTGATCTGAATCTCGGCCCTATCCCCATTTCCCAGCACTGCGGCGGGGAGGAGAATACGGCGGCAGCGGCGGCGGCCAGAAGCATCGGTGACGAATGACTGCAGCAGTTGGCCGCCGACGCTGACCGTGACCGTCTGCTTCGCGCGTGCGGCGTAGTCGAGGGAGAACGTCGCGTCCGCTTTCGGGTTCAAAAACGACAGTGTGGCGGCCTGATGGGTCCATCGCCCCGGCGTTTCGCCTCCTGTTTCCTTCGGGTACCAGCCGCTGGTGTAGGTCAGTACAATAATTAAGGGGAGGCGTCTTTTGTCCTCGGTCGTGACCAGCCAACCATCGTACTCGGCGTAGGCACAACACCTCGCGATGACCGGATGTTCTTCGCCGGGCGTTTGCGGCCAACGCCTAAACCCCCAGAGTCCCCAGACGAGCGAAGCGGAAGCGGCACCACCGCCGAACCCCATCACGAATGTCCGTCGTGAGATGCGGCGTGTCATGTCAGGCATCTTCACCGTGACGTCGCGAGAGTGTCAGCCAGTCGCAGAGACAACGCGACAATCGTCAGCGTCGGGTTCGCGTACCCGCCGGTGGGAAACACGGACGAGCCAGCGACGAACAGGTTGCGGTACCCGTGCACCCGGCAGTCTCGATCGACCACCGAAGTCGACCGACTCGTGCCCATTCTGGTCGTTCCCATGATGTGCCCGCCACCGTCCGCCCGCCGGTATAGGACATTATTGTGAATGCGTACCCGGCCCTTCTTCGACTCTATCAGCAATTCTCCGAGGAGCCGCAGCGTCGTCTCCGCGTTGAGGAAGTCCCCGGCGTTGAAGACACATCGGACGCTGGGCCGGTAGAACCCCGCGGCGTCGCGTTCCCCGGTCAGCAACACACGGTTACTGGCAGAGGGCAACATTTCAGATCGTACCGAGCTGGTGTAGTGATAGAAGGGCTTCCCGTACTCCCTGGAGAGATACTCGACCATTGGATGATCGGTAGTTTGGTCTTGACAGTCCACACTGCACCCGAATAACCCGTGCTGCATCGTCAGGGCATTGTCCGGCACCATCGCATGGGTGATTCCCCCAAAGGCAGCGGGCCTGGGTTGCCGGTTCAGGTCTTCGTCAAGCACGAGTTCGGCCACTCCAATGAAATGCGGATGCTCCATCAGGAACTTCCCCGCCTGGTCGCTCTCGTTGCCGACCGGAACCGCACCGTCCGATCGAGGCTGAAGTAGCAGTTGCGCGTTGCTGATGCCGCCGCCCGCGAGGACGACCGGCTGTGCGGGATGGATGGCAAGCTGGTGCGTGGTGCCCGAAGAATGATGACAATACGTCAGCGTCCGTACCGCGGAGCGCGACGTATCGGCGTCGAGGCCAACCACCGAGAATCCGAGCGCAACGTGAATCGTCGAGGACTTCTCCAGTACATCGAGATACTTGAGGCCGAGGCGGGTCGGAGTAGCTCTTGAGAACGGTCGGTAGACGAACCCGGGCACCAGGGGTGTCTCGACATCGACGATAGAGGTGTCTCGGTCCAAGACTTCAGTCGCGCGCCGATAGTACGGCACCAACTCGGGGCGAGTAATCGGCCAGCGAACGCCGACGGCCGGGTTATCGAAATCCCGTTCCGTCAGCGTGATACACCAGCCCGTCCAAACCTTTGAGGTGCCACCGAGTGTGCGGATAGAGTGTTGATCCCACCAGCCGTCTGGGAGGTGTCCTTGGTTGATGGCGTTTGGCATGTCGGCCCGAGCATCCGTTGCAGTGCCGGACTCAAAGACCAGCACCTTCTTATTTTTCTTGGCCAGCTCCAGGGCGAGCGTGATGCCCGCCGGGCCAGAGCCGATTACATAGCAGTCGTACCCCGGGCGGATCGTGCCGGAAGTAATCCACATTGCGCCAGGCAGAATACACTACGGTGAACCTTCACGCCATAAACCTGTGCTCCGCAATAAGTTGATCCAGCTTTGATTGTGGGTTTTAGACTGCCATGCTCGGCTGGTTCGTGCCGGTCGACCTGGCTCTGCCAAATCTGTCTTAGCAACGCTGCCCAAGTGGAGCGGAGAAGCGCCCGGGGGCGCGGTCCCTGGGGTCGCCTTACCCGAAGCCAGTGAATTTGAGATAATCGAACAGGGAATTGAGATGACCGATCAGGCAGTGTCACGCGCAGCACGTGACGGGTTCAGTTGATGGCAGAAGCACCTCGAGCCGCTCCCAAAAAGGTCATTGCGCTCGAAGGATGTCGGACCGCCCGCGCCGGACGAATGGTCGAGAGCGTCCGAGACCTTTCCGAGCCGTAGCAACCGATCTCGATAAGGGCGAGGATTCCCCTGAGAACAGTTAGATTCAGCGGCGACTATACTGCCCCCCGTTTCGTGGCGGTGTTTCTCCTCCTCGGCACTGGACTGGGTCTTTGTTTCCACTACGTCATTGCCGGCCACTACGCTGGTGCCGCCTGGCCGCTGAGCGGCTTCGGGGAACGTCCCGATCTCGTCGTCAACGATTACGTCCGACCGCTGGGTATCAGCAGCAAGCTGGCGCCCTTCGACAACATCAGAGCCTACCTCCCCTTCGAAGCCGTGCCCTACGGTCCGTTCGGCCTGCTTGTTTACGCTGGTCTGGCGCAACTCCCCATGGCCTGGGCGACGGTTCTGTATCTGGGCGGCTTCCTGTTGTTTTTTTTCTTTCTCGTCGACCGGAGCCTCGACGGCTTGGAGCTACCCGAGCGCTTTTTGATCGCCATCCCCCTGGTTTTCTGCAGCTATCCGGTGTTGTTTCTCCTGGACCGGGGGAACGCCGACGGATGGGTCTTTGTCTGGATTTATCTTGCCCTGACCGGCTACCAGTGGGGTGCTTCCGCTGTTTACTGTTGGTGATGTGTACGCATCTCTTTGCAAAAGGGGCACTTACGCTCCATTTAGCGCGCGGCGAAGGTCACAAGCGCTATTCTGACTGTAACTTAATACACCGTAAAGTCTTAGCGTCATCTCACCAACACTTGATGGCGGAAGCACCCCAAGGAGAACAAGTCCTGGGGCTACGACCGGATTGCCGGGGCGCTAGCCAACCTCGGGCATGAAGTGGCCGACCAAACCATCGGTAACATTCTGAAACGCCCCGGCATTCCGCTCGCACCAGAGCGTCGGAAGACCACGACGTGGAGGGAGTTCATCCGCTCGCACATGGACGTGCTCGCGGCGACAGATTTCTTCACCACGCAAGTGTGGACTCAGGGCGGGTTGGTGACGTACTACGTTCTGTTCTTCATGCACCTGGCTACCCGTCGAGTCCACGTCGCCGGCATCACGCCGCATCCGAACGAACAGTGGATGACTCAAGTGGCTCGCAACGTGACCATGGCAGATGTCGGCTTTCTGTCCTCGAGCCGATACCTCATTCACGACCGGGACTCGAAGTTCTGCGAGTCGTTCCACCGGACCATCGAGGCGGTTGGCCGTGAGGTCAAAATACTCATGCGGCTTCCCGATGGTAGAAACGTAGCAGCCCGCCAAGCCGTTCACGGGAGCGCACCTTGTGCTCGGACTTGAGGTAACTGTTCGCTGGCTGGGAACAGCAGTAGATTCTCCTTGCCTTGATGATTCCCGTCGTGTCCAAAAACACAAACGAACTCCAGACTCACGCGCCGCGCCGGGCCGTTTCGTATTAGACGTGTCTACGCTTGGTTCGCCAATGGAAGCTAGAATCCTCGGTGATGAGCACGCCGAGCCAGCCCTTGACATTGTTGGTCGTCGCCATCGCTACATCCGTAGGAATCTGGACCGTGTCTCAGTTCCAGTGTGGCCGTCTGCTCTTTAGGGCAGCGATACCGTTCTGGTTTGTCAACTTCGTGTAAGACCATTAGAATAGCGCCGTTTGAGTATCGCTCGAAGCTCAACCACCCAATACGTCGAGTTAGCTGCAAACGAAAAAGGAGACTTGAGGAATGGCGAAAAAACCCATGACCCAAACCCAAATCGTGGCCCAGATGTCGGAAACGATGCAGGTTCCGAAGAAGCAGGCCGCTGCATGGTTCAAGTCGATTGCCGATCTCGCGGTAAAGGAAACGAAGCGAACGGGCCAGTTCGTCATTCCCGGAATCGGAAAACTCGTGAAGTCGAAACGAAAGGCTCGCAAGGGACGCAACCCCCGGACCGGCGAACAGATTCGAATCCCGAAAAAGACGGTGGTCAAGTTTCGAGTAGCGAAAGCTTGCCAAGACGCCGTCGTCCCACCGAAGAAGAAGCTCACAAGCGACGCCTGAGAATGTTCTTACTGATCGACGGATGCACGCCGATGATCTATGCGTAAAAAGCGCACGAGGAATCGGGCAAAGGCGGACACTGAGAAGCCGATGGAAACCAAACCATTGCAGGTTCCAGAGACCCCACCAATCCGGCCGGAGGTGCCAACGGGGGAGGGAAATGTTGGGTTGCGCCTTCTACTTATTCATCCGCGCGCACCGAACTTGATTAGTCTTCGGTCTGCCGGCACCATGCCTGTATAATTTCGTCGTTTGTTCGCGCTCTCATCTCTGCCCGTCGTGTCCAAAAAAAGAGAAACCAACTCCAGACAGGTGCACCGGGACGTTTCGGATTAGAGGTCGTGAGGTCAAAATACTCATGCGGCTTCCCGATGGTAGAAACGTAGAAGCCTGCCAAGCCGTTCACGGGAGCGCACCTTGCGCTCGGACTGAGATAACTGATTGCTGGCTGGGAACAGCGGCAGATTCTCCTTGCCTGGATGATTCCTCTCGTGGTGATGGTAGACGTGCAAACTGCTGACCCGCTGGGCGTTCGAGTATTTTGACCAGACGGCCATAAATCAGCAACTTAGTGTCTAAAGTCTTAGCGTCATCTCACCAACACTTAATGGCGGAAGCACCAATTTTCGGACACGACGACCTCCGTAAACAGTGATTGCGCCGACCCTGGGAGTGGTAGTATCATTTTGGTAGGTTCGAATGAAACACATCAGACTGGTTGAGGCCTTCGTGCCAAAGAAAGATCGGTCGGAGGAACTGCGTCGCCAAGTAAACGAGCGCTATGGCGGCGAGGGTTTGACCCTCAGCGTAGGCTACCCAGAAGGGGAACCGGAGTTCGAAACAACGGAATCCGTCACCGCGCTCAGCCTTTCTGTACCCCAGCTCATCACGGATGCCGTGAAGGCCGAGCGGGAAGGGGTGGATGGAATCGTCGTCAACTGCATGGCCGATCCCGGCGTGCGGGAGATGCGCGAGAATGTTGCCATCCCGGTGCTCGGGCCCGGCCAAACCTCGATGCATGTGGCCACCTTGGTGGGGCGACGGTTTAGTCTCCTGGTGACCAGCGAGTTCTCTGCACGTTATTTCGAGGAACAGGCGGAGAAGGTAGGGCTGGGCGCGCGGCTTGCATCCTGCGAAGTAGTTGGTATTCCGCCCGAGGAGATAGGGGCCGATCCGGGACGAACCACAGCTTTACTGGTCGAAGCGGCCCGGAGAGCGATCTGCGGAGCGAATGCTGACACGCTAGTGCTTTGCTGCACGGGGTTTGCGTTTCTTGCCGGAGATCTCCGGAAGAAACTAAAGGCCATGAAGTTGAGCGTGCCCCTCGTCGACCCGCTTGCCGTCACCATCCATACACTGGCGGTTCTCCTGGATGCCGGGCTCACCCACAGCCGGATCGCTTATCCCGGTATTCGTGCGTCCCTGGGTACCGTCAAGTTGACGAAAAACTAGCTAACCGACCCCGTCCTGTGCGGTGCTTCCGCAATCAAGTGTTGGTGGCTGCCGCGTAACCCCGTCTGGTCAAAATACTCGAACGCCCAGCGGGTCAGCAGTTTGCACCTTTCCAAGAGCCGCTTGAATCCGCCATGCACTTAGGGAGCACGTCGTCTACCATCACCACGAAAGGTGCGCTCCCGTGAACGGCTTGGCGGGTTGCTCCGTTTCTACCATCGGGAAGCCGCATGAGTATTTTGACCTCACGGGTTGAGTTTAGGCGGTTTTTTTCATTTTCCTCCTTCGGTCTCTTGGGTTTTGGCAGACAGCGGACGAAGACCTCCGCTGGTGTCCTTCCCTGCATTTTAGAATGAAACGTTTCTCAAAGAAAAGTTGGGTTTCCGGCACGGTGGTCCGGAAGCTGTTTCCCGAAGTCGAACACCATTCGATCGATGCTTTGACAGCGGTCTGGGACGAAGTCGTCGATTGGATCATCAGTGAGATGATGACGCTGTCCAAAGCCAATAATGTCGAACTGCACATCAACGTCCGTGAGGACATGGTGATGGAACTTGCACGGCTTCAGTTCTGGCTAGCCGAGCGGGTCGTCGAGAAGCGGGTCACCGGCCGAGAATTGTCATCCATCGATCCCGAACAGGAACGGGAGGAATGTCTGGGCCCGGAAGGCGCAGACACCATTCGCGGCAAGGCCCGGATGGTTCATGAGCGCATCTGGTCGAAACGCTTGGAAGAGCGATGGAAACCGAAGTCGGCTAAGGCGATCGAACGCGAGGCGAACCCCAAGCTGGCAAAGCTCGCGGTCAAGCCGGTCGGCAAGAACCATTTCATTCCGCGCTGGTTCATCCGTGACCTGTGCATCGTCAAAACTGCTCCGCCCACGAAATCAAGGACTTACGCTCCGCTTGAATTCCGGGCCGAAGACGGCGAAACTCCGCCGCTATGCTCAACGTTGTTGTCTTCTTCGTCTCACTTGGCGTCCGTGCCATTCGGGCGATGTGTCGGCGCCGCGCCGACCTGGTGTTGGAGAACGTCGCTTTGCGGCAGCAAGTGACGGCGCTGGGTGCTTCCGCAATTAAGTGTTGGCGGCCAGCCCCTAACCGGTCTGCGTGCTAGAGTTTGAACCAGAATTCCGAAGACACAGTTCTCTCATCGTCAGGGCCGAGCCAAAGTGAAGAATCGCAGATGTCTCAATCTCGCATGTCCGTTGCGGGGCAAAGTCAGTTCCGGAAACATCGTTCGCCACGGATTCTACCGAACCAGGTCCGGGAAACGCCGTCGATACCGGTGCGGCGAGTGTGGAAAGACGTTCTCTTCGACGAAAGGCACGCCCTACTACCGTCTCCAACATCGAAGAGCTACTTTCGAAGGGGTCATCGCTCTCAGAGTCGAGGGTGTCAGCATTTCCGCGATTTCCCGGATCAAAGGGATTGCCTGGAACACCGTCGCCCGCTGGCTCGAGAAGGCAGCCCAAGTGTGTCGTCGATTCAATCACAGAAGGATCGCTGGCTTCGCCGCCGAAGAGCTTCAAGCCGACGAGATTCGCACGTTCGCGGGCAACAAGAAGACACCGAGTTGGGTCTTCGTTACGATCGAGGTCTGGTCTCGGCTCTGGCCATCGACGGCGACGGGAAGGCGAAGCTACCGGAACACTCACGCTCTGTTTCGCGACCTTTCGAGACGGATGAATTTCGAGCGTCTTCCCTTGATCGTCACGGATGGATTCGAATTCTACCAGAAAGTCATCCGTCGCTTCTTCGGTCCGGCGTGTCTCTACGGCCAGGTCCTAAAAACGCGCAGGAACGATTGCATCATCAAGGTCGAACGGAGAGCGCTGCACGGAGCCGCGTGGCGATTCGAAGACGCGCTCAATAACTCCGAGGACTCTTCGACATTGAACACGTCGTTCATCGAGCGGTTGAATCTGACCATCCGGCAAAGCTCGGCATACCTTTCGAGACGAACGCTTTCCCACGCTCGCTCGACGGAGAGGCTCGATGAGCACCTGGAGTTGCTCCGTTGCTATTACAACTTCGTCCGACCGCACGGAGCTCTGAAGTTCGGACGTGAGATCCGAACTCCGGCTATGCAGGCTGGTCTGACGACGCGACGGCTCACCTTTCGAGACATCTTCTTGGCGACGACGATTCCTTTGTGGTCGCGGATCGAGGTTTTCCTGCTCAGTAGGGCGCGCAACCCGGTCTCTTCCGCACCTGTACCACTGCCCGCAGCCGCGTAGCAACATATCTGGACTCCTCTAGTCAAGCCCCTTTCTTTCTAGTCACGCCCCTTTCTTAATAAATCTTCCATCGAAGCTGCGCATCCATCGCGTCGTGACGAGTGGGTCAGACTGCAAACGTATCTTCGGCCTCAGTGAGGAGCGTCTTGGGTGCTCCGGGCCATGATGGAAAATCCGCGCGCGAGGAGCCAATCACTTTGAACGACCTCTTAGGGCCAGTGTTGCTATTGGCTTGACCCCGCGCCGGTCCGACCGGTACGCCATCAGTTGGATGGGTATCGTCGCAGCCTCTTTTGGAAGGGAAAAAGGAAAACACGAAAGTGGAGCCTCTAAATCTAAGCGGCCACCGGCGACTGGAATTCACTCTCGCGGGTGGAGACGGCCCAGACGATCCGGGCGAGTTTGTTGGCGACAGCAATCACGGCCTTGTTGTGTCCCCGCGAGCGGTGGACCTTCCGAGCCCAGGCGCGGAGCTTGTCGGGCGGGCTCTTGCTGACGTTCGCCGCGCGGAGCACGGCGCGCCCGCCCTGGGTGAGGAGCATACGGAGGTAGGAGTCGCCACGCTTGGTGATGCGTCCGAGGCGGCGAATGTCGCCACTGGAGTTTTCCTTGGGAACTAGGCCGAGGTAGCTCGAGAAGCGGCGCCCCGATGGGAAGCGGCGAAGATCGCCGACGAAGCCCACGATGGCGGTCGCGGCCAGAAGTCCGATGCCGGGAATGGCGAGAAGTCGTTGGACTTCAGGAAGCTGCTTGGTGAGCGCCTTGAGCTCGTGCTCGATGCTAGCGCACTTGTCCTTGAGTTCTCGAATCTCGGAGCAGGCATCACGGAGATGCGAACGGAGCACGTCGGGCAAATCAGAATCAGCGTCTTCGACGAGTTCGAAGAGGGCGGGCACGACGAAGTGAGCGCCCTTTGGGATGATGAATCCGAGTTCGCGCAGGAGCCCGCGTACGGCATTGATGCGTGCGGTCCGTGTGGAGAGCCATCCTGAGCGCAGGCGATGGAGCGCAGCGAGGGTGTGCTGGTGCACGGACTTGATGGGTACGGGAAGAAGCTCCTCGTTCCTGTAGGCCTCGAGCAACGCCTTCGTGTCGGCGCGGTCGTTCTTGCTCCCGCGTCGATACGGCCTCACGAGGTGAGGTGGGAGCAGGACGACGTCGTGTCCCAACCTTCGGAACGTCCTTGCCCAGAAGTGAGCCGAGCCGCAGGCTTCGAGAAGCACGGTGGCAGCGCTCTGTTTGGCAAAGAACGACACCAATTTGGGTCGACTCACACGGAGTTGCTTGGACACCTTCCCCGCTTCTCCCGAGATGGCAATCTCGAAGACGTTCTTTGCAAGATCCACAGCGATTGTCGTATCTTTCATTCGGACTCCTCCTTTTCGATGCGTATTCGACTGACTTTGGCACATCGATGCCGTCTATGTCAGTGGAGGAGTCCATTCCATCACTTGATGGCGGAAGCACCGTCGCCTGGGTTTGCGGCCTGGGGCGCCGATCGGGCGGCGCCTGCCGGCGACTGTGGAAGTGGAACGCCGTTCTCTGCGCGCCTATGCGGAGCTGGTGCGATGACGGCGTCGACAGTGGAGCGGCGCGACCGGCTACGGGGGATGCTGGCGGATTTGAAGATGCCGGGTGCGCTTGAGGCAGTCGACGGCATCCTGGCGCAGGTCGACACCGGGGCCGTGACCGCCGGCGAGGCAATCGAGCAGTTGTTGACGGCACAGATCCTGCTCCGCAACAACCGCCGTCTACAGACGGCCATGCGCGCCTCGCGGCTGCCGGCCGTGAAGACGCTGGCGCAGTTCGACTTCACCTTCCAGCCCAGTATCAAGCGGGAGCAGATCGAGAGCCTGCACGAGCTCGGTTTCCTCGAGCGTGCCGAGAACGTCATCCTGCTAGGGCCGCCCGGCGTGGGCAAGACGCACCTGGCCATCAGCCTGGCCGTTGCGGCCGCCGAGGCGGGCCGCCGCGTCTACTACGGCACGTTAGCCGGGTTGATCGACTCGCTCACCGAAGCCAAGGCGGCGGGCAACCTCTCCCGGCGCCTGCGAGTGTTGACACATCCGGCGCTGCTCGTGGTGGACGAGATCGGCTACCTCCCGGTCAGCCAGGAGGGCGCCGTATTGTTCTTCCAGTTGACCAACGCCCGGCACGAACGGGCCTCGACAGTGCTGACCTCGAACAAGGGCTTCGAGGAGTGGGGGCACGTGCTCGGCGACGAGGTAATGGCGGCGGCTCTCATCGACCGCCTGCTGCACCATTGCCATATCGTCAACATCCGGGGCAACAGCTACCGGATGCGAGAACACCGGAATCTGCTGCGAGCCACCTCCGACAAGACTGCCGAGCGTGTGGTGGGGTGAACTCGGTCCATGGGAACCGACCGATGCGTTTGGTGCCGGTCTCCGGTCGTTCCGCTCCATGCGTCCAGCACCAAACGCGGAACGGCGACTCCGACGCGGACCTCGGCGCCGCTCCGGACCGTTAGAAAAGTGTGCGGTTTCCGGTTGTCTAAAGTGTGCAGTTTTCGGTTGTCATTGACAACGACGAGGTGATCGTGCCATGGAAAGCTTAACTAGGCATTGACCTGACCCCACGGTTAGTACCACGTGGGGTCGGGTCACCCTTCCCCGAAGGTTTCGAACTGGTCGCGACTAGTATTCGTCACAGTCGGAGCGGGTTCGATATGCGACCTGATTCAAGCGTGTCAGCCAACCGATACAGGTCGCACGGGTGCATCCCGTCCTGTGCCAAAACTCGGATCTTTCGAAATAGACCATAAATCAGCAGCTTAGCAAGTTCGGTGCGCGCGGATGAATAAATAGAAGGCACATCCAGATCCAAACTGTCTATCCTGAAGGGAAGCTTACGAGAGCATCGCGACGAGCAACGCGCAGGCGCTCTGCGACATGTGTCTCGTCCAGAGGCTCCGTGTAGTCGACGGTGATCAATCGCACGCCGTGGCCGGCGCATAACTCAGCTTTTCTGGCGTCACGTTGCTGCTGCGACTTCAGAGCAGTGTCTCCTCCCCAGACTGAGACTGAGTGGAAGTGCTGCTGGCCTTGGTATTCGATCCCGAGCATGCGCGCTGGAATGAAGATGTCCAGTTCCAGACCTTCAAGCCAGTCCGGACGATGATGCCGAAGAATCGTGTCATCCGGCAGTAGCCGTCTCACAACGTTGAAAAGGATGGACTCGCTGATCCACCCATCACCGACAGCACGGAATCCAAAGTCTTGTCGCGTAGTGCTCTCAACGTCATTCAGGACGGCCTGTCTGAGTCGGCCTGCTTCCCGCCGAAGGGCGACGAACCTGTCCTCCTCGCCCATCCTCACGTTGCGCCAGTACGTTGGCTCGTCGGGAGAGATTTCACTCCTTGCCGGTCCCTCGGCGAGGGCCAGCAGCCGGGCCCGTTCTGCTTGATGCTCGCGCTCAACCTCCCGCCAGACCAGCACCTTCTGTGCAAGCTTCGAAGGGCAGGAATCCTCGAGATAGTCGAGGTCACCCGGCCGAAGCCCCAATCTCAGAAAGGTCTGGTTCACGTACCATCCGAACTTCTGTAGGAATTGCCCGCCGTACATCTCGTGGCAGTACCGGAGTACGGGAGTCGCCAGATTACAGCGATGACATACCCGAGGCTCGAATCGCAACCACTTCAACGGGTTGTCGGACTCGAGCAGCGACCTCTCGGAAAGAGAGTCTGGGAAGTATGCGTCAGACAACGGTGCGAGCCGACGTCGGTCGCTGTACGATCGACCGTCCAGGTTCGTCAGCCTGATTGCATTCTGAACAGATACCCTTGCGCACTCACAGAGGGTGAATGGTCCCTCCGGTCGATCGGCAAAAGCAAAGAAGGCGCCATAGTGGCTTGGATACATGACCCACCGCAACGGCAATGCTTCTTCAAAGAGTTCCTCCGCGATCGCGACCCGGGTGGGACGGCTCCGATGTGGCTTGAGTTTCCTGCCCATGAGCAAACGTGGTTCGCAGCACTGAAGATCCTACCTCACATACGGCCACACGCGCCATGCTGAAATGGGGCTGTCCTGAGAAACCTGTGACCCGAAAAAAGAAGCTCGTGTATCGACGGCGTCGTGTCCGAAAATTCGAACTGAGCCGAAAGTCTGAATTTTCGAGGCGTTGTCGAAATTCGCGGAGACCCCGTCCTGTGCCAAAACTCGGCCCTTTTGAAATAGACCATAAATTAGCAGCTTAGTGTCTGTGTTTGCGACCGGGCCAAGGGCCGTAAGTGTGGACGAGCAGGACTGGTTCGCGGTCGAATGGGACGACGGCGGCGGCGAAGGCGACAAACGCCCCGCACCTGGACCAGAATGTGCTAGGCCAGCTACACGGCGATAGCTCCGGCCTCGATTCTGGGCTTCTCGGGTGGCTGCCGAAGATCGACATTTCTCGAGAGTCAGCTCGCGACGAGCCTTAAAGGCAGAGACGAGAGCGCGAACAAACGACGAAATCATGCCGGCATGGTGCCGGCAGACCGGAGACTAATCAAGTTCGGTGCGCGCGGATGAATAAATAGAAGGCACAACACACCGAGCTTGAGAGCGGTCACGCACCGACCGTCTCCTACGGCGAAAGTCGTCGCACTGCCGCGAGTCGGTGGATTGCACCATCGATACGAGTGGCGAGAGGCAGCCTGAGTCAGCTTGGTCGCTCGCGTTACTCGGCTGGTCGCCGAGAAGTTCGTCCTCAGCACCTTTCCTCGCGCGCTGACCACGCTCTCCAGCATGTGCTCGAGGGCAGTCCGGGCCTAGAGTCCAGTCCCGGACAAATAATGATGATGGACAGCCCAGAATCCCTGCCAATCCTCACTTCAGGAGCAAAATGCTGAAGGCACCCAGTTGTGCCTTCTATTTATTCATCCGTGCGCGCCGAACTTGATCGGTCTCCGGTCTCCCGGGACCATGCCTGCATGATCTCGTCGTTTGTTCGCGCTCGGCCTTGGCACGGCCGCAAACACAGACACTAAGTTGCTGATTTATGGGCTATTTCAAAAGGGTCGAGTTTTGGCACAGGACGACCAGCGCCCGGCCGTGATAGTCTTCACGCTGAACCGAAGAAGGAGAGGTGGCATGAGATGGATACTGGCTCTTGCGTGCGCGCTGTCTGCGGTGGGCTGTAGCGGGAACACGCGAGTGGAGTCCTTTTCGGGGGACTCGGCGGAATCAGAAAAGGAGTGAGCGATGTTTGAGCTACCGTTGGCTTGGTTTATTGGTTTTATTCTTCTCGCAATCTTCTTCCTCAACTGGATCAAGGTTCTCAACGAGTACGAGCGAGGCGTCATTTTTCGTTTCGGGAAACTCCTGCCCTACCCGAAGGGGCCGGGCCTCATTCTCGTCTTCAGTCCCATCGACCGCATGGTGAAGATGAGTCTACGCCTGGTCGCGCTCGACGTTCCGCCCCAGGATGTAATCACGCGCGACAACGTTTCGGTGAAGGTAAACGCGGTGATCTTCTTCCGTGTCGTTCATCCGATCAAGGCGGTGGTCGAGGTGGAGAACTTTCTCCATGCGACTTCTCAGCTTGCGCAAACGACGCTCCGCAGCGTCCTCGGTCAAGTGGAACTCGATGGTCTCCTATCCGAACGTGAGCGGCTCAACATGCAGCTCCAGGATATCCTAGACAAACACACCGACCCGTGGGGCATCAAAGTCACCTCCGTGGAGGTCAAGCACGTCGATCTGCCGGCGGAAATGACGCGCGCGCTGGCCAAGCAGGCGGAGGCGGAACGGGAGAAGCGAGCCAAGATCATCCACGCCGACGGTGAGTTCGAAGCCTCTGATAAGTTGGCGGCGGCGGCGAAGATCGTCGGCCGACACCCGATGGGGATCCAGCTACGCTATCTACAGACTCTTACCGAAATCGCAACCGAAAAGAACTCGACGGTCATATTCCCACTTCCGATCGATCTGATGCAGGAGTTCTTGAATCGGGCCAAGGGTGGCTCTTCGTAAGGGGGACGTTGTCGGAAGTTGGCCTCGTCTAATGACATGACGATGCACAACCTTTTTTGACCTATCTCTGGAGGCCCAGGCGGTACGGAAACTCCACGCGGAGTGCCTCCTCGGCCTCGTCCTGAGTGTTTCCAATGGCGATGACATCTAGCTTGCCGAATCTGCGGAGGGGACCTGCATTGTACAGTAAGTAGCGTCCCCGCCCGGTGCTGGCATCGTAGAGCGCCTCCCCAAGGCGGGACAGGATGTCTGAGAAAGGGATGCCGACCAGCTCGGGATGAACGAAGTCCTGCGCTCGATACGGGGGCCGCTCTCCTGGTACGACTCGGTCGACCAGATGCATGGGGATGCTCGTTCCGCCCCAGCGGCCATTGCATTCCACGAACATCAGCCGGCAGTCGCCGAGCGGATCGCCCACTGCAAGCAGATCGAACGAGCATCGACCGACGTATCCCAGCGACTGGAGACCCGCCCCGAGGCGTAACGCGGCGTGGCCGATGCGCTCGTTGATCGGGCGAGGCAACGTGGAAGGACGGCTGCCCACGAAGACCCTGGCCTCGCCTTCGAGGATCTGCTCATAGATGCCTTCAAGCTCGGGAGTCCCTTTATCGATCGGTGGAATCCAGAGCTGGGTAGAGGGGGATAGGTCGGTCTGCTCCCAGGAGATGAGCACCTCTTGCCTTCCGTCCCAGTGGGTTCTCTCAAGGAACGCCCGCACGTCTTCTTCGATCTCCGGCCGAGCCCTGGCGCGCAGGCGTTTCGACTCGAAGACGTGATTCCCCATTCCCGAAGTGCATCGCGTTCGTTTGAGCGCAACAAGCGGATGGAGTTCTGAAAGGCCGAGCAGATGCTCCGCCATCACTTCGGGATGTCGGGCGGTGCGTGTATCGACGTTCCAATCGTCTCCCAGCACCCGCGCGACAAGCTCACGAAAGTGCGCCTTGTCGTTGGCGAACTCTGTCAGTGGCGGTGGGGGACCGAGCACACGAACGTCATGCCCCGTTTTCTCCTTGAGGCGTTTGGCAAGGCGCCAGACCGGCTCAATGCTCATGTAGGGGTGGAGGACGATGCCGTTCGCGCGTGCCCTCCGAGCGATCCCTCGAAAGGCTTCTGCCCGCAAGCACGCCTGCGTCACCGCTATGGGACCGGCCACCGGCTCCGCCACCAGGGCATCCGGACTCCCCAGCGCGAGACGTTGGCGACAGTAGACTTCGTAGCCGGGCGCGGGCGACGTGACGGCGGCGAAGAGGTCCCGGTCGTTCGCGCGAACCCTGGCTCGATGCTGATATTCTTCCACGCCCAGGATCCCGTCGAGGAAGGGAAGTTCGGAGACATCGTCCAGGTACAGTGTCGGACGGGTTTCTCCTGCACCCACCCAGACACGATCGCTGTAGGGCTCGACGAGCTCCGACAAGTGCAGTGGCTCAGAAACCTCCTTCCCGGCCTCGCGAGCCCGCTCGTACTCCGCCGGGCTCACATCAAGCATCATCACCACACGTCTATTCTCCATTAGAATTCGTCGGGTGGAAATGCGGACCGGATGGTTCCCGTGCGCGATGGCGCGAGTCGGTGGAGAGTCTCTGGCGTTGAGGGCCGGCGGTCTGACGGTTTCTCATCGATAACCTGTGCCTTCTATTTGTTCATGCGCGGGCACCGAACTTGATTAGTCTCTGGTCTGCCGGCACCATAGAGTCCGTGTCCGCCCCGCCTGTCGCGGAGCGCCCGTGGCCGAATCACGGCGGGGGACAACGATGGAGCCTGACCAGAAGCCCGCTGCGCCGGACGGTTCCTCCGCTGATGCCCAGGGTGCCGACTATAATGATGAAGGACAACAGGCCGGAAACGGACTTACGGTGCGGCTAAGTGAGGCACTCCCACAGGAAACGGGGAGAAACAGATAGGCCGCGCCTACGGAGCACCGCGCCAGCCCTCGATCCTACCGGGCACGGCGGCAACCTTCAAGTTCTGCAAGAGCTGCGGCAACCGCGTTCACGGAACGCGCTCTCGCCATTCCTCTTCGGTCATGTAGCCGGGCCCTGGTCCAGGGAAACTGCTAATCTTGCTCTCTTCCCAGACGATCCATGAGTCCATTGTGTGTTTGTTCCCAAGTGAGTCAAAGCACCGTGGCCGCACGCGCACCGGTGTTCCTCCCCCGTTCAGCTTTAGCTCCTCGACGACATGGGCTTCATCGAACATCACTTGTAAGGTCTGGCCATACTGAAGCCGGTGGGGTAGCGAGACGTTCGACAGGAGCGAGTCCTTATATCTCGTAACATGAGGGAACCAAACCACCGTAGAGATCCGGCTGTCGCTGTCAATTGGTATTCCCTGTTCGAATTCGATGGACGTGATGGTTATGTCGAACGGGCTCGCGTTTGCGATAGTTAAGCCAACAAACGACTTCCAATTCGGGTTGCCGAACTCGTCATCGCCATCCTGCACTGTGTGGAATGCGGGTGTAATCTTCACGGTGGGCACACTCCGTTCTCGGTTTCTCTGTTCCGATTCAGCCAAGATGCGAGCCTGTTTGCTCGTGTAAACCGCTTGGACGAGAACGGAGATTGCAATGATGATGGTCAGGACGATCATCATTCCCTGTTCGAACGTGAGGTCGATGAGGAACTGAGGCGGCTGCATCGCTTTGCCGTTAGTAAAGAGGTGATACGGTCTAAGACCGGGATTTTAATCTGAATCCTCGGTAGTGTCCTAATTTAAATCGAAACTCGCCGACAGCAGCTCCCTAGGCCCCAAGAGACGAAGGTGCTTCCGCCATTAAGTGTTGGTGAGATGACGCTAAGATTTTATGCTGCATTAAATTACAGCCAAAATAGCGCTCACGTCCTTTGCCTGGAGCTAAATGGAGCGTAAGCGCTTTTTTTATAACGGGATACGTACACATTACCAACAGCAAACAGCGCAAGCACCCACGGACCTCGGGACACATCCCCTAGCAACACTCGATGACGGAAGCACCTTTGCGGACCACAAGCAGCTGATCACTCGTCAACCCCCATCTGGATCTCACCATTCCTGAGATAGGAAGAAACGGTCACGGACGGCAACCCACCGCACTGACTAGCATGCAGGGCTACGTGGGTGTATCGTGTGGGGCCCATCGCGAATCTGAATGTAAAGTAACGTGACTGTGATCCGGCAACACAAATCGGTAGTCTCGTCCGTTGCGGCCGTTATTGCCGTCATCTGTCACCCGGGAATTCTCTGGGCCCAGAATTGTGTCGACCTTTCGCCCCGTGTCGAGGTCAGCCAGCAAAGGCTTGCGGTCAAGTTGTCTGGAAGTTGGGAGTTCTTCACTCCCGAGTCTCCAGAGAGGAAAGTAGCCCTCCGACTATGCTTACTGCATCGGCGAATGGTATGCCGCGCGGAGAGCTGACAGAGGCCAGAGCGTGGCTGTGCGACACGCCGGTCCACATGACTTTTTACGACGGTGAGCGATCTCAGGGTCTTCGAAAACCAAAATGAAAATTCCACGACACGCAAGCGCATCGCATAGCGCTTCTGCTTCCATGACTGGCTACCTCTTTCAGGCTCGTTTTGCTCTTCTGCGCGGTTTGGAAGAAGGCAGGCGCCATCCAGGACATGCGCTTTCAATTGAAAGATTTGATGATGTGGCTTTTGAGGACGCTGGTGGCCCCTTTGAACTCATTCAGACGAAACACCACGCAAAAGGCGGGAATTTATCGGACGTCAGTGCGGATCTGTGGCGGACACTCAATATCTGGATCAAATTGATTATCGAAGATCCAACAACTTCGGCTAACACACGTTTTGTTTTTCTTACCACCAATGCAGCCCCAGCTGGTTCCGCCTTGTCGATGTTGAGCCCGGTGCAAGATAAGCGTGACGAATCCTGCGCAATGGAGTTACTCTGCAAGGCAGCAAACGACTCGCAGAATCAAGCGACGGCAGATGCTCGCGATGCTTTCCTAGACCTCACTACTGTTTCAAGACAGCTTTTGGTTCAGAATATCTGGGTATTTGACAGGGGACCAAGCATTATCGATGTTCGCGAGGAGATCGAAGAAGTTCTTCACTACTCAGCGCCACCTGAAAAAGTTGGGACCTTCACTGACCATCTGGAAGGTTGGTGGTTTGGCCGAGTCATTCTTGCGCTGAGCGATCCGAATTCCGCCGCAATCCCTCTTGCGGCGATTCAAAATAAAGTCTCGGAGCTTCGAGAAAGCTTTAAAATCCGAAATCTTCGCCTCGATGAGAACATCGAAACGATGCCACCGCCCAGTGTGCTGCCCAGAGACGATAGAACTTTCATCCGCCAGATGACATTGGTCGACGTGTCAGAAGAAGAAATGATAGCCACAGTCCATGACTATTATCGTGCATATGAACAACGTTCTCGATGGGCAAGGGAGAATCTGCTTCTGGACGGCGAAGCTGATCGCTACGACCGGGTCCTCGGCGACGCGTGGTATCGTCGTTTCCTTTCTTACACCGCTGACGTTACTGAGGGTTGCGATGATGGAACGAAGAAGGCACAGGGAAAAAAAGTATTTCGGTGGGCTCGCGAGTATCAGAAACCCTTACGAAACCGAGACGAAATCTGGCTGTCTTCTGGGTCTCTTCAGATGCTTGCGGACGAAGTGAGAATCGGTTGGCATCCAGATTACAAAACTCTACTCGCATCCGGGAAGGATGAAATGTGAGTTTGTATCACTGGCAGGAACGCTGGCCATCCGAGGAGGCCAATCACTTTAACCCCGCCTATTGCGGTGTGCTCATTTACGAGTTCGTCCGCGCTTATGAAAGGGCGAAAAGAGTATCGCCGTCATTCGCGCTTTTGTATTGTGCCCTCCCCATTTCGCTTCACCCTGCCACCCGCGATCGCCTACCGAAATCCACCGTCACCGGCCTATTTCCCTGGCTTGAAAATAATCGGGATGTCCGAGTGGGTTTTGCTGATCGAGCGCGCAACCTCACCCCCTATGTTCGGGAAGCGTTTCGGTACGCGGCAGCACGCAGTGCAATTCGTTTTGCTGATGGCGGGGTGGTTACCATCGGGCCCAAACGGGCCTCTTTTACACAATCGGAACTCGATAAGGCTACTACTGATGTTCGCGATACCGTCGACGCCATTCGCAAGGTGGCCCGGTGGTTCGCCGCAGCAGGGGACACGCCAACAATTCTTGCCGCATGGGGTATACGCGTATGAGTTTCACACTTCGGTCCATTAGCATCTACAGTACGCGTGGCGCGTGCCGCACGGTTAAATTCCGCCAGTCAGGCCTAAACATACTCACTGGACGAGCCAAGACCGGCAAGTCAGCGATCATAGATATTCTCGACTATTGCTTCGGCCGTTCAGAGTGCTATGTCGCCGAAGGTGTCATTCGACAGCACGTGTCATGGTTCGGGGTGGAGATTGAGAATGGCGAGGATGTTCTTTTTGTTGGTCGACGCAATCCAGGTGAGAGCAGGCGCACCAGTCAAGACATCCATATTCGTCGCGGGCGGCACGATAGTCTGCCGAAATATGCCGACCTGCACAAGAACATCACCGAAGAGGCACTGATCCGCCTACTGACCCGCTTCACGGGGATCGCCGAGAACGAAAATCAACCGCTCACAGGGATTCGGAGGCCGTTGCAAGCCACTATCCGACACGCTCTCTTTTTTTGCTTCCAGAAGCAGGACGAGATCGCGAGTCGAGATCGGCTTTTCCATCGGCAGGGAGATCAATTTATTCCGCAGGCAATCAAAGATACAATCCCCTACTTTCTCGGCGCTGTTGATGAAGACCATTTTCTTCGACAAAACGAACTGGACGACGCTAAGCTGTCACTGCAACAGCTCGAAGCGCGTCGTAATGTCATGCAGAGTAACGACGATACCCAAACAGGAATCAGGCGCCTTTTTCTAGATGCACGCCGCGTTGGCCTTGTCGATGAGGGTTTTGAAACTACTGAGATAGAACTAGCACTACAAGAGTTGAGGCGTGTTCTGGCGATGGATCTTCAATCTCCAACCATTGTCTCTGGTGCCAGTGATGTGATCGTTAGGCTTGAGAACGAGCTCCGCACGCTTCATCAGCAGTTGGAAGATGTTCAAAACGACATTCGGGCAACCCAGCATTTTTTGCGAGAACAAACCAGCTATTCGAGGGAAGTGAATGAACAACGCGCGCGTCTTGTTTCACTTGACCTCTATACGGGTGTGTCAGATGTAGACAATGTCTGCCCGCTTTGCGAAGCACATCTCGAGACGCCGACACCAGCGGCATCAGATCTTTCCAGCTCTCTTCGGGCCCTTAATGTGCAGTTGGACGCTGTTAGCGCGGAACGTCCGCACCTTCAGAAGCGCTTAGATGAGTTTAGCAGGAAACGCACAGAGATTGAGAGAGCGATTGTCGCGACACAGCGTGATCTCGAACGCGCCTATAGGGATGATGAAAGGGCACGTCAGCAACGCGATGAAGTCATCGAGCGAGCGCGTGTTGTCGGAAGAATCGGCGCATTTCTGGACCGAACGAGTTTGTCGGACGAAAAAGAAGATCTTGATAAACGCATCGATGAAGCCCGGCGGCGGGTGGAGGTTCTCGCTGAGCGTGTGAGTGCAGACGACATAGATGAAAGAGTATATACCTTCCTCAATCTAATCGCGGACCATATGACGGGCTATGCTACCGATCTTGACCTGGAACATGCTGAAGGACGTATACGGCTTGATTTGAAAAAACTTTCTGTCGTGGCTGAAACGGTTACGGGCCCGATTCCCCTTAACCGGATTGGTAGCGGAGAGAACTGGGTTGGGTATCATGTGGTCACTTTATTGGCGCTCCATCGTTGGTTCAGAGAACAGAACCGTCCAGTACCCGGAATTCTCGTGTTCGATCAACCGTCTCAGGCACATTATCCACCTGATTTGGATCAACACGGCAGAATTGACGTGCTCCAGGATGCAGACCGTCGGGCTGTACACAATCTTTTTGAACTCATGCACTCGGCAAGCCAAGAAATAGGCGAGGGCTTTCAGCTTATCGTTCTCGACCATGCCCATCTTGATGATGATTGGTTTAATGCGAACATCGTTGAGGAATGGCGCGGTGACTCAGGGCTCGTACCGGTTGAGTGGAGGACGACGTCGTGAGGCAATCGAGCCATGACAGCCTCATTCCCACCGAGAATTGTCAAGCCAGATGAAAGTGGTATCAAATGTCGGGTGGTGGCAATCTGGAACGGGCAGACGAGGAGCGGAGACGCCGTGGGGCTGCCTTGGTGCACAACTCCGATAGAGGCCGAGAGCTCGCTTGGCCCCGGCTCCCATCATCCGATCATCTCGCTATTAGGCATCCCGAGCACCGTCATGGTGTTGAGAATCTTGCACCCGATCCTTGCCTCACCTCTCTGTGCCGCCAACCCTCTCGCTCGCATCGCTGAGCCCACGATAGCCTTGTAGCGATGGAACGTTGTCTCGACTTTGCTCCGTTTGCTGTAGCCCGATTCTGTGTGCCTGTGCCTTCTATTTATTCATCCGCCAGCCCCATGGGTCGGAAGTCAGCCCTGCGGCGCGAAATACCCTGGATTCTGCGCGGATTTCAAGGGCGTCTAAGCTGCTGATTTGTGGTCTATTTCAAAAGGGCCGAGTTTTGGCACAGGACGGGGTCCATTGGTACAACACGCAACGACTCTTGGAGCCGATCGGAAATGTCTCCCCCGTCGAGTACGAGATGAACTACTATCGGTCGCAGGAAGGCTCGCTAGAGATGGCGAGACTCAACTAAAACAGTCTCCGGAAAACCCGGGGCGGTTCAGCTTGGCGTTTAGGAACATCTTGGTGTGCACGCCGACACAGGTAGTCCAACTGACACTAGCATTCAAACGCGACGTAGCAACACTTGATGGGGCGGAAGCACGAGCCATCGAGAAAGAAAAATGGAAAATTTGAGGCGTTCGCACAATTGCAACTGACAGCAGCAGTCGAGACCTACTTCACCGAGCTTCGGCGGATGCGCGCGTCGGGTGGTGGGACCGGAGAGCGGTCGAGCTATCCGGCGCTGGCGAACCTGCTCAATACCGTCGGTGCGACTCTCAGGCCGAAGGTGTTTTGCGTTAGCGAGCTTGCGGAGCAGGGAGCGGGTCATCCCGACTTCGGCCTCTACGCGGCGAAGCAAGTGCAGAAGGGCCGGCTGCGCGAGGGACAGATACCGGCCCGCGGCGTGGTCGAGGTGAAGGGCGTCGAAGATGATGCGTGGCTGACCGCAGACGGCGAGCAGGTAAGCCGCTACTGGAGTCGCTACCAGCTGGTGCTGGTGACGAATACGCGCGACTTCGTGCTAGTGGGCATGGATGCGGCGGGCCGTCCTTCGAAGCTGGAAACGTTCCGGCTGGCTGACAGTGCCGAGGCGTTCGACCGCCGTCTTGAGAAGCCGCGGGCCTTTGCTCACGACGTGGGTGCGGGTCTGGGCGAGTACCTTAGTCGAGTACTGTCGCATCGTGCGGCGCTCGCCGAGCCGAAGGACTTGGCATGGCTGCTCGCGTCCTATGCCCGCGACGGGCTCGCGCGTGTCGAAGCCGCGGGCGATACAGCGTCGCTCAAGGCGGTCCGCTCGGCGCTCGAAGAAGCACTCGGGGTGCGCTTCGAGGGCGAAAAGGGTGCTCGCTTCTTCCACTCGACCCTGGTGCAGACGCTGTTCTATGGCGTCTTCTCCGCCTGGGTGCTGTGGGCGCGGCAGACGCCACCGCCGAGCGCCAAGTTTAACTGGCATGATGCAGTCTGGCATTTGCGTGCGCCAGTCCTTCGGGCGCTATTCCAGCAGCTCTCCGACCCCGGCCGCCTGCAACCGCTCGGCCTGGTCGAGGTGCTGGACTGGACTTCTGCCGCGCTTGACCGGGTAGACCGGTCGTCGTTCTTCACCCGCTTTAGGGAAGGCGAAGCGGTGCCTTATTTCTACGAACCGTTCCTGGAATCCTTCGACCCTCATCTGCGTAAGCAGTTAGGGGTTTGGTACACGCCGATCGAGGTGGTGCGCTACATGGTTGCTCGCGTGGACAAGGCGCTCAAGGATGATCTCGACATTCCAGACGGGCTCGCGGCAGAGAATGTCTATGTGCTCGACCCGTGTTGTGGAACCGGAGCCTATCTCACCGAAGTGCTGCGCCGCATCGCGGCCAATCTAGAGAGAAGGGGCCTGGGTGCGCTCACGGGCGCGCGGGTCAAACAGGCTGCAATGGAGCGTGTGTTCGGTTTCGAGATCATGCCCGCACCGTTCGTCGTCTCCCATCTACAGGTCGGGATTACCATGCAAGACCTCGACGCGCCGCTGGCGGAGGACGGAGTGGAGCGCCCTGGCGTCTTCCTCACCAATGCGCTTACCGGGTGGGAGCCGAAAACGACGAAACCACTGCCTTTCCCTGAACTGGAGGAAGAGCGCGACCGTGCGGAGCGGGTGAAGCAAGAGACACCCATCCTCGTGATCCTTGGCAACCCGCCCTACAACGGCTTCGCCGGTATGGCCGTGGAGGAAGAACGTGAACTTTCCGAAGCCTACCGCACGACCAAGCGCGTGCGGCGGCCCGAGGGCCAAGGCTTGAACGATCTGTATGTCCGTTTCTTTCGCATGGCGGAACGGCGCATCGTCGAGAAGACGGGCCGGGGCGTCGTCTGCTTCATCTCCAACTACTCCTGGCTCGACGGGCTGTCCTTCACGGGGATGCGGGAGCGTTACCTTGAAGCGTTCGACGCGGTCCGCGTAGACAATCTGAATGGCGACAAGTACAAGACAGGCAAGGTCGCGCCCGACGGCACATCGGACCCCAGCATTTTCTCGACGCCGGGCGATCCGGTCGGTATCCAGGTCGGAACCGCCATCACGACACTTGTGCGCAAAGCCGACCATGCTCAGGCCGGGGAAGTCGGTTTTCGCCATCTGTGGGGACAAGCCAAGTGCGCAGAACTGATGGCCACGGCGGAGGAGGCACCGGATACGCTTTACGAAGGCGTCGAGCCGGTCCTGCCGCTCGGCTTGCCGTTCGTGCAGACAGAGGTGAGCGAGGGTTGGTTTGACTGGGCGGCGCTACCCGACCTGTTCCCAGCGTCGTTTCCTGGCGTCAAGACAAGCCGCGACGGATTTCTCGTCGACGTCGATCTGGACCGGCTCAAGGCGCGGATCGCCGATTACTTCAATACAGATGTGAGTCATGAAGAGATTGCACGCCGCTATCCGGGCGTGATGAAGACCACGGCGCGGTTTGATGCCCGAGCAATCCGCGATGCGCTGGTCGCGCGCGGCGGGCCGACCGAAGGCGGTTTCGTCCGTTTCACCTACCGGCCTTTCGACAATCGCTGGCTCTATTGGGAGGGGGATGGTGGCCTGCTCGATCGTCCACGTCCCGACTACCGGCCCCATGTGTTCGAGGGAAATCGGTGGCTGGTCGCGCAGCAGAAACCGCGTAGGGAATGGTCGCCTCCACAGGTGATTTCGCATATCGGTTGTCTCGATCTCATGGACAGGGGCGCGACTTGCATTCCGGTGAGGCTCCGTGAAGACGGTATAGGGAATGATGGCGATGGCGTGCGCCGCCCCAACATATCAGCAACTGTTCAGCGCTATCTCGACCGTCTCGGCATGGGTGTGGAAGACCTGTTCCATCACGTCCTGGCCGTGCTGCACGATCCTGCATACCGCAAGGCGAACGCCGGGGCACTGCGCATGGAATGGCCGCGCATTCCGCTACCAGGTTGGCCGGACGGTGCGGCAGAGGGCGCGGCGGAGGTGCTCGCCGCGTCAGCGGTGCAGGGTCGGGACCTCGCCCGGCTGCTCGATCCGGAGACGCCCGTCCCGGGTGTCACGCAAGGCGCATTGCGGCCGGAGATTGTCGCAATCGCCGTACCCACAACGACGGACGGACACAACATGACCGGCGACGATTTTTCGGTGACGGCAGGATGGGGACACTTCGGAATTGGCGACGCCGTGATGCCTGGCCAAGGCCGGGTTGTCGAGCGTCCCTACACGCCGGAGGAGCTGGTCGCTTTGGGCGAGACAGTTGCCACCCTTGGTGAGACGACGTTCGACGTGTATCTCAATGCCCGCGCCTTCTGGCGTAACATCCCTGCTTCCGTCTGGCGCTACAAACTGGGCGGCTACCAGGTTCTCAAGAAATGGCTCTCCTACCGTGAGCGCTCTATTCTCAACCGCCCGCTCAAACCCGAGGAAATCCAGCATTTTGCTGACACCGGTCGGCGGATTTCGACGATGGCGCTTACCCGCGTTTAAAGACACTGCCGCTTGGCCTGTGCTCTGCAAAAAGTCGATCCAGCGTTGATTGCGCGGTTTAGACCTGCCATGTTCGGCTGTTTCTTGCCGCCACCTCTTCCGTCGGTGCAAACGCTCCCCTCGGAAACCAGGATTCGAGACCGAGACGCCAAGTAGTGACCTGGGTACACGGGCGGTGCGCCGGGGAAGAACCACAGGAGGTGCAGAACCTTGGTTGAGGCCCAATTCGAGACAACAAAGGACATGAAGGAGGTTCAGGCGCACCTGGACCAGAACGTGCTAGTCCGCTACGCCCCAGTAGCCCCGGCCTCGATTCTGGACCCCTCGGGTGGCCTCTTTTTGGCGGCCGCACGGCCCGGTCAGCGCCCGTTCTCCTATTTGGGCGCAAACGTGGCACTCGAAAATCGGGATTAGAGACGAATACCGAAAACGAGGCCCTTTCAGCCCTTCTAGCGCGTCTCTGGTGACACCTACCCCTGCAAAACCCCGCCAACCGCGCGGAAAATCTCACCCGTCTCTGCAGTGCCACAATTGGCCAGACTGGGTGGCGGATGGCACAGTTTGGAGCTATCCGGTCTCGGCTGGAAACCAGCAAGAACAGGGAAAAACAGGGAATTTGGGCCATTATTGAGGCTGATCGGGCCGTTTTTGACGTGGTAACCATCTGTATCTAAAATGGTTAGATGACAATTCCCTGTTCCGAAATAACAGGGAATTTGAGATGACCGAACAGGGAATTTGAAATAGGCAAACAGGGAATTGCTCTGGAAGAACAGGGAATTAAGAATCACGCGCTCGCCGATGCGGCTACCGCGTAACCCGCTCGCGAGCTAGAGTTTGAGCCTGACTTCGAGAGACGCCGTTCTTTCGGTGATGCCGGTTGGGCTGACCACGCGGTGCCTGACGTTCAGAGACATGTCTGTATGTACGCCGACATCCTTATTGATAGCGATGGCTTGCGCCGACACGCCCAGGCCAACTGACACTAGCATTCAAATACCTCTACCGCGACGACCAAGAACGTCCCAGGGTTGGATCGGCGTGCTCATGACCGAGTATTCCAGCTTCCCTTGGCGGAGCAAGCGTAGACGCGTCTATACGAAACGCTCTGGCTGATGCAGGTCTTGAGTCCGTTCGCGTTTTTTGGACACGACGGGAAGGTCTGCTCGGAATTGCCTATCGCAGACCCAGTGCCGCATCGGCTGGTCTCCGCGAATTTCGACAACGCCTATAGGATTCGAGATTTCGGCTCCGCTCGCATTTTCGGACACGACGCCAGTGCGTTAGCAGCGCTCGCTGGGATCTGTGCGGGGAGCCGCCCGTAAGGGCGGTCCCTACCGCGAACGTATCGCTTGCTTCCACCAAGCAATTGACCAACATCTGTATACAATATAGAATACCCACATGAAAGCTATACAGGTGACTTTCGACGAGCAGTTGCTCGCGGAGCTCGACAACAGCGAAGAAGTGACACGTGAGGGACGGTCCGCCGTATTGCGCCGTGCCGTCAAGGAGTACATCCGGCGGCGACGGCGACGCTCCATCGCAGATCAGTACCGCCAAGCCTATGGCGAGGAAGGTGGTCTCGGCGAGGAATACAAGGGTTGGGAGGAGCAGGGCGGATGGCCTCTCGACTGAATCGCGGTGAGATTTGGATGTTCACGTTCGCGCCGCCGGACAAACGACGCCCGGTTTTGGTGCTCACCCGACAAGAAGTTATTGAAATGCTGCGGACCGTCATGGTCGCCCCAATCACCTCGACGATGCATGGAGCCCCCAGTGAAGTCATCGTTGGGACCGACGAAGGCTTGAAGAGAGAATCGGCGATAAACCTTGATCACGTGCAGACCGTGGACAAAGCGCGCCTCAAACGCTTTATCGGCAGTGTCGGGCCAGAGAAGATGACTGCGGTTTGCCAGGCCCTCAACATAGCTACAGGATGTGCAAGCTGACTTTGTTTAGGCTAATTGGTGGGGACGGTAGTGGTCTAGTTTGAATTTCCTGCCTCTTGCAACGTGGGCAGCCTTTGGTCAATACTCCTGCCATGAAAATAGAGGATGGAACCCAATCAGCCTTCCGCGTTCTCCAACAAGTCATTGACGAGACCGAGGACGGCGAAGTCTCCCACAAGAATCCGGCTGCCGTGGCTCTCGGCCGCAAGGGGGGCTGGCATCAGCCAAAGTTCGTATGAAGAAAATATCGCCAGAACGGCGGTCGGAAATCGCTCGCAAAGCAGCTAACGCGAGATGGAAAGAGTGAAAGCCTAGACTGCTAGGATCCGCCGTGTGGAGGACTGTGGCCGCGGCAAGAACTTGGCCAGAGAACCGGGTGGCGCTGGAGCAGCCGACGTGAGGCCTGGGACGATGGACCACTGTTGTCTTGTATAATGGTGGAATATCAAGAAAGGAGGGGCTTGACCACCGCCCAGCATATGCCGAGTCATATCAGTGATTTGATCGGCTTGGGTATCTATTCGGTGCCCGAAGCCGGCCGCCTTACTGGCATCAAGTCGCGAACGATTCGAAGATGGCTCCGTGGCTACAGCTACAAAGTTGGCGACGAACTCCACCACTCGTCAGAGGTCGTCCTTGCGGATCTCAGGCAGACTAAGGAAGCCTTCGCACTAAGCTTTCGCGACCTCATTGAGGTCCGATTCGTACAAGCGTTTCGACGCCACGGCGTGAGTTGGAAGACTCTCCGAGCGGCCAGCTGCCTTGGTCAGAAGATGCTTCAGACCACCCATCCCTTCTCGACGAAGGCCTTCCGTACTGACGGAAAAAAGATTTTCGCTGAACTCGCCGATGGCAGTAGAGACCCAAAACTGTTGGATCTTCTCGATAACCAATATGTATTCAGGGAGATCCTGGCGCCGCACCTTTACAGCGGCCTCGAGCGATCGCCTGACGACGAAGTTCTCCGGTGGTGGCCGATGAACCGGACCGGTTTGGTCGTCCTAGATCCAGGTCGCAGCTTTGGACAGCCGATAATCAACGAAGAGGGAGTGTCGACCTGGGTTCTGGCCAAAGCCTTTGAGGCGGAAGAATCGATCAACCGGGTGGCGGGATGGTTTGATGTGAAACCAGCTTCAGTACGTGCAGCGGTCACATTCGAAAATAGACTGGCTGTATGAATTTTTTTGCGGACAACAACATTTCCCCCGCGATCGCAAACGCTTTAAGTTCATTGAGCCAAAGGGAAGGCGTCGAGGTTGTCCCACTCCGAGAGAAATTCCCACCGAGCGTCGAAGATCGGGTCTGGCTGGAGTCACTTGGTAAGGAACGAAACTGGGTAATTTTATCTGGAGATATTTCGATCACTCGCAAACCGCACGAGCGCCTTGCGTGGCAGCAGTGTGGCCTGACAGCGTTCTTCCTTCAGAAGGGTTGGATGGGCATTCGCTTTTGGGATCAATCGTGGAAGCTCGTCAAATGGTGGCCAACGATTATAGAAACAGCCAAGCGTTTCGAGACGGGACACTTATTTTCGGTACCAGTCAAAGGAAGTAAGTTAAAGACGATCGCCACGCCAGGCTCAGCATGATGACAACCGTGAGGGAAGTACGCAGGTGAAACGTTCAGAACCCGTGAGGTCAAAATACTCATGCGGCTTCCCGATCCGCCGAGTATGAGACCCAGTCCTCGGCAGGCAATTCGCCAACCAAACCTAGACACCTCTAATCCGAAACGGCCCGGCGTGAAGGACGCCATGAGCTTCCAGTACGGGCCTCGTGACTCGATTCATTTGTGGCATCCAGGAACTCGACCCGCGCATCACTGATATAGGGCTAATTCTTCACCGCAAGCTCGAACAAAGCCGCCTCCCGGTCACTGCGCACCAAAAGATACGGACCAACGAGCGCGGGGCTATTCCACAGCTTGCTGTCGAACAAATGGAGCCGTCCCAGCTCCAGGAGCTCCTCGGGGTTAGGCTCGACGAGCATCATCTCACCGTGCTCGGTCTGGACTAAGAGTAGACCCTCCACCAGGAGCATCTGGCCGTGACCGTAGCGACCCCGCTTCCACTGGCGTTCACCGGTCGCAGCGTCCAGGCAGACCATGATCCCGTCATCGAGTCCGTAGATAAATCCCTCGTGCACGACGAAGTTGGCGAATTTCGCCTTGAGTCGATTGTTTTCCCAGACGAGCGTTGCCTCGAGCTTCCCGTTGGCTCCGCGCTGGATCTGAAAACGTTTGGCACCGACCTGTGCATCGTCAAAACTGCTCCGCCCACGAAATCAAGGACTTACGCTCCGCTTGAATTCCGGGCCGAAGACGGCGAAACTCTGCCGCTATGCTCGACGTTGTTGTCTTCCTCGTCTCACTTGGCGTCCGTGTCATTCGGGCGATGTGTCGGCGCCGCGCCGACCTGGTGTTGGAGAACGTCGCTTTGCGGCAGCAAGTGACGGCGCTGAAGAAAGAGCGCCCACGCCCACCGCTCGACGACACGGAACGGGCTTTCTGGGTTGCTCTTCGAGGTTCGTGGCCCGTATGGGCGAGCCGCCTGCTCATCGTCCACGCGGACACCGTGGCCCGTTGGCATCGCGACCGATTCCGACGGTACTGGGCAAAGATCTCGCAGCGCCGCCATCCCGGTCGGCCTCGGATTGATGCCGAGATTCGCCGCCTCGTCCGCACGATGGCGCAAGACGGCTGGGGGGCGCCACGCATCCATGCTGAGCTCACCAAGCTCGGTTTCATCATCTCCGAGATTACGGTGTCGCGATACCTGCCGCGGCATCCTGCGGAGCCCGACCAACTGAAGCGATGGATGGCTTTCTTGCGCAACCATAAAGACGATATCGCCGCCATGGATCTGTTCACCGTGCCCACCGCTTCGCTCCGGCTGCTGTACGGCTTCTTCGTCATCGAGCACGGGCGTCGGCACATCGTTCACTTCAACGCCACGTTCCACCCGACGTCTGCTTGGGTTATTCAGCAACTGCGTGAGGCGTTTCCCTACGACACCGCTCCGAAATATCTCATCTTCGATCGCGACTTCATCTTTAGCGCTGCGGTCATCGAGTTCATCAAAGCAACGGGCACAAAACCCGTTCGCACTTCGTTTCGCAGCCCATGGCAAAACGGAACTGCGGAGCGGTGGGTCGGCAGCTGCCGTCGCGAGCTCCTTGAGCACGTCGTGGTTCTCGGCGCATGTCATCTCATCCGGCTCGTGCGAGCTTACATCAGCTACTATCACGAGGACCGTTGCCACTTGGGGCTGAACAAGGACACACCGAGCTTGAGAGCGGTCACGCACCGACCGTCTCCTACGGCGAAAGTCGTCGCACTGCCGCGAGTCGGTGGATTGCACCATCGATACGAGTGGCGAGAGGCAGCCTGAGTCAGCTTGGTCGCTCGCGTTACTCGGCTGGTCGCCGAGAAGTTCGTCCTCAGCACCTTCCCTCGCGCGCTGACCACGCTCTCCAGCATGGGCTCGAGGGCAGTCCGGGCCTAGAGTGCAGTCCCGGATAGATAATGATGATGGACAGGGAGTTGAAATCCTGTTCGAGACCCTCTTCAGCGCTCTTTCGGGTATAGATGGCGCAGCGGATTTTCGTCATGTCAGGCCTTGCGCTTGGGCGTCAGACCGAAAAAGCGTGGTCCCGACCAGTGTGTGCCGGTGATTCGCTTTGTGATGGTGGTGAGGGACGGGTAGGTTTTGCCATCAAACCGATAGCCGTTGTCGGAGTACCTCGACCTGATAGGTCCTGCCATTCCACTCGCGGACGAGATGGGTGCCGGCAGAAACGGACCCTGCGGGAGCAGAGTGTTTTGGTGTGCCGTTCGCCATGGCGGCCAGAGCGCGTCGGGTTGCGGCCGAATGCCCCCCATGGGTCCGGCACTGGTGTTCGCACGCAAGAACGCGGCGCAGGAGAGCGCGTGAGAGCGAGCTTGGCGGAGCGGACCCAAAGGTCTGCTCCCAGGCCCGCCGCAGGCTGGCGAGGTCCAAACCGTCCAGAACGACCCTCCGGCCAACTCTTGTATCCTGCGGCATCACCGGACGTTCGCTCTTTTGCGCCGTAAAGTCCAGTCCAATGGGCGCTTCCGCGGGTGCGCAGTTCGCGGCCTGCAGCTCGTCCTGCAGCCGATTTGAGCCAGCCAGCCGTGCGTACCCCAGTGGGCCTGTCGCCCGCCACCCGCAGCCCAGGGGTCGGAAGCACGCCCCGCGGCGCGAAATACCCTGGATTCTGCGCGGATTCCAAGGGCGTCTAAGCTGCTGATTTGTGGTCTATTGCAAAAGGGCCGAGTTTTGGCACAGGACGACAGCGCATAGAGAGTCCGGACCGTTTCGGCCTCAGCCTCGTTGATGCGCAGCGTGCGCCCGTCCTGCTCGTAGCCGAGCGGTACATGGCCGCCCATCCATAGTCCCTTGCGCTTGGAGGCAGCGACCTTATCGCGGATCCGCTCGGCCGTGACCTCTCGCTCGAATTGCGCGAAGGACAGCAGCATATGCAGCGTCAGTCGTCCCATGCTGGTCGCGGTGTTGAAGGACTCGGTCACCGAGATGAAAACCGCGCCAGCCGCCTCCAGCCGTTCGACGGGCTTCGCAAAGTCGGAGAGGGAACGGGTCAGCCGGTCGACCTTGTAGACCACCACCTGCTCGACGAGATCGGCATCGATGTCGGCGAGCAAGCGCTGCAGGCCCGGACGCTCCAGGGTTCCTCCCGAGATCCCCGCGTCCTCGTAGACAGTTGGCAGCAGCACCCCGTCCTGTGCCAAAACTCGGCCCCTTTTAATAGACCATAAATCAGCAGCTTAGTGTCCGTGTTTGCGACCGGGCCAAGGGCCGTAAGTGCGGACGCTCAGGACTGGTTCGCGGTCGGGGTTTTGCACGGGCACCCTGTTACTAATTTCAGGGAAAATTGTTACGATAGGGTCCCATGAAGGATCGCTTTCTTGCGGCGTATCTGAAAGACTTTACCGACGACTTCGGGCTTGCGGAATTCGATGAGAACGAATTGTTCGAACACTTCGTGAACTATTCAATAATCTCCAAGCACCACCCTGAATCCTTCCAACCCGAAGACGTTGCCGTTGGAGGCTCAGGAGACCTCGGCATCGATGGACTTGCGATCGTCGTAAACGATCACCTCGTCACCTCGACGTCCGACGTGGATTACTTGAAGAAGGTGTTGAGAAGACTCGATGTGGACTTCATCTTCATTCAAGCCAAAAGTTCTTCTCATTTTTATGCCGCGGAGATCGGCGCGGCCTTCTCAGGAATCCGTCAATTCTTCGGGCCAAGCGTACCCAACGGCGCCAATAACACAATCCGCGGGCTTCATTCGGTTAAAGAGTACATCTTCGACCATAGCATAGACATGGAACAAAGCCCATCGTGTCGCATCTATTTCGCCACGACGGGAGTCTGGACCAATGAGCAGGTGCTGCGGACCCGCGCGGACCAAGGCGTCGCTGACCTGCGGGCGACTCAACTTTTCTCGTCGGCATCTTTTGTTCCGGTCGATGCGGAGGCACTCAAGAAGCTTTATCGAGATCTGAAGAAGAAGATCGTTCGGGAGTTTTTGTTCGAGAAGCACACGATTGTTCCGCAGATCAGCGGCATACAGGAGGCATACATCGGTATCGTTCCCTGCTCCGAGTACTTAAAACTGGTGTGTGACGAGGATGACTCTCTGAACAGACGACTATTCTTCGACAATGTTCGAGACTTCCAAGGCCACAATCCTGTCAACTCCGAAATCGAAGCGACGATTAACGATGCTACGCGAAGCGACCGTTTTGCTCTGCTCAACAACGGCGTCACGGTCGTGGCTCGGGACGTTAACAAGGTTGGCGCGCGCTTTCGGCTCAATGACTACCAGATCGTGAACGGCTGTCAGACGACACACATTCTTTACTCGAATCGTGGGAAGCTGAAGCCCAGTATATACCTGCCGCTTAAGCTGATCGTCACGACGGACGCGGAGGTGACTAACCAAATAATTCAGGGCACGAATAGACAGACTGAAGTCAAACTCGAAGCATTCGAGTCCCTTGCCCCTTTTCAGAAGGAGCTTGAAGAACTCTATCTCACGATGGGGCGTGGCCGTGGCGAACCGTTGTATTACGAGAGACGGTCCAAACAGTACGAGCACTTGGAGATTCGGCGGGAACGAATCATTTCGCTGGCCGTCCAGGTCAAGTGTTTTCTCGCAATGTTCTTGAATGAACCCCACAGCACGCATCGCTATTACGGCGAACTGCTTAGCGCCTATCGAAACCGGTTGTTCATCGAATCACATTCGCCGACCCCCTACTACGTGAGCGGCTTGGCTCTGGCTACACTGGAGCGCCTCTTTCTGAACGGTAAACTTCCGCGCTCGTGGCGGCGTGACAAGTACCAGTTGTTGATGGTGTACCGCCTTCAGAACAAGTCTGACCTCTCGGCACTGAACGGCAAGGGGATCGAAAAATACTGTGACGGCCTGCTCACAAAGCTCGGTGATACGCTAGCGGTTGAAGCCGATTTCCGACGCGCAGGCGAGCTAACAGAGGTGGTGCGCCAGCAATCCGCGCCATTTCGGGAGCCTCCGGAACGAACCCGCGCGTTCACAGAAGCCCTTGAGAAGGCAGTCGTTCGTCCCGGCCAGTCTACTCTCGCCAAGACCGACCAGGAGACGGGAACTGTCAAGCGATTCAGCGACATCCGGGGGTACGGGTTCGTAGAGCGTGATTCTGGCGGCGACGCGTTTGTTCACTATTCGTACATATCTGGCAAAGGCTACCGCTCCTTGTCGGAGGGCCAGCGCGTCAGGTTCTCGGTAGTTGAGACACCTCGCGGAATTCAAGCAGTTGATGTAGAGACTATCTAAGGTTACACCATGGCGGTTGCGGCATCGGTGAGCGCTGCCGGGTTTCGGGGCAAGCGTCTCAGGCTTTCTGACGACGACCGGCGTAGGCTCGCCGTCAAGGCCCAGGCTTTGAGCGGTGCTTGCGCTGTTTACTGTTGGTGATGTGTACGCATCCCTTTGAAAAAAAGCGCTTACGCTCCATTTAGCGCGCAGCGAAGGTCACGAGCGCTATTTTAGGGGTTGTGCATCGTCAAAACTGCTCCGCCCACGAAATCAAGGACTTACGCTCCGCTTGAATTCCGGGCCGAAGACGGCGAAACTCCGCCGCTATGCTCGATGTTGTTATCTTCCTCGTCTCACTTGGCGTCCGTGCCATTCGGGCGATGTGTCGGCGCCGCGCCGACCTGGTGTTGGAGAACGTCGCTTTGCGGCAGCAAGTGACGGCGCTGAAGAAGGAGCGCCCACGCCCACCGCTCGACGACACGGAGCGGGCTTTCTGGGTTGCCCTTCGAGGTTCGTGGCCCGTGTGGGCGAGCCGCCTGCTCATCGTCCACGCGGACACCGTGGCCCGTTGGCATCGCGCCGGATTCGGACGGTACTGGGGAAAGATCTCGCATCGCCGCCATCCCGGTCGGCCTCGGATTGATGCCGAGATTCGTCGCCTCGTCCGCACGATGGCGCAAGACGGCTGGGGGGCGCCACGCATCCATGCTGAGCTCACCAAGCGTGGATTGCACCATCGATACGAGTGGCGAGAGGCAGCCTGAGTCAGCTTGGTCGCTCGCGTTACTCGGCTGGTCGCCGAGAAGTTCGTCCTCAGCACCTTCCCTCGCGCGCTGACCACGCTCTCCAGCATGTGCTCGAGGGCGGTCCAGGCCTAGAGTCCAGTCCCGGACTAATAATGATGATGGACAGCTACCTCATCGCAGCCAAGTACGATGGTTGTGCTCCGCAAAAAATCGATCCAGCGGTACGCGATCTTCTTTTTTGCGGATCACTAGAGTCTGACGCCGAGCAGCCGTCACACCAGCGCCAGACTGCCTTCGTCTACCTCCACGTCGTATATGCCCAGCTGTCCCTTGACCGGAAATGGCTTCAGTGCCCGAACGTCACGTAGAATCCACGCGAACGCGCCAGCATAAATCGCGCATCGTGCTTTGATTTCATCGGATTTAGTCATTGGCCGACACTCGACGAGCTGCGCTACGGCGACCGCGCAGCCCGCAGGCGGAATGGCGGGGGTCTTCGACGACACGATCAACAGCGGGCCACGGTAGGCGGTCGGCCATTTGCGCGTCTCAATCGTCTTCTCTCCCGAGGCAATCATGTTCGCCCACGGCTGTTTCAGCGACAGGGCTTTGAGTCTCTGCATGCTGGTGCTATAGCTTCAGACGCCTTGGGACGGCACGCACTGGCCGATCTGCGTATTCGCGTTGCCATCCGCGACGAGCGCCACGCGGGCCTGACCTGACCCCACGGTTGGTACCACGTTGTATCTCAGTTATTCGGTGCTGACAAGAGCTGGTTGAAGCCGGCGTAGCGGAGCCGGTTTCAACCAAATCGTTTCCGGCGACGTTAGAATGGCTTCGTTATGTCGAAGCTGTACTTTCGGACTCTATGGGCCGGCGTCGCGTCGCCCTTTGCGGCAGCGGGTCTTGGCCTGTTCGTCTATCGGAGCCTGACGCGTGCGAGCACCGACAGGGACGCCGACTTCGTCTTCCGTCTCTCCATAGTCGCGATCGCGATGGCCTTGCCGGGCGTCATCACTCTCGTCCTCGCGCTCGCCGACCACCGCAAAGGAGCCTTCTCAACCGTGAGCAAGGTGGGCCTGATGCTCGGCATTCTGTCGCTCGGTCTCGTGTTCCTTCCGATTCGAGGCGTCGTCGAGCGCGCTACGCAGGCGCGGAACCTAGCGCTCAGTGACGTCGAGGCGCCGCCTTTCTCGACGGCGGATATCCACGGCAACACGCATCGTCTCGACGAGCATGGAGGAAAGGTCGTGCTCGTAAACGTTTGGGCGACCTGGTGCCCGCCGTGCCGCAAGGAAATGCCGGACCTCGACAAGCTCTATCAGGAACGCAAGAAACAGGGATTCATGGTCTTCGGCCTCTCCATAGAGGACCTCGAAACGCAGCTCGACTTCGAAGAAAACGTCCTGTCGGTGAGCTACCCCCTCCTGACGATCGAGGGGGACGTCCCCGAGATTTATCAGACGACGGCGCGATACCCCGCCAACTACCTAATCGATCGCGAAGGACGGCTGCAACCCGCTCCGAGCACGGAGCAGCCTTTCGAGAATCTCGTCGTCGCCGTCGACGCGCTCCTGAAGCAGCAGATCAATCGTCGGTAGCGACGGCGGTGCTTGCGCTGTTTGCTGTTGGTGATGTGTACGTATCCCTTTGCAAAAAAAGCGCTTATGCTTCATTTAGCGCGCGGCGAAGGTCGTGAGCGCTATTTGGGCTGTAATTTAATGCAGCGTAAAGTCTTAGCGTCATCTCACCAACACTTAATAGCGGAAGCACCCACAGGACGGGTTCGCGAACCTGCAATTGCGCTCGTCGAAACCCGCGGTCTACACTGCGCATCCACGTGACCATCCAACTGGAACAAGAAACCAAGTTCCGTCTGTGCTCAGCGGACGCGGGCACGGCGATGCTCGCCGAGGTTGGCGCACGCGTCGAGACCGCTCGCCACTTCGAAGCGAACGTGCTTTACGACTTTTCCGATGAGCGGCTGTCCAAGCGCGACGAGGCGCTTCGGCTGAGGCGCGTCGGTGACACGGCATGGCTCACGTGGAAAGGACCGCACCACGGAAGCGGACGCATCAAGCAGCGCCGCGAGATCGAGACGATGCTCGACGACGGTAACGCGGTAGAAGGGATTCTCGAGGCGGTGGGCGCCGAAGAATGTTTTCGCTACGAAAAGTATCGCACGTCGTACCGCCTCGACGATGCGGTGTTGACGCTCGACGAGACGCCCATGGGTGCGTTCGTCGAGATCGAAGCGCCGCCAGCGCGCATCGCCGAGTTCGCGGACAAGCTCGGCCTCGACATGGCCAACGCCATCAGCCTCAGCTATCCGCGTTTGTACGAGCGGTATCGGCTCGAAACACCGGGCGCGCCCGAGTTCATGGTTTTTGCAGAGAACCCATCGCCATCACCATGAGCTCGAAGCTGACGAAAGCCATGGTCCTGGCAGCGGGTTTTGGCCGTCGCCTGCGGCCGTTGACCGCCCACACTGCGAAGCCGGCGCTGCCGCTCATGGGGCGGCGTCTCATCGACTACATTCTGTGTCGGCTCGCGCGCGCGGGCGAGGCGATGAAGCGCTTCCTGGTCAAGGAAGGCGTTGGCCGCGACGCGCGATTCTGGAAGCTCGCGCAGTCGCTTTTTGCACTTTACCCGACCGGGACCGAGGAGAGACGCTGGGTGGGCAGTGTGCTGGCCCGTAAGAAGGGACTTGGGTTCGGATAGACCATGGCTGGGACGTCGTCCTGTGCCAAAACTCGGCCCTTTTGAAATAGGCCATAAATCAGCAGCTAGTGTCTGTGTTTGCGACCGGGCCAAGGGCTGTGGGCTTTACAATCGTCTGGCCCGAGGGTGTTATCTTCGGATCCACCATGACGTACCATGTGCAAATCCTACTGTTGGTCAGGCAGCCGTTGTTCGATCGGGCAGCCCTGCTGCCCACACAGACCTCATGGGTGCTTCCGCCATTAAGTGTTGGTAAAATGACGCTAAGACTTTACGGTGCATTAAATTACAGCCATGGTCTTTCAAAAGGGCCGAGTTTTGGCACAGGACGCGGTCGAAACCGACGTTTACCGGGCACTGAGAAACCGCATCGGCCTTTTCGAATCCGTGGTCGGCCGCTTGCAGCCGATTCTGGGGTGCTTGCGCTGTTTACTGTTGGTGATGTGTACGCATCCCTTTGCAAAAGAGGCGCTTACGCTCCATTTGGCGCGCAGCGAAGGTCACGAGCGCTATTTTGGCTGTAATTTAATGTACCCTAAAGTCTTAGCGTTATCTCACCAACACTTAATGGCGGAAGCACCAAAGATGGCAGCGAAGGCACGCTGGCAGAAGAAGTAGGCGCTCGGCTGTTCTTCAGTTCTTATTGCGAAAATGGATTACCGATTCCGACTTTTCTCCATCGACAAGCCTAAGTTTCATGTTTGGTCCCTCCATGGTCGTTATTGATCCAGGTGGTAGTCCAAAAAGCTCCTCTTGCAGACTGCACGGAAGGGGGATTCGCTTGCGGAGGACGTTCGCTATTTTTGTCGGGCCGCCAAGGGCGTCGATTGCTTTAGCGATGAGTTGAGGTTGCTCGGGCGCCAGCTCATCGTCTAGGGGCTCACGACGCCTGTAACCACGCGCTCCGTAAAGACGCCAAAGTCTAGTATTGTATGCATCGTCGATGAGCCCGAGTTCTCGTAGGCGCATGAGCATGGCCCCTATAGAAACACCCCACGTTGGTTTTAACGTCCTTAGGTAATCGAGACTTATCGCATCGACATCATCAAGGAAAGACTCTTCTGGCATTAGAAATGCCCCTGCAAATTGAAAAGCCTGGGTTTCCACAAGCTTCAAAGTCTCTGGCTTCCTGAGAAGCGTAGGCGACATATGACGGTGCAGTATCTGATGGCCGATCTCATGAGCGGTATCAAAACGTATTCTCGCTGCAACGTTTTTCTCTGTGTTCAAAAGAACAAACGGCCGCGCGGAACACTCAGGCCAGCGAGAGAAAGCATCAAGAGCTTCAGACTCCATGAGAAATTGACTAACAACGAATCCCGCCGTCTCAGTGATCCGAACAAGGTTGCCAACCGGCCCATCTTCAATACTCCAGTGTTCGCGTAGGCTGGTCGCCGCAGACTCGATCATTTCACATGTTATTGACTGAGGGTCATCGGGCAAATCAAATTCTGGGATGTTCACCATGGGAAATTCGACAAGTTCCTCAAGAAAATCAACAGCCTCTCGCAACCAATCCGCGCGCAACTCGGCTTTGCGTCGGGCGCTCTTCGTCGCCGCGGAGAGCGATCGATAGAACGTGGGTGCGGTATCAGGTGTAGGCGGGGTACAGGAGAAAAAGCCGATTGGCATAGCCAACCGCAACGAGATTTGCTCAAGCAAATCGGCATCTGGTGCCAGTTCATCCTTTTCGTACTTAGAGAGCGTGTACCGGCTTATGTTTAGTATCTCAGCAAGTGAGATAATCGTTAGTCCACGCGCCTCGCGGGCTTGACGTAAACGTTGTCCCTTGAAGCTGCTTAGGCCCTTGTGCATCGTCAAAACTGCTCCGCCCACGAAATCAAGGACTTACGCTCCGCTTGAATTCCGGGCCGAAGACGGCGAAACTCCGCCGCTATGCTCAACGTTGTTGTCTTCCTCGTCTCACTTGGCGTCCGTGCCATTCGGGCGATGTGTCGGCGCCGCGCCGATCTGGTGTTGGAGAACGTCGCTTTGCGGCAGCAAGTGACGGCGCTGAAGAAAGAGCGCCCACGCCCACCGCTCGACGACACGGAACGGGCTTTCTGGGTTGCCCTTCGAGGTTCGTGGCCCGTGTGGGCGAGCCGCCTGCTCATCGTCCACGCGGACACCGTAGCCCGTTGGCATCGCGACCGATTCCGACGGTACTGGGCAAATATCTCGCAGCGCCGCCATCCCGGTCGGCCTCGGATTGATGCCGAGATTCGTCGCCTCGTCCGCACGATGGCGCAAGACGGCTGGGGGGCGCCACGCATCCATGCTGAGCTCACCAAGCTCGGTTTCATCATCTCCGAGAGCACGGTGTCGCGATATCTGCCGCGGCATCCCGCGGAGCCCGACCAGCTGAAGCGATGGATGGCTTTCTTGCGCAACCATAAAGACGATATCGCCGCCATGGATCTGTTCACCGTGCCCACCGCTTCGCTCCGGATGCTGTACGGCTTCTTCGTCATCGAGCACGGCCGTCGGCACATCGTTCACTTCAACGCCACGTTCCACCCGACGTCTGCTTGGGTTATTCAGCAACTACGCGAGGCGTTTCCCTACGACACCGCTCCGAAATATCTTATCTTCGATCGCGACTTCATCTTTAGCGCTGGGGTCATCGAGTTCATCAAAGCAACGGGCACAAAGCCCGTTCGCACTTCGTTTCGCAGCCCATGGCAAAACGGAACCGCGGAGCGGTGGGTCGGCAGCTGCCGTCGCGAGCTCCTTGAGCGCGTCGTGGTTCTCGGTGCATGTCATCTCATCCGGCTCGTGCGAGCTTACATCAGCTACTATCATGAGGACCGTTGCCACTTGGGGCTGAACAAGGACACACCGAGCTTGAGAACGGTAACGCACCGACCGTCTCCTACGGCGAAAGTAGTCGCACTGCCGCGAGTCGGTGGACTGCACCATCGATACGAGTGGCGAGAGGCAGCCTGAGTCAGCTTGGTCGCTCGCGTTACTCGGCTGGTCGCCGAGAAGTTCGTCCTCAGCACCTTCCCTCGCGCGCTGACCACGCTCTCCAGCATGTGCTCGAGGGCGGTCCGGGCCTAGAGTCCAGTCCCGGATTAATAATGATGATGGACAGGCTTGACTAGAGGAGTCCAGATATGTTGCTACGCGGCTACGGGCAGTGGTTCAGGTGCGGAAGAGACCGGGTTGCGCGCCCCAGTGAGCAGGAAAACCTCGATCCGGAACCACAAAGGAATTGTCGTCGCCAAGAAGATGTCTCGAAAGGTGAGCCGTCGCGTGGTCAGACCGGCTTGCATGGCGGGAGTTCGGATCTCACGTCCGAACTTCAGAGCTCCGTGCGGTCGGACGAAGTTGTAATAGCAACGGAGCAACTCCAGGTGCTCATCGAGCCTCTCCGTCGAGCGAGCGTGGGAAAGCGTTCGTCTCGAAAGGTATGCCGAGCTTCGCCGGATGGTCAGATTTAACCGCTCGATGAACGACGTGTTCAATGTCGAGGAGTCCTCGGAGTTATTGAGCGTGTCTTCGAATCGCCGCGGCTCCGTGCAGCGCTCTGCGTTCGACCTTGATGATACGATTGTTCCTGCGCGTTTTGAGGACCTGGCCGTAGAGACACGCTGGCCCGAAGAAGCGACGGATGACCTTCTGGTAGAATTCGAATCCATCCGTGACGATCAGGGGAAGACGCTCGAAATTCATCCGTCTCGAAAGGTCGCGAAACAGAGCGTGAGTGTTCCGGTAGCTTCGCCTTCCCGTCACCGTCGATGGCCAGAGCCGAGACCAGACTTCGATTGTAACGAAGACCCAACTCGGTGTCTTCTTGTTGCCCGCGAACGTGCGAATCTCGTCGGCTTGAAGCTCTTCGGCAGCGAAGCCAGCGATCCTTCTGTGATTGAATCGACGACACACTTGGGCTGCCTTCTCGAGCCAGCGGGCGACGGTGTTCCAGGCAATCCCTTTGATCCGGGAAATCGAGGAAATGCTGACACCCTCGACTCTGAGAGCGATGACCCCATCGAAAGTAGCTCTTCGATGTTGGAGACGGTAGTAGGGCGTGCCTTTCGTCGAGGAGAACGTCTTTCCGCACTCGCCGCACCGGTATCGACGGCGTTTCCCGGACCTGGTTCGGTAGAATCCGTGGCGAACGATGTTTCCCGGAACTGACTTTGCCCCGCAACGGACATGCGAGATTGAGACATCCGCGATTCTTCACTTCGGCTCGGCCCTGACGATGAGAGAACTGTGTCTTCGGAATTCTGGTTCAAACTCTAGCACGCAGACCGGTTAGGGGCTGGCCGCCAACACTTAATTGCGGAAGCACCCCAACACCAACTCGAAATGACCTTCGAGCACATGCCACACCGGCTTCCAATACACTCCGGTCGCTTCCATCGCTACAATCGTGCAACCGCTCTGCCCCAGCCAATCCGCCATTTCCAGCAATTCGCTCGTGGCTGTACCGAACACACGCGTCTCGCGTACCACCTTCCGCTTCAACGCAACCCGCACGCAAGCCGTAATCGATTTCTGGTGGACGTCCAATCCGGCGCATCGCTTATGAACCACTCTCATCGCAGCCTCCTTCACGTCGCACCGGCGTGGAGCCCACGAACTTGTAATCTAATAGACGCGCTCAACAATCCCAGCTGGATAGAAAACGCAATTTGGGGTACGCGCAGGACTCCCAGCCAAACTTGACAACGGGCTCAGTCGCACCAACGTTGAGCCGACCTCTGAGCCGGTGCCACCTACAGAGACTACCGCGTTTCATTCATTCGGGGTGGCCGTCAGGCCGTGAAAAACTTGACAGTACCATTAGCAAAGAAGATAATCCGAAGGTTTCTAGTGCTGACTAACACTGCCCCGAATATAAGGAGGACGAACATGAGATCGAAAGATCATGCGATCTTGGGGACCACTTCTTTAGTCTTATTCCTATATTTGAGTCTTCTGGCGGTTCCAGCGTCCGCGCAGGTTGGAGAAACCAGTATCACCGGAACGATCGCTGATGGGACTGGAGCTGTTCTACCGGGGGTGACCGTTACCGCAACCTTCGCGGCGATGAATGTCGTTCGCACCACGGTCTCCGGCGCCGATGGGAGGTATCGCTTTAACAATCTTCCGGTCGGCAGGTGGAGTTTCGACTTCACGCTGGATGGCTTCGACTCCACCAAGCTCGAGAACTTTGAGCTCAATGTGGGTCAAAGCCCTACGATCAACATCACGATGCAGGTGGCTGGAGTCGCGGAGACCATTACCGTGCAAGCCGAGACGCCGGTCATCGAGACGACTCGGTCCGAGCTCTCACACACGATCCAAGACATCCAGGTCGAGGAGCTCCCGCTCCTCGGCAGGAACTGGCTGGACCTCGCGGTTCTGGCAGCGGGCGTGAAGTCCGATGGCGGCTCGGCGGACGACGCTCCCACTGCGGGCATCGGTGTGGGTCGCCAGGACAAGGTCCTCATCGATGGATCGGACGTCAACAACCGCTCCACACACCGGACGGTCGACATCAAGCTTTCCAGGGAGTCCATCGCCGAGTTCGAGATCAAGACCAACCAGTTCGACGCCCAGCTCGGCCAGAGCGGCACGTCGGTGACCCAGGCGGTCACGAAATCGGGAACCGATGCTTTCCACGGAAGCGGCTTTTACTACCGCCGCGACGGTGACTGGGCAGCCGCGGACTTCTTCACCGGGACAAAGAACTCAGATTTCTCGAACACGCAGGTTGGCGGCACGATCGGTGGCCCGATTCTGGAGGGAAAAGCCTTCTTCTTCTTCAGCTACGAGTGGCAGGACACGCCGCAAACCTGCTCCTCCAATACAGGAATCGCCGGAATCGACTCGCAGGAGGTCGGCTGTGGGGACAATCGAAATCTCTGGTTCATCCGAGGCGACGTCACGATCAACGAGAACCACCGCACTGCGTTTCGCTACAACCGAACGACACGCATACAGCCTTTCGCCCGCACCGGCGGGAGCACGCCACCGGGCGGCGCGCTCGACTACGACTTCTCGTTCAACCGCTTCAACTGGTCCTTGAACTCGGTGTTCGGCGGCAACGTCGTGAACCGCTTCATCTACAACTACCTCGACACCAACCGCTTGTTCGGCAAGGTGGGCGACGAGATCATCGGCCCCTCGGTCAGCCCGAAGCTCACCACCGCCGGTCCGAGCCATCAGTTTCCGAGCGCCATCCTGGGTGGGACCCGAGGCGGTGGTTTCGAGAACCCCGACTATTGGTCCATCCGCGATGACGTCTCCACCTTCTTCGAGAAGGGCGGGGATCACAATCTGAAGTTCGGTGGCTATCTGGAGCGGGCGCAGCTACAGGGCTTCTTCCTCTTCCAGACCAACGGGGTCTACTTCTTCGACCAAGACCCGGCCAACATCCAAGAGTGTTGCAACTCCGTGAACTGGACGGAGTGGGATACCTCTCAGTTCCCGATCCCGCTTCGATACTCCGCCAACCTGGGTCAGCCCGAGATCTTGACCCCCCAAAACGTCTACTCGGCCTATGTCCAGGACGATTGGACCATGAACGAAAAGCTCACGCTGAACCTGGGGTTGCGATGGGACTTGGAGACCGGCTCTATGTTCAATGACGAGCCGGACCTCCTACTCCAAGAGCAGTTCGGTAACGACTTGAACAACTTCCAGCCGCGGCTCGGCGTCGCCTTCGACACCGGAGGGAACGGAAAAACGGTCGTTCGAGGCGGGCTCGGGAGGTTCCACTCACAGGCCTTCTTGAACATTGCGCTCTTCGTCCAGCGCTCCAATCGACCTCAAGAGATCAACGTCACCGTCACCAACGATGACATGGACCCCAGGTTCTACGAAGATCCTCTAGGCGGGCGAGGGTTCGAAGACTTCGCGGGCCAGATCGGATCGATTCCGTTCGACGTTTCTATTTTTGCCCCCGGCTCGGTGATCCCGAGCCTCTGGTCGTTCACCGGTGGCGTGGCGCACCAGATTACGCCTTCGATGGCTCTCGAGGTCGACTACATCCACCAGAGGACCGACGATCAGTACCGCTCGGTGGATACCAACCTCTTCCCGAATGCCAATGGCACCGGGAACCTCCCAGTCAACGACGGGTTCTTTCCCGAGCTCGGCGGTCACGTGACCGGTGTCGGGCGCCCGGACCCGCGCTGGGCGGTCGTCCGGAGCTTCGTGAACGAGGGCACCGCCCGCTACAACGCCCTTTCGGTGTCTCTCCAGAAGCGATTCCAGAACAACTACTCCCTCGGCTTTACCTATCTGCTATCGAAGAACCAAGACAACTTCAACGATGTCTTCGACTATCCCAGTAATATGTTCGACCTCGCCGACGAGTACGGCACTTCGCTCCACGATCAGAGACACCGCATGACGGCGAACTGGGTGTGGGTATTGCCGTACGAGTTCGTCTTCAGCGGCCTAATGTACACCGCGTCGGGAATCGCGAGGCCGACGGTGGCCAATGGACAGGATCTCTTCGGTATCGCTCCCGAGCAGCGCGGTCTGAGCCCGCGACCAACCTGTGGACTCGATCCGCAGTTCGACGGCGCGTGCAGTGTCCTGGGGATCGCCGATGGGACGCGCGTGCCTCGAAATGCGTTTCGTAGCGACAGCGTCTTCCGACTCGACGTCCGCCTCGGCTGGCGTGGTTACATCTCCGAAGGCGTCTTCGTCGAGCCGACCCTTGAGGTCTTCAACCTGTTCAACCGGCAAAACAACGACCCCCGCCGCTTCAACACGAACCTGGCGAGCGGCGGCTTTAGCGCACCTGGTCGATCGACCAACCTGCCCTACTTGCCGCGTACGCTTCAACTCGGTGTAATCCTGCGTTTCTAGGCCTCCGAAACGCGGGAAAAAAAGCCCCGGCCCTCACGGGCCGGGTGTGCCTTCTATTTATTCATCTGCGCGCACCGAACTTGATTAGTCTCCGGTCTGCCGGCACCATGCCTGCATGATGTTGTCGTTTGTTCGCGCTCTCATCTCTGCCTTCAAGGCTCGTTGCGAGCTGGCTCTCGAGGATGTCGCTCTTCGGCAGCAGCTCGCCGTCCTCCACCGTTCGGTGAAACGGCCGCGGCTCTCGAATGTCGACCGCGAGTTTTGGGTGCTGTTGCGCAGAATCTGGACTGACTGGGAGAGTGTCCTCGTCATCGTGAAACCTGAGACGGTCGTCCGCTGGCACCGTCGGCGTAGGCCTGGACGACCAGGCGTCGCTCTCGAAATACGTGGGCTGATACGGAACATGAGCAGGGCCAACCCCGTGGGAAACGCTCGTACTTGCTGTCGTCGGAGGTTGTGCATCATCAATATCCGTCCGCTCCTGAAATCAAGGATTTACGCACCGTTCACGCCTCGGCCAACGAGCGCATCTCCCGCTTGAGATCCCGGTCTTGAGACGGCAAACTCTGCCGCCATGCTCCGTGTCCTCATCTTTCTCGTCTCACTCGGCGCCCGTGCGATCCGGGCGATGTGTCGGTGCCGAGCCGACCTCGTGATTGAAAACCTGGCCCTGCGGCAGCAAGTTACGGCGTTGAAGAAGGAGCGCCCCCGGCCACCGCTCGAGGACACGGACCGAGCATTCTGGGTTGCGCTCCGAAGCTCGTGGCCAGCGTGGGCGAGCCGGCTCGTTATCGTGAACGCCGACACGGTCGCCCGGTGGAATCGAGATCGGTTCCGCCGATACTGGGCTCGGATCTCCCGTCCGCGCTATCCAGGTCGACCTCGGATTGATGCCGAGATTCGTCGTCTCGTCCGCACGATGGCCCAAGACGGCTGGGGTGCACCTCGTATCCACGCTGAGCTGACGAAGCTCGGATTCGTTGTCAGCGAGATGACGGTGTCGCGATACATGCCGCGCCGCCGAGCCGAACCCGACGAAGTGAAGCGATGGATTGCGTTCTTGCGGAACCACAAGGACGACATCGCCGCGATGGATCTGTTCGCCGTACCGACGGCGTCGCTACGGCTGCTGTACGGCTTCTTCGTCATCGAGCACGGCCGTCGCCATATCTCGCACTTCAACGCGACGTACAACCCCACGTCAGCGTGGGTGATTCAACAACTGCGCGAGGCGTTCCCATACGACACGGCACCACGATACTTGGTCTTTGACCGCGACGCGATTTTCAGCCCTGCAGTGGTGGAGTTCATCAGGGCCATGGGCACAAAGCCTGTTCGCATTTCTTATCGCAGCCCTTGGCAAAACGGTACCGCCGAACGCTGGATCGGAAACTGCCGCCGCGAGATGTTAGAGCGTGTAGTTGTCCTCAGTGAGCGGCATCTCGTCCGGCTCATGCGCTTGTACATCAGCTACTACCACGAGGACCGTTGCCACTTAGGTCTCGACAAAGACACCCCGAACTCAAGACCCGTCACGCCCCGACCATCACCGACCGCAAAAGTCGTCGCGTTGCCGCGAGTGGGTGGGCTCCACCACCGCTACGAATGGCGCGACGCCGCCTGAGCCAGTTTAGTCGCTGCGCGTCGATTGCTGGGGTCCCTCGCGATTGTGTTGTCCAGCTCCGCGACCCATTGATCGCGTGATCTCGGCAAGTGCCCCCGCGCGCCGACCCGGGTTTCTTCGTTCGTCGTAGGGCCACCAGCGGTACCATTCCCGCTGGATCAATAATGATGAAGGACAGCCATGAAGGCATAGCCGATGGCCTTGCGCACGCGGGCCGTTGAGATGGCGTCTTCGATGGCAATCTCCTCATAGGTTTTGCCCGCTTTGATTCGGTCAAGCCAGGAGAGGGCATTGGCGATATTGCGCAGGAGGGTGCGGTCAACGGATTTCGTGGGGTTGCCCAGAACGAGCTTGGTCTCGACGCCGCGTCGACGCAAGCGGAACGGTGCGTGGATGCGGAGTGCATCCTCGCGAATGCGGTCGGGTCCCATAGACAGGCAATCAGCGAACGTATTGCGGTCGAGCAGGATGGACACAGAGCCTGGGCTGATATCGACCCGCCGGATGAAACGGAGCAGGCTGGCTGCCGAGGCACTATCATCATTACTACCGGAACACAGCCCGTCTAAAAAGCGACGCACCGAGGCGAGCTCTTGCATCGTCGGAGTGTGGATCAACGAGGCCGAGAAGGTCGTGGCATCCACATGCTGTCGGATGAGATGCACGACGGTCTGTTCCAGCATCGGGGCGGGCAGTCGCCAGCCGGAGAGGTCCTTTTGGCCACTGTGCTGGATGAGGCGCCGGGAGACGTAGTAGCGGAGCCGTTGCCCGTTTTTCTTTTTGGTGTGGCTCGGCGTCAGCCGGTCCCCGGTCTCATCGAAGAGCTTGCCTGCCAGTGGGGAACGGGTTGCACGGCCCTTCGTCGTGCGTCTCCTTGGTTTGGCAGCCCCTGCCTGCAGCTGCGTTTGAACCGCGTCCCAGAGCTCCGGAGCAATGATCGATGGATGCTGGCCCTCGTAGACACGCCTCTGGTGCCGGATGCGGCCGGCGTAGAGAGGATTGGTCAGCAGGCAGTGGAGGTGTCCGCGACGGAACGGCAGCCCGCCCGTTAGGGTTCCATCCGCGGCGAAGCGTCGCTTGGTGCGCAGTCCCAGACGGTCCGCGTCGGCCTTCACCTGCCGGAGCGTTCCGTGCTTTCGGTACAGCGCATAGAGCGTCCGGACCGTTTCGGCCTCAGCCTCGTTGATGCGCAGCGTGCGCTCGTCCTTCTCATAGCCGAGCGGTACGCGGCCGCCCATCCATAGTCCCTTGCGCTTGGAGGCAGCGACCTTATCGCGGATCCGCTCGGCCGTGACTTCTCGCTCGAATTGTGCGAAGGACAGCAGCATATGCAGCGTCAGTCGTCCCATGCTGGTCGCGGTGTTGAAGGACTGAGTCACCGAGACGAAAACCGCGCCGGCCGCCTCGAGTCGCTCGACGAGCTTTGCAAAGTCGGAGAGGGAACGGGTCAGCCGGTCGACCTTGTAGACCACAATCTGCTCGACGAGACCGGCATCGATGTCGGCGAGCAAGCGCTGTAGGCCCGGGCGCTCCAGGGTTCCTCCCGAGATCCCCGCGTCCTCGTAGACGGTTGGCAGCAGCACCCAGCCCTCCGCTTTCTGGCTTGCGACATACGCGGCGCAGGCCTCTCGCTGCGCATCGAGGGAGTTGAAATCCTGTTCGAGACCCTCTTCAGCGCTCTTTCGGGTATAGATGGCGCAGCGGATTTTTGTCATGTCAGGCCTTGCGCTTGGGCGTCAGACCGAAAAAGCGTGGTCCTGACCAGTGTGTGCCGGTGATTCGCTTTGTGATGGTGGTGAGGGACGGGTAGGTTTTGCCGTCGAACCGATAGCCGTTATCGAGTACCTCGACCTGGTAGGTGCGGCCATTCCACTCACGAATGAGATGGGTGCCGGCAGAAACGGACCCTGCGGGAGCAGAGTGTTTTGGTGTGCCGTTCGCCATGGCGGCCAGAGCGCGTCGGGTTGCAGCCGAATGCCCCCCATGGGTCCGGCATTGGCGTTCGTACGCAAGAACGCGGCGCAGGAGAGCGCGTGAGAGCGAGCTTGGTGGAGCGGACCCAAAGGTCTGCTCCCAGGCCCGCCGCAGGCTGGCGAGGTCCAAACCGTCCAGAACGACCCTCCGGCCAGCTCTTGTATCCTGCGGCATCACCGGACGTTCGCTCTTTTGCGCCGTAAAGTCCAGTCCAATGGGCGCTTCCGCGGGTGCGCAGTTCGCGGCCTGCAGCTCGTCCTGCAGCCGATTTGAGCCAGCCGTGCGTACCCCAGTGGGCCTGTCGCCCGCCACCCGCAGCCCAGGGGTCGGAAGCCAGCCCTGCGGCGCGAAATACCCTCGATTCTGCGCGGATTCCAAGGGCGTCTAAGCTGCTGATTTGTGGTCTATTTCAAAAGGGCCGAGTTTTGGCACAGGACGGGAAGGATGACGCGTTGTTCTTCCATCGGAGTTGGACCGGATTCTGCACATACGTCGTACGTTTCGCCGCAGACGGGGACACCTGGAGGATGATTCGGGCGGACATGAATCGAGACCGCCGGCAGTACGGGGAGACGGATGACGACGGGGGTCTTCGATGGCAATCTCCTAAGCGCTGCACCTCAACCGACCGTTCCGCACGTCGAACGTACCAACTCCTTCAGACGGTCTCTTGTGCTGGACGACTCAGGGGGTGGCGGGTCCGAGTTTTTCCGCCAGAAAAGCCAGCGTCGCAGCATCGCGGAGTCGACACACGACGTTCTGGTTCGCGAAGATCCCCGGCATCGTGTACGCATCGGATACGGAGACAGTCTGAACCCAGCGCACCGCTGCCAGCCACTCGCACTTCTCTGCATCGTCGGAGTTCTTCTTCAGGCCCGGCTGGTCGAGTTCTGCGTCGAGTATCGTACCGGTCTCCCCGATCTTAAACTCCTTTACCGGCACAGCCTTGGCCACGACCTCACCCAGTCCAACGTATCCCGCACCTTTCTGATACGCGTAGATCTTGTCTCCAGGCTGCAGCTTTCGTAGTGAGCTACTCCATTTATGCGCGCCGCCGGCCGACACGAAACCGTATCGGCGGAAATCCTCCCAGCTTCGTGATTTTCCCTCGGCGACATTTACGTAGAAGTAACCGGTCCAGTCGCCCCGGATTCGATGACGCTGTGCAATGCTTTTCTCTCGGATCCGCACTTGGTAGTCGGCAGCTTCGGGCAACGGGATTATCTGCTGCACATCAAGTAGTACACGAGCTCCGAGTCGGTAGGGCGAAATTCGGATGCAGCGGATATCAAGGTCGCGCCCGCTCAACCACATCACGGCGGTCGTGAGCTCTCGAGAGAAGTCCTGGGCGACGAGCAGGACTCGAACATCTGAGGCGAAGCTCTCCTCGTCGACATCGTCCCATTCGAGAAAATCAAGAATCTCCTGCTCTGGGTCGGTGTCCTTGCCATCGAGTGTGAGGATTCCACGATAGGCTTCTACCGCTTGCGCGAAGGTCATTGTCGAGACCATTGCTGCGTACCGGAGCGCTTGCAATTCCATGTGGCCACCATCTTCGGTTCTCTTCAACTCAATCACCACCAGATTGGCTTTCCGGTCAAGGGCGAGCAGATCGATACGACGGCGACTCTCTTCCCAGTTCCCGTACTCTTCCGCGAGCACTAGCAAATCTGGGTCCAGAATATCGATTCGCGACCTGAAAATTTTTTGTAGGTTTTTCCTCTCCTTTACTTCCTCGGCGATGAAGGAGGTCTTCGGCAGCTGGACGATTTGGTCTTTCTCAAGTTCGAAGATGCTCACGAATCACCTCTACAAAACGCGATAACGCTGCCAAATTTGTCGAACCGCGCAGCCTGATGCAGGGCCGGAAGTGTGGGCCTGCGCAGTGAGCGTGGCCTCTTCCCCCCTTCGGGCGGCCTTTACTGCTCGCACGAGGTCTGCTCCTTCAGCGAATCGACTAGGCCGGACGGGTCGAGATTACCATAAGACTCGTTGTATTCCTTAAGGGTGACCATCCCGTCCTGTGCCAAAACTCGGTTCTTTTGAAATAGACCATCAATCAGGGTTGTGATCCGCAAAAAAGAAGATCGCGTATTGACGGGCAGACAGCCATGGGAGTTGAGGTCCTGCGAACTCGTCTTCGCCTCGGTGGAGGTTCTGCACTCTGTTGCTGCCGGGCCACCGACGCAATAACGTGCTCGAGAAAGAACGCTTTGTTCCCCGTCCTGTGCCAAAACTCGGTCCTTTTGAAATAGACCATAAATCAGCAGCTTAGTGTCTGTGTTTGCGACCGGGCCAAGGGCCGTGGGCTTTACAATCGTCTGGCCCGAGGGTGTTATCTTCAGATCCATGATGACGTACCACTCGTCGTCGCGAAACGGCCAATCCTGGCAGGTCTAAACCGCGGAATCAGTGACGGATCGAGTTTTTGCGGAGCACAGGTGTTTCAATATCGATAAACCACCCCGGTCTTTCCCGCTCGAGCAAGACTTTCGTACCCGCTATGAGAATGCGTTATGCTGATACCATGGCGAGGCTCCGAGGACGCACCAAGCTCGCCAGGCTGATGGTCAACCTGGACCGCCCGACCTACGCTTCCCTAGTCGAAGTCGCCAAACGGGAGGATGTATCGGTCTCATGGGTGGTCCGCTACGCCATAGAGGCGCTTCTCGAACGGGATGGTACGACCGCTGTCGGACCAGCGCTCGCGTCGACGATAGACCAAGGCAACCGGATCAGTTTCGGCGATATCGCGCCACAATGAGCATCGAACGGAGGTTCGACGTTTCGCTCATCGCGCAAATGGCGCTCCGGGAGAAGCAGATCCAGCAAAACTACCGCCCCATCATCGGTGTTCACAAGTGGTTCGCCCGCCGTCCGGGAACCTTGTTTCGTGGCCTCATCCTCGCGGAATTCAGCGACGACTACCTGGAACAAGCCTTTTTCCAATCGAATGACTTTCCCGGCCTGCGGATCGTCGACCCTTTCATCGGTGGTGGCACGCCACTGATCGAGGCAAACCGCGTTGGCTGCAACGTCGAAGGCTTCGACGTCAACCCTATGTCCGCCTGGATCGTCCGCGAGGAGATCGAGCACCTCGACATTGGCGCCTACGAACGGGCGGCGAACGCCCTCATCGCCGCACTCCGTGCCGAGGTCGACCGCTACTACAGGACTTCCTGCCCCCTCTACGGCGACGAGAATGTACCTGTCAAATCCTTTCTCTGGGTCAAGGTACTCGACTGCGAAGCCTGCGATTCGTCCTTCGATTTGTTTCCAGGGTACCTGCTGGCGGAGAATCGCCGGCATCCGAAGAACGTCCTAGTCTGCCCTGCATGTGGTGATCTCAACGAAGTCGAAGATCGGAAGAACCCCGGAAGTTGCACGACCTGCGAGGCCGCACTCCACCAGGCCGGACCTGCTCGCCGCAGACGATGCGATTGTCCGCACTGTGGCCATACCAACGCCTATCCCGGTAAAAGAAAGACCCCACTCGACCACCGCCTCTTCGCGATCGAGTACTACAACCCTGAACGGAAGGCCGAGCACAAGGGCCGTTTTTTCAAAAAGCCCGATGCAGAGGACATCGCCCGCGTGTCTGCCGCGACGAGGCAATGGGAGCAGATGGCGGCTCGCTTCGTGCCAAAACAGCACATCCCGGCTGGCGACGAAACGGCTCGCCTGCATCGATGGGGCTATTCCAGCTATCGCGAGATGTTCAATCCGCGTCAGCTCCTCGGCTTGGAACTGAGCTGCCGACTGATTGCCGGGACCAAAGATGAGCGCATCCGCCATGCGCTCGCTACCAACCTTTCCGACCTTCTGCGCTACCAAAACTTGCTGTGCCGCTACGACACGATGGCACTCAAATCACTGGACATCTTTTCGGTCCACGGCTTCCCCGTCGGCTTAGTGCAGTGCGAGTCCAACCTGCTGGGGATTGTCAACAGCACCGGGTCGAATGTCGGCTCCGGCGGTTGGTCCAACATCGTGGCCAAGTATGTCAAGGCTAAACGCTATTGCGAGGCGCCTTACGAGGTCCGGCACACGGGCTCGCGCAAGGTCCGGGTTGCGATTGAAGGCGAACGGATCGGCGGGAGTCTCAACGGAGACCGTCGCCGCGTAGCCATCCGTTGCAAGAGCGCGACCAAGACTAGGTTTGCGGCCAATAGCCTCGACGCCGTGTTTACCGACCCGCCTTACTTCGACAACGTGCAGTACGGAGAGTTGATGGACTTCTGCTATGTCTGGCTACGGCGCCTCGTCGGGAAGGAATCCGAGGGTTTCGACCGACTGTCGACACGATCACCGGACGAGTTGACGGGCAACGTCACCCAAGAACGTAGCCTCGAGCATTTCACCGAAGGGCTATCCGAGGTCTATTCCCGCATGGCTCGAGCCCTGAAACCGGGCGCACCCCTCGTCTTCACCTACCATCACAACAGGCTCGACGCCTATTGTGCCGTCGGTGTGGCGATCCTGGACGCCGGCCTTGTCTGCTCCGCATCCTTGCCTTGTCCCGCGGAAATGGGCGGCTCGATCCACATTCACGGAACGATGTCGTCGATCGTCGACACCGTGTTCGTCTGCCGGGTATCCGGCGAGACGCCCGAGAAGTGGCTATTCGACTCGCCCGAGCGACTGGTCGAGATCGTCAGCGAGGATCTCGCGCAATTGTCGACCGCTGGCAGGAGGGGCACCTACGGCGACACCCGTTGCATCGTTTTAGGCCACCTAACCCGAATCGCCGTATGGCAGCTCCGGACGGACTGGGATCGATCGAGATCGACGGCAGAGAAGATCGTCGCATTGCGCGACACAATGAATGGATACGGGGACCCCGATGAGCTTGCGCGACTGGCGGCAACCGCCGAACCACCCGGAGACTTGCCGCTGTTCGCGCCGATAGCGACCCGGCCGGAGGAAGGAATTCAGAGTGCCGTTTCCTTTTGAGGTCACTTTCGACCAGCTCCAATCTGATCTCGACACCTATGTCGACGCTGTCTTCCGCTGTCTCGAGTCCGAGTTTCTCGTCATGCCCAAGGGCGAAGGGTTCGTCGAATTCCCAGCATTTGAGAACGGATACGAAGCCCTGAAGCGCGCCACCGGGAGCTTCCGCAACGTTACACCCGACACTATCACTCCGGTCATCGTCCAAACACCGATCGCCCTTATCGTCCTTCGTTGCATGCTGGGCTTCACGCCACCGGAGTGGGCCTACTACGCCAGCCGGCACACCGGCGTCGAGGTGACACAGGGCGCGGCCCGCACGATCGACAGGAACATTCGCATGGACCCGGAAGCCCAATTGCCGAAGGGAGGTGTGACCGAACGGCGCATTCGCGCACTGATCACCGCCGCCTGCCACGCCCTGGAATCCGGTGTGCCGGAACAATCCTCCGATACCCTTCACAGGCTCGAAAAAGCCGACACCAAGGCCGGACTGGTCAGCGTTCGATCATCGGCCGACCTTGGAGTTCCCTATTCTATCCTGCTCTACGAACGTCTTCTCGGCCGTCCTTTTGCGGGCCATCGTGATTCCATCAGCGAGCTGATCGGCAACATCGTCGAGAATGCTATCGAGGACGCACTTTCCCGCGCGGGCATCAGCTACCGGAAGACCAAGCGGGCGGAGCGCCTCCACGGATTCGATCAAGCACCCGACTTCGTCGTCCCGAACGAATTCAATCCCCAAGTGGTCATCGAAGCGAAGCTAACCGAGGACGACGGCACCGCGCGCGATAAGGTGACCCGCGTCCAGCATCTCGGCTCGCTCAGCATGCAGGGCGAGCCTCCGAATCAACCCAGATTCGAAGTCGTCGCCTGCATCGCGGGACGCGGATTCGGCATCCGACGCCAAGACATGAAAAAACTGCTCCTATCTACGCGCGGGAAGGTCTTCACGTTACAGAACATGTGTCAGCTGGTAGACCACACCCGTCTTGCCGAATTCCGCTCTCGGTAGCTAGCCCGATGCATCGACGGCTACCAACGTCTGAGCGAGGTTCTCGAACACGCGGAGGTTGCCGCCTGATATGATACTCTGATGACGGAGTGGAGGGTGCCGTTCTTTTTCCACGAACCTCGGGACACATCCGACATGCGGGATTGAGACATCTGCGATTCTTCACTTCGGCTCGGCCCTGACGATGAGAGAACTGTGTCTTCGGAATTCTGGTTCAAACTCTAGCACGCAGACGGGTTAGGGGTTGGCCGCCAACACTTAACTGCGGAAGCACCCTGTGGTGGCATCACTGAGTGAAGTGGAAATGTGAGAAGCTTCCGGATGGATCAGTACTGGTCAGGCCGCCGACCTCGGCCCCGATCTCTTCGGAGAAGAAAGTGCTGAATTGGCCAAGGCCCATGCCGCCGTTGAGCAAAGGGTCGTCATAAGCGCGCGCGGTGGGCTGCGCCTGCCTGAAGTGCAACGCCGCTTCATCTGGCATTCGACCCGCATCGGCGACCTGCTCGCATCGCGCTACCGTAGCGATTCTGGTCGTTTCCCCACGAAACCGTACCTGCAATTAGCGCCCCCTCGACTCGAGACGGAAAGCCCATGAAAGCCATCGACTGTCCCTTTGCAAAAATCATCAATGGAACCTCCCAGTTTCTAATTCCCGTCTTTCAGCGCGACTACAGTTGGAACGAGGTGGAGTGCGAACAGTTGTGGCGGGACATCCTCCAGATCGCATCGGATCCGTCCGAGCGAGGTCACTTCCTGGGGTCCGTCGTCTACATCCCGACGAGAGACACCTCGGCTGCATTCACTCGCTGGCTCCTAATTGATGGTCAGCAACGCGTCACCACGCTGACGCTCCTCCTGGTAGCGCTTCGCGACCACATCGTCGAAAGCGAATGGTCCGGGACCGATGATGGGCCGACCGCGAGGCGTGTCGAGGCTTACTTCTTGAAGAACGTCGAAGAGAAGGGTAGCCGCCGGCCCAAGCTCGTGCTGCGTCGTCGCGATCAGGCGACCTTGCGGGCGATCCTCGACGGAAATGAGCCTCCCAAGGAGATCTCTGAGCGCATCCGAGATAACTACGACTGGTTCCGCGAGCAATTAGCCAATGCTGACCCTGAGCTCGTGTACCGCGGCATCAACCGGCTGATTGTCGTCGATGTCACCCTCGATCGTGGCACTGACAACCCTCAGCTTATCTTCGAGAGCCTGAACTCGACTGGCATGGATCTGAGCCAGTCCGACCTGATCCGTAACTTCGTCCTGATGCGCCTTCCGGAGGCGGAACAGACCCGTTTGTATGAGACCTACTGGAGTAAGATTGAGAGTCTTTTCCGTGGCTCTGAGAGGACCTTCGACGCGTTTGTAAGGGACTACCTTGCGCTTCGGTCGCGTGCCACAAAACAAGAGAAGGCCGACGAGATCTACTTCGCCTTCCGCCGCGAGTTTGGAGCCATTGGGACTGAAGAGAAGCGACTCGACAAGTTGCTCGAAGAGCTACTACGGTTTGCTCGTTACCACGCTGCTTTCAGCCTCGGAGCCGCCGTGCCCGAGCCAGTGCGAAAGCCTTGCGCGCGCCTGCGGCGCCTTCTGGACGTTCCCGCCATCCTGATAATGCGACTATTCGAGTGTTACGATGTGCACGGGACGCTGGAGCCCGGTACGTTCGCGGAGGCCATCGAGCTGATCGAGAGCTACGTGTTTCGGCGCACGATCTGCGGCGAGCAGACTCGTGGGTACTGGCAAGTATTCGCGAACCTCGCTTACCAGATCGATTCCGTTCGTCCGCTCAAGTCCTTGGCTGTCGGGCTCGCCAGGCAGCGAGACACGTACAGATTTCCGGACGATACAGAGTTCCATCGGGCGCTCACGGATCGTGATGTCTACGGGAAGCGGGTGTGCGTTGATCTCCTGGACCGACTCGAGAACTACGGCAGCCAGGAGCCCACCGACACCAGCAACTATTCGATAGAGCACATCATGCCGCAGAACGAGAAGCTGTCGTCAGAGTGGCGACAGATGCTCGGCGCGGACTGGGCCGATATTCAGCAGCATTGGCTCCATCGCCTCGGCAACCTCACTCTGACTGGCTACAACAGCGAGTACTCGGACCGCCCGTTTGACGAAAAGAAGACCATCAGCGGGGGTTTCGAAGAAAGTTCGGTTCGACTCAACAAGTATGTCCGCGAGCAAACGCAGTGGACGGCATCACAGATCGAAGCTCGCGGAGAGTTGCTGGCTCGGCGGGCGCTCTCGATCTGGCCGCGGCTTGAGGTTGATGCCGCTCTGGTCCAGGCGGCTGAACATGAGGACATACGGCAGCGTGCCAAGCGGAGAGATGTTGCCAAGGTCCAGATGACAGAGGTGGCCCGCGAACTCTTCGAACAGCTTCGAGCGATGGTCCACGAGATTGACAGCGACATCATCGAGCTTGCAGAGCCTCGCTCTGTTAGCTACCACGGGCCTGAGTTTTTCCTCGAGGTCTTGCCCCGAAAGAACCGTATCAACCTGCTCCTTGCGCTCGACTTCAACGAAGTCGAGGACCCGCACGGTATCGCCAAGGACACTTCGCAGAAGAAATTCTTTGTTCACGCGCAGTACGAGGGGGGCGTATACATCCCTATCTGGAGTCCCGAGGACATCGAGAAGGCGTTACCAATCGTCCGGCAGGCACACGCTCTAATCTCTGCTTAATCGGTCGGTAGGGTGGTGCTTGCGCTGTTTACTGTTGGTGATGTGTACGCATCCCTTTGCAAAAAAGTCGCTTACGCTCCATTTAGCGCGCAGCGAAGGTCGTGAGCGCCATTTTGGCTGTAATTTAATGCACCGTAGAGTCTTAGTGTCATCTCAGCAACATTTGATGGCGGAAGCACCGGCACGGCCGCAAATACAGACACTAAGCTACTGATTTATGATCTATTTCAAAAGGGCCGAGTTTTGGCACAGGACGGGGAACAACCGCAACAGGAGCAAGGAGAAGCTCACGATGGAGGACCCCGGGTCATATACTACATACCGGATAATGGGCGTATGCGGAAAATGCCGGGGGACGAGATCGTGCAATTGCCAGAAGAAAAGCGAAATGGCTCAACGCGGTTCGAAGGAGATGAATGACGAATGAGCCAACGGGCAAAATCCCGCTTTGTGGCCAGAATCCCCGCCAATCCTCACTATTGTCCAAAAAGTAGCAAAATGCTGAAGGCACCCGATGTGCTGCGGAGTATTCAGAAGGCGCCATTCGCGGCGAGTCATCCAATAGGCGAGTTCGGGCATCCGCGTCCGACTGCATAGAGTCCGTGTCCACCCCGCCTATCGCGGAGCGGCCGTGGCCGAATCACGGCGGAGGACAACGATGGAGCCTGACCAGAAGCCCGCTGCGCCAGACGGTTCCCCCGCTGATGCTCAGGGTGCCGACTATAATAAATGATGAAGGACACGCAACCGATGCACCGATGGGTGCTTCCGCAGTCAAGTGTTGGCGGCCGCTGCGTAACCTGTTCGCGTGCTAGAGTTTTAGCTTGATTTCGATAGACGCAGTTCTTTCGTCGATGCCGGCTGGGCCGAGTTTTGGCACAGGACGGGGACGGATCCCGTCCTGTGCCAAAACTCGGCCCTTTTGAAATAGACCACAAATCAGCAGCTTAGACGCCCTTGGAATCCGCGGGTGCTTGCGTCGTTTACTGTTGGTGATGTGTACGCATCCCTTTGCAAAAAAGGCGCTTACGCTCCATTTAGCGCGCAGCGAAGGTCACGAACGCTAATTTGGCTGTAATTTAATGCACCGTAAAATCTTAGCGTCATCTCACCAACACTTAATGGCGGAAGCACCGTCCGGCAAGCCACGCCTGGCGCCGCAACAAGCCCGCCTCTATGGTCTTGCCGAGGCCAACCTCGTCGGCGATCAGAAGTCTGGGAAGGCCAATCGCGATAAAGCCGCTCAAAAGCCCTCACCTGATGCGGCCAGGGGGTGACCGCCGAGGTCACTTCCCGGCGCCGCGCCAGCAGTACTCGATTTTTGTCCAGTAAATAGCGTCCACCTCACTTGTTTGACGGGAGGAGTCCATATACGGGCTGTTACATCTTGACCACCTCCCCGATCAGTGAGAGGATCGCTGACCATATTTCCAAGGTGCTCGTGAGCGACAGCCCCCACTCTCCTCAAGTCGATGGACCGATCGCCCACTGGCGATCTTCGGATAAGCACCCCCACCATCTGCGTGACCACCTGAAGGACGTTGGGGCGCTGAGCGCGGCCTTCGCTTCCAAGCTTAAGCTTGACGAGGCTGGGGAACTCATCGGCCTCCTTCACGATCTGGGCAAGTACAGCAAGGAGTTCCAGGACTACATCCGCTCCGCGCTTGGACTCAAGAACCCGGACGAGGATGACTACGTCGATGTCGCGGCAAGGCGGGGTAAGGTCGATCACTCCAGTGCCGGCGCACAGTTCGTTTGGCGGGCGCTTTCAGCCAAGGGACCAACGGAGCGCGTGATTGGTCAATTTCTCGCGCTTTGCATTGCGTCGCATCATTCGGGCTTGATCGACTGCCTGGACCCGGATGGGGAAGACACCTTCGGAAGGCGAATGATGAAGGGGCAAGAGAAGACCCACCTGGACGAAGCGTCTGGTGCCGCAGACGCAGGGATCTTGGCGAGGTGTGATGAGATCCTCGAGAACCCAGGACTCATTCAGGGATTGAAAGTCCTTATTGACCGAATAGTGAAAGCGAATCCCCCGATTACTGACCAAAGATCGGTTGGGCCCGTTCTGCAAATCGGCCTGGCTCTGCGCTTTTTATTCAGCTGTCTGATCGATGCAGATCGAATCGACACCGCCGACTTTGAGCGAAATCTCAAAAGCCAGGATCGTCCCAGCGGAGACTATGTTGAGTGGGCGGTGCTTATTGACCGCCTAGAGCGACATTTATCCGACTGGCGGCCGAGTCGGCCGATCGACGCCATCCGCCGCAATATCTCGCAGCATTGCCTCAACGCTGCATCGCGGCCCGTCGGCGTCTACACCCTTACGGTACCGACAGGCGGAGGCAAGACCCTCGCGAGCCTCCGCTTCGCTCTGCATCACGCTCAGCAAAGGCAGATATCTCCTCAAGCTGCCCCCGTCTCCAAGAGGCAGGGGCTGGATCGGATTATCTACGTCGTTCCGTTCAATTCCATCATCGACCAGAACGCGCGCGAAGTTCGAGCGATCCTGGAGCCGGTCGACGCGCCCGCCGATCAGGGGCGTGTCGTCCTCGAACATCATTCTAGCTTGACACCGGAACAACAATCGTGGCGAGAGAAGATTCTTAGCGAGAACTGGGATGCTCCGGTCGTCTACACCACCATGGTGCAGCTTCTGGAGTCGCTCTTCGGCGCCGGGACACGCGGGGCGCGTCGGATGCACCAGCTTGCTAACGCCGTCGTGGTGTTCGACGAAGTGCAGGCCCTGCCGATCAAGTGTGTGCATCTGTTCAACAATGCGGTGAACTTTCTGGTCGAGCAGTGCAACAGCACCGTTGTCCTATGTACGGCGACGCAACCGCTCTTGGATCGGGTGGCACCGGAGAAAGGCGCAATTCGCCTTGCTCCCGAGCATGAGCTGATGCCAGACACGAAGGCGCTCTTCGAGACCCTGAAGCGTGTCGAAGTGCGTGATCGCAGGAAACCGAGAGGCTGGAGCGACGGCGAGGTGGCGGAATTGGCCCTCGACGAGACGCGCCGGACGGGAAGCTGTCTCGTGATTGTGAACACGAAACGAGCAGCGAGAGCCGTCTATAAGATCTGTAGCCAGCGCCTCAAGAAGGAGGAAGTGTCTCACCTAAGCACCGATATGTGCCCAACCCACCGGAAGAACACGCTTGGGAGCAAGCGGGACCCCAGCGCCAACACCGTAATTGGGCGGCTGGAACGGGGCGTCCCGATTCTCTGTGTCAGCACCCAGTTGATAGAGGCGGGAATCGATGTGGACTTCGGCGCCGTCGTCCGGTTTAGCGCCGGACTTGACTCGATCGCCCAGGCCGCAGGCCGCTGCAACCGCAACGGAAATCCCGCGCCCGGCACCGTGCACGTGGTAAACCCAACCGATGAGAATCTCCGGCGCCTGCCGGATATCGCGGTCGGTCGTGACAAAGCCCAGCGCGTGATGGATGACTTTCGTGAAGACCCTGCTCGCTACGCCGACACTCTCTTTGGTCCAGAGGCGCTAGCCGAGTACTACAGGTACTACTTCTTTGATCAGCAGGGTGAGATGGAATACCCGGTCCCTGCTAGCGAGATCGGGCACGACGACACCCTTCTCAATCTGCTCTCTTACAACGATGCTGCAACCAGTGCCGCCCAACGCCAACATGATCAGGTGCCGCCCGGCCGTCTGCTGCATCAGGCCTTCATGGCAGCTGGTAGGGCATTCAAGGCGATTGACGCGCCGACTCGGGGCGTAATTGTTCCCTACGAGAGGGGTGGCGCGGAACTTATTGCTGATTTGGAGAGGTCGCCCGATGCCAAGGCAGAGTTCGGCCTGTTGCGCCGAGCTCAGCAATATACGGTGAACGTCTTCCCTCACATACTCCGACAGCTCGGTGCCGCAAAGGCTGTCCGCGAACTGCCGGACACCCGGATTCTCTGCCTCGACAAGCGTTACTACAGTTCGATGTTCGGGCTTGCAACTGAGACTGTGTCGCCCATGGAGATGCTCTATGTCTAAAGGACACCGCAACGCCATCGAATTCAAGGTATGGGGGCGGTACGCACTATTTGCCGATCCGCTCACCAGGATTGGTGGTGAGAAGTGCTCTTACCACATGCCTACCTACGAAGCACTCAAGGGTATCGTGAAGTCGATCTACTGGAAGCCCACGCTCATCTGGGTGATCGACGACATGAGGGTCATGAAGCGCATTCGCACCCAGACCAAGGGTACGAAGCCCCAGGAGTTCAGCGGCGGAAACACGCTGGCGATCTATACATTCCTGGCGGATGTCGAGTACCAGGTACGTGTGCACTTCGAGTGGAATACCGTGCGGCCAGAACTGGCTGGTGACCAGAACGAGAACAAACACCACAACATGGCGAAGCGTTTCCTGGAACGAGGCGGGCGGCAAGACATCTTCCTTGGCACACGGGATTGCCAAGGGTACGTTGAACCGTGTGAGTTTGGCTCAGGGCAAGGGGAGTTGGATGGGACTGGAGAACTGGCCTTCGGCCTGATGTTTCATGGCTTCGACTACCCGGACGAAACCGGCGGGCGGGAGATGCATGCACGCTTCTGGCAACCGAAGCTTGTTAATGGAGTCATCACCTTTGCGCGGCCAGACAAATGCCCTGTCAAACGGCTAGTTCGGGAAATGAGCGTGAAGCCCTTCGGAATTGGGAAGAGCCAGCGTTCCGTGGACCACGAGGCCGTTAAGTTGGAGGCCGAGAAATGAACTGGCTTCTCAAGCTGTATGAGACTTATGAGAACTACGCGGAACATGAGCCCGAAGGTGCCGAACTGCTGATGCCTGTTGCCCACACAACCCAACAGGCGCAGATTGAGATCGTGTTGGACGGCAAGGGCGCCTTCAGGCGGGCGTCAGTCATCGAGAAGGGCTCAGGAGTCACGATGATTCCTTGCACCGAGGAGTCAGGAGGCCGTGCTGGCAGCAAGCCCGTGAACCACCCCCTTTGCGACAAGCTCCAGTATGTTGCTGCGGATTTCGTCAAGTTCGGAGGCGACGTCACATCTGGCTTCGCGTCAAACCCGGCCGAGCCCCACGCTGCCTTTGTGAAGTCACTGACGGCGTGGGCGAAATCAGACCACGGCCATCCGAAGTTGGACGCCATCCGGAAATATGTGGTGGGCGGGCGGGTCATCGCAGATTTGGTGAAGGCAGGGGTCCTCCCAACGGACAAGAAGGGAAAACTGCTCAAGGCGTGGGACGGTGTTCGTGGCTCCACCCCGACCATCTTTCGAGTCATTCAGAAAAGCCAAGCGCCGGGGGATGCCTTTGTACGCTGGCAGGTGGAGAGCCAGGCCGGAGACGCCGTTTCCAAGACATGGAATGACCCCGCGTTGGCCTCCGCTTGGATTGACTACTATCACACCATCCAGACTAAGCGAGGGTACTGCATGGTGACTGGCAAGGAGGCCCCCTTGGCCATCCAGCATCCGGCCAGGCTGAGGGGCGGTGGTGACAAGGCGAAGCTGATCTCTTCCAACGACACGAGCGGCTTCACGTTTCGAGGCAAGTTCATCAAAGCCGATGACGCCGCCGGCGTTAGCTTTGACGTCTCTCAGAAGGCCCACAACGCTCTCCGTTGGCTCATTGCTCGCCAAGGGTACGTGGACAGCAAGCGAAAGCAGGCTGTGGTCAGCTGGGTGGTTGCGGGAAAGCCGCACCCGGATTGGTTCTCGAGCACTCTTGAACTTTGCGGCCTTGACGGGGGAGCGTTGGAGGTAGCGCCCCACGGCGCAGATACGGATCAAGCATTCGCGATCAGGCTGAAGAAGGCGATTGCAGGCTACGGGGCGAGCCTTGACCCAACGGATGTCGTCGTCGTGATGGCGTTGGATTCCGCTACCCCAGGCCGCATGGCGATCACGTTCTACCGAGAACTCAAGGGATCCGAGTTTCTCGACCGGCTCCAGGCGTGGCACGCGAGATGCGCCTGGCCACAGAATATGGGCAAGGAGCGCAAGTTTGTTGGCGCTCCTTCACCCCGGGACATTGCTGAGGCCGCCTACCATCGTTTGGACGAAAAACTCGGTAAGGCGACCATCGAGCGACTCCTGCCATGCATCGTTGACGGCCTGCCGATTCCGCACGCGTTGGTCATGTCAACGACCCGCCGAGCGAGCAATCGAGTGGGCCTCGAAAACTGGGAGTGGGAGAAGTGTTTGGGCATCGCCTGCGCGCTCTTCAAAGGGTATTTCACCGAAAGGAATTATCAAATGACGCTGGAAACTAATCGAACAACTCGCGACTATTTGTATGGTCGGCTTCTGGCTATAGCGGAGCACATCGAATCACACGCCCTTTATGTGGCCGGCGAAAACCGCGACACGACCGCTGCCCGTCTGATGCAGCGCTTTGCGGATCGGCCCTACTCCACCTGGAAAACGATAGAGCTTTCGCTCACTCCCTATAAGACTCGCCTGCGGAACATGCGTGCTGGCTTTCTCTATAAGATGGAGAAGGACCTTGACGGAGTGATGAATGCTTTCGCAGCCGAGGATTTCAGGCGGGATACCCAACTTTCGGGGGAGTTCCTGCTGGCCTACCACTGCCAACGGCAGGTGCTGCACCTGAGGACAACTGCTCCAACCGAGAACGAGCCCACCGCGACCAAAGAATGAGAACCCAGGAGAACCACTATGACCATCTTGAGCCACAAGATCGACTTTGCCCTTGTCATTCGCGTCAACCGCGCCAACCCAAACGGTGACCCGCTCAACGGGAACCGGCCGCGAACCGACTACGCCGGTCTCGGTGAGATCACCGACGTTTGCCTCAAGCGCAAGCTGCGTGATCGCCTTGCGGAGCGCCACACGGCCCTACCCGAAAAAGAGAAGGCGGGGCAAGCGATCTTCGTTCAGTCGGACGATCGAAAAACGGACGGAGAGCCAAGTCTCCGCGCCCGTGCCGAATCTGAAACCAACGGGCTTGGGAAGAGGGTCTTTGGGAAAAGCGCAAAGAAGGATGAGACGGCGAAGCTTGCCGCCGCGAAGTGGTTCGACGTGCGCGCGTTTGGGCAGGTGTTCGCTTTTAGTAAGGGGGACGACGCGAGCGGTGTTTCCATTCCGATCCGAGGACCGGTCACCATTCAGTCCGCCTTTAGCAAGGAACCCGTGAGTATTACCAGTACTCAGATCACAAAGAGCGTTAGCGGAGAAGGCGATGGGACTAAGCGTGGGTCCGACACGATGGGAATGAAACACCGTGTCGACAGCGGCATCTACGAATGCTACGGCAGCATCAATCCGCAACTCGCCGAGCGAACAGGCTTCACCGACGCCGACGCCGATGTCATCAAGGCAATCCTACCGAAACTGTTCGAAAACGATGCTTCCTCAGCACGCCCCGATGGAAGCATGCAGGTGCTGAAGGTGATTTGGTGGAAGCACAAAAGCAAGGCGGGTCAGTACTCGTCGGCGAAGGTGCACGGGTCCCTAACCGTCAATTCTGACGGGTCGATCAATCATTCAGACCTCTCTGGCTTGCTCCCGGAAGAGATCGAAGGGTTCTGAAAACGTCGTCGTGCACGAAGACGATTTCCTACCGCTGTCAGGCATCCAGCATCTCGTTTTCTGTGAACGGCAGGCGGCCCTCATCCATGTGGAGCGAGTCTTCGAAGAAAACGTGTTCACAAGCGAAGGGCGCCTCCTGCACCAATCCGTCGCGACACCCGGCGGTCGTGTGCGGGAGGGCGTTCGGGTTGAGACCGATGTTTGGTTGCGATCCGAGCGCCTCGGCCTTGTGGGCCGGGCGGATCGAGTCGAGACACGGAGGGTCGCAGGAGAGAAAAGGGTTCAGCCAGTCGAGTCGAAGCGAGCGCGCCGTAAGAGTCTCCGAGCCGATTGCATCCAGCTCTGCGCTCAAGCGATGGCGCTTGAGGAAATGCGCTCTGTCGTAGTTGAGTCAGGCGAGCTGTACTATATCAACTCGCGGCAACGGCTGACGATTCCGATCACGGGTGACCTCCGCGAGGCTACAGCGAAAGCTGCTCGCCGCTTCCACGAGATATGTCGGACGGGCCTCCTGCCGAAGCCGAAGTTCGATGCGCGCTGCAAGTCGTGCTCGCTGAATCAAATCTGTCTGCCCGCTGTTTTTGAGCGACCGACGAAGATTACGGACTACCTTGCCGTCGCATGGGATGACCATGATTCTCAGTGAGCCACTCAATACACTGTTCGTGACCCTCCCCGGCGCGTATCTGGCAAAGGATCACGAGAATCTCGTCGTGAAGGTCGAGCAGAAGGAGCGTGTCCGCGTGCCTCTTCACCACGTGGGTAGCGTTGTTCTGTTCGGCGGGACGATTGCCAGTATCGGCGCGCTTGGAGCCCTTGCGGAGCGAGGCATCCAGGTGTCATTCCTGACAGCGGGCGGGAAGTTTCTCGGACGAGTGGAGGGGCGGTGGCAGGGCGGCTCGCTGCTTCGCAAGGCCCAGTACGCGGCCGCGAACTCTCCCAAGGAGTCACTCAAGGTAGCTCAGGGCGTCGTGCTCGGGAAGCTCGCCAACCAGCGCCAGATGGTGATGCGCTCGGCGCGAGACGCGCTGCCCGAGCCAGCCCGCGCTCTCCGGCGAGGAGCAGATGGGCTTTCGAAGGCGCTGTCGAGCGCACGGAAGGCGAGAGACATAGATGTTCTCCGAGGATTCGAAGGGTACGGAGCGAGTGTCTACTTCGAAACTTTCCCTTCGATGCTCCGCAACCGAGCGAACGGTGTGAGCTTTGAGAAGCGGCAGCGGCGCCCGCCGATGGACCCCGTCAACGCTCTCCTGTCGTTCCTCTACGCCGTCCTGCTAAACGACGTCTGCTCGGCGTTACTGGCGACTGGACTAGATCCGGCGGTCGGCTTTCTCCACCAAGATCGCCCCGGACGGCCTTCGCTCGGTCTTGATCTCATGGAGGAGTTTCGCGCTCCTTTTACGGACCGCGCTGTCCTTGCACTGCTGAATCGCGAGCAGATCGGCGCGAAGGACTTCGAGAGGGATGGCTCGGGAGCGCTGAGGTTGAAGAGTGGGGCTCGCAGAACTGTTCTAGTCCACTGGCAAGAGCGACGCCAAGAAGTCGTCCGGCACCCTTTGACTGAAGAGAAGGTCGCGCTGGGCGTCCTGCCACATGTCCAGGCGCGGATCCTCGCGCGTGTGTTGCGGGGCGATGCGGCCGAGTATGCGCCGTACATCATGAGCTGACAGAACTGCGATGGCATTGGTTGTGGTAGTGAGCTACGACGTGGATACAACCACGAAGGAGGGCCGCAGGCGTCTGCGAAAAGTCGGCCGTGCTTGTCTAGACAGCGGCCAACGGGTCCAATTCTCGGTCTTTGAGTGCACCGTCAACGAGGAGCAGTGGGTGAGACTTCGGGGCCGGCTCTTGGGTCTCATTGACGAGAAGAAGGACAGTCTTCGCTTCTACAACCTTGGAGAAGAGTCGTCACGCCGGATCGAGCATCATGGAATAAAAGCGACGATGGACCCGCAAGGAATTCTCTTGGTATGAGCCGCGAACCTGAGGTGGGACTGAAAGTCCGCGAGCTTCGCGATTCGTCTGAAAGTGTTGAAAGCGAGTCGGTTAGCAACATATTTTCGCTCTCCTTCGATCTATGGGAGCAAGTTGCCGAGCGGGTATCGCGAAAAGCGACCCATAAGCTACTGTTGAATCCGGCCTTCCGGGGTCGGCTGTCTCCCCTCGCTTCGGCGGGGGGAGTGGATTGAAACCCGCTTCGCTCAGTCGGTGAAGGAGCACGAGAACCGGGAGTCTCCCCTCGCTTCGGCGGGGGGAGTGGATTGAAACTGTACGGTCCGAAGGTACTGCTCCAGAACATCAACGCGTCTCCCCTCGCTTCGGCGGGGGGAGTGGATTGAAACCATTCAACCCGCAGCCGCGACGACAGTGATAGTCAGGGTCTCCCCTCGCTTCGGCGGGGGGAGTGGATTGAAACACTTTAAAAACCGAGTGGAGCTCTAGTTCTTCCGGGACGTCTCCCCTCGCTTCGGCGGGGGGAGTGGATTGAAACCTTTTTACCTGTTTGAGGTTTTACGAGTGGTCGCAAGTCTCCCCTCGCTTCGGCGGGGGGAGTGGATTGAAACCGACTTTTCACTACCGCGTCGCGGAGGACATCGAGTCTCCCCTCGCTTCGGCGGGGGGAGTGGATTGAAACTCGTAAATTCCCGCTTTGCGGAGGTGCACTCTCCAGGTCTCCCCTCGCTTCGGCGGGGGGAGTGGATTGAAACTACGAAAATCGCTTCGTATGGGTGGGCGGTTTCCAGTCTCCCCTCGCTTCGGCGGGGGGAGTGGATTGAAACTGCGAAGGCTACCGCAGCGCGCTGGTAAGGACGTAGGTCTCCCCTCGCTTCGGCGGGGGGAGTGGATTGAAACGCATCTTCGACAAGGAATCATTCCTTGCTCTCCAAATGTCTCCCCTCGCTTCGGCGGGGGGAGTGGATTGAAACCTACGATTTCGCGTGCGATGAATGCGGTACGGTCGGTAGTCTCCCCTCGCTTCGGCGGGGGGAGTGGATTGAAACAAGACGATGATGATTGCAGGCTCTTCCTCGGCTCGAGTCTCCCCTCGCTTCGGCGGGGGGAGTGGATTGAAACCAGTGAACGTATTTCACCGGAACCGGCTTCGAAAGGAGGTCTCCCCTCGCTTCGGCGGGGGGAGTGGATTGAAACAAAACGACAGATGCCGGCGATTACCTAGTGAGGGGTCTCCCCTCGCTTCGGCGGGGGGAGTGGATTGAAACGACACGAATTACCCGGCGATGCAGGGCTACTGGGAGTCTCCCCTCGCTTCGGCGGGGGGAGTGGATTGAAACAGGGTGGATCGAGGGGAAATCAGTTGATTACCTCAAGTCTCCCCTCGCTTCGGCGGGGGGAGTGGATTGAAACTCCCCCGCTACGATTGGCTTGGTCGGCCCGGAGACATAGTCTCCCCTCGCTTCGGCGGGGGGAGTGGATTGAAACTGTACTCGTCACCGATCAGGCCGAGGCCGATAAGGTCTCCCCTCGCTTCGGCGGGGGGAGTGGATTGAAACAGCGATCGTCGACGGCGAGCTGCGCGATACGTCCGACGTCTCCCCTCGCTTCGGCGGGGGGAGTGGATTGAAACATGCCGGTCCGCATAGCGATGGCCCTACAGGAAGGTCTCCCCTCGCTTCGGCGGGGGGAGTGGATTGAAACCTTGATGAGAAATCAAGGCTAACTGGCGGTCCGTCGTCTCCCCTCGCTTCGGCGGGGGGAGTGGATTGAAACATTGTCAGCCGGTAGTTTGCGGGTACTTTCGAGAGGTCTCCCCTCGCTTCGGCGGGGGGAGTGGATTGAAACTCGAATGCGCGGTGGGACCCGCAGCACAGCAATAGTCTCCCCTCGCTTCGGCGGGGGGAGTGGATTGAAACCTGCCACTTGATGAGCGGACGTGGATCGAAACGCGGTCTCCCCTCGCTTCGGCGGGGGGAGTGGATTGAAACCTTCATGCGTGCGTGTATACCAGGGTTGGCCACAGTCTCCCCTCGCTTCGGCGGGGGGAGTGGATTGAAACAGTCCTAGGGCCGCGGGGTCCATCGATCGGAATGTCTCCCCTCGCTTCGGCGGGGGGAGTGGATTGAAACATCCTGTGAGCCGAGTGCTAGACAATGGGCCATGTCTCCCCTCGCTTCGGCGGGGGGAGTGGATTGAAACGTTGAGGGCAGGAGAGGCGCATGACTGAGTTCTGGTCTCCCCTCGCTTCGGCGGGGGGAGTGGATTGAAACTTGTCAGCTTTGCGACAAGTGCGCTTCGTTTTCGGTCTCCCCTCGCTTCGGCGGGGGGAGTGGATTGAAACGTCATGTACTCCACACTACACAAATGGAAGCGTTGTCTCCCCTCGCTTCGGCGGGGGGAGTGGATTGAAACACTGTGCCACGGTCTATCCTTCCGTCAAGCAGCAGTCTCCCCTCGCTTCGGCGGGGGGAGTGGATTGAAACACTGTGCCACGGTCTATCCTTCCGTCAAGCAGCAGTCTCCCCTCGCTTCGGCGGGGGGAGTGGATTGAAACTCTTCCAAGTGTCCAGGGCGGATTCGGTCGAGGTGTCTCCCCTCGCTTCGGCGGGGGGAGTGGATTGAAACACGGAAGAGAAGCCGTACACGTGGTTTCAGCTCTGTCTCCCCTCGCTTCGGCGGGGGGAGTGGATTGAAACTTTCCGGTGGCGCCGAGCCTGTACTACTGTGCTGTCTCCCCTCGCTTCGGCGGGGGGAGTGGATTGAAACTTTCTCCCACTCAGCGCACCACCTCGGGACCGAGTCTCCCCTCGCTTCGGCGGGGGGAGTGGATTGAAACGGGAGCTTCTTCCGGAGGCCCTCGAGGTCAACCAGTCTCCCCTCGCTTCGGCGGGGGGAGTGGATTGAAACACAAGAGCACCGCCAACTACGTCCCGTCGAGCAGCCGGTCTCCCCTCGCTTCGGCGGGGGGAGTGGATTGAAACATCGCGTGCTCCGAGCTACGCCAGATTGATCTCCTGTCTCCCCTCGCTTCGGCGGGGGGAGTGGATTGAAACAGCTAGAACCTGTTCGTCTATTCCGGTTTCGACCGTCTCCCCTCGCTTCGGCGGGGGGAGTGGATTGAAACGGTCTACGCGGGACCGAGCCCGCACGCCTATCCTCGTCTCCCCTCGCTTCGGCGGGGGGAGTGGATTGAAACGTGCTGGACCCGGCGGCGCCGTGGAATCCGGACGGTCTCCCCTCGCTTCGGCGGGGGGAGTGGATTGAAACTGTTTTTTCCAGGTCGGAGACGTAGATCCATCCGCGGCGTCTCCCCTCGCTTCGGCGGGGGGAGTGGATTGAAACTGGTTTCCGGGCGAAGGGGCAGCGCGGCAAAAAGTCTCCCCTCGCTTCGGCGGGGGGAGTGGATTGAAACATCCTCTTGATGAGCTTGACGAAACCGATATCGCCGTCTCCCCTCGCTTCGGCGGGGGGAGTGGATTGAAACCAAGGTAGCGACCGCCGCGTCCGCAATGTGGAAAGCCGTCTCCCCTCGCTTCGGCGGGGGGAGTGGATTGAAACGATCTCCGTATCACTGAACGGAATCTCCGTCTCCGGGTCTCCCCTCGCTTCGGCGGGGGGAGTGGATTGAAACGTGGTTTAAAAAGTGTTTGTGGCTCGTCCAAGCGCGTCTCCCCTCGCTTCGGCGGGGGGAGTGGATTGAAACGCCGGCAAGGTCTATTTCGAAGGTGGAGAAAACGCGCTGTCTCCCCTCGCTTCGGCGGGGGGAGTGGATTGAAACAGGACACGGTTGTCCGCATCGAGCGCTTGTGCTCGTCTCCCCTCGCTTCGGCGGGGGGAGTGGATTGAAACCGCTTCCTCGAGCGCGTTCACAATCGGCCCGTAAAGTCTCCCCTCGCTTCGGCGGGGGGAGTGGATTGAAACAATGCGTATTAGATCAATTAGATATATTAGATCCGTCTCCCCTCGCTTCGGCGGGGGGAGTGGATTGAAACTTTCGGTAAATCGCGCGCTGATGGGAAATCGTCCGGGTCTCCCCTCGCTTCGGCGGGGGGAGTGGATTGAAACGTCTCGGTGCACGGCCATAACATCCCGGCGGGCGGTCTCCCCTCGCTTCGGCGGGGGGAGTGGATTGAAACCTGTTCGCCGCGCCGTTTCCAGTTGTAAAACGTCGTCGTCTCCCCTCGCTTCGGCGGGGGGAGTGGATTGAAACCCCCCGCGCTTGGTCGAGCCCTGCATCCTTGCTGGCACGTCTCCCCTCGCTTCGGCGGGGGGAGTGGATTGAAACATCGAGACCGGCCTCGTTGTGATCGCGGTCGTCTGGTCTCCCCTCGCTTCGGCGGGGGGAGTGGATTGAAACGTCGACCGGGCGATCGGGCAGTTGGATCGGATTCGTCTCCCCTCGCTTCGGCGGGGGGAGTGGATTGAAACAAGCCGACCGCGGCGGACGCCATCACGATCCTCGACGTCTCCCCTCGCTTCGGCGGGGGGAGTGGATTGAAACCACTTTCCTTGACCTAGGAGAGCCTTCGACAGCACGTCTCCCCTCGCTTCGGCGGGGGGAGTGGATTGAAACTGTTTTTTCCAGGTCGGAGACGTAGATCCATCCGCGGCGTCTCCCCTCGCTTCGGCGGGGGGAGTGGATTGAAACTGGTTTCCGGGCGAAGGGGCAGCGCGGCAAAAAGTCTCCCCTCGCTTCGGCGGGGGGAGTGGATTGAAACTGTTTTTTCCAGGTCGGAGACGTAGATCCATCCGCGGCGTCTCCCCTCGCTTCGGCGGGGGGAGTGGATTGAAACTGTTTTTTCCAGGTCGGAGACGTAGATCCATCCGCGGCGTCTCCCCTCGCTTCGGCGGGGGGAGTGGATTGAAACTGGTTTCCGGGCGAAGGGGCAGCGCGGCAAAAAGTCTCCCCTCGCTTCGGCGGGGGGAGTGGATTGAAACATAATTAGCTCCGCTGGCCGCTTCTGGAGCGAAGCCGAGTCTCCCCTCGCTTCGGCGGGGGGAGTGGATTGAAACCGCTTGATAAAGTTCTCGTAGGCCGCTATCTCTGTTGTCTCCCCTCGCTTCGGCGGGGGGAGTGGATTGAAACTCAAGGCCATGCTCAAAGAAGGGCGGTTTTGGAAGTGTCTCCCCTCGCTTCGGCGGGGGGAGTGGATTGAAACTGGCGAATGTATCTTACCTCAAAGACCTGGTTCACGAGTCTCCCCTCGCTTCGGCGGGGGGAGTGGATTGAAACTGTTTTTTCCAGGTCGGAGACGTAGATCCATCCGCGGCGTCTCCCCTCGCTTCGGCGGGGGGAGTGGATTGAAACCGCTTGATAAAGTTCTCGTAGGCCGCTATCTCTGTTGTCTCCCCTCGCTTCGGCGGGGGGAGTGGATTGAAACTCAAGGCCATGCTCAAAGAAGGGCGGTTTTGGAAGTGTCTCCCCTCGCTTCGGCGGGGGGAGTGGATTGAAACTGGCGAATGTATCTTACCTCAAAGACCTGGTTCACGAGTCTCCCCTCGCTTCGGCGGGGGGAGTGGATTGAAACGTGTTGGAGAAGTCGTCGCAGTATGAGAAGGTCCCGGTCGTCTCCCCTCGCTTCGGCGGGGGGAGTGGATTGAAACCTGACCGAGCATACAAAATATCGTCTAATCCTCCGGTCTCCCCTCGCTTCGGCGGGGGGAGTGGATTGAAACCTGTATCTGAGCGACCACCACAGCATTAACCAGGCGTCTCCCCTCGCTTCGGCGGGGGGAGTGGATTGAAACGTTGACTAGGTAGACTTGCCGCGCTTCCGCGGAGAGAGGATGTCTCCCCTCGCTTCGGCGGGGGGAGTGGATTGAAACCGGATCGGACTGTTAGGCCAGATGGCCGACGCAGGGTGTCTCCCCTCGCTTCGGCGGGGGGAGTGGATTGAAACCCGTAATTGAGGCGCCCCATCGGTCGTCCGGGTTGCTGTCTCCCCTCGCTTCGGCGGGGGGAGTGGATTGAAACCACCAACGAGGACGTAGAGGAGTGCCCTACTTTCAAGTCTCCCCTCGCTTCGGCGGGGGGAGTGGATTGAAACTAACAAGACAGCATCGCGTCCATGACGTTGCGCGAGTCTCCCCTCGCTTCGGCGGGGGTGACCCTGCCCGGGTTTTGTGGACACCAATCGAGGCGCGACAATGCGCCTGGAGGCGTCCATGGGAAAACGACGACGCAGGAAGTTCACGGGGGAGTTCAAGAAGGAAGCGGTCCGGTTGTTCAGGGAAGGCGAGCGCAGCATCGGCCAGGTCGCTAAGGAACTGGACCTGACGGAATCATCCCTTCGAAACTGGGTGAAACAATACAAAGTTGATCACGGTGAAGGTCCACGCGAGGCTCTGACGACGGCGGAACGTGATGAGCTGGGTTCGCTACGACGTCGAGTGCGCACGTTGGAGCAAGAGCGAGAAATATTAAAAAAGGCGGCGGCCTTCTTCGCGAAAGAAAGCGAATGAGATTCAATTTCATTCACGCGGAGCGGGCCAACTACCCGGTGCGGGTGATGTGCCGAGTCCTGAGGGTATCGACCAGCGGCTACTACGCTCAGATGAAGCGCGCGCCCAGCAAGCGACAGTGTGAGGATGGGAAGCTGAAGCTGCGCATCCAAGCGATCCACGCCCATAGCCGTGGTACCTACGGCAGGGAGCGTGTACGTCGCCAGCTTGACGGAGAGAACGTCGAGGTGGGCAAGCAGCGAGTGGCACGGCTGATGCGTGAGATGGATCTGCAGGGCCTGCCCAGCAAGCGTTTTCGCCGCACGACTGACAGCAAGCACGATCGTCCTGTCGCACCCAACGTGCTCGGTCGGAACTTCGAAGCCGAACGACCGAACCAGTTCTGGGTGACGGACATAACCTTCATCCGGACTTGGGAAGGCTGGCTCTACTTGGCGGTCATCCTCGATCTGTTCTCGCGTCGTGTCGTCGGCTGGGCGATGCAGCCCCACCTGCGCGCGGAGCTTGCTCTCGAGGCGCTTCACATAGCCTTGGGGCGCCGCCTGCCGGAAAGTGGCTTGGTGCATCATTCAGACCGTGGTACTCAATACACGGCTGCGACCTACCAGGCCGTGCTCGATGAGTACGGCATCGTGTGCTCGATGAGCCGCAAGGGTGATTGCTGGGACAACGCCGTGACCGAGAGCTTCTTCGGCACACTCAAGACCGAACTCCTCCACCGACGTAGTTGGCCAACACGACGTATGGCCAAAGACGCGGTCGCGAGCTACATCGAGGGGTTCTACAATCCGTATCGACTCCACTCGTCACTCGATTACAACAGCCCAATGGTGTTCGAACGGATTCATGATCTCAAAACTGCTCATGCGAGATAATCAACCTGTCCACTTTTCCTGGGCAAGGTCACGGGGAGTGGATTGAAACACCAATCGGACGCAGCATCTACCAAGTCCTTGTAGGGTCTCCCCTCGCTTCGGCGGGGGGAGTGGATTGAAACATATTACGTCGTTCCTGAAATGCTCCGTAGTGAAAGTCTCCCCTCGCTTCGGCGGGGGGAGTGGATTGAAACTGTACCCATACCTCGGTTTCGTGAAAATCATTTGTCGTCTCCCCTCGCTTCGGCGGGGGGAGTGGATTGAAACCTGGCACTTCGGGCTTCTGATGCCGCTCGCCTCGAGTCTCCCCTCGCTTCGGCGGGGGGAGTGGATTGAAACTTGAAGGCGTCGGCATTTTTGATCGCTTTCGTTTGGTCTCCCCTCGCTTCGGCGGGGGGAGTGGATTGAAACACGGATGCAGCACCGACGATGCCGATCCCTATTGTGGTCTCCCCTCGCTTCGGCGGGGGGAGTGGATTGAAACTCGTTCCCGATCCGTAGATCGCCGGCCTTGTTTCCGGTCTCCCTCGCTTCGGCGGGGGGAGTGGATTGAAACGTTTCGGTGGAACCGTTGATCGCCCCGGTCGATTTGTCTCCCCTCGCTTCGGCGGGGGGAGTGGATTGAAACATATTACGTCGTTCCTGAAATGCTCCGTAGTGAAAGTCTCCCCTCGCTTCGGCGGGGGGAGTGGATTGAAACATATTACGTCGTTCCTGAAATGCTCCGTAGTGAAAGTCTCCCCTCGCTTCGGCGGGGGGAGTGGATTGAAACTGTACCCATACCTCGGTTTCGTGAAAATCATTTGTCGTCTCCCCTCGCTTCGGCGGGGGGAGTGGATTGAAACTCAGCTCCGCCGAGTAGCCCATGAAATTGGCCGAGGTCTCCCCTCGCTTCGGCGGGGGGAGTGGATTGAAACTTCGAGGACCTGGCGGCGCCGGGTCTGGGGATGTCGTCTCCCCTCGCTTCGGCGGGGGGAGTGGATTGAAACGTTGCTCGTGGCGCTGGGCGATCCTCCGTGGACGTCTCCCCTCGCTTCGGCGGGGGGAGTGGATTGAAACTTTCCTGGCCCGTCGCCAATCCGACAGACACGAGTCTCCCCTCGCTTCGGCGGGGGGAGTGGATTGAAACGTTGCTCGTGGCGCTGGGCGATCCTCCGTGGACGTCTCCCCTCGCTTCGGCGGGGGGAGTGGATTGAAACTTTCCTGGCCCGTCGCCAATCCGACAGACACGAGTCTCCCCTCGCTTCGGCGGGGGGAGTGGATTGAAACCTCGTGAACTTGTCGGAATCCTCCAGCAACTTGTTGTCTCCCCTCGCTTCGGCGGGGGGAGTGGATTGAAACCTAGACGTGCACGATGTCCGTGAGATTCCACGTTTGTCTCCCCTCGCTTCGGCGGGGGGAGTGGATTGAAACCCTTTTCGGTGGCGGCGGTGCAGCCGCTAGCGGTGGTCTCCCCTCGCTTCGGCGGGGGGAGTGGATTGAAACGTATAGCCCCACCTAATATGCAGAGCGCTTCATCGTCTCCCCTCGCTTCGGCGGGGGGAGTGGATTGAAACCATTCCGGCCAGATCGTCAGCACATTGGCGGGCAGTCTCCCCTCGCTTCGGCGGGGGGAGTGGATTGAAACAAGTACACCGAAAAGACGTAGCAACCCGGCTGCTCGTCTCCCCTCGCTTCGGCGGGGGGAGTGGATTGAAACCGTCCAACGAATCGCCATCGCGTCCTGTGCCAAAACTCGGCCCTTTTGAAATAGACGATAAATCAGCAGCTTAGTGTCTGTGTTTTCGACCGGACAGTGAGCGTGTTACTTCGGCCAGCAGCCGGATACGATCCGGCGCCGTTTGATGCGGGTCGCCTCGACCGTGTAGACCCAGGCGAGTTCCCGGACTCCGTGGACCGTGGCGGGCACCAGCACACGGCGGTACAAGCTGGAACCGCCTGGACGGAAGCCCTCCAGCCCGTCGATGGCAGGCAGGCGAGATTGTGGGTCGTCGAAGGTGAGCAGTTCCCCGTACACGGCGCCCCAGGCGCCCACTGTGGTGCTTTCGGAGACCGGTCGGGGACGCCACTGCCCGGACAGGCGCGCCTGTGTGCCCACGTCGGCTAGGGGGTCTCCAGTTCCGTGAGCGAGGATGTTCTCGTCGGGCACCTCAAGAACGGGGAAGCCGGGCCCTTCGAAGAGGCGGCCTCGAACTTGGGCCTCCTGGATCGCCAGCACGCCCCGGCAGAAGGGGTCGTGGTTCCAGTACCCGCGCTTGAGCGTCCCGTAGACGAAGAGTCTCAACACGCCGGAAGAGTTCTCTTTCGGAGATTCTCTGGGTTTCACTCAGGAGTTGTCCTCCTGTCCGTGAAAGGTGACTTGACCCCACGGTTAGTACCACGTTGTATCTCAGTCATTCGGTGCTGACAATGGCTGGTTGAAGCAGGCGTAGCGGAGCCGGTTTCAACCAAATCGTTTCCGGCGCTGGCGGTCGGTAACCTAAAGAGCTGTGGGGTCTGAAGCGATTGAACTCTTGCCGCCACCTTTCGATCAATGCCTTGGCCTCCTTCAAGTGCTCAGGGAAACAACGTCCAGAAACGGGATGCCAAAGGTGGTCATCTGCATGGTGACGACCCGCCCGCCCAAGACGATTGTAGAGCCCACGGCCCTTGACCCGGTCGCAAACACAGACACCAAGTTGCTGGATTTATGGCCTATTTCAAAAGGGCCGAGTTTTGGCACAGGACGGGGTAAGGTCCCCTTCTACCAAGACAAGCAGAAGACGCCGTTGCACATCTTGATCGACAGCAGCGGTCTCGCTGTCCACGCCGGCCAGCTGCGCAGAGCACCAAAGAGCAGGGACTATCGCAAGCTCCATCTGTGTGTCGACGAGCAGACTGGCGAAGTCGTTGCCGGCGTGGTGGGGAAGGTTTCAATCCACTCCCCCCGCCGAAGCGAGGGGAGACTCGCAGAAGTCTTGCCTAGCGAAAACTCAACCGGAACGTTTCAATCCACTCCCCCCGCCGAAGCGAGGGGAGACTAGACCTGAAGATTCGGGCTGAGGCGGCCCGGAAGGTTTCAATCCACTCCCCCCGCCGAAGCGAGGGGAGACTAGACCTGAAGATTCGGGCTGAGGCGGCCCGGAAGGTTTCAATCCACTCCCCCCGCCGAAGCGAGGGGAGACCAGCGACGCCGCGGCCGCGGCCGTCCCCCCGACGAAAGTTTCAATCCACTCCCCCCGCCGAAGCGAGGGGAGACAGGCGATCACATCGCAGCAAGTGGGCCGAATGGAGTTTCAATCCACTCCCCCCGCCGAAGCGAGGGGAGACGGGTTATCTGCTAGCCAATTGCAAAAAGTTATGCAGGTTTCAATCCACTCCCCCCGCCGAAGCGAGGGGAGACCGCAATAAAACTGACTATGTTGGCGCAATATCGTATGTTTCAATCCACTCCCCCCGCCGAAGCGAGGGGAGACTCGGCGCTGCGCACCAACGACAGGATATTGTTAACGTTTCAATCCACTCCCCCCGCCGAAGCGAGGGGAGACCGTGGGAATAGACACCTCGGAGCTGTCGCGGGACGTTTCAATCCACTCCCCCCGCCGAAGCGAGGGGAGACGGCGCTCGTCTCTCGTCATTGTCAAGGTGAACCGCGTCGTGTCCAAGAACACAAATGAACTCAAGACCCGCACGCCGCCGATATCATCGTTAGTAGGGGGCGATGCCGTTCGCCGACTGATGGAGACCAAGAGCGAGCGTGGCCGCGGCCGCGGGTTGGCTTACAGCGTGACCTGCCTCACAGCGTTGCGACGAGGGCACGCTGCTCCTCCCAATCGTCGGGAAGTGGATGATGGAGGAGGTAGCTCGATGTCAGCCCAACGGGCTGGCGACCGTCCACAATGGCGCGGACGATGTCGGGGGCCATGAAGGCATAGCCGATGGCCTTGCGCACGCGGGCCTTTGGGATGGCGTCTTCGGTGGCAATCTCCTCATAGGTTTTGCCCGCAGAGGGCGTTGGCGATATTGCGCAGGAGGGTGCGGTCAACCGATTTTAGGGAGTTGCCGGTGCTTGCGCTGTTTGCTGTTGGTGATGTGTACGTATCCCATTGCAAAAAAAGCGCTTACGCTCCATTTAGCGCGCGGCGAAGGTCGCGAGCGCTATTTTGGCTGTAATTTAATGCAGCGTAAAGTCTTAGCGTCATCTCACCAACAGCCAACAGCGCAAGCACCCGGTGCCACCCACAGAGACTATCGTCGGCTGGTCTCCGTGAATTTCGAGAACGCCTCCAGGATTCGAGATTTCGGCTCCGTTCGCATTTTCGGACACGACGGGTCAGGTCAACTGGTCGGCCGTGCTTCGGCTACTCACCCAACTTCTACCGGTCGGTAAGGGATTCCGACAGCAACCGTCGCGCCGCTGCTAGGAGTCGATCCTTCCAGGCAACGCGTTCCCGCCAGTGGTTGGGGATGGCGTTCAGGCCGTAGAGGGCGCCGGCGAGCTGTCCCGTCACTGCTGCTACCGTATCGGCGTCGTCGGCCAGGTTGGCCGCGAGCAGCACCGCGCTGCGGAAGTCTCCGGTGCGGGCGACTGACCAGATGGCAGCTTCGAGCGTGTGAACGACGTACCCGCTGGAGCGGATCGTATCCCGTGTCCGTCCTCGCCAGCTGCCAGCTATGACCTGAGCGATTGCCGCCGCTCCCGTGAACCGTCTCGGAGCCAGAACGTCCGAGAACGGTGACCCGGCGATGGCGTCTGCCAGGAGTGCGCCGAACACCCGGCAGGCATCCACTGCCTCCTCGGCTCCGTGGGTCGTCCGGGACTGGTCGGCGGCGGCTCCGATCAGGCGCGGCCGGTCTAGTCTGAACCGGAGCGCGATGGGGGCGAGCCGCATCAGCGAGCCGTTGCCTGCGCTCCAGGGACCGGTCGAACCCGCGACCGGATCACACGTCTGCAGGTACCAGGCGAGTGCTTCTTGGGTCGTGTTTCCGATGTCGAAGCAGTGTCCGGTGCACGAGTAGTCTCCATCTCGCCACCACTTCACGAAACGGTCCATAAGGTCCCGGCAGTCGAGCGTCTTGGATTCCGCCAGGCTGTCGGCAAGGGCCAGCGCCATGGCCGTGTCGTCGGTCCAAGCGCCGGCCGGCAGATCGAACGGGCCGCCACCGACCATGTCTTCTAAACGCGGCTGCGTATCGCGAGAGCAGAATTCGAGCGTCGTGCCGACTGCGTCGCCCACCGCCAGACCGAGGAAAGCCCCGAGCGCCCGGTCGTGGATGTCGTCCGCGGTCCGGGATGGAACCGATGGTGCTCGTGCCGAACACTGCCTCACGTGGGCCAGCTGGGAGTCGTTCTCGATGGTCCCTTCGTGGGCGTCGCGCACGCGGCGGATCGCATCGTCCGGTTGTACGCCCAACTCCACCAGCAGGCGGGCTGTGATGGTCCCGGCACGTCCCAGACCACCCCGGCAGTGGAGCAGCACGTCAAAGCCGAGCCGCAGCCGGTTCCGGATGGACTCGCCGGTGGCCTTCCAGGCGTGCTCGAAGTCCTGTTCCGGCGCCTCTCCGTCGGGAATCGGGGCATGCCACCACTCCATGTGCCGGTCTCGAACCGCCCTCGGGAGATCGTGCACCTTCAGATAAGCGAGCTCTTCGTGGGTGATCAGGCTGACCACCGCAGTCGCTCCCCAGTGCTGAATCGCGTCGAGGTCGGTGTCGAGATTTCGCTTCCAGGGCCCGGATATTGCGTAGCGATCGATCCTACCGGGGCACTGCGAGAAGCCGATCCGGCCCCGGCCGTCGCCCAGGGTCATCGCCGTGATGCGGAGTGATGAGCTGATAGTGATCCACGAAAGACCTTTGATTGCCTTTATCCGTTCCTGTGCCGAAAATTGATCCACTGGCAACGTTACAAGCGAGCAGTTGACGCGGCGTGGACGGTGGGGCCCGAGCCTGGCCGCCCGTTGGAACTCCAACACCTGTCCTGTGCCAAAACTCGGCCTTTGGTGGATAGAGTCTTGGAGGGATCTCGGTTGTGTTTTTGACACGACGGGGTGAAACGACGGAACGTTCCGCGCATCTCGAAGAACTCAAACAACTCTTCGAGGCGGCTCCGATCAGCTGCCTTGGTGCACAACTCCGATAGAGGCCGAGAGCTCGCTTGGCCCCGACTCCCGTCATCTGATCATCTCGCTATCAGGCATCCCGAGCGCCCTCATGGTGTTGAGAAACTTGCACCCGATCCTTGCCTCACCTCTCTGTGCCGCCAACCCTCTCGCTCGCATCGCTGAGCCCACGATAGCCTTGTAGCGATGGAACGTTGTCTCGACTTTGCTCCGTTTGCTGTAGCCCGATTCTGTGTGCCACTTTCGTTTGCCGAGCCGAGCTTGTGAACCGCCCCCGGGTTTCCCGGAGACTCTAACTCTTGAGAGGATGGAGTCATGACAAGACGAAGCAGGTATTCACCGGAGGTGAAAGAGCGCGCAGTGCGGATGGTTTTCGACCAGCAGGCTCAGCACGAATCTCAGTGGTCAGCGATCTCATCGATTGCGTCGAAGATTGACTGTACGCGGGAAACGCTACGGACGTGGGTGCGTCGAGCAGAGCGTGATGCTGGGAAACGAGCGGGACTAACGACGGACGAGCGTCAGCGGCTGAAGGAGCTTGAGCGAGAGAACCGTGAGCTAAAGCGGGCGAACGAGATCCTTCGCAAGGCGTCGGCGTTTTTCGCCCAGGCGGAGTTCGACCGCCGACCGAGGTGAAGGTGTTGTTCGTTGACGCGAACCGTGAGAGTTACGGGGTCGAGCCGATCTGCCGGATGCTCCCGATCGCTCCGTCGACCTATTACGAGCAGAAAGCGCGAGAGAAGGACCCAAGCCGCCTGCCAGCGAGAGCGAAGCGCGATGTCCAACTCCGCGGCGAGATTCGTCGTATGCGGCAAGAAAACTTTGACGTGTATGGCGTGCGCAAGGTCTGGCGTCAGCTTCGCCGTGAGGGCCGCGACGTGGCTCGATGCACGGTGGCCCGTCTGATGCAAAAAGAGTGAGGTCGAATCGGCCACGGGACGAAAGTGTAGCCCTGGGGGCTGTTCTGGAGGGACTCCAAGCAGGCCGGTGTGCCGGTCTTGAGTGCGTTTGTGTTTTTGGACACTACGCGCACCATCAGCTCTTCGATGTCGGCGTCGACCTGCGGTCGCCCTGGATACTGACGGTTCTTGGAGCTATCGAACTTCTTCGCGACAAGCCTCCGGTGCCAACCTAGGATCGTGTCGGGGTTCACGATACTCGCGACCTCATCAAGGGCTTGCTTACCCAGCGATTACTTCAAGCGGTATTGTCAAATTGAGCTGGTGACTGACAGAATGGTCCAATGAAGACCGATGCGCCAAGCTACCACGGCTATCGATTTCCACCGGAAATCATCAGCCACGCCGTCTGGCTCTACCACCGATTCTGCGTGAGCTTTCGAAACGTCGAAGAGTTGCTCGCTCAGCGAGGCATCACGGTTTCTTACGAAGCGGTCCGACTGTGGTGCATTAAGTTCGGGCCGGAATACGCTCGGCGACTGAAGCGTCGGCAGGGTCGTCTCGGTGACACATGGCACCTGGACGAGGTCTTCATAAAGATACAAGGTGAACGCCAATACCTCTGGCGCGCGGTAGACCAAGATGGTGATGTAATCGATATCCTCGTCCAGCCTCGCCGTGATCAGAAAGCCGCCAAACGATTCTTCCGCAAGCTGTTGAAGGGGCAAGGCCGTCCGCCCTGGCAGCTGGTCACCGACAAACTGAGAAGCTACAGCGCCGCTCACCGCGAGGTCATGCCGTCCGTCGTCCACGACACTGACCAGTACAGAAACAACCTAGCCGAAGTCTCGCACGAACCGACGCGACAACGGGAACGACAGATGCGGAAGTTTAAAGCTCCTGGGCAGGCGCAACGATTCTTGACCGTGCATGGACTCGTGCAAAATCTCTTTCGCGTCGGACGGCATTTGTTGCAAGCGCATCATCATCGGGAGCTACGAGACCGCGCTTTCATCGTCTGGCAGGAGGTAACCTGTGCCGTCCGATGAGAGCAAAGGAAGTCAGCTCGACGCGATAGGTTCGCTCGCTCAACGTCAACTTGACAATACCGCGATGAGCGCTGTGATTCTCGATTGCCTCATAGACGCCGCCGGCGGGAACCGACGTCGAAGTGTTCACGGCGATTGCTTGCGGGTCACGCGCCTGTACGAACTGCCGGAGATCCGTGCTTGCACCGAAGAAATCATAGATTTCGCCGTCACCCTCGCGAATCCCTTCGTTGCGTCCTCCGAGAACCGCCCGCTCGATCCTCTCGCTCCCGCGATCGGTAAAGATGAAATAGGAGGTAGTACCGCGCAAGTCCAACGGCGTCCCCAAATCGAGCGCTAGAGGATCTGGGTTGCCGTCGCGGATGACGTGCATCCACATATCGACGCCGTTGTCACGCATTGCGCCGGGCAAGACGAGATCGAATTTCTCTCGTTGAATCAGTGTAAGTAGATCAGCCCGACTGCGAGCCCGTCCTGTGCCAAAACTCAGCCCTTTTGAAATAGCCCATAAATCAGCAACTTAGAGTCTGTGTTTGCGGCCGTGCCCAGGGCCGAGCGCGAACAGACGACGAAATCATGCAGGCATAGTCCCGGCAGATCGGAGACCGATCAGGTTCGGGGCGCGCGGATGAATAAATAGAAGGCACAGGCGATTTGCTGGAATCCCTCCTTGGCCTTGCGACGTAGATCCCTTACCAATTTCCCCGCCGTTGCCTGAGCGATTGTCCAGCCAGTGCGACGTTGTTCTATGGTACCCAGCGTCTGTATCGTCTTGACCTCAAACTCCCTATCGCGTACCAAGAAGTCCCCAACGCGTTCATCTTTCGCGTGCTTCTGGCACAGTGCGACCGCGCCCGGATGGTGTCCCACCGCCTCGGCCATAAGTTCCGCTTGATAGCGGCTGTGCATCAGCTCGAACGCACTCGACGTGCGTCCCAATACATTAATGTTGAGCTGCAGTCGGCATCTCCTTATCGCGGATGCCAGTCTCCATAGATCCACCAGAGCATACGCGCCACCACGTTGGTTCGCGTACGTCGCCCAAGTCGACATCAACCTCTTCTTGTTTACCTTGAGTAGCCGCCGAGTCTCGTCCGTATCCACGGAGTCAATTACAACCCCAGAGTAACCCCGCCCACCGTAGTCTTCAGCCAGCACCACTTGGTCGCCTTGCTTAAAGATACCGATCCCCTCCGGTGTGTCACGGTTGCTCATCGTCGGATCCTTCCTTCCCGTGCACCTACCGGCTTGTTAGCGGCGGACGTAAATTGAACATTTATGGCGGACGAAAATGGCACACTCGGCGCTGTGCCTTCTATTTATTCATCCGCGCGCACCGAACTTGAGTTGTGTGCAGCAGGGCCCCTTTGCTCCACGGGCGTTGCCCCGTTTCAACGCTACTACGGACCCAGCCGCCACCGTCTCGTCTTCGACCGTTTTCCCGGGGCCTCCGGTTATGCGGTCTACCTTGCTCCGTCGATTTCTCGACGGGACGAGGACGGCTTCTCCAGTGGCTTGGCATGTCCTTGTCACCGTGCTGTCCCTACCACCCCGCCAGAGGGATGTGCCTCATCAGATAGTCTGGCGACACATCCTGTTGCCTTCGTCCGACACGAGAAAACTCGGCCTCTGGGGTCTATTTTTTTGTCGGGGCCACCTATGGGTTCACTTGTGTTACGGCCCGGTGACTCGCTCACCATCCTCAAGATGGCTTTGTCAGTCAGCTTCATCCGTCTCGTTTCCACCCGAGCGAGACGACGGCTTCAGGCGCGCATTCTCACGCTCGAGTTCCTTGAGCTTCGGGTCCTCTGCCTTTGCCTTCCGCCCCCGTCCTGTGCCAAAACTCGGCTGTCCCTTCCATAAACTAAGAAGCGCCCCACGGCGCCATAGGCAAGGGTGGCGACCAGACCTAACAACATCCCATTTCAGGGGAAAGACAGACACAAAACTTGAAACGATTTGGTTGAAACCGGCTTTGCCACGCCGGCTTCAACCAGCCCTTGTCAGCACCGAATGACTGAGATACAACGTGGTACTAACCGTGGGGTCAGGTCATCCTGCCATGATAAGTCCCGCCCCAAGGGTAAGGACTTCAAAAAAACGATGAATCTCGAGGTCCTCGAAGCTGACTTGAACAACTTCAAGCATGCCGAGGCGGTTCGGCAGTTGGTGGACGAGTATGCGCGGCTACCGATCGGCCAGGGAACTCCGCTGGCGGCCAGGGTGTTGGAGCAACTCGTACCCGGACTAAAGAGACACCCGGGGACGCTGGTTTTTCTCGCTTGGCTGGACCCGTCTGGTCAAAATACTCGAACGCCCAGCGGGTCAGCAGTTTGCACCTTTCCGAGGGCTGCTTGAATCTGGCATCGCGGTCGGATACGTATTTCTTCCGGGTGCGCAGTTCGTTGCCTGCAGCTCGCCCCGCAGCCGATTTGAGCCAGCCGTGCGCACCCCCGGTGGGCCTGTCGCCTGCCACCCGCAGCCCAGGGGTCCTCCTCGCCTTTACAGGCGTGGTTTGGTTTTGCTTAACCGGAGGTTACGGCATTCTTATTTCCACGGGAATCGGGACGGATCCCGCACATGGCTGAGCGCACCGGAAAACGAGTATTGAGATGCCTAGGGGTTGATTCACATTGAACCAACTACGTTTCCGCGAATAGGGATGCGAGGCACATCGGGAATCCTCTGCGCTTCCGCAATATGATGAGTGTCGAATGCACCATTCCCACAACGCCATAATCCTTTTCGTGGGCACGGCATTGCTTCTCGCATGCGCGTCCCGTCCGACTGACCGAGACGAAGCCCGCGAAGAGCTCCGCAAGCGGGGCATCGAGTCGACCCATGGTTCTTTCAAGAACGCCATTCTTGCGGGCAACACCGAGGTCGTGAGCCTACTCCTGAAGTCCCGCGTGAAACCGCGTCGGAGTCTCCGGCTCGCGGCCAAAGAGGGACGTTGCAGTGTTCTTGCCCAGTTGCTCGACGTCGGCTACCGCGTCGACGGAATCCTCGCCGCCGAGGGTTTGGCGTGGGCCCTGTTCAGTGGACATGATGGGTGCGTCAAGCTCCTCGAGAACGCGGGAACTGACCTGAACGCGCCGAGTCGTGCGGGCGAAAACTCACTAACCAAAGCAGCCCAGCAAGGAAATATCCGGTTTCTCAAAGTCCTCCTCGCAGTCGGTGTGGATCCCAACGAGCCCAACCGTAACGGGCAGACCGCTTTGATCCGAGCGGTCGAGGGAGAACAGCAAACGTCGATTCGCGAGCTCGTCAGGCTTGGGGCAGACGTGAACGTGGCCGATCTCGACGGCTGGACACCGTTGGCCTACGCTGCCCGAAATGGCACCGACCGCATCGTTCGCATGCTCATTGACTTAGGTGCAAACGTCAATCTGCCGACAAAAACCGGGTGGACGGCCGCCGCATTTGCTGCCATGGAAGGGCACCGAGTCGTTCTACAAATGCTGCTGGAGGCAGGCGCCGACCCGAACGCCGCGAGCAAGGCAGGGCTCACCCCGCTCATGCGAGCCGCGCAGAGAGGCGATGCACGGATGGTGCGCTTCTTGTTGCGGATGGGAGCCGACCGTGACCTGAGCATCGACGGCGTGGACGCGGCCTGGTGGGCCCAAGTCACCGGGCACGAAACGGTGGCGCAACTCTTATCCGACGGCACTTCCGCAGGCCCAAACGGATCGTGAAGACTCCTCCTCGCTGGGGCTCGAAAGTTTGTCTCCTCATCGGGAGCGTCTTCGCCAGCCTGCTCGTGGCTGAGATCCTGTTACGCTGGACGGGCTACGAGTATCGTCCCCTCAAGATCGAATTCGGCGCTATCGATGACCGCTACTTCCACATCTTCGAGAATAGGCACTTCGTCTACGATCCCGAACTTCTTTGGCGTCCGAGGCCGAGTTTCGAGTTCTTCAACGCGCAGGGTTTTAGCGGACCCGAGCTAGATCTGGCAAAGCCTGGTGGAGAATTTCGGATCTTTGCTCTCGGGGACTCCAACACGTTGGGATTCCCAGAAACGAACTGGCCGGAAGATTTGCAAGAAATTCTTAGCCAGTCATGTGATGGTTTCCAGGTCGTCAATGCAGGTGTGTGGGGCTACACTTCGGACCAGGGTCTGCGACGTCTCGAGGAAGTACGAAAGTTTCAACCGGATATGGTGCTCATCAGCTTCGGAGCGAACGATGCCCATCCAACGACAGTGCCGGACAAACAATACACGGCCCGCTCCATGTGGTCCCGAAGGTTGGAGGGGCTCATCCATTCTTCTCGTGTGGCGAGGCTGGCCACGGGAGTGCTGACCCATCTCACCGTCTTGCGCACGGGCGAGATGATCCACCGCGTGAGCCTAGAGGACTACAGCAGCAACTTGGAAGAGATGGCGAAGCGTGTTCTCTCGGACGGTGCAGTGCCGGTCCTTCTTACCCGGCCCTACCACGGCAAAATGCCTCGGGTGACCAAATGGAAGTCCTTCGGCCACGCATACAACGCAATGACTGCAGAGGTGGCCGAGCGCCTCGATCTGCCGCTGGTCGATCTGTATACGCACTTCAGGGAGCGCGACGAGCTGTTCGTGGACGACTCTCACTTCAATCCGGAAGGCCATCGTTTGGCGGCGCAAATCGTTTACGAAAGGATACAGCCATTCCTTCGGGGTGACGGCTTCGATCCATGCCCCCACACTTCCGAGAGAAGGATGCGGCCTGACGATTCCAACTAAATCCTCTGCGCTTACTAGCTCCCGAGTTCCCGCTGGGATCGCGGCCCTCGCACTGGTTGTTCTGGGCTTGGTGTATGGCGGTTTGGCGATCGACGCTGAGGACGCGACAGCCTACTTGGTATTGACTCTTGCAGTCGGCGCTACTGCAGGTGCGGACGTACTGAGTCACATCCAAGTGATTGGCGGTTCCCTGGACGCCATCGTCGATCAGGTCAGTACCTCTCTTTATGCCGGGGTCGTGACCGTGCTTGCCAAGAGGGCGCTCAAGCTCGTCAAGGGTTGAAATCTTGTTTCCAGGAGCTAAGGGCCCGGTCGCAAACACAGACACCAAGCTGCTGATTTATAGGCTATTTCAAAAAGCCCGAGTTTTGGCACAGGACGGGGTCCAAGAACGCGGCAACCAGCTTGCGATGCTCGATTGTGCCTCCTATTTATTCATCCGCGCGCACCGAACTTGATTAGTCTCCGGTCTGCCGGCACCATGCCGGCATGATTTCGTCGTTTGTTCGCGCTCTCGTCTCTGCCTTCAAGGCTCGTCGCGAGCTGGCTCTCGAGAATGTCGCTCTTCGGTAGCAACTCGCCGTACTCCGCCGTTCGGTGAAACAGCCGCGGCTCTCGAAGGTCGACCGCGAGTTTTGGGTGCTGTTGCGGGTGCCTCCGCCATTGAAGTGTTGGTGAGATGACGCTAAGACTTTACGCTGCATTAAATTACAGCCAAAATAGCGCTCGTGACCTTCGCTGCGCGCTAAGTGGTCAGCGCGCGAGGGAAAGTGCTGAGGACGAACTTCTCGGCGACCAGCCGAGTAACGCGAGCGACCAAGCTGACTCAGGCTGCCTCTCGCCACTCGTATCGATGGTGCAATCCACCGACTCGCGGCAGTGCGACTACTTTCGCCGTAGGAGACGGTCGGTGCGTGACCGCTCTCAAGCTCGGTGTGTCCTTGTTCAGCCCCAAGTGGCAACGGTCCTCGTGATAGTAGCTGATGTAAGCTCGCACGAGCCGGATGAGATGACATGCGCCGAGAACCACGACGTGCTCAAGGAGCTCGCGACGGCAGCTGCCGACCCACCGCTCCGCAGTTCCGTTTTGCCATGGGCTGCGAAACGAAGTGCGAACGGGTTTTGTGCCCGTTGCTTTGATGAACTCGATGACCGCAGCGCTAAAGATGAAGTCGCGATCGAAGATGAGATATTTCGGAGCGGTGTCGTAGGGAAACGCCTCACGCAGTTGCTGAATAACCCAAGCAGACGTCGGTTGGAACGTGGCGTTGAAGTGAACGATGTGCCGACGGCCGTGCTCGATGACGAAGAAGCCGTACAGCAGCCGGAGCGACGCGGTGGGCACGGTGAACAGATCCATGGCGGCGATATCGTCTTTATGGTTGCGCAGGAAAGCCATCCATCGCTTCAGCTGGTCGGGCTCCGCGGGACGCCGCGGTAGGTATCGCGACACCGTGATCTCGGAGATGATGAAACCGAGCTTGGTGAGCTCAGCATGGATGCGTGGCGCCCCCCAGCCGTCTTGCGCCATCGTGCGGACGAGGCGACGAATCTCGGCATCAATCCGAGGTCGACCGGGATGGCGGCGCTGCGAGATCTTTGCCCAGTACCGTCGGAATCGGTCGCGATGCCAACGGGCCACGGTGTCCGCGTGGACGATGAGCAGGCGGCTCGCCCACACGGGCCACGAACCTCGAAGGGCAACCCAGAAAGCCCGTTCCGTGTCGTCGAGCGGTGGGCGTGGGCGCTCTTTCTTCAGCGCCGTCACTTGCTGCCGCAAAGCGACGTTCTCCAACACCAGGTCGGCGCGGCGCCGACACATCGCCCGAATGACACGGACGCCAAGTGAGACGAAGAAGACAACAACGTTGAGCATAGCGGCGGAGTTTCGCCGTCTTCGGCCCGGAATTCAAGCGGAGCGTAAGTCCTTGATTTCGTGGGCGGAGCAGTATTGACGATGCACAATTTCACTTGGACTCCCCGTGGCGTAAATGTCGATCCGAGTGACCCGAGCAAACCAACCCTTCTCGAAGTGTTGTTGCGGTCGCCCTCGCCCACTCACTGTGCGACCAACATAAATGCACCGTTGGTCGGCCCAGAATATGTATATGCAGCTGTTATAGCGAATGTTGTTACCGTACCAAATCTTGAAGTTCCTCTTTCGGGCGTCTATCCCCCATCCTTTGCCCCGTTTGGGGTGCCACTGCTTCTTTTGAACATCGCTAGATCGGAAGTGCTGCTTAAAGGCAGCCGGACTTTTTGCCCGTGAATATATTTCTTTGAGTAGCTCTCCGGCTTTGCGGCGTCTAGCCTGTGAAAACGAGAGCGAACGTCCCCGCGGTTTGCGAACGAGATGTCGCAGAACCGCCGTGCGAGACTTGTACAGTTGATCCAATTCCAGCTCGAACTGTTTCGCTGTCCTTTCAATCATCTTGGAACAACCCTCCATACAGCCGCGTGCGTAGCCGCCGCCGAAAGGTTAACTTTCAGGTGCTTCTGCCATCAAGTGATGGAATGGACTCCTCCACTGACATAGACGGCATCGATGTGCCAAAGTCAGTCGAATACGCATCGAAAAGGAGGAGTCCGAATGAAAGATACGACAATCGCTGTGGATCTTGCAAAGAACGTCTTCGAGATTGCCATCTCGGGAGAAGCGGGGAAGGTGTCCAAGCAACTCCGTGTGAGTCGACCCAAATTGGTGTCGTTCTTTGCCAAACAGAGCGCTGCCACCGTGCTTCTCGAAGCCTGCGGCTCGGCTCACTTCTGGGCAAGGACGTTCCGAAGGTTGGGACACGACGTCGTCCTGCTCCCACCTCACCTCGTGAGGCCGTATCGACGCGGGAGCAAGAACGACCGCGCCGACACGAAGGCGTTGCTCGAGGCCTACAGGAACGAGGAGCTTCTTCCCGTACCCATCAAGTCCGTGCACCAGCACACCCTCGCTGCGCTCCATCGCCTGCGCTCAGGATGGCTCTCCACACGGACCGCACGCATCAATGCCGTACGCGGGCTCCTGCGCGAACTCGGATTCATCATCCCAAAGGGCGCTCACTTCGTCGTGCCCGCCCTCTTCGAACTCGTCGAAGACGCTGATTCTGATTTGCCCGACGTGCTCCGTTCGCATCTCCGTGATGCCTGCTCCGAGATTCGAGAACTCAAGGACAAGTGCGCTAGCATCGAGCACGAGCTCAAGGCGCTCACCAAGCAGCTTCCTGAAGTCCAACGACTTCTCGCCATTCCCGGCATCGGACTTCTGGCCGCGACCGCCATCGTGGGCTTCGTCGGCGATCTTCGCCGCTTCCCATCGGGGCGCCGCTTCTCGAGCTACCTCGGCCTAGTTCCCAAGGAAAACTCCAGTGGCGACATTCGCCGCCTCGGACGCATCACCAAGCGTGGCGACTCCTACCTCCGTATGCTCCTCACCCAGGGCGGGCGCGCCGTGCTCCGCGCGGCGAACGTCAGCAAGAGCCCGCCCGACAAGCTCCGCGCCTGGGCTCGGAAGGTCCACCGCTCGCGGGGACACAACAAGGCCGTGATTGCTGTCGCCAACAAACTCGCCCGGATCGTCTGGGCCGTCTCCACCCGCGAGAGTGAATTCCAGTCGCCGGTGGCCGCTTAGATTTAGAGGCTCCACTTTCGTGTTTTCCTTTTTCCCTTCCAAAAGAGGCTGCGACGATACCCATCCAACTGATGGCGTACCGGTCGGACCGGCGCGGGGTCAAGCCAATAGCAACACTGGCCCTAAGAGGTCGTTCAAAGTGATTGGCTCCTCGCGCGCGGATTTTCCATCATGGCCCGGAGCACCCAAGACGCTCCTCACTGAGGCCGAAGATACGTTTGCAGTCTGACCCACTCGTCACGACGCGATGGATGCGCAGCTTCGATGGAAGATTTATTAAGAAAGGGGCGTGACTAGAAAGAAAGGGGCTTGACTAGAGGAGTCCAGATATGTTGCTAGGCCGCTAGAAGCATTTGAATGCGACCGCGTCCAATAAGAACATCGGCGCGCCTACAAAGCGTGATCTCTTCGGGCGTCTCGGTCTTATGAGCCGTGAGGTCAAGCACTTGCTCGCGCTCGGCCGGCGGATCCGAGAAGTCGGACGCTTCGCTCAGTGTTTCAAGAGCCCTTGAGATGTTTGCCGAAGAAAACCTGCACTCGGTTCCAGGCGTCACCTGCCGCGCTCGCGTCGTAGACGTCACGCTCGTCGTTGAAGAACGCGTGGTCGACACCAGGGTAAATGTGAAAGTCGAGCGTGACCCCAGCGGTCTTCAGATTTCTCTCAAGCTCTCGCACCACGTCGGGGTTCACGAAGCTGTCGTTCTCGGCGAAAAGGCCGAGAACCGGAGCCTTTATAGCTTCTAGAACAGGCTTTACATTAGGATGAATGCCGTAGAAGTCAACGCAAGCCCCAACGTTCTCGTTCTTGCTCGCCGCGTACAATGCCAGCTGACCACCCATACAAAAGCCGATAATGCCGAGCCGACCTCCCGAAGAACGGCTCCCAAGATAGTCACACGCACCGCGGAGATCCTTCTCCGCCCGATCGATGTTCAACGCCATCATGAGCTTCCCCGCGTCGTCGGGCGACGTAGTCTCTTTTCCGTGGTACAGGTCCGGTGCGAGCGCCACATAGCCGGCTGCGGCGAAACGGTCGGCCACGTTCTTGATGTGACCGACGAGACCCCACCATTCCTGGATGACGATCACCCCTGGACCACCGCCTTCGGGCTCGCTCAGATAACCTTGAGACGAACTGCCGTTGGCCACAAACTCGACGATGGTGCCTTTCTCGGACATGGATGCCCTTTCTCTGGATGCCAGCGTGCGAGCTGCGATCCTACCGCCAACGGAGGATATTGCAAGCCGAATGAAGATCGTGTATTGGCGGGCGGACAACCATGAGAGCGAAGTCCCGCGAACTCGTCTTCGACGCGGTGGAAATGTCGCCGCCGGGCCCACGTTCATAAGACGCCGGTGGTGTCGTCGGGTCGACCTGCACGAGGCAGCCGATCATGGAAGGTTTAAACGGCGCGAGTAACGCCGGACCGATCTTTTGCGGAGCACAGGCATCCCTTCGTTCAATAACCGGTGCTTCCGCAATTAAGTGTTGGCGGCCAGCCCCTAACCGGTCTGCGCGCTAGAGTTTGAACCAGAATTCCGAAGACACAGTTCTCTCATCGTCAGGGCCGAGCCAAAGTGAAGAATCGCAGATGTCTCAATCCCGTCCTGTGCCAAAACTCGACCCTTTTGAAATAGACCGGTGCTCCCGCCATCAAGTGTTGCTACGCCGTGTTTGAATGCTAATGTCAGCTGGCCTGCCTGTGTCGGCGTGCACACGAAGGTGCCCCTGAACGTCAGGCACCGTGTGGTCAGCCCAGCCCGCATCGCCGAAAGAACTGCGTCTCTCGAAATCAGGCTCGAACTCTAGCACACGAGCGGGTTACGCGGCAGCCACCAACACTTGATTGCGGAAGCACCAGAAGGTCTTGCACAGTACGAGGACGGATCCGGCTGTGAAGCTGAGGAACTAGCCAGGAGCCGGCTTGTCCCGCTTCTTCGTGGGCTCGAACCTTAAAGGGACGCGGCCAGTCCGAGCAGTGGTTTTCGGTTTTGTGGGTTGCCTGTTCTGGGGTCTTGCTCGTCGTTCGTGTAGCCGTCGGAGCACCGAGTAGAAGTCTTCCTGCATCCGGACCGACTTGTTGCCGGGGGTGCGTTGGTAGCGATTGTCAAGCGTCTGATCGAGGATGCGGACCTTGGTATTGTCCTCCCACTGAAGGTCTAGAAACGACTGCAGCTCGTTCTGAAGTGAGGTGTCGTAGATGGGGACACCCACCTCAACTCGCCCGTCCAAGTTTCGTGGCATCCAGTCCGCCGATGAAATGAAATACTTGGGTGCTCCGCCGTTACAGAAAACCATGATACGGGAGTGCTCGAGGTATTTGTCTACGATACCCATTGCCTTGATCCCATCGGCTCGTTCCACCTCATCGGGTAGCATCGAGAACATTCCTCTTACGTTCAGTCTCAGTTTCACCCCCGCATCGCACGCGTCGTAAAGAAGGCCGATGAGCTCGGGATCGGTAAGATTGTTGAGCTTCAAATCGATGAACGCTTGGCGACCTCGGCTGGCATTCTTGGCCTCATTTCGAATCAGCTTCGCCAACCGCGGGCGCACGTTGAAAGGAGAGACGATCAAATGCTTATAGGCATCAACCGGGTACTTGCTTTCGAAGAAATCGAAAATCGTACGAACCTCCCGCGTCAACCGGCTGTCAGCAGTCAGTAAGGCATGGTCGCTGTAGATCTTCGTCGTGTCCTCGTTGAAGTTTCCCGTTCCGACAACCGCACAGTAGAGCGTTTGGCGCTTCACTCTGCGCTCAATCAAGCATAGTTTCGAGTGGACCTTGAGCTCAGGGACGCCATGGATGACGCGAACGCCCTCGTCTTCGAGCCGGTTTGCTAGCTCGATGTTGGTCATTTCGTCGAAACGGGCCCTCAGCTCGATGACCGCCGTGACATCCTTGCGGTTTTGCACCGCGTTGATGAGGGCGTTAACCACCGCAGAGTCTCTCGCGATCCGATAGAGGGTCGTCTTTATCGAGGTCACATACGGGTCGATGGCAGCTTCTCTGAGAAGCGCGACCACAGACTCGAAAGACTGATAGGGAAAGTGGAGAAGCACGTCTCGTTTGGCTACCGTAGTAAGGAAACTCCCCTGCGAACTCAAATGTCGGTTCGCGAGTGCAGAGCGAGGTTCGTCCCGTAACGAGCTCGACCCAACACGTGGGAACTTCATAAAGTCTTTGAAGTTGTGATACTTCGCGCCCGGAATCAAAGTATCCTGCCTCGTCAAGCGGAGCTTGCTGGTCAGAAATTTCAGCAGCGGTGGCGATATGTCAGCATCATAGACGAAACGGACCGGAGCGCCCTGCGTTCTTTGTTTCAAGCTCTTGGTGACTTTGCGGATGTAGCTCTCCGAGAGATCGCTTTCGATGTCAAGCTCCGCGTCTCGAGAGACTTTGATTGTGAATGCCTCCAACCGGTCGACGTTCAGGAGAGAAAAGATGTCGCCCAAACAGAATCGGATGACATCATCGACCAAAATGATGAAGTAATCGCCGTTCGGAGACGGCAACTGCAAAAACCTTTCTGAACCGCTCTGGGGCACTTCGATGAGCGCATATTTGGCCTTGACCACGCGAGCTCTCTCGGGAAACAAGATCGCCAAATAGATCGATTCGTCACGAAGCGTCGGGAACTTGTCCCGAGGGTGGAGCATAATGGGCATCAATTTGGAGCGTAGGTGGGTCTGGAAGTAGTCTCTGACGAACTCCCCTTGTTCGCTAGTCAATTGCTCGTTGTTGACAATAAAGATCCTCTCTTTGGCCAACTCCTTCAGAACCTGGTTATACGTCGCGTCGAAATCTCGATGCAGGGCCAGCGACGTCTCTTGGATCTCCTTCAGTACCTTCTTTGGGTCGTATCCCAAGATCCGTCTGGCTTTCTTCCTTAGCTGCGCGATACGTCTCAGAGTGGCCACCCGGACACGGAAGAACTCGTCAAGATTGGAGGAATAAATTCCCAAGAACTTGATGCGCTCCAGTACGGGAACGTTAGGGTCGGCGGCTTCTTGGAGGACCCGGGCATTGAAAGAGAGCCAACTCAGCTCCTTGGCCCGAAGATTCGTCTTCATAAGAGAAAAGATCCTTTCAATGGCGAAAAGCCCGTCCTGTGCCAAAACTCGGCCCAGCCGGCATTGACGAAAGAACTGCGCCTCTCGAAATCAGGCAAAACTCTAGCACGCGAACAGGTTACGCGGCGACCGCCAACACTTGACTGCGGAAGCACCCATCGGTGCATCGGTTGCGTGTCCTTCATCATCATTATTATCGGCACCCTGAGCATCAGCGGGGGAACCGTCCGGCGCAGCGGGCTTCTGGTCAGGCTCCATCGTTGTCCTCCGCCGTGATTCGGCCACGGGTGCTCCGCGATAGGCGGGGCGGACACGAACTCTATGCAGTCGGACGCGGATGCCCCGCCGCCGATAGCGCCTTCTGAACTCTTCGGGCGCTTCCGCCATCAAGTGTTGCTACGCGGCTGCGGGCAGTGGTACAGGTGCGGAAGAGACCGAGTTGCGCGCCCCAGTGAGCAGGAAAACCTCGCTCCGCGACCACAAAGGAATCGTCGTCGCCAAGAAGATGTCTCGAAAGGTGAGCCGTCGCGTCGTCAGACCGGCCTGCATAGCCGGAGTTCGGATCTCACGTCCGAACTTCAGAGCTCCGTGCGGTCGGACGAAGTTGTAATAGCAACGGAACAACTCCAGGTGCTCATCGAGCCTCTCCGTCGAGCGAGCGTGGGAAAGTGTTCGTCTCGAAAGGTATGCCGAGCTTTGCCGGATGGTCAGATTCAACCGCTCGATGAACGACGTGTTCAATGTCGAAGAGTCCTCGGAGTTATTGAGCGCGTCTTCGAATCGCCACGCGGCTCCGTGCAGCGCTCTGCGTTCGACCTTGATGATACGATCGTTCCTGCGCGTCTTGAGGACCTGGCCGTAAAGACACGCTGGCTCGAAGAAGCGACGGATGATCTTCTGGTAGAATTCGAATCCATCCGTGACGATCAAGGGAAGACGCTCGAAATTCATCCGCCTCGAAAGGTCGCGAAACAGAGCGTGAGTGTTCCGGTAGCTTCGCCTTCCCGTCACCGTCGATGGCCAGAGCCGAGACCAGACCTCGATCGTAACGAAGACCCAACTCGGTGTCTTCTTGTTGCCCGCGAACGTGCGAATCTCGTCGGCTTGAAGCTCTTCGGCAGCGAAGCCAGCGATCCTTCTGTGATTGAATCGACGACACACTTGGGCTGCCTTCTCGAGCCAGCGGGCGACGGTGTTCCAGGCAATCCCTTTGATCCGGGAAATCGAGGAAATGCTGACACCCTCGACTCTGAGAGCGATGACCACATCGAAAGTAGCTCTTCGATGTTGGAGACGGTAGTAGGGCGTGCCTTTCGTCGAGGAGAACGTCTTTCCGCACTCGCCGCACCGGTATCGACGGCGTTTCCCGGACCTGGTTCGATAGAATCCGTGGCGAACGATGTTTCCGGAACTGACTTTGCCCCGCAACGGACATGCGAGATTGAGACATCTGCGATTCTTCACTTTGGCTCGGCTCTGACGATGAGAGAACTGTGTCTTCGGAATTCTGGTTCAAACTCTAGCACGCAGACCGGTTAGGGGCTGGCCGCCAACACTTAATTGCGGAAGCACCCAGCAACTGCGTGAGGCGTTTCCCTACGACACCGCTCCGAAATATCTCATCTTCGATCGCGACTTCATCTTTAGCGCTGCGGTCATCGAGTTCATCAAAGCAACGGGCACAAAACCCGTTCGCACTTCGTTTCGCAGCCCATGGCAAAACGGAACTGCGGAGCGGTGGGTCGGCAGCTGCCGTCGCGAGCTCCTTGAGCACGTCGTGGTTCTCGGCGCATGTCATCTCATCCGGCTCGTGCGAGCTTACATCAGCTACTATCACGAGGACCGTTGCCACTTGGGGCTGAACAAGGACACACCGAGCTTGAGAGCAGTCACGCACCGACCGTCTCCTACGGCGAAAGTCGTCGCACTGCCGCGAGTCGGTGGATTGCACCATCGTATACGAGTGGCGAGAGGCAGCCTGAGTCAGCTTGGTCGCTCGCGTTACTCGGCTGGTCGCCGAGAAGTTCGTCCTCAGCACCTTTCCTCGCGCGCTGACCACGCTCTCCAGCATGTGCTCGAGGGCAGTCCGGGCCTAGAGTCCAGTCCCGGACAAATAATGATGATGGACAAGGAATTGCACATGGTACGTCATGATGGATCCGAAGATAACACCCTCGGGCCAGACGATTGTAAAGCCCACAGCCCTTGGCACCATCGCAAAACACAGACGCTAAGCTGCTGATTTATCGGCTATTTCAAGAGGGCCGAGTTTTGGCACAGGACGGGGTGCCGAGTGTGCAATTGTCGTCCGCCACAAATGTGCAATTTACAGCCGCCGCTAACAGCTCATTGCGAAGCTCGTCGATGCCTGGTCGTGAAGACATCCATCCTCCTGCGAACCTCTCACTGGGAACAATGGTCGAGAATCTGCTTCTTGAGCCCCGAACAGCAAGTTTCGGAACTGAAATAGGAAGCCCACAGGATGTCGGCAAACCCCTTGCCCGGCATCGTGGCTCCCTGCTGCTCTCGGTTCTGCATTAGCGCCGTACCCACGCCGGGAACGTAGGTCAACTCCATGCTGTTCCCCTTCTCCAGGTCCTTTTCAAAATAGCCTAGGAAGGTATCGATCTGAGATCGGATACCGGGGGAGCCGCCGGGCGGCAAGTTCTTATCGAGAGCATCTTCGAGCGCGTCGGCCATATTCTTCGCGTCGACGTCGCGGAGCAGATCGATACGGAGGGATTTTGCCCCATCCATCGAGATCAGCATCTGCGGATCGCAGGTGCGGTTCTCGGCATACGCGCCCATCGTGTAGACGTCAAGCCACCACCGCTCACGAAGTCCGGCACCGATCAACATGAGAGTCCGGACACCTACCTCTGCCGTGTCCGCGTATGTGTTTCCCTTTACCGTCTGGGTTTTCGCCGATAGGGGCACTATCGACGACGCCATCAGCACGATGGCGCCCAGCTGCGTCACGGTTCGATTGCTCATGGTCTTTTCCTCCGAGGCTTAGTCAACCTGTCACACCTCGCTCAAAACCACCAGTCGTCGTTGTCGGCGACTCCCCTCTAGGGTTCGTCGGTCGGCGCCGACGTGTTGATGTCTGGGTAGAGCCACGAGTGTTCGAGTCCGGCGTGTCGCTTCCCGTATCGTTCCGGTATGTTCTGTGTCCAGTTGCTGGGCAACGTCAGACAGCACACCAGTAAAACAACGAGTACGATTCTCTGTAACACGAATGGCGCTTTTTCAGGCGGGGCTTCCACCTCCAGTGCCTCTCTGACACCACTTCGCAGCCGACCCAGACGCCGAATGCGCGATCGGATCAAAAAAACGACACCGATCGACACCATGATGAGGTTCAGGGTCTGCCCGGTCCCGAGAGCCAGACGGTGAGTCGGATAGTCGCGAAACAGATCAATGAATACACGCAAGAACGCATACCAGAAGACGAAACGAGCTGCGGTTGCCCCCGGCGTTGGGTTCATCTTTCGAACACGGAGGAGGAAAGGCACCAGCAGAAGATTCTTGATGCCGTCATAGAGAACCACCGGATGCCGGATTCCAACTGCGTCGGGAAACCGCACGCCCCACGGCACATCGGTGAGAGCACCCACGATCTGGCCGTCGATGAAGTTCCCGATCCTTCCCATTCCCATCAGAAACGAACCGGGGATCACGACTGCATCGAACAGCGCGAGCAGGTCCTTTCGATAGAGCAAGGCGAAGGAGGTGACAGCTACAGTCGCTCCGAGAAGGACCCCGTGAGACGCCAGGCCCCCAAGCCAGTATGCCGGAATGAGGGTAGGGTGCGCGCTGTAGAAGGGCCACTCGTCGAATGCGACTTCGATGAGACGCGCCCCGACCAAAACGCCCACCACGATGAAAAGGGTGAGGGTGTATACGTCTCTGGAAGTGAGTCCGAGCCGAAGCCTGTGGCGGCGCAGAAACAGATGCAAATGCAGGAATCCCAGCGAATAGCTAAGCCCATACCACCAGAGATAGACGCCGCCCACTTCGGCAATGATCGGATCGACATTATGGACATACGGTCCGAACATCTCTTAAGCTCCCCGTCCTGTGCCAAAACTCGGCCCAGCCGGCATCGACGAAAGAACTGCGCCTCTCGAAATCAGGCGAAACTCTAGCACACGAACAGGTTACGCGGCGGCCACCAACACGTGACTGCGGAAGCACCTCTTGTGGCTGGTGCCGGCTTCGGTCCTCGATCATGCGCTGTTGCAACGCGTCTCAGCGACACGGCCACGAGCGTGCGCGCCCTGCTTATTAGGGAAAATCGACCCAACCCCGTCCTGTCCAAAAACACAAACGAGCTCAATACCGGCGCGCCTAGCCGTTTCGAATGAGAGGTGTCAGTTCGAGGTTTGGCCAATTCGAATTCCCGCTTTTGGCCTTCTCCCCAGGCGCGGTCTAGGCGTAGGGCGTCCTTCTCATTGGCTGGGCGATTGGGTGGAAAAACGGCCCGATCAGCCCAGAAATGGCTGTCCCTTCCATAACCTCGAGCTGCATGAGATTGGCGAACTGCTCGCAACCAGGATGCTTTGGCCGTCTTCATGTAGGACGTTTTGAGGGCTGGCATCGGCTCTACTCAGGGCTAGAGGTGGAACCTGGTGCGAAGTCCCGCGGCCGTTCCGAGTGAATCGCACTCAAGCCACGCGTCGAGCGTAATTAATGATAGAGACCTGTGATCCGCAAAAAAGAAGATCGGCCAGAAGCAGCAGACCCTACGCCGTGGGTCCATCCCCGAAACCCGATCAACTTACCTCGAACTTAAATTGAACTCGATAGATGCCTACGCCCTGTGGTATGCCTCCACCAATCCACACCTCATAGCGCCCGGATCGGTTGAGTTTCTTCTTCGTGCGCACGGTCCCTCTGCCCATGTCGCCTTCTATTTTTTTCCCGTCGGGAGCCACGACCGTTGTGTGGAGCAACGCGAGTCCGAGCTGTTTCTCGACGTTAATGGTTAATTCACCTGACTGCTCGATCTCAAGTAGATAGACATCGTTGAAGGCACCGGCTGTGCTCTTGTCAAGCGTAGCGGGCATGAGCACATCACCTGCGCCCAAGCGCCCCGTCGTCGAGAAGCCGTGGCTTTCGATCATCTGGTGTTCGTCACTCTCACGATGGTTCGCGGAACTTTCCCTTCGGAGAAACTGCGCATATTCCGTCCACTCACGGGCGCTCTCGATGTATTGGTTCCTGTCTCTCCACTGTTTTATCGTCGCTTGGTAGTCCTGGATCGCAAGAGCGAACGCCAGCTTCACATCTACCCATTCGTCGCCGGTCGATTTGATGTAGCTCCTTACTGTAGGCATCGTTTCGACGAGCTTCTCGTTAAACTGCTCCCGTAAGAGACCGATCTCAAGTGAAGCTTGAAACTCCTCGATTGCGGCGAAGGCGGATTCGAATTCTGTTGCCCCACTGTCAACATCGTCACTGCCTTCTAGTTTGCCCGCGAAAGAAATGTACTTGACGTTGTCAGTGGGAATGCTGATTTTCTGCCCCGCGATCACAACGGAAACAGAGGCGTTGGTCGCCCCGCGGAACGTACCCTCGACCAGGTCTCCATCTTTCGTTGCGACAGAAACTCTTCGTTCTTGTGCTATGGCAATCCCTACCGTTGCGCCTAGGACGGCGACGAAACACATAAGTGTTTGACTACAGTGCATTGTACTTTCCTCTCTCAGTGAGAGTGACACAGGCCTAGTTGAGCTTCCAATGCTACCTCGTCCTGTGCCAAAACTCAGCCCTTTTGAAATAGGCCATAAATCAGCAGCTTAGTGTCTGTGTTTGCGACCGGGCCAAGGGCCGTGGGCTTTACAATCGTCTGTCCCGAGGGTGTTATCTTCAGCTCCATGATGACCTACCACGTGCAATTCCTACTGCTCGTTCTGGCTGGCTGGGTCAACCGCCAGCAGCAGGATGTGATCGACTACCTGCAAGAGGAGAACCGTGTGCTCCGAGCCGGGCTTCGGGGCAAGCGTCTCAGGCTCTCGGACGACGACCGGCGCAGGCTCGCCGTCAAGGCCCAAGCTTTAGGCCGCGAGGCGCTGGCCCAGATTGCGTCGGTTGCCACACCCGCTACGCTCCTGCGCTGGTACCGCTGCCTCATCGCAGCCAAGTACGATGGCAGCAAGAACCGGAGCCCAGGCCGATCTCCGACGGCGAAGGACATCCGTGAGCTCATTGTGCGCGTGGCGCGGGAGAACCCGACGTGGGGATATACGTGCCTGCGGGGTGCACTCAAGAACCTCGGACATGAACTCGGACGCAACACCATCAAGAGGATCCTCGCCGAGCACGGTATCGCGCCGGCTCCGGAGCGGGGCAAGAGCATGTCGTGGAGCACTTTCCTCAAGGCTCATTGGGGCGCTATCGCTGCGACAGACCTGTTCACCGTCGAGGTGGTGAACCCGTTCGGGCTCGTCCGCTACCATCTCCTGTTTGTCATCGATATCGCCACTCGCTGCGTGTGCATCGGTGGGATGACCTCGGACCCAAACGGGGAGTGGATGAAGCAGGCGGCAAGAAACCTCACGGACATGTGGGATGGTTTCCTCCTTGGCAAGCGGTACCTTATCCACGACCGGGACCCGCTATTCACCGAGGCGGTACGTGGGCTCTTGAGAGATTCAGGTGTGAAGCCCCTCCGCCTTCCAGCGAACAGTCCGAATCTGAACGCATACGCGGAAAGATTCGTTCTCTCCATACGTCGAGAGTGTCTCGACCGCTTCGTACCTCTCAGTGAGCGACACCTGCGCACAGCGGTAACCGAATACGTAGTGCACTATCACACAGAACGGAACCACCAAGGTCTCGGCAACGAGTTCCTCACACCTCTGCCGGCAAGCGTGAATAGCGCTGGCCCCATCGTGTCGCGAGAGCGACTTGGGGGCATTCTCAACTACTACTGCCGTGCCGCGTAGATGGTCGCTGGCGACGGTAGCCCCTCGGTGGGCCCGCTCGGCGTAGCGTGAAAACAGCTTCAGGAACACGCTTGGATATTCGCTCTCGACTAGGTGGTCATCTGCATGGTGACGACCCGTCCAAAGGGTAGCTCTGCTCAATGGTTGTCGCGGGCCTCACCGCCCACGCCGCGTCAACTGTTCGTTTGTAACGTTGCAAGTGGATCAAATTTTGGCACAGGACGACGATGGAGCCTGACCAGAAGCCCGCTGCGCTGGACGGTTCCCCCGCTGATGCTCAGGGTGCCGACCATAATAATGATGAAGGTCACGCAACCGATGCACCGATGGGTGCTTCCGCAGTCAAGTGTTGGCGGCCGCCGCGTAACCTGTTCGCGTGCTAGAGTTTTAGCCTGATTTCGAGAGGCGCAGTTCTTTCGTCGATGCCGGCTGGGCCGAGTTTTGGCACAGGACGCGGAACGGGCTTTCTGGGTTGCCCTTCGAGGTTCGTGGCCCGTGTGGGCGAGCCGCCTGCTCATCGTCCACGCGGACACCGTAGCCCGTTGGCATCGCGACCGATTCCGACGGTACTGGGCAAATATCTCGCAGCGCCGCCATCCCGGTCGGCCTCGGATTGATGCCGAGATTCGTCGCCTCGTCCGCACGATGGCGCAAGACGGCTGGGGGGCGCCACGCATCCATGCTGAGCTCACCAAGCTCGGTTTCATCATCTCCGAGAGCACGGTGTCGCGATACCTGCCGCGGCGTCCCGCGGAGCCCGACCAGCTGAAACGATGGATGGCTTTCTTGCGCAACCATAAAGACGATATCGCCGCCATGGATCTGTTCACCGTGCCCACCGCGTCGCTCCGGCTGCTGTACGGCTTCTTCGTCATCGAGCACGGTCGCCGGCACATCGTTCACTTCAACGCCACGTTCCACCCGACGTCTGCTTGGGTTATTCAGCAACTCCGCGAGGCGTTTCCCTACGACACCGCTCCGAGATATCTCATCTTCGATCGCGACTTCATCTTTAACGCTGCGGTCATCGAGTTCATCAAGGCAACGGGCACAAAACCCGTTCGCACTTCGTTTCGCAGCCCATGGCAAAACGGAACCGCGGAGCGGTGGGTCGGCAGCTGCCGTCGCGAGCTCCTTGAGCACGTCGTGGTTCTCGGTGCATGTCATCTCATCCGGCTCGTGCGAGCTTACATCAGCTACTATCATGAGGACCGTTGCCACTTGGGGCTGAACAAGGACACACCGAGCTTGAGAACGGTCACGCACCGACCGTCTCCTACGGCGAAAGTCGTCGCACTGCCGCGAGTCGGTGGACTGCACCATCGATGCGAGTGGCGAGAGCCAGCCTGAGTCAGCTTGGTCGCTCGCGTTACTCGGCTGGTCGCCGAGAAGTTCGTCCTCAGCACCTTCCCTCGCGCACGGCGAGCTGTTGCCGAAGAGCGACATTCTCGAGAGCCAGCTCGCGACGAGCCTTGAAGACGGAGATGAGAGCGGGAACCAACGACGAACTCATGCCGGCATGGTGCTGGCAGACAGGAGATTATTCAAGTTTGGTGCGCGCGGATAAATAAATAGAAGGCACACCATAAATCAGCAGCTTAGTGTCTGTGTTTCCGACTGGGCAGCGAGTTGCGATCTTCTTTATTGCGGACGACAGCCGGTCTGATCTCCACCTTCGGCCAGCCCAGCGCGGATCGCCTATAATCCGGCCATGCGCTCGTTGCTGAAGATTGCCCTTGGCATTGCCGCACTAGTCGTGGCGTTCGGGGCCGGGTGGCTCGTCACGATCACCGGCACCGGTCAAGCCATCCCGTCCTGTGCCAAAACTCGGCCCTTTAGAAATAGACCACAAATCAGCAGCTTAGGCGCCCTTGGAATCCGCGCAGAATCCAGGGTATTTCGCGCCGCAGGGCTGACTTCCGACCCATGGGCTGGCGGATGAATAAATAGAAGGCACAGGGCAGGTCACCTGAGCAACGAGACGCTTTGTGCAGGAGGATAATCGCCATGCAGTTCCCCGATTTTGGTTTCCGTAGTACGTCCCACGCTCGACTCACGCCAGATGATCGGCGTCACGTAGATGATGGACTCATCTCGACAGCTTGGAATGCCGGGACGCTACATGTCCAATATGTTGGACTTCAAGAGGTTTCTGAATCCGTAATCGAAACCATTAGTAAGACGATGTGGCAGTTCGCCACTGAATGTCAACTCATGGTTGTCTTGTACGCTGGCGTGCTATTTAGTCGGGAGACAATACAATCGCAGCTTGGTGGGAACATCAACCGGGATACCCCTTTCGCTGTTTCCGATAAGGACAAAGATGGCAACATGCGGGCTGTCTGGGCATGGCTCCCACGGGGCAAAGTTTTTGATGCGTTCTCAGCAGGTGGAGAGTTTGAGAAAACATATGCTAAGGCATTTGTAGTCTTTACCTATCAACTGTGGGAAGAGTTTGCTAGGCCAAAGATCGCACAGGCATTGGGTACTACACATGACGATGTTCAATCCGATCTGATGGGTGAGTGGCGTCATCTGCGAAACTGGCTCGTACATCCAGATGAAAAGACCGAGAAAGCCTATTTCAAGAACGCCAAATTACTGGCGAAGATTCCAGGGAGCCTTCGGCCCGGAAAACATGAAGTCAAATCTGATATGGTGTTCCCTATGATGGGCTGTCTGAATTCATTGCATGTAATTGTGAATCCAGACGGTCTGTCGCCCGCCTTCGAGATAACTGCGCTTGATCCAAAGCTGGAGGAACAGGCATCAGAACTATTGGAACCTGGTATGTCCCTACTACCCATCTGGCGAGGATTCAACCCGCCTGCCGATCAGCAGTCCTAACGAGGCTTCGCCTCAGACCGACGAGACATGTAAGACTCTCCACTTTTTTGCGAGCGGCATTTTGGAGTTCGACCGAGGGCCCTCGTTTCGTTCGGAGCGCGTCGTGTCCCCGTCCTGTGCCAAAACTCGGCCCTTTAGAAATAGACCACAAATCATCAGCATAGGCGCCCTTGGAATCCGCGCAGAATCCAGGGTATTTCGCGCCGCAGGGCTGATTTCCGACCCATGGGCTAGCGGATGAATAAATAGAAGGCACAGGGTGGGCCCATCGTCAAGATCTGGGGCTTTGCGCCGAGCCGAGCGATGACGCCGGCGGTTCCGAAGAAGGAATAGGTGGTGGTGACGACTTCGTCGCCCGGGCCGATGCCGAGAGCCATGAGACTCATGAGAAGCGCGTCGGTCCCGGACGAGGCACCCACGCCAGCCCTCACGCCGCAAAGGCCCGCGCCGCTTCGTTCGATCCGCTCGACCTCCTCACCCAGGATATAGCTTCCGGTATCGAAGCACCGCGCCAGGACTTCGTCCCGGATCGCCCGTGCCGGGCTCCGAGATCGACGAGAGGGTTCTTCGACGTCATGGGTTCGTTTCCGGCACCATGATATCCGTTTGAAAGACGCCGGGGCCTGGAATAACATACGCGCCAGCAACGCTAACCTGAGGACCCCGTCGTGTGCGGTGCTTGCGCTGTTTGCTGTTGGTGATGTGTACGTATCCCATTTCAAAAGAAGCGCTTACGCTCCATTTAGCGCGCAGCGAAGGCCGCAGGCGCTATTTGCGACGTAATTTAATGCACTGTAAAGTTTTAGCGTCATCTCACCAACACTTAATGGCGGAAGCACCACGCACGGATTTCCTCCGTTTTGCTGGATCCTTGTAAGGGCGCAATAATCTGTGATGCCGAGAGGCGTTAAGCAGATGACGTTCGTCGGCACACGCAATCCAACTGAAACCAGCATCAAACACCTCTAGCGGCGACCAACACTTAATGGCAGAAGCATCCGTTCCGACCATGGTCCTATGAGGAGCAAGCTACCAAAGCTCGCGGCCCTCGTGGTGCTGGGCTTGCTTCCCTTCGTTTTCCACTGGAGGCTGTTCACGTTCGACGCCGACGAACGAAAGATTTTCCGCGGCGATTTTCTGAATCAGCACTATGTCTGGAAGAGTTATGCGCTCACCCGAGTGGCGAGCGGCGAGCTTCCACTCTGGAACCCGCATGTTCTAGGGGGCGTCGCGATTCACGCCAATCCTCAGGTCGGGATTTTTTACCCTCCTACTTATTTGCTTCTGCCGTTTCAAGTCGACGCTCAGGTGAACTACATCGCCCTGGAGGCTTACCAGCTTCTCCACCAGGTCTTCGCCGGTCTTGGGATGTGGCTTCTCATGCGCTCGTTCGGTGCTTCGAATCTCGGAGCGCTTTTTGCCGCGCTCGTTTTTATGTTCACGGGATTTTTCACCACGCCCGGACACCACGCGATCGTGCTCACGGCAAGCTGGATTCCGTGGACGCTGTACGCGGTAAAACGCGCGATGCTGGGTAAGGGGGCGGCACACCTCGGCGTTGTCACGCTCGGCCTCGCCGCTATGATCTTGGCTGGACACCCGCAAGTGGCGTACTATGGGATATTGCTGGCGCTGGCGTTCGCGGTGGCGATGGGAGGATTCAAGAGGACTTGCACACGCGTCGTACCCTCCGTGCTGTTGGCTCTTGGCTTGAGTGCCGTACAGCTTCTCCCGACGTACCAACTCGCCGAGGACTCCTCGCGTTCCAAACTCGGCTACGAGTACTCGACATCGTTCGCGTTCTCACCCTACTTGCTCTCATCAGCGTTTGTCCCCCGGGCACAAATCCGGCTACCGGGTCAAAACAGCGCCGCTCCTCTTCATCTATACGCCGGTATCGGTACGTTGCTACTCGCCGCTGTTGGTCTCATGCTCGCACCGGAGCGGTGGCGTTTGTTTTTTGCGGCGTCCGCTCTCGTGGCACTTCTGCTTTCGTTCGGTCGTGACTCGCCGCTATTCGATTTGTTTTACGCCGCAGTGCCTGGTTTCGAAAAGTTCCGCGTTCCCTATCGTCTTCTTGGCATCTACACGATGGGTGTGGCCGTGCTTGCCGGGCTTGGAGTGAACGTGCTCGAAGATGCTGGTCGCAGGATCCGAACTCGCTTGCGAGGAATCGTCAAGGCGGCCTTCGTCGTATTGGCCCTGCTCGCCGCTTGGACTGCATATCTTCACTCCAACGTCGTTCGTAACGGCATGCTCGAGCCAGAGCAAATGGAGCGACTGGTTGGTGGGGGCTACTGGGCAGTGCTTCTGGGCATGCTGAACGTCATTCTGGTGGCTTACGTGGTTTGGCGACCGAAGGAGCGGTGGGTTGCTCCCGTTGTGCTCGCTATTGCTGTCATCGACTTGGGTGCCTTCGTCAAGGATCGCGGCGAGCGGCCGTTTCAGACCCTGGCGCGCGCGAACGTGCGACCGGTTCAACTCATAACGCGCGCGCAAGGCTACCGCAGCCGCTACGTTTCTGAATCGAACCTCGAGAACTACGCGACTCTTCACGGTGTCGACTTCGCCGGCGGCCACGAAGCACTCGTGGACGCCCGCTACTCCGAGCTCCTCGACCTGAGCGATTCGAGCGCGAACGCGTTAGCGCTTCTAAACGCCAAGTTCATCGCTCGCCGTGGGCCCACCACGAACTACCCTTGGTGCGGATCGCGCTTTGCTTCACCACTTCCGCTGCTCGATATCCCTCCCCAAATCGCGCCAGTCTCGATTCGGCTGTTACCTCCGGTCACGGCGTCGAGCTTTCGCCTCGATTGGCAGGCGCTCGGCGACCCGACAAGTATCGTGATCGAACTGGGCGGAACCACCTACCGTCTCGGACCGGGAACTCCGCTCGACGTCCATTTCGAGAAGCCCGAGCTCATCGAAGAACTCACGGTCCGACTCGTTCGACCAAGCCACGGCGTCCGCATCGAATCCATCGAAATCGATCTTAATTCCATAGGGCTTAAAGCTGATTTTCTCGTTCTTGAGAAAATAAAAATCAACTTGCATACGTTGCCGCGTGCCTATTTCATGGTGCGGTCACCGGTGCCGAGTGAGCTTCAAACCCTCGAAAATTTGAAGTGTTGGAGCGTACATCAGGGAGTTCAAATTCAAGATCCAGAGACGGGCGAAGGGGTATCCGGTTTTTTTCGCAAAAATGCGGTACGGATCAACCGCTATCAGCCGGAATGGATCGAACTCGAGACGAGCTCACCGCGCGATGGCTTCGTCGTGCTCGCGGACACGTTTCGCCCCGGTTGGATGGCCGAGGTAGACGGAGTGGAAACTCCAATTCTGAGAGCACAGTGGACGATGCGCGCGGTTTCGGTACCCGCGGGGGAGCACCGCGTGACATTTCGGTACCGACCAAGGTCTTTGCGCACAGGTGCCATCGCGAGTGCGGCCTCCTCGTTGATGGTGATCGGGTTGCTGGCCGCGGCGTGGCTCCCTGGCCGAAAGGCTAAGCTCGACGCTGTCCATCATCATTATTAATCTGGGACTGGACTCTAGGGCCCGGACCGCCCTCGAGCACATGCTGGAGAGCGTGGTCAGCGCGCGAGGGAAGGTGCTGAGGACGAACTTCTCGGCGACCAGCCGAGTAACGCGAGCGACCAAGCTGACTCAGGCTGCCTCTCGCCACTCGTATCGATGGTGCAGTCCATCGACTCGCGGCAGTGCGACTACTTTCGCCGTAGGAGACGGTCGGTGCGTGACCGTTCTCAAGCTCGGTGTGTCCTTGTTCAGCCCCAAGTGGCAACGGTCCTCATGATAGTAGCTGATGTAAGTTCGCACGAGCCGGATGAGATGACATGCACCGAGAACCACGACGTGCTCAAGGAGCTCGCGACGGCAGCTGCCGACCCACCGCTCCGCGGTTCCGTTTTGCCATGGGCTGCGAAACGAAGTGCGAACGGGTTTTGTGCCCGTTGCCTTGATGAACTCGATGACCGCAGCGTTAAAGATGAAGTCGCGATCGAAGATGAGATATCTCGGAGCGGTGTCGTAGGGAAACGCCTCGCGTAGTTGCTGAATAACCCAAGCAGACGTCGGGTGGAACGTGGCGTTGAAGTGAACGATGTGCCGGCGACCGTGCTCGATGACGAAGAAGCCGTACAGCAGCCGGAGCGACGCGGTGGGCACGGTGAACAGATCCATGGCGGCGATATCGTCTTTATGGTTGCGCAAGAAAGCCATCCATCGTTTCAGCTGGTCGGGCTCCGCGGGACGCCGTGGCAGGTATCGCGACACCGTGATCTCGGAGATGATGAAACCGAGCTTGGTGAGCTCAGCATGGATGCGTGGCGCCCCCCAGCCGTCTTGCGCCATCGTGCGGACGAGGCGACGAATCTCGGCATCAATCCGAGGCCGACCGGGATGGCGGCGCTGCGAGATCTTTGCCCAGTACCGTCGGAATCGGTCGCGATGCCAACGGGCTACGGTGTCCGCGTGGACGATGAGCAGGCGGCTCGCCCACACGGGCCACGAACCTCGAAGGGCAACCCAGAAAACCCGTTCCGTGTCGTCGAGCGGTGGGCGTGGGCGCTCTTTCTTCAGCGCCGTCACTTGCTGCCGCAAAGTGACGTTCTCCAACACCAGGTCGGCGCGGCGCCGACACATCGCCCGAATGGCACGGACGCCAAGTGAGACGAAGAAGACAACAACGTTGAGCATAGCGGCGGAGTTTCGCCGTCTTCGGCCCGGAATTCAAGCGGAGCGTAAGTCCTTGATTTCGTGGGCGGAGCAGTTTTGACGATGCACAAGCCGACCATGGCGAGTCTAAAACGCGCAATCAACGCTGGATCGACTTTTTGCGGAGCACACCACTGACATTAGCATTCAAATGCCTCTAGCGGCGTAGCAGCCTTTGATGGCAGAAGCACCACCTGCTAGCATCCGCCCATGATCGCAAACCATATCAAGGCGCTCTTGTTTGTCACGATTTTGGTGGCCGCGTTTTGGGAGTTCTTGGCACTAAGCTCCCAAACGCCTCCGTCGTTCGATGTTGTCATCGCAGGAGGACGCATCGTTGACGGTACCGGTGCTCCCTGGTTCCTCGGAGACGTTGGGATTACCGATGGTCGTATCGTCGCTATGGGACGCCTTGATGAAGCAAACGCTGCCGAGCGCATCAACGCGCGGGGACTCGTCGTGGCGCCCGGCTTCATTGACATGTTGGGTCAGTCGGAATTCAACATTCTCGTGGATGGTCGGGCCGCGAGCAAGATTATGCAGGGCATCACAACCGAAATTACGGGAGAGGGGGCTTCCATCGCAAGTGTTGGTGAGATGGCGCTAAGACTTTACGCTGCATTAAATTACAGCCCAAATAGCGCTCACGACCTTCGCCGCGCGCTAAATGGAGCGTAAGCGCTTTTTTTGCAAAGGGATACATACACATCACCAACAGCAAACAGCGCAAGCACCGTTTGAGCCTGATTTCCGGAGACGCAGCTCTTTCGGCGATGCGGGCTGGGCTGACCACACGGTGCCTGACGTTCAGGGGCACCTTCGTGTGCACGCCGACACAGGCAGGCCAGCTGACATTAGCATTCAAACACGGCGTAGCAACATATCTGGACTCCTCTAGTCACGCCCCTTTCTTTCTAGTCACGCCCCTTTCTTTCTAGTCACGCCCCTTTCTTAATAAATCTTCCATCGAAGCTGCGCATCCATCGCGTCGTGACGAGTGGGTCAGACTGCAAACGTATCTTCGGCCTCAGTGAGGAGCGTCTTGGGTGCTCCGGGCCATGATGGAAAATCCGCGCGCGAGGAGCCAATCACTTTGAACGACCTCTTAGGGCCAGTGTTGCTATTGGCTTGACCCCGCGCCGGTCCGACCGGTACGCCATCAGTTGGATGGGTATCGTCGCAGCCTCTTTTGGAAGGGAAAAAGGAAAACACGAAAGTGGAGCCTCTAAATCTAAGCGGCCACCGGCGACTGGAATTCACTCTCGCGGGTGGAGACGGCCCAGACGATCCGGGCGAGTTTGTTGGCGACAGCAATCACGGCCTTGTTGTGTCCCCGCGAGCGGTGGACCTTCCGAGCCCAGGCGCGGAGCTTGTCGGGTGGGCTCTTGCTGACGTTCGCCGCGCGGAGCACGGCGCGCCCGCCCTGGGTGAGGAGCATACGGAGGTAGGAGTCGCCACGCTTGGTGATGCGTCCGAGGCGGCGAATGTCGCCACTGGAGTTTTCCTTGGGAACTAGGCCGAGGTAGCTCGAGAAGCGGCGCCCCGATGGGAAGCGGCGAAGATCGCCGACGAAGCCCACGATGGCGGTCGCGGCCAGAAGTCCGATGCCGGGAATGGCGAGAAGTCGTTGGACTTCAGGAAGCTGCTTGGTGAGCGCCTTGAGCTCGTGCTCGATGCTAGCGCACTTGTCCTTGAGTTCTCGAATCTCGGAGCAGGCATCACGGAGATGCGAACGGAGCACGTCGGGCAAATCAGAATCAGCGTCTTCGACGAGTTCGAAGAGGGCGGGCACGACGAAGTGAGCGCCCTTTGGGATGATGAATCCGAGTTCGCGCAGGAGCCCGCGTACGGCATTGATGCGTGCGGTCCGTGTGGAGAGCCATCCTGAGCGCAGGCGATGGAGCGCGGCGAGGGTGTGCTGGTGCACGGACTTGATGGGTACGGGAAGAAGCTCCTCGTTCCTGTAGGCCTCGAGCAACGCCTTCGTGTCGGCGCGGTCGTTCTTGCTCCCGCGTCGATACGGCCTCACGAGGTGAGGTGGGAGCAGGACGACGTCGTGTCCCAATCTTCGGAACGTCCTTGCCCAGAAGTGAGCCGAGCCGCAGGCTTCGAGAAGCACGGTGGCAGCGCTCTGTTTGGCAAAGAACGACACCAATTTGGGTCGACTCACACGGAGTTGCTTGGACACCTTCCCCGCTTCTCCCGAGATGGCAATCTCGAAGACGTTCTTTGCAAGATCCACAGCGATTGTCGTATCTTTCATTCGGACTCCTCCTTTTCGATGCGTATTCGACTGACTTTGGCACATCGATGCCGTCTATGTCAGTGGAGGAGTCCATTCCATCACTTGATGGCGGAAGCACCGCTTCGCCTTCCCGTCACCGTCGATGGCCAGAGCCGAGACCAGACTTCGATTGTAACGAAGACCCAACTCGGTGTCTTCTTGTTGCTCGCGAACGTGCGAATCTCGTCGGCTTGAAGCTCTTCGGCAGCGAAGCCAGCGATCCTTCTGTGATTGAATCGACGACACACTTGGGCTGCCTTCTCGAGCCAGCGGGCGACGGTGTTCCAGGCAATCCCTTTGATCCGGGAAATCGCGGAAATGCTGACACCCTCGACTCTGAGAGCGATGACCCCATCGAAAGTAGCTCTTCGATGTTGGAGACGGTAGTAGGGCGTGCCTTTCGTCGAAGAGAACGTCTTTCCGCACTCGCCGCACCGGTATCGACGGCGTTTCCCGGACCTGGTTCGGTAGAATCCGTGGCGAACGATGTTTCCGGAACTGACTTTGCCCCGCAACGGACATGCGAGATTGAGACATCTGCGATTCTTCACTTTGGCTCGGCCCTGACGATGAGAGAACTGTGTCTTCGGAATTCTGGTTCAAACTCTAGCACGCAGACCGGTTAGGGGCTGGCCGCCAACACTTAATTGCGGAAGCACCGTCCGGGCCCTAGAGTCCAGTCCCGGACCAATAATGATGATGGACAGGACGTCGGACCGCGCTGGACGGCAGTCGGACTCACGTGGGACGGTGCCGCCGTGATACGGTTGATCACCGTGCCGAGTTCATGCAGGCGGGGAGCGGGACGCAAGCGCCGTGACGCGCGACGGCGCGGCTGAAGCAGTTCCGCCTGAACCCCGACGACTGGAAATAGCCCCATGACCATTCCGGACCCCTTGCCCTCGGATCTGCTGCTTGACAACGCTCTGGAGCGAGCGCAGAAGGAGAAGCGGACGGTGTCGGAGTTGCTGTTCGAGGGTATTGTCAAGTTGACGTTGAGCGAGCGAACCTATCGCGTCGAGCTGACTTCCTTTGCTCTCATCGGACGGCACAGGTTACCTCCTGCCAGACGATGAAAGCGCGGTCTCGTAGCTCCCGATGATGATGCGCTTGCAACAAATGCCGTCCGACGCGAAAGAGATTTTGCACGAGTCCATGCACGGTCAAGAATCGTTGCGCCTGCCCAGGAGCTTTAAACTTCCGCATCTGTCGTTCCCGTTGTCGCGTCGGTTCGTGCGAGACTTCGGCTAGGTTGTTTCTGTACTGGTCAGTGTCGTGGACGACGGACGGCATGACCTCGCGGTGAGCGGCGCTGTAGCTTCTCAGTTTGTCGGTGACCAGCTGCCAGGGCGGACGGCCTTGCCCCTTCAACAGCTTGCGGAAGAATCGTTTGGCGGCTTTCTGATCACGGCGAGGCTGGACGAGGATATCGATTACATCACCATCTTGGTCTACCGCGCGCCAGAGGTATTGGCGTTCACCTTGTATCTTTATGAAGACCTCGTCCAGGTGCCATGTGTCACCGAGACGACCCTGCCGACGCTTCAGTCGCCGAGCGTATTCCGGCCCGAACTTAATGCACCACAGTCGGACCGCTTCGTAAGAAACCGTGATGCCTCGCTGAGCGAGCAACTCTTCGACGTTTCGAAAGCTCACGCAGAATCGGTGGTAGAGCCAGACGGCGTGGCTGATGATTTCCGGTGGAAATCGATAGCCGTGGTAGCTTGGCGCATCGGTCTTCATTGGACCATTCTGTCAGTCACCAGCTCAATTTGACAATACCCTCAAGTCCCTGAGCAAGCTCACGATCCCAGGGAAGGCCACCCCCTGCTGTCCCATCTGGCCAAGCAAGCCGTCGACAGCTTTCGCAGTTTCGAAGAGGCACTCGTCACCGAAGACCAGGAGTACGACGTCATCGCGCTCCCCGAGCAGCGTCGTTGGCAACCGGTACCGCGAGACTAGCGAGTTCCAAGGACTCGCGCAGTCAGACTTGTCTCATCTCATCGCCGCCGCGTCTTATTGCTTCGCTGTCTTCTTCGCCTTCTCTGCCGCTTTGGCTTCCCGCACCTTTGCCTTCTCCGCCGCTTTGGCCTTGGCTTCCCGCACCTTTAGCCACGCCCGGACCTCCCGCAGACGGAATTGAGACGCCACGCCGCGCCCTCTAGTGTGGACCGGCATCCCAGACCGCTCCCATTTTGTTACCATCTGTTTATCGACGCCCAAATGCTCGGCTAGTTCCGACCTCGTCAACACTCGCGCTTTGGCCATAGTCCTCCTCCAAATGGCACTGTCCCCTTCTGCATTGAAAGACGCTCCTAGGGTACTACGGTTTCCCCTTGAACGAAGGATTCCAATTCCTTTACTTCATTTCCACTCCTTTTGAAGGTAGCTCGTGTCCCGTCAATTCATGACACTGATGGTCTATTTCAAAAGGGCCGAGTTTTGGCACAGGACGGGGAACACTTAGATCGCGATGCCTTTCAATTTACGATAGAGATCGAGTGCAAATCGGTCTGTCATTCCCGAAATGAAGTCGGTTACTCGCAACCAAGATTCGTACCGGCTAGTTACGCCTAAGAACTGATTGGGGATAAGACGGGCCAGCATTTGGTGCCGATCTGATAATTTCGAAAGGTTCCATCCCACATGTTCTATTTCGACGACAACGGGAAGGAATAAATCCAACAGGCCGCAAATTATTTTCGAGCCCGCTATCTCGATCGTTGCATTTCGTTCTGACCAATAAATTTGTTTTCTCGCAATTGATTTCGCCTCGTCGATATTCTCCTTGTACGGAGTATCGGCAATTAGCTCCTTTGTGTATTGCCCTCTTAATAATGCCTCTTCATTTTCTAAAAATGCTACAGATGCTGAGTTGACGAGTTCGCCAATTGCGACAGCACGTAGCTTACCTATAATTTCCGAGTTAGCCATATCCGACGAAAAGCTTGCCACTTTCGCAATAGGACTCAACAAATCTCTTGCTTCATCAAAAGTGAGATACCCAAGCGCAAAACCATCTTCTATGTCGACAATCGCGTAGCAAATGTCGTCCGCCGCCTCCACGAGAAACGCGAGCGGATGACGGCACCAGTAGTGCAGTTGCATGCTACGCTCTATTAGACCCACCCCGGAAGCAATTTGTTCGAAATAGCTTCGTTCGGATTCAAAGAAACCAAACTTCTTCCCGCCGATATATGAATCATTGGAGATCGGATGGGTCACAGACGAGCGAGGGTATTTCGCAAATGTGCCAAGTACGGCGTAGGTCAACTGCAGCCCACCAGACCAACGGTGATTTTCGAGCTGCGTCAGAATACGAAAGCCTTGAGCATTGCCTTCAAAATATTTTAAGTCATTCTTTTCACGTCTTTCATATCCCGCCCAAATATCGTCGACGATTGTCCTGAAGAATTAAACCATTCGCCTACTGTATCTTCCCCACTATGGCCGAATGGAGGGTTGCCGATGTCGTGGGCGAGACAGGCTGCTTGCACGATGTCCCCGAACGTATCGGGGGTTATCTGAGGATTGCCCAGTTTGACCGCGATCTTCGTTCCAATGATCGTACCCATAGACCTGCCAACCGATGCAACCTCGATACTATGGGTCAGCCTCGTACGAACGTGATCGTTGTCGGATAGAGAGTGTACCTGTGTCTTGTGAGCAAGCCGTCTAAACGCAGCGGAGAAGACTACGCGGTCGAGATCCTGTTGGAACGGGCTGCGCCCCGGTTGTGATTCGGCAGCTGGACGGCGTTGTGCATCGTCAAAACTGCTCCGCCCACGAAATCAAGGACTTACGCTCCGCTTGAATTCCGGGCCGAAGACGGCGAAACTCCGCCGCTATGCTCGACGTTGTTGTCTTCCTCGTCTCACTTGGCGTCCGTGTCATTCGGGCGATGTGTCGGCGCCGCGCCGACCTGGTGTTGGAGAACGTCGCTTTGCGGCAGCAAGTGACGGCGCTGAAGAAAGAGCGCCCACGCCCACCGCTCGAAGACACGGAACGGGCTTTCTGGGTTGCTCTTCGAGGTTCGTGGCCCGTGTGGGCGAGCCGCCTGCTCATCGTCCACGCGGACACCGTGGCCCGTTGGCATCGCGACCGATTCCGACGGTACTGGGCAAAGATCTCGCAGCGCCGCCATCCCGGTCGGCCTCGGATTGATGCCGAGATTCGCCGCCTCGTCCGCACGATGGCGCAAGACGGCTGGGGGGCGCCACGCATCCATGCTGAGCTCACCAAACTCGGTTTCATCATCTCCGAGATTACGGTGTCGCGATACCTGCCGCGGCGTCCCGCGGAGCCCGACCAGCTGAAGCGATGGATGGCTTTCTTGCGCAACCATAAAGACGATATCGCCGCCATGGATCTGTTCACCGTGCCCACCGCGTCGCTCCGGCTGCTGTACGGCTTCTTCGTCATCGAGCACGGCCGTCGGCACATCGTTCACTTCAACGCCACCTTCCACCCGACGTCTGCTTGGGTTATTCAGCAACTGCGTGAGGCGTTTCCCTACGACACTGCTCCGAGATATCTCATCTTCGATCGCGACTTCATCTTTAACGCTGCGGTCATCGAGTTCATCAAGGCAACGGGCACAAAACCCGTTCGCACTTCGTTTCGCAGCCCATGGCAAAACGGAACCGCGGAGCGGTGGGTCGGCAGCTGCCGTCGCGAGCTCCTTGAGCACGTCGCGGTTCTCGGTGCATGTCATCTCATCCGGCTCGTGCGAGCTTACATCAGCTACTATCATGAGGACCGTTGCCACTTGGGGCTGAACAAGGACACACCGAGCTTGAGAACGGTCACGCACCGACCGTCTCCTACGGCGAAAGTAGTCGCACTGCCGCGAGTCGGTGGACTGCACCATCGATACGAATGGCGAGAGGCAGCCTGAGTCAGCTTGGTCGCTCGCGTTACTCGGCTGGTCGCCGAGAAGTTCGTCCTCAGCACCTTCCCTCGCGCGCTGACCAGCATGTGCTCGAGGGCGGTCTGGGCCCTAGAGTCCAGTCCCGGATTAATAATGATGATGGACAGGCCGCGTTCTCATGAACGCGGAAACGGTTCGTGAGCTCGCAATCGCTCGCGATCGGTACAGCTTCAATGGGGCCGCGTTCTCATGAACGCGGAAACCGCCGGGAAAACGGAAAGTTTTCGGTATTCAGTTTTTGTACGCTTCAATGGGGCCGCGTTCTCATGAACGCGGAAACACGTAGCCGACACTTGAAACGCATCCCCACACCGTCTGCGCTTCAATGGGGCCGCGTTCTCATGAACGCGGAAACAACGCGGGGCGTTCGACAACGCCGTTGCCTATAGTACGGGGCTTCAATGGGGCCGCGTTCTCATGAACGCGGAAACGGGGCCTTCTGGCTGCCGTACACAACGGCCTCGGGTGGCTTCAATGGGGCCGCGTTCTCATGAACGCGGAAACCCGACGCAGACGGTGCAGGACGAGACCCTGCAAGCCGGCTTCAATGGGGCCGCGTTCTCATGAACGCGGAAACCCGGGTCCGTGCTCCTCGCAGTGCAATCCAGCACTAAAGGGCTTCAATGGGGCCGCGTTCTCATGAACGCGGAAACCTGATCAGAACGCCGAGGACAAGGAAAGTGTGGTGCGCTTCAATGGGGCCGCGTTCTCATGAACGCGGAAACAGCGTGACACCCTTCGTCACCGAGGCCGAGAAGCTGTTGGGCTTCAATGGGGCCGCGTTCTCATGAACGCGGAAACGCGAGGCCGCGACCTCGCCGGAAAGCCCAGCGCGGGTTCGCTTCAATGGGGCCGCGTTCTCATGAACGCGGAAACAAGTCTGCGCCCGTGCAGTGGCGCGAGGTCGATTTCCTCGCTTCAATGGGGCCGCGTTCTCATGAACGCGGAAACCGTTGAGGCCGAACCCACCGCCGAAGAGCAGGAAATGATGCTTCAATGGGGCCGCGTTCTCATGAACGCGGAAACTCAAACATTCAGCCGGGAGTTACTCCCATAGAGGTAGGCTTCAATGGGGCCGCGTTCTCATGAACGCGGAAACCCGTCCGAGTCTTCGACCGAACACACACTCTGGACCACGCGCTTCAATGGGGCCGCGTTCTCATGAACGCGGAAACGAGAGGTAGTCAAGCGTCATCCAGTGCTCGATCTTTTGCTTCAATGGGGCCGCGTTCTCATGAACGCGGAAACGCACTGGACAAAGACCTTCCGCGACATGGAGGAGATGACGCTTCAATGGGGCCGCGTTCTCATGAACGCGGAAACCAGACCGGCCAGACCCTGATCGATTCCCATTCCGAAGCTTCAATGGGGCCGCGTTCTCATGAACGCGGAAACAAGTCGGTGGCAGCGATGTTGTAGTCAGCGCGGATGTTGCTTCAATGGGGCCGCGTTCTCATGAACGCGGAAACCGGTCGCGGCCGTGGTCTCCGTGACGTTGGCATCGTGCGCGCTTCAATGGGGCCGCGTTCTCATGAACGCGGAAACAGAACGTCCAGGTATACACGACGGACTTTCCCGTGGTCGCTTCAATGGGGCCGCGTTCTCATGAACGCGGAAACATGGCTCCTTAACCGTGATGGCGAGTTCGTCGCCAACGCTTCAATGGGGCCGCGTTCTCATGAACGCGGAAACAAGCTCTTCAAGTCGCGCAACCCTCTGGAGTGGGAGATGGTGCTTCAATGGGGCCGCGTTCTCATGAACGCGGAAACAGGTCAACAACGCTTATCGTACGGAGCGCGGGGCGTTCGAGCTTCAATGGGGCCGCGTTCTCATGAACGCGGAAACGAGATAGCGGGGCGCGAAGCTGCGGAAGAAACCCGGCTTCAATGGGGCCGCGTTCTCATGAACGCGGAAACGGGAACATCATCGCCATAGGCGACCTACCTGCAAGTAAGTTGCTTCAATGGGGCCGCGTTCTCATGAACGCGGAAACGTAATGAAACCAATGTGGGCGTGGGCCATGCAAGCGTGCTTCAATGGGGCCGCGTTCTCATGAACGCGGAAACGCGCTCGTAATCAACCTGAGCCTCAATCTGGCCGCGTGGCTTCAATGGGGCCGCGTTCTCATGAACGCGGAAACGTACATGCACGCTCTGATGGGCTTCTAGATGGGCGACGAAGCTTCAATGGGGCCGCGTTCTCATGAACGCGGAAACTTGTCATGATGAGAGCATAATACAGCATAATTTCTATGCTGTGCTTCAATGGGGCCGCGTTCTCATGAACGCGGAAACTAGGACCGGTGCAGCGAGCGTATGAACCTGGGGCCATGATGCTTCAATGGGGCCGCGTTCTCATGAACGCGGAAACGCCGGAAGTGGTGAACGATGGCCCGGATAAGGAGCGAGCTTCAATGGGGCCGCGTTCTCATGAACGCGGAAACGTCTAATCTTCATGCTTCACCATGTCAGATTCACGCGCTTCAATGGGGCCGCGTTCTCATGAACGCGGAAACAGGCGAGACGCCTTGCAACCGGCCCCCCGACCCCGAATCGCTTCAATGGGGCCGCGTTCTCATGAACGCGGAAACAGGACTTCGAAAGCTCGTTACGGGTCGGTAAGGAAAGGCTTCAATGGGGCCGCGTTCTCATGAACGCGGAAACAGGAAGGGCGTTGCCTCCGGAGCCGTAGACTTGCACCACGCTTCAATGGGGCCGCGTTCTCATGAACGCGGAAACTACTCAAGAATTGTCACCGCCGAATTGTGGCTGCCTGGCTAGCTTCAATGGGGCCGCGTTCTCATGAACGCGGAAACCGAACTGAACATCTGGTGCGGCGGGACGCTGCACACCTAGCTTCAATGGGGCCGCGTTCTCATGAACGCGGAAACCTCACGCCGCCCGGTTCCCGACGCGCTCTGATTGAACAGCTTCAATGGGGCCGCGTTCTCATGAACGCGGAAACCCGATTGAGCGCTCCGAGCCCGCCGTTGTAGGAGCTGAGCATGCTTCAATGGGGCCGCGTTCTCATGAACGCGGAAACCCTCAAAAGCAAGTGTGTGCTGTAGCCGGTTCGGGTCGCTTCAATGGGGCCGCGTTCTCATGAACGCGGAAACGTCAGTTTCCTTCGACATATTGCGGCGAATGCTCCGCTTCAATGGGGCCGCGTTCTCATGAACGCGGAAACAAATTTAACTTTCTCCCCTTGAGTGGGTGGAGGGCTCGCTTCAATGGGGCCGCGTTCTCATGAACGCGGAAACGCTCACCCAGCTTGTCGACGTCTCCGCCGGCTAGCTCGCTTCAATGGGGCCGCGTTCTCATGAACGCGGAAACCGGCACGGGAAGCACGACGGCGATTCGCGGAAGCTTTGCTTCAATGGGGCCGCGTTCTCATGAACGCGGAAACCGGAAAAAAGAGTAGGTCTCATCATCCTCGCTATTCGGCTTTCGCTTCAATGGGGCCGCGTTCTCATGAACGCGGAAACAACTCGTGACCGTCATCTCCGGGTGGACGGATGCCACGCTTCAATGGGGCCGCGTTCTCATGAACGCGGAAACGCTTCGCGGGGCTTCGCTCGAGTTCATCCCTAAAAATGCTTCAATGGGGCCGCGTTCTCATGAACGCGGAAACGCTCGACCGCGTCCGCGTCCTGGGCCTGGAGGCCTCGGCTTCAATGGGGCCGCGTTCTCATGAACGCGGAAACACCGTCGGGCTGGTCGCTCAAAGGCTAGGTCGGAACGGCTTCAATGGGGCCGCGTTCTCATGAACGCGGAAACGCTGTCGCTGGGTTCTTCGGCATAAAGGCCATACTCAAGCTTCAATGGGGCCGCGTTCTCATGAACGCGGAAACACGCGGATCTTGGTGGTCTGCCCCGCGTCACTGACCAAACTTCAATGGGGCCGCGTTCTCATGAACGCGGAAACGCTTCTGCCGGTACGTTGTCAGCGGACATCGCGTCGCTTCAATGGGGCCGCGTTCTCATGAACGCGGAAACTTGAGGGACCATCCCTCAAACCTCTCTAAAGTGTTGAGCTTCAATGGGGCCGCGTTCTCATGAACGCGGAAACCCGGCGCTGAAGCTGCTTGATCCGTTCCTCGGCCGCCTCGCTTCAATGGGGCCGCGTTCTCATGAACGCGGAAACCCGATTACGAAGCCGAAGAACGAAGGCAAAGGGAAGCGGAAGCTTCAATGGGGCCGCGTTCTCATGAACGCGGAAACGATTTCCTGTTCGACGTGATACCGACGAGCAATAACTTGCTTCAATGGGGCCGCGTTCTCATGAACGCGGAAACAACTTGAACAGGCGTTTGCTGGCATGAGCGACGAAACGCTGCTTCAATGGGGCCGCGTTCTCATGAACGCGGAAACGAGATTCATCAAGGTAACGGTAACAGCAGCTTGCCGCGTCGCTTCAATGGGGCCGCGTTCTCATGAACGCGGAAACGGCATGACCTCGAACTCGTCAAGTCGACGATCGTCGCGCTTCAATGGGGCCGCGTTCTCATGAACGCGGAAACGTGTCACATAGTTCGTACTTCCCATACCCGGTTGCAGCGCTTCAATGGGGCCGCGTTCTCATGAACGCGGAAACCCCGAAATCCTCGTCGTCTCGAAGGTATGGCCGGCGCGGCTTCAATGGGGCCGCGTTCTCATGAACGCGGAAACGTCAAATTTCGCTCTTGACAAGCTATGAGGTTTTGTCGCTTCAATGGGGCCGCGTTCTCATGAACGCGGAAACGAAATCGAGACATTCCCGAGGTCCTCGAGACCCTGCACGCTTCAATGGGGCCGCGTTCTCATGAACGCGGAAACCGAGTTATACCCGAAGCAGATGGAACACTTCTGGGCGGGGCTTCAATGGGGCCGCGTTCTCATGAACGCGGAAACGACATGATGCCGCAGTGGAGGACGGATAGCGTCGAGTGGCTTCAATGGGGCCGCGTTCTCATGAACGCGGAAACCCAGCGAATCTTGCCGAGCACTAAACCGTCTGAGCTACGCTTCAATGGGGCCGCGTTCTCATGAACGCGGAAACGACGCCAAAATGTTGGAGTTCACTGGAACCGGCCTGCTTCAATGGGGCCGCGTTCTCATGAACGCGGAAACTCGATTAACTGTGCCATCGTCATCGTCGCGCTGGTCGGGTCGCTTCAATGGGGCCGCGTTCTCATGAACGCGGAAACAGACCGCTCGACAACTCTTTGCGAAATAAAGGCTTTTTCGCTTGTTATCGAGAGGTCGTTGTATGCACGCGCTCGCACTGGCTCGTGGGCCGCGTCGTCATGGCTTAAACCTCTAGTTGTCAAAGAGCACGAGCGGCGGCGGGCACTCGGGCACCACCCCGCCGCTCGAATCATACAACGAATACCGTTGTTGCCGGTCGATAGGGTTTTCCAAGACATTGGAGATCTGTTTCTAGCGGTTGTGTGGCCGCACCCAGCTTCAGTATCATGACCTGATCCTCACTGTCATGGATGGTCCGGTGAAGCTTGCCGCGGAGCTCCGCCAGCTCGCGGGGATTCACCTCGCAGAAAAAGACGCTGTATTGTGCGCGGTCCCCATAGCCAGACAACGTTCTGAAGACCTGGTTGCGCCGCTTATCATCTGCGACGTCGTAAGCGACCAAGTACCGTTTTCGGCTCGTCATCAGCGGGTGACGATGCTTTGATAGCTGGGCACGTCTCCCCGCAACCAACGTGCCAGCAATCTGGCGTGAACTCGAATCATGCTCCGCCACGAGCAGCGATAGCCGAACACCGGATGAGTAACCACCTGGTCGAGCCGGGATTCATAGGCTTGGATCATGGCCTTGCGCGCGATTGGATTGAGCATGCATCCGGCCCTGCTCGTCGTGAAATCCTTGGCCTTTAACATTCCGGTGTTCACGGCACTCACGACGGCGGAGTCCGCGATCAAAGGGCGCAGTGGCTCCATCAAATCCAATGCGAGGGCTGGGCGTCCATGTCGAGGTCGGTGATAGAAGCCCCACCACGGGTCCAAACCTTCAGCCAAGAGGGCCACCGTGCACTCCTTGGTCAGTAGGGCGTAGCCAAAGGAAAGCAGCGCATTGACGGGGTCCTTCGGCGGGCGCCGATTTCGGCTCGCGAAGTCCCACACCGCATCGAAGTCCCGTGGTCGGAGCATGCCATCGAAGTGCCGAAAATAGTGTGCTGCGAGGCTGCCTTCGAGACCAAGCAATTGTTCCACACTCTGAACCCGAGCCGTGCTCTTGATCAATTCCTGCATTTCACGAAGCGTACGATCGGTGACGGTTCCGTTACGTCTCAGCATCGTGCGTTGATTCGACCCTTTCGCGGCAACGACCGCTTTGGCGAAGCTCAGACACCTGTTCGGTTGGGCCGCAGCCGCAAATTGCGCAGCGCGATCGTAGGCATTGCGAAGCCCGATACCATATGTGATTGCATGGAACCAGTGCCCCGAAGATAGGTGAACGATAGGAACGCCCGCTTCAGAGAGAAGATGAATGGTTTGGGCGCTGACGCCTACGTTCCCGCACAATACGAGCTGGCTCACGTCTTTGAGGCGGGCGGAGGCCAGGTTGTCCTTGCCCTTGCGGATGATCAAGTTCTCCGCGGTTTTTCCGACCTTCGCTCCCTGCTCCTGTACATACAGTGGAACGGCGTCATCGCGGGCCGGATACAGTCGGCGTACGGCCGGTGCTATGGGATCCGCAGGGACTTGCTGAAGTGCGAGCGTCTCATCCGGCAGGCAGATTCCATTGAGGGAACATCCAATGCACTTAGGACTATCTTCGAGAGGGGGAGGCAGTTTCTCTCGATATGCGGACTGGCGCGCCTCCTCGATTAACGACAGCGTCAGCGCTTCAAGCTCGGTGGTGAACGGCACGTCGACGCGTGTTCTGGAGCCTGAGAAATAGAGCAATCCGTGGTCGCACTGGTAGCCGTGTTCGCGCAAGAGCAGTCCCTGTGCCATCAGCTGTACGCGCTCCGGCTCCCACGAACGGTGATCGTTGTTGGGCACGCGCCCGCGCTTCGTTTCGACGGGCACGGCCTCACGCCCATCGCTGGAAACCAAGTCGAGCTTGGCTGTGATACGAAGACGATCCGAGGAGAGCGGTACCGAACGAGTCACGGTGGGTGGTTCGTCGTCATCAAATCTAGCGGTAACAGAAGAAACGTCGGGCTGATTAGAGAGGCTAGCTTCTGGATCGGGTAAGACGTGGTCGAGTTTGTCCACTCGCCGGTGAGCTTGTTTCCCCTCGACGGTATAGACGTTGTCGGCCCAACGGCCTTCCACGTGCATCAGGTGAAAAAGCCGGGGACAGTAGGCGAACTCGTTGAGCATGCGCACGGGGAGGAAATCTTCCGCGCGTGACCCGTCATCCACAATAGCCCCGTTTAGCGTACGCGGTTGGAACCCGCGCCACCGTGTTCGGCCGCGAACAGGCCGAGTCCGTAGTGGCTGGCGTAGCCGAGAGTGATCGGCCCAGAAATGGATTCGTCGAAGACTAGCCGAATACCGAACGCTCGGTGCGCGGGGGGCTGGGGTTTCTCGCCGCGGCGCGTACGGACAAAGCTCAACAGCTTCTTCTCAATCAGCTCCTTCCTGCTGAACGTGTCAATGAGCTGCGGCTGTGGCAGACTTCTGCTTTCGAGCTCTGCGCGAATCTGATCTTCTAGACTGTGGTTCCGTTTTTTGAGATGTCGCGGTGGAACGAAGGGCGTGATGCTGCTCCAGCGGTGGGATGTCGACAACTCCGAAAGAGATCTGCCTGAACGCCGGCGCAACTGCGCGGCGACTTGCGACAGGTCCGCCATTCCAACGCATGTAACGAAGATATCCTTGTCGCCACCCTTAGTCCAGGTTCGCCGCAAGCGTCCGATCGCTGCTTGAGCACGCTCGTCAAGCCCCATGGGCGCGTGAACGATGACGTGGTCGAGGCGACCGTCCTCGTCCAGATCCAAAGGCAGATAGTGAGCGTGTTGGTGACCAGTTAGACGGCGGCCCTCGGTTGGATCTCGGCCGGAAAGGACGGAGCACATCGAGGCCTCGTCGCCGAGCAGGCTGACCAGCGACTGGTGAAGCAGCTCAGCCTGCGGCAGGCAGCGCGTGAACAATGGAAGGACATCACCGCGTTTCGTATCCGAAGTGAGGGCCAGCAACGCGGCCTGAACGGAAGGCTTGGAGCGTGGATGAAAGGCTTGATGTCGCGGCCGGCGCTCGAGTGTTCCTGCCGGCCGGCGATACAGGATCTGCTGAGAACCGGGTGGCTGACTCCAACCTTGCTGCTGCAAGTCGACGGTCTCCTGGAGCAGGCAGCCGAGTAGATCGTCTGGGTACAGTGCCATGATTTTCGCTTCTGCCTGGGCAAGCTGTGTCTTGGTGGCCTGCTTGTGCTTTGCCGCAGCGGCAGCCCGAACCCTTGCGAACGCCGCTCTCTTAGCTTGTTCGCTCGCCGCGCTTCGCCAGCAATCATATTCCGATGCCGAAACCGGAGCGAGGAGAGCTACGTCGTCGCCGCCTAGGTCAGGCAACGATGATGAGCCATTCTGGCGAGCGACGCACCACGTTGCATCGGGAATCACGTCGTCAGCCAAGCGTCCTTCAACCCAGCTCTCGGCTCGGCCGAAGTATCCGAGGCTTGAGACTAGGCTCTCGAGAAGTTCCAGCTCGTCGGACGGCAACTCGCTAGGAAAATGGATGAGAAGCTCCTCACCTGCGTCTAACCGCACAAAGGTATCGATGACCTTGGTCGTGGTCTGCTTCCGGCCTTCGATCACGGGCATGTAATGGCGCGTGTGGGAGACCTCGCCTGCGGGAAGTCGAAAACTCGGAGGCTCGGTAGCGAGGTGCGTAATCAGGGAGCACGCATCATCGGGCACCGCTTGCCAAACAAGCTTCGAGAAGCCCGTTGCCACCAGGGCGCGAAGCACTCGCCAGGGGCTTGGTGGCCACTCGATGGCGCCTTCGTTGACATGCCGACCCCACGGGGTCGCGTGATAGCGTCCTCCTGGAAATCGTAGCGCGATCATCGTCATGTGACGTTACCCTATTGCTTGAACTGGACAGTCGTGACACCGGCCATCTTGTCCTTGCACGCGGCGATGGCAGCCGGAAGAGACGTTTCCAATTCGGCCAGAGGTGGAAGCTCGAACCCATCGGGTGCGTCAGCGGCAATAGCGCCGTCGCCGTCTGCAAGGGTGAAGTCACAGGCGGTGCGCAAGCGTAGGTCACCGTCGAGTAGAGCGCGGATTTTGTACAAAGCCAGCAGAATCAGTAACCGCTCCGACTCCGACCCAAGTCCGTACCCACGGATCTGACCGAGGTCAAGATTGAAGTAGGCCGTGATCGTCTGAGCCGTGTATTCCTCGCGATGAAAAGGGACATTGCCGAAGCCGCGGGCTGTATCCCCGCTCGGATTGACAGTGTCGTTCTTGACTCCGCCGGACGCGGCGACTTGTGCCTCGCTAGCTTCGATGAAGGCTGACAACGAACGGGCAACGCGGAGACGGCCACCTGCCATCTCCTTCTTCGCGAGGAATACACCATGAAGCAGACTGTTGCAGTCGAACTCGAAAAGTGTCTCAGCAAGAACGTGGCGATCGATCGGCCCTTCCTTCAGCGGCGCCACCGCATGCTTCAGCCGGTCAAAAAAGCTCCGATCCTTGCTCTCGAGAATATAGGGGCTATTGATGCGGTGGGCTTCGGTAATCGAGCTCGTCAGATACGTACCATCCCGTTCGACACGGATGTAGCTTAGACCTGTCAGCGGCTCTCGCAGGTCCTGCGTCGTCTCGTCCCAACACACCGCTTCCAGGCGGTTGGCCATCGATTGGGCGCTTTCTACGAGCAGGCACGGCGCGTCACCGGCCTGGTAGGATGCGGCTCCGAGATCAGGAAATCCCGTGGGCTGGAAGCGCGTGCCCTGAACGGGTTTGAGCTCAACGCTCATCAGAAGCTTACGGGCGTCGTTGAAAGGGGTCAGCTCGATACTCATCACGTAACGGTCTCCTTACGTTCGTTCGTCAATTTAGAGTCGTGTTCCTTGAGCGCGTCAGCAGGTCGCGTCAACCGACGGGCCAGTGCGGTCGCGTCTTTTTCTCTGATCGGAAACGAGAGCGCTACGGCGAGGCGCCGCGCTTGTTCCGGGTTGCCGACGGCCAGACGTACGCGTGGGCGAAGTCCGGAAGCGATGAGCCTTCGGATCGCCAACGCTGCCGCGCCAGACAGGTCACCAGCATCCAGTCGCGAGAAAATAGCTGGATCCAGGCGGACCAACACTGCCTCGGCTCCAGGTGCAAGCTGCAGTGCTCGTGGCCAGTACGCGATTCGCATGAGACCGTACACACTCAGCGACCCGAGCGCATCGGTCGTAGTATGCTGTGAATGCCGCGTGTGGAGTTCACGCCAATTCAATGCCATCAGTGGTCGGGCTAGGTCGAGGATCGCCGTCTCGTTCAGCCTGCCCGCGAGGAACTTGGCAATGTCATCCGTCCCTGCCTCAGCGCCGCGCACGGCCACAAGCGGAAGCTGAGGCGATACCCTCCGCGCGGCCTCGACCATACGGCGCCGCATTAACGCGATTGCGACGCCGTCTAGGGTGTTCCCAACGCACACAACCTCAGGAGAAAGAGCAAGTGCTTCGCTTCTGACGTGGAATCGCGCCTTTCGGGTGAGCGATCCCTGCTCGAGTGGCAGAAAGTGACGACGGATCGGATCTTGCCAGTCGATCGTCTGCTTCTCGCTGGTGCCATGCTGTGAAGCGAGGGCTAGAGCGAGTCGCATCTCAGGGCTGCCGTCATCGGCAGCGTCGAGCCAAGCGACACTCAACGTGGGGACAGGTCGCAGGCCCTTGGAGCCCGCGAAGCGCGGGCTTCGAGGAAGCTGTGCTTCAGCCGCACCGACCGCGATCAGCAGCGCCTGCCACTGTGACGGGTTACGTCCGTCGCGACAACAGGCGAGAATAGCTTCCTCGCACGCACGCGCGCTACGGGATATCGAGTTCGGCGCGTAGTTATCCGAGCCAGCGCGACGCAGCCCCTCCACCCATCCTGCGACTTCGTCGATCAGATCCTGATGTGGCTGTGCTTGGACTCTCCAGCGGCCGAGCGGGACTGCAAGGTTCGCCTGGCCGTTCCGCTCGATATAGCCATACCGCTCGAAGGCGGTGATACCACGAGTAACGCCAAGGCGAGCGATGGCCCGTCCGAAGTCGATAGGTCGAGCCGCGAGGCGTGTCCCAATCTGGCTGCGGCCCTCCGCTATGAGGGAAGTGAGCTCACCAAGAGTAGCGGGCCGCTCCCATAGCGGCATCCATTGTTCATCTCGATTCTTGTCCGCCGCCGAGGCACTTGCAAAACCTGCAGCGGACGAGCGGACTGCGAAAGGCGCGGCTGCCTGCCGTGACGCGTGGGCTATCGTGCGCCGCGCCAAGGAAGCGACGAAAAGAAGAGTGCCTTCCAACATCAGGACAAAATCCCACGGGTTGACGAGACTGTCGCCGCCGAAGCCCGTGCTGCTGTTCGCGCCACCTGCACTGCCTGGGTGGAACTGTCCCACGGCGCTCCTCTGCAGACCGGCCTCCGGATGCCGGAACAGCGCCGCGTCCAGCAATCGCAAGGAGGCGGGCTGTGAGGGCGCTTGCGGGTGCTCGCATTCGACCAGCTCCGCCAGACGTTGCATGAAATTGTTCGTGAAGTCGAGCCGGCCGTCGTTGCCACCCGTTCCCAGGAGCGCTGGATAAACAGGCTCTCCATCACCGTCAAGCACAACGGCGGCCTCCAGCCACTCCAACAGCGGACCTGACCACCGTTGGCGACATTCGCGCAGTAAAACACTCTTCGCCTCGTTCTTGGGGCTGGCCTTTATTAGGCTCGTTGCGGATCGCCCCATTTCGATCGCTTTGCGATAGCCTGCGAAGCGGTCTGAGCAATTCTTCGCGATCGCCGCGATCCCGTCCTTGTTGTCGTTCGAGTAGAAGCCGCTTCCGCCATTCCAAGGCGCCACCAGCGGCGTGGGTTCGTAGTCCTCGAGGAAAAACTCCAGCAAAACGTTGCCATCAAGCGTCGTCGCGAGATGGAATGACTCTTCCTTCCACCAGCCGCGAGCGGCGGAATCTTTCTGGTTCGAGACGAGACGAAGGATGCCGAGTGCCTTGAGATAGTGCGCGAGAGGCGTCGGGCTACATCCGGTGAGATGGTGAACGTGTACTGTCATGCCGACACACCCTCCGTCATCAGTAGAGGATCGCCAGTGTCGAGTCGCGAAGCCCGAACGTCGGCCACACGCAGTATGGCCTCGAGATAAGCCAGGGTGAATGGACCATGGGACGCAAAGAGCTGCTGGACACGCTCGGTCCAACTGGACCCGTAACGCCCGGACAAACCCAAGGTTGCGGGATCGAGGTGAAGAGTGAGAGCTGGCAATTCTACAACGTTCCCGTTGGGCACGATCATGAGTGTTGCCGGCACGACATCGCCGTGTCGCACACCGTGCAGGGGCTGACCTCGGCCGGCGTATTTGGAGTCGAGGCTCGGAAACTCCTGGTCTCGGGAGGTGCTCTGCCACGTGCCGCGCACTTTCCCGTGATGGCAGCACACAAGATAGGCGAGCAAGTTGAAGGCACCGGCGTCGAGCGCCAAAAGCAGCGTGGCGAGCGGTCCATCGGCTGAACGTGGCTCGTCGAGCTCCGGCTTCAGCACACCGGCCTCGATGAGCTCCCGCTGCTCTCCAAGCAGGGCTTGGTGGTGGGGATCGATCCGCCGCAACAACTCGAAAAGCGCCAGCGTACTGGCGAGCTCGTGGCGGAATCCACGGCGTCTGCCGATTGTTGCATCCTTGCTGTAGAGTTCCTTCAGCGGGACCCACGCCTCGCGCGGCGCCTTTGCAAGGTCCCGCCGCTCGGGGCGCGCCTCGGTCCCGGACTCGATGATGGAGGACTGAAACGCAGGATGGGCTTTCCCCCAGTCGTGGAGTCGGCCGGCTAGATCGAGCAGCGGAACCAGTTCGGCGCGGATGTCGAGTACCTCGGCCAGCTCGCGCGCTTTTTGAGCCACTTCGTCGCCATGGGTCGCGATCGTCTTCCAACTAGCCTGCTCGCTGAGGTCATCCCGTGCTTGAGCGCGATCCGCAACGGCGTCTTGCGCTGAAATCGCGAGCGTACCCTCGGTAGGTACGGGGTTCTCTTGTTTCCCTCGAGCTGCACCCGTGAAGCCGGTCTTCGTGTCATAACCACCCCAGGTCGCGTCGACAATTATCGTCTGACCGGGGTAGCAGTCATCCGCCCTCAACCGCCGCCACCGGCCGTCCACATAGTCCCAGATCCACGCTCGGCAACCCTCCTTGAGTTGTCTGCTCTTGAACAACCACTTGCGCGCTGTAGGCACCGGGACCGGACACAATCCCTCGCGGCGAGGTTGAAACTCGACGGCAGGATGATTTGCGTCCCCATCTACGTTCAACCAGGAGACGAACAGATCCCGGTCATCCCCGCTACGGATGAAGCGGCTGACATCCAGATCAGCACCGCTCAAATCCGCGCTCGTGTCGAACAGCTCGTCACATTCGCGTCGCGTGAGAACATGCAGCGGAGCGTACGGGTATAAACGCTTCAAAGAATCAGGATCCTCATCTCGCAACGCGTATTCGAGATTCTCCAGAGTCGCGAGACCGACGTCAGCAAGCCGCGAGAGGGCACTACTCGCAGCCACCAATTCGGTCTCGTCGTACGGCAGGCAGTCCTTGCCTTTCAGGTCACGCTCGATCACGTGCACTGTAGCCTCGCCGCCGTATCGTGCGGCGCGTCCGAATCGCTGCACCAGACTCGGCCAGGGCGCGAGCTCTGTTACGAGAGCCGTGGCCGACACATCCACACCGGCTTCGACCACTTGAGTCGAGACGATGATCCGGTCCGTGGCGGCATCGGTGAAATGACGTCTGGACAGAAATTCCTCCGGCCAATGGGACCGCTCTATTCCTCGAAATCGACTGTGAATCAGACGGAGATCGGGCTGCACCGGCTCGGCCCCCAACAGCTTCTTGAGTGTTCCGTAGAGCCGAGTCGCCGTTTCCACCCTGTTGACGATAGCTAGAGTGAATCGACCCGAACCGGCCGGCTCGGCCTTCCAATGAGCTTCCCACACGACTTCGGCCAACCGCTCCGCGTGCTTGTCCTCCTCCGCCGGAATTCTGTGCACGGTCAAGGGCTTTGGCGCCTGCCACAGATCTCCATGTCGCTCCTCCGCTCCTACCCGGACCATACGTTCGCGAAGTTCCGGTAGCCACGGTCGCGAGTCCAACGTCTCGAACCAGTCGGGCTGAAGAGTTGCGCTCATCCACCACGTGCGGCAAGGCCGCAGCGACTTGGCAGCATCCCCGCGACGAAACGCCTGAAGCTGTACGCTCGTGGTCAACCCGACGTCCATGAGCTGGATCTCATCCATGATCCAAAGGCAATCGTGGTTGAGAAGGCCGTATTCCATCGGCCATCGTGCGCGTCCGGTGGCGTAGCCACGGTTCAGCGCGCGCGACAGGAGCATATCTTGCGTGCCGATCAGAACCGCCGGTTGCTCGGGGTGAAGATGCCAGTCTTCGACATCGGCGCCCCCCATTAACGGGCATACTTGGACTTTCTCTGGCCCCGTGTTGCGTACGGGCATGGATTCGAGGAACTTCTGTGCGACAGCCAGACTCTGTTGTACGAGCACACGCATCGGAAGGCACCAGACGAGGCGTCGAGGCCAAGTCGAGTCACGCCGAATCAGCCGGTTCCAGGCCCATGCACCGAGAACTGCCTCCGTTTTGCCCAACCCTGTGGGGATGCGGATCAATCGATCCGTGCACGTTCTAGATTCGGCGAGAGTCTGCTGCCAGAGCCGCGGCTCCGCGTGTTCGGTCGCTCTGCTGAACCAAGACGAGTATTCGCGTGTCACCGATCCTCCAGTTTCATCTCCGAGCGGTCAATAACAATAATAGCGTGGGAGCGTGACATCCGGGGTCACGCTTCGCGGAGAATTTTTCGCGCTTCTTCATGGACACGATCTCGTAGTGAACGCGGGGAGAGGACTCGGACATTGCTTCCGAAGCTCAGAATCCATCCGACCAGCTCTGCAGTCTCGGCGACTCGCAGCGCCATAATAACCGCCCCTCCTTTGACGCTTTTGATTTTCTGACTCGAGTGCCAGTTTCGGTCACACACCCAAGGTGCAACAGTCCGATGGAAACTCAGCTGCACGTCGATCGGGGCTCCTCTCATGATGAGCAAGGCGTCCGCCACGTATTCTTGGACATCGAAGCCCAGGGGCATTTGGCACGGCTTGTTCGTCGTTGTTATCGACCGAATACGGTCGACGGCGAACATTCGAACGTCTCGGCGTAGATGGCAAAACCCAATCAGGTAGAGGGCACCCTGCGCGTACCAAAGGCGGTACGGATCGACGCTTCGCCGAGTCGTCACGTTCCGCGATGCGGCAAAGTACCGGATCTGAACGCTCCGCGACTGGGAGATTGCACGCGTGAGACATTCAATCGTGTTGCGATGTTCTTTGTATCTTTTGTGTGGCCCAAGCCCCACGGAGAAGAAATCTCTGAGGTGAGCGATGAAACCGGTTCCATCGGAAGGCAACACGGCAACCATCTTGTTGAATGCCGAATCCAGCGAGGATTTGAGCTCGGTACCGTCGAGCGGCCTTAGAAGATCCTTCGAGAATACAAGCGCCATAAGTTCTGTCTGGGAGAACGCGAGGCGGATTGTTCGGTCGAAGCCGTCCATGAGGCGCCATATGGTCTTGCCCCGTCTTCGTTCTGTGATGAGCGGAAACCGGGCTTCGAGCGCCTCGAGATCGCGCCGAACCGTGCGCGCGTGGCACGGATGGTCGGACGGTAAGCTGTCCACGAGCTCGTCCAGGGTCGCTCCCTTCGAGCGTTCGAGTCTCTCCAGTAAGAGCCACTGTCGAACAACCTGCGCGTTTCTGGGCATGCAAAACCAGGATGAAAATAAGAATGCTAGTCGAAGTGCAGAGGCTCGGCAACCGACAGAAGTGGTGCTTGCGCTGTCTACTGTTGGTGATGTGTACGCATCTCTTTGCAAAAGAGGCGCTTACGCTCCATTTAGCGCGCAGCGAAGGTCACGAGCGCTATTTTGGCTGTAATTTAATGCAGCGTAAAGTCTTAGCGTTATCTCACCAACACTTTAATGGCGGAAGCACCCGCAACAGCACCCAAAACTCGCGGTCGACATTCTCGAGAGCCAGCTCGCGACGAGCCTTGAAGGCAGAGATGAGAGCGCGAACAAACGACGAAATCATGTTGGCATGGTCCCGGCAGACCGGAGACTAACCAAGTTCCGTGCGCGCGGATGAATAAATAGAAGGCACAGGCTCGCAACGTGACCATGGCAGATGTCGGCTTGCTGTCCTCGAGCCGATACCTCATTCACGACCGGGACTCGAAGTTCTGCGAGTCGTTCCACCGGACCATCGAGGCGGTTGGCGTCGCGCCCGTCAAGCTGCCCGCACGGAGCCCGGATTTGAACTCGTTCGCGGAGCGCTGGGTGAAGTCCGTCAAAGAGGAATGTCTCTCGAAGCTCATCCTGTTCGGCGAGAAGTCGCTCCGTCATGCGCTTAGGGAGTACGTCGTCTACTATCACCACGAGAGGAATCATCAAGGCAAGGAGAATCTGCTGCTGTTCCCAGCCAGCGACCCGTTACCTCAGTCCGAGCGCAAGGTGCGCTCCCGTGAACGGCTTGGCGGGTTGCTACGTTTCTACCATCGGGAAGCCGCACGAGTATTTTGACCTCACGGCATCGGTAATCGCCGATCTAAGCGCCGGCGGGGCTCTTAGAAAACCTCGGCGACGGACCAGCGGCCGGTATCTTTGGGATAGCTGTTCGCCTCTGCTTCCACGATGCGGCCGACGCCCACGACGTGGCGTTCTTGCCCGACGTCGCAACGGGCCGCGAGCTCCGCGAGCGCCGTCGCCTCCGTCCGTCGCATGTCGAGGCTCACGAACATCGGCTCGACGCTCATGCCCGATAGGAATCTCGCACCGAGCGCGACGGGACCCTCACGCCCGGACGCCTTGTCCATCGTCAAGAGGTAGCCGCCGTAAGGCATGCCGGAGCGCGGCGGCCCGGCACGGTGGCAAAGACGATAGGGGGAAGTCTCGATCTCGAAGTCCTCGTCGCTTCCGAGCGGAAAGCTCAGGATGGGCGCGCCCGCAACGAGAAAATCGGCCTGGCCTCGACTGCCCGTGTACGCGAAGAAGGCCGTCGCGGCGCGCTCTTCCGTACCGATGGGCTCGGTCTCCCAGAGAAGACGCCCCTCGTTGTTGGCCAGGGAAATGAGCCGGATGCGGTGGACGCTCTCTCGGTCGGATCGGGTGCCCGCGCTTCGAAGCGGAAGGCGCACCGGTAGCCGGTAGTCGCCATCGTACTCGAGCTTCACCTGCGCGAGGTGCGGCCAGTCGCCGAAGGACGGGCCTTGGGTCTAGGCCCGGGCCGCGCCTGGACCAGAACGTGTCAGCCCGCTGCGTCGCGGTAGCCCCGGCCTCGATTCTAGGCCCTCTAGAGACGAGAGCGCGAACAAACGACCAAATCATGCCGGCATGGTCCCGGCAGACCGGAGACTAATCAAGTTCGGTGCGCGCGGATGAATAAATAGAAGGCACAGCTGTATCTGTTCAAACGAAGCTCTTCTGTTCATCCGTTAGATACCGTAGCCGCCTCTTTGCTTGACGCTCGAAATCCGATTCGCTGTCGGCAACGACGAATTGCGGTAACCGTTCGTTCAACTCCCGCTCATTCAACACGGATAGTTCAAAGATCATGTAGTCCAGGGCGGTACGTAGGTTCTCCACGATTTGCGTAACCAAGACCCTTGGCTTACCTCTCACATTGCTTTCCTTCGGACGCCTCAGTTGGAGCACGAAGTTCCCAGTCTTGCGGTCTAACCCCTTCACCATACCCTTCACGTAGTTGTACAAGAACTCGTCCATCTCGCGTGCCAGGGAAATATAGTTCTCCTTGGCTTGGTCTATCCGGGCCAAGGCATCCGCCAGTTCTGGTGGTGCTTCGTGCATATCCGGGCATGCGTTCATCTTCTGATGGTACCCTTCTGTACAGATCTGACTAGCGATCACGCTGCCCAGCCAGCCGACAGCACCTCCGCTTGTTCGAGCACCGTCCGCGTAGCCTTCTCCTGCTTGTCGGGTGGGTAACCGTGCTTGCGCAGAATGCGCTTCACCAGCCTACGGAGATTGGCGCGAACGTTCTCGCGAAGTGTCCAGTCGATCGTGACGTTGCCGCGTACAGTCGCGACCAACTCACGAGCAATGTCTCGCAGGGTCTCGTCACCGAGCACCTGCACCGCGCTGTCGTTGGTCTCAAGCGCATCGTAAAAGGCGAGTTCATCGTCCGACAGCCTGAGCTTTTCGCCGCGCGCGTTCGCTTCGCGCATGTGGCGGGCAAGTTGGATCAATTCCTCAATGACCTGCGCAGCCTCAACGGCCCGGTTCTGGTAACGGCGGATGGTCTGCTCCAGCATTTCGGCGAAGGACCGCGCCTGGACGACATTCTTTTGCCGGCGGACGGCCAACTCACCTTTCAACAACTTCTGCAACAGTTCCACAGCGAGGTTGCGCTGTTTCATGCCTCGTACCTCGGCCAGGAACTCCTCAGACAGAATCGAAATATCGGGTTTCTCTAGACCGGCAGCAGCGAAGATGTCGACGACCCCTTCCGAGGCCACCGCCCATGACACGATCTGCCGAACGGCGTAGTCCAGCTCTTCCTCAGGACGCACCTCTCCTTCGGCGCGCTTGGCCAGTACCGACCGGACGGCCTGGAAGAACGCCACGTCGTCGCGAATGCGAATCGCATCCTCGTGCGGCACGGCAAGGGCGAATGCCTGGGAGAGTTCACGCACGGCCTGCAGGCAACGCTCCTTGCCGTTCTCCTGCGCCAGAATGTGTTCCTGCGCTGCCGGCAGCAGGCCGACACGTTCTGCCGGTGTCCCGTCGATCCAACCGGAATAGTCGAAGCCGTAGAACAGGCCGCGGCAGACCTCGTACTTTTCCAACATCACCGCCACAGCTTCCGCTTGATCGAGAGCGGTCTTCCCGGTGCCGCCGCTCTCGGTGTAGGTCGCAAGCGCACGTTTGAGTTCATGCGCCAGCCCGAGATAGTCGACCACCAAGCCGCCCGGCTTGTCCCGGAAGACGCGATTCACCCGCGCGATCGCCTGCATCAGTCCGTGGCCGCGCATCGGCTTGTCAACATACATGGTGTGCAGGCTCGGCGCATCGAATCCGGTCAGCCACATGTCGCGTACGAGCACGATCTGAAACGGATCTCCGGTGTCGCGGAACCGGTTCGCGAGCGCCTCGCGGCGAGGCTTGTTGCGGATATGGGGCTGCCAGTCGGGCGGGTCAGAAGCGCCGCCGGTCATCACAACCTTGATGCTCCCCTTGTCATCCTTCTCGTGATGCCAACTCGGGCGTAAACGAATCAGCTCGCGGTAGAGGTCAATACAGATGCGACGGCTCATGCACACAACCATCGCCTTGCCCTCCATGGCCTCGATACGTCTCTCGAAATGAGAAACGAAATCCTGGGCGACCAGTGCGAGGCGGTGCCCGGAGCCGATGATTGCCTCTAGCTGTGCCCATTTGGTCTTGAGCTTCTCCTTGTGGTCGACCTCCTCGCCCTCAGTCGCCTCCTCGAAGTCGGGATCAATGTTCAGCTTCTCGCTTTCGTCCAGCGCCAGCTTGGCAAGCCGGCTCTCGTAGTAGATCGGCACGGTCGCTCGGTCCTCGACCGCACGCTGGATGTCATAGACGCTGATGTAGTCGCCAAACACCGCGCGCGTGTTGGCGTCCTCCAGCTCAATCGGCGTGCCGGTGAAACCGATGAACGACGCGTTGGGGAGTGCATCCCGCATGTGACGGGCGAAGCCGTCAATGAAGTCGTACTGGCTCCGGTGCGCCTCGTCGGCAATCACAACGATGTTGCGCCGGTCAGACAGCAGCGGGTGCCGGTCTCCCTTCTCTTCGTGGAAAAACTTCTGGATGGTCGTGAACACCACGCCGCCCGATTCAACCGTAAGCTTGGCGCGCAGATCGGCCCGGCTCTCGGCCTGAACCGGTGGTTGCCGCAACAGGTCCTGGCAGCGCGCGAAAGTCCCAAAGAGCTGGTCGTCAAGGTCGTTGCGGTCGGTCAACACGACGATGGTGGGGTTTTCCATCGCCGGTTCGCGAATGATCCGCCCGGCATAGAAGGCCATGGTCAGACTCTTGCCCGAACCTTGGGTGTGCCATACGACGCCGATGCGATGGTCGCCGGGATCGCCACCCGGCCTGCGGCCGGACTCGTGGCCGCCGGGTTCCTTGCCGAAGACCGCAGCCCGTTGCAGTTCGGCCGCCCGCAACGTCTCGTCAATGGCTGTGCCGACGGCGTGGAACTGGTGGTAGCCGGCCATTTTCTTCGTCAGAACCCCGCTGCCGTCATCCTCGAACACGATGAAGTCCCGAACCAGCGTCAAGAACCGGTGCTGGTCACACACACCCGCGAGCATCACCTGCAACTGGGGCAGGTGTGGATCGGCAAGGGTCTCGCCCGTAGTCGTGCGCCAGGGCTTGAACCACTCCCGGCCTGCGGTGAGCGTCCCGATTCGCGCCTCGACCCCGTCCGAAACGATCAGCGCTGCGTTGAAAGCAAAGAGCGCCGGTAGCTCGGCCTTATAGGTCTGGAGCTGCTGCCAGGCCGTCCAGACCGTGGCGTCCTCGTCCGCCGGATTCTTGAGTTCGATCAGTCCGAGCGGGAGGCCGTTGACGAACAACACGATGTCAGGCCGACGCTCGTGCCTGTCCTCGACGACGGTGAACTGGTTGACCGCAAGCCAGTCGTTGTTGACGGGGTCGTCGAAATCGATCACCTGGGCCTGTGCGCCTCGGATCGCGCCGTTATCTCTGCGGTATTCGACCGTCACGCCATCCACGAGCATGCGGTGGAAGGCGCGGTTGCGCGCTTCCAGTGTTGCGCTTTCCGGGCGGGTCAGTCTGCGGAAGGCATCCTCCAGCGCATCCGTAGAGAGACTGGGGTTGAGCCGGGCGAGCGCATCACGCAGACGCCCCTCCAGCACGACCTCGCGGTATTCGGCGCGCTCAGCGCCCGGCGTATCGGGGGCGATGCCGGGACCGTTTGCAACTGTCCAGCCGGAACTTTCGAGCCAGGCGAGGGTGGCTTGCTCGACGACGGATTCCGTAACGCCACGGTCGCTCATGGCGGTGCGCCTTCTTTGTCGTCTGCGACCGTCGTTTCAGAATCGTTGTCGTCGAACTCGGCGAGGTAAATGCGGTATGATTCCGGCTCCATCTTGAATAACACCTCACTCGGCCGGAACGACACGCCAAAGACTGTGAATGGCCCGAAGGACTCATCCACGTGATCGTTAAAGGCGACATTGTCGTCGAAGGTTGGTCCGGTTGGGGGTGCCGGTGTGCGGCCCCGACGGTGCACGCGGTGGAGGAAGCCGACGATGGCGTCTGTGGCCTCAGCTACGAGCAGGGCCTGAACCGCTTCCATTACCGGGCGCGGTTCGTCCGAGCCGTGCGAGGCGAAGCCGCACTGGTTGCGCAGTTCGCATATGCCCTGAATGGCAGTGCTCAGCCCGCCGAGGGTCTGCTTTAGGCTCTTACGTACCTCGCCCGCGTCGCTCGTAGTCGCGGGCAGGAACGGCAGATTCTGGGAGGCTAACTTGAAAAGCTTGGGTAGATCATCTGTGGCGGCATAGGGGACAGAACGTTCGCTGAGGACGGTGCGGCACGTGCTCTCAATGAGCGTCTTGGGCCGGGATTTCCGACGCAGGACTGTTCGATGCCCTTCACTTGTTCCTTGATATGCGCGAAGCCGCTGGCCATTGCGTCGCGTGCACCATGCATGACGAATGGGGCGATTACGGCATCGGTCATCAGCTCGCTCCCGCAAAAAACACGCCGGCGTTCTTCACTCGAAGTTCGCCGGTGATGAGCTTGGGGAGCAGTGCGTCGCGCAAGGCGGCGAGGGTGCGGGATCCTCGCTCATTTTTGACAATGCGGTTGTAGAGTGATCGTATACATTGGTCATGGATTTCTCTGATTGACTGATGTGGCACAATCGCAGGCAAAGGTCGAAAATTGGTCTTGCTAATCTCTTGAAACGTCGAGCCGTTCGCGTTCTCAAGAATCGAGTCTATGTTTGCCGCTGTCCATAGCCAGACATAAGCGGCGGACAAACGTTTCCGGCATTTCATCGCGATGAAGCCTTGGTTGATAGCAATCGGCACGTCCGCTATCGCGAGGTAACCTATTGGTGCGCGCGATGACAACAAGACGGTCCCCCGTGGCAGTAATCCTGAACTGATCTTGCCGAGACCTTTTTCGCTAATCCTCCGAGATGTCTCGACCAAGACAGGCGATGCAAGGGACGATAAGTCCTTTGGCGTTGCCCAATTGATCGCGCCATTCCAGAAAGACGGGTCTTTGGTGCTTGGGGTTGACCCGCCCACTACATCGACTTCCTGTCCTATGGTGGAAACCTCCCACCCCTCCGGGATCTCGCCCAATTCAGAATCCACAAATAGGTCGGGGAAAAGGTCGGCTATGTGCTTGGGCAGGCCGGGATCCCGGCCTGCCATCTTGGCGCGGACTGGATCGAAATCGACGAACCAGGATTTGAACAGTGCCCGCGCCATCGCCTCCAGCGTCTCGTTCATCCGCCGGTTCAGCTCGATCTTGTCGTCCAGCGTCCCCAGGATGTGTGCGATGGCACGTTGTTCAAGAAGGGGTGGTACCGTGATGTGCATTCGCCGCTGATCGCCAAGACTGACGTATTCAGCCATGTCCGTCTGGCCGGCCACGCTCTTGAACTGGGAAAAGAATTCTCGGCTAGCCATCCAGTAATAGAGGAAACGTGGTTCGATTATCTCTGTATTGAGAGATCGCCAATAACAGAGCTGTGGCGAGTAGACAAAACGAGGGGTGTCTTTTTTCACAAAGGCAAACCGGCCAACCGTTCCTTTTGACGTGAAAACCGTATCTCCTGGTTGGCTTATCTTTTCCCCAACCTTATGGAGTTCGTCTTCCGGAAAACATTCGGCATCGGAGAATTGGAAACCGTTCCTAATGTTGCCAGCTCGCGCGAACGGGAGACCAGCATTTGAGAGCTCGGCGTTTCTTGCTCGATAGCCGTCACCGATGACAAGGGCCTCGTCATGGATGAGCGCACTTACATCGTACTTGCGCCACTCACTCGCGATACCCAAGCTCCTCGACGTTGGAGGCAACGTCCGCATCGAGCCTCGTGGTTTCCTCTTTGGCCCGTCGTTCTGGTCGGCCGCCACCAACACCACATGCTCGCGCTCGATCTCGCGGTGAAAGCTCTCCGGCAGGCGCGCCCAGTCGCGCGTTTCCACGAGGAAGGGAATGGTGGATTCCCTGAGCGCGTCCGTGAACTCGCCCAGCCGCGATGCGTCGATCTCGGTGAGGCCATGGCCGCGCAGCACCAAGTCCAGATCGCTGCCATCATGGCTCAGGCCATTCGCGCGGCTGCCATAGGCCCAGACCTCGACGCCGGGCAGGTGCTCGCGCAGCAACGCCTTGAGCTCCTCGCGGTGCCTCGGCGAAAGATGCAGCCTTTCAGCCACCGTCTGTCTCTTCGATCACGCCGGCAAGCGCCTTGGCATCTACAATAAAGTCCGGCAACAACTTCAGCGTGGTTTCGGCGAAGCCTTCGCCGTAGTCGTGCGCGGTGTCGTTGCGATTGTCGCGATATTGAAGCCACCGCTCGCAGGCGTCCGGGTCGATCAGGCCGTGCTTGGCGGCATACCGGAAGAGATCCTTGAAGGCCAGACGATCCGCCTGGCGGTTGCTGGCAAAAAAGGCAGCGAGACGCTTCTTTAGCAGCTTACCGCTCTGCTCCAGGACGATTTCGAACTCCTTGACGCAGGCCGCACGGTAGATATCATAGGCAATGTCGCTTGGATCGCTGCGCGTCAGTTCGTCCAAGGCGCGTTCCAGCGTATCGAGGCAGCGTCGGAGGAACGTCGTGTCGATGCTCATGATCTAGAGCCTCCAAACCCCAACGTCTTCAGGGTTTCCGAGATCGTAGCGTCGAGCCGTGCCGCCTTGGCCTGCTGCTCCCGCAGTCGGTCGACCAACCGTTTCATCTTGTCTTCGAAAGGCTCGCCGTCGTCCTCCTGCGGCTCCGCACCGACATAGCGGCCCGGAGTCAGCACATGGCCGTGCCCGCGGACTTCATCCAGCGAAGCGCTCTTGCAAAAGCCGGGGATGTCGGCATAGCCGTTGTCATCCTCTCCGGTGCGCCAGGCATGGTAGGTGTCGGCGATGCGGGTAATATCCTCGTCGGTCAGCTCACGATGCGTCCGGTCCACCATCCGGCCGAGCTTCCGCGCATCAATGAAAAGGATCTCACCGCCACGCTTGCGTCGGCGCGCCAGAAACCACAGACAAGCGGGAATCTGGGTCGAATAGAAAAGCTGGCCCGGCAACGCGACCATGCAATCGACCAGATCGACCTCGATCAGGTTCTTCCGAATCTCCCCCTCGCCCGACTGATTCGATGACATCGAACCGTTGGCAAGCACGAATCCGGCAACGCCGGCGGGGGCTAGATGGTGAACCATGTGCTGCACCCAGGCGAAGTTGGCGTTGCCCTTGGGCGGGACACCGTATTGCCAGCGCTTGTCCTCAGCCAATCGTTCGCCTCCCCAGTCAGAGACGTTAAACGGTGGATTTGCGAGAATGAAGTCGGCTTTCAGGTCCGGATGGCGGTCGTTATGGAAGCTGTTGCCGTGGGCAATCTGTCCCTCGATCCCCCGAATGGCCAAGTTCATCTTCGCGAGCCGCCACGTCGTGTAGTTCGATTCCTGACCGTAGATCGAGATGTCGCCACGCGCCTTGCCACCGTTTCCATTTCCACTGGCGTGGGCGCGAATGAATTCGATCGACTGCACGAACATGCCCGAGGAGCCGCAGCACGGATCGTACACCCGGCCCTTATACGGCTTCAGCATCTCGACCAGGAGCTTCACGACGCAGCGTGGGGTGTAGAACTCACCGCCCTTCTTGCCCTCGGCACCCGCAAACTGTGAGAGGAAGTACTCGTAAACGCGGCCAAGCACATCACGGGAACGGGCTTCGGCATCGCCGACGCGAATATTGCCGATCATGTCGATCAACTGGCCGAGACGTTGCTTATCGAGCGCAGGGCGGGCGTAGTCCTTAGGCAGCACGTCCTTGAGCGCTGGGTTGTCCCGCTCAATGCCGGCCATCGCGCCGTCGACGAGCTGACCGATGGTGGGTTGTCGTGCCTGAGACTTGATTTGGCTCCAGCGGGCCTCAAGAGGTACCCAGAAGATGTTTTGTGCGCGGTACTCGTCCGGGTCCTCCGGATCGGCGCCCTGAGCTACCTCGCCTTCGAGGCGCACATGCATCTCCTCGAAGGCGTCCGAGATGTACTTCAAGAAGATGAGGCCGAGGACGACGTGCTTATATTCCGCCGCGTCCATCGAGCCGCGTAGGGCATCGGCCATTCCCCACAGCGCGGCTTCATGGCCGGTCGTTGCGCCGCTGTCAGAATGGGTGCTCTCAGTCTTTCCCGCTTTCTTCTGTCTCCCACGCGCCATATTGCGATGCTCCCTATATCGTTACGCTACCGGCACCGGCCGCTCGACCTGGATCCGGTGGGCGTTCTTCATCGCTAGAGCCAGTTCCCAAGCCGATTGTAGTCTAACCACGTTTCCTTTTCGCCGTACGCCTCGTCGAGGCGGATCGTCATCTCCTGGGAGATTCCAGAGTCGGCAATCGACGATATCCGGAAACTAATTGCGGCAGACCCGCCACCCTCCCGAGCGAAGATCTGGATTCGAGACATAGAGGTAACTTGAGGTCAGCCCAACGGGCCGGCGGCTGTCGACAATGGCACGGACGAGGTCGAGCTGAGAGGCCCGGATTGCACGCTGCCCTTCCCCGGGCAGGAGTTCATCACGCCGTCCGTTCCGCTGATCAGGCTATCAGGCAGTTGTGTCGATGGAACCGGCAAAGAGCCAGGGAGCAGGAAGTGACGATGAACAAAATCGTCTCAAGCCATGCCGGACCCTGGTTGAGGCCAAATCCTAGACAAGTAAAGATATTAAGGATGTCCAGGCAGACATGGACCAGAACGTGCTAGCCCGCTACGCCACGGTAGCCCTGGCCTCGATTCTGGACCCCTCGGGTGGCCTCTTTTCCGACGCTGCACGGCCCGGTCAGCGGCCCGCTCCCCCCTTTGGCGCAAACGTGGCACTCGAAAATCGAGATTAGAGACGAAATCCGAAGATGAGGCCAGTTCAGCCCTTCTAGCGCGTCTCTGGTGACACCTACCTCTGCAAAACCCCGCCAACCGCGCGGAAAATCTCACCCGTCTCTGCAGTGCCGCAATTGGCCAGACTGGGTGGCGGATGGTGAAGTCTGGAGCTATCCGGTCTCACTGGAATCCGTAAAAACAGGGCATTAAGAGTCCAGAAATCCGAAAAAGTGGCCCCAGTCCCCGACAGTTCCTTCCAGAATGAAGACACTCGACAATGAGCCGCGCGGGGTAAGAAGGGCCGCTCAGGGTCCATTTTTTTAATTTTTTGGGTATAACATGGGGCCAATCTAATGGAATCACAGGAAGCCCCGGAAAAATCTCCCTCTGACAGCATTCCTGATATCCTGTATTCGTTTTTTGTTCTTTTTAGTGGAGGTTGACTTTCAGGCGGTATCGCCGTAGCTTATAGGACATGGCCGGCAGGAAAACGAAGCTTACGCCTGAACGTAAGGAGAAGATTCTCGAATGTGTTCGGGCCGGGATGAGCAACAGGGCTACCGCAAAGATGGTAGGAATAACGGAGCAGACCCTCTCCAATTGGCTCACACGGGGCGAGAAGGCCAAGAGTGGTTCATTTCTTGATTTTTTTTTCAGTCTTTCCGGTCGGCCGAGGGAGACTTCGAGCTGTCGAACCTCGAGATCATTCGGCGGAGTTCCAGGGAAGAGACGAAGATCCTTCGCCAAAAGGTCAGATACAAGGGTGGCCAAGTGGTGCAAGGGAAGCTAGTGAATGGAGAGGTCGACGTCGCGGAGACAATAACAGAGACTCGTTCACCGTCGGCAAAGGGTGCTATGTGGCTGCTCGCGCGGCGGTTTCCGAAGGAGTGGGGGCAACCGCAACTAGAGCAAGAAGAAGCTCGCGAAGGAGAAGCTCACGATGAAAAACCCCGGGTCGTATACTACTTACCGGAAAATGGGCGTAGGCGGAAAATGCCGGGGGACGAGATCGTGCAATTGCCAGAAGAAAAGCGAAATGGCTCAACGCGGTTAGAAGGAGATGAATGACGAATGAGCCAACCGGCAAAATCCCCCTTTGGTGCCCAGAATCCGCGCCAATCCTCACTATTGTCCAAAAAGTAGCAAAATGCTGAAGGCACCCGATGTGCTGCGGAGTATTCAGAAGGCGCCATTCGCGGCGAGTCATCCAGTAGACGAGTTCGGGCATCCGCGTCCGACTGCATAGAGTCCGTGTCCGCCCCGCCTATCGCGGAGCACCCGTGGCCAAATCACGGCGGAGGACAACGATGGAGGCTGATCAGAAGCCCGCTGCGCCGGACGGTTCCCCCGCTGCTGCCCAGGGTGCCGACTATAATAATGATGAAGGACACGCAACCGATGCACCGATGGGTGCTTCCGCAGTCAAGTGTTGGCGGCCGCCGCGTAACCTGTTCGCGTACTTAGAGTTTTAGCCTGATTTCGATAGACGCAGTTCTTTCGTCGATGCCGGCTGGGCCGAGTTTTGGCCGTGAGGTCAAAATACTCATGCGGCTTCCCGATGGTAGAAACGTAGCAGCCTGCCAAGCCGTTCACGGGAGCGCACCTTGCACTCGAACTGAGGTAACTGGTTGCTAGCTGAGAACAGCGGTGCTTGCGCCGTTTACTGTTGGTGATGTGTACGCATCCCTTTGCAAAAAAAGCGCTTACGATCCATTTAGCGCGCGGCGAAGGTCGTGAGCGCTATTTTGGCTGTAATTTAACGCAGCGTAAAGTCTTAGCGTCATCTCACCAACACTTAATGGCGGAAGCACCCCCTCGGCGGGCTCGACCGGCGTAGCGTGGAAACCGCTTCAGGAACACGCTTCGATATTCGCTCTCGACTAGGAGGTCATCTGCATGGTGACGACCCGCCCGCCCAAGACGATTGTAAAGCCCACGGCCCTTGGCCCGGTCGCAAACACAGACACTAAGTTGCTGATTTATGGCCTATTTCAAAAGGGCCGAGTTTTGGCACAGGACGGGGGAGTGCGCTACAAATAGCTAAGGAAATCGTGCTGGAGCAGACGGCGCCGTTGAGACTCGTCCGGACGCCGCCGCTCAGCACGATGGACCAACGATCATCTCATTGCTGGAGCGTCGATATCGGCAGTGAGACGCGTCCGGAAGGGCGGGTGAGGGCCCTACAACAAAGTAAAGTCGACGGTAATCACCGCCAGCACATCTACCGCGTACTGTGCCAAAACTCGGCCCTTTTGAAATAGGCCATAAATCAGCAACTTAGTGTCTGTGTTTGCGACCGGGCCAAGGGCCGTAGGCTTTACAATCGTCTGTCCCGAGGGTGTTATCTTCAGATCCATGATGACGTACCAGGCGCAATTCCTACTGCTCGTTCTAGCTGGCTGGGTCAACCGCCAGCAGCAGGATGTGATCGACTACCTGCAAGAGGAGAACCGTGTGCTCCGAGCCGGGCTTCGGGGCAAGCGTCTCAAGCTCTCTGACGACGACCGTCGCAGGCTCGTCGTCAAGGCCCAGGCTTTGGGCCGCGAGGCGCTGGCTCAGATTGCGTCCGTTGCCACACCCGCTACGCTTCTGCGTTGGTACCGCCACCTCATCGCAGCCAAGTACGATGGCAGCAAGAACCGGAGCCCAGGCCGACCTCCGACGGTGAAGGACATCGGTGAGCTCATTGTGCGCGTGGCGCAGGAGAACCCGACGTGGGGATATACGCGCCTGCGGGGTGCACTCAAGAACCTCGGACATGAACTCGGACGCAACACCAATCAAGAGGCTCCTCGCCGAGCACGGTATCGCGCCAGCCCCGGAGCGGGGCAAGAGCATGTCGTGGAGCACTTTCCTCAAGGCTCATTGGGGCGCTATCGCTGCGACAGACCTGTTCACCGTCGAGGTGGTGAACCCGTTCGGGCTCGTCCGCTACCATGTCCTGTTTGTCATCGCGAATTCATAAAGTAAGTGCAACACAGCTCCCGGATGAGGTGACCTGGGATGTGCCACGATTCCTCAAACAACCAAGAATGGGGACTCGCTAATGACTTATTACCAGATCACCTCGGAAGAACGATACACCATCGCGGCGCTGCGACGGGAGGGATTTTGCTCGGCCGAGATTGCGCGGCGCCTGGGGCACCACCGGAGCACAATCTCGAGAGAGGTCAGGAGGAACAGCTCACGTAGTGATGGATGCTACCGGCCGAGCAAGGCCATCGAGAAAACGAACGGACGACGATCGCGGTCTCGCCGGAACCAGTACTTCACAAAGGCCGACTTTGCCCTGGTGGAGAAGAAGCTTAAGGCTGACTGGAGCCCAGAGCAGATCTCCGGCCACCTGCGCCTTCACGGCGAGCTCTCGATCAGCCACGAGACGATCTACACCCACGTCTGGCGGGACAAGGAGGCCGGAGGACATCTATACCGCCACCTTCGATGCTCGCCCAAACTTAGACGCAAGCGCCACAACAGCTATGACAGCCGAGGCCACCTGGCCGGGAAGCGTCATATCTCCGAGCGGCCGCCTTGTGTCGACAAGCGCAGTGCCGTTGGCCACTGGGAGATCGACACCGTGGTAGGAAAAGGCGCGCCGGACTGCGTAACCACGCTCGTGGAACGAAAGACGGGCTATGCGCTGATCGGCAAGCTGTCCGACCGCACCATGTTCAGCACTAGTCAGCGAACGAAGATGTTGCTCCGGCGGGTGCCGGAGCAGGTCAAGACGATCACCGCGGACAATGGTACGGAGTTCCACGACTACGAATCCGTCGAGGAAGCGACCGGCGTCAAGTTCTACTTCGCAACTCCCTATCACTCATGGGAGAGAGGCAGCAACGAGAACTTCAATGGCCTGCTACGACAATACCTGCCGAAGCGCACCAGCCAAGCAGCGTTCACGCAACGCGACTGCGATCGTATCGCAAACAAGCTCAACTCACGGCCCCGCAAGAGACTCGGCTACCGCACACCGGAGGAACGTTTCCATGGGCTCTAACGAATGGTGCGCTTCAAACTTGAAGTCACACATCGATATCGCCACTCGCTGCGTGTGCATCGGTGGGGTGACCTCGGACCCCAACGGGGAGTGGATGAAGCAGGTGGCAAGAAACCTCACGGACATGTGGGATGGTTTCCTCCTTGGCAAACGATACCTCATCCACGACCGGGACCCGCTATTCACCGAGGCGGTACGTGGGCTGTTGAGAGATTCAGGCGTGAAGCCCCTCCGCCTTCCCGCCAATAGTCCGAATCTGAACGCATACGCGGAAAGATTCGTTCTCTCCATACGTCGAGAGTGTCTCGACCGCTTCGTACCTCTCAATGAGCGACACCTGCGGACAGCGATAACCGAATACGTAGTGCACTAGAATGACGTTTCATACTGCCTCATCATGTCATGTTGTTGTTTCAAAAAGGGTTCGTTGTTCGAGTGATTGCGATGCGGGGTTCCGATTCTGACGGATCCTCTCGATAACCTTGCGAACACCCGGTTGATCAAGTTGTTGCCTATTAAGAACCCAAGGTCCATCAGGCAGCGGATGCATGGCTTTCAGCTCACCTCGTTCGACCCTGTGCCGGAGGGCGTTGCCAGAGACGCCAAGATAGGCGGCCGCTTGAGTTAGGTTCATCCAGCCTTCTGCCTCTTGCCGTTGGGGTGAATACTTAGCGATCCCGCGCTTATTTCGAAGGGAAACAACTCTCTCTCGGATCCAGCGGTTTCCACGACCGGTGAGTAGGCTGTTACGGTTCAGGTAAGCTGCTACGACATCATCAGTACAAACCAGCGTCAGAGTTCGTACCGCATCGACGATGTCCTTTGACGTATGGAGACTGTTTTGCCCGCGGCGACGAATCGGTACGCGCAATTCAGTGTGCGTGCCTGTCGATCATCATTATTGGTCCGTGACTGAATTTGCAGGCCCGCCCCGCGCTCGAGCACATGCTGGAGAGCGTAGTCAGCGCGCGAGGGAAGGTGCTGAGGACGAACTTCTCGGCGACCAGCCGAGTAACGCGAGCGACCAAGCTGACTCAGGCTGCCTCTCGCCACTCGTATCGATGGTGCAGTCCACCGACTCGCGGCAGTGCGACGACTTTCGCCGTAGGAGACGGTCGGTGCGTGACCGCTCTCAAGCTCGGTGTGTCCTTGTTCAGCCCCAAGTGGCAACGGTCCTCATGATAGTAGCTGATGTAAGCTCGCACGAGCCGGATGAGATGACATGCGCCGAGAACCACGACGTGCTCAAGGAGCTCGCGACGGCAGCTGCCGATCCACCGCTCCGCGGTTCCGTTTTGCCATGGGCTGCGAAACGAAGTGCGAACGGGTTTTGTGCCGGTTGCTTTGATGAACTCGATGACCGCAGCGCTAAAGATGAAGTCGCGATCGAAGATGAGATATTTCGGAGCGGTGTCGTAGGGAAACGCCTCACGCAGTTGCTGAATAACCCAAGCAGACGTCGGGTGGAACGTGGCGTTGAAGTGAACGATGTGCCGACGACCGTGCTCGATGATGAAGAAGCCGTACAGCAGCTGGAGCGACGCGGTGGGCACGGTGAACAGATCCATGGCGGCGATATCGTCTTTATGGCTGCGCAAGAAAGCCATCCATCGCTTCAGCTGGTCGGGCTCCGCGGGACGCCGCGGCAGGTATCGCGACACCGTGCTCTCGGAGAGGATGAAACCGAGCTTGGTGAGCTCAGTATGGATTCTTGGCGCCCCCCAGCCGTCTTGCGCCATCGTGCGGACGAGGCGACGAATCTCGGCATCAATCCGAGGTCGACCGGGATGGCGGCGCTGCGAGATCTTTGCCCAGTACCGCCGGAATCGGTCGCGATACCAACGGGCCACGGTGTCCGCGTGGACGATGAGCAGGCGGCTCGCCCACACGGGCCACGAACCTCGAAGGGCAACCCAGAAAGCCCGTTCCGTGTCGTCGAGCGGTGGGCGTGGGCGCTCTTTCTTCAGCGCCGTCACTTGCTGCCGCAAAGCGACGTTCTCCAACACCAGGTCGGCGCGGCGCCGACACATCGCCCGAATGACACGGACGCCAAGTGAGACGAGGAAGACAACAACGTCGAGCATAGCGGCGGAGTTTCGCCGTCTTCGGCCCGGAATTCAAGCGGAGCGTAAGTCCTTGATTTCGTGGGCGGAGCAGTTTTGACGATGCACAGGGGCTGTCAAGCGAGACTTGATTAATTCAAAATGGGTGTTGTAGACTGGCCACGCCAACGGAGGTAAGCGACATGGTTAAGCCGTTAGACAAGAAGCAATTCGAGCATGAGGCATCGAGGCGCAAGGATCGGGACGATGTGACACTAGACGATCTGTCCGACGCAATGAACGTGATCATGTCCGGCCCTCAGCACAAATCTCCAGAGAAGCGAGAGCCGACGAAGAAGGAGCGAAAAATGCGGTTCAGGCTAATTCGGGAGAAGGGGTAAGTTCACCCCGAGCGCGAAGCGCCCGTGTGCCTTTGCGCATTTTGCTACATAATTCCCATCGCATTACGGATGGACCGACAAGGACTGCGAGAAGATAGCGCGCAACGTCATGAGCGAGAACGCGAAACGAATTTACAAGATCAGTACGTAAAGACGCGACGGAGATAAGACCATGAAGAAGCTACCGGGTGTGGCCATTGGCCTCACAGTATTGGTTCCCGTCCTATGGGCGGCCCAAGCCCCGACGATTTGGGGACCACAGGAACCCCCGTTCCGTCCAGATCATCCGATCGTTATTCAGGGAGGCACGCTCATCGATGCCACCGGTGCTCCTCCTAAGCTCGATCACGCGGTGGTCGTTGAGGGCAAGAACATTACGTGGGTGGGCTCGATGAAGGACGTATCGATCCCCGACGGGGCACAGGTCATCGACGCCAGCGGCATGACCATCATGCCGGGGCTGATCAATTCGAATCAACACAGCCAGCTCAACCCGCTCTACCACTCCCCCGCCGGGGATCTACCGCTTGAGCAGCTCAAAGCACAATGGGAGGAGAGCTGGTCGAGGATCCCGAGACGAGCTTTCGTGTACCTTATGCAGGGTGTAACCAGCATGCGGAACACCAGCGGGCCCGCGAAGCAATTGATTCCCTACAGGAACGCCATCGACAACGGAGAGATTCCCGGCCCTCGTATTTTCCTGGGAGGGGCGCTGCTCTGGAGTCGTCAGAGCTTCGAGGAGCGCTACGGGGATTCTCCGCCCGACACCAAGGAGTGGATGAGGACCGAGTTTGCCTATGTGGTCGTCGACGACCCCGATAAAGACACCGATCACCTCCTCGGCCCGGACTTCAACTTCTGGAAGTTCATCATGTCGAGCTCGCGGTACGACGGAAAAAACGACTTCTCGGATGAAGACATCCGTTTCATCATTGACAAGGCACGGAAGAACGGTAAGTTCGTCGATGTCCACTGCGGCGGCCATAACGACGGCCTAAGGAGAATGCTGGCCTTCGATTTCGACACGCTCGAGCATCCCTTCTACGGCAACGAACTCATCGAAGAGGAAATCATCGAGGCCTATGCAAAAAAGGGCGTAGTCGTCGATACACTCTTGGAGCAAATGATCGCGCGCGCCAACCGCTCTGCCGACCCGCACCGTTTCGACGAGACGCTTTACATCATGTCGATGACGCCCAAGGACTACCGCAGCCTCATGCGTTATCGGGACAAGATGGTCTACAACCAACGCCATCCCGACGAGAAGGAGCTGGTCATCCACGGAGAGGGCCGTTTGGGAATGACCTACAACGAGCGGCAGAAACGACGGGAGACTTCTCGAGCGAATATGCGCCGGTTCATTCGCGCCGGTGCCAAATTCTCGATGGGAACCGACACGCCGGCGTTCATGAACCTGCCGCAAGAAGATCCCAACGCCAACGAGATGCGCTACATGGTGGAGATGGGAATGACGCCGATGCAGGTTATCCAGGCCTCGACCAGGAACGGAGCCGAGATCCTGGGCCTCAAGGACAAGCTCGGTACCATCGAGGCCGGTAAGTGGGCAGATGTCATCGTGGTGGCTGGAAATCCGCTCGACGATATAAGAGCGATGAAGAGGGTCGCAGTCGTTATTAAAGGTGGCGTTCGCTTTAAATAGCGCGTCGTGTCCAAAAACACGAACGGAGCGGAAAGCTCGAATCCTAGAGGCGTTCTCGAAATTCGCGGAGACCAGCCGACGCGGCACTGGGTCTGCGATAGGAGATCCCGAGCAGAGCTCTCCCCCAGAGCATCCGTTCCGTCCAGCTTGCGCGCCCGAACTCCTATGACCGAGGATTTTAGCCCCCATTGGCGACCAAGCCTAGATACCTCTAATTCGAAACGTCCCGGCGCGCCGGTCTTGAGTTCGTTTGTATTTTTGGACACGACGGGCAAGGCCCGGCGACCAATTTCGGTCGTGAGGGATTCCCGAGGAGAAAAGTGAATGTTCAAGTGGATTGAACCGCCCCGGGTTTCCCGGAAACTCCAACTCTTGAGAGGATGGAGTCATGTCACCAACGGTGCGAGCTCTCGTTCGAAAACCCTTCTCATGGCTTACAAGCTGCTCGACATGGCGAACCATCGGTGGCTATGCCGACGGCGAGTTTTTCCATCAGAGGCAGGCATTTACGCACGACGTCCTCGCGGATAACAAGGCGCTGCCCGACCCGATAGGCTGTGTCGCTGACGCGAGTGTTCAGTAGTACTAGAATTTCAGGAACCTGCATTGCGCGTTCGAACACCTCTGTATTCTCAGCTACAATAACTGACGATGGTGGAGGTGGTTGCATTGAAAAGCGATGAGGGGGCCATGAGCGCACCTTCCCCTTGCTGAACAATGCTTCGGAACGGCCTGCGGCCGAGTATGTGCTCCTCACGAAAGATGGAAGGGTGTGTTTGCGATGAGGTCATCCCCCTGAACAATGAAGGTCTCAGAAAAGTCTCTAGAACTGAACGTAGGAGCGGAGCTGCTCTTCATCCTCCGTAACGGCTGGGGCATGCCCAAAGCATATCTCCGCGGTTTAACCCAGCGAGAAGAAAGTCAAGAAGGAGTCGATTTCTTCGCCCAACTGAACCCTACAGCACGCCTCTTTGCCTTCCAGTTCAAGGCGCCAAAGGGAAAGTCTGACACGCTCCCGTATCGGTATACCCTAATGCAGGAACAGCATGACCTTCTCTACAACCTCGCGCAGAATGCGCCAGCCAGCGTGTTTTATGTCCTTCCGTTTTACGTGACCGAACCGAAGCTACAGCGAGACGTTCCAATCCTCCTCCGAGATACGTGGTTTCTGAAAATCGACCAGATGGATACGGCGGCGGTCTTCGGGACCACACAGAAAAGGACCATGCGTTGCAGCCCAGGACTCGCATCCGTAAACCCTGAATATAGGACTGAGCGTTTCGTCGAAAATCAGTTTCCCCTTCATCGCGAAGGGCGCGGCGTCTCCGCAGAGGCGTTTGCACTGTGGTATCGCCGTTATCAGAAGCGGGGGTTGGAGAATCGTGTGAGGCGGAACCCGTGGCTGTCGCGTGGCCTGCGGGTCGCTGTTGTGAGCCCGTAAACCGGCGCGGACCCGAAGCAGGCAGCGGAATTCGAGGATCGCACGAAGGAACACGCCCACTGGCGGAAGCTAGATGAAGCGATAGGGGCGTTTCTCGACGGGGGGAACTTCGCGATTTCACCAGCGGGTATCGTTCGCTGTTCCGGCATGGATGGAACATCCAGCTACATTTATAAGACGCCGATGGCATCGTCGGGTCGACCGGTACGGAGAAACCGATCGTGGCAGGTCTAAACCGCGCAATCAACGCTGGATCGACTTTTTGCGGAGCACACCTGTCTCCCAAAGGATTAGGTGTCCACGAAAGCGGGTCAAGTCCACTATTTCAAAAGGGCCGAGTTTTGGCACAGGACGGGCTGCGAACGGTGAACATCTCCATGGCGGCGATATCGTCTTTATGGTTGCGCAAGAAAGCCATCCATCGCTTCAGCTGGTCGGAGCGTAAGTCCTTGATTTCGTGGGCGGGGCAGTTTTGACGATGCACAGCCAGTTTCTTCGGCGTGAGAGGATTGGGCTAGCAGGTCGCGGACCTTGATCACATGAATGAGACGAAAATCACAAAGCTTCAGGCTGCAAAGCGGCAGATCAACACCGGAATTCAGATGCTCTTCAGAAACTACGATCCTGTGGCAATCCATACGGTCGCCATGGCGGGATTTCGTATTCTCAGGGATCTTGCGAAACAGAAAGGTCTAGAGCACCCCATCGATTCCATGATCAGGCCCGGAAAAGAGAAGGAGTTCTGGCGTAGGGGCAACAGCTTCGCCAATTTCTTCAAGCACGCCGACAACGATCCAGACGAAGTCTCGGACGGCTTTTGGGAAGAAGCCAACGATTCGGTGCTGCTCATTGCCGCGACATACTATGACCTTCTTGGCTGTCAGCAGACCGAAGAGATGCAAGCTCTTGCGACGTGGTACATGGCACTCCATCCAGACGTTCTTTCCCAGGATGTGAATCCCGCGGTACAGGCCCTCGTTTTGGCGTCTGGTGAAATGCGATCGCTTGCGCGAGAAGAGCAACTCAAGATTGGCTTAACGGTGTTGGAGAGGTGGAGCGCGGCGAAGGACGGATCGTCGGGTGCTTGCGCTGTTTACTGTTGGTGATGTATATGCATCCCTTTTCAAAAGAGGCACTTACGCTCCATTTGGTGCTTCCGCAATTAAGTGTTGGCGGCCAGCCCCTAACCGGTCTGCGTGCTAGAGTTTGGACCAGAATTCCGAAGACACAGTTCTCTCATCGTCAGGGCCGAGCCAAAGTGAAGAATCGCAGATGTCTCAATCTCGCATGTCCGTTGCGGGGCAAAGTCAGTTCCGGAAACATCGTTCGCCACGGATTCTACCGAACCAGGTCCGGGAAACGCCGTCGATACCGGTGCGGCGAGTGCGGAAAGACGTTCTCCTCGACGAAAGGCACGCCCTACTACCGTCTCCAACATCGAAGAGCTACTTTCGATGGAGTCATCGCTCTCAGAGTCGAGGGTGTCAGCATTTCCGCGATTTCCCGGATCAAAGGGATTGCCTGGAACACCGTCGCCCGCTGGCTCGAGAAGGCAGCCCAAGGGTGTCGTCGATTCAATCACAGAAGGATCGCTGGCTTCGCTGCCGAAGAGCTTCAAGCCGACGAGATTCGCACGTTCGCGGGCAACAAGAAGACACCGAGTTGGGTCTTCGTTACGATCGAGGTCTGGTCTCGGCTCTGGCCATCGACGGTGACGGGAAGGCGAAGCTACCGGAACACTCACGCTCTGTTTCGCGACCTTTCGAGACGGATGAATTTCGAGCGTCTTCCCTTGATCGTCACGGATGGATTCGAATTCTACCAGAAGGTCATCCGTCGCTTCTTCGGTCCAGCGTGTCTCTACGGCCAGGTCCTAAAAACGCGCAGGAACGATCGTATCATCAAGGTCGAACGCAGAGCGCTGCACGGAGCCGCGTGGCGATTCGAAGACGCGCTCAATAACTCCGAGGACTCTTCGACATTGAACACGTCGTTCATCGAGCGGTTGAATCTGACCATCCGGCAAAGCTCGGCATACCTTTCGAGACGAACGCTTTCCCACGCTCGCTCGACGGAGAGGCTCGATGAGCACCTGGAGTTGCTCCGTTGCTATTACAACTTCGTCCGACCGCACGGAGCTCTGAAGTTCGGACGTGAGATCCGAACTCCGGCTATGCAGGCTGGTCTGACCACGCGACGGCTCACCTTTCGAGACATCTTCTTGGCGACGACTATTCCTTTGTGGTCGCGGATCGAGGTTTTCGTGCTCAGTAGGGCGCGCAACCCGGTCTCTTCCGCACCTGTACCACTGCCCGCAGCCGCGTAGCAACACTTGATGGCGGAAGCACCGCGGAAGCACCGCGTGGCTTGTAATTGAACCTTTCTTGTTGTGGTCAAAGAGCCTTAAAGTGTTACGTGAGACTTCGCGTGTAAGCTTTTAAAAACTTTGTTTTTTGGTGTTCGACGTGTATCATAAATTCGCTCTCATCTAACCCTGGGCAATGGAGGTTTGCCAACATCTGCCGATGGTTCTCTAGCCTGAGACCCCCGGCGGTGACGGACGAGCGGGCATGTACGTCAACCGACTTACACAGTTGATTTTAGCCGGATTCGCACTCGAATTCGTGGTTCTATTCGGAGCCTGCACCTTGGAGGAAGGGCCGTCGCCCACTTCGAGCTCCCCCATGGACGTTGAAAGCGGCGAGGGCCAGCCAACGCTAGCCGCCGCCCCGGGTACCGTTCCACCAGAAATTGTCAGCCCAGAGCCGGGCGAAGAAGTCAGATCGCAATCCCCGTTACTGACAGTCAAGAACGCCACGACCGACGAGGAACCGACCTACACCTTCCAGGTGGCGTCCGACCGCGGCTTCAACGACATCGTGGCCAGGGCGGGGGATATCCCCGAAGGTTCGGACGGACAGACGTCCTGGCAGATTCAGAAGAAGCTGAGCGCGCAGAAGCATTTCTGGCGTGTCTACGCGGATTTAGGCACCATTCGGCTCACTTCCATGATCGCCAACTTCATCGTTCCCGAGGAACCGGAACCGATCGTCGGCGGCGACGGGAACGCCATCCTCACCGATGCCCTCACCAATGGTGGCTCGATCGGGCAAGTCTCGGGCGGGACGTTCACGTCCCAAGGTTGGCAGGTCCAGGAGAAGAATAACTTCATCCGCTACGTCATCTCTCCGGTGGCCTCCGGCTACGTGCAGTTCGACACCTGGGGCATGCAACCTTCCAACCCCAGTCTCGATCAATTCATGCTGTTCGGAATGTGGGATCCTACCCGAGGGGACTATCGAGCGAATCCGTTTCGCGTGCACCTTCAAAAGCTGGACCCGAGGCACAACGGACCTTATCTCCGCCTAAGGTGGATTGCGCAAGGTGAGCAGCACGACGAGGGCAACTCTTTCCTGAACTGGGATCCCTCCACGACCTACACTTGGCATATTGCGTGGGGACCGTCAGGCTCTGGAAATCAGGCCAACGTTTTCATGAACGGCAATCGGATGATTACCGTCAACTACCGCCGATCGTATAGTCCGAGCCAGCACTACGTCGAGCTCGGGATTCAGGAGCGCGCGGAGTCGATTCAAGGCGTCACCTACTCGAACGTCGAGATTGGACGCCGCTAGCTCATACACGAAATCAAGGCCATTATTTCGACCTCGACCCCGTCCTGTGCCAAAACTCGGCCCTTTTGAAATAGGCCATAAATCAGCAGCTTAGTGTCTGTGTTTGCGACTGGGCCAAGGCCGTAGGCTTTACAATCGTCTGGCCCGAGGGTGTTATCTTCAGCTCCATGATGACCTACCACGTGCAATTCCTACTGCTCGTTGTGGCTGGCTGGGTCAACCGCCAGCAGCAGGATGTGATCGACTACCTGCAAGAGGAGAACCGTGTGCTCCGAGCCGGGCTTCGGGGCAAGCGTCTCAAGCTCTCGGACGACGACCGGCGCAGGCTCGCGGTCAAGGCCCAGGCTTTGGGCCGCGAGGCGCTGGCCCAGATTGCGTCCGTTGCCACACCCGCTACGCTTCTGCGCTGGTACCGCTACCTCATCGCAGCTAAGTACGATGGCAGCAAGAACCGGAGCCCAGGCCGACCTCCGACGGCGAAGGATATCCGTGAGCTCATTGTACGCGTGGCGCGAGAGAACCCGACGTGGGGATATACGCGCCTGCGGGGCGCACTCAAGAACCTCGGACATGAACTTGGACGCAACACCATCAAGAGGCTCCTCGCCGAGCACGGTATCGCTCCTGCGCCGGAGCGGGGCAAGAGCATGTCGTGGAGCACCTTCCTCAAGGCTCATTGGGGCGCTATCGCTGCGACAGACCTGTTCACCGTCGAGGTGGTGAACCCGTTCGGGCTCGTCCGCTACCATGTCCTGTTTGTCATCGATATCGCCACTCGCTGCGTGTGCATCGGTGGGATAAGCTCGGACCCAAACGGGGAGTGGATGAAGCAGGTGGCAAGAAACCTCACGGACATGTGGGATGGTTTCCTCCTTGGCAAACGGTACCTCATCCACGACCGGGACCCGCTATTTACTGAGGCAGTACGTGGGCTGTTGAGAGATTCAGGCGTGAAGCCCCTCCGCCTTCCCGCCAATAGTCCGAATCTGAACGCATACGCGGAAAGATTCGTTCTCTCCATACGTCGAGAGTGTCTCGACCGCTTCGTACCTCTCAATGAGCGACACCTGCGGACAGCGATAACCGAATACGTAGTGCACTATCACACCGAACGGAACCACCAAGGTCTCGGCAACGAGCTCATCACACCTCTGCCGGCAAGCGCGAATGACGCTGGTCCCATCGTGTCGCGAGAGCGACTTGGAGGCATTCTCAACTACTACTGCCGTGCCGCGTAGATGGTTTGCTGGCGACGGTAGCCCCTCGGTGCGCTCTACCGGCGTAGCGTGGAAACAGCTTCAGGAACATGCTTCGATATTCGCTCTCGACTAGGTGGTCATCTGCATGGTGACGACCCGCCCGCCCAAGACGATTGTAAAGCTCACGGCCCTTGGCCCGGTCGCAAACACAGACACTAAGTTGCTGATTTATGGCCTATTTCAAAAGGGCCGAGTTTTGGCACAGGACGGGGGGGCGCCACGCATCCATGCTGAGCTCACCAAGCTCGGTTTCATCATCTCCGAGATTACGGTGTCGCGATACCTGCCGCGGCATCCCGCGGAGCCCGACCAGCTGAAGCGATGGATGGCTTTCTTGCGCAACCATAAAGACGATATCGGCGCCATGGATCTGTTCACCGTGCCCACCGCGTCGCTCCGGCTGCTGTACGGCTTCTTCGTCATCGAGCACGGCCGTCGGCACATCGTTCACTTCAACGCCACCTTCCACCCGACACCTGTTCGCGTGCTAGAGTTTTAGCCTGATTTCGATAGGCGCAGTTCTTTCGTCGATGCCGGCTGGGCCGAGTTTTGGCACAGGACGGGAGAATCTCAACCGCGAATTTCGACGCCGGACGAAAACCCAAGCGTCGTTCTCCAGCGAGGAGTCTGCGGTCGCTTTGCTGTTTGGGCTTATCGCCTCTGGCGTCTGAGCGAGGTTCTCGAACACGCGGAGGTTGCCGCCTGATATGATACTCTGGTGTGCGGTCTTCCGGTTCAGGCGCCGAGGACCTTCTGGCCCTGCGTGCCTGATCTCACCCTCCCAGGATGGAACCCTTGCATTAGTATGATGGAGTCCATATAGCAGGGATACACCGCCCTCCGGCCTTACGTCGCGGTAGAAGTCGACGCCGGGAAGAGCAAGTCCATCAGGGAAGGAACCCGTGAGGTCAAAATACTCATGCGGCTTCCCGTTGGAAAGGTGCAAACTGCTGACCCGATGGGCGTTCGAATATTTTGACCAGACGCGGTCCGGGCCCTAGAGTCCAGTCCCGGATTAATAATGATGATGGACAACCTTGTTTTTTTGGATACGACGGGTACGCGATCTTCTCTTTTGCATCCCAAGGCCTTGTGGCGAATCCCCCTCCCCACCCGTCTCACGGTGTTCGTCTAAAAGAATCGAAACGAGTAACTCACCTTGACTCCCCTTCCGATCTCGGGAGCCAGATCCTTGATGAACGAAGTGTGGTTCCGATAAAGCTCGTTTGTGAGGTTGTAGCCCCGGACCGCGAAAATGTGAGCGCTGTGACCCCGGGCCAGCGTATAGGAACCGACCACGTTCACAACCGTGTAACCCTCGGTAAGTGTTTCGTCTCGAAAGATCTGATCCTGCTTCGAAGCCAAGACCACCTCCGGCTCTATGTTGAGTCCCTCGTAGACCACGCTGAAACCTATGCGTCCATGGAACGGCGGGATTCGAGGCAAGGGCTCGTTCGTGTCGGTGAGCTCAGCATTGACATAGCCCGCACCCACATCCAGAAACAGATTGCGGTGGACGCTGAATACACCTTTCGCATCGAAACCCACGAATCGGCTGTCGCCTTGTAGAAAGGGAGCCAGTAGAAGACCATCGACGATCTCGTCCGTATACGCCGGAAAGACAAAGTTGTCGATGTTGTAGTAGTAGACGTTGAACTCCCCTTGGAGTAGGCGTGACTGGTTCCTCAAGCTAAGATCTACTCCGATGCTCGCCTCTCGTTCCAAGTCGGCATTGCCCACCTCGAAAGCCAGAGTGCCAACGTGAGGCCCGAAATTGTAGAGTTCTTCGAGCGCTGGCGCGCGGTACGAGCGCGTGAAGTTGGCCACCAGCGCGGTGTTGGTGGCCACATCTACATGAAGCCCAATCGAGCCGGAAACACCCGTGAACGAGCGCGGCCGGGCTTCGGGAGGCTCGAGGTCGGTGTGCTCGTTCTCGTCGTCTTCCTCGCCTTCATGCTCTTCCCCTTCGTTCGCGTGACCGAGTCCTCCGCGCTCTTCGGGTTGGTAGTCGTTGTATTCCAGGCGGCCGCCAAACTGGAGGCGAGCCGCACCGGACAGTCGCAGTTCTTCATAGGCAAACGCCGCGAAGGCGCCATGAGTGGTCGCGGGAGCCAGGGCTTCCTCACCGACCGAGTTGTAGTCCCGAAACGTTGCCTCCACACCGAATGTCCCGTTGAGCTCTTCCGTGCGACGCTGCTCCACCGCGGCTCGGACCACGAACACGTTGTTGTCGAATGTCGTGGCTACGGTGTCGACGCCCGCACTCGTCTCGACCTCGTCGTGGGTATAGTCGGTGTAGTTCATGACCACGCGAAAAGCGTCGAAGAAACGGTTGTCTAGGTTTCTGAGGCCGGCATCGAGTCGTGCCGACTGGCGTACGGTATCCACATCGACGAAGAGCTCTTCTTCCTCGTGATGGTCTTCTTCCCCCTCATGGTCTTCTTCCCCCTCATGGTGTTCTTCCCCCTCTGCCTCCTCGTGGCCATGAGCATGAAACTCACCCGCAAAGGGGATGCCGAAGCGGCCATTCTCGTGCTGATACCCAGCGCTGAAATAGGCTCTTTCCGTGAAGTAACCGACCCCGGCTCGGCCATTCGAGAGTCGAGAAGCCGAGTTCGCGACGGATCCCTCTGGTGTGTCGTAGTCATCCGTGCGCCGACCACTCGCACCGCCCCAGACGGCCCAATTGCCCTGGCCGAACTGAAACTGACCGTTGGCACCTGCTTGGTTGTCGGTGGTCCCTCCGTCAACCGAGACCTGTCCCAAGAATCCCTCCAACTGCGTACGGATGAGGGCCTCGTGCGGTGTGACAGCATTGACCACACCACCGATGGCGTTACTTCCGTATAGGAGGGTCGCAGGCCCTTTCACCAACTCCAGACGCCTCAAACCGCTGGGATCGAGTGTCACCCCGTGATCCGCGGACTGGCTAGAGAGATCGCCGGTTCGGATACCATCCTGCATTACTAATACCCGGTCTCCGTCGAAGCCGCGGATGATCGGTCGTTCCGACCCCGGCCCGAAGCTCCGCTTCGCGACCCCTGGATCTTTTTCTAACATCGCTCCCACCGAAATAGAGGGGTTCTTCGTGAGTTCCACCCAATCTAGCGAAGTGACGGTGTTGAAAGCCTCGAGGGTCACCACCTCGCCGGCTAGCTCGGCGGTTACGGTCATCGATTCGTGGATAGGTGATAGCTCCAGAGAAAAATCCACTTCCGCCGTTGTCCCGGCTGCCACCGATACCCGCTGCCTCTCGGCGGTCAGGTGGTCTCGCTGAGCCAGAATCTCGTAGTCTCCGACCGGTACCCCCTCGAACTCGAAGCGACCCTCGTGATTGACGGTGGTCGAGCGTCTCAATTCGACGATCAATACAAGTGTTCCGTGAACGGGCTCGCCGATGGCTCCGAGCACCACCGTGCCGGAGATGGCCCCCGTCTCCTGAGCTGAACTCACGTTCCCGATTATGAGTCCGACCACGACCATATGGAAAACAAACAAACTCCTACCGAACGACCTCATGGCAATCTCCCCCCTAGATAGACGACGACTGAGAAAAAGCGATAACAGGCTGGGTGGGGAGTTAGGCGGGTGGAGCTCGGGGCGCGCTCAGAGAGCTGGCTGGCGATAGCTCTCGATACTCAGACGCCTGAGGTGCCGAGCTGGCGCGCTGCGTCGGCGGTTCTGCCGTGACCGGCGCTGCAGTCAAAAGTGTCGGCTGACTGGCTACCTTGCAGGGTGTACATCCTTGACCGTCACTGTGCCACGGTCCTGGGAGGAGACCAGCCGTCAGAACGACCGCGGTCCCCAGCGCAACAAGGAGGACCAGCCAGCCGTAGATAGGCTGACGCATCCTTTTAGACATCACTTGTCCCCTTGCAGTCCAGACTACCATAGTATCTGGGCGAATCACAAGGGGAAGGGGCGAGCGTGTACGCTCCCGACATGAAGGAATGTTGGTCACGCGCGCCTGCGGACCCATCAGGGTGCTTCCGCTACGGCGAAAGTCGTCGCACTGCCGCGAGTCGGTGGACTGCACCATCGATACGAGTGGCGAGAGACAGCCTGAGTCAGCTTGGTCGCTCGCGTTACTCGGCTGGTCGCCGAGAAGTTCGTCCTCAGCCGTGAGGTCAAAATACTCATGCGGCTTCCCGATGGTAGAAACGTAGCAGCTCGCCAAGCCGTCACGGGAGCGCACCTTGTGCTCGGACTTGAGGTAACTGTTCGCTGGCTGGGAACAGCAGTAGATTCTCCTTGCCTTGATGATTCCCGACGTGTCCAAAAACACAAACGAACTCCAGACTCACGCGCCGGGCCGTTTCGTATTAGACGTGTCTACGCTTGGTTCGCCAATGGAAGCTAGAATCCTCGGTGATGAGCACGCCGATCCATCCCTTGACATTGTTGGTCGTCGCCATCGCTACATCCGTAGGAATCTGGACCGTGTCTCAGTTCCAGTGTGGCCGTCTGCTCTTTAGGGCAGCGATACCGTTCTGGTTTGTCAACTTCGTGTAAGGCCATTACAATAGCGCCGTTTGAGTATCGCTCGGAAGCTCAACCCGTCTGGTCAAAATATTCGAACGCCAACGCCCAGCGGGTCAGCAGTTTGCACCTTTCCAAAGAGGCTGCTTGAATCCTGTGCTCCGCAAAAAAGAAAACCGGCCAGAAGCCGCCGACCATGGTAGGTTTAAAACGCGCAATCAACACTGGATAGACTTTTTGCGGAGCACAACTACGGCTTCCCTTGAATGAAGGATTCCCGATTCCCGGAAGGTTGGGGTCAAGCCAACGTGTCGGCGGGAATCGGGGCTAAAAGAGTTCAGTCCGGGCGCTCTCTGCCTCGCCGGCGTCGATCTCGGCCGCGTCAGTTCCTGCGATCTGATCCGCCAGCACCTGCCCATAGGTCGGGAAGCAAGAGCGTTCAACTTGCGCCTCCTGATTCCAGAGCCGGGCTCGAATCAAGGCCTTGGCGCAGTGGAGGAACGCCTCTTCCACCGTCACTTTGAGGACGGAGATGGGCAACGTGCCCTGGATGGCTAGAGGCTTCAGCAGTTCCGGATCAGTGGAAATCTCCGCCTGCCCATTGATCCGAAGCGTTTCGGTCAAGCCCGGCACGAAGAACACCAAGCCCACGTAGGGACGTTCCACCAGGTTCATCAACGTGTCCCGTCCTGTGCCAAAACTCGGCCCTTTTGAAATAGACTACAAATCAGCAGCTTAGACGTCCTTGGAATCCGCGCAGAATCCAGGGTATTTCGCGCCGCAGGGCTGGCTTCCGACCCATGGGCTGGCGGATGAATAAATAGAAGGCACAGGCTGGAAACGGACTTACGGTGCGGCTAGTGAGGCACTCCCATAGGAAACGGGGAGAGACAGATAGGCCGTGCCTACGGAGCACTGCGCCAGCCCTCGACCCTACCGCCCAGAAACTCGCGGTGTTCCCCGTTTGTGGTACATTGTCAGAAAACAGGACAGGGAGGTGTCCAAATGGCCAAGACCGAAATGATCCGTGCCCGTGTTGAGCCGGAGTTGAAGAGCCAAGCCGAAGAAGTCTTCTCAGGTCTCGGTTTGTCGCCAACCGAGGCTATCACGCTGTTTTATCGACAGGTGACGCTGCATCACGGTTTGCCGTTCGCGGTAAAAGTTCCCAATGCCGAGACCATCGCGGCGCTGAGACAGGCCCGCGCAGGAGAGGGACTCACAGAATACGCCGACCTAGAGGATCTCAAAGCTCGTCACGGTTGATCCATGCGCCTGCTCACCACGAAGCGATTCGAGAAGGATCTCAAGCGTAGCAGGAAGCGCGGCAAGAATATCGACAAGCTCTGGAGTGTCGTGGAACGGCTCCTGTCGAATCAGCCTCTCGACACACGACATCGGCAGCATCGGTTAGCTGGGGACTGGTCTTCTTGCTGGGAATGTCACATCGAACCGGACTGGCTGCTGGTCTGGGACCAACAGGATGACGCTCTCATCCTGGTGCGGACTGGAACCCATACCGATTTGTTCGGTTGATTAGTCCGTCGCGTATCTGCCCTCTGAGCTAAGTCCATAAACAAGACGCCGCCCGCGTCCGGGAAGAAATCAGGATTCTGTTACCAGCCTATTGCGGCAGGTGTGAATGCACCCGGATCGATAAGCTAGCTTCCAGGCTGCGCAGCCCGAGAATCAAGGAGAATACGAGATGTGGTGGATTGACATTCTGCTGGTTGTCTTGACATGTGCTTTTGCTTGCGTAGCGATTTACAGGGGGATCAAGCTCCACGGGAAAGGTATTACGTCCTTCCTTGTCGCCTCCATCGTTCTGGGAGCCCTACTAGCTGTTCCTGTCGAAACCATTGAATTCCTAGGAACGAAGATCTCAATACGAGGACCTCGCCTGCGCGATGTCTCGATCGAGATCGAGTCGCTCTCGAGCCAAGTGCGAGCGGATGAACTTTCAGTGTTCCTCGTGCCAGCCCGGAACCGCGGCACTGTCAGCGATAGTGGGCAAGCAGCGAGGGTTGATTTCAAGGAGATTCCGGAAGATATCTATCACGTTCTCGTCGCGGATGGGGCTGGACATCACTCTCTGCTTGAAGACAGGTCGGTAGCGGGAGCGACCTCTGAGCTGAAACCGGTCCCGAGATTCCCCCGCGGAGGCTTCGGTAAGCGGCGTTGTGAGGCAACTGGGGGGAATGGATCGGTCGGGGACCCTAGTCGTGGTTAACGACGAGTTGGCATGGGTTGACGAGAACGGCCGCTTCGACGTCTTCGGGTTGGAGCTTGGCAATTCATACAGCCTGAATGTTTTCGGCAACAGTATCGCGAACCGTAGCGGGAAGCTGTCTGACTACGAGGAGAAACTAGCTACAGTGATCTATGCGCCGGATCCTGTTCCGATCGCCCGGATATGCGAGGAGATGGAGATTCGGAGCCGGGAGGGCGATCGGGACGAATGGTCCTGCCGTGAACGGGACTACAACCGATACCCAGCGGATGTGGGCAAGCTATGGTTTTACACGAGGATTCAAGCTGTCCCGCCGACCGAGGTCGTGCATCGCTGGCGCTACGGAAACGAGGCGGTCGATGTACCCGTCCTGTGCCAAAACTCGGCCCTTTTGAAATAGACCACAAATCAGCAGCTTAGACGTCCTTGGAATCCGCGCAGAATCCAGGGTATTTCGCGCCGCAGGGCTGATTTCCGACCCATGGGCTGGCGGATGAATAAATAGAAGGCACACCCTTGGTGGGCCCGCTCGGCGTAGCGTGAAAACAGCTTCAGGCACACGCTTCGATATTCGCTCTCGACTAGGAGGTCATCTGCATGGTGACGACCCGCCCGCCCAAGACGATTGTAAAGCCCACGGCCCTTGGCCCGGTCGCAAACACAGACACTAAGTTGCTGATTTATGGCCTATTTCAAAAGGGCCGAGTTTTGGCACAGGACGGCATCGGCAGCCGTAATACGATCGCCATTCGCGGCGAGAGCCATCCCCTTATGGTGGGTCAGTTCAGATGGGATTTGACCGGCCCGAGCTATCTGCTTCCCCTCAGGCGTAAAAATATTCAGAATGGCTTTGTGGTGGCCGATGTGTTTACCGAACGCCAGCTGGATATTCATCATATCCGATACTTTATCCGCAAGGTGCAGACCTACCAGAAAACCTCAAACAGCGGTGCACTTTTTCCGATCCTTATGGCCGAAAGATTTACCGGCGCTGCCCTAACGGAGGGCCACAAGGTTGGATTGATGCTGACAACACCTAAGAACCTGTTTGGACGGCATGTGGCGGACGCCCTCGCCGACTTGATGAGGACCCTACAAAACGCGGCTGCCATTGCTGCTGTCGACGGTGATCGCTTGTACAAACTTCTGGACCAGCTCTCTGAGATCGAGGGCCGTGCCGGCAATATGCGGGGCATCTTGTTTGAACTTATCGCAGCCCATATCGCCAAGCGTGAAATCGGCGGAAGCATTGATTTCGGCGTCCTGCATACCCATCGTGAAAGCGGAAAACAAGCCGACTTAGATGTGGTTTGTGTGACGGATCAAAATGCAGTTCATGTGATCGAGTGTAAGGGCAAGAGCCCAGGCCGAACCGTATCGCTCGAAGAGGTGACAGACTGGCTCGGCAAGCTTCCCATCGTGCAGGACTACGTGGCGAGCCGGGAGCATTTACGCGAACGCGATCAGACCTACGCCTTCTGGACTACCGGCACGTTTGAGGCGGATGCCCTCGACAAGCTGAAGTCTGAACAGGCACACCGCAGGAGGCGGCCGATCGCCTGGAAAGATGGCGCGGCTGTACGCAAGCTCGTGTCGAGTCTCAGACTCAAAACCATCGGCGACGCCTTGGACCAACACTTCATAAAACATCCCTTAGCGAAGGCGACTGCATCTAAAAGGTGACGGCGGCCACCACCATCAAGGCGGTCGCGGGAACCTGGAGTCAAGCCCATTCTTAGTTGAAACTCTCCACGGCTCACGTTTAAGCGACCTCGTCCTGTCCAAAAACACAAACGAACTCAAGACTGGCGAGCCCGTGAGGTCAAAATACTCATGCGGTTTCCCGATGGTAGAAACTTAGCAACCCGCCAAGCCGTAAGGTGCAAACTGCTGACCCATTGAGCGTTCGAGTATTTTGACCAGACGGGCATGCCGCAGCGCAACCTCGCCGTTGAGCTGTTGCAGAAGCTGCTGAAGGGCGAGCTTGCCACCCGCCGTCGGAAAAATGTCGTCCAGGCGCGCTCCTTTGCCGAGATGCTGGAACAAACGCTCCGCCGTTACCAGAACCGCGCTGTGGAAGCGGCACAGGTGGTCGAGGAACTGATTCAGCTCGCCCGGGAGCTACGGGAGGCGAACGCCCGCGGCGAAAAGCTCGGGCTCACAGAAGAAGAGCTGGCCTTCTACGACGCGCTTGAAACCAATGACAGTGCAGTCCAGGTACTGGGTGACGAGACCCTACGCGATATCGCACGAGAGTTGGTGGAGACCGTGCGCGGCAACGTTACCATCGACTGGACCCTGCGCGAGAATGTGCGGGCCAATCTCCGCCGGCTGGTCAAGCGTATCCTTCGCAGACACGGCTACCCGCCGGACAAACAGGAGAAGGCGACCCGGACGGTACTGGAACAGGCGGAGGTGTTGTCCGCTGGCTGGGCTGCTTGAATCCTGTGTTCCGCAAAAAGTCTACCCCGTCCTGTGCCAAAACTCGGCCCTTTTGAAATAGGCCATAAATCAGCAGCTTAGTGTCTGTGTTTGCGCCGGGGCCAAGGGCCGTAGGCTTTACAATCGTCTGGCCCGAGGGTGTTATCTTCGGATCCATCATGACGTACCATGTGCAATTCCTACTGTTGGTCAGGCAGCCGTTGTTCGATCGGGCAGCCCTGCCGCTCACACAGACCTCATGGGTGCTTCCGCCATTAAGTGTTGGTAAAATGACACTAAGACTTTACGGTGCATTAAATTACAGACATGGTTTTTCAAAAGGGCCGAGTTTTGGCACAGGACGGGTCCGCCAACATAGAACCTAGCGCCAACGCGAAGGCGCGCGGGCGGTAAATGTAGGACGTGTGGTCGTACTCGGGGGGCATCATCGCTTTCAGGTCACGCCATTCCTCATCGCTGGTCGGCTCAATTGCAGTGCAGTAGATCCAACCGCGGTTTCGAAGGTTAATTGTGGTGGTTGTCTTCTGACGGCGCGTTCGGCTGACGTGCATGCCATCCGCGGTGACTCTACTCCGCGAGTCCACAAGTTCTGCTGCGCGGTTCACCTCGGCGGCTCGCAGCTGGGCGAGGCCCTCTGGTTCGTCGATATCGTCGACGTGCTCCGTTGATTGCTGGGCGCGCGTCTCATTGGGATCCCGGCTGCGACGAAAGAGCTCCGGTTTGGAGATCCGGATGGTCCGCAGACACCCAGGCGCGAACTGAGACTCTCCAAGTTTGACCAGCGTCGAAACGGGATATCGATCCCTTGGTTCGCGAAAGTCCACTTGTTTACTCATGAGCATTCGATCTGCATCATCAAGCCAGTTCCCTTCGCCAACGATCAACGGGCGTTCACTTGGCATCTGCAACTCCAAGCCAATATATCAATTTGGTGTGAAATCAGTGTTGTGCCTTCTATTTATTCATCCGCCAGCCCCATGGGTCGGAAGTCAGCCCTGCGGCGCGAAATAGCCTGGATTCTGCGCCTATTCCAACGGCGTCTAAGCTGCTGATTTGTGGCCTATTTCAAAAGGGCCGAGTTTTGGCACAAGGACGGGCACCGTTCTTTTTCCACGGTAGTCGAGACGCATCCAGGTGGTACAATTTGAACGACCAGGTGGTACAATTTGAACGAGAAGAATGACTGACGAGCGCCAAATTCCCAGCGACAAAGACTTGTATTGGCCAACCCTCAAAGCATTGAAAGACCGGGGTGGTTCCGCCTCTATCCAGGAGCTTTCGGAGCAGGTGGCTACCGATCTGGCGCTACCCGACAAGCTTTTAGACGTCCCGCACAAAGATGGCCCACAATCCGAAGTCGATTATCGTGCTGCATGGGTGCGAACTAATCTGCGGTTTGCCGGCGCCATCGACAATACGTCACGTGGCATTTGGACGATCACAGACGTTGGCCGAAGGATTCAGACGGAGCAGGAAATGCATGATCTAGTCCGTCTGGGACGCGCGAAACAGAACAAGGCGAGGCGATCGCGGAACGCAGATGATGTGACAGATGAGCAGGATTGGAAAAAAGCCCTTTTGAGCATTGTTCGACGCGTGGAGCCTGCCGCCTTTGAACGTCTTTGCCAGCGCGTCCTTCGGGAATCAGGATTTACGAAGGTGGAAGTAATGGGCCGCTCTGGCGACGGTGGCATCGACGGCTCCGGCGTGTTGCGGGTCAACCTCATCTCCTTTCATGTTCGCTTTCAGTGCAAGCGGTACAGGGGTTCGGTCAGTGCGTCTGCGATCCGGGACTTCAGGGGAGCGATGGTCGGTCGCGCAGACAAGGGGTTGTTCATCACCACAGGAGGGTTTACCCAGGATGCAAAGCGAGAAGCCGTGAGGGACGGAGCACCGGCTATCGATCTGATCGACGGTATTGATCTTTGCATCCTGCTGAGGAAGCTCGGATTGGGCATCAGCACTGAGACCGTTGAAGTTGTCAAGCCTAGGCAGGATTTCTTCGACAGCCTTTGAGACGGCATTGTCAAGTTGAGGCTGACGGCTGTTTCTGATGCCCAGAATGGTGGGTTTACGACGGGCTCAAGTCCAGTATCTTGGGTGTCGGTCAGCTAGCTTCTTGTCAACTTGACAGTACCAGCCAAAGAGTTCGTCGAAGACTATGAGTATCGACGTCTGCTATGGGGAAGAAGACTTGGCTCAACCTCCTCGCCTTGAGCCTGGAGCTGATTTCGAAGAACTCGATTCTCGGCCACAAGATACTCGTTGCGTAGGAGCAACTCCTCATCCACGGACCCTGAGATGTAGCTCAGCATGCCCTTCCAGTCCATCGCGACTCCTTCCGCTGAACTGGAATACGTATCCGACCGCGATAGCGGATTCAAGCGGCCTTGTGGAAGGTGCAAAGTGCTGACCCGCTGCGCGTTCGAGTATTTTGACCACACGGGCATGCCCCAGGCCCCCAAGACTCGGGCCAGACCATACGGCGTTCCGGTGGAGGGCGACTTGGTCCGGCTCATCTGTTCGACCTCCACCGTAGAAAAGGCTTCTCATCCTCCAGCTGCCGGATGCGTTCCTTCAACAGCTCGTTGTCCATCACCAGACCGGTCACTGCGGACTTCAGCGTCTTCTTCTCCTCGTCCGCTACCTCCCTCGTCCGGCTCTTCAGCCCGTCCTCGCCTCCTTGCAGAAACGCATCGCGCCAACTCGTCAGTGTCGCCGCCGTCACCGCGTACTTCCGGCTCGTCGCCTCCAGCTCGACGCCACGCATTAGCTCTAGCACCACCGTTACCTTCCGCCGGGCCGACCAACGGACCTTCCCGCGTCGCGCTGCATCCGGGGCCGCTTCGGTCGCCCTACGGGCTCCCTGCGCCGCCCCCGATTCTGTATTTCTTCCTCTGGACATCGTGATCCTCCTGTTCGGTATTCTCTCAAATCACTGTCCAAAGAAATCGTGGGGCGGGGGAACGAGCGCTATTTTAGCTGTAACTTAATGCACCGTAAAGTCTTAGCGTAATCTCACCAACACTTGATGGCGGAAGCACCCATAGGGTTCAGACCAAGTCGAGCAGTCTTGGTGTCTGAAATCCCAGACTCTGGGCACCTGGAGTAAACTGCACATGGTCCTAGGCTAACTTAGTTCGTGGGAGCGGGTTAGTGGCCGCTGCGGACAAGTCACTACGCGCGTTAGACAAAAAAGCACGCTCCCGGGTGGTTAAGATGATTTCAAGAAAGGCGGCAAGAGCTATTGCTGGGGTTTACGAAAGAACATTTCGTAAACTTCATTACCGGGAGTTCGGCCCTCAATACTACACAATCGACACGTTGCGGCTTTATGACTTCCTATTCGATAATAATTGTCCCGCTTACTTCTGCAATGCAGCCAAGAAGACCTACGAAGTGACTAGAACACGGAGATTCAAGGAGTTCTTGATGACGCTTCATACGGGCGAGAGCCTCGTCGCGACAACTCCTAATTGGTCATGGCGAGAGCGTGAGAAGCTCGGACAGAGATATTTGCATGATCTTGCAGAAGACATCCTAGGCTACTGGAACACGAAGAACACAAGGCACTCTGACAAGAGTACGTTAGACGCCGTCGCGAAGTTGCGCAAGCAATTGGAACTCGAGGGTTACCGCTTCGAATCTGGCCGCTTGCTTGAATCTGAAAACGGTGTCCTCGAAGCTAAGGAGGAAACTGGTGTAATCCACACCTTGTACGAAGAGTTATCATTGGCAAACCAGAAAACTACTTTCCATCATTTGGACCTTACTGAATCACATTACGTTGCAAACAGGTGGGACGATTCGATATCGAATTCCAGAAAGTTTTTGGAATCCGTCTTACGTGAATTGGCCGTTGCTCACAGCTCGCGTTGCAGGGGCGAAGCTCTGCCCGATAGTATTCGCAACAGACCGGTTCGAGTTCGCGATTACCTTGAACAAGAGGGTCTTCTGGAGTCAAAAGAAAAGGCCGCCGTAGCATCTGTCTATGGACTCCTTAGTGAAACGGGTGGACACCCCTACATGGCCCAGTCAGAACAGGCACGACTACTCCGACATCTCGCCCTAACTTTTTCGCAGTTCGTAATGTTGAGGTTCAAGGGCAAGCTTAGCAGTTCCACCTAACAGGGTGCTTCCGCAATTAAGTGTTGGCGGCCAGCCCCTAACCCGTCTGCGTGCTAGAGTTTGAACCAGAATTCTGAAGACACAGTTCTCTCATCGTCAGGGCCGAGCCGAAGTGAAGAATCGCAGATGTCTCAATCCCGCATGTCCGTCGTATGGAAAAGTCGGTTCCAGAAGTATTATTCACAACGGATTCTACAGAACGAGGTCCGGGAAACGCCGTCGATGGTGCTTCCCGTCTGGTCAAAATACTCGAACGCCCAGCGGGTCAGCAGTTTGCACCTTTCCAAAGGCCGCTTGAATCCGCCATCGCTGTCGGATACGTATTCCAGTTCAGCGGAAGGAGTTGCGATGGACTGGAAGACCATGCTGAGCTACATCTCAGGATCCGTGGATGAGGAATTGCTCCTGCGCAACGAGTATCTTGTGGCTGAGAATCGAGTTCTTCGAAATCATCTCCAGGGTCGCTTGCGCCTGACCGATGGCGAACGGCGGTCTCTGGCCGAGCTCGGAAAGCGTCTGGGTAAGCAAGCCCTTGATGAGATCGCGAGTATCGTGAACCCCGACACGATCTTAGGTTGGCACCGGAGGCTTGTCGCGAAGAAGTTCGACAGCTCCGAGAACCGTCCGTATCCAGGGCGACCGCGGATCGACGCCGACATCGAAGAGCTGGTAGTGCGTCTCGCCAAGGAGAACAAGTCCTGGGGTTACGACCGGATTGCAGGGGCGCTAGCCAACGTTGGGCATGAAGTGGCCGACCAAACCGTCGGTAACATTCTGAAACGCCACGGCATTCCGCTCGCACCAGAGCGTCGGAAGAACACGACGTGGAGGGAATTCATCCGCTCGCACATGGACGTGCTCGCGGCGACAGATTTCTTCACCACGGAAGTGTGGACTCAGGGCGGGTTGGTGACGTACTACGTTCTGTTCTTCATGCACCTGGCTACCCGTCGAGTCCACGTCGCCGGCATCACGCCGCATCCGAACGAACAGTGGATGACTCAAGTGGCTCGCAACGTGACCATGGCAGATGTCGGCTTTCTGTCATCGAGCCGATACCTCATTCACGACCGGGACTCGAAGTTCTGCGAGTCGTTCCACCGGACCATCGAGGCGGTTGGCGTCGCGCCCGTCAAGCTGCCCGCACGGAGCCCGGATTTGAACTCGTTCGCGGAGCGCTGGGTGAAGTCAGTCAAAGAGGAATGTCTCTCGAAGCTCATCCTGTTCGGCGAGAAGTCGCTCCGTCATGCGCTTAGGGAGTACGTCGTCTACTATCATCATAAGAGGAATCATCAAGGCAAGGAGAATCTGCTGCTGTTCCCAGCCAGCGACCAGTTACCTCAGTCCGAGCGCAAGGTGCGCTCCCGTGAATGGCCTGGCGGGTTACTACGTTTCTACCATCGGGAAGCCGCATGAGTATTTTGACCTCACGCGTTCGCCAACGGACCCAACACCGGCCGTTCGTCCCGCTGGAAGCGGTCGACGGGACGCTCCCCGGTCGTACCGTGGCGTCGCCGGTTCGCCCGGTCCTCCAACCAGCGCATCGCCTGCGCATTCAGGTCCTCGTCGTTGGCGAAGGCCCGGCCGTAGAAGAAACTGTCCCGAACGTAGCGGATCGGCCGCTCCACCTTCCCCTTGGTCCGCGCCCGCCCGGAATCCCCAGTGCGCCGCGAAACGCAGAAACTCCGCGTTCACCACCAACTCGCCGCCGCCGGCCCGCCCATCCGACACCACCACCGCGCGCATCTGGTCGAACAACAACTCCTCGGGAACGCCGCCGAATCTCTGAAACGCGCTCTCCAGTCCCTCAAGCAACACCGCCATCGTCTGCCGAGGAAAGAACCGCAGCCACAACAGCCGCGAGTAGCTCAGCACCACCAGCAGCGCATAACGTCGGCCCCACGGCAGCCGGAACGTTCCGAAATCCACCTGGCCTTGTCGCCCCGCCGGCGTCTCGAACCGCACTACCGTCTCCACAGGCTCGCGCACCCGCACCGTGCGCACGTAGTCCCGCACCCGGCCGTAGCTTCCCCCGTAACCCGACGCCTGCACCTCTTCGAAGAGCCGTTGCGCCGATAATCGGGGGAACTCCTCCAACCGCTCCCGGATGATCCCCTTGTAGGGGTCCAGCTTGTGCGTCACCGGCGCCCGCCGAGAATACCGCGTCGCCCCGGCCGATAGATCCCGGTCTAACTGACCCGTCTCAATCCATTCGTAAATCGTCCTACGACTCACACCGAACCGCCGCGACAGCTCCGTCTTCGATACCCCTTGGGCCAGACATTCCTTCAGCAACATCCGCGTCCCCCATCCGTGCATCCGCCCACGCTCCTTTCTGTCCGTCTCCCCAACAGATTGGAGCATCGTCCACAACCTCCCAAAATCCGGAAAGTGTGCAGTTTTCGGTTGCCATAAATGGGAAGTTTACAGTTGTCGCCAACACCCTCGGTGGGCCCGTCGCCTGCCACCTGCAGCACAGGGGTCGGAAGCCAGCTATGCGCCGCGAAATACCCTGGATTCTGCGCGGATTCCAAGGGCGTCTAAGCTGCTGATTTGTGGTCTATTTCAAAAGGGCCGAGTTTTGGCACAGGACGTCGTACGGTGCTTGCTGTTGGTGATGTGTACGCATCCCTTCGCAAAAAAGATGCTTACGCTCCATTTAGCGCGCAGCGAGGGTCACGAGCACTATTTTGGCTGTAATTTAATGCACTCTAAAGTCTTAGCGTCATCTCACCAACACTTAATTGCGACAGCACCCACCGAGGAGCCACTACAATCCAGCCATATCCCAACCGCTTTTTGTTCCTGGTTGTTCCATTTCTCTATAGACACACAAAAGTTAGTTTGATAGAGTATTTTGGGACAAGGAGGAACAACGTGATGGTGGCGCAATACACGGCATCGAAGAGTTCGACGAAAGACGGCGCAGGATGGGTCTTAAGTTTTAGACACCCGCTGCGGAAAGACGCCCGCGGCAAGCAGGGCCGTAAGGTTCGCCGCGGGCTCAACACGTCCGATGAAACCCGGGCGCAGGTCCTGATCGATCAGATGAACGCAATCCTCGGCGACGAGACGTGGCATAACGCGGCGAAGCGTCCAGAAGCGGAGCGGCGTTTCGATTCCATCGTCGTCCGTGCGTTCTACGACGACATCGAATCGCCATCCACGAACTCATGGGAGGTCAGAGACCTTGCTTTCCCGCTACCGACCAGGGAAGACGGTTACGCCCAGGTGCTCATGGTTGGAACGACGGGCGCGGGGAAAACATCGCTACTGAGGCAACTTATCGGTTCCCACCCGGAACGCGACCGCTTTCCGTCCACGTCCGCGTCCAGAACCACCATTGCCGACATCGAAGTCATTGCGTCCGACGATCCACAGTACAGGGCCGTGGTCACTTTCTTCCCCGAACAGACCGTCCACACGAATATCCATGAATGCGTCGCCGATGCCTGTACCGCACTGTGGGACTCAATACCCGACGACAAGCTCGCGGAAAGGCTGCTGACCCATCGTGACCTTCGCTTTCGCCTTGGATACGTCATCGGGTCATGGAAACAGGTTTCTCCCTCGGAACCGCAGTCCGACGACGACGATTGGAGCTACGGTGAGACCGACAACCAGCCCCCGGAGCCTGCGCCCGAAGAAGACGGCCAGTTGCTGCCTACAGAGGTGGACATCGAAGAGATGCAGTCTCTTCTCCAGTCCTATCTTGACCGCATCAGAACGCTTGCCGACGATGTCAAGATTCAATTAGAGAACGAGCTGGACGTCGAGCTTGGCACCTTAAAAGGACTGGAAAAAGAAGCAGCCCAGGATCTGTTCGAAGACATTGTGCAGTCACGTCCTGACTTCGATGAACTCGTCAATGACATCGTGGACGAGGTCAGGCTCCGTTTTGAGCAGATTGTCCTAGGTGAAGTCCGGACGCACACCAATGGCTGGCCGCTCTCCTGGAAGTACGAAAGCGCGGTCCGCAACGAATTCATTCGCGAAGTCCGACGGTTTTCCTCGAACTACGCCCGCGCGTTTGGCACTTTGCTGACACCGCTCGTCGATGGCATCCGCATTCGTGGGCCGTTCTTTCCGACATTTACCGATCACCGCGCTAGTCTCGTTCTAATCGACGGCGAGGGGCTAGGTCATGTTGGCGATCCCGCCGCAGGCGTTGCGTCCCGGATCGCACAGCGCTTTGCCGATGTGGATGTCATCCTGCTAGTCGATTCTGCAAAAAGTCCGATGATGGAAGCGCCTGTTTCCGTTCTTCGCGCGGTCGCCGCCAGCGGCTACCAGAAGAAGCTGGCCTTCTCCTTTACGCATTTCGATCTTATGAAAGGGCAGGCGAATCTCCCAAACTTTCAGGCACAACGCGCGCACGTATTGTCCGCCGTTCGCCAGAAACTCATCGCCCTGCGTGAGATCGTCGGCCAGCCCGCCGTGCGGGCGATCGAGCGCGAACTAGATGAGCGTTGTTTCATGCCTGGGTTTCTCGACCGCCCTCTAACGGAGAGACAGCGCGGTCCGGTCCGCGAGATTCTGAAATTGATCAAATTCTGTGAAGGTGCCATAACCCCCGCGGAAGAGACCGCTGTCTGCCCAGTCTATGATACGGCGGGGCTTGTCCTCGCGATCCAGGCCGCGGCCACAGAATTCCACGCCCGCTGGAATGCCATCCTTTTCACTGGCTCCAGCAATGTCTCCAAAGCTCATTGGACCCAAGTCAAGGCGCTCAACCGCCGTGTCGTTCTCGACATTGACGGGGGTGAGTATAAGAGCCTGAAGCCAGTTGCCGACCTTGTCGCGCGGCTGTCGGAGTCGATCACGAGGTTTCTTGACAAACCGATCCGGTGGGAGCCGCAAATGCCTGCCATAGCAGAAGCTGATGAGGCACTCTTGCGCGTACAGCGGGCGGTTTTCTCCCAGCTTCACGCCTTCGTTGAAACCAAACTCATTCGTGTGCCGCGCAGGGACTGGATGAGGGCATTCGATTACAGTGGGCCCGGGTCCACCTATGCCCGTGCGGATGTCATCCGCATGATTTGCGAGAGGTCCGCCCCCATACCGGGCCCTGCGCTCGATGCGCACTCAGAAGAGTTTCTCCGCGAAGTCAGAATTCTGCTTCACGAGGCGATCCACGAAGGCCATGGCAAACTAGTCAGCGATGTTCTCGGTGAGGATTGAACGGGCGCGAACCCACGGTATTAACACCGTGGCCGTTTCTCGCAAGTGGAAACGGATAGTGTATCAAATTGACTGTAGAGATGAGCAAACGCATTCTTGAAAAATGGGCTGACAGCCTTGTCACGGCAGGGCGTGAACCCGCCTGCGAAACCGTTGACGAGTTCGATCGGGTCCTCAGCGATGCAGCCGATGAGCGCCCCCTGCAAACTTTCCTCGCATCGTCTCCAGTACTTCTTGGCCCCCTGGCACCGACTGGCAGTAACTATTGGTGTCTTGATCGGCCACGGCTTGGTGCTGAGCATGTACCTGACTTTCTCCTGGCGTCCATCACTTCTGTTGGATTCCGTTGGGTCATGATCGAGCTGGAGAACCCAAATGAGAAGGCGCTAACGAAGGCCGGTGTGCCCGCCAAGAAGCTCGCCGAAGCGCTCGGGCAGGTGCGGGACTGGCGCATATGGCTTACGGACAATATTGCCTACGCGCGTGAGGGACTCGGGCTGAAGGACGTTGACGCCAACTGTATGGCATTTATCATCATCGGGCGACGTAGCAGTCTCGAACCGAAACAGATCAAGAAATACAGGGCGCTCTCAACTGATGCAGTCACGGTAATGTCTTACGACCGCCTCCACGATCATATAAAGAGTAGTGCCTGCAAGAGCGAGGTCCGGAATGGATAACGGCGAGATAGAACGGTTTTTTCGTGATACCGATGTTTGCATCTGGCAGAACCCTTCACTGCGCGAACCGCAGATAGACGGCTACTTCGCGATTCGTGACCACTTCAAGCACAGCGACGAACCGTGCTACGTCCAGCTCCCGGTTGGTTGCGGCAAGACGGGCCTGATGGGACTGACGCCCTTTAGTGTCGCAAAAGGCCGTATTCTTATCATTGCCCCGAATCTTACAATCCGGGAAAACATACGGCGTGAACTCAATGTCAGCCATCCGAACTGCTTCTATAGCAAGAGGGGGGTGTTCGTCCCTAAAGACGGCCCCTACCTGTCCGAACTCAAAACTGGTGCAAATATTCATGATTGCGATGCTGCTCACATCGTTATCGCCAATATCCAGCAGTTCTCCGGATCACGCAACAAATGGTACGAGGCGCTGCCGGCCGACTACTTTGACATGATCTTGTTTGACGAAGGACACCATAATGTCGCCGAGACCTGGACGCGACTCTGCGAGTATTTCAGCGACGCCAAGGTTGTCTCGTTTACTGCGACCCCGATGCGCTCGGATGGGAAGGTGGTTTCAGGCAAGCAGGTCTACAGGTTCGGCTACGGACGCTCAATGATCATGGGCTTCATTTCGCAGATCGACGCGCTCTTCGTCAAACCCACCGAGCTTACGTTCTCTATCGAGGGAACGACCAACACGCTCGGCATCTCCGAGATCATGGAGATGCGCGAAAAAGACTGGTTCAGCCGCGGCGTTGCGGTTTCGGAAGAGTGCAACCGCAGTATTGTGAACGCCTCCGTTCAGCAACTTCACCACATGCGGACTCTGGGGTCGCCCCGGCAGTTGATCGCCGTCGCGTGCTCCATCCGCCACGCGGATCAGGTTGCGGCTCTGTACAAAGAACATGGCCTGCGGGTCGAGGTTCTGAACAGCGACCTGAAAGACGACGAGCGCGACCGCATTGAGGCAACCTTGCGCAGCGGCGTTACCGACGTTGTCGTGCAGGTGAATATTCTTGGAGAGGGCTACGATCTGCCAACACTGTCCGTAGCCGCCGTATTTCGTCCTTACCGAAGTCTCTCACCGTACGTACAGTTCGTCGGGCGTATCCTGCGTCTTGCACAACCGGATACGCCGTACTCCCACACCAACCGGGTCTGCCTTGTTTCTCATATCGGTCTCAACGATGACCGATGGTGGAGCGATTTTACGAACTTCGACAATGACGATCAGCAATTCTTCCACGAATACCTGCAAGGAGAACTTGAAATCGAGGGTGAAGGCGAGGGATCGCCTCGACTCACACTCCGTCCGTTTATGCGTGTCCTGAATGAAGTTGTCGAGAGTTACCAGCGCAAAGGGTACTTGAAGAAAATTGATGACGTAATGATCGGAGAGCTGTTCGACACGATCAGGGAGAAGGGATTTGAGCCGGCCGACTTCGGCCTGACGGAAGAGGTTGTGAGGAGACGCTTGGCCGCGGCTCAGACCGAAGGGCAGGTCTCGGCGTTTAACCCGGTTATCCAACCGCAGGAGCGCCGTGAGGCGCTCAGGGGCAGGCTGCAACAGGAAACGCGATCCATTGCCGACACCGTCGTGAACCGCATGGGACTTAAGCACCGGGGACGAGACCTCCTGAAAAGCTTTTCCGGTAACCACAACTCCGAGATTCTCATCAGGCTCGCGAGTGCGGAACAGAACAACGTGATGGGGCTTCCTTCCGGGCAACGCCAGTTGGCGAATATTGTCCAGCTTGAGAGCGCAATCAATGCGTCCCCGGACATCGCCGACAAACTATCCACCCTTGTCAGGGAGAAGCTCAAAGATGCCGCGTCCTAAACAAATGGTTAAACGGTCCGAGGTCGAGGTCGCAAAGGCTCGGCGGACATGCAAGTTCACGAACGAGCCGATCACCAAGGGCTCGGTCTGCCTTGTTGTTTATGACGGTCCGCAGGACCGATCATGTTACTCGCGCGACATTGCGCTTGAAATGATCAGGCTGGGACGCCAACGACTTGACGACCTGGAGAATGAACTGTCCAAGGAGCAACACTCCTGATGGCAGGCAGGCTGGAGATAGGTCAACGAGTGGATAGGCGCTGCGTCGTGCCCGTCGAGCTGAATCCGGTCGTAACAGGCGACGGTCGCGTGTTACGACCCTTAACTGGAGAGTGCCCCTGTGAGTAGTTCGATTGTAGTTCAGCTGCCCGAACGACCCCGTCCTGTGCCGGTGCTTACGCTGTTTGCTGTTGGTGATGTGTACGTATCCCTTTGCAAAAAAATCGCTTACGCTTCATTTAGCGCGCGGCGAAGGTCGCGAGCGCTATTTTGGCTGTAATTTAATGCAGCGTAAAGTCTTAGCGTCATCTCACCAACACTTAATGGCAGAAGCACCCCATTACATGCGATGGCGGTCGTCGGCACACGCAGACCAACTGACACTAGCATTCAAACGCGGCGTAGCAACACTTGATGGCGGAAGCGCCCACGGAACTATTAAGCGTTTCAAGATATTGGTGCATTTATAGACGCATTACAGAATGCACTTGACAATAAAACATTACTGATGTTAAGATTCTTGTGGAGAAAACATTTATGGCATTTGAGACCTTCAAGCGCAAGTCCAGACCATTCGTCAACGATCCAATTGTAGGCATTCAGACGCGTGGCACCCTATCTTTAAACGCAGCCGCCTTCAATCTTCTGAAAGGCGGTCGTGATGTCGAGAAATTGTACGCCGAGCTTCTATTCGATCCGGAAAATCATATCGTTGGTATACGAGCGGCCGACAAGGGAGCATCAAACAGCTACATCGTCCGCAAGCAAAATTATGCAGAATCTTATCTTATGACAGCAAGGGCATTTGTCGTGTATTACGGTATTGAACACGGGGAGGCAAGGCACTATTCTCTGAAGGACTTCGGTGACGGTATAGTCGGGTTCTCGTTGAAGAACGATCTGATATGTTGACGGAGTTTTCGACAGGAAAGAGGGGCGACGGAACTAGTTCCGCCGCCCCTCTCGCTAAAGGCGGGGTGACTGACCGGTAAGGTCCGGGGTTAGCAACCCTTGGGCGGGCACGTTGGTTGTGACGCCTGGCGTGCCCGAGCGGGTTCGATTCCCGTCCCCGTCTCCAGGCCCCATCTAGTACACGGAATACGGTGGCGTTGTCAAACAAGTTCTTGGCGGCGCGACCAGCTATGACCTCCTGTGCCTTCTATTTATTCATCCGCCAGCCCATGGGTCGGAAGTCAGCCCTGCGGCGCGAATTACCCTGGATTCTGCGCGGATTCCAAGGGCGTCTAAGCTGCTAATTTGTGGTCTATTTCAAAAGGGCCGAGTTTTGGCACAGGACGGGAGGCGACGAGCCGGAAGTACGCGGTGACGGCGGCGACACTGACGAGTTGGCGCGATGCGTTTCTGCAAGGAGGCGAGGACGGGCTGAAGAGCCGGACGAGGGAGGTAGCGGACGAGGAGAAGAAGACGCTGAAGTCCGCAGTGACCGGTCTGGTGATGGACAACGAGCTGTTGAAGGAACGCATCCGGCAGCTGGAGGATGAGAAGCCTTTTCTACGGTGGAGGTCGAACAGATGAGCCGGACCAAGTCGCCCTCCACCGGAACGCCGTATGGTCTGGCCCGAGTCTTGGGGGCCTGGGGCATGCCCCGGTCGACGTACTATTGGCAACGGACTCGGCGGCACAATCCGCTCGAGGCACGCAAGCGCGGACCGAAGACCGCGTTCAGCGACAAGGAACTGACCGAACGGCTCCGGCAGGAGATCGCGGCCTTGCCGTTTACCGGAGAAGGCCATCGTAAATTCTGGGCTCGGCTCCGGTTCGCGGGTGTCCGGATCTCGAAGGCCCGGGTCCTGCGCTTGATGCGGGACGCGCAGCTGCTGGCGCCCCAGCGGCAAGCGGCGCCCGTCGCCGAGAAGGTGCATACCGGAACCATCGTGACCGAGCGCCCGAATCAGATGTGGGGTATTGACGCCACAGCCACCGTGACGATCGAGGAGGGCCAGGTCACCGTGTTCGCCGCAGTCGATCATTGCACTGCGGAGTGTGTCGGCATCCATGCGGTCAAACGGGCGACTCGTTTTGAGGCCCTGGACCCGATCCGGCAAGGCGTTAACGAGCACTTCGGTGGCTTTCACGCCCATGGCGCGACAGGACTCCAGCTTCGCCACGATCACGGATCGCAGTTCATGAGCGATGACTTTCAGAACGAAATCCGGTTCCTCGGGATCGAGTCCTCGCCCGCCTTCGTCCGTGAACCCGAGGGCAACGGCTGCATCGAACGTTTTTTCAGAACGCTCAAGGAACAATTGCTCTGGGTTCGCCACTTCCGTTCCATACCGGAACTGGTTCACGCCCTTCAGGAGTTCCGCGCTCTCTACAACCGATCCTGGTTGATCGAGCGCCTTGGATTTCAATCTCCGATTCAGGCGCGAAAACGTCTTGCGCTCGAACCGGCTGCTTGATTATGGTGGGCTCGTTCTGTCCAAGAAATCAGGGGCGCAACATGAGGCCCAATTCGAGACAAGATAAGGGCATCAAGGAGGCCTAGGCGCACCTGGACCAGAACGTGCTAGTCGGCTACGCCAAGGTAGCCCTGGCCTCGATTCTGGACCCTTCGGGCGGCCTCTTTTCCGACGCTGCACGGCCCTGTCAGCGGCCCGCTCCCCCCTTTGGCGCGAACGTGGCACTCGAAAATCGAGATTAGAGACGAAAACCGAAAATGAGGCCAGTTCAGCCCTTCTAGCGCGTCTCTGGTGACACCTGATCCTGCAAAACCGCGCCAACGGCGCGGAAAATCTCACCCGTCTCTGCAGTGCCACAATTGGCCAGACTGGGTGGCGGATGGTGCAGTTCGGAGCTATCCGGTCTCGGTAAAAGGTGTATTGCGAGTTTTGCAAGTCTAATGTGGCCCTTTCGCCGCGCGTGTGGTGGGGCAATGTAGCGAAAACTCAGATTTCTAGACGGCAATCTCAACCTCCTTGACGCCTGTAAGAGGGCCGTGTTGTAAACCCTCCGACGGAGGCTCTACTCGTAAATCATTGTAGTGAAAAGCTATTACGCCTCATCGATGGACGCGTCGTCGACGGGAACACCTTTCCGACTATCGCAGTCGTAAGGCTTAAGTGGGGGCAAGTGGAGCTATTCGGGTCTTGGCAGCAAACAAGCAGTAACGGTGCAAAACAGGTCATAAAAATGCAATTGGAGGGCATTTCGGGGCCGAATCGAGCGCTAATCTCTCAGCTAGTGGGAAAACGCCGTCGTGTCCAAAAACACAAACGAACTCAAGACCCGCACGCCGCCGATGTCATCATTAGTAAGGGGCGATGCCGTTCGCCGACTGATGGAGACCAAGAGCGAGCGTGGCCGCCGCCGCGGGTTCGCTTACAGCGTGGTCTACTGCGATGAGGGCGCGCTGTTTCTCCCAATCGTCGGGGAGTGGATGATGCAAGAGGTAGCTCGAGGTCAGCCCAACGGGCTGACGGCCTTCGACAATGGCACGGACGATGTCGGGAGCCAGGAATGCATAACGGATTGCCTTGCGCACGCGGTCCGTTGGGATGGCGTCTTCGGTGGCAATCTGCTCATAGGTTTTGCCTGCTTTGATTCGGTCGAGCCAGGAGAGGGCGTTGGCGATATTGCGCAGGAGTGTGCGGTCGACGGATTTCGTGGGGTTGCCCAGAACGAGCTTGGTCTCGACGCCGCGTCGACGCAAGCGGAACGGTGCGTGGATGCGGAGTGCATCCTCGCGAATGCGGTCGGGTCCCATAGACAGGCAATCAGCGAACGAATTGCGGTCGAGCAGGATGGACACAGAGCCTGGGCTGATATCGACCCGCCGGATGAAACGGAGCAGGCTGGCTGCCGAGGCACTATCATCATTACTACCGGAACACAGCCCGTCTAAAAAGCGACGCACCGAGGCGAGCTCTTGCATCGTCGGAGTGTGGATCAACGAGGCCGAGAAGGTCGTGGCATCCTGTCCATCATCATTATTTGTCCGGGACTGGACTCTAGGCCCGGACTGCCCTCGAGCACATGCTGGAGCGCGTGGTCAGCGCGCGAGGGAAGGTGCTGAGGACGAACTTCTCGGCGACCAGCCGAGTAACGCGAGCGACCAAGCTGACTCAGGCTGCCTCTCGCCACTCGTATCGATGGTGCAATCCACCGACTCGAGGCAGTGCGACGACTTTCGCCGTAGGAGACGGTCGGTGCGTGACCGCTCTCAAGCTCGGTGTGTCCTTGTTCAGCCCCAAGTGGCAACGGTCCTCATGATAGTAGCTGATGTAAGCTCGCACGAGCCGGATGAGATGACATGCGCCGAGAACCACGACGTGCTCAAGGAGCTCGCGACGGCAGCTTCCGACCCACCGCTCCGCAGTTCCGTTTTGCCATGGGCTGCGAAACGAAGTGCGAACGGGTTTTGTGCCCGTTGCCTTGATGAACTCGATGACCGCAGCGCTAAAGATGAAGTCGCGATCGAAGATGAGATATTTCGGAGCGGTGTCGTAGGGAAACGCCTCACGCAGTTGCTGAATAACCCAAGCAGACGTCGGGTGGAACGTGGCGTTGAAGTGAACGATGTGCCGACGGCCGTGCTCGATGACGAAGAAGCCGTACAGCAGCCGGAGCGAAGCGGTGGGCACGGTGAACAGATCCATGGCGGCGATATCGTCTTTATGGTTGCGCAAGAAAGCCATCCATCGTTTCAGCTGGTCGGGCTCCGCGGGACGCCGCGGCAGGTATCGCGATAACGTAATCTCGGAGATGATGCAACCGAGCTTGGTGAGCTCAGCATGGATGCGTGGCGCCCCCCAGCCGTCTTGCGCCATCGTGCGGACGAGGCGGCGAATCTCGGCATCAATCCGAGGCCGACCGGGATGGCGGCGCTGCGACATCTTTGCCCAGTACCGTCGGAATCGGTCGCGATGCCAACGGGCCACGGTGTCCGCGTGGACGATGAGCAGGCGGCTCGCCCACACGGGCCACGAACCCCGAAGAGCAACCCAGAAAGCCCGTTCCGTGTCTTCGAGCGGTGGGCGTGGGCGCTCTTTCTTCAGCGCCGTCACTTGCTGCCGCAAAGCGACGTTCTCCAACACCAGGTCGGCACGGCGCCGACACATCGCCCGAATGACACGGACGCCAAGTGAGACGAGGAAGACAACAACGTCGAGCATAGCGGCGGAGTTTCGCCGTCTTCGGCCCGGAATTCAAGCGGAGCGTAAGTCTTTGATTTCGTGGGCGGAGCAGTTATGACGATGCACAGCACCAACTTGCTCCAACATTGCCCGGCGCACGCACGCCGTGAGCTCCGGCGTAACTACAACCGGATCGTCTACGCCAAGAACGGGATCGATGCTCGCAAAGCCTATGACGAGCTCGTCGCCATGTGGACGCCTCTCGTGCCGGCCGTCGTCCGAAGCCTAGAGGAAGCCGGTAATCAGCTGCTGACCTTCTACGAATTCCCTCGTGCCATGTGGAAATCGATTCGAACGACCAATGCTCTGGAGAATCTCAACCGCGAGTTTCGACGCCGGACGAAAACCCAAGCGTCGTTCTCCAGCGAGGAGTCTGCGGTCGCTTTGCTGTTTGGGCTTATCGCCTCTGGCCAGATTCAACTACGACGCATCGACGGCTACCAACGTCTGAGCGAGGTTCTCGAACACGCGGAGGCTGCCGCCTGATATGATACTCTGATGACGGAGTGGAGGGCGCCGTTCTTTTTCCACGGACCTCGGGACACATCCAAGACGGCCGCTTGATTATGGAATTATGGTGTTGAAGTACACGAAACACGAAAAGATTTCCCTCAAATCCTCTCCCGAGTTCGGCGAGGCGTGGCTCCAAGAGCGAATATCAGACGACCCTAAAATTCTACGCCTTGGAGATGTTGACCTACTTGACCGGGAGCGTAACCAGGGACCGGGGCGGCTAGACCTGCTACTCCAAGATTCGGAGTTGAATAAGCGCTACGAAGTCGAGTTGATGTTGGGCGCGACCGACGCTAGTCACGTAATCAGAACCATCGAGTATTGGGACATCGAGAGACGGCGGTATCCGGCCTATGAGCACGTCGCGGTTTTGGTGGCAGAGGATGTAACCTCGCGCTACCTCAACGTGCTGTCTCTGTTTTCTGGCTCCATCCCTCTTGTTTGCCTTCAGATCGTTGCGCTGAAAGTGGGCGATCAAGTTCTTTTAGAGTTCTTCAAGGTGCTGGATCAAGTTGGACTGAGAACCGATGATGAGACGGTAGAGCCACCGACCGACCGAGTGTATTGGAATAGCAAGCGGCCCCCGGAAATCATGAAGCTTGTTGATGACGTGTGGCAAGCGATCAAACCGCTCTACAGCGAGCATCACAGTCTGAACTACAAGAAATCCTTTATCGGGCTGACCGATGGTTTTCGACCTCGTAATTCTGTCGTGTTCCGCCCAGAAAAAAGGCATTTGTGGTTTGCAGTCCGGTTGAAGCACAAAAATGCGTTTGACGATTCGTTGGCGGAAGCTGGCATCGAATCCAAGAAAGGGAAATGGCGGCTCTCGGTGAAGCTGTTACCCGATGCGTTCGATGGATCCGTGAGTGACGTCGTTCGGAAAATAGCCGAGCAAGCCATAAAGGATCATGGCTGACCTAGACGAGGGCGACGTCGAGTCGTGATGAACGAGGCGAACCGGAGAGCATGGCTTCGCGTCTCCGTAATCTCGTCGCTTCATATTTACCCATCTTTCCGCTGCTTCCGTACCGAACAAGCCTGCTTAGTTCTTCGAGGAGCGAAGCCGGTAGATTTTGCGGGGTGCGCCAGTAACCCATCACTCTAGGCAGGAGGTCTGCTGCGTCATCACGGGCCTCCCCGTCCTGTGCCAAAACTCGGCCCTTTTGAAATAGACCACAAATCAGCAGCTTAGACGCTCTTGGAATCCGCGCAGAATCCAGGGTATTTCGCGCCGCAGGGCTGACTTCCGACCCATGGGCTGGCGGATGAATAAATAGAAGGCACACGCATGAGTATTTTGACCTCACGGGTGGATCGGCAGCTGCCGCCGCGAGCTCCTTGAGCACGTCGTGGTTCTCGGTGCATGTCATCTCATCCGGCTCGTGCGAGCTTACATCAGCTACTATCACGAGGACCGTTGCCACTTGGGACTGAACAAGGATACACCGAGCTTGAGAGCGGTCACGCACCGACCGTCTCCTACGGCGAAAGTCGTCGCACTGCCGCGAGTCGGTGGACTGCACCATCGATACGAGTGGCGAGAGGCGGCCTGAGTCAGCTTGGTCGCTCGCGTTACTCGGCTGGTCGCCGAGAAGTTCGTCCTCAGCACTTTTCCTCGCGCGCTGACCACGCTCTCCAGCATGTGCTCGAGGGCGCTCCGGGCCCTAGAGTCCAGTCCCGGATTAATAATGATGATGGACAGCCGCCATAGGGTTCACGTACCAAGTCGAGTAGCCTTAGCACCGGCGAAGTTGGGTCGAGCCAGTCGTCGAAACGGTCGGGAGCGATGATTGCGGGCTGTCGATGGTGAATGTCGGCAAGCTCTGGAGAGGCCGTCGTCGTGATGATGGTGAAGGATTCGAGGGAGTTGTTGCCCTTGCCCTGACCTTACCGTCCGGCTGCGCGCTCGAAGGTGCTTCCGCAGTCAAGTGTTGGTGGCCGCCGGGTAACCTGTTCGTGTGCTAGAGTTACGCCTGATTTCGAGAGGCGTGGTTTTTCGTCGATGCCGACTGGGCCGAGTTTTGGCACAGGACGGGGTATGATGCAGCAACTCCTCACCGGCCGAGTGCGGCTGGTTCAATCGGAGTAGACATGGCGGTCACCTACCTGGACCAAGAAGTCGAGTCGTTGGTACAGGAGCGCAAACCCCTGCCCGCCGATTGGCATAGCCGGATTCGCCTGAAATCCAAGCGCGGACATCAAGAACAGCAACTGGATCTGACGGGTGAGGCTGGGAGCGAATTCCGCCTTATCCTCAGACAAAACAAGATCAATTTGCTCGATTTCTCAATCATCCTGGCTGTTCGAGCTCCCCAGTCGAATCAGATTTTTCGCCTCCGGCGCTACAACGGCAGGAGCCATCAACACACCAACCACATCGAAGACGTGACGTTCTACGACTTTCACATTCACGTCGCAACGGAGCAGTATCAAGAGATCGGAACGCGAGAGGATGCTTACGCGGAGCCGACTGAGCGTTACGGAGACTTCCAGGGCGCCCTTCGCTGTCTGATCGAAGACGCGAATCTCGCTGTCCCGCCCGATCCGCAGATCGGCCTTTTCGAGGAGGTGTAAGCGATGTCCATCGAGACCATGGAGCGAGATTTTCACCAGAAGGTTTCGGCAAAGGTTCGGCTGGCAACCGAGGGTATGGAACGCTTTCGCGTGTTTACGCCGTTTCTGTTCGACGACGGCGACCACCTTGTCATTGTTCTGAAGAAGGAAGGAGCACGGTGGGTGCTGTCCGATGAGGCACACACGTACATGCACCTCACTTATGACATCGATGAGAAGGATCTTCATGGCGGAACGCGCCAGAAGATCATCTCGAACGCGCTTTCCACATTCCGAATCGAGGACCGCGATGGCGAGTTAGTGCTCGACGTGCCGGACGAGCGTTACGGTGACGCACTGTTTTCCTTTGTGCAGGCGCTGCTCAAGATCTCCGACGTGTCGTACCTGTCGCGGGAACGGGTTCGGTCCACTTTCATGGACGATTTTCGGACGCTGTTGAGTGAAGCTGTCCCAGAAGAGCGCAGGAGCTTCGACTGGAGCCATCCCGAACATGACCCCCGTGGGATGTACACCGTGGATTGCCGAATCAACGGCGTGTCCCGACCGCTTTTTGTTCACGCTCTTACCGGCGACGGCGGGACCCGCGATGCCACGATCGCGCTGCTTCAGTTCGAGAAGTGGGGGATTCGGTTCCGTTCACTGGCCATCTTCGAGGATCAGGAGTCGATCAATCGCAAGGTGTTGGCGCGCCTGAGCGACGTTTGCGAGAAGCAGTTCTCAAGCCTCACCGCAAACCGCGAGAGGATCGTGCACTTCCTGAATGAGAGCATCTCAGTATGAAATGGCGGAAGCACCGCACAGGACGACGTCGTCTACCATCGTCACGAGAGGAATCATCAAGGCAAGGAGAATCTGCTGCTGTTCCCAGCCAACGACCAGTTACCTCAGTCCGACCGCAAGGTACGCTCCCGTGAACGGCTTGGCGGGTTGCTACGTTTCTACCGTTGGGAAGCCGCATGAGTAGTTTGACCTCACGGGTTCCCCCGCTGATGCCCAGGGTGCCGATCTTGCTAATGATAAGGACACGCAACCGACGATTCTAGCTTCCAGTGGCGAACCAAGCGTAGACACGTCTAATCCGAAACGTCCCGGCGCGCGGGTCTTTGGTTCGTTTGTATTTTTGGACACGACGGGTACGCGCAGGGAAAAAGGACCGGTCGGCAGGAGTCAATCAGGGCGCCACGCATCCGGCTTAGACTTGCTCATAACAGAAACGACCTGAGAGACGAGCAACGAAGACGAAGAGTCGAGACCAAGGGAGGCAGAGTTGCTCCTCCCTGGCAAGAGCACTTGTTCCATGTTGATTTCCACGTCCACCTAGGTGAAATTGGAGGTGGGCATCGTTGGCCCGCTAGACGCTCATGGTATCCCCGGACCTGCAAGGCGCGAAGATAACTGGTATCTTTCCTGTCGCCGTCGGTAAGATTCTCTTGAGACCGTTCACACTTGCCGACCGCAGCGCCAAAAGTCGGCTAGACGCCGATCCAGATGTGATGAAGCACCTTGGCCAGGCCTCGTGCCTCGAGGTTGACATTACAGAGTTCCAACGGCAGGGGTACGGTCTCGTAGCAATCGAGGATAACGAAACCACAACGGTGGTCGGCTACGCGAAGCTCGAGTGTCCGAAGTGGGAGGAGAACCTAGGTCTGGAACTTGTCATCGCTATTGCGCCCGAAGTGCGCCGAAGAGGGATCGCACTAGAGGCGGCCCGAAAGCTCATCGCGATCGCGTGCGGACCACTTAAGCAGAGACAGGTCGTAGGTCGCGTCGCGCTCCGGAACAAAGCCAGTCGGTACCTCGTGACCAAGCTCGGCATGACGAGAGTGGGGCAGAGAGAAGATCATTTTGACGACGTACAACATATCTACGTGGTGTCATGCGGGCAGCAAGCCGTATAGGAATGTGAGGAAGCTATCACCGGAGCTGCGAACAAGGATGCGAGGAAGATGCTTTCGATGAAGCGAGCAAGTGAGGTGATAGCTGCGGTGAGAATCAGCGAGAAGGACCAACAGGACCTAGCCAGACTGCGGGCGATTCAGAAGGAGAAACGGCGCAAAGCTCAAAGAAAACGAAGGGCTGCTCAGAGTAAGACTTTGATATAGACCATAAATCAGCAGCTTAGATGCTTGCCTGCATGTGCGTTTGCCAACAGACCCTTTCTACTATCGCCGTGGGCAAGCTCTTGCGGTGGTTGCGCTTGTCGGTGTTGGGTTGGGCAGAGGAAGCGAAGCGATCGGAGTCCAACCCCGTCGGTGCTTCCGCAATCGAGTGTTGGTGGCTGCCGCGTAACCCGCTCGTGTGCTAGAGTTTGAGCCTGATTTCGAGAGACGCAGTTCTTTCGGCGATACGGGTTGGGCTGACCACACGGTGCGTGACGTTCAGGGACACGTCCTGTCCAAAAACACAAACGCGTTGCCAAGCCCTTGATGGTTGCACTCTCCATCATAATGATAGATGAACTCGGCGCCGGCCCGGCGCGGGTCTTAGAGTTCGTTTGTATTTTTGGACACGACGGGCTTCCCGATGGTAGAAACGTAGCAACCCGCCAAGCCATTCACGGGAGCGCACCTTGCGCTCGGACTGAGGTAACTACTCGTTGCGCAGGAGCAACTCCTCGTCCACGGACCCTGAGATGTGGCTCACCATGGTATTCCAGTCCATCGCGACCCATTCCGCTGAACTGGGATACGTATCCGACCGCGATGGCGGATTCAAGCGATCTTTGGAAAGATGCAAACTGTTGACCCGCTGGGCGTTCGAATATTTTGACCAGACGCGGTCACGCACCGACCGTCTCCTACGGCGAAAGTCGTTGCACTGCCGCGAGTCGGTGGATTGCACCATCGATACGAGTGGCGAGAGGCAGCCTGAGTCAGCTTGGTCGCTCGCGTTACTCGGCTGGTCGCCGAGAAGTTCGTCCTCAGCACCTTCCCTCGCGCGCTGACCACGCTCTCCAGCATGTGCTTGAGGGCAGTCCGGGCCTAGAGTCCAGTCCCGGACAAATAATGATGATGGACAGGTCATGATTCTGGAAAATGACACTCAAGAAGTGGCCTGACTCCACCAGATTTATGGATTGCCCATCGGTTATACCAAGCGGTTATATTCGACGGCTCCGTACCCAGTGGACTATTCTCGAGGGCAATGAAATATCTCGGATTTGCCGCCGCCTTGATTCTGCTGCTTGTGCACATCTGGTTCTGGGATGCTTCGCCGCCGACGGTCAACTGGAGCGGTCCGGTGTTTTTCGGAGAAGGCTCTGAGCTGGCGCTTACCGTGCATGACGAGGGGAGAGGACTGCGTAGCATCTCGGTCGAGGTGAGGCAGCATGGAAACCTCGAGACTGTTTTCTCCCGTGCGTACCCCACGAGCATCCAACTTGTCATTGCAGTCAGTGAGTACGACACTCGAAACAGCGGTAGACTGCGGGTTGTATTTAACGGTTAGGCTGAGGGGGGAATCCATCAATGGCGGAGTCTGTACCTTGCACGCCAGGAGGTCCTGGGGTCAGTATTTTGGAGTTTTGCTTCCAGGCAGACCCAATATTGGAGGGTGCAGTACTCGTCCTTGTTCCAATCTACGGATTCTTCCTGGTTGCCCTCACCGGGAAAAAATGGCGCGCTCTTATCCGAAACTGGCTCTACGATTCAACATGGAGCCGCGCCTATGCCGGTCTTCTTGAAGACCTCCTCGCCAAGCTCGATCGTTTCTTCGGCCCTCCGCGCGGCTGGCGCGCCTTCGAACTGTGCTTCGCCTTGGCGATGCTGTACGCCATCGCATATCTGTTACTGCAGTACGTCTTGCGGCAAGCCGATCCAATACTGGTGCTCCCGATCGTCGCGATGGCGTGCACGGGTGTCGTCCTCGTTTTTCTCTTCATTCGGGTGAGGCAGCGGTGCGTGGCAGCGCGCCAAAGAGCGGCGTGGCGCCAGCGTCTCTGGTCACATCTAACAGAGCAAGGTACATACTGTGTTCTGGCTGTGTGCACGTACTTCGCCGCAAGCGTAGTCACAGATTTGGTCGTCGTGTTCGTCTTCACCAAAGGCGGAATACCAACATCCATAGTCGCAGTCGGAGTCATAGTAGGAGTCGTAGTCGCAGCCGCAGGTGCAAGCGCAGGTGCAGGTACATTTTCAGGCGTAGCCGCAGTCGCATTCGCACACATAGTTGACTTAGCCTCACCTGCAGGCATACCAATAAACGGAGACGCAGTCGAATTCGCAGTCGTGGTCTCTGTTCTGATTTTCGGTATCCCGCTACTCAACGCTCTGTTCGACTGGCCGTCCTGGTGGGTGAGCCGGTGGTTGATGGTTCGGCTGCGTGAGGATGCCTTGCGACGAGGAGTGTTCCGTCGCCTTGGTGCGGTTCTGGCGCATATCGCGGCCGATTTCGTCCTAGCGCTCGCCTGCCTGTTCGGGCTCGCCATTGTCATTGCCAACATCGCGTTCGGCGTGGGCCTTCCCACGGTGTGGGAGGACGTGTACGGGGCCGCCAAATCGGCACCGTTCTCAGGGTATGGCTCTGCCATGACCGTCATGCTCGTGTCCACCCTTATCCCCACCGCCATACACTTGTTCTTCGCTGTCTTCGCGCTGGCCGTTCTGCGCCCGCCTTTCGCGACCCGCACGGCATTCTGGATGAAGGAAGACCAATTCGGCCGTGAGAAGGGCACACAGGCGCTCGTAGCGCTTTATCTCACCGCCTGTGTCGGCTTCGCGCTACTGGTGCTGTGGGGGGCTGGGCGGCTGACCATCATGGGGTTGAACGGGTTCGTGGGCAGGGCCGGCATCTGGCGCTTGATCTTCGAGAGCGCGGACCGGTTCGTGATCTTCTGACCGCGTTGTCCGCGAGTGGCTGTGCCTTCTATTTATTTATCCGCGCGCACCAAACTTGAATAATCTCCTGTCTGCCAGCACCATGCCGGCATGATTTCGTCGTTGGTTCCCGCTCTCATCTCCGCCTTCAAGGCTCGTCGCGAGCTGGCTCTCGAGAATGTCGCTCTTCGGCAGCAGCTCGCCGTCCTCCGCCGTTCCGTGAAACGGCCACGGCTCTCGAATGTCGACCGCGTGTTTTGGGTTGTCCATCATCATTATTAATTCGGGACCGCCCTCGAGCACATGCTGGAGCGCGTGGTCAGCGCGCGAGGGAAGGTGCTGAGGACGAACTTCTCGGCGACCAGCCGAGTAACGCGAGCGACCAAGCTGACTCAGGCTGCCTCTCGCCACTCGTATCGATGGTGCAGTCCACCGACTCGCGGCAGTACGACGACTTTCGCCGTATGAGACGGTCGGTGCGTGACCGCTCTCAAGCTCGGTGTGTCCTTGTTCAGCCCCAAGTGGCAACGGTCCTCGTGATAGTAGCTGATGTAAGCTCGCACGAGCCGGATGAGATGACATGCGCCGAGAACCACGACGTGCTCAAAGAGCTCGCGACGGCAGCTGCCGACCCACCGCTCCGCGGTTCCGTTTTGCCATGGGCTGCGAAACGAAGTGCGAACGGGTTTTGTGCCCGTTGCCTTGATGAACTCGATGACCGCAGCGTTAAAGATGAAGTCGCGATCGAAGATGAGATATTTCGGAGCGGTGTCGTAGGGAAACGCCTCACGCAGTTGCTGAATAACCCAAGCAGACGTCGGGTGGAACGTGGCGTTGAAGTGAACGATGTGCCGACGGCCGTGCTCGATGACAAAGAAGCCGTACAGCAGCCGGAGCGAAGCGGTGGGCACGGTGAACAGATCCATGGCGGCGATATCGTCTTTATGGTTGCGCAAGAAAGCCATCCATCGCTTCAGCTGGTCGGGCTCCGCAGGATGCCGCGGTAGGTATCGCGACACCGTAATCTCGGAGATGATGAAACCGAGCTTGGTGAGCTCAGCATGGATGCGTGGCGCCCCCCAGCCGTCTTGCGCCATCGTGCGGACGAGGCGGCGAATCTCGGCATCAATCCGAGGCCGACCGGGATGGCGGCGCTGCGAGATCTTTGCCCAGTACCGTCGGAATCGGTCGCGATGCCAACGGGCCACGGTGTCCGCGTGGACGATGAGCAGGCGGCTCGCCCACACGGGCCACGAACCTCGAAGAGCAACCCAGAAAGCCCGTTCCGTGTCTTCGAGTGGTGGGCGTGGGCGCTCTTTCTTCAGCGCCGTCACTTGCTGCCGCAAAGCGACGTTCTCCAACACCAGGTCGGCGCGGCGCCGACACATCGCCCGAATGACACGGACGCCAAGTGAGACGAGGAAGACAACAACGTCGAGCATAGCGGTGGAGTTTCGCCGTCTTCGGCCCGGAATTCAAGCGGAGCGTAAGCCCTTGATTTCGTGGGCGGAGCAGTTTTGACGATGCACAGTCTCTGAACGTCAGGCACCGTGTGGTCAGCCCAGCCCGCATCGCCGAAAGAACTGCGTCTCTCGAAATCAGGCTCAAACTCTAGCACACGAGCGGGTTACGTGGCAGCCACCAACACTTGATGGCGGAAGCACCCTTAATTGCGGAAGCACCGCACTTTCGGGGTGTTGGACGTGGTAGACTCCTGCCCTCCAGAGGCCAAAGCGCCCAGTCCACCGCCAGGATAAACCAACGGAGACCAATTTTTGATGTCGGATCCGACCCACTCCCGGTTGTTCGTTGCGGGAGCTAAGGAGAGAACCATGAGACAGGTAACGTATCGAGTGCCCCGAGGGGCCACGTTGTTGGTCGCTATAGTCCTTCTGGCAGTGTCGGGTGCCGCCGTGCCGGTGTTGCAGACGGCGCCGCAAGATTCACTTACCGGCCTTGAGGGGATCTTTTCGACGGGACCGGTCCTGCAGGATCGGAATGGCGATGAGTTGGTCGACTTCGTGGAGGCGGCCATCGTTTTGGGCGAGGCGCCGACGGCTCAGGAAGTCGCCGCTGCGGCCGATATCGCGGCTCGACTGGGCCACGAAACCATGGCCATGGACGTGCCGGTGGCTTCGGAGCCCGGGGCTGCCGCCACCGGGATCCTGATTGGTAACGGGGCCGTGGCACGGGCTGGCCTCCGAGCCACCGAGGCCGGGGTTCAGGGCCTTTCGCCCGGCGAAGGCGTGGTCCGGATGGTCTCTGGAAGCGGGCGCAGCTGGGTCGTGGTGGCGGGCGCCGACGATGCCGGCACCCGGGCGGCGGCCGACGCGTTCGCACAACGCTTGCCCCATGTGTGGGATCCAAAGGGCCCGGAGCTGAAGGATGTGGCTCAGGACGTGGAGGCGTTTCTGGCCGAGCAAGGGGTTCGAGCGCAGAGCTCCGAGGTGGCCGGTCTTCGGGTGAAAGCCGGCGAGCAGGGTTTTCGGCTTCTGGTGGTGGAGGTGGAGCTGGGCTCGGCTTCTGACCTCAACCGCGCTCGCGGAGCGCTGGAGGAGCTGGTCCGGTCGCGTCGTGGCGTGGCAAGCGGCGCCGAGGCACCTCTCTCCTACCCGGGTGCCCACATGCTTCGTGTCGCGCTGTCGGCACAGGGGGCCGACGCGGCGGAGGTGGAAGTGCCAAAGGTGGATTCTGTCCCCAAGGAGGGGCCCATCCCTCCACGGCCGGGCTCGAAGGCAAAGCAACAGCTGGATCTTTCTAGTGTCTACACCAACGAAGGCTTCTTCGGGGATTCGGACGAGAACCTGATCCCCGACCGGATCGACGTGCTCCTCAGTCCCTCGGGCCAAGGGATCGAGGGGACGGTGGATCTTGCCGCCCGCATCGGGCTGGAGTCTGCTGGCGTTCAGATCCCCGTGGCCCAGGTGCCGGAGGCCATCGAGGATCCGGAAGCGGCGCCGACGCTGGTGCTCATCGGGACCGACCATCCCCTGGTGCAGCAACTGGTGCAAGAGGGGAAGCTGCAGCTACCTCCCCTGGAGGCCGGCCAGGGTCTCATCCAAGTGGTGCCCAAGGCATTCGGGGATAAGAGTGCGGTCGTGGTAACCGGGGGTGACGGGGCCGGTGTGGCCCGAGCGCTCCGGCAAGTTGCCGAGCGGTTCCCCAACGTCTGGGAGCGCGGCAAGGACCGCACCACCATCGAGGGCGTCGAGGAGAACGTGTACCGGTTCCTTTCGGGTCGCTCCCCCGCCGGGCAGGCGGCCACCGCCCTGTACAAGCTGGATAGCCTTGTGCAGGAGCTGTCGGGAAAGGACGTGGAGTCCGCACACGTTCTGGTTTCGGTGGAGAAGCCGGCGGACGGACTGGAGGGAATCGTGCGGCAACATGCCCAAGCCCTGGGTGCCGGCTCCCTCGAGGTGACCGTCGATAACCGGGACGTAGAGAACGCCGCGATCATCTACGAGGAGGAGTTCGAGGTTGCCTCGGAGGTTGCGGAGTTCTGGGGGATCTTTCGTTCGGAGGTTGTGCCGGAAGTCCGGAGTGGGCAGCCGGTGGTGGTGGAGTTGCGACTGAGCGAGCCGCCGGAAGTCCGGACGGAGATCGAACGAAAGGCAATGGCGGAGCTGATCACCGCGGGTGCGGCGGAATCGGGCACCCAGGTGAGAGTGCTCTCGGCCTACAAACAAGGCTACAGCTGGCTGCACGACGTAGTGGGCCCGGAGCTCAAGGGCCAGAAGGTGGGTAAGCTAACCATCCGCTTTGCTGAGAACGGCCCGCCGCCGGAGTGGAAGCAGCAGGCCATGTACGCCAAGAGTCGCTGGCTGATGGAGACCTACCCCATCGACGAGGTGCTGGCTCGGGAGCTGGGCCTCGAGCTGGATCAGATCGGCTTCGAGATGATGCCGATCGGTGCACCGACCTACGAGGCCATCGCCACTGCCCCCGACGGCAGCGAGCTGCTCCGGCAAACCTTCGAGCCCAAGTACGTGTTGAGGTCGTATTTCGATCCCCTTCCCGATTACGAGAAGGTCCGGGTGACCACCGGATGGCTTACCGCCCGGGTGGGTGGCGATACGGTAGTGGACCGGAGGATCATCACCGACGTCGAGCGCTTCTGGGACCACTACCAGGAAAAGATCCTGCAAAGGGTCTACGACTACGTGATGGAGCTTACCGAGGGCAACCCCCGGTCCGAGGACGCGCCCCATTTCGGGAAAATCGTCGTGGAGTTGACCCTCAGCGAGCCCAATTACTTGGTGGGCGTCGACAGGGAGATCATCGCTTCCATGGAGTCCGTCCACGAGGATCTATACTTCACCACCCTGCATTTCTTCGATGTGTTGGGCCAATACGCCCGGGGCGAAGGCCTGGACTTTCCGGGCCGGGTGATCCCCATTATGCGTCCCAAGGGAGACGGCAAGGCGGGGCGGGCGAAGATCACTTTCACCGGCTTCGCCTCCCCACGTCCGGCCGTGGTGGTGAAGTATACCGAGCGGGGAGGCGGGGAAGGCAAGGTGCGCCGGGACATCCGGCGAGTAGATCTGGAGCGCCCCCAGGCCCTGGCGGCAACCGTGCGGGACGGCCGGGACGGGATCGAGCGCCTGGAGCTGCGGGTGAAGGTCGACACCGAGATGGACCAGCGGGCCGAGCTCCTGAAGCGAGCCCGTGTCGAGGAAGTGGACCGGCGGATCATGTCCGCCCAGCAAGTCACCGCCCTGGTGGATAACCTCTCCCGGCTGCAGCAGGCAGGTCTGTACCGTGACGCCCTCGCGTACCACGACCTGGGCGAGCTCAGAATCGCCGCCGGCTGGGAGTACGAGGTGGAGCCCGCAACGCAGGCGGTGGCGTCACTTCAGCGTAACGGCTCGCCCCCACCGTTCCCCGACATCACCACGCGCCTGCCCGCAGGTTGGCGCGACAGCGGCAAGCCCCTCGTGCAGTGGGACACCCCGATCCCTCCCGACGAGGCCTTCGAGATCCTCGCCAAGATGTCCACGTTCCCCGAGACCACCGTCTACAAGCTCGGCGAAAGCTATCTAGGCAAGGATATCTGGGCGATGGATCTGATGCCGCCGATAGAGGCCTCCCACTGGTCCCACGCCAAGGCCACCACGCTCAAGCCAACTATCATCTACTCCGCGCGGGAGCACGCCAACGAGATCTCCTCCACCAGCCACGTGCTGAAACTCACCGAGCGTCTCCTCACCGACGAGCAGTTCCGCCAGAAGCTCAACAAGGCCAACGTGGTGGTCCATCCCATCACTAACCCCGACGGTGCGCAGCTTGCGTACGATCTGTACGAAATCACTCCCAAATACATGCTCCACGCCGGGTACTTGGGGGCCCTCGGCGTGGGCGTGCAGGAGGCCCACTGGGATCCCGATCCCATCTACCCCGAGTCCCACAACCGCCCGAAGCTCTGGAGGAAGTGGCTCCCCGATATCTACCTCAGCCCCCACGGCTACCCCCACCACGAATGGGTCCAGATGTTCTCCGAGTACGCTGCATGGGTTCGCAAACGAACGACCGAGTCCCACGACTGGTGGGCGACGCGAGGCTGGTACGCCAGCATCCGCTACATCGAGGACCCGAAGTACCCCCGCCACAAGGAGGCGGCCTTCGAGATCCGCGAGAAGATCACCCAGTACATCAACGCCGAGCCCGAGGTGATGGCGATGAACCGGCGAGCCTACGACCGCTACCGCCGCTGGGGCGTCGCCTTCGACCCCGAAAACTTCAGGCTCGACTTCACCAACGGCGTGCTCGCCTACACCGCCATCAAGGGCGTGAAAGCCGACGAGGGCGACAATTTCATGAACAAGAACCCCAAGGTAACCATCTACCGGGGTGGCACCGAGGGCCCCGACGAAACCGCCTACGGCGATTGGCTGAAGGTCGTGGCCACCGCCGGCTTCCAGTTCGACCGGGCCAACCTCGACTACCTCGTGGAGGGCAACCACGTCGTCGAGCGCAAGAGCGACATCTTCTTCCGCGGCGTCCACTTCAGCATGCATCGCCCACGACCGCCAGAAAAGAAGGACGCGCCGTCGCCCACAACGAGCGGTCGCCCATAAGGAGGCGCACCGAAGAGGAGGCTTCTCAGATGCTGGCCATACGCAATGAGGTGTCACCTCAGACGGTGAGCCGCTTCAAGGGGGTGCCACCCACATAAGGTTTGCTAGGCGAGATCTGGTCGAACTCTACGAAGCCTGCCCGAAAAGACCGCCGAGTACCCCGTCCTGTGCCAAAACTCAGCCCTTTTGAAATAGACGGTGCTTCCGCCATTAAGTGTTGGTGAAATGGCGCTAAGACTTTACGGTGCATTAAATTACAGCCAAAATAGGGCTCACGACCTTCGCTATACGCTAAATGAAGTGTAAGCCCCTTTTTTGCAAAGGGATGCGTACACATCACCAACAGCAAATAGCGCAAGCACCGCGCCATAAGGCACAGCACGACGACATGCTCCGTAATTATTTTGAGGTCGGTATAAGATGCAGCCGATGCGCTGGTGGCCAGCCTTACTGATTCTTGTCGGTGCCTTCGTCGTCTTCGCCTTCATCTGGGGCGGCGATGCTCCGGTGCGGCAGATGCAAGTCGTCCGCACTGCGCTCACCTTGATTATTTCTACCGGGCTCCTCTTGCTCTGGATTACCTTTTTCTCGAAGCTCCCCTGGAAGAACCGCCTCCAGGGTTGGGTGTGCCTTCTATTTATTCATCCGCGCGCACCGAACTTGCTAAGCTGCTGATTTATGGTCTATTTCGAAAGATCCGAGTTTTGGCACAGGACGGGGTCGCCGGGGCTGCGTTGTCTTTGCCATTGTGGACATCGTATCCGCCTTTCAGAAAGTGTCCACGAAACTGGATCAAGCCCACTCCTCCATCCTCTCAAGAGTTGGAGTCTCCGGGAAACCCGGGGCGGTTCAAATCTCGTACCTGCTATTATCCAGCGAAGCCCGGCCGCATCGTACGCGGACGGGGATGGGGCAGGGCTACGTTTTAGTGTCTCACTCGGGGACTCATCTGTTTTATCGGATAGAGGCGACACAGTCGAAAGCACGGAGGCAAATCGTGAGCGACATGACACCGGAAGAAATGAAGAAAGAACTGGAGCGCTTGCAAGCTGAGAATGAAACGCTCAAGAAGCGCAGTGAGAAAGAGCTCTCCCTCAAAGTCAGCCAGAAGGGCGGCGTCTCCGTTTACGGACTGGGCCGTTTCCCGGTGACCTTATACAAGGATCAGTGGGAGAAACTGCTCGAGATGACAGATGACATCCGCGCCTTCATTCAAGAAAACAAAGCCCAGCTCAAGACCAAGGATTCGTAACTCGTTTTCTCAAGACCGTAGGGATGTGTCCCGAGGTCCGTGGAAAAAGAACGGCACCCTCCACTCGGTCATCAGGGTATCAGATCAGGCGGCAACCTCCGCGTGTTCGAGAACCTCGCTCAGACTAGGCTTTGTCGTCCCGGAACCCATAGAGGATCCCCGTATCCGGGTCCGTCAGGCAGAGCTGAGGCGGATCCCACCAAGTCTCGTGGAAGGCAGGTCTAAACCCCGCAATGAAGACTGGATCGACTTTTTGCAGACCACAACCCGGTTCCGATGTTTCATCCGGAATATGCTGCGGTAAACTTCCCCTGCATTGGAATTTAGCATTACGAATGTCAAAACAGCAACGCCAACACGAGGATTACTGGGGAATGTGCTGGGCTATCCCCTTCGGGCAGCGTATCAACGCACAGGTCCGTTGGAGTCGGCCCGATGAAGACCCACCGGACGTCGATTTCCATATCCGAAGACGCGATGGAACCGAAATGACGGTCTGGGGCGAAGTGACAGGCGCTTACTACAACTCTAAGGAAGCTAAGTGGTTGTGGGGAGCGGGGCCTGGAAATGGGGAAGGAAGTGGATATTGGAAACCCGATGCGGTCTTGGGAATCAAAGCCCGAGAGCTGGTCAAAGGCAAGCGTAAGAAGTATCTGGAACTGGCACAGCGACGGGGGCCAGGGCACTTGTTAGTTTTGTTACACAGTCCCTTAACGACTCGTAGCACGAGGGTCGAAGCCGAAGGATACATACGAGAGCTGCTAGAGAGCGCACCGAGCCTAGATTTGGATCCGTTTGAAACGGTGTGGCTCGGATATCGCTTGCCGTACACAACGCCAGACGAACAAGAAGATCTGCAGTATGTGTTCCGAGATCAAACAGATGGGGAAAGGTTCAACTTCATGAAGTGTATCTGGACCAAGCCAGACCCGTGAAACAAAATCACCCCGTGCACTCTCCCGGGGCGATTTTTCCGCTCACCCGATGAGGCGTAGGGCGGCGACCACGAGGCGAACGCCAGCGAAGACGATCCCGTCCTGTGCCAAAACTCGGACAGCCACGACATCCCCAAGCGCCGGCCTGCGGCCCTTTGGGATGTCGCAAACACAGACACTAAGTTGCTGATTTGTAGCCTATTTCAAAAGAGCCGAGTTTTGGCACAGGACGGGGGCCGCGTTCTCATGAACGCGGAAACGTAGCTTTGATCGTCACGTGGGAGACAAAATGATATCACGCTTCAATGGGGCCGCGTTCTCATGAACGCGGAAACCGCGCTCGGGTGCCGACGCGGGTGGCGCAGCGATCGGCGTTGCTTCAATGGGGCCGCGTTCTCATGAACGCGGAAACAAACGTTCTCGGAACGGTGACACGGTGCATCGAGTGGCTTCAATGGGGCCGCGTTCTCATGAACGCGGAAACGAGTCGGCGCTTCTAGGCGCTTGGTTTGGCCTTGTCCCTGTGCCTTCTATTTATTCATCCGCCAGCCCATGGGTCGGAAGTCAGCCCTGCGGCGCGAAATACCCTGGATTCTGCGCGGATTCCAAGGGCGTCTAAGCTGCTGATTTGTGGTCTATTTCTAAAGGGCCGAGTTTTGGCACAGGACGGGGTGTGCCTTCTATTTATTCATCCGCGCAGCCCAGGGGTCGGAAGCCAGCCCAGCGGCGCGAAATACCCTGGATTCTGCGCGGATTCCAACGGCGTCTAAGCTGCTGATTTGTGGTCTATTTCAAAAGGGCCGAGTTTTGGCACAGGACGGGGTCTTGAGTTCGTTTGTATTTTTGGACACGACGGCGTACACGTCATCAACAGCAAACAGCGCAAGCACCCGTGGCGGCAGGCTCGGGTGTGCCGCCGCCGAACCATCAGAACGAGACGGTTGTGGTCATCGACACCGTCCGCGGCGCGCCGAGCCAGGCGGCGTTCTCGGTGATGGCTGAGAGGTAGGCGCTGTCGAGCAAGTTATTCACCACAATCGAGAACTCCGTCGATCGGAGCAGATTGCTCAACGCCTCGCCCGAGAAACTGATGTAGGCGTCCACCAGCCAGTAGGCGTCCGCGTACCAGTCCGCGGTCAGGCTGACACGCCGCGACGACGTGTACTTGGCGGTCAGTCCCGCGCCGAGCGGCCCGCTACGGTCAAGCGAAACGACCCACAGCCGGGCCGGCACCCCGGTGACGTCAGTGCCCGCCACGATGCCCTGGTTCGCGTCGACGAGTGAATCGCCGCTCCCGATGTACTCCGAGTCATTGAACGTGAAGGCGGTGTAGAAAGACGTCCGATGCGGCATCTGCACTGTCGCCGAAAGCTCGATACCGCTCGTGTCGATACCGCCTGCGTTGAAGTAGGCTCCGCCTCCTGGGATGAGGTAGTTGGGACCGGCAGGCGTTTGCGGGCCGAGGTAGAAGATCCGGTTCTCGAAATCGATGGTGTACCAGGTGGCGCTCAATGCCACCCGGTCCCCCGAATACTGCAGCCCGATATCGATGTTCGAAGCGGTTTCCGGTTCGAGCAGGTCAAGACTCCGGCCCGGCACCTCAAGCAGCGTGCTGCTGAACGCCTTGAAGTTCTGGGCATAGCCCGCAAAGAAGTCGAGCCCTTCGACCGGCGTATCATATGTGACGCCACCGGAGAAGAGCAGGTCCGAATCGGAATCGACGGTCAGGTCCGGGTCGACATTGAACAAGTCCTCGCGCGACACGCCCACGAGGAACTGCTTGACGCCGCCGCTCAGCGCGAACGGGCCAGCGTAGATCGTCTCCTCGACGTACCACTTGAAGACGTTCTGCGGGAAATCCCACTCGTACTGGTGCCAGTAGGCTTGCTCATCCCACTTGAAGCTGAGCGTCGGGTCCAACATCCGGTGCCAGTCCCGGCCAAGGTCCCGCCGCGAGTCTTCGTACCAGATGCCGGCGCGCAGCGTGCTGCCGGCGTCGCCGATGGTAGTGAACCACTCCTCGTCGAGCGTCACGCCGACACGGTCCTTCCCGTAGTGGCTGTGGCGGTACGACTGCACCGCAGTAGCGCCGGGGTGGCACACCGGGTCGACCTCCGGACCTCCCGAGCCGTAGTAGTTGAAGATGTAGGACGACGTACATCCGGGCATCGGCCCGACAGCAACTCCGTTCCGGTTCACGAACCGGATCAAGCCGAGCTGCGCACCGCCCCGGACTGGTGTCCCGCCCATCAACTCCGACTCCGGCCCGCCGCCGTCGTCGGTGACGTCGACGATGTAAGGGGGCAGCCAGTCGCCGCGGCCCCGGTTGCGATGAAAATAGGCGCCCAAGCTCAGCGAGGTGACGTCGCTGAACGACCAATCCGCCTTCAGGTAGCCGAACGTGTTGTTCCGCCGGGTCTGCCAGCCGGGCCGGTAGAACTGGTTCAGGTATGGCACACCGGGCCAGTCGCCGACCAGGCGGTCCCACCGCGGGTTGGCCCTGAAGTCGACCTCGCTGTAGATCCGCTGGTAGGTGTCCTCGTGGATGCTGTCGTACGAGATGTAGCTGGTCAGATCGAGGCGTCCGTGCGACGAAACGAGCTTGGCGGCGACGTGCTCCCGCTCGTTCCGCGCGGAGCCCTGCACCCAGTCGGTCGCCTCCTGGCGGACCGTGGCGAGCCAGGCACGCGTCTCACCACCGAACAACGATCCGGTGTCGACCCGCATCGAGAACCGCCTGCCGTCGTTCTCGCCGATCGTGGCCGACGCGGTATAGGTCCGCTCCGCCGCCGGATTGTCCGTCAGGTAGTTGAAGGTGCCACCCAGCGCCTCGACCGATCGGGAGGCTATGTCGGCCGTCCCCTGAGACACCTCGACACCTCCGAGGTTCATCGGGTCGATGAACCGGTTCGCCTTGGCACCGCTCCAGTAGTCGGAGGTGCCGTTCGGAAAACCGTCGATGGTTGTGCCGATCTGCGCGTCGTTGATGGTCACCTGAAAGCCGCGCATGGCGACGTTGCTCGACCAGTCGTCGAAGCCGTAGGCGTCCCCCTCCTGTGCCAAAACTCGGCCCTTTTGAAAGACCATGGCTGTAATTTTAATGCACCGTAAAGTCTTAGCGTCATTTTACCAACACTTAATGGCGGAAGCACCCATGAGGTCTGTGTGAGCAGCAGGGCTGCCCGATCGAACAACGGCTGCCTGACCAACAGTAGGATTTGCACATGGTACGTCATGATGGATCCGAAGATAACACCCTCGGGCCAGACGATTGTAAAGCCCACAGCCCTTGGCACCGTCGCAAAACACAGACGCTAAGCTGCTGATTTATCGGCTATTTCAAGAGGGCCGAGTTTTGGCACAGGACGGGCTGTGCTCCGCAAAAAGTCGATCCGGCGTTGATTCCGCGGGTTAGACCTACCATAGTCGGCTGCTTCTGGCCGGTTTTCTTTTTTGCGGATCACAACAGCCAGCGGCCAACGTGGTCAATACCGGAAAATCAGGTGTTGCCTAGCCCTAGCTGAAGTCCACCCCGAAGAACAGCACCGCGATGATGATCGCCGCCACGGCCAGCGGCGACACGAACTGAATGAAGAACCGCCACGCTCCATAGTTGAACCACCTGGGTTCTGAGCCATCCACGAGCTCCCGCTCGGTGTACTTGCGCGTCAGGAACCAGCCCGCCGCGATCGTGATCGCAAATCCCCCGGTCGGGAGCATCCAGTTCGACACGAAGTGGTCGACCATGCCGAACCAGCTCGCCTTGCCGCCGAAGAGCATCTGGCCGAGCGCGCCGCCGAGTTGGAGCTCGGTGATCGCGCCGACACCACCGAACGACAACGCGGCGAGGACCGTGAAGGCAAACACCGCACCACCACACAGCAGCGTCGCCGTGGCCCGCGGCATGTGGTGTTCGTCGATCACGTAGGCAGCGACCACTTCCAGTAGCGACATCGTCGAGGTGAGCGCCGCGAGGGCCACCAGCACGTAGAAGAGTGGCCCCAGGAATGCCCCGAACGGGACCTCGGTGAAGAACAGCTGCGGCAGCGAGATGAAGAGCATCCCCACAGTGCCCGTGCCGCTGACCTGCTCATCCATACCCGGCACGCTGAAGATCACCGAGAACATGATCACCGTGGCCACGAGTGCGATCAGCGTATCGAGCACGACGATGATCGCCGAGGCTTTCACGATCGACTGATGCGTTGCGATGTACGAGCCGTACGTCACCATCGTGCCCATGCCGAGCGAGAGCGTGAAGAACGCGTGGCCGAGCGCCTCGAGGACGCTCCCCCCATCCAACTCGCCGAAGCGCGGCAGGAAGATGAAGCGGAGCGCCTCACCGGCCCCGGCCATCTCCAAGGCGGAGACGAGCAGCAAGACGAGGATCCCGAAGAGAATCGGCAGAAAGACACGCGCGATGCGCTCGATGCCCTTTTGGACGCCGAAGTAGACGACCGAGACCGTGGCGATACTGAACCCGAGAGACAAGCCAAGCTGCAGGCCGCCATTGGCCGCCTGCGCACCGAACAGCTCGCCCATCGAGGCGCCCGCCGGGAATCCACCGACCGACCAGCCCGCGGACTTGGCGAAGTAGAAGAGCGACCAGCCCGCAATCACCGTGTAGTAGCTGAGCAGCAGAAAGCCGCAGAGCACGCCCCAGAGGCCAACGATGTCCCACGCCGGCCCGATGGCCTGCTTGAGCGCCCCGACCACGCTCTTCTGCGTCGCTCGCCCGATCAGCAGTTCGGCCATCATGATGGGCAGGCCCACGGCGGCGATGCACACGAGGTACACGAGGACGAAGGCCCCGCCGTTGTTCTCCCACGTGACGAACGGAAACTTCCACAGGTTGCCGAGGCCGATCGCGCTCCCGGTCGCGGCGAGAATTAAGCCGGTGTTCGAACTCCAATGGCCGCGCGGCTCTGACATGTGTCGTTCTCCGATCGATGGCGTGGTCTACGGGAGGCGATGCGGCCCCAACAGATCCCGGCCCGTGAAGTCTCGCCCAGTAGACGTTACGTAAATACTCTAAAGGATTTCTGTCGGACCAGCGAGCGGCACGGCAGTATCGCGCGTCAGCACGCCACGGAAAGTCATCCGACCGTGGCGGCCGCCACGCACCTGGGTACTGGGTGCTTCCGCCATCAAGTGATGGAATGGACTCCTCCACTGACATAGACGGCATCGATGTGCCAAAGTCAGTCGAATACGCATCGAAAAGGAGGAGTCCGAATGAAAGATACGACAATCGCTGTGGATCTTGCAAAGAACGTCTTCGAGATTGCCATCTCGGGAGAAGCGGGGAAGGTGTCCAAGCAACTCCGTGTGAGTCGACCCAAATTGGTGTCGTTCTTTGCCAAACAGAGCGCTGCCACCGTGCTTCTCGAAGCCTGCGGCTCGGCTCACTTCTGGGCAAGGACGTTCCGAAGGTTGGGACACGACGTCGTCCTGCTCCCACCTCACCTCGTGAGGCCGTATCGACGCGGGAGCAAGAACGACCGCGCCGACACGAAGGCGTTGCTCGAGGCCTACAGGAACGAGGAGCTTCTTCCCGTACCCATCAAGTCCGTGCACCAGCACACCCTCGCTGCGCTCCATCGCCTGCGCTCAGGATGGCTCTCCACACGGACCGCACGCATCAATGCCGTACGCGGGCTCCTGCGCGAACTCGGATTCATCATCCCAAAGGGCGCTCACTTCGTCGTGCCCGCCCTCTTCGAACTCGTCGAAGACGCTGATTCTGATTTGCCCGACGTGCTCCGTTCGCATCTCCGTGATGCCTGCTCCGAGATTCGAGAACTCAAGGACAAGTGCGCTAGCATCGAGCACGAGCTCAAGGCGCTCACCAAGCAGCTTCCTGAAGTCCAACGACTTCTCGCCATTCCCGGCATCGGACTTCTGGCCGCGACCGCCATCGTGGGCTTCGTCGGCGATCTTCGCCGCTTCCCATCGGGGCGCCGCTTCTCGAGCTACCTCGGCCTAGTTCCCAAGGAAAACTCCAGTGGCGACATTCGCCGCCTCGGACGCATCACCAAGCGTGGCGACTCCTACCTCCGTATGCTCCTCACCCAGGGCGGGCGCGCCGTGCTCCGCGCGGCGAACGTCAGCAAGAGCCCGCCCGACAAGCTCCGCGCCTGGGCTCGGAAGGTCCACCGCTCGCGGGGACACAACAAGGCCGTGATTGCTGTCGCCAACAAACTCGCCCGGATCGTCTGGGCCGTCTCCACCCGCGAGAGTGAATTCCAGTCGCCGGTGGCCGCTTAGATTTAGAGGCTCCACTTTCGTGTTTTCCTTTTTCCCTTCCAAAAGAGGCTGCGACGATACCCATCCAACTGATGGCGTACCGGTCGGACCGGCGCGGGGTCAAGCCAATAGCAACACTGGCCCTAAGAGGTCGTTCAAAGTGATTGGCTCCTCGCGCGCGGATTTTCCATCATGGCCCGGAGCACCCAAGACGCTCCTCACTGAGGCCGAAGATACGTTTGCAGTCTGACCCACTCGTCACGACGCGATGGATGCGCAGCTTCGATGGAAGATTTATTAAGAAAGGGGCGTGACTAGAAAGAAAGGGGCTTGACTAGAGGAGTCCAGATATGTTGCTACGCGGCTGCGGGCAGTGGTACAGGTGCGGAAGAGACCGGGTTGCGCGCCCTACTGAGCACGAAAACCTCGATCCGCGACCGCAAAGGAATCGTCGTCGCCAAGAAGATGTCTCGAAAGGTGAGCCGTCGCGTGGTCAGACCAGCCTGCATAGCCGGAGTTCGGATCTCACGTCCGAACTTCAGAGCTCCGTGCGGTCGGACGAAGTTGTAATAGCAACGGAGCAACTCTAGGTGCTCATCGAGCCTCTCCGTCGAGCGAGCGTGGGAAAGCGTTCGTCTCGAAAGGTATGCCGAGCTTTGCCGGATGGTCAGATTTAACCGCTCGATGAACGACGTGTTCAATGTCGAGGAGTCCTCGGAGTTATTGAGCGCGTCTTCGAATCGCCACGCGGCTCCGTGCAGCGCTCTGCGTTCGACCTTGATGATGCGACCGTTCCTGCGCGTCTTGAGGACCTGGCCGTAGAGACACGCTGGCCCGAAGAAGCGACGGATGACCTTCTGGTAGAATTCGAATCCATCCGTGACGATCAAGGGAAGACGTCCGAAACTCATCCGTCTCGAAAGGTCGCGAAACAGAGCGTGAGTGTTCCGGTAGCTTCGCCTTCCCGTCACCGTCGATGGCCAGAGCCGAGACCAGACTTCGATTGTAACGAAGACCCAACTCGGTGTCTTCCTGTTGCCCGCGAACGTGCGAATCTCGTCGGCTTGAAGCTCTTCGGCAGCGAAGCCAGCGATCCTTCTGTGATTGAATCGACGACACACTTGGGCTGCCTTCTCGAGCCAGCGGGCGACGGTGTTCCAGGCAATCCCTTTGATCCGGGAAATCGAGGAAATGCTGACACCCTCGACTCTGAGAGCGATGACCCCCCATCGAAAGTAGCTCTTCGATGTTGGAGACGGTAGTAGGGCGTGCCTTTCGTCGAGGAGAACGTCTTTCCGCACTCGCCGCACCGGTATCGACGGCGTTTCCCGGACCTGGTTCTGTAGAATCCGTGGCGAACGATGTTTCCGGAACTGACTTTGCGCCGCAACGGACATGCGAGATTGAGACATCTGCGATTCTTCACTTTGGCTCGGCCCTGAAGATGAAAGAACTGTGTCTTCGGAATTCTGGTTCAAACTCTAGCACGCAGACCGGTTAGGGGCTGGCCGCCAACACTTAATTGCGGAAGCACCGTATTTGGATCGGGCGCAGGCCGACGATCGCTGGCACGTGATTCGCTAAAGCGCGGGGGATGAACTGGTGCAGATAAGCCGTAGCGTTGTCTGCATAGATCTACAATTCTCATTGGGCCAAAAAGTTGCGGGCTCAGATTGGCTCCTGTACATTTAGACTGAAAGTTCCGACCTGTGCCTGGAGCAATGTAGACGAGCAGGAGGATGGGAATGCGGCGAATTGCAGTGATCGGTGTGATGACTACGGCGGCGGCTGTCGTTTTGCCCTCGGCCTCACAGGCGTCAACTGGGAGGGGATGATGGTGCAGAACTACGTTCGTCCCACCATCGCGCTACTGCTCGCTAGCATGGCCTGTTCCCATCTCTCGACGTCGTCGGTCCAACTGGAAGCGGAAAAGGCTGCGCTCAAGGAGGCTGCCGACACCTTTCATTCGGCAGCCGGGTCCATGGATGTGGACGGCTTGGTGTCTCACTACACGACCGATGTATTGTTACTGCCACCGGGTGCGAAAAGGATGCAGGGCGCGGAAGCAACCCGTGAATTCCTTTCCGGTTTCGCGGCTATTCCCGGAGCCAAGGCCCGGTTCGAAGACCCCCGGGTCGTTACAGTATCTAGGGGCGGAGACATCGCTATACGTTCGGAGACGCAGTCTTTTCGTTCGACGGCCCGGACGGAGAGACGGTAACTCAACACGTGAGGGAGCTACACCTCTGGGAGAAGCAAGAGGACGGCTCCTGGAAAATCATCGTCGATATGTGGAACTCGGGAACTTCCCCGCCAACCGATAGTGAATGAACCGCAGGTGATACGTGCATCCGATGATTTCGGTCAAATACAGTTCAAGTCCCTTGCCTGGAACCTTGCGCCTCGTGGTGTAGAGGTCATCTCGATCTAACTATTATCTGGAAACGTCCTGATAAACTATTGACACGACCAAAACTAGTGGTGCTTCCGCCATTAAGTGTTGGTGAGATGATGCTAAGACGTTACGGTGCATTTAATTACAGCCAAAATAGCGCTCGTGACCTTCGCTGCGCATTAAATGGAGCGTAAACGCCTCTTTTGCAAAGGGATGTGTGCACATCACCAACAGTAAACAGCGCAAGCCCCGATCAGATGCCCTTCTGGCGCTTACAATTGTAAAGCCGAATGTAATGCTAGCGAGGGCCGCGCCGGTCAATCTTAAGGTGAGTGTAGTTGAGATTGGCCAATACATGGCTGAGCGCGCGGCCGTCGCTGCTACAGAGATACGCCTGGCCGCCCAGCCCAAGCTGAAGGATATCGGCTGAATCTTCGTTGACCGTTCCGTTCGACCCGACGACGCCACGGGCGTCTTAGAAACGTGGAGAGGCTCGCCAGTGCCACGTCAGCTGGTCTCCGCGAATTTCGACAACGTCTCTAGGATTCGTTCTCGGGTGGGCGCAGGCCGACTGGCTGCGACCGCATCATCCCGACGCGGCGGCCAGTCTTGAACAAGAGGAGACATAGGATGCGACTTTTTTCCATTCCTGTATGGGTCGCTGTGCTCGCCATGGGCTCGTGGGACGACCTCGCAGCGCCCCAGACATTGTGACGGGGCTTAGTGGTTGCCCCCGAATCTCGCTGCTCCCCGTACGACGCAGACGACTATCGGTATCCGCAGTCCGTGGAGGACCGGATCGTCGCCGAGCTTGGCGGCGTCTATGGTCCCTATACGGGTCGCTGGTTCGCCAACAAACGGGAGACAGACATTGAGCATATCGTCGCGCGCTCCGAGGCACACGACAGCGGGCTTTGTGCGGCGGATGAGGCGACCCGCCGACGCTTCGCAATGGACCTGCTGAATCTGACGCTGGCAAGTCCCGGCGTGAACCGGAACCAGAAGCGTGCTCGCGACGCCGCGGAGTGGTTACCTGACCAGAACCGGTGCTGGTTCGCGGACCGTAGCCTTGCGGTCCGCCGAAAGTACGGTCTGACGATAGACCAACGGGAGGCAGACGCCCTTGAGAGCGTGTTGTCTGGTTGCCAGTCGACCGAGCTGGTCGTGGTGGCCCGTGGTGCCTCACCGGCCGCTCAGGACATCACCCCGACGGCGGCCGATGCGCGTGAGACGCTTGTCGAGTGGGACGACAACGACGATGGCCGTATCACGTGCGCCGAGGCCCGCGCGCATGGGATTGCCCCGGTGCGCCGCAACCATCCAGCCTACCCCTATATGCGCGATGGGGATGGAGATGGGATTGTCTGCGAGGCCGGTGGCAGTGAGACCAAGGGCGGCATTGCGCACCAAGAGCCAGCATCTGCGGCACGCAGCAGCAGGGCGCTCCGTCAATACGACGAAAACGGCAACGGGCGTATCACGTGCGCCGAGGCCCGCGCGCATGGGATTGCCCCGGTGCGCCGCGGCCATCCCGCGTACCCCTACATGCGGGATGCCGACGGGGACGGGGTGGTCTGCGAGCGATGAACGGTGCGGCCAAGGTCTGGATGCCTAACACCGTATCAAATCATCAATGATGAGGTATGAGAGAACATCATTCGTACCGCTCCATCAAAATCACGCGAACCGCCAGGTGCTTCCGCCATTAAGTGTTGGTGAGATGACGCTAAGACTTTACGGTGCATTAAATTACAGCCAAAATAGCGCTCGCGACCTTCGCTGCGCGCTAAATAGAGCGTAAACGACTCTTTGCAACTGGATACGTACACATCACCAACACTTAATGGCGGAAGCACCGTATGGAACGGAAGTGGCGAACCCAGAGCAATTGTTCCTTGAGCGTTTTGAAAAAACGTTCGATGCAGCCGTTGCCCCCGGGTTCACGGACGAAGGCGGGGCGAGGACTCGATCCCGAGGAACCGGATTTCGTTCTGAAAGTCATCGCTCATGAACTGCGATCCGTGATCGTGGCGAAGCTGGAGTCCTGTCGCGCCATGGGCGTGAAAGCCACCGAAGTGCTCGTTAACGCCTTGCCGGATCGGGTCCAGGGCCTCAAAACGAGTCGCCCGTTTGACCGCATGGATGCCGACACACTCCGCAGTGCAATGATCGACTGCGGCGAACACGGTGACCTGGCCCTCCTCGGTCGTCACGGTGGCTGTGGCGTCAATGCCCCACATCTGATTCGGGCGCTCGGTCACGATGGTTCCGGTATGCACCTTCTCGGCGACGGGCGCCGCTTGCCGCCGGGGCGCCAGCAGCTGCGCGTCCCGCATCAAGCGCAGGACCCGGGCCTTTGAGGTCCGGACACCCGCGATCCGGAGCCGGGCCCAGAATTTACGATGGCCTTCTCCGGTAAACGGCGAGGCCGCGATCTCCTGCCGGAGCCGTTCGGTCAGTTCCTTTGTCGCTGAACGCGGTCTTCGGTCTGCGCTTGCGTGCCTCGAGCGGATTGTGCCGCCGAGTCCGTTGCCAATAGTACGTCGACCGGGGCACGCCCCAGGCCCCCAAGACACGGGCCAGACCATACGGTGTTCCGGTGGAGGGCGACTTGGTCCGGCTCATCTGTTCGACCTCCATCGTAGAAAAGGGTTCTCATCCTCCAGCTGCCGGATGCGTTCCTTCAACAGCTCGTTGTCCATCACCAGACCGGTCACTGCGGACTTCAGCGTCTTCTTCTCCTCGTCCGCCACCTCCCTCGTCCGGCTCTTCAGCCCGTCCTCGCCTCCTTGCAGAAACGCATCGCGCCAACTCGTCAGTGTCGCCGCCGTCACCGCGTACTTCCGGCTCGTCGCCTCCAGCTCGACGCCACGCATTAGCTCTAGCACCACCGTTACCTTCCGCCGGGCCGACCAACGGGCCTTCCCGCGTCGCGCTGAATCGGGGGCCGCTTCGGTCGCCCTACGGGCTCCCTGTGCCGCCCCCGATTCTGTATTTCTTCCTCTGGACATCGTGATCCTCCTGTTCGGTATTCTCTCAAATCACTGTCCAAAGAAATCGTGGGGCGGGGGATCGTCTGCATGGTGACGACCCGTCCACCTAAGACGATTGTAGAGCCTACGGCCCTTGGCACGGTCGCAAACACAGACTCTAAGCTGTTGATGGACTTGACCCGCTTTCGTGGACACCTAATCCTTTGGGAGACAGGAGTCCACGATGTCAAAGCAGGGAAACAGATACGCGGCCGAGTTCCGGCGCCAAATGGTAGAGCTGGTGCGAGCTGGCCGCGGCTCCGAAGAGCTGGCGCGAGAGTTTGAGCCCTCGGGCCAGACGATCCGGAACTGGGTGAACCAGGCGGATCTCGACGAGGGTCGCAGGCAGGACGGTCTGACGAGTGAGGAGCGTGCGGAGCTCCGCCGCCTGCGACGGGAGAACCGTTAACTACGGTTGGAGCGGGAGATCCTCTCAAAAGCCGCGGCCTGGTTCGCTCGGGAGACCGAGTCGGTACCACCGAAGCCTTCCGATTCGTGAGGGCGAACCAGGATTCACTACCGGTTGCCACGATGTGCCGACTGCTGGACGTCTCCGCCAGCGGCTACTATGCGTGGCTTGAGCGTGCCCCGTCGGCCCGCGCGGTGTCGGATGCGGAGTTGCTTGAGAAGATCCGGGCGATTCACACCGCGTCGCGGAGCACGTACGGCGCGCCGAGGATCCTCCACGAGCTACGAGAGACACACGAGCTCCACGTCTCACGCAAGCGTGTAGCGCGGCTAATGCGCGAGGCTGGCATTCAAGGTGTTCACCGGCGCAAGAGGGCGCACACTACGATTCGCTGTGACGACGCCCGTCCCGCCCCCGATCTCGTCGACAGGAATTTCGAGGTGGACCGGCCCGACCGCCTGTGGGTCGCCGATATCACCTACGTGCCCACGTGGTCGGGCTTCTTGTTCCTCGCCGTCGTGCTGGACGCCTTCAGCCGACGCATCGTCGGATGGGCAATGGCTACCCACCTGCGGACGTCGCTCGTCTTGAGCGCCCTCGACATGGCGCTGTTCCAACGCAAGCCCGGCGACGTCATCCATCACTCGGACCAGGGCACGCAGTACACGTCACTAGCGTTCGGCCAGCGATGCCGGGAGGCCGGGGTGCGACCGTCGATGGGTTCAGTCGGGGACTGTTACGACAATGCGATGTGCGAGAGCTTCTTCGCGACGCTCGAGTGCGAGCTGATCGAGCGCCGGTCGTTTCGCTACCACGCTGAGGCGCGCATGGCGACCTTCGATTTCATCGAAGGCTGGTACAACCCGCGACGACGACACTCCGCCATCGACTATTGCTCGCCTATCCAATTCGAAAGGAGGTACTATCGCGACGCTTGATCCCTAACTCTTAACCTGTCCACGAAAGCGGGGTCACTTCACTATTTCAAAAGGGCCGAGTTTTGGCACAGGACGGGGTCGGCAGCTGCCGTCGCGAGCTCCTTGAGCATGTCGTGGTTCTCGGCGCATGTCATCTCATCCGGCTCGTGCGAGCTTACATCAGCTACTATCACGAGGACCGTTGCCACTTGGGGCTGAACAAGGACACACCGAGCTTGAGAGCGGTCACGCACCGACCGTCTCCTACGGCGAAAGTAGTCGCACTGCCGCGAGTCGGTGGATTGCACCACCGATACGAGTGGCGAGAGGCAGCCTGAGTCAGCTTGGTCGCTCGGCTGGTCGCCGAGAAGTTCGTCCTCAGCACCTTCCCTCGCGCGCTGACCACGCTCTCCAGCATGTGCTCGAGGGCAGTCCGGGCCTAGAGTCCAGTCCCGGACAAATAATGATGATGGACAGCATTATATACGGAAGTCACATCCCACCCACTACCGGAGGCGTCGTGTCCAAAAACACAAACGAACTCAAGTCCCTTGCGCCGCCTTGGCCCGGTCGCAAACACAGACACTAAGCTGCTGATTTATGGTCTATTTCAAAAGGGCCGAGTTTTGGGTGAAGTGACCCCGCTTTCGTGGACAGGTTAAGAGTTAGGGATCAAGCGTCGCGATAGTACCTCCTTTCGAATTGGATAGGCGAGCAATAGTCGATGGCGGAGTGTCGTCGTCGCGGGTTGTACCAGCCTTCGATGAAATCGAAGGTCGCCATGCGCGCCTCAGCGTGGTAGCGAAACGACCGGCGCTCGATCAGCTCGCACTCGAGCGTCGCGAAGAAGCTCTCGCACATCGCATTGTCGTAACAGTCCCCGACTGAACCCATCGACGGTCGCACCCCGGCCTCCCGGCATCGCTGGCCGAACGCTAGTGACGTGTACTGCGTGCCCTGGTCCGAGTGATGGATGACGTCGCCGGGCTTGCGTTGGAACAGCGCCATGTCGAGGGCGCTCAAGACGAGCGACGTCCGCAGGTGGGTAGCCATTGCCCATCCGACGATGCGTCGGCTGAAGGCGTCCAGCACGACGGCGAGGAACAAGAAGCCCGACCACGTGGGCACGTAGGTGATATCGGCGACCCACAGGCGGTCGGGCCGGTCCACCTCGAAATTCCTGTCGACGAGATCGGGGGCGGGACGGGCGTCGTCACAGCGAATCGTAGTGTGCGCCCTCTTGCGCCGGTGAACACCTTGAATGCCAGCCTCGCGCATTAGCCGCGCTACACGCTTGCGTGAGACGTGGAGCTCGTGTGTCTCTCGTAGCTCGTGGAGAATCCTCGGCGCGCCGTACGTGCTCCGCGACGCGGTGTGAATCGCCCGGATCTTCTCAAGCAACTCCGCATCCGACACCGCGCGGGCCGACGGGGCACGCTCAAGCCACGCATAGTAGCCGCTGGCGGAGACGTCCAGCAGTCGGCACATCGTGGCAACCGGTAGTGAATCCTGGTTCGCCCTCACGAATCGGAAGGCTTCGGTGGTACCGACTCGGTCTCCCGAGCGAACCAGGCCGCGGCTTTTGAGAGGATCTCCCGCTCCAACCGTAGTTGACGGTTCTCCCGTCGCAGGCGGCGGAGCTCCGCACGCTCCTCACTCGTCAGACCGTCCTGCCTGCGACCCTCGTCGAGATCCGCCTGGTTCACCCAGTTCCGGATCGTCTGGCCCGAGGGCTCAAACTCTCGCGCCAGCTCTTCGGAGCCGCGGCCAGCTCGCACCAGCTCTACCATTTGGCGCCGGAATTCGGCCGCGTATCTGTTTCCCTGCTTTGACATCGTGGACTCCTGTCTCCCAAAGGATTAGGTGTCCACGAAAGCGGGTCAAGTCCATGGCACAGGACGCGATCCAGCTGTGGGACCCACCCCGCGTTTACATGAAAGGTCACGTCGATTTGCGGCGGCGAACCCCTCGTGTTCGCGGTCGGCGCTTGCCCTTGCCCGCAGCCTTTGCGGTCAACGGGGCCTGTAGGCGCTCGTACAAAGCAAAGAGGTACTCGACGCGTTCGCGCTCGGACGTGAAGCCCGCACGGCGGTAGAGACGGTCGACGGCGCGGTCCAGCGCGTGATGTGCTCTTCGGAGGTTCGGCGGCATCAGGTCGGGGTCGTAGAGAGCGGCCAATGTCGCGTCCGGGTGAGCGGCGCGGGCGTCGAGCACGGCCTGCGCAAGCAGCTCCAGTGCCAACAAACTCGCGTTCTCGCTCTTGAAGCCGGGCGGTGTCGGGAAAGCGTTGTAAACGACACCGATGGAGTAGCGGTAGTCGCTTTTCAACCGCCCGCCGATGTGGCGTAGCCATGCCATGTGCATGGCTGAGGTCAGCAGGGCGAAATCAGCTAATGTGGCGTCTTTCAGAACCCGAACAAGGTTGCTCGGGATTACCGGCGGCTTCAGCCAGTCTATAGGGACGTATTCACGCCGTTCAGAGCTGACCTCCGGCAGAACGAGGAACGGGGCGGCCGGCAGGATGTTCACTTGCCAGAGCGTGGGTGTCTCAGCCAGTTTCAGTGTGGACGTTCGTTTGCTGGTCCTTCGGTAAGCGCGAACGGCGGCGATGCGTTCTCTGACTCGTGGCAGTTGCGCCAGAGTAGCGGGCGAAGCGTCATGCAACGCAAGAATCCAGCGCTCGCCACCTTGTAGGTACTCACGAGCGCCGACGAAAGGACGCAACAAAGTCGCTGCGTCCGGTTCGGCATCCAGGAACGCGAGTCGTTCCTCAGCATTGAAAATGTAGAGTCCATCGTCGATGGGCTGGGAGCCGGTGACCAGTTGAATCAGTCCGTTTATCGTCCTGCCCTCTTCTCGGACGACGAGGTGGGGATTGGCTAGTGCCCCGCCATCGAATAGGTAGGGCGTGATCACGGCGTGTCGGCTTTCGAGCGACTCCCCGTTGAGGTCCTCGTAGGCGAACAGCCTCCTGTCCCGTGGCACAAGCTCGGTCGTGTCCAGTCCGATGATGACCACATGCACGTGGGCCTTGCCGCGAGCGTCAGAACCCCATGCAAACGTCCGGTGGGCAAAGGCGATCTCCAAACGGTGGCGGTCAAGTAGCAGCGGCCACAGCTGCGCGACCTGCTCGCCTTGGGTAATCGAGTTGGTTGCGACGAAGCCGATCCTCGGTGGCTGACTGCTGTTCTCCTGCTGCGTGCGCCGCACGTACTCGCCGGCACGAATGAACCACGCGGCCACGTAGTCGAGCGTGCCGCCGCTACCGCCAAGCGCCGCGACACGGCGCACCTGCGCCCGCTGACCTGCCGATTGGTACTTTGAGCCCCCGAAGGGCGGGTTCCCGAACACGTACGAGCAGGCGTCCGGCGGCAACACTTCACCCCAGTCGATCTCCAGCGCGTCGGCGTGGTGAATGTGGGGCGACTTCTCGATCGGAATTCGCGCGTACGTCTTGCCGAACTCCAGGCTCAGCCGGTTGTTCATGATGTGGTCCATCATCCAGAGCGCGGTCGCGGCGATGCGCGCCGGGAACTCGCTGATCTCAATGCCGTAGAACTGATCCACATCGACTACCGACTGCACCTCCAGTTTCAGTTGGGTAGCGTCTGTGCGCGACGCCATCTCCCGCAACACTTCGGTTTCCAGAGAGCGCAACTCCCGGTAGGCGATGATGAGGAAGTTGCCGCAACCGCACGCCGGATCGAACAGGCGAAGCGTGCCGAGTCGGTCCCGAAACTTCCGCAGATCGGCTACGCTGCGGCCGTCCCGACGTCCCTGAAGCTTCTGGAACTCCGCACGCAGATCGTCGAGAAACAACGGCTCGATCACCTTCAGGATGTTTTTCTCGGTGGTGTAGTGCGCACCCTGCGCGCGCCGGTCGGCTGGTTCCATGACCGCCTGGAAGAGTGCACCAAAGATGGCTGGCGAGATCGCCGTCCAGTCGAACCGGCTCGCGTCGAGGAGCGCCTGCCGCATCGAGGCATTGAAATCCGGGATACGCAGGGTTTCGGCAAACAGCTCGCCGTTCACGTGCGGAAAGCGCGCTAAATCCTCATCGAGCGCCGCTTGACGGCGCTCAATCGGCGTGTTCAGCACCTGGAAGAGCCGCGCCAGCCATGGACCGAGGTCGGCTCCGTCGTCCGACGTGCGCTCCTCGATGAACTGCAGAAAGATGTCGCGCGGCTCGAAGATCCCGGTGTCGTCGGCGAACAGGCAGAACACGATTCGGACCAGAAACAACTCCAGGTCGTGGCCGTCGTAGCCGGATGATTTGAGCGCGTCGTGCAAGCGCGCGATCAGCCCGGACGCCTTGATGTTGACTGGATCCTGATCGCGGAACGCGCGGCGTTGCACACCGATGATGAACCCGAATTTCTCGACGTGCTGGGGCAGGTCGACAAGTGCGAAGCGAGACTCCTCGCGCTCTTCCCGGTCGAGCAGCTCGAACGTCTGGAAATCGCAGAGTAGCTGGTAGCGGGGGCGGTCCCGCTCGGGAAGCGCATCGAAGTACCGGCCAGCTTGACGGCGCGCAATGGCTAAATCGCGACCGGCGCTCTTCTGCTCGACTAGCAGGACGCCAGGCCAGAACAGATCGATGAAACCGGAGGTGTTGTCCAGTCGCCGAACGTGTTCCTCGTACCGCGCGACGGTGCGCCGCCGGACACCGAAGATGTCGAAGAACTCGTTGTAGAAGCTGGCGTTGTTGCACGGCCCGGCGCAAATCGCTGACCTCCCTGTGCCGGTCGGAGAGTCACCCGGCGCAGTAAGTATCGGGCATGCCGAGCGCGGTCATCTTGTTGAGTATCTCACACCCAATTCGGTGTTCAACTCGTTGCCTCGCCAACGTTCGAGCCCGCATCTCGGGCCCCATGATCGCCTTGTAACGATAGACCGCGTTCTCCACCATGCTTCGCTCGGTGCAGCCTGAGAGCTTGTACCATTCACGTCGGCCGTGTCTTTCGATTGCACGAATATGGCGGTCGCGTTCCCGCATGGCGGTGTTCGAATTCTGACTGAGCGTGGCGTTTCGTTGCGGCGGAATCACCACGCGCGTCCTTCGTCCAGGGCTGTGCGCTTCGATGGCTTCGTAGACCGCTTCCTTGTCGTATGCACTGTCCGCCGCCACCGACGCTATAGGTGCTTGAATCTGTGTTAGCAAAGGGGGGACTCGCGTTGCGTCGCAAGCTCGTGACGCCGTCAGTTCGGACGCAACAATGTTGCCGGTCTTGCGATCAACGGCGATGTGCAACTTGCGCCAGGCGCGCTGCTTTGGCGGTTTGCGGGTGGTTCCAACATGAATCCTCAAGCCCGTGCTATCGATCATCAGGTGGATTGGTTGATTGCTTGCGGCTTTTCGAATCCGCAGCTTCTTGCGGAGCAGCCTCGACCGCCGACACAACGTCGAGTAGTCCGGGATCTCGATACACAGCCGGAGAAGCGAGGCGATCGAGTGCAAGAAGCCTTCGGTTTGGCGGTAGGCAAGCTTGTACACCATCCGGACAACCAGGCCCGTTTCAATCGCCATCTCTGAATAGACCCGTTGACCGCCAGGCTTACCGCTCTTGTCGGCCTTCCAGTTCGCGATTGCCTCCTCGTCAAACCAGACCGTCAAATCGCCCCGGCGGCGCAGCCCTTCGTTGTATTCCGCCCAGTTGGAAACGTGGTACTTCTTCTGTTTCGCGTGTTTGTACTGGCTGCGCTTGGGATACTTCATGGTCGAACATTACCTCGGCCACCACCATAGGTAGATTTCGCGCTCAGCCAAGAGCGGTGCAACAACGCCCCTCACGGGCACAGGTGGCCGCCGATGAACTGTTTTTGTCCGCAGTAACGGTTGGGAAGATCCAAGCGGGTATCGAATTCACCCGCGAGCAGGATGCCTGTGATCCGCGAAAAAGAAGACCGGAGTCCGCGCGTCGAACGCCATCACAGCCAGAGTACGGGGGCCGGATAGCGTGCGATCAACTGGTCTGGTGTTACGATCGTCAAGCCGCGTAGGATCGCTTGGGACACCAAGCCCCGGTCGAACGGATCCCGATGATGCGGCGGCAGCAGTACGTCGTGCACCGCGTCCCGTTCGTCGTACGGTAGAGGTTCGATCTGCAGCCGCTGGCGACGACTAGCGACGAACGACGCAGGAGATGCAGGAAGTGACAACCGGCCAAGTCGATACTTAATCGTTATCTCCCACACAGAGAGAGCGCTGAGGTACACGGCGTTCGAGGGGGTACGACACTCCGTCCTGGCGCGCAACGGCAGCCGTGGATCATCGGACAACAGCCAGAGAAACGTGCAGGTGTCGAGCAGGAGCGTCACGGCGACACTCCTGACCAGCGCTCCGGGATGGGCCACGGGGCTCCGACCCGCTGTTCGATTGCCTGCTGGCAGCGGGTGCCGTGGCCGCCGAGCCACCGTGTGACCCGCGACGCTTTCTTATCAGTCCGCTGGTACTTTGCGCCGACCATCAATGAGCCGTCCAGCGGATAGACATCACCCGTGTGTTGCACCAACACACCGGTATCGCACAACCGCTCAACGACGCCCGAAAGGATCTCCGCCTCCTCTAGTGAGTGCGCGATGAACAGTACCGCTGTATCGTCTCTGGACTTCAGGATCCGTGCTCGTGGCGTTTCATGGGTGTCGCGTCCTGCGGGGACACTCAGCAACTGTAGTTTGCCGTTCGGCGCCATGCCGTGGATGGCCGCCTCGACCTCTTCCTCATACACCGACCGGTTGCCCCAGTAGTGCGGCTCGCCGGGCCACCCCTTGACGAGCTCGATCTCAAACGTTTCCCCGCTACAACTCCACTCGACAGCTTCCGCAATCATGAGCGTATCTGGGTTATTGCCGCCGACTGGACTGAGCGAATACTGGCACTGCAGCGCGCAACCGGAACGCTCAGGCCACGACAGGATGTCGGCCAGCGGTCGATTGGCCTTGACCCGCAAGAGGTTAGGCAGCGTTTCGAGATCACGCGCCGCTTCAATCTGCCGAACATCTAGATCAAGCGAATGCCTGTTCCCCCACCCTGCACGATGCAGAGTGAAGTCGATCAGCCTCCTACTCATCTGCCAACCCTTCTCCCGTGCGCAGCCATCAGGTATTTCTCAGCACTTGCCACGAGTGCTCCCTGGTCCGCGGAACGCGGTGCCTGGAGGTGCGCGATCACGTCGCTCAGGTTCGGCGGATCCTCGTGATGCGAGGGGTGTTTTTTTTGGTCGTAGAACGCCCTGAGCCTGTTGGCCCACTGGCGTTTCAGTTGCTCAAACGCGTTACCCTCTTTCTGACTCGGGGGTTCGCTCCAGTTGTCGGCACCGCCGCCCTCGAACGCGCCTAGCAGATCTTCCGGAAGTGGCTCGAAGAAGCTGTCCGGAACCACAAGGTCCGGGTCGGTGCCGATCGGTCGAAGCTCCGACGGCAGCTTTGGCAACGGGCGGATCTCTGCGATGGGAACGTTGCGCCGGCAGAGGATCACGGTCTCGCCACGTTCAACGCTGTCGAGGTATTGCGAGAGGCGCGACTTGGCGTCGGAGAGGTTAACTTTGATCATATAGTCTTATTATAGACTATAAACATGACCACTGTCAAAACAACTATAAGGTCATGTTGTCTCAAGCTGTCCCTTCCATAAACTCGAGCTGTATGAGATTGGCGAACTTCCTGCAACCGGAATGCTTTGGTCGTCTTCATGTAGGACGTTTTAAGAGCCGGCGTCGGCTCTACTCAGGGGTAGAGGTGTAAGCTGGTGCGAAGTCCGGCAGCCGTTCCGAGCGGGTCGGCTCAAGCAGCGCGTCGAGTGTAATGATGATGGAGACCACCGACCTTTTGGAATGGCTCTCACTTTGCCCATCGCCGGTGACTCTACCCGGCGAGGCTCAGGCGCGTCCTTCTCAAGCGACAAATGAGTCCGGCACGAATGATAGTAGTCGACGTATTTGCGTAGGATTCGCTTCAGGTGCCGCTCATCAAGGACGATCACGTGGTCGAGACACTCACGTCGAATGGAGCCGATCATCCTTTCGACAAATGGATTCTGCCACGGGGAGCGCGGTGCGGTAAGGACCTGCTCTATCCCGAGACCGTCGACGCGAGTATCGAAGTACGCTCCGTAGGTCTGGTCTCGACCCCGTCCTGTGCCAAAATTCGGCCCTTTTGAAATAGAGCATAAATCAGTAGCTTATTGTCTGTGTTTGCGACCGTGCCAAGGGCCGAGCGCGAACAAACGACGAAATCATGTAGGCATGGTCCCGGCAAACCGGAGACCGATCAAGTTCGGGGCGCGCGGATGAATAAATAGAAGGCACAGGCTGACGGCATCATGAGGGTTCCCTCGGTGCCATCCGGAGCCTTTGCGAGTGACGGCGGCGTGCAGATCGGACCGAGCCGGTAGCTCGAAACGAGCGCGGCTGCCTGCGCTGCGAGCTCCGGGGTGAAGTCGATCAAGTCGTCGAGACTCACGCCCTGTCGCTCGAAGGGAGGCGGTTTAGTCGGAAACGGTTGGGTGAGTGCGGTCCGCTCGCCCGGTACGTCCGTTTGGGGGACGGGACGCTCCTCGATCGGCCAGACCGGCTCCCCGGTTGCCGGGTCGAAGACGAACACGAATCCCTGTTTGGTCGGCTGGGCGACGGCTTTGATGGGCCGGCCATCGACGACGATGTCGGCGAGAATCGGCGCGCACGGCAGGTCCCAATCCCACATATCATGATGAACGGTCTGAAAGTGCCAAACTGGTCGCGTTCAAGCTTCCGTCGTAATCCGACTCTGATCGAATCGTTGAAACGAAACTCCCGATCGCATAGGCTGCCCGTCTCTGTCGATCACGTCTGGAGGGCTAACATGAAGGGGAGAGCTTCTCGCGTACTTGCGGCCTTGGCTCTGGCGGCAAACTGGGCATGTCAGCCGGTGCAGGCGCCCGATACCGCTATCGATAAGGCCGGACCGCCGCCGGGTGCCGTTTGGGAAGGCGAAGCGTTCACCTTTCAACAGGTTCGCGACGATATCTACCACGCCGTTGGTACGGGTAACTTGACCATCGGATGCAACGGCAGCGTCATTATTAATGAGAACGACGTGCTCCTGGTGGACTCTCACATGACGCCGGCCGCTTCATGGGCGCTCTTGAAAGAGTTGAAAAGCATCACCCACAAGCCCGTGCGCTACGTCGTGAATACCCATTTCCATTTCGACCACGCGCACGGCAACCAGACATTCGGCGAGGACGTCGAGATCATTGGCCACGAGTTCACCCGCGAGCAGCTAGTATCGGGGGCATCCATGGAAGGTCGCGCCTGGGACGCGTTCGTGGGAGGACTGCCGGAGCGGATCCAGGAAACAGAGAGCAAGCTTCAGATGGCCATCGACGCGACCGATCCGAACGCCGAAGCGGAACTGCGGAAACAAGTCTCGATTCTGAAAAATTATCAAGACGCGACGAATGCGATAGTCCCGACGCCGCCGACGATCACGCTGAGGAAGCGCCTGACGCTCACACGCGGAGGCCGGGAGATTCAGCTCCTGTACTTCGGCCGCGGCCATACGGGTGGTGACGTCGTCGTCTACTTGCCGGAAGACAAGGCCATCGTAACCGGTGACCTCTTGACCAACGGCCTCGCCTATATGGGGAACGCCTACTTGAACGAGTGGGCCGACACGCTCGACGAGGTCAAGAAACTCGACTTCGACGTCGTACTTCCCGGGCATGGCCGTGCGTTCGAGGACATCGAGAAGATCGATCACTTCCAGGCTTATCTGCGCGATTTGTGGCCCAAGATCGTAGCCAAGCACGAGGCGGGCGTCAGTGAGGAAGAAGCAGCCCAAACGATCGATATGACGAACCACGCGGAGCATTTCTCTCAAATCGACGGGCCGGGCGTGCACCCTCACGCCGTGCAGCGCGCCTACGCGCTCCTCAACGGCACCGAGCACTAGCCGGAAGGACGACGATGCGCGTGCATAGGGCCATGTTGGCGCTCACACTCTTGTGCTGCGCCTCCGCATCCATCCTCGCACAGGACAAAAGGGCCATGACAGTCGACGATCTCCTCGAGCTCGTGAGGATCGGCGACGTTGCCATAACGCCCGACGGTTCCCGAGTCTTCTATTCCGAGCGGCATCTGGACTGGGAGACGAACAAGTACGAAAAGACTTCATGATTTCCTCCGAGGGCGGATCACCGGTTCCCTTCGTTCGCAAAGACGGCGGTGAGAATTTTCTCATCTCACCCGATGGGAAATACTTATCCATGTTGCGAAAGGTCGAGGAAAAACCACAGATATTCATCATGCCCCTGAATGGTGGCGAGGCTCGGCCCTTGACGGAGCACCGTGGAGAAATCACCGATTACAAATGGACCGGTGATGCGCAGAGCATCGTGTTTATTGCTAAAGAGGCGATGGCCGAGGAAGAGGAGAACGAGTTCGCGCTCGGAGCCGATCCGATATTCGTCAATGAAGGAGCTGATGGCAAGAACCATGGCCGATGGACGCATCTCTGGCACCTCGATATCACGTCCGAGAAGGTAGCTCGTATTACCGGAGAGGACTTTCTCATCGGCGGATTCGATGTGTCGAGCGACGGCTCTCGCGTCGTGTTTACGGCTCGATGCGACAACCGCGGGAATTTCCCTTTCTTGTCGGAGCTCTATCTCGTCCGGACGGACGGGAACGACATGAAACCCCTGACCCGCAACCGGGCTCTCGAGAGGGATCCTGTCTGGGCGCCGGATGGGAGGCGTTTCGTATTCCACGCTACCGATGACCAAGAGTTGGGTCTGCGCAACGGCTACTTGTGGATCCTGAACCCCGACACCGGCGAGCTCGAGAAACTGGAGGGACAAAACACCGGTAAGATCGACCACCTCGTCCTGTGCCAAAACTCGGCCCTTTTGAAATAGGCCATGAATCAGCAACTTAGTGTCTGTGTTTGCGACCGGGCCAAGGGCCGTGGGCTTTACAATCGTCTTGGGCGGGCGGGTCGTCCGTGGAGCACCTTCATCAAGGTTCATTGGGGCGCTATCGCTCATTCTCAAGTACTACTGCCGTGCCGCGTAGATTGTGGCTGGCGACGGTTCCGGCGCCTCCGGTGGCATCGGACGAGCGACTGCCCGGGCCTTCGCCGGGGAGGGTGCCCGCCTCGCGCTTCACTACCACAACAATCCAGAGAGCGTCGAGGAGCTATCGAGCGCTCTCGACGTCGAGACCGTGCTGGTGGGGGCGAATGTGGCGAAAGAGGAGGACGTCGAGACGATGTACCGAGACGCGCTCTCGTCGCTGAAGCGCCTCGATGGGATCGTCGTCAATGCCGGCATCTGGATCGCGGAAGAAACACCCCTGCATCGCATGTCGCTCGAACAGTGGAACACGACGGTGGCAACGGACCTGAGTGGAGCTTTCCTCACTTGCCGGGAGTTTCTGCGCCATCTGGAGAGCGATCCCCGTGACGAAGCTTCGATCGTCTTCGTCGGCTCGACTGCGGCCCTCTTCGGCGAGGAGAACCACACGGACTACGCCTCCGCCAAGGCCGCCATGGCCTACGGCATGACGCGAAGCCTGAAGAACGAGATCGTACGACTCGCGCCGCTCGGACGGGTGAACTGCGTCAGTCCGGGATGGGTGGACACCCCCATGGCGGCGGCCTCGATGGAGGACCCCGAGGCGATTGGGAAGGCTACCGCGACGATGGCCCTGGAGAAGATCGCGACGGCGGAGGATGTGGCGAACGCCATCGTATTCTTCTCCTCTTCCGCGCTGGCCGGCCACCTCAGCGGCAGCATTCTTCCGATCGCGGGCGGCATGGAGGGCCGCTGGTTGCACCCCTAAACCAGGCCGAAGACGCGATCCAGCCGTTACGTGAGCTTTTCGTCGCCGGCCATACTAACATTCGCACATGGTCGAGTCGTTGCGATCGCCGATCGCCGCCAGTCGCAACGAAATGGTGGCTTCTCTTTCGTGAGCCACGGCAAACGTCTCACACGCCGCTTCTTCCGTCGGGACCCCGAGACCCTCGCACGGGCATTGCTAGGTCAGGTGCTCGTGCGGCGCCTTCCCAACGGCAAGGAGCTCTCCGGTCGCATCGTCGAGGTCGAGGCCTACCTCGGTATCGAGGACAAGGCGGCCCACAGCTACGGCGGACGCAGAACGAAACGAAATGAATCGATGTGGTTAGACGGCGGCCACGCCTACGTCTACTTCACTTACGGCATGCACTTCTGCATCAACGTCGTTGCGAATCGAGCGGAGGTCCCCACGGCATGCTTGATCCGTGCCCTGGAGCCGCTGGAAGGGATCGAACACATGAGACGTCAGCGCGCGAAAAAGGTTCAAGAGTCGCGTCTAGATGACACAAACCTCTGCTCGGGTCCGGCGAAACTCACCGAGTCCCTGGGCATCGACCGAAAGCTCGACAGGATCGACCTCGTGACCAGCGAGCAGGTCTTCCTAGTGCGAGGCCGCAGCGTCCGAGACGCGAGCGTCGAGGTCGCTCCAAGGGTTGGCATCGCCTACGCGAAGGAAGTGTGGGCGTCCAAGCCGCTCCGATTCTTCGTGAGAGGCAACCCCCACGTGAGCCGTTAGAAAAAGCAAAAGGGTGCTTGCGCTGTTTACTGTTGGTGTCTAATCTCGATTTTCGAGTGCCAAGTTTGCCCGTCACGTGCTGCTCATCTCAATTCAATTCCCTGTTCGGTCATCTCAAATTCCCTGCTATTTCGGAACAGGGAATTGCTATCTAACCATCTGAAATATAGAGGGTTACCACGTGGAAAAACGGCCCAATCAGCCCCCAAATAGCCTAAATTCCCTGTTTTTCCCTGTTATTCATGGATTCTAAGCCAAGACCGGATAGCTCCGAACTGCACCATCCCGGCTACTGCTCTAATGCACGGTGGCGGCGTACGAAATCGAGGAACGCCTCGTTGAAGGGCTTGGGGTACTCCCAGATGGCGGCATGCCCCCCCAAGACCGTCCTCCACTCCGATCCCGGGACGCCTTCTTGAAGGCGGCGGGACAGCTCGACAGGGATCAAGATGTCCTGCTCGCCGGTAATAACGAGGGTCGGGACCGAGATCTGGCCGATCCGATCGGCTGCGTCGTGGGTTCGGATCACATTCAGCTGGGCAAGGTACGCCTCGACCGGCTGCGGTATCGCCGCCATCGCCTTCTCAAACTCGGCCAGCTCTTCCTGGCGCTTTTCGAAGAAGGGCACGGTGAAGGCCCATAGGGTGACGTCACGCATCACTCCGGCCAGGCCGACAGCGGAAGCCATGTCCCGCCAGAGATCGAACATTCGAGAGCAGAACGGTCCGGGAGCCGCGTACGTGTTGGCGAGGGTCAGTGAAAGAAGGTCGCCGGAGTAGGCGAGCGCGTACTCCTGGGCGACCATGCCGCCCATAGAGACACCCATCAGGTGGAAGTCGCTGATGTCGAGCGAGTTCACCAAGGCTTTCGCATCGTCGGCCAGCAAGCGACTCGTGTAGGGACCAGGGGGCTTGGTCGTTTCGCCAACGCCCCGATTGTCGAAGCACAGCACGCGGTAGCCCGCCTCGATGAAATCCGGGGTCTGGAACCCCCAAGCCTCGAGGTCGTCGGCCAGGCCGTTGATGAGGACGATGGTCTCGGGACCTTCTCCATCGAGTCGGTAGTGGATGTCGATTCCGTTGACGTTCGCAAGAGACATGGCCGCCTGTGCATCGTCAAAACTGCTCCGCCCACGAAATCAAGGACTTACGCTCCGCTTGAATTCCGGGCCGAAGACGGCGAAACTCCGCCGCTATGCTCAACGTTGTTGTCTTCCTCGTCTCACTTGGCGTCCGTGCCATTCGGGCGATGTGTCAGCGCCGCGCCGATCTGGTGTTGGAGAACGTCGCTTTGCGGCAGCAAGTGACGGCGCTGAAGAAAGAGCGCCCACGCCCACCGCTCGACGACACGGAACGGGTTTTCTGGGTTGCCCTTCGAGGTTCGTGGCCCGTGTGGGCGAGCCGCCTGCTCATCGTCCACGCGGACACCGTAGCCCGTTGGCATCGCGACCGATTCCGACGGTACTGGGCAAAGATCTCGCAGCGCCGCCATCCCGGTCGGCCTCGGATTGATGCCGAGATTCGTCGCCTCGTCCGCACGATGGCGCAAGACGGCTGGGGGGCGCCACGCATCCATGCTGAGCTCACCAAGCTCGGTTTCATCATCTCCGAGATTACGGTGTCGCGATACCTGCCGCGGCGTCCCGCGGAGCCCGACCAGCTGAAACGATGGATGGCTTTCTTGCGCAACCATAAAGACGATATCGTCGCCATGGATCTGTTCACCGTGCCCACCGCGTCGCTCCGGCTGCTGTACGGCTTCTTCGTCATCGAGCACGGTCGTCGGCACATCGTTCACTTCAACGCCACGTTCCATCCGACGTCTGCTTGGGTTATTCAGCAACTACGCGAGGCATTTCCCTACGACACCGCTCCGAGATATCTCATCTTCGATCGCGACTTCATCTTTAACGCTGCGGTCATCGAGTTCATCAAGGCAACGGGCACAAAACCCGTTCGCACTTCGTTTCGCAGCCCATGGCAAAACGGAACCGCGGAGCGGTGGGTCGGCAGCTGCCGCCGCGAGCTCCTTGAGCACGTGGTGGTTCTCGGCGCATGTCATCTCATCCGGCTCGTGCGAGCTTACATCAGCTACTATCATGAGGACCGTTGCCACTTGGGGCTGAACAAGGACACACCGAGCTTGAGAACGGTCACGCACCGACCGTCTCCTACGGCGAAAGTAGTCGCACTGCCGCGAGTCGGTGGACTGCACCATCGATACGAGTGGCTAGAGGCAGCCTGAGTCAGCTTGGTCGCTCGCGTTACTCGGCTGGTCGCCGAGAAGTTCGTCCTCAGCACCTTCCCTCGCGCCCTGACCACGCTCTCCAGCATGTGCTCGAGGGCGGTCCGGGCCCTAGAGTCCAGTCCCGGATTAATAATGATGATGGACAACCTTCTCGCCAGTCACCGCGCACCGTTTCTCATAGATGTCGGTCACCGCGAGTCGAAACGTTCCCTGACCAAGGCGCTGCTTCACTAGCACAGGATCGCCGTACATGGGAGCTGGCTCGCCAGCGGTGACGGCGTGAGCGACGGTGAGCTTCGCCTGCACCGCCTCCCAGAGCTCACGGCCGACGTCACTGCTCAAGTCGTACCCTTTCCCCTGGACGATGTTTTTTTGGTCGTGAGGTCAAAATACTCATGCGGCTTCCCGTTGGAAAGGTGCAAACTGCTGACCCGATGGGCGTTCGAATATTTTGACCAGACGGGATTGCACCATCGATACGAGTGGCGAGAGGCAGCCTGAGTCAGCTTGGTCGCTCGCGTTACTCGGCTGGTCGCCGAGAAGTTCCTCCTCAGCACCTTCCCTCGCGCGCTGACCACGCTCTCCAGCATGTGCTCGAGGGCGGTCCGGGCCCTAGAATCCAGTCCCGGATTAATAATGATGATGGACACGTTGGACTTCAGGAAGCTGCTTGGTGAGCGCCTTGAGCTCGTGCTCGATGCTAGCGCACTTGTCCTTGAGTTCTCGAATCTCGGAGCAGGCATCACGGAGATGCGAACGGAGCACGTCGGGCAAATCAGAATCAGCGTCCTCGACGAGTTCGAAGAGGGCGGGCACGACGAAGTGAGCGCCCTTTGGGATGATGAATCCGAGTTCGCGCAGGAGCCCGCGTACGGCATTGATGCGTGCGGTCCGTGTGGAGAGCCATCCTGAGCGCAGGCGATGGAGCGCAGCGAGGGTGTGCTGGTGCACGGACTTGATGGGTACGGGAAGAAGCTCCTCGTTCCTGTAGGCCTCGAGCAACGCCTTCGTGTCGGCGCGGTCGTTCTTGCTCCCGCGTCGATACGGCCTCACGAGGTGAGGTGGGAGCAGGACGACGTCGTGTCCCAACCTTCGGAACGTCCTTGCCCAGAAGTGAGCCGAGCCGCAGGCTTCGAGAAGCACGGTGGCAGCGCTCTGTTTGGCAAAGAACGACACCAATTTGGGTCGACTCACACGGAGTCGCTTGGACACCTTCCCCGCTTCTCCCGAGATGGCAATCTCGAAGACGTTCTTTGCAAGATCCACAGCGATCGTCGTATCTTTCATTCGGACTCCTCCTTTTCGATGCGTATTCGACTGACTTTGGCACATCGATGCCGTCTATGTCAGCGGAGGAGTCCATTCCATCACTTGATGGCGGAAGCACCCCGTTGCTACTACAACTTCGTCCGACCGCACGGAGCTCTGAAGTTCCGACGTGAGACCCGAACTCCGGTATGGCCGTGCCCCTTGCCGCACCTCCAAAAATGGAGGCAGGTTATGCCCTTAGGGCGAATACTCGAAGACGCGAACCCACCGCCGTTGTTGCCAAACCGGAGAGAAGTGTCGGTCTCTCTCAAGAAATTTGAAGTCGACATCCATCGTCTCATTGCCGTCCAGCCGCCCCCACGCGAAATGCGTGAGACCCCAGCGAGTGGCAGCAGTGCTTATCTTGGTCTTACTCTTGGACTCTACGAACCAAAACTGCGCCTGCAAACGTTCCGCGAGGTCGGTGGGCGGGATGAGGGCACCTTCAACCAAGAGAACACGTCGACCGCTCAGCGCGGGAATCCAAGGTGAGTAACTGGGGCCGGTGACGAATACCGCATCCGAATCCGTCTCCGCTTTGACCCATGAGATCAGAGGACCGAATTGGGGTGCGATCGGTCGGATGCTTTCGACGTAGACAGGATCCATCAACATTGGCTGCCACCAATATGGAAAACACCACGGGAGAGATAACGCGACAAGAGCAGCGATGCCTACAACGTGAAGAGGGGAACTCCCTAGATACTTGCCCGGGAGCTCAACTCTGTCAAGCCTTTGTGCGAGCCAAATCAGTACGTCGTGGGCGCCGAGCGCACCTGCGATGGCTAGGGACAAGTTCAGAAGCGAGCCGGCCACTTGTATTCCAATGACCGAGCTTGCCGGAGGGGAAAGACCGGCACCGGTCCATGCGATCAAGCCGGTCATCACCAAGCTACTAAAGAGAAGCTCTGCTCGTTTGCCGCTTCGCAGCATACGAATCAAAGAGATAAGAGCGAGGTAAAACAAAAGGCCCTTGTCCAGGGTGAGAGCTAGCAATTGATTGAAGGTGAAATACCACGTGCCCGCACTTGCCGGAACCAACGAGGGCTCGAAACGTGAAACCCACAGCGGGAAAAAGGCTATCGCAACCGCAAGGGACACCCCCGCGGCTCTTTTTGCGCGATGTCTCTTCCGTGAAACCAATAGCCAAACGATCACTGAGACTACCGCGAACCCGGCAAGTCGAGCTTCCAGTCCTCCCAGCAAGCCCAAAACGACACCGGCGGCGAGAAAAGACGAAAGACGACGCGCCTCGCCTAAGAGCCGAAGCCAAATCATCAACAACCCCAGCGCAAACGCCAAGTGCGGCTGCTGTCCGAAGACCTCCGGCCAGAGTGGTCCCGGACTTCTGAGAAAGCTAAGTCGTGTCGAGCTGAGAAACAAAGCAAAGAAAACCGAGAGTCCTCTCACGAGTCCTTGGGAATCGCCGGAAAGGGCTTTTGTCGACCAGAAGATCGTTCCCGCTAGAAACACCATGCCGACCACCGCCAAATGCTCGTATATGAACAAAAGCCGGTCGGCGTCGAAACCGGAGGCGACCGCCAGCACCATACTCCAGAGGGGATAAGCATTCGGTTGTTTCACCATCCATCCGTCTGCCGTGGTCCCTCTCGCCGCCGTCACCATGGAGCTGGCGAGCGCGGCCAATCCGCGTTCCCCTTCAACCAGCCCGTAGGGACGGCCGAGCGGAACTTCCAGCAAGACGATCCAAGCGAAGCAGCCGAGCAGCACGGACCCGCAAAAGAGCCACCATCGACTCGGCCAGCGGACCAGCGCGACCGCCCAAGTTAGGAAGGCAGCGGAGAAAACGTATCGAAAAGTGATGAAGTAGTCGGCGAACGTTATCGCTGGACCGCCAGGCCACAGCTCGACGAGGTCGCTTAACATCGGCTCGTTAAGCGTAACATGGTGGAATTCGGATTGACCGGCGAACAGATCAGCACAGATAGAGGGAATTCTCCTGGAGGTGACGCGCATTTGGGAACGAAGTAAAAACTTGGAGAAACCACTTCGCCCACTTCATTGACGACACCTCTGCGGTCTAGTACAGTGGTGATAGACTGACGACGTGCGGGAGCACGGTGGATGCGCGACGCTTTAGACACTGTCACACTACCGCGACCCTCTTATGAATATAGTTTGGGCCTAGCAGCACGGCACAGGGAGTCGGTTGAACAATCCCTCGGATCGCACTCGGAGCCATTGAGTTCATTCGTAGACTCTGTGAAGCCCTAGGGTTTCCTTATGCCTGAACAGCATTTAGTGTCTTTCTTTGCGCTGACGCGCATTACCTATCTTGTTCTCGCATTTCTCTTCGTGCTTGCCCTGGCTCGTTTGAAGAGTCCTTGGGTCGGGTTGGTCGGGGTTGCGCTTCTTTTCTTTATCGGCTGGCTAGCCTCAAACTATCCATTGGAGCGGTTGTATGGTTTGTTCCTCCCTGGTGACCGATTAAGGAATCTCTCCTGGACTATGACGGCGGCGGCCGGTAACTCTCTTTTGTCTACCGGCATCATTGGCCAACAAATTAATTTTGATCCAGCGTGGGCCAGCCTTGTAGCTGCCTTGTCCTTTGGAAGTCCTGACCGTGTTCTTTCGCTCTATCCGTACCTGTCGGCCGGTGTGATGCTGTCGTTGATGCTATCGCTATTCTACCACTTCAAACCCCGCACCTCTAGCTACCCAGCCACCGAAGCTGGCGATTGGTCATACCTCCGGCCAGTGTCAGTGGTTTTTTTCGTCTCCCTACTCGCCACCGCTCCGCTCGACTATCTCGGACCTTATCGGGGCTATTGGACGAAAATGTTTCTTCTAAAGCCCAACCATGCTCTTGCTCTGGTTCCGCTAACCTTTGCGGTTGGACAGTTAGCGAAAACGACACGACGGAGCATTCTGTTGGGTGGCCTCTTGCTCGGTCTGGTCGGCTGGGCGTTTATTGTCCACTGGGCGCTCATCTGCTTCGGTCTATTCGTATATCTTCTCGTGATCTTGAATAAAAGTCGACCAAAGCTCGGAAGGGTCGGAAGGGAGGGACTGCGAATAGCCGCCATTGTTATGCTGAGTTCGGCGGTCGTTGCTCCTTGGTTCATGCGGCTCGCAACTGACTTTCCTCGAGCAGTTAGTTTGAGCTCAGCGTCTGGGCCGGAGATCGGTCGCGTAGCAGTTGGGGAGCACTTATACCAAGGAAGTAACTCTCTCCTTTTTTTAGCGACTTTGGATCAAGGACTGGTCTTCTACCTTGGGGTCATCGGGGTAATCGCTTGGTTTCGAAGCCGTGAGCGCCGCGATCACTTTTGGGCCTCATTGGTGATAGGCTCCTACGGGGTCATGCTGGGAAACTACCTGCTTTATCTCATGGGCAGGGCACGGGGTGACGAACTTTACTATTTCCTATTGTTCGGGTTAGCTCGACCTGCGCATGAGGGCAGATTCCTACAGGCATGGGACGAACTTTACTATTTCACATTGTTCGTGTTGTCGGTGGCAGCGGGAAACGGTTTCTGGCAGTGTCTCATTTCCGCCAGACGCTGGTTGCCTAATGAGCGTATCGTGGCGGTCGCTTTTGTCGGACTGATACCACTTGGTTTTCCATATTGGTGGAATCCAATGATCATGGATGGCCATTTCCGGCGCACGCTGGAGCCCATTCCGAAATCGGTCGTCGAAATGACCGATTGGATTCGAGCTGAGACCAGCGGGCTTGACGTTTTCGCAGCTTCCGCGGACCCAACGCATTGGTTTCCCGCGCTAACCGGCCGTCAAACACTCCAGGAGAACGAGAGCGTCAGAGTTCTCCGGGGTATTCTAGCCGGGGAGATCCGACCCGATCAGGACGGTCGGCTACCCCACCGGTTATCTTACGTTGCGATGGATCGACAGCTAGCACGGTCCGTCAACATTCATCCTGACGATCTCCAAGATCGACCGGGTTTCGAGCTTGCCACGCGAGTCGGCCAAATTAGATTATACCGTTTGGTTCCGGACCAACTGGAGTAAGTAATAGAGCGACAAAGAGAATACATGCGGCTCTGAAGCACGTGCGCCTTGCCGAGTTCGCACCGACGCTAATGGAACTCCGGCGGGTGATTCGGCTTACTGGCGTCTGTTCGCACTGGGTAGATTTACGGGACCATCGGTGCTTCCGCAATTAAGTGTTGCGGCCAGCCCCTAACTGGTCTGCGTGCTAGAGTTTGGACCAGAATTCCGAAGACACAGTTCTTTCATCGTCAGGGCCGAGCCAAAGTGAAGAATAGCAGATGTCTCAATCTCGCATGTCCGTTGCGGGGCAAAGTCAGTTCCGGAAACATCGTTCGCCACGGATTCTACAGAACCAGGTCCGGGAAACGCCGTCGATACCGGTGCGGCGAGTGCGGAAAGACGTTCTCCTCGACGAAAGGCACGCCCTACTACCGTCTCCAACATCGAAGAGCTACTTTCGATGGGGTCATCGCTCTCAGAGTCGAGGGTGTCAGCATTTCCGCGATTTCCCGGATCAAAGGGATTGCCTGGAACACCGTCGCCCGCTGGCTCGAGAAGGCAGCCCAAGTGTGTCGTCGATTCAATCACAGAAGGATCGCTGGCTTCGCTGCCGAAGAGCTTCAAGCCGACGAGATTCGCACGTTCGCGGGCAACAAGAAGACACCGAGTTGGGTCTTCGTTACAATCGAAGTCTGGTCTCGGCTCTGGCCATCGACGGTGACGGGAAGGCGAAGCTACCGGAACACTCACGCTCTGTTTCGCGACCTTTCGAGACGGATGAATTTCGAGCGTCTTCCCTTGCTCGTCACGGATGGATTCGAATTCTACCAGAAGGTCATCCGTCGCTTCTTCGGTCCAGCGTGTCTCTACGGTCAGGTCCTAAAAACGCGCAGGAACGATCGCATCATCAAGGTCGAACGCAGAGCGCTGCACGGAGCCGCGTGGCGGTTCGAAGACGCGCTCAATAACTCCGAGGACTCCTCGACATTGAACACCTCGTTCATCGAGCGGTTGAATCTGACCATCCGGCAAAGCTCGGCATACCTTTCGAGACGAACACTTTCCCACGCTCGCTCGACAGAGAGGCTCGATGAGCACCTGGAGTTGCTCCGTTGCTATTACAACTTCGTCCGACCGCACGGAGCTCTGAAGTTCGGACGTGAGATCCGAACTCCGGCTATGCAGGCTGGTCTGACCACGCGACGGCTCACCTTTCGAGACATCTTCTTGGCGATGACGATTCCTTTGTGGTCGCGGATCGAGGTTTTCCTGCTCAGTAGGGCGCGCAACCCGGTCTCTTCCGAACCTGTACCACTGCCCGCAGCCGCGTAGCAACACTTGATGGCGGAAGCACCGGATCTTCCACCCTTGCCGTCGCCGCCTCCAGCATCGCCCTTCGGGGAATTCTTCAGCATCAATCACAATCGGGTCGCCGTTTACAAAGAGAAGCGCGCTCGACTCAATGCTGTCCTCGAAGAGCACGGCTTCCGCTATTTTAGGGGCGGACGAATTATCCCAAAGGATGAGATTCCGCGGGATCCGATGCGAAAGACCGCGAATACATCCGCACAACTCCACAGCCCATCGAGCGTTGAAGAACTACTACAGACGCTACTTAAAGGTTTGCCGCGAGCGATGTACCCCCTTGGGCATCGACGTAGAGGCGCAAAATCTTTGACCTTCGAGTCTGAGTATGACATTCAGGATTTGATCCATTCTCAGCTTCGCCCATGGGTCTCCGATATTCGACCTGAGGAATTCACTCCTAGCTACGCAGGATCATCAACTCGGATGGATTTCTTGTTGCCTGACCACAAGCTTGTCATCGAGATCAAGCGAGTCCGTGACAAGACACACGCATCGAAAGTAGGCGATGAACTCATAGTAGACATAGAGCACTATCGCCAGCACCAGTACTGCGACCGGCTGTGGTGTGCGGTTTATGACCCGGATCTGCTAATCAAGAACCCAGCGGGTATGATCTCGGATCTTGAAGGTAAGCGGTCTACACCTGGTGGGTCTGTTTCTGTCCACGTGCTGGTGATCCCAAGGGTAGCCTGAAGCCCTCAAAGCAGTCCCTATTAGGAAGCCGCACCCGTGCCGACGAACGTCCCGAATCGCGATTCTTCCAGACTGCTCGACTTGGTCAGGTCGATCTTCCGCGACGCGGTGATTGCCGCTGGAGGCCGTGTCCAAAGCTGACAGAGATGGGTATCCGGCCGGCGCGATATTTGGTTGTGCCTTCTATTTATTTATCTGCGCGCACCAAACTTGATTAATCTCCGGTCTGCCAGCACCATGCCGGCATGATTTCGTCGTTGGTTCCCGCTCTCATCTCCGCCTTCAAGGCTCGTCGCGAGCTGGCTCTCGAGAATGTCGCTCTTCGGCAGCAGCTCGCCGTCCTCCGCCGTTCCGTGAAACGGCCACGGCTCTCGAATGTCGACCGCGTGTTTTGGGTGCTGTTGCGCAGAATCTGGACTGACTGGGAGAGCGTCCACGTCATCGTGAAACCTGAGACGGTCATCCGCTGGCACCGTTGTGGGTTCAGACGATATTGGACTTGGAAGAGCCGACGGCGTAGGCCCGGACGACCAGGCGTCGCTCCCCGAAATACGTGAGCTGATACGGAACATGAGCAGGGCCAACCCTCTCTGGGGAGCTCCCCGCGTGCATGGCGAGCTGGCGAAGCTAGGCATCTCCATTTCCCAGGCCGCCGTCTCCAAGTATAGGGTTCGCCATCGCACCCCACCGTCCCATACTTGGCGGAGCTTTCTCGATAATCATGCAAACGACTTGGTGTCGCTCGACTTTTTCACTTTGCCGACTGCAACCTTCAGAGTTCTGTTCGTCTTCATCGTCCTTCGCCACGACCGTCGCCGTATCGTTCATTTCAATGTCACCGAACATCCTTCTGCCGAGTGGACGGCGCAGCAAATGGTCGATGCTTTTCCATGGGACACGGCGCCTCGGTACTTGGTACGGGATCGAGACCAGACCTACGGAGCGTACTTCGATACTCGCGTCGACGGTCTCGGGATCGAGCAGGTCCTTACCGCACCGCGCTCCCCGTGGCAGAATCCATTTGTCGAAAGGATGATCGGCTCCATTCGACGTGAGTGTCTCGACCACGTGATCGTCCTTGATGAGCGGCACCTGAAGCGAATCCTACGCGAATACGTCGACTACTATCATTCGTGCCGGACTCATTTGTCGCTTGAGAAGGACGCGCCCGAGCCTCGCCGGGTAGAGTCACCGGCGATGGGCAAAGTGAGAGCCATTCCAAAGGTCGGTGGTCTCCTTCATTATTACACTCGACGCGCTGCTTGAGTCCGATCCGCTCGGAACGACTGCCGGACTTCGCACCAGCTTACACCTCTACCCCTGAGTAGAGCCGACGCCGGCTCTTAAAACGTCCTACATGAAGACGACCAAAGCATTCCGGTTGCAGGAAGTTCGCCAATCTCATACAGCTCGAGTTTATGGAAGGGACAAGCTGTTCGCCGGCCTCCTCGATGCTTCGACCGATAGCCGGGGCGAGCGCTTCCCATTTGGTAACGAACTCGGCATAGGCCCGGCGTGCTTCGATGCCGTCCTTCGCGCAAACGATCCGGTTGTAGTCACGCTTGAGCTCTCGTCTCGCATGAGCGGAGCAATGCTCGAGGAGAGGTTGGCGCTCTTGTGCTGAACGCAGCGTTGGAGAAGGGCGGTAGGGTCGAGGGCTGGCGCGGTGCTCCGTAGGCACGGCCTATCTGTTTCTCCCCGTTTCGTGTGGGAGTGGCTCACTAGCCGCACCGTAAGTCCGTTTCCAGCCCCCGCCCGTCGTGTCCAAAAACACAAATATGTTTGTTTTTTTGGACACAACGGGGTACGGTGAACCAGGAGGGTTTATGGTGAAAAAGATTGGAGGGGAAGCGAGAGCCTTGAGAGAGTACAGGTCGGCGCGAATGGCCGACCGGGTACACGCGATCTATGTGCTTGAGGACGATAACGAGAATGCGGTGTTCGACGCAGAGCTCATCAGCGGCATTAGTAGTGAGCCACCGTGGTATGACTGGAAAATCAAAGCGACCGTTGTCAGCGGCGGGAAGTTACTCGAGGAGAACAACGGTAAGTTCGTGCTGAGATTCGCGCATGATTCGTACACGGCCCAGCAATTGCTGAACGGAAAGGCTCGTGAATTTGAGGCGCTTGGAATCAAGGTTCGGTTGGTCGATAAAGAGAGGGTTTGACAAAGTAGTTTCCTACCTGTGTCTTCTATTTGTTCATCCGCGTGACCTGCTCCCCGAAAACTGGTTCAAATACGATCCCGACTTGACGCCGCTGGACCTCCAACGAGGAAATGTTGAATGCTACCGAACGTGATCAGCGACATCACGAAGAGCCTGTGCCTTCTATTTATTCATCCGCGCGCCTCGAACTTGATTAGCCTCCGGTCTGTCGGCACCATGCCGGCATTCGTATTTTTTAACACGACGCAGTACCATCGATTCGATCAGACACAGCAGCTGACGGCAAAACGTCCTGATACGATTGCCCATGCAGGCCATGACCCGAGTATTTCTGCACAACAAGGCCAAACCCATGACTGAAACGTTCAAAAAACAACTGGAGGCAGTTATTGCCGAATATGAGTCGGCGCTTTCACAATCAGTCCATAATGATGCGTCCGACGTGCTCTCCCGAACCCAAGTTACGGATTTACAAACGCGTTGTATTGCGGCGATTGAGAGAATTGTAGGTCGAAACTCTCCTTACTTTAGACAGATAAAGGCAATTGGTACGGGAAAAACCCATATATGGAATCAGGTGGCGAGCCTGATAGGCGTTGCAAAGGCATTGCTTTCCGACATCCAGAATGACTACCTAAGTTCCTTTGAAGAAATCTTACACGGTGATATGTTCAGCGATTTCTTGGAGATGGCCGTTCATCTCGTAGAAAAAGGATACAAAGATGCAGCCGCCGTTTTGGCAGGTAGCACCCTGGAAGTTCACATTAGGAAACTATGCGACAAGTATGGTGTGACAACTACATCGGGCAAAAATACGAAGAATGCCGACACGTTAAATGCCGATCTTGTAAAGGCGGGTGCGTATACAAAACTTGATCAGAAAAACGTAACAGCCTGGCTTGGATTACGCAACAATGCGGCTCACGGGAATTATTCCGAATACACCATGGATCAGGTAAAACTTTTCATTGACAGCATACGGAACTTCATCACCCGATATCCTGCGTGATATTGCTGAGATTTAATCCATGAAGATCATCTGGTGCTTCCGCCATTAAGTGTTGATGAGATGACGCTAAGACTTTACGGTGCATTAAATTACAGCCAAAATAGCGCCGCTGACCTTTGCTGCGCGCTAAATGGAGCTTTAAGCGCCTTTTTTGCAAAGGGGTGCGTACACAGTACCAACAGCGAACAGCGCAAGCACCGGGTCAACCGCCAGCAGCAGGATGTGATTGACTACCTTCGAAAGGAAAACCGTGTGCTCCGAGCCGGGCTTCGGGGCAATCTCAAGAGACTCCGCCGAAGAGAGCGGGACCGTCAGCGGCGTCGGTGCGCTTGCGGTTGCCACGTTTGAACCTGGACAGGGGGTTCTGGGCCTCGGATTTGGCGCGGGCGTGGTTTTCGGCGAGCAGGCGCTTGAGCACCTCGCGGTGTGCGGCGAGGCTAATGGTATAGCGGACGCGGTCGTTCTCGGGGAGGGTCTCGACCTCGTGGAAGTCGTGCTCTAGCTCAAGGTCGTACCAGTCGTACGCATCGCGGACAGCGAGATCAAGCTCAACATGCAGCCGGCGCAGTTCGAGCAGGGCCTCGTATCCTGCGGCAGCGGTGGCGGCGTCCTTCTTCGAAGCCTTGGCGACCATCTCGGGCGAGAGGTCGCGAGTATGGAAGAGATTGTAGATCTTGGTCAGGCCGAGCCACAAAGTCTGCATCATCTCCTTGCGGTGCGCGTGGTAACGCTCGCCGAGATCCGCGAGGTTACCGTTGGTCGTCTGCCAAAGTCCGGCGGGAAAAGCAAACGTGTCGAAGCAGTCAGAGGGCGAATAGCGGAGCCTCGTTTCCAGCGAGCCGCTGTACTTGCGGGCCCAGACCTCGTGGAGGGTGGACTGGACCACGGTGAAGAGGTCCCAGCGGTCGGTGGTGAAGACGTAGAGGGCGTCACTAAAGACATAGTCCGTCGGCATCGCCGAGAAGCTCAGGTGCTTGGTGGTTCGAGCAGCGACGAAGCACACCTTGAGCGAACGAAGATTCTGATAGCACACTTCATTGAATCGATAGTAACGCCACCATCGTTCCTTAGCTCTCTCGTTCTTCTGGGCGAGTCTATCGGGCAGGACGTGCGTGCGTAGGTGGTCAACAGCTACGGGCTCATGTGATTCAGCCTCATGCAATGTTTCATACTGCTCAAGAAAGATGATCTTTCGCTCGGGCATCTGACGAGGCGACGAGTTCACCTCTTTTCCATTCAGTAGGGAACGAATAGCGCCATTGGATACACCACGGGTGTAGAGTTCAGCGGATTGATTTTCATCTAGGACGAACCCGTCTCCGAGGTAGATGGTTCCCATAAACATCGCCTCGTAACCCTCTCGGCACTCTAATGGCTTCCCCGGTTCGTCGTTTTCCTCGAAGAAGGTGTTGATCAGCCCGACCGGCCGGTTGTCGAGCATTCTCGGGCCGCTCCATTCCCCTTTGTGCAGGGCGAGCAGGGACACGGCGAGGTTCGCCGTACCCGGCCACTTCATGCTGCGAACCGCCATATTGATCTGGGCGCCGGCTGCGACCACCTGATCCAGACCGTCCTTGCGCACATCGCCATCAACGATGGAGTTGGTGGTGATGATCGCGGTGAAGCCGCCGTCCCGGAGCAGTCCGTGAATGCGGCGAAGGAAATAGACTACCAGTTCGCTCAGGCCTGTGGGCGCGTATTCCCACTTCATGTACTCACAGAAAGCATGACCATAGGTACCACTGAGCGCCTGCCCGCCCAGGTACGGTGGGTTCCCCAGGATGCAGTCGAACCCGCCCCGCTCCATGATCTCCGGGAACTCCAGAAACCAATGGAAGAAGCGCCTCTGCTCGCCCAGTGAACGGGCGGCGTCGGCGCCTCGCCCCTGCGGCGTCAGCTGGCCGCGCCAGTAGCTGCGGAACTCGCCATCGGTGACGAGCTTCGCCTCGTTGCCGGGCACCTTTTGGATGTAGAACTGCGCCACAGGGATGTCCGCGATGGTCCGCAAGAGGCCCGCGTGCTCGCCCTGGGCGAAGGTGGCGAAGTGTTCCTTTTTGGTGTCGATCTGGGCGGGAGTCTTCTCTGGCAGGGTTGAAAGCGACTGCCACTCTTCGAGCACCGCATCGAGGTGGCCACGCAGCTCGGGGGTGAAGTCGAGGGGCACCTGCATCTGGTGCTTCAGATCCTCCTTGTTCTTCTTACGGTAGGCCGCCGCGACTTGCTTGTCGTCGCGGGGCAGCGTCTTGAAGGCCTCCGTCGGCACGCCCCGCCCCAGCTCCTCGCGGCGTGCGAAGCCGACGATGGCGTTGCCACACTTGACGTGGTGGTCAAGGAAGTTGAGGGGCTGACCGGGGATGTGCGCCTCGAGCCACAGGGCCACCTTGCACAGCTCCACCGCCAGCGGGTTCATGTCCACGCCGTAAATGCAGTGGCGGATTGTATCGCGCAAGGCGACACGGTAGGACGGCGGCGAGGGTTGCTCTTCGCCGGTGCGCACGACCGCCAGCTCGGTGGCGATGCGCCGGGCGGCAGCGAGCAGGATGTGGCCCGAGCCGCAGGCGATGTCGGCGACCCGCAGGTCGAGGAGGGCGGCCTCGGGGTCATCGGCCTCGCGGCGCTCAGCGATCAGATGGTCGAGCGAGTGCTGGATCAGTGGCTGGACGAGGTCGTCGGGCGTATAGTGGGTGCCGGTGGCGGCCCGCTCGTCGCCCCGGCGAAATCTGAAGCGCAGCTCGCACCCTTCACCGGTGAATTCCGGCTCGTACTCAAGTAGGCCCTCGTAAACCGAGCCGAACTCCTCGACGTTAAGGGCGGCGTAGTTGACGCGGATGAGCTGGTCGCTGTCCGGATGCCGGTAGAGACCGAGGGACCGTAGGCAGCGGAGGAGCACGTCGTTGCCGAGGGCGCAGCCGGCGAGCGATGCCACTGCCTTGGCTGAGAAAAGATCGCCTGCCAGGGACGCGATGCCGAGCCTAGCACCCGGGCCGTCCGCCTCGAAGAGACGGAAGCATGCCTTGAGCGCGAGCCAGAGGTCGCGGCGGCGCGGGTCGGCGAGATAGCGTTTCTCCGAGAGACGTCGCAGGCGGGCGACGCTGTAGAAATCGAGGTAGACGTCGCGCTGCACCCTCGGTATGTCGGCCCGGAAGACCAGGTCGCGCTCCTCGATTACCATCAGGAAGAGCAGGCGGTAAATGAGACGCAGAAGCTGCTGATAGTAATCACCGGCCGACTGCTCGCCGTTGGCAACTGTAGCCCGAAGGTCGTCGTTGTCGGGGTGCGAGAGGAAACCGCTGCCGAAGTCGAGGATCGCCTGCTCGACTGCGTTGCTTAGCCCTTCGCGGATGCGGGCGCCCTGGTCGAGGGAATCCTGATGGTAGCGCTCGATCAGGCTCTCTGCGGCGTTTTCGTTAGTTAGCGGCAGGCGGGTGGCATGGAGCAGCCGATAGAGGATGGCGTAGTCGGCAAAGAGGCCGTCGACGAAGATGCGGTCGAGATCGAACTCGAGGTAGCTCTGCTTGACCAGCCGTGAGCTGTCGCGGAGCAGCCGCAGCACGTGACCGTCGGTGACCAGGCCATAGAGCTGATCGTGGAGGTTGAGGAACTCCTGCACCAGCGCATGGGCCGACATACGGCGGGTGGCGTTGGCGGGCTTCTTGTCGAGGCCGGCCGGGTCTCGGGCTCCGATGATCTGCATGGGGGTGTTCGCCCGGTTGGTGGCGCGATGGCTAATGGCAAAGATCCGTCCATCGAGTTCGGTGCCGCGGGGCTGATACTCGATGTCGTAGCGGAGCAGCCCCATCAGAGGGACTATCCATAAGTTGCGGGTTTCGGTGGTGGCGTTGCTGCTCTCCTTCACCGTATCCAGCTTGCGCTGGAAGATGCGCCAGTAGTCCTGGGCGTCGGCCCAGGAGCGGGCTATCTCGTCCTTTACTTTGGTGCCAGCGTTGAGGTCGAAGTCGGACGACCGTTGTCCGGGAAGTTCTTCGATCTGTCCGAGGATGTCGGGCGAGAGGATAGCGCCTTCGATACGGATGCTCGGATAGTTCACGCCGAGACCTCCGGCAGCAGGATGTACATTCCCATCAGGTCCATGGGCAGGACCGGGTAAACGACTTGGTAACGCTGCTTGTCCATCAGCGCACTGAAGCGTTCGTGGGCAGCGACGAGGCGTTTGGACTGCTCCTCTGCCAGTTCGTTGAATGCCTTATCCAGCCGACCGAGGAGGCCCAGTTCGTTCTCAAGGAAACTCGCCCGAGCTTCCGGACTGAGGTTGCTGCTCGCCCAGGCCTCGCGCAGCAACGTCCGCGCCAGACTGTGGTCGAGGTGCTGCCGGTCGTCGGGGGTGCCCCGCCAACCCCAGAGGAGCATCTCCTCCGCGACGATCTGGTGGCCTCCCTTGCGCTGCTCGATGACGTTGCGGCAGCGGAAGAGGAGCAGCGTGGTCTTGATCTCGACCCGCTTGGTGCGGATGACGGCGGCGCGGGCCGCACGCTTTCCCTCGCGGGCGACGGTATTAGCCATGACCAGCTGGCAGAGTTGCTCGACAAAACGGTGATTTCTACCGAGGTAGTGATAGCCCTCTGGCGTGGGGGAATCGAAGCTAACCTTAACGAGCTGGCCCTCGGGCAGAAGGCTACCGAGCTGGGGCGGCAGGTTGCCGGTGACAATGCCAAAGCCCTTTTTCTCGGTGGTGACCTGAACGCCGAATAGGTCGGTAAGCGCGCCGGTCACGAAGTCCTTCACCGCACCTGGATCGCCGATAGCCTCGTCCAAAACGCAAAGGTCCTCCTCGATTTCCTCTGCCTTGATGGTGTTCTGCGCGAAGATGCTGCGGGAGGCCTTCTCGCGCTCGGCGGCGTCGTCGATCTTGCGCGTGATACTCTTCTTGGCCTCGGCGGCCTCGTCGACGTCGCTGAAATCGAAGAGCGTGCCCTGTTGTAGCGATTGGCGCGTTTGGATGCGGCGATCGGGGTTCAGGAGCAGCGACTGGGTGATGGTGTCGATGATGCTCTGCGAGTCCTCTGGAAAAGGCACGTTGATACCGGTGGTCCGCTTGATCTCACGCACCTTGCGCAGCAACACGTCGAGCACGATGCCGTCGATGGGGTTATCGGCGCCGTAGAGGAGGCAGGCTTTGACCTCGGGCGCCTGCTGACCGAATCGGTCGACGCGCCCCTCTCGCTGCTCGAGACGGTTCGGGTTCCAGGGCAGGTCGTAGTGGAGAACAGCGGTAAACAGGTCCTGCAGGTTGATCCCTTCGCTCAGGCAGTCGGTGGCGATTAGGATGCGCGGTCGGTCACCGGCCATCCCCTCGATGCGCTGTTTGCGCAGGTCGTCCGGGTCTTCACTGGTGACGACCTGCAGGTCCAAACGCGGAATCTTCGCCGTCAGTAGCGGGGATAGATGCTCGCCCATATAGTTGGCAGTCTCGATGTAGCGGCAGAACACCACGGGGTTGAAGCCACTCGAAATCCAGTCCTCGAGCACGATGGACGCAGCGTAAAGCTTCTGGTCGTTGTCGGTTCCGGAGAAAGCTTCGAGCCGCTCGGAGAAACTCCGCAGCTGTCGGCGTTGGTGATCGGTCCAGTCTCCTTGCTGCATGACCTGGGTCGGCGCGATGTCGGTCTCCACACCGAACTCCATGTCGCCGACCGGATTGAGGGCAAGGTGGCCTTCGTCGGTCGTAGCGTCATCGGTCTCCATCTCCACCAACTTGTCAAGGCGGGTGGCGAGCATCTTCACTCCGGCGCCTGGGCTGGACATAACGCCGCGAAGCAGGCCGAGCGCCGTCCAGTAGTGGACGCGTTTCTTCTTCTGCCCAGAATGTCCGGACGCAACCAGCTTGCGGGCGAAATCCAACACGTCGTTGAAGAACTCGGCGTAGGCTGGCGACAGGTCGTAGTTCCACTCGATGGTGTCCCGGTCGGGGAAGGGTGTGTCCTCCCCCATCCACTTCTCCACGTCGGCTCGCTTGCGCTGGACGAAATGCCTGGCCAGGGTGCGGCGCTCGGCCTGGCTGGAGCTCGGCAGGTCGAGCGTCTCGAAGCCGGTTTTGAGCAAGCCCAGCAGGGAATGGAACTCTTCCGGCTTGCCACTGTGGGGCGTTGCCGTGAGCATGACCAGATGCTGCTCGGGCTTGTCCGCAAGGTCGCGCAACAGATGGTGACGCTGCTGCTGCGCCTTGGAGGCGCCGGCAGGGCGTGTGCACGTGTGCGCCTCGTCGACGATGACCAGTCCCGGGCACTGTTCGACGAACACCGCGCGGCGGCTGTCCGCCTTGATGTAGTCGATGCTGATGATCTGGTATGGGTAGTAATCGTAGACGCTCGTGTCTCCCTGGATCATCCGGTCCAGTCTCGCCTGGGTGTTGGAACGGATGATGACTGCCTCGATGCCGAGCTTAGCGCGGAGCTCCAACTGCCACTGGTCACAGAGGTGTGGCAGGCAGATCACGGCGAAGCGCTTCACTTGAGCGCGCTCCATCATCTCTCGAACGATAAGCAGTGCTTCCACGGTTTTGCCTACGCCAACATCGTCGGCGATCAGCAGCCGGACGATGTCCTGCCGCAGGGCCATCACCAGCGGCACGATCTGGTAGGCACGCGGGCGGAACGAAAGCTTGGCTAGGGCCCGGAACGGTCCGGCCCCATTGCGGAAGGCTAGGCGGGCGGCATCGTAGAGAAGGCGGGCTGTCGAGATGTCGCCAAGATCCTCGGCGACGGGAGACGCGAAGCGGGCATCTTGTGGGATGTCTTCCGGAATTTCGAAAGGAAGGTAGATTCCGGTAGTCTCGTCGTCGGAGCCGCCGAGCGGTTTGACCACGACCACGTCGAGGGTGTCCGACGGCAGCACGACCCAGTCGCGACCGCGCAAGGAGACGAGCTTACCCGGTTGCAAAGACGTACTCATCGAACCTTCCTGAAGATGTCGGGACGTTGGGCAATCTTGGCACCGAGGTCCTCGCGGTACTGCCAGGACCAGACCTCGTCGCCACGAGCAATGATCAGCTGCCGCTGTTCTTCATCGCGCTTGCGCACCTGCAGCTCGTCGTGGGGCGATCCGTCGCAGAAGACCCAGATCCGTGGCTCGTAGTAGAAGTCCGGCTGGCAGTAGATGCCCGGCACGCGCTTCTGGACGGCGTCGGGCAACCGAAGTCCGTTCCGGTAAAGGTGCTCGATGAACGCGCGCTCGGTCGACGAGTTGGGATCGATGTGGCGGAGCATGTGCTGGTACTGTTCCTCGTAGTCCTTGAAAGTAGGGCTTGCGTGGATCTCGATGTCGGCCAGCCCGAGTTTGCCTAGCGCATCACGGATCAGGAATCGGTCGAGCCGTTGGTGGTCACGCTGATTGTAGTAACTCATGAGGTCGTCGTAAGACGCCGGTGCTTTGTATTTGTCATCGTCGAACCGGCAGACCTGCTCGGCCGTCTCGATGACCTTTCGGAAGGTCTCCATGTCCTCGACGAACTGGGAGAGAATCCCCAGGCTCCCCTCGGCCGCCTCGTAGAGGAGAATGTTGGGGCACTCGGGATCGCCGATAGTGCTCACGCCGATCTCGCTCGGTTCGACCTGGAACACGGATTCGATTGCACGCTTCAGGGCGTGTTGCAAAGTGATGACGCCATCGGGTTCCAGGCCTAGGGCCTGGATAGGCTCGATGTAGAGCGCGTCGGCGAGGTTGGATGTCCAGAGCTTGATGATGCGGTATTCCTCGCGTGCATCGGGATCCGGTTCCGGCATCGAGCTGCGCCAGTTGCCCGAGGTCATCCCTATCGGAAAGCCATCGGTCTTCTGGGATCGCCAGCCCTTGTTCAGGCTGACGAGGCGCGCTGCGGGAATGAAGCGAAGATTGAGCAGGTGGCTGTCGCCTGACCGCGCCACGGCCGAGCGAATGCTCGCGAAATTTCCGCCGTCGACATGGAAGAACGATTCGATTTGGTAGCCGCGAGAGATGCGTTCCTCCTCCTCGCAGGTGATACGGGCTGTTTCTTCGCCCCGCGACTCGGTCATTTCGAGCAGGTCGTGCAGATGCTCCTTGTTGGCGTTGTCGCTCAGATCGAGGCCGGAGAACGGGCAGACTTCCAGATCTCTCTGGTCGCCCGTCAGGAAGTAACCGGCCCGCTTGCTGATCTTCGCTTCCGTAAGCGACGACTCCGCGTCCTGGATAACCAACTGCGAGACCCGGTGTTTGCGTCCGTTGTGGTAGATGACGTTGCGTGGGCCGAATTCGCGCAGGGCGATGGAGCGCGGGCGCGATATGTACTCGCCTGCGGTGCTGCCGGTGGGTACGAAGATCCGCAGTGGCAGACGTGTGAAGTTGTAGCCCGGGAGGAAGCCTTCGGCGGCCAGGTAGCGGTAGGGGTAGAACTCGCTGAGCTCCGTGGAGCCACCATGGTCGTCGTTTCGTAGCAGGTTGAGCTGTCGGTTGGCCTGATCCTGCTGCCGCTTGTATCTTCTGTAGTCGTCGCTTCCCACCTTGAGACGGCCCGACTCGATTGGCTGCGTAGCGCGGGTCAGGAGCGCTCGGGCGGACTGGTATATCTTACGCCAGCGGTCCATGGCGCTGTCGAGGTGCTCCGCGAGGCTGCTCAGGTTCTGGTCGACCCAGTCGTCCGTGTACCAGGCGTTGGATGTCCCCTGCAGTTCCTCGGCGAAGTCGGCGATCACGCGCCGGAAGGTCTCCTTAATGGAATGAAAGGTCGTCGGACCGATCTCCAGCCCTTCGACGACGCCGGGAGAAAGAGGCATCGCCGGGTCGCCGTCCGCGATAAGCCGCATCAGGGACGGCTGTTGGCCGTCTCCGGCTTCCAGCCCAGGCAGGCCGATGGCGCTGATGGCGAGGGCATGAAGGTGCGTGACCAGCAACTCGCGGTTGCATAGGTCGATGCGCGGCGACTGGACGGCCCCAGCCACCAATTCAGCCTGGTCCTGAAAATAGTGACGGTCGTGGGCGGAGAATCCCGAGCAGTAGGTGAAGACGAGAGCCCCCTGGCCGCTTCGACCCGCCCGGCCTGAGCGCTGCACGTAGTTGGCCGCGTTAGGGGGTGCGTTTCGCATGTGAACGACGCTTAGACCTCCGATGTCTACCCCAAGCTCCATGGTGGGCGAGCAGAACAGGGCGCTGATCGACTCGCTGCGAATCCGGCTTTCGTCGAGGACCTTTCTGGACTCGTCGAGATACCAGTCCGCCCGGAAGCGATTCTCTCGGTCCTGTCGTGTGGCCACACCAAGCTGCGCGGTGTGGTCCCCTGCGGCCAACCGCTTGCTCTCAGAAAAGTCCCGCCGATAGATCTCGCGAAAGAAGGCGTTTGGGGTCGGCTTCTGGTCCTTGTATGAGCGCCGCTTGATCGGGTCCGACCTGACAGTCTCGCCGTCGCCGAGTTTCCACAGGATCTTCTCGATGCGAAGACGGAATACCGGAACCTCTTCATTGTTCGCGTTCTTGGCGGTTTCCTCGAAGAGGTAGTCGGCGTCCTTCAACTTGCGCATCAGCCGCAGGATGAAATTACGGTAGTGGTTGCCCCGAAGAACATTCAGATCGACTCCGGCCTGCTGCGCAACGTGCTTGATGTACTTCCCGAGCGAGCTCGCCTGACCCATGCTCTTGTTGGAGAGGCGTACCCTTCGATGCAAGGGATCGAGGCGAATGACGGACGGTGCCGCCAGTTCCTCGTCCGGGTCGAGCGTCCACGGCGCCTTCAGTTGTTCGCGAAAGCGTTTCTCGAACTCCTTGAGCCGGCTCGGAACCAGGTAGTTCTCGCTGTGGATGGCGTACTCGAGGCGGAAGTAGTCGAGGACGGTGGCCAAGAACTCGCGGCGTTCGGGATATGCGAGGGTGTTTGCTATCTCGAGGTCTGCCCAGAATCCGTCCTCGGCAGTGATCTCGTCCAGGTCCAGGTAGTCGATGTCCAAAAGGGCACACTGTTCCAAGTTGGGAAGAACAATGCGCCAGCTGCGACGGAGGTCAGCAAGAGCGCGGAAGAGCAGGTAATCCTGGAGTGCCTCTTCGTATTTTCTCTTGACCGGAGCTAGTTCCGGCTCTGCGTCGCGGTTGCCGTAATCGCGGAAGGGCAGTGACAGCGACTTGAAGATCGCCTCGCCTAGTAATGCATAGTCGAGTATGCCGCCTGTTGCAGTCTTGAGCGCTTGCCGAATCCCGGCGCGCAGGCGAACCACTTGGACGAAGTCATTGAAGTGACCGGCCTGCAGCGCTGCATCTTGCCGATTGTCGGTGAAGCTCAGGAGCTTCTGGTCGCGCGGGGAATGCCCACCGTCCCGCAGGCGGTTGAGAATCGAAAAGGCCGTGATGGTCGTCGAGGTGCTTCGTCCCTCGTTTCCAAGGCGCGTGAGCTTCGTGCCCTCGTTCGTCTTGGCGTCATAGAAAACACCTCCTGTGGGATCGAAGAGAAGGGGAGCCTGCATGAACCAGCCCCAGTAGCTCATCGGTTCCGTCTCTGAGCAGTTTCCGTATTCGTCGAAGTACAACTTCCGAGGGAAGTGCGCGCGCTTCTTCGAGTCCGGCACCTTTTCTCCGCTCGCGCGGGTCCGCACCCAGGCTTCCGGCAGGTAGTCGAGATCTTCATCCGGATCCCATATCTCGTCACCAATGATCAAGTAGCCGTCTGTGGCGTCTTGATCGTCATCTCCGTGAGCTCGAAACTCCCGAGGCACCAGATGGCTATCCACCAGAGAGACACAGACAAAGGGATGCCCCGTAGCCCGGCTGAAGACGTTGGCGAAGATCGGCTTTTTGTTGCTGTCGTCGTGTTTGTAGAGGCCCGGCTCGAGCGTGATGAACCGTTCCTCACCTTGGTCGAGCGTCGTGTAGACCGACCCGGTCTGAGCGATGAACTGATGGAGCTTGAAGGGCAGGAGCGTATAGCGCGAGCCTCCTTCCTGAATGTGTTGGTTGACGGCACTCACCCATTGGAGGGTCGCCTCAAGAACTAAGCGACAGCGGTCTTGTGGTGCTCCTGAGTCCTCTGCCAAAGTCGCGACGACATCCATGAACCCCATGGGCTTTCGCCGAGCCAGGCGCCCGTCACGCTTCTCGAGCGCGACCCGGTTTTCCAGCCATACCGCAACCGGATGCTTGCGCAGTTCGGTTTCGTTTGCATCGACATCGATTTCGGATGCGATGGCCGCAGAGAGCTCCTGCTTGGAAGGCTGGGTTCCGGCGACATCGAGTGACCGTGCCAGCGTTTCGTCTACAATCTGGTCCGACTCGAACGGCCGACCGAACACCGTGCTCGCAACGCGCGCGACCTCAGACCGCTGTGACTCCGCGCTACCCACCGAAACCATGGTTGCGGAGGTGCCAATGCAGCAGACCGATTGCTTGCATTGGGACTGGATACGCCGGATGAGCATGGAGACATCCGCACCCTGCCTCCCACGATAGGTGTGAAGCTCGTCAAACACGAGGTGCCGGAGATTCTCGAAGATGGCATCGCGAATGGGCCGCTCCTGGACTCGGGTGAGTAGGAGCTCGAGCATCATGTAGTTGGTGAGGAGGACTTGCGGGGGATTCTCGCGCATCGATTGCCGCTGCTCCTCCTTCTCCTGGCCGGTGTACTGGCCGAAGGTGATGGGAAAATCGCGCCCTGTGCTCCTCTCGTAGTTGTCCTTATAGGTGTTGAATTCGTTGGTCTGCGAGTTGATCAACGCATTCATCGGATAGACGATGACCGCAGCTACTCCCTCAGCTTCCCGATTGGCGAGCAGGTGATTGAAGATTGTGCCGATGTAGGTCAGTGACTTGCCTGAACCGGTCCCCGAAGTGACGACGAAGTCGCGACCGCGCACGCCCAGTTCGATGGCCTCGCGTTGATGGCGATACAGGGAGTACCTGTCGAAGATGTGCCGGACCTCATCATGCAGCAATCCTGAGGCGATAACCTTTTCGACGGTGCCAGCCTGTTCGTAGGCGGGATTGAATTGAAGTAGGGGCTGTGGCCAGAGGCGCCCTTCGGAGAGCGAGTCTTCGACCTTCCGCTTGATCTCTGGATCGGAGATGTTGATGAAGCTCCGAATGTACTGCGCATAGTCATCGACGATCTGCTTGTGGGTGTCGAAGATTTTCATAGCCCTACCTGTTCGGAGCGGAAGGTGTCGGCGATACGGACAATTTTCTCGTCGGGCGGCGTGTTTTCCGCACGAGCCGGGCTTCTATTCCTACATGCGCGATTCCGACGACGGCATCGTATGTAAGTAATCGTGCGGAAGCCGGGCGACCCGGTCACGGAGATCACAATATGCTCGAACTCCCAACCAACCTTGGCATCTAGGCGCTAACCTGCAGCCTGCGACGAACACGACTTCTAACTCAACCCCGTGACGGAGCTTACGTAGGAGAGTATAGCGAAAAAGCTATCCGGGCTGGGAAACGCGGCTGGACGGTGGTGTCGGCTGTTGAAACGGATCGCGGCGGAGAAAGCGCGGTTAGTAAAGGCGGGGGAGAGCAAGAAGGCCGTAGTAGATCCCATTGACCTTAACGACGCGCCGTTTCCGGTTCCACTTAATTGGACTTGGTCAACTGTCGGAGAGCTTATGCACGTCGAGATGGGCCAGTCGCCTCCATCTGAACACTATAATCAATCAGGAGACGGCGTACCGTTTTATCAGGGCAAGACAGATTTTGGACCACGCCACCCTTCGCCCAGATACTGGTGCACCCGACCAAGTAAGCTTGCGCTTTCGGGAGACATTTTGATCTCTGTACGTGCCCCGGTGGGTCCTACAAATCTGACCGAAAAAAAATGCTGTATTGGCCGTGGTTTAGCTGCCCTGAGACCATACGCTGGCGTGGACACAGACTTTGCCCTCATGTCATTAAGGGCATTCGAGCCGAGCATTGCGGCCATGGGATTCGGATCGACATTTGTTGCTATCAACAAGAGGCAATTAGCCCATTTTAGGTTCCCCCTCCCACCACTCGCCGAACAACACCGCATCGTCGCCAAGGTCGATGAACTGATGGCGCTTTGCGACCGGTTAGAGGCGAACCTCGCCACCGGTGACAACACCCGCTACCGCCTGCTTGACGCCCTCCTACACGAGGTCCTGTCGCCGGTTGCGGATCAAGAGTCCGTGGCGTAGCGGTCCCGCTGAGCGTGTGGGCGTAGAACCGCTTCGCCGCCGTCACGGACATACACGCATCCTTATCCCGTCCCGCAGCAACATTGCCGACCCACATGGATGTTTGTCAAGCCGGGGATTCTCAGTATGTTCCCGCGCCCAGAGCGCAAGCTTGAGTGTGACGCAGCCAGGTCGCCACGGCTCTTGAGATCCAGGCTTCCATCTTGGGGCGTTCCGATGGAAACGAGATCCCTTGCCACATCTCAATGGTCCCATTAGCGGATTTGGGCACCGCAACTGCCTGACCGCTGAGCACCGGCCGGGCAACCGCTTCGGCGTCGAGGGTGTCGGTCTTGGACGAGAACGTGCTAGCGCGCCACGCCGCGGTAGCCCCGGCCCCGATTCTGGACCCCTCGGGTGGCCTCTTTTTGGCGGCCGCCCGGCCCGGCCAGCGCCCGTTCTCCCCTTTAGCGCAAACGTGGCACTCGAAAATCGCGATTAGAGACGAATACCGAAAATGAGGCCAGTTCAGCCCTTCTAGCGCGTCTCTGGTGACACCTGATCCGACAAAACCGCGCCAACGGCGCGGAAAATCTCACCCGTCTCTGCAGTGCCACGATTGGCCAGACTGGGTGGCGGATGGTGCAGTTCGGAGCTATCCGGTCTCGGTAAAAGGTGTATTGCGAGTTTTGCAAGTCTAATGTGGCCCTTTCGCCGCGCGTGTGGTGGGGCAATGTAGCGAAAACTCAGAGAAGCCCTGGTGCCTACGTCGTTCTATCCTCTTGTACTACAGTGATTTAAAGCCATCCGTCACGTGCTGGTCCCCGCACGCCTCATCGACGGGGGGGCGTTCGAGTTTATTTGCGAATTGACATTAAATCCGATTTTCTAGACGGCAATCTCAACCTCCTTGACGCCTGAAAGAGGGCCGTGTCGTAAACTCTCCGACGGAGGCTACACTCGTAAGTCATTGTAGTGAAAAGCTATTACGCCTCATCGATGGACGCGTCGTCGACGGGAACTTCTTTCCGACTATCGCAGTCGTAAGGCTCAAGTGGGGGCAAGTGGAGCTATTCGGCTCTTGGCAGCAAACAAGCAGTAACGGTGCAAAACAGGTCATAAAAATGCAATTGGAGGGCATTTCGGGGCTGAATCGAGCGTTAATCGCTCAGCTAATGGGAAAACGCCGTCGTGTCCAAAAACACAAACGAACTCAAGACCCGCACGCCGCCGATGTCATCATTAGTGAGGGGGGCGATGCCGTTCGCCGACTGATGGAGATCAAGAGCGAGCGTGGCCGCGGCCGCAGGTTGGCTTACAACGTGACCTGCCTCACAGCGTTGCGACGAGGGCACGCTGCTCCTCCCAATCGTCGGGAAGCGGATGATGGAGGAGGTAGCTCGAGGTCAGCCCAACGGGCTGACGGCCTTCGACAATGGCACGGACGATGTCGGGAGCCAGGAATGCATAACGGATTGCCTTGCGCACGCGGTCCGTTGGGATGGCGTCTTCGATGGCAATCTGCTCATAGGTTTTGCCTGCTTTGATTCGGTCGAGCCAGGAGAAGGCGTTGGCGATATTGCGCAGGAGTGTGCGGTCGACGGATTTCGTGGGGTTGCCCAGAACGAGCTTGGTCTCGACGCCGCGTCGACGCAAGCGGAACGGTGCGTGGATGCGGAGTGCATCCTCGCGAATGCGGTCGGGTCCCATAGACAGGCAATCAGCGAACGAATTGTGGTCGAGCAGGATGGACACAGAGCCTGGGCTGATATCGACCCGCCGGATGAAACGGAGCAGGCTGGCTGCCGAGGCACTATCATCATTACTACCGGAACACAGCCCGTCTAAAAAGCGACGCACCGAGGCGAGCTCTTGCATCATCGGAGTGTGGATCAACGAGGCCGAGAAGGTCGTGGCATCCACATGCTGTCGGATGAGATGCACGACGGTCTGTTCCAGCATCGGGGCGGGCAGTCGCCAGCCGGAGAGGTCCTTTTGGCCACTGTGCTGGATGAGGCGCCGGGAGACGTAGTAGCGGAGCCGTTGCCCGTTTTTCTTTTTGGTGTGGCTCGGCGTCAGCCGGTCCCCGGTCTCATCGAAGAGCTTGCCTGCCAGTGGGGAACGGGTTGCACGGCCCTTCGTCGTGCGTCTCCTTGGTTTGGCAGCCCCTGCCTGCAGCTGCGTTTGGACCGCGTCCCAGAGCTCCGGAGCAATGATCGATGGATGCTGGCCCTCGTAGACACGCCTCTGGTGCCGGATGCGGCCGGCGTAGAGAGGATTGGTCAGCAGGCAGTGGAGGTGTCCGCGACGGAACGGCAGCCCGCCCGTTAGGGTTCCATCCGCGGCGAAGCGTCGCTTGGTGCGCAGTCCCAGACGGTCCGCGTCGGCCTTCACCTGCCGGAGCGTTCCGTGCTGCCGGTACAGCGCATAGAGAGTCCGGACCGTTTCGGCCTCAGCCTCGTTGATGCGCAGCGTGCGCTCGTCCTTCTCATAGCCGAGCGGTACGCGGCCGCCCATCCATAGTCCCTTGCGCTTGGAGGCAGCGACCTTATCGCGGATCCGCTCGGCCGTGACCTCGCGTTCGAATTGTGCGAAGGACAGCAGCATATGCAGCGTCAGTCGTCCCATGCTGGTCGCGGTGTTGAAGGACTGGGTCACCGAGACGAAAACCGCGCCGGCCGCCTCCAGCTGTTCGACGAGCTTCGCAAAGTCGGAGAGGGAACGGGTCAGCCGGTCGACCTTGTAGACCACCACCTGCTCGACGAGACCGGCATCGATGTCGGCGAGCAAGCGCTGCAGGCCCGGACGCTCCAGGGTTCCTCCCGAGAGCCCCGCGTCCTCGTAGACAGTTGGCAGCAGCACCCAGTCCTCCGCCTTGTGGCTCGCGACATATGCGGCGCAGGCCTCCCGCTGTGCATCGAGGGAGTTGAAATCCTGTTCGAGACCCCGTCCTGTGCCAAAACTCGGCCCTTTTGAAATAGGCCATAAATCAGCAGCTTAGTGTCTGTGTTTGCGACTGGGCCAAGGCCGTAGGCTTTACAATCGTCTGGCCCGAGGGTGTTATCTTCAGCTCCATGATGACCTACCACCACGTGCAATTCCTACTGCTCGTTGTGGCTGGCTGGGTCAACCGCCAGCAGCAGGATGTGATCGACTACCTGCAAGAGGAGAACCGTGTGCTCCGAGCCGGGCTTCGGGGCAAGCGTCTCAAGCTCTCTGACGACGACCGGCGCAGGCTCGCCGTCAAGGCCCAGGCTTTGGGCCGCGAGGCGCTGGCCCAGATTGCGTCGGTTGCCACACCCGCTACGCTTCTGCGCTGGTACCGCTGCCTCATCGCAGCTAAGTACGATGGCAGCAAGAACCGGAGCCCAGGCCGACCTCCGACGGCGAAGGATATCCGTGAGCTCATTGTACGCGTGGCGCGAGAGAACCCGACGTGGGGATATACGCGCCTGCGGGGCGCACTCAAGAACCTCGGATGTGTGCCGGTGATTCGCTTTGTGATGGTGGTGAGGGACGGGTAGGTTTTGCCGTCGAACCGATAGCCGTTGTCGAGTACCTCGACCTGATAGGTCCTGCCATTCCACTCACGGACAAGATGGGTGCCGGGAGAAACGGACCCTGCGGGAGCTGGGTATTCTGGTGTTCCGTTCACCATGGCGGCCAGAGCGCGTCGGGTTGCGGCCGAATGCCTGTGCCTTCTATTTATTCATCCGCGCGCCCCGAACTTGATCGGTCTCCGGTCTCCCGGGACCATGTCTGCATGATCTCGTCGTTTGTTCGCGCTCGGCTGTGCCTTCTATTTATTCATCCGCGCCGACCCGAACCTGATCGGTCTCCGATCTGCCGGGACTATGCCTGCATGATTTCGTCGTTTGTTCGCGCTCGGCCCTGGGCACGGCCGCAAACACAGACTCTAAGTTGCTGATTTATGGGCTATTTCAAAAGGGCTGAGTTTTGGCACAGGACGCGGTCGCACGGGTTGTCGGCCAGGAACTCCATCGCAATGGACGGCACGCACTGGCCGATCTGCGTATTCGCGTTGCCATCCGCGACGAGCGCCACGCGGGCCTGACCTGACCCCACGGTTGGTACCACGTTGTATCTCAGTTATTCGGTGCTGACAAGAGCTGGTTGAAGCCGGCGTAGCGGAGCCGGTTTCAACCAAATCGTTTCCGGGGACGTTAGAATGGCTTCGTTATGTCGAAGCTGTACTTTCGGACTCTATGGGCCGGCGTCGCGTCGCCCTTTGCGGCAGCGGGTCTTGGTCTGTTCGTCTATCGGAGCCTGACGCGTGCGAGCACCGACAGGGACGCCGACTTCGTCTTCCGTCTCTCCATAGTCGCGATCGCGATGGCCTTGCCGGGCGTCATCACTCTCGTCCTCGCGCTCGCCGACCACCGCAAAGGAGCCTTCTCAACAGTGAGCAAGGTGGGCCTGATGCTCGGCATTCTGTCGCTCGGTCTCGTGTTCCTTCCGATTCGAGGCGTCGTCGAGCGCGCTACGCAGGCGCGGAACCTAGCGCTCAGTGACGTCGAGGCGCCGCCTTTCTCGACGGCGGATATCCACGGCAACACGCATCGTCTCGACGAGCATGGAGGAAAGGTCGTGCTCGTAAACGTTTGGGCGACCTGGTGCCCGCCGTGCCGCAAGGAAATGCCGGACCTCGACAAGCTCTATCAGGAACGCAAGAAACAGGGATTCATGGTCTTCGGCCTCTCCATAGAGGACCTCGAAACGCAGCTCGACTTCGAAGAAAACGTCCTGTCGGTGAGCTACCCCCTCCTGACGATCGAGGGGGACGTCCCCGAGATTTATCAGACGACGGCGCGATACCCCGCCAACTACCTAATCGATCGCGAAGGACGGCTGCAACCCGCTCCGAGCACGGAGCAGCCTTTCGAGAATCTCGTCGTCGCCGTCGACGCGCTCCTGAAGCAGCAGATCAATCGTCGGTAGCGACGGCGGTGCTTGCGCTGTTTGCTGTTGGTGATGTGTACGTATCCCTTTGCAAAAAAAGCGCTTACGCTTCATTTAGCGCGCGGCGAAGGTCGTGAGCTGTGCATCGTCAAAACTGCTCCGCCCACGAAATCAAGGACTTACGCTCCGCTTGAATTCCGGGCCGAAGACGGCGAAACTCCGCCGCTATGCTCGACGTTGTTGTTTTCCTCGTCTCACTTGGCGTCCGTGCCATTCGGGCGATGTGTCGGCGCCGCGCCGACCTGGTGTTGGAGAACGTCGCTTTGCGGCAGCAAGTGACGGCGCTGAAGAAAGAGCGCCCACGCCCACCGCTCGAAGACACGGAACGGGCTTTCTGGGTTGCTCTTCGAGGTTCGTGGCCCGTGTGGGCGAGCCGCCTGCTCATCGTCCACGCGGACACCGTAGCCCGTTGGCATCGCGACCGATTCCGACGGTACTGGGCAAAGATCTCGCAGCGCCGCCATCCCGGTCGGCCTCGGATTGATGCCGAGATTCGCCGCCTCGTCCGCACGATGGCGCAAGACGGCTGGGGGGCGCCACGCATCCATGCTGAGCTCACCAAGCTCGGTTTCATCATCTCCGAGAGCACGGTGTCGCGATACTTGCCGCAGCGTCCCGCGGAGCCCGACCAGCTGAAGCGATGGATGGCTTTCTTGCGCAACCATAAAGACGATATCGCCGCCATGGATCTGTTCACCGTGCCCACCGCTTCGCTCCGGCTGCTGTACGGCTTCTTCGTCATCGAGCACGGTCGCCGGCACATCGTTCACTTCAACGCCACGTTCCACCCGACGTCTGCTTGGGTTATTCAGCAACTACGCGAGGCGTTTCCCTACGACACCGCTCCGAGATATCTCATCTTCGATCGCGACTTCATCTTTAACGCTGCGGTCATCGAGTTCATCAAGGCAACGGGCACAAAACCCGTTCGCACTTCGTTTCGCAGCCCATGGCAAAACGGAACTGCGGAGCGGTGGGTCGGCAGCTGCCGTCGCGAGCTCCTTGAGCACGTCGTGGTTCTCGGCGCATGTCATCTCATCCGGCTCGTGCGAGCTTACATCAGCTACTATCACGAGGACCGTTGCCACTTGGGGCTGAACAAGGACACACCGAGCTTGAGAGCGGTCACGCACCGACCGTCTCCTACGGCGAAAGTCGTCGCACTGCCGCGAGTCGGTGGATTGCACCATCGATACGAGTGGCGAGAGGCAGCCTGAGTCAGCTTGGTCGCTCGCGTTATTCGGCTGGTCGCCGAGAAGTTCGTCCTCAGCACCTTCCCTCGCGCGCTGACCACGCTCTCCAGCATGTGCTCGAGGGCAGTCCGGGCCTAGAGTCCAGTCCCGGACAGATGATGATGATGGACAGCATCTGGTTCTCCGGTTTCGGACTCCGCACGCACATGAACGACGGAGGGCTCTTAGGCTGGGTTATCAATGATGGATATTCCTAGGAGTTCGGCGCGTTCGATGATACGGACTCCCGCCTCTTGTCGTTCGGCGAGCGTCCGGAACTCAACGGACAGCCCACGGAGAACTCCGCCCTTGATGTTCACAAGTGCAGCGTCGCCCTCGCGTGTTCGCAATATCTCCGCTTCCATCAAAAGCGCCTTGGAACTGTTGCGCAATGTCAAACCCGCACCTGTTCGGGCCACGGGTCGAGCGGGGTTATGCTGGATCGTCAACAAGATATCGGTGCTGTCAATATCGAAAGCATGAAGCTCAAACTTCTCCTCGCCCCAAGGCAACACGGCGACGACGCCATAGGCCAAAACAACTCCTGAGATGCGGCGCCCGTCTTCTGCCCGTAGTTCGGTCGCAAACCGCTGCTCAGATTTCATCTGGACATCCAGCGCGCTCCAGCCCAACATCGTTCCGGACAACAAGCGCAAGCCTCTCGTCGCGAGCATCTTCGTGGCGCTCAATGTAATCAGCCACTTCCCAATCCAGCGCCTGCATCAGCATTCGATGGGTACCTTCCCGAGACAGCTCGTCCAACTCCTCGCTCACCACCGTGGCTCTTTCTTTCTGGGGAGGTTCCATCCGCGCCGCAAGCCGTTCGACCCTAGCGAAGGAGCCCATTCAGAAGCGCCGCGAGCCGGTACCCGGCGAGCGCCATCTGCCGATCGGCGACCTCTTGGGCTTCGTCCTGATACTGCTTCGGCGGCCGCGCATCTCGAACAAGATACGACGGGTACAAGCGCGTCCTTGCAAGCTTGGCGCCGGCTTTGGACCAGTCGGTGAATCCTTGAACGCTCATCTCGCTCGCGAGCGTTGCGCGTGAATGAAGCGTTGTGATCTCGCCCGCGATCCGGTCGACCCATGCCGGATAGCCTTCGCTGTGGTGCTTGCGACGGGCGCGCATCTGTATCGAGTCCCAAAACGCGTGTAAGTTCCCCCAGGACTCCGGGTCGTCGAGCGCGAAATCGTTCCCTCCGCGATCGCCGTGCGGTTCGGCGTTGGTGACCCGCGCGCTCGAGTGGAGCGGTTGATGAACGTCACCGACGAGGTGGAGCAACCACGCGAGCTCGACAGCGTCGGGGACGGTGCCCGCGAGCGCCTCGAGTCGTTCGAGGAGTTCACCGTTCAGCCCCATCTCCGGTAGCGGCGTACCGTCTTCTCGCCAGAAATGATTGACGTAGTGCCACGTCGGGTGATCGTATTTTTCTTTGCGCACCGGCCACGCCTCATCGCGCACGACGTCGGGCCAGTACCCGCTGCGGACGAAGAGCTCTCGCGGGCCGAACCCCGATAGCGCGAGGCCGGCGTCTCTCGGCGCAGCGCGAAGAATCTCGACTGCCCGCTCGCGCGTGGGCTCGCTCATGTGCTCCCACGCGATAGCATCCACAACGAGATGTCCCACGCGATCCCACGCCGAGGCCGACGACGCACAACAAATAGCGAAGAAAACGACCTTCGAAACTCTCATTAAGCGCGTGATAATAGCATGAGCCATGGCCGGTGGGTCCTGGGGCTGGTAGGGTAGCCCGCTGCGCCGGACGGTTCCCCTGCTGATGCTCAGCGTGCCGACCAATAATAATGATGATGAAGGACACGCAATCGCTCCACCGATGTGTGCTTCCGCAGTCAAGTGTTGGTGGCCTCCGCGTAATCTGGGTAAACTGCACCAAATGACGGACTCTCACCCCGAATTGTCCTCGCGATATTACGGTGCTTCCGCCATCAAGTGTTGGTTAAATGACGCTAAGACGTTACGGTGCATTAAGTTACAGCCAAAATAGCGCTCGTGACCTTCGCTGCGCGCTAAATGGAGCGTAAGCGCTTCTTTTGCAAAGGGATGCGTACACATCACCAACAGCAAACAGCGCAAGCACCGCACAGGACGGCGTCGTCAGGGCCTGTGACTTGTGATGATGACTAATTTAAATTATGTCTATGTAGTAGAAAACTATTACTGTAAATAACTTACAGAATTGTATATATAAAGGCAACAGGATGTGTCGCCAGACTATCTGATGAGGCACATCCCTCTGGCGGGGTGGTAGGGACAGCACGATGACAAGGACATGCCAAGCAACTGGAGAAGCCGTCCTCGTCCCTCGGATTCCAAGGGCGTCTAAGCTGCTGATTTGTGGTCTATTTCAAAAGGGCCGAGTTTTGGCACAGGACGGGATGACGCGGGCGTATCGGTCATCGAATACACCCTTCAATCCGGCACCAGCCACGAAACCTGGCAGCGCAAACAGCGAGCGGATCGACTGGGAATTTTTCACTCGGTTAGCCTATCCTAAAAATGGACCACTTTTCAGCACCTGATGAAGTACTGGATACCTTTTCCACACAATGAGTTACACTGTTTTCCGTCAGGACTTACCCACACGAATCCGCGTAGACCCCTTATTACTAACGACTTATTCTTGTGGACCCTTAATTTCTGTCTTAGATTCTTGTTTGGTAGTCCTGCCGGTATCCTTAGATCGTTCAACTTATTAAAAAGGGGGACGTACCGTGGACTCGGATCCGAAACAGTCTCTCTCGGCTTCAGACCCAACTGGCTCGTGGGGCGCGCACCCAGAGCTCAAAGCCGCTAGCGCGGTCGCGCCCTTTGCCGAATCCTCTCCTGCGCCAGTGGTGCATCCGGTCGTTGCGGCGACAGCGCGCAAGAAGGCGCAGCCTAGCAAAGGCCGTATCATTGCGGTTGGCGGCGGCAAAGGCGGCGTTGGCAAGAGCCTCATTACGAGCAGCGTCGGGATCTCTCTTGCACGGCACGGCAAGAAAGTGGTGGTTATCGATGCCGACCTCGGCGGAGCGAATCTCCATACTTGCTTGGGCTTGTCCACACCGTCGCTCACGCTGAGCGATTTCATCAGTCGGCGCGTCGAGTCGATTGACGACGTGATTCTCGAGACTGGCGTCAAGAACCTCGGACTCATCAGCGGCGCACACGACCATCTCGCCGCGTCGAATCTGAAATATGGTCAGAAAACCCGACTCTTGTCCTGTATCGCTGCCGTGGACGCCGATTTCGTCTTGCTCGACATCGGTGCTGGGATCTCGTTCAACATCGTCGACTTCTTTCTCATTGCGGAGCAAGGGCTCCTCGTCGCGATCCCCGAGCCGAGCTCGATCGAGAACGCCTACCGCTTCCTAAAAATGAGTTTTTACCGTCATCTGTGGCGCGCTTTGAAGTCGAGCCCGGTGCGCAAAGTAGTTGAGCAAGCGATGGACCAAAAGAATCGCGACGGCATCCGCACGCCCATCGATCTTCTCGACGCTGTGGAGCGTCGCGACAGTGCTACCGGACGCTATCTCAAGGAGCAAGCCTTCTCGTTTCGGCCGCGGCTTCTGATCAATCAGGTCCGCTACCCCGAGGACGAGGGTCTCGGCGCGTCGATGGCCAGCGTCTGCCGTCGCCATCTCGGAATCGCTATCGACGCCATCGGCTCGGTGCGCTTCGACGAGAGCGTTTGGAAGGCGAACCGCAAACGCAGACCTTTCATGCTCGACTTTCCCGAATCCGCAGCAGGAAGCTCCCTTGAGCGTGTGGCACAGGCTTTGATGTTCGGGCCACCCACTTTAGCGCGCACGGAGAGACGAAGTTGATGCTAAGACGGCTCAGCGAGCAAGACCATTATCAAGTTCTCGAGGTTTCGTACGACGCGAGCTCCGAAGAGATCCAGTCGGCCTTCGAGACGGCCCGCGACATCTACTCTCACGAAGCGCTCGTTTCCAGCTCGATTCTGTCGGACCGCGAGCGCCGTCGCACGTTCCACCGGATCTCGGAGGCGTATCAGATGCTCATTGCTGAAGAAAGCCGCCGTCTCTACGATAAGAGGCTCGGGGTTCCGGAACCGGTCGTGCGCCGGGAGCAAGGGTCGAGGTTCGCCACCGCCGACAACGTCGAGGCGACGTCCACGAATGGCGACGTCGCTCCGTCCGAGGCCCACGCTGAGCGGGAGCACGTCTCCGCCGACGATGTCGAGACGCCCGAGAAAGCGGCGGGCTCGGAGAGTTCCGTGCGCGAGTGCCCGCTACAACTCGAGACGTCCGCAGAAGCGACTGGAGCGTTTCTTAAGGCGGCGCGACAGGCGATGGGACTCGAGTTGGCAACCATCTCTAAAGAAACGAAAATCGGCTGCTCCATGCTCGAATATATCGAGAACGAGAGACTCGATCGCCTCCCGGCCGCGGTCTATTTGCGCAATTTCACCAGGCAATTTGCCCGTTGTCTCGGGCTCGACGAAGATCAGGTTTCGACGACCTACTTGGAGCGCATCCACCGCCTCCAAAGCTAACGCCCGATCCCGCGCTCACAAGCTGCTATAGTTAGGAGCTTTGGACGGGAGGTCTCTCTTTTGCCCACGCTCTCCGTGGTGATCCCTTGCTACAACGAGACGCTTACGATCGAGACGATCGTCGACGCGGTTTCGAAGAGTGAGATCGAGGATCTCGAGATTCTCGTGGTGGACGACTACTCGACGGACGGAACCCGCGACAAACTGCGTGAGATCCAGGAGAAACGTTCGATCGAAGTCGTGCACCACGAGCGCAACATGGGCAAAGGCGCCGCGCTCCGCACCGGGTTCGCACGCGCGACGGGCGATATCGTCATCGTTCAGGATGCCGACCTCGAATACGACCCCCGCGATTACATGAAGCTCGTTGCACCCATCCTGGAAGGCAAGGCCGATGTCGTCTTCGGTTCCCTGTGCCTTCTATTTATTCATCCGCGCGCCCCGAACTTGATTAACCTCCGGTCTGCCAGCATCATGCCGACATGGCCGACATGATTTCGTCGTTGGTTCCCGCTCTCATCTCTGCCTTCAAGGCTCGTCGTGAGTTAACTCTCGAAGATGTCGCCCTTCGGCAGCAGCTCGCCGTCCTCCGCTGTTCGGTGAAACGGCCGCGGCCCTCGAATGTCGACCGCCCAAAGGTCGGTGGCTTCCATCATCATCATCATCATCATCATCATCATCATCATCATCATTAGTAGCATTCGCTGACAGAGGCACGCCAACGGACACTAGCATTCAAACGCAGCGTAGCAACACTTGATGACGGAAGCAGCCTTGGAACTGTGCCTACCAGCGCGCCGTGGCCCTGGGGTCATGTTTATGAAAACGGTGGGGTCGCTGATGCCCAGGGTGCCGACTATAATATAGTGAAGGAGCCTCATCGGTGGGCCTTTTATCGGCCCTGGGCGCAAACACAGACACTAAGCCGGTGATTTATGGTCTATTTCGAAAGGGTCGAGTTTTGGCACAGGACGGGATGGGGTGTCCAATCTCTGGCGGCTGACAGGTCGGAGACTGCTGGGGAGGCGCGCGCGGGAGCGCAGCGATCAGTTCGAGATCGGCGAGCCAGAAGGTGCTACCGCAACGCCAAGTCCGGCTTCCAGAGCCCATGGCCCCTGGGCCTGACTCGGGCTACCGGTGCGATAGAGAACTTATAACCTGCGGTCGGGATTGATGATCGTGCGCCACCGGGGAGTTGTCGAAGCCGAGGCCTTCCGTGGGCTGGTTGAAGTGGCGCCCGATGATGTCGACGAACGGATCGACGCTGATGTCGGCGTTGGCGTCGAAGCTGTATTCATCGTTCAACGTGATGAGTCGCGCCTCCATGTACCTGTGCATCGTCAAAACCGCTCCGCCCACGAAATCAAGGACTTACGCTCCGCTTGAATTCCGGGCCGAAGACGGCGAAACTCCGCCGCTATGCTCGACGTTGTTGTCTTCCTCGTCTCACTTGGCGTCCGTGTCATTCGGGCGATGTGTCGGCGCCGCGCCGACCTGGTGTTGGAGAACGTCGCTTTGCGGCAGCAAGTGACGGCGCTGAAGAAAGAGCGCCCACGCCCACCGCTCGAAGACACGGAACGGGCTTTCTGGGTTGCTCTTCGAGGTTCGTGGCCCGCGTGGGCGAGCCGCCTGCTCATCGTCCACGCGGACACCGTGGCCCGTTGGCATCGCGACCGATTCCGACGGTACTGGGCAAAGATCTCGCAGCGCCGCCATCCCGGTCGGCCTCGGGATGCCGAGATTCGCCGCCTCGTCCGCACGATGGCGCAAGACGGCTGGGGGGCGCCACGCATCCATGCTGAGCTCACCAAGCTCGGTTTCATCATCTCCGAGAGCACGGTGTCGCGATACCTGCCGCGGCATCCCGCGGAGCCCGACCAGCTGAAGCGATGGATGGCTTTCTTGCGCAACCATAAAGACGATATCGCCGCCATGGATCTGTTCACCGTGCCCACCGCTTCGCTCCGGCTGCTGTACGGCTTCTTCGTCATCGAGCACGGTCGCCGGCACATCGTTCACTTCAACGCCACGTTCCACCCGACGTCTGCTTGGGTTATTCAGCAACTGCGTGAGGCGTTTCCCTACGACACCGCTCCGAAATATCTCATCTTCGATCGCGACTTCATCTTTAGCGCTGCGGTCATCGAGTTCATCAAAGCAACTGGCACAAAACCCGTTCGCACTTCGTTTCGCAGCCCATGGCAAAACGGAACCGCGGAGCGGTGGGTCGGCAGCTGCCGTCGCGAGCTCCTTGAGCACATCGTGGTTCTCGGCGCATGTCATCTCATCCGGCTCGTGCGAGCTTACATCAGCTACTATCACGAGGACCGTTGCCACTTGGGGCTGAACAAGGACCCACCGAGCTTGAGAGCGGTCACGCACCGACCGTCTCCTACGGCGAAAGTCGTCGCACTGCCGCGAGTCGGTGGATTGCACCATCGATACGAGTGGCGAGAGGCAGCCTGAGTCAGCTTGGTCGCTCGCGTTACTCGGCTGGTCGCCGAGAAGTTCGTCCTCAGCACCTTCCCTCGCGCGCTGACCACGCTCTCCAGCATGTGCTCAAGGACAATCCGGGCCTAGAGTCCAGTCCCGGACAAATAATGATGATGGACAGCGCTGGGTGAAGTCAGTCAAAGAGGAATGTCTCTCGAAGCTCATCCTGTTCGGCGAGAAGTCGCTCCGTCATGCGCTTAGAGAGTACATCGTCTACCATCACCACGAGAGGAATCATCAAGGCAAGGAGAATCTGCTGCTGTTCCCAGCCAGCGACCCGTTACCTCAGTCCGAGCGTAAGGTACGCTCCCGTGAACGGCTTGGCGGGTTGCTCCGTTTCTACCATCGGGAAGCCGCATGAGTATTTTGACCTCACGGGTTGGCGTCGCGCCCGTCAAGCTGCCCGCACTGAGCCCGGATTTGAACTCGTTCGCGGAGCGCTGGGTGAAGTCAGTCAAAGAGGAATGTCTCTCGAAGCTCATCCTGTTCGGCGAGAAGTCGCTCCGTCATGCGCTTAGAGAGTACATCGTCTATCATCATCACGAGAGGAATCATCAAGGCAAGGAGAATCTGCTGCTGTTCCCAGCCAGCGACCCGTTACCTCAGTCCGAGCGCAAGGTGCGTTCCCGTGAACGGCTTGGCGGGTTGCTACGTTTCTACCATCGGGAAGCCGCATGAGTATTTTGACCTCACGGGCACGTTCTGGCTGAGTGTATCCGTGATCTCCATCACGCGGATGAATAAATAGAAGGCACAGCGGCTTCTACGTCGACTCCGCGCCGTCCTCATCGTCGAGTGGTTCGAGTTCGGCGGAGAGTTCCGCGTCCTCGGCTTCAATCTCTTCGGTGAGCGCCGGGAGCTCGAGAATTCGTGCGGCCTCGCCGTCGGGCATCCGCTCGACGGTACGAAGCTTTCGCTCCATCGCGCGGCTGCGAACGCCCGTCTGCTCGATCGTGCGGCTGGCGCTGTTGAGCTGGCGCCTGATTTTATCGAGAACGCCGCCGAACTTGTCGAACTCGGTTCTCACGGCGCCCAGGATTCTCCACACCTGCGCGGCGCGCTGCTCGATGGCCAGGGTCTGAAAACCCATCTGCAAGCTGGTGAGGATCGCCGCCAGCGTCGTCGGTCCGGTGACCATAACGCGATAGCGTTGCTGGAGCTCACCAACGAGATCGGGCTGGCGGAGGACTTCAGCGTAAAGACCTTCAGTGGCAAGGAACATGATCCCGAAGTCGGTCGTGGTTGGTGGTTTCAAGTACTTCTCGTTGATGGCCTTCGCCGCCACTCTGACCGTGCGCGAGAGTGCGTCTATGGCTCTAAGCGTTGCATCGGCGTCGGCCGCTTCTGCAGCATCCTGTAAGCGCAGATAGTCTTCCTGCGGGAACTTGGAGTCGATGGGAAGCCAGACACAGGAGGTTGGATCGTCCTGCGGGCCTGGCAGGCGCACGGCGTATTCGACGGTCTCGGTTGAGTCGGGTGCGGGACGAACATTCTTTTCATACTGACCCGGAGCGAGGACCTGCGCAAGAATTGCGCCGAGTTGGACTTCACCCCATGTGCCGCGCGCCTTGACGTTGCTCAGGACTCTTTTCAGGTCGCCCACGCCGCTTGCCAGGGTCTGCATTTCACCGAGGCCCTTATGGACTGATTCGAGGCGCTCGCTGACCAGCTTGAAGGATTCGCCAAGCCGCTTTTCAAGTGTGTCGTGGAGTTTCTCATCGACGGTCTTGCGCATTTCACCGAGCTTTCTTTCGTTGCCCTCCTGCAACTCCTTGACGCGTGTATCTAGCAGATCGCGCACCTGACGCATGCCGGCGTGGTTGGAGTCGGTCATCTCCTTGAGCTGCGCTGTCATCGTGCCGAGCTTCTCATCCAGGCTTGTCCGAATCTCGGAGAGCTTCTTCTCGTTGCCTTGCTGCAGTTCCTTGACACGCGCATCAAGCAGGCCGCGCAGCTGCTCCAGCGTGGCGTGGTTTGCATCGGCCGTCTCTTTCAGCTGGGTTGTCATTGCGCCGAGCCGCTTATCGAGGCTGGCGCGGATCTCCGAGAGCTTCTTTTCGTTGCTCTCCTGGAGTGCTTTGGCCTGAGACTCGGCGGCCGTGCGGATGCGCTCGAGCGATGCCTGGCTCGAGTCGGTCAAATCCTTCAACTGCGTGGTCATGCCGGTGAGCTGGGTCTGCTGAAGAGCGCCCATGCTCTTCAGCGAGCGGACAAGCGTCTCGTCGCCGGCTTTGAGGCCGGCAACCAGTTCCTCGCGGAGCCGGGCGGCGGTCTGCTGCGCTTCCTCGCGGCCCATCCTGAGCTCGTCTCGCACCGTGCCGGCGGCACTGTCGAATGCGCGGGATTGGCGTACGAGAACCATGGCCACGAGAACTATGGTGGCGATGATGCCGAGGAGACCCAGTACGATGAGGCCGTTGCTCATGACTCGCTCCAGATTGGCAAAAGTTGCGCGCCGTTGGGTAAAGAACGCTCACCCGGGATGTGTCCCGAGGTTCGTGGAAAAAGACCGGCGCCCTCCACTCCGTCATCAGGGTATCAGATCAGGCGGCAACCTCCGCGTGTTCGAGAACCTCGCTCAGACGTTGGCCCTTCGTCGTGCGTCTCCTTGGTTTGGCAGCTGTGCCTTCTATTTATTCATCCGCCAGCCCATGGGTCGGAAGTCAGCCCTGCGGCGCGAAATACCCTGAATTCTGCGCGGATTCCAAGGGCGTCTAAGCTGCTGATTTGTGGTCTATTTCTAAAGGGCCGAGTTTTGGCACAGGACGGGGTGGTCTCCATCATTAAATTACACTCGACGCGCTGCTTGAGTCCGCTCCGCTCGGAACGGCTGCCGGACTTCGCACCAGATTACACCTCTACTACCCCTGAGTAGAGCCGACACCGGCGTCTGGTCAAAATACTCGAACGCCCAGCGGGTCAGCAGTTTGCACCTTTCCAAGAGCTGCTTGAATCCGGCATCGCGGTCGGATACGTATTCCTTCCGGGTGCACAGTTCGTTGCCTGCAGCTCGCCCCGCAGCCGATTTGATCCAGCCGTGTGCACCCCCGGTGGGCCTGTCGCCCGCCACCCGCAGCCCAAGGGTCGGAAGCCAGCCCTACGGCGCGAAATACCCTGGATTCTGCGCGGATTCCAAGGGCGTCTAAGCTGCTGATTTGCGATCTATTTCAAAAGGGCCGAGTTTTGGCACAGGACGCCGTCGCCCGCTGGCTCGAGAAGGCAGCCCAAGTGTGTCGTCGATTCAATCACAGAAGGATCGCTGGCTTCGCTGCCGAAGAGCTTCAATCCGACGAGATTCGCACGTTCGCGGGCAACAAGAAGACACCGAGTTGGGTCTTCGTTGCAATCGAAGTCTGGTCTCGGCTCTGGCCATCGACGGTGACGGGAAGGCGAAGCTACCGGAACACTCACGCTCTGTTTCGCGACCTTTCGAGACGGATGAATTTCGAGCGTCTTCCCTTGATCGTTACGGATGGATTCGAATTCTACCAGAAGGTTCATCCGTCGCTTCTTCCGTCCAGCGTGTCTCTACGGCTAGGTCCCAAAAACGCGCAGGAACGATCGTATCATCAAGGTCGAACGGAGAGCGCTGCACGGAGCCGCGTGGCGATTCGAAGACGCGCTCAATAACTCCGAGGACTCTTCGACATTGAACACGTCGTTCATCGAGCGGTTGAATCTGACTATCCGGCAAAGCTCGGCATACCTTTCGAGACGAACGCTTTCCCACGCTCGCTCGACGGAGAGGCTCGATGAGCGGTGCTTCCGCAATTAAGTGTTGGCGGCCAGCCCCTAACCCGTCTGCGTGCTAGAGTTTGAACCAGAATTCCGAAGACACAGTTCTCTCATCGTCAGGGCCGAGCCAAAGTGAAGAATCGCAGATGTCTCAATCTCGCATGTCCGTTGCGGGGCAAAGTCAGTTCCGGAAACATCGTTCGCCACGGATTCTACCGAACCAGGTCCGGGAAACGCCGTCGATACCGGTGCGGCGAGTGCGGAAAGACGTTCTCCTCGACGAAAGGCACGCCCTACTACCGTCTCCAACATCGAAGAGCTACTTTCGATGTGGTCATCGCTCTCAGAGTCGAGGGTGTCAGCATTTCCTCGATTTCCCGGATCAAAGGGATTGCCTGGAACACCGTCGCCCGCTGGCTCGAGAAGGCAGCCCAAGTGTGTCGTCGATTCAATCACAGAAGGATCGCTGGCTTCGCTGCCGAAGAGCTTCAAGCCGACGAGATTCGCACGTTCGCGGGCAACAAGAAGACACCGAGTTGGGTTTTCGTTACAATCGAAGTCTGGTCTCGGCTCTGGCCATCGACGGTGACGGGAAGGCGAAGCTACCGGAACACTCACGCTCTGTTTCGCGACCTTTCGAGACGGATGAATTTCGAGCGTCTTCCCCTGATCGTCACGGATGGATTCGAATTCTACCAGAAGGTCATCCGTCGCTTCTTCGGTCCAGCGTGTCTCTACGGCCAGGTCCTAAAAACGCGCAGGAACGATCGCATCATCAAGGTCGAACGGAGAGCGCTGCACGGAGCCGCGTGGCGATTCGAAGACGCGCTCAATAACTCCGAGGACTCTTCGACATTGAACACGTCGTTTATCGAGCGGTTGAATCTGACCATCCGGCAAAGCTCGGCATACCTTTCGAGACGAACGCTTTCCCACGCTCGCTCGACGGAGAGGCTCGATGAGCACCTGGAGTTGCTCCGTTGCTATTACAACTTCGTCCGACCGCACGGAGCTCTGAAGTTCGGACGTGAGATCCGAACTCCGGCTATGCAGGCCGGTCTGACCACGCGACGGCTCACCTTTCGAGACATCTTCTTGGCGACGACGATTCCTTTGTGGTCGCGGATCGAGGTTTTCCTGCTCAGTAGGGCGCGCAACCCGGTCTCTTCCGAACCTGTACCACTGCCCGCAGCAGCGTAGCAACACTTGATGGCGGAAGCACCTGAGAAATCTGTATAGAGGCAAAGATATCTCAGGAATGAACCCAGTTCGTCGAGCGATATCCGGTGCTTCGCCACGTCTTTGGGTGAAAGAACGATCGTAAGGTGTTCGGTGAAGACTCTCTCGGAGCAAGCCGCCACGAACGATCTTACGATCTCTCTCACAACATCATCCCTGGGTTGAGTGAGCCGTGAAGATCCGGTACCAAGCACTGGCATAACCAGAGGCTCCTTGAGGCCTCGCGATCCGATATACACCCACAACTCTGCCAGAGAAATTTTCAACATATCGAAGCTGCTTACAGCCACTCCGTGTTCATTCATGTCGGCAATAGCGACGAAGTAGGCTCTGCGCCCATGCGGGTCGAGTCTGACGACCGTTCCGGCCGGATACCGTTCACTCTTGCCCTCGCGCTGACCTTGAAGCCTCTCAGGCACAACGCCAGACAACGTGTCAGCCAGCTCACGGTCGAGTTGAGATTCATCGGTGTAGTACTTCTTGGTGAAGGCACCTTGGACACTGTCCTTAGAGATCAACTTTCGAGACACCTTCGTGTCGAAGGATGTATTGCTCCTCGCTCCGCTCGCGCAGGGTGCCGTGAAATCCTGTGCACCCTGCTTACTAGACCTTCCGCGCCTTTTCCTCTGCCCGCCGGACCGCTCGCAGAGCCTCCGCCGCCTGCGCGAGGTCGACCGCCTCGAAACGTAGTCGTTCACCGGGCATGAGCTGCGCCAGGCGGGGTACATCCGCGCCGATGACGGTCCCGATCTTGGGGTAGCCGCCCGCGGTGGCACGGTCGGCGAGCATGACGATCGGTTGTCCGTCCGGCGGAACCTGCACCGCGCCCAATACCATCCCGTCGGACACGATCTCGCGCGCTTTCTTGTGACGAAGGCTCGGACCGTCCAAACGGCAACCCATTCGATCCGAGGACGCGGCTATGGTGTATTCCGAAGAGGTTAGGGTTTCTTTCGTCTTCTTATAGAAGTAATCCTCCTGCAATCCGAAAACCACGCGCACCACCGTCTCCGCATTAGCCGAAGTGACGTCACCCTGCCACCGGCGACCAGGGCTCGGGTGGCGCTCGGATGGAAGCGCGGTGAGAACATCGCCGCGCTCGAGCGCCCGGCCCTGAAGACCACCCAGGGCGGACGTCAGATAGGTCGACCGCGAACCAAGTACTTGTGGTACTCCCCATCCCCCCGCTACCGACAAATAGCAACGATAGCCGGCTTGCCGGGCACCGAATCGCAAAACGTTCCCCGCCCGTGCCAGAAACGAAAGGTTAGGCGGAATCTCCCAGGGCCCGAGGTCGCCCCGCTCCAGAACCGGGCCCAGGTTCGCACCGCAGATCGCGCCGATCGTCGTTCGCAAGAATCGCAGCGAGGGTCCCAGGGCAGTGCACTCGAGGGCCGCGGCTCCGGGCTCGTTCCCTACCAAAAAGTTTGCAGCGCGTAGCGATGCGGCGTCCGCGGCCCCGGCGACGGGAACGCCGTATCGTTGGTAGCCGACCCGTCCCAGGTCCTGAACCGTTGTCAGCAGTCCTCCATCCAACACTTCGAGCGTCGGCTCGTCCGGTTCCTGGTTTTTCGTCGCGCTCCGTTGGGCGCCATCGGGCCTTTCAGTGCGGTCAGGCAAATCCGGAACGGATACGAAGCGCACCCGATCGCCGGAAACGAAAAAAGTCGGAGGACTCGACTCGGGATCGAACAAAGGGAGCGAGGCACGTCCGATGAGATTCCAACCACCGGGGGTCGCGGAAGGATAGACGCCGGTCTGCCTACCGGCGATGGCAACCGAGCCGGCCGGCACTCGTATGCGTGGTGTCGCCTTGCGCGGTCGCGCGATCGCTTCCGGGAGCAGGCCCATGTAGGCGAAACCCGGTGAAAAGCCGAGCATGTAGACGCGGTATTCCGTTCCGGTGTGAAGAGCGACGACTTCGGTGCAGCTCAGTCCGGCGTCACGTGCAACCGCATCCAGATCTTCACCATCGTAGACCGTGGGAACTTCTTTGACAGGCGCCCGGCCTGCTTCCGCGCGCGGGGGCTTGGAAGCGAGCCGCCTGAGATAGGCAGCAACTTCGTCGAACTCCGCCCGCCACGGATCGAAATGGACGAGCAGAGAACGATAGGTCGGTACCGCCTCGACGAATCCCGGAAAGGGTTTTGACGAGAGCGCCTCGTCGAGGGCTCTCACCTTCGCATTCAGCTCGAGGTCGATCGCGTCGCCGAACTCCACCGATATCGCTGCTTCACCGGCGTTCAGGATTCGGGGAGAAGTCATCTCGATACGAGACGAGCCTCGAGCCGTATCTCTTTACCGGCTCGCGAGGGAACGCACTTCGACTCCCGCGTCTGCAAGAGCTTGGCGAACTGCCTGTGCGTTCTGAACTGCACTGGGATTGTCTCCGTGGATACACAGAGTCTCCGCCTGAAGTACGACCTCACCACCATCGTGCGACGTGACCTTCCGATTGCGGGCGATCGCAACTGCCTGGGGGGCAGCCTTGGTCGAGTCGGTAATGACCGATCCTTCGATGCGTCGCGATTGTAGCGTACCGTCGGCATTGTAAACGCGATCGGCGAATGCCTCGCCGGCAAAGCGGAGCCCCTCCGCTTCCGCCGCCTCGCGCATCGCTGCCGACGTCGCGAGCCCGACGAAGATGAGCTTCCGACTGAAACGGGCGACGCCGCGAGCAATAGCTCGGGAGAGCTCGCTGTCGTTGACGGCTTGATTGTAGAGCGCACCGTGGGGCTTGACGTGAACGAGCTCGACGCCGTGAGAGCGCGCGAAACCCGCCACCGCACCGACCTGGTAAAGAACGTCCGCTTCGACTTCCTTTGGGGTAGCCTGGATGGGCCGACGTCCGAACCCCCGGAGATCGAGATATCCCGGGTGTGCACCCACCGCGACGCCGTTCTTGGAAGCGAGGGCGAGGGTGCGGTCGAGGGTCTGGGGGTCGCCGGCGTGAAACCCGCAGGCGATGTTGGCCGAGCTGATGAGCGGCATGAGTGCCTCGTCGGCTCCTATCTGGTAAATGCCGAAGCCCTCGCCGATATCGCAATTCAGATCGATCTGCATGGCCTCCCGTATTCTATAACAGACCGATTGACAAACTGTAGTCGACAGCGCCTCGCCTTCCGGCCGTCACCGCCGTCTGGCGAGCCGGATAGTAGCAACTCCGCCTAGCGGACGGCCGGAAGCGGTGCAAAGGTGCCTTGGTGCACAACTCGCGATCTCGGTCCACAATTGTCCTGTACTCGCGGATACGAGGTTCCCCATGAGCATTTTCAAACGCACTCAGCGGAAGTATGTGAAGAAGGCCTATGGTGCTTCCGCAATTAAGTGTTGGCGGCCAGCCCCTAACCGGTCTGCGTGCTAGAGTTTGGACCAGAATTCCGAAGACACAGTTCTCTCATCGTCAGGGCCGAGCCAAAGTGAAGAATCGCAGATGTCTCAATCTCGCATGTCCGTTGCGGGGCAAAGTCAGTTCCGGAAACATCGTTCGCCACGGATTCTACCGAACCAGGTCCGGGAAACGCCGTCGATACCGGTGCGGCGAGTGCGGAAAGACGTTCTCCTCGACGAAAGGCACGCCCTACTACCGTCTCCAACATCGAAGAGCTACTTTCGATGGAGTCATCGCTCTCAGAGTCGAGGGTGTCAGCATTTCCGCGATTTCCCGGATCAAAGGGATTGCCTGGAACACCGTCGCCCGCTGGCTCGAGAAGGCAGCCCAAGGGTGTCGTCGATTCAATCACAGAAGGATCGCTGGCTTCGCTGCCGAAGAGCTTCAAGCCGACGAGATTCGCACGTTCGCGGGCAACAAGAAGACACCGAGTTGGGTCTTCGTTACGATCGAGGTCTGGTCTCGGCTCTGGCCATCGACGGTGACGGGAAGGCGAAGCTACCGGAACACTCACGCTCTGTTTCGCGACCTTTCGAGACGGATGAATTTCGAGCGTCTTCCCTTGATCGTCACGGATGGATTCGAATTCTACCAGAAGGTCATCCGTCGCTTCTTCGGTCCAGCGTGTCTCTACGGCCAGGTCCTAAAAACGCGCAGGAACGATCGTATCATCAAGGTCGAACGCAGAGCGCTGCACGGAGCCGCGTGGCGATTCGAAGACGCGCTCAATAACTCCGAGGACTCTTCGACATTGAACACGTCGTTCATCGAGCGGTTGAATCTGACCATCCGGCAAAGCTCGGCATACCTTTCGAGACGAACGCTTTCCCACGCTCGCTCGACGGAGAGGCTCGATGAGCACCTGGAGTTGCTCCGTTGCTATTACAACTTCGTCCGACCGCACGGAGCTCTGAAGTTCGGACGTGAGATCCGAACTCCGGCTATGCAGGCTGGTCTGACCACGCGACGGCTCACCTTTCGAGACATCTTCTTGGCGACGACTATTCCTTTGTGGTCGCGGATCGAGGTTTTCGTGCTCAGTAGGGCGCGCAACCCGGTCTCTTCCGCACCTGTACCACTGCCCGCAGCCGCGTAGCAACACTTGATGGCGGAAGCACCGCCCATGGCAAAACGGAACTGCGGAGCGGTGGGTCGGCAGCTGCCGTCGCGAGCTCCTTGAGCACGTCGTGGTTCTCGGCGCATGTCATCTCATCCGGCTCGTGCGAGCTTACATCAGCTACTATCACGAGGACCGTTGCCACTTGGGGCTGAACAAGGACACACCGAGCTTGAGAGCGGTCACGCGCCGACCGTCTCCTACGGCGAAAGTCGTCGCACTGCCGCGAGTCGGTGGATTGCACCATCGATACGAGTGGCGAGAGGCAGCCTGAGTCAGCTTGGTCGCTCGCGTTACTCGGCTGGTCGCCGAGAAGTTCGTCCTCAGCACCTTCCCTCGCGCGCTGACCACGCTCTCCAGCATGTGCTCGAGGGCAGTCCGGGCTTAGAGTCCAGTCCCGGATAAATAATGATGATGGACAAGCGAAAACTCAGAGAAGCCCTGGTGCCCACGTCGTTCTATCCTCTTGTACTACAGTGATTTAAAGCCATCCGTCACGTGCTGGTCCCCGCACGCCTCATCGACGGGTGGTCGTTCGAGTTTATTTGCGAATTGACATTAAATCCGATTTTCTAGACGGCAATCTCAACCTCCTTGACGCCTGAAAGAGGGCCGTGTCGTAAACTCTCCGACGGAGGCTACACTCGTAAGTCATTGTAGTGAAAAGCTCTTACGCCTCATCGATGGACGCGTCGTTGACGGGAACACCTTTCCGACTATCGCAGTCGTAAGGCTCAAGTGGGGGCAAGTGGAGCTATTCGGCTCTTGGCAGCAAACAAGCAAGTAACGGTGCAAAACAGGTCATAAAAATGCAATTGGAGGGCATTTCGGGGCTGAATCGAGCGTTAATCGCTCAGCTAATGGGAAAACGCCGTCGTGTCCAAAAACACAAACGAACTCAAGACCCGCACGCCGCCGATGTCATCATCAGTAAGGGGCGATGCCGTTCGCCGACTGATGGAGATCAAGAGCGAGCGTGGCCGCGGCCGCAGGTTGGCTTACAACGTGACCTGCCTCACAGCGTTGCGACGAGGGCACGCTGCTCCTCCCAATCGTCGGGAAGCGGATGATGGAGGAGGTAGCTCGAGGTCAGCCCAACGGGCTGGCGACCGTCCACAATGGCGCGGACGATGTCGGGGGCCATGAAGGCATAACGGATTGCCTTGCGCACGCGGTCCGTTGGGATGGCGTCTTCGGTGGCAATCTGCTCATAGGTTTTGCCTGCTTTGATTCGGTCGAGCCAGGAGAGGGCGTTGGCGATATTGCGCAGGAGTGTGCGGTCGACGGATTTCGTGGGGTTGCCCAGAACGAGCTTGGTCTCGACGCCGCGTCGACGCAAGCGGAACGGTGCGTGGATGCGGAGTGCGTCCTCGCGAATGCGGTCGGGTCCCATAGACAGGCAATCAGCGAACGTATTGCGGTCGAGCAGGATGGACACAGAGCCTGGGCTGATATCGACCCGCCGGATGAAACGGAGCAGGCTGGCTGCCGAGGCACTATCATTATTGCTACCGGAACACAGCCCGTCTAAAAAGCGACGCACCGAGGCGAGCTCTTGCATCGTCGGAGTGTGGATCAACGAGGCCGAGAAGGTCGTGGCATCCACATGCTGTCGGATGAGATGCACGACGGTCTGTTCCAGCATCGGGGCGGGCAGTCGCCAGCCGGAGAGGTCCTTTTGGCCACTGTGCTGGATGAGGCGCCGGGAGACGTAGTAGCGGAGCCGTTGCCCGTTTTTCTTTTTGGTGTGGCTCGGCGTCAGCCGGTCCCCGGTCTCGTCGAAGAGCTTGCCTGCCAGTGGGGAACGGGCTGCACGGCCCTTCGTCGTGCGTTTCCTCGGTTTGGCAGCCCCTGCCTGCAGCTGCGCCTGGACCTCGTCCCAGCTCCTTGAGCACGTCGTGGTTCTCGGTGCATGTCATCTCATCCGGCTCGTGCGAGCTTACATCAGCTACTATCATGAGGACCGTTGCCACTTGGGGCTGAACAAGGACACACCGAGCTTGAGAACGGTCACGCACCGACCGTCTCCTACGGCGAAAGTAGTCGCACTGCCGCGAGTCGGTGGACTGCACCATCGATACGAGTGGCGAGAGGCAGCCTGAGTCAGCTTGGTCGCTCGCGTTACTCGGCTGGTCGCCGAGAAGTTCGTCCTCAGCACCTTCCCTCGCGCGCTGACCACGCTCTCAAGCATGGGCTCGAGGGCGGTCCGGGCCGTAGAGTCCAGTCCCGGATTAATAATGATGATGGACAGGCTCATATTCGGCCGTGGAATATCATGTTAACTTATATAGTTGCTAATCCAACCAGATGCGTATATATGTCTATATACTTGTGTCTATTCTTGACGCACCAAAAGGAGGAGGCTGAGGTTGTCAAATTCTTGCAATCTCGGATGGTAAAGGAGCGATGAAAATCAAAATAACTTTAGGAGGCCAAGAAGTCGAGGCCGAAAAAATAGAGTTCAAACCAATCGAAGAAGCGTGGAGCCTTTACCGGCTAGAGGATGACACGGTCGTCAAGATCAAAACCATCGTGTCAGACGTGTTCAAGCTTCCCAGCAATGATCCTCTGACCGGCATGCCACAATTTCTCGTGAGGTCCACCAATGTAATGTCCGTTGAACCATCGAGTTCTAATGGAGATGTTCATTGATCGAACCTAAAGTGTGGAATAGCGGAGACTATTCGCTATCAGTCTATCAGGTCCTGCATACACTGAACGATGACAGGCCGTATCCCATGAACCCAATGATGATACAGTCAGTTGATCGGCTTGCGTACTCGTCCGACTCGGATTGGATTAGCTCTGAGATGGAGATCTCAAATATCTTGGTGGAGTCTTTCAAGCAGGTTCCACAGATCGCATCCATCTATGCCACATTCAAATCTGACGGCATAACCATCTGGACACTTCTAAACACATACGACCGCGATGCCCGCGAGGCTGTCTACAAGAAAGAAATGGAAATATGCAACCGTCTTGGTTCCTGCGACTTCGATTTCCGTGTCTCGACGGTTGAACTCATCTCCCCAAAAGAAATGATTGACACTGGCTCGCGTGAGATTTTCAGTCGGTAATCTTGCGTGGCCAAAATACATTCCACACCTGCGGATTACGCCCGGCAGGCTGCTCACAATCTTGAACTAGCAACATATCTTCGCGAGAATCGTAGTGATTGCCTTGATTGGGCAACTACGTGCTTGTTCTATGCTGCGGTTCACTACGTCAATGCCTACCTACGGAAGTCCAATATTCAGATCCCGCGTCGGCATCGAGGTTCAGAGAGGGGCAAGGGCAAAGGGCGGTTGAATATCGTCCAGCAAGATCCGAAGCTCCAGCCAATTTACATTAACTATCGTCACCTTGACGACGAGAGCCGTGATGCCAGATACGAGTTGAAGAAGCCGTCTGAACGCGACTACGACCAGTTTCTTCTTCTGCAGCTCACGATCATCAAAAACTTCATCGGTCCGAAGGAGAAGAAGTGAAACGACCGGATTACGGAGACGCGACGCCGGAGGATATTGCCCGCGCTCTCTGAGCCAGAGTGTCCTCGTCCCTGAGGATGATACCACTACCTCCGACACCCCAACATGTAGCAACGGCCGCGACCCCAAGATGTAGTGGTTCTTGGAATGGCTGTCAAGCTACCTTTGTAAGTCCCTTTCAAAAGGGCCGAGTTTTGGCACAGGACGGGAAGCCGGATCGTGGCTACAATGGATGTCGTGGCCGATCCCAACCGGAGACTCGAAGCGAACGCCCCCGGGCCTTGGTTCGTCGATGATTCGTGCATCGATTGTGACGCCTGTCGACAGATTGCACCCCGCGTCTTTGCAGAAGGCCATGGGCATGCCATCGTCTCGCAACAACCCGTACCTGGCGCTGTAGATGCGTTCCGCGCTCTGGTCGCGTGCCCCGTCGCGGCCATCGGTCGGAAGGACTCGGGACCCTTTCCCGAGGGGCTCTTTCCGCAGCTCCTAGAAGACGGTGTCTTCTACGCGGGCTTCAACTCCAGGGACTCGTATGGTGCCAACAGCTTCTTCGTTCAACGACACGCAGGTAACCTTCTGGTCGATTCGCCTCGCTGGGCCAAGCTTCTGGTTCGCGAGATCGAGAAAAGAGGAGGTCTTTCCGACATCTTGCTATCCCACCAGGATGACGTCGCGGATACGGATCGGTATCAGGAGCATTTCGGTGCTCGAGTGTGGATTCACGAGGGCGATTGCTGCGCCGCTCATTTCGCCACCGATGTGCTCGAAGGAGACGAGCCGCGAGAGATTCGCCCCGGTCTTCTGGCGATTCCTGTTCCCGGTCACACGCGTGGAAGCGTTGTCTATCTTCTCGAGGAGAAGTTCCTCTTCACCGGGGACTCGCTCTATTGGAGCCGCAAGAGACAGGAGCTGACCGCTTCGAAGAGCTGCTGCTGGTACTCTTGGAAGAAACAGGTCGAGTCTCTGGCGCGGCTTGCCAACTACCGCTTCGAGTGGGTGCTTGCTGGCCACGGGGATCGTATTCGACTGCCGCACGACCGCACGCGCAAGAGCTTGCTGGCGCTGACCCGTCAGTACTCTCGCGTGTGAATCATCGCCCGCTCGCCGCACTCGCTACCGAGCATGAATCTGTACGTGCGTGCAACGTAGCAACCCGCCAAGCCGTTCACGAGAGCGCACCATAGACACTAAGTTTCTGATTTATGGTCTATTTCAAAAGGGCCGAGTTTTGGCACAGGACGGGATCGAGACCAGCTCTACGGAGCGTACTTCGATACTCGCGTCGCCGGTCTCGGGATGGAGCAGGTCCTTACCGCACCGCGCTCTCCGTGGCAGAATCCATTGGTCGAGAGGATGATCGGCTCCATTCGACGTGAGTGTCTCGACCATGTGATTGTCCTCGACGAGCGGCACCTGAGGCGAATCCTACAAATACGTCGACTACTATCCTTCGTGCCGGACTCATTGGTCGCTTGAGAAGGACGCGCCCGAGCCTCGCCGGGTAGAGTCACCGGCGATGGGCAAAGTGAGTGCCATTCCAAAGGTCGGTGGTCTCCATCATTATTACACTCGACGCGCTGCTTGAGCCGATCCCCTCCTGTGCCAAAACTCGGCCCTTTTGAAATAGACCATAAATTAGAAGCTTAGTGTCTATGGTGCGCTCCCGTGAACGGCTTGGCGGGTTGCTACGTTTCTACCATCGGGAAGCCGCATGAGTATTTTGACCTCACGGCGTGAGGACGTCGTGATGATGTCGCGCATCCTCAACCCAACTAAGCGCTCTTTCCCCACGGGAAGTAGTAAAGCGCTTCGGCGGTCTTGTCGGCAGTCTCCCTACCCGCGATCTGCGCGACCAGCGCCAAGGACGCGTCGTAGGTATGCAATTCCCCAATCGAGCTGATCATGTTGCCGTCGGTGACGATGTGCTCGTTGTCGACGACCTTGGCCTCGGGAAAGCGCTTGGCCAGATCCTCGGTGCCACCGATGTAGGTGGTTACGCGGCGGCCTTCGAGTAGGCATGCCTTGCCGAGCAAGAAAGCCCCGGCGCAATTGCTAGCAACGAACTTCGCTTTTTCGGCGCGGTCCTTGATGAAACCAATTAGCTTTTCGTTGGCCAACAAGGGCTCCACGTCGAGGCCGCTGGGGACGACCAAGACATCTATCGGTGGACAATTCGCAAAGTCGTAGTCAGGTTCGATGCGGAGGCCCTCTTCGCTGACGATGATCTTCTTCTCTTCCGCGACGAGAAAGGGCTCGAACGGAACCGAACCCTTCTTCCCCGCCTTGGCGAAGATCTCGATGGGCGCCGTGACTTCACTGGTCAAGAACTTATCGAATACAACGATACCAACCTTCATTCCATCAACCTCCATTAGTTCCTTCTGGGAAAAAGCGCCGTAGGGACTCGCTCGAAACAGGTTGTCCCAACGGCGTTAAGGTAAACATGAGTAGCCCGGAAATAAACAGTCCGGGCAGAATCGGGTGGACGACCTTGGCCCAAGACACATCGGCCAGGGTGAGTACCGTCCAAACCGCGGTCGTGAGTCCCCCCCAGACGCAAGACGCTACCGCCGCTTGCCTGGAAACGCGGCAGTTCGTCAGGCCGACGAGCAGCGGGAAAAAGAAACTGGCCCCGACAATGGCGAGGGCGTAGGCGACCAGCTCTAATATTAGCGCAACATCGGGCACCGAGCCGAAAAACGCCAAGGCGCCGCCGACGAGAATCGTATAGCGAGAAATGCGCAGGTAGTAGCGTTCGTCCCGGACGATTCCGCGCGGCTCATGCACGCACTTCCTCACCACGTCGTGGGCGATGGCGGCACCCGACATGAGTAGCAGCGAATCGGTGGTCGACATGATGGCGCACGCGACACCGGTAAGTGCGATCGCCGCGAGGGCCGGGGTGAGCGTTTGCGCCACCAGAGCCGGGAACGCCTGATCAGGAGTCGCGATCGAGTCCCAGACCAGAACCCTCGCCGCCGCTCCCAAGTAGACGCCGGTGAAAACCAGCAGACCCATGACGATCAAAGCCGTCCATGGGAGGGCGCGCCGGGCAACTTTGTCATCGCGCGCGGCGAAGACCTTGGTGACCAACTCGAGTCGAGTGCTGTAGGCGACGAGCACCAAGATGTACCAGGAAAGTAGGAACGTCCAAGACCAGGTCACGCCGGTCGGTGAGGTCCAGCCGGGGGCCACCTCTTCAACCTTGAGAAGCACCTCGAACCATCCTCCTGCCGCGCTGGAGACGCCCACCGCCACGACGATGAGCCCCAACCACATCATCAAGAACTGCGCCGCGTTCGTCCAGACGATCGCCAGGAGGCCACCCAAGGCGACATAGGAAACGAAAATGACGGTCCCCAATAGCTGCCCCCAGATCACGTCGATGCCCAACAGTCTTTCGAGAACGAATCCCATGCCCCTAATCTGCGCGATCAGATAAATCACGCTGGTGAGAGCCACGACGCCGGCGCTCCAGGCGCGGAGAAATCGGCTGTCGAAGCGGTCTCCCATGTAGTCGGGGAGCGTGAAGCCTCCCGACTTCCGGAGTTTCTTGGCGAAGAAAAACAAGATGACGGCAAAGCCCAGCGCATACGCGAAAGTGGTGGTGATCGCCACGCCGCCGATGTGGCCAGCGAATGCCAGATGACTCATGATCGCCCCGCCGTGGACCATGGCCGCCACGTTGGCCATGACCATCATCGGTACGCCGAAACGACGGCCGGCAACCCAGAAGTCTTCGGAAGTCTTTTGAAAGCGGAAGGAAACCAGGCCGATGACGACCATCACCCCCAGATAGACGGCGAAGACAATGGGGCCGATGGTGCCGAGCGGCATAGAAGCCAGGGACTACATCTGGACGTCTTTGGGGTCGACGTTCCAGACCGACAGCTCGAGCGTGATCCCGTTCGGGTCGGTCAACGTAATCGTGTCGAGAATCTCATGGGAAATCGTGGTGTAGGCGACGTTCCGCTCTTTGAGGCGCTTTTCGACCGCGGCGTACTGTTCCCGGGTAACCGTGAGGGCCCCATGGTGGTATCCGCCTTTTCCGACCTTGGCAGGCTCATTGACGTTGTTGAGACGCAGGAAAGCCAGGAGCTCGCCACGACCCATATCGAAGAAGACCTGGGTGGATTGAGGGTCGTTGTCCATCGCTCGCACGCGCAGCATCTTCAAGCGGATCACCTGGGTATAGAACTCGATGGTCTTGTCGATATCCCTGGTGATGAAGGCCAGGTGATTGACTCCATCGGCCTCGCTCTCGAACCCGGTGTAGGTGCTGTCCTTGTCCTTGATGTAGCGGGCGATGAGGTCTTCCCGCTCCTTCTCTGCTTCCTGCACACTCATTGACATTCCAAACCTCCCTGTAAACGCGTGGCAAGAAGTAACACGTTGCTGGCTGGCTCTGCAAGCGCATTTCCGGTGCTTCCGCAATTAAGTGTTGGCGGCCAGCCCCTAACCGGTCTGCGTGCTAGAGTTTGAACCAGAATTCCGAAGACACAGTTCTCTCATCGTCAGGGCCGAGCCAAAGTGAAGAATCGCAGATGTCTCAATCTCGCATGTCCGTTGCGGGGCAAAGTCAGTTCCGGAAACATCGTTCGCCACGGATTCTACAGAACGAGGTCCGGGAAACGCCGTCGATACCGGTGCGGCGAGTGCGGAAAGACGTTCTCCTCGACGAAAGGCACGCCCTACTACCGTCTCCAACATCGAAGAGCTACTTTCGATGGGGTCATCGCTCTCAGAGTCGAGGGTGTCAGCATTTCCTCGATTTCCCGGATCAAAGGGATTGCCTGGAACACCGTCGCCCGCTGGCTCGAGAAGGCAGCCCAAGTGTGTCGTCGATTCAATCACAGAAGGATCGCTGGCTTCGCTGCCGAAGAGCTTCAAGCCGACGAGATTCGCACGTTCGCGGGCAACAAGAAGACACCGAGTTGGGTCTTCGTTACAATCGAAGTCTGGTCTCGGCTCTGGCCATCGACGGTGACGGGAAGGCGAAGCTACCGGAACACTCACGCTCTGTTTCGCGACCTTTCGAGACGGATGAATTTCGAGCGTCTTCCCTTGATCGTCACGGATGGATTCGAATTCTACCAGAAGGTCATCCGTCGCTTCTTCGGTCCAGCGTGTCTCTACGGCCAGGTCCTAAAAACGCGCAGGAACGATCGCATCATCAAGGTCGAACGCAGAGCGCTGCACGGAGCCGCGTGGCGATTCGAAGACGCGCTCAATAACTCCGAGGACTCTTCGACATTGAACACGTCGTTCATCGAGCGGTTGAATCTGACCATCCGGCAAAGCTCGGCATACCTTTCGAGACGAACGCTTTCCCACGCTCGCTCGACGGAGAGGCTCGATGAGCACCTGGAGTTGCTCCGTTGCTATTACAACTTCGTCCGACCGCACGGAGCTCTGAAGTTCGGACGTGAGATCCGAACTCCGGCTATGCAGGCTGGTCTGACCACGCGACGGCTCACCTTTCGAGACATCTTCTTGGCGACGACGATTCCTTTGTGGTCGCGGATCGAGGTTTTCCTGCTCAGTAGGGCGCGCAACCCAGTCTCTTCTGCACCTGTACCACTGCCCGCAGCTGCGTAGCAACACTTGATGGCGGAAGCACCAGGATAAGCGCACAGAAGTCGACTGCTGACGTCATAAACCGGACGCTAAGTCAAATCAAGAAGCTAGCCAATGACGCGGCCGCAACTGCGCGCGAGGAACTAGACTCTTGGATTGAGAACACGCAGACGTTGAAGTACGAGTTCGATGATAGCCATGGCAAGCGCGTCACGGATGCATACTTTGCAGGCGGAGAACCATTCAGTAGGCCGAAGCACAGGATGGATTTTCCAGACGCGTTCATCTACGAGTCGGTCAAGGATATTTCCGCTAAGCGTGGAACACTGCACGTGATTGTGGCTGACGTAAATCTCAAAGACGCCTGCGAACGTTTAGGAAACGTGCGGACGTACAACTCCATCGAAGAGTTCATACGCTTGCCCGAGTGCCAGAAGTTGCTGAGCAATCTGGATAAAGTCATAAGCATTGATAGAATTAGGGACAGATTGCCGAAAGAATTGGGAGTTACCGAGAAGGATCTGGGGAGCCGAGTCATTGACCTTATAGCCGACAGGATAGTCACGGGCTCAAGACTAGACGACGATAATGAAGCGCTGGTCTGTTGGGTCGAAACGCCGCGCGACACGGAGTTCAAGTTCGATCAGGCGGAGTATTACGGTGAGGGAAAAATTGGCATTCCGTTTACAACCGTCGTGCAGTGCGGGCTCGACTTTTTTTCCATCTTTGCAGTAGAGATTCGTCCTGCAGTAGAGATCCGTGATGTCGATATTGAGGGCCGATTGATTCTACGGCTACCGACTGACGAACTTCGGCGCTACGAGCGAACCGACGAGGATCTGAATGTGCTGATCAACGAGGACGACTACGTCGTAGAAATCGACCGGTCGGTAGCCGGCTGATCGGGACGCATGCCCCGGCCTCGATTCTGAGCCTCTCGGGTGGCCCCTTTTCCGCCACCGCACGGCCCGGTCAGCGCCCGTTCTCCTATTGGGGGTTGTCCCTTCCATAAACTTGAGCTGCGTGAGATTGGCAAACTGCCGGTGCTTCCGCAATTAAGTGTTGGCGGCCAGCCCCTAACCGGTCTGCGTGCTAGAGTTTGGACCAGAATTCCGAAGACACAGTTCTCTCATCGTCAGGGCCGAGCCAAAGTGAAGAATCGCAGATGTCTCAATCTCGCATGTCCGTTGCGGGGTAAAGTCAGTTCCGGAAACATCGTTCGCCACGGATTCTACCGAACCAGGTCCGGGAAACGCCGTCGATACCGGTGCGGCGAGTGCGGAAAGACGTTCTCTTCGACGACAGGCACGCCCTACTACCGTCTCCAACATCGAAGAGCTACTTTCGATGGGGTCATCGCTCTCAGAGTCGAGGGTGTCAGCATTTCCGCGATTTCCCGGATCAAAGGGATTGCCTGGAACACCGTCGCCCGCTGGCTCGAGAAGGCAGCCCAAGTGTGTCGTCGATTCAATCACAGAAGGATCGCTGGCTTCGCTGCCGAAGAGCTTCAAGCCGACGAGATTCGCACGTTCGCGGGCAACAAGAAGACACCGAGTTGGGTCTTCGTTACAATCGAGGTCTGGTCTCGGCTCTGGCCATCGACGGTGACGGGAAGGCGAAGCTACCGGAACACTCACGCTCTGTTTCGCGACCTTTCGAGACGGATGAATTTCGAGCGTCTTCCCTTGATCGTCACGGATGGATTCGAATTCTACCAGAAGGTCATCCGTCGCTTCTTCGGTCCAGCGTGTCTCTACGGCCAGGTCCTCAAAACGCGCAGGAACGATCGCATCATCAAGGTCGAACGGAAAGCGCTGCACGGAGCCGCGTGGCGATTCGAAGACGCGCTCAATAACTCCGAGGACTCCTCGACATTGAACACGTCGTTCATCGAGCGGTTAAATCTGACCATCCGGCAAAGCTCGGCATACCTTTCGAGACGAACGCTTTCCCACGCTCGCTCGACGGAGAGGCTCGATGAGCACCTAGAGTTGCTCCGTTGCTATTACAACTTCGTCCGACCGCACGGAGCTCTGAAGTTCGGACGTGAGATCCGAACTCCGGCTATGCAGGCTGGTCTGACGACGCGACGGCTCACCTTTCGAGACATCTTCTTGGCGACGACGATTCCTTTGTGGTCGCGGATCGAGGTTTTCGTGCTCAGTTGGGCGCGCAACCCGGCCTCTTCCGCACCTGTACCACTGCCCGCAGCCGCGTAGCAACACTTGATGGCGGAAGCACCCGTGAGTGTCTCGACCACGTGATCGTCCTTGATGAGCGGCACCTGAGGCGAATCCTACGCAAATACGTCGACTACTATCATTCGTGCCGGACTCATTTGTCGCTTGAGAAGGACGCGCCTGAGCCTCGCCGGGTAGAGTCACTGGCGATGGGCAAAGTGAGAGCCATTCCAAAGATCGGTGGTCTCCATCATTATTACACTCGACGCGCTGCTTGAGCCGATCCGCTCGGAACGGCTGCCGGACTTCGCACCAGCTTACACCTCTACCCCTGAGTAGAGCCGACGCCGGCTCTTAAAACGTCCTACATGAAGACGACCAAAGCATTCCGGTTGCAGGAAGTTCGCCAATCTCATACAGCTCGAGTTTATGGAAGGGACAAGTACTCGTAAAGCGTGGTCCGTGCCCATATCCACGGACGGAACTTCAGGATCGGTCTTGCGGTGCGCCGTGTCATGGTTCTGTCCTCGCTGGTTGTGCCGCCGGAACGCGGAGGCGTGCATAGAATGCCGAGCCACCTGCCGCCACCCTGTAGGCGACGCCGGGCCGAGCGGGAGCGGCTGCAGTATATTGTGCGAATAGACAGATCTGGCCGCTTTCCGGCGCTGCCCGGGCGCATGGAGGCCCATCGAGCGTTCCGGGATTCCGTGTCCCACGTCGTTGGGAATCGGGAGCACCCAGTGAGGATGGACCTCGGGGTGGCGCGGACGTTCGCCGAGAGCATCGTCGGCGTCGGCGTTCTGGTCGAACTGGACCGGATCTTCTCGCATGGGGCCGACGGTTAGGGTCGGCACCCTGGCTCGCGACGCCGGCGCTGCACCACGGGATCGTCGGTCGGGGAACGCGGGCCCACGACATACGGCGCGAGGGTATGTGCGGGCGCGGAATCGCGCCGAGCGGAGGAGCACACGGATGAAGGAGGGAACAAGGGGAGTCGAGGCCACAACCGGTCTGGTCCAGCTGGGTTGGCCGGGCGGGGCGCTGACGCTCAGGTATACGGGCATTGCGACCGTCGACAAGGAAGCGCAGGACGAAATCAGAAACGTCATGCAGCAGTTCCAGGGGAACTGCCAGATGATGCTGGTCTGGTTCGCGGGCGTGGTCGGGAGCCAGGACGCGATACGCCAGCACCTCGACGAAGTATCCCAGCGGAGTGAAACGCTCTCGGTCAGCAGCTTCCGCCCCGACGGCAGGGACGAGTCGGTATTGGCCCGGTTGCCCGTGGAGAAGGTCATCGAGGCCTTCGCCAACGCGGGTGCGTTCGAGAGGCTCTACGCGAAGGCCTTCGTGGTCTTTACGTTCCAGATCTGGGAGGAGGTGGCCCGTCCCGGGATCGCCGTCGCCCTGAAGGTGAAGCCTAATCATGTGCAGGCGGACCTGATAGGCGAGTGGCGTCGGCTGAGGAATTGGCTCGTGCACCGGAACAAGGACGCCGAGGACGAGTTTTTCGGGAACGCCGTGAAGCTGCCCGGGTTGTTGGAATTGCGACGGGAAGACCCCGGCCTCACGGCCGGCATGGTCTACGTTCTGATGCGAGAGCTGAACCGGATGCAGGTCGACGTGAACCCGGAGTCGCTGCAGTTCGGGCTGGAGCTCGCGCCGGTGGACGCGGGAATGATCGCTGGCGTCGCGAAGACCCTGGAATCGGGGGCTGGAGCGTTCGTGCCCGCCGAGGCGGCCATGTACCCGTCGAGGGTGCTCATCGTGTTCAACAGCGAAACCGCCACGATCCACGAGCGCGACTGCGATCGGAAAGACACCGAGTTCCAAAGCGTCGACGGCGGGCGCTGGGTCGGCGTGAGTTCGTTGGAGGTAGCCCGCGAGGTAATCGAGAACATCTCGGGAAGCAGGAGCGTCTGTGCGAGCACTGCATGGTACGACAGGGGTGATGTCGCACGATGCGCGGACGCAACCGGAGTTGCGGCTGGGGGCGGCGGAGATTTCATGTTGCTGGTGGGCGACACTGAAGAAAGAGCGCCCACGCCCACCGCTCAACGACACGGAACGGGCTTTCTGGGTTGCCCTTCGAGGTTCGTGGCCCGTGTGGGCGAGCCGCCTGCTCATCGTCCACGCGGACACCGTGGCCCGTTGGCATCGCGACCGATTCCGACGGTACTGGGCAAATATCTCGCAGCGCCGCCATCCCGGTCGGCCTCGGATTGATGCCGAGATTCGTCGCCTCGTCCGCACGATGGCGCAAGACGGCTGGGGGGCGCCACGCATCCATGCTGAGCTCACCAAGCTCGGTTTCATCATCTCCGAGAGCACGGTGTCGCGATACCTGCCGCGGCGTCCCGCGGAGCCCGACCAGCTGAAACGATGGATGGCTTTCTTGCGCAACCATAAAGACGATATCGCCGCCATGGATCTGTTCACCGTGCCCACCGCTTCGCTCCGGCTGCTGTACGGCTTCTTCGTCATCGAGCACGGTCGTCGGCACATCGTTCACTTCAACGCCACGTTCCACCCGACGTCTGCTTGGGTTATTCAGCAACTACGCAAGGCGTTTCCCTACGACACCGCTCCGAGATATCTCATCTTCGACCGCGACTTCATCTTTAGCGCTGCGGTCATCGAGTTCATCAAGGCAACGGGCACAAAACCCGTTCGCACTTCGTTTTGCAGCCCATGGCAAAACGGAACCGCGGAGCGGTCGGTCGGCAGCTGCCGTCGCGAGTTCCTTGAGCACGTCGTGGTTCTCGGCGCATGTCATCTCGTCCGGCTCGTGCGAGCTTACATCAGCTACTATCATGAGGACCGTTGCCTGTGCATCATCAATATCCGTCCGCTCCTGAAATCAAGGACTTACGCACCGTTCACGCCTCGGCCAACGAGCGCATCTCCCGCTTGAGATCCCGGTCTTGAGACGGCAAACTCTGCCGCCATGCTCCGTGTCCTCATCTTCCTCGTCTCACTCGGCGCCCGTGCGATCCGGGCGATGTGTCGGTGCCGAGCCGACCTCGTGATTGAAAACCTGGCCCTGCGGCAGCAAGTTACGGCGTTGAAGAAGGAGCGCCCCCGGCCACCGCTCGAGGACACGGACCGAGCATTCTGGGTTGCGCTCCGAAGCTCGTGGCCAGCGTGGGCGAGCCGGCTCGTTATCGTGAACGCCGACACGGTCGCCCGGTGGAATCGAGATCGGTTCCGCCGATACTGGGCTCGGATCTCCCGTCCGCGCTATCCAGGTCGACCTCGGATTGATGCCGAGATTCGTCGTCTCGTCCGCACGATGGCCCAAGACGGCTGGGGTGCACCTCGTATCCACGCTGAGCTGACGAAGCTCGGATTCGTTGTCAGCGAGATGACGGTGTCGCGATACATGCCGCACCGCCGAGCCGAACCCGACGAAGTGAAGCGATGGATTGCGTTCTTGCGGAACCACAAGGACGACATCGCCGCGATGGATCTGTTCGCCGTACCGACGGCGTCGCTACGGCTGCTGTACGGCTTCTTCGTCATCGAGCACGGCCGTCGCCATATCTTGCACTTCAACGCGACGTACAACCCCACGTCAGCGTGGGTGATTCAACAACTGCGCGAGGCGTTCCCATACGACACGGCACCACGATACTTGGTCTTTGACCGCGACGCGATTTTCAGCCCTGCAGTGGTGGAGTTCATCAGGGCCATGGGCACAAAGCCTGTTCGCATTTCTTATCGCAGCCCTTGGCAAAACGGTACCGCCGAACGCTGGATCGGAAACTGCCGCCGCGAGAGGTTAGAGCATGTAGTTGTCCTCAGTGAGCGGCATCTCGTCCGGCTCATGCGCTTGTACATCAGCTACTACCACGAGGACCGTTGCCACTTGGGTCTCGACAAAGACACCCCGAACTCAAGACCCGTCACGCCCCGACCATCACCGACCGCAAAAGTCGTCGCGTTGCCGCGAGTGGGTGGGCTCCACCACCGCTACGAATGGCGCGACGACGCCTGAGCCAGTTTAGTCGCTGCGCGTCGATTGCTGGGGTCCCTCGCGATTGCGTTGTCCAGCTCCGCGGCCCATTGATCTCGTGATCTTGGCAAGTGCCCGCGCGCGCCGACCCGGGTTTCTTCGTTCGTCGTAGGGCCACCAGCGGTACCATTCCCGCTGGATCAATAATGATGAAGGACAGGTGAGTTCGTTCGTATTTTCGGACACGACGGGCTTGACCCCTCTTTAGAATGTGGGGGGGAATGGAAATCTGATCTCAGGGATCCACATTCGGTCCTCAATCGTCATCTCGGTTCGATAATGGGAACCCGCAACGCTCTCGTATTCGATGATGACGATGGCATTTTCAGGTAGCGAATTGACGATATGAGGGGATTTGAAGCAGCTAGACGGTCCAATCTCAGGCAGCTGGCACGATGTTTCCCCCTTCCCTTCTTCCCCTGTGTCCTTAACGTGGTATCGGCAGTTCACGGCTGGCCCAGTGCCAACGTTCGCAAAGTTCAGGTAGTTCATGGAGTCTTGATCGTTGGTGAGAGAACCAGTTGTTCCTTTAAGCACCGCCATATCTGAAGGGTCGGCAGATCGTTTCAGGACAACGCAGGGTCGTGGTAATTGCTCGACGGCTGCGCCTGCCAGTGTTTTAGTGTCTCGCGCATACTTCCTCAAAACAGCGAGTGTACAAGAAAGCACCAACAAAGTCAGGAGGCCGACCACCAAGTTTAAACATTCGTACGTTGTCATTCCCCTTATCCCCTTATTGCCCATTTCCAAGTTGATCGGCCGTTAGTCTCAACTTGGCAATGCCGACACCACTGTTGACTCCCATGAAGTCCATCTCTTTGGGTAGGCTACGCGGCCGATAGATCCTGCCCGCTGGCGCTTCTGTGCCAGACATAGTCGTAGACGCGCGAGGCGACATCCTCGGTATCGGCCTCGGTGAATGGCGGACGAGGTAGCGACTCATAGAGCCGATCCAGGATGAAGACCTTGACTTCGGCCCGCGTCGTCGCATGCTGAAGCCACCCTGGCATCGGCGCGAGCAGGCCGCGCAGTGACGACAGCAGGCCCCGACTCGCCTGTTTCAGGTGCTCTCGGTCCTTCTTGCTGATATTGTCCTTGAACAAAAGGTCAAACAGCGCCAACTCATCAGCGCTCAGGCCCTCTTTGGCGGCGCGTCGCTGTTCCGTGTCGAGGCTGGCTGCCAGGGCAACCAGTTGCGCAAAAGTGGCTTCAACGGTCGCCCGGTCTTTCTCGCGGTTGTAGTCGGCGATGATCTCCTGGTACTTCTTGTAGTAGTCCATCCGCATCGGGTTGCGGGCCAGTATCTGGCCCAACTTCTGCTCGACGACGACGCGAATATCCTGCAGCGCGGCGTGCTTGCGGCGCACCTTGCTGGCAAACTCGTTTCTGAGCTTCTCGAAATCGATCTGACTCAGGTCCACCGTGAGTCCTTCGGCGCGGTCGTCGCCCGGCGCAGCGGCACGAATCGCCTCGTTCACGATGCGGTGCAGTTCCTTCAGCACCTCGGTCACGTCAGCGGTGTCGCGCCTCTCCTGCAGTTTCTTGTAGATGGCCTCGATGTTGTCGTGCCGCTCCGCATAGGCCAGTGCGCTTAGTTCCATCAGGAGGGCCTTGAAGCGGATGAATATCTGGCGGGCCATGATCTCGAAGCGGTGCCTGGCTTCGTCCGAGGCGTAGAGCACGTCCACCGCATCACGCAGGGCTTCGATACGGTCAAATCCGGTTGCGCCGTGCAGCCGGGCCGCATCGAAGCCAAGTCCGAGTAGGTGCTTCTCCGCCGCTTCGATGGCCTGGAGCAGGCTCGCCACCAGTTCCTCGATCGGAGCCACGATGCCCCCGGCACCGCCACCGTCGTCCTCGTCGCCCAGGGCGTACTGCGCCAACGCCTCGCGCAGGCTCTTGAGCATGCCGTTGTAGTCCACGATGACGCCGCAGTCCTTCCCGGGGAATACGCGGTTGGCACGGGCAATGGCCTGCATCAGGTTGTGAGCCTTCATCGGCTTGTCGATATAGAGCGTTGCCAGACACTCAACGTCGAAGCCGGTCAGCCACATCGCGCAGATGATCGCGACGCGGAAGGGATGCTGTGGGTCCTTGAACGCGTCCTCGACTGGCACCCGCTCGCCGTCCGGCGTCTGAAAGCCGGTCTTCATCACCATCCGGTGCGGAATGATATCGAAGCCCCACCTCTGGAAGTCGCGAACCTCGTTCTGCGCCTCACTGATGACAATCTCGATGATCGTGCTCTCCATCCACTGCGCTTGGCTGCGCAGGGCATCGATCTCCGCCGTCAGGCGCTCGCGGCTGTCAGCGTCGGTGGCCACGGCACGCTCCGCCTCCTTGCCTGGGATCAGCGTCTGAATCCGGGCGAGCTTGGCCTTCCATCGTGGCTCGATGCGCTGAAACATCCGGGCGCAGGTGATCTTGTCGATGCACACCACCATGGACTTGCCCGTCTGCCAGCGGGTGGAGCAGTGCTCGACGACATCGTCGGCGAGCTTGTCGAGCCGGTCGTCGGCCGTGATCACCTCGTAGTCCTTGCCAAGCAGGTGCTCCAGCAGGGCTTGTTGATTCGGGTCGAGGTCGGTCTTCTCGATGGCGTCGGCGATCCGGTCGTTGAGATCGAGGCGGGCGATTCCCAGTTTCTCGCCCCGGTTCTCGTAGACCAGTTTGACCGTGGACTGATCCTCTTCGGAACGCTTGAAGTCGTAGCGCGAGATGTAGCTGCCAAAAATCCGCCGGGTCAGCTCATCGTGCCTGAAAAGCGGGGTCCCGGTGAACCCGATGAACGAAGCGTTGGGCAAGGCGAGGCGCATGTTGCGCGCGAACTTGCCTGCCTGCGTCCGGTGCGCCTCGTCCGATACGACGATGATGTCGTCACGCACGCTGTAAGGCTCGGTCACTGGCTGGTTGAACTTGTGGATCAGGCTGAAGACAAAGCGGTGATTGCCGCGCAGGATCTCCTGCAGCGCTTGGCCTGAGCCAGCCCGCGGGGTTTTCTCGTCCGACACGCGGCAGCCCACGAAGGTGCGCCAGATTTGGTCGTCCAGGTCTTCGCGGTCGGTCATCAGTAGGAAGGTGAAGTTACCGGGCACCACTCGGCGCACCTTCTCAGCGAAGAACACCATCGAGTAGGACTTGCCGCTGCCCTGCGTGTGCCAGAACACGCCCAGGCGTCCCAGGTCGTCATGCGCCCGCTTCACCAGCGGCAGTTCGTCCTCCGCCGCGCCACCGGCGGTGGCTTGCACCGCATAGGCCGAGTCAGGCGGCGCTTTAGCGGCCTCCAGCAGCTCCGGCTTCGGCACGCGATACTCGATCAGGCGCTCAGCCGGAGGGAAACGACGCTTCAGCTCTTCTTGCTGCACGACAGACGCGACGGCGTTGTTGACGCCGAGCACCTGGTGGTTCCGCGCCACGATCTTGCGTGTGCCACCCGCACGGCTGTCGTCGAACAGGATGAAGTTCTCGACCAGATCCAGCAGACGCTCCTTCGCCAGCATCCCGTCGAGCAGCGCCTCGGCATCCAGGCGCGCCTTGTCTTTCTCGGTGTTGCGCTTCCACTCGACGAAGTGCTCCCACTTGCTGGTGATCGAGCCGTAGCGGGCTTGGTCGCCATTGCTCACCACCAGGAATGCATTGTGATGGAAGGCGTGGGCGATGCTGTGCTCGGAGAGGTAGTCGGTCAAGTTGTCATCGAAGCCGGCGCGGATGTTCCGATAGACCGCTTTCAGCTCGATGAAAACCAGTGGCAGGCCGTTTACGAAGCACACGAGATCGGCGCGTCGGTTGTAGTGCGGCACGCGCAAGCCCTCTATCTTCAACTCGCGCACGGCAAGGAAGCGGTTGCGCCCGGCGGCGCGGAAATCGATCACGTGCGCATGTGCGTGCCGGGTCTCGCCGCTCGCGTCCCGCCACTCCACCGGCACCCCGCCGCGGATAAAGCCGTAGCACTCCCGGTTGTGCTGGATTAGCGAGTGGGCAATGTCGATACGGATGATTTTCTCGATGGCCTGTTCGCGCGCCGATTCCGGAATGTCCGGGTTCAGGTGCGCGAGCGCTGCCCGCAGGTCGCGCACCAGCACCACGTCGCGCGTCGACGCCCGGCCGAGCGTTCCCTGCGGCCCGAAGGTCTCGGCGTTGTAGGCGTAGACGCTTTGCCAGCCGAGCCGATCGCGGAGATGATTCGCGAAGGTCTGCTGGACCAGCCGGTCCTCGCTGTTGATGTCGGTGATCATAGCGCGGGAGCTCTCATCACACCGCGATCTCCCCGCTCATGAGGCGCGGCAGCAGCACATCGCGGGCGGCGCGGAGCTTCTCGTTCTGTAGACGTAGCGTGTTCGCCTGCGCAAGAAGGGGCTCGGCCCACTCATTGAACGCACTTATCAGAAGCGAGGCGCGCGGCACGAGAATCTCGGAGCGCTCAAAGTCGCCAGCAACGACTGCCGGATATGCCGCTCCGCGCGCGTGCTTCTCCAGATAGCCGACGAACGCATCTGTTGTAGTCGCTTGGAGCAGGAACGCCGTTGGTAAGCCGGTTGGTGTGATGACGGCGAATCCCGTTGATGCGATCAGATTCGATGATGGCTGCCATATCACTGCATATGACCTACGGTTGGGCCGGACGCATGACCAGATGATGTCGCCGTGCTTCACGACCCTGCGTGCCCGACTAGGGGCATCCCTGAAGTTGTATCGAGTCGTCTCATTGATCGAGCCAGGCGCAACCGACGAAATGTCGATATAGTGAATCTCGCCGTCATAGGAGCCGGAGAGCGACTCCTGATTTACGTCCGCAACGTCAGAAAGACGCTTTTTCTCCCACCCATCCGGCACACCGTTGGTGATACGGGTGTGCTCGTGGCCGGGGAAGCGCAAGCGGACGAACCATTCGCGGTAGAGCTGCCGCGCCGCCTCCTCCAACAGCGCCATCCGTCGCCGGTTGTTCTCGATCAGGTCGTCGTAGGCGGAGAGGATGCTAACGATCCGCCGCTGCTCCGAGATCGGTGGCAACGGCACTCGCAACGTCTCCACGTTGGTGATGTTTAGGTTCTGCTGTACTGCGCCGCGAGCTACTGAGAGAATGTTGCTTCTGCCTGCCGGAGAGTTGAAATAGTAGCGGTAGAAGCGCGAGTCCGCGCGCTCATTCATCCTGAAGCGGATCAAGAATGCGCCCGGCAGAACCGGGAGAGAGAATCCTTCGAATATGGATGCGATCCCACATGTTCCGGATCGTGTGATGACAAGGTCTCCAGCTGTGAGAAAGTGATTGCCAAACCGGTCTTCGTTAAGGTGAGCAAGAGGCATTGTTTCGTAGGAAATACGACCGTCGTTATCTAGATCAGTCGTGCGTAGCGTGGCGATGTTCCCGTCGTCCGCATATGCAGAGCCGCTGAACCTCGGGCCGAATGCGCTGTGAGCTACGAGTTCCTCGAAAACGACATGTCCCCACCCTCCTATTCGGGGTGTGGTCATACCCCCAGTTCCTCGAAGTTCCGGTGGATGGTGTTCGCCAGCTCGACGGCTTCCTTGTCGAGGTCGGCCAACTCGACGTGGATGTCGCGTAGAGTCTGCTCGAAGTCGAAGTCCTCGTTCTCCTCCGGCAGGGCGACGCCGACGTAGCGGCCAGGGGTGAGGCTCCAGTCGGCGGCTTCAATGTCCTTGCGGTCCACAAGCTTCACCAGACCAGGCACGGCTTCGAGTTCGGCCTTCGGGAAACGGTCCTGCAGCCACATTACCTGCCGGTGGAAGTACGTAGCGTGCTTCAACTGCTCAACTGCGGCCTTGCGCTCCTCGTCGAGTTGCTTGACCAGCCGGCCTGTGGCGCGGCGGTCGTAGGCGGCGGAGATCGCATCGTCGGCTGCCAGATCGGTGCCAAGATCCGCTACCCGCGCGGCGAGCTTGTAGAGCAGGTCCACTTGCTTGATGAGGCCGCGGATCGCCCCCGCGTGGGGGGTAAACGCCTTGCGCGCAGCGTGCTGGGCGTCGTTCTTGTCGGGCAACGCCTTAGCGTATTTCTGGCCGAAGCCAGCAAGGCTCTTACGAAGCTTCTTCGCGTCGACCTCGTAAAGCGCGGCGGCCTCGCGCAAGTCGGTGACGGCATCGTCGAGTGCTTGCTTCCTGTCAGCGTCGAGGTCGGCGTGCGTCGCCGTGGCCTTGGCGAGCGCATCGAAGCGTCCACGCAGGTCGGTAAGTGTGGTCACGAAGGGTGCGAGCATCCCCGGGATGGCGGCGCTCTCGGCGTAGACGCTAGCCAGGTAGTCCTTTACCAGTCCGAGGAAGCGCTTCTGCTGGCCGCGGTACAGCCAGACAATCGCCGCGAGATCGTGCATCTGCGCGGGCGAGAAATCGTAGATCTTGCGCGTGACCTTACGATAAACATTCCGCGCGTCGAGCATCAGTACCTTGTCCCTACGCTCGGACGGTTTGGCCCGGTCGAAGTGCCACAGTTCGCAGGGGACGGTGCGGGTGTAGAAGAAGTTGGAGCGGATGGAGATCATCACGTCCACGTCGCCCGTCTCGACGATCTTCCGGCGCACCTCCTTCTCGCCATGCCCGGCGCTCGAGGCCTGCGAGGACATCACGAAGCCGGCGCGGCCCTTCGGGCTCAGGTAGCTCCAGAAGTAGGAGATCCAGAGATAGTTGCCGTTGCCGATCTTCTTCTGCTTGTTCACGCCCGGCAGGCCGAAGGGCAGACGCGGGTCGCCCTTGATGCGCTCGGCGTCCACCAAGTCCACATTGAACGGCGGATTGGCCATCACGAAGTCGCACGTGCCGGCGAGAGTGTGCTCGTCCTGGTAGTAGGTGATAGCCTCGGCAATCTTTCCCTCTAGCCCGTGCACCGCGAGGTTCATCTTCGCGATGCGGATGGTGTCACGGTTCTTCTCCTGACCGTAGAAGACGACTTTCTTCGCCGTGTCGCCGCCCTCGTGCTCGATGAAGTGGCTGGACTGCACGAACATGCCGCCTGAGCCACAGGCCGGGTCGAACACCGTGCCGTGGTCCGGCTCGATGACGTTGACAATGGTCTGCACGATCGAGGACGGCGTGAAGAATTCACCGTTGTCGTGCGCCTTCTGAATCGAGAACTTGGCGAGAAAGTACTCGTAGATGCGACCGAAGACATCGCCAGTGGCCTGCTTGATCTGCTCGCTGTTGAACAGGCGCATCAGATCCTCAAGCACCGTGGACTCGAAGATGCCGTAGTCCTTGGGTAAGACGCCGACGAGCGGTTCGAACTCGGATTCGATGGCGGTCATGGCCTCGGTGACGAGCTTCGGCAAGTCGGCGCCGCTCACCGCCGCCTGCTGCATGATCCAGTCGTAGTGGGCCTTCTCCGGTAGGTAGAGGGAGCGGCGCGCGATGTAGTCGGCCGGTAGGACCTTACGCCTCGGCATTTTGCTGCTCGTCTGGTCGGCATCGATCTGCCGGCGGGCGGCCTTGAAACGATTGGCCGCGTGACGAAGAAAGATGATCCCCAGCACCGGCATGAAGTAGTCGCTCGACGTGAGCTTCGAGTTGGCGCGGAGGTTGTCCGCGGCCTCCCAGAGGTCGGTTTCGAGCTTCTCGATGTGTTTGAAGGCGTTGCTATTCATGCCGTACCGGGCTCAGGCCGTTCTTTTCACCTTGATACGTTCGCGGACATCTGCGGCAACGTCGAGACTGCTTGCGTCACCAGTTCGGCGAAGAGCCAACGCCCACCGACTGACCCGCATGGGCTTCCTAAAGTGTGAGCCCAGCAAGATCCATTTGTTCACCGGGGCTAATGCTATCAACCCGAGGTAGAAGTGTGAAGTTGAACACTACGTTCTGCATCCGCTCGGCGAACGCCCGCTCGAGGAGAACAGAGTCCTCAAAGCTCGGCTTCGCGGGAGGAAGCTTCGCTCAAACCTTGGCGGACCCTGGTTGAGGCCCAATTCGAGAGCAAGCTAAGGGTATCAAGGAGGTCTAGGCGCACCTGGACCAGAACGTGCTAGTCCGCTACACTGCGGTAGCCTCGGCCTCGATTCTGGGCCTCTCGGATGGCCTCTTTTCCACTGCCCGTACGGCCCCCGGTCAGCACCGGCTCCCCATTTGGCGCAAACTTGTCCCTCGGAAATCGAGATTAGAGACCAAATCCGAAAATGAGGCCCTTTCAGCCCTTCTAGGGCGTCTCTAGTGACACCTAATCCTGGAAAACCGCGCCAACCGCGCGGAAAATCCCACCCGTCTCTGCAGTGCCACAATCGGCCAGACTGGGTGGCGGATGGGGCAGTTCGGAGCTATCCGGTCTCGGCTGGAAACGAATGAATAACAGGGAATTAACAGGGAATTTGGGCTATTTTGAGGCTGATCGGGCCGTTTTTCCACGTGGTAACCCATCTGTATTTCAAATGGTTAGATGGCAATTCCCTGTTCCAAAAAAACAGGGAATTTGAAATAGGCGAACAGAGAAATGTCACGAGCAGCCTCGCGCACTCCACAAGCGCCGCAGAAAACCGCCGGAGGACCGCGATGGCAAGTTCTCGGCAGACCTCCACCGCTTCGTCCGAGCGAAGGGTGTCCGGCCGTTGAGGACGCCGCGAAGAGCACCTCAGGCGAATCCTACTGTGAGAGACTCACCGGCACCACACGCCGGGAGTGCTTGGATTTTCTGATACCGCGGTCGGAGGAACATCTCCACCGACTCTTGACCGAATGGCGTGACTACTATAATCGGGCGAGACCACATTCATCGCTCGGGCCACGCCTTCCCACCCCCTCTGTCGAGCTTCCGATGAAACCGGACCAGCACCGACATCAATTACCCTACCAGCGCGCCGTTGCCTCGAGGCCGGTCCTTGGTGGGCTCCATCACGATTACCGGTTGTCACGCGTTGCCTGCCTGACTGACCTAGTTTCTCGCGGGGAACAACGCGTTCTTTCTCGAGCACGTTATTGCGTCGGTGGCCTGGCGGCGACAGCGTGCAGAATTTCCACCGCGTCGAAGACGAGTTCGCAGAACGTCGCTCTCATGGCTGTCTGCCCGTCAATACGCGATCTTCTTTTTTGTGGGTCACAACTATTCATAGTAAACTAACTCTTAACCTGGAACAGTTTTTGCGGGTAGGTCAGGAGATATTTGAAGACGTTCATTCGAAGCGCGGCGATTGAGCTGAGATCCTTGCCATGAGGTTCACCCGCCATATCGGCATCGACTACTCCGGTGCGAAAACACCGGAGAGCCAGCTGAAAGGACTGCGGGTCTACGAGGCAAAAGCTGGGCCACCCACCCACGAAGATCAGCCACGCCGTCAGTGAAGTCGGTCGCTGGCGGTGCAGAAACCGCGCCGTGGCGCGCTGACCGTTGGCAGTAAACCGAGCAGACTCCACCAATGGCGTATCATTCCAACCGCCGGATCGCTTCGAGAAGGAGTTGCTGGAATGACTGATACTGGGTACTACTACCCGGCACCGTATTGGAGTTCGGAGGACAGTAGTTGGATCAAGTCGCTTCTGCTGTTCTTCGACGACGTTGCTATTCTATTACCGAATTACATGTACGGTCGCCACGTCGACGCAGATCCAACGCTTGCTGAGCCTCTTGAGGACCGAGGTCTCTTGCGAGTGCTCGAACCCAACGACTGGATCGACAGAGAAATCACTGGCAAGTTGGCGGAGGTCGTTGCTGAACTGCTCACCAATGGCACATTCGATGACCTTCGGAAGACTGACTACTTCGCGGAGCTGTCGCAGTCCCGAATCGGCTATGGCGCCGACGTGAAATTGGCAGGTTCTTTGGTCGAGGAGCTTCAAGCGAAAGGACTTGCGCGCCCGAGCGAGGACGGCGGAGTTTCGATCCCGCTCCATCCTGATGTACGCACCACTATTCTTGCCGTTCTCGCACAACTCGCCCGTATCGCCGGAAAAAAGCACGAATTGGCGATTCATCCGGTGACCAACAACTCCGAAGCCGTCATGGATTTGGTGAGAACATTGTCACGGGAGTCGATGCCATCACGGGACAAGGTGATTAAACTAGACCTTGAACCCGTGACGTTCGACTTGGCATCCATTCCTCTTGATGATGTTCTTCAGTTCCGTACGGAACACCAAGATGCCTATCGCGCATACATGCGCGATCTTCGGGGTTTCATCGCCGAACTAGCCGACATCGATAACCCCGATGAGCGAGAAAGTGCGTTGCTGAAACGCCGACAGGAAGTTGCTGATGCAGCCCACGACATCCAACGATCTACCAGACTGGCGCTCGGGAAGGATCTGCGCTCGTGGTCTCTGGGGATTGCAGGCAGCGTTTGGTCAGCGGCTACTGGTGACCCGATTGGCTTGGCACTCACGGCTGCCGGCGTCATTTCCGGGATCGTTCCTGGCGTCCCCGAAAGAGTCAGCGCGTATTCCTACCTGTTCGCAGCCAACCGCACATTCGGAATGTAGGTTGCGTGACGGATAGCCCGTCTGGTCCAAATACTCGAACGCCCAGCGGGTCAGCAGTTTGCAATCCGCTCTCGAACGATGGAAGCACGAAGTCAGCGGAGCAGATTCGGTTTCAACCAAATCGTTTCGGGCGCCAGCGGTCGGTAACCCACTAGGTTGAACCCGTCCTGTGCCAAAACTCGGCCCCTTTTGAAATAGACCGGTGCTTCCGCAATTAAGTGTTGGCGGCCAGCCCCTAACCGGTCTGCGTGCTAGAGTTTGAACCAGAATTCCGAAGACACAGTTCTCTCATCGTCAGGGCCGAGCCGAAGTGAAGAATAGCAAATGTCTCAATCCCGCATGTCCGTTGCGGGGCAAAGTCAGTTCCGGAAACATCGTTCGCCACGGATTCTACCGAACCAGGTCCGGGAAACGCCGTCGATACCGGTGCGGCGAGTGCGGAAAGACGTTCTCTTCGACGAAAGGCACGCCCTACTACCGTCTCCAACATCGAAGAGCTACTTTCGATGGGGTCATTGCTCTCAGAGTCGAGGGTGTCAGCATTTCCGCGATTTCCCGGATCAAAGGGATTGCCTGGAACACCGTCGCCCGCTGGCTCGAGAAGGCAGCCCAAGTGTGTCGTCGATTCAATCACAGAAGGATCGCTGGCTTCGCTGCCGAAGAGCTTCAAGCCGACGAGATTCGCACGTTCGCGGGCAACAAGAAGACACCGAGTTGGGTCTTCGTTACGATCGAGGTCTGGTCTCGGCTCTGGCCATCGACGGTGACGGGAAGGCGAAGCTACCGGAACACTCACGCTCTGTTTCGCGACCTTTCGAGACGGATGAATTTCGAGCGTCTTCCCTTGATCGTCACGGATGGATTCGAATTCTACCAGAAGGTCATCCGTCGCTTCTTCGGTCCAGCGTGTCTCTACGGCCAGGTCCTAAAAACGCGCAGGAACGATCGCATCATCAAGGTCGAACGGAGAGCGCTGCACGGAGCCGCGTGGCGATTCGAAGACGCGCTCAATAACTCCGAGGACTCTTCGACATTGAACACGTCGTTCATCGAGCGGTTGAATCTGACCATCCGGCAAAGCTCGGCATACCTTTCGAGACGAGTTGCTCCGTTGCTATTACAACTTCGTCCGACCGCACGGAGCTCTGAAGTTCGGACGTGAGATCCGAACTCCGGCTATGCAAGCCGGTCTGACGACGCGACGGCTCACCTTTCGAGACATCTTCTTGGCGATGACGATTCCTTTGTGGTCGCGGATCGAGGTTTTCCTGCTCACTGGGACGCGCAACCCGGTCTCTTCCGCACCTGTACCACTGCCCGCAGCCGCGTAGCAACACTTGATGGCGGAAGCACCCGTCCAGCTCGAAAAAAATCCAATCCCGTCCTGTTCTGCTCCGCAAAAAGTCTATCCGGAGTTGATTGCGCATTTTAGACTGCTATGGTCGGCTGCTTTGTGCCAGTCGACCCGACGACGCCACCGGTATCTGCAAAGGGATGCGTACACATCACCAACAGCAAATAGCGCAAGCATCGTTAAGAGATCTAGCCCATGCTAGTTAACGCAGACGAAAACGATTACGTACGGTCAACAAGAGCAGAAAAAGGAAAATGGGGCCGGTGATAGCCTGAATTGCACCCAATGCATTCAGAAGGGCACTATTGTGAAGCGCAGCGACTACGCACTCCCGGGAATTGTACAAATATCCGCCGTCGGAGGTTAGGCCGAAAAACGCGTGTGCGTTCGAAAAACTGATTAGTAGACAATCCCACAACACAGCTCCGCACGTTTCGTACCCGGGGCTAGCCTGACTGAAAAGCAATAGCCCAATAATGATGTAGTGCCCTGCCCACCAAATCAATGCGCGTCGCATGTTCCAACCATAGTCGCACGAAACATCAAACAACCAATTGGCTAGAGACAAAACACTCCACCCATCTCGTTTTCTCTGAGCGCGCATTCGAAGTCTGTAGAAATCATGTCTTTCTGGCAGTTTTTCGACCTTGCTCATGATTAGTGCCAATCGATCCCAGGCTTGCATCGCTTTGCTAGCATCGACGACGTCCGATGTAGTTCGTTCTTGAGTGCGGCGAAAAATATTCTTCGACCACCATGACACTGCATAACATGATTCCGCCTTGCGCCAGTCTACGCCGCTAAAATCTGTATCCTCATGGAGGTTAGTCTCGAAAAACTGTGGTGGCTGCAGAAATAATGAATCGCAGAAATATGTAGTAGCTTCGAACCTAGCGTCATTGAAATTTGCAATGTGCTCGAACCGTGCGGCAGAGAAATCGGCTGTACGTTCGAATACTGCTCTCTGAAAATCTGCGCTCTTTACGAATAGACAATCCCTGAAGTTGACATTGTTATGAAATTTTGTGCCTTCTAAATTGCCTGGCACGCCTAATTTAGTTCCCTCAAAACTTGCATCGCTCTTGAAAACAGAATTCCGAAAATCCACCGCACCGGCCGAGTTTCCTTGTATGCCGGGGATGGGTAGGAAATTCGATCCGTCAAAAGAGGCAGCATCCTTGAATTCGGATTCGTCGAACACGGTGGTTTCCATGAATGTCGCAGCTTTGAAATAGACGGAATTTTCGAATGTGACGCTATCGAAACGAGTGCAACGCCTAAACGCTGCTCGCTCAAAGTCTGCTGTATCTACAAATGTTACATTGCGGAAGTCGGAGAGGCGGTCGAATGTGGCGTTCTTAAAGCTAGCTTTGATCAAAATCCGGCCAGCAAAACATACGTCGTCGTTGAAGGTGTGGTCGGAGAAATCCATGTATCGAGCCAGTACTTCCGTTGGGTCTGCTTGGAAATGGAGGATGTCCTCCGAACTTATCGGCGAGTGCATCGAGTTTACGCTTCTCGTCTTGCTTTAACTGCAAATGTTCGTTCTGAAAGAACCGATTGAAAGGAGGATTCCCAACGTTACGGATTTTGTACCGGAAGTCACTCGGCAACTTCCACGCAAGATAACCGTTCCAGTATCGTGTTCGTCGCTGGGCGTCGTCTGGGTAAGTCAGCAACGCGAGCCAAAATCGCGTATTCTCATGTGAGTCACTCACGGGGTCATTTCTCCTAGATTTTTTTCGGGAAGCAGGGGAGTTGGACACGAGAGGGGCAGCGGCAATGATACGCGCTAGGTGTGCGCAGAGTTATCAGCTGTGCTCCGCAAAAAGTCGATCTAGCGTTGATTGCGTGGTTTAGACCTGCCACGATCGGGTTCTCCGTACCGGTCGACCCGACGATGCATGCGCAGGGAAACACCGTCCAGAAAGCAAGATACCACGCTCCCTGGGCGAAGACCTAGGTCCAGGTCATGGGCAAAGATGGAAATAAAGGAGGCCCGGGCCGGACCTGGACTAGAACGTGCTAGGCCCGCTACACCACAGTAGCCCCGGCCTCGATTCTGGGCCTCTCGGGTGGCCTCTTTTCCCGTCCTGTGCCAAAACTCGGCCCTTTTGAAAGACCATGGCTGTAATTTAATGCACCGTAAAGTCTTAGCGTTATTTTACCAACACTTAATGGCGGAAGCACCGCCTGGGCTGCAACAAGCAGGTGCAGATGGCTAAACAGCCTGGATGGCATAAGTGGCCAGCCCGATGGCCACCACATCGTCGTTGCCCCCAACGACCTCGAGCCGGCAGGTGGCGAGGGAGCGTCCCTTGCGGACGACCTCTCCGATGGCGAGCAGGTCTCCCTGGACTCCCGCCAGCAAGTTCATCTTGAACTCCACCGTCTTGACCGTGGAGCCCGGCGAGACCGAACCCACCGCGAAGTTGCCCGCCGTGTCCGCCAGCAGACCGATGAGACCCCCGTGGATGACGCCAGGCCTTTCTTCGAACTCGGCCCGAAACGGCAAACGCACGCGCGCCACGCGGTTCTCGCAATAGCTGAGTGTCATGCCCAGGTAGCGGCTGATCGGAGCCGCCTCGAAGAGTTGTTTGAGTTTTTCGAGATGCGCGGAACGTTCCGTCGTTTCACCCACCCGCTGGTGGCGGACACCTTCGGGCAGAGGAATCGGCACCGGCTTGGGTTCATTGCGGGGAGCCGAACGAGGCCGTGCAGCGGCTTTCTTGCTAGCAAGCCTGGAAAGGATGTCTCTCTTCCCTGGTCCTTCTTTCATATCGAGACACGCTCCACGATGTTGCGAGTGACGTGCTGTCTACGCCGGTCATAGAACTGTGTGGCCCGAGGGGTTGGAGTGTCCGGCCAGATACTGCACGTCCTCCAGGGGCACGTTCTGGCTGAGTATATCCGTGATCTCCATCACGCGGATGGGTGCTTCCGCAATTAAGTGTTGGCGGCCAGCCCCTAACCAGTCTGCGTGCTAGAGTTTGAACCAGAATTCCGAAGACACAGTTCTCTCATCGTCAGGGCCGAGCCAAAGTGAAGAATAGCAGATGTCTCAATCTCGCATGTCCGTTGCGGGGCAAAGTCAGTTCCGGAAACATCGTTCGCCACGGATTCTACCGAACCAGGTCCGGGAAGCGCCGTCGATACCGGTGCGGCGAGTGCGGAAAGACGTTCTCCTCGACGAAAGGCACGCCCTACTACCGTCTCCAACATCGAAGAGCTACTTTCGATGGGGTCATCGCTCTCAGAGTCGAGGGTGTCAGCATTTCCGCGATTTCCAGGATCAAAGGGATTGCCTGGAACACCGTCGCCCGCTGGCTCGAGAAGGCAGCCCAAGTGTGTCGTCGATTCAATCACAGAAGGATCGCTGGCTTCGCTGCCGAAGAGCTTCAAGCCGACGAGATTCGCACGTTCGCGGGCAACAAGAAGGCACCGAGTTGGGTCTTCGTTACAATCGAAGTCTGGTCTCGGCTCTGGCCATCGACGGTGACGGGAAGGCGAAGCTACCCGAACACTCACGCTCTGTTTCGCGACCTTTCGAGACGGATGAATTTCGAGCGTCTTCCCTTGATCGTCACGGATGGATTCGGATTCTACCAGAAGGTCATCCGTCGCTTCTTCGGTCCAGCGTGTCTCTACGGCCAGGTCCTAAAAACGCGCAGGAACGATCGCATCATCAAGGTCGAACGGAGAGCGCTGCACGGAGCCGCGTGGCGATTCTAAGACACGCTCAATAACTCCGAGGACTCTTCGACATTGAACACGTCGTTCATCGAGCGGTTGAATCTGACCATCCGGCGAAGCTCGGCATACCTTTCGAGACGAACGCTTTCCCACGCTCGCTCGACGGAGAGGCTCGATGAGCTGTGCATCGTCAAAACTGCTCCGCCCACGAAATCAAGGACTTACGCTCCGCTTGAATTCCGGGCTGAAGACGGCGAAACTCCGCCGCTATGCTCGACGTTTGTTGTCTTCCTCGTCTTACTTGGCGTCCGTGCCATTCGGGCGATGTGTCGGCACCGCGCCGACCTCGTCCTGTGCCAAAACTCGGCCTTCTTGAAATAGCCGATAAATCAGCAGCTTAGCGTCTGTGTTTTGCGACCGGGCCAAGGGCCGTGGGCTCTACAATCGTCTGGCCCGAGGGTGTTATCTTCAGACCCATGATGACGTACCACGTGCAATTCCTACTGCTCGTTCTGGCTGGCTGGGTCAACCGCCAGCAGCAGGATGTGAGCGACTACCTGCGAGAGGAAAACCGTGTGCTCCGAGCCGGGCTTCGGGGCAAGCGTCTCAGGCTCTCTGACGACGACCGGCGGAGGCTCGCCGTCAAGGCCCAGGCCTTGGGCCGCGAGGCGCTGGCCCAGATTGCGTCGGTTGCCACACCCGCTACGCTTCTACGCTGGTTGTGCATCGTCAAAATTGCTTCGCCCAAGAAATCAAGGACTTACACTCCGCTTGAATTCCGGGCCGAAGACGGCGAAACTCCGCCGCTATGCTCGATGTTGTTGTCTTCCTCGTCTCACTTGGCGTCCGTGTCATTCGGGCGATGTGTCGGCACCGCGCCGACCTGGTGTTGGAGAACGTCGCTTTGCGGCAGCAAGTGACGGCGCTGAAGAAAGAGCGCCCGCACCCACCGCTCGACGACACGGAACGGGCTTTCTGGGTTGCTCTTCGAGGTTCGTGGCCCGTGTGGGCGAGCCGCCTGCTCATCGTCCACGCGGACACCGTGGCCCGTTGGCACAGACGCTAAGCTGTTGATTTTATCGGCTATTTCAAAAGGGCTGAGTTTTGGCACAGGAAGGGACTGCTGTCGTGCGCTCCGCAACGCTGGCTGTCGCCATGGTGTTGACCGCGTGCGCGGTCGCAACGACAGGGAGCGGTGCTTCCGCAATTAAGTGTTGGCGGCCAGCCCCTAACCGTCTCAGGGTCCGTGGATGAGGAGTTGCTCCTGCGCAACGAGTATCTTGTGGCCGAGCTCGGAAAGCGTCTGGGTAAGCAAGCCCTTGATGAGATCGCGAGTATCGTGAATCCCGACACGATCCTAGGTTGGCACCGGAGGCTTGTCGCGAAGAAGTTCGACAGCTCCGAGAACCGTCCGTATCCAGGGCGACCGCGGATCGACGCCGACATCGAAGAGCTGGTAGTGCGTCTCGCCAAGGAGAACAAGTCCTGGGGTTACGACCGGATTGCCGGGGCGCTAGCCAACCTCGGGTATGAAGTGGCCGACCAAACCGTCGGTAACATTCTGAAACGCCACGGCATTCCGCTCGCACCAGAGCGTCGGAAGACCACGACGTGGAGGGAGTTTATCCGCTCGCACATGGACGTGCTCGCGGCGACAGATTTCTTCACCACGCAAGTGTGGACTCAGGGCGGGTTGGTGACGTACTACGTTCTGTTCTTCATGCACCTGGCTACCCGTCGAGTCCACGTTGCCGGCATCACGCCGCATCCGAACGAACAGTGGATGACTCAAGTGGCTCGCAACGTGACCATGGCAGATGTCGGCTTTCTGTCCTCGAGCCGATACCTCATTCACGACCGGGACTCGAAGTTCTGCGAGTCGTTCCACCGGACCATCGAGGCGGTTGGCGTCGCGCCCGTCAAGCTGCCCGCACGGAGCCCGGATTTGAACTCGTTCGCGGAGCGCTGGGTGAAGTCCGTCAAAGAGGAATGTCTCTCGAAGCTCATCCTGTTCGGCGAGAAGTCGCTCCGTCATGCGCTTAGGGAGTACGTCGTCTACTATCACCACGAGAGGAATCATCAAGGCAAGGAGAATCTGCTGCTGTTCCCAGCCAGCGACCAGTTACCTCAGTCCGAGCGCAAGGTGCGCTCCCGTGAACGGCTTGGCGGGTTGCTACGTTTCTACCATCGGGAAGCCGCATGAGTATTTTGACCTCACGGGCATTCTCAACTACTACTGCGGTGCCGCGTAGATGGTCGCCGGCGACGGTAGCCCCTTGGTGGGCTCGACCGGCGTAGCGTGGAAACAGCTTCAGGAACTTCGGCCTGCGCCAGGATGCCGTCCACGGCCTCCAGCGCCCCCGGCATCTTCAGGTCCGCCAGCATTGCCCGCAGTCGGTCTCGCCGGTTACCCGCCGCCTTCAATGGCACGGACTCGAAGTTGCTTGGCGGCACGGTAGAGGTTGACGAGACGTACATGGGCTGCAAGCGCAAGAACATGAGCAACGCGAAGCGCAAGGATCTGGAAGGCCGTGGAACGGTGGGCAAGACGGCGGTTGTGGGCGCGAAGGAGCGCGATGGCCGGGTCAAGGCTCAGCCGGTGCAATCCACGGACAGCGAGACTCTGAGCGGATTCGTGCAGGACGCCATTGAGTCCGGCTCCACTGTCTTCACGGACGGTGCCAGCGCCTACGACAGCGTGGAGGGATTCGAGCACGATACGGTCAACCAAACATTGCCAAGGAATACGTCCATGGAAAAGCGGACACGAACGGCATAGAATCATTCTGGTCGCTATTGAAGCGCGGCTACTACGGCACATATCACAAGATCAGCGTGAAGCACCTGTACCGCCACGTCAACGAGTTTGCGGGCCGTCACAACATCCGGGATCTTGATACCATTGCTCAGATTGTCATCATGAGCCAGAGCATGAACGGCAAACGATTGCGCTACAAGGACTTGATCCGCTTCAATGGTCTACCTTCCGACGCGAGGGCTATGTCAATATGAGCGGCCCGCGCAACACGGAGCCGCAAGCGAACGGTGCGCTGGCTCGTGCGCTGAGACGACGAAACCCAGGCTGGAACGACAACACTGTCCACGCCGAACGGACCCACGTGATTCAGCAAGCTGTGCCAGGCACGGGGACAGGCAAGAGGCCGGACATTCTCATAGCCCCGCCTCGCCGCCAGCCAGTGATCGTGGAGACGGAATTCGCCCCCGCACACACGGTCGATCAAGACGCGACCGCCAGGCTCGGGACGAGCTTGCACAGTACCGGAGAGGACATCGAAGGCGTGCTCTCCGTTGTCTTGCCGGAGAGAGCCTCAAGACAGGTGACCTCGAAACCATCGAAAGCGCAGCGTTGCGCTACGCCACGCATTACCTGGATTCCAAGGGAGAAAGCATCCGCTGGCCGCCGGAGAGGAAGTGGCTTGAGGGGGGCGTGGACGACCTTGCTGATGCCATCGAATACCTGTCCCTCTCGGAACGGCAACTGGCGCGAGGGACGGAAGCCCTTGAACAAGTGGTACGGAACGCGGCGGGACTGCTGGCCGAGCACGCCGGTGAGGGCCCACTGGCGCGGATCGCCCGTGACCTGCATCAAGGAGAAGGCAAGCAGACCGAGCGCATGGCAGCGGCTATCTGCGTCTCGGCCTTCGTGTTTCATGCAGCGATCGAAAGGCAGCAACAGATCCCGCCGGTTCCGTTAGCGGGATCTATCGACAAGGGGACGCTTCTGGGCGTATGGAACGCGATTCTCGAAGTCAACTACTGGCCGATCTTCAGCGTCGCCAGTGACTTGGTGAAGGAATTGCCGATCAAGGCGGTTCCGCCGGTCATGAACCGCATCGCGGAGTCCATCTCCGACTTGGCGCAGCTGGGCGCGACGACCTATCACGACCTTACTGGGAGGATGTTCCAGACCCTTATCACGGATCGGAAGTTCCTGGCCACCTTCTACACATTGCCCGAGTCAGCCTGCCTCCTCGCCGAACTAGCGGTCGAGCAGCTAGACGTGGACTGGTCGGACCGGGTCGCGATAGAAGGGCTGCGGATTGCGGATTTCGCCTGCGGCACGGGAGCCTTGCTCTCGGCCGCGCAGCGGGCAGTGTATCGGCGCTATCGACGGGCCGGCGGCGATGACAAGGACTTGCATCAAGCCCTGATGGAGCGCGTCCTGAGCGGGCTGGACATCATGCGCGCCGCAACGCATCTCACCTGTTCCATGCTGTCCAGCTCCCACCCCTCGCTCGCCTACGGCAAATCCCAGATCCACACGATGCCCTACGGCATCGATGGCGTCGGTACACACATCGGAGCACTCGACCTTCTCGATTCCGACCATTCCTACTCCCTGTTCGCCACGGGCGAGTCCATGGGCGGTACAGAATCGGAGAGCCGTAGCGAGCATTCCGTCACGGTCAAGGACAACTCCTGCGATCTGGTCATCATGAACCCCCCGTTCACGAGGCCCACAAACCATGAGGGAAGCCACGCCGAGATACCGATCCCATCCTTCGCGGGATTCGGCACTCCTCTTAGCGAACAGAGGGCTATGTCGAGAATGCTCGGCAAGTGCAAGCCCGAGTTCGGTCACGGCAACGCTGGGCTGGCGTCGAACTTCATGGATCTCGGCCACCGCAAGCTGAGAGATGGAGGCGTGCTGGCCTTGGTACTGCCATCCTCACTTGCACGAGGCCAGGCATGGGAGAAGGCGAGAAAGGCGCTGGCGGCAAACTATTCCGATATCCACATCCTGTCCATCGCCGCGACGGGGACGACGGCAAGGGCTTTCTCGGCAGACACGGGCATGGCCGAGTGCCTTGTCGTAGCCAATAAACGGAGCGGAGGCGGAATGCGTTTCACGAATCTGTCCTACCGGCCAGCAGGGTTGCTGGAATCGGCTCTGACTGCAAGGGAGACAGGACAGGGGACGTCGAACGCTCCGGCAATCCGCAGCGCCTTTAACGGCAGCCTTCTCGACCCATGCGGAGCAGGAGTGCTTAGCGAGAGCGTGGGAAATGCGGCACGGGCACTAGCTTGCGGGGAGTTCGTGTTCCCCCAATCGCTAGCGTCGGAAGGCATTGCCGTCACCCAGCTAGGGAATGTTGCAGAACGAGGGCTCGTTGATAGGGACATCAACGGCAAGCCACCTGCAAGCAATGCCCTGCCTCGGGGTGCGTTCGATATCCGCCCCATCCGCAAGGATGAACTTCCCACCTATCCCGCGTTGTGGGGACACAACGCTGAGCGAGAACGGCAGTTTGTCGTTCCGCCAGACAGATGTGGCGAAGTGCGTCCGAAGATGAAGTCTCATGCGGTCAAGACGTGGCGTCGAACGGCATCCCGTCTCCATTCCAACCGAGACTTCCAGCTCAACTCACAGAGTTTGGCAATGTGTCTCACACCGGAGAAGTGTCTCGGCGGCAGGGCATGGCCGAACGTAATCCCGCGCGAACCGAAGTACGCGATCCCGCTACTGCTGTGGTGCAACTCGACGCTAGGACTGATCCTGTTCTGGTGGCACGGCACGAGACAGCAGGAAGGTCGATCCATACTCACGATCTCCAAGCTGCCAGATCTTCCCGTGCTCGATCCCCGCACCTTGACGGAGGAGCAGGTGGATCACTGCCGTGCGATCTTCGATGACTTCAAGGATCGCGAGTTCCTACCCGCTAACGAGGCGTGGCGCGACGAGACGCGCAAGGCGCTTGACCGCGATCTGAGCGAGGTTCTCGAACACGCGGAGGTTGCCGCCTGATATGATACTCAGATGACGGAGTGGAGGGTGCCGTTCTTTTTCCACGAACATCGGGACACATCCATCGATAGCCGGTATATCGACAAATTCCCCATCCCGCATTTTTCTAACAACTTCGCCCTGCGTCTGCGAGAGTTGGTCTTCGAATCAAAGAACGCGAAGCGCAAATCCGACGAACTGCTCGAACAAGCCAAAACACACGTCGAACAACTCATCGAGGAGGCCGTGAAGCCATGAATCTGTCTCCGGAAGATTCTAAGCTCCTCGCGGAGCTTTGCGAACAGCACGGCGTTAGCCAAGAGAAGGTCCTAAAGCTACTATCCGCTGTGCGCGAGTACGAGTTCAAGGACCGGCGCACCGGCATATATAGCGCGCTGCGTGAGATTCTGAAGAGCAACCCCTCACGGGCTTCGGAACGGCTGGCATGAGCAATAACAATGACATCATCGGTTTCGTCAAGGACCCGAGCAAGTTGGTGGAACTTTGCCGGGATGTCATCGACCAGATCGATGCTAGTTCTGAAGGCGTGGCGGTTGCCGAGCAAGACGCCCAGTTGCACGCCATAGCAAAGGCGATTGAGAAGCTCGAAAAGGACCACTTCGGCGTCCCGGACCCGTTACGCGCTGAGAAGACCCGCTTGGCATCCGCCCTGGCTGTGCACGCGGATGCTAAGCAGGCGCTGGCGCAGTTGGCTGACGAGTTTCAGGACATTTTGAAGGATCTTCGAGAGCGAATCGGGCAGAACACAACTGCCCCGGAAGCCAAGCCTCGCGGCAAGCGCTTGAAACTGCCCAAGACCCCGTCGGCTGTCTTGCGCGAGCACATTCTGCAGGCACTCAAGAAACAGGGAGGCCGCGCGAGGGTGCGTGACGTGATCGAGGAAATAACCCGGCAGCTCGAAGGCAAACTTCTACCGGGCGACAGGGAATGGCGCGAGGCGACCAACGAGCCCGCCTGGAAAAACAACGTCAAATGGGAGCGATTGCGGATGACGCAGGACGGCGCGCTACGGCGGGGCTCGCCCCATGGCATTTGGGAGCTTGATGAGGATAGTGAATGAAGTTCCACAAGCTGACCATCGAGAACTATAAGTCCTTCCAGTTCCCGACAGAAATCGTTTTCCCGGTTGGAGAGGACGGCTGCAGCATTTTCCTCATCGGCGGCATGAACGGGGCAGGCAAGACCTCGATCATGGAGGCCGTGACTTTCTGTCTATATGGTGGCAAGGTCGAGGACATTTACCGCAATATCAACCGGCGGGAAAAGGCAAAAGGCAATGCCAATGTAGCCTTCGAGCTGGTAATAAAGATGGACGACGGTTCGGAGCTGGTCGTCAAACGTTCGTGGACGGCCGGCGCAGTCAGCGAACCCAAGCCGCGCGACCTGACTGAACGGCTGGTGGTAGTTCGCGACGGCAAGCGGGTGTCGGTGCAGACTCAGGAGATATGGCAGGACTTCATTCGCGCAGTAATTCCTAGGGGGATCACGCAATTTTTCTTCTTCGACGGCGAGAAGATTCAAGAAATCGCGGCCGATGACCATTCTGAAGTGCGCTTGAAGTCGTCGCTGGACGCGGCGCTGGGCATCCAGTTCATTAACCGGCTGGCGAGCGACATCGCCTACATCAAACAGGAGGAGCGCAAGGGATTCGTCGAGATCTCAGACGAGGACCTGGAGTTCAAGCAGAGCGAACTGAAGCGCGAGGAAAGCAAGCTGGCGCGCAAGCATCAAGAGCGCGACGGGTTAAGGGCAGAGCTAGACGGGTTCAAGGCACAGTTGGAAGAGGCGAAGAAGCGCTTTGAGGCGACCTTTCACGCCGCGCCGGAGTCGCGCGAGGCGATGCGCGAGCAGGAGAAAAAGCGAGTCTTGGCGGCCAATCGGCAAGCGCAGGTGGAGAGCGAAGCTCGTGCCCTGAGCGAAAAAGTGCTGCCCTTCACCATCGCGGGCAAACTATTCGACGGTATCCGGCGGCAGATCGAGATCGAACGCGAATCGGCCAGCGGCGAGGCAATAAGGGAAAACGCCGCGTCATTGGCGAAACGCATCGTACGAGTGGTCGAGGAACCAGAGCCGATCTATACCGAAAAGCTTTCCGCAGAACGGATGGCGGAACTTGAACGGCGAATCTTTCGACTCCTGAAAGAAGGTGACCCCAAGGCTAGCGTGGATAAGGTGCTGGACCTTTCGGACCGGGACGCGGCACGGGTATTGAACGGGATGGAGTCGCTGGAAAACAGCGATGTGTTCCTGCTCAAGCCGTTACTGGAAGAGGCGCACAGCTTGGAGGCGCAGATACGCCAGCTCGAAGGTGTTGGCCAAGGTGGCGCGCTGACGCTGACAGAGCGCCACCTGTTCGACGAGCTACAAGCAGAGATGGAAAGCTTCTCGACGCAAATCGGGCGAAAGACCGAACAGTTGCGGCTCGTGGAGGAAGGCATCCTGGCGCTGGAAGAGCGCATTAGTGACATCGAGATGGAGATCGAAAAGCTTTACGAGAAGCACAACGTTTCGAAGGAGAAAACGGACCTCATCGAGGAGTGCGATTCCATAGCCAGCGTGCTGAATCAGTTTATTGTCCGACTGCGTAAGAACAAGGTGCAATTGCTCCAGGAGAAGACGTTCGAGATGTACCGCTTGCTCTCCAGCCGAAGTGGACTCATCAAAGACATCACTATCGATGAAAAGACCTACGAGGTGCACGTCATCGACCGCAACGGCCATAAAATGCGAAAGTCTGGATTGTCGGCCGGTGAGAAGGAAGTATTTGCGGTGTCGCTGTTGTGGGGACTTGCTCAGACCAGTGAATTGAAGCTGCCGATCATTATCGACACACCACTATCTCGCCTGGACAGCACGCACCGCGACAACATTGTGGACAATTACTTTCCTAACGCGGGCGACCAGGTGATCATTCTTTCGACCGATACGGAAATCGACGCCAACTACTACCGAGCCCTGAAGCCTCGCCTCAGCGGTGCGGGGAGTCTGGAGTTTGACCAACGCCAGGAGCTAACGACCTTTCGGCCGGGTTATTTCTGGGAGAGGAACCATGGCTGACCGGCTCTACACATCGAGCGAAGCCGATGAAGTGCTAAGTGCTCTGCGCTTCGAGACCAAGCTGGAAAAAGCAACGCTCGCGCGAATTGCCTTCACTCTTTCCCTAGTCAAGGAGGGAGCCACAGTTGCGCGCAGTCCGAGCTTCAGTGGCGGCGAGATGAAGCGGCCGACCTTCGTCGGAGAGAATGAAGTGTTTCTACGGACGCTGATCGCGCATGTATATGGCAAGCGAGAATTTAGTGAGGATGAGTTCTTCTCCAATCGCTCCATGGTGAAAAACCATATCGACAGCGGCGCCGCTCTGCTGGCGCAGATGTTCCAGGAAAGCGGTCGTAGCGGTGACGCACTGATCTTGCGACTGGTAGACGAGGTGGAGTTTGCCGGACGGCGCGAGCAACTCGGCAGCGGGCTGGATATTTTCATTGGCCGGACCCTGTTGCACCGGAACGAGCTGGTCATGAAACTGAATAACACGGCCAAGCACGCCAATTCGAATTTAGCCATCATGGGCAAGCCCGGCGTCGGCAAGACACAGTTTCTACTAAAGATACTGACCGACATCCGCGTCCAGTCGAATTTCCAAACGAACTTCATCTATTTCGACTACAAGGGCGATGTCGTTGAGAACGCACGTTTTCTGGAGCTGGCGCGCGTGCAACCATTTCGACTATTGCAAAGTGGGCAAAGCCTGCCGATCAATCCTTTTATCTTGCCAGCATATGACGAGCCGACGATCAACGTATCGGCGCGCGAGAAAGCAGAGAGTTTTGCGTCGATCAACAGCAAGCTTGGGATAGTGCAAAAAGGGGCGCTGACCGAGGCGATTCGCGCGGCTTACGCCAAAAGGGCCGGGTCGGTCGAGCCTTATCCAGACTTTCCGGACATCCTAGAGATAGCTGTTGCGGCTTACGAAGAAGACGGAAAGAAGGACGACAGTCTGATCGAAGTACTACGCGATCTAGCCGATTTCGAGCTGTTCTGGCGCCATGGCAGCGAAGGCACCCCAATGGACCGTGTGTCTACCCGCTCCATGCTGATTGATGTACATGCGATGCCTGTTCTGAAGGAGCTAGTAGCCTACCTAGTCATCGAGCGACTTTACAAGGAGATGGCGACTCTTCCCGATAGCCCGGTGACTGAGGGGAGGCGGACAATTCGAACTATTCTTGTCATCGACGAAGCTCACAACTATCTCGGCCAGAAGAACATCTTCCTACAGCGCATCATCCGCGAGGGGCGGTCGAAAGGCGTTGTAGTATTCTTCGCAAGTCAGTCACCTAACGATTACCAGCAGAAGTTCTTCAACTTCCAAGAGCTGCTCGAGTTCGCTTTTATCTTCCAGTGTGACGGAGTAGCCGCCGGTTCAGTGCAGGACATTCTAGGCTGCGGCACCAAGACGGCAAAAGATCTTCAGACTGAGATCGCACGACTCGAACCGTGGCAGGTTGTTGCTCGCAGTCAAGAGAAGACCGAGGAGTTTGTGAAGTTCACTGCTGAAGCCTTCTACAAGAGCTATTCGTAGTCAGGGTCGCGCGTGGTTCCTTGAAATCATCCGCACGGACTGTCCGCAGGTACTCGATAACCGGTGGACGGAGGTCTTTCCACCGAGCAGGGCGGCCCTGCCACAGACTGCAGCGGCGACACTCCTCAGGCAGATAACATCCTGCGGAAGGTCCTCGTACCCGTCCTGTCCAAAAACACAAACGAACTCAAGATTGGCGCGCCGGGCCGTTTCGATCGTCATCGACCCGTGGCGAGCCCCAGATATGGGGCGTGTCGGAGGCGATGTCGGCGATTCGGGTTCTCCGTACGCGCAGGGAAAACAACGTCCAGCAAGGGGATGCCACGCTCCCGGGTGGAGACCTGGATCCAGGCCCCGGGCCGCAACCTGGACCAGAACGTGCTAGCCGGCTACGCCACGGTAGTCCTGGCCTCGATTCTGGACCCCTCGGGTGGCCTCTCTTCCGACGCTGCACGGCCCGGTCAGTGCCCGTTCTCCTACTGGGCGCAAACGTGGCACTCGAAAATCGCGATTAGAGACGAATCCCAAAAATGAGGCCCGTTCCGCCCTTCTAGCGCGTCTCTGGTGCCACCTACCCCTGCAAAACCCCGCCAACCGCGCGGAAAATCTCATCCGTCTCTGCAGTGCCACAATTGGCCAGACTGTGTGGCGGAGGGAGAGGGATTCGAACCCCCGGACCTCTCGGTCTGCGGTTTTCAAGACCGCCGCCTTAAACCGCTCGGCCATCCCTCCGCAATAACTTACAGGTGTCCTTGACTCTGCGTTGCAAAGTCTACAGGTCCTTAGTAGGCAAACTCAACCAGCAAAGACTTGCAAAGTCTTCCATCCCGCGCATCCCCGCGCCGATCCACGATCCTCCGCCTGCTATCAGATCGATCAGATCGGCGAAATGTTGACCGATTCTACGGGTCCCGATAAAGCCCGCAACATGCCGACTTCTACCGTGCCGCACCTCACTTTCGAGGCGAGCGAATCCGCAGTGCAGATGCGGGCTTTCACCGGATGTTGCGGCTTCGAGTCAGCCTAGCAGGGCCTAGATGGATCAGAGGCCGGGAGATGCGCGGATAAATCGGTAGCCCAGGACCAAGATGACCGTTGCCCACAGTTGACATGGGTCTACCTTACAGGTCAATGATGGGAGTTATAACCAGAAGTTGTGGATCGCCTGAATGAGAAAGGCGGCGTATCCTTCCATGTAAGACAAAGGCCAAACCGGTTTTAGCGAACCGGAGGAAGGAAACGCCACCGATGCTGAGGATACAAGATCCACCGAAGGAAACGAAACATGAGGAAGTCGGGACTGCGCTCGATGAGCTGGCTCGTGAGGGGGCGCGTCGAATGTTGATGACGGCGCTGGAGGAGGAAGTCGGAGACTACATCGAAAGCCACTCTCCGGAACGAGACGAGAACGGACACGCGAGCGTAGTCCGCAACGGTCGAGCTCGAGCCCGCAAAGTGACGATGGGCTGCGGAACGATGGAAGTCGAGGCGCCGCGAGTCAACGACAAGCGGGTGATCGATGGAGAACGTCAGCGCTTCACGAGCAGCATCTTACCTCCGTATATGCGTCGCTCCCCGAAGGTGAGTGAGGTTTTGCCGTTGCTGTACTTGCGCGGATTGTCGACGAACGATTTCGGGCCTGCGCTGAAGGAGCTGCTGGGCGAGGAGGCTTCGGGGCTTTCGTCGACGGCGATCACGAGGCTGACGGCGAAATGGCAGTCGGAGTACGAAGAGTTTCGGAAACGAGACTTGAGCCGCGAGGATTACGCGTACATCTGGGTCGACGGCGTTCACTTCAATGTTCGTCTCGAAGACGACAGGCTTTGCACCCTTGTCGTTCTTGGTGTTCGGGCGGATGGGACGAAGGAGCTGCTCGCGGTGGAGGACGGTTATCGAGAGAGCGAGGAGAGCTGGGCGTACGTGCTGAGGGAACTAGATCGCCGCGGGATGAAACCTCCTCTTCTCGCCATCGGAGACGGCGCCTTGGGATTCTGGGCTGCGGTTCGAAACGTATGGCCGGAAACCCGTCACCAGTTGTGCTGCGTTCACAAGACAAAAAACGTCCTCGACAAGCTACCGAGGCGTCTTCATGGCCGTGTGAAGGGTGCCCTGAACGAGATCGTCAAGGCTGAGACCAGGGAGCAGGCGGAAGAAGCTCTTGAGCGGTTCGAATCGGACTACGGGGCCAAGTACCCCAAGGCTGTCGCATCCCTGACCAAGCACCAGGACAAACTCCTGACGTTCTACGATTTCCCCGCCGAGCACTGGGAGCACATCCGAACCGCCAACCCCATCGAGTCGGCGTTCGCCACGGTGCGACTCCGGCAGAGAGTTACCAAGGGAGCAGGCTCCCGTTCGAAAACCCTCCTCATGGCCTACAAGTTACTCGACATGGCGAGCCAACGATGGCGCCGGGTGAACGCCCCCGCACTTGTCGCTCGGATACTTGAGGGAGAGAAGTTCGTCGACGGATTAAACGAAGAAGCGAGGAACGCCGCTTGACTCAGAAAGTTGATCCACAACTCTTGACAATATCTCCAATTATGGTCGGTGAGATCACTACCCCAAAAATGGCAAATCACACGAAGAGAGGCGGATAACTTTGTTCACGTGCGTTATTCGATATGAGGTTGATCCCAATAAACTGAACGAATTTAGAGAGTATGCTGAGGCTTGGATAGAGCTAATAGAAAAGTATGGTGGTAAGCACCACGGCTACTTTCTTCCTCCGAACGAGGCAGAAAGGAAATCCCTGCCTGACCCAACACTTAGTTTCCCAGGCTTAGGAGTCAAAGGACCGTCGAATATGGGGTTCGCATTGTTTAGTTTTGAAAGTGTAGAAAAATATGAGGCATACAAGCGTGATGTCGCGGACGACGAGGGCTGCAAAATAGCCACTGCGAGGTTTGACGAAACAAAGTGTTTTACGCGGTATGAAAGGAGCTTCACAATACCGGTACTTGTATGACTTAATTAGCTCTAGAACCGGAAGGCACTGCCCTCTCGACGAAAGTGTGCCAATCTTAGTTGGGAATTGAAACGGCTCCAAACCCCGTGGTTTGATGGCGTTGGACAAAACAAAATCGGGTCTACGCGGGTTCGTGTGGGTTGAAAACTGCATTTCTGGGTAATGGCGGAAGGAAAGTCGCCACGATCTTCAGCTTGAGATATTCCTCGTCGCGATAGCCGTAGGCGCGTCGTTGCAGAACACGGATTTTGTTGTTGACCCCTTCAACTAGGCCGAGACTGACTTTGTTCTCCGGATGACAGTAGGAGGCGATACCATCCCAATGGGACTCAATCATACCGGCGAACTTCTGGTACGGATGCAGGCGTTGCCATTTGAGGCTGTCTTTCCAACGAGTGAAAAAGGCGCGAGCGCCGCGTTCGGTGCGGTAATCCCAGAGTTGCCCGAAGGCCTCCTTCAAAATATAGGCGGTGTTCAGGCGCCGGTTGGCCTGGAGCAACTTTTTGAGTGCGCGGCGACCGTCTAGGCTCAGGTTCTCCCGCCGGGAAAGCAAAGTGTAACGCTGCCCCTTGATGTACGACCGGTCCTTGCCGCTGAGGCGTTTGTACTCACCGCGCCGGACCTCATCGAGGGCCTTTGACAGATGACGCATGATATGAAACTTGTCGAAGATGATCCGCGCATTAGGCGCGTTGTGAATCACCGAGTTCCGGAAGGGCTTCCACATATCCATGGCGGCCAGCTTGATACGGGCGCTTTTCTTTCCGCCCAGCGCCTTGAAGAACAAATCGATGTCGGTTTCTTTGCGACCCTCACCGCCCACCCAGATGGGACGCGCCCGCTCCAGGTCGCTGACAATGACGCGATAGTTATGTCCCTTGCGGATGGAGATCTCATCGACACCGATGGCCCGAGGCGCCGGTAGCCCCGCCCGGTCGACCTGCTCTTGCATGTAGAGCGTATCCAGAGCCTTCACCGTACCGTGGTGCAGACGTTCCATCTCGGCCACCGCCTTGTTCGGCATATCCCGGCACAGCTTGCCCACATGCGTCGCAAAACGCTGGGTGTAGCGCGAGTTGTTCGCCAGCCAGTCTAGGTGTTCTACATGCACACCGCCGCACCCAGAACAGTTGACGCGCCAACGCTCGTATTCCAGATAGATCCGCCAGCCTGCCAACGACAGGTCGCGGACCCGGCACACTTGCTTGTCATAGCGCCCCCGGCACCGTTGCCCACAGTAAGAGCACACAGCTGTTTTTTTCGCCTCTTGAGCTGGATGACGCGGGCGTATCGGTCACCGAATAGACCCTTCAATCCGGCACCAACCACGAAACCTGGCAGCGCAAACAGCGAGCGGATCGACTGGGAATTTTTCACTCGGTTAGCCTATCCTAAAAATGGACCACTTTTCAGCACCTGATGAAGTACTCGATACCTTTTCCACACAATGAGTTACACTGTTTTTCCGTCAGAACTTACCCACACGAATCCGCGTAAACCCTCTTTTCTTGAACTTGATGTTAGGTCGAGCACGCGCAAGAACCGTGCCTCAGCTGGTGTTAGCTTCTGAGCATTGAGATGTTGTTTTGATTGAATGAGTTAAGGTGTATCAGCGGTGTGGGAACCGATGGGGGGTGATGGGAGATCCCTACACTCCATGCGCACCACGTGTCACCGTCCAAGAGGGACCTGGACGGAGACGGTTACGGAAGACAAGTCAAAAGTTTTTCCTCATTCCTCGCCGAGGATCCGGAGGATCTCTGGACGATCCTTGGCAAGTAGATACACAGCACTCCGTAACCGGCTGACCGCGCTGTCCACTTGATCCATGCGCGTGGAAAGGGTGCGGTCGATATTGCCGATCCGTAAATCGAACGCGCTCGATATCCCCGCGGATGGCCGTCACGTCTTCCTTCGTCGCCATGCGTTCGCGAACGGCAGCAAGTTCTTCCTTCGTCGCCATGTGGTCTTCAACACGCCCAATCCGAGTCTCTATTCCGCCTAACCGGTTCTCGATCCCGCCGACCTTGTCGCGTATGCTTTCCACGTTCGAGGCGAGGAAACGTAGAATATCCTCGCTATCCTCTCGTCCGTCAGTCATCCTGTATAGACCTCTCTTCCAAAGTATGTTGTCAAATTTTCGGCTCCACCGCCACCGCAGCGGAAGCGCCATCTCCATATAGAGACTTGTAACCATTTGTTTCAATCAGTTGGATCGTTGAACGGCTTTCAATAGATGCTCTAACCGTTCGGCTCGGTGCTCCCACGCAAAGCCATTCGCGTCGTGGAAAGATTTTTCAGCAATTCGAGTTGCCAACGAAAGGTCATCTACAACACGATTTATGCCGTCAGCGAGCGCGTCTGCATCTGACGGAGTCACAAGAACTGCATTACGCCCATCCTCAAGAACTTCACGCGTGGCCTGTAAGTCAGACGCAACAATTGGCTTTCCTGCAGCAAGATACTCAAATAGTTTGAGAGGCGAAGTATAGCGATCTGCAGATTCAGTCGACGTGGTCGGAAGGACCAACACATCAGCAGTCCCTAACCTCGTCTGTACATCAGCCACCGAAATCATCCCAACAAAGTCCACCCGATCACTAATGCCAAGAGACCGTGCTAAATCCTGCAGTCGGAGACGGTCCCCCTCTTCAGGATGGCCACCGACAATAACTGTTCGAACCTTTGGTATACGGGTAACGGCACGGAGTAATACCTCGACGCCCTTCCATGGATACAGATGTCCCGCGTAGAGGACGACCGGCGACTCAAGCCAACTCGGTGGTGTAAATCGCCTATTTGACGAAAGGCGAACACCGTTCGGGATAGTAATAACGTCATCTCTCCGACCAAAACGCGTCTCGAGCTCACTTGCGAGAGTTCGTGTCGTGGTCACATAACCATCCGCAAGCTTCCATACTCGCTCTTCACGCCTAAGAAGACGGTCCTTTTGGGTCGGCCTTGCACGGCGCCCCCCAGACACGAGTTCGTCCATTGTCTCGGCAAACACCGGAGCAAATCCGTGAGACTCAAACACAATTGGTGGACGCAGCCACCGTGGCAGGTCCAAAAGTAAGGAAGCGACGCCAAGATCGCGAGTCAGAATTACGTCGGACCGATGGCATACCGAACGTTCGACAGCGAACGCGAAATAGAGGGCCCGACGGACTGCCGGTGGACCGACAACACGTAGACGGTCAATGGTCAGTGTTGAAAGAGCTTTTAACCCGTAAAAGTTGAGCGGGTCCCGTGAGGGTCGTGCAGTATCCGAACGCACGCCCAGCAAGACTTGGTGCCCACGCGCGGCGAGAGCGTGACACGTTTCCATCGTTTGTACGCCATTGGCTCGCTCAAGTGGAAGTCGGATGTCCGAGAAATAGCGAATTCGCACGTCAAGTCACTGGCTTCCGCTCGGTTTTGCGTTGATCATTTCGATGACACGAACAACCCGTTCGGCCCTCTTAGAATCACCCGCCTGATGAATGCCATGATGGTGAGGATATCCTGAATCTAGTTGAAATCGGTGAGTAACTCCAATCAAGATTGTCGGTTGTCGAAGCTGGCGATCAAAAAGGGGTTTACGCGGATTCGTGTGGGTAAGTTCTGACGGAAAAACAGTGTAACTCATTGTGTGGAAAAGGTATCGAGTACTTCATCAGGTGCTGAAAAGTGGTCCATTTTTAGGATAGGCTAACCGAGTGAAAAATTCCCAGTCGATCCGCTCGCTGTTTGCGCTGCCAGGTTTCGTGGTTGGTGCCGGATTGAAGGGTCTATTCGGTGACCGATACGCCCGCGTCATCCAGCTCAAGAGGCGAAAAAAACAGCTGTGTGCTCTTACTGTGGGCAACGGTGCCGGGGGCGCTATGACAAGCAAGTGTGCCGGGTCCGCGACCTGTCGTTGGCAGGCTGGCGGATCTATCTGGAATACGAGCGTCGGCGCGTCAACTGTTCTGGGTGCGGCGGTGTGCATGTAGAACAACCTAGACTGGCTGGCGAACAACTCGCGCTACACCCAGCGTTTTGCGACGCATGTGGGCAAGCTGTGCCGGGATATGCCGAACAAGGCGGTGGCCGAGATGGAACGTCTGCACCACGGTACGGTGAAGGCTCTGGATACGCTCTACATGCAAGAGCAGGTCGACCGGGCGGGGCTACCGGCGCCTCGGGCCATCGGTGTCGATGAGATCTCCATCCGCAAGGGACATAACTATCGCGTCATTGTCAGCGACCTGGAGCGGGCGCGTCCCATCTGGGTGGGCGGTGAGGGTCGTAAAGAAACCGACATCGATTTGTTCTTCAAGGCGCTGGGCGGAAAGAAAAGCGCCCGTATCAAGCTGGCCGCCATGGATATGTGGAAGCCCTTCCGGAACTCGGTGATTCACAACGCGCCTAATGCACGGATCATCTTCGACAAGTTTCATATCATGCGTCATCTGTCAAAGGCCCTCGATGAGGTCCGGCGCGGTGAGTACAAACGCCTCAGCGGCAAGGACCGGTCGTACATCAAGGGGCAGCGTTACACTTTGCTTTCCCGGCGGGAGAACCTGAGCCTAGACGGTCGCCGCGCACTCAAAAAGTTGCTCCAGGCCAACCGGCGCCTGAACACCGCCTATATTTTGAAGGAGGCCTTCGGGCAACTCTGGGATTACCGCACCGAACGCGGCGCTCGCGCCTTTTTCACCCGTTGGAAAGACAGCCTCAAATGGCAACGCCTGCATCCGTACCAGAAGTTCGCCGGTATGATTGAGTCCCATTGGGATGGTATCGCCTCCTACTGTCATCCGGAGAACAAAGTCAGTCTCGGCCTAGTTGAAGGGGTCAACAACAAAATCCGTGTTCTGCAACGACGCGCCTACGGCTATCGCGACGAGGAATATCTCAAGCTGAAGATCGTGGCGGCTTTCCTTCCGCCATTACCCAGAAATGCAGTTTTCAACCCACACGAATCCGCGTAGACCCTCAAAAAGAAAGGAGCCACCCTGGCCATACCAGCCATGATGCAACAGCGCATGTGTTGAGTCAAGCCCATTCTTAGTTGAAACTCTCCACGGCTCACGTTTGAGCGACCTTCTTCTTCGATACGGTTGATGTCTTCGCCTCGATCTTCAGTTCCCGCTTGAGAGCTTCGCGAAACTTGGGAAGATGGCGGTAGCCCACCACCTTCCTCAAGCGCGGTTCGATGTCTACGAGCGCCGTTGCCAACCAGCGCTGGCGTTGGCTCGAGTTCTTCCAGTGGTCGACCTTCGCGCAGCGTTCCTCGACGAGAGCATTGACGGACTCAAGGCAGTTCGTCGTCTTGAACGAACGGCCCAGCACCGCGTGCACGCCGAGTCGATGCAACGTCAGCGTCTCCTCGAGGCCTTCCTCCAGGCTGCCAGCTGCGGATTGGTTCCGCTCTTCTAACTCACCGTGGAGTTGCTCGAGCGCAGTGAGGGCCTCTTCGTACTCCGGCCTGTTGTAGGCCCACTGGAGCCGCTTGCGCCATGACGCCTGCTCGCCCTTGGACAGGTAGCTCACTACGTTTTCACGTTTGTGCCACTGGCAGCGTTGTATCAGGGCCCGCTTACGGAATGCCTTCTTGACTGCCGCTTGGAGACCCTTGCCGCCGTCGATGATCACCAGCAGACCCTGGGAGATATCGAGTCCCCGCTCGAGCAGTGAACGCAGGAACGGCGTCAACACCTGCGCGTTCTCCGTGTCCGTCTCCACGAAGCCCAAGAAGCGTTTTTCCCCGCAAAGCGTGATGCCCAGAGCCACGACCATCGTTGCCTCGGCGAATGTCTTCCCATCCAGAAACAGCGCCACCACATCCTCGCCGGTCAGATCCCGTTCCTGCATCTCCCGCAGCTTCGCAGCGCTCGCTTGCACGAACCCTCGGGACACCGTTGAGCTCGACAGCCCGATGGCGCCCGGAATCGCTTCCGCTGCCGCCTCGTAGTTGCGACAAGAGATTCCGTAGAGAACTCGTTTCAGCAGAAGATCATTCACCTCACCGCCGTGGCTCACCGCCTCGTAGCAGCGAAGCGGAATCTCTCCTCCCTCGATGCTCCGAACCCGTGGCACACGGATCGGTACCCGCTGGCCGCCAAGCCCTACCGTGCCCGGGTTGCTTCCGGGACGGCGACCGCGCTCCAGCTCGTCCTTGCGAGAGTATCGCTCTCCCGCCAACGCCTTCACTTCGTCGTCGAGCAACTCGTGAACGTGCATTAGACCAAGGGGGACCAACCAACGGATCATCTCTACCTTGGCGTCCAGCGCGAGTTCCCCGTAATCCTCGTGCCTCACCATCTCGACCTCACCCAAACGACGCGACTTCTTGCGTTTCTTGACCGAACGTAGCAGACTTCCCATCTCGGCTCCTTTCTTCGCGGCTTGATTTTGTTTTGTCCAACGCCCATCAAACCACGGGGTTTGGAGCCGTTTCAATTCCCAACTAAGATTGGCACACTTTCCATGTGTTCACTGGAACTGACTAGATAATTCGTAAATATTAGTCAATGACAGAAGGATGTTACGCTTGACACGGGAAAGGTCGAGACGTTACGCTTTAGCCGTTAGGGGGAGTGTAAAATTGGAACCTGAAGCCATGCTGTCCTCAATCCGCCACTTCGTATCTCGTAGCCCAGCGTTTGCGATCGCGCGCCGCGTTTTAGGTACGTATCGCCGTCAGAAGTACGAACGTAAGATTGCTCGATTCCTGCGTGAACGCACCGGCCTCGCCGACCGACTTCCTCAGGGCGCCGTGTACGAAGGCACCATGCGGTGCAATTTGCATTGTGGTTTTTGCTGGGTTGGAGACCTCCTCAACTTGGAGGGTGAGTGGCGCGAAGAATTGCCGCTCGACGCACTTCGCTCCGCGTTCCCAGACAAGGTAGGATTTCAGATAAACCTGACGGGTGGAGAGATCTTCATGCGAAAGGACATTTTTGACGTCCTCGATCTCTTTAAAGGTAAGGGATATTCCTGCGGTTACATCACAACAAACGGCACGATCATCGATGACGAGAGAGCGGATGCGCTTGCAGCACTTGCGCAGTCCGGATTCCTTAAACACGTCAGCGTCTCCGTCGATGGCCCGAAGGACATTCACGACGAGGCACGCGGCGTTAAAGGTACATTCGAGCGAACCGCAGCCGGACTCCGCCGGCTCCAAGAAGCGATTAAACGTAACGGTGGTGCACGTTTGCCAATTAGCATTAACACCACGGTCACACAGGAAGGACTTGGCGCACTCGATGAGATGGTCGACGTAGCCGAAGAACTAGGTGTCGACGCAATTGGGCTTAATCACCTGATGTACAGCACACCCGAAGAGGTCAACGAAACACTACGTCTTCTCGGTGAGGACGACCCCGCTGTGATCCAAACCTATGTAACACCAGACCCCGGTCTACGCCCAGAGTCTGTGCGACAGAAGGTGTTATCGCTTGCGGATAAATGTCAGCACGCCAACATTCGGTTCGGAGCTCGCCCGCAAATATCTGATGACGTCCTCGATCAGTATTATGAACCTGGTGGGCGCGTCGAGGGACGCTGCCTTTATCCGTTCCTCAATGCGCGCGTATCCTTCAGTGGCAAGGTGTACTTTTGCCCAATGATCAGAGTTGAAGTAGGCGACCTCACAAAGAACTCAATGGAGGAGATTTGGAACAGCGAACGCTACGTCGAACTGAGGCGACGTCTTCTCGACAACACACTGTTTCCCGTATGCCAGCGCTGCTGTAAGGTAGAGCTTTCCCCAGAGCGTGCCATCCAACCGGACACCTTGCAGATAGAGAGTTAGTCATTTCTATCCCGAGGAACAATCCGCGGGAGGGCTATAGGAGGCAGCGGGGCTTCGGGGCGACAGTGAACTCGGATGGTAGGTCGAAGCTACCTCGGCTGCTCGATCGTCGACGCGCCGTCACATTGTTCCGGAAGCTCGTCGAGGAGCAACTCCGCGTTGCGGCGAACGCCGACGGGGTAGGTTGTTGCAGTGCGATTCCCGGCGGGCAGGCTGAGGCTTTCAATTCGTTGTGCAGCGTCGACTCTGGCCGCCCAACGCGCGTGGTGCTTGCGCTGTTTGCTGTTGGTGTTGTGTACGTATCCCTTTGCAAAAAAAGGCGCTTACGCTCCATTTTGGGTGCTTCCGCCGTCAAGTGTTGCTACGCGGCTGCGGGCAGTGGTACAGGTGCGGAAGAGAGCGGGTTGCGCGCCCCAGTGAGCAGGAAAACCTCGATCCGCAACCACAAAGGAATCGTCGTCGCAAAGAAGATGTCTCGAAAGGTGAGCCGTCGCGTGGTGAGACCGGCTTGCATAGCCGGAGTTCGGATCTCACGTCCGAACTTCAGAGCTCCGGTGCGGTCGGACGAAGTTGTAATAGCAACGGAGCAACTCCAGGTGCTCATCGAGCCTCTCCGTCGAGCGAGCGTGGGAAAGCGTTCGTCTCGAAAGGTATGCCGAGCTTTGCCGGATGGTCAGATTCAACCGCTCGATGAACGACGTGTTCAATGTCGAAGAGTCCTCGGAGTTATTGAGCGCGTCTTCGAATCGCCACGCGGCTCCGTGCAGCACTCTCCGTTCGACCTTGATGATGCGATCGTTCCTGCGCGTCTTGAGGACCTGGCCATAAAGACACGCTGGCCCGAAGAAGCGACGGATGACCTTCTGGTAGAATTCGAATCCATCCGTGACGATCAAGGGAAGACGCTCGAAATTCATCCGCCTCGAAAGGTCGCGAAACAGAGCGTGAGTGTTCCCGGTGGCTTCGCCTTCCCGTCACCGTCGATGGCCAGAGCCGAGACCAGACCTCGATTGTAACGAAGACCCAACTCGGCGTCTTCTTGTTGCCCACGAACGTGCGAATCTCGTCGGCTTGAAGCTCTTTGGCAGCGAAGCCAGCGATCCTTCTGTGATTGAATCGACGACACACTTGGGCTGCCTTCTCGAGCCAGCGGGCGACGGTGTTCCAGGCAATCCCTTTGATCCGGGAAATCGAGGAAATGCTGACACCCTCGACTCTGAGAGCAATGACCCCATCGAAAGTAGCTCTTCGATGTTGGAGACGGTAGTAGGGCGTGCCTTTCGTCGAAGAGAACGTCTTTCCGCACTCGCCGCACCGGTATCGACGGCGTTTCCCGGACCTCGTTCTGTAGAATCCGTTGTGAATAATGCTTCTGGAACCGACTTTTCCATACGACGGACATGCGGGATTGAGACATCTGCGATTCTTCACTTCGGCTCGGCCCTTACGATGAGAGAACTGTGTCTTCAGAATTCTGGTTCAAACCCTAGCACGCGAACGGGTTACGCGGCAGCCACCAACACTTCATGGCGGAAGCACCGAAAACTTACCGACTGTCCCTGACTGGCTCTAGTTTGCTGCTCAATGTATTCGTTCTGCTGCGAGACAAGTTGATTCTGCCACCACAGCAGGTACCCTTGCCAGTCGCGAGAGCGAGCCCCTCTACGTTCATAAGACGCCTGTTGCATCGTCGGGCCGACCGATACGGACCAGCCGATCGTGGCAGGTCTAAACCGCGCAATCAACGCTGGATCGACTTTTTGCGGAGCACAGGCCCTCGAGGCGGGCCGATGGTTGAACGCGCACACGACCCACCAACAAGAGATCGGGTTCTGGTTCCGTCGCGGCGCTAGGCGGACTTCGCGGGGCTCTTTTTGCCGCGGGCCGTCTGTCCGCGCAGCTGCTGGATGTTCTTCTCGATGCGTTCCGCAAGCTCGCGCTCGTGCTGCAGAGTCTGCAACGTCCCCTGCGCTTCTCGCATCACGAACTCGAGACGAGCGATCCGTTCGCCCACGTCGTCGATGACCGCCTTCTGTTCGCCGACCATCTCGAGATTCACCCGCACGTCCTCAAGGAGGTGGGCGATCTGGTTCGTCTTGGCCTGCACATCGGTGACGACGGCGTGCCGTCCCTCGATCGACGCGATCTTCTGCTCGGTGTCGCGGGCCATCGACAGGAGGCTCTGCACCCGCGCGCGCACAGCCGCCACCTCGTCGCGATGCGCGGCGACGTACTCCAGGTCGGCCTTGCTTCGGGCGCTCACCTCGTGCACCCCCTCCACCTGGGTCCGCACCGCGGCGACGATCGCGTCGCGGTCGGCCAGGGCCTTGATTTTCTCCTCGACGGCCTGCTGCTGGCCGGCGAGACTGCCCAGCCGCGCCTCGACCGCCCCGACGCGCTTCTCGGCAAACGCCAGCTGCGACCGGCGCTGCTCCAACGACGCGTACATCGTCTCAACGCGTTTGAGCTGATCCTCCGCGGCTTTGGTCTGCGACACCGCGTCGCGCTGGCTGGCCTGCACGCGCGCCAGCTCGCCCACCAGCTCGTCTCTCGCCGTCCCCGCCCGTGCCAGCTGCTCGTTGAGCGACTGGATCTGCGTGAGGCGCTCCTCGGTCTCGGCGGTCAGGCTCCGGCTCGACTCGACCAGCGCGCCGAGCCGCGCCTCCTGCGAGTCGAGCGCGGCAGCGTCCTGCTGGACGGCCGTCACCTGCGCCTGCGTCTTCCCCAGGTGATCCTGCAGGATGGCGACGCGGTTCTCCATCGGCAGCACCTTCGCCTGCAGCGCCGCCACGGCCTCGACTTTCTGGTGCGCCTCCAACATCTGAGCCACGACGGCGTCGCACTGGGCCTGCAAGGTGTCGAGCTCGGTGCGGCGCGCGAGCTGCTCCGCGAGCTTGCCGTCAATGTCGACGGTGAGCGTGTGCAGCGCATCGACCCGCCCGTCGAGCTTGTCGAGGAACTGCACGCGCGCGCCCACGCGGGTGGCCTGGGCGTCGAGCTCGCCCACCACCTCGCCGAGCTTGACCGCCTGCCGGGTGCCCTCCTCGGCCTGCGCCAACTTGCCCAGCACGGTGTCGAGGCGCGCCTCGATCTCGGGCGTCCGCGCCTTGAACTCACTGATCCGGCCGATGAAGCCTTCGAGCGCCGACCGGTCCGCCCCCATCTGGTCACGCAGCCGTACGGCCTCGGCGTGCGACTTGTGGAAGTCCTGGATGTCGACCCGCAGGCGGTCGAGATCGTTCCGCGTCTGCTTCAAGCCCTCGAACTGCGTTGTCGTCTGCTTCGACAGCGCATCGACCTCCGTCAGCCGCTCGCCGAGCGACTCCAGATCGGCCTGCTTGGTGGAGAGCTCCCCCGCCCGGGCCAGCAAGCCCTCGAACGCCTTGCTCAGACCATCGACGCGCTGGCCGAGCGGCGCCAGGTGCCGCTCGCGGGCGCTCAGCGCCTTGATCCGGCTCTCGGCCTCGCCCACCGACGACTGCAGCACACCCACCCGCTGCTGATAGACCTCGAGGCTCTTGTTCTCCTGCCCGACCCGATCGAGCGCGGCGCGCATCTGATCCACCAGCGCCCGCCAGTCCTTCTTGAATCGCGCGGCCTCGCGGGCCATCTCGTCCCGCACCTTGGCGGCGCCCTCCGCCCGGGCGGTCACGTCCTCGACGAGCTTTTCGACGCGCGTCACCACCTTCTCGCCGCGGGCGGCTTTCTTGAGCCCTTCGTTCAGCTTGCCGATCTGCACGTCCATCGCCCAGACCATCTCGTTGAGCCGGTTCGCCTCCACCGTGGCCCGGTCGATCGTGTGTTTCTGGCTCTCCAGCGCTTTGGCCTTCTGCGTGACATGCTCGGCCAGCGCGTTGAGCGCGGTGAGCTTGTCCTCGGTCGTCTCACTCCGATTCTGGAGTTGCATCAGCGGGCCGAGCCGGCTCTCGATGTCCTTCACCGCGGCCGTCGCCACGGAGGCATCCTCGCGCGCCGCGCGGGTCGTGTCCCGCAGCTTCGCGTAGTCCTGGCCGAGCTGTCCCGCGGTGCCACGCACCTGCTCGATCTCGCCACGAAGCCCCCCGGCCGCCTCGATCGCCTGGCATGTCTCGGCCTTCGACTGGGCGATCTGTTTGCGCAGATCTTCGAGCACGGCCCGTTCGTGCGCCAGCGCCTCGACGCTCGCCCGCGTCTCCAGCGTCTGCGAGGAAAGGTGCTGCACCTGCTGGCGGTGCTTCTGGAGGTCGCCGTCGGGCGCCATCAGCTTCTCGGCAACCTCCTGCGCCGCCCCGGCCGTCTGCAGCATCGCCTCGACGCGTTGTTCCACCTCGTCGAACGCCTTGGTCCGGGCCTCGAGGCCGTCGATACGCGACAGCACCTCACCGAGCCGCTCGCCGATCGAATTCGCCTTCTGGTCGACCGCCTTAAGCGACTTGCCGACCTGGCCCAGCTTCGAGCTGCGCGTCGAGACCTGGGTGAGCATGGCACTGAGCGCTCCCCGCTCCTCCCGCGCCGTCTCGATCAGCTTGTGGAGATCCTCCACCTGGCGCTGCGCCTTTCCGCCCCCGCCGATCCATTTGAATGCGTCCATCATGTGGTCCTTGCCTTAGTGTCTGAGCCCTGTGAGTTGTGAAGAATAGCGTACCTGTCGCCTCCCCTATCGGGGGCAGGGCCGGGTCGCAACGACCCAGCCACACGCGGCCTCCCTGTTCGGGGCGGTTTATTACTAATATATTCTATCTCTCCTGTCAATCCGGCGCGTGGGTCTTGAGTTCGTTTGTGTTTTTGGACACGACGCGCATGCGGGGACCTATCGCGAGGGGCGGCACGGGATCGAACTGGTCGCCGAACAAACGATCAGTGTCTCGCCCGAGAAGACACCGCCGTTCTCAGAGCTGGGTAGAACGGAGCACAAGCTATCGGTGGAGCGTCTGGGGGAAACCCTGGTGATCACGTTCGGCAGCGGAACGGAGCAGACCTTCAGGCGGCTCGGAGACGCCGAGCGTGAAGGAGACTCCTACGCTCTGGAAGTTCTGCGCTGGGCGGAAGCTCAGGCAACGAAGGTGTCCTACCGGCGCGACGCTGCCTTGGTGCACAACTCCGATAGAGGCCGAGAGCTCGCTTGGCCCCGACTCCCATCATCCGATCATCTCGCTATCAGGCATCCCGAGCGCCGTCATGGTGTTGAGAATCTTGCACCCGATCCTTGCCTCACCTCTCTGTGCCGCCAACCCTCTCGCTCGCATCGCTGAGCCCACGATAGCCTTGTAGCGATGGAACGTTGTCTCGACTTTGCTCCGTTTGCTGTAGCCCGATTCTGTGTGCCACTTTCGTTTGCCGAGCCGAGCTTGTGCTGCAATGTTGCGATTGCGCTGTCGGCTGCTCGCCGGCCCCGATGCGAGCAGGGCGCCCTTGCGCGGCGGTATCAGCACCCTCGGCGAGCGATGAGCGCTGTGATTCTCGATTGCCTCATAGACGCCGCCGGCGTCGTATGCGGTGTCAGCTCTGGCCGATGAGATGGGACTGTCGATCTGTCCGACAAGCGATGCAACCCGCGATGAATCGCGGGCTCTTTTGCTCGTCAGCTCGCCGGCGACGACTTCGCCACTCTGCTCGTCGACACACAGATGGAGCTTGCGATAGTCCCTGCTCTTTTGTGCTCTGCGCAGCTGGCCGGCGTGGACAGCGAGACCGCTGCTGTCGATCAAGATGTGCAACGGCGTCTTCTGCTTGACTGGGTAGAAGGGGACCTTACCCAGCTTCGGCTTGCGCCTCGAGATCGTGGTGTGATCGGGCACATCATTGTCTAGCTTCATCAGAGCGAACAACGACCGCAGCAATCCCTCGCTCTGCCTAGATGACAGATGAAACACCATGCCCAGGGTGACAGCCGTCTCGATGGCGTGGTTCGAGTACTTGCGTTGACGGCCCGGTTTCCTCCTCCTTGGCCGGGGCGCGTCCCAGTTCACAAGCTTGCCGGCGGTGAGCGAGATCCAGACGGTCAGGCTCCCGCGGTTGCGTAGACCCGCCTCATATTCACGCCAATTCCTCACGCGATAGGCCTTCTTCACATACTGCCGCTGAGTGCGTTTGAAAATGCTCATGGGGAACCTCGTATCCGCGAGTACAGGACAATTGTGGACCGAGATCGAGAGTTGTGCACCAAGGCATCAAACTGGTAGATTTCGGTATCGCCAAGGCGGCTATCAAGGCTCCCTCCACGGACAGCGGTTCCCTTAGAGGTAAGCTTCTCTACATGTCGCCCGAGCAGGCATGGGGGCGAGTCATGGACAAGCGGTCCGACATTTTCTCATTGAGCGCTGTCTTCTTCGAAATGCTGACCGGGCGCAGCCTATTCATGGGAACTTCGGAGATGAGCATTTTGGAAAGAGTAAGGGAGGCCAAGTTCCTGACACCTTCCTCGTTCAACCCCGCGATTCCCATCGAGCTGGAAGCGGTGACCGCCCGCGCACTCAAGAAGGATCCGGACGATCGTTACCAGGACGGTTCCGAGATGTTGCGGGACCTAGACGCCTATTTGCGCCGCCGACCGGCGGTGGGAAGCGCCGAACTGGCAGCTCGCGTAGCGGAGCTCTTCTGTTAGTCCGACACAACCAGAGATGGGAGCCGAGACCGAAACTAATCTGCGTCGCGTAGGAAGGAGCCGAGTGTAGCAAAGATGCCGCTTACCGACGAAGAGGAACGCACTTACCGCCAGACCCTCGAAGTGGCGCAGCGTCAACTCGAGGAGATCGACGAGAACATCGAGCGCGAGCTCGAGCAAGTGAAAGAACGCTTTGCGGGGCTTCAGGAAAAACGCAAGGCGGCCCTCCAGATGTATGACGCGGCCTGTACGATGCTCGGCATCGAGAACGAGTTCGAACACTACGAAGAAGAAGGCTCGGACCAAGAGCCGCAAATCTAAGCACGAAGGCAGATGCTGTTCCTCGCGCGATTCGCGCTTTTTGTCCTGGCCTCCTGGCTCATCGCCTGGACCTCCCCACCACCTTCGTCGGGAACCGCTTCGCATCGGTCTCTTGCGTGGGCTTATCAGCAAACCCTTGCCCTGCGCATCGTGTCGACGACACCGAACTTCACGGAAATCCTGTTCGAGATTGGTGGCGGCGGCGAGGTGGTCGCGGTGTCCGACTACTGTCTCTATCCAAAAGAGGCGCGAGCAAAACCGCGCATCGGCGGTCCTTTCAATCTGAGCTACGAACGGATTGTGGCCCTTCAGGCGGACCTCGTGGTGTTGCCATCGAGTCTTGAAACGGTGGCGGGAAAGCTTAGGACGCTGGGACTCACCGTGCTACGGCTTCCTAACGAGACGGTCGCCGACGTTCTGGAGTCGGTTACGCGGCTTGGCGAAGTAAGCGGAAGAAGCGCCCAGGCGGCCGTACTAGCGGCGGGGATACGAGCCGATCTCCAGGGGATCGAACAGAAAACTCGCGGTCTCCCGAGGGCAAGAGTCCTTATCGTGGTGCTTCGAGCCGCGGGGGGCCTCCAAGATCTCACCGCCGCCAGCACGGACACCTTCCTCAACGAACTGCTCGTCCTCGCTGGAGGGGAGAACGTGATTACCGGTACGATTTCCCGCTATCCGCGCATCTCCAAAGAAGAGATCGTTTCTCTCGACCCGGAAGTGATCCTGGATCTCACGTTTAGCGCCGAGGGCGAGGACACTCTCGGGATCTGGGCCCAACTGCCCACGCTCGACGCCGTGCGCACGGGTCGGGTCGTGGCCATACCCGATCCTGTTGCCACCATACCAGGTCCACGCATGGTCGAAACGCTCCGCCGCTTCGTCGAGGTTCTTCACCCGGAGGCCGTACCACCGCGTGGGGTGTCTCAGTGAACGAGATAGATACTTGGTTTGAGTTAGCGTGAGCCGAGCACTCATGATCCGTGCGTCCGAGCTTGGCTTTTCCTACAACGGTGGGCGAGATGTCATCTCGGAACTGGACGTCGAGCTTCGGGACGGCGATCTCCTGGCAATCCTGGGTCCCAACGGGTCTGGCAAGTCGACTCTTCTCAAACTTCTTGCCGGTCTTCTCAATCCTAAGCATGGCGAGATCGCGTTGGAGGGTCGACCTCTCGATTCCTACTCTCGCCAAGAGTTGGCCAGGGTGGTGAGCTACGTTCCGCAGCAGACCACAGTGGGCTTGCCTTTTACGGTGGGCGAGATCGTGCTTATGGGACGACATCCTCATCAAAGTGCGTTTCGCCTCGAGACCAAGGAGGACCTTGCAGTGGTGACTCGGGCCCTCGAGCTCACCGAGACTTCTGAGTTCGGATCGCGGCCATTTCACAGCCTTTCGGGAGGCGAAAAACAGCGAGTCCTGATCGCGCGGGCGATTGCTCAAGACTCAAGGCTACTGTTATTGGATGAGCCCACCGCGGCGCTCGATCTCAAACACGAGGTGCGCATGTGGGAGATACTGGAGCGCCTGGTTGTCGAGCAGTCGAAGACCGTGGTTAGTGTAACGCACCATATCAACCTGGCTGCGCTCTACTGTCCCAGGATGCTTATCCTCAAAGAAGGTCGTGCGGTGGCAAGTGGAGCGCCCCGGGAACTACTCGATCGGGAGCTGATGGAGTCGGTGTACGAAACCCCGTTGCGGGTCGAAGCGGGGTCGGCCTCTGCGGTTCCTTTCATCCTCCCCGAGAGACGCCGTGGTGGGTAAAAGCGGGGCCGAGCTCAAGGCGCTTACCGCCAAACGATTCGCCACCACGGTCGGGGCATCGGCGGTCCTCCTGCTGCTCGCACTCGTTGGGGCCCCACTCATTGGGTCGACCCAGATCGATCTTTCTCGAGCTTTCGATTTTTCGATTCCGGCCAATCTCAATCCAGACGCTAGCATCTTGTTTTCGGTGCGGCTCCCCAGGACGCTACTGGCGGCCTTGGTGGGAGCGGCGCTCTCCGCCTCGGGGCTCACCTTTCAGTCTTTGCTTCGAAATCCGTTGGCTTCACCGTTCACCCTTGGGATCTCGGGCGGTGCGGCGGTGGCGACCGCGCTCGCTATCCGCCTCGGTTTGGACGGCGCGGTGGGTCCTCTCTCCTCCCAAACGATAGCGGCGCTTCTGGGATCGGCGACATCCGCCACGTTGGTTTATCTGTTGGCGAAAACCCGCGGCTACCTAGCTCCGAGCACGATGCTCCTCGCCGGGGTGACACTTCATTTTTTCTTTTCTTCACTCATCCTCTTGATTCAGTACACCGCGGACTTCACCCAGTCTTATCAGATGGTTCGATGGGTCATGGGAGGGCTGGATTTGATCGAGCTTCGCAGGCTAGCGGTCGTGGCCCCGCTGGTGATAGCCGGCTTGGTCGTTCTCATCGTCTTGTCGCGACAACTAAACGTGATGGCCTTGGGAGATGAGACCGCGCGGAGCTTGGGGGTTCCCGTGGACCAGTCCCGTAGACTGGCGTTTGCCGCCGCTTCGGTGGCGACCGGCTCGGCGATTTCTTTGTCCGGACCCATACTTTTCGTCGGACTCATGGTCCCTCACTTGCTACGGATGGTCCTGGGACCAGATCACCGCGTGCTGATGCCGAGCGCGGTGTTTGCCGGCGGCGCGATCGTGGTAGCCTGTGACACGGTAGCGCGCACGATCTTGGCACCCACCGAGATTCCGGTGGGTGTGGTGACCGCCCTGACGGGAGGTCCTTTCTTTCTTTGGATTCTGCTGCGTCACAAGTTACGCGGCATCTATCCTGAGGAGTCCCTGTCGGTTTGACGACGATAGTGGGACTTGTTAGGATCCGCCATCCCCTACCATGAGCTGGTTCAAAAAAGAAAAAACGCCCCTGGCGCCGGCCGAAAAAAAGAGCCGGATGCCGGAGGGATTATGGAGCAAGTGCAAGGGATGCTCGGAAATCCTTTACAAGAAGGAGATTGTCCGCAACTCCAATGTGTGCCCCAAGTGCGACTACCACTTCGGCCTATCGGCTACGGAACGGCTGACCATGCTCTTGGACGGGGGATCCTACGAAGAGTTTGATTCCGGAATACGCTCCACCAACCCCCTTCGTTTCAAAGACACCAAGCGCTACCAAGATCGCCTGAAGGCTGGGAGAGAACGGACCGGACTCGATGATGCGATCATGACGGTCAAAGGTACCATCAACGGCATACCCGTTATCGTAGCGGCGATGGAGTATGGCTTCATCGGCGGAAGCATGGGCGTCGTGGTCGGAGAGAAGATCACGAGAGCAATCGAGAGGGCTCTCGAGGAGCGCACCGCAGTCATCATCATTTCTCGTTCGGGAGGAGCGCGGATGCAGGAGGGTGCTCTTTCGTTGATGCAGATGGCCAAGATAAGCGCTGCCCTCGCCCGCCTCGACGAGGCGGGCATTCCCTACTTCTCAATACTTACTGACCCCACCACCGGCGGTGTCACTGCCAGCTTCGCGATGCTCGGTGACTTGAACATCGCCGAGCCCAAGGCGCTCATCGGCTTTGCCGGCCCACGGGTCATCGAGCAGACTATCCGCCAACCGGTACCTCCTGGCTCTCAGCAGTCGGAGCACTTGATGGAGCGCGGAATGCTGGATCTCATCGTCGAGCGCAAACAGATGAAGGAGTCTCTGGGCAAGATTCTGCAGTTCTTCACCGATTCCGTTCCCGAGGGATCGGGTGACTCCGCATCGGAACCCTATCTTCCCTAGACGATCTAAGCGGGCTAAACAGGCCCTCGAAAGATGAACTACGCTGAGGCGTTAGCCTATCTAACCGGGCACGAGCGCCTGGGCATCAAATTCGGGTTGGAGAATATCGGCCGTCTCGTCGAGGCGCTGGGGCACCCAGAAAAATCCTGGCGCTCGATCTTGGTTGCTGGCACCAACGGCAAGGGATCGACCGTCGCACTCGTCGAATCCATTCTGCGTGGCGCCGGACATCGCGCGGCGCGGTATACCTCACCCCACCTGGTTCGTTTAGAGGAGCGGATGATGGCGGATGGCAAGCTGATCACCTCCGATGAGCTCGCTGATGTCGTCGAAGAGGTGAAGCAGGCGACCGTCCAATTGAGACAGGAGCAGAAGCTCCTCACCGAGCCAACCTTTTTCGAGCTGACGACAGCGTGCGCCTTCGAGTTCTTTCGTCGAAAGGAAGTCGAGATTGCAGTGCTGGAGGTAGGAATGGGAGGTCGTTGGGATGCTACCAACATAGTTCCTGCCGACATCACCGCGGTGACCAACATCGGTTTCGATCACGAGCGCTTTCTAGGTACATCTCTTGCCGCTATCGCCGCCGAAAAAGCGGCAACCATCAAGCCAGGCCGGCCGGTGGTCACGACGGTGACGGAAGAAGAGCCGCTCGCCATTGTCCGTTCGGAGGCTGCCCGCCAAGGCGCTCCGTTGTTCGAAGTTCAAAGAGAAGTCAATTGGCGAACAAAAGAGGCGGAAGGTGGACAATGGGTTCGATTGGAGACACCCAAGGCGGTCTATCCCGAAGTGTTCTTGCCGCTGGCGGGTGAGCACCAGGTCGTTAACCTTGCACTCGCGGTCAGGATCGCCGAGCTCGCCGGCCAGTCGGGGTTTGAGATTTCGAAGGAATCGGTAACGGTAGGAGTCCCTTCTACCGTTTGGGAAGGGCGCCTAGAGAGAATCGGAGACGCACCGCCTCTTCTCGTCGATGTCGCGCACAACCCTTTAGCCGCTGCCGCGTTGGCTCGTTATCTCGAAGAACATCCCCACTCCAATCGTGTACTCGTCTACGGTGTCATGAAGGACAAGAGATCCTCCGCAATGCTCGATGCCCTCCTGCCTCATGTGCAACACTTGATCGTGACCCGGCCTCCGAATCCGAGGGCCCAAGATCCCGAGAGCGTGGTAAGGGTTGCGGCGCGGCGCGGCGGCTCATGCGAAGCGATCGATTCTCCGGAACGAGCACTCGCGAGCGCGCGTCTGAAGGCGGGAAACAAAGGGGAGGTCATTGTGACCGGCTCGGTCTTTCTCGTCGGCGAAGCGAAACGCTTGCTGTTGCAAGCGGAATCATGGTCAAAAGAAATAATAGAGCCGTAGGTCGAGGGCCGACTCGGTTACTTCACCGAGCGTTCTGCCCGTTACCGACAAGCGAAAGCCACCGAGTCTAAACTCGAGACCGCCAACCAAATCCCATTGGCTTTCCTCGAAGTCGGTCACGAAGCCTACGCCGGCCAGTAGCTTTGTCATGGCGCTAATCGGATAGGACGCCAGCGCCGCGGTCGAAAAAAGTCCTTGTCCACCGATGGTCAGTACCGGATCGACTTGCAGCAACAAGTCCGGAATAAACTTCGATCCGTGCAGAACGAATACCTCCCGCCGAAAAAGATTCCCGGATCAAAACCCACGGTAGTTATTCCAAACATGACTCCTCTTTCGGGGAGGAGAAATTGTCGATGGCCCGTTCCTGGTCGGCAACAGTTGCGGGGGGAAGTACTAGTTTCTCGGAATCGCCGTTCGATTTCCCAAAGAACTTCTTGAATGGATGCACCTTAGTCTCGAACTGAAGTGACCCCGCTTTCGTGGACAGGTTAAGAGTTAGGGATCAAGCGTCGCGATAGTACCTCCTTTCGAATTGGATAGGCGAGCAATAGTCGATGGCGGAGTGTCGTCGTCGCGGGTTGTACCAGCCTTCGATGAAATCGAAGGTCGCCATGCGCGCCTCAGCGTGGTAGCGAAACGACCGGCGCTCGATCAGCTCGCACTCGAGCGTCGCGAAGAAGCTCTCGCACATCGCATTGTCGTAACAGTCCCCGACCGAACCCATCGACGGTCGCACCCCGGCCTCCCGGCATCGCTGGCCGAACGCTAGTGACGTGTACTGCGTGCCCTGGTCCGAGTGATGGATGACGTCGCCGGGCTTGCGTTGGAACAGCGCCATGTCGAGGGCGCTCAAGACGAGCGACGTCCGCAGGTGGGTAGCCATTGCCCATCCGACGATGCGTCGGCTGAAGGCGTCCAGCACGACGGCGAGGAACAAGAAGCCCGACCACGTGGGCACGTAGGTGATATCGGCGACCCACAGGCGGTCGGGCCGGTCCACCTCGAAATTCCTGTCGACGAGATCGGGGGCGGGACGGGCGTCGTCACAGCGAATCGTAGTGTGCGCCCTCTTGCGCCGGTGAACACCTTGAATGCCAGCCTCGCGCATCAGCCGCGCTACACGCTTGCGTGAGACGTGGAGCTCGTGTGTCTCTCGTAGCTCGTGGAGAATCCTCGGCGCGCCGTACGTGCTCCGCGACGCGGTGTGAATCGCCCGGATCTTCTCAAGCAACTCCGCATCCGACACCGCGCGGGCCGACGGGGCACGCTCAAGCCACGCATAGTAGCCGCTGGCGGAGACGTCCAGCAGTCGGCACATCGTGGCAACCGGTAGTGAATCCTGGTTCGCCCTCACGAATCGGAAGGCTTCGGTGGTACCGACTCGGTCTCCCGAGCGAACCAGGCCGCGGCTTTTGAGAGGATCTCCCGCTCCAACCGTAGTTGACGGTTCTCCCGTCGCAGGCGGCGGAGCTCCGCACGCTCCTCACTCGTCAGACCGTCCTGCCTGCGACCCTCGTCGAGATCCGCCTGGTTCACCCAGTTCCGGATCGTCTGGCCCGAGGGCTCAAACTCTCGCGCCAGCTCTTCGGGGCCGCGGCCAGCTCGCACCAGCTCTACCATTTGGCGCCGGAATTCGGCCGCGTATCTGTTTCCCTGCTTTGACATCGTGGACTACTGTCTCCCAAAGGATTAGGTGTCCACGAAAGCGGGTCAAGTCCAAACGCCTGTTTGTACTGCTCACTGGACCAATCAAAGTAGTCGAAGTGTCGGTAAAGCTCATCGACTGGAACTAGGTGATATGGAAACGAATTGGAAGGGCAACCGTGCCGCCCATTCGATTCGGCATGGCAGAACAAAACAGAGTCCCCGTTGTCTCGGCTGTCCATATAGGCAGGGTTGTACCGGCTCCACGTAAGCCCTCTGTCCCTGCCCCCCCAGAGGATCTTGTAACCGGACTCACCGTCATCGCCGGGCGTGAATATCCGGTCGCGGTTCGCGTCGGTGCCGGCCGCATGAGAGCCCAGTTCTACCAGGAGATGCGCCCTGCCATCGTGCCCATTGAACCAGAACGGAAAGAGTCCCGGGCGGGCAGAGTAATCGTTCCAGACGTAGTAGAACCAGTACTCGAGCACGATGGTTTCGGAGGCCCGCGTGACGCGTAGTACACCGTGGCTAGCCTCGCCTTTTCCTCAAGGTCTAGCGCAAGGTACTGCTTATCTGAGGCATTCGTGACGGCACCACGTGGCGATGGGTTAGGTAGGAAAATGACGAAGTGAAAACTCTGGCATGCTCGTTGAGCGGACGCCAGAGCTTCGGCTACAGCTCCTTTCCATTCAGCTCAACCGAAATTCTGCTCGGATGTTCTCCGCGCATGGCCGCATGAAGAAAACAGGTCTGTTGTCCCATGCGCACGAGTCTCGGGCCGTCATCGTCTTCCGCGAATTGGGCATCGAGGAACACCCGGGTATCCACGGGCTCAATGGTAGCACCTCGACTTCCGACTCGTGAATCTCCACTGAACTGAAACGCGCTCTTTTGAACGATGCGGTAAGAGTCGAGGGCTTGTTTCTTGATATGCGCGAAGCGGCCGAGTTGCGTCATGTAGCAAAAGCCAATCCCGGCGCTGAGGTACGCGAGAGGCGGCGGAGCGCTCGCCTTGCCTCCTTGAGTCTTCGTCTCGTCGGAGACAAAGCGGAAACTGCTGCCGATAGGCTTGTAGAGGTGAACGACGCTTTCCATCAGCATGTCCCCGAGCCAGTTCGCGTCGCCGTGGACATGGAGGGTCCGCTTCTGCTCGGCTTGAAGACTGCTGCCGGCACCTCCCTCGACTCCGGTGCGTTTCTCGGCCTTTTTCACCCGCTTGATGATATCGGGAAGAAAACCCTCCGAACCAGGCACCACCCGGTCGAAGTGAGCAGCCGGATCCTGTTCGTTGGGAGAAGGCGACGCCACGAGGTCATCGATGGGATGCGGTCGGCCGTTCAGTGATAGCGAGAAGGTGTTCTGCATCAAGTTCCGCATTAGGCTCTGGGCTGGTGAGCTGGCCTCCGCCATCCGCGATAGCTCGGCGATCTCGGAAGGCGATGCCCTGGACTTCACATTGAGACGGAGCACCGCGGGCTTGGCACCGCCGGTGGCGTCCCCTCGCAAAAACGAGCCCTCCATCGAATAGAAATTGTCTTGGGCGAGCGACACCTCATCGAGCGCGACGCCCTGCGCACGTGCACCCTGGAGGAATTCGCTCAAGAAAGAGAACTGCATTCCCGCGGTGAAGAACGCCAGAGGGAAAGGCGCCATGTCTTTCCCGTTGAGATAGTGACCTTCATCGGAGACGAGCCGCCAGGTGGTGCCATCGGACTCGCAGGTCACCACCGCCTCTTTCTGCATGCCGTCGAGCGAGCGCACTTCGGTCCTCATGGGGACAGCGTTCTCCGAAAGGCGAGCCCCGCTCGCAACAGGAACAGCTTTTCCCTCCGTCTTGAAAACCAGCGGCAGACCGCAACCCTCGATCGATGGCATATCCGCGCGCCCCTGTGACCCTGATCCGTGCCATTTAGTCCTTCAGGTGTTTGGATGTCAAATCGATCGGTCAATCACGACCGTGCTAAAATGGGCCTTAACTCACCCGAGGGGGGGCAAAGGAGCTGGCTCCAACCTCGTTTGCCGAAGAAATGTAGCCCTTACCGCACGGAGCACACGACCGGAATGGCCTCCTCGAACTCGCGCGCCCCCGAGGGCTCTCTCGGAGGTCCTTCCCAGACTTCTGATTCCAATGAAAAGCAGACTGAAGTCGGAAGCTATTTCGTAGCGAACTACCCTCCCTTCTCCTTCTGGTCCCAAGAGCATCTTCCCGCTGTAGAAAGAGTGCTATCCGATGGTTCCAATCCAACGGTTCCTCTTGGGCTCTATCTGCATATTCCCTTTTGCCGGAAACGGTGTAAGTTCTGCTACTTCCGCGTCTACACCGAGAAGAATAGCCGTGATGTAGAAAACTACGCGGATGTTTTGACCGCCGAGCTGGCTCTCTACCGCCGATACGCCGCCTTCTCTCAACGGCCGCTCCGATTTGTATACTTCGGCGGTGGGACCCCTTCGTTTCTGAGCACTCGGCAGCTTATCTCCCTGGTGGAAAAGCTCCGCGGGTCCGTGAAGTGGGGCGACGCCGAAGAGGTCACCTTTGAATGCGAGCCGGGGACGTTGAACCGCGCTAAAGTCCAGGCTCTCAAGGAAATCGGCGTGACGCGCATGAGCCTCGGCGTCGAGAACTTCGACGATGCCATTTTGCGAGAGAACGGCCGCGCTCACGAGAGCAATGAGATCTATCGAGCCTACGAATGGATTGAGAAAGCAGGTTTCTCCGACGTCAATATCGACCTCATTGCGGGGATGGTTGGTGAGACGGAGGAGAACTGGCAGTCGTGTGTCCGCAAGACCATCGAACTTTCTCCCGACAGCGTGACCATCTACCAGATGGAGCTTCCGTACAATACCGTTTACTCCCAGGAGATCCGGGTCGAGGGGCAGCCGGTTGCGGTGGCCGGGTGGGAGCAGAAACGCGCTTGGGTTGGTGAGGCCTTCGCCGCGCTGGAGAGAGTCGGCTACCGGGTCTCGAGCGGATACACCGCTGCGAAGGGCCCCAAGCCCGCTAAGTTCGCCTACCGCGATAGCCTATGGCACGGCGCGGACATGGTGGGCATCGGTGTCTCATCCTTTTCCTACCTGGGAGGCGTTCATTATCAGAACATGGACCGCCTCGAGGATTACGTTGCGGCGGTGGGAGCGGGAAATTTGCCTCTTAAGAGAGCGTTACCGATCGGTGATACCGAACGGTTGATACGGGAGCTCATTCTGCAAATGAAGCTGGGGAACCTAGACCTCGGTTACTTCCGAGAGAAGTTTCAACGGGACGTCAAGAAAGAGTTCCAGCCTACTTTTGACGATCTGAGACAAAAGGGCTACCTCGATTGGGAGGGGGACCGAGTCGTGCTCACCCGCGAGGCGCTTCTGAGGGTCGACGCGCTCCTTCCTGGTTTCTTCCTGCCCGAGCACCGGGACGCCCGCTACACTTGAACCTCACGCTCACCTAGCAAGCTCTTTCGGTTAGGTGGTAGAGTAACTCGATGTCAGAAAAGGTGTTGCTCCATCTGCGCGTCAACCGCGAGTCGGTTGCGGTGGCGGCCCCCGTCCACAAGACGCTCCTCGAGGTCTTGCGAGAGGAGCTACGACTCACCGGCACGAAACACGGATGCGAGCTGGGCGAATGCGGAACGTGTACAGTGCTTGTCGATGGAGGGCCGGTCCTCTCCTGCTTGGCACTGCCGATAGAGCTCGAGGGCCGCGAGATCGTGACGGTGGAAGGAATGGTCGAGAAGGGCTCTCACCATCCCCTCCAAACCGCTTTCGCCGAAGTGGGTGCAGCCCAATGCGGTTACTGTACTCCCGGAATCCTCCTGGCGGCGAAGTCCCTCTTGGATCGCAACCCCAGCCCCACGCGTCCCGACATTCAAGAGGCACTGGCCGGTAACCTCTGCCGGTGCACGGGCTACATCCAGATCCTTCAGGCGGTAGAGCTCGCCGCCAGTCGGCTGAAAGAGTAAGGCCCCGGAAACGTGCCTACCAAGGTCGGCGCCAAGCCCAGGCGAAAACAAACCAGCGAGCCCACGGCACCCTCGGGTGAAGACAAGCTCAGCATTATCGGGAAGCCCCTCCCCAAAGTCGATGCCATGGCGAAGGTCAGCGGGGAAACAGTGTTCGCGGACGATCTGACGCTTCCCCGAATGCTCTACTGTAAGATCAAGAGGAGCTCTCATCCACACGCGCGCATCTTGAGCGTCGACACGAGCAAAGCGGAAGCGCTTGCCGGCGTCGTCGCCACGCTAGTCGGCTCGGAGCTTCCTATTCCTTTCGGGATCCTACCCGTATCTCAGGACGAGCATGCCTTGTGCCTCGACAAAGTCCGCTTCGTGGGAGATCCGGTGGCCGCGGTCGCCGCCATGGACGAGGAAACCGCAGAGAAAGCCTTGGGACTCATCGATGTGCAGTACGAAGTCCTCCCACCGATCATGTCGATCGAGGAAGCGCTAGGCGAAGAAAAAGAACGCATCCATGACTATGGAGCGCAAGGAAACATCCACAAGGCGGTAGCGCTCGAGTTCGGTGATGTCGAGGAGGGATTTCGGGAAGCCGATCATATCCGAGAGGACACCTTCTTTTTCGAGGGCAACACCCATCTTCCCATGGAGCAGCATGCCGCGGTCGCTGCATACGGCCCCGACGATAAATTAACCCTATGGTCGTCGACCCAGACACCGCACTATGTTCATCGTACCATGGCAAAGGTGTTGGAAATGCCGGCCTCGCATATACGTGTGATCGCGTGTCCGAACGGGGGCAGTTTCGGGGGCAAGAGCGATCCGTTCAGTCATGAGCTCGTGGTCGGAAAGCTCTCTATGAAGACGCGCCGCCCGGTCAAAGTCACGCTGACGCGCGAAGAGGTGTTTTATTGCCACCGCGGACGGCATCCGGTGAAGATGTGGATCAAGACCGGCGTGAAGCGTGATGGAGAAATTATTGCGATGCACTTCCGTTCCTTCTTGGATGGAGGTGCATACGGGAGCTATGGCGTGGCGAGTCTCTACTACACAGGAGCGCTACAGACCGTGACCTACCGGGTGGGGTGTTACAAATTCGAAGGGGTGCGGGTCTTTACCAACAAGCCCCCCTGCGGCCCTAAGCGCGGACACGGTACGCCGCAGCCACGATTCGCACTGGAGTGTCACTTGGACAAGATCGCGGAGGATCTCGGCATCAACCCACTAGAGCTCCGCCGCCGGCATCTCGTGGAGCCTTTCTCGATAACCGCGAATCAGCTTCGCCTTAGCACCGTCGGCTTGAAGGAGTGTCTGGATCGCGTTGACAAGCGCTCCGGCTTTGCCGCAAAGCACGGAAAACTTGGCAAGGGGAGGGGAGTCGGGATCGCTGCCTCGAGCTACATCAGTGGCGCGGGACTCCCTATTTACTGGAACCACCTCCCGCACAGCGGAGTTCAGCTGCAGTTGGACCGCGGTGGAGGCGTCACCGCTTTTTGTGGCTCGACCGATATTGGCCAGGGATCGGACTCGGTGCTTGCCTACGTGGTTGCAGAAGAGCTCGGGGTCGGGGTCTCGGACGTTCGCGTTGTGACGGCGGATACGGACCTGACCCCGGTGGATCTCGGGAGCTACTCCAGCCGCGTCACCCTAATGACCGGCAATGCTGCGATCCAAGCGGCCCGACGGCTCAAACCACTCCTACTCGCCATGGTGTCTAAGGGGCTCGATGTTCCGCCCGAAAGGCTCCGGATGGCTCACCGTCGCGTCTTCGACGCCGAGGATCCGGAGAAAGGAATGACCTTCGCCGAGGCGGTGGTGCTGACCGAGGCCGAGCATGGAACGTTGGGCTCGACGGGAAGCTACAAGCCACCTCGCTCCGCGGCGCGCTATAAAGGGGCGGGCGTCGGTCCGAGTCCGACCTACAGTTATTCCGTCTGCGTCGTCGAGCTCCAAGTAGATGAGGAGACCGGGTGGGTCACCATCGACAAAATTTGGATCGCGCACGACATCGGAAAGGCCATCAATCCACTTCTCACTATCGGGCAGATCGAAGGGAGTGTTTACATGGGTCTCGGCGAGGCCCTGATGGAGGAGCAGGTCTTCCGGTTGGGGGTTCACAAGTTCCCCTCGCTGCTCGAGTACAAGAGCCCGACCTTCTTGGAAATGCCGCCGGTGGAGTCCATTCTCGTAGAAACCCTCGACCCGCAAGGGCCGTACGGCGCCAAGGAGTGCGGGCAAGGCCCACTACTCCCGGTCATCCCCGCACTCGTCAATGCCATCTACGATGCGGTAGGGGTTCGAGTGGACGAGGTTCCGGTAACGCCCGCCAAAATCCTCTTGGCCATGGACGGGCGTTTACGCTCACCAGAGGTTCCTACTTTTGGTTTTCCCGAACCGCTCGAGGTGCCACCCTTGCCGGTATCCACCACGGGGGAGGAGCAGCCCGCATGATGCGGCTTCCGCCGTTTCGATATCTCGCTCCCAGCGAGGCGCGGGAAGCGGCGCGTATGCTTAAAGACCACGGTCCGGAAGCGGTGCCGGTTGCCGGTGGCACCGATCTATACCCCAACATGAAGCGACGACAGTTCGAACCGAGGGTCTTGGTCGGCCTTCGAGGAGTCCAAGGGCTCCGCGAACTAGAGGGAAGCCCCAAGAAGGGAATCGAGATCGGTGGGCTATTGACGCTCACCGAGCTCGCCGAATCCGACATGCTCCTTTCGGGGTACCCGGCGCTGGCTCGTTCTGCCGGTCTGGTCAGCTCGCCGATCCTGCGAAACATGGGCACCATCGGTGGCAATCTTTGTATCGACACTCGTTGCAACTACTACAACCAGAACTTCGAGTGGCGGGAAGCCATCCATTTCTGCATGAAGAAAGACGGAGACATTTGCTGGGTGGCACCTGGCAGCAAGCGATGCTGGGCCATCGCCTCTTCGGATACTGCTCCGGTCTTCATTGCCCTCGAGGCCGAAGTGACTTTGGTGGGGCCGGAAGGTGAGCGCCGGATCCCAGTAGGGGACCTGTACAAACAGGACGGTATCGATTACACAGCGAAACGGTCGGACGAAGTTCTGACCAAAATACATGTTCCCCCGGTCGATGGAACCCGCGCCACCTACTTGAAATTGAGACGTCGGGGAAGCATCGATTTCCCTATTGTGGGAGTGGCGGCCGCACTCAAGACCGGTTCCGACGGGACGGTGGAGAAAGCCCGCATCGTCCTGACGGCTGTGGAGTCGGCGCCTGTCGCAGCCACCAAGGCCGAGCAGATGTTCGTTGGCAAAAAGCTCTCGGCCGAGCTCATTCAGGAAGCCGCGGCCGCGGCCTACCGGCCGGCCCGGCCGCTCGACAATACGGATCTGACGCACGACTACCGCAAGAAAATGGCGCGGGTCTATGTGGCTCGCGCCCTGCAGGAGTTGTCGGAGCAAAATATTTTGCAGGGGAGGAACGCGTGAACGGTACGGCCTCGACGCCCTAAAGTACTCTTGATATGTGGTTTACAACCGCACTAGTCGGCCCTGAGACCTTCATGGTAAACTAGTACCCGATCGGTCGTGAGCCTTTTCCAAGGCCTCACTCCGCAAGATACTTGAAATCTAATTAAAACAAGCCTAGTGTTCGGTCCCAGGGAGTCCCACAGTGCGTAGGAGCCACGTCCGCGGCGCCGGGGATCCCTTCCGATGAGGGGGAGTTCCATGCTACCATGTTGGTGGAGCTTTTTTTGGCCAGGAGAGGGGTAACGTTCGGGATGCTAGAATCGAGCGTAGGTTTAGACAAAAACCGTTCGAGTGTCCGCGAGTTTCCGGCTGAGGCGAGGCGCATTCAATGGCGGAAGACCGTGCCTTTCGTCGGCGTACATCTGATGGTATTCGGCGTCATTTGGGTCGGCTGGAGCCCGGTCGCGGTCGGCGTTGCCCTCGCCTTGTTCTGGTTGCGGATGTTCGCGGTCACGGGCTTCTACCATCGCTACTTGTCTCACCGGAGTTACAAGACCTCTCGGTGGTTCCAATTCGCCTTCGCTCTGCTTGGCAGCTCCGCAACTCAGAAGGGGCCCTTGTGGTGGGCGTCTCACCACCGTACGCATCATCTGTATTCCGATCAGGAAGAGGACGTGCACTCTCCCACGCGTCACGGTTTCTTGTATAGCCACATTGGCTGGGTCTTTGCGCGGGTGAACGACACGACTAAGACGCGTTTGGTCCCGGACTTGGCGAAATTTCCCGAATTAAGATTTCTGGATCGGTTCGACGTGTTGGTGCCTATCTTGCTCGGAACGGCGAGCTTCTTCTTGGGCGCCCTCCTTGCCAAGGTTAGTCCTCAACTCGGAACCAATGGCATGCAGATGCTTGTCTGGGGTTTCTTCATCTCGACGGTTGTACTCGCGCACGCCACTTACACCATCAATTCTCTGTCTCACGTTTTTGGGCGGCAGAGATTCGAGACCGACGATACGAGCAAGAACAATTGGATGTTGGCCTTACTGACCATGGGCGAAGGTTGGCACAACAACCATCACCATTTTCCAACCGCAACCCGCCAAGGATTCTATTGGTACGAGGTCGACCTTACCTACTACGGACTTTTTCTGCTGTCTAAGTTGGGCTTGATTTGGGATCTCAAATCGGTCCCCGAGCACATCTTGGAAACGGGTCGTGTATCGTCGCAAGCGGCTGCTTAGCCCAACTTCCGAATTCGTGAGGGTCGGTTTATCCTGACCGCGGCAAGCGCGAACGAACCTCGTCCTTCCAGGCAATACTTTTTCTCGAAGTCGGAGCCAACCAGCTCCCCCGCTGCCGCTGTGGAGGGTGGTTGGTACTCGCTCTGCAAGAGGGAAGAAGAACTCACAACCTCCACTATGTGATCGAAATAGTCTTTATGGTCGGTCACCACCTGCAACCTGCCTCCAGGCGTCAGAACCCGTGCCACCAGTTGCAAGAACTTGGGTTGGATCAGGCGGCGCTTTTGATGACGCTTCTTCGGCCAGGGGTCGGGGAAGTGGACGTAGATGGCGCTCAGGAAGTCGTCGGGTACGAACTCGTCAAGAAAGTAGCCGGCGTCAACGAGAATCAACCGCACGTTCGAGCACCCGTGACGACGGACTCGATCGCTGGCGAGGCGCCAGTATCGTTTGGAACGCTCGATGCCGATGAAGTTGGCCGCCGGCCGGTTCTTCGCCGCTTCGTCGAGGAAGGCCCCCTTCCCAGCCCCAATTTCCATCTCCACCCGATGCTCGTTTCCGAATAGTCTCTTGACGGAGATGGGCTTAGGCAGGTTTCGTACTTCTAGGCCGATGGGCTCGATAACCCATTCGCGAACGGTGCTGCCACGAGATCTCATGGAAGTCTGGTATATATTAACTCCCTGGCGATAAAAGCCGTCTCGCACGGCGTTCCAATGGGCTGGATCTGTGAATGTCTGACGCGCCGTATCTGCGAACGAGTATAGTGTCCGGTGTCCCCGTGGGGCTCCTATGGCAATCGGGAAGGCTCATGTTGATGGTGATCCTTACCCTGATTCTACCGTCTGGGGGGGGATGTCCCGCCGGATGTTGAATTTGGGGTAGCGGCGGCTCCTTGGCCGGCCTAAGAATAGGTCTGCCAAACAACCGTCTCCAGAGGGGGACAAGGAGCCACCAATGCCTAGGAAATCAAAGAAGCCAGTAAGAAAGCAAACGCACTCGCCTACGGGCAAGGTAGTTGGCCAAGTCGGTCAGATACTGCTACCGATGATAGCTGGGATCGCGGCCACGAAGGCGGAACTGACGGAATGGGTGTACGAGCAAGGACTGACAGCTCTGCACCTACTGCTCAGAGAGGACGCCGAGGAGATCGCGGGGCTCAAGGGCAAGCACGAGAAGGAGCGAACTCATAACCACTGGGGGAGCACGAACGGAGAGCTGAGCTTCGGTGGTCGTCGCATCCAAGTGTCGCGACCTCGAGTTCGCTCGAAGTCGGGCGAGGAGGCGTCGCTTCCACACTTCGAAGCCTTCCGCGAAGAAGACCCGCTTCCAGAGCGAGTGTTGAATCAGATCTTGGTGGGGGTATCGACCCGAAATTACGAATCGAGTCTGAACAAACCCGCGGCCAAGTTGAAGTCTCGTGGCACGAGTAAGAGTGCCGCCAGCCGTCACCTCGTGAGCCAGACGACTAAGAAGCTCGAGGAATACCTGTCTCGGCGGCTAGAGGAGTTCGAGCTTGCGGCACTGATGCTGGATGGCCTTGAGGTGGCCGGACAGACCGTCGTCGTAACTCTAGGTATCACAATAGATGGAACGAAGGTGCCCCTGGGTATATGGCTGGGCTCGACGGAGAACTCTCGGGTGTGCACCGCGATGTTGCAGGACCTTCTCGAGCGGGGCTTGCGCGTCGATGAGTCGATTCTCTGCGTAGTGGACGGAGGCAAAGGCATCCGCAAGGCACTCGTCGACGTTTTGGGGGACCTCGCGGTCATCCAAAGGTGCCAGATCCATAAACTCCGGAATCTTCGCTCGTACCTTCCCAAGTCTCGTCACGCCTACGTACTCCAGACGATGAAGGAAGCCTACAAGTGCAAGAGTGCCGACAAGGCGCGCAAGCGACTTCAGGCATTGGTGTCGTGGCTCGAGCGAAACGGCTACGACGAAGCTGCCGGAAGCCTTCGTGAAGGGATGGAAGAGACACTCACGGTCGTGAAGCTCGCGCTGCCCGCCTTACTTCGCCAGTCTCTTGCCACGACGAACGCCATTGAGAATCTCAACGGAACCATTCGCAGAGTATCGAGAAACCTCAAGCGTTGGAAGAGTCCTTCCATGGTTCGCCGATGGACCGCTCTTGGCGTCGTCACCGCGCAGAAAAAGTTCCGGCGTATCAAAGGCTATCGCCATATGGGCGCTTTCGTTCACGCGCTTAGAAGCAAACAGAAATCTCTTGACAGCGATGAGTTTGCTGCCTAAGAGTATTCACAGGTGCCGCCGCTACCCGACCAAATTCAACAGCGGCCGGGACATCCCCACCTTTGGGGCGTCGGCTAGACAGAACCCTTGGCAGAACCAAGGGGGTCAAGAAACCACGAGCGGCGACGAGGACAAGGAACAGGAGAAGGAGCAGGAAACATCCGACACGTCCGACGCCGGTCCGACCGAGCCAGAAGACAGTGAAGAAGAGGAAGAGCACGCCTCATGGCACGAGTACCTGTACTGGGCCAACGGGCTTTACCTCGATACGACCTGGAACAATCTAAGGATCAAATTCGCGGGTGATGTCCAGAACGACACCGCCGGATTCTCCAACACCGACTCCGCAGAGGAAGCTCTCGGCGTTCCCATCGAAGACGGCGTCGAGTGGCGTCGCGCGCGGATCTATGCGGATGGGACGTTTGGAGTCCATTTCCGTTTCCGCTGGGAACTTCACTGCCGCGAATCCGCCCAATCTTCAAGATGCCTACTTTGGACTGCGCGAGCTTCCCATCCCGACGCTTCAGATCATCGCGTCTCCATGAACGTCGTACTATCGGCGGCGGTGTATCCTTCCAAGCCCAGAAGTGCCCGGAAACGGCCGAGAAGCCTCACCAGTGCCTTCCTCCCATCCCGCAACTCGGGCTTGTTGTTCTACGGAGCGGCGCCGCGCAAAAAGATAAGATGGGCGATTGGAATCCTTCAGCCGGAAAGCGAAGATATTAATTTGAAAAACACGGACAACATCGGTACGTTGGGTCGCTTCGCGGGTGCCTTTCATCCCAGAGGGGGAAAGACGCTGGTGCACCTCGGAATCGACTTGTGGCGACGAAACGTCGACCCCACGATCGAGTTCTCCTCTCAGCCCGAGTCCAACCTCGCCCCGAACTTTGTGGAGACGGGCGAGTTTCCGTCCACCCATGTGAACATCGCCGTCGTCGAGAATGCGGTGCAACGAGGCCGCTGGTCGTTTCAGGGGGAGTTCGTGCCGGCCACTGTGGAGACAGACAACCAAGGCGATTTCTTCTTCTACGCTTTTTACGTCATGGGAAGCTATTTCCTCACCGGCGAAGCCCGCCCCTACCTGGCGGGCGAGGGCAGGTTCGGACGACCTCAGCCCAAGCACGAGTTGCGGGACGGCGCGGGAGGTCGTGGCGCTTTCGAGGTCGCCTTTCGCTTCTCTCGCATCGATCTGACCGACAAAATCGTCACCGGAGGTGAGCTCAACGACCTAACCGCCGCCTTCAATTGGTATCCTACCTACTCCACCCGGGTGGCCTTCAACGTGATCCGGGCCAAGCTCAAGTCCGCCGATCCGGTGTGGGTTTTCCAAGGACGGCTTCAGGTGTCTTTCTAGGCTTGGCTCTGGCCGAAAAAAAAGGCGGCCGATCCGCGGCCGCCCCGTTTGACCTCGAGTGCGCCTTACTAGAACGCGATGATCACCCCGCCAGTCAGATCTCCCTGAAAGATATACTGGCTGCCGGTCACCAGACCGCACGTGATGTAACCGCAAACCCACCCGGTTTGCGTGAGATTGGTGTTCGTGGAGTAGCCTCGGAACTCCAGTCGCGCTCCAAAGTGGTCACTCGCCATGAACTTCACGCCGCCGCCGAATCCGAACGAGAACCTCGTCGTGCTATCCAGGCCCTCGACATCGGGATTGAAGTTAGTAGCGCCGAGTGAGAACACCACAAAGGGGCGGACCGGCTCGTCATACTCGTTGAAATGGAATAGCACACCACCATGGTAGTAATCGGTGTTGACGTCGTCCAATGGTGTGCTCGGGCCGAAGAGTCCACCCCTGGCCTTGAGCAGGGCCTTCTGATGGCCGTAGAGAAACTCTACCGCTCTACGGTTTCGGTCACGTTGACGTCGACGGTGAAGCCCCAGCTCACGTTGCTGTCGAGGTTCAAGTCGGTGTTGATAGCCTCCAGTGTAACGCCGCCCGCGAATCGATATCCGATAAACGGCGCGATTTCCACCTTGGGCTGTGCCCAAGCCGAGGAAGAACCGAGCGCAAATAGCACAGGCAGTGCGATGCGATGATCAACTTTCGAAGCATTCTTGCATTCTCCTTGTAGCTTAGCTTGTTGAGTGGGGGCCTTCCTTGTTCGCCAGCCGTACGGTCTATTACTTTGCTTCCGTTGGCGGGTAGTCGATCGTCAACTTGCCGCTCGAGCAACTTGTTGCCACGATAGCAAGCAGGAAAACGAAGAGCGAATTGAATCGAATCATTGGTTTCCACATTTCGATTGCTGGCCCGCGGTTGGCGGTCCGCAACCTCCCTTGGAACGAAGCACTGCGATCTTAACCAACGCCGAGCCCTCGCTGCAATCCGTAAAATTACGGATATTCTGAAGTAGGAAGAATTCCGGCAACCCCGTGAGAGGGCTTCAAGACGTCTCTACGCGGAGGAGTGGAGAAATGTAATGGTGTCCGTGGAGAGCCTCATCGATGGCGGGCAACAAATCTTCGCCGGCAGATGACTTGAGGACGTATGCCATGCCACCCGCCTGGAAAGCGATTTCGACGAGGGCCGGGTCCTTGTGAACGGTCAGAAATATAATTCTGGAGACGATGCCGTCCTGCCGAAGCCTTCGCGCCGCCTCGATTCCGCTAACGTTGGGCATCGAAATGTCCACCACGAGAACGTCCGGTGTGAGGCGCCTGGCAGCCTCCAGCAGGGCCTCGCCATCCCCGACCTCCCCCAACCACATCGAACTTGGGCTCGAGTAGGGCACGTACCTCATCGAGCAGGGCGTCACTGTCGTCGGCTAGCAGGACTTGCGGGCGCTCCACGGTATCTCTCCTCGGCAAAACGCGGGGGGGCGGGACCGCCCCCCCGCGGGGGCGAGCCCGCCTCTGAACTAAGGGGAACGAGGGCCAGCCTATGAGTGCTTTCACCCCTCGCGTATGGGGAGAGGCTATCAACTCCTGGGGGTATGGTGTCATCAGGAGAAATGCGGATTTTTCGGGGAAAAATTGCGGAGAAAAAGGTGCGGAGATTACTGGGCTACTGGACGCCCGGCGTCCTGCCTGCGTTCGACTCGAGGCACCCACCGACTACTGAACGCCCAGCAAGATCTACGAGCCTGAGCTGTCCTCAAGCCCGAACTGCCGGCGCGATTAGCTCGACTTCGGTGGGTATTTGTCGAAAATCTTCTCGACGACCTTGTGGATTTTCTTGATGTTCTTGTCCGGCTTGTCGCTGATAGTATCGGTTCCCGAGCCTCGAAAAAGAAGCTGCTTCCCGTCTGCGCTCCAGAGGTCGATGACGATGGTGCTTTTCTCGTATTGAATAAGCGCGGGTCGTGGATGTGCCCATGCCACCGCCCCAACGGGCGCCGTAGCCGTATCCAAAGTTATCTGTTACGTACTGCTTGTTCTCTTTGGCGGACGCATGGTACGTCACGTACATATCGGGGTCCGAGTCGACCTTCTTGATGCCCTCTTTTTCCAGCGCCGCCTCTATCGCGTCGACCACCCGCTGGTCCATGAGCGGATCCTCGACTGGCGTTCCTTTGGCATAGGCGTAGGTTTTGAACTTCGTAAAATCCGCGCCGCGATCCCAATCGGTTGTGATTTTCTGCGCGAATCCGGTCGCCGCGATCAGGATGATGGCAAGACAAAGTGCCGTTGGTAAGCCTTTCATGGTCTCTCCTTCCGCATCGTTTTCGTGGGTTGCAAGAATATATCCGAAAAGCGTTGCGATCAAAAACGACGAGAACTGGGGGACATCTCTCAGAAAAGAAAGGAGGTCAGGGGCGGCGGCCCGCCCCTCGGGGCCAGGTCGTCTTAGGAAGTAATGAGGGCTGCACTGCTCTGCTACGCCCCCCCTGCAAGCGGCGATCTTGCCGTAACCAAAGGGGCCGAATCTACCCGTAAAACTACGGATTCTGTCAGGAATTATTACGGGGAAACAGCGAAGTTTCGACGACTAAAAAGCGGTTACAGGGAAACGACCCCACGCTTGATGGCGTACTGGATCAGCTCGGCGGTTGTCTGGAGGCCCAGTTTCTCCATTAGATCGTACTTGTGGGATTCCACCGTACGTGTCGATACGCTCAGGGCGGACGCGATCTCCTTCATGGTGTGGCCTTCGGCGACCAGCTGGAGAACTTCTCGCTGGCGTGCCGTCAATTCCACCGAGGCCTTTTCGGGCTCGCCCCCGGCCTTCATGAAGGCTTCCAACACCTCCTGCTGAATGAGCGGAGTCAGGTAAACCCGACCCTTCAGCACAGTGTGGATGGCGGTGATGAGCTCCTCGCCCGCCGACTGCTTGAGAAGGTAACCAGAGGCACCGGCCCGAAACGCTTCCGTTGCGAGGTCGGCGTCCGAGTGCATGGTCAGGAAGACGACTTTTGCTTTCTCGTTTTTCTTTTTCAGCTGCCGAACGGCATCGAGCCCGTTCAAGGATGGCATCGTGATGTCGGCAACAATCACGTCCGGTTGAAGCTCTTCGGCGGCGAGCAGCATGGCGCGGCCGTCTTCCACCGTTCCGACGAGCTCGAACTCCGGGTCCAGGATGCTCTTCAGGCCCTCGGTGACGATGGTGTGGTCATCCGCCAGCAGCACTCGAGGGCGCGTCACGCGAGCTCCTCGGCCGGGGGCGCCGGCACTCTCACCTCGAGGTCGGTTCCCGTTCCGGGGCGAGACTTCAATAGCAAGGTCCCACCCACCAGGCGGACCCGCTCCTCCATACTGACCAATCCTAGGCCCCTCTTAGAGCCTTGGACGTCGAAGCCGACCCCGGAGTCGGAGACGAGTAAACAGAGTTCGTCATCGGCTTCGGTGAGCGTTACGCACGCTTCCCGAGCCTCCGAATGTTTGTTGATATTTTGGAGTGATTCTTGCGGCACCCGATACAGACACAGAGAGACATCAGCAGACACCGACCGCAAATCATCCGGAAGGTTCATCTGGATCGGGATTCCTTGCATTACTGGTGAATTGAGTGCAGTAGGACCTCAGGGCCGCCACCAAACCAACGTGCTCCATGGTCGCCGGGTGTAACCGGTGAGATTGGCCGTCGCACGTCGTCGGTCAACTCGGCAGTTCGTCCCTGAAGCTCTGTCACCTGACCGTGAATGTCCTCTGATGGGTCGAGCCCTTGTTTCATTTTACTAAGAGTGATAGCGAGTGCGGCCAACTTTTGATTGACATCATCGTGGAGCTCACGAGTGACGCGCTTTCGTTCTTCCTCTTGGGCGACGATCAGTTCGCCAGCGAGGTGCTGGATCTGTGCGTGGCTATGCCGAAGCGCGTCTTCGGCCCGTTTGCGCTCAGTGATATCGACCATGAAGCCGCGGAGTGTTGCCGGGCTGCCATTTTCGTGTTCCACACTTACCAGATCGTGGAGCCAAATGACCGAACCCGTCGACGAGATCATGCGATATTCGAACTCGTACTCTTTGGACACTTGTGAAGAAGCCGCGCAGAATTCGAGGGCGCTCCGCCGGTCTTCGGGATAGATATGCTCGGTCCAGAAGTCGGTTTCATACCATCGGTCGATGGGGTACCCGAGGATCTTGACCGCTTGAGGTCCCACATAGGTGAACTGCCAAGTCTTTCCGTCCGCCTCCCACGGAATGACCTTGGTCGACTCGAGGAGTTGGCGCAGTCGTTCCTCGCTTTTGGCGAGTGCGACTTCTGTGCGCTTGCGGGCCGTGATGTTGTGAGCCAAGACGTAGAAGCCCTGTACCGGGCCGCCACCCGGGGCGTCCGGCACGAGCGTGGCCTCTAGAACACCGGGATGCCCGCCGGGGCGCGGGACCTCCACCTCGAGTGTCGTGCCCTGGCCCGAGAGCGCGGCTTCCACGTGAGGTCGCACCTTCTCGTACATGCTCTTTCCGAGGACGTCTTGGATGAAATGTCCTCGGGACTCCTCTCGGGAGACGCCATACCAGTTTTCGTAAGCGGCGTTCATGAATCGATAACGTTGCTCGGAGTCGACGTAGGCGAAGATCTCCGGCAATGTGTCCGCCATGATGCGGAGGCGCTCCTCGCTATCCCGCACTTTCTGTTCGGCGCGCTTGCGCTCGTTTATGTCTTGCACGACCGCGCTGATGCCAAGGACAGCTCCGTCCTCGGACAAAAGCGGGTAATGGCTTGCCAGCCAGTCCTTCTCCACATCGGGTTCCGCCGGAGTCGTCCCATGGACGTCGATATTCAACATCGGCTGTCCGGTCTCGAGAATCCGCCGATGCATCGGCATGAGGGTCGGAGCTAGCGCCGGAAGGACCTCCTGGACCGAGCGGCCGATGTGCTCGGCCACCGATTTGCCGTGGATCTCAGCCAGCAGCTGGTTGATCCGGAGGTAGCGGAGGTTTCGGTCCAGCAGGCAGAGCCCTACAGGGGCCGTCTGATACAGATGGTCGAGCTCCAAGGCCTGGTTGTGGAAGGTTTCTCTCTCGGTTTTGGTTGGGCCCATGTCTGAATGGCTCCCTTGGACCGCGCTCGGCCACGGACTCGCCGTCGCCGCGGCCTGTCTCTTGCCAACGGGGGCCCCTATTCTAGATCAAAAGGGGCGCAATTTGGGAGCGACAGGGGTCACTGCTCACACTGCCTTGATCGACAAAGTAGCGAGTCTCCAGCCGGCATCGTCCTTCCCGCCTATCCTCAGGCTTTCGGACCACGATCCGCTGAGCTACGATTAGGCTTCCGACCTTGGTGACCGCCATGTTATCTCAGACGTTCACAATCGCGACAATTTGCCTCTTGGTGGGATGCACACAGGCAAGCGTCGAGGAGCAGGCGGAACGGGTCGCGCTGGAAGCGATACTTCAAGATCAACGAAGAGCCCATCTCGAACTGGACGCCGATCGGCTAGTTGAGCATGTCGCGGAGCAATTAGTGAGTATCGATAGCGGGACCATCATGGTTCAGCCCCGGGATGAGGTTCGCAAGATGTTTGCCGCGTACTTCGATGGAGCGTCCTACTCTGCCTGGAAGGATCTGGAACCGCCGTTGATCAAGATTTCCCCAGGGGGATCGATGGCCTGGGTCGTCCGCCGGGTCGAGGTGGATCGCGAGGAGCCGGATGGCGCAGGGGGGCGCCGCCGTCGCCGATTCATTTCGGCCTTCACGTCGACGTTCGGGAAAGTGGAAGGCGAGTGGCGGATGACGACAGTCACGTCGACCCTTGTGCCCCCGGAGACGGTCGAGTGATGGGGACCAACGCGTCCGCAGACCGGAGCTGGTTGACCCCCGTCTCCGCCGCGCTATTCACAATGGCAGCGGCAGCCTGGGCCCTTACCGGGCACCACCTGCGCTCGATGGAGGAGATGTCCGGAGTCAAGGACACGTCTCTTCTTTCCTTCATTGCCATGTGGTCGGTGATGATGGCGGCGATGATGTTACCGTCCGTGGCCCCACTCGCCTCCAGGTATACGAGGATGATTCGTTCGCAAAGATGGTTCGGACTGGCGTCTTTCGCGACCGGCTATCTCGCCGTCTGGGGCGTGAGCGGAGGGATGGCGTTCTTGCTGGGCTGGTCAGTGGTCGAGCTAGGCGTGCTCAACGGTGTTGGCGCCGCCAAGTTGGCGGCCGTGATGACCTTCGCAATCTGCGGCATCTACCAGCTAAGCTCTCTTAAGCATCGGTGCCTTGCCAAGTGCCGCACTCCGTTTTCTTTGCTTCTGGAATATGCGTCGTGGCGGGGCCCGCTTCGCCACTTTCGGGTGGGCGCTCACCACGGGGCCTACTGTTTGGGATGTTGTTGGGCGCTAATGGTTCTGATGTTTGTCTTCGGTGTCATGAACATTGGTGCGATGTTGATTCTGAGTGTGGTGATCGCGATCGAAAAGACGTGGACCACCAACGAGATGTTTCCTCGCGCCGTAGGCTTTGGGTGTTTAGCCTTAGCGGTTGCGGTGCTTTGGTTTCCGGCTCTTTACCCCGGCCTGGATATGAAATGACAATGACGCGGAGCGTGTGAGATGGGGGATCGGTGGCATCTTTCGTGGACGTACTATGAAGTATGCAATTGCGAGGCGGTGTGCCCGTGCCGGGTCCATCGGGACCTCCGCCGTGCGTCGTATGACACCTGCGACTTGTTTCTTCCGAGACCCGGATGGGCACCTCCTCGAGATCAGTGAAGCGAAGTGATTCTGGTCGCCAACTACGATATGTCTAGGGGCAGGCTCTGGCCTTTGGTGTTGTTGGTGCAGTTGGTGGGACCGTACGTGGTGGTGCTAAGACAACTTTGATAACCGTCGCTCTCCGGCGGGGGAGATTCCATGAAACGTGACTTCAGCACTCAGGTAACAGGGTCGGCCTTCCTAGCCGCGGGTTTGCTACTGTGGTTCGGCTGGATGCTCCTCCCAACCCACATCGGGACGTTCTTCCAAGTCGGGGATTTCGCCGCGGTCGGCGAGAGCCTGACGTTCTGGATATGGATGTATCGGATTCATTTCTTCGGTATTGTCGTATCGGTCATGGCGCTGGTTGCGCTGGGGGCGTTGCTGACCGACGCGGAAGCGCGGATTCTGATTTGGCCCGGGGTGGGAGTCGCGGCCGCGGGTCTTATGGTGGGAGCGGCGGGTGCGGCGTTCTACTATCATTTCGGTGCATGGGGCGCTCTCGAGATGGTAGGAAAGTCGGAGGCAGAAATTCGCGGATACGTCGACTCGTTGCGAAACGATACTGAATACATCACTTGTCTCGTTCGCTTCGGGCGTGTCTTTTCGGGCTTTGGGCTGCTGGTCATGGCGGCGGGCCTCTTGAAGTGGAAGATACTACCGGTGTGGCTCGGGGTCTTCCCCGCGATTATCGGGCTGGGTGCGATGGCGGTGACCATGGGTTTCCCCGATGACATGCATTTCTATTTGCCCATTTTTCACGTATGGGCCTTGTGGCTGGCAGCCACCGGGATCGTGACGCTTCGCTCCGGTATACGGGTGGCGAGTTGATTCGGGCCGTTGTCGCGTGGAGATGAGCACGAAATGAACACTTCCATCGGTTTGAGCCCGGAAGACGCTCGAGCCCTCTGGTTCTTCGGATTCAAGCTTTTTTTGGGAGGGCTCTTGGCGCTCTTCATTGGAGCGCTCTACAAACGATTCGGAACCACGGCCTCCGACCGGGAAGAGTTCGCAAGGATGTTTCCTCTCTTCACCATGACCACTATCGTCGTCATCGCGGTTGTTCAGGCGTCGCTTGCTCTTTCGCTGGGTCTCATCGGAGCCCTTACGATCATCCGGTTCCGAGGTCCCATCAAGAGCCCGGAGGAGATCGTCTATCTGTTGTTTTGCGTCTCGATGGGATTGGCGCTAGGCGCAGGTCAGCTTGCTCTCGCCCTCGTCGCCGCCGCGATTGTGGCCGCTTTCGCCATCTTCCACCAAATCGGGAATCGTCCAGCCTATGAGAGGACCCTGCTCCTGAAAGTTGCCGGCGACGCGCAGCATTTTTTCCCAAATGATGGTTTGTCCGGTCTGCAGCGCTTGAGCAAATTCAAGCCGGTTACGTTTCAACGGCTCGACCGGGATGGCGACCGGGTGGAGCTCCGCGCCATTTTGACCGTAGAAGCAACCGAGGAAACGGATAACGTCTTGAAGGAGCTCCGCGAGGAGCTCCCCCAACTCAAGGTATCGTCGGTCGCTATTGACGTTCAAGCAGGCGGTGGCCAGGCGCCTTCTGAGCGAGCCGATAAGGCGACCGTCGCATCGTCAGCCAAACTGGAGCTGGTCGAGGAGCCGCGAGAAGCAACAGGAGTCGATCTGTCGCGTCGAGAAGTGAAGTTTGCCCTGCCCAATGCCGATGCAGAGAAAGTGCGTTCGATACTCGAGGTCAATTGTCAGCGCATCATACACAACGGTCCTAGTTCGGTGGTCAGCACCATCTATTACGACGACGTTCGATTGAGCGGCTGCCAAGAGAACCTGGACGGCGTGCCGCGAAGGGCGAAGGTCAGGCTTCGTTGGTACGATGACGATGACCGGCGTGGGCGCCTCTTCTTCGAAATCAAAAGGCGGGTCGACTCGATGGTTCACAAAGAACGCATCGAGCTCCGCGCACATCAGCCGTTGGGAGATATGACCTATCGTGAACTCTTGGCGGAGCTGCAGAAGATCCTACCGGCTCCTGCCGCAGAAATGCTGCTGGCCCGTCCAGAAGCCATATTGATGACAGAGTATCGACGCGAGTACTTTCGTGCGTCAGCAAGCCCGGCGCGCATCACGTTGGATGAGGACATCGTCAGTTACTCTCAGAGGGGGTTGAACCGTCCCCGAAAGGAGTTCGGTACCAAGGGGTCGGACCTCGTGATCCTGGAGGCCAAGATTCCGACCGCTGCGGGAGACGAGCTGCGGGAGCTGCTCCACCCACTCGAGCCCTATGTCACGAAATCTTCCAAGTATGTGCAAGGTTGCCTGCGCCTAGGCTTACTCGAAGGTTCTTCGGCAACCGAGTGACGGTAGTTCCAAGCTGAAAGTCCAATGCCTTTTCGGCGTGCCTCACCTTGGCTCTTTTTCCCGCTAATCCTGGTAACGGTTGGCACTCTTGCGGTCATCGGCTTCCCGGGTCCCAGCAAGGGGAACGATGACATCACCCTCCTCGAGGATAGCAAGCTGCGGCGCATCTTTGCGGAGCGCCGAATCGATCGGCCAAGTTTCCGAATCGACCTCATTATGCCGGAAAACGTTGTCCGGGACTTCCAGAAGCGCCTCAAATATCAAGCACAAGTGAACATCTCGTTTGCTCGCGGACCGCACCGGCCGGCGATGCTGCGCATTCGAGGGGCGACCACCAGGAGGTCGGACCGCAAGAGCTTCTTGGTAACGCTGTTCGATGCACAGAGATTCAGCGAAATCAAGCTTGGCAAGTTCCTACTACTGAACATGCTCTTCGACCCAAGCGCTTTCGAGATGTATGTCAGCTACCGCCTCCTTGCAGAGCTCGGCCTTTTTCCGAGCTACTTTCAATACGCGAGTGTTTTCATTAACGGAATTCCTCAGGGGCTCTACCTATTGGTGGAGCGCCCCGAAGACGCCATACGCCGAAACTCATCCACGGTCGTTTCCGTGATACGACCGAACGGTCGGAGAGCAAGAGTAAAGTACTCCGTCAAATACTCAATCCCTCAGTCCGATCCATTGCGCCTCGTGCATTCGATACGACGCGCGACGAGGAAGAAGAGTGGTAAGGGGTTGGAGGACGAACTAAATCGCAAGTTGAACCTCGACCAATACCTACTCTGGCTGGCGTTCAATAGCCTCTTCGAGAACGGAGATTCTCGCAACGAGCTCTACCTCTTCGAAGAGCGAGCCGCAGACGTTGAGTGGGGACGACTCGGTATGGTGGCTTGGGATTTCGATGACGTCCAGGAGGAACCCATTCGCAGGGCAGAAACTCTTCGCGACCCTCTCCTCTACGGGTGCGAAATGGATCTAGATTTCGTAATTAGCAGGGACCTTCAGCTCTATTCCCGATACAAGCACGTGCTCCGCAATCTCTTGGAAGAACTTCTGACGGAAGAGAAGCTAATCGCGGAGCTGCAAAACGTCGAAGAGACAGTGCTGGGGATCGACAGCGGACTTCCCCAGGAAACGCAGATTGCCGCTGGTAACGATCGGACAAGAAGAATGCTCGATTTCCAACAACGTCTCTTGTCCCGGCCGCACCACACTCCTGACACTCCTGGCAGGCCTCGACCCACCTTGAGCGAGCGGAACGCTGGGCTCGTCCGGCCCTAGAGAAGCGAGTCCAAATTCACGTAGGAAACTTGCAGCTGTGGAAGCTTGGTCTGCAGGGCCGACATGAGGGCGGTGGTTTCATCTGGACTCTGCAGGGAGACGTTGGCGCGGAACTGAACCTGACCCTCTTCGAGGTCGAAGCGCTGAATCGTGAGGCCCTTGGTGGTTTCCTTGAGAATGTCCAACACATTGTCTCCTGACTTTTGGAAGAAGCGATCCGCGTCACCGGTGACGGTAAGAAGGAGGTTGTGCTGACGGGCCCTCTTGTTAAGAAAGCGGCGGCTCAGGATAAAGGCGGAAACGACGAGGACCGCGACGAAGGTCAGCAACCGATGTTCTGCTCCAAGAGCGAGCCCAACTCCGATACAGAAAAACAAATAGACCAGCTCCTCCGGGGTCTTGATGGCAGTTCGGAAGCGAACGATGGAAAGTGCTCCTACCAGTCCCAGAGACAACGCTAAAGACGATTTGACCACGAAAATGATCACTACCGTCACCGCGGTGAGCACAGGAAAGATATTCGCGAAGTTCTCCCGATTCGAAAGGGAAGTGCTGCAGCGCTTGTAGAGCTCTCGGACGTAGATGCCAATGGCGCCACCGATGAGCATATTGATCGTACAGCGAACGACCATGTTCGCTTCGGGGCTCAGGTTGTTATACCAGTCGGTTAAGCTTGGCAGCACGTCGTCCCTCTTATGTGGCGGAGATGATACTCCAGTCAAACTAATGACGCAATGGATGTGGATCTCTGAACAACAGATGTGCGTGCCGGGGAGGTGAAGAGTTCGCTCCAACCTCGGCGAGAAAGCCGGGCGTCGCTTCAGCGAGGGCACTCCATTCGCCTTCGGGCCCCTCGGTTTTGACACGAGCCTCCAACGGGGTAGACAGTCCCAGCGCAATTTGTTTCCCGGTGCCGCCGCGCAAGGCGTTCGGCGATAGTCCGCCGCCGGGCGAGCGAGGATCCTCGCCGGTCAACGTGTAATAGATGGTGCCGTTGTCGCCGTTGGGCCGGTTAAGCCTGTTGAGATTGCTCAACTCTACGACCTTCCCGCCGGTCAAGGTCGTGGAATACCCTAGCTCGGGGGGATCGAGCGTAGGGTAATAGCCTTCTTGACGTAAGGCCTGAATCAACTTCTCGACGTTCCCGCGCATCCGCTCCGCGACGCGTTCCACTTCCGGAAAGAACGTATTTTCTCGAGTTCGCCTCGTCGCGCCTACTTCTTCGCGCGCGTCCCCCCACCGAGCAGATTCGGCAAGGAGAGCGTCCTTGACGAACTGATTGAGAGATCGCCAACGCGCCGTGGCGTTGGCTTCGGTCAGGGCTCCCTCGTTAAAGCAGTGACGATACACGCGATCCGCAAATAGAATCATGAAGTTACGGTTCTTTCTGAGTGCGTGCCATAAGCCCACCATGTTGGGCTCTGTGCCATCGTGGTCGGCGCGAAAGCGAGGATGTACCCAAGCTGCTGCTGCCGGGCCGGTCTCCCAGCTGAGCTCCGCATCCCATACAAAGAACACCATGGCAGAGGTCGGGTTGACGCGATGTCCGGCGAACCAGTTGTAGTCCGGCCAATCCCAATCGTGCATGTACCAGCAAAGGATCAGGTAGTCCGCAAACCGTGTGACGTCCAAGTACTCCTGGAGCTCTTCATAATGGGAGGGTTCTCGCATGTCCTTGTCTTTGAGGTCGCGCCTCAGATAATTCCACCGCGCCGGGTCTCCATGAAGGGGTCCATCTTCGTTCACCGCGAACCAGTCCTGCATCGAACCGCCCAGATGAGCTGCCAGGAACCAAGCGTCCGGCCGTTCGCACGCGTTATAGACGCCCCAATAGAGTCCGTTGAGGTACAGATGTACGAACGTCCCGTGCGAGCCTAGCCCCGACATCGCGATTTGAGTATCCCTCGCCCACTGATCGCGCGTATAGGCGGTGCGCTCGGGATACCAATTTGTAGCCCAGGAGCGGTTCTTACCTGAACGGAGCACGATCCGGTCGTAAACGCCGGCCGCTGTCTCGCCATTTAGTGGGGCGTCTCGGAAGATGGAAGATTCGAATTTTCCCGAACCGTACTCCTTCTTGAACACGAGCCGGAGCGCGCGTTTGACCAGCCGCCAACTATGCCCCTCGACGGCAGCGTCTACCTGCGTGTTCTTGGCAGGTCGATGAGGGTATAGGAGCTCGACCGAGGCGGGACGCGTGCTTCCCTCCCGACTTCCGAAACGGCTTCCCTCCATGCTCCCTCCCCAATAAACCCCGCTGCCGAGAACATCAGTCCGGTCGCTACCCGGTAGGGTGACTCGTCGGAAGAGGTCGTCTTTGTCCATGACGATGGAGAGAGTGGGGATGGATTCGAGGCCCCGACGTATCGCAAACCTGTCGTGCCGATCGCGCACGACTCGTGGGTCCATTTCGTAGTCGAGCGTCACCGTCTCACGGATACCGCTCGGCAGCTTGGGGTTCGGATAACCTGGAACCAGCGCCGGCTGCTCGACGACATCTCTCAAGAAGATGTAGGTTTGAGTGTCGACATTGCTGGGAAGCATCCCCTTCTTGAAGGCGATGGCTCTCAATGTCGTGGTTCGGTCTATGTCCACGGTCAGGGGGTTTCGGTCACCCCGACCGTGATTAGGCGTAGGGGCGCTTCCGTCGAGTGTGTAGCGTATGCGTGCCCCCTCGGTACTGGAGTAGATGAGGACGTTGATACTTGAAGCATAGAACCCGCGCTTGTAGTTGAAGCGTGTGTCCTTGACCTGATTGAGCGCTTGCGGAGGTTCGGCAGCTAGGAACGGCGCAAAGATCAGTAAGACGCAGACGGAGCGAACAAGGTCCATACTGGCTCAGCCTGCTTCGGTTAGCGGGGTGGGCAGGAAGCAGGGTGCCAAGAGATTCACTGCACCCTGCGCGAGCGGAGCGAGCCCGGGCCGAGTGGGCCGATAACAGGAAGCCGAGCGAGGAGTGAGGCGCCAAGCGCGCGAACGAAGAGTGAGCGCGCACTGGACCATTTAATGCCCAGAGGTGTTCGTATACTGGGTCGAAATTTCGCATCTGCGCACTCTGCCACGAAGCTTGGTCAGCAAGTCCATGGCATGGGAACGACTCTCGACCGCAATCTGAGCTCGAAAGAACACTTCTTCCTGCTGATAGTCGAGTCTATCCACGGTCATGCCATTCGTCATGTGCTGCACGACGTCGACGACGCTCGGGCCGTCGCTCGAGAAAAAACGGCTCGCATCTCCGGTCACGGTGAGAACCAAGCGGTCCGGCCTGCCAGCTGCACCCCACCCTTTCAACCATATGACGAAGGGCGTTACGACACACACCGTCGCGACGCCGAGCATCAGATGGTTCCCTCCCAATGCCACGCCGAGGCCAATGCAAACGAGGAGATACACGAGCTCTTCGGGACTCGCGATCGAGGTTCTGAACCTGATAATGGACAAGGCACCGATGAGACCTAAGGCAAGCGCGGGCGAGTACTGTACGACCGAGATGACGACGATCGTGCTGAGTGTGAAGAGCGGGAGCACGTCAGCGAAAGGCTCCCGATTGACGACCGTTGAAGAGCAACGTCGGTAGAGCTCGCGAATTGCCAGCGCCAACAAACCGCCTACCAGGAGGTTGACGACGAAGCGCATCGTCGTGACTTGGTCGTCCGGCCCGATACCGGAGTAGTCGAATTGTTCCCCCAACCAATCGGAGGAGTCGGCGGGGAGCCGTTCGATGGTATCGGCTAATCTTCGCCATGGCCGTTCGGCAAGAATCGGAGCTCCCCACACAGTCTGGATACGCTCGGCCCACAGCACGTTTTCGCGTGGCGGGACCGCCTGGGTCGAAAACGTCAAGACGATGGTCTGGCCTTCCCAGGATGATAAATCGACCCGGCGTTCGTGCCACCGGTTGGCTTCACTGGCTCTGAATGTCTCCCGGTAGATGCTGGTCGCTTCTTCCCCATCTGGCCCCTCCGGTCCCACCAGAGTGATTCGATACTCGACTCGGGCGCGGCGAACGCTTTGCGCCATGACCAATGCCGGCGAAAACTCGAGAAAGCCTGCGGGAGGCACCGCGACCTCGAAACTCACGGTGGATGGAAACGGAGGTGTCAACGATTCAATCTCCCTCCCGCCGATTTCCACCGGGCCGGAGGCGCTCGGCTCGTTGACGAAATCGGGATAGCGACCGTCTCCGAAACGCGTGGCGGCTTCGGGGACGCCGTCCACCAGCTCACTGTCCCGCGAAGAGGGACCGCAGGCCCAAGAGATCGTGGTCAAGATTGCCAGGGTCGCGAGTGCGAGGTACCGCCGTAGACCTTTGAGAGAAGTCTTGGTCCGGGGCATAGACATCGAGTCGAGCGATGTTAGTCTAGTCGCCTCCAACGGGCAAGCCGCTGCCTTGGTGCACAACTCGCGATCTCGGTCCACAATTGTCCTGTACTCGCGGATACGAGGTTCCCCATGAGCATTTTCAAACGCACTCAGCGGGAAGTATGTGAAGAAGGCCTATCGCGTGAGGAATTGGCGTGAATATGAGGCGGGTCTACGCAACCGCGGGAGCCTGACCGTCTGGATCTCGCTCACCGCCGGCAAGCTTGTGAACTGGGACGCGCCCCGGCCAAGGAGGAGGAAACCGGGCCGTCAACGCAAGTACTCGAACCACGCCATCGAGACGGCTGTCACCCTGGGCATGGTGTTTCATCTGTCATCTAGGCAGAGCGAGGGATTGCTGCGGTCGTTGTTCGCTCTGATGAAGCTAGACAGTGATGTGCCCGATCACACCACGATCTCGAGGCGCAAGCCGAAGCTGGGTAAGGTCCCCTTCTACCAAGTCAAGCAGAAGACGCCGTTGCACATCTTGTTCGACAGCAGCGGTCTCGCTGTCCACGCCGGCCAGCTGCGCAGAGCACAAAAGAGCAGGGACTATCGCAAGCTCCATCTGTGTGTCGACGAGCAGAGTGGCGAAGTCGTCGCCGGCGAGCTGACGAGCAAAAGAGCCCGCGATTCATCGCGGGTTGCATCGCTTGTCGGACAGATCGACAGTCCCATCTCATCGGCCAGAGCTGACACCGCATACGACGCCGGCGGCGTCTATGAGGCAATCGAGAATCACAGCGCTCATCGCTCGCCGAGGGTGCTGATACCGCCGCGCAAGGGCGCCCTGCTCGCATCGGGGCCGGCGAGCAGCCGACAGCGCAATCGCAACATTGCAGCACAAGCTCGGCTCGGCAAACGAAAGTGGCACACAGAATCGGGCTACAGCAAACGGAGCAAAGTCGAGACAACGTTCCATCGCTACAAGGCTATCGTGGGCTCAGCGATGCGAGCGAGAGGGTTGGCGGCACAGAGAGGTGAGGCAAGGATCGGGTGCAAGATTCTCAACACCATGACGGCGCTCGGGATGCCTGATAGCGAGATGATCGGATGATGGGAGTCGGGGCCAAGCGAGCTCTCGGCCTCTATCGGAGTTGTGCACCAAGGCAGCCTTTCGGCACGTACGTATGGTTGGTCCGTGAGGAGGTCGTAGGCTATCACTTATAGGCCGGCTGCAGGCATCTATTAATGGACTGGGGCCCACCGCCGCCTGGCTATCTCCGGCTCAAGCAACCACGTATTTTGACGGCCGACAAGCTGCTCCGCATGAGCTTGCTCGCGCCTCCGCGACAGCTGAGGGCTCTCCTGGCCGGCGGGCCTCCCGGGCCTCCCGGCCCGTTGTGCGCTCCTTGTCGGTCGAGCATGCATCTGGTATCATGAGCAACATATGGAGTTAGAGGTTGCCGGTGGAAGGTGAAGACAAACTAAGACCGATGGTTCGTGACCTCGAGAAGAGTATCGAGCGAGCGATCTCGAGTTCGCCACAGGTGGAAGAGTGTTTGTCTCGTGTTCGCGATGCGGGGTACGAAGTTTCGCTCGTGCTCCAAGCGACTCTGGTGTTCGCGCCTACCGGCCAGCTGGACGAAACGGCGGCCGAGACCCTTGCCGGAATTTCGGGGGAGAAGGGGGCTTCTTTTCGGATTAGCCCGCTGGACAAGAAATTTCTGCGCTCTCTCAAAATCGCCGTCGATGCCACAGAAGACGACAAAACCCGCTCTTAGCATGTTTTTCGGGCGGCGACCGCCCTCCTGCCAACTCACTTCCGAGATCCGAGCGCCACGTACTCCAAGCCTGCAAACTTGGCTTGATCATTGAGCTCTTCCTCGATGCGGAGGAGTTGATTGTACTTGGCCACCCGATCACTTCGACTGGCGGAGCCGGTTTTTATCTGTCCGCAGCCGGTGGAGACCGCGAGATCGGCAATCGTTGTATCTTCGGTCTCGCCCGACCGGTGAGAGATGACCGCCGCGTAGCCGTTCCGCTGGGCTTGGGCTACGACCTCTAGCGTTTCGGTTAGCGTGCCGATTTGATTGAGCTTCACGAGAATCGCATTGCCCACTCCGCTTTCGATTCCTCGGCGCAGCCGCTCAGTGTGGGTCACGAAAAGATCGTCCCCGACAAGCTGCACTTGGTCTCCAAGGGATCGTGTCAGCTCGTTCCATCCATCCCAGTCGTTCTCATCCAGCCCATCTTCTATAGAGACGATGGGGTATTTGGCCACCCACTCCGAGTAGAGTTTCACCAAAGCACCACTGTCTCGCCGCGAGCCGTCAGACTTGTGAAACTCGTAGGATCCGTCGCGATAGAGCTCGCTGGCAGCGACGTCGAGAGCGAGGTGCACGTCCGAACCGGGACGGTAACCCGCGGCGGTGATGGCTTCCAGAACGAGCTCCATGGCCTCTTCGTTCGTACGCAAGCTCGGTGCGAAGCCTCCCTCGTCTCCGACAGCGGTGACTAATCCTTTCTTCTTGAGCAGTTCTTTGAGGGAGTGAAAGGTCTCGGCGCCGGCTCTTAGGGCATCCCTAAATGAAGAAAATCCCGCAGGGACCACCATGAACTCCTGAACGTCCAAGTTGTTGTCGGCGTGGGCCCCGCCGTTGACGATGTTCATCAATGGTACTGGAAGTACTCTTGCGACCGGACCGCCCAAATAGCGGAAAAGGGGCAGCCCGACTTGTTCGGCGGCGGCGTGCGCGACGGCCAACGAAACCGCGAGAATGGCGTTGGAACCCAGGCGGCTCTTGTTAGGCGTGCCGTCGAGCTCGATGAGGAGACGGTCGATGAGCGCTTGCTCGCAGGCATCCTCGCCGGTGAGCTCGGGGGCAATTTCATCGAGGACGTGGGTTACCGCTTGGCTCACGCCCTTGCCGCCCCAACGTGAGGCGTCCCCATCGCGAAGCTCGACGGCTTCGTGCTCACCGGTAGACGCTCCGGAAGGCACCGCCGCACGACCGAGTGCCCCACCCTCGAGCACGACTTCGGCCTCGACGGTTGGATTGCCTCGGGAGTCCACGATCTCTCGAGCGAAAACGGAATCAATGATGGTCACCGTTTGCCTCCTAGGGCCGTTGTGGCCTTTGAAACGTGTCCACGAATCCCGGCAGGGGAGTCTAACCCGAGCCCAGCCATGGTCCCAACCGTTCTCACTCGGTGCCCATCCGTGATTGTCAGCGGGGGGTAGCCTAGATGATGGCGGTGGTCCCTCTTTCCAGGTTTCTGTTTGAAATGAACCCTCCAATACGGAACGCGGATTATTTGACACCGTCGGGTGGCTATGGTAATCACGACTAGGCACTAGTATCACATCATGACATACACAAGCGAACGGTAGCCATAAGTTGCCTGTTTTCATGTATTTATCCGCCGAGAAGCCTCTTTTCTCAAAGAATCGCCTCGCCAAGCTTACCCTCCATTGGGTGCTAGGTGCGCTGGGGTTCGTTGTGCCCCTGGCTCTCACCAGTGCTGCCTCTGCTTCACTGGTCTCCCTGGTGAGAAACGAGGCACCCCCAATGCGGGAGGTCGGGGAAGACACTTCCGCCCTGCAGGTTCTGGAGGGCGATGTCAGCACCGATAATGGCGAGCCGCTGGTCGGTGCGCTCGTATCCATCTTTGGCGCCAATCTCGGCGGGCGTGGCTTGATCGCGTTCACCGACGAGGAAGGCCACTTCTTGGTGCCGGACCTCAAGCCGGGTCTTTATTCGATTCGCGCTTATCTTGCCGGCTTTTTGCCATCGAGCTACTCGCGAATTCAGTTGGACAGCGGCGGGGTGAGCTCGAATGCGGTCTCCATGCAGTTGGCTTCGCGCCAGAGCGATGGGGACCGTCCTGAGGGTTCTGAAGACGAGGCCGCCCCGAGCGAGCCAAACTCGGAGTACGATCAAAAAGTAGCAGAGTTCCAATGGCTCCTGCGCCACGGAACCAGGAACATACTGCACCAGGAAGCCGAAGGGCTTCCCGAGCTTGCGGGTGCGGAACGCTCGAATCCTACAAGTGACGACCCAGCCGCGCAAGCAGTAGCTGCTTCGCATGTGCCGCCCCAATCAGCGCAATCGATGGCGGGTGAGCTGGGGCTCTTCGCATTCGAACGGGGCCTCGACGACATTCCAACCACCCCCGGCGAAGTCGACGCCCAACTCGCATACGCACGGTTGAACATTCCGACCGGAGCTGCTAGTCAATGGATGGTGAGTGCCGAGCTTCTGGAATCGGCGCTGTCCTCGTGGATGGCCCAAGCCGAGTTCGTTACCGAGGTTGACTCTGGCCAACAACTGTCAGCGGGCGTCGTATACGGCAATCATCAGTACCGCGATATCCGGAGTGCTGCGGCCCAGCCGGTCGGGCTGACCTATGGTTCATCGGCCAACCGCACGAACGAGTGGTTCGGGACCGTCTATGGATCCCATCGTTTTCGAGTTGGCGCGGCCGACGTGGGAGCAGGTCTCGCCTATCACCACTATTCCTACCTGGATCGGTCGGGCTACGCGGCGCCACGCTTCGATGTGTCGTTCGCTCTCGATTCGGACGCGGAAACCCGGATCCGTGGACTTCTGGACTACCGCGTCTCGGCTCCCGGCGGCGAAGACCTGAGTCTGTTGGCGCGGATGGTTAGCGCTGACTTCCTGGGCACGGCGGATCGAAGACGCCGCGGCCTGCCGAACTTGACCGCGGAAACTGCGGTCCGTTACCAGGTCAGTGTCGAGCGCCGGCTGGGCGATGACGGAGCGGTCGAGGTTCGACTCTTTCAAGAACAAGTCAAAGATCCGCTGCTCAAGGCCTACCTCAAACATCCCGCGGGTACCGCAGGGCCTGGGCACTACCTGGTGTTGAATCAGGGGGACCTGCAAGCGAGAGGCGTTGGGCTTGCGGTCTCACGCCATTTCGGTGGGATCGTAGGCTCGCTCGGCTATACGTTTGGGCTTGGGCGCGCCCTCACCGAAAACGTCGGTGCGTTCCAGGCGGGCGCCGACGAACAGATGCACGACTTGACCACAAGTGTTCAGACACGGATCGCCCAGACTCGTACTCGCGTAGTCGCGGTTTACCGTTTGAGCACGCACCCCACGTTGGCGCCGAGTTTGGTTCGCGGGAGTAACAGCGGCGCGAATACCTTGGATTCTCGCTTCAACCTTCAGGTCCACCAAGTGCTGCCTTTCGTGGGATGGGACAGCACGCAGTGGGAGCTGATGCTCGCGGTGAGGAATCTTTTTTACGAGAACTTCGAGGACGGGACGTTCCTCGAGGAGATGTCGGTGATCGATTCGCCGGCTCGAGTGCTAGGAGGGGTAACGGTCCACTTTTGAGCCGTTTCACCGGAAAGCCAGAAATAAGAAAAGAGCGCGCCACCCGAGATTCGGGTGGCTTTTTTTGCCCGCCGCCTGGTAGGTCGATTCCCAGCCTCTTGGCGCCCAACAGGATCTGAAGGCCGCTCGGGTTTGGAATATCCCTCTCTGTCACAAGCCATTAGATGGATCCGAAGAGATGGATCGAGAATCCGAAGAAATGGATCCAAAATCGTCCCAGAGGGTCGGTTCCGGAACTAACCCACCTTTTGAAAAGGGTTTAGGGGAGTGAAGCGGGAGCAGCTAATGGTACGGAAATTGCTCGTAGCTCCTTGGGTAATTAGGTCTTAGATAGAATGTCATGAGGCACATGTGAAACTGACCCCCAAAGCGCGATCCTTGAAAGTCCTGCTAGTCCTAACGACTACCGGGACGCTTCTCGTTCTGGGGCTCAACAACATCCTGCTCAAGGCCAGCTTCCACCTTCTGGATGATGGTGTTTTCTGGGAGGCCAAGGAAGCACAAGTGGTGGCCAAGCGGATGGATCCGGAGGGCCCAGCGGCGCAAGCGGGGCTTCGAAAGGGCGACGTACTGGTGGCCATCGGTGATCATGCGGTCGATGCGCCGATTGACGTGCGAGAGGTTCTCGATCGCTCCTCCGAAGGTCAAACGCTCACCTACCAGGTGATTCGAGTCGATGAGCGCCGCGCGTTTTCGATTCCGGTTGAGCCTCTGCCGCGAGGAAACGTTGGCCTTTACTACTTCCTGGCAGCGGTGGGGATCTTCTCGCTGGTGGTGGGCACCGTGGTCTATGTCCGCCGGCGAGGGGTCGTGGGAACAGCGCACTTCTATCTTCTCTGCGTGTTCTGGTTTTTGGCCTGGGGTATCACTTTCACCGGCAAGCTGAACGTTTGGGACTCTGCCTTTTATTGGATGGACGTGGTCGGGGTGCTTTTCTTCCCACCGGTGTTCTTACATTTCGCGCTCGGTTTCCCGGAAAGAAAACCGTTTGTAGAAACGCACCGATGGGTCTTCCCGCTTCTTTACGTCCCCTCCCTTCTGTTGATCTATGTGATCCTCCTTGGGAAGCTTTTCTTTTTTGCCAAAGTTCCGTGGGGAGACGAGTTCTTCGTTCAATCGAATCAGGTGCTCGACCGCTTGCTACCGTTTTACGTGGCGGTCATGTCCCTCGCGGCCTTTGCCGGCTTCGTCGATTCCTACCACAGGGCGCGAACCATTACCGTCAAGAAGCAGACGAAGTGGATCGTTTGGGGAACCGGTTTCGGAATCGCACCTTTCGCGCTCTTTTATGCACTCCCGTACTTGCTCGGTTTCCAGCCTAGTCTGGCACTGGAGCTCTCGGCCGTGCCGCTTGCGTTGATACCGTTGTCGTTTGCTTACGCAATCGTCAAGTACCGGCTGATGGATGTCGAGGTTCTCTTCAAACGCGGCGTGGTCTACACCTTGGCTTCGGCCACCGTGGTCGGGCTCTATCTGGCGATCTTTTTTCTCGGAACGCATTACTTGGTTGCCGACCCTCACAGCACGGTCATCGCACTCCTCGCCACGATGGTGGTGGTGCTGGTGTTCACGCCTTTGAAGAGCCGTATTCAAGTCGAGATCGACCGTCTGTTTTATCGGGAACGGTACAACTACCGAAATGCCCTGTTAGCGTTCTCGAGAGATTTAAACGGCTATCTAGATCTTGACCACCTTTCCCAAAGACTGGTCGAACGCATCCGCGATACTTTCGAAGTCGAAAAGGTTTCATTGCTGGTTCCCAACGGAGACGGTTACTTTTCGGTATTGGCTGGTTTGGGTCTATCGGAAACCGAATGGCGCACCGTTCGCATCGAGCCGGAGTCGACGCTGTTGAGCCGATTGGCTCAGGGCGCACCGGTGTACTACGACGGAGCGGAAGCCCGGGAAGGCGGGGAGTTGCCAGAGCTTGACGAGTTCATGACGCATGGGTTGCCTTACGCGATCCCGTGCCTAGCTCAGGGCAAAGTCGTCGGCGTGATCCTGCTCGGCCGTCGTTGGGACCAAAGCGCGCTCTCCAGCGAAGACGTGGAACTTCTCCAGGCGCTGTCGGGCCAGGCGGCGACGGCTTTAGAGAACGCCCGTCTGTATCGCTCTTTGGAGCTCAAAGCGGAACAATTCGAGCGGCTGAAAGAACACAGCGAGAACACCATCGAGTCTCTCGAGGCCGGTATCTTGGTGCTCAATCTGGACGGCGAGGTCGTCCGCTGGAACCGTTCCCTCGAGCGACTGTACGGGGTCTCGCGAGAAGAAGCTTTGGGGCGCACCATCGAAGAGCTGTTTCCAGTCTCCTTCCAAGAGGTCTTGGTGGCTCGTATGGGAGAGGCCTGGTGGACAAAGGCCGAGGCCAGTGGCGTGTCCCGCTTGAACCTTCATAACCAGCGTGACGAGACCAAGGTGGTCACGCTTCGCGTGGCTCCTTTCGTTTCCGGCACCGGAGAGACTCAAGGGACGATCGTCATCTTCGAAGACGTTTCGGAACGGGTCGGACTCGAGACGCAGCTTCGACTCCGCGAGAAGATGGCCTCGCTAGGCCTCCTCGCTGCGGGAGTCGCACACGAGGTCAATACTCCATTGACCGGCATCAGCAGCTTCACACAAATGCTGATAAACCGAACGGCGCGGGACGATCCCCGCGCCAAGCTCTTGGAGAAGGTGGAGCGTCAGACCGAGCGCGCTTCCAAGATCGTCAACAACCTTCTCAACTTCGCGCGCCAAGGTCGTTCGAGCTTCGTCCCGGTGGACGTCAATGAGCAGATTCAAGATGTGCTGTCCCTACTAGAGCACCAACTGACACGTGCCCGGGTCCAAGTCCGGCTCGAGCTGAGCGAGGATTTGCCAAAAGTTCTGGGCGACGAGAACAAACTCCAACAGGTGTTCTTGAATCTGATCCTGAACGCGCAAGACGCGATGCCATCCGGTGGATGGCTCACCATCAAGACGCTCGCACAAACCACCAGTGTAACGGTGGAAGTTGCCGATACCGGTCAGGGCATCAGCAAGGATGATGTCAAGAGGATTTACGACCCGTTCTTTACGACTAAGCGCGCCGGACGGAGCGGCACCGGCTTGGGCCTTTCGATCAGCTACGGAATTGTTCAAGAACACTCCGGACACATTTCGGTGGAAAGCGCGGTGGGCAAGGGAACGCGTTTTCAGATCAAATTGCCCCCCCTGGAGAGGGTGGCGGCCTCCTCGGCGGCCAAGAGTTCCGTGGCCGGATCCGGCGGGCTGGGGAAGGCGAAAGGGAGCTAGGAACGCCGTCCGACGCTTCTGAAGTCGCAAGATGCTTTTTGAAGTGTTCGAGCGTCGTCGCTATGTCGCGCGTTTTCCGTCGCCCGGCCAGAGGAGCTGGAAGAAGAAGACGAGCAAGTTCGAACCCGCACATTTGGTCATCCCCGGAAGCCGAGCCAGAATAGAGATCGCACATGAGTGACAAAGGAACCGTTCTCGTCGTTGACGACGAGGAGGTTATGCGCGAGATCTTGGACTCGTTGCTGACTAGGGAAGATTACCGCGTAAAGTTGGCGGCGACTGGCGAGGCCGGGCTCGACCTAGCCCGCCGCGAGCCGATCGATTTGGCAATCGTCGACGTCATGCTCCCCGACATGTCGGGCATCGAAGTGCTCGAGGCGCTCAAGAAGGCGGATCCGGAAATGGTGGTGATGATGATTACCGCCTTCGCCTCAGTAGAAACGGCCATCACCGCGATGAAGATGGGTGCCTTTGACTATATCGCCAAGCCTTTCAAGAATGATGAGGTGCTGGCGGTAGTGGCCAACGGAGCCCACCAGCGTCATCTTGTCACCGAGAACCGCACGCTCAAACAGGCTCTCTCCAGCCACCAGCGCTACGATGTCCTGGTGGGCAAGGCGCCCAAGATGCAGGAAGTTTACAGCTTGATCCAGCAGGTAGCGCCTTCCCGAAGCACCGTCCTGATCTCTGGCGAAAGTGGTACCGGGAAGGAGTTGGCGGCCAAAGCCATTCACAACAACAGCGCGCGTCGCGAGAAGCCTTTCGTCACCGTGAATTCGGGGAGCCTACCGCCGGACTTGCTCGAGAGCAATCTGTTCGGGCACGTCAAAGGAGCCTTCACCGGAGCGGTCAGCCCCAAGAAGGGTCTCTTCGAAGTCGCTAGTGGTGGAAGCATCTTTTTTGACGAAATCGGGACCGTTCATATAGAGACACAAGCCAAGCTCCTTCGCGTCATTCAGGAGAAGGAGTTCATGCGTCTGGGAGGCGTCGACAACATTAGGGTCGATGTCCGCATCATTGCGGCGACTAACACCGATCTCAAACAGCTCGTGGATCAAGGCGGCTTCCGAGAGGATCTCTACTATCGTCTGAATGTCATCAACGTCACGCTGCCCGCGCTGCGGCTTCGAAAAGAGGATATCCCTCTGTTGGTGAATCACTTTCTCACTAAATACGGTGAAGAGAACGAACGTCCCCACCTCGAGCTGGAAAAGGAGGCTCTGCAGGCACTCGTTGAGTACGACTGGCCGGGCAACGTGCGGGAGCTCGAGAACGTCATCGAGCGGGCGGTGGTGCTGACGGAAGGCATCTCTATCGATCGCCAGCTCATCCCCGAGCACGTCCGTTCCGGCCCTTCCTTCAGCGTGCCGCAGGTGGTCGTTCCCGAGGAAGGGATCTCTTTCCGCGAGGTCATCACCGATTTCGAAAAAAAACTCATCGAGTCATCGCTCGAAACATCCGGAGGAGTACAAAAGAAGGCAGCGCAACTTCTCGGACTCAAGCCCACGACCCTGAACGAGATGATCAAACGCTACAATATCCAGTTGGAGAGGAAAGAAACGTCGACTCGTTAGTACCGATAACGACGGACGGTTGAAAAATGAGGCGAATCATTCTCAACGTTTTCCTGGGAATCCTTTTCTTGGCGGTGACTCCGTTACCGAGTCTCGCGGAAGATGATCGCCTCGAAAAGCTAGGTCCCCAGCACCGCAAATGGCTGGAGGAGGAGGTCGTCTACATCATCCTCGACCGTGAGCGTGAAGTCTTCCTCACTCTTGAGACCATGGACGATCGCAATCGATTCATCGAGGCATTCTGGCGAAAGCGAGACCCCAATCGGGCGACGCCAGAGAACGAGTTCAAGGTAGAGCACTATGAGCGCATAGACCACGCCAATAAATTCCTGGGGCGGGAAACGTCTCGCAAGGGATGGCGAACCGATCGCGGAAGAATGCACATCATTCTGGGAGAGCCGCTAGAAATCCAGACGTTCGACGGCTATCAAAACCTCGTGAGCCAGCACCTTTGGTTTTACAGCGGCGAGCCGGCCAAGGCATTGCCGCCTTTCTTCTATCTCCTGTTTTACAAACGTCAGGACACTGGCGAGTTCAGGCTCTACAGTCCGCTCGGCGACGGGCCGGCTCGGCTGACCATAGGATTGATTGGCGGTAGCAACGATCCGATTGAAGCCATCTCCCTCCTCCGAGACGCCTCGCCGGAGCTAGCGCGGGCCTCCCTCTCGCTGGACGCGGGCGATACGGTGGACATGCGGAATGGCCGTCCTTCCTTGGGCAGCGAAATCGTGATGGCGAGGATCTATGAGTCTCCCAAGCGCGCCGTCCGTCCCGACTATGCCGATGCCTGGATGACCTATCGCGATCGGGTCTCCGCCGAATACTCCTTCAACTACGTACCTAACCGGAGCTATTTCGCCGTGCTCAATGGGCCGGATGAGACGCCTTTCGTGAGCTATGCCGTCGAGCTCGATCCGCAGAACTTCAGCATGGAGACCGATGAGGACGAAACAAAGTTCTACACGACGCTCGACGTCAGTGTAGAGGCTCGGAGCAAGGATGGGGTTGTCGTTCTCGCCAACGACAAGGAGGACTATCTCGAGTTGAGACCAGGACAGTTTCAGAACGCCCGAGCCACTCCATTGTCCTATCAATCCAATTTCCCTTTGCTCCCGGGCGAGTATGACGTGAGTATCATTCTGAGAAATCGCGTCGGGAAGCGGTACACCGTCGCCGAAACCGAGCTGACCGTGCGTTCGCCTTCCGCCGACGAGCCCGCGCTCAGCGATGCGATTCTGGGTTACACGGTCGATGAGCTTCAAAAGACCGGTGCTGCGCCCGGCGAGATTCGCACCTTCCAACTCGGCAACTCCCGAGTGCAGCCCGCCGCGGACGGCATCTTTTCGTTAGGTGAAACCATCCACGTGTTCCTCCGGGTCGACGGGGCTAGCAACGACTCTCAGCTTCACTTCGCGCTGATGAACGGAGAGGAAGTGGTACAGGAGAAAACGACGGCCCTGAGCATCTACCTGGGAGGCCCAGTCATCGAACGGTTTCCGCTTCGGGGTATGGTGGGGGGGCGTTACACCGTGCGGGTTCGTCTCCTGGATGCATCGGGCGCGGTGCTGGCGGAGCGCAACGCCCGCGCCCAAGTATCTCCTCGGGAGAACATCATCCGACCCTGGGTACGACGAATCAGTTTCAACACAACGACCCCCGGGTTACTCGCCGTCGCGCGGGGGCAACAACTCCATGCCTACCGGCGAATCCCCGAAGCGAAAGTCGAGTTCGAAAAGGCGATCGCGGCCGACGAAAGCGGCGATCTTCCGATGGCGCGTATGCGCTTGGCTTGGATCTCGTTACAGACCGGTGATTCAACGCGCGGGCTCGAGCTTTTGGCTCCGATGGAGGAGAAGTTTCCCAACCGATACGAGGTGGTCGCGGGGCTGGGCCTTGGCTACGGTCTTCAGGGCGATTGCTCGAAGAGCGTTCAGTACCTCGAACGTGCCATGACGATTCGCAAGCCCGACACCGCGGTGCTGAACATCGCGGGCGACTGCTATATGCGAATGGGAGACAGGGAAAGAGCCATACAGGCGTTTGAGCGTTCACTGGATTTGAACGCCGAGCAGGCCAAGGTCAAAGAAGTGTTGACTTCCCTTCAAGGCAACGACGACTGATCCCGGGTCGCCCCACGATTCTATCCCGACTTCGAGGCGATGGCCTTTACGAGCGTTCAGAAGATCCGATTCGATGACGTCGACGGCGCCGGCATCGTTTACTACCCACAGTTTTTTCACATCTGCCACGCCGCCTTCGAGGACTTTTTCGATACCGCAGCTCCCGTTTCCTATCCCGAGCTCGTGCGCCAACGGCGTCTAGGGTTTCCTACCGTGGCCATCGAGAGTAGCTTCTCGGCGCCGCTCGTCTACGGTGACGTGGCGGTGGTAGAGCTGAGCGTCGAGCGAATCGGTCAGACCTCGGTCACCTTCGGCTATGTGATTCGTCGCAAGAGCGACGGAGCGCTGTGCTTTCGAGCCAGCATCACGACGGTGTTGGTGGGCATGGACAGCATGAAGCCCGTTCCGCTGGGCGACGAATACCGCTCCATCTTCGAACGCCTCCTTTCCTCGAAAGAATAGAGCCGACGTCCGGAGCCACGAAACTATTCGGGCTCCATCCTCGTATATCTGAGTGAAGACGGCGGGACTCAAACATGAGGGGATACCAGTTAACACCTTTGAATAGCCCAGTTATGGCAGGGATCCTCCCAACACCTGAGTTCCACGCCGTCGGACCGGGGCTTTTGGGGGGCAGCCCGGCGCAAAGAAAGACTATTCCAATGGAGTTGAACGATGCCCAATGCGCTCATCCTTAGTCTCTCCCTAGCCGCCGCTCTCGTAGCGGCATCACCCGACCGGCAACCCTTTGGGCTCCCGCTCCAAGGAGAGGCGGCGGAACAATTTCTCGCGACCGCCCGCATTGTCCGTATGAAGCCAGTGGGGGTCGGGATCACCAATCCTTACAAGGTGTACCTGACGGACGGAAGCCGGACGATCAAGGCTATCTGGAAGACGGTAGACGAGCACCGCCAGGAGCTCTCGCGGTCCGAGAAGGGCGGCTTTCAGTTCGGTTTTTGCGATTCTTACAAATACGAGATCGCCGCGTACGAATTGGACAAGCTTCTGGGTCTCGACCTAGTCCCTCCCACCGTGGAGCGGACCATCGACAACAAGACCGGTTCTCTTCAGCTTTGGGTGGAAGGGGCCTTCACCGAGCTCGACCGTAGAAAGCAGAAACTGCTTCCCAAGGACGGTGGCCGATGGGGGACCGAGATGTACAAAGTAAATCTTCTGAACCAGCTCATCTACAACACGGATACGAAAAACGCGCGGAACATTCTCTTCGATCCCGATTTTCGAGTCTACGCTATCGACAACTCCCGGAGCTTCCGTCTCTATAAGGAGCTTCCGGCGGCCGAAGAGCTCCGCCGCATTTCCCGCTCGGTGATTGCACGACTCCGGGAGCTGGATCAGGAAACAACGGAAAGCCGTCTCGGGCGTTGGCTCCAAGACAGCGAGATATCCGCCCTGTTGAAGCGGTGCACCTTGGTTTTGGAGCACGCCGATAGTTTGATCGCAGAGCAAGGAGAGGCGGTGGTTCTCTACGAGTGAGGCTTCTATTTCCCCAGCTGGTCGAGAACCCCTTGGGCCTGCTGCGCCTCTTGGCTGCCCGGCGCAACCTCGATGACTTTCCTCAACTGCACAGCCGCCTCGTCTAACTTCCCGAGGTTCAGGTAGGCGAAACCGATCTTCATGTAGGGCTCCGGCCAATCGGGTTTTACGTCGGCGGCCTTCTGGTAAAACGTGATCGCCTTATCTGTCTGGCCGTTATTGAAACACAGCTCGGCCACGTTGTAAGGCAAGGTTTCATCCTCCGGGCTTAGCTCCACTGCCTGCTCGAAGTAAGGGGTGGCTTCATCGAACTTCCCTTGTTTGGCTAGAGCGTCGCCGGCGTTCACCAAGGACACCACGTGTACCGGGTCTTCGTCCAACACGATCTGATACTCGGCCAACGCTTCTTCGAACTTGTCCTGACGTTTGTACACGTTTCCGATGTTGGCGTGGATTTGATAGAGGCCCGGGTCCTCCTCCAGAATCTGTAGGTACATCGCTAGGGCCTCGTCGTAGCTCTCCTGATGATAGAGCTCGTTGGCCTCGGTCAAGAGGTCGCCGGTCTTGTCGCTGCGAGCGGCTCCTCTCCGCATCTTCTCCAGCGTTATCGTGATGGGTGGGTTCTTGGAAATTCCCTTGACCGACAGCGTGTCGGCCTGTGGCACATACCCTTCGGCGGTCACGGTGAACGTCCACCCTCCGCCACGGAAACCCATCATGGCGAATTCACCGTCTTCATCGGCGGTGGCTTCGATTTGATGGCCACTGCCTTTGGTGGTGGCCACGATGAGTGCGCCGGGTATCGGATTGCCATCCAGGTCCGTGACCATGCCGGTGACTCGGCCGGTACCCATCTGCAAGGCTTCGCTGGTCCCGACGAAGGCCAAGCAAAGACACGCTACGAAGAGAATTCGTTTCTTCATTTTGTCATCCCTCGATATTTCCTGGTCCGGCTCGATTATAGACCACAAGGTTTGCTAGGGCCATACCCCACCGCAAGTCCGAGGGGCGCCGGGAGGGCCTCGGGCTCGGCCGAACCAGGCGGCAGGCCGGAAGGTCTTGACAGGCCAGCACTTGCCGTGATAGCGTCGCCCCGAACGCAAAGTCGGCGCAAGCCCAACCGAACGGCCGCAACAAACCCGAGAGCGCTATCCGCGGATGGATTTTCAGGGATCCCTGACCGAGTTCCAGCTGCCCGACATCGTCCAGTTCCTCAGCGGTGCTCGCAAGACCGGCGCCCTTAGGTTGGTGGAGGGCGACGAGACCGGAGAGATATATCTCGACAAGGGACGTATCGTTCACGCTCTACTTGGAGAGCAGGTGGGTGAGGAAGCGGTCTACGCCTTGGTGCTATGGAAGAGCGGCGAGTTCCTGTTCGAGCCGGGGATCGCGACTGACAAGACCACCGTCAACAAAGGCAACACCAATTTGTTGATCGAAGCCGCTCGCCGGAGAGACGAATGGGCGGTGATCTCCAAACAGATTCCTTCCGTGGATTGGATTCCCGAGTTCGTCGTTCCGGACGAGAATGAAACGGGAGGACAGATCAACCTGAACACCAGCGAATGGATCCTCCTTTCCAAGATCGACGGAACGCGTAGTTTGAAGGCGATAGCCGCGGCAGCGGACCTTTCGATCTTCCACACCGGCCGCTTACTTTACGGTCTCGTCTCTACCAAGCTTATCCGCCTCCGTAAGCCCGAAGAAAAGGCCTGAATCCGCTCTCGTTGTGGGGTTTCGGGGAGTGGTGAGGTGCAGGAGATCTTGAATAGAATGGTGCAATGGCCGACCGAAAGAAACGACTCGCGGGAAACGTCGTCGGCCCTTGGTTTGTCGATTCTTCGTGCATCGACTGCGACGCTTGCCGGCAGTTGGCACCTGAAGTGTTCTCCGACGGACCCGGACATGCCTTAGTCGCGCGACAGCCCGTCGTCGCCGACGCCCCCAATGCGCCCATCGCGCCCATCCCTCATGACCGGCTCGGTGCCCTCCGCGCGATGATTGCGTGCCCGGTAGGCGCCATCGGAGGAGACGCATCCAGCCCGATGCCTTCCGGGCTGTTCCCGATGCTCCTCGAAGACGGTGTCTTCTATTGCGGCTACAACTCGGAGGACTCCTACGGAGCCAATAGTTTCTTCGTCGAGCGCCCCGAAGGGAACATCCTCGTCGACTCACCGCGATGGGCGAAGCTCCTAGTTCGTGAGATCGAAAAACGAGGCGGCATCTCAGACATCTTGCTAACCCATCAAGACGACGTGGCAGACGCCGAGCGCTACCACGAGCATTTCGAAGCCCGGGTGTGGATTCACGAGGCGGAGCGCCGCGCCGCACCTTACGCGACCCACCTACTCGAGGGTGAAGCGCCGAAGGAGATCCGGCCGGGTCTATTTGCAATCCCGGTTCCCGGTCACACGCGGGGAAGCACCATGTTTCTCTTGGAGGAGAAGTTTCTCTTCAGCGGCGACTCACTCTATTGGAGCAGAAAGCGGGGCGGCTTGGCTGCTTCGAAGAACTACTGTTGGTATTCGTGGGACAAGCAAGTGGAATCGCTGATCCGGCTGGCAGACTATCGCTTCGAGTGGGTGCTCGCCGGGCACGGAGAACGCATTCGTTTATCGCCCGATGAGGCGCGCCAGGGCCTGCTGGCCCTAACGAGTCAGTTCTCTCGCGCATGAATTTTCGCGCTCTATTCGCTCTTGCCACCGCTCACTTTCTTGGAGATTCCTACGCCAGTTTCCTGGCCCCTCTGCTCCCGGCGCTGATCATTCGACACGGCCTGGATCTAAGGGGGGCGGGGCTTCTGGTCGCGGTTTTGTCGACGGCCGGACATCTGATGCAGCCCGCTTGGGGGGTTCTCGCGGACCGTTGGCCGGGTCGCCGCTTCGCGATCGCGGGGCCGCTCTTGATGGCGATCTGCATCAGTACCATTGGCCTGGCTCCGAACTTGACGATTCTCGTTCTGGCGCTGGCCGTTGGTGGTAGTGGGATGGCGGCCTTTCATCCCGAAGCCGCATCCTTGGCCCGCCAGTCGAGCGGCTCCCGCCCGGCGCTCGGCATGTCGCTCTTTATTTCGGGAGGGAACCTGGGCTTCGCTCTGGGCCCGGTGGTCGTAACCGGTTTGGTCGCCGCCTTTGGTCTAGGCGGAACCATCTGGGGGATGATACCGGGCGTGGTCGGCGCCCTTGTTTTGCTCAAGCTCGTGCCGGCTCCCAAGAAGGCCGTGGCGAAACCCATCGCCGACGCGATTCCCGCGACGCCTTCTCCTCTCACGATGAGACCACTCGTGAACCTCGTGAACCTCTGGGCGATTTCCATCTTGCGCGGCCTCGTTACGGTGAGCTTCCTGACGTTCTTGCCGATTCTCTTTGCGGGTAGGGGATTGAGCCTGACTCTCGGCGGACAGCTGGTCACGCTGTTCCTCCTTGCGGGAGCGATCGGAGGCGTGCTGGGAGGATTTGCCGCCGAGCGCTTCGGAAGCAAACGCATGATGGGCACGACTCTCGCGCTGGTAACGCCGGTTCTCCTATATGCGATCTGGACAAGCGGCGTCGTGCAAGGAGCGGCCCTGCTGGTGGGCGGCATTTTGTTGGTCGCTTCCCATCCGGTGAACGTCAGTTTCGCTCAGTCCCTCGCTCCTCATCGAGCCGGCACGGCGGCGGCGTTCATGATCGGTGTGGCGATGGGGGTTTCAGGCCTTCTCATGCCGGTGGTCGGGGCTGCCGCAGACGTGTACGGCGTCGAAGAGGCTCTTACGGTTTTGGCGTTCGGTCCGTTTTTCGGCTCCATCCTCGTCCTACCGCTTCCCTCGGCGGTGCTTCGGAAAACCAGCATATCGGCGCTTCCGTAGTTGGCTTGAGATATGATCTGTTTCGGGAGGTAAAGTGAATAACCGATTTATCGATGCGTGCCGGCGCCTGCCGGTGGATGCAACGCCGGTATGGTACATGAGGCAAGCCGGACGCTACATGGCGGAGTACCGGGAACTCCGTACCAAGCACGCGCTTCTCGAAATCTGTCACACCCCGGAGCTCGCGGTAACCGTCACGCTGCAGCCCTTGGCCCGCCTGAACGTGGATGCGGCGATCTTGTTCTCCGATCTTCTCATTCCTCTCAAACCAATGGGCATCGATTTCGACTTCGTGAAAGGTGAGGGACCTCAGATCGATAATCCGATACGGGGTAGGGAAGACGTGGACAGGCTTCGTGAGTTCGAGCCACGAGAGGAGCTCGGGTTTACGATGGACGCGATTCGCATGCTCCGTCAAGAGCTCGACGGAAAAGTCCCACTGATCGGATTCGCCGGCGCTCCCTTTACGCTGGCCTCCTACTTAATAGAAGGAAGCTCTTCTCGCAATTTCGAGAAGACCAAGTCGCTGATGTACTCCGATCCCGAAAGCTGGCATGCGTTGGCTTCGAAGTTGGCCTCCATGGTTCAGAACTATCTCCTCGCACAGATCGAGGCGGGGGCCCAAGCCGTGCAAGTATTCGATTCCTGGGCCGGCGCCTTGTCACCCGAGGACTATCGCGAGTTCGTGCTTCCCCACAGCAAGGCGGTCATAAACGGTCTAAAAAACGAGGAAGGACCGTCCGTCCCGGTGCTTCACTTCGCAACCGGGAGCACGGGATTGCTCCGCGTTCTTCGCCAGGCCGGCGGAGACGTCATCGGCCTAGACTGGAGGGTCGATCTCGACATGGGTTGGGACATCGTGGGGAGCGATGTTGCGGTGCAAGGCAACCTAGATCCGGCGGTTCTCCTCGGTCCACCCGAGCTCGCCTTTCGGCGAGCCGATGACATCCTAGCCCGCGCTGGCTCACGCCCCGGCCACATCTTCAATCTCGGCCACGGAATTCTTCCCTCCACACCCGTCGAAACGGCGGCGGCGCTGATTGAACATGTTCATCAGAAGACCGCACGATGATCGCGGTCCTGATGATGGCGCATGGGACGCCGGAGTCGCTCGATCAGATGGAAGCGTATCTGACGCGTGTTCGAGGTGGCCGTCCACCATCCGCCGAGCTCTTGGAAGAAATGATCGGCAACTACGCCGCAATCGGGGGTCGGTCTCCGCTGACCGAGCTGACCCAAGCGCAGGCTCGAGCCGTCGAGTCGAAGCTGGGCGAACCGTTTCGCGTCTTCGTGGGAATGCGCAACTGGCGTCCCTATATTGAGGATGCGGCAAGGGAGATCGCTACCCAAGAGGCGGAGAAGTGCATCGGTATACCCATGGCCCCTCAGTACTCGGAGTTGAGTGTCAAGAAGTACTTGGACGAGGCAAGACGGTTCGTCCCCGCCGAGGTTCCTCTGGAGCTGGTTCAGTCTTGGTACGACCATCCGGGCCTGCTGGACGCGTTCGCCGAGAAAGTGAATGTAGTGCAAGAAAGCTGGGGCGTCTCGGAGGAAGTGATCTTCACCGCGCATAGTCTCCCCGAGCGAGTAAGAGATGTCCCGGGACCGGCGAGTCCGTCGTATCCCGTGCAGTTTCAGGAAACGGCCGAAGGGATCGCGCAACGGGTCGGGCTGAACCGCTTTCGCATCGCCTACCAGAGCGCGGGTCGGACTCCCGAGCCCTGGCTGGATCCGGAGCTATCACAAGTCCTGCAGGAGCTGGCCGAGCAGGGCACGAAGCGCGTGCTAGTTGTGCCCGTCGGTTTCGTGTGCGATCACACCGAGATCCTTTTCGATATCGATCAACGAGCCAAGGCATCGGCCGAGGAGCTGGGAATAGAGCTCGCGCGCACCGAGTCACTCAATACCTCCCCGCTTTTCATCGAGGCGGTGGCCGATATCATCCGCTCTCGTGTCGAGACGTGAAACGCACCTCGGTCGCGGTTGTTGGAGGAGGAATCACCGGTCTCGCTGCGGCCCATACCCTCGCCCGCAAGTCGATTGATTTCCTACTCATAGAAAAAGAACAAAGACTCGGCGGGACGATCCGTACCGAGCACGAGGCCGGGTTCTTGCTCGATACGGGTCCGGACGCCTTCCTCGCTCAAAAACCCGACGGTGTTGCCCTGTGCCGTGAGCTCGGCATCGAGAAACGTTTGATTCCAACCAATCCCGCCGAACGAGCGGTCTTCGTGCTACACGGCGGTCGTCTGCACCCGCTTCCCGAAGGAATGGTGTTGACGGTGCCCACCCGGATTTTCCCTCTCGCGTCGTCGAGTTTATTTTCCATCACCGGAAAAATGAGGATGGCACTCGAGTTCTTGATACCGGCGCGGCAAGAACCGGATGAATCCATCGCCTCTTTCGTGAGGCGCAGGCTAGGGAAGGAGGCTCTCGAACGATTGGCCGAGCCTCTTCTCGCAGGAATCCATTCCGGCGACGCGGAGCGGCTTTCGATGAGTTTCCTTTTTCCACGTTTCGTGGAGCTCGAAAAGAAGCACGGGAGTCTCATTCGAGGAATGCGCAAGGCGGTGCCTCGACGACATCCCGACAAGAAAGGTGGCAAGGCACCCTCGATCTTTCTGTCGCTCGAGGGTGGGCTCGGCGAGTTGGTGGATGCGATTTCCGAGAGACTACCCGAGGGTACGGTGCTTAGAGGAGAAGGGGTCCGCGCAATTCGGATGGAAGGGAAGCGTTACTGTTTGCGGCTCGATTCAGGCGAGGAAGTCTCTGCCTCCGCGTGTGTGCTGGCGGTTCCGCTGCGAGCGGCGGAACGGTTGGTCGAAGGCGTCTCCACCGACGTCGCCGACTTGCTCGTCGGCATTCCAGCGGTTTCCACCGCGGTCTGCTTCTTGGGCTTTCCCCGCGAACAGGTGCGCCACCCCCTCAACGGGTATGGCTTTGTTGTACCGCGCACCGAGGGGCGCCGGATCTTGGCCGCAACGTTCGTGTCTTCGAAATTCGCGAACCGCGCCCCAAGCTCCCAGGTGCTTCTGCGGGCCTTTTTGGGTGGAGCGAGAGATCCAGATGTGCTCGGACTCTCGGACGTGGCACTCTCCGAGCTCGCGAGGCGCGAGCTCGGAGAGATTCTAGGCTTGCTCGGAGAGCCATCTTTCTCGAGAGTGCACCGCTGGCAAGACGGCACGCCTCAAGTAGAAGTGGGTCATGCGGATCGCCTCGCGGCCATCGAAGCCCGGCTCCGGGAAACGCCGGGATTGGAGTTGGCGGGGAACGGCGTCCGTGGTGTTGGTATTCCCGACTGCATTGCGGATGGGCGCCGGAGAGCCGAAGCGGCTGTGGAATTTCTGGAAAGCGGGGCGGCCGAGTCAACGGCGGGGATTTGAATTCAGCCCAAATGTGGCTGGGAAGCAGGGATTCGAACCCCGATTCCGTGGTCCAGAGCCACGTGTCCTACCATTGGACGACTTCCCAAACAGCTGAGGCGTGTCCAGCATAGCGGCGGCGAGGCAAATTTGTCAACGGAAGCGTGATCCGGAGCAGCCGCCCGTCAGAAGCTCAAGATGAAGATCTCAAGGCCATGGGATTTCGTCTAAACGCTTTTTTTATAGGCAATTACAGGAATGTTAATGGCGGATGGTGCAGTTCGGAGCTATCCGGTCTCGGTAAAAGGTATTTATAGAGTTTATAGAGTGTTACGTCGCGCTTTCGCCGCGCGCGTGGTGGGGCAATGTAGCGAAAACTCAGAGAAGCCCTGGTGCCCACGTCGTTCTATCCTCTTGTCCTGCAGTGATTTAAAGCCATCCGTTACGTGCTGGTCCCCGCACGCCTCATCGACGGGTGGTCGTTCGAGCTTATTTGCGAATTGACATTTAATTTGATTTTCTATACGGCAATCTCAACCTCCTTGACGCCCGTAAGAGGGTCGTGTTGTAAACCCTCCGACGGAGGCTCCGCTCGTAAATCATTGTAGTGAAAAGCTATTACGCCTCATCGATGGACGCGTCGTCGACGGGAACACCTTTCCGACTATCGCAGTCGTAAGGTTCAAGTGGGGGCAAGTGGAGCTATTCGGGTCTTGGCAGCAAACAAGCAGTAACGGTGCAAAACAGGTCATAAAAATGCAATTGGAGGCCATTTCGGGGCCTAATCGAGCGCTAATCGCTCAGCTAATGGGAAAACGCCGTCGTGTCCAAAAACACAAACGAACTCAAGACCCGCACGCCGCCGATGTCATCATCAGTAAGGGGCGATGCCGTTCGCCGACTGATGGAGATCAAGAGCGAGCGTGGCCGCGGCCGCAGGTTGGCTTACAACGTGACCTGCCTCACAGCGTTGCGACGAGGGCACGCTGCTCCTCCCAATCGTCGGGAAGCGGATGATGGAGGAGGTAGCTCGAGGTCAGCCCAACGGGCTGGCGACCGTCCACAATGGCGCGGACGATGTCGGGGGCCATGAATGCATAACGGATTGCCTTGCGCACGCGGTCCGTTGGGATGGCGTCTTCGGTGGCAATCTGCTCATAGGTTTTGCCTGCTTTGATTCGGTCGAGCCAGGAGAGGGCGTTGGCGATATTGCGCAGGAGTGTGCGGTCGACGGATTTCGTGGGGTTGCCCCAGAACGAGCTTGGTCTCGACGCCGCGTCGACGCAAGCGGAACGGTGCGTGGATGCGGAGTGCATCCTCGCGAATGCGGTCGGGTCCCATAGACAGGCAATCAGCGAACGTATTGCGATCGAGCAGGATGGACACAGAGCCTGGGCTGATATCGACCCGCCGGATGAAACGGAGCAGGCTGGCTGCCGAGGCACTATCATTATTGCTACCGGAACACAGCCCGTCTAAAAAGCGACGTGGGCTTGATCCGGTTTCGTAGACGGTTTAGTTAAGCTGGCGAAGTCCTCATCCGTCGTTCAAACTCGGCCGGACTGACCTGGCCGAGGGTCGAGTGTCGTCGTCTCTGGTTGTAGAATACCTCGATGAAGTCGAAGAGGGCCATCTTGGCCTCGCCGCAACTGAGGAAATGCTCCCCAAGCTCGTGCTTGACCGTGGAGAACCAGCTCTCGATGACGGCGTTGTCGTAGCAGTTGCCCCGTCGGCTCATGCTCCCGGTCATGCCATGCGTCTCAAGGAGACGTTGGTAGTCTTTGCTGGCATACGGACTGCCCTGATCGGAGTGATGCAAGAGCCCCGCGGCCGGTTGGCGACGTTTCAGTGCCATCCGCAACGCCTTGATAACCAGGTGACGGTCGTTAATAGCACTTACGGCCCACCCAACGAGGAATCGCGAGTAGAGGTCGAGGAGCGCCGCGAGATAAAGCTTCCCGCCGCTGCCGATCACGAACTCGGTCGTGTCCCCGACCCACCGTTGGTTCGGCGCATCGGCGACGAAGTCTTGCCCGAGCACATTGGCCGCGACGGGCTGGCCATGACCGCTTACCGTCGTGCGCTTGAAGCGTTTGCGTACTCGAGCAATGAGGCCTTCTGCCTGTTTCAACCGAATCACCCGCTTCCGACTCACTCGATACCCCTGCTCGTGCAGGTCGTGATAAATCCGCGGACTCCCATAGGTGCGGCGACTCGCCTCATGGGAGGCACGAATCAACACGCGCAACTGGCGGTCCCGGCGCGCGTGGGCCGACGGCGGCCGACGTACCCAGGCATAAAAGCCACTCCGAGAGACGTTGAGAATCTGACACAGGTGAACGACCGGTACGGTGGCCTTCTCCGCCTGGATGAACGCGAATCTTACTCGCTCTCCTTCGCGAAGAAGGCCGCGGCTTTTTTTAAAACGTCGCGCTCCACCCGCAACCGCCGATTCTCTTTGCGGAGCCGCCGAAGCTCCTCGCGTTCCACGCCCGTCAAGCCCGTCCGGCCCTTCGTCCGATCGGCCCGGGCCTGACGGACCCAGTTGCGAAACGCCGATTCGGTGAGGTCAAGCTCCCGGGCCACCCGACCCACGCTCTGGCCCTCATCAAGCACCAGCCGGACCGCGCCTGCCTTAAACTCGTCATCAAACTCCCGGCGGGGTCGCCGGGGCTGCGTTGTCTTTGCCATTGTGGACATCGTATCCGCCTTTCAGAAAGTGTCCACGAAACTGGATCAAGCCCAACGCACCGAGGCGAGCTCTTGCATCGTCGGAGTGACGAGGCCGAGAAGGTCGTGGCATCCACATGCTGTCGGATGAGATGCACGACGGTCTGTTCCAGCATCGGGGCGGGCAGTCGCCAGCCGGAGAGGTCCTTTTGGCCACTGTGCTGGATGAGGCGCCGGGAGACGTAGTAGCGGAGCCGTTGCCCGTTTTTCTTTTTGGTGTGGCTCGGCGTCAGCCGGTCCCCGGTCTCATCGAAGAGCTTGCCTGCCAGTGGGGAACGGGTTGCATGGCCCTTCGTCGTGCGTCTCCTTGGTTTGGCAGCCCCTGCCTGCAGCTGCGTTTGGACCGCGTCCCAGAGCTCCGGAGCGATGATCGATGGATGCTGGCCCTCGTAGACACGCCTCTGGTGCCGGATGCGGCCGGCGTAGAGAGGATTGGTCAGCAGGCAGTGGAGGTGTCCGCGACGGAACGGCAGCCCGCCCGTTAGGGTTCCATCCGCGGCGAAGCGTCGCTTGGTGCGCAGTCCCAGACGGTCCGCGTCGGCCTTCACCTGCCGGAGCGTTCCGTGCTGCCGGTACAGCGCATAGAGCGTCCGGACCGTTTCGGCCTCAGCCTCGTTGATGCGCAGCGTGCGCTCGTCCTTCTCATAGCCGAGCGGTACGCGGCCGCCCATCCATAGTCCCTTGCGCTTGGAGGCAGCGACCTTATCGCGGATCCGCTCGGCCGTGACTTCTCGCTCGAATTGTGCGAAGGACAGCAGCATATGCAGCGTCAGTCGTCCCATGCTGGTCGCGGTGTTGAAGGACTGAGTCACCGAGACGAAAACCGCGCCGGGTTGCGGCCGAATGCCCGCCATAGGTCCGGCACTGGCGTTCGTACGCGAGAACGCGGCACAGGAAAGCGCGTGAGAACGAACTTGGCGGAGCAGCCTCGAAGGTCTGCTCCCAGACCCGCCGCAGGCTAGGAAGGTCCAAACCGTCCAGAACGACCCTCCGGCCAGCTCTTGTATCCTGCGGCATCACCGGACGTTCGCTCTTTTGCGCCGTAAAGTCCAGTCCAATGGGCGCTTCCGCGGGTGCGCAGTTCGCGGCCTGCAGCTCGTCCTGCAGCCGATTTGAGCCAGCCAGCCGTGCGTACCCCAGTGGGCCTGTCGCCCGCCACCCGCAGCCCAGGGGTCGGAAGCCAGCCCTGCGGCTCGAAATACTCTGGATTCTGCACGGATTCCAAGGGCGTCTAAGCTGCTGATTTGTGGTCTATTGCAAAAGGGCCGAGTTTTGGCACAGGACGGGAAGGCCGGGTTGGCATCCAGCTCCTCGCCCGACACGACGAGCCGCGCTTGGAGTTGGTAGAGGCCGGTCGCCCTTGGAGCTTCGACGGCGATGGGGCTGTGCCCTCTATTTATTCATCCGTGCGCGCCGAACTTGATCGGTCTCCGGTCTCCCGGGACCATGCCTGCATGATCTCGTCGTTTGTTCGCGCTCGGCCTTGGCACGGCCGCAAACACAAACACTAAGTTGCTGATTTATGGGCTATTTCAAAAGGGCCGAGCTTTGGCACAGGACGGCGTGGGCCTAGTTGTCCCCGTCGCCGTGCGCCATCTTGATTGCGAAGGTTGGATTACCTCAAGCTTTGCGCAGCCGCTTCACCGCAAGCACCACCAGAACCAGCGCCAGGATCAAAAGACCGAACATGAGCCCGGGGCTCATCCCGGTCTCCGCTGCCGTCGCCTCATCCGTTTCAGCGGTGGACTCTGCCATTTCTTCTACCGATTCGGCAGCCGAGTCCGCCATCTCGCCAGCAGCCTCAGCGGCTTCCCCAGCGGCGTCGGTTACCGCTTCCGATTCCTGCACGGCCTCCGATTCCTGCGCGGCGATGGCGTGGGTGAAACCCACTATCAACATAAGAGTTGCGATCGCAGCGAAACCAAAGATTCTCTTCATCGCTCCCTCCTAATAGAACCCAACAATGCCATATATACAAAATGTGAGAACGATGCAAGCGAAAGAAAGCCAGAGACGTTTGCCCCGAAGCCCACCACTCCTTAGGCCCGCCCAGGAGGATGCCGCGGAAGCGCAGGCGGCCGGTCCTCATGATCGGCGGACGGGTGCGAAGTCCGCTACCCGCAGCTCGCCCGGCAGCCGATTTGAGCCAGCCGTGCGCACGCCCGGTGGGCCTGTCGCTCGCCACCCGCAGCCCAGGGGGCAGAAGCCAGCCCTGCGGCGCGAAATACCCTCGATTCTGCGCGGATTCCAAGGGCGTCTAAGCTGCTGATTTGTGGTCTATTTCTAAAGGGCCGAGTTTTGGCACAGGACGGGGTCGGAGGCGATGTCGGCGATTCGAGTTCCCCGTACGCGCAGGGAAAACACAGTCCAGCAAGGGGATGCCACGCTCCCGAGCGGAAACCTGGGTCCAGGCCCGGGCCGCACTTGGACCAGAACGTGCTAGCCCGCTGCGCCGCGGTAGCCCCGGCCTCGATTCTAGGTCCTCTAGAGACGAGAGCGCGAACAAACGACGAAATCATGCCGGCACGGTCCCGGCAGACCGGAGACTAATCAAGTTCGGTGCGCACGGGTGAATAAATAGAAGGCACAGCCGAGTTTTGGCACAGGACGGGCTGGCCGCCAACACTTAATTGCGGAAGCACCGCACAGGACGCGGTCTTGAGTTCGTTTGTGTTTTTGGACACGACGCGTTGGGCCCACGGACCAGGATCTCTCCATCCTTCGCGATCCTGACCTCGACTCCCTCGACGGGCTGTCCTACCGCGTCCTGTGCCAAAACTCGGCCCTTTTGAAATAGGCCATAAATCAGCAGCTTAGTGTCTGTGTTTGCGACCGGGCCAAGGGCCGTGGGCTTTACAATCGTCTTGGGCGGGCGGGTCGTCACCATGCAGATGACCAGGTGCTTCCGCCATAAACTGTTGGCAGCCGAGCTCTAACCCGTGTATGTGGTAGAGTTTGAGCTTGAATTTGAGAGACGCAGTTCTTTCTGCGATGCCGGCTGGGCTGACCACACGGTGGCTGACGTCCAGGGACATCTTCGTGTTCACGCCGACATTCTTATTTATGGTGTTTGCCGACGCAGGCAGGCCAACTGACACTAGCATTCAAACGCGGCGTAGCAACATATCTGGACTCCTCTAGTCAAGCCCCTTTCTTTCTAGTCACGCCCCTTTCTTAATAAATCTTCCATCGAAGCTGCGCATCCATCGCGTCGTGACGAGTGGGTCAGACTGCAAACGTATCTTCGGCCTCAGTGAGGAGCGTCTTGGGTGCTCCGGGCCATGATGGAAAATCCGCGCGCGAGGAGCCAATCACTTTGAACGACCTCTTAGGGCCAGTGTTGCTATTGGCTTGACCCCGCGCCGGTCCGACCGGTACGCCATCAGTTGGATGGGTATCGTCGCAGCCTCTTTTGGAAGGGAAAAAGGAAAACACGAAAGTGGAGCCTCTAAATCTAAGCGGCCACCGGCGACTGGAATTCACTCTCGCGGGTGGAGACGGCCCAGACGATCCGGGCGAGTTTGTTGGCGACAGCAATCACGGCCTTGTTGTGTCCCCGCGAGCGGTGGACCTTCCGAGCCCAGGCGCGGAGCTTGTCGGGCGGGCTCTTGCTGACGTTCGCCGCGCGGAGCACGGCGCGCCCGCCCTGGGTGAGGAGCATACGGAGGTAGGAGTCGCCACGCTTGGTGATGCGTCCGAGGCGGCGAATGTCGCCACTGGAGTTTTCCTTGGGAACTAGGCCGAGGTAGCTCGAGAAGCGGCGCCCCGATGGGAAGCGGCGAAGATCGCCGACGAAGCCCACGATGGCGGTCGCGGCCAGAAGTCCGATGCCGGGAATGGCGAGAAGTCGTTGGACTTCAGGAAGCTGCTTGGTGAGCGCCTTGAGCTCGTGCTCGATGCTAGCGCACTTGTCCTTGAGTTCTCGAATCTCGGAGCAGGCATCACGGAGATGCGAACGGAGCACGTCGGGCAAATCAGAATCAGCGTCTTCGACGAGTTCGAAGAGGGCGGGCACGACGAAGTGAGCGCCCTTTGGGATGATGAATCCGAGTTCGCGCAGGAGCCCGCGTACGGCATTGATGCGTGCGGTCCGTGTGGAGAGCCATCCTGAGCGCAGGCGATGGAGCGCAGCGAGGGTGTGCTGGTGCACGGACTTGATGGGTACGGGAAGAAGCTCCTCGTTCCTGTAGGCCTCGAGCAACGCCTTCGTGTCGGCGCGGTCGTTCTTGCTCCCGCGTCGATACGGCCTCACGAGGTGAGGTGGGAGCAGGACGACGTCGTGTCCCAACCTTCGGAACGTCCTTGCCCAGAAGTGAGCCGAGCCGCAGGCTTCGAGAAGCACGGTGGCAGCGCTCTGTTTGGCAAAGAACGACACCAATTTGGGTCGACTCACACGGAGTTGCTTGGACACCTTCCCCGCTTCTCCCGAGATGGCAATCTCGAAGACGTTCTTTGCAAGATCCACAGCGATTGTCGTATCTTTCATTCGGACTCCTCCTTTTCGATGCGTATTCGACTGACTTTGGCACATCGATGCCGTCTATGTCAGTGGAGGAGTCCATTCCATCACTTGATGGCGGAAGCACCCCCGGAGTGTAACGGAACTGCATGCTGGACCGAGATGGCGCGGATCAGGATAGGATAGCGGGCAGGACCGGCAACGGCTTTCAGGAGAGGACCGCCATGGCGAGTAAAGAGAAATTGCAGGCGTTTGTTGACGGATTTTGGGACGACGAGATCCTTCCCACCATCCAGGACTACATTCGCGTTCCCAACGTATCTCCGGTGTTCGATCCCGACTGGGAACAAAACGGGCACATGGAGAAGGCGCACGAGCTTGCAAAGCGCTGGGTGGAGACGCATAAACCCGAAGGCTCGACGCTCCACGTGGGGCGGTTGCCCGGTCGCACCCCGCTGCTGCTGTTAGAAGTGCCCGGAAAGAGCGATCGGACGGTTGTCATGTACGGGCATCTGGATAAACAGCCGGAAATGACGGGGTGGCGTGATGGGCTCGGCCCTTGGGAGCCGGTAATGGAGGGCGAGAAACTCTATGGTCGTGGCGGGGCCGATGACGGCTACGCAGTTTTCGCCTCGGTCTGTGCCCTACACGCGCTTCGTGCCCAGAATCTGGACCACGCGCGGGTGGTTGCCATCATCGAGTTCTCTGAGGAGAGCGGCTCTCCGGACCTTCCTGCTTACGTGGATCATTTCGAGGAACTGCTCGGCCAGCCCGAGCTCGTCGTTTGCCTGGATTCGGGAGCCGGCAATTACGATCAGTTCTGGTCTACGATCTCGCTGCGTGGGCTAGTGGGCGGCAAATTGAAGGTGCAGGTGCTTCAGGAAGGCGTCCATTCCGGCGATGCGAGCGGTATCGTCCCATCCTCCTTCCGACTGTTTCGACCGTTGCTGGATCGTTTGGAAGATGCCGCGACGGGCCGGGTTCTGCCCGACGCCCTTCGTGTCGACATCCCCGCGCAGCGGGTCGAACAAGCGCGCCGGGTCGCCGAAGTTCTGAAAGACGGAGTGTACAGCAAGTTTCCGTGGATGAGTGGGATGAGGCCGGTCGAAGAAGATCCGACCGAGCTCATCTTGAATCGCACTTGGCGACCCCAACTCGAGATCACCGGCCAGGACGGAATTCCCCCCGTGCAAAAGGCCGGCAATGTGCTGAGGCCCTACACGACCCTCAATCTGTCGCTACGGCTCCCGCCCACTCTCGCAACCGAGAAGGCGAAAGCCGTGGTGAAGGAACTTCTGGAAAAGGATCCGCCATACGGAGCCCATGTATCCGTCGAGTTCAACGAGCCGGCACAAGGTTGGAGCGCACCCGAGCTTTCTCCATGGCTCGGTCAGGCGATCGGGGAGGCCTCGGAGACTTTTTACGGAAAACCCGCCATGCACATGGGCGAGGGAGGCTCGATACCTTTCATGGGGATGTTGGGCGAGAAGTTCCCCAGCGCCCAGTTCGTGATCACCGGTGTACTGGGCCCCCAAAGCAACGCCCACGGACCCAACGAGTTCTTACACGTCGGGTACGCCAAGAAGCTCACCGCGTGTACGGCGCATATTCTGGGGAAACACCTGGAGAGCTCGGGGCGCTAGACGGACACCCGCCGCGGTAGCCCCAGCCTCGATTCTGGACCCCGTCCTGTGCCAAAACTCAGCCCTTTTGAATAGGCCGGTGCTTCCGCCATCAAGTGATGGAATGGACTCCTCCACTGACATAGACGGCATCGATGTGCCAAAGTCAGTCGAATACGCATCGAAAAGGAGGAGTCCGAATGAAAGATACGACAATCGCTGTGGATCTTGCAAAGAACGTCTTCGAGATTGCCATCTCGGGAGAAGCGGGGAAGGTGTCCAAGCAACTCCGTGTGAGTCGACCCAAATTGGTGTCGTTCTTTGCCAAACAGAGCGCTGCCACCGTGCTTCTCGAAGCCTGCGGCTCGGCTCACTTCTGGGCAAGGACGTTCCGAAGGTTGGGACACGACGTCGTCCTGCTCCCACCTCACCTCGTGAGGCCGTATCGACGCGGGAGCAAGAACGACCGCGCCGACACGAAGGCGTTGCTCGAGGCCTACAGGAACGAGGAGCTTCTTCCCGTACCCATCAAGTCCGTGCACCAGCACACCCTCGCTGCGCTCCATCGCCTGCGCTCAGGATGGCTCTCCACACGGACCGCACGCATCAATGCCGTACGCGGGCTCCTGCGCGAACTCGGATTCATCATCCCAAAGGGCGCTCACTTCGTCGTGCCCGCCCTCTTCGAACTCGTCGAAGACGCTGATTCTGATTTGCCCGACGTGCTCCGTTCGCATCTCCGTGATGCCTGCTCCGAGATTCGAGAACTCAAGGACAAGTGCGCTAGCATCGAGCACGAGCTCAAGGCGCTCACCAAGCAGCTTCCTGAAGTCCAACGACTTCTCGCCATTCCCGGCATCGGACTTCTGGCCGCGACCGCCATCGTGGGCTTCGTCGGCGATCTTCGCCGCTTCCCATCGGGGCGCCGCTTCTCGAGCTACCTCGGCCTAGTTCCCAAGGAAAACTCCAGTGGCGACATTCGCCGCCTCGGACGCATCACCAAGCGTGGCGACTCCTACCTCCGTATGCTCCTCACCCAGGGCGGGCGCGCCGTGCTCCGCGCGGCGAACGTCAGCAAGAGCCCGCCCGACAAGCTCCGCGCCTGGGCTCGGAAGGTCCACCGCTCGCGGGGACACAACAAGGCCGTGATTGCTGTCGCCAACAAACTCGCCCGGATCGTCTGGGCCGTCTCCACCCGCGAGAGTGAATTCCAGTCGCCGGTGGCCGCTTAGATTTAGAGGCTCCACTTTCGTGTTTTCCTTTTTCCCTTCCAAAAGAGGCTGCGACGATACCCATCCAACTGATGGCGTACCGGTCGGACCGGCGCGGGGTCAAGCCAATAGCAACACTGGCCCTAAGAGGTCGTTCAAAGTGATTGGCTCCTCGCGCGCGGATTTTCCATCATGGCCCGGAGCACCCAAGACGCTCCTCACTGAGGCCGAAGATACGTTTGCAGTCTGACCCACTCGTCACGACGCGATGGATGCGCAGCTTCGATGGAAGATTTATTAAGAAAGGGGCGTGACTAGAAAGAAAGGGGCTTGACTAGAGGAGTCCAGATATGTTGCTACGCGGCTGTGGGCAGTGGTACAGGTGCGGAAGAGACCGGGTTGCGCGCCCTACTGAGCACGAAAACCTCGATCCGCGACCACAAAGGAATCGTCGTCGCCAAGAAGATGTCTCGAAAGGTGAGCCGTCGCGTGGTCAGACCAGCCTGCATAGCCGGAGTTCGGATCTCACGTCCGAACTTCAGAGCTCCGTGCGGTCGGACGAAGTTGTAATAGCAACGGAGCAACTCCAGGTGCTCATCGAGCCTCTCCGTCGAGCGAGTGTGGGAAAGCGTTCGTCTCGAAAGGTATGCCGAGCTTTGCCGGATGGTCAGATTTAACCGCTCGATGAACGACGTGTTCAATGTCGAAGAGTCCTCGGAGTTATTGAGCGCGTCATCAAATCGCCACGCAGCTCCGTGCAGCGCTCTGCGTTCGACCTTGATGATGCGATCGTTCCTGCGCGTCTTGAGGACCTGGCCATAAAGACACGCCGGACCGAAGAAGCGACGGATGACTTTCTGGTAGAATTCGAATCCATCCGTGACGATCAAGGGAAGACGCTCGAAATTCATCCGTCTCGAAAGGTCGCGAAACAGAGCGTGAGTGTTCCGGTAGCTTCGCCTTCCCGTCGCCGTCGATGGCCAGAGCCGAGACCAGACTTCGATTGTAACGAAGACCCAACTCGGTGTCTTCTTGTTGCCCGCGAACGTGCGAATCTCGTCGGCTTGAAGCTCTTCGGCGGCGAAGCCAGCGATCCTTCTGTGATTGAATCGACGACACACTTGGGCTGCCTTCTCGAGCCAGCGGGCGACGGTGTTCCAGGCAATCCCTTTGATCCGGGAAATCGAGGAAATGCTGACACTGTGCATCGTCAAAACTGCTCCGCCCACGAAATCAAGGACTTACGCTCCGCTTGAATTCCGGGCCGAAGACGGCGAAACTCCGCCGCTATGCTCAACGTTGTTGTCTTCCTCGTCTCACTTGGGGTCCGTGCCATTCGGGCGATGTGTCGGCGCCGCGCCGACCTGGTGTTGGAGAACGTCGCTTTGCGGCAGCAAGTGACGGCGCTGAAGAAAGAGCGCCCACGGCCCACCGCTCGACGACACGGAACGGGCTTTCTGGGTTGCCCTTCGAGGTTCGTGGCCCGTGTGGGCGAGCCGCCTGCTCATCGTCCACGCGGACACCGTAGCCCGTTGGCATCGCGACCGATTCCGACGGTACTGGGCAAAGATCTCGCAGCGCCGCCATCCCGGTCGGCCTCGGATTGATGCCGAGATTCGTCGCCTCGTCCGCACGATGGCGCAAGACGGCTGGGGGGCGCCACGCATCCATGCTGAGCTCACCAAGCTCGGTTTCATCATCTCCGAGAGCACGGTGTCGCGATACCTGCCGCGGCGTCCCGCGGAGCCCGACCAGCTGAAACGATGGATGGCTTTCTTGCGCAACCATAAAGACGATATCGCCGCCATGGATCTGTTCACCGTGCCCACCGCGTCGCTCCGGCTGCTGTACGGCTTCTTCGTCATCGAGCACGGTCGCCGGCACATCGTTCACTTCAACGCCACGTTCCACCCGACGTCTGCTTGGGTTATTCAGCAACTGCGTGAGGCGTTTCCCTACGACACCGCTCCGAGATATCTCATCTTCGATCGCGACTTCATCTTTAACGCTGCGGTCATCGAGTTCATCAAGGCAACGGGCACAAAACCCGTTCGCACTTCGTTTCGCAGCCCATGGCAAAACGGAACCGCGGAGCGGTGGGTCGGCAGCTGCCGTCGCGAGCTCCTTGAGCACGTCGTGGTTCTCGGCGCATGTCATCTCATCCGGCTCGTGCGAGCTTACATCAGCTACTATCACGAGGACCGTTGCCACTTGGGGCTGAACAAGGACACACCGAGCTTGAGAACGGTCACGCACCGACCGTCTCCTACGGCGAAAGTAGTCGCACTGCCGCGAGTCGGTGGACTGCACCATCGATACGAGTGGCGAGAGGCAGCCTGAGTCAGCTTGGTCGCTCGCGTTACTCGGCTGGTCGCCGAGAAGTTCGTCCTCAGCACCTTCCCTCGCGCGCTGACCACGCTCTCCAGCATGTGCTCGAGGGCGGTCCGGGCCCTAGAGTCCAGTCCCGGATTAATGATGATGGACAGGCGCGGTTTCAAGTCATGGTGCGAAAACGCTGCTCTCGAGTACCGCTCACACTTGGGATTAAACTGCGACGACCCGCTTGATCCCCGCGACCTTGCTCGTCACCTCGGCGTCTTGGTCTGGACTCCGCGCGAGGTGCCCGACGTCTCAGAGCAGAGCATCGAACAGCTGACGGAAGTCGACCCAAGCAGTTGGTCAGCCGTCACGGTCACCATTGGCGAACAGAACCTCGTCATCTTCAACACCGCACATGCGCAGACCCGCCAACGCAATAGCCTGGCACACGAACTTGCGCACGTAATACTGAACCATCATCCTACCGCGACCAGCATCTCTGAGGAAGGGTTTTTATTCAGGGACCGTTTCGACACCGAACAGGAAGAGGAGGCTGACTGGCTCGCCGGTTCGTTGCTGTTGCCGCGGGACGGGCTACTAAGCGTGTATCAGAGGACTTCATCAACCGCAGGCATTGCCAGGACGTTTGGTGTCAGCACCCAATTGGTCGAGTGGCGTCTGCGGATGACTGGCATCATCAGGCAGACCGAACGCGCATCCCGAAAATGGCGGCGACCTGCTCCTCGAAAACTGGTTCAAAACTGAGTTGAACTGGAGGTGAGAGGCGCGGTCACGAAGCGAAAATAGAATAGTTCAATCGCTGGATTCGGACTAGAGACACGTCCGTTAAGAAGCGAATTCTAGAAGATAGTGAAGATGACTGTGCTGCCACGGGAAGATGGAGTGAAACTAATTTAGCTTGCGAGCCAATCCCCCAGCGTTCCGTTCGCGTTTTCGGATACGACGGGGTCAACTCCAATGTAATAGCCGTCTTGAGTTGGATACTTTTAACGGAACTCGGAGTATGATCAGAAGAGCGGGAGGGGTGGTCTACTACGATGGCTGAAGATTCCGTCGAAGACTATGAGGGTTGACGTCTGCTATGGGGAAGAAGACTTGGCTCAACCTCTTTGCCTTGAGCGACGAGTACGATCGTTGCGCTCGTCTAGCGCCCGCGCTCACGTCGCTGTTGCCGCTACTTCCACTGACGATCACACTCGGCGGAAGCCGTGTGGAGTGGGGCGCTGTTCTCGGCGGGACAACGGGGGTCTTCGCTCTTGGTTGGCTTGCACTCGCCAATCTTGCATCAGTGTTCGGTAACCGTTTGCAGAAGCAGCTGTGGCCCAACTGGCCGTTCGACGCACCGACAAATGTCCGCCTCATGCCGGACAATCCCGATACTTCGCCGCAGCAACGATCCAGATGGTACGGGCAGATCAAGAAGATCACGGGCCTCGATTTGCAGGCCGAAGCGGAGCAAAGAAATACTGTAGTGGTCCGCGCCACGGTCAACGATGCGGTCGAACGACTCCGCAACCATTACAGACGTGGGAAGAGTCGTTCTCGCTACGAGCAGGAAAACATCCGATATGGATACGCCCGCAATCTTGTCGGCCTGCGTCCCGTGTGGCTTGCCTTGTCTGCCTTTGGTTGCCTTGGATCTTGGGCAGCGCATCTTTGGGCCCATGGTGATTTCTCCTGGGCGATGATTTCGACGGTCGCTCTTGTCGTCCTAGCGCTAATTGCGCGTATCTTGCCAGCTTATGTTCGAACGCGCGCGCGGTACTACACGGAGGTCTTCTTTCAACTCCTAGACGAGGAGGCCTCGCGGCGCGGTGACGATGCGGTTTGAAATCCTCAACGTCGACCACGGATTCTGTGCTTACGCCCAAGGCTCGGATGGGCGAGTACTTCTGTTTGATTGCGGGCATTCCGACAACATCCGTCCGTCGCAGTATCTTCCAGCCCGAGGGATTAATGTTGTCCAGCGTTTCTTCGTGATGAACTACGACGAGGACCATATCAGCGATCTGCTTGCAGTGCGTCGCAACCTCGACATTCGCATCCTTACGCGCAACTCAAGTCTCACATCGTCGCAGATTCGGTCTCTGAAGACACTGCCGATCAGTCCCTCCATGAAAGAACTCCTCGGCATGGTCGACACGTTCACCGCTGAAATTGAGGCGTGGGATCTGGAGCCAGCGGGCCTTCAGGTGAGGTTTTTCTACAACAATTACCCCGTGTTCACTGATACCAACAATCTCAGCTTACTTGTTTTCCTGGACGTTGGAAGCGTTTCGTTTGCTCTGGCCGGTGACCTTGAGCGAGCTGGTTGGCTTGAACTCCTCGAGAATCCGGGTGTACGCACTCTACTTGGGTCCGTCAACGTCTTTGTGGCCTCACACCACGGACGCGAAAACGGGTATTGCAAGGAGGTATTCGATTTTTGTTCTCCTTCGCTTATCGTGATGTCTGATGGAACCATCCAATACGATACTCAGAAGATGGCTACCACCTACGCGCAACACGCGAGCGGCGAGTATTTCGTCTCCGGGGGGACCCGGGAATTCCGCAAGGTCGTCACAACTCGAAAAGACGGGAACATATTCTGGGAAATCTAAGTGTGGCCAGCAGCCTCGATGAAGGTGACCTGACCCCGTCGTGTCCAAAAACACAAACGAACTCAAGACCGGTGCGCCGGGGCGTTTCGGATGAGAGGTGTCTAGGGTTGGTTGGCAATGGGAGCTAGAATGAGAGGTCTGCTCGGGAGCGCCTATCGCAGAGCCAATGCCGCGTCGGCTGGTCTCTGCGAATTTCGAGAACGCCGTTCGGGTTTTCGGACACGACGCCATTGAGCAGAGCTACCCTCCTTGGCCCGGTCGCAAACACAGTCACTAAGCTGCTGATTTGATGGTGAAATTCAAGAGGGCCGAGTTTTGGCACAGGACGGGGTCGCGGCTGGAACTGATTGGCTTGCCGGCGCCGTTTCTTCCCGGACTGCTAGTGCTTCCGCTAGTGCTGTGTCTAGTACTGCATTGGCTGCATCTTGGTCTGCCCATGCTGCGTCCAGCATCGCATCGGTAGCGGCGGAAAGCGCTGTTTGCACCTCTTCCTTCGTTCTTCCGGCAGCGCGTTGTCGGGCTGCCCAGGCTGTCGCTGACTTTAGCCAAGTGCTCTGTGGTTCCGTACTTTCTGCGGGGAGTGGATCGATCAAATCCGCGCTTTTAGTTTGCTCTATGCGTTGGTCGGCGCTTTCTGATGCCGCGCTGGAAGGGGCTGTCTCATTCTCTGGAGCAGGCACCAGCAAGGCGATCAATAGCAGTAGACCAATTCCGATGAGCACTGTCTTCGTCGTCATCGAGCCGCACTCTCAACGAGCGTTCTGCGCCAGCATCCTGGAGCCGCTTCACCGCTGCGTGCCCGGGCGTCACCGAAATTCGGGATGGAGGTCTGTGATGCTAACTGAACTAGGAAGACAATTTTCGCATTATACCCATCGTGTCCAAGAACACCAACGGACACAAGACCGGCGCGCCGAGACGTTTCGGATTAAACATGAGCACGTCGGTCCAGCCCTTCACATGGTTGGTGGTCTCCATCGCTGGTTGGACCAGCGTGACCAACGGACTGCTATCGTCTACTGGCTCGAGGAGAACAGAGTCCTCGTATGCCCAGCCGGTGGACGCCACCACGCGGGACGCGCCGGTGATCGAGCCGCTGCGGACCGTAATCGCGGCCAATCCAAAGATGCCGGGAATTTACTGATGGACAATCACTTCATCCAGGGAGCAGATTGGTCAAGCAGGTCAATCGTGAGAATATTGGACCGAGCATGAAGAAACGTTCCCTCCGATACGCTGGCGACCAGGCCGTTCGCACTCTATTGGAACGTTATGCGTGCCCGACGTCATTCCATGTCGTCCGCACACGACTCCTCGGCAACATCGCGACGCCCAAGCTCGACGCATCGCCACTCCGAGCTATAGAGAGCTGTTGGGAAGGTGAGTTGCCGGGGTTCGACAATGTCGGCGCAGCCAGTGAGCTATTCGAGTCCCTGATGGGGCTTTGGAACGAACTGGCAAGGCATCAATCGGCAACCAAGCCGTTCCGTTTGACACGGATGGAGGCCAAGCCGGATACGGATGACATTCGCCGCTTGTGCCGGACCCGCACCGAGGAGCTTGAAGGCTTCATCGACGGACTGTTCGGTGACGCGGAGTCCATGGAGCTGCCCGAACGGGCCAACGAGGCTCTGGACAACCTCGGCCAGATCTATGCCATGACCCGCGGTATCATCGATCTCCTGAAGAGAGAGTCGGCATCAGAGGGGGACCTTAGGGGAATTCTCAAGGACATTGGGGAGCTCTCACACATCGCAGAGAAAGAACTGCACGCAGTGATGCTTGCCTGCAATCGCGCCCGCCAACAGACCCTTTCCACTATCGCCGTGGGCAAACCCACCGTCCATTGAAGGGAAGTGTCACAAACAGCCGGAAGTAGTTCTCACCAGGGCGATGTCCCGGGAGTGGCGTCGCTCAGATGCCGACTTGTAACGTTGCCAGTGGATCAAGTTTTGGCACAGGGCGGGGTGAACTAACTTTCCTGCGCGCCATACTGGGGACCGGCAAAGAGAGCAATAAGGAATCCGGCCGCCAAGCGGATCTCTCGCAGCATATTGAGACCGATACGATCCACTCTGAGCAGCACCCATACCCGTCCATGGCGTAGTCGCTCGTGGAAACTTGCCCAATAATTCTCGAGATCCCGCCGGGTCTCTCGGAGTCGACTCACACGAAGCACGGAAAGCTTCTCCCGCGCCAGGCTCAGACGCGAAGGGACCTCCAGTGATGGCGTACGGGTACGGGTGCGAGCGAAGGCCGTCTGGAGCTCCGACACGCGGAGGCTACGCCGGAGCTCGTTGCGCATCCGGCCCAGCTCTTCCACCACTCGATTCTCCGTCTCACTTCGCCGGCGCGTTTGGAGCCAGAGCTCTTCCATCTCCAAGGTCAGGCGGATGGTGTCGCGACAGTACCGATAGATCTCGGGAGCGCGCCGAAAAGCGTGAGCCAGCCAACCCTCGCGGGTGTATCCGGGGCGTCTCGTCCTTCGATCCTTGAGACGGAAAAACCCTGCGATCATGGGATGCGTTCCTTCATTCAAGGCCGAGTTCTTGTACCAATAGAAATTCCGCAGGATGCCCCAGTAGTTCTTGGGATCGGCGTTCGACAAGATCTCCCTCATGTTGTCGAACGAATAGAACGTCCGCCATGCTTTCTTGTACGCGCGCGTCCAGGCGCCGTTCTTCATGAGTGGGTGCGGCAAACTTTCGTGGAAAGAATCGTAGGTGTTGAAGTCGGGATCGAGCTTTGTCCCCGCCTCCACCATCGCCTTATGGTCCCTGGAACCCGGCAGGGGCGTCATCATGAAAAACGAAGCCCGCTGCGGTCGAACTTCCGACATCAGCCCGACAACATCCTCATGGATGCTCTCCTCGGTATCCTTCGGGAAACCAATGATGTAGCCGACGTGGGTGCTCACCTTTGCCGCGTGCCAGGCGTCTATCAGCTCGCGGTACTGTTTCACGTGGTTCTGCGTCTTCCCCACATCTTTGAGATTGCGAGGATTGATACTTTCCATCCCGATGAACACGTTGCTACAACCTGCACAGGCCGCTTTTTCCACGAATCGTGGAATCTTGTAAGAGAGGGTATCCACCTGGATCATAAACGTGACCGGAACTCCCTCCTCTTCCTTGAGCTTGATCAGACGATCGAACACCTCCTCCCACGACGGGTTTCGAGCGAAATCGTCGTCGGTGAAGAAATAGAAATCGATACCATGCTCCAAGTAGTTCTGACGTAGCGTCTCGGCGATGCATTCGGGAGAGCGGTGACGGCTCTTTCGGCCCTGCACGTTGATGATGGTACAAAAAGAACAATTGAAGGGGCAGCCGCGACTGCAGTCTACAGTACCAAAATTGGAGGAAAGGAACTTTCGTAGGTAAGCCGTGTTGATGAGAGGCCGCGGGGCCTCGAAGAGATCAGGGAGGTCGTTCAAGAATCGATAGATCGGTTGCAACTCGTCGATGAACGCATCTCGCAGCAACTGATCCCAGCGATGTTCCACTTCTCCGGCGACCACGGTGACGCCGGCGTCCAACAGGCGCTGTATCTCCGGGGAGATTTCTGGGAAAAGAGCCATGACACCGCTCACGTGGAAGCCACCGATGAGCACTTGAACTCCGTCCTTGCGCAACTCCAACGCGATGTCGGATGCACGGCAGAACTGGTTGCTCTGCACTCCGACCAGACAAACCACCACCTTTTCGTTCTTGCGGCGGTTTATTCGTGCGATCTTACCGAGCGGGAGCTTGTCCACCGCCTCATCGAAGGTCTGAACGCGTAGATCCACCATCCTCAGGAGGCGCCGGCGCCTCACCTCCTCGGTCAGGCCGTGCAAGCAGGCCAGCGTATTGCTTGGAAGAACCCCTCGCCAATGCCGCATCACGTAGCCTTGGTCGTCGTACTTGGACGGCTTTATGAGAAAAACACGGAAGATTGACGGCTGGGAGCTCATCGGGGAACCTCCGCTGCACCATAGACCAGGAGCTTCGCTTCGTCAATAGGTGGGGAGCGTGTCGCGCCCGTCAAGCTGCCCGCACGCGACCCGGGCCAAGGGTCGTAGGCTTTACAATCGTCTGGCCCGAGGGTGTTATCTTCGAATCCATCATGACGTACCATGTGCAATCCTTCCTGTTCGTTCTGGCTGGTTGGGTCAACCGACAGCAGCAGGATGTGATTGACTACCTGCGAGAGGAGAACCGTGTGCTCCGAGCCCGGGCTTCGGGGCAAACGTCTCAAGCTCTCGGACGACGACCGGCGCAGGCTCGCCGTCAAGGCCCAGACTTTGGGCCGCGAGGTGCTGGCCGAGATTGCGTCCGTTGCCACACCCGCTACGCTTCTGCGCTGGTACCGCTGCCTCATCGCAGCCAAGTACGATGCACCAAGAAACCGAAGTCCAGGCCGACCTCCGACGGCGAAGGACATCCGTGTGTGTTTGCTACTCTGTTTTGGCCCATATTGATCGTCTGATTTGGCCCACCCGTATCGAACCGTTAGTCTTCCCGGGGCGAAGTCCCGGGAAGGAGGTGTCGGTTGGAAAGGGGTGCCAAAGTGCGACTGTTCGAGCAGATGAGGCGAGAGTACGAACGCGGAGTTGGAACGATTCAAGGAGTTGCAACGAAGTACGGTGTTCACCGACGAATGGTGCGACAGGCCCTGGAGAAGGCTGTGCCACGGGAGCGTAAATGTCCAGAACGGGCGTCACCGAAACTGGGTCCAGTGGTCGAGTTCATCGACGGGATTCTGGAAGGAGACAAGCGAGCCCCGCGCAAACAGCGTCACACGGCTCATCGAATCTGGAGTCGTGTGATTGAGGAGTATCCGGGACATGAGATAGCGGAACCAACGATACGTCGCTACGTAGGTCGTCGGAGGCGAGAGCTGGGGTTGAAGGACGCCGAAGTGTTCGTGCCCCAGAGTTACGAGTGGGGCGGTGAAGGCCAAGTGGACTGGTACGAGGCTCACTCACGGATCGGAGGGCGAGAGCAGAAGGTCTACGTGCTGGTGGTTCGGAGCATGGCAAGCGGAGGGGCGTTGCATCGAGGGTATCCGCGTCCGACGCAGCAAGCGTTTTTCGAAGCGCACGAGAAGGCGTTCGAGTTTTTCGGCGGGGTGTTCCACCGGCTGCGTTACGACAACCTATCGCTGGCGGTGAGGAAGATCCTTCGGGGTCACCAACGTGAGCAAACAGAACGGTTCATCATGTTTCGCTCGCATTGGAGTTTTGAGTCGGAATTTTGCAATCCGAGCCGTGGAAACGAGAAAGGCGGTGTGGAAAGCGAGGTCGGCTACTTCCGCCGCAATCACTGGACGCCGGTCCCTGAGTTCACGGATTGGGAAGAGCTGAACGACTACCTGCTGACGTGTTGCCGCAAGGAGGAGAAACGTCACATCTCCGGCAAAGCACATACGGTTGGTGTTGGGATGGAGTACGAACGCGAGCACCTGTTGCCACTGGCGACGCAGGGTTTCGAGCTCGAAGAAAGACGAATCGGTCTGGTGGATAAGAAGGGTTGCGTCCGTGCGGGCACGAACTGGTACTCGACGCCGCTCAAGCGCGGCCAACGTGCGGTGGCCAAGCTGATGCCGCTTGAAGTTGAGGTCTGGCACGAGGGACGCCGGGTGGCGCGTCACGAACGCTGCTACGACCGCATGAAACAAGTACTAGATCTTGAACACTACTTGGACGTCCTCGAGCGCAAACCCGGAGCCTTAGCCGGGTCGACGCCTCTGGCGCAGTGGCGCGAGCAAGGACGGTGGCCAGCGAGCTACGATGAAGTGTGGAAGCGATTGAATCGTCGTCACGGGCAAGCAAGAAGGCACGCGTCAGATGATCGAACTCGTGCAGCTTGGACGCCGACACGGTTACGACCAGCTAAGAGATACGTTGCGTGTGGCGCTTGAGATCGGCTGTATCGATGCAGACGCGATTCGGCACCTTGTCGAGTCTCCATCGCTTTCGCGCGCGGCATCGTCAGAGCTAGTCCAATCTCAACTCGGTGAGCTGGCGCGCTACGAACGTCCTCTACCTCACGTGGGTCACTACGACCGACTCGTGGATGAGCAGGCACACGAGGTAAGTCGATGAGACAACCCGTCGAGATTCAGACGATCCAGCAGCATTGCAAGACGCTTCGGATGCCAACGGTGTCAGCTCAGTTCCACAAGCTCGCAGAACAAGCTAGCCGCGAAAAACAAACCCACGTGGGTTATCTGGAGGTTCTGCTCAGCTCTGAAGTCGAAGAGCGAGAACACCGAACGGTTCAGAGACGGCTGAAGGAAGCACAGCTGCCGAGAGCGAAGACGCTCGACGAGTTCGACTTCTCGCTGTCACCGAAGCTGTCCGCTCAGCGAATCCGCCAACTCACTGAGGGTAGATACCTCGAGCGGGCAGAGCCGGTGATTTTTTCTCGGCGATGCCGGCACTGGCAAAACCCATCTCGCCACCGCGCTGTGTGTAGAGGCCTGCCAGCAGCGTCGTCGAGTACGGTTCACGACCGCGTCGAGGCTCGTCAACGAACTCGTCGAGGCCAAGGAGGAGCTCCAGCTTTCTAAGGCTATTCGCAAGCACGCCCGCTTCGAACTGCTGTGCATCGACGAACTCGGCTACGTACCGCTCGCCGAGGTCGGTGCCGAACTGTTGTTTCAGGTCGTCTCCGAACGATGTGAGCGCGCCGCGACCGTCATCACCACTAACTTGCCGTTCTCGGAATGGACGCAAGTGTTCACAAACGCCCGGCTGTGCAAAGCGCTACTGGACCGGCTCACCGACCAGGCTCACATCCTCGAAACCGGTACCGAGTCCTATCGCTTCCGTCGCTCGCTCAAAACCCGGAAAAAGACGGCAACATCATGACAGAACACGCTTTGCTCCGGTTTCACTCGAGGCGGCCTTCACTTAGCTCCGGCCGCAACAGAGGAAAGGGGCACTTATTACTTCTCTTCGTGTGTAATCAATAACTTAGGGTGGGCCAAATGAAATGATCAAAGTGGGCCAGACCGGGTGGACAAAAACATCCGTGAGCTCATTGTGCGCGTGGCGCGGGAGAATCCGACGTGGGGATATACGCGCCTGCGAGGCGCACTCAAGAACCTCGGACATGAACTTGGACGCAACACCATCAAGAGGCTCCTCGCCGAGCACGGTATCGCGCCTGCCCCAGAGCGGGGCAAGAGCATGCCGTGGAGCACCTTCATCAAGGCTCATTGGGGGGTGCTTGCGCTGTTTACTGTTGGTGATGTGTACGTATCCCGTTGCAAAAAAAGCGCTTACGCTCCATTTAGCGCACGGCGAAGGTCGTGAGCGCTATTTTGGCTGTAATTTAATGCAGCGTAAAGTCTTAGCGTCATCTCACCAACACTTAATGACGGAAGCACCTGCGGATTCCAAGGGCGTCTAAGCTGCTGATTTGTGGTCTATTTCAAAAGGGCCGAGTTTTGGCACAGGACGGGGTCTGTCCTACATCGACCTCTACGTGCTGGCCATAGCGAGACTCGGTTCCTTCGACTTGCGTCAGGAGAGCTCGTCTGACACCGCGGGTGCCGACTTGGCAACAAGCTATGTCGATCTCTTGGAACAGCAGATGCACGCGCCCGGCTTCCACGCCTTCTACGAATTGTCGCAAGCCTCCGAGACCTTCGACCTGTTGCTCGCGGTGAACTTTCCGGACGTCCCGAGTGGCTCCTTGCAGGCGCTCGCCAAGAGATATGGGGCAACACTGCAGCGTCAGGTTCCGGTTGGGCGCATGTCGGGTGGTGTGAACAAGCGGCTCGTTCGGCAGTTTCGGATGCCCGCGTTCCCGCTCGTACTCGTCACAACCGATGTGCTGCAGGAAGGGGAGGACTTACATACGTTCTGCCGCTGTGTCGTGCACTACGGCATCACGTGGACGCCGTCCGCCATGGAGCAGCGTACGGGTAGGGTCGATCGCATCGGGGGACTGATTCAGCGAAACCTGGACGGCCGCGAGGCGACCCCGTCTGGTCAAAATACTCGAACGCCCAGCGGGTCAGCAGTTTGCACCTTCGCAAAGGCCGCTTGAATCCGCCATCGCTGTCGGATACGTATTCCAGTTCAGCGGAAGGAGTTGCGATGGATTGGAAGACCATGCTGAGCTACATCTCAGGATCCGTGGATGCGGAGTTGCTCCTGCGCAACGAGTATCTTGTGGCCGAGAATCGAGTTCTTCGAAATCAGCTCCAGGGTCGCTTGCACCTGACCGATGGCGAACGGCGGTCTCTGGCCGAGCTCGGAAAGCGTCTGGGTAAGCAAGCCCTTGATGAGATCGCGAGTATCGTGAATCCCGACACGATCCTAGGTTGGCACCGGAGGCTTGTCGCGAAGAAGTTCGACAGCTCCGAGAACCGTCCGTATCCAGGGCGACCGCGGATCGACGCCGACATCGAAGAGCTGGTGGTGCGTCTCGCCAAGGAGAACAAGTCCTGGGGTTACGACCGGATTGCAGGGGCGCTAGCCAACGTCGGGCATGAAGTGGCCGACCAAACCGTCGGTAACATTCTGAAACGCCACGGCATTCCGCTCGCACCAGAGCGTCGGAAGAACACGACGTGGAGGGAGTTCATCCGCTCGCACATGGACGTGCTCGCGGCGACAGATTTCTTCACCACGCAAGTGTGGACTCAGGGCGGGTTGGTGACGTACTACGTTCTGTTCTTCATGCACCTGGCTACCCGTCGAGTCCACGTCGCCGGCATCACGCCGCATCCGAACGAACAGTGGATGACTCAAGTGGCTCGCAACGTGACCATGGCAGATGTCGGCTTTCTGTCCTCGAGCCGATACCTCATTCACGACCGGGACTCGAAGTTCTGCGAGTCGTTCCACCGGACCATCGAGGCGGTTGGCGTCGCGCCCGTCAAGCTGCCCGCACGGAGCCCGGATTTGAACTCGTTCGCGGAGCGCTGGGTGAAGTCCGTCAAAGAGGAATGTCTCTCGAAGCTCATCCTGTTCGGCGAGAAGTCGCTCCGTCATGCGCTTAGGGAGTACGTCGTCTACTATCACCACGAGAGGAATCATCAAGGCAAGGAGAATCTGCTGCTGTTCCCAGCCAGCGACCAGTTACCTCAGTCCGAGCGCAAGGTGCGCTCCCGTGAACGGCTTGGCGGGTTGCTACGTTTCTACCATCGGGAAGCCGCATGAGTATTTTGACCTCACGGCATAACCATCAAGGGCTTGGCAACGCGTTTGTATTTTTGGACACGACGGCGTCTAAGCTGCTGATTTGTGGTCTATTTCAAAAGGGCCGAGTTTTGGCACAGGACGGGAAGACTTTGTAATGCAATAGGTTACATCAGATTTTAACGTCACCGGACTTCAGCTTGCGCCAAACTGTGCATAAGTGCCGTCCTCGCACGACGACGTGGATGAGCCGGCAACAGTAAACGGAGCACGCACCCAGACCAGCAACAAATTACACGGGCTCGATGCGGACGATGCGAAGCACATTGGTGGCGTCAGGTGTGCCAAAAGGCACCCCGGCAGTGATGACCACCGTATCGCCCGGCCCGGCGACTTCCTCAAGCGCAGCCGCAGCGACCGCCTTGCGCACCATTTCGTCGAAGTCCCGTACGTCCGCCGTATGCACGCTGTGTACGCCGTAGGTTAGCGACAGACGCCGTGCGGTTGCAAGTTCGGACGTGACGCCCAGAATCGGCTGCTCGGGGCGCTCGCGGGCGGCGCGCAACGTCGTCGACCCGGAGGTCGTGTAGGTTACAATGGCGGCGGCGCCGATGGTGTCGGCCACTTGATGGGCCGCCACCGAGATCGCATCCGCGGAGGTTGCCAGCGGCCGGCGATGGTCGGCGGCCGCAATGTGACGGTGCAGCGGGTCGCGCTCCACCCGTTTAATCACCCGGTCCATGATCTGGACCGCCGCAGTCGGATAGGCGCCGACTGCGGTTTCCGCCGACAGCATCACCGCATCCGCGCCGTCGTACACCGCCGTCGCTATGTCCGAGACCTCGGCGCGCGTCGGCACCGGCGCCTGGACCATGGACTCCAGCATCTGCGTTGCCACGATCACCGGTTTGCCGGCGTCGCGGCAGGTGCGGATGATGGTCTTCTGCGCGATCGGCACTTCCTCCGGAGGCATTTCCACGCCGAGATCGCCACGAGCCACCATCACGGCATCGGCGGCGGCGACAATCTCGTCGATACGGTCGAGCGCAGATGGTTTCTCGACTTTGACCAGAACATGGGCGCGGTCGCCGATCAGCCGGCGCGCCTCGACCACATCCTCCGGGCGCTGCACGAAGGACAGAGCGATCCATTCGCAACCGAGTTCGAGCGCGAATCTCAGATCGACTAGGTCCTTTTCGGTAAGCGGCGAGATCGGCAGCATCACGCCGGGCAGATTGATGCCCTTGCGGTCGCTGAGCCGGCCGCCGACCAGCACCTGCGTCTCTACTTCTGCATTGGATTTCGAGGTCACATTCAGCCGGAGCCGCCCGTCGTCGAGCAGCATTTCGTCGCCAGGCCGGACAGCGGCGAAGATCTCCGGATGCGGCACGGAAACCCGAACGGCGGTGCCGGGCCGGTCCGAACGGTCGAGCATGAAACGCCGTCCCGGCTCAAGCTCGACGCTCCCGCCTTCGAAGACGCCGACGCGAAGCTTGGGTCCCTGCATGTCGGCCATGACGCCTATGGGCCTGAGCGCATCCCGTTCCAACTCGCGCACGATCCGATGGCGCCGGGCGTGGTTCTCGGGTTCGCCATGGCTGAAATTGAAGCGGAAGACATCGACCCCTGCCTCGAACAGTGCATTGATGGCTGTTGCACTTGAGGTCGCCGGCCCCAGCGTCGCGACGATCTTGGCCCTACGTTTGCGGCGCATCGTCTCCGGTGCTCCGCAAAAACTCGATCCGTCGTTGATTCCGCAGTTTAGACCTGCCAGGATTGGCCGTTTCGCGGCAAGTGGTACGTCATCATGGATCTGAAGATAACACCATCGGGCCAGACGATTGTAAAGCCCACAGCCCTTGGCCCGGTCGCAAACACAGACACTAAGCTGCTGATTTACGGTCTATTTCAAAAGGACCGAGTTTTGGCACAGGACGCCCTCGGGCCAGACGATTGTAAAGCCCACGGCCCTTGGCACCATCGCAAAACACAGACGCTAAGCTGCTGATTTATCGGCTATTTCAAGAGGGCCGAGTTTTGGCACAGGACGACGTTCTGTTCTTCATGCACCTGGCTACCCGTCGAGTCCACGTCGCCGGCATCACGCCGCATCCGAACGAACAGTGGATGACTCAAGTGGCTCGCAACGTGACCATGGCAGATGTCGGCTTTCTGTCCTCGAGCCGATACCTCATTCACGACCGGGACTCGAAGTTCTGCGAGTCGTTCCACCGGACCATCGAGGCGGTTGGCGTCGCGCCCGTCAAGCTGCCCGCACGGAGCCCGGATTTGAACTCGTTCGCGGAGCGCTGGGTGAAGTCAGTCAAAGAGGAATGTCTCTCGAAGCTCATCCTGTTCGGCGAGAAGTCGCTCCGTCATGCGCTTAGGGAGTACGTCGTCTACTATCATCATGAGAGGAATCATCAAGGCAAGGAGAATCTGCTGCTGTTCCCAGCCAGCGACCCGTTACCTCAGTCCGAGCGCAAGGTGCGCTCCCGTGAACGGCTTGGCGGGTTGCTACGTTTCTACCATCGGGAAGCCGCATGAGTATTTTGACCAGACGCCCATCGTGTCGCGAGAGCGACTTGGGGGTATTCTCAACTACTACTGCCGTGCCGCGTAGATGGTCGCTGGCGACGGTAGCCCCTCGGTGGGCCCGCTCGGCGTAGCGTGAAAACAGCTTCAGGAACACGCTTGGATATTCGCTCTCGACTAGGTGGTCATCTGCATGGTGACGACCCGCCCGCCCAAGACGATTGTAAAGCCCACGGCCCTTGGCCCGGTCGCAAACACAGACACTAAGTTGCTGATTTATGGCCTATTTCAAAAGGGCCGAGTTTTGGCACAGGACGAGATTCGCACGTTCGCGGGCAACAAGAAGACACCGAGTTGGGTCTTCGTTACAATCGAAGTCTGGTCTCGGCTCTGGCCATCGACGGTGACGGGAAGGCGAAGCTACCGGAACACTCACGCTCTGTTTCGCGACCTTTCGAGACGGATGAATTTCGAGCGTCTTCCCTTGATCGTCACGGATGGATTCGAATTCTACCAGAAAGTCATCCGTCGCTTCTTCGGTCCAGCGTGTCTCTACGGCCAGGTCCTAAAAACGCGCAGGAACGATCGCATCATCAAGGTCGAACGCAGAGCGCTGCACGGAGCCGCGTGGCGATTCGAAGACGCGCTCAATAACTCCGAGGACTCTTCGACATTGAACACGTCGTTCATCGAGCGGTTGAATCTGACCATCCGGCAAAGCTCGGCATACCTTTCGAGACGAACGCTTTCCCACGCTCGCTCGACGGAGAGGCTCGATGAGCACCTGGAGTTGCTCCGTTGCTATTACAACTTCGTCCGACCGCACGGAGCTCTGAAGTTCGGACGTGAGATCCGAACTCCGGCTATGCAGGCTGGTCTGACGACGCGACGGCTCACCTTTCGAGACATCTTCTTGGCGACGACGATTCCTTTGTGGTCGCGGATCGAGGTTTTCGTGCTCAGTAGGGTGCGCAACCCGGTCTCTCCCGCACCTGTACCACTGCCCGCAGCCGCGTAGCAACACTTGATGGCGGAAGCACCCACGTAGCAATATTTGATAGCGGAAGCACCCAGCTGCATCAACCGAAACGCAATGGTCGAAGCAGAACTCAAGAGGCGCAAATATGATGGATGGGCTCGCCAGGCGTCAACGCCAGCAAAGGCAAAGGCCCGGGATCCTTGGAGTATACTGCTGCGATGAATGTCATTGCCGATCTCTGCATCGTTCCGCTCGGTGTCGGGGTCTCCCTGTCGAAGTACGTTGCCGCTTGCGAGCGCGTCATAGAAGCCGCGGGGCTATCGCACGAGCTGCACGCAAACGGCACCAACATCGAAGGGGATTGGGACGAAGTATTTTGCGTGGTGAAGCGATGTCACGAAGTCGTCCACGAAATGGGCGCACCGCGCATCCATACGAATATCAAGCTTGGAACGCGGACCGACCGAAGCCAGACGATGAAGAATAAGATCACGGGCGTGACGAGCAAGAAATAGCTCGATAGTTCGGTGCTTCCGCAGTCAAATGTTGGCGGCCGCTGTGTAACCCTTAGTCCGAGCGCAAGGTGCGCTCCCATGAACGGCTTGGCGGGTTGCTACGTTTCTACCATCGGGAAGCCGCATGAGTATTTTGACCTCACGCCTCGGAGTTGGAGCGTCTTGGGCGATGTCATTCACCTTCACCGCGATCAAGAAGGCCGTTGATGAAGCGTAGCCGCTCAACTGTGCCCCGCAAAAAAAACGATCCAGCGTTGATTGCGCGGTTTAGAGCTGCCGCGCTCAGTTCCTTCTTGCCGGTCGACCCGACGACGCGACCGGCGTCTTAGGAACGTGGAGAGGCTTGCTCGTATATCGATCTGCTGGTAAAGGGCAATCAACCGCCGCTCCTTTTCCCGACGGCTTAGCCCAGGCGATGCTCGGATGCGATCCCCGTTACGGCGTGCGTCGGCCGCCGCTCCCCGAATGCGGTTGATGGATGTCCTGATTCGTTGGGAGGCATGTTGTCCGGTGCTTCCGCCATTAAGTGTTGGTGAAATGATACTAAGACTTTACAGTGCATTAAATTACAGCCACAATAGCGTTCGTGACCTTCGCATCGCGCTAAATGGAGCATAAGCGCTTTTTTGCAAAGGGATGCGTACACGTCACCAACAGCAAACAGCGCAAGCACCGCGTCGCACTGAACGCTAGGTTCCCTGTGCTCCGCAAAAAGTCTATCCAGTGTTGATTGCGCGTTTTAGACCCGCCAAGGTCGGCTGCTTCTGGCCGGTTTTCTTTTTTGCGGATCACAGCTGTGCTTCGTACTGTCTGTGAGGAGGCCCAGGTGCATCTGGGCCAGAACGTGCAAGCCTGCTTACGTTTCGCGGCACCCCGGCCTTGATTCGAGAGCGCCGTCCGATCGGAACGCACGACGTACCGCCTGACCGGGCCGCTGATCTTGATAGAATTCTGAAACTCGATAGCTATCGGAGGAAACGATGAAGTTCCTAGCAACAAGCGTAGCCATTGCGACTCTCGTGACACTGTCGGTGGAATCGCGAGCCGACGACAAGCTCGAGTCGGCGGTCAAGGCGGACTACGATGCTCACCTCGACGCGCTCTTCAAGCACTTTCACGCGAACCCCGAGCTGTCGTTCGTCGAGGTCAAGACCGCGGCGCGACTCGCCAAGGAGTTCCGCGACGCGGGTTTCGAGGTTACCGAGGGTGTCGGAAGAACGGGCGTGGTGGCCATCATGGAGAATGGCGACGGACCCCTCGTCATGATGCGTGCCGACATGGACGGACTTCCCGTGAAGGAGCTCGCCGATCTTCCATACGCCTCGACCGTCACGCAGGTCAATGACGACGGACAGGAATTTCCCGTGATGCATGCTTGCGGGCACGATGTGCACATTACCTCTCTCGTGGGGACGGCGCGACGGATGGCCGCCGAGCTCGATTCCTGGTCCGGTACGCTGATGCTCATCGGCCAGCCTGCGGAAGAGTGGAAGATCTCGGGCGCTCAGGCGATGCACCAGGACCGGCTGTGGGAGCGCTTTGGCCAGCCGGACTACGCCCTCGCCTTTCATGTGGCTGCCGACATCGAAGCTGGAAAGCTCCACGTCGCCGAGAGTGCGGCGTACTCGGGTGTCGACAGCGTGGACATCATCGTGTCCGGCATCGGCGCCCATGGCGCGAGTCCCCACCGCGGAAAAGACCCCGTCCTGTGCCAAAACTCGGCCCTTTTGAAATAGACCACAAATCAGCAGCTTAGACGCCCTTGGAATCCGCGCGCCCCGAACCTGATCGATCTCCGATCTGGCGGGACTATGCCTGCATGATTTCGTCGTTTGTTCGTGCTCGGCCCTGGGCACGGCCGCAAACCAGACTCTAAGTTGCTGATTTATGGGCTATTTCAAAAGGGCCGAGTTTTGGCACAGGACGCCGTTCTCACACACCCGAAGACCAAGTCGGCGCTTAGACGCTGGTCGGACTCGATCTGCCATTGCTGAAACTTCGCCAGTGTGAAGGTCGCTTTCGTCAGGCGCGCGTTTGACCGCGAGGCACTCGTCTTGTTCGGGCCCGGCGCTTGCCCTTGCCAGCAGCCTTTGCGGCCAGCGGGGCCTGCATGCGCTCGTACAAAGCAAAGAGGTACTCGACGCGCTCGCGCTCGGACGTGAAGCGCGCACGGCGGTAGAGACGGTCGACGGCGCGGTCCAGCGTGTGATGTGCTCTTCGAAGATTCGGCGGCATCAGGTCGGGGTCGTAGAGATCGGCCAGCGTCGCGTCCGGGTGAGCAGCGCGGGCGTCGAGCACGGCCTGCGCAAGAGGCTCCAGTGCCGACAAACTAGCGTTCTCGCTCTTGAAGCCGGGCGGTGTCGGGAAAGTGTTATAAACGACACCGATGGAGTAGCGGTAATCGCTTTTCAGTCGCCCGCCGATGTGGCGTAGCCATGCCATGTGCATGGCCGAGGTCAGCAGGGCGAAATCAGCCAAGGTGGCATTCTCAAGTACGAAGACGAGATCACTCGGGATAGTCGGTGGCTCCAGCCAGCCGGTGGGGACATACTCCCGCCGTTCCGAACTGACCTTGGGAACGACAAGAAATGGTGTGGTTGGAAGAACCTCGACGTTGTACCGCGTCGGGTAGTCGGCGATTGCCAAAGTGCTCTTGCGCCTGCTCTGCGACCGATAACGGCGTACCGAGGCCATGCGGTCCTGAACAAGCGGCAGCCGTTTCAGCGTGTTTGGCGATGCCTCCTGCAAGGCAAGTATCCAGCGCTCGCCGCCCTGGAGGTATCCACGGGCATCAACGTATGGGCGAAGGAATGGCGCAGCCTCCGGTTCAGCTTCCAGGAACGAGACACGCTCCTCCGAATCAAAAGTGTAGAAGCCATCGTCGATTGGCTGCGTGCCACTCACGAGTTTTCTCATGCCGTTGATTGGTCCTGCTTCCTTGCGCACCACGAGGTGCGAATCGGCCAGCGCGCCGCCATCGAACAGGTAGGGTGTGATCACGGCGTGGCGGCTTTCGAGCGGCTCCCCGTTGAGGTTCTCGTAGGCGAACAGCCTCCTGTCTCGTGGTGCATGCTCTGTCGTGTCCAGTCCGATGATGACCACATGCACGTGGGCCTTGCCGCGGGCGTCAGAACCCCAGGCAAACGTCCGGTGGGCAAAGGCGATCTCCAAACGGTGGTGGTCAAGTAACACCCGCCAGAGCTGCGCGACCTGCTCGCCTTGGGTAATCGAGTTGGTTGCGACGAAGCCGATCCTCGGTGGCTGACTTCTGTTCTCCCGTTGCGTGCGCCGCACGTACTCACCGGCACGAATGAACCATGCGGCCACGTAGTCGAGCGTGCCACCGCCACCGCCAAGCGCCGCGATGTGGCGCACCTGCACCCGCTGATCTGCCGACTGGAACTTGGCTCCACCAAATGGCGGATTGCCGAAGACATACGAGCACTCATTCGGCGACAACACTTCACTCCAGTCGATCTCCAGCGCGTCGGCGTGGTGGATGTGCGGCGACTTCTCGATCGGAATCCTCGCGTAGGTCTTGCCGAACTCCAGGCTCAGCCGGTTGTTCATAATGTGGTCCATCATCCAGAGTGCGGTCGCGGCGATGCGGGCCGGAAATTCGCTGATCTCGATGCCGTGGAACTGATCCACGTCGACCACCGACTGCACCTCGAGCTCCAATTGGGTGGCGTCCGTGCGCGACGCTATCGCCCGCAGCACTTCGATTTCCAGAGAGCGCAGCTCCCGGTAGGCGATGATGAGGAAGTTGCCGCAACCGCACGCCGGATCGAACAGGCGCAGCGTGCCAAGTCTGTCCCGAAACTTCCGCAGATCGGTCATGCTACGGCCGTCCCGGCGTCCTTGAAGCTTCTGGAACTCCGCTCGCAGATCGTCGAGGAACAATGGCTCGATCACCTTCAGGATGTTCTTCTCGGTGGTGTAGTGCGCACCCTGCGCGCGCCGGTCGGCCGGTTCCATGACCGCTTGGAAGAGCGCACCAAAGATGGCTGGTGAAATCGCCGTCCAGTCGAAGCGGCTCGCGTCGAGGAGCGCCTGCCGCATCGCGGCATTGAAATCCGGAATACGCAGGGTTTCGGCAAACAGCTCGCCGTTCACGTGCGGAAAGCGCGCCAAATCCTCATCGAGCGCCGCTTGACGGCGCTCAATTGGCGTGTTCAGCACCTGGAAGAGCCGTGCCAGCCACGGACCGAGGTCGGCTCCGTCGACCGATGTGCGCTCCTCAATAAACTGGAGAAAGATGTCGCGCGGCTCGAAGATCCCTGTGTCGTCGGCAAACAGGCAGAACACGATTCGGACCAGAAACAGCTCCAGGTCGTGGCCGTCGTAGCCGGATGCCTTGAGCGCATCGTGTAGGTGCGCGATCAGCTCGGACGCCTCGATGTTGACTGGATCATGATCGCGGAACGCCCGGCGTTGCACACCGATGATGAAGCCGAACTTCTCGACTTGCTGGGGCAGGTCGACAAGCGCGAAGCGGGTCTCCTCGCGTTCCTCCCGGTCAAGCAGCTCGAACATCTGGAAATCGCAAAGCAGCTGGTAGCGGGGACGGTCCCGCTCGGGAAGCGCATCGAAGTACCCGCCAGCTTGACGGCGCGCAATGGACAGGTCGCGACCAGTGCTCTTCTGCTCGACCAGCAGAACGCCCGGCCAGAACAGGTCGATGAAGCCGTAGGTGTTGTCCAGTCGCCGGACGTGTTCCTCGTACCGCGCGACGGTACGCCGCCGGACGCCAAAGATCTCGAAGAACTCGTTATAGAAGCTCTGCGTCTCACCTTTCTCGTATGTAGCGTCCGCCCACTCGCGGGCGAAGACAGAGGCGCGCGCCCGGATCTCGTTCCAGGAAAGCCTCATCGCCGCCCGCCCATCGGGTGGATGAACTCATTGGTGGCACAGCAGATGTCGAGATGGACGGCCAGCATCGCGTCAGTTACCGCTCGACGAGCATGGTCCTTGGCGGTTGGTGTGTGGGTTGCAAATCTCATATCGGACACCGTGTGCGGGATGTCGAGCACTGGCGAGGCGTGCAGGTGATGTCGCCTCACGCGAGGTGTTGCCGCCGAGCCGCTTCTTCTCGGCCCCGGAGAAACTCCCAGCTCCAGCGGAGCAACGGCATCGTTCCCTTGAGCGACGAGAGGGATCTTGCTTGTGGCGCAATGTCTGAACGGCCAAGGTCAAACATTGTACGTGCCCAAGCGGAATCCCGCGAGCGTCTACGGGCATTCAGGACGGTGTGGGCCAGTACCCGCCCGCCCGATCACCTCGTAGCCCTATGTCAACCTCTCGCCCGTCACCGGGGGTAGCGTGACGGAGCGGCTCAAGGCCATCGAGAACGAGCCGTGGGGCGACGATGAACGGGATACTCTCAAGCCTTGCTGGACCATGGTTGAGGCCAAATCGGAGGCAAGCGAGGCAAGTAAGGACATAAAGGAGGCCCGGGCCGCAACTGGACCAGAACTTGCTGGGCCAGCTATGCCACGGTAGGTCCGGCCGCGATTCTGGCCTCTTGGGTGGCCTCTTTTCTGCTGCCGCACGGCCCCGGTCAGCGCCCGTCTCCTATTTGGCCCGAACTTGGCACTCGAAAATCGCGATTAGAGACGAATACCGAAAATGAGGCCTTTTCAGCCTTTCTAGCGCGTCTCTGGTGCCACCTACCCCTGCAAAACCCCGCCAACCGCGCGGAAAATCTCACCCGTCTCTGCAGTGCCACAATTGGCCGGACTGTGTGGCGGATGGTGCAGTTCGGAGCTATCCGGTCTCGGTAAAAGGTATTTATAGAGTTTATAGAGTGTTACGTCGCGCTTTCGCCGCGCGCGTGGTGGGGCAATGTAGCGAAAACTCAGAGAAGCCCTGGTGCCTACGTCGTTCTATCCTCTTGTACTACAGTGATTTAAAGCCATCCGTCACGTGCTGGTCCCCGCACGCCTCATCGACGGGGGGTCGTTCGAGTTTATTTGCGAATTGACATTAAATCCGATTTTCTAGACGGCAATCTCAACCTCCTTGACGCCTGAAAGAGGGCCGTGTCGTAAACTCTCCGACGGAGGCTCTGCTCGTAAGTCATTGTAGTGAAAAGCTATTACGCCTCATCGATGGACGCGTCGCCGACGGGAACACCTTTCCGACTATCGCAGTCGTAAGGCTCAAGTGGGGGCAAGTGGAGCTATTCGGGTCTTGGCAGCAAACAAGCAGTAACGGTGCAAAACAGGTCATCAAAATGCAATTGGAGGCCATTTCGGAGCTGCATCGAGCGCTAATCGCTCAGTTAATGGGAAAACGCCGTCGTGTCCAAAAACACAAACGAACTCAAGACCCGCACGCCGCCGATGTCATCATTAGTGAGGGGCGATGCCGTTCGCCGACTGATGGAGATCAAGAGCGAGCGTGGCTGCGGCCGCAGGTTGGCTTACAACGTGACCTGCCTCACAGCGTTGCGACGAGGGCACGCTGCTCCTCCCAATCGTCGGGAAGCGGATGATGGAGGAGGTAGCTCGAGGTCAGCCCAACGGGCTGACGGCCTTCGACAATGGCACGGACGATGTCGGGGGCCATGAAGGCATAACGGATTGCCTTGCGCACGCGGGCCTTTGGGATGGCGTCTTCGATGGCAATCTCCTCATAGGTTTTGCCCGCTTTGATTCGGTCAAGCCAGGAGAGGGCATTGGCGATATTGCGCAGGAGGGTGCGGTCAACGGATTTCGTGGGGTTGCCCAGAACGAGCTTGGTCTCGACGCCGCGTCGACGCAAGCGGAACGGTGCGTGGATGCGGAGTGCATCCTCGCGAATGCGGTCGGGTCCCATAGACAGGCAATCAGCGAACGTATTGCGGTCGAGCAGGATGGACACAGAGCCTGGGCTGATATCGACCCGCCGGATGAAACGGAGCAGGCTGGCTGCCGAGGCACTATCATCATTATTACCGGAACACAGCCCGTCTAAAAAGCGACGCACCGAGGCGAGCTCTTGCATCGTCGGAGTGTGGATCAACGAGGCCGAGAAGGTCGTGGTATCCACATGCTGTCGGATGAGATGCACGACGGTCTGTTCCAGCATCGGGGCGGGCAGTCGCCAGCCGGAGAGGTCCTTTTGGCCACTGTGCTGGATGAGGCGCCGGGAGACGTAGTAGCGGAGCCGTTGCCCGTTTTTCTTTTTGGTGTGGCTCGGCGTCAGTCGGTCCCCGGTTTCATCGAAGAGCTTGCCTGCCAGTGGGGAACGGGTTGCACGGCCCTTCGTCGTGCGTCTCCTTGGTTTGGCAGCCCCTGCCTGCAGCTGCGTTTGGACCGCGTCCCAGAGCTCCGGAGCAATGATCGATGGATGCTGGCCCTCGTAGACACGCCTCTGGTGCCGGATGCGGCCGGCGTAGAGAGGATTGGTCAGCAGGCAGTGGAGGTGTCCGCGACGGAACGGCAGCCCGCCCGTTAGGGTTCCATCCGCGGCGAAGCGTCGCTTGGTGCGCAGTCCCAGACGGTCCGCGTCGGCCTTCACCTGCCGGAGCGTTCCGTGCTGCCGGTACAGCGCATAGAGCGTCCGGACCGTTTCGGCCTCAGCCTCGTTGATGCGCAGCGTGCGCTCGTCCTTCTCATAGCCGAGCGGTACGCGGCCGCCCATCCATAGTCCCTTGCGCTTGGAGGCAGCGACCTTATCGCGGATCCGCTCGGCCGTGACCTCCCGCTCGAATTGTGCGAAGGACAGCAGCATATGCAGCGTCAGTCGTCCCATGCTGGTCGCGGTGTTGAAGGACTGAGTCACCGAGACGAAAACCGCGCCGGCCGCCTCGAGCCGCTCGACGAGCTTTGCAAAGTCGGAGAGGGAACGGGTCAGCCGGTCGACCTTGTAGACCACAATCTGCTCGACGAGACCGGCATCGATGTCGGCGAGCAAGCGCTGTAGGCCCGGGCGCTCCAGGGTTCCTCCCGAGATCCCCGCGTCCTCGTAGACGGTTGGCAGCAGCACCCAGCCCTCCGCTTTCTGGCTTGCGACATACGCGGCGCAGGCCTCTCGCTGCGCATCGAGGGAGTTGAAATCCTGTTCGAGACCCTCTTCCGCGCTCTTTCGGGTATAGATGGCGCAGCGGATTTTCGTCATGTCAGGCCTTGCGCTTGGGCGTCAGACCGAAAAAGCGTGGTCCCGACCAGTGTGTGCCGGTGATTCGCTTTGTGATGGTGGTGAGGGACGGGTAGGTTTTGCCATCAAACCGATAGCCGTTGTCGAGTACCTCGACCTGATAGGTCCTGCCATTCCACTTGCGGACGAGATAGGTGCCGGCAGAAACGGACCCTGCGGGAGCAGAGTGTTTTGGTGTGCCGTTCGCCATGGCGGCCAGAGCGCGTCGGGTTGCGGCCGAATGCCCCCCATGGGTCCGGCATTGGCGTTCGTACGCAAGAACGCGGCGCAGGAGAGCGCGTGAGAGCGAGCTTGGCGGAGCGGACCCAAAGGTCTGCTCCCAGGCCCGCCGCAGGCTGGCGAGGTCCAAACCGTCCAGAACGACCCTCCGGCCAACTCTTGTATCCTGCGGCATTACCGGACGTTCGCTCTTTTGCGCCGTAAAGTCCAGTCCAATGGGCGCTTCCGCGGGTGCGCAGTTCGCGGCCTGCAGCTCGTCCTGCAGCCGATTTGAGCCAGCCAGCCGTGCGTACCCCAGTGGGTCTGTCGCCCGCCACCCGCAGCCCAGGGGTCGGAAGCACGCCCCGCGGCGCGAAATACCCTGGATTCTGCGCGGATTCCAAGGGCGTCTAAGCTGCTGATTTGTGGTCTATTTCTAAAGGGCCGAGTTTTGGCACAGGACGAGGAGGCGTCGCTTCCACACTTCGAAGCCTTCCGCGAAGAAGACCCGCTTCCAGAGCGAGTGTTGAATCAGATCTTGGTGGGGGTATCGACCCGAAATTACGAATCGAGTCTGAACAAACCCGCGGCCAAGTTGAAGTCTCGTGGCACGAGTAAGAGTGCCGCCAGCCGTCACCTCGTGAGCCAGACGACTAAGAAGCTCGAGGAATACCTGTCTCGGCGGCTAGAGGAGTTCGAGCTTGCGGCACTGATGCTGGATGGCCTTGAGGTGGCCGGACAGACCGTCGTCGTAACTCTAGGTATCACAATAGATGGAACGAAGGTGCCCCTGGGTATATGGCTGGGCTCGACGGAGAACTCTCGGGTGTGCACCGCGATGTTGCAGGACCTTCTCGAGCGAGGCTTGCGCGTCGATGAGTCGATTCTCTGCGTAGTGGACGGAGGCAAAGGCATCCGCAAGGCACTCGTCGACGTTTTGGGGGACCTCGCGGTCATCCAAAGGTGCCAGATCCATAAACTCCGAAATCTTCGCTCGTACCTTCCCAAGTCTCGTCACGCCTACGTGCTCCAGACGATGAAGGAAGCCTACAAGTGCAAGAGTGCCGACAAGGCGCGCAAGCGACTTCAGGCATTGGTGTCGTGGCTCGAGCGAAACGGCTACGACGAAGCTGCCGGAAGCCTTCGTGAAGGGATGGAAGAGACACTCACGGTCGTGAAGCTCGCGCTGCCCGCCTTACTTCGCCAGTCTCTTGCCACGACGAACGCCATTGAGAATCTCAACGGAACCATTCGCAGAGTATCGAGAAACCTCAAGCGTTGGAAGAGTCCTTCCATGGTTCGCCGATGGACCGCTCTTGGCGTCGTCACCGCGCAGAAAAAGTTCCGGCGTATCAAAGGCTATCGCCATATGGGCGCTCTCGTTCACGCGCTTAGAAGCAAACAGAAATCTCTTGACAGCGATGAGTTTGCTGCCTAAGAGTATTCACAGGTGCCGTCGCTACCCGACCAAATTCAACAGCGGCCGGGACATCCCCCCCAGGATTGAGGCTACTGCCGTGGTAACTGCGGTTCCACAACTAGATCGAGACGTGGGCGGCGAGTGCGCCAGCCCCGGATGGACGCCATTGCCTCTTCGGTCCTCTCATTGGCTCCTCCTTTGTAGGCTCTCCGCCGTGGGACTACAGCCCCTCAGTGACGCTGTCAACTAGCTTAATTCCCTGGGTATTAGTGTTTTCAGTACTTAGACGGCGGCTCGGCTCTCTCGGCTGTCTCGGTAGGTGGGGTATATATCGCGACGCGGCGCTTTGCGGCGGCCTCGGGAGTCTCTTTGCGTCTCTGGATCGCTTCGTCGGCTATTTGGTAGGCGAGATCGGTCATGCGCTCGACCATCATCCCACCGTATCGGCCGACCAGGCCCTCGAGGGCTTGTCCAGCAAACCAGTCGCGCAGACTCATCCCGCGATTAGCTGAGTTCGGATCGTACCCAGGAAAAGCTGGACCGCCGTTTTTGATTGAATCTGCCATGGTTCTATCTCTCCTTTTTCTGGCGGGTGCGCCGGGCGGAGGCCAGGAAGGCAGGCAGGATTGTCGCCCCCCCGAGGTTCGTGACCCAGCGCACCCATCATCTATTCGACGTTTTTACGAAACCCTAGCGTAAGCACGGCGATCATGAGCATTCGTCTTAGCATTTGTTCGGTACTTCCGCAATTAAGTGTTGGCGGCCAGCCCCTAACCGGTCTGCGTGCTAGAGTTTGAACCAGAATTCCGAAGACACAGTTCTCTCATCGTCAGAGCCGAGCCGAAGTGAAGAATCGCAGATGTCTCAATCTCACATGTCCGTTGCGAGGCAAAGTCAGTTCCAGAAACATCGTTCGCCACGGATTCCACCGAACCAGGTCCGGGAAGCGCCGTCGGTGCTTCCGCCATCAAGTGATGGAATGGACTCCTCCACTGACATAGACGGCATCGATGTGCCAAAGTCAGTCGAATACGCATCGAAAAGGAGGAGTCCGAATGAAAGATACGACAATCGCTGTGGATCTTGCAAAGAACGTCTTCGAGATTGCCATCTCGGGAGAAGCGGGGAAGGTGTCCAAGCAACTCCGTGTGAGTCGACCCAAATTGGTGTCGTTCTTTGCCAAACAGAGCGCTGCCACCGTGCTTCTCGAAGCCTGCGGCTCGGCTCACTTCTGGGCAAGGACGTTCCGAAGGTTGGGACACGACGTCGTCCTGCTCCCACCTCACCTCGTGAGGCCGTATCGACGCGGGAGCAAGAACGACCGCGCCGACACGAAGGCGTTGCTCGAGGCCTACAGGAACGAGGAGCTTCTTCCCGTACCCATCAAGTCCGTGCACCAGCACACCCTCGCTGCGCTCCATCGCCTGCGCTCAGGATGGCTCTCCACACGGACCGCACGCATCAATGCCGTACGCGGGCTCCTGCGCGAACTCGGATTCATCATCCCAAAGGGCGCTCACTTCGTCGTGCCCGCCCTCTTCGAACTCGTCGAAGACGCTGATTCTGATTTGCCCGACGTGCTCCGTTCGCATCTCCGTGATGCCTGCTCCGAGATTCGAGAACTCAAGGACAAGTGCGCTAGCATCGAGCACGAGCTCAAGGCGCTCACCAAGCAGCTTCCTGAAGTCCAACGACTTCTCGCCATTCCCGGCATCGGACTTCTGGCCGCGACCGCCATCGTGGGCTTCGTCGGCGATCTTCGCCGCTTCCCATCGGGGCGCCGCTTCTCGAGCTACCTCGGCCTAGTTCCCAAGGAAAACTCCAGTGGCGACATTCGCCGCCTCGGACGCATCACCAAGCGTGGCGACTCCTACCTCCGTATGCTCCTCACCCAGGGCGGGCGCGCCGTGCTCCGCGCGGCGAACGTCAGCAAGAGCCCGCCCGACAAGCTCCGCGCCTGGGCTCGGAAGGTCCACCGCTCGCGGGGACACAACAAGGCCGTGATTGCTGTCGCCAACAAACTCGCCCGGATCGTCTGGGCCGTCTCCACCCGCGAGAGTGAATTCCAGTCGCCGGTGGCCGCTTAGATTTAGAGGCTCCACTTTCGTGTTTTCCTTTTTCCCTTCCAAAAGAGGCTGCGACGATACCCATCCAACTGATGGCGTACCGGTCGGACCGGCGCGGGGTCAAGCCAATAGCAACACTGGCCCTAAGAGGTCGTTCAAAGTGATTGGCTCCTCGCGCGCGGATTTTCCATCATGGCCCGGAGCACCCAAGACGCTCCTCACTGAGGCCGAAGATACGTTTGCAGTCTGACCCACTCGTCACGACGCGATGGATGCGCAGCTTCGATGGAAGATTTATTAAGAAAGGGGCGTGACTAGAAAGAAAGGGGCTTGACTAGAGGAGTCCAGATATGTTGGCGGCCGCCGCGTAACCTGTTCGCGTGCTAGAGTCTTAGCCTGATTTCGAGAGGCGCAGTTCTTTCGTCGATGCCGGCTGGGCCGAGTTTTGGCACAGGACGCGATCCCGTATGGTGCAAATAGTACGTCGAGCTCGCGTCGGCCTGTGGAGGGTTGATGACCGGATCTGCGCAAAGCGAGGATTCGATGGGCCGCGAGCCGAGGTCAATGCCACGACGATACGAAACCCACGGGGCGGCTCGGACGGCACTCGACGCTGGGCCCATCCGCGTCCTGGTCCTGGGGAAAATCGTCTAGCAAACGGTTGCCGAGACCCTGGTGATTTCTCCTGCACAGGCCTGGATCCGATGGCATCGTCAGACATATCGCCCCTTATCCAAGCACATTTGCCACGTCGGCTCGCTTGACCGGCGCATAGGCGCCCCGTAGGATACCGTAGGCCTCACCGAAAAGGAGCTTCCGATGAGTATTCTTTCGATCCTTCCACTCGCCATCTTTCTGTCCGGTTCGGCAACACCTCGGATCGAGCCGGAGCTGCTGGGAGGCTGCATTTTGACCGCACCCCTGGGCGAAGTTCCTGATGATCTGTATCAAGAAAGCGGCGTTGTCGCGACCGACGCCTACGGCCCCTTCACGAAAAAGCTCACCGTGTACGGCATCACTTTGATCGCGCGCGGCGATGCCTCGGACGCCTTCCTGAAGAGAGTGGCCGAGACCATCAAGGAAACTTTCCCACAGGACGAGAGAATGGGCCTCGCGCTCCAAGAAGAGCTCATCAAAAACCTGTACCGGTACAAAACAACCATTCCCGTTCCCAAGGGTCGGGACATGAGCTTCATCGAGCCAGACGAGACGACATGGCAACGCGTCGAAAGCAAAAACTCTATCTGCGACATCATTATGGAATTGGGGAGCGTGCCCGGTCAGGTGATGGAGGTCGTGGAGCACATTCTGCATTTCGTGAGCGACATTGGCCTTCACTACACGTTCCCGAAGGAGTGGGGAATCTCGAAGGAATCGAAGCTCTGGCAGGCGATGCAAGAAGCGGTGGAGAAAGGTTACTACGACATCTCGTCCTACGCCGACATCGACGACGAGAAGGTTCGCGACCGGGTAACGCTCCAAGAGTTTGCCTACTGGTTCATCTCCACAGCATGGAACCTGCAGGAGCCCTATGGACCGAAGGGCGAGGAGGAATGGACCATCAAGGATGCCTCCGACCTGCAAGCCAAGCTGCCCGACTTCTACGAAGTCTATGAGCAAACGGCGCGAAAGGTCATGGTGGCGCCGAGCCTCGCGACGCTCGAGAAATTCGGTCCCAAGACGTCGGACGTGGAAACACTAGGCTACAACATCGTCCTTGCGGGCAAAGTGAAAGACGCCACCGAGCTCATCGGATTCAACACTTCCGACAACAGGAGCGAGCAGCTGACTTCCTCGGTGGGTTTCGCGGGTTTTCCGGTGTGGTCCCCCCAGGGCAACCGAATCGCCTTTCTCGCCAAGAAGGAGGGCGGCCTGGATCTAGTCGTGATGGACACCGACACCAAGAACATTTCCGTGCTCGTTCCCGACATCCGTGACCCGGCAGACTGGGGCCCGCAGGGCAGGCGCATGCTCGTCACCAAGCCTCTCGACGGCGGTGAGCGCGGCCTTTTCATCGTCAATCTAGCCGACGGGGCAGAAAAACGCGTTGAGACCGGCAGCTCGTCGGACGCCTATGCCAGATGGTCGAGATCGGGTGACGCCATCACGTACGAGTCGAGCCGCGACGGAAACCCGGAGATCTACCGCACCGAGCTCGAGTCCGGAAAAACGACCCGCCTTACCAAGAATCCCAGCCTCGACGAATGGCCCTCACCGTCACCCAGCGGCAGGCGCATCGCCTGGGCCTCGGGAAGCGAGGAGGAAAAGGACCTTTGGATCATGCAGGCCGACGGCTCGGACAAGAAGCAGCTCACCCAGGGAATGTTGTTCGGAGACGGGTTTCCCGCGTGGTCGCCCAATGACAAGCAGATCATGTTGACGGTGCAAGAAAACGACGCATCCGTCCTGAAGCTCATCAACGTCGAGACCGGACAAGCAACCCACATCGCCGAGGGCTCCCAACCTTCCTGGCGTTGAGCGAGCCGATCGTGACTGCGTCCTGTGCCAAAACTCGGCCCTCTTGAAATAGCCGATAAATCAGCAGCTTAGCGTCTATGTTTTGCGATGGTGCCAAGGGCCGTGGGCTTTACAATCGTCTGGCCCGAGGGTGTTATCTTCGGATCCATCATGACGTACCATGTGCAATTCCTACTGTTGGTCAGGCAGCCGTTGTTCGATCGGGCAGCCCTGCTGCTCACACAGACCTCAAGGGTGCTTCCGCCATTAAGTGTTGGTAAAATGACACTAAGACTTTACGGTGCATTAAATTACAGCCATGGTCTTTCAAAAGGGCCGAGTTTTGGCACAGGACGGGTTCCGATTGTACTTAGCCTTTCCCCTCGTGTCCAAAAGGATGCGTCCCTAAGGCTGTCCTGTACCAAAACTCGGCCCTTTTGAAATAGACCATAAATCAGCAGCTTAGCGACTGGGCCAAGGGCCCCCTAGGCTTTACAGTTACCCAAACCCGCGGTCGACCTTCGAGAGCCGCGGCCGTTTCACCGGACGGCAGAGGACGGCGAACTGCTGCCGAAGAGCGACATTGTCGAGAGCCAGCTCGCGATGAGCCTTGAAGGCGAAGATGAGAGCGGGAACCAACGACGAAATCATGCCGACATGGTGCCGACAGACCGGAGACTAATCAAGTTCGGGGCACCCGGATGAAATAAATAGAAGGCACACCACGTTGTCCCTTCCATTTAATCGATACGAATGGCGTCGTGTCCAAAAACACAAACGAACTCAAGACCCACGCGCCGGGACGTTTCGGAATCATAGGTAGGTCCTGGGGTTCCCGGCTCCCGTCCTGTCCAAAAACACAAACGAACTTGAGATCCGCGTGCCGGGCCGTTTCGGATTAGAGGTGTCTAGGCTTGGTTGGCCATGGAAGCTAGAATCCTCGGTCATGAGGATGCCTATTGGTCGTCGCCCTGGTGCTTCCGTCATCAAGTGTTGGTGAGATGACGCTAAGACTTTAAGGTGCATTAAGTTACAGCCAAAATAGTGCTCGTGACCTTCGCTGCGCGCTAAATGGAGCGTAAGCGCCTATTTTGCAAGGGGATACATACATATTACCAACACTTAATGGCGGAAGCACCGGGCTTTGCTGACCACGGCTTGGTTGGTGGTCGATTCGATAATCGGCGACACATCGCCACCGTGGGTTCGAGCCCGGTACTCCGCTTCGATACGCAGCCCGTCAAAGGCATAGCCGACGCTCAGACCGCCTGTGAATCCGTAGCCCGGCGAGAAGCCGTTCGAGGAGAGTGCACGCGGCGTCGTGTCCATGCATTCTGGATCACTACTTGGTGCTAGGGCCGGACTGGCATAGAGCAGCTTGTCGCACTTCGTCGGGTTCGTTACCGCAGAGACGGACGAGTCCAGCCGCGCGGAGTTCGTGAGACCGACGTTGAGGCCGACATAGACACCGCGCCGGCTCTCCTGAGCGCTGGCCGTGCCGACGAACAGGTACGTGAGCATCGCTGCGACGGCAACCGTGCGGTGTGCGTGACGATTCCCCGTTTGAGAGAAGTTGTGCATGAGAGGAATTCTATATCCGAGGGTGGGTGGTTGTGCAACGCACGCGGATGAATAAATAGAATGCACAGGACTTTCCTCTCATCCGAAACCGTTCGGCGCGACGGGACGTTTCGGATGCCTGCGATGGTCGGCCGCTTCTGGCCGGGTTTCTTTTTTGCGGATCACAGCCAACTATAATTAATGATGAAGGACACGCAACCGACCTCGCATCGCCCAACAGGGACTGCAACCTGCTGACCCGCCGGGCCTTTGAGTATTTTGACCAGACGCCATGCGCGCCTCGCGGCTGCCGGCCGTGAAGACGCTGGCGCAGTTCGACTTCACCTTCCAGCCCAGTATCAAGCGGGAGCAGATCGAGAGCCTGCACGAGCTCGGTTTCCTCGAGCGTGCCGAGAACGTCATCCTGCTAGGGCCGCCCGGCGTGGGCAAGACGCACCTGGCCATCAGCCTGGCCGTTGCGGCCGCCGAGGTGGGCCGCCGCGTCTACTACGGCACGTTAGCCAGGTTGATCGACTCGCTCACCGAAGCCAAGGCTGCGGGCAACCTCTCCCGGCGCCTGCGAGTGCTGACACATCCGGCGCTGCTCGTGGTGGACGAGATCGGCTACCTCCCGGTCAGGTAGAGAGACAATCATGGAAATCCTGAAGCTGGAGAACGAAATTAAGAACATCACTCCACATTTTCAACCAGCCACACTGCCTTCTGATTTGACTGAAACCTAGTTCCGCCCTATAGTCCAACCTGCCAAACGAACCAGCGTGTGCCCATCTACGTCGGGTCGCCCGCTGAATAAAACACCCTCTCCATGGGGAATAGGTGGGAAACCTGCAAGTACGCATGCTGGTTTGTTTGGCGACTGGCCCGATGACCAATTTAGGGCGTCGGGAAGAAGCCAAAAGGAGCACCCAATGCCCATGCCCGCCGAAAGTGACAACCGATACACATATACGCCGAAGAACAAGTGGTGAGGGCCAATCCATGGGGACGAATACTCAAAACGCAGAACCCAAAGAGCCCACCTGGACGGAGAAGCTCGGTATCAAGAACAAGAGGACACGGAAGCTCATGGAGGCCGGCGGTGAGGGCCTAAGCCTTATCCTCCTGTTATACCTAGCTGGCTATGCGTTCGTTATTCTTTTCTCCATTGCGCTCCTGGGCGGCTGTATGGTTCTTTTCCTAACGATGGCTCTATCAATATAGCTCTATGAGCTAACAGGGAGGGGCAGATGACAGACAAACAAGAGAACGCTGGGCAGCATGTTGCAGACCCACAGCCGGAGCCGTCACACAGAGAACCGACGTTGCTGGAGAAGCTCGGCGTCAAAGAAGGCAGTACAGCACAGGGTCTTGTGGAAATTGTTGGCGAGAGCCTTCGGTGTTGGTATCTTGGTAGCCCTCGGGCTCATGGCGATCTTTGTTCTCATCGCTCTCGGCTTCATTGGAGGCTGTGTGGTCTTTCTGTCCAAGGCGGGTTCATAGCGATCACTGCCAACCCGTATGGTGCAAATGGTACGTCGAACTCGACGTCGGCCCGTGGAGGGTCGATGACGGAATCTGCGCGAAGCGAGGATTCTATGGGCGGTGCTTCCGCAATCAAGTGTTGGTGGCTGCCGCGTAACCCGCTCGTGTGCTAGAGTTTGAGCCTGATTTCGAGAGACGCAGTTCTTTCGGCGATGCGGATTGGGCTGACCACACGGTGCCTGACGTTCAGGGACACCTTCGTGTGCACGCCGACATCATTGTTAATGGCGTTCGCCGACACAGGCAGGCCAGCTGACACTAGCATTCAAACACGGCGTAGCAACATATCTGGACTCCTCTAGTCAAGCCCCTTTCTTTCTAGTCACGCCCCTTTCTTAATAAATCTTCCATCGAAGCTGCGCATCCATCGCGTCGTGACGAGTGGGTCAGACTGCAAACGTATCTTCGGCCTCAGTGAGGAGCGTCTTGGGTGCTCCGGGCCATGATGGAAAATCCGCGCGCGAGGAGCCAATCACTTTGAACGACCTCTTAGGGCCAGTGTTGCTATTGGCTTGACCCCGCGCCGGTCCGACCGGTACGCCATCAGTTGGATGGGTATCGTCGCAGCCTCTTTTGGAAGGGAAAAAGGAAAACACGAAAGTGGAGCCTCTAAATCTAAGCGGCCACCGGCGACTGGAATTCACTCTCGCGGGTGGAGACGGCCCAGACGATCCGGGCGAGTTTGTTGGCGACAGCAATCACGGCCTTGTTGTGTCCCCGCGAGCGGTGGACCTTCCGAGCCCAGGCGCGGAGCTTGTCGGGCGGGCTCTTGCTGACGTTCGCCGCGCGGAGCACGGCGCGCCCGCCCTGGGTGAGGAGCATACGGAGGTAGGAGTCGCCACGCTTGGTGATGCGTCCGAGGCGGCGAATGTCGCCACTGGAGTTTTCCTTGGGAACTAGGCCGAGGTAGCTCGAGAAGCGGCGCCCCGATGGGAAGCGGCGAAGATCGCCGACGAAGCCCACGATGGCGGTCGCGGCCAGAAGTCCGATGCCGGGAATGGCGAGAAGTCGTTGGACTTCAGGAAGCTGCTTGGTGAGCGCCTTGAGCTCGTGCTCGATGCTAGCGCACTTGTCCTTGAGTTCTCGAATCTCGGAGCAGGCATCACGGAGATGCGAACGGAGCACGTCGGGCAAATCAGAATCAGCGTCTTCGACGAGTTCGAAGAGGGCGGGCACGACGAAGTGAGCGCCCTTTGGGATGATGAATCCGAGTTCGCGCAGGAGCCCGCGTACGGCATTGATGCGTGCGGTCCGTGTGGAGAGCCATCCTGAGCGCAGGCGATGGAGCGCAGCGAGGGTGTGCTGGTGCACGGACTTGATGGGTACGGGAAGAAGCTCCTCGTTCCTGTAGGCCTCGAGCAACGCCTTCGTGTCGGCGCGGTCGTTCTTGCTCCCGCGTCGATACGGCCTCACGAGGTGAGGTGGGAGCAGGACGACGTCGTGTCCCAACCTTCGGAACGTCCTTGCCCAGAAGTGAGCCGAGCCGCAGGCTTCGAGAAGCACGGTGGCAGCGCTCTGTTTGGCAAAGAACGACACCAATTTGGGTCGACTCACACGGAGTTGCTTGGACACCTTCCCCGCTTCTCCCGAGATGGCAATCTCGAAGACGTTCTTTGCAAGATCCACAGCGATTGTCGTATCTTTCATTTGGACTCCTCCTTTTCGATGCGTATTCGACTGACTTTGGCACATCGATGCCGTCTATGTCAGTGGAGGAGTCCATTCCATCACTTGATGGCGGAAGCACCGGTCTATTTCAAAAGGGCCGAGTTTTGGCACAGGACGGGGTCGTCACCATGCAGATTGACCACCTAGTCGAGAGCGAATATCCAAGCGTGTTCCTGAAGCTGTTTTCACGCTACGCCGAGCGGGCCCACCGAGGGGCTACCGTCGCCAGCGACCATCTACGCGGCACGGCAGTAGTAGTTGAGAATGCCCCCAAGTCGCTCTCGCGACACGATGGGGACAGCGCTATTCGCGCTTGCCGGCAGAGGTGTGAGGAGCTCGTTGCCGAGACCTTGGTGGTTCCGTTCTGTGTGATAGTGCACTACGTATTCGGTTACCGCTGTGCGCAGGTGTCGCTCACTGAGAGGTACGAAGCGGTCGAGACACTCTCGACGTATGGAGAGAACGAATCTTTCCGCGTATGCGTTCAGATTCGGACTGTTCGCTGGAAGGCGGAGGGGCTTCACACCTGAATCTCTCAAGAGCCCACGTACCGCCTCGGTGAATAGCGGGTCCCGGTCGTGGATGAGGTACCGCTTGCCAAGGAGGAAACCATCCCACAGGTCCGTGAGGTTTCTTGCCGCCTGCTTCATCCACTCCCCCGTTTGGGTCCGAGGTCATCCCACCGATGCACACGCAGCGAGTGGCGATATCGATGACAAACAGGACATGGTAGCGGACGAGCCCGAACGGGTTCACCACCTCGACGGTGAACAGGTCTGTCGCAGCGATAGCGCCCCAATGAGCCTTAAGTGCTCCACGACATGCTCTTGCCCCGCTCCGGAGCCGGCGCGATACCGTGCTCGGCGAGGAGCCTCTTGATGGTGTTGCGTCCGAGTTCATGTCCGAGGTTCTTGAGTGCACCCCGCAGGCGCGTATATCCCCACGTCGGGTTCTCCTGCGCCACGCGCACAATGAGCTCACGGATGTCCTTCGCCGTCGGAGGTCGGCCTGGGCTCCGGTTCTTGCTGCCATCGTACTTGGCTGCGATGAGGCAGCGGTACCAGCGCAGGAGCGTAGCGGGTGTGGCAACCGACGCAATCTGGGCCAGCGCCTCGCGGCCTAAAGCTTGGGCCTTGACGGCGAGCCTGCGCCGCTCGTCGTCCGAGAGACTGAGACGCTTGCCCCGAAGCCCGGCTCGGAGCACACGGTTCTCCTCTTGCTGGTAGTCGATCACATCCTGCTGCTGGCGGTTGACCCAGCCAGCTAGAACGAGCAGTAGGAATTGCACGTGGTACGTCATCATGGAGCTGAAGATAACACCCTCAGGCCAGACGATTGTAAAGCCTACGGCCCTTGGCCCCGGCGCAAACACAGACACTAAGCTGCTGATTTATGGCCTATTTCAAAAGGGCCGAGTTTTGGCACAGGACGGGGACACATCTATTGAATCTGTCATGTGCTACTCGTGACACTTCCCTGATCGGAAGCACCCGGCTTCCCATGGCTCATGCCTTCACAGTATACGGATCGGCTTCGCCCCACACTCGCCCGACGGCCGCGCCGGTCTTCTTCTCGAAACGCTCGATCAACTCGTGATTGCTCTCGACAAGGGCTTGCTCGGCTTTGATCTCCGCCACTATTTTTTTCTGCGTTTTGAGGGACGGTAGAGGCAACTTTGCCTCATTCAGACTGCGAATGGGCAATTGCGGCTGTGCTGCACCTGATGTTATTGCGCCGAGCTGGTCCTTAAAATTCTGAGATTGAAAGAATTGAAAAAGATATTCTCCAGACAGCTCATCCTCTGCAGGTCTGAAAATGAGCATCCCAGAATTGATCCTCATAGAGTCAAACGGAACAGAGTAATTGTAAAAGCCTGTGTTCCCAATAGTTCCACGTGTCGTAAGGACGGTATCTTCACGACGGAGCTTGCCCTTTTTCAAAGCCGCGTCTTTTTCTCTCGTTATAAATTCCACCTTCTCGAAGTTGAAGCCATTTGGTCGGACATTTTTTGTGTTCAGAAAGACACAGTAACCATCTGCTGAAAAGTCCTCCTTCTTCGGATAGTTCACTCCTCTGTCTCCGTCGATGATCTCGAAAGGAGCTTCTGCAAAGGTCGGCATCGGCCAAGCGGGTTCGATGGGAATATGCGGCCTATAATTGTCGACGACGGCGCGGGCGCCGTCGATGACCTTCTGGTAACCCTCGATCTCGGCGACGATCTCCTTCTGCACCTCCAGCGGCGGCAGGGGAATTTCCAAGTTAGTGAAAGACTTCCAACCGATTCGCGGAAGTTGAGCACCCGTGAGCAGACTCAGAACGGCTTTGTTGAAGCGAGCGCTTCTGAACATGTGAGCATACAACACTGGCAAGACTCGGCCATCTGACGGACGAACAACGAATATATCGGTCGAGCAAATGCCTTCTTGATCTGCGAACCAGACTTTATTTAGGTTTGGGCGTAGCTTACCATAGAGAATGTCACCAAGTTGAAATCTGTTCTTCAGGCTCTTGATCTCAGCAGGGTCTTCAGCCACTACGTTTCCTATTAATTTACCACTTGTCTGGGTGATGTTTTGAAGGCTGACGTAAGTAACAGGCCCAGGCAATGATTTCGGGAGAACCGTCTCATCCGACTTCTTGAACACATCCCTGATCGGAACCATCGGCCAAACGCTGCTCGTCGTCTGACTTTCCCGATACCGCTCCCCACTTAGGTTGTATTCACCGTTCGCCGCAATCTTCCCCTTTGCGACGATCAATCCCAGCTTCGGCTGGAAGTCGTCCACCGGTTCCTGCGCTCGTAGCCGTTGCAAGTAACCGACGATCTCTTCACGCGCCAGCGGCAGGTCGTTCTTGTCGATCGGTCGCCGCTGAGCGCCTAGGTCGAAGCCGTCGTTTTCGACCTTCAAGAAGGCGATGCGATCCGTCTTCTTCGCAAGCGACTTGTCGAGGATGAGAATCGATGTCTTGACGCCCGAATAGGGGTTGAACACGCCTGCCGGCAGAGAAATGACGGCGACCAGGTACTCCTCTACCAGCATCTTACGAAGCCGTTTGTAGGCGTTCTGGCTCTGGAAGATGATCCCCTCGGGCACGATGATGCCGGCCCGGCCGGAAGGCATCAGATGTTCGGCCATATAGTCCACGAACAGCACCTCACTCCGCTTGGACTGCACTGAGAAGCGGTTGTGGGGCCGGATGCCACCCTTCGGCGACATGAACGGCGGATTGGCGAGAATCACGTCGGCATACTCATCCCAACGCTCCTCGCTGGTCAGCGTGTCGTATTCGAAGATATGCGGGTCGGCAAAGCCGTGCAGGTACATGTTCACGAGCGACAGGCGCACCATATCGGGCGAAATGTCGTAGCCCTTGCAGTTTGCCGCTAGCTGCCCTTTGTCATCCGGCGTTAGCGTGATGTCGCCTTGAGCGTCAGTGTTAGCTGCAAGAATGTACTTGTAGGATGAAATCAGAAACCCCGCAGTGCCGCATGCAGGGTCTATCACCGTCTCGCCTTTTTTCGGCGCGATGATGGCGACAATGAAGTCAATGATGTGGCGTGGCGTGCGGAACTGCCCGGCGTCTCCCTGTGAGCCGAGGACGGAAAGCAGATACTCAAAGGCGTCGCCTAGACGCTCGGAGTGATCGTAGGTGAACTCGTCGACGACCTTGAGGAAAGCGCGTAGGGTCTCGGGGTCGCGATAAGGCAGGTAGGCGTTGTTGAAGATATCGCGAAATAAAGGTGGAATGCCAGGATTCTCAGGCATCTTGGTGATGGCCTCGGCGTAGAGGTTCAAGGTCTCATGGCCGCCGAGGCCGGCGCGCATCAGTTTGGCCCATCCATAGCGGGCGAACTCGTCGGCGAAGAAGCTGCGCTTCCCGCCGAGCTCCTCGCTCTCGGCGTCCATGTCGTCCATGAACTTGTAAATGAGCGCGATAGTGATCTGCTCGACTTGGCTCTTGGGGTCTGGAACCTTACCGACCAGGATGTCGCGGGCTGTGTCGATGCGGCGCTTGGTGTTGGAATCCAGCATGGCAGAGTCTACGGTACGAACTGGTTCAAGGAAACGTAGTCCTTGACGTATTCTGGAATGAGATTGCGGTATTTGTCCGGCACGGCACGGAAGTCGCCGGTGGAAAAGGACGGGTTGGTAGCGAGCTCGGCGAAACGTTTACCATCGATGATGTCGCGTACTTGGTTACTGGTGGCATAGGCTTTGAAATAGTTCTTGATCGCCAGGATGACATCCGCTTCGTCGGGTTTGCAATCGGCTACGAACTTCGCAAACTCCTGTGCCTTCTATTTATTCATCCGGGCGCCCCGAACTTGATTAGTCTCCGGTCTGTCGGCACCATACCTGCTTGATTTCGTCGTTTGTTCGCGCTCTCATCTCCGCCTTCAAGGCTCATCGCGAGCTGGCTCTCGACAATGTCGCTCTTCGGCAGCAGTTCGCCGTCCTCTGCCGTCCGGTGAAACGGCCGCGGCTCTCGAAGGTCGACCGCGGGTTGGGTAACTGTAAAGCTTGGGGGCCCTTGGCCCAGTCGCTAAGTTGCTGATTTATGGCCTATTTCAAAAGGGCCGAGTTTTGGCACAGGACGGGCGACGCTCGTACGGAGTACGGGACTGACTCGCTCACTCTCGCTCTGAGCGAACGCAACTGCAACACAGAGTAGAGAGGGGATGCCGGATAAAACGAAGGTTCTCAAGCGTCACCAAGCGTTTAGCATTTGCTCGAAGCCTCGCCGCTGGACTTGCCGACGATGGTCGTTCCCCAAGAGAAAGACCATCATCGACTTGGCGGCGTCCGCCGCGAGTTCGAAGCCGATATCTCAGTCGTATCGATGCCGTCCCGTCATGGCCCTGCCAACCAGACTCCAGTTCGCGATCGCCGATTCTCCAGCAGACGAACCAGTATGTGGGAATTCCGCGTGTCTGTTAAGCAACAGCACGTCAATCAGGTACGAAATCAACCGCGCGTCCCTGTCGTCATCCGTTCCCTCGTACTGCCGACGGTCTCGATTCACGTCCGCCTGAATCATCCTCCAGGTGCCCCCGTCTGCGGCGAAACGTACGACGTAAATGCAGAATCCGGTCCAACTCCGATGGAAGAACAACGCGTCATCCTTCCAGTAGATGAACCACTTGTCTTCCATGACCTCGGGTATCACTCCCTGGCGGATATGGTCCATTTCCTCCCGGGAGAACACTCGATCGAGCGTGACGGACGCTCTACGCGCAGGCAGATCTATGGTCTTCCATGCGTTCGGGACCGCTGTTCTGACGTGCGTCCTCTTTTCGCTCCTTTCCATCCCGTGTCGAGTTTACCCGTCCCGGGACGTTCCGGTCCAGAGCCGCTACACCTACGCTGGGCTTGATCCGGTTTCGTGGACGGTTTAGTTAAGCTGGCGAAGTCATCATCCGTCGTTCAAACTCGGCCGGACTGACCTGGCCGAGGGTCGAGTGTCGTCGTCTCTGGTTGTAGAATACCTCGATGAAGTCGAAGAGGGCCATCTTGGCCTCGCCGCAACTGAGGAAGTGCTCCCCAAGCTCGTGCTTGACCGTGGAGAACCAGCTCTCGATGACGGCGTTGTCGTAGCAGTGCCGCGGCTTTTTTTAACACATCGCGCTCCACCCGCAACCGCCGGTTCTCTTTGCGGAGCCGCCGCAGCTCCTCGCGTTCCTCGCTCGTCAAGCTCGTCCGGCTGTGCCTTCTATTTATTCATCCGGGCGCCGGAAACGATTTGGTTGAAACCGGCTCCACTACGCCGGCTTCAACCAGCTCTTGTCAGCACCGAATGACTGAGATACAACGTGGTACTAACCTGGGGTCAGGTCAAACTCTAGCACGCGGCGAGTTACGCGGCGGCCGCCGACACTTGATTGCGGAAGCAACCCGAGCGCCAGCTTACTTGGGTTCGGCTGCGTACAACTCCTTGTTATCTGCGCAGTGCTTCCGGACTTCATTCATCCATCGATCGTACCAGTACCAGGTGCGAGCGACTAGCACGCCATAGCCTTTGCCAGGGTTCTTTCCGTCCAGTTCCTTCCAAAGCTGGGTGTGGTGATGCATGCTAAAGTAAGAGTACCCTTCTTCACGCATCAAGGTGACGATTTCGCCCGGCAGGTGCTTCGGGCGCTCGACCTCCTTCAACAGCACTTGCTGGTACTTGTCGTTGATTGCCTTTCCTAGATCGGAGTTGAGCGGCACAAACTGGATTACCTCATCAGCCTGGGCTTTCTTGCTGGTCACCACGGGAACAAATAGAAACCGACGTCGAAAGCAAGGTGATCTCATCTCTTGGTCTGACAGCTCTGCATCAAACTCCTGAAGGTATTTGGTCACGTTGGACGGCAACGGATCTACAGTCTCTTCACCAGTCGCAGTGGTTTTAAGGTCGCGAAATTGCAGTGTGAATGAGACTGCTGCACCAAGAGAATGTCGCTCACCGAATAACTTACAGATGTATCGCTCATAGTTGAGACAGCAAGCGAGATAACGTCCTGAGAATTGTTCGTCTGCCCCAGCAGACCGATGATGTTCGATCTCATGGCGTAAACCGATCAAAAAGCGGAGGTTGAGTTTGGTCGGTTGATCTAGCGGACAGACCTCTTCGTTGAGACAGCGCTCTAGCTCCCAGTACTTGAAGGCTCCCGATTTAGTCCGGTCGAATTTACGTCGCTTCGGGCCTTTCTCGTAGTAGCGGTATTCAACTCCTTTGCGCTTGTAATATGCATGCAGGAGGTACGTCCAGGCGATGACCACGAGGACGATGAATGTCTCGGTCTTGAATGTCGTGAGAGGGTTGTTGAATGTCTGGACAGCGTTAAGGGCTGCCTCACGCGACTTGAGGAGGAGTCCTGCCTTCACTGACGGGCCCTTCTTTCTAATCACTTTCCAACCTCCGTTATCACTGGTATTCATCTTCGCCCCAGATGCGGGCGATGGTGGCGAGAATCTTACGCTCGAAGCGGTCGATCAGCTCGCGTTTAGCCGCGAAGATAGCTTGCTCGTTTTCGAGTTCAGCGACAATACCCTGCTGCACTGTGACCCGCAAAAAAGAAGATCGCGTATCGGCGGGCAGACAGCCATGAGAGCGACATCCTGCGAACTCGTCTTCGACGCGGTGGAAACTCTGCACGCTGTCGCCGCCGGGCCACCGACGCAATAACGTGCTCAAGAAAGAACGCATCCTTCGCCGCGAGAAGCTAGGTCAGTCAGGCGACGCGTGACAACCGGTAATCGTGATGGAGCCCACCAAAGACCGGCCTCGAGGCAACGGGGCACTGGTCGGGTAATGGATGTCGGTGCTGGTCCGGTTTCATCGGAAGCTCGACACAGGTGGGGGAAGGCCTGGCCCGAGCGATGAATGCGGTCTCACCCGATTGTCGTTCTGTGCCAAAACTCGGCCCAGCCGGCATCGACGAAAGAACTGCGCCTCTCGAAATCGGGATCAAACTCCGCCCGCGAAAGGGTTACATGACGGCCGCCAACATTTAACTGCGGAAGCACTCATCGGTGGCGTCGTCGGGTCGACCGGCGCGAAGCAACGACCGATCATGGCAGGTCTAAACCGCGCAATCAACACTGGATCGACTTTTTGCGGAGCACAGGTGTGCACGAGTGAACTCCTGAGGATTTGAGTAGCGGAACTTGCGCCCGAGTGCGTCTGAACGTAGGCGTGCGCATCTCTGGTTCGGACAGATTCGGATAAGGAGCTACCAGCGCCCAGCCGTGATAGTCTTCACACTGAACCGAAGAAGAAGAGGTGGCATGAGATGGATACTGGCTCTTGCGTGCGCGCTGGCTGCCGTGGGCTGTAGCGGGAACACGCGAGTGGAGCCCTTTTTGGGGAACTCGGCGGAATCAGAAAAGGAGTGAGCGATGTTCGGGCTACCTTTGGGTGGGTTTATTGGTCTTATTCTTCTCGCAATCTTTTTCCTCAACTGGATCAAGGTTCTCAACGAGTACGAGCGAGGAGTCATCTTTCGCTTTGGGAAACTCCTGCCCTACCCGAAGGGGCCGGGCCTCATTCTCGTCTTCAGTCCCATCGACCGCATGGTGAAGATGAGTCTTCGCCTGGTCGCGCTCGACGTTCCGCCCCAGGATGTGATCATGCGCGACAACGTTTCGGTGAAGGTAAACGCGGTGATTTTTTTCCGCGTCGTTCACCCGATCAAAGCGGTGGTCGAGGTGGAGAACTTTCTCCATGCGACTTCTCAGCTTGCGCAAACGACGCTCCGCAGCGTCCTCGGTCAAGTGGAGCTCGATGATCTCCTATCCGAACGGGAGCGGCTCAACATGCAGCTCCAGGATATCCTAGACAAACACACCGACCCGTGGGGCATCAAAGTCACCTCCGTGGAGGTCAAGCACGTCGATCTGCCGGCCGAAATGACGCGCGCGCTGGCCAAGCAGGCGGAGGCGGAACGGGAGAAGCGAGCCAAGATCATCCACGCCGACGGTGAGTTCGAAGCCTCTGATAAGTTGGCGGCTGCGGCGAAGATCGTCGGCCAACACCCGATGGGGATCCAGCTACGCTATCTACAGACTCTTACCGAAATCGCAACCGAAAAGAACTCGACGGTCATATTCCCACTTCCGATCGAGCTGATGCAGGAGTTCTTGAATCGGGCCAAGGGTGGCTCTTCGTAAGGGGGACGTTTGTCGGAAGTTGGCCTCGTCTAATGACATGACGATGCAGGACGAGGAACTCAGCATACGGGGCTCGCTCTCGGAGTCTAGCCTCCACAAGGTATCGTCAAGTTAAGCAGAACCGGCGTGCTCATGACCGAGGATTTTAACCCCGTCCTGTGCCAAAACTCGGCCCTTTTGAAATAGACCGGTGCTTCCGCCATTAAGTGTTGGTGAGATGACGCTAAGACTTTACGCTGCATTAAATTACAGCCAAAATAGCGCTCACGACCTTCGCCGCGCGCTAAATGGAGCGTAAGCACTTTTTTGCAACGAGATACGTACACGTCACCAACAGCAAACAGCGCAAGCACCTGCAGCGTGTCCGAGTTCTGTGCAGCGTGTCCGAGGTCAAGCTCGTGATCATCATTACTCGGACATCGCAAGAACGTCTACCGTAGGTTGGAGTTTCCTGTCGTATCGCATTCGTCTTCTCGTGGCCCGTTGAGATAGGGTACGACGCGAACACTCCCGGAGGTGGCGATCTCGATGAGGGTTTCACTCTGGACACTCGCTGTCAGCGCGACGATGTGTGGCGCGCTTCTCGGGCAAACGCGGGTGGAATTTCACTTACTTCCTGCCGTTTCTACCGGGCCGCTCTCTCCGAGCTGGAGCCCCGACGGGCGCTCGCTTGCCTTCTCTATGCGCGGCGACATTTGGACCATTCCAGCCGAAGGGGGTGAAGCCGTAGCGCTTACCGAAGGTCCGGCCTATCACTTCGAGCCGGCCTTCAGTCCAGACGGCAGCAGTGTAGCGCTCACCATGGACATCGACGGTAACCTCGACATCGGGATCGTTGACGCCACTGGTGGGGCGGTGGAGCGGCTCACGAACGACCCGGAGGTGGACGTCGAGCCCAGTTGGAGTCCCGACGGCAAGAGTTTGTACTTCGTCAGTCGAAGGAGCGGGAGTTTGGACATTTACCGTCTGGGGCTGACGACAAGAGAACTCACGCCGGTCGTCTCTGGACCTCGCAACGAGTTTCAACCCGCGGTGTCACCCAATGGCCGCTCTCTCGCCTACGTCGCCCCGGTCCGAGGGCGAAGCGGCTCGGGTGGCATTTGGGTCATGCCGTTGCCGTCGGGGGAGCCTCGGCTGGCGCACTACGAAGAGACGAGCTATCGGGTAACGCCGAGCTGGTCTCCTGACGGGAGCACGTTAACCTACTCGAGTGATGCGGCGGGCTCGAACGACATCGCTATCGTTCCGTCGAAGGGGGGAAACAGAGCTCGACTCACCGAAGATCCGCTCGATGAGTTCGACGTCGCGGTGAGCCCGGACGGGTCCAAAATCGCGTTCGTGTCTAACCGAGGAGGCCCGACGAGTCTCTTCACGCTCTCGTCGGCGGGTGGCGCGTCGAGCACCTGGAAACGGGTGAACATCGAATCGCGTCGTCCGCGATATCCAACCGGTCGCGTGCGAGGCGTCGTCCGCAAACCCGATGGCAACGTGGTGCCGGCGCGCGTGATGCTAACCGCGAGCGACGGTCGTGGATACACGGAAGACGGCGGGTTTCACCGGATGGTATGGTCCACAGGAATCCACTACCAGCACACCAGCGGCTCCTTCGAGGTTGAGATGCCCGCGGGCCCGGCCATCGTCGAAGCGATGCGGGGATTCGAGTTTCTTCCCGCCAAGGTGACCGTCGACGTTCCGACGTCCGGTGTCGCTGAGGTGGAGCTTGCGCTGAGTCGAATCACCGATCCTCGGGCGAGCGGGTGGTACTCCGGAGACACCCACACGCACGATCTCCACGAGGGTCGGTTCGGGCTTACCCAAGAGAGCTTTTTCCATCAACTGGTCGCCGACGATGTCCACGTCGCGAACGCACTCATCCACATGGATGGAACGAAGTTGATGGGCCGGTGGGACGATCTCACCGGGGAAGAGTACGAGCTCTCGACCGATGAGCACATTCTTCGCTACTCGCAAGAATTCCGCGGTTCGTTTGGTCACGTGGCTCTCTTGGGAGTGACTGAGTTCATCATGCCCCTCATCGGAGGTGCTTCGAATACACCGTACGCCTCCGACGTGCTGAAAGTTCGGCACATCGATTCCGTGCACGAGCAAGGCGGTATTGCCGGGTTCGTCCATCCGTACAACGCCGAGGTCAAAACACCTGCGGATGCCGCCACCGCCGATATCGCGGTGCATGTGGCGCTGGGCAGGGGCGATTTCTTCGACGTGGTCTCGATCGCCTCCCGGGAGATGGACTCGGCCAACGTGTACTACAAGCTGTTGAACTCCGGCTTTCGCATCGCGGCGACGGGAGGCACCGACAACTTCTCCGACGTTTGGTACGACCCGTCCGGAGGAACGGCCAGAACCTACGCCCGCGTCGAAGGCGCTCTGAGCTTCGATGGTTGGTTGTCCGCCGCGAAGGCGGGGCGCACGTTCGGGACGAGTGGGCCACTACTCTTCCTCACCGTGGAAGGCCACGAGCCCGGCGATGAGATCCGGCTGAGCGCCGAGGACTCCGCGTCCCCTCGGGTCCGAGTCAACGTCGCTTCGATAGCACCTCTCGACACTGTAGAGGTCGTCGTCAACGGCGAGATCGTTCACACCTGGCGTCCGAGCGGAGACGGACCCAACTGGGAGCTCGAGACCACCGTCAACGTTCCGGGAAGTGCTTGGATCGCGGCGCGGGCGACGGGCCCACCGAGCCCTTACGTCGGGGATATCTTTCCCTTCGCGCAAACTTCGCCCATCTACGTCGTTCGCGACGGCCGGCATTTCACGTCGGCGAGCGATGCTCGGTTTCTGCTCGAATCCGTCGACGAGCTATGGCGGCGGGTCCAGGAGCGGAACTCCTGGACGAACGAAGAGCAAAAGCGAGCGTACCGAGAGGGTGTCGAGGGAGCGCGGGCAGCCTATCGACGAGTTCTTCTGCTCCACCCAGACGACGATGCGTTCCAAGAGCCTGCCCCGGAGCAATCCCGCATTCGGCTACGAACCAGCGAGGGCGATATCGTGATCGAGCTTCACCGTGACTGGTCGCCTCATGGTGTGGACCGTTTCTACAACCTCGTTCGTTACGGCTACTACGACGACACGCGTTTTTTTCGAGTACGGGAGGCGGACTTCGCTCAATTCGGGATCCACGGCGATCCCGAGGTCTCCCAGCGGTGGCGAAGCGAGCGCATCCCCGACGATCCAGTGGTCGTGAGCAATCGGCGTGGGCGTGTTGCGTTCGCGATGGGCTATGAGCCAAACGACCGCACGACGCAAATCTTCATCAGTCTGAAGGACAAGGCCGAGCTCGACGACACGCGTTTCGCACCGATCGGCGAGGTCGTCGAGGGCATGGCGGTGGCCGATGCGATCTTCTCAGGCTATGGAGAGTCCGCCGGGGGTGGAATTCGGGGAGGGAAGCAAGATCCGATGTTCGAGGGCGGAAACGCTCACCTCGACGAGAACTTCCCGGAACTCGACAGAATCGCGGAGGCGCGCATGATCGAGCGCCGCTGACTCACAGCGCTCGCTTCACGTACTCCGCGGACACGACGCGTCACAAACGCACTCAAGACCCACGCGCCGGGACGTTCTGGGATGATTTTGCCGGGGGTGCGCACGGCTGGCCTGATGGGTGGTGGGGCACGCCACGGGCGCGGAACGGCCCCCCGAGGCCGAGACGGGACTGGACTTTGCCGGGGAGAAGAGCACCTGCTAGTGGTTTGAGAGGGGATTGAACAGCGGCACCGAGGAGCCACACTGCCGCGCGTGCACCACCTTCTCGTACTCTTCTCTGGGGACGGACGGTCCCTGTCGAGAGCAGTACTTGTCGAAAGCTTCGGTTAGGTTCTGCGCCACCATCTCGTCGTTCATCATCTCTATATGCCGTCGCTCAAGCATGTGCACCAGTTCGCCGTCCTTGAAAAGGGCCACCGACGGTGAGCTTGGAGCAACGTCGACCATGTGCTCCCTAGCGCGCTCCGTGGCCTCACGGTCCACGCCGGCGAAGACCGTCGTGAGGTGATCGGGAATTGTGCTGTGTTGCAGGGCGCGAGTCACACCCGGGCGCGCCGAGCCGGCAGCACATCCACAAACCGAGTTCACCACCACGAGCGTTGTCCCGGGCCTCTTCAAGGCCTCGTCGACGTTCTCTCTTGTTTGCACGGGCTCCACCCCGCATTGGGCAAGCTCCTCCCACATGGGCCGAACACCCTCAAGATCGTAAAGTGGCTGCATTTGTCTCTCCTCGGTGCTTGCGCTGTTTACTGTTGGTGATGTGTACGCATCCCTTTGTAAAAGAGGCGCTTACGCTCCATTTACCGCGCAGCGAAGGTCACGAGCGCTATTTTAGCTGTAACTCTGCACAGAGTGACAGGAGGGATACTACGTGAGGGTGCTTGGTGGGCGTCAAGAGCGCCGTGGTGGAAGTTCCTATCGGGACATTACGTTTCCCGCTCATATTTTTTTAGTCAACTAGGTTGTTACCCTGAGTTCCACCACTTGACGATGCGCTACCGCTTTTTGTTGGCCGAGGTCTGTCAAGTTGACGAAAAACTAGCTGACCGACCCCCAAGATACTGGGCTCGAGCCCGTCGTGAACCTGCTATGTTGGGCATCAGGAACGGCTGTCAGCCTCAACTTGACAGTACCCTTACGATGGCTACTCTCGCGACGCTGTTCGACATCTAGGTGCCGCGGAACAGGAGGGAGAGACGCCAAGATCGGGATGCGTGCCACGATGCACCGGGACTTCGGCGCTCGGGACCTCGGTCCGGCAGCTATGGCCGCGGCTATTCCATAGAATCCGTGGCGCTACGGCCCCATGCCGGATGTAGGCTGAGCGAACCAAGTGGTTGTGCTCCGCAAAAAGTCGATCCAGCGGTACGCGATCTTCTTTTTTGCGGAGCACCGGAGGGTTAGATGAAAAACCTAGCAGGATTTCTTCTAATTGTATTGGTGGCTTGCGGGGCGTCTACCCCGTCAAAGCAAGCGGCCGATTTCCTGAACCATGCGGCGTCATGTATCGACAAAAAGAGGGATGCAATTCTCGACCACTTGAACTCCAGCCAGGATGCGCTCAGGGAGCTTTCGGCCGACTTTTTCAGAGACAAATCAGAACAGGATTCAATGCCATCAGAGGAAGAGATCCCATCTCTTCAGTTCGAAGAACTCTGCGATATTGACTTAGACAACCTGACGGAAGAAGCCAGGGCCATCGTCGAATCCAAAGGCAAGCAGCTAGCGGCCAAGGTAATGCCGGTTATTTTTGGGGCAGCATTTTCAAGCCTTTCTGGAGATGCTGGAGACGCCAATGAAACCGTTCTTGATACAGTGATATCGGCCCTACGCGACGCCAGCGAGGAAATTCTGGAGGACGAGAAAAACGGAAACTGATTTTAGGCCTGTGCTCCGCAAAAAGTCGATCCGTCGTTGATTCTCCAGTTTAGACCTGCCAGGATTGGCCGTTTCGCGGCGAACGGATGAGGTAATCCGACGTCATTGTGAGCGTCGTGTCCAAAAACACAAACGGACTCAAGACCGGCGCGTCTGGACATTTCGGAGTAGACGTGTCTAGGCTTGGTTCGCCCATGGAAGCTAGAATCCTAGGTTATGAGTAGGCCGAGCCCGTCGTGTGCCGAAACTTGATCCACTGGCAACGTTACAAGCGAGCAGTTGACGTGGCGTGGACGGTGGGGCCCGCGATAATCATTGAGCAGACCTAACCTTATGAGCGGGTCGTCACCTTGCAGACGACCACCTAATCGAGAGCGAATATCCAAGCGTGTTCTCGAAGCTGTGGTTCCACGCCACGCCGACACAAGCCCGTCGTGTCCAAAAATACAAACGAACTCAAGACCAGCTCGCCGAGACGTTTCGGAATAGACGTATCTACGCTTGATTGGCCAATGGGAGCTAGAATCCTCGGTCATGAGCACGCCGGTCCAGCCCTTGACCTTGTTGGTCGTCGCCATCGCTGGTTGGCTCCAGCGTGACCAACAGGCCGCTATCGTTTACTTGCTTGAGGAGAACAAAGTCCTCAAAGCTCGGCTTCGCGGGAGGAAGCTACGTCTCACAGACGACGAGCGACGTCGGCTGGCGGTAAAGGGTAAGGCGCTTGGCCGGAAACTCTTGGCAGAAGTCGCCGATATCGTCACACCGGAAACCCTTCTGGCTTGGCACCGAAGGCTCATTGCGCGAAAGTGGAACTATAGCGAGCGGCGGAAACAGCTCGGACGGCCCCGGGTCATGGCCGAGATTAGCAAGCTTGTCGTAGGGATGGCGAAGTCGAATCCGAGGTGGGGGTATACACGCATTCGCGGCGCCCTCTCGAATCTCGGCCATACCGTAGCCAGGAGCACCATCGCCAATATTCTCCGAAAACATGGCATCGAGCCCGCGCCGGAGCGAGGTGAGCGAACGCCGTGGCGCACGTTTCTCGCCGCCCATTGGGAAACCGTTGCTGCGACCGACTTCTTCACCGTCGAGGTCGCCACAGTTCGCAGGCTCGTGACCTACTATGTGCTCGTCGTCATCGAGCTGTCTTCGCGAAAAGTGCACATTGCCGGAATCACTCCCGGGCCAGATGGCCCGTTCATGATGCAGGTCGGTCGGAATCTCACCGACCCATTCGACGGCTTTCTGCGCGGCAAGCACTTGCTCATCCTGGACCGCGACAAGAAGTTCACCACAGAGTTCAGCGATTTGCTCGAGCACGCCGGAACTGACGTCATGCGGCTGCCGCACCGTTCGCAGAATCTGAACGCTTACGTCGAAAGGTTTGTTTTGTCGATCAAGAGCGAGTGCTTGGAGCGGATGATCTTCTTCAGTGAGCAATCGCTGCGCCGTGCCGTCGCTGAGTTCATCCATCATTATCACGGAGAGCGCAACCATCAAGGGCTGGGGAACGCGTTGCTCGAAGCGGAAGAATGCGTCGGTAGTGCCCACGGGAAGGTGCGATGTCGTAAGCGATTGGGCGGCTTGCTCAGCTATTACCACCGCGACGCCGCATAGGAGTTCGGGCGTGCCAGTTGGACGAAACGGATGGTCTGGAGGAGAGGGCTGCTCGGGAGCGCCTATCGCAGAGCCAGTGCCGCGTCGGCGGGTCTCCGCGAATCTCGAGAACGCCTCCAGGATTCGAGCTTTCGGCTACGTTCGCTTTTTCGGACACGACGGGGCTGTTGTTCCCCGCCCGTGGCGTGTCCCACCACCCATCCGGTCAGCCGTGCGCACCTGTGCTCCGCAAAAAGTCGATCCAGCGGTACGCGATCTTCTTTTTTTGCGGATCACAGGTCGACCGGAGCTGGCCGGTCTTGGCTGGAAACCAATGAGAAACTGAAGTGACCCCGCTTTCGTGGACAGGTTAAGAGTTAGGGATCAAGCGTCGCGATAGTACCTCCTTTCGAATTGGATAGGCGAGCAATAGTCGATGGCGGAGTGTCGTCGTCGCGGGTTGTACCAGCCTTCGATGAAATCGAAGGTCGCCATGCGCGCCTCAGCGTGGTAGCGAAACGACCGGCGCTCGATCAGCTCGCACTCGAGCGTCGCGAAGAAGCTCTCGCACATCGCATTGTCGTAACAGTCCCCGACCGAACCCATCGACGGTCGCACCCCGGCCTCCCGGCATCGCTGGCCGAACGCTAGTGACGTGTACTGCGTGCCCTGGTCCGAGTGATGGATGACGTCGCCGGGCTTGCGTTGGAACAGCGCCATGTCGAGGGCGCTCAAGACGAGCGACGTCCGCAGGTGGGTAGCCATTGCCCATCCGACGATGCGTCGGCTGAAGGCGTCCAGCACGACGGCGAGGAACAAGAAGCCCGACCACGTGGGCACGTAGGTGATATCGGCGACCCACAGGCGGTCGGGCCGGTCCACCTCGAAATTCCTGTCGACGAGATCGGGGGCGGGACGGGCGTCGTCACAGCGAATCGTAGTGTGCGCCCTCTTGCGCCGGTGAACACCTTGAATGCCAGCCTCGCGCATCAGCCGCGCTACACCGCTTGCGTGAGACGTGGAGCTCGTGTGTCTCTCGTAGCTCGTGGAGAATCCTCGGCGCGCCGTACGTGCTCCGCGACGCGGTGTGAATCGCCCGGATCTTCTCAAGCAACTCCGCATCCGACACCGCGCGGGCCGACGGGGCACGCTCAAGCCACGCATAGTAGCCGCTGGCGGAGACGTCCAGCAGTCGGCACATCGTGGCAACCGGTAGTGAATCCTGGTTCGCCCTCACGAATCGGAAGGCTTCGGTGGTACCGACTCGGTCTCCCGAGCGAACCAGGCCGCGGCTTTTGAGAGGATCTCCCGCTCCAACCGTAGTTGACGGTTCTCCCGTCGCAGGCGGCGGAGCTCCGCACGCTCCTCACTCGTCAGACCGTCCTGCCTGCGACCCTCGTCGAGATCCGCCTGGTTCACCCAGTTCCGGATCGTCTGGCCCGAGGGCTCAAACTCTCGCGCCAGCTCTTCGGAGCCGCGGCCAGCTCGCACCAGCTCTACCATTTGGCGCCGGAATTCGGCCGCGTATCTGTTTCCCTGCTTTGACATCGTGGACTCCTGTCTCCCAAAGGATTAGGTGTCCACGAAAGCGGGTCAAGTCCAAAAACAGGGAAAAACAGGCAATTTGGGGCCATTTTGGGTCTGATCTTGAGTTCGTTTGTATTTTTGGACAGGACGGGCTTCGGCACGCCAAAGGCGGTTGCGGCAGTCGATCCTTTTCATAAAACAACATAGTAGCATCCAGCATTCGGGATTCCGGATGCTGTGATATACGATGCCCCCTTTGGGAGGTGCTCTATGAAACGGCTCCTGGTGGTGACGACCGTTCTCTCTTCTCTCTTCTGCGCTCCGGCGAGCAACGTGCCGGTCGACGTGGACCTCGTTTTTCTTGGCGGGCGAGTCATGGATCCGGAGAGCGGTCTAGACGCGATCCGCAACGTCGCCATCGCGGACGGCACCATCGTCGCTATCACCGAGCAGCCACTCGAGGGCGAGCAAAGCATCGATGCGAGCGGGCTTGTGGTGGCTCCCGGTTTCATCGATCTCCACGCGCACGGGCAGGATCCGGTCAGTAACCGACTGCAGGTGGCCGACGGCGTGACCACTGCTCTGGAGATGGAGATCGGCGTATACCCGGTCAGTGCTTGGCTGGCCTCCCGGGACGGCGAGGCGGTCATCAACTACGGAGCGACAGTCAGCCACGTGGGGGCGCGAATTAAGCTCTTCCATGACATCGATGTCGGAAGCTGGACGCTTAGTGACCCGAATGATCCAAACCGGGTGCGGCTCATGCACGACACCGACTATGCCTACAAAGCTACTACCACCGAAGAGTTGGAGAGGCTCGAAGGAATGATGGTTAACGGAATCCGCGAGGGGGGCCTCGGGTTCGGCTTCGGCATCACCTATTCTCCCGGTGCTTCGCGAGAAGAGATCTTCCGTTTGTTTGAGATCGCAAAGCGAGAGGACGTCCCGATCTATGTGCACGTTCGAGGCGAGAACTCCGGCGGCACGCTAGGTGCGTTTCAGGAAGTGCTTGCGAACGCCGCTTCGACGGGTGCCTCCCTTCACATCGTCCACATGAACAGTAGCGCCGACGAGCTCGCAAGGACGACGCTGAAGATGATTCGAGGCGCCCACGAGCGGGGCCTGGACATCACGACCGAATCCTATCCTTACACCGCTGGCTCTACACGCCTCGAGTCAGCGCTGTTCGATTCGTGGCAGGGACTCTCGGACGAGGAATATGGTCGACTCCAGTGGGTGCCCACCGGCGAGCGGCTCGACGCCGCGAGCTTCGAGCGGTTTCGCCAAGAGGGAGGCTGGGTCATCATTCATGGTCGCTCGGAGGAAACAAACGAGTGGATCCTCGCTCAGCCCGACGTCATCGCAGCGAGCGACGGTATTCCCTTCCTCCACGGACCGGCCCATCCACGCGGGGCCGGAACTTACGCACGGATACTTGGCCACTACGTGCGCGAGCGAAGAGCCCTCTCGCTGATGGATGCGCTCGGCAAGATGACGATTCTTCCCGCTCAAAGACTCGAAGGCGTAGCCCAGAAAATGAGGAAGAAGGGCCGCGTTCAGGTGGGTGCCGACGCGGATCTCACACTCTTCGATCCGGAAACGATTATCGACCGTGCGACATACGAAAAGAGCGATGTACCCTCCGCGGGCATCATACATGTGCTGGTCGGTGGCACGTTCGTTGTGAGGGACTCGGAGATTGTCGACGACGTGTTTCCGGGAAGAGCGATTCGGTCGAGCCCGAGCGGTTCCTGAACGCTCCATCGGAGAACAGGAGCGCCATGGCATTCACGAGAAAAGGACGCCTGCTACCGGCGGTTCGGTCGCCGGCGGCCGATTGATATGGCCAAACGGATGAATCTCCGGGATTTGTTGGAACGGTTGTTTCCCGGCGCCTCATCCAACACAGTGGCCACAAGGACCTCTCCTGCTGGCCGTCTGGTCAAAATACTCGAACGCCCAGCGGGTCAGAGCAGTTTGTACCTTTCCAAAGGCTGCTTGAATCCCGTCCTGGACTTGACCCGCTTTCGTGGACACCTAATCCTTTGGGAGACAGGAGTCCACGATGTCAAAGCAGGGAAACAGATACGCGGCCGAATTCCGGCGCCAAATGGTAGAGCTGGTGCGAGCTGGCCGCGGCTCCGAAGAGCTGGCGCGAGAGTTTGAGCCCTCGGGCCAGACGATCCGGAACTGGGTGAACCAGGCGGATCTCGACGAGGGTCGCAGGCAGGACGGTCTGACGAGTGAGGAGCGTGCGGAGCTCCGCCGCCTGCGACGGGAGAACCGTCAACTACGGTTGGAGCGGGAGATCCTCTCAAAAGCCGCGGCCTGGTTCGCTCGGGAGACCGAGTCGGTACCACCGAAGCCTTCCGATTCGTGAGGGCGAACCAGGATTCACTACCGGTTGCCACGATGTGCCGACTGCTGGACGTCTCCGCCAGCGGCTACTATGCGTGGCTTGAGCGTGCCCCGTCGGCCCGCGCGGTGTCGGATGCGGAGTTGCTTGAGAAGATCCGGGCGATTCACACCGCGTCGCGGAGCACGTACGGCGCGCCGAGGATTCTCCACGAGCTACGAGAGACACACGAGCTCCACGTCTCACGCAAGCGGTGTAGCGCGGCTGATGCGCGAGGCTGGCATTCAAGGTGTTCACCGGCGCAAGAGGGCGCACACTACGATTCGCTGTGACGACGCCCGTCCCGCCCCCGATCTCGTCGACAGGAATTTCGAGGTGGACCGGCCCGACCGCCTGTGGGTCGCCGATATCACCTACGTGCCCACGTGGTCGGGCTTCTTGTTCCTCGCCGTCGTGCTGGACGCCTTCAGCCGACGCATCGTCGGATGGGCAATGGCTACCCACCTGCGGACGTCGCTCGTCTTGAGCGCCCTCGACATGGCGCTGTTCCAACGCAAGCCCGGCGACGTCATCCATCACTCGGACCAGGGCACGCAGTACACGTCACTAGCGTTCGGCCAGCGATGCCGGGAGGCCGGGGTGCGACCGTCGATGGGTTCGGTCGGGGACTGTTACGACAATGCGATGTGCGAGAGCTTCTTCGCGACGCTCGAGTGCGAGCTGATCGAGCGCCGGTCGTTTCGCTACCACGCTGAGGCGCGCATGGCGACCTTCGATTTCATCGAAGGCTGGTACAACCCGCGACGACGACACTCCGCCATCGACTATTGCTCGCCTATCCAATTCGAAAGGAGGTACTATCGCGACGCTTGATCCCTAACTCTTAACCTGTCCACGAAAGCGGGGTCACTTCAGACTACTGACCAATCCCGTCCTTGTGCCAAAACTCGGCCCTTTTGAAATAGGCCATAAATCAGCAACTTAGTGTCTGTGTTTGCGACCGGGCCAAGGGCCGTGGGCTTTACAATCGTCTTGGGCGGGCGGGTCGTCACCATGCAGATGACCACCTAGTCGAGAGCGAATATCGAAGCGTGTTCCTGAAGCTGTTTCCACGCTACGCCTGTCTAGCCCGCCGAGTGGCTACCGTCGCCGGCGACCATCTACGCGGCACGGCAGTAGTAGTTGAGAATGCCCAAAAGTCGCTCTCGCGACACGATGGGCCAGTGTCATTCGCGCTTGCCGGCAGAGGTGTGATGAGCTCGTTGCCGAGACCTTGGTGGTTCCGTTCTGTGTGATAGTGCACTACGTATTCGGTTACCGCTGTCCGCAGGTGTCGCTCACTGAGAGGTACGAAGCGGTCGAGACACTCTCGACGTATGGAGAGAACGAATCTTTCCGCGTATGCGTTCAGATTCGGACTATTGGCGGGAAGGCGCAGGGGCTTCACGCCTGAATCTCTCAACAGCCCACGTACCGCCTCGGTGAATAGTGGGTCCCGGTCGTGGATGAGGTATCGCTTGCCAAGGAGGAAACCATCCCACAGGTCAGTGAGGTTTCTTGCCACCTGCTTCATCCACTCCCCGTTGGGGTCCGACGTTATCCCACCGATGCACACGCAGCGAGTGGCGATATCGATGACAAACAGGACATGGTAGCGGACGAGCCCGAACGGGTTCACCACCTCGACGGGGAACAGGTCTGTCGCAGCGATGGCCGTGAGGTCAAAATACTCATGCGGTTTCCCGATGGTAGAAACGTAGCAACCCGCCAAGCTGTTCACGGGAGCGCACCTTGCGCTCGGACTGAGGTGCTTGCGCTGTTTGCTGTTGGTGATATGTACGTATCCCTTTGCAAAAAAAGCGCTTACTCTCCATTTAGCGCGCGGCGAAGGTCGTGAGCGCTATTTCGGCTGTAATTTAATGCAGCGTAAAGTCTTAGCGTCATCTCACCAACACTTAATGGCAGAAGTACCGTCATCTGCATGGTGACGACCCGCCCGCCCAAGACGATTGTAAAGCCCACGGCCCTTGGCCCGGTCGCAAACACAGACACTAAGTTGCTGATTTATGGCCTATTTCAAAAGGGCCGAGTTTTGGCACAGGACGGGGTTGTCTACCACCGACATCACGCTGGTGATGTTCGACTGCTGCAGCATCATCGGTTCGGCGACGACGTTGCGCGCGAAGATTTGGGGCTCTTCGGCGACTACGCTGACCGTTTCAAGCCGCCGTGCGACCTGCAGGACGATCGAGAGCGTTTGGTGGCCGCCCGCCTCGACGGAGACCGGGAAGTCCACCGTCTCGAAGCCCGGCAGGATTGCAGTGACGAGGTAGTCGCCCGCCCCGCGTAACTCGTTCGTGTGCTAGAGTTTCTCCTGATTTCGAAGAGTTTCTCCTGATTTCGAGAAGCGCAGTTCTTTCGTCGATGCCAGCTGGGCCGAGTTTTGGCACAGGACGGGGTCGTTTTACCCACAAGGAAGTTTTCCTGAGATCATGAACGCCGACTGCCCCGTGGCCAGCTCCTATCGACCTGGCCCACAATAGCCGGACGATGACGGGTCCCCTCTACGAGTTGCTGCCCCGCGGCGAGGCAGGGAGCGACGAGCTTCTCGGTCGCTTCCTCGACTATGTCTCGCACCTGGGTCTCACACTCTACCCAGCTCAGGAGGACGCGATCCTCGCGCTCTTCGAGGGGCACAACGTCATCCTGAACACCCCTACCGGTTCAGGGAAGTCGCTGGTCGCCTCCGCGCTACACTTCATGTCTCTCGCTCATGGGCGACGTTCCGTCTACACCTGTCCCATCAAAGCGCTAGTCAACGAGAAGTGGATGGCACTCTGCCGCGAGCTTGGTCCTACGAACGTCGGTCTCTCCACGGGCGACGCCACCGTCAACCGCGGAGGACCAGTCCTCTGCTGCACCGCGGAGATCCTCGCGAACATGGCCTTGCGAGAGGGGAAAGATGCGGCGGTGGACGACGTGGTGATGGACGAGTTCCACTGGTACGCCGACCGCGATCGCGGGGTTGCCTGGCAGGTACCGCTTCTTACCCTGCCCCAGACACGCTTCCTCCTCATGTCCGCCACTCTCGGTGACGTGGCCTTCTTCGAGGAGGCGCTCACCGGCCGGAATGGTCGGCCCACCGTCACGGTGAAGTCCATTGAGCGACCCGTTCCGCTCGACCACGCCTATTCCGAGATCCCCTTGGCGAAGGCGGTAGAAAAGCTCGCCTCCGAGGACAAGGCGCCGATCTACATCGTTCACTTCACGCAGAAAGACGCCGCGGACAGCGCACAGGCTTTCACGAGCCTCAGGCTCTCGACCCGTCAGGAGAAGAACCAGGTAGCGGCGGCGATCGAAGGGGTCCGCTTCACGAGCCCCTACGGCCCCAAGGTCCGCAAGTGGCTCCGGCAGGGCATAGGTGTGCACCACGCGGGACTCCTTCCCAAGTATCGAGTGCTGGTCGAACAACTCGCCCAGCAAGGACTCCTCAAGGTCATCTGCGGCACGGACACGCTGGGTGTGGGCATCAACGTGCCGATCCGGACGGTGCTCTTCACCAGGCTCTGCAAGTTCGACGGGCACAAGACGGCGGTCCTCTCCGCCCGCGATTTCCACCAGACCGCCGGGCGCGCGGGCAGGAAGGGCTTCGACGAGGAAGGCTTCGTGGTGGCGCAGGCCCCGGATCATGTGATCGAGAACTTGAAACTCGGGGAGAAGGCGAAAGAGGGCAAGAAGGTCGTCAAGAGGAAGCCCCCCGAGCACAACTTCGCCAACTGGGACCGGCAGACCTATGAGCGGCTCATCGTCGCTCCCCCGGAGCGACTCACTTCCCGTTTCGACGTGTCGCACGGGATGCTCTTGAACGTCCTTTCGCGTCAGAGCGACGGGTGCCTCGCGATGCGGAGGCTTATCCGGGTGAGCCACGAGCCCGACCGCGCCAAGGGAGGTCACTTTCGACGGGGATGGCAGCTTTTCCGTTCCCTTTTGGCGCGCGGCATCGTCGAAATCGTTCCCAGAACGGCGGAGGGCTCGCGGCTTCGTGTGAATGTCGAGCTTCAAGAGGACTTCTCGATGGATCAAGCCCTCTCGCTCTATCTTCTCGAGACGCTCCCGCTCCTCGATCCGGAGTCGGAGATCCACGCGCTCGACATCCTCACGCTGGTTGAAAGCATTCTCGAGGACCCAAAGCTTATCCTGCGCCGACAGCTCGACAAGCTGAAGGGGAAGGCGGTCGCGGAGATGAAGGCCGAGGGCCTCGACTACGACCAGCGCATGGAAGAACTCGAAAAGCTCGAGTACCCGAAGCCTCTGCGGGAATTCATCTACGCGACGTTCAACGCCTTCGCCGACCGGCACCCCTGGGTCGATGAGGAGAACATCCGGCCGAAGTCGATCGCGCGGGAGATGTTCGAGAGCTTTCGCTCGTTCTCGGATTACGTGCAGGAGTACGACCTCGAGCGGGCCGAGGGGCTCCTCCTGCGCCACCTCAATAGCGTCTACAAGGTTCTCCGGCAGACCGTGCCAGACCAAGTGAAGACCGACGAGGTCGTCGAGATGGAACTCTACCTGCGCGATATGTTGCGTCAGGTGGACTCGAGCCTTCTTGAGGAGTGGGAGAGGATGCGCGACTCGAACTACCGGCCGGAGGAGCGGGAGGAGTCGCGGCCACCACTTTCGGAGGAGGCACCGGACGTCACGCACGATACCAAAGCCTTCACTGCCGCCATTCGCACGCGTGTCTTCGCCTTCCTCCGTGCGTGGTCGATCGGAGACGAGGAAGCGGCGCTTCGTACCATCGACTCGGAGGTTGACGCTGACGGAGGGCTCTGGAGCCCGGAGCGCCTGCGCGCGGCCCGCGAGGCTTTTCGCGTAGACCACGCGGGCCTGCGCCTCGACCCCGAGGCGCGGAACCTCCGCCACACGCACGTGAAACTCTCGGACGATCGGACTACATGGCGCGTCGAGCAGATGCTCGTGGATCTGGAGGACCTCAATGATTGGATCGCGGAGCTGGGGGTAAATCTCGAAACCTCGCGCGAGGCAGGACAGCCGATGGTTCAGCTACTGCGTCTCGAAACCCTGGTCTGAGCGGCGTTCAAGGGCGTGAGGTCAAAATACTCATGCGGCTTCCCGATGGTAGAAACAGAGCAACCCCGGTAGGGTCGAGGGCTGGCGCGGTGCTCCGTAGGCGCGGCCTATCTGTTTCTCCCCGTTTCCTGTGGGAGTGGCTCACTAGCCGCACCGTAAGTCCGTTTCCAGCCTGTGCATCGTCAAAACTGCTCCGCCCACGAAATCAAGGACTTACGCTCCGCTTGAATTCCGGGCCGAAGACGGCGAAACTCCGCCGCTATGCTCAACGTTGTTGTCTTCCTCGTCTCACTTGGTGTCCGTGCCATTCGGGCGATGTGTCGGCGCCGCGCCGACCTGGTGTTGGAGAACGTCGCTTTGCGGCAGCAAGTGGTGGCGCTGAAGAAAGAGCGCCCACGCCCACCGCTCGGAGACACGGAACGGGCTTTCTGGGTTGCTCTTCGAGGTTCGTGGCCCGTGTGGGCGAGCCGCCTGCTCATCGTCCACGCGGACACCGTGGCCCGTTGGCATCGCGACCGATTCCGACGGTACTGGGCAAAGATCTCGCAGCGCTGCCATCCCGGTCGGCCTCGGATTGATGCCGAGATTTGTCGCGTCGTCCGCACGATGGCGCAAGACGGCTGGGGGGCGCCACGCATCCATGCTGAGCTCACCAAGCTCGGTTTCATCATCTCCGAGAGCACGGTGTCGCGATACCTGCCGCGGCGTCCCGCGGAGCCCGACCAGCTGAAACGATGGATGGCTTTCTTGCGCAACCATAAAGACGATATCGCCGCCATGGATCTGTTCACCGTGCCCACCGCGTCGCTCCGGCTGCTGTACGGCTTCTTCGTCATCGAGCACGGTCGCCGGCACATCGTTCACTTCAACGCCACGTTCCACCCGACGTCTGCTTGGGTTATTCAGCAACTACGCGAGGCGTTTCCCTACGACACCGCTCCGAGATATCTCATCTTCGATCGCGACTTCATCTTTAACGCTGCGGTCATCGAGTTCATCAAGGCAACGGGTACAAAACCCGTTCGCACTTCGTTTCGCAGCCCATGGTAAAACGGAACCGCGGAGCGGTGGGTCGGCAGCTGCCGTCGCGAGTTCCTTGAGCACGTCGTGGTTCTCGGCGCATGTCATCTCATCCGGCTCGTGCGAGCTTACATCAGCTACTATCATGAGGAGCGTTGCCACTTGGGGCTGAACAAGGACACACCGAGCTTGAGAACGGTCACGCACCGACCGTCTCCTACGGCGAAAGTAGTCGGGACTGCCGCGAATCGGTGGACTGCACCATCGATACGAGTGGCGAGAGGCAGCCTGAGTCAGCTTGGTCGCTCGCGTTACTCGGCTGGTCGCCGAGAAGTTCGTCCTCAGCACCTTCCCTCGCGCGCTGACCACGCTCTCCAGCATGTGCTCGAGGGCGGTCCGGGCCCTAGAGTCCAGTCCCGGACTAATCCGGACTAATGATGATGATGGACAGGGTTCAGACCCACGGTTCTCAATGAGGTCAGCAATTCCCCAGGTAATGGGCCAAACAACTGGGCAGCGAGGTTCAGTAGCCCGGCAGCGCGGTCAGGAGTGAGACCGAGTATGAGCACCCGCCCATTGCGGCAGACACCATCCGCTCAAAGGTCGGTTGGACGGCGTCCGGCTCGCTACGGGTTGTGATTCTGACAACCTACCGCCGCACGTCGGATTCGTGTTCGAATGGATTAAGGAGATCGACTCCGAGTTGGTCAAAATCTCGCACGTTGCGGGTCACGACCGCGTCGTGTCCAAAAATAAAAACGAACTCAAGACCAGCCCGCCGGGACGTTTCGGAATAGACGGATCTACGCTTGATTGGCCAATGGAAGGAAACGGGGGGTGCTTCCGCAGTCAAGTGTTGGTGGCCGCCGCGTAACCTGTTCATGTGCTGGAGTTTTGCCTGATTTCGAGAGGCGTAGTTCTTTCATCGATGCCGGCTGGGCCGAGTTTTGGCACAGGACGGGATCGTGAACATCGAACGTCTCCGCAGCGGCGCAACCCTATATGCGGTCACGGCGGTGAAGGACTCCATAAAGCCGAATATAACAACAGAATTTTCCCTCTTGTTGGCAATCTCTAGTCATAAGTTTTTTTATTCGGAGCCATCGGATTCGACCCTTAGAGCGATGCCGTCCGTGAGAAGAATTGTCTTCGGCAACCACTCAGTTTTCATGTTTTCCAGCTTCGTGCTTTTTAGCTTCTGATGAGAATCAATAAACTGATTGTATTCCAGGGTGTATGATTCCTGTCGAGTTTCCCCAGCCGCTAGCGGATCATCCTCTTTTAGGTTTATATGCTGGATGAGGTCGTCAAAGAGGTCTTTGAAAGCGACGCTCCCTTCGAATGCTCGGATATCTTGCTCCAGCTTGTTCTCAAAAGAACACTTTGAACGTAATGTAGTCCTGATAGCTACGGTTCTGAAAACCCGTCTCGTACACGGTTACGTCAAGAGCATCCAGCAAAACTTTCCGTTGCCGTTCTTCTTCTGCTTTCGCAACTTCGCGTTTTCGGCGTTCCTCCTCGTGACGAATCTTTTCATCCTCGACGTACTTTCGTTGCTCCCTCGATGAGTTCTCCAATCCTCTTACCTACCGGCAAGCTCGGGTCTCCTCCACTCAGAGCTTCTCTCATTCCTTTTCTCAATATGTAACCTTGAAGTAGCTGGACTTCTTCGACGGAGAGATCACTGGTGTCCTTGATCTTCTCTAGCAGCGAATCCTTATTCTCATCGGTTATCTCTAACTCTCGAACATCAACGCACGCGCCAACGAGTAAGACCGCCAAAGAACGATTCGGAGGTACATTCGCCTCGCCTCCTTTCCTTGCCCTAATTTGGGAAATTTTATATCGGTAAAGTTTGTTCCTTGCAACTTGATTTATAGGGAATTCGGTGCTTCCGCCATCAAATGTTGGTGGCCGCCGTGCCTTGGTGCACAACTCGCGATCTCGGTCCACAATTGTCCTGTACTCGCGGATACGAGGTTCCCCATGAGCATTTTCAAACGCACTCAGCGGAAGTATGTGAAGAAGGCCTATCGCGTGAGGAATTGGCGTGAATATGAGGCGGGTCTACGCAACCGCGGGAGCCTGACCGTCTGGATCTCGCTCACCGCCGGCAAGCTTGTGAACTGGGACGCGCCCCGGCCAAGGAGGAGGAAACCGGGCCGTCAACGCAAGTACTCGAACCACGCCATCGAGACGGCTGTCACCCTGGGCATGGTGTTTCATCTGTCATCTAGGCAGAGCGAGGGATTGCTGCGGTCGTTGTTCGCTCTGATGAAGCTAGACAGTGATGTGCCCGATCACACCACGATCTCGAGGCGCAAGCCGAAGCTGGGTAAGGTCCCCTTCTACCCAGTCAAGCAGAAGACGCCGTTGCACATCTTGTTCGACAGCAGTGGTCTCGCTGTCCACGCCGGCCAGCTGCGCAGAGCACAAAAGAGCAGGGACTATCGCAAGCTCCATCTGTGTGTCGACGAGCAGAGTGGCGAAGTCGTCGCCGGCGAGCTGACGAGCAAAAGAGCCCGCGATTCATCGCGGGTTGCATCGCTTGTCGGACAGATCGACAGTCCCATCTCATCGGCCAGAGCTGACACCGCATACGACGCCGGCGGCGTCTATGAGGCAATCGAGAATCACAGCGCTCATCGCTCGCCGAGGGTGCTGATACCGCCGCGCAAGGGCGCCCTGCTCGCATCGGGGCCGGCGAGCAGCCGACAGCGCAATCGCAACATTGCAGCACAAGCTCGGCTCGGCAAACGAAAGGAGCTCTTGTCAATAGGTGTGTAAAAAAGTTCAGGCAGCAGCAACCTTCGACGACTCCGTTACCCTGTCTCCATCTTCAAATCGAACGCCCAGGTGAACCTCTCGCATCAGCTCCGGTGCGTTGAGCCGGCGAAAATTCTTCTCCGCAACCAGAAGCAGTTTGAAGATTGTCGCAGTGGCGGACTCGATTTTCTTGAACCTTTTGGCCGCATCCGTTCTCAATCTCAGTGCAGCGAACGGTGATTCCACGACGTTGCTCGTGCGAAGGTGTTGCCAGTGAGGCTTGGGAAAGGAATAGAAGCTGACCATCCGCTCCCAGTCCTCGTCGAGCACGTGCGCGGCCCCCGGAAGACCCTTGCGCAAGCACCAATCCTGGAACTTGGCCTTCTTCGTCTCGCACTCCTGCAGGCTGGTGGGGTAGGGGATCGCCGTCAACAGCGGCTTGGCCTGCGCCTGGTCCCTTTTCGGAATCCGGTCCAGTACGTTGAGGATTCGGTGGTTCCAGCACCGCTGCTCCTCAGCTTCTGGAAATACGTTTCGGGTCGCGGCACAGATGCCGAGATGACCGTCACCGATCACCAAACGGGGACATCTCAGACCGCGCTTCTTCAGTCTCCGTAGCAGCGACGACCATGACGCTTCGGATTCTCGATGCCCGGCCTCCAGCGTCAGGACGATTTTCGTCCCGTCGGACAGGCCACCAACCGCAACTAGCACCGCCGCCTTGTCCTTCTCAAGGCCGGCCTTCACGTACACGCCATCTACCCACAGGGACACGAGCTCGAGTTCGTCCAGTGGGCGAGCTAGCCACTGCTCGTACTCTCCCTGCCATTTCTGTTTCAGCCGCGACACCGTGCTGGGAGAAAGTGGAGCGTCCTCCCCTAGAAGCCCGCGGAGCGCCAAATCGAAATCTCCGTGAGCTAGTCCATGCAGGTACAGCTCCGGAATCAACTCGCTCACCGTTTCGCTCCGACGCTTGAACAGCGGAAGCACTCGACTTTCGAACCTCTCCTCCACGTCCCCTACTCTCGGCCGGCGAACCGTCACCGTGCCCACGCTCATCGTCAGCTTCCGAGGCTTACCGTATCCATTTCGATAGCCCGCCGTTGTGTCCACGGGCTTCCGTCTCTCCGATTTCTCACGCCCGAGAAGCTCCGTGACTTCGGCTACCATCAGCTCCTGCACCCAATCCTGGATCTCGAGCCTCGCCCACTTCTCCAGCGACTCCCAAGCCACCCTTGACGAGCTCCGTCGTCCTGTGGTCTTTTCCTTCATGGCGGTGTCTCCTTCCGTTGGCCCCTTCAGGCCGTGTTTCGTGACGCGGAAGGTTACTCCGCCTTTACTTTATTTCCACACCTTCTGAGGGTAGCTCAACGAAAGTGGCACACAGAATCGGGCTACAGCAAACGGAGCAAAGTCGAGACAACGTTCCATCGCTACAAGGCTATCGTGGGCTCAGCGATGCGAGCGAGAGGGTTAGCGGCACAGAGAGGTGAGGCAAGGATCGGGTGCAAGATTCTCAACACCATGACGGCGCTCGGGATGCCTGATAGCGAGATGATCGGATGATGGGAGTCGGGGCCAAGCGAGCTCTCGGCCTCTATCGGAGTTGTGCACCAAGGCACCAATAGTCCGAATCTGAACGCATACGCGGAAAGATTCGTTCTTTCCATACGTCAAGAGTGTCTTGACCGCTTCGTACCTCTCAGTGAGCGACACCTGCGGACAGCGGTAACCGAATACGTAGTGCACTATCACACAGAACGGAACCACCAGGGTCTCGGCAACGAGTTCCTCACACCTCTGCCGGCAAGCGCGAATGACGCTGGCCCCATCGTGTCGCGAGAGCGACTTGGGGGCATTCTCAACTACTACTGCCGTGCCGCGTAGATGGTTTGCTGGCGACGGTAGCCCCTCGGTGCGCTCGACCGGCGTAGCGTGGAAACAGCTTCAGGAACACGCTTCGATATTCGCTCTCGACTAGGAGGTCATCTGCATGGTGACGACCCGCCCGCCCAAGACGATTGTAAAGCCCATGGCCCTTGGCCCGGTCGTAAACACAGACACTAAGTTGCTGATTTATGGCCTATTTCAAAAGGGCCGAGTTTTGGCACAGGACGGGGTCGGCATCCAGGGTGTCAGCGAAGACTACGTTTGGTTCTCGAACTACGACGCTGAACACGGTCGCCTCATCACGCCCACTGAGATTCGCCGGAAACGGCCGGTGGCGGTGATCGGCTGGGATGTTGCCGATCGATTGTTCGCTGGAGAGAGCCCTCTCGATAAATCCATAAGAATCGAAGGAGTACGTTTTCGGGTGATCGGCGTCGGCGAAAAAAGGGGAGTCGTCTTCGGACATTCTCAAGACGAGTTCGTCATTATCGCCCTGGGCGCTCACCGGAAGATCTTCGGTGCGCGACGGGGTCTCACTCTGATGGCCAAACCCACGCACCCAAGCCTCATGCACCGGGCGATGGAGGATGCACTGGTGGCCCTGCGCATTCACCGCAAGCTCAAGCCGCGCGAAGACAACAATTTCGGAATGTTCACCTCGGGTACTCTTCTCTCCCTCTGGCACGCCGCCACGTCGGGAATCTTTGCCGTTTTGGTCGGCGTCGTGGCCCTCTCGCTAGTGGTCGGCGGGATCGTCATCATGAACATCATGTTGATGGTCGTCACCGAGCGAACGCGGGAGATTGGCCTACGTAAAGCGCTCGGCGCCCGGCGGCGTGACATCATTTGGCAGATCCTGACCGAGTCCGTCACGCTCTCCATCGTGGGCGGCTTGATCGGCACTGCGCTCGGCTTTGCCGTGGCCCTGACGATCGAGCGGACGACCCCGGTGCCGGCCGCCATCGAGCTCTGGTCGGTTGTTCTCGGAATCTCGATGACCGCGGTGGTGGGCCTTTCCTTCGGTCTCTATCCTGCCCTGCGTGCCGCCGGTTTGAGCCCCATCGAAGCCCTCCGAAGGGAATAGCTGAGTGACGATTCGCACCGCGATCTTCCGCGAAATCGCGTCTATGGCACTGGACACTTTGCGGGCCAACAAGATGCGCTCCGCCCTGACCATCGTAGGCGTCGTCATCGGAATCACCGCCATCGTCGGGATGACCGCGTTGATTCGCGGCTTCGATCGATCGCTCAGAGCCATGATCCAAGAGTTGGGTCCCACCACCATGTTTGTCGCCAAGTTTAGCGGCGTGAGCTTCATGTCAGGGCAGGACTTCATTGACCTGATTCGGCGCCCCAACCTGACGCCGGAGGACGCCAAGGTCATTGGGAGGCTTCCATCGGTTCGGTGGGTAGACCTCTGGTTGGGAGGCAACCTCGAGACCGTAATGGAGAGGATCGTTTATCGCGGTGAGAAAACGAAGGCGATGCCGATTCTTGGGGCGTCAGAATACTTCGGCCAGGTTGGGTTTATTCCGGTGGAAACGGGTCGGTTCTTTACCTCGGCGGAGGTGAATCACCGACGGGCGGTCGTCGTCCTAGGTCAGACGCCCTACCGGTCGCTCTTCCCGCTAATCGATCCTATTGGAAAACAAGTGCGCATCGCCGGCCAACAGTACACGGTAGTGGGCATCTTGGCCGAACGTCCGAGCCTTGGCGGCTTCAATGCCGGGCAGGACGATTTCGTCGTCATCCCCTACACGAAGTATCAGAAGCAATTCGGCGTGCCATCGATGCGCATTCATGGCGGCGTCCACCGGGACGTGACGTTCGTTGTCGTTCCGCGTGATGGAGAACGCGATACCGCGATGAGAGAGATCGAAGAGATCATGCGGATCCGACATGGGCTCCGTTTGGACGAACCTAATGACTTCGACGTTGTCACACAGGACGCGGCGCTGAGAGTGTGGGACCAAGCAACGCGGGCGATTTTCTTGGGGCTTGTGGTGATCTCATCGATCGCCTTGTTGGTTGGCGGTATCGGGGTGATGGCGATCATGACCATGTCAGTTACCGAGCGGACGAACGAAATCGGACTCCGCAAGGCGCTTGGCGCACGACGGCGGGAGATACTTTGGCAGTTCTTGATCGAGGCCGCCGCTCTGACGTCAGTGGGGGGTGTCCTCGGCGTTGTCTTCGGCAGCGCCATCGGGCTCCTCGTTCATTTCACTGTGAACTTTCCGATCTCTCTTCCGTGGTGGTCCTTCGCATTGGGTCTCGGCTTCTCCGCGGGCGTGGGGCTCGTTTTCGGCATGGCTCCCGCGATCCGAGCCTCGCGACTCGATCCCATCGAGGCCCTGCGCCATGAGTGAGCTTCTTTGACGGCAGGAGCGCCAGTTTGAGCCTCATCGAAACGCACGGGCTATGGAAAACCTACCCGATGGGCTCGGTGGAGATCCACGCTCTGCGCGACGTGGAACTGCGTGTCGAGACCGGCGACTATGTTGCTATCATGGGACCTTCCGGCTCCGGAAAGTCAACCTTCCTGAACCTTCTCGGTTGCCTAGATACGCCAACTCGGGGCCGGTACGCGCTGAACGGGCGTGACGTGAGCTCGATGAACGAAGATGAGTTGGCGCTGGTCCGTAACGAGGAAATAGGCTTCGTCTTCCAGACATTCAATCTGTTGCCGCGCGCTACCGCGTTCCACAATGTCGAATTGCCTCTTATTTATGCGGGGGTGCCGCTAGAGGGGCGCCGCCAACGTGGTCTCGAGGCTCTCGAGAAAGTAGATCTCGCCGACCGGGTCGAACACCGCCCCAACGAGCTTTCGGGCGGAGAACGCCAGCGGGTCGCCATCGCGCGGGCCCTCGTCAACAATCCTTCGCTGCTTCTCGCCGATGAACCTACCGGCAACCTGGATTCGAAAACCGGGCAAGAGATCCTTGCCGTCTTGGACAAGCTTCACGAGGACGGGCATACGTTGCCGGTGGTTACACACGAAAGAGACGTAGCTGCCAGGGCTCGTCGCATAGTCCATTTGAAGGACGGCTCCATCGAGTCGATCGAGGTCGTCGAGTCGAACGGTTCGAGACAGGCCGGCGCGAATCCGTCGAGTTCTACCTGATGATGCGGATTCCCCGATCCGGCGGATACGGGAACTCGATGCGGCGCGGGGTGACGACGGCACCAACATGGAAGGCGATGTACATGTGTTTACCCTTGCCCCATTTCTACAGGTACTTCTTGGTGGGCACTATTTTGTAGGGATACAAGATTTGCAACAAAATCGCCAGTAAAGACACGGGTTTTATGCAAAGCAGCCGAAATCAACGCATTTTTTCCGGCAAATGATTGGAAACAAACGATCGGGTGCTTGCGCTGTTTGCCGTTGGTGATGTGTACGTATCCCTTTGCAAAAAAAGTGCTTACGCTCTATTTAGCGCGCGGCGAAGGTCGTGAGCACTATTTTGGCTGTAATTTAATGCAGCGTAAAGTCTTAGCGTCATCTCACCAACACTTAATGGCGGAAGCACCGCTTAGCGAGAAATAGGCAGGGTCCGCACAAACGCGTGCGTTACGAGTGGCATCCAGCCCGGTGACCCAATTCTGGCACTGGGTTTTTCCAGAACGGGAGAGGAAATCATGAGCGCAAAGTCAATGGAGATTAGGAGAGCTGCCGACGAGGAGTCGGTCGGAGAGTGGGGATTTCTGGCGTGGGTACTCTGGCCTGTTGCACTTCTCGTTGTCCTACATTCGGTCTCCGAAAATGCCGGACTCGATGCTCGAATCACTTGAGAAAGAAGGCATCGGTGACACCGAGATCTCAGCGCTGGAACAGGCATACGTGAGACGTCTGAAGGGACGCCAGATCAAAGCTGCCTGGATAGGAACTGGGTTGTCCTTTGCAACGGTCGTCATTTTTATGATCATTGCGCCACAAGTGTTTTTAGGTAGGCCTCTAAGCTGATGCTCACGATGGTGGTGTGCGTCATCGCCTCGATCGCATGACCCGTACCGCCAAGCGTCTCCGCCAGAAGCTCACGTGCCTTGGTTTATGTCTGCCGTGCGAGGTTCATATTAAGCGCACGTAGGGGGTGCTTGCGCTGTTTACTGTTGGTGACGTGTACGTATCCCGTTGCAAAAGAGTCGCTTACGCTCTATTTAGCACGCAGCGAAGGTCACGAGCGCTATTTTGGCTGTAACTTAATGCACCGTAAAGTCTTAGCGTCATCTTACCAACACTTAATAGCGGAAGCACCTGCGGACGGATCAGGATCGGCGCTCCCGTCCTGTGCCAAAACTCGGCCCTTTTGAAATAGACCATAAATCAGCAGCTTAGTGTCTATGGTGCGCTCCCGTGAACGGCTTGGCGGTAGTAGACCCGCCGTCCCTTCTGTGCCGCGGCGATCGCGAGGCTGATCGCGAGATGGGTCTTACCGACGCCGGGCGGTCCCAACAGAACGACGTCAGCATCTTGGTTGTAGGCAGTTCGCCAATCTCATACAGCTCGAGTTTATGGAAGGGACAGGTAGCTCGCCAACATCGTGGTTCCACCATCCGCATCGTTGACGGCGGACGCCGGTGTCAAACCGTAGACTTTGCAACGAGTTATCCATCTGGAGCTCTTTTTTGCGATGGTGGCCGGAAAACGTTCCTATAATGGCGGTATGGGAAAGCTTCTTTTGCTGTTCATCATCGTCCCCGCCGTGGAACTCGGTCTTCTCATCCAAGCGGGAATCTATCTCGGTACGTGGCCGACGCTCGCGTTGATCGTCTTCACCGGCATCGTGGGCGCGTATCTGGCACGGCGGCAAGGTTCTCGGTTTGGACCCGCGCTGAGGAGCAGATGGACCGTGGCGAGTTCCCCGCGGGCTCGCTCGCGGACGGCGTCATGATCCCGTCCTGTGCCAAAATTTGATCCACATGCAAACGTTACAAGCGAACAGTTGACGCGGCGTGGGCGGTGAGGCCCGCGACAACCATTGAGCAGAGCTACCCTTTGGACGGGTCGTCACCTTGCAGATGACCACCTAGTCGAGAGCGAATATCCAAGCGTGTTCCTGAAGCTGTTTTCACGCTACGCCGAGCGGGCACCGAGGGGCTACCGTCGCCAGCGACCATCTACGCGGCACAGCAGTAGTAGTTGAGAATGCCCCCAAGTCGCTCTCGCGACACGATGGGGCCAGCGCTATTCGCGCTTGCCGGCAGAGGTGTGAGGAGCTCGTTGCCGAGACCTTGGTGGTTCCGTTCTGTGTGATAGTGCACTACGTATTCGGTTACCGCTGTGCGCAGGTGTCGCTCACTGAGAGGTACGAAGCGGTCGAGACACTCTCGACGTATGGAGAGAACGAATCTTTCCGCGTATGCGTTCAGATTCGGACTGTTCGCTGGAAGGCGGAGGGGCTTCACACCTGAATCTCTCAAGAGCCCACGTACCGCCTCGGTGAATAGCGGGTCCCGGTCGTGGATAAGGTACCGCTTGCCAAGGAGGAAACCATCCCACAGGTCAGTGAGGTTTCTTGCCGCCTGCTTCATCCACTCCCCGTTTGGGTCCGAGGTCATCCCACCGATGCACACGCAGCGAGTGGCGATATCGATGACAAACAGGACATGGTAGCGGACGATCCCGAACGGGTTCACCACCTCGACGGTGAACAGGTCTGTCGCAGCGATAGCGCCCCAATGAGCCTTGAGGAAAGTGCTCCACGACATGCTCTTGCCCCGCTCCGGAGCCGGCGCGATACCGTGCTCGGCGAGGAGCCTCTTGAATGGTGTTGCGTCCGAGTTCATGTCCGAGGTTCTTGAGTGCACCCCGCAGGCGCGTATATCCCCACGTCGGGTTCTCCTGCGCCACGCGCACAATGAGCTCACGGATGTCCTTCGCCGTGGGAGGTCGGCCTGGGCTCCGGTTCTTGCTGCCATCGTACTTGGCTGCGATGAGGTGGCGGTACCAGCGCAGGAGCGTAGCGGGTGTGGCAACCGACGCAATCTGGGCCAGCGCCTCGCGGCCTAAAGCTTGGGCCTTGACCGCGAGCCTGCGCCGGTCGTCGTCCGAGAGCCTGAGACGCTTGCCCCGAAGCCCGGCTCGGAGCACACGGTTCTCCTCTTGCTGGTAGTCGATCACATCCTGCTGCTGGCGGTTGACCCAGCCAGCCAGAACGAGCAGTAGGAATTGCACGTGGTAGGTCATCATAGGTCTGAAGATAACACCCTCGGGCCAGACGATTGTAAAGCCCACGGCCCTTGGCCCGGTCGCAAACACAGACACTAAGCTGCTGATTTATGGCCTATTTCAAAAGGGCTGAGTTTTGGCACAGGACGGGAGCGCACCGTGCGCTCGGGACTGAGGTAACTACTCGTTGCGCAGGACCAACTCCTCATCCACGGACCCTGAGATGTAGCTCACCATGGTATTCCAGTCCATCGCGACCCCTTCCGCTGAACTGGAATACGTATCCGACCGCGATGGCGGATTCAAGCGGTCTTTGGAAAGGTGCAAACTGTTGACCCGCTGGGCGTTCGAGTATTTTGACCAGACGGGGACTGTCGATCTGTCCGACAAGCGATGCAACCCGCGATGAATCGCGGGATCTTTTGCTCGTCAGCTCGCCGGCGACGACTTCGCCACTCTGCTCGTCGACACACAGATGGAGCTTGCGATAGTCCCTGCTCTTTTGTGCTCTGCGCAGCTGGCCGGCGTGGACAGCGAGACCGCTGCTGTCGATCAAGATGTGCAACGGCGTCTTCTGCTTGACTGGGTAGAAGGGGACCTTACCCAGCTTCGGCTTGCGCCTCGAGATCGTGGTGTGATCGGGCACATCATTGTCTAGCTTCATCAGAGCGAACAACGACCGCAGCAATCCCTCGCTCTGCCTAGATGACAGATGAAACACCATGCCCAGGGTGACAGCCGTCTCGATGGCGTGGTTCGAGTACTTGCGTTGACGGCCCGGTTTCCTCCTCCTTGGCCGGGGCGCGTCCCAGTTCACAAGCTTGCCGGCGGTGAGCGAGATCCAGACGGTCAGGCTCCCGCGGTTGCGTAGACCCGCCTCATATTCACACCAATTCCTCACGCGATAGGCCTTCTTCACATACTTCCGCTGAGTGCGTTTGAAAATGCTCATGGGGAACCTCGTATCCGCGAGTACAGGACAATTGTGGACCGAGATCGCGAGTTGTGCACCAAGGCAGAGAAACGACAGAGTTCAGGAGCGAGCTGTTGCCCCGGTACGCGCGCCGGACTCGTGGGTCGACGAGGCGCTCTTGGGGACGTACTTGTCGGGCGCGAATAGCCGCCGGATCCGCAAAGCGCTGAAACCACTGCTCGGTGAGGAGCACCTATCGAAGAGCGCGGTGTCTTGCGTGGTTAGCCGGCTGAAGGAGCGCTTCGAGGAATGGCAGAACCGTGCTCTCAGCGAGGAGGTCTACGCGATCGTTTACCTGGACGGCTTCCACCTGAAAGTGCGGATGGCGAAACGTGTGATCAGCGTACCCGTACTGGCCGCGCTCGGGGTCGCGCCAGACGGGCACAAACGTCTGTTGTCATTGCGTCTGGCGGTGAGCGAAGCCTCGACGCATTGGGGCTCCGTGCTGGAGGGACTCCAGGCTCGAGGACTCCGGGCTCCCAAGCTAGTGATCAGCGACGGCCACAAGGGGCTGACGAAAGCGCTGGAGAAGTGGCCGGGGTGCCGGTTGCAGCGATGTACCGAGCACAAGCGCGCCAACTTGCTCCAACATTGCCCGGCGCACGCACGCCGTGAGCTCCGGCGTGACTACAACCGGATCGTCTACGCCAAGAACGGGTTCGATGCTCGCAAAGCCTATGACGAGCTCGTCGCCAAGTGGACGCCTCTCGCGCCGGCCGTCGTCCGAAGCCTAGAGGAGGCCGGTAATCAGCTGCTGACCTTCTACGAATTCCCTCGTGCCCATGTGGAAATCGATTCGAACAACCAATGCTCTGGAGAATCTCAACCGCGAGTTTCGACGCCGGACGAAAACCCAAGCGTCGTTCTCCAGCGAGGAGTCTGCGGTCGCTTTGCTGTTTGGGCTTATCGCCTCTGGCCAGATTCAACTACGACGCATCGACGGCTACCAACGTCTGAGCGAGGTTCTCGAACACGCGGAGGTTGCCGCCTGATATGATACTCTGATGACGGAGTGGAGGGCGCCGTTCTTTTTCCACGGACCTCGGGACACATCCCACCGACATGGCAGTTTGAATCTAGATCGATTAGGCTTCGTTGAGATGGAATCGGCTTTCGAGGCAAAGCGGAAAATCATTCAGGCTTACGACGATTTCATCATACGGCTTTATTGTAAGATTCGGTTTCGTATTATGAACATGCGAATCCTGGATGAGATCGAACAGTATCTGCCGAAGGAGGGGAAGATCTTAGATATCGGATGTGGATTCGGCCTCTTTAGCTTGTTCTTTGCAAGCTGTGCGCCGTCACGCTCGCTCTTTTCATTCGACATCAATCAACGTCGCATCCGAATTGCGCGTGAGTCAGGCGAAAAACTCGGGCTAACCGACCGTGTTTGTTTTCGCAACGGTAACGTGCTCAAGTACGAGTTCGGTGAGAGGGTCGACGGCATCGTCGTGGTGGACTTACTCCATCACATCCCCAAGGGTACGGTCCCAGAGATTCTTCGACGTTTCTACGAGATTCTCTCGAGTGGAGGGATCGCGATCATCAAGGATGTCGACAACAGGCCCTTGCCGAAGGTTGTTTTCACGTGGGTTCTCGACAAAATCATGGATCTCAAGACGCCAGTCCACTACTTCTCTCGGGAACAGATGTCCTCAATGCTGCGGTCGGTGGGATTCGACGTCAAATATCACGAGCTCCGGGATATCTTGCCCTACCCTCACATCTTGTATGTGTGTCGAAAACTCGCTTGAGCGTCGTGTCCAAAAATACAAACGAACTCAAGACCGGCGTGCCGGGACGTTTCGGAATAGACGTGTCTACGCTTGGTTCGCAGCACTTGAATGACCGGGTTGATTTCTCCGGGATTGCAGGCTAGCGTAATCTCTAAACAGACAGCGAGGAGAGGAGAGACAAATGCAGCCACTTTACGATCCCGAGGGTGTTCGGCCCATGTGGGAGGAGCTTGCCCAATGCGGGGTGGAGCCCGTGCAAACAAGAGAGAACGTCGACGAGGCCTTGAAGAGGCCTGGGACAACGCTCGTGGTGGTGAACTCGGTTTGTGGATGTGCTGCCGGCTCGGCGCGCCCGGGTGTGACTCGCGCCCTGCAACACAGCACAATTCCCGATCACCTCACGACGGTCTTCGCCGGCGTGGACCGTGAGGCCACGGAGCGCGCCAGAGAGCACATGGTCGGCGTTGCTCCGAGCTCACCTTCGGTGGCTCTTTTCAAAGACGGCGAGCTCGTGCACATGCTTGAGCGACGGCATATAGAGATGATGAACGACGAGATGGTGGCGCAGAACCTGACCGAGGCTTTCGACAAGTACTGCTCTCGACAGGGTCCGTCCGTCCCCAGAGAAGAGTACGAGAAGGTGGAGCACGCGCGGCAGTGTGGCTCCTCGGTGCCGCTGTTCGATCCCCTCTCAAACCACTAGCAGGCGCTCTTCTCCCCGGCAAAGTCCAGTCTCGTCTCGCCCTCGGGGGCCGTTCCCCGCCTGTGGCGTGCCCGTCGTATCCCAAAAACACAAACGATAGCGGCCTGTTGGTCACGCTGGATCCAACCAGCGATGGCGACGACCAACCATGTCCAGGGCTGGCTCTGCCGTCCTGTCCAAAAACACAAACGAACCCAAGACTGGCGCGCCGGGCAGTTTCGATCGTCATCGCCCCGTGGCGAGCCCCAGATCTGGGGTGTGTCGGAGCCAATGTCGGCGATTCGGGTTCCCCGTACGCGCAGGGAAAACACCATCCAGCAACGGGATGCCACGCTCCCGGGCGGAGACCTGGCTCCAGGCCCGGGCCGCACCTGGACCAGAACGTGCTAGCCGGCTACGCCGCGGTAGCCCTGGCCTTGATTCTGGACTCCTCGGGCGACCTCTTTTCCGACGCTGCACGGCCCTGTCAGCGACCCGCTCCCCCCCTTTGGCGCAAACGTGGCAATCGAAAATCGAGATTAGAGACCAAAACCGAAAATGAGGCCTCTTCAGCCCTTCTAGCGCGTCTCTGGTGACACCTACCCCTGCCAAACCCCGCCAACCGCGCGAAAAATCTCACCCGTCTCTTCAGTGCCACAATTTGCAAGACTGGGTGGCGGATGGTGCAGGCTGGAGCCATCCGGTCTCTGTGAAAGGTATATTGCGAGTTTTCCAAGTCTGATGGGGCCGCGCGTGGTGGGGCAATGTAGCGAAAACTCAGAGAAGCCCTGGTGCCCACGTCGTTCTATCCTCTTGTACTACAGTGATTTAAAGCCATCCGTCACGTGCTGGTCCCCGCACGCCTCATCGACGGGGGGTCGTTCGAGTTTATTTGCGAATTGACATTAAATCCGATTTTCTAGACGGCAATCTCAACCTCCTTGACGCCTGTAAGAGGGCCGTGTTGTAAACCCTCCGACGGAGGCTCTGCTCGTAAATCATTGTAGTGAAAAGCTCTTACGCCTCATCAATGGACGCGTCGCCGACGGGAACACCTTTCCGACTATCGCAGTCGTAAGGCTCAAGTGGGGGCAAGTGGAGCTATTCGGGTCTTGGCAGCAAACAAGCAGTAACGGTGCAAAACAGGTCATCAAAATGCAATTGGAGGCCATTTCGGAGCTGCATCGAGCGCTAATCGCTCAGTTAATGGGAAAACGCCGTCGTGTCCAAAAACACAAACGAACTCAAAACCCGCACGCCGCCGATGTCATCATCAGTAAGGGGCGATGCCGTTCGCCGACTGATGGAGATCAAGAGCGAGCGTGGCAGCCGCCGCGGGTTCGCTTACAGCGTGGTCTACCTTAAAGCGTTGCAATGAGGGCGCGCTGTTTCTCCCAATCGTCGGGGAGTGGATGATGCAAGAGGTAGCTCGAGGTCAGCCCAACGGGCTGACGGCCTTCGACAATGGCACGGACGATGTCGGGAGCCAGGAATGCATAACGGATTGCCTTGCGCACGCGGTCCGTTGGGATGGCGTCTTCGGTGGCAATCTGCTCATAGGTTTTGCCTGCTTTGATTCGGTCGAGCCAGGAGAGGGCGTTGGCGATATTGCGCAGGAGTGTGCGGTCGACGGATTTCGTGGGGTTGCCCAGAACGAGCTTGGTCTCGACGCCGCGTCGACGCAAGCGGAACGGTGCGTGGATGCGGAGTGCATCCTCGCGAATGCGGTCGGGTCCCATAGACAGGCAATCAGCGAACGTATTGCGGTCGAGCAGGATGGACACAGAGCCTGGGCTGATATCGACCCGCCGGATGAAACGGAGCAGGCTGGCTGCCGAGGCACTATCATTATTGCTACCGGAACACAGCCCGTCTAAAAAGCGACGCACCGAGGCGAGCTCTTGCATCGTCGGAGTGACGAGGCCGAGAAGGTCGTGGCATCCACATGCTGTCGGATGAGATGCACGACGGTCTGTTCCAGCATCGGGGCGGGCAGTCGCCAGCCGGAGAGGTCCTTTTGGCCACTGTGCTGGATGAGGCGCCGGGAGACGTAGTAGCGGAGCCGTTGCCCGTTTTTCTTTTTGGTGTGGCTCGGCGTCAGCCGGTCCCCGGTCTCATCGAAGAGCTTGCCTGCCAGTGGGGAACGGGTTGCATGGCCCTTGGTCGTGCGTCTCCTTGGTTTGGCAGCCCCTGCCTGCAGCTGCGTTTGGACCGCGTCCCAGAGCTCCGGAGCGATGATCGATGGATGCTGGCCCTCGTAGACACGCCTCTGGTGCCGGATGCGGCCGGCGTAGAGAGGATTGGTCAGCAGGCAGTGGAGGTGTCCGCGACGGAACGGCAGCCCGCCCGTTAGGGTTCCATCCGCGGCGAAGCGTCGCTTGGTGCGCAGTCCCAGACGGTCCGCGTCGGCCTTCACCTGCCGGAGCGTTCCGTGCTTTCGGTACAGCGCATAGAGCGTCCGGACCGTTTCGGCCTCAGCCTCGTTGATGCGCAGCGTGCGCTCGTCCTTCTCATAGCCGAGCGGTACGCGGCCGCCCATCCATAGTCCCTTGCGCTTGGAGGCAGCGACCTTATCGCGGATCCGCTCGGCCGTGACTTCTCGCTCGAATTGTGCGAAGGACAGCAGCATATGCAGCGTCAGTCGTCCCATGCTGGTCGCGGTGTTGAAGGACTGAGTCACCGAGACGAAAACCGCGCCGGCCGCCTCGAGTCGCTCGACGAGCTTTGCAAAGTCGGAGAGGGAACGGGTCAGCCGGTCGACCTTGTAGACCACAATCTGCTCGACGAGACCGGTATCGATGTCGGCGAGCAAGCGCTGTAGGCCCGGGCGCTCCAGGGTTCCTCCCGAGATCCCCGCGTCCTCGTAGACGGTTGGCAGCAGCACCCAGCCCTCCGCTTTCTGGCTTGCGACATACGCGGCGCAGGCCTCTCGCTGCGCATCGAGGGAGTTGAAATCCTGTTCGAGACCCTCTTCAGCGCTCTTTCGGGTATAGATGGCGCAGCGGATTTTTGTCATGTCAGGCCTTGCGCTTGGGCGTCAGACCGAAAAAGCGTGGTCCCGACCAGTGTGTGCCGGTGATTCGCTTTGTGATGGTGGTGAGGGACGGGTAGGTTTTGCCGTCGAACCGATAGCCGTTATCGAGTACCTCGACCTGGTAGGTGCGGCCATTCCACTCACGGATGAGATGGGTGCCGGCAGAAACGGACCCTGCGGGAGCAGAGTGTTTTGGTGTGCCGTTCGCCATGGCGGCCAGAGCGCGTCGGGTTGCAGCCGAATGCCCCCCATGGGTCCGGCATTGGCGTTCGTACGCAAGAACGCGGCGCAGGAGAGCGCGTGAGAGCGAGCTTGGTGGAGCGGACCCAAAGGTCTGCTCCCAGGCCCGCCGCAGGCTGGCGAGGTCCAAACCGTCCAGAACGACCCTCCGGCCAGCTCTTGTATCCTGCGGCATCACCGGACGTTCGCTCTTTTGCGCCGTAAAGTCCAGTCCAATGGGCGCTTCCGCGGGTGCGCAGTTCGCGGCCTGCAGCTCGTCCTGCAGCCGATTTGAGCCAGCCAGCCGTGCGTACCCCAGTGGGCCTGTCGCCCGCCACCCGCAGCCCAGGGGTCGGAAGCCAGCCTTGGCGCGAAATACCCCGGATTCTTCGCGGATTCTGGAGGGCTGGGCTGGTCGCCCTATTCTCTCGGTGACGACTTCTGCTTCTTCCTCGCCGTGGCCTTGGCCTCTCTCTCGGCCAAGATCCGGCGAGCGGCCTCATTAACCTCCTCTACAGTCGGCCCCTCATCTGCTGCCCGGATTCCCTCTGCGGGCTGGATAAATCGCTCCAGTCTCTTCTGCAGCTCCTTGCGGCGCTCCGGGACCAGATACGGGTACTCCTTGGCAAAGTGGTCGTACATCGTCTGGTCTCTCTCCGAGAGTTTTTTGCCATCGGCTTTGGCTTTCTCGGCCTTCTCGAAGATCTCGATCGCGCTCTTTCGGAGTGTTCTTTCTACCGCCAGTCGGATTTCGGCCTGACTCGGCGATGTGGCCGGATCCGCGATTTCTCGCGGGTCCAAGACAAAGCGGTTGTACTTTCGCTTAGCCATTCTTACCCCTCTTCCTGCGCTTGCCGCATTCGCTTTGGCCTGCGCCTCGGCAGCAGTCCGAAGGGCAACCGCATTGATCTCTGCGGTCGTGGGGCCTTCGTCGACTAAGCGGATCTCCTCGGCTCGTCCCCCATGGCCTCCCAGATCCGTTTGGCCGACACAACTGAGCACGACGCCGCTGGCCTTGAATCAATTGGCCTTGAATCAATCCGCTGGCGACACACTGATCAGCTTGTCCAGACGCTCGAGCAGTGTTGCGTAGTCCCGCACCCACGAGGAGATCGCTTCGGCCGTAGCCGCCGGCAACGCCATTCGCCCCGCCAGGTCGTCGAGATACTGCCGTTCTTCAGCGCTCATCTCATCATCGACAAGAGCCAGCGTGACGGCATCGCGATAGACGAGAACCCGTGTGACCCACGGGAGCGCCGACAAGTCATCGGGCACCACGGGAAGGTTGTCGAGGTCCACGCCGAAGTGTGCGGCGTGATGGTCGAGCAGCTCCCGTTCGGCCGGATGGAGTCCGTCCGCATGAGCGATCTTCGACAGGGTTGCGACGTATAAGTCCGGTGACAGGCCGTCGAGTGGATTGCTCAGCGGGTCCATGTTCACTCCGTCATGAGGATATCGAGATCGCCGGTCGTACGGAGAATCCGCGCGTCAGGCACGCCGACGGTCTCCGCAAATACAATACTGGCCTGCAAACGGAGCGAGGCGTTCACGGACTGATCGAAGGCGACCCCGGCTAGGCGTTCCAGGTTTTCGAACCGAGCGTCCAACTGTTGCATGAAGGCGCGGAACTCCCTTATCGAGCTGCCCTAGGGCGTACCGCTCGTACTTGGCAAGCCGCGCGGTCAACGCCGACTCCGACTTCCCAAGTCCGTCCTTGAGAGCCGAGGCGACGAACTTGCCGGCGAGGCTGCCGACGAGGGCGCCGAGCAGCGGAATGGGAATCAGCGTCTGGCCCGCCAGGGCCGCCAACCCCGCGATGGCTGCGTCCAGGGCGATGATGTGTGCCATTTCGACGAACTGGTCGCAGTCTATCGTCCCGGCATCGTAATCCCGCAGAAGGCCGCCAATTCCCATCAGGCCGCTAACGAGCGAACCCGCAAACGGCGCCGCCAGGACAGTGGAGTTCGTCACGATGTACAGAGCACCGCCCGCAACCGCGCCACCACCGGCACCCTGCGCGCCACCACTCCGACATCCCGCCAGTCCTGCGTCGAGAACTCCCCCCGAAAGGGACTCTTGCCCTCGCGGTACTTGACCCAGATCGCCTGCGCCAAACCGACACCGCCCCCGGCAGCCGCGCCAAGAGCCGCGGCCTGACCGAGCCCCGCCAGGGATGGGCCGTGCTCCGCCCGCGCCGCCCGCTTCAGCTCCTTGTTCTCCCGATCCAGCACGTCTTCGCGTTTACCAATGGTGCCGTGGACACGTCCCTGTTGCACCTCGGCGTACGTCGCTTCGCCCGGCTCGATCAGGTCATTTGCCGATCGGCCCGTTGTCTGTTCCAGGTCGTCCCGCAAGCGCCGGATTGCATCTACTTGGCGGCCGGACAAGCCCTCGATCTCTCCGGTTCGGTGTAACTCGTCCAACTGCCGATGCAGGTCGGAGGGGATGTGGTAGCGGATGCGAGTGCCGGCGAAGTTCGGGTAGCGCTCCGCATGCTTCGCAACTCCTTCCAGCGTATTGCGGAGGCCGTTGTAGTACTTGGACTGGATCTCCACGCTGTCCACCCGGTAGTCCACGGGACCGGTGCGCGGAACACCGTCGAACGTCGCCGCCGGGGCTCGGCCATACAGCACGTCCAGGGCGCGACGGACTCCCACATGTACCTGCTCTGCGATCTCGCCGTGCTTGGTGTCCGTGCTGCCGAGGATGTTCTCCGGCGACCCGACGAAGTCCCGCACGGCCTGCATCTCCCGCATGGCATCGAGAAAGGCCCGGTCCTGACTTTGTAGCGCGCCGGTAAGTTCGCCGGCTCGATGCGCGGCGTCGAGCTTGGCCCATTCCGCCGCGACCTGCGCCGCGACATGGAGATATCGGCACGATCGGCGGGAGACCGCCTCACAGCGCAACCTCCGCCCTGAGCAGTTCGCCGAGCGCGCGGACGTGATTGACGAGCGCCGCAAGACGCTCTTTCTGTTCCCGATCGAACCGTCGGTAATCGGTCGGGCCGGGGTCGCGAAGCCAATTCAGCTCAGCCAGGCTTCCCGCGGTGTGTATCCTCGTGCTCGAGCCAAGCCCCTCGATCTCCCCGTCGGCCGTCCGCAGCGAACACATCTCCGCTTTGACCTCGACGCGCTCCCGGACGGCTCTGCGCGCGAGCTCCCCATTGCGGCAATGGAGATAGATGCCCGACCCCGCCAAGGCGACACCACCGATGGTCCAGCCCACCGGTCCCGCTAGGACCAAGAGCGCGTTTCCGGCCGCCATGCCGCCGCCGCCGGCCGCGACGGCGCCGCCTCCGAGCCAAGCGAGGGCGGCATTGGCGGCAGCAGCGCCGGACAGAGTGGAGATGGCTGTTCCCGTCGACGCCGTCCCGAACGTCGTCGCCACCGCCATGGCTACGGATGGGCCGAGGGTGGCTACGCCCAAGCCAGCGGCGGCCCCGCTTACCCCGGCCGCGCCGCCGACCGTCTCGGACCTGTGGGCCTCAGTCTCGATGCGCTGGACGGTCTCCGAGAACCGATCGACTTCGATGCGGAACTCACGCACCGACTTGTCGAACTCCCTGGGCGAATGCGCCAGACGGTTCACGTACTCCTCGACCGGCTCCATCACCTCGGCGACGGCTCGCTGCCTTTGTTCGAGCAGCTGCACGCTGGCGCGTTTCGACCTGCTTGCGGAGGTTCTCGTGGTCCCGAAGTGCGCTACGGAGCTTCTCGACCGCCTCGCGCCGTACAGACCTGTTGAACATTCCATGCCTCGGCATACGCACGACGAAAGAATTAAGCGTAGACGATACAGACTGGGTCAAGTCTACTTTTCCTTTCAAATCTCCGCATGGTTCCCCGAACTCGGTTAGGCTACTGACTCCTCCGACGTGAGTTGTCGAAGGAGCTCACTGCGAAGCTCCTCGACTTTCTTGGCGGTGAAGGCATCCATCCTCCCTCACGCCGCGCCATTTGCAGACGACGGCCAAGAGGATGGCGGAAGAGAGTTTCATCGTGGCCTTCTCGGTGAAGAAGTGAGGAATCATTTTCGTCTGACAGTTGTGCTCCGCTACTAGGTCTCCCGGCGCCTTATACAACATAGTGATTAGAACGACCTCTCCTGCTAGCGGCTGCCCACGCCTGCCCCCTTTTGTCGGCGCAAACGCTCCCCTCGGAAATCGGGAACCATCAAAGGCATTCTGACAACCTTTCTGTGAAACGGTTGCCCGACTTCCGGAATTGGGTGCCGGGCCAGTTGCCAGACAACTCTGCGCTTTGCAGGTTCCCGCTTATTCCCCCGGGTGGGGTGCTTGCGCTGTTTGCTGTTGGTGATGTGTACGTATCCCATTGCAAAAAAGCGCTTACGCTCCATTTAGCGCGCGGCGAAGGTCGTGAGCGCTATTTTGGCTGTAATCTAATGCCAGCATAAAGTCTTAGCGTCATCTCACCAACACTTTAATGGCGGAAGCACCAAAGGGCCGAGTTTTGGCACAGGACGGGGTCAACCGCCAGCAGCAGGATGTGATCGACTACCTGCAAGAGGAGAACCGTGTGCTCCGAGCCGGGCTTCGGGGCAAGCGTCTCAGGCTCTCTGACGACGACCGGCGCAGGCTCGCGGTCAAGGCCCAGGCTTTGGGCCGCGAGGCGCTGGCTCAGATTGCGTCCGTTGCCACACCCGCTACGCTTGTGCGCTGGTACCGCCACCTCATCGCAGCCAAGTACGATGGCAGCAAGAACCGGAGTCCAGGCCGACCTCCGACGGCGAAGGACATCCGTGAGCTCATTGTGCGCGTGGCGCAGGAGAACCCGACGTGGGGATATACGCGCCTGCGAGGCGCACTCAAGAACCTAGGACATGAACTCGGACGCAACACTATCAAGAGGATCCTCGCCGACCACGGTATCGCTCCTGCGCCGGAGCGGGGCAGGAGCATGTCGTGGAGCACCTTCATCAAGGCTCATTGGGGCGCCATCGCTGCGACAGACCTGTTCCCCGTCGAGGTGGTGAACCCGTTCGGGCTCGTCCGCTACCATGTCCTGTTTGTCATCGATATCGCCACTCGCTGCGTGTGCATCGGTGGGATAACGTCGGACCCCAACGGGGAGTGGATGAAGCAGGTGGCAAGAAACCTCACTGACCTGTGGGATGGTTTCCTCCTTGGCAAGCGATACCTCATCCACGACCGGGACCCGCTATTCACCGAGGCGGTACGTGGGCTGTTGAGAGATTCAGGCGTGAAGCCCCTTCGCCTTCCCGCTAATAGTCCGAATCTGAACGCATATGCGGAAAGATTCGTTCTCTCCATACGTCGAGAGTGTCTCGACCGCTTCGTACCTCTCAGTGAGCGATACCTGCGCACAGCGGTAACCGAATACGTAGTGCACTATCACACAGAACGGAACCACCAAGGTCTCGGCAACGAGCTCCTCACACCTCTGCCGGCAAGCGCGAATGACACTAGCCCCATCGTGTCGCGAGAGCGACTTTTGGGCATTCTCAACTACTACTGCCGTGCCGCGTAGATGGTCGCCGGCGACGGTAGCCCCTCGGCGGGCTCGACCGGCGTAGCGTGGAAACCGCTTCAGGAACACGCTTGGATATTCGCTCTCGACTAGGTGGTCATCTGCATGGTGACGACCCGCCCGCCCAAGACGATTGTAAAGCCCACGGCCCTTGGCCCGGTCGCAAACACAGACACTAAGTTGCTGATTTATGGCCTATGGACTTGACCCGCTTTCGTGGACACCTAATCCTTTGGGAGACAGGAGTCCACGATGTCAAAGCAGGGAAACAGATACGCGGCCGAGTTCCGGCGCCAAATGGTAGAGCTGGTGCGAGCTGGCCGCGGCTCCGAAGAGCTGGCGCGAGAGTTTGAGCCCTCGGGCCAGACGATCCGGAACTGGGTGAACCAGGCGGATCTCGACGAGGGTCGCAGGCAGGACGGTCTGACGAGTGAGGAGCGTGCGGAGCTCCGCCGCCTGCGACGGGAGAACCGTCAACTACGGTTGGAGCGGGAGATCCTCTCAAAAGCCGCGGCCTGGTTCGCTCGGGAGACCGAGTCGGTACCACCGAAGCCTTCCGATTCGTGAGGGCGAACCAGGATTCACTACCGGTTGCCACGATGTGCCGACTGCTGGACGTCTCCGCCAGCGGCTACTATGCGTGGCTTGAGCGTGCCCCGTCGGCCCGCGCGGTGTCGGATGCGGAGTTGCTTGAGAAGATCCGGGCGATTCACACCGCGTCGCGGAGCACGTACGGCGCGCCGAGGATCCTCCACGAGCTACGAGAGACACACGAGCTCCACGTCTCACGCAAGCGTGTAGCGCGGCTGATGCGCGAGGCTGGCATTCAAGGTGTTCACCGGCGCAAGAGGGCGCACACTACGATTCGCTGTGACGACGCCCGTCCCGCCCCCGATCTCGTCGACAGGAATTTCGAGGTGGACCGGCCCGACCGCCTGTGGGTCGCCGATATCACCTACGTGCCCACGTGGTCGGGCTTCTTGTTCCTCGCCGTCGTGCTGGACGCCTTCAGCCGACGCATCGTCGGATGGGCAATGGCTACCCACCTGCGGACGTCGCTCGTCTTGAGCGCCCTCGACATGGCGCTGTTCCAACGCAAGCCCGGCGACGTCATCCATCACTCGGACCAGGGCACGCAGTACACGTCACTAGCGTTCGGCCAGCGATGCCGGGAGGCCGGGGTGCGACCGTCGATGGGTTCAGTCGGGGACTGTTACGACAATGCGATGTGCGAGAGCTTCTTCGCGACGCTCGAGTGCGAGCTGATCGAGCGCCGGTCGTTTCGCTACCACGCTGAGGCGCGCATGGCGACCTTCGATTTCATCGAAGGCTGGTACAACCCGCGACGACGACACTCCGCCATCGACTATTGCTCGCCTATCCAATTCGAAAGGAGGTACTATCGCGACGCTTGATCCCTAACTCTTAACCTGTCCACGAAAGCGGGGTCACTTCACTATTTCAAAAGGGCCGAGTTTTGGCACAGGACGGGAGTCTTCAAGCTTGACAGCCAGTTCCCAGGCGTCGAGGTGCCTGGCGCGAGTGCACCGCGTACCACTCCCGCGCACGGCGTTGCGCCTCACTCAGGTCCTTCAGGCGTCATCCGCTTGGCTACGGCGTCGCCGTTCTTTGAATCTTCCCAGCTTCGCCGCACGCGCGGTGTCCGTCTCAACCGCCGCGGGCGCGCCTACCACGAGGAGATCCGGCGCATCCTCGCCGACCTCGACGCAGCCACACGGCACCACGGCGACCGCCGACGGTTCCGTGGCTGCTAGAATCCCTCCGTCCGGCGATTCCAGGCGACGAAAGGACTTGCATCCAGAGTGCAAAATGTGCGATCACATAACAGCGTTTTGTCTACGCGCGCCGTCTGGAGGTTCGCCACAGTGTGGTGCTTCCGCCATTAAGTGTTGGTGAGATGAAGCTAAGACTTTACGCTGCATTAAATTACAGCCAAAATAGCGCTCACGACCTTCGCCGCGCGCTAAATGGAGCGTAAGCGCTTTTTTTGCAAAGGGATACGTACACATCACCAACAGCAAACAGCGCAAGCACACCACATCTGTCATGCCCGGAACCGTAGTGGAGGGTACTTGATGATTCGTCACGTTGGAATTTTGTGCCTGTTCCTGCTCGTCACATGGCCGGCGTCCGGGTCGGCGCAGACCGGAAGCGTTACCGGCAGCGTCGTCGACCAGACCGGTCTGGTGCTGCCGGGCGCCACCGTGACGCTGCGCGGAGACGGCGTACCGCGCACCGCCTATTCGGACGAGCGGGGCAACTTCGAGCTGGCCGGGGTCGCGCCGGGCGCGTATACGCTGACCGTGTCGCTCGCCGGTTTCTCCGACACGACCGTCGAGGACATGAGGGTATCTGGCACGCCGCTCGAGCTGCCGTCGATCGAGCTGCAGCTCGCCAGCTTCGGCGACACGGTGGTCGTGACCGCGTCGCGCAGTGAAGTCCGATTGCTCGATGCGCCGGTATCGACGTCGGTTATCTCTGCCTCGACGCTGGAGACCACGCCGGCCCAGAACTACGGCGACCTCCTGCGCGCGACCCCTGGCGTCAACGTCATTCAGCTCTCGGCGCGCGACGTGCAGGTGGCCAGCCGTAGCGCCGGCAACACGCTGACCAACACGCAACTCGTGCTGGTGGACGGGCGCAGCGTCTACCTCGACTTTTTCGGCCTCATCCTGTGGGACCTGCTGCCGACCAACTTTAACGACGTGGAGCAGATCGAGGTGGTGCGCGGGCCGGCGTCGGCGGTGTGGGGCGCCAACGCCATGACCGGGGCGGTCAACATCATCACCAAGCCGCCGCGGGAATCGGTCGGCACGACGGTGACGCTCAGCGGCGGGTACATCGACCGCAACGACGGCTCGGGCGTGGGACTCAGCGCCGGGTCGATGTTCGGCGCCAACGCAACCGTGACGCGGGCGCCAAGCGATCGGCTGTCGTACCGCGTCAGCGCCGGCTACTTCACGTCTGACGCCTTTGCACGGCCGACCGGCCAGATCCCGGTGATCGACGACCCGCGTCAGCCGAGCCAGACCGTGGGCGGGGCATTCTATCCGCTCGACTCGGCCACCGCCGGCTTCGGGACAGGATTCGCGAACCGGGGCACCAGCCAGCCGAAGTTCGAGGTGCGGGTCGACCAGGAACTGTCCGATGCCACCATCACTTACTCGGGCGGCGTGGCCGGCACGGAAGGAATCGTCCACAGCGGAATCGGTCCGTTCGACATGCAGTCGGGGACATATCTGGCCTACGGCAAGTTGAATTACACGCGGGGCGACCTGCAGATACAGTTCTTCGCGAACTTCCTGGACGGCAAGGCACCGAACCTGTTGCTGCCGGACATCGCCACCGGGATGCCGCTGCAGCTCGACTTCAAGTCACAGACGTTCGACGGCGAGATCGGCCACTCGGTGTTCCTCGGAAGCCGGCACCGGCTGAACTACGGCGGCAACGTACGGCAGAACAACTTCGACATCACCCTCGCACCGCTTGGCGAGAACCGCCTCGAGGTGGGCGGGTACCTACAGGACGAGATCTTCTGGGAACGGTTCCGCCTCGTGCTGGGCGGGCGGGTGGACAAGTTTGGCAACCTGTCAGATCCGAAGTTCTCGCCGCGCATCGCGTTCATCGTCAAGCCGGCGGAGGATCACTCCGTCACGCTGTCGTACAACCATGCGTTCCGCGCGCCGTCGGTCATCAACAACTTCCTCCAGACGAGCATCGTTAGCCCAGTGGACCTGAGCGGCTTGGCGCCGCTGCTGCCGCCACCGCTACAACCAGCCGTCGCCCAACCGTTTCCGCTCATCGTCAACGCGGTCGGCAGCGACATCCCGATCGGCGGAATGACCCAGGAGAAGTTGCTCGAGGAATCGCTGACGGCGTACGAAGTGAGCTACACTGGCGTGCTCCCGCGCGGCACGACGCTCGGCGGCTCGTTCTACGTCAACCGCCGCGACGATTCCATCAACTTCGTCTCCCTGCCGCGGTCACTCGACCCGTACACCGCGACAAATCCGCCGCCCGGCTGGCGGCTCCCGCCGTTCGTGCTAGCGCAGATAGCGCAGCGCGGGATCTTTCTGCCGCGCACGGCGTTAACATACCTGAATCTAGGTCCGATCCGCCAGACCGGCGTGGAGCTGTGGCTCGACCAGCAGTTCTCGCGCTCGGTGGCCGCGTCCATCAACTATTCGTGGCAATCCGAGCCGAAGATCCTGGACGACCCGAACCCGTATTTGCCGGCGGAGCTCAACCTACCCCCAACGCACCGGTTCAACGCCGCGATGACGTGGAACGGGTCGAGGCTGCTGGGCTCCGCCTCGGTGAATGCCGCTACCGACGCGTTCTGGAGCGATGTGCTCACGTCGGCGTATCACGGCTACACCGACGGGTACGCGACGGTGAATGGTAGTTTCGGGGTGAAGTGGAAGGGAGGCACTGTCACGACGACGGTGAAGGTGACCAACCTGTTCAACCAAACTGTCCAGCAGCACATCTTCGGCGACCTGCTACGGCGAACCGTGCTGGGCGAGGTGAAGTTCAGGTTCTGACGCGCGGGTCAGCGCAAGCAAGCCTCGGAAGAGCGAACAACGGGGCACGGAGATGGCCCTCCCGGATGCGGTGGGCGACGGCGGCCGGTGTGACCTGAAGTTCCTCGGCGGCGCGTACGAAGTTCTCGTGCCGTGCGGCAGCGTCGAAGAAGCGGAGGCAATCGAGCGGTGGCAGGGCCTGCATGGTGCCCCACAGCATACAAGTCTATTTTGTGATTGACAAAACTAGTTTTTCTCATGTTTCAGGCTCAACTTGCTGCGTTACTGCGCCCTAGCGTGCGCGATACGTACTTGCAGACATAGTAGCGGGCATTGGGGGGTGCGTCGTCAGGGCCTGTGGCTTGTGATGATGGCTAATTTAAATTATGTCTATGTAGTATGAAAATATTACTGTAAACAACTCACAGAATTTGGATATATAAAGGCAACAGGCATGGCGATCAATTCCTGCGCTGGGCTGCACCACTCAATGGTCCGAAATAGGAGAAACGCTAAAATGTGGTGCTTCCGCCATTAAGTGTTGGTAAAATGACGCTAAGACTTTACGGTGCATTAAATTACAGCCATGGTCTTTCAAAAGGGCCGAGTTTTGGCACAGGACGGGGAAGGCGCTGGCCGCCGTCGATAGCGCCCTGGAAGCCGACGCCCCTAAGCCGACCCTTCTCGCAACTCGAGGTCGTCTGTTGCTCGCACTGGGCCGAACCGAAGAGGCGGTCGGCGCGCTCGAGCAAGCATCGCCCGGACTGAAGGACCCCACCGAGAAAGCGGCGGTCGTTAAGACGCTGGCGACGCTTTACGGAAACAAAGGCGAGCTCGATAAGGCGATCGACTATTTCGAGCAAGCCGCTACTCTCACTCCGAATGACTCCGAGATCATGGCGAATCTGGCGCTCACTCTCGTGCGGGCCGGACGGACGGGAGAAGCGCTCGAGCCCCTCACCCGCGCCATCGAGCTCCGCCCTAAGGAGGTGCGTCTGCTCAATCTCAAGGCGGAAATCCTTTACCGGGAGGGAGAGCTAGAGGGCAGCCGCGATCTGCTGCGTCGTTCGCTCGCTCTCCGCCCCGATCAGCCTCGTATCAAGGCGGCTTTGGCCGAAGTCGAGGCCAAACTCGAGTCGCCTTAAAGCAAAGGAAGGAGTGGCTATCATGTCTAGCGTTTCAGCGAACCGAATCAGTCTGTTTCTCTTTGGATTGGTAATGATCACGCTGGTGCCGGTGGCGGAGGGTAACGGGAGACTGACCTATCAGACCGTTCATGGCACGGGTTTGGAAGGAAATCTCTTGGGAGACTCTCCGAATCGACAGGTGATGGTGTACTTGCCTCCTAGCTACACGACCGCGCCGACCAAGCGCTATCCCACCGTCTACTTTCTCCATGGCTACAACGGAACCAGCACCATCTGGCGAGATGGCGCCTACCAAGGGTTCAACATCCTCACCGCGATGGATGAGCTCATCGAGGAAGGAAAGATTCGAGAAATGATCGTGGTGATGCCCGATGGCCGGAACGCTTACGGGGGAACCTATTTCGTCAACTCGTCGGTCACCGGAAACTGGGAGGACTTCGTCACTCAAGACCTAGTCTCCTACATCGATACCACGTACCGCACCATCCCCGAGTCGGGCAGCCGGGGCGTCGCCGGCCAGTCCATGGGCGGGTTTTCCGCCATCTATATCGCGATGAGAAACCCGGAGGTCTTCAGCACCGTTTTCGCCATGAGCGCCTGTTGCTTGGACATGGTCGCGGAAGTTGGAGCCGAATATCCCGAATGGATAGCAACGCTCGGCCTGAAGGACCGGCAAGATCTCGTTGAGAGCCACTTGACGACACCAAGCCAAGGAAACTACCCCAACGCCATCACCGCTCTCGCCGCGGCTCTGTCTCCCAATCCGGAGAAGCCTCCCCTCTACGTCGACTACCCATTCGAGCGGGTAAACGGAAGGGTTCAACCGAACGAAAGCGCCTACAACAAGTGGAAGGAGAACTTTCCCGTCTACATGGTGGACGCGTACCGTTCGAACCTGCTCAAACTAAAGGGCATTCATTTCACCGCCGGCATCTCCGACCACTTGGCACATATCCCTTTGGGGAGCCGGGCGTTTTCGCACGCTCTCACCAGGGCGGGAATCCCCCACGTCTTCGAGATGGACGGCGCGAATCATCGGGAGTTGGTGCGAGAGTGGATCGAAGCCAGGGCACTTCCCTTCTTTTCGCTGCTGCTCACCCATCAGAGTCTGACGTGGACCGACACGGAGTAGACGATCCGGATATGGTGACCAGCATTGGTTCAAAGTCGATTGTGTTCTTGTTCGTCGTCCTGTTTCATATTGGATGTGCCGGCAAAACTGAAAACCAACGCCTCGCACCGAGCGAACACGAAGAGTTTACTCAATATATGGTCAAGGGCCAGAAACTCTACAACCTAAACTGCGCCAATTGTCATCAACACAATGGAAAAGGACTGGGGAGGGTGTTCCCCCCTCTGAACGATTCCGATTATATGGAGGCGAATTTCAATCAAGTCATCTGTCTTATCAAAAACGGGCGGGAAGGAGAAATGACTGTAAATGGCATTCTGTTCAACGAACCGATGCCCGGTACACCTCACCTGACGAATTTGGAGCTTGCAGAAGTCACGACCTATATCTACAACGCATGGAGTCACAAGAAAGGCATGATTACGGTGAGTGAAGTAGAGACGGTGCTGGAGAATTCCTGTGAGTGATTCGTATTCCCTTGACACTTTCAAACCCAGGGCCTAAGGTGAGAATCTTCAGGTGCTTCCGCCATGAAGTGTTGGTGGCTGCCGCGTAACCCGTTCGCGTGCTAGAGTTTGAACCAGAATTCTGAAGACACAGTTCTCTCATCGTCAGGGCCGAGCAGAAGTGAAGAATCGCAGATGTCTCAGTCCCGTATGTCCGTCGTATGGAAAAGTCGGTTCCAGAAGCATTATTCACAACGGATTCTACAGAACGAGGTCCGGGAAACGCCGTCGATACCGGTGCGGCGAGTGCGGAAAGACGTTCTCTTCGACGAAAGGCACGCCCTACTACCGTCTCCAACATCGAAGAGCTACTTTCGATGGGGTCATCGCTCTCAGAGTCGAGGTTGTCAGCATTGCTGCGATTTCCCGGATCAAAGGGATTGCCTGGAACACCGTCGCCCGCTGGCTCGAGAAGGCAGCCCAAGTGTGTCGTCGATTCAATCACAGAAGGATCGCCGGCTTCGCTGCCGAAGAGCTTCAAGCCGAGCTTCAAGCCGACGAGATTCGCACGTTCGCGGGCAACAAGAAGACGCCGAGTTGGGTCTTCGTTACGATCGAGGTCTGGTCTCGGCTCTGGCCATCGACGGTGACGGGAAGGCGAAGCTACCGGAACACTCACGCCCTGTTTCGCGACCTTTCGAGGCGGATGAATTTCGAGGGTCTTCCCTTGATCGTCACGGATGGATTCGAATTCTACCAGAAGGTCATCCGTCGCTTCTTCGGTCCAGCGTGTCTCTACGGCCAGGTCCTCAAGACGCGCAGGAACGATCGTATCATCAAGGTCGAACGGAGAGCGCTGCACGGAGCCGCGTGGCGATTCGAAGACGCGCTCAATAACTCCGAGGACTCCTCAACATTGAACACGTCGTTCATCGAGCGGTTGAATCTGACCATCCGGCAAAGCTCGGCATACCTTTCGAGACGAACACTTTCCCACGCTCGCTCGACGGAGAGGCTCGATGAGCACCTGGAGTTGCTCCGTTGCTATTACAACTTCGTCCGACCGCACGGAGCTCTGAAGTTCGGACGTGAGATCCGAACTCCGGCTATGCAAGCCGGTCTGACCACGCGACGGCTCACCTTTCGAGACATCTTCTTGGCGACGACGATTCCTTTGTGGTTGCGGATCGAGGTTTTCCTGCTCACTAGGGCGCGCAACCCGGTCTCTTCCACACCTGTACCACTGCCCGCAGCCGCGTAGCAACACTTGATGGCGGAAGCACCTCTCTTTATGCCGGGGTCGTGATGCCTTGGTGCACAACTCCGATAGAGGCCGAGAGCTCGCTTGGCCCCGACTCCCATCATCCGATCATCTCGCTATCAGGCATCCCGAGCGCCGTCATGGTGTTGAGAATCTTGCACCCGATCCTTGCCTCACCTCTCTGTGCCGCCAACCCTCTCGCTCGCATCGCTGAGCCCACGATAGCCTTGTAGCGATGGAACGTTGTCTCGACTTTGCTCCGTTTGCTGTAGCCCGATTCTGTGTGCCACTTTCGTTTGCCGAGCCGAGCTTGTGCTGCAATGTTGCGATTGCGCTGTCGGCTGCTCGCCGGCCCCGATGCGAGCAGGGCGCCCTTGCGCGGCGGTATCAGCACCCTCGGCGAGCGATGAGCGCTGTGATTCTCGATTGCCTCATAGACGCCGCCGGCGTCGTATGCGGTGTCAGCTCTGGCCGATGAGATGGGACTGTCGATCTGTCCGACAAGCGATGCAACCCGCAATGAATCACGGGCTCTTTTGCTCGTCAGCTCGCCGGCGACGACTTCGCCACTCTGCTCGTCGACACACAGATGGAGCTTGCGATAGTCCCTGCTCTTTTGTGCTCTGCGCAGCTGGCCGGCGTGGACAGCGAGACCGCTGCTGTCGAACAAGATGTGCAACGGCGTCTTCTGCTTGACTTGGTAGAAGGGGACCTTACCCAGCTTCGGCTTGCGCCTCGAGATCGTGGTGTGATCGGGCACATCATTGTCTAGCTTCATCAGAGCGAACAACGACCGCAGCAATCCCTCGCTCTGCCTAGATGACAGATGAAACACCATGCCCAGGGTGACAGCCGTCTCGATGGCGTGGTTCGAGTACTTGCGTTGACGGCCCGGTTTCCTCCTCCTTGGCCGGGGCGCGTCCCAGTTCACAAGCTTGCCGGCGGTGAGCGAGATCCAGACGGTCAGGCTCCCGCGGTTGCGTAGACCCGCCTCATATTCACGCCAATTCCTCACGCGATAGGCCTTCTTCACATACTTCCGCTGAGTGCGTTTGAAAATGCTCATGGGGAACCTCGTATCCGCGAGTACAGGACAATTGTGGACCGAGATCGAGAGTTGTGCACCAAGGCAGCGTGTGAGGGGTTCTCATGCCGATGAAGCTCGGTGAGTTGATCGTCCAAGAAAAGCTTGTAACACCAGAGCAACTGGAAGAAGCGCTCGTCTACCAACGTCAATCCGGCGGGAGAGTCGGGGAGATTCTCGTCAAACTAGGATTCGCGACGGATGAGCAGATCGCGGAGATGGTCGCTCGTAAGTACGATGTGCCCGTCATCGATCTGCCGAGCCTGCCCATCGATGGCTCGGTGCTCAAGCTGATCCCTGCCGAGACCGCTCAAGCTTACCAGTTGTTTCCAGTCTCGGCATCCGGGGCCACCCTCACCGTGGCCATGGCGGATCCCACGAACGTCTTCGCCATAGACGATCTGCGATTCATGACCGGTTACAACATCGAGCCGGTCGTGGCTCCGGGAGCGGCCGTTATGGAGGCAATCGAGAAACATTACGAGTCCGCCCACACCCGCCAGGTCCACGACGCCATCCGGGAGGCGGAAGACATTGATCTTGAGAAACTAGAGCGATCCAGCGATGAAGCGCCGGTGGTGAAGCTCTGCAACCTAATCCTCACCGATGCTCTGCGGCGCGACTCGAGCGAGATCCATATCGAGCCTTTCGAACATGAGGTCCGGGTGCGGTTCCGAATTGATGGGGTGCTCTGGATCGGGTCGAACCAGGCAAGGGCTGCGAAGCGTGCAACAACACTGGTTACCGGGGACGAATAGGGCTCTTCGAGGTGATCTGGAAGGAGCGTCCTCGATGGATCTTCGAGAGCAGGCTACGAGTGAGGGCATGATCACGCTGAGAACTAGCGGGCTCGAGAAGATCGCCGATGGGCTCACCACGATCGAGGAAGTCGTCAGGGAAACCGTCAAGTAGTCCTCCGGGAAGCCGCCGATGCCCCCCATTGACGCGGCTCTCCCCCCTCGCTAGAATGGCTCTTCCGTTTGATGATTCACACCAAATTGGCTCTTTCGGGAGGTAAACGAGCTACCAAGCGATAGCGCTGACTCGTCAAGCGCGAAAGTGGCGGAACGGCAGACGCGCTGGACTTAGGATCCAGTGGGGCAACCCGTGGGGGTTCGAATCCCCCCTTTCGCACCACAGCCTGGCGAGGTTTGGTCGAAGCAACGCGACGTTTTGGCGGTCGCTGAGAATTCGGCCGTGCCTGGCCAACTCTTGCTAGCAGCCGGCGTGGCGCCAAAAAGCCTTAGGATCCGAAGGAGTTCCATTCCTTGAAGGTTGAATGTACTGAAGAGGGTTTGTCCCGTCGTCGGCTGGACGTCGAGGTTCCGGCGGAGACGCTCTCAGAAGCCTTCGAGCAGAAGGCGACTCGGTTCAGCCGTACCTTGAAGCTGCCAGGCTTCCGAAAAGGCAAGATTCCGAAGAACCTGGTGAAGACACGGTTCCACTCCGAAATCCTCAATCAAGTCCTTCAGGATCTGCTACCGAATGTGCTCCACCAAGCTTTGAACCAGCATTCGCTGAACCCTATAGGCGACCCGAAGATCGAAGACTTGAAAGCGGAGTTGGGCGAGCCTCTTCGATTCAAGGCGACCGTCGAGGTCATGCCCGAGATCGACGTCAAGAAGTTCAAGGGTTTCAAAGTCACCGCCAAGAGTGCCGACGTAAGCGATGAAGAGACCGAAAAACGTCTAGACTCCTTGCGCGAGCGCGCGGCGCGATTCGATCCCGTCGAGGGCCGAGGCGTCAAGGATGGAGACTTCGTCACCGGAACGCTCCACGAAACTGCCGCCGACGGAAAGGGGCCGACCAACAAACAGGAAGGTGTCACGATCGAGGTCGGATCCGATATCTACCTCCCAACCCTTCACGAGAGGCTTCAAGGCGCCAAGTCGGGCGACTCGATTTCTTTCCAGGCCGAGTTTCCCAAGGAGCATGCCGATACCGCTCGCGCCGGTAAGAAGCTGACCGTGCGATTCGATCAGATCGAAGTCAAGGAGAAGATCCTTCCAGACCTAGACGATGAGTTCGCGAAAGACCTAGGTGACTTCGAGGACCTCAAGGAACTCCGAGACCAGGTTCAAAAACAAGCCGAAGAAGAAGCGAGGCATCATTCCGAGCAGGATCTCCGCAACCAGCTCCTCGAGAAGCTGATCGAGGCGAACCCCGTCGAGCCACCCCAGGCCTTGATCGACCAAGAGCTCGACCAACGGGTAGAGGAAATGGCTCGAAACCTCATCGACCGGGGGATCGATCCCTCCCAAGCGAACGTGGATTGGCGCGACCTACGGGAAGGTCAGCGGGAGGCGGTCACTCGAAGCGTCGGCGCCACCATCCTGCTCGACCGGATCGTCACTCAAGAGGGGTTGCAAGAGACGGAGGAAGCGGTGAGCCAGGAGATCGAGCGGGGGGCGGCCGCGGTCAAAAAGAGTCCTGAGGCGGTGCGCGCCCAACTGATGAAAGACGGAGGCCTGGAACGCCTTAAACAACGCTTGCGGAGGGAGTTGGCGGTTGACTTACTCCGCGAAAATGCTAGAATCAAAGGGGGTTAGAGTCTATGTTGATCCCGATGGTGGTCGAGCAGACCAACCGAGGCGAGCGTGCCTACGACATCTATTCGCGCTTACTCAAAGACAACATCATCTTCGTTGGCACTCCTATTGACGACAATCTCGCCAACCTGGTGGTCGCCCAACTCCTCTTCCTCGAGGCCGAGGATCCGGAGAAGGAAATCTCGATCTACATCAATAGTCCGGGGGGATCGGTGACGGCGGGTCTAGCCATCTACGACACGATCCAATTCATTCGCCCGGACGTGACTACCTACTGTCTCGGCCAGGCGGCCAGCATGGCCGCGGTGCTGCTTGCGGCCGGCACGCCGGGCAAACGTTTCGCGCTTCCTAATGCTCGAGTCATCATCCACCAACCGTCGGGCGGCTTTTCTGGGCAAGCCACCGACATCAATATTCAGGCGAAAGAGATCTTACGGACTCGGCAGCGGCTCAACGAAATCCTCTCGATGCACACCGGCCAAAGCTTTTCCAAGATCGAGCAAGACGTCGAACGTGACTTCATCATGACCGCCGAGTCGGCCAAGGAATACGGAATCATCGACCAAGTCATTTCGAGGCGGGTCTAACTTCCATAACCGGGGGGAGCGTGTCCAAGAAAAACGGCGATCCTGAGGTCCTACGCTGTTCGTTCTGCAACAAAGACCAGAGCGACGTGCGTAAGCTAATCGCAGGGCCCACTGTCTTCATCTGCGACGAGTGCGTCGAGGTCTGCAACGACATCATCGCCGACGATAATCGGTTCGAGACGCGCTCGCAGCGGTCCACCCTTCCGACCCCGATGGAGATCAAGGAATTCCTGGAAGAGTTCGTCATCGGTCAAAACCAAGCCAAGAAGAAACTAGCGGTCGCCGTCTACAACCACTACAAGCGGGTTCAGATCATGAAGTCCAAGACCCGCCAGGACGTCGAGCTCACGAAGAGCAACATCCTTCTCGTCGGCGCCACCGGAACCGGCAAGACGCTCATGGCCCAGACGCTGGCCAAGCTGCTGTCAGTTCCTTTCTCGATCGTCGACGCAACCACCCTCACCGAAGCGGGCTACGTCGGCGAGGACGTGGAGAACATCATCTTAAAGCTCTTGCAGGCGGCGGGTGGCGACATCGAGAAGTGCCAGGAAGGCATCATCTATATAGATGAGATCGACAAGATTTGCCGCAAGGACGAAAACCCCTCCATCACCAGGGACGTTTCGGGTGAAGGGGTGCAACAAGCGTTGCTCAAGATCCTCGAGGGGACGGTCGCCAACGTGCCGCCCCAGGGAGGACGTAAGCATCCACACCAGGAGTTCTATCAGATTGACACCACCAACATTCTGTTCATCTGTGGTGGGGCGTTCGTGGGGCTGGACAAAGTCATCGAGCGCCGGATCGGAAAGAAGTCCCTTGGTTTCCGGGCCGACCTCGGTGTCCAGCAGGAACGGGCGGAGGACCTCATGACCCTCGTTCAGCCCACGGACTTGATCAAGTACGGGCTCATACCCGAGTTCGTCGGAAGACTACCGGTCATTGGTACGCTGCACGAGTTGGACCGGGCGGCTTTGATTCAGATCATGACCGAGCCGCGCAATGCCATTGTCAAGCAGTATCAGCGACTCTTCGAGTACGAGAACGTGAAGTTGAGGTTCACTGATGATTCTCTGGAGGCAATTGCCGACTTGGCCTGCGAACGCAAGATCGGAGCCCGCGGCCTCCGCATGATTATCGAAGACCTCATGCTCGACCTCATGTACCATCTACCCTCGCAGAAGAAGGTCCGAGAATGTGTCGTCACGAAGGAGGTCGTCGAGAACCGTGAGAAACCAGTAACGCTGATCGAGAAGGCAGGCTAGCTCACTTTTCCCGAGGGTTCCGCAACACCCGCGGGGTCGTTTTCCCAAAAATTCAACGTCGAACCGGGCCCCAACCGTTGCCTAACCAATAGATGCCCCGTTGCCTGAACCTGAATGAACCGTTCCGAGAAACCGAGCGATAGGACAGTCAGTTAGCGGAAGGACGAAGCGATAGCGATGTTCGGAAACAAACCTAGAGATCGAGCCGAAATCTACGAAACGCTCGCCATGGTTCCCTTGCGGGATGTGGTGATCTTCCCTTACATGATGATGCCCTTCGTCATCGGGCGCGCTTCCTCGGTGAGGGCCTTGGAGTACTCCCTCGCCCATGACCGTCGTATCTTCCTGTCTGCCCAACACGACGCGACCACCGATGATCCGCAAGCCTCCGACATATATACGGTGGGGACGATCTCCAACATCGTGCAGTCGGTCAAGCTACCCGATGGCAACATCAAGGTTCTGGTGGAGGGGCTGGACCGTGGCCGCACCATCGAATGTCGAGAGGAAGAGGGTTTCTTCAAAATCGTCGCCAAGACGATACCGAAAGTCTCGGAGACGTCGTCGGAGCTCGAAGGCCCCATGAGCAAGGTGGTCTCGCTCTTCGAACAATACGTCAAATTGGCCAATACGGTGCAGGCGGAGGTGAAAAACGCCGCCGTCCAGGTCGACGACCCCGGCAAGCTAGCCGATACGATCGCCAGCCATCTCATCCTACCGGTCGATGAGAAACAGAATCTCCTCGAGACTTGGAACCCTCTCGAGCGACTGACCCGTATCGCGGGAGTCCTCGAGCACGAGGTGGACAAGCTACAGGTGGAACGTCGGCTGCAAGGCCGAGTCCGCAAACAAATGGAGCGGGCGCAAAAAGAGTACTACCTCAACGAGAAAATGAAGGCCATCCAGAAGGAGCTCGGTCGCAAGGATGACAAATCCAACGAGCTCGACGAGCTTCGAAAAAAGTTGGCCGGCGCAAAAATGAGCAAGGAGGCGGAGGAGAAGGCGCTTCAGGAGCTCAAGCGGCTCGAAGCGATGCCTCCGATGTCGGCCGAGGCAACCGTATCCCGCAACTACCTGGATTGGATGCTCGCCGTTCCCTGGTACAAGCGGACGCGGGAGAGCCGCGATCTGCAGCGCGCCGAGCGGATCCTCGACGAAGATCACTATGGGCTGGAAAAGGTCAAGGAACGCGTGCTGGAGTTTCTCGCCGTCAGGCAGCTGGTGCGCAAGCAGAAGGGGCCTATCCTCTGTTTCGTCGGGCCGCCGGGCGTGGGGAAAACTTCGCTCGCCAAATCGATTGCCAGAGCCACCAATCGCAAGTTCGTTCGGCTTTCGCTCGGCGGGGTGCGCGACGAGGCGGAAGTCCGTGGTCACCGGCGTACCTACATCGGAGCCTTCCCCGGCCAGATCATTCAGATGATGAAGAAGGCCGGCACCGTGAATCCGCTCGTCTTGCTGGATGAGGTCGACAAGATGAGCATGGATTTCCGCGGTGACCCATCGGCAGCGCTGCTGGAGGTACTGGACTCAGAGCAGAACCACTGCTTCCAAGATCACTATCTGGACGTTGAGTACGACCTCTCGAACGCCATGTTCATCGCCACCGCCAACGTGCTGCACACGATGCCGCAGGCGCTCCAAGACCGTCTGGAAGTGCTCCGACTACCCGGGTACACCGAGGAAGAGAAGGTTGAGATCGCGACGCGGTTCTTGGTGCCGAAACAAGTCGAATCTAACGGACTCAAGAACAAGGCGGTCACGTTCCAGGGTGACGCCTTGAAGGAAGTCCTGACGCGCTACACTCGCGAGGCAGGAGTGCGCAATCTGGAAAGGGAGATCGCATCCATCTGCCGCAAGATTGCTCGAAAACTGGTCACCGACAAGACGGATCTCGAGATCGACGTGACTGAAAAATCCATCGCCGACTATCTGGGAATTCCGAAGTTCCGCCGGCGCAAGACGGAAGGAACGAGCGAAATCGGGACGGCTACCGGTCTGGCCTGGACCGAGGTGGGGGGAGAGCTCCTCGTCACCGAGGCCTCGCTCATGTTCGGGAAGGGCGGATTGACCTTGACTGGCAAGTTGGGCGACGTTATGCAAGAATCTGCGCAAACGGCCCTGTCGTTCATTCGCTCCCGTGCGGAGGAGCTTGGTATTGCAAGGGATTTCAATCGACGTATCGACGTGCATATCCACGTACCAGAAGGCGCAATCCCCAAAGACGGTCCGTCGGCGGGAATCACCATGTGCACGGCTCTGGTCTCTGCCTTGACGAGTATTTCGGTACGGAGCGATGTAGCCATGACCGGCGAGATCACGCTTCGCGGGAAGATCCTCCCGATTGGAGGAGTGAAAGAAAAGCTCCTCGCTGCACACCGCGCCGGCATCAACAACATAATCCTTCCCCGGGACAACGAAAAGGACCTGGCCGATATCCCGGAGAACGTTCTCAGTCAGCTGAAGGTCAAGATGGTTGAGTCGATGGACGAAGTGTTCGAGGGGGCTTTGACCGCTCCGCTGCCGAAAATCGAGGCGGACGAAGATTCGTCCGAGTCGGAACCTGAGAAGCTGGACGAGGGGATCCAAGGCGAATCGATTACCCATTAGGACTACTAGGTGGGGGTGCCCACACCACGCCACACAACCGACGACAAGGGCACTTCCAGCAAGACGCTTCCGAAAATTCTTCCCAGAGGGAAACCAGTAGTGGCCGGAAAGAGGCTCCCCGCACAGTGAAGCGGCGGACCTCATCGCTACCGAAGTAACCAATCAACGGGAGTTAATCAACTGGCAACGGTGAGAGTCGCACCGGAGAGAACTTATGCATCATGAGCAAGCTGCCGCGCGCCGAGTTCATTCTCAGTGCCGCCGCGCCAATAGACTTTCCTGGCGATGGACTTCCGGAAGTGGCTCTAGTCGGAAGATCGAATGTAGGAAAATCCAGCTTGCTCAACCAGCTCGCAGGCATCAAGAAACTGGCGGCGGTGTCACGGACTCCAGGCCGCACCCAGCTCATCAATTTTTTTCGGGTGGAAGAGCGTTTCTATCTGGTCGACCTACCCGGCTATGGTTTTGCGCGCGTCCCGGTGGCGGTGCGACGTCGTTGGGAGGCTCTCGTCAGCGAGTACCTCTTCGAGCGGAGCGCGCTTCGGTTGGTCATGCTCATCATCGACGCTCGCCGCGACCCGATGCCCAACGACCAGCAGGTATTGGAGCTCCTAAATAGCAGCGGAATGTCCTATGCCCTTATTGCAACCAAGTCAGACAAACTCTCCCGAGCGGCGATGGCCAAGCAAAGGGCTCGGCTCCATTCGGCCTTTGCCTCGGACGGGGAGATTCCCTTCATCACCTTTTCCGCCGTAACGGGGGAAGGAAGGAAAGAAATATGGAACGTGATCGAGAAACACGTACGCGGGCCGAAACGCCGACCGAGAACGAAGTAACGGAAAAAGCGCCGCGTAGCGAAACAACTGAAAAGCCTCAGCGGAGTGAGGGGAAGGCGAAGACCCTCAACATCGCCGAGCTGAAGGATATGAATATTTCCACCCTCGCGAAGGTGGCCAAGGACCTCACCGTCGCCGGCGCCACTGGGATGCGCAAGCAAGAACTCATCTTCAAAATCCTGCAAGCGCAAACCGAACAAAGCGGACTCATTTTCTCCGAGGGTGTATTGGAATGCCTGCCCGACGGCTTTGGGTTCTTGCGCGCCCCCGAGTACAACTATCTGCCCGGTCCTGATGACATCTACGTCTCGCCGTCGCAGATACGGAAATTCGATCTGCGAACCGGAGACACGATTTCCGGCCAGATCCGGCCACCGAAAGAAGGCGAGCGCTACTTCGCGCTCATCAAGGTGGAGGCGGTCAATTTCGAGCCGCCCGAAGCCTCACGTGAGCGGATCTTCTTCGACAACCTGACTCCCCTCTATCCGCAGGAGCGGATCCAGCTGGAGACTGCTAAGGACAACCTGTCGGCGCGGGTGATGGACCTGATGACCCCGGTCGGAAAGGGGCAGCGCGGACTCATCGTCGCGGCCCCTCGCACCGGCAAGACGATGTTGCTGCAGAACATTGCCAACAGCATTACCGCCAACCAGCCCGAAGTCATCCTCATCGTCCTGCTGATCGACGAGCGCCCAGAAGAGGTCACCGACATGCAGCGTTCGGTGCAGGGCGAGGTCATCAGCTCGACGTTCGACGAGCCGGCTTCTCGCCACGTGCAGGTCGCGGAAATGGTCATCGAGAAGGCGAAACGGTTGATCGAGCACAAACGGGATGTCGTTATATTGCTCGACTCGATAACGCGCCTCGCCCGCGCCTACAATACCGTGGTGCCACCTTCCGGAAAGGTGCTTTCCGGTGGTGTGGACAGTAACGCACTGCAACGACCGAAGCGGTTCTTCGGCGCGGCCCGAAATATCGAAGAGGGCGGTTCGCTCACCATTATCGCTACCGCTCTCATCGAGACCGGCAGCCGGATGGACGATGTCATCTTTGAGGAGTTCAAGGGCACCGGTAATATGGAAATCCACCTCGACCGCAAGCTGGTCGACAAGCGGGTCTTTCCTTCCATCGACATCAACAAGAGCGGCACTAGAAAGGAAGAGCTGCTGCTTGCCAAGGAGGAGATCACGCGGGTATGGATTCTACGCAAAGTGCTCTCCCCCTTGTCGCCGGTGGAGGCAATGGAGCTCCTGTTGGACAAGATGAGCAAGACGAAGAATAACGCCGAGTTCCTAGCCTCGATGTCGGGCCAACCCTAGCGTCAACCAACAACACCTACCTCGCCGCACGTGGGAGCCTTGTCACGCTCCCGCCGGCGGACAAGCTGCGCTATAATAGCGCTCTCCAGTTCACTACCGAGGAGTCATAGACATGAAACAAGGAATTCATCCAAAGTACGAGACCGTGACGGTAACTTGTGCTTGCGGAGAGACTTTTCAGACCCGCACTACCAAGGGCAGCACTATTAAGCTGGAGATCTGCTCCAAGTGCCATCCCTTCTTCACTGGCAAGCAGAAATTGATCGACTCGGCCGGTCGCATCGAGCGGTTCCAACGAAAGTTCGGAAAGCGGAAGCCCGTCTCGCAAGCGAAGCCTGAGGCGAAGTCAGAGCCCGCCCCTGACAGCACTGACAGCCCGACCACTCCTGAGTCCTAAGGCCTAGACTCCCGCAGTCCCATGTCTGATCTGCAATCCAAGCTCGATGCACTCGAGGCGCGGTACGAGCAGATAACCCTCGAGCTCGGAAAGCCGGAGGTCGCATCCGACCCCGCTGTCTATCAGAAAACGGCGAAAGCGCGAGCGGAGCTCGAGCCCGTGGTAAGCAAGTACCGCGAGCTGAAATCGGTACTGAACCAGCTCAGCGGGGCTCAGGAGATGATCAAGGAAGGTGAGGAAGAAGAGCTCAAGGCTTTAGCCCAGGAAGAGCTTGAACAGCTCGAGACCGAAAGGGAACGTTTGACGGAGGAGGTGAAACTCCTACTCCTTCCGAAGGATCCGAACGACGAGCGCAACGTCATCGTCGAGATCCGAGCTGGTACGGGGGGTGATGAAGCGGCACTCTTCGCTCAGGAAATTTACCGGATGTACTCCCGCTACGCGGAGCAAAACGGTTGGCGGGTGGAAGTGATCAACGCGAACCCCACCGGCATCGGTGGATTGAAGGAGATCGTTGCGGTCATCGAAGGCAAGGGTGCCTATAGCCGACTGAAGTACGAGAGTGGTGTTCACCGCGTCCAGCGGGTACCGGTGACGGAGGCTTCTGGTCGTATTCATACCTCCGCGATCACGGTTGCCGTATTGCCGGAGGCCAAGGACGTCGAGGTTGAAATCGAGGCCAAGGACATTCGTATCGACACTTTCTGCTCCTCCGGTCCAGGAGGGCAGAGCGTCAATACGACCTACTCGGCGGTCCGGATCACTCACATCCCCACGGGCCTGGTGGTGTCGTGCCAGGACGAAAAATCGCAAATCAAAAACAAGGCCAAGGCGATGCGCGTTCTTCGCTCGCGGCTGTACGATTTGGCCATCCAGGAACAACAAGCCAAGATCGCCCGCGAGAGGAAGGGACAGATCGGCTCCGGAGACCGAAGCGAGAAGATCCGTACTTACAATTTCCGCGAGACACGGGTGACGGACCACCGCATCAACCTGACGCTGCATCGCCTTGACGCGATCCTAGATGGTCAGTTGGACGACATCATCGACGGTCTCGCTACGCACTACCAAGCCGAAAAACTCAAGGAGGCGGAGGCCGCTCCCGTAGAACAGTGAGCAAGGCTTCCCCTAGTGCACGGCGACTTCTCGAGCGGGGAGCGCAGGAGCTGGAACAGGCCGGCGTAGACCGAAGCCGCTGGGAAGCCGAGGTTCTCCTTCGACAAGCGATCGGCTGCTCTCGCGAAACTCTTCTCGCCGATCTCGCCGAGCCGGTGGGAGCGGAAGCGGCGGGATATTTCTTTCAACTCGTCGACCGACGCCGGGGTCGAGTTCCCCTGCAATACCTCCTGGGCACCCAGGAGTTTTGGGGTCTCGAGTTCGTGGTAACTCCTGCCGTCTTCATCCCTCGTCCCGAAACCGAAGGCCTGGTCGAGGAAACCATCGCTCGACTCGGCGACCGCTCGGCAAGGGTGGCCGACGTCGGGTGTGGAAGCGGCTGTGTGGCCGTTTCGATCGCTTCGTCTCTTCCCAACGCCCAGGTGTACGCAACGGAAATCTCACCCGCCGCACTTGCGGTGGCCGGGGAAAACGCAAACCGAAACGGCGTAAGCTCACGCATCGAGTTCCTGCAGGGCGATCTCTTAGCTCCACTGGTAGCCAAGTCGACACCGCCCATCTTGGACGTCGTGGTGTCGAATCCACCGTACGTTCCGGAGGTCGACATGGCCGGGCTTCAACCCGAGGTCAAGGAGCACGAGCCTCGTGTTGCTTTGGCGGCAGGACCCGACGGGCTCGACGCGATGCGTCGCCTACTCCCCCAAGCCCGTTCACTTCTGGCGCCGCGGGGCCTCGTGTTGCTCGAGATTGGGATGGGTATGGAGGAGCGGGTGAAAACGCTGATTACCGAAACCGGTCTCGTGTGGGAAAAGACGGTTCCGGATCTGCAGGGGTTCCCGCGCATCGTCGTCGCGGTGAAAGGCTAATAGGGCACCCCTCACCCCATCCCTCTCCCCAAAAAGAGGAGAGGGAGAGCAGGTGGTGCTGCCGCAAAACTTCTAATATGGATAAGTTAAGAATCACAGGGGGGCGTGAGCTTTCCGGTCGCGTCGAAACAAGCGGCGCCAAGAACGCGTCCCTTCCCGCCATGGCGACAAGCCTACTCACCGACCAAACCGTTGAGCTCGAGAACGTGCCAGAGGTTTGGGACGCCTCGACCATGCGGCGTTTGCTTTCCGAGTTGGGCGCCGAAGTCGACTACGGCTCATCCCATCGAATGAAGATATCCGTTCCCTCGGTTAGGTCGTTCGAAGCTCCGTACGAACTCGTCAAGACCATGCGCGCTTCTGTTTTGGTCCTCGGGCCTCTGGTGGCCCGCCACGGTCGCGCACGCGTATCTCTTCCGGGAGGATGTGCCATCGGTGCACGGCCTATCGATCTGCACCTGAAAGCCCTCGAGAGGCTCGGAGCAGAAGTCACGATCGAGCACGGGTTCGTCGATGTAAGAACGGAGGGTCTCCGTGGCGCCGAGATCTACTTCGATAACGTAACGGTGACCGGGACCGAGAACATTCTGATGGCCGCATGTTTGGCGAGAGGAGAAACGATCCTCGCCAACTGCGCGCAAGAGCCCGAGGTGGTCGACTTGGCCAAGCTCCTCGTTGAAATGGGCGCCTGCATCGACGGGGCAGGCACCCAGACGATCCGAGTGTCGGGCGTCGAGCGCCTCACGGGAGCGAAGCATCGCATCATTCCCGACCGAATCGAAGCCGGGACGTTCCTAGCCGCCGGGGCTTTGGTTGGTGGGGAAATGGAGATCGCCCACTGCGAGCCCAACCACTTGACGGCGATTCTGGAAAAACTGGACGAGATCGGAGCCGAGCTCGAGGTAGAAGGGGATCTCATTAGACTGCACGCTAGCGGCAGCTTGGAGGCTGCCAACCTGCGAACACTTCCCTACCCGGGTTTCCCAACCGACATGCAAGCCCAACTCATGACCTTGCTCACGCAAGCCCGAGGGACCAGTTTCATCGCCGAGACCATCTTCGAGAACCGATTCATGCACGTTGCGGAGTTGAATCGAATGGGCGCCGACATCCGACTCGATGGCCACACCGCGGTCGTCCGGGGCTCCACACCACTTTCCGGTGCCCGCGTCATGGCAACCGATCTTAGAGCCAGTGCGTGTTTGGTCCTAGCGGGCTTGGCCGCTCAGGGTCAAACGGTCATCGAGCGCGTCTACCATCTGGACCGGGGTTACGAGCACATCGAATCGAAGCTCGCTCGACTGGGTGCTGAGATCGAGCGCTTGAAGAAGTAGCCCACTGTGGGCACGGCGACACAGGGCGTAGCCTTTTTCACCCGCCCCACTACCCCTAACCCATTGGCAGAGTGCGGATTCCAATGGCATCCATCTTGCTCCCCAAGGCGCTGGCCCTAAGGGCAGAGGGAGCGTGCCATGCAGTGTCCGTCGTGCAAGAAGAACCAACCGATGTCGTTCCGGTGCCGATCCTGCGGAGCCGATCTCGCGAGACGATCCGGCTCGGCCCGGGTAAGCTCTGCGGGCGGAGCAGCCGCTGTCGCCGTGCCCATGGACGGTGGCTTCGACGCGGCCGTGGCCTCCGCCGGCCCGAAGATCTACAGTAGTGGAGCCTTGGCGAGCCGCGGCTCGCGGCTGGCGGCCTCCATCATCGACGTCTTAATCGCGCTGGCGTCGATGGCACCGGGCTTCCTCTTTATGAGCGGAGGAGCCGCGACCGCTGAAGAGATGCTGCAAGAAGGCGCGTTGGCGGCCATGGTGGGTCCGGTCTTGCTCGGTCTCTACTACATGTTCATCCTCGCCCGTGACGGCCAGACGCTCGGTAAGAAGATCATGAAGATTCGCATCGTCAGGTTCGACGACGGAACCAATCCGGGATTCGGGCGGGTGGTTGGGCTCCGCGTCCTTCTCAACGGCTTGCTCGGAAACATTCCCTTCTACGCGCTCGTAGACGTGCTCTTCATCTTCGGTGCCCAGCAGCGTTGCGTCCACGACTACATCGCGGGGACCAAGGTCATCCAAGCCTAGCGCCTAGCGTCAAGGGCGTCCTTGGCTTGCCGCGTCCTAGACGAATCCAGTTGAGACGGCGCTACTTCTTCTTGTCTGGCGCCGGAGGAGTTGGGGGAGCCGGCGGTGCCGCTGGTATTGGTTCGAGAGGCTCGACGGACTCGACAGCCGGTAAGGGCCGGACCGGTCTGACCGCAAAGTCGTGAGCGCTCCCCAGATGCGCAAAACTGCGCACCGCTTCGAGCCTCAGGGCTGCATCGGGATCCGACTTCGCGATCTGTTTCAGCTTCGGGACGGCCCGGCTGTTCCCGCTGATCCCCAACGCGCGGATAGTGGACTTCTTGAGTTCCATGTCATCGTCGACATGAGGGGCGTCGTAGATGTAGAGCAACGCATCGACCCCTCGATCGCCACCGGTGTTGGCCAAGGTGCCGATTGCCGTCTGTTGCAGCTCGGGATTACCGCTGGTGATCGCGATCTCCCGGAGTTTGGTGATGGCGCTATCCGTGGGCGCGGCTCTGACGCCGATACTCGCGATCACCGCCCTTTGGAGCCTCGGATCCTGCAAGGAGTCGTAGAGTGCGATCAGGGCCTCCATCGCCTTCTCGCTTCCGATTAGGCCAATGGCACCGAACTTCGGAATCCGGATCGTTCTGAGCAATCTCGAGCATCAGCTCGATGAGCTCGTCTTCACTGATCGGAGGTCCCTCTGCTAAATATCCGCCGCGCAAGGCCATGGCACGCGCACGCTCGGCTTGGTGGACTTGTCTCTCGAACTCCCGCTGTTGGTGTGCGAAGGCCCGCTGTTGCTGTCGCATATGGCGTTCGATTTCTTGCGATCGCCGAGACGCCTCACGCTCCAGCTGTTCAGCCTGGTCTCGTAGCGCCGGCGAGGCCTCGGCCTGCGCCGATTCCGCCTCGCTATGGCTCTCGCTCTGCTCGGGTGTCTCCTCCCGTTGTGCCCACGGCGTTCCCAACGTAGTCGGGTTGACTGACTCATAAGGAAGCAAGGCGGCCACCCTGAGAGCACTATCTTGGCTAACTTGCGGTGCCGCTACGACCAAAGGTGACGTTTGAGCGGCTTGGAGTCCAACCAACACGAGCACCGCCAGACTCACTACGATGCCGGTTCTAGAAAGACGAGAGCTAGAGTTTCGTCTGCGGTTCAGTGACATTTCGATTCTCCTCACGATCTGTTTTCTGGTGGTCCAACCACCGGGCGCCAAGGCGGGGGTTTCCACACGCCCGGTCAACTCGACTAACTTCGTCAGGCAAGCCGCGTAAGGCTTGAGCTTCCCCGTTTGAGTGATCGCCCAATCGTCACAGGCGATTTCGCGATCCATGTTTAGTTGCCTTCCGATGAATCGCACCGCGGGATGGAAGAAGAAAAGGGCCTCGAGGATCTTCTGCCCCAGGTTGATCCAATCGTCTCGCCGATGCAGGTGAGCAAGCTCATGCAAGACGAGTTGATCGAGCTCTTCTTCGCTCAGCCGCTCGGCGAGTCCACGAGGAAGGACGATCGCAGGTTGGGCGAGACCCGCTGCCATCGGACCAGAGACCCGCTCCGAGCTTTTGAGAGCTACCGGTCGCCGAAAACCGGAGCTCGCCAGCCACCCGTTCAAACGTTCCTGATACGGTCGGCCCAACGGAGCGCTCGCCTTTTTGAGTCGTCGTAGATGGAAATAGCTCCAGGTCAACCGGCCCAGCATGACAAGGGTGATGATTAGCCAAACCCCCCCGACCTGAGTGGACCAGCGCCTTGGCGCGAGACGAAGTGGGAACCGCGCGCACCCTTGTTCGGGGTTGTCCCGATCAGTGCCGGAAGCCCCACGATCGTCAACATCACCGCCCACCAAACCGCGTAGCGGGTTGCTGCGTTAGAAAAAGAAGTCACGCGAAAAAAACACCAAACCGCCAGAACAAGAGCCACGCCTTGCCACAGCCCGTTGGCGAGCGCTACCCAAGCAGAATCTATTAGCGAGACCATTTCTCCCATCGAAATCGTCATTGGCTCTCCTCGACCAACTTCTTGAGCCTCTTCAGCTCCGCGGAATCGATCTCCTCGTTAGACAGGACGTTCAACACCAAGAGCTCCGAAGAGTTGTCGAAGAAACGGCTGAGGAGGTGACGGACCGCCTTGCGACTCGCTTCGTCGCGTCCTACCACGGTGTGGTAGACGAACGCTCGGCCCTGCTTGACGTGCTCCACATAACCCTTCTTTTCCAATATGCGAAGTGTGGTGAGCACGGTGTTGTAGGCGAGTGACAAACGCTGTGGTAACGCCTCTACAACGTCGTTCACCGTGGACGCGCCTCTTTCCCAAAGTATATCCATGAGCCGCAGTTCGCCATCGGTCAGAGTGGGAGACCGCCTTCGTGCCAAAATCGAAGCCTCCTTTAGGTTGCCAACGCACGACGAAAGAACTACTAAAGAATTAATTGCAAAATAGCGCAGGGGGCTTCGAGTTGTCAACTATAAATTTAATATTTCGTGCGGTCCCGGCCAAGTCGCGCTAGGCGCAACACATGGTAGGATGCGAGCGGCCTCCACGGCGTGCTGGCGCGGAGAGCCTAGCCTCTCAGAGGAACTGCCATGATCTACATTTGGGTCGTTGGCCTGTATCTAGCCTTCCTTATTGGCGTCAGTGTCTTCCGGAGCCGAGCGGTCAAAACACAGGACGATTTCATGGTGGCAGGGCGTAACGTACCCTGGCACCTTTTGGTGGGGACTCTGGTCTGCACCTGGATTGGTTCAGGTAGCCTCTTCGGAGGAGCCGGCCGCGCCTTTCGTGAAGGCTTTTCCGCGCTCTGGATGAGCGCGGGCGCCTGGGTCGGGATCGTCATCGTCTATTTCCTGGCGGGACGGGTTAGACGGATTGCCCAATACACGGTGCCCGACATCTTGGAAATGCGCTATCACCCAGCGGCACGGCTTCTGGGAACCATGGCCATCATCATCGCCTACCTGACCATCGCCAGTTATCAGTTCATCGGCGGAGGAAGACTCCTGAGTATTCTGAGCCCCAATATCGACCCAACGACCGGGAAGGCGATCATCTGCCTCCTGGTCGTCCTCTATACGGTTATGGCGGGGATGATGTCGATCGTGGCCCTTGACGTCTTCAACGGAATCATCATTACCGTCAGCATCCTCATTGCCGCGCCGCTCGCGTTGGAAGGGGCGGGTGGATGGACTCAACTTGCTGAGACATTGCCGGACACCCATTTCACGACTTTCGGTAGGCTCGGCATACTTCCCGCGTTCGGACTCTTCCTCCCTACGCTGCTGCTCTTGCTGGGCGAGAGCAGCATGTATCAGAAATTCTTCTCGGCGAAGAACGAAGCTTCCGCCCGCAAGGCCGTCATTGGAATGATCGTCGGGGTCGTGTTAGTCGAAATCCTACTAGACACCACTGCCATTTTCGGTGCGGGGATGTTTTGGAACGATTCCGCTATGGTCGGGGAGGGGGCCACATTCACTCCGGACCAGCGTAGCGCCTCTGAGACCATTCTCTTGACGTTGGCTCGCTTCAATCTGCCACTCGTCGCCGGTTGCCTGCTGCTGGCGGGCGCCGTAGCCATCGTGTTCTCGACCGCTACCACGTTTCTCATGGTGCCTTCGACGAATTTAGCTCGCGATGTCTATCAGCGATTCGTAAACCCCCGAGTGAGCGAAAAACGCATCATCCTATTCCAGCGTGTGATGATCATCGTTTTGGCGCTGGTTGCCTATGTCGTGTCTTCGTTCTTCGTGAGCATTCTGGACATGGCCCTTTACGCCTATACCATGGTGGGAGCTGCGGTGACACCGGCGCTACTTGCCGCGTTCTTGTGGAAGCGAGTCACGCCGGCAGGCGGCGTGGCTTCTATCGCTGCGGGCATGCTGGTGACGATCGTTTTCGGGCTATTGAACACGCTCGGCATCACAGAATTGGGTTACGACTACATTATTTATCCGGCGGGAGGAGCGTCCCTCTTGTTTCTGATCGCGGTGAGTTTGCTCACACCACCCTCACCCGAAGCGAAGTGGAAACCTTTCATGAACGAATAAGAGAGTCTTAGTCCTTTAACCCCTCTCCCTTCCGCCTTCGCGAGAGCTTCGGCGGACCCGCCGAAGTCCTTAGGACGGAGGCGGGCTGGGAGAGGGCCTGGGTGGGGGTAAGGAGAAAAACAGTGACGTACGAAAAAATTCGCGTCGAGGCAACCGCGCCCATAGCACGCATCACGATGAGTTGGCCAGAGAAGCGCAACGCACTTTCTATCCAAATGATGGGCGAGCTGACGCGCGCCCTGTCGACGGTCGGCGCCGACTCGAGCTTTCGAGTCGTGATCTTGGCAGCCGAGGGTGCAGCGTTCTCCGCCGGGCATTTCCTGAGCGAGATGATCGGCAAGGACATCTCACATCAACGTCGAGTGTTCGATGTTTGCGTGGATCTCATGCAGGCTGTGCAAAAGATCCCGCAGCCGGTTATTGCGGAGGTTCAGGGAACCGCCACCGCCGCAGGCTGTCAGTTGGTGGCAACGTGCGACCTGGCGGTTGCCTCGGAGCAAGCGAGTTTCGCCACACCGGGCGTGAAGATCGGTCTCTTCTGCACCACGCCCATGGTTGCGCTCAGCCGCGCCGTCGGCCGGAAGCGAGCCTTGGAGATGCTTCTCACCGGCGAGCGGATCGACGCCAAAACGGCCGCCGAATGGGGGCTCGTGAACCGGGCCGTGCCCACCGAGCAGCTACGAAAAGAAACCGAGGAGCTGGCCCGCAAGGTGACGGATGCGAGTTCTTTGGTACTGTCACTTGGCAAGAAAGCCTTCTACACTCAGATCGATCTGGAACAACCCAAGGCCTACGACTATGCCAAGGAGGTCATGAGCCTCAACGCCATGGCAGCCGACGCGCAAGAAGGGATGTCGGCCTTCCTCGAGAAGAGGCACCCGACTTGGACCGGTAAGTAGCTCGGGTAGTAATCAGCTACCGCTAATCAGCTGTCGTCTTTGACTGATTGCTGATGACCGTTTACGGATTACTCGCATCGTCTGAAAGTAGGTTCTCAGCCGTAGCCGGTGTCTTCTCCAACCGATAAAAGTACCGCCCCTCAGATTCGTGAAAATCAACGACGGCATAGCGACGTTGGAAGTAGCCCTCGAATAGAAGTCGCGTCTTCACCCGCCAGTCGATGGCTAAGTCACGAGCACCGGCCATCATCGAAGTGGCGTCGGCCGGGCCTTCCGCCAGGATCTCCTCGTCTTCCAGATCCAGGCGGAGCTCGTCGTCACAGCGGCGGAACCCGCCGTCAGCCTCGCTGGTCTGATTGGCACGAGGGAGCTCCTCCCAACCAAATCGCTCTGGACGTTGCCCCTTCTTCACCGCAACGACCCGGGGGCTCGTGATCCACCATTGCACCTCGAAACGGTCGGTGGGAATCCCTCCATGGAGTGGGCTCTCGCTCTCCCCGTAGAGATTCACGATGTAGTGGCTCGCAACCACACCCAGCCCGACGATATTGAGCTTCGCATTCCGTGACTGGAGCGGATCGAAGGTCCAGTTGATGAGTTCCATCCCTTGCGCCAGCACTCTGTCCCTCTGCGTCCACTTCAACGTCTCGCCGATTCGTTGACCTCGATACTCGGGAAGCACTCCCATCATGTGCGAATGGTGGAAGACCTCGCCCTCTCTCCAACTCACGAGACCGCACACGAACCCCACCATCTTGCCCCCGTCGAAGGCGCCGATGCAGGTTCCACCGTAGTGATGTATGGCGACCAAATGCATCGCAGGGACCAGCTCGCGGTCCGAAAACTCCCAGACCTCTCGTTGCAGGTCGACGCAAGCGTCGTAGTCGGAGCGGCTGTTGAAATCCCGGATTTCGATCTTCCCCATGTTGGGTCCTTTGAGGTTGAGCGACTTAAGACGCTAGCTCTCGGCGGGCGTGTTCGATCAGCTCATCGATGTCCTTCGCCTCCTTCGGGAATGCGGCGATACCGAAGCGAAGGGCAGGAACGATGGCGGGAAGCCCCTCGCCGACTTTGAACGGATGACGCGTGACCGCACGCTTGACGCGAGAAACGATGCGCCGTCCCCCGTAACGGCCGGAGGCGAAGGCGATGAGCCCCACGAGCTCTTGGGAGGACAACTCGCCCGCCACATCGACGTCCCGCAGGCTTTCCAACGCCTGCTCCGCGACGTGCCAGAGGACCTGACGACGAAAACCGGTGCCGACGAGCTCCACGATCTGATCCAAATCCATGACCCGGATCAAAATCAAGGTTAAGGGTCTCCCGAGCCGCTGGCCCTTGGCGACTTCGCGCCGGAGCTCGAAATGAAAACCCTCCTCGTCGTAAATGGGAACGCCCTTGTGAATCGCCTGGGGCCGCGGGGCTCCTTCCATCTTGGGAGGCTCCCGCGGAGGTGAGGCCACCGGCTTGCCCGCCTCGACTTCCTCAACCGGTTCCATGGTCTCGACTTCCCTGATCTCGGTGACTTCGTCGATGCGGTCGTCCACGTCAACCTGCTCCCCTTCCTCGACGTTGCCAACCTCGCCGACCTTCCCCGCGTCCGCGGGCAAGTCGTTTAGTCGGGAGTCGGTCGGCAACAAGCGCAGTGTGGTTTCCTCTTCTTGATGCACTGGTTCGTCGTTACCGCCTCCCTCCGGGGAGGGCTTTTCTTCCAGCGCCGTGTCTGCACTCTCGGCGGTTTGGGCAGACTCATCAGGTTTCCCCACCTCGGTCGGCTCGGGCTCGGCTTTCTCGGAGGGTTCCGCCTCGCTCGTCGGCTCGAACCCTTCGTCGATGGAAATCACCGTAGTCAGATCGGAGGAGCGATCCCCCTTCAGCTTTCCCCACAGTCGCCCCAACCATCCTGCTTCCTTCACCACCTCCTCTGGCTCCAGCTCCTCGATGGATGGCTTTATTTTTCCCGCCAATGCGGACGGAGTCGTGTTGTGTTTCTTCGCCATTAAACCCAACACCACACGCTGTAGCCCGACCGGCCGACATGGCTTGGTAAGGAAACCGTCCGCCTTGAAAGAATGGAGTGCGTCTCTCCGATACTGCTCTTTGAGATAGACGCCCGTGATAATGGCAACGAGCGTGTGAGCCTGAGACCCGGTCTTGATCTGTTTGCAAAGGTCGAAACCGGAAACCCCGGGTAGCAAAGCATCGAGGACAACCAGGTCGGGTTGCTGCGATTCGACTTCGCTCAACACCTTGTTAGGGTCGTCCAAAGTCGCGAGCTGGGCCCCGAGGGGAAGAAGACTTCGTTTCAACCCGAGCAAATCGGATGTGTCCCGAGGTCCGTGGAAAAAGAACGGCGCCCTCCACTCCGTCATCAGAGTATCATATCAGGCGGCAACCTCCGCGTGTTCGAGAACCTCGCTCAGACGTTGGTAGCCGTCGATGCGTCGTAGTTGAATCTGGCCAGAGGCGATAAGCCCAAACAGCAAAGCGACCGCAGACTCCTCGCTGGAGAACGACGCTTGGGTTTTCGTCCGGCGTCGAAACTCGCGGTTGAGATTCTCCAGAGCTTTGGTCGTTCGAAACGATTTCCACATGGCACGAGGGAATTCGTAGAAGGTCAGCAGCTGATTACCGGCCTCCTCTAGGCTTCGGACGACGGCCGGCGCGAGAGGCGTCCACTTGGCGACGAGCTCGTCATAGGCTTTGCGAGCATCGAACCCGTTCTTGGCGTAGACGATCCGGTTGTAGTCACGCCGGAGCTCACGGCGTGCGTGCGCCGGGCAATGTTGGAGCAAGTTGGCGCGCTTGTGCTCGGTACATCGCTGCAACCGGCACCCCGGCCACTTCTCCAGCGCTTTCGTCAGCCCCTTGTGGCCGTCGCTGATCACTAGCTTGGGAGCCCGGAGTCCTCGAGCCTGGAGTCCCTCCAGCACGGAGCCCCAATGCGTCGAGGCTTCGCTCACCGCCAGACGCAATGACAACAGACGTTTCTGCCCGTTTGGCGCGACCCCGAGCGCGGCCAGTACGGGTACGCTGATCACACGTTTCGCCATCCGCACTTTCAGGTGGAAGCCGTCCAGGTAAACGATCGCGTAGACCTCCTCGCTGAGAGCACGGTTCTGCCATTCCTCGAAGCGCTCCTTCAGCCGGCTAACCACGCGAGACACCGCGCTCTTCGATAGGTGCTCCTCACCGAGCAGTGGTTTCAGCGCTTTGCGGACCCGGCGGCTATTCGCGCCCGACAAGTACGTCCCCAAGAGCGCCTCGTCGACCTCACGAGTCCGGCGCGCGTACCGGGGCAACAGCTCGCTCCTGAACTCTGTCGTTTCTCCCGTTTCCTCGTCTCGCACGCGGGCTCGTGGCACCCGGAGCTCGCGAGTTCCCACCGACGTCGTCACGCGACGGGTTTCGGCTCCGTTGCGATATCCACGGCGGTCTTCCGCACGCTCGTAGCTACAACACCCCAGCGCTTGGTCGACTTCTTCCTCGAGCACAACCTCGATCGCCTCCAGTACCCGCATACGCAGCCGAAGTTGGACGAACTCCCGGTACTCGCTTACAGACTCCTTCAATATGGTGGTAGGCTTCTTCATGGCGTAATCCTCCTCCTCGCCTTTCCAGGCGCGGTTTCGTTTTGCTTAACCGGAGGACATTAGCGGAAGATCTTCTAGGATGGTCTCGGCTCGGGTACGAACGGTGCAACTCGATGTGGCTAATATAGATCACGCCCGGCATCCATAGCAAGACGCGTGGCGCAAACGGCCAAGGCGACCGGACGGCGGGCCGATTTTGAATCTGCTGCGCCTGGTGCTAGGCTGAGTGGGGGCTATCCCCCCATTAGGGTGCACCTTACAGACGGATCGACCATAAGGAATCTAATTACATGCCCTCTCGACTCGGATTGGCTGCGATCATTTTGATCGTCCTCGCGCTGGACCAGGCCAGCAAGCTCTTGGTGAGCGCGAACATGGGTCTTGGGGAATCCATTCCCGTTATCCCAGGCCTTTTCCACATCACCCTGGTGCGCAACAGTGGGATGGCGTTCGGGCTGCTCTCAGCCCAAGCCATACCATACAAACCGATCCTGGTGACTCTCCTCTCCGTCGTTGCGCTGGGCGCGGTGGCGGTATACGCGATTCGGACTCCCTCTCAGGAGAGGCTCAGCCACTTTGGTCTCGCCTTCATACTGGGAGGGGCGGTGGGCAACATCGTCGATCGTATCCGGCTGGGCCACGTTGTGGACTTCCTCGACGTCTTCTACCGAGGCACTCACTGGCCGGCTTTCAACGTAGCCGATGCCGCTATTTGCACCGGTGTGGCCTTGCTCCTGCTAGATACGTTGTTGCACCGTGAGCCGAAAGAGGCCGTCGCAACTTCCAGCGCACCGAGAATCGATAGTACCTAGGCCGCCATAGAATGTATCCCAAACTCATCGATTTCGGTCAGATCACGCTACTCGGCCAGAGCTTCCACCCGATCCTTCATACCTACGGGTTTCTACTCGCCGCGGGGTTTCTCATCGCGCTCCGGCTCGCCGCAACGAGAGCAAAGAAGATCGGTGTCGAGACCCGAATGACGATGGATCTCGGGCTTTACATCCTCGTCGCGGCTCTGGTGGGAGCCAAGCTTCTCTTGCTCTTTGTCGACTGGGATCACTATCGGCACGATCCGTGGAGTCTTCTGCGTTCGGGGGGGATCTTCTACGGCGGGTTGGTGGCCGCGATCCTCACCTCGCTTTGGTACCTTCGCAAGCACCGCCTGGCGCCCTGGCAAATGGGCGATATCCTAGCCCCGTCCATAGCTCTCGGGCACGGCATCGGAAGGCTGGGTTGTTTCGCGGCCGGTTGTTGCTACGGCAAACCCACAACGTCGTTGCTCGGAGTCACCTTCACTAACGACTATGCACATCAAGTCGTGGGGGTGCCGCTAGGAATCGCACTTCACCCCACCCAGCTGTACGAAGCCGGTGCTGAGTTCGCGATTTTTGCTTTTCTGATGTGGTTGACTACCAGAAAGCGTTTCGACGGTCAGGTCTTCTGGACCTACGTTGCCCTGTACGCGGTAGCGCGTTTCATCATCGAGATCTTCCGAGGTGACTTAGGCAGAGGCTCCGTCCTCTCGGGGGCTCTGTCGACATCCCAGTTGATGGCCTTGATCATGTTCGGGGTCGCCATCCTAGCCATGTTCCTTCTCCGCAAGAGGCCCCGAGTCAAACTCGCCTAGTGTTTCACCGATGTCATTAGTCTGGCCCCGACAACTCCAGTGACACCCGACAACCCCTCCGCTCGAACGATACGCTGGACGGTTGTCGCCGAAGAGGAAAACGAACGTCTCGATAGAGCCTTGCCCACACACGTCCCCGACGCGAGCCGGGCCCGGGCCAAGCGATGGATCGAAGACGGTTTGGTGAGCGTGGGGGGCAAACGGGTTCGCCCGTCGCACATCCTTCACAAGGGAGAGGAAGTGGTCGTCGAGTTGCTCCCACCGCAACCCGCCGAGGCAGCGCCCGAGCCGATTCCCCTCAACGTCTTATATGAAGACGACGACTTCCTGGTGGTCAACAAACCTCCCTTCTTGGTTGTTCATCCGGCACCCGGACACCGCACAGGTACATTGGTGAATGCCTTGCTGCACCATTGTCCCAACTTGAGTGGAGTCGGGGGTGTCGCGCGTCCCGGAATCGTCCATCGATTGGATCGCGGTACTTCGGGATTAATGGTTGTGGCCAAGAACGACAGCTCGCACCAGGACATTGCCCGTCAGTTCGCTCGCCGTTCCGTCGAGAAGCAATACTTGGCCCTCGTCCACGGACGACCACCGTCTACTCTTCGAATCGAGAAACCGCTCGGCCGCGACGTCCACAACCGCAAGAAGTTCTCGAGTCGCTCTCGTCGCGCCAAGCCGGCCGTTACCAAGGCCGCGAGGCTGGAAGTTCTCCCGCAATCGACACTCTTGTCTGTTCGCATCGAGACCGGTCGAACACACCAGATCCGCGTCCACCTCTCCGAAGCAGGATTTCCGATCATCGGAGACAAGGACTACGGCCGCGCGCGTCGCCCTCCGGCGGGCGGTCAAGCCGTTTTCCAGATCCTCAAGACGCTTGCTCGCCCGGCGCTCCATGCGGCAGTTCTGGGTTTCCAGCACCCGCGCAGCGGTGAGCCCTTGCGCTTCGAGGCTCCGCTCCCGCCGGACCTCGAAGCGCTTCTCCAGCTGCTGAGAGAGCCGAGCATACGAGCTAGAATGTGGTCACAGTTATGGCACGGGGATAGGCATCCATGAGACGACTCACCAATAGCCTGCTGGGCGGCTTTCTCGCTGCGTTGCTCCTGACGCAGGCGCTTCTCCTCCTGAATCCCGAAGTCCCACTCGACCTCCCAACCGTTTGGCGAGTTTGGGGAATACTCGCCGTGACCTACGGGCTAGCGGCGGGACTTTCCTTCTGGCTCCTCTTGGTCGTGGTCGAGGCGATGCGAGGTCAACCTCTCCACCCAGCTTGGTTCTCGTTCCGGCTCTTGACGTGGCTTCTGATGCTCATCCTGACCCTGGGCGCGATGTTGCTTTGGCACAACCTGTTCCACTTCCGCCTCTATCTGAGCCACGGAGCCATACGAGCCATTGCAGCAGCAGCAACCACACTATCCGCGGCGGCGGCCACGCTGCTCGTGCTCGGGTTGTTCCGTTACTCGTTCGGGCGACGCGGCGCCGCAGTCGGTTATGCGCTCGTTCTCCTTGCAATAGCAGCTTCCGCCCTTCTCCCGTTCTACTTCCGACCGCCAAGCCCTGAACGCGCGCGCGTTGTTCCGCGTCTTCCGCTCGCCGATAACCCTCTCCCACGTCGTCTGACGGTCATTGGAATCGAGGGTGCGTCCATGTCCTACGTTCTCCCCGCGGTTGCGGCAGGGAGGCTTCCTAACTTCGCGAGACTCATCGAAGGCGGCGCGGCCGGTGCGCTCAAAACTCTCTATCCGACCGAGTCCTTGGCGATATGGACGAGCGTCGCCACCGGAAAGCTGCCCCGCCAGCACGGGCTCACCGGTTTCTACCGATATCGACTTCCGGGAGTGGAACCGCTGTTCTCCCGTCTTCCGGACGGGATCTTCATGCGGTCGCTGGAACGGACCGGGCTATTGAAGAGAGCTGCGGTATCATCGCAACAGCGCCGCTGCCAAAGTTTCTGGAACATCCTAAGCAGCTTTGGCGTCGACGTGGGGCTCGTCCGGTGGTGGGCAACATATCCCGCCGAGAAAGTGAACGGTTTCATCGTCTCCGAGCTATTCCATCGCCAAGTGCGAGAGAGCTTCGATCCCGCGCTGCCTCAACTCACCTACCCTCTGGAGCTTTTTGAAGTTCTGAAGGAATACGTCGTCTCACCGTCCGAGATCGACGAGGCGCAGATCGCACGATTCGTCGACGACTCGGAGACGGTCCCCGACGACGACTTCGATTGGAAGCAGGACTTGAAGAGACGTGCGCTCGCCGCCGACGCGACCTATCAGCGTATCGGTGGAATGCTTCGAGCGATGTACGATCCACAGGTCTACGGGATCTACTTTTTCGGCTTGGACGTGGTGGGGCATTCGTTCATGCGCTACCACAGCCCGGATGAATTCGGAGACGTCAGCGAAGCGGAGCTGAGGAAATATGGCCGAGTCGTCGACGCCTACTACAATCAACTGGACGCCATCTTGGGCGAGCACCTGCAATCCATGCGGCCCAACGAGATCCTCGTCGTCATGTCCGGGCACGGCATCGAGCCGCTGCCCTTGGCACGACGCATCGTGGAGTGGGTGAAAGGGAATCCACATCGATCCGGATACCACGATCAAGGTCCCGACGGTTTGGTTCTCTTCTACGGTCCGGGCATCGCAACCGGCGCGAAGATCCAAGGGGCTTCGGTCGTCGACATCACGCCCACTCTGCTCTACCTGATGGGACTACCTTTAGGGCAAGACATGGATGGGGAGCTGCTTACCGGCGTGCTCGAGGAGTCGCTGGTCCGGAGCCAGCCGGTGGCGTTCATCTCTTCCTACCGTAACTTCCTCGTCGAGCCCCGGAGCCGCGAAGTGCCCTACGAATTTCCTTCTCCACTCGACCTCCTCCCGGGAGTTCTGGACGAAGGCGAGTAGCTCTCACGCGGGCTGAGCTCAGCCTTGAGCCCATGCGGAGTCGCGTAGCCGACGAAGCATGAGGCGTGGGGGTGGGGCCCCGCGCCACTAATGGATGCTGCCCACGAACGCCAAACATGGGTATGCTAGGATAGGCCGGCCTCGCACCCGGATATGCCGAATAGTAAAGTCTCCACGCTGATGGACCGGGACGCGATCGCCGGAGCGATCTCCCGAGTCGCCGATGAGATCAGAGACGGTGCAGGGGGCGCCGAGAAGCTTGCCCTGGTCGGTATACGGAGCCGCGGCGTCCCTTTAGCCAGACGACTCTCCGAGCTCGTCGGTTCCCGCACTGGAATCGACATCCCGGTAGGTATCGTCGACATCACGCTCTATCGAGACGATTTGACGGACATCGGATCGCAGCCACTGGTCAGGGAGACCCAACTCCCCTTCCCCATCGACGGTCAGCGAATCGTACTGGTGGACGATGTGCTGTTCACGGGTCGCACGGTGCGAGCCGCCCTCGATCAGCTCATCGACTTCGGTCGGCCCGAACGGATCGAGCTCATGGTGCTGGTGGACCGGGGCGGCCGTGAGCTTCCCATCAGAGCGGACTACGTGGGCAAAGAAGTCTCGACGTCGAAACGCCAAATGGTCGACGTCCTTCTCGAAGAGGAAGATGGCCGTGACGAGGTCGTGCTCACGGAGTCGGGCGGATGAGACTCGAGCGAAAGGACCTACTCGGCATCGAAGAGCTTTCCCCCGACGAAATCGTCCTTATCCTGAACACCGCCTCCTCCTTCAAAGAGATCGCGAGCCGGCCCATCAAGAAGGTCCCTACCTTGAGGGGCCGGACGGTCGTCAACCTTTTTTTCGAGTCGAGCACCCGAACCCGCGCCTCCTTTGAAATCGCCGAGAAACGACTCTCCGCAGACAGCCTCAACTTCGGCTCGGCCGGGAGCTCTCTTTCCAAGGGGGAGAGCCTGCTCGACACCGCACGCACGTTAGAAGCCATGGCACCCGACATTCTGATCATGCGACACGCATCCTCGGGCGCGCCACATTTCGTCGCTGGTCGATGCAAGTCCTCGGTAGTGAACGCCGGCGACGGGATGCACGAGCACCCAACCCAAGCGCTGCTGGACGCTTTCACGATCAGGGAACGAAAACAAAAGCTAGCCGGCCTTCGTGTCGCGATCGTTGGGGACATCCTTCACAGTCGAGTAGCACGATCCAATCTCTGGTTGCTCAATAAGATGGGAGCGGAGGTGGTGCTCTGCGGTCCGCCCACTCTCATGCCGCCGGGCGTCGCTAGGCTCGGCGCGCGCGTCACCCGGTCTTTCGACGACGCGGTCGAGGGTGTCGACGTCGTGATGATGTTGCGTGTCCAAATGGAACGAATGGCCGGAAACGACTTCCCGTCGGCCCGCGAGTATTTTCGACTCTACGGGTTGACGTCGAAGAGGCTGGAGCGCGCCAAGCCGGATGTCATTTTGATGCATCCGGGCCCCTTGAATCGCGGCGTCGAGATCGATTCGGGCGTCGCGGACGGCCCTTGTTCAGTGATTCTCGATCAGGTCGCGAATGGCGTCGCGGTCCGCATGGCGGTGCTCTACCTTCTCACCGGCAGTGGTCCTGAACCCAGCGAGTCAATCGACTCGAGCCAGAAAGAAGTGAAAGCCGAAGACGATGCGACTTCTCGTTAGAAACGGACGGGTTATCGACCCGGTCTCCGACGTGGACGCGGTGGTCGATATTCTGATTGAGGACGGTCGCATCTCTTCTGTAGGGGCGGTAGGGGCTGTGGGGGGGGAGGGTTCACAGCTCGCGGATTCCGGCGCCCAGATCCTCGACGCCAGCAATCGAGTCGTCGTTCCCGGATTGGTCGATATGCATGTCCACTTCCGGGAGCCGGGATTCGAGTACAAGGAAACGATCGAAAGCGGCGCCGCGGCCGCGGCGGCCGGTGGGTTCACTTCAGTGGCGGCCATGGCAAATACCTCACCTACCAACGACACCGCCGCGGTGACCGAATTCATACTTCGGCGAGCTATCGAACTAGGCACGGTGAACGTCTATCCGGTGGGGGCGATCTCGAAGGGCCTTGAGGGAAAGCGGCTCACCGAGATCGGCGAGCTCGTCTCCGCCGGAGCGGTCGCGGTATCGGATGACGGACGATCGGTCGAAGACCCTCATTTGATGCGGCGAGCCATGGAGTACGCCGCCATCTTCGACATCCCGATCATCGAGCATTGTGAGACCCTCGCACTTCATCCGGATGGAACGATGCACGAAGGCTACTGGTCGACTCGTCTCGGCCTCCGAGGAATCCCCGCCGCTTCGGAAGAGATCGCGGTGCGTCGAAACATTATCCTCGCGGAGCTCACCGGCGCCAGGCTCCATGTCGCACATCTTTCCACTAGCGGCGCCCTCGACGCAGTCCGACAGGCCAAGAGCAGAGGGCTGCCTATCACCTGCGAGGTGACACCGCATCATCTAGTGTTGACGGATGAAGCGGTTCGAGGCTACGACCCCAACACGAAGATGAAGCCGCCGCTACGCTCCGAAGAGGATCGGCAGGCGATGGTCTCCGGACTCGCCGATGGAACTATCGACGCTATCGCCACCGACCATGCTCCACATCACGCCGACGACAAGTGTGTCGAGTACGACAAGGCCGACTTCGGAATCGTTGGCCTAGAGACCGCGGTGCCCCTGTGCCTAGATCGTCTGGTGAAACCGGGCATCGTGTCCCTATCCCGGCTCATCGAGCTCCTTTCCCCGAATCCTGCCCAGATACTCGGTATTCCCAAGGGGAGTCTCGCGGTGGGCGTCGACGCCGACCTCACGATTCTCGATCTCGACCGATCGTTCACCGTCCTGCCAGAAACGTTTCGCTCGAAAGGCCGCAACACTCCGTTCGCCGAGTGGAATCTCCTCGGGTGCCCGGTGGCCACTCTGGTCGGTGGCCGCGTCGTCTGGCAAGCCGAAGAAGAAAAGGCAAAACACTAGGCGGGATAGCAGGGGCGTCTGGCTAGGTTGATGTACACCTCCGAGCTATTTTGACGCGGAGGCAAGACTGGCGCATACAGTTGGTGTGAACGATGCGAGCCGATAAGTTGGCGCGATTACGGGTCGGACTCAACGATCTCCGCGCGCGTTACGACCAGCGTTACCTTTCCCCCGACCCGCTAGAGTTCCCGCGCCGTTTCACGAGAGCCGAAGATCAGGAGGTGGTAGGCCTCGTCGCCTCGAGTCTTGCCTACGGAAACGTAGCGACGATTCGCCAAAGTGTGGAAAGGGTTCTCTCACGAATGGGACCTTCCCCGGCCCAGTTCGTGTTTGAAATCGACGCCCGTCGTGAACTGGAACGCTTCTCCGATTTCCGGCACCGCTGGAGCAGCGGAAGGGACATGGTATGTCTGCTTCTGTTCGCCCGCCAAATGTTGGAGCATGCCGGTTCCATCCGAGCTTTCTTCCGAGAGGGCTACGACCCGTCGGAAGAAAACGTGGGACCGTCTTTGGCTCGCTTCTGCGGGCGCGTGACGGAGCTCGACCATCAAGGTCTCTACAGAGGGAAAACCCTTCCTCGCTCCGCCGGTGTCCGCTACTTCTTCCCCAGCCCCGCAACCGGCAGTGCTTGCAAGAGGCTGAACATGTACTTGCGTTGGATGGTGCGGCGGGACGATGGTCTCGATCTAGGACTCTGGGATTTCGTGTCCCCCGCCCAGCTGGTGATCCCACTAGACACTCACATCGCGCGAATCGGGCGACATCTCGGGTGGGCACGGAGGAAAACGCGGGATTGGAAGATGGCGGTGGAGATAACGGACTTCTTGGCCCGCATCGATCGGGACGACCCCACCAAGTACGACTTCGCCCTTTCTCGAATGGGAATTCTCAAGCGTTGTCCACGCCACCCGCGTAAGCTTCAATGCGACCTCTGCGATCTTCGACGAGCTCTTCGCCTCGGGAAGCACGCAGCTTGAAACTCTAGCAGGGTGCTGAAGAATACACGGTACCCTGCGCGAGGAGCCATCAGCTGTTCCGAAGCCGCTTGCCGGCGAAGGGACGGCGGTGGGGGGGCCCCGCCGCACTGATGAAGGACCGAGCCCGGCGTGAGGGCCGCCAAACTAGGTGGTTGCTGAAACTCGACGTGGCCAGGCGGCGGGCCGACGACGGGAAGCCGAGCGAAGAGCGAGGCGCCAAGCGCGCGAAACAGCCATGAGCCCATGCGTAGTCGCGCAGTCGACGAAGCACTGAGGCGTGGGGGTGGGGGTGGGGCCCCGCGCCATTCGTCGATGACTGAGCGCGCATTGAGGCACTAATCGATGAAAGACTGCTGCCTTAGGGAAGCGAAGCGCCATCTCAAGAAACACAGGGATGTCGCCCGTTGTGACGAGTGCCGATCACTGATACTAGCGTACGGGAACGAGCGTGATTTTCGCAGCACCGTAGAGGAGCTCGAAGGACAAGGCATCGGCTACGAAACGGTACGTATCGGCGAGCTCCTTATTCTGGCGAAACTCCCATAGATAAAATTAGATAGGCTCTTGCAACTCTCGAAGCCTTTTCGCCCTTTGCCCCTGCTCGGCGGCGGGCACCGACAGACCTTGGCCGGTCATTTCGCCCGGTCGCGCTTGCACTGGAGTCGTTCTACCGAAGACGTGATCGTGGACGCGCCCGATCGCGTGAAGTTGCTCCTACGCGTCAGCTGGCAAGGTGGACCACAACATCGCAAACCAGCGCTGGTCTTGCTGCATGGGCTCGAAGGTTGTGACTACTCAGGGTACGTCTTGAGTGCGGGCGAGCTGGCCTACCGCGCCGGTTATCACGTGATCCGGATGAACCTTCGTGGCTGCGGCGATGCGCTCCGCGTGTGCCCTATGCTCTACAACGCGGGCGTGAGCCGAGACTTGCTAGCGGTCATGGACTGGGTGTCTTCCCAAGTAAGCAAAGCGTTCATCCTTGGCTTCTCACTAGGCGCTAACCTGACCCTCCTCTCGCTCGCAAGACACGGTGCCGCGATTCCCCGACAGGTTGTTGGCGCGGTCGCCATCTCTCCACCGCTCGATCTGGCTGCGGTGGCGGACGCGCTCGATCGTCCTCGCAACACCATGTATCGAAAGTATTTCCTGAGACGGCTCCGCGCGTCTTATCGACGTCGGCAAAGCCTCCTGCCAGACCTTTATGAGCACGGAGTGGAGTGGGAATGCCACAACCTCTGGGGGTACGACGAACTGATCACCGCAAGATATGCGGGCTACCAGGGAGCGGCCGACTATTATGCGCAATCGAGCGCTGGACCGGTGATGGTGGACATCGATCGCCCGACACTGATCCTGTCAGCGAGAGACGACCCGATTATTCCCGCTGAATCCGTCACTCGATGGCCGGTCGCAACGCAAGTTCGCCGAGAGATAGCTTACACGGGTGGGCACGTCGGTTTCGTAGGGGACTCGCGTGCGCCGGGTCTCTTTTGGGCCGCCGAGCGAGCCATCGATTTCCTCGACGAATGTTTGAAGCGTTGATGGCGTGGTATTACTCGTGGCGACGCAGTATTTAGATATACGCGCGGCCGGAATGCCCCTCACCCACCCTCTCGCTTCCTTAACGGGAGAGGGAACACAAGGAAGAAGAACAACTTTTATGCGTGGCCGGCGGGTGGCGGGGCGAGTGGTCGAAGTGCAGGTAAAAATCTTTCACCTTGTTGCTTTTGCGGACTGGCCGCTACTTTTCTCCGTTCGGCGGCTTTTTCCATGATCGCCCTGCGTCGGGCGGCAAGAAATGCTCGAGACTCCAACTTGCGGGCTTTTTCCCCCATTTATGTTTCCTCCTAGGCGGGTCCTGGGTGTAAAGGATGCTAATAGGGACGGAACAAAGATAAGCCGGCGAAACGCTCCGTGTCAAGTTCTCTCAGGTGGAAAAACAAAGTCTCGTCACGGAGGCACATGTTTCGACGCGGTGACTAGTCGAAGCGGGTTGCGCGGTCTTACCTAACGCTGATCTGATGTTTTTCCAGAATGGTTCCGGTTACGCGCCGATAGGCCACGATCGATTTGTTGTAGTCGATCACCGATTGTAGATACTCGCCGGCCGCAACGGCCAGGTCGCGTTGCGCCTGGACGATGAGGAAGCTCGTCGACATCCCCACTTCGAACTTTTTTTGCTCCGCCTCGAGTCGCCTGAACATGAGCTCTTGTGCCACTCGGTTGGACTCGATGCGCTTGCGGTTGGTTTGCACCAGTCGCGCCGTGATGCGAACTTCCTGAGCGACAACGAGCTCCTGACTTTCGAGAACGGCTCGCTGTCGTCGGTAATCCGCTTGTGCTTGAGCGTGGGCCGCATCGGCGGAACTATTGAACAAAGGATACGAAAAAACGAGGCCGAGGGTCCAGTCCCGAAACTCGTTGCTAAAGAGTTGATCCAAGGAGTCGCTGTAACCACCGGGAATCAAGTCCACCACGTCTTCGCCGCCGAAACCCTCCCTCAGAATCTGGTCTCCACCCAATCCCGTGAGTGTGTAAGAGCCGACGAGGTCCACCTGGGGAAGCTTTTGGTTCTTGGTATAGCGAACGTTGAAGTTGCGCGTGTCCAGTTCGACACGAGACTCAGAAATCACCGGTCTTCGCGCCAGCGCGGTTCGGACCGCCTCGTCGAGCTCGATCTCGACTTCCGACAATTGGGGGTCATCGGCGGGCTCGATTTGGAGACCCCAGAAATCCGAAGAGCCCGGATCGTTGATGAGACGCCGCATCTCATCGGTGGTCCGAGCGATCGCTTCTTCCGAGACAATCACTCCATTCTCGCGGGCTGCCATCTCCGCCTGCGCTTCCAGCACATCGATGGGCGCCATCGTGCCCACCTCGACCTGAATCTGATTGTTGCGGAGTAGGTCTCTGGCCAGCTGAAGCGATTTCTGGTTCACGTCGAGGTCGCGGATGCTAAAGACCCAGTCCCAATAGGCCTGTTCCACGTCCCGCACCAGATCCATCACCTCGCCTTGAAATTGATGGCGGGCAATCCGTTCGCCGTTCTGCGCAACCACGATCTGTTGCTTGATCGGGTTCAACTGTCGATTCTGTAGAACCGGCTGCGCGATCTGTGCACTGAGCGCGCTGTCGAAGCGAGGATTAAAGGAGAAAAAAATGTTGTTGGTGCTGGCACGGAGGTTCTCGAAGGTGATGAAGTAGTTCCCTCCGGTGGGAAGCTCCTGCTGCCAAGAGAAATTGAATGCGGTATTGATGTTGCTCAGCGTGTCGGCACCGGAAAGCTGACTCGAGGCTGGGGCGCGGCTTCTCAGATTGTTGAAATCGGCACTAAAGAGGGGATTATAGGCTCCCTTTGCACGACCAACGTTCTCGCCCTGAGCCTGATAGCCGAGTCGGGCAATGACGACATCCAGGTTGTTCTCCAACGCCATTTCGATGGCCTGCTGCATGGTGAGCTTCAGTGTATCGGCTCGAACGGCCTGGGCTGGCCCGTGGGCAAGCGTTGGCGCGTTTAGGGGAGCGTTCATGAAGAGTAAGCTTAAGGCGACTCCAAGATGTAGGGTGTAATTCCGTTTCATTTCGCTTCCTCTTGTATACAAATGATTTAGTTGGTCAAAGGCCCCACGAGCCCGACCCCACTATACACATACGCTCTAAACATGTGATTTGTTTCGGCCATTCTAGTACGGATGACCTTTCATTTGGAATGCCGAGTTGGTAGGCTCTCACCATGTCGCCTGACGACCTGATCGGCCACGCAAAACGTGAAGGAGCCCTCCTAGAGGGACACTTTCTCCTGTCGTCCGGCCTCCACAGCCCATCCTATTTCCAATGCGCCCGCCTTCTGGCGCAGCCCGAGCTCGCCCGTGAGCTCGGCGGCGCGCTGGCTGAGAAGATTGGACCGCAAGGCGCCAACTTCGTCATCGCTCCTGCCCTGGGCGGAATCCTGGTCGCGCACGAGGTGGCACGGGCGCTAGGGGTGAGGGCGCTCTTCGCGGAGCGGGATCCCGCCTCGGGTCGCCTGACGCTTCGGCGCGGGTTCGCGATCGAGCCGGGTGAGACGGCTGTCGTCCTCGAGGACGTCGTGACCACCGGCCGTTCCCTTCGCGAGACGGTGGAGGTCGTCGAGGCCCACGGTGGCAAGGTCATTGCAACCGGCGCATTGGTAGATCGCGGCGGAGAACAGAGGGGCACGGACGGCATGCCTTTCTTTTCGCTAGCACAACTCGACTTCGCCACGTACGAGCCGGCCGATTGTCCACTCTGCCGAGCCGGCTCGACCGCGATCAAACCCGGGAGCCGCCCCCAATCGCCTGACATTTTGACGGCCTGACAGCCTGACAGTAGGCGGACCGAGATGCCTCACTACCGCGTAACCCTCTCCTATGACGGCACCGAGTATCTGGGATGGCAACTCCAACCGCAGGGCGAGACGATTCAAAGCCGGCTGCAGGCGGCTCTCGAAACCATGGACGGTAAGCCGGTCAAGGTGGTCGGCGCCGGTAGAACCGACGCCGGCGTCCATGCCCAGGGACAGGTCGCACACTTCCAACTCGAAACAAACATTCCCCCTTCGGGTCTGTTGAAAGGAATGAACTCGATCCTGCCTGCCGACATCCGAGTCCTCGAAGCGGAGCTCGCACCAGAAGACTTCCACGCGCGGCATAGCGCTCGTTCCAAGACCTATCAGTACTTTATGGATCTCTCACCCGTCGCCACGCCTTTTCGGACCCGTTACACGCTGCATCACGCCTATTCTCTGGATCGAGATGCCATGTCCCACGCCGCGGAGCGATTCCTCGGACGGCGGGACTTCGAAGCGTTCCGCGCGTCTTCCTGCGAAGCCAAGACCACGGAAAGAGAGTGCACGACGTCCCGTTTCTCCGGGGACGGGAAGGAGCTCGTATACGAGATCGCGGCCAACGGATTCCTACACCGTATGGTGCGAAACATCATGGGCACCCTTCTCGAGGTTGGCCGCGGAAAGCTCACCGCCGAGGATATCGATGGGCTCTTCGCGGCAAGGGACAGAACTCGATCGGGCCCCACGGCACCGGCTCGTGGCCTGCACTTGATCCGGGTTGACTACGCTAATCAGCATCGATCCGTCCAGCTGTAGTACTGGATTCTTCTGTCGGTGTGATAGAACTCGACAATGGACTTGGGAAGGATGTCGCGCTCGAGCATTACCGTTCTTGTAATCTCACTGCCTTTTGCGGCAATTGTCATCATTTTCTCTCAGCTATCGTTACATGCGGGGCACGAACCTCCACGGACTCTCGGCAGCCTTTCTGCCAATAGCGGCCGTACCGGTGTTTATCGCGTGGCAGAACAGCGCTTATCAAGTAGTCCGAGGGTTTCGCGCGATGGCCCTATCCGGCCAGGGGGGGCTGGCGAGCGTGACCGAAATCATCCTTGCATCCAAACCGCTTCGCCCGGCTCGGGCACCTCTCTAGCTTGAGCATTCTCGTCTTCGTCTTCCTTGCAGGAATCTTCGTGCTCAGAAAGAAACCTCGCGCTACTGCGCCGCTTGCTTCACGACCACGAACGTTAGTCATGATGGGTTTGGCCGTTACGTGTATCGCTGAACGGGGGTTGCCACCGAGCTTGGAACTACTACCATCGTGCTGCCTCTGCCGGTCGTCGTACCAGCCGACCTGCTACACGACCCAGGCGCACCAATGATGAAGAGGGCTTTTGATACTTTGGATCTTGACAACGCCAACATTGCGTCCGTCTCCGACGCGATAAGTCGGCGATTGGTGGTTACCGGCGCAGTCTGTTTCTTTTCCCTCGGTCTGTGTTTCCTCGCGTTCGTTATGAACTGGACACTCTCGCTTTCTTCCTCATTCTCTCGGGCGTTTTTGATACTAAGCGTAGCGATGGCCGGTCTTGCGCTCGTGGCAACACTACTTCAATTGGGCCGCCAACACCGTCTCGAGACCGAGATTTCGTATCTGCTGGAGCGAAGCTCAACCCTGCATGCCACGCCAGTACAGTGAACGAACTCAAGAAGATCCCAGCCCCTGGCAAGCTGCTGCAGTCATGCCGCCCCGACCAGGACTAGAATCTTTGCCAGCACATCCGCGACGACACCCTTCGGCGCCGGGCAGATCTCCTTCGCTCGGCGCGAACGCCAGTCCAGGCTCTTGATTTGATCCGAGAGAACGGCGCCTTCGATCTCGAGTCCGGCCGGTAGCACGACTTCGAAGGGGTATCCCTTCACCCTCGACGTAACCGGGCAAAAAAGGGCCAACCCAACTTTGCGGTTATACGCTTTCGGTGAAACGACGAGAGCCGGTCGGCGACCCGCCTGTTCGTGACCGGCGCGAGGATCGAACTGCAGCCAGACAAGATCACCGCGCGCCGGGACATACGCCTTCGGCACTACCAGACTTCCTCACCGGTGGCTCTGCCGCTCTCGACCTCCGAGTGGAGATTGCGTTTGGAGACTCCCTCGAGAAGCTCATCAAGCGTGTACGTCGGTTGCTCCGAAGGCCGAATGACCAGTTCCCCGTCCCGCAGCGAGAGATCGACTGTCGATCCCTCTTGGACTCTAGCTTCGAGGGCGATGGTCTTTGGAATGCGAAGCCCCAGGCTATTCCCCCACTTCTGAATTTTGGTGTGCAGACTCGCCTCCTCTTGTATATACAAAGTATATACAATCACCTTCTAGGCGTCAAACCGGCGTCCTGCCCGGTTCATAGCAGCAACCGCCGCCTGGCTAGCCCGATATTGGCAACTGGCTATTTTGGCGGCCAGCAGGTATTTGAGTGACGCCAACTGGACGCCCCTCAGCGGAGAATCGAATGCCGCCCACTCTTCCCTATTCATCAAGGATCTGGATCGTCGTCGACGCACGAACCTCCTCGTCGCTGGCCCCGGGAGGCAAGATCGGCGTCTTGAAGACGAAGACTCTTCCCTGGGGCAAACTCTCGTCCGCGGAGCGGATCACCCGCGCTCTGGTCTCGATAAACGGGTCCCCGGCGTCGAATCGGACCCCAGACGTCACACACATTTCTGATCTCCTCATTGTCCTAGCCTCCTACCGAGGAGTGACGACAAAATCGAGCCTTTCCCTCCTCCATGGATCGGAGTGCCTCATATGTTCTTGATCCGCTCCCACGCAGAACGCTAACCTGTCGGGATGGGCTCTCGACAAAACAGCCGTCCTATACAGCGTCGAAAGGTTTCTGCCGACGCCGTAATCCGGATCCGAGGAGCCCGTCAGAACAACCTCAAGGGCATCGATCTAGATCTCCCGCTTGGCGCCCTGGTGGCGGTGACCGGCGTCTCCGGCTCGGGCAAGTCCTCGCTGGCGTTCGACACCCTTTACGCAGAGGGCCAGCGACGATACGTGGAGAGCTTTTCCACCTATGCCCGTCAGTTCCTCGACCGCATGGACAAGCCGGCCGTCGGCCGCATCGAAGGAATCCCCCCCTCCATTGCAGTCGACCAAAGCAATCCGGTGAAGAACTCGCGCTCCACCGTCGGCACGATGACCGAGATCACCGACCACGTGAAACTGCTCTTCTCCAAGCTGGCGGAGCTCTACTGCCGCGAATGCGGCCAAACGGTCGACAGGGACTCGGTAGACTCGATCCTCGAAAAACTGCTCAGCGAGTTCGGCGGCATTCGACTTCTCATCACATTCCCACTTCGAGTACCGAGGAAAACCAGTACCGAGGAAGTCGAGTCCAGCCTTGTGGGACTTGGCCTACGCCGCCTTCTGGTCGACGGAAAGATCCAGGAGATCTCTCGGAAGCTGCTGGCTCGACTCCGCGACAAACCGATAGCCGTTGTTGTCGACCGAACGACCAGCAAACCCGAAGGCCGAGAGAGGTTGGCGGACTCCGTCGGACAGGCGCTTCATTTCGGCAAGGGGCACGTCAGCGTTTTGATTGATAGGGGAAAAGCGCTCGAAGAAGTCCCCTTCAGCGAGCATTTCCACTGCGCGACGTGTGACATCCACTACCCCGATCCGGTTCCGAACCTCTTCTCCTTCAACAACCCGCTGGGAGCCTGCGAAAACTGCAAGGGTTTCGGTCGCACCATTGGCATCGATCTCGAGTTGGTCATCCCCGACCCGAGAAAGACTTTGCGACAAGGGGCCATCAAGCCGTGGACCACCGCCGCCTACCGCGAAGGTCAAGAAGACCTGTTGGCCTATTGCCGGCGCAAACGCATCCCGGCGGACGCTCCGTGGGCGAAGTTGTCCCGAAAGCAACAACGCCAGGTCATAGAAGGCGACCGAAGCTTCTACGGTATCGAAGGCTTCTTCAAGTGGCTCGAAACTCGTACGTACAAAATGCACATCCGCGTGCTTCTGTCGAAGTACCGGAGCTATGTGCGATGCGAGTCGTGCGGCGGGACACGATTCAAGAAAGAGACGCTGCTCTATCGGCTTGGCGGAAGAACCGTTGCCGAGATCTACGCGGCTGACATCGAGGAAACACTCGATTTTTTCACTCGGTGGCCGAGTCGTCCGGGCGATCGTGTGGCGGAGATGCTGCTCGACGAGATCGAAAGCCGGCTAACTTACCTACGCGATGTAGGCCTCGGGTATCTGACACTCGATCGTCAGTCCCGAACACTCTCCGGAGGCGAGGTCCAGAGGGTGGATCTCACGACCGCGCTCGGCTCCTCTCTGGTCAACACGCTTTACGTGTTGGACGAGCCTTCCGTCGGCTTGCACCCAAGGGACACCTCGCGGCTCATGGACATCCTGAAACGGCTGCGCGACAACGACAACACCATCGTGGTCGTGGAGCACGAGCCGGAAGTGATTCGGCGCGCCGATCGAGTCGTGGATCTCGGCCCGGGTGCCGGCGAGCGAGGCGGCAAGTTGGCCTTTTTCGGAACGCCGGCCGAGCTCGTGAAATCCGCGAACACCTTGACCGGAAAGTACCTCTCCGGTCGCTTGCGCATTCCATGGCGGACTTCCCGGCGCAAAGGACGCAAGGGGCAGGCGATTCGCATCCGCGGGGCCAAACAGAACAATCTTCAAAACGCCGACGTCGAAATCCCGCTCGGGATCATGGTCGCTGTCACCGGGGTCTCGGGCTCCGGCAAGAGCACCCTGATCGAGGACATCCTCTATCGCGGATATCGGAAGTGGAAAGGCAAAGGGACGGGCGAGCCGAGCGCCTGCGACGGCCTCGACGGCTTGGAGTTGATCGAAGACATGGTCCTCGTCGACCAGTCGCCTATCGGTAGAACGCCTCGCTCGAACGCCCTCACGTATCTCAAGGCCTATGCGCCCATACGACAGCTCTTTGCCTTGACCCGTACGGCTCGCGACCGCGGCTTCTCCGCTAGCACGTTCAGCTTCAACGTGGACGGTGGTCGCTGCCCCCTTTGCTCCGGAGACGGGTTCGAAAAAGTCGAGATGCAGTTCCTCTCCGACGTCTACGTGACCTGCGAGTCGTGTGGCGGGGCCCGGTTCAAGCGAGAGGTGCTCGAGGTTCGGTTTCGCGAGAAGAACATTCAAGACGTGCTCGAGATGACGGTGACGGAAGGGATTCGCTTCTTCGCTGGATGGGAGAAGATCGTGACTCCCTTGGAGGTGCTGCGTGGGGTGGGGCTCGGGTATCTGCGTCTCGGTCAACCGGTCAACACTCTATCCGGCGGTGAGGCCCAGCGATTGAAGCTGGCCTACCACATGAGCGGTGCGGTCGCGGAAGGAACGCTGTTCTTATTCGACGAGCCGACCACCGGACTACACTTCGACGACATCCGCGTCCTCCTATCCGCGTTCGACAAACTTCTCGCGCGAGGTGCCAGCATCCTGGTCATCGAGCACAATATGGACGTCGTGAAAAACGCCGATTGGGTGATCGACCTGGGGCCGGAGGGGGGCGACGCCGGTGGACGGGTCGTTGCAACAGGGACTCCGGAACAGATAGTGCGATCGCGCGCGTCCCAAACCGGACGATACCTGGCGCCTTACTTGAAACAGAAGCCACCTCGCATCGCATCTTCACCACTTCCTCGTCAGGAGGTCGACACCGGGGCGGTTCGCGTCATTGGCGCCCGTCATCACAACCTAAAAAACGTCACCGTCGACACGCCCCGTGATCAGATGGTCGTCGTCACTGGCCTCTCCGGTTCAGGCAAGAGCACGTTGGCATTCGATATCCTGTTCGCGGAAGGCCAGCGGCGATTCATCCAAAGCCTCTCCGCATACGCCCGCCAGTACATCCGCGTGATGGACAAACCGGAGCTCGATTTGCTCTTGGGTATTCCGCCCACCGTTTCGATCGAGCAAAGACTCACGCAGGGTGGTCGCACCTCCACCGTCGCCACCACCACCGAGATTTACCACTACCTGCGGCTGCTGTACTCCAAGGTGGGCGTTCAGCATTGCGTGGAATGCGCCATACCCATCACGCCTCAGACCGAAGATCAGATCGCTAGTGATATGGCTCGCCGGTTCAAGAAAGAGAGAGTGCTGCTCCTGGCGCCACTGGTACGTGCGCGAAAGGGTTCTCATCGAGAGGTCTTGGAGCGCGCCGCCAAAGAAGGTTTCGAGAAGCTGCGCATCGACAGGAAGATGATCCCTACCGCGGCGGCACGCCCACTTCGTCGCTACGTCGAGCACGACATCGAAGCCGTCGTAGCGGAGCTAACCCTGGACGCGGCGACTGCGCCGAACGGACGTGCCCAACTTCGACGAGCTCTGGAGCTAGGACGGGGCGCGGTCGTAATGGTAAGCGCCAAGGAAGCCCGCTATTACAATCTAAGGCGAGCCTGCCCGCGGTGCGAGACCAGCTACGAAGAGCTCGACCCGAGGCTCTTTTCGTTCAACAGCCGCTACGGAGCGTGTCCGGCCTGCCGCGGCATGGGATATCGGGAAGCGTTCGATCCGGAGCTCGTCGTTTCGGACCGGGGCGTCTCGCTGGATGAAGGGGCGATCGTACCCCTCGTCAATAGCTCCAAGAAATTTCCCCGAAGCGCCTCGCACTCGGCGCGAGTGCTTCGCATGGCAACGAAGTTGAAGATCGATCGGCGACGGACTTTCGACAAAGTGGCGCGCAAGCAACGGGAAGCTTTTCTTTTCGGAACCACCGAGCTAGAAGGGGTCCTTCCGTACTTGGAGCGGATCTATACAGAAGCCACGGGCGAGTTAGCCGAGCACCTGCAGCAGTTTCGTTCTCAAACCCCTTGCTCCGAGTGTGGCGGCGGTCGGCTCAACCGCATCGCCCGCGCCGTACGCTTGAGCGGCCTCGGTATTCATCAGGTCGCAGACCTGACGCCCGAAGGAGCACTCCAGTTCTTGTCGGGCGTGGATCTTCAGGGAAGAACTGGCGTCATCGCCGACAATATCCTCAAAGAGATTACCGCGCGCCTTTCTTTTCTCTTGCAAGTTGGCCTTTCCTATCTTCAGTTGTCCCGACGGAGCGACACGCTCTCGGGAGGAGAGGCGCAGCGTATTCGTCTCGCGGCGCAACTCGGCTCGAACCTGAGGGGCGTTTGTTACATTCTCGACGAACCGACCATCGGTCTTCACGTTCGAGACAATCGGGTGCTTTTGAATACCCTGCGTCAACTTCAGCGGGCCGGCAATTCAGTGGTCATCGTCGAGCACGATGAAGACACGATCCGTCAAGCGGATCATGTGATCGACCTCGGCCCGGGAGGAGGAGCCGCGGGTGGCGAAGTGGTCGCAGTAGGAAGCCCCGCCGAGATCGAAGCAAATCCCCACTCGCTGACTGGCCGGTTTCTGAAACGCAAGAACGGTGTGCCAACGAGGCGGCCGCGATCTCTCGAAGGCTGTTCCTTCGTAACCATACGCGGAGCGAAAGAGCACAACCTGAAGAATATCCGCGTGCGGTTCCCCACCGGTCGGCTGAGTGTCGTCACCGGTGTTTCGGGGTCGGGAAAGAGCACCTTGGTCCGTGACATCCTCTATCGCGCCGTTCGCCGCAAGCTGACGGGGAGCGGAGGACGGGTCGGCGAGCACCGGGAAGTCACTGGGGCCGATGCCTTCACGCGCGTTCTCGAGGTCGATCAAACCCCGATCGGAAAAACACGACGCTCCATTCCCGCCTCTTATGTCGGCTTTTTCGACGAAATCAGAAAACTGTTCGCCTCGACTCCGGAAGCCCGCATGCTCGGGTACGCGCCCGGTCGGTTCTCTTTCAACGTCAAAGGCGGCCGATGCGAAAATTGTACGGGCCAAGGCCGGATAAAGATGGAGATGAGTTTTTTGCCCAACGTCTACGTCCACTGCGAGGTCTGCGACGGCCGGAGATACAACGAGGAAACCCTCTCGGTCACGTACCGCGGCAAGAACATTCATCAGGTTCTAGAGATGACGTTCACGGAATCCGAGGAGCTCTTCCGTCCGATAGAGCCGATACATCGGCCGCTTCGAATCCTCAACGAGATGGGGCTCGGCTACCTTACGCTCGGGCAACCGTCGAACACTCTGTCCGGCGGCGAAGCGCAACGGATCAAGCTCGCCTACGAGCTTGCAAAACCCAGCCGTGGTTCGACGCTGTACGTGCTCGATGAGCCGACCACCGGTCTACACATGGCGGATATCGAGAAACTGGTGGGTTCGCTCCAGTCGTTGGTTGACCAAGGGAACACGGTCGTCGTGATCGAGCACAATCTGGAAGTCGTCCGAGAAGCCGATTGTGTCGTCGATCTCGGACCCGAAGGAGGGGAGCAAGGAGGCCGCTTGGTCGCCTGGGGACCGCCGGCCGAAGTCGCCGCCATGGGTGAGACCTCCTACACCGCTCGCTTCTTGAAGAAGTACCTCCGAAGCTTTCCTGTCTCGGCCTCCGCCTAGGGAGAGCGCGCCCTAGATTCTGCAGGGCGTCCTGGTCGGCATCACTCAGCGCCTGCTCGCCGCCAAAATACCCAGTTGCCAATCTCGAGCTTCCTGCACGAGCGCCGTACCCATAGGCACAACAACACTTGGACACATTACACCAGGCGCCGAAGACCACCTGAGCATCCTCGAGGCGCTTTGGTATCATCCGCAGGCGAGTACAGTTCTCAATCACGGCACGCTCCCGAATGACATCGGCCCTTGAAAAAAATAGACGCCCGATTTGCGTCGGCACCAAGCCGTTCAATTTGGTAGTAATAGAAAATGCTATTTGACTTGCCGAACGACGATTCGCTGTACAAGGCTCTGATCGCCCGCGATCCCTCTTTTGAGGGGCTTGCCTGGGTTGGCGTAAGCAGTACCGGCATTTTCTGCCGACTGACCTGCCCGGCAAGAAAACCCAAACGAGAAAACAGCCGGTTCTTCGCAAGTGTTGCTGCGTGTTTGGATGCCGGATTTCGCCCCTGCCAGCGATGCCGTCCGCTGACCTCGGCCGGCGAAGCGGATCCCGTGGTTCGATCCTTGGTAGATGCGCTCGAGCATGACCCATCGAGGCGTTGGTGCGAAGAGGATGTCGTGGCGAGGGGGTTGGATCCGTCCACGGTGCGACGTGTTTTCAAGCGGCACTTCGGCATCACATTTCTGGAGATGGCGCGCCTTCGACGTGTCCGCAACGGTGCGTCGAAACTCTCTGAGGGCGCGCGTGTCCTGGACGCGCAGTTTGACGCCGGGTTTGAATCCGGCAGTGGTTTTCGCGCCGCCTTTGCAAGAATTCTTGGTCGCGCACCTTCAGAACTCAAGAATGGGTCGGGCTTGAAGGCCGATTGGTTGGAAACTCCTTTGGGCGCGATGATCGCGGTGGCTGATGCGCATGCGCTAAACCTGTTGGAGTTTTTCGATCGCAAGGGGTTGCCCAGCGGGTTAAAGCGACTCCAAGCAAAACGAGGCGCAATCGGTATCGGTCGTTACCCCGCAACTCAGCAGATCGCATCTGAACTCGATGACTATTTCAGTGGCCGCTTCACTGGATTCGAGACACCCATTGCTCAGCTGGGCAGCGACTTTACACGCAGTGTCTGGAGCGCGCTGCGCGAGATTCCATGGGGCCAAACACGAAGCTACGGCGATATCGCAAAGCTGGTTGGGAGACCAACCGCGAGTCGCGCCGTTGCACGCGCCAACGGTGCCAATCAAATTGCCATCGTGATTCCTTGCCACCGCGTTATCGGCGCCGACGGGTCACTTACTGGTTACGGCGGTGGGCGCTGGCGTAAGCAATGGTTGATCGATCACGAGCGCAAGCGCGCAAAACAACAAATCACTGAGCGGAGTGAACGCTACAGATGAACGCCAAAACGTCCCGTTGCCACTATCCACCTAGCCAGGCGGTCCTCAGATCGTGGCGAGCGCCAAAATGTGGCGTTGCTACGATGGAGTTAACCCGGCGCCCCTTAAATCCTGACGACCGCCAAAATATGCCGTTGCTACTATCCACTTGGCCAGACGGTGGTTCGCAACCCCCGCATGTATGCTAAAGTTGGGGATTGGGAAAATGAGTCTCGCCGAAGTAGAAAAAGTCGTTCGCAAAGGCTCCATCGAGGACGAGCTGCTCCACCGGATCGATTTCGAGCGCCTACCCGCCCACGTTGCCATCATCATGGATGGCAACGGTCGCTGGGCGCAAGGACGCAGCCTTCCCCGCGTGGAAGGCCACCGTGCGGGCATCGCGTCCGTGAGAGAAGCCGTGGAAACTTGCGCGCGGATGGATATTCAAGTCCTCACCCTCTACGCATTCTCCCAAGAGAATTGGAAACGCCCCAAGAGAGAAGTCGATACGCTGATGAAGCTACTCAAGCGTTATCTGGGGCTCGAGCTTTCCGCCCTCGAGAAGAACAACATTCGCTTCCAAGTGATCGGCCGGCTCAACGAGCTCCCAGACGACGTCGTATCGGCGCTCGAGACCGGAATGGAAAGAACACACGACAACACCGGCCTCGTGTTCAACATCGCTCTCAACTACGGAGGGCGAGCGGAGATCGTGGACGCCTGTCGCTCGCTGATCCGCGAAGCGTTGGAGCAAAACTCACGTTCCGGCACACCGCTCAACATCGACGAGCAGATGCTCTCGGAGCACATGTACACCGCCGGCATGCCAGATCCAGATCTATTGATCCGAACGAGTGGTGAGCTGCGGGTTTCCAACTTTCTACTCTGGCAGATTGCCTACGCCGAAATCTGGGTCACCGATACCTTGTGGCCCGACTTCCGGAAGAGGGACCTCTTCGAAGCCATCTTCGAATTCCAGAAACGCGATCGTCGCTATGGCGGCATCCACGTCCTGTCTCCCAAACGAAGCTACGCCTGACGAATGAGCCGGGTTGTCACCGCGCTCGTTCTCATACCTCCTCTTCTCGCCATAATTCTCTTTACGCCTGCCTGGGGACTTCTCTTGCTCGCCGAGCTTGTCGGTTTGCTCGGCGTGCGCGAGCTCTTCGTGATGGCGGGCAAAAGCGGTTACCGGGTGTTTCGTGCCCCGGCATACCTGGCGACCGTTTTGCTCGTGGCGGCTTTCTATCCACAATCGCCCGGCCCGATTTGGGTCGTCATGGCGCTTACGATGACAGTCGGGCTGGCCGCAATGTGGCGCGGCGCTCCTAAACGGGAAACGACCGCGGAGGTGGCGATCACCATCCTCGGGCCGTTGTACGCCGGGCTCATGCTGGGTACCGTCGTCGGCTTGAGGCTGACACCACCAGAAGTCGTGGGTCGGAACTGGGTACTGTTTCTTCTCATCGTCACCATGTTGGGGGATACCGGCGCTTATTACGTTGGACGGTCGCTGGGGAAGAGGCGGCTCGTACCGGCGCTCAGCCCAAAAAAGACCGCCGAAGGTCTAGTTGGCGGGGTGATGGTCTCGGTCGCTGCGGCGATCGTCGCCGCCCACGTGCTGCTTCCCCATGTCGGGCTTCTGCACGCGGCACTACTGGGAGTTGTGCTGGCGCTGCTGGGAGTGGCGGGGGATCTGTTTCAGTCGCTCTTGAAGCGTGGCGCGGGGGTCAAGGACTCGGGAACCCTGATGCCTGGCCATGGAGGGATCCTAGACCGGCTGGACAGCCTCTATTTCAGCGCCCCTGCCCTTCTGGCCTACATCCGCCTGACAACCACAACGAGTTTGGGGTAAGCGCCCCTGTCCGCTAGAATATTGTTTGAGAGGTTTTCCTGGCCGGATGGCGCGATCCACCGCGGCTCAGCGACAATAATGTAGGAGACGCTTTCCTTTGAAGGGCATCGCTATTCTCGGCTCCACCGGTTCCATCGGGATCAACACCCTGCGGGTCGTCGAGCGACTCGCCGATCGGTTCTCGGTGGTGGGACTGTCCGCCGGGACTCGGGTCGAGGAGCTGTCGGAGCAGGTTACACGCTTCCGGCCGAAAGTCGTCTCGATCCGAGACGAGCACGATGCGGCTGGGTTGAGAACGCGTTTCGGAGACGTCGCGGTTGGCAGCGGGATTCAAGGGATGGTAGATGTCGCCACGCATCCGGAAGTGGATCTCGTCGTTTCCGCGACGGTGGGTGCGATTGGTCTAGTGCCCACGCTGCGCGCTCTCGAGGCCGGCAAAACCGTCGCCCTGGCGAACAAAGAAACGTTAGTCGTTGCCGGGGAGATCATGACGAGAGCGCTTGCTAACTCTGGTGCCGTGCTTCTCCCGGTAGATAGCGAGCACAACGCGATCCATCAATGCTTGGCCGGGCGCGAAGACACCGTGCACCGCATCTGGCTTACCGCTTCCGGTGGCCCTTTCCGGCGCGCGAGTCTCGAAGAGATGCGGCGAGCCGGTCCCGTGGATGCACTCAAACATCCGACGTGGGAAATGGGGCCCAAGATCAGTATCGACTCTGCAACGATGATGAACAAGGGATTCGAGGTCATCGAAGCCCGTTGGCTCTTCGGTTTGGCGCCGTCGCAAGTCCGCATCGTTGTACATCCGCAATCAACGATCCACTCGATGGTCGAGTTCGAAGACGGATCATTGCTCGCGCAGCTCGGGGTGACCGACATGAGGCTACCGATCCAATACGCGCTGACATACCCGGAGCGTTTAACCAGCGACCTCCCGCCGCTCGATCTGGATCAACCGATGTCGCTGGAGTTCCATCCTCCGGACCTGGAGCGTTTTCCTTGCGTGCGGTTGGCCTACCAGGCCATCGAGACCGGTGGCACCGCGCCGGCGGTTCTCAATGCCGCCAACGAAATAGCGGTGGCCGCCTACCTCGAAGAGCGCATCGGTTTTCTTCAGATACCCGAGATACTGGGCGAGACTCTGAGCCGCCACCACCGTGAGGACGCCAGCGATTTGGACACCGTATTGGATGCCGACGAGTGGGCAAGGGAAGAAGCGCGACGGCTCGTCGCTGCGCCAGCGTTGAGCTAGCAGGGAAACCGACCCGTTAGGGTCGGTCGGCCGGGAGGAATTGAGTAAGTGAGCAAAAGTGCTCAAGGGAACCTGGCCGTGGTTTTAGGCGCGAGCGAAGAGCGAGCCGACGCGAGTCGCGTGTTGGCCGCCAAATTGCGTGGTTGCTTTGACCGGAGCTAGCCAGGCGGCGGTGGGGCCCCGCGCGCACTAAGGAATGGAGCCAGCATCTTGTTCTTAAGCGTAATAGCGTTCATCTTCGTTCTCGGGGTCATGATCTTCATTCATGAGCTCGGCCATTTCCTCACCGCCAAGTGGATCGGAGTCAAGGTCCATGTCTTCTCGCTCGGTTTTCCACCCAAGCTGATTGGTAGGAAGTGGGGCGACACCGAGTACCGAATCGGCATGCTCCCCTTGGGGGGCTATGTGAAGATGGCCGGGGAAAACCCTAACGAGGTCTCCGGCAATGAGGATGAGTTCTACTCGAGGACGAAGCTAGAGAGAATCGCCATCCTGACGATGGGACCGGCGATGAACATCGTCCTGACCATCTTTCTTTTCACTGTCCTCTTCATGGTTGGGATCGATCGACCGGTAGGCCTCGAGGATCCACCGGTAGTCCGCTTCGTCTCAGGAGACTCCCCGGCGGTCGCCACGGGCGTCGAGCCCGGCGACCGGATCGTCGCTATCGACGGCCAACAGGTCGATAGCTGGATGAAGGCCTTAGACACCTTCCACATCAGCCCCAACCAAACCGTGGCCCTGACCCTAGAGCGTGCCGGCCAGACCGTCGAAACCGAGCTGGCCATCGAGGCCCGCGGAGAAGAAGGGATCGGCTACACCGGCCTTTTTCCCGCGGTTCAGCCGCGCGTCGAAGGGTTGAGTGAAGGCTTCCCGGCGGAGCAGGCCGGTCTCCTCGAAGGCGACCTGATCGTCAAAGTCGACGACAAAGCCATCTTCAGCAACCAAGAGCTCATCGAGGCCATCGGAGGAAAAGAGGGAGCGCCTGTCACACTCGCGATCCTGCGGAATGGAAGCCCGCTAGAGATAACCGTCACCCCCAAGAAAGAGGGGGAGCGGTTCCTCATCGGGATCGAGCTTCCCTCCCCGTTGGCGATGCAGCAGATCAGCAATCCGGTCAAGGCTTTCGGTGCCGCGGTGACCGAATCCGCTCGCATTACCCAGCTCACCTTCGTCGTCTTGGGTCGTTTGATTCAGAGAAAGCTCTCGATGCGGCAGATGATGGGCCCCATCGGGATCGCGAGAGCCTCGGGACAGGCTGCAAGAAGCGGGGCACGCAACCTCTTCACCCTCATGGCCGTGATCAGCCTTCAGCTCGGGATCTTCAACCTGCTACCGATTCCGGTGTTGGACGGCGGCCATATCGCGATCATCCTCTTGGAGGGCCTGGCCCGTCGCGATTTCAGTCTGCAGCTGAAGGAACGCGTCCTGCAAGTGGGCTTCGTGCTCTTGTTGCTTCTGATGGTCACGGTCATTTATGTCGACCTCAGCAAGATCGAGTCCGTGGGCCGTTTCCTCCCTTAGTGAGACTGATAGCTGACCGACTACTGATTATTTCCCGTCCACTCGATAAGGAAGGTTGTGTGAACGTAGAAACGATTGAGATCCAAGAACTGAAGCTGGATCTACTCTTCCCCTTCGAGACCAGCTTCGCCCGCGTCGACTACCAGCACTTCTTGGTCCTGAAAGTCAGGGTGGACGGAGTCGTCGGCTGGAGCGAATGCGTGGCCGACGATGCGCCGAGCTATTCTTCCGAGACCATTCGCACTGCCTGGCACGTCATCGAGGATTTCATCGCTCCGGCGGTCTTCCAACGAGAATTCGCGCACCCTCAGGAGATCGTCCCCTCCCTAGATTTGGTTCGGGGACACAACATGGCGAAGGCCGCGGTGGAGATGGCGTGTTGGGACGCCTACTCGCGCCAGCGGGGGGAGCCGCTTTCCAAAGCGCTCGGAGGTACGAGAGCCGAGATCGAGTCGGGAGTGTCAATCGGAATCCAGAAAAGTGTGGGTCAATTGCTGGAGAAGATAGAGACCGAATTGGCCTGCGGCTATCGACGGATCAAGGTCAAGGTCAAGCCGGGCTGGGATCGTGATGTCGTAGCCGCCATCCGGGAAAGATTTCCCGACACTCCCCTCATGATCGATGCGAATTCCGCGTACACGCTCGAAGACATTCCTCTCTTCAAAGATCTCGATCAATTCGATCTCATGATGATCGAGCAGCCTTTGGCGTACGACGATATGTGGGACCACGCGAAGCTCCAACGAGAGATACGCACTCCTATTTGTCTCGACGAATCGATCCATTCTCCGGAAGATGCCCGGAAGGCGTTCGAAATGGGCGCCTGCCGCATCATTAACATCAAGGCCGGGCGGGTCGGGGGCCTGGCCCGAGCCAAGGCAATTCACGACATTGCGGCGTCTCAAGGGGCCGCGGTCTGGTGCGGGGGGATGCTGGAAAGTGGAATCGGGCGGGCACACAACGTCCACCTTTCCACCCTCGAGAACTTCGCTCTGCCTGGCGACGTGTCCGACAGCAAGCGCTATTTCAAAGAGGAAGTCATCGAGCCGCGAGTGGAAGTTAGATCCGACGGCACGATCGCCGTCCCCACCGAGGCCGGCATCGGCTACCGGGTGTTGGAGGATCGCATCCAACGACACTCTTTGAATTCTGCCGTGCTGAAACGAGCCTAGCAGGGTGCTAAAAGTTCGATGGCGGGAAGCCGAGCAAGAGCCGTCAGCTGTCCCGCAGCCGCCGCGGGCCGCAGCGCGAGCCTGTCGACCGGAGCGAGCCAGGCGGCGGTGGGGCCCCGCAGCACTGATGGAGGAGCGAGGCGCCGAGCGCGCGGACGTAGCCATGAGCTCATGCGCAGTCGACGAAGCATGAGGCGTGGGCGTGGGGCCGCGCGCCATTCATCGATGACTGAGCGCGCATCGAGGCACTAGAAATGCCTAGCTGTCACGCCGCGGTCATACCCGCTCCCGGTGTCCCGCCGGAGACGACAGAAATCACCATCCCCGATCTGGTACCAGGAGCGATTCTCCTACGAACGATCGCCAGTGAGGTCTGCGGCACCGACGTCCACCTGTATCACGGCCGCCTGGACGGTGTTCCCTATCCCCTAATCCCCGGCCATATCTCGATCGGGCGCGTCGAGGAGACGATCTCTGAAGTGCAAGACGCCGAGGGCACCCCTGTCCGCCCCGGGGACACCGTCGTGTTCTATGACGTCATCGGCGCTTGTGGGGCCTGCTACGCCTGCACGGTCGCCGCGGCACCGACGCGCTGTCCACACCGACGGGTGTACGGCATCACATTGCCCGGTGACAAGCCGTCGGGTGGTTGGTCGACCCACATCTACCTGGAGCCGGGAACCAAAATCCTCAAGCTGACCGCGGGGCTATCGGTCGAAGACTACATGGGCGGGGGATGCGGTCTCCACACCGGCTACCGAGCCGTCGACCGGGCGGACATCGAAATCGGGTCTTCGGTCTTGGTCATGGGCGCGGGACCGGTGGGACTCTCCGCCGCCGCGTTCGCACGTTTGGCGGGTGCGGGACGGGTTCTGGTCACCGGAGCCCCGGAAGCTCGACTCGAAGCAGCCCGTCAGATGGAGGCGGACGCCACGATGGATATCACTGGCTCCGAAAAACGGGACCGGGTCGCATGGTCGCGCGATCAAACGGAAGGCCGGGGTCCAGACGTCGTGATCGAAGCGGCGGGCCGACCGGAGGCGGTCGTCGAGGCGTTCGAGATCGTGCGGGAGGCCGGTACCGTCGTCGTCGCAGGACAGTACACGGACGCGGGGGATGCGGTCTTCAATCCTCACCATCACCTGAACCGCAAACAGCTCGACGTTCGGGGTTGCTTCGGGTTCGAGTTCCGGCATTTTTACCGGGCCACCCGCTCGCTCACGTCGGTCGCCAAGCGCTTCCCGTGGAGAGATCTCATCACCCGGGAGTACTCACTCTCAGAAGCGGCTCAGGCTTTGGAAGACGTGGCTTCACTCAAGGTGGTCAAGGCATTGATACGTCCCTGAAGGACATGCCCATGCCACGCCCTACGACCGGATGACCGCCCCGCTCGCTGGGCGCGACCAACACCCGACTCGAATCCCTGCTGCGCACTTTGCAGGAGATTCGGCAACAAACAGGCTTCCCGCTGACGTCGCCCAAGGCTCTCGAAACGCTTCCGCCGCCGAGCCTGGAAGAACTCGAGGCTCGCTACCGGTGGACCCGGCGGGCAAGAGGCAAGTCTTCCTCAAGAACAACGAAGAATAACCGCCCTCGGAGACGCTCCCGCACTTCGGGATATAATCCCCCACTACGAATGAGCTGCCGTCTCAGCATTTTGCTCAGCGCTTCGCTGGCTAGTGGTTGCGCATCGCTCGACTACACCGAGCTCCGCCCCGACCAGAAATTCGCTCGCCTGATGATGCTGGAAGACGAACGCTCCCTAGGCGCGGGGGAGATCGTCACCCGACTGAGCGACCCTAGCCCTCGGATTAGGCTTCGCGCCGTTCTCGCCCTCGGCCGGATCGGTTCGCCAGCCGGAGAACCGCATTTGGTCGCCAAGCTATCGGACTCCGATTCCGATCTGCGAGCGGTCGCGGCTTTTTCGTTGGGGCTTCTCGACGGAGCTCTCTCCGACGAGGCCTCGGCAGCGCTTGAGAAGGCCTTGTCCGACGAAGACGCCGAGGTCCGAGGCCGCGCGGCAGAGGCCCTCGGTCGAAAAGGACCCGATCCCGTGGCCGTTCAGATCGGTGCCGGACTTAGAGACCGACTCCCACGCGGAACCCCCCTCCATTGGGGAGAGGACATCGAGCGGTCCCATCCGAAGATGCCTCATCCGGACCTCCGACTCGGCCTGTTTGCTCTCGCACAGAAGAACAATCTCCGATCGGCGTGGAGCATCTTGGCTACCGAGCAAAGTCAGCCTCGCTTCATCTGGTGGCCAGCGGCTTGGTCGAGCGCGTACTTCAGGGCCGAGGAGCTCGCACCGCTTCTACTTCATTATTCAGGCTCGAACGACCCCTACTTGCGAGCGCTGGGAGCACGAGGGCTGGCGAGACTTCCGCGCGAGCAATCGGATCGGGCCATCGTCCAGCTCCTTACCGACCCCGACGAAAAAGTCAGGATCGAGGCGGTCCGCGCGGCGGCGACGTTGGGTCTCAGCCATACCGTGCCTCGCCTAATCAAGCTCCTGTCGGAGGACACCACCTTCGTGAAAGTGGAGGCGATCCGGGCGTTGGCAACCTTGCCGGATCCGCGAGCCGCCGATCCGCTCATCTACCAAATGTCGGACCCCAATCCGTGGCTCCGGGCGGCAGCGCTCCGGGCGGTCGCCTTTCAGGACCGTCCAAGCTTCTGGCTCCTTCTGTCAGGGATGGACCCCGATGGTGACTGGAGCGTGCGGGCCGATTTGGCTAGCCTACTCGGGCAAATCGGGGGAGACCGAGCTACGTCTCTGCTCAAACAGATGGTTGACGATCGAGACTTCCGAGTGCGTCCGGCTGCCCTCGACGCCCTCGTCCTCGCCTCTCCTTCCGAGGCGGGTCCGATCCTCTTGGAACACCTCAAGAGCGAGGATCCCTTCGAGCGAGCCGCCGCTGCCAACGGCCTCGGCGAACTCCGTCCGGAAGGCGGCGTCGCTCGACTCCTCGCCGCCCTCGAAGCCTCGCTCCCGGAGGACGTATCCGATCCGGGTCTCGCCATCCTGACTGCTCTGGAACACTATGGGACCGATGCCCTCAAGCCGGGCGCGCAGTTGGCGGTCCAAGATCGCTCCTGGCTCGTTCGCAAACGCGCCGCCGAAGTTCTAAGACGCCTTGGCGATACGACCGCTCGCGCGGAGGCTCTGGAGACCGGCCGAAACCTCTATGACTACCTAGACCTGCTCAGCCCGCCCTACACGCCTCACGCCTTCATCCGCACCGAAAAGGGGATCATCGAGGTCGAGCTTTTCATCATCGACGCACCGGTCACCGTTGCCAACTTCATGAAGCTGGCCCGTGAGGGCTTCTACAACGGCCTGAGCATCGACCGAGTTGTCCCGAACTTCCTCATCGAGGGGGGCGACCCAAGAGGCGATGGACACGGCGGCCCGGGTTATACCGTGCGTTCCGAAGTCAACCGCCGGCCTTTCCTGAGAGGAACGTTGGGAATGGCACTCCCGGGTGGCAAGGACACCGCGGGTAGCCAGTTCTTCATCACCCACCTCCCGCAACCTCAACTCGCGGGGACCTACACCGCCTTTGGGCAGGTCATCAAAGGGATGGACCTGGTGGACCGATTGGTGCGGGGCGACGTCATTCAGAAGGTGGTGATCTGGGACGGCGTCACGGCCCCTTCTGGCCCGACGACCAGCGCCGGCCGGCTCCCATCAATCAATTCTGTCTTCTAGTCTCGTTCATGTCCCGTTTCCGCCTGTTGGCGATTGATCTGGACGGCACTCTCCTCGACTCGCAACGAACCGTGCCAGAGGCCAATCGGCGTGCACTGGAACGAGCGCAGCGACAGGGAGTGAAGCTCGCGGTGGTCACGGGGCGTCGACTTCCCGCGACGCGGCCGTCTCTGGGTGGGCTGAGCCTCGAGATGACGATGGTCCTCAACGGAGGCGCTTTGATCAGCCAAAGTCTCGACGGGCCGATTTTGAAACGGAACCTGATGCCTCTGGCGCTAGGCAGGGAGGTTCTTGGGCTAGCACGTCGGGTCGGAGTCGCTCCCGTCGTGCACGATGGCCCTAACGGGGAAGGCCGCCTACTGATTCAGTCAGGGGCTCCCGTGAGTCGCTCGCTCGAACTCTACCTCGACAAGACGACGACGCCTCCTCCCGAATGGGTTCCGGACATCGCCGCGGTCCTCTCACGCGATCCTGTCCAAATCATGTTTGCCGGCACGGTCTCGGAGATTCGCGCCGCGGCCACCGTGCTCCAGGACGCATTCGGCGCCAGAATTAGTGTCGCTCGAACGGAGTACGAGGTTTCCGATTTTGCTCTGCTGGATGTTCTCGCACCGGGTGCCGGTAAAGCCGCGGCCCTCCGTTTCCTAGCGGCAGCGGAGGGCGTATCGTCCGACCAGATCATGGCGATCGGAGACAACTGGAACGATCTGGGAATGCTGGAGGCAGCGGGATTCGCGGTGGTGATGGCCAACGCAGCACCCGAGCTCCGTGCGCGCGGTTTCGCGGTTACCGGGAGCAACGACGAGGAGGGTGTAGCCCAGGCGATCGATCGATACGTTCTTGGTACTTAGCCAGTAACAATGCAAAAAAAAGGGGGGTGAGTTCATCACCCCCGCTCTCGGTACCCCTGAGAGAGTCAGTTACTTCTTTTTCTTGCTCGCCTTTTTCTTGGCAGCTTTCTTTCGACGTTTCGCCATAGTTTTCGCCTCCTCTCTATTTAGGGGTTAGGCATTGGTCGCGACGTGCGGCGCGAGCTGAAAAGTGAGCTTTCTTTCCGAAAACTATCATCATTTCAACTTTTGCCATACGTCTCATGCCTGTCAGCTCCAGAACTCAAACTAACTGCACTTCGACCCTCCCCAAAGCCCCCCATTGGACCTCAAGGAAATCCGAACAACTAGCAGTTGATTGAGCCTGAGCTTGACATACTAGATGTAGGATAAGGGGGCTCTCGGAACCTGTCAAGCATTTTTTGCACCTCGAGAGAATTGCGTCTTTGGATTGAGAGTCTTAGCCGAGTGGCGTTTTACGAAACGAGAAAAAAGCAGTAAAATAGAGGGTTGGGCTAGCCGGATCATTTTGTGGGGATAAAAAAGAGAAAATCGATGCTGGTTATTCTTCGATTTCACCAGCAGAATATTTCGTCTCTAGGCTGGCTTTTTGTGAAGATCGTTCCAACGCGAGCTCGATCAAACGATCGACTAACTCGGAAAACGAGAGACCGCTCGCTTCCCAAAGTTTCGGGTACATGCTGATCGAAGTAAAACCAGGAATGGTGTTGACTTCGTTCACGAAGAACTCCCCCGTCGACCGTGAAAGAAAAAGATCGGCACGAGCCATACCCGCCGCGTCTACGGCGGTGAAGGCGTCGACCGCCAACTGTTGGGCGCGAGTCGTCGTCCCTTCGTCCAAAGGCGCGGGGATCAGAAGTTTTGAGTCGTCATCGATATATTTCGCTCGGTAGTCGTAGAACTCTCGCGAAGGAGCGATCTCACCGGGCAGAGAAGCTCGCGGCTCGTCGTTGCCTAGTACGCTGACCTCGATTTCCCTAGCATCGACACCCTGCTCGACGATCGTCTTACGATCATAGCGGAAGGCTTCGTTCACGGCCGGTGTGAGCTCGGCGAAAGTCTTGACTTTGGTCACACCGACACTCGATCCCAGGTTGGCCGGTTTGACGAAGAGCGGATAGGAAAGGGTCTTTTCGATCGCCGCAAGTATCTTTTTTGGGGCTCGATCCCATTCGTATCTCGAGACCACTTGATACGGGAGAACCGGCAGGCCCCGGTCGCGGAAGACGGATTTCATGAGCGCCTTGTCCATGGCGACGGCCGACGCCGCAACTCCCGCACCGACGTACGGAATCCCAGTTAGCTCGAGAAACCCCTGCACGGTTCCGTCCTCGCCATACGTTCCGTGCAGCACGGGGAACACCACGTCCAGCTGCCCGGGTCCCGGGTGGGATCGCCAGCTCGCTTGCGGCTCCTGCTGAACGAGCAGCTCCGACGAGGTTGGATCGGCCAAGAGCCCGGTCGGCTTGGGCTCCTCACCCGCGACTCCCTCGAGAAAAGCGTGCTCCCGAGCCGCGGGAAGCTGCCACCCTCCGTCCCGCCCGATCTTGAGCGGGATCACTTCGTACTTGTCGCGAGCGAGGGCTCCTACTACCGCCGCCGCCGAACGCAGCGAGACTTCGTGCTCCGCGGACCGGCCTCCGAAGAGGACTCCGACCTTAAGACGCTTGGCCATTGGGATCCTCTCGATTCTAGCATTCTTCTACTTCAGCCCGTCCAGGGCGGGTCAGGCGGTGATGGTTCCAACAGGCACCCCCCGTGCCGAAACTCGCGAAAGTCGCGTACCATGATTCTTGCTGTGTTTACCTTCGAGCGCCTTTCCAACTCCGGCGATGCGCGCCACGGGCGACTGACGACGCCTCACGGTGATTCGACCACTCCCGCGTTCATGCCGGTTGCCACCCAGGCCGCGGTCAAATCACTCACGCCTCGGCAGGTCGAGGAGACGGGCTCCCGAATCGTCCTTTCCAACACCTACCATTTGATGTTGCGCCCGGGCGCCGAGCGGATAGCCTCGCTCGGGGGTCTTCACCGTCTCATGAATTGGGACGGACCGATTCTGACCGACAGCGGCGGTTTCCAAGTGGCGAGCCTCTCCTCTTTGCGACGGGTGGAGGACAAGGGGGTGACGTTCCGTTCTCACCTGGATGGAAGCCTCCACGAGTTGACGCCCGAGCGGGCGGTGGCTATCCAAGAAATGCTGGGCTCGGACATCGCCATGGTCCTGGACGAGTGCGTCCTGTACCCAGCGAGCCGGGTACAAGCGGGAGAGGCTGCCAACCGCAGCCTGAAATGGGCTCGGCGATCCCGCGAGGCGCACCGACTCGAGGAGCAGGCCCTTTTCGGGATCGTGCAGGGCGGCGTCTTCTCCGAGATCCGGCGAGAGAACGCGCAGGCGTTGGTGGAGCTCGACTTCTCAGGATACGGAATCGGTGGCCTGGCGGTAGGCGAGTCCAAGGAACTCACCTACGAGATGACCGCCCTCACGGTTCAAGAGCTACCCACCGACCGCCCCCGCTACTTGATGGGAGCGGGTACCCCCCTCGACATCGTCGAAGCGGTGGCCCACGGAGTCGATCTTTTCGATTGCGTGCTTCCAACCAGAAATGCCCGCAACGGCACGCTCTTTACCAGCGGAGGCAAGCTCGCCATCAAAAACGCTCGATTCTCCGATGACTCCTCTGCACTCGACCCGGAGTGTCCTTGCTACACCTGCCGCCACTTCTCTCGCGCCTACCTCCGCCATCTGTTCTTGGCGCGAGAGATGACCTCCGCCACGCTGAACACCATCCACAACCTGACCTTCTATCAAAGACTGATGGCCCAACTTCGGAACGCCATCGAATCGGACCGCTTCGAGGCGACACGCCGGGAGCTCACTCAAAGGCTGTCAGAAACCCCAACTTGATGCGATCGTGAAGCTTGAACTATGATTAAAAGATGTTGCCTATACTGATGGCCGCTGCGGGCGGCGACGGGCCCAGATTCACCGATCAGCTCATGCTGATCCTCATCATCTTCAGCATCTTCTACTTCATCGTCTTCCGGCCGATGCGCAAGGGACAGAGGGAGGCCGAGGACATGCGATCGGGCTTGAAGAACGGCGATCGTATCGTGACCAGCGGCGGAGTCTACGGGACGGTCGTCGGTGTCTCTGAAAACGTCATTCAGCTTCGCATCGCCGACCAAGTAAAAATTCAGCTTGCTAAGTCTGCCGTGGCGCGTCGCGTCGAAGAATCGGCCGGCAAGGGATCCGGCGCGTAACCGGATCCACGGAGAGTTAGCATCCCATGAGAAAAAACATGAAGTGGAAGGCGGCCCTCATCGCCCTGGTGGTGGTGGTCTTCGGTTTATCGATGACCCCGCCCGAGGAGAAGATCAAGCTCGGCCTCGATCTTCGAGGGGGTATCCATCTCATCATGAAGGTCAACACGATAGACGCATTGGTGGCGGTGACCAATGAGACGGTGGACGCGCTCGGCTCCTTGCTCGACGAGGACAGCATCTTCTTCGACAACGTCGAGTCCGACGATCCGGGCAGCGTTCGAGTGGTCGGCCTCGACGTCAACAAGGATCAAGAGTTTCGGGCCTTGGTCGAAACCAATCTACCGAGCTGGGATCCGACGCGACCCGAGCCGGGGGTGTGGGAACTCCGCATGCGGCCCGCCGATCTCAATCGGAATCGAGAGGAAACGGTCACCCAAGCGATCGAGACCATCCGGCGAAGAGTCGATGGGCTTGGGGTGGCGGAGCCGGTCATTGCACCGCACGGAGATCGAGGGGACCAGATTTTGGTTCAACTGCCGGGCTACGACGACGTAGCCAACGCCAAGACGGTCATACGGGAGACGGCAAAGCTAGACCTCAAGCTCGTTCGGTCGCTAGCGACCGAGGACCAAGTAGCGCTCCCGGGTATGGAGGTACTTCCCGGCAGAGTCGAGCCCGATGGCACTGGTGTCTGGTACATGGTGGAAAAGGTGCCCATCATTACCGGGCGCGACCTGAAGAACGCTCGGCAGTCCATTGACTTCGAGACCAACACGCCGAACGTCTCCTTCACCCTGAAACCGGAGGGAGCCAACAAGTTTCGTCGTGCAACACAAGAAAACGTCGGTCGACAGCTGGCGATCATCCTCGACGACAAAGTATTCTCGGCGCCGGTCATTCAATCGGCGATCTGGGATCAGGGGCAGATCACCGGCCAGTTCACGCTGGAAGAGGCTCAGAATCTGGCGCTTACTTTGAGGTCGGGCGCCCTGCCCGCTTCCCTGGAGTATCAAGAAGAGCGCACCGTCGGACCCAGTCTGGGCGCCGATTCCATTCGCAGCGGCGTCTTGGCTTCGGCGATCGGACTAGCGGGCGTCATCCTGTTCATCCCCTTTTACTATCGGCTCTCCGGCATCAACGCAGTCGTGGCACTGTTGCTGAACCTCCTCATGCTGCTCGGGGCCATGGCTTACTTCGCAGCCACGCTGACGCTGCCCGGTGTCGCGGGGGTCATTTTGACCATTGGCATCGGCGTCGACTCCAATGTGCTCATCTTCGAGCGCATCAAAGAAGAGATGCGGGGTGGAAAGACGCCTCGGACGGCGATTTCCGCCGGGTTCAGTAAAGTTTTCTGGACGATCTTCGACACCCATCTCACTAGCCTGGTGGCGGCTGCCATCCTCTTCCAGTTCGGGACTGGTCCGGTGCAAGGCTTTGCGGTTACGCTCAGCATCGGTTTGATGGCCAACGTTTTCACCGCTATCTTCGTCTCACGCTTCATTTTCGACCTCGTCTTAGGACGCCGACAGGTCGAAGCGCTGTCCATTTAGGCAGGAAGTTTCATGGATATTCTCCGCGACACCGACATCAATTGGTTGAAGTACCGTTGGTACTTCATCTTCTTCTCGTTCCTCGTCTTTCTGGCGGGAGCGTTCAACATCTATCGCGCCGGCGGCCTGCGCTTCGGCATCGACTTCTCGGAAGGCACCATCGTCTACGCGAAGTTCGAGAATACACCGCAAGTCGACTCCATCCGGAAGGCGCTCGGCGGTTCCGGGTTGGGCGAAGCCGTCATCCAGCGCTACGACAACCCCAACCTGAATCAGGTCATGATTCGGATGGAGCGTGACGCCCAGCAAACCGGTGAGCTCGATACGACAGCAAATCAGATCCTGACTACCCTCAAAGAGCAGTACCCGGAGAACACCCTCATCGACTCCAGCACCGAGATCGTAGGGCCGGTGGTGGGGCAAGAGCTTCGCCGCAAGGCTCGCAACGCAACCATCCTCGCGCTGATAGCCATGCTGGTTTACATCGGATTTCGTTTCGAGTTCATCTATGGGGTCGGGGCAACCATCGCCGTGATGCATGATGTGCTACTCACCGTGGGGCTGGTCTCGATCTTCGGGTACGAAATAAGCTTGAACGTGATCGCGGCGTTCCTGACGTTGGTGGGTTATTCGGTTAACGACACGATCGTCATCTTCGACCGGGTGCGGGAGAATCGGCGGCTTCTGCGCCGCAGGTCGCTCGACGAAATCATCAATCTCTCCATTAACCAAACCCTCCGAAGAACCGTGCTCACTTCGGGGATTACGTTCATCACCGTGGCCAGCCTGTACGTGCTCGGCGGCGAAGTCTTGCGTTCGTTCTCTTTCGTGCTGGTCGCGGGCATCATCGTGGGAACCTATTCCTCGATAGCCGTTGCTTCGCCGATCGTGAGCTGGTGGCGGAAGTTCCGGGAGAAGCGTTCTCCCCATAGAGCGAAGGCGTCGGCCGGGGCCGCCCGCGCCTAGCTGGGCGAGTTATCCCCCAACCCTTTGGGGGCTTCGTTGGCTTTACCGGGCTTGACGGCCCGGGGAAGGGGCCCGGTACGCCGCTCACAACCCCGCCCCCCTGAGGAATGGACGTTTGGCCTTCGCTTTGAAAACACCATGAGTGACTTTCAACCAGTTCTAGCCGCCCGTCCTAATTTCAATTTGCAATAGTTCGATTGCCTTTTTAGAAATCCTTGCATACAATCCCCTGGCCGCGAAGCATGGCATCGGATGAAGCCAAAACGCTTGACAGCGCCACCGGTCGAAGCTAGCATTAGCGGCTCACAGGGCTAGGGTGGTCCCCAAACCACGCCCACAATTTGACGTGAGGCTTTAATCGTTGTAAGCATAGGCAGTCCGGGGGCCTTTCCCGGCACGGTCCCATCCGACCGAGGCATTGAGAGATGATCGATCCTGTTTCGCCCGTCTTGCCCGTAAGTGGAGCACGGGTTGTCCGGTCGATGCCATCCATCGTACCCTCCGAAGCATCGGGAACCCTTTTCCCCCATTCGGTGTCTAATGGGGTGCCCTCGCTTTACCAAGTCCTTGGCCTGGGGCGAAGCCAGGCAAGGCCTGGATTTCTGAGGGGAGGTCGGAATTGATCATCACCGGCCCCTCGAGATTCGAGAAAGGAGCATAGAAGCCCGTGCCCGAAGAAATGATGAAGTTTCTGGTGGACTCCTCTCAGGAGAGGAGATCGATGGGGAGGTCGACGGCGAGCTTTATGACCTCCTTCTTTATTCAAACCGTCATTCTCTCCGCCCTTATCCTCATTCCGCTGCTGGCAACCGACGCGCTGCCCACACCGCAAGGAATCATGACCTTCATGGCCGCAGCGCCACCACCCCCGCCGCCACCACCCCCGCCACCGCCGGCGGTAAAGAAGCGGCGTCGGCCGACCGCGCCCAAACCGGTACTCAGCGCCACCCCCAAATTCGTGGCTCCGGTCGAGATCCCAGATGATATCGGATTAGGGGACGACTTCGGCGTGCCGGGTGGCGTGGAAGGTGGCGTCCCGGGCGGAGTGCTCGGCGGCATCGTGGGCGGTCTTCCCGATGCTCCGGCCATCGACACCTCGCAGCCGGTGCGAGTGGGCGGCGACATCAAGCCGCCCAAGAAGGTCAAAGATGCGAACCCGGTCTACCCAGACATCGCAAGGCAGGCCCGTGTTCAAGGAATCGTCATCTTGGAAGCGATTATCGATCCATCAGGCAACGTCACGAACGTGCGCGTTCTGCGGTCCATCCCCCTGCTGGATCAGTCGGCCATCCAAGCGGTGAAGCAATGGAAGTACGAGCCGACGAGGCTGAATGGCGTGCCAGTCCCCATCGTCATGACGGTGACCGTTAATTTCGCTCTGCAGAGTTAAAACGAGCTGATTTCGTAATTCAAAGTCCCCAACCGAGGAGGAGAACATGCAGTTTGGAGTGATTGAGATGATTCAAGCGATGGGTCCGGCGGCAATCGCCACCAACGTCATCTTGCTGATCATGTCCATGTACTCGATCGGCCTCATGATCGAGCGGGCGTGGGCGTTTCATCAGGCTAAGACTCAGTCCCGCGTCTACGCGCCTCAGGTCGCCAAGTTCCTGAAGGACGGCAAGATCACCGACGCCATCAAGCTCAGCGGTAAGAAGGACCACCGTTATAGCCACCTGGCCAAAGTTCTCTTGGCCGGGCTGCAGGAATACCAGTTCCAGCAGGAAAGTGGTGGAACGAGCCGCGAGGACATGATGGAAGCTGCGCACCGGGCCATCGAGCGGGCCACCGCCGTGAACCTCGCCGATCTCAAGCGGGGACTATCCGGACTGGCCACCATCGGCGCGACCGCCCCTTTCGTGGGACTGTTCGGTACCGTGGTCGGCATCATCAACGCCTTTCAGGGGATTGCCATGGCCGGATCCGGTGGTATCGGCGCCGTCTCGGCCGGTATCTCCGAGGCTCTGGTCGCGACCGCTTTCGGTCTCTTCGTGGCCGTGCCCGCGGTGTGGTCCTTCAACTATTTCGTCACCCGGATCGAGGGCTTCACGGTCGAGATGGACAACAGCTCGTCCGAGCTCATCGACTACATGGCCAAGAGAGCCACGGGCTAAGCCCCCTTTTCTCAGAGGAGGATATATAACCCATGGGTATGAGTGGCGGAGGCAAAGGAACGCTCAACAGCAATATCAACGTCACGCCGCTGGTTGACGTAATGCTGGTATTGCTCATCATCTTCATGGTGATAACCCCAATGCTGCAGAAGGGCGTCGACGTCAAGCTCCCTATCGCGGAGTATCCGACCGACCATCCCGACGACGAAAGCGTGGTTACCCTGGCGGTCACGCGGGATCGAACCCTGCATCTCGATATGATCCCAGTGCCCAGGGCCGAGCTCGTGACCAAGATTCGAGAGAAGTTCGGCGCCCGTGCCGAGAAAGTGCTGTTCTTGAAGGCCGACGAATCTCTTGAGTACGGCACCGTCTTGGAGGTCATGGACATCGTTCGCGACGGCGGCGTCGAGGAGATCGCGCTCATCACCGACGTGAAGGCTGGCGCAGGCGGCCGCTAAGGTCGCCTCGCTTTTTTTACACAAAGGGAGAAACGTCTTATGGCGATGGCATCAGGCGGGGCCGACGGCCCCAGTTCAGACATCAATGTCACTCCCCTCATCGACGTGATGCTCGTGCTACTCATCATTTTTATGGTGGTTACGCCGCTCACACAGAAGGGGCTGGACGTGGAGTTACCGGAGTCTGAAGACAACGTCGTTCAAGAGCAACAGGAGCCAAACCCCGATCAACTGGTTCTCGACATCGACGCGGATCTGCAGCTTACCATCAACCGGCAACCGCTCACTCGAGAAGAGCTTCCCTTCAGGATAAGGGACATCTTCGAGACCCGTAGCGACAAGACCATTTTCCTTCGCGCCGCGCCTACCATCACCTATGGCCAGGTGGTGGACGTTTTGGACGTCGCCAGGGGCAATGGCGTCGAACGGGTTGGAATCGTACCGCCTCAGTAACTCTGGAGTTTCAGTCTCGCCGGCGGTCTGTGCTTCCGGCTCCGACCAGACGTCGCGGCGGTGAGCAGGGCTAGCCGGAAGAGAAACTTCTTCTGGGACCTACCCAGCTAGTTCTAGTGCCGTTCTTCCAGCCAACCCTGCTTAATCAGACGTCGTGGGCGAATATCAAAGTTGGACCGGTACTAGGAGGTCTCCTCCGCAGCGACTGCCGTTGTCACTGCCTCTTCCTGGGCCCTCTTGACGTCCAACGCATGATCACGTAACGCGTTCGCCTGCTCCTCTAGCTCGGCCCTTCTCCTAGCATTCGGCTCGATCTTCGCTTCCTCGCGGAGCAACAGGTTCTTGTAGATAAGCGCGTCGACGTACTGCTGGTTGAGCTCCAAGGCCTTGTCGAGCTCCTCCTGCCCCAGAGCAATGTACTCTTTCCTCTGCGTGTTCGTTAGGTCCGGATCGCGGTACACCTTGTCCCAGTAGTGCGTGGCGACGATGTAGTAGCCCTCGGGATCGCTGGGGTTGACGTCCCGGGCCCTGCGCTGCCACTGCATGGTCTCGTCGAACCGACCGTACTTGTTCAGCAGGGCCGCTACGTGCCGATATCCCACCGGATCCTCTGGGCTCTTCGCCACCGGCTGCTGATACGCCTCGACGGCCTTTTCGAGAAGCGGCAGTTCCACCGGATCGTCGAAGCGCTCGTATAGATCACCGAGAGCGTAGTACCGTTCCGGCCTTTCCGGATCCAGCTCGATGAGCTTGATGTAAATCTCTTCGGCAACCAGGAAATCGTCCAAGATGTCGCGGTAGATGGCGCCCAACTGCTCGTAGGCATACTGCCGAATGGGATTCCCCTCTTCCGCAATATCCAAGGATTTCTCGTAAAGCTCGATGGCCTTTTCCAGATGGGCATCATTCTCGAAATCGTCCTTACGCGTCGGTCGGTAGATCAAGTGATGCGAACTACCCAGATAAAACTGGGCAGGCACGATCACGCGCGGATCCCCCTCGGGGTCCAGCTCGAGCACCCGATTGTATTTCTCGATGGCCGCCTCGTAGTCTTTGGCACCGTATGCACCGTTGGCTTCTTTGAATGCTTGCCGCGCCTTGAGCATGTTGCAGCCGCCGGTTGCCAGAGCAGCAACCACGATGACTCCCACGACGTAACCGCGTTGGGTGTTCATGTCCGTATCCTCCTTATTCTAATGGCCTTACGAAAACCGGGGCGTATTATATTACGCGATTTTCGGCAAGTCAAGAGAAGGACACGCCGTTTCGCCGTGTCGAACAGCGCGAGGCGTTCGGTACCTTCAAAACATGCATCAATGTGGCGGAGCCCCACACGGCCGTCCCTTCGCTCGCTCTTTCAACTGCGGCCTCACTCCTCTATGAGTGGCGCGGGGCCCCACCCCCACCGTTGTCCCTTCGCCGGTGGCGGCTTCGGGACAGCTGAAGGCTCCTTAGGTTGATCCGCTAGTCCAGCCGACCTATGATGGAGGAAGGCAAACCCTTTGGGTCTAGGAGTTTGCCCCCTCCGACATGAACATGATTCGCTTCGAAGACATCCTGGAAAAGGTGCGCGCCTACCAACCGGAAGGGGACCTCGATCTGCTGCGACGCGCCTACGTGTTCTCCGCGCGAGAACACCGAGACCAGGTGCGGATGTCCGGCGAGCCGTATTTGGTACACCCGTTGGCGGTGGCAGACATCCTGGCGGACATGAAGCTCGACGTGGTGTGCGTGGCCTGCGGACTGCTCCACGATGTAGTCGAGGACACACTGACTTCGCTGGATAGCCTCGAAGAGCACTTCGGTTCGGAGGCGGCTCATATCATCGATGGCCTAACTAAGCTCGGGAAGATTGAGTTCTCTTCCACCGAGGAGCACCAGGCGGAGAATTTTCGCAAGATGCTGATGGCGATGATCGACGACATTCGTATCATCCTCATCAAGCTCGCCGATCGACTTCACAACATGCGGACGCTCCAGCATTTGCCGGAGGGAAAACGCAGTCGCATCGCCAACGAGACGCTGGAAATCTACGCGCCGCTGGCGGGCCGATTAGGCATGGGACGGATTCGGGCCGAGCTCGAGGATCTCTGCTTCCGCTTCCTCCAGCCCGACGCCTACAGCACCCTGGCCAAGCGCGTGGAATCGAAGCGCAAGTGGACGGAAGGCTTCATCTCCGAAATCAAAGGCATTCTGGAGGAAAAACTCACCGAGAACGGGGTCCCGGCTGAAGTGAGCGGTCGCATCAAGCGCAGCTATAGCGTCTACCAGAAGATGCAGCGCCAGGGTATCGAGCTCGACCAAGTCTATGACCTCGTCGCGCTACGTGTTGTCACCGACACCGTGCGCAACTGCTACGGCGCCCTGGGCATCATTCACAACACTTGGCGCCCGGTCCCTGGTCGCATCAAAGACTTCATCGCCATGCCGAGGCCAAACGGCTATCGTTCGCTTCACTCCAGCGTCATTCCCGCCTCCGGCGTCCCTTTCGAGATCCAAATCCGAACACCCGAAATGCACCAGATCGCCGAAGAAGGCATCGCCGCACATTGGAAGTACAAAGAAGGCAAACCTCTCGAGGAAGACGACGTCCGCAATTTCGCCTGGCTCCGCCAAATTATCGAATGGCAGCGGGAAGTCAAGGACCCGCACGAGTTCCTCAACAGCCTCAAAATCGATCTCTATCCCGAAGACGTCTACTGCTTCACACCCAAGGGTGAAGTGAAGTCGTTCGCACGTGGCGCAACCCCGGTTGATTTCGCCTACGCCATTCACACCGACGTCGGTCACCAGTGCGTTGGCGCCAGAGTCAACGGGAAACTCGTCCCCCTCCGATATCGGTTGAAGAATGGCGACATCGTCGAGATCGTCACCGCCCCCGGTCACCGGCCGAGCCGTGACTGGCTGTCCTTGGTTGTCACGTCCCGCGCCCGCAGCAAGATCAAAACCTTCCTGAATACCAACGAGAAGCAACGCAGTATCGAGATCGGAAAAAAGGTTCTGGAGAAGGAAGCGCGCCGTTTCGGTATGGCCCTCAAGGGCATCACCGCGTCCGAAGGGTTTCCTGAGCTCCTAAAGGACCACGGCAGTGGAAAGGCCGACGATCTATACGCCGCGGTCGGCTACGGCAAGGTCTCCCCCCGGCAGATAATCGCTCGCTTCGTGCCGGCGGAGAAGATGGACAAAAAGGACGGTGCCAGAACCAGCCTGGCCCAGGTCGTGCGCCGCGTACTCCGCGTACCGGAAGACAAAATTCTGGTCAGGGGAATCAACGATTTGCTGGTGTTTCGGGCGAAATGCTGCAACCCGATTCCGGGCGAAAAGATTACCGGCTACATCACGCGCGGGAAAGGAGTCTCCGTCCACTCCGTCAATTGCCCGAACGTGCTCAATCTGATGTACGATCCGGAACGGAAGATAGAAGTCGAGTGGGAGCGTGACAGCGAAGCGAGGTACGATGTTACGATTTCGGTCGACGTTGACGATCGACAAGGGATCCTGGCGGATATCACTTCGATCATCGCCAGCAGCAACACCGATATCCGAAACATCGAGGCCAAAACCTTCGAGGATCGCAAGGGAGCGATCGATGTTACCTTGTCCATCAATGATCTGAAGCATCTGGAACGCATCACTCGCTCGATTCGATCGGTCGACGGAGTCCGAGACATCGCACGGCATACTCCTCACTAGTCCGGCGTCGGCCTTGTTTTCAAGCTTACCTGTTGACACCCTTAACCCTAACCGGAGAACTCATGGACAAAAAAGCCCTTATTACCGACAAAGCCCCACGACCCATCGGTCCTTATAGCCAGGCGATCAAAGCGGGAAATTTCCTTTTCCTGGCAGGTCAAGTATCGCTGGATCCCGCCACCAATGAATTCGTAGAGGGTGACATCGCGGCTCAGACGAGGCGTGCGATGGACAACCTAATGGCGGTTCTCGACAACGCGGGCCTCGGGCCTCAAAACGTCGTCAAGGTAACGGTATACCTCGCGGACATGGACGACTTCGCCGCCATGAACGAAGTCTACGGCACGTACTTCAAGGAGGCCCCACCGGCTAGGGCGGCTATTCAGGTGTCGCGTCTACCGAAGGACGGCAAGGTCGAAATCGACATGATCGCCCTCGCCATCGTCAAGGGCGGCGGGCAAGATAATAATGTGTACACAATCTGTCCAAACGCAGCATCCCAGGCACCCTCCGAACCCACACCGAATGAGAAGGTCGGGAACCCGAATGGGCGAGTCGAAAGAGGACTCTTGAGCCTTCAGAGCGTCGCAAAAGGCAATAAAAGGCGGGCGTGGGCGGTCAGGCCGCTTTGACGATTTTGCCGGAGCGGATGCAGCGCGTGCAGACGCGGATGCGTTTTCGAACGCCATCGATGATGGCATGGACCCGCTGAAGGTTCGGGTACCACTTTCTTTTCGTCAAATTGTGGGCATGGCTAACCCGGTTGCCGCTCCGGGGACCCTTGCCACAAATCTCACAGACTCTTGCCATGCTTCGTAAATCCTTTCCTCAACAAACGCCCATGATAACGGAGCCTTGTGGTCTGCGCAAGTGCTGGGAAATCTATCAGCGGCGTTGGGGCCCCACCCCCAATGCCTCATGCTCCGTCGGCCGGCGACTCCGCATGGGCTCAGGGCTGTTATCAGCGGCGTTGGGGCGAAATCTCTCAGTCGCACGGGGCCCCACCCCCGTGCTCGTCGCTTCGGCAACCGGTGCCTGCGCGACAGCTGAAGGCTCCCCCCGCTCGCTACTCGCGCGGCGACTCGCCGCGCTCGGGCTCAAGGCTGTGCGCATTCATCACAGGAGCAGAGCTCCCGCAAACTACTGAAGCTGTATATGCCGGTATTGTGCCCGTCCGACCAGGAGACCTGGATGGCGTAGTTCCCCACCGGATTGATGCCGAGGGCGCGGAAGTCCGAGGGCAGAAGCAAGATCAGATTCTTGCGCTTTCCCGTCCACTCGTCGACACAAACCGCACAGGGGCAATGGTTGCGCAACAGCTCGAACGGATAACGCGAGTCGTGACCGTCCGCCCAAACGATCCGTAACTTGCCCTCGCCCTCGCTGATCTCCTTCGGCTTCACCGTGCCACTCTCGTGTTTCACGACCGAGACGGCCGCAGCCAAACGTTTGGCGATGGCAAGATACGCTTGGGAAGCGGGAGAGTCGGGATTCCTGGCCACTATCGGTTCGCCCTCGTCGCCGCTGACGACGATTTCCGGGTCGATGGGAATACCACCTAGAAAAGGCAGGCCCAGCTCGCTGCAGATCTTCTCGCCTCCGCCCTGGCTGAAGATATGAGTGCGCTCCTGGCAGTGGGAACACTCGAAGTAGCTCATGTTCTCGATGACGCCGAGCACCGGGACCTGAACCGGTTGAAACATCCGAAGCCCCTTCTCCGCGATCGTCCGCGCAACGTCCTGGGGGGTCGTCACGATGGCCGCGCCGGTTAACGGCACACTCTGTGTCAGGGTGAGCTGAACGTCACCCGTTCCCGGAGGCAAGTCGATGATGAGATAGTCGAGCGCCCCCCAAGCCACACCAGCGAGGAATTGCTGGATCAGCTTGGTGGCCATGGGACCTCGCCAAATTACCGGCGTCTCTTTGGTGGTGAGGAGGCCCATCGACATGAGCTTGATGCCGTGGGCCTCGACCGGGATCAAGCGGCGGTCCTGATCGGCCTCTGGTCTTTGATCGATTCCGAACATCGTTCCCTGTGACGGTCCGTACACGTCGGCATCACACAATCCGACCGAAGCTCCCGTCTGCTGGAGAGCCACCGCCAGGTTCGCAGCGACGGTGGACTTTCCGACTCCGCCTTTCCCCGACGCGATGGCTACCATGCTTTGGATCTCCGACAACGGCGACGCCTGTCCAGCCGGTCCGGCCGGTCCGGGATCGCGAACGTGCGGGGTCGAGGAGATCGAAACATTCACCTCTTCGATTCCCGAAAGCCCCTTGACCGCCGCTTCCGCCTCCGATCTCAGCTGTTCTTTCACCAAGCTCGTGGGTGAGCTGCGTTCGATATCGAAAGTAACAATCGGGGAACAGATTTTGATGTTCTTCACGAACCCCAGCGACACGATATCTCGTCGCAAATCCGGATCCTGAACGGTCTTCAACCGCTCTAGTACGTCGGCTTCGTCGATCTTGCCAGCCTTGTCTGGGGAGCCTGCTGTGTCGGCCTTACCGCGTTGCATATTCCCTCCGCGTGAATCGCCGACTTATTATAGTCACAACGCCGACGCGCCCGCCCATTAGAGCAGCTCTCTCCCCTTGGCCTCCCCGAGGCCGTCGGTCTATGATGTTGAGCAATGCCAGCGATTCGTTGTTACGATCTCTACAAAACATACGACGGGCAGGTCGAGGCGGTACGAGGCCTGGACCTGACGGTCGAAGAGGGCGAGTGCTTCGGCCTTTTGGGGCCCAACGGTGCTGGCAAGACGACCACCATCGAGATCTTGGAAGGTTTGCTCCCGCCCACCGCCGGCGATGTCGAAGTGCTGGGTAGACGCTGGGGAGATCACGATGCGGAGATCAGAGAACGGCTAGGGGATCGCTCTCGGATTGGGAATCGCGTTTCGTAACAAACCTCTGGAGCGAATCGCAATCGCGGTGGAAGAGCACACCGAGGCGGCGGCCATCGTCGAGCTTCTGAACGGAAAGCCCCCAATTCGACGCACGGCTGCTCTCCGACCGCGAGAGCGCCTCGCAGCTCAGACTTGGCAAGGTGGCACTGGTCCTCGTGCCCGGCCGCGGTTACGAGTATCGATTCGACCCCAATCGACCAGACAGCCTCCTGGCGCGGGCGCTCGTGGATCAATTCCTCCAAGAATCCGCAGGAAGGAAGGACCCCGTCGAGAAAATCGAAACTCCGGTAAGCGAGCCCGGCGCCCCGTTATATCGACTTCCTAATACCTGGTCTCATGGGCTTGAACCTCATGAGCGGGGGCATGTGGGGCGTGGGTTTCGTCACCGTGGATATGAGAAGCCGCAAGCTGCTCAAGCGCCTGGTCGCGACGCCAATGCGGAAGAGCGAGTTCCTTTCCGCCTTGATCGCGAGTCGTATCGTTTTCATGTTCATAGAGGTGTTGCTTCTGCTCGCCTTTGGATGGCTGGTGTTTGACTTGGTCTTGCGCGGCTCGTTTCTTCTCACCTTGGCCATCGGTTTCCTGGGTGCACTCTGTTTCGGAAGCCTGGGGTTGTTGGTGGCGAGTCGGGCCCGGAAGGTGGAAGCGGTTTCTGGGCTCATGAACCTAGTGATGCTTCCTATGTTCGTCTTCTCAGGAATCTTTTTCTCGTCCGACAGGTTCCCCGATGCGATCCAACCGGCAATAAGAGCGCTTCCGCTCACCGCTCTGAACGACGCCTTACGGTCAGTCATCATCGAAGGTGCAGACTTCGCCTCTCAAATTGGAAGGATCGCTATCCTAGTGGCGTGGATGTTGGTGAGCTTCGCAGTGTCTTTGCGAATCTTTCGTTGGAGTTGACGAAGCGCCAGTCGAGCTTTCGCATCGTGTTGGCCGCCAAACTGTGGGGTTGTGCCTCTATCCACCTAGCCAGGCGGCGGGGGTGGGGCCCCAACGACGCTAATAGAAGACCTATTTCAGAGAGTCCATGACTTCTTCTAGGACTTCCTTGGGAGGTCGGAGCTTTGCTTGGGGAAGGTGTGACAACGGCTCATCCACGAGATTGAGAAGCTCCAGAAAGTTCTCGCGGTCGGGATCCACGTAGAGCAAGCCGGTAATGAATTGCTGGTTCTCCATGGCCCCGCGAATCAGATCCAGCGCACGACGGGCATCGGTGGGATCGTAGTTGCGCTCGAGCTTCTTGAGCACGATACGAGAACCGTCGTGAAGCTCCACTTCGATGGCACTTCCCTCTTCGTACTCCACCTGAATTTGCTCGAAGTAAGGAACAAAGCCCACTTCATGGAGCATGTCTTCGTTCTCTTTGCCCCAGGTGTAGCTCTTGGTGGAGCCAGGGTGATTGTTGAAGGTCACGCAAGGGCTGATGATATCCAAAACCGCCGTTCCTTTGTGGGAGAGAGCGCCTTCGAGCAGCGCCAAGACCTGTTTCGGATCGCCGGCAAACGACCTCGCCACGTAGGTCGCGCCCAGCTCAACAGCCATGGTGCACAAATCGATCGCCGGCAGGTCGTTGACTACGCCCGTTTTCAATTTGGAACCAAGATCGGCGGTTGCCGAAAACTGACCCTTGGTAAGTCCGTAAACGCCATTGTTCTCGACAATGTAGACCATGGGCAAATTCCGGCGCATCAAATGAACGAACTGGCCGACACCGATCGAAGCGGTGTCGCCGTCCCCGGAAACGCCGACCGCCCTCAGGCTCCGATTGGCGAGTACCGTCCCGGTCGCCACCGAAGGCATTCGGCCGTGCACCCCATTGAACCCATGGCTCTTGCCCAAGAAGTAGGCCGGCGTCTTTGAGGAGCAGCCAATCCCTGAGAGCTTCGCCACTTGGTGCGGGTGGACACCCAGCTCGTAGAACGCCTTGGTGAGTTGGCTACTGATGGAGTCGTGGCCGCAGCCGCTGCACAACGTCGAAGGTTGTCCCTTGTAGTCGAGCAACGCGAGGCCAATGCGATTCGTCTTCTTGGGGGGGCCGGGACGCTCTGTTACGGTGACCATCTTGAACTCCTATGCGTTTTTCTTTGCGGGCTTGCTTGACTTGGAAGAGGGGTTAGACGTTTTCTTCTCGGAGGCCACGACCCCATCGGTCACGGAGCGTGCATCGATGGGCAGGCCGTTGTAGTGGAGAACGCTTCTGAGCTTGTCCTGCTCGCCGGGCTCGTTCGAAACCTCGAGACGTAGGAGCTGCGCCATTTGCGCGTCGCGATTCTGCTCGACGACGTAGACTCGTTTGCAGGATCGAATGAACGATGCGACCTTCCCGGTGAATGGCAGGGCGCGGAGGCGAAGATAGCGTGTCTTGAGATTCTCATCCGCCTCCAACTGATCTCGTGACTCCATCACCGCCCAATGAGAGCTCCCGAAAGCAATAATCCCGATCTCCGTATCGGCCTCACCCACGACTTCGGGGGCGGGGACGTATCTGCGGGCCGTCTCGAACTTACGGGCCAGTCGTTCCATATTGTCTTGATAATCACCGGGGCGCTCGGTGTACTGCGCGCTCTCGTTGTGACCGCTCCCGCGCGTAAAGTAAGCGGCCGCGGGATGGTCGGTTCCGGGAAGCGTTCGATACGGGATCCCATCGCCATCGACGTCACGATAGCGTCCAAAGCTGCCCAGCTTTTCCAGATCTTCTGCGGTCAGAACTTTCCCGCGGTCGAAGGGTTTTTCCGGGTATGAAAACGGATCCGCCATCCAGTAGTTCATCCCCAAATCCAGGTCGGATAGGACGAACACCGGGGTCTGCAGGCGTTCGGCCAGATTGAACGATTCTGCACCGAACTCGAAACACTCCTCGACTGAGGCCGGAAGAAGGCAAACATGCTTGGTGTCTCCATGCGACAGAAGGTGAGTGGACATGACGTCCCCCTGCGCCGTTCGCGTTGGAAGGCCGGTGGATGGACCCACCCGCTGGATATCCCAGATGACGACCGGGATCTCGGCGTAGTATCCGAACCCGGCGAATTCCGACATCAACGAAATGCCCGGGCCACTGGTGGCGGTCATGGAGCGAGCCCCCGACCAGCCTCCGCCGAGCGCCATGCCGATGGCCGCCAACTCGTCTTCCGCCTGCACGATGGCAAAGGTGGCCTTACCCGTCTCTTTGTCGATCCGATATTGCCTCATGAAATCGATGAGCTGCTCGCAAACACTGGAAGAGGGCGTGATGGGGTACCAGGTCACGACGCTGACACCGCCGAACATCGCCCCCAGCGCGGCCGCCGCGTTACCGTCGATCAAGACCTTGCCCTCGGTCTTGTTCATGCGTTCCACGCGAAGCGGATCGGTCTTGGTAAGGTTCTGCTGGGCAAACTCAAATCCCAAGTCGATTGCCTTTTGATTGAGCTCGATCGCCTTTTTCTTCGACTTGAACTGTTTGCTGACCGCGGTCTGGATCTCTCCCTTGTCGATGGACAGCAGCTGTCCGACCACGCCGACATAAATCATGTTCGCCAAGAGCTTGCGAAGCTTGACCTCCGGTATCAATTCCTTGGCTAGCTCCGCGAATGGGACGGGGTAGTAAACCAGGTCGGAGCGCGAACCCTCGAGCTTGAGCGATCGCTCGTAAACGACGGCCGCCCCCGGCCCCAGGCTCGCAACGTCCTCGCGCGCCGTCTGGGGATTCATCGCCACCAGGAAGTCGATCTCTTTACGGCGAGCGATGTACCCGTGCTTGCTGGCTCGAATCGTGAACCAGGTGGGGAGGCCGGCGATGTTTGAAGGAAAGAGATTCTTGCCGCTGACCGGCACGCCCATGCGAAAAATGGAACGCATGAGAACGTTGTTGGACGATTGACTCCCCGAGCCGTTAACCGTTGCTACTTGGATCGAAAAGTCGTTGATGACTGGCTCTGGTTGAGCCTCCTGCTCCTGCTTCTCACTCACTGCCGCTTCTGTAGTCATCGTGGGAATCTCCCGATAGGGCTGATCGCGCTTAGGGCATTAAGACATGATAACAAATCACTTAGCTTTATTGAACCCGCTTCGACGAGAAACTTGTCGGCAAGACGGCGGCAATGTCTCCGCCTCGTCGGTCGGGCCACCCTCGGGGCCACGCTGAGGAGCGACAGCCTCTTTTGAGTCCCTTAGTCCCAGCATACAAAGTGGCTCTCTTCGTCGCAAGACTCCTTCTTGCTTACTTACGACGGGCCCGGCTCAATTCCAGGTTGCGTCCCGGTACACGCTTGCGGGATACGCCGTACCGAGCAATCTTGTAGTGGAGGGCCCGCGGACTGATCCCGAGGATTCTCGCCGCCTTCTGACGGTGGTCGGTGACCTCTTCCAACGTCTTCCGGATCATGATTTCCTCCACCTTGCGCAGTGGCGTCCCGAGAGGAACGTAGATTTCCCGAGCGGTCCCATCGGAGCTCACCAATTCGGGCGGCAAATGCTCGGGGCGGATGGTGATCGAGTCCACGGTGACCGTCATCCGCTCGATCACGTTCCTCAGCTCACGTATATTGCCGGGCCAGCCATAGCGCATCAGGATCTCTAGAGCCTCTCGACTTAGCTTCTTGACCCGCTTTCGGTTCATCTGCGCGAATTCCTTCAAGAAACTGTCGGCGAGCAGAGGGATGTCTTCTCGCCGCTCGCGTAGGGACGGCAAGTGAATCGGCACCACCGCCAAGCGATAGTAGAGGTCCTGACGAAAACGGCCGGCCTCGGCTTCCTCCTTCAAGTCCTTGTTAGTGGCGGCGATGATGCGGACATCGACCCGGATCGTCTTGTCGCCGCCCAGTCGCAACAGCTCTTTCTCCTGCAGCACCCTCAAGAACTCCACCTGCATCTTTGGGGTCATCTCGCCCACTTCGTCCAGAAGCAGGGTGCCGCCGTGGGCGAGCTCGATCCTTCCCGCCTTGGTTTCGACCGCGCCGGTGAAAGCTCCCCGCTCAAAACCGAAGAGCTCGCTCTCTAACAGCCCTTCGGGAAGCGCTCCGCAGTTGATCGTGACGAAAGGGCCATCTGGGCGATCTCCCCGCTTGTGGATCGCCTTGGCCACCAGTTCCTTCCCAGTACCACTTTCCCCGGTGAGAAGGACTGTGGCGTTGGTAGCGGCCACCTGAGAAGCCACTTCGTAGACTTCCGTGATGAGGCGGCTCTTCCCTACCACCTTGCCATACTCGTCTTTCAAGGACAGCCGTTGCCTGAGACTGCGATTCTCCTGGGCGAGGCGCCGCTTCTCGAGCGCCCGCTCCGCCAGGACCGAAAGTCTTGCGAGGTCGAGCGGCTTGAGAAGATAGTCATAGGCCCCCTCCCTCATCGCCTCCACCGCGGCCTCGATGGAGCCGTGAGAGGCGGTCACCATAACTTCGGTTTGGGGTGATTGCTGCTTGAGCTCCGCAAGGCGGTCCGCCCAGTCGCTGCCAAGAATGCTTAGATCCAAGATAACCAAGTCGTAGTCGTTTCTCGAAGCTCGCCCCGTAGCACCATCGATGCGCTCGGGCGCATCCACAGAAAAACCCCGGGGACTCAAGGCCTCGACGATGGCCTGTCGTTCCCGCTGCTCGGGCTCGATGACCAGAATCCGCTCTCGGCGCGACGGCATAGGCTTACTGTTCCCAGCCCGGCTGGCGGCCAGGGGCGAATTCGGCCACCTGAAACCATCCCGCACGCTCGACGATCGCTGCTCCAACCGAAGCGGGAGCTGAATACCCTTGGTCTTGCGGTGGCCGGGGTTTCGGTGCAACAGATCTTGCACTTGCCGTTTGGTCTCCTCGTAACGCCCGGCTTTTTGTAGATGCGAGACAACGGAAAATCGAGGTCTCGAATCCGCTGGTCGTTTTAGGAGACTCTGCTGTAAGTTGTGGATCAAGTTGCCGTAGTGATTCCGAGTCTTCGGCGGCCGGCGAGCTCGCCGCCACTTCGCTGACGAAAGACTCTTCCGCATAACAACCGACCCTTAGCATCCTCAGCAATGGACGTGCCAGCAGTCGGGCGCGGCGCGGGCCTCTAAGACCTTCTGAAAGAGGGGTTTCCAAACCGTCTCTTGGCGCATCGAAGACCCTTGTCTCTACCTGCATTGTTTGCACTCGATCCAAAACTAGCCCATGGCGAGTATGTGGTCAAATGACTCGGGGAGGGCTGTCATTTCGCCAAATTTGCGCGAGATCGGTCCGAGGATGTCTCTGCACTTCTTGCGTTGTGGATGTGACGCTTGCACAGTCTGCGTTGTTCAAGTGTCGCCTCGTCTCTCGTCCTGACTTTGGTTCCCGAGTCAGAAGAATGTTCAGGAAGCTGTCGAGCCCCCATGTACTTGGCCAAGACAGGACTTCGGCGGGGTCCACACGTAGTCAGGCGGTCGTCAAGCGGCTCTTCGTTGACAGCGACTCGTTGCCGACTCTACACTGGCTTCAGTAGCGGCGCCTGGCCAAGCCGATAGTGGCAACCGGACAGTTTGGCGCCCGGCGCCTTGCCAAGTCGATAGTGGCAACTGGATATTTTGGCGCCCGGCGGTTTTGCTTTGCGGTCCGGCGTTCCGGCCTTCTCGGCTTTATCGAGAGAGAATCACAAAAGGGGGTTGGTGGTGAGACCCACGTGGAAAGGTTTCCTCAAGTTATCGTTGGTCAACATACCGGTGCGAATGTATCCGGCCGCCCGATCACAGTCACTGCACTTCAATCAGATTCACAAGACCTGCAGTACGCGAATCAAGTACGACAAGAAATGCCCAACGTGTAACTGCAGTGTGAGTAGCGATGACATCCTCAAGGGCTATGAGCTCGCGAAGGACCAATACGTAATCCTCGACGCCGAGGACTTCGACAAGGTCCGACTGGAGTCGACCAAGTCCATCTCCATCGTCCAGTTCGTGAGCGACGGCGACATCGACCCTGTGTACTACCACGGATCTCATTATTTGGTTCCGGACGGATCGGTAGCGATCGAGAGTTATGCGACGATCCGTCGGGTCATGGAGGAAAAGGGACGCGTGGCGCTCGCTAAAGTCGTCCTCAGCGGAAAGGAACAGGTCATGGCCATCCGCCCGAAAGATGATGGCTTTGTCATGTCCGGCCTTTACTACGGAGACGAGGTGCGTAGCATGAGCGCCCTAGAGGAGCTCCAGAACCAACCGGATGCCAACCAGCAAGAAGTTGACCTCGCAGGCCAGCTCATCGACAGCATCACCAAGCCTTTCCAACCCGAGTCGTTCGAAGACGAGTACCGCAAGCAGTTGCTCGACATCATCACTGCCAAGGCGGAGGGCAAGGAGATTGTTGAGCCACCGCAAATCGAAACGGGAAAGGTCATCAATCTCATGGACGCTCTCAAGAACAGCCTCGAGCGGGCGCAGACCCCTGCCGTAGAAAGCGGCGACGAAGAGCTCCCGGCCACCGGCACGACGCCCAAACAGTAGAATCCTTGAGCCTTTGAGGACTTTCAGTTTGGGTCAGCTCTTCGAATGACAGACTGGCTCGATAAGAAGATCACACCCATGCTGGCCTCCGCGGGCCAGCCCTTCGACTCCAGCAAGCATCTCTACGAGATCAAGTGGGACGGTATCAGGGTCCTCGCCTTCTTCGGAAAGGACCGGATTCGACTCCAAACGCGGCGCCATTTAAACACGACGCACCGATATCCAGAGATCGTCCGCGCTCTCAGGGACCTCCCAGGAGAAGGAATTCTGGACGGGGAGGTTGTCGTCTTCGACGGAGACAAACCGAGCTTCGAACGGGCGCTCGAGCGCGAGCTGGTGTCCGACCCAACCCGGATCGCACAGCGCGTCCGCGACATCCCTGCGTATTACGTCGCCTTCGACCTTCTCTACCTGGACGGGCGCGTGCTCATAGAAGAGCCTCTGTCCGAACGGAAGCAAATTCTGTCGGAGCTGCTCACGGAAAGTCCGCCCAGACCCATCATCGAGTCCGCCTACATTTTGGAGCGCGGAACCGCGTACTACCAGGAGGCTGCCGAACAGGGGCTGGAAGGCATCGTAGCCAAGACTCTCGACGGCCGTTACCTTCCAGGCAAACGCACGCGAGATTGGATCAAAATCAAAACCCGTCGCACGATCGATTGTGTCGTTTTGGGAACCGTCCTCAAGAAAGGCACGGGGCGAGTGAAGTCCTTAGTGCTCGGTGCCTACCGCAACGATGCGCTCATCTGGATCGGCAATGTTGGAAGCGGCTTGGATGGAAAGACTCTCCACGCGCTCAAGCAGGAGCTCGGTCCGCTCGAGAATGACCCTCCGAAGGGGCTCAAGGTGGTCGCCCCGGGCAACGTCTGTTGGCTTAGGCCCGTCCTCGTCGCCCGCGTCGAATACGCCGAGACGACCAGGGAAGGAAGGCTAAGGGCCCCGGTCTTCGTGGGATTCGTAGACTCGCCTCCCGAAAAGTGCATGGCTCCCAGCCACTGACTCAACCCACCTCCGGCAGAAGCTCTACAAGTTCTTTCACCAAACGGCCGGTGATTCCCCAGATGTCGTGCTCCTCGTAACGATAGTGATAGATCGAAATCTCTTGGCCTGGCGATATCTCTCGCCGCTCTATGGAAACCACGTTCGGTTCGCGAAGCGCCGCCAGAGGCACGAATAGCAGTTCTTCCACTTCGTGATTAGTTCGAAACGCATAGGGTCCTTTTACGAGGCCCACAAAAGGCGTGATGCGAAATCCAGTGATGGTCGGCATCTCGTCCAGCTGTCCAAGAATCTGAACGCCCGACGCCTTGAGTCCTACCTCTTCCTCGCTCTCTCTCAACGCCGCGGCTAGTGGAGAGGCATCACCCGGATCGATTGCGCCACCTGGAAAAGAGATATCGCCCGGCTGCCGACGCAAGGAAGAGGCTCGGACGGTCAAGAGTAGTCGGTAATCGTCCGTCTCCAACACGAGAGGGAGAAGGACGGCGGCCGGTCGCAGAGTCTCGTTTTTGGCACGTTGCGCCTCGCGGGCCTCCAGGCGACGACGTACTTCCTCCTCTATCTCGGCCATGACCCGTATTATGCTTCGCGAATTCATAAAGTAAGTGCAACACAGCTCCCGGATGAGGTGACCTGGAATGTGCCACGATTCCTCAAACAACCAAGAATGGGGACTCGCTAATGACTTATTACCAGATCACCTCGGAAGAACGATACACCATCGCGGCGCTGCGACGGGAGGGATTTTGCTCGGCCGAGATTGCGCGGCGCCTGGGGCACCACCGGAGCACAATCTCGAGAGAGGTCAGGAGGAACAGCTCACGTAATGATGGATGCTACCGGCCGAGCAAGGCCATCGAGAAAACGAACGGACGACGATCGCGGTCTCGCCGGAACCAGTACTTCACAAAGGCCGACTTTGCCCTGGTGGAGAAGAAGCTTAAGGCTGACTGGAGCCCAGAGCAGATCTCCGGCCACCTGCGCCTTCACGGCGAGCTCTCGATCAGCCACGAGACGATCTACACCCACGTCTGGCGGGACAAGGAGGCCGGAGGACATCTATACCGCCACCTTCGATGCTCGCCCAAACTTAGACGCAAGCGCCACAACAGCTATGACAGCCGAGGCCACCTGGCCGGGAAGCGTCATATCTCCGAGCGGCCGCCTTGTGTCGACAAGCGCAGTGCCGTTGGCCACTGGGAGATCGACACCGTGGTAGGAAAAGGCGCGCCGGACTGCGTAACCACGCTCGTGGAACGAAAGACGGGCTATGCGCTGATCGGCAAGCTGTCCGACCGCACCATGTTCAGCACTAGTCAGCGAACGAAGATGTTGCTCCGGCGGGTGCCGGAGCAGGTCAAGACGATCACCGCGGACAATGGTACGGAGTTCCACGACTACGAATCCGTCGAGGAAGCGACCGGCGTCAAGTTCTACTTCGCAACTCCCTATCACTCATGGGAGAGAGGCAGCAACGAGAACTTCAATGGCCTGCTACGACAATACCTGCCGAAGCGCACCAGCCAAGCAGCGCTCACGCAACGCGACTGCGATCGTATCGCAAACAAGCTCAACTCACGGCCCCGCAAGAGACTCGGCTACCGCACACCGGAGGAACGTTTCCATTCAGTGAGCGACACCTGCGCACAGCGGTAACCGAATACGTAGTGCACTATCACACAGAACGGAACCACCAAGGTCTCGGCAACGAGCTCATCACACCTCTGCCGGCAAGCGCGAATGACGCTGGCCCCATCGTGTCGCGAGAGCGACTTTGGGGCATTCTCAACTACTACTGCCGTGCCGCGTAGATGGTCGCTGGCGACGGTAGCCCCTCGGCGGGCTCAACCGGCGTAGCGTGGAAACCGCTTCAGGAACACGCTTCGATATTCGCTCTCGACTAGGAGGTCATCTGCATGGTGACGACCCGCCCGCCCAAGACGATTGTAAAGCCCACGGCCCTTGGCCCGGTCGCAAACACAGACACTAAGTTGCTGATTTATGGCCTATTTCAAAAGGGCCGAGTTTTGGCACAGGACGGGGGCGACATTTCCGATCGGCTCCAAGAGTCGTTGCGTGTTGTACCAATGGACCCACTCGAGGGTGGCGAACTCAACGTCTTCGAGACCACGCCAGGGCCCACGTCGACGGATCACCTCGGTCTTGTAGAGGCCGATGATGGATTCAGCCAAAGCGTTATCGTAAGAGTCGCCTCGGCTGCCGACGGACGGCTCAATGCCCGCCTCGGCGAGCCGCTCGGTGTAACGGGTCGAGACGTACTGCACGCCGCGATCGCTGTGATGCACCAATGGATCTTCTGGGTTTAGTCGGCGCTCGTGCAGCGCCTGCTCCAACGCATCGAGAGCGATGCCGGCAGTCAACGATGTCGTCGCTCGCCAACCGACGATGAGTCGAGCGAAGACGTCGATGACGAAGGCGACATACACGAAGCCGCGCCACGTGGCGATGTAGGTCAGGTCCGAAACCCAGAGCTCGTTCGGGCGTGTGGCGTTGAAGTCGCGCTCCACGAGGTCCATCGGGTGAGCGCCGCTCGAATCCGGCTTCGTCGTCTTGAATCGACGTCCACGGACCGCCCCCTGGAGACCCATTTCACGCATCAGACGGGCCACCGTGCATCGAGCCACGTCGCGGCCCTCACGGCACAGCTGACGCCAGATGGGCTTGATCCGGTTTCGTAGACGGTTTAGTTAAGCTGGCGAAGTCCTCATCCGTCGTTCAAACTCGGCCGGACTGACCTGGCCGAGGGTCGAGTGTCGTCGTCTCTGGTTGTAGAATACCTCGATGAAGTCGAAGAGGGCCATCTTGGCCTCGCCGCAACTGAGGAAATGCTCCCCAAGCTCGTGCTTGACCGTGGAGAACCAGCTCTCGATGACGGCGTTGTCGTAGCAGTTGCCCCGTCGGCTCATGCTCCCGGTCATGCCATGCGTCTCAAGGAGACGTTGGTAGTCTTTGCTGGCATACGGACTGCCCTGATCGGAGTGATGCAAGAGCCCCGCGGCCGGTTGGCGACGTTTCAGTGCCATCCGCAACGCCTTGATAACCAGGTGACGGTCGTTAATAGCACTTACGGCCCACCCAACGAGGAATCGCGAGTAGAGGTCGAGGAGCGCCGCGAGATAAAGCTTCCCGCCGCTGCCGATCACGAACTCGGTCGTGTCCCCGACCCACCGTTGGTTCGGCGCATCGGCGACGAAGTCTTGCCCGAGCACATTGGCCGCGACGGGCTGGCCATGACCGCTTACCGTCGTGCGCTTGAAGCGTTTGCGTACTCGAGCAATGAGGCCTTCTGCCTGTTTCAACCGAATCACCCGCTTCCGACTCACTCGATACCCCTGCTCGTGCAGGTCGTGATAAATCCGCGGACTCCCATAGGTGCGGCGACTCGCCTCATGGGAGGCACGAATCAACACGCGCAACTGGCGGTCCCGGCGCGCGTGGGCCGACGGCGGCCGACGTACCCAGGCATAAAAGCCACTCCGAGAGACGTTGAGAATCTGACACAGGTGAACGACCGGTACGGTGGCCTTCTCCGCCTGGATGAACGCGAATCTTACTCGCTCTCCTTCGCGAAGAAGGCCGCGGCTTTTTTTAAAACGTCGCGCTCCACCCGCAACCGCCGATTCTCTTTGCGGAGCCGCCGAAGCTCCTCGCGTTCCACGCCCGTCAAGCCCGTCCGGCCCTTCGTCCGATCGGCCCGGGCCTGACGGACCCAGTTGCGAAACGCCGATTCGGTGAGGTCAAGCTCCCGGGCCACCCGACCCACGCTCTGGCCCTCATCAAGCACCAGCCGGACCGCGCCTGCCTTAAACTCGTCATCAAACTCCCGGCGGGGTCGCCGGGGCTGCGTTGTCTTTGCCATTGTGGACATCGTATCCGCCTTTCAGAAAGTGTCCACGAAACTGGATCAAGCCCAAGACCTTGCGCACGCCATACACGTCAAAGTTCTCTTGCCGTACACGACGAATCTCGCCGCGGAGTTGGACGTCGCGCTTCGCTCTCGCTGGCAGGCGGCTTGGGTCCTTCTCTCTCGCTTTCTGCTCGTAATAGGTCGACGGGGCAATCGGAAGCATCCGGCAGATCGGCTCGACCCCGTAATTCTCACGGTTCGCGTCCACGAACAACATATTCACCTCGGTCGGCGGTCGAGCTCCGCCTGGGCGAAAAACGCCGACGCCTTGAGAAGGATCTCGTTCGCCCGCTTTAGCTCACGGTTCTCTCGCTCAAGCTCCTTCAGCCGCTGACCCTCGTCCGTCGTCAGTCCCGCTCGCGTCGTGTCCAAAAATACAAATGAACTCTAAGACCCGCGCGCCGAGCCGTTGCAGAGTTCATCTATCATTATCAGGGAGAGCGCAACCATCAAGGGCTTGGCAACGCGTTTGTGTTTTTGGACACGACGGGCACAGCCACGCGCAATTCCTACTGCTCGTTGTGGCTGGCTGGGTCAACCGCCAGCAGCAGGATGTGATCGACTACCAGCAAAAGGAGAACCGTGTGCTCCGAGCCGGGCTTCGGGGCAAGCGTCTCAGGCTCTCGGACGACGACCGGCGCAGGCTCGCCGTCAAGGCCCAGGCTTTGGACCGCGAGGCGCTCAAGAAAGAACGCGTTGTTTCGCCACAAGAAGCTAGGTCCGTCAGGCGATGCGTGACAGCCGGTAATCGTGATGGAGCCCACCGGTCGACCGGCGCGAAGCAGCCGATCATGGCAGGTCTAAACCGTGCAATCAACGCTGGATCGACTTTTTGCGGAGCACAACTACGGTTTCCCCTTGAACGAGAATTTCAATTTGCGATCGGCGCGAAGCAGCTGATCGTGGTAGGTCTAGGCCGCGCAATCAACGCCGGATCGACTTTTTGCGGAGCACAGCCCAATCCCCGCCATCCTCATCGATCCTCTGCTGTCGATAACGTAGCGGCTCTCGATCTCTGGCTAGGATGCTCCGTCAGGAGTAGAAAAGTTGGGCAACACCAAGTCAATAGTTCACCCCGCCGGTCTTCTGTATCCTGAAAGCGTGGGATGATACATGTCCAACGAATAGCCCACTCTTGTTCTCGCCACGGGCTACTTGAACGGTTCGTTCAACGTCGGCATCCCGGGTGTTCGCCCCGCCGTAGATTTCTTTTATTGCTTCCGGGGGAGGGTCTATTACTTTGATGGGCCAGCCGTTGCTGTCCTTCCTCCCGGTGTCGCGCGCCTGCTCCAGATCAACCAGTAGCCGGACTTCCTTCTCGTACGCCCACGATATCCCTTTCACCAGCAACAGCCGGGACAGTGACTTCCAACCCGCTCCAAACTCCGCGAGGTCTGTACGTGCAAGGAGCGAGAAACCTTCTGTATTCCGGCCTGCTCTCAAATCACGTTCCATGCCCTCGCGGTTGACAAAATCCAACCGGATGGCGTCGCCTGCCGGTGGTTGGTACGTGGGGGCAATTTCCGAGTAAACCACCGGTCTTAACTCAAAGCCGAGAGCGCTCAATGCCTCCGTGTCGTAACCCACGACTATGCCAGCCCGTCGCCTTTTGCTTGGATGTTTATTATTCCCACCCGTTACGTTGGCTCTTTGGCGCTCATTCCAGAAGTGCCTCGCGACTGTGGCATATAGAGCGTCGATATCGTACGTATACATTCAGAACCTTGAAGGCCTCGAGTTTATGGAAGGGACAGGTTGTCCTTTAGCGACGTCTTCACCCACAAGGTCGCTCTCTATATGTCATCGGCGGTCGAGCTCCGCCTGGGCGAAAAACGCCGACGCCTTGAGAAGGATCTCGTTCGCCCCCTTTAGCTCACGGTTCTCTCGCTCAAGCTCCTTCAGCCGCTGACCCTCGTCCGTCGTCAGTCCCGCTCGTTTCCCAGCCAACCTGACGTTGGCCATCGATCCTTCCCATGTGAAATCGCGCTGATGGAATAGAGGCAATATTCGAAAGTGATGCTCCGCCGGACCGCCGCAACAAGTTCGGATTGGGGGACATCTCTGAGGCTGTCTGGAGCACGAAGCGCTATTGCCTGTTCGATTATCTTCCCCGTCTCCCTGGTGGTCTTGTTAAGACGGCTTTGTGCTTCGAGTTCCATGGTGCGCGCGGGAACATATTCGGTTTCAGTGACGATGGGAGCTCTGTCGGGGTCGTCGACAAAGATATCGAGTCGTCCGCCTTCTCGGAAAACGTCGAGCAGTTCAGCACCAAGTGCCGATGTCTTGCCAATGCGAGTTTCGCGCAGAACCTCAGCTAGTGCTTGATTGAAAGTAGGTTCGTCGTTACGTGGCATCTTGGATAATGGGTAATGAGTCTATGACCACACGAACGATTGCAGGGCAGTCCCGTCCATTCTCTCACGCCCGTCCTGTCCAAAAACACAAACGAACTCAAGACTGGCGCGCCGGGCCGTTTCGATCGTCATCGCCCCGTGGCGAGCCCCAGATCTGGGGCGTGTCGGAGGCGATGTCGGCGATTCCGGGTTCTCCGCACGCGCAGGGAAAACACCGTCCAGCAACGGGATGCCACGCTTCCGGGCGGAGACCTGGATCCAGGCCCGGGCGGTGCTTCCGCCATTAAGTGTTGGTGAGATGAAGCTAAGACTTTACGCTGCATTAAATTACAGCCAAAATAGCGCTCACGACCTTCGCCGCGCGCTAAATGGAGCGTAAGCGCTTTTTTTGCAAAGGGATACATACACATCACCAACAGCAAACAGCGCAAGCACCAGAGCGCGCAGTGGGGATGGTTATCGACCAGCAGGCTGAGCAGGAATCTCAGTGGTCAGCGATCTCATCGATTGCGTCGAAGATTGACTGTACGCGGGAAACGCTACGCACGTGGGTGCGTCGAGCAGAGCGTGATGCTGGGAAACGAGCGGGACTGACGACGGACGAGGGTCAGCGGCTGAAGGAGCTTGAGCGAGAGAACCGTGAGCTAAAGGGGGCGAACGAGATCCTTCTCAAGGCGTCGGCGTTTTTCGCCCAGGCGGAGTTCGACCGCCGACTGAAGTGAAGGTGTTATTCGTCGACGAGAACCGTGAGAGTTACGGGGTCGAGTCGATCTGCCGGATGCTTCCGCTCGCCCCGTCGACCTATTACGAGCAGAAAGCGAGAGAGAAGGACCCAAGCCGCCTGCCAGCGAGAGCGAAGCGCGACGTCCAACTCCGCGGCGAGATTCGTCGTGTACGGCAAGAGAACTTTGACGTGTATGGCGTGCGCAAGGTCTGGCGTCAGCTGTGCCGTGAGGGCCGCGACGTGGCTCGATGCACGGTGGCCCGTCTGATGCGTGAAATGGGTCTCCAGGGGGCGGTCCGTGGACGTCGATTCAAGACGACGAAGCCGGATTCGAGCGGCGCTCGCCCGATGGACCTCGTGGAGCGCGACTTCAACGCCACACGCCCGAACGAGCTCTGGGTTTCGGACCTGACCTACATCGCCACGTGGCGCGGCTTCGTGTATGTCGCCTTCGTCATCGACGTCTTCGCTCGACTCATCGTCGGTTGGCGAGCGACGACATCGTTGACTGCCGGCATCGCTCTCGATGCGTTGGAGCAGGCGCTGCACGAGCGCCGACTAAACCCAGAAGATCCATTGGTGCATCACAGCGATCGCGGCGTGCAGTACGTCTCGACCCGTTACACCGAGCGGCTCGCCGAGGCGGGCATTGAGCCGTCCGTCGGCAGCCGAGGCGACTCTTACGATAACGCTTTGGCTGAATCCATCATCGGCGCCTCTACAAGACCGAGGTGATCCGTCGACGTGGGCCCTGGCGTGGTCTCGAAGACGTTGAGTTCGCCACCCTCGAGTGGGTCCATTGGTACAACACGCAACGACTCTTGGAGTCGATCGGAAATGTCTCCCCCGTCGAGTGCGAGATGAACTACTATCGGTCGCAGGAAGGCTCGCTAGAGATGGCGAGACTCAACTAAAACAGTCTCCGGAGAACCCGGGGCGGTTCAGTCATCTAGGCAGAGCGAGGGATTGCTGCGGTCGTTGTTCGCTCTGATGAAGCTAGACAATGATGTGCCCGATCACACCACGATCTCGAGGCGCAAGCCGAAGCTGGGTAAGGTCCCCTTCTACCCAGTCAAGCAGAAGACGCCGTTGCACATCTTGTTCGACAGCAGCGATCTCGCTGTCCACGCCGGCCAGCTGCGCAGAGCACAAAAGAGCAGGGACTATCGCAAGCTCCATCTGTGTGTCGACGAGCAGAGTGGCGAAGTCGTCGCCGGCGAGCTGACGAGCAAAAGAGCCCGCGATTCATCGCGGGTTGCATCGCTTGTCGGACAGATCGACAGTCCCATCTCATCAGCCAGAGCTGACACCGCATACGACGCCGGCGGCGTCTATGAGGCAATCGAGAATCACAGCGCTCATCGCTCGCCGAGGGTGCTGATACCGCCGCGCAAGGGCGCCCTGCTCGCATCGGGGCCGGCGAGCAGCCGACAGCGCAATCGCAACATTGCAGCACAAGCTCGGCTCGGCAAACGAAAGTGGCTGTGCCTTCTATTTATTCATCCGCGCGCACAGAACTTGATTAGTCTCTCTGCCTTCAAGGCTCGTCGCGAGCTGGCTCTCGAGAATGTCGCTCTTCGGCAGCAGGCGGCGGGCAACCGGCGAGACCGACTGCGGGCAATGCTGGCGGACCTGAAGACGCCGGCTGCAGACCGCCATGCGCGCCTCGCGCCTGCCGGCCGTGAAGACCCTGGCGCAGTTCGACTTCGCCTTCCAGCCCAGCATCAAGCGCGAGCAGATCGAGAGCCTACACGAGCTAGGGTTCCTGGATCGCGGCGAGAATGTGATCTTCCTCGGCCCGCCGGGAGTCGGGACGACCCATCTGGCGATCAGCCTAGCCATCGCGGCCGCGGAATCCGGCCGCCGCGTTTACTACAGTACGCTGGCAGGTCTGATCGAGTCGCTCATGGATGCCAAGGCCGCCGGGCAGCTGTCCCGGCGGCTGCGTGTGCTGACGCATCCCGCGTTGCTCGTGGTGGACGAGATCGGCTACCTGCCGGTCAACCGGGACGGCACCGTGCTCTTCTTCCAACTGATCAACGCCCGGCACGAACTCGCGTCGACCGTGCTGACCTCCAACAAGGGCTTCGAGGAATGGGGAAGCGTGCTCGGCGACGAGGTCATGGCGGCGGCGCTGATCGACCGTCTGCTGCACCATTGTCATATCGTCAACATTCGCGGCAACAGCTACCGCATGCGGGAGCGCCAGAACCTGATGCGGTCCGCGTCCGATCAAGGTCGCGAGGGAGCCGCACCCTGACAGACATGTCCTGTGAATCTGCGACGCGTGGTGGGTTGCACTCCGCTCCCTCCGCCCAAACCAACACCGACGAGCGCAACCACCGCAAGAGCGTCACCTTCGCGTGGAAGTCATCCACAAAAGTGTGCAATTTTCGGTTGCCAAAAATGTGCAGTTTTCGATTGCCATTGACAGAGCTGAAGCGATCGCCGCTCGACCGGGACCGACACAAGCGTTACCGCGGAAGCCCGTGTGCCCACTCGCGCCGGGCGCGGAAGCACCAACGAGCTGTATGGCCGCTCTGCCAGCGGGTTTAGAGCCGCTTGCTCGTCACGTTCGAAGCGCTCGCTCGGCCTCTCGTTCGTGGTTCCATGCCGACGCACGTTGGCCACCTCGCGCAGCCAAACGGATAGTTGCGCGTCGAGATCGTCGTCGCTGATGAACTCGCGGCCGTACACAAAGTTGTCGCGGACATAGCGAATTGCTCTCTCCACCTTGCCTTTCGTCTTCGCCCGATACGGACGACACGCCCGCACCCGGAACTGCCAGTGGTAGGCGAAGCGAAGAAACTCGGCATTCTCCACTAGTGCGCAAAGTCGACCTGCGCCTGGTGACCCGGTGCCGTTTCGAAGCGAACCACCGCCTCGCGCGTCGAAGGACGAACCTGGCGCACGTACTCTTTCACCTGCGTGTAGCCGCCTGCGTAACCCGCCGCTTGGAGTTCCTCGTACACTCGCACCGCGCTCAGCAACGGGAACTCCTCCAGTCGTGACTGAATGATCCCCTTGTACCGATCGATCTTACGAACTACCGCCTAGCGCTTCTTGTAACGGAACACCTCATCGTCCAGCTCACGATCCAGCTGGCCTGACGCAATCCAGCGCCGAAATGGCGGTCGCGAACATCACGTGGGGCGAAGAGAGAATCGCCCACGAGCTCCTCGTCAAGCTTGGCATCCGCGTCTCGCCGCGCACTGTTCGGAAGTACATACCAATTCGAGATGACAGCGGCCCAGACCGGCGCAATTCGTCGCATCGCTGGGCGACATTCGTGGGAATCACGCAAAAGCGATCGTCGCTGCGGATTTCTTCAACGTAGTCACCGCCAGCTTTCGCGTGCTTTACGTCTTCGTCATCATGGAAATCGGCACCCGCAAGATGCTTCACTTCAACGTGACGGCGCATCCGACCGCGGAGCGGACGCTGCAGCAGTTCCGGGAGCGATTGGGTGCGAGCACGACTATCGATTCGTCATCGTAGACCGCGATGGCAAGTTCTCAGCAGACCTCCGCCCGCCCCGCGTGTTAGCGGCGGACGTAAATTGCACATTTGTGGCGGGCGAAAATGGCATACTCGGCGCCCCTCTGAACAGGGCTGTGTCCGAGTGGGAGTGAGCCTGACGGAGCCACGGCCCTTCGGTCAAAGTACCGCATCCGATTTGGAGGCGGTGATGCACGGAAGGGAGAAACGCGTGTTGCTACGAGAGTATCTTTCGCGCGGCGTGTCGAAGAGCGCGCTGGCGAGCAAGTTGGGGATTGGTCGTCGCACGATCCACCGATCAGTTGCTTCAGCTCCTCTGGCAGTGTTGGACGTCCTTTTGGCCGAGACTTCCAACGCCAGAACAGCCGAAACCCTTTCCGGTGCCACAGAACGAGCGTATCGGGCTTGACCACGATAAGGGCTTCCTTCCATCGAATAGCCTCGCGAGAGTCGCCATCGTGAGCCGTGTGGCGTTATCCGTGCGCAGAGGCGCCTGCTTACGCTCGACAAAGAACGTAAGCTGCTTCCGAAGGAAGAGATTCTCTGCGGCGAGGGCGCTGCGCGAGCGGCATAGGTTGCAAGCAAACGCGATGGCGTCCGGAACAATAGACCGGATATTCGAAAACAGTGGCACGAGCGAGCCTCTCCACGTTCCTAAGACGCCGGTGGCGTCGTCGGGTCGACCCGGCACGAAGCACCCGAGCATGGCAGGTCTAAACCGCGCAATCAACGCTGGAGCGACTTTTTGCGGAGCACACCCACGTCCGGACGCCCAAAGGGGGGTGGCGCCGTGCGGCGGCAGAAAAGTAGGCCGCCCGAGCGGTCCAGAATGGGTCAGCGGGTCGCAGTCCCTGTCGGGAACATGCTCGCGATGTTGTCCATGGGCTGGAGGACGGCCGGTCCAACATCTTCAATGTTCGTGTCCACCAGCGGCTTCAGCGTAAAGGGGGCAGGACGATTGTCTGGCTCCGGTTCGATCGACACAACCGCCTGGTAGCCGATCAGCGGAACCAACGGCGTGATGAACTCCTGCCCTGGGAATGGCGGCGTGCCATCCGGACCCCTCGCCGGTCCACCCGCGTCCGAGTCGTCACCCGTCACCTGAGTGAATCGGCCCGTCGACACCGGGCCTTCGGGGCCGACCACCCAGCCCTCGTAGACCCAGCCCGCCGGCAACACCGGCAGCACCAGCGACGCACTCGGACCGGCAGGGTCGAGCCACCAGATGCCCGACGCGTAGTCACCCGCCACAGCGGCCGTCGAAGGGGTCTCCAGGATGAAGCTCCCGGACGCGGATGCGAAGTCGCTCCCCAGCGCTGCAGCGTCCGCCACAGAAAGCGCAGCGCTGTTTCCAGCGAAGTCACCGGCGAGATACTTCGTCCCCGACGGCGCGGGGTCAGAATCCGGCGAAGGCTCAATGCTTAGGATGAACTTCGTCGCAGACGACAGCGCGGCCTCATCGACGGGAAAGTCGCGTTGACTCAAGCTGCCATCGGCACGGACCCTGAAAGTGCCCGTCGAGACGGGACTGCCGTCCACCAGGATCCAGCCCTCGTAGACGAAATCAGAACCCAGACGCTGGAGACCGTTGAACGACAACCCGAGACCCATCGAGCTGGATCCGGTGGGGGTGTTCTGGCTGGGCCCCGTGGGACTGTCGTTGTCGTCGCCACACGCGGTGACCAGCAACGACAATAGCAAAATCACACACACATCAATCTGGCTATTCTGTCGAACCATCGAAACCTCCTTTGTACCTCCTGCGGCCGAAGCAGATCACCGTCGCTGTCCTCCCAGGAGACGTTCCGGAGCCAGTTGAAGGTAGATGGCGGCTCCAGTCATCGCTATTCTAGTTGATCTCTCCTCACGAACAAAGTTTTTGTCCAGGGCGAGCTCCTTGAGCTTGGCTTCTAAGATGGGGAGTGATTCGAAGCCCGGTGCTTCCGCCATTAAAGTGTTGGTGAGATGACGCTAACACTTTACGCTGCATTAAATTACAGCCAAAATAGCGCTCGCGACCTTCCCCGCGCGCTAAATGGAGCGTAAGCGCTTTTTTTGCAATGGGATACGTACACATCACCAACAGCAAACAGCGCAAGCACCTCAGTCCGAGCGCAAGGTGCGCTCCCGTGAACGGCTTGGCGGGTTGCTACGTTTCTACCATCGGGAAGCCGCATGAGTATTTTGACCTCACGGGGTCCCCGGAACCTATTCGCTCCTATAACGGCCCGGAGATTACGGCTGCGGCGGTGCTTCCGCCATGAAGTGTTGGTGGCTGCCGCGTAACCCGTTCGCGTGCTAGAGTTTGAACCAGAATTCTGAAGACACAGTTCTCTCATCGTCAGGGCCGAGCCGAAGTGAAGAATCGCAGATGTCTCAATCCCGTATGTCCGTCGTATGGAAAAGTCGGTTCCAGAAGCATTATTCACAACGGATTCTACAGAACGAGGTCCGGGAAACGCCGTCGATATCGGTGCGGCGAGTGCGGAAAGACGTTCTCTTCGACGAAAGGCACGCCCTACTACCGTCTCCAACATCGAAGAGCTACTTTCGATGGGGTCATCGCTCTCAGAGTCGAGGGTGTCAGCATTACTGCGATTTCCCGGATCAAAGGGATTGCCTGGAACACCGTCGCCCGCTGGCTCGAGAAGGCAGCCCAAGTGTGTCGTCGATTCAATCACAGAAGGATCGCCGGCTTCGCTGCCGAAGAGCTTCAAGCCGACGAGATTCGCACGTTCGCGGGCAACAAGAAGACGCCGAGTTGGGTCTTCGTTACGATCGAGGTCTGGTCTCGGCTCTGGCCATCGACGGTGACGGGAAGGCGAAGCTACCGGAACACTCACGCTCTGTTTCGCGACCTTTCGAGGCGGATGAATTTCGAGCGTCTTCCCTTGATCGTCACGGATGGATTCGAATTCTACCAGAAGGTCATCCGTCGCTTCTTCGGTCCAGCGTGTCTCTACGGCCAGGTCCTCAAGACGCGCAGGAACGATCGTATCATCAAGGTCGAACGGAGAGCGCTGCACGGAGCCGCGTGGCGATTCGAAGACGCGCTCAATAACTCCGAGGACTCCTCAACATTGAACACGTCGTTCATCGAGCGGTTGAATCTGACCATCCGGCAAAGCTCGGCATACCTTTCAAGACGAACACTTTCCCACGCTCGCTCGACGGAGAGGCTCGATGAGCACCTGGAGTTGCTCCGTTGCTATTACAACTTCGTCCGACCGCACGGAGCTCTGAAGTTCGGACGTGAGATCCGAACTCCGGCTATGCAAGCCGGTCTGACCACGCGACGGCTCACCTTTCGAGACATCTTCTTGGCGACGACGATTCCTTTGTGGTTGCGGATCGAGGTTTTCCTGCTCACTAGGGCGCGCAACCCGGTCTCTTCCACACCTGTACCACTGCCCGCAGCCGCGTAGCAACACTTGATGGCGGAAGCACCTCTTTTGCCTCTTTAGCTCGTCGATCTAGTCAAGTGCGCCGTTGAGCCCAAAGATGGAATAGAAACAGGTCCAAGTCAAAACCTGCTGCGAGGAATGCCGATACGGCGGTGGCCAGATCCCGTGAGGTCAAAATACTTATGCGCTTCCAGATGGTAGAAACGTAGCAACCTGCCAAGCCGTTCACGGGAGCGCAGCTTGCGCTCGGACTGAGGTAACTGGTCGGTGGCTGGGAACAGCAGCAGATTCTCCTTGCCTTGATGATTCCCGTCGTGTCCAAGGATGTGCCCCGAGGTCCGTGGAAAAAGAACGGTGCCCTCCACTCCGTCATCAGAATATCATATCAGGCGGCAACCTCCGCGTGTTCGAGAACCTCGCTCAGACGTTGGTAGCCGTCGATGCGTCGTAGTTGAATCTGGCCAGAGGCGATAAGCCCAAACAGCAAAGCGACCGCAGACTCCTCGCTGGAGAACGACGCTTGGGTTTTCGTCCGGCGTCGAAACTCGCGGTTGAGATTCTCCAGAGCTTTGGTCGTTCGAAACGGTTTCCACATGGCACGAGGGAATTCGTAGAAGGTCAGCAGCTGATTACCGGCCTCCTCTAGGCTTCGGACGACGGCCGGCGCGAGAGGCGTCCACTTGGCGACGAGCTCGTCATAGGCTTTGCGAGCATCGAACCCGTTCTTGGCGTAGACGATCCGGTTGTAGTCACGCCGGAGCTCACGGCGTGCGTGCGCCGGGCAATGTTGGAGCAAGTTGGCGCGCTTGTGCTCGGTACATCGCTGCAACCGGCACCCCGGCCACTTCTCCAGCGCTTTCGTCAGCCCCTTGTGGCCGTCGCTGATCACTAGCTTGGGAGCCCGGAGTCCTCGAGCCTGGAGTCCCTCCAGCACGGAGCCCCAATGCGTCGAGGCTTCGCTCACCGCCAGACGCAATGACAACAGACGTTTGTGCCCGTCTGGCGCGACCCCGAGCGCGGCCAGTACGGGTACGCTGATCACACGTTTCGCCATCCGCACTTTACGGTTCTGCCATTCCTCGAAGCGCTCCTTCAGCCGGCTAACCACGCGAGACACCGCGCTCTTCGATAGGTGCTCCTCACCGAGCAGTGGTTTCAGCGCTTTGCGGACCCGGCGGCTATTCGCGCCCGACAAGTACGTCCCCAAGAGCGCCTCGTCGATCTCACGAGTCCGGCGCGCGTACCGGGGGCAACAGCTCGCTCCTGAACTCTGTCGTTTCTCCCGTTTCCTCGTCTCGCACGCGGGCTCGTGGCACCCGGAGCTCGCGAGTTCCCACCGACGTCGTCACGCGACGGGTTTCGGCTCCGTTGCGATATCCACGGCGGTCTTCCGCACGCTCGTAGCTACAACACCCCAGCGCTTGGTCGACTTCTTCCTCGAGCACAACCTCGATCGCCTCCAGTACCCGCATACGCAGCCGAAGTTGGACGAACTCCCGGTACTCGCTTACAGACTCCTTCAATATGGTGGTAGGCTTCTTCATGGCGTAATCCTCCTCCTCGCCTTTCCAGGCGCGGTTTCGTTTTGCTTAACCGGAGGTTACGCCATTCTTATTTCCACGGGAAGCGGGACGGATCCTGCTGAAGTGGACGGCGCAACAAATGGTCCATGCTTTTCCATGGGCGTCTGGTCAAAATACTCGAACGCCCAGTGGATCAGCAGCTTGCACCTTACGGCTTGGCGGGTTGCTACGTTTCTACCATCGGGAAGCCGCATGAGTATTTTGACCTCGCGCCAATCAGAAAGTCTCCCGGAACACGGTTCGCAACGTGGTGCAAAGCGGAAAGATTTCGCCTCGCCATGAGCGCATGGTTTATCTTTTCGGCGTTCAGTCCAATGCGATGAAGGGATAGGTAAACAGCATCAAGTGCACCAAATTCAGTGTGAAATGCACCAGGATGCTTGCTTCGACACGCTGTGTGAGCTGGTAGGCTGCGCCGTATCCGATACCGGCAAGAGTTGCAAGGAAGGCATACGCAATACCGCCACCGATGTGTGCAATACCAAAAGCGGCCGCAGCGACGAGCAGCGCTACGAGACCTGCTGAAGGAACGCTCGCACGCAACGCCTTCGCCAAATGCCGCTGTAGGAGGCCCCGGAAGAACGTCTCCTCGGCGAGGCATGTCACCAACAGATTCGCCGGAACCCACATGACGAGGATCGAAGGCCATTTTGGGTTCCAAACTACGAACCCCATCACCAAGGCAGGCACGACTACCAAAGCGGGTGTGAGGACGACGAGCACCGTAGTGGTGATGATCACGCTGCTCCACTCCGTCCTTTGCTGCGGCTGCACACACACCACGTAGAGCAAGACGCCCGCGAGTGCCTTGTCGTAATTCCAATACAGCGTGTACAGCTCCGCCGAGTGTGATACGGCCACAGCATCGAAGACGAGAACGTTGTTGATCCACGGTATTTGATGGGCAGCTAGCATGACGGCACAGATCACGAGCGTGCCCCACGCTAGGGTACGCACTGGCGTGGAAAACGTAGAACGCATGGCCGCAAAACATGCCACCGCAAACAGCGCGATGACCACTAGCCCCACCCATTCGACAATACCGCCGTTCACCGCGGCGACGATGGAGAGACTTGTAAAGATCGGCCATCCGGAACGGACACCCAGGAACATCGCCACTCCCAATGCGGACCAGAGGAACAAGTAAGGGAGTCCGTTCGCTAAATCGATCGTCACGGTTCGGTTCTGTTGACCTTCACCCGATCTTAGGCCCAACTCGAGAGAGAGGAATAGGCGAATGTGGAATGCTAGCTGGCCTCGTGTTCCTTGAGAAACTGTCCCGTCTGGTCAAAATACTCGAATGCCCAGCGGATCAGCAGTTTGCATCTTTCCAAAGGCTGCTTGAATCCGCCATCGCGGTCGGATACGTATTCCAGTTCAGCGGAAGGAGTCGGGATCCGTCCCGCTTCCCGTGGAAATAAGAATGGCGTAACCTCCGGTTAAGCAAAACGAAACCGCGCCTGGAAAGGCGAGGAGGAGGATTACGCCATGAAGAAGCCTACCACCATATTGAAGGAGTCTGTAAGCGAGTACCGGGAGTTCGTCCAACTTCGGCTGCGTATGCGGGTACTGGAGGCGATCGAGGTTGTGCTCGAGGAAGAAGTCGACCAAGCGCTGGGGTGTTGTAGCTACGAGCGTGCGGAAGACCGCCGTGGATATCGCAACGGAGCCGAAACCCGTCGCGTGACGACGTCGGTGGGAACTCGCGAGCTCCGGGTGCCACGAGCCCGCGTGCGAGACGAGGAAACGGGAGAAACGACAGAGTTCAGGAGCGAGCTGTTGCCCCCGGTACGCGCGCCGGACTCGTGAGGTCGACGAGGCGCTCTTGGGGACGTACTTGTCGGGCGCGAATAGCCGCCGGGTCCGCAAAGCGCTGAAACCACTGCTCGGTGGGGAGCACCTATCGAAGAGCGCGGTGTCTCGCGTGGTTAGCCGGCTGAAGGAGCGCTTCGAGGAATGGCAGAACCGTGCTCTCAGCGAGGAGGTCTACGCGATCGTTTACCTGGACGGCTTCCACCTGAAAGTGCGGATGGCGAAACGTGTGATCAGCGTACCCGTACTGGCCGCGCTCGGGGTCGCGCCAGACGGGCACAAACGTCTGTTGTCATTGCGTCTGGCGGTGAGCGAAGCCTCGACGCATTGGGGCTCCGTGCTGGAGGGACTCCAGGCTCGAGGACTCCGGGCTCCCAAGCTAGTGATCAGCGACGGCCACAAGGGGCTGACGAAAGCGCTGGAGAAGTGGCCGGGGTGCCGGTTGCAGCGATGTACCGAGCACAAGCGCGCCAACTTGCTCCAACATTGCCCGGCGCACGCACGCCGTGAGCTCCGGCGTGACCACAACCGGATCGTCTACGCCAAGAACGGGTTCGATGCTCGCAAAGCCTATGACGAGCTCGTCGCCAAGTGGACGCCTCTCGCGCCGGCCGTCGTCCGAAGCCTAGAGGAGGCCGGTAATCAGCTGGGCTGACCTTCTACGAATTCCCTCGTGCCATGTGGAAATCGATTCGAACGACCAAAGCTCTGGAGAATCTCAACCGCGAGTTTCGACGCCGGACGAAAACCCAAGCGTCGTTCTCCAGCGAGGAGTCTGCGGTCGCTTTGCTGTTTGGGCTTATCGCCTCTGGCTAGATTCAACTACGACGCATCGACGGCTACCAACGTCTGAGCGAGGTTCTCGAACACGCGAAGGTTGCCGCCTGATATGATACTCTGATGACGGAGTGGAGGGTGCCGTTCTTTTTCCACGAACCTCGGGACACATCCACTCAGCAGAAGGATGTTCGGTGACATCGAAATGAACGATCCGGCGACGGTCGTGGCGAAGGACGATGAAGACGAACAGAACTCTGAAGGTTGCGGTCGGCAAAGTGAAAAAGTCGAGCGACACCAAGTCTTTTTGGCCCGGTCGCAAACCCAAACACAAAGCTGCTGATTTATGGTCTATTTCAAAGGGGGCCGAGTTTTGGCACAGGACGGGGGCGCATCATGGACGAGTGTGTCGATTGATTTCGAGCCATTGCAACTAAGCGTAAAACTCGGGCGTTGAGACCGGAAAGGAGAACTTCATGAAACGAAGAGAGTTTCTTCACGCCTCCGCGGCCGTGGGTGCGGCCATGGCGGGTGCCGCGCGCAAGAGTCCAGCGCTGGAGCGAGGAGGGCAGGGCCTGTCCGGAGAGGAGCTGGCCGATCGCAGCACCCAACGGGATCCTTGGGAAGTCCAGCGCTCGACCATCGTGGTCAACGGATGCGACCCCTCGGAGCTCAGCGTCGAGTACTTGAGAATGCTGAAGGCGGGAGGGGTGAATTGCCAGGCAAAGAGCGTAGGCGCAGGCGGTTTGGGCGACGTCCAGTTGTTTGCCGATCTCTACAATTTCCTGGATCAGCACCCGAACGAGATTGTTCCCGTCACCAAGGTGTCGGAAGTACGCCAAGCTCATCAGCAGGACAAGATCGGATTGGTCTTCGCCTGGCAGTCGGCCAATGAGCTGGCCGAGGCGCGGGGCGAGCCCCCTCCGACCGCCCTCCGGGCCTTCTATCATCTGGGCATCCGCATTATCGGCATCTCCTACCAAGTGTCTAATATTTTTGGAGGGGGCGTGCTCGATCCGGAAATCGGCCTGACCCAGGCCGGACGGCGCCTCGTCGAAGAGATCCACACGTTGGGTCTGGTCCTAGACATCGGAGGCCATGCCAGCGAGAAGACGAGCTTCGATGCGATAGAGATGTCGTCCGAGACTCCCGTCATCTCGAGTCACACCAACGTCGCAGCTATCGTCAACAACATTCGCTGTATCAGCGACCGGCTCATGGAGGCTATTGCCAAGACCGGAGGCGTCATCGGCATCTCCGCCATCAGTGACTATCATGTGCGCGACCGCAAGGATGCACACATTCCGCGAAGCCCTCACGCCACCTTGGAACAGCACCTCGACCAGTTCGAATATGTCCGCAAGTTGGTCGGAGTAGACCACGTTGGCTTGGGGCCCGACTTCGTCGTCGGCCGGGTGGAGCCACAGGTGGAGGCGGAGGTCGACCGCTTCACGATTCCGAAAACCATGGTCGGAGAGCCCCCTTGGCTTTTCGTCAAAGGCTTCGAAGATATCACCGAGCTCCCGAACGTAACGCGAGGCTTTATCCAGCGAGGCTGGTCAACGGAAGACATTCACAAGGTTCTGGGAGGGAACTGGCTTCGGGTGTACGAAAAGATCTGGGGCGGCTAGTACCGCAAAAGGAGGAGGGCTTTATGCCAAGCATCCTAGCTCAAGTGGCGAGAGGTCCGCGTTGGCGTCCTGTGCGGTGCTTCCGCCATTAAGTGTTGGTGAGATGACGCTAAGACCCTACGGTGCATTAAATTACAGCCAAAATAACGCTCACGACCTTCGCTGCGCGCTAAATGAAGGGTAAGCGCCTTTTTTGCATAGGGATGCGTACACATCACCAACAGTAAACAGCGCAAGCACCGTGGCGCGAGCAAGGACGGTGGCCAGCGAGCTACGATGTCACGGCAAGCAGGAAGGCACGCGTCAGATGATCGAACTCGTGCAGCTTGGACGCCGACACGGTTACGACCAGCTAAGAGATACGTTGCGTGTGGCGCTTGAGATCGGCTGTATCGATGCAGACGCGATTCGGCACCTTGTCGAGTCTCCATCGCTTTCGCGCGCGGCATCGTCAGAGCTAGTCCAATCTCAACTCGGTGAGCTGGCGCGCTACGAACGTCCTCTACCTCACGTGGGTCACTACGACCGACTCGTGGATGAGCAGGCACACGAGGTGAGTCGATGAGACAACCCCGTCGAGATTCAGACGATCCAGCAGCATTGCAAGACGCTTCGGATGCCAACGGTGTCAGCTCAGTTCCACAAGCTCGCAGAACAAGCTAGCCGCGAAAAACAAACCCACGTGGGTTATCTGGAGGTTCTGCTCAGCTCTGAAGTCGAAGAGCGAGAACACCGAACGGTTCAGAGACGGCTGAAGGAAGCACAGCTGCCGAGAGCGAAGACGCTCGACGAGTTCGACTTCTCGCTGTCACCGAAGCTGTCCGCTCAGCGAATCCGCCAACTCACTGAGGGTAGATACCTCGAGCGGGCAGAGCCGGTGATTTTTTCTCGGCGATGCCGGCACTGGCAAAACCCATCTCGCCACCGCGCTGTGTGTAGAGGCCTGCCAGCAGCGTCGTCGAGTACGGTTCACGACCGCGTCGAGGCTCGTCAACGAACTCGTCGAGGCCAAGGAGGAGCTCCAGCTTTCTAAGGCTATTCGCAAGCACGCCCGCTTCGAACTGCTGTGCATCGACGAACTCGGCTACGTACCGCTCGCCGAGGTCGGTGCCGAACTGTTGTTTCAGGTCGTCTCCGAACGATGTGAGCGCGCCGCGACCGTCATCACCACTAACTTGCCGTTCTCGGAATGGACGCAAGTGTTCACAAACGCCCGGCTGTGCAAAGCGCTACTGGACCGGCTCACCGACCAGGCTCACATCCTCGAAACCGGTACCGAGTCCTATCGCTTCCGTCGCTCGCTCAAAACCCGGAAAAAGACGGCAACATCATGACAGAACACGCTTTGCTCCGGTTTCACTCGAGGCGGCCTTCAACTTAGCTCCGGCCGCAACAGAGGAAAGGGGCACTTATTACTTCTCTTCGTGTGTAATCAATAACTTAGGGTGGACCAAATGAAATGATCAAAGTGGGCCAGACCGGGTGGACAAAAACAAAAAGGACCGCAGGGCAGAACAACCGCTGAAGGCATGGTATGCGATCGCAGCGAAAGCCGAGTGGTCCTCTCCGGCGGACGTAAAGGCTGTTTATGGAAATGCCAGCATCGTTGGAAACGACCGGGTTGTATTTAATATCGGTGGGAACAGGTATCGGCTTGTCGTCCGTTTCGACTATGCGAGCCGGATCGGATTCGTGCGTTTCGTGGGAACGCACGCCGAATACGATGCGGTCGATGCATCCAATGCCTAGGAGTGCAACATGAACATCAAACCGATCAAGAGCGAAGCCGACTACGACGCCGCGTTAACCGCGATCGACGGCCTGATGGGCGCCGCGCCGGACACGCCCGAAAGCGACAAACTTGAGGTTCTCGTTACCCTTGTAGAAGCTTACGAAGCCGAGCGCTGGCCGATAGAGGCACCGGCTCCGATCTCGGCGATTGAGCACGTCATGGAGGCCCGTGGCCTGCGCCAGAAAGACTTCGGAGCGCTGATTGGCTCCCAGCCACGTGCTTCAGAAGTGCTCAACCGACAGCGCCCGCTCACTCTGCCGATGATCCGAGCCCTGTCGATCGGATGGAACCTTCCTGCCGACGTGCTTGTACGCGAGTACGACCTCGCGAACACGACATAACATATAGGAACCAACTACCTGTGTTCCGCAAAAACTCGATCCGTCGTTGATTCCGCAGTTTAGAGCTGCAAGGATTGGCCGTTTCGCGACGAACGGATGAGGTGATCCGACGTCATTGTAAACGTCGAAAGGTTCGCTCTTGCGGTCTATTTCAAAAGGGCCGAATTTTGGCACAGGACGGGTGTCTGACGTTCCTCTGCACGTCGACATCATCATCAATAAGGGCCGATGGCGTTCGCCGACACAGCGCAGGCCAAGAGGAGCTACCCTCAGAAGGTGTGGAAATAAAGTAAAGGCGGAGTAACCTTCCGCGTCACGAAACACGGCGTGAAGGGGCCAACGGAAGGAGACACCGCCATGAAGGAAAAGACCACAAGACGACGGAGCTCGTCAAGGGTGGCTTGGGAGTCGCTGGAGAAGTGGGCGAGGCTCGAGATCCAGGATTGGGTGCAGGAGCTGATGGTAGCCGAAGTCACGGAGCTTCTCGGGCGTGAGAAATCGGAGAGACGGAAGCCCGTGGACACAACGGCGGGCTATCGAAATGGATACGGTAAGCCTCGGAAGCTGACGATGAGCGTGGGCACGGTGACGGTTCGCCGGCCGAGAGTAGGGGACGTGGAGGAGAGGTTCGAAAGTCGAGTGCTTCCGCTGTTCAAGCGTCGGAGCGAAACGGTGAGCGAGTTGATTCCGGAGCTGTACCTGCATGGACTAGCTCACGGAGATTTCGATTTGGCGCTCCGCGGGCTTCTAGGGGAGGACGCTCCACTTTCTCCCAGCACGGTGTCGCGGCTGAAACAGAAATGGCAGGGAGAGTACGAGCAGTGGCTAGCTCGCCCACTGGACGAACTCGAGCTCGTGTCCCTGTGGGTAGATGGCGTGTACGTGAAGGCCGGCCTTGAGAAGGACAAGGCGGCGGTGCTAGTTGCGGTTGGTGGCCTGTCCGACGGGACGAAAATCGTCCTGACGCTGGAGGCCGGGCATCGAGAATCCGAAGCGTCATGGTCGTCGCTGCTACGGAGACTGAAGAAGCGCGGTCTGAGATGTCCCCGTTTGGTGATCGGTGACGGTCATCTCGGCATCTGGGCCGCGACCCGAAACGTATTTCCAGAAGCTGAGGAGCAGCGGTGCTGGAACCACCGAATCCTCAACGTACTGGACCGGATTCCGAAAAGGGACCAGGCGCAGGCCAAGCCGCTGTTGACGGCGACCCCCTACCCCACCAGCCTGCAGGAGTGCGAGACGAAGAAGGCCAAGTTCCAGGATTGGTGCTTGCGCAAGGGTCTTCCGGGGGCCGCGCACGTGCTCGACGAGGACTGGGAGCGGATGGTCAGCTTCTATTCCTTTCCCAAGCCTCACTGGCAACACCTTCGCACGAGCAACGTCGTGGAATCACCGTTCGCTGCACTGAGATTGAGAACGGATGCGGCCAAAAGGTTCAAGAAAATCGAGTCCGCCACTGCGACAATCTTCAAACTGCTTCTGGTTGCGGAGAAGAATTTTCGCCGGCTCAACGCACCGGAGCTGATGCGAGAGGTTCACCTGGGCGTTCGATTTGAAGATGGAGACAGGGTAACGGAGTCGTCGAAGGTTGCTGCTGCCTGAATTTTTTTACACACCTATTGACAAGAGCTCGCCAAGAGCGAGCGTGGCCGACGCCGCGGGTTGGTTTACAGCGTGGTCTGCCTTAAAACGTTGCGATGAGGGCGCGCTGCTTTTCCCAATCGTCGGGAAACGGATGATGCAAGAGGTAGCTCGAGGTCAGCCCAACGGGCTGGAGACCGTCGACAATTTCTACCATCGGGAAGCCGCATGAGTATTTTGACCAGACGGCATTGACCTCGGCTCGCGGCCCATCGAATCCTCGCTTCGCGCAGATCCGGTCATCGACCCTCCACAGGCCGACGTCGAGCTCGACGTACTATTTGCACCATACGGGTGATGTGCTCGATATCCTCGTCCAGCCTCGCCGTGCTCGGAAAGCCCCAAAGACACTAGGCTCGAGCCCGTCGTGAACCCGCCATGTCGGGCATCAAGAACGGCTGCAGCCTCAACTTGACAGTACCTCTCACGACGCTTCGGCCGCCGATTCCGTCTGCATGACGGGAATGACGATCCCGGATGTCATCACCACGACCAGTCCTCGCTTGGTTTTGGTCATGTCAAGGTAGGCGCGAACCTGGGAACAATAATGGTCGAGGGTCTCGGGTGCAGGGTCGACATCGCTCTTCCAGTCGATCACTACCTGCGGCGCACCGTGAGAATCGAATGCGATCGCATCGGCGATGCCTGCCATCACCCTCTCATGCGTGTCTGTCAAGGTGGAGGCATAGACCGGAAACTCCGGTGCTTGCGCTGTTTGCTGTTGGTGATGTGTACGTATCCCTTTGCAAAAGAAGCGCTTACGCTCCATTTAGCGCGCGGCGATGGTCGCGAGCGCTATTTTGGCTGTAATTTAATGCAGCGTAAAGTCTTAGCGTCATCTCACCAACACTTAATGGCGGAAGCACCTGTTGTTTTAGAAATCGTACCGCATCGAGAGGCTCACGCTAACGAACGAAAGAGGATCGCCGGTTCGAATGCGGAACGTTGCCGGCTCGCTGCCGTCGCGACGCAGTTCCGATGCGTGGCTCCGCAGACGCTCCCACTCAATGTCGGCGGCGGCGAACCGTCCAAAGCCGACCCAGCGGGCCTTGATACCGAGTGACACCCTTTTCGACATGGCGTGGTCGACGCCGACCAGCACCTGGTACCCAGCTAGCTTATCACGCAGCTCCGCCTGCTTGCTGGTGGTGGTGCCGGCAAGGTTTCGGCGAATTTCCTCCTCGTTCGGCAGACCAGCGGCCGTACCGATGGCGTCAGGGTCGGGGTTCCGCGCCCACAGGTCGCCGTAATCCAGCTCGGTCAGCCCGATGCCGATTCCCACTCCAACGTACGGTGTCAGACGAGTCCGGCCTGGGAAGTCGACGTACACGTTGGCGAAGACGTTCTGCGACGAGATGCTACCGATTCGGTCCTCGGCGCGCTGGATCTCTCCGCCCAGCTTCGCGAAAGTGTCGCCGGTCGCGCTCGTCACCGGCGAGGTCTGGTCGTACTCGGACTCCCGATAGAACCACTCCACCTCGACCCGCAGCTGCGGACCGAACCGGTAGCCGGCCGCCAGCCCCGCGAACATCCCCTCGGCGCGGTCGTATGTGGTCTTCCAACCGGCGCCCGATCCGCGGTTGGGATCGGTGCAGCCGGGGACCTCCGCGAAACGGGGGTTGATGAACTCATCACAGCGGCTGGCCCGGTCGTTGCTGTTACCGAGCAACGCTATCAACGGGGCCCAGTTGAGCCCGACCTGCTGGCTCATGTAGAAGCCCTTCTGGTCGCGCGCGAGATTGCGTAGACTAGCCGGCCGCACGAGCGTCGCCGCGTCACTGATCGGGTGCGTGGCAACGTTGAATGATGTGACCAGAGTCCGCATCTGAGCGCGGCTCCCGATAGCCACGACCTGCTCCTCGATCCCGACCTTCATTTCGACATCGAGGGTGGTCGTGCCACCGGGCCTGATTTCCACACCCGCGCGCACGACCTCATTGAACCCAGGTAGCGTGAAGGTCACATCGTAAGGGCCGGGCTCAAGCGCGCTCAGCGTGAACATGCCGGTACGGTCGGTCAAGGCCGTCTGGACCGGCGCAACAGCCCCCGCGGGCCGCGCCTCCACGACGACGCCGGTCAGCGCGAGACCCGTCGCATCGGTCACCGTTCCAGACAGCTCCGCGGCCTGTATACTTGCCACGCCGGATGCTGGCGCCAGGGCGACCAGCACTACAGCCGCGGCTACAAGAACATCTGCCGAGCGCCGTGCCTTGCTGTACATTTGCGAGTGTCTCTGTACTCAGTATCCTATATCAACAGTGTCCGAACTTGGACAAGGGGTGCTTCCGCCCGGTAGGGTCGAGGGCTGGCGCGGTGCTCCGTAGGCGCGGCCTATCTGTTTCCCCCCGTTTCCTGTGGGAGTGCCTCACTAGCCACACCGTAAGTCCGTTTCCAGCCCCCGCCACATTGCACGCAGCGTGCGGCTTTCCCGCACTACGCGCTCCTGCACACTTCCCGAGAAGGGTTATGTGACCTATCGAGCCGGGGCGTCTTTCGGCGAAGCTACGAGATATCGAACTCGGGGTAATCTGTGAACACTCCGAGAGTCGCGTACATCCATCGCCTACTCCTTCGCTTCCAGCCGAAATCTTGGCGCAAGAAGCGCCAAAACTTCTCGGCCTTCGCCTTGACGTATATCCTTCATCTCAGCTTCTGCAGAGTGATGGGTGATTTTGTCATCTCACCCCTGCCTCGCTTGTTGACGAAGGAGTTGTGTGCAGCAGGGACCCTTTGCTCCACGGGCGTTGCCCCGTTTCAACGCTACTACGGACCCAGAGGTGATCCGACGTCATTGTAAACGTCGAAAGGTTCGCTCTCGCGGTCTATTTCAAAAGGGCCGAGTTTTGGCACAGGACGGGGTTGGATTGCCGCCGCCTTCGGGGTCATCTCCGTTCGGTGATCCTTTGGTCGACATCTATGCCTGTTTTGGTGTGATTTCCCCAATTAAACTGTCGGTTTCCAGTTTGCTCAACACGGTCAGCCTCTACGACGAGCTACCAGCGCACGGTGGCCCAACCCAGCACCCTTTGCCCGACCTCGCCGCTAGAGCCTCCGCCCACGAATATCATGTTCTCGCGGCGCTCGGCATCGACCCGTCTGGTCAAAATACTCGAACGCCCAGCTGACCTCACATCTCAGGATCCGTGGATGAGGAGTTGCTCCTGCGCAACGAGTATCTTGTGGCCGAGAATCGAGTTCTTCAAAATCAGATCCAGGGTCGTTTGCACCTGACCGATGGCGAACGGCGGTCTTTGGCCGAGCTCGGCAAGCGTCTGTAGCGAGCAGTTACATCAGTCCGAGCGCAAGGTGCGCTCCCGTGAACGGCTTGGCGGGTTGCTCCATTTCTACCATCAGGAAGCCACATGAGTATTTTGACCTCATGGGTCGCCATCGCTGGTTGGGTCCAGCGTGACCAACAGGAATGCCTCTAGCAGTGTAGAGGCACCTGATGGCAGAAGCACCCTCTTATCCGGTGAGCCGGGCGAGGTTGCCGCCGAGGATTTGCCCGGCTTGCTCGCTCGAGATATCGAGCTTCCTGAGTGCGTCGACTTGCCTCTCAAGCTGCTCCTTTTGAAAGCCTCGCGGAAAAAAACTCGAGTCCGAGCCGTAGAGAATGCGATCGGAACCCATCACATCGAGAGAGCGCCCGAAAACCTCCTCAAGCGTTAACGGCTGGGGCAGTTTCGAGATCCACGAGTTGGAGCTGGAGCTATCCGTATAGACGTTCTCACACTCGCTCGCCACGAGAAGAAGCTCGCGGAAGAATCCGCTACCGAAGTGTGGTACGACGAAAGGAACATCTTTGAGCCGGCGCGCCACACCGGAGATGTCGAGGGGGTTTGCGAAGCGGACATCGAAGGAGCTCCGGAGACCAAGCTTGTCGCGGACACCGACTTTGAGCAGGCCGCAGTGAACGAAGACCAGGCCCCCGCTGTCCGCAACGACGTTAAGGATCGGCTTGAGCTCCTGCTCCCAGAGGTGAAAGTGGTGCATCGAGGGAAATAAACAGAGACCCTTCATGCCAAGCTCACGGAATGCTCGCTCGGTTCTATCGAGCGCGTCCGGCGCTTTGGGATTCAGCATGAAGTAGGGAATGAAACGGTCGGGGTGTGCGCTCACCGCCGCCGCAACCGAGTCCTCGTCCCCCGGCACGCTCGCGATTAGCACCGTTCTGGCGATGCTGTGCCGATCGAGCTCTTCGACCCAGCGCCCCGCAAGCTCGGCATGTTCGCGTGGGGGAAAGTCGAAGGCGAGTTTTTCCCCAAGAACAGCGTAGAGCTGGTCTTCGGCAGGGGGCTCAGCCAAACCTTTCGCTAGAGTGACAAAGAAAGTGTGTGAAAAGAAATGCGCGTGAGCGTCGATGACTTCGATGTCGCCCCAGGCTGTTTTCATCGTCGTGAATTCCTCGGATACAAGCCGCGAATTGGAAGTGATTCTACAACGATATACCCCGTCCTGTGCCAAAATTTGATCCACTTGCAACGTTACAAGCGAACAGTTGACGCGGCGTGGGCGGTGAGGTCCGCGACAACCATTGAGCAGAGCTACTCTTTGGGCGAGTCGTCACCATGCAGATGACCACCTAGTCGAGAGCGAATATCCAAGCGTGTTCCTGAAGCGGTTTCCACGCTACGCCGGTCGAGCCCGCCGAGGGGCTACCGTCGCCGGCGACCATCTACGCGGCACGGCAGTAGTAGTTGAGAATGCCCAAAAGTCGCTCTCGCGACACGATGGGGCTAGTGTCATTCGCGCTTGCCGGCAGAGGTGTGATGAGCTCGTTGCCGAGACCTTGGTGGTTCCGTTCTGTGTGATAGTGCACTACGTATTCGGTTACCGCTGTGCGCAGGTGTCGCTCACTGAGAGGTACGAAGCGGTCGAGACACTCTCGACGTATGGAGAGAACGAATCTTTCCGCATATGCGTTCAGATTCGGACTATTAGCGGGAAGGCGAAGGGGCTTCACGCCTGAATCTCTCAACAGCCCACGTACCGCCTCGGTGAATAGCGGGTCCCGGTCGTGGATGAGGTATCGCTTGCCAAGGAGGAAACCATCCCACAGGTCAGTGAGGTTTCTTGCCACCTGCTTCATCCACTCCCCGTTGGGGTCCGACGTTATCCCACCGATGCACACGCAGCGAGTGGCGATATCGATGACAAACAGGACATGGTAGCGGACGAGCCCGAACGGGTTCACCACCTCGACGGGGAACAGGTCTGTCGCAGCGATGACGCCCCAATGGGTACCAGCGCACAAGCGTAGCGGGTGTGGCAACGGACGCAATCTGGGCCAGCGCCTCGCGGCCCAAAGCCTGGGCCTTGACCGCGAGCCTGCGCCGGTCGTCGTCCGAGAGACTGAGACGCTTGCCCCGAAGCCCGGCTCGGAGCACACGGTTCTCCTCTTGCAGGTAGTCGATCACATCCTGCTGCTGGCGGTTGACCCAGCCAGCCAGAACGAGCAGTAGGAATTGCACGTGGTACGTCATCATGGATCTGAAGATAACACCCTCGGGCCAGACGATTGTAAAGCCTACGGCCCTGGCCCCGGCGCAAACACAGACACTAAGCTGCTGATTTATGGCCTATTTCAAAAGGGCTGAGTTTTGACACAGGACGGGGTGGCGGCTTCGCCTTCTAGGCTACCCTGTTCCAATGCGGCATCGCAGGGACTGCCGGTCAAGTCGGTGCAGATCAGCCGTTCGAGGCCGCGTTCGCTGGTGTCGGTCGTCACACCGTGGCCTCCTCCGTGGCGGCGTCGAGGTCGTCGCTGGGTTCTTCCTCGCCGTCCAATCAAGGCATCAGTCTCGTCGCGCGGCTCGGGCTCCTCGGCCTTGTCTGGTAGCCGCGCTGCAGCCTCCCGCACGTCGAGCTTACCCGTGACCACGTCGGCGATCAGGCGGGTGCGATATTCGCGAAGAAGGGCTATCTCAACCTCCGCGCGTTCCACCGCACGATCACTATTCGCCGTGGACTCATCCAAGAAGCGCAGTAGAAGCTCTTGTTCAGAAAGCGGAGGAAGGGGCACTGGCAGGTCAGCGTATCTGTTAGCTCCGATGTTTTGGATCGTGGCAATGATGAATGTGGCATCCTTCCACATGGTGAACCCCGCGCTTTGAGTGAACGCGAAGAAGAAGGCCGGGTGAAGGATCGAACGATTGGGCTGTGCTCGGATCAGGTAGCCAGCATGACACGCAACCCCGGCCTCCTTTTCTACCAAAAACGCCTTGCCCACAGTCGCCCCGCTTCGTGCGAGTAGAACGTCGCCTGGTTCCACAAGATAGTCCTTCGCTGTTTGCGGCGGGAGGGAACGGAACGTATCTTTCCGCAGCGTCCCGTTCTTCGAGAAGTCAGTTATCCGCAGGTAACGGGGCCACGCCGGGTTGGTATGTTCTGCAGCAGTGTTGGCACCATAAGTCAGCTTCCCCTTGATCAGATAACGAAGCCGTCTCACCTGCCAGTGCTCCGGCACCTCTCCCAGCCACTCCACGCCGGAGGGCTTGTAGGCCGGGTAGGGCAGGCTGGTGCGGAACGTCGATCTGGCCGGTGACGGCTTGGTGGATGATGGCCTGCTTCTGCTCCTCCAGCAGCGTGATCAGCTTCTGCTTGGCGCGGATGTAGCGCCGGATGCGGCGATCCGCATGGTCGAGGTAGCGGGCGATGGCGGATTGTTCGGTGCGGGAGGGGTAGGGCAAGAGCGATCGAGAGAGCTTCTCGTAGTCGATGTTCTGCCCCTGACGGATACCGGTCACGGAGAGGGATAGGTTCTCGATGTAGGGCTTCGACTTGAATACATGGGTTAGATATGCGTGGTTGTCCTGTTCAACTGGATAGAGGATTGTGTAGGCGGGGCTGATAATCCCCTGCTCTCGCGCATATTCGATACCACCCTGGAAAGACCGAAGGCTGATGACGAAGTCACTGACGCGCACCAGCTTGAGCAGGTGTAGATCCTTCAGAGCAAGCACCGTGCGGTTCTCGTATTGCTCCTTGCGAACGACACCTTTCGTTTGAGTCGCCGCGAGCAAGGGTTCATCGGGGAATCCCTTCTCACTTCGTTCGCGCAGAAGCGTCTTCGTCCGCCGGAACTCCCAGTGCTCCGGCACCTCCCCCAGCCACGGTACCCCAGAGTCCTTCATCGCGGGATAAGGCTTGAGGTAGGCGATCATCACAGTGCCTGGAACCCAGTCTTGATCTTCTGCGCCATGAGCTTGCGGCGCTCTTCCAGGAAGTCATCGTAGGCGGGTATCTCGCCGTCGAGCAGCGACTCCGGCAGACAATGGACGCGCAAGTTCGCACGTAGGTCGTCCGCACTGGTAATTCCGCCGTACTTCTTCTTGCCGCCGTTGCACTGGTCGGCGACCTCGCGGAAGTACTGCTCGGGCTGCTTGTCCTTGATGGCGATATTGATCTCGCTTTGGGCGAGCACGAAGTTGGCAATCTGGTTGTAGCGTCTACGCGGGAGGCCCTGCTCCTTCAGATACTGCTTCGGATAGACGTGATGCCGGTCGCTCCGGTTCATCAGCAGATCGCGAACAGTGATGTCGCGCGAGAGGAACCCCTTGTCGCCCAGCTTCACCTGGGCGGCCTGATACGCCAGGAAGTACGGACTGTTAGACGATGACGTATCCATGAGCTGGGGGAGCATCCCGGTCCAGAAACTTGCGGGTAGCTCATTCCCGATTATCGAGTCGGCGTAGGGAGCTAGGCCTCGTGCCTCGATCTGGCGGATGTCAGTGTCGAAGGCGGTTTCGGGGCTTCCGGCGTAGCGGCCCCGCAGGATTGCCATCGCATACCAACGTCGTACGAGCCGCTCCAGGTCCGCCGCCGGCATCTTTTCGGCTCGGCCGCGCAAGTAGATGATGTAGGAGAAGTTGACCGCATTACGCCCCCCGAGGTGCTTCCGCCATCAAGTGTTGCTACGCGGCTGCGGGCAGTGGTACAGGTGTGGAAGAGACCGGGTTGCGCGCCCTAGTGAGCAGGAAAACCTCGATCCGCAACCACAAAGGAATCGTCGTCGCCAAGAAGATGTCTCGAAAGGTGAGCCGTCGCGTGGTCAGACCGGCTTGCATAGCCGGAGTTCGGATCTCACGTCCGAACTTCAGAGCTCCGTGCGGTCGGACGAAGTTGTAATAGCAACGGAGCAACTCCAGGTGCTCATCGAGCCTCTCCGTCGAGCGAGCGTGGGAAAGCGTTCGTCTCGAAAGGTATGCCGAGCTTTGCCGGATGGTCAGATTCAACCGCTCGATGAACGACGTGTTCAATGTCGAGGAGTCCTCGGAGTTATTGAGCGCGTCTTCGAATCGCCACGCGGCTCCGTGCAGCACTCTGCGTTCGACCTTGATGATACGATCGTTCCTGCGCGTCTTGAGGACCTGGCCGTAGAGACACGCTGGCCCGAAGAAGCGACGGATGACCTTCTGGTAGAATTCGAATCCATCCGTGACGATCAAGGGAAGACGCTCGAAATTCATCCGCCTCGAAAGGTCGCGAAACAGAGCGTGAGTGTTCCGGTAGCTTCGCCTTCCCGTCACCGTCGATGGCCAGAGCCGAGACCAGACCTCGATCGTAACGAAGACCCAACTCGGCGTCTTCTTGTTGCCCGCGAACGTGCGAATCTCGTCGGCTTGAAGCTCTTCGGCAGCGAAGCCGGCGATCCTTCTGTGATTGAATCGACGACACACTTGGGCTGCCTTCTCGAGCCAGCGGGCGACGGTGTTCCAGGCAATCCCTTTGATCCGGGAAATCGCAGCAATGCTGACAACCTCGACTCTGAGGAGCGATGACCCCATCGAAAGTAGCTCTTCGATGTTGGAGACGGTAGTAGGGCGTGCCTTTCGTCGAAGAGAACGTCTTTCCGCACTCGCCGCACCGGTATCGACGGCGTTTCCCGGACCTCGTTCTGTAGAATCCGTTGTGAATAATGCTTCTGGAACCGACTTTTCCATACGACGGACATACGGGATTGAGACATCTGCGATTCTTCACTTTGGCTCGGCCCTGACGATGAGAGAACTGTGTCTTCAGAATTCTGGTTCAAACTCTAGCACGCGAACGGGTTACGCGGCAGCCACCAACACTTCATGGCGGAAGCACCGTGCGCTTGCTCCACCGCCTGCGGCACCGCGCGTGCCCACTTCACGTAGGCGCGCATCCGATCGGTAAGGGACGCGTAGGGCCGGGTGAGATAGACGTCGGGTGACAGACCCGGACCAAGCAACCCGAAGCCGATGTAAAAATCCGGATTTTTCCATGGAGATTCGGCGCGTTCGATCCAGAAGAGGCTGAGATCGATGGCGGCGAGAAGATTCTCGCGCTCGAAACGCTGTTCTTCATTCAACGATTTCATGTCGAAACGTTCGCACTCATCACGCGCAGCGTGAAGCCGTTCGATCTCCGAACGCAGGCCCGCTTCGCTCCAGTCGGGCAGCCTCCCATCGAAATCATGGCGACCCGCCTGAACGGCAAAAGGTGGATTTGCCTCGAAGTACTCTTCCAGCGTGCGGTCGGTGAATGCATCCCACTTGGCGCCAGAATCAGGCAAACCCGGATTGCCGCAAGCGGCAAGGCCGAGAATCAAGAAAGACATTGTGATACGTTGCTGGCGCACGGGACTCTTTCCTTTTTCGACAAGCGCGAAGCTTGGCACATCAAGGCTGACGAAAGGACGCGCGCCACTCAACCAAGCTTCGGTTCCACGCTATTCGAGCCGTTCGGCAACAAACCAGTTGCCCGTGACGAAGGTAAGCGTCAACTTGTCCCCGTCAAGCGCGTACGTTCCGGTCTCCGGCTCGCCTGTCGGGGGTTGCTGAATTGGGGAAGCCTTGTCACCGGGACGGATGGCGCTGGCGAGCATCACCTTGTACGTCACTTTGTTCCCTGGCCCCATGGTGTACGTTCCCACGTCGACAGTCAGATCCGCCAACTCACGTTCTTCGAGCTGGAAGCTCACGTTGATAGAAAAGTACTTCTCCGTAAATATAAGAAGCCCCTTGGCCGGGTAGTCTTCGCCCTGGAAATGGTATGTCTTCATGCTCCAGACGCCGAGGAGGTCGTTCCCAGATCCCTGAGCTCCGCTCTCGGGCATTCCGAAACATGGCAAGGTAAAGCTGGCCCACAGAGTGATGACCAGTGTCGTCTTGACAAGTCGCCTCATCGTGCATTCACTGCCGCGATCCATGTCCACTCCTTTCGATTAAGCTAGATAACACCCTCCCTGAACAAGAGTCAAAATCGTCTCGTGTGCCCGAGGAGATTGTAAGTATTGGTGAAATGACGCTAAGACTTTACGGTGCATTAAATTACAGCCAAAATAGCGCTCACGACCTTCGCTGCGCGCTAAATGGAGCGTAAGCGCCTTTTTTGCAAAGGGATGCGTACACATCACCAACAGCAAACAGCGCAAGCACCCACGGCGCAGAGCAACCTCGGGGGGATGTACGACCAGGGCCTCGGCGTGCCACCGGATGCTGCCGAAGCGGTCGCGTGGTACCGCCGCGCCTGTGCCTTCTATTTATTCATCCGCGCGCCCCGAACTTGATCGGTCTCCGGTCTCCCGGGAGCATGTCTGCATGATCTCGCCGTTTGTTCGCGCTCGGCCCTTGGCACGGCCGCAAACACAGACACTAAGTTGCTGATTTATGGGCTATTTCAAAAGGGCCGAGTTTTGGCACAGGACGGGGACCACCCGCGTGCCCCGTCCGGCTATTGGCTGACAGGGCTCATGAAGCCGCCGCTCACGGCGATCAGCACGAGCATGACACCCCACCCGGCCACGCACACCACCACCGCACGCCATGTCGTCGTGAAATCAAGCGCCTGCCGCACCGCCAGCACCATCGCGACGAGCATCCAGATCGGCACCGCCAGCAGAAACAGGTCGCCGAGCAGCCCTGGCAAGATGCCAAGCACGCGCAGCACGCCTGGGGCCGCCGCGAACCCGGTGGTCCGGAGCAACTCCCCCACATCGGCGCGCGTCTGGGGCTGCGCGAAGACCTTGGTGCCGAGGACGTAGATCAGGACGGCCCAGATGAGCCAGCCGAGCAGCGCCCCCAGGGTGCCGACGATGAGGTCCGCGCCCTGGCCCCCCGCCAGGCCGATACCGCCGGCCACGCTCGAGAGGACAACCACACCCATCGCCTGCGCGGTGGCTCTCGGATCCGCCTCGACCTCCTCGTAGATGTTTGGTTTCAGACGGGCAGCGCCAACGACGCGTTCAGCGAAGGTATGCATACGCCTGCAAGAGTGTGCCATGCCTCGTTGTAATCCGCAAAAAAGAAGATCGGCCAGAAGCAGCCGACCATAGCAAGTCTAAAGCGCGCAATCAACGCTGGATGGACTTTTTGCGGAGCACAACCGGCACTGGTGACCTGACTCCCATTGCCGAAGTGAAGCAAGGTCAATCCAGAGTGGAGGGGAGCCGTGAACTCCAGGCCTAGCTATGATTCCGAAACGCCCTGGCGCGTGGGTCTTGAGTGCGTTTGTATTTTTGGACACGACGCGCGTAGCAACACTTGATGGCGGAAGGCACCAAACGGGGAGAAACAGATAGGCCGCGCCTACGGAGCACCGCGCCAGCCCTCGACCCTACCGGGGTTGCTACGTTTCTACCATCGGGAAGCCGCATGAGTATTTTGACCTCACGGCCGTACGTTCGCCACCTCGACTGGAGACGTGACGCTGACTGAGCGGGGTTCTGAATGGCCCCACAAGCGCGGCGCTACCACCCCGTCGTGTCCAAGAACACGAACGAGCTCAAGACCCGCGCTCACGATGACGCCACAGACCCGGGAGTAGAAAACGGCGCGTCTGTGAATCGGTGCGTCACCTGCTGACTCGGCTGCCCATCGGCACCGCGAGGTGCTTCCGCCATCAAGTGATGGAATGGACTCCTCCACTGACATAGACGGCATCGATGTGCCAAAGTCAGTCGAATACGCATCGAAAAGGAGGAGTCCGAATGAAAGATACGACAATCGCTGTGGATCTTGCAAAGAACGTCTTCGAGATTGCCATCTCGGGAGAAGCGGGGAAGGTGTCCAAGCAACTCCGTGTGAGTCGACCCAAATTGGTGTCGTTCTTTGCCAAACAGAGCGCTGCCACCGTGCTTCTCGAAGCCTGCGGCTCGGCTCACTTCTGGGCAAGGACGTTCCGAAGGTTGGGACACGACGTCGTCCTGCTCCCACCTCACCTCGTGAGGCCGTATCGACGCGGGAGCAAGAACGACCGCGCCGACACGAAGGCGTTGCTCGAGGCCTACAGGAACGAGGAGCTTCTTCCCGTACCCATCAAGTCCGTGCACCAGCACACCCTCGCTGCGCTCCATCGCCTGCGCTCAGGATGGCTCTCCACACGGACCGCACGCATCAATGCCGTACGCGGGCTCCTGCGCGAACTCGGATTCATCATCCCAAAGGGCGCTCACTTCGTCGTGCCCGCCCTCTTCGAACTCGTCGAAGACGCTGATTCTGATTTGCCCGACGTGCTCCGTTCGCATCTCCGTGATGCCTGCTCCGAGATTCGAGAACTCAAGGACAAGTGCGCTAGCATCGAGCACGAGCTCAAGGCGCTCACCAAGCAGCTTCCTGAAGTCCAACGACTTCTCGCCATTCCCGGCATCGGACTTCTGGCCGCGACCGCCATCGTGGGCTTCGTCGGCGATCTTCGCCGCTTCCCATCGGGGCGCCGCTTCTCGAGCTACCTCGGCCTAGTTCCCAAGGAAAACTCCAGTGGCGACATTCGCCGCCTCGGACGCATCACCAAGCGTGGCGACTCCTACCTCCGTATGCTCCTCACCCAGGGCGGGCGCGCCGTGCTCCGCGCGGCGAACGTCAGCAAGAGCCCGCCCGACAAGCTCCGCGCCTGGGCTCGGAAGGTCCACCGCTCGCGGGGACACAACAAGGCCGTGATTGCTGTCGCCAACAAACTCGCCCGGATCGTCTGGGCCGTCTCCACCCGCGAGAGTGAATTCCAGTCGCCGGTGGCCGCTTAGATTTAGAGGCTCCACTTTCGTGTTTTCCTTTTTCCCTTCCAAAAGAGGCTGCGACGATACCCATCCAACTGATGGCGTACCGGTCGGACCGGCGCGGGGTCAAGCCAATAGCAACACTGGCCCTAAGAGGTCGTTCAAAGTGATTGGCTCCTCGCGCGCGGATTTTCCATCATGGCCCGGAGCACCCAAGACGCTCCTCACTGAGGCCGAAGATACGTTTGCAGTCTGACCCACTCGTCACGACGCGATGGATGCGCAGCTTCGATGGAAGATTTATTAAGAAAGGGGCGTGACTAGAAAGAAAGGGGCTTGACTAGAGGAGTCCAGATATGTTGCTACACGGCTGCGGGCAGTGGTACAGGTGCGGAAGAGACCGGGTTGCGCGCCCCAGTGAGCAGGAAAACCTCGATCCGCGACCACAAAGGAATCGTCGTCGCCAAGAAGATGTCTCGAAAGGTGAGCCGTCGCGTGGTCAGACCGGCCTGCATAGCCGGAGTTCGGATCTCACGTCCGAACTTCAGAGCTCCGTGCGGTCGGACGAAGTTGTAATAGCAACGGAGCAACTCCAGGTGCTCATCGAGCCTCTCCGTCGAGCGAGCGTGGGAAAGCGTTCGTCTCGAAAGGTATGCCGAGCTTTGCCGGATGGTCAGATTCAACCGCTCGATGAACGACGTGTTCAATGTCGAGGAGTCCTCGGAGTTATTGAGCGCGTCTTCGAATCGCCACGCGGCTCCGTGCAGCGCTCTCCGTTCGACCTTGATGATACGATTGTTCCTGCGCGTCTTGAGGACCTGGCCGTAGAGACACGCTGGCCCGAAGAAGCGACGGATGACCTTCTGGTAGAATTCGAATCCATCCGTGACGATCAAGGGAAGATGCCCGAAATTCATCCGCCTCGAAAGGTCGCGAAACAAAGCGTGAGTGTTCCGGTAGCTTCGCCTTCCCGTCACCGTTGATGGCCAGAGCCGAGACCAGACCTCGATCGTAACGAGCAGCCTTTAACCAAGACATGGTGGGAGCGAAGCTCAGCCTAGGTCCACGCTCGGCGATACTGGGCCAGACCCCCTTCTCCCTACGGAGTTTTGTGAACGACGTCGCGGTGAGTGTTTTCGAGACGGTGCGCAAGGGCAATACGGCTTTCCCGTTCACGCGCGGCGATACGGACGAAGGGGCCTTCCTGCGGCCGATGGTTGCGACGCTTGGCACTCGCGAGCCTTTTTGGGCGATGGTGGTCCCGGCTTTCGGCAATACCGATCACTTGGTCTTTAACGATGGACGGGTTGGAGTCCCAGCGGTGTCCCTAGACAACTGGCCGGATCCGTATATCCATTCCAGTGACGACGATCTTTGGCAAGTCGACCCGACTCAACTCGAGAGAAACGCCTTCGTCGTGGCCGCGACGGCTTACACCGTCGCTTCGTTGGGAGAGCCCCACGTCGACCGCCTCGCGGTCTTGCTGCAGGGAGGGGCGCAGACAAGGCTAGGACGAGACGGGGCGTCGGCGCTGGCGCGTCTCGTAGACGACTCGGCCGGATCCATTTCCTCTCGGTACAAGGATGCCGAGATGCTCCTCTCGGTGTCCACCGCTCGAGAGATCGCTACCATCGATTCCGCGCTGGTCCTGGTTTCCCCCGGCGGTGCCGGTGAGAGGCTGTTGAAGCAAGTCCGGGCACGGGTGAGCAACCTCGGTCGGACGCTTCAAGAAGACGTGGGTGCGTTCTACGAGGAGCGAACCGGCCAAGCTCCCAGGAGCGAGCGTTCCCCCCATGAAAAGGCGGCGGCCGAGAGAGTGCCGGAAAGGACGATGTCCCTAGCGGAGAGTTTGGAAAAAATGATGCGGAGAGGAGGCCCGGGTGCTGACATCGAAGGGTTGCATCGTCTTTATCAAACCGAGGTGCGCAACCTGGTTGATGGAAAACGGACCGTGCTCGATATCTACCGAACGGTGAGGGCGGCCTCACTCTCGGCCGGCGAGTGGTACTACAGTCCGGTCGAGCTCGACGATGTGGTCGCGGTGCTCGAAGCTTCCGAGAAGGCGGGCGCTATCCGCTTTAGAGGCGGTGATAGTAATCAGTAAGCAGTAGTCAGTGATCAGTACTGATAACTGATTACGGTTCAATGAACACTGATTTCCTCGTATAGACGGAGGGGTCCACCTGAAGGTCTCTCTCAGGGGACTTGCAGAGACTCGGTTGGATTAGTCTCTATTCTTCGGACGTGCTCGAAGCACTCGCCGCAGGGCCGCTCTTTGAGCGGTTCTTTTCAGATTTGGCTGTTTTAGAAGTGCTGTCGGAGTCAGAGTTTTCGTTCTTACTCGATGAAGGCTGGCCTTTGCGGGCGTAATCGGTGACGTACCACCCGGTCCCTTTGAATTGAATTGCAGGGGAGGATAAGAGCCGTTCGACCTTACCTTCGCACTTCACGCACGACGTGAGCGGCGAGTCGGCCACCTTCTGTAGCATTTCGAAACGGTGGCTACAACTTTGGCACTCGTATTCATAAAGAGGCACAAAAATAACTATACCACTTGGGGGCGGATCGGTCAACCTCTTGAACCGTAAGGTGTTATGAAGAGGTGCCTTAGCCTGGCGCCCGCGCGGCGTCAACCGATCGTGGAAAACACGCTAAACTCTAGCCGTGAGGGACCTTACCTACCAGGTGCCGAGCAGTCGTCGCACCACGACCAGCTCACCCAGGTGGTAAGCATTGTGATCGGCCAACACCAATATCTCCCGCAAGACAGTTTGCCCGTCTCCATGCGGGATGGGATCGTAGAGGTCGGTCGCTGGGTTCTGGATGAATTCTCGAAACGCTTCGAGATCCGCCTGAAAGAGGCCGACGCTTTTCTCCCAAGACCCCGGCTCCGGTGGCGACGCGTCTTCCGGCCAGTAGCCGGCAGGGAAATTGGGGGACGCGTGTTTGGGATTCCGACTGAACTCCGAAATGTCCCACTGCGCGATCCGCAGATGCTCCAAGATCTCCCAGGGAGTGTGCGATGCTCCTTGCGGTTTTTCTCCCTGACGCTCCAAAGGAAGGTCGGAGACGGCAGTGTCGAAATCCACATGCGCCTGTTTCCCGGCGAGGAGCTTGACGAGGTGTTCTCGAAGCATCCGGTCTTCACTTGAAGGGCTCATCCGTTCCACCTCCCTGACATTTCACCAATCTTACGAGAGTTCGACTCGCCCTTTGACTGTGTCGAGAGTCGCATGGAGCCCTTCGGTGTCACCCTCTCGGACATCGACGCCCAATCGAAATGTGGCGAGAAACGCCCTTACGTTTTCGGGACGACGAGCTTCGATCTCCAGCCGAACCAAATTACACCCTTTGGGCGCATCTTGGCCAGGATGAACCATACCTTCCCATTCGATGAATCCTGGAACATGAGGAAGCAAACCCCGACCCTCGATAGTTGCGAAACTCCAGCGGAGCACCGTTCCGTTCGGCTTGCGGCGGGACTCGGTAACCTTGGTGATCGGATAACCGTGTTCCTTGCCTCGCACGACGAGCTCTTCCATGTCATCGACACGGGCGACCCAGCTAATGAGGCAGGCCTCGTGAAGCTCCGTTAGTCGGGCCGCCAGATCGGAAACGTTTTCTTGTTCGGGATCGGGTGCAATGATTTCCAAATAACGACTCTCCCCGAGGGAGAGAAGAGCGTTCCGGGTTCCGAGGCCGGGATGGCTTCCTCCGGGGGCCGCCCGAACTCCGGTCCGCTCCGCGATCTCTTCGATCCCGCGCTCGAGGTCATGGGTTCCCCAAATAAGATGGTCTAGCACAAGGTTATGTTAGCCGGATCGGCCTCGGTCTTCAGATTAGTGCGCGCGGGGCCCCACCGCCGCCTGGCTAGCTATAGATTGGCACCAACCTATTTTGGCGGCAAGCGGGAACTGAGTGCCCGCCTGGCTAGCTTGTGTCAAAGCAACCACCTACTTTGGCGGCCGACACGGCTGGCATGGGTTCATGCCTGCGCTCGGGCCTCACGGGCCACTATTACATTCTAACTTCGCGTCGCCGCGTTGTCTCGGGCTCGCCTTGCAAGCGTCGTACCCACCAGCGCGCCCACCGCGCCCGCCAGGAAGCCGGCCGGAACATCGATCCCGTGATGGTAGCGAGTGTACACGCAGGCGAGACTCATACCTGCGGCAAAAAAGCCAAGCACGAAAGAGGCGCGCCGATGAAACGGCGCCAAGCCGAAGACCATTCCCCAACTGGCCGCAACGTGCGAACTGGGGAAGCAACCGCCCGAAACCGCGCCTCGTTCGATGATCCATTCGATAATCGGCGTAAAAGCGATGCCCTCGAACGGCTTGAGCCCCGCCATCAATTCTGGGTTCTCCCAGGGCCCCCCGGGCGGGAAGCCAGGGATACCAGATGAAACAAAGAAAAAAGGCAAGCATCATGGAAGTGATGGCGCCTTCGAACCCAGGACCGGGCTCACCTTTTGTGCCTTTGGGCCCGAACCACGCGACCGTCACGCCGCCGATGAGAATCAAGTAATACGAAAAGTAAAAGCCGTACAGGATCTCATCCTGGGGTAGCCCGACCCAGCCCGACATCAGGAGCGCGGGCAGGTCGCCGAACAGCCACTGGTCCGCCGCATAGAGCTTCGGCTCGAACCAGTAAGGCGACCCGGGGGCGATCGCGTTGACCGTCTGCTGGACTTCCTCGAAGTAGAGCACGACCAGGAGCAACGGATAGCTGTATCGGAGGAACCGGGCGCCTCCGCGAACCATCTTCCGCCATATCGGCTCACTCGGTGGTGCCAGCTCCCAACGCGCCCCGCGCGGGGGAAGAATGAAGACCACGAACACCACCAGAGCGTGCAGTGCGAGAATGGGTAAGGGGTCGGCGATGTTGTTATAGCAAGCAAGGACGAGCAAGGCGGTCACCACCGTGTAGAGAATGACCGCGCCGTTCAACGCCGTCCATGGTTGAATTCCTTTCCATCGAGTCTGCACGGATTCGTCGATCCTCGAAACTTCGGAGTCTACTATAGCGAAACCGCTCTGGGCTCTTTCACGCGCCAGGCGGTTCGTTTGTTGCGGCAAAGGCAGATCCTTCATCACAACCTCCCCGACCCCGGGTCTTGAACCTACCGGGGCGCGAATGTCTTCGAATATCCGGGCGGATAGAGTCCTATCCGTTCGGATAGCGTCGTTAGTCAATCCGGTGAAACTTGAGCCGCGCTAAACGCTGGCCTGTTCGTCCGGCGACGAACTACGTTGCAAGCGCTATGCTGCCTTGGTGCACAATTCGCGATCTCGGTTCACAATTGTCCTGTACTCGCGGATACGAGGTTCCCCATGAGCATTTTCAAACGCACTCAGCGGAAGTATGTGAAGAAGGCCTATCGCGTGAGGAATTGGCGTGAATATGAGGCGGGTCTACGCAACCGCGGGAGCCTGACCGTCTGGATCTCGCTCACCGCCGGCAAGCTTGTGAACTGGGACGCGCCCCGGCCAAGGAGGAGGAAACCGGGCCGTCAACGCAAATACTCGAACCACGCCATCGAGACGGCTGTCACCCTGGGCATGGTGTTTCATCTGTCATCTAGGCAGAGCGAGGGATTGCTGCGGTCGTTGTTCGCTCTGATGAAGCTAGACAATGATGTGCCCGATCACACCACGATCTCGAGGCGCAAGCCGAAGCTGGGTAAGGTCCCCTTCTACCCAGTCAAGCAGAAGACGCCGTTGCACATCTTGTTCGACAGCAGCGGTCTCGCTGTCCACGCCGGCCAGCTGCGCAGAGCACAAAAGAGCAGGGACTATCGCAAGCTCCATCTGTGTGTCGACGAGCAGAGTGGCGAAGTCGTCGCCGGCGAGCTGACGAGCAAAAGAGCCCGCGATTCATCGCGGGTTGCATCGCTTGTCGGACAGATCGACAGTCCCATCTCATCGGCCAGAGCTGACACCGCATACGACGCCGGCGGCGTCTATGAGGCAATCGAGAATCACAGCGCTCATCGCTCGCCGAGGGTGCTGATACCGCCGCGCAAGGGCGCCCTGCTCGCATCGGGGCCGGCGAGCAGCCGACAGCGCAATCGCAACATTGCAGCACAAGCTCGGCTCGGCAAACGAAAGTGGCACACAGAATCGGGCTACAGCAAACGGAACAAAGTCGAGACAACGTTCCATCGCTACAAGGCTATCGTGGGCTCAGCGATGCGAGCGAGAGGGTTGGCGGCACAGAGAGGTGAGGCAAGGATCGGGTGCAAGATTCTCAACACCATGACGGCGCTCGGGATGCCTGATAGCGAGATGATCGGATGATGGGAGTCGGAGCCAAGCGAGCTCTCGGCCTCTATCGGAGTTGTGCACCAAGGCAGGTCGAGGCCACCAATTAGGTTGAGCAAAGTGCTCTTTCCCGAGCCCGAAGCCCCATCAACGCCAGGAACTCGCCATCCGGGATATTCAGGTCGAGCCCCTCCAGCACGTGGATCTCCTCCGAGCCACGGCGGAAGTATTTCGTGACTCCTTTGACTTCAACTAGATTCCCATTGCTTGCACTCATCGACTGCGCTCCTCTACCCGTTCTCCATCTGCCAGTTCGTCTGGTCCTTCTACCACCACGCTCTCTCCGGGCGAGATCCCGGAAAGAACCAGCGCTTCCCCGTCTTCAATCGTTCCCAGCCTCACCGCGCGTCGCTCGACCTGTCCATCACGAACGACGAAGACCACGTCTCGACCTTCGTCGCGGCTAACGGCTCCCTTCGGAATCCTGACCGCGCTGCCACCGGCTTGCTCCGCTTCGTCGCCCTGGAATGCCACCTTGACTCCCATGTCCGGAAGAACGCGCGGATCGAGCTCGTCAAACCCAATGCGCACTCGCACGGTCGCGCGATCGCGATCGGCGGTCGGGACGATGGCGATGACGTGACTCGGAATGCGCCAGGTTGGGTAAGCGTCGAGCGTAGCTTCGACCGTTTGCCCCGCTTGAACACGATTGATGTAGCTCTCGTTGACGTCGACCTCGATCTCGAGTGAACTCATGTCGACAACGGTCCCGATCCCGGTCCGGGTGAACCCTCCGCCGGCCGAGACCGGAGAGATCATCTCGCCCGGCTGTGCATTTTTGGTGGTGACGACGCCGTCGAAGGGCGCGCGGATGATCGTATCTTCCAGCTGTTGATTCCACACCGCAATGCGTCTCTCCGCGACCGTTTCTTCTTCGCCCTGTCTCGCCATGCGCGCCTCGATGACGTCGACGCTGGCCTGCACCCGATCGAGCTCCGCTTGACTGACCACCGAATCCGCGACGAGCGCCTTGGTCCGATCGAGATTCAGATTCGCTTCGGCGAGCCGGACTTTCGTTTCCTCGAGTGCGGTTTTGACCGCTACCAGCTCCGCGCGAGCCAGCCGAAAGCTGGCATCGACGTTGGTGGTGTCGAGACGCGCCAGGACTTGGCCTTCCTCGACGACCATGCCTTCTTCGATCAGCACCTCGAGAACCTTGGCCGTCACTTTGGAGGAAACGGTTGCCCGCCGACGCGCCGTCACATAACCGGATGCGTTCAGCACCGTCTGGCCCTCGCCGAGCTGAACTTCCTGTGCCAGCGCGGTAATCACTTCCGCTCCCATCGCCCGCGTCATCCACCATACGAGGGCCGCGACGACGAGGAACGCGCCGAAGAGCGCGAACCAAAGCCAGGATCGCGATAGATCTTCTACAATCGAAGAACGATCGATTCGCAAATCGTCAAGCGAGGATTTTCTCTCGGTCATGGCGGGCACCGTCCAATCTTTCATCATAGCGATTCGCCAGAATGGGCGCCAGGAACGAATACCGGCGACTTCTGCCAAGAGTTTCCGGCCAAGCGCCTTACCCTTTACCGCGAGACGACGTCGCTCGTCGTAGGCTGCTATCGCCTACTTGCTCGAAGAGAACAGAGTCCTCAAGGCTCGGCTTTGCGGGAGGAAGCTTCGTCTCACAGAAGTTCTGCGAGTTCGTGGTGGAATGGCGAAGTCGAATCCGAGGTGGGGGTATACACGCATTCGCGGCGCCTCTCGAATCTCGGCGATACCGTAGCCAGGAGCACCATCGCCAATATTCTGCGGGAACATGGCATCGAGCCCGCGCCGGATAGAGGTGAGCGGACGCCGTGGCGCACGTTTCTCGCCGCCCATTGGGGAACCGTTGCTGCGACTGACTTCTTCACCATTGAGATCGCCACGGTCCGCAGGCTTGTGACCTACCATGTGCTCGTCGTCATCGAGCTGTCTTCGCGAAAAGTACACATTGCTGGAATCACTCCCCGGCCGGACGGCGCGTTCATGATGCAGGTCGGTCGGAATCTCACCAACCCCGTCCTGTGCCAAAACTCGGCCCTTTTGAAATAGGCCATAAATCAGCAACTTAGTGTCTGTGTTTGCGACCGGGCCAAGGGCCGTGGGCTTTACAATCGTCTTGGGCGGGCGGGTCGTCACCATGCAGATGATCACCTAGTCGAGAGCGAATATCGAAGCGTGTGCCTGAAGCTGTTTCCACGCTACGCTGGTCGAGCGCACCGAGGGGCTACCGTCGCCGGCGACCATCTACGCGGCACGGCAGTAGTAGTTGAGAATGCCCCCAAGTCGCTCTCGCGACACGATGGGGCCAGCGTGTCATTCGCGCTTGCCGGCAGAGGTGTGAGGAGCTCGTTGCCGAGACCTTGGTGGTTCCGTTCTGTGTGATAGTGCACTACGTATTCGGTTACCGCTGTGCGCAGGTGTCGCTCACTGAGAGGTACGAAGCGGTCGAGACACTCTCGACGTATGGAGAGAACGAATCTTTCCGCATATGCGTTCAGATTCGAACTATTCGCGGGAAGGCGAAGGGGCTTCACGCCTGATTGTTCGGCGCGATCTTGTGGCCCAGGTTGGCCATAGCTCCTTGGATTCGAGCGTAGCCCCAAGACGGGCTCGACTTGGCCATGCGCACGACCAACTCCTCGATTTCCGACGAGATGGGCGGACGCCCCGTTTGACGACGAGGGTACGTCCATTTCCTCGCGATGAGCTCACGGTGCCATCGGAGAAGCGTATCCGGGGTGACCAGAGTTGCCACTTCCCCGAGGAGTTTCCGTCCAAGCTCTTTCCCCTTGGCCGCAAGCCGTCGACGCTGCTCGTCGCTCAAGCGCAACCGCTGACCGAGCTGCGCCTTCAAAACACGGTTCTCCTCCTGCAGATACTCAAGGATCTTCTGCTGCTCCTGGTTCAGCCAACCGGCCAGGAGCGAGACCAGGAAGATTTGTGGCGAGACAAATGGGCTCATCGCAAGCATCGTAGCCGAAGTCACTTACGGCTGCGAAAGATGACCGGCTGAGTTTTTGCACCATAAGAGGTCAGCCATTTGCTCCGGGCCGTGCAACAACGCCTTCCGTAGGCCCTTTCAGGCCGTGTTTAGCGACGCGGAAGGTTACTCCGCCTTTACTTCATTTCCACACCTTTTGAGGGTAGCTCTTGCAACAACATCTGCGGGTACCCTACGCCATACAATTAGATTTTCTGGAGGCGCAGGAGCTGTTAGTAGTGTTACCTGCAAGCGTGCTCCCTCGTCACTAAATGCAATGCCTTTTCGCCATAATGCCTTTGGCTCGCGAGCGGCTCGACTCGGACCCTTCATGTTGGCCCGTACAGCGACCGGTGCTTCCGCAATTAAGTGCTGGCGGCCAACCCCTAACCCGTCTGCGTGCTAGAGTTAGAGCCAGAATTCTGAAGACACAGTTCTCTCATCGTCAGGGCCGAGCCGAAGTGAAGAATCGCAGATGTCTCAATCCCGCATGTCCGTCGTATGGAAAAGTCGGTTCCAGAAGTATTATTCACAACGGATTCTACAGAACAAGGTCCGGGAAACGCCGTCGATACCGGTGCGGCGAGTGCGGAAAGACGTTCTCTTCGACGAAAGGCACGCCCTACTACCGTCTCCAACATCGAAGAGCTACTTTCGATGGGGTCATCGCTCTCAGAGTCGAGGGTGTCAGCATTTCCTCGATTTTCCGGATCAAAGGGATTGCCTGGAACACCGTCGCCCGCTGGCTCGAGAAGGCAGCCCAAGTGTGTCGTCGATTCAATCACAGAAGGATCGCTGGCTTCGCTGCCAAAGAGCTTCAAGCCGACGAGATTAGCACGTCCGCGGGCAACAAGAAGACGCCGAGTTGGGTCTTCCAACATGCGCTCGGCGGCATCCGGGTTTTCGGCAAAATACTGGTAGGGCGCGCGGATCTCGTCCACCCACCAGAAACGAATGTCTCTTCGCGGACGAGGGAGCTTCCCTTCCTCGATCAAACGAGCGAGGCTACGGCCGATCTCGAGAAGACTGGCTCAACCCGAACGATTGTCGTTGGCCGAAGGTTTTTCTTCCTGGAGGTGCGCGACCAAGACAACTGCTGGTTGGCTCGGGTCGGTCCCTCGAATCCAACCTTCGACGATTCCTTTGGTCGACTCGCCGAATTCGGCATCGATGTTGACCTTCACCTCGATCGGTTCATCGGCCCGATCGAGCTTTTCGCGTAGTCTCTCGCCCTCACGCTCCGTGAGAATCCAGGCGAATGTGCTTGGGCTCTTGGTTTCTGGTGCTTGCTCAGAGATCCCGCGCCAGGGCATTTGGTCGGGATAGGCTCGACGTCGACTGCCGTAGCTGATGACGCCCGCCGCTCCCCGCTCCCAAACCGCCATACGGTGCACCGTACCCGGTTCTCCGGAAGCGAAAACAACCTTGTCCTTCACCTCTTGGCCTTCGTAGTCGGAATCCTTCATCCCCTCGCCGACATCCACCAGCGCAGCGGTCACTTCGGTCGAATGAGAATTGACCGCGACACGCAACGGCGTCTCGCGCACGTCACCGAGATTCAGCTCGAAGGGAGACAAGATACGAGCTTCACCGCTGCGGATGGTCCATCCTCTCGTAGGTTTGTTCAACGAGAGTGTTTCGACATCTTGGAGCCCAACCTCTTCCGCCGTGGCCGCTACCCACTTCGCGGAAAGACGAAACCAGACACGGAAGCCATAAAGCAGTTTAGCGGCATGATTCGACCGGATTACATAGATGTACATCGTCTCCCGCTGTACCGCACCCAGAGAGGGGTTCAACACCGCTGTCCGCATGGCGCGCCGCCCGATTCGTCGGGGGGGGAGCGGACGGCAGCGGGTGCAACCATGGTGAGCTCGACTGAGCGTCTCGACGCGTCGTACCAGTTTAGTTGGGGGAGTCGCTCATTGGAGGTCGCCAAACTCCGTTAACGGAGGCTTCCGGATGGCAAGAACCAGGAAGGATTTGATGAGTGTAGTTGGCATTGCGAAGGACGTGTCCCTCGAGCAGGTGCCGACGAGTGAGCGTCCAAAGAAAAGCTCGGGGGGTAGATCCGCTTCCTTCCGTCGAGCTCCTGCGTGGCAGGTGGTGGCGCTGATCAGCATGTCGTTTCTCCTCCTCATAACCATCGGGGTGGCGTTCTACGCGTTTCATCGGGTCGGCGAGCTGAATCAAGAACTTGGGCTGAGCGTGCATCGAGTAGAGCAAAAGCTTCAGAGTCTCGATGCCGGCATCAGCTTCGATTCCAAAAGACAGCAACTCTTGATCGGGATCCGTGATGAAATCATGAAGGCCAACCCGAGAGTCAGTCTCAATCAGGCCTACGAGTACTCGCGGCTCATACTGCAGGCATCCGACAAATATCCCGCCGTGGACCCGCTCATTTTTCTCGCGGTGGAGATAGTCGAAAGCGGTTACAACCCATCGGCCACCAGCCACGCGAACGCCAAGGGTCTCTATCAGATATGGCCTTCCACCGGACGGATGCTGGCCCGAACGCTCAACTGGGAGTACTCCGACAAAATGCTGTACGACCCGGAGAAGAACACGGAGATGGCCGCTCTCTATTTGGACATACTTTTCACCGCTTACAACGATGAACGGATGGTGCTCGCCGAGTACAACGGTGGACCACTCAACGCCGGGTATCTTCGCGCCGGCAGCAGTCGAGCGGCGGCGGAGACACGGGACTATGTCATGAAAGTCGGGGATGTCTACGATCGCCTCCAAAACAAGTTCGAACGAGGCATCGACGTCCGCCTCGAGCCCATGCACCGTGACGGAGAGCGGGATGGGAAACTACTCGGTCGGCAGAGCCAAACGGCCAAGAAGAGCTATCGCGAAGTCGCGGACGCTGCGGCGTCGGGAATGCGATAGCTGGTTCGTACTGGAGCCCGACGACTGGATGAGGGGGGCCGCAAGGCCCCCTTTTTTTGTCTTGTTGCTGCCGGGTCTAGGCACTTAGCACACCCCGTCGGTTCGCAAGCCTTCGACTTCGCTCGGAATGACGCCGATCTCCTCGAGCAGGATCAGGGTATGCTCTCCCAGCTCCGGAGCGGGTTCCCCGGAGTCGGCGGGCCGGGCAAAGGGTACCGCTAACTCGGGATCGAACATCCGCCGGTGCGAAACCTGCGGGTGAGATAGGGCTTCCCCCGGGTTTCGAACCAGCTCCACACAGGCATCCCTGCCCTCGAAGACCGCTTGCCATTCCGCCGCGTCCTTTCCGGCCACAACCTCCGCGACTTCTTGCCGTGCCGTCGGGTCACCGATGCGGTTCGACCAAGTCCGGCCTCTGGATGCCTTCACAGAAAACCCCCCCAAACTTCGGCTCGAACGCACCCACGGACAACCACCGCCCATCGCGGGTTTCATAAAGGCCATAGTTCGGAAAGCGATCGGAAAGTACCTCGCCGATCGGAGACATCGCGAGAGCCAGCAGGGAGACGACGCCGTCCACCATGGCGAGGTCGATATAGCTGCCCTTGCCGCTGGTAGCCGACTTGTGAAGACCGGCGACCAAGGCGAGCGCCCCATAGAGACCGCCCCCAGCGAGGTCGGCGAACTGAATCCGCGGAACCTCTTCCCGCAGTGCTCCCGCCACCGCCATGTAGTTGATGTCGTGCCCAGCCCTGCTCCGGTAAGGACCGTGCTGACCGTAGCCAGTAATCGAGAGGTAAACGAGTCGAGGGTTTTTTTTCGTCAGAGTCTCAAAGCCCAGCCCCAAACGCTCCATGACTCCTGGGCGGAAGCCCTCTATCAAGGCGTCCGAACGCTCCGCGAGGCGAAGCAGGAGGCTTCGCCCTCGATCCGACTTGAGGTTTGGCGTCAGACTCTTCTTGCCGCGATTAAGTCGTCGGAACGCAATTTCATCCAGACCGCGCAGAGGATCCCCCGCCTCCGGGTTCTTCGACCTTGATGACCTCTGCGCCGAACTCCGACGCCAACAGGCTGCAAAACGGACCGGGCGCGTAACGACTCAAGTCGAGGACGCGGGTGCCGCGAAGAAGTGACCGCATCTGTCGTCACTCCGTCTCCACGACCATACTGAAACCCAAGCCACCCGCCGCACATACTTCAATGAGTCCGAACCGTTTGCGCCGTCGCCTGAGCTCGTTTAGAAGACTCAGCGTGATACGTGCTCCGGTCGCCGCGAAGGGATGACCAATCGCAATCGAGCCCCCTGTCACATTGAGCCGATCCAAGTCCACCTGTCCCAATGGTTCCGATCGCCCCAACCTATCTCGAGCGAACGTTGCCGACTCGAAGGCTTGGAGCACGGAAAGAACTTGCGCGGCGAATGCCTCGTGAAGATCGATGAGGTCCATGTCGCCAAGGGTGAGTCCGGCCCTTCGGAGCGCGGTCGGAGTGCTCAAGGCAGGACCGATGAGTAGCTGATCGAAGGGATCGACTCCACAGAATGCGTAGGACCGAATGTAACCGAGGGGGCGGTAGCCTAGGGCCTTGGCCTTCTCTTCGGACATGAGCAGCATAGCCGCCGCACCGTCGGTCAGTGGGCTGGAGTTGCCAGCGGTGAGGCTTCCATAGCGGCGATCGAACACGGGGCGGAGAGAACCGAGCGCTTCCAAAGAAGTATCTCGGCGGATACCGTCGTCTTCTCCCAACGACTTCGTGTATCGCGGAGGGACATAGGCGCGGACGATCTCCTCGGGAAGTCTTCCGTCATCGGTCGCGGCGGCGGCGAGCCGGTGACTCCGCAAAGCAAACTCGTCCTGCGCTTCGCGAGAGATCCCATTCTCCTTCGCCATTTTCTCGGCCGACTGTCCCATGGTCAATCCAGTGGAGAGCTCGGCGATGGCTGGGGCGACCGGTGCGAGATCCTTCAGTCGCAGTCGCGAGAATCCCTTCAGCCGTCCGGCGAGCGTTTTCGCTTTGCGCGCCGCGAGGAGGGCGCGGGTCAAGGGTTTGGATACCAGGATCGGCACGTTCGAGAGCGATTCGGCTCCTCCCACGATCACGGTATCCGCCTGTCCCGATGCGATCGCCTCCGCCGCACCTACGATCGCTTGGTTCGAGGAAGCACACGCGCGCGACACGCTGTAGGCTTCGATAGTCGGTGGAAGCCCGACCCCAAGGACCACTTCGCGCGCCAAGTTGGTAGCCTTGACATCGGGCACCACCGTGCCAAGAACCACCTGATCGATCTCCCGGGGGTCGATTGCGCTTCTTTGAACGAGCTCCGCAGTGACCAATCGGCCAAGCTCCAGCGCCGATAGGTCGGCCAGCATTCCCCCCGCTCTTGCGAAGGGCGTTCGACAGCCCGCAACGAAAGCCACCCTTCGCCGCTTGTTCAGACTGGCTCCGGTGTTCGCGCTCACGTGTAGAAGTCTCTCACAACCAACCTGCCTTCGCTCGTCAATTTGGGGACGACAAGACGAGCTTCGGCGAGGCGGGGCCTCGGTTCGCGCGCTATTATGGGATCGGCAGGCTGGGCGGGACGCTGGCTGACCGATCGGTAGGTGGCCTCGGCAGGGGTCAGGACGATTTGCCGTGGCTGGGCCCCTTGTGGTACGCTCTCACCTCAGGGTCTTTTGTCGCCCCGGCGACTCACCCAAAGCTCCCAAAGTACAGGTTAAAGGAGAGATTTGATGATCAAGTGGTTAGCAGTGGCGATCATGGTCCTGCTGGCCGGCGGAGCGGTGGCACAGCAGCTCCCACCCGGTCACAAGGAGTTTAAGGAAGGCCAAGCGGCCATCAAAAAGAACGACATGGCTGGCGCGATCGTCGCCTTCGAGAAAGCACTGGCGGCGGATCCAGATATTTTCGCCAGTCACTACTTCTTGGGCTTCGCCTACCAGAGCAAGAAGAATTACCCCAAGACCGCCGAGCACTTTACGGCGTATCTCGACAAGGTGGGGGACAATTCCGAGGCCGCCGAGCAGATCGGTCATGCCACCCGCCAGGGCGGGCTTGCTTGGGCACGCACCAAGAACTCCGCGAAGAGCATCCCTTATTTGGAGAAGGCTGCGGCCGCCAAGCCCAACGACAGAGAGGTTCACTACTACCTCGGCATGACGTTGATCAGAAACGGCCAGGAGGGCAAAGCCGAGCAGCACTTTTCGAAAGTGATCCAGCTCGATCCCAGCCTGCCGCGCCCGTACTATTTCGTCGGCCGAGTTGCCTTCAATGCGGAGAAGTGGAGTGAGGCGCGACGGCTCCTCAGCAAGTATTTGGAGTTGAAGCCGGACGATAACTTTGCGGCCGACGCTCACTTCATGCTTGGCCAGATGGCGGTCAGGCAGGCCGAGGGCGCAGCAGATGCGGCCGCCCAAAACAACGCAGCGAAGATGCACCTCACCAAGTTCCTAGAGTTGAAACCCAACGCACCACAAGCACCACAGGCTCACTACATCCTTGGGAGCCTCGCCGCCCAGAGCGAAGACACCGCGACGGCCACCGCCCACTTCCAGAAGTATCTCCAGTTGCAGCCGTCAGGCGCGCAGGCCGACGAGGTCAAGCAGTTCTTAGCGGATCTGAGCGAGGGTGAAGAAGAGGGTAGCTAGCGACAGTTCTGCAAGGGTTTTTTTCTTCGCGAGGCCCGGTGATCTCCCTAAAAGCCTCTTCCTAAGAGAAGACCGCCGGGCCTTTTGCTATTGGGATCGGTTCAGGAAATCGAACGGGTGACCGGAAACTCGCTGCGCTCCGCTTCGGCCTTGAGCCGCTCCCGCTCCCGGAGCACAAGGGGGGTCAGAGGCGGCTCCTCCAGCTCGAGCCTCTGGCGCTCGACGTTCCAGAGCTCCCCTAGCTGAGCGTGCAGCCAGCTGAGCTCTTCGAGGGAGTACCGAGTGTCCGTGGATTCATAGCGCTGGATCCAATGGCTCTCATCCTCGCACACGACGGTAAACCACAACCAGTCTACGCGTTCGTTGGAGCGGCGCGATTCTTCAAAGCCCTGGAGGACGGCATCCACGAGGCCACCGTTACCCAAGAGCCCGTTTCGCGAGGCGATGTAACCAACGCCCCTAATCAAGTAGAGAAGACACCAGCGGATTTCAGGAGTCAACGACTCCGGGTCGGCAAGCATGCGAGGAACGAGGTTGTACGCCACTCCCTCCTCTTCATTGAGGAGAAGGCGATACAGCTCCTCTCGAATTTGAAACTTCTGACCCGACATCGTCTTATCAATTGAGAACCTACGGGCGCCGACGAGAAACGGCAGCTACCGTCCTCGCGAAGCCCGTCACCTCTAGGATACCAGGAAGAAAGCTCTTACGCAGTTTTTTTCTCAACGCGCGTAGCCGAGAGCACGTAGTTTGTCAAGCTGGTCGGGGGTAAGCTCTACCGCAGGTGGGGGGGCGCCGCTTTCGCGCCGCTCGCTCGCCCGAGCAAGGAAGGATTCAACTTGCTGTAGGGCCCGCTCTACCCAGCTCGGCTCGCCGGACACCAGATCGTCTCGTTCTCGAGGGTCCTTCGCCAGATCGTAGAGCTCGACCGACGCTTCCAAGCCATCGTCGCCGCGGGTGACGATGAGCTTCTTGCCGTTGGCCCCTTGCCTCCAGGCCAATTTGTGGGAATCGTCTACGGTGTGCTGGGTTTCGGCCCATACACCTCCACCAGGGGCAACAGAGCCAGGGGGGCCGGCGGGCGACTTCTCAGAGCCCCGAATGAGGCCCAAGAGGCTTCGTCCTTGGAATCCGGCTGCCGCCGGGGACCCCAGATCGTCCAGAATCGTCGGCGCCACGTCGACCAGGCTGACTTGCTGAGAGACGCGACGACCCGCTCCTTCGCTCCCGGGCAGCTTCATCAGTAACGGAATACGCAAGACTTCTTCGTACAACGTCTTCTGGTGCTCCCAACCTCCATGTTCGAGGAACTCCTCCCCGTGGTCCGAAGTAACCACCACCAAAGACTTGTCGTATATCCCCACTTCTTTCATCACTCGGAACAACCGCCCCAATTGCCGGTCCGCGTACAGGATCTCGCCGTCATAAAGCGCCAAGATGTGCCGGAGATCCCGTGGATCGATCGAGTCCGCCGTCTCCTCCTTGAACTCCCACCAAACGCCGCTGGCCACGCCCGCATAGTCTGGGTCGAACGTCCTATCGAAGGGGGGCGGTGGGTCGTAGTGCCAATGGGGATCGTAGTAGTGGAGAAAGAGAAAGAAGTCACGGTCGCCCCTCTCTCTCAAGAAAGAGATGGCGCGCTCGGTAACCGGCTCCGCTCGCGCGTCGTAGCGATACCAGTGACCGTCGAAGCCGTGGCCGAAACCGTATTGCTTCGATAGATAGAGGTGTGTCACCACCGCCTGCGTGAAAAACCCGTTTTGTTGCAGAAGACGCGGGAGACTCGACACATCATCGGGCACCCCTCGATGGAGGTCCACTGCACCGTGGGAGGAGGGATATAGGGAGGTCAAGAGGGAGGCGTGCGCGGGAAGCGTCCAGGGAGCCGTGGTCACGGCGTCTTCGAAAACGACTCCCTCGTTGGCAAGCGCCTCGAGAGTCGGGGTGGTCCTCCGCCCATAACCGTAGACGCTGACATGATCCCGGCGCAAAGTATCTATTGATACGACGATGACTCCCCTGCCCTCCCGATAGCGTGCCCGATCGTGAAGGATCGGGTCCGCGAAGAGCGCCGCAAAACCAAGTGCTCCTATCGCATCTCCAGTTGCGTCCGCGCCGGCCTTTCCACCCTCGAAGCTCAACCAGATCTCTTTCCCCGCAAAAGGTCGGAGGTCGACCGATTGGTCGATCCACTGATCGCTTCGCGCGGTATGGATCTCCCGCTGGAAAACAACGCTAGACGGGCTCTCGACGCCGGCCTTCACCACGAAGCGAGCCTTGCCGCCGGCAACTCCCTCGTCTATTTTCTTCCGCTTGATGCCAATGGCGAAGGTAAGCAAGGGGCGGGGCGGAAGCTTGACGCGAAACCGAACCTCGGAAGGAGTCGGTGCCGTGAGGCAAGGCCTCGAGTCTTCACCCAGACTCACCGGAGAAGAAATCGCCGGCTCAGAAGAATTGGAAAAAACCACGTACGTTTGTTCGAGAAGAGAAACCGGTGGCTCGGATGGCACCTTCCGACTGCAGGCCGGGAGCGCCGTCACGGTTAGGACGATGGAGAGGAAGCGAAGCATTCCGGCGCCAGACATCGAGCTCCGCCTACGATGAACGCCGATTCTCTGGTGTCTCTTCGCGAAAACTGAACCCGCAAGCCTCCCACGGATTCACGATGTTTCGGTCCCGTATGTCTCTCTCATCGATTGGAAACGTCGTGCAGTTCTTCGGGCGACCCTTGTAGATCCCACATAAAGGAATGCGGCTTGCCCAATTCAATAGGGGGCACGGAAACATTACGTTGCAGCACGCGCCGGTACGATGGCAATTACCGACCCGTCGCGCGAGACTCTCTTCAACGTAGCGGGGTCTGAAATTTACCAGATACAAACGCCGCATCTTGCCCCAAAGGAGAATGCCGCGTTCTCTCCACCTCAGCGACCGAAGCCTCTGTCGACCTCGCTGTTGGTAGACGCCCGCACCTTCGAAGAGTACCTGCATGGAGGGGGAATCTTAGGCTAGCCCGCCCGCGGCCGTCAACCACGGAGCGTGCTCTATCAGGAAAACCTTATCGCTGTCGCTTCAGCAAGGCTTCGGTCCCGGAGCCCCAGTTGAAGAGGCACCCCAGCGTGTCCATGATCGGGGCATCGATCTTTTCGACATTTTGAGCGGCGACGACCTGAATCTTCCCGATCCCCGGAGCCGCAGCAAATGGCACGAACATGGTCAAGTTACCGTCCGCGTGCTCCTCCACGATGTAGGCTAACGTCCGCGCCCCCGGGCCCACGGAAAGAAGCGCGGGCTGGAGCTGTCCCGGAACATCCCCACCCGACAACCTTCGAGAAAAGCTCCGCAGCAACGCGTACGGGGCGAAGCGCATGAGAATCTTGTTCTCGAACGACCGCCCGAAACGGCTGCCGACTGGGGACTGGTCGATCACCCCCACAAGCAAGGAGACCACGATCAGCACACCGGCTGCTGTGAAGCGATGGACCCATACGTCGGGGAAGGCGCTCGCGGGCAAGAGGTCCGCGATCGGTGTGGTCAGACCCATCAAGATGTCAAACAGCCCGCCGATCAGGAGGTAGGACAGAATCAGCGGCAGCAGGAGCAGGAAGCCGTCCATGAAACGCCTGCCCAAGAAACTCAACACGTCTTTCACGTCGGTCTAGTCCTTTCTGGATTTAGGACGCGGACGCCCTCGGGAAGACGGCCGTAGCGCCATGATGGAACAGGGTCCGCACTTTGTCCCAGAACTCCCCGCCGAGGACGAAAAAGCTGACCAAGTACATTGCATCGCCCACCACGCCGAGCACCACGCGGTTCGCCTCGTAGCCGGGGATGAAGTGGGCAACGTAGGGAATCAACCAGCCGAATAGGAGCGGAAGTAGGAACATGAGGAGGCCGATGCGATAGCGCGTGCGGCTCACCCTCTCCGGCGGGGCGTATCGCCGGAGGATCCCAAAGAGGAGCCGCTTGAGGTGCTCGAAGCCAGACTTGCCGAGGATCGCAACCGCCGCGAGGGAGAAGAGCTCCGGGATGCCGACGGCAAGAATGACCGACAAAGTGGTCTTCCAGGCGCTCGGGAGGCTCGACGTCGCGACGAGGGGGATGAGGGCCGGACAGCCCAGCCCGATGAGGAAGAGAGCAGCGCCCAATCGGAAACGCCGAGCGGCGCGTCCGTGGGGCTCGGTGTTGGCGTCGCTCGCCGCATCCCTAGACCTTTGGCCGGTCATGGTGTCATCACTGTTCGAAGCTATGGTAGGCGACGATGCGCCATTGGCCGTTCTCTCGATTCCAAAGCAGCTCCAGAATGGCCCCCCTCTTCTTTGAAGCGGAAGAGAGCGCCGTAGTACTCTGCGGCCTGCGGTCTCTCTTGTGATCCCCTGTCGTGTCCCGGCCTCTTTCGTTGGCGTCAAAAGCGAACGCTCGCGATCAAGTGTGGTAGCCGCACACCGATTCCGGCCCCTACCAACCAATCAGGGACGTTCTCGACCAAACCCAGTCCAGCGCGCACGTCCAGTTGAAAACTCGGTCCTACGAGGTACGTGATGCCCGCCTGCGCAGAGTGACGGTCCGTTCGCGCGTCGCTGAGCGCGAAGGCCCCGAAGAGCTCGGCGAACCAGCCGGCCCCGTCCGCTACGGGCCCACTGAGCATCAACGTGTAGGGCAGGTCGACGACGGTTCTCTCCCGGCCTTCTTTCTCGAGCCGGATGAAACTCGGCCCGACGTTGTAGGTCAGGCTCAGAAGGGCCAACGTCCTCGAGAAGAGCAGCAGGAGCTTTGGATTCACGAAATCGTCGGTGAACTCCGCATCCCCGACAGGAAAGCTCAGGTCACCGAGGAGCGACACCGCGGGCCGACGGCCTTGCTCGTCCACCAGAGCCCACTTCGCGCCGATGCTCACATCGTTAAAACCGTCTTCCCTGCGGCGCACCTCTGGCGAGCCCTCGTTCTTGAAGCTGAATCCGGTCATCGGAAAGACCCACCTTGCCGCGCGGTCGATGCGAAGAGCGAGTTTGTCGCGATCCGCCTTCGTCAGGACCGCCGTGGCGACCGCCTCTGCGAAGGCGAAGAAAACCATCGCAAGCGATGCAAACAGAAAGACATCCATCCGGGTCAGGTAGGGCAGCCTCGGCAGGATCGCGTTCAGACTGAACAAAAAGGCGATGAGAGTCAGGATCGAGGTTGCAGCCAGACCCATTTGGACCCCGGCCATGTCAGGGTCGATCCAGAAGACGGCCCAGGACATCAAGACGATAAAGGTGAGCGGGACGATCACTCGAAAGACGTAGTATCCGAGCTTCCGTCTCACGTGAAAGCGATAGTCAAACTGTGCGAATTGCTCCGCCCCCCCGGTGGCGCTCGTCCCCTCGGTCCGGAAGACACCGAATTCCCGAGTCTCCTCGACGATCGACCAGCCGGAGACTGCCATGGTCTCCGCGTGAACGGGCGTCGTCTGGTCAACGACAAGGTTCAACTGTTCCGGCCCGTATTCGGTGGAGACGAAGGTCAAGGGCAGATGTTGTATGTCGCGGGGAACTCACGGAGGTCGAACGGGGAGCGGAGTGTTCCCTGTACGCGATGGATGAACTCCACGTTACCGTCGTCGTCCGTGACGAGACGCGGCGGGGCCTGGTAAGCGGTGTCCCTTCGATTGAACAGGACGATCTGCGGAGTCCAGATGGCCTCCGGTGAGAAGCGGCAGTTCTCTCTTCCGGATGCCCGCACACTGGCCGCCAGGCGCGGATCGGTCGAGGAGGTGAGTGCTGTGAAAAAAGCGAAGGCTGGCCCCGTGCCGCGGGATCGCTATGCAGCCCCGGGATTGTGAACCACCGCTTCGGATCCTTCTCCTCCTCGGGTGCCGCCGACAGGTCCGCGGCTACATAAAACGACAGCATCAACATGAGCAACGTTCTCAACGTCAGCATGTCTTGTTCACTTCCTGAAGGTGAGGGGTAAATCGTAACTACTGCTCGAAGGCACGGTAGGCGACGATGCGCCACTGACCGTTCTCGCGATTCCACAGCAAGCCCAGAATGGCCGCACCCTCTTCTTTGAAGCGGAAGAGAACACCGTAATAGTCGGCGAGTTCGGGTCTCTCTTGACCGCAGAGGTACGGCTCGGCATCCTCCCGCGCCATTCTGTCGAGAGCGAAATCGCCAGAGTAGGGGTGCTCTTCGAGGATTATTGTGGGATCCCAGGGCTCCACGGCATCCACGGCCTCGGTCAAATTGTCCCGATCGCCCATCTCCTTGGCCGAGTGCTCCATGATCTCGCGGAGGTGCTCGCGAGCGCCGCGCGCGTCCAGAGCTTCCTTGTCGACATCATCATCCACATTGAGACAAGCCAACGCTTGGTCGGAGAGAAAATCGACCGCTTCGCCGTATTGCCCGCGCACCAGCCAGTCGCTCAGAAACTTCTGAACCGCATCGTGGATCTCGGGGATTTGGGCGTTGCCCGGACGATTCGGTGGGGTAGGCGTTGGAGGCTCGGGTCTTTCGGTTGCGTAGAGATCCCGGGCGCTCCTTTCTCCCTCGGGCAACCTGCCGAAGCGCTCTGCCCACCACGCGTGGAGGCCACTCCAGCGCACCGAGTGCCGTTTGTGGTTGTCTCCTTGTCGTACGTCGGAATTGGCTGACGTGAGGTGCCCGTTGAACAGGGCCTGTGGCGACTTGCTGGAACGGTAGTCCACGTCGATGTCCGCTTTCTTCTTGTCTTCGGAGATCGAGAACTGGATGGTGGGCTCCTTGCCGGCCTGACGGAATGAATATGGGTATCCGACATGGTAGACGGTGTTCAAGTGGCCGAGGCCGAACTCCTGAGAATTCTCGAGCGTCTCTCTCGTCCCTGGCTCCAAATAGACATAGAGGCGGAACTGTTGGTCCCCTTCTCGACCGTAGTATTGACCCGCGACGCGCTCGAGGCTCTTGACGAGATCGAGCGCCGTTCCGAGCGAGTCCCCTTGTTCGTCCGTTAGCTGGGAGTTCATCAGCGCATGAGTCACCGCGTCATAAGTCGTGCGTTCCGATATGGTGAGGGAATCGAAATATTGCTGGGGAGTATAGTTCTTGCCAGTACTCTCGTTGTAGAGATCGGTGTAGGGCCCGAAGAGTGACTTCTGTTTCTCTTGTAGGTCAGTGTAGCGGCTCCTTCCGGTGTCGACGTCTCTGGCGGGATCGGCGATCACCTTACCGGGCCAGCTGTAGTCAATCCCGACGACGCGGAGCGTTTGTCGCTCCCGGCGCAAGAAGACCGCGACTTTCATGTTGTTCGCGGTCCTCCGCACCGATCCGGGCCGCAAAGTAGGAACCCGGTTCGCCGTTCATCACCTTCGACGGTATCTTGAAGCCCGTCAGTCCACTCAACCTGTCGAGCACACCGGTTTCATTATTCAACTCCAGCCATCGGACGTTGTAGGCGCGATCTAATACGAAACTCTCTTGGAGCTCCCGATCGTCGTATCTGAGCTCGCCGTTCTCTATCCGGAAGTTGTCCAGCGGAAGGACCTTCCCGAAATAGGTCCTCAGAATGCGGTTGCGACGGGCGATGAGGCTCTTGGCAATCCACGCTTCCGCCCGCGGGTCGCTATACTGCCCCGGTACTCACCAGAGCCTCGATGTCTTCGTTCGTTAGAGCCGCGACTTTTCTGGCTGCCCAAAACGTGTCGTCGGGCAGCCGGTTGGCAAAAGGAGCCATCTCGTAGTTGGGCTCCCACTTTTCTGGGTCGAAGGTCTCGTAGTCGAAGCGCCCCACCGACCTCAAACCTGGGTAATTGGCTCGCATCCACCGGGGTGTGTAAATACCCATGCCGACGATATTCTTGGCCGTGCGGCCGCCGTCGTAGAAAGGGTCGTTGCCTTCGCGGGCAATCTTGCGCCGCGAGCCTGCGCTTCCCAGCGTTGCCGTGAAGTCGATGAGGTAATGACGGATATGCGGTGTCCCCCCCTCCTCGACGAGCACATCCAGCGTGTTCATCGCCCGCATTTGGACGTGATTGAGCCATGCGCAGAAGACGTAGAGCCCCCGGAGATCCCGGCGATGCTCATGGGGGACGATGTCATTGGGGTCGTCGCTGCGGGCTCCGAAGATCTGGTAAGGCCCCAATAGACCCTTCCAACGAGAGGGAGCCCTAGTCGCCACCGCGCGGTAGCCTCTCTTTGGATCTCGGGCGGCCGCCTCGAGGAAGTTATCGAATATTCTCTTCGGTTAGATCCCGGACGTCACCCATGCTGGTGATGTCTTCGCCGGCCTCCGAGGCTACGAGTTGTGCTCGATCGAAGTATACAATGTAGTTTTCGGGCACGTAGTACCCGAGGGCATAGAAAGCCCGCGAACTCACCATGTTCGCCCCGGGGGCCATTTCTAGAAAGCCCACGGGATCGAACCGCAAGAGATATAGCTCGTTCTCCGCGTCACGGATGAGAATCCCCGGTCGGAGGCCGTGAGATTTGACGACCGACGCTTGCCACTTTCCATCCCTAGAAGGAGGGTCGTTGTCGCCCGGACCACGAAGTAGTTTTTCTTTCGTCAAGCGTGTCGGCGTGACGATTCACGTACCAGGGGCTGTCGGGAACCTCCCCCAACGTATTGACGCCACCCGCGGGTATCACCCCGACCTCGGGATGCCGCTCTCCGGGATTGCCGAAGATGTTGTTGACGAACTCCATGATCTCGCTGAGGTCTCGGAATCCGGGATCGTAAGTGGCAACGGGAGCCGGCTCTTTCTCCAGTGGATCGTCGGGGTAGAACTTTTGTGCGGTTGCCGGCGTTGTCAAAACAACCAGCAGGAGGGCACACGATACGATAGTCCAAATTGTTGGGTTACAGGAGCCCAGAGTTCTCTTCCGCATGTTCATCGCCTTACTGCCCGAAGGGTCTTAGCTTGAAGATGTCGCTGAAGGTCCACATGAAGCGCACCCTTTCGTTTCCGTATGCGAAATCGATGCGCATGACCACCGAGTTCTGCACCCGGACGCGAAAACCAATGCCGCCGCTATACCTCATGTCGCTGAAATCGACATCCGACCTCTCGTGCGCAACGGTGCCGGCGTCCGCAAAGAGGGCGACGTCGAGTGCGGAAAAGGCGTACCAGCGGTGCTCCACGTTCACAATGAGGTAATTGTTATCGTAGTATCGATAACGAGCGAAGCTCCGTAGATCGTCGTTGCCTCCGAGCTTGGGCTGTCCATAAAAGGGAACCAGCTGTCCCTCGTCGGCATAGGACAGCATCACTTTCGCCCGGATCGCGAGGACCCGCGTCTTGTTGAAGTACGGAATGTACTGTTGGAACTCGAACTCGGGCTGCGAGAAGCTGAACTTGTCCAGGCCGCGATCGGAGTACTTGCGGAATCGAGCCGCGTAGAAACCTCCGCTCCTCGGCCCCCCAGGATGGTCCCGGTAGTCGTGTAAAACGAAGCCTGCGAAGTGCATGTACCACGTGTTCTCACCCGAGGCCGGGAGGATTGAAGACCTCTTCGGTCGAGGGCGTGTTCCTTCCGGTTCCGGTGGCCACGTCTAGAAATCCTCCGTCAATGCCGAGCCGGAAGTTGTTGAACAGCTCATAAGCCGCGTTACCCGCGAAGGCGAGCGTATCGAACGAGTAGCTCGTGCGGTCGTCTTGACTCGAGTCGATGCCCTCACCGTAGTAGTCCATTTGCGGCGAGCTCTCGAACTTCGAGTAGAGCGTTATATACCCTCTCTCGCTCCTGAGCTTCGGGAAATCGAGCTCCGCATCGAGCATCCACGCGTTTTGGAGGGTACCGCGGGCGGTGAACCGGTACGCGAGCCGATCGTTCCAGATGTCACGACGACGATAGCCTATTCCGAACGCCGCACCCTGGCCGGATCGCATCCCTCCCAACACGATCTGGAAACCGTTCGCCCCCTTGCCGTCTGAATCATCCAGGAGCCCTCGTTCCACGAAACCGTTGACGATATCCACCATCGGAGACTTACGTTCCGGCCATAGCCGCGCGATTTTCTCGCGTCGTGCCAGGTCGATCTCCTCGGCACGCGTCTTCGCTTGCGCGTAAAGTGAAGCCGCACCTAGCGTTAACTGTAGCAGCACGACCCCAAAGATTGTGCGTTTCATCTATTTTAGGTCCCCATCTTGCCGGCGCGGCTCCTTTTTTTGTTAGCTTATTGAAAGTAAATCATTCCGAATCATACTGATACCATAAACAGCGCCGTTCATTCGATCGCCAACATCTAGAAGACGAGCTCGACTAAACCGCGCAAGTCGTAAACCGTCCCTTTCGTGGGCCGCACGACGTTCTTGAAAAGCTGCAGACCCAGATTCATCTGCAACGAGCCCCGTTGAAAGCGCCGCTGCGCCCCTCCCCCCAATGGGAGATACACCTTCTCGCCCGAGGGTTTGTTCCAATACACGGACACACCATAGGCATGTAGAGCAGATCCCATCTATCCGTGAGCTTGTACACGAAGAAGGGCTTGATCATCAGCATGTTGACGTCTTTGCGGGCCGAGTCTCCTGCGAACGACCAGACCTGAAGGGCAATGGCGCCCGCGAAGACCCTCCCGCTCTCGTATTCGTAGTCGAAGCTGGGACCGATCGACCACTTGCCGCTTCCCAGGGTGTCATCCGATGCCGTTGGAAGCTGCGCCGCTACGCCTGGGGCAAAATGGTGCTTTCCGTGGTGTGGGCTTTTCTTCGAAAACCAAAAGGCCGTGAGAAGATCGTTGATGCCGTTGGCGGCCTCCATTCCAGGCGTGGGATTTCCCGGCGGTTGGCCCGGAATCGCACGCGGGTAGGCGTTGACTTCGAAATAGCTGATGTTCTTGATTTCGAGGTTCCCCAAGCTCAAGTAACTCTCGAACTCGAGACCGAGGGTGTCGGCGTCGTCGCCTTCGTCTTTCAGAAAGCTACGAAACAGCCACGTTCGTTGCGAGCCCAGCCGAAACCCGTTGGAGCCCGACTCTCGTTCCTCGCTTTCGGCCTCCTGAGCCCAGGCAGCGGGATCGACGCTCGATAGCACGAGCGCAACGAGCGCAATCATTGATGCTTTTTGCCATGTGCACTGCACGTCGTTCAGCTCCTCAGAAAGCGAAGTTGTAGCCGGTCGATCTCTCGGCTCGTGTCCCTCGCCCGCCGACAAAAGGCAGGCGAGGGCCCGAGCTCTTCGTCAAATCAATTGTTCGGCCTCGCAATAGTCTCCAACTCCTGCAATCGCTTCATCGCATCCATCGTCTTTAGGGTCTGGTAGTTGATCCCCGCGGCGTTCAGGCTGCTGCCCTCTTGGAACGGATAGTCTGGAATCGTCACCAAGAACTCCTTAATCACTTGCTGCACCGGTACGAAGATCTACATGTTGTCGGCGTACCACCGCAAGTAACCCATGTCGCCTTCGAACATCGCCTGCTCGTACGGATCGGCGCGTAGGTTCACGATGGCCGGCCAGCCGGTCACCTCGCGGACGGCAGTGGCGATGTTGCCCTTCTGCATCGCGAAATGGATCTTCCAGTTCTCGAAACGGACCGCGTTCAGCTCGCCACCCTGGCTGAAGTAGATGATCGATTTACGGGGTCCTTTGTTCACCTCACCCTTGAAGAACGGTAGGAAATTGTATCCGTCGAGGTGCACTCGGAAGTTCTTATCGCCGACCTGATGGCCCTCTTTCAGCTTTTCCTTGACGTTCGGCGCACCCGCCGCCGCTAGAAGCGTCGGCATCCAGTCTTCCTGCGACATGATGTCGTTGTAGACGGTTCCTGGTTTGATCGTACCCGGCCAGCGCACCACCGCGGGAACGCGAAAACCACCCTCCCAGGTCGTCCCCCTTCTCACCGTGGAACGGTGTCGTTCCGCCATCCGGCCAACTGAAGGTTTCGGCACCGTTGTCGGTGCTGTAGATGACGATGGTGTTATCGGCGATGTCGAGATCATCAAGCTTCTTGAGCGCCCGGCCGACCATGTCGTCGTGCTCCACCATACCGTCCGGATAAAGTCCGATCCCAGTGCGGCCCACCGACGATTCTCTGAGTCGAGTCCACACGTGCATGCGGGTCGCGTTATACCAAACGAAGAATGGCTTCCCCTGCTCGTGTGCCCGGTCGATGAAATCCATTGCCGCACCATGGAACTCCTCGTCTACCGTTTCCATCCGTTCGCGGGTGAGCGGGCCGGTATCCTCGATACGCCCGTCGGCGTAGGCATGGATCACGCCACGGGGACCGAACTTCTTCCGAAACTCCGGATCCCTAGGGTAGTAGTAGGTCTCCGGCTCTTCCTCGGCGTTCAAGTGATAGAGGTTGCCGAAGAACTCATCGAAACCGTGCGCGGTCGGCAATTGGCTGTCGCGATCGCCGAGATGGTTCTTGCCGAACTGTCCGCTGGTGTAGCCCTGCGGTTTAAGCAGTTCGGCGATGGTCGGGGCCCAGTCTGGCATACCGTGGGGTGAGCCCGGCATGCCAATGGTGAGGAGACCGGTCCGGAAAGGATGCTCGCCCAGGATGAAAGAAGCCCGGCCGGCGGTGCAGCTTTGCTGAGCGTAGAAGTCGGTGAACAATGCACCTTCCTTGGCGATGCGATCGATGTTGGGCGTCTGGTATCCCATGACGCCGAGGTTGTAGGCGTTGATGTTGGACCAGCCGATGTCGTCCCCCCAGATGACGAGGATGTTGGGTTTGTCCTGGGCGAAGACGGGCGTCGCTACGAAACTCGCGAGAACCATCAACGTAAGACCAAGAACATATTGCTTGTCTTTCATGGAAACTCCTTTCGAAATCGAGTTATTCGTAAACACGCTATCCAGTTACAACGAAAACGAAGTGGCTGATGTTGTTCATGGTGCGTTACCTCCTTGTACAGAAACTTGCAACTACATAGGCATCGTGTAGCTGACATTGAAGCGGTAAGAGTTCTTGACCGCGGGTCCCGGATAGCTCTCGTAGATCAAGCTCGTCTGGTATTCCCCGTAGATGTTCCAGCTCCCCTTCTCTTTGACGATGACCTTGCCGAAACGAACGCCGATCGGAAAGTAGAACTTGTTGGAGTCCCAGTCGTAGAGAGCGACCATGTCCCCGTTTCCGATGTACCACCCGCCTCCGAGCTGGAAGTTCAGGATGGTAGCAATTCCGAGAGGATTGGTATCCGACTTGCCCGGCGGAAGCGCTGTGGGGTCGATACCCCGCCACGTCTGGGTGAAGAGCAAGCCGTAGTACCAGGGACCGCTGCTGTTGACCGCCGCCGCGGCGAACCCGTGGCCCCACTCGTCACGGGCGACATCCTTATTGCCTGGCAAGGTGACGAGCGGGCCGATACCCGTCCGTCCCGAACCCCAGTCGAAAGCGCTGGGAATGATGAGCGCGAAAATCTCGGTATTGCCGAGGCCCGACTGCCCTTGAGCGTTCTCGTAGTGGCGCAGCGTCAGCCGGGGAAGGATCGTGAAATCCTTGAGAGGTACCGGCGCCATGATGCGCGCCTGGATGTAGTCCGTCGAGCCAACGGGCCGCGTCTCACCGTTGTCCAAAGTGTCCTGGTGGTAATCGGGCATCACCTGGTAGGCGAACTGAAAGCTCCACTGCGTCGCCGTAGAGTCGAGGGCCTTACTCAGCGCGCTCTCTAGATCTTCCGAGCCGCCATCCGCCGACTGGCTCTCCTGGGCGATGCCGGGCGTGATCATCACAATGACCAGCAGGCTGGATACAGCTAGCGCGATGAGTTGTCGCTTGCCATTCATGGCTCCGATTTCCTCCTGTTTCCTTTTACAAACATTTTTCTCTATAGGCCCCATGTGTACTGATAGGCCACGAGGACCGAGTTGAAGTCGGCTCCAACGCGCGTCGTCACGCCACTCGCGAATGCGAGCTTCAACGTGTTGCGGGGCGCCACCGGAAACGAAAATGTAAGCCCGAGCCGGGTGTTCTTTTGGAAATTGTTGCGGAGCACGCCGTCAATTTTCCGTCTCTCCCCCATAGGCGAGGCCGAAATTGAAGGACAGCCAAACGCGAGGTCTCAGAATGCGGACGACGTGACCCTTGACGAACAGGATCGGGTTTTGTTTCACGTTTCTACCGCCGAAGAAGTCGTCGTTCTCGGTGAAGAACCACACGCCGTTCGCCGCTTCGAAATACCACTTTTCGAACTTCCGCGAGACCGCGACTTCCGGAAGTAAGGACCAACGGTTGGTCCCGAGATTGATGAGCCGTTCAGCGTCGTATTGTCCGAGAGGTACGGCCACCTGTAGGCTGGCACCGACGATAGTCCCTTGTTTGAACTTCGCGAAGTCCGCCGCCTCCATCGCCGGCGAGCCCACGAAATTCACCGCGAAACGAATCCGTGGGTCAGCGAAGCCGGAGACGTCGCGCGTGCGAAATACACCCGCGTCGAAACCTTCCCAATGCCCCGTGGAGATAGGCGTCAGGACATCGACTTTGGCAAGGCGCCCTGCCAGGTTGAAGGTCCTCAGGTAGGCAAGGAGCATGACGTGGAGATCCGCCTCCACGTCCTCGATGGGAAGCGCGACGTGTCGAACAAGACGTTTCCCTGCGAGAAACCGTAGGCGAGGGCGAAAGCGTTCAGCCCTACCGGGGCGTTTCTGTACAGACGTGGTTCGAGCTCCTGGGCAAATGGCGCGGAAGTCGGAATCATCATTGCCATTCCCAGTACTTCCAAGAGGTCGCAGTGCGCTTCGCACGAAATCAATGCTCCCACTCCGTCGAGCTCCCCGATGCGGGATCCGAGGGGCACTCGACGAACCGCACCTCTTCGAGCTGGCCCAGCACCTGAGCGGCTCCTTTGATGGCGTGGTACGTCTGGGAGCCCAGGAATTGGCTCAGCGCCTCTCGGCTGTGCCAATCGCCCATCCAGCAAATGAGGCTGTCGTCGCTCAGATCCTGCAGGATCAATCGGCGAAACGGCTTCAACGGTGCCTCCGCGACGAAGGAGCTGAGGGCCTGGATCACCTCCTGACGTTTGTTGGACGGTACTCGCACCATCAGCCTCAGTGTCCATAGCGATTCGCTCAATTCGTCTTTCCCGTCAGGCTCGAACTTGGTCCCAGCCACCCCTGGGCCTATCGCACAATCCCTGCCAGCTCCGGACTCCTGGCCGATGTTTCTCCAATTGATTGATGTGGAACGGGTTAACGGTTTGATCTAGGCGAGCGACCCAAGCGAGGCGAACCGTCCTAATCCACGGTATGTTGTGGGGGCCACGAAATGTTGTGGGGAAGGTAGCCGACCGCTAAGCCGGCTTAGGCGGTCGTTCGATCCTGAGTTTTCGCATCCGGAAGCGCAATGTGTTGGGATGAAGCCCAAGAAGCTCGGCCGCTCCTTTCTGGCCTTCGATGCGCCAGCCGCTGATCTCCAATACACTACTGATGTACTCTCGCTCGACCCTTTCGAGACTCCCCCGGTACGTGGCAGCGGTGGCACCGTCTTCGGCAGCAACGGCACTCGGCGTTAGCCGCTCGGCCAGATGAAGCGTGTTGTCACGCGTCGTGATGACCGCGCGCTCGATGACGTTTTCCAGCTCCCTCACGTTGCCGGGCCAGTCATAGCGCATGAGCTCGTCCATCACCGGCTGGGGGATTTGATCGATCTGCTTACCCTGCGTGCGGGCGAATCGCCGAACGAACGCGTTCACGAGCGGCGGGATATCATCCGTTCGCTGACGCAGAGTCGGGACGGTAATCGGATAGACGTGCAGGCGATAAAAGAGATCTTCACGGAAGCGACCCGCATCGACTTCCTCCTTCAAGTTACGATTGGTGGCCGCCAGCACGCGGACGTCCACCTTGATGGTCGCTTCGCCCCCGACTCGCTCGAGCTCACCTTCCTCTAGGACTCTCAAGAGCTTGCCTTGAAGATCGAGCGGCAGTTCCCCGATCTCGTCGAGAAAGAGCGTGCCACCGCTGGCCAGCTCGAAACGTCCCTTGCGCAACCTCATCGCTCCGGTAAAGGCTCCGCGCTCGGGCCCGAAGAGCTCCGCCTCGATCAGATTTGCGGGAAGGGCGGCACAGTTGACCTTGACCAGCGGACGCTGGCGGAGGGCCGTGTTCGTGAATCGCTCTTGCCACGAGCTCCTTACCCACACCGGTCTCACCCTCGATCAATACGGTGGTGTCCAGTGGTGCCACTTCTTCGATTTTCTGGAGCACATACTGGCTCCCTTCGCTCTCTCCCACGATGGTGTCGAAGTGTCCAATGGTCGTTATCTCGTTCTTAAGGTAGATAACTTCTTCTTCCAATCTCCGCTTCAGGGCCTCGACTTCGGTGAGCGCTTTCTGCACGTCGTTCAACGCCCGGTCCCTGGCCGCTTCGGCTCTGCGGCGCTCCGTGACGTCCGCCCCGATGCTCAACGTGCCGGTGATCTCACCGCTTGGCGCTCTAAGAAGCACACTTCTCCAGATGACCAGACGCTCATCGCCACCCTTGGTGATCAGCGATGCTTCCTGGAGGCGTCGCACCCGGCCCTCGAGAGCCTCTTCGAAAGCGAGCCGCAGCTCTTTCTCCCGGGCCGGTAATAACGGGGATGTCCCGGCCGCTGTTGAATTTGGTCGGGTAGCGGCGGCACCTGTGAATACTCTTAGGCAGCAAACTCATCGCTGTCAAGAGATTTCTGTTTGCTTCTAAGCGCGTGAACGAGAGCGCCCATATGGCGATAGCCTTTGATACGCCGGAACTTTTTCTGCGCGGTGACGACGCCAAGAGCGGTCCATCGGCGAACCATGGAAGGACTCTTCCAACGCTTGAGGTTTCTCGATACTCTGCGAATGGTTCCGTTGAGATTCTCAATGGCGTTCGTCGTGGCAAGAGACTGGCGAAGTAAGGCGGGCAGCGCGAGCTTCACGACCGTGAGTGTCTCTTCCATCCCTTCACGAAGGCTTCCGGCAGCTTCGTCGTAGCCGTTTCGCTCGAGCCACGACACCAATGCCTGAAGTCGCTTGCGCGCCTTGTCGGCACTCTTGCACTTGTAGGCTTCCTTCATCGTCTGGAGTACGTAGGCGTGACGAGACTTGGGAAGGTACGAGCGAAGATTCCGGAGTTTATGGATCTGGCACCTTTGGATGACCGCGAGGTCCCCCAAAACGTCGACGAGTGCCTTGCGGATGCCTTTGCCTCCGTCCACTACGCAGAGAATCGACTCATCGACGCGCAAGCCCCGCTCGAGAAGGTCCTGCAACATCGCGGTGCACACCCGAGAGTTCTCCGTCGAGCCCAGCCATATACCCAGGGGCACCTTCGTTCCATCTATTGTGATACCTAGAGTTACGACGACGGTCTGTCCGGCCACCTCAAGGCCATCCAGCATCAGTGCCGCAAGCTCGAACTCCTCTAGCCGCCGAGACAGGTATTCCTCGAGCTTCTTAGTCGTCTGGCTCACGAGGTGACGGCTGGCGGCACTCTTACTCGTGCCACGAGACTTCAACTTGGCCGCGGGTTTGTTCAGACTCGATTCGTAATTTCGGGTCGATACCCCCACCAAGATCTGATTCAACACTCGCTCTGGAAGCGGGTCTTCTTCGCGGAAGGCTTCGAAGTGTGGAAGCGACGCCTCCTCGCCCGACTTCGAGCGAACTCGAGGTCGCGACACTTGGATGCGACGACCACCGAAGCTCAGCTCTCCGTTCGTGCTCCCCCAGTGGTTATGAGTTCGCTCCTTCTCGTGCTTGCCCTTGAGCCCCGCGATCTCCTCGGCGTCCTCTCTGAGCAGTAGGTGCAGAGCTGTCAGTCCTTGCTCGTACACCCATTCCGTCAGTTCCGCCTTCGTGGCCGCGATCCCAGCTATCATCGGTAGCAGTATCTGACCGACTTGGCCAACTACCTTGCCCGTAGGCGAGTGCGTTTGCTTTCTTACTGGCTTCTTTGATTTCCTAGGCATTGGTGGCTCCTTGTCCCCCTCTGGAGACGGTTGTTTGGCAGACCTATTCTTAGGCCGGCCAAGGAGCCGCCGCTACCCCAAATTCAACATCCGGCGGGACATCCCCGTAATAACTCCCCGATCGGCTTACCGATGAGCTCTTCAGCCGAAAATCCGCTAACGTCTGTGAAGAACGGGTTGACGTAATCGATTCGCCCCTCGCGGTTCACGCCCGCGACCAGCATCTCCACGTTTTCGAGGAGCGAACCCCAACGACGTTCGTTGGCCTTCACCTCCGCCAGCCACCAGCGTCGATGCTCGTGCCACGTCGCCTGCCAACTGGTAACTCATGGCCAAGGCGACCGCGAGATAGCCGAATGTATAGAGATACGGGATCTCTACTAACCCCAAGTCGACTACGATGCCGGTCACCAGCAACAAAACAAGGTAAAGGAGAAGGAGAAGGCTCCCGCCTAAAAACCAAGCGCTCCGGTGCTCCCTTCGACGCGAAAGCCGCAGCGTGCCATCTACCGTGAGTGCGATGACGCCGACGAACGCGATATCCGTAAGAACTCTCCGCAGGCTGGTCGTTCCCACCGCGGTTACGAAGGACTCACCCCAGGGAAGGACCACCTCTCGCAAACCCGTCATCTCTTGGTAGAGGAAACCGTACGGTAAGAGGGCATTAGCCACCGCGGCGAAGAGGAAGACGGCGACCAAGCTCAGAGCTGGCCGGCGCCGGGCAGGCCAACCCCCGGTATAGACCACGATGAATCCAATCAGCGCCATGAGCCAAATGGTATTGAAACCGTTGGACCATCTGAAGGCCGCATTGAAGGTTTCTACCGTCGTGGCCTGGTAGAAAAACGCCTCGGCGACGGCGTTTGCCGCGGCGCCAAACGCGGTGAAGGTAAACAGGAGGTGTACCTTGGGTCCAGGCTGTCGCGCGTAGATGAAGCCCGTGGGACAAGCCAACGGTCACCAGGGCGGCCGCGGCGACGAACTGAGCGATGATGAGTGGACCCATTGATGTCAGCCAATCACAGAACGTACCGTGTTCTCAAATCCCCCCTCATGAATACTTGACGAGGAGTCTTTTTACACTTTCCGCCCGGTCGGTGGTACCCGGAAAAATACGGGTTTTCAGTCGAGACCTCCGATGAGGCCGCCAAGGCGTTGAAAATAATAAAGTTAGAGGAGGAAATGTCGGTCCCGCTTGTTGCGTCAATGATCCGCAGGCCAAAAGGGAGACTTGCACTCATGCCCTTGGACACCTTATAGAGCGACTATGCTGCAGACCCGATTTCTCCCAAGCCTAGGCCTCCTCGTTTCGTTAGCCACCACAGGAAGCGCTTTTGCTCAGTCAACAAAAGAGCCGCAGACTTTCCTGAAGACGCACGCCGGTTTTTCCGAGGAAGATCTCCGAGCGATCGAGCAAGGGAGCGTGATCGTGAAAACGGTCCGCACCCCCTCGAAGGAAGAAGTCACCATCGTGGGGGCCGCTCTTTTCAAAGCTTCCACCGCATTCTTCCTAAGGATGTACCGGGATATCGAGCGCTTCGAAAGCGGGTTGGGGCCCTTGAAGAAGTTGAGCGATCCGCCCCAAGCAGAAGATTTCGCGCCCTTGACCTTGCCCGACAAAGATTTGAAGGACTTGGCCAAATGTCGCGTCGGCGATTGTGATCTCAAACTCGGAGAGGAGTCTATCGCGCGTTTTCAGACGGAGGTGAACTGGTCGAGCCCGCAGGCGCACCAGCAAGCGATGGCTCTGGTTCGCGAGCTCGGGTTGCGGTTCGCCCGCGCCTACAGCGAGGGGGGCAATCAGGCGTTGGGAGTCGACCGCGACAAGAAAAAACCGACCTTTATTCAGGAAGAATTCGAGGGACTACTCGAAAACTCACCGTACGTTCTGAACTACATCCCGGAGCTTCACGAGTATCTCCTCGAATACCCCAAGGCGGAGCTTACGGGATCCACCGACGACTTTCTTTATTGGGCTCTCAACGATTTCGGATTGGAACCGGTACTGAGGCTCAGCCATGTAACTATCTACCAGCCCGAGTCAGGGGACAATGCCTCGGCCGTAATTTCCTCGAAGCAGCTATATTTCAGCCGGTACTTCCACACTGGGCTCGATCTCCGCTTCCTCGTCCAGAACGACGACGATCCGAGCGACGAAAGCTTCTATTTAGTGGATCTACGCGGATTCGTGTGGGTTGAAAACTGCATTTCTGGGTAATGGCGGAAGGAAAGCCGCCACGATCTTCAGCTTGAGATATTCCTCGTCGCGATAGCCGTAGGCGCGTCGTTGCAGAACACGGATTTTGTTGTTGACCCCTTCAACTAGGCCGAGACTGACTTTGTTCTCCGGATGACAGTAGGAGGCGATACCGTCCCAATGGGACTCAATCATACCGGCGAACTTCTGGTACGGATGCAGGCGTTGCCATTTGAGGCTGTCTTTCCAACGAGTGAAAAAGGCGCGAGCGCCGCGTTCGGTGCGGTAACCCCAGAGTTGCCCGAAGGCCTCCTTCAAAATATAGGCGGTGTTCAGGCGCCGGTTGGCCTGGAGCAACTTTTTGAGTGCGCGGCGACCGTCTAGGCTCAGGTTCTCCCGCCGGGAAAGCAAAGTGTAACGCTGCCCCTTGATGTACGACCGGTCCTTGCCGCTGAGGCGTTTGTACTCACCGCGCCGGACCTCATCGAGGGCCTTTGACAGATGACGCATGATATGAAACTTGTCGAAGATGATCCGCGCATTAGGCGCGTTGTGAATCACCGAGTTCCGGAAGGGCTTCCACATATCCATGGCGGCCAGCTTGATACGGGCGCTTTTCTTTCCGCCCGGCGCCTTGAAGAACAAATCGATGTCGGTTTCTTTGCGACCCTCACCGCCCACCCAGATGGGACGCGCCCGCTCCAGGTCGCTGACAATGACGCGATAGTTATGTCCCTTGCGGATGGAGATCTCATCGACACCGATGGCCCGAGGCGCCGGTAGCCCCGCCCGGTCGACCTGCTCTTGCATGTAGAGCGTATCCAGAGCCTTCACCGTACCGTGGTGCAGACGTTCCATCTCGGCCACCGCCTTGTTCGGCATATCCCGGCACAGCTTGCCCACATGCGTCGCAAAACGCTGGGTGTAGCGCGAGTTGTTCGCCAGCCAGTCTAGGTGTTCTACATGCACACCGCCGCACCCAGAACAGTTGACGCGCCAACGCTCGTATTCCAGATAGATCCGCCAGCCTGCCAACGACAGGTCGCGGACCCGGCACACTTGCTTGTCATAGCGCCCCCGGCACCGTTGCCCACAGTAAGAGCACACAGCTGTTTTTTTCGCCTCTTGAGCTGGATGACGCGGGCGTATCGGTCACCGAATAGACCCTTCAATCCGGCACCAACCACGAAACCTGGCAGCGCAAACAGCGAGCGGATCGACTGGGAATTTTTCACTCGGTTAGCCTATCCTAAAAATGGACCACTTTTCAGCACCTGATGAAGTACTCGATACCTTTTCCACACAATGAGTTACACTGTTTTTCCGTCAGAACTTACCCACACGAATCCGCGTAAACCCTATTTAAGTTACGGTGAGTCGTTTCCGCTCGGGTGAGCTCGGCGGATTCTTCGGGGGGCTGATTCGCAAGGCGGCCGAAGAAGGGGCGAGCGAAGGACTCCGGCAATACATTGAGGTTAGCAAGACCGCGATCGAATCGTACTACCGGGATCGCTAATCTCGTTCCCCGCGTCAGGCCGCAACTCATCGCCTAGAACAGCAGCTCAAGCCCCCAAAGGCAACAGCTCATGAGCTAAAGCCGCAACTCATGAGGAACCAGCACCCGACCAGCGAAGAGGGTGTCTCGTTATCGGTGGGCGGTAGCTCGTTTGCTGGATCGGAGGCTTCCTCAGTCCTTTCCCGCGACCGGGGAAACGATGTCACCGACGATCCGCCCGGTGCCACGAGCGGACCCTAGCCATTTGCGCTTTTCCCTTTTCACCGCGGCCGGAACCACCTGAGCGATGGGCTCTCCCCTCCTCGTGATAAGGATCGGCTTTCCGGTTCGTTGAACTTTCTCTAGCAGCTCATGGCAACTTGCCTTGAATGTCGAGATATTCACTGTTTCCATGAAAAATTGTCCCGATGTTAGCTGGTGCTCACTAGGGAGTCGTAGCTGCGACCCGGTTCCGTCGCTCGACGCGGCGGGTCTGGTACCGCTCGCGGTCACGGCGGTGGGCTTCCGTATCAGGAAAACCTTCACCCGGACTGTAGGGGTAGGCCGTCATATCGTGAAACGGAAGAGGTTCAACCGTATCCGAAAAGGCGGAGTTGAGATCCATATCCTTTCCAAAGCCATCGGCGAACACCAGGAACGTTCGTGTCCAGCCATCCGGCAATGAAGGAAGGCGGTCGGCTTGGAAAAAAAGGGTGAGCTCATCGCCGTTCTTGGTGATGACGTAACGATCGTCGATGTCATGCACCAGCTCCCGTACGTCACCATATCGGGTATAACCGCCCTCGTGTGCGTCCCAAACCTCGGTCGCAGAGATTCGAGAGTAATCATAGATGTACGGTGCTCGGCCGTCCGGATTGATGGAGGCTGGAAAGCCACGGAAACCAAGCTCGGCACGATCCGGGGCAAGCTCGGTGACTTGAAGATCGATGTCGGGGGCAACGGTCGCCACCAGGATCTGATCCCAATAGATCTTCTGGCTGGTGCTGATGCGCACGCGGCGATGTCCTGCGTCGACGATGCCACGTAGATCGACCAGCATGGTCTTGGGAAGACCGGCCGGGAATCCCATCTGTTCGATCGCCATGCGAAAGTCGCCTTCCCCGTCCTCCACCTCGAGATACGGGGTCCTCACCGTAGCCCCAGCCTGCCAGGCAGCGAGGTTCGAGCTCGAATCGGTGTAATCGATCCACCCATAAAGAAGCAGCACCGCCTCTTCCCCGTCGTCGATCTCACCGAGATCCAGCGTCAGGGAATGCGGCTCGGCATAGCCCTTGAATGGCAACGTCGTGAGCTCACTGGGATAGAGTCGATCCTTCTCGGCGATCAGATGCGTCACGTCGTTGCCTCGGTGATCGACCGCCTCGATCGGAGGGCGCGCATCCCGAACCGGATAGAGTTGCGGCTTGGGATAGGGTGGTGCCGGTAAGAGGCGCTCATTGGGAAAGACGTCGACCTCAGCGGGATGATCTACCGCGACCAATGACGCTTTGTCATAGCCGAGCACTTCTTCGAGCTGGTTGATCCAGCGGAGCTCATACGCTCCATCCCTCGGTTCGGGCGGAAAGTGCTCGAGCTTGATGTACTCATCCGTATCGGGATAGTTGTACTTTCCTGGAGCGTGGAGATAACCGACGGCGGCCCCGCCGAGAAAGTCGGTCACGAAACGAATCTTTTCGCCATCCCATGTGTAGAGGATCGGACAGGAAGTCCCTTTGCGATTGAGCTCTTCGTAGGTCACGGTCTGGCCGCCTTCGACATCCATCTCGATCTGCTTCACACCACCCGGCCAGAGAAAACGAATGTAATCGGCGGCTTTTTGTGACCCCAGCCCGAAATGAAGGGGCAGATCGTTCTGAGACATGTAGCCGGAGATCGAGCGGACCTCCCGGCGGACGCGCGCCGAGCCCGCTTTCAGTTCGATTTTGGTTCCGAGGCCATCCTTGTTGCTTCGGAGCCCTTGCGCGATGACGTCGATCCACCCTCCCGAGTTGCCGCCATCGTTTCGGAAGAACAACAGCCGACCGCGATTGGTACCGACCACCGCGTCGAGATCGCCATCGCCATCAACGTCCGCGACAGCCAGCGCTCGGCCCGCACCAACATTCCCCCTCGGCGTTGCGAGAACGCCGGCCCGCCTATAACCGGAGCGCGAGTTTTCATAGAAGGCGCCGACCGCCCCGGCCTCGTTCGTCACCAAGAGCAAGTCCAAATCGGCATCGTTGTCGGCGTCCAGGAAGGTTGTGCCGAACCGACCGCCCGGGACTCCGGCTGCCAACAGACCGGGCGACACCACATCGGGGGTGAAACCGCTCTGCGCGGGCCCACGTAGAAGTAAGTTCAAGGCGGAGCCCTCGGCGGTGAAAAACAAATCGAAATCGCCGTTTCGATCTATATCGGCGGAATCTATGCCCCGCATCCTTCCGGAGGTTTCGATGCCCCAAGCGCCGGCGCTCTCGGTAAAGGTTCCGACCCGATCGTTCGAGAAGGCCTGCACCGGTTGGCCATCGTTCACCACCAGGAAATCGATGTCTCGGTCATCGTCCAAATCGGAGAAGACCGAGCCCAAACTTCGGGACGGTCCGCCCGCGGTGCGACTCGCCGAACCGATCTCCGTGAACGTGCCGTTGCCATTGTTTCGATAGAGACGATTCGGAGCGCCCACTAGGTCTTGTGGCACGCGTAGCGCCCCACTCTCGGGATGAGCTTCGGGATCGACATAGTTCGAAACATAAAGGTCCAGATCGCCGTCGTGATCGACATCGGTGAAGGTTGCACTTACCGAAACGTCACTGCCACCCACGTCCGCGTCTGATTTTGCGAATTGTCCCGCGCCGTCGTTGAGGAACAGCGCATTCGATCCCGAACCAACGAGATAAACATCGGCATCGCCGTCGCCATCGACGTCTCCGACTGTCACGCCGAAAAACTTACCGTTTTCCGGGATTCCCGCCGCACCCTTGCGAAACCGACCACCCTCGTTGACGAAGACGAGTGCTCCACCGTCTCGAACGAAGATCAGGTCCGGGTCTCCGTCGGCATCGAGATCACGAAAGGCCAGCCCGCTGCCCAAGTGAGGCAGGAGCCGGCTCTCGATGAAATCCAATCCGAACCTCGAAGCGACGACGGAATCGGGCCAAGCGGGAGGTGATGGCAAGGCCGGTAGGCCGAGCCCGGCTTCTTGGGTCGCTTCCACCCAGCGGACCGCGGGCTCCACGGTCGCCTCGGGTCGCGCTTCCTGAAGCGGTGGTGATGACTCTTCGATGGCTTCAGCGTAGGGTCCGAGCTCGGTGTACTGGAGCCCGGCCGATGCGGCCTCGGCGGGAAAACTTTCCTTGAGGTTGCGGAAGATCCCCAACTCTTTTCGGCCCTCATCCGTTCTCCCTTGACGAATAAGAACGTTTCCCAAACTGAAGTGGGCCGATTCATTGTTGGGTTGAAGCTCGAGGGTCTTTCTGAGGGTCGCCTCCGCGTCCTCCAAACGTCCCAGGTTGGCGTAGAGGGTACCCAAGTAGTAAATCGTCATCGCGTCCGTAGGGTCTTGCGCTGCCACCTTTTCGAAGGCGGTCACCGCTTCTTCCGTGTTTCCCATGAGTTTGAAGATGAGCCCGAGGTTATAGAGAACGTACGGATTGTCGGGACCGAGGGCCTTCGCTGTCTCGAACGCCGCTTGCGCACTATCGAAGTCGCGTTGGTTGAAATAGGCGATCCCCAGATTCACCTGGCCGGCTAGCGAATCCGGCTCTAGGGCGACGACCGCTTCGAACTCAGCTGCCGCCTCCTCGAATCGAAATTGCTCTAGAAGTGCGACGCCCCGGTTGGCGTGAACCTGCGCATTATCCGAGGTTTCCTGCTCTGATGGAAAGCCCCGCAGAGAAACTCCAAAGATCAAGACAAGCAAATAGATACCGACGGCTAGATTCGTTGTTTTCATCGCGACCCGATTATGAACACGCGGTCGAGAGGGTGTCAATGTCGGGAAGTGCGCGTGCTATAATTTCGTCCACCCCGGCTTTAACAAGCCGGGCTTTTCATTGATAGGGCCAAGCCATGCAACAAGTCCAAAGCCTCACCAAGGGCTTCGCCGGTCAAATCCTCTTCGACAACGTCACCTGGAGCGTTTCGGAAGGCGACCGAGTGGGTCTCACCGGTCCCAACGGCTCCGGGAAGACCACACTGCTTCGCATCCTGGCGGGGACGGAGACCCCCGACAAGGGCGACGTCACGGCGCCGCGAGGAACGAGAGTCGGCTTCCTTCCACAGGACGGGCTCAGTCATAGCGGCCGGACACTCAGAGAAGAAGCGACGTCTGTGTTCGCCGAGGTTTTGGCGCTCCGGGATGAGCAGCGGGAGCTCGAGGAAGCGATGGGCCGGCTGGATCCCGAACATAGCGACTACCGGGCGGTGCTCAAGCGATATGGGGAATGCCAAGAAGAGTGGGATCGGCAGGAGGGATTCGGCATCGAAGGACGCGTCGAGGAAGTCCTCCGCGGGCTGGGGTTTCAAGGTACGGAGCTCAAAGCGCCTACCGAGACGTTCAGCGGCGGCTGGCAGATGCGTATCGCCCTAGCCAAGCTGCTTCTCTCTCGCCCCGATATTCTGTTGCTCGACGAGCCCACCAATCACCTCGATCTCGAGGCAAGAAACTGGCTGGAGGAATTCCTCGCGGTCTACCCGCATGCGGTGGTCCTCGTCTCCCACGACCGCTTTTTCCTCGATCAGGTCGTCACCCGCATCACCGAGATCGATCGGCGCCGACTCCAAGACTACCCGGGCACCTACTCCAATTTTCTCGAGGTTCGGGAAAAGGCGATCGCCGAGCTCCGGGCCCGTGCTCGTCACCAACAAGAGGAGATGGAGCGCATCCAGCGATTCATCGACCGCTTTCGCGCCAAAGCCAGCAAGGCCAAGCAGGTGCAAAGTCGAGTGAAGATGCTCGAGAAGATCGAACGGATCGAAGTCCCTCCGGAGAGGAAGCTCATGAAGCTGCGACTGCCGCAGCCGGAAAGGAGCGGCCGGGTCGTTCTCGAACTGAAGGCGGTCACCAAGAAATATGGTGAGAAGCGAGTGTTCGACGGTGTCGATCTACTGGTGGAGCGCGGAGAGCGGGTAGCCTTGGTGGGCCCGAACGGTGCCGGCAAGTCCACTCTTATTCGCCTCCTGGCCGGCGTGGAGCCGCCGAACTCCGGCAAGCTCAAACCGGGTCACAAAGTAAGCCGAGGCTACTTCAGCCAAGAACGGGCCTTCGACCTCGACCAAGACAAGACCGTTCTTGCTAATCTGATGGCAGTCGCGCCGGTCGAACTCGTTCCCCGGCTCCGCAGCATCCTGGGGGCGTTTCTCTTCAGGGACGACGATGTGGACAAGAAAGCCAAGGTGCTTTCCGGCGGCGAGAAGAGCCGGCTCGCGCTCGCCAAAATGTTGCTGCACCCCGCGAACGTGCTCTTGCTAGATGAGCCCACCAACCATCTCGATCTCGACTCCAAGGAAGTGCTGCTCAACGCACTCAAAGGATGCACCGGAACTCTCATCTTCGTCTCTCACGACCGCTACTTTATCGACGAGCTGGCCACCAAAGTGGCCGAAATCGGAAACGGAACGGTCCAGCTGCACTGGGGGAACTACGAGGATTTCGTGCGCGCCACCGCACCCCCGGACGCCGAGGAAGTCCCCAAGGAAGTCCCTCGGGAGGTCCCGAAGGAAATAAAAGCCATCTCGAAGAAACCTTCGCGACCGACCTCTACCAAGGAAGCCATGGCCGCAGCGCGTAACGGGAAATCCAACCGAGCGCGGGAACGGCGCAAGAAAGTTCAGAAGCTCGAGGACGGGATCGCCGAGCTCGAGACCGCGATAGCCAGCCTTGAGGGGAGGATGGCGGTCCCTGGCTTCTACGACGACGCAGGCGCCGCGGCTGGCGTGGTCGCCACACACGAAAGCCTCAAAGTGGAGTTGGATCGGCTCTATAAGGAGTGGGAGAGCCTTACTGCAGAGACCGAGCGACGTTAATGTCAGGGATGACCGGGACGCGAACCGTACTTAGTAGCTAGTAGTCGCCGATTTCGAGCTCGCTGATGGCGTCCTTGGCGAGGGCATCCACTCTTTCGTTCTCCGGATGTCCATCGTGACCTCGGACCCATTCCCACGTCAGCCGGTGTTTCTCTCCGAGATCCCAAAGCATTTGCCATAGGTCCCGGTTTTTCACCGGTGAACCGCTTGCCGTCTTCCATCCCTTTCGTCGCCAGGCGTGAATCCAGCGCGTCATGCCTAAGGCAACGTATTGGGAGTCGGTGACGACTCGCACCTGGGAAGGCTGTGGCAGAGATTCCAAGGCGCGGATGACCGCCAAGAGCTCCATGCGATTGTTGGTCGTTTCGGCCTCTGCACCATGGAGCTCGCGCCGCTCGCTATTTTCGTCGACGATGGCCGCCCAGCCGCCGGGACCTGGATTGCCTTGGCAGGCGCCGTCGGTGAAAACCGTTACCTCTTTCATGCTGGGAGCCGGCCCATCATACCGGACAGATGATGCTTCGGGGGAATTGGGAAAGGAGAGAAGGTCCTCTTCTACTCCTCTCCCTTCCGCCTTCGCGGAAGCTTCAGCGGACCCGCCGAAGTCCTTAGGACGGAGGCGGGCAGGGAGAGCATGGCGTCAGTCGATGCCGTGCCGCTATCAAGGGAGCCAGACGCGACGCCGGGTGAGGGTGGTCAAGAAAAGCTGGGGAGCCGGAGGGGAAGGCCGGTATCCGTGAGGGGTTCCTATGACCGGATCCGGGTGCCGATTTTCACTTCAATCCCCCGACTCCCACCGCTTAGCAATACAAGGCGTGTGCCAATCTCCCCTAAATGATGTAACCCATTTAAAATTAATGGCTTGAATGGAAATCGCTTCTTCCTGGCCTTCGAAGAGGGCAAGAATTACATAGCAGAAAGGACTACAAAGCACCCGAGCCGACGGGGATCGTCTCCCGTCCCCTCTCGACGCGGGACGAAGCTTCCCCGCGAGCGAACCGTGATCTCGTAGACCCACCGGTTTCCTGAAGGTCCGCGGAACTCTCGCGGCCGACGCAGCGGTAGCACAACCGTCTCGCGAGTGGAGGGTCCGAGTGCTTTGTCCAAAGGATCGGCACCCCGTTGCCGGATCTGCACTCGGTTCTCACTCGGCGTATTCGTGAGGGCGAGTTGAATCCGATCGATTGGATGTTCGGCTTGCACGAAAAACCTGGTCTCTTCGCCACCTGGAACCCAAACACCTCGGTTCTCGAACCCGTAGCGGCCCTCCGTCCAGAACCTGGCCGTTTGTTCCGCGCCGCGAATCGCGTGGGTGTCGTTGAACACCGGGCCGGTCTTGGTTGTGACGTTCGATGGGAGGTGTTCCAAAATTCCAGCCATGATCACCAGAGCTCCAAGCGCGCAGGCAGCCCCGAGTGTCACTCTCCATGGAAAAAGCACCGCATCGCGATCGCGCTGGAGGTCTTCTTGCTCGACGCGAGGCGAGAGCGTGTAAACCAGGAGCACCAACAGGACGACCAATGCACCGAGCTTGTAGAAGTGGGCGGGACCCGATCCCACCAATCCCTCGCTCAAGAAGGTAGGCAAGTATTGATAGGGATCGCTGAAGAGCGTCCGGTCGAGTAGTAGCTTGGTGAGATGACTAGCAACAATGTCCTTCTGAAAAACGATCGTAAAGGACAGGGTCGCGGCAAAAAGCACCGCGGCCACGCCGGCGAGGAGACCATCGGAAGAACTTCTTCGCAGCACGAAGACTAGGGGCAGCGCGGCCAACGGAGTCACACCAAGAATGTAGCGGGCCACCGAGCTCACCGCCCCGGGCCAGTGAGGAAAGGAAGCTATCACGAAAACATAGGACAAGACCACCACCGCCAGATAGAAACGGATCTCGCGGTGGCGGAATGCCAGTCGCCCCAACCCGGCGAGAGCGAGGGCATGAATGGGCGCGTAGATGAAAAGTCCATTCTCTCTATCGAGGAAAAGCCCCAGAAAACCCGAGAGCACGTTGCCCGGCTCGAAAGACGTTCGCCCCACCGCCCGGAAGGTCGCATCGGGAAGAATGCTTCCTGTCAACGCATGGTTGTAGATGGTGATCGACAGCGCCGACACGATGAGCGGCACGAAGAGAAGCCCCAAACGGACGATGCGCTGCGAGCGGCTCGGCGCCGTGCCGAGAATCCGCCAGGCGATGAAAACGCCCATGATCGCGGCGGTGAGGGAGTACTTTTGGTGAAGCCAAGGCAGGAAGGCGAGCGCCATCGCACCGAACAACAACCCACTCCCGCTCGGTGCCAGTTCGATGAAAAGCTTTCGAAACGCATAGAGCAAGAGAAGTGCAGCGGGAAGCTCTGGATAAATTTGGTACGAGTAAAGCAGAAGCGGGGGGGATACCGCGAGGGCGAAGGCGGTAACGAAGGCCGCACCCCAACCCACGTCCACCTCGCGCGCCACTCGGAAGATCTCCAAAACCAACAAAGAGCCGAGGAAGCCCCAAAAGAGGATGGCCGCGACCTGACGGTCCCATCCCAGCCATCGGTTCAACGAGCGATCCAGTAAGTAGGGCGGCACTAAGAGGAGCCCCGGCCCAGGGGCGTTGATGTAATAGATCCCTCCGTCCGGGCTTCGAAACATCGAACGATTGGCCCGGGTCGCGACGACTTCTCCCACTTTTCCATGGCTGGCGGAGCCGACGAACGCTCCCCCCAGCTCGAACGTTTCGCCCACCCATCGCGAAGTGATCCCGGGAAGCCGTGATAGGAATCCGGGGAAACTTGCCCTCTCGGCGGCCCCCTCCGCTTTCGCGATGTCCAAAGTTCCCGACTGAGAGACCGCCGCCGCCATGCGGAGGTACTTGAACATGTTCCCTTGACCTTCGCCGTCCTTCCATAGCCAGGACGGAGTGGCCAATGCAAAGATCGTCATCGCGAGGATCATGATCGCGGCACCACCGAGCCGCCAACGACGGAGGTGTCGTTCGGTCACGGCGAGGAAGGAGAGCGCCGGCCTAGGATCGGCGATACGCCAGATCGTAATGGCAAGAGACAAAGCCAGGAGAGTCCATGTCAGCACGGAGGCGAAGGAGCCCTCGTAGCCAAGCGTCAAGATGAAGTTCAGACCGTGTGGGAACTGTGGCGATAGAGCGAGGGACAGACAAGAAACGAGTGTTAGACCGACCGGGATCAAAAGAGGTGCCATCGAGCGACCGATCCAGGTTAGCAGTTCATCCATCGGTCGCTCGGAAAGCCAGGCGAGAAGAAACGAGATCGCCAACCAGAGGCAGAGCCCGAAACTCATCACCGTCACGACTTCGGAGACGGCCTCTCCAGCGCGTAGATTCCTGGCCGCCGCGGTGAGGAACGATTCGCCGGTCTGCTGTCGGAGGAAAACCCGGATGAACCCGTCCAGATAACGGGAGAACCCGAGCGCCGCGAAGACGGTAGCGGTTGTGAGTATTGCCCTGAGATAGCCGGTCATGCTTTAGGAGCGGCGATTATACCCGGGACCTCGACGAGTATGGTATCGTCACCGAAAACATGGCAGAGCCTTTCTACCAAGGCGGACTCCGTTTCGACTGCCAGCAGTGCCACAACTGCTGTCGGGGCGCGCAGGCCGGCGGCGTCTACCCCAGCCGACCGGAGGTCAAGCGCATCGCAAGCTGGCTCAAACTTTCACTCAGCAAGTTTCGAAACAAATACATGCTCAAGAATCTCGACGGAGCACCGAGCCTGCGGATCCGTCGGAACGGAGACTGCATTTTTTGGGATGGCGGTTGCACGGTCTACTCAGTCCGTCCACGGCAATGCCGTACTTTCCCATTCTGGCCGGAAAACATCGACTCGCGAGAGAGTTGGAACGCCGTGAAGGAAACGTGCCACGGTGCCGGAAAAGGAAAGCTGTACCACCTCGAAGAGATCCGCTCGGTGCTGCACGGCCGGGCGACGTAGTCGGCTGGCAGCGACCCCCTCACCCGCCGTCTGGCCACCTTGTTCGTTGACACAGCGTGTTTTGACGGCCACAGTCCCCCAAGGGGGCGAGGGAATAAAGGAACAAGAGCTTCGATTAACGCAGTGACTCGAGCCGGACCGGCTCGCTCAAATCATAAATAACCGGATAGAGCAGATCCTCGCGCCGGTAGGTCACGCCTTGGGCATCGAGGCGCCGACCGATACGCCCTGCCATGCGGAAGCTGCGGGGGATGAGAGCGACGTCCTCCGCATTCGCTATCTCATCCCGATATGGGGAATAGCGTTCGGTCTGCTCGGGACCGAGCTCCGAGGTCATCAACAATCTGCCATGAGAGAGAAAAATGTATTTATAGGAGACATAGAAATCGGTATAGGCGTACCGCACCCCGAGCTCCTCGAGCTCCCGAACGAACTCACGATTCAAGGCGTCACTCTCGAGAGCACGCACGCCGTAGAGCCCGCTGCCATAGATATTGACCGCCAGAAGCACTCCCGCGGCTAGCCCAGCCGCCAGCCGAGAGCGTCGGCCCAGCTGTGCCAGACCTGCCAGAGAAGACGCCAGGAAAATGGGAATTACCGAAAATAGAAAAATGAGATAGCGCGGCTCTTTGGTAAGCCAACCGAACGTACTCTGTGCGAAGACCGCTACGACCAGCATCGCAAAGACGACGAGCATGCTCTCGGCGGTCAACCGTAGCCGAGTCAATTCGCGCAAACGATCACGCTTCTGGATGATGAATCCGCAAAACGCAGCGGGAAAGATCAGCATCAGAACGACTCGCAATACGGATCCCAAAACTGGTTGTTCGGTCGGAAAATCCATCGGCCACCAGCCCGTCAGCACCGGAAGCGATTCGACGGCGACCGCGTGGACCTGGGTCGCCGTTCGAACGATGCGTTCGGCAAGAGTAGACTCGTCGTGCGTCCACCAGCGGTAGCTTTGTCCGTAGCGCGTGAGGTTCCAGAGAAAGAGAGGGAGGTTGCCCAGAAGGAAACCGGCCAGAAACAGCGCCAGGCGCCCGAGGCTTTTGCGAGTCCAATCCGCGGCAATCAAGACGATCAAAGCAACCAGCAGGTAGTAAGTGGAAAGGATGTGGGCCCACAAGGCGAGACCTCCCAGGACACCCATCCAAAACGCGCGCCTCGCTCTGTCTTCGGGATCCCCAAGAAGGCGCGCACCGACAGCCAAGAGCGCCGTGCCAAAAAAGAGCACCTCGACGTAGCTGCCGTCCGCCTTCACACTCCACGCGGTCAGGAATCCGGGAGACAAGATCGCATACACCGCCGCGATGGCCGACTCACTCCGGCTCAACACGGTACGCGCAAGGGCATAGAGCGCGACGGCGAATCCGGCATAAAGAAGAATGCCCGCCGCGGTCAAGCTCACCACCGGTTCTCCGCTCAGCACCGTGAGGAACGCCGTAGCATGTGCCTTTAGGCTTCCGTCGTAGGATTCGGCATAGCTGAACACCGGGTGGTGTTTCCCCTCGAGGATGTGCAGGGCCATCACGCCATGGACCGCGGCATCCGAGCTAGGAATCCCGTAGGCTCCGACGAGTAGCGGAATGCGAGTGATCAAGGTCAGTACGAAGAACAACACCGCGAGGCGATTGTCCGCCCTCTCTTTGAAGAGCTTGGGGGAACCGTTCTGGCGCACGAGGAGCCCGAGTGCGATCACGAAAGCAACGGCTGGGATAGCAGGAGACCGCAGGAACGCAGGTAGGAAGGAAAGGCTTTCTTTGACGCCGGTATCGAACCAGAAGAGGCAAAAGAGCACATAGGACGCGATTGCGACGGCGAAGGCTCCCCGCATCCCCATTTTCGATCCTTCCAACATTATTATCTAATAGAGCTCTAATTACCGGAGGAGGTGCGCGGGTGGCCTGGATTCGTATGATTCGAGAGAGTGAAGCGAATGGAGAGCTCGCGGATATGTATCGACGCTACGGTGGACCCTCGGGACAGGTAGACAACATTCTCAAGATCCACAGCCTCAACCCGCCGTCGCTCGAAGGGCATTTCAAGCTGTACGCTCATCTCATGCGCGGCCCCTCCGGGCTCACGCGCGTCGAGAGAGAGATGATCGCCGTCGCGGTATCTAAAGAAAACGCGTGTCACTATTGAATCGAGCACCACGCGAGGGGTCTCCTCCGATTGAGTCGTGATCAGGAACTGGTAGACGCCTTGAAGCAAGATCCTCGCAGCGCGCCCCTCGAGGCCCGGCAGCGGGCGATCGTCGACTACGCCCTCAAGTTGACGCGAGAGCCGTGGAACGTCAGGCAAGAGGACTTGGAGGCTATGCGAAAAGCTGGTTTAGAAGACGCCGACGTCTTGGACGCGTGCCAGGTCGCTTGCTACTACGCGTACGTGAATCGGCTAGCGCAGGGGCTTGGCGTCGAGCTCGAGTGAATCCCGGTTCCTCCTAAGCCACACAAACGTAATCACGACCGTCCACGAAACCGGCCTCTCCGAGCTGGGCGCGGATCTCCTCACGCGCCGAGACAAACCGAGCCCCCGCCCGACGACTCAATGCGCCCACCGCGACGAGAAGGAACGTCCCCCGAAGGGTATCGACCTCGGTCGCGGCGATGACCTCCGCGTCGTGGATGCGTTTGCCAATCTTGCGCGGATCGACTTCCACGAAGTAACTGATTTCGACTCCTCGGCTGGCCAGCCTGCGTGCCCAACCCTTGCCGACTGGGCCGGCGCCCCAGATTGCGACCGGAGCCCGTTCGGCGAGAAAATTTTCCACGAGATAGTGTTCTTTTAATGAAAGGAAGCTCTCCTCACTGAAGCGGGGATCTACGCGGCTCGCTCTCTCGCTCCAATCTCTCCATAGGAGCAGCCTCTCGGGAGTCTTCCCGAACTGCACCTTCGCTCTCGACATCCTCATCCATAGGTCGTAGTCCTCCGGCCAACCGGATTCCCTATAACCACCCGCGCGCTCGAGGGATTCCCGACGCATCATCACCGAGGGATGAGGCAGAGGACTCTCTACGAAGAGATCCCGCAGAATTTCGTCGTGTGTTAGAAGCCCGTTCACCCAACGTTCGTAGCGCAAGAGCCCATCGGACAACCCCTCGCGGGGGAACATGCGAACGCGCGAAGCGACGACCCCAACATCGGGATGAGCCCGGAGGAACTGCGCCTGCACGGCAAGCCGCTCCGGTCGGCAAATGTCGTCGGCATCCATGCGGGCTAGGAGAGGCGCTCTCGCTTTTCGGCTGGCGGTGAGAAGCGCCGTTGCAATACCGCGATGGCCTTGCGTGAAGACTCGAACTCTTTCGTCGGACTCCGCAACCTGGGAAAGAAGTCGTGGCGTGTCGTCCTCGGAGCCATCATCGACGGCGATGATCTCGAATCGATCGAGACTCTGACAGAAGAGGCTCGCAAAACACTCCGAAAGGTAGACCGCGGCATTGAAGCACGGAAGGAGGATGCTGACTTCAGGAGTCATGTTCGCTCGGGTTATGATAGCCCCTATGGAAATCCCCTTCATTCAAGCCGACGTCTTCACCGATCGTGCTTTTGCAGGGAATCCGCTCGCCATCATCCCCGACGGCTCGGGGCTTTCCACGGAACAAATGCAAGCCATCGCCCAGGAGATGAACCTCTCCGAGACCACTTTTATTTTGCCCTCCGAGGATCCGTCGGCCACCTTCCGCCTTCGAATCTTCACGCCGGCTAAGGAGCTCCCGCTGGCCGGGCATCCCGTGGTGGGGGCTTGCTTCATCCTGGCCCAGAAGGGTCGGTTCCCTCTCGAGGAAGGCACCAACCGAATCTTTCAAGAGTGTGGCGCCGGCGTCCTCCCCGTCGACATCCATGTCCGGGAGGGCAAAGTCGCTCGAGTCTATATGACGCAGGCGACGCCTCAGTTCTTCAGGAGCACTACCAGCCGCCAGCTGTTGGCCGCCGCGGTTGGCCTGGACGAGGATCGACTGCTCCCCGATGGGCTCCCCGCCGAGGTCGTGTCGACCGCCGTTCCTCAGCTCATGGTCCCCGCGCAAGGCCTCAAAGACCTCGAAGCCATCGAGCTCGACCTCGTCGCCATGCGAAAGATCTTCCGGGCCATGGAGACCGACTGCTTCATGATCTTCACTCGGCAAACCGCGCAACCCAACTCCACCGTCCATGCCCGCATGTTCGCCCCCGAGCTCGGTGTGCCTGAGGATCCCGCGACGGGAAGTGCGGCGGGCGCTCTAGGCGCGTACTTGGTTCGGCATGGTGTACTGACCGCCAATCCTACCGCGCACCTGATCATCGAGCAGGGCTACGAGATGGGGCGCCCGAGCACGATCTACGTGGAGGTCGATGGGACCGACAACGCCCCAACCGAGGTGAGGGTGGGTGGCACGGCTGTCGAGGTCGCGGAGGGAACGATCAAGATCTAGACGAACGGCCCAGCATCGAGCGTTTTGAGGAGTGAGCACAAAATAGGAGAAACCAAATGAAGGAGAGTATCGCGGCTATTCTCACGTCGATCGCCATAGTCTCTTTCGGATGTTCGGACACGCCATCCGCTCCGAAAGTTTCGGACCGCGAGCTCGAAAAAGCCATCGAGCTCGTAAAGGCGCGAGACTTCGCGGGCGCGGTGGTCATCCTCAACGAAGTGACGAAAAACCAACCGGATAACGCCAGAGCGTGGTCACTCCTAGGAATGGCCCTCCACTCGATGGGATTCCTCGACCGGGCATTGCCCGCCTACCTCAAGGCAACCGAGTTTCCCGAGACCGCGCCGGGATGCCATGTACAACACAGCGTGCGCCTACGCTCTGAACGGTGACAAGGACAAGGCCTTCGAATGGTTGGGGAAGGCGCAGGAGACAGGACGGGTCGACATGACCAAGATCGAGATCGACCCTAATCTCAAGAGCCTTCGAGAAGACTCTCGTTTCAAAGAACTGCTCCCCAAGCCGGAAGATTTCCACGACCCGTTCGTCGAGGACACCCGCATCCTCAATGAGTGGGTCGGCGAGGGCAAGGGTGGCGCCTTCGGCTGGATGGCTCGAAACATCGGCGATGGCGACGGCGATGGCGTGAACGACGTCACCACTTCTGCACCCAACTTGGAAGTGGACGGAGCAAGATCGGGACGCGTATACGTCTACTCGGGTCGCAGCGGAGAGCTCATTTGGACTCAATCGGGCAAGCCCGGCGATCAGCTTGGGTTGGGCATCGAAGCCGCCGGAGACACCAATGCCGACGGTGTTCCGGACGTCATCGCCGGCGCTCCCGGTGCGGGCGAGACTTACGTCTTTTCGGGAAAGGATGGCAGCTTGCTGCTCACGCTCGCCGCCGAAGTGAAGGGCGATACGTTTGGCCGCAAGGTCTCGGACCTGGGAGACCTAAACGGTGACGGCTACGATGATGTCATCGTGGGTGCGCCGGGCAGCGACATAGGCGCGGTAGATGCAGGCCGAGCATACGTATTTTCTGGGAAGGACGGAGCGCTTCTACTGACCCTGACGGGTGAAGAAGAGGGGGATGGATTCGGCAGCTCTGCCGCTGGACTCTTCGACAGCGACCACGAGCTCATCGTCATAGGCGCACCGAACGCTGGTCCCGAGAACAAGGGGCGTGCATACGTCTACTCCGGCGCCTCCGGTGAAATCGATTTTGTGATCGACGCCGAGGAGACCGGGTCGCAACTCGGAGGCATGTTTGTTTCCGTCGTGGGCGATGTGAACGCCGATGGTGTGGCAGACATCTATGCCTCGGACTGGTCCGACAACGCACTCGGGGCTCAAACCGGGCGCATTTACGTTCACTCCGGTGCGAACGGCGAGCGCCTGCTGACTCTTACCGGTGAAGTGGCGGGAGACGGGTTCGGCATTGGCCCCGCCGATGCGGGCGATGTCGATAAGGACGGGCACGACGACCTCATCGTCGGTGCCTGGCAACATAGCAGTGCCGCGCCCGCCGGCGGCAAGGTCTATCTTCACTCCGGCAAAGACGGCTCACTCATGCGAACCTTCACCAGCAGGGTTCAGGGAGAGACCTTGGGCTTCGACGCCACCGGCATGGGTGACGTGGATGGCGATGATAGGATCGATTTTTTGGTGACGTCCGCCTGGAGCGCTATCGGAGGCGCTCGCACCGGCCGGATGTTCATCCTTTCCGGTGAAACCCCCTGACGTCAGCTGGCTACCAGGCGATCCCGTAGTCCTCGCCGTGGTGGCTCGATCCACCCCACATGGTTCCGTGCTCCCAATCGAAGAATATCGCATTGATGGGACCCGACGTCCGCGGCTCAAAGTCCAGGTCGTAGCCCATCTTCTCGAGCTCGGCGCGCACCCAAGGGGACACGGAGTCATTCAAGGTCAGCCTCCCGGGTTCAGATTCGTGTGCCCCGAAGGAGCTCTGCATCTGAAAGCTCGTGATGTTTGAAGCTTCGGCCGCCTCCTGCACGTTCATTCCGAACTCCACCATGTTCAGAAAGAACTGCAACAGATTCTGATCCTGCGTATCGCCCCCCTGTACCGCGAACGAGAGGAACGGTTTCCCTTCCTTGAGCGCTAGGCTCGGCGTCAGGGTCGCTCGTGGCCTTTTCCCGGGCTCGAGCACATTGAAGGGATTCTTTGCCTCGTCGAGAACAAAGCTCTGCATCCTCTGGCTCATGCCGATACCGGTCTTGCCGGCGATGGCGGCTGGAATCCATCCACCGCTAGGGGTCACCGATACCACCCATCCCTCCTCATCGGCGGCTTGGATGGAGGTCGTGCCGGCATAGAAACCCTCTTCGAAGGAACGCGTGTCGGTCGCCGCCGTTACCGGCTGCTCGGTTCCCCACGTGTCCAGGTAATGAAGGAAGGGGTTTTGTCCCGCTTGAAAGGGATACGGATCTCCCGGTTTGACATTGGGATCGTTTTTCTCCCAATTGATTTGTTTCAGCCTCGCTTTGGCGTACTCCTTGGAGAGAAGACCCGCAACCGGTTCCTCTGGAGGAAAGTACGGGTCGCCATAATAGAAATCGCGATCGGCGAACACCAAATTCATCACTTGGTAAAGCGTATGGATGTATCGACTGGAGTTGTAGCCCATCGACTTCACGTCGATGTTCTCGACAAGGTTGAGCGCCTGTAACAGTACGGGTCCCTGAACCCACGTCGTCAGCTTGTAGACGTCGACCCCTTTGTAAGACGTCTTGACGGGTTCTTCGAGATAAACCTTCCAGTTGGCCAAATCTTCCAAAGTGTGGAGCCCGCCCTGCTCTTGCGAACCCCGGACGAACTCTTGGGCGATGTCGCCCTTGTAGAATCGATCGTAGGCGGCGTATATGGCCTCTTTGCGGTTCTTACCCGCAGCCAGTGCTTGATGCTCCGCTTCCACGAGCTTCCGAAGCGTTGCTGCGAGATCGGCTTGCCGAAATGTCTCCCCCGGACGAGGGGCTTCATGCTCGTCACCCAAGTGGGGCAAGAGAACGTCCCGCGAGTACGGCCACTGCTTGATCCTCTCTTTCTCCTCCTCGATGCTCGCCGACCGCGCTTCCTCGATGGGATAGCCGTCGGCCAGCTGAATGGCGGGCTCCAAGACGTCCTCGAGACTCAAACGACCGTACTCGGCCAACATGACCAACAGGCCACCCGGTGTTCCTGGAGTGACGGCGGCAAGCGGGCCGTACTCGGGAGGGTAAGGCATACCCTTCTCGCGAAAAAACTCGGCGGTGGCGCCCGTGGGAGCTACGCCCAAGGCGTTGATGCCATGAACCCTTTTGCTGTGCGGATCGTAGATGAGGGCTTGCGTTTCCCCGCCCCAGCTTAGTGAATCGAACATCGTGCTAGTGGCGGCTAGCATCGTGCAAGCAGCATCGACCGCATTGCCACCCCTTTGGAACGTCATCGCGCCGGCGGTGGCCGCCAAAGGCTTGCCGGTAATCGCCATCCAGTGCTTCCCGTGAAGCACCGGTTTCGCGGTCTCCTCAGAGCCGGCCGCCGCTGAGATCACCAGCAGGCCCGCGGCCATCACGGCAAGCGTCGCCTTTTCTATTTTTTGTGGATGCATCTCCCCTCCTTCCAAAGGACCAAACGCATTGTATCCTGCTCGCCTCTCGACGGCTACACACCTCGAAAGGCCCGCAGCAGCAGCATTTGCGAAGTGGACCCCGATCATCTAATCTGGGCGCACAGGGGGGAGCTGCTCCTTGTTTGGATCGGCGTGGGTGGACCGCCGATCGCGTCACGCCGGAGAGTTTACGAGAGCAAGCCCCTATGGAAACAGAAAACAGGCCAGTCACACCGTCTACAATCGATACCGGCGGCGAAGCGGCCGATAGGTCCGGCTGGACGCGATCGCGCTCCTGGCTGATCCCCGGGGGACTCCTAGTCCTATGCTTGGTGACCGCGGCTTTTTTCTTTCTGGCCGCTAAACACAAGTACACCGCCACGACCGGAACCACCAATGAGCCGGAGGCCTTTCAAGGCGGGGTCTTCCGTTTTCCAATCTCTCGACCGGTTCAAACGCTCGATCCAGCGAGGGCGACGAGTGGCAGCGAGATCATGCTGATCCAACAAATCTACGAAGGCCTCACCGCGTTCGACCAGCATCTGAACATCGTGCCCGCGCTCGCTCGTTATTGGGATATCTCACCGGACGGCAAAACCTATACCTTCGAGCTCCACCCGGAAGCCCGTTTTCATAACGGTGAGCCGATCACCGCCGAGGATTGTGTCTTCTCTTTCGAGCGACTGCTCACGCCAGGCCTGGACGAGACGAACTATCATTACTTCACGCGCATCGTCGGCGCGCAGGACTTTCGAGAAGGCAAAGCGAAAACGGTGGCCGGGCTTCGCGTCATCGACGAGCGCGCGTTTCAGATCCGTTTCACCACCCCCTTCGTCCCCGCCCTCTCCGTTCTCAGCATGTTACAGCTCGAAGATCTTGCCGAAGAAAGAAGTCCTGAAGAGAGGCGAGAACTTCTTCAAGGAGCCGATTGGAGCAGGGCCCTTCCGATTCTCGCGCTGGACGAGTCGGGAAGAGGATCCGGCCATACCGGTCATCAAGGGAGTTCCACAAGGGATTCGGCTGGACGCGAATCCTCACTATATTGGAGGGCGTCCTCATCTAAATGCCGTCGTCTTCCGCGCCATCGTGAACGCGCGGGACGCAAAGGAAGAAAAGCCCCTCAACGAGCTCGTCGATTGCATCGAAGCACCGATCGACCGCTACTACGACTGGGTTCGGGTAGAAACCGACAAGCTGCTGGAGCTCAACTACTACTATTTTCCGACGCAAGTCGCGCCCTATGACGATTCGCGCGTGCGGCGCGCCATCAATTACGCACTCAACAAACGAGCGCTTCTGGATTCCAGTCGTTTTACCGCGGGGACTCCGGCCGCGACGGGTATCGTGCCGCCAGGGATCCCAGGATTCTTGCCGATGGGTGCATCCTGGGGACACGACGCTGATAAGGCGAAGAAGCTCCTGGCGAAGGCGGGTTATCCAGAGGGAAGAAACCTTCCCCCATCAAGACGATCGTCTGTGGACGGGAAGACCCATACTCGACGGCCCGCAGAGAATGCATCACCAGTTGCCTGTCCAAGATAGGCATTGAGGTAAAACCCCACAAGGTACGCCGATTCCCCTCATTGGACAATCCTATCTTCCAGGAGAGTCCTTTCCTTCGGTACAACGGATGGATCGCCGACTTCCCGGACCCGGACAACTTCCTGCGCGTCTTGTTCCATTCCACGTCACCCGTCAATCGTTCCGGCTACAACAACCCTGAGGTGGACAGCCTGCTCGACCTAGCCTGGTCAGAGACCAGCTATAAGGAGCGGAACAATCTCTACCGGCGTATCGAGAAGATGATCCTTCATGACTCGCCTATCATCCCTCTCGACTACGGTCGGTCCCGCTTTCTGGTTCGTCCCAACGTGCGGGGTTTCTCCCTATCACCGATGGGCTACACCTATATCAAGATGAACAAGATCTGGCTCGACGAGTCGGAGACCGAAGAATCCAAGCCCAAGGATCTCTAGCCCCGATGCTCACTCGTCACCCCTTGAGCTTGCGGAGCCGCTTCATCCTGAGCTCCACGGTGCTCATCACCCTTCTCATGATCATCGTGGTCTTCTTCGTGGAACGCCGACAGACGGCGGTGATCCTGGATCAAGTGCGCGAACACGGTGCCGCCCTGGCCAAAGCGGTGGCCGATCTGTCGGTGACTCCCCTCCTCTACTACGACACCGTCGCTCTGCAACAAAACATGAAAGCGGCGGAAGACCCCGACATCCTCTACGCCATCATCTTCAGTCGCAACGCCAAAGCCCTGGCCTCCAATCAGGACGCCCGGCGCAGCTTCCCCGCAGAGCTCTTCGAAATGGGTGCCGAAATGGGGCGCATCGAGGAGGGCCGCGTGCTGATGGGATCCTTGACGTTCGAGACGCCGGCATCCAGCGACAATGAGTCGATGCAGGAAATCGAGGTCTTGGAGATCGTGGCCCCGATTCTCGCCGGTGAAGACGAGCTTTGGGGAGCGGTGAAGTTAGGGCTATCGCTCGAACAGCTCAATGCAGAGATCCATCGCACCCGAATCGGCCTGGTGAGCCTCGGCTTCCTGGGGCTCGCCTTGGGCACCTTGGGAGCCATGTTCCTAGCCAAAAGGATCAGCAGCCCACTCGAAACCCTCGTGGAAGGAACGATCAAGGTCGCGCAGGGTGACCTGAACCACCGCATCCACATCGCCCCGGGGGATGAGATCGGAGAGCTCGCCGCGAACTTCAACCAAATGACCGCTCAGATTCTGGAAGACCGGCGTGAGATCGAAAGGACCTCCCGGCGACTCATCGAAGTCGAAAAACTGGCAACCATCGGTCGACTGGCGGCCGCCATGGCGCACGAGATCCGGAACCCGTTGACCGCTATCAAACTCAACATCCAAAAGGTCGGCAAGAGTCCCTCGCTCGCCGCCCACGAGAAAGAGCAGGTCCAAATCGCGGAGAGCGGCATTCATCAAGTCGAACGAATCGTGAAGGAACTACTGGCCTATGCCCGAGAACCGATCCTCACCAAGGACTTCTTTTCCTTGGACAACCCCGTGGACGACGCTCTCAAGTTCGTCAAGGATCAACTCGAGGATAAGAACGTCCGCATCGTCAAGGAGTACGCTTCCGATCTACCGCTCATCCTTGTCGACGGTGACAAGCTACGCCAAGCCTTCTTGAACATTTTTCTCAATTCCGCCGAGGCTGTGGGAGCGGGAGGCAAAGTCGTGGTCAGGACCGCCCTGCTTCCAGAGCCGCCAGAGACGTCTGCAACCGAAGGCGGGGAGAAACCACGTGTGATGGTTGAAATTGAGGATGACGGAGCGGGCATCGATGAAAAGGAACTCCAGTCTATTTTCGAGCCGTTTTTCACGACCAAGAGCCTCGGGACCGGCCTCGGGCTCACCAACGCGCGCAAGGTCATCGAGCTCCACGATGGGACGGTCGCTGTAAAGAGTACGGTCTCGGTGGGTACTACCGTGACCATCAACTTGTCCTACGAGGACGTCCAACCGACAAGCCACAAACCGGGCGTGGCGACGAAAGATTCCCATGAAGTCCATCCTAGCCATTGACGACGATCGACTGATCCGCCAAACCTTCAAGAGCCACCTCTCCGGAGAGGGTTTCGAGGTTCACCTCGCCGCCGATGGCAAAGAGGGCGTAGAGCGATTCAAGGATTTAGAGCCGGATCTGGTAATCCTGGACATCCACCTTCCGGAGCTCGATGGTCTCGGCGTGCTAAAACAGATCAGGGCGGTCGATCCCAAAGCATACGTCATCATGATCACCGCCTTCGATGATATGCGCACCACGGTCGAGGCGGTGAAGCTCGGTGCCTTCGAGTACATCTGTAAGCCTATCGACTACGACGAGCTGCTCCTCAGCATCCACAAGGCGATGCGGATGCAGGAAATGGACACCAAGCTCGATTACATCGTCACCGAGGCCTCTCGGGAGTGGAGTATCGATAACATCATCGGCCGCACATCGCAGATGCGCGAAGTGTTCAAGACCATCGGCATGCTCTCCCGGAGTAAGACCACCTCACTCATTCGGGGTGAATCCGGAACCGGAAAAGAACTGGTGGCGCGCGCCATCCATTACAACGCCGACAATCGTCACGAGCCGTTCGTAGCGGTCAACTGCACCGCTTTGGCGGAAGGCGTTCTCGAGAGCGAGCTCTTTGGTCACGTACGTGGAGCCTTCACCGGTGCGGTACGTGACAGCCGAGGCAAGATCGAGATTGCCGGCAACGGAACCCTCTTCCTCGACGAGATCGGCGACATCTCACCGAACCTTCAGGCCAAATTTCTGAGAGTCGTCGAGAATCGAGAGTACTCGCGTGTCGGCGGAGAAAAGACCCAGCGTACCGAGGCACGCATCATCGGGGCCACCAATCGAAACTTGGAAGATCTAGTCCGGCGAGATGCCTTCCGGGAAGACCTCTACTATCGACTCAAGGTGGTAGAAGTCATCCTACCACCGTTGCGAGAAAGGCGCGACGACGTTCCGGCATTAGTGGCCCACCTGTTGCAGAAGATCAACCGACAACTGCACACCAACGTTCGCAAGGTACCGGACAGCGTCATGCAGCTTCTTGTGAACTACGAATGGAAAGGCAACGTCCGGGAGCTCGAGAACGCCCTGACCCGAGCCGTCACTTTGTCGCGAGGAGACGTGTTGGTGGGGGAGCATTTGCCGCTGGTCTCTGCGGAGCCCGGCAAGATTCCCAGCGAGCTCATGTCCCTGAGGGAAATGGAGAAGCAGTACATCGACCACGTGCTGCGCTCCACACGCTGGAACAAGTCGCGAGCCAGTGAGATCTTGGGGATCACCCGTCCCACCCTCGACAAGAAGATCAGAGACTACGAATTGGTCGACCCCCGAAAGACCGAAGAGGCGCTCTCGGAAAAGCCGTAGGCGCGTGGCTCTCCCTCCACATCATTTCTTGATCACCAACATAACGCCGTCCCGGATGGTCAGCAGGACGTGATCCACTCGATCGTCCTTGCTCACTCGCTCGTTTAGAGTAGCAATGGCACGGGTTTCCTCGTCCTGGGGATCCAGCACTCGGCCGCTCCACAGCACGTTGTCCACCGCGATGGCGCCTCCCGGTCGGAGCCTCTCCAAACAAAGCTCGTAGTAAGAGGGATAGTTTTCCTTATCGGCATCGATGAAAGCGAAGTCGAAGGGGCCCTCGAGTTTTTCGAGCGTTTCGAGCGCCGGTCCCATACGGATTTCGATCTTGCTGCCGTGGGGACTCTCTTGGAAATAGCGGCGGGCGAGGGCTTCCGCTTTGGGGTTCACTTCGCACGTGATGAGCTCACCATCGTCGGGAAGCGCCTCTGCCATCGAGAGTGCGCTGTAGCCGGTGAACATGCCGACCTCGACAATGCGGCGGGCTTGGAACGCTCTCACCATCAATCGCAGGAAGCCGCCCTCCAGTCGTCCGGTGAGCATCTCCGGGTCTTTCATCGACCCGTGCGTTTCCTGGGCGAGACGATTCAACAGCTCGGGCTGAGGCCGAGTGTGATTGGCGGCGTACGCTTCGATCCTCTCGTCTACTAAAGCGATCATTCCGTGTCCCTCCCAGAGTTGTACTAACTTCTCCTAACCAATAATTTGAATCACATAGTTCCGGCTCCGAGGCCGGGTGTCGAAATCGATAATAACGATCTGTTGCCAGGTGCCTAGGACCAGCCCCCCGTGCTCGAACGGTACGGCCAGCGAAGGACCAAGAAAGGAAGCACGAATGTGACTGTGGCCGTTGTCGTCGCCCCAGGTCTCATGGTGTCGATATTCGAGCTCTCTCGGCATGAGTCGATTGAACGCTGCGTCTAGATCCTTCACCAGGCCGGGCTCGAACTCGACGGTGGTCACGCCGGCCGTCGAACCCGTCACGAACACTGTCGCAACGCCGGTCTCGATTCCAGCTTCGGCAACCGAGCTCGCGACGTCGGAAGTAATATCGATGACGTGAGTGTTGCCTCGGCTCTCCACAGTTTTTTTGACGCTAACCACCGACATTCGTTCCGCTCCTGTGCCGGGAATGGTAACACCAAGTATCCACCCCTTCATCCTTGACTGCGATCTTCCAGGACATTAATTTAGAGGTGTTGGCGCGCCCGACAGCCCTAACAACCCTGACAAGCCTGACAGGTCGACAGAATCTCATGGACGATCGGGAAACCCTCGAGCTCGCACGCCATCTCGTGCGTATCAACTCGGTCAACCCCAAACTCGTGCCCGGAGCCCCGGGGGAACAAGAGATTGCTGGCTTTGTGCACACCTTTCTCGAAGAGCACGGCGTCGAAGCCGAGATGGTCGAGGTCGAGCCGGCGAGACCGAATGTCGTGGGCCGTCTGCCGGGCGGCGACGATGGGCCCAGTCTTCTATTGTGTTGTCATATGGATACGGTCAGCGCCGAAGGGATGGAAGACCCGTTCGAGGCGCGGATCGAAGACGGCAAGCTATACGGCCGCGGCGCGCACGATATTAAGGGCGGTCTAGCCGCCTTGCTCGCAGCAGCTTCCAAGCTTGCCGAGGGCTCTCCAAACGGGGGAGAGATCATTGTCGCCGCGGTCGTCGATGAGGAATATCAATCTTCCGGTACCGAGGCGCTGGTCAAAACCGTTCAGGCGGACGCCGCGATCGTATTCGAGCCCTCTGACTTGAAGGTCTTGGTTGCCCACAAGGGTTTCGCCTGGTTCCATATCGAAACGCAAGGAAAAGCCGCACACGGAAGCCGTCCCGCGGAGGGTATCGACGCCATCGCGCACATGGGACGTGTTCTCGTCGGCCTCGAGGACCTCGACCGAAAACTGCGAGACATTTCGCCTCACCCTCGCCTCGGCACGCCGTCCATCCATGCCTCGCTCATACGAGGCGGTCGGGAGCTTTCCAGCTATCCGGATCGCTGCGGGCTCGACGTCGAGCGGCGCACGCTCCCCGGCGAGTCAGAAGCCGATGCCGAAACCGAGCTCGACGCTCTGCTCGAGCGACTCCAGCAAGAGGACCCCCGTTTCAAGGCCGAGTGCAAGCTGACGTTTGCCCGCCCGCCCTACGAGATCTCCACATCCCATGCCCTGCCGCAGGCTGTGGCACGGGCCATCGAGCGCGCAATTGAGAGAGGAGTCGAGTTCGGCGGACTCACCGCATGGACCGACTCCGCAATCCTAGCGGAGGCGGCGATCCCGAGCGTGATCTTTGGCCCCGGCGGAGCGGGTCTCCACAGCCTGGTCGAGTATGCGGAGGTCCAAGACATCTACGACTGCCGCGACGTTTTGGTAGAGCTGGCCCAGGAGTATTGCCGAAGGATTTAGCGGTTCCGCCATTCGTCGTAGAGGGCGATGAACTCCGGATCGCGCTTCTTCAACTTTTCGTAGTCGACCTTCCTGCTGCGGGTCATCAGTTCGTAAGTGAGTGGGATCGGCTCCAGGTCGCTCTTTTGTTGCGCGTTCTCGAGCCAAACCAAACTGGACTCTGCTGCATTTTGCAAATCTTCGACAACTGGTTTTCGGACGCTCTGATATTGAGCCAAGGCGCCCGCCACGTCGGTGGTGCCACGAATACAATCGGCGAGAGAGATGGCGTCTTCGAGCGCCAACTTGGTACCGGAACCGATCGAGAAATGAGCGGTGTGAGCGGCGTCACCGAGGAGTACCGTGTTTTCGTGAACCCAGTTTTCGTTCCGCACGATGATAAAATTGAGCCACCGTAAGAAGTTGTTGTGCAGAAGAGGCTCTCCTTCGAGGTCGTCCTTGAAGACTTCTTCCAAGTAACGGCACGTCTGTGCATCGTCCTTGGCTCCGAGGCTCGCCCTTTCCCATGCCTCTCCCACGCACTCAACGATGAAAGTGCTGTGGGTCTCGTTGAATTTGTAGGCATGGGCGACGAAGAGCCCGGCCTCGTTGGTGCGTAGAATCAGCGTCAATCCGTGGAACAGACGCTTCGTACCTAGCCAGATGTATTGGTTCTTCCTTACATCGAGGCTGGGCTTGAAAGTGCTTTCATAAGTCTTCCGCACCAAACTATTGGCTCCGTCGGCGGCCACTAACAAGTCACAATCCGCTGCATCGCCCACGTTCGCGATGTTGGTGAGAAACTGCATGTCCACACCAAGGCCCTTGCAACGTTCTTGGAGAATGTTGAGAAAGGCGACTCGAGCGATACCTGAAAACTGGTTGCCCAAAACTGAGTGCTTCACGCCGCGATGAACGACGTCCACGTTCGGCCAGGTCTCGAAGGCTCGGGTGATACCTTGGTGAGACTCTCGATCGGCATCTCTTAGGTAAGTCATTGTTTTGTCGGAGAAAACGATCCCCCAGCCGTAGGTATCGTTGGGCCCGTCGCGCTCGTAGAGCGTGATCTTGTGTCCCGGGTCGAGGTTCTTCATCAGAATGGAGAAGTAGAGGCCGGCGGGCCCTCCTCCGACGACATTGATCTTCATCGTCGGATAGTACTCATGGTTCACCGAGAGGGCAATTGAAGTGGTGCAGGGAATCTAATATACAGGTGATCGCTTAGTACTAAGAGGGAGGATTTCAATGTCGAGCATACCGCCACCACCACCGCCACCGCAGATGTCCCCGCCGACACAGGCTGGTGACCCCGTGCAAGAGGTTTCGGGCCCAGCCATCGGGCTCTTGATCACAGCGGTCATCGGTGGATTCTTCGCGTTCCTTGGTTTGCTCGCGAATCTACTGGGAGTCAGCCTCGCTACCATGATGGCGGGAAGCGCCGAGGAGGAATTCGCTCGGTATCTCTCGGGAGGGTTCGGTATCACTTCGAACGTCCTGTATCTCTTGGTGGCGGGATTTGTCGTCTACGGGTCCCTCGAGATGAAGAGACTCAGCCAGTACGGTCTCGCCGTCGCGGCCAGCGTCGTCGCAATGGTGCCTTGCGTCAGCCCTTGCTGCATCATCGGGCTTCCGGTTGGGATTTGGAGCCTGGTAACGCTAACCAAGCCCCACATTAAGGAAGCTTTCCATTAGAACGAAGAGTGTCCGCCTTCGCTGAAGCTTCGGCGGGACCTCGCCGAAGCTGGCTTGGTTGGATTCGTGAAGCCAGCGAAGGCGGGAGCGCGCATTGAGGCACTAATGCCCCGCGAGCCCGCAGCACCCCACCTCGTGATTCTCGCGGCCTGCGCTTCGGTGCTCCTCTTCGCCAGTCTTCTCACGCCAGCCTCGAACACGGAAGCGTCGCTTCTCATCGGCGGGAAAGCGGTACCGAATTTGTGTGTGATGAAACAAGCAATGGGGGTACCTTGCCCGGGGTGCGGGTTGACACGCTCAATGGTGGCCGCTGCAAACGCGGATTGGGCGGGAAGTCTGTCGCATCATCGGATCGGTATTCTTATTCTCGTCTACCTGGTCTTGCAGTCGTTGACGCGAATAGCCTGGTTGAGCCGACCGCGCCTTCGGGAGAAGCTGGCCCGCTATTGCCGCGTGCTCGATCTCAGCCTCATCCCCATTCTGATTCTCCTCTTCATCAATTGGATCCCCACCTTGCTCGATGTGCTGTCGGCACGCACCGCCCTGTAACCCAACAACAAAAAGCCCCGGCAGCTTTCGCCACCGGGGCCGGTTGTTCTTCTCTTATTTTCTCAAGAAGTAACTCAGCGCACGCCGATCTCCGGCCGCCCGGAGACGCTGTAGAGCCTCGACTTCGAGTTGGCGAACGCGCTCGCGCGTGAGGTTCAAGACCTTGCCAATCTCCTCGAGATTGTATTCGGAGGTGAAGCCAATCCCGAAGCGCATGCGCACGATCAGCTGCTGACGAGGAGGTAAGAGCTCGAGAGTCGCTCCCACCTTCTCACGCATGTCGCGATCGACGACAGCCTGCCAAGGAGACTCCGACCGCTCGTCGGTCTGAAGCTCCCAGCGGGGGCTTCCGTCCTCGACCGCCAGCGCGTCCAGAGACTCGAGGTGGGGAATCGATTGCATGGCCGCTTCCACCTGGTAAGCCGGCGCGCCGACCGCCTTCGCGAGCTCCTTCGTGGTCGGTGCTCGTCCGAGTTGCTCCTCCAGCTTGACCTTGGAGCGGGTCGCGATCCGGACGAGCTCCAGCTTGTTGATGGGCACCTTAATGGTCCGTGACTTCTGCGACAAGGCTCGCGTGATGGCCTGGCGAATCCACCACGTAGCATAGGTCGAGAACTTCAGATTGCGGCGAGGGTCGAACCGCTCGACCGCCTGCATGAGCCCGATGTTTCCCTCTTGCACCAGGTCGGTAAGCTCCATGCCCATATTCTTGTAGCGCTTGGCGATCGAAACGACCAACCGAAGGTTGCTTTCGATCATCCGGGCCCTGGTCTCATCGAACTCCTTTTGAGCAGCCCGCCTCTTGCTTGTGGTCGAACCCTTGCGTTTGAGCGCCCGCTCGGACTTTCGCATGGCCCGAGAGACCTTCTGCTCCTGCTCTCGGTTGAGGAGCGGATGACGGTGCGTTTCCTTGAGGTACTGGCCAAGTGTGTCGAGCTCTCCCACACCGGGATTGGCGGTATGGGCGGTACTCGCGGTATGGGCGATACTCGCGGTAGCGGCGGTACGCGCTGGCACCTCGAGCTCCGGCTCCGCCGCCTCCACGGCGACGCGGCCGTCTACGTCCGCCTCGTAGGTGCTGTCGGAGATCTCGATATCAGTCGTTCTCATAAGTTCTTCCCTTTCCTGAGGACGGGCTCCCCTCCTCTCAAGTTCCATATCCTTCAAGTCCCGTGCCAAAGCGCGGTTTAGCCTCGATGTCATTACTAATCAGCGAGTTAGAGCTTTTGAGGGGGTTTCTCGCCTGAGCCGAAAGCCTCAAACCTTTACACTCCCTGTCCACTTTTTACCCCTTCCGCGTCCTCATTATTCCGGGAACCCCTCCATTTCCCATTAAACTTGACCAAAAAGATGAGGATTTATAGTATGCATAGGTATACAAAGTCCGCAAGGAACCGACCACTTAGGGAGAGCTGGGTCTTGACGAAACCCAGAATGCTAAGCTATTCCGACACGGGTGCTTCCGCCCGATCGAGGTCCTTGGAAGAGGCCATTGGTGGGACCCCTTTGCTCAGGATCGGGGAGAGCCAAACTTCTCCCACCGAGATTTACGCCAAGGCCGAGTGGCTCAATCCAGGGGGCTCGGTTAAGGATCGTGCCGCCCGGGAGATGTTGCAGGAAGGCGAAAAGAATGGCCACCTTAAACCGGGCAAAGTCATCCTCGAGGCCACCAGCGGCAACACCGGGATCGCCCTCGCCATGTTGGGAGCCGCGAAAGGCTACCGCGTTCGAGTGTGTCTCCCCGCCAATGCCAGCAAGGAACGGAAACAGATCCTTCGAGCGTATGGGGCGGAGCTCATAGAAACGAGCGCCCTCGAAGGAACCGATGGTGCTATCGTCAGGGCTCGCCGACTTTCCGCCCAGAAGCCGGACCTTTACTTTTATCCGGATCAGTACAACAATCTGGCAAACTGGCAGGCTCACTATCGGACGACGGCCGAGGAAATTTGGGAACAAACCGGGGGACGTCTGACTCACTTCGTCGCAGGGCTCGGAACGAGCGGAACCTTCGTCGGGAACAGCCGCAGGCTCAAGGAGCTGTCCCCGGCGATCCGGTGCATCTCCTTCCAGCCCGATTCACCGATGCACGCCATCGAAGGCTTGAAGCACATGGAGACCGCCATGGTGCCGGGGATTTATGACGATACGATTGCCGACGAGACGCTGGCGATTCGGACCGAGGATGCCTACCAGGCTTGCCTACGACTATCCCGGGATCGCGGTCTTTTCGTTGGCCTTTCCTCCGGTGCCGCCTGGGTCGCCGCTCAGCAAGTTGCCGAGCTGGTCAACGACGGTTTGGTGGTCACGATCTTCCCCGACGGTGGCGACAAGTATCTCTCCGAGGGACCCTGGAAGCGTGAAGTCCCGTGATTCGAATCCCTGAACATCTGCTAGAAACCATCCGCGGTCATGGCCGAGAAAGCTACCGCGACGAAGCATGTGGCGTCATGCTCGGACGGCAGGAAGGGCCGGACTTGAACATCAAGGACGTTCGGGACGTGCTCCCGCTTGCCAACTCTCGAGACGGTGAGCGTCACCGCCGCTTTCTCGTCACCCCAAAGGACTACCAGCGAGCCGAAGCCGAGGCGTCGGCACGCGGAATGACCTTGCTGGGTTTTTACCACTCGCACCCCGATCACCCGGCGTTTCCTTCGGGGTATGATTTGGCACATGCGTTTCCTTTCTTTTCGTACGTCATCGTTTCCGTCCAGAAGGGCGAGCCGACCGAAGTGCGGTCTTTCGTGATGAGGGAGGACCGCTCGGCCTTCGATACAGAGGAGCTTCAGACGGTTTAGGCTTCCAGCGATTTCCAAAGAAGGAGTACTTGTTATGGCGGTCAAGGTAATGATTCCCACCCCTCTTCGGGCTTACACCGACAATCTCGAGGCCATCGAGCTCGAGGGCAATACCGTGGCCGAGTTGCTCGCCAATCTCGCCGAACGGTACGGGTCCCTGAAGAAACATTTATTCAATGATGAAGGGAAGCTCCGAAACTTCGTCAACGTCTACGTCAACGAAGAGGATATCCGATACCTGTCGCGGGAAGAGACTCCGGTCAAGGACTCCGACGTGGTCAGCATCGTGCCCAGCATTGCTGGGGGGGGCGGCGGTGCAACCGGTACCGCCAGTACCAGCGTGACCTTCAGTCACGACGAGATCCAACGCTACAGCCGACACCTCATCATGCCCGAAGTGGGCATGGAGGGTCAGGCGAAGCTGAAACAAGCTAAGGTACTGCTCATCGGCGCCGGGGGTTTGGGTGCTCCTTTGGGGCTCTATCTGGCGGCCGCAGGGGTCGGTCGCATCGGGCTCGTGGACTTCGACGTCGTCGACACTTCGAACCTGCAGCGACAAGTGACCTACTCAACGAGCGATGTCGGACGGCCCAAACTCGAGGTCGCCAAGGAGCGACTATCAGGAATCAATCCACACATTCAGATCGACACCCACGAGGCCCGGCTGAGCTCGGAGAACGCTCTCGAGCTCTTCCAGGACTACGACATCATTGCAGACGGCACCGACAACTTTCCGACTCGCTATTTGGTGAACGACGCCTGCGTGCTTCTCGGAAAGCCCAACGTTTACGGAAGTATTTTTCGCTTCGAGGGTCAGGCCTCCGTCTTTTACGCGAAGGAAGGACCCTGCTACCGCTGCCTCTATCCCGAGCCACCCCCACCAGGCCTCGTCCCGAGCTGCGCGGAAGGCGGAGTCTTGGGGGTCCTCCCCGGGATCGTGGGCACCTTGCAAGCGCTCGAAGTCGTTAAACTGATTTTGGGACAAGGGAATCCTCTCATTGGAAGGCTTCTTCTCTTCGATGCTCTCAAAATGAACTTCCGGGAGCTGAGACTCCGGAAAGATCCCGATTGCATGCTGTGTGGGGAGCACGCCACCATCACCGAGCTCATCGACTACGAGCAGTTCTGCGGCATCCCCCGCGAGGAACCGGCGGCAGCGAGCGCTGGAGCAAGCGTGCCAACGATATCCGTCGAGGAGCTTAAGACTCTCATGGACAAGAAAGAGGACGTCTTCATCCTAGACGTACGGGAAACGCAGGAGTGGAACATCGCCCACTTGGACGATGCCAAGCTGATCCCGCTCGGAGATCTCCCTCAGGCCGTGAATCAGTTGAGCTCGGCGGACGAGATCGTCGTTCATTGCCGAAGCGGTGCGAGAAGCGCCAAGGCTGTCCAGTTCCTGATGGGCATGGGCTTTCGAAAAGTAAGAAATCTCGAAGGAGGGATCCTCGCCTGGGCGGAGCGCATCGACCCTTCTCTACCTCGCTACTGAGCCGGCTTTTGACAGTCTCGAGACTTCTACGATAGAAATCTGTTTGTGGGTGAGCTCAACGATTCCGTAAAAGAGGAAGTTGCGGGCACGCTTCGCGATGTACGTGAGCGCGTGCGCTCGGAAGACAATCCCTCACCCAAGCCCTCCCCCTATCCGACGCCGTCTGAGCCGCATGCTCCACTGGGTTCGGTCCAGTCGCCGGAACGGCCATCGACGAGGGTCCCGACCTCGCCGAGCACCGAACAGTTGAACGCGTCCTGGGACATCTCCACCGCTCTCGGGACCCTGCCCTCAGGTCGAATGGCGCGGATTTTCTCTCCGCTGCGCCGCCAGCTCCAGAGACTCGTTCGCTTCGCCTTCGGTCCCGTCGTCGATCGCCAGGTCGAGGTCAACTCCGCGCAAGTCCGGTTCAACAACGAACTGGTGCAGTACATCGACACGCGATTGGATCGGATTTCGGCGCACTACGACCAGGTGCTCGGGCTGCATGGGAAGCGGATGGAAGAAATCGACGAGCGCCATCTGATTCTTCAACAAGAGCTGGTAAGGCACGTGCACGAGCTGGTTAAGCGCATCGATTTCGTTTTCGAAAACGCGGAGCAAAACCACCTCTACCTCGAGGGCATGCTTAAAGAGGCGCGAGAGGAGCTTCGCGACATCGCTCAAAAGACTCGCCGGCTGGAGGAGAAGCTGTCAGCCTCGACGAAAAGCTGAGCCCTACACCAAATGCCTCGCCGAGCAATCTGCATTTGTGCCGTCCAGGCTCCGCTGATCACCGGGGGAGCCGAGATCTTAGTCGGCGAGCTCGCTGCACAGCTCAAGACGAGAGGCTATGCGGTCGACGTCGTCAACATCCCCTTCAAGTGGTATCCGGTTCAAGACCTCATCAAGCAAGCTCTTCTCTGGCGCTGGGTAGAGATCACCGAGTCGAATGGCATGCCGATCGACATGGTCATCGCTACGAAATTTCCATCGTACCTCGTTCGACATCCGGCCAAAGTCACTTGGCTCTTCCACCAGCACCGCGAGGTCTACGATCTGTATGGAACCCCGTATTGCAGTTTCACCGACGATCCCGAGGAACAGGAGATCCGGCAAACGATCATCCGCATGGACAGCAAAACACTGCGCGAGTCTCACTCTGTCTTCACGATTTCGCAAAACGTGTCTTCCCGGCTCCAGCGCTACAACGACATTCAATCGACGCCCTTGTACCCTCCGCCAAATTATATGGGTCGATATCGAGGTGGCTCTTTCGGTGACTATGCGCTGTTCGCGGGACGACTAGACCCGTTGAAGCGATGCGATCTCCTGGTGGACGCTTTTCGCCACATCGGAGAAGCCAAGTTGGTCATCGCTGGAACCGGGCCTCAACGAGAGAACCTGGAGCGCCAGATCGAGCGGCTCGGGCTTAAGGACCGCGTACTGCTAAAGGGCTTCGTACCTGATGAAGAGCTACTCGAGCTCTACGCCGGAGCCTTCGCTGTTCTCTATGCCCCCCTCGATGAAGACTACGGCTACGTCACGGTGGAAGCTTTCATGTCCGGGAAGCCGGTCGTGACCTGCAACGACTCCGGAGGAACCTTGGAGTTCGTAGACCATGAAGTGAACGGCTTCGTCGTCGAGCCACGAGCCGAGGCTATCGCCGAGGCGGTCGAGAATCTCTTCGCCCATCGCGATCGGGCCCGGGAGATGGGAGAACAGGGCAAACCCAAGGTAAGCGGGATCGGCTGGGACCACGTCATCGACTCCCTTACCACTTCCCTCCGATGAAGATCGCCTACTGGAGTCCGCTCAGCCCGATGGGAACGGGCGTTGCCGATTATAGCGAAGAGCTTCTTCCCTATCTCACAGATGGGGCGGAGATCCATTTGTTTATGGACGGCTATACGCCGTCCGGGCCCGCCATCATCGAACAATTCCCGTGGCACCAAGCGAGGGAGTTCGAAGAAGTCAACCAGCGAGAGCAATTCGATCTGAACCTGTACCAGCTTGGCAACAGTTCCTACCACCGTTACGCCCTCAACGCCGCCCTTCGTTTTCCGGGCGTTGTCGTGTTGCACGATCTCGTTCTCCAGCATCTGTTTCTTGGTCTTTCCGTGGAGCGCGCCAACGTCGAGCTCTACGTGGCGGAGATGAAACGGGCCTACGGCGACCGCGGGGCTGCGTTAGGAAGGCAGATCGCGCTGGCGTTGGGAAGCGATCTACTAGTCTCCAAGTTTCCGTTGTGCGAAAGAGTCGTCGAAAGAAGCTATGGGGTATTGGTTTTGACGCGCTTCATGCAGGGGTGGTTGAGGCGTCGGTTTGGAAGCATGCCGGTGGGTAAGTTCATTGGTAAGGCGCCACACCATTACGCACCCCCGCCCGCTCTCCCTACGACGGAGGTTGCCGAGGCCCGTAGGATACTTGGCCTACCTCAGGACGGCTTCCTGGTCTCGTCTTTCGGCCTCGTTACGCGAGCCAAACGCATGGAGGAAGCGCTCGAGGGGTTTCGCCTGTTTGCTCGAAACCGGCCGGAAGCCCGCTTCCTGATCGTCGGCGAGGTGCAAAAGGGCTTTCCCATCGAAGCCCACACCCGCTCACCGGAGCTCAAGGACAAGATCGTGGTGACCGGGCGACAGCCGATGGATCGCTTCTACCTCTACATGCTCGCGTCAGACGTCGTCGTGAACCTCAGATTCCCCTCGACCGGAGAGCTCTCCGGCACTCTTATCCGAACCCTGGGCATGGGCAAACCGGTCCTCGTCTCCAATACCGGTCCATTCCTAGAGTTCCCGGAATACACGGTGGCTAGGATCGATTTGGGACCACCGGAGGTGAAAGAAATCGCGAGGACTCTCGAGCTATTCGCCAGCCGGCCCGAACTGAGGCGTGACATGGGGCGATACGCGCGGGAGCACGTCGAAGAAACCTACAGCCTCCGCGCGGAAGCGAAGGCCTATTTGGCGTTTCTCGAAGAAGTGCTCGCCGGTCTGCACGCCGGAAAAGTAGCCCCGCCACCCCCCTTCGAACAAGCCGATCTGGCGGCCGCGATCACCGCCACCATCTCGGACATGCCGCTGGGCGGCACGTTTGGATTGGAAACCGTGCGGGAAGCGTTGAGGAGTGCTACAGAAGATGGCGCGCAGTAAAGGAGGAAGCCAGCCATATACCCTCACCCCGGCCCTCTCCCAGAGGGAGAGGGAGTAACGGAAAGAAGCCAACTTCTATTACCACACGTACCTTCGCACGTGCGCCCGCGACTTGAGATCTGAAATCCAGCGTTCCACGCGCTCGTTGAACGCCTTCTCTTCTAGGATTCTTCGGATGCTTCCCGCCACGCTCTCCAGAAGCGGTACCGCTTCGCCGGCGTCGTCGAGGACCGGAAGGAGCTCGTCGTCGTAGTACTTTTCGATGTCGACATCGGTTACGTAGACGAGTGGCCGGAACCGACGCTCCAAGTAACGCTGGACTGTCAGTTGCTTTCTCACCAACGCTTCCATCTCGTCCAGAGTCATCACCCGAGAATCCCTGAGCGTGTCCCCCGAAGAAAAGGACTCACCGATCGAGTCCAGCACTTCGTCGATTCGTTCTTGGGTAATAGACTCTTCGGGATAGCGATTTACTTCCCTCTCCACCAGACGCGCTTCGATGAGTCTCTCAACCACATCTTCCATCGAGAGTTCCTGTTGACCACGGAGGGTGCGCAGCTCCGTTGCTTGCTCGACTTCGGACAGGGTGATTACGTCGCGGTCAACGACGGCGGCAATCCGATCGACGATTTCCGCTCGCGCACTGGGTGCGACGGCTGCGCCCACCAGAAGTAAGCCCGCGATTTGCATCGGTCGTGTCTTGTTCACGCTTCTCCTCAGAAAGGATGTCCCAAGCTCACGTGAAGCCGCCCGAACGACTCACCGGGTCGGGGATTGAGCTTGATCCCGTAGTCCACCCGTACCGGGCCAATCGGCGTTTCGTAGCGAAATCCCAATCCTGCGTTATAGCGCCAGTTGAGAAGGCGGATAACCTGCAAGCGACGATAAACGTTTCCGTTATCGGAAAACACCACGCCTCCCAGCCTCTTGGCGATCGGAAACCGAAACTCCAGGTTGAGTAACATCAAGACGTTCCCTCCCACCGGTTCCCCGCTGTCGGGGTTGGTAGGGCTGGCCTCATCCAGCGCGAAGCCACGCAACGTATTGGCTCCACCGGCGAAGAAACGCTCGGTGATGGGCAGCAGGGCATCCCGGTCTTCTCTGAAGGTTTGACCAATTCCCCCTCGGAGTGCGAGGACGAACACCGTGTTCCTGGGAAGCGGAAAATAGAAAAACTGCTGGGCCAAACCCTTGATAAAAGGTGAGTGGGTCCCCAAGAATTTGGTGGAGAGATCGAAGTCCAAGATCCGGAACTGGCCGCGAGTCGGAGCGACCGGATCATCGCGGTTGTCGGTTACGGAAGAGACCGAGACCTTCGAGATGAGGGCTGACCGAAACTCGGGCGGTGGTGGATTTTGAGGATCTTCTTCCAGGAGGTCTACGTCCTCCAACGAGTAACGGAAGAAAAAGGTCTGGCTCTTCGACACCCGCTTGAGGACTTGCGTACCGACGCCGACCCGTTTGAATTTGAAGTCGGCCCGTTCACCCTCTTCGCGAACCGCAGTGACGAACGATGGTAGCTCCAATCCAAACGTATCCGGCTGTTGGTACGAGAAGAACAGCCGATTGCTCCGAAAACTCGCGCGGGCGAAGACGCTGGCGGAGCGGTTCATCCCCAAGATGTTGTGACGAGAAATTTGTCCTTCCACCCGTGCCAGATCTCGCTCGCTATATCCGAATCCGTAACCCACCGTCGTTCGAGGGGCTTCCTTCAGATCGATCAAAACGTCACTGGATTGGGTAGCCGGGTCGCGAGGGAGCACCTCGATGCTCACGTCGCGAAAAAGTCCGGTACCGATCAATCGCTGTCGCGTCTCGAGGAGGTTCTCCGATGAAAGGGGCTCCTGCGGAGAGAGAGTGACATGTGGGCGCACCGCTTGCTCTTTGGTTTGATCGAGTCCCGTAAAGACAATGCGATCGACACGCGTCTGGGCCCCTTCGTCAATGAGAAGGCTCGCCGTCCCTCGAGTCCCGCTCGCATCCAACTCGGTGGCGAGCTCCACGACGACCTGCTGGAAGCCACGGTTCCGGTAGAGACCGATGGTCCGCTCCCGCGCTCCTATGAGCTTGGCCGCATCGAAGATCTCCCCGACCTTGAGGCGACTGTTTGCCATGACTTCGTCCGGTGGAATTTGCTCTGCACCTTGTAGGTCGACGCTCTCCAAATAGGCCTGAGGGCCTTTCTCGATACGCAAGAGCATATTGACTCGGCTGGGGTCGTCGTCTGTCGCCTCAACCTCGCCCGTGACCTCCGAGCGGTGATATCCCTGCTGGAGAAAGAATCTGCGGACCGCCCTCTGGTCTTCGTCCCACTTACGTGGGACGTACGGAGAGGAACGAAATCGGCCCTTCGGTCCCGTGGTGAGAAGTGTGCGAATCGTCTTTTCGTCTGCCTCGCTCACTCCTTCGATTCGCACCGACTCGATTTCTAGATGTTGCCCGGGCTCAATCCGGAACCGCAACGTGAGCTGTTGGTTGCCCACCAACTCGCGCTCCACCAAGACCGACGCGTCGGAGTATCCGCGCTCCCGAAAGTGGGCCTCGATGTTCGCCCGCGACTCTTCGATCAAGTCCTCTGAATCGCTCGTTTCTTTCTCGATCGGCACCAACGCGCTCAACGTTTTCTGGCTCAACTCGGCACCAGTCGCCTCGATCACGACGCGAGGGCCTATCCGAGCCAGTATGTCGATCGAAACATGCTCGGGAGGCTCGGGGGAGATCTCCGAATCGAGCCGAGCCTCGTAGAACCCCTTGCCCTTCCAACGCTTCAGGATCGCATCGAGCTCCCTCTCAACGGTTTGCTCGTCATAGAAGCCGCCCGGCTTCAAACCGATCTCACGCCTCAAGCTCTCTTTAACGCGCGGGGTGACTCCTTCAATCCGGATCTCGTTGAGCCTCGCCCGCGGACCGAGCTCGATATGGAAAACGACCTGTGCTTCGGCTTCCCGTATCCGCGCCTCGGGATCCACCTGGGCCCATAGAAAGCCTTTCTTCTGCAGCAAGACCGCCATTCGCACCGCGGCTTCTTCGACTCGCGTCGCGTCGAACGGCTCCCCGGAAGAAATGGCTCCCTCTTCGAGCAATATCTCGCGCATCGAGGAAACTTCCTTCGAGTTGGCGGTGGGTTCCGAAAGAAGGACCTCGCCGACAGTCAAACGTGGGTAGAGATGAAAAGTAAGCGCGACCCCATCTCCCTCCGGTCGGGCGTCCACCTTGATGTCGCTAAAGCTCCCGAACGCGTAGAGGCGCTTGATCGAGCGACGCACCGCTGCGGGATCGTAGGCATCTCCGGGCTGAACATCGACCAATTTCCTCGCTCGCTCGGGGAGCGGCCCGCGCGAAGACGCCATCTGTACATCATTCACCACCATTCCGGTGAATCGTTCCGAGGCGTTGCCGCTAGGCAAAGCGAGTGCTAAAACCACTCCAGCTACCATTGACGAAGAGAGCATCGCCTCAAAAGCTCTTTCGGAACTTCATGTCCACCGCGAGAGCCCCGGTCTCGTCCCGAGAGACAATCCAAGATACCGGTCCCTTGGGTGTGTACTCGATGACGACTACGATCGACTCTGTGGTCTCGCCGAACGCAGTCGAGTAATTGATGGCCAAGTCGCGGGAGATCTGCTTCCCGACGCTGACCCGCGCCACTGGATTTGCGAACTGTCCCACCAGCGACGGATCGACGCTGATGCGATCGAGACCGAATAGCCGCTCCGCTCGCCGGCTCAGCTGCTGGTTGAGCCTCTCCGTCAGAAGGCCGGCCACCGTGACGCTGGCAAGTTCTTCCTCTTCGGTGCCCACGGTTCTGAGCTCGGACTCCGTTGCGCCGGCGAGGAGCCTCAGGATCTCTAGAGGTCGGAGCGGAGGGTCAGAGCTCAGCTCCGGAAAGAACCGGTCGGGTGTTCCGGCCAGGCGAAGCTGAACCCGGTAGCTCCTGACCCGCGCCTCCGCCGCCAGGTCGAAAAACGGCTTGATCGAGCTGGGATCGACGAACTCGACTTTCCCAGAAAGAATGTTGTACCGCTGTCCGAGGAGAAATACTTCGCCCCGCGCCGCTTCGGCCCGTCCGAGCAAGGCCGGCCGATCGAATGTCCCGCGAAGCTGGAACTCCGCACCGCCATCGATGGTGGCTAGCGAGTTGCGAACCCTCAAGCTGTCGGGGGCGACCACGCTCACATCCAGGCGGAGATCGGGAAACGTTTGCTCGGCGGTCGGTTCCACGAGCTTTATGGGGTCACGAGTGCCGAGGATTCCAGCCGCGACGTCATATTCCCTCGTCCAAGTCGCTTCTTGAACGTCGATCCGTCCGGCGAGGATCTGTGCGCTCGCCGTACCGGTGAGTGATAGGTCCGCATCCACCGTCGCGGTCAGCCCTTGTGGATAGCGGAGCCGCAATCCGTTGCCGCTTGCCCTCAACTCGAAGGAATCGGGACGTAGGCCGGTAAGCGAAAGGGAGCCGGTCAAGCTGACCGGCGCTCCCCCGAAGCGAGCTTCCAAACCCTGCAGTCGCACGGTCCGGTTGTCGAAGAGAGCGCGACCTTGAATGTTCCCGAAAGCGTGGGGGAACTCTCTGAAGCTCAACGCTCCCTGGTCGAGATCGACGTGGCCCGAGATGGACGGATGCTCCCACCCACCTTCGAGACTCGCTGCCACCTGAGCTTCCCCAGACCACGTCGTCGAAGGGAAGAACGAGTTCAGGACCTGGAGGTTGACCGAGCCGTCGGCATCCAGGTCCATCTCCGTACCATCGAAGCCTATGTTGCCACTCACGTTCAAGCGTGTTTGGTCTCCGACCAGCTCCATCGCTTTCAATTCGAGCTGTCCCATCTGAAGCTCTAACTCGATCGGCGCTGACGAATCGAGACGGTAGTTGGAGACCACGGCGGTAAGACTGGACAGGCGACCCTCGGCGGAAAATGTCTCGATGGAATCGAGTCGCCCCTCGAAGGATGCCTCGCCGCTCGAGATCAAACGCAAGGACTCGGGAAACCCTTCCCGTACGGAGCGAAGTACGGGTGCGACGTCGGCTCCGCTCCAACGAGCCCTACCCTCGATGGGAAAACCAGGTGCGATCCGGGCTTGCACGTCGGTTTCTAACTCGAGCGCGTCCCCGGCAAGTGTCAGCCTGCCTCGTAGAGTCTGGTCACGCAGACGAGCCTCGAGTCGTCCGCTTCCGAGCTCCGTCTTGGCGAACGCCAAGCCCGAGACAGTCGCTTCCAATTCGATATCCGGCCTGGAAAGTGTGCCAGCCACGGCTAGCGAGCCATCGAGCTCGCCTGCGAATCTCGAGGCCGCTGGGCCCCGTACATCCAGTCGGTAAAGTTCGGAAAGTACCGAAACGGGTATTCGTCGACCCGTAAGCTCTCCCTCCACCTCTCGCGTTTCGGTGTGAAGCCCGATGGTCCCCCCGAGCTCGCCCGGACCCCGTGAGATCGAGAGCTCGTCGAGGAACACCTCGCGACCACGAAGCCTTATACGGGATGACGCTTGATCGAACGAGTGACCTTCGACGGATCCCGCCTCCAGAGTGGCGATCGCTTCTCCACTGCGCGCGCCGTCCACGGAGGTAAACTTTCCCTTTCCGGTGAGCCGCCCCTGTAGATCGAGCGGGATGCCCAAAAAGATCTCGAGCGACGAGGCAGGCCAGCCCCGGCTCTCCACCGCCACGTCGAAATCTCTGGTCGACTCGAGAGAACCCGGGCCGAGTGCAAGCGCGCCACGACCGGTGAGCTCGGCGTCACCCGCTTTGGCATGGAAAGAATCGAATTGCGCGGTTGCGGCGCTAAGGCTTCCCGCCGCCTCTACGCTTCCCCATTGAATTCCGCGGTAAGTAACGTCGCGACCGCTAAACCTGCCTTTGAACGTCAACCCAGGAAGACGTCCTTCCAGTCGGCCGTTGGCGCGACCGCTTCCAGTGACTCCGAGTAGCCGCGGCTGATGTTCGGGATTCACGAGAGCACGCAGTCCTCGCTGCAGTCGGTCGGCGTGGGCGAGATCTTGGGCGACGGCTTCGAAGCTCAAGCTCGCAGGCGCAGTTCGTGGGTACGAGCCCGCGAGGGTCGCGACGACGCCGTCGCTCTCGAAGCGACTAGGACCGATTTCCAGCTCCCCGCCTTCCAGGACGCCGCCTAACGAAAAGTCGAGTCCGGGAAGCTCGGACTCGTCAGACTCACCAGGCTCGTCGGGGGCGACACCTACGAGCTCGAAATCTCCATTGGCAAGAGAAAGATCGGCCAAGGGAAAGTTGACTTTCACACTCCCCGACAGCCGAGAGGCAAAACGATCGAGCTCATTGCCTGACGACTCCATGATTTGGGACAAGCGGGCGTCCTCGAACTTCAAGTCGAGCTCGGCGGGCCCGATAGCTATCGAAGTTGGTTGTCTGAAATCGAACGACGCCACACCGCCAGCCAAGACCGCCTCGGCGGATTGCAACTCGATGACGTTGCGATCCCAAAGTACGTTCCCCTTGAAATCGCGGAGAGGTAATCCGGCGAATCGTGCCTCCGGGATCCGCGCGACACCCCGCAAGAGGTGCCAGCCCCGCCCCATCAGGAGAGTGCCTTCGAAACTTCCCTTCCGATTTCCTCGTCCGCCCTCCAATACGGTGAGACCGAGGAGACGCGTGGCCGCGGGGCCCACCTCCGATTCGACGTCGATCGTGAGCTCGGCGTGTGGTTCCGTTCCAAGCCGTATGGTCCCTTTGGACACGAGTTCGTAGAAGGATCCGTGGGCGTTGAGCTCCTCTAGCTCCAACTCTCGCCCGTTGAGCCTGAAGCGAGCGTCGACGGCAGCCTCGATCGGCTGACGTCCCTTGAGTCGAACCGAGCCGCGCTCGTACTCGATCGTGCCCCGAAAGCGACTCGAACCGTCCCTCTCTAGATTCGCGGCAAGTGCTTCCGCTTCTAGTCGCCACGGGATATTCGTGTTGTTGTAGACGAAGAGTGCGTTTTCGATTCGAATGCGATCCGCGAGAAGGGCCAATCCACCGGCTTCCGAACTTGCCGGCCCCCCCGGTGTCCGCGGACGCCCGGGCACCTCGATCCGACCGCCTCCATAGTCCTGCACGCGAAACTTGAGGCCGCTGACTTCCAGAAGGGCAAGATGGAGTTCCCGGTCGAAGACCCCCGTCAGGTTGAGCTGACCACGTACGCTCTCGATCTCGAGTGGGGTTGGCCCATCCGTTCGGCCGTCGACGCGGACGCCCGCAATGACGAAACTGTAATTAGGTAGATCAACCGAAATACTGTCGATCGAGATCGGGCTGTCCAGAACCCGGGTCGCCTCGCCCTCGATCCACTTCCGCAGGTAATCCGGGTAATCGAAGAATAGGATGAAAACCGCTAAAACAAAGAGGGTTATCGCCGCAAGCGAAGCGGCCACACCGATCACCCAACCTAGAACACCGGTTAGGATGCGTTTCCAGCGGTAGCTCTTCAAGGTCTATCTACCTAATATTGTTTCTGGGATTCCGCAGCACGGATCCCCGACCTGGTGTACCTTTTTGGGAGCTCCGTACTATTGTAGCGCTAATGGGCACGTGGCGCGGCCCGGCGATGGCTATTTCTCGCCGGCCTTCACCGTAAACAACCGGTCCCGCGACTCGACCACTTGGCCCTCTTTAACGTCGATCGCCACCAGAGTCCCGGCCACTGGACTTCGGATCTCGTTCTGCATCTTCATCGCCTCGAATAGGAGCACCCCTTGGTCCGCTCGGACTTGCTCTCCAGAACGAGCTAGCAGCCTAACCACCTTGCCGGGCATGGGGGCCTCGACTTGCGCCGACCCCGGCGTCTTCCCACCCCCCGACTGAGCCCCGGCGTTCGCTGCATCTTCTAGCTCGAAGACCCGTCGCTCCCCGTCTATCTCAACGGAGATGCGATTGCCATCGATGGTTACTCGGGCTTCATAGGATCGCCCTTCGAGAATGATGGATAGTCCTCCTTCTCGCTGACCGCCCAGATCGAAATCCAAGGGTTTACCAGAAAGACTCACCTGCAGCCGGCCTTCGCCTTCGCCGACCTCCATAGGAAAGGATTGTTCGCCTGAGAGCAGCGTCAGTCTTTTCACGTTCTTCGCATCCTTCACAGGCGGTCCCCATGCTGCTCGCGAACACCGGCTCGCTTCCAAACCGACGGCGCCGTCGTGCGCCGTCGGGGTCGGTCGGCCGAACGATAAGCGGCGACCGCGGCGGCGATGAGCGCGGCTCGGTCGCGCTCGGCATTGATCGAGACGGGGAGCGAGACAGGGTTGGAAACCGACCCGGCGCGGCGCGTCGATCCCTTCCAATTCCGATCGACGTAACCGACATCCATCTCCCCGGCGAGGAACTGCGGATCCTGGAGTACTTTCTGAAAGAATGGCAGAGTCGTCGAGATCCCCTCCACGCGATACTCCTCGAGCGCGCGCTTCGCCCGCGCGAGACAGTCTTGGCGGTCTCGCCCCCAGACGATGAGCTTCGCAATCAATGGATCGTAATGCGACTGAACTTCCCATCCCGAAAAGACGCCGCTATCGTCCCGGACGCCCGGCCCACCCGCCGGCCTCAGAAAGTCGATCCTGCCCGGCGACGGTTGAAAATCCTGATACGGATCTTCCGCGGTAATCCGGAATTCCATCGCCCAACCCTGCGGACGTATATCGGCTTGCGTGAAAGGAAGAGCTTCTCCGGCCGCCAGGTCGATCTGCAGCCTAACCAGGTCCAGCCCGACCACCATTTCGGTAACCGGATGCTCCACCTGGAGGCGCGCATTCATTTCGAGGAAATAAAAATCACCACTGCCATCCAATAGGAACTCGACCGTGCCGGCGTTTCGGTAGTCGGCCATCCTTGCCAACGCCACCGCCGCCTCACCCATGCTTTGCCGGAGCTCGGAGCTCAGACGCGGCGACGGGCACTCCTCGATGAGTTTCTGATGCCTTCTTTGAATCGAGCATTCACGTTCGAGTAGGTGAACGACCGATCCCGCATCGTCGGCCACGATCTGAAACTCGATGTGACGAGGATGATGAAGATAGCGTTCGAGATAAACCGAAGGATTGCCGAAACTCGAGCCCGCCTCCGAGCGCGCTTGACGGAGCGCAGTTTCTAGCTCGGACTCTGCGTTCACGATGCGCATCCCCTTTCCGCCGCCGCCAGCGACCGCCTTGACGAGAAGCGGAAACCCGATCCGTTTCGCTTCGCGGAGCGCATCGGCGTCACTCGACATCGGCTCACTTCCTGGAACGATGGGAACTCCGGCCTTTCCGGCAACCCGGCGAGCCTCGGCCTTGTCGCCCATGAGGGCAACCGCTTCGGGAGTCGGTCCTATGAAAACCAACCCCACTTCCTGACACCGCTTGGCGAACTCCGCGTTCTCGGCCAAAAAACCGTAACCGGGATGCAACGAGTCCGCACCTGTTTCCCGGGCAGCCTGGAGCACCGCATCGATGTCTAGATAACTCTCGGTCGACGGTGCCGGCCCGATTCGCCGTGCTTCGTCGGCGTAGCGCACATGCAAGCTGTCGCGATCCGCATCCGAATAGACCGCCACCGTTGGTATCCCGAGTTCGCGACAAGTCCTCAGAATACGAACCGCGATCTCGCCTCGATTGGCGACAAGTAGCTTGCGAAAGGGTGGCATCTTGGGCCTCGATGAGATTAGAGCGGGATGTTGCCGTGCTTCTTCGGTGGGTTCCGGTCTCTCTTGGTGGCGAGGGCCGATAAGGCCGTGATTAGCTTTCGGCGAGTCTTCCGAGGCTCGACGACCTCATCGATGTATCCCCGTTCGGCGGCCACATAGGGATTGGCCAGTTTGGCTCGAAACTCCGCCACTTTTTCCTTGCGTAGGGTCTCAGGGTCCGATGACGACGCGAGCTCTTTGCGATAAAGGATGTTCACCGCCCCTTCGGGACCCATGACGGCGATCTCTGCCGTCGGATACGCATAGTTGACGTCGGTGCGGATGTGCTTGCTGGCCATCACGCAATAGGCCCCGCCGTAGGCCTTCCGTGTGACCACCGTTAGTTTGGGAACCGTGGCCTCCGCATAGGCAAACAAGAGCTTGGCGCCATGCCGAATGATGCCGCCCCATTCCTGATCGGTGCCAGGGAGGAACCCAGGCACGTCCTCGAAGGTCACCAAAGGGATGTTGAAGGCATCGCAGAAGCGAACGAAACGAGCCCCTTTGACCGAGGCGTTGATGTTCAGCACGCCAGCGAGCACGGCGGGCTGGTTGGCGACAATGCCTACCGATCTTCCTCCCAATCGGGCAAAACCGACCACGATGTTCCGAGCGAAATGCTCGTGTATTTCGAAGAACTCACCATCATCGACCACCGAGCGAATAAGCTCCTTCATGTCGTAGGGACGATCGGGTTCTTCGGGGACCAGGCTGTCGATCGCTTCATCTTCGCGATCCAGTGGATCGGTGCATTCCAGAACGGGCGCTTCGTCCAAGTTGTTGCTCGGTAGGAACGATAGGAGCCTTCGAATCCTCTGCAGGCAGTCCCCATCGTCCTCGGCCATGACGTGGGCCACCCCGGAGACTTCGTTGTGCGTCGCCGCTCCACCCAATTTCTCCATGCTCACCTGTTCGTGGGTCACAGTCTTGATGACATCCGGACCGGTGACGAACATGAAACTCGTGTCCCGCACCATGAAAGTGAAATCGGTAATGGCCGGCGAGTAGACCGCCCCCCCCGCACAAGGCCCCATAATGGCGGAAACTTGTGGAACGACTCCGGACGCGAGAGTGTTGCGGAGAAAGATATCCGCGTAGCCCGCGAGAGAGACGACCCCTTCTTGGATTCGAGCGCCGCCGGAATCATTGAGTCCCAAGATGGGTGCACCGATCTTCATGGCCAGATCCATCACCTTGCAGATCTTCTCGGCATACGCCTCGGAGAGAGATCCGCCGAAGACGGTAAAGTCCTGGGCGAAGAGATAAACGAGACGATCTTCGACGCGCCCGTACCCGGTAATCACGCCGTCGCCGGGGATAACGGTCTCATCCATCCCGAAATCCCTAGCCCGATGAGTCACCAACCGATCGAGTTCCTCGAAGGTTCCGGGATCGACGAGGGCTTCTATTCTCTCTCTTGCGGTGAGCTTCCCAGCCGCGTGCTGTCGCTCGATGCGCTTGGCACCTCCGGCTTCGCTGGCTCGACGATTTCGCTCGTTGAGCTCGGCCAACCGGTCGCCTGGGGGCATGATCTACTTCTGAGCCTTTTCCCAATCCTTGAGAAATCGTTCGATCCCGATGTCGGTGAGTGGGTGTTTGAACAGAGAATGGAGCACCTTGGCCGGCATGGTCGCGATATGGGCCCCTACCCGAGCCGCCTCGATGACATGCAAAGGGTTGCGAATGCTGGCCACGAGTACCTGAGTCTCGAATTGGTAGTTTCGGAACACCTGGATGATGTCTCGAATGAGAGCCATCCCCTCGCTACCGATATCGTCCAGCCGGCCCACGAACGGGCTTACGAAATAGGCTCCGGCCTTGGCAGCGAAGATGGCTTGCGGCACGGAAAAACACAAGGTGACGTTGCAGCGGATCCCGTCGTCCTTGAGCCTGCGGACCGCCTTGAGCCCTTCCGGTGTTAGCGGGCATTTCACGACGATGTTCTCGGCGATGGTGGACAGCTCTTTCCCCTCGCGAACCATACCTTGATGACCTTCCGACACCACCTCGGCGGAAACCGGGCCGGGGACGATTTGGCAGATTCGCTCGAGCACCTTCCGATAAGGAGCCGATTCCTTGGATAGAAGAGTCGGGTTGGTGGTTACTCCGTCGAGGAGACCGAGCTCCGCGGCCTCCCGAATCTCCTCTACGTTGGCTGTGTCGAGAAAGATCTTCATCTGACCTCCTCCACCTTACCGGCATGACCCGCCGGCGAGTGGGTGGCTCATTATACCCGGGGCCCCCAAAAAAAACGCCTTGGAAGTTAAGGTGGATCGGGAAGCCGGCGATGAAACGCGGGGCCTATTTGAATGCCTGAGCCGGTATGGGGGAGCTCCGTTCGCTTTCGTTGGGAGACTCGGCGGAATCTACCGCGCTCACCGCGTAAAAGTAGTTCTCACCTGGACTCACATCGCTGTCGGTAAAGCTCGGCAACGGAATCGGTTCCTTTGTCAGAAGCTCGAAGGGTCCTCTTCTCTTGTCGGCCCGATAAACGAAGAATCCTTTTAGATCCCGCGCGTCGGACTCACTCCAGGAAATCATGATTCCGTCCGGGGTCTCGAGGGCGACCAGTCGGGATGGGGCGGCGGGCGGGAATGTGTCGATGGGCTTCAGACAGATTTCGTCGGCGCTCTCGCTTTCGATGAGGGATGGAGGTTCGGGTGGCAAAAGCTGTTTGGCCTGCTCGAGATTCGTCCCGGCCGCACCCTTCAACCCTCCCGCAACATTACTGGGAGCATTCTCAATCTTGCTAGCCGCGGTTTCCATTTGTTCATCCGATGGCATGGGGAGCTCGGAACCTTCGGTCCCGTCAACAAGAGCCTCGGGCGGAGGTTCGGGCACAATCGGAATCGCCACTCCTCGCACGACGTAACACCAGTCGCTGCCAAATTTCACGTTTCGATCTTCGAACGCCGACTCTACCAGAGGTTTTTTGTTCACCGGCGCGGTCGATGGGTAAGTTCCGTCCGCAGGTTTCCGGTACACATTGAAGCCGAGCTCGAAGGTCACGCCTTCTTCTTCCGAAGCGTCCGCGGCCTCCCGCCATTCCGCCAAACCCAGTGGTTCCTCCCAGGCGATCCTCACCAGGCCGTCGTACGCCGTAGCCGAAAGCCCCGACGGCGCTGGAAGCGGTGGCGCAGGCTCGATCGAGGTTGGACGGGAATGGGCGCCCTTCAACCCCTTCGGATTGACGTACCGAACCGCGTACTCGAGCTGCTTACCCTGCCACCGAGGCTTCCACTCATCCTCGTAAGACAGCGGGCTCCCGGACGCGTCCACCTCGAGCTTAGCGATGATCCTCGCTTCCGCACCGAATCCTTTGGGCTTGAGTGACAGTTGGATTGCTGACGGGGGAGGGGTCATGACCAAGGGGCCATCGCCCTCTGCCACTCCTTCCGTTTGCCCTGCGGTTGCCCCTTCACGGGGCGAGTCCGTGGCCTCTTGGCCAGTTTCCTGAGACGGGCTCGAGGTCACCGCAGCCGGTTCGGACGGTTCCCCTGCAGGAGCCGTCGGAGTGTTCGGGTTGACCTCCGGCTGTGCCGTGTCGTCCATGCTAGGCGTGGTAGGTACGGTCGTTGCGGCCGGAGTTGTGCCGGCCACTTCGGGCTCGCCCGCGGTCACCGTGCCCGGGGTCGTGCTCCCCTCCGCTTCGGTGACACCAAGGCTTCCCTCGGTGTCCAAGATCACCGGGGTCTCCGAGGCTTCCAGCACCGGTGGCGGCGGCTCGACGATCCGTCGAAGCACTTCGACCTGCTCCAGTCGAAGCTCGGAGCCATCGGTCGTCTTGGTCGGAGGCTCCCATTCGATAACGATGACCGGACCACGTTGAGAGACCCGAGCCTTGGGTACCGGAGAAGGAATGTGTTGAAACGGAGGCAGCGGATCGCCCCTCTTCCCACAAGCAGTTGAGCTCGCGGTCAGCAGTAGAAGGGCCAGGAGTGCAAGTGAAGCCGCGCGGGAGCCCAGGTGCGATAGCCTAACGCCAGGCATCCGGTTAGAGAATATAACGGGAGAGATCGTCGTCCTTGGCCACCTCGTCGACCATCTTACCGACGTAGGCGGCGTCGATGACCCATTTCTTCTGCGTCAAGTCGGGCGCTTCGAAGGAAAGCTCGTCGAGGACTCTTTCCATGATCGTATGGAGGCGCCGCGCGCCGATGTTCTCGGTAGCCTCGTTGACTCGCATCGAATAAGAAGCCACTGAATCGACGGCGTCTTCGGTGAAGTCCAAATCGATGCCTTCGGTAGCCAGTAACGCCTTGTATTGTTTGAGCAGTGCGTTCTTCGGCTCCTTCAAGATCCGCACGAAATCCTCCTTCGTCAAAGACGAAAGCTCCACGCGGATCGGAAACCGTCCCTGCAGCTCGGGGATGAGATCGGAAGGTTTGGAAACGTGAAAAGCCCCCGCCGCAATGAACAGGAAGTGGTCGGTTCGCACCATTCCATATTTCGTCGAGACCGAGGTCCCTTCCACGATCGGCAGTAGATCACGCTGGACGCCCTCGCGAGAAACATCCGGACCGTGGCCACCTTCTCTCCCCGCGATTTTGTCCAGCTCGTCCACGAAGATAATTCCCGTCTGCTCGGTACGCTCCACAGCAAGACGCGCCACTTGCTCCATGTCGACCAGCTTCTGTTCCTCCTCCTGGATCAAGTACTCGAGTGCCTCCGGCACCTTCACCTTCCGCTTCCGCGTCTTGCCACCGAAAAGGCCGGGGAGCATGTCTTTCAAGTTGATGTCCATCTCCTCGACCCCACCACTGGTGATGATCTCGAAGGAGGGGAACGCCCGCTCCCGGACGTCAAGCTCTACGGCGCGGTTATCCAACTTTCCACCGCGCAGCTGAGTCCTTAGCTTCGCGCGAGTGGCCTGAAAATCGTTTTGGGCGGCGTGTTGTTGCGCCGCCTGGTCCGGATCGGTGCGGAAAACCGGTTTCAGAGGAGGCAGCAACAGATCTAACAAGCGGTCCTCGGCGTTTTCTTCCGCTTTATCCTGGACTTCGTAGATCTTCTCCTCCCGGACCATATCTACCGCGATCTCGACCAAATCTCGCACCATCGATTCCACGTCCCGGCCCACGTAACCGACTTCGGTGAACTTCGAAGCCTCGACTTTGGTGAACGGCGAGCCCGACAGACGAGCCAGTCGTCGTGCGATCTCGGTCTTGCCGACGCCGGTGGGTCCGATCATGATGATGTTCTTCGGTGCCACTTCGTCCGCCATCTCGGGCGGGAGCTTCAACCGACGCATTCGATTGCGGAGCGCGATCGCCACCGCGCGCTTTGCGGCGTGCTGGCCGATCACGTACTTGTCCAGCTCCTCTACGATCTGGCGTGGGGTGAGCTGATCCAGCGAATTGCTAGTGCCGGCGGTTTCGGGCAGGAAAAAGACCATCGTTTACCGTGCCGTCCTTCTATTAGATCTCCTCGAGCATGATCTGCGAATTCGTGTACACGCAAATCCCAGCCGCGACTTGCATCGCCTCGGTCGCGACCTGGGCGGCGGATAGCTTGGTGTGCGATAGCAAAGCCCGAGCCGCCGCCAGTGCGTAGGGGCCACCGGAACCAATGGCGATGACGCCGTCGTCCGGTTCGATCAGATCGCCGTTGCCAGAAAGCAAGAACACATGCTGCGAATCGGCAACGAGCAGCAGCGCATCCAAACGCCGGAGCACGCGATCGGTTCGCCAATCTTTCGCCAGCTCCACCGAGGCCCGTTCGAGGTTTCCACGATATTCTTGAAGCTTGCCTTCGAACTTCGTGAAGAGCGCCTGAGCATCGGCGGTGGTGCCGGCGAATCCCGCCAGGACCTGGCCATTAGAAAGCCGTCTCAGTTTTTTTGCCCCGTGCTTCACCACCGTGTCGCCCAGGGTGACCTGTCCATCGGCGGCGATTGCGGTCTTGTCGTCACGTCGGACAGCGAGGACCGTCGTTCCGTGGGCTCGGGGCGAGCGCGTTCCGTTGATCACCAAAGGAGTATACTTAATGTGTTTAACCGGCGCAAAAGGCTGAACCGATTCCCTTTATACCGAACCGCCGGAGCAATTGCTCGATGAGGGATTCGCGAAGCAAGTCGGCGGCCGACTTCTCTTCATAATCTTCCGGGATGTTGAACGCGTCTTCGGGGGTCTTCCGTCGTTCCTCGATTCGAAGGATCCGCGGACGGCTCAAAAACACGAACCGCTCCTCGGAAACGAGCGGTAGCCTCGGAAGGCTCGCATAGAGCTCGAGCCGTTTCTCCTGTGCCGCCTCGGGCTCGGGTTCTCCCCAGAACTCCTGATAGACCTCGGTCCATTGAAAAAACAGCGTGGGAGAAGCCCTCGGATCCAACCGGTACTCGGCGACCGGTCGATCGTACTCCGGACTATCGCCAACGTAATGGAGCCCTTGCCTTCCATCAGGAAGGCGTGCATGGCCCCTTTCCTCCAACGAAACACCCTCGATGAGATCGGGGCTTACCGACGAAACCCACGGAAACCAATTTCGCGCTACCAGCTCTGCATCAACAACCTGAGGCAAGATACCGGAATCAATACGGACAAAGTATTTGTCTTTGGGATGTACCAGGGTCAGGGTCGGTGTCGATACGTCCAGGATCAAATAGACCTCGGTGTCGGGTGGCTCGATACGGATCATTCCCGGTTTGAAATCGACCACGTAGCTCGCCTTCGTTCCGCCTTCCTCGACAAGGAGCGTCGCTCGGAATCCCGCCGTGCTCACCCCTTGCGTCAGCAGTGCGAGCATGAGACCGATGCCAACCATGACGTCTCCCATTGTAGCGCCTGTCGAGTTTGTCGCGTCGTCTCCTCACCGAGGACCGGGGGGTACCCGATCCGGTACCTGGCCCTTGACCTTGTTGCGCCACCAGTCCGGGTGAACCGGCAGCTTCCCGGCTTCGCAACTCCCTCGATAACACACCGCCCTACTGGCAGGCAGTGCGTCTTGGTGGCCCGGCGATGGTGAAGAGCAAATTGGCTGGAGCGGGGTGGATCGGAGGTTTTTGGGCCAAGGGCCTTGACGTCGAGAGCCGCAAGCGGATATAGCCACTTCGTGAACGTCACCCGGCTTTCCAACGGAGAGCTCATCGCTCATCTGGCTGGCGCAGGACCCGATGACCCTGCCTGGCTAGAGTTCGTGTCCCGCTTCGAACGCCGCATCCGGCTTACGATCTATCGTCGGTTTCGAGTCGAAGCGGAGCACAACCGAGCCTCGGACGTCGATTGGACCGGCGAAATGGTGCGAGATCTGACTCAGGACGTATTCTTGCGACTTCTCGATGCTGGGAGAAAGCCGCTCGCTCAGTTCAAGGGCCGAAATGAGAACTCCATCTATAGCTACTTGAGTGCTATCGCTTCCAATCTGATGCATAATCATTTCAAGAAGCTCCGTGCTCAAAAGACCCGCCGGCGGCGACCTCACTCGACGAGAAATTACCAATGAGCGAAGGAGCGCAGGGACCCAGCGTCGGTGAGAACGTGGCCAGCACCCGCCCGGGTCCTGAGCACACCGCAGAGGCCCACGAGCTCAGGCGACGGATCGGGGCGGTGATACAGCGGCTCGGTTTTCCGAAGCGCGACCGCTTGGTGTTCCGCTTCTACTTCCTAGAAGGGCGATCCATCGAAGAGCTCGCTTCCTGTAGGGCGGTCGGGCTTTCGCGGAGCGGTGTCGAGAAATGCGTCCGGAGACTTCGAGTCGCGGTTCAAGAAGAGTTGATTAAGGAGAGATAGGGAGGACCGCAGGTGAAAAACTCGTCTCATCTGAGTGGGGAGGAGTGGTCGGCATGAGTCCGGGCGACTGCCCCACCCCCAGTGTGCACGCCGCGCGTGCACGGGGTACGCTGGATCCGGCGACTTCGAGCAAGGTGGAAGCTCACCTTGCCGCTTGCGAGCGATGCCGGCTCACGGTGCTATTACTTAGAGAGCCCTCGGCCTTCACGGAAGAGGGCAACGCAATGACTGCGGATCCACCAACTGAGGGCCACCTCAGCCCGGAAGAGGTCTATCACTTCACCGAGGGAACTATGTCTCGCTCGCGGCGGGCGAACGTAGAAGACCACTTGGATAGCTGCTTGGATTGTCTGAGGGATGTGGCCGCCGTGCTCGGATCCGAAAAACCTGCTTCGGAAGACGAAGAAGCCGCCTTGAAAGAGTTGCCAAGCCTCAGCCCGGCGGAGCTCCTAGCCCGACTCCGAACGCGCATCATCGAGACCAGCCCGAGCTCACACCGCAAGCTGCCCTGGAGCCGATTGAGAACGGGCCTTCCCATCGCAGCGGCGGTTGCCGGGTTCGCGATTCTCTTTTTTGTCATTCAGACCTACGTCATCGTTCCTATGAGTAGCCGTCGGCTCGTGGCGCAGGCGACCGACGCACTCATCAGTATCCGGCAAGGAACGGGTCGGGTGCCTCTTCGATTCATACCGGGCTTCGAGCGAGCTCGTGTAACCCGAAGCGGGTTCGACGTGGCGGATCCTGAGGAAGCCGCCATCGAAACGGAGATCGAACGGAGATTCCGACGAGCCGTCGCTCTCGCCCCCAACGAAGTAACAGCGAGGCTGGGGCTGGGCCTTTTTCTGCTCGATGCGGGGCAGCTTTCGGAAGCCGAGACCGAGCTACGAAACGCTTCGGAGCTGGCACCGGAGTCGGTCGCCGTCCTCAACGGGATGGCGGTTCTCTATTTCGAGAAAGCGCTTCGAGAACCAAACGAAGCCGCCGCGCTCATGCGGGAGGGGCTCGGGCTGCTGCAACGTGCGCGCGGCATCGAGCCTGAGAATCTCATGGTGCTCTACAACCTTGCCGTCTTTTACCAGGAGACGGGGTCGGGCAACTTGGCGGCCCAGTACTGGCTCGCTTACTTGGCGCAGGATCCTAACTCAGAGTGGTCGCAAGTTGCGCGAGAGAACCTGGTTCTGCTCCGCGGCCGTTAGATTCGACCCTTTCGTCAAGCTACAATCATACGCTCCGAATAGCGTCCCCTGTTTCGGACACCTTACAGCTGAAAAGGCTCTAGCAGTTGAACCCGCTCACCCGGATCGAGTAAAAAGGACGTCTTCCCTCGCGACGGAAGACCCAACTGCCCCACTGGGGCCCGGAGACACAAAGCCATGGCCAAGAAACAATTTCAAGTCGACAGCCCAGACGGGAAGCTCGCAGTCATGCTCCCAGGCCTAGGCGCCGTGAGCACCACGTTCATCGCCGGCGTGCAGGCGGTGCTCAAAGGCATAGCCAAACCGATCGGCTCGCTGACCCAGATGGGCACCATCCGCCTCGGAAAGCGTACCGAAAATCGCGTCCCCAAAATCAAAGAGTTCGTCCCCTTGGCAAGACTCGAAGACCTCGCCTTCGCGGTGTGGGACATCTTCGAGGACGACGCCTTCCAGGCTTCTACCAAAGCGGGAGTGCTCGAGGCTTCTCAGCTCGAACAGCTTAGAGAAGGCCTCGCGTCCATCAAACCCTTTAAGGCGGTCTTCGACCAAAACTTCGTCAAGCGTCTGAGCGGCACCCACGTCAAGCAGGGCAAGAACAAGATGGATCTCGCGGAGAAGGTCATGGAGGACATCGCGGAGATCAAGAAGCAGACCGGCGCCAAACGAGCGGTCATGGTTTGGTGCGCCTCGACCGAGTCCTACCTAGCGCCCGGAGACGCGCACAAGGACCTAGGCGCCTTCGAGCGGGGTCTCAAGGAGAACTCACCCCAGATCGCGCCCAGCATGATCTATGCGTATGCGGCATTGAAGAGCGGCGTGCCCTATGCGAACGGAGCGCCGAACCTGACCGTAGACATTCCCGCACTCGAGATGCTGGCTTACCAAAACGGCGTCCCCATCGGGGGCAAAGACTTCAAGACCGGGCAAACCTTGATGAAGTCCATCATCGCCCCCGGGCTCAAGGCTCGCATGCTGGGGCTCAGCGGTTGGTTCTCCACCAACATACTGGGAAACCGAGACGGTGAAGTCCTGGACGATCCCGGCTCCTTCAAAACCAAAGAGGAGAGCAAGTTATCGGTGCTCGAACATATTCTCCAGCCCCAGCTTTACGGCGATCTCTACGGCGACTTCTACCACAAGGTCCGTATCAACTATTACCCACCCCGCGGTGACAATAAGGAAGGCTGGGACAACATCGATATCTTCGGCTGGCTGGGTTACCCGATGCAGATCAAGGTGGACTTCCTCTGCCGTGATTCCATTCTGGCCGCACCGCTCGTGCTGGATCTGGCTCTCTTTTTCGACCTGGCGCAGAGAGCCAAGTTCAAGGGCATCCAGGAGTGGTTGTCGTTTTATTTCAAGAGCCCCATGTCTCCTCAGGGTGTGTACCCCGAGCACGACCTTTTCATTCAGCTCACCAAGCTAAGTAACACGCTGCGGTACATGATGGGAGAAGAGCAAATCACCCACTTGGGCGACTACGTCTTTGAGATCGATCCGAGTCGCCGCCCCTCGTTGGTCTCCGATTAGGGTGTAATCCACTAAACGGCTTTAAGACAGTTACTTACAAGCGCCGCGCGCGTAGCGGCCATTGCTGTCAGGGTTTCTCAGCTTTCCTCTGGATTCCGCCCTTAATTTTTGAGTTAAAAATTCAATTCGTTGGATGTTACTCCAAGGACTTGGAGAGCGACCCGTCGCGCCGGATCTTGCAAGGTATTAAATCATTTAAAGAGAGTAGCTCACAAATATATCGTTTTTTTTGATGCTGTGGCATTGAATTTGCTGGGTCTCACACCCTTCTTAAGGTCCCCGTGCCGCTAGTCGGCGCTGAGGGGCCGAAAAGCATCAATCATGGGGAAGCCCGGGGAAGCGAGAAACGCAATCCTTCAACTTCACTGGGCTCTCCCCATCAATGGAGGGAGTACATGCCAAAGTGCATCAAGGTTCTAGCACTTCTCTTCTTGGTATCGGCGCTCATTACCCCCGCCGCGTTCGCTCAAGGTGGACGCATCGGCGGTAAGGTCACCGACCAACAGGGAGGAGTCCTACCCGGCTCGAGCGTCCAGCTGGTCAACGTTGACTCGGGACTCGCCGTCACGGTCGTCACCAACGCCGCCGGGGTTTACAACTTCCCCTCGGTGGACGCCGGGACTTACCGAGTTCAGGTGAGCCTCTCGGGTTTCGCCGATTGGATCCGTGAGCCGATCATCGTGGCCACGCGTCAAGGTCTCACCATCGACGTCAGCATGGCCGTCGCTGGGGTTGCCGAGACCGTCACCGTCACCAGTGAGTCGCCCATGATCAGTACACGTGACTCCGAGGTCGGCGGCGTCGTCGAGAACGTCGAGATCGAGAACATTCCTATCAACACGCGGGATGCTCAGCAGCTCGCGCTGCTCGTTCCCGGCGCCAAGAGGGCCAACCGCTTCGACCCCACCAAGAGCCGGGTGCCGGCCATTAGCTTCGGAACCAACGGTTCCGGACGCGGCATCCTCTACATGCTCGACGGTGGAGACAATACCGATGACGCGGTGGGCGGGCATCGTCCAACAGGTGTCGATGGACTCCGTTCAGGAGTTCGCGGTGGTCACATCGCGTATCAAGGCCGAGTACGCCCGTGCGGGCGGCGGAGCCATCTCCATCATCACCAAGTCCGGTACCAACGAGTTCCATGGTTCCGGTTTCTGGTTCTTCCGCGACAAGTCCCTGAACGCCGAGACCTTACCTCAGGAGATACAAGGCGAAGGAAAGCCTGATTTCCGCCGCAGCCAGTTCGGCGGCAACATCGGCGGGCCGATCATGCAGGACAAGGCCTTCTTCTTCGTGACCTACGAGCGGGTGAACGAGACCTCGAACTCCACGCTCGGCGTCACGCCTGCGGTGGAAGCGACCTTCAACCCGGGCTTCATTGCCGAGCATGGTGGCCTTGGGAACATCGACCAGCCCTTCACGCGGAACTACTTCACTGGGAAGTACACGCAGCAGTTCAATCCGGGCAACCGTTTGGACGTTCGCTACGCCTACGAAGACAACATCCGCGAGGGTGACCAGGTCGGAGATCCAGGCTTCAGCTTCAACCGCACCTTCGACCAGGCGGCGTTCCAGAGCAACGATCTCTGGAGCATCCTGGCTCGATTCCAAACGATCCTCGGAACCGGCTCCCTCAACGAGTTCGTCTTCCAGCTCAGTGACTTCGAGAACGTCATTCAGGGCGTCGGCCAACCGGATTTCCATTCACCGGATCAACCGACGCTCGACTTCCCTGGACTCAGGGTCGGTCAGAACACTTCGACACCGCAGTCGACGTTCCAGAGGAAACTTCAGATCCGAAACACGTTCTCCATGTCCCTGGACACCCATGACCTCAAGTTCGGCGGCGGCTTGCTGAGAGGCGATCCCTTCGGGTTTGATCTTCCGTTCTCGAACAATGGATTTTTCCAGTATGCCAACGACGGAGATCCTCTAAACCAGGCGAACTTCTTCAGCCAGTTCGACTTGATTCCGCCCCTCGAGATCCCCTACACCGTGTACGGTTTCTTCGCGCAGGACGACTGGCGGATCGGCGAGTCTCTTACCTTGAACCTGGGGATCCGTTACGACTACGAAGACGGTGTGCTCAGCAACGTGCCATATGGCACCAACGGGTTTCGGCTCAACGATGACCCGCGGAGCCCCTATTTCAACACTGCCGACTGTAGCGGGGACTTCCGGGGAACGCCAAACTCCTTCTGTCTGCAGGACGACGGCAACAACTGGGCCCCGCGGATCGGATTCGCTTATGACATCGGGGCCGAAGGCGTCACCGTCATCCGCGGTGGCTGGGGCCGTTTCTACGACAAGATCGTCGCCAACGCCACGCTCTTCACGCTCATCGATGCGGTTGGCGTGCGCGGTGTGTCCATTTCCGGCCTGGTACCCTTCGGACCGGACGCGCTTCCTGCCTTTGACGAGCTCTTTGCAAATTTCGGGTTCCCTCTACCCTTCGATCCCTTCATCTCGCCGCTTTACGAAGTGCCTTACTCCGATCAGTTCACCATCGGTGTGAGCCACCAGATCACGCCGCAAATTGCGTTCGACGTCGATTACGTCCGCTCGGACGGCAAAGATCGGGGCAAAGGTCCGACCTCAACGAGATGAGGGTTCCTAACGTGCAATCATCTCGCCTCTTCAATGATGGAACAGGTAACGATCGCGGAGGCCGACTCCGAGTCGTGGATCCGTTCGGCGAGGACACCTACGACGGCGTCCAGCTCCCAGTCCGCAAGCGCTTCTCCAACCGCTCCCAGTTCACCGTCAACTACACCTGGTCCGATCTCCGAGGAAACGCGGAGGCCGGTTTCTCGAGCGAGGCCGAGTGCCGGGCTTGCATCGGGAATGATCGAGACATCGGACCCTACGAAAACGACACCTCGCACCTCCTCGCCGTCGGCGGCATCTATCAGTTCCCAGGAGAATGGCAGCTCTCCGGCTTGCTTCAAGCCGAGAGCGGCTGCCCGATTACCGCGCGGTCCAGCACGGACCCGAACGGGAACGGGCGCCGGGGCAGCACGACGACCCCCCCTCGACCTCACACCGGGTCCGAACGGCGAGGCCCCGGGTTTCGGGAACTTCCGTGGTGATTCCACCTATACGGTGGACCTGCGCGTTGCCAAGTTCTTCAACGTGGGCGGCGCCAAACAGGTCCAGGTGATGGCGGAGTTTTTCAATCTCTTCAACACCGTCAACAGAGGCCGGAACTTCGGGAACTCCTTCGAGTCTGCCCAATTCGGTCAATGGGACCAGGCTGGGTTGGAGACCAACCAGTTCCAGATGCAGATTGGAGTCCGATTCAATTTCTAATGCATATGCGGGGAGGTCTTTGCACCTCCCCGCATCTTTTTTTCATCAGGAAGATCTACCCACTTCAAGTCCCCCCGATCTCTCTACCGTTGTTCTTGACCACGATCTCCTGGTTCTTGAAGTCCGCGTTCAACGAACACTCGCCCTCACAAGTGATCCCAGCCCGGTGGTGAAGAGTCGACACGCCTTTTTCGAGGAGCTGGATCCGTATCCAAACTCTCGAAGGACGAGTTCATAGCTCTTCCGATACGATTCACCATGAGTCCCTTTAGAACCGGTCTGATAGAGCGAAAACTCGCTCGTTTGAACCGCTGGCATTAGCTTTGCTAGCCCGCCTCCATATAGTTCGCCGCCCTGCACGCGCTTCTTGTGAGGTCGGTGTTTTGTCAAACGGCTAAAGAGAGTCGATGACTCTCGCTATGGAGGCAGTCAATGCCGAAACGAATACTGTTCGTAACGCTGCTTGCGGTTTTCCCTCTACTCTTCGCGGCGACCACCAGCGCACAAACCGGTCGCATCGGTGGGAAGGTGATCGACCAGCAAGGTGGTGTCCTTCCCGGAGCCAGCGTCCAACTAGTGAACTCGGACTCTGGACTCGCCCTTGCCAGCATCACCAATGCGGCGGGGGTCTACAGCTTTCCCTCGGTCGATCCGGGGGTGCTTCCGCTGTTTACTGTTGGTGATGTGTACGCATCCCTTTGCAAAAGGGACACTTACGCTCCATTTAGCGCGCGGCGAAGGTCACAAGCGCTATTTTAACTGTAACTTAATGCACCGTAAAGTCTTAGCGTCATCTCACCAACACTTGATGGCGGAAGAACCAATCCGCGCAGAATCCAGGGTATTTCGCGCCGCAGGGCTGACTTCCGACCCATGGGCTGGCGGATGAATAAATAGAAGGCACAGGACGCCATACGCGGGCATTGGCATCGGGTGGGCCGTGACGGAGTTGAGCTACTACGCGCAGTTCATCCGCAAACCGGAGGCGGAGTATTTGCAGATCGACTTCGACCCGGACTGGCCGGCCGACGCTAAACGCGCCGCCGCAGGCACCGCCAGCATCATGGATACGAAGGTGGGCAAGAACATCTTCGGGTTCCAACTGCTGGCCGGCGTCGATTACTCGTTGAGCGAGCGCACGTCGGTCGGCGTGGCGCTGCGCTGGGCCAGATTCGACGATGTCGACGACGTTGCAACCTGGAACCTGATCCGCAGCCACGCACCGGTACAGGCCGATGGGGTCACGCCGTTCGACGCCTCCCTGGAGTTCGCCGGCCTCGGCTACCAAGCGGTTACGGTCAACATGAAGTACCGCTTCTGACACCGCTCCGTCCTTCAGCCTCCACGAGCCCAGCAGGGCCCGGCATCATCCCGTCCTGTGCCAAAACTCGGCTGCCTTCCATTTATTCATCCGCGCGCACCGAACTTGATCGGTCTCCGGTCTGCCGGCACCATGCCTGCATGATTTCGTCGTTTGTTCGCGCTCTCATCTCTGCCCGTCGTGTCCAAAAAAAGAGAAACCAACTCCAGACAGGTGCACCGGGACGTTTCGGATTAGAGGTCGTCTGGTCAAAATACTCGAACGCCCAGCGGGTCAAGTCCAAAAGCTTTCCCGGCGGGAAGGCGTCCAAGGAAATCGTGGACGCCCTTTTAGGGCCGACGGGAAACCTGCGTGCCCCCACGGTGCGTGTCGGAAAAACGTTGCTGGTGGGCTTCGATGAGAACTCCTACGCGGACGTTCTGATATAAGCCTCTAGGCGCTCGATATGTCGAAACCAGTGGTGCTTGCGTCATTGACTGTTGCGGGCATAGGGGGAAAACTTTGTAGTGCAATAGGTTACATCAGATTTTAACGTCACCGAACTTCAGCTTGCGCCAAAACTGTGCTAAGTTGTGCTCCGCAAAAAGTCTATCCAGTGTTGATTGCGCGTTTTAGACCTACCATGGTCGGCTGCTTCTGGCCGGTTTTCTTTTTTGCGGATCACAGCGCGCCTGGAGCATACGTTTTGAAGCGAGCGGCGATCGGTGGCAGTTTCGTAGCCGTCATGCTGTCCGGTGGCGGCGCGTATGCCCAGCCTGACGCTCCGATCTTTACATGGGCCGGACAGGTTGAGGTGTCGACCCCCGTTCTGACGATTAACGAGGGCGAATTGGCCAGCTACTGGCTACGGCTCACCGAGCAACCAACGGCAGACGGGTGGTGGGTCCGGGTGCAGGTCGATGGCGTCGTGTACATCGATGGCATGCTGGAAGACAAGGGGATCACCTGGGTACCGTCGGTCGGATGGGAGTTTGCCCCGAGCGGCGAAGGTCCAACACCATGGCGACGGGTATCGATACACGCGCTGCCAGATGATGACGATCAAAACGAGGTAGTGACATTTACGCACGACGTATGGGACGAGCGCTCGAATTGCCCGCCATCCCTACACGGTGTTGCTTCGGTGACGGTGCGGATCATCGATGACAACCGGCCAGAGCCAGAACCAGAGCCAGAACCAGAACCAGAACCTAAACCGGAGCCCGAGCCCGAACCGGAGCCCGAGCCCGAACCGGAGCCCGAGCCCGAGCCCGAACCGGAGCCCGAACCGGAGCCCGAGCCCGAACCGGAGCCCGAGCCCGAACCGGAGCCCGAGCCCGAACCGGAGCCCGAACCGGAGCCCGAGCCCGAACCGGAGCCCGAGCCCGAACCGGAGCCCGAGCCCGAACCGGGGCCGGAACCCGAGAAAAAGCCTGTGATGGTCGAGCGCGTCGTCCTGCCAGAGCTCGGGAGGGCGCTGGCGTTCGCCGCCAACTGTCGGATCGAACAGGCGATATCAAGATATGAGAAGCAAGCAGTTGGTCTTTCGTTCTCTCCGGCGCTGACCACCCCTGCACATGGCGTGACATCGCTGCCAGTCAAGCAGGCGCTTGACGACTCACTACTTCTCGTCACATCGACAGACGACGGGGATGGTGTCGGGCGCTTGGCGGCGTGGGGCTGCGGTAACTACAATTACGTGGGCGGTAGCCGTAACGTCGCTTGGAGCGGTGACGTATTCACCGCACATGCCGGAGCCGACGTGCAGTTGGGCTCCACTGTTTTAGCGGGATTGTCTGTCTCTCGATCGATGGGCTCGTTCGATTACGATGCGGGCAACATAAGCGGCGACTACGAGCTACGAATGACCGGCGTTCATCCATACTTGGTTTGGTCCGTCTCGAGCTTGAACGTGTGGGCCACAGTCGGTCACGGACGGGGAGAGTTGCGATTCGTGGACAACGTACGCCCCACGACGCTGAACTCGAGCATGGTTGGCGTGAGCGGCCGGTTGCTGGCGCGGGAGGGGACACGTGTGCAAGTGGCGGGAGAATGGGCCATGGCACGAATGGACGTTGCGGGTGTTGAGTCAGGGACGGCGAATATGCGGCGGGTCAGACTCAGGCTTGAGGCCAGCCATACGTACGTGTTGTCCTCCGGTCAGTCAATTACTCCGTGGGGAGAGCTGGGCCTGAGACATGATGGCGGCGACGGCGAAACCGGATTCGGCCTGGAAGTCGGCGGCGGATTGCGCTACCAGCACCCTGCGGGGTTGATCGCAGAAGGACGTGCCAGGCGGTTGGCCGTGCACGAAGGTACGATCCAGGAGTGGGGGGTCGGCGTGTTGCTGCGTTTCGATCCCGGTATGGTTGGGCGCGGCCTGTCGGTGAGTCTGGCGCCCTCGTGGGGTGAGACCGTGAGTGGCGTGCAGCATGTGTGGGAGCATGGCGCAACCGACTTGGTACCGCAGGACGTATTGGGCATGCGTATGGATACGCGTGTCGGATACGGCTTGCGCGCCTTTCGCGGTCGTGTCGTGCTTAGCCCTGAGATGAGTCTTGCTCGCGGGATAGTACATGGCTACCGATGGTCGTTCGTGGCGATGATGCACGGTACGATACAGTTTTAAACGCGGTAGGGTCGAGGGCTGGCGCGGTGCTCCGTAGGCGCGGCCTATCTGTTTCTCCCCGTTTCCTGTGGGAGTTGTGCTCCGCAAAAAAGAAGATCGCGTATTGACGGGCAGGCAGCCATGGGAGTTGAGGTCATGCGAACTCGTGTTCGCCTCGGTGGAGATTCTGCACTCTGTCGCTGCCGGTGTGCTCCGCAAAAAGTCGATCCGGCGTTGATTGCGCGGTTTAGACCTGCCATGCTCGGCTGCTTCGTGCCGGTCGACCCGACGACGCCACCGGCTTCTTAGGAACGTTGAGAGGTTCGCTCGTGCGACCGTTTTCGAATATCCCGTCCTGTGCCAAAACTCGGCCCTTTTGAAATAGGCCATAAATCAGCAGCTTAGAGTCTGTGTTTGCGACCGGGCCAAGGGCCGTAGGCTTTACAATCGTCTGGCCCGAGGGTGTTATCTTCAGCTCCATGATGACGTACCACGCGCAATTCCTACTGTTGGTCAGGCAACCGTTGTTCGATCGGGCAGCCCTGCCGCTCACACAGACCTCATGGGTGCTTCCGCCATTAAGTGTTGGTAAAATGACACTAAGACTTTACGGTGCATTAAATTACAGCCATGGTCTTTCAAAAGGGCCGAGTTTTGGCACAGGACGAGGTCGAGCGCGGCTCACTCAAGGGAAGCCGATACGTCAGCTCGGACAGAACCAATCCGGCGTAGGCCGCGCCTTGAGCACTCGCCTCTAGATTCTTATCTGCCCAAGAGCGGACAAAACTCAGGTAGCGTTCGTCTCTCGTCTTGTCGAAGGCCGAGAGCATTCCCCAGAGCAGCATGGCGGTGCTGGGGCCGCCCTTGAGCGAATCCAGTTTGGCGGCTCGACTCTCGAGTACTCCATCGGCGAGATCCCGAACGACGTCGCGGTTCGCTCTCCGATAGATCTCGGTCGCTTGCTCGGCGATCTCGGTTTTCGCTTCTTTCCGATTGAGCCTGAGATGCTTGACCAGACTGTCTTTCAGGACCGCCCCGTGGGCCAAAGGGGTCTGAAAACCTAAAAGCTCGCCGACCGTGGGGGCGATGTCTCTTTGATAGGCGACGCGATCGACGACCGCGCCTTTTTTGATGTCTGGACCCACAACGAACAGCATGATGTGACGGCATCCTTCGCAATCGTCGCCGTGCTCGGCGAATCCTTCCCTTATTCCGTCCTTGTGATAACCGTGATCGTTCGTGAGGAAGAGCGTCGTCTTGTCGCGGTAGTGCGGATCTCCCTGAATCTTCCCCCAGAGTTTCACCAGGAGCTCGTCCTGGGCCCGAATCGCCTTCACGTGCCTTCCCATACGCCGCTGTGGGCCAGGTGGTCGGTAGCACCGAAATTGGCGAAGATGATCCGAGGCTTGTCCGTTTCCATCGCGCGTACCACCTTCTCGAAGACCTCCCGATCGTTCTGCAAGGTGCTCTCACCGATCCCGATCTCCGAACTGGGCCTGTACTTGTCCAGGTACCCGGGGAAAGAAGTCGTGGGATCGTACGAGTAGGGCCCCTTCCCGAATATGACCCAGGCTTTCTCCCTTGTGAGTCCTTGCTCGTCCGCCATGTAGTCGAAGAGGGTGCAGCGGGGGCCACGGTTGCGCATCTTCTGCCAGGTACCGGTGGTGATCGTCGAGTGGCCGGCCTTGGTAATCGTCACATCATCGTTGTAGAAGTTCGTGTAGAGCGTCCCTTGCGGGCGGAGCTCGTTCCACAGTCGCGATATGAATCGATGCTCGGGATCACCGTAAGAAACGTCCCAGCTCGTGCCGCCCATGATGGCAATGACAACGTTCTCCGTCTGGGATCTTTCCTGAGCATCGGAGTTCGCCGAAAGATTGCTGAGCCAGAAGATAAGAATTCCGATCCAAGCAATTGTTCGTTGCAAGAGTTAGACCTCCTTGCGGCTAGTGCCCAAAGTCTATTGGCTGCTTGTCTCTTCCCTTCCCCTCTTTAGCGACCGGATGACTTTCTCGAACGCGGGAATGCCTTTGGGTGGCTTCTGCCGAAGCTCCTCCATGATGACCTCCACCGCCTTTTCGAGCTGGGGATCCCGCGCCTCGAAGTCGTCCGCCGGGTAGACGTAGACTTCGAAGTCCGGTGTGTGGCCGCTGTTCTCGAGTACGTAGTCTCCATCCGGACTATAGGTGCCCAGGCCCGGTGCCCGCACGAACCCGCCATCCATGAGACGAGGCCCGCCGCCTCCTCCCATGACGCCGCCCCAGGTCCGTGTTCCCACCGTTTTTCCAAGCCCCCGTATCTGGAACTGATAGGGGTAGACATCGCCTCCCGATCCGGCCTCGGCGTTGATGAGCATGACCTTGGGGCCATCGATCATCGAGAACGGAGACTTGAAGGGCCCGCCGTTTCGCGTCACATACCAATGCACCTGTTGCCGGTCCAAGATGTCGAGCTGGTAATCGGGATCGTCACCACCGTCGTTGAACCGCTCGTCGATGATGACCGCCACTCTGTCTGATTGCGGAAAAAAATACCGGTCGAACTCCCTAAGCGAAGCGTGGCCGGTATTGGGCTGATAGATGTAGGCGATCTGACCGGCCGAGAGCTCGTCGACCTTCTTCCGGCTGTCCTCGATCCAAGCCCGCCGGCGAAGGGCCCGTTCACTTTCGAGGGGAACCACCGTCACCAGACGGGATGTTTCAAGCCTCGGGTCCCGACCCACTCGCAGCATCACCTCTTTGCCGGCGGTCTTCACGAAGAGCGAGTGGATGTTCGTCGGGTAACGAAGGTCGTGACCGTTGACTTCGAGAACATAATCGCCCTCCTTGACATCCACCCCTGGAACGATGAGCGGGTTCCTTTCTTCACCGCGGTCCCAGTACGAGCCGGTGATGATTTTCTTGATGCGATATCGCTCGTTCACGACTTCGTAGTCGGCGCCCAGAAGTCCACCGGGAACTCGATCCACCTTGGGCATATCGCCCCCACCCACGCGGATGTGACTGTTGACGAGCTCCCCCACCATCTGACCAAGGACGTAGTTCAGATCGGATCGGTAACGAACGTCCGAGAGATAGGCTTCGTAACGGACGCGCATCGCTTCCCAGTCGACCCCATGCATATCCTCGTCATAGAAGAAATCCCTCTCGATCCGCCAACCTTCCAGAAACATCTGCTTCCATTCCGCTCTGGGATCGATCGAGATCGCCATACCGGAGAGGTCCAACTTCCCTGCCCCCGCTTCCGGGCTCCCCGCGGCCGGCACGATCCCCCAATCCTCTCCCGCCAAATAGAGCACCGTCTCACCTTCCGCGGAGGGAGCATAGGCTCTGACGTTAGTGAGGAAATCGCTCGCCTCGCCCTGTCCCATATCGAAGCGGCGCAGCTTCGGTTTACCCCCGAAAGTTCTTTCCGAGGGCTCTTCTCGAAAGAAGAGCGTCCCATCGGCAGCGGTCTTGATGTTCGAGTACCGACCCGGCGGCAGCGGCAATCGAACGATCCGCCCCTCGATGCCGCTCCCATCGATGCGGAAAGGTGTCTCCTCCATTTCGGATCCCTGATCACCCGCCGAGCCTCCTGGCGCGAAGGGATTCGCTACGTCCTTGCGCAGAAGAACAGCGAAGATTTCCCACGTGACCTCGTTCTGATGCGCCACCGTCGAGAGATCGAGACCGGTGTTGACCTGACCGACATCCGTGCTTCCGAGAAAAAAGAGGTACTTTCCATCGTGGCTGAACGCCGGCGAGTAAGCGTCCCCCATACCATCGGTCACGGACGTGGTTTCGTCGGGTTCGAGCGAATGGAGCTTCAAGCTCCGGAAGAGCGTCGAATGCATATCCCCATAGGCCAGCCAACGGCTGTCTGGAGACCACACATAAATATCGCTGCACCCGGTACGGCAATCGATTCGCGTCTGTTTCCGGGTCGTGATGTCGACATACCATAATCTTCTCGTCTTGTCGGCGTAGGCTATTTTCTGACTATCGGGCGACCACACCGGCCCCGAGAAGAATCCTTGCCCTCCTAAGCCAATCTTCGTGATGGGGCCAGCACCGGATGGATCCGCAACATGGAGGGCATACTCGCCTTCGACATCCGAGAAATAGGCGATGGACTTCCCATCCGGCGACCAGGCGGGATCTCGCTCTGCGGAGCCCGGTGCCCGTGTCAGGTTTCGGATTTTGCCGGTTTCCGCCGAGACGATGAGCAGATCTCCGTGTGCTTCGAACACCACGCGCGATCCGTCGGGAGAAATGTCTCCCGACCTTATCTCTTCAGAAACGTTCTTATGACGGGGCGCGGTCTGGACTCGGTCGTCGCGCACGCTCACCGAAATTTTCTGGGCACTCTGGCCTGCGATGTCGTAGACGAACAGGTACCCGCCGCTGGAGTAGACCAGACTGGCCTCGGCTCCCGACAAAGAGTCGATATCGGTAATACCGTTGTTGGCCCGTTCCTCGACCGCGCCGGTTTTGGTGTCGAAACGGAAGAGGCTCATGACGTCGTTCCTATCGGACAAAAAGAAGACCGAATCGCCCAGCCACACCGGGAAAGTATCGCTCGCGTTTTCGTGTGGGATCTCCACGTGTGAGTAATCTTCCAGATCGACCAACCATATCGGCGTCGTTTCCCCCCCGCGATAGCGCTTCCAGGTAAGGAATGCGTTCCGGTTGGGCGTAAACGCAAGTTTCTTTCCGTCCGGCGAAAAAGCACCCATGAAGGCCTTGTGCATGGGAAACGACTCCGGATAGCCGCCTTCGACGTCGATGGTCAAGAGCTGCGATCGACGGTGATTGCTATACCGCGCGGAGCTGAAAAGGATTTTGGAGCCGTCGGGCGACCAGCCCTGGACACGATCGTCCCCCGGGTGGTAGGTGATGCGTCGCGGCGGGCCTCCTCGGGATGAGATGACGAAGACGTCCATATTGCCGCCGTACTCGCCTGAAAAAGCGACCCACGCGCCGTCCGGTGAGAACTTGGGTTGGGACTCGACACCCGGGTGGGAAGTCAGGCGGGCCGCCTTGCCGCCGCTTCTCGGCACCGTCCACAGGTCGCTCCCGTACACGAAGACGATCCTTTCGGCGTCGATATCCGGTTGGTGCAAGAAGCGAGTGTCCTCGGCGAACGCAGCCGAAACGGTGCCGAACAGAAACGATGCGAGCCACAGACATGTCCCCTTCATAACATCCCCTTCTGTCTCTTCGTAGTTACGGTGGATCGCCGTCGCTACCGGTGTGAAGTAGCGCTTCTAGCAGCCGAGGCGATTTCGTCGAGGCGGTCCTTCGCCGCTTGGAAATCGGGCTTCAGCTCGAGCGCTCGCCGAAACTGCCGGGCCGCCTCGTCGTGGCGACCGCTGCGAAACAAAACGAGGCCCAGGTTGTAGACGTAAAGATGGTTACTTGGATTGCGCTCGATCGCATGGCGAAACGCGATAGCCGACTCCTCCCAATGGCTAGCGGCGCCCAGGATTGTCGCTAGAGAGTTCCAGTACTCGGCCGGCGCGGGGTCGAGGTTGACGGCGAGGCGAAGCTGCTGGGCCGCCTCTTCGAGGTTGTGCTTGTCCCGATAGACCTCACCGATTCGGACACGGAGGAGCGCCTCTTGACGGGGCAGTCCGGGATCGTCGGGCACTGCGCGCCGTCCCTGCTGCAAGATCCCGAGCGCGCCTTCGATGTCGCGACGTGCGGCATAGCAGTCCGCCAGGGAGCCGTAGACTTCCGCGGCATGGGGCTGCAACCGCTGGGCCGCCTCGAGGTGCGGTTGCGCGTCAGAGAAACGCGAAAGCTCCAAGAGCGCCCGCCCCATGTAGTAGTGGACCTCATAGCTCTGGATCCCGCGCGCGAGGAGACGCTCGAAGAGCTCGACGCTCTCATGAGGATCTCCAGCCTGCAGGCGCACGAGGGCGTCGCGGATCAGGCGGTTGGCTAAACGGAACTCTTCGACCTTGTCCTTGGGATCGGCGCCGGGGTTGCTGCCGCCACCGCCGGCGCCGAGATAGCCGAGCGCTCCCAGTTGTCGGCGGACCTCCTCGCTCGGCACCGATTCGGCCGGATCGGTCGAGGGAGCCATACCTTCGAGGCGGTCGATTTCCCGCAGCAACGCCTCGCGCATCGTCTTGGCCTGAGCCTTCTTTTCACCTACGAGATTGTGCAGCTCGCCGGGATCCGCAACGAGATCGTATAGCTCCGGGCGCGGAGCTTCGATGAACTTAAAGCGTCCCTCCCGAAGCGTGCGAAGCTCGCTCCAGCCGAAGTGGAGCCGCGGAATCAGGCTCTCGGCGTAAATGGCTTCCTCCGCGAGCGGCTCGATGCCCCGAAAAGCCGAAGCCACGTTTCGGCCAGAGACATCGGGAACCACAGCAACCCCCAAGAAGTCGAGGACGGTGGGAAAGAGATCCGATATCTGGACCGCCGCCTCGATTCGATTCCCCGCACGAACGCCCGGTCCGCGGACGATGAGAGGCACTTGGAGCGTGGTCTGGTAGACGAAGAAGCCGTGCAGCGACTCCTCGTGATCGCCCAGCCCCTCGCCATGGTCGGACGTGACGACCAGAAGCGTGTCCTGCAAAAGGTCGAGTCGCTCTAAAGTGGCGTACAGCCGGCCCATGAGCGCGTCGGACCACGCCACCTCACCGTCGTAGGGTCGTCCCGCGTAACGCGAGGCAAAGGGCTCGGGCGGCTCGTAAGGCTCATGCGGGTCGTAGACGTGAATCCAAGCGAAGAATGGTCGCGTCGGGTCGCGTTTATCGAGCCATTCTTCGGCCTGTTGGAGTGTCTGATCGCCCCGCCTCTGGACCGAGTTTAGGAAACGAACGTCACCGACCACCTCGAAGTCGTCTTCGTAAGTTTCGAACCCTCGACCCAAGCTGGTGCGAGCCGAGACCACGACCGCCGAGACGAAGGCCGCAGTCTCAAAGCCGGCTTGCTTCAGGATCTCGGCCAGAGTCGGCTGCGATTCTGGAAGCGGCGGGGCGAAGTTGTCCCGTAGCCCGTGCTCCGGGGGAAGGCGGCCGGTCATGAGCGACGCGTGCGAGGGCAGTGTGAGAGGAACCGGCGCGCTGGCCTGAAGCGCCATCGCTCCTTCGGAGGCGATCCTGTCAAGGTGCGGAGTTTCGACGGACGGGCTTCCATAGCAGCCGAGGCGATCCGCTCGCAGTGTGTCGATGGTAACCAGGACGAGGTTGCGGGCGGTCTCCATGGATGCCGCCGCTTCTGGCGTTGGCTCTGGGCCAGAACAGCTTGCACAGCTTGCGGCGGCGAGGCTTACAGCGACGAGCGCCACCCACCGCCTGGCGGCGCCTGCGAATCGGCAGGAATTGCAGCCTTTCATAAGGGGGCCGCACCCAACATTAATAAGCTGCGCTATCAACGCGGTCCTATATATCAATTTGTTGACACGTTGAGCAAACCTACGTAGAATCCCCCCTGCCGAGAGGGCGTCCCAGCCCTGTCTGAGGGGGCATTTGCGGTCATGAGTAAATCTTTCCGAACGTTAGAAGCCACACCACCAGCGATCTTTGGCCGTCTCGGTATCCGGCCGGTCATTAATGCTTGCGGAGTCTATACCGATCTCGGCGGATCGATCCTCTCTCCCACCGTGTGGGCTGCCATGGAGGAGGTCAACCGTTCCTACGTGAGCATGGTGGACCTACTCAAGAGGACCGGACGCCACGTCGCCGAGCTGGTGGGCGCCGAGTCGGCGCGCGTCACGCCGGGCGCGTCGTCGGCCATCGCGTTGGGTACGGCGGCCTGCATGACGGGGATGGACGGCGTTGCCTGGGAGCGCCTGCCCGATACGACCGGTCTTACCAAAGTGGAAGTCGTCATCCAACACAACCATCGATACAAGTACGACCGCTGCGCGCGCATGGCCGGCGCGAGTCTGGTGGAGGCCGGCGGCAAGGATGGAACGAGTGCCGACCAGCTTAGGAAGGTGCTCGGTCCCCGTACGGCAATGGTGCTATTCCCGGCACACCTCGACGGCAAGGACAACAGTTTGAGCCTAAAGGAGACGCTCGAGGTAACGCGAGATCTCGGAATCCCGACGTTTGTGGATGCGGCGTACTTGAACTATCCGACGAGCCTCCTCGGAAGCTTCACCGCGGCGGGCGCCGAGCTCGCATGCTTCAGCGCCAAGTACTTCGGCGGGCCGAACGGCGGCGGGTTTCTCTGCGGCCGCAAGAATCTCATGGACGCCGTGGCGGGCGTCGATTTTACCGAGTTCGAGTCGGGGCTCTACCGATCGTTCGGCCGGGCCTTCAAAATGGATCGCCAGATCGTCGTGGGCACGGTGGTCGCGCTCGAGGAATGGCTAGCGATGGACCATGAAGCGCGCTGGGCCAGCTACGCGGGCCGTGTAGACCGGATGATCGGAAAGCTCGACGGGGTCTCGGGGATCGAGGCCGGGCCAATGTATTTCACGATGGACGAGCGACTCCTTTCGGAGCCGGTGAACTGTGCCACGATTTCCTTTAACTCCATCGAACACACCGCGCAGCAGATTTCGGACGCCCTCGCCGCGGGCGAGCCGAGCATCGCCACGGTCGTTCTCGGCGACACCCTGGTCGCCGCCGTCGACTGCATCGTCGACGGCCAGGAAATAACGATCGGCGAGCGACTGCGGGAAGAGCTTGCCCGTTAGAGAGTCCTCAACCCGAGCGCAGCACGAAGCGCAGCGGAGTTGCGGAGCGAGAAGCCGTGGGGGTGGGGCCCCGCGGCATTGAAGGGAGTCCTCAACCCGAGCGCAGCACGAAGCGCAGCGGAGTTGCGGAGCGAGAAGCCGTGGGGGTGGGGCCCCGCGGCATTGAAGGGAGTCCTCGACCCGAGCGCAGCACGAAGCGCAGCGGAGTTGCGGAGCGAGAAGCCATGGGGGTGGGGCCCCACGGCATTGAGTGGATTCAGACCGGAGGCTTCCATGTTACTAGGATGGCTGGTAGCGCTTCTTTTCACGTCTGTCACCGCGTCGACGCTTGACCTCAAGACGGAGGTCGTCAACGGCGACGCCGGTTCTCGTCTCGACATTCACATGTCCGCGTTGGAGGACGCCGGCTTCTCGGGCACCGTCCTCGTATCGAAGGACGGCGAGATCGTCCTCCACAAGGGCTACGGCATGGCCGACCGGCGGCGCGAGATCCCTTGTCGACCCGACACCATCTTCGACATCGGGTCGATCACGAAGCAGTTCACCGCCGCGGCCATCCTCAAGCTAGAAATGGCCGGAAAGCTGAGCACAAGCGACACACTGGGTCAGCACTTCCCCGACATTCCTTCCGACAAGGCGGGCATCACACTTCACCAGCTCCTCACACACACCTCGGGCCTCGACCACTACTACGGAGAGGACACCAACTACGCGCCCCGCGATCTCGCGCTCGAGGTCTTTTTCAAGATGCCTCTGCTGAGCGTCCCGGGTGACGAGTACCGCTACTCGAACCCCGGCTACAGCATCCTCGCCGCCGTCGTGGAGGACGTCTCGGGCCTCAAGTACGAGAGCTATCTCGCCAAGGAGCTCTTCGGCCCGGCGGGGATGACCGAAACCGGCTACACCGGGCCTCGCTGGGACATGAAGCGCATGTCGCGGAACTACAACGGCGAGAAGGACAATGGCTTCACCTTCAACCGCAATTGGGGTCCCGACGGTACTTACTGGCACTGCTTCGGCAACGGATGCATCCTGACCACGACCGGTGATCTGGTTCGCTGGGAGCAGGCGCTCCAATCACACAGCGTTCTCTCCGCGGAGGCTCGGGAGAAGTTGTGGACACCGCACGTCACGGCGCGGGACGACGTCAAGTACGCGTACGGGTGGCGGGTCGGCAAGAGCGCCCGCGGCACGACGTGGATCGGCCATGGTGGCGGCTCGGGCTTCGGCGTCTCGGCAGCCTACTACCGGTTTCCGGAAGATGGTGTGCTGGTGCTCGTCATTTCCAACCTGGCATCGATCCCCGGGATGAAGAACCAGGCACGCTTCGTGGACCGGCTCGTTACCCTCACGCTCGGACCCTAAAGGAAAACCTGTGATCCACCTAGCGCTACTGATAGCGGCTTGCGCCGGCCCTACTGGTATTGTCCAGGAAAGTTCGTCGCCGAACGCGCCGTACGACGTCGTGATCGCGAACGCCCGCATCGTCGACGGCACGGGCAACCCCTGGTACCGGGGCGACATCGGCATCCGGGGCAAACGGGTCGCCACTATCGGGGACCTATCTTCGGCCCCGGCGAGACGCCACATCGACGCGAAGAACCGGGTCGCCTCACCCGGCTTCATCGACATGCACAGCCACGCCTCGTGGAAGCTTCTCGTCGATCCACGTGCGGCGAGCAAGATCACGCAGGGAGTCACACTCGAGATCGAGGGCGAGGGCTCTTCGGTGGCACCGCTGACACCCACCCTCATTGAGGAGCAACGCCGCGCCTACGAGCGTTTCGGTATCACACCCGATTGGCGGACGCTCGGCGATTACTTCGAGAGACTCGAGCGGACCCCCGCCAACATCAACTTCGCAACGTATCTCGGCACGTCGACGGTGCGCGAGATCGTGATCGGCCATGAGGATCGTCCCGCAACACCCGACGAGCTCGATCGCATGCGCCAGATGGTGCGGGAGGCGATGGAGGACGGGGCCCTCGGCATCTACTCCGCGCTGATGTACTCCCCGGACCGCTTCAACCGCACCGAAGAACTGATCGAGATGGCGAAGGTTGCCGCGGAGTACGGCGGTGTTTACCAGACTCACCCGCGCAGCGAAAGTGACGCCTTTCGCGAATCGCTCGCCGAGATCTTTCGGATCGCCCGCGAGGCCGAGATCCCTGGGCACGTCACGCACTTCAAGGTGACCTACACCCAAAACTGGGGCGACATGCCGGAGGCTATACGCTTGATCGAGGAGGCGCGCCAGGAAGGCTTGAGCATCACCGCGGACCAGTACCCGTACGTCCGCGCCGGCGGCAGCTTCACCGCCCTCCTCCCGCCGTGGGTCCAGGACGGCGGCCGACCCAAGATCGTGGAGCGGCTCAGCGATCCCGGGACTCGAGAACGCATCAAGCGAGAGCTTTCTGCACCGACTTCCGATTGGGAGAACGAGTACTACGGGGCGGGCGACGGTCCCGCAGGGTTCTCCATCACCGACGCGCGAGGAAGGCCGAAGCTCAAACCTTACGAGGGCCGAACGCTGGCGGACATCGCCGCCGCCGATGGTAAGGATCCACGCGACGTGGTCCTCGACATCGTCCTGGCCGGCGATACCGGAATGACGGTTCTCATTACGGACGAAACCGACCTGCGCCTTGCCATGAAGCAGCCGTGGGTCGCTTTCGGGAGCGACGGCGCCACCGTCGCCTCGGACGGGCCGCTCTCCGAAGGAGGCGTGCACCCGCGCGGGTACGGCAGCTATACGAAGATCCTGGGCGAGTACGTCCGCGAGCTCGGCGTGCTAACCCTCGAGGACGCGATTCGCAAGGCCACTTCGCTGCCGGCCCAGATCCTAGGAATCAAAGATCGCGGTCTGCTCCGGGAGGGCTTCTACGCCGACATCGTGCTGTTCGACCCGGCGACGATCATCGACAAGGCCACATACGACAAACCGCATCAGTTCTCGGAGGGGATCGCCTACGTCTTCGTGAACGGCGAAGCGGTCCTCGACGCAGGCAAGATCACCGACGCCCGTTCCGGGATGGTCGTCCGGGGCCCGGGTTACCGCGAGCCTTAGCGTCAATCTGTTAGACCTACCAAAGCCAGCCTTGAAAAATTACACAGGAATGATTGTGATCCCATTATCGATGATTACTTTATTTTCCTGTAGCGCCAGTGTGCAGAATGCAAGTCAAACGGAAGAACAACTTGACACACTACGCGCACATATCAAAAAGACGATGGAAGAAACTAAAGTCCCGGGGCTTGGGGTGGGGATCATAAAGGACGGTAAAGTGATTCTCGCCGAAGGTTTTGGGACCAGAGATACCAATACAGGTCTTCCGCTTGATTCCCAGTCTATTTTTCTTATCGGATCAACCACCAAACCCTTTACCACGACGGCGCTCGCTATGCTTGTTGATGACGGGCTTGTCGAGTGGGACGCTCCCGTCCGTACTTATGTGCCGACATTTGCCGTTCATAATGATGACTATGTTTCAACGCATATCACCGTGAAAGACCTGGTCACTCACCGGACCGGCGTTCCGGAGAGTGCGGTAAGCTGGATGGGGAGTACCCTGACGCGGAAAGAGATGGTTGCCAGCATACAAAACGCTGATCTCAACGTGGGGTTCCGAGAGCAATTTCAATATAACAATACAATGTTCATGGCTGGCGGCTATGTTGCCGGTCAGGTTACAAACAGTACCTATGAAGAAGTCATCCACAACAGAATATTGGAACCGTTGGGTATGGCGAGGACGGAGTTTACAGATTTGTCAGAGGAAGACCCCCCTTTTCGGGACAATGTCGCGTTCCCTCATGCCATTGGAGACGGCTCTGTTAAGAGAATTGAATTTGAATTCGAGGGCACGGCTATAAGACCGGCAGGAACGCTCGCTTCCAATATCGACGATATGCTCATATGGGTCATTCTTAATCTCAATCAGGGGAAACATGCTGGAAAAGAACTTCTCTCAGAATCAGGTTTCAAGCAATTAATCACGCCGCATATGCATATGAGCCGACCGCGTAGAGTTGATGCGTTTCAAAATTATGGTTTGGGATGGTTTCTTGAAACATATCACGGTCAAAAAGTGGTTTATCACAGTGGGAGCGCCACAGGCACAAACACTCAGGTGCTTTTCTTGCCTGATGACAATATAGGTATGGTTCTTTTCACCAATGCCTCCTCTGAACTTCCGAACTCTCTGGCGTATTACATAGTTGATCTTCTCACTGGCGATACGCGTAGTGCTTCTTGAGAATCAAGCCTCGGAACCTCCTCTCCGACCTTGGTGTTTCCAGAAGTAGTACGCGGGAATGCCGAGGGCCAGGACGCCGAGTCCGGAGAACGACTCCAGGGGCCGTTCGATGAGGCCGGTGATCGCGATGGCGACCACGGACGTCAGGAAGAACGCCGGAACGGCCGGGTATCCCCACACCTTATAGGGGCGCGGGAGGTCGGGACGCGTGCACCTGAGGGTGAACACACTGGCCGCGGCAGCCACGTAGAGCAGAATCGCCGCGAATGTAGCATAGGTGAAGATGGCCCTGCCCGGGTTTTGTGGACACCAACCGAGGCGCGACAATGCGCCTGGAGGCGTCCATGGGAAAACGACGACGCAGGAAGTTCACGGGGGAGTTCAAGAAGGAAGCGGTCCGGTTGTTCAGGGAAGGCGAGCGCAGCATCGGCCAGGTCGCTAAGGAACTGGACCTGACGGAATCATCCCTTCGAAACTGGGTGAAACAATACAAAGTTGATCACGGTGAAGGTCCACGCGAGGCTCTGACGACGGCGGAACGTGATGAGCTGGGTTCGCTACGACGTCGAGTGCGCACGTTGGAGCAAGAGCGAGAAATATTAAAAAAGGCGGCGGCCTTCTTCGCGAAAGAAAGCGAATGAGATTCAATTTCATTCACGCGGAGCGGGCCAACTACCCGGTGCGGGTGATGTGCCGAGTCCTGAGGGTATCGACCAGCGGCTACTACGCTCAGATGAAGCGCGCGCCCAGCAAGCGACAGTGTGAGGATGGGAAGCTGAAGCTGCGCATCCAAGCGATCCACGCCCATAGCCGTGGTACCTACGGCAGGGAGCGTGTACGTCGCCAGCTTGACGGGGAGAACGTCGAGGTGGGCAAGCAGCGAGTGGCACGGCTGATGCGTGAGATGGGTCTGCAGGGCCTGCCCAGCAAGCGTTTTCGCCGCACGACCGACAGCAAGCACGATCGTCCTGTCGCACCCAACGTGCTCGGTCGGAACTTCGAAGCCGAACGACCGAACCAGTTCTGGGTGACGGACATAACCTTCATCCGGACTTGGGAAGGCTGGCTCTACTTGGCGGTCATCCTCGATCTGTTCTCGCGTCGTGTCGTCGGCTGGGCGATGCAGCCCCACCTGCGCGCGGAGCTTGCTCTCGAGGCGCTTCACATAGCCTTGGGGCGCCGCCTGCCGGAAAGTGGCTTGGTGCATCATTCAGACCGTGGTACTCAATACGCGGCTGCGACCTACCAGGCCGTGCTCGATGAGTACGGCATCGTGTGCTCGATGAGCCGCAAGGGTGATTGCTGGGACAACGCCGTGACCGAGAGCTTCTTCGGCACACTCAAGACCGAACTCCTCCACCGACGTAGTTGGCCAACACGACGTATGGCCAAAGACGCGGTCGTGAGCTACATCGAGGGGTTCTACAATCCATATCGACTCCACTCGTCACTCGATTACAACAGCCCAATGGTGTTCGAACGGATTCATGATCTCAAAACTGCTCATGCGAGATAATCAACCCGTCCACTTTTCCTGGGCAAGGTCAAGAGCTGCTCGAAGGTCCCCGAGAGCGCCAGGGCACACGCCCAGAAACACTGAAGCCAGAGGGAGACATGAGGCGTGCGGTAGCGGGGATGTACGCGGGCGACCGACCGAAAGAAGAGCCGGTCTTCCGCCATGGCATAGTAGACCCGTGCGCCCGCCAGGATCGACCCGTTCGTGGACCCGAACGTGGAGATCACGATCGCAGCGACAATGAAGGCGGCCGCCCCGGGGCCCAGGAGTGCCGAGGCCGCCTTCTCCGCCACGGAGAGCACCCCTTGCATCTCGGCAACGGGTAACGCCCGGACGTACACCACATTCACGAGGAGGTATGTGGCGGTTATCACCGCAGTCCCGAGGATGAGCGCCCGTGGCAGAGTCCGGGCGGGTTCTTTGATTTCGCCGGCAGAGAAGTTGAGATTGGTGAAGCCATCGTACGACCAAAGGACCGCGATCAGGGCCACACCGAAGCCACTTAGGAGCGAGAGACTCTCTCCTCCTTCCATCACGGTTGGGAGCTCGTGCGCCGGACCGCGACCGGCCCAGAGACCCAGGACGACGAAGACCGCGATCGCCGCGACCTTGAGGACCGTCGAGACGTTCTGGATCAGCGCTCCGATGCGGAGGCCGAGCACGTTCATCCCGGTGAGGAAGATGATGATGGCGACCGCGACGAGCTGTCCGGCGGAGACGGAGAGGCTTTTTCCCCCCCCACGGCGGAGACGAGCACGTTGTCGATGGCGAGACCGGGCAAGAAATAGCCCAAGTACACGGCAAAGCCCGTGGCCACGGCGGGCGACGGCGCCCGGCTGGTACACCAGGAAGATGATCCAGCCGAACAGAAATGCCGACAGAGGCCCGTAGGCCTCCCGCAGGTAGACGTACTGCCCCCCCGCCTCCGGCATCGCCGCTCCGAGCTCCGCGTAGGTCAGTGCTCCCGCTATAGTCAGCAGACCCCCCACCGCCCAGGCGACGAGCAACCAGCCCGGATATGGCAAAGACTCGGCCATGACGCCGGTGGTGAGGAAGATCCCCGAGCCGATGGTGATTCCGATGACCAGGAAGGTGGAGTCGAGTAGGCCGAGTCCGCGTACCAGCTTGGCGCTGCCGTCGTCGGTCGTCTTTCGATTCATTCGGACTATAGGCCCTGCAGGCCCAGGCGTTCTTCGTCGCTATGACGCAGGCCCTCAATTCAAGATTCTGTCGATCTCCTCTAAAGCCTTCTGAATATCCTCGGCTTCATTATAGAGATGGGGAGAAAACCTTATGAAGTCCTTTCTGGCCGAGACCATCACTTTTGCTTCATTGAGACGTCTGGCAATCTCAGATGAATTTTTTCCTGGGAAACGAGCGGCAACTATGGATGACCGTTCTTCGTCACTCTGGGGTGAGATAATCTCTGCGTTTCGTTCCTCCAAACCCTGAATAAGCTGAGAAGATAGAAGCTTGTTGTGCGCGAAGATTCTCTCCACCCCTACCTTTACAAGGTATTCAATGGAGCGTGCCAGGCCAATAGGACAGCCGTAGGCCATTGTGCTGAACTCGAACCGCTTGGCCGTATCTGGGTATTCTAGCCGGTCTGCCTGAAAATCCCACATGTCTTTATGGCTCCGCCAGCCGACCAAACCAGGCTCCAATTTGTTCTGCAGATTGGGCGCTAGATACATAGCTGCGACTCCGAATGGCCCGCAAAGCCACTTGTAAGCTGAGCTGACTAACGCGTCAACCTTCGACGAGGTGGCATCTATTGGAACCGCACCCGCAGATTGGGTGGCGTCTATGACGAGCAAGGCACCATGAGCGTGAGCCTTATCAGCCATGAGTGACAGATCATAGAGCTGGCCGCCTCCATACTCAACATGAGATAGGCAGACTATCGATGTTTTATTGTCCATCAGCTGGATTATTTTTTCAGGATCCACATATCCATTTCCGCCTCTAGCCCACCTGACCTCAGAGTTCATCTGTCTAGATACGCGAATCCAAGGATAGATCGTACTCGGGTGCGTAATATCGGTGCTGACAATGTTGGTACCTCGCTTAGGTGCGAATGCCCATGCTAGAGAGCTCATGAGTTCACTGGCACTGGAGGCCACGGCAATGTCCTCTTTCTTGCAAGCGAACAAACCTGCAGCAGCTTTGTGGAGATCATCAAATAGTCTTTCTTCGGCCACCTCATCGAAGTTCATGGTGCCGTTCTCGGCAATGTCCTTTTGCCATTCGATGACAGCGCTCGACGCCTCCTTGTACATCATGGCAACAGAAGCCGCGTTCAAATAGGCGAACTTCTGTGCCGCAGGAAAGTCATTCGGATCCACAAAAGTCTTCATCACACCTCTCCAATATCTAGGGGCTTATGCAAACACCGTGAGTATGTGAGCCGATAATGTCGGTACTCAATTGTTTTCTGTTAAGAGTAGGACTTTCCCGTTGAGGATTTGGTTATATTCGCCCTGCTTATCTCTCCGCTGACAATCACGTATTCGAACCCTGTGCTGTACTGGTGAGGGTTGAGAAATGTGGCTTTATCCTCGACTTTTTCGGCGTCGAAGATAACAACGTCGGCCTTGTATCCTTCCAATAACAATCCTCGATCCTTCAGCCTGAGGAACGAGGCAGGAAGGGATGACATCTTCCTGACTGCATCTTCTAGGCTTATTACCTTTTCTTCCCGGACGTATTTTCTGAGAACTCTAGGAAAGTTGCCGTAGTTGCGAGGGTGAACGGGTCTTCTTGCATCGAGAGGCAGACCGAATCCATCACTGGCAAACATCAGCCACTTCTCCTTCATAACATACTTCATGTCATCCTCCGACATCCAGTCCCCGCTGACATACAGGTCTTCTTTTTCCTCTATATATAGATCTGCGGCCACATCGAACGGGTCTACCGGAGGGGAGATCGACCAGAACAGACTGTTGAGGACTTGCTCTCTCTTCCTGTCCTCTGCAGCCTCAGCTAGAGTCTTGCCGAGCAGATGAGTGTTTTTCTCGGATCTTGTGATGCACAGAGAATCCCAGTAGAACATCATCACATAATTCGAACAGTCGGGACAACCTTCGGCGGTTAGTTTCCTGATTCTCTCCCGCTTTGTTGGATCAGAAAGGGCTTCTACCAGTTCATCGCTATACTGTTTCCTAGACTTCTCCCGGTCTTTATCTGGTAGGTCTCTATCCCTCACTTTTCCTTTCAATTTTGCCAAAGGCTCCATGTCTGCGGGGATGTTAAAGACGGTTGAAAGCGACCCTCCTCCTGCCTCCGCGTAGGAATACATGTCTGCGGTGATGCTCAATCCGTTAGCCCGAGCCTCGTTAATCCCTCTCACAGCCTCTTTCATCAGTCCCCAAGCACTGCTTTTGCCGCCTGCCTTAATATGCGTCACATTGCCGGGTAAGCCGGTTTCTTTGCTGATCCTTATGGTTTCTTGGGTGGCTTCAACCATGTATTTTCCTTCATGGCGTTGATGGCTGTTGTAAACTCCTCCAAATTCAGCGACAACTTTGCCGAGGGCAACGACTTCCTCTGTGTCGGCATAGCGGCCAGGAATGTACTGTAGCCCGGTACTCATGCCCCAAGCTCCTTCCTCCATTGCCTGGCGAACAATCGATTTCATCTTCTCTAGCTCTTCTTCCGTAACGGCTCGGGGTTCCCCGCCAGGGACATGCCTTCTGACAGTGCCGTGCGGGACCAGAAGGGAGCTACCCTCAGAAGGTGTGGAAATAAAGTAAAGGCGGAGTAACCTTCCGCGTCACGAAACACGGCGTGAAGGGGCCAACGGAAGGAGACACCGCCATGAAGGAAAAGACCACAAGACGACGGAGCTCGTCAAGGGTGGCTTGGGAGTCGCTGGAGAAGTGGGCGAGGCTCGAGATCCAGGATTGGGTGCAGGAGCTGATGGTAGCCGAAGTCACGGAGCTTCTCGGGCGTGAGAAATCGGAGAGACGGAAGCCCGTGGACACAACGGCGGGCTATCGAAATGGATACGGTAAGCCTCGGAAGCTGACGATGAGCGTGGGCACGGTGACGGTTCGCCGGCCGAGAGTAGGGGACGTGGAGGAGAGGTTCGAAAGTCGAGTGCTTCCGCTGTTCAAGCGTCGGAGCGAAACGGTGAGCGAGTTGATTCCGGAGCTGTACCTGCATGGACTAGCTCACGGAGATTTCGATTTGGCGCTCCGCGGGCTTCTAGGGGAGGACGCTCCACTTTCTCCCAGCACGGTGTCGCGGCTGAAACAGAAATGGCAGGGAGAGTACGAGCAGTGGCTAGCTCGCCCACTGGACGAACTCGAGCTCGTGTCCCTGTGGGTAGATGGCGTGTACGTGAAGGCCGGCCTTGAGAAGGACAAGGCGGCGGTGCTAGTTGCGGTTGGTGGCCTGTCCGACGGGACGAAAATCGTCCTGACGCTGGAGGCCGGGCATCGAGAATCCGAAGCGTCATGGTCGTCGCTGCTACGGAGACTGAAGAAGCGCGGTCTGAGATGTCCCCGTTTGGTGATCGGTGACGGTCATCTCGGCATCTGGGCCGCGACCCGAAACGTATTTCCAGAAGCTGAGGAGCAGCGGTGCTGGAACCACCGAATCCTCAACGTACTGGACCGGATTCCGAAAAGGGACCAGGCGCAGGCCAAGCCGCTGTTGACGGCGACCCCCTACCCCACCAGCCTGCAGGAGTGCGAGACGAAGAAGGCCCAAGTTCCAGGATTGGTGCTTGCGCAAGGGTCTTCCGGGGGCCGCGCACGTGCTCGACGAGGACTGGGAGCGGATGGTCAGCTTCTATTCCTTTCCCAAGCCTCACTGGCAACACCTTCGCACGAGCAACGTCGTGGAGTCACCGTTCGCTGCACTGAGATTGAGAACGGATGCGGCCAAAAGGTTCAAGAAAGTCGAGTCCGCCACTGCGACAATCTTCAAACTGCTTCTGGTTGCGGAGAAGAATTTTCGCCGGCTCAACGCACCGGAGCTGATGCGAGAGGTTCACCTGGGCGTTCGATTTGAAGATGGAGACAGGGTAACGGAGTCGTCGAAGGTTGCTGCTGCCTGAACTTTTTTACACACCTATTGACAAGAGCTCGTCACCATGCAGATGACCTCCTAGTCGAGAGCGAATATCGAAGCGTGTTCCTGAAGCTGTTTCCACGCTACGCCTGTCGAGCCCGCCGAGTGGCTACCGTCGCCGGCGACCATCTACGCGGCACGGCAGTAGTAGTTGAGAATGCCCCCAAGTCGCTCTCGCGACACGATGGGGCCAGCGTCATTCGCGCTTGCCGGCAGAGGTGTGATGAGCTCGTTGCCGAGACCTTGGTGGTTCCGTTCTGTGTGATAGTGCACTACGTATTCGGTTACCGCTGTGCGCAGGTGTCGCTCACTGAGAGGTACGAAGCGGTCGAGACACTCTCGACGTATGGAGAGAACGAATCTTTCCGCATATGCGTTCAGATTCGGACTATTAGCGGGAAGGCGAAGGGGCTTCACGCCTGAATCTCTCAACAGCCCACGTACCGCCTCGGTGAATAGCGGGTCCCGGTCGTGGATGAGGTATCGCTTGCCAAGGAGGAAACCATCCCACAGGTCAGTGAGGTTTCTTGCCACCTGCTTCATCCACTCCCCGTTGGGGTCCGACGTTATCCCACCGATGCACACGCAGCGAGTGGCGATATCGATGACAAACAGGACATGGTAGCGGACGAGCCCGAACGGGTTCACCACCTCGACGGGGAACAGGTCTGTCGCAGCGATGGCACCCCAATGAGCCTTGATGAAGGTGCTCCACGACATGCTCCTGCCCCGCTCCGGCGCAGGAGCGATACCGTGCTCGGCGAGGAGCCTCTTGATGGTGTTGCGTCCGAGTTCATGTCCGAGGTTCTTGAGTGCGCCTCGCAGGCGCGTATATCCCCACGTCGGGTTCTCCCGCGCCACGCGCACAATGAGCTCACGGATGTCCTTCGCCGTCGGAGGTCGGCCTGGGCTCCGGTTCTTGCTGCCATCGTACTTGGCTGCGATGAGGTGGCGGTACCAGCGCACAAGCGTAGCGGGTGTGGCAACGGACGCAATCTGGGCCAGCGCCTCGCGGCCCAAAGCCTGGGCCTTGACCGCGAGCCTGCGCCGGTCGTCGTCCGAGAGACTGAGACGCTTGCCCCGAAGCCCGGCTCGGAGCACACGGTTCTCCTCTTGCAGGTAGTCGATCACATCCTGCTGCTGGCGGTTGACCCAGCCAGCTAGAACGAGCAGTAGGAATTGCACGTGGTACGTCATCATGGAGCTGAAGATAACACCCTCGGGCCAGACGATTGTAAAGCCTACGGCCCTTGGCCCCGGCGCAAACACAGACACTAAGCTGCTGATTTATGGCCTATTTCAAAAGGGCCGAGTTTTGGCACAGGACGAGTTCGGGCATCCGCGTCCGACTGCATAGAGTCCGCGTCCGCCCCGCCTATTGCGGAGCACCCGTGGCCGAATCACGGCGGAGGACAACGATGGAGCCTGACCAGAAGTCTGCTGCGCCGGACGGTTCCCCCGCTGCTGCTCAGGGTGCCGACTACAGTAATGATGAAGGACACGCAACCGATGCACCGATGGGTGCTTCCGCAGTCAAGTGTTGGCGGCCGCCGCGTAACCTGTTCGCGTGCTAGACTTTTAGCCTGATTTCGAGAGGCGCAGTTCTTTCGTCGATGCCGGCTGGGCCGAGTTTTGGCACAGGGCGGGGTCCAGGAGCTGATGGTAGCGGAAGTTACGGAGCTGAAGCTGTTTTTCTCTTAGACCCAAACTTGTCTCCGAAGAAATCGTCCTCGTACCACGCCGGTCGTTCGGGATCTTGCGCCACCAGGTAGCCGGCCAAGAAGTTCACCGCCGCGTATCGGGCGCCCGATTCGAAGTGCATCTTTTGGTTCATGTCATCCTTGGGAGTGTGGTAGCGAGTCGCTAGCCATTCCGCAAAAGCGGCTTCGGCGTCGATGTCGGGGTCGGTGGTTTGAAGCCCGACAAAGGCATAGGCGGCGGGAATGCCTTGACGCACGAAGGGGAATTGATCGCTCCGAATGAAGACCGTTTCCTCCGGAATAGGATCTGGACTGAGCTCGACGTCCATTCGCGCCGCTGCCCGCTCGAAAGCGTCGCCGAGACTCGAGTGCTCGCTTCCGTAGATCACCAAGTCTTTTATGGGATACACCATGAGCGCGCCGTCCATGTTGAGATTTGCGACGATCGCATCTTTGGGCACGGTGGGGTTGATGGTGAAATAATCGGCGCCCAAAAGCCCTTTTTCTTCCGCGGTGGTGGCGAGAAAAAGGATCGAGCGCTTCGGCGGCACGGGCAAGTTGATGAAGGCTTGAGCCACTACCAGAAGCATGGCGGTACCGGACGCGTTATCGTAAGCGCCGTTCCAGATTTCGTCTCCGTCGATGGGCTCTCCCAGTCCGTTATGATCCAAGTGGGCGCTGTAGACGAGGTATTCGTCTTTCAGCTCTGGGTCCGAGCCCTCGAGCAACGCCAGGACGTTGGGGCTTTCGAGCTCTGCATGCGAGGAAGTGGTTCGGATCTCGGCCTCGAGTGGCAGGGCGAAGCTCTTCAAACTCCCGGACTCCGCGGCGGCGAAGACTTCCTTGAGGGAAGCCGGGCCGTTTGAAAAGAGCTTCTCCGCGATGAGCGGCCTGAGAGTGGCCCCGCCTTTGAGCTGCGGCCATACATTCGCAGGGACTCCGTTTCCGTCCAGCCATCTCATTCGTATCCTGCCAGCGAAACGCGACATTCTGGCCCAGGGCCTTCGTTTCTGATCCTCCGGTGTGAGGATGGTGAGAATTCCGACCACGCCGTGGGCGGCAGCGTTCTTCGCCTTGGCGGTGCCGGAGTAATAGGCGCGCTGGTTGGAAGGAAAGCTCGCCGGCGCGCCCGACAGCGTCACCGCGATCTTCCCCTCCGCATCCACGGCTGCGTAGTCGTCGTAGTCCAACTCGGGTGCCGTCACGCCGAAACCCACGAAGACGAGTGGCGCGCGGATCTCGCGTTGTTCACTGGTTGCGCTCGGTGAGACGACATAGTCCCTTCCACTACGCAGCGTTTTCGTCCAGCCATTGCGCCAGAGTGTTACCGAGCTCACGCTTGGGTCGAGCCTGATGCTGCGAAGGGGGACGTTTTGGAAGTAGGTGCCATCCGAACCACCCGGCTTCAGCCCCATGGCTTGAAAGGTAGCGGCGACATATTTGGCACCGAGATCGTAGCCTCGCGTTCCAGCCTCACGGCCTTCCAGCAGATCGTCTGCCAGAAACGCCATGTGAGCCTCGATCGCCTCCGGTCGAATGCGCTCCAGCGCGCGCTCGACCCCCCGAGAGGAAAGCCCGTCGGGTTGCCCACAGGCTGTGGTTAGAACGGCCAGCGCGAGGCTCGCAAAGCGAATCTTGTTCATGAGATAGGTTCTCCCCATACCTTTGTAGAATATCGGATGAGCCCTATCATGGAAAACACGAACGGTGCGGTGAGATTTCGTTTTGAAGATCGGATCGAGTGTACGGAACCAGATACACCAGCGGAAGCTGCATGTTAGCGTGGATGACGATGGCTTCATCGTGGCGGCGAAGCTCACGAAAAGCAGCGACGACGACCCGTTGTCGTCCGCAAAAAAGAAGGGCACCCTGCGAACGGACAAGATTCCGAGCGAAAGCGAAGGCGTTGACGAAAGCGGGCACAATATTTGAGAGCAAACGCAAGAGCGAACCTTTCCACGTTCACAATGACGTCGGATCACGTCATCTCTTCGCCGCGAAACGGCCAATCCTGGCAGGTCTAAACTGCGGAATCAACGACGGATCGAGTTTTTGCGGAGCACAGGCGGTTTGCGGTGGCGATGATTAAGATCCAGCGACCATTAAACACTAAAAAGAGGGCTCTTCCTCGAAGCACAATCATCGCCCTAGTCACAGTGCTCGCGGTGGCGTCCTGCACGCGGCAGAGAGCGTCCGTACACACTGATGCAAGCCCCTCGAAACTGGAGAGGGCCTGCCAGGCAGTTGATGAGGCAACCGGGTTCGAGATGACTGAGACTGACCGCGCGTGGTGCACGGGCATGATGCAGGCTTGGTATTCCGAAACTGGATACACACGACCTTGATCCAGCCGATCAGTTCACGGGTGCGAACCAGCTCCGCTATCTGCGGGCAAAAGCCAAGGATTGTCGAAGGCCTGCGGATGCTTACGAACTGACCGGGGCAGACCGGTGGGAGGCCGTCATGCGTTGCCTTGTCATCGTACGAACGCGATAGCGCCCGTCTGGTCAAAATACTCGAACGCATTGCGGGTCAGCAGTTTGCACCTTTCCAAGGGCCGCTTGAATCCGCCATGCGCTTAGGGAGTACGTCGTCTACCATCACCACGAGAGGAATCATCAAGGCAAGGAGAATCTGCTGCTGTTCCCAGCCAGCGACCAGTTACCTCAGTCCGAGCGCAAAGGTGCGCTCCCGTGAACGGCTTGGCGGGTTGCTACGTTTCTACCATCGGAAAGCCGCATGAGTATTCTGACCTCACAACCTCTAATCCGAAACATCTCTTGACATGGAAGGGACAGCCGACAGCGCACCGAGCGAGGCGCTGCGCGCGAACCTGGAATGAGCACGCGCTAATGCACTATGCTCTCCATCGCCTCGTCGCCGTCAGCCAGAGCAGAGAGATGAGCTCGACCGCCAAGACGGTGAAGAAGGCCGCGCGGTAGCCTGCAGGTGCAAAGCCGTCCTCGAGCCCTGCGGACCAGCGCTCGATGATCGCGCCAATGCCGGACTGTGAGGCGAAGGCGGCGAGACAGATGAGCAGGTTCAAGCTCGTGTTGACCCGGCCGGATAGAGTGACGGCGAAGCGGCGGGTCAAGATGACGAAACTGAGCACACCGGACGCTCCGAAAAAGCCGAATAGAAGCCACAGCCCTCTTGCGGCAGCGCTCCAGTGGGACAGGATGCCGAGCTGAACCACCAGAAATGCGAGGTTCGCGACCACGAGCAAGGAAAGGATCGAGAAGCCCTTCTTTGCGCAGAGCTCACCCAAACGTCCGAACGCCAGGTAGCCGAGGGCCATACCCATCGCCATCGTCATCAAAACGCTAGCAACTTGAACTCGATCGAGGCCGGCCACATCGCGGAGCCACGGGCCGGCCCACAGGCTTTGAATCGAGAGATAGGCCGCCTCCTGGGCGACCGAGAAGGGTGCGATGCTCCAGAAGACGCGGCTCGTGAGGATCGATTTCACTCCCTGGAGTGATTCGCCGAGGTCGGGGACGTGCGATGGCACCTTCTTCTCGGGCACCGTAACGAACAATAACCCGGCCGCTCCCAGTGTTACGACACCCAGAGTAAGGAAGAGGCCACGCCAGTCCATGAAGCGAAGGGCCCACTCGACTGGCAGAGTGGCAGCCAGAGCGCCCGCCGAACCGACCGCCATGACGGCGCCGTTCAGGAAAGGGACGCGGTGCGAGGGTGCCCAGACGACAAATGCCTTGAACGACGCTACGAGACAGGCGGCCATCCCGAAACCGATGAGCGCCCGTCCGAGTATCAGACCCGTCGGGCTCGCGGCTCTAGAGAACACGAATGCGCCGCCGGCGGCCACAACAAGAAGGGCCGCTTCGGTTCGGCGAGTGCCCCATCGGTCGAGCGCGACACCAATGGGAAGTTGCGAGACGGCGAAAGCGAAAAAGAAGGCGCTGGTGAGAAAACCGATCATCCAGGCGTTCAGCCCCATCGTTTCGATGAGATTCGGTGCCGCGATCGCGTTCACCGAGCGAAAGACGTGCGACAAGAAATAGCCGGCAGCGAACGGGAGAAAGACGCGGAAAACGGACATTCGATTCTCGAACATCATTATCATGGAGAGCGCAATCATCAAGGGCTGAGGAACGCGTTGATCGAAGCGGAACAATGCATCGGCAGTCCCCACGGGAAGGCGCGATGTCGTAAGCAATTGGGCGGCTTGCTCCGTTATTACCACCGCGCCGCCGCATAGGAGTTCGGGCGCACAAGCTGTACGGAACGGGATGGTCTGGAGGAGAGGTCCGCTCAGGATCACCTATCGCAGAGCCAGTGCCGCGTCGGCTGGTCTCCGCGAATTTCGAGAACGCCTCTAGGGGCTCCGTTTGCGTTTTTGGACACGACGGGGCTGACGCCCCCGAGCCTCTGACGCCGGTTCACAGCCAAGACGGATTCGTGCACCAACGCCTTACGGATGGTAAAATTCCCAAAACTAAAGGGAAGTCGTCATGATTAAGGGACTGTGTTACGTGTGGGTGGCCGTGGCCGTCGGGTGTGGGGGTGGCGGTGTACCAACTACGCCGACCAGTCCTACACCGACTCAAACGACCCCCGATCTTCTCGTCATTCCGGGCACCCTGTTTGTGGACCCTGACATCGTGACAGCGTCGGACCCGACCACCTTTCGTGCGGTGTCGTACGCTGGACGAGGGAATCGCTTGATGTTCGATAGAAGGCAAAACAGGTTTGTGACGTACAACGCGTTTCTGTTCGATGCGGCCTTTACGGATGGATTCGGGCTGGAGATTCAGGTGAACCCTGAGTTTCAGACGTCTGACGCAGTCCGGCAAGCAGCCAAAAAGTACAGCTGGTTGATCGGCCAGCTACCGCGAGCCCTTCGACAATCCGATTTCCAGACAGTCTGGATTCACAAGGGAGTTGAGTTGTTCGGTGGCGGCAACAACAATGTGCTTATTCATACAGGTCAGGCAGATCTGTATGAGGCCGAAGGCATTCTTGAAGAAGCCCTCATTCACGAAGGTGCGCACACCTCGCTCGATTCCCGTCATGCTTCCTCGTCTGGCTGGATCCAAGCGCAACAAGACGACATGGATTTCATTTCAACCTACGCCCGAGATTATCCGACGCGCGAGGATCTCGCCGAGAGTTTCCCGATGTGGATGGCCCTGCGATATCGCGAAGACAAAATCCTTCCCCGTCTGGCCGAAACCATCAAGGCCAGAATGCCACACCGGCTGGTTTACCTCGACGCTCAGCACTTCGATATGGCCCCGGTGAGGTAGGGGGTTTCGATGAGCAAAGACAAACAGCAGATACGCGGCGGGTTCGTTCCCCGTCGTGTCCAAAAACACAAACGAACTCAAGACCGGCTCGCCGGGAGGTTTCGGATTAGACGTGTCTACGCTTGGTTCGCCAATGGAAGCTAGAATCCTTCGGTCATGAGCGCGCCGATCCAGCTGTTGTGCTCCGCAAAAAGTCGATCCAGCGGTACGCGATCTTCTTTTTTGCGGGTCATAGGACAGGAGACCGGACCTGAAGCCCGCTCCCCCGTCTGCTGACTAGGTTACTGAACCAACCCCTGAACCCACATGGTGCCAAATCCGAGCAGGACGACGGCCTTGTCTTCGAACTCGCCAGCGCCGGGGAAGACATCGACGACCAAGTGGCCGGCCAATCAGAACGCGTAACGCAGGGACAGTCGAAGCCCGTGGCTCCTCAACTTCGCCCGTGTAGGAGCCAGATCGAGCGCCAACGGTTCCCGGCTTCCATCGCGCCATTCGACCCGACCCCTGCCTTCGCCGGTCTCGATGACACCGTAATCTGTGTAACGCCAGGCAAGATCGAGCGTCGTCTGCTCAGCCAACGATATCCCCAGCCCAGCTGTAAGCATCCAGGTTAGACCACTCCGGCTGGTGCCCGGAACGAAGGTTGTCGTCCTCGGGAACGTCATGCGCGTCTCACCGATTGCAACTCGAGCGGCACCGATGCCTCCGCCGACGAATGGGCTGAGCAGACCGAGCTTGCGTAAACCCGATTCCGGGAGATCGACATAAGCGGCCAGCATACCGGACAGAGAGGATAGATCCGCAGAAACCGATTGCAGGCGTTCGGGGTCCAGGAAGTTGGCGCGACCATCGAAAGTCAATCGCGGCCAGTATTCAACGAATGCCTCCAGTCTCAAGGCGGGAGCAACAGCGTAACCTAGCCCAAGCTCCAGGCCCGCGGCCGTGCCGAAGTCCCCAACCGAACGGAGCGGCGCGCCGTCGCCGCCCCTACCACAGCCGTAAAGAGCAGCCGGGAGAACGCTCGAACAATCCTCGTCGGTGAATTGGGTTTCGGTCGGGCGGTCTACGCCGATCCCTGCTCGCAGGTAGAGGTCTTCAGCCTCGGCCGTTCCGGAGAGCAGCGACGACGACGCGATCGAAACCACTACCGCAGCGTGGCCCCAGTGGTTCCAAAGCTTCCCTGTTCGCGGGAGTGGAGTGTCAAGAGTGCGTGTCATCGGTTCCATGATAGGCTTCGCAGCACCGTCGCCAAGTCCTATTATGGTGACCTGCCCCCTTCTCTGCTACAAGCCTGAATCCGTTTCGGGGCTGAGCATCAGGCTTGTTAGGCGACTCGACTTCGAGTGAACTCCTCCGGCGTGAGATAGCCGAGGGAGCTGTGAGGTCGAACCGTGTTTTAGTCCTGGCGCCATTGCTCGAAACGCTTTCGCTTCATGACCGTTCCTCTTCACGGGCATTATCTCAGCTCCGATTCCAACTCAGATTACCAGTTTTCGGGGAGCAGGTCATTGGTATAACCGATCCGGAGAACCAGAATTTCTTATCTTGACAACGCCTTGAGAATCAGTCGAACGGACTGGGACGGTTGGGTGCTTGTGCCGTTTGCTGTTGGTGATATGTACGCATCCCTTTGCAAAAAAGGAGCTTACGCTCTATTTAGCGCGCAGCGAAGGTCGTGAGCGCTATTTTGACTGTAACTTAATGCAGCGTAAAGTCTTAGCGTCATTTCACCAACACTTAATGGCGGAAGCACCTCCTGTGCCAAAACTCGGCCCTTTTGAAATAGACCATAAATTAGAAGCTTAGTGTCTATGGTGCGCTCCCGTGAACGGCTTGGCGGGTTGCTACGTTTCTACCATCGGGAAGCCGCATGAGTATTTTGACCTCACGGCGTGAGGACGTCGTGATGATGTCGCGCTCCTCAACCCAACTAAGCGCTCTTTCCCCACGGAAAGTAGTAAAGCGCTTCGGCGGTTTTGTCGGCAGTCTCCTTACCCGCGATCTGCGCGACCAGCGCCAAGGACGCGTCGTAGGTATGCAATTCCCCAATCGAGCTGATCATGTTGCCGTCGGTGACGATGTGCTCGTTGTCGACGACCTTGGCCTCGGGAAAGCGCTTGGCCAGATCCTCGGTGCCACCGATGTAGGTGGTTACGCGGCGGCCTTCGAGTAGGCATGCCTTGCCGAGCAAGAAAGCCCCGGCGCAATTGCTGGCAACGAACTTCGCTTTTTCGGCGCGGTCCTTGATGAAACCAATTAGCTTTTCGTTGGCCAACAAGGGCTCCACGTCGAGGCCGCTGGGGACGACCAAGACATCTATCGGTGGACAATTCGCAAAGTCGTAGTCAAGTTGAACCGTCCCGAGTTTTCCGGAGACTGTTTTAGTTGAGTCTCGCCATCTCTAGCGAGCCTTCCTGCGACCGATAGTAGTTCATCTCGTACTCGACGGGGGAGACATTTCCGATCGGCTCCAAGAGTCGTTGCGTGTTGTACCAATGCACCCACTCGAGGGTGGCGAACTCAACGTCTTCGAGACCACGCCAGGGCCCACGTCGACGGATCACCTCGGTCTTGTAGAGGCCGATGATGGATTCAGCCAAAGCGTTATCGTAAGAGTCGCCTCGGCTGCCGACGGACGGCTCAATGCCCGCCTCGGCGAGCCGCTCGGTGTAACGGGTCGAGACGTACTGCACGCCGCGATCGCTGTGATGCACCAATGGATCTTCTGGGTTTAGTCGGCGCTCGTGCAGCGCCTGCTCCAACGCATCGAGAGCGATGCCGGCAGTCAACGATGTCGTCGCTCGCCAACCGACGATGAGTCGAGCGAAGACGTCGATGACGAAGGCGACATACACGAAGCCGCGCCACGTGGCGATGTAGGTCAGGTCCGAAACCCAGAGCTCGTTCGGGCGTGTGGCGTTGAAGTCGCGCTCCACGAGGTCCATCGGGCGAGCGCCGCTCGAATCCGGCTTCGTCGTCTTGAATCGACGTCCACGGACCGCCCCCTGGAGACCCATTTCACGCATCAGACGGGCCACCGTGCATCGAGCCACGTCGCGGCCCTCACGGCACAGCTGACGCCAGACCTTGCGCACGCCATACACGTCAAAGTTATCTTGCCGTACACGACGAATCTCGCCGCGGAGTTGGACGTCGCGCTTCGCTCTCGCTGGCAGGCGGCTTGGGTCCTTCTCTCTCGCTTTCTGCTCGTAATAGGTCGACGGGGCGAGCGGAAGCATCCGGCAGATCGGCTCGACCCCCTAATTTTCACGGTTCGCGTCCACGAACAACACATCCACCTCGGTCGGCGGTCGAGCTCCGCCTGGGCGAAAAACGCCGACGCCTTGAGAAAGATCTCGTTCGCCCCCTTTAGCTCACGGTTCTCTCGCTCAAGCTCCTTCAAGCTGACCCTCGTCCGTCGTCAGTCCCGCTCGTTTCCCAGCATCACGCTCTGCTCGACGCACCCACGTGCGTAGCGTTTCCCGCGTACAGTCAATCTTCGACGCAATCGATGAGATCGCTGACCACTGAGATTCCTGCTCAGCCTGCTGGTCGATAACCATCCCCACTGCGCGCTCTTTTACCTCCGGTGAATACCTCCTTCGTCTTGTCATGACTCCATCCTCTCAAGAGGTGGAGTCTCCGGGAAACCCGGGGCGGTTCAATTCCGACCGACTTGCATCATGAACCCGCCGTCCGGCCTGGGAGTGATTCCGGCAATGTGCACTTTTCGCGAAGACAGCTCGATGACGACGAGCACATAGTAGGTCACAAGCCTGCGGACCATGGCGACTCCGACGTTCTGGAATGATTTTGCCGGGGGTGCGCACGGCTGGCCGGGATGCTCGTTCTCAAGACGAGCTCGCGAAGGCTTGGTTCTCAATCGGCTGCCGGTTGAGAGTAGCGGGAGTCTGCCGTGAGAACCGCCTTGAGCAGCACGGCCGTACCGTTCGCCACATCTTTTGGCTCAGTGAACTTCAAGGCGGTTCTCGCCAAGCGGTGCGAGGGTGATGTCGAAGTTGTTCTGTCGCACGTTGCCGCCGTAGTTCAGCCGGTGCCGGCTTCCGAGGAACACCGAGTGGCCGATCTCGCCGTCGAACGTCTGTGACTTGAAGTCGAGCTGCAGCGGCATCCCGGTGGCGATGTCCGGCAGCAACAGGTTCGGTGCCTTGCCGTCCAGGAAGTTCGCGAAGAACTGTATCTGCAGGTCGCCCCGCGTGTAGTTCAGCTTGCCGTAGGCCAGATATGTCCCCGACTGCATGTCGAACGGACCGATTCCGCTGTGGACGATTCCTTCCGTGCCGGCCACGCCGCCCGAGTAAGTGATGGTGGCATCGGGCAGTTCCTGGTCGACCCGCACCTCGAACTTCGGCTGGCTGGTGCCCCGGTTCGCGAATCCTGTCCCGAAGCCGGCGGTGGCCGAGTCGAGCGGATAGAATGCCCCGCCCACGGTCTGGCTCGGCTGACGCGGGTCGTCGATCACCGGGATCTGGCCGGTCGGCCGTGCAAAGGCGTCAGACGTGAAGTAGCCGGCGCTGACGCGGTACGACAGCCGATCGCTTGGCGCCCGCGTCACGGTTGCGTTGGCGCCGAACATCGACCCGGCGCTGAGTCCCACGCCCGAGCCGTCGTTGCGGTCGATGTACCCGCCGCTGAGCGTCACCGTCGTGCCGACCGATTCCCGCGGCGGCTTGGTGATGAACGAGCATCGTTAGCCCAGTGGACCTGAGCGGCTTGGCGCCGCTGCTGCCGCCACCGCTACAACCAGCCGTCGCCCAACCGTTTCCGCTCATCGTCAACGCGGTCGGCAGCGACATCCCGATCGGCGGAATGACCCAGGAGAAGTTGCTCGAGGAATCGCTGACGGCGTATGAAGTGAGCTACACTGGCGTGCTCCCGCGCGGCACGACGCTCGGCGGCTCGTTCTACGTCAACCGCCGCGACGATTCCATCAACTTCGTCTCCCTGCCGCGGTCACTCGACCCGTACACCGCGACAAATCCGCCGCCCGGCTGGCGGCTCCCGCCGTTCGTGCTAGCGCAGATAGCGCAGCGCGGGATCTTTCTGCCGCGCACGGCGTTAACATACCTGAATCTAGGTCCGATCCGCCAGACCGGCGTGGAGCTGTGGCTCGACCAGCAGTTCTCGCGCTCGGTGGCCGCGTCCGTCAACTATTCGTGGCAATCCGAGCCGAAGATCCTGGACGACCCGAACCCGTATTTGCCGGCGGAGCTCAACCTACCAGAGCGAGGGATTGCTGCGGTCGTTGTTCGCTCTGATGAAGCTAGACAATGATGTGCCCGATCACACCACGATCTCGAGGCGCAAGCCGAAGCTGGGTAAGGTCCCCTTCTACCCAGTCAAGCAGAAGACGCCGTTGCACATCTTGTTCGACAGCAGCGGTCTCGCTGTCCACGCCGGCCAGCTGCGCAGAGCACAAAAGAGCGGGGACTATCGCAAGCTCCATCTGTGTGTCGACGAGCAGAGTGGCGAAGTCGTCGCCGGCGAGCTGACGAGCAAAAGAGCCCGCGATTCATCGCGGGTTGCATCGCTTGTCGGACAGATCGACAGTCCCATCTCATCGGCCAGAGCTGACACCGCATACGACGCCGGCGGCGTCTATGAGGCAATCGAGAATCACAGCGCTCATCGCTCGCCGAGGGTGCTGATACCGCCGCGCAAGGGCGCCCTGCTCGCATCGGGGCCGGCGAGCAGCCGACAGCGCAATCGCAACATTGCAGCACAAGCTCGGCTCGGCAAACGAAAGTGGCACACAGAATCGGGCTACAGCAAACGGAGCAAAGTCGAGACAACGTTCCATCGCTACAAGGCTATCGTGGGCTCAGCGATGCGAGCGAGAGGGTTGGCGGCACAGAGAGGTGAGGCAAGGATCGGGTGCAAGATTCTCAACACCATGACGGTGCTCGGGATGCCTGATAGCGAGATGATCGGATGATGGGAGTCGGGGCCAAGCGAGCTCTCGGCCTCTATCGGAGTTGTGCACCAAGGCAGGGAAAACCCCAGTGTCACATCGTCGCCATCGCCAAGGAGCAAGGTGAAATCGCGGCCAGTGTCGGGTGCATGCTAAGCCGGGTCCGTACAGGGATGTCACCCAGCGAAGTGACGTGCGCGATCCCGGCCTCCAAGCTGGGCGACGTCATCGAGGCGCTCGATTCCACTTGCGTGGCGGACGGCAAGGTGGCGACGTACGCTGCAGAAGATGGAAAGCGATTCGCCTAGGACCCTAAGTCGGTCAAACCCCGTGAGGTCAAAATACTCATGCGCATCGTGTCCAAAAATACAAACGAACTCAAGACCGGCGTGCCGGGACGTTTCGGAATAGACGTGTCTACGCTTGGTTCGCAGCACTTGAATGACCGGGTTGATTTCTCCGGGATTGCAGGCTAGCGTAATCTCTAAACAGACAGCGAGGAGAGGAGAGACAAATGCAGCCACTTTACGATCCCGAGGGTGTTCGGCCCATGTGGGAGGAGCTTGCCCAATGCGGGGTGGAGCCCGTGCAAACAAGAGAGAACGTCGACGAGGCCTTGAAGAGGCCTGGGACAACGCTCGTGGTGGTGAACTCGGTTTGTGGATGTGCTGCCGGCTCGGCGCGCCCGGGTGTGACTTGCGCCCTGCAACACAGCACAATTCCCGATCACCTCACGACGGTCTTCGCCGGCGTGGACCGTGAGACCACGGAGCGCGCCAGAGAGCACATGGTCGGCGTTGCTCCGAGCTCACCTTCGGTGGCCCTTTTCAAAGACGGCGAGCTCGTGCACATGCTTGAGCGACGGCATATAGAGATGATGAACGACGAGATGGTGGCGCAGAACCTGACCGAGGCTTTCGACAAGTACTGCTCTCGACAGGGACCGTCCGTCCTCAGAGAAGAGTACGAGAAGGTGGTGCACGCCCGGCAGTGTGGCTCCTCGGTGCCGCTGTTCGATCCCCTCTCAAACCACTAGCAGGCGCTCTTCTCCCCGGCAAAGTCCAGTCCCGTCTCGCCCTCGGCGGCCGTTCCCCGCCCGTGGCGCGCCCCACCACCCATCAGGCCAGCCGTGCGCACCCCCGGCAAAATCATCCCAGAACGTCCCGGCGCGTGGGTCTTGAGTGCGTTTGTGTTTTTGACACAACGGGCGCGAAATACCCTCGATTCTGCGCGGATTCCAAGGGCGTCTAAACTGCTGATTTGTGGTCTATTTCAAAAGGGCTGAGTTTTGGCACAGGACGGGGGCAGGTCGGTAGGAGCGCGTAGTGTGGGAAAGCCGCACGCTGCGTGCGATGTGGCGGGGGCTGGAAACGGACTTACGGTGCGGCTAGTGAGGCACTCCCACAGGAAACGGGGAGAAACAGATAGGCCGCGCCTACGGAGCACCGCGCCAGCCCTCGACCCTATCAGCCCCAGGACCCACCGGCCATGGCTCATGCTATTATCACGCGCTTAATGAGAGTTTCGAAGGTCGTTTTCTTCGCTATTTGTTGTGCGTCGTCGGCCTCGGCGTGGGATCGCGTGGGACATCTCGTTGTGGATGCTATCGCGTGGAAGCACATGAGCGAGCCCACGCGCGAGCGGGCAGTCGAGATTCTTCGCGCTGCGCCGAGAGACGCCGGCCTCGCGCTATCGGGGTTCGGCCCGCGAGAGCTCTTCGTCCGCAGCGGGTACTGGCCCGACGTCGTGCGCGATGAGGCGTGGCCGGTGCGCAAAGAAAAATACGATCACCCGACGTGGCACTACGTCAATCATTTCTGGCGAGAAGACGGTACGCCGCTACCGGAGATGGGGCTGAACGGTGAACTCCTCGAACGACTCGAGGCGCTCGCGGGCACCGTCCCCGACGCTGTCGAGCTCGCGTGGTTGCTCCACCTCGTCGGTGACGTTCATCAACCGCTCCACTCGAGCGCGCGGGTCACCAACGCCGAACCGCACGGCGATCGCGGAGGGAACGATTTCGCGCTCGACGACCCGGAGTCCTGGGGGAACTTACACGCGTTTTGGGACTCGATACAGATGCGCGCCCGTCGCAAGCACCACAGCGAAGGCTATCCGGCATGGGTCGACCGGATCGCGGGCGAGATCACAACGCTTCATTCACGCGCAACGCTCGCGAGCGAGATGAGCGTTCAAGGATTCACCGACTGGTCCAAAGCCGGCGCCAAGCTTGCAAGGACGCGCTTGTACCCGTCGTATCTTGTTCGAGATGCGCGGCCGCCGAAGCAGTATCAGGACGAAGCCCAAGAGGTCGCCGATCGGCAGATGGCGCTCGCCGGGTACCGGCTCGCGGCGCTTCTGAATGGGCTCCTTCGCTAGGGTCGAACGGCTTGCGGCGCGGATGGACGTCTGGTCAAAATACTCGAACGCCCAGCGGGTCAGCAGTTTGCACCTTTCCAAAGGCTGCTTGAATTCGCCATCGCGGTCGGATACGTATTCCAGTTCAGCGGAAGGAGTCGCGATGGGCTGGAAGACCATGCTGAGCTACATCTCAGGGTCCGTGGATGAGGAGTTGCTCCTGCGCAACGAGTATCTTGTGGCCGAGAATCGAGTTCTTCGCAATCAGCTCCAGGGTCGCTTGCGTCTGACCGATGGCGAACGGCGGTCTCTGGCCGAGCTCGGAAAGTGTCTGGGTAAGCAAGCCCTTGATGAGGCGCGAGTATCGTGAACCCGTCTGGTCAAAATACTCGAACGTCGAGCGTGTCAGCAGTTTGCACCTTTCCAAGGGCCGCTTGAATCCGCCATCGCGGTCGGATACGTATTCCAGTTCAGCGGAAGGAGTCGCGATGGACTGGAAGACCATTTTGAGCTACATCTCAGGGTCCGTGGATGAGGAGTTGCTCCTGCGCAGCGAGTATCTTGTGGCCGAGCTCGGAAAGCGTCTGGGTAAGCAAGCCCTTGATGAGGTCGCGAGTATCGTGAACTCCGACACGGTCCTAGGTTGGCACCGGAGGCTTGTCGCGAAGAAGTTCGATAGCTCCAAGAACCGTCAGTATCCAGGGCGCCCGCGGGTCTACGCCGCCATCGAAGAGCTGGTGGTGCGTTTCGCTAAGGAGAACAGCCGGAACAGGTCCGGCGAGTACGCCTGCCTTCAGTACAAAAGAACAGCAAGGAGTCGTCAATGTTTGTCCACTCGCCGCGCGCACTCCTTGAGGGCGTCGCCGATACGCGAGTGCCTCACAAAAACTCAGCCGGTTCGTTCAACCACCGGTAAAGGCCTTCGGAAACCACGCAAGGACAACGGCCTTGCCCCTCAGCTCGGAGAGCTGGTAGGACTTTCCGTCGGTGCCCTGGAGCTCGAAGTCAGGTGCCTCGTCGCCAACCCGTAATTCGGCAGCACCCAAGGAGCCTCCGATAAACATCACACCAGGAGCCCAGCAGGCGATTCGCTTCATTGATAACACTCCCATTCCAATCGTCACAACCCAAAGCAGAAGTCTAGACCCGGCCAACGGGTATGGCAGCCGACGGCGGAGTTCCTGTTGGGTTCAGCAGCTCAGGCGTGTAGGCTCTCCGCCACGCACCCAAGCGGCCAGCATCTACCACTCCGGGTCGTCCTTCGAGACCCACCGCCACCTCTTTGCCAACACTCGCCGAATGTGCCCTCGAGTCCAATCCTGAGCGGCACACCAACGACAACAAACTTCTTCCCAATCAGCCCGCCGCCGAACCCGTCATCGTCGTAATCGACGACCGAACTGGTATTGCCGCGGCGTGATCGTCCTGTGGACCGACGCCACAAGGCGAAGCAAAGATCTTCCTGTCGTTTGTTACACTGATTAATGTTGTAGCAAAGGGCTATTTCGTCTCAATCCCGGAGTGGAAGGGCAAGGCCGATATTGCTTCTTTCCCCAGACTAACGCATCCTGCAAAACATCCTGTTTCTGCTGCGCCAGCAGAATGTGATTCATCAGCCTGTGGCGGAGTTACTCCAACCGACAACGATATTTGCGTATGATGATTGACCGGAAATAGCCGACGCAACGATGCACCCACTTTCAAGAGATGTCAGTTACAGCTTGAGAGTCTTAAGCCGGAACCCTGCCTCGGCCGGACTCTCCGTTCTCATACTCGCTTTTGGCATTTCAGCAAATGCCGTCGTTTTCACGGCCGTCAGCGGTGTCCTGTTGGAACCGCTCCCCGTTGCTGAGCCAAATCGCGTCGTGGTCATGTGGGAGCAGAATCTGCAGGAGAACCGGTCGGTTATCGAAGTCTCCCTTCCGAACTTCCTGGATTGGTCGAGGGAGGCGGACTCTTTCGAGAACATGGCCGCTTTTGGTTCTGTGAATTGGGGCCACGTCCTGACCGATCGTGCAGAGCCGTATGCGGTGTCTTCAAGCGCTGTCTCGGCTTCGTTCTTCGATGTCCTGGGTGTACGGCCCCACCTAGGGCGGACCTTTCTCCCGCAGGACGACAAGCTAGGAGCCCCTCAAGTTGCAATTCTTAGCTACGACTTTTGGCAGACTCGCTTTGGACGCGACAGAAGCATCGCGGGTCGAACGATTCAGTTAGAAGGTGATACAGAAGGCCCCGAACCATTCACAGTCATCGGAGTGATGCCAAAGGATTTCGAGGTACCAAGACGCACAGAACTCTGGACGCCATTGAGGCGCCGTCTTTCCACTGCGTTCCGTGCTCTTGAGCCTGAGCAACAACGTCGAATCGGCGTTCTGTACGTCGTAGGAAGACTTAGAGGTGAAGTGGCCGCTAATCAAGCCCGGACTGAAATGAGCACCATTGCGAAAAGGTTGGCTGATGCTCGTGGAAGACCTAGCGAGTATCTCACAATTGCTATAACGAGCTACCCTCAGAAGGTGTGGAAATAAAGTAAAGGCGGAGTAACCTTCCGCGTCACGAAACACGGCCTGAAGGGGCCAACGGAAGGAGACACCGCCATGAAGGAAAAGACCACAAGACGACGGAGCTCGTCAAGGGTGGCTTGGGAGTCGCTGGAGAAGTGGGCGAGGCTCGAGATCCAGGATTGGGTGCAGGAGCTGATGGTAGCCGAAGTCACGGAGCTTCTCGGGCGTGAGAAATCGGAGAGACGGAAGCCCGTGGACACAACGGCGGGCTATCGAAATGGATACGGTAAGCCTCGGAAACTGACGATGAGCGTGGGCACGGTGACGGTTCGCCGGCCGAGAGTACGGGACGTGGAGGAGAGTGGATGTGTCCCGAGGTTCGTGGAAAAAGAACGGCGCCCTCCACTCCGTCATCAGAGTATCATATCAGGCGGTAACCTCCGCGTGTTCGAGAACCTCGCTCAGACGTTGGTAGCCGTCGATGCGTCGTAGTTGAATCTGGCCAGAGGCGATAAGCCCAAACAGCAAAGCGACCGCAGACTCCTCGCTGGAGAACGACGCTTGGGTTTTCGTCCGGCGTCGAAACTCGCGGTTGAGATTCTCCAGAGCTTTGGTCGTTCGAAACGATTTCCACATGGCACGAGGGAATTCGTAGAAGGTCAGCAGCTGATTACCGGCCTCCTCTAGGCTTCGGACGACGGCCGGCGCGAGAGGCGTCCACTTGGCGACGAGCTCGTCATAGGCTTTGCGAGCATCGAACCCGTTCTTGGCGTAGACGATCCGGTTGTAGTCACGCCGGAGCTCACGGCGTGCGTGCGCCGGGCAATGTTGGAGCAAGTTGGCGCGCTTGTGCTCGGTACATCGCTGCAACCGGCACCCCGGCCACTTCTCCAGCGCTTTCGTCAGCCCCTTGTGGCCGTCGCTGATCACTAGCTTGGGAGCCCGGAGTCCTCGAGCCTGGAGTCCCTCCAGCACGGAGCCCCAATGCGTCGAGGCTTCGCTCACCGCCAGACGCAATGACAACAGACGTTTCTGCCCGTCTGGCGCGACCCCGAGCGCAGCCAGTACGGGTACGCTGATCACACGTTTCGCCATCCGCACTTTCAGGTGGAAGCCGTCCAGGTAAACGATCGCGTAGACCTCCTCGCTGAGAGCACGGTTCTGCCATTCCTCGAAGCGCTCCTTCAGCCGGCTAACCACGCGAGACACCGCGCTCTTCGATAGGTGCTCCTCACCGAGCAGTGGTTTCAGCGCTTTGCGGACCCGGCGGCTATTCGCGCCCGACAAGTACGTCCCCAAGAGCGCCTCGTCGACCTCACGAGTCCGGCGCGCGTACCGGGGCAACAGCTCGCTCCTGAACTCTGTCGTTTCTCCCGTTTCCTCGTCTCGCACGCGGGCTCGTGGCACCCGGAGCTCGCGAGTTCCCACCGACGTCGTCACGCGACGGGTTTCGGCTCCGTTGCGATACCCACGGCGGTCTTCCGCACGCTCGTAGCTACAACACCCCAGCGCTTGGTCGACTTCTTCCTCGAGCACAACCTCGATCGCCTCCAGTACCCGCATACGCAGCCGAAGTTGGACGAACTCCCGGTACTCGCTTACAGACTCCTTCAATATGGTGATAGGCTTCTTCATGGCGTAATCCTCCTCCTCGCCTTTCCAGGCGCGGTTTCGTTTTGCTTAACCGGAGGTTACGCCATTCTTATTTCCACGGGAAGCGGGACGGATCCAGGAGAGGTTCGAAAGTCGAGTGCTTCCGCTGTTCAAGCGTCGGAGCGAAACGGTGAGCGAGTTGATTCCGGAGCTGTACCTGCATGGACTAGCTCACGGAGATTTCGATCTGGCGCTCCGCGGGCTTCTAGGGGAGGACGCTCCACTTTCTCCCAGCACGGTGTCGCGGCTGAAACAGAAATGGCAGGGAGAGTACGAGCAGTGGCTAGCTCGCCCACTGGACGAACTCGAGCTCGTGTCCCTGTGGGTAGATGGCGTGTACGTGAAGGCCGGCCTTGAGAAGGACAAGGCGGCGGTGCTAGTTGCGGTTGGTGGCCTGTCCGACGGGACGAAAATCGTCCTGACGCTGGAGGCCGGGCATCGAGAATCCGAAGCGTCATGGTCGTCGCTGCTACGGAGACTGAAGAAGCGCGGTCTGAGATGTCCCCGTTTGGTGATCGGTGACGGTCATCTCGACATCTGGGCCGCGACCCGAAACGTATTTCCAGAAGCTGAGGAGCAGCGGTGCTGGAACCACCGAATCCTCAACGTACTGGACCGGATTCCGAAAAGGGACCAGGCGCAGGCCAAGCCGCTGTTGACGGCGACCCCCTACCCCACCAGCCTGCAGGAGTGCGAGACGAAGAAGGCCAAGTTCCAGGATTGGTGCTTGCGCAAGGGTCTTCCGGGGGCCGCGCACGTGCTCGACGAGGACTGGGAGCGGATGGTCAGCTTCTATTCCTTTCCCAAGCCTCACTGGCAACACCTTCGCACGAGCAACGTCGTGGAGTCACCGTTCGCTGCACTGAGATTGAGAACGGATGCGGCCAAAAGGTTCAAGAAAGTCGAGTCCGCCACTGCGACAATCTTCAAACTGCTTCTGGTTGCGGAGAAGAATTTTCGCCGGCTCAACGCACCGGAGCTGATGCGAGAGGTTCACCTGGGCGTTCGATTTGAAGATGGAGACAGGGTAACGGAGTCGTCGAAGGTTGCTGCTGCCTGAACTTTTTTACACACCTATTGAACAAGAGCTCGACATCGTGTTGATGGGGATGACCGAAGAACAATTCAGGGAGATAAAAACTTCGTGACACCCGCCACTTTTTTTGACCGGTCCCTCTCTTTGGTTGTACGATAGTCCGCCGCTCGAACCAACCCCCCTGGACGGAGAGGTGCTGGAGTGGCTGAACAGGGCTGCCTGCTAAGCAGTTACACGGGTGATGAGCCCGTGTCGAGGGTTCGAATCCCTCCCTCTCCGCCATTGAAATGCTATAAGCTACTGATAATAGGCGGCTTATTTATGTCATTGCTTGTAGATTCCCTGTCCATCATCATTATTAATCCGGGACTGGACTCTAGGGCCCGGACCGCCCTCGAGCACATGCTGGAGAGCGTGGTCAGCGCGCGAGGGAAGGTGCTGAGGACGAACTTCTCGGCGACCAGCCGAGTAACGCGAGCGACCAAGCTGACTCAGGCTGCCTCTCGCCACTCGTATCGATGGTGCAGTCCACCGACTCGCGGCAGTGCGACTACTTTCGCCGTAGGAGACGGTCGGTGCGTGACCGCTCTCAAGCTCGGTGTATCCTTGTTCAGCCCCAAGTGGCAACGGTCCTCATGATAGTAGCTGATGTAAGCTCGCACGAGCCGGATGAGATGACATGCACCGAGAACCACGACGTGCTCAAGGAGCTCGCGGCGGCAGCTGCCGATCCACCGCTCCGCGGTTCCGTTTTGCCATGGGCTGCGAAACGAAGTGCGAACGGGTTTTGTGCCCGTTGCTTTGATGAACTCGATGACCGCAGCGCTAAAGATGAAGTCACGATCGAAGATGAGATATTTCGGAGCGGTGTCGTAGGGAAACGCCTCACGCAGTTGCTGAATAACCCAAGCAGACGTCGGGTGGAACGTGGCGTTGAAGTGAACGATGTGCCGACGACCGTGCTCGATGACGAAGAAGCCGTACAGCAGCCGGAGCGACGCGGTGGGCACGGTGAACAGATCCATGGCGGCGATATCGTCTTTATGGTTGCGCAAGAAAGCCATCCATCGTTTCAGCTGGTCGGGCTCCGCGGGACGCCGCGGCAGGTATCGCGACACCGTGATCTCGGAGATGATGAAACCGAGCTTGGTGAGCTCAGCATGGATGCGTGGCGCCCCCCAGCCGTCTTGCGCCATCGTGCGGACGAGGCGGCGAATCTCGGCATCAACCCGAGGCCGACCGGGATGGCGGCGCTGCGAGATCTTTGCCCAGTACCGTCGGAATCGGTCGCGATGCCAACGGGCCACGGTGTCCGCGTGGACGATGAGCAGGCGGCTCGCCCACACGGGCCACGAACCTCGAAGGGCAACCCAGAAAGCCCGTTCCGTGTCGTCGAGCGGTGGGCGTGGGCGCTCTTTCTTCAGCGCCGTCACTTGCTGCCGCAAAGCGACGTTCTCCAACACCAAGTCGGCGCGGCGCCGACACATCGCCCGAATGGCACGGACGCCAAGTGAGACGAGGAAGACAACAACGTTGAGCATAGCGGCGGAGTTTCGCCGTCTTCGGCCCGGAATTCAAGCGGAGCGTAAGTCCTTGATTTCGTGGGTGGAGCAGTTTTGACGATGCACACCTTACGATGAGAGAACTGTGTCTTCAGAATTCTGGTTCAAACTCTAGCACGCGAACGGGTTACGCGGCAGCCACCAACAACTTCATGGCGGAAGCACCACTCCTGTCTCAACTCCTTGTCTGCAAGATAGAAGTTACCGACATGCACTCCCTGGTGACAGATCGGCACTCCCAGGAAAGTCCTCGCCAGCGTGCTGTCGTCGGGGAAACCGAGCGAACTGAGGTGGGCAGCCAGGTCTCGCAGCCTGAGCGGCTGCGGAGCCTCCCGCAGGTACTCGTACAGCTCCAGTCCGTGGGGCATATCCAGGAACCGTTGGTGCTCCTCGGGAGCTAATCCCGAAGTGACGAAGTCCTGGGGCTGCCCCGAGCCGTCCATGGTTGTGATCCCGCTGCAGCGGGCGCCGGTCAGCGCGCAAGCGCTTGCCGCAACCTCGTTCAAAACGGTATTCAAGTCGAGGCTTTCGCTGATGCGCAGACTGACCTCGCTCAGCCTGGAGAGGCGGTCCCGCAGTGCCTCGATCTCCCCCTTCGATTCGTCGGCTTTCTTCAATGTTCCACCCTCGATTGGATGCGGGCAGCACTCGGTTCCGCCTTATCGCTCTCCGGGCAGATGCAGGAACCGCACGCGCAGAGACCCAGGTGGTCTCGATGGTGGCAATTTATGGAAGAATTCACAAATATTTCACGCATTTAGCTTTAAGAATCACATTAAAATCACACAAAATAGTGCAAAAAAAAGGTGGTCGACCGGTAGTTCAATGAACATGCGCAAACCTATTATTATCGACCAAGCCACCCTCGATTGGGAAGGCTGGCGCAACACCACCCTCGCTACCAAGAGCGCGATACGCTGGAAGCTCCTGATCACAGGCGAACGCACGGAAAGCAGCGGCCTCGTCACGGGCATTGCACAACTCCCGCCCGGCGCGCAACTACTGCTTCACCACCACGAGCCCCAGGAAACCTATTACGTCGTTAGCGGCCGAGGGGAGATGAAGATCGACGATTACACGACGGCGGTCGGGCCCGGCTGCGCAATCTACATCCCTGCCAATGCCAGGCACGCGCTCCGATGCACCGGCTCGGAGCCGCTGTTCTTCGCGTCCTGTGCCAAAACTCGGCCCTTTTGAAATAGACCACAAATCAGCAGCTTAGACGCCCTTGGAATCCGCGCAGAATCCAGGGTATTTCGCGCCGCAGGGCTGACTTCCGACCCATGGGCTGGCGGATGAATAAATAGAAGGCACAGGACTATTCACGACGAGAGCCCGAGCCGCGTGAGCGACCCGGGCTCTCGGGAAGTGTGTAGCCTAGTAGTCGCCCATACCTTCCATCCCCGACATACCACCGGGCGCGCCGCCGCCCTTCTTGTCTTCCTTCTCAGGCAGCTCCGAGACTAGAGCCTCGGTGGTGAGCATGAGCCCCGCGATGGAGGACGCGTTCTGGAGCGCATAGCGAACAACCTTGGTGGGATCGATGACCCCGGCTTCCACCAGGTTCTCGTACTTGTCCTTGGCCACGTTGTAGCCCTGCTCGCCCTCGAGCTCCTTCACCTTGTTGACGACGATCGAGCCTTCCTCTCCGGCGTTCTGGGCGATCCAGCGCATGGGTTCTTCGATCGCGCGCCCGACGATACCCACACCGATGCGGACATCATCGCCGAGGCGTTCGTCCTTCTGGAGCCTCTTGAGAACCTTGCTGGCGCGAAGGAGAGCGACCCCACCTCCGGGAACGATACCTTCCTCGGCGGCTGCCTTGGTGGCGTGCATCGCATCCTCGACACGGGCCTTCTTCTCCTTCATCTCGGTCTCGGTCGCAGCGCCGACCTTGATCAGAGCCACGCCGCCGACGAGCTTCGCGAGACGCTCCTGGAGCTTCTCGCGATCGTAGTCCGACGTCGTCTCCTCCACCTGGGTGCGGATCTGTTTGATGCGGCCCTCGATGTCGGACTGCTTCCCAGAGCCTTCGACGATGGTGGTGTCTTCCTTGGTGACGATGATCTTCTTGGCCTTGCCGAGGTCCTGCATCTGCAGGCTCTCGAGCTTGATGCCGAGGTCCTCGAAGATCGCCTTGCCACCGGTGAGGATCGCGATGTCCTCCATCATTGCCTTGCGGCGGTCACCGAAGCCAGGGGCCTTGATGGCGACGCCCTTCAGTGTGCCACGGAGCTTGTTGACGACGAGCGTTGCTAGGGCCTCGCCCTCGATGTCCTCGGCTACGATGACCAACGGCTTGCCGGACTGGGCCACCTTCTCGAGCACGGGGAGGAGATCCTTCATGTTGGAAATCTTCTTCTCGTGAACGAGGATGAGACAGTCTTCGAGCACACACTCCATCCGCTCGGAGTCGGTCACGAAGTAGGGGGAGAGGTAGCCGCGGTCAAACTGCATCCCCTCGACGATGTCGAGGCTCGTCTCAAGCGTGCGCGCCTCTTCCACTTGGATGACGCCATCCTTGCCGACCTTCTCCATCGCCTCCGCGATGATGCTGCCGATGGCGTCGTCACCGTTGGCGGAGATGGTCCCGACCTGCCCGATCATCTCGCCCCGGACCGGTTTCGAGATCTTTTGGATCTCGCCGACCATCGCCTCGACGGCGGTGTCGATGCCCCGCTTGAGCTCCATGGGATTGCTGCCGGCGGCAACGTTCTTGAGCCCCTCGCGGAAAATAGACTGCGCCAAGACGGTCGCCGTGGTGGTACCGTCACCAGCCACGTCGGAGGTCTTGGACGCGACCTCGCGCACCATCTTGGCGCCCAGGTTTTCGATGGCGTCCGCAAGCTCGACCTCCTTGGCAACGGTGACGCCGTCCTTGGTGACGACAGGTGACCCGAACTTCTTCTCGAGAACGACGTTTCGGCCCAGGGGGCCGAGGGTCACGCGGACCGCCGTCGCGAGCTGGTTGACTCCGCGGAGGATACCCTGCCGTGCTTCCTCATGATAAACAATCTGCTTTGCCATTTCTTACAATACCTCCAAGCTATTCCATGATGCCGAGTACCTCGTCCTCTTTGAGGATGAGGTACTCAGTTCCGTTCAGTTTCACTTCCGAGCCCGAGTATTTGCCGATGAGCACTTTGTCGCCCACCTTCACCTCGAGCGCAACCTTCTTTCCGTCCTCCAAAGTCCGGCCCGATCCGATGGCTATGACTTCGGCCGTCATAGGCTTTTCCTTCGCGCTGTCGGGGATGATGATGGATCCGACTTTCTTCTCGTCTATCTCCTCGATCCGCTTCACGACAATGTTGTCCTTTATCGGTTTGATCTTCATTTGTCAATTATTCCTCCTTCGTTATCCAGGACTGGCCGTCGGGGTCGAACTCCCAAAACGGCGGTCAACCACTGATGGGAATCTGACGGCTTTTCTCGCTCGCCTTCTTCGGCATGGTCACCGTCAGAATGCCCTTCTCGAAATCGGCCTTTACTTTGTCCGTCTCGATGCTCGTCGGGAGCTCGAACGTGCAATGGAACAGGCCGTAGGTTCCATGCGAACGAACTGTTTCTCGTTGATGGCTTCGTTGACCCTGCGATTGCCTGGTAGTGTGACTCGATCGTCATCGATGCGAAACTCGATGTCGTCTTGATTCACTTCGGGGAGTTCCGCCTTGAGAACAAAGGGCTTTTCGGTTTCGTAGAGATCCACGGCGGGGGACAATGCACTAGTGGTCGACAGCTCTCCCTCGGAGCGCGTGCGCGACAGCGTCTGATCGATTAGCCGGTTCATCCGTTCTTGGAGCGCAAGAAGCTCACGCACGGGATCCCAATGGGTGAGTGGCATCTGTGATTCGACAACCTCGACATATTAGCACTCTACACACCCGAGTGCTAATCGCACGAGATAGTAGTTATTTGGTACTGTCAAGTGCTGGTGCGCTCAGCCACTACCGCGACGCGGGCGGCGAAGGGTTCGTCGTGGGCAGTGTGATCAGGTTGCCCAATCGGTGGTTGCGCTGTTTCCTGTTGGTGATGTGTACGGATCCCTTTGCAAAAAAAGTGCTTACGCTCCATTTTGCGCGCAGCGAAGGTCACGAGCGCTATTTTGGCTGTAATTTAATGCACCGTAAAGTCTTAGCGTCATCTTCATGAAGAAGTTCTGTCACTAGACCTGAAGTGAGGAGGTAGGATTTGTTCAAACGCATCGCAATCTCGTTCTTCCTTGTTGCACTCGCAAAACCGGTGCTCACCCAGGAGACTCCTCTGGCGTTCGTCGGTGCCCGGATCATTCCGGTAAGTCTGGACGGAAGTGTCGACATCGAAAGCGGCGTCCTGGTCATTCATCAAGGCAAGATCGTCGCCGTCAGTCCCCTCGATTCAGTCGATATCCCGTCGGGCGCGGAGCGGCACGATGTCGCGGGCTGGGTCATCATGCCGGGTCTGGTCGATACCCATAGCCATATCGCCGGACCACGGGGAGCGGACCGCAGCGCGCCGATCCAACCGGACGCGCGCGTGCTGGACTCACTCAACATGCGCGACGCGAGGGTGCAAAAGGCGCAGGCGGGCGGCATCACCACTGCCAATATCATGCCGGGCTCCGGGCATTTGATGAGCGGACAAACTCTCTACCTCAAACTGCGGGAGGGGCGCATCATCGACGACTTCTTGATTCGCAGAGAGGACGGGAGCATCGCGTCGGGAATGAAGATGGCGAACGGCACGAACTCGCGAAGGGACCCTCCGTTTCCAGGTACCAGAGCCAAGTCGGCGGCGCTGGTAAGAGAGCAGTACGTCAAGGCACAGGAGTACCGTGAAAAAATTCGTCGCGCCGACGGTGATCCAGAAAAGATGCCGCCCCGCGACTTACGGATGGAAGCCCTCGTCGAAATTCTCGAAGGAAAACGGATGGTGCACCACCACACGCATCGTTACGACGACATTTTGACCGTCCTTAGACTCGCGGAAGAGTTCGGGTTTCGCGTCGTGCTCCAACACGCGAGCGACGCCCATAAGGTCGCAGAAGAGATCGCTGCTGCCGGAGCGCCGGTATCGATCATTACCCTCGACAGTCCGGGCGGAAAGATCGAAGCCAAGGACGGACAATTCTCGCAGGGTAACGGCGCAGCGCTAGAGAAAGCAGGTGCGGTGGTTGGTTTTCACACCGATGACAGCATCACCGATTCGCGACTCTTCCTACGTTCGGCAGCACTTGCAGTGCGCGCGGGAATGAGTCGCGCCGGCGCGATCTATGGACTGACCATGGCGGGCGCACGGATGTTGGAGCTTGAGGATCGTATCGGCTCTCTCGAGCCCGGCAAGGACGCCGATTTTGTCGTTCTTTCCGGAGATCCATTGAGCGTTTACACCAAGGTCCTCCAAACATGGGTGGAAGGCGAGATGGTCTTCGATCGCAGTACTCCACAGGATCGCTTGTACGCGGTGGGCGGATACGGTGCGGGTCACGATCAACCTCTGGTTTTCCAAGAGCTCTTGGACGAGGGACGATGATGCGACGAAAGAGCGTTGTTCTGGTTTCCATCCCGTCCTGTGCCAAAACTCGGCTCTTTTGAAATAGACCATAAATCAGCAGCTTAGACGTCGCCGGAGTTCAGCTTGCGCCAAACTGTGCATAAATGCCGTCCTCGCACGACGACGTGGACGAGCCGGCAACAGTAGACGGAGCAACCACCCATAATCCGGTATAGAATACGCCTATCGTCGAAATTTGAAGAGCTGATGTCCGTCGCTGTCGCAAGCGGTACGGGCGGAAGCGGAGAAGGACGTGAAGGGAGCAGGGACGTGAAGAAGAGTGGTCGGAGACGTGCCGCTGGGCTGCTAGCAGCACTTGTGCTTTCCTGGCTGCCCATCGAAGCGGAGGCACTCAGCGCCGCCCAGGACGATCGGCAGGACCAGATCGAGGCGCTGAGCCGGGTGCTCGGGATGACCACGGCGGAGATCGAGGCGATGGATCTGTCCTCCGAGGAGATGCAGTTTTTGCTGGAGGGCTATACCGAGGAGACGGTCGTCGTCGGTACTCGTGCGCAGCCGCGGACGGTCGCCGAGTCACCGGTTCCGGTCGATGTTCTCTCCTCCTTCGACATCACCAGGCAGGGCGCCGTCAACCTGCAGGAGCAGCTTAGGACGCTCGTCCCGTCGTTCAACATCAACACACAGCCGATAAGCGACGCCTCGACGGTCGTTCGGCCGGCAATGCTACGCAACCTCGCGCCGGACCATACGCTCGTCCTGATCAACGGCAAGCGCCGCCACCGCTCGTCGATCATCGACTGGCACGGCGGCAACGGCGTCGCCTTCGGGTCACAGGGCCCGGACATCTCGGCCATTCCGTCGATTGCGTTACGGCAGGTCGAGGTGCTGCGCGATGGCGCGGCGGCGCAGTACGGCTCGGATGCGATCGCCGGCGTGATGAACTTCCAACTCAAGGATGCTCCATCGGGGGGCACACTCACGTTCAACACCGGCACTTTCGGCTCGGGCGACGGCGAAGCCTTTAACGTCGCCGGAAATGTTGGACTGCCGCTCGGCGCCACCGGCTTCGCCAACCTCAGCTTGGAGTACGGCAGCTCGAACCCGACCAACCGGAGCGCGCCTCGCAGCGATGCGATCGCACTACGGGCGGCCGGTAACGCGGACATCGCCTCCGAAACGCCCCAGATCTGGGGCTCGCCGCGGGTCGATGACGACCTGAAGCTGTTCGGGAACTTCGGCTACACCGCCGCCAACGGCGTGCAGTTCTACAGCCACACAAACTACGCCAGCAAAAAAGTGACGGGTGGATTCTTCTTCCGGAACCCGAACACGCGGGGCGGCGTCTTCAGCATCGACGGCGGCAAGACGCTGCTGATCGGCGACGCGCTCATGGCGGCAGGCACCGGCTCGGCGAACTGCCCCACGGTCGCGATCACTGACCACGTCGCCGACCCGGCCGCCCTGGAGCAGGTGTTCGACGACCCGAACTGCTTCTCGTTCCGGGAGCGGTTTCCAGGCGGTTTCACCCCAAACTTCGGTGGCGAAGCGACGGACGTGTCACTCGTCGTCGGCGTCCGTGGCTTCACTGCGGCCGGCTTCGTCTGGGACGTGAGCGGCTCGGTCGGGGCTCACGAGACTGATCTGTTCATCTCCGACACCGTCAACGCCTCGCTCGGTCCCGACACGCCGACCGCGTTCGATCTCGGTAGCAACCGGCAGCGGGAGACCGGCGTCAACTTCGATGTCTCCTACGCCGCTACCGAGATGGTCAACCTCGCCGTTGGCGCGGAATGGCGTGACGAGCAGTACCAGACTACCGAGGGTCATCCGACATCGTGGACAGTCGGTCCCTATGGACGCGGGCAGGGCTTCTCGGCCGGTTCCAACGGCTTCTTCGGCTACGGGCCGCTCGCCGCGGGCACCTGGAACCGGAGCAACGTCGCGGTCTACGGCGATCTGGAGCTGAACGACCCAGACGACGGCTGGACCCTCGGAGCCGCAGTCCGGGTCGAGAACTTCGAAGATTTCGGCACGACGACGAACGGTAAGGTCTCCGGCCGGGTCGGTTTCGTGCGCGCCAGCGTGAGCAGTGGTTTCCGCGCGCCGACCCCAGGCCAGCAGAACGGGTTCAACATTGCGACCATCTTCGACCCGGCGCTCGGCGATCTAGTGAACAACGGCACCATCCCGTCGAACTCCCCGGTGGCGGCACTTCGCGGCGGTGTGCCTCTGCGTCCCGAAACGTCGATCAACTACACAGCCGGAGTGGTTTTCGATACCGGGCTGTTCAATTTCACGGCCGACTACTTCCGCATCGACGTCTCGGACCGGCTCGGTATCACGAGCAACTTCACTCTTGAGAATGACGAGATCGACGCGCTGCTGGCGCAGGGTGTGGACGCCGCACGCGACCTGAAACGATTCAGGTTCTTCACCAACGCGTTCGCCACCCGGTCGCAGGGCATCGACATGGTCTCGACCTTCACTCCTATCGCCCTGCGGGGCAACACCGTCATCAGCGCCGTCTTCAACTACACCGACACCGTGGTGACCAACAACGACCAGGGACTGCTCAACGACCGGCGGCTCACCGAGTTCGCCTACGCGCTGCCACGGACCCGCTGGAATATCGGCCTCACCCAGCGGATGGGGCGCATGAGCTTCCTCGGGCGGGTCAACTACTACGGCGGCTGGTACGACTACGACAGCGGATTCGCCAGGCTCTACACGCCATCGGGCGGTATCGACAACGGCTTCTTCGGAGGCAAGCCGGTCGTCGATCTGGAGTTGACCATTGACGCCGGCGCCAGCGCGACGGTGACGGTTGGTGCCCAGAACGCGTTCAACACCTACCCGGATGAGAGTGCGCGCGCGATGTCGGTCGGCGAGAAGTACAGCGAGTACACGCCATGGGGCTTCAACGGCGCCTACTACTACGTGCGACTCGGGTACGGATGGGGCAGTTAGTCAACCGTCCCGGTCGCTTGAGAGCGAGAAGCTGCTCCGGACCCTTAATGCCCAGCACGGCTTCGCCGACCTGCTCGGCATTCATGACGTCACACGATCGCTCGTCAAATACGAGACCGGCCGGCTGAATCGCGCCTATGCCGGGTTCGGCGCGAGTATCGCGCGCCGACCGAAATGGGTCTCAACCGAGCCGGATTTCATCTTGGGTGCACCGTCCGACGCCGTCTTTTCCCAGTCGCGGTTCGTGCGCGTCGTCACTACGCACGACGACATCGAGGACGAGAGCGCTCTCGATGAGATTTGGAGCGGCGTTAAGGACCGCACCCTCGAGTACATCGAAGCCATGCTGCCCGAGCTCAGCCCCAAGCTGATGAAGTCATGGGAGGGTGTCTGGGACGCCGCGCGTCGTCGCGGTCCGGATTGGGCGCGCCAAGCAGGGGCGTCGCTTCGGTTCATCCTCGTCGAGGTTCTCGACACCGTGGCTCCCGTCAACGCCCTCACTGACATTCCAAGGCAGTACGTTCACAACAGCAAGCTGGGGCGGCCGGCGCAGATCTACTGGCTTTGCGCGCCGCTTCAGAACCCGACCTACCGCCGGGTAGTGCGTGCAGATCTCGAATCCGCCATCTCGATCATCGACGCGATGTCGGAAGCGGTTCACCGCCACGATTACGTCGAGATCGAGGACGCCTTCGACACGATGGTCGTCCGTGCCGCGATCGCACTCTGTCACCTCCTGAAGCTCCGGAAGGCGCGGAACTAGCCAGCCATAGGCCCGGGCCCCACCGTGATTGTTGGCCACAGCATGCGACATCCGCTCTAGCGAACCAGGACCCCGGTAGGGTCGAGGGCTGGCGCGGTGCTCCGTAGGCGCGGCCTATCTGTTTCTCCCCGTTTCCTGTGGGAGTGCCCGTCCTGTCCAAAAACACAAACGAACTCAAGACTGGCGCGCCGGGACGTTTCGGATCAGAGACGTCTGAGGCTTGGTTAGCCAATGGAAGCTAGAATCCTCGGTCATGAGGAGGCAGAGCCAGCTGTGCCTTCTATTTATTCATCCGCGCGCACCAAACTTGATTAATCTCCGGTCTGCCAACACCATGCCGGCATGATTTCGTCGTTGGTTCCCGCTCTCATCTCTGCCTTCAAGGCTCGTCGCGAGCTGGCTCTCGAGAATGTCGCTCTTCGGCAGCAGCTCGCCGTCCTCCGCCGTTCCGTGAAACGGCCGCGGCTCTCGAAAGTCGACCGCGGGTTTTGGGTGCTGTTGCGCAGAATCTGGACTGACTGGGAGAGCGTCCTCGTCATCGTGAAACCTGAGACGGTCATCCGCTGGCACCGTTGTGGGTTCAGACGATATTGGACTTGGAAGAGCCGAAGGCGTAGGCCCGGACGACCAGGCGTCGCTCCCGAAATACGTGAGCTGATACGGAACATGAGCAGGGCCAACCCTCTCTGGGGAGCTTCCCGCGTGCATGGCGAGCTGGCGAAGCTAGGCATCTCCATTTCCCAGGCCGCCGTCTCCAAGTATATGGTTCGCCATCGCACCCCGCCGTCCCATACTTGGCGGAGCTTTCTCGATAATCATGCAAACGACTTGGTGTCGCTCGACTTTTTCACTTTGCCGACCGCAACCTTCAGAGTTCTGTTCGTCTTCATAGTCCTTCGCCACGACCGTCGCCGTATCGTTCATTTCAATGTCACCGAACATCCTTCTGCCGAGTGGACGGCGTAGCAAATGGTCGATGCTTTTCCATGGGACACGGCGCCTCGGTACCTGGTACGGGATCGAGACCGGACCTACGGAGCGTACTTCGATACTCGCGTCGACGGTCTCGGGATAGAGCAGGTCCTTACCGCACCGCGCTCCCCGTGGCAGAATCCATTGGTCGAAAGGATGATCGGCTCCATTCGACGTGAGTGTCTCGACCACGTGATCGTCCTCGACGAGCGGCACCTGAGGCGAATCCTACGCAAATACGTCGACTACTATCATTCGTGCCGGACTCATTTGTCGCTTGAGAAGGACGCGCCCGAGCCTCGCCGGGTAGAGTCACCGGCGATGGGCAAGGTCAGTGCCATTCCAAAGGTCGGTGGTCTCCATCATCACTACACTCGATGCGCTGCTTGAGCCGCTCCGCTCGGAACGGCTGCCGGACTTCGCACCAGCTTACACCTCTACCCCTGAGTAGAGCCGACGCCGGCTCTTAAAACGTCCTACATGAAGACGACCAAAGCATCCTGGTTGCAGGAAGTTCGCCAATCTCATACAGCTCGAGTTTTATGGAAGGGACAGGCAGCGGCTCAGAGGTCGGCTCAACGTTGGTGCGACTGAGCCCGTTGTCAAGTTTGGCTGGGAGTCCTGCGCGTACCCCAAATTGCGTTTTCTAGCCAGCTGGGATTGTTGAGCGCGTCTATTAGATTACAAGTTCGTGGGCTCCACGCCGGTGCGACGTGAAGGAGGCTGCGATGAGAGTTGGTTCATAAGCGATGCGCCGGATTGGACGTCCACCAGAAATCGATTACGGGTTGCGTTAAAGCGGAAGGTGGTGCGCGAGACGCGTGTGTTCGGTACAGCCACGAGCGAATTGCTGGAAATGGCGGATTGGCTGGGGCAGAGCAGTTGCACGATTGTAGCGATGGAAGCGACCGGAGTGTATTGGAAGCCGGTGTGGCATGTGCTCGAAGGTCATTTCGAGTTGGTGTTGGCACAACCGGCCCACGTCAAGAACATGCCGGGTCGTAAGAGCGATATCAGTGATGCCTTCTGGATAGCGGATTTGCTTGCCCATGGTCTCATTCGTGCTAGCTTCGTTCCGCCAACACCGATCCAGGAACTGCGAGAGCTGACCCGAACGCGAAAGCAGTTCGTTCGAGGAATCGCTCGGGAGACCCAACGGATTCAAAAGACGTTGGAAGATGCGAACATCAAATTGACGAGCGTGATGAGCACCATTTTAGGTATTGTCAAGTTGAGGTTTCAAGCTCGAAGAGGGCCGCTAGATGATGGGGCTTGAGCGCACGGCGTTGCCAATATCTTGGGGTCGGATCGGCCCTGAATGCCTCAACTTGACAGTACCGTCGCGAGGTGATGACGAAACAACGTTGTGAGGTCCGACCGTGCCGTGTTAAAATCGCGCCGATGTATTCCTCACTGGCGTGCTATGAAGGAAAGCTCATCTACGTCGCCAACCTGCGGGTGCCGAGCGAGAAGGCGCACGTCCTGCAGAGCTTCAAGATGTGTGAAGCTTTTCGCCGGCTCGGTCTTGACGTCGAGCTCACATATCCCCGTCGGCGAAACACCGCTGCGATGGAAGGTGTGGACGCGCTGAGCTACTACGACGTGGAGTGTCCCTTCCGGCTCGTCGAAACGAATTGCCCCGACTTACTGAGACTCAGCGCCAACCCACACATACAAATGATGCTGTTCGTGGCTCACTCGACGCTGTTCACCATCCAGTCCGTGCGTCGCCGATGGGACGGGAACCCTTTGCTCTACACTCGGGACATGTTCGTGGCTCTCGGTCTTTCGCTCGCAGGACGCGCCTTTGTTATGGAGCTTCACTCGCTTCCCGATCGCGGGCCGACGAGGCGCTGGCTTAAAATCGTTGCTCGCGCCGCGACGGCGATCGTCGTCATCAATCGCCATCTCGTTGAAGATTGCGTGGCTCTAGGCGCTCCGCGAGAGCTCTTCTTCGTCGCTCCCACGGCCGTGGATGCCCGTCTTTTGACACCGCGCATGGACCGACAGAAAGCGCGAAGAGCGCTCGCGCTCGATACTGACGGACCGGTGGCGGGTTATACCGGGCATCTTTATTCCTGGAAGGGGATCGACACCGTGATGGCTTGCGCCGAGAAAATGCCCGATGTCACGTTCCTCGTCGTGGGTGGGACGACGGAGGACGTCTCTCGCCTTCGTCAAAGAGTGGAGGTGCAAGAGTTATCGAACGTGCGTATCGAGGACCATGTGCCTCCGGTTCGGGTGCCCACCTATCTCGCCGCGTCGGACGTTCTTCTTCTGCCCAATTCTGCCAATGCACGGATCTCAGCGAGGTACACGTCGCCCCTCAAAGCCTTCGAGTACATGGCGTCGGAGCGTCCGGTGGTTGTGTCCGATCTTCCGTCGCTGGGCGAGCTGTTCGAGGACGAGAGAAACGCGCTTTTGGTGCGGCCCGATTGCCCTGATGATTTGGCGCGCGGTATACGTCAGATTTTGGAGGACCCTGCCCTGGCCCAACGGCTCAGCGCTGCTGGTCGTGAGAGTGTGCGTTCCCGGACCTGGGACCAACGCGCTGCGGCCATTCTCGAATTCGTTTATCTCCGCGGTGCACCGGTCCAGCGTTCCCATTGGGCGCCCGTCGAGTGCGGCGCTACCCGGTGACGGTAAGCCGCCCGCCTCGGCGTTTTGAATATCGGCTTCAGCCGCTACCGGCTTCCGCTCGATCCGCACCAGAAGAAAAAGTTCGAAAGCCCTCCGAGATAGCGGAGCTTCACGTGGTGGGGAGCTCGCTCGTGATTTGCAGCCTCGATATGAGCACGATCTCGGCGACATCAGCACCGAACACGAATCGCCTGAAATCTTAGGCGATATCTGCACCTATGATTTCGAGCGTGAAGGAATGTATCAATACGTCGTCATGAGCAAGGACCCGATCAAGGCCAACATGTACAAGCGGGCCGACGCCATGGCTATGCAAGACGAGGTCGCGTCTTTGGTCGCGAGCAGCATCAAGGATGGCTGCCACCAACTTTGAACGCCGACTCCGAATACTCCACTTCTGCCACTGGCTGATAGACCGTGCCGTCCAGAATGGTGTTCTCGCGCGATGTCCTCAAACTCGTGGTCAACTCGCTGCTCCTCGACGCTTTCAATCAGGGGTTGTTAATCGTCATTGCATTCGGGACGATTCTTTATCTCGGCGTCGACTACTTCGGCGTTGTTCAATATTTTACCGCGGTTCGGCGCCTTCCCCGGTGCTTTTTACAACCATTTCACGTTAACGATACGACGGTTCGCACCCGTGGACGACACCCGTTTGCAGGCAGAGATTTTCCTTTCCAGTTTGCTGTTCCAGGTGGCGATCGCGTTCGGCGTTGTGTTGCTTGCCTTTTTGGGGTTTTCGATTTTCCCCGCGACGAGATTTTGGAGAATCGAGCATTCTCTGAAGGACCCGCAGGTCACTTGGAACGTCGCGATTGTGCTGCTCTCTTTGTTGACGTCGGTGCTCGCCAATTCGCTGCGCGCCTTGGTCAACGCGCAACAGAAGATCGTGACCGCCAAGCTGATGGCTACGTTCGAGATCGTGTTGAATCTCACCTGGTTATTGGCTGCCTTTTTGCTGCTTTCCGATCGTGCCTGGGGATGCGTTTTCGTGCTCGGCTCTCGCGTGGTCTCCCAAGTCTTCGCGGCTGTTCTGTCTCTAATCTATTTGTCTCATGTCTCCGATGTCTGGTCGCAGCTCGCTCGAATCGGGCCGTATGAATGGATTCCAGTCTGCCGGCGGGTTAACCAGGATTTCAATCGGCGCTATACGCTGCCTCTCCAACTGGCTTCGGTCGGCGCGTTCTTCAAAGAACATCTCGCGGTGATCGTTTTGGGGCAGGCGGCTTCGGTCACGCAGGTTGCCTATTACCAGGTCGTGAACCGTATCTTCGTTATCCCCAAGAAGTTCATTCTGAGCACGATGCACGCACTCCTACCCAAGATCGTCGCTGCCATGGAGGCGGACCCCGCGCATTTCAGAAAACAGTTTCGCTTTTTCGCCTGGGTTCAGCTGGCGTTTTGCGTCACTGCGGCGTCCGCTATCCTCGTCTTGCAGCGCCCCATCTTCGGGTTGCTTGGGATCGAGGCGACTGCCGAGGTCGCGATGGTGGTGCTTTTTTTCTCCATCAGTCTTTTGTTCAGCGCGTTGTCGCAGTCAAATAGCCTTGGGTTCCATTTCGGGAGCGATACCCGAGCCGTCATGGTCGTTTCTATCTTGCGGGCGAGCATTCTCACGGTGCTCACGATGCTGCTCGTCCCGCACGCGCAGGCGGTCGGAGGTGCTATCGCGTTGATGGTCGCCACCGCCTGCAGCTCCGTCATGCTCGTGATCGCGAACCGCCACGGGGTACTCTGGCAGTTGCGCGACAACCTTCATTACTTATTGGCGATGTTACTGGTGGCGACTCTGTGGTACGCGGAGATCTGACGAATGGGCTCTCGCAATCACGTCCCAGTCGCTCTCCTCGTGGATCCTTTGGTTGGACTTGAGCGCGATGATGCTGACGAAGAGAGTCGCGTGAGGTGGAGGGCGGCGAGGAGGTGAAGAGGCCAAGTCAGCAGGGCGTTGCACGAATCCGTCTTGATTCGGTCAAAGGTTTCGACTCGGCTTCTCGATACATCGAAGACGTGAAGAGGTACTGTCAAGTTTTCCACGGCCTGACGGCCACCCCGAATGAATGAAACGCGGTAGTCTCTGTAGGTGGCACCGGTTCAGAGGTCGGCTTAACGTTGGTGCGACTGAGCCCGTTGTCAAGTTTGGCTGGGAGTCCTGCGCGTACCCCAAATTGCGTTTTCTATCCAGCTGGGATTGTTGAGCGCGTCTATTAGATTACAAGTTCGTGGGCTCCACGCCGGTGCGACGTGAAGGAGGCTGCGATGAGAGTGGTTCATAAGCGATGGGTGCTTCCGCAATTAAGTGTTGGCGGCCAGCCCCTAACCGGTCTGCGTGCTAGAGTTTGAACCAGAATTCCGAAGACACAGTTCTCTCATCGTCAGGGCCGAGCCAAAGTGAAGAATCGCAGATGTCTCAATCTCGCATGTCCGTTGCGGGGCAAAGTCAGTTCCGGAAACATCGTTCGCCACGGATTCTACCGAACCAGGTCCGGGAAACGCCGTCGATACCGGTGCGGCGAGTGCGGAAAGACGTTCTCCTCGACGAAAGGCACGCCCTACTACCGTCTCCAACATCGAAGAGCTACTTTCGATGGGGTCATCGCTCTCAGAGTCGAGGGTGTCAGCATTTCCGCGATTTCCCGGATCAAAGGGATTGCCTGGAACACCGTCGCCCGCTGGCTCGAGAAGGCAGCCCAAGTGTGTCGTCGATTCAATCACAGAAGGATCGCTGGCTTCGCTGCCGAAGAGCTTCAAGCCGACGAGATTCGCACGTTCGCGGGCAACAAGAAGACACCGAGTTGGGTCTTCGTTACAATCGAAGTCTGGTCTCGGCTCTGGCCATCGACGGTGACGGGAAGGCGAAGCTACCGGAACACTCACGCTCTGTTTCGCGACCTTTCGAGGCGGATGAATTTCGAGCGTCTTCCCTTGATCGTCACGGATGGATTCGAATTCTACCAGAAAGTCATCCGTCGCTTCTTCGGTCCAGCGTGTCTCTACGGCCAGGTCCTCAAGACGCGCAGGAACGATCGTATCATCAAGGTCGAACGGAGAGTGCTGCACGGAGCCGCGTGGCGATTCGAAGACGCGCTCAATAACTCCGAGGACTCTTCGACATTGAACACGTCGTTCATCGAGCGGTTGAATCTGACCATCCGGCAAAGCTCGGCATACCTTTCGAGACGAACGCTTTCCCACGCTCGCTCGACGGAGAGGCTCGATGAGCACCTGGAGTTGCTCCGTTGCTATTACAACTTCGTCCGACCGCACCGGAGCTCTGAAGTTCGGACGTGAGATCCGAACTCCGGCTATGCAAGCCGGTCTCACCACGCGACGGCTCACCTTTCGAGACATCTTCTTGGCGACGACGATTCCTTTGTGGTCGCGGATCGAGGTTTTCCTGCTCACTGGGGCGCGCAACCCGGTCTCTTCCGCACCTGTACCACTGCCCGCAGCCGCGTAGCAACACTTGATGGCGGAAGCACCAACCATCCCACAATGTCAGTGAGGTTTCTTGCCACCTGCTTCATCCACTCCCAGTCACCGGAGATTTCCACGTTCTCCGCTCCTGAGGTCCAGAAGCTCCACCCTTCGAAACTCGATGGGGTGACTTTTGGCCTGTAGCGCGATGTACCCCTCCTTCAGAGGAGTGTCGTCCGGCACGGTGAAATCCCCCGACATGCGCTGGCCGCCGGTCGTCGGCAAGGCGTGCTCGATCACGGTCTCCCCGTCGATGACGTGCCGGATTAGCCGGTCGCCTCGTAAACGCTATGCGGTGCTCGTCAAGACGGCACCCTTTCTTGGCGTCACCGGCAAGCTCGATGCCCGCGACAACGTCGTGCACCTCCCGACGAGCTGCGGCACGCTGCCGGTCACGTTTCGGAACACGGATCCCAACCCGGAGGGTCTCGTAGCCGGCCGAAACTATCCGGCTCCAGTAAGGCTCGAGCGCACTACTGAACGTAGCCCAACGTGCGCAGCTGCTCCATCGTTTTAGCGTCGAGCTCAGGGATGGTCGCTTCCGCTGCCACTTTGGGACGAGACAAATACTTCTGGAGAAGACCCTTCAGTCGCTCGAACTCGGGCAATCGATCCTGCGAAAGCTCCCGCCTCCACGCGCGGCCGCGGCGGTAAGCTTGCGAACCATCATCTCTGTCCGAGCCCAGGTCGAGCAAGGAATAGGTTCCATCCGCTCGGGCGTAGAGCTTCTGGTCGCCGCTCCACGCGGCGGTTGTGCGTTCGAGTTGATACGCATCGCTCGAGTGGCTGAAAGCCACGCCGAGGCCGCCGCGGGCGCCGGTCAGCAAACCGAGCAGAGAGCGGCCGTCCATCGGTGGCGCCTCGATGTGGTTCAGATCGAGAAGAGTTGGCAGGACGTCGACGAGCTGGACATTCGTAGTGATGCGGGTTCCCTCGGGAAAGTGGGCCGTTCCGAAAAAGATTAGAGGCACCCGTGTTTCCGATTGCTCGAGGGTCGCACCGTGAGGGACCGAGAGACCCTCCCGGAAGTTCTCGCCGTGATCGGACGTGAAGACGACGATGGCGCGATCCACGGCACCGCTGGCTCGTAGCCCGTTCATCAGAGCGCCGAAGGCCTCGTCCACGTACCGGATCTCTCCGTCATACGCGGTGATGTCTTCGTCCGTCTGGCCATCGTCGAATAACTCGGCCCAGCCGTCGGGGTCTTCATAAGGGAGGTGCGGGTCGATGAGGTGGCCGTAGAGTAGCAAGGGCTCGTCACGGTGTCGCTCGATGGCCGACTTCAAACCGGCCTGCACGGCTGGCGCATCGGTCTGGGAAGAGCGAGTCATACTCTGATCCACTACGCGATCGAAACCGCTATGAAGGTTCGAGCTCCAACCGGCGTGCGCATTCGCGATGACACTCACCGTGACGAAGCCGGCGTTGCGGAAGAGCCGTCCCAGGCTCGGGATGCTCGTCGACAAAGCCTGGCCGTGCTCCCCGGCACGGTGGGCATCGGGCGCCAGACCGGTAAACAAAGAAGTGACCGACGGCTTGGTCCACGTAGCCTGAGAATAGCAGTTCTCGAACAAGGTGGCGCTTCGGGCGAATGCCTCGAGGTTGGGGCTGGTTGGTCTGGAATACCCATACACCGAAAGATGATCGGCCCTCAGTGTGTCCACGACGTAGACGATGACGAGGGGAGCCTCGGGTGAGTGTTCGGCCACCAGCGGTGAGCCCAGGTAGTAGATCCCATCGTCTCCGCCGACTTTCATGGTGAAGCGGAGATCGACGGAGCGGTTTTCGAATCGAGCCAGCTCGACGGTGTGGTCCGCCCATGCTTCGGTGTCGACGGGTCCTCGAAACAAGGATTCCCATACTCCGCTCGTCCGGATGTCCACATCGAGCCTCGCCGGAATGCTTGCCTCGCGGTGCGCCGTCGAGAAATGAAGTCGGCTTCGCGGCGCGAGGTCAAGGCTGAACACGAGCTCCGTGTTCCCTGCGCCGAAGACGAAGCTCGGCTGAAGTGTGTCTCCGACCACTGCATCTTCTCGGACGGGCCCCACCTGACTGTAATCGGGCTCGTACAGGAGCTCGATCTCGTGAAGCTCGAAGCGCCCGGACACGTCCATGGGCGCGAACACCAAGTGGGCAGTCGTTCGTTCGCCGCCAGATAGGTGCAAGGTTCTGACATCGATGAGATAAACATGCGTCTTTCCGTCCGTGAAAAGGCCAACCTTGCGTTGAGGCCCCGTAGAATAGATGGAAAGAAGTTCCTCCGCCCTCTCGGCCGAGCTCACGACATGGAGCAGCAGATTCGCCGGTTCTTCTTTCGCGGGTGAGGCAGCGAGCTTCACTCTGATGTAGGCCACCGAGCTCAAGTCGTAGCTTCTTTGGTTCCATAGCTTGGAGCCGCCGTGGAGGGTTCCGGCGAGGGGAATGCTACTGGTGAGGGCGACCCGCGAAGACGTTCGGATCTCGCCGCTTGCCAGGTAAGACTCGCTCCGTGTGACGACGTCCCGCGCTGGCAATTTCAAATCGGCGAGCTCGGTGAGGTGCGTTACGCTCGGCTTAGAGAGCTCGGGGGAACGGCAGGCTGATGGCAACGCGATCAAAAGAATGCCTAGCCAACGGATCACGCGCCGGATTATACCGCAGCCCAGAAACGCCACGCCGTGGGTGCCGGAGACACCCGCGCTGGCATCCAGGTGGGGTCAACCGAGACGGACCGCTGATGTCAGCGTCGCGGGTGGTGGAAGGAGGGCTCTGCTAAAAATCAAGGAGGTAAGTGAACTTCGCGATCAGGGCGTGGTCCAATCGTGCACCGGTGATGGCATCTCGGCGCTCGTTGTAGACGAGGAAGAAATTGGACAACGGCCGGTGAATCCAGTTGAAACGAAGGTTGCTGCTCCATTCTTCGAGGACGGTGTTGTATTGAATGAGGCCATTGAGAAACATGCGGTTGCTGAAGGAGTAGTTGAACTGGCTGGTCACCAAGTGGGTGATGAAGCTTCCCTCCGCCAAATCCACGTCATTCGTTGACCAGATGACCTGGGCGTTGAGGCTGGCGCCCAACCTGACTGTCCCTCCGACCGTCCAATCCCGCTTCGTTCCCGAGAAGAAGTCACCGTAGCCGGCCCGGAAGTTGCCCGAGGAATCAACGACGGATCGAGTTTTTGCGGAGCACAGGTGTCGGGCTTCACGACGACTAGGGCATTCTTCCAATCGAACAGCCGAGCCAGCGCCGCCATCGTGAACCGCGTTGCATCGCTTGTCGGACAGATCGACAGTCCCATCTCATCGGCCAGAGCTGACACCGCATACGACGCCGGCGGCGTCTATGAGGCAATCGAGAATCACAGCGCTCATCGCTCGCCGAGGGTGCTGATACCGCCGCGCAAGGGCGCCCTGCTCGCATCGGGGCCGGCGAGCAGCCGACAGCGCAATCGCAACATTGCAGCACAAGCTCGGCTCGGCAAACGAAAGTGGCACACAGAATCGGGCTACAGCAAACGGAGCAAAGTCGAGACAACGTTCCATCGCTACAAGGCTATCGTGGGCTCAGCGATGCGAGCGAGAGGGTTGGCGGCACAGAGAGGTGAGGCAAGGATCGGGTGCAAGATTCTCAACACCATGACGGCGCTCGGGATGCCTGATAGCGAGATGATCGGATGATGGGAGTCGGGGCCAAGCGAGCTCTCGGCCTCTATCGGAGTTGTGCACCAAGGCAACTGTTCGCTGGAAGGCGGAGGGGCTTCACACCTGAATCTCTCAAGAGCCCACGTACCGCCTCGGTGAATAGCGGGTCCCGGTCGTGGATGAGGTGCCGCTTGCCAAGGAGGAAACCATCCCACAGGTCAGTGAGGTTTCTTGCCGCCTGCTTCATCCACTCCCCGTTTGGGTCCGAGGTCATCCCACCGATGCACACGCAGCGAGTGGCGATATCGATGACAAACAGGAGATGGTAGCGGACGAGCCCGAACGGGTTCACCACCTCGACGGTGAACAGGTCTGTCGCAGCGATAGCGCCCCAATGAGCCTTGAGGAAAGTGCTCCACGACATGCTCTTGCCCCGCTCCGGAGCCGGCGCGATACCGTGCTCGGCGAGGAGCCTCTTGATGGTGTTGCGTCCGAGTTCATGTCCGAGGTTCTTGAGTGCACCCCGCAGGCGCGTATATCCCCACGTTGGGTTCTCCTGCGCCACGCGCACAATGAGCTCACGGATGTCCTTCGCCGTGGGAGGTCGGCCTGGGCTCCGGTTCTTGCTGCCATCGTACTTGGCTGCGATGAGGCAGCGGTACCAGCGCAGGAGCGTAGCGGGTGTGGCAACCGACGCAATCTGGGCCAGCGCCTCGCGGCCTAAAGCTTGGGCCTTGACCGCGAGCCTGCGCCGGTCGTCGTCCGAGAGCCTGAGACGCTTGCCCCGAAGCCCGGCTCGGAGCACAGGGTTCTCCTCTTGCAGGTAGTCGATCACATCCTGCTGCTGGCGGTTGACCCAGCCAGCCACAACGAGCAGTAGGAATTGCACGTGGTAGGTCATCATGGGTCTGAAGATAACACCCTCGGGCCAGACGATTGTAAAGCCCACGGCCCTTGGCACGGTCGCAAACACAGACACTAAGCTGCTGATTTATGGCCTATTTCAAAAGGGCCGAGTTTTGGCACAGGACGGGGTCGGCTCTATGATGCCGAGCTGGCAAAACGTCCGATAGCTTCGAGAGTCTGCCAAGTGAAACGCCAGCTCCCGATAGCTGAACTGATTCAGCTGCTTGACCAACAACGCCCGGAGAACCTGCTCCGTGCTCATTCCCCCACGACCAACATCGCTCCCTGCCGATGGGGAGAAAGTATGCCAATCTTAGTTGGGAATTGAAACGGCTCCAAACCCCGTGGTTTGATGGGCGTTGGACAAAACAAAATCAAGCCGCGAAGAAAGGAGCCGAGATGGGAAGTCTGCTACGTTCGGTCAAGAAACGCAAGAAGTCGCGTCGTTTGGGTGAGGTCGAGATGGTGAGGCACGAGGATTACGGGGAACTCGCGCTGGACGCCAAGGTAGAGATGATCCGTTGGTTGGTCCCCCTTGGTCTAATGCACGTTCACGAGTTGCTCGACGACGAAGTGAAGGCGTTGGCGGGAGAGCGATACTCTCGCAAGGACGAGCTGGAGCGCGGTCGCCGTCCCGGAAGCAACCCGGGCACGGTAGGGCTTGGCGGCCAGCGGGTACCGATCCGTGTGCCACGGGTTCGGAGCATCGAGGGAGGAGAGATTCCGCTTCGCTGCTACGAGGCGGTGAGCCACGGCGGTGAGGTGAATGATCTTCTGCTGAAACGAGTTCTCTACGGAATCTCTTGTCGCAACTACGAGGCGGCAGCGGAAGCGATTCCGGGCGCCATCGGGCTGTCGAGCTCAACGGTGTCCCGAGGGTTCGTGCAAGCGAGCGCTGCGAAGCTGCGGGAGATGCAGGAACGGGATCTGACCGGCGAGGATGTGGTGGCGCTGTTTCTGGATGGGAAGACATTCGCCGAGGCAACGATGGTCGTGGCTCTGGGCATCACGCTTTGCGGGGAAAAACGCTTCTTGGGCTTCGTGGAGACGAACACGGAGAACGCGCAGGTGTTGACGCCGTTCCTGCGTTCACTGCTCGAGCGGGGACTCGATATCTCCCAGGGTCTGCTGGTGATCATCGACGGCGGCAAGGGTCTCCAAGCGGCAGTCAAGAAGGCATTCCGTAAGCGGGCCCTGATACAACGCTGCCAGTGGCACAAACGTGAAAACGTAGTGAGCTACCTGTCCAAGGGCGAGCAGGCGTCATGGCGCAAGCGGCTCCAGTGGGCCTACAACAGGCCGGAGTACGAAGAGGCCCTCACTGCGCTCGAGCAACTCCACGGTGAGTTAGAAGAGCGGAACCAATCCGCAGCTGGCAGCCTGGAGGAAGGCCTCGAGGAGACGCTGACGTTGCATCGACTCGGCGTGCACGCGGTGCTGGGCCGTTCGTTCAAGACGACGAACTGCCTTGAGTCCGTCAATGCTCTCGTCGAGGAACGCTGCGCGAAGGTCGACCACTGGAAGAACTCGAGCCAACGCCAGCGCTGGTTGGCAACGGCGCTCGTAGACATCGAACCGCGCTTGAGGAAGGTGGTGGGCTACCGCCATCTTCCCAAGCTTCGCGAAGCTCTCAAGCGGGAACTGAAGATCGAGGCGAAGACATCAACCGTATCGAAGAAGAAGGTCGCTTAAACGTGAGCCGTGGAGAGTTTCAACTAAGAATGGGCTTGACTCGATGGGGTGACCGACTTCAGGTCTTGCAGTACCAGCTCATTGAGTTTAGGATGGGCATCGAGCAGCGACGAGATCGTTTCGAGTTCGCGTGCGTGCTCCAGCGCCAGCCAGGGCTCACGTAGGTTTGGCTGTGGGTTGATCGTTTTTCGCATTTAGGGCTGCTCTCCTTTGGAGTTAAGTCATTTAGAATCGGATGTTTTCAACGACACGATCCTAATCGACACCCCCTCAGAAGACTAGCCCTAAATTTGCGATTTCTCCTTTTTTCTCAATCCCTTACAGGCTTCAGGACGGGTACTAGCTAGGGTCTAGACTTCCGCTTTGGGTTGTGACGATTGGAATGGGAGTGTTGTCAATGAAGCGAATCGCTAAGTTCCAATTGGTGCTACGAGTTATAGCTTGAATCCGCCATCGCGGTCGGATACGTGGGCCTAGTTTTGGCACAGGACGGGATCGTTTCGCTAGCGATCCTGGTTGTCGCCGGGGTGCTGTGGAACGTCCAGATTCGTGGGCTTGTAGAAAAGCTAGGATTGCCCTATCCTAGCAGTGGGTGCGCATCGATCGCTTGCGACGGTGACGAGTACAACACCCACTGTTGTTCGACAATACGGACTTGATCTAAAGGACAGGTACCGCCATGGAAAAGCCTACCTATGGCCTGATCGGCCGCGGGCGTGTGGCCACCCACATGGCCCGCTACCTAGAGCTCGAAGCCCAACCATTTCTTAGCTGGCATCGTGGCGAGGGCGTGGCGCCCGAGGAGGCGTTGGCGGTCGCCGATATCATGCTTTTGGCGATAAGCGACGATGCTCTGGCGTTGTTCCTTGCCGACCACCCCGAACTCCGAAACCGGCCGACAGTGCACTTTTCGGGAAGCCTGACCATCGAGGGTGCCCACGGCCTTCATCCGCTGATGACCTTTGGTCCCGAACCGTACAGCCTTGAGACCTACCGGACGGCGCCCTTTGTCGTCGAAGAGGGAGGGCTCGGCTTTCACGAGGTCTTTCCGTCCCTTCGTAACCCCTCGTGGTCGATCGACCCCGAGCTCAAACCGCTCTACCACGCGCTCTGCGTTCTCGCGGGCAACTTCACCACCATGCTGTGGGCCAAGGCCTTCGACGATTTCGAGCACCGACTGGATCTGCCGCCCGAAGTGCTCAAGCCCTACCTGGAGAGGACGAGGCTCAACATCGCCGTTTCCGGCCGTGAAGCCCTCACGGGATCGCTGGCCAGGGGAGACCGACGGACCGTCGAACGCGATCTCCGGGCCCTCGAAGGAGATCCCTACTACGAGGTCTACCGCGCGTTCATCGGTGCATTCGACGAGCAGGAGGGGGGACAATGATCGTTCAGAGCTTTGTCGATAAGAAAAGGAAAGGCGTGCCCATCTCGATGGTCACCTGCTATGACAGCTGGAGTGCTGCCCTGATCGCTGAGACCGACATCGACTGCGTGCTCGTCGGCGACAGCCTGGCAATGGTGGTCTACGGCCACGACACCACCCTGCCGGTGGACATCGACACCATGGCCGCGCACACGGCCGCGGTACATCGGGGGATGCCGAAGAAGTTCCTGATAGGAGATATGCCCTTCCTGTCTTACCGAAAGGGGCTGGAGATCGCGATGAGCAACGTCGGCAAGCTCATGAGCGCAGGCGCCAACGCAGTCAAGCTCGAGGGTGCCAACGGCAACGTCGAACTGGTGCGGCACATCGTCGAGTCTGGGATTCCGGTCATTGGACACCTCGGTCTGACCCCACAGTCGATCCATCAGTTGGGTGGATTCAAGGTCCAGGCGCGCGATGAGGAGGCGGCCGCCGCCCTGATGGAGCAGGCGCTCGCGCTCGAGCGAGCTGGGTGCTTCGCGCTGGTGCTCGAAGCGGTCCCGGCGACGGTCGGTGCCGAGGTCACCAGAGCACTGGAGATACCCACCATCGGCATCGGCGCCGGACCCGATGTTGGTGGCCAAGTGCTGGTGCTCCAGGATCTGCTCGGTGTCAACACCGCGTTCCGACCCAAGTTCGTCCGCACCTGGATGGACGGAGCGAAGCTCATCCAGGAGGCTCTCCAGGCCTACCACAACGACGTCACCTCGGGAGCGTTCCCCAACCCTCAAGAGAGCTACAAATGATCGAGGTGTTCCGCGACATCGCCGAGGCGCGCACGAGAATGCGCGAGGTTACCAAGGAGGGCCGATCGATCGGATTGACGCCGACCATGGGTGCGCTCCACGACGGGCATCTGAGCCTGATCGAACGAGCGCGGAGCGAGAACGACTGCGTGGTGGTCTCGATCTTCGTCAACTCGACCCAGTACGACGACCCCGCCGACCTCGAGGCCTACCCGAGGACTTTCGAGGCCGACCTTCAAAAGGCGGAAAGCGTCGGCGCTGATGTCGTGGTCTTTCCGAGGAGCGAAGTCGTCTATCACGACGACTACCGCTTTCGGGTCACCGAGTCGGTCGTCAGCCGCAAGTTCGAGGGCGCCTATCGCGCTGGCCACTTCGACGGTGTGCTAACTGTGGTCCTCAAGCTCTTCGCGATCGTCCGGCCCGACCGCGCCTACTTCGGAGAGAAGGACTGGCAGCAGTATGTCCTGGTTCGCGACATGGCGGCGGCGTTCTTTCTCGACACGGAGATCGTGCCCTGTCCGGTGGTGCGCGAACCAGACGGCCTGGCGATGAGTTCACGCAACATCCGCCTCAGCGAGGACGAACGGCAGCTGGCGCCCGAGTTTTATCGCGTGCTATCGAGTGGCAAAGCTCCGGGAGCCACGCGGGAGGCGCTGGAGCGGGCCGGCTTCGGAGTTGACTATGTCGAACGTTGGGAGGGCCGCGTGCTCGGGGCGGTGCGCCTTGGAAAGGTGAGGTTGATCGACAATGTCCGGGAGTAGAATTCTGCCGCAGATCGTGGGGCCGATGACCGCCTTCAAGACGGCGGCGCTGGCGTCGTTGCTCGTCGACCAGGACTTCGAAGTGCGCCTGCGTGGCCGACTTGGTCGTCCGCAACAATGCCGGTGAGGGAGATGCCTCGTGAAACTCAGCCTTGATGTCGGGAACTCTCAGATCTACGGCGGGATATTCGACGACAGTGGTCTTCAGTCGAGATTTCGAAAGATCACCCAGCGCGGCACCTCGTCCGACGAGCTCGGTCTCTTTTTCAGACAGGTAGTGCGCGAAAATGGGCACGATCCGGCGGCTGTGTCGGCGGTCGGATTCTGTTCGGTGGTGCCCGATCTCAACCACTCGCTGGTCAACGCCTGCCGCCGATACTTCGACCTCGAGCCCTTTATCCTTCGTGCCGGCCTCAAGATCGGCCTCAAGATCCGCTACAAAAACCCGTCCGAAGTCGGGGCCGACCGTATCGCGTGCGCCGTCGGCGCGGTCGACCGCTACCCGGGCAAGGATCTGGTCATCATCGACTTCGGCACCGCCACCACCATCGAGGCGATCAATGCCGAGCGCGAGTACCTCGGCGGCGTCATCGTTCCAGGTCTCAGCATCTCGATGCGCGCTCTCGAACAGAACACCGCCCGCCTTCCAAAGGTAGAGATCATCCGTCCCGACCATACCTGCGGGCGTTCGACCGTCGAGAGCATCCAAGCCGGCCTCTTCTGGGGGCATTTGGGGGCGACCCGCGAGATCCGGAACCAACTTGTTAAGGAGTGCTTTAGAGCAACCACCCCGGTGGTCGTCGGGACCGGAGGATTCGCCGGTCTCTTCGCCGAGGCCGGTATCTTCAGCGTCGTTCACCCGGACCTCGTCCTGGAAGGGGTGCGCATTGCCCAGGAGCGCAACCAATGAAGATCGGAAAACTTCTTTCACGCACCGCTGATCGACGCCCCCTAGTGGACTGTCTCGCCGACCCGATCGTTGCGAGCTAGGACGCGGCCGTTCGGCTGCCTTGGTGCACAACTCCGATAGAGGCCGAGAGCTCGCTTGGCCCCGACTCCCATCATCCGATCATCTCGCTATCAGGCATCCCGAGCGCCGTCATGGTGTTGAGAATCTTGCACCCGATCCTTGCCTCACCTCTCTGTGCCGCCAACCCTCTCGCTCGCATCGCTGAGCCCACGATAGCCTTGTAGCGATGGAACGTTGTCTCGACTTTGCTCCGTTTGCTGTAGCCCGATTCTGTGTGCCACTTTCGTTTGCCGAGCCGAGCTTGTGCTGCAATGTTGCGATTGCGCTGTCGGCTGCTCGCCGGCCCCGATGCGAGCAGGGCGCCCTTGCGCGGCGGTATCAGCACCCTCGGCGAGCGATGAGCGCTGTGATTCTCGATTGCCTCATAGACGCCGCCGGCGTCGTATGCGGTGTCAGCTCTGGCCGATGAGATGGGACTGTCGATCTGTCCGACAAGCGATGCAACCCGCGATGAATCGCGGGCTCTTTTGCTCGTCAGCTCGCCGGCGACGACTTCGCCACTCTGCTCGTCGACACACAGATGGAGCTTGCGATAGTCCCTGCTCTTTTGTGCTCTGCGCAGCTGGCCGGCGTGGACAGCGAGACCGCTGCTGTCGAACAAGATGTGCAACGGCGTCTTCTGCTTGACTGGGTAGAAGGGGACCTTACCCAGCTTCGGCTTGCGCCTCGAGATCGTGGTGTGATCGGGCACATCACTGTCTAGCTTCATCAGAGCGAACAACGACCGCAGCAATCCCTCGCTCTGCCTAGATGACAGATGAAACACCATGCCCAGGGTGACAGCCGTCTCGATGGCGTGGTTCGAGTACTTGCGTTGACGGCCCGGTTTCCTCCTCCTTGGCCGGGGCGCGTCCCAGTTCACAAGCTTGCCGGCGGTGAGCGAGATCCAGACGGTCAGGCTCCCGCGGTTGCGTAGACCCGCCTCATATTCACGCCAATTCCTCACGCGATAGGCCTTCTTCACATACTTCCGCTGAGTGCGTTTGAAAATGCTCATGGGGAACCTCGTATCCGCGAGTACAGGACAATTGTGGACCGAGATCGAGAGTTGTGCACCAAGGCACCGTTCTACTGTTCACGGGCGAGTACCTCCTCCGCCTCGCGGTCGCTGAGCACCGAGTGCAGTTTGTCCGCAGCTTCTTCGGATTGCTCGATCTCCTCGCGATTCTGCCGTTTTATTTGGGGGTCGGCGTCGATCTCCGTGCCGTGCGGACGTTCCGGTTACTGCGGTTGATTCGGATCCTGAAATTGGCGCGCTACAGTGCCGCCGTTCGTCGGCTGCACCGCGCTGCCATCATCGTGCGCGAGGAACTCGTGCTCTTCCTCAACGTCGCCCTGATTTTGATCTTCCTCTCCGCAGTTGGTATCTACTACTTCGAGTCTGGCAGTCAACCGGAACATTTCGCGTCTGTCTTTCACAGCCTCTGGTGGGCGATCGTGACCCTGACCACGGTCGGCTACGGCGACGTGTTTCCGATTACCATCGGTGGGCGCGTGTTCACCTTCTTCGTCCTCTTCCTCGGGTTGGGGATCGTCGCCGTGCCGACTGGACTCTTCGCGTCGGCGCTCTCGAAGGCGCGCGAGGAGGAAGAAGACGCGCATGGGCCACATTGAGCGGATAGGCGCCCCGGCGTCTCCAAGATTCAGACCGAGTGTCACCCCCGGTCCCGGCTACCCGTCCTGTCCAAAAACACAAACGAACCCAAGACTTGGCGCGCCGGGCAGTTTCGATCGTCATCGCCCCGTGGCGAGCCCCAGATCTGGGGTGTGTCGGAGTCAATGTCGGCGATTCGGGTTCCCCGTACGCGCAGGGAAAACACCATCCAGCAACGGGATGCCACGCTCCCGGGCGGAGACCTGGCTCCAGGCCCGGGCCGCACCTGGACCAGAACGTGCTAGCCGGCTACGCCGCGGTAGCCCTGGCCTTGATTCTGGACTCCTCGGGCGACCTCTTTTCCGACGCTGCACGGCCCTGTCAGCGACCCGCTCCCCCCCTTTGGCGCAAACGTGGCAATCGAAAATCGAGATTAGAGACCAAAACCGAAAATGAGGCCTCTTCAGCCCTTCTAGCGCGTCTCTGGTGACACCTACCCCTGCCAAACCCCGCCAACCGCGCGAAAAATCTCACCTGTCTCTGCAGAGCCACAATTTGCCAGACTGGGTGGCGGATGGTGCAGGCTGGAGCCATCCGGTCTCTGTGAAAAGTGTATTGCGAGTTTTGCAAGTCTGATGGGGCCCTTTCGCCGCGCGCGTGGTGGGGGCAATGTAGAGAAAACTCAGAGAAGCTCTGGTGCCCACGTCGTGCTATCCTCTTGTTCTACAGTTATTTAAAGCCATCCGTCACGTGCTGGTCCCCGCACGCCTCATCGACGGGTGGTCGTTCGAGCTTATTTGCGAATTGACAGTCAATCCGATTTTCTAGACGGCAATCTCAACCTCCTTGACGCCTGAAAGAGGGCCGTGTCGTAAACTCTCCGACGGAAGCTACACTCGTAAGTCATTGTAGTGAAAAGATCTTACGCCTCATCGATGGACGCGTCGTCGACGGGAACTCCTTGCCGACTATCGCAGTCGTAAGGCTCAAGTGGGGGCAAGTGGAGCTATTCGGGTCTTGGCAGCAAACAAGCAGTAACAGTGCAAAACAGGTCATCAAGGTACAATTGGAGGCCATTTCGGGGCTGCATCGAGCGCTAATCGCTCAGCTAATGGGAAGACGCCGTCGTGTCCAAAAACACAAACGAACTCAAGACCCATACGCCGCCGATATCATCATCAGTAAGGGGCGATGCCGTTCGCCGACTGATGGAGACCAAGAGCGAGCGTGGCAGCCGCCGTGGGTTCGCTTACAGCGTGTGGGCTTGATCCAGTTTCGTGGACACTTTCTGAAAGGCGGATACGATGTCCACAATGGCAAAGACAACGCAGCCCCGGCGACCCCGCCGGGAGTTTGATGACGAGTTTAAGGCAGGCGCGGTCCGGCTGGTGCTTGATGAGGGCCAGAGCGTGGGTCGGGTGGCCCGGGAGCTTGACCTCACCGAATCGGCGTTTCGCAACTGGGTCCGTCAGGCCCGGGCCGATCGGACGAAGGGCCGGACGGGCTTGACGGGCGTGGAACGCGAGGAGCTTCGGCGGCTCCGCAAAGAGAATCGGCGGTTGCGGGTGGAGCGCGACGTTTTAAAAAAAGCCGCGGCCTTCTTCGCGAAGGAGAGCGAGTAAGATTCGCGTTCATCCAGGCGGAGAAGGCCACCGTACCGGTCGTTCACCTGTGTCAGATTCTCAACGTCTCTCGGAGTGGCTTTTATGCCTGGGTACGTCGGCCGCCGTCGGCCCACGCGCGCCGGGACCGCCAGTTGCGCGTGTTGATTCGTGCCTCCCATGAGGCGAGTCGCCGCACCTATGGGAGTCCGCGGATTTATCACGACCTGCACGAGCAGGGGTATCGAGTGAGTCGGGAAGCGGGTGATTCGGTTGAAACAGGCAGAAGGCCTCATTGCTCGAGTACGCAAACGCTTCAAGCGCACGACGGTAAGCGGTCATGGCCAGCCCGTCGCGGCCAATGTGCTCGGGCAAGACTTCGTCGCCGATGCGCCGAACCAACGGTGGGTCGGGGACACGACCGAGTTCGTGATCGGCAGCGGCGGGAAGCTTTATCTCGCGGCGCTCCTCGACCTCTACTCGCGATTCCTCGTTGGGTGGGCCGTAAGTGCTATTAACGACCGTCACCTGGTTATCAAGGCGTTGCGGATGGCACTGAAACGTCGCCAACCGGCCGCGGGGCTCTTGCATCACTCCGATCAGGGCAGTCCGTATGCCAGCAAAGACTACCAACGTCTCCTTGAGACGCATGGCATGACCGGGAGCATGAGCCGACGGGGCAACTGCTACGACAACGCCGTCATCGAGAGCTGGTTCTCCACGGTCAAGCACGAGCTTGGGGAGCATTTCCTCAAGTTGCGGCGAGGCCAAGATGGCCCTCTTCGACTTCATCGAGGTATTCTACAACCAGAGACGACGACACTCGACCCTCGGCCAGGTCAGTCCGGCCGAGTTTGAACGACGGATGAGGACTTCGCCAGCTTAACTAAACCGTCTACGAAACCGGATCAAGCCCACTCCCACAAAGCCGAGCTTTGAGGACTCTCGCAAAAAGTCGATCCAGCGTTGATTGCGCGGTTTAGAGCTGCCATGCTCGGCTGCTTCGTGCCGGTCGACCCGGCGACGCCACCGGTGTCTTAGGAACGTGGATAGGTTCGCTCGTGGCAGGTCAGTCATCGTGCTCGTTACGATGGTCCGAGCGTTAGTGCACAGCGGGTGTTAGAATCTTGTAGGCAGGAGGTACTCGCAAATGCACAGCACGTCATGGCGCTCGGCAGGAGTGCTTCTAGCCGCGGCCGTAATGCTCGTCGTCCTAAGACCGGTACCTGGCATCGCGGGAGTGCAGGTCGCAGAGCTATCTGGCACGGTCACCGACGTGACCGGCCGCGGGCTGCCCGGTGTCGCTGTTCAGGCGCGACCTGCGGGGAGTGCCGGTCCAATCAAGACCGCCTCGACCGACAGCACTGGCATGTTCACGCTGAGTGCACTCGAGCCTGGTGCCTACAACGTGACATTCTCACGGCCCGGATTCCGGGAAGTCATATACGATAGAGTGGAAGTCGGGGCGGATGCTGCGACCATCCTCAATGTCCAAATGGCGCTCGAGTTTGAGGAGCAGGTCGTGGTTGTCGGGAGCCGCGCTCAGCCTCGGTCGGTGACCGAATCGCCCGTCCCGATTGACGCCATCCCGTTCCAGGATGTCGTCAGCCAGGGTTCGACGACGCTCGATTACCAGCTGCGGACTCTGATCCCCTCATTCAATGTCGCCACGCACCCGATCAGTGATGCGGCGACGCTGGTACGGCCAGCCAGTCTGCGCAATCTCGCGCACGACCATACGCTGGTGCTGGTCAACGGCAAGCGCCGGCACCGCTCGTCGGTCATTGCCTGGTTCGCCGGTGTGACGGATGGGGCGCAGGGGCCGGACATTTCGACCATTCCATCGATCGCCCTACGACAGGTGGAGGTGCTGCGCGACGGCGCGTCGGCGCAGTACGGTTCGGACGCCATTGCGGGTGTGATGAACTTCCTGCTCAAGGATGCCCGCGAGGGGGGCAGCTTCGAGTTCAACACCGGCACCTATCGGGCGGGTGACGGTGATGCGTACACCGTCGCGGGCAACGCCGGACTGCCTTTCGGAGACACTGGATTCGTCAACCTCAGCTTCGAGTACGGCAACGCCGACCCGACCGACCGCAGCGTGCAGCGCGCCGACGCCGACGCGCTCATCGCCGCCGGCAACACGGTTGTCGCTGATCCGGCACAGGTTTGGGGCAACCCGCGGATCGAAGACGATTTGAAGCTGTTCGCCAACTTCGGCCATCTGTTCTCCAACCGGTTGGAGTTCTACGGCCACGCCAACTACGCCGACAAAAAGGTGACGGAGGGATTTTACTTCCGGAATCCCAACACGCGGCAGAACATCTACACACTCGACGGCGGACAAACTCTGCTCATCGGCGACGTGCTCAAGGCCAGGGGCATGGGCTCGGCTAACTGTCCCACCGTGAAGATCGCCGACAACGTGCCCGATCAGGAGGCGCTGTCGCGTGTGTTCGCCGATGACAACTGCTTCTCGTTCCAAGAGATCGCGCGGGGCGGCTTCACGCCACAGTTCGGCGGCGTCGTCACCGACATGTCGGTGCTCGCCGGGCTGCGCCGGGTCGCGGCCAACGGTCTGACCTGGGACGTCAGCGCCAGCTACGGCTCCCACCAGTCGGACTTCTTCTTCAGGAACACCGTCAACGCGTCGCTCGGCCCGGAGACGCCGCGCGACTTCGACCCCGGACTCTACCGGCAGGAGGACGTGAACTTCAATTTTGACGTCTCCTATGCCGCCTCGGACCGCGTCAACTTTGCGGCCGGCGCCGAATGGCGCAACGAGGGCTTCACAGTGGGAGCGGGCGGGCGGCCATCCTGGGAGGTGGGGCCGTACGCAGCACAGGGGTTCGTCCCAGCGTCAAACGGCTTCCCCGGATTTGCTGATTACACGGCGGGCACATGGAACCGCGTCAATGTCGCATTCTACGGCGACGTGGAACTGCGGGGCGGCGAGGATCGATGGTTGGTCGGCGGTGCCGTTCGGGTCGAGCGCTTCGACATCTTCGGCGCGACGATAAACGGCAAGCTGTCTGCCCGAATTGGACTAAGCGACATCGTCTCGCTACGGGGCGGCGTGAGCACCGGGTTCCGCGCACCGACGCCGGGCCAGCAGAACACGATCAACGTGCAGACGACGCTCAACGAACAACTGGAACTCACCGACAGCGGTACCGTCCCCTCCACGTTCGCAGCGGCGGAGCGCCACGGCGCCGTCCCGCTGCGGCCCGAGACATCGCGAAACGTCACCGCAGGGCTCGTGATCGACAACGGTCCGTTCACGCTGACCGCCGACTACTTCCGCGTTGCTATCGCCGATCGTCTGGCCCTGTCGGGGCTTATCAGCACCGATGTCGAAGATCGCGCTCTCCTGCTGGCCGATGGCATCACCTCCGCCGAATCGCTGACCCTTTTCCGGTTCTTTATCAACGACTTCTCCACCCGAACCCAGGGGATCGACATCGTCTCCACCTGGACACCGCCCGTGTTCTCCGGCGCCACGGTAGTCAGCTTCACGATGAATCACACGGATACGAAAATGACGGAGGAGTCAGATCTGCTCGGCCCAGGCGATGTGCTCGCCCTTGAGCGGGGCGTGCCCAGGACCCGCTGGAACGTCGCCCTCAACCAGCGCGTGGGGCGGGTGGGTCTGCTCGGCCGTCTGAATTACTACGGCGACTGGGTGGATCTCTTCGATGCGAGGTTCGTCAGCGGCGTCGATGCGCCGATCCTGAATGGGCGCCCCATCGTCGACGTGGAGATCAGCGTTCCGTTGGTCGAAGGAGTGACGCTAGCAGTCGGCGGCCAGAACGTCTTCGACACATTCTCGGACCGGAACGATCTGCTGGCCGGCGCGCTCGGCGTCCCTTACAGCCAGTTCACGCCGTGGGGCTTTAGCGGCGGGTACTACTACGCCCGCATCAACTACCGCTGGGGCCGGTAGGTGGCACAGCCGTTTGGTCAAAATACTCGAAGGCCCATTGGGTCAGCAGTTTGCACCTTTCCAAAGGCTGCTTGAATCCGCCATCGCGGTCGGATACGTATTCCAGTTCAGCGGAAGGAGCTGCGATGGACTGGAAGACCATGCTGAGGTACATCTCAGGGTCGGTGGATGAGGAGTTGCTCCTGCGCAACGAGTATCTTATGGCCGAGAATCGAGTTCTTCGAAATCAGATCCAGGTGTGCTCCGCAAGAAGTCGATCCGGCGTTGATTGCCAAGGCAAGAGAATCTGCTGCTGTTCCCAGCCAGCGACCAGTTACCTCAGTCCGAGCGCAAGGTGCGCTCCCGTGAACGGCTTGGCGGGTTGCTACGTTTCTACTATCGGGAAGCCGCATGAGTATTTTGACCTCACGGGTGCGACATCGACCCCGTCTGGTCAAAATATTCGAACGCCCAGCGGGTCAGCAGTTTGCACCTTTCCAAAGAGGCTGCTTGAATCCCGACCTGTGCCAAAACTCGGCCCTTTTGAAATAGGCCATAAATCAGCAGCTTAGTGTCTGTGTTTGCGCCGGGGCCAAGGGCCGTAGGCTTTACAATCGTCTGGCCCGAGGGTGTTATCTTCAGATCCATGATGACGTACCACGTGCAATTCCTACTGCTCGTTCTAGCTGGCTGGGTCAACCGCCAGCAGCAGGATGTGATCGACTACCTGCAAGAGGAGAACCGTGTGCTCCGAGCCGGGCTTCGGGGCAAGCGTCCCAGTCTCTCGGACGACGACCGGCGCAGGCTCGCGGTCAAGGCCCAGGCTTTGGGCCGCGAGGCGCTGGCCCAGATTGCGTCCGTTGCCACACCCGCTGCGCTTGTGCGCTGGTACCGCCACCTCATCGCAGCCAAGTACGATGGCAGCAAGAACCGGAGTCCAGGCCGACCTCCGACGGCGAAGGACATCCGTGAGCTCATTGTGCGCGTGGCGCGGGAGAACCCGACGTGGGGATGTACGCGCCTGCGAGGCGCACTCAAGAACCTAGGACATGAACTCGGACGCAATACTATCAAGAGGATCCTCGCCGAGCACGTATCGCTCCTGCGCCGGAGCGGGGCAGGAGCATGTCGTGGAGCACCTTCATCAAGGCTCATTGGGGCGCCATCGCTGCGACAGACCTGTTCCCCGTCGAGGTGGTGAACCCGTTCGGGCTCGTCCGCTACCATGTCCTGTTTGTCATCGATATCGCCACTCGCTGCGTGTGCATCGGTGGGATAACGTCGGACCCCAACGGGGAGTGGATGAAGCAGGTGGCAAGAAACCTCACTGACCTGTGGGATGGTTTCCTCCTTGGCAAGCGATACCTCATCCACGACCGGGACCCGCTATTCACCGAGGCGGTACGTGGGCTGTTGAGAGATTCAGGCGTGAAGCCCCTTCGCCTTCCCGCTAATAGTCCGAATCTGAACGCATATGCGGAAAGATTCGTTCTCTCCATACGTCGAGAGTGTCTCGACCGCTTCGTACCTCTCAGTGAGCGACACCTGCGCACAGCGGTAACCGAATACGTAGTGCCACTATCACACAGAACGGAACCACCAAGGTCTCGGCAACGAGCTCCTCACACCTCTGCCGGCAAGCGCGAATGACGCTGGCCCCATCGTGTCGCGAGAGCGACTTGGGGGCATTCTCAACTACTACTGCCGTGCCGCGTAGATGGTCGCCGGCGACGGTAGCCACTCGGCGGGCTCGACCGGCGTAGCGTGGAAACCGCTCCAGGAACACGCTTCGATATTCGCTCTCGACTAGGTGGTCATCTGCATGGTGACGACCCGCCCGCCCAAGACGATTGTAAAGCCCACGGCCCTTGGCCCGGTCGCAAACACAGACACTAAGTTGCTGATTTATGGCCTATTTCAAAAGGGCCGAGTTTTGGCACAGGACGGGGTAGACCCGGCCGCGGTGTCGGATACGGCCGGCGTAGAGCGGATTGCTCAGCAGGCAGTGGAGGTGTCCGCGGCGGAACGGCAGACCGCCTGTCCGCGTTTCATCAGCGGCAAGCCGTTGCTTGGTGCGCAGTCCCAGACGGTCCGCCTCGGCCTTCACCTGCCGGAGCGTTCCGTGCTTCCGGTACAGCGCATAGAGTGTCCGGACCTTTTCGGCCTCAGCCTGGTACTGTCAAGTTGACGAAAAACTAGCTGACCGACCCTCAAGATACTGTGTTCGAGCCCGTCGTGAACCCGCCATGTTGGGCATCAGGAACGGCTGTCAGCCTCAACCTGACAGTACCGACGTGCGAGCTTGAGAACCCAGGCTTTGTGTTCCAGAGAATCGTGGGAGTAGGAGATGAACACTATCGGTTCGGCCCCTCATCACACGACGCGTTTATGCACCACGCGCGTTCATGGAGGGCGCTCCATTTACCGCCCGCCTTCACCCGCGCCTTGATCGTCGTTCGAGATCCCCGAAGCTTGATCTCTTCTACCTCCTTAGCGAGACAAGCCGTCGGGGCCACTTCTCCTCCCGGTAAACGAGGATCGCCCCCGTTGACGGTATAGAAGATCCGCCCTCTCGGATTGGGATTGCGTAGGCGAGTCGAGGGAGTGTTCAGAAACCCTGGACGGGGGGTATCGAACTCGGGCGGATCGAGGCGCGGATAATAGCCTTCCCGGCGCAGCGATGCAATGAATCGTTCGACGCTTCCATCCATCATCTTTTCGACCTTCTCGACCTCCGGGTAGAAAGTGTTCTCTCGAGTACGCACCGTCGCGCCCAGCGCACTTCGCGCATCTCCCCAACGAGCGGATTCCGCTACAACCGCGTCCTCGATGAAATCGTTGAGAGCCCGCCACCTCACTATCGAATTCTCCTCGGTGAGGGCGCCATCGCGAAAGCAGTGTTTGAAAACTCGATCGATGAAAAGGGTCATGTACTCTGAACTCTTTCTGAGTCCGTGCCAGATTCCTACCATCGCCCGGTCATGCCGATCCTCCGACGAGCGAAACGGTTTCTGAAGGTTCCAGGCGGAGCCAGGGTCGCGGCGAGCGCCATCGGGGCGGCGCGCACCCACCCAGCTCACCTCCGCATCCCATACGAAGAATCGAAACGGCGAACTGGGGTGATTTCGATTGCCTCCGTACCAGTTGTTCCTCGGCCAGTCGCCGAAGCCGGCCATGAACGCCAGAATCATGTAGTCCGCGAACCACTCGAGATCGAGATACCCTTGCATCTCCTGATAGTTGGCCGGGTTACGAAGATCCTTGTCCTTGAGCGTTCCCCGAAGGTAATCCCACCGACTTGGGTCCCCTTGGAAGGGCCCGCGATGGTTGACCGCGAACCAATCGTCTTTGGCGCCTCCGAACGTTGCCGACGTGAACCAGGCGTCCGGCCGCTCGCAGGCGTTATAAAGTCCCCAGTAAAGACCGTTGATATACAGATGCACGAATGTCCCGTGTGAACCGGCCCCAGACATCGCGATCTGGGAGTCGCGAGCCCACTGGTCTCGGACATACGTTGTCCGGTGTGGCATGAAATGCATGGCGAACGAACGGATGGTTCCGGAGCGCAAAATGATTCGGTCCAAGGTGTCGGTCGCCGAGTCACGGTTCCACACCGCGTAGTCCTGGAAGAAAGTCGTCTTCAGCTTCGCCGACCCGAACTCTCTCTGGAACTTGAGCTTCAAAGAACGTTTCACCGCTGCGTCGGCGTGGGACTCAAGCGCACAATTCGTTTGGAAGCTTCGCTCTGACCGGTCGGGATAGATGAACTCCACAGACGCCTTTCGCGTGGGCCCGACGCCCCCGCTCGCGAAGTAGATCCCGTTCGCCCCGAACATAGCTCTCCGGTTAACCGCCAAGGACAGCGTCGGGATGGCTTTCAAGCCTCGAATGAGCGCCGCCCTCTGACTTGGCTCATTGACGATGCGGGGGTCCATCTCGTAGTCGAGCTCGACCATGGTGTCCCTTCCCGCGTTGAGCACCGGGTTGGGATAGCCCGCGATCTGCTTGGGCTGCCGGATGACGTCGTCCAAGAAGATGTAGGTTTGGGTATCTACGTTGCTTGGCACTTTGCCCGGGGCGTAGGCGACCGCACGAAGCACGGTCGTCTTGGCTATGTCGACCGAGACCGGGTTAACCTCGCCCTTGCCATGGTCGGGTCTGGGGAGGCTACCGTCTGTGGTGTACCGGATGAGAGAGCCTTCCGTTTTGGATTGGATAACCACGGTGAACCCGGCGGAGTAAAACCCTCGCTTGTAGTTAAATCTCGTATCGGCGACCTGCTGCATCGGAGTGGCGAGGCCAGAAACGAGGAACAGCGGCAACGCGAGCCAACTCATCGGCCTGATTATAGGCCGTCGTGTCCGAAAACGCGGACGGAGCCGAAAGCTCGAATGCTGGAGGCGTTCTCGAAATTCGCGGAGACCAGCCGACGCGGTACTGGCTCTGCGATAGGCGACCCCGAGCAGACCTCTCCTCCAGAGCATCCGTTCTGTCCAGCTTGCGCGCCCGAACTCCTATGCGGCGGCGCGGTGGTCATAACTGAGCAAACCGCCCAATCGCTTACGACAGCGCACGTTTCCATGGGGTGTGCCTTCCATTTATTCATCCGGGCGCACCGAACCTGATTAGTCTCCAGTCTGCTGGCGGTGCTTGCGCTGTTTACTGTTGGTGATGTGCACGCATCCCTTTGCAAAAGAGGCGTTTACGCTCCATTTAATGCGCAGCGAAGGTCACGAGCGCTATTTTGGCTGTAATTAAACGCACCGTAATATCTTAGCATCATCTCACCAACACTTAATGGCGGAAGCACCCACCAAGGTCTCGGCAACGAGCTCCTCACACCTCTGCCGGCAAGCGCGAATGACGCTGGCCCCATCGTGTCGCGAGAGCGACTTGGGGGCATTCTCAACTACTACTGCCGTGCCGCGTAGATGGTCGCCGGCGACGGTAGCCCCTCGGCGGGCTCGACCGGCGTAGCGTGAAAACAGCTTCAGGAACACGCTTCGATATTCGCTCTCGACTACGTGGTCATCTGCATGGTGACGACCCGCCCGCCCAAGACGATTGTAAAGCCCACGGCCCTTGGCCCGGTCGCAAACACAGACACTAAGTTGCTGATTTATGGCCTATTTCAAAAGGGCCGAGTTTTAGCACAGGACGGCGTAGCAACACTTGATGGCGGAAGCACCGCGTCGATGAACCGACGGCGAAAGTGTGCAGAAGTTCCACCGAGGCGAAGACGAGTTCGCAGGATATCGCTCTCATGGTTGTCTGGCCGTCGATACGCGATCTTCTTTTTTGCGGATCACAGGGGTTTGACGCTGTGGTGTCGTGAACGAGAGGTTGGGAAAGCGGCCCCACTTGCGCCGGGGTTGAATCGTGCAACAGCGCCCCTTCTAAGGTCACCGCCACCGTTCTCAGTTCACGCAGCAGTCGAACCAGTCGGCAAGGTATCGTCCGACAAGGAGGTGTCCCTTGTTATTCAAATGAGTATCGCCGCGCACAAAGAGATTCTTGTTCGTTTCGGCTACATAGGCCCTCAGCGGTGGGAGCAGGTCAAGGAACGGAATGTTCGCCTCTCGGGCAAAAAGACGAACATATGCCTGCGGCAAATCGATATCGTAGTGGTCCCCAGACATACGCCCACTATAGACCTGGTCACGCGTCGGAAGGGCTACGACGATCAGCCTAGCACCGTTCGTACGGGCCAGATCGTCGATTCTCGTCAGCGTTTCGAGAGAAACATCCTTGGCCCTGACCGCAACCTCCGAGTAGGGAAACTGAGACCAGAAAGAGTAGGAGACGAATCGGCTGCTCGCCACGAAATCTACCGTCAGGTTCTCCATCCTCAAAAAGGGCGCGACGAACCGGAACACCGCGAGACGGCGAAGCCACTCCTTCAAGATGGATGTCTCAGGACTCGGGTGCGCCATCGTGTGAGGAGCGTTTACGAACCGCTCCGGGACTCTCTCCTTCAGGTTCTGCTCATTGAGGACAGCGGTACCGTCAACGAGGAGCTCCTTCCAGAGACCGAGGTAAGTGTCTCGGAAGTCATTACCGTTGTACATGACGACGACCACGAAGCTCGGCTCGAAATCGATACCTTTCTCGGCGAGGAGCAGCTCAACATCGGCGAAGCCGTATCCACCTACTCCGAAGTTAAGCACCTCCCACTCCGAGGAAAGGCTTTCCTCGAATACGCCGACGAAACTCCTCTCGACGGAGTCCGCCCAACTTCCAAACGTAAAGGAGTCTCCAAAAAAGGCAATGCGCCTTTTCCCTGATGGCTCGACCGATACTTCTCGCCAAGGCATCCCGTGGCTGTTAGTGTGAATCTTCACCTCGGAGCCAGCAACGCTAGTCACAAGATCGAGGTTCGGTTTGAGTCGATAGGAGCCGGTCCCTTCGGGGTTGGGCTCGAAAAGCGATAGTTTCTCTGGTGGCAACTGTTGCTGCTCGTGCTGCCAGGCCTCATAGCTTCTCAGAAACACCTCCGTTGCCGTCAGGGACACGAGCGTGCTCACGGTGGTGGCGAGGACAGGAAAGAGCACGCGCCTGCTTCGCGAGTACGCGAAGAGAATGCTCCGCTGCAACACGATACCCGCAGGAAAGATCGACCACAGCCAGAACAAGACGGTGGAGCTTTCTACTGGCCGCAGTGCGGTAAGTGCTGCAATAGCGAGAATCAAAGCTCCGAGGACGAGAAAAAACACCCTGGTAGAGAAGCCGAAGAGGCGAAAGGAGATCGCTCCCAGAACGAGGAAGACATAAGGCACCATCCACTCGTAGGCAGTCGGCAACAACATCGCCCCGCCGGACATAGGATCGACCTCGACCCAATCCATGCCCAGACCCATGTCCGAGCGCAAATGACTCGGTGGAGACCTACCTCCCGAAACGACAAGATCGATGTGGAGGGCGCTGCGCTCCGCCACTTCTTGTGGGATGACCGTCCGGATGCCTGCCCACGGATAAGAGTTCTCGGTGAAAACGAAGTCATCAATAAGAACATCGTTGACGCTCATTCGTACGGTTCCGGCGAGCCCAAAACGGTGGCTTCTAACCCAGATTCTCAAAGGTGAACGCAGTGCGTGGAAGGGAAGTTGGAGCGTAGCCGTCCTCCCGGAAAGCCTTCCGTCGGAACCGATGACGTCGACGGAGCCGTCCTCGTGTCGGAACGGGCCAGTCATCTCCAATCGAGGGGAAAAGGTTTCAGGATTTTCGAGATAACGCTTGTCCCACGACCCGATGTTGAAGCGTCGCGTTTTCTGTGCCTGGTAGACGGCAAAGTAGATGGGCGCAAAGAGTAGAAGAAGCAACGCAGTCACGAGAAAAGAAGTCTTGCTCACGATGCCTCGAACGCCAGTACGACAGCCAGGATGCGCACTACGGAAGGCTATCACGAGGGACTTCTATCCTGCTCGCCTGGAAGTTGAAGCCACCAACAAGCGGTGCTGAGATGGCGGCGGAGATCTCCACCGATCCGTCGGTACTGCCGTTGTCGGCGATGATGACCTCGCCGCCGATGCCGTTGTCACGAAGGGAACGCGACGCCTTTTCGATGCAAGTCGCGAGCGTTTCTGCTTCCTTGAGGCAAGGTATTACGACAGAAAGGGTGCTTCTGCCACCAAATGTTGCTACGCGGCTGCGGGCAAGTGGCACAGGTGCGGAAGAGACAGGGTTGCGCGCCCAACTGAGCAGGAAAACCTCGATCTGCGACCACAAAGGAATCGTCGTCGCCAAGAAGATGTCTCGAAAGGTGATCCGTCGCGTGGTCAGACCGGCTTGCATAGCCGGAGTTCGGATCTCACGTCCGAACTTCAGGGCTCCGTGCGCTCGGACGAAGTTGTAATAGCAACGGAGCAACTCCATGTGCTCATCGAGCCTCTCCGTCGAGCGAGCGTGGGAAAGCGTTCAGCTCGGCATACCTTTCGAGACGAGCCGGATGGTCAGATTCAACCGCTCGATGAACGAGGTGTTCAATGTCGAGGAGTCCTCGGAGTTATTGAGCGCGTCTTCGAATCGCCACGCGGCTCCGTGCAGCGCTCTCCGTTCGACCTTGATGATACGATTGTTCCTGCGCGTCTTGAGGACCTGGCCGTAGAGACACGCTGGCCCGAAGAAGCGACGGATGACCTTCTGGTAGAATTCGAATCCATCCGTGACGATCAGGGGAAGATGCCCGAAATTCATCCGCCTCGAAAGGTCGCGAAACAAAGCGTGAGTGTTCCGGTAGCTTCGCCTTCCCGTCACCGTCGATGGCCAGAGCCGAGACCAGACCTCGATCGTAACGAAGACCCAACTCGGCGTCTTTTTGTTGCCCGCGAATGTGCGAATCTCGTCGGCTTGAAGCTCTTCGGCAGCGAACCCGGCGATCCTTCTGTGGTTGAATCGACGACACACTTGGGCTGCCTTCTCGAGCCAGCGGGCGACGGTGTTCCAGGCAATCCCTTCGACCCGGGAAATCGCGGAAATGCTGACACCCTCGACTCTGAGAGCGATGACCCCATCGAAAGTAGCTCTTCGATGTTGGAGACGGTAGTAGGGCATGCCTTTCGTTAAAGAGAACGTCTTTCCGCACTCGCCGCACCGGTATCGACGGCGTTTCCCGGACCTCGTTCTGTAGAATCCGTTGCGAATGATGCTTCTGGAACCGACCTTTCCATACAACGGACATGCGGGATTGAGACATCTGCGATTCTTCACTTCGGCTCGGCCCTGACGACGAGAGAACTGTGTCTTCGGAATTCTGGTTCAAACTCTAGCACGCAGACGGGTTAGGGGATGGCCGCCAACACTTAATTGCGGAAGCACCTACCACCGATTCTCTGCCTGAGCTTTCGCGATGTCGAGGATCTGCTGGCTCAATGCGGCATCACCGTTTCCTATGAAGCGGTCCAACTTTGGTCCATCAAGTTCGGGTCAGAATACGCTCAGCGACTGAAGCGTCGACAGGGTCGTCTCGGTGACACGTGGCACCTGGACGAGGTTTTCATAAAGGGGTCTACGCGGATTCGTGTGGGTTGAAAACTGCATTTCTGGGTAATGGCGGAAGGAAAGCCGCCACGATCTTCAGCTTGAGATATTCCTCGTCGCGATAGCCGTAGGCGCGTCGTTGCAGAACACGGATTTTGTTGTTGACCCCTTCAACTAGGCCGAGACTGACTTTGTTCTCCGGATGACAGTAGGAGGCGATACCATCCCAATGGGATTCAATCATACCGGCGAACTTCTGGTACGGATGCAGGCGTTGCCATTTGAGGCTGTCTTTCCAACGGGTGAAAAAGGCGCGAGCGCCGCGTTCGGTGCGGTAATCCCAGAGTTGCCCGAAGGCCTCCTTCAAAATATAGGCGGTGTTCAGGCGCCGGTTGGCCTGGAGCAACTTTTTGAGTGCGCGGCGACCGTCTAGGCTCAGGTTCTCCCGCCGGGAAAGCAAAGTGTAACGCTGCCCCTTGATGTACGACCGGTCCTTGCCGCTGAGGCGTTTGTACTCACCGCGCCGGACCTCATCGAGGGCCTTTGACAGATGACGCATGATATGAAACTTGTCGAAGATGATCCGCGCATTAGGCGTGTTGTGAATCACCGAGTTCCGGAAGGGCTTCCACATATCCATGGCGGCCAGCTTGATACGGGCGCTTTTCTTTCCGCCCAGCGCCTTGAAGAACAAATCGATGTCGGTTTCTTTGCGACCCTCACCGCCCACCCAGATGGGACGCGCCCGCTCCAGGTCGCTGACAATGACGCGATAGTTATGTCCCTTGCGGATGGAGATCTCATCGACACCGATGGCCCGAGGCGCCGGTAGCCCCGCCCGGTCGACCTACTCTTGCATGTAGAGCGTATCCAGAGCCTTCACCGTACCGTGGTGCAGACGTTCCATCTCGGCCACCGCCTTGTTCGGCATATCCCGGCACAGCTTGCCCACATGCGTCGCAAAACGCTGGGTGTAGCGCGAGTTGTTCGCCAGCCAGTCTAGGTGTTCTACATGCACACCGCCGCACCCAGAACAGTTGACGCGCCAACGCTCGTATTCCAGATAGATCCGCCAGCCTGCCAACGACAGGTCGCGGACCCGGCACACTTGCTTGTCATAGCGCCCCCGGCACCGTTGCCCACAGTAAGAGCACACAGCTGTTTTTTTCGCCTCTTGAGCTGGATGACACGGGCGTATCGGTCACCGAATAGACCCTTCAATCCGGCACCAACCACGAAACCTGGCAGCGCAAACAGCGAGCGGATCGACTGGGAATTTTTCACTCGGTTAGCCTATCCTAAAAATGGACCACTTTTCAGCACCTGATGAAGTACTCGATACCTTTTCCACACAATGAGTTACACTGTTTTTCCGTCAGAACTTACCCACACGAATCCGCGTAAACCCTCATAAAGATACAAGGCAAACGCCAATACCTCTGGCGCGCGGTAGATCAAGATGGTGATGTGCTCGATATCCTCGTCCAGCCTCGCCGTGATCGGAAAGCCGCCAAACGATTCTTCCGCAAGCTGTTGAAGGGGCATGCTCGCTCGCCCTGGCGGCTGGTCACCGACAAGCTGAAAAGCTACAGCGCCGCTCACCGCGAGGTCATGCCCTCCGTCGTCCACGACACCGACCAGTACAGAAACAATAGAGCCGAAGTCTCGCACGAGCCGACGCGACAACAGGCGATCTCGGCCTCGAAACCATCTTGCCTTCCAACGACCGCTACTTCATCGACACCCTACACTTTAGCCTCGTGGGTCACACGTACCTGGCGGAACGCCTGGCACGTCAGCTCGCCAAGTTCGGTGTGCTGTAACCGGGAACGCCGTCGTGTCCAAAAACACAAACGAACAAGACCCGCGCGCCGGGACGTTTCGGATTAGAGGTGTCTACGGTACTGTCAAGTTTTCCACGGCCTGACGGCCACCCCGAATGAATGAAACGAGGTAGTCTCTGGAGGTGGCACCGGCTCAAGAGGTCGGCTCAAACGTTGGTGCTTCCGCCATCAAGTGTTGCTACGCGGCTACGGGCAGTGGTACAGGTGCGGAAGAGACCGGGTTGCGCGCCCTACTGAGCAGGAAAACCTCGATCCGCGACCACAAAGGAATCGTCGTCGCCAAGAAGATGTCTCGAAAGGTGAGGAGCTCTTGTCAATAGGTGTGTAAAAAAGTTCAGGCAGCAGCAACCTTCGACGACTCCGTTACCCTGTCTCCATCTTCAAATCGAACGTCCAGGTGAACCTCTTGCATCAGCTCCGGTGCGTTGAGCCGGCGAAAATTCTTCTCCGCAACCAGAAGCAGTTTGAAGATTGTCGCAGTGGCGGACTCGATTTTCTTGAACCTTTTGGCCGCATCCGTTCTCAATCTCAGTGCAGCGAACGGTGATTCCACGACGTTGCTCGTGCGAAGGTGTTGCCAGTGAGGCTTGGGAAAGGAATAGAAGCTGACCATCCGCTCCCAGTCCTCGTCGAGCACGTGCGCGGCCCCCGGAAGACCCTTGCGCAAGCACCAATCCTGGAACTTGGCCTTCTTCGTCTCGCACTCCTGCAGGCTGGTGGCGTAGGGGATCGCCGTCAACAGCGGCTTGGCCTGCGCCTGGTCCCTTTTCGGAATCCGGTCCAGTACGTTGAGGATTCGGTGGTTCCAGCACCGCTGCTCCTCAGCTTCTGGAAATACGTTTCGGGTCGCGGCCCAGATGCCGAGATGACCGTCACCGATCACCAAACGGGGACATCTCAGACCGCGCTTCTTCAGTCTCCGTAGCAGCGACGACCATGACGCTTCGGATTCTCGATGCCTGGCCTCCAGCGTCAGGACGATTTTCGTCCCGTCGGACAGGCCACCAACCGCAACTAGCACCGCCGCCTTGTCCTTCTCAAGGCCGGCCTTCACGTACACGCCATCTACCCACAGGGACACGAGCTCGAGTTCGTCCAGTGGGCGAGCTAGCCACTGCTCGTACTCTCCCTGCCATTTCTGTTTCAGCCGCGACACCGTGCTGGGAGAAAGTGGAGCGTCCTCCCCTAGAAGCCCGCGGAGCGCCAGATCGAAATCTCCGTGAGCTAATCCATGCAGGTACAGCTCCGGAATCAACTCGCTCACCGTTTCGCTCCGACGCTTGAACAGCGGAAGCACTCGACTTTCGAACCTCTCCTCCACGTCCCGTACTCTCGGCCGGCGAACCGTCACTGTGCCCACGCTCATCGTCAGCTTCCGAGGCTTACCGTATCCATTTCGATAGCCCGCCGTTGTGTCCACGGGCTTCCGTCTCTCCGATTTCTCACGCCCGAGAAGCTCCGTGACTTCGGCTACCATCAGCTCCTGCACCCAATCCTGGATCTCGAGCCTCGCCCACTTCTCCAGCGACTCCCAAGCCACCCTTGACGAGCTCCGTCGTCCTGTGGTCTTTTCCTTCATGGCGGTGTCTCCTTCCGTTGGCCCCTTCAGGCCGTGTTTCGTGACGCGGAAGGTTACTCCGCCTTTACTTTATTTCCACACCTTCTGAGGGTAGCTCTCGATCATCCGACCGCAAGATGTTGGCAACGCGGTGCGCTCAAGTCCCATTATCCAGCGGCCCGCTCCGAACTCGAGACCTGAACTTGACGGTACCAGCATTGTAGCTCTTGGGGATTGACAGCGCTTTCGTCCGTGCGAAGAATGAGTCTCTTAGGAAAGGAGAGAAGGGTGATGGCGAACGACGAAGTGGGGGTCGCGCGCCGTTACCACGAGCAAACGAAGCACAGCCCAGAGAGCGTGCGGCGTGACCGGCACTTTCTCGACTGGGACAATCAACCCCTGCCGTTCAAGCTTTATCGTGGGCTCGAAGAGGTGCCGCTTCCGTCGGTCGAGGCTCGCCCAGGACCCGCGGCCCTCCACGCACTACTAGAAAGTGCGGAGGGGGCGATTGAGTCGCTGACTCTGGAGTCGCTCTCCCGTGAGCTTTTCTACACGGCGGGTGTGACGAAGCGACTGCGTCATGCCCGCGGAGAGATGGCGTTTCGGGCGGCCGCCTGCACCGGCGCTCTCTATCACGTCGAGTTGTACGTCGCGATCGGCGAGGTCACGGGGCTCGACGCCGGTCTCTATCACTACGGACCGACGCAGCAGGTCCTGTCCCTTCTTCGTCCCGGTGATTGGCGAGCACACCTGGCCGAGGCGACGGGGGACGAGCTACACGTCGCAGTGGCGGAGGCTGTCCTCGTACTCACGACGACGTTTTGGCGCAACGCCTGGAAGTACCAGGCGCGCGCCTACCGCCACGCGTTCTGGGACAGCGGGACGATGATTGCGAATCTTTTCGCGGAGCCAGGCTCCCTCGCGCTCGCTCATCATCTGGTTGTCGGTTTCGCTGAGCCACCGGTGAATGCGCTCTTGGACGTCGATCCCGCCAAAGAAGCGACGGTGGCCCTCGTTGCTATCGGCGAGAGTCGCACCGCAGCGCCTCCCGTTCCTTCAGCTCCGGAGCCTCTGGGCTACGCGACGGAGCCTCTGTCTCCGAGTGAGGTGGACTATCCGCTCATCCAAGAAATGCATGAAGCCTCGTCGCTTGCGAACGGAGTGGAGGCTCGCCTTTGGCGCGAGCGCGCGACCTCGTCCTCCCATGATACGACAGAGAGCGGACTACTCGTCCCATTGGGATCGGACGCTCAAGCTTCCGATTCGCTCGAGCAGGTGATCCTAAGGCGTGGCTCGTCGCGACGCTTCGAGCGGGCGCCGATCGAAAAAGAAGCACTTGCGACGGTTCTGCACGCGGCGTTCCAGCGCGTTCCAGCGGACGCGCTCGCCCTCAAGACGACGTTGTGCGACGCCTACGTGATCGTCAATAGCGTGAAGGGTCTCTCCTCCGGCGCCTATATCTATCACCCGGAATCGAAATCTCTCGAGCTTCTCCGCGAGGGAGATCTTCGATCGCAGGCGCGCTTCCTCGATCTCGAACAGGATCTCGCCGGCGACGCGGCCGTCAATGTCTACCTGCTCGTCGATCTGGAACCGGTCCTTGGGCGGTGGGGCAACCGGGGATACCGCGTGGCTCAAATCGAAGGAGGGATTCTCGGGGGGAGGATGTACCTGTCGGCCTATGCGCTCGGTTTAGGGGCCAGCGGCCTCACCTTTTACGACGACGCGGTCACGAGCTTTTTTTCGCCCCACGCCGACGGGAAGTCGGTCATGTTTCTGACCGCCATCGGCATTCCCATGAAACGTCGGGCGCTTTTCCAGGCCTAACACGTGATCGGCCACGACCCGGCGAGCGCGCACTAGCAGGGTGCTGAAAAATGCATCTGCACCCCGCGCGAGCGGCAGCCGCAATATCTGGTGCTTCCGCCATTAAGTGTTGGTGAGATGACGCTAAGACTTTACGGTGCATTAAATTACTGCCTTGGTGTACAACTCGCGATCTCGGTCCACAATTGTCCTGTACTCGCGGATACGAGGTTCCCCATGAGCATTTTCAAACGCACTCAGCGGAAGTATGTGAAGAAGGCCTATCGCGTGAGGAATTGGCGTGAATATGAGACGGGTGTGCCTTCTATTTATTCATCCGCGCGCCCCGAACTTGATTAATCTCTGGTCTGCCGGCGGTGCGTGACGCTTCGCAGCGGAGCACGACGCAGCGCGTCGGGAACGTCGAACAGCCCCCGCAAGTAATCAACTGCGGCATCTGTCCATTCAATGCAGCAGCAAATTCATCTTAGTCGCTCAGCGGCGCGATCGTGCCGTACATGAGCCCACCGTACTCGCCGTGCTGCCAGCTGCCAGCGTACCGTTCCGCGTAAAACATGACCCGCGCCGTGAAGGTACCGTCGAGCCCTGGGATGACCATGTCCGTAATGGTGACTATGGGGGTATCACCCGCCCACCGGATGGGCACGACGACCGGCAGCGTCATGTCGACACTCCCGTAGGTCATGTGAACGTCGAACCGCCAACGGTGCTCGCCGACCTTTGCCACTCTGGTGATCTCGTAGCGTTCCGGCTTGTCGTCGCGACGCTCACGGCCTTTGAGCGTGTAGTGGCCGGTAAGCACCACGTTCTGCATCCGCTCGGCGCGAACCCCCGCTCGAGTTCCGAGAGTGACTCCAGGGGGATGGCTTGACCGGTGCCGGTGATCGCGACGAGCCACCCGGCCCCGAACGCCACGACTAGTGCGGCAATGCCAAGGGCAATCTTCAGCAATGAGCGCATGGCCGGATTATAGGCGATCCGCGCCGGGCTGGCCGAAGGTGGAGATCAGACCGGCTGTCGTCCGCAATAAAGAAGATCGCAACTCGCTGCCCAGTCGGAAACACAGACACTAAGCTGCTGATTTATGGTCTATTTCAAATGGGCCGAGTTTTGGCACAGGACGGGAGAAAGCTCAGCCCGGACATGATCCGGCAACGTCTGCAGAGCTCCGAACTCACCTGCTCGCCCCTTAAGCACTGGTACGTACATGTCGCAACCACCTTTAGGCTAGAGATCGCCCCAGTCCACCGTTGCCTTGAGATCGTTGCACTCCTCGCGCCGGATTGCACCATCATGCTGCAGTCGCCCGACCACGATTCCTGGAGAGATTCTTAGCTCATACGCGAACCAACGAATCGCGGTGCAACTTCTGGCAGGTCGCCTAATAAAACTTTTGTACTGCCGAGGCGGAATCAAGAAATCACGCGCGAACTGGTTGGCCTCCTCTTCCTTCTGGCTCTCACCATCTTCTGCTTCAATGAACACTTCTCGTTTTCCATGAAGAAGCAGATGCCCCGCTTCGTGGAACAGCGTGAACCAAAAATGATCATCAGTCTTGTACCGAAGACTCAGCTGGATCATGGCTTTCGTCGAGGTCAACCATTGCGTTGCTCCCCAGACACGCGTCTTCGGCAATTCAGGCACGAACACTAGAGCTACGCCTGCCTCACAGAAGCGAAGCTGAAGCTCGCGTTGAAAACCATGCTTTAGTTCCCGGGTTACCACACGAACGGAGTGAAGCAATTTTCGGAACCGGACGGCGTCAAAGCCACTGCACTGAATACTTTGTGCTTCAAGTTCCCCTTGGCGCAGCCAGGCCGCAAGCGCGAATCGATTGGCCTGAAATGCTTTTGAACGATGGAAGGATGTTTCGCTAGTCCACAGGTCTTGCCATGATTCAGGCGATGCCACACCAAAGAACGACAAGAGCACACTGGCTTGTTCGGAAACACCCCGTACGTCCTTGATCCACCCCCGATTAACGATCGCGCGGTATGGAAACTGACGGACCCAACTGCCATAGGTCCCGAGTGCTTCTGCTTCTCGCTGTCGTGCCAAGGTTTCCCGATAGTTGCGCTCTCGGGCGTTCCAGAAGGATGTAGGAACACGCAGTACTCTCTCCAGTTGCAGTGCCGTCTCAGGCGTGAGGGCGGCCTTCCCCTGAACAATCTCATTGATCGTCTTCTTGGGGCGGCCAGTACGTTCAGCGAGTTCGGCCTGCGACATGCCTCGTTCCTCCAAGAGCTCCTGGAGAGTCTCGCCAGGCGGAGACACGGACGTCGGTGCGTACTGGTTGATGTGAGATTCAGTCATGAGTGTCGGTCACCTCAACTATTGCGACTGCTGTCACCAAATTCCAGTCGAGCCCCCCGTCTGGCTTCAAAGGGAGCGGCGAGTGAGCCGGTCGAAAAATGAGTCGATTCGGTTCATCGAGATCGAGCGAGATCTGGTTCGCCCGATTTCCCTTCAGCTCGTGGCAGCGTCCTGGCAACGTTCGCATCACACTGAGAGTCGGGGCTGCCGCAAGGTCGTCCAGACGACGACGAATGAGCTTGGCGCGCTGCCGGTTAAGGCGTTTGATTAGCTGGCGATCGTCGTTGCATAGCTTGCCGAGCTTGTCGTCTTCGAATTCGATATCCACTGGAGAATATGTTAACGTAAAAGGTTAACATATATCAATCCTTCTGACCGCTCGCGTCGGTCACAGCGAATCACATCCCCCGCAGCGTTGCCGCTACGGTTTGGAGTTATTCGCCCGAGGCCGTGGCCGTCGCCGTCGCTTGATCCAGGTAACGCGCCCAATCCTCCATAAGCCGCCGTCGAAGTTCGAACAAGTCGGTTCGGCGGTACGCTGCCTCGACCCGGTCCTTAAGCGTGTGAGCCAAGGCCGCTTCGCAGACCTCGCGCGAGTAGTTCGTGCACTCGGCGCTCCAGACCCGGAACGACGACCGAAACCCGTGCGGCGTGCAGTCGGTCCGCTTCATGCGCCGCAGGACCATGTGGAACACCATGTTCGACAGCGGCTCACCGACCCTCCGGCTCGGGAAGACATATGGCCCACCGTCGCTCCGCTGCCGGGCTTCCTCAAGAATCTCCACGCACCGCGCCGCCAGGGGCACGCGGTGCGCCCGCTCCGCCTTCATCCGCTCGGCCGGCACCGTCCAGGACTTGGCCCCCAGGTCGACCTCGTCCCACGTCGCCAGCAACACTTCGCTCGTGCGTGCGGCCGTCAGAATGAGAAATTCGACCGCGAGCCGAACCTCCTTGCCGACATGGGCGTCCCGAAGCTCCGCAATGAAGCCGGGCACCTCGGGGTAGGGCATCGACTTGAAGTGATTTCCTTCTCCCCGCCGGCGGTTTGCCGGCAACGACTGTGCCGACCTTCGAGGAGGCGGCGCGGGAAGTCCACCGATCGCGGGCCGCGACGTTTCGGAACGAGGAGCACGCGGCACAGTGGATCGGGACGCTCGAGAAGCACGTGTTTCTGGTCTTCGGTTCTCAGCGATTGGACCGGATCGAGTCGGGCGACGTGCTGACGGCGTTGTCGCCGATCTGGGTCGAGCGGCCGGAGACGGCACGCCGGGTGCGGCAGCGAATCCGGACGGTATTGGACTGGGCCAAGGCGAAGAACTTCCGAACCGGCGAAAATCCGGTCGAGGGGACCATCGAGGCCCCCCGGTCAGCACCCGCTCCCCATTTGGCGCAAACGTGTCCCTCGAAAATCGAGATTAGAGACCAAATCCGAAAATGAGGCCCGTTCAGCCCTTCTGGCGCGTCTCTGGTGACACCTATCCCTGGAAAACCTCGCCAACCGCGCGGAAAACCTCACCTGTCTCTGCAGTGCCACAATTTGCCGGACTGGGTGGCGGATGGTGCAGTCTGGAGCTATCCGGTCTTCACTGGAAACCACCAAAACAGGGAATTTGGGCCATTTTTGTGCTGATTGGGCTGTTTTCTCACGTGCTAACCTTCCAGGTTTCAAATGGTTAGCAGGCAATTCCCTGTTCTGCAAGAACAGGGAATTTGAGATGTTCGATCAGGGAATCGCTCCGGGACGAACAGGCAATTGAGATGACCGATCAGGGAAGTGCCACGAGCAGCACATGAGCAGCACATGACGGGTTCAATTCGAGCACACAAGCGGCGCCTCATACTCTAGCGCGAGCAGCCGGAAGTAGTTCTCGCCGAGGGCGATGTTCCGGAAGGCAGCGTCGCTCAGATGGCGATTGATGCGACTCGTGACCTCCAGCTCCCTTCGGTAGACGTCGAGAGCCTTGTCCCGCGACGCCAGGAAGTCCGTTCCAGGTAGAATCCGGTCGGAGTAGGCGTTCAGGAAAGGCACATACACCGCCCGATCTTCCGGGGTCGCGAAGTAGGCGTCGTCAATCACCCGCCAGGACAGGTCCAGCATCAGGTTCGAATAGCGTTCCAGCATCGACATCATCAGCTCAACGTGCCAAGCGGCGTCCATGGCGGTGAGTTCACGCGACAGTCCCATGTGGACCCAGACGATCGCGTTCTCGGGATACAGGCGCAGCACCTCCTCCATCAGCGGCAGGTATCGGGTCGGGGCGTCGTCGTTTCCTAGGTCTGCATGGATGGCGAGCGGCATGCCGCGCGCCCGCAACGCCTCCATGAAGGGAGCCCAGTCGCTGATGGTGGCTGGCGGGACCGGCTCGTGCCCGCTGTCGAACAGCGCCTGCTTCACGAGGTTGACTTCACCCATCCACGTGAAGGCGCCGGGGTATTCTTGCTCCAGGAGTTGCATCCCGGAGAGGACCGACGCAGGCTGCGACAGGTCCGGGAACGTCATCGAGAGCGTCAGGTGAGTGTCAGCCGGTGCCTTCGTCATGTAGTTGGCGGCGTTGACGAAGTCGTTCTTCAGCGTCGGCGTCACCGGCGTGCCGGGGCAGTCCAGGTAGTAGGTGCAGGAGGAGGTTACTGGGAGCATCTGGCCGATGCCATAGACGTTGGCGAACAAGACACCGGTCTCCTCGAAGTACTGCAGGACTTCCTCGAACGGGATGGCGGGGCCGCCGAACGGACGGAAGTGCACGTGGGTGTCGACCACTGAGGTCTGAGGCTGCACGGAGCGGTCGTAGCACGGAGCGTCGCCGCTTCGGAACATCTCCAGCGTCAGCCCCGGGGATGCGTCGATGGTCGTCGCGCTCTGCCAAGTGCAGCCGATGGCACCTGACAGGCTCAGTGTCATGAGCAACAGAAGAGGGCTTTGGTGCATGGACCCAAGAAGTATAATGTGATGGCTTTGAAAATAGTACGTCAAGTGTGCGCGATGACATCCTTTATTGGGCGCGATGGCGTTCGTCGGCACATGCAGGTCAACTAACATAGCATTCAAAGGCCTCCAACGCCCCGCAGCACCGGTGTCGAGTTTGATTTCGAGCTCGCGCCGACCCGCAATTTCGACTTTGCCATTTCACGAGCTTCAACAACTCCCAGATGCAATCCACCGTGCAGCCAACCTCGGCAACGAGAATCCTGGAGGGGCGGCGGCTACCGACCGTGCCCCAGTTCCAGTTCGCCGCCATCGGCCACCTACCAGTGGCAGACGGGGAGTCGGTACCCTACGTGACCGCTAGTTGCCAGCACGTCGGCGAGCCCGTCCGCGAGGGCATCGACTGGCGCAGGCCCCCCCCGCGATGGCTTGCCGCGCATCGACCTCGGGGACCTCCCGGTCGCCATCCACGACCGCTCCATGTGGAGCGTGCGACGCTTGGTGCACACCCGCATCCTCACGAGCCTTCGCACCTGCTCCAGCCGAAGCGTGCGCTACAACGGCCACCGCGTCGCGACCAAGAGGTACAGTGAGGCCACAAGGTGCGCCGCCGACCACGGAACGACGTTCACTTCGAGTGGTTCGTTCGGCATCATGTCTGCCGACCGCCCACGCCGCTCGCGGAACTCGCCGCCGGGGCGGGTGCCACGAATCATCACGTCAGCAGAATCGTCTGGCCGGCACGCTCGATCTCTCTGTTCGGTCATACGCTCTCACATAGTCGGTTCAAGATCCGAGTCCGTGGCAGCATGCACCAATAATATGAATATTGAGGTGCTTCCGCCATCAAGTGATGGAATGGACTCCTCCACTGACATAGACGGCATCGATGTGCCAAAGTCAGTCGAATACGCATCGAAAAGGAGGAGTCCGAATGAAAGATACGACAATCGCTGTGGATCTTGCAAAGAACGTCTTCGAGATTGCCATCTCGGGAGAAGCGGGGAAGGTGTCCAAGCAACTCCGTGTGAGTCGACCCAAATTGGTGTCGTTCTTTGCCAAACAGAGCGCTGCCACCGTGCTTCTCGAAGCCTGCGGCTCGGCTCACTTCTGGGCAAGGACGTTCCGAAGGTTGGGACACGACGTCGTCCTGCTCCCACCTCACCTCGTGAGGCCGTATCGACGCGGGAGCAAGAACGACCGCGCCGACACGAAGGCGTTGCTCGAGGCCTACAGGAACGAGGAGCTTCTTCCCGTACCCATCAAGTCCGTGCACCAGCACACCCTCGCTGCGCTCCATCGCCTGCGCTCAGGATGGCTCTCCACACGGACCGCACGCATCAATGCCGTACGCGGGCTCCTGCGCGAACTCGGATTCATCATCCCAAAGGGCGCTCACTTCGTCGTGCCCGCCCTCTTCGAACTCGTCGAAGACGCTGATTCTGATTTGCCCGACGTGCTCCGTTCGCATCTCCGTGATGCCTGCTCCGAGATTCGAGAACTCAAGGACAAGTGCGCTAGCATCGAGCACGAGCTCAAGGCGCTCACCAAGCAGCTTCCTGAAGTCCAACGACTTCTCGCCATTCCCGGCATCGGACTTCTGGCCGCGACCGCCATCGTGGGCTTCGTCGGCGATCTTCGCCGCTTCCCATCGGGGCGCCGCTTCTCGAGCTACCTCGGCCTAGTTCCCAAGGAAAACTCCAGTGGCGACATTCGCCGCCTCGGACGCATCACCAAGCGTGGCGACTCCTACCTCCGTATGCTCCTCACCCAGGGCGGGCGCGCCGTGCTCCGCGCGGCGAACGTCAGCAAGAGCCCGCCCGACAAGCTCCGCGCCTGGGCTCGGAAGGTCCACCGCTCGCGGGGACACAACAAGGCCGTGATTGCTGTCGCCAACAAACTCGCCCGGATCGTCTGGGCCGTCTCCACCCGCGAGAGTGAATTCCAGTCGCCGGTGGCCGCTTAGATTTAGAGGCTCCACTTTCGTGTTTTCCTTTTTCCCTTCCAAAAGAGGCTGCGACGATACCCATCCAACTGATGGCGTACCGGTCGGACCGGCGCGGGGTCAAGCCAATAGCAACACTGGCCCTAAGAGGTCGTTCAAAGTGATTGGCTCCTCGCGCGCGGATTTTCCATCATGGCCCGGAGCACCCAAGACGCTCCTCACTGAGGCCGAAGATACGTTTGCAGTCTGACCCACTCGTCACGACGCGATGGATGCGCAGCTTCGATGGAAGATTTATTAAGAAAGGGGCGTGACTAGAAAGAAAGGGGCTTGACTAGAGGAGTCCAGATATGTTGCTACGTGGCTGCGGGCAGTGGTACAGGTGCGGAAGAGAGCGGGTTGCGCGCCCCAGTGAGCAGGAAAACCTCGATCCGCAACCACAAAGGAATCGTCGTCGCCAAGAAGATGTCTCGAAAGGTGAGCCGTCGCGTTGGTGAGATCGGCCTGCACAGCCGGAGTTCAGATCTCACGTCCGAACTTCAGAGCTCCGTGCGGTCGGACGAAGTTGTAATAGCAACGGAGCAACTCCAGGGGTGCTTGCGCTGTTTACTGTTGGTGATGTGTACGTATCCCGTTGCAAAAGAGTCTCTTACGCTCTATTTAGCGCGCAGCGAAGGTCACGAGCGCTATTTTGGCTGTAACTTAATGCACCGTAAAGTCTTAGCGTCATCTTACCAACACTTAATGGCGGAAGCACCAAACTGTGCATAAGTTGCCGTCCTCGCACGACGACGTAGACGAGCCGGCAACAGTAAACGGAGCAAGCACCCCTACGCGGGCGTTGTGCGGATATGAAGAGGATGAAAGGAACGCTCCAAGGAACCGCACTCCTACTTGCGGTCACATGCGGTCTCCTGACATGGTTTCTCGCGGATGCCAATCCGCCTTTGGCCCAGGATGAAGCGACCCTCGGTATCTGCCTGAATAGCGAGCGCGAGCCTGTCGTACGAGTCGAAGCCTGCCGCACCGCCGCCGAGCAGAGAAACGTCTCAACGCAATTCAACCTCGGCGGCATGTATTACAACGGCGAGGGCGTGCTGCAGAACGACGCCGAAGCAGTCAAGTGGTACCGTCTGGCCGCCAAGCAGGGGCTGGGCTTGATCCGGTTTCGTGGACACTTTCTGAAAGGCGGATACGATGTCCACAGTGGCAAAGATAACGCAGCCGCGGCGACCCCGCCGGGAGTTTGATGACGAGTTCAAGGGAGGTGCGGTCCGGCTGGTGCTGGATGAGGGCCAGAGCGTGGGTCGGGTGGCCCACGAGCTTGACCTCACCGAATCTGCATTTCGCAACTGGGGTCCGTCAAGCCCGGGCCGATCGGACGAAGGGCCGGACGGGCTTGACGAGCGAGGAACGCGAGGAGCTGCGGCGGCTCCGCAAAGAGAACCGGCGGTTGCGGGTGGAGCGTGATGTGTTAAAAAAAGCCGCGGCACTGCTACGACAACGCCGTCATCGAGAGCTGGTTCTCCACGGTCAAGCACGAGCTTGGGGAGCACTTCCTCAGTTGCGGCGAGGCCAAGATGGCCCTCTTCGACTTCATCGAGGTATTCTACAACCAGAGACGACGACACTCGACCCTCGGCCAGGTCAGTCCCGCCGAGTTTGAACGAACGGATGATGACTTCGCCAGCTTAACTAAACCGTCCACGAAACCGGATCAAGCCCAGCGTAGGTGTAGCGGCTCTGGACCGGAACGTCCCGGGACGGGTAAACTCGACACGGGATGGAAAGGAGCGAAAAGAGGACGCACGTCAGAACAGCGGTCCCGAACGCATGGAAGACCATAGATCTGCCTGCGCGTAGAGCGTCCGTCACGCTCGATCGAGTGTTCTCCCGGGAGGAAATGGACCATATCCGCCAGGGAGTGATACCCGAGGTCATGGAAGACAAGTGGTTCATCTACTGGAAGGATGACGCGTTGTTCTTCCATCGGAGTTGGACCGGATTCTGCATTTACGTCGTACGTTTCGCCGCAGACGGGGGCACCTGGAGGATGATTCAGGCGGACGTGAATCGAGACCGTCGGCAGTACGAGGGAACGGATGACGACAGGGACGCGCGGTTGATTTCGTACCTGATTGACGTGCTGTTGCTTAACAGACACGCGGAATTCCCACATACTGGTTCGTCTGCTGGAGAATCGGCGATCGCGAACTGGAGTCTGGTTGGCAGGGCCATGACGGGACGGCATCGATACGACTGAGATATCGGCTTCGAACTCGCGGCGGACGCCGCCAAGTCGATGATGGTCTTTCTCTTGGGGAACGACCATCGTCGGCAAGTCCAGCGGCGAGGCTTCGAGCAAATGCTAAACGCTTGGTGACGCTTGAGAACCTTCGTTTTATCCGGCATCCCCTCTCTACTCTGTGTTGCAGTTGCGTTCGCTCAGAGCGAGAGTGAGCGAGTCAGTCCCGTACTCCGTACGAGCGTCGCCTCCTCTCCATCCGACACCGAGCACGTCATTTGGATCTACTTCGGAGATAAAGGCGATACTGCGGCAAGGCTTGTAGAGGGCAAGAACCTCGTCTCCGAGCGAGCGCTCGATCGTCGCAGCCGCCGAGGAGTCGGGCGTTCATCGATCGATTTCGAAGACATCCCCCCTTTGCCGCGATACCTCGAGACCGTGCGGCTTCGCGTCGCACGAGTCCGCCATGTATTTCGTTGGTTCAATGCGGTGAGCGCGGAGGCGGATGGCTCTCAGATTGCGGAGCTTGCAACATTGCCTTTCGTTCGCCAAGTCGATCTCGTGCTGCGTTATCGCCGAGGGAGAAGCGAGCCAATGTATTCGACCGAGCCTGCGGGATCCCTTCGCGAGAAACCGTCTCGACTCACCATCGACTACGGGAATTCCTTCAGCCAACTCGAGCAGATCAACGTGCCGGCGCTTCACAATATGGGTCTCGACGGTGAGGGCATCGTGATCGCCGTCTTGGACACCGGATTCAAGAATCTTCTCCATCAGGCTTTCCAGCACCTCGATATCCAGGCTCGGTGGGATTTTGTCAATGGGAATCGGTCGGTGGCCAATGGCCGCGACCGAGGTGACGGCGACCACGGCAGCCGCGTTTTGTCCGTCTTGGGAGGTTACTCCGAGGGGGAACTGGTCGGGCCCGCTTACGCGGCGACGTTTCTACTCGCGAAGACCGAGGATACTGAGAGCGAGACGCCGGTGGAGGAGGACAACTGGGTCGCTGCCGCAGAATGGGCGGAGGCTCAAGGGGCCGATATCATCAGTACGTCCCTCGGCTACCTGGATTTCGACGCACCGTTTTCCGACTACACGTTTCAGGACATGGATGGGGAGACGGCGATGACAACGGTTGCGGCACAAATGGCTGCCGAACGAGGTGTAGTGGTGGTGGCGTCCGCCGGCAACTCAGGTTTTCATCCCGATCGCAATACGCTTGCCGGACCTGCCGACGGCGAGCAGGTTCTCACCATCGGCGCGGTCGACTCTTTCGGCATCCGCGTCGATTTCAGCTCGGTTGGGCAGACCGCCGACGGGCGCATCAAGCCCGACGTCATGGCACAAGGTGCGTTGGTCAAGACGGTCGACCCGAATACCCCGGACCAGTATACGTTCTCGGACGGCACTTCGTTTTCTTGTCCTCTGGCGGCGGGTGTCACCGCTCTTGTTCTTCAAGCGCATCCCGATTGGACGGTGGCCCGCGTTCGACGAGCGATGCGCCTGACTGCGGATGGAGCGTCGCACCCCGACCGACACTCATGGGGTGGGGGATCATCGACGCCCTGCAGGCGGTTACCTTCACACCCTAGCTAGTTCCTGTCCAGAAGCCTGTAAGGGATTGAGAAAAAAGGAGAAATCGCAAATTCAGGGCTAGTCTTCTGAGGGGGTGTCGATTAGGATCGTGTCGTTGAAAACATCCGATTCTAAATGACTTAACTCCAAAGGAGACCAGCCCTAAATGCGAAAAACGATCAACCCACAGCCAAATCTACGTGCGCCCTGGCTGGAGCTGGAGCACGCACGCGAACTCGAAACGATCTCGTCGCCGCTCGATGCCCATCCTAAACTCAATGAGCTGGTACTGCAAGACCTGAAGTCGGTCACCCCATCGGCAGGGAGCGATGTTGGTCGTGGGGGAATGAGCACGGAGCAGGTTCTCCGGGCGTTGTTGGTCAAGCAGCTGAATCAGCTCAGCTATCGGGAGCTGGCGTTTCACTTGGCAGACTCTCGAAGCTATCGGACGTTTTGCCAGCTCGGCATCATAGAGCCGACCCCGTCGAAGTCGACCCTAGCAGCAAACATCAAAGCCGTGAAGTTCGAAACGCTGGAGCAGATCAACCGAGAGCTGGTGAGCGTTGCCGAGGATGCTGGGATCGAAAAGGGAAGAAAAGTACGAGTGGAACTGCACGGTAGTGGAATCAAACATTCATCCGCCTACAGACTCCGAGCTTCTTTATGACTGTGTTCGGGTTCTCACTCGCCTGATGTGCGGAGCTCGCGAACTGCTGGGTACAGTAGTGGTCTTCGGCAATCGAACGCGTCGAGCGAAGAGACGTCGACTGGGAGTTCTGAACGCGAAGGATAAGCAACAAAGGCGTCGCGTCTATCGAGATCTACTGAAGGTGACGGAAGAAACCTATCGCTCCGCTCAACGCGTTGCAGAACAGTTGGAAGAGTCGGGCTTGACCGAGCCTGTGAAGCGAGCGAGTACGGAGAGGATCGCCGCGGATTTTGCGCACTTTCTCGTCCTCACCAAGAAAGTCATCAACCAAACCCAACGCCGAGTGATCGACGAAGAGCGTGTGCCTGCAGAGGAAAAGGTCGTTTCTGCCTTTGATGGCTTCCAAGTTTGCCTTTGAAGAAAACGCGCCATCGTAGGCGACCTGGCGCGGGGCCCGCTCGTAGAGTTCGACTTGACGGTCGATCATGGTTTCCGCGAGAGTTGAATCGGCCGGATTCCCATCCAAGATCACGCAATCCAAAATCATCGAGGACGAACCACCAGTCAGACACACCTTGTGACCGTAGAGGGTCTCGCGCCGGTCTTTGCGAATAATGTCGGTGTGTTCTTCGAAGACAAGATCCCCGCGTCCTCGTAGACGGTCGGCAGCAGCACCCAGCCCTCCGCTTTGTGGCTCGCGACATATGCGGCGCAGGCTTCTCGCTGCGCATCGAGGGAGTTGAAATCCTGCTCAAGACCCTCTTCCGCACTCTTTCGGGTATAGATGGCACAACGGATTTTCTTCATGCCAGGCCTTGCGCTTGGGCGTCAGACCGAAAAAGCGCGGCCCTGACCAGTGGGTGGCCATGACCCGAGGAACAGCGCATTCTGGCGGGCAGTGAGGCAAGAGGCTCTCGAACCGTCGTATAGGTCTAGTGCGAGTCGGCCCCGCCCCGGTGCGACATCGATCCTCGGGGTGTTCGACGACGAGGGCTTCCTTCCTCTCCTCGGCTGCGCCAAGACTTGGTCGCCACCTCCCGGATACTGTGTGCAACCCCCGGACAATCCGATCAGTAACTTCGAGTACTATGCAGTGGCTGAAGACGGGGGGCTTGAGGCCGTTCATCAGGTCATGTTCGAGTCTATCGGTCTTCTTGGACCCGGTCCCCGCGCGCTCATGAATCAGGGCGTGCTTGTGTTCCAAGAGGATCAGTCGAACGAGTTCTACCTCGTGAGCGGACCCGACGTCAGCGGCGCCGATCTTGCGCTCGTTCAGGACGACCTGTTGGATGCGTTCACCGACGTCTTCGGTGGGGTTCCAGAGCCTTCGCGTATACGCGGATGGCACAGGTGGCGGGCTGCACGGTGAAGCCCGCTGGATAAGCCCCAAGGAGCGTTGGAGAGCGTCGTCCAGCTTCATCGTACGATGTCCCCACCGACACTGCGCTTCGTCGGCGGCATCCGAGTACCTGGCGGTTATCTCGGCATCGAAGGCTTCCTTCCCCGGCTGCGAGCACCTGAGGCGATTGAACTTTCGGTGGTCCTCGATGACCGCGCACTCGCGTGCAAGCGAACCGATGAGGACGAATGGTCGCTCCCATCGGATCTCCCCAGCTCACTTCCCGTGCGGTGCAATGTCGTCGGGCGCTGGCAGTTTGGGGGCGGTGGCCACCGGACGAGCGAGCGTGTTCTCCACCTCATGTGTGCCACGGTCGACGACCACTTCCGTCCCCTGGCCTCGGGAAGCTATTTCATGGAGAGCTGCCGGCCCGGCCAGAAGCCAATTGTCGGCGGACAGCTCATTCCGCTAGGCATCACCACTGCCGACGGTGCGAGTAGCATCGATCTCGTCGATTATGAGCCCTCGATTCGGTTCCTGGGACCCGGCCACGGTGAGTTGTCAATCAAGCGCAAGACGAATGTGTGCCACTCTTAGTTGAAATTTGAAACGGCTCCCTCTCGGGTGGTTTGATGACGTTGTCAAAAGCGAAATCAAGCCGCTCAAGAAAGGAGCCGATATGGGAAGTCTGCTACGAAAGGTCAAGGAAGGCAAGAAGACGCGTCGTCTAGGTGAAGTAGAGGTCATGGAGCAAGAGGGATACGGGGAGCTTGAGGTGGACTCGAAGGTCGAGATGATCCGCGCACTGGTGCCTCTCGGCCTGATGCAAGTTCACGAGTTGCTGGACGCCGAGGTCAGTGAGCTTGCGGGAGAGCGATACGTTCGGAAATCGGAGACGGTGCAGGGACGACGTCACGGGACGAATCCGGGCACGGTGAAACTCGCGGGTCAGCGAGTTCCGATCCGCGTTCCCCGTGTTCGCGGCCGCGACGGAGAGATCCCGTTGAGCTCGTACGAGAGTCTGAGTCACCGCGGAGAGGTGGACGAGTTGGTTCTACGAAGAGTGCTGTACGGGATCTCGTGCCGGAACTATGAGTCGGCGTCGGAATTGGTCCCGGGCGCGATCGGTCTGTCGAGTTCGTCGGTGTCGCGCGGCTTCGTCGAAGCAAGCGCAGCGAAGCTGCGTGAGATGCAGGAGCGTGATCTCTCGGGTGAGGACGTGGTGGCGATGGTCCTGGACGGCAAGACGTTCGCCGACGCGACGATGGTGGTGGCTCTCGGCATCACGTTATCCGGGGACAAACGCTTCCTCGGCTTCGTGGAGACAGACACTGAGAACGAGCGTGTTCTTAGGCCGTTCCTGCGTTCATTGGTCGAGCGGGGTCTCGATATCTCTGAAGGGCTGCTGGTGGTCATCGACGGCAGCAAGGGGCTGCGAGGAGCCGTGACCAAGGCCTTTCGCAGGCGGGTCGTCGTGGGCCGTTGCCAGTGGCACAAACGAGAGAATGTCGTGAGCTATTTGTCCAAGAGCGAGCAGTCGTTGTGGCGCAAGCGGCTGCAGCGCGCGTACGGCCGGCCGACGCACAAGGAGGCGCTTGAGGCCCTCGAGCAACTCCACCGCGAGCTGGAAGAGAGGAATCAGTCTGCGGCCTCTAGCCTCGAAGAGAGGCTGGAGGAGACCCTGACCTTGCATCGTCTTGGCGTGTACGGGGTGCTCGGTCACTCACTAAAGACGACGAACTGCATCGAGTCCGTCAATGCGCTTATCGAGGAACGTTGCGCGAAGGTCGATCACTGGAAGACTTCGAACCAACGCCAACGCTGGCTCGCGACCGCGCTCACCGACATCGAGCCGCGCCTCCGGAAGGTGATGGGCTACCGACACCTTCCAAAGCTGCGTGAAGCGCTCAAGCGTGAACTGAAGATCGAGACCGCGAAAAAGAATACGTCGAGGAAGAACGTTGCTTAAACGAACCGGGAGCCGTGGAAAATTTCAACTAAAAATGGGCTTGACTCCGCAAGACTGGCTTCGACTGGTTCGCATTGGGACCCAAGAACCATCCGGAACTCCTCGTATTCATCGGTAACGTTCGACGACCGACACCCCCTGCAGACATGCGATCCCCGGCAGACGGCGACCGTCGACACTGGCGGGCTGCTGTCGCCAAGGCCAGCGACGTGCGGGTTCGCACGCCAGATGGCTTATACCATGACGTTCACGACTTCGCAGAAGTGTTGGCACTGCAACGTCATATGGTTTACCACAACCCGGCGCGAGACGCCCCGACCTGCCAGGCGACGGGGTTGGACACCATCGCAAGTGAATCACCTCATCGTAGCGAACCGCTCGACGCCACGGTAGCAGTGGCTGACGCACTGGCAGCGCTTTCGACCAGTCGAAGCGGGCTGCGGTATCGTACGGTACAGCAACTGTTCGAAGACCTTACCGGGGTCAAAGACCATCGGTTGCACCATGAGTTGATTCGTGCGTGGACCGAGTGTGGTGCGTTCGACTTGGTGCAAAGTCAGTCCTATCGCTCGACGAGCCTCCTCGCCCGGCGGCCGCGGTTTGTGGTGGTCCGACGAGGGCCGTTACTCGAAGCCTCACTAATTGGACTCGTCACTCCGGCACGGGCAGCTCAGGTCCGTCGGCTCGCGCAAGAGCGGGGAGTGGTGGCCCACGAGGTGCAGCCGGGGTGTCCGTGGGCAGCCGACGATCTGGAGAATTCGGGTGCTTCCGCCATTAAGTGTTGGTGAGATGACGCTAAGGCATTACGATGCATAAAATTACAGCCATCATCTATTATCGCTGTGCTCCGCAAAAAGTCTATCCAGCGTTAATTGCGCTGCCATGCTCGGCTGCTTCGTTTAGGAGTTCGGGCGCGCCAGCTGGACGGGACGGATGCTCTGGAGGAGAACTCTGCTCGGGCTCGCCTATCGCAGAGCCAGTGCCGCGTCGGCGGGTCTCCGCGAATTTTAACAAGGCCTCAAGGATTCCAGCTTTCGGTTCTGTTCGCGTTTTCGGATACGACGGGCTCTGGACCGGAACGTCCCGGGACGGGTAATATCGACACGTGATGGGAAGGAGCGAAAAGGGGACGCACGTCAAAACAGCGGTCCCGAGCGCATGGAAGACCAGCGATCTGCCTGCGCGCAGAGCGTTCGTAACGCTCGACCGAGTGTTCTCGCGGGAGGAAATGGACCATATCCGCCAGGGAGTGATACCCGAGGTCATGGAAGACAAGTGGTTCATTTACTGGAAGGATGACGCGTTGTTCTTTCATCGAAGTTGGACCGGGTTCTGCATTTACGTCGTACGTTTCGCCGCAGACGGAGACACCCGGAGGATGATTCAGGCGGACGTGAATCGAGACCGTCGGCAGTACGGGGAGACGGATGACGACGGGGACGCGCGGTTGATTTCGTACCTGATTGATGTGCTGTTGCTTGGTAGACACGCGGAATTCCCACATGCCGGTTCGGACCCTGGAGAATCGGCGATCGCGAACTGGAGTCTGGTTGGCAGGGCCATGATGGGACGGCATCGACCCGACTGAGATATCGGCTTGGAACTCTTGGCGGACGCCGCCAAGTCGATGATGGTCCTTCTCTGCGGTGAGCTGAAGCTACCGTGGTCGTGGGACGACACGAAAAGGCGCAGTTTGGTGGAACGTCTCCGATCGGCCGCTACGCGGGCTTGGAACGCGTTCGCCGAGAGACATGGATTGACTGTGCACGTGGCAGGGATCTACGGAATGCACGTAGCTGCTCAGTCGACCCCAGTAGAGTTGCGCCGGGCATTCGGAATCCGCGCATTCGACGACGAGTTGGGCGATCTCCTGGTGCCCGCGTTTCGCGAGCGAGTGCTGGCTCTGGCGCGCCGGCATGCGCGCGAGACGGTGCACGGCATCTGCGTGGCTCTCGTCGATAGAGAAGATGTCTTCTATGCGCGCCATCACCGCTTCAAGGCCACCTTGTGGTGAGACGTTGTCTTTATGGCGGAAGCACCGCACAGGACGGGCTCCGGACGCCTTCGATGCTATTCGTGTGCACGTCGCCGATCACCCACACCTCCGCCTTGTGATTAACGGTCTCATGGCGGGTGTCGTCGTCGGCAATGCCCAGATAGGAGCGCAGTTCGTCGGGCGTTTCGTCCGGACTACCTTGTGGGGAGAGCGTTTTTTGCCCTAGGATGGTATCTTCTTGCGCAGCCGCCGCTGCCAGCACGGAGGCGGACGGTGCACAACGCTGACCATTAGGAGAGTCTAGAAATGTCGAAAAATCACTGCCATCCGGCGACTTGGTTTGGAACCTGCGCAATCGGATTGACCTGTGTTTTCGCGATGGGCTTCGCGGCAGCCTGCTCTTCGGGCGGAGGAAGCGGTGAAGAGGCCGCGACCGAAGAGGCAGAGCACGAGATGGATATGGAGGGCTCGGGCGCCCCGCGCGTCTGGTTCATCCAGCCGGAGCAAGGGGCAGTCGTCACGTCACCGGTCGCCTTCGAGTTCGGCTCCGAGAACATCACTCTCGAGCCGAAGGGCGACGTCCACCCTGGCGCCGGACACCATCACATCGGTGTCGATACAGAATGCCTTCCCGTTGGCGAGCTCATTCCCGAGGCCGACCCTTGGGTTCACTTCGGGGACGGTTCTGCGGTCATCGAAATGCAACTTACTCCCGGTGAGCACACGCTCGCGCTCCAGCTCGGAGACGGCGAGCACCGGACCCTGGACGAGCCCGGCCTCTGCGAAACCATCACAATCACGGTAAAAGAATAAACCTAAGGAAGCAAGGCCGCGGCGATGAGTGGCGTTGCGGGTCTTGAGTTCGTTTGTGTTTTTGGACACGAGTGCGTCCAGCGAAGGCTGGCATGTTCAGTGGGAGAGAGTCCCACCGTGCCTTGGTGCACAACTCTCGATCTCGGTCCACAATTGTCCTGTACTCGCGGATACGAGGTTCCCCATGAGCATTTTCAAACGCACTCAGCGGAAGTATGTGAAGAAGGCCTACCGCGTGAGGAATTGGCGTGAATATGAGGCGGGTCTACGCAACCGCGGGAGCCTGACCGTCTGGATCTCGCTCACCGCCGGCAAGCTTGTGAACTGGGACGCGCCCCGGCCAAGGAGGAGGAAACCGGGCCGTCAACGCAAGTACTCGAACCACGCCATCGAGACGGCTGTCACCCTGGGCATGGTGTTTCATCTGTCATCTAGGCAGAGCGAGGGATTGCTGCGGTCGTTGTTCGCTCTGATGAAGCTAGACAATGATGTGCCCGATCACACCACGATCTCGAGGCGCAAGCCGAAGCTGGGTAAGGTCCCCTTCTACCCAGTCAAGCAGAAGACGCCGTTGCACATCTTGTTCGACAGCAGCGGTCTCGCTGTCCACGCCGGCCAGCTGCGCAGAGCACAAAAGAGCAGGGACTATCGCAAGCTCCATCTGTGTGTCGACGAGCAGAGTGGCGAAGTCGTCGCCGGCGAGCTGACGAGCAAAAGAGCCCGCGATTCATCGCGGGTTGCATCGCTTGTCGGACAGATCGACAGTCCCATCTCATCGGCCAGAGCTGACACCGCATACGACGCCGGCGGCGTCTATGAGGCAATCGAGAATCACAGCGCTCATCGCTCGCCGAGGGTGCTGATACCGCCGCGCAAGGGCGCCCTGCTCGCATCGGGGCCGGCGAGCAGCCGACAGCGCAATCGCAACATTGCAGCACAAGCTCGGCTCGGCAAACGAAAGTGGCACACAGAATCGGGCTACAGCAAACGGAGCAAAGTCGAGACAACGTTCCATCGCTACAAGGCTATCGTGGGCTCAGCGATGCGAGCGAGAGGGTTGGCGGCACAGAGAGGTGAGGCAAGGATCGGGTGCAAGATTCTCAACACCATGACGGTGCTCGGGATGCCTGATAGCGAGATGATCGGATGATGGGAGTCGGGGCCAAGCGAGCTCTCGGCCTCTATCGGAGTTGTGCACCAAGGCAGCCAGCGGGTACCGATCCGTGTGCCACGGGTTCGGAGCATCGAGGGAGGAGAGATTCCGCTTCGCTGCTACGAGGCGGTGAGCCACGGCGGTGAGGTGAATGATCTTCTGCTGAAACGAGTTCTCTACGGAATCTCTTGTCGCAACTACGAGGCGGCAGCGGAAGCGATTCCGGGCGCCATCGGGCTGTCGAGCTCAACGGTGTCCCGAGGGTTCGTGCAAGCGAGCGCTGCGAAGCTGCGGGAGATGCAGGAACGGGATCTGACCGGCGAGGATGTGGTGGCGCTGTTTCTGGATGGGAAGACATTCGCCGAGGCAACGATGGTCGTGGCTCTGGGCATCACGCTTTGCGGGGAAAAACGCTTCTTGGGCTTCGTGGAGACGGACACGGAGAACGCGCAGGTGTTGACGCCGTTCCTGCGTTCACTGCTCGAGCGGGGACTCGATATCTCCCAGGGTCTGCTGGTGATCATCGACGGCGGCAAGGGTCTCCAAGCGGCAGTCAAGAAGGCATTCCGTAAGCGGGCCCTGATACAACGCTGCCAGTGGCACAAACGTGAAAACGTAGTGAGCTACCTGTCCAAGGGCGAGCAGGCGTCATGGCGCAAGCGGCTCCAGTGGGCCTACAACAGGCCGGAGTACGAAGAGGCCCTCACTGCGCTCGAGCAACTCCACGGTGAGTTAGAAGAGCGGAACCAATCCGCAGCTGGCAGCCTGGAGGAAGGCCTCGAGGAGACGCTGACGTTGCATCGACTCGGCGTGCACGCGGTGCTGGGCCGTTCGTTCAAGACGACGAACTGCCTTGAGTCCGTCAATGCTCTCGTCGAGGAACGCTGCGCGAAGGTCGACCACTGGAAGAACTCGAGCCAACGCCAGCGCTGGTTGGCAACGGCGCTCGTAGACATCGAACCGCGCTTGAGGAAGGTGGTGGGCTACCGCCATCTTCCCAAGCTTCGCGAAGCTCTCAAGCGGGAACTGAAGATCGAGGCGAAGACATCAACCGTATCGAAGAAGAAGGTCGCTTAAACGTGAGCCGTGGAGAGTTTCAACTAAGAATGGGCTTGACTCCGCATCCCTTTGCAAAAAAAGCGCTTACGCTCCATTTAGCGCGCGGCGAAGGTCGCGAGCGCTATTTTGGCTGTAATTTAATGCAGCGTAAAGTCTTAGCGTCATCTCACCAACACTTAATGGCGGAAGCACCGCACAGGACGCGATCTTCCTTTTTGCGGGTCACAACCGCTTGGTCCGGCGCCGTGATTTATACTCGAAGATTGCCAAAGTCATGAACATACTCGGAATCTCAGCCTTCTATCATGACAGCGCCGCCTGCCTTGTGCAGGATGGCGACATCGTGGCCGCCGCTCAGGAGGAGCGATTCACGCGAAGAAAGCACGACTACAACTTTCCGAAACACGCGGTCGACTACTGCCTGAAGGAAGGTGGACTTTCGGCAGCGGACATGGACCTGGTGGTCTTCTACGACAAGCCTCTGTTGAAATTCGACCGTATCCTGGAGACGTACCTTGCCTATGCGCCGCGAGGGTTCAAGCTGTTCCTCAAGGGTCTCCCGCTGTGGCTGAAACAGAAGCTGCGAACGCCTCACGAGCTCGACCGGGGGCTCGAGGGGCGCTATCGGAAGCGGTATCTGTTCACGCGGCACCACGAATCCCACGCCGCGAGTGCTTTCTTTCCCTCTCCCTTCGAGCAAGCGGCCATCCTGACACTCGACGGCGTCGGCGAGTGGTCGACGGGCAGTATCGGGATCGGCGACGGGAACCGGATTCGACTCCTGAAGGAGCTTCGCTTTCCGCACTCTATCGGACTGCTCTACTCGGCCTTCACGTACTTCTGCGGGTTCAGAGTGAACAGCGGCGAGTACAAGCTCATGGGGCTGGCTCCCTACGGCGAGCCTCGCTATGCCGATCTGATGCGTGAGAAGTTGATCGACCTCAGGCCCGACGGATCCTTCCGGATGGACATGTCCTACTTCGCCTTCTGCTACAAGGGGGTGATGACCTCCTCGAAGATGGATCGGCTCCTTGGCGGGCCGCCGAGAGCTGCGGAGGGTCCGCTCACTCAGCGCGAGATGGACATCGCGGCCTCCATCCAGGAGGTCACGGAGGACATCATGCTTCGGACGGCACGCTACGCGCACGAGCTGATCGGCCTGCCGAATCTGGTCATGGCGGGCGGCGTCGCGCTCAATTGCGTGGGCAACGGCCGGATTCTGCGGGAGGGCCCCTTCGAGAACGTTTGGATCCAGCCGGCCGCGGGCGACGCCGGTGGGGCGCTCGGCGCGGCACTCTTCGTCTGGCACCAGCTTCTCGACAAGGCACGGGAGCCTCTGCAGGAGGGTGACTACCAGAAGGGTTCGCTACTCGGCCCGAGCTACTCCCGGGACGAGATAGAGACGTTTCTGGACAGTGCCGGTGCCGTCTACCGCTACTTCGAATCCGAGGACGAGCTGGTAGAGACGCTGGTCGCGCTGGTCGACTCGGAGCAGGTGGTCGGGCACATGGAAGGCCGGATGGAGTTCGGGCCACGGGCACTGGGAAGCCGGTCCATCCTCGGCGATGCCCGCTCTCGTGAGATGCAGTCGCTCATGAACCTGAAGATCAAGTTCCGCGAGTCGTTTCGGCCCTTTGCTCCGTCCGTGCTCAGAGACAAAGTCGATGAGTACTTCGAAACGCGTCCCGACGAAGACAGCCCCTATATGCTGCTAGTCGCCCCGGTTCGCGCCGACAAACGGCTCCCAGTCAACGGAGACGGCGCACAAGGGCTCGAGAAGTTGAAGCAGGCGCGCTCGGTGGTTCCCGCGGTCACCCATGTGGACTATTCGGCGCGAGTCCAGACCGTCGATCCGAAGCGCTACCCTCGTTTCTATCGCCTGCTGGAGCGGTTCCATGGGAGGACGGGGTGCCCGGTGATCATCAATACAAGCTTCAACGTGAGGGGAGAGCCGATCGTGTGTACGCCGGAGGACGCCTATCGTTGCTTCATGGCCACCAACATGGATGCGCTCGTCATCGGGAACGTCCTCCTTGAGAAGGACGACCAGCCGCAAGCCACCCGGCACGAAATCGACATGTATCTGGCACGGTTCCAGCTGGACTAGATCATGATCGTCCAGCTAACCCTCGACCCATCGAGCCGGCAACTACGGCAGTTCGGGTTCATCGCTCTGGGAGCTTTTGCGCTCCTCGGTGGCCTGATCCTATGGAAGGGAAGTATCTTCGGCGTGGCGCTTGGCTCTGCGGCGCGGCCGACGGCGTACGTTTTGTGGGGGCTCGGATTGCTTTCGGGTGCGTTCTCCCTGCTGAAGCCCGCCGCCAACCGACCGCTGTTCGTCCTTCTCGGGGTCGTGACCTTTCCCATCGGATGGGTCCTCTCGCACGTTGTGCTCGCGGTTCTTTTCTACGGGCTACTGACGCCCATCGCACTGTTCTTTCGGCTGATCGGTCGCGATCCCCTCACGCGCCGGTGGGAACCCGAACAGAAAAGCTACTGGGTCGATCTGCCGGAGGCTTTTGACAAAAAGGACTATTTCCGTCAGTTTTAGCGGACGGGAGGACACGTTGGTGCCAAAAGACGACGATCTGGCTCAGCTCGCTCAGGAAGACCGCCAGAGTCTCGCCTCCGAGTTTCGGGACTTCCTGAAACACAACAAGAAGTGGTGGCTGCTGCCCATCCTCGTCGTCATCCTCGGACTCGGCCTTCTCGTCTTTCTCAGCGGAAGCGGAGCTGCGCCCTTCATCTACACGCTCTTCTGATATAGGCTCTCCCTTCACTCTCTGGGTTTTCCGAGTTCCGGGTTTCCTGCTGTACTGGGTTTCCTGTGGCGTCCGTTGCGGACTTCCTGGATTCGTTGTCGCGGATTCGCTCATCTCTTGGAGCGCGGCGTTGCCTCCTCTTTCAAAAAAGGCTGCAGGTGCCGATAGACAATCCGTGCCGCTCGTTCGTGCCCCCTCGGCGGTGAAGTGTGACTCGTCCTGGAAGAAACTCTTTCTATTCTTGAAGTCGTGATAGAGGTCGATGAGAGGTAGCGCGTGGACTCGTGCGATCTCCGCCGTGACCTCGTTGTAGCTCGGGGCGAAAGCGTCCTGTCCAAAAACACAAACGAACTCAAGACTGGCGCGCCGGGCCGTTTCGATCGTCATCGACCCGTGGCGAGCCCCAGACCTGGGGCGTGTCGGAGGCGATGTCGGCCTCCGCACGCGCAGGGAAAACACCGTCCAGCAACGGGATGCCACGCTCCCGGGCGGAGACCTGAATCCAGGCCCGGGCCGCACCTGGACCAGAACGTGCTAGGCCAGCTACGCCACGGTAACCTCAGTCTCGATTCTGAGCCCCTCGGGCGGCCTCTTTTCCGTTGCCCGCAAGGTCTCCGGTCAGAGCCCGCTCTCCTATTTGGCGCAAACGTGGCACTCGAAAATCGAGACTAGAGACGAAAACCGAAAATGTGGTTAGTTCAGCTCTTCTAGCGCGTTTCTGGTGACACCCTATCTCTGCAAAACCCCGCCAACCGCGCGGAAAATCCCACCCGTCTCTGCGGGGCCACAATTGGCAAGACTGGGTGGCGGGGCGCGCAACCCGGTCTCTTCCGCACCTGTACCACTGCCCGCAGCCGCGTAGCAACACTTGATGGCGGAAGCACCCACCGCGCTCGAGCAACTCCACGGTGAGTTAGAAGAGCGGAACCAATCCGCAGCTGGCAGCCTGGAGGAAGGCCTCGAGGAGACGCTGACGTTGCATCGACTCGGCGTGCACGCGGTGCTGGGCCGTTCGTTCAAGACGACGAACTGCCTTGAGTCCGTCAATGCTCTCGTCGAGGAACGCTGCGCGAAGGTCGACCACTGGAAGAACTCGAGCCAACGCCAGCGCTGGTTGGCAACGGCGCTCGTAGACATCGAACCGCGCTTGAGGAAGGTGGTGGGCTACCGCCATCTTCCCAAGCTTCGCGAAGCTCTCAAGCGGGAACTGAAGATCGAGGCGAAGACATCAACCGTATCGAAGAAGAAGGTCGCTTAAACGTGAGCCGTGGAGAGTTTCAACTAAGAATGGGCTTGACTCTGACGCTAAGACATTACGGTGCATTAAATTACAGCCAAAATAGCGTTCGTGACCTTCGCTTCGCGCTAAATGGAGCGTAAGCGCCTCTTTTGCAAAGGGATGCGTACACATCACCAACAGCAAACAGCGCAAGCACCCGTCGTCCGTTAGGCGAAGCTTTCTCCCGCAAAGCCGAGCTTTGGGGACTCTGTTCTCATCGAGCACGTCAACGATAGCCGCCTGTTGGTCACGCTGGACCCAACCAGCGATGGCGACGACCAACAATGTCAAGGGTCGCATCGGCGGGCTCATGACCGAGGATTCTAGCTTCCATTGGCGAACCAAGCCTAGGCACCTCTAATCCGAAACGTCCTGGCGCGTGGGTATTGAGTTCGTTTGTGTTTTTGGACAGGACGGGCTCGCCGAGGCGGGTATTGAGCCGTCCGTCGACAGCCGAGGCACTCTTACGATAACGCTTTGGCTGAATCCATCATCGGCCTCTACAAGACCGAGGTGACCCGTCGACGCGGGCCCTGGCGTGGTCTCGAAGACGTCGAGTTCGCCACCCTCGAGTGGGTGCATTGGTACAACACGCAACGACTCTTGGAGCCGATCGGAAATGTCTCCCCCGTCGAGTACGAGATGAACTACTATCGGTCGCAGGAAGGCTCGCTAGAGATGGCGAGACTCAACTAAAACAGTCTCCGGAAAACCCGGGGCGGTTCAGTCTGGCCAATTGTGGCACTGCAGAGACGGATGAGATTTTCCGCGCGGTTGGCGGGGTTTTGCAGGATTGGGTGTCACCAGAGACGCGCTAGAAGGGCTGAACTGGCCTCATTTTCGGTTTTGGTCTCTAATCTCGATTTTCGAGGGACACGTTTGCGCCAAAGGGGGGAGCGGGCCGCTGACAGGGCCGTGCAGCGTCGGAAAAGAGGCCGCCCGAGGGGTCCAGAATCAAGGCCAGGGCTATGGCCCTCCGTCGCTCGGCCCTGGACGAAGGGGTCGTAGACCTGTGCAATCAAATCGCGCTTGCCTCCGAGGGAGACTATGCTGTGCTGGCCGATCACGGTATTTTCAGTATCGATGGCACGATCCGACTCGGGCAAAATCAGTTCTCAACCGATGGCTCGATATGAATGACCGAAGCAATGACTGACAAGAACCGCACCCCCGAACAAAAGGCGCGCGACATCATCGACCAGCTTCTGGACCAGTCTGGCTGGAAGGGCAGTCGAAGAACAAGATAGACTTCAGCGCTGGCTTCGGCATCACCATCCGCGAATACCAGACGGATGTCGGTCCCGCCGACTACGTTCTGTTCATCGACAAGAACCCGGTCGGCGTCATCGAGGCAAAACCCGAGGACTGGGGTCAGAAGATTACGACTGTTGAAGAGCAGTCTGCCGGTTACGCGGCCGCAAAGCTGAAATGGCTCAACAACAAGGAGCCGCTTCCCTTCATCTACGAGAGCACGGGCGTCGTGACGCGCTTCACCGATGCCCGCGACCCGAAGCCTCGCTCGCGCGAGGTCTTTAATTTCCACCGCCCTGAAACGCTGGCCGAGTGGTTCACACAACCCGCGCCGTTGCGCGCACGGCTACGCACCATGCCCAGCCTCAACCCCTCAGGCCTCAGGGCGTGCCAGATCACAGCGATTGAAGGGCTCGAAGAGTCGCTGCGGGACGACCGCCCGCGGGCCCTCATCCAGATGGCGACCGGGTCCGGCAAGACATACGCCGCCATCACATCGATCTATCGTCTGCTGAAGCACGCTGACGCCAAACGGATCCTGTTTTTGGTGGACACCAGGAATCTCGGTGAACAGGCCGAGCAGGAATTTACGGCCTACGTGCCCAACGACGACAATCGTAAATTCACGGAGCTCTACAACGTGCAGCGGCCGAAATCCTCCTTCGTTGCCAAGGACAGCCAGGTCTGCATCAGCACCATCCAGCGTATGTACTCGCTGTTGAAGGACCAGGAGTTGGATGAAGCCGTAGAGCAGATCAACCCGGCGGAGATGGTGCAGCCCAAACAACCGATGCCGGTCGTCTATAACGGCAAGATTCCACTTGATTTTTTTGACTTCATCATCATCGACGAATGCCACCGCTCAATTTACAACCTCTGGCGCCAGGTCCTTGAATATTTCGACGCCTATCTCATCGGCCTGACCGCCACGCCGGACAACCGCACTTATGGGTTCTTCAAGAAGAACGTCGTCAGCGAGTATGCCCATGAGCAAGCCGTCGCGGACGGTGTCAATGTCGGCAACGAAATTTATGTCATCGACACGGAGAAGACCAAGCATGGCGGCCAACTCAAGGCGGACCAGAAGATCCAGAAGCGCGAGCGCCTGACACGCCGAAAGCGCTGGGAGATCCCAGGATGAGGACGTCACCTATGCCGCCCGGCAACTCGACAGAGACATCGTCAACCCTGATCAGATCCGCACTGTCGTCCGCACCTTTCGCGACAAAGCTGTCGGAGATATTCCCCGGCCGCGGCGAAGTCCCAAAGACGCTTGTTTTTGCCAAAACCGACAGCCACGCCGACGACATCATCCAGACCGTGCGCGAGGAATTTGCTGAACGCAACGAGTTCTGCAAGAAGATCACGTACAAGGTCGAAGAAGATCCGAAATCTGTCCTCGCCCAGTTCCGAAACGACTACTACCCGCGCATCGCTGTGACCGTAGATATGATCGCCACGGGCACCGACGTCAAGCCGCTCGAATGCCTGCTCTTCATGCGCGACGTGAGGAGCCGCAACTATTTCGAACAGATGAAAGGCCGCGGCACCCGCACACTCGACCATGATGATCTCAAGAAGGTCTCGCCCTCAGTCGCCTGTGGCAAGACGCATTATGTGATTGTCGACGCCGTCGGTGTGACGAAATCGCTCAAAACCGCCAGCCAGCCGCTCATCACAAAGCCTTCCGTGCCGCTCAAGGACCTGGCCATGGGCGTGATGATGGGTGCCAGTGACGAAGACACGGTGAGCTCCCTCGCTGGCCGTCTCGCCCGCCTCAACCGGCAGCTCCACCACCAGGAGCAGGAGCGCATCCGGGAGAAGGCCAGCCGCATAGAGCTCGCCGACATCGATCCCGATCGCGTTGAAGCCAGGGCCCGCGAGATCGAGCCGATCGCAGACGGCGCTGAGCCGACACTGGCCGCGCGCGAAAAGGCTCAGGATGAGCTGGTCAGTGACGCCGCCACGGTGTTCAACAGCGAGCTGATTGAGTTGATTGACTCCATCCGCCGTGACAAGGAACAGACCATCGACTATGAGGGCCTCGACACCGTGCTACGGGCCGAATGGGAGGGCGACGCCAAGGAGAATGCAGAGGCGATGGCACAGGACTTCCAGCAATATCTGGAAGCCAACCGCGACGAGATCGAAGCCCTGACCATCTTCTACGCCCAGCCACACCGGCGCAGACAGCTTAGCTACGCGATGATCCGCGAAATCTTCGATAAGCTTAGAGCTGACAAGCCCCGCCTAGCCCCCTTACGCGTCTGGCAGGCCTACGCCCTGCTCGACGACTGCAAGGGTCGGCAGCCTGCCACTGAACTAACGGCGCTCGTGGCGCTGATCCGCCGCGTCTGCGGCATTGATGCGAAGATCTCGCCCTATTTAGAAACCGTGCGGCGCAACTTCCAGAACTGGATCATGACTCACCACAGCGGCGGAGGACAGAAATTCAATGAGGAGCAGATGGAATGGCTGCGCATGATTCGCGACCACATCATCAGCTCCTTTCACCTAGACCGAGACGACCTCGACATGGCTCCGTTCGATGCCAAGGGCGGCATGGGGCAGATGTACAAGCTCTTCGGCGACGAGATGGAGAGCGTGATTGATGAATTGAATGAAGCGTTGGCAGGATAAATGACAACCGATTGTGAAAGGAGGGCGATCCCCTACGGATGGCAACGATGTGTCCTGCCCGACTTCACGTGCATCGTAATGGGACAGTCGCCGTCCTCGAATACCTATAACCATAGTGGCGACGGCCTTCCCTTCTTCCAGGGAAAGGCGGAGTTTGGTGACCTATACCCAACGATCAACATGTACTGCTCACAGCCCAACAAGATTGCCAAGCAGGGTGCAACTCTCCTGTCGGTTAGAGCCCCAGTCGGACCGACCAATCTCGCACAACACGAGTGTTGTATTGGTCGTGGTCTGGCAGCTCTTCATCCTTGCGGGGGGATAGAGCCGAAGTTCCTCTTGTATCTCTTCAGAAGCATGGAACCCGTGCTATCGGGCAAGGGGACAGGTTCGACATTCAAAGCCATTACCAAGGCGTTCGTTGCAGGTCTTGAATTCAACCTGCCGCCGCCTCTCGAGCAGCGACGCATCGTCGCCAAGATCGAGCAACTGTTTTCCGAACTGGACAAGGGCATCGAGAGCCTGAAGACGGCGCGCACACAACTGGCAACCTACCGCCAAGCTGTGCTCAAACACGCCTTCGAAGGCAAGCTAACGGCGCAATGGCGCGAAGAGAACAAAGACAAGCTTGAGAAACCCGAGCAATTGCTCGCTCGCATCAAGCGAGAGCGGGCGGCGCGCTACGAGCGGCAACTCCAGGAGTGGAAGACCGCTGTCAAAATGTGGGAGGAGAGCGGTAAGGCTGGCAAGAAGCCTCCGAGGCCGAAGAAGCCGCTAGAAATAGCTGATGTTCCCCACGATGTGATCGCGAAACTACCGCAGTTGCCAGAATCGTGGGTATGGCGAAAGCTTGGGTCGCTGACTTGCGGAGTGAAATACGGGACAGCTGCAAAGTCTGCGAAGGCGGGCACAGCACCAGTACTTCGCATGGGAAATATCCAGAATGCGAAGTTTGATTGGGCGGACCTTGTCTATACCTCAGACGATGATGAGATCTCGGAATATCTGCTTCACGATGGCGACGTCCTCTTCAACCGTACTAACAGTCCTGAACTAGTTGGCAAAACTGCCATTTACAGGGGCGAACGCCGAGCGATCTTCGCAGGATACCTCATTCGTGTGAACCACATCCGTTCGGTTGCTGACAGCCAATACGTAAACCTGTTTCTCAACTCGCACGTTGCCCGGAAGTACGGCAACAGTGTCAAAACTGACGGAGTCAACCAGTCAAACATCAACGGCACCAAACTCTCAAACTACCCATTTCCGTGCTGTTCGATTGAAGAACAGCGCGAAGTCGCCAGCATTCTTGAGAAGACGCTGTCGCTCGTTGATGAAACGGAAGCGGGTATCAGTCAGGAACTGCAGAAGGCAGATGCACTTCGCCAATCGGTTCTGAAGAAAGCCTTCGCCGGTCAACTCGTCGCGCAGGACCCCAGCGACGAGCCTGCGTCGGTTCTTCTGGACAGGGTCAAGGTGGTTAAGGATCAGGCCAGAAAGAACGGTGAGACCACCGAGAAAACCAGAAAAATGAGGACCGTCGTATGAACACCGCCCCCATCGTTTCCAAAGTCTGGAGCTTCTGTACCACCCTGCGCGATGACGGGGTCGGCTATGGCGACTACCTGGAGCAGCTCACCTATCTGATCTTCCTCAAGATGGCCGACGAGTATGCCAAACCGCCTTACAATCGCAATGTCGGCATCCCCGCCGAATACAACTGGCAAAGCCTGAAATCGAAGAGGGGCTCAGAACTCGAAGGCCACTACATCGCTCTGCTTCACGAGCTCGGCACCAAGACGGGCATGCTGGGGCAGATCTTCACCAAGGCTCAAAACAAGATCCAGGACCCGGCTAAGCTCTATCGTTTGATCGACATGATCGACGATACCGAGTGGGTGACCATGGGTGCCGACATCAAGGGCGACATCTATGAGAACCTGCTGGAGAGGAATGCCGAAGACACCAAGTCGGGCGCGGGCCAGTATTTCACGCCGAGAGCCCTCGTCCGTGCCATGGTCGAATGTGTACAGCCCGAACCGGGCATGCTCATCGCCGACCCTGCCTGTGGCACGGGCGGTTTCTTCCTGGCCGCCTACGACTTCATTACCAATTCGGACAACTTCAAGCTCGACAAGAAACAGAAGGCGTTCCTGAAGCACGAGGCGTTTCACGGCAACGAGATCGTCGCCAACACGCGCCGCCTGTGCCTGATGAACATGTTCTTGCACAACATCGGTGAGATCGAGGGAGGCGCGCCCATATCGCCGAATGACTCGCTTGTGGCCGATGCTGGCAAGCGCTTTGACTATGTGCTCGCGAACCCGCCTTTCGGCAAGAAGAGTTCCATGAGCTTCACGAACGAAGAAGGCGAACAGGAAAAGGACGACCTGACCTACAACCGGCAGGACTTCTGGGCGACCACCTCGAACAAACAGCTCAATTTCGTGCAGCACATTCGCACGATGCTCAAGACCACGGGCCGCGCTGCCATAGTAGTGCCAGACAACGTGCTGTTTGAAGGCGGCGCCGGAGAGACGATCCGCAAGAAGTTGCTGGACAACACCGACCTGCACACCATCCTGCGCCTTCCGACCGGCGTGTTCTACTCGCAGGGGGTCAAGGCCAATGTGATTTTCTTCGATAACCGCGAAGCCAGCCCTAATCCCTGGACGAAGCAAGTTTGGTACTACGACTACCGTACCAACATCCACCACACGCTAAAGAAGAAGCCCATGCGCCTTGACGATCTCGCGGACTTCGTCCACTGCTACAACCCGCAGAACCGGCACAAGCGCAAGGCGACCTGGGACGAAAAGGACGCACCGGAAGGCCGTTGGCGCAGCTACAGCTACGAGGAGCTCAGAGCGCGCGACAAGACCAGTCTCGACATCTTCTGGCTCAAGGACAAAAGCCTGACGGACCTGGACAACCTTCCGGAGCCCGACGACCTCGCCGAGGAGATCATCGAAACCCTTGCGGCTGGCTTGAATAGTTTTCGCGAGGTGCTCGCCAGTTTGCGCCAGGGTTCACAGGGGAACGAGCGACGCTCCGGACCGCGCCCGCGATGAGCGCCGCGACGGGAACGGGCCAGCGAGGTTGCGGGAGGGCGCGATCGAGGAGGGCCAAGTCACCGTGTTCGCCGCGGTCGATCATTGCACTGCGGAGTGTGTCGGCATCCATGCGGTCAAACGGGCGACTCGTTTTCAGGCCCTGGACCCGATCCGGCAAGGCGTTAACGAGCACTTCGGCGGCTTTCACGCTGCCTTGGTGCACAACTCGCGATCTCGGTCCACAATTGTCCTGTACTCGCGGATACGAGGTTCCCCATGAGCATTTTCAAACGCACTCAGCGGAAGTATGTGAAGAAGGCCTATCGCGTGAGGAATTGGCGTGAATATGAGGCGGGTCTACGCAACCGCGGGAGCCTGACCGTCTGGATCTCGCTCACCGCCGGCAAGCTTGTGAACTGGGACGCGCCCCGGCCAAGGAGGAGGAAACCGGGCCGTCAACGCAAGTACTCGAACCACGCCATCGAGACGGCTGTCACCCTGGGCATGGTGTTTCATCTGTCATCTAGGCAGAGCGAGGGATTGCTGCGGTCGTTGTTCGCTCTGATGAAGCTAGACAATGATGTGCCCGATCACACCACGATCTCGAGGCGCAAGCCGAAGCTGGGTAAGGTCCCCTTCTACCCAGTCAAGCAGAAGACGCCGTTGCACATCTTGTTCGACAGCAGCGGTCTCGCTGTCCACGCCGGCCAGCTGCGCAGAGCACAAAAGAGCAGGGACTATCGCAAGCTCCATCTGTGTGTCGACGAGCAGAGTGGCGAAGTCGTCGCCGGCGAGCTGACGAGCAAAAGAGCCCGTGATTCATCGCGGGTTGCATCGCTTGTCGGACAGATCGACAGTCCCATCTCATCGGCCAGAGCTGACACCGCATACGACGCCGGCGGCGTCTATGAGGCAATCGAGAATCACAGCGCTCATCGCTCGCCGAGGGTGCTGATACCGCCGCGCAAGGGCGCCCTGCTCGCATCGGGGCCGGCGAGCAGCCGACAGCGCAATCGCAACATTGCAGCACAAGCTCGGCTCGGCAAACGAAAGTGGCACACAGAATCGGGCTACAGCAAACGGAGCAAAGTCGAGACAACGTTCCATCGCTACAAGGCTATCGTGGGCTCAGCGATGCGAGCGAGAGGGTTGGCGGCACAGAGAGGTGAGGCAAGGATCGGGTGCAAGATTCTCAACACCATGACGGCGCTCGGGATGCCTGATAGCGAGATGATCGGATGATGGGAGTCGGGGCCAAGCGAGCTCTCGGCCTCTATCGGAGTTGTGCACCAAGGCATCGAGCGGGTAGGAGATTCCGATCGACCTGCATCATGAACGCGCCGTCCGGCCTGGGAGTGATTCCGGCAATGTGTACTTTTCGCGAAGGCAGCTCGATGACGACGAGCACATAGTAGCTCACGAGCCTGCGAACCGTGGCGACCTCGACGGTGAAGAAGTCGGTCGCAGCAACGGTTTCCCAATGGGCGGCGAGGAACGGCGCCACGGCGTCCGCTCACCTCGCTCCGGCGCGGGCTCGATGCCGTGTTCCCGCAGAATATTTGCGATGGTGCTCCTGGCTACGGTATGGCCGAGATTCGTGAGGGCGCCGCGAATTCGTGTATATCCCCACTTCGGATTCGAATGCGCCATCCCCACGATGAGCTCGCTAATCTCGGCCATGACCCGGGGCCGTCCGAGCTGTTGCCGCCGCGCGCTGCAGTCCCACTTCCGCGCAATGAGCCTTCGGTGCCAAGCCAGCAGGGTTTCCGGTGTGACGATGCCGGCGACTTCTGCCAAGAGTTTCCGGCCAAGCGCCTTGCCCTTTACCGCGAGCCGACGTCGCTCGTCGTCCGTGAGACGAAGCTGCCTCCCGCAAAGCCGAGCTTTAAGGACTCTGTTCTCCTCCAGCAAGTAAACGATAGCCGCCTGTTGGTCACGCTGTATCCAACCAGCGATGGCAACGACCAATAATGTCAAGAGCTGGATCGGCATCCTCATGACCGAGGATTCTAGCTCCCATTGGCCAACCAAGTCTAGACACCTCTAATCCGAAACGGCCCGGCACGCGGATCTCGAGTTCGTTTGTGTTTTTGGACAGGACGGCATTAGAATAGCGCCGTTTGAGTATCGCTCGAAGCTCAACCACCTAATACGTCGAGTTAGCTGCAAACGAAAAAGGAGACTTGAGAAATGGCGAAAAAAACCATGACCCAAACCCAAATCGTGGCTCAGATGTCGGAAACGATGCAGGTTCCGAAGAAGCAGGCCGCTGCATGGTTCAAGTCGATTGCCGATCTCGCGGTAAAAGAAACGAAGCGAACGGGCCAGTTCGTCATTCCCGGAATCGGAAAACTCGTGAAAGCGAAACGAAAGGCTCGCAAGGGACGCAACCCCCGGACCGGCGAACAGATTCGAATCCCGAAAAAGACGGTGGTCAAGTTTCGAGTAGCGAAAGCTTGCCAAGACGCCGTCGTCCCACTGAAGAAGAAGCTCACAAGCGACGCCTGAGAATGTTCTACTGATCGACGGATGCACGCCGATGATCTATGCGTAAAAAGCGCACGAGGGATCGGGCAAAGGCGGACACTGAGAAGCCGATGGAAACCAAACCATTGCAGGTTCCAGAGACCCCACCAATCCGGCCGGAGGTGCCAACGGAGGAGGAAAATGTTGGGTGCTTCCGCCATTAAGTGTTGGTGAGATGACGCTAAGACTTTACGGTGCATTAAATTACAGCCAAAATAGCGCTCGTGACCTTCGCTGCGCGCTAAAGGAGGGTAAGCGCCTTTTTTGCAATGGGATGCGTACACATCACCAACAGCAAACAGCGCAAGCACCCGAGCGATGTCCGTCGGCGAGAAGTACAGCGAGTACACGCCATGGGGCTTCAACGGCGCCCTATTACTACGTGCGGCTCGGGTACGGATGGGGCAGTTAATCAACGGCTTCAGTCCGCTCGACCGATTCTCAAGGCACTGTCAAGATAAAGAATTCTGGTTCGCCGATCGGTTATGCCAAGCGGTGAAGCGCCTAGGGGTTGAATCGTGCAATAGCGCCAATCAGAACGCGTAACGCAGGGAACTGTCGGGCGTGACAAGGGCTACGACGTGGCGCGCTTCGTTCGACCGGCTTCGCGCGCTCGAGGTGACCCCCACATCGCGCAAGAGGGTACAAGCGCCATCGACGGCTGGACCACCCAGCATCCTGGCTACCAGGTCAGTCAGCGGAAAGCGGAAGCTGGTCGAGCAGGTCTTTGGCTGGCTCAAAACCGTCGGCGACCTGCGGAAGCTACGCCACCGGGGAGGGGCAACTGGTCGACTGAATCGTCACCCTCGCGGCGGCCGCGTACAACTTGGTGCGAAGCATGCGCGAGCGCCACAACTGGAACCCGTGGCACTCAGGCATTCCTGACAAGTAAGATGGCAGATCAATGGCAAGGAACAAACAAAAGCACGAGGAAACCGAAGGCTCAGACCAGCACTCCTCCGCGCCAGATGAACGCCCCAGAACCGACCTCACAATCGCAAAGAAACTCGTCAGGGAGGACGAGAGCTTCCCCTTGCCAGTTTGGCCATGGTCGTCCTTGTTGGAATCCTGTCCCTTCCATAAAATCGAGCTGTATGAGATTGGCGAACTGCCTACAACCAGGATGCTTTGGTCGTCTTCATGTAGGACGTTTTGAGAGCCGGCGCCGGCTCTACTCAGGGGTAGAGGTGTAAGCTGGTGCGAAGTCCGGCAGCCGTTCCGAGCGGATCGGCTCAAGCAGCGCGTCGAGTGTAACAATGATGGAGACCACCCACCTTTGGAATGGCTGTGCCTTCTATTTATTCATCCGCCAGCCCATGGGTCGGAAGTCAGCCCTGCGGCGCGAAATACCCTGGATTCTGCGCGGATTCCAAGGGCGTCTAAGCTGCTGATTTGTGGTCTATTTCAAAAGGGCCGAGTTTTGGCACAGGACGCGGTCTTGGAAGAACACTTTCAGCTCGCCTTCTAGCGTTTCCCGGCCGTGCTTTCTCGTAGGCTCTCTGCCTTGGTGCACAACTCCGATAGAGGCCGAGAGCTCGCTTGGCCCCGACTCCCATCATCCGATCATCTCGCTATCAGGCATCCCGAGCGCCGTCATGGTGTTGAGAATCTTGCACCCGATCCTTGCCTCACCTCTCTGTGCCGCCAACCCTCTCGCTCGCATCGCTGAGCCCACGATAGCCTTGTAGCGATGGAACGTTGTCTCGACTTTGCTCCGTTTGCTGTAGCCCGATTCTGTGTGCCACTTTCGTTTGCCGAGCCGAGCTTGTGCTGCAATGTTGCGATTGCGCTGTCGGCTGCTCGCCGGCCCCGATGCGAGCAGGGCGCCCTTGCGCGGCGGTATCAGCACCCTCGGCGAGCGATGAGCGCTGTGATTCTCGATTGCCTCATAGACGCCGCCGGCGTCGTATGCGGTGTCAGCTCTGGCCGATGAGATGGGACTGTCGATCTGTCCGACAAGCGATGCAACCCGCAATGAATCACGGGCTCTTTTGCTCGTCAGCTCGCCGGCGACGACTTCGCCACTCTGCTCGTCGACACACAGATGGAGCTTGCGATAGTCCCTGCTCTTTTGTGCTCTGCGCAGCTGGCCGGCGTGGACAGCGAGACCGCTGCTGTCGAACAAGATGTGCAACGGCGTCTTCTGCTTGACTGGGTAGAAGGGGACCTTACCCAGCTTCGGCTTGCGCCTCGAGATCGTGGTGTGATCGGGCACATCATTGTCTAGCTTCATCAGAGCGAACAACGACCGCAGCAATCCCTCGCTCTGCCTAGATGACAGATGAAACACCATGCCCAGGGTGACAGCCGTCTCGATGGCGTGGTTCGAGTACTTGCGTTGACGGCCCGGTTTCCTCCTCCTTGGCCGGGGCGCGTCCCAGTTCACAAGCTTGCCGGCGGTGAGCGAGATCCAGACGGTCAGGCTCCCGCGGTTGCGTAGACCCGCCTCATATTCACGCCAATTCCTCACGCGATAGGCCTTCTTCACATACTTCCGCTGAGTGCGTTTGAAAATGCTCATGGGGAACCTCGTATCCGCGAGTACAGGACAATTGTGGACCGAGATCGCTAGTTGTGCACCAAGGCAGGGTCGTGACCGTGCTTGCCAAGAGGGCGCTCAAGCTCGTCAAGGGTTGAAATCTTGTTTCCAGGAGCTAAGGGCCCGGTCGCAAACACAGACACCAAGCTGCTGATTTATAGGCTATTTCAAAAAGCCCGAGTTTTGGCACAGGACGGGGTATACACGCATTCGCGGCGCCCTCTCGAATCTCGGCCATACCGTAGCCAGGAGCACCATCGCCAATATTCTGCGAGAACATGGCATCGAGCCCGCGCCGGAGCGAGGTGAGCGAACGCCGTGGCGCACGTTTCTCGCCGCCCGTTGGGAAACCGTTGCTGCGACCGACTTCTTCACCGTCGAGGTCGCCACGGTTCGCAGGCTCGTGACCTCGTCGTGTCCAAAAACACTGAAGTGACCCCGCTTTCGTGGACAGGTTAAGAGTTAGGGATCAAGCGTCGCGATAGTACCTCCTTTCGAATTGGATAGGCGAGCAATAGTCGATGGCGGAGTGTCGTCGTCGCGGGTTGTACCAGCCTTCGATGAAATCGAAGGTCGCCATGCGCGCCTCAGCGTGGTAGCGAAACGACCGGCGCTCGATCAGCTCGCACTCGAGCGTCGCGAAGAAGCTCTCGCACATCGCATTGTCGTAACAGTCCCCGACCGAACCCATCGACGGTCGCGCCCCGGCCTCCCGGCATCGCTGGCCGAACGCTAGTGACGTGTACTGCGTGCCCTGGTCCGAGTGATGGATGACGTCGCCGGGCTTGCGTTGGAACAGCGCCATGTCGAGGGCGCTCAAGACGAGCGACGTCCGCAGGTGGGTAGCCATTGCCCATCCGACGATGCGTCGGCTGAAGGCGTCCAGCACGACGGCGAGGAACAAGAAGCCCGACCACGTGGGCACGTAGGTGATATCGGCGACCCACAGGCGGTCGGGCCGGTCCACCTCGAAATTCCTGTCGACGAGATCGGGGGCGGGACGGGCGTCGTCACAGCGAATCGTAGTGTGCGCCCTCTTGCGCCGGTGAACACCTTGAATGCCAGCCTCGCGCATCAGCCGCGCTACACGCTTGCGTGAGACGTGGAGCTCGTGTGTCTCTCGTAGCTCGTGGAGGATCCTCGGCGCGCCGTACGTGCTCCGCGACGCGGTGTGAATCGCCCGGATCTTCTCAAGCAACTCCGCATCCGACACCGCGCGGGCCGACGGGGCACGCTCAAGCCACGCATAGTAGCCGCTGGCGGAGACGTCCAGCAGTCGGCACATCGTGGCAACCGGTAGTGAATCCTGGTTCGCCCTCACGAATCGGAAGGCTTCGGTGGTACCGACTCGGTCTCCCGAGCGAACCAGGCCGCGGCTTTTGAGAGGATCTCCCGCTCCAACCGTAGTTGACGGTTCTCCCGTCGCAGGCGGCGGAGCTCCGCACGCTCCTCACTCGTCAGACCGTCCTGCCTGCGACCCTCGTCGAGATCCGCCTGGTTCACCCAGTTCCGGATCGTCTGGCCCGAGGGCTCAAACTCTCGCGCCAGCTCTTCGGAGCCGCGGCCAGCTCGCACCAGCTCTACCATTTGGCGCCGGAACTCGGCCGCGTATCTGTTTCCCTGCTTTGACATCGTGGACTCCTGTCTCCCAAAGGATTAGGTGTCCACGAAAGCGGGTCAAGTCCAACACAAACGAACTCAAGATCCTTGCGCCGCCTTGGCCCGGTCGCAAACACAGACACTAAACTGCTGATTTGACCTTGCCCAGGAAAAGTGGACGGGTTGATTATCTCGCATGAGCAGTTTTGAGATCATGAATCCGTTCGAACACCATTGGGCTGTTGTAATCGAGTGACGAGTGGAGTCGATATGGATTGTAGAACCCCTCGATGTAGCTCGCGACCGCGTCTTTGGCCATACGTCGTGTTGGCCAACTACGTCGGTGGAGGAGTTCGGTCTTGAGTGTGCCGAAGAAGCTCTCGGTCACGGCGTTGTCCCAGCAATCACCCTTGCGGCTCATCGAGCACACGATGCCGTACTCATCGAGCACGGCCTGGTAGGTCGCAGCCGCGTATTGAGTACCACGGTCTGAATGATGCACCAAGCCACTTTCCGGCAGGCGGCGCCCCAAGGCTATGTGAAGCGCCTCGAGAGCAAGCTCCGCGCGCAGGTGGGGCTGCATCGCCCAGCCGACGACACGACGCGAGAACAGATCGAGGATGACCGCCAAGTAGAGCCAGCCTTCCCAAGTCCGGATGAAGGTTATGTCCGTCACCCAGAACTGGTTCGGTCGTTCGGCTTCGAAGTTCCGACCGAGCACGTTGGGTGCGACAGGACGATCGTGCTTGCTGTCGGTCGTGCGGCGAAAACGCTTGCTGGGCAGGCCCTGCAGACCCATCTCACGCATCAGCCGTGCCACTCGCTGCTTGCCCACCTCGACGTTCTCCCCGTCAAGCTGGCGACGTACACGCTCCCTGCCGTAGGTACCACGGCTATGGGCGTGGATCGCTTGGATGCGCAGCTTCAGCTTCCCATCCTCACACTGTCGCTTGCTGGGCGCGCGCTTCATCTGAGCGTAGTAGCCGCTGGTCGATACCCTCAGGACTCGGCACATCACCCGCACCGGGTAGTTGGCCCGCTCCGCGTGAATGAAATTGAATCTCATTCGCTTTCTTTCGCGAAGAAGGCCGCCGCCTTTTTTAATATTTCTCGCTCTTGCTCCAACGTGCGCACTCGACGTCGTAGCGAACCCAGCTCATCACGTTCCGCCGTCGTCAGAGCCTCGCGTGGACCTTCACCGTGATCAACTTTGTATTGTTTCACCCAGTTTCGAAGGGATGATTCCGTCAGGTCCAGTTCCTTAGCGACCTGGCCGATGCTGCGCTCGCCTTCCCTGAACAACCGGACCGCTTCCTTCTTGAACTCCCCCGTGAACTTCCTGCGTCGTCGTTTTCCCATGGACGCCTCCAGGCGCATTGTCGCGCCTCGGTTGGTGTCCACAAAACCCGGGCAGGGCCACTAAACTGCTGATTTGTGGTCATTTCAAAAGAGCCGAGTTTTGGCACAGGACGGGGAACCCACGCAGGAAGCCGTTCCACTAGGCGGATTCTCGTAGCGGGCAGGTCACTTTCACCTCTACGGTGTTACGACCTGTGATGACATCTGCTACATCATACGCCAACCTTACCAACCTCTTGCCACTACGAGCAGCGCCATAACCGTCGGCGTCCACGCATTCCGCGTGAAGTCGTCGTGGGGGAGAACGGTGTGGCCGGGGACGCTGGAGCGATCAATCGGAATGAGTCGAAATTCCATCTTTGGTACCGTTCGAACCATGCAGCCTGGACAGTATTTGACCCATCAGATTGTTGATCGTCTGATACCTTTCGACCGGTGCCGCAAGAATTTCCTCTTCGGACTGAACGTACTTTGACGGCAGCAGCTCTCCCCGACATTGCTCGACAAGCTGACGGGCCGATTCGGGGGTAGTTTCCAGATGAAACTGAAGCCCCAGCACACGGTTTCCAAACTGGAACGCTTGGTTTTCACAGGCTTCGCTCCTGGCCAGCAATCGCGCACCATGCGGCAAATCGAAGGTCTCGCCGTGCCAGTGGAACACATCCATAGAGGACGGCAAGCTGAACTCGTTCTCCGCAGACGCCGCGTAGACGGGGAACCAGCCGATCTCCTTCGCGGGGTTCGGATAGACCTTTGCACCCATAGCGCTGGCAATCAGCTGGGCCCCGAGACACACGCCCAGAACCGGCTTCCCCGTCTGGATGCAATCGCGAATAAAACGTTTTTCGTCCACCAGCCAGGGATGCTTGGTCTCATCGTTCACGCTCATAAGGCCGCCCATCACGATCACGAAGTCGACATCCCGGGCGGCAGGCAGATCGGTTGATTCGAAGAACGGCGTGTGTGTTAGCTCATATCGGGCTGACCGGAGCCATGACTCGATGCTGCCGAGTCCTTCGAATGGAACGTGCTGCAAGTAATGAGCTCTCATTGAGTCACATCCAGCCGACTGGTGCCTTGTTCCCCCGAACCGTACCGGCACTTCCGCTTCTTCCGTCGGTACGCCCAAGATCGTAGGGAATCGTTCCTCGTCGACACGGCAGCCCGAAAGGATGCCGGCCTTTTCCAGCCAAAGCCGCATGATGCTCGCATGCTTTCCGCCGCGAGGAAAGTGGATACCACATTCGCCGAGCCAAGTCCGCAGTTTCACGAGATTGACGGTCTCACCGGTGGGCCCGCATGCCGCGAGCGACTCGGTGGCCTACTTCGTTATTACTATCGTGCGGCTGCCTGAGTAGATACGTTCGAGTGCCGTCCAAGCCGCCCCGTGGGTTTCGTATCGTCGTGGCGTTGACCTCGGCTGGCGGCCCATCGAATCCTCGCTTCGCGCAGATCCGGTCATCGACCCTCCACAGGCCGACGTCGAGCTCGACGTACTATTTGCACCATACGCGATTTTCGTCCCGTCGGACAGGCCCCCAACGGCAACCAGTACCGCCGCCTTGTCCTTCTCGAGGCCAGCCTTCACGTACACGCCATCTACCCACAGGTACACCAGCTCGAGTTCGTCCAGTGGGCGAGACATTCGTCGCTACTACTCGAACATGGATGTCTACGATCGTCTGGTGCCGGAGGACCTTATGGCGGTGCCGTGCCCGATTCCAACGTTTGAATCCGACATGTCGAACAGCTAGAATTTGGCTAGAAGGGGTAGACCTTATCTCAGCCGATCGAATCCAAGCACAGTGATACGCTACGGTCGAGACGGAGGAAGCTTCGGAGGCAAGTCCATAGCGATAAGACGAATCTGGCACGGATGGACCACTCCGGAGAATGCGGATGCACACCAAGGCCTTACAATGAGATCTTCCCGGGCAATAGACGCGAAGAACATCCGCAGCTATCGAGGGGTCGAGTTACTACGCCGCGAACGTGAGGACGAGGTCGAGCCTATGTGCTCGAGTCTGCCCAAAAGGTCCTGAAACGCTGGGGCCAGGTTTCTGCACACTACGAGGTCGTGGAAACTCGTTCAGCGAACTGAAATCATCCGGCGATGACTCTGCGTTCATCCGTGCCGATGAGTTTTCCTCCGGTTCCGGCAGACCTACGCACGAAGAACCCTTTTCGCTACCTCAAATTTTACGGCCCCGGTGCGATCATAGCATCCGTTTCAATCGGGGGCGGGGAGACGATCGTCGCTTCTCGCGGGGGAGCCATCTTTGGTTTCGCGCTCATCTGGTGCATCCTGCTGGTCGCGATCTTGAAGGCGATGCAGGTTTACTCTGGGATGCGGGTGATGACACTGACCGGAAACCACCCGACGCACTATTGGGCCCAGATGAAAGGACCCCGGGCCTGGTTTCCGATTCTCCTGAGCCTCGTGGCGTTCATCATCATCGCCGCGACGTTCTCCGCTCTGCCCAAAGCGCTTGCCACGCTCTTGATGCAGTTACTGGGACGCGGTCCCGATTCGACCGCCTATGGGATGAACCTCAATGTGCTCTCGAGCGTAGTTCTCGTCGTCTGTGGCCTGGGTGCACTTAGAAGCAGCTACCGAACCCTCGAGCTCGCTCAGACGGTCATAGTCCTTCTCTTTCTCGCTCTTATTGTTGCTTCGTTCCTCGCGCTGAGGCCCGATCTGTGGATCGTTCTGAAGAACGTGCTCGTAATCTCGATCCCCGAGTACCCCGATTGGGTTCAAGAGAAGTATCCGACGATCGTGGCCCGCCCCAACTGGGTCGAAGTCATGACTTTCGTCGGACTCATCGGCGGAAACAGCGGCGACTACATCGCGTATCTGAGCTTCTTGAGGAACAAGAAGTGGGGTCTTGCCGGAAGTATTGATGATGGAGCCCCGTCCGTCGACACGGAGGACGAGAGCAAGAAGGGCAAACTGTGGCTTCGTGCTCCCCTGACCGACATGCTCCTATCTTTCAGCTTGGTTGCCGTGCTCTCCGTCATCTTTCTGGTTCTCGGGGCCATGGTCCTTTCTCCCGCGCGTCTCGTGCCCGACGCCTCGGAGCTCTTGAGTGTTCAAGCCAGATTCCTCACCGAGTTACACCCGAGGCTGGCGCCCCTATACGTTGTTGGAATCGTCACCGTTTTCTTGGGTACGATCTACGGGACCTTCGAGCTCCAGACCCGTGCGCTCTTCGAATGTGGACGGGTTACCTCGGAGCGGCTGAGACGGACTTCGATCGACAGCGTGAGAAGTTTCGTCATCATCTACGGTACGGTGAGCGGACTCCTTCTGATTTGGACGGGATGGGACCCGGTGGCGATCGTAACCCCCGGCGTTTTGGTCAGCGTTTTGGCATCGGGTCTGTGGTGTTTCGTGATTCTATGGGTGGATCGCCGCTTTCTCCCGAAATACTTTCAGATGCCTGTTGGGTTGGCCGTGGGGCTTGTGCTGGCGGGGATCATTCTCGTGGGCTTCGGTCTTCGTTCTACCTATGACTACCTGGCGCAATTCTGAGGGCGACCCGAGGTAGTACAATCAGCCTATGAAAGTCGTGCGCACGACCTGCATTCTCGATTGCATGGACACCTGCTCGGTGCTTGCGCACATCGATGGAGATCGGCTCGTTCGTTTGCAGGGGGATTCGGACCATCCCATTACCCAAGGTTTCCTCTGTCACAAGGTCTCGAAGTATCCGGAGCGGGTCTATCACCCGGATCGTCTCCTCTATCCTCTGCGGCGTTCCGGCAACGGCTTCGAGCGCGTTTCATGGGACGAAGCGATCGACTACGCCGGTACCGAGCTTTCACGCCTCCGGAAAGAGCACGGTCCTTGGACGCTCTTTACCCTCAAAGGGCACGCGTCGATGGGCGCGCTCAAGCGTCTCTACGATCGGTTCATCAGGCTTTGGGGTGGGGCGTCCCGTGCTCACGGAAACTACTGTGCAGGGGAAGCCTTCCTCGCTTTTTCTCGGTCCTTCGGCAAGATCCTCTGTCACGACCCAAGGGATGTTCTGAATAGCCGCACGATCGTGCTCTGGGGAAGAAATCCCGCCGCGGCTCAAATTCACCTTGTTCCTTGGTTTCGGAAGGCCAAAGAGCAAGGCGCACGCATCATCCTTGTAGATCCCGTGGTCACCGAAAGCTCGGCCCTCGCCAACCTGCAAATCAAACCGAGGCCCGGCACCGATCACGATCTGGCCCAGGCAGTCGCCCGGGTCGTTCTGGACAAAGGATGGATGGACGACGATTTCGTTTCCGGCCATGCCGAAGGCTTCGCCGCCTATCGCCAGGGCGTTATCTCGGTCGATGTGGAGGAGCGCGCACGCCGCGCCGACGTCGCTCTCGGAGAGGTACTTGCGCTCGCGCAAGCGATAGCTCGTGAGCGGCCCGCAACGATCTTCCCGGGAATCGGGCTACAGCAGTACTCCCATGGTGCCGAGATCGTCGCACACGTCGCCTCGCTTGCGGTCCTGACCGGCAACATCGGCGTACCAGGAGGTGGCGTCAACTTCGGCCGCTGGCCTTGGGGAGAACTCGATGGATCGATTACCGGGAGTGACCTCGGTGCCGAACACAGAAACGTCCCGGTTGGTCACATCGCGGAAAGCCTCGATACGTTCGATGATCCGCCCATCACCGCCACTTTCATCACCGGGGCGAATCCAGTGGCCCAGCAGGCGCGGCCGGAGACCGTTCGCGAAGCTCTCCTGAATCGGGAGTTCAATCTGGTGGTGGAACAATTCATGACCGATACGGCCGAGTGCGCGCACCTTGTCCTTCCGGTAACGACGTTTCTCGAGGATGAAGATCTTGCGTTCAGTGGATCCCATTTCACCGCGAGTGTCACCGAGCCCGTCATTCCACGACCGGGTGAGGTGAAGTCGGATCTCAATATCTATCAGTTGTTGGCGGACCACCTCGGTTTCGGCGAGGGAATGGCCGGCACGACCGCCGAATGGATCGATCGCGCCGTCCGGCCATGGGAAGGGGAGGGATGGAGCTACCGAATGCTGAAGGCGAGCCCGCAAGCTTTTCCCGAAGCGGAGCTTATACCGTTCGAAGGAGGAGAATTTCACACACCATCGAAGCGCTTTGTCTTCCCGACTGAGAAAGCCGAGACACCTTCGATCGAGGACGAGTTTCCGCTGCGTCTCATCTCGGGTGCGACCAGAAAGGGCACCAACACGCAGCTGGTCAACATGAAGCCTGCCGGGCTTCCGAGCGTCAAAGTACATCCCGAAACCGCGAAGCGTTTTGGCGTGGCAGATGGTGGAAGGGTACAACTCCGTTCCGCGGTTGGGACGGTCGAGGTGACGCTGGAGCTAGATGCGCGCCAACGACAAGATCTGGTTGTGTGTCGAAAGGGCGGCTGGTGGAAGACAGGCCACTCTATGAGTCCGTTGCTCGATAATCGATTCACACCCGGTGGGGGAGTCGCCTACAACGAAACCGCGGTCCGTTTGGAAAAAGCCTAGGGGCGCTGCCGCGTGCCCGTCGTGTCCAAAAATACAAACGAACTCAAGACCCCGCGCGCCGGGGCGTTTCGGATTAGAGGCGCCTAGGCTTGGTTCGCCAATGGAAGCTAGAATCCCCGGTTATGAGGACGCCGATCCAGCCCTTGACACTGTTGCTAGTCGCCATCGCTGGTTGGCTCCAGCGTGACCAACAGGCGGCTATCGTCTACTTGCTCGAAGAGAACAGAGTCCTCAAGGCTCGGCTTTGCGGGAGGAAGCTTCGTCTGACGGATGACGAGCGATGTCGGCTCGCGGTAAAGGGTAAGGCGCTTGGCCGGAAACTTCTGACAGAAGTCGCCGGTATCGTCACACCGGAAACCCTGCTGGCTTGGCACCGAAGGCTCATTGCGCGGAAGTGGGACTACAGCGCGCGGCGGAAACAGCTTCGGACGGCCTCGGGTCATGGCGGAGATCAGCGAGCTCGTCGTGGAGATGGCGAAGTCGAATCGGGTATACACGCATTCGCGGTGCCCTATCGAATCTCGGGCATACCGTAGCCAGGAGCACCATCACCAATATTTTGCGGGAACACGGCATCGAGCCCGCGCCGGAGAGAGGTAAGCGGACGCCGTGGCGCACGTTTCTCACCGCCCATTGGGAAACCGTTGCTGCGACCGACTTCTTCACCGTCGAGGTCGCCACGGTCCGCAGGCTTGTGACCTACTATGTGCTCGTCGTGATTGAGCTGTCATCGCGAAAAGTGCAGATTGCTGGAATCACTCCCAGGCCGGACGGCGGATTCATGATGCAAGTCGGTCGGAATCTCACCGACCCACTCGACGGCTTTCTGCGCGGCAAGCGATTCCTCATCCTGGACCGCGACCAGAAGTTCACCATGGAGTTTCGCCTGTGCCTTCTATTTATTCATCCGCCAGCCCCATGGGTCGGAAGTCAGCCCTGCGGCGCGAAATACCCTGGATTCTGCGCGGATTCCAAGGGCGTCTAAGCTGCTGATTTGTGGTCCATTTCAAAAGGGCCGAGTTTTGGCACAGGACGGGGTCGGTCAGCTAGTTTTTCGTCAACTTGACAGTACCCTGTAGGGCGTCGCTGTCTGATGGCGGCTCAGACATCGGGGCAGGCGCATCGGTCACTGTTCCCGGCTCCCACTCGCTCTGGCGAGATGCTGGGCCTCGGCGGTCTGCTCAGGGGTTATCCTCTCCTTCACAAGATCGCGAGCTTTTCTCGCATCTTCATCTCCTCTAGCCCCTGCAAGGTTGAACCACATATGGGCTTGGATATCGTTTTGCGGCACGCCTTCGCCGTTCGCATACAGGTAGCCGAGGTTGTTCTGCGCTAAGGCGTATCCCTGCTCGGCGGCCAGCCGGTACCACTTAACCGCTTCGGCATCGTCGTGCGGCACGAGCACGCCGTAGCGATACATGAACCCGAGGCTGTTCTGCGCTGAGGCGTCCCCCTGCTCGGCGGCTAGCCGGTACCACTTGACCGCCTCGGCATCGTCTTGCGGCACGCCTTCGCCGTTCGCATACAGGTAGCCGAGGTTGTTCTGCGCTGAGGCGTATCCCTGCTCGGCGGCCAGCCGGTACCACTTGACCGCTTCGGCGTCGTCTTGCAGCACGCCTCGACCGGACGCATACATGTAGCCGAGATTGAACTGCGCTGAGGCGTATCCCTTCTCGGCGACCAGCTGGTACCACTTCACTGCCTCGCCATCGTCTTGCGGCACACCTCGACCGGACGCATACATGTAGCCGAGGTTGTCCTGCGCTAAGGTGTGCCCCTGCTCGGCGGCCAGCCGGTACCACTTGACCACTTCGACGTCGTCCTGCAGTACGCCCCGACCGGACGCATACATGATGCCGAGGCTGAACTGTGCTGAGGCGTATCCCTGCTCGCCGGCCAGACGGTACCACTTGACTGCTTCGGCGTCGTCTTGCGGCACGCCTCGACCGGACGCATACATGTAGCCGAGATTGAACTGCGCTGAGGCGTATCCCTTCTCGGCGATCAGCCGGTACCACTTCACTGCCTCGCCATCGTCTTGCGGCACGCCTCGACCGGACACATACATGTAGCCGAGGTTGTCCTGCGCTAAGGTGTGCCCCTGCTTGGCGGCCAGACGGTACCACTTGACTGCTTCGGCGTCGTTCTGCAGCACGCCCTCGCCGTTGTAATACATGCCGCCGAGGTTGAATTGCGTTGAGACGTTTCTCTGCTCGGCGGCGGTGCGGCAGGCTTCGACTCGTACGACAGGCTCGCGCTCGCTATTCAGGCAGATACCGAGGGCCGCTTCATCCTGGGCCAAAGGCGGATTGGCATCCGCGAGAAACCATGTCAGGAGACCGTATGTGACCGCAAGTAGGAGTGCGGTTCCTTGGAGCGTTCCTTTCATCCTCTTCATATCCGCACAACGCCCGCGTAGGGGTGCTTGCTCCGTTTACTGTTGCCGGCTCGTCTACGTCGTCGTGCGAGGACGGCAACTTATGCACAGTTTGGCGCAAGCTAAAGTCCGGTAACGTGAAAATCTGATGTAACCTATTGTACTACAAAGTTCTTCTCCTCTCTCACAATAACAATTCGCTCGCGTCGCGAATGGGGGTTGTGCTCCGCAAAAAGTCGATCCAGCGGTACGCGATCTTCTTTTTTGCGGATCACATGTCGGCTTTCTGTCCTCGAGCCGATACCTCATTCACGACCGGGACTCGAAGTTTTGCGAGTCGTTCCACCGGACCATCGAGGCGGTTGGCGTCGCGCCCGTCAAGCTGCCCGCCACGGAGCCCGGATTTGAACTCGTTCGCGGAGCGCTGGGTGAAGTCAGTCAAAGAGGAATGTCTCTCGAAGCTCATCCTGTTCGGCGAGAAGTCGCTCCGTCATGCGCTTAGGGAGTACGTCGTCTACCATCACCACGAGAGAATCATCAAGGCAAGGAGGAATCTGCTGCTGTTCCTAGCCAACGACCAGTTACCTCAGTCCGAGCGCAAGGTGCCGTCCCGTGAACGGCTTGGGTCTCCAGGGCGCGGTCCGTGGACGTCGATTCAAGACGACGAAGCCGGATTCGAGCGGCGCTCGCCCGATGGACCTCGTGGAGCGCGACTTCAACGCCACACGCCCGAACGAGCTCTGGGTCTCGGACCTGACCTACATTGCCACGTGGCGCGGCTTCGTGTATGTCGCCTTCGTCATCGACGTCTTCGCTCGACTCATCGTCGGCTGGCGAGCGACGACATCGTTGACTGCCGGCATCGCTCTCGATGCGTTGGAGCAGGCGCTGCACGAGCGCCGACTAGACCCAGAACATCCATTGGTTGTGCCTTCTATTTATTCATCCGCGCGCACCGAACTTGATTAATCTCCGGTCTGCCAGCACCATGCCGACATGATTTCGTCGTTGGTTCCCGTCCTGTGCCAAAACTCGGCCCAGCCGGCATTGACGAAAGAACTGCGCCTCTTGAAATCAGGCTAAAACTCTAGCACGCGAACAGGTTACGCGGCGGCCGCCAACACTTGACTGCGGAAGCACCGTCTACACCCATGATCAGATCCACGCCAAGCTACCATGGCTACGGCTTGTCTTCCGCGTCGTGTCTTAAAAGTTACCGTGCCGCACCCTCGGCCAAGCCTTCGAGAAACTTGCGAGCGTCGCGAAAACGCGCTTTCAGTCGCGGGATCGGCGTCGAACCATACCCCTCATCGAGCCGGCGCTCCGCGACATCGAGCGCCGCGAGAAGCTCCGCGGCCGACCGACGCGCCGCGGAGGGGTCGGTGCTTCCCCGCTCGCCGATCCAGATCGGAGAGCTGTGGGCGAACGGGTAGCCGTTCATCCCCGGCCATTGCTCCTCGCCTCCATGAACACGGATCGCGATCCAGCCACCGGAAGGTATCGGCACGGTTCCAGAGTAGCGCTTTTCACCAGGTGTTTCGGGCCCGGCTTCGGCATGAACCACCTTGCCGTTCACGATGAGTTCGATCTTCTCGACGGGCATGGGCGTCGAAAGTCGCAAGCTCCAGGACCCCAAGCCGCCGTCACCGTCGATCACGTCGCCAGGCGCACTTTCGCCGACGCGAAAGTCCACGAGCGGACCGGTGCTGACGAAGCTTCGTCCCTGCTTGAGCGCGTGTAGGTAGCGCTCGAACGTCATCGGCTCATCGACCCGTACGTACACTCGCGTCGCGCCTACGGTCATGGTTCGGTAGTAGTCCGCCATGATGTCCGTGCCTGCGGAAGCAGCGACAGGAGCACCCACGTTGAGGAAGCGGTACCAGACGTCGTGGGTTCCCAGCTCGCTGATCCAGAGACATGCCAGCTCAAGGGTATCGAGATCGCCGAGAACCGCGTCCGGAATCAAGTTGATGGGAATCGCTCTCATCGCCTCCTCGTCATGGAACGGTTCGGAGCGCGAAACGGGATGCATGTAGCTGGTGACACCTCCCTGTTTTCGAGCGAAACGAAGCACGTCATGGTTGGGTCGATCGTCCTGTCCGTAGACCGGGTAGTCCGGGCCCCAGTACCAGGGCCAGTGGGGCTCTACGATGCCGATGAGCCCGAGATGTCCGAGCAGGTGAGAGCGCACTTCCTGCCCGAAAGTCAGGAAGGGGAGCACTTCGATTCGGCGATACTCGAAGTGTTCGAGATCATTAAAGCGGTGGTGGAGATTCGCCATGAGCGGCGTCCCGACGTCGACGTCCTCGGCTTGGAGAGGAAGCAGGAGGTCCTCGGGCGCCAAGCGGTATGGCCCCCCGTAGTTCATATGGTAGTGGTGGTCTGCGGAGTACCAGCCGTCCTGGCGCGGTTCCCACAGAAACTCGAACGGTAAATCCACCGGTGCCATCGAGCCCGGCTCGACCTGTACCGTCCGTGTGATGGTCTTTGCCGAAAAACCGTGGCTTGCCTCGATACGCACCTCGCCCGCCGGTACTTCGACGCTGACGACGCCGGGCGAGTAGAAGTATACCTTGCCGTGTACACCATCGAAGTGAGGCATGCTCGAGCTGGCCGGAAGCGCGGGGTGACCGTTGGCGTCCGCGACATGAAGGCGCGCCGGCAACGGGGACGCGCTTTCCGCACGCGTCGTTCGGATGACGACGCGCCCAGTGGGCACGCCCCAGTCCCACGACCGAATCGGAACTCGCTTCGCCTTCCCCCCCGTGGCCGGAACGGCGAATAGCTCGAACTCGAGCTCATCGTTCGCTTCCACGAAGTACACCGTTTTACCGTCGTGGCTGAACGCCGGGGAGATCGGAAGACCCGAGCGTGCGTTGAGACGAATGGCGTCATCGTCGTTCCAGTCGACGAGGTAGAGGTCGTAGCCGTCAGGGCTCGGCCAGTTCACCGCAAGTGTCTTCCCGTCGGGGCTCAGGCCCGGGTGGGTCTGGGACATGATCGACTGTGTTCGGAGCGTGCGCTCCAAGCCTGTCTCTCGATTGGAGTAGACGAGCCGGTCCGGTCCCCCCCGACCCTTGGAGAGGAACACCAGTGACTGCCCATCTAGCGGCAGCGGGCGAATCTCGATGCCGCGATGGGACGTCACCGGCATCCGCTCGGCGGTGGCGAGCTGAAACCGCCAAATATCGAGGGTCCCCGCTTGGCCGGAGCTGTAGTAGAGGAACTCTCCGTCGGACGAGTAGATCGGGTCGAGCTCGATCGCGTCCGTCTCCACGATCGGTTGCACGTCACCGGTCTCGATATCCAGAACCCAAATGTCCAGGTCCGAGCTGTCGTCGCGTAGAAACGCGATGCGGCTGCCGTCCACCGACCACGTCGGGCGGGAATCCATCGCACCCCCTTTCGTGAGTCGACGGGCGGCCCCCGACTCAAGGTCGACGAGCCACAACCATCCGCGCGACGCAATCGCGATGCTCTTTCCATCGGGCGACGGTGCCGGGTCGGTCGGCCCGGCAGCAAGGATCGGCAGCTCGAATCCCTCGAGGTAGACGTGGTGACGATAGCCCTCGATTTTGGGATAGCGGTTGGTCCATTGGGATCGTGCCCACGAAGGAGCGACGAGGAGCCCGACCGATAAGGCGAGCGCAACGAAAGTAGAGCCGGTAACGGAAGCGGCGGTTTTCATGGTGACCTCGGGTCGACTCGCAACCGGGCGCAATCCCTATCAGCCGCGCGGGTGCGATTCTTGGGCGTGCATTATAATCCCTGTATGTCCAGGGACCGGACGTGTCGCATCAAGCAATATCCGCTCGAGTTGGAAGCCATCGATCGGAAACATCCCACCGGTCGAGTACGAGATGAACTACTATCGATCCAAGGAAGGCTCGCTAGAGATGGCGAGACTCAACTAATACAGTCTCCGGAAAACCTGGGGCGGTTCACCCTTTTCGTTTGTGATTTCTCCTTTGGGTTCCTGGATGTGTCCCGAGGTCCGTGGAAAAAGAACGGTGCCCTCCACTCCGTCATCAGAGTATCATATCAGGCGGCAACCTCCGCGTGTTCGAGAACCTCGCTCAGACGTTGGTAGCCGTCGATGCGTCGTAGTTGAATCTGGCCAGAGGCGATAAGCCCAAACAGCAAAGCGACCGCAGACTCCTCGCTGGAGAACGACGCTTGGGTTTTCGTCCGGCGTCGAAACTCGCGGTTGAGATTCTCCAGAGCTTTGGTCGTTCGAAACGATTTCCACATGGCACGAGGGAATTCGTAGAAGGTCAGCAGCTGATTACCGGCCTCCTCTAGGCTTCGGACGACGGCCGGCGCGAGAGGCGTCCACTTGGCGACGAGCTCGTCATAGGCTTTGCGAGCATCGAACCCGTTCTTGGCGTAGACGATCCGGTTGTAGTCACGCCGGAGCTCACGGCGTGCGTGCGCCGGGCAATGTTGGAGCAAGTTGGCGCGCTTGTGCTCGGTACATCGCTGCAACCGGCACCCCGGCCACTTCTCCAGCGCTTTCGTCAGCCCCTTGTGGCCGTCGCTGATCACTAGCTTGGGAGCCTGGAGTCCCTCCAGCACGGAGCCCCAATGCGTCGAGGCTTCGCTCACCGCCAGACGCAATGACAACAGACGTTTGTGCCCGTCTGGCGCGACCCCGAGCGCGGCCAGTACGGGTACGCTGATCACACGTTTCGCCATCCGCACTTTCAGGTGGAAGCCGTCCAGGTAAACGATCGCGTAGACCTCCTCGCTGAGAGCACGGTTCTGCCATTCCTCGAAGCGCTCCTTCAGCCGGCTAACCACGCGAGACACCGCGCTCTTCGATAGGTGCTCCTCACCGAGCAGTGGTTTCAGCGCTTTGCGGATCCGGCGGTGCCTTGGTGCACAACTCCGATAGAGGCCGAGAGCTCGCTTGGCCCCGACTCCCATCATCCGATCATCTCGCTATCAGGCATCCCGAGCGCCGTCATGGTGTTGAGAATCTTGCACCCGATCCTTGCCTCACCTCTCTGTGCCGCCAACCCTCTCGCTCGCATCGCTGAGCCCACGATAGCCTTGTAGCGATGGAACGTTGTCTCGACTTTGCTCCGTTTGCTGTAGCCCGATTCTGTGTGCCACTTTCGTTTGCCGAGCCGAGCTTGTGCTGCAATGTTTGCGATTGCGCTGTCGGCTGCTCGCCGGCCCCGATGCGAGCAGGGCGCCCTTGCGCGGCGGTATCAGCACCCTCGGCGAGCGATGAGCGCTGTGATTCTCGATTGCCTCATAGACGCCGCCGGCGTCGTATGCGGTGTCAGCTCTGGCCGATGAGATGGGACTGTCGATCTGTCCGACAAGCGATGCAACCCGCGATGAATCGCGGGCTCTTTTGCTCGTCAGCTCGCCGGCGACGACTTCGCCACTCTGCTCGTCGACACACAGATGGAGCTTGCGATAGTCCCTGCTCTTTTGTGCTCTGCGCAGCTGGCCGGCGTGGACAGCGAGACCGCTGCTGTCGAACAAGATGTGCAACGGCGTCTTCTGCTTGACTGGGTAGAAGGGGACCTTACCCAGCTTCGGCTTGCGCCTCGAGATCGTGGTGTGATCGGGCACATCACTGTCTAGCTTCATCAGAGCGAACAACGACCGCAGCAATCCCTCGCTCTGCCTAGATGACAGATGAAACACCATGCCCAGGGTGACAGCCGTCTCGATGGCGTGGTTCGAGTACTTGCGTTGACGGCCCGGTTTCCTCCTCCTTGGCCGGGGCGCGTCCCAGTTCACAAGCTTGCCGGCGGTGAGCGAGATCCAGACGGTCAGGCTCCCGCGGTTGCGTAGACCCGCCTCATATTCACGCCAATTCCTCACGCGATAGGCCTTCTTCACATACTTCCGCTGAGTGCGTTTGAAAATGCTCATGGGGAACCTCGTATCCGCGAGTACAGGACAATTGTGGACCGAGATCGAGAGTTGTGCACCAAGGCAGACTATTGGCGGGAAGGCGGAGGGTGTGCCTTCTATTTATTTATCCGCCAGCCCCATGGGTCGGAAGTCAGCCCTGCGGCGCGAAATACCCTGGATTCTGCGCGGATTCCAACGGCGTCTAAGCTGCTGATTTGTGGTCTATTTCAAAAGGGCCGAGTTTTGGCACAGGACGGGGAACCCGAATAGTTGGCCGCAACGTCGCCCTCCCACGGCATTGGTGTCACCTCGTTCGAATAGACGAGGATCTCCACGACCGCCTAGGGTCCAGAACAATAGGCCGGATATTCGGAAACAGTCGCATGAACGAGCCTCTCCACGTTCATAAGACGCCAGTGGCATCGTCGGGTCGACCGGTATGGAGTAGCCGATCGTGGCAGGTCTAAACCGCGCAATCAATGCCGGATCGACTTTTTGCGGAGTGTGCAATTTTCGTCCGCCACAAATGTGCAATTTACAGCCGCCGCTAACATCATCCATTTGAGCCGACACCCTGGGCATCAGCGGGGGAACCGTCCGGCGCAGCAGCAGGCTTCTGGTCAGGATCCATTGTCGTCCTCTTGGTCGTGACTCGGCCCAGGGCGCTCCGCGATAGGCGGGCGTGCCACTGCTCCCGATGCTCCTAGGTGTGGTAAACAGGTACCATGGGGCGTTCCAGTCCTCCCGAGACGCGTGATTTCGCCTGGAAAAAGGGACGGGGCGAGCTTAGGACCGAGCGGGAGATTCAAGGCGTGCCTCTGCTCGTTCAGCTTGACTTGCAAAAGATCTTCGAGGAGGCCCAGAGTCCAGTGATGCATCGGGAGGGTGAGAATTGACTGACGGTTTCCAGAGAACGCTGGACCACATACGGTCCATCGCCGATTCCGAAGCTGAAAAGGGGCGCCTCTTCGAGCGGCTGATGAAGACGTACTTCGTCAAGGATCCCCTCTACAAGGAACGGTTCTCCAAAGTCTGGCTGTGGTCCGAATGGGCGAACCTGAAGCAGGGATTCGATGGCGCCGATACCGGTATCGACCTGGTCGCCGAGGAGCGTGAGGGCGGTTACTGTGCCATTCAGTGCAAGTGCTACGCGCCTGGCACCCAGATTTCGAAGCCTCATCTCGATTCGTTCATCTCCGCATCGGCCCGTGACCCCTTCACCACCCGTATCGTGGTCGATACCGGCGACGGATGGGGGCCGAACGCGGTCAAGACCATTACTCCACTGAAGCCCGCATGCACCGTGCTGCGGTTCGGCGATCTCGCGAGTCGGCCGTTCGACTGGCCAGACCTGATCCACGATGAACCGGAAGACCTTTCCTTTAGGCACGAGCCGTTCAGCCTGCGCCCCCATCAGAAGCTCGCGTTCGACGACGTGACCGGCGGATTCAATGATCACGATCGCGGCAAGCTGATCATGGCGTGCGGCACGGGCAAGACCTTTGCAGCGCTGCGCATAGCGGAAGCCGTTGCGGGTATCGGGGGGCGGGTGCTCTATCTGGTGCCGTCGATATCGCTGTTCCAGCAATCGATGCGGGAATGGGCAACGCAACGGTCGATCCCGCATCGGTATATCGGGATCTGCTCCGATACACGCGCCGGACGAAACGACGAGGACGCGTCGCTCCAGGAGCTTGAAATCCCGGTCACCACGGACCCCAAGGCGATCTCCCAGGTACTCAGAGAAGCGCGGCCAGACGCGATGACGGTAGTCTATTGCACCTACCACTCGCTTGGCATCGTGGAAAATGCACAAGACGACGGAGCGCCGGCATTCGACATTGTTCTCTGTGACGAAGCGCACAGAACGACCGGCGTGGAGCGTCCCGGCGACAAGACGTCACCGTTCGTGCTCGTGCACGATGAGCAAAGAATTCGGGCTGCGAAGCGCCTCTACATGACCGCCACCCCGCGTCTCTATACGGAAGGCGCGAAGGCGAAAGCAGCAAGCCACGATGTCGAAGTGTTCTCCATGGACGATCCGGCGACCTATGGGCCGGAGCTTCACCGTCTTCCCTTTTCCAGGGCGGTCGAGCAGGACCTGTTATCCGACTACAAGGTTGTAGTCCTCGCCATGTCCGAGCAACACGTCGATTCCGCGTTGCAGGCGCATCTGGCGTCGGGCGACAGCGAGATCAACATCACCGACGCGGCGAAGATCGTCGGTTGCTGGCGCGCGTTGCAGAACCCGGAGAACAAGCGTCTCAGCGACGCATCTATCCAGCACCTAACCCGCGCGATCGCGTTCACCAACACCATTGTTTCCTCGAAGCGGCTGGAAGCGCATTGGGACGGTATCGTCGGGCACGCCATCGATTTGTTGCACGAGGCGGAGCGGCCGGACGCGTTCCGCTGCAAAACGCGCCACGTCGATGGACAGCATCACGCGCTTGAGCGTAAGGCCCGTATCGAATGGCTCAAGGCCGATTCCGAGGGAACCTGCCGCATTCTCTCGAACGCCCGGTGCCTATCCGAGGGCATCGACGTGCCGGCGCTCGACGCCGTGCTCTTCATGAACCCGAAAAACTCGCAGGTCGACATCGTGCAGGCCGTCGGCCGCGTCATGCGTAAGGCCGAGGGCAAGCAGTACGGCTACATCGTGCTTCCGGTCGCCGTGCCGGCGGGCGTCGACCCGGCCGCGGCTCTCGACGACAACGAACGGTTCGCCGTGGTCTGGAGCGTCTTGCGGGCGCTGCGCTCGCACGATGACAGGTTCGATGCCGAGATCAACAAGATCGACCTCAATGACACGCCGACCGATCGGATCATCTTCAGCGGTGATGGGCTCGATGGACAGGGCACCCCCGAACTGCCCTTTCCGCCGCTCGACCTGCCACCCGGCGCGATATTCTCCAAGGTTGTCGAGAGATGCGGAGACCGGAAATACTGGGAGACCTGGGCCAGGGACGTTGCAGATATCTTCTCGCGGCTCGTCCACCGGATCGAGGCTCTTCTGGCCAGTCCCGATAACGAAACCCTGCGCGACTGGTTCGACGCTTTCCACGAGGAGCTCAAGGTCTCGATCAACGCCTCGATCAGCCGGGATAGCGCCATCGAAATGATGGCGCAGCATACCTTGACGCGGCCGGTCTTCGAGGCACTGTTCGAGCACTACGATTTCGCCGCCGGCAACCCGGTGGCGCAGGCGCTGGACTCCCTGGGGCGGGATTTCGGAGAGTTCGGCCTCGAGAACGAAACCCGAGATCTGGAACGCTTCTACGAAAGCGTCCGCATGCGCGCCCGCGGCCTCGACAACAGCGAAGCGCGGCAGCACGTGCTGATGGAACTCTACGAAAAGTTCTTCTCCACGGCCCTCAAGAAGGACGCAGACCGTCTCGGCATCGTCTACACACCGGTAGAAGTCGTGGATTTCATCGTGAACAGCGCCGACCACGTGGTGCGCCAAGAGTTCGGCCGCAGCTTGAGCGACGAAGGCGTTCATCTCCTCGACCCGTTCACCGGCACCGGCATCTTCCTCGTCCGGCTGCTTCAGTCCGCGCTGATCCGTGATACCGATCTCAAGCGGAAATACCACGGAGAGCTTCACGCCAACGAGCTCGTCCTACTGGCCTATTACATTGCGGCCATTCACATCGAGGAAGCATTCCACGGCCGTCGCGGGCCAGACAGCGCTTATGCGCCCTTCGACGGCATCGTACTGACCGATACGTTCAATCTATACACGGATAGGACCGGCTTTCCGAAGGCATGGCTTCCGGACAACAGCGAGCGTGCGGAGCGCCAGCAGGATCTGCCGATCCAGGTCATCGTCGGCAATCCGCCGTGGTCGGCAGGCCAGAGGAGCTCGGCGGACAACAACCCCAACGTCGACTATCCCGAGCTTCAGAAGCGCGTCGGCGAAACCTATGCCGCACGGTCTGGCGCCGCGAACAAGAACAGCCTCTACGATACCTACAAGATGGCGATCCGCTGGGCGTCGGACCGGATCGGCGACCAGGGCGTCGTTGCCTTGGTCACCAACGGCTCCTGGATAGACGGCAACGTGGATTCGGGCGTTCGCGCCTGTCTGGCCGAGGAGTTTAGTTCGATTTATGTACTAAACCTGCGGGGGAATGCGAGGACGTCTGGGAAGTTGCGCCGTGAGGAGGGTGACAACGTATTCGGCCAGGGCTCCCGGGCACCGGTTGCAATCACAATCCTGGTCCGCAACCCGGATGCCACTCACAGCGGCTGTCACATCCGCTACCGCGATGTCGGCGACTATCTGAAGCGCGAGGAGAAACTGGCGATCCTGCGCAAGGCGGGCTCTATCACAGGTATTGAGGACTGGCGGACGATTGAGCCAGACCGGCATCACGACTGGATCGGCCAGCGCAGCGATGCGTTCCAAAGGCTCTATCCGATGGGGTCGAAGGGCGCGAAGGCCGGCAAGGCGGGCGATGCGATCTTCAAGCTGTACAGCAATGGTTATTACACTGGTAAGGATCCTTACATTTACAATTTCTCGCGCGCCGCCTGTGTGGCGAATGCCCGCGCGATGGTGGGCGATTATCAGGACGCCATGGAAGTTCGGAAAGAACATCAGGAGTACACAATTAACGACGTAACAAAAATTCATTCAGAAAATGCCAAATGGGACCAAACTCTCAAAGCCAGATTCCAAGCTGGGCGGCAAGCAAAATTTTCATCAGATCATATTCGACGAGTTGCATATCGCCCCTTTGTTGCAACGCACTGCTATGCGGATGACCTATTTTCCAAGAGGCCGGGGATAAGGGGCACTATGTTTCCCGATGCCGCGCACGACAACCGCGCGATCTGCGTTCCGGGTGTCGGCTCGACTAAACCTTTCTCAGCCCTCATGGTCGACACGATGCCAGATCTACACTTCGTCGCCTTCGGCCAATGCTTCCCGCGCTACCGTTTCCAGGAACCGACGGATGCGCAGGGCGCGCTGCCGGGTATCGGACCGAAGTTGGAACGGATCGACAACATCACGGAAACCGCACTACGTACCTTTCGCGTTCGCTATGACGACAACACGATCACGAAGGACCTGACCTTCGATTACGTCTACGGCGTGCTCCATGCGCCGGGCTACCGCGAACGCTTTGCCAACGACTTGGCGAAAGAACTGCCGCGTATCCCCTTGGCGGACGATTTCCATTCGTTCGCGAGGGCGGGACGTGAACTGACGGAGCTTCATTTGGGGTATGAAACCTGCGAGGAATATCCGCTCGAATGCGTGCTCGCACATGAAGGGAAAGCACGGCCCGAGGATTTCCGCATTGGCGAGCGGGCGATGCGATATTCCGATGACGACAGGACAGTCCTCATCGTCGACGACCATCTCCGGCTCGGCAGGATCCCGCCAGAGGCGCACCAGTACCAGGTCAACGGGCGGACACCGCTAGAATGGTTCATTGACCGCTACCGAATCACTCGGGACAAGGAAAGCGGTATCGTCAACGACCCCAATGCTTGGTTCGACGATCCACGCGAACTGATCGCGGTGATCTGCCGCATCATCCATGTCAGCGTGGAATCAACGCGCATCGTCGAGAGATTGCCCGAACCGATCTTGGAGCCGAAGCACTTGTAGAGCATGGGAGTCGGCCGCACAGATGCGACCAGCGTAACAATCCCGAATCGGATGGGTCGCATGAGTCGGCAGAAGCAAGGGCGTAGGACGGAGGCCCGTGTGCTCCGCAAAACGTCGATCCGGCGTTGATTGAGCGGTTTAGAGCTGCCATGCTCGGTTGCTTCGTGCTGTTCGACCCGACGATTTCACCGGCGTCTTATGAACGTGGGGCGGCTCGCTCTTGCGACTGTTTTCCGAATATCCGGTCTATTGTTCTGGACGCTAGGACTGACCTGTGCCTTCTATTTATTGGGTTTACGCGGATTCGTGTGGGTAAGTTCTGACGGAAAAACAGTGTAACTCATTGTGTGGAAAAGGTATCGAGTACTTTCATCAGGTGCTGAAAAGTGGTCCATTTTTAGGATAGGCTAACCGAGTGAAAAATTCCCAGTCGATTCGCTCGCTGTTTGCGCTGCCAGGTTTCGTGGTTGGTGCCGGATTGAAGGGTCTATTCGGTGACCGATACGCCCGCGTCATCCCGTCCTGTGCCCAAACTCGGCCCTTTTGAAAGACCATGGCTGTAATTTAATGCACTGTAAAGTCTTAGCGTCATTTTACCAACACTGAATGGCGGAAGCACCCATGAGGTCTGTGTGAGCGGCAGGGCTGCCCGATCGAACAACGGTTGCCTGACCAACAGTAGGAATTGCACATGGTACGTCATGATGGGATCCGAAGATAACACCCTCGGGCCAGACGATTGTAAAGCCCACGGCCCTTGGCACCATCGCAATACACAGACGCTAAGCTGCTGATTTATCGGCTATTTCAAGAGGGCCGAGTTTTGGCACAGGACGGGGTACGCCACCGCGCGTGTCGAGAGACCAGATGCGGGTCGAAAGAGGCAGAGAGATTCTCTGCGTTCTTCGCGGGGGAGACGGGAGCGGGTTGTGCGATCCGGTTCTTCCCCGAGCACCAGACCAGTAGGGTCTGACCGGGAGCCAGGGTTGTATCCGGGAAAACCCACTTCTTGGGCTGCCCCACGTCGTCGCTGAGACCGAAACCGCCGAGATTGAGCGGGCGGCTTCCTATGTTTACCAGCTCGACCCCGTCCTGTGCCAAAACTCAGCCCTTTTGAAATAGACCACAAATCAGCAGCTTAGACGCCCTTGGAATCCGCGCAGAATCGAGGGTATTTCGCGCCCGTTGTGTCAAAAACACAAACGCACTCAAGACCCACGCGCCGGGACGTTCTGGGATGATTTTGCCGGGGGTGCGCACGGCTGGCCTGATGGGTGGTGGGGCGCGCCACGGGCGGGGAACGGCCGCCGAGGGCGAGACGGGACTGGACTTTGCCGGGGAGAAGAGCGCCTGCTAGTGGTTTGAGAGGGGATCGAACAGCGGCACCGAGGAGCCACACTGCCGGGCGTGCACCACCTTCTCGTACTCTTCTCTGAGGACGGACGGTCCCTGTCGAGAGCAGTACTTGTCGAAAGCCTCGGTCAGGTTCTGCGCCACCATCTCGTCGTTCATCATCTCTATATGCCGTCGCTCAAGCATGTGCACGAGCTCGCCGTCTTTGAAAAGGGCCACCGAAGGTGAGCTCGGAGCAACGCCGACCATGTGCTCTCTGGCGCGCTCCGTGGCCTCACGGTCCACGCCGGCGAAGACCGTCGTGAGGTGATCGGGAATTGTGCTGTGTTGCAGGGCGCGAGTCACACCCGGGCGCGCCGAGCCGGCAGCACATCCACAAACCGAGTTCACCACCACGAGCGTTGTCCCAGGCCTCTTCAAGGCCTCGTCGACGTTCTCTCTTGTTTGCACGGGCTCCACCCCGCATTGGGCAAGCTCCTCCCACATGGGCCGAACACCCTCGGGATCGTAAAGTGGCTGCATTTGTCTCTCCTCTCCTCGCTGTCTGTTTAGAGATTACGCTAGCCTGCAATCCCGGAGAAATCAACCCGGTCATTCAAGTGCTGCGAACCAAGCGTAGACACGTCTATTCCGAAACGTCCCGGCACGCCGGTCTTGAGTTCGTTTGTATTTTTGGACACGATGCGCATGAGTATTTTGACCTCACGGGGTTTGACCGACTTAGGGTCCTAGGCGAATCGCTTTCCATCTTCTGCAGCGTACGTCGCCACCTTGCCGTCCGCCACGCAAGTGGAATCGAGCGCCTCGATGACGTCGCCCAGCTTGGAGGCCGGGATCGCGCACGTCACTTCGCTGGGTGACATCCCTGTACGGACCCGGCTTAGCATGCACTCGACACTGGCCGCGATTTCACCTTACTCCTTGGCGATGGCGACGATGTGACACTGGGGTTTTCCCTCGAAGCGAAGACCGGGGATTGCGTCATGAAGGACCATAAGTTGCCGGAACAGATCCGCGCGTTCCGGGACACTTGGGAGCTCGGCATCCATTCGTACCTGACTTATCTGCGCGATCGACTGCTGTTGGCGCGGGAACTGCTACATGAGAGCGGCAGTGTCTTCGTCCAGATCGGTGACGAAAATGTCCATCGTGTCGGACTAGTGATGGACGAGATATTTGGTGCGGAAAATAGGATGGCAACGATTTCTTATGTGAACCGCCCCGGGTTTCCCGGAGACTCCACCTCTTGAGAGGATGGAGTCATGACAAGACGAAGGAGGTATTCACCGGAGGTAAAAGAGCGCGCAGTGGGGATGGTTATCGACCAGCAGGCTGAGCAGGAATCTCAGTGGTCTGACCTTGCCCAGGAAAAGTGGACGGGTTGATTATCTCGCATGAGCAGTTTTGAGATCATGAATCCGTTCGAACACCATTGGGCTGTTGTAATCGAGTGACGAGTGGAGTCGATATGGATTGTAGAACCCCTCGATGTAGCTCGCGACCGCGTCTTTGGCCATACGTCGTGTTGGCCAACTACGTCGGTGGAGGAGTTCGGTCTTGAGTGTGCCGAAGAAGCTCTCGGTCACGGCGTTGTCCCAGCAATCACCCTTGCGGCTCATCGAGCACACGATGCCGTACTCATCGAGCACGGCCTGGTAGGTCGCAGCCGCGTATTGAGTACCACGGTCTGAATGATGCACCAAGCCACTTTCCGGCAGGCGGCGCCCCAAGGCTATGTGAAGCGCCTCGAGAGCAAGCTCCGCGCGCAGGTGGGGCTGCATCGCCCAGCCGACGACACGACGCGAGAACAGATCGAGGATGACCGCCAAGTAGAGCCAGCCTTCCCAAGTCCGGATGAAGGTTATGTCCGTCACCCAGAACTGGTTCGGTCGTTCGGCTTCGAAGTTCCGACCGAGCACGTTGGGTGCGACAGGACGATCGTGCTTGCTGTCGGTCGTGCGGCGAAAACGCTTGCTGGGCAGGCCCTGCAGACCCATCTCACGCATCAGCCGTGCCACTCGCTGCTTGCCCACCTCGACGTTCTCCCCGTCAAGCTGGCGACGTACACGCTCCCTGCCGTAGGTACCACGGCTATGGGCGTGGATCGCTTGGATGCGCAGCTTCAGCTTCCCATCCTCACACTGTCGCTTGCTGGGCGCGCGCTTCATCTGAGCGTAGTAGCCGCTGGTCGATACCCTCAGGACTCGGCACATCACCCGCACCGGGTAGTTGGCCCGCTCCGCGTGAATGAAATTGAATCTCATTCGCTTTCTTTCGCGAAGAAGGCCGCCGCCTTTTTTAATATTTCTCGCTCTTGCTCCAACGTGCGCACTCGACGTCGTAGCGAACCCAGCTCATCACGTTCCGCCGTCGTCAGAGCCTCGCGTGGACCTTCACCGTGATCAACTTTGTATTGTTTCACCCAGTTTCGAAGGGATGATTCCGTCAGGTCCAGTTCCTTAGCGACCTGGCCGATGCTGCGCTCGCCTTCCCTGAACAACCGGACCGCTTCCTTCTTGAACTCCCCCGTGAACTTCCTGCGTCGTCGTTTTCCCATGGACGCCTCCAGGCGCATTGTCGCGCCTCGGTTGGTGTCCACAAAACCCGGGCAGGGCCAGTCAGCGATCTCATCGATTGCGTCGAAGATTGACTGTACGCGGGAAACGCTACGCACGTGGGTGCGTCGAGCAGAGCGTGATGCTGGGAAACGAGCGGGACCGACGACGGACGAGGGTCAGCCGCTGAAGGAGCTTGAGCGAGAGAACCGTGAGCTAAAGGGGGCGAACGAGATCCTTCTCAAGGCGTCGACGTTTTTCGCCCAGGCGGAGCTCGACCGCCGACCGAGGTGAATGTGTTGTTCGTGGACGCGAACCGTGAAAATTGGGTTTACGCGGATTCGTGTGGGTAAGTTCTGACAGAAAAACAGTGTAACTCATTGTGTGGAAAAGGTATCGAGTACTTCATCAGGTGCTGAAAAGTGGTCCATTTTTAGGATAGGCTAACCGAGTGAAAAATTCCCAGTCGATCCGCTCGCTGTTTGCGCTGCCAGGTTTCGTGGTTGGTGCCGGATTGAAGGGTCTATTCGGTGACCGATACGCCCGTGTCATCCAGCTCAAGAGGCGAAAAAAACAGCTGTGTGCTCTTACTGTGGGCAACGGTGCCGGGGGCGCTATGACAAGCAAGTGTGCCGGGTCCGCGACCTGTCGTTGGCAGGCTGGCGGATCTATCTGGAATACGAGCGTTGGCGCGTCAACTGTTCTGGGTGCGGCGGTGTGCATGTAGAACACCTAGACTGGCTGGCGAACAACTCGCGCTACACCCAGCGTTTTGCGACGCATGTGGGCAAGCTGTGCCGGGATATGTCGAACAAGGCGGTGGCCGAGATGGAACGTCTGCACCACGGTACGGTGAAGGCTCTGGATACGCTCTACATGCAAGAGCAGGTCGACCGGGCGGGGCTACCGGCGCCTCGGGCCATCGGTGTCGATGAGATCTCCATCCGCAAGGGACATAACTATCGCGTCATTGTCAGCGACCTGGAGCGGGCGCGTCCCATCTGGGTGGGCGGTGAGGGTCGCAAAGAAACCGACATCGATTTGTTCTTCAAGGCGCTGGGCGGAAAGAAAAGCGCCCGTATCAAGCTGGCCGCCATGGATATGTGGAAGCCCTTCCGGAACTCGGTGATTCACAACGCGCCTAATGCGCGGATCATCTTCGACAAGTTTCATATCATGCGTCATCTGTCAAAGGCCCTCGATGAGGTCCGGCGCGGTGAGTACAAACGCCTCAGCGGCAAGGACCGGTCGTACATCAAGGGGCAGCGTTACACTTTGCTTTCCCGGCGGGAGAACCTGAGCCTAGACGGTCGCCGCGCACTCAAAAAGTTGCTCCAGGCCAACCGGCGCCTGAACACCGCCTATATTTTGAAGGAGGCCTTCGGGCAACTCTGGGATTACCGCACCGAACGCGGCGCTCGCGCCTTTTTCACCCGTTGGAAAGACAGCCTCAAATGGCAACGCCTGCATCCGTACCAGAAGTTCGCCGGTATGATTGAGTCCCATTGGGATGGTATCGCCTCCTACTGTCATCCGGAGAACAAAGTCAGTCTCGGCCTAGTTGAAGGGGTCAACAACAAAATCCGTGTTCTGCAACGACGCGCCTACGGCTATCGCGACGAGGAATATCTCAAGCTGAAGATCGTGGCGGCTTTCCTTCCGCTATTACCCAGAAATGCAGTTTTCAACCCACACGAATCCGCGTAGACCCTGAAAATTAGGGGGTCGAGCCGATCTGCCGGATGCTTCCGATCGCCCCGTCGACCTATTACGAGCAGAAAGCGAGAGAGAAGGACCCAAGCCGCCAGCCAGCGAGAGCGAAGCGCGACGTCCAACTCCGCGGCGAGATTCGTCGTGTACGGCAAGAGAACTTTGACGTGTATGGCGTGCGCAAGGTCTGGCGTCAGCTGTGCCGTGAGGGCCGCGACGTGGCTCGATGCACGGTGGCCCGTCTGATGCGTGAAATGGGTCTCCAGGGGGCGGTCCGTGGACGTCGATTCAAGACGACGAAGCCGGATTCGAGCGGCGCTCACCCGATGGACCTCGTGGAGCGCGACTTCAACGCCACACGCCCGAACGAGCTCTGGGTTTCGGACCTGACCTACATCGCCACGTGGCGCGGCTTCGTGTATGTCGCCTTCGTCATCGACGTCTTCGCTCGACTCATCGTCGGTTGGCGAGCGACGACATCGTTGACTGCCGGCATCGCTCTCGATGCGTTGGAGCAGGCGCTGCACGAGCGCCGACTAAACCCAGAAGATCCATTGGTGCATCACAGCGATCGCGGCGTGCAGTACGTCTCGACCCGTTACACCGAGCGGCTCGCCGAGGCGGGCATTGAGCCGTCCGTCGGCAGCCGAGGCACTCTTACGATAACGCTTTGGCTGAATCTATCATCGGCCTCTACAAGACCGAGGTGATCCGTCGACGTGGGCCCTGGCATGGTCTCGAAGACGTTGAGTTCGCCACCCTCGAGTGGGTCCATTGGTACAACACGCAACGACTCTTGGAGCCGATCGGAAATGTCTCCCCCGTCGAGTACGAGATGAACTACTCCCGATAGACAAGCCACTGTCATATTCTACAAACTGGATAAAAATGGACGTGTATGCGACTTGGTGCTCCCCTCCAATCCTCACTTTAGTAGCGAAATGCTGAAAGCACCCGATGTTCTGCGGAGAATTCAGAAGGCGCTATTGGCGGCGGGTCATCCAGTAGACGAGTTTGGGTATCCGCGTCCGACTGCATAGAGTGGTGCTTGCGCTATTTACTATTGGTGATGTGTGCGCATCCCTTTGTAAAAGAGGCGCTTACGCTCCATTTAGCGCGCAGCGAAGGTCACGAGCGCTATTTTGGCTGTAATTTAATGCACCGTAAAGTCTTAGCGTCATCTCACCAACACTTAATGGCGGAAGCACCCGTTGATGGCCTGTTTTGTTCTACCCTTGATGGTTGCGCTCTCCGTGATAATGATGGATGAACTCAGCGACGGCACGGCGCAGCGATTGCTCACTGAAGAAGATCATCCGATCCAGGCACTCGCTCTTGATCGACAAAACAAACCTTTCGACGTAAGCGTTCAGATTCTGCGAACGGTGCGGCAGCCGCAAGACGTCAGTTCCGGCGTGCTCGAGCAAGTCGCGAAACTCTGTGGTGAACTTCTTGTCGCGGTCCAGGATGAGCAATCGCTTGCCGCGCAGAAAGCCGTCGAGCGGGTCGGTGAGATTCCGACCGACCTGCATCATGAACGCGTCGTCCGGCCCAGGAGTGATTCCAGCAATGTGCACTTTTCGCGAAGAGAGTTCGATGACAACGAGCACATAGTAGGTCACGAGCCTGCGAACCGTGGCGACCTCGACGGTGAAGAAGTCAGTCGCAGCGACGGTTTCCCAATGGGCGGCGAGAAACGTGCGCCATGGCGTCCGCTCACCTCTCTCCGGCGCAGGCTCGATGCCATGCTCTCGCAGAATATTGGCGATGGTGCTCCTAGCTAGGGTATGGCCGAGATTCGAGAGGGCACCGCGAATTCGTGTATACCCCCACCTCGGATTCGACTTCGCCATCCCCACAACGAGCTCGCTAATCTCGGCCATGACCTGAGGCCGTCCGAGCTGTTTCCGCCGCGCGGTGTAGTCCCACCTCCGCGCAATGAGCCTTCGGTGCCAAGCCAGCAGGGTTTCCGGTGTGACGATACCGGCGACTTCTGACAAGAGTTTCCGGCCAAGGGCCTTACCCTTTACCGCGAGACGACGTCGCTCGTCGTCCGTGAGGCGAAGCTTCCTCCCGCGAAGCCGAGCTTTGAGGACTCTGTTTTCCTCGAGCAAGTAGACGATAGCAGCCTGTTGGTCACGCTGGACCCAACCAGCGATGGCGACCACCAACAACGTCAAGGGCTGGATCGGCGTCCTCATGACCGAGGATTCTGGGAAGCCAGCCCTGCAGCGCGATATACCCTGGATTCTGCAAGGATTCCAGAGCGTCTAGGGCTGGGGGCGCTATCTCTTCAGTGTCAACTTCTGCTTCTTCTTCGCCCTCGCCTTGGCCCTCTGTCTTGGCCAAGATCCGGCGAGCGGCCGCATTGGTCTCCTCTGTCTATCCGGTCTCGGCTGGAAACCATTAAAAACAGAGAATTAACAGAGATTATGGACACAAACTGACCCCCGAGCGCCAAAAACCATAGACCGGATATTCGAGAACAGTCGTACGAGCGAGCCTCTCCACGTTTCTAAGATGCCGGTGGTGTCATCGGGTTGACCAGCACGAAGCAACCGAGCATGACAACTCTAAACCGCTAAATCAACGCCGGATCGACTTTTTGCGGAGCACAACCATTACAGCGACCAAGCACACTGGGGACGCTATTGTCTCCAATCGTCGGCGTCCAGTTCCTTAACACGTCGAGCAAAGACACCGTGAAACTCTTTCAGCCGTTTGGCGAGCCATTCATGTTGCTGTGGCCAGTCCGAGCAGTCCTCCAGGTTCACGTTATCTTGGTAATACGCTATCCGGCTGTCTTGGCGAGCCGGTAACTCTTCCCATCCCAAGGAGTACTGTAGCTCTTGCTCAATTGCGTCTTTCTGCTCTCTCAGAAGGCCGAAAAACGCCTTCGCGTTGTCTCCTCGGAGATACAATTCCACCCGGATTCGGTTTTTCGGAAGTATCATGACCGTAGCCAAAATAAAGCCGGTGCGTCCTATGGGGAATGTCAACCATGCTCGCGTTGCCGGCTTGCGGTTTTTATCGAAAGGCCAGCTGTCCATGCCGAGAACTTGGTTCAAAAAAGCGGTCCAGTAGGCTTTCTGCTTTTTCCTCGTTTCCGATAGGTCGGTATCATCATCGATCACCCGAGCGGCCTTCGCGACTGACAGCGACCAGTCATTCAGCTTTGATACGACATTAAACTTTGGTGCCGCAAGGGAATTTCCGATGCGCCACAGTTCAACCTCCAACCCGAAAAACCGGAAACTCTCATCCGTGATCTTGTTCAGCCAGTCGAGAGTGGCACGGTGTTCATCCGTGAAAGACGCAGCGATCCAAACAATGGTGACGGCTTGAAGGCCCGCCGCGTAGGTCAGTAATTGGCCAAGATGGTTGTGGTTGGTCCGCTCTAATTGGTTCTCGACTAGCACCCAAGCGTTAGTCCCGTCCCTGCAAATGATGTCGGCACGAAAGGGACCTACCGGCTTCTCCGCCGCCTCCAACTCCAAGTCCACCCCAAGCGTCTCCGCCAACACTTCAAGGTTTTCGGGACGGGCGAGCCAAGGGGTGAAGTCACCCGCCTCGGTGGTCCAGACGGTTCGAAGATCGACGCGCTCCAAGCGTCCGACCGGCTGATCATTCATTCCGTTAGCCCTCCAGGATTCTGATCGTTGCTGATCAGTTGATCGACGTATGATACCAGTCCTTGTAAACGTGTCGGCAGTCCGGACAGGTAACTGACCTGATCCCACGGTTAGTACCTCGACGCGCTGCTTGAGTCCGACCCGCTCGGAACGGCTGCGGGACTTCGCACCAGGTTACGCGACGCGGTTCGGGAGCAATCGGGCAGGCGACGGCTCGATTGACGCCCACCTGATCACCTTGCAGCCTTACGTCTACCTCTCGCGTGTCACGGATTCGAGCATGCGCGGTTAGCGCACCACCCGCTTGGCGATCTCGGCACCACGCTCCCGTTCGACCAGCGCGATGTCATACTGACTCTGGAGATCAAGCCAGAACTGCGGGTTGTTGCCGAAATAGCAGCCCAGGCGAACCGCCGTGTCGGCGGTGATCGAGCGCCGACCGTTCAGGATGTCTGTGATGCGGCCTGAGGGAACGCCTATGTTGAGGGCCAGCCTGTTGGCGCTCAGGTTGCGTGCGGTAAGCTCGCGTTTCAGAAACCGGCCTGGATGCGAAGTTGGGTGCATAGTCTTATCCCCTGTGGTAATCAATGATTTCCACGTTGTGAGCGTTGCCTTTGCGAAACTCGAAACAGATCCGCCAGGGTCCGTTCACGGTCATCGCCCATTGGCGCTTGCGCTCCCCTTTGAGCTTGTGCAACCCGACACTCTTGAGGGGGCTCAGGTCCTGAAGCGTCTTGGCAACGTTCAGGGCCAGTAACAGATCGACGGCGGCAGCGAAGTCTAAACCGCGGAAACGGTTCGGACGCTCGCCATTCCAGATTTTTTGGCTCGCCACGTTGCCCCATGAGTAGATCAAGTCAAAAATATACTACGCGGCACGGTTAAAGTGAAACAACGCCGACATCCGCTTTGTATGCGGGCGCTTGCAGGTGGATCAAGGAGGTGACCTGACGTTGATCCGCATAAAGGAGATCGCGCATTTGACGGGCAGACAGCTGCCTTGGTGGCACAACTCCGATAGAGGCCGAGAGCCCGCTTGGCCCCGACTCCCATCATCCGATCATCTCGCTATCAGGCATCCCGAGCGCCGTCATGGTGTTGAGAATCTTGCACCCGATCCTTGCCTCACCTCTCTGTGCCGCCAACCCTCTCGCTCGCATCGCTGAGCCCACGATAGCCTTGTAGCGATGGAACGTTGTCTCGACTTTGCTCCGTTTGCTGTAGCCCGATTCTGTGTGCCACTTTCGTTTGCCGAGCCGAGCTTGTGCTGCAATGTTGCGATTGCGCTGTCGGCTGCTCGCCGGCCCCGATGCGAGCAGGGCGCCCTTGCGCGGCGGTATCAGCACCCTCGGCGAGCGATGAGCGCTGTGATTCTCGATTGCCTCATAGACGCCGCCGGCGTCGTATGCGGTGTCAGCTCTGGCCGATGAGATGGGACTGTCGATCTGTCCGACAAGCGATGCAACCCGCGATGAATCGCGGGCGAGTTATAACCAGAAGTTGTGGATCGCCTGAATGAGAAAGGCGGCGTATCCTTCCATGTAAGACAAAGGCCAAACCGGTTTTAGCGAACCGGAGGAAGGAAACGCCACCGATGCTGAGGATACAAGATCCACCGAAGGAAACGAAACATGAGGAAGTCGGGACTGCGCTCGATGAGCTGGCTCGTGAGGGGGCGCGTCGAATGTTGATGACGGCGCTGGAGGAGGAAGTCGGAGACTACATCGAAAGCCACTCTCCGGAACGAGACGAGAACGGACACGCGAGCGTAGTCCGCAACGGTCGAGCTCGAGCCCGCAAAGTGACGATGGGCTGCGGAACGATGGAAGTCGAGGCGCCGCGAGTCAACGACAAGCGGGTGATCGATGGAGAACGTCAGCGCTTCACGAGCAGCATCTTACCTCCGTATATGCGTCGCTCCCCGAAGGTGAGTGAGGTTTTGCCGTTGCTGTACTTGCGCGGATTGTCGACGAACGATTTCGGGCCTGCGCTGAAGGAGCTGCTGGGCGAGGAGGCTTCGGGGCTTTCGTCGACGGCGATCACGAGGCTGACGGCGAAATGGCAGTCGGAGTACGAAGAGTTTCGGAAACGAGACTTGAGCCGCGAGGATTACGCGTACATCTGGGTCGACGGCGTTCACTTCAATGTTCGTCTCGAAGACGACAGGCTTTGCACCCTTGTCGTTCTTGGTGTTCGGGCGGATGGGACGAAGGAGCTGCTCGCGGTGGAGGACGGTTATCGAGAGAGCGAGGAGAGCTGGGCGTACGTGCTGAGGGAACTAGATCGCCGCGGGATGAAACCTCCTCTTCTCGCCATCGGAGACGGCGCCTTGGGATTCTGGGCTGCGGTTCGAAACGTATGGCCGGAAACCCGTCACCAGTTGTGCTGCGTTCACAAGACAAAAAACGTCCTCGACAAGCTACCGAGGCGTCTTCATGGCCGTGTGAAGAGCGCCCTGAACGAGATCGTCAAGGCTGAGACCAGGGAGCAGGCGGAAGAAGCTCTTGAGCGGTTCGAATCGGACTACGGGGCCAAGTACCCCAAGGCTGTCGCATCCCTGACCAAGCACCAGGACAAACTCCTGACGTTCTACGATTTCCCCGCCGAGCACTGGGAGCACATCCGAACCGCCAACCCCATCGAGTCGGCGTTCGCCACGGTGCGACTCCGGCAGAGAGTTACCAAGGGAGCAGGCTCCCGTTCGAAAACCCTCCTCATGGCCTACAAGTTACTCGACATGGCGAGCCAACGATGGCGCCGGGTGAACGCCCCCGCACTTGTCGCTCGGATACTTGAGGGAGAGAAGTTCGTCGACGGATTAAACGAAGAAGCGAGGAACGCCGCTTGACTCAGAAAGTTGATCCACAACTCTTGACAATATCTCATCGCGGGCTCTTTTGCTCGTCAGCTCGCCGGCGACGACTTCGCCACTCTGCTCGTCGACACACAGATGGAGCTTGCGATAGTCCCTGCTCTTTTGTGCTCTGCGCAGCTGGCCGGCGTGGACAGCGAGACCGCTGCTGTCGAACAAGATGTGCAACGGCGTCTTCTGCTTGACTGGGTAGAAGGGGACCTTACCCAGCTTCGGCTTGCGCCTCGAGATCGTGGTGTGATCGGGCACATCATTGTCTAGCTTCATCAGAGCGAACAACGACCGCAGCAATCCCTCGCTCTGCCTAGATGACAGATGAAACACCATGCCCAGGGTGACAGCCGTCTCGGATGGCGTGGTTCGAGTACTTGCGTTGACGGCCCGGTTTCCTCCTCCTTGGCCGGGGCGCGTCCCAGTTCACAAGCTTGCCGGCGGTGAGCGAGATCCAGACGGTCAGGCTCCCGCGGTTGCGTAGACCCGCCTCATATTCACGCCAATTCCTCACGCGATAGGCCTTCTTCACATACTTCCGCTGAGTGCGTTTGAAAATGCTCATGGGGAACCTCGTATCCGCGAGTACAGGACAATTGTGGACCGAGATCGCGAGTTTGTGCACCAAGGCAGGGGAAACTTGTCCTCGCCGGGGATGGCTTCGCCGGCCGGGGGTCCATCCCCGCGTATGCGGGGGAAACGACCTTGCTCTCCTCTTCGATCTGGCGCAACACGGTCCATCCCCGCGCATGCGGGGGAAACCCGTCGTGTCCAAAAACACAAACGAACTCAAGACCCTTGCACCTGTGCTCCGCAAAAAATCGATCCGGCGTTGATTGCGCGTTTTAGACCTGCTATGTTCGGCTGCTTGTGGCCGATCTTCTTTTTTGCGGATCACAGGGGTCGGTCAGCTGGCTTTTCGTCAACTTGACTTGGCAGTACCCGTTGCGCCGCCCGTGCCTTCTTCTTCGTCGTCTCCGGAGCGTTCTCGGAGTAGCTGCGACCCAGCGCCTCCGTCAACTACTGCCAGGATACTTCCCAGTTGTAGAGCTGCGCGCCAATGGAGCGTAAGCGCTTTTTTCAAAGGGATGCGTACACATCACCAACAGTAAACAGCGCAAGCACTGCGGCCGGGCTGGATCCGGCGATCCGGGCAACCGACGCGTTCCCTTGCCTTGCTTCGACCTGAGTCGTATCCTCGTCACGGGTCGCAATCCAACGACGACGACGGACACCATGCATAAAGCACTCGATCCTCTTTTCCCGGCTGCGGAGAGACCCCAGTGCCCGAGCGCGTTCTCGTTCTAGTCGGAAGCGAGCATCTTGGCAAGGATGAGCTCTCGTTTCTGGGTCGATGTGCGTCCCGCGGAGCCCGGGTGGTGGCTTGGCAACACCCTATCGTCGGACAGGATCGATTCCCGAGCCCTGACATCGCAAGGTACCTTCAGGCTTTGGGCATCGAGGCGACTCCACTGCCGGTTGCGCTGGGCGAGCCTGTCAACACGGAAGTAGAGGAAGCGGTCATCGCATGGATGAAGCGCCTCGGACGCACCCCACTCGGTCCTTCAGGCAGCTTTCGAAGCACCTTCCGGTATGGGGAACGCTCGCTCTGGTGGTGGGTGGAACTCTGGTTGTACTACGACACCGAGCTTCGGCTCCACGTGAGGGACATCGAGGCTCTCGCTCGCCTTCTGGAACACGAGACTCCGGATCGCGTGGTGGTCGTGGGAGATGTCCGGCAGCTCGCTAAAGTGGTCCGCGATCTCGCAAAGAAAAGTGAGGTTCAATCCGCCGTACGGGCACTAGGACCGAGTCGGCCTCGCCCCAGCTTCAGCTTCTTGTCGGAACTCGCCAAACTGATCGGCGCGGGCGGGACGTCGTTGCTCTGTAAGCGCTCGGCGCCCACCGAGTCGAAGGGGCTCCGTGTCCTCTGTCTGACGCACGCCTCGATGTGGCGGGAGAGGCGGGATCCAGAGACCAAAGCAACGGAAGCGGTCGAGATGTACTTCGACCAAATCATCCCGAGCCTCAGAGCGGAAGGTAACGCCTTGCGCATCGTCGGCGTGGGGCCGCCCGTACCGCTCAAGCACCGTACGTTTTCACGGAAACTTCGCGAGCTGGCGAAGCTCGACACGCGTGGTCTCCCCTACATCCCACTCGGGACCTACCTCACACCCAGAGTGGCTTTGAAAGCGGCGCAAGCTTACTTCCACTCCTGGAGGTGCCTGCGTCGTTTCGAGCGCCTGCCCGATCTCAAGAACGCTTTCTCTCATCGCGGAATCGAGCTGACGAGCGTTGGAAGCGCGGCAATGCGTGACGCCTTCTTGCGCCTCGTGCCGTGGGCGTTGCGTTCCTTCGAGCAGGTCCGGGCTATGCTGGAGGTCGAGAGACCGAACATCATCGTCCTTTACGCCGAGTCGACCGCCCTTGGACGGGCGGTGGTGGCCGCCGCTTCCGATGCAGGTGTTCCATCCCTTGCTATTCAGCACGGCATCATGTATCCGCGCTACTACTCCCACGAGCACGCTTCTGACGAAGTAAGGGCGTCGTATGGCGGGACCGACTCTGTACCATTGCCGGATCGTACGGCCGTCTTCGGTCGCATGGCCCGAGACGTGCTGATCGAGCGGGGGCACTATCCGCCAGAAAAGATCGTCATCACCGGAAGTCCGAAGTTCGACGTTCTGCTCCGAGCCGGGCGCACTTTGAGGCGTGAGGAAGTCCGCGCACGACTGGGGCTCGACGCCACCGCGAAAATGCTCATCGTCGCATCCCGTTTTTCATCGATCGGACCCGTGTTCGGAGATCTCCTCAGGGCGGCGAAAGGGGTGCCCGGACTCTGGCTGCTGGTGAAACCTCATCAAGCGGAAGGCAGGGAGTCCTATCGGAAGATCGCGGAGCAGGAGGCCTCGTCTCGGGTCCGCGTTCTCTCCTCCTCCGCGAACCTCCTAGAGCTCATCGTGGCATCGGATGGGCTGATTACCGTGGACTCTTTTGCTTCCTCCGAAGCACTCATCCTTGGCCGGCCGGTTCTCATCGTCAACCTACCCAACAACCTCGAGATGCTCGTGGACAAAGAGCTGGCCAAAGGCGTTTACCGGGGCCAGGACATGACCACACCCATCCGCCAGCTTCTAGACCCAAACGAGCTCGCGAAACTGAAGGTGAGGCTCGGTCGGCTTCGGGATGAGTTTGCTTACGGAGCGGATGGCGGCTCGACAGAGAGAATCCTCCAGGCGGTCTATGCGGTAGCGAGTCGAAAGCGTTAATAAAGCACCCGTCCTGTGCCAAAACTCGGCCCTTTTGAAATAGGCCATAAATCAGCAACTTAGTGTCTGTGTTTGCGACCGGGCCAAGGGCCGTGGGCTTTACAATCGTCTTGGGCGGGCGGGTCGTCACCATGCAGATGACCTCCTAGTCGAGAGCGAATATCGAAGCGTGTTCCTGAAGCGGTTTCCACGCTACGCCGGTCGAGCCCGCCGAGGGGCTACCGTCGCCGGCGACCATCTACGCGGCACGGCAGTAGTAGTTGAGAATGCCCCCAAGTCGCTCTCGCGACACGATGGGGCTAGTGTCATTCGCGCTTGCCGGCAGAGGTGTGAGGAGCTCGTTGCCGAGACCTTGGTGGTTCCGTTCTGTGTGATAGTGCACTACGTATTCGGTTACCGCTGTGCGCAGGTATCGCTCACTGAGAGGTACGAAGCGGTCGAGACACTCTCGACGTATGGAGAGAACGAATCTTTCCGCATATGCGTTCAGATTCGGACTATTAGCGGGAAGGCGAAGGGGCTTCACGCCTGAATCTCTCAACAGCCCACGTACCGCCTCGGTGAATAGCGGGTCCCGGTCGTGGATGAGGTATCGCTTGCCAAGGAGGAAACCATCCCACAGGTCAGTGAGGTTTCTTGCCACCTGCTTCATCCACTCCCCGTTTGGGTCCGACGTTATCCCACCGATGCACACGCAGCGAGTGGCGATATCGATGACAAACAGGACATGGTAGCGGACGAGCCCGAACGGGTTCACCACCTCGACGGGGAACAGGTCTGTCGCAGCGATGGCGCCCCAATGAGCCTTGATGAAGGTGCTCCACGACATGCTCCTGCCCCGCTCCGGCGCAGGAGCGATACCGTGGTCGGCGAGGATCCTCTTGATAGTGTTGCGTCCGAGTTCATGTCCTAGGTTCTTGAGTGCGCCTCGCAGGCGCGTATATCCCCACGTCGGGTTCTCCTGCGCCACGCGCACAATGAGCTCACGGATGTCCTTCGCCGTCGGAGGTCGGCCTGGACTCCGGTTCTTGCTGCCATCGTACTTGGCTGCGATGAGGTGACGGTACCAGCGCACAAGCGTAGCGGGTGTGGCAACGGACGCAATCTGGGCCAGCGCCTCGCGGCCCAAAGCCTGGGCCTTGACCGCGAGCCTGCGCCGCTCGTCGTCCGAGAGACTGAGACGCTTGCCCCGAAGCCCGGCTCGGAGCACACGGTTCTCCTCTTGCAGGTAGTCGATCACATCCTGCTGCTGGCGGTTGACCCCGCCAGCTAGAACGAGCAGTAGGAATTGCACGTGGTACGTCATCATGGATCTGAAGATAACACCCTCGGGCCAGACGATTGTAAAGCCTACGGCCCTTGGCCCCGGCGCAAACACAGACACTAAGCTGCTGATTTATGGCCTATTTCAAAAGGGCCGAGTTTTGGCACAGGACGGGGACAGCACGAGCGTCGTTACTTTCGACACCCTGAAAGCCAGCCGAAAACTCAAGGCTCGCTCGTCGTCCGTGAGACAAAGCTTCCTCTGGGCTTGATCCAGTTTCGTGGACACTTTCTGAAAGGCGGATACGATGTCCACAATGGCAAAGACAACGCAGCCCCGGCGACCCCGCCGGGAGTTTGATGACGAGTTTAAGGCAGGCGCGGTCCGGCTGGTGCTTGATGAGGGCCAGAGCGTGGGTCGGGTGGCCCGGGAGCTTGACCTCACCGAATCGGCGTTTCGCAACTGGGTCCGTCAGGCCCGGGCCGATCGGACGAAGGGCCGGACGGGCTTGACGGGCGTGGAACGCGAGGAGCTTCGGCGGCTCCGCAAAGAGAATCGGCGGTTGCGGGTGGAGCGCGACGTTTTAAAAAAAGCCGCGGCCTTCTTCGCGAAGGAGAGCGAGTAAGATTCGCGTTCATCCAGGCGGAGAAGGCCACCGTACCGGTCGTTCACCTGTGTCAGATTCTCAACGTCTCTCGGAGTGGCTTTTATGCCTGGGTACGTCGGCCGCCGTCGGCCCACGCGCGCCGGGACCGCCAGTTGCGCGTGTTGATTCGTGCCTCCCATGAGGCGAGTCGCCGCACCTATGGGAGTCCGCGGATTTATCACGACCTGCACGAGCAGGGGTATCGAGTGAGTCGGGAAGCGGGTGATTCGGTTGAAACAGGCAGAAGGCCTCATTGCTCGAGTACGCAAACGCCTTCAAGCGCACGACGGTAAGCGGTCATGGCCAGCCCGTCGCGGCCAATGTGCTCGGGCAAGACTTCGTCGCCGATGCGCCGAACCAACGGTGGGTCGGGGACACGACCGAGTTCGTGATCGGCAGCGGCGGGAAGCTTTATCTCGCGGCGCTCCTCGACCTCTACTCGCGATTCCTCGTTGGGTGGGCCGTAAGTGCTATTAACGACCGTCACCTGGTTATCAAGGCGTTGCGGATGGCACTGAAACGTCGCCAACCGGCCGCGGGGCTCTTGCATCACTCCGATCAGGGCAGTCCGTATGCCAGCAAAGACTACCAACGTCTCCTTGAGACGCATGGCATGACCGGGAGCATGAGCCGACGGGGCAACTGCTACGACAACGCCGTCATCGAGAGCTGGTTCTCCACGGTCAAGCACGAGCTTGGGGAGCATTTCCTCAGTTGCGGCGAGGCCAAGATGGCCCTCTTCGACTTCATCGAGGTATTCTACAACCAGAGACGACGACACTCGACCCTCGGCCAGGTCAGTCCGGCCGAGTTTGAACGACGGATGAGGACTTCGCCAGCTTAACTAAACCGTCTACGAAACCGGATCAAGCCCAGTGGTCTACCTTAAAGCGTTGCGATGAGGGCGCGCTGTTTCTCCCAATCGTCGGGGAGTGGATGATGCAAGAGGTAGCTCGAGGTCAGCCCAACGGGCTGGCGGCCGTCGACAATGGTGCGGACGATGTCGGGCGCCAGAAAGGCATAACGGATTGCCTTGCGCACGCGGGCCTTTGGGATGGCGTCTTCGGTGGCAATCTCCTCATAGGTTTTGCCCGCTTTGATTCGGTCGAGCCAGGAGAGGGCATTGGCGATATTGCGCAGGAGGGTGCGGTCAACGGATTTCGTGGGGTTGCCCAGAACGAGCTTGGTCTCGACGCCGCGTCGACGCAAGCGGAACGGCGCGTGGATGCGGAGTGCGTCCTCGCGAATGCGATCTGGCTCCATAGACAGGCAAGCAGCGAACGCATCTCGGTCGAGCAGGATGGACACAGAGCCGGGGCTGATATCGACCCGCCGGATGAAACGGAGCAGGCTGGCTGCCAAGGCACTATCATCATCATCATCACTATTGCTACCTGGACACAGCCCGTCTAGAACGTGACGCACCGAGGCGAGTTCCTGTATCGTCGGAGTGTGGATCAGCGAGGCCGAGAAGGTCGGTGCCCCCACATGCTGTTGGACGAGATGTACGACGGTCCGTTCCAGCGTGGGTGCGGGCAGACGCCAACCGGAGAGGTCCTTGTTGCCACTGTGCTGGATGAGGCGCCGGGAGACGTAGTACCGGAACCGTTGCCCGCTCTTCTTTTTCGTATGGCTCGGCGTCAGCCGGTCCCTGGTCTCATCGAAGAGCTTGCCGGCGAGAGGGGAGGGAGCTGCAAGGCCCTTGGTCGTGCGTTTCCTCGGTTTGGTAGCCCCTGTCTGCAGCTGCGTCTGGACCGCGCTCCAGAGCTCGGGAGCGATGATCGGTGGATGCTGGCCCGGGTAGACACGCCTCTGGTGCCGGATGCGGCCGGCGTAGAGCGGATTGGTCAGCAGGCAGTGGAGGTGCCCGCGGCGGAACGGTAGACCGCCTGTCCGCGTTCCATCAGCGGCAAGCCGTTGCTTGGTTCGCAGTCCCAGACGATCCGCTTCGGCCTTCACCTGCCGGAGCGTTCCGTGCTTTCGGTACAGCGCATAGAGAGTCTGGACCGTTTCGGCCTCAGCCTCGTTGATGCGCAGCGTGCGCCCGTCCTGCTCGTAGCCGAGCGGTACATGGCCGCCCATCCATAGTCCCTTGCGCTTGGAGGCAGCAACCTTATCGCGGATCCGCTCAGCCGTTCGACGAGCTTCGCAAAGTCGGAGAGGGAACGGGTCAGCCGGTCGACCTTGTAGACCACCACCTGCTCGACGAGACCGGCATCGATGTCGGCGAGCAAGCGCTGCAGGCCCGGGCGCTCCAGGGTTCCTCCCGAGATCCCCGCGTCCTCGTAGACAGTTGGCAGCAGCACCCAGTCCTCTGCCTTGTGGCTCGCGACATATGCGGTGCAGGCCTCCCGCTGTGCATCGAGGGGAGTTGAAATCCTGTTCGAGACCCTCTTCAGCGCTCTTTCGGGTATAGATGGCGCAGCAGATTTTCGTCATGTCAGGCCTTGCGCTTGGGCGTCAGACCGAAAAAGCGTGGTCCTGACCAGTGTGTGCCGGTGATTCGCTTTGTGATGGTGGTGAGGGACGGGTAGGTTTTGCCGTCGAACCGATAGCCGTTATCGAGTACCTCGACCTGGTAGGTGCGGCCATTCCACTCGCGGACGAGATGGGTGCCGGGAGAAACGGACCCTGCGGAAGGGGCGGGGCTTGGTGTGCCGTTCGCCATGGCGGCCAGGGTGCGCCGGGTTGCGGCCGAATGCCCGCCATAGGTCCGGCACTGGCGTTCGTACGCAAGAACACGGCGCAGGAGAGCGCGTGAGAGCGAGCTTGGCGGAGCAGCCCCGAAGGTCTGCTCCCAGGCCCGCCGCAGGCTAGGGAGGTTCAAACCGTCCAGAACGACCCTCCGGCCAACTCTTGTATCCTTCGGCATCACCGAACGTTCGCTCTTTCGCCAGGTAAAGTCCAGTCCAATGGGGACTTCCGGGGTGCGCAGGTCGCTGCCTGCAGCTCGCCCCACAGCCGATTTGAGCCAGCCGTGCGCACCACCCCCGGTGGGCCTGTCGCCCGCCACCCGCAGCCCAGGGGTCGGAAGCCAGCCCTGCGGCTCGAAATACCCCGGATTCTTCGCGGATTCCAAGGGCGTCTAAGCTGCTGATTTGTGGTCTATTTCAAAAGGGCCGAGTTTTGGCACAGGACGGGGGCAACATTTCCGATCGGCTCCAAGAGTCGTTGCGTGTTGTACCAATGCACCCACTTGAGGGTGGCGAACTCGACGTCCTCAGGACCACGCCAGGGCCCGCGTCGACGGGTCACCTCTGTCTTGTAGAGGCCGATGATGGATTCAGCCAAAGCGTTATCGTAAGAGTCGCCTCGGCTGCCGACGGACGGCTCAATGCCCGCCTCGGCGAGCCGCTCGGTGTAACGGATCGAGACGTACTGCACGCCGCGATCGCTGTGATGCACCAACGAATGTTCTGGGTTTAGTCGGCGCTCGTGCAGCGCCTGCTCCAACGCATCGAGAGCGATGCCGGCAGTCAACGATGTTGTCGCTCGCCAACCGACGATGAGTCGAGCGAAGACGTCGAAGACGTCGAAGACGAAGGCGAGGAGGCGCGCCAGTCCGCATTCCAGGGATTGACTATCCTGCTTGTGACGACAGCAGCCTCAGGGGAGCGGGATCGCATTTCACATCTCGCGTCGCGACGATCGGTCCTTGGCGACTCCATCCATTTAGTTCGATGACGATCGTGCGCCCACTCGGGTTGCTGGGACGGAGCTTCCTGGAAAGAAGGCCTCCGAAACGACCATCGTGCGTAGACACAAAGAGCTGCCTCCGATCCTTGGTGCGCCGGAGGAGATCGACCAATCCTAGCAAATGGATGTCATCGAAGCTCTGCAACGGATCATCCAGTATCGCGGCCGACAGTGGTAACTTCGGGACTCCGATGTTCAGCGTAAGAAAGACTGAGACTGCAAGAGCATTCATTTGCGAACTGGATAAGACAGCCGCAGGAAAGTCGCACTCTTTCTCCGCAAGCGGATCTTTTACGACAGTGTGCAGCTCCCCTTTGCCTCTAACAACTTGAGAGAGTAACGTGACGAAACCAAACGACGGGTGCGGGTCGATCCTCGCGTAGATGCTTTGGAGCAATGGGCCGATTTCGCCAAGCCGCTCCTTCACGACTGCTGACGCTGCCTCGCGCAATGCCTCGATGATATTCTGCGCGCGCTCTCCCGTCTGATCTCGAGCTGAGATAAACTTCTCGCAGTCGGCCTTCTCGCGCCTGAGCGTCTCCGCCTCGATTCGGATTAGGAGTGTCTACGCTTGGTTGGCAATAGGAGCTATCGCAGAGCCAGTGCCGCGTCGGCTGGTCTCTGCAAATTTCGAGAACGCCTCCAGGATTCGAGCTTTCGGGCTCCGTTCGTGTTTTTGGACACGACGGCGTCGAACTCGACGTACTATTTGCACCATACGAGCTTTGCACCTCGGTCTAGCTCACCGGCGTACACTTAAGCTGTTGATTTATGGTCCATTTCAAAAGCGCCGAGTTTTGGCACAGGACGCCATCATAGGCAGATCTCGCGCTCAACCAAGAGCGGTGCAACAACGCCGCTCCCTGGAAAGGATGCCGATGCTCGTTTGTCGGGCCCGTTTCGACCGGAATATTCCGGACTCGCGACGATCTCGGAGCGGCCGTACTATAAAGGCAGGATGGCCGAGGAGCCGATGGAACGCGTCGCCCGGTTCTTGGACCGGGGACAATTCGGTGACGCGCTGCGGTCCGCGGAAGAAGCGGTCGGTAGGGTGCCGGAAAGCGCGCGGTCTCACTACGCGCTCGGCCTCGTCCTCACTCAGTTAGACCGTATTCCCGAAGCCGATCGCTCTTTTGCTCGCGCCGCTGAGCTCGACCCGGAGTACGTCCTTCCTTGTCGCCTGGAGCGTTCAGAGTTCGAGAGTGTGGTGGAAGGGGTCTTGGCGTCGTTGCCGACCGAGTTCGCAAGCTATCTGCAGAACGTGGAGGTCGCGGTGGAGGCGGTGCCGGGTCGAGACATTCTTCAAGAGGCAGACATCGAGCACGACCTCCTCGGCTTCTATCAAGGCGAGACGATTCAGAATAGTGAGTGGGGTCTTCCCGGCCGGATTGTCCTTTATCAGAGAAACTTGGAGAATATCTCGTCCGATCGCGTGAGCCTGATCAGAGAAGTTCGGGACACCGTCTTGCACGAGGTGGGCCACCACCTCGGGATGGAGGAGGATCAGCTCGAGGAAATCGAAAAGGAGTTCGATGAACTGGATGATAAGGGATCGAGCTCTTAATCACTATTGACCTCCCGTCGTGTCCAAAAATACAAACGACAAACGAACTCAAGACCCTTATGCCGCGTTGGCCCGGTCGCAAACACAGACACTAAGCTGCTGATTTATGGGCTATTTCAAAAGGGCTGAGTTCTGGCACACGACGGGGAACCATTTCATCGAAGTCTGCCTCGATGAATCCGACGATGTATGGTTCGTGCTGCACTCGGGCTCGCGTGGTGTGGGCAATCGCACCGGCATGCACTTCATTGAGCTGGCGCAGAAGGACATGGGCCGACACCTTCAAAACCTGCCCGACAAGGATCTCGCGTACTTCGAGGAAGGCAGCGAGCACTTCGACGACTATTGGTTCGCCGTCGATTGGGCCCAGCGCTACGCGGCGACGAATCGTCGACTGATGATGGAGGCGGTCGTCGAGGCGGTTCACGATACCGGCCTGCATAGGCTCGTCCCTCACAATCGGCTTCGCTGTAGGCGACTCGGCTGATACCGTCCTCGGCGGTCCGGCCGAAGCGTGACAGCTCGCTGAGCCGGCGGTTCACGCGATCGCCGTTGATGTTGAGGCGAAGGCGTTCTCTGGGATGTTGGACCGGACGCGGAGAGACGGGAAGCGAAAGCGCGCAAGCTCCGAGACTCAGTAAGAACTCCCGACGCTCCATAGGCAGGAGTGTAGCCGAAACTTGCGCGCTGTGGTCGCTGCGAGCTGTCCCCGTCCTGTGCCAAAACTCGGCCCTTTTGAAATAGATCGCAAATCAGCAGCTTAGACGCCCTTGGAATCCGCGCAGAATCCAGGGTATTTCGCGCCGTAGGGCTGGCTTCCGACCCTTGGGCTGCGGGTGGCGGGCGACAGGCCCACCGGGGGTGCACACGGCTGGCTCAAATCGGCTGCGGGGCGAGCTGCAGGCAACGAACTGTGCGCCCGGAAGGAATGCGTATCCGACCGCGATGCCGGATTCAAGCAGCCCTTGGAAAGGTGCAAACTGCTGACCCGCTGGGCGTTCGAGTATTTTGACCAGACGCCGGCGTCGGCTCTACTCAGGGGTAGTAGAGGTGTAATCTGGTGCGAAGTCCGGCAGCCGTTCCGAGCAGATCGGACTCAAGCAGCGCGTCGAGTGTAATGATAATGGAGACCACCGACCTTTGGAATGGCACTCACTTTGCCCATTGCTGGCGACTCTACGCGGCGAGGCTCGGGCGCGTCCTTCTCAAGCGACAAATGAGTCCGGCACGAATGATAGTAGTCGACGTATTTGCGTAGGATTCGCCTCAGGTGCTGCTCGTCGAGGACGATCACATGGTCAAGACACTCACGTCGAATGGAGCCGATCATCCTTTCGACTAATGGATTCTGTCACGGGGAGCGCGGTGCGGTAAGGACTGCTCGTCGTGCCGAAGCGTCGGGAAGGACGGCTTGCTGTCGGAGGAACTAGCCCTTCACGCAGACGGTCTGCTTGAGCCGGTGGACGATCCCTTACGAGGTCGCTCTGTGCCTCCATCACGGCGTCGATGTCCTTATAGGCTCCGGGAGTCTCGTCGAGAACCCTCACGTCCTTGCGGCACTCGACCCCGGCTGTCGCCGCGGCGTGATCGTCTAGAGTGAAGCGCTTCTTGGCTTCGTTGCGGGACATGACGCGCCCGGCACCGTGACTGCACGACTCGAAGCTCTCACGGTTTCCTTTCCCCCGGACGATATAGGAGCGCGCCCCCATGCTTCCGGGAATGATGCCCAGGTCGCCCCGCCCAGCCCGCACCCTTCCGCGTGACGAAAACCTCCGACCCGTAGTGCTGCTCCTTCGCGACGTAGTTGTGGTGACAATTGACGACTTCTTTCTTGGGTCGAAACGCGGGCACGAAGGATCGCCCACGAGCTGCTCGTCAAGCTTGGCGTCCGCGTCTCGCCGCGCACCGTTCGGAAGTACATACCCATTCGAGATGATGGCAGCCCGGACCGGCGCAATGCGTCGCATCGCTGGGCGACATTCGTGCGGAATCACGCAAAAGCGGTCGTCGCTGCGTATTTTTTTAACGTAGTCACCGTCAGCTTTCGCGTGCTTTAGGTCTTCGTCATCATGGAAATCGGCACCCGCAAGATGCTTCACTTCAACGTGACGGCGCATCCGACCGCGGAGTGGACGCTGCAACAGTTCCGGGAGGCGATTGGGTGCGAGCACGACTATCGATTCGTCATCGTGGACCGCGATGACAAGTTCTCAGCAGACCTCCGCCGCTCCGTCCGGGGGAGGGTGTTCGGCCGTTGAGGACGCCGCGCAGAGCACCGCAGGCAAATGCCTATTGTGAGAGACTCATCGGCACCACACGCCGGGAGTGCTTGGATCAGGAAGCTCTGGCATGATCGTTCACCCAACGCCCGAGACTTCGCCAGCAGCAAAGCATGTCGTCGTAGCTGTAGTGCGCATTGCGACCACTGGGGTTCGGAAGAACGAACAACCGTGAGCCTCCCAGAATTTCGCCACGCGGTCCGCATTGGATGGTCTTCGGTACGCGACCGGCGGAGAGCTCAGGCCAGAACCCTCGAAAAACGGTGACACCGAGGAAGCCGATGGCCTTCGGACGGTAACGCATCACCTTCTCGGCGAGAAGCCTACGCCCTTTCTCGAACTCGACCCGGTCGAGTTCCGAGCTCCCACGCGACGCCCTCGCGACGATACTGGTCAAACCGATACCGAACTCGGGCAGACGCAAGTCATCCTCGTAGGTCATGAGCCGCGGGACCAGTCCGGACTCGTGCAGCAACCTCCAGAACTTGTTTCCACGGCCGGCAAAGTGATGGCCAAGCTCATCGGATCGCTTCCCTGGATTGATCCCGACCAGCAGGACGTCGAGGCCGTGGGAAAGGTAGTCCGGTAACACTCGGAAAGCATAGCGCAGGGCGGTGTGCTCCGTAAAAAGTCGTTCCAGCGTTGATTGCGCGGTTTAGAGCTGCCATGCTCGGCTGCTTCGTGCTGGTCGACCGGACGACGCCACCGGCGTCTTAGGGACGTGGAGAGGCTCGCGCTTGCGACTGTTTTCGAATATCCGGCCTATTCTCCTGGACGCCGTCGCGTTCGCTTGAAACGTATGCTGCTCGCGCAGCTGTGCTCCGCAAAAAATCGATCCGGCGTTGATTGCGCGTTCTAGACCTGCTATGTTCGGCTGCTTCTAGCTAATCTTCTGGTGCTTCCGTCATTAAGTGTTGGTGAGATGACGCTAAGACTTTACGGTGTATTAAATTACAGCCAAAATAGCGCTCGTGACCTTTGCTTCGCGCTAAATGGAGCGTAAGTGCCTTTTTTGCAAAGGGATGCGTACACATCACCAACAGTAAACAGCGCAAGCACCTGATCATCTGCATGGTGACGACCCGCCCGCCCAAGACGATTGTAAAGCCCACTGAAGTGACCCCGCTTTCGTGGACAGGTTAAGAGTTAGGGATCAAGCGTCGCGATAGTACCTCCTTTCGAATTGGATAGGCGAGCAATAGTCGATGGCGGAGTGTCGTCGTCGCGGGTTGTACCAGCCTTCGATGAAATCGAAGGTCGCCATGCGCGCCTCAGCGTGGTAGCGAAACGACCGGCGCTCGATCAGCTCGCACTCGAGCGTCGCGAAGAAGCTCTCGCACATCGCATTGTCGTAACAGTCCCCGACCGAACCCATCGACGGTCGCACCCCGGCCTCCCGGCATCGCTGGCCGAACGCTAGTGACGTGTACTGCGTGCCCTGGTCCGAGTGATGGATGACGTCGCCGGGCTTGCGTTGGAACAGCGCCATGTCGAGGGCGCTCAAGACGAGCGACGTCCGCAGGTGGGTAGCCATTGCCCATCCGACGATGCGTCGGCTGAAGGCGTCCAGCACGACGGCGAGGAACAAGAAGCCCGACCACGTGGGCACGTAGGTGATATCGGCGACCCACAGGCGGTCGGGCCGGTCCACCTCGAAATTCCTGTCGACGAGATCGGGGGCGGGACGGGCGTCGTCACAGCGAATCGTAGTGTGCGCCCTCTTGCGCCGGTGAACACCTTGAATGCCAGCCTCGCGCATCAGCCGCGCTACACGCTTGCGTGAAGACGTGGAGCTCGTGTGTCTCTCGTAGCTCGTGGAGGATCCTCGGCGCGCCGTACGTGCTCCGCGACGCGGTGTGAATCGCCCGGATCTTCTCAAGCAACTCCGCATCCGACACCGCGCGGGCCGACGGGGCACGCTCAAGCCACGCATAGTAGCCGCTGGCGGAGACGTCCAGCAGTCGGCACATCGTGGCAACCGGTAGTGAATCCTGGTTCGCCCTCACGAATCGGAAGGCTTCGGTGGTACCGACTCGGTCTCCCGAGCGAACCAGGCCGCGGCTTTTGAGAGGATCTCCCGCTCCAACCGTAGTTGACGGTTCTCCCGTCGCAGGCGGCGGAGCTCCGCACGCTCCTCACTCGTCAGACCGTCCTGCCTGCGACCCTCGTCGAGATCCGCCTGGTTCACCCAGTTCCGGATCGTCTGGCCCGAGGGCTCAAACTCTCGCGCCAGCTCTTCGGAGCCGCGGCCCGCTCGCACCAGCTCTACCATTTGGCGCCGGAACTCGGCCGCGTATCTGTTTCCCTGCTTTGACATCGTGGACTCCTGTCTCCCAAAGGATTAGGTGTCCACGAAAGCGGGTCAAGTCCAGTCTGCTGATTCATGGTTTATTTTGAAAAGGGCTGAGTTTTGGCACAGGACGGGATCCTGATCTAACCCGTGGCTTTACAATCTCTTGGCTGAAAGAGCTAGTATCGAGCTTTCCCGAGGAGAATCGTATGACCAAACGAATGCTAATTCAGTCTCTTGGTGGGGTGATTCTGGCGGGGCTTGCCTTCTCACAGGAATCGGGGGCGTGGAGTGATCGGCCGTATTTCCATACGTTTTCCATTGCAGCCATCGATCCGGAGACCGGGGAGTCCGGTGTTGCGGTCACAACGAGAGTGCCGTGCGTGGGAAACGCGGTTCCCTGGGTACGGGCCGGAGTGGGCGCGGTCGCCACCCAAGCTTTCACACGGGTCGAGTACGGCGTCGAGCTTCTCGATGCGCTTGAGGGTGGCAGGAGCGCAGAGGAAGCGTTGGCCGAGCTGGTTGCGGCGGATGACAAGGCCTCCGAACGGCAGGTCGGGGTGATTGGCCTGAAAGGCGGAAGCGCTCAACACACGGGTGACGATGCCTACGCTTGGGCGGGGCACCGATCAGGTCCGAACTATGTTGCGCAGGGAAACTTACTGGTTGGGCCGGCAGTTCTGGAAGCGGTGGCCGCGTCGTTCGAGAGCACAAAGGGAAGCCACAGTCATCTTGCGGATCGTTTGATCGAAGCGGTGGCCGCCGGTCAGGCCAAAGGAGGTGATGCTCGAAAGGGTCGCCTACAGTCGGCGGCCGTCGTCGTTGCCGATCCGAGACCGGACCGTGCGCGGCGGCCCGACGGACAGACCGTCAACATTAACGTCTGCGAACATCCGGAGCCAGTTGCTGAGCTGCGCCGCATCTATGAATCCATTTCCGGTACCCTCGGCTATCGGACTCTCCAGCAATTCTCGGGAAACGACATCTGGCAGCTCAAGCTAATCCTCCATGCCCTCGGCCACTATCGCGCCAACGAGAAAACGCTGGAACGTGGGGACGACGCCAATGTTTATACGCTTGAGGCGGTGACGGCAGTCGACGCGTTTCGCGCGTCGGAGGGACTCTCCACACCCGCCCTCCGCTCGCCGCCCGGGCTCGTGGACCGAGAAACCGTCGAGCGACTGTGGGCAGCACTGGAACGCTCGGGTAAGGCCGAAGCGGTGCGCGCGCTGTTTCTGGAGCTAACGGGGCTCCGTCGCTAGGTTATTTATCCGTGCGCCCCGAACTTGATTGGTCTCCGGTCTGCCGGCACCATGCCGGCATGATTTCGTCGTTGGTTCCCGCTCGCCTGACGGTCCTAGCTTCTCGCGGGGAACAACGCCTTCTTTCTCCAGCACGTTATTGCGTCGGTGGCCCTGCAGCGACAGAGTGCAGAACCTCCACCGAGGCGAACACGAGTTCGCAGGAACTCCCTCACATGGCCCCGTCAATACGCGATCTTCTTTTTTCCGTGTCACAACCTCTCAACCGGCAAGTGTTTCTCCACCGGTCGACCTGTGCCTTCTATTTATTCATCCGCGCGCACCGAACTTGATTTATCTCCGGTCTGCCAGCACCATGCCGACATAATTTCGTCGTTGGTTCCCGCTCTCATCTCTGCCTTCAAGGCTCGTCGTGAGCTGGCTCTCGAGAATGTCGCTCTTCGGCAGCAAAGAAGGGCCGAGTGAGTTCCTCCATTCGAATTCTGAACGGCGCCGACTTAGAATCCAGTTGCCGTGGCCGAGAAACTCCACTCAGACGTGCTCGAACGCCTCCAGCAGGATGTCGTCCTGTCCGAGACGGCAAGAGAGCTCGTGCTCGCGGCGCTCCTCGGCGAGGTCGAGGTATGCCTCGGCGGCAAAACGCCGGCCGCGCCCGCCACCGAATCCGCTGAACCGGAAGATCCCGCTCGCGCGTACATCGACGCCGTGCGCGTTCAAGGTTTTCGCGGTATCGGACCGAGCGCTGAGCTTGCTCTCTCCCCTGGTCCAGGGCTGACGCTGGTCGTCGGACGCAACGGCTCGGGCAAATCGAGCTTCGCGGAGGCGCTCGAGCTCCTCCTTACCGGCGACAATCAGAGATGGAGCTCCAAGCGCAGTAGGGTCTGGAAGGACGGCTGGCGCAATCTCCATGAACCCGACGTAACGAAGATCGAGGCAACGCTTCTCATTGACGGCCAGGCGGGCCCCTACGTCGCGTCACGGCAATGGAGTGCGAACGACACGCTCGAGGCTGGCGAGGCCACGATCACCCACGCCCATAAGAAAAAGACCGGTCCCCTCTCTCAGCTCGGTTGGGCAACACCGCTCGCCACTTACCGTCCTTTTCTTTCCTATAACGAGCTCGGCTCCATGCTCGAAGAGGGCCCCTCAAAGCTCTTCGATGCCCTCGCCTCGATTCTCGGGCTCGAAGAGCTCGTTGCCGCCGCCGACGCGCTCAAAGAAGCGCGCGGTTCACGAAGCAAGATCCACAAGAAGGCCAAGGACAAACTCAAAGAGCTCCGCGCCTCGCTCAAGGCGCATCCCGATGAGCGGGCGGCAAAATGCCTCGAGGCCACCAAGGGCACGAAATGGAACCTCGATGCCGTCGAAGGCCTCGTCGCGGGCGGTGCGGTCTCTGAGACAGACTCGACTGTCGCGCGGCTTCGGGAGCTCACCCAGCTTCAGGGGCCGAATCCCGAGCGCGTCTCCGAGATCGTCGCCCAGCTCCGGCAGGCGGTCCGGGATCGACAGAGTATCGCTGGAACGGATGCCGACAAAGCCCGCCGACGAGCCGAGATTCTGGACAAAGCCCTCGAGCTCCACCGCCACGACGGAGACGGCGACTGCCCCGTCTGTGGACGCTCCTCGGCACTCAACGAGGTTTGGCACTGCCAGGCCGAGGCGGAAGCCCAGGCGCTCAGAAAAGAGGCTGCCGCTGCCGAGAAAGCGCACCGCGCGCTTCGTGACGCGGAGCGGGTCGCGCAGGCGGCGGCGACACCCCTGCCTCCCTCCTTATTGATGGCCAGCGAGCTCGGCGTCGACGCCGACGCCGTCCAGCTCGCCTGGAGCGGGTGGCACCAGGCGTCGAGCTCGACGGGCGAGGAGCTCGCCAACCACCTCGAAACGCAAGCTCCCGAGCTCAATCTAGCCCTTGAGCTCTTCCGCGAGCAGGCGCAACAAAAGCTCGCCAAGCGCGAAGACCAGTGGAGACCGATGGCCCTCTCCCTCGCCGAATGGCTTCCCGCTGCCCGCCAGATGCAGTCCGAAACCGAAACCGTCAAGCACCTGAAGGCCGCGGAAGACTGGGTCCGGACCACTACCACCGCCATCCGCAATGAGCGCTTCCAGCCCATCAAAGAGAAGGTCAAAGGTATTTGGGAGCTTTTGAGAACCCGCAGCAGCGTCGAGCTCGAAGACGTTACCTTCGAAGGCAAGGCGACGTCCCGCAAAGTGAGCCTCGACGTGACCGTCGACGGCACCGAAGGCGCCGCCCTCGGCGTCATGAGCCAGGGCGAGCTTCATTCGCTCGCGCTCGCTTTGTTTCTCCCCAGAGCGACCCTTGAGGCGAGCCCGTTCCGATTCCTCGTCATCGACGACCCGGTTCAGTCCATGGACCCCGCTCGCGTCGACGGCCTCGCCAAAGTCCTAGGCGAGGTGGCCTTCGATCGCCAGGTCGTCGTCTTCACCCACGACGACCGCCTGCCCGATGCCGTGCGGCGCCTCGAGGTCCCCGCCACGATCGTCGAGGTCTTGCGACGAGAAGGCTCACTCGTCGAGCTCCGCAAGGTGCAAAGTCCCATGCGTCAGTACCTGGATGACGCCTTCTCCCTCGTGAGCACCAAGGACCTGCCCAAGATCGCGCGCGAGCGCGTCGTCCCGAGCCTGTGCCGACATAGCCTCGAGGCCGCTTGTCTCGACGTCGTGCGTCGCCGTCGTCTCACGCGAGGCGACTCGCACGAATCCGTCGAGGAACTCTTCGACACCCACACGAAGCTCGTCCCGCGCCTGGCCCTCGCGCTTTTCGATGACGCGGAAAAGGCCAGCGGCGTCTACAACGGCATTAAGAACCGTTTCGGTCCGTGGCAGATCGACACCGTCAAGCTCTGCAACGAGGGCGCCCACAAGGGCTTTCCCGGAGGCGACGCGCTTAGCTTCGTGCGCAACGTGGACAAGCTCGCAGGCAAGCTCGTGAAACTCGCATGATCGCCGTCACCGACTACACCCCCGAGGACCTCCTCGACGCCGCCAAAGGTCTACTTTCGCGGCCCGACGCCAACGCGAAGGGAATCTGGCCTCGTGCCGCCGCCCATCTCTGCCGCCAGGCCCTCGAAGCCTCACTGGCGCAGTGGTGGACGAAGCGACTTCCCGGCATGGAGACCACCTCCATGCGCGCCCAGCTCGTGTGTCTTCCGACCTATCTCACGACGGACGGACTCGCCGGTCAGGTTGCCTACACCTGGTCCGGGCTGAGCAACGCGTGCCATCACCACGTCTACGAGCTGGCGCCGAGCGCCACCGAGCTAGCCGCGTGGCTGGACATTGCGACGGAGCTCGCCCATGCCGTCAAGATGTCAGAACGAGACTAGAGCGTTCTGGTATCGCCATCGGAAGAGAACAATCTCGACACGACGGCGTTGACGAAAGCTGACACAAAATTCGAGAGCAGACGCGAGAGCGAACCTTTCCACGTTTACAATGACGTCGGATCACCTCATCCGTTCGTCGCGAAACGGGCAATCCTGGCGGGTCTAAACCGCGGAATCAACAACGGGTCGAATTTTTGCGGAGCACACCCCTGACTGCGGAGGCTGCGGGCAAGGGCAAGCGCGGACCCCGAACAAGAAGGGCTCGCCTTGACCGAGGATTCTAGCTTCCATTGCCAACCAAGCCTAGGCGCCTCTAATCCGCAACGGCGCGCAGGTCATGAGTTCGTTTGTGTTTTTGGACACGACGGGCACAGCTAGCTCACGACGAGCCTTGAAGGCAGAGATGAGAGCGCGAACCAAATGACGAAATCATGCCGGCATGGTGTCGGCAGACCGGAGACTAATCAAGTTCGGGGCGTGCGGATGAACAAATAGAAGGCACAGTCCTAATTTAGGAATGGGGAATCTAGCAAACTAGCCAATAGCTACCCCGTCCTGTGCCAAAACTCAGCCCTTTTGAAATAGGCCATAAATCAGCAGCTTAGTGTCTGTGTTTGCGACCGTGCCAAGGGCCGTGGGCTTTACAATCGTCTGGCCCGAGGGTGTTATCTTCAGACCCATGATGACCTACCACGTGCAATTCCTACTGCTCGTTCTGGCTGGGTCAACCGCCAGCAGCAGGATGTGATCGACTACCAGCAAGAGGAGAACCGTGTGCTCCGAGCCGGGCTTCGGGGCAAGCGTCTCAGGCTCTCGGACGACGACCGGCGCAGGCTCGCCGTCAAGGCCCAAGCTTTAGGCCGCGAGGCGCTGGCCCAGATTGCGTCGGTTGCCACACCCGCTACGCTCCTGCGCTGGTACCGCTGCCTCATCGCAGCCAAGTATGATGGCAGCAAGAACCGGAGCCCAGGCCGACCTCCGACGGCGAAGGACATCCGTGAGCTCATTGTGCGCGTGGCGCAGGAGAACCCGACGTGGGGATATACGCGCCTGCGGGGTGCACTCAAGAACCTCGGACATGAACTCGGACGCAACACCATCAAGAGGCTCCTCGCCGAGCACGGTATCGCGCCGGCTCCGGAGCGGGGCAAGAGCATGTTCGTGGAGCACTTTCCTCAAGGCTCATTGGGGCGCTATCGCTGCGACAGACCTGTTCACCGTCGAGGTGGTGAACCCGTTCGGGCTCGTCCGCTACCATCTCCTGTTTGTCATCGATATCGCCACTCGCTGCGTGTGCATCGGTGGGATGACCTCGGACCCAAACGGGGAGTGGATGAAGCAGGCGGCAAGAAACCTCACGGACATGTGGGATGGTTTCCTCCTTGGCAAGCGGTACCTCATCCACGACCGGGACCCGCTATTCACCGAGGCGGTACGTGGGCTTGATCCAGTTTCGTGGACACTTTCTGAAAAGGCGGATACGATGTCCACAATGGCAAAGACAACGCAGCCCCGGCGACCCCGCCGGGAGTTTGATGACGAGTTTAAGGCAGGCGCGGTCCGGCTGGTGCTTGATGAGGGCCAGAGCGTGGGTCGGGTGGCCCGGGAGCTTGACCTCACCGAATCGGCGTTTCGCAACTGGGTCCGTCAGGCCCGGGCCGATCGGACGAAGGGCCGGACGGGCTTGACGGGCGTGGAACGCGAGGAGCTTCGGCGGCTCCGCAAAGAGAATCGGCGGTTGCGGGTGGAGCGCGACGTTTTAAAAAAAGCCGCGGCCTTCTTCGCGAAGGAGAGCGAGTAAGATTCGCGTTCATCCAGGCGGAGAAGGCCACCGTACCGGTCGTTCACCTGTGTCAGATTCTCAACGTCTCTCGGAGTGGCTTTTATGCCTGGGTACGTCGGCCGCCGTCGGCCCACGCGCGCCGGGACCGCCAGTTGCGCGTGTTGATTCGTGCCTCCCATGAGGCGAGTCGCCGCACCTATGGGAGTCCGCGGATTTATCACGACCTGCACGAGCAGGGGTATCGAGTGAGTCGGGAAGCGGGTGATTCGGTTGAAACAGGCAGAAGGCCTCATTGCTCGAGTACGCAAACGCTTCAAGCGCACGACGGTAAGCGGTCATGGCCAGCCCGTCGCGGCCAATGTGCTCGGGCAAGACTTCGTCGCCGATGCGCCGAACCAACGGTGGGTCGGGGACACGACCGAGTTCGTGATCGGCAGCGGCGGGAAGCTTTATCTCGCGGCGCTCCTCGACCTCTACTCGCGATTCCTCGTTGGGTGGGCCGTAAGTGCTATTAACGACCGTCACCTGGTTATCAAGGCGTTGCGGATGGCACTGAAACGTCGCCAACCGGCCGCGGGGCTCTTGCATCACTCCGATCAGGGCAGTCCGTATGCCAGCAAAGACTACCAACGTCTCCTTGAGACGCATGGCATGACCGGGAGCATGAGCCGACGGGGCAACTGCTACGACAACGCCGTCATCGAGAGCTGGTTCTCCACGGTCAAGCACGAGCTTGGGGAGCATTTCCTCAGTTGCGGCGAGGCCAAGATGGCCCTCTTCGACTTCATCGAGGTATTCTACAACCAGAGACGACGACACTCGACCCTCGGCCAGGTCAGTCCGGCCGAGTTTGAACGACGGATGAGGACTTCGCCAGCTTAACTAAACCGTCTACGAAACCGGATCAAGCCCAACGTGGGCTCTTGAGAGATTCAGGTGTGAAGCCCCTCCGCCTTCCAGCGAACAGTCCGAATCTGAACGCATACGCGGAAAGATTCGTTCTCTCCATACGTCGAGAGTGTCTCGACCGCTTCGTACCTCTCAGTGAGCGACACCTGCGCACAGCGGTAACCGAATACGTAGTGCACTATCACACAGAACGGAACCACCAAGGTCTCGGCAACGAGCTCCTCACTCCTCTGCCGGCAAGCGCGAATAGCGCTGGCCCCATCGTGTCGCGAGAGCGACTTGGGGGCATTCTCAACTACTACTGCCGTGCCGCGTAGATTGTGGCCGGGACGGTAGCCCCTCGGTGGGCCCGCTCGGCGTAGCGTGAAAACAGCTTCAGGAACACGCTTGGATATTCGCTCTCGACTAGGTGGTCATCTGCATGGTGACGACCCGTCCAAAGGGTAGCTCTGCTCAATGGTTGTCGCGGGCCTCACCGCCCACGCCGCGTCAACTGTTCGCTTGTAACGTTGCATGTGGATCAAATTTTGGCACAGGACGGGATCATGCAGGCACGGTGCCGGTAGATCGGAGACTAATCAAAGTTCGGGGCGCGCGGATGAATAAATAGAAGGTACACCCAAGCCACCCTTGACGAGGTCCTTCGTTTTGTGGTCTTTTCCTTCATGGCGGTGTTTCCTTCTGTAGGCTCCTTCAGGCCGTGTTCGACAACGCGGAAGGTTACTCCACCTTTACTCTATTTCTACACCTTCTGAGGGTAGCTCTATGGACATCGTCCTTGCCTTTAGCGCGTTATGCATCCTGCTGGTGGTCGGCAAGATCCTGCGAGTTACGATCCGTCTGTTCCAGAAGCTTTACCTGCCGGCATCGGTGATCGGTGGTCTGCTTGGGCTGGCGCTCGTGCAGACGATCGGTGGCTTCTTACCCGAAGCGACGACGGCGGGCTGGACTCGACTGCCAGGATTCCTCATCAACATCGTCTTTTCGGCCCTCTTCCTGGGAGTCTTCATTCCACCGATCAGACGCATCTGGGGGATTGCCGGGCCGCAGTTGGCGTACGGTCAAATCGTCGCCTGGGGGCAGTACGTCTTCGGCCTTGGGGTGGCAATCGTGCTTCTAACACCGGTTTTTGACGTCCCGGGGGCCATCGGCACCATCATTCCGGTCGGCTTCGAGGGTGGGCACGGCACGGCCGCTGGTCTGGAGCCGGTCTTCGATGCCTATGCCTGGCCCGAGGGCAGGGACCTAGCCCTCACGTCGGCGACCTGCGGCGTCCTGTTTGCCATCATCGTCGGGATGGCGCTCATCAACTGGGCGGCGCGCCGGGGCTACACCCAGCAACTGAAGCGCATTGAGGACATGCCTGAGAGCAGTATCGTAGGCGTCTACGACCCAGCCGAACGGCCGAGTGCCGGGAGCCAGACCGTGTCGGCGGCGTCAATCGACAGCCTCAGCTTCCATCTCGCCATCATCGGTCTCGGTGTCTTCATTGGCTATCTGATCCACAGCGGCTTGGTGCGCGTTGAGCTCCTGGTGCGGCCTCCGAGCGCCGACGGTCGCGCCTTTTTCAACAGTTTCCCGCTCTTTCCGCTGTGCATGATCGGTGGTCTGGTGGTGCAGGTCTTTTTCGCCAACTTCACCAAGCGCAATCCGCTCGACCATCGCCTCATGCAGCGCCTCTCGGGCACCGCCATGGATTTCCTGGTGGTGGCTGCGATCTCGACCATCAATGTGAAGGTGGTGCTGGGGGGGCTCGTGCCCTTGGCGATCCTGGTCGCCGCCGGAGTGCTGTGGAACGTCTTCTGCGTGGTGTGGCTGGCGCGTCGCCTCTTGCCAGCGGATTCGTGGTTCGAGCGCTCGATCGCCGAGATGGGGCAATCGATGGGCGTCACCGCCACGGGCCTCCTGCTGTTGCGCGTCGTAGATCCCGAGGGCGACACGGACGCCACCTCGGCCTTCGGTTACAAGCAACTCATGCACGAGCCGTTCATGGGCGGCGGGCTGTGGACCAGTGCCGCCATTCCGCTGGCGCTGGCCTACAATCCGGTGTTGGTGCTCGGTATCAGCGCCGGGGCGGTAGCGCTCTGGTTGCTGGTATGGGCGCTGTTGTTTCGCGGTCGGCTCGGCCTCGGGCGAATCGGCACCGCCGGGCGTGGGGTAAGTGCCTAGTGGAGCAATCCCTAGGGAGCGCGCCCCCCAAGCCGACCTTATTCCTCATTCCTCCCTCTTTAGGCCGAGGTCTCAGCTGTTGATTTTTAGTCTGTTGCAAAAGGGCCGAGTTTTGGCACAGGACGGGGTGCCGGTTGCAGCGATGTACCGGGCACAAGCGCGCCAACTTGCTCCAACATTGCCCGGCGCACGCACGCCGTGAGCTCCGGCGTGACTACAACCGGATCGTCTACGCCAAGAACGGGTTCGATGCTCGCAAAGCCTATGACGAGCTCGTCGCCAAGTGGACGCCTCTCGCGCCGGCCGTCGTCCGAAGCCTAGAGGAGGCCGGTAATCAGCTGCTGACCTTCTATGAATTCCCTCGTGCCATGTGGAAATCGATTCGAACGACCAATGCTCTGGAGAATCTCAACCGCGAATTTCGACGCCGGACGAAAACCCAAGCGTCGTTCTCCAGCGAGGAGTCCGCGGTCGCTTTGCTGTTTGGGCTTATCGCCTCTGGCCAGATTCAACTACGACGCATCGACGGCTACCAACGTCTGAGCGAGGTTCTCGAACACGCGGAGGTTACCGCCTGATATGATACTCTGATGACAGGGTGGAGGGCGCCGTTCTTTTTCCACGGACCTCGGGACACATCCCGGGTGAGCGGCCGAAGCAACTGACGCGCCCTGGCGCACGGGCGAATCGCGTGGACTGCTGTTGTTCGGGGGCAGGTGCTTGCGCTGTTTGCTGTTGGTGATGTGTACGCATCCCTTTGCAAAAAAAGTGCTTACGTTCCATTTAGCGTGCAGCGATGGTCACGAGCGCTATTTTGGGCAACTATTTAACTGGGTTTACGCGGATTCGTGTGGGTAAGTTCTGACGGAAAAACAGTGTAACTCATTGTGTGGAAAAGGTATCGAGTACTTCATCAGGTGCTGAAAAGTGGTCCATTTTTAGGATAGGCTAACCGAGTGAAAAATTCCCAGTCGATCCGCTCGCTGTTTGCGCTGCCAGGTTTCGTGGTTGGTGCCGGATTGAAGGGTCTATTCGGTGACCGATACGCCCGCGTCATCCAGCTCAAGAGGCGAAAAAAACAGCTGTGTGCTCTTACTGTGGGCAACGGTGCCGGGGGCGCTATGACAAGCAAGTGTGCCGGGTCCGCGACCTGTCGTTGGCAGGCTGGCGGATCTATCTGGAATACGAGCGTTGGCGCGTCAACTGTTCTGGGTGCGGCGGTGTGCATGTAGAACACCTAGACTGGCTGGCGAACAACTCGCGCTACAAGCGTTACACTTTGCTTTCCCGGCGGGAGAACCTGAGCCTAGACGGTCGCCGCGCACTCAAAAAGTTGCTCCAGGCCAACCGGCGCCTGAACACCGCCTATATTTTGAAGGAGGTCTTCGGGCAACTCTGGGATTACCGCACCGAACGCGGCGCTCGCGCCTTTTTCACTCGTTGGAAAGACAGCCTCAAATGGCAACGCCTGCATCCGTACCAGAAGTTCGCCGGTATGATTGAGTCCCATTGGGATGGTATCGCCTCCTACTGTCATCCGGAGAACAAAGTCAGTCTCGGCCTAGTTGAAGGGGTCAACAACAAAATCCGTGTTCTGCAACGACGCGCCTACGGGCTATCGCGACGAGGAATATCTCAAGCTGAAGATCGTGGCGGCTTTCCTTCCGCCATTACCCAGAAATGCAGTTTTCAACCCACACGAATCCGCGTAGACCCACTTTTTTAGGGAGTTGGATTCTGCTCTACCCTTTGTTGTACTGGCCTACACCAGCGGCTGGTACCCGAAGGAAACAGCTCCGGAATCGACGGGGCGATGGACCCCGTCCTGTGCCAAAACTCGGCCCTTTTGAAATAGGCCATAAATCAGCAACTTAGTGTCTGTGTTTGCGACCGGGCCAAGGGCCGTGGGCTTTACAATCGTCTTGGGCGGGCGGGTCGTCACCATGCAGATGATCACCTAGTCGAGAGCGAATATCGAAGCGTGTGCCTGAAGCTGTTTCCACGCTACGCTGGTCGAGCGCACCGAGGGGCTACCGTCGCCGGCGACCATCTACGCGGCACGGCAGTAGTAGTTGAGAATGCCCTCAAGTCGCTCTCGCGACACGATGGGGCCAGCGTCATTCGCGCTTGCCGGCAGAGGTGTGAGGAGCTCGTTGCCGAGACCTTGGTGGTTCCGTTCTGTGTGATAGTGCACTACGTATTCGGTTACCGCTGTGCGCAGGTGTCGCTCACTGAGAGGTACGAAGCGGTCGAGACACTCTCGACGTATGGAGAGAACGAATCTTTCCGCATATGCGTTCAGATTCGAACTATTCGCGGGAAGGCGAAGGGGCTTCACGCCTGATTGTTCGGCGCGATCTTGTGGCCCAGGTTGGCCATAGCTCCTTGGATTCGAGCGTAGCCCCAAGACGGACTCGACTTGGCCATGCGCACGACCAACTCCTCGATTTCCGACGAGATGGGCGGACGCCCCGTTTGACGACGAGGGTACGTCCATTTCCTCGCGATGAGCTCACGGTGCCATCGGAGAAGCGTATCCGGGGTGACCAGAGTTGCCACTTCCCCGAGGAGTTTCCGTCCAAGCTCTTTCCCCTTGGCCGCAAGCCGTCGACGCTGCTCGTCGCTCAAGCGCAACCGCTGACCGAGCTGCGCCTTCAAAACACGGTTCTCCTCCTGCAGATACTCAAGGATCTTCTGCTGCTCCTGGTTCAGCCAACCGGCCAGGAGCGAGACCAGGAAGATTTGTGGCGAGACAAATGGGCTCATCGCAAGCATCGTAGCCGAAGTCACTTACGGCTGCGAAAGATGACCGGCTGAGTTTTTGGGTGCTTCCGCCATTATTGGTGAGATGACGCTAAGACTTTACGCTGCATTAAATCACAGCCAAAATAGCGCTCGCGACCTTCGCCGCGCGCTAAATGGAGCGTAAGCGCTTTTTTTGCAAAAGGATACGTACACATCACCAACAGCAAACAGCGCAAGCACCAAATAGATCATAAATCCAGTAGCTTAGTGTCTGTGTTTGCGGACGTGCCAAAGGCTGAGCGCGAACAAACGACGAAACCATGCAGGCATGGTCCCGGCAGACCGGAGACCGATCAAGTTCTGGGCGCGCGGATGAATAAATAGAAGGCACAGGCCAGAATCGAGGCCGGAGTGACCACGAAATATAGCAGGCTAACACGTTCTGGTCTAGGTGTACCTGGACACCCTTGATGTCCTTACTTTTCTAGGATTGGGCCTCAACCTGGGTCCCGACCTCCTGCGGCTCTTCCCCGGCACACAGCACACGCTGAATCTGAGTCTTTCAACCAACGGTCACGATGCTCCCGCGCTGGCCGCCGCGTGGGGTCACTCTGGCGTGCCTTTTGCCCGCCCAATGCGGTCACCATGATCCCATGTCCCCAACTTCAAAGTGCTACAATTCTTGTCGGCAGGTCAATCGTGCCGACGGCACCAGCTGGCCCTCGCAACGTAATGATGGAGAGACGAATCGGCACGCTTGTCCTGATGCTGCTAGCATTTGGCGCAGCTTGCAGCGACCCATCGAGAGAGCGCGCTGTTTCCCTTCTCGCTCCTTCTCAGCCTTCCATGGAAGTGGAGTTGGAAGGAAAGTCCCGAACAGCGTTTGACGGATCGAGGTGGGTGTCCCCGCTAAGGGTACCACAGAACGCCGTTCTCCAGTTCTCGATGGCTGTATTGGGCACACCCAGTGCAGGCCTGCCTGCGACAGAGTTCCTGATCGAGATCGAAGCCGATAGCAAGCGGAGCCGCGTGTTCCGCGAGACCCTTGCTGCACAGGAGGGGAATCGTTGGAACGACCGCATGGTTGATCTCACTCCGTGGGAGGGGAGAGCGGTCTCGCTGGTATTCACGGCGCGGCCTGTGCTGGACGTCTCGGGCGCGGTGCATCGGCAGTCACTGGTTCCGGTTTGGGGCGATCCGGTTCTTGCGAGCGCACCTGCGAACGCCCGGTTGGGACAATCGGTCGAGCTCTTCAATGATTGGCATCGCCGACCCGACCGGATGGACTCAGTAGGCGATACGAAGTTCAGCCACGACCGCGGCTTCTATGAGACCCCTTTCGAAGTGATCCTCACCACCGCCACTCCCGGCGCAACGATCGTCTATACCACCGACGGCAGTAAGCCGAGCGTAAGTCATGGAATCGTCGGCAACAAGGTTCTTGTGGATAAAACGACTGTCCTTCGGGCCGTGGCGTACAAGCCTGGTGCGAGGAGCACGAACGTTGACACCCATACCTATATCTTTCCGACCACGGTGAAGGACCAGGCGACCTTGCCATTCGATTATTCGGCTTCGTTTCGCTCCTTCAATATGGCTCCGTACGCAGATCTCGACATCGGGATCGATCCCGATGTCGTGAATACGAGCAACCAGCGGGAGTTCGTGGAAGGACTGACGTCGATTCCCACCCTCTCCATTGTCATGGACATGGACCATCTCTTTAATGAGAGCCAAGGGCTCTACTTTGGAAAGGGCCCACTGACCCGTCCCGCCTCGGTTGAGCTCCTCTATCCCAGTAAGTTTTCCCACTTCGAGGGCTTTCAGGTCGATTGCGGAGTTAGAAGGCATAGTTGGTCGCATCCCAAGGAAAAGAACTCGTTCCGCCTGGTCTTCAGCAAAGATTTCGGTCCAGGAATGTTGAGATACCCTTTTTTCGAGAGCGCCGTGCATCATGCCGAATCTGCAGTGAAAGAGTTCAATACCATCGTTCTTCGGGCAGGGGGGGAAGAAAACTGGTCGAGAGGCAGGATCCTCGTCTGGCCGGGAGTGAGCGAATTGGCGGTCTATGTCCGCGACCAACACGCTCGAGACTCGCAGCTTTCTTTGAGCGGTACGGCTGCGCACGGCATTTTCGTGCATCTCTATCTGAACGGGATTTACTGGGGCGTATATAACGCGGTGGAGCGTCCAGAGCGACGTTTTCTCGCTTCGTACTATGGCGGCGATCCGGCTGACTGGTTTGCTATCAACCATTCGGGCGTAGTCGGCAAGCCGAACCACCCGCGCTGGTATACCACCATGTACCGTTATGCGCGTGAGCATGACCTCTCGGAGCCCGCAAAATACCGGGAGATGAAAACCCTATTGAATACGGCCCAGTTTAGCGACTACATCCTGCTGAATTGGTTTTCCGGTACGGGAGATTGGGGAAAACGAAATTGGTATGGAGGGATTCGGATTCACCCTCCCGGTGCCGGATTGTATTTCTGCTGGGATTCGGAGAATACCTACGGGCTTGCTGACAAAGTTGGGCATGCGGGGGCTTGGGTTCCACCCAAGTTCGTATCGGGCGGAACGTCCGTGCTACACCAACTATGGATGGCTTTGGCGGACAGCCCAGAGTTCCGGCTGGAGTTCGCGGATCGCGTCTATCGTGCCTGCTACAATGGCGGTCCCCTCGCGGACCATATAAACCAAACCAATTTTCGAAAGCTAGCGGACTACGTGGAAGCGGCGATGTTTTGTGAGTCGGCCCGCTGGGGCGATGCGGGCCCCGGAAGGGAGAATCGTCCCCGCACGCGGGATGTGCATTGGAAGCAGGCGCGGGACTATGTTCTAGACTTGATGGACGGAAACGTGGAAAGGTTCATTCGAGCGCTTCGGGACCATGATTACTATCCCACCCTCGACCCGCCGGTGTTCGAACGAGCTTCTGACAGCGTCACTATCCGACGCCCGGCGGGAGCGGAAAGGGTCTACTACACCCTTGATGGAAGCGACCCACGAAACCCCACAGCACACAGTTTCAGCGAAGCCATTTCGACAATTCCTTTCTCTCCCAATCTCAAGGGACGTTCACGGCGGGGCGACGAGTGGAGTGCTCTGAACGAATACAGGACTTGGGAACGAGATTAACCGTACAGCGATTCGATATCGGCGAGGTCGGCTTTAGTTGTGGCGGGGGCGGTGCTTCCGCCATCAAGTGTTGCTACGCGGCTGCGGGCAGTGGTACAGGTGCGGAAGAGAGCGGGTTGCGCGCCCCAGTGAGCAGGAAAACCTCGATCCGCGACCACAAAGGAATCGTCGTCGCCAAGAAGATGTCTCGAAAGGTGAGCCGTCGCGTGGTGAGACCGGCCTGCATAGCCGGAGTTCGGATCTCACGTCCGAACTTCAGAGCTCCGTGCGGTCGGACGAAGTTGTAATAGCAACGGAGCAACTCCAGGTGCTCATCGAGCCTCTCCGTCGAGCGAGCGTGGGAAAGCGTTCGTCTCGAAAGGTATGCCGAGCTTTGCCGGATGGTCAGATTCAACCGCTCGATGAATGACGTGTTCAATGTTGAGGAGTCCTCGGAGTTATTGAGCGCGTCATCAAATCGCCACGCGGCTCCGTGCAGCGCTCTGCGTTCGACCTTGATGATACGATCGTTCCTGCGCGTTTTGAGGACTTGGCCGTAGAGACACGCTGGCCCGAAGAAGCGACGGATGACCTTCTGGTAGAATTCGAATCCATCCGTAACGATCAAGGGAAGACCCTCGAAATTCATCCGCCTCGAAAGGTCGTGAAACAGAGCGTGAGTGTTCCGGTAGCTTCGCCTTCCCGTCACCGTCGATGGCCAGAGCCGAGACCAGACCTCGATCGTAACGAAGACCCAACTCGGCGTCTTCTTGTTGCCCGCGAACGTGCGAATCTCGTCGGCTTGAAGCTCTTCGGCAGCGAAGCCAGCGATCCTTGTGTGGTTGAATCGACGACACACTTGGGCTGCCTTCTCAAGCCAGCGGGCGACGGTGTTCCAGGCAATCCCTTCGATCCGGGAAATCGCGGAAATGCTGACACCCTCGACTCTGAGAGCGATGACCCCGTCGAAAGTAGCTCTTCGATGTTGGAGACGGTAGTAGGGCGTGCCTTTCGTCGAGGAGAACGTCTTTCCGCACTCGCCGCACCGGTATCGACGGCGTTTCCCAGACTTGGTTCGGTAGAATCCGTGGCGAACGATGTTTCCGGAACTGACTTTGCCCCGCAACGCACATGCGGGATTGAGACATCTGCTATTCTTCACTTCGGATTGCCCTTACGATGAGAGAACTGTGTCTTCGGAATTCTGGCTCAAACTCTAGCACGCGAGCGGGTTACGCGGCGGCCACCAACACTTGATGGCGGAAGCACCCAAAGGCGACCAGGTCTCCTGCCGCCGCGATGAGACGGTGGGAGCCACCTTCGATGGCAAGCGACTCACCTTGTCAGACGGGGCGAGCTTTCAGGTGAAATAGCAAAGCAACGTTCCGAGCTCCACACAGTACTCGGTATACGACCTCCGTCGTGGCTCCGCCGGGCCAGTCGGTGCCTCCGCCGACAATCCACTTGACTGGCGTCAGCGAACCGCTTAGGATCTGGGGCTTGATCGGGGAGGGGCCTCGATGCTGAGGCTCTTTCGCTCGCCGGCTGAAAGCGCCACGGTGGGTCAAAACCGATATCGCTACTTTCACCCCCTGGTTCGGCCGTGAGGCTCCTCGATCGGAGTCATATGGGCGCGCTGTTATCCTTTAGTAAGGTCTTCTCACTGGGGTCGTCTTCCCGTTGCCCTGAGCTGCCTTGTTCATACATGCGAGAGAAGGCGTACGCCCGGACCCATTCGCAGCAAACCTTCGTTTCCCTTCAAACTCGGGCGATCCCCGAAGGAGGTTCGGCATGAGGTTTTTCTACGTTCGAATTCCTATTCTTTTCGCTGTGCTGCTGCTAATGGCAGCACCTCTGGTTTCGGCGCAAGGTATTACCGGTGTTATCGCCGGGACGGTCGCCGACCAAGGTGGTGCGGTGTTACCTGGTGCGAGTCTGACCGCCAGTAGCCCGGCGCTGGTTCGCGGCAGCGTCACGGTGACGACCGACGCCCAGGGCGCGTTTCGGATTCCGGGTGTTCAGGCCGGAACCTACCAGGCGATTGTGGGAGCTCTCCGGCTTCGCGACTGAGACGGTGACGGACATCATCGTCACGGTCGGTACGACGGTCCGCGTGCAGGTCATCCTCCAACTCGCGGGAGTGGAGGAGACGATCACGGTCATGGCGGACTCGGCACCGGTGCGGGTCAAGGAATCCGGTCTCGGCGTTCCCATCGACAACACGACCATCGATTCGATTCCGCTCAAGGGCCGTGAGTTCATCGATCTCGTCGAGCTCGTACCGGGTGTGGCCAAGCGTCCCTCGGCTTCAGACCAGGGGACCTCGTTCACCGTTTTCGGAGAGCGGGCGATCTCGAATTCGTTTCTGATCGACGGCAACGACGCCAACGACCTCTGGACGCGTGAGGCGGCGGAGTTTTTCGTCCAGGACGCGATCCAAGAGTTCAAGGTCTATCTGGCGGGGTACCCGGCGGAGTACGGCCGGGCTTCTGGTGCGGTGACGAACATCGTCACGCGCTCTGGAACGAACCAGGTCGACGCACGGGGCTTCTTCTTCATCCGTAACGATTCGCTGAACTCCTCGAACGTGGAGGGGCAAGACCCTCAGGCGCTCGAGCGCATTGAGGTGGGCGGCACCTTGGGCGGTCCCATAAAGTCGGACAAGTCCTTCTTCTTCGATGCGTTTCAGTATGTGAAGGAAGACCGGGGGTCCAACTTGGACCAGTCGATCCTGACACCGATTCTGCTGTCCGGCTATTTCGCCCCTGCCACGGGGGGGGAGCCTCTGGACGCGGTCCCTCAGGAAAAGAGGATCACAAACCTCTTCAAGTTCGATCACCGGTTCAATGCCCAGAATCAACTGTTCGTGACCTGGAACCTGAACCGCCGTACGGATAGTGACTTCCAACCGGCCGCCAGCGAATTGTTCGCCGGGCCGCCTCCCGGGACGATTACGCTTCCTTCGATCGCTTCGGACATCGACCGGAACACCAAAAGCATCAACGGACGCCACACCGCTTTTTTCAGCGATACCTCGTTCTTGGAATCCTCGCTCCGCTGGTGGAAGAGCGACTACAAGGAGAACACCGAAAAACCAGCCTCCGCCGAGTCGCTCGCTCCAATCTTATTCGTTCCCAACTTCCAGATATTCATTTCCAACGCTGGCATTGGCGTCGTCGATCGCGAACAACAGCGGTGGCAATGGCAAGAGCATTTCTCCTATTTCGCGGACACCGAAGGGACGGGCACGCACGCCTTTAAGTTTGGACTGGATCTGGATCACGTGTCGATCGATCATTTCTTCAGTCCGCCCGATTTGATCATCATGGGCAACACCGCCCTCGAGAGCAACTTCGAAAGGCTTGGCTACGACATCAGCGTGCAGATAGGCGGTTCCGTCATCGTGGACGGCCAGGGGCCGAACAACGACCGCGCCATCGGCAGCACGGACAATTGGGCGGCGTACGCTCAGGATTCGTGGGAGCCGAAACCTGGGATAACGCTTAACCTCGGCGTGCGCTGGGATTACGCGAGCCTTTTCGGGAGCGGTGGCGTTGCGTGGCGGACGGGAATTGCATGGGACTTGAAGAACCAAGGAAGGACCATACTCCGTGCCGGCTGGGGTCGCTTCTATGATGTGAGTATTGCCGAGGTGATCGCATTTACGCCGGAGTTGGGCGGGATCCAGTTCGCCGATCTGGGGGTGCAGAGCATTCCCCGGGGGGCTTCCTTCTACAACAATCCGGCACTAGGCGCGTTCGGGCCCTTGCAGGCGTCGAGCAGCCGGGTGCTCACGAACCCGTCGCTTTTCGAGCAAATCATGCCAGTTGGCTTTACGCTCACTTCACCGGGCACGTTCACCATCAAGCGCGATGGGGTGACCATGGAAGACTCGGTGATCAACGGACAGGGCAATCCCTACGTCATCTACGACCTTCTCGGCATCAAGGTCGACGATCCGACGCTTCCCCCAGTGCTGACTTACGACAGCATTCCCGAGCTCACCGGGGGGAGGCTCTCACCGGAAGAAGCGGTGGCCATTCTCAATGACGCCTTTCCCCACCCGTTCGGCCTAGGCGAGCAGTTCACGTTTCTCGATCAGAGAGGGGACGCCAGTATCGTCAACAACCGTCCGTTGGCGTTCTTGTTCCGGCAGCTCGACGTCGAGGTGACGCGCATCACGACGCTATCGGACGACCATACACTGCCATACACCGATGCCTTGAACTTCGGAGTCGAGCAGGCCCTCACCGACGACTTCACCATCGACGCCGAGGTTCACATCCGACGTTCGAAGAACCTTCTGTCGCGTCGGGTGGTGAACCTGCTCCCCGCGCCCATCGCGGGAAGCTGCACCCTGAACACAATCGATGGTCCCGGGCCTTGTCTCAGTGAGATCGAGAACCTCGGGTTCCTGGATACCAATGCTTTTACCCTCGCTTTGCAGAAGCGCTTCCGCCAGAACTACAACTTCTTGCTGAGCTATACGTTCACTGACGCGACCGACAACTTCTCGACGTTGAGAGTTCCCCCGCGCGGAGCGGAGATCAGCTTTTTGTTCAACAACTTTCCGGAACGCGACATCGGCCGGAGCCTGAACGCGCCTGAGCACGTCATGGTCTTCAGCGGTCTCTATCGTCTGCCGGCTGGCTTCGACATTTCGGGTGTGTTGAACTACCAGTCGGGACGCCCGTTCAATGCGGCGGGGCTTCCGTTCGACACCGACGGCGACGACATCTTCGATAACCGTCTCATCGAAACCGAGAAGGGTCAGTTCCAAGGGCCTGACTTCTTCAACATCGATTTCCGGATCGCTTGGAATCTCCCGTTCGGTGAAGGGAACACCTTCACGGCATTGATCGAGTTCTTCAACCTGACGAATCGTGCGAACCCGTTCGTGTTGAACTCGACCTGTCAGGACTCGACCGGCGACAGCCTGCCCGACCCCGGCGGATGTGCTGGTGATGTCTTCGGCAGTACCGTCGAGCCCTTCCCGGGTCGCGAGATCCAGATCGGTTTCAAGGTCGACTTTTAACAGGCTAGGGAGGTTTAGGTAGTCTTACGTCTGAGAAAGGGGGGGAGCAAGCTCGCTCCTCCCGAAATCAATCGCAGCTCCGAGGCCGGCTGCGGACTTAATCGCCGCGGCCGGTCTTTTTTCTTGTAAAGGCTCGTACCATTGTCCCTGAAAGCGGAATCTTTCGGTGTCGACGCCGTTCCCGCCGCTCACCGCACCCGGGGTTGGTTCTCGCTTTTCGCTATGTATGCGGGAATCAACGTTTGCCTGCCTATGATGATGATGGGGGGAATTCTGCTCCCCGGCCTTTCCTTCAAGCAAGCGGTCCTGGTGGGTCTCATCGGAAATACCGTGGCCGCCGCGATCATTAGCTTGACTGGCTACCCCGGAGCGGATCATGGTCTGCCCGCGACGGTGCTCACCCGTTCATCCCTGGGGTTTCCTTCGGGAACTTGGATCGCATCGCTGGCGATCACGGTTTCCGGGGTCGGCTGGTTCGCGTTTCAGGCGGAGCTCGCAGGTTTGGCCGCGGACGGCGTGGTGGAGCGGATGACCGGCTTCTCTTCGCCGATTCTCATGATATCCGTCATGGGGGCGCTCAACGTGGTCATCGCGGTCATGGGCTTCGGCTGGATTCAAAGGCTGGCCACCTGGTCGGTGCCGGCTCTACTCGTTCTCTGCAGTCTCTTGTTCTGGAAGATCGTCTTGGATCATCCGTTCCGGGAGCTCATCAATCGGCCGGGCGACGGGAGCCTGACCCTTCTGGCCGGAATGAACATCATGGTGTCGGGCCAGTTCGCGGCCGCTTTCACTTCGTCCGATCTCTCTCGTTACTCGAAAGATCATCGATCGATATGGCTCGGGATTTGGTCCGGGATCGTGCCGGTCTCGGCCTTCATGATCGGCCTCGGCGCACTTTCTCGCCTGGTCAGCGGAGAGTGGAATCCGGTGTTGGGCGTTCAACAACTTGGTCTTGGAATACCGGCGCTGGTGCTCATCATCTTCGCGACTTGGACGACGAACGACAAGAACTTGTACTCGGGTGGGTTAGCTTTGACGAATGTTTTCCCCGGCCGCTCCCGTTGGCTTCACACCTTGATCCTGGGCACCCTGGGCACGGCGCTCGGCTGCGTGGGCGTGACGCGTTACCTAGCGGAATTCCTCGTAACCGTGGGGGCTATGTTTGCGCCCCTGGTGGGCGTCGTGATCGCGGATTATTTCTTGGTACGACGTCGGCTCCCCGCCATGCAGGATCTTTACAATAAGGATGGGCGTTATCGATACACCCGCGGGGTGAATCTGGCGGCCCTCGTTGCTCTGGCGGCGGGGGTGGTGGCTGGCCGTCTCGCGCCACCCGAGATGATCCAGCCTCTAGTGTCACTCTTCGTGACGATGGTGGCCTATATCGGTGCGATGAGGCTGCTCTACCCGCTCCAGTTTCATGAGGAGGCTTCCACATGACCGTACTGACCAACGCACGGATCCTCGATGTTCGGGAGGGCGTCTTCAAGGAGGGATCGCTGACCCTCGGCGACGGCAAGATCGCTTCTATCGATCATGCGGCTGGTGCCGCAGGTGCCGCAAATGTTGGAGACGCGATCGATCTTGAAGGGGCCTACCTACTGCCCGGCATCATCACTTGTCATACCCATCTATCCATCGTCTTCCCTTTTCATGAAACGGACGAAAACGAGAGCCCGGCGATCACCGCGCTGCGGTGTCAGAAGAGGGCAAATGACGCACTCCAAGCGGTGCTTCCGCCATCAAGTGTTGCTACGCGGCTGCGGGCAGTGGTACAGGTGCGGAAGAGAGCGGGTTGCGCGCCCCAGTGAGCAGGAAAACCTCGATCCGCAACCACAAAGGAATCGTCGTCGCCAAGAAGATGTCTCGAAAGGTGAGCCGTCGCGTGGTGAGACCGGCTTGCATAGCCGGAGTTCGGATCTCACGTCCGAACTTCAGAGCTCCGTGCGGTCGGACGAAGTTGTAATAGCAACGGAGCAACTCCAGGTGCTCATCGAGCCTCTCCGTCGAGCGAGCGTGGGAAAGTGTTCGTCTTGAAAGGTATGCCGAGCTTTGCCGGATGGTCAGATTCAACCGCTCGATGAACGAGGTGTTCAATGTCGAGGAGTCCTCGGAGTTATTGAGCGCGTCTTCGAATCGCCACGCGGCTCCGTGCAGCGCTCTCCGTTCGACCTTGATGATACGATCGTTCCTGCGCGTCTTGAGGACCTGGCCGTAAAGACACGCTGGACCGAAGAAGCGACGGGTTGACCTTCTGGTAGAATTCGAATCCATCCGTGACGATCAGGGGAAGACATCCGAAATTCATCCGCTTCGAAAGGTCGCGAAACAGAGCGTGAGTGTTCCGGTAGCTTCGCCTTCCCGTCACCGTCGATGGCCAGAGCCGAGACCAGACTTCGATTGTAACGAAGACCCAACTCGGTGTCTTCTTGTTGCCCGCGAACGTGCGAATCTCGTCGGCTTGAAGCTCTTCGGCAGCGAAGCCAGCGATCCTTGTGTGGTTGAATCGACGACACACTTGGGCTGCCTTCTCGAGCCAGCGGGCGACGGTGTTCCAGGCAATCCCTTTGGTCCGGGAAATCGAGGAAATGCTGACACCCTCGACTCTGAGAGCGGTGACCCCATCGAAAGTAGCTCTTCGATGTTGGAGACGGTAGTAGGGCGTGCCTTTCGTCGAGGAGAACGTCTTTCCGCACTCGCCGCACCGGTATCGACGGAGTTTCCCGGACCTCGTTCTGTAGAATCCGTTGTGAATAATGCTTCTGGAACCGACTGTTCCATACGACGAACATGCGGGATTGAGGCATCTGCGATTCTTCACTTCGGCTCGGCCCTGACGATGAGAGAACTGTGTCTTCGGAATTCTGGTTCAAACTCTAGCACGCAGACCGGTTAGGGGCTGGCCGCCAACACTTAATTGCGGAAGCACCGGTGAAAGACTGTGCGAGCCAATACAAGGCCGCAAGTGCGGTGCTTGCGCTGTTTACTGTTGGTAATGTGTACGCATCCCTTTGCAAAAAAGGCGCTTACGCTCCATTTAGCTCGCAGCGAAGGTCACGAGCGCTATTTTGGCTGTAATTTGATGCACTGTAAAGTCTTAGCGTCATCTCACCAACACTTGATGGCGGAAGCACCGCCAAAAGGTTCAAGAAAGTCGAGTCCGCCACTGCGACAATCTTCAAACTGCTTCTGGTTGCGGAGAAGAATTTTCGCCGGCTCAACGCACCGGAGCTGATGCGAGAGGTTCACCTGGGCGTTCGATTTGAAGATGGAGACAGGGTAACGGAGTCGTCGAAGGTTGCTGCTGCCTGAACTTTTTTACACACCTATTGACAAGAGCTCTTCGCTCGCAACCTATTGTGTGCTTCGCAAAAACTCGATCCGTCGTTGATTCCGCAGTTTAGACCTGCCAGGATTGGCCGTTTCGTGGCGAACGGATGACGTGATCCGACGTCATTGTAACCGTGGAAAGGTGCAGTCTTGCGTCTGCTCTCGAATATTGTGCCCGCTTTCGTCAACGCCCTCGCGTTCGCTCGGAATCTTGTCCGTTCGCAGGGTGCCCTCGCCGCCGAGAATCTCTTTCTCCGTAAGCAGCTCACCTTTTTTGTCGAGCGTGAGCAGACGCCTGTGCCTTCTATTTATTCATCCGCGTGATGGAGATCACGGATATACTCATCCAGAACGTGCCCCTGGAGGACGTGCAGTATCTGGCCGGACACTCCAACCCCTCGGGCCACACAGATCTATGACCGGCGTAGACAGCACGTCACTCGCAACATCGTGGAGCGTGTCTCGATATGAAAGAAGGACCAGGGAAGAGAGACATCCTTTCGAGGCCTGCTAGCAAGAAAGCCGCTGCACGGCCTCGTTCGGCTCCCCGCAATGAACCCAAGCCGGTGCCGGTTCCTCTGCCCGAAGGTGTCCGCCACCAGCGGGCGGGTAAAACGACGGAACGTTCCGCGCATCTCGAAAAACTCAAACAACTCTTCGAGGCGGCTCCGATCAGCCGCTACCTGGGCATGACACTCAGCTATTGCGAGAACGGCGTGGTGCGCGTGCGTTTGCCGTTTCGGGCCGAGTTCGAAGAAAGGCATGGCGTCATCCACGGGGGTCTCATCGGTCTGCTGGCGGACACGGCGGGCAACTTCGCGGTGGGTTCGGTCTCGCCGGGCTCCACGGTCAAGACGGTGGAGTTCAAGATGAGCTTGCTGGCGGGAGTCCAGGGAGACCTGCTCGCCATCGGAGAGGTCGTCCGCAAGGGACGCTCGCTCGCCACCTGCCGGCTCGAGGTCGTTGGGGGCAACGACCATGTGGTGGCCATCGGGCTGGCCACTTATGCCCTCCAGGCTGTTTAGCCATCTGCACCTGCTTGTTGCAGTCCAGGCGGGTCTTGAGTTCGTTTGTGTTTTTGGACACGACGCCTTATAGGCTCCGGGAGTCTCGTCGAGAACCCTCACGTCCTTGCGGCACTCGACCCCGGCTGTCGCCGCGGCGTGATCGTCTAGAGTGAAGCGCTTCTTGGCTTCGTTGCGGGACATGACGCGCCCGGCACCGTGACTGCACGACTCGAAGCTCTCACGGTTTCCTTTCCCCCGGACGATATAGGAGCGCGCCCCCATGCTTCCGGGAATGATGCCCAGGTCGCCCCGCCCCGCCCAGCCCGCACCGCACCCTTCCGCGTGACAAAAACCTCCGACCCGTAATGGTGCTCCTTCGCGACGTAGTTGTGGTGGCAATTGACGACTTCTTTCTTGAGCCGAAACGCGGGCACGAGGCCGGTATCGTGAACCGCCTCGACGATCGCCTCCATCATCAGTCGACGATTCGTCGCCGCGTAGCGCTGGGCCCAATCGATGGCGAGGTGCTTCCGCCATCAAGTGTTGCTACGCCGTGTTTGAATGCTAATGTCAGCTGGCCTGCCTGTGTCGGCGAACGCCATCAATAAGGATGTCGGCGTGCACACGAAGGTGTCCCTGAACGTCAGGCACCGTGTGGTCAGCCCAGCCCGCATCGCCGAAAGAACTGCGTCTCCAGAAATCAGGCTCAAACTCTAGCACACGAGCGGGTTACGCGGCAGCCACCAACACTTGATTGCGGAAGCACCGTTGACACGCACAAGTACGTGCAGGCGACGAGGGTGTGATCCGCAAAAGGAAGATCGCGTATTGATGGGCTGTCCACCCTCTCCCAAAGGGAGAGGGATAAAGGATAGAAGCCAAGCGATTGCGCATCGACGCGCGTCATACCAAAATGCTAGGCCTTCTCCAAACGGGGCTCCTCTACCCCGGGAGCCCGCATCAGGTGATAGGCTTGGCAATCGAAATATGGAGGTCTAACCATATGCGCACAGTCGCCACCTTGGTCTGCCTATTGTTCGGCGTCATCGCCATCGCGTGTCAAGAATCATCCCAAGAGCCGCATTCCGATGCGATCAACGCCGAGTCCCTTATGAACCGAATCCAGCTCCTCTCCTCGGATGCGTTCGAGGGGCGGGCTCCCGGCTCGGCGGGTGAGGAAAAAACCGTCGAGTATCTCATCGAGAGCTTCCGCTCATTCGGACTAGCTTCCGGCAGTCCCGATGGAAGCTTCATCCAGCAAGTTCCGTTGGTGAGCTTGACGCCGACCACGCTCAATCCTGTTGTGGTGAAGAAGGGAACGGTCACGGCCGAGCTGGAGCCCAAAGTGGATATTGCGGCAAGTACTCAGCGCGTGGAAGAGCGTGTCGAAGCGGAAGGTGAGCTCGTCTTTGTGGGCTACGGCACCTTGGCTCCCGAATACGAGTGGGACGACTTCAAAGGCTTGGACGTCTGCGACAAAATCCTGCTCGTCTTGGTAAATGACCCACCCGGCGAGGACATCTTTGGTGGCAAGGCAATGACGTACTACGGTCGTTGGAGCTACAAGTTCGAGATCGCCGCTGAACTCGGCGCAGCAGGTGCCTTCGTAATCCACGAGACCGAGCCAGCCGGCTATCCCTGGGAAGTGATCGCCGACTCGGGTTCCGAGAATTTCGTCTTGGCCACAACCGGTGACACCGGAGACCTGCTTGCTGCAGAAGGGTGGATCCACGTCGATGCGACGCGTCAGGTCTTCGAGATGGCAGGGTTGAACTTCGACGAGATGAAGCAGGCGGCGACCGGTCGTTCCTTTGAGCCCGTCGCTCTTGGAGTCACCATGAGCGTGGCGCTTCAGAATTCGATCCGAAAGCTCGAGTCAGCCAACGTTGTGGCGAAGCTTCAGGGCTCGCTGTCGCCCGACGAATGGATCATCTACGCCGCCCACTGGGATCACATGGGGATCGATCTCGAGCTAGCCGGGGACAACATCTATAACGGCGCCCTCGATAACGCCAGCGGAACGGCCGGCCTACTGGAGATTGCCCAAGCGTTCGGAAGGCTCGACCAAGCCCCGGCTCGGAGTCTCCTCTTTCTTGCGGTTACCGCAGAAGAACAGGGCCTCCTCGGCTCATTACACTATTCTCGCAATCCGCTTTATCCGCCCAAGGACACCGTCGCGGTCATCAACATGGACGGGCTCAACCTACTGGGGCCGACACAGGATATAACCGTCGTGGGAATGGGGCAATCGGCGTTGGACGACCTCGCCACGAGGCTCGCTTCACAACAAGGCCGCATCTTGCGCGCGGACCCGGAGCCCGAAAAAGGCTACTACTATCGATCCGATCACTTCGAGTTCGCGAAGGTCGGCATTCCTGCTTTTTACCCTAACGCGGGCATCGAGTTTATCAACCAGCCGGAAGGTTGGGGTATCGAGATGCGGGAGAAGTACGTCAGCGAGGACTATCACAAGCCCTCGGACGAGGTGAAGGACTACTGGGATCTATCGGGGGCTGTAGAAGATCTGGAGCTCTTCTACCTCATGGGGTACGAGCTGGCCACCGGCACGGAGTGGCCGGAGTGGAGCGAGAAGAGCGAGTTCCGAGCGACCAGAGAAAAACAGCGCAGCCCCTAGTGGGCATTGTCAAGTTTTTCACGGCCTGACGGCCACCCCGAATGAATGAAACGCGGTAGTCTCTGGAGGTGGCACCGGCTCAGAGGTCGGCTCAACGTTGGTGCGACTGAGCCCGTTGTCAAGTTTGGCTGGGAGTCCTGCGCGTACCCCCGATTGCGTTTTCTATCCAGCTGGGATTGTTGAGCGCGTCTATTAGATTACAAGTTCGTGGGCTCCACGCCGGTGCGACGTGAAGGAGGCTGCGATGAGAGTGGTTCATAAGCGATGCGCCGGATTGGACGTCCACCAGAAATCGATTACGGCTTGCGTGCGGGTTGCGTCGAAGCGGAAGGTGGTGCGCGAGACGCGTGTGTTCGGTACAGCCACGAGCGAATTGCTGGAAATGGCAGATTGGCTGGGGCAGAGCGGTTACACGATTGTAGCGATGGAAGTGACCGGAGTGTATTGGAAGCCGGTGTGGCATGTGCTCGAAGGTCATTTCGAGTTGGTGTTGGCACAACCGGCCCACGTCAAGAACATGCCGGGTCGTAAGAGCGATATCAGTAATGCCTTCTGGATAGCGGATCTGCTTGCCCATGGTCTCATTCGTGCTAGCTTCGTTCCGCCAACACCGATCCAGGAACTGCGAGAGCTGACCCGAACGCGAAAGCAGTTCCTTCGAGAAATCGCTCGAGAGACCCAACGGATTCAAAAGACGTTGGAAGATGCGAACATCAAATTGACGAGCGTGATGAGCAGCATTTTAGGAGTAAGCGGGCGAGCGATTATCCGAGGGATTATTGCGGGAGAAAGCGACCCCGTCCTGTGCCAAAACTCGGCTCTTTTGAAAGAAACCACAAATCAGCAGCTTAGTGTCTGTGTTTGCGACCGGGCCAAGGCGGCGCAAGGGTCTTGGGTTCGTTTGTGTTTTTGGACACGACGTGTTCTGACTAATGCTCGAGTGTTTTGAGCATCGCTTCCCACTCGGCCTCAAGCTCGAAGAAGCCTTGCCCGAACGCAGAGCGGGCAGCAGCATCAATGCCGACTTTCTCTGCCCGCTGAAGGAAACGCCACAGACGCTGCATCCCCTGCCTCTCGAAGAGGTATTGGACGAAAGAGCTGAACAATTGGAACTGGATCTCATCGGTAGCGCGTTTGGAGGCCTGACGGAGATGGGTCAGCGCAGTGGCAGCTCTCTGATGGAGAGAGGCAATGGATCGGTTCGAGAACCAGATGAAGGTGGTGAGACCTCCGCGGAGCCATTTCATATTCACTGGGAAACCCTGCGGTCCGCCGAGTACCGGTCCGAGCTCGCCTATCGAAACAGAAGGGGCGTTTTTCACCGGTCCATCTCCTTTGTCTGTCAAACAGATCCCTCGGAAACTCCGACATCTATTAGTGCAATCTGCGTACCAGAGAACGCGATGCTCCAGGGGCTGTAACTCACAGATACAAGGTGTTCTTTTTAGATCGGAGGCTGGCGAGCCGTAGAAGAGTGTAAAAATGTTGGGAATTTTATACCAGTTAGCCCAGAGGGGGCGGTTAGGCCTTCCGACGGTATTGTCAAAAATTGAGGCTGACGGCCGTTTCTAACGCCCAGCATGGCGTGTTTCCGACGGCCTCGAACTCAGTATCTTGGGGGTCGGTCAGCTAGCTTTTCGTTAACTTTACAGTACCCCGTCCTGTGCCAAAACTCGGCCCAGCCGGCATCGACGGAAGAACTGCGCCTCTCGAAATCAGGCTAAGACTCTAGCACGCGAACAGGTTACGCGGCGGCCGCCAACACTTGACTGCGGAAGCACTGTTTTTGTCCACCCGGTCTGGCCCACTTTGATCATTTCATTTGGCCCACCCTAAGTTATTGATTACACACGAAGAGAAGTAATAAGTGCCCCTTTCCTCTGTTGCGGCCGGAGCTAAGTGAAGGCCGCCTCGAGTGAAACCGGAGCAAAGCGTGTTCTGTCATGATGTTGCCGTCTTTTTCCGGGTTTTGAGCGAGCGACGGAAGCGATAGGACTCGGTACCGGTTTCGAGGATGTGAGCCTGGTCGGTGAGCCGGTCCAGTAGCGCTTTGCACAGCCGGGCGTTTGTGAACACTTGCGTCCATTCCGAGAAAGGCAAGTTAGTGGTGATGACGGTCGCGGCGCGCTCACATCGTTCGGAGACGACCTGAAACAACAGTTCGGCACCGACCTCGGCGAGCGGTACGTAGCCGAGTTCGTCGATGCACAGCAGTTCGAAGCGGGCGTGCTTGCGAATAGCCTTAGAAAGCTGGAGCTCCTCCTTGGCCTCGACGAGTTCGTTGACGAGCCTCGACGCGGTCGTGAACCGCACTCGACGACGCTGCTGGCAGGCCTCTACACACAGCGCGGTGGCGAGATGGGTTTTGCCAGTGCCGGCATCGCCGAGAAAAATCACCGGCTCTGCCCGCTCGAGGTATCTACCCTCAGTGAGTTGGCGGATTCGCTGAGCGGACAGCTTCGGTGACAGCGAGAAGTCGAACTCGTCGAGCGTCTTCGCTCTCGGCAGCTGTGCTTCCTTCAGCCGTCTCTGAACCGTTCGGTGTTCTCGCTCTTCGACTTCAGAGCTGAGCAGAACCTCCAGATAACCCACGTGGGTTTGTTTTTCGCGGCTAGCTTGTTCTGCGAGCTTGTGGAACTGAGCTGACACCGTTGGCATCCGAAGCGTCTTGCAATGCTGCTGGATCGTCTGAATCTCGACGGGTTGTCTCATCGACTTACCTCGTGTGCCTGCTCATCCACGAGTCGGTCGTAGTGACCCACGTGAGGTAGAGGACGTTCGTAGCGCGCCAGCTCACCGAGTTGAGATTGGACTAGCTCTGACGATGCCGCGCGCGAAAGCGATGGAGACTCGACAAGGTGCCGAATCGCGTCTGCATCGATACAGCCGATCTCAAGCGCCACACGCAACGTATCTCTTAGCTGGTCGTAACCGTGTCGGCGTCCAAGCTGCACGAGTTCGATCATCTGACGCGTGCCTTCTTGCTTGCCCGTGACGACGATTCAATCGCTTCCACACTTCATCGTAGCTCGCTGGCCACCGTCCTTGCTCGCGCCACTGCGCCAGAGGCGTCGACCCGGCTAAGGCTCCGGGTTTGCGCTCGAGGACGTCCAAGTAGTGTTCAAGATCTAGTACTTGTTTCATGCGGTCGTAGCAGCGTTCGTGACGCGCCACCCGGCGTCCCTCGTGCCAGACCTCAACTTCAAGCGGCATCAGCTTGGCCACCGCACGTTGGCCGCGCTTGAGCGGCGTCGAGTACCAGTTCGTGCCCGCACGGACGCAACCCTTCTTATCCACCAGACCGATTCGTCTTTCTTCGAGCTCGAAACCCTGCGTCGCCAGTGGCAACAGGTGCTCGCGTTCGTACTCCATCCCAACACCAACCGTATGTGCTTTGCCGGAGATGTGACGTTTCTCCTCCTTGCGGCAACACGTCAGCAGGTAGTCGTTCAGCTCTTCCCAATCCGTGAACTCAGGGACCGGCGTCCAGTGATTGCGGCGGAAGTAGCCGACCTCGCTTTCCACACCGCCTTTCTCGTTTCCACGGCTCGGATTGCAAAATTCCGACTCAAAACTCCAATGCGAGCGAAACATGATGAACCGTTCTGTTTGCTCACGTTGGTGACCCCGAAGGATCTTCCTCACCGCCAGCGATAGGTTGTCGTAACGCAGCCGGTGGAACACCCCGCCGAAAAACTCGAACGCCTTCTCGTGCGCTTCGAAAAACGCTTGCTGCGTCGGACGCGGATACCCTCGATGCAACGCCCCTCCGCTTGCCATGCTCCGAACCACCAGCACGTAGACCTTCTGCTCTCGCCCTCCGATCCGTGAGTGAGCCTCGTACCAGTCCACTTGGCCTTCACCGCCCCACTCGTAACTCTGGGGCACGAACACTTCGGCGTCCTTCAACCCCAGCTCTCGCCTCCGACGACCTACGTAGCGACGTATCGTTGGTTCCGCTATCTCATGTCCCGGATACTCCTCAATCACACGACTCCAGATTCGATGAGCCGTGTGACGCTGTTTGCGCGGGGCTCGCTTGTCTCCTTCCAGAATCCCGTCGATGAACTCGACCACTGGACCCAGTTTCGGTGACGCCCGTTCTGGACATTTACGCTCCCGTGGCACAGCCTTCTCCAGGGCCTGTCGCAACCATTCGTCGGTGAACACCGTACTTCGTTGCAACTCCTTGAATCGTTCCAACTCCGCGTTCGTACTCTCGCCTCATCTGCTCGAACAGTCGCACTTTGGCACCCCTTTCCAACCGACACCTCCTTCCCGGGACTTCGCCCCGGGAAGACTAACGGTTCGATACGGGTGGGCCAAATCAGACGATCAATATGGGCCAAAACAGAGTAGCAAACACAAAGCACCCATCGGTGGATCGGTTGCGTGTCCTTCATCATCATTATAATCGGCACCCTGAGCATCAGCGGGGGAACCGTCCGGCGCAGCGGGCTTCTGGTCAGGCGCCATCGTTGTCCTCCGCCGTGATTCGGCCACGGGTGCTCCGCAATAGGCGGGGCGCACACGGACTCTATGCAGTCGGACGCGGATGCCCGAACTCGTCTACTGGATGACCCGCCGCCAAGAGCGTCTTCTGAATACTCCGCAGAAAATCGGGTGCTTTCAGCATTTCGCTACTAAAGTGAGGATTGGAGGGGAGCACCAAGTCGCATACACGTCCATTTTTATCCCGTTTGTAGAATATGACAGTGGCTTGTCTATCGGGAGCCTTTCCTTCGTGAGCTGCTCCTTTTGCTTGTGGCCCCCACCTCTCGGGGAACCGCCGCGCGAGCAGCCACATCGAAGCCTCCGCCTTCGGCGGGCGAAACTTCGACCCGATCGTAGCGTACTTGACCTTCCCGTTTTTCAACTGGCCGTTTAGGATTTCGCCGCCCTTGTATTTCACCGTCTGCTGGATAATCTTGCTCTCCTCGAGGGCGCTCCGCTCGATGTTCTCGAGGTGAACCCATTCGAAGTGTGCCAGGGCCTCCTGGACGGACTCGTAAAATTCATGAAATAGGCCGCTCTCTACCTTCCCACGTGCGATCCACCTGCAAAGTGTCTCTGGGGTTATGCCAGCGGACTGCGCTGCATCCTTATAGCTCATCCCCGTCCTGTGCCAAAACTCGGCCCTTTTGAAATAGACCATAAATCAGCAGCTTAGTGTCTGTGTTTGCGACCGGGCCAAGGCGGCCCAAGGGTCTTGAGTTCGTTTGTATTCTTGGACACGACGGCCACGTCAGGAACAATTCGGGCTTCATCTACCTTGCGCGTCGTGTCCAAAAACACAAACGCGTTGCCCAGCCCTTGATGGTTGTGCTCTCCACGATAATGATAGATGAACTCGGCGACGGCCCGTCGCGCGGGTCTTAGAGTTCGTTTGTATTTTTGGACACGACGCGGTCAATGCACTTTGTATTTCGGCGGATCGGGCTCGAAGCTCTCGGGTCGGCTGTCCACCACCGGGCCCGAGTCGGCCTCGAATCCCATCCCGGAGACGTGCACGTGCAATCGATTTTCTTCGACCGCTTTACGGAAGCGCGCCAGCAAGGTGTCTTTGATGAGGGTTGCGGAAGCCGGGCACGAGCAACGAGAAGCCGAATGCGTCGGTGAAGATCCCCGGTGTCATCAGCAGTGCGCCCGCGACGAGGATCATGACGCCGTCCGCAAGCGAGCCTGCGGGGACCTCGCCACGGGCCATCTGCTTCTGAGCGCGGGTCAAAACCGAGAGACCTTGCCGCCGTGCCAGATACGCACCCACGATGCCGGTGAAGACGATCAAGGCGAGCGTCAGCCACGTACCGAGATAGATTCCCGCTTGGATGAGAAGAGCGAGCTCCGCGGCGGGGACGATGACGAACAGCAAAAGAAGCTTTCCCATACCGTCATTATAGGAACGTTTTCCGGCCGCCATTGTAAAAAAGAGCTACAGATGGATAACTCTTTGCAAAGTCTACGGTTTGACACCGGCGTCCGCAGCCAACGATGCGGATGGTGGAACCACGATGTTGGCGAGCTACTTGTGCCTTCTATTTATTTATCCGCGCGCACCAAACTTGATTAATCTCCGGTCTGCCAGCACCATGCTGCCTTGGTGGGTGCTTCCGCCATCAAGTGATGGAATGGACTCCTCCACTGACATAGACGGCATCGATGTGCCAAAGTCAGTCGAATACGCATCGAAAAGGAGGAGTCCGAATGAAAGATACGACAATCGCTGTGGATCTTGCAAAGAACGTCTTCGAGATTGCCATCTCGGGAGAAGCGGGGAAGGTGTCCAAGCAACTCCGTGTGAGTCGACCCAAATTGGTGTCGTTCTTTGCCAAACAGAGCGCTGCCACCGTGCTTCTCGAAGCCTGCGGCTCGGCTCACTTCTGGGCAAGGACGTTCCGAAGGTTGGGACACGACGTCGTCCTGCTCCCACCTCACCTCGTGAGGCCGTATCGACGCGGGAGCAAGAACGACCGCGCCGACACGAAGGCGTTGCTCGAGGCCTACAGGAACGAGGAGCTTCTTCCCGTACCCATCAAGTCCGTGCACCAGCACACCCTCGCTGCGCTCCATCGCCTGCGCTCAGGATGGCTCTCCACACGGACCGCACGCATCAATGCCGTACGCGGGCTCCTGCGCGAACTCGGATTCATCATCCCAAAGGGCGCTCACTTCGTCGTGCCCGCCCTCTTCGAACTCGTCGAAGACGCTGATTCTGATTTGCCCGACGTGCTCCGTTCGCATCTCCGTGATGCCTGCTCCGAGATTCGAGAACTCAAGGACAAGTGCGCTAGCATCGAGCACGAGCTCAAGGCGCTCACCAAGCAGCTTCCTGAAGTCCAACGACTTCTCGCCATTCCCGGCATCGGACTTCTGGCCGCGACCGCCATCGTGGGCTTCGTCGGCGATCTTCGCCGCTTCCCATCGGGGCGCCGCTTCTCGAGCTACCTCGGCCTAGTTCCCAAGGAAAACTCCAGTGGCGACATTCGCCGCCTCGGACGCATCACCAAGCGTGGCGACTCCTACCTCCGTATGCTCCTCACCCAGGGCGGGCGCGCCGTGCTCCGCGCGGCGAACGTCAGCAAGAGCCCGCCCGACAAGCTCCGCGCCTGGGCTCGGAAGGTCCACCGCTCGCGGGGACACAACAAGGCCGTGATTGCTGTCGCCAACAAACTCGCCCGGATCGTCTGGGCCGTCTCCACCCGCGAGAGTGAATTCCAGTCGCCGGTGGCCGCTTAGATTTAGAGGCTCCACTTTCGTGTTTTCCTTTTTCCCTTCCAAAAGAGGCTGCGACGATACCCATCCAACTGATGGCGTACCGGTCGGACCGGCGCGGGGTCAAGCCAATAGCAACACTGGCCCTAAGAGGTCGTTCAAAGTGATTGGCTCCTCGCGCGCGGATTTTCCATCATGGCCCGGAGCACCCAAGACGCTCCTCACTGAGGCCGAAGATACGTTTGCAGTCTGACCCACTCGTCACGACGCGATGGATGCGCAGCTTCGATGGAAGATTTATTAAGAAAGGGGCGTGACTAGAAAGAAAGGGGCTTGACTAGAGGAGTCCAGATATGTTGCTACGCGGCTGCGGGCAGTGGTTCAGGTGCGGAAGAGAGCGAGTTACGCGCCCCAGTGAGCACGCAAAGCACGCAAACCTCGATCTGCGACCACAAAGGCATCGTCGTCGCCAAGAAGATGTCTCGAAAGGTGAGCCGTCGCGTCGTCAGACCAGCCTGCATAGCCGGAGTTCGGATCTCACGTCCGAACTTCAGAGCTCCGTGCGGTCGGACGAAGTGGTGCTTGCGCTGTTTACTGTTGGTGATGTGTACGCATCCCTTTGCAAAAGAGGCGCTTACGCTCCATTTAGCGCGCAGCGGAGGTCACGAGCGCTATTTTGGCTGTAATCTAATGCACCGTAAAGTCTTAGCGTCATCTCACCAACACTTAATGGCGGAAGCATCGATTTATGGGCTATTTCAAAAGGGCTGAGTTTTGGCACAGGACGCCGTCGCCCGCTGGCTCGAGAAGGCAGCCCAAGTGTGTCGTCGATTCAATCACAGAAGGATCGCTGGCTTCGCTGCCGAAGAGCTTCAAGCCGACGAGATTCGCACGTTCGCGGGCAACAAGAAGACACCGAGTTGGGTCTTCGTTACGATCGAGGTCTGGTCTCGGCTCTGGCCATCGACGGTGACGGGAAGGCGAAGCTACCGGAACACTCACGCTCTGTTTCGCGACCTTTCGAGACGGATGAATTTCGAGCGTCTTCCCTTGATCGTCACGGATGGATTCGAATTCTACCAGAAGGTCATCCGTCGCTTCTTCGGGCCAGCGTGCCTCTACGGCCAGGTCCTCAAAACGCGCAGGAACGATCGCATCATCAAGGTCGAACGGAGAGCGCTGCACGGAGCCGCGTGGCGATTCGAAGACGCGCTCAATAACTCCGAGGACTCCTCGACATTGAACACGTCGTTCATCGAGCGGTTGAATCTGACCATCCGGCAAAGCTCGGCATACCTTTCGAGACGAACACTTTCCCACGCTCGCTCGACGGAGAGGCTCGATGAGCACCTGGAGTTGTTCCGTTGCTATTACAACTTCGTCCGACCGCACGGAGCTCTGAAGTTCGGACGTGAGATCCGAACTCCGGCTATGCAAGCCGGTCTGACCACGCGACGGCTCACCTTGCGAGACATCTTCTTGGCGACGACGATTCCTTTGTGGTCGCGGATCGAGGTTTTCCTGCTCACTGGGGCGCGCAACCCGGTCTCTTCCGCACCTGTACCACTGCCCGCAGCCGCGTAGCAACATATCTGGACTCCTCTAGTCAAGCCCCTTTCTTTCTAGTCACGCCCCTTTCTTAATAAATCTTCCATCGAAGCTGCGCATCCATCGCGTCGTGACGAGTGGGTCAGACTGCAAACGTATCTTCGGCCTCAGTGAGGAGCGTCTTGGGTGCTCCGGGCCATGATGGAAAATCCGCGCGCGAGGAGCCAATCACTTTGAACGACCTCTTAGGGCCAGTGTTGCTATTGGCTTGACCCCGCGCCGGTCCGACCGGTACGCCATCAGTTGGATGGGTATCGTCGCAGCCTCTTTTGGAAGGGAAAAAGGAAAACACGAAAGTGGAGCCTCTAAATCTAAGCGGCCACCGGCGACTGGAATTCACTCTCGCGGGTGGAGACGGCCCAGACGATCCGGGCGAGTTTGTTGGCGACAGCAATCACGGCCTTGTTGTGTCCCCGCGAGCGGTGGACCTTCCGAGCCCAGGCGCGGAGCTTGTCGGGCGGGCTCTTGCTGACGTTCGCCGCGCGGAGCACGGCGCGCCCGCCCTGGGTGAGGAGCATACGGAGGTAGGAGTCGCCACGCTTGGTGATGCGTCCGAGGCGGCGAATGTCGCCACTGGAGTTTTCCTTGGGAACTAGGCCGAGGTAGCTCGAGAAGCGGCGCCCCGATGGGAAGCGGCGAAGATCGCCGACGAAGCCCACGATGGCGGTCGCGGCCAGAAGTCCGATGCCGGGAATGGCGAGAAGTCGTTGGACTTCAGGAAGCTGCTTGGTGAGCGCCTTGAGCTCGTGCTCGATGCTAGCGCACTTGTCCTTGAGTTCTCGAATCTCGGAGCAGGCATCACGGAGATGCGAACGGAGCACGTCGGGCAAATCAGAATCAGCGTCTTCGACGAGTTCGAAGAGGGCGGGCACGACGAAGTGAGCGCCCTTTGGGATGATGAATCCGAGTTCGCGCAGGAGCCCGCGTACGGCATTGATGCGTGCGGTCCGTGTGGAGAGCCATCCTGAGCGCAGGCGATGGAGCGCAGCGAGGGTGTGCTGGTGCACGGACTTGATGGGTACGGGAAGAAGCTCCTCGTTCCTGTAGGCCTCGAGCAACGCCTTCGTGTCGGCGCGGTCGTTCTTGCTCCCGCGTCGATACGGCCTCACGAGGTGAGGTGGGAGCAGGACGACGTCGTGTCCCAACCTTCGGAACGTCCTTGCCCAGAAGTGAGCCGAGCCGCAGGCTTCGAGAAGCACGGTGGCAGCGCTCTGTTTGGCAAAGAACGACACCAATTTGGGTCGACTCACACGGAGTTGCTTGGACACCTTCCCCGCTTCTCCCGAGATGGCAATCTCGAAGACGTTCTTTGCAAGATCCACAGCGATTGTCGTATCTTTCATTTGGACTCCTCCTTTTCGATGCGTATTCGACTGACTTTGGCACATCGATGCCGTCTATGTCAGTGGAGGAGTCCATTCCATCACTTGATGGCGGAAGCACCGGTCTATTTCTAAAGGGCCGAGTTTTGGCACAGGACGGGGGATCTCGGAGGATCCAGTCTCGGAAATAGCACCGCCGCGCCCAGCTCTCGACATGCCCGGGAGGTGCTACAATGTGGGCATGTTGAAGGTTCGCGAAGTTCGAGCGCTGCCCAAATACCAGATTTGGGTGCGTTACGAGGATGGCACCGAAGGCGAGGTGGACCTCATTCCCTTCGTCGGCAAGGGCATATTCTCGTCGTGGGGTGATCCTGCATTCTTCGAGACCGTCCACGTGAGCCCCCACGGAAGCATCGCGTGGAACAAAGACATCGAGCTATGCCCGGACAGCATCTACCTCGAGCTAACCGGAAAGAAGCCGGAGGAGGTTTTCCCTCGAATATCGGTCGCCGATGTAGATGCCTGAGCTAAGCCGGTTTTATGGCATCGTCGTGCGGATGTTCTTCAACGATCATGCCCCTCCTCATTTCCATGCGTATTACGGGTCCGACGAGGCTCTCTTTGCCATCGAGACGCTATCGCTGACGGCAGGCCGCCTTCCCGCTCGCGCGACCGGTCTCGTTGTGGAGTGGGCCTCTCAACATCAGGATGAGCTCATGAGAGCTTGGAAGCGAGCCCGAAGTTTCGAGGCTCCCGGTCGGATCGATCCACTCCCTTAGGCGCCCGCTACATTTTCGCTGCCGGCCGCACAATCGTTTGAGTGAGCGCGTCGTGTCAAAAAACACGAACGAACTCTAAGATCCTCGCGCCGGGCCGTCGCCGAGTTCATCTCTCATTATCAAGAAGAGCACGACCATCAAGGGCTTGCAACGCATTTGTATTTTTGGACACGACGGGCTAGCGGATCGAGATGTCCATCGATGGCGACGGAACCCTGGACATTCTGGCAACAAACACCGGCACCCCCGCCACCGCCTACTCCCATACCCGCCTGACGGCCGGGGCGACGCGGTACTACCGAGTCCGCCGTGGCCGTTTCACCGAACGGTGGAGGACGGCGAGCTGCTGCCGAAGAGCGACATTCTCAAGAGCCAGCTCGCGACGAGCCTTGAAGGCAGAGATGAGAGCGCGAACAAACGACAAAATCACGCAAGCATGTTGCCGGCAGACCGGAGACTAATCAAGTTCAGTGCCCGCGCATGAATAAATAGAAGGCACAGGTTAGATTTAACTGATCGAACCTAAGCAGGTCAGGTTAGCGCTAGCTGTAACCCCTGTCCTACCAGATTGTTGGCCGCCGACCACGCATTAAATTGAACTGAGCCGTTCAATTTGGTATTCTAGCTGCATGGCTGATGAGAAGTCATTCACCGCGAAGGACGCGAAGGAGCTGGCGGGGCTGTCCTACCGGCAGCTCCACGATTGGGAGTCCCGGAACGCAATTCCCAGCGACCGTACACGAGAACGGAAATGGCGAACATTTAGCTCTAAGCAACTTTTCGTACTCATGGTCTGCAGCGAGATTCGACGCCGATATGGCATTCCTGTTGAGAAAATTCGCTACGTCAGCGACTTCATGGCTAGTGAAGAAGCTGACCACTTCGCGGCCGCGGTCAGGATGATGAGCTTTGGGTTTCACGTATTCCTGTTGACCGACTTCGAGACGACGTTTGTGATGGACTCCGATCTGGAGTTCAACGATCTGATGCAGCATGGTTACTTTCGCGACGAGGACACAAAGCCGTTCATCTTTCTCCGACTTAACGGAATCGTGAATCGCCTTCTCAGTTTACTGAAAGAGCCGATCGAAATAAGACCAGACGACGCTATCTACGACACTATATCCGTGCACAAAGCGCTCGACGTCCACACTCAAGCAGAACTGGATCTATTGCAAGCCGTGCGAAGTGGACACTTCGATCAGGTCACGGTCAAGCTAAACCACGGAATGATCAGCGTTATCGATAAGGAGGGCGAAGTCGCCACGGAGGATCTGAACAATGCGGACGACACCATAAGCGTGAAGCGAGAAAATGAGTTCGAGACGCTCATGGTGAACTCGCGAGACGGTCAGATCGTACGCGCTCGGAGGAGGCTTCCGAAGAAGTACACAAAAGCAGACAACGAACACATGGTGTTTGATGGTCTTGGCAAGAAACGTGGAGCCAGAAAGAAACGTCGCAAGTGGCGAGCTGGGTGACGGTACGCAGCCGAGCCCAATTCGTCCAATCGAAATGACAAACCGTGTTGACAGGATGAGCCTGAGCTACGGGAACTACGGTGCGTTACGTGCTCACATGAAAGCTCCTGATGCTCAGCTTGAAACGATGTCGCGAGATTCTGGGACGCGACAACGCGCTCTCGGATGAAAATCGCGTGAACTTTAGGAACGAACTTGACTCCAGCGGCTCCGGTTCAGGCGACCAAGATGGAAATCCCGAATTAATGGCCGTGTTGCGTTCCGGAGAACCGCCGCTCGTTGTGTTCGTCAGCAGTCGAATCTCTACACAAACACGATGGGCGCGTGACGCGGTGGCCGACACGCTTCAGCAGTCGAACCAGTTCAAACCCTGGTTATTCGAGCACGCACCCGCCAGCTCCGAGATTCTTGCTGACAGCTATTTGGCCAAGGTGCGTGAGTCAGACTTGGTTATTTGGCTTGTTGAGCAGGAGACGACGGAGCCCGTTCGAGCCGAAATCACCGCGGCCCTTGAGGCCACTCGGCGAATCTTGATGTTCCGAATCACCCCTCCCCCGAGTGACTCCGCGACCGAGTCACTGATCACGTGTGTCGGCACCAAGTGGGACTACGTCGCCGACGCCGCAGATCTGAAGGGAAAACTGCAGGCGGCGCTTGGGGACGAAATCGTACGAGCGTGACGTGCCGCAGGTCGACCGACGAAGCCTCCAATCCTAGATACTCTGAGCGCTCAAAGTCGAAGCCGGTGTATCGACCGATGGTTGGCTGCCGGGATTTCAGACAGGATCGCCGAGTGCTTTGCCGACGATCCATCGATTGGACTGTTGCAGGTCCCGGTATTCGCATCGAACCGACTCGCCATCCTCCGCGCAGAGATAGGTGCGGGAAAGTCCCTAGCTGCTGAACGACTGTTCCAAGATGCTCTTAAGCTGGCGCGCATACACGAGAACGAAGAAATCCCGATTTTTCCTCGAAGCAAAGAACATCATTGGATCACTTGAGCAGAACCTAAGCGGGTCGGGATATAATAGCGTCCCGGTCGGCAGCGTTCTGGTCGTCATCGACGGTCTAGATGAGGCACCAGTAGAACGGCGCGTTGAGCTTGCGCGAGCTGCGAGACGGCTAACATTCGAGTACCCATCGGCTCGAGTCTTGGTCACGAGCCGGCCGCTTTCCGATCTGAGTCCTGAGTTCGATGACTTTTTCATTGATGTCCCGCCGTTAACCCGCGAGCAGACTTTCGCGTTAATAACTCGTGTCGCCGGCCGCGATGTCGATGAATGGACGTTCCGGGACTTCCCAGAATCATTCATCCAAGCTATCGCACGGCCGCTTTTTGCGATTCTCGTAGGTGTGAGTCAACGCGGGGAAGCGCTCGTACCCGTCCCAAAGGGTCGCTTACTCTCCCAATTGGTGGAAGCGAGCCTCGGGCGTGCCAATGCAAGACAAGAGAGTGCTGATCCACTTCTGAGAAAACTCGCGCGCCTAGTGATGGACCGTGGTGGCGCGCCGGTCCCCATTTCGGACGTCTCGACGTACGCTGAAGCTGCGCCGCTTCTACAATCACGGCTCATTGTGGAACGCAAGGGTTCGCTCGTGTTTCCCTTGGCGATCCTCGCGGAGTGGTTTGCGGCGCGCGAGCTCGAAACGGGAACACCTAGGGCGGACGAAATGGCTGCCGACGCTGTCCGGCTTCGAAATTGGATAGTGCCGCTTGAGATATGTGTATCCGAAGCGAGCGAGCCGAATGTATCTCGGCTCATGCGACCGCTTGCATCCCAGCGTCCAGCATTCGCGGCGAATATCCTGGCGGAAGCATTTTCCGAGTGGACGCACGATGACACCGATCAACCGTTGCCGCACTGGCGGCAGTTTGGCGAACAGCTTCGCGACGCGATGAAGGCATGGGCTGTAGGCATGGGTCCTTTGGCACCTCTGGTCGCTCCGGTCCACCGCGATGGGCGCCTTCGAACGATCGGAGTTCGCCTATCCGATCCTTCGACCGTTGTCGTCTCTTGGGCGCGCCGCACCGCAGCCGAAGAGGTAGTTGAACTGCCAGACGGCTTTCACGTCGATGAGGAATGGTTGGAATTTAACGCAACAATACGGCTTCGCTGTGCACAACGGTTGGGCTTGGCAGTGGGCTCTCGATCATCTGCAAAGCGAAGTGTGCACGTTGTTAAAACGCCGCGTCCTGCCGCAGATCGAGGCACTTCGCGCGGAATTCGGCTGGCGAGTGGCATTGTCGGTCGCTCGACGTAGTGGCTCATTGGATCCAACACCAATCCCGAAGAATCTGCTTGAGAAGCGCCTTAGGTCGTACCCGTCTCGTGGAACCTACGTGGATAGTGGAGACTCATTTGAGGTCGATCGGGTTCATGAGGTACTTGCACGGTTGATGGAGGAAAACGGTGAACGCCATCTGTGTCCACCTTGGCCAGGCCCCGAGAACCTCATCGGACCGTATGTATGGAGCGGATATTCTCCCGAGGCCTTGCTGGCACGCACGCACGCCGTCTACACCGCAGCGTTGGGGGCGTACTTTGAGGTGGTCGACGCTGGTTTCCCCGTTTTTGCGGCGACTTACGGCTCGAATCCAAACGTCCGTTCAAGTTGATTGGCATGGTCAGGACTGCGACAGAACCTAAGGTGTGGCATAGGGGGCCTTGTATTTGTTATTACCGAGAGCCGAATCTAAGTGGCCCTGACTTCACAGTAAATCTACAACTGGGGAATGAGAGCGCGTGGAAGACCTTCCTCGATCACGTCAACGACGGACTTGAGAATCGGCAGATCGACAGCTTCAGGTCTTCTGTGCTGGACGTATTCGACTTAGACGCAGCTGAAAAATTGACATACTCGTGGCTCCTTGATGATCTGCGGCAAGTTCACTGGATTCGATAGCCGAGAGGTTGTGCCTTCTATTTATTCATCCGCGCGCCCCGAACTTGATTAGTCTTCGGTCTACCGGCACCATGCCTACATGATTTCGTCATTTGTTCGCGCTCTCATCTCTGTCTTCAAGGCTCGTCGCGAGCTGGTGCCCGCGGATGATTTAAGACGATAGCGGCCTGTTGGTCACGCTGGAGCCAACCAGCGACGGCAACCATCAACAGTGTCAAGGGCTGGATCGGCGTCCTCATGACCGAGGATTCTAGCTCCCATCGGCCAACCAAGCGTATACACGACTATTCCGAAACGTCCCGGCGTGCCGATCTTGAGTTCGTTTGTATTTTTGGACACGACGGGCAAGGTCAAGTGAGCTGAGCCCGAATTCACGGATCCGCGGGTTGCTTTTTCAACTTTACCCAATGGCTGAGCGCGTTGGGGAGCTTTTCGTTGGAAGGAGTCATCGCGGTGGCGGAGCCGCTGAGAGCTTGCTCTCTTAGCTCGAGCGAGAAGATAAGGGAGTAGCGCTGGCGGTTGGCATCGACAGTGCCAATGTCGCCGTTCGCCCATCCCCATAAAACGTTCATTCGAAACATCGGTCGCCAAAACTTGCTCTCTGGTTGCTCCCCCAGTCGGATGCGCATCCCGTTCGATTCGCTTACCACAAGCCTGAGCGGTATAGGACCCGCGTAAGTATGCACAGCGCCCGCCCAGGTGCCGACGATTTTCTGCGGCGGCTTGAAGGGGTCGGATCTGATATCCGTGTCGGAGCTCACTCCGATGGTCGCTTTGGATCGTGGAGAGGGACGTGCGTAGCTAGGTAGCAGATCAAACAAGATCTCCTCGCTCACCCTCATCGGAAGGCTCGTACGGCTCGTCGCGAGCACCGCGACCGCGATCTTCTGCGAGGGGATAAGAACGAGGGACGTGGTGACGCCGCTCATGCTGCCCCGGTGAGTCACCACCCGATATCCGCGCCGGTCGCTGTGTATTTCCCAGCCGATACCGTAGTCGGCTCCCTCGTTGGTGCGAGCGGTCGCCTTTTGCATTTCCTTGATCGAACGATCTGAGAGCACGCGCCCTTGCTCAGCCTTCAATCTCAGGTGCAGCATCCCGAACCGTATCAGGTCATGGGCACAGGAGAAGGCGGCGGATGCACCTCGGTGATCGAAATCGTAAAAGGGAAGCGACTCTCCCTTGAAATCATAGCGCACCGCGAGTTCTTCGCGGTTTTTTGGATCGAGGACGATAGCGGTGTGTTCTAAGTCGAGTGGCTCGAAGAGGTGGTCTTGCATAAAAGTCGCATAGGTTTTTTGGGATACGGTCTCGATGGCGTGTTCGAGGATTCCATAGCCCAGATTGGAGTACTGATACCGTTTTCCTGGCTCGGTGACGACGTTTCCGTACCGCCCGATGGTGACCGCCATCGGTGGGCGGGGGTAAGGCTCGTCGTTCGGGAAGAAGTGGTGGTGAAGCGGGAGGCCGGCGGTGTGGTTTGCCACTCGCCGTACGGTGACGTCTTGGGGCTCACCGACTCGGACCTTCAGCCTGGCTTCACCGAGGTAGTCGTTCATCGGCCGATCCAAATCGATAGCGCCCCGCTCGACGAGGATCATCAGTGCGGTCGCGGTCATCGGTTTGGTGACCGAGGCAAGGGAGTACATCGTATGCGGTGTGGCGCGAATCCCTCGCTCTCGATCCGCCCAGCCAAAGGCCTCCTCCCATAGGATCTCGTCCTTGCGTGAAACCACGACGGCGAGGGACGGTGTGACGCCCTGTTTGAGCTCTGTCAGTATCTTTTCTCTGATATGTCGGAATCGTTCTTCGGAGCTTTTCGCGGGTGTGGAAACGAGGATAGAAGCCACCACCCACACCCACGCGAACCGGCTTCTAGACCCCCGCAAAATCATGGATCGCCTTTTCGGGAGGTAGGGGAGCCCGTTCAGTCATGCCCCGACATTTTAGGGCCTTCGCCGCGTTGGCAAAGCAAGTGGCCAGCTCGGGAGGCTCGTTCAGGGAAAAGCGGTCGGCCGTCGACTTCAGCAGGCTCCCCTTGACCATCCGTCGCATCAAGTCCGACACATCTACCTGCTGGCGGTTGACCCAGCCAACCAGAACGAGCAATAGGAATTGCACGTGGTACGTCATCATGGATCTGAAGATAACACCCTCGGGCCAGACGATTGCAAAGCCTACGGCCCTTGGCCCTGTCGCAACACAGATACTAAGCTGCTGATTTATAGTCTATTTCAAAAGAGCCGAGTTTTGGCACAGGACGGGGAATTTGAAATAGGCAAACAGGGAATTGCTCTGGAGGAACAGGGAATTAAAGTCAGCGAACAGGGAAATGCCACGGTCAGCACATGAGGGGTTCCATTCGACCGCACGGATGGTTTTCCGCCCCGCCGGTCAAAAGAGTCCCATCTCCGACCTCGGAGCAAGAATGCCCGGGTCGTCGTTCCGAACGCTGTTTACTCTGGCGCTAACGGCACGCTTCTCTTAAGGGCCGGCCACCATAGGGTTCACGCACCAAGTCTGTCTGCCCGTCAATATTCGATCTTCTTTTCTGCAGATCACAACCTCCTTGCCGTCAGAAGACGGGTCTAGGTATTCCTGTTCACGGAGGCACACAACCCGGTCTCTTCCGAGATCGTGCCACTGCACGCAGCCGCTTAACAACACTTGATGGCGGAAGCACCCTGGCGGTTGACCCCGTTGTGTCCAAGTCCCTCTTACGAAGAGCCGCCCTTGGCCGGATTCAAGAACTCCTGCATCAGCTCGATCGGAAGTGGGAATACGAGCGTTGAGTTCTTTTCGGTTGCGATCTCGGTAAGAGTCTGTAGATAGCGTAGCTGGATCCCCATCGGGTGTTGGCCGACGACCTTCGCCGCAGCCGTCAACTTATCCGAGGCTTCGAACTCACCGTCGGCGTGGATGATCTTGGCTCGCTTCTTCCGTTCCGCCTCCGCCTGCTTGGCCAGCGCGCGCGTCATTTCCGCCGGCAGATCGACGTGCTTGACCTCCACGGAGGTGACTTTGATGCCCCACGGGTCGGTGTGTTTGTCCAGGAGATCCTGGAGCTGCATGTTGAGCCGCTCACGTTCGGATAGAAGATCATCGAGCTCCACTTGACCGAGGACGCTGCGGAGCGTCGTTTGCGCAAGCTGAGAAGTCGCATGGAGAAAGTTCTCCACCTCGACCACCGCCTTGATCGGATGAACGACACGGAAGAAAACCACCGCGTTTACCTTCACCGAAACGTTGTCGCGCGTGATCACATCCTGGGGCGGCACGTCGAGAGCCACCAGTCGGAGACTCATCTTCACCATGCGATCGATCGGGCTGAAGACGAAGATGAGTCCCGGCCCCTTAGGATAGGGCAGGAGCTTCCCGAAGCGAAAGATGACTCCTCACTCGTACTCGTTGAGAACCTTGATCCAGTTGAGGAAGAAGATTGCGAGAAGAATAAGACCAATAAACCAACCCAACGGTAGCCCAAACATCGCTCACTCCTTTTCTGATTCCGTCGAGTCCCGTCCTGTGCCAAAACTCGGCCCTTTTGAAATAGGCCATAAATCAGCAGCTTAGTGTCTGTGTTTGCGCCGGGGCCAAGGGCCGTAGGCTTTACAATCGTCTGGCCCGAGGGTGTTATCTTCAGCTCCATGATGACGTACCACGTGCAATTCCTACTGCTCGTTCTAGCTGGCTGGGTCAACCGCCAGCAGCAGGATGTGATCGACTACCAGCGAGAGGAGAACCGTGTGCTCCGCGCCGGGCTTCGGGGCAAGCGTCTCAGGCTCTCGGACGACGACCGGCGCAGGCTCGCCGTCAAGGCCCAGGCTTTGGGCCGCGAGGCGCTGGCCGAGATTGCGTCCGTTGCCACACCCGCTACGCTTCTGCGTTGGTACCGCTGCCTCATCGCAGCCAAGTACGATGGCAGCAAGAACCGGAGCCCAGGCCGACCTCCGACGGCGAAGGACATCCGTGAGCTCATTGTACGCATGGCGCAGGAGAACCCGACGTGGGGATATGCGCGCCTGCGAGGCGCACTCAAGAACCTAGGACATGAACTCGGACGCAACGAGCTCTTGTCAATAGGTGTGTAAAAAAGTTCAGGCAGCAGCAACCTTCGACGACTCCGTTACCCTGTCTCCATCTTCAAATCGAACGCCCAGGTGAACCTCTCGCATCAGCTCCGGTGCGTTGAGCCGGCGAAAATTCTTCTCCGCAACCAGAAGCAGTTTGAAGATTGTCGCAGTGGCGGACTCGACTTTCTTGAACCTTTTGGCCGCATCCGTTCTCAATCTCAGTGCAGCGAACGGTGACTCCACGACGTTGCTCGTGCGAAGGTGTTGCCAGTGAGGCTTGGGAAAGGAATAGAAGCTGACCATCCGCTCCCAGTCCTCGTCGAGCACGTGCGCGGCCCCCGGAAGACCCTTGCGCAAGCACCAATCCTGGAACTTGGCCTTCTTCGTCTCGCACTCCTGCAGGCTGGTGGGGTAGGGGATCGCCGTCAACAGCGGCTTGGCCTGCGCCTGGTCCCTTTTCGGAATCCGGTCCAGTACGTTGAGGATTCGGTGGTTCCAGCACCGCTGCTCCTCAGCTTCTGGAAATACGTTTCGGGTCGCGGCACAGATGCCGAGATGACCGTCACCGATCACCAAACGGGGACATCTCAGACCGCGCTTCTTCAGTCTCCGTAGCAGCGACGACCATGACGCTTCGGATTCTCGATGCCCGGCCTCCAGCGTCAGGACGATTTTCGTCCCGTCGGACAGGCCACCAACCGCAACTAGCACCGCCGCCTTGTCCTTCTCAAGGCCGGCCTTCACGTACACGCCATCTACCCACAGGGACACGAGCTCGAGTTCGTCCAGTGGGCGAGCTAGCCACTGCTCGTACTCTCCCTGCCATTTCTGTTTCAGCCGCGACACCGTGCTGGGAGAAAGTGGAGCGTCCTCCCCTAGAAGCCCGCGGAGCGCCAAATCGAAATCTCCGTGAGCTAGTCCATGCAGGTACAGCTCCGGAATCAACTCGCTCACCGTTTCGCTCCGACGCTTGAACAGCGGAAGCACTCGACTTTCGAACCTCTCCTCCACGTCCCCTACTCTCGGCCGGCGAACCGTCACCGTGCCCACGCTCATCGTCAGCTTCCGAGGCTTACCGTATCCATTTCGATAGCCCGCCGTTGTGTCCACGGGCTTCCGTCTCTCCGATTTCTCACGCCCGAGAAGCTCCGTGACTTCGGCTACCATCAGCTCCTGCACCCAATCCTGGATCTCGAGCCTCGCCCACTTCTCCAGCGACTCCCAAGCCACCCTTGACGAGCTCCGTCGTCTTGTGGTCTTTTCCTTCATGGCGGTGTCTCCTTCCGTTGGCCCCTTCACGCCGTGTTTCGTGACGCGGAAGGTTACTCCGCCTTTACTTTATTTCCACACCTTCTGAGGGTAGCTCCTCCCGGAAACTGTTGCAGCGTCCCGTCCTGTGCCAAAACTCGGGCTTTTTGAAATAGCCTATAAATCAGCAGCTTGGTGTCTGTGTTTGCGACCGGGCCCTTAGCTCCTGGAAACAAGATTTCAACCCTTGACGAGCTTGAGCGCCCTCTTGGCAAGCACGGTCACGACCCCGGCATAAAGAGAGGTACTGACCTGATCGACGATGGCGTCCAGGGAACCGCCAATCACTTGGATGTGACTCAGTACGTCCGCACCTGCAGTAGCGCCGACTGCAAGAGTCAATACCAAGTAGGCTGTCGCGTCCTCAGCGTCGATCGCCAAACCGCCATACACCAAGCCCAGAACAACCAGTGCGAGGGCCACGATCCCAGCGGGAACTGCCTCAGCGGCCAAGCCCTGCACAATCGCCAATAGCCAGATGAGGCCAACAATGATTCTGATTGCCATTTTTATCTTGTCCCTTCCATAAACTCGAGCTGTATGAGATTGGCGAACTTCCTGCAACCGGAATGCTTTGGTCGTCTTCATGTAGGACGTTTTAAGAGCCGGCGTCGGCTCTACTCAGGGGTAGAGGTGTAAGCTGGTGCGAAGTCCGGCAGCCGTTCCGAGCGGATCGGCTCAAGCAGCGCGTCGAGTGTAGTGATGATGGAGACCACCGACCTTTGGAATGGCACTGACCTTGCCCATCGCCGGTGACTCTACCCGGCGAGGCTCGGGCGCGTCCTTCTCAAGCGACAAATGAGTCCGGCACGAATGATAGTAGTCGACGTATTTGCGTAGGATTCGCCTCAGGTGCCGCTCGTCGAGGACGATCACGTGGTCGAGACACTCACGTCGAATGGAGCCGATCATCCTTTCGACCAATGGATTCTGCCACGGGGAGCGCGGTATGGAAAAGCATCGGCCATTGGCTGTGCCGTCCACTCGGCAGAAGGATGTTCGGTGACATTGAAATGAACGATACGGCGACGGTCGTGGCGAAGGACGATGAAGACGAACAGAACTCTGAAGGTTGCGGTCGGCAAAGTGAAAAAGTCAAGCGACACCAAGTCCTTTGCATGATTATCGAGAAAGCTCCGCCAAGTATGGGACGGTGGGGTGCGATGGCGAACCATATACTTGGAGACGGCGGCCTGGGAAATGGAGATGCCTAGCTTCGCCAGCTCGCCATGCACGCGGGAAGCTCCCCAGAGAGGGTTGGCCCTGCTCATGTTCCGTATCAGTTCACGTATTTCGGGAGCGACGCCTGGTCGTCCTGGCCTACGCCTTCGGCTCTTCCAAGTCCAATATCGTCTGAACCCACAACGGTGCCAGCGGATGACCGTCTCAGGTTTCACGATGACGAGGACGCTCTCCCAGTCAGTCCAGATTCTGCGCAACAGCACCCAAAACACGCGGTCGACTTTCGAGAGCCGCGGCCGTTTCACGGAACGGCGGAGGACGGCGAGCTGCTGCCGAAGAGCGACATTCTCAAGAGCCAGCTCGCGACGAACCTTGAAGGCGGAGATGAGAGCGGGAACCAACGACGAAATCATGCCGGCATGGTGCTGGCAGACCGGAGATTATTCAAGTTTGGTGCGCGCGGATAAATAAATAGAAGGCACAAGTGCCAGCAGCGCGGACCGATGTCAAGCGGTGGCCTGCGGGGAAAACCCGGCTGCTAGAAGTTGTAGGTCAGGCCCAGATCGACGAAACTGTCGCTTCGCATCTCATAGTGGAGGTCCGCTTCGTCCACACTGAGAAGCGCGATTGCCTCATGAAACACCTGAACAAAAACATGAACGGCGACGATCCGGTCTTCGATCGCCTGCCCGAGGATGCGGACCTCGCGGCGCAGTATCTGTTGCTCTACGAGCTCTCGCTTCCGTTCGGCAGCGACATCAACGACCGCATCGACATCGGCAAGTCCGCCAAGCGCATGGTCGTCGCGACCGATAATTCATGGTCTCAAGAGCTGCGCGAGCTTGACGAGCGCGCACGGTCTGGCCCCGGGCGAATGCGCCTGATTTTGCGAACGAAGCATCGGGCGTCAGCGTCATCTTCGCTCACATGTCGCAGCGCAATATCGACAGCATGCTGGGCGGCACGATATCCGCCATGGTTCTCATTTCGTTCATACTGATTTTTGTTTTCAGGAGCGTTGGGATCGGTCTCCTCAGCCTCTTGCCGCATTTCATCCCCGCAATCATGAGCTTCGGTCTGTGGGGCTACCTCGTAGGCCACGTGGGCATTGTGTCCTCGGTGGTCGTCGCCGTTGTCTTCGGGATTGTCGTGGATGATACCATTCATTTTCTGAGCAAATATCTGAAAGTCCGGCGCGAAGGCCTTCCCGCACCGGAAGCCGTGCGCGCCGCCTTTCGCACCGTGGGCCATGCGTTGTTGACGACGACCGCGGTCCTGTCGGCCGGCTTTCTGGTGTTCGCCACATGAGATTCGAGGTGAGCTGGGCGCTCGGCGTCCTGGTGACGATGACGATCATCCTGGCGCTCGCCGCCGATTTCCTGCTTCTGCCGACGCTGCTGATTACCATAGACCAGGGAGATTCATGATGCCTGCATGCCTTCCCGCACGACTGCTGTTCCTGTTATGCGCGCTGTCGCTGGCCATTGTGACGGGGCTGGGCGCACCGGTGCCCACTCACGCGGCAAACGACACGCCCGAGGAAGCCGGGCTGAAGATCGCGCAGGATGCCCGGGCGCGCGAGGAAGGGTTCGTCAACTTTACGGTCCAGCAGGTCATGGTGCTGCGCAACAAGCAGGGGCAGGAGAGCCGACGTCAGCTCCGGGTCCAGGTTCTCGAGGTGTCCGACGACGGGGACAAGAGCCTGTTCGTGTTCGATGAGCCACGCGACGTCCAAGGAACGGCGTTCCTCATTCACGCCCACCGGGAGGACGCTGACGATCAATGGCTCTATCTCCCCGCGCTGAAACGCGTCAAGCGCATCAGCTCGGCGAACCGGTCCGGCTCCTTCATGGGCAGCGAGTTTGCGTATGAGGACATGACCGCCCAGGAAGTGGAGAAATTCACCTACCGGTACCTGCGCGACGAGCCGTGCGGCGATTCAACATGCACGGTCACTGAGCGCTTCCCCGTGGACAAGAAGTCGAGCTATCGCCGTCAGCTGGTCTGGCGCGACCAGGACGAGCGTCGCATCCGGAAAGTTGAGTACTACGACCGCAAGGACGCCCATCTGAAAACGCTCACCCTGGACAACTACGCGCAGTACCTGGATCGTTACTGGCGGGCCAGCAAGATGACGATGGTGAATCATTTGACCGGGAAAAGCACGGTGCTGACCCAGACCGATTTTCAGTTCCAAACAGACCTGGACGACAGCGATTTCACACAAACGGGGCTGAGACGGGCGCGGTGATGCGACCCCGTGCCGCTCTTTGCCACGGACTCCTGGGCGCTGTCTGGTTCGTGGCCACCATTTTTGCCACCGACGCACATGCCGGAACCGAGGAGACCGAGGAGACCGAGGAGACCGAGGAGACTGTCGAATACGAGTTTTCCGGACGCCTGAGCGCCGAAAGTCGGTGGTTTCCCGAAGCGGGCGCCTTTTCCGGCCAGCGCTCGCTTGCCAGCGGCTTCGTTGCGGCACCGCGATTCTATCTGGAAGACGCCGACGGCAGAAACCTCACGCTGGCGCCGTTCTTTCGCTACGATCATTCGGACCCGCGCCGCACCCACTTCGATCTGCACGAAGCCTATCTTCTGCTGTTCGGCGAAATCGGCGATAGCGGATGGGAGTTGCGTCTGGGCGTCGACCAGGTGTTCTGGGGAGTCACCGAATCGCAGCACCTGGTCGATATCGTCAACCAGGTCGACTTCGTCGAGCATCCGAACGGAGAGGCCAAACTGGGGCAACCCATGGTGCACGTCACCTGGTTTGGCGACTGGGGCGTATTTGAAATATTCGGTCTGCCCTATCACCGCGCGCGCACGTTTCAAGGTCGCAGAGGCCGCCTGCGCCTGCCGTTCGTCGTGGACCACGAGCGTATCGAGTACGAGAGCGCGGCCGGGGAGTGGCACCTGGATCTCGCCTCCCGATACAGCCGCAGCTTCGGACCACTCGATCTTGGCGTGAGCGTATTCGACGGCACCAGCCGGGAGCCGTTTCTGCTGCCGGGCAGCGACCCGGACGGCGGGCCGGCTCTGATTCAGTACTACGCGCAGATCCGCCAATTCGGGCTGGACGCCCAGATGACCATCGGCTCCTGGCTGTTCAAGCTCGAGGCCATTCAGCGGGCCGGCGCTCGAAGCCTGTCCGGCCGGGAAGAGGACTACTTTGCCACCGTTTTCGGTGGAGAGTACACGTTCTATTCCGTGGCCGGATCCGCCGTCGATCTCAGCGTCGTCAGCGAATGGAATTACGATGGGCGGGGCCGAAATGCGACGCCAAGCCGTTCGCCCAATACCCTCGAGAATGATCTCTTCCTCGCCACGCGCCTTGTGTTCAACGACGTCCAGAGCACCGAAGTCGTTGCCGGCGTTCTGGCGGACGCGGGCCGCGCCACTCGCTCACTGGCTGTCGAATTCAACCGGCGCATCACCGACCAGTGGTTACTGCACATGGAGATGATCGCCCTTCTCAGTGTCGATGAAGCGGATCTCCACTATGAGATGCGACGCGACAGCTTCCTCGATCTGAGCCTGACTTATAGTTTCTAAGAGTTCCTCAACGACCGCATTTGACGTCGCCAAATCCGCTACGCGCATGACCATCACGGTCCTCGGCGTCTCGACCATGAATTATCGGTCGCGACGACCATGCGCTTGGCGGACTTGCCGATGTCGATGCGGTCGTTGATGTCGCTGCCGAACGGAAGCGAGAGCTCGTAGAGCAACAGATACTGCGCCACGAGGTCCGCATCCTCGGGCAGGCGATCGAAGACCGGATCGTCGCCGTTCATGTTTTTGTTCAGGCGTTTCATGAGGCAATCGCGCTTCTCAGTGTGGACGAAGCGGACCTCCACTATGAGATGCGAAGCGACAGTTTCGTCGATCTGGGCCTGACCTACAACTTCTAGCAGCCGGGGTTTCCCCGCAGGTCACGGCTTGACATCGGTCCGCGCTGCTGGCACCATTCATCTGTGGCTTATTGTAGGAAGGTGAGACCAGAGAGATCAGCTCTCGAAAAAGAGGGCCTTCCATAAATCCCGTTGTTCCTTCGCCAACTGCCGAAAACTTGACTGGGACAATGTCTTACGCATACCTCGAGGGGTACGAGAAGGCCCGTCTCTACGATCAGGCCGCGGCCGACAACTATCTCAAGCACACCACCATCGGTGATCCCGAGCTCGACCCGATCATGGAGGAGCTCTCAGCGGAGTTGTCTCCAAGCGACCTGCACCGGTTCATCGGGGCCGGCATAGAGCAGAACGAGGAGGTTCTGCGCCTCGCGCCGCGTTCTCTGCGCGATTTCTTCAAGAATTTCAAGGAGCCTCCCTGGCTCTACTACGAAGGTTTTCGTTCCGGGATTCGCGCTTTTCATGAAAACGTAGACCTGATGCTCACCGCCTTCGTCACGGGAGTGCTGGTAGAAGGCTTTTCGACGCTCATCGCCAAGTCTTTCAATATTACCGGGCGAGTGGCGTCCACCAGGAGACGCCTCCAGCAGAACAACCGCCACATGCTGGAGATCTTCTTTCCCGGCAACTTGCAGAGAAACGGCGAGGGATGGAAGCTGTCCACGCGCATTCGGTTCGTTCATACTCGGATACGGGGCCTGCTGGCGAAGTCAGATGACTGGAATCACGAAGCCTGGGGCACGCCGGTAAGCGCGGCGCACCTGGGTTTCGCCATCTCCGTCTTTTCCAAGCGCCTGCTGGAGTACTCGACGATGCTGGGCGCGAAGTTCAGCCAGGAAGAACAGGAGAGCGTTCTCGCCGTCTGGCGCTACGCCGGCTACCTCATGGGGATACCGGAAACCATCCTCTATAAGAACGGCGAGGAGGCGGAAAAAATATACGAGATCGGTTACCTGTGCGAGCCGAAGCCGGACGCCGATTCGGTAGCCGTGGCCAATTTGTTGATCCAGTCCATTCCAAAGGTTGCGGACGTCAAGGACCCGGCTGAGCAAAAGCAACTGGTGAAACTGGCCTACCGTCTGTCACGCGCCCTCATTGGAAAGGAGCTCGCGGACAGTTTCGAGTTTCCACCGGATCCCAAGTGGGCGACCCTATTCAAGTACCGGATGAAGCAGCGCGTTCTGCGATTGTTGCGAACCAACAAGATGATCAGATCGGACAATTTCACCCAGCTTCTCCAGATATCGGTGTACGACAGCGAGGGGCTGAGCTACAAGATGCCGGACCACGTCTACACGTCGAAATCGAACCCGTGGTAACAATCGAGTAGCTCGTCGCTCCCGGTTCGAGATGGTCGAGACGCTGACTCCTTCGCTGCTGGGCCGCTACGTCGCCGCCACTGTGCGCTACCGATGGCTGGTCGTTGCGCTCGCTGCCTTGTTCATGCTGGCCGTGACGGCCGGCGCCCGCTTCATCGTCGTTACGAACGACTACTTCATCCTGTTCAAGGACGACAATCCGCAACTCCTCGCGTTCAAGGCCCTGGAGAATACGTACTCCGCCACCGACCGCGCGTTGATTGCCGTTGCGCCTCGAGAGGGATCGGTGTTCACCCGCGAGGCACTCGGCGCCGTTGTGGAATTGACCGACGCCGCGTGGGAGACGCCCTATTCCAGTCGGGTCGACTCCCTCACCAACTATTCCCATAGCGAGGCGCTCGGCGAGGACGATCTGGTCGTCGCCCCACTCGTCGAGGACGCGAGTTCGCTGAGCGACGCCGATCTGACCCGCGTTGAAACGATCGCTCTGGACGCAATCGAGATCGTCGGGCGTCTAGTCTCCCGTGACGGGCGTGCGGCCGGGGTGGCGATCAATTTCGTTCTTCCCGAGAACCACGACCAGGCGGTGATCGAGATCACCGAGTATCTCGACCTGCTCCTCGACCAGGCCCGCGCGCGCCATCCCGGCATCGACTATTACATGACCGGTGACATCGCCCTGAACCACGCGTTCGCCGAAGCCACCGCGGATGATCTCCAGACGCTGACGCCAATCGTATTTCTCATCATCGTGGCCGTCACGGCCCTGTTTCTGCGCTCGATTCTCGGCACAGCGGCCATCGTCGCCGTGCTCATGTTTGCCGTCAACACTACCATGGGGTTCGCGGGCTGGATGGGCGTGGTGTTCAGCCCCACCAGTTCCGGCGTGCCGATCATCGTCACGGTGGTAGCCGTCGCGGATTCGATCCATGTCGTCACCACCGTCCTGCTGGGCATGAGGCGCGGACTGGACAGGAATGCGGCGATCGTCGAGTCGTTTCACATCAATGCCTATCCGATATTTCTCACATCGGTGACAACCGCGATTGGCTTCCTCAGCCTGAACACCGCCGAATCGCCGCCTTTCCACGACCTGGGAAATTACGTGGCGTTCGGTGTGCTGTGCGCCTTCGTATACACCATGACGCTCCTGCCGGCGTTGCTTGCGCTCCTGCCGCTGCGCGCACGCCGCTATCAGCCCGGCCAGGCCGCCTACTTCGACCGCTTTGCCGACTTCGTCGTCGCGCGGCGCACTGTCCTGCTCTGGTCCGTCGCGGCGGCGGTGGTTGTTCTGGCGACCGGAGTGCCGCGCATCGAGTTGAGCGACAACCTGACACAGTACTTCGATGAACGTTACGAGTTCCGGCGTGATTCGGATTACGTCGCCGAGAACCTGACGAGCCTGGACAGGCTGGAATATTCGCTGGACGCCGGGCGCGAAGGCGGCATTACCGATCCCGGGTATCTGCGCACGGTCGATGCGCTGGCCGAATGGTTCCGGGAGCAGCCCGAAGTAACCTACGTCCAGTCTTTTCCGGACATCATGAAGCGTCTCAACAAGAACATGCACGGCGACGATCCGGCCTTCCATCGCCTGCCTGGAGACGGGGACCTCGCGGCGCAGTATCTGTTGCTCTACGAGCTTTCGCTCCCGTTCGGCGCCGATCTCAACGACCGTATCGACGTCGCCAAGTCCGCGACGCGCCTGGTCGTCTCGACCAGCAGCTCATGGTCCAGGGAGCTGCGTGAGCTCGATGAGCGCGCGCAGGTCTGGATCCGTGCCAATGCGCCCGGTTTTTCGGCCGGGGCATCGGGCCTCAGCATCATGTCCGCTCACGTCTCGCAGCGAAGCATCGACAGCATGCTGGGCGGCACGATCTCTGCCATGGTTCTTATTTCGTTCATCCTGATTTTCATTTTCCGGAGCATTCGGATCGGCCTGCTCAGTCTTGTGCCGAATTTCATCCCGGCCATCATGAGCTTTGGCCTGTGGGGCTATCTCGTGGGTCACGTGGGTATTGCCTCTTCGGTGGTCGTCGCCATCGTCTTCGGAATTATCGTGGACGACACGATTCATTTCTTGAGCAAGTATCTGAAGGCCAGGCGCGAGGGCCTCTCGGCGGCCGAGGCCGTGCGTTCCGCTTTTCACACCGTCGGCCAGGCGTTGCTTACGACGACCGTGGTCCTGTCAGCAGGCTTCATGGCGTTTGCCACATCCGGATTCGAGGTCAGCTGGTCGCTCGGGCTCCTGGTGACGATGACGATCCTCCTTGCGCTTGCCGCGGATTTCCTGCTCCTTCCGACGCTGCTGATTGCCGTCGACCGGAAAGAGTGAGTGATGCTCCCCTCTTGAGCGCCGTCGCTGACCATCGTAGCGGGCCTGACAGCCCGACGGGCAGGTGAGAGATGCGACTCCGTGCCGTTATTGGGGCGCGGCGGCGCGGTCCAGGGCAGGCGGCAGACTGAAGCGGACGTTCTCGACGATGCCGTCCATCGTGGAGATTTCCAGGTCGGCGTACTCGCGCAGCTTCTCGATCAGGTCGTGCACCAGTTCCTCGGGGGTCGAGGCGCCGGCGGTAATGCCGATGCTCTTCTTCCCCCGCAACCATGCGGGACCGAGCTTCGACGGGTCCTCGACCAGGTAGCTCGGCACGCCGCTGTCGTTGCTGACTTCGCACAAGCGGTTGGAGTTGGAGCTGTTCTGGGCGCCGACCACCAGCACCAGGTCCACGATGGAGGCCAGCGTGCGCACGGCAGCCTGACGGTTCTGGGTCGCGTAGCAGATGTCCTTGACGTCCGGACCGACGATTTTCGGGAATCGCCGCCGCAGGGCCGAGATCACGTCCAGGGTATCGTCGACCGACAGGGTCGTCTGGGTGATGTAGGCGACCTTGTCGGGGTCGCGTACCTGCAGCGCTTCCACCCCGTCCACATCGCTCACTAGAAAAACCGGCCCCGGAATCTGGCCGACGGTGCCTTCCACCTCGGGGTGGTTCTCGTGGCCGATCAGGATGATGTCGTAGCCGTTGGCCGCGTAGCGCCGGCCCTCTATGTGCACCTTGGAGACCAGCGGGCAGGTGGCATCCAGCGGACGCAGGCCGCGCACCGACGCGTCCTGCTCGACCTTCTCCGACACGCCGTGGGCGCTGAACACCGTGATGGCCCCATTGGGAATCTGATCGATCTGTTCGACGAAGCGTACGCCTTTCGCCTTCAGGTTTTCCACGACCCGAAGATTATGGACGATTTGGTGCTTCCGCCATCAAGTGTTGTGGGCCAGCTCTAACCCGTGTGCGTGGTAGAGTTTGAGCTTAATTTCGAGAGACGCAGTTCTTTCGGCGATGCGGGCTGGGCTGACCACACGGTGCCTGACGTTCAGAAACCCCTTCGTGTGCACGCCGACACAGGCAGGCCAGCTGACACTAGCATTCAAACACGGCGTAGCAACACTTGATGGCGGAAGCACCCACGCTGGACCCAACCAGTGATGCCGACCACCAACCATGTCAAGGGCTGCATCGGCGTGCTCATGACCGAGGATTCTAGCTTCCATTGGCAAACCAAGCCTAGACACCTCTCATCCGATACGGCCCGGCGCGCCGGTCTTGAGTTCGTTTGTGTTTTTGGACACGACGGCCGTCAAACTCGCTTGTCTGCTGCCGCTACTTCTTCGCGGGCATCAGCTCTCTGAGCGCGATGACGGTAGCGATGACGCCGCTTCGGACCGCAGGCTCGGGCGCGATCTCGAAGAGTGGCGAATGGTGTGACGGCACCGGAGGCCCGCCTGCGGCTTCTCTTTCGAAACTCTCTTTGGGGGTGCCGCCAATCCCGAAGTAGGCACTGGGGACGTAAGGCTCCATCGTCAAGAACGGAAAGTCCTCACCGCCCATCCCTTCTCGCTGATAGTCGGCGAAAACGTCATCGCCGAGCTCCGAGCGCCAACGAGCCTCCAATCTCTTGACCAGAGTGGTGTCGTTCACGGTGACGGGCACACCTCCCTTCATCTCGACGCGGGGAAGCCGCTCGTCCGGAAGTCCCGCGGCCCGGCCGATGTTCACTGCGATCCGTTCGATGCCCTCCAAGAGTTTCTGGCGGGTTTCCTGGGTGTCGGAGCGCACCGTGAGCTCGAGCACGGCTTCCTCGCCGATCACGTTACGCTTATTGCCGGCTCGGAATACACCGACAGTTACGACGCCGGGCTCTCGCGGGCTCAGCTCTCTCGAAACCAGTTGCTGGAGTGCGACGACGATCTGCGCTCCAATGAGCACGGGGTCTTTTCCGCGGTGGGGACTCGCGCCATGGGCGCCGATGCCGGACACGATGATGTCCACGCTGTCGACACCCGAGTACGCCGCACTCTCGGCGACGTGGAGCTTTCCAGCTTCGATGTCGGCAGCCACATGAAAGGCGAGGGCGTAGTCCGGCTGGCCAAAGCGCTCCCACAGCCGGTCCTGGTGCATCGCCTGAGCGCCCGAGATCTTCCACTCTTCCGCAGGCTGGCCGATGAGCATCAGCGTACCGGACCAGGAATCGAGCTCGGCGGCCATCCGTCGCGCCGTCCCCACGAGAGAGGTAATGTGCACATCGTGCCCGCAAGCATGCATCACGGGAAATTCCTGTCCGTCGTCATTGACCTGCGTGACGGTCGAGGCGTATGGAAGATCGGCGAGTTCCTTCACGGGAAGTCCGTCCATGTCGGCACGCATCATGACGAGGGGTCCGTCGCCATTCTCCATGATGGCCACCACGCCCGTTCTTCCGACACCCTCGGTAACCTCGAAACCCGCGTCGCGGAACTCCTTGGCGAGTCGCGCCGCGGTCTTGACCTCGACGAACGACAGCTCGGGGTTCGCGTGAAAGTGCTTGAAGAGCGCGTCGAGGTGAGCATCGTAGTCCGCCTTGACCGCCGACTCGAGCTTGTCGTCGGCTCGCGATTCCACCGACAGTGTCACGAGAGTCGCAATGGCTACGCTTGTTGCTAGGAACTTCATCGTTTCCTCCGATAGCTATCGAGTTTCAGAATTCTATCAAGATCAGCGGCCCGGTCAGGCGGTACGTCGTGCGTTCCGATCGGACGGCGCTCTCGAATCAAGGCCGGGGTGCCGCGAAACGTAAGCAGGCTTGCACGTTCTGGCCCAGATGCACCTGGGCCTCCTCACAGACAGTACGAAGCACAGCTGTGATCCGCAAAAAAGAAAACCGGCCAGAAGCAGCCGACCTTGGCGGGTCTAAAACGCGCAATCAACACTGGATAGACTTTTTGCGGAGCACAGGGAACCTAGCGTTCAGTGCGACGCGGTGCTTGCGCTGTTTGCTGTTGGTGACGTGTACGCATCCCTTTGCAAAAAAGCGCTTATGCTCCATTTAGCGCGATGCGAAGGTCACGAACGCTATTGTGGCTGTAATTTAATGCACTGTAAAGTCTTAGTATCATTTCACCAACATTTAATGGCGGAAGCACCGGACAACATGCCTCCCAACGAATCAGGACATCCATCAACCGCATTCGGGGAGCGGCGGCCGACGCACGCCGTAACGGGGATCGCATCCGAGCATCGCCTGGGCTAAGCCGTCTGGAAAAGGAGCGGCGGTTAATTGCCCTTTACCAGCAGATCGATATACGAGCAAGCCTCTCCACGTTCCTAAGACGCCGGTCGCGTCGTCGGGTCGACCGGCAAGAAGGAACTGAGCGCGGCAGCTCTAAACCGCGCAATCAACGCTGGATCGTTTTTTTTGCGGGGCACAGTTGAGCGGCTACGCTTCATCAACGGCCTTCTTGATCGCGGTGAAGGTGAATGACATCGCCCAAGATGCTCCAACTCCGAGGCGTGAGGTCAAAATACTCATGCGGCTTCCCGATGGTAGAAATGTAGCAACCCGCCAAGCCGTTCATGGGAGCGCACCTTGCGCTCGGACTAAGGGTTACACAGCGGCCGCCAACATTTGACTGCGGAAGCACCGAAATTAAGTGTTGGCGGCCAGCCCCTAACCGGTCTGCGTGCTATAGTTTGGACCAGAATTCCGAAGACACAGTTCTCTCATCGTCAGGGCCGAGCCAAAGTGAAGAATCGCAGATGTCTCAATCTCGCATGTCCGTTGCGGGGCAAAGTCAGTTCCGGAAACATCGTTCGCCACGGATTCTACCGAACCAGGTCCGGGAAACGCCGTCGATACCGGTGCGGCGAGTGCGGAAAGACGTTCTCCTCGACGAAAGGCACGCCCTACTACCGTCTCCAACATCGAAGAGCTACTTTCGATGGGGTCATCGCTCTCAGAGTCGAGGGTGTCAGCATTTCCTCGATTTCCCGGATCAAAGGGATTGCCTGGAACACCGTCGCCCGCTGGCTCGAGAAGGCAGCCCAAGTGTGTCGTCGATTCAATCACAGGAGGATCGCTAGCTTCGCTGCCGAAGAGCTTCAAGCCGACGAGATTCGCACGTTCGCGGGCAACAAGAAGACACCGAGTTGGGTCTTCGTTACAATCGAAGTCTGGTCTCGGCTCTGGCCATCGACGGTGACGGGAAGGCGAAGCTACCGGAACACTCACGCTCTGTTTCGCGACCTTTCGAGACGGATGAATTTCGAGCGTCTTCCCTTGATCGTCACGGATGGATTCGAATTCTACCAGAAGGTCATCCGTCGCTTCTTCGGTCCAGCGTGTCTCTACGGCCAGGTCCTAAAAACGCGCAGGAACGATCGCATCATCAAGGTCGAACGGAGAGCGCTGCACGGAGCCGCGTGGCGATTCGAAGACGCGCTCAATAACTCCGAGGACTCCTCGACATTGAACACGTCGTTCATCGAGCGGTTGAATCTGACCATCCGGCAAAGCTTGGCATACCTTTCGAGACGAACGCTTTCCCACGCTCGCTCGACGGAGAGGCTCGATGAGCATCTGGAGTTGTTCCGTTGCTATTACAACTTCGTCCGACCGCACGGAGCTCTGAAGTTCGGACGTGAGATCCGAACTCCGGCTATGCAGGCTGGTCTGACGACGCGACGGCTCACCTTTCGAGACATCTTCTTGGCGACGACGATTCCTTTGTGGTCGCGGATCGAGGTTTTCGTGCTCAGTAGGGCGCGCAACCCGGTCTCTTCCGCACCTGTACCACTGCCCGCAGCCGCGTAGCAACACTTGATGGCGGAAGCACCTCTAGATTTCCACCGCCAAAACGGACGAAATCCTTTCCGGTGCCAGCGGACGAGCGTGTCGGGCTTCACGACGACTAGGGCATTCTTCCAGTCGAACAGCCGAGCCAGCGCCGCCATCGTGAACCGCGTAACCCGTTGTCGGTGTGGCGCGGCGTCTGCTCACGCTCGACGAAAAAGGCGAGCTGCTTACGGAGAAAGAGATTCTCGGCGGCGAGGGCACTCTGCGAACGGACAAGATTCCGAGCCAACGCGAGGGCGTTGACGAAAGCGGGCACAACATTCGAGAGCAGACGCAAGAGCGAACCTTTCCACGTTCACAATGACGTCGGATCACCTCATCCGTTCGCCGCGAAACGGCCAATCCTGGCAGGTCTAAACTACGGAATCAACGACGGATCGAGTTTTTGCGGAGCACAAGTAGACGGCTGTGATAATGGAGGCGGCGACGGCGACCACAGCTTTCTTGGGGCCGCGATGAGACTTAAGCCGGAAAGAACTGGGCATGCAGATAGCTGTCGCGCTTGCGGCTTGCCGCGTAACCCACTCGTGTGCTATAGTTCGGGCCTAATTTTGAGAGACGCAGTTCTTTCGGCGATGACGGCTGGGCTGACCACGCGGTGCCTGACGTTCAGGGACATCTTAGTGTGCACGCCGACGTCATTCCTATTAGACGCAATGGTATTCGTCGACACACGCAGACTAACTGACATTAGCATTCAAATGCCTCTGGCGGCGTACCAATAGCGGCAGAAGCACCCCTCTCGGGTGACGAAACACGTTGGGCCTCGGCCCGCGGAATGCTTCGCCGTCCCACGGTCGTTTTCGACCGGTTGAATCTAGCGCCAAAGTGATGACCGTCGCAGATATCCAAAAAGCTCACTTCGACACCATCCAGCGTCGCTATGAAGCTCACTACGATGACACCTGTAGCCGGCGCTACCGGGACCGGTTCTTTCACGAGCGGATGTTTCGTGGGGTCGAACTCGCCGGCAAGACCGTTCTCGAAGCGATGTGCGGGAGTGGACAGACTACGTCCTTTCTCCTTTCGAAGGGCGCAACCGTCACCGGGCTCGATGTCTCGGAAGAGAGCATCGCGTCCTTCCGCGCGCGTTGGCCCTCGTGCCGGGCGATTCGTGCGTCTGTGCTCGAATCAAATCTCGAGAGTGGAGCGTTCGATCTGATCGTCGTCGTCGGAGGCTTGCACCATCTTCATCCGCACATTTCGGCGGCGATCGTCGAGTTCCACCGTCTCCTCAAGCCGGCCGGTTTTTTCTGCTTCGTCGAACCGCACCGGGGCTCTTTTCCCGATTGGGTACGCCGACGATGGTACCGGCGAGACGATCTCTTTGCGAAGAATGAAAATTCTGTCGATCTGGACTCGATGAAACGAGAATTCGCCGACTGCTTCGACTTCTTGCTCGAAGACTACCTCGGAAACGTGGCCTACTTGCTGGTGTTGAACTCAATGGTGTTTCGCGTTCCCTTGAAGCTCAAGCCGCTGTACACTCCCCCATTGATGGTCGTGGAGTCGGCTCTGGTGCCCCTTCAGACGAGGCTCCTGTCTTGCTTTGCGGTCAGTCGATGGCACAAGCGTTGAGGAAGACGTCGCGATCCCAATAGCATGTCGACGACGGGTTGAAGCGTCGCCTCAATTGCATTTGGTGACTTCCCGCGGAGCTCTTGTCAATAGGTGTGTAAAAAAGTTCAGGCAGCAGCAACCTTCGACGACTCCGTTACCCTGTCTCCATCTTCAAATCGAACGCCCAGGTGAACCTCTCGCATCAGCTCCGGTGCGTTGAGCCGGCGAAAATTCTTCTCCGCAACCAGAAGCAGTTTGAAGATTGTCGCAGTGGCGGACTCGATTTTCTTGAACCTTTTGGCCGCATCCGTTCTCAATCTCAGTGCAGCGAACGGTGATTCCACGACGTTGCTCGTGCGAAGGTGTTGCACAGTGAGGCTTGGGAAAGGAATAGAAGCTGACCATCCGCTCCCAGTCCTCGTCGAGCACGTGCGCGGCCCCCGGAAGACCCTTGCGCAAGCACCAATCCTGGAACTTTGGCCTTCTTCGTCTCGCACTCCTGCAGGCTGGTGGCGTAGGGGATCGCCGTCAACAGCGGCTTGGCCTGCGCCTGGTCCCTTTTCGGAATCCGGTCCAGTACGTTGAGGATTCGGTGGTTCCAGCACCGCTGCTCCTCAGCTTCTGGAAATACGTTTCGGGTCGCGGCCCAGATGCCGAGATGACCGTCACCGATCACCAAACGGGGACATCTCAGACCGCGCTTCTTCAGTCTCCGTAGCAGCGACGACCATGACGCTTCGGATTCTCGATGCCCGGCCTCCAGCGTCAGGACGATTTTCGTCCCGTCGGACAGGCCACCAACCGCAACTAGCACCGCCGCCTTGTCCTTCTCAAGGCCGGCCTTCACGTACACGCCATCTACCCACAGGGACACGAGCTCGAGTTCGTCCAGTGGGCGAGCTAGCCACTGCTCGTACTCTCCCTGCCATTTCTGTTTCAGCCGCGACACCGTGCTGGGAGAAAGTGGAGCGTCCTCCCCTAGAAGCCCGCGGAGCGCCAAATCGAAATCTCCGTGAGCTAATCCATGCAGGTACAGCTCCGGAATCAACTCGCTCACCGTTTCGCTCCGACGCTTGAACAGCGGAAGCACTCGACTTTCGAACCTCTCCTCCACGTCCCGTACTCTCGGCCGGCGAACCGTCACCGTGCCCACGCTCATCGTCAGCTTCCGAGGCTTACCGTATCCATTTCGATAGCCCGCCGTTGTGTCCACGGGCTTCCGTCTCTCCGATTTCTCACGCCCGAGAAGCTCCGTGACTTCGGCTACCATCAGCTCCTGCACCCAATCCTGGATCTCGAGCCTCGCCCACTTCTCCAGCGACTCCCAAGCCACCCTTGACGAGCTCCGTCGTCTTGTGGTCTTTTCCTTCATGGCGGTGTCTCCTTCCGTTGGCCCCTTCAGGCCGTGTTTCGTGACGCGGAAGGTTACTCCGCCTTTACTTTATTTCCACACCTTCTGAGGGTAGCTCCTTCCCGCGAACACGTATCGACCGGAGACCGGCGGCTTGCAGGTCAAGAAGTTAGCGCAGCTCGTCGAGCACAGGGTTTCGCGGCCTGGGCTCAACGATCGAGATCGGGACCGAAGCAGCGTCCGAGGAACGCGCCATCAACAAGAATTCACCGCGCGGCCAGCGCAGTACCAACAATGCCCAGACCGCAAACGGTGCTTGCTCGTTTCCGAACAACCTGCTTGAGTTCGTAATTCTCTCGACGTCGTTTCTCTAACCGTGTCGCCGGAAAGCCGCTTCTTTCCCGCCTCCAAGAAATCTTTGCTCCACCGATAGTACAGATTCGATGCGATCCCTTCGCGGCGGCATAGTTCCTTGATGCTTTGCTCGCTGCGTAGTCCCTCCAGCACGATGCGAATCTTCTCCGCAGATGTAAATCGGCGGCGGGTCTTGCGACGGATCTCGCGTACCGTCCGCCTCAGAGGATTGTTCCTCCCTTATTCATCGGACACTCTCTCCTGGAATTTCAATCCCTCATAGTGTCCATTAGCTCATCCCCCTCCGTAGCGAAGATTCGATTTCCAGCCGCAGTTCTGGGTTAGAATAGTGCCCCGTGGCCGACGAACAGCAGCGGAAGCCAGAGCTTTCTATTGTAATGCCCTGCCTCAACGAAGCAGAAACGCTTGCGAGTTGCATCGAAAAGGCGTCGCGTTCCCTTCGTGACAACGGCATCGACGGCGAGATCATCATCGCCGACAACGGCAGTTCCGACGGGTCGGTTGAGATTGCCCAACGCCTCGGGGCACGCGTCGTTTACGCTGAGACTCGGGGTTACGGAAGCGCCCTGCTGAGCGGTATCCGAGCTGCATCCGGTACCTTCATCATCACGAGTGATACAGACGGCAGCCATGACCTCACGCGTCTCATGCCGTTCGTCGACAAACTCCGCGACGGCTACGACCTGGTGGTCGGCAACCGATTCAAAGGCGGCATCGAGCCCGGTGCGATGCCGTTTCTTCACCGCTATCTCGGGAATCCGGTGCTGACGACGATCGGCCGTATGCTGTTCCCGAATCCATGTCGCGACTTCCACTGCGGCCTTCGGGGTTTCCAAAAAGACGCTGTTCTCAGGATGGATCTCCAGACGACCGGAATGGAGTTTGCTTCGGAAATGATCGTCAAAGCAACCCTTCTCGACATGCGCGTCACCGAGGTCCCAACAACGATGTCGCCGGATGGCCGCAGCCGGCCTCCGCATCTCCGCACCTGGAGCGACGGCTGGCGTCACTTGAGGTTTCTCCTCCTATACAGCCCTCGGTGGCTGTTCCTCTACCCTGGCCTCGCGCTCGCGGCGCTAGGCCTAGGGCTCGGGGCTTGGGTCTTGCTAGGACCCCAAACCATCGGCACGGTGACATTCGACGTCTACACCTTGCTCTATGCAGTGGCGGCAATCTCCATCGGCTATCAGTCCATCGCCTTTGGTTTCTTCACTAAGATTTTCGCCATCCAGGAAGGACTGATGCCGAAGGACCCGCGCCTCGATCGGGTCTTCCGCTACGTCACCCTCGAAGTCGGTCTGAGTGTCGGCGCGACGCTAGTGTTGGTGGGTCTGGCAGGAGTGGCGTGGGCTCTGAGTGATTTGGGAGCGCGCTCGTTCGGCGTTCTGCAATCCACCCCCACGCTCAGAGTTATCATCTCGGCCTCGCTCGCGCTCACGTTGGGCTTTCAGATCGTGCTCAGCAGCTTTTTCCTGAGCGTCCTTGGGCTCCGCCGCCACCTCTGATCGGATCCCAAAGTGCTAGAGTTTCCAACGAGTCCATGAAACGACTTTGGGTTGTGCTCCGCAAAAAGTCGATCCAGCGTTGATTGCGCCGTTTAGACCTGCTACGATCGGCTACTTCGCGACGAACGACCCGACGCCGCCACCGGCGTCTAATAAACGTGGAGGAGCTCTCTCTTGCGACTGTTCTCGAATATCCGGCCTATTGTCCTGAACGCCGTCGCGTTCGCTCGCAACCTGTGCCGCTCGCGCAGCGCCCTCGCCGCAGCAACCCGTGGCACCATATCGAGGCCATCGAGTTTGCGACGCTCGAATGGGTGGATTGGTTCAACAACTGGCAGGTCCTCACGTCGATCGGCGACGTGCCGCCGACGGAGTACGAACAACAGTACTATCTGACGCAGGAGGCTCCATTCACGGTGGCCTCAGTCAACTAATGAGCTCTCCTCTCAAGAACCCGGGGGAGCCACTAAGCGAGAGAAGCGCTTGTGTGCTCTGTGGAGGCGCCCCCGAGCAGCACTCGGTCGTCTACCGCAAGTGGGGATATCCGATCTTGAAATGCCGAGCCTGTGGTCTTGGCTCCACTTTGGTCAGTAGCGACTTTGAGCCCTTCTATCAGTACAATCGGGACTACTTTCACGGCTCCAGCGGGTATGCAGACGGCTCCGGCGGGTATGCAGACTACTCCGGCAGCGAACGGGTACTTCGGGCGGAGTTTCGGCGCTCCCTTTCCGCGCTGCGCCGACATGGGTGTGAAGCGGGTCGTCTTCTGGAGATTGGCTGTGCGTACGGCTTTTTTCTCTCCGAAGCCCAGGGCTATTTCGACTGTCACGGGATCGAAATCGCCAAGGACGCAGTCGACTTTTGCCGGTCAAGGGGCCTCGAAGTCCATCGAGGCACGCCAGAGAAAGAACTGCTGGATCGCCTCGGCCGCTTCGACGCAGTTGTTCTCATGGACGTAATCGAACATCTTCCCGCCCCTCTAGATACTCTCAGGTTTGCTACACGCCACTTGAGGCAGGGTGGTGCGGTGATGATATCGACAGGAGATTGGGATTCTTACCTTTCACGTTTGATGGGACGGCACTGGCGACTCATGACTCCACCCGAGCACCTGTTTTTCTTCTCGCTCAATACCCTCGCGAGAATGCTTACAAAGGTGGGCTTGCGCATCGTGCACACGGTCCATCCCTGGAAGTGGGTACCATTGGGATTGATAGCCCATCAATTAGGCCAGCGTGTCGGGGCGAGAGTGAGGCTCCTAGAAAAACCTCAAGGGCTCGCTGTTCCCATCAATCTATTTGATGCTGTCCGTGTCATAGCAGTGAAGGAGCGGTAAACGGAAGTCGCATGAGCCAAGAGACGACACCAGCAGGCGATGTCGTCGGATGAGAACGCTTGAAATCGGCTCGTATCGCACGGCTTGGTATCTCTGCCACCGCATCCGAGAGGCAATGGGTAACGACAAGCTGGACGGGCCTACCCTGTTCGTTGAACACGACCCCGTTCCAAAGATCGGTTATCGCTCGGACGCTGACGACTGGCCTAAAATGCCTGATTGTTGGGGAAAATCGACGATATTCGGCCCTCAATGTTAATCTTTGTGCCTCAAATAGCCGGAGGAGGATGTTAGGAGGAAGGGCAGGAAAATCAAGGCAGGAACTGCAGGAACACAGGGTGCTTGCGCTGTTTACTGTTGGTGATATGCACGCATCCCTTTGCAGAAGAGGCGCTTACGCTCCATTTAGCGCGCAGCGAAGGTCACGAGCGTTATTTTGGCTGTAATTAAATGCACCGTAACGTCTTAGCATCATCTCACCAACACTTAATGGCGGAAGCACCGGTTTATGGCGTGAAGGTTCACCGTAGTGTATTCTGCCTGGCGCAATGTGGTTTACTTCCGGCACACTCCGCCCGGGGTACGACTGCTATGTAATCGGCTCTGGCCCGGCGGGCATCACGCTCGCCCTAGAGCTGGCCAAGGCAAATAAGAAGGTACTGCTCTTTGAGTCCGGCACTGCAATCGATGCGCGGGCCGACATGCCAAACGCCATCAACCAAGGACACCTCCCGGACGGCTGGTGGGATGAACACTCTATACGCACACTCGGTGGCACCTCAAAGGTCTGGTCAGGCTGGTGTGTTACGCTGATGGAACGGGATTTCGATAACCCGGCCGTCGGCGTTCGCTGGCCGATTACTCGCCCCGAGTTGGTGCCGTACTATCGGCGCGCAGCTCGAGTCCTGGACCGAGACACCTCTATCGTCGATGTCGAGACACGCCTGATGCCGGGGTTCGTCTACCGACCGTTCTCAAGAGGTGCTCCTACCCGCTTCGGACTCAAGTATTTCGATGTACTGGAGAAATCCTCGACGATTCACGTTGCGCTCGGATCCTCGGTGGTTGGCCTCGACGCCGATACGTCTCGCTCCGCGGTTCGGACGCTGACGTATTTTCATCATTCTTCAAGCACCACGCACCAGCTTGCCATCGATCCCGCACAGCCGGTCGTCCTCGCGGGCGGCGGCATCAGCAACGCGCAACTGCTACTTCAGCCTCGCTCGGACGGTGCGGTCCCGGTCGGCAACGAGAGCGACCAGGCAGGGAAGTTCCTGATGGAGCATCCGCATTTCAGGCGTGTGGCCGAACTCGTGCTTGACGAAGACCTAAACCTGCAACCTAGGCCCGCTGCCTTTGGGGGAGCCACCCATGCGATGGTGCCGGACGATGCCCTGACGATGCAGCACGGGCTATTCGGGTGCAGTGTGGACTGTCAGGACCAAACCACCGATCATCCAATGGTCGAGTATCTGTCCAGGGAGCATGGGAAGCCCTTCTATCACTACATCAGCACTGTACGCTCCGAAATGTTGCCCTCTGCCAGTAACCATGTGTTCCTAACCGGGGAACGCGACGCCGCAGGGTTCTACCGGCCCAGCGTCCGATGTGTCTTCAACGCCGGGGACTTCCTCAACGCGGAGACGACGTTGCGGCTCCTCGGAGAATCGCTGATAGAGTCGAAGAAGGGCCGGGTACGTATTCACAATAGTGTCCTATACCGGTGGGCGGACGGTGGCGGGCACATCATGGGAACGACCAGAATGGGCACGAGTCGGTTGGATTCGGTGGTCGATCGAGACTGCCGGGTGCACGGCTACCGCAACCTGTTCGTGGCTGGCTCGTCCGTGTTTCCCACCGGCGGGTACGCGAACCCAACGCTGACGATTGTCGCGTTGTCGCTGCGACTGGCTGACACTCTCGCGACGTCACGGTGATGGTGCCCGACATGACACGCCGCATCTCACGACGGACATTCGTGATGGGGTTCGGCGGCGGTGCGGCTTCCGCAGCGCTCGTTTGGGGACTCTGGGATTCTAGGCGTTGGCCGCGAACGCCCGGCGAAGAACATCCGGTCATCGCGGGGTGTTGTGCCTACGCCGAGTACGATGGTTGGCTGGTCACGACCGAGGACAAAAGACGCCTTCCATTTTCACTGGCCTACACTAGCGGCTGGTACCCGGAGGAAACAGATGCGGAATCGGCGTGGCGATGGACCCATAAGACGGCAACGCTGTCATTTCTGAACCCGAAAGCGGACGCAACGTTCAGCCTCGACTACGCCGCACGGGCGAATCAGGCGGTCACGGTCAGCGTCGGCGGTCAACTGCTGCAGCAAGTAGTCGCCGAGGCATCCGGTCGCCGCCGCCGCCGCCGTATTCCTATCCCCGCAGCGGCGCTGGGAAATGGAGACAGGGCCGAGATTCAGATCACCGTGGACCGAACGTTCGTGCCGGCGAATCTGAACGTGGACTCGCGTGACGCCCGCGAACTTGGCATTAAGGTCTATCATGCGGCCGTTGAACGCGATCCCGTCCCAACTCCCTGACTGGTACTGCCAGATTGACGAATAGCTAGCTGCCCCCGCGATGATCCAATGGAACCCGTCATGTGCTGCACGTGATGTTTCCCTGTTCGGTTATCTCTATTCTCCTGTTCTTCAAGAGCAAATTCACGGTGCTTCCGCCATCAAGTGTTGCTACGCGGCTGCGGGCAGTGGTACAGGTGTGGAAGAGAGCGGGATGCGCGCCCTACTGAGCACGAAAACCTCGATCCGCGACCACAAAGGAATCGTCGTCGCCAAGAAGATGTCTCGAAAGGTGAGCCGTCGCGTCGTCAGACCAGCCTGCATAGCCGGAGTTCGGATCTCACGTCCGAACTTCAGAGCTCCGTGCGGTCGGACGAAGTTGTAATAGCAACGGAGCAACTCCAGGTGCTCATCGAGCCTCTCCGTCGAGCGAGCGTGGGAAAGCGTTCGTCTCGAAAGGTATGCCGAGCTTTGCCGGATGGTCAGATTCAACCGCTCGATGAACGACGTGTTCAATGTTGAGGAGTCCTCGGAGTTATTGAGCGCGTCTTCGAATCGCCACGCGGCTCCGTGCAGCGCTCTCCGTTCGACCTTGATGATACGATCGTTCCTGCGCGTTTTTAGGACCTGGCCGTAGAGACACGCTGGCCCGAAGAAGCGACGGATGACCTTCTGGTAGAATTCGAATCCATCCGTGACGATCAAGGGAAGACGCTCGAAATTCATCCGTCTCGAAAGGTCGCGAAACAGAGCGTGAGTGTTCCGGTAGCTTCGCCTTCCCGTCACCGTCGATGGCCAGAGCCGAGACCAGACTTCGATTGTAACGAAGACCCAACTCGGTGTCTTCTTGTTGCCCGCGAACGTGCGAATCTCGTCGGCTTGAAGCTCTTCGGCAGCGAAGCCCGCGATCCTTCTGTGATTGAATCGACGACACACTTGGGCTGCCTTCTCGAGCCAGCGGGCGATGGTGTTCCAGGCAATCCCTTTGATCCGGGAAATCGCGGAAATGCTGACACCCTCGACTCTGAGAGCGATGACCCCATCGAAAGTAGCTCTTCGATGTTGGAGACGGTAGTAGGGCGTGCCTTTCGTCGAGGAGAACGTCTTTCCGCACTCGCCGCACCGGTATCGACGGCGTTTCCCGGACCTGGTTCGGTAGAATCCGTGGCGAACGATGTTTCCGGAACTGACTTTGCCCCGCAACGGACATGCGAGATTGAGACATCTGCGATTCTTCACTTTGGCTCGGCCCTGACGATGAGAGAACTGTGTCTTCGGAATTCTGGTTCAAACTCTAGCACGCAGACCGGTTAGGGGCTGGCCGCCAACACTTAATTGCGGAAGCACCGGTTTTTTCAGCTCGGTTTGCCGCTCACGAGAGTGCCTTGTGAGCTCTTTTCACCCATCTACATTGTCCGGTTCGACCCGTTAGGCGAGCTCACGGCCGCGACGTCGCGGCCGAGGAATCCTCCCAAGTCCCGTATTCATTTAGAGCACTCCACACGTCGCCGCGCCGTGAACGTCCCTTGAGATTGGGAGAGAAAGGAACAGTCGCGACGGCTTCGCTGAAACTGTGTGCTTTGGGGCTTCGCGGGTCGTTTCCATCGAGGGTGTAATAGACCTTATCCGCTCCCGCCGAGCGTCGAACGATGATGCTGTCAGAAGCTCGCTCGAACACCGGCGGGTCGATGGCTGGATAGTAATTATGAGCTCGAAGCGCTCGAATGAACCTTTCGACATTGCCGTTCATCAAACTTAGAACGTAGTCTCGCGAGCGCTTCCAGTCGTCCAGCTTAAAGGGACGATTCTCTCTTCTTGGGCTTGCGTCACCCCAGCGTGCCGATTCACAAAGCATTGCCTTCTCTACATAGTCAGCTAGCTTTCGGAAGTTGGTTTGGTTTACACGGTCCGCGAGGGGTCCACCATTGTAGCAAGCACGATAGACGCGATCCGCAAAATCCAGCCAAAATTCCGGGCTATTAGCCAGGGACGCCCAAAGTATGTGGATCACTGCCTCTCCGCCAGACACGAAACTCGGCGGAACCCAAGCCCCTGCATGCCCTACCTTGTCAATGAGCCCGTAGCTCAGTTCCGAATCCCAACAAAAATGCAGTCCGGCACCGGGAGGTTTAACGCGGATGCCGCCGTACCAGTTGTTTCCTTCCCAGTCTCCATTACCAACAAACCAATTGAGCAAAACGTAATCGCTAAACTGGGCCGTATTCAGTAGGGTTTCAAACTCCCGGTACTTCTCAGGCTTCGAGAGATCGTTGTCGCGTGCATAAACGTACATGGCGCTATACCAACGCGGGTGATACGGATCGCCGACTGCGCCGGAATGGTTGACAGCAAACCAGTCGGTCGAGTCACCGCCATAATACGAAGCGAGAAACTGCCGATCCGGACGCTCCACCGCGTTATAGACGCCCCAATAAATCCCGTTCAAGTAGAGATTCACAAAAATACCGCGAGCGCCGTTACTGCTCAAAAAAATCTGCGAGTCCCGCACATGTTGATCGCGAACATAGACGGCCAGCTCGCTTGCCTTGCCTCGCAACGGCCTTTCTTGCCATCCTGAGATAGACCAATTTTCTTGCCCCCCGGCCCGAAGAATAATGGTGTTGAATTCTCTAACCGCTGATTCGGCATGGTGGACGGCACTCTCGAAAAAGGGGTATCTCAATGTTCCAGCACCAAAGTCTTTATTGAAAACCAGGCGAAACGAGCGCTTTTCATGGGGGAGCATGGTGCTATGGGGTTCAATTCCGCAATCAACCTCAAAGCCCTCGAAGCCGGAAAATGTACTGGGATAGATGAGCTCAACCGACGCAGGCCGGGTTCGTGGTCCCTTGTAAAAGTAGAGCCCTTCGCTCTCGTCAAAAAGATGGTCCGCATCCATGACGATGGAGAGGGTCGGAATCGACGTCAGTCCTTCCACGAACTCCCGCTGGTTGCTCGTATTCACGACGTCGGGATCGATCCCGAGGTCAAGATCCGCATACGGAGCCATATTGGAGGAGCGAAACGAGCCCGGATCATCAAATGGCAGAGTTGCCTGCTTCCTCACCGTAGTCGGAAATAGATAGGTATGGGTGTCAACGTTCGTGCTCCTCGCACCAGGTTTGTACGCCATGGCCCGAAGGACGGTCGTTTTGCCCACAAGAACCTTGTTGCCGACGATTCCATGACTCTCGCTCGGCTTACTACCGTCAGTGGTATAGACGATGGTCGCGTCGGGAGTGGCGGTGGTGATAATCACTTCGAAAGGGTTCTCATAGAAGCCGCGGTCGTGGCTGAACTTCGTATCGCCTACTGAGTGCGTCCGGCCGGTTCGGCGATGCCAATCATTGAAGAGCTCGACCGATTGCCCAACCGGTTGCGCAGGGGTGCTCGCAAGAAGAACCGGCTCTCCCCAAACCGGAACCAGTGACCGCCGATGCCCCGCGCCCGAGGCGTCCAGCACAGGCCGTGCCGTGAATATCAGCGAGATCGCTCTCCCCTCCCACGGAGTGAGATTAACCAGGCGGTCGTTCCAACGATTCCCCTCCTGTGCAGCGAGGGTCTCGCGAAACGCGCGGCTCCGCTTGTCATCGACTTCGATCTCGACCAGAAACTCTGTCTCGGGCAGATCGGCACTGGGTGTGCCTAACACGGCCATCGAGAATTGGAGCACGGCGTTCTGCGGTACCTTTAGCGAGGACACCCCGTCCTGTGCCAAAACTCGGCCCTTTTGAAATAGACCATAAATCAGCAGCTTAGTGTCCGTGTTTGTCCCCGGGCCAACGAAACGCCAGCCGATGAGACTCTTTAGAAGGGCTGAACGGGCCTCATTTTCGGTTTTGGTCTCGAATCTCGATTTCCGAGGGACACGTTTGCGCCAAATAGGAGAACGGGCGCTGACCGGGGGCCGTGCGGCAGCGGAAAAGAGGCCACCCGAGAGGCCCAGAATCGAGGCCGGGGCTATCACAGCTTAGCGGACGCTCTCGGTGCTTGCGCTGTTTACTGTTGGTGATGTGCACGCATCCCCTTGCAAAAGAGGCGTTTACGCTCCATTTAATGCGCAGCGAAGGTCACGAGCGCTATTTTGGCTGTAATTAAATGCACCGTAACGTCTTAGCATCATCTCACCCACTTAATGGCGGAAGTACCCGAGAGTGGCCAAATCAGGACACTACCGAAACAGGCAACCTGCTTTTTTGCCCCGCCGCTTGGATCTGCTACCCTTCAATCACTCGGTAGAACTAGTCTCGATGAATAACGCTGACGACAAACCCAAAGTCGGTCAAGATTGGACCGCCTTCGTTGTCGCGTGGATCCCCTACTCGTTGTTGACCTATAGATTTTGGCACAACATCGACGACGCCTTCATCAGTTTCCGTTACTCGAAGAATTGGGCGATGGGATACGGACTTCGCTACAACGTGGGGCCTCAGCAACCGGAAGAGGGATACAGCAACTTCCTGTGGGTCGCGGTGTGCGCGTTGGTCGAGTACTTGGAACTCGACATTACTTTCTGGGCACCGATGCTCGGTTTCGTCTGTGGTTCTTTGCTCTTGTACCTTGTTTTTCGAACGCTCCGGCGAGATTTCGACATGGGGCTTGGTGTAGCTTTCTCCATAGCGCTGGGCCTTGGTTTGTTTCCGCCCTACGCTTTGTGGTCGACGGGCGGTCTTGGAACAATGGCGTTCGCCCTTTCCGCCTTCGCGACAGCCTACTTTATTCTTCTGCGTCCGGCTGGCATCGCGCCTTACCGCGGTGCGCTTGCTGGCATAGCCATGGCATTGTTGCGTACGGAAGGTATTGCCTGGACCTTGCTCATCGCCCTGCTCGGAATCGTCACCCGACGGATGAAAAGGGAAGCAGTCTGGCGACCGGTGGCCCTCTATGTCGCGATAGTGGGTACCGCCTTTTCAGTCTATTTCGCGTGGCGATATTCCTATTACCAGATTCTCTTTCCCAATCCAGTATACGCGAAGGTTGGTTTCAGTCCCGAAGTGACACTGCGAGGCTTCCGCTATGTGGCCTCCTTCGCTCTCACGTTTGTGACACCGCTTCTCTTATTGCCGGCGGCTGGCTACGTGGCTTGGCGGGAAGCACCGAAGCCGGTAGCACTTGCCCTCGGAACCTTGAGCCTGGCATTTCCCGCCTACGCTGCAGTGGTCGGCGGGGACTGGATGTCTATGGGCCGGTTTCTGATTCCCGGTTTCGCCTTCGGAGCACTCTTGATGGGATGGTTGGTGGCTCGGTTGTGGGAACGCCTGTCATCGCGCCTTGTGGTCATGGCGGTAGTGATAACGACGATCACGGTGGGTCTCCTTCCTGCGTGGAACGTGCATCTCGTACCCGACTCGGTGCGTCGCCTCTTTCATTTTCGTTACCTCAGTCCCTTTCGCACTGAGTATGAGGTGTGGAGAGTAGAGCCCAACTTTTTCACGGACAGAAAGGAAGAGGCTCTGGCACTGAAGGCGCATTTCACCCCAGGAGATAGCATCGTTCTTGGCAAGATCGGGCTACTCGGATATTACTCCGACCTACACATCTACGACCGCAGTGGCCTAGTCGACCGGCGCGTCGCGATGCGCCCCCGCACGCGCAATCCGCTCCGCATGCCGGGGCATGATAGCAAGGTCTCTACCGATTTCTTTTTCGTGGACGAGCCTACCGTCGTGCTTCACGAAAGGATAGACGGACCTCCACCTAGCCGAAAGAATCCCGAATACCCGTTGCTTCGGCGTATCAGAATGAAAGCCGAGTCCTGGAGGAAATTGTCGGTCTGGCGACGTTACGTGCCGGAGGTTCTACCACTGGAACCGTCGCAGCAAGGTAGCCCTAACGTGCTCATGGTCCTGCGGTTGATCGAGGAAAAGCCCCGTATCGCCACACTTTCCAGTCCACAGCGGCGTGCCGAAAGAGCGTGGGATGACTTTTTTAGGGAGTTGGATTCTGCTCTACCCTTTGTTGTACTGGCCTACACCAGCGGCTGGTACCCGAAGGAAACAGCTCCGGAATCGACGGGGCGATGGACCCATCAAACCGCCACGCTGTCGTTTTTTAACCCGCAGGCAGACGCGACGTTCTCCCTCGACTACGCCGCACGCGCGCCGCAGACGGTCACGGTCAGCGTCGGCGACCAACTGCTGCAGTCATTCGTCGCCGATGCGTCCGGGCGCCGCCGCCGCCGTATTCCCCTCCCCGCAACGGCGCTAGGAAATGGGGACAGGGCTAAGATTCAGATCACTGTGGATCGGACGTTCGTGCCGGCGAATCTGATCGCGGGCTCACGCGACACCCGCGAACTTGGCATTAAGGTCTATCACGCGGCCGTTGAACGCGACCCCGTCCCAACTCCCTGACACGCCCGAATAGAACCCGTCACGTGCTACTCGTGACACCTCCGCGATCGGATCATCTTCTTTCTGAGGATTTCCGCCAAAAGCTGGACCACCTTTTGCCGAGACCGGATAGCTCCAACCTGCACCATCCGCCACCTAGTCCGGCCAATTGTGGCACTGCAGAGACGGGTGAGATTTTCCGCGCGGTTGGCGGGGTTTTGCAGAGATAGGTGTCACCAGAGACGCGCTAGATGGGCCGAACTGGCCTCATTTTCGGTATTCGTCTCTAATCTCGATTTTCGAGTGCCAAGTTTGCGCCAAATAGGGGTGGAGGCGGTGACCGGGCCGTGCGGCCGCCAAAAAGAGGCCACCCGAGGGGTCCAGAATCGAGGCCGGGGCTACCGGGGCGTAGCGGACTAGCACGTTCTGGTCCAGGTGCGCCTGAACCTCCTTCATGTCCTTTGTTGTCTCGAATTGGGCCTCAACCAAGGTTCTGCACCTCCTGTGGTTCTTCCCCGGCGCACCGCCCGTGTACCCAGGGTCACTACTTGGCGTCTCGGTCTCGAATCCTGGTTTCCGAGGGGAGCGTTTGCACCGACGGAAGAGGTGGCGGCAAGAAACAGCCGAACATGGCAGGTCTAAACCGCGCAATCAACGCTGGATCGACTTTTTGCAGAGCACAGGCCAAGCGGCAGTGTCTTTAAACGCGGGTAAGCGCCATCGTCGAAATCCGCCGACCGGTGTCAGCAAAATGCTGGATTTCCTCGGGTTTGAGCGGGCGGTTGAGAATAGAGCGCTCACGGTAGGAGAGCCATTTCTTGAGAACCTGGTAGCCGCCCAGTTTGTAGCGCCAGACGGAAGCAGGGATGTTACGCCAGAAGGCGCGGGCATTGAGATACACGTCGAACGTCGTCTCACCAAGGGTGGCAACTGTCTCGCCCAAAGCGACCAGCTCCTCCGGCGTGTAGGGACGCTCGACAACCCGGCCTTGGCCAGGCATCACGGCGTCGCCAATTCCGAAGTGTCCCCATCCTGCCGTCACCGAAAAATCGTCGCCGGTCATGTTGTGTCCGTCCGTCGTTGTGGGTACGGCGATTGCGACAATCTCCGGCCGCAATGCGCCTTGCGTGACACCCGGGACGGGCGTCTCCGGATCGAGCAGCCGGGCGAGGTCCCGACCCTGCACCGCTGACGCGGCGAGCACCTCCGCCGCGCCCTCTGCCGCACCGTCCGGCCAACCTGGTAGCGGAATGCGCGGCCATTCCATGCGCAGTGCCCCGGCGTTCGCCTTGCGGTATGCAGGATCGTGCAGCACGGCCAGGACGTGATGGAACAGGTCTTCCACACCCATGCCGAGACGGTCGAGATAGCGCTGAACAGTTGCTGATATGTTGGGGCGGCGCACGCCATCGCCATCATTCCCTATACCGTCTTCACGGAGCCTCACCGGAATGCAAGTCGCGCCCCTGTCCATGAGATCGAGACAACCGATATGCGAAATCACCTGTGGAGGCGACCATTCCCTACGCGGTTTCTGCTGCGCGACCAGCCACCGATTTCCCTCGAACACATGGGGCCGGTAGTCGGGACGTGGACGATCGAGCAGGCCACCATCCCCCTCCCAATAGAGCCAGCGATTGTCGAAAGGCCGGTAGGTGAAACGGACGAAACCGCCTTCGGTCGGCCCGCCGCGCGCGACCAGCGCATCGCGGATTGCTCGGGCATCAAACCGCGCCGTGGTCTTCATCACGCCCGGATAGCGGCGTGCAATCTCTTCATGACTCACATCTGTATTGAAGTAATCGGCGATCCGCGCCTTGAGCCGGTCCAGATCGACGTCGACGAGAAATCCGTCGCGGCTCGTCTTGACGCCAGGAAACGAGACCGGGAACAGATCGGGCAGCGCCGGCCAGTCGAACCAATGCTCGCTGACCGCCGTTTGCACGAAGGGCAGACCGAGTGGCAGAAGCGGTTCGATGCCTTCGTAGAGCACGTTCGATTCAGCGTCGGACGATTCTAGTAGCGCCTCAGGCTTGGCCTGTCCCCAGAGGTGACGAAAACCGACCTCCCCGGCCGGCGCGTGATCTGATCTGCGCACAAGCGTAGCGATGGCTCGTCCCGACCTGAATGCCAACCGGGTCGCCCTTCGTCGAGAAAATACTCGGGTCCGGCGAGCCATCCGGCGCGACTTTGCCGGTCTTGTACTTGTCGCCGTTCAGGCAGTCGATGCGGATCGTGTCGAACGCCCCAAGATAGCGCTCCCGCATTCCCGTGAAGGAAAGCCCGTCGAGCCATGAGTAGTTCGAGATGAAGCACACCACACCACGTCCTGTCTTCTCGGCAATGCGCCGTTCCGCCATACGGAAAAAACGGACATAGAGATCGTTCAAGCCTTGGCCCTCGGGCCGCCGCACGCGCTTGGTCGTGCGGTAGGCTTCCGAAAGTTCACGTTCTTCATCCACGGCCATACCCGCGAAGCCGTTATAGGGCGGATTGCCAAGGATCACGAGGATCGGCGCTTCTTGCTTCACCCGCTCGGCACGGTCACGCTCTTCCTCCAGTTCAGGGAAGGGCAAGGGCTTCGTCGTTCTTGGCTCCCATCCGGTCAGCGCATTGGTGAGGAAGACACCTGGACGCTCCGCCCCGTCATCCGCCAGCGGCGCACCGAGGTCCTGCATGGTCAAACTGACTTGCAGATGGGCTACCACGAAGGGCGCGGGCAGAATCTCGAACCCAAACACGCGCTCGGTCGCTGCCTGCTTGACCCGTGCGCCGGTGAGGGCGCCCAGACCCCTTCCCTCAAGATTGGCGGCTACGTGGCACAGCACTTCAGAGAGATAGGCCCCGGTGCCGCAGCACGGGTCGAGCACATAGACGTTCTCCGCCGCGAGCCCGTCCGCTATGTCGAGGTCGTCCTTCAGCGCCTTGTCCACGCGGGCAACCATGTAGCGCACCACCTCGGCCGGCGTGTACCAGACCCCCAACTGCTTACGCAGACCAGGGTCGAAGGATTCCAGGAACGGTTCGTAAAAATAAGGCACCGCTTCGCCCTCGCTAAAGCGGGTGAAGAACGACGACCGGTCCACCCGATCGAGCGCGGCGGAAGTCCAATCCAGCACCTCGACCAGGCCGAGCGGTTGCAGGCGGCCGGGGTCGGAGAGCTGCTGGAACAGTGCTCGAAGGACTGGCACACGCAAATGCCAGACTGCTTCATGCCAGTTGAACTTGCCGGCCGGTGACGGCGTCCGTCGCGCCCACAGCACCCAGGCAGAGAAGACTGGGCTTGATCCAGTTTCGTGGACACTTTCTGAAAGGCGGATACGATGTCCACAATGGCAAAGACAACGCAGCCCCGGCGACCCCGCCGGGAGTTTGATGACGAGTTTAAGGCAGGCGCGGTCCGGCTGGTGCTTGATGAGGGCCAGAGCGTGGGTCGGGTGGCCCGGGAGCTTGACCTCACCGAATCGGCGTTTCGCAACTGGGTCCGTCAGGCCCGGGCCGATCGGACGAAGGGCCGGACGGGCTTGACGGGCGTGGAACGCGAGGAGCTTCGGCGGCTCCGCAAAGAGAATCGGCGGTTGCGGGTGGAGCGCGACGTTTTAAAAAAAGCCGCGGCCTTCTTCGCGAAGGAGAGCGAGTAAGATTCGCGTTCATCCAGGCGGAGAAGGCCACCGTACCGGTCGTTCACCTGTGTCAGATTCTCAACGTCTCTCGGAGTGGCTTTTATGCCTGGGTACGTCGGCCGCCGTCGGCCCACGCGCGCCGGGACCGCCAGTTGCGCGTGTTGATTCGTGCCTCCCATGAGGCGAGTCGCCGCACCTATGGGAGTCCGCGGATTTATCACGACCTGCACGAGCAGGGGTATCGAGTGAGTCGGAAGCGGGTGATTCGGTTGAAACAGGCAGAAGGCCTCATTGCTCGAGTACGCAAACGCTTCAAGCGCACGACGGTAAGCGGTCATGGCCAGCCCGTCGCGGCCAATGTGCTCGGGCAAGACTTCGTCGCCGATGCGCCGAACCAACGGTGGGTCGGGGACACGACCGAGTTCGTGATCGGCAGCGGCGGGAAGCTTTATCTCGCGGCGCTCCTCGACCTCTACTCGCGATTCCTCGTTGGATGGGCCGTAAGTGCTATTAACGACCGTCACCTGGTTATCAAGGCGTTGCGGATGGCACTGAAACGTCGCCAACCGGCCGCGGGGCTCTTGCATCACTCCGATCAGGGCAGTCCGTATGCCAGCAAAGACTACCAACGTCTCCTTGAGACGCATGGCATGACCGGGAGCATGAGCCGACGGGGCAACTGCTACGACAACGCCGTCATCGAGAGCTGGTTCTCCACGGTCAAGCACGAGCTTGGGGAGCATTTCCTCAGTTGCGGCGAGGCCAAGATGGCCCTCTTCGACTTCATCGAGGTATTCTACAACCAGAGACGACGACACTCGACCCTCGGCCAGGTCAGTCCGGCCGAGTTTGAACGACGGATGAGGACTTCGCCAGCTTAACTAAACCGTCTACGAAACCGGATCAAGCCCAGACTGGACTTGACCCGCTTTCGTGGACACCTAATCCCTTTGGGAGACAGGAGTCCACGATGTCAAAGCAGGGAAACAGATACGCGGCCGAGTTCCGGCGCCAAATGGTAGAGCTGGTGCGAGCTGGCCGCGGCTCCGAAGAGCTGGCGCGAGAGTTTGAGCCCTCGGGCCAGACGATCCGGAACTGGGTGAACCAGGCGGATCTCGACGAGGGTCGCAGGCAGGACGGTCTGACGAGTGAGGAGCGTGCGGAGCTCCGCCGCCTGCGACGGGAGAACCGTCAACTACGGTTGGAGCGGGAGATCCTCTCAAAAGCCGCAGCCTGGTTCGCTCGGGGGTGCTTCCGCTGTTTACTGTTGGTGATATGTACGCATCCCTTTGCAAAAGAGGCACTTACGCTCCATTTAGCGCGCGGGGAAGGTCACAAGCGCTATTTTGACTGTAACTTAATGCACTGTAAAGTCTTAGCGTCATCTCACCAACACTTGATGGCGGAAGCACCCTCTGGTCCGTCGCGGCGGCGGTGGTTGTTCTGGCGACCGGAGTGCCGCGCATCGAGTTGAGCGACAACCTGACACAGTACTTCGATGAACGTTACGAGTTCCGGCGTGATTCGGATTACGTCGCCGAGAACCTGACGAGCCTGGACAGGCTGGAATATTCGCTGGACGCCGGGCGCGAAGGCGGCATTACCGATCCCGGGTATCTGCGCACGGTCGATGCGCTGGCCGAATGGTTCCGGGAGCAGCCCGAAGTAACCTACGTCCAGTCTTTTCCGGACATCATGAAGCGTCTCAACAAGAACATGCACGGCGACGATCCGGCCTTCCATCGCCTGCCTGGAGACGGGGACCTCGCGGCGCAGTATCTGTTGCTCTACGAGCTTTCGCTCCCGTTCGGCGCCGATCTCAACGACCGTATCGACGTCGCCAAGTCCGCGACGCGCCTGGTCGTCTCGACCAGCAGCTCATGGTCCAGGGAGCTGCGTGAGCTCGATGAGCGCGCGCAGGTCTGGATCCGTGCCAATGCGCCCGGTTTTTCGGCCGGGGCATCGGGCCTCAGCATCATGTCCGCTCACGTCTCGCAGCGAAGCATCGACAGCATGCTGGGCGGCACGATCTCTGCCATGGTTCTTATTTCGTTCATCCTGATTTTCATTTTCCGGAGCATTCGGATCGGCCTGCTCAGTCTTGTGCCGAATTTCATCCCGGCCATCATGAGCTTTGGCCTGTGGGGCTATCTCGTGGGTCACGTGGGTATTGCCTCTTCGGTGGTCGTCGCCATCGTCTTCGGAATTATCGTGGACGACACGATTCATTTCTTGAGCAAGTATCTGAAGGCCAGGCGCGAGGGCCTCTCGGCGGCCGAGGCCGTGCGTTCCGCTTTTCACACCGTCGGCCAGGCGTTGCTTACGACGACCGTGGTCCTGTCAGCAGGCTTCATGGCGTTTGCCACATCCGGATTCGAGGTCAGCTGGTCGCTCGGGCTCCTGGTGACGATGACGATCCTCCTTGCGCTTGCCGCGGATTTCCTGCTCCTTCCGACGCTGCTGATTGCCGTCGACCGGAAAGAGTGAGTGATGCTCCCCTCTTGAGCGCCGTCGCTGACCATCGTAGCGGGCCTGACAGCCCGACGGGCAGGTGAGAGATGCGACTCCGTGCCGTTATTGGGGCGCGGCGGCGCGGTCCAGGGCAGGCGGCAGACTGAAGCGGACGTTCTCGACGATGCCGTCCATCGTGGAGATTTCCAGGTCGGCGTACTCGCGCAGCTTCTCGATCAGGTCGTGCACCAGTTCCTCGGGGGTCGAGGCGCCGGCGGTAATGCCGATGCTCTTCTTCCCCCGCAACCATGCGGGACCGAGCTTCGACGGGTCCTCGACCAGGTAGCTCGGCACGCCGCTGTCGTTGCTGACTTCGCACAAGCGGTTGGAGTTGGAGCTGTTCTGGGCGCCGACCACCAGCACCAGGTCCACGATGGAGGCCAGCGTGCGCACGGCAGCCTGACGGTTCTGGGTCGCGTAGCAGATGTCCTTGACGTCCGGACCGACGATTTTCGGGAATCGCCGCCGCAGGGCCGAGATCACGTCCAGGGTATCGTCGACCGACAGGGTCGTCTGGGTGATGTAGGCGACCTTGTCGGGGTCGCGTACCTGCAGCGCTTCCACCCCGTCCACATCGCTCACTAGAAAAACCGGCCCCGGAATCTGGCCGACGGTGCCTTCCACCTCGGGGTGGTTCTCGTGGCCGATCAGGATGATGTCGTAGCCGTTGGCCGCGTAGCGCCGGCCCTCTATGTGCACCTTGGAGACCAGCGGGCAGGTGGCATCCAGCGGACGCAGGCCGCGCACCGACGCGTCCTGCTCGACCTTCTCCGACACGCCGTGGGCGCTGAACACCGTGATGGCCCCATTGGGAATCTGATCGATCTGTTCGACGAAGCGTACGCCTTTCGCCTTCAGGTTTTCCACGACCCGAAGATTATGGACGATTTCGTGCCGCACATAGATTGGGGGCCCGTACTGTTGCAGCGCCGCTTCGACGATCTCGATGGCGCGCTCGACACCGGCACAAAACCCGCGCGGTTGCGCTAGAATGACTTGTATCGTTCTCACTTTGAACGACCGCTCCCTCTTTGGCTTCGTAGCTGTACAACACCGCGAGCCTCATCGCAGAGAGTGCCTGCCTAGCGGACCGATGTCAACCACCCAGGGCCCGGACGAAGGCCTTGCCGGAAGCGCCCGGCCCCGCTTGACAGCCCCACGGTGAAGTCCATATAACTTCCATTAGGCGAAGAGAAAATGGGACACGCGTCAGGATGACGGCGTCCTCCTCGAACGTGTCGACGAAGGGCGACCTCGCCTACCAGGCTGCGATCCTGCAAGGCGTGTCCCGCACCTTTGCGCTCACGATTCCGCAGCTTCCAGGCGCTCTCCGTGACGTGGTGGGCAATGCCTATCTCCTGTGCCGAATCACAGACACCATTGAGGACGAGCCCACGCTGTCCGCCGGGCAGAAGCAGGCGTTTGCGGAACGCTTCGTCGAGGTCGTGGCCGGTCGAGAAGCAGCGGAGCCGTTCGCGCGCGAGCTCGGCGCGGGGCTGTCGTCGTCGTCGACCGCCAGCGAGCATGACCTGATCGCCAACACCGCCCGGGTCATCCGCATCACAAACGGGTTTCGTGCTGCCCAACGAGGCGCGCTCGAACGCTGCGTGCGGATCATGGCGCACGGCATGGCGGAGTTTCAGCAGCACGTGACAGCCGCCGGCTTGAACGACCTGCCCCACCTCGATCGCTATTGCTACCACGTCGCCGGCGTGGTCGGCGAGATGCTCACCGAGCTGTTCTGCGACTACTCCGCCGAAATCAACGAACGTCGCAACGAACTGCTCCCGCTGGCAGTCTTCTTCGGCCAAGGGCTGCAGATGACCAACATCCTCAAGGATGTATGGGACGACCGGCAGCGCGGGGCGTGCTGGCTGCCGCGGGACATCTTCCTTGAAGCCGGGTTCGAGCTGCGCTCCCTGTCCGCGGGGCAAAATGACCCCCGCTTCACCGACGGGCTGTTCACGCTGGTGGGGATCGCCCGCCAGCATCTGGCGGACGCGTTGCGGTTCATCCAGCTCATTCCGGCCCATGAAACCGGCATTCGCCGACACTGCCTGTGGGCCTTGGGGATGGCCGTGCTGACCCTGCGCCGCATTCACGCGACGCCAACGTTCCGGAACGAGCGGGAGGTCAAGATCTCGCGCCGCAGCGTGCGTGCGGTCACCGTAGTCACCAGCACCCTGGTGCGCTCGAATTTGGCGCTGACGCTCCTCTTCAAGGCGCTGACCCGCGGCCTCCCCCAAGCCGAAGCAGCACGGGCTCCGGACAAGCGTAAAAGCAAGCCCTTGAAGAGTATCCACCACAAGTCATGAGACCACGACATGGGCGCAGTTTCTTCGGAGTCACTGGGACACCCTTGCCGCTGCCGATTTCTTCACCACCGAAATCTGGACTCCCGCGGGTCTGGTTACGTTCTACGTCTTGTTCGCGATTCAGCTGAAGACCCGCCGGGTCCATATCTCGATACCCACACCAAACCCGGACCGAGTCTTCATGAAACAAATAGCGCTCGACCTTGCCGCGTTCGACGACAGCTTTCTCCGAGGCTACTCGCACCTCATCATCGACCGAGATTCGAAATACACAACGGAGTTTCGAGAAGTTCCTGAAGGAAAACGACGTGGACATCGTCCCGATTCCGACAAAATCTCCGAACTGCAATCCTCACGCGGAGCGCTTCGTGCGCTCGGTCAAACAGGAGTGCCTGAACAGGATGGTCTTGCTTGGCCGGAATGCGTTGGAACGTGCTCTCCGCGAATATCGTCTCCATTATCTGCGTGAGAGAAATCACCAGGGTCTCGGCAACCGTTTGCTAGACGATTTTCCCCAGGACGCGGATGGGCCCAGCGTCGAGTGCCGCGAGCGGCTCGGCGGCCTACTTCGTTATTACTATCGTGCGGCTGCCTGAGTAGATACGTTCGAGTGCCGTCCGAGCCGCCCCGTGGGTTTCGTATCGTCGTGGCATTGACCTCGGCTGGAGGCCCATCGAAACCTCGCTTCGCGCAGATCCTGAAGACACCGTCTGGTCAAAATACTCGAACGCCCAGCGGGTCAGCAGTTTGCACCTTTCCAAAGGCTGCTTGAATCCGCCATCGTGGTCGGATACGTATTCCAGTTCAGCGGAAGGAGTCGCGATGGACTGGAAGACCATGCTGAGCTACATCTCAGGGTCCGTGGATGAGGAGTTGCTCCTGCGCAACGAGTATCTTGTGGCCGAGAATCGAGTTCTTCGCAATCAGGTCCAGGGTCGCTTGCGTCTGACCGATGGCGAACGGCGGTCTCTGGCCGAGCTCGGAAAGCGTCTGGGTAAGCAAGCCCTTGATGAGGTCGCGAGTATCGTGAACCCCGACACGATCCTAGGTTGGCACCGGAGGCTTGTTCGCGAAGAAGTTCGACAGCTCCAAGAACCGTCAGTATCCAGGGCGACCGCGGGTCGACGCCGACATCGAAGAGCTGGTGGTGCGTCTCGCCAAAGAGAACAAGTCCTTGGGGTTACGACTGGATTGCCGGTGCACTAGCCAACCTCGGGCATGAAGTGGCCGACCAAACCGTCGGTAACATTCTGAAACGCCACGGCATTCCGCTCGCACCAGAGCGTCGTAAGACCACGATGTGGAGGGAGTTCATCCGCTCGCTGTGCTCCGCAAAAAGTCGATCCAGCGTTGATTGCACGGTTTAGACCTGCCATGTTTGGCTGCTTCGTGCCGCCCGCCTCTCCCGTCGGCGCAAACGCTCATTTCGGAAATCAGGATTCGAGACCGAGACCGAAAATGAGGCTTGTTCCGCACTTCCTGCGCGTGTCCCGAACGGCACACTTCGGGTAAGAGCAGTCGCAAGGTTCGCGCACCAAATCGAGCAGTTTTGGTGTTAGAGGCTTCGAGCGCGGGTTGTCGCTGAGCCCGAGCGTGGAGGTTGGGTACTCCGAGACGGGAGCGGGTGTGGACATCGGCGCCAAGTAGTGACCGAGGCACACGGGCTGTGCGCCGGGGAAGAACCACAGGAGGTCCGGACCCTGGTTGAGGTCCAATCCGAGACAAGTAAAGACATGAAGGACGCTCAGGCGCACCTGGACCAGAACGTGCTAGGGCAGCTACGCCGCGGTAGCCTCGGCCTCGATTCTGGTCTCTCGGGTGGCCTCTTTTCCGCTGCCGCCCGGCCCCCGGACAGCACCCGCTCCCCTATTTGGCGCAAACGTGTCCCTCGGAAATCGAGATTAGAGACCAAAACCGAAAATGAAGCCCTTTCAGCCCTTCTAGCACGTCTCTGGTGAACACCTAGTCCTGCAAAACCCCGCCAACCGCGCGGAAAATCTCCCCTGTCTCTGCGGTGCCGCATTTGCCGGACTGGGTGGCGGTGGGCGTAGTCTGGAGCTATCCGGTCTCGGCTGGAAACTATGAATAACAGGGAATTTGGGCTATTATTGCGCTGATTGGACCGTTTTCCCACGTGATGACTCTCCAGATTTCAAATGGTTAGCAGGCAATTCCCTGCCTCTTTCAACGCCTTGCGACGGTCGCTTGAGAACCGCGCAAAGCGTCTGGAGGGCGGTCTCAAGCGCCCCCCAGGAAAACTGGTGCGGGACGAGGGACACTTAAAAAAGATGGGAGTGGAATGGTCAAGATCCTCTTACTCGATCTTCGTCGCTTATCACACTCCGCACTTCTCCCACGCCAATTGGTTCCGATTGTCGCCGTGCTGAAGCAACTGGAGGCATGGAGCGGGAGAGCGGAAAGGCATCAGGCGCTGGACCAGTTTTCCCGGCGGGACTTGAAATGGGCACCGTTCCCCTGTTGACGCGCGACGGCGAGGTCGAGATCGCGAAACGGATCGAGCGCGGTCAACTGCGCGTCCGGCAGGTGCTTTCCAGAACCCCGATCATGATCAAGGAGATCATGAGCCTGGGAGAGGGGCTTAAGAGGGACCCCAACAGCATCAAGGACGTGATCACGTTCACCGAAGACGACCTGACTGAAAGCACGATCGAGAACAAGTACGCCGAGACCATCGCCGGGATCGGAGAGGGCGGGGACCTTCTTGACCGGCCGTTCGGCAATCCCGTGGAACGCTTCGGCCGAGTCGAGGACACGCCAGCTTGACTGAGATGGGCAAACTTTCGCTCGCCACGATCGCACGCGCGCTTGACGCGATGCTGGACGATCAGATGACGGCACAGGCGCGTATCGCCGCACATCTTGTGGTCGCGGCCGGGGATGACTCGGCGCGCGTGATCGAGACCCTCGACGCCATCGTCGCGAGCACGGTGCTCGACGAGATCTGGATCACGGACGAGCAGGGCGTGGCCTATCTCACCACCGTCCGGGATGAAACCGGCGCGCTGGTGCCTTTCCGGTTCGGTCCCGATCCCGCGGTGCAGCCGCAGGCCTCGACGTTCTATACCCTGCTTGCATCTTCCCTCGATAGCGACGATGCCGTGACACAGCCGGCGCAGGTGCGGGAGATCGATCACGAGATCTACAAGTACGTCGGAGTCAGCGGTGTCGACCGGCATCGGATTGTGCAAGTGGGCAATGCGCCGGCCTTTGACGAGCAGGACGTCTTGAGCAATGCCTATACCTCGCCGGTCATGACGGCGGTAATGGCGGCCTTTGGCGAGCCGAAGATTCTGAGCAACACCTATACCAGTCGGCTGGCCGAAATAAGGATCGTCCTTGAGGGGGTCCTCGGCCAGCAAATGATCGTGCAGGCCACGCTCGTGGATTACTTCGTAGCGGCCGCCGAGGAGGCCGGGTGGCCGACCGCGGAGATCCACGGCAGGCTGCGCCGCATCGTGGACTCCACCATGATAGGCGAGATTCACGTCGTGACCCTGGGCGGCGATGCGGTCTACACCAGCCTTCCGTCGTTCCCCGCGAGCCACTTCCCGGCCGGCCTGCCGCATGCCGATGATCGGGTTCGGCTCACGGAAGGGACGACGCAAGTCATGTATGACACCGCGCCGCGGGCCTCGGACGGCGCCGTCTACAAGTACGTCACGGTCGCCAGCGCAAACTCTCCACGTTGGGTGCAGGTGGGCCTGCCGATCGCAAGCAGTTCCCCCGTGTCCCTGGGTTCCCCACCATCCGCAGTTGGAAGCGCGGATCCGGAGGTGGAACCGGAAGGTCGGACATAGCTTTGGATGCAGGCATAGATGTCGACCAAAGGATCACCGAACAGAGACGGCCCCGAACGCGGCGGCAATCCAACTCAGTCGCCCAGCGCAAAACACATCTGCGTCTATCTGGCCGGGAACATCGGAAACCGCGAAGAGCATGTCCGACAGGCCGAGACCCTGGGCCGCCTGATGGCGACGGAAGGGATCGGTCTGGTGTACGGCGGGGCGCGGGTCGGGCTGATGGGCGCTCTGGCCGACGCCGTCCTTGCGCACGGCGGCAGCGTCACCGGCGTCATCCCACGACATCTGGAATACCAGGACGTGGCCCACGACGGCCTGAGCCAACTGCATGTGGTCGACACCATGCATGAACGGAAATACAAGATGCAGTCGTTGGCGGACGCGTCGCTGGCCTTGCCCGGGGGCTTTGGAACGATCGAGGAGATATTCGAAGCGCTCACCTGGGCGCAGATCGAGCTGCATGAGAAGCCTTGCGTCTTGCTGAACAGCGACGGCTACTACGACTACCTGTTCAAGTTCCTGGACCACGCGGTCGCCGAGGGGCTGCTGAAGGGGAAAAACCGGGCGTTGGCCCTGCAGGCGCCGACCGCCGAATCGGCGTTGCAGATGATCCGGTCGGCCTGGGCCAAAAAAGAAGATGCCCTGGTCCAGACGTTGCGGGCCTACCGGCGTTGAAGCCCTGATGGAGCGGGGCGCCGGTATCGTAACGCCGGGGCGTGTCGCAGCTTAGGCGAAGACGTCCAGAGCCGCTCGGCACGACTCCTTGATCACGATGATCCGGTCGAAACCGCTGATTCGGAAGACCTCCTCGATGTGTTTCCTCATGGCGCAGAGAACGATCCGCCCCTGGCTCGCCTGCAGCGCCCGTGTGGCGAGCAGAGCGACCCGCAGACCGACGCTGCTGATGAAGTCGAGACGGCTGAAATCGACGATCAGATGCCGCTCACCGCTGTTGATGTGCTCCATGACGATCGATTCGAACGCGCTGGCGTTCCCGCTGTCCAGGCGTCCGATGGGGAACAGCACGAGCACATCGTGATGCCGTTCTTCCGCAACTTCGATATCCATCGGTGACACCAGCCGGCGTGCGGTGTGGATTCCACCGCACTCCACGCCTGTCGGCGCGGAGCCTCATTGAAGCGGTCCGTCAGAACCGCCAGATCACCAGCAGTTGCGGCACGTTGTCATCTTCGTCTGCGCCCAGCTTGTTCCGCCAGTACTGGTACTCTATTCCCACCAGCAATTGATTCGCCGCTCCAAACAACGCTCCCAAATCCCAGGTGAGTTGGGGCTGCGCGAGAATCCAGCCCCTACCTCGATTGCCGAACTCGTCCCTCGTCCCGCCGATGTACTCGGCATGACCGCCAAACAAGAATGATTGGCTGCCGAGCTGAAAGGGGAGCGCCCAACTGACATCGAACATGAAGCTGCTGCTGGTTCGGGGAGCGCCACCTCCCTTGACGCCGCTGTTGGCGTCGATGAAGGCCGTCAAGTCGGTGTTAAGGAACGCGAAGCCCGGCACCTGCCAGGACGCTCGCACGCCGGGCAGGTACTTGAAGACGTCGGCGTCCGCGCCGAAGTTGATGCCGCCGATGAGCGCGATGTCGCGGATCGGCCCCAGCTGAAACTCCGTGCCTGACAGCTTGCTGAAGCTCAGGGTTGGATACCACTCCCCATAGAGGTCCTTGTCGTTGAAACCGTCATGACCGCCATCGTCGAGGATGTCGACAAAAAAGTAGCTGTCTCCCAACCGCCAACTCGTCGCATGCTGGACGGTGAGTATGGAGGTGTATTCCCGTGCGCCCGAGAACGGGTTCGTGAGCTTGCCATACTGATAGTGGAATTCGGCCTGTGCGGCTGCCGCCGAGGCGGACGCCAGAACCAGGAACGCACCCAGGACGCATCGCAGCAGGCCCGGTAGATGGGAGTGCACGGTCATGGGGTGTGCCTTCTTCACATTCGTCATTGTCCGAGCCTGATAATCGACGCTATGGCGCCGGGGTGAACCCGCAACGAATCCAGCTGCAGGCAGTGCTTGGAAAATTCATCGATCCGGTTTCGTTCACACCGTATGACTGTGTCTCCGCCTTCCTCCGATAAGCCGCCGCACTGTGCAAGGATCGGGGTGCGGTCAGAACAAATTCATGGAAGCCTTACGGGAGTTCTGGATCGGGATGAGCTGATCGAAGCCGCTGATCATGAAAACTTCATGGATGTGCTCATGCATGTCGCACAGGACGAGCTTCCCCTGGGTTGCGCTGAGCTTCTTGGCCGCGATGAGAAGCACCCTCAGGCCGGAACTACTGATGAAGTTCAGACGGCTGAAATCGACGATCAAGCGCTGTTCGCCTTTGCTGATGTGATCCATGACGATGGATTCGAATGCGCGTGCGTTCGTGCTATCGAGCCGGTCGACCGGCAACAGCACCAAGACGTCGTTGTCTCGTTCTTCAACAACTTCAATGTTCATCGATACGCCTCTTCCTCGGGTCGGGAGCGATTCCCGACGGTGTTATTGCTATGCGGGCTTGAGATCGTGCTCCAAGGTCAAACGGTTCTTGCCCCCCACGAACTCGTAGGAGATGCGGCTGGCGAAGTTCTTGACCAGATGGAGGCCCAAGCCGCCCACGTTACGAGCTTCCAGCGGCGCCGCGGTGTCCGGGTCTGTGTTGAGGGTCGGGTCGAACGGACTCCCATTGTCCTCCATCGTTAGGATCAGGATATCGCACTTGACCTTCAAGTGGATATCGATCCTGGGATCGACCCCGGCCTCGAAGCTGCCGTGAGTCACGGTGTTCGTGATTAACTCGTCCAGTTCCAGGTTGATGGCGAAAACTTTCAGTGCGGGCACGTTATTGGCCTCTCCGAAATCTTCAACCATGGTCGCCAGATCGCGGAGCTCGGACAGCCGGACGGGTAGTGTGACACGTAATTCATCAGACATAGTGTTGGTTGCTCCTTGACGATTTAAGCCGTTCTAACCTCCACAGCATTCCGCGTGCGATCACGCAGGGAAACGAACCTTCACGATTCCGTGAAGCTCAGCGGCGCCGCAGGACGAGGCAGGTCATGTCGTCGGTTCGTGTCCTCGGCGATCGCGGCGACCTCGGCGGCAATCGTGGCGATATCGGCGCGCCCGAGGAAAGCGGACTTGATCGCCGACTGGGACGCCGCCATGAACAGGGCCGCGGCCACCCCCTTGCCCGAGACGTCGCCGATGGTGAAGAACAGCATCCCGTCCGACGGCCCCACGACATCGACGAAATCGCCACCCACTTGCTTCGCCGGAGTCATCCGCGCACGGTGTCGAGCTCATCGGGGGAGGCATTGACGCCCATCTTTCTGAGCGCGGTTTTCGCGGCATTTACCGAGCGAGCGGAGCTAAGCACCCCGAGGAGAAGGGACTGGAGCTCTTCGGAATATCCGCGCTCGTAAGGTGGAGGGAGTGAGTTCGGTCGAAACTGACCACTGCGAGTTCTGGGCACGCGGATGTCGACGGGCATGGAGCCGACATTCAACGAGCGCTCATAGCCGCCGTTACCTTTGTCGCCGGTGGCCTCGGCAAGGTAAGCGCAGCGCTCGGCTTGCCCCGCGGCGGAGAGCATCATTCCCAAGAGCTCTCGAACGCTGAAATTCTCAAGGCCGGCGCTGAGCAGGCGGTCGATTTCCTTGTCGAGAGACTCGGACAGAGTTTTTTGTGATACGTTGGATTCCGGATCTGTAGGCATTGCTTGGTTCCTGAACCGCTCCGGGTTTTCCGGAGACTGTTTTAGTTGAGTCTCGCCATCTCCAGCGAGCCTTCCTGCGACCGATAGTAGTTCATCTCGTACTCGACAGGGGAGACATTTCCGATCGGCTCCAAGAGTCGTTGCGTGTTGTACCAATGGACCCACTCGGGGGTGGCGAACTCAACGTCTTCGAGACCACGCCAGGGCCCACGTCGACGGATCACCTCGGTCTTGTAGAGGCCGATGATGGATTCAGCCAAAGCGTAATCGTAAGAGTCGCCTCGGCTGCCGACGGACGGCTCAATGCCCGCCTCGGCGAGCCGCTCGGTGTAACGGGTCGAGACGTACTGCACGCCGCGATCGCTGTGATGCACCAATGGATCTTCTGGGTTTAGTCGGCGCTCGTGCAGCGCCTGCTCCAACGCATCGAGAGCGATGCCGGCAGTCAACGATGTCGTCGCTCGCCAACCGACGATGAGTCGAGTGAAGACGTCGATGACGAAGGCGACATACACGAAGCCACGCCACGTGGCGATGTAGGTCAGGTCCGAAACCCAGAGCTCGTTCGGGCGTGTGGCGTTGAAGTCGCGCTCCACGAGGTCCATCGGGCGAGCGCCGCTCGAATCCGGCTTCGTCGTCTTGAATCGACGTCCACGGACCGCCCCCTGGAGACCCATTTCACGCATCAGACGGGCCACCGTGCATCGAGCCACGTCGCGGCCCTCACGGCACAGCTGACGCCAGACCTTGCGCACGCCATACACGTCAAAGTTCTCTTGCCGTACACGACGAATCTCGCCGCGGAGTTGGACGTCGCGCTTCGCTCTCGCTGGCTGGCGGCTTGGGTCCTTCTCTCTCGCTTTCTGCTCGTAATAGGTCGACGGGGCGATCGGAAGCATCCGGCAGATCGGCTCGACCCCCTAATTTTCACGGTTCGCGTCCACGAACAACACATCCACCTCGGTCGGCGGTCGAGCTCCGCCTGGGCGAAAAACGCCGACGCCTTGAGAAGGATCTCGTTCGCCCCCTTTAGCTCACGGTTCTCTCGCTCAAGCTCCTTCAGCCGCTGACCCTCGTCCGTCGTCAGTCCCGCTCGTTTCCCAGCATCACGCTCTGCTCGACGCACCCACGTGCGTAGCGTTTCCCGCGTACAGTCAATCTTCGACGCAATCGATGAGATCGCTGACCACTGAGATTCCTGCTGAACCTGCTGGTCGAAAACCATCCGCACTGCGCGCTCTTTCACCTCCGGTGAATACCTCCTTCGTCTTGTCATGACTCCATCCTCTCAAGAGGTGGAGTCTCCGGGAAAACCCGGGGCGGTTCATCCTTTCAAGTAAACGGGTCCTTGCCCCAAGGTGGCAGCCTTGGGGCTTTTCTTTTATTGCTCGCACTCGCGAGCTACTCCCACGCAGTGTATCTCCAAGGTCGCAGCACGCGCCTGCGACCACTCACCTCCCGAACGGGCAGCTCACGAGGCTCCCCGTAAGTGAAAAGGGGGTGCTGGGGGTCGGGTCACGTCGAGAAAACGTCTCCTGGGGCAAATGAGAGCGTCGGTTTCGAGCCCAACCGCCAATTCCGAGATATCCGATGAAATCGGGCTCGCGCACCGATCCTCCTGAGCCGATGCCGTCCACCGTCGCCGAACGTACTTCGCAGCGCGCTCCGCTCTCGCTCCGGATTTCACTTTGGGCGGGACCGCTTCGTGGCCCCTTCGCGGTCGTCGCTCTCGCTGAAACGTCGTTCTCATTGTCAGAGCCGGACACAACATTCAGGTTACTCCCGGGCCGGTCAGCCGCGGCAGCTTCCATAGGACATCGGCGCGGATGAAAAAACACGAGGGGGAGGAGAAAGAGGTTGTTGGTGAACTATCCGGAAACATTCAAGGAGAAGATGGTACTGAGGATGAGCGAGCCGGGCGGAATCAGCGCGAACGCGTTGTCGGAGGAAGTAGGAGTTTCTCAGACATCGCTTTCGAAGTGGCTTCGAGACGCAGCTGGGGTTGAGCCTGTGGCGAAGAGGGTGAACGGCAAATCCATCAAGGCGAAGGTCGGAAAGCGTCCGCAAGACTGGACGGCTGCGGAAAAGCTAGAAGCGGTTCTGGAATCGGCCTCGTTGTCCGAGCAGGAGCTCGGTGAGTACCTTCGCCGCAAGGGATTACACGAAGCTCAGCTAGAGCAATGGCGGCGCCGGGTCACGGAGGCGTTTATGGAAGCGCTGCAGAGCAAGAGCTCGCGGAAGAAAGCGTCCGTGGGAGGCGAAACGTGTGCGAGCGCTCGAGCGGGAGCTGCGCCGTAAGGAAAAGGCCCTGGCCGAGACGGCGGTGTTAACCGCAACGCGTCCGCCAGATGCTGGCGGGCGATCCCCACCAGCGTGAACAGCCCGTCGGTGAAGCGGGGGTCATTTTGCCCCGCGGACAGGGAGCGCAGCTCGAACCCGGCTTCAAGGAAGATGTCCCGCGGCAGCCAGCACGCCCCGCGCTGCCGGTCGTCCCATACATCCTTGAGGATGTTGGTCATCTGCAGCCCTTGGCCGAAGAAGACTGCCAGCGGGAGCAGTTCGTTGCGACGTTCGTTGATTTCGGCGGAGTAGTCGCAGAACAGCTCGGTGAGCATCTCGCCGACCACGCCGGCGACGTGGTAGCAATAGCGATCGAGGTGGGGCAGGTCGTTCAAGCCGGCGGCTGTCACGTGCTGCTGAAACTCCGCCATGCCGTGCGCCATGATCCGCACGCAGCGTTCGAGCGCGCCTCGTTGGGCAGCACGAAACCCGTTTGTGATGCGGATGACCCGGGCGGTGTTGGCGATCAGGTCATGCTCGCTGGCGGTCGACGACGACGACAGCCCCGCGCCGAGCTCGCGCGCGAACGGCTCCGCTGCTTCTCGACCGGCCACGACCTCGACGAAGCGTTCCGCAAACGCCTGCTTCTGCCCGGCGGACAGCGTGGGCTCGTCCTCAATGGTGTCTGTGATTCGGCACAGGAGATAGGCATTGCCCACCACGTCACGGAGAGCGCCTGGAAGCTGCGGAATCGTGAGCGCAAAGGTGCGGGACACGCCTTGCAGGATCGCAGCCTGGTAGGCGAGGTCGCCCTTCGTCGACACGTTCGAGGAGGACGCCGTCATCCTGACGCGTGTCCCATTTTCTCTTCGCCTAATGGAAGTTATATGGACTTCACCGTGGGGCTGTCAAGCGGGGCCGGGCGCTTCCGGCAAGGCCTTCGTCCGGGCCCTGGGTGGTTGACATCGGTCCGCTAGGCAGGCACTCTCTGCGATGAGGCTCGCGGTGTTGTACAGCTACGAAGCCAAAGAGGGAGCGGTCGTTCAAAGTGAGAACGATGCAAGTCATTCTAGCGCAACCGCGCGGGTTTTGTGCCGGTGTCGAGCGCGCCATCGAGATCGTCGAAGCGGCGCTGCAACAGTACGGGCCCCCAATCTATGTGCGGCACGAAATCGTCCATAATCTTCGGGTCGTGGAAAACCTGAAGGCGAAAGGCGTACGCTTCGTCGAACAGATCGATCAGATTCCCAATGGGGCCATCACGGTGTTCAGCGCCCACGGCGTGTCGGAGAAGGTCGAGCAGGACGCGTTGGTGCGCGGCCTGCGTCCGCTGGATGCCACCTGCCCGCTGGTCTCCAAGGTGCACATAGAGGGCCGGCGCTACGCGGCCAACGGCTACGACATCATCCTGATCGGCCACGAGAACCACCCCGAGGTGGAAGACATCGGTCCGCTAGGCGGGCATTCTCTTGCGATGAGGCTCGCGGTGTTGTACAGCTACGAAGCCAAAGAGGGAAGCTGACCTCGAATCCGGATGTGGCAAACGCCATGAAGCCTGCCGACAGGACCACGGTCGTCGTAAGCAACGCCTGGCCGACGGTGTGAAAAGCGGAACGCACGGCCTCGGCCGCCGAGAGGCCCTCGCGCCTGGCCTTCAGATACTTGCTCAAGAAATGAATCGTGTCGTCCACGATAATTCCGAAGACGATGGCGACGACCACCGAAGAGGCAATACCCACGTGACCCACGAGATAGCCCCACAGGCCAAAGCTCATGATGGCCGGGATGAAATTCGGCACAAGACTGAGCAGGCCGATCCGAATGCTCCGGAAAATGAAAATCAGGATGAACGAAATAAGAACCATGGCAGAGATCGTGCCGCCCAGCATGCTGTCGATGCTTCGCTGCGAGACGTGAGCGGACATGATGCTGAGGCCCGATGCCCCGGCCGAAAAACCGGGCGCATTGGCACGGATCCAGACCTGCGCGCGCTCATCGAGCTCACGCAGCTCCCTGGACCATGAGCTGCTGGTCGAGACGACCAGGCGCGTCGCGGACTTGGCGACGTCGATACGGTCGTTGAGATCGGCGCCGAACGGGAGCGAAAGCTCGTAGAGCAACAGATACTGCGCCGCGAGGTCCCCGTCTTCAGGCAGGCGATGGAAGGCCGGATCGTCGCCGTGCATGTTCTTGTTGAGACGCTTCATGATGTCCGGAAAAGACTGGACGTAGGTTACTTCGGGCTGCTCCCGGAACCATTCGGCCAGCGCATCGACCGTGCGCAGATACCCGGGATCGGTAATGCCGCCTTCGCGCCCGGCGTCCAGCGAATATTCCAGCCTGTCCAGGCTCGTCAGGTTCTCGGCGACGTAATCCGAATCACGCCGGAACTCGTAACGTTCATCGAAGTACTGTGTCAGGTTGTCGGGTGCTTCCGCCATTAAGTGTTGGTGAGATGAACTCTAAGACTTTACGGTGCATTAAGTTCCAGCCAAAATAGCGCTCGTGACCTTCGCTGCGCGCTAAATAGAGCGTAAGCGACTCTTTTGCAACGGGATACGTACACATCACCAACAGTAAACAGCGCAAGCACCCCATCGGGAAGCCGCATGAGTATTTTGACCTCACGCCTTGGAAAGGTGCAAACTGCTGACCCGCTGGGCGTTCGAGTATTTGGACTAGACGCGAGAGAAAGAGGTCAAGATTCTATCTGAATATTGGCGTTGCTCGGGTTACAGCATTCCGAGTCCCGCACACAGCGACAACCACCGACCGCTAGGAGAGCGCCGAGCACCGGAGCCGTGAGATAGATCCAGAGAGCTTGGACGTGTCCACTCACCAGCGCGGGTCCGAGGGAGCGCGCCGGATTCATCGACGCACCCGAGACGGGTCCCCCGAAGAGAGACCCTAGGGCGACGGCTCCACCTACGGCGACTCCTGCCAATAGGCCCTTCTCTTTTTCGCCGGTGGAAACGCCGAGAATCACGAACATCAGAATGGATGTGAGGAGCACCTCGAGAACGAAAGACTGCGAAGCCCGACCAGCGGGAATTGTCGCGCCGAGGGTCTGGCTCTCCAGAAACAACGCACGAACGATGAGGCTGGCAGCGAGGGCACCTGCGGACTGACTAACGACGTAGGGCGCAACCTCACGGCGCGACATTCGCCCCGAGGCCCAGAACCCTAGTGTCACGGCGGGGTTCAAATGCGCACCGGAAACGTCCCCCACCGAATAGATCATTGCCATGACCACCAGACCGAACGTGAGGGCCACGCCTACGTGGGAAATAACTCCCCCGTTGAGCTCGTTAATGACGATGGCGGCGGTGCCAGCGAACACGAGCGCAAAGGTACCAATGGATTCAGCCAGATAGCGTTTCATGGGGGCCCGATTATAACAGCTAGGCGGAAGTCGCTACGGTGAGTCGCGCGAGATGATCCGCGGTATGCTCCTGACCGATCGTCTCGCATCGCCATCCCGTCCTGTGCCAAAACTCGGCCTTTTTGAAATTGAACCGCTCCGGGTTTCCCGGAGACTCCACCTCTTGAGAGGATGGAGTCATGACAAGACGAAGGAGGTATTCACCGGAGGTAAAAGAGCGCGCAGTGTGGGCTTGATCCAGTTTCGTGGACACTTTCTGAAAGGCGGATACGATGTCCACAATGGCAAAGACAACGCAGCCCCGGCGACCCCGCCGGGAGTTTGATGACGAGTTTAAGGCAGGCGCGGTCCGGCTGGTGCTTGATGAGGGCCAGAGCGTGGGTCGGGTGGCCCGGGAGCTTGACCTCACCGAATCGGCGTTTCGCAACTGGGTCCGTCAGGCCCGGGCCGATCGGACGAAGGGCCGGACGGGCTTGACGGGCGTGGAACGCGAGGAGCTTCGGCGGCTCCGCAAAGAGAATCGGCGGTTGCGGGTGGAGCGCGACGTTTTAAAAAAAGCCGCGGCCTTCTTCGCGAAGGAGAGCGAGTAAGATTCGCGTTCATCCAGGCGGAGAAGGCCACCGTACCGGTCGTTCACCTGTGTCAGATTCTCAACGTCTCTCGGAGTGGCTTTTATGCCTGGGTACGTCGGCCGCCGTCGGCCCACGCGCGCCGGGACCGCCAGTTGCGCGTGTTGATTCGTGCCTCCCATGAGGCGAGTCGCCGCACCTATGGGAGTCCGCGGATTTATCACGACCTGCACGAGCAGGGGTATCGAGTGAGTCGGAAGCGGGTGATTCGGTTGAAACAGGCAGAAGGCCTCATTGCTCGAGTACGCAAACGCTTCAAGCGCACGACGGTAAGCGGTCATGGCCAGCCCGTCGCGGCCAATGTGCTCGGGCAAGACTTCGTCGCCGATGCGCCGAACCAACGGTGGGTCGGGGACACGACCGAGTTCGTGATCGGCAGCGGCGGGAAGCTTTATCTCGCGGCGCTCCTCGACCTCTACTCGCGATTCCTCGTTGGATGGGCCGTAAGTGCTATTAACGACCGTCACCTGGTTATCAAGGCGTTGCGGATGGCACTGAAACGTCGCCAACCGGCCGCGGGGCTCTTGCATCACTCCGATCAGGGCAGTCCGTATGCCAGCAAAGACTACCAACGTCTCCTTGAGACGCATGGCATGACCGGGAGCATGAGCCGACGGGGCAACTGCTACGACAACGCCGTCATCGAGAGCTGGTTCTCCACGGTCAAGCACGAGCTTGGGGAGCATTTCCTCAGTTGCGGCGAGGCCAAGATGGCCCTCTTCGACTTCATCGAGGTATTCTACAACCAGAGACGACGACACTCGACCCTCGGCCAGGTCAGTCCGGCCGAGTTTGAACGACGGATGAGGACTTCGCCAGCTTAACTAAACCGTCTACGAAACCGGATCAAGCCCAGTGGGGATGGTTATCGACCAGCAGGCTGAGCAGGAATCTCAGTGGTCAGCGATCTCATCGATTGCGTCGAAGATTGACTGTACGCGGGAAACGCTACGCACGTGGGTGCGTCGAGCAGAGCGTGATGCTGGGAAACGAGCGGGACTGACGACGGACGAGGGTCAGCGGCTGAAGGAGCTTGAGCGAGAGAACCGTGAGCTAAAGGGGGCGAACGAGATCCTTCTCAAGGCGTCGGCGTTTTTCGCCCAGGCGGAGCTCGACCGCCGACCGAGGTGAATGTGTTGTTCGTGGACGCGAACCGTGAAAATTAGGGGGTCGAGCCGATCTGCCGGATGCTTCCGCTCGCCCCGTCGACCTATTACGAGCAGAAAGCGAGAGAGAAGGACCCAAGCCGCCTGCCAGCGAGAGCGAAGCGCGACGTCCAACTCCGCGGCGAGATTCGTCGTGTACGGCAAGATAACTTTGACGTGTATGGCGTGCGCAAGGTCTGGCGTCAGCTGTGCCGTGAGGGCCGCGACGTGGCTCGATGCACGGTGGCCCGTCTGATGCGTGAAATGGGTCTCCAGGGGGCGGTCCGTGGACGTCGATTCAAGACGACGAAGCCGGATTCGAGCGGCGCTCGCCCGATGGACCTCGTGGAGCGCGACTTCAACGCCACACGCCCGAACGAGCTCTGGGTTTCGGACCTGACCTACATCGCCACGTGGCGCGGCTTCGTGTATGTCGCCTTCGTCATCGACGTCTTCGCTCGACTCATCGTCGGTTGGCGAGCGACGACATCGTTGACTGCCGGCATCGCTCTCGATGCGTTGGAGCAGGCGCTGCACGAGCGCCGACTAAACCCAGAAGATCCATTGGTGCATCACAGCGATCGCGGCGTGCAGTACGTCTCGACCCGTTACACCGAGCGGCTCGCCGAGGCGGGCATTGAGCCGTCCGTCGGCACCCACCATGAGCTACCCTCAGAAGGTGTGGAAATAAAGTAAAGGCGGAGTAACCTTCCGCGTCACGAAACACGGCCTGAAGGGGCCAACGGAAGGAGACACCGCCATGAAGGAAAAGACCACAAGACGACGGAGCTCGTCAAGGGTGGCTTGGGAGTCGCTGGAGAAGTGGGCGAGGCTCAAGATCCAGGATTGGGTGCAGGAGCTGATGGTAGCCGAAGTCACGGAGCTTCTCGGGCGTGAGAAATCGGAGAGACGGAAGCCCGTGGACACAACGGCGGGCTATCGAAATGGATACGGTAAGCCTCGGAAGCTGACGATGAGCGTGGGCACGGTGACGGTTCGCCGACCGAGAGTAGGGGACGTGGAGGAGAGGTTCGAAAGTCGAGTGCTTCCGCTGTTCAAGCGTCGGAGCGAAACGGTGAGCGAGTTGATTCCGGAGCTGTACCTGCATGGACTAGCTCACGGAGATTTCGATCTGGCGCTCCGCGGGCTTCTAGGGGAGGACGCTCCACTTTCTCCCAGCACGGTGTCGCGGCTGAAACAGAAATGGCAGGGAGAGTACGAGCAGTGGCTAGCTCGCCCACTGGACGAACTCGAGCTCGTGTCCCTGTGGGTAGATGGCGTGTACGTGAAGGCCGGCCTTGAGAAGGACAAGGCGGCGGTGCTAGTTGCGGTTGGTGGCCTGTCCGACGGGACGAAAATCGTCCTGACGCTGGAGGCCGGGCATCGAGAATCCGAAGCGTCATGGTCGTCGCTGCTACGGAGACTGAAGAAGCGCGGTCTGAGATGTCCCCGTTTGGTGATCGGTGACGGTCATCTCGGCATCTGGGCCGCGACCCGAAACGTATTTCCAGAAGCTGAGGAGCAGCGGTGCTGGAACCACCGAATCCTCAACGTACTGGACCGGATTCCGAAAAGGGACCAGGCGCAGGCCAAGCCGCTGTTGACGGCGATCCCCTACGCCACCAGCCTGCAGGAGTGCGAGACGAAGAAGGCCAAGTTCCAAGATTGGTGCTTGCGCAAGGGTCTTCCGGGGGCCGCGCACGTGCTCGACGAGGACTGGGAGCGGATGGTCAGCTTCTATTCCTTTCCCAAGCCTCACTGGCAACACCTTCGCACGAGCAACGTCGTGGAATCACCGTTCGCTGCACTGAGATTGAGAACGGATGCGGCCAAAAGGTTCAAGAAAGTCGAGTCCGCCACTGCGACAATCTTCAAACTGCTTCTGGTTGCGGAGAAGAATTTTCGCCGGCTCAACGCACCGGAGCTGATGCGAGAGATTCACCTGGGCGTTCGATTTGAAGATGGAGACAGGGTAACGGAGTCGTCGAAGGTTGCTGCTGCCTGAACTTTTTTACACACCTATTGACAAGAGCTCGCAGCCGAGGCGACTCTTACGATAACGCTTTGGCTGAATCCATCATCGGCCTCTACAAGACCGAGGTGACCCGTCGACGTGGGCCCTGGCGTGGTCTCGAAGACGTTGAGTTCGCCACCCTCGAGTGGGTCCATTGGTACAACACGCAACGACTCTTGGAGCCGATCGGAAATGTCTCCCCCGTTGAGTACGAGATGAACTACTACCGGTCGCAGGAAGGCTCGCTAGAGATGGCGAGACTCAACTAAAACAGTCTCCGGAAAACCCGGGGCGGTTCAGTTCGCAGGACCTCAACTCCCATGTCTGTCTGTCTGCCAGTCAATACACGATCTTCTTTTTTGCGGATCACAGGCTGGCCGCCAATACTTAATTGCGGAAGCACCTGTATAGCCAAGTCAATGCAGCCTTTTTGGAACTCGGGCGAGCGCGACAAGAGCCAGGGCCTCGACATCCTCGGTCTCAGGCAGCTCGACCAACGCCTCGAGCGCGACTGGGTCTCCGGTATCACGACGATCTCATCCCGCGCCCGCTACCTGACACTTCTCCCCTGGGTACTCGCCGAACTCTACGCGCACGAACTCACACGAGGTGGCGGCAAGGCCGTTATAGCCGCGGATCGACTGGACGAAGTGTTGGCAAAGGCTGAAGTTCGTTATTTTCGTTGCCAGCGCAACCGGGAGCGATTGGGGTGAGTCCGGCAACACGTTCGGCGTCCTGGGATCAACCCCGTCGTGTCCAAAAAATACAAACGAACTCAAGACCGGCGCGCGGGGACGTTTCGGATTAGATATGTCTACGCTTGATTGGCCAATGGGAGCTAGAATCCTCGGTCATGAGGATGTCGATCCAGCCCTTGACATAGTTGGTGGTCGCCATCGCTGGTTGGATCCAGCGTGACCAACCCGCCAAGCCCGAGAAGTGAGGTCGGATCGGCCACGGGACGAATGTGTAGCCCTGGGGGCGGTTCTAGAGGGACTTCAAGCAGGCCGGCGCGCGAGTCTTGAGTTCGTTTGTATTTTTGGACACGACGGGCTAAGAAATACGCTCGCCAAGATACAACACGTCCGTCACTTCAGGTGCCAGAAGCCTATCGGGCCTGCTCGCAGATCTGACGCGATGTGCGGTAGTTCACCCGTAGCGTGCTTGGGCTCGGGGCTTGGGTCTTGTCAGGACTCCAAACCATCGGCACGGTGACATTCGACCTCTACACCTTGCTCTATGCAGTGACGGTAATCTCCATCGGCTATCAGTTCATCGCGTTTGGTTTCTTCACTAAGATTTTCGCCATCCAGGAAGGACTGATGCCGAAGGACCCGCGCCTCGATCGGGGTCTTCCGCTATGTCAACCTCGAAGTCGGTCTGAGTGGTGAGCCTGCGCCGATCGTCGTCAGAGAGCCTGAGACGCTTGCCCCGAAGCCCGGCTCGGAGCACACGGTTCTCCTCTCGCAGGTAGTCGGTCACATCCTGCTGCTGGCGGTTGACCTAGTCATAAAGAGCAGTAGGAATTGCACGTGGTACGTCATCATCTGATGACGGAAACACGGGTTGACTGAGATGGTCAAACTCTCGCTCGCTACGATCGCACGCGCGCTTGACACGATGCTGGACGAGCAGATGACGGCCCAGGCGGGTATTGCCGCCCATCTTGTAGCCGCAGCTGAAGCGGCCGGGCATGATTCGGTGCGCATCATTGAGATCCTAGACGCAATCATCGCGAGCACCGTTCTGGACGAGATCTGGATAAAGGACGAGCAAGGCGTTGCCTATCTCACGACAGTCCGAGATGAGACCGGAGAATTGGTACCTTTCCAGTTCGATCCAGACCGCACGGTCCAACCGCAGGCCTCCACGTTCTATTCCCTGCTTACATCTTCCCTTGATAGCGATGATGCGGTGACACGGCCGGCGCAGGTGCGGGAGATCGATCACGAGATCTACAAGTACGTCGGAGTCAGCGGTGTTGACCGGCATCGGATTGTGCAAGTGGGCAATGCGCCGACCTTTGACGAGCAGGATGTTTTAAGTAATGCCTATACCTCACCGGTCATGACGGCGGTGATGGCAGCCTTTGGCGAGCCGGAAATTCTGAGCAACACCTATACAAACCGGCTAGCCGAAATCAGGAGCGTCCTTGAGGGTATCCTTGGCCATCAAATGATCGTGCAGGCCGCGCTGGTGGATTATTTCGTGGTCGAAGCCGAGGAGGCCGGGTGGTCAGTGGAGGAGATCCACCGAGCGTTGCCTCTACGACGATGTTGTGATCCGCAAAAAAGAAGATCGGTGTCGACGGGCAGACAGCCATGACCAGAACGTCGCTCTGCGGGGGGTCAGGGAGAGGCATCTCTAATCCAAACCGTCCAGGCTTGCGCGCCCGAACTTTTATGTAGCGGCGGTCAGGTCACTACGAGAGGACGTTCGCCAGATCCAGCAGCTTCTTGCGGCCAGCCATGTCCTCAAGCGGAGTGGTCCCGATCGTGCGACCGTGGAGCCCGATCAGGCATCCGAACTCGCCGCGCTCTAGGGCCCAAACCGCCCTCGCGCCGAGCCGCGTTGCCAGCAGCCGGTCGAAAGCCGTCGGACACCCGCCGCGTTGAACGTGTCCGAGAATCGTGGCGCGGAGCTTGAAACTCAGACTTTCCCGCTCCTTGAAGTACCGGATAAGCGTCTCCGCGTTGCACCTGGCCCCTTCGGCGACGACGGCAAGGGCATGCTTTTTTCCCCTCCGGTACGCCTCGTTAAACTCCTCGGCGATGGCCTCAGGGGTGGTTTCCCGTTCGGGGATCACCACGGCCTCCGCGCCCCCCGTCAGGCCCGAAATCAGTGCCAGGTAGCCGCAGTCGCGGCCCATCACTTCCACCACCAAGGCCCGCTCGTGCGACGAGGCGGTCACCTTGAGCCGGTCGATGGCCTCAAGAGCGATGTTGAGCGCCGTGTCCACGCCGATCGTGATGTCGGAGCCGTAGAGATCGTTGTCGATCGTCGATGCGACCCCGATGACCGGAAACCCCGCCTTCGAGAGGGCATGGGAACCCTGTTGCGAGCCGTTGCCCCCGATGACGATCAAGGCCTCGATGCGGCAGCGCTCCAATTGAGCCAGGGCCTTGGCGCGCCCTTCGTCGGTGGTGTTAATCTCGTTCCCAAGTCCCGTATTCGTTCAGAGCACTCCACTCGTCGCCCCGCCGTGAACGTCCCTTGAGATTGGGAGAAAAAGAAATCGTCGAAATCGCTTCGCTGAAACTGTGTGCCGTCGGGTTTCGTGGGTCGCTTCCGTCGAGGGTGTAGTAGACCTTTTCCGCTCCCGCTGGGCGTCGGATGGTGATGCTGTCAGAAGCTCGTTCGAACACCGGCGGGTCGAGGGTGGGATAGTAATCATGGTCCCGAAGTGCTCGAATGAACCTCTCGACGTTTCCGTCCATCAAGTCTAGAACATAGTCGCGCGCCCGATTCCAATGCACATCCCGCGTGCGAGGACGATTCTCCCTTCCGGGGCCCGCGTCGCCCCAACGGGCAGACTCACATAGCATAGCCGGCTCCACATAATCCGCTAGCCTTCGGAAATGGGCCTTGTTTACACTATCCGTGAGCGGTCCGCCATCGTAGCAAGCGCGGTAGACGCGATCCGCGAACTCCAGCCGGAACTCTGGGCTGTCCGCCAGAGCCATCGGTGCTTGCGCTGTTTACTGTTGGTGATGTGTACGCATCCCTTTGCAAAAAAGGTGCTTACGCTCCATTTAGCGCGCAGCGAAGGTGACGAGCGCTATTTTGTATGTAACTTATTGCACCATAGAGTCTTAGCGTCATCTTACCAACACTTGATGGCGGAAGCACCGGTCCGGTCGCAAATACAGACACTAAGCTGCTGATTTATCGTCTATTTCAAAAGGGCCGAGTTTTGGCACGGGACGGGGTTGCTACGTTTCTACCATCGGGAAGCCGCATGAATATTTTGACCTCAAGAGTCTATGCAGCCCAGTGTACGGTCGAACCCTTACTTGGATCGTGGCCGCTGTCTGAGAAGTTGTATACTTAGGAGTCGCTCATAGTATCCGCCACCGCCGGCAGGAGGGGCGGCACTTAAAGTTGCCGGCTTACAGTTACAGCCAGGCACCTGAGGAAAGTTACCAAACGTGAATTAGGTAGGGCCGGATAAAAGGGAGTCGAACCATGACCAGCCGAATGACGGGGTTCGTGTTCTTAAGTCTTCTGTTTTCGTCCGCGTCCTCGGGCCAGGACAAATCGAAGTACTACACGGTCCAACATGCCGACGAGTTCAGTATCGATTGGATCAGTTTCTACGAAGCGTGTGATCAGCGCACGGAGAAGGCACGGAAGGAGTTGCCCCACCATCTCGACTTAGCCTACGGCGATAATCCAAAACAGAAATTGGATCTCTACCTACCCAAGGAAAAACCGGTGGACGCTCCTACGTTCTTGTTCCTCCACGGGGGCGGCATGCGAGAAGGCGATCGTGCGCACTACGGCTATATCGCGATGCCGTTCGCGGCAAACGGGGTTATCACCGCGGTTGCCAGTTACCGACTCACGGGTCAGGGATTTCACTTCCCGGATCAGCCGGAAGATGTCGCGGCTGCGGTTCGCTGGATTCACCAGAACATTGAAGAGTATGGAGGCGACCCAGACCTGATCTATGTCGGTGGTCACTCGGCGGGGGCAATTCTATCTGCCTACCTCGGCGTGCGAGGTACATGGCGAGAGAAGATGGGTCTTCCAAAGGGACTGGTCAAGGGTGTCGCCCCCGTCAGCGGTCCCTACGACATGCGCGTCGTTCGGAGGACGGGTGAGGTCGACGGTTACGTGCCCGACGAGGACCTTCGAGCTGAGGCGAGTCCGATCCTCAACATCGACAACCCGGTGCCGCGAGCGGTTGTTGCCTATGGTTCTCTCGAACCCTTCGAGGCCACCTCGCGTGAGCTTGTCGACAATATGAAAGCGAAAGGAGTGAAGGCCGAGCTCGTCCAGCTAGAAAACGAGAACCACGACCAGACGGCGTTATCTCTTGGAGACGAAGATAGCGTGCTCTTCCTCGCTGTGCTGAAGATGATTCAGGCTAGATAGAAGGTCGTGGATCCACGGTCGGCTAATGCTCCGGTGCCTTCTATTTATTCATCCGCGCGCCCCGAACGGTGCTTCCGCCATCAAGTGTTGCTACGCGGCTGCGGGCAGTGGTACAGGTGCGGAAGAGAGCGGGTTGCGCGCCCCAGTGAGCAGGAAAACCTCGATCCGCAACCACAAAGGAATCGTCGTCGCCAAGAAGATGTCTCGAAAGGTGAGCCGTCGCGTGGTCAGACCGCGTCGTGTCCAAAAATACAAACGAACTCAAGACCTGCTCGCGGGGACGTTTCGGGTTGGAGGTGTCTAAGCTTGATTGGCCAATGGGAGCTCAGAATCCTCGGTCATGAGCACGCCGGCGGGGCTGCAATTGGCCAGACTGTGTGGCGGTCCAATCGGGCTATAATCTCGATATGCCGATCTTCGAATACGCCTGCTTGGAATGCGACAAGCGTTTCGAGCCGCTTATCCTGAGCTCGAGCGAGGACGCGCCGCGCTGTCCTCGTCGTGTCCAAAAACACAAACGAACTCAAGACCCACGCGCCGGGCCGTTTCGTATTAGACGTGTCTACGCTTGGTTCGCCAATGGAAGCTAGAATCCTCGGTGATGAGCACGCCGAGCCAGCCCTTGACATTGTTGGTCGTCGCCATCGCTACATCCATAGGAATCTGGACCGCGTCCTGTGCCAAAACTCGAACCTTTTGAAATAGACCACAAATCAGCAGCTTAGACGCCCTTGGAATCCGCGCAGAATCCAGGGTATTTCGCGCCGCAGGGCTGACTTCCGACCCATGGGCTGGCGGATGAATAAATAGAAGGCACAACCGACCACGGCCTACTACACCCGCCTCGCCCGCGATACTGTCAAGGCCTCCGGCGACAGCACCGACCGCGACCCGGATGCTGCGGAATAGCGGAGTCTCGCCGAACCTTACGGATCCCAGGGCCGTTATTGGCGTGCCCGAAGATCCAGAAAGTCCCCTGGCTTCAAAATCGGAATGTCGTGAAACGGGGACATCTCCAGAAGGTCCCGGTCCCCAGTGATCAGACAATCCGCTTCACCCATCAGCGCCGTCTCAAGCAGCTTGTCGTCATCCGGATCGCGACACCCCAACTTAGCACCTGCTATCGACAACCCATTCCGAGACCTGTGCTCCGCAAAAAGTCTATCCGGCGTTGATTGCGCGGGTTAGACCTACCATAGTCGACTGCTTCTGGCCGGTTTTCTTTTTTGCGGATCACAAGTTCGCCAATCTCATACAGCTCGAGTTTATGGAAGGGAGGGGTGGCGGAGCTGTCAGTCTCCGAAGCGATAGGTCAGTGCCACCTTGAACCGGCGCCCCTTCGGGTCGTGCGTGAAGCCGTCGTACGACTGCTCGATGTTGGCCCATGGCGGCAAAGTGCCGGTCAGGTTCAGCGCATAGAGCGTGATGTCGATCCCGCTGCCTGGGAAGCGCCACAGGAAGCTTGCATCCCATGTCAGGAACGGGTCGATGCGGGGGACGGTGGTGTTGCTGCCACGGTCCCCGTAGGACGAAATGTAGCTCACATAGTTCGCGAAAGTGTATGTGTTCCAGGCGTACGAAGCCGACCACCGGCTCTTCCAGCGGGGCAGCGGCACCGCGATCGGGTGGGCGAAGTTCAGGTAGCCGGCCGTGTTCCGCTTGGCGTAGAGCGTCAGGTCCGTACCCTCCAGCATCAGGGTCTTTGTCTCGTACTCCACCGTGTAGGTGGAGTCCCAACTGGCCGATAGCTGGCCCGGTCCCGCGTCGAACCGGGTGGCGAAGTGCGTGTCGATCCCGGAGGTCGTGAGCCCCGGCCAGTTCACGAGGTCAATCTGGACGCGCTCAAGGTTCGCGGCGGCGCACCTGCTCTCAGGCATCAGGTCCGAGGCCCTGCCTCCCGGACAGATGATGAATGGCGACACGGCCTCCTGGGTCGCCGGATTGTCGCTGTTGTAGAGGCTGGTGATGGCATCGTAGGGCATCGAGCCGATCACGTTCTCGAAGTCGTAGCTCCAGTAGTCGACCGTCGCTTCGATGCTCCCCTCCAGGAAGAGCACGGCGCCGACGTTGTAGGTGAACGCCTGCTCGGGGAGGAGGTCAGGGCGCCCGAAACGGTCCACTGCCTGGTAGGCGCCTGTCTCCGAGATCCACTCGAGGGTCGTCAGTGGGCTGAGGTTCAGATCGTCGAGCGACGGCGTCCGGAAGGTGGTCTGCACCGAGCCGCGCAGCGCCAGGGAGTAGTCCTGGTTTTCGGCGACCTGCAGGCGCCCGCCGATCTTCGGGTCGAAGCTACTGACGTGGCGGCCGGCGACGTTGTAGAACTCGTAGTTCGCAGCGATCTGCGTGTCGACCCTGGGCCCAACGCTCAGCGCGAGCTCGCCGAAGAACCGCTGCACCTGCTGGTCCGCGTCATAGGGGCGGTGGATGTTGGTGAAGAGGTAGGGGCCGAACCGGTCGCCCGCCGCGCAGCCCGCGTCGCCCGCCACCGAGCAGGGGTTCAGTGTGGCGTCGCCGGCATCGTTTGGATTGCCGTCGGCGCGCATCGCGCGGTACTGGTACCCCACGGCGAAGTCGGCCACGTTCTCGACCAGGTTGCCGCTCAGCGTGGCGTCCGCCACGAACAGGTCGGTCGTGCTGACCAAGTTCACTTCTTCGTTGAGCCATAGTCGCAACTGCTCCGGGTTCGCCAGGCCGGCGACGTAGTCGGGATTCGGCGTGTTCTCGAACGGCGAGTCCGGTTGGTCGGAGTACTGGACGGCGTTGCTGAATGGGTTGTAATACATACACGGGCCCTGGCCCGCCACGGCGCCGTTGAGCGCTCCGAGCACCATGCCAGCTGGGGAGGTCTGATCCGCCACGACGCCGACGGCGCAGTCCGGCCCGCCGAAGCCGCGGAAGGCCCGGAAGACCCGGTCGGTGTATACCGCCGGCAGGTTCAGATTGCCCTTGGCCCGGGAGTAGGAGACGCCGACGTCCCAATGAGCATCCCGTCCCCCGAGCAGGAAGTCGCCGTCGACCGACCCCGCGATCCGCTGGGTTCGGGACTCTCGTCTCAGCCTGCGCCCGGGACCTGAGTTCCCAAACGGACGGCCGTTGAAATACCAGAGGTCGCTGCTGGCGCAGGCGCTGCTGGGGTCGGCCTTCCCGTCACCTGCGTAGCCGGAGCAGAACGCCTGCCGTCCCGGGTGGTCGGGCGCTACCTCCATGATGGTGGTGCTCGTCAGCGGGAAGGGCGGGTACGATGGCGTCGTGTACCAGTTCGGAATCGTCGCATTGGCCCAGAGACCCTCGACGTGGTAATTAGTCCGCGCGTTCAGGGGGCCATTGAGCTCGACGAAGGCGCGGGTCTGTTGCTGCTCGTCGATTAGATTGTCGTACGGCGCGTAGCGGAACCGGCAGGTCCAGCCCTCGTCCTGGCCACCGAATTCCGTGCACCGGGGATCGAAGACATCGGCCGTCCATGGAACCGGGGCCCCGACGGCGAACGTGCCAGGATTCCCGATGCTGGACCATCCGGCGCGGTTCCCCCCTACGTGCGTACTCAGCCGATCAAGAGTCCAGGGACGCTCCGCCATCTGCAGCTCCTGGCGGCCGACCCGTTCCGCGGCGAGTACCACGCTGGAATTGCCGACCCGTCCGCCCCAGATGCCGGCGACGGTCGTATCACCCGCGCTGTCGAAGTAGTCATGCGAGACGTTGAGCTCCAACCCCCGGAAATCACTGCGCGTCACGAAGTTGGCGACGCCGCCGACCGCGTCGGAGCCGTAGGTCGCCGCCGCGCCCTCCTTCAGCACCTCCAGCCTGCCGACCGCGATCGTCGGAATAGTGTTCACGTCGACGAAACGCCCGCCGATGAGACGCGCGGGGACCGGCACGTGACGGCGGCTGTTGATCAGCACGAGCGTCCGCGAGGCGCCGAGGCCGCGCAGGTTGACGTTGGCCACGTTCTCGGTGAGTGTCGAGGGCTGGTTGGAGTTGTACCAACTGCTCCGCTCGCCGATCACGCCGTGGCTCACGCTCAGGTTCTTGAAGAGATCGACGAGTTGCGTGGACCCTTGCTGCTCAATCGTGTCGCGGCTGACCACCACGACCGCGTGGGGCATGTTGATCGCGGGCGCGTCGATGGCGGTGCCTGTCACCGTCACGGTCACTTCCTCGAACAGGCCGCCGACCCGCAGGCTGACGTCCACCGTCGGCGCGGACGCGGCGGCCAGCTCGACGGTACGCGCCAGCTCCTCGAAGCCTGGCAGTGTGAACGTGATGGTGTACGCGCCCGGCGGCAGCGCCTCGAACGCGTAACTCCCGTCCCCATCGGTTACAACCACGTGCGGGCCGCCGGCCAGCGCGGGTCCCGCGGCTGCGACGGTCACGCCAGGCAGCACACCACCGGTTTCGTCGGTGACCGTGCCCGCTATCCGGCCGTCTTGCGCGCTAGCGGCGCACGGGGCCACCAGCAGGCACGTCACGATCAGAGCGATCCTCACTGCTATCCTCCCCGCGTCACTCGGGCTGCGAATATGACGCGCCGCTCACACGCCGCCACCGAGTCGCGGCCGTGGAGAACATCTACGTTTTTACATTATTTTATGTGACATCGGTGTGATTCTTAAAGCTATTACCGTGAAATACTTGTGAATTCTTCCGTGAATCGCTACCATTGACACCTGTGCTCCGCTAAAAGTCGATCCGGCATTACCAACCCCAGGAACTCGGCCCGCATCCGTTCCAACTCCTCCAGCGGTGTCATATCCTGCAGGGTGACGACCACCGACTCGATCTCGCCGTCCTCCGAGTGGATGGGCGTGGCATTGATCAGCGTGGTGATGCTCCGACCGTGTGGGACCTGGATGACAATCTCCTCGGCGCGTACCGTCGTGGCCTCGCGCAGCGCTTGCGCCAGGGGGGTTTTCGGCGAGGGAAACTTCTCGCCCGTCGGCACGCCGGAAGGTCAGCGCGTCAAGGAGTTGCTCCACCGAGCAGCCCGGCGTGCGCAGGTCCCCCCACAATGCGTTTCGCCTCCCGATGAGCGACACCACCTCCCCAGTCCGCGCGTCGAACACTACCACCCCCACCGGTGACGTATCGATCAGCGCTTCCAGGTCGGCCCTGGCCCGCTGCTCGTCCCGATGCTTACGGGCGTTGGCGATTGCCGCCCCCGCCTGAGACGCGAACATCACCAGAACCTCTTCGTCTTCGCTCGTGAACTCCTGTCTCAACTCCTTGTCTGCAAGATAGAAGTTACCGACATGCACTCCCTGGTGACAGATCGGCACTCCCAGGAAAGTCCTCGCCAGCGTGCTGTCGTCGGGGAAACCGAGCGAACTGAGGTGGGCAGCCAGGTCTCGCAGCCTGAGCGGCTGCGGAGCCTCCCGCAGGTACTCGTACAGCTCCAGTCCGTGGGGCATATCCAGGAACCGTTGGTGCTCCTCGGGAGCTAATCCCGAAGTGACGAAGTCCTGGGGCTGCCCCGAGCCGTCCATGGTTGTGATCCCGTTGCAGCGGGCGCCGGTCAGCGCGCAGGCGCTTGCCGCAACCTCGTTCAAAACGGTATTCAAGTCGAGGCTTTCGCTGATGCGCAGACTGACCTCGCTCAGCCTGGAGAGGCGGTCCCGCAAGTGCCTCGATCTCCCCCTTCGATTCGTCGGCTTTCTTCAACGTTCCACCCTCGATTGGATGCGGGCAGCACTCGGTTCCGCCTTATCGCTCTCCGGGCAGATGCAGGAACCGCACGCGCAGAGACCCAGGTGGTCTCGATGGTAGCAATTTATGGAAGAATTCACAAATATTTCACGCATTTAGCTTTAAAGAATCACATTGAAATCACACAAAATAGTGTAAAAAAGAAAGTGGTCGACCGGTAGTTTAATGAACATGCGCAAACCTATTACTATCGACCAAGCCACCCTCCATTGGGAAGGCTGGCGCGACACCACCCTCGCTACCAAGAGCGCGATATGCTGGAAGCTCCTGATCACAGGCGAACGCACGGAAAGCAGCGGTCTCGTCACGGGCATTGCACAACTCCCGCCCGGCGCGCAACTACTGCTTCACCACCACGAGCCCGAGGAAACCCATTACGTCGTTAGCGGCCGAGGGGAGATGAAGATCGACGATCACACGACGGCGGTCGGGCCCGGCTGCGCAATCTACATCTCTGCCAATGCCAGGCACGCGCTCCGATGCACCGGCTCGGAGCCGCTGTTCTTCGTGTTCTCCTTCGCGCGGGACCGCTTCGACCAGATCACGTATCACTTCGTTCAATAGTGCCGGCTGTGCTGCACCGCTGACGATAGCGTGGGAACCGGCAAGACCCTGTGCCTTCTATTTATTCATTCGCGCCCCCCGAACTTGATTAGTCTCCGGTCTGTCGGCACCATGCCGGCATGATTTCGTCGTTTGTTCGCGCTCTCATCTCTACCTTCAAGGCTCGTCGCGAGCTGGCTCTTGAGAATGTCGCTCTTCGGCAGCAGCTCGCCGCCCTCCGCCGTTCGGTGAAACGGCCGCGGCTCTCGAAGGTCGACCGTGGGTTTTGGGTGCTGTTGCGCAGAATCTGGACTGACTGGGAGAGTGTCCTGGTCATCGTGAAACCTGAGACGGTCGTCCACTGGCACCGTTGTGGGTTCAGACGATATTGGGCGTGGAAGAGCCGACGGCGTAGGCCCGGACGACCAGGCGTCGCTCCCGAAATACGTGAGCTGATACGGAACATGAGCAGGGCCAACCCTCTCTGGGGAGCTCCCCGCGTGCATGGCGAGCTAGCGAAGCTGGGCATCTCCATTTCCCAGGCTGCCGTCTCCAAGTATATGGTTCGCCATCGCACGCCACCGTCCCATACTTGGCGGAGCTTTCTCGATAATCATGCAAAGGACTTGGTGTCGCTCGACTTTTTCACTTTGCCGACTGCAACTTTCAGAGTTCTGTTCGTCTTCATTGTCCTTCGCCACGACCGTCGCCGTATCGTTCATTTCAATGTCACCGAACATCCTTCTGCCGAGTGGACGGCGCAGCAAATGGTCGATGCTTTTCCATGGGACACGGCGCCTCGGTACCTGGTACGGGATCGAGACCAGACCTACGGAGCGTACTTCGATACTCGCGTCGACGGTCTCGGGATAGAGCAGGTCCTTACCGCACCGCGCTCCCCGTGGCAGAATCCATTGGTCGAAAGGATGATCGGCTCCATTCGACGTGAGTGTCTCGACCACGTGATCGTCCTCGATGAGCGACACCTGAAGCGAATCCTACGCAAATACCTCGACTACTATCATTCGTGCCGGACTCATTTGTCGCTTGAGAAGGACGCGCCCGAGCCTCGCCGGGTAGAGTCACCGGCGATGGGCAAAGTGAGAGCCATTCCAAAGGTCGGTGGTCTCCATCATTATTACACTCGACGCCCTGCTTGAGTCCGATCCGCTCGGAACCGCTGCGGGACTTCGCATCAGCTTACACCTCTAGCTCTGAGTAGAGCCGTCGCCGGCCCTCAAAACGTCCTACATGAAGACGACCAAAGCATCCTGGTTGCGGGCAGTTCGCCAATCTCATGCAAGTTCGAGTTTATGGAAGGGACAGGACCTCTGTGTGGATCGAAACTCCTCAAATGAAGTCAATGCCCTCCAACTTCAGTAAAACTGGTGTGGGACTGAGGGTCCGCTGGCGAGGTTCGGGCATGAAGTGGCCGACCAAACCATCGGTAACATTCTGAAACGCCACGGCATTCCGTTCGCACCAGAGCGTCGGAAGACCACGACATGGAGGGAGTTCATCCGCTCGCACATGGACGTCCTCGCGGCGACAGATTTCTTCACCACGCAAGTGTGGACTCAGGGCGGGTTGGTGACGTACTACGTTGTGTTCTTCATACACCTGACTACCCGTCGAGTCCACGTCGCCGGCATCACGCCGCATCCGAACGAACAGTGGATGACTCAAGTGGCTCGCAACGTAACCATGGCAGATGTCGGCTTTGTGTCCTCAAGCCGATACCTCATTCACGACCGGGACTCGAAGTTTTGCGAGTCGTTCCACCGGACCATCGAGGCGGTTGGCGTTGCGCCCGTCAAGCTGCCTGCACGGAGCCCGGATTTGAACTCGTTCGCGGAGCGCTGGGTGAAGTCCGTCAAAGAGGAATGTCTCTCGAAGCTCATCCTGTTCGGCGAGAAGTCGCTCCGTCATGCGCTTAGGGAGTACGTCGTCTACTATCACCACGAGAGGAATCATCAAGGCAAGGAAGAATCTACTGCTGTTCCCAGCCATCGAACAGTTACCTCAGTCCGAGCGCAAGGTGCGCTCCCGTGAAGAGCTCTTGTCAATAGGTGTGTAAAAAAGTTCAGGCAGCAGCAACCTTCGACGACTCCGTTACCCTGTCTCCATCTTCAAATCGAACGCCCAGGTGAACCTCTCGCATCAGCTCCGGTGCGTTGAGCCGGCGAAAATTCTTCTCCGCAACCAGAAGCAGTTTGAAGATTGTCGCAGTGGCGGACTCGACTTTCTTGAACCTTTTGGCCGCATCCGTTCTCAATCTCAGTGCAGCGAACGGTGACTCCACGACGTTGCTCGTGCGAAGGTGTTGCCAGTGAGGCTTGGGAAAGGAATAGAAGCTGACCATCCGCTCCCAATCCTCGTCGAGCACGTGCGCGGCCCCCGGAAGACCCTTGCGCAAGCACCAATCCTGGAACTTGGCCTTCTTCGTCTCGCACTCCTGCAGGCTGGTGGCGTAGGGGATCGCCGTCAACAGCGGCTTGGCCTGCGCCTGGTCCCTTTGCGGAGCGCCAGATCGAAATCTCCGTGAGCTAGTCCATGCAGGTACAGCTCCGGAATCAACTCGCTCACCGTTTCGCTCCGACGCTTGAACAGCGGAAGCACTCGACTTTCGAACCTCTCCTCCACGTCCCGTACTCTCGGCCGGCGAACCGTCACCGTGCCCACGCTCATCGTCAGCTTCCGAGGCTTACCGTATCCATTTCGATAGCCCGCCGTTGTGTCCACGGGCTTCCGTCTCTCCGATTTCTCACGCCCGAGAAGCTCCGTGACTTCGGCTACCATCAGCTCCTGCACCCAATCCTGGATCTCGAGCCTCGCCCACTTCTCCAGCGACTCCCAAGCCACCCTTGACGAGCTCCGTCGTCTTGTGGTCTTTTCCTTCATGGCGGTGTCTCCTTCCGTTGGCCCCTTCACGCCGTGTTTCGTGACGCGGAAGGTTACTCCGCCTTTACTTTATTTCCACACCTTCTGAGGGTAGCTCCCCGTGAACGGCTTGGCGGGCTGCTACGTTTCTACCATCGGGAAGCCGCATGAGTATTTTGACCTCACGCCCAAGTTATTAAGAGAGTTGAGACCAGACTTCTACCCGGGCTATGATGTGAGCCCCGACGGCCAGCGGTTCCTGACGATCCGAACCCCGCCAGAAACGGCACCCCGAGAATTGAACGTGATCCTGAACTGGTTCCAAGAGCTCGAGCGGCTAGCGCCTACCAACTGAAGTCTGCGGCGTTTGTTTAGGACGTAGGCTTGCCTTCTACGGGAGCCACGAGCCAACCGGTTCTCGGGTTACCTCTAGTGATGCGCTGAGGCTTGGTCCCCGGAAGGAGCCGCTCGAAGTCACTGAAAAGCGAAGGTACACCGTGGGCCTCGAGCCATTCGCCGTCGTTCATCATGTTGAAATGAACGAGGCCGGCCTTTCCCACCTTTCCGATCACCTGTCCGGCGTTCACGCGGTCACCGATATCCACCGTCACGCTTCCCGGTAACAGGTGACAGGTCAGCGTGTACTCACTGTTACCATGATCGATGGTGACGAGATTACCCGCGAACACATCCCCATCTTCTTCGAGGAACTCGCGAGCCGGCCTTGCGCCCCGACCGTAATCTTCGATGTCGTTGCGCACGTCGACGACGACACCGTCACCGGCCGCCAGCACGGATTCCCCGAAGCTCTCCTCGTCGGCCTTAGCAAAGTCCCATCCCATCGTCGTGAGGTTTCGAAAACCGGTGCGCCGGTGGCCGGAGTTGACGTCGTTCCCTTTGAGCACTGCCCAGGTTCCGGAGAAGGGAAGCCGCAGTCTCGCTTTCTGCTCGTGGCGCGTGAGGGAGATGGAGTGTTCGAGAGTTCGCAACTCACCCTGCGCATTGCGGAGATGAAACATAAGGTGAATGTTGTCGACATCCGCATAGGCGGGTCGGACGAACGGAATTCGGATCCAAGTGATCCTTTCACCGGCCGGAAGCTCAGGCTCGGTGGCCACTTCCTTTCCGAACATCACGTTGTCGAGAAAATAGCCCGTGTCCAGTTGGTAGGCTCCTTCGATCCATTCCATGCTTTCCAGATATTTCCGCGGCAGGGCTTCATGCCAAAGAGTTTTCTCGCCGCGCTTGAAGGAAATGTGCGCTTCGTCGAAACTCAGCGGCTCGTCTTCGCGCGATTCGAAGGCCAGGTGAAAGAGCCAGCTGAGGTCTTGGGTTTCTGCGGTGTCCCCGCTTTTCTTTGGAACCCCCTCGACGACGGTGTAGACGGTTTCCGGAACGGTCGTGACTTGGACTTTGGCCGGTGGTGGCACTTCAGTCCCGCCACATCCCATCCATCCCACCGAGAGCAACGAGATGATCAGAGCAACCAGGCTCTTATCTTTCATGATCCATCCTCCTGGGGACTGCTCGTGGCCTGACATCTACCAAAGCTTCCGGGCGCGAAGCAAACGGCCAGCGGAATCATTGCGTTTTGACCAAGCTTTCCGGCGTGCTGCAAGCGAGGGCGTCGCCTGACTCTTAGCGGCCCTGGACTTCGGCCAATCGACGATACGGAATGTTGGCGTCAGTTACTCGTTGGACGATCGCCCACCCACCACGCTCCATCCACCCCGACAGTGCTTGCGGCGATACAGCAGCGGCCCGACGCTCGAGTCGGCGGCAGAAGTCGGCAGCGTGTCCGTCGTCACGGCAACGGCACCTTTCGGTTGGACGAGCGGTAGCAGAGGCGCAGTTGCTAAAGTGAGCAGCACCCGCCTCCGAGTCAGCGTTAGCTTCTCCATTATCGCAGTTCCTCCTGAGTTGCCCCTTACTGTGGGTGCCAGTCGCCACCGACCGGAAACGTTATGTGGCCGTCGACGGTTTCCGGTGCAAGCGATGGAATACCGCCGAGGCGAGACAGTATGTTGTGTGTCATTTTCTCGACATACCAGTCGCGTTTGATCAAACCCTGAACCCATTCGCAGGTACCCGCATTGAAGCCGGTTCCCCCAACGCGCTGGTAGGTCACCATACATGCCATCCTCGGGGTCGGATTGTTGTCCTGGGGGGCAATCGGAAACCCTGTGTTCAAAGGGGCCATACCTTCCCAGCGGTCCTCGTCGCCGAGCGGGATCGGCAGCATACCGATGATCTCCAGATTCTCAATGTGTGGATAGTTCGCAGTCACGACAGGGAGGCCGTCCTTCATCTGCCAATCGTCGTTCAAAATGCCGTCGAGCTCGAAGGCCGCGATGCCAACCGGGACGCCGCCCAACAGGTCGCCATAATAAAGATCCGTGCCCGAGAGCGTCCAATGGTTTGGCCGATAGATAAGGTACCCCGCCGGCGAGCGCGGCCCCGTGTTTCCGTAACGCAGATAGCCGGTGGCGTGGAGTCCGAAGGTGCTGTTGACCGGCTCCGCGAATCCCTCTTGCGGTGCCGAGCCGTCTGCTCTCGAGCCGCGCGCCTGCGTCGTTCCGTTGTTGCCCAACGTCATGCGCGCCGCGTTGAAGATGTTGCCGCCGAATCGCGCGAAGTTGTTGCCCGCTTCGAGAAACTTGTCGAGCACGCTGCGCATCTTCTCGCTGTAGTACTCGTCGTGTCCAACGGCGATTGCGCAGCGATGACCGTCGAGTATGTTCGGGTCTTCGTCGAGGTCCTGCTGCGTAATAATGTCCAGCTCGTAGCCCACTTCTTCCATCCATACCACAAAAGGACGTTCATAGGTTGCCCAAAAGGCGTCGTTGAAGTGGGGCGAGTAGCCGTGGAACCGGGCCCACTCATAGACCGGAAAGCGAACCCGCCAGAATGGCGGCTTATCGCTGTAATCCGCCTCGCGCGGATAACCCGGCGGCAGGCGCAGCATGCCGCGCGCCAGCGGACGCTGCGTGGAGACCACGGCCGCCCCGATATTCTTTCGAGGATCGGGATTGTCGAGTGGTAGTCCTTGATACAGGTTCGCCCCGCCCCAGTCGTTATAGGCGTTCATCGTAGACGTGGTCATGATCAGGACCAGCGGTCGCCGCTCCTCGGGCCGCGGTCGCAACACGAAGAAATGCTCGCGCTCGAAGAGCTCGCCTTGCTCATCCCATGTCTTGACGATAATGAGATAGAAACCGCTCTCCCATTGCGGATCGATGAGCACGGTCAACAGCACGGGCCATCCAGAGCCGATCTGGTAGCAATCTCTCGGTGTTTCCGTGTAGCGGCCCGGCACGTTTGTGCGCTCGAACACCGTCGTCGGTCGCGCGCCGTCCTTCACAATCGTGACGTCGAACGTCTTGGTCGTCGAAGTGGCATGGATCTGGATCGTCTCACCGTGCGCGTAGCTGTATTTATCGGTGTAACAGTAGACCTGTGGTCCGTCTTCGATGGTGCCCGGAAACTCAATCGGCCAACCTCTTTGCGACCAGGCGTATTCCGGGTCGCGGCGTGGACGAGTCGACGGACGATCGATCAGGAAATCTTGCATAGGCCACCTCCGTGCTTTGGTCGCCATCCTACCTCTTTTTGGTATTCGCGAAATCTGAACCGCTTGTTTAGGAACTTATTCATTTCGTTCTTGAATGCCAAGTCACGAGTCACCCCAAATCACCGTGCTATCACTAAGGAGGAATCCATCATCTCCATGACCTTGAACGTTTCGTTCTTCACCAGCGGACCGGTGGTCTTGAAAATCTCTTGGACATCGGGTGGAGGATCACAACGCCAACTCTTCGGTTGGCCGACGCCGCTTGGACCTATGAACGATAGCAGACTTCCGGTAAGATGCAGAGCATTTCGTATAGGAGGTTGGCGGCCAGGAGCGCGGTATTTCCGGACGTGTCGTAGGGTGGTGCCACCTCCACCACGTCGCAACCCACTACGTCCAGGCCTCGGCAACCGCGGACGACCTCGATGCCTTGCACAACCGTGAGGCCGCCGATTTCCGGTGTCCCTGTACCAGGGGCGTGCGCGGGATCCAGACCGTCCACGTCGAAGCTAATGTAAACGGGCCCTTTTCCCAACTGGTCTCGAACTTCGGCCATGAGTGGGTTCAACGAGCGATGCCAGCAGTCTTGGGCGGGCACAACCCGGAACCCCTGAGCTCGCGACCAATCGAAATCTTCGGCGGTGTAGCCGGTGCCTCGCAAACCGATTTGAACGACTCGCGGGCCGTCGACCAAGCCCTCCTCGACAAGCCTCCGGAAGGGGGTCCCGTGGGTGACCTTCTCCCCAAACATCTCTGCGTTGGCGTCGGCGTGGGCATCCACGTGCACGACTCCCAGTGGTCCATGTTTCTCATGAAGCGCTCTCAATACCGGAAGCACAATAGTGTGGTCTCCTCCTAGGGTCAGGGGCCGGCAGCCGTTGGAGCAGATAGCGTGATAGGCCTCCTCGATGATGGCCATGCTTTTGTCGATGTTGAAAGTATTGATCGCGACATCCCCCAGATCGGCAACTTGAAGGCTATCAAAGGGCGCAGCACCGGTGGCCAGGTTGTAGGGGCGAATCAGGCAGGACTCGGCTCGGATTTGCCGAGGGCCAAAGCGTGCACCGCTCCGATTCGAAGTTCCGATATCGAAGGGTATGCCGACGAAGCAAGCATCGAGCCCTTTCGATGTCGTCTGAGACGGCAGCCGCATCATCGTGGCGGGTCCCCCAAAGCGGGGCATCTCGTTTCCACTCAGAGGTTGGTTGAATTGTTTACTCATCTACGGGTCATTCCGCTCGCTCAGGGTGGTCATCCTCGAACGTAACCGCCGCGACCGGCGGGCATCACGAACAGACGGGTCAGCAGGTAGTAGGAGCACATGGTGACCACCATCGCCGGCAGCGACGCCGAAAGGTGTTGAAAAGCACTACCGTTGGCAAAGGTGAAGGGGTCGAACAACAAAAAGTAGGTAGCAACGCCCAATCCAACTGACAGGATTGCCAGAAGATTGACACCTGCCCAGAAGAAGTAGGGACTAGACCGAGAGGTGTTAAAGATCTTCCGAATGTCAATCCGCTGTCCTCGCAACAAGAAGAAGTCGACCAACCACAGGCCGGCGAGCGGACTCATCAATGTACCGGTGATAGCCAGCAGAGTACCGAAGTGAGAGTACACCCATTGGGAGAACAGCGTCAGCACAGCACAGGGCACGATGAAGACAGTAAGCAGGCGAGTCCAACTCATATGTTGAAACAATTTCCTTTGTCTCAGTGCCACGCAGGCCACGTAGACTGTTGAAACCGTTGCCGTGATGTTGCCGAATCCGATGAACAACAGCACGATGACGCCTAGGCCCACGCCCGCCATTGGAACCATCCATTGGGTGGGGTCACTGCTGCCGAAGCGAAGACCCGCGATCAAACCAACCACGCTTCCCATCACCGCAAAAAGGTTGAGACCAATCATGTTGGGCCAAAAGGCCGACCGCCTGGACTTGGAAAGACGTGACAGGTTCCCCATGAAGCACCACCAGCCGAACCCGGCACCAAGATTCAACTCGAAGACGATGATGTATCCTTCCCACCGGTCCACGGATGGATCCAACGGCGGTAATGCCAAAAGCTCCGCGATTGACAGCTCCCTGAGGATAATCACCACCATCAGAACCAGGATGACGCCGAGACCGGGAGCTACAAAACGGTTCAGCTCGCGAATAGACTTGGCCCCGCGTCTCAAAACGAGCCACACGAAACCTAGCCCTAGCAATGCGCAAGAGACAGTAATCCAGGTCTCCAGAACTTGGGATACGTCCACCAGCGTTCTTAGAATATTGAGGAAGACGTTCCCCAGCATGGCCATCAAGACGGCTGTCCATCCGACCCAGATGACCTCTGCGAACGTCAGTGGGAAGAGCGTCCCCCTATGACCGAACACACTGCGAAGGAGAGTAAACTGTTCAATGCCATACTTATTGGAGACGATGGTAGTGGACAATGCCATCAACAAGACGGCGACTGAGTTGCCCGCCAGGATGGCGGCGATACCCATTTTCACACCGACGTAGTTTGCGCAAATGCCGCCGATCAAGAACACCCAGGTAGCGATCGCCAAACCGATGGTAATCAGCGTATAGTCGAGAAATCCCCAAATTCTCGCTTCCGGCAGGATGGGTAGAACTTCATTCCAACTCTCGCGAGTTATCTCCTCCTCTACGCTCAACTCCTGCTCGCCCATGATTTCTTTCTCGAGAGAACCTCAGTGCCATCCCCAAAACATTGCCAGGATGGGAAGCACGAGTCCCAACAGCACCATCAACAGATAGTCGAATCTGTTGAACTTTCCAAGGGGTGTAACGTCGCGCCCCTCCGGTGCCAGGATGGTGAGCCTCCTTTCAAGCTCTTGGTGAAAGGCGCTCCCGAGCGTATCAGCGGAGCCGTCCGCGTCGGACGACGAGCTCTGATTGTGATCCTTCATTATCATGGTTACTCACTGTCGCTGGTCGGGACCGCGACGGACCGCGCATCTTGCCGTGCGAGCAAATAGCGAGTCCCGTGCGTGAAGCTGAGTGCTGGACTTGAAAGACTGGCCGGCGGACCGGATCAAAGTGAGGCTTCGGCGTCGATTACGCTGCGCCGCTCGTCTCCCGTGCTCCTCGCTTGTGTTCGGCGACGGGCCGATGGCCGAGCTCACCCGAAATCTTCCAAGCCGCACTCGTTGCGAGTGAAATGAGTCGCTCACGTTCATTGGGAGAGAAACGGCTCTTGGGAACCGTGAGGCTTATCCCGGCTACCAGGGCGCCCTTCTCGTTAAACACCGGCGCACCGACCGCACAGACGCCATCTTCGTACTCCTCTTCCTCTACGGAATGACCGCATTCACGGATCTTCCTGAGCCGCTTCCTCAGGTCCGAAACATTAGTAAGGGTGCGAGAGGTGAATTGCTCGAGATGAATGCTCTTCAGCAGTTCCTCGCTTTCGCTATCCTGCGCGAACGCGAGAAAGAGTTTAGGCGAAGCTCCTACGTGCAACGGCAGCATCTCCCCCACTCGGTCTGAGACACGGAGCCTCCGGCCGCTCTCGCGATGGCCCACACAGACGGCATGATGACCGCGCCGTACGAGCAGATGTGCGACCTCCTGGCTCTCTTGCGCGAGCGATTCGAGATGAGGAGATACGAAGGAGAAAAACTCGAAGTGTCGAGGTACGTGATGGGCCAACCGCATGAGAGTCACGCCAACTTGGTAGGCCTGCGTCTCGGGATCCTTTCTGAAATAGCCCCGAGCCTCGAGGGTTTGGAGAATCCGGAACGTGCGGTTCTTGCTGAGCCCAACCCTCCTGCTGAGCTCGCTCACTCCTTGCGAGGCCTGTGGCCATTCCAGAGTGCTCTCGAGCAACATTAGGGCCGCGTCCACGCTTGCGATCCGATTCTGTCTTGGGCGTCGTGGTGGCATATCAATCGGTGACTACTAAATTAACTTTCAGGCTCGTGACGCCACTCCTTTTCACTGCGTGCCCGGTGCTTTGTCGGATGCTGAGGGTGGTGGCTCGTTTGCCTCCGGACGAACTCCCCAACCCCAACGGGCAGCGTAGTCTCGAACCTGGTTGAGCAGGTCTGGAGGAAAACGGTCTGGAAAAGACACGGTAAGATCGTCGGCAAGCCGTTTAGCGAGCATCGCGCCCATCAGTAACCCGTCAGCAAGCCCGACCGGACCGCACCATTTGAGGTTGTCCTCAGGGGTGTGGTGGCCACCGCCGCTGTGGCTCTGCCCGAACGATACGGCCGGCACCTCCAGCGCGGCAAAGTTCGTACTGTCGGTCCCCGACGGCCCAACGCTCCACGCCGCTTCCAGACCCGACTCTTCCATGACTTCTTCGACAAACTGTACCCACTCGTTCGGCCCGGCTCCGCGCCAGCGAGGGGTTCCCAAGATGGAGCCTTGACCATCGAAGTTTAATACTGCGACGATCCGCTCGACGTCCTCAGGGTGAGCTCGCAGGTAGGCTTCGCTACCGTGGAGCCCGGTCTCGTGCCCTCCCCAGGCAACGAACCGAAGCGTTCTCTCTAGCGCTGAACCTTGGGAGAACGCACGGGCCAACTCCATCACGATCGCGACTCCGCCACCGTCGTCGGCGGCGCCGGGGCTGGTGATCGCCGAATCATTGTGACCCCCGATAAGGACAATCTCCTCGGGCCTCGAACGTCCCCGAATATCACCAATCACGTTACGTGATTCACCCCAGGTCACCTCGGCCTCCACCGCCATTCCCACCCGGCGCGGCCCGCTCTTCAGTAGCCGCACCGCGTCCTGGTAGGTGATATCTACCGAAGGCGGAGTATCCTCTTCGAGGGACCGTTTGAAGTTGTAATAAGCCATAGGCATCCCACCGGGATGCCCGGCGCGCGAGTAGAAGATCATTCCCGCGATGTTGTGCGGTAACAGCCGCTCGGTGAGCCAGTAGTCGGGATAGTCGGCCGCGACGTCTCGTTTGATGAGAACGATCTTTCCGCTCAGGTCCTTTCCTTCGAGATGATGGGCGCTCGCGTTGCCTAGATCGACCAATTCTCCGGTGACCCCTTCCGGTGGCGTGGTGCCCCCAAACCCGATCGCTTTACTCGGTAAGTAGAGTGACTCCTCGCCCTCGGTCCACACTCGCGCCGACCGAGGGTGCCAAAGGGGTTGGCGAAACGTCTCGATCCGTGCGTCGAGACCCCAGCCCTCGAATTGGTCAAGAATGTACTCGGCGGCGCGGGCCTCTTCCTCCGAACCGGCGGGGCGTTCTCCGATTGCACCGGCGAGGACCACCAGGTGATCAAACGCCTTTTCCGGCGAAATCGGCGGTAGCTCAGCTTTCTCCTGACCCGGCTCTCCCGCCGCCGCTAGAAAGACCGCGAAAAGAATAGTGGTTGGAATGGAGAGTGACGCAAGGCGTATCATATTTAGTCTCCGACTGCGTCGACCTGGACCTCGACCAACCAGTCCGGATCGACGAGCCTGCTGACTTCCACCAGGGTCGAGGCCGGCGGCTTCTCGCCAAAGGCCGCCTTGGCAATCGGCTTCTCGTACTTCATATATTCATCCATGTCCGTCGTGAACGTATAGATATGAATAACGTTGTCCCAGGTGAGGTCGACCGATTCCAAGGCTTTGCTGGCCATGTCGTAAACGAACTCGAGCTGGCGTTTCATGTCCCCCTTGCCAACGTTTTCCCGACCAAGCCCAACCGCCACCTGCCCCGAGATTCGATAAAATCGCTTCCCCTCGCACCGCACGATCTGCGCATAGAGATTGTCGAAGGGCTCATGCAAAACTTCTGGATTAATCGTTTCGATTTTCATTCATATCCACCCGGGAGCCGCCCACCTGGCCCTTGGACGGCTCCGCTTATATGGCAGGGCAGCTAGAACTCGAGGCGAAGACCGATCTGCACGCGCCGCGGCCTGAAGATCGAACTGGGCACCAGGAAGTTCTCCGAATCCCCAACGCTACTGATTACATCCAATGCGGCATCCTCATTGAAGAGATTGAAGAAGTCTCCTCGGACCGCGAACCTCGCATCGCTTCCCAGGTTAAACACCTTTTCCAGCCGAATGTCGAGGAGGGCCTGGGACGGCATGCGCAGGCCGCCACGCGGCGCCGTGAGTATGGACAGCGACGGTTGACTGACCTGTGTCAAAACGAGCGTGCGTGCAAACGGAATCCCCGTTTGCGCTGTGAGGTTGACTGCGGCTCGGATCCCGTAAGGAAATTCATATCCGCCGAACAGCTTGAATAGGTAGGTTCGGTCTCCCTGAAGTGGTCCTTCGTTGTTGACCAGCATGTTGGGATCGCGGAACTCGTCGGCGCCGGGCAGCGCGGTGTTCCCCTGCCGGGTACGGCTTGTGGCACCGAGCCCGTCGGAACGTGAGATGGTAAGCGAGGACGTCAAATACCAGTTGTCTGACGGGCGTTTCTTAACCTCCAGCACCACGCCGCGGTACTTCTGCTTGTATTCGTCGATATTCGTGACGACGTAGAGGTCCTCATCGATCGGATTGATCTGGTTGAACACCTGAATATCAGTATTGCCAACTTCGTCCCGGATTGTCTGGGGTTCGTAGACACCTGTATCGTTCCAAAAGGAGACGATGTTGCTGGTGCGCTTGTAGACGCCGGTCACCGACACCGCCAGGTTGGGCAAGATTTCCCGCTCGAACGCGACGGAAAAGGCATTCGCCCGAGGAGCGCGCAGATCGGGACTGATAGCTGTGTTCGACACGGGATCGACAACCTGGAAAATGATGTCGTATTCTCCGGTGTCGGGGTTGAAACCATTAATGAATAGCGGCGCAATGGTCGGCGCCGAACCCTCCAGGTGGGAAACCTTCAGATTGTCCACGTAGCGGCCGTAACTCGCCTTGAGCGCCGTCTTGTGATCGGCTGTCAGCTGATAGACCAAACCCACTCTGGGAGAAAGGTTGGTCCACACCGCGGCTCGGTCGATACCCTCGATGAACCCGATCTCGTTCGCATCATCGTCGAGCTCTGGATTGCCAAGAACGTCGGCCACCTCGTGGTCCAAGCGCAGGCCGAGGTTGACGGAGAGTCGCTCGTTGGGGGACCAGGCGTCGTCTACGAACACGCCGGTTGACCGGTTCACTCCTCCGTAATGATGGGGCCTTTGGAAAAACGCTAAGTACTCTTCCCCGGCGAGGTCGTAATAGTAGCCGCCCCCGGTCAATGCTACTCGAGCGTTTGAGTAACCACGGTTGAATTGGGCACCGAACTTCAAATCGTGGGAGCCCATGAAATCGTCGGCATAGTGACTGACGTCGCCCTTTACTTGTGTTCGACTGAGATCCCATTCGTACCAGAACACGGGAGCATTCGAGAAAATGCCCGTCACCGCGTCGAAGTGTACGGATTCGGTTAAATCGCCGTTGAGTGGTACCTGTTCGTCGTACATGTACCAGCCGGCGAACCCTGCGGTGAGGACCGTGTTCTTGGACAGGACGGAAGTCCACTGGACGCTCGGTGTCGGATAGTGGCGCTCGCGCTTGGAGAGCGTCTCTGGGGTCCGGTCCGGGGTCAGCGTGTCCGGGAAGTCATTGAACTCGTTATGAAACGAGAACCAAAGTTGGTTATTCTGGTTGATGGACCAGGTGATCTTGCCGAAAACGCGATCCGTTCTCAGAGCAGACGGAAAATCAGGATCTCCACCAAACTCGCTGAAAGAGTCCTTGAGGTATTGATAGGCCACGAAGAACCAAAGTTTGTCTTTAGAGATGGGTCCGCCGACGGTGCCGCTCACGTCGTGGTAAATGTCCCTCGTGAAGCTTGTTCCCTCGCCGGCATTTTCGCCGGTGAGCCCGCCAGTTTGGAAAAAGTAGTCGACGTTACCACTGAATTCGTTCCCCCCCGATTTGCTGACCACGTTGACCGCAGCGCCCAGGTACCCTCCGAACTCCGCAGACGCACCCACTGACATCACCTGGATTTCTTGGAAGACCCCCGGGATGGGCTGGATACGCGCCCCCCCGGTGTCCACGTCGCTCGCGTCCACGCCATCGAACCTAAAGGTGTTCGTATAACGATCCGAGCCGAATGCAATGATATTGCTCGCCCCCTGGATGCCAAAAGTCGCTCCCGACAACGGACTCTCGAGCGCAATACCCGGAGACGTGGCGAAGACGTCCAGCCAAGAGTTGCGGGAGAACGGGAGGTTCTCTATCTCCGTTTCTGTGTAGGCCCTGGACAGACTGGCCCTCGCGACGTCTATGAGGGGCGTTTCCCCGATGACGGTAACGGTTTCCGCGACATCCGCAAGGCCCATCGCCAGGTCCTGTGTCGCGGTTCCACTCATCGTCACGATAATCCCCTCTTGCCGGTAGCTCTTGAACCCGGTGAGAGACGCGGTCAAAACGAAGGAACCGGGGGGAAGGCCGAGAAAGTGGTAGGCACCCCGTTCGTCTGTCGTGGCGGAACGTGCCCCGCCGATCATGGACGCGCTCGATACCTCGACCATAACACCCGGCAAGGGGAGCCCGGTCTGATCCCTTATGGTACCGGTGATGGCTCCCACGAGCGATTGTGCGTCGGCCGGTAAGCTCCCCCAGACGAGGAGGAACGTAGCGATCAGCAATGATAGCCACCTGGACGGCATCGGAAACCTCCCTAAGATTCAGTCTTTGAGATGTGTTCTATTAGGCAGAACGCCATTTGGCCATCGTTTATCACTCTTCGGTAAATTCTGTCAAGACCTTTCTTTTCGACGCTCGTCCAGACTCCTGTGTCCGCCCGCGACTCCGTAGTGACGCGAAACTATAAACCGTTTTGTGTTTTAGGTTAACGGATTAGGCCGGCGGTCTGGTTTGCGGAGTGGCCCCCGCGCCCCGAACACCCGGAGTTCCCTTGACATCCCCGCCTAAACAAAGGTATAGACGCCACGACCGTTGTTATGCGGTGCATACCACAGATTCTCTTTTTTTGAGGTGCACCGACCGCTTTCGTGGTGTGCCGACGGGAGGTGTCGCAATGAGGGCCCGCGCGAAGACCATCTGCCAAGATCGCGTATTGGTGGTGGCAGTCTTCCTTCTTACGCTTTGGCTATGCTCCGTCGGCTTGAGAGCCTCCGAGGAGGCGACTCCCTCGGCCGAGCGAGCGTTTAGCTATTTGTTGCACCTCTCCGGTGAGATCGGAGAACGCTCGGCGGGGTCACCCGGTGAGGAACGAGCGGCGGAGTACATCCACCGATCGTTCACCGAGTGGGGATTGGATTCCCGGATTGAGTCTTTTCCGCTACCCAAGTGGGAACCCAAGTCGTCCCGCGTATGGAGCGAGGGCGAGGATCCGCTATACCTAGCGAGCATGACGATCGGGTTCAGCGGAACGACGGCTGCGGAAGGCGTTAGTGGCGAGTTCGTGGATGTTGGCGATGCCAGCCCACGCCACCTTGCCGGGAAGAATCTGGCGGGTAAGATCGTCCTTGTCAAGCGGGATGTCTATATCGACTATCCCGACTACTGGCTCACCGAGCGACTCATCCCCCGCGGAGTGGCGGGGATGATCTTCTCCTCCCGCTCCGGACGACACGGCGGCCCGCCCATGACTTATTTCAACTATAAGCGCTCTCTAAAGGAAGACACGCCGCCCGCCGCGGTGATTACGTACGAGGATGCGGTGCGGCTGGTCAAAAGCCGTCCTAAGAGGGTCACCATCGTCGCCGAGGCCGAGGTGGCTGAAGGGACTTCCCGGAACGTCATTGGTGACATTCGAGGAGCTTCTCATCCCGACGAGCTGATCGTCATCACCGCGCACAACGACACCTCGATCAACAGCCCGGGCGCTGCGGATGATGGTGGTGGGACAGCGTTGATCATGGAGCTGGCACGAGCCTTTTCCCGTTCGCCCCGGCCTGCCAGGACGCTTCGTTTCATTGGATGGGGCGGGCACGAGCTAGGTCTGATGGGCAGCGAAGCCTATCTTCGCGCGCACGCGGACGAAAACGTCGTGGCCATGATCAACTTTGACGGCGTCGGATCGACGCTCGGCACCTTGACTTGGTTCGGCGCGGGGCCTGACGAATGGATCGAGTTCCTACGTCGCGTCGGCGACGAATCGGGCCTCGAGCCGGATGGCGGTCTCGCCGCTCTCGGCTTCGACTCGGTGAATTTCGCAGCCTTGAAGGTGCCCGCGGTCAGTGTGGGGCTGTCTCATGGTGCAGGAGCGAGTCATACACCGGAAGACAACTTGAAATGGTCCGCGCCAGTCGGTTTCGAAGATCCGCTCCACTTCGCTACTCTGCTGATTGGTGGTTTGGCAAAGGACCCGACGGTCGCCTTCAAACAGGAGTTCCCTCCAGACTTGCTGCAAGATATTCGCGATTATGCTGCTCGGTGGGGTTGGGGCGTGCGTCCCGAGGCAAACGCGCCACCACCAGCCGATCTGAAGGATGAGCCACTAGCCCCCTTGACCGGGCTGCCGCCAGCCTCGCCGGAGAGGGCCTTCGACTACCTCGTTCACCTGGTGGGAGCAATTGGCGAACGGCCGGTTGGCTCGGAGGGCGAAAAACGTGCAGCCGATTACATTCACGCGCAGTTTTCGGCGTGGGGCTTGGACTCGAAGATCGAAACCTTTCCGCTGCCAATATGGAAGCCCCGCTCGTCTCACGTTTGGACCAAAGGGGCGGAGCCTCTCTACTTCCCGAGCATGGCCGCCGGCTATGGCGGGACCACCCCACCGGAAGGCATCACCGGCGAGCTCGTCGATATCGGCACCGCGAGCCCCCGTCACCTCGAGGGAAAGGACCTCGACGGAAAGATCGTCCTCGTCAAGCGGGACGTTTACATCGACTATCCCGACTATTGGCTCACCGAGCGCCTCATTCCTCGTGGAGTAGCGGGCATGATCTTCTTTTCTCGCTCCGGAAGGCACGGCGGTCCCCCCATGGTCTACTACAACTTCAAGAGATCCCTCAAAGAAGATACGCCACCGGCCGTCGTCGTGACCTATGAAGATGCGGTCCACCTACTTAAGAGCGGGGTCGCGGAAGTCGGAATGGTGGTGGAGGCCGACGTCGCCGAAGGGGAATCGCGAAACATTATCGGAGAGATCCGTGGCTCCTCCCATCCTGATGAGGTCATCCTAGTGGGCGCGCACAACGATACATCCATCAACACCCCGGGGGCGAACGACGACGGAGGCGGAGTCGCCATCGTTATGGAGTTGGCGAGGGCGTTCTCACGGCTTCCGCAGCCGGCGCGAACGCTCAGGTTCATTGGGTGGGGTGGGCACGAGCCGGGGCTGATGGGCAGCGAAGCCTACCTGCGAGCGCATCCCGAAGAGATCGACAAGGTCGTGGCGGTAGTCAACTTCGACGGCGGACTCGGAGCAACCCTCAGCACGCCAGCGTGGTCCGCGGCGGGACCCGAGGAGTGGATCCAATTCATCCGCAAGCTCGGCGATGACGTGGGCCTGGAGCCAGAGTGGCGCCGGGGCGGCGGTGGGAACGACGCGACCAATTTCTCTGCGCTGGAGATCCCAGGCGTGAGCTTTGGGAACCGGCACAGCGTCGGCGCCAACCACTCCCCCGAGGACAATCTGAAATGGTGCTCGCCGGTTGGACTCGAGGACCCACTCCTGCTCGGTGGTCTCTTGGTGTCCCGGCTCGCCAACGATCCGTCGCTCTCCTTTTCCCAGCCCTTTCCAGCCGATCTACTGCAGAGTGTGAGGGATATTGCGGCTCGCTGGGGTTGGGGAATCAGGCCCGAAGCCAATGAGCCCCCACCGGGAACAGACCGATAACAGGACCATCCCACAAAACACTAAGGTTCGAACGGAGAGTTATCAAGGGCGTTCCCAAAACGAAGACGATCCGATTTTGTCGATCTACCGGATGGTAAGACACCTTA